>NZ_AP044854.1:0-1195000 GCF_054397165.1 Desulforhopalus glucosivorans
ATGGTTTGGGACAAAATTAAGGAAAATCTTAAAACTACAATGGCAGATAATATCTACCATTTATGGATTGAACCCCTGCAGTTTGAACAGCTTAAGGGTGAACAGTTCGTTCTAAGAAGTCCCGACCGATATTTTAGTGCCTATGTAAAGCGAAACTTTCAGAATACCATTGAAAAACAACTTGCTGAAAATGGGCTGGATCAGACTCAGGTTGTTATTTGTGAAGAGGCTATTCCAAAGGTTGCTCCGTCTGCGCCTAAGAAAAAGAAATCTGCTCCCAAAGGGCAAATGCGTCTGCCGAATGTACCCCTTAATACGTCAAGGTCAAGAAATCTTCATCCGCGTTACACCTTCGATCAGTTTATGGTGGGGGATTCAAATATTGTTGCAGAATCCGCCTGTAGATCAGTTGTGGCAGAAGATGGTTTGGTAGGCCCCTGCCTGTATATAAATAGTGATACTGGTCTTGGTAAAAGTCACCTCACCCATGCTGTTGCCCATAAGGTGTTCACCGAGTCCCCTATGACCAGGTTACATTATCTTACAGCCAAGCAGTTTGCTTCTGAGATGATCCGTGGCATTCAGACGAAGACAATGGATGATTTTAAACGTAAATATCAGGAAAATTGTGACATTCTGCTCGTCGAGGACATTCACGCTCTTACCGGCAAGAAGAAGACACAGGAAGAACTAAATGATGTACTTGATATGCTCATTAATTCAGGCAAGCGTGTCATCTTAACAGCTAATACTGCACCACGGGATCTTGTCGGTATCGACAACGAATTTCGTTCCCGCATGAGTTCCGGTCTGGTTACGAGCATTAAGGCCCCGGATGTGAAGACACGGTTCAGGATTATTGAACAAAAGGCTATACAAAAACAGCTCGGTCTCAATGAAGATCTCATCGATTTTCTCGCCAACCATATAAAGGGCGACGTACGAAAGATCGAATCTGCATTGGTTGCCTTGCGGGCAAAGGCTCAGCTCACCGGTGGCCATATTGATATGGATCTGGTTCGGGAAGTTGTCAGTAATGTTGTAGGGCTTGGCCAGAGTCTGACTGCATCAATGATATGTGATTTGGTGAGCAGGCAGTTTAACGTCAGTGTTAAGGATCTGCAGTCTAAGTCGCGGAAAAAAAATATCACCGTCCCCCGTCAGATTGCAATGTACCTTGCCAGAAAGCATACAGAGGATTCTCTTGCAAATATCGGCAAGGCCTTTAATCGTGATCACTCAACTGTGCTCCACTCCATTAAGGTGGTTTCCAATAAGCTTGTGCGTGATACTTCGGTGAATGCACAGCTCGAGATTCTAAGCGATAAGGTTAATCAGTTGTAAAATAACCTGAGTGCACCTCACTTTGAGGATAGGATTATAGTCGCAAAAAAGTGGCCCGGTTTCTTTTGGAAACCGGGCCACTTTTGCATGTATTGTGGGGCTAGTGATTACAACTGCTGGGGAAGGTTCCTGCTAAAAATAGACACCCTTTAACTCAGTATCATACTTTTTGCCTGACGAATTTATGAGCTCTTCGGCAACCCTGGTTCCACTTTTCATCATATCGTTTAAGCCAATGCCATCCCAGCCAAAGCCGCAGATGAATAAGCTCTTGTCCTGCTGCTGGATTGCTTTCTGCCACTCTAGAAGGTCAGGGTAGCCCCGCTCAAGTTGAGGGATTCCACCATCTGATTTGAGAACTGTAGTGTAGACCGGATCTTTTGTAATACCTAGAATCTCCTTGGCATCCTTTATTGCATTCTTGGTGAGTGTTTCTTTATCAAGGTCTAAACGTTCGGGATGGCGCCTGCCACCAACAAGGGTTTCAAAGACAACGTGTCCTTTTGGGGCTCTTCCTGGAAACATATTTGATGAAAAAAGAGATCCAAGGGTGAAACGTTTTTCTACTTCAGGTGTAAGAAAGCCAAAGCCTGGTGGAATAACCACATCATCGGTGAAGCCTAAAACCACAGTTGTAATCCAAGTCTCAGGGATTGATTGCTGGGGTATTGTGGGATGGGTTTTACTGAGGAGCTTAAGGGCCGCATTTGCTGGCAGGCAAAAGACCACATTTTTAGCTAAATATGTACTACCTCCAGCCTCAACCTCCCAACCTTTTTCCGTACGCTTAACGGAAGTGACACCACAATTTACCTTTACTTCTTCTGTGGAGAGGTTTTCAGTGAGGCGTTCCACAAGACGTACCATACCTTTTGGAAAACTTGTCATGGCGGGCATCTCAAGCTTTGGTCCGCCCTCCTTTTTCTTGACCCGCATTTTGGCGATCAGGCCTTTTAAGACCGAGCCGTGTTCTTTTTCAAGGGAGCGTACCCCGGGCATAACACTGTCTATGGTGAGTTTGTCAAAGTCTCCGGCGTAGGTGCCGGTAAATACGGCGTCTACATAGGGTAAGAGAGCAGGGCCAAATCTGTGGTTAATCCATTTAGCGACAGTAGGTTCCCCTTCAAGAACAGGTTTCCAGAGGTCGGCTAATACCCGAAGTTTGGCATGCCATGGAATAAGGGGAGCCATTAAAATTTTAAGAGGCGTCTGGGGAATAAGGTTCAGCTTGCCGTTCAGATAGACATAGCGAACAAAATCGATCAGAGGGGCTTTGACTGCTTCGTTGTCAAGACCAGTCTCCTGGAGAATGAGCCTCGATTCTGCGCAGTTGTCCAAAAATCCATGGGGACCGATTTCGGTGATAAAGCCTTCTTCTCTGTGGGTTTTGACAACTCCGCCAGTGCGACCGCTTTTTTCCAGGATACAAAACGAATGCTTTGGCGCGTTGAGTTTTAGTTTGTGTGCCACAGTGAGCCCGGAAAGACCACCGCCTAATATTAAGGTCTGGTATGTATTGTTCATTGCAAGTGTGTATAGAGTTGAGAATTAACGACTTCGATTGCCACCCATCCACCATCTCTGAGCATGCCGGGGTTGATTATGGGGCTATCTATAATGGTGTCCTCTCCCTTTGCTTCATGGATGTGCCCAACAACAGTAAGCGCAGGTTGATATTTTTCAATGATTGAGCGGATGGCTTTAGAGCCAACGTGTTTGCCGCTTCGAATGGTATCAAGCCTGGTGTTGTAGGGTGGAGTGTGTGAAACAAAGAGAATAGGGATTTTTCTTTTATGCAAAGGTTCAGCAAGACGGACAAATTCTTTGCCCTGTTGATAGGCACTTTCTGCGGTTGCCCTGATGTCCGCTTCTGAAAATTCAGATGGTGTAAGAAAGGGAGTAGTATTTGAGCCCCCCACGCCAACTATGCAGATGGTATTTTCAATGAGTCGGGCCTGAGCGTGAAGGTTTATACCAAGCTCTTCAAGGTAGGTGTTCACTTCGGGCTTATCGAGATTTCCAAAGTGGGCCAGCGTCTTGGGGTTGAGTTCCATACAGTGGTTTAATACCCCGCGCACCTCACTCACGCCCCCATAGTTGGTTAAATCTCCATTGAGCAGAACCAGATCAGCATTTCTGATACCTGGAATTTTATCCAGATATTCCGGTGCCATATGTATATCGCCTACGGCTATGATTTTCATGGTTATTCCTGAAGTTTTTAAGTGTGGCTCAGAGGTGAAGGACGGCTCTTGACAGTAGTATATCGATGCTTAACATTTTGGCCGACTTTATATAAAAAATCAATGGAAAGGAAAGGTCATCTTCTTTTCTTTAACTAATTGAATCAAATGAGGTACTCGATGAGCGCTGAGAAAACAACTTTCGAATTTAAGGCAGAAACTAAAAAACTACTCGATATTGTAATTAACTCCCTCTATACAGAAAAAGATGTATTTGTTCGGGAGCTTATATCCAATTCAGCTGATGCGCTGGAAAAATTCAGGCATGAAAGTCTGACCGCAACAGATGTATTTGACGACCACCTCCCCCTTGAGATTGAAATTGAGCTGGATGAAGAGAAAAATACTCTGACCATCACCGATACCGGTATCGGTATGACCCGTGAAGAGTTGGAGAATAATCTCGGTACTATTGCCCACTCCGGGTCTAATACCTATCTCGCAGAGCTTGTGGAAGCAGCGCAAAAAGATGTAAGCCTCATCGGTCAGTTCGGTGTTGGTTTTTACTCTGCCTTTATGGCTGGTAGTACTGTTCGGGTTCAGACTAGATCCTGGGACAAGAGCGAGGGTAACGAGTGGGTTTCAGACGGAACCGGTTCTTTTACCATTTCTGAGATGCCAGGGCTTCACAGAGGTACAAAAATCATTATTGAGCTTAAAGAGGATGCTCAGGATTACGCAAAAGACTGGAAGATCAGTTCTATCATCAAACAGTATTCCGCCTTTGTTTCCTTTCCTGTAAAACTTGGTGGTGAGGTCGTAAATACTGTACAGGCTCTCTGGACCAAGAACCGCAGCGAAATCAGTGAAGAGGAGTACAATGATTTCTACAAGTTTGTTGCAAATGCGGGCACTGATCCAATGTATCAATTGCATTTTTCTGCAGACGCGCCCCTTGCAATTAATGCACTACTCTTTGTACCAACTGAAAACTTTGAAGGCTTTGGTTTTGGTAAGGTGGATCCTGGTGTGAATCTCTACTGCCAGAGAATTCTTATCGATCAACATTCCAAAACTATCCTGCCTGAGTGGTTGAGATTTTTAAAAGGCGTGGTCGATAGTGAGGACCTGCCACTCAATATTTCAAGGCAGGCCTTGCAGGATAACGCGCTAGTAGCAAAAATCCGTAAGGTTATCACCAAGCGTTTTCTCAAGTATCTCGACGAGCAGGCAAAGAAAGATCCTGAAAAGTACCTTAAATTCTGGTCGACCTTTGGTATCTACCTCAAAGAAGGTGCTACATCCGACTATGAGTACCAGAAAGAGATTGGCAAGTTGCTCCGTTTTGAGTCTTCAAAATCTGAGACTGATAAGCCTGTGTCTCTTGCCGACTATGTTCTACGAATGAATCCAGACCAGGAAGAGATCTACTTTATTAATGGTCCAAACAGAGCTGCCATTGAAGCGGGTCCATATGTAGAGATGTTTAAAGAAAAAGACATTGAAATTCTCTATACCCTAGAGCCAATTGATGATTTTGTTCTGAACCACCTCGGAGAGTTTGATGGCAAGAAGCTGGTTTCTGCTGATCGAGCTGATTTATCTCTTTCTAAAGAAGATGACGCAGAAAAGGAAAAGGAAGAAACAACAGACGAGCAGAAGCAGAGTGGTGAGGATATGGAAACTCTCACCAAGTGGATGCAGGAGGTTCTTGCAGACAACGTATCTGAGGTTTCTGTTTCCAAAAGATTGGTTGATGCACCTGCAATGATTGTTAATCCCGATAGTCACATGACTTCTTCCATGGAACGTATCATGGCTGCTAATCGTACGGAGCAGGGGATTCCTGGTATGGGAAAGAGTAAGAAAAAGCTAGAGATCAACCCTAAAAATGATCTTATTACAAAACTCGTGGCGCTACAGAAGAGCGATGCCGATTTTGCACGACAGGTGGCCTTTCAGATTCATGACAACGCCATGATTCAGGCAGGACTTCTTGTTGACCCACTTGAAATGGTGGAGAGGAACTACAAAATACTCAATAGAGTTGTGCAGGGCTAATTCCTGTAAACGGCAAGTAAAGTAGCGGTTAGTGCCTTTAGTCAATTTATTCATACAAATAAAGAATGAATCTGTAGGGTACTAAACGTGCTTAGTTTCAGACCTAAGA
Organism: Desulforhopalus glucosivorans; assembly: GCF_054397165.1. NCBI lineage: Bacteria > Pseudomonadati > Thermodesulfobacteriota > Desulfobulbia > Desulfobulbales > Desulfocapsaceae > Desulforhopalus > Desulforhopalus glucosivorans. The sequence continues at coordinate 5,698 of NZ_AP044854.1, forward strand.
CTCCACCCTTGAAATGTTCAAGGGTGGAGTTTTTTTGTTTCATGAGGTCTCGTACCAGTGTATCCTTGCAACTGTTTGTCAGCTCGCGGTTGCTCTGTTTTCATGGTTCTTAGCTTAAATATTGCAATATTGGGCGTTATAGATTGAAAAATACAATGTCACAGACTATAGACTTGTTGAGAAATTAACAATAACAGCTGTTTTGGAGATCCCTATGAAATCGCCTCAAAGCGCAATTCTTATGATGCTTTTGACCGTCTGTTTACTTGCAGGCTGTTATATTACCCCGGTACGCCATCTTGCAGCTGACATAGCGCTTGTACAGGTGGGGCAATCGACGCGGGAAGATGTGCTCATTTTTCTAGGAGACCCGGATGACCAGCAGGTGCTGGAAGGGGGCGTTGAAAAATGGCTTTATACTCAGAAGAAAAAGAGTACAGCGGAAAAGACACCTTTTCTAGGTAAGTATCTTGGTAGTCCCGAGATAAACCGAGTCATAATTACTTTTACTAACGGTATTGTTACAGACAGTAAGTTTTCCTCAAATGATGAGGATGACCTCGACTGGGCTGATGATTATTCCTGGCAGAAGAAAAACTGATGAGTCAATTTGCAACAAGCCGAAACCGTATGGTTCAGGAGCAACTTTTAAACCGTGATATTACAGACCCTGCTACTCTTGGTGCTATGGCTGAGGTCCCAAGGCATCTGTTTGTGGATGATGCTATGCAGGGACGTGCCTATGGAGATCATCCATTACCAATTGGGGCCGGACAAACTATTTCTCAGCCCTATATCGTCGCAACCATGACCCAGGCGCTAACCCTTTCAAATTCAGATAAGGTGCTGGAGATCGGTACAGGTTCAGGCTATCAGGCTGCAGTGTTATCGAGAATCTGTGGCCAGGTGTATACGGTTGAGAGGATAAATTCACTTCTTGCCAGGGCGCGCAAGGTCTTTGATAAATTGCGCTACTATAATATCAGATCAAAACTCGATGATGGCACCATGGGCTGGCCTGAAAATGGTCCCTATGATGCTATTATTGTGACAGCTGGTGGCCCGGAGGTTCCAGGGCCGCTTGTCGAACAATTAAATGATGGTGGACGGTTAATTATCCCTGTGGGTGATCAACATGTTCAGGAATTGCAGTTTGTTCAGAAAAATGAAGGCAAGGTTGAGATGTCGTGTCTTGCCAGTGTCCGATTTGTAGACTTGGTGGGAGAGCATGGCTGGGGTAAGTGAAGCACAACCAAAGGTTGGGATTGTCCGTAGATTGTACGATATTTGTATGGAATGGATTAGTGGTAAGTATGGTGTCTATGCACTGTTTTTTATAGCATTCATAGAGTCTTCGTTTTTCCCATTACCACCGGACGTCTTTCTCATTGCTATGTGTGTGGCCCTTCCGGCCATGTCGTTTCGTTACGCTGCGGTCTGCTCCATTGGCTCAGTTCTAGGTGGTGCGCTTGGGTATGGTCTGGGATTTTGGTTTATGGATGGTATTGGAATGACCATCATCGACTGGTACGGTCTCAGTGACAAGTACGACATGGTACAGCAGTACTTTAAGGACTACGATGTCTGGATTGTTGGTACTGCTGGTTTTACTCCAATTCCGTATAAGTTGTTTACGATCACGGCAGGCTTTGTTCATTCAAATTTTGTAACCTTTATGATCGTCTCCCTCCTGGCTCGTTCGGCCAGGTTTTTTCTTGTTGCTGGCCTTATCTGGAAATTTGGTCCACAGATTAAAAAATTTATAGATACGTATTTTAATATTCTCTCCATCGCTTTTGTGGTTCTTCTGGCTGCAGGATTTATTCTTATAAAGCTCCTCCTCTAGCACCTGCTACAGTCCCACTCCTTTGTATGTATTGTCTTTTTGCCTCGAAGGGGTCCTTTTGAAAGGGCCCCTTGTGCATTCTTCTGCACAATTACCTGGTCAGGCTAAATCTTTTCCTTGAGTTTGTGTGAAAGTCCACATATTATTAGTGTTTTACTCCTGAAATCCTGTCATAAAAAACAAGAAACTCAGGAATTGAATTTGAAATCGTAAGGTGAGTCTTATCACCAGATAGTGAACGTGGTGAGACCTTCGAGGCACTTATCCCGTTCATCGGGGTTAGGCTTATTCATATAATTGTTCGAGGAAACAGTCATAGAAATCAAATGATTTCATGGGTTGAAACTGATAATGAATAGGTGCCCTGTGGTATTTATTCCCGCTTGACCCCTGCATTGTCTGGGGAACTGTTTTCATCGATGTTTTCTGCGGTGGTTACCTGTGCAGAAGTTGCTATTCCTGCTCTGTCGGTTCAGCCGTTTCATTGCTTATAAACGATGAGGAGTTGTGGTGTGGAGGAAATTTTAAAGAAACGACGTACCCTGCAGGAGACTATGAATTTTATGGCGGCTCTCTCAGCTGGTATTGAACCTATTCTCGGTCGTGGCGCCAATAGTATGACAATGTCTGCGGGGAGAAAGCTTGGTCGCAAGTTTTCAGCTGAAGCCAAACGGACTGGAGATCTCTTGGCAGCCATTGATGAAGTACGCTCTATTCTTGTGGCTAATAATTGCCTCTGGGGCTTTGAGCCCTTTAAGCGAAAAGATCAGCAAGAATATATATCGTATACCGAAGAAGGGGACGCCCAGCTACTCCTTGTCTTTCGTGATTGTATGATTCGCCAGTCTCTACTGAGATTTGGTCATCCCCAGCAGGGCTCTCTTTGTAATATGATGTACGGTTTTTTTGCTGGTGCCTTGGAAGCTATTATGGGCAAGAAGGCCACACTTGAGATTAAGCATGCCGGAGAGAACAGTTGCCTGAAAATATTGACAGTTAAAAAATGATAGCATCCGGATGGCGAGGGAGAAAGTATGAGTGGAAGTAAGATTCGTTTGAATACCGAATGGCTCTGTGATTGTGGTGGTTGTCATGTTGCAATTGTAGATCTGCATGAGAAGATGTTAAGCGTACTGCAGTCTGTTGAAATCCTGAAGTGCCCTGTTCTCACAGATGAAAAAGAATACCCGGAAGCTGATATCGGAATAGTAACAGGGTCAGTACGAACAGAGCATGATCGCACAGCGGCCATCGCCATGCGGGAGAAATGTAAGACCATTATTGCTTTTGGAACCTGTGCCGTCTACGGGGGATTTCATGGTGCAGGTCTCGCTCACACAAGAGAAGAGATAATGGATCATGTGTACCGGAAAAGTCCTACGACCAAGACCGATACTATCCCGAACAATTCTATTTCAGCCCTTGGAAAAATGGTGACACCCATCGATGAGGTGATTGATGTTGACCTCTATTTACCGGGCTGTCCACCCCATGCCCACTATATACTCGAAGGTTTGAGTTCACTTATTAACGAGCGAGCTCCAAGAGTTGTAAAAGAAACGGTCTGTGCAGGATGTCACCGGGTGATGAAAAAAACGGATGTGACAGAGGTTAAAACGCCGACTGATGGTTTTGCCGATAATGAAACCTGCTTTCTCAGCCAGGGTTATATCTGTCAGGGTTCTGTAACCCTTGATCGTTGTCTTGCTCCTTGCCCGAACCATGGCATTGCCTGCAGTGGCTGCGCTGGTCCAACTATGCAGGTACTCTCTGAGCCCACAAGGGATATAAGAACTGAGATAAGTGAGAGGATGTCAAGACTTACACAAATCCCCTACGACACCATAAAAACACACCTGGAAAAATCTGCTAAAACCCATTACGCCTATGCTATGGCGACCAAGATGATTGGTAACAAGCCAACGTTTTTGATTCGAAAGTGGATTGCTGAAGGAGAAGCCTAAGATGACAACGACCATAAAAATTGACCCAGTCACCCGTATTGAAGGTCATGCAAGGGTTCTCCTTGACTGTGATGATGAGGGCAAGGTTGATGAGGCGCATTTCTGTGTAAATGAGCTGCGTGGCTTTGAACGGATTCTTCTTGGGATGGAGGCGCATACCCTTCCCCAGGTAACCGCCAGAATTTGTGGCGTTTGCCCCACAGCCCATCACCTCGTTGCCGCTAAGGCCCTTGATAATTGTGCTGGTGTTGAAATTCCTGAAGCTGCAAAACTACTACGCGAACTTATGTATATGGGACATGTTATCCATTCCCATGCCCTGTCACTCTTTGTGCTCGCAGGGCCCGATCTGGTTTTTGGTTTAGGCGGGGATTCTGCTACACAGAACATAGTTGGTATGGCAGAAAGAGAGCCGGAACTGACCCAGAAGGGGCTACGGCTTAGAACCCTTGGGCAGAAAATAAATGAAGTGATTGGAGGGCGTGGCATTCATCCGGTGACAGCTGTTGCAGGCGGGCTTTCATTCTCGCTTTCAGATGGGCAGTGTAAACGTCTTCAGGATCTTAGTGTCGAAGCACTCAGTCTTGTGAAAGAACTGTTTGGCAGGACAAGAGATCTCCTCCTTGGTCTCTTTGATTCCAACCCCGAACTGCTCAGTCAGCTCAATATTCCCACCTGGTATATGGGGTCAGTCAATCCTGGTGGCGGTCTTAGCTTTTACGATGGAACCCTAAGGGTTGTTGATGACAAGGGGGTGTTGCAAAAGGAGTTTCAATCAAGTGAATACAAAGATTATATTGTAGAGCGTGCAGTAACTAACTCCTACGCGAAAGAAGTCTATTTTCTCCATGGGGGCAAGGAGCATATGTACCGTGTGAGTAATCTTGCCCGTTTCAATGTCATTGATGGCATTGACACTCCACTTGCCCACACCGAATTTGAAAAATTCAGAGAAAACTTTGGCAGGCCTTGCCATAATGCTGTGATACAGATGTACGCAAAGCTGGTTGAGCTGATGTATGCCTGTGAGCATGCGGTCGAGCTCAGTAGTAATGCTGCGATCAGAGGAGTGACAAGGATTGCCGCACCAATTAAAGCTGGTCGTGGGGTGGCCCATATTGAGGCTCCCAGGGGAACTCTGATCCACGATTATGAGATTGATGATAAGGGAATCGTGAGAGCTGCAAATATGATCATTGCTACCCAGCAGAATACTGCGGCCATTAATGCCTCAATTAAAGAGGGGGCCAATTCACTGCCATCAATTGATGCAGGATCGAAGATGCTTAACGGTATAGAATTTATCGTTCGCTGTTATGACCCCTGCCTTGCCTGTTCCACCCATGCCATAGGACAGATGGGACTGGATATTGAAGTACGACAGAAGGGTGAGGTAGTAAAAAGAATCCAGAGAGGTTCCCATGCTTGAAATGACCATCCATGAAAAATCCTGCAGGGGCTGTCAGCTCTGTCTTGATGTTTGCCCAACGGAATGCTTTGGTTTTGATGAAACTACTCAAAAAGCGACAGTTGCTGTTGTTGAAAACTGCATTGAATGTTTGAGCTGTAGCTATATTTGTCCATCTCTTGCCATAACCCATAAGAACCACCATCAGGTTAAAAATTTCTATCGCAATATTGAATTTAGCAGTCGGATGGAGAAATTCATATGAACAATAACGAACTCTCACTCACCACAGAAGATTACGACAAGGCCTTTACCGAGGTCTCTTTTCTCTTGGATATCTTTATTGAAACCATTGTTACCTTTGTGGGTAAATCCACTCCGGCACTCGCAGTTGCCGCGGGCAGAAAAATGGCTGCTAACCTACCAGTGCATATTAAAGAAGACAGTGTTGAAGAGGTGTTGAGTGAAGTAATCCGTGTCTTTCGTATTCAACAAATGGAGATCGACGGTACGGTGGAGGGTGCTGGCGTGGTGCTTGAGTTGACCGACTGTCCCATTGGTAGTGTCTGTAAAAACCGAGGGCTTGAGCTTGGTGGTGAGGCCTGTCAGATGTTTCACTACTATTTTGCAGGAATTATGGCAGAGCTTGTGGGAAGGCCTGCACGACCAAAGACCCTGGCAGTGGGTGACGAGTGTTGTTTTTCCATTGCCTTTAGTGGTGCTCCCGCGAGGCCCTCGTGAACAAGGTTCTTATTGTTTGTGTTGGTAACCAGCTTGTGGCCGATGACGGTATAGGTCAGGTGTTATATCAGGAGCTCAGTAGCACTTCTTTGCCCGGGCAGGTGCGGTTGAAGTTTTTAGGCCTTGGCGGAATTGATCTGATAGAAGAGCTACAGGGCGAGGAACTGCTGATCGTGGTTGATGGTGTGCAGCTCGGTGGTACGGTGGGCGATGTTATTGTGCTTGATTGGAGCGAATTGCCTGTCTGTGAGGGTAGACCCGTCAGCGGCCATGGCATTGGAGTGAGAGAGGCCATTGCTGTTGCCCGGCATATTTTTCCTGAAAAATGCCCCCAGCGTGTTGTTCTGGTGGGGGTGGAGGGAGCCTGTTTTGATAAACTTGGAATCGGCCTAACCAAAGAAGTGGTTGATTCAATCCCAAAGGCTCTCACCCAAATTCTTGATCTGGCAATGGCCTGATCCTCTCTATGAACTACTTCTTGTCTTTATTTACGTACAAAGACCCAGCTTGTATCAGTTGTCTTAGAACTGTCAAGACCATAGCCATCAAGGTCAAACTGCTGTAGTTGTCGGGCCTGTTCAATTCTATTACTGATGGCGTAGTGAATCATCATACCACGGGCTCGTTTGGAGTGGATTGGGATGGTCTTAATCTGACCCTTGTGCTCCTGTTGAAAGGCCACCTCTATAATTTTCCCCTGCAGCTGTTTTCTGTCAATCACCTTTGAATACTCGGTGGAGGCGAGGTTGACAACAGTTGCATCTGTTGACTGGGCCAGTCTCTTATTGAGAACTCCTGTAATTTCATCTCTCCAGAGCTGATAGAGATTTTTACAATTTCCTACAGCGAGTTTGAGGCCCATCTCTAGCCGATACGGCTGCATGAGGTCTAAGGGGCGAAGAAGCCCATAAAGGCCGGAGAGTATGTTGAGGTGTTTTTGTGCATGTTCGAGTTCTTGGGCGCTATAATTCTCTGCATCAATAGCATCGTACGCATCACCTTGAAAGGTAAAGATGGCCTGCTTGGCATTGTCTATTGTGAAGGGTGTTTCAAAATTTTGTATTCGCTGGTAGGTAGACTCAGTGAGCTTGGCGCTGGTTTTCATACGAGTTGAAAGTTCATCTCTCGTCATCTTTTGCAGGATGTTGTTTATTGTTAGACTGGTTGCAAGGCACTGGGGAAGAGTGTGACCAGTGAAGATTCTACCATTAAATTCTTGGGTCTTGGATGGAGCAGTTATAAGTTGCATAAAGTTATTTCAAGAAATGATATGATGAGTTAAACACTATATTGAAGTTCTAGTTTATATTGTATCTTTCGTTTAAAAGCAACGGTGGCAGACAGGTTCTGTAACAGGAGGATGATATGTCAGGAAATAGCGAGGCTCAAGCAGAAATAGATTCATTTATCCAGGGTTGGACTGGCGAAAATGAGGCCATGCGTAATTGGTTTGAAAAGTTATACGGCGAATTGAAGAAGTTGTCTGATGTTGAATTGCAGTTTATGGCGCGCCCCGGGGTGAGTTATTCTATTCGGCCCAAATATCCTACTCAGAAAGAAAGAAACCTGTTTGCCATTGTTGATGTCATTGATGATGATCCTGCAGAACGTTGGCTCTCGGTCTGTTTTTATGAAGACATGATTAGTGATCCGGATGAACGGGGTGAGTTGATCCCGGGTGGTTTGGCCGGGAGCGATGGGTATTGTTTTGATATGTTTGATGATGATGAGACACTGGGGCAATACCTTGTGGCACGTATTGGAGAGGCTGCTGAAGCAGCAAGAAAAGAGTAGAGGTGTTTTTTTAGGAGAGTGCCTGAAAACTATGTAGAGAGGTGCGGTATGGGTGAAGCGTTAGTTCTTATCCTATGTGACTCTGAAAACGATCTTGGACAGCTTATTTGTAAAGAGCTTGCCTGGATGTCGGACCTTAGATTGGACCTTAGATTGGACCTTGCTACGGATCTGAAGGATTTGCAGCAGAAGCTATCTCTGCAAGATTATTCCTGTGTTGTGATTGATGCAGAAGCAGTGGGGGGGGGTATTGACTCTTCTCTACTACAAGATCTTAATAAAGTTTCAGACCCGCCACTTCTTTATATTATTAATGACAGAGAAGATGCTGACAGATTGAGCCTTGGACACGATTCAGGTCTTATTGACTTTTTACTGACTCCCATTAATGGAACTCTTCTGAAAAACAGAATTCAATTTTTCCTCGAACTTGATAAAGAGAAAAAGAGGGTCATATTTTACAGGGAGGAGTTCGAGGCAAAATCACTTGAGCTTGAGGTTCGGCATCAGGAGTTGCTCGAAAAGAATTGTCAGCTGGAACTCCTCTCATCCCTTGACAACCTCACCGGCCTTTTTAATAGATACTATTTTGATGAGAATTTACAAAAAGAGTGGCGGCAGGCGGTTCGGCAGTCTGAGTCGTTGTCACTGCTCTTTATTAATGTTGATCTATTAAAACCCTACAATGAACATTATGGCCGTAGTTCGGGGGATGAATTATTGCGTGAACTTGCAGGAGCTCTCCATGGGACTCTGCTAAGACCAGTGGATATCGTTGCACGGTATGGCGGCGATCAGTTTGCCGCAATTCTTCCAGGTACAGATAAGTCAGGTGCTGAACTTGTAGCAACGCGAATGCTTGAAAATGTGGACGCCCTTAAAAAGGAGCATCTGGGCTCACCTGACTCTGGCCAGGTCAGTATAAGCATCGGGGGGGCAACCATGCACCCTGAACTTGTTGATAAGCCAGTAGAGTTGATGGAAAAGGCAGATAGTGCCCTTCTAGAAGCAAAGAGAGCTGGGCGTAACAGGGTATTTCACAAGTAGACAGTACGGATTAAAACAACAAAGGCACTGGAGGTATTCCCCTCAGCGCCTTTGTTGTTTTAAATCTAAGTTTATTTCTATATTAGTTCTTAAAGCTATGGATCGGGGCTGGCATTCTTCCTCCCCAGGCAACAAACCTGCTGGACTTACCAACATTGTTGACTGGCATGATAGGGCTTGCACCAAAAAGACCACCAAAACTTACATGATCCCCAACTTCTTTACCCGGAACAGGGATGAGCCGTGCGGCGGTGGTTTTGGAATTTATTACTCCAAGGGCCATTTCATCTGCAATGATTGCTGCAATGGTATCGGCATCAACTGAGCCGGGAATGGCTATCATATCAAGGCCAACAGAACAGACGCAGGTCATTGATTCAAGTTTTTCAAGAGTAAGAGAACCGTCACCCACGGCGTCTGCCAGTATCGCATCTTCCATTACTGGAATAAAGGCGCCGCTAAGGCCACCAACGGTTTTACTGGCAAAGATACCACCTTTTTTAACTGCATCGTTGAGCATTGCAAGGATTGCAGTGGAGCCTGGAGCTCCCACGGAGTCGACACCTAAAATCTTAAAGATTTCGCCGACACTATCGCCGATGGTAGGGGTGGGAGCAAGGGAGAGATCAACAACACCGAATTCAATACCAAGAGACATTGAAACGGCACGGCCGATAAGCTCGCCGCATCTGGTGACCCGGAAGGTGGTTTGCTTGATTTCTTCTGCCAGTTCGTCAAATTGAAGGGTACCTGGTTCGTGTGATTCGATGAGACGCTCAAGGGATCTCGCGATTACACCGGGGCCGCTGACTCCGACATTCAGCACTACTTCAGCTTCTTCAACGCCGTGGATGGCACCCGCCATGAATGGGTTATCACCAGGCTGATTACAAAATACCACAAATTTGGCTGCGCCAAAGCCACCGGAATCAGCAGTCATCTCAGCCAGATCTTTTACAGTTTGGCCCATGATTGCAAGGGCGTCCATGTTAATACCCTTGTGGGTGGTGGCAATATTTATAGAGGAACAGATTTTTTCAGTCTGAGCGAGTGCTTCAGGGATGGAGGCAATAAACTCACGGTCAGTCTCAGTCATACCCTTTTCAACCTGGGCGGAGTAGCCACCCAGGATATCTACCCCAACGCGTGTTGCGGCACGGTCCAGCGTCTTTGCGATTTGAATAAAATCGTCCTTTTTAAATCCGGCACCTACAAGGGCGATTGGAGTCACTGATATGCGCTTATTGACCACTGGGATGCCGTATTTCTTAGACATCTCATTGCAGGTTGGAACAAAGTTTCCTGCAAAGGTGACAATTTTAGATTCAATTTTGTTACATGTTTCTTCTATATTCCCTGATCTGCAATCAAGGAGGTTTATCCCCATTGTGACCGTACGTACATCAAGATTTTCTTTTTGGATCATCTCGACGGTGGAAAGGATCTGGTCAGAGCGTAGCATGGTGGTGTCTCCTGAAGTGAGGTGCCAGGTATGGCACTACCTTTTAGTGCAAGGTTATTTCGTTTGTTACTTGAAAGATATCGTTGTGTTGCATCATGACTGTGAGGCCATTGTTTGTGGCATACTCCTCAAGCCTTGCCTGCAGTTCTATCATTTTACAACTGCAGTTTTTAAGATCGAGCTGAAGTGCCATTGTGTATTGGCCATCTTTTAATGTCGTCGCAAGATCAAAGATATTCACATTGTGTTCAAAACAGAACTGGCTAATGTCGTGTACGATACCACCACGGTTTGGACCCTGTACTGTGAGAATGTATGTTTCCTCAGGAACCCCATCCGTTGTAAGTTCTTCACTGGGAGGAATTTCTTTGATGGATACCTCAAATTTAGACTCAGTTTTAACGTGTGAAATGGCGGCATGGAGATCTTCTTTGGTCACATCGTCTTCAAAGGTGGCGCTAAGGATCATGGTCAAATAACCGCAGAGGACGGTCTGATTGAGGTCAGCCACATCTCCGTTAAGTCTAAAAATGGCTCCAGTTATACTTGCTATGATTCCAGGCCTGTCCTTTGACATAACTGAAATGATCATCTGTTTTCTCATTGTGTTCGTACTCCTGTGCAGCGTAAGTTATATGGTGTTTGTTCTTCTGGTCAGAGTGTTCTCTGGTGCCTAAGCAGAACCTTATATTATTCCACCGATTAACGAAATGGGCAAGGAAGAAAAATTAACAAGCGCAGCTACGCGGTTTCGGGGCATAGCTGGATAAGCCTATCAAGGGTGAAAGTATGGGTGTTTTGTGGCTAATGTTTGTATATTAACTATTTTTGTTTATTTCCCTTTACTGGGATTGGATTAGATTTACCTGGCGCTCAATGATAAGACTCTCCTGTAACTTAGGAGGTGTCTGGTTGTAATATATAGAAATCGATGAATAAAATTGCATTTGTACAGGCCTTGCGAGAAGGTGAGGCAGTAAACGATATCTTTCTGGTGAAAAGCTCAAAGCTTGGTGAAACCCGTGCAGGAAAACCGTATCTTGTACTCACTGTGATGGATAAAACCGGGGAAATTTCCGGTCCGATTTGGGATGATGCCCCGCGCTATAAAAAAATATGTGTTGTGGGTAGTGTTGTGCAGGTGTGCGGAAGTGTACAGCTGTATCGTGATAAGCCGCAGCTTAAAGTAGATGATGTCCGGCTGGTTGAACAGGAGGGGCTTGATCTTGGCGATTTCTTTCCCGCCTCTCCCAGAAGCCGGGAAGAGATGGCTGGAGAATTACAACAACTTGTCCGCACTGTAAAAGATCCCTTCCTCAAAAAATTACTCAATGTCTTTTTTGCGAAAAGTGATTGGTGGCCAAGGTTTCAAAAGGCCCCTGCTGCTAAAGGAATTCACCATGCTTACATAGGTGGGCTTTTGGAGCATTCTCTTTCTGTGGGAAAGGCTGCTGACTCCCTTGCAAACCACTATGAAGGTGTTGATAGATCACTGCTGCTCACAGGGGCTCTTCTCCATGATATTGGAAAACTGGAAGAGCTGAAGATGGAATGTGGGGTTGTCGATTATACGGTGCCGGGTCGGTTGAAGGGACATCTTGTCATAGGAAGCGAAATGGTTGGCAGAGCTGCTTCTAAAATAAAAGATTTCCCGGAAGAGTTGGCAAGTCAGGTTCAACACCTTATTTTAAGTCATCATGGGCGTCAGGAGTTTGGATCACCCACCGTGCCCATGACTGTTGAGGCCTTTATGCTGAGTTTTCTTGATGACCTTGACGCTAAGATGAATATCATAGAGCAGTTGCGGCGTAAGATGGAAAACGAAGAGTTGAGCTGGACGGATTATCAACGCAGTCTTGAGCGATATCTTTATCTTGGTGGCTTCGAAAAGCAGACCACTCCATCCATACAGCCGGGATCTTCCGCCTCAAAACAAGGGACGCTGTTTTAAATGTCTTCTTCCCCATTGTGTTATAGCCAGCTCTTAGGACAGGAAAAAGCCAAAAAATTACTTGGCAGGACTCTTGGTGGCCAGAGATTACCCCACGGCTTTTTGTTTAAAGGCCCCGATGGGGTAGGCAAGCGTATGTACGCCCGGGGACTGGCAGCGGCACTAAATTGCAAGGTCTCAGGACCCCGGCAGGCTTGTGGCGACTGTACATCCTGTAAAAAACTTTATGCAGGAAATCACCCAGATTTTACAATTGTTCAGCCGGACAAAGGTGCCATTAAGATTGACCAGATACGTGGTCTGATTAAGGTCGTCAGCTATCCTCCATATGAGTCCGCAGTGCGTGTTGTGGTTCTTGAAGACGTCCACACCATGAGACGGGAGGCTGCAAATAGTTTGCTGAAAACACTAGAAGAGCCTCCGGTCGGTAATATCCTTATTTTAACGGCTGACTCTTCAAGGGATATACTGCCCACTCTAACCTCCAGGTGCCAGGTCCTGCCTTTTGGCTTTTTGACTGCAGAGGATACTTGTACGGTTCTGGCTGATAATGATGTTGATGATACTGAGGCCAGGGTTCTGGCCAGGCTTTCAGAGGGTAGTCCCGGTATTGCGCTGACCTTGCACAAGGCCGGGATGATTCCATTGCTCAGCGATGTAATAGGCTTTTTGAGTGATTCTGCAATTGATATAAATAGAGATGTCGGTTTGCTCCTGCGCCTGGCAGAGAAGGTTGCAGCCTTGAAAGAGGAGCTGCCCACGTTTTTTGGTCTTTTACGGCTGTGGCTCAGGGATCTTCTGTTTCAGGAAACAGAAGTATTGACTCTTTTAGGTATGGGGGAGGCTGTAAAAGGCTGGAGTTCAAAGCAGATTTATATCAAATTGCAGGCGATTGATCGGGCCGAGCTAGAGCTTTCCAGGAATTGTAACAAAAATCTTGTTTGTGAGGTACTTCTCTTTAAGTTACAGTAGGAGTGCTCAATATTAGCACCATACTTCAGGAAATTCTGGATAGAGCAAGAAAAAGTCCAGACATCTTTACGACTGGGAATTCATAAAGGGCTCCATGGTGCTTATCCCGGCTTGTGCTTTGTTAACTGGGGTTCGCACCCTACTTCAGGAAATCCTGGGATAGAGAACGAGAGGTTTGAAGGATAGTATTAAATTAGAAGCTTATAATAATACGTTCTGGATAGTAGGTGAAGAGAGATCTTTGAGGTACTTATCCCGACGCTTATTTCCCCTTTATTGGGATATGTCATAAGGAAGAAGGTTGATGTCAGAAACTGAAAAAAAAGAATCTATCAAAGAGGCAACCGAGCACGAACAGCAGTTTTATCGTATTCGTTTTCGCGACGATGGACAGCACTTTACAGCATCCCATTTAGCGGGTCATCTCATTGTTGGTACTGTGGTTATGGTTCAGACAGATCATGGGCTGGAGCCGGCAAAGATTGCAGGTGATGCTCCGATGTGCGGGTGTAAGTCTGAAGAGAGTACAGCGACCTATGTGATAAAACGAGTTGCCCATGAGAATGAGCTGGATAAATTTAAAAATCTATTTGCCAGTGAGACTCGCGCCTTCAGGTCCTGTAGTAAATTGATCAAGAAGCATAAACTGAACATGCACCTTGTCCGGGTTGAGCGTTTTTTTAATGGCAGTAAGATGATTTTCTATTTTACAGCTGATAACAGAGTTGACTTTAGAGCCCTTGTAAAGGATCTGGTTCAGGAGTTTAGAACCAGGGTTGAGATGCGTCAGGTCGGGGTACGTCACGAGACAAAAATGATTGGCGGTGTTGGTACCTGTGGCCGGGAATTGTGCTGTTCATCGTTTATCAAAAAATTTGACTCTGTCTCCATTAAGATGGCAAAGGAACAGGATTTGCCGTTGAATCCGACTAAGATTTCCGGAGTCTGTAACCGTCTGCTTTGCTGTTTGACATATGAGTATGATACGTATAAAAAACAACGAAAGAATATGCCAAAGGCGGGCAAACGTATTAAAATTGAAGGGGAAACCTATCTGGTCAGACGGCAGATTATACTGAAAAATGCGATTTTGGCCGAAAACAGTTCAGGGGAAGAGGTGACGTTGTCGGCAGAGCAGTGGCGGTCATTTCAACCTGTGAAACGGCAAAATCCTGAGAGAAAAAAAGAGAGAAAAAGTAGTGGTGAGTAAGTGGAGATCAATCCCTGATTCGTCTTACCACGGTTAACCAACTTGTGTTAAAAATTTGATATAGATTACTATGACAACCTACATAACAACCCCTATTTATTATGTAAATGCCCAGCCACATCTCGGGCATGCCTACACCACTATTGTAGCGGACACCTATAGCCGTTTCAGGCGTCTTCTAGGAGATTCCGTGCGTTTTCAGACAGGAACTGATGAACACGGCGATAAGATAGTAGAGGCTGCAGAGAAACAGGGGGTTGGACCTAAGGAGTATGTCGATAACATTAGTGCCATGTTCCGGTCCACCTGGCCGATTTTAGAGATTGAGCCGGATAACTATATCCGAACCACTGATCCTGAACATATTGCTGTTGTTCAGAGAATACTTCAGGATGTATACGATAAGGGAGATATTTACTTTGATGAGTATACTGGACTCTACTGTCAGGGGTGTGAACGCTACCTCACTGAAAAAGAGCTGGTAGAGGGTAACTGTCCCGATCATCAGAAGCCACCTGAAGAGATTGCTGAAAAGAATTATTTCTTTAGAATGTCAAAATACCAGCAGCAGCTCATCGATCACATTAATGAAAACCCTGAATTTATCACTCCTGAGAGGTATAAAAATGAGGTGCTGGCATTTTTGAGTGAGCCTTTGGAAGACCTCTGTATATCCCGTCCTAAATCACGGCTGACCTGGGGTATTGAACTACCCTTTGACGAAAATTTTGTAACATATGTCTGGTTTGACGCTCTTATCAACTATCTTACCGGTATCGGTTACCCGGATGGTGAATTGTATGAGGAACACTGGGCGGTGGCAGAACATGTAATTGCAAAAGATATACTAAAGCCCCATGCGATCTACTGGCCAACCATGCTGCTTTCAATGGAAGTGCCGCTTTACCAAAAACTCCATGTCCACGGGTACTGGAATGTGGATGACACCAAGATGTCAAAGAGTATTGGTAACGTTGTGCGGCCAAAAGAGCTTGTGGATGCCTACGGTGTTGATACACTTCGCTATTTTACACTTCGGGATATGTCCTTTGGTCTTGATTCTTCCTTTAGTTCAGAATCCATTGTGGCAAGACAGAATGCTGATTTAGCCAATGATCTTGGCAATCTTTTTAGTCGTGCTATTGCCATGGTGCAAAAATATAGAGAGGGGGTTATCCCAGCTCCTGGCGCATATGCTGAGGCGGATATGGAATTGCAAAATTCTGCCAGGCTGATGATAGAACGGTATGAAGAGGTGATGGGACAGTTTAATTTCCACCTTGGACTCCAGGCAATATGGGAGTTTGTGGGTGTTGTGAATAGATACATCGTCACCAGCGAACCCTGGACTCTTGCAAAAGAAGATAGCAGTGCAGAACGTTTGGATACGGTGCTGTACACACTGGTTGAAGGTCTTAGGTTGTTAACGCTTGTTCTTCGGCCAGTAATGATTGGTGCTACTGTGAAAATGGCACAGGCCCTTGCCATGGAAAGAGGTGATGAACGAATCGCACTCCTGCCAAAGGGAAGAGAGTGGGGCCTGATGGAAGCGGGTGTACAGCTGCAGCCCCTTGAAACCCTGTTTCCGCGCCTTGAAAAAGAGACCAAAAAACAGCAGCCTGCCAAGCAGCCTCAGCAATCCAAGCAATCCAAAAAAAATAAGAAACAGCAGAAGGATGAGCCTGAGGATGGGCTGATCTCCTTTGATGATTTTAAAAAGATTGATCTTCGGGTGGCAGAGATAGTTGCAGCTGAACCTATTAAAAAGTCGGACAGGTTACTCAAACTCACAGTGAAGGCACCTGAAGAACGAACGATTGTCGCCGGTATCGCTGAGCACTATAGCCCTGAAGACCTTATTGGTCGTCAGGTTATTATTGTTGCGAATCTGAAGCCGGCTCAACTTATGGGTGTCGCTTCAAACGGAATGGTGCTTGCCGCTAAAGATACAAGTGGTGAAAAAGATTGTTTGATTTTAAGTAGTGTAAGTGAAGCTATTACAACGGGCAGTAAGGTTGCTTGAGAAAAAGGGAGAAAGTGAATGTTTGTAGTAAATAATTTTATGATGGCTATAGCCCAGTTAATAGATTTTGTACTGACGGCGTATATGTGGATTATTCTCGGTCGGGCGGTTATCTCATGGGTAAATGCGGATCCATATAATCCCATAGTCAGATTTTTGTACGAGGCCACCGAGCCAGTCCTTAGCAGGATTAGGCGTTTTGTACCAATGAGTTTTGGAGGCCTTGATTTTTCTCCTATGATTTTGATTTTAGGGATAATGTTTGTTCAGAGCTTTGTTGTACAGACACTAAAGCAGATGGCCATGGGGATGGGCTGATTGATAGAGAGTCGCTGAGTAACACAAGAATCTATTCAATGGTAAGGGTTCTTCTTGTTGGACGATTCTGTGATTAGAAGTAAGCCTTTCAGGGGGTACTGAATCTGGCCCCTGTTGACCTTTTGGTCCACTGGGGTTAAGAGAGAGAAAGAGCGGTTTATATAGAACTTTAAGGGGGAATCATGCTGACACCACAGGCAATTAAAGACCAGGAATTCCAGATAAAATTCAGAGGTTATGATGCTATTGAAGTTAAGGCGTATTTGGAGCTTCTCGCTGAAGATTTCTTCGAGTTAACTGAGCAGAACCGTGTTCAGGTGGAAGAGATTGAGGCGCTGCAGGCTGAACAGGAATCTCTCGTGCGAGACAAAGAGACTCTTGCTGCAGAAATGAAAGAGAGTCAGGATAATGCCGACGGAATTCAGTTTGATATTGATGAAGGATATAAGCATAAGGATCTTGAGATTGAAGAGTTAAAGGAAAAGCTTGAGGCCGCTGAAAAGAAAGTCCTGGAACTTGAAGAAGAAAAGAGTGCGCAAACTGCGAAAATAGAAGAGCTTGAAGAGCAACTTACAGGAGATACTCTCACCAGTGAGGATGATAAGTCAGAGCTTGAAAGATTACGTGCCCGTGTTGCGGTGCTTGATGAGCAGAACAAGGAACTCAAGCAGGAGGGGGTCGATTTTAAAACAACTATTCTGGCCGCTCAAAAATTTGCAGATAACCTTCGTGAAACCAGTGAAGTTGAAGCCACACAGATGATGGAAAACGCAAAGCTTGAAGTCGAAAGATTTAAGGCTGAAGCTGAGGCTGAGCTCGCTTACCTGCCTAAAGAAATTGATGAACTGCAGGAGAAAAAAGGGAGGGTGAAAGAGGATCTGAAAAACACCTTGCTCGGTTATTTGAATGCCCTTGATGATTTCCCTGACGCTGCAGCAGAAACTAAGGGGGATGACCTTTCAGATCTCTTTGAGAGTATTGAAATACCAGATGCCGAGGAAGCATAACCATCAGTTGTGGTGACTCATAATTGCGCCCCCATATGGAGGAGTTACTTTTTCCATCTGGGGTTTAGCCTGGTATCGACCATAGCCTATGCCATATCTGCCTGATACTTCAAATAATGAGCAATTGCTCCATGTACATATTCAGCCTAAGGGCTCAATAACTAAAGTCGTTGGTCTTCATGATGGACGGTTGAAAATTGCTGTGTCTTCGCCTCCTGTTGACGGTAAAGCGAATAAGGAAGTCGTACGGTTTCTCGCCTCGGTTCTTGGGGTGCATAAAAAAGATGTAGTGATTAAGTCCGGTTTACAGTCGCGCAGGAAATCAGTGCAGGTCTCATCCATGTCGGCTGATACAATTCGGAAAATTATCGATTCGTTGTTGTAAATTCTATTACCTCCCGGGAGGGTGCCTATGAAAACCTATGTTATCGGTAACTGGAAAAGTCATAAAACAACTGATAATGGTCTTGATTGGCTGACACAGTTTTCAGGACTGTATAGGGAGGTGGGTGAGGTAGAGGTTGTTGTTGCCCCTTCATTTCTTGGCCTTGAAACTATTAATCGGGCTATGGGGGAGTTGAAAGTATCAGGATTGGCTCTGGCCGCCCAGGATGTTTCACCCTTTCCTAAGGGCAGTTATACAGGCGCCATCGCAGCGGATATGCTGAAACCATTGGTGCAGTATGTCATTGTTGGTCATTCAGAAAGACGTCGCTATTTCCATGAAACTCCCCAGGATGTGATCAATAAGGTTACAGAGGTGGCCGACAGTGGCTTGACTCCCATTGTCTGCGTGGAAGATGCAGATATGCTGGCAAATCTCAGACCCCTTGCAGATATTGACTGCAGGAATATGATTGTAGCCTATACCCCTGTTGATGGTCTGAATTTCAATATCCCTGAATCCGTTAAACGCATAACTCAATCAGTTAGCAAAATTCGGGCATTTTTTCCTGCATGGCCTATCATTTATGGTGGGGCTGTAACTGAGAATAACGCAAAAGAATATCTTGCAATACCGGGCTTGAACGGCTTATTTATCGGTTCATCGAGTCTTGAGGCAGAGACCTTTTCAAGACTATGCCAGATAGCACAGAGCGGTGCGTAGGAATATAATATCGCTCACTACTGTTTGTTCTTGCGTGGTAGGAGAAAGGAGATAATAAAGCCGGTGGTGTTTATTCCGGCCAGGACAAGGCCGATTATACCGAGCGTTCCAATAAATCCGGGCTCATGGGACATGCGATCTGCCAGGATAAGGATAGATGAACCGACGATAAGTGCTGCAATAATCATTGCAATCCCCATGATTCTGCTCGAGGTGTCAATTCTTTCCGAGAGGTGCTCAATCCGTTTAAGCTCAAGATTTAGTGTGAAGCGACTGTGTTTAGCATGGTCAAGAAAACGCTGTAGTTCTCCGGGAAGATCCTCTACGAGTTCGAGGGAGGCGGTGAGCGTTTTTGCTATGCGATTCTTGATGGCACCCATGCTATAGCGCTTCATTACAATTTCTTGAATCTGCGGCTCAACATGGGCAAGCACGTCAAAGGTTGGGTCAAATTGTTCCGCAACACCTTCGATGGTTGTGAGTGCCTTGGTGAGCAGCATCAGGTCACTGGGGCATTGAATGTGGTAGCGCTGTAACATCGCAAAAAAATCAGACAGAAGTCCTGTGATGTTTAACTGTTGCAGGTTGGTGTTTTGAAACTGTCCTGTGAGATGACGCAACTCCAAACGAAATTCCCTGCTTTCCACAACGGTTGGATCAACACCGGTAAGCTCTAAGACCACACGACAGAGCTTGTCTATATCGGCCTTAATGATAGATGCCACAAGGTTAATCAGCTGATCGGTTGTCTTTCGGTCGAGCCTCCCTGTCATTCCACAATCAATAAAACAGAGCTTATTATCCTTTAGGAGGAAGATGTTGCCTGGGTGCGGGTCAGCATGGAAAAATCCAAATCGAAGGCATTGCTTGAAAACCGCGTCGGTGCCGTTGGCAACGATCTCCCTTTTATCCTTTGCACTCAGGTCGTCTGGATTAACAGAGGAGAGTAATCGTCCGTTAATCCTTTCCATGGTAAGGACGTTTCGAGTTGTTCCTGACCAGTAGATCTTTGGAAACTGTATGTTGCTGTCGTCCTCAAAGTAACGGCCGAGTCTCTCTGTTGACTGTCCTTCGATGACAAAATTGATCTCTTTATGCAACTCACGGGAGAATTCTTTAGCGACAGCTGTTGGACTATAGCCCAGGTCAGAGAAATACTGCTGGAGGAGTTGAGCGAGCATCTCAACCAAATCCATATCTTCTTCAATGATGGCTCTTGCACCGGGGCGAAGGACTTTGATCACAACCGGAGTGTCATCCACCATGGTAGCTTTATGCACCTGGGCAATGGATGCTGCGGCAAGGGGCTCTTCTTCTATTGAGGAGTACAACAGGTCGAGCCTGCCTGGAAACTCGAGATTAAGAACATCGTATATTTCAGAAAAGGGAACATGTTTACAGTTATCCTGGAGTTTTTTGAATTCTTCAGCCCACTCAGGTGGAATTAAATCTGGTCGTGTGGAGAGAAGCTGCCCGAGTTTTATGAACGTTGGTCCAAGTTCTTCGAGTACCATGCGCAGGCGGACCTGGGCGGGCAGGTGCTTGGAGTGATCCTCTAGTTCAATCTCGATGTCACTTTTAGCCTGGCCCATCAGTCGGTTAAGACCGGTGTCAATAACGAGTTGCCGAAAACCAAATTTAGAAAGGACCTTGACGATTTCTGCAAATCTCTTGGTGTTTCTAATGGTTTTTTTTATGGAAGTGATTTTCATTATACATTCAGTGAGGAGAGTAACTGTGGATCGTGTTCCCTTGTCTCCTGAAGAGTTTCATACCATACTCCCAGGTTTTTAGGTTCTAAAGGTAGTCCGTTGTTTTTCCATAAATCGTATGTGCCCGGGAGGAAGTCATAAAAGATATGTTCGACGTCCTCCGGGTCGGTGATTTCAGAGCAACAGTACATAAGTGACAACATATCGGCTACCTGAATAATAAGAGGATGTTTTTTATGGCATGGTGCCTTGTCCGGATTGTGGTGGTAACCAATGGCAGATGTCAGTTGTTCAGGTAAATTCCAGCGCTTGGCAAGTTCAAGGCCTACGACATCATGGGCGGTTCCATATTCTTCTATCTCTGTTCCCATGGCTTGGAAATGACTGGCAAGGGAGTGTTCATCGAGTATCGGGTAACTCTTAGGAAATGCCATCAACATGACGAGTTTGCCAATGTCGTGAATGAGACCGCTAATAAATAATTCACTTGGTGAGAGTTTGTAGTGCTCTGCGATTATCTTTGCCGTCAATCCACAGGTGAATGCATGTTCCCAGAATACGCCAACACTTTGGGTGGTTCCCCGGCTAATCTTTGGGAAAGAAGAGAACACTGCTTTACCGATGATGATATTTTTTATTTCGTCAAAACCCAGTACCATGAGGGCACGTTCGATGGTATGAACTTGTTTCGGTTGGCCAAAGGCTACTGAATTTGCAAGCTTAAGGACAGTCGCACACATTGTCTGATCGGG
The DNA here is from genome assembly GCF_054397165.1 of Desulforhopalus glucosivorans. Taxonomy (NCBI): domain Bacteria; kingdom Pseudomonadati; phylum Thermodesulfobacteriota; class Desulfobulbia; order Desulfobulbales; family Desulfocapsaceae; genus Desulforhopalus; species Desulforhopalus glucosivorans. Next base: position 27,013 of record NZ_AP044854.1, read on the forward strand.
CAGGATGACTTGCATAAGGTCATTTGCGCTGCTCTCCGGATTTGACGTCACACCAAGAACATGGGTGACTGTTGCAGGAAGCGGAGGGATATTGTCTATCTGATCATTGATTGTTGTGGTGGGTGTTGGGGGCATAGGGTGCCTGTTGGCTATATTTTAACAAAAGCGGCAATTATATAACTAGTTCCTGGTAGTTTAGTGCATATCGTATCTATCTGCAGAAATAAATAGTTATGCAGTATAAATTAATGAACATATCTGACAGTAACGCGTTGGGCTGACAGTGTCAAAAACATTTCATGTCACTCTGTGCAACATGGGTTGGTTAAACTACCCCCGATAAACGGGATAAGTACCTTGTGGATTACTCGAAACAGTGAATGTACCTCAACTCAATTTCTCGGAGTCTACGTTGCCTGTTTTTTATGGCAGCTTTTTCTGGGTAATGCACTTACATAATCGAACTATTTTGCTTGTTGTTTGTGGGGCAAACCTGATGACTGGAATGACTTTCTGGGCTATAATGCATCCTGCATCTTCGGGGTCGATCTTAAATCTCGAAATTGAAAAAGTTGATCCAGTTTGCTGCGCTTAATTACTATAAAATAAAGACCTGTTGAAGGAATGCTCTATGGTTGCAAATGAAACATGGGAAGATGTTAAAGCAAAAATTAAAGAGCAGGCAGATATTGTTCAGATAATTGGTGAGCATGTAGATCTAAAGCAGAGTGGAGTTAGATTCCTGGGGCTCTGTCCATTTCATGGGGAAAAGACTCCCTCTTTTTCTGTGCATGGCGGACAACAGTTTTTTCACTGTTTTGGATGTGGAGAGTCCGGTGATGTCTTTAGTTTTGTAATGAAACAGCAGGGGCTTGATTTTCCAGAAGCTATCAGGTTACTCGCTGAGAGATACCATATAGAATTGCCCCAAAAAAAACGTTCAAAAGAAGACGAGGATCGTTTAAAGAAGCGAGACCAGCTGTTTAAGGTAAATGGGATGGCCGCAGATTATTTTAAAGCCTACCTGAAAGAGTCAGGGGGAGCTGCCGATGCCCGAAAATATCTTGAAAAACGAGGTGTGACTCAGGATATTCTTGATAAGTTTGGGATTGGTTATGCCCCCAATGTTGATACTGCTGGTTGGAATTTTCTCGGATCAAAATTTAAAGGTGCTGAGCAAAGGGCCGCCATTGAAGCGGGGCTCCTGGTTAAAAAAGAGACAGGTGGTACCTATGATCGCTTTAGGGATCGTATAGTATTCCCGATATACAATATTAGTGGTCAGGTTTCCGGGTTTGGAGGACGGATTGTGGGGGAGGGGCAACCGAAATATCTCAACTCCCCGGAGAGTCCGGTTTTTAATAAAAGTAATTCCTTACTTGGGTTGTATCAGCAAAAGGAACAGATCCGAAAACTCAACCGGGCTATCATGGTTGAAGGGAATTTTGACCTGATCTCACTTGTGGCAAGTGGCTGCGAAAATGTTGTGGCTCCGCTTGGAACTGCTCTTACAAGAGAGCAGTTACGGCTTGTTAAACGTTTTACTGAAGAGGTGACCCTGCTTTTTGATGGTGATGATGCTGGTGGTAAGGCTGCAGCTCGGGGAGTACCTTTTTTTCTAGCGGAGCAAATTACTGGAAAAGTGGCAGTTCTCCCTGCAGGACATGATCCAGACACGTTTGTCCGTGAGGAAGGCTTATCTTCTTTAAATCGTCTGCTTGATAGTGCTGAAAATTTACCTGAATTCGTCCTTGGACGCTGGGTCCAGCAGTATGGTCTTGGGCTTGATGGTAAAAGGCGCATCGTTGAAGAATTAAAACCCCTTCTTGCAGCCGCAGTCTCGCCCCTGCAGCGGGCTGTCTTTTTGTCACATTTTGCAGAAAAACTCGGAATGCAGGTGGCAGACCTGGAGCGTTATCTGGAGCAGAAGGTGGTAAGGGAAGGTCCAGCAGAACCGAGGATTACAAGGCAAAAGAAGTATGCTGGTATCGAGACACTGTCCATTCAGCAAAAACAGCTGGTTGAATTCATGATTTTAAATCCTGTGACTTACCAGGCACTGGCAGATAATAAAATTAGAGATTGTCTTGAGGGGAGTATTGGAGAAATATTGTTTCTTGAGTTGGGTAAGGTTGTTCGGCAAAACCCTGATGCTGAACCCGAGGAATTATTGACGGTACTGCCTGAAGGCGCGGAGCGGCGTTTTGTTTCCAATTTGTTACTGGGCGCTGGTGCAGAAATTGATGCTGAAGAAGATCAGTGTGAAAAAGAGTTGGCTGTCTTCCTCGATTTTCTAAAAAGGGATCAGGTAAAAAGGGAGAGCATATATATTATGCAACAAATTCAGCGCGCCCAGGCCGACAATGATTTACAACAGGTGCAGGAGTTGATGCTTGAAAAAGTTAGACTCGCTCAAAAGCTCCATGATTGAGCAAAAAATATTGTAACAAATTGAGATCGTAGCATATTAAAGTATTTTATGGTTAGTCTAAAAAAAACTTGACATTTTTCGCTGTTTCGTTTGATTGTGGATATGTAATAAAAATAGGTGGGTTAGTAAAAAACCATCTAGGCTTCAGGTTCGGGGGCGGGCTGATAGGGTTGAAAACCAGTTTTTACGTATATTGGTAGAGGGAGAATTATATGGCATTGGCCGGCGGTGACGACGACGTCGTCAGAGGGATGGATGAAGCGATGATGGATTATAGTGATGCAAAGGGCGCTTCGTCCTATAACCGCGCAGATAGTTCACTTGATGGTTTTACTGAATCCGTTGACTTTAACGATGAAAAGTTTGAACGGCGTGGAGATAGTAGAGATCGACGTGCCAGTTCTTTTAGTGATCGAAGAAAACGAGATCGGCGTCGCACATCTCGAGATAATGGTGTTGCAAAGGCTGACAAGTCTAAGGCTTCTGTAGATCCTATGAATATCTACCTCCGTGAGATGGGAACTCTTACCCTACTCAATCATGAGGAAGAACTCAAACTTGCCAGGATGATGGAGGATGGTAAACAACGAGTTCAGAATGCTGTTCTAAAGACTCCCATTGCGATTCCTGCACTTGTCGAGGTGGTTAAGGGCCTGGATAAAAATGATGAGAAAATTTGTCAGATTATTTCAGGTATCTCAGAAAATACACCAAAGGTTGTTGCAAAAGAAAGTAAGGAATTTCTGTCCCGCATAGATGATGCGGTTGCCCTTGATCTAAAAAGACAGGATTTATTGCAAAAGTATTTGGAAGAATCTCCAAACAGCTCCGTCTCTAATGATTTATTAGTACAAATTGAGTCAGTTGGAGAAGAGATAACCACGCTCTTTAATGACAAAATCATATGTGCTGATTGCATTAAAGCTATAGCAGCAGGGCTTGAAGATCTCTCGAAAAGATTTCGTAAAGTTTTTGTTGAGGTGATGGGAGAACAGGTAGCCGCTAAGGAAGAAGGGGCTAAAGATGTAGATCCAGAAGCAATTGAGCGACAGGTCAACAGATTGATGATGGAAGAGTCCGGGGTTGATGAAAAGCAACTCAGGACAATTCTTCACGAAGTTGATGCTGGTTGGGATATGTATAAGCAGGCCAAGGAGGGGTTAGTACGAGCTAATTTACGGCTGGTGATTTCCGTTTCAAAAAAGTTTGTTAATCGTGGCCTGCAGTTTTCCGACTTAATTCAAGAAGGTAATATTGGTCTGATGAAGGCTGTGGAGAAGTTCGATTACCATCGTGGCTATAAATTTAGCACCTATGCTACATGGTGGATCCGACAGGCTATTACCAGGGGAATTGCCGATCAGGGAAGGACTATTCGTCTGCCGGTTCATATGATTGAGACAATTAATAGACTTCTGAGAGTCTCAAAGGATTTCCTTCTCGAAGAGCACCGTGAACCTACTCCGGAAGAGATGGCTGATCAGTTGGGTACTGATGTTGGAAAGGTTAAATCCGCTCTGAAGATTGCAAAGGATGCCATCTCACTTGATACGCCTGTTGGTAATGATGGAGAGACATTTTTAGGGGATTTTATTGAGGATAAGGATAAGCTTGGACCCGATGAGTTGTCCATGGTTGGTAGCCTGCGTGAATGTCTCAATCAGGTGATGTCCTCACTTTCTCCTCGGGAGGCCAAGGTACTGCAGATGCGCTATGGTATTGACGTTGACTGTGATCATACCCTGGAAGAGGTTGGCAAGTGTTTTGCTGTTACCCGTGAGAGAATACGTCAGATTGAGGCCCAGGCAATATTAAAACTCAAACATCCCTCAAGAGTGGAAGAGCTTAAGGTCTTTATGACCGACTAGACTCTTACTCTTAATTGTTTTTTATAACGTAAAATTATGTCCGCACCTGACTCCACCCTCAGCTGGTTGAGTTTGTCGCTTGTTCCAGGTTTAGGTTTGGGTGGGGCATGGCGGCTGCTTCGTCATTTTAAAGATCCTTCGCTTATACTGAGCGCTTCTGCTTCAGCTTTAGCGCAAGTTGAAGGTATGAGAAAGGCTCAGATCAAGGGGCTTGTCTCTGGCGAGGATTGGTTAGAAAGGGGGGCGGTTGAGTTACAAAAGCTCCACTTGTTTGGGGCCCATGTCATCTGTTACGATTCCCCTGACTACCCACCTCTTCTTAAGCAGTTGGTCGATCCACCCTTACTGCTTTTTGTTCTTGGAAATCCAAAAATTCTCCATAGAAAATCCATCGCAATTGTTGGTTCCCGTGCAGCAACGGCATATGGTCGAAGAATATCATTTCAACTTGCAGAAGGATTAACACATTATCCAATAACTGTTGTTTCGGGTCTTGCACTGGGAATAGACACTGAGGCCCATAGGGGATGTTTACATGGGGCAGGAAGAACTGTCGCTGTGTTGGGATGTGGACTTGATGTGATTTATCCTAAACAAAATAAATCCCTGTATAAAAATATTGAATCTCGGGGGGCGGTTGTAAGTGAATATCCTCTTGGGACTCGGCCTGAAGGTTTTCGTTTTCCTGCCCGTAATCGTATCATTGCAGGTTTGTCGACAGGTGTTGTGGTGGTGGAAGCTGCTAGAAAATCCGGATCGCTCATTACTGCGCAGATGGCTCTGGATCTGGGTCGCGATGTTTTTGCTGTGCCAGGTCAAGTGGACTCATTTAAAAGTGAAGGAACTCATTGGTTACTGCAACAGGGGGCCAAACTTGTTGCAACGCCCGCCGATATTGCCGAGGAATATGGTTTAACGAGGCTTGTTACCATTGATGATAATGAAACTCTGCCAGAAAACGATGTAGATCTTGACCCGGATGCTGTAGCATTGCTTCATGTAATAGACACTTATGGAATGGCAAGAGAAGAATTGATTGTTACCTCAAAGATGGTACCAGCACGGGTAAGTGAGTTACTGCTTTTTCTTGAACTTGAAGGACGTATAGAAATGCTTCCAGGGGATCGGTTGCGTAAAGTTAAACAATAATATTGCATCTCTATGAGTGAGATTGAGGTGCTTAGAAAATTATAAAAAGATGTACAGGAGTATTATGAACAGGGATATTCTCATTGCGCCGTCAATTTTGTCTGCTGACTTTAACAGGTTAGGTGGAGAGATCAAAGCGGTTGAAGAGGCTGGAGCAGATCTAATTCACGTGGATGTAATGGATGGGCATTTTGTGCCAAATATTACTATAGGGCCACTGGTTGTTAACGCTGCGGCAAATATAGCTGCACAACCATTAGATGTTCATTTGATGATATCCGATCCGGATAAATACATTGATTCATTTGCAAAAGCTGGTGCTGACTGGATCACAGTTCATGTTGAGGCCTGCACTCACTTACACAGGACTGTTGCACGTATAAAGGAACTTGGTAAAAAAGCGGGCGTTGTACTTAATCCAGCTACCTCACTATCAACACTGGATTATGTGTTGGAGGATGTGGACGTTGTAATGCTGATGTCTGTGAATCCAGGATTTGGGGGACAGAAATTTATCCCGTCAACCCTTGCCAAAATCTGGCAGTTGCGTCAACGCATTGATGCCATGGGCCTTGATATTGACATTGAGGTCGATGGTGGGATCAGCCCTGATACTATTGCTGAAGTTGCAGAGGCTGGGGCAAATGTATTTGTAGCTGGTTCTGCTGTCTATGGTAGCCGTGATTATAAGGAAACCATTGATGCATTAAAAGAGAATGGAGCAAAAGGTGCTGCTGGATATCGCTCTTAATCGGGAGGGAGTATCATCATGGGGTTAGAATTCAAGTCATTGGCAGATACCAGTGTATATAAAGAATTACAGGACGCTTCTGGTCAACCATTTGATTTAACGAGGGTTAATGCCATAACTGACGATGAGAGACTCGCCCGCTATGTCTGTCACTCTTCTTTGTTGAACTATCACTACGCAACCCAGAGAATTAACGATGAGGTACTGGATCTTTTACAGACTGTAGCCGATGAACTCGATCTGGTTGGTCAGTTTCAGTCCATGCGTAAGGGAGCAGTTCTTAATAGGATAGAAGGTCACGATAGTGAAAATCGGCAGGTCCTCCATACCGCCTGTAGGGATCTGTTTGTAGACAAACCAGCAGAACCTGAGGCGACTGCAGCAGCACGGGGTGAACTGGAAAAGCTGGATACATTTTTAGAAGATGTTGGTTCGGGTAGGCTCAGTACTAGTGCAGGCAAAACCTTTGATACCGTTGTTCATGTAGGGATTGGAGGGTCAGATCTTGGCCCCAGGGCTATATATGAAAGTCTTAAGGCGTATGGAGTGCCTGGTCGAAAGGTGCACTTTGTTTCCAACGTGGACCCCGATGATGTCGCGGCAGTTTTAAGAGATGTAACACTTGAGACCACACTGATTGCAATTGTCTCTAAAAGTGGATCCACCCTTGAGACGCTTACAAATGAAAAATTGGTATGTAAGGCTCTGGAAGATAAAGGCTTATTACCTGAAAATCATTGCATTGCCATAACGGGCCAAGGTAGTCCCATGGATAATCCTGCGAAATATCTTCGAACATTTTATATGTTTGATTATATTGGTGGTCGTTATAGTTCTACCTCCATGGTTGGGGCTTTTGTTCTCGGGTTTTATCTTGGATTTGACGCCTTTAATGAGTTTTTACGGGGCGCTTCAACTCTGGACCGGCATGCTGAAAATAGAAACATTAGAGAAAATATTCCTCTATTGATGGCACTTATCGGCATCTGGAACCACAATTTCCTGGCTTTTTCAACAGTTGCTGTGCTTCCCTACAGTCAGGCTCTGAGCAGATTTCCAGCCCACCTGCAGCAGTGTGATATGGAGAGTAATGGTAAAAGTATAGACAGGTTGGGTAAACCGGTTAGCATGAAAACGGGGCCTTTAATCTGGGGTGAGCCGGGAACCAATGGGCAGCATGCCTTCTATCAACTCCTGCATCAGGGTACAGAAATTGTACCAGTGGAGTTTATAGGCTTTAAACATTCCCAATATGGTGATGATTTAATGGTTGAGGGTTCATCATCACAGGAAAAATTATTGGCAAATCTCTATGCGCAGATGGTTGCCATGGCAGTAGGTCAAGAGTCTGAGAACCCCAATAAAAAATTCCAAGGTAACAGGCCATCATCTTTAATCCTTGCAAATAAGCTCACTCCAGAGGTTATGGGAGCGCTTCTTGCTGTGTATGAGGCCAAAATTGTTTTCCAGGGCTTTGCCTGGAATATTAATTCCTTTGATCAGGAAGGGGTTCAACTTGGTAAAGTGTTGGCAGGGCGATTTTTATCGGCAATGGAAGAGACCAATAGTAGTGGTTCAACACTTGAAAAGAAATTTATGGATCAGCTCTAAACTTAGTATAACCAAACATTTTCGACTGAATTGTGGTTCAGTTGCCAGGCTGAAACCTTATGGATTTTTGTTGACAAAATTGCACAGCGAAGATATTCTCACACGCTGAATGAAATTTCAATGCTACTGGTGACTCATTTTGCAATTCATCGCAATGGGGATCATGGTGGCTAAGACGTACACTGAAAATGATAAACCGTATATCGGTTTCAGGTTTTCTAATTTAGTAAGAGTTTTGGTAAAGGTAGAAGTTTAAACAGAAATTCAAAGGAGGAAATCATGGCAAAGCATGAGACACCCTTGTTGGATCAATTGGAGACTGGCCCGTGGCCGAGCTTCGTTACCGACATTAAGAAGCAGGCAGAAACCAAGCCTGAGTGTTGGGACATTCTTGGTATCCTGGAGCTGTCCTACAAAGAAAGGATTACCCACTGGAAGCACGGTGGTATCGTAGGTGTTTTCGGTTATGGTGGTGGTATCGTTGGCCGTTACGCTGATATGCCTAAGGAATTCCCTGGAGTTGAGCACTTTCACACTGTTCGTGTTGCTCAGCCTTCTTCAAAGTACTATTCAACTAAGAATCTTCGTCAGTTGATGGATCTTTGGGAGAAGCATGGTTCCGGTATGACCAACTTCCATGGTTCTACAGGTGATATCATTCTTCTTGGTACCCGTACTGAGAATCTTGAGCCTTTCTTCTGGGATCTGACCCACGATATGGAGCAGGATCTTGGTGGTTCCGGTTCTAACTTACGTACTCCAGCTAACTGTATCGGTCAGTCTCGTTGTGAGTGGTCTTGTTATGATACTGAAGAAGCTTGTTACCACTTGACCATGCATTATCAGGATGAGATTCATCGTCCTGCATTCCCATACAAGTTTAAGTTCAAGTTCTCCGGATGTCCAAATGACTGTGTTGCTTCTATCGCACGTTCTGATGTGTCCGTTATCGGTACCTGGAGAGACGAAATTCGTATCGATCAGGCTGCCGTAAAAGAGTATGTTGCTGGAAACTACCCTGCAAACGGTGGTGCATTCTCCGGTAAAGATTGGGGTGCATTTGACATCCAGAAAGAAGTAATTGACCTCTGTCCTACTGATTGTATGTGGATGGAAGGTGATGAACTGAAGATTGACGATGCAGAGTGTACCCGTTGTATGCATTGTATTAATGCTATGCCACGTGCACTTCGTCCTGGTGCAGACCAGGGTGCTTCCGTTTGTGTTGGTGCGAAAGCTCCAATCCTTGATGGTGCACAGTTCTCAACCCTTATTGTTCCTTTCATGAAAGTTGAGAAAGAGAATGAGTTCGAAGAACTGATTGAGTTCATCGAAGGTATCTGGGACTGGTGGATGGAAGTTGGTAAGAACCGTGAGCGTGTAGGTGAGACCATGCAACGTATTGGTCTGCCAACCTTCCTCAAGGTTATGGGTATTGAGCCAATTCCACAGCATGTTAAAGAGCCTCGTTCTAATCCTTACGTCTTCTGGAAAGAAGAAGAGGTTGAAGGTGGTTTTGAGCGTGATGTCGAGGAATTCCGTCGCAAGCACGCCGCTTAATGCTGTTTTAATTTGAGCTAACAATTCATATTAAATATAAGGAGATTTTACAATGGGTTATAATCCAGATAAACCAATGGACGGACGTATATCAGATCTTGGTCCCCCTAATTACGAACAATTTTTCCCACCAGTCATCAAGGCTAATAAGGGAAAATGGTTGTGGCATGAAATTACACAACCAGGTGTTTTGATGCATAAATCAGAGACTGGTGATGAGGTATATACCGTACGTGTAGGTTGTGCTCGTCTTGTTTCTGTAGAATACATTCGTGAAGTATGTGATATCGCAGATGAGTTTTGTGACGGTTTCTTACGTTTTACTACCCGTAATAACGTTGAGTTCATGGTTGATTCAGCAGATAAGGTTCAGCCTTTATTGGACAACCTTGCTACCCGTGACAACAGATTCCCAGTTGGTGGAACCGGTGCTGGTGTAACTAACATCGTTCATACTCAGGGTTGGGTACATTGTCACACCCCTGCAACTGATGCATCTGGTGTTGTTAAGGCAGTAATGGATGAATTGTTTGATTACTTTACATCTATGACTCTTCCTGCACAGGTTCGTATTGCTCTTGCATGTTGTCTCAACATGTGTGGTGCTGTACACGCATCTGATATTGCTATCCTTGGTATTCACCGTAAGCCACCAATGATCGATCATACCCGTATTAGTGGCGTATGTGAGCTTCCATTGGCGATTGCTTCTTGTCCTCTTGGTGCTGTTAAGCCTGCAAAGGCTGAAGTTGATGGTAAAGAGATCAAGACTGTAAAGGTTAACGTAGAACGTTGTATGTTCTGTGGTAACTGTTACACCATGTGTCCTGCAATGCCTCTCGCAGATCCTGAAGGTGATGGTATTGCGATTCTGGTTGGTGGTAAGGTTTCCAATAGAATCAGCGCACCTAAGTTCTCTAAACTGGTCATTCCATTCTTGCCAAACACCACTCCTCGTTGGCCTGAGACTGTAGACGCTATCAAGAAAATTCTTGTAGCTTATGCAGACGATGCTAAGAAGTACGAGCGTATCGGTGACTGGGCAGAAAGAATCGGTTGGGAGAAATTCTTCGAAAAGTGTGATATCCCATTTACTGATAAGAGCATTGATGACTATCGTCTTGCTTATGACACCTGGCGTACAACGACTCAATTCAAGTACACCAGCCACATCAAATAGTAGTAAGAAAATGTTTTCAGTTGATCAGGTTCATTGATTCTGATCAACTGTTAACTTCTTGCTACTCGAGGAGCAGAATTATGGCTATGGAAAAAGAAGCATTAAAAGACGCCATTGAGGAGAAAGCAACAAAATCTCCTAAACCACAGCTGTATATCAAGGATTTCTATAAATGTGATCCTGACTCTAAGCCACGTGTTATCAAAAACGTAGCAAATGAGATGGTTCGTGAAGGACGGCTGATGTTCTGGTCTTCTGGATCTACGACTATGTATGCAATCCCTGGTCGTATTCAAAATGAGGAAGGAGAAGAGTAATCTTCAAATTCTACGTTCTTGAATGTTAAGGCACGAAGGTTTTTTAACCTTTGTGCCTTTTTTTGTGCCCTAAATATTTATGATTCATTCTGCTTTTCAGGGATAAACGTAGGTAAAGACCTAAAAAAATAGTTTCATCAAGGTTGTGTGGGTGCAAGTTGTGCAGCACTCTGTGTAAAAAAGAACCCCGGTCGACAGCAGAGTCGACCGGGGTTCTTTTTTGAGCAGGTGTTACTGTTTTACTGCTGCTTAATATCGGTAGTAATCAGGCTTATAAGGGCCTTCAACCTTCACACCAATATAGTCAGCTTGTTCTTTACTCAGAGTTGTCAGGTTAACTCCAATCTTCTTAAGGTGAAGTCGGGCAACCATCTCATCAAGACTCTTAGGGAGGAAATAGACCTTATTTTCGTAGTTATCAGAGTTGTTCCATAACTCAATTTGGGCCAAAACCTGATTGGTAAAGGAGTTACTCATAACAAAGCTTGGATGTCCGGTAGCACAACCAAGGTTTACGAGGCGTCCCTCTGCAAGAACAATGATTCGTTTGCCGTCAGGGAAGACTACATGGTCAACCTGGGGTTTGATATTGTCCCACTCTAGATCTCGGATACCAGCGATGTCAATTTCCGAATCGAAGTGGCCAATGTTACAGACGATGGCCTGGTCAGGCATCATGTCCATATGTGCTCTGGTGATGACATTGAGGTTTCCTGTACAGGTCACGAAGATATTACCAATGGACGCAATATCATCCATAGTGACTACACGGTATCCTTCCATGGATGCCTGAAGGGCGCAAATTGGGTCTATTTCGGTAACATAGACGGTTGCTCCCATGCCTTTTAGGGCTTGAGCACAACCTTTACCAACATCGCCGTATCCGATGACTACGGCGTTTTTTCCGGCGATCATCACATCAGTGGCCCGCTTAATTCCATCAATGAGGGATTCGCGACAGCCATAAAGATTGTCAAATTTGGACTTTGTAACTGAGTCATTGACGTTGATAGCAGGACAGGCAAGACTACCTTCGTTAGCCATTTCGTTGAGTCGATGGACACCGGTAGTGGTTTCTTCACTAATACCCTTGATGTTTTTCAGCTCAGTCTTGTATTTTTCATGAAGGATAAGAGTCAAATCTCCACCATCATCGAGTACCATGTTTGGATTCCAGTTATCAGTACCAAAGATAGTCTGATCGATGCACCACCAGAATTCCTCTTCAGTTTCACCTTTCCAGGCAAAGGTAGGAATACCTGCTGCAGCTACAGCAGCAGCAGCATGATCCTGGGTAGAAAAGATGTTACAACTGGACCAGCGTAGTTCTGCTCCAAGGGCCACGAGTGTCTCCATGAGGACGGCAGTCTGGATGGTCATGTGGAGACAACCGGCAATACGGGCACCCTTTAGAGGCGCTTTGTCAGCATATTCTTCTCGGAGAGCCATGAGGCCAGGCATTTCAGTTTCAGCAATGGCAATTTCTTTACGGCCCCATTCAGCAAGGCTCATATCAGCGACTTTATAGTCAGTAAATGTAGTACTCATTAATGTATCCTTAAATCAAATTTCTTTGTGTAGGTTTGGTACCTTAAAATTAACAATCATTTCAATTTCAATTTCAAATGAATGTAATGTAGGTACATATCCCGAGGTGATTGCTGTTTTCGGGGTTAGCTTATCTTGGCTGCGTCTCTTAGGATATCTGCCTTATCGGTTTTTTCCCAGGTAAAGGAATCAAGTTTTCGGCCGAAATGTCCATAGGCTGCAGTTGCCTGATAGATGGGTCGCAAAAGATCAAGTTGCTGTACAATGGCCTTGGGGCGCAGGTCAAAGTGTTCTGTGATCAGTTTTTTAATATCGGCATCAGAGATTTTACCGGTACCAAAACTGTTGACGTTAATGGAGACAGGTTGAGATACTCCAATGGCATACGCGACCTGAACCTCAAGTTCCTGGGCAATTCCAGCAGCAACAAGATTTTTGGCAACATATCTACCATAATATGCACTGGATCGGTCAACCTTGGATGGATCCTTACCAGAGAAAGCACCACCACCATGGGACCCTTTACCACCATAGGTATCTACAATGATCTTTCTACCGGTGAGTCCACAATCACCAACAGGGCCACCAATAACAAATCGACCGGTAGGATTAATAAAAAACTTGGTATCCTTATCTATCATGTTAGAAGGCAGGATCGGCTTGATGATCTCTTCCATGACACCTTCTTTGAGGTTTTCATAGGAGACAGTAGTGTCATGCTGGGTGGAAAGAACTACAGCATCAATACGGGTAGGAACGTTGTTTTCGTATTGTATGGTAACCTGGCTTTTCGCATCAGGGCGGAGCCAGGGTAAGATCTTGCCCTTGCGAACATCGGCCTGTCGTTTCGTAAGTCGATGGGCAAATGTTAAAGGCATAGGCATAAGGACTTCAGTTTCGTTACAGGCATAACCAAACATTAAACCCTGATCTCCTGCTCCCTGATCAAGATCAATCCCGGCGCCTAAATCAACACCCTGTGCGATATCAGGCGACTGCTTATCAATCGATGTCATTACAGCACATGATTGCCAGTCAAATCCCATATCTGAGGAATTGTACCCAATCTGCTTAATGGTGTCTCGTACCACCTCAGGCATATCCACCCAGGCGGTTGTAGTTATTTCTCCAGCGATAAGAGCCATTCCTGTTGTAACCAGTGTCTCGCAGGCAACTCGTGCCGCAGGATCCTGAATGAGGATTGCATCAAGAATAGCATCAGATATTTGATCGGCAACCTTATCAGGGTGACCTTCTGAAACGGATTCAGAAGTAAAAAGATAGTCAGACATATAAACTCCAAATTGTAGTGTGCGAAATGTAACAAAATAGACGCAGATACTTTAGTGTTTCTTACGAAAAATTCAAGTAAATACGTAGAACAGCATAATAATGTGTACAGCAATTGTAATTTTCACCAAAATAGTAAACCGTAGTCTCAGTTATAAACTATTTAATTGAGTAATATTATGTTGCAATTGGTACTTGCACCCTAGGTAAAAATGATTAGTTTCGCACTCGTCTTTACAAGCCATATTTATGTGGTTTGTCCCATGTTAACGTAGTAGAGGAATGTAAACTTATGACTATTGAAATTGCTAAGGAAGTACTTCTTACAGAAGAACGTGGCCTGGCAGCAGTACGAGAGCGGATAGGTGCTGAATTTGTCGATGCAGTAGAAATTATTTTAGCTTCATCAGGCAGGCTCGTTATTACTGGCATAGGAAAGTCAGGGCTGGTCGGGCAAAAAATATCAGCAACTCTTAACAGTACTGGAACACCTTCATTTTTTCTTCATCCTGTTGAAGCGATGCATGGGGACCTGGGAATGGTGATGGCAGATGATGTTATTATCGCTATTTCCTATTCAGGTGAAACTGCTGAACTCAATAGTCTGCTTATTAGTTTGAAGAAGCGGGGCAATAAAATTATTGCCATGACAGGTGGTCGGGATTCTTCCCTTGCATTGGCTGCAGACAAAGTTCTCGATATCAATATACCAAAAGAAGCCTGTCCCTTAGGTTTGGCTCCCACCACGAGTACTACCGCGACCTTAGCCATGGGAGATGCTCTTTCTGTCGTACTGCTTAACAGAAAGAAGTTTCAAGAGGCAGATTTTCGACATAATCACCCTGGAGGAAGTCTAGGGCAGCGACTTAAAGTGAAGGTTACTGAAGTTATGCTAAAAGGTGGTGATATCCCCATTGTTCATCCGAAGTCCTCGGCTCTTGACTCTGTCACAGCATTAAATGAAAAGGATGCTGGTGTTGTACTTGTGGTAGATGACGACAAGAGTGTTTTGGGTATAGTAACAGATGGGGATATTAGGCGATGTGTTGTTACAAAAGGTGGGATAGTAGATAGTACTGCTGAAGAACTGATGACCGCGAATCCAATCACCATAGGTGCTGAGCATCTTGCAGCGGATGCATTATCAATAATGCAGAAACATGAAATTACTGCACTTCCAATTGTGGACGAGTCAAGAAAACTACTTGGCCTGCTTCATCTCCATAATCTTCTCGGAAAAGGAGAGTTTCGCTTTCTTGTCTAACGCATTGTCAAGAAAGCGTGACCTACCCCTTTTGGTTTTCGGTAGATAACTCCCATTGGCCGTTTGTCTTGTTATACGCATAGAACATTACAAGTGTCAATGGGCGACTACCTCTTCTTTTTTCAGTGCACTGCATTCTGAAGAGCAGCTTGCCTGAAATTTCTTTGACGTAACTGATTACAGGGTTGGTAAGGTTTTCTCTTACTGCTGCAGGATAGTTGCTCATAAAAAGAGATTGGAAATTTTCTCTCAGGTAGGATTCTTTTTCTGAAATATAGATTTTCTGATTCAGGTCTTCAAGGGTTGAATGAATCTCTTCCTTTGCTTTTATAAATTCTTTTTCACTTGAATAGGTACTTCCCTCAATGGACTGGAGAATCTGATTATATAACTTACCAGCTTCATGGAGATCTTTGTTTTGAAGTTGAGATTTAACCGTCTGTTTGTCTCGAATGATAGATGCCTGGAGTATAATCTTTCCAAGTTTTTTACGGTTGATATCACGTTTTGCATCATCAAGGAGTGTCTGGTTAGCGGAAAGTGCAGCACTGGCTTCAGCATATGCCTCGATAGCATCATTCCATGCCCCTTGGGCAAAGGCATTATTACCTTTTTCAATAATGAGGTAGAGTTTAGCGCGCTCTATAGTGTTAGAAAGATATTTTACCTGCTCCGGTGTTATGGCGCTGTAGCTCTGAGCAATATCAAGACAGGATTCGTAGGACATAACTGCATCCTGCCAATTGCCTCGGTCAAAGGCAGAGTCTCCGTTTTTTAAGGCTATTTCAAATTTACATTTACTCAGAGCACTTTTAAGTTTTTCCTTATAAACAGCTCGGTCATCTTCAGGGAGCCGAGAAAGCAGGCCTTGAGTATGGGTAAGGCTCCCCACTGCCAGGTGCCACTGTTCTTCATCTATGAATTTATTGACAGAATCCAAGGCTATTTGAAATTGACAGAGAAACTTCTTTTCTTCAATTACTCCTAAAAGCTCCGGTGAAAATGTTTTAATGAGACTGCTTTTTTCCTGGAGCAGCGTATATTGTTCTGAGGCTTTTTCCCATTTTCCTTGTTTGAAAAGTGAATCCGCCTGAGTAACTATTTCATTGATCTGTTTGAAATCCTCTGCCTGTTTTTTTGATAGGTACATTCCCTCAAAAAGGATTTTACCTTCTAGGCCATTTTGTAGTTCTTCAGAGAGAAGAATAGAGTCAATACGGCTTCGAAGCATGTTGGCGCCGGATTGATTAAAAACATAAATCTTATCCAGGAGAACCTTACTGTTTTCGCAAGTCTGTTTGGCCTGTTTAAACTGGGATGCTTTGAGACTGGTCTCGCACTGTTTGAGACTCTGCTCACTCTGTGTCAGCAGTGAACTTGTCTGGGAGTAGTATAAACCAACTGCTGAGAGGCCAATAGCTCCAAGGCCGATGAGTGCAAAGGTTGCAACCTTACTTTTTTTAGCACTATCCTCAAAAAAAGAATCACGTTTTCTTTTTGGTTCTTTACGTTCCTTGGCAGAACCATTTTTCTGTTTCTCTTCTTTGACACTTTGTTCAATCTCGGCATCCGGTATCTGGTGAGGACCATCAAATTGATCAGGGTCGAGATCACTGAGTAGGTCTATGGTCTGTCTTACTCGTTTTATATCAGCGTCTATAGAGGGGAAATCTGAAACGGCGGCCTGTACTGCTTCAAATCTTTTCAGGGCTTTTGCGGCACTTCCAAGGTTTTCGAGATTTTTGGCCTCACGGTAAACACTCTTGCATTTCTGCAGCTCCTGATTGGCAAGTTCCTTGAGTTCAATGAATTCGTCACTTAATTGGGTCGTAGCGCGTAGCTTTTTAGCGAGCTCATGGTACCGTTTTTGAAACTTGAGTTGTTGAAGCAGGTCCAGGTCGTCTTGCTCATCGGTGGTAACATCGGGAAATTGAGGTCCCGGACCGCTGTCATCTGAGTCATTATCTAGAGTGAGGTAGTCAAAATCAGTTGATAGATCGTCTTCGCCAAGTATGTCGACAGTTTCTTCGGCTGTAGAAGGTCTCGTGCCAAGTTCACCACCCCAGGTAATTGCATTAAGTGGAAATCTGCTGCCATTTTCTTTGTACCACTGAGCCGCTTGATCATTGAAGGCATTTTTGAGTGAGAACGTTTCACCGTTGATCATCTTGCCGATGTATAAAATGATATTGGCAAGGGATGCATCCTGTTCCCAGATGTCTCCTAAGCAGATGGCAGCAGGATCAAAATCGGGATGGAAAATATCACTTTTGGGCTTGCAACTGGGGGGGAAATGTGGAAAACCGAATGGTATTGATAGTTCTACAACGTGCTTGTTGGTCTCAACAATATTACCCTCAGGGCTCTGTTGAAAGCCAGCCATTGTATAGGTAATAGTATACTGGTCAGGTGGGTCTCCCTTTGTCGGTTGGACGGAAATTACCGGATGACCTTGAAAATAGCTTTCGACCTGTTTGTATACTTCTGCTAGTTGATCTGAAGAACCTGACATGGACGTTGTATGTAAAAGTTGTCGATTTAAGTACGTTATTTGTTAGTATAACAACTTATTTTAGCAAGAACAAAAAAATAATGAAGCACAGTGGACAATAGTCGCCTAGAATGTTGTGTACCTTGTGCAGGTCAGGACTTGAGTATAATCTTAATACATTCCTCTTTATTTGTTTGATGAAAAACTTTATCGCATTATTTACAATTATTGAAGAGAAAAATTGCCCTCTCTATAAAACTGGAGAACCGTTGGTGCTCTCTGAAAGGACAATCGTTTGTCCCGAAGGAAAGGAGGTGTGCCTGATACTTGTACGGGATATGACGCAAATTCTCTTTCAAATGCTAGGCTCTGGCGGAATACCATCCGATGGCGAGCAGCAAATATATAATTGCAGCGGCTGTACCGGCTTGATTAAGTTTCAACTTCAGGATGAACTAGATCAGGGAAAGGTAAGCGGTAAGGGAAGCGATGTTGAGGTCGATCCTGCGATGCAGGTGTTGCTGGATCAAATTAGAAATGCAGAATTGTTTCAGTCATTTTCAGAAGATGAATTACATGATATCCTCTCAAATTTTAGGGTCATTGACTTTGTAAAAGATGGGGTGATCATAAATAAGGGTGAGCTCAATCTTAATTTGTACGTGGTGGTTGCAGGTGAGCTTGTTGTTGAAGATGATGGTGTACCGCTTGCGACACTTAAGCGAGGAGAAATCTGTGGAGAAATGAGTTATCTCGGTGCTGATGTTGCTGTTTCATCGGTGAGAGTGAGGAAGAACACTAAGGTTCTTGCGATTGAAGGGGAGGTTTTTGGGGAGATAATGGGCTCCAATACCACTGTGCAAAATTATATGGCTCAACTGCTGGCACGCAGGTTACGCAAGACAAACGCCGCACGAACAAGAGACTTCGAGTCATGTATGAGCGGACGTATTGATCAGATTCCTCCGGCAGAACTGCTCCAGATATTTCATATGCATCAAAAAACAGGAACGCTTGCCTTGCAGCTTCCCCAGGGAGAGGCAAAGGTGTCTTTTCGTGAAGGATGTATTATTAACGCAACCTATTGTTCTGCAAGCAGTGAGGAAGCAATATTTGCAATGCTCGCAGAAAAACAAGGGGTATACCGTTTTACAACAGGTCTTTCTGCAGGTGAGATGAAGGCCGCCGAGATTGGTGACTTCATGATGCTGCTTATGGAAGGTGTGAAACGGGTGGATGAAGAACAAGGTGAAGACTAACAACAATGTTTAAATGTTTGTCTCCTCCTCTTGCTCTTCATTATTATCGGTGAATCTAACTCTGGGTAAGCGGAGGAAGAGAAAGAATTTCAAGAAAACTGTTCACTGAATATGTGCTGTTTAGATCCGTATTTTTAAATGCAATAAGGTCGACTCCACACGCGGAAGCCTGCTGTTCATCAAAGATAGAATCTCCTATAAAAAGCACCTCTGCTGGGTTGCACTGAAAATGATCCAGAATCTCAAGCAGGCCGTCCGGAGCGGGTTTTGGTCGTGCGGCTGTGAGTGCTGTGACAACTTTATCAAAATAGTGTTCGAGGCCATGCTCCTGTAAAAGCGGGATCATGGTGTTAGATCGATTAGTTGAAATAGCCAATCGATACTTTGGTTTTACTATTTCCAAGAATTCTATGAGGTCGGCTTCCATTTTCATAAATTGTAAAAAAGGGCCATAACCGATCTCTTTCTGGTATGCTCTGATGGCATCACGGGAAATTTCAGGCGCTTTTTGAAAAATATGGTCAATGGAGCCTGCGACGCTTGCCATATGAACAAACTGTTCCTCAGTAGCATTCATAACAGGTTGTGAAAAATGGCCCAGTATATGATTGTAATATTCTATATTGGCCTGCTTGGAGTCAAACATGACCCCATCACAATCAAATACAATGAGTTTTAACATGATTTTTCCTTGTGGCGGATGAAAGGTAAGGCTGGTTGCTCATATCGTACTACGAAAAGGGTGTAATAAAAAAAACAAGACAACGAAGTGTTTTAGTAATCAAAAATTAAGAATAAGCAGTAAGGTAGTTTTCCTGGCATATCTTCGACTTTTTCAGGGTGAGAGAAAGTTAGAATACAATTCTGTTTTTACCCAAGAGATAGCGATTTTCAGCAGTTGTTCATCGTTATCAATGTTAATACCATCAGTTTCAGGGACGTCTAAATCAGCCTGAACAATCATTTGTCGAAAACGATCGAGATCATACAGGGCCAGAGTGAATAGTTCGACCTGTTTTTTAGAAGGGATAAAGCCTTGTCGAATGGCCTTGTGCTGTAGGATTGCTGCAACTGCATCGTTGAAGCAATTGTACTGTTCCAGTTCCTGGTCTTTAGTATATTCAAGAGGGGTTTGTACTACTTTTTCTTGAAAGCCCTGGCAGTGATGTTCCTCTATTACAATAAAATGTTGCTTAACTGAGCCGTTGTCGCAAAGCTGTGCGGCTCTTCCGAGGGGGTATGTTCTGCAGGCAGCGGGTCTGTCTTTATATATGGTGCAGCCGTCTTTTGCCACAAAGACGCAACTTGCCCGTCCGTCATCGACCATGGTGAGGTAGAATCGTGGGAACGGTTCACCGGGGTCCTGCTCCTGAATAATATACTCATTCAGGAGTTCAGATGAATTTTTTCCTGTGGAGTGTCGCAATCGTAATACATCATAGGGACTGAGCGCAAGTTCCAGCATCCTGCAGCATTCAGTAAAGCAGGAGACTCCTTTGTGGCAGGAGAAGCTAAAGGAGTCTCCACTGTCTATCTGCCGTGTTGAGACCGGCAGTTGCGAGTTATCAGTCATGACAGTATCAGTTTAAGCAGTCTTCTTATCCCAAAGGGTAAGAAGAGGACTTGCTATGAAAATCGATGAGTAGGTTCCAACCGCCACACCAGCAAGTAGAGCAAAGGCAAAGTCGTGTATTACCGCACCGCCAAGGAAAAAGAGGGCTGATAATACGATACCGGTGGTGAGAGATGTAACGATTGTTCTACTCAGTACCTGGTTGATACTGTTGTTAATTGCGTTTCCAAGGGAGCCGCTATCAGGTTTTTTTAGATTTTCTCGAATGCGGTCAAAGACAACAACTGAATCGTTGAGTGAGTAACCTGCAAGGGTAAGAAGAGCAGTCACAATAAGTAAGGTTATTTCAATATCGAGTAAGTAGCAGATACCTAAGACCACAAGTACATCATGGAAGGTCGCTGCAGCTGCTGCAAGTCCAAACTTAATATCAAAGCGGAAGGCCAGATAGATGATAACCCCGGCAAGAGATATCATAATGGCCTGTATTGCCTTATTGCGCATATCAGAACTGACGGATGATCCAATTTCAGACTGGCTTTCCAGAGTAAATCCTTTATCCGGAAGTGATGTTGAAAGAATAGTTCCTACCTGCTCGCTTAGATTGGCAACAATTTCTTCAGATTTCTTTAACTTGACGATGAGACGTTTTTCATTTTCAACTTCCTGCAGGTTTACTTCTTTCATGCCTTGAGAATGAAATGCATCTCTGACCTCAGCCATGGTAAATTCCTGCTGTGCCTGATACTGAAGGAGTGAACCACCAGAAAAATCAACACCAAGGTTTGCCTGACCACGGGTGATCTGAATAAATGCGATAAGACCGATACCTACCATCACAGCAGAAAGGGCATAAGTGAAATTTTTGATTTTAAGGTAATCAATATTAGGCTTCTTGGAAATCATCATGAAGTTCAGCTTTTTCATTGGTTTTCCTGAGTTGAGCAAGTCGAACATCAGGCGGCTGAAAAAGAGAGCAGCAAAAAGGTTGAAGATAATACCAAGGGACAGGGTAACCGCAAAACCTTTGATAGGACCGGTACCAAACATAAAGAGTGCAAGGGCAGTGATAAGTGTGGTTACCTGGGAATCTACAATGGTCAGGAATGCCTTACCAAAACCACCATCTATACTGGAGCGTACTGATTTTCCAAGAGAAAATTCTTCACGCATCCTCTCAAAAATAAGTACGTTGGCATCAACAGCCATACCAATAGAGAGAATAATACCCGCTATACCTGGAAGGGTTAGAGTTGCATTAAGGATCGCGAGTCCCGAGAAGAGTAGCAGGATGTTCAGGATAAGTGCACTGTTTGCAACAATACCAGAGAGGCGGTAGTAGATGATCATAAATCCGAGGACAATGAGAGCTCCAAAGACTCCGGAAGAAACACCCTTATTAATGGAGTCCTGTCCTAGACTGGCACCAACCGTCATGTTCTGGATGATATCAACTGGTGCAGGTAGTGCTCCAACTCGCAGTACAATTGCTAGGTCAGCTGCATCTTCGTGGGTAAAACTACCACTTATCTGGGCTGATCCTCCAAGAATTCTCTCGCGTATTACAGGGGCTGAGCGGACAACCTCATCGAGGACAATGGCCATTCTTTTTCCGACATTTTGTTCAGTAATGTGGGCAAAAACCTTGCCGCCCCTACTGGTCATATCCAGACTGACATATGGCTCATTAAAGTTGCCGCCAATTCGTACCTGGGCATCTTTAACCATGTCTCCTGTCATGAGGACCTTGTTTTCCAGTAGTAGAGGGATCAGACGTTCCTGCATGGTCTGCTTGTCGATCTCTTTCTCAAAATAGAGTGACGTGTTTTCAGGGAGTTGACCAGCAATTGCCCGGTTGAGTTTGGTCATGGATTCACCATCCTGCCACTGTTTGTTGTTCTTTGCAGTATTGACAATGGCTGGCAGGTTTAATCCTGTTGCATCCGCTACGACCTTAAACTCAAGCTGAGCGGTATCTCCAAGAAGCTTTAACGCTCTTTTGGGGTCCTTTACACCGGGGAGCTGAATGACAATTTCATCTGCTCCCTGGCGGATAATAACTGGCTCAGCTACACCAAACTGATCAATTCTGTTTCTGAGAATTTCTAGAGATTGTTCAACAGCATTGGTTTTGATGTAATCAATCTTTTCTTGTTTAAGAGAGAGAAAAATTCGAGGGAAACTTCCATCTTTTGCCTCAACCCGAGCATCGATATCAGGAAAATCTTCTGAAATCAGGGATTGAACCGTATCAATGGTACTGGTATTTGGCAGAGTAAATATCACAGTATCCTTGGCAGGGGAACTGGTGCGAACCGCGCTGATAGACTCATCTGCAAGGGTGTCCTTGAGGTCAGAAGCCGCAAATTCTAGGGTGTTTTCTTCTGCTTTTTCCAGATTGACCTTAAGCACGAGGTGCATGCCGCCCTGGAGATCAAGTCCTAAGCGCAGACCTTCTGGCGCCATATAGTCTTTCCACCAGCTGGGGGTGTTGGCATAAAAGGATGGGACAACAGTCATTATGGAAAAGGCAATGACGGAGATGAGAAAAGCAAGTTTAAGTTTTAATGATGTGTTCATTGAGATCCCTGAGGTTATCTATATCTACGACCAGTATTAATCTATTGTACAAGCCAATGATGTCAAACTTTGCGATTATACCCCAATGCATGAATCTTGCAAGGTTATGACAGGTAATATTGGAAAAAAACGATGGAGCTAATGGGTAAGACAGACGATGCGTGGGGAAATCAGCACCGGTTTATGGCGTCAGCCATGCACGCCGCACCAAAACCATTGTCAATATTGACAACAGCTACTCCAGGGGCGCAACTATTGAGCATTCCAAGAAGGGCTGCAATACCACCAAAACTTGCGCCGTAGCCAACAGATGTCGGAACAGCAATGACCGGAGCGCTGATAAGACCTGCAACAACAGTTGGCAGGGCGCCTTCCATACCGGCCACCACAATGACTGCAGACGCTTCTCGAAGCAATTGCTTTTGTCCCAGGATCCTGTGTAACCCTGCAACACCGACGTCATAGAGCTTTTCAACGGGATGACCGAAGGCTTGTAGGGTCAGTCGTGCTTCTTCAGCGACTGGGATGTCGGAGGTCCCTGCGGATACTACAACGGTTTTTCCTCGGTACGTATCGGGACTTGGCTTTACGGCATTACCAATGAGTATCTGGGAGTTATCATGGTATTGAAGTTCGGGGAGTTCCTGTGTGATGAGTCGTGCCTTTTCTTTAGAAACTCTCGTAGCAAGAACAGGCCCTTTTCTTTGCAACATGGCTCTTGCTATGGTCGTTATCTGTTGTGCAGATTTAGACGCCCCATATATAACCTCAGGAATCCCCGTGCGCCATAGGCGCTGGTGGTCAATGCATGCGTCGGTCATTGTTTCAGCCTGCATTGAACTGAGACGGCTGACTGTCTCGTCTAAGGTGTGGTTACCATTTTTGAACTGATGCAGCAGGCTGGTTAGGTCTTCTGGGTTCATGATCACATATAGTTATAGTAATGGAGATACGAGTAGGGCGATCAAAAAAACCGTAGTTTACAAGAGTAAACTACGGTTAAGATGCTTACTGCATAAAACGAAAAAATAAATGTATATTAAGTAGCTTAGATGACTCAACAAGTCATTTGATTGTGCTTCTATATCTTCCTGCCTGCCTGAATAAGAGCCACTAACGTTGTGCTGGCTCCACTGTGCTGTCCGCTTCATCTTCACGCCCAAACAAATTCCAGTCGGGTATCTCTACCTTTGGAAACCAAGAGGTGATACGGGATTTGGGTGGATCACCCGCTTCAATTCGTGTGAGTAGTTCTCTGGCTTCCGGAGCAATACTGGAATCAGGGTATGCACTCAAAAGATACTTGAGGCGAACCACAGCCTGATCATATTTGGCACTTCTGATGTAAAATTCAACCACAAAATATTCGTGATTGGCAAGAAACTCAGTCGCTGATTTAATTCTGGACTCTGCTTCTTCAGTATATGGTGAAGAAGGATACGCTTTAAGCAGTTGCCTGAAGAGAGCTATGGACTTTTCAGCACCGGAAGTGTCCCGGTCTATGCGATCAATCTGTTTGTAGTTGCACATGGCCTTCTGGAACATGACATAGGGTATCCCTTCATTGGTGGGATGCCTGTTTTCAAATTCCTCGTAGAGCAGGAGTGCTTCGACATATCGACCAAGGTAGTAACTGCAATCGGCAGCTTTAAGCTCAGCAAGGGTAGCTTCCTTACTAAAGGGGTAGCGATTGAGGATTTCTTCGAAAAATTCAATAGCAGAGAAATATTTACCAACGGAATAGTCCTCCATGCCCTGTTCAATAAGCTTTTTGGCTGGCAGGTTGATATCACGAGGTCCAACCTCATTACCATCTTCGTCAATGGAAGTGAAGTTAAAGGTCTCTTTCAGTGACGAACAGCCACCCTGAAAGAGCAGTGACGATACAATAAAGAAGGCAATGAACGCTTTTGATGATAAGCAATGTCTCAATCCCATTGTAGACCCGTTTAGGCTAAGATTATTTATTGTTTTGTATGTAGGCCTCAGCTGCGAGAACAGCAACAGCTGCTTCACCTGCTGCATTTACAATTTGACGTACATCCTTGCTACAGATATCGCCTGCGGCGAGAACTCCGGGAACGCAGGTCCGTGATTCAATATCCGTTGGAATAAAGCCCCACTTGTCAGCTTTTAACGTGTCAAGCGGAAGTCCCTCATTGTTTGGAGTCACACCAATTAA
This sequence comes from Desulforhopalus glucosivorans, assembly GCF_054397165.1. NCBI lineage: Bacteria > Pseudomonadati > Thermodesulfobacteriota > Desulfobulbia > Desulfobulbales > Desulfocapsaceae > Desulforhopalus > Desulforhopalus glucosivorans. The sequence continues at coordinate 52,067 of NZ_AP044854.1, forward strand.
AACAAATACTCCTTCAACTTCAAGAACTGAAGTACTGCCGTCCCTGTTCAAGAGATTGAGCCTCTCAACTCCTGTATCACCTTCAATTGAGGTGACAGTACTGTCCCAGATGAAATCGATCTTTTCATTTGCAAAGGCAATTTCCTGAACGATTTTAGTGGCACGTAGTTCGTTACGTCTATGAATAACAGTTACCTTACTTGCAAATTTTGTGAGGTATTCTGCTTCCTGGATAGCTGTGTTGCCACCACCTACAACTGCCACATGCATATTACGATAAAAAGGAGCGTCGCAGGTACCGCAGTATGATACACCTTTACCCCGCATTTCCAGCTCCCCTGGAACGTTGAGCGTGTTAGCGCTGGCACCATTACATAGAATAAGTGCCTCACAGGTAACCTGACTACCATCTTCAAGATGCAACACTTTCTTGTCGCCCTGATCAAGGTCAACCTTGGTCACGCATGCCAGTTCGATATTGAGGTCAAAGCGTTTGGCATGCCTGGTCATACTTTCAATGAGGTCAAAACCTGTGCATCCATCAGGAAACCCAGGATAATTGTCAACCCAGTCTGTGAGCAGAACCTGCCCACCAGGGGCACCTTTTTCGATCATAACATGATCGAGTCTTGCCCGCGCAGCATAGAGCCCTGCAGTTAACCCAGCAGGGCCGCCACCTAAAATGATCAGTTCGTAATGTTCTTTCATTATTTAAATGTGTCTGTTGTAACGAATAAAAAAGGCTGTCTTCGTGCGATGCTCTTACCTGAGAGTTCAATTCATATTTATGCAATTGAACTGTGTAAAGGTAAGTACCTCCCAGCTTATTTTCAGCTTACCGGGTAGTTGTCGAACATGAAGACAGCCTGAATCTAATGAGTGCCTTACTTCAGAAAACCTGCAATTAAAACTTTGAAGACAGGCGATTCTTTTGTGATTCTGTATTTTAAATACCCTTTATGGTATTTATCCTGGCCTTTCCCGTGTACTGTCTTAATTAGCTTTTTCAATTAGTGCAACGAGCTGAGGCTTTCCAACAGATCCTGTGATCTGATCAACAACCTCTCCACCCTTGAAAAGAATGAGAGTTGGGATAGCACGGATACCAAATTTACCCGGTGTTTCAGGGTTGTCGTCGACGTTCATCTTGGCAATGGTGACTTTACCATCATATTCATTAGCAAGGTCCTCAATGACAGGTCCAATAGCTTTACATGGTCCGCACCAGGGGGCCCAGAAATCTACGAGAGTAGGTTGATCAGATTGGATGGTGGTGTCAAATTCTGCATCAGTTAATTGCAGGACTTTATCGTTTGCCATTGTTAACTCCTTTCTTGCAAGATGTGTTGTAGTATGAATTCAATGGTGAATATGCACCCAATTTCGGGGGCGGGAAAACTTCACCTACTGTACCTTTTGACCAATAAGCTGACAAGCAGAAAAATGTGCCTGTACATTGGTAAAATGGCAGAACTAACGCGATTTCCTACAATGCGCATCAAAAAAAAAAAATCAAGGGTCTCAGTTTGACAGAAAAAGTAGAGGCGTGCTATATTGCGCCTCTTGTTCAATATTAAAATATTTCACCTCTATCATATACGACGGTGTTGTATACGACGGTGGATTTACAAATTATGTCAGCTTGGATCTGACTAAAAGGAGAAGGACATGGACTGTACTCAATCATCTCAACTATTCAAGCAGGCTCAAAAAGTTATTCCCGGAGGAGTGAATAGTCCTGTAAGAGCATGTCGCTCGGTTGGATGCGATCCGGTGTTTATAAAAGAGGCTAAGGGGGCTACTCTTACGGATGCTGATGGAAACCAATATGTGGACTTTGTCTGTTCATGGGGACCTATGATCTTAGGTCATGCACACCCTGATATCGTTGATGCTATCACATCAACGACTCTTTTAGGTACAAGTTTTGGCGCGCCAACACCTCTTGAAATTGACTTGGCCGAGATGGTTGTGGATGCAGTTCCCTCCATTGAAAAAGTTCGATTTGTTAACTCAGGCACCGAAGCTACCATGAGTGCAGTGCGTCTTGCCAGGGGATATACCGGCAAAAATGTTGTTATCAAATTTGATGGTTGTTACCACGGACACGCCGACTCATTTCTTGTAAAGGCTGGTTCTGGTGTTATAACGCTCGGTATTCCCGGTAGCCCTGGAGTGCCTGATGACATCGTGAAAAACACGATTTCCATACCTTATAATAATGTAGAAGTTCTGGAAAAGACCCTTCGTGATCAAAACATCGATATCGCCTGTGTTATCGTAGAGCCTGTTGCAGGTAATATGGGATGCGTACCTCCCGCTAAGGGATTTCTTGAGAAGCTGAGATCACTTACCAGTGAACTGGGTATTGTCCTCATTTTTGACGAAGTTATTACTGGCTTTAGATTGAGTTATGGTGGAGCACAGGAGTTCTATAATGTCACGCCTGATCTGACCTGCCTTGGTAAAATCATAGGTGGGGGGCTGCCTGTTGGTGCCTATGGTGGTAAGGCTGAAATCATGAATTGTATTGCCCCGGATGGACCTGTGTATCAGGCTGGAACCTTATCGGGTAATCCTCTTGCTATGGCTGCGGGTATTGCAGCTCTTAAACTATTGAAGCAGCCAAATTTTTATAAAAATCTTGAGGATAAGGCAGCAGATTATGCGGGGCGTCTTAATGGGGTCGCAGAAAAAACCGGTGTTCCGGTACAACTCAACAGGGTTGGTAGCCTTATGACCGGTTTTTTTACAACAACTCCTGTAACTGATTTTGACTCGGCTATGAAAGCAGATGCTGAGCGATATGCTGTGCATTATCGTCAAATGCTTGGTCAGGGGATTTATCTTGCCCCATCACAATTCGAAGTAGCCTTTATCTCTGATGCACAGTCGGAAAAAGACCTTGAAAAGGCTATAGAAATGACTGAATGGTCATTCAAAAAATTGCTCGAAATGTGAAAATTTATTGACTATAGTGGGTAGTCGTGATATCAAAGTCCGTTATGTTCTACGGATTCTTGTTCTTAAAATGTAGGTGAATCAAATGTCGGGTGTTAAAAAAGAATTTGTTCATCTGCTTGCCAATTACGGGCACATTGGGTTTACCTTTGCTGCTGCAATTTTAATTGGTTTGTTTGGCGGTATTTATCTCGACCAGAAGGTTTTTGATGGTCGTACTGCTCCGTGGTTCACTTTCATCGGTCTTGCTTTTGGTATTGCAGCAGCGTATAAAACATTGCTGGAAGTCCTTTGGCGCAATAAGGATACCGATGAAAAGAAAGACCAGAATAAATAGAGGATGGTTTGACTGAAGGTTCATTGTCTCTTGAAAAAATGCAGGTGATAGGAGGATGTATCCTCGCAGTAATGACACTTGTATCGGCGATTTTTTCCTCATTGTTTTTTGCCTGGTCTGTATTGGTTGGAGGGATTATTTCGATATTCAGTTTCTGGATTGCCAATAAAGGTGTCTTGAGACTGGTCGAATCAGTAACATCTCTTGGATCCCTTGATGACCGAAAAGCACAGAGTAAGCAGGAACAGAAGGGGTATCTGCTTCGCTTCTGGCTACGAATTATAATTATAGGTATTGTGCTGTTGGTTCTGATTAAGGGTCAAATGGTCAATATCTTTGGGCTTATTTTAGGTTTGTCAACGGTAGTACTTACCGTCACTTATATTTCGATACAGGTGACCTGGGACTACTTCTTCAGAGGGAGGTAAAAGGCGTTATGGAACATCCGATACTATTTATTTCGATTATTCTCGAGAAACTGGGACTGCCAGTTCCCCATGGACCTGTCGGGCACGGGTTGCTTGAACAGTTGTGTGCGCCCTATATGACGTATACCTGGCTCGTTATGGCTTTCTTGTTTCTGGTTTCCAAGTTGACTCTTGGTAATCTTGAGATGGTCCCCGGTAACGGACAAAATTTCTGGGAACTCATTATTGGTGGAATGGACGACTTTTTTGCCGATAATATGGGAAGGGAGATGACTGATAAGTTTTTCCCAATGATTGCGACTTTTGCACTCTATATTGCAGTAGCAAACCTCATTGGTCTTATTCCGGGATTTATGTCCCCGACCTCAAGCCTTAACACAACGCTTGCCCTGACTGTTATCGTATGGTTGAGTCACCATGTTATTGGTTTTAAAGCCCATGGTTTGGGTTACTACAAACACTTCATGGGACCTGTATGGTGGCTCGTGCCCCTGCTGTTACCTATTGAGATCATCAGTAACTTTGCAAGGCTTCTTTCACTCTCTATTCGTCTGTTTGGTAATATCATGGCGAAAGAGACCCTGCTTGCAATCCTCTTTATGCTAGCCGGTGGATTCTTTGCACCTCTACCAATTATGATTCTTGGTGTTCTGGTATCTGTTGTACAGGCAATGGTTTTTGTTCTGTTGACAGTTGTATATTTCTCCCAGGCACAGGAACACGCACATTAATAAGAGAGGGGCCGAACTTTGCTTCGGCTTCCCGCTCTTTTTTTTAATAAGAATAACGTAGTTTAGGTAGTTTAGAAAATAAGAAGAAGGCCAAACTCAAAACATTTTTTAAGGAGAAAACAATGGAAGGAAATCTTCAGTTAGCTTTAATTTGTGTAGGTGCAGCTCTTTCAATCGGTCTTGCAGGTCTTGGAGCGGGTATCGGTATCGGTTCTGTTGGAAACGGCGCTTGTCAGGGTCTTGCACGTAACCCAGAAGTTCAGCCAAAGCTCATGGTTTTCATGATTCTTGGTATGGCACTTGCTGAGTCTGTTGCTATTTACGGACTGGTTATTTCTTTGATTCTTCTTTATGCTAATCCACTACTTGGATAAGAGAAAAGACGAATTTACGGTTGTTGTATAATCGTTGAAAGGGACTGCAGATATTTCTGCAGTCCCTTTTTTTTCGTTCAAAATTTTGGAAAATTCGAGGCCTAAAACATGACAGATCCCCAGGACCCGGATGTAGTGATAACACCCAGGCGAAATAAGAATGAAAAAGAGATTCCGGATGAAGGTGTATTCTTCGTCAATCCCACTGAAGCCTCACTTGAAATGGGCAAGGTGCAAAAAGAAGGCGGTGAGTCGAGATTTCTCTTTAATTCACAGCTCTATGTGGTAAGTGATGAAAAATTTCTAGCAGGGCCCGCAATTGGTGCCCCAATGGCCGCTATGACCATGGAAAAACTCATTGCTTTAGGAGCAAAACGAATTATTCTCTTCGGTTGGTGTGGTGCTGTTGCAAGGGATCTCCGTATAGGCGATGTACTTGTCCCTCAGTTTGCTCTTTCAGGTGAGGGGACCTCCCAGTATTATAATGAAGCCCAAGCCAGTCTGACTGTCAATACAGAGCTTAGAAACAGGATCGTGTCGGTCCTGACAGGTGGCGGCGTTACTGTTCATGATAGAACTGTCTGGTCAACGGATGCGGTGTACCGCGAAAAAAGAAGCTATCTTCATGAATTACATAAAGAGCAAGGTGTTGCTGCTGTTGATATGGAATTTTCGGCTCTTTGCAGCGTTGCACGTTTTCGAGGTATTGAATTTGGCGCGGTGTTAGTGGTTTCTGATGAGATTTGGGGGCAGTCGTGGCGCCCAGGTTTCACCAATAAAGAGTTTAAGAAAAATGCAACGCATGTCAGGCAGTTGCTCATAACAAATCAATTTGGTAGGTAGATAAGAAAATGGCAGCTACATTTCATTTAATTAGTCTTGGTTGTGCAAAGAATTTAGTTGATTCTGAAGTTATGTTAGGTGCGCTTGCCGAGCAGGGATACACCGTTAAAAATGAGATTGAAGAAGCCGAATTTCTCATCGTAAATACCTGCGGTTTTATTCAGCCAGCCGTTGAAGAAGCCATAACCGAGATACTGGATCTTGTTTTATTAAAAGAACAGAACCCCGGTAAAGTAATTGTCGTGGTCGGTTGTTTTGTTCAACGCTATAGAGAAACTCTTGTCCACGAGTTACCGGAGGTTGATCTTTTTGTAGGAACAGAAGGGCCAACTGAGCTTGGACGTATTTTAGACGACTTTTCAGCTGGTAAAATTACAGACAAGCTTATCCTGCCAGACACTTTTTTAATGGAGAGTACCAGTCCAAGACAGCTCACAACACCAAACTACCGTGCCTGGTTGAAGATCACTGAAGGCTGTGACAACAGATGTTCCTACTGTATGATTCCAAGTATTAGAGGCAGACTACGCAGTAGGGCAGAGGACGATCTCGTTAAAGAAGCAGTGCTTCTCGAGGCAAAGGGCGTGAGAGAACTGTCTCTTATTGCCCAGGATAGTACTGCGTATGGTAATGATCTCCACGGAGTTACAAATATTGAGTCCTTGATGCAGGCATTACTCGATAAAACTTCCATTGACTGGTTTCGCCTTCTCTATCTGTACCCCACCGGGCTGACTGATTCACTGCTTGAACTCATGGCAAGCAGCAGCCGTATAGTGCCGTACCTTGATATTCCTTTTCAGCATGTAAACGATAGAGTTTTAAAGCGTATGAACAGGCCATACGGTTATGATCATTTGGTGCAACTTGTTGCGAAAATACGGGCAAAGGTTCCTGATATTGCTATTCGAACCACCTTTCTTGTTGGTTTCCCAGGAGAGACTGGTGAAGAATTTCTGCAGATAGAGAAATTTATGAAAGAGGTGCGCTTAGATCATGTCGGAGTGTTTCCATATGCCAATGAGGAAGGCTGCCCTTCAGAGCATTACCCGGATCAGATAGAAGAAGAAGTTAAAATATCCAGAATGAATCACTTGCTTGAATTACAGGCAGAACTTTCAGCCTCTATTCAACAGAAATACATTGGTCAGACAATAGATGTACTTGTTGATGGTTTTTCCGCTGAGACAGATCTCTTGCTTGAGGGGCGGAGTATGTTTCAGGCACCTGAAGTTGATGGTTGCGTCTATATTAATGACGGACAGGCAAGTCCAGGGGATATCGTCAAGGTAGAGGTAACCCAGGCACAGATATATGATCTTGTTGGTGGAGTTGTGGAGTAGGTGAAAAAGAACTCCTGCGATAAGTACGAGAGGTAATACCAGATGGTTCTAACTGTTTATACCATCTGGTATTGTCGTCTGTTTTGTGAGGCGGCAGATCTATTTCTTGCCTGCGTTTACTTTTTCTCTCAGGTCCTTTCCGACCTTAAAGAAAGGTAGTTTTTTAGGTTTAACCTGAATTTTTTTTCCGGTTTTAGGGTTGCGTCCTTCGTATGATTCATATTCTTTTATGACAAAACTTCCAAAGCCTCGTATTTCTATACTTTCACCATTTGCAAGAGCATCTGTCATGGTGTCAATTACTGTATTGGTAATTGCAGCGGCCTCTCGATGAGGTATATTTATATCCTGCGCTAATGCCTCGATGAGTTCTGACTTGTTCATACGTTGACTCCTGTTTCCGAAAATCAATTTATGGGCTTATGCTTTCACATTTATATAGTAAAGTTACGCGAATAGTTAGTGGTGGCTCTGCATGTACAGTTGGTGCGTGAAAAAATATTGTAAAATCAGTATCTTAGTTGCTGACTGCGCAGAGGGTTAAAATATACCGAACTCCTAACTATTTAGATTTAATCAGCTATTTTTCTATTTGTAAAGAAATTTCTAAAAAAAGATACGATTTAAATCTGAGCTGCTGAGTGACCTGTACTTACCAATACCGAGTTTGCCAAGTCGTAGTTTGCCGTAGGCGGTTCTTTTGAGTTCCAGAACTGGATGTTTTATATAGCTGAACATTTTCTTCACCTGGCGTTTTCTACCTTCGTGAATAATAATTTCAATGAGAGTGTTGCGGCCTTTTTTACCAAGCCGGGTAATCTTGGCAGGGGAGGTCATCTTCCCCTCGAGGGGGATACCTCTTTCCAGTTGCTTGATTGCTTCCTGGGTTGGGTTACCACGGATGAGGGCCTCGTAGGTTTTGTCAGTTGTATGGCTGGGGTGCTGGATTTTTTGGGCAAGTGCACCGTCGTTTGTGAGGATTAACGCACCCTCAGTGTCGAGATCAAGCCTGCCCACCGGAAAAAGTCGGGCAGAATCTTTGATGAGTGAGGTGACAATGGGTCGTCCCTGGGGGTCTTTTAGAGTGGTTACGTACCCTTTAGGTTTGTTGAGCAGGTAGTAGACAGGTTGTTCCTTGGTTGTCAGCGGTTTACCTTTAAAGCGTACTTTAGAAACCCCGGGAGTGACGGTAATACCCATTTCTGTTACGACGACATTATCAACGGTGACATGTCCCTGGGCAATATACTCTTCTGCCTTACGGCGGGAGCAGACGCCGCACTGGGCGAGATATTTCTGTAAACGTATCTGTTCAGTCATTATAAACTCTGCTTCCTTATCTATCGATTCAGCGGTACTGGGCTGGTATAATTTTCGAGTAAATCGCGTCAACCCGATCCTTGGTTGGTTTGTCCACCTCAAGGACGTCGGTGTACCAGGGTTTCATCCGGCAGTCGAAAGCAATCGGTGGCTCAAGACCAACATGAAAGCGGTGAACTGCCGAGGCTCTTGCATGGATATCGGCTGCAGGTTCAAATCTTGTGAAAAATGTCCAGAGAAATTCCTGCATACAAGACGTTGCTTCATCGCAGTTGTCCACAAGAATAATTACTGGCCAGTTACCAAGGTCTTCCTGCTCAGCAAGCTGCTTTGCAAGATCAGGGGCATCAGTATAGCTTGCTCCTTCTATAACAAGGGTTCCTGGGAGAAATACCTTAGGTTTGGAACAGTTAAATGGAAGTGTTGCAGAGAATTCCCTTGGTAATTCACGTCGTTTTTCTTTTCCAAGTCCCATGAGCATGGCCTTAGATCCTTTGTTCACTGAAGGACCTGTGTAATCAAGGGTGTCCTGGGATACATTGGCAAAAACAAAGAGGTCTTTGTTCCATTGTACACGTTCAAGTGTGTGGGCCCAAAGTTTACCAAAGTCTGTTATGTCGATATCTCCGTCAGTGAGGAGGAGGAATTTTGTCAGTGACAGCTGACCTTCTCCAAGGACTCTCAGTCCACAGGCAAAGGCTTCACGGGGATAGCGGTTTGAAACCTTGGCTGCAGCCAGGCAGTGAAAGCCCGTTTCGCCAAAGGTCTTCAGCTCTTTTACACCCTTCATGACCAGTGGAAAAAGTGGTGAGAGAAGCTCCTGGAGGAAGTCGCCTATAAAGTAATCTTCCTGCTTCGGCCGACCGACGACGGTGGCAGGATAAATGGCGTCTTTACGGTGGTAAAGGTGGCTTGTCTGAAAAACAGGATAGTCGTGTTCAAGAGAGTCGTACCCGTAGTGATCACCAAACGGACCTTCAGGGTGTCGGATATGGGGAGGAACGTGTCCCTTTACGGCAAATTCAGCATGGGACACAAGGCGATGTCCGCCACGGGGGTCATCTGTCATTTGCAGCTTATCACCAATAAGAAGAGATGTCAGCATCAGTTCCGGTAAATCTTCTGGAAGTGGGGCAATGGCGGAGAGCATGAGTGCCGGTGGCCCTCCGATAAAAAGAGTGAGCGGCAGAGGCTGATTCAGTTTTTCCGCCTCATGGTAATGGTAGCCGCCTCCTTTGTGTATCTGCCAGTGGATTCCTGTGGTGGTGTCGCTATGTTGCTGGATCCTGTACATTCCTAGGTTGTGTCCTTTGCCGCCGGGGTGTTCTGTGTAGACAAGCGGTAGGGTTACAAAAGGGCCACCGTCACTATGCCATGATGTTAACATGGGAAGAGAACTCAATTTTGAAGGTGATTGACATTCTTCTAAGATTGGGCCGTTCTTGTTGTTTTTCAGCCCGATTTTAAGTCCATCTAAAAGCAGCTGCTTGTTGTCCCAGATTTTTCCAAAAGACATCGGCATGATTGACTCAGCCAAGCGAACGACATCTTTGACGAATTGTTGTGGTTTATTACCAAAGGCCAGTTCAAGTCTTTTGTTTGTTCCAAAAAGGTTGGTCGTGACCGGGAAATCGGACCCTTTAACCTTGGTAAACAGTAGAGCTGGGCCACCGTTTTGAATGACACGGCGATGGATTTCTGCAATTTCAAGATGAGGATCCACCTCTTCATCAATGACAAGGAGTTGATTTTCTTTCTTGAGTACATCGAGATAGCTGCGCAGGTCGTATAATTTAGGGGAAGTCACGGTTACTCCTTGTGATCGTGGTGGCGTGGATCATTTAGAAACAGTTTATGGTACTCGCTTTCACTGAGATGTTTGCGTAGGAGTTCCATCACGTGGTCAACGAACTTAATGGTTTCATCACCTGTGAGCCTGGAAGAAAATGTTTCAGCAAACTCAGGACGGCCGCATAACTGAAGAAAGGTATTTAAAGACTCTTTGTCGAGTTCTTCGGTAAGACCAAAACAAATTTTAGAGGCGTCGGGTGTCATGTATATTATAATGTGCAAAAATTAGGAATTATCCGGCAGAAACTTCCAGTTGATTGATCTTGTTCGAGGCCCATCATATTCACAGAAGAAGATCCGCTGCCAGGTACCAAGCTGGAGCTGGCCATTTTCCACTTCAATAGTCAGTGAGCTGCCGGTTAAAAGTGTCATTATATGCGCTGGCGAATTTCCTTCAGCATGCCGGTAGTTAAGATTCGGTACAAGTGTATTTAACCCCTCAATAATGTCTGTTTGAACATCAGGATCTGCACCTTCATTAATAGTGAGACCCGCAGTTGTGTGGGGATTAAAGAGAAAAAGGAGTCCTGATCCACTTGTGCAGCTGCTTAGGGTTGCGCTAATCTCATGGGTTATATCAATAAGTTCTCTGTAGTGATTAGTACTAACCTGTATTTTTCCTTTGTTCATTGTTGTATCCGGTAGGTCTTTGAATGTTCGTTAACATCTGGTTCTAGAGGAGTTTTGAGATGGATCAACACTATGGGCACAACAATATAGGATCTTTTTAATTTCCCGTCAATCTCTGAAGCTGTATTGACTATGGGGGATGCTTCAGGTCTTGTAACTGCTAGGATAGAATATAATAGGGAGTGAATGATTATAAAATATATTTATGATGAAGTGGAATATATCTATTGTAATCATGGTCTTATGGTGATTATTCTTTGATGGGGTGTACTTGACAAGGAGAATTTTACATATACTATATGATGGTTGAGGAGCAGTTCTAACCTCTATGTACTTGGTACGACAGCTGAACCGTTGAATTTATTGGTAGGTTCTTATCCCGATAAACAGAAAGCATGTCGGGATACGCACCTTCACGAAACTCAAAAACAAAATTAAAAAAATAAGAGATGAATTTCTAAGGCTCTACATGGTAGCGAAAAAAAATTCCATAACAAATATATGGATGCTGAGCCGGGAGTATGGTGATCTGGCCGGTGCCGGCGGAGTGAAGGATGTCGTGTCTCAACTCTCTAAGTCTCTTGCCCGCTGGAGTGGGCGCTCGGTCCACGTTGTACTGCCGTGCTATGGCTTTATGTCGGCTGCAAAATTGGGGTTTACTCCTGTGGAAGATCCTCTTGCACCTGGGCATACACTGCATCTTGCAGTGGAAATGAATCTTCCCAAGGAGCCTGCCAGCGAGGTCGTGTCATTTCTCTACAAAAAGCAGGAAAGAGTACATATCTACCTTGTTGCAGCTGAAAGATTCGCCGCCAAGCAGTCGGTGTATACCTATACTGCTGAAGAAGAGGCGAAGAGTTCCTGGCAAAAGACTGGTACAGGTCATCATGATTATTTTGCCATGAATGTCTTGCTGCAAAAAAGTGGTTTGGAACTCATGGTGGCCTTGGGCGAGAAGCCGGATGTGATTCACTGTCATGATGGTCATACTGCGCTTACCTCTGCCATAATACGCGAAACAACAGGGTATAAAACCTATTTTCGTGGAACGGGTTGTCTGACAACTATTCACAATGCAGGTTATGGGTATCATCAGGAAGTGGCAGATATTCCCTATGCCCAGTCCATTAGCGGCCTCTCAGGTGAGACAATTCTTAATCATCAGCTGGAAGAAAAGTTTGATCCCTTGCTGGTAGCAGGTGCTTTTGGGCTTGTGAATACGGTGAGTGAAAACTATGCCGATGAATTGCAAAAATCCCAACAGGATCAAATGACAGGCTGGTTGGGGCACGAGCTTGGGAGGCGTGGTGTTCTGCTTGAGGGTATAACTAACGGCATCGATCCCGAGGGATTTTCACCAGCAAGTGAGGCTATTCTTGCGGAGCACCGTTTTGATCCAGGCTCTGCCAGTGATGATCTTGCCGGGAAGAAGTCTTTTAAGCAGCACTTTACCAATTTAATTGCTGAGCAGACCACGTTTGAAGGTGTTGAAACTTTTGGTTCCTTGGATTCAAGGCTGGATGGTGCTCTGTTTTCTTTTATCGGCCGATTGAGTGGACAGAAGGGCGTTGATATCTTACTTGAAGTATTGCCGGTTTTTCTTGTGCAAAATAGCCATGCTCAGGTCGTTATCTTGGGTAGTGGAGAAACTCAGATTGAGGCGGGACTAATGGGTCTTGCACAGGAAGAGAGATTTTCAGGAAGGGTCTGTTTCTTACGGGGCTTTAATTCAGAGCTTGCTGAAAAGGTCTATTGCGCCGGAGACTATTTTGTAATCCCATCAAGGTTTGAGCCTTGCGGACTCACTGATTTTATTGCTCAACTGTATGGAAATATTCCAATCGCTCACCATGTTGGCGGGCTCGTGAAGGTGGAGGATGGGGTGACAGGGCTTGCCTATAAGGGAGACGCACCGGGGGATTTACTCCAGGCCCTTGGTCGTGCTTTACAACTGGAAGATAATCCGGACAAGAAGAGAGAAATACAGCTCCAGGCAGTTGATGTGATTGAAAAAAAATACACCTGGTCAAAGGTTATGCACACCTATTTGAAACTCTATCTCAAAAGTAAAAATAATCAAATAGAAGGTGCGTTGCTGCAGTAACTTTTTGGTTGTAGTGAACTGTTTGAGTCTCTGTTTTTTTAGACACCTACCTCGGCGTATGTTCTGTTTCCGGGGTTAGTGTCCTGTTAATGACAATGCTTGTGTCAGGGGTGCTATATCGCCTGGCAGGACACAGCGAAATACACAACCGGCCTGATAACTGATATGGCCGGAATTCCAGGAGGAAAAAATGTCTGTAAAAATTGGTATTAACGGCTTTGGCCGAATCGGTAGGAACATTTTCAGAGCACTATCTCAGGATCCAGCATTTGCTGATATCGAAATCGTCGGGATTAATGATCTGACAGATAATGCCACTCTGGCCCATCTGTTGAAATATGACTCAGTGATGGGGGTGTTCGATAAGGAAGTAGAAAGCAATGATAAAGGTATCGTTGTAGATGGAAAGCAGATTGCTGTCTCTGCCCACCGTGATCCCGCCGAAATTCCTTGGGGTGCTTTGGGTGCTGAGTATGTTGCAGAGTGTACAGGAATCTTTCGCGATGCCGAATCTGCGCAGGCCCATATCGATGGTGGTGCTTCTAAGGTGATTATTTCTGCTCCTGCAAAAGGTGGCGTCAAGACCTTTGTAATGGGAGTCAATGAAGATGAGTACGATGCAACAGTTCATCATGTTGTCTCCAACGCCTCATGCACAACTAACTGCCTTGCTCCATTTGCTAAGGTTATTTTGGATAACTTTGGAATTAAAAGAGGCTTGATGACCACAATACACGCCTACACAGGCGACCAGCGTCTGCTTGATTTTCCACACTCAGATCCACGTAGAGCAAGGGCTGCAGCTCTTTCCATGATTCCTACAAAGACTGGAGCCGCGGCAGCCGTGTCTCTGGTTATTCCTGAGCTAAAAGGAAAGTTTGATGGTCTTGCTGTTCGCGTTCCAACTCCTACTGTGTCCATTGTTGATGCCGTTATGGAGGTTGAGAAGGAAACAACAGTTGAGGAAGTGAATCAGGTTCTTAAGGCTGCTGCTAACCGTTACCTTGGTTATACAGAATTGCCACTGGTCTCCATCGATTTCCAGGGAGACGGCCGTTCCTCCATTGTTGATGCTCAGTCAACGAAGGTTATTGGCACTACGGTTAAGGTGATGAGCTGGTATGACAATGAGTGGGGGTACTCCAACAGGATGCTCGATCTTATCCTGCATATGGATGCGAATAAGGCATTATAAGGCCATTAAGATATAAGCATCAATATTTTACTCCGGGAAATTGTGTCTTAGACGGAGTAAAGTACCACAGTACTAAGCGCCTTTGGAGGGATCTTCAAAGGCGTTTTTTTTATGCTTGGCTGAAAAAGAAGTAATTCATTATAGTGTAAGATGAGAAAACGATATTTTATGAAGGGCACCCTTACTAAGGAAAATCGATGGGCATGGATATAGAAACTGACGGGTCGGTAATAGAATCGGACGCATTGAAAGCCAATCTTCTTGAAACTGCAGGAAAGGTTGAGATAGATGGGGAGCTGCATCTGCTTCTTGAGATTGTTGAGCCATATAAGGGCCTGCACTCGACCTTAGAAAAACTACTCTATGAAGTGTGCCATCCATTTCGAAACTGGAAGCTGGTGTTGCCACAGCTTCGAAGTTTTGCGCTTAAAAATATTAATTATTATCGAAATGATCCACGGGGGCCTGAGGCATTTCGACTGTTTGCCCGTCTTTTTGTGGAAGCCCTCCATGATACGGCTCGTGATCCACAGCTGCTCACCATGTCTGTAAGTGCTGTTATGACATGGCTCGATAAGATGCTTCAAAAATGTAGTGCAGATGATTTAGAGCGATTTGGTCCGGAGCTTAACAGATTGTTCGTCACTCTTGGTGAGTTGCGGGCCACGGATAAAGTGGTTCTTATGAAGTTCGTTCATGGACAGTATCCACTCGCGAAACTCGGGAAAAGACTTCTCGTTCTTGGCAAGGAGGGTGCTTCCTTCGATTTCAATCCTTTTGCTGAATTTATCAAAATTTCCCAGGAACTCTGTTACGAATATTGGTTGAGTGAGGATGATCCTCTTGCCTGGTTTCTTGGGCGTTGTTCAATTCCTGTCGCCGATTCAAAATCATCTGAGCTCTTTGCCGCTATATCCCATGACGTGTATCACAAGCATCTTGAACTGCTGCATAATCTCGACCTTGAACGTGATTCAATGTCTGGTCTTGAAAAGATTTTGGAGCTGCCCGATCATATTGAAGTTGTAAAATATTACCGGGGGATGCCCAATAAACTTGTGGCAGCAGAGGAGATATTTAACAAACTTGAGGAGGACTGTGATGTCTCTGTCCACTTTTTTAAAGAGAACAGGAAGCTGCTTTTTCTCTTTAAGATAATGGATACGACCGGTCTGTATCTGATCCATGAAGAAACACTGCGTGAGGTTAATCGAAGCCTGGTTCAGCTGATTCGTCAGCAGAGTTTTGAGGAGATTGAAGAATTTTTACTCACCACCTTCAAGCTGCTAAAAGCAAATGTGAAGAAATATCCGCACACCTCCCTGCAATGTATTCAAGTGCTTGGTGGAGAGGTTTTTGACCGCGGTAATAGTCGGATGGTTGAAGCCTTTTTGTGGGGAGTGGTCCGCTTTGGTTTTCAGCATGCAAGTGTTGTCGGGGTGGATGAAAACTGGCAGCCCATTTCAAATCCTGCGCACCTAGCCAATATACGGGTCTGGCTGCACCTTATCATGCGTGAGCCAAAGTGGTGCTCCACTCTTTTCTCAGCGCTTATTATTCATCTCAAGCTGTCAGGTACCTGTGTAAAAGATACGGATCTGTTCCAAAGAGATATTACCCAGCTGCTTAACCACCCCATTGAGCCTATTTACAATCTTTCCAAGCAGTTCACCAAGTTGATGCCGGTATTTTTCAACGAGATCGGGTCAGAAGGTGAGTTGCGGGATGTCTCAACTGAGCTTGATGAGATCCATAAACGAAAGGATCTGCTTATCCATTTTCTCAGGAAGCAGGGCCATGTTGAGAGTTCTAATCTGATCGTGGATTTTATCCAGGCAATTATTGTTTTTTGGAAAACAGGTGAAAAGTCAGTACTCGGCCCATATGTCCCTGAAGATGTGTATGTCCAGATTAAGAAGAACGGACCATATGTTGATGATCAGTTTGTTTTAAGCGAGCGGTTCTGGGCAGAGATGGGCATAGAAGATGTCGAAGATATGCTGGATCTTGATGAGGGACGTATTTCTATTTTTCTGGCTCGGCAGAATGATCTTCAAAAAAGTGAAGTGCGACGATTTGAACTGCTTATCCAGATGTATAAGCTGCTCCATAAAAAGTATAATTTAGGTTTTCAGCAGTTAAGAGCTGAGATTAGTCTTGCTGTAAATGACGGTTTTCCAGAGATGGAGCCGCTGCTTTCAACTCTGGAGCACTCTGATACAGAGCAATGTCTTGACTCTCTTCTCACCGCCCTGGAGGGACTAAAAGAGATTATCCTCTCCGAGGAGACCTTTGAGGCCCGTGAAGATATCTATTATAAGCGGCATATCGCAGTTGATATTCCGTCTGTATATGGGCGCTATAAAGAAAAGAAGTTTGATGCACTGAGTCTTACCTATCGTCTTGAAAATCTGGCAAACATCTATCTTGAGAAATTGCCTGAAACGGTTAATCTTTCGATTATCACCCAGGCAACATTTTATAATATTGTCCGTTGTATCAAACTCTATATGCGGGCTCTCTCCGTTGATGGTATCACCTCAAGGCGTTTGAATACCTATCTGATGATGCTGGAAAACTCCATAAAGATACGCCGTTTTTCCTATACTCAGTATCTTGATATCTTAAGAGGAATGTCGGAGGGCGTAAAGGATATTATCTACGCCTTTTATACCAATATTCACCAAAACAACCTCTCCATCATTATTCCCCAAATTGGGGAAGATAATATTCTTGATAAGCTCAGTAGCCAGTATGATGTTGATGAGATGGGCACAACCATCCAGCGAATTTCTGAATCATTCTTGCGGGAGTTGATTGCCTCAACCTTTGGCCTGCAGCACCTCGATAATTTCATCCTCAGAATCCTGCAGACGCTGGAGAGTCAGAAAGATCTTCTGGACCAGGATAAACTTGATCTGTTGATGACCTATAATCCTGAAAGGGCATTGTCTAACCTGCATCAGCCCAACCCCTATACCAACAATATCATACACTTAGGAAATAAGGGCTTTAATCTTGTGACACTGACCCGCCATGGTAAAAAGGTGCCGCCTGCTTTTATCATCACAACTGAGGTGTTTCGCTGCAGGGATATTGTCTTTGATTATTCCCTGACACGGGATGAATTTATGCAGCGGATACGGCGTGCTCTTTCGGAAGTTGAAGATTTGACCGGTAAGACCTTTGGCTCACCGGACGCCCCTTTGCTGTTATCCGTTCGAAGTGGTGGAGCTATCTCCATGCCCGGTATGATGGCCACGGCCCATAACGTTGGCTTTAATGAGGAGATGATAACGGAGCATGTGGAGAGACACGGTAACGGTTATCTTGCCTGGGATAATTATCGTCGTTTTCTTCAGTCCTGGGCCATGATTTCAGGAGTGGGTAGAGAGGACTTTCAGGTTTTGATGAATAAGGCCAAGGATTCGGCCAATGTTTCTTTGAAACGTGAGTTTTCGCCAGAACAGATGAGGGATCTTGCACTTTCTTATCAAAAGCTCATTCGCGAGCGTGGGCTTGGGATTCCAGGGGACCCCTGGTTGCAGTTGGTCCATGCTATTGAACTTGTTCTTGATTCCTGGGAAACTCAAAAAGCCTTGGAGTATCGAAGGATTATGGATGTCTCGGATTCATGGGGAACTGCAGTAATTGTACAGGCAATGGTCTATGGTAATAAGAGTGATCAGTCCGGTGCTGGAGTTGTTTTTACGGCTCACCCATATAGAAAGGTGAGGAGGGTCGCTCTCTGGGGAGATTATGCCTTTGGTGATCAGGGTGAAGATATAGTCTCTGGGCTTGTTTCGAGTTGTGCCATTTCGGTTGAGCAGGCTGAGCTTGATGGTCGTTCGGTGGAAGATTCTCTAGAGATGCGTTTTCCAAAAATCTATGCAGAACTTTTGGAGATTTCCCGGGAGCTGGTTTATGACAAGAGGTGGAATGCTCAGGAGATCGAGTTCACCTTCGAAGGCCCTGAGGCCGAAGAACTGTATCTCCTACAGACACGGGATATGATAACTATTAAAAAGAAAGAGCATCTCAATGTGTTTGTTGAAAGTAAAGCTCTGGAAGAAGCTCATCTTGGCAAGGGGGTTGGGGTGTCTGGTTCAGCACTTTCTGGGCTTGCTGTGTTTACCGAAGATAATATTAAGGTTTTAAAGAAAAGTCAGCCCGGGGTGCCACTTATTCTTATACGTCAGGATACTGTTCCTGAAGACATTAAGGTTGTGAGCCAGGCGGATGGGTTACTCACTTCACGGGGGGGGCAGACTTCCCATGCTTCAGTTGTGGCTGTTCGTCTAGAGAAAACCTGTGTGGTAGGTTGTGGGAAATTGACGGTATACGAAACGGAAAATTATTGTGAAATTTCGGGACAACGCATTAGTTTTGGTGACCATATTTCCATAGATGGTAGAAATGGTCAGGTTTTGTGCGGGACTCACGATATTGTTGAGGAATATCATATTCTTCCAATTTAATAAAAATAGCGATGCTCATTTTTTTTAATGGCGTTTGAAATCCCAGAGCATTACTATGGTATCAATAGGATAGACCTGTTAAGCGTGTTGATGAGATGTGTGATTCTCTTTATATAAACCACTTAAAGGAGTGGTTGAGGAGGCGGGGTGGCTACAATTGTGTATAAAAAAGGGCCCAAGCTGTTTTCACTAGCAAGAAAAAAAGCGATAACCTTAGGTGTACCTCAGGAAAAAGGTGTAAAACTGGCAGAGTTGATTTGCAGGATTCAGGAGCAGGAAGGTAACGATAGCTGCTTTCGCAAAAGAGACGCCTGTAGTCAGACTACCTGCTGCTGGCAGGCCTCCTGCGGGGCTGAAATGAATAGTGAGTCCTAGCCTAAGCTTTGAACCAGTTGTAAGCCAGTTGTAAAGAGAAGTCGTCAGACTATTCTTTATAACTGGTTAGTGTCTTACTCAGGAAAACCTGTCATGACAAACAGGAAACTCAGGAATTGAATTTGAAATGGTACGTTTAGTTATACCACCAGATAGTGAACGTAGTGAGACCTTCGGGGCACTTATCCTGTTTATCGGGGTTAGAGTGACTTTTGGTTATGGCTTTCGGCAACGCCCAGCTTTTTTAGTATGAGTCCTAGTGGGCAGAACTTAGTCACGCCGAATTGAAGTAGGTTTAAGCCAACAAAGGCTGTGAATAACAACCAGTAACTACTATGAAAGACCGGGCTGGCCTCAACTCCTAAAGAGAGGCTGAAGAGGATGAAGAAACCGGCAATGGAGTGTATCCAATCTGTTATGATCATTGTTGTATCCCTACAATTTGCTGGAAAAATATATTCTTATTAAAAATTAGGACAGAATAACGTTCGCATTGTTTGAATGAGTTCAAGTATTCTTTTGTCCACTATTTTGTTGTAGATGAAATTTGCGTCTTTTCTAAAGTCAATAATGCCTTGACTCCGTAGGATGTTCAGATGCTGAGAAACATTGGCATTTGTCGTTTTTACCTGATCTCTGATTTCCCCAACCGAAAGCTCTTTGTCTTGAAGCAGACAAAGAATTTTTAAACGAATCGGGTGTGACATCGATTTAAGTAGTTTGGACATATTGTCAATTTGTTCGTCTTGCATCCTTTCACCTAATTAAGTATTTCATCTTTTAATTTAATAGCGATTCCACTTTTGTAAAGTATCTTTATTCAAGTTCATTGAAACAGCTATGTAAATGTGTGAACCATAAATAGTGCTACAATACAGTCTAAAATACGGATTATGCAATATAAAAAGAGTATTTTATTAATGGCTAATATGAAGTTTATGATCAGTCAAACCAATATGGAGCATACTGTTTACTGGTGACAGTATATTATTTACTCCAATTTAAAGCCATACATATGGGTCATTTTGTCTAAAGAAAAGGATTATTTTGGGCAATTGAAACGATAGACTTGAATCTCAGAGGAGAAAGAGGTTTATTAAAATGAATTTTAATTCATTGATATACTTTTTGGAGGCAGCTGATGGAGAAGAGTCTACTTGATCCCGGTTCGGTATGTTTGCATGTCGTCGATGTTCAAAAGAGCCTTATGGCCAAGATTGATCAAGCTGATGCTGTGGAACGTAACATTGAACTCTTACTTAACTGCTCTAAAATATTAGAAATACCTGTTCTTGCAAGTACTCAGTATAAAAAAGGTCTTGGTCCCTATGGGGAGCGTATTAGGCCCTTGGTTGAAAAGGTCCCTCAGTTTGATAAGGTCACTTTTAGTGCTGCAGCAGACCCTTACACAGCGGCTCATTTAGAGACGTTAAAACCAGCTCTTAAAACTGTAATCGTTGTAGGGGTTGAAACCCATATCTGTGTCTATCAGACGACAATGAATCTTATGGCTCAGGGTTTTGGGGTGTGGATTGTGGCTGATGCTGTTTCCGCTAGAAACCAGTTTGATCATGATATCGGGATTGCCCGGATGCAAAGTATGGGAGCTGCAATTGGTTCCACTGAAATGTTAATATATGAGCTTCTGGGCCGGGCAGGAACAGAAGAGTTTAAACAAATTTTACCGTTCATTATTGATCGAGATTCATAAAGCTTCAAAGAAGAAGAGAGCGTCACCTGTATAACTGAATGTTATGAGGTGGTAGTGAGTGAATATTATTTTTGTCTTGTAGAAAACTATGAAAGGAAATGAAATTCGTAGCAAGTTTCTTGCTTACTTTAACGATAAAAATCACACTGTTATCGATAGCTCGTCACTTGTTCCAAAGGATGATCCCACACTACTTTTTGTTAATGCGGGTATGGTGCAGTTCAAGACTGTATTCATGGGAGAAGACAAGCGGGATTATAATAGAGCAGTAACAAGTCAGCGTTGTGTCCGCGCTGGTGGTAAACATAATGATCTTGAAAATGTTGGTTATACCGCCAGGCACCACACCTTTTTTGAAATGCTTGGTAACTTTTCTTTCGGGGATTACTTCAAGGAAGATGCCATCAGGTATGCCTGGGAATTTCTCACAAAAGAATTGGGTGTTGATGCATCTAAACTCTGGGTTTCAATTTTCGATGATGATGATGAAGCTGAAGAGTTGTGGAAAAAAATTGATGACCTGCCCAAGGGTCGTATAGTACGCATGGGTGAGAAAGACAATTTTTGGGCCATGGGAGATACCGGACCATGTGGACCTTGTTCTGAAATTCATATTGACCAGGGTGCTGAAGCTGGTTGTGGAAAGCCCGAATGTAAGCTTGGTTGCGACTGTGACAGATTCCTGGAGTTATGGAATCTTGTTTTTATGCAGTTTAACCGTTCTGAAGATGGAACCATGACCAAGCTACCCAAACCGAGCATTGATACAGGGATGGGACTTGAGCGTGTGGCTGCGGTACTGCAGGGCAAGTTTAATAATTATGACTCTGATCTGTTTATACCTATCATTGCAAAACTTGAAGAGCTCTCCGGAAAGACCTATGGTGATGATGCAAAGTTTGACGTCGCGATGCGGGTCATTGCAGATCATGCACGGGCAACGACCTTTCTTGTGTCCGATGGAGTGCTACCCTCTAATGAGGGGCGTGGTTATGTGCTGAGACGTATCATGCGAAGAGCCGTTCGTTATGGCAAGTATCTTGGACTGGAAAAATCATTTCTTGAGGATGTTACCCGTGTTGTTGTGGCTGAAATGCAGCACGCATATCCGCAATTACTTACCACTGATTCCCTGCTGATTAAAGTTGCAAATAATGAGGAAGAGCGTTTTCGCGAAACCCTTGAGCATGGCCTGGCCCTGCTTGACGAGGAAGTGGAACGCCTGAAAGGATCTGAAGATAAGACTATTTCAGGAAAATTCATCTTTAAGCTCTATGATACCTTTGGATTTCCTTTTGATATTGTTCGTGATATTGCCCTGGAGAAAGGCTTTAGCTTTGATGAGGAAGGTTTTCTTTCTGAAATGGAAAGCCAGAGAAGCAAGTCAAGGCAATCACGTAAAGGTGAGGGTGTAAAACTTCTTGGCGAGGGTGTGAAGAGTATTGTTGCTGATGGCAAAAAGGCGACCTTTACTGGATATTCTGATCTCTGCGGAATTTCCAGGGTCGAAGCTCTTCTTGATGCCGATGGAAGGAGGGTTCAGCAGTTGCCTGTTGGTCAAAAAGGGCAACTTTTTGTTGGCTCAACTCCGTTTTACGCAGAGTCTGGCGGGCAGGCTGGTGATACCGGGACCATCACCTGGGATGGTGGAGTAGCCCAGGTTACTCAAACCTCTGTTGAAGGAGATAAGATTATCCTTCATGCGGTTGAAGTAAAAGAGGGTGTTTTAGCTGAAGGAAGTGAGGTAACCCTCACCGTAGCAAAGAGCGAGCGTAAAGCGTCTGCTGCCCATCATACAGCGACCCATCTTTTGCATGCCGCACTGCGAGAAGTCCTGGGGGATCATGTGAAGCAGGCGGGCTCACTCGTGGGACCAGAGCGACTGCGTTTTGACTTCACCCATTTTAGTCCGGTTACCCCTGATGAATTACAGCAGATTGAACTCCTCGTTAATCAGAATATCTGGGAAAATGGTTCTGTTGAAACTCGCCTGCTTGATCGTGAAGAGGCCTTGAAAGAAGGTGCAATGGCACTCTTTGGTGAAAAGTATGATGAAAAAGTCCGCGTTGTCTCTGTTACTGATTTTAGTAAGGAACTTTGCGGTGGAACGCATGTTTCAGCCATTGGTGAGATTGGTGTCTTTAAAATCCAATCTGAAGGAGGAATTGCTGCAGGAGTAAGACGTATTGAGGCACTTGCAGGAAGCGCTGCATACGCCGACATCCAAGGAGTCTATTCTGAGCAAAAAAAGGCCGCTGAGCTGCTTAATGCCCAGGGCTCGA
This sequence comes from Desulforhopalus glucosivorans, assembly GCF_054397165.1. Taxonomy (NCBI): domain Bacteria; kingdom Pseudomonadati; phylum Thermodesulfobacteriota; class Desulfobulbia; order Desulfobulbales; family Desulfocapsaceae; genus Desulforhopalus; species Desulforhopalus glucosivorans. The sequence goes on from NZ_AP044854.1 coordinate 75,030, forward strand.
GTGACGTAGCAGTTAAGGTTGAACAGTTGCTTGGTCATGTAAAAGAGATGGAAAAACAGGTGTCTGACCTGTCAAAACAGCTTGCAAGCTCCGATCTGGATTCACTCTTTGATGCTGCAGTGGAGATTGATGGAATTAAAGTCGTCTCTGCTGAAATACCCCTTGATAGCCCCAAAACCTTACGCGAAGTCGGGGATAAGGTACGTGATACCCTGGGCTCCGGTGTGGCTGTTCTAGGCGGTGCCATCGGCGGTAAAGCTGCAATCCTGGCCCTTGTCAGTAAGGATCTTACCTCAAGGATAAAAGCTGGTGCACTTGTGAGTAAGGTAGCCCAGGTTGTCGGCGGTAAAGGTGGCGGTCGACCGGACATGGCTCAGGCCGGCGGACCGATGGTTGATAAATTACCAGAGGCAATAAAAACTGTGCCTGCAGCTGTGAAAGAGATTCTTTCTCAAAACGAGTAGGCAGACAATTTTAAGGTAACAGAGCGCCTTTCAGGTCATTTGTAGGAGCTGTAAAGAGCGCTCTTTGTTGTGTATCTGTGAGGGGTTGAGTTAGATAAAATAGTTGACAGAATCGCAGAACTGCAGTAAGAATTTTTGGCTATTGTGAATGGTGGTTCATTTTTTCACACTCAGCGTAAATCAGTCGTCACATCAGTAGACCAATCGCGGTTATCATTCATTTGACGTCAAATGGATGTTTAGTTTTTTTTCGTTATCTTAGTTAAGCAGGAGTACTAACATGATTACGACGGATATCACCTTAGTTATTCAGATTATTAACATGATTGTCCTCATGTTTATCCTCAATCGGGTCCTTTACACGCCAGTAAGGAACATCCTGAAAGAGAGATCTGAAAAGCTACGGGGCATGCAGGATGACATCTCGAAGTTTGAGAAAGATGCACAGCTCCGACAAGAAGAAGTTGATGCAAAAATGGCACAGGCCTCTGGCAAGGCTAAGGCAGCACTGGACACAGCAAGAGCTGGGGCACAGGCTGCTGGCGATGAAAAGTTGGCGGCAATCAAAGCGGAGGCTGTAGCAGCAAAGGATGAAAAACTTGCTGCACTAAAGGCTGACATTGAGACTGCTAAGGCGAGTTTGCAAGATGGTATGGATGATTTTGCAAATGAGATGGCAAGTAAAATTTTAGGGAGGAGCCTGTAATCATGATTGGAGTGAAAAAAATTGCGGGCCTCATAAGCTTGCTGACCTTGACACTTTGCTTTGCTCTGTCCTTTGGAACAGCGCTTGCTTCAAGTGATACTGGCCACGCACCTGCCGCAGCTGAACATGCTGTTGCAGCCGATGCACATGTCACAGCTGACGCACACGCTGGGGATGCAGGCGGTCACGCTGTTCCTAACAGTCTCTCTGCTGAAAAGCTTAAGGATCTCGGCTGGAGAATTGTAAACTTTATCGCTCTCATGATCATTCTGGTTAAATTCGGTGCAAAGCCAATCGGTTCTGGCCTTTCAGCACGCAGAACGAAAATCAAGGATGAGATTGAAACTCTCGAGCAGCAAAAAGTTGACGCTGAACAGTCATACAATGACTTTCAGACTAAGCTTGCTTCTGTTGAGACTGAGATTGATAAGGTTGTCGATCGCGCTGTAGCACAGGCTGAGGTTGAAAAGACCAAGATCATCGAAAAAGCTGAGCAGGCTGCTGAAGAAATTATGCGTTCAGCTGAGATGGCGGTGCAAAACGAAGTTACTGAAGCTCGCAGGGCTTTGAAAAATGATGTTGCAGATCAGGCAGCAGTCATTGCAGAAGAGCTCATAGTGAAGAATCTCACTGCGGACGATCAGGTGAAGATCATCGAAAACTATTTAGATAAAGTGGGGGCCGTACAGTGAAACAGACTATCCTCGCAAAAAGATACGCCAAGGCAATTTTCACCATAGGGCAGGATCAGGAGAATTACGAAGAGTACAACGAAGTACTCCAGGGAGTAGCTACTCTCTTTAACGAAAATCCTGAAATTGCAGACGCCCTGACAAACCCCTTGTACCCCATGGACGTAAAAGAAAAAATGATGACTGATGTCGTTGCTTCTATGGGTGTTGATACTGTCATGGGGAACTTCCTGAATCTTTTAGTTCAGAAAAAGCGAGCAGAGATATTGCCGGAAATAGCTGACGCTTATAAGACCATGGTTGATGAAGCTAAAAACATCAGTCATGGCAATGTTATTTCAGCAGTTGAGCTAAGCGATGAATTAAAAAACAATATTCAAACAGTATTAGAAAAATTAACAGGCAAGAAAGTTGAACTGACGACCAGTGTTGATCCAACTATCATTGGTGGTATGGTCGCCAAGGTAGGAGATCTGGTGTTGGACGGAAGTATTAAGACTCAGCTTGCAGGTTTAAAAGATTCCATTAAGGGGAGAGAATAGATGCAGATCAAAGCCGCAGAAATTAGTCAGATAATCAAAGATCAGATTGGGGCCTACGAAACCAGCGTTGATCTCAACGAGACCGGAACCGTAATCTCAGTTGGTGATGGTATTGCCCGTATTTACGGTGTTCAAAATTGTATGGCCATGGAGCTTCTTGAGTTTCCTGGTGGTATCATGGGCCTTGCACTTAACCTCGAAGCAGACAACGTTGGTTGTGCTGTTCTTGGTAACGTTTCGGGCATTAAAGAAGGTGACATCGTTAAGCGTACCGGTAAAATTGCGGAAGTTCCTGTTGGACCTGCAATGGAAGGTCGTGTTGTTGATGGTATTGGGCTACCTCTTGATGGTCTCGGGCCTATCGAAAGTGAGTTAAGCTCTAAAATTGAGGTACTGGCTCCTGGTGTTATCGCAAGAAAAGGTGTTCACGAACCATGCTACACCGGTGCAAAGGCAGTTGATGCTATGACCCCTGTTGGTAAGGGACAGCGTGAGCTGGTTATTGGCGATCGTCAGATTGGTAAAACAGCCCTTTGTGTTGATGCTATCATCGCACAGAAAAACACCGATGTTCACTGTATATACGTCGCCGTTGGTCAGAAAAAATCTACCGTTGCCCTCGTTGTGGAAGCACTTCGTAAGCACGGTGCCATGGAATACACCACTGTTGTTTCAGCCTGTGCATCTGATCCTGCTCCTATGCAGTACATTGCACCATTTGCCGGTTGTGCCATGGGTGAGTATTTCCGTGACAACGGTCAACACGCTCTGATCATTTATGATGATCTCTCCAAGCAGGCTGTTGCTTATCGTGAGCTTTCTCTCCTTCTAAGACGTCCACCAGGTCGTGAAGCATATCCTGGAGATATTTTCTTTAATCACTCTCGTCTTCTTGAGCGTGCTTCTAAGGTAAATGATGAGCTTGGTGCTGGATCTCTTACTGCACTGCCAATCATTGAGACCCAGGCGGGTGATGTTTCTGCTTTTATTCCTACCAACGTTATTTCCATTACCGATGGTCAGGTTTATCTTGAGCCAAACCTCTTCTTCTCTGGTGTTCGTCCTGCAATTAACGTTGGACTCTCAGTATCCCGTGTTGGTGGTGCTGCCCAGGTAAAAGCAATGAAGCAGGTTGCAGGTACACTTCGTCTTGATCTTGCACAGTATCGTGAGCTTGCAGCATTTGCTGCTTTTGGCTCAGATCTTGATGCTTCAACCCAGGCAAAACTTACCCGTGGTGAGCGACTGGTTGAAATCCTCAAGCAGCCACAGTATCAGCCTCTTCCAATGGAAAAGCAGGTTACTATCCTGTATGCTGGTTCTAATGGTTATCTTGACACACTGCCTGTAGATACTCTTGCAGATTATGAGAGTGAACTCTATAGCTACATTGAGTCCAATGAGCCTTCTATTTTCTCTGACCTCGTAGAAGAAGAGAAGTTTACCGATGGTATTAAGGAGAAACTCAATAAGGTACTGACCAGCTTTGGCGACACTTTCAAGGCAACCAAAGGTCTCAACTAATCTGAAAAGGTCAAGATATGGCGAGTCTAAAAGAAGTAAAAACAAAGATCACGGGCGTTAAGAAGACGGCTCAGATCACCAAAGCCATGAACATGGTTGCCGCGGCGAAGCTCCGCGGTGCCCAGGAAAAGATGGAGTCCTTTAGACCTTATACCGCTAAATTCAACGACGCGATGTCAAACCTCTCTGGTGGCGCGAACACCAACGCTTTTCCACTTATGGAAGAAAGAGATGTTAAGAGTGTCGAGTTAGTGGTTGTGACCTCAGATAGAGGTCTTTGCGGGTCTTTTAATGCGAATATCGTCAAGCTTGTTATGAAGAAGATTGGCGCGTATGAAGCAGAAGGCAAGTCTGTCAGCTTGGTTTGTGTCGGGAAAAAAGGGTACCAGCTTCTGAAAAAAACCGGAAAGGTCAGAAAAAGTTATTTAGAAACAATGGGTAACTTTCAGATGTTCAATGCCAGGGAGATTGCAACCGATCTAACCCAACAATTTTTGAATGGGGATAGCGATAAGGTTGAGGTCGTTTACGGAGAATTTCAGTCCGTTGCACGACAGGTTCCTGCGACTTCTACGTTTCTTCCGGTACAACCGATTGAAGCGGAAGCAGATGCTGAACAGCAAATCTCCGGTGATTACATCTATGAACCGTCAACTGAAGAAATCATGGATGTCCTGCAGCCACTGTATCTCAATGTTGTTATCTACCACACCATGCTCGAAGTTGGTGCATGTGAGCATGCAGCACGTATGACTGCAATGGACAATGCAACCAGCGCATGTAAGGACATTGTCGCTAATTTGACTGTTGTGTACAACAAGGCACGACAGGCAGCGGTAACAAATGAGCTTATGGACATCGTTGGCGGTGCAGAAGCCCTTAAATAATAATTTATCATTTGATAATCTAAGACTTTTTAGGAGGGGTAAAGCCCAATGAGTGATCAAAGAATTGGAAAAATTACACAGGTTATTGGACCTGTAGTAGATGTTGAATTTGAAGCAGGAAATCTGCCATCAATCTTAAGTGCTTGTCTGGTAACAAATCCTGGTATTGATGATACTGAGGGAAATCTCGTTGTAGAGGTTGCTCAGCATCTCGGTGACAACGCATGTCGTTGTATCGCAATGGATCAGACTGATGGTCTGGTTCGTGGAATGACTGTAACCGATACTGGTAAGCCAATTACTATTCCAGTTGGCGAGTCCGCACTGGGTCGTATTATGAATGTTGTTGGTCGTCCAGTTGATGGCCTTGGTGAAATCGCAGCTGAAAAGTCTATGCCAATTCACCGCGAAGCTCCAGCTTTTACCGAACAGGATACTGAGGTTCGCGTTCTTGAAACCGGTATTAAGGTTATCGATCTTCTCGTACCTTTCCCACTTGGTGGAAAGATGGGACTCTTCGGTGGTGCTGGTTGTGGTAAGACCGTTATCATGATGGAAATGGTTAACAACATTGCAATGCACCATGGTGGTATCTCAGTTTTCTGTGGTGTTGGTGAGAGAACCCGTGAAGGTAACGATCTCTACCATGAGATGAAGGATTCAGGCGTTCTTCCTAAAGCTGCCCTAGTTTACGGTCAGATGACAGAGCCTCCGGGAGCACGTGCTCGTGTTGCTCTTACCGGTCTTACTGCGGCTGAATATTTCCGTGATGAAGAGGGACAGGATGTACTTTTCTTCGTTGATAATATCTTCCGTTTTACCCAAGCTGGTTCTGAGGTATCTGCGCTTCTTGGACGTATTCCTTCAGCGGTTGGTTACCAACCAACTCTGGCGACAGATCTTGGTGCCCTTCAGGAACGTATTACCTCCACAAAGAAAGGTTCCATTACAGCGGTTCAGTGCGTATACGTACCCGCGGATGATTTAACTGATCCGGCTCCTGCGACTACATTTGCTCACCTTGACGGTACTGTTGTTCTTTCCCGTCAGATTTCTGAGCTTGGAATCTACCCTGCGGTGGATCCACTTGATTCAACCTCCAGAATCCTCGATCCAAACGTTATTGGTGAAGAGCATTATCAGGTTGCCCGTGGTGTTCAGGTTTCTCTCCAGAAATATAAGGATCTTCAGGATATCATCGCCATTCTTGGTATGGATGAGCTTTCTGAAGAAGATCAGCAGCTCGTATCCCGTGCTAGAAAGATTCAGAGATATCTGTCTCAGCCATTTACCGTTGCAGAAGTTTTCACCGGTATGCCTGGAAAATTTGTTAAGGTTGCTGACACCGTTCAGGGCTTTAAAGAAATTTTAGAAGGCAAGCATGATGAGCTGAACGAGAACTCCTTCTATATGGTTGGTTCCATAGACGAGGCGGTTGCTAAAGATGCGGAGTCTAAATAATAGACTGTAGTTGACCGCATTAAGTATTTGCTGAAGTATTGTTGCCCGTTATGGGCAGCAATACTCAGGTAGATACCCAAATTTTTGCTAAAGAGGACAGTTCGATGGGACAACAGATAAGACTTGAGGTCGTAACTCCGACCGGTGCAAAGGTTGACGAAGATGTAGATATCGTTAACGCGCCCGGTTTTGGTGGTGACTTCGGTGTACTCGCAAACCATGCGCCTTTTCTGTCGACAATCAAAATTGGTACTCTGACATATGAGAATGGTAAATCACGTGAATCCCTGATGGTTAGTGGTGGATTTTGTGAGGTCTCAAATAATAAGATCACCTTTCTTGTTGAAAGTGCCGAAAAAGGCTCTGAAATCGACGTTGAGCGTGCAATGAAAGCAAAGGAAAGGGCAGAGAAGCGCCTCGCCCAAGCTGCTCAACAGACAGAAGATTTCAACCGCAAGAGAGCAGAAATTGCTCTCCAGCGAGCCATTGTACGATTGAAAGTGGCGAAGATGTAGTTCTTAGTTATATTGAAGTAAAAAAGGGGCCTTACTCGTTTGAGTAAGGCCCCTTTTTTTGTTTAACAGCGAATGTGTTCTTAGTTATTTGAATATTACCATTGTATGGTCAAATTGTTGGTGATACAGAAGGCTTGATTTATAATAAATGGTAACTGTGATGAGAAAGTATTATCAGTGATCGAGATGATCAGAAATGGAGTAACAAAATAATAAATAATCTGTTCAACTCATGTCAACGAGAAGTGGCCAAAAAGAAGTAATATTGTCCCGACATATAGCAAGAACAGAGGTAGTTTAGCTAGTTTCCAGTGTTCTATTGCAAATACCAATGGCCCTATCCACCCAACCAACATGCATACTAAAGCCCAACCAAAACTAACCTTAAAAGCTCGCCAAACAATCCAAAAATATCCAATAAAACTTAACAAAATCCCAATAACTAAAGAAAATGTGTAAAAATTATGCATAGTTCACAAGAATATCAATAGGAACGTACCCCTATCTTGATTTTAGTTCGAAAAAAATGGAGCAAACCAACTGTAACAGTGTTGAACCTCCTGTTAACAGCCATTAATCCAACATGCCCAGAAGGTTTTCGATAACTATAAATGGATCGATTTGAGTGTAATAATCCCATATTGAACTTGAGCTATTTTTATATTTTTTTACTTGATCTTCTTTTACAAAGATACCCTCACAACTTCCACAAAGGTAGACCTCCATGTTAGATATATGGCCCAAATTTAAATCTACATTTTGGCATTTTGGGCAAGGACAGTTATTTGATTTTTCTTTAAATCGAAAAAAATCACTTATAGAAAATGCCACTTCATAATATTTTTCAAACTCACTTGGATCAAACCATATCGCATTGCAATTATCACATTTGTCAATTTCAAATGGACCAACATCTACAGACTTTAAGAATCTACTACAGTAAGGACATTTCATTTCTCATTGCTAATAAGTTCTATTGCACTGAATTCATAAATAAGGATTTGAACAATTCCGCACTGTCAGTGTAAGTCAAATCAAACATTCTGTGCAATGCAAATATGTTAGGCACCTTGCACAATATCACGGCATTGTATGTAACTAAGATGTTCAATTCTGATATTGACTATTAAATGTTGGTTCTCAAATGTAACAGGAATAATCATCGAAGAAACACTTTAAACTCAGTACTTGAGATATTAAGCAGCGGTGTAAACATGTCCCTATGCTACAGAGAATTTTCGAGGCTTGGGGTATTATCCGTGTAATTAAAGGCTTGAAATTGGGCTGTGGTGGAGCTTACATAGGATCGAATACCGTCAGCGATCTCTTGGGTTAAGAGTCTGACAAAGGTGGGGTCTGAAAGGTTTTTGACATCTGCTTTGTTGGTGATGAAAGCAATCTCAAGAAGAATAGCAGGCATCTGCGCACCGATTAATACGTAAAAAGGTGCTTGTTTAACGCCCAGGTTTTTAATGTTTGAGTACCCTTGGTCTGCTGCTTCATCGAGGATCGAGTTATGAACCTGTTGTGCCAGCCTTGATGATTCCTCGATTTTAGAATTCTTCATGATATCAGAGAGTATATCTTGCAGATCACTCATCTGGTGGGTCGACGTCGCATTTTCCATGGCAGCAACACGCATGGCTTCAGCATTGGTAGTCAAGTTGAGATAGTAGGTTTCAAGCCCACGTACCTTTGCTGAAGGATGTGCATTAACATGAAGAGAGACGAAAAGATCGGCATTTTCGGTATTGGCAATGGCTGTTCGTTCTTCAAGTGATATAAAGACGTCCGTGTCGCGGGTAAATATAACTTCACAACCAAGTTCTTTTTGCAGGACAGGACCAAGGATCTTAGCAATCTTTAAGACAACGTCCTTTTCCTTGATGCCATGAGCCATAGCGCCTGGATCCTTCCCTCCATGACCTGGATCAATAACAATTTTTTTGACGCCAAGACCAAGCTGTTGGGCAAGTGAAAGAGCGTCTGTCTTTGGATCCCTTCGTTTTTCTGTGAGAGCTTGTGTATCTGTACTACTGATTGTACCGTTAATGGATTTTTTCTTAGACTGTCGCAGTATAACAATACCCTCGCTTTCATCTGCGGTAATAATCTTTTTAGTTTTCTTCCTGTCCTGTCCAATCTTAGGGGTGTGGGGATCCGGCTTTGTCTCAGCAATCGCCACACCTTCAGGTTCTTCGTGGCCCTTACCACGCACATCAATGACTACTCTGAACGGATCTGGAAGGCTGAATATTTTGTAACTGCCAATGGTTTCGATATCAAGAACTACCCGTACGGTATCGGGGCTGAACTGACCGGTCCTAATTCTTTCAAGGAGTCCATCTTTAATCGGAACAGGAGCTCGGTATTGGGGTTCTATATAGCTGTCCTTAAAATCAATATAAAGTCGTCTGGGTGTGTTTTTTGTTGGCTCCAGGAGAACCTCTTTATAGTTCACAGGACCAGATGCCATGATGACAACTCTGGTGTAATGGTCAGAAGACCAGTATTTTACGGGTAAAACATAACTGAGTTTATTTTCCCCCGAGGCTGATACCATGATTTTGGGCAGGGCAATATTGTGTTCCTTAGAGAGAATTTTAAGGAGATCCTCCGCCTTAGAGTGCATGTCACCACTGGTATAATTTGTAACGATCTCGATGAGAAACTTTGACGCTTGAGTGGGGTCTTCTTTTTTTAGAAAAACGTCAGCCAGTTCAAAATAGGCATCATCTGCAAGAGTATGCTGGGGGAAGAGTCGGACAATGTCTTTATAGTAGGATACAGATTCATCCAGATCGATAGGTTTTTCAAATATCTGGTACATATCCCGATAGAGTCCTCCAAGCATGAAGAGGCAGGGTGCAGCAAATTTTGACTTTGGACTAGAGAGATAAATTCTTCTGAAGTTTCGTGTTCCTTTCAACCAGTTATCACGGGTTGAAGACAGTTTTGGGTTTGTTTGGAGCTGGTTGTAATAGAATTTTGCCTCATCATATCGCTTTGAAACAGGAGGAGGTCCACCCCCTTCACCTTGAGCGACGCCTGGTAACGCCCATGCAGAAAGGAGGTGAATTGCAGCAAAAAGAGCGATGAATAAGGATCGATGAATCATTATGGTATTAAACACACTAAAACTGATTTAAAGGTAAAGCAACTCATTGAATGAAAACAAAATTATTATACAAGAAAGGTGGTCTCATAGCAAAATTAAATACTCATCCGCCAACTATTGTGCATTGAAGCATGCAAAATGACAGGATGTATACCCTATGTTGTACTATGTTGAGATCGTCATTTTACTTTTTCAACATTTTCTTTAGCTCATAGAGGGTATTGAGTGCATCAATTGGGGAACAATCATCAGGATTGAATTTTTCTATAAATGTCCTGATCGGATCCTGCGGCGGAGCAAAAAGCTGAAGTTGATCTGGATGACTCTTATTCACCTGTCCACTGCCACCTTTTTTTGATCTGGTGGTTCCATCAAATTTACCCTGCTCAATATCTTTTAAAATCTCTTTAGCCCGAAGAACTACTTCTTCGGGAACTCCAGCTAGAGCTGCTACTTGAATACCATAGCTTCTGCTGGTTCCACCTTTAACGAGTTTATGGAGAAAAATGAAATTAGATTGCCATTCCCTTACACCAATCGAGTAGTTTCTGACCCGTTTGTTACTTTTAGCCAGATCGGTCAATTCGTGGTAATGGGTGGCAAAAAGAGTTTTCACCCCAATATTATTTTTATTCACCAGATTTTCAGCAACAGCCCAGGCGATGGAAAGGCCATCGTAGGTTGAGGTACCTCGACCAATCTCATCTAGGATCACAAGGCTTCGCTCAGTGGAGTTGTTGAGTATGTTGGCCGTTTCACTCATCTCGACCATAAATGTTGACTGGCCTTGTCTGAGATTATCCATGGCCCCAACCCGGGTGAAGATTCTGTCAACTATGCCTATACTTGCTTCTTGAGCGGGTACGTAACACCCCATTTGAGCCATAAGTACAATGAGTGCGGTCTGTCTGAGTATTGTAGATTTACCTGCCATATTGGGCCCGGTAATAATGAGCACCTCATCTCTTTTTTGATCAAGGTGGACATCATTTGGCACAAATTTTCCAGAAGGAAGCATCCGTTCAATGACAGGGTGTCGACCTTCTACGATGTGAATTGTGTCATCATCTGTAACCTCGGGGCGGAGGTAATTGAACTTATGTGCCATTTCTGCATTAGCCAGGAGGAAATCCAGTTGAGCGAGGGTATTGGCAGTTTTAAGGATGCGGCTGCTGGCATTGGCCAACTGCTGTCGCACATTACTAAAGAGCTGGTATTCAAGGTCGGTTTTTCTCTCTTCAGCTCCCAAAACCTTATTCTCAAATTCTTTGAGTTCAGGTGTTATAAATCGCTCAGCATTCACTAGAGTCTGTTTACGGATATAATGATCTGGAACCTTATCCGCCTGGAGCTTACTCACCTCGATAAAGTAACCAAAGACCCTATTAAACCCGACTTTAAGCTTTGCAATACCTGTCCTTTCCCTTTCCTGGTTCTCAAGGTTTAAGATCAGTTGTTTGCCATCACTGAGAATAGCGATAAGTTCATCAAGCTCTGCGTTGTAGCCTTGCTTTATCAGATTACCGTCACGAAGGGTAATTGGAGCTTCGTGATGGATTGCAGTGTCGAGCAGTTCGTACAGATCCTGTAGAGGATCAAGGGTGTCTCGCAGGGCAATAAGTTTTGTGGTGTTACATTGCTCAAGCGCCTCTAGTACTTTGGGGATGGTTCCAAGAGAACTCTTCATAGCAAGCATGTCCCTGCCGTTTCCAGAGCCCAAGGTCATGCGGCTGTTTAACCGTTCAAGGTCATATACTTCTTCGAGCCGAGCTCTGAGAGCTTTCCTGGGACTGCTCTCTTTATAAAAATAGGTAACAGCGTCAAGTCTGTTGTTTATCCGTTCTGTGTTTTGCAGTGGGAAAAGAAGATTATGCTTTAAGAGTCGTGCCCCCATAGGAGTGCAGGTATGGTCGATCACAGAAATAAGAGAACCTGATCTATTCCCCCCGGCTATCGTTTGGGTCAGTTCCAGGTTACGCCTGGACGATTCATCGATATGGAGGATATCTTCAGTTTCGATGGGGGTGAGGCTTTCGATATGGTCAATGGCTGTTTTCTGGGTCTCATGAATATAATCGAGTAGCACACCTGCCGCGGTAATACCGATGGAGTAACTTTTACAACCAAAACCATCCAGGCTCAGAATAGCAAAATGTTCAAGGAGTATCTCCCTGCTATTTTCCAGGTTGAAATTGGATTTATCCTTTTCCGTAATACAAATCCCGGGGATTAGACTCTCTATATCTTTGGTGAGTTCAAAAAGCCCTTCCCGGTAGTTATCAGGCAGCAACAATTCAGATGGTGTGAGTCTTGTGAGCTGATCAATGACCTTTTCCTCATTTGCTCCATTACCTTTGAATTCACCAACAAGGAATTCACCTGTGCTCACATCAAGAAAGCTCAAGCCATAGATACGCGTTGCGCCATTGTCTTTGTAACTAAGAGCCGCGATATAGTTGTTGTCTTTGTCATCAAGAAGATGATCATCGGTTACAACACCTGGAGAAACGATGCGTATAACTTCTCTTTTTACGATCCCTTTAGCCTGGGAAGGATCTTCGGTCTGCTCACAGATGGCGACCCTGCAGCCTGCTTTAATGAGTTTTGCAAGATATGTCTGGGCAGCATGATAGGGGATGCCGCACATGGGAACTTGAACGGCATCGCTCTTTTTGTTTCTTGAGGTGAGGGTTATTCCTAATATCTTTGATGCTTTTTCTGCATCGTCGAAGAACATCTCATAAAAATCACCCATTCGGTAAAAGAGTATGGCGTTTTCATGTTGCTCTTTTATCTCAAGATACTGCTGTAGCATTGGGGTGAGTTTAGCTATTTTGCTCATGGATTTTTTTGTCTATAAAGGGTAGTGAAATCTTCGAGTAGATTGTCAAATGTCGAGTCGATGTGTTCCGGGATGGTCCGAACCTCAGAGAGTACTGTTATAAAATTATGGTCTCCGTTCCATCTGGGGACTATATGAAAGTGCAGGTGATCAGCGATCCCGGCTCCTGCAATATCACCAAGATTACAGCCTACATTAAAGGCGTCAGGTTTAAGGTGCTTGCGTATAATTGTTGTTGATTCTTTCACCAGGGTCATTAAATCACCACATTCCCTGTCATCTAGATCAGTCAGACATCCAACGTGTCTCACTGGGGCTACGAGGAGATGACCATTTGCATAGGGAAACCTGTTGAGTAGAACCACACCTCTGCTGTCGCGATACAACAGGAGGTTTTGTTTATCAAAGGATGCTGTTCCTGGAGGCTCAAAGATACAAAACTGGGATGTAGTGGCCTTGCCTAGTACATGGTCAATGCGCCATGGAGTCCATAGTGTTTTCATCGCGGAGTGGGAAGGTTGTGGAGTTTGCCGTGTAGACCACTTTCATCAATGGTGAGTATGGCGTAGCTACCAGGGGCCCCATAGCGTCCTGTTGACTGAAAACTGCCGGGATTAATGAGAAGGGTGGAACCAAAATAGTGGCAGATCGGTATGTGGGTATGCCCATAGATGATACAATCAGCGCCCGGGAACATGTCGAAAACCCGTTCTTCAATATTGTGACGTGGTCCAGCCCCGTGGGAAATGCCTATGGTATGTCCAGCAAGACTAATTACTTTTCTTTCCGGCAACATTCTCTGGGTATCGAGGTTACACATGTTGCCACGAACAGCGTATATTTTTTTTTCACCAAAGACAGAGAGTATTGAATGATCGGTGAGATCACCAGCATGGACGATGCTGTCACACTCGGCAAAAGCTGCTGTGCAAAGCTGAAGAAAAGATTGGTCCGGCTGTGAGATGTGGGTGTCTGAGATAATACCGATGGTGTTCATAAGTTTGATCCGGAAATAATTAAAGCATCAATTCTGGTCGAAATTTTAGTGTCTTACTCCTGAAAGACTGTCATGACAACAGGTAGCGTAGACTCCAAGAAACTCAAGGATTGAATTTGAAATTGTACGTTTAGCCTTATCACCAAATAGTGAAAGTAGTGAGACCTTCGAGGCATTTATCCCGTTCATCGGGGTTAGATTACGATTACCTCATTAGCATTACCTATAGAGTGAAAAAAAGATTAAGTCCTGGTTGTATGTTGCCATGGGATAGTTTTTCACACCCTGTTATCACTATTAAGAGTTGCGCTATCAAATGAAAGATAGGTATACTATAATATTTCAGGTTAATACAAGAAACGTTTAATACCGCTTTTGAATAGTAATGTACCATCATAGTAGATGAAAGTAGCGGTATGACATTAATACAAAGCCGGTGAGCCGGTTTATACGAAAACGAACGGAGAAGTGGGATGCTTAGTGCCTCAGACTTACGTAAAGGTCTTAAAGTTCAAATTGATGGAAACCCTTATATTATAATAGACTTTCAATTTTCCAAGCCGGGCAAAGGGCAGGCTTTATATCGATGTAAAATGCGCAATATGATCTCCGGCAATCAGCTGGTGCAAACATATCGCTCAAACGATAAATTTGAGAAGCCGGACCTTGAAGAGAGAAAGATGCAATTTCTTTATAATCAGGGAGATGAGTTCCATTTTATGGACACCGAAAACTTCGAGCAGCTATTTCTTACAGCCGAGCAGTTAGGTGATAACAACAATTTCCTTATTGATAATATGGAAGTTGATATGTTGTTCTTTGAAGGTCAGGCCATTGACATTACCATGCCTATGTTTGTAAATTTAAATGTAACCCAGGCTGATCCATGGGCCAAAGGCGATACTTCAGGCAATGATACTAAGCCCGTGACTGTTGAAACCGGGTATGAACTCCAGGTACCGCCCTTTGTCGAGGAAGGGGATATAATTCAAATTGATACCCGGACAGGGGAATATGTTACTCGAGTAAAAGAATAGAGACTATGTTGCCTGTTGAGCGGTTGCGTGAGCGAGCAACCCTTATACGTAGTTTGCGGTCCTTTTTTACCGAACGGGGGTTTTTAGAAGTTGATACCCCCGTGCGGCAACCTGTGCTCATTCCAGAACGTTATATTGAACCGTTGTCTTCCGATGGTTTTTTTTTGCAGACCTCCCCCGAGATTTGTATGAAACGACTCTTGGCGCTGGGGTGTTTTAAGATCTTTCAAATCTGTCCCTGCTTTCGGAAAAATGAATTCGGTAGGCGTCATCTAGAAGAGTTTACCATGCTTGAGTGGTATCACTCTGGGCAGGACTATTTCACCCTTATGGATGATTGTGAGGAGCTGTTTCGCTTTATTGCAAGAGAGGGGCTTGCTGAAAAAGAAAGGGCGAGTCAGGAAAAATATTTTTCTGGCTTTGAATTAGAGCTGCCCTGGGATAGACTTACTGTGGAAGATGCCTTTGAACAGTTTGCTCCCTGTGATGCTGCCAGTGCAATGAGAGATAATCGGTTTGATGAGATTTTAGTTGAATATGTTGAACCGCAACTGGGCCTGGTCCGTCCTACTTTTTTAATAGATTACCCAATAGAGCTGGGTTCTCTTGCAAAGCGCAGTAAGGATAACCCTGATATTGTCGAGCGATTTGAACTATATCTAGGTGGTGTGGAACTGGCTAATGGTTTTACTGAACTTACAGATGAGGACGAGCAAAGGCTCAGGTTTTCAGAAGAAATTCAGGCGATTAGGGGGCTCTGGAATAAAGATACAGAAATGCCAGATCGATTTCTAAAGGATCTGCAGCAGCTTCAATCTGCTGCGGGAATAGCACTTGGCGTGGATCGGCTTTTTATGTTGGCCTTAGGTCTTGAAGATATTAGGGAAGCGGTGAGTTTTTGTCCCGAAGACTTTCAGTAAAAAACCACTGGGATGTTGTGTAAATAAGGGTTATACCGGATAACTATAGAGATAGTGGTATTACCTTTCTGGTTCCATGGACATATTGTTATCTTATCTCGGCAACTAAAAAACGCCGCGATAAGTGTTTTAAGGGTTACTTTGCATGTACTATTTGCCGGTTAGTTTACGTTACTCATTTTATACGAATACCAGATACCAGATCATTTTTTTATGAAAGGCTTTTGGGGATAAGGTTCTACGTTTATAATTTAATTATGTATACATCTCATTTTGGTCTTAAAAGAAAACCGTTTGAACTCACTCCCGACACAAAGTTTCTTTTTTTGGGTGAAACCCATAAGGAGGCTCTTGGGGTTTTAAAACATGGAGTGGTTTCAGATAAAGGTTTTCTTCTTTTTACAGGAGGTGTTGGTACTGGAAAGACAACTCTTATTAATGTTTTGTCCAAGACTCTGGAAAACCCGGGTTATCTCTGTGTGATATCTAATCCTACACTTGAAATAGATGATTTCTTTTACTATTTTGCAGCGCAACTTGGTTTGCTTTTTGATGGAAATAAAGCAAAATTTCTCTTCTTATTTTCTAAACTTTTAGAAGAGTGTAAAAAGACCAACCGCAAGGTTTTACTCATAATTGATGAGGCCCACGCCCTGCCAACTGATTTACTAGAGGAATTGAGACTTCTGGTGAATATGGCAGCAGAAATCAAGGGTGTTCTGAGTGTTTTTCTTGTCGGTCAGCCAGAGCTTCTTGAGAGGTTAACTGAAGAGCAATTATCGCCACTTGCCCAGCGTATTGCAGTGCGTTATCACCTCTCCAGTCTTTCCAAGCAGGATGCTATCAAGTATGTGCTTTATAGGGTCAAGAAGGCTGGAGGCAGTAGTGCGATCTTTACCGAAAAAGCCCTCGAGTTAGTCTGCACTGCAACTTACGGTAATCCTCGTCAGATCAATTTGATATGTGATAATGCCCTGCTTGCAGCGTACTCAAGGGAGCTCTCTACGGTAGATGATAAAATCATTCGTAAATGTGTAGAGCAATTAGCTATTCCAGGAGACGATTTATACCATCTGCCACCAACCACAAAGATTTGGCACCGCTGGTGGTTCTGGGTAATTTTAGGGCTTATTGCAGCGGAGGTTGTAGCTGGTGTGTATGCCTGGCAGCAGGGATGGCTGCAATCACTACAGGACTATGTTGTCAATCTGCTTAATTAGGTTGGTTTCTGCATGGGAAAATTAACCCGAGTATTGGAGAAATCCGGTTATGAGGTGAAGCTTAAGCCCCTGAAAAAACCGGAACAAGAGACTGAGGTTGAGTTTTGTCTTGGTGAGGAAGAAGAGTCTGGTACAGGCAACAATCAAAGAGAAAAAGTAGAGAGAGTATCTCAAGATCGTGAAAGGGATCCTATTATCAGTGAAGAGTGGGATGATCTATTACGAAAGATTGTACATAAGTACCGCAGGTCAACTGCGTCCCTTCGCCTGCTACGGTCAAAAATTTTTTCCCACAACAAATAGTGGTTCATCTAAGAAACTGTCTTGTTTCAAATATCCTGTTAGAATGACCTGAATCAAGTTTCTCTTTTTTAGGGTATGTGCCTTAGAAATATAAGATATACGTTCTAACTTATATATCATTTCTTCTTCTTTTTAGCAGGTCTGTAATTGATCTTGAATCCTGTCTCTATGACTTTTCGAGCCTTCTGTCTCTCGGCCTGACCCTTTAGCACTATAATTGGTTTTCCTGTTTCTGCGTCCCGTTCTGCAACATACATTGCCGTTGAAATTGAGCCCGGGGTTGGGGTGAAGTCCTGAAACTTACGTATAGTAAGGTTGAGCTTTTTCATATCCTGGACGAGTTGTTTATTGCTGTTAGGGCATGATCCAGGGTGCGCAGAGATGATATACGGGGTAAGTTCCACCGATTTTTTCTTATGTTTTTTACTAATGTCGCGACATTTTTTGACGAATTCCTGCAGAAGTGAGTGTGGCTCCTTATGCATTAGTCGAAGAACCTCTTTGTCACTGTGTTCAGGTGCGATTTTAATTGAGCCGGGGGTGTGGCGGCTCATTATACGTTCCATCAGTTTAGGGGTGCTGAGAAGGAGTTCCATTCTAAGACCCGATGAGATGAAGAGATGTTTCACTTGTTCTATGTTCACCACATCTTCAAGCAGTTTAAGAAATAGTTCCTCATCAACTTTCAGATGAGCACAGGTCTTGGGATAGAGACAATCCCGTTTTTTACAGCCTCCAATTTCACATGCCGTCCCATAAAGATTTGCCGTAGGCCCGCCAAGATCACTTATGGTTCCGGAAAATTTAGGACTCGCAGCAATTGTACTGCATTCTTCAACAATGGAAGTGTGGCTGCGAGAAACGATGGCAGGCCCCTGGTGCCGAGTGATACTGCAAAAGGAGCAATTTCCTGAACAGCCTCGTACGATGGTCACCGAATCTTTGATCATCTGGTGAGCTGGAATCTGCTGGTTTTCCGGATGGGGTTTTCTGGTGTAGGGAAGAGCGTAGAGTGAATCCAGTTCATGCTGCTGCAGTGGGTTATTGGGAGGATATTGTATAACCCAATGGCTTTGCTGCCGTTGGAGTACGGTCCTTGGTGAATAAGCTCGCAGATGTTTGTCTACCTCGATCTCAGCTTTTAAAAAGAGGCTTGCGTCTTTAATAATCTTTTCATGGGAGGGAAGATGTAAGAAATAGCGCGGTTGCTTGAGTTCATGTTCTTCGAACAGTTCATGCAGTTCCTTGTCCGTTGCCCGGATACAGGTGCCGGAAATGCCGGTGAGGGGCTTGCCTGCTTTGCATCTGCTGGCTATTTCAATCACAGCCTTTTCCCCCATCCCATAGACGAGAAGATCGGCCTTGGCATCAGTTAAAAATGAAGCGCGAAGTTTATTCTGTTTATAGTCAAAGTGGACAAAGCGTCTCAGGGACCCCTCAATTCCACCAAGAATAATGGGCACTTTTCCGTAGGCCGATCTGGCAAGAGAGGTGTAGATAAGACTTGCCCGGTCAGGCCTTCTTCTCTCTTTTTTATCCTTGCTGCCTCCCCGCCATGGGTTGCCGTCAGGGGAATATGAGTCACTGTTTCTGACCTTACCGTTACCCGTATAATTGGCAACTATGGAATCGAGATTGCCCCCTGTAATTCCGCAAAAAAGTTTTGGAGCAGGGTAGGTTGTGAAGTCTTTGTTATCGTCAAATCTTGGTTGTGAAAGGATGGCAACCTTGTAACCGTGACTTTCAAGGAGTCGACCTATAAGGGCGATACCAAAGGAGGGATGGTCTATATAAGCGTCGCCGGTCACAAGTAATACATCAATATGTGACCAGCCGCGAGCTTTACACTCCTCCCAGCTTATAGGCAAGGGAGGAGTGGAGGCGGTGTGTGTGTGCATCAATAGCGAGAAAACATCACATTACATGATATCAGCATTAATAATAAGGTGGGTGATAATGGACGCGGCATAACCAAGAGCGATGATAGGTGTCCATTTAAGGTGAGCGTTAAAGGTGTAAACACCTCGTGCTGATCCCATGAGAGCAACGCCTGCAGCGGACCCAATGGAAAGTAGACTACCACCTACTCCTGCGGTAAGGGTTACGAGTAACCACTGGCCGTGGGACATATCCGGAAGCATGGTAAGAACGGCAAACATTACAGGGATATTATCAACAATAGCAGAAAGAACACCTACGATAACGTTGGCGGTTGTGGGGCCAAGGTCGAGATAGAGGAACTTTGAAACAGTCGCGAGATAGCCAAACTGGGACAAGCCACCAACACAGAGAATAACACCATAGAAGAAAAGCAGGGTGTCCCATTCTGCCCGGGCTACCTTTCTGAAAAGATCAAAAGGATCTGGCTTTGAATGATAGGTCTGGTGCGCCAGTGGATTATCGTCGATATCATAGTTTCTGTGCTCTTTTTTCTTCAGGTAGTAAGAGAAGAAACCAAGGTAACCGAGACCAAGCATCATGCCGGTTGCAGGTGGAAGATGGAGGAAGTTATGAAAAGAAACGGCAGTGGTAATGGTACAGAGGAAAAGAACAATTATACGTTTTGCACCCATTTTCATGACATACTGGTCTTTACTGGGCTGCGGTGTCGCCTTACTGATGGCAAAGTTCATAAATACTGCGGGGACCAGCCAGTTAACAAGGGATGGGAAAAAGATATGAAAGAATTCGGAAAACTGAACGATACCCTTCTGCCACACCATAAGTGTTGTGATATCACCAAAAGGAGAGAACGCCCCTCCTGCATTTGCAGCGATGACAATATTGATGCAGGCAATTGAAACAAATTTCTTATCAGTTCCACCCACAGCCATGGCAACAGCACCCATAAGAAGTGCGGTGGTGAGATTATCAGCAACAGGTGAAATGACAAAAGAGAGAGTACCGGTAACCCAGAAAACCGTTCTTAGAGAGAAGCCCCGTGTCACCAGCCAGGAACGAAGAGCCTGGAATACGTTTCGTTCATCCATGGCGTTAATGTATGTCATGGCAACGAGGAGAAAGAGAAACAGTTCGGCATACTCAAGAAGATTGTGGCGAATAGCAACTTCTGCAGAGTGGGTATCACCCATTTGCGAAAAGGTGATGGCAACGAGTACCCAGATGACACCTGCAGCCAGTAGTACTGGTTTTGATTTTCTAAGGTGGAGTTGTTCTTCAAAAATTACAAGTGAATATGCCGCAACAAATAGTAATACAGCGAGTATTCCGAAAAATGAGCCAGTGAGGTCTTGAATCTCATGGCCGCCTGAACCTCCACTTGCAATGGCAAAGGAGACCGGTGCCAGAGCAACACAAAGAGCAAAAAATAATTTTTTCATTATTCGATTTTCCTGGGTAAAGTTTGCTAAAAGAAGGGACAAAACTTCGGCAATTATACCAGCAGTACCCAGTCAAGGCAAGAGATGTCCTGTGGTACTGCGAAATACCAAGGAGAGGTGAGGAGCGCTCCCTCAGAAATGAGGGAGCGCTGGAGAAAAGAATTACGCTGCTTTAGGGATATACTTAGTGAGAGGACAGTTGTCACAACCAGCCTTGGGCAGGTCGGTTCCGTTGTGGATCCTGTCAATAAGAGCTGCAACGGCGGTTTTACTATCAGGGAACATGTGTTGTTTCCCTACTTCGTCATAGAGGCCGGTTCTTTCCATTACGTTGAGAACCTGCATCTTGACTCCGCACATGGCAAAACCAATTTCGGCACTTCGTATTCGTTTACAGAGCATCTCTAGTGCCTCTTCTCCTGATGCATCCATATCATTGATACCTCTGGCATCAAGTAAGATATATCTGAGGTCGGGCTGCTCATTTCTAAACTTCAGCACCTGCTCATCGAGGTAACTGGCGTTGGCGAAAAAGAGTGCACCGTCAAAGCGTACGACTGAGATATGTCTGCAACCCTGGAGGCGATAATCCTCTGCACTTTTAAGTACATTGTCTTCACTAAGAGAAAGCGTAGCTACAACTGGTCGCATCGACTTGTAAAGGAAAACGAACATGGATAGAGCAACACCAACCATGATACCTTTGTCAAGGTGTGGTGCAAAATACAAGGTGACAAGAAAGCTTAAGACAGAGATAGCACCATCGTACCACTGCGCTTTCCAGGAGTGTACAAACCCTTTAACGTTAACAAGGCCGATTACAGCCATCATGATAACAGCGGCAAGAACAGCCTGTGGTAGATGATAGAGCAGCGGGGTGAAAAACAGTAAGGTGATAACCACCATGACTGAGGTCACAACTGAGGAAATGCCTGATATTGCACCAGCCTGGAGATTAACAGCGGATCTGGAAAAGGAACCTGAAACGGCATAACTGGAGCCGATGGACCCGATCATGTTAGCAAGACCCTGGCCAATGAGCTCCTGATTTGGGTCGAGCTTCTGGCCGGTTTTGGCAGCCATGGCTTTTGCAATAGCAATGGCTTCCATGAAACCAAGTAAAGAAATGATAATTGCTGTTGGAAGTAGTTTGAGAAATGACTTCAAGGTTAAATCAGGCATGGCGAAAGTTGGAAGACCTTCAGGGATTTTCCCTACAACTGCGCCACCTCCCATCATGAGCAGATTGCTCGAGTCAAGTTGACTGTTCCCAACTTTGATTCGCCAGGTTTTTGCATCAGTTTCTATCCCTGTTGGGATAGAAGTTTTATTGTAAAAGGTGATGTTGTCGTTATCTCTTACAGCCTCAAACTTTAAGCCGCGAAGTTCACTGCGAATTAAGTGACTTTCGTGCTTAATTTCACCGATCTCGAGGGTAAGGGTAGAAACTTGACTCTGCAGGTCGATGAGTCTTGCTGTCTGTTCGTGATTATTTTTTATCTCGTCGTCAACCTCAAGACCAATTGCAGCTCTTTTGTTACCAAGAGTTTCGATATCTGTGACAGTCTTGTTGAACGCTGCAATTTTCTCAGAAATTCCTGGTTGCTGGATCGCTGAAATATCAACCTTTTCATCATTGTTGAAATGGGTGAAGTAGGAAATGATGGTGGTAATAGCAACAGCGACAAGAACGTTTGGTATTCTAGGGTTAATTTTTTTCAGAACAACCATTATCGTAACTGCGGCCACGCCATAAAGAAGGGTAGGCAGGTGGGTGTAATCAATGGCTGCCTGTGCAACACGAATCATAGTTTCATAGTGATGCTCTGCCTTGTCGACGTAGACACCAAAAAATTTTGAGAACTGTGAAGATGCAATGATAATGGCAGCAGCATTAGTAAAGCCGTTTACAACAGGGTGGGAGAGAAAATTAACCACTAGACCGAGTCTCAGGACACCGAGGGAAAACTGAAAAATTCCAACGGTGAGCGCCAGGACTATAGAGTAGGCAATAAATTCAGATGACCCCGCAGTAGCAAGCGGCTCAAGAGATGCCGCCGACATGAGTGAAACGACGGCCACCGGACCAGTTGCAAGCTGCCTACTGGAGCCAAAGAGGGCTGCCACCATTGGAGGCAAAAATGCAGCGTATAAGCCGTAGTACGCCGGGAGGCCAGCAAGCTGAGCATAGGCCATGGATTGAGGGATAAGAACAAGAGCTACAGTGAGGCCTGCAAGGAAATCGATTTTGAACTTTCCGGCATCGTATCCTTTGAACCAGTCGAGAAAGGGGAAAACTTTGAGAATCATTAGGTCTCCTTTGATATATCCACACGAGACAGAGTGTGCGGATGAGTCATTCTATGTTTTTTTTATAGTATCTGTAATATGCACATGTGAATGATTGCGGGTTCTCTGTTGGTCTGGTTGGTGTAGTTTGCTCCGGGCCAGTTGAAAAAAAACGTTCATTGTAAATCTCCTGAAATCTAAGGTTATAATATACGCAAAAGGGGCTGTTGACCCTTTTGTTTATTTCAATAATCATATGCTGATAAAAAATGAATCAACATTCATTAATGGTGCAATTAATGAAAGCGTCTTTTGTGATAATGTCAAGAAAAATTGGTCTTTCAACAGTCGTATGTGGTCACTAAATTGCTTTTTAGCTGAAAATATGGTTATCAAATGAGTTGGTGCGAAACTGGACTAAAAGATAATAATTCCTGGTTTTCTTATTGACATAGTTTGGAGGGAGATGTGCATGTTGGCTGAAGATAAGACGTTTAAGGTGCTGTTGGCTGATGATCATGTGTTAATACGGCACGGGATTAAAAATATAATTAAAAAAAATGTCCAGTTTCAGGTTGTGGGTGAGGTGAGCAGTGGAAAACAGCTGATGAGTTTTCTAGAAGAATCTGAAACTGATCTCATCATCCTTGACATATCTATGCCTGATATTGGAGGTATGGAGGCCATTGGCCTTGTGAAGGGTAAGTATCCCTGGATTAAAATTCTCATGCTCACCATGCATAAGAATAAACAGTATTTTTATAATGCCATGGGGGCAGGGGCTGATGGCTATCTCATGAAAGATGACTCCGATGAGGAGTTGCTCGTGGCCATAACAAAAGTTCTTTCTGGAAAAAGCTATATTTCTCCCTATATGACAGATGATTTTGCAGATGACGTCATTAACATGTATCGCAATGAGAAGCGGACGCCTTTTCAGGAACTGACAAAACGTGAGAAGGAGATTCTCCAGCTTGTAGTGCAGGGGCTCACCAGTAAGCAAATGGCAGGGCAACTCAATCTAAGCCAGCGCACCATAGATCACCACCGATCGAACCTGTTGAGGAAGTTTAACCGAAAAAATAGCGTTGATCTTGTCAACTATGCTGTACGTAATGGCTTTGTTACGACGGATTAGGTAAGTTTTCAGGAAGTTTTTTCATTTGAGATACACGTTAAATTACATCGTAATTTGACTGGTAGTGTGGTGTAAGTCTCTCATTTTACTAAATTGTAGCAGTTGCGTAAATGCAACTAGGTAGAAATACCTATAGTATTTTGAGTATCTCCACCGATTGTGATTTTTGTCAGAGCGGATAGTAATAGGTCAGAATATTTTTTTAACCCTATTATTAGCTCTGTACAGAGAGGCGCAATTGTAATGAATAAAAGTGAACTCGTAGCGACAATAGCAGAATCCGGAGGCGTGACTAAGGTTCTTGCAGCCCAGGCGCTTGACAAGGTTTTGGCAAATATGGCAACAGCGATGGAGAAGGGAGAGCGGGTTACCCTGTCCGGATTTGGTTCGTTTAAGGTGGTGGAAAGAGCTGCCCAAAAAGGACGTAATCCCCAGACAGGTCAGGCGATTACCATCCCTGCCCATAATGTTGTTAAGTTTAAACCTGGTAAGAATCTCTGTGAACGAGTAAAGCACTAAGCCTTACCCCTTGTGGCTTTTTCCGTAGCGAAGAAGCCACATGATAGTTCCTGCGGCGATCATTGCACCACTTAACAACTGGCCCATGGTCAGAGAACTATAGATAAAACCCATCTGCAGATCCGGTTGCCTGAAGTTTTCCACTATTATCCGAAATATCCCGTAACAGATTAAAAACAGAGCACAGATGGATCCATGGGGCCACAATGCCTGCCCTTTCCATGGTCGTTTTCTCAGGGTCCAGAGAATGGTAAATAGCACTATTCCCTCAAGAAAAGCCTCATAGAGTTGGGACGGGTGGCGTGGCAAAGGACCTCCGCCTGGGAAGACCATGCCTAAAGGAGAATCGGTGACACGACCGTAGAGTTCTCCGTTTATGAAATTCCCAATTCTGCCAAGACCAAGGCCAATAGGGATAGTTGCAACATAGATGTCAGCTGACTTCCAAAAATTAATGTTCTGTTTTTTGCAGAAAATCCACCCTCCAATTAACAGGGCGATACACGCCCCGTGAAATGACATTCCACCATTCCATGTGGCGGCAATTTCAAGTGGATGTTGTATGTAATAGGAAAAGTTGTAAAAAAGTACATAACCTAATCGGCCACCTATAATAACTGCGAGAATGAGAACCATATTGAGATTCTCAAAGTGGGCCTCCAGAGGTTTATAGGGCAAATCCTTAATCTGTTTGCGGACAAGTGTATAGCTTGCAATAAAACCTATCACGTACATGAGCCCGTACCAGCGGACATGCAGGGGGCCGAGGCTTACGATTATTGGATCAATTTCTGGAAAGGTGAGCATTGAATTAGCCTTGATCCTGTCTGGACTTTTGGAGTTTTCGCATATGAACCTGCAAAACTGATACGGCTGCAGGAGTTACGCCGGAAATCCTTGATGCCTGGCCAAGGGATACGGGCATGATTTTTGATAATTTTTCTACAACTTCATTGGAGAGGCCAGAAAGGCTGCTGTAGTCAATGTCCTTTGGTAATAGAACTGACTCCATCTTTTTAAACCTGGCCACCTGTTCGTATTGTCTGTCGATGTAACCCTTAAATTTCACCTGAAGTTCGATCTCTGCTTGAACAACACTGCTGCTGAGTTCTTCAACCAGTTCAATTTCATTCTGTGTGAGGGGGAGTTTCGCAAAAGCTGTGAGGTGTAATTCGGGTCGTCGCAACATATCTGCAAGACTTGATTTTTGTTTGAGGTCGGTGGATCCAAGGGCTGCAAGGGCCGCATTGACCTCTTTTGTCGGTTTTATCCAGATGTTCTCGAGCTGTGTGATACCCTTTTCTACCGCTATCTGCTTTTGCACAAAGGAGTCATTTCTTTCTTTACTGACAAGTCCAATTTTATGGCCGATATCCGCAAGTCTGGCATCCGCATTGTCTTCTCGCAGTAGCAGGCGATATTCGGCACGGGAGGTAAAAAGACGATAGGGCTCAAGTGTCCCACAGGTGACAAGGTCATCAATAAGAACACCAATGTATGCCTGGGACCGGTCAAGGATGAGCGGAGGAGTGTTTTTAATATAATGACAAGCGTTGATACTTGCCATAAGTCCCTGGGCGGCAGCCTCCTCGTATCCGGAGGTTCCATTGATTTGGCCGGCAAGAAACAGACCCTTAATCTTTTTAGTCTCAAGGGATGGCTTTAGGCCAAGTGGATCTATATAGTCGTATTCGATGGCGTATCCAGGACGAATGATCTTTGCATTCTCAAGCCCCTTAATGGAGTTGACCATTTTCTGTTGGGTGGCAAGGGGCAAACTCGTGGGAATACCGTTTGGATATACCTCTACAGTATCCAGCCCTTCAGGTTCGATAAAAATCTGGTGTCTGTCCTTTTCTGGAAATCGCATAACCTTATCTTCAATGGATGGACAGTACCGTGCCCCTACTCCTTGAATGATACCTGCATAGAGGGGAGATCCACCGATATCTTCTCTAATGATATCATGGGTCTTTTCGTTGGTGTAGGTTATGTAACATGGAAGCTGGGGAAGGGTGTAGGCACCTTTAGATGCAAACGAAAAGTGTGCAGGAGGATTGTCACTATGCTGGGCTTCAAGCTCGCTGTAATCGATGGTGTTGGCATCAAGCCTTGGGACTGTGCCGGTTTTCATACGACCCACTTCAAAACCGTTTTCCCTAAACCAGCGCGAAAGGCCTTTAGATGCGGCACAGCCAAGTCGGCCTGCGGAAAAATTCTTGAGACCAATGTGTACAAGGCCATCAAGAAAGGTACCTGTACAGACAACCACAGCCTTGGTGGCAATCTCTTCGTCTATCGAGGTCGTAAGACCTGTTATTGTGTCGTTTTCAACGGTAAACCCTGTTACAACCGTCTGTTTAACGGTGAGATTTTCCTGGTTTTCAATAACTGACTTCATGCGAAGCCGGTAGAGGAGTCTGTCCGCTTGGGCCCTGGACGATCTAACTGCAGGACCTTTACTTGTGTTGAGCTTACGGAACTGGATGGAGGTGGCGTCTATGTTCTTTGCCATTTCACCGCCAAGGGCATCGATTTCGCGAACGAGGTGTCCCTTGGCAAGTCCACCAATAGCGGGGTTACATGACATAGCCCCAATGGTGTCTGCATTGATAACCGTAAGAAGTGTTTTAAAACCGAGTCGTGCACTGGCAAGAGCTGCTTCGCATCCTGCGTGGCCTGCACCGATTATGGTGACGTCGTATTGTTCTGATATCATCTGAAGTTTTTTTTAATGTTAAATTTACTGGTAGCAGTATTTCTTTATTGGATGAGAGGTTACTGTTTCTGCCACCAGATGAGTGCCCACTGTACAGGACTGTTGCGTTTAACCGAGATGGTACCATCAGGGCTGGTTTGTATAATATTTTGTTGTATGTAATCGCGTAATTTAGTCTCTTCCCTAGTACTTAACTCCTGAAACATCCAGCAATATGACTCAAATGCTTTGTTCACAGAGGAATAGTGGGAGACTGGGTCAGGTCGTAGAACAGTCACATTAGGGTAGATACCCATAGTGTAGAGCAGGTTGAGAGTGTATATGTAATCCGGTCCTGACTCAAAAGGCCTTCCTATGGCGTGGAAGGCATCAGCTTCAAAAGGTGTGGCACCTATACGATCACTGATAAACACAAATTTTGTGGCTATGTTATTTATTTTTGTAAGAGCAGCTTGAAGTTCCTCTACGCCAACGGATCTGGATGCTATGGCAATGTCATGGGGGGGAATTCCTTTTTCCTGCCAGTCATCCTCCCAGGAGCACTCTACAGTATTGATGTTTGTAAGCCCTTCAGCAGCGGCATGCTGATCAAGTATTTCAAGCATGCCTTCTGAAAAATCAAGCGCTGTGACACTTTTAACAAGTTTGGCAATGGGTAAAGAGAGCGTTCCCGGCCCCGATCCTATGTCAATGACTGTAAGTGATGGAGCAAGCGGGAGTTCACTGATAAAGAGATCAACATAATCGTTATGCTTGGTTCGTCCGGAAAAGGATTTTGCTTTTTGGTCCCACTCTTTAGGGCCTTTTCGCTTCCATCCTTTTTGGGCCATGGCGTTTCGCCTGAGGGTTGCCCAGTCTATGTCTTTATATGTTTTAATAGGGGAATTGGTCATGGGGGAAGACTCTTGTCTGCAATATATCGCTATTCTCAACAAAATTAATTTAATTGAGAATAGCACAGCCCATGGGCTTCTGCAATATTCCATGAACGAGATATTGCAAAAATGTTTGACACAATAGGGTGGATATGGTTAATATTCTTCTTTTGCAATTTGTAAATTCGCAAATAATCGAGTTGTGTTTGCGGATGAAGTTGACTTTTGGATAGCTAATAAAACATTGAAAAGAACAATTCAAAAGTTTCTACAGTATTAAAAACAGTCCATGTCATTTCATGGGTTCCACAGATGAGGATGTAAATAATGAGTTTAACTTTCAAACCAAGCAGAATCAAACGCGCACGTAAGCATGGCTTTAGAGAAAGAATGAGTACCCGTGCAGGACGCGCTATCATTCGTGCCCGCAGAGCAAAAGGTCGCAAGAGACTTTCAGCGTAACTTGACCGATCAACGGCTTTTGAAAACTTCTTTGCTCCGAAAGGGCTGGGAGTTTGATAAAGTTTACAGCAGGGGAAAACGTTTACATGGTAACGGTTATACCTTGATTTGTATGGATAATGGCTCCGCCATTAACAGATTAGGTATAAGTGTTCATCGGAAAATCCGTGGTGCCGCGAAGAGAAATCGCATTAAACGGATTATCAGAGAATCGTTTAGGCTTCAGCGAGAACAGTATCCAGCTGGTGCTGATATTGTTTTCGCAGTGCGTAAAGATTTTGCATGTAAACATCCCGATGATATCTGCAAAGCTGTAGAAGAAGTTACAGCAAGATTTACTCGTGGTCAGAGCAGATGAAATGAAGATAAGTAGATTGCCTGAAAGAGCATTTATCGGATGTGTAAAAGGGTATAAATATCTAATCTCGCCTCTTTTACCACCTTCTTGTCGTTTTACTCCCACCTGTTCTACATACACAATTCAAGCAGTTGAAAAATACGGGGTGCTTCGCGGTGCCTTCAAAGGCGTGTGGCGCTTGTTGCGCTGCCACCCATTTTCCCGAGGCGGTTATGATCCGTTACGTTAACAGATCATCCGCAATTATTTATTAACTGACAACCTCCCTCATTCGTCATTTATAAACGGACAGTTCATGGACACCTATAGAGCCTTTTTGGCAATAATTATCTCTTTTGTAATTCTCGTTGGCTATCAATATTTCTTTGTAGGTTTTGATCAGCCTGTAGCTGTGGAAGAGCAGACAGAACAAAGCACACCACAACAGACAGCTCAGCCTGGTGCTGCCGTAACGAACACTGCTCAAGTGACAGTTGCACCGCAGGTAGTCGCACCTGCTCCTGCAGTTGCCTATGATCGAGCACCTAAAGAAATTGTTGTTGAGACTGATCTTTATACCGCAACGTTGTCTGAAGATGGTGGTGTGGTTACCAGCTTTGTCTTGAAAAACCATAAAGAAACTCATGATGCTGACTCACCCGGTATGCAGTTGGTTAAGACCGACGCCAGTCAGGGATTCCCTTTACAGTTTTCCTGGGGAAGCGCAGTTCCAAACAGAATTTTGTATGATAGCGAAGTTGATTCTGTTGTACTAACCCAGGCTCAGGATGAAGGGCAGCTTGTACTCACGGCTGATGCTGGAAATGGTTTGTCTGTTGTCCGTACCTATACATTTAATAATGACACATACCTTATTGATCTGAGTGTGAAGGTTTTAAATGGCTCTGGTTCAATCCTCCAGGGAACTCCTCAGTTAAGTCAGATTAATACTAGATTTGAAACAAGTATCAGTCCTGCTAAACGGTTTTTGTTTGCTGGTCCCGGGTCTTATATTAATGGGGAACTGAGTGAGACGAGTGCTGGTGATTTTGAGGAAGGTCCGCTCACCTTTCAAGGTGCAATTGATTGGGCCGGCTATGAGAGCAACTACTTTATCTGCGCGCTGATTCCAACAGTGGATAATGGAAAATCTTTCACCATGCAGGGAACTGAAGATCTCGTTACAACGCATCTTGCTGGCAGTATGGATACCCTGGAAGCAGGAGCTGAGAAAGAATATGCGTACCAGATTTTCTATGGTCCTAAAAAGCTGAAGATGCTGAAAGCAGTAGGTTCTAATCTGGAGCGTTCTATTAATTTTGGCTGGTTTGATGTGATCGCTAAACCCGCCTTGTGGCTCCTTAATACCCTTAACGGTGTGTTTCATAACTACGGAATTGCCATTATTCTTGTAACTGTTCTTTTTAAAGCAGCGTTCTGGCCGATTTCCCAAAAGGGTATGAAGTCGATGAAGAACATGCAGAAGCTTCAGCCTAAAATGGCAAAGCTTAAGGAGAAATATAAAGACGATCCCACCAAGATGAATCAGGAGGTTATGAGTCTTTATAAAACCTATAAGGTGAATCCCCTTGGTGGTTGTTTACCGATGGTGCTGCAGATTCCTGTGTTTTTTGCACTCTATAAGGTGTTGTTACTCTCAATCGAGTTGCGCCATGCACCTTTCATGCTCTGGATTACTGATCTCTCAGCACCAGATAGACTTTACCTTGGTTTTGATCTGCCGTATTTAGGTGGTCTGCCTGTGCTTACACTGCTTATGGGTGCATCGATGTTTTTACAGCAGAAAATGACACCTACCACTGCTGATCCTACCCAGGCAAAAATTATGATGTTTCTGCCAGTGGTATTCACGTTCATGTTTCTTAATTTCGCTTCAGGTCTTGTTCTCTACTGGTTTATCAACAATCTACTTTCTATTCTCCAGCAGGTTCTCATTAATAGAGACAAAAAGAAACCGGCGACTGCATGAGAGTAGCTTTTTAGGGTGCTGAGAAGTTAAGATAGAGTGAGATGTGAGAATCAATTGAAGAAGGTAATGTAATGTCTTTAGCGAAAAAAGATTTCTACGGAAAAGAAGTTACCGATGCCATCAAAAAGGCATGTGAAAGTTTTGAGGTCGCACAGGAAAAGCTGGAAATAGAGGTCGTTGAGACTGGATCCACCGGAATCTTTGGTCTAATACGTAAAAAAGCACATATCCGAGCTGGTGTACGACCTGAGGTCGAAGAGGATAACGCGGACTATTCCATGGATTCTCTTCTTGAACCTAAGAAGAAACCAGGACGACCAAAAAAGAAGGCTACTCCTAAGGTAGAGGTTGAGGCAAAAATACAACCGGATGTTGAGAAAAAAAATCCTGTAGTTGAAAAAGTCGATATTCCCGAGGCTCCAGTCGAGGTTGAGGTCGAGGTTGAGGTTGTAGAAGAAGAGATAGCAAGTCCTGAGAGTGTCGAAATTGTAAAAGCTGAGCTTCTGCAGATTGTCGAGTTAATGGGCTTTCCTTCTACCCTTGAAGTTGAAACTGAAGGCTTGTCTGTTTCGTGTACTCTGCGTGGAGACTTTGAAGAAGATCTGACCGGCGTTGATGGTAAGGTATTGGATAGTCTGCAGTATATCTTGCGAAAGGTTGTTACCAGAAAGGTACCTGAGAGACTGCGAATTTCCATTAATGTTGGAGATTTTAGAGAAAAACGTCTTGAGAATCTGAAGGTTAAGGCAGTTGAACTGGCAGCGCTTGTTAAAGAAGAAGGGAAAACTCAGGTATTGCCTGCCCTTAACCCTTCTGAACGACGTGCAATCCATATGATCCTTCAAGAAGACAAAGAGATTCGTAGTCGTTCCGTCGGGGACGGACTTTTTAAGAAAATACTCATCTACAAGCCCGGTAAAGGCAATAGAGGCGGTAAGAAACGACCTCAATCCAAGGGGAGAAATAAAGGCTCCCAGGTTGCCAAGATCGATAAAGATGCCTGATACTCTTTCGTTGTACCGTTTCATCGACTGAAAGAGTTCATGAAACCCTCATTTTTGAGTTAGAATGAATCTTTCAAATACCGAACAGACAATAGCCGCAATATCCACTCCCCCCGGAGCCGGGGGGATTGGTATCATCCGCATGAGTGGCCCCCATGCACTTGAAATCCTGCAACTCCTCTTCACACCTAAAGACCCTCAGTGTACCTATCGCAGTCACCAATTGTACTATGGGCACATATATCATCCGGAAGACAAAAGGATTCTTGATGAGGTAATGGCTGTGATAATGAAGGGCCCCCACTCCTATACACGAGAAGATGTGGTGGAGATCCACTGCCATGGCAGTTTTCTTATCCTGCAGAATATTTTGGAAATAATTGTGACCAGTGGCGCAGTGCTGGCAGCACCAGGTGAGTTTACTAAACGTGCCTTTTTAAATGGCCGTATCGATCTTACCAGAGCCGAAGCAGTCATTGATATTCTCTCAGCCAAAACCAGAAAGGGCGTTGACCTTGCTCAAGAGCAACTATCTGGTCAACTATACCGCGCTATCGAGCCCATCCAGAAGAGTCTTGTCTCAATGAGGGCTGTGGTTGAGGTTGCAATAGATTTTCCGGATGAAGATATTGACATTGTTGATACCAGTAAAATGGTTTCTCAACTTGAAAGTGAGGTGATCGCACCTCTTGCAAGACTTCTTGGCAATGTGTCCCAGGGACGGTTGTATAGGGAAGGTATTTCTCTTGTTATCGCGGGGCGACCTAATGTTGGAAAATCAAGTCTCTTAAACACCATGCTTCAAGAAGAAAGGGCCCTTGTAACTGCAATTCCAGGAACCACCAGGGACTCAATTGAAGAAGTTATTGATATTAAGGGAGTTCCAGTACGCATTATAGACACTGCTGGTATTCGAAGCGGTGCTGGGGAAGTTGAGGAATTGGGTATAAGCCGGGCTAAGGATCTCATCAATACAGCAGATCTTGTGCTTTTTCTCCTCGACGGTTCTGTTCGAGTAACTGAAGAAGATAGGTTGCTCTATAAAGATGTTTCCCATAAGCCGGTGCTTACAGTTGTAAATAAGCTCGATCTGTGTGAGCTCGGGAAATCCAATGTCACATCTCTTGGTAATGATGGGGAAATTGTAGAAATATCGGCGAAGCAACAACTGGGTATTGATTCTCTTAAAGATGCAATCTTTTCTAAAATAACCACAGACTCAGAGCAGTGGGAAGAAGATGCCTGTTCCCCAAATCTTCGTCACCAGGTAGCTCTCAAACAGGCAAAATCTGCCGCTGAACGGATTCTGTCAACGTTGCAGACCGGGCTCACCAATGATCTTATCGCCGTTGATTTACAGGACTGTTTAGAGTTTTTAGGTGAAATTGTTGGCGAGACTACAACCGATGATGTTCTCGATGTGGTGTTTGAACAATTTTGTCTTGGTAAGTAGCTTGTTTGGATAAAGGATATAATGAAATATGTGAGGGAGCTTCTACACTGTTTGATTAGATTTCAATAAGACCATGTCAGAAATGAAAAAAGGGAACTAATTGCTTCAGCGATTGTTTCCCTTTTTTTGTTTGCCAGTAAAACAGTGAAGAGTAATTTCAAGC
The DNA here is from genome assembly GCF_054397165.1 of Desulforhopalus glucosivorans. Lineage (NCBI taxonomy): Bacteria > Pseudomonadati > Thermodesulfobacteriota > Desulfobulbia > Desulfobulbales > Desulfocapsaceae > Desulforhopalus > Desulforhopalus glucosivorans. The sequence goes on from NZ_AP044854.1 coordinate 108,548, forward strand.
AGGTAAAGGATTTTGTTTTTTTTAATAAATGGTTGAACTATCGTCGTTAATATAATTGTTGTAATTTTTACGGGCAATTGGTATCAGCAGTAGCCAAATTGTATTTTGGTGTATGAGTAATTATATAACCCCGATGAACGGGGTAAGTGCCTCGAAGGTCTCACTAGGTTCACTATCTGGTGGTAAGACTAAACTTACGATTTCAAATTCAATTCCTGAGTTTCTCGAAGTCTACGCTATCTGTTTTTTGTGACAGGCTTTCAGGAGTAAGGCACTAAAAAGCGATGAGGGATGTAAATGGTCTTTCATAACAATAGTATCTAAACTGGAGTAAAATTATGACTCAATTAAATAATGGAGATAAGGTCTCCGTTCACTATATCGGCAAGCTCAATGATGGAACAGTCTTTGACTCAACAGAAGGGGAAGAGCCATTTGTTTTCACCCTTGGAGAAGATGATCTGATCGATGGTTTTGTAAGCGCAATCAAATCTATGACAGTTGGCGAAAAGAAGACAGTCACTATCGGTGTTGAAGATGCTTACGGACTATGGCATGAAGATATGGTTATAGAGGTTCCTCGTTCAGAGATGCCAGCAGATTTAGAGCTCGCTGTAGGTGATGAGCTTGAGGTAACTGATGAGGAAGAGGAGCCAATGCTCGTTATGATCAGTGAGATGACAGATGAAACTGTTACCCTTGATGGAAACCCGCCTCTTGCAGGGCAGGATCTGATATTTGACCTTGAGTTGGTTGCTATTAATTAATTTTTTAGATCTCAATAGAAGTGCTCAGGGCGTTGACCATCAGTGGTTCAACGCCTTTTCTTTTTTGATATCATGAAAAAACATATAAACATAACTACCCGACGGGTCTAATGTTACTTACATTGTCTGAAACGAAATTTATACTACTGGGATATTAAAAATCATATAACTACAGAGGATAGGTAATGGCAGATAACAGAGTTGTTAATAGTCGTATAGTACTTGCTTCACGTCCTAAAGGTGCTCCTCAGGATGACAATTTCAGGCTAGAAGAAGAGGCAGTACCTTCTTTACAGGCAGGAGAAATCCTGCTCCGTACTATTTATCTATCCCTTGATCCTTACATGCGTGGCCGTATGAGTGATGCTCCATCATACGCCCCACCAGTAGAAATAGGTCAGCCGATGGTGGGCGCCACTGTATGTCAGGTGCAGGAGAGTCGGAATGAATCCTATGACGTCGGAGAGTGGGTCCTTGCATATAGTGGGTGGCAAAGCCATGTTGTGTCCGATGGAAGCGAGCTTACAAAGCTCGGTAAGGAGCCTGAAAACCCCTCATATGCCCTTGGGATTCTTGGTATGCCTGGATTTACAGCATACATGGGCTTACTTGATATCGGACAACCCAAACCGGGTGATACCCTCGTAGTGGCAGCAGCAACCGGGCCAGTTGGAGCAACGGTTGGCCAACTCGGGAAAATTTATGGATGCAAGGTGGTGGGCGTCGCAGGGGGGGGTGAAAAATGTCAGTATGCAAAGGAGAAGCTTGGGTTTGATGAATGTCTTGACCACAAGGCGGAAGATTTTGCGGAGCAGCTAAAGCTGGTCTGTGTAGATGGTATTGATGTCTACTTTGAGAATGTTGGCGGAAAGGTTTTTGATGCAGTGTTACCTCTCTTAAATGTTGGCGCCCGAATCCCTGTTTGCGGAATGGTCTCAAAATATAATTCCACTAAACTTCCAGATGGACCTGATCGTCTTTCAGTCCTGGTTGGAACAATTCTGGTTAAGCGAATTAAAATGCAGGGTTTTATCATCTTTGATGATTATGGCCATAGATATGGCGAGTTTGCAGAAAAAATGATGACTCTTTTGCAAGAAGGTAAAATTCATTATAAAGAACAGATCGTTGATGGTCTTGAAAATGCGCCCCAGGCATTTATGGGTTTGTTAGAAGGGAAAAATTTTGGCAAGTTAGTGATAAAAGTTAATAGTTAGCTGGGTGAGCCATTGTAAAAGTGACTTCTTGGGGCCAGTGTTTACCTGACTCAATATCTTCATATAGGTGGATTCAAATATTTCAAATGTTACAGGTTTTCTAAAGAGTAATGAATCGTAGTATGTGACCCTGTGTTTGGTCTGTTAATAGATCGAAGAGTCTCGCAAAAAATTCGTGAAAACAATATTCTATCATGGACAAGTAGTAGAAAATCAAGTAAGTGTTAGTGAATTAATTGTAACTCAAGTTACGTAATGGTAACTGAAGGCACGTGGCCTTGATTAAGCGAGATGAGATTTCGACTATGAATCGTAAACATTTGAGTCTTGAAGCCAATGGAATCCTGAGTAAAGCAAAGACTATTTCAGGATTTTTAAAAGTAGATCTTGAGCGTTTGGTCTCTGAGAGTAGTTGTGAAAGTGAGTATTTAACAAAGGTTCATGAACTAGTAGGAGACATAGTACAAGATCAGGATCACTATTTGGACGATTGGCTGATTGAGAAGCGTTTCGATGAGCGTCGATTACACGAACTCTATCAGTATATTGATTCAGTACGCTACATGCCCCCAACAGTAAAAATTTATGACAGCAGCTACAAAAGAGTTATTTCTACAGAAGTCAGACCCTAGGGTTAGCTGTGAAATATCTGCATTCAGTGTGTTGTGACCCTTCGCTCTACAGTGGCCGATGGTCATATCTCGTTTATGTAATATGGCTATTGAGTAGTTGTATCCTTCCTGTTGCTTGTAGGTGTCTCCCTATTGTTTTTTTATTCATTATTATTGTATCCCTGACCAGCTAAAATGGATGTTTCAAGTTCATAAGGTAGTCTCTCTGTCGCCCTAAGTAGTCGTTTACTTGAACAGGGGGGCGTATCTTTTTTTTCAAAAAGATTGTATTGTGTTGCTCCAGCCACACTTTGGATCTTCTCAAAACACCTGTATGTGGGATCAGTATGTTAAATAAAAAAAATCGGGCCACAGATGAAGCTGTGATCTCAGCCCAGCTATTATTGAGGGAGATACAGAGTTTCTGCGCAAAGAGGAACCCTGGGCCAAAGAACACTGAGGTGACACCCCTTGAAAATGCAGCAGGAAGAGTCCTTGCTGATGAAGTCTCTGCTGGTTGTGATGCTCCGCTATATGATGAGTCTCTCCGGGATGGCTATGCAATAGGACCTCTGGATATTGATGCAGTACAAAGTGCTTCAACGTTTACCCTTGTGGGTGAAACAGGTGCAGGCGACTCGCTGGCGTTAAATCTTGGTGCAGGGCAGACCTGGAAGGTTATGACCGGGGGAAAGGTGCCAGGTAATTGTAGTTGTGTTATTCCACAGGAGTTGTGCAGAATCTCGGGGGATTTGATTACAATTGATCGCGCCCATCTCACAGGGCCCACCTTTGTACGGAGAAAAGGGTCCCATCATAAAACGGGTGACACCTTAGTTGCTACCGGTACAGTTATTAGCCCCGCTATTCTTGTTACAATAGCTGATGCTGGACGCACTGATGTAAACATCTACTCCCAGCCCAGAGTATGTTTTTGTTGTACTGGAAAAGAGTTGGTCGGGGCTGGTGTAGTACCAGGTGATGCTCAAAAAATTTCTTCCAACCAGTATCTGTTGGCCGCACTTATCAAACAGTATGGATGTAAGGCCGATAATTACGGTATTGTCGGAGATGAAGAATCACTGGTTGCTGATTTCTTTAATTATAGTCTTGGCGACAATTATGACTTAGTGTTAACAACCGGAGGAACTGGAGGAGGAGATTTTGACCTCGTTGAACGTGGTTTTATCGGAGCAGGGGGTACTGTAACGTGTAATTCCCTTAAGATGAGGCCTGGAAAGTCAACTGTCATAGGGTTTAAGGGAAAGACTGTTTATATAGGATTGCCTGGGCCTCCGGCGGCAGCGCATACGGTCTTTCTTGAGATAGTTGTTCCACTCCTGATGCAAATGAAGGGTGTGGAGAATGTTTCAAATTCCGTTGTCTCAGCTGTTGCTACTGAAGAAATCAAGGTAAAAACAAAGGGAAGTCTGGTTGTTAAAGAGGGTGTGAGCTGCTTATCACAAGGTGTCCTTCAGGTTCGTATGGCTGGGAAAAAAGAGTTTGCCACCTGTAATGTTTTGATTCCACCGGGAAAAGATTACATAGCCAGGGGTGAACCTGTTGAAATCCACATGAGAGAACCACTCTTTTTCAACAGGTAGTCTAACACTGACAATTTTTGCAGTAGAATGTGGCCCGGCCGCCGATCTTTGATTTAAGAAGGGGCGCGTAGCATTTGGGACAAGGCTCACCGTCTTTTCCGTAGACTGTGAAATTCATCTGAAAGTAACCACGCTCCTGGGAGGCATTGAGAAAGTCGCTGATTGTAGAACCTCCACAGTCAATGGCATGGAGCAGGACTTTTTTAATTGTGTCTATCAGAGTCTGCCACTCAATCTGAGTCAGCGCTGATACTTTTTTCTCAGGGTGTATTCCTGCCCTAAAGAGGCTTTCATTGGCATAAATGTTACCAATTCCAACAACCACTTGAGAGTTCATTATAAACTGTTTCACGGTGAGCTGTTTTCCTTTTGCTACATTGCACATGTTTTCAACAGAGAACAGTTCATCAAAAGGTTCCGGGCCGCTTGTCTTAAAAAACACTTCCTCCTGAACGAGAGTTTCAGACGCGGTAAGGGTGTGGATTGAACCAAACCTGCGGATGTCGTTATAGCGGAGTTGGTTCCCGTCACTGAGTGACCATTGGAGATGATCATGTTTGGCCCGGGGAGTGTGGTTGTCAAATATGCCCAGGTTACCAGTCATTCCTAAGTGAATTACCACGGTCGCACCGGTTTCCATGGCGAGTAAAATATACTTTGCCCTTCGCTTAACATCTGTAATTTTGACCTGTATAATTTCTTTTGTCATTTTACTGATATCAACCGGAGAGCGCAGCGGCTTCATGTTGTAAGAGATTCCAGTGATGGTTTTGTCCACAAGATGGGGACGAAGGCCTCTGCGAATAACTTCAACCTCGGGGAGTTCTGGCATATGAGTCTGGTTAATCCTGTATTATAAATGGAAGACGTTCAATAATTATAACATAGTCTATAGTAACCCCGATAAACGGAATAAGCACCTTGCGAATTACTCGAAACAATAAATGTATCTCAGCTCAGTTTCTTGGAGTCTACGCGACCTGTTTTTTTATGACAGGTTTTCCTGGGTAAGGTACTGATATGTTGTGTCCGCTTTGCCATATTGCAATATGGGCATTCTTGTTTGTTGTTTAAACATTATAAACCTTGTATGAAACGGAAAAGAGAACACTGCTGCTATCTGGGGCAAAGACACTGTTTTATTAAGTTTTTTCGCTTAGGATAAAAAGCTTGCAGTTTCTTAGTTTCTCTTTCATTATTGAACATTCTTATAACAATTACTAACAATTGAAAGATCAATACAATCAGGTGAGTTCATGGATGTTTTTGGAAGTTTGACGCCCTACGATATGGTCATTTTAGGACTTTTTGCTCTGCTTATTGGCCGTGGTATATGGTTGGGCTTATTGAAACAGGTGACCGGGCTTGCTGCACTGTATCTGGGGTACTATGCCGCAAGTCAGTATCATGGCATTATTTTCCCTGTACTAAAAGATGTTTCTGGTAATCCGAAAGTCGTTTTTCTCACCAGCTATGTAATTCTGTTTGTGGTGACGTATATAGTTGTGATGTTGCTCGGAAAGGGGCTTGGGTATGTGATCAGTCTGACAATAACATCCTGGTTCGACAGGTTGCTTGGTGGATTAGTGGGCTTTGCCAAAGCTATGATTGTTGCTATAATACTACATATGGTACTTGGAACTGTTCTCGCTCCGGAAAATCAGATGTTGAGGAGATGTATGACCTGTGATGCACTCAATGATGCCTGTGACTTCACAAGGACCTTTATCAAAGATGATGATGTTCGGAGGTCGTTATTGCAGCAGCAGCCGGCAATTGCTATTGATGCGGTAAAGGATTATTTGGAGCCACCTTCCAGGACAGAAGAGAGTGATTAGCCGTTTTTGGCGTATGTCCCTTGTTTGAGAATATTGTAACAGATATATGTAGAAAATATAAAAGACGTTGTCATAAGAGGATAGTGTACATTGTAGAGAACGCAGTGCTCACGGGAAAGGTGGAGAAAATGGATCAGCGGCAGATCGATCGTAAGTCTCTGGTGTTTTATCTTCGGGTATTTGATGGTCTGAGTAATAAGATTCTTGGTCACCTCATTGATATATCGGAAAAGGGGGTATTGCTTAGAACAGATGAACCTGTACAGCCCAATGAAAACCACCGCCTTCGTATTCGTCTACCTGCGGTTATCCGTGAGCGTCATGAAGTGGTGCTTAATGGAACCAGCCGCTGGTGCAGGCAGGATGTGGTGCAGGGTCATTATCTGGCCGGTTTTCAGGTTTATGATGTTGATGCGTCTACTAAAAGGGTGGTTCAGAAACTTATCGTTGATTTGGGCTATCAAGAAGCCGCTTCGTAGCGACTACTTGATAACTTCTTATGCAGGACGTTAGTCGCAACATTTTAATACGATTACCCTTCCCGGGCTTCTTTCAATAGTTGTTCTCTATACAGGGAGACGAAGGTCTTGATGTCTTCTTTCCAGTCTATAAACGTCGATATCCCGGCATTGTTGAGCACCCTGTTTTCAAGAATTGAGTTTGCCGGACGGTGGGCAGGTGTGGGGTATTCTGCTGTTGTGCAGGGGCGCATAGCATAAGGAACGTCCATGGTATCCAGGAAGTATCTGGCTGCCTCGTACCAGGTTGAATAGCCGTCTGATGTGGTATGCATAACTCCGGTTAAATCTGAATTCAGGAGTTTTTGGATCTGCAGGGCGAGGGTGTAGGACCAGGTGAGTGAACCGAACTGGTCGTCGACTACTTTCAGCTCTCTTTTGGGGTCCTGGGTAACCAGTTTAAGCATGGTTTTAAGAAAGTTTTTACCTGTTGCAGAATAGAGCCAGGCTGTTCTGAGAATTACATTGTTGCTACAGTACCGGGTTACAGCTTCTTCTCCTGCAAGTTTACTTTTACCGTATTGCGAAAGTGGATTGGGGGCATCTGTTTCAATATATGGCGCTGGAGCAGGTCTGTTTCCGTCAAAGATGTAATCTGTTGAGACCTGAATAAGGCGACTGCCAAGTCTGTCTGCAGCCTGTGCTAGATATTTGGGTCCATCAGCATTTACCTTCCAGGAGAGGTCGAGTTCAGATTCGCATCCGTCAACGGCTGTGTAGGCAGCGCAATTTACAATCACCTCCGGGCTGACTTCGTTGAGGTAGCTGTCTACATTTTCTTTACTGGTGATGTCAATTTTAGGGATGTCACAGCCGGTTATTTCATTTTCGGCAGCCAGCAGGGAACAACAGTCTGAGCCCAACTGACCTTTTGAACCAATTATGAGTATTTTCATTTCTGCAAATTGTCCTTTTCTTTCTTTTCAGCAATAAATTCGGTTAAATACTGACCATATTGATTTTTTAACATATCAGAGGCCAGGTGGGTCAGTTGGTCAATGTCGATATATCCCAGGTCATAGGCTATTTCTTCTACGCAGGCAACTTTGAGTCCCTGCCTCTCCTGGACAGCCTGTACATAACTTGAGGCCTGTTGTAATGATTCATGGGTTCCGGTATCCAGCCAGCAAAAACCTCGACCAAGGGGTTGTACCTTGAGTTTTCCTCTTTTGAGATATTCATTGTTAATATCTGTGATTTCAAGCTCACCCCTTGCAGATGGTTTGACAGCCTCTGCAATTTCGATCACATCGTTATCGTAAAAGTAGAGGCCGGGAACGGCGTATTTTGATTTTGGATTGGCAGGTTTTTCCTCAATTCCGATAACGTGTCTCTGGTCGTCAAACTCTACAACACCATAGCGTTTTGGATCTTTGACGAGATAGCCGAAAATCAGCCCACCGTCTTTCAGTTGAGAGCTTTGGGTGAGGATACTTGAGAATCCGGGACCGAAGAATATGTTGTCACCGAGGATGAGAGCAACAGAATCGTTACCAATAAATGGTTTGCCGATGATAAATGCCTGTGCAAGTCCTTCGGGCTTAGGTTGCTCCTCGTAGCTGATTTCAAGCCCAAGTTGGCTGCCATCTCCAAAGAGTTCTTTGAAGTGGGGCAGATCATGGGGCGTGGAAATGATAAGAATCTCTCTGATGCCAGCAAGCATGAGTACCGAGAGAGGGTAGTAGATCATTGGTTTATCATACACAGGTATCATCTGTTTACTGATTACCTTAGTGAGCGGATAAAGACGGGTTCCGGAGCCTCCGGCGAGGATAATTCCTTTCATAAGACTATTTTACACAATTTTTGAGGGATTTGTTTGTTTGGTCGTTGATGTTATTTGTGGAATCCGATACATTTTGAGCCAATATCAGTTGCACAAACAAAAGAATATAACGAAGCCCCATCAAAAAGGAAAAGGAAAAATGAGCCAACAACTACTCCCATGCTTTAAGGCCTATGATATTCGGGGCAGGGTACCCGATGAACTGAACCCTGAACTCGCAAGAAAAATAGGTCAAAGCTTTGCTGCTGTATACAGCTTGAAAAAGGTTGTTGTTGGTCGAGATATTCGTCTGTCCAGTGAAAGTCTTGTGGATGCACTTACCCAGGGCCTGCTTGATATGGGATGTGATGTGCTTGATCTGGGGCTAACTGGTACTGAAGAAATGTATCATGCCACCTTCAGTCTTGAAAAAGATGGTGTTGATGGTGGGGTTGTGGTGACTGCCAGTCATAATCCATCCGACTATAATGGAATGAAGTTTGTGATAGAGGGGGCACGCCCCGTAACCGGAGAGTCCGGTCTGCTGGCCATGTCAAATATGATCACTGAAGGGAGCATTCCAGCGCCTGCAAAAGTCCGCGGAGTTTGTGTCCCATTGAGTAGTAAAGACGCCTATGTTCAGCATCTCTTGAGCTATGTTGATACCAAAGGACTGCGGCCCCTTAAAATTGTAGTAAATAGCGGTAATGGTTGTGCCGGCAATGTCATAGATCTACTTGAATCCCATCTACCTTTTACCTTTGTAAAAATTCAGCATGAACCCGATGGGACCTTTCCCCATGGGGTTCCCAACCCTCTACTTCCTGAAAATAGAGAATTAACAACTCAGGCGGTGAAAGAGCATGGCGCAGACCTTGGGATAGCCTGGGATGGTGATTTTGATCGCTGCTTTTTTTGGGATGAAAATGGTGATTTTATAGAAGGGTATTATGTTGTGGGCCTCCTGGCTCAGGCAATGCTTACCAAGGAGGCTGGAGCCACAATTTTGTATGATCCGCGCCTTACCTGGAACAGCTATGAGTTAATCAGTCAAAAAGGTGGTGTGCCCGTTATGACCAAAACCGGTCATGCTTTTATAAAAGAGAGGATGCGTAAAGAAGATGCCCTCTATGGCGGCGAGATGTCAGCCCATCACTATTTCAGGGACTTTGGCTACTGCGATTCGGGAATGATCCCATGGTTGCTTGTTGGGTCACTCTTAAGTGCAGGCGATGGTCTTAAACTGTCGTCTCTTGTAGAGGAGAGAAAAAATGCGTATCCTGTCTCGGGAGAGATCAATAACAGGGTAGATGATCCCGATGCGATAATTGCAGCGATTGAAGAAAAGTATGCAGCAGGAGAGAAGGATTACACCGATGGACTTTCTGTTGAGTTTGACGATTATCGCTTCAATGTTCGCAAGTCAAATACAGAGCCGCTGCTGAGACTCAATGTCGAGACCCGTGGTGACAAACAATTACTTGAAGAGAAGACCCGCGAGTTGTTAAGTCTCATCTGTTGATTTTTTTGCTACACTCCGTGTCGAAGTAATTTTGTGAAGGTATTTATCCTGACTTACCTCCCCGTTGACTGGGGAGAGTCTTTTTTTTATACATGAGGTAAACGTGTCTATTATTCAACCGATTATTCTGGCAGGTGGAACAGGTTCAAGACTTTGGCCCCTTTCTCGGGAGTTGTATCCAAAGCAGTTATTGCGGCTCACCGAGGACACCTCGCTTTTGCAGACCACCTTGTTGCGCGTGGCTAAGATTCCTGGTGTTTTACCTCCAGTAATTGTAGTGGGAGAAGATCACCGGTTTATTACCCTTGCGCAGATAGAAGATCTTCCTGCTATTGGAGACTTTTCGATTTTGTTAGAGTCCGAAGGTAGAAATACAGCCCCCGCAATATGCGGAGCTGCGCACTATTGTAAAGATATGGGCGAAGATGTCGTGTTGCTTGTTCTCCCTGCAGATCACATTGTGGAAAAGGAAGAAAACTTTGTGAAAGCTGTAGAGGATGCGGCCAGGCTTGCGCTCGACGGGGCTGTGGTAACCTTTGGTATTCAGCCCACCTCTCCTGAAACAGGTTATGGTTATATTGAGCAGGGAGAGGGCGTCTCAGTTGCTTCATTTAAAGAGAAACCGGATGAAGAGACAGCGAAAGGCTATCTTGAAAGCGGAAACTATTATTGGAATAGTGGGATGTTTGCTTTTTCACAGAAGACAGTGCTGAGTGAAATTCAAAAATATACTCCCGAGATTTTTGACGCAATGGAAAAGGCTGTGGCAGAAGGAACGAGCGATGGTCATTTCTTCCGTTTTGCAAGTGAGTTTATGGCGAAGTGTCCAAGTGATTCCGTTGATTACGCCCTCATGGAAAAGACTGATAAGGCATCAGTTGTTGTCGCAGACCTGTCCTGGAGTGATATAGGTTCATGGAAAGCGCTGTGGGACGTGCATGAAAAAGATGAGCATGGCAATGTTGTTAAGGGGGATGTCATCTTAACTGAGACCAAAAACTGTTTTGTCAGGTCGGAGAGTCGCCTGGTCACGACCGTGGGCATGGAAGATACTCTGGTTGTGGAAACTTCAGATGCTGTAATTGTTTCACCGCTATCGAGGTCTCAGGATGTTAAAAAAGTAGTGACCAAGTTAAAAGAACAAAAACGGGATGAGTTCAGTGTTCATCTTACTGCCTACCGTCCATGGGGAAGCTATACTGTCCTTGAGGAGCAGGAGCGTTTTCAGATTAAGAAAATAACTGTAAATCCTGGGGCAAAGCTTTCTTTACAAAAACATCATCATCGTAGTGAGCACTGGGTCGTCGTACGTGGTACTGCTGAGGTTACTAATGGTGATGAGGTGTTGCTGCTGCATGAGAATCAGTCGACCTACATCCCCGTTGGAACAAGGCACCGTCTGGCTAATCCTGGAGTGATTGAGCTTGAATTGATTGAGGTGCAAAATGGGAGTTATCTCGGAGAGGATGATATCGTGCGTTTCGATGATGTCTATGGTCGCGAGAATGATTAGAACCCTACTCCGTTAAAGCAGTAAGGTGCAAAATATTTGAAATATATTTTGAAATCGGAATGTTGGAGGGATCTCTAGGGTTCTTATCCCGGCGTTTTTTGCCGGGGCTAGGCCCTACTCCGTTAAAGCAGTAAGGTGCAAAATATTTGAAATATATTTTGAAATCGGAATGTTGGAGGGATCTCCAGGGTTCTTATCCCGGCGTTTTTTGCCGGGGCTAGGCCCTACTCCGTTAAAGCAGTAAGGTGCAAAATATTTGAAATATATTTTGAAATCGGAATGTTGGAGGGATCTCCAGGGTTCTTATCCCGGCGTTTTTTACCGGGGCTAGGCCCTACTCCGTTAAAGCAGTAAGGTGCAAAATATTTGAAATATATTTTGAAATCGGAATGTTGGAGGGATCTCCAGGGTTCTTATCCCGGCGTTTTTTACCGGGGCTAGGCCCTACTCCGTTAAAGCAGTAAGGTGCAAAATATTTGAAATATATTTTGAAATCGGAATGTTGGAGGAATCTCCAGGGTTCTTATCCCGTCGTTTTTTGCCGGGGCTAGGCCCTACTCCGTTAAAGCAGTAAGGTGCAAAATATTTGAAATATATTTTGAAATCGGAATGTTGGAGGAATCTCCAGGGTTCTTATCCCGTCGTTTTTTGCCGGGGCTAGGCCCTACTCCGTTAAAGCAGTAAGGTGCAAAATATTTGAAATATATTTTGAAATCGGAATGTTGGAGGGATCTCCAGGGTTCTTATCCCGGCGTTTTTTGCCGGGGTTAGAACCCTACGTTGGTATGACAGTAATTGAAATTGTGGAATTAAATCATATCTAGAAATCTTATCGTTAGAATACTCTCCCCTCTATTCTGATAGGAGAGAGTATTCTTAGATGTCGGCCTGTTCTTTCTGTCGTTGTCGAAAGGCTTCAACATACTTAGCAAAAATTCGACGACCTTCTTTAGTGATTTTAATAAACGTTATACCTGAGAGATGTCTGCCGTTAAAGGGATTAGCGTGGGTCGTTCGACCCTTTAGTTCAATAAGATCATCCTCAATCCCCACTGTTACAGCAAGAAGTGTGTTTGCATCAAGGGGTTGAACTGTTTCCAGTTTCAAACCATCGACACTCACATCAATAGTTCTGCCCATTGAATACGTTCCTGGGTTGCCTTCGTCGTCAATAACCAGATAGTCCAGAAGGTGCAACGAGTCGTAACGTATAAATTTTCGATGTTCAGCTGGTGTCATCTGTATCTCCAAATTCTTGTCGTGATTAAATTTATGAAGAGCCTTCGGGGAACAGGCTGTGTATTTCTTTTTTTTCGGCTGCTACAACACCACGCTCTGTAATAAGCCCGGTAACAAGTCGAGAAGGGGTGACGTCAAAGCCATAGTTAGCTGCCTTGGTCCCTGGGGCGGACAGTTGCACGGAAATTATTTCGCCACTGTCACTCAGTCCCATAACTGTGGTTATTTCATCCTCCTCCCTTTGTTCTATAGGAATATCATGCCCTTTGTCAAGTTCCCAGTCAATTGTTGATGAGGGGAGGGCAACATAAAAAGGAATATTATTATCTTTTGCAGCAACAGCTTTCAGGTAGGTGCCTATTTTGTTAGCTACGTCGCCCGTATGGGTCGTGCGGTCGCTTCCCACAATGACAATGTCCACCATACCGTGCTGCATCAAGTGGCCACCAGTGTTGTCACAGATAAGGGTGTTGTCTATACCTTCCTGCTGGAGCTCCCATGCAGTGAGTCTTGCTCCCTGATTCCAGGGGCGGGTTTCATCAACCCAAACGTGTACAGGGATACCAGCATCCCGGGCTGCATAAATTGGTGCAGTGGCGCTACCATAATCTACAAAGGCAAGCCAGCCTGCGTTGCAGTGGGTGAGGATGTTTACCGGCTTGCCATTTTTTCGCTTACTTATTTCTTTTATAAGCTCCATGCCATGTTCGCCAATTCTTCTACAGTAATCTGCGTCTTCATCAGCAATTTCACAGGCTGTGGTAAAAGCAATTTTTCTTTTGTCTTCTACGCTAGCTCCTTTTTCCATGGATTTTATGACACGGTCAATGGCCCATTTTAAATTCCTGGCAGTGGGACGACTGTTGTTAAGGTCTATGGCGTAACCTTGTATGTAGTTATCAAACGCAATGCTATCGTCAGGGGCACTGAGTGAGGCAAGGTACATACCAAACCCAGCAGTAGCACCTATCAAACCGGCACCTCGGACTAGCATATCTTTTATGGCTGCTGTCGCCTGTTCCTTGGTGACAAGTGTTTCTATGGAAATTTTATGGGGCAGGATTCTTTGATCGATAATGCAGACTTCTGCCTGATTTTCAGGGTTGGGCCAGATTGTTCTGTGTGGAATGTTGTTAATTTTCATAGTTTTACGGTGTTTGATGTTTTGTTACAGCTGTTTGGGGCGCCTGTCTGGATGTACTTATCTTATTATAATAACAAGCATATTATCTGTGTGAGTTCTTGTAAATATATTCTTTGCATAGTCGGTCTAATCTTTATGGTTCTACATGTGAACGGAGTGGACATAATTGTAATAAAAAACCCACAATGTGACAAAAATGTAATTTACCTCCTTCTTTTTGGTATGAAAGATTCACATAGATACGCTTGTGTCATGTTTCCTGGGAGGGTGATGGTTTTGGCACGAAGGTTGTAAAGGCCACTGGAGGTAAAAATAAAAATGAAATGGTGCGCTGAATTGAAAAGTGCAACACAACAGTAGATTACAGGGAGATTGTAATGGACAAAGCGGATACCGCGTTTATTCTGGCAGCATCTGGGCTTGTATTGCTTATGACCCCGGGGCTTGCCCTTTTTTATGGAGGCATGGTTCGGAGAAAAAATGTGCTCGGCACTATCATGCAGAGCCTCATTCTCATTTCCCTTATTACTATGGAGTGGGTTTATCTCGGTTACTCAATGTCCTTTGGTCCAGATGTGGGTGGTGTTGTAGGGGATCTTTCATGGGTAGGTCTTGCCACGGTAACAAATGAGCCAAGTCCTGACTATGCGACGACAATTCCTCAAACTGTCTTTATGATTTTTCAGTGTATGTTCGCAATTATAACTCCTGCGCTTATCACAGGTGCATTTGCAGAAAGAGTGCGATTTGTACCGTTTCTGGTTTTTACAATTTTCTGGTCAATTCTTGTCTATAACCCTGTGTGTCACTGGGTGTGGGGAAAGGGTGGTTGGCTTGGTGGTCTCGGGGTACTTGATTTTGCAGGCGGTCTTGTTGTTCATGCAACCTGTGGTGCGGCGGCGCTTGCAGGGGTGTTGGTTCTTGGAAATCGTAGAGGTTTTGGCCGCTCGAGTTTTATGCCGCACAATCTTCCCATGACTATGCTTGGTACGGGTATTCTCTGGTTTGGATGGTTTGGGTTTAATGGCGGTTCCGCCCTTGCCGTTGACGGTGTTGCCGCAACAGCCTTTGTTGCAACCCATCTTGGTGGTATGGCTGGTATGTTTATGTGGGTTGTAATGGAATGGATCACCCAGAGAAAAGCGACTACCCTTGGAGCTGCATCGGGAGCCATTGCAGGGCTTGCGACTATAACACCAACCGCGGGTTTTGTTGGTCCGAACAGTGCAATAATTATTGGTTGTCTGGCTGGTATTGTATGTTTTCTTGCTGTAAATGCAAAGACACGAATAGGTCTTGATGACTCCCTTGATGTTGTGGGAATCCATGGAATCGGCGGCATCGTAGGTACACTTTGTCTTGGGATTTTTGCATCCACTTCGGTAAATCCGGGAGGCGTGGATGGTTTGCTCAGCGGGGGCGGTATAGCACAGTTTGGTAAGCAGCTTTTTGGTGTTGTTGTGGTGAGTGGCTACACTTTTATTGTGAGTTGGGTCCTGTTTAAGGTGATACATAGTGTGATGGGGATGCGATTGGAAGATGATGCAGAGGTGCAGGGAATGGACTCTACAGAGCATTCCGAAACTGCCTATAATAACTAACCCTAGGTTAATCCGCCTCTTGCACTATTCGCCTTGTTCGCAGCGAAGGTGGAGTTGCAATGTGCAGATTTTGATCTATTGTGTTACTTTTATCTGGGTTTAGCCTCGATGTGAACTCTGTTGTGTTGTTGTAGGTATTTGATACAGCAGGGTTAATTTCTGTACTCTTGTTTAATTACCTACGAGATTCACTTTAGCCATCAAAAAGGAAACTATGAAAAAGATAGAAGCAATCATAAAGCCATTTAAACTCGATGATGTGAAAGATGCCCTTAACGGTATAGGGATAACCGGTATGACAATGTCCGAGGTCAAGGGCTATGGGCGGCAAAAAGGGCATACCGAAATTTATCGTGGTGCAGAGTATGTAGTCGATTTTATTCCGAAGATAAAGATTGAGATCGTGGTTCCTGCCGATCGGGTTGATGAGGTTGTCGATACTGTACGAGTGGCCGCAAACACGGGTAAAATTGGTGATGGAAAAATCTTTGTCCTCCCCATTGAACGGGTTGTTCGAGTCCGCACAGGTGAAGAAAATCGGGATGCGGTGTAATCGATGATTGAGGACTTTCGCGCTGACCGCGAAGCATTGAAGACGAGTTGGGACACCTCTATGGATGGCGGACAGGTTCTGTCTGGTCATACTGATGCTGTTGACAGGTATATAGAGGAATGTTTTGCCAGGATAGAAATTGATGGGGTGAAGGACGATGTCGCCCTGGTGGCTCTTGGGGGCTATGGTCGAAGAGAGTTCTTTCCCTCATCTGACATCGATTTGATGATTCTCTACAGGCCTCGTGCTAAAAAGAAAATCAGTAAGATTTCTGATGCTGTTCTCTACCCTCTGTGGGATACAGGTCTTGATGTTGGTCATGGTGTTCGTACGGTTACTGAGTCCATTACCCATGCAAAGGAAGAATATTTTTTCCTCGTGGCACTACTTGATGCAAGACTGATCTGCGGTTCTAAGGATCTCTTTGATGAGTTGGTCGCAAAATATCGATCTAATTATGTGGATGGGCATCGCGAGAGTTTTGTCGAGAGGATGAAAGAGTATCGGGGTGACCGTCGGGATCGTTATGGTAGTCATAGTTATTTGTTAGAGCCGCATATCAAGGAAGGTCGCGGCGGGATGCGTGATATCCAGGCGATGATATGGACTGCAAGGGTCGTGTTTGGCTTGAACGGTCTTGAGGATATACAAGGTGCTGGACTATTAGTTGCAGACGAACAGCAGGAATTTCGTGAAGCTATAGATTTTCTTTTTAAGCTCCGCTGCGCCCTGCATTACCTTACTAAAAGAAAAAACGACCAACTCTATTTTGAACATCAATCTGATTTGGCCGTTTTTTTTGGCTATAAGGATACGGCCAGTCTTCTTGGTGTAGAACAGTTTATGCGGGACGTGTACGGCGCCCTGCAGACTGTTACGATTATTACGGACCTCTTTTTTGATCATGTAGATGAGGTCTTGGGTCTTGTGAGTAAGCGAGTCAAGGTTAAGGATAAACTCATCGAAAAAGGTATTGAGATAAAGGCTGGTAAGATACATCTTACCGCTTCAAAGCAGGATGTCCGGGCAAAGCCGCAGATTCTTGTTCGTGTTTTCCTTGCAATGTCTCGAACGGGCCTTGGCTTACATCATCGCTCCCGTAAGCTTGTCGCTTCGCAAGTTGAACTTATCACCGATAAAGAGCGAACTTCGCCACGGTTGTCCAGGACCTTTTTTACCTTGATGATTGAGGCAAAAGATATACTGACGGTGTTGAGCACCATGCTCGAAACCGGTGTGCTTGCAGCTGTCATTCCTGAATATTCACGCATAACCCGCCTCGCCCAGCACGATTTGTATCATATATATACCGTAGAGCGGCATTCACTTCAGGCTGTCTATGAATTGCATGAACTGGTCAGGGAGTGGCCCGCTGTTGTTGAGAATGTCTCGGAGCTCAAGGTGCTGTATCTTTCTGCACTTCTTCATGATATTGGCAAAGGCTCAGGCAGGGATCACTCTATTGAGGGCGCTGAGGTCTCTTCAGTTATAGGCGGCAGGTTTTGTCTCACGGCTGAGGAGTGTGAGGTGTTGAGTTTTGTTGTCAGGTATCACCTCTTCATTCCCGAGAATGCGTTGCGTCGAGATCTTAATGACCCCACTTTCATTCAGCGATGTGCTGAGACCATTGGTGATCAGAATATTCTTGCTATGCTCTATCTACTCTCTGTTGCAGATTCCAAGGCTACGGGCCCATCTGCCTGGAGTGACTGGAAGGCAACACTTATGGAGGATCTCTATCTTAAGGTGTATCCGCATCTTGATCAGTCCCACGGCGGGGTGACAGATGTCGGGGCCCATGAAGAGCAGGGAGTTGAGTGGTTGCGGGAGCAGATCCATTTACAGCTTAATGGCCATGAAGGCTTGAAAATTGATTATAGCGCACTTAATGCCGACTATATACTCACTTTTTCACCTGAAGTTATTGCTGAACATGTTCTTACCCAGCGGGATAAATACCAGCGCATCAGGCAGAAATCCCTCATTGTTGCCAGCGAACATAGAGGCGAGGAGGGTGGCTGGCAGCTGCTCATCATGACAGTGGATCGTCATGGCCTGCTTGCCAAGATCTGTGGTGTGATGACCCTGAATAATCTCACGGTATCAAAGGCACAGATTTTTACCTGGAGTGATGGAACTGTTGTTGATGTAATTGATGTTCGATCGACAGATGGCCTGAGTTTTGCAGAGAAAGATTGGGAGGGGTTGAACGATCATCTCGATTTGGCAATTGAACATCGGATGGGACTCAGTCACCGTTTATATACGAAACTCTCTTCTGGGTTCAGGCGACGTAATCAGATAGTAGGGGATGTTTCGTCTAAGGTTGTCATCGATAATGATGCCTCGGAGGTGTATACGGTTATTGAGGTATACGCCCCTGATATCCTTGGGCAGTTGTATTATGTAACCCAAACCATGGCGGATTTTGGCATAAACATACATAAGGCTTATATAGCAACAGAAGTTGAGCAGCTTATTGATGTGTTTTACGTCTCTGATTCCCAGGGAGGAAAGATTGAAGATGAAGACTTCTGTAAGGAGATAACCCGGGGTGTTCTTCACGCCATAGGCAATTCCGGGATGTAATTAAAATTTTATATGTACCACGGTGTAAAATTGTGTCGTTAAAATGACAAACATGTAATAAAAGTTCAATTACATGTTGCCAAAAATGTCAGAATTGTTATTTTGCTCGTTGTTGGGCGCAGTGTGTAATCAACAATGAGAAAACTATTACCGAATAATAAGGAGATTGTACAAATGACTAGAGAAGAAATAATGCAAATCATTGAAGACGAAAATATTCAGTTCTTTCGTCTCCAGTTTGTCGATATCTTCGGATTTATGAAAAATGTTGCACTTCCAAAAAGCCAGATCGAGAAGGCTTTGGATGGCAATATGATGTTTGATGGTTCTTCCATTGATGGTTTTGTTCGTATCAATGAATCAGATATGTACCTGAAGCCTGACTATGATACCTTCACCGTTCTCCCTTGGAGAAATAAGGAAGGTATTGCTGCAGCCCGTATTATCTGTGATGTACATAAGTCGGACGGAACCCCATTTGAAGGGTGTCCTCGTGTAAATCTCAAGCGCGTTCTTGCTGAAGCAAAAGCACTTGGTTACACCATGAACGTAGGAACTGAAGCTGAATTCTTTCTCTTTGAAAAAGATGAAAACGGAAAAGCGACCACTATAACTAACGATGTTGCTGGTTATTTCTCTCTTGATCCTGAAGACACCGGAAATGATTGTCGTCGTGAAATCATTGAGACCTTGGAAAAAATGGGTTTTGAGATTGAAGCATCTCACCATGAAGTTGCTGAAGGTCAGCATGAGATCAATTTCAAGTATGCTGATGCCCTCGCTGCCGCAGATAACACCGTAACTTTCAAGTGGGTTGTTAAATCCATTGCTGCAAAATATGGTCTGCATGCGACCTTTATGCCAAAGCCAATTTTTGGTATCAACGGTTCCGGTATGCACACCAATCAGTCTCTGTTTAATCTTGATGGAACCAACGCTTTCTTTGATGAATCCGGCCCTCTCCAGCTTTCAAAAGTTGCCTACTCATATATTGCTGGATCATTGAAAAATGCCCGTGCTTTTGCGGCAGTTACCAATCCACTGGTTAACTCTTATAAGCGTCTTGTTCCTGGGTATGAGGCTCCTGTTTACTGTGCATGGTCTGCATCAAACCGTTCAGCACTGGTTCGTATTCCTGCGTCCCGTGGTATTTCCACCAGAACTGAAATTCGTTGTCCAGATCCAACCTGTAACCCATATCTTGCCCTTGCAATGATGTTGAATTCAGGCCTTGATGGTGTAAAGAACAATCTGACACCACCGGATTCTGTAAATAAAGACATCTTCAAGATGACCTCGGATCAGATGGCTGCTGAAGGTATTACCGTATTACCTGCAAACCTCAAAGAGGCGATAGATGAATTTGCTGCAAACCCCATTTCCAAGGAAACACTTGGCGAACACATTTTTTCTAAGTACATCGAGGCAAAAGAAAAAGAGTGGGATCGTTTCAGAACTGCTGTAACAGACTGGGAAATCGAAGAGTATCTTGATGTATATTAGTCTGAGTTTGTAGTCCCTGCCGTAGTTAGCCCGAATTCTTCATACGAAGAATTCGGGTTTTTTGTTTTCAAGGTGTGGCCATTGTTGCCAATTGAATTAATTCTATGTAGAAAGTAATGTTATTTCTGGTTTGACCCAGTTCTGTAGTTCCATGGTTTTCAATATGCCGTTGCTTTAAGGTTGTGAATGGTAAGAAATAAAAAAAACAGCTCTGTGAATGTTGCTGCCCTGTTGCCAAGCCTTGTCCGACACAAGGGCTGGGAAAAACAGCTGGACCTTCATTCTATTTTCCCAGAGTGGAGTACTCTTGCAAACGAGGATTTTGCTGAACATGCACGGCCGTTGAAGATAGAAAGAGATGTCCTGTGGCTTGAGGTGGAAAACTCGGCCTGGTTGCAGCAGTTTCAGTATGGAAAGTATGAACTCCTGGCCGATTTGAATGATTTTCTGCGTTTAGGTCAGTTGAAAGATATTAAGATGGTGCTCCCCTCTAAAAAAGACAAACTGTCTTTTAATCCGGATGAAAAGGGGCAGCCTGTCTGTTTTGAACGTCCTGCTCCAGAGAAAGTCGAAGCATTCCAGGAGCAGGTGAATTGTATTGAGGACGAAAAGTGCAGAGAGGCTCTTATGCAATTCTGGTATTTGTCTAACGCCTGTAAGAAAAAGTAGTGCGTATTGTTTTGGGTATATTTTATAAAAAGAGCGCTACATAGATAAAAAGCGCAGGCTTTTGGAAACAAGATTTCTACATTGCTAAAGAACGATCTAGGTTGATAATGCTACACGATAATATATTAGGTGCTGTAGGTGGAACTCCCCTTGTTCGGATTAATCGTCTTTTTGTAAAAGATGGTGTGTCTATTTACGGGAAGATTGAATCCTCTAACCCCGGTGGTTCTGTTAAGGAGCGGGTTGCTCTGTCAATGATTGAAGCGGGTGAGGCGAGTGGTGAATTAACCAAGGATAAAATTGTTCTTGAGGCAACAAGTGGTAATACCGGTATTGGTCTTGCCATGGTCTGCGCTGCAAAGGGCTATCGTTGTGTTCTGGTCATGCCTGAGTCCGCAAGTATTGAACGTAGAAAGATAATGCTGGCCTACGGGGCGGAGATTCTCTTAACCCCTGCAGATCGCGCAACAGATGGTGCCATTGAAAAATCATATATTATGGCACGGGAGTTTCCCGATAGATACTTTCTGACTGATCAATATAATAACGATGCTAACTGGCGTGCCCATTATAACAATACTGCACCTGAAATCTGGGAGCAAACAGACGGGCAGTTGACCCATGTTGTGGCAACGCTAGGCACATCGGGTACCGTGATGGGTCTTTGTGCATGGTTTCATGAGCACCAGCCCCATGTAAAGGTCATAGCTGTTGAGCCTCATCTGGAGCATAAGATTCAGGGGCTCAAAAACATGAAAGAGTCCTATAAACCAGGTATCTTTGATAAGAATGTCCCCAATGAAATTGTAAATGTAGACGATGAGCCTGCCTTTGATATGGCCCGTGCACTTGCAAGCCAGGAAGGGATTCTAGTCGGTATGAGTAGTGGCGGTGCCATGTCTGCGGCCGTTGATTACGCTGGGTCCCTTGACAAAGGGTTTGTGGTAGTCCTCTTGCCTGATGGCGGTGAGAGGTATCTGTCCACACCGCTTTTTACTCCTCAGGAAAAAGAGAGTCAGAAAAAGAAACGGCTTCGCTTTTTTAACACAATGACCAAGAAAAAAGAGGTCTTTGTTCCCCAAAAAGAAAAGCATATAACCTTTTACTCGTGTGGACCCACCGCCTACGAACAGTCAGATCTCTCGCTTTGCAGAAGGTTCATTGTTTCTGATCTGATCACAAGGACCTTAGAGTCAAAAGACATGCAGGTTGATGCCTACATGAATTTTACAGATATCGACGATAACACCATAGCTGGTGCTGAAAGTGCTGGTAAAGATCTTAAGGAGTTCACTGAAGAGTATATTGATGGCTTCCTCGAAGATATGGACACCCTTGGAGTGAAGAGAGCTAAAGGGTATCCGAAAGCCTCAGAAAATGTCGGCTCTATGATTGAGATCGCCCATGAACTGCTGCATAAGGGATACGCCTATGAAAAGCATGGGTCTATCTACTTTGATATTTCAAAATTTAAGAAATATGGCAAACTTTCAGGCGTTGATCTTAGTAAGATACAGGTGGGTAAAACTGTCGATCTTGATAACTATGAAAAAGATAACCCAAGGGATTTTACCCTTCTTAAACGCTCCACTCTCGGAGAGCTGAAAAAAGGGATCTTTTTCGAAACAGACTGGGGGAATGTAAGACCCAGTTGGCATGTCGAATGTTCAGCCATGGCGACAAGAAACCTCGGTCCAACCATGGATATTCACACTTCCTCGAGGAATTTGATTTTCCCCCACCATGAAAATGAAATTGCTATTGCCGAAGCCTTAACGGGTAAACCTCTTGCAAACTATTGGCTTCATTCTGAACTGGTTATGGCCGATGGTAAAAATATGTCGAGTGATGCTGGCAATAATATCACCCTCAGGGAACTGCTTGCACTGGGATATACCGGTCGTGAAATTCGATTCATGCTTCTTTCGGTACACTATAGAAAGCCACTTAATTTTTCCATTAAGCGCCTTAGTAACGTAAGAACCGCTTTGAGGAGACTTGATGAGTTTACCTGTAAGTTAAACTGTCTGCATTCTGGCCGTCCCCATCCTGAGGTTACTGCATTTGTCTCAACAATGAAGGAGCAGTTCTTCCAGGCAATGGATGATGACCTTAATGTCTCAAAGGGAATGGGAGCAATCTATAACTTTATCAAAAAGGTTAATCCTATTATTCAGATGAACAACCTGGATAAGGATCAGAAACATTATATTCTTGAAAATCTTGATCGCGTCAATAATGTTCTGGGGGTATTCAGGCTGGGAGGGTGTCCGCTGGCACCAGATGTGGATGCTCTGATTCAGAAAAGAGAGCAGGCAAGAGTCGATAAGGACTGGGCAGCGGCGGATCAGGCGAGGCTTGAACTGATAGAAAAAGGCATTGTGGTGATTGATACGATTAATGGCCCTGTCTGGAAAAGAATAAATGATAATGCCTAGATCTGTGTAAACATAGGGTAAGTTGGCTAAATACCTTCGGGAAATTCATCCATATAGCAAGAGAAATGAATTTCCAGGGTACTTGCCTCTAAATTCAAGTTGCTTTTTATAAAACTTTGAGTATTATGTCACTCCTTGAGTTGCTTTGTAACTCATACCCCTCTTCGCATTATATGCGCTCGTAGCTCAGCTGGATAGAGCATCGGCCTTCTAAGCCGAGGGTCACAGGTTCGAATCCTGTCGGGCGTACCATATATATTAAGGGATAACAGTCATTTAGCTGTTGTCCCTTTTTTGTTTCCTACCTTCCTTTGAAAGCTGGCCCTGTCTCTGGCCCTAAAGCTTTATGATGATCGGTGGAGCTCTCAACAAAGGAATCAACAGAATTTTAGATTCTACCATTTTAATTTTGCTGCAAGAAAAACACGTTGTGTTGTACCCCTCCTCTTCAATGTATTTCACTCCCTTAAGTATATATGATAGACTTATTAGGTAACATGAATAGTCACCTATAGACTGCTATTTTTATAGTTTTAGCAGCCGAATCCAAAGCACCAACAGGCTTAAATGACAAATCCAAAACCACTTTCCATTGCCCAACAGGTTGAATCATTTCCTCTAATGCCCATTACAGTTTCAAAGGTAATTGAGGTTACAAATAATCCAGAAAGCTGTGCCAATGATTTAGTAAAAGCTGTTTTGCCTGATCAGACCATGTGCATTGCAATTTTAAAGATGGCAAATTCAGCACTCTATGGCCGGCCTAAAAAAGTTGCATCTCTTGAGACTGCCGTAACAGTCCTTGGGTTTAATGAAGTTCAAAATATCGTTCTTGCTAAGGCCACAGTAGGAGCGTTCAAACAAATCCCCAAGAAATCTAAACAAGATGTAGAGCTTCTCTGGAGTCATTCATTTACATGCGGTCTTTCTGCAAGAATAATTGCAGAGCATATCAACCAAGATTCTGGGCTCTTGTTTATTGCTGGCTTACTACATGATATTGGTAAGCTTGCTATGATGTTAATACTTGAAGATAGATACGAAAGTTCAAGGTGGCTACCAGGGTTGAGTAGCCAGTCAAAACTTGATGCGGAAAAAGAAAATTTCACACTAACCCACGACGAAGTTGGTGGCCGCCTTTTAAAGCATTGGCAGTTTCCTGATAGGCTGATAGAAGCAGTTAACTACCACCACACCCCTGTTCTTGGTCCTGGAGAACACATCTTTCCTTTGATTCTTCAATTAGCAGATTTCTTGTCACTTATGTACGAACATAACGAGGCGGCGGATGAAAAAACATTGAAAGATGCTCTGAGTTGGCATCTTCCGGATTTTGAGGATCACTGGCGCCAGCAAAAATTACCACTGGAGGATATCTCTTTAGAGTCCTGGTACAATTGGCTTAAAGTTGACATCCGTCACGGCAGTGAAATTCTGGATATCCTTGCATTCTAAATCAATTCCAGAGGCCTTGTTTCTATGAAAACTTCTCCACTCTTTAGCTTGATAACTCACAATACCGCTTTGTTGAAGTGCACCGACATGCTGCGTTGAGGTACATTCATTGTTTCGAGTAATTCACAAGGTACTTATCCCGTTTATCGGGTTAGGCTGACCTCTTGTTTATTTTCATGCCTGCAGAGATTTTGGATGTTTCTATTCTGGGAGGTAGTGACGTGATATCTTGCAGCCTGCCTAGCATCTCAACAACCAGATTCCAATATTTACCAGACGAAGAGATAGAACCTTACGTTTATGATTCATGACAAACGAAGACCTTCTATACGGCAATCTCATACTAAAGACAACTGATTCGTATCCAGAACCTCTCTGATGGTTTTGGCCAAATCAGCTTTATTAAGGGGTTTGTAAATAAAGGCTTCTATTCCAACTTGTTTTGCCATCAAATTATTAATTTTATTACTATATCCTGTGCAAATAACAATTGGGATGTCTTGTCTGATTTTCCTCACTTCCATCGAAAGCATATCTCCGGTCATAGAAGGCATCGTCATGTCAGTTATGAGCAGATCGAAGGCCTCTGGCTTTTCCTTAAATAGCTCAAGAGCCTCATAACTACTCGTGCGTATAGTCACTATATATCCAAGACTCTCAAGCATGCGGCTTCCCATTCGAGCCAATGGAGGTTCATCATCGACTAAAAGAATACGCTCTGTTCCTGAGGCGACTGGACTGATTGGGGCAAAATCCTCTTTCCTTTTGCCTGTTACCATAGGAAGTCTGATTGTAAAGGAAGTTTTTTTCGATAGCTCGCTATGCGCCGCGATATCACCGCCATAACTCTCCACGATGCCCTTAACCATCGCCAACCCCAATCCCGAACCTTCTCCAACTCCTTTTGTCGTGAAATACGGTTCGAAAATATTGTCGATGATTGTCGGATCAATTCCTGGTCCATTATCAGTAATAGTGAGTTCAACATACTCACCTGAGGGTATTCTTGAGGTTTCAAGTTCAGAATCTTCTACAACAATATCCCTCAGAGCGATTTCAAGAACGCTACCTGATTTTTCCAACGAATGAATCGCATTGGTACAAATATTCATGACGATTTGGTGCAGCTGTGAATCGTTGCCCATTACCTTTGCTGTGCTATTGATGGTTGTTTTGATGTCAATAGTGGTTGGAGTTGATGGCCGAAGCAGTTTGAGCGTTTCAGCCACAACATCACCTAATTTAACTGGGATGGTCTCTTTTTCTGACTGTCGGGCAAAAGCCAGAATCTGTTGTACAAGTTCTTTTGCTCTATTTGAGGCTGTGAGTACTTCCTCCAGGTCCTCTTTCTGGGATGAACCTGCTGGAGCTTCATCTAGTGCCAGTTCCGTAAAGCCGATAATTGCTGAAAGGATATTGTTAAAATCATGCGCAATACCGCCAGCGAGGTTGCCGATGGATTCCATCTTTTGGGCTTGCTGGAGTTGTTTTTCGAGATGTTCCTTTTCTGCTTCAGCCTGCATAGACTCAGTGATGTCCGTAATTGAACCCGACATGTTCATTGGCTTTCCCTGCTCATCTCTCTCGGCCATACCGCGAACATGAAACCATTTGTACTCACCGCTTTTTGTCCGTAGTCGATGTTTGATATCATAGGGAGTACACTGCTCAAGATGGGCGTCAATTGCCTTTTGAACACGTGGCACATCATCAGGATGGACCCTGGAGAAGAAGGTGTTATACTCATTGGTCAGTTCATCTTCATTAAAACCGAGTAGTTCTTTCCAGCGTGGCGAAAGATAATCCTCATTTGTTACGACGTTCCAATCCCAGATACCGTCGCTGGTACCACGAACTGCTCGAGCAAAACGGGTCTCGCTCTCTAAAAGATCATCCTCAGATTTTTTTCGGTCTGTGATATCTCGGCCTACCGACTGTATCTCTAGTAAGTTTCCTTCTGAATCGAAAATACCGCTATTGCTGAAGTGCATCCAATGAATCTCACCTTTACCCGAACGCACTCTGTTTTCAATCTCTACCGTTGGATTTTTGAATGATAATGCCGATAATTTTTCATTGATAATATCGAGATCATCATCTAAAGGCAATGGCTGCCACTGTGAGCCAATGAGCCTATTTTTGGACATACCAAAAAAATCACAGTAAATATCATTGACAAAACTGAAGTGTCCATCTGGTGTAAAACGACAGACAAGGTCGGTTTGGTTTTCAATTAATGAGCGATAGCGTGCCTCACTTTCCAACAAATCCTTACTGATCGAATTTTGCCTTTTGATAACCAGATATGCAACCAGGAGCGAAGAGAGTATTCCTGCTATCAAGAAAAGGATAGATGTTATTCTTAATCTTCTGTGTGCTCTTTGTGTGTCTGCATTAAATAAAGAAGCTTTGGTTCGTGCGTAGT
This sequence comes from Desulforhopalus glucosivorans, assembly GCF_054397165.1. NCBI lineage: Bacteria > Pseudomonadati > Thermodesulfobacteriota > Desulfobulbia > Desulfobulbales > Desulfocapsaceae > Desulforhopalus > Desulforhopalus glucosivorans. The sequence continues at coordinate 135,519 of NZ_AP044854.1, forward strand.
TGGTTAACCCTACCATTTTTTCTTCTAGCAGAGCGACATGGTCAGCTCCCTTTCCAATGGTAATATTCGCTGCTCTATCACTTTGATTATTATTTACTGAATCAATCACTTCGCCTCGAATGAGTCGCCATGCATCGAACAACTGCCTGGCTTCCTCTTCAAGATATTTTCCTTGTTCACCAAGAATATTATCTCTTACCTCATTGAGATGCTGATACACCTTTTTTTCTTCCTCATCGACGGCCCTAATGAATTCGCGAATTTTTGATGATGATTTAAACAGAACAACATCCTTCATGTTGCGGTGCATTTTTGCAATAGACGTGTTTGCTTGAAGAGCAGCATTTGATACCACCAAAGGATGGTCATATATTGTACGGCTCAGATCAGCAACTCTCTGGATATCGAACAGAACAAATATGCCATAGATGATAAAGATGACAATTAATATGGAAAACCCTAACTTCAAGCCTAGAGTTTGATCTGGCCGTTTTGTTTTGTCCATCCACTGCTCCATTGGTCGATTTTACAATAGCTTTTTGATATCATATCATAAAAAAATTGGTATATGTAATACTACTCTTATGGATTGATAGATTAGGTAACGCGTTGATGACGTTACACTCTCAGTGTGAGCCTATGTGGATGTTTACGACGGGAAGTATGTTTTTCCCAAATCGTCTCCTCCATGAAAGCTCAATTTCAGCTTTCTCGAACAAGCGAATGCCTACTGTTTTTTCTTGTTGTGACAACGGCAGTTGGTCTTTACGACAGAGTGTAACGAAACTGAATCAACGAAGACCTAAGGGATGATATGAATTCAATCCGAACTCTGTGTAACGTTCAGATCAACATAGGGAAGCTATTCTACCGATTAGCGTGAAGAGATAAATCCTGATTTCAATACTCAGTTATTAGATGATACGTCTCACGCCTCCGTGATCGGCGAGCTGCTAGATGAGATGGTCACCGGGAGAACCGATGAACATACGATGGGGAGGGAGCTGCCATTTTTTAGAAAACTCCATAATAAGTTCGGGACTGAAAGTAGCTGTAAACGGCACAAATTCAATGTCGATATCAGGATAAGGTCTGGTGTTGTCATACCTAAAAGTTCATTGGGGTTGTCCTCAAGCATTTGACTGATTGCCTGGTTCACGTAGATCAGCTTTTCTTTAGAGCCACTTGCAAAAGTGTCCTTGCGCCCAATTTTTTCGTTTTGTTTAAAATTTTATCCTCGCCATATTAACTATATGCCTGTGGTAAAATTTATTACAAGCCTCAATCTTGAACGAAAATCCTAGTTTTGCAAAAGGCTCTTTAGTGTTTGTTTTGTCTTACGATTGTCGCTACTGCCGATTTCTAAAACTTGTTTTTGCAAGTTTCTGCATATCTTCAGTAATGTCGGTTTCATCAACAATCTCTTTTCCGAGCAAGGTCTCAATCCCATCCTCCAGGGTGACGATTCCAGATGTCTGGCCATATTGATCTTCCACGAGGAAAATATGCTCTTTACGATCAATAAATTGATCAATCAAATGCAGAACCGGTAAGTCCAAAGGGATTCGGTGGAGAGGTTGAGTAAAATCACCGATTTCCTTATCGCCTGCACCTTCGCGCTCTAATTCAAGGAGATTACGGTTGTTAATTATTCCAATAGCGTTGTCAATTGTACCAGCATACACAGGAATACGAGTAAATCGTTCAGTCAGTTCGTGATTGAGTGCCTGACTCACTGTGGTTGTTGAATCAAATGCGTGAACAACAGACCGAGGTGTGAGGATCTGTTCAGTGGTTGTGGCTTTTAATGCCAGTATGTTTTCAACCAGCTGGTTCTCTTGCTTCCCGAGAACTCCACCTTTGTAGCCAAGAGATGCGAAAGCGACTATTTCTGCTCTGCTTACACTATCTTTATCTTTCTTTTTAAAGAGATTGTTTACAAAACTTGAAAGCCATACCAGTGGATAAACCAGTTTGATCAAAAGTGAAATTAACCTGGCTGCAGGCACTGCGAGACTTCTCCAATATGATGCGCCTAGGGTCTTGGGAATGATTTCAGAGAGGTACAAGATTGCAAGGGTGAGTAGTACGGCGATGAGACTCTCCCACTGTGTACCGAACAGCTGAACAGCCTGAGATCCTACTCCCGCAGCACCCATTGTATGTGCAAACGTGTTGAGAATGAGAATAGCGGAGATCGATTGATCAAGATTGTCCTTGACGCGTTTAAGTCGTTGGCCTCCTCTAGAGTTCTGTTCTATTTTTGACTCAACAAAACTAGGGGTAATTGAGAGCAATACTGCCTCAAGGATTGAACAGATAAAAGATACGCCAATAGCAACGAAGAGGTATAATATGAGCAAGGACATGAATGTATATTTAACTTTTCCTACTGGTTTAGTGAGAAACCCTGCAGTAACTCAGGATTTGTGAAGTTTGAGATGAAAAACTATATAGATAGAGATGATATGTGTCAATACCAGTTAACTACTCTGGCCTTTGTTCTATACACATTAAGATCCTGCACATTTCATTAATACATCAACCCGTCTCCGGGAAGCTGGCAAAGCCTTGTTGATAGACATTGCCCTCTGTCTAACCAATTACCATACGATTTGCTGGAGTATCTCGATACATAACAGCGTAGAGGATTCTGACTAAAGCGATCTTCTCAGTTTTTTTTGTATTCCTCCTCATAAACTGCATATTAAGTAACTTTTCCTGGTCATAAGGTGACGGGATAATTCCATGGACAGTGCATTGTAACAGTATCTCTTTAATGGCCTATTTGACAGGAAAAAAAGAAAAAATTTGAATCTGAAATGTCACTACGATAAACTTATGGTGAGAGAGCTTTGTAGAAGACCAATTATGAAATGTATTTTGACGAAAGAGGGGACCTGATTAAGAAAATGATCACATTAATTAATAAAAACTTAACGTTAAAAATTATATTGGCCCTGGCTGCAATTATCATAATTGCATTTGTAATACTCTGTATTTCCATCATAAATAAACAGAATAGCTTGCTGGGAACCATGAGCGAAACAGTGCAAACCAAACTTGAAGTGAGTGCGAATGAGGCGAGTGAGCATTTCAACTCACTGGAGAAAAATGTTGATTCCGCGCTTTCGACCATGACTGAAGCAACGATTACCAATCTCTCAGTTGCGACGGAAAAATCTCTGTTAACAGAAGAAAAAGATATCCAGATCGGGATGGAGGGTTTGCTTAAAGGTAATGCCAATGCGGTCATTTCTTTACTGGCTAGTATTGTGCCCGATCCGCTCATGGCAAAAGAGTATGACCAGCTACGTAAGTTTAGTCAGGCTGTGGCGCAGACGAAGGAAGTTGTCTATGTCGTTTTCCAGGACGATAAAGGTAATAACCTGCCAAGTTTTCTCAATTTTGTTGATGACCTGGTCCTGTCCTATATTGATAACCGGGAAGAGGATGAGGATGTTGACCGGGTTCTTAACGGCTCTAAAGAGGACCCTAGCGTAATGTTGTTTGAGCATACTGTTGAGTATTTCAATTTGCCCATAGGTAAAATTATTATCTGTATGGACAAGTCGGTGGTGACAAAAGAAATGGCGGCTCTGGCACTACGTTTTGAAAATCTGAGAAAGTCCAATGGGGAGGCTATCCAGAGTGTATTGTCGGGAGAGTCCAGGAAAGTTGTCGAACAGATTCGAGGAGATCTTGATCAGGTTGGTGCGGAAAATGTTAAGGCTCAAGGGGAAACCATTAAAATTGTGCAACAATCACTGGATGAGGTCGTCTCTGACACCACTAAGGTTGTGGTCTACATAGGTATAGCTTGTTTTTTTGGGATTCTGTTTTTGATTTACGTTCTCTTGCGCGTCGTTGTGTTAAGCCCCATGCATACAATAACAGAGGGGCTGCGAGATGCCGCTGAAGGGGAGGGGGATTTAACTAAACGACTTAATAGCCCAAGAATTGACGAAATAGGACTTCTTGCGGGTTGGTTCGATTCCTTTGTTGAACGTCTGAATAATATCATTGTGGAAATAAACGGAAACTCTGAGACGGTGACCAGCTCAGCCCTTGAGGCACTGACAGCTTCAGAGGATATGCATGATGAAGCGACTAACCTCAGTGAAAAAACGTCTAATTTAGCTCAAGCGTCTGAGGAAATGAATGCAAACATGGCCTCCGTTGCTGCTGCAAGTGAGGAAGCGTCAACCAATATTAGCATGGTCGTAGGTACTGCCTCAGATATGCGTAATGCCCTTGAAGGTGTTGCGACCCATTGTGACGAGGCTTCAACTGTATCAAATAAGGCAACAGAGCAGGTTAAAAAGGCAACTGAGAAGGTTACTTTGCTGGGTGGTGCTGCAGATGAGATTAGTAAGGTCACCGAGGTGATTACTGAAATTGCTGACCAGACAAATCTATTGGCACTTAATGCAACGATTGAAGCTGCACGGGCTGGAGATGCAGGTAAAGGTTTTGCTGTGGTTGCCGGAGAAATAAAAAATCTTGCCAACCAAACCCAGGAGGCCACTAAGGAAATTAAGGAAAAAATTGACGGTATTCAGGACTCAACCAGTGAAACCATCGCCGAAGTTGAGGCGATTACAGAAGTAATTGATCAGGTTAATCAGATAATGTCAGATATTTCTAAAGCTATGGTAACCCAGTCTGAAAGTGCCTCCGAGGTCGTTCTGAATATTGAGCAGGCCTCCCTTGGGATTGCAGAAGTTAATGAGAATGTGGCCCAGAGTTCTTCCGTTTCTTCACAAATAGCCCATGAGATGGATGAGGTGAGTTCAATTGCTATCTCAATGTCTAATAGCAGTGTCAACATGAGAGGTAACTCTGAGTCATTAAGTGAACTTGCCAATCAGTTGCGTAGCATGATTAGTACCTTTAAAATTTCAGCAGGCAGTCAGAAGATTGGGGATGCTGGATATGTTGAGGTGGAGCAGAAAGAACTCATCCCGTGGTCTGCAAAACTGTGTATTGGGATAGACAAGATTGATGATCAGCATAAAGAATTGGTGCGCTTGGTAAATCAGCTCCATAGTGCTATGAAGGCTAAGGCTGGAATTCAGGAATCTTCGAAGATTTTAGAGCAGCTGGCAGATTATACTGTGTACCATTTTGGTTTTGAAGAAGAGATTTTTGATGCACATAACTATGAAGACAGGGAAGAACATAAAAAATATCATAGGGCCTTTGTTAAGAAGGTCGTCGATTTCCAAAGCGATCTGAAAGCTGGAAAAGCTGGCTTGTCCATGGACCTGATGCACTTTCTCACCAAGTGGCTCAAGGATCATATCCTTAAAACAGATAAGGCCTACGTCCCGTTTCTCAAAGATAAAGTATAAAACGAACTCTCTATTGTTTTTTCCTGCCTGAATCTCCTGGTAATTGATTTCTGCCAGGAGATTTTTCAGGGAAAATGTTACAGGCTGAATGTCCTATGAGTGCTTCTCTTCGTAACAGTCTTGCTGTAAGATTTCTCCTGACCATTGCTATTATAACATTCGTTGTGATGGGAATTGGCACTCTTATTTCTTTTACTATCACCAATCGTACCATCACTGCATCAACTAAGATTCAGCTGCAACGGCAGGTTGAAGGGGCTATTCAGCATATGGAAATGTGGCTTGAGTCGGAGCGAGTCCAGATTTCCGCTCTTGGAAGAGAAAAAACTTTCTGGCAATCCCTTGGGAGCGATCAGGAGCCAGGGGAAGCGAGGCAACTTGTCGAAAGCAGGCTTTCGTGGCTGGGGCTCTCTTTTGCATATTTTTCCAGTGTAAACTTGTTTGATGCTGCAGGGGAGATTGTGGTGTCTGATCTTCTCGAGGAGGAGTTGCCATTACTGCAGGTCAAACAACCACTCATACAAAGAGCGCTTGCAGGTGAACTGGTAGTAACCCCCGTATTTAAAAGCCAGCATAATGACAGGTATGTTTTCGCGATCTATTCTGCGGTTACCCACCAGGGAGATACTAATGGCGTTTTATACTTTGAGTATGATCTGGTAGCCATAAGTGATCTGTTTTTCAAAGAGCTTAAAACTGGAAGAGAGGGTTACACGTTTGTAATTGACTCCAGTAACGATGTGATTATCCAGCCCGATGAGAAGGTCATATCATCCAACGAACTAGCTACCCAGTTCGGAGATGCAACACAGATTAAAGAACGGTTTCTGAAATATGTTAACGGCAGCAGCGAGATGTTTGCATATGCAGGGACAATTGACTTTCTTGACTGTAGTCTTCTGTTAAATATCCCATATAGTGAAATACTTGAACCAGCAAGGGAACTCGGGAAGGTCAACCTGCTCAATACTGTTGTAACTCTAGTTCTCATTGTTTGTATGATCACTCTTTTATGGCGTAAAGAAATCGCCACTCCCATTGCAGAAATAACCAGAGGCATTGATGAGTTTCACAATGGCAGGTTAGAGTTTCCAGTCAGTACACAATTTAGAAACGAGTTTAAAACTGTTGCAGAGAGTTTCAATTCAATGGCTGTGGATATCGAGGAGTCAACAGTATCAATCGAGCTGCTCAAACAGGAGCAGAGAAATCAGCAGATTATTTTAGACTCAATGATCATTGGAATTCTCATTGTGGATCAGAATGAAAATGCCATGATGATCAACTCTTCACTTCTACGCATACTTGGGAGAGAAGACGAAAAAATTGATATTCGAACCCTGTTTGAGCAGACAAGAGAAGGCTCTCAGATCTTTAGAGACTTGAAAACAAATAAACACCAGGAACTGGAGTTCATTAACGAACAGGGAATTGAGTACAGCCTTCTTCGAGTTGTTCAGTCAATTTCTCTTAGTCGGGTGGAAGTATTTCTCACGATGTTTGTGGATATTACGAGCCAAAAAGCAGCAGAGAAAGAACAGAAACAACTGGAACAAGATATCCAGGCAGCAGGTCGTCTTAAAGCTATTGGTACTCTGGCAGCTGGGGTCTCCCATGAAATTAATACGCCAATACAGTATGTAGGAGATAATGTACGTTTTTTATCAGAGGCGATGGCAGATTTGATGGCAGTGGTTGAAACTTATAAGGCGGAGTTTAAAGATTGTAAGGAGCGAGGTCGTTGCAGTGCGAAGATAAGCGCAATTGAGACCAAAGAGGATGAGGTTGATTTAGAGTTTTTACGGGAAGAGATCCCCTTGTCACTGCAGCAAACTCTTGGTGGTCTTGATAATGTCGCACGAATTGTTCTTGCCATGAAAACGTTCTCCCATCAAGGTGATGAAACCATGGCACCGCTTGATGTTAACATGGCAATAGAGAATACCCTTATTCTTTCTAAAAATGAGTGGAAGCTTTTGGCAAGGGTTGAATATATTGCAGGCAAAAATATTCCTGAGCCTAATTGCTTTGCAGGTGAGATAAATCAGGTCGTGTTGAATCTCATAGTCAATGCCGCCCATGCCATCGAGGCGAAAGGGCTGGAACAGCCACTTGAGACTGAACGGATCACAATAAAAACCTTTGTCGATCAGGGATATGTTTGTATAACAGTCTCCGATACCGGAATCGGAATGACAGAGGATATTAAGGCCAGAATCTTTGAACATTTTTTTACTACTAAAGAGGTCGGGCGAGGGACAGGGCAAGGTTTAACCCTTTCGTATCAGGTTGTTGTCGAAAAGCATAAGGGGCAACTTCTTGTGGAGTCGAGTCCTGGAAATGGTTCAACATTCACGGTCAAACTTCCCCTATAATAGTCCTTATACATTTATCGTTTTTATAGAGAAAGAATACCTTGCAGTTATTTTCACGCACAATGGGAAGCGGTCCGCCGCTGGTGATACTTCATGGCCTTTTTGGCATGTCTGATAACTGGCTTGGTGTAGGTAAAGCGTTGGCAAACCATGGTTTCAACGTTCATCTAGTCGATTTAAGAAATCATGGGCGATCGCCACAACGAGCGCCACACACATATATGGAAATGTGTGCCGATCTTGCTGCCTACTTTATCCAGAAAAATCTTACCAAGGCGATTTTTGTTGGACATTCCATGGGTGGGAAACTCGCCATGGCTTTTGGTTTACTCCATCCGGAGAAACTCTCCCATATCGCTGTGATCGATATCGCACCCTCAGATTATAGTCGACATAGCCCTGGATACCATCTCAATATTATCCATAACCTCATGGCTGTTGATCTTAGTGCGCACACAAGCAGGAAGACGCTGATAGAAGATGTCAGGCGGCGGTTGCATGACTATCGCCTTACCATGTTTCTTGGTAAAAGTGTTGGGCGTGGTGAGGATGGACAATTTTACTGGCGACTTAATTTGCCCGTTTTGCTAGAGAGTTTACCTGATGTTTTAGCTGGTTTTACTACGTTGGATGATTACGCTCCAGCAACAGTACCGACTCTTTTTGTGCGGGGTGAAAAGTCCGATTATATACAAGATAGTAATGAGGGTGATAGACTGAAGTATTTTCCTGATTCTGAAGTCGTGAGTGTTGTTGGGGGCGGACACTGGCTGCATGTAGAACAACCGGATAGGCTAATAGAAAAACTACTCTATTTTATTCAATAGAAAATTATTCAGTAGAAAAGAAGACGCCTCAATTGATCATGTCAAAATCAATAGAGGCGTATCTGCTACAAAACACAAACCATCTATTCCAGCCTGTTGTCCACTTATTTAAGGGGATTTCTTATTTCGGTTAGTGCTGCCAGAACGGCACTAAGTTTTGCTGGTGTTACCTGCCTTTTATGGGTTGCCTGAGGAAGATCCCGGGTAAGCCATCCTGTTTTTTGCATTGTTAACAGGGCGTATGGTGTTATCCAGGCAAGGGCGCAAAAATGAAATACACCATAGCCGTAGGCCCAAAGTGCATCACTCGTTTTATAACGGCTGGCATAGAAAAGTGCTGAAACAGAACTCCACATAGCTCCTCCGCCAACGCTGGCGACAATAAAGGGGACAGGAAAGAGAATGACGAGGCTCAGCAACATACTAAAAAGTATTGGCGAACATGCACACCATAGACACTGGATAACCCATAACACTCTGGCACTTACTCTGTGGTGGCTTCTAAAATTCCCACAGATAAACGTTCCCATTTTGATACTTTCTCTTACATTACTCCTACCCCAGCGAATAAGCATCTTGCAAAGACCTTTGTATTGCTCTGGTACATCTGTGTAAACTGTTGCATTACGCTGGAATAAGACACTTTTCCCTTGGCGCAAAATCAGGTTTGTGATGGCCCGGTCCTCCCCTATATTTGCTTCTTTGCCCAAAAATGTCTGGTTGACCCACTCTTCTAGAACATTCATGACAAGATCAGTTCTGTAGGCCGCAAGAGCGCCAGGTGTGCAAAAAACTGTACGTAATCTACTCTGTGCTGCTCGGACAAACTCAAAGCTGAAAACGAAGCTAACCTCCAGCATACGCGGGATTACAGCGTTTCGGTTAAGGACTCGTACATTTCCTGCAACCGCTCCACAATCGTTGTCCCCTACAAATGGACTGACTAAATTTCGTAAGGTATTTTTTTCAACCACGGAGTCACTGTCTACAGTCACTAACACATCGCCCGTAGCTCTTTTAAATCCTTCGTAAAGCGCCCTTCGTTTTCCTGCATTTGTTAATTGGCGGATGGTCATGACTCTTCCTGGAAATTCTTTTGCCGCCTTCTCAATGTATGACCAGGTGTCATCTTTGCTACCATCATCTATAGCAATGATTTGCAGCTTTTCTTTAGGATAATCACCAGTCGCCAGGCTCCGCAGAGTCTCCTGTACAATTTTACCTTCGTTGTACGCCGGCACAACAACGGTTAGGGGGGGGAGAAGCTCATCTGCAGCACCTGGGACTGGCTTGTAGAGAAACGCGTTATAGGCAAGCCAGAGGTAAAATAGTGTGGTTGCGATAACGATACAAAAACCAAGTATGGCAATTGGGTGTATCCAGGGTGAATTGGCAAGTGTTGAGTGTAATTCCTGCATCATTGCAGGAGAAAGCCATATGGTGGCAAGCCCGAGAAGAGAACAGAAGAAAAAAGAGTATTTAAGAATAGTAATACGACGTTTCTTGAGAAAGTCTTTACAGGACGCAATACTTTGCATACACAACGCTCCTTGGATATATGTTGGGACTTATTTAAATTGTAAATAAAGATCTGTTGACGATCATGGGGCCTCACCATTGTGTTCGCAATTCATACATTATTTAATATTGAAACATTGTGGTTTGGGCCAATGGCAGTAGCAAAAGCATGTTTCATGCCATCCTGCAAAAGTGCGGTAATATGGGGTGATGGGCGTATGCTTGTTAGGTTCTCTGGGCCTGTCGTGCTGAAATTTGCGCAGTAGTGTGCAAAAAATATGCATGATTTCTATGGTTTACCTAATAGACCGGGCCAAATCGATTAGTGGTACAACGTTCAAAGGACAGGGGGCAAGAAATGAGTTTGTATTTGCGACCCTTAAAATCAACCTGGCAGATTCTGTTATTCTTTACGCTGTTGTGATAATATTTTAGAAACTGATGAAATAAGCTGTTATCAGAGTTTTAATATAATGCCTAAACAGCACTGTTTTGTAGATCATAGTCGAGACAACCTTGAGATTTAGATTGAAATGAAAGATAACTCCACCCAAGGCAGTAATGCGTATTCTGATCCTGATCAGGCCATTTGTAGTCATGTGCCAATAGCACTTTTTAAGGCCGACAGAGATGGTCATATTCTGGATTGTAATCCCGCGTTTGTCCTTTTCTTTGGTTATGAGGAAAAGTCAGCCCTTCTTCGTTCCCAAAAGAGCGGTCCCTTGCTCGCATTTATAGCTGAATATCTTAAAGCTGGTAACAATGGAATTGAGTCGTCTGTGCGTCTGAGCGGTAGTGCTCTGGATCAAAAGGGTACGCTGCTTGGAGTAACTGCCTTGTTCTCAATTCAGCGGGATGGAGCAGGGGAAATAACAACCTGCACTGGATCTGTTGAAGCGGCATCAGGTAGAGAGGATGGTTCAGGGATGGATTCTCAACTTCTCAGGATAGTTGTTGAAAAAAGTCCGATTGTGGTTTTGCGCTGGAAAAATATTGAGGGCTGGCCGTTGGTTTTTGTCTCAGAAAATGTCAGTATATTCGGATATTCAGCCAAAGATTTAACCTCCGGGAAGCTTGATTTTGCCTCAATTGTATACCCTGATGATCTGCATCGGGTGGAAATGGAGGTAAAGGATTTTACTGAAAGAAAATTCGATAGTTTTACCCAGGAATATCGTCTTGTCACAAGTTCCGGAGATATTCGGTGGATCAAAGATTTTACCAAAATTGAATGGGGTGATAATAGAGAGCCTCTCTATTATCAGGGGGTTATCTTTGATATTTCAAAAGAAAAAGAATTTGAGGCGGAGCTAAAGCTCTTTAACAGTGCAATTGAAAATGCCACAGATCTCGTGGGGGTTGTAGCCCAGGAAACACAGCAGCATATCTATATGAATCCTGCCGGTATTGAATTGCTTGGTTACGAAACTCTTGATGACATTCTTGGTTTACCAATCTCCTTTTTTCATACAGACGAAGATATGAAATGGATGGAGAGGGAGGTTCTTCCAGTTATCATGAGAAATGAGATATGGAGGGGAGAGAACCGGATTCTACGAAAAGATGGTTCAATTATCCCTGTCCAGCAGAGTTTATTCCTGATTAATGATCCTGATCGTGATAGTAAAATGATTGCGACTCATATTACTGATTTGTCGGCGTATAAAAAGGCTATGGAGGTGATACAACTCAGTGAAGCACGTTTGGAAACACTTCTTGTACTCAATCAAATGAGTGAGGCCAGCATTGAAGAACTTTCGGATTATGCTATAGCTGAGGCAATCAGGCTAACAGGGAGTCAGGCAGGCTATCTTGCCTGGACAGGTGATAGAAAACTGAGTTGCTGGCTGCGAAATTGTGAGGCTACGGAGCCAGATGCAGACCTCATAAAAGTTCCTGTAGATAATACAGAGTATTTCGATACATTACGGGGGGATCGGATCCCATCTCTTGTTAATAATCCTGCTGAAGTGAGGCCAGATGTGAGTTTTTGGCCGGAAAAAGGGCTTACGATTGATCGATACATGAATATCCCCATTTTTGATGGAGCGGATTGTGTCCTGTCAGCCGGCGTTGTTAACAAAAATTCTCCCTATGATGATAAGGATATTCAACAACTGCAGTTGCTTTTGGAGGGGATGTCCAGAATTGTCAGGGAGCGTGAAGATCATGATATCCTTAAGGTCAGCCAGGAACTCCTTGCCGAGGCTCAAACCCTGACAAAGATGGTTGTCTGGGATTACGATGCAGAGGAGGGCGTCTTACGTTGTCCAACGAAGATTTCAAATAGTCTGGGGATTAAAGCCGTGGCAGAAGGTCATATTGATCCAAGGGCAACCTTGGACACCTTTGCTCCTGGAAATGAGATGCTCGCTCAGGATGCTGTGAGTAGGTCCCTTGCGGGTGAGCATGTACGCGAAGAGTTCAGTGTTGTTGATAAAATGGGTCATGAGCGAACCTATCTCGTTTCGATGAAAGCTATTTTTAGCGAAGATAGACATCCTGTACGATTAATTGCCATAGGAAATGATATTACAGAACTCAAGCGCGTAGAGTTTGAATTACGTCAACATAGGGACAGTCTAGAGAACCTGGTAAAGGACCGCACTTCAGCATTAAGTGAAGCAAAGGATCAAGCTGAACAGGCAAATGCCGCAAAATCAGCATTTTTCACCAATATGTCCCATGAACTGCGCACACCGCTCAACTCAATTCTTGGTTTTTGCGGTCTGCTGGAAAGAGACCATACACTCCACAGCGGCCAAAAAGAACAGGTGCAGATGATTCAGAAAAGTGGTGAACACTTGATGGCACTGATCAGTGATGTACTTGATATGGCAAAAATTGAAGCAGATGAGCTTGAAGAGAATCCTATAAATTTTCCTCTGGCCCTCTTTTTAGAAGAGACAGCCGACATGTTCAGACAGCAGGCTAAATCCAAAGGGCTGCAATTTAGAGTTGAACAGGATGTTGAGGGCTTATGTATTCGCTGTGATCGGGATAAACTACGACAGGTGTTGATTAATATTCTTGGTAATGCAATGAAGTTTACCACATCGGGTGAAATTCTTTTGCACGTAGCCCTCCAGGAACATGCGGAGGTTCCGGCTAATGTTCTCAGGTTGATGGTTTCTGATACTGGCAAGGGGATTTGCGCCCTGAAATTACCAACTATATTTACTCCCTTTACGCAAGCGGGCCAGTCTGCAACTGATACCAAGGGGACGGGGTTGGGACTCGCCATTACCAAAGCCTTGATCGATAAAATGGGTGGCGAAATTGAGGTAACCAGTAGAGAAGGAGAAGGAAGTTCCTTTTTTATCACGCTTCCCGTTCGGATCGTTGATTCTGCTGAGGTTGAGACTATTGTCAAGAAACGGGTAGTCGGTCTTGTTCAGGAGAATAATCCCCCCAAAATACTCCTTGTTGAAGACAATGAAATGAGCAGATTGTTTCTCAATAAATTACTCACTGATGTTGGTTTTGATGTTGGTGAGGCGGTTCATGGAGTAGAGGCTATAGAACAATATAGGGCATGGAAACCTGAGTTAATCCTTATGGATATTCGTATGCCGGTGATGGATGGCCTGGAAGCGACCAGACATATTAAAACTCTTTGCCAGTCAGGTGAGGATACACCTATTATAGCTCTTACAGCGCAGGCCTTGAAGGAAGAAATTGCTGCTATTATGTCTGCTGGTTGCGATGACTTTATCCCCAAACCATTTAATGAAGATCGACTTTTTAGTGTGTTGCAGGAACGTCTTGGAGTCGAGTATCTCTATGAAGTGGATGGTCAAGCAGTGGAAACTGCAGTTGCTCAAACTGTTGTAAGTAGTGAGCAAAATGAGATTCTTACAATTGATATTCTTGATACCAGTGGTCCCCTTGAGCAGGTGAGTGGGGATGACGAATTTTACAGGGTGCTACTCACAAAATTCTTAGAAGATTTTACAGATGCAGATAAGGCAATTCAGTTCTTTATTGATGAAAAAGATCTTGAACAAGCGACATTACAGACCCACACAATCAAAGGGTCATCGAGTATAATAGGCGCAAAACGTCTGTCTGCTCAAGCTGCTTTACTTGAACATGCGCTTCGCACAGGGGAGGAAGGCTTGGACGAATTTAAACACTTTACCCAGATCTTACAAAAGACTGTGGGGGTAATTTCAGCCTATATCGAGGGGTGAGTTGAACGTGCTCTGGTCCTGATGCGTTTTGGAACCCGCTCGTTGTGTCATTTTCTGACAATGGTGAGAATCACTGCCACAATGATCATTGAAGCTCCAAGATAGCCAAAGAGGGTGAACTGTTCCCCAAGAAAACAATATGCAGTGATTGCTGCCACTACGGGCTCTATTGTTGCCACGATGGACGCCTTACCCGCCTCAAGTTTTTTAAGTCCCAGGTAGTAACACTGGTTGGCGATAAAGGTTGATACAGAGGCCACAAGGAGCAGTGCTAGCCAGGCGAGGGGACTTTTTGGGCTGAACTGAACAAATGGAAGAATACCAAGGACTCCAATGGGCAGTATGTACAGGAATAAGTTCGCAGAGGAGTATCGGCCAGAAAAGTGTTTACCAATGGTGTAGTAGAGGGAGTAGCAGAAGCCTGCCGTGAGTCCACTGAGAATTGCCAGTGGGGTGAGAGGGAGTGTTGAGTTACTGTTACCCCCACTGTTAGAGATAAGGAAAACACCTGCAATAACTAGGAGAATTGCGGAAATCTTGGTTAGTGTCAGTCTCTCTTTGTAGATAACAAAAGAACAGGCAACAACCCATGCAGGAGCTGTATATAACAATACAGAGGCAAGGGCCGCCCCCCCGGAATTAATTGCATAGAGATAGGAGGTATAAAAAAGAGAGATTCCAAGCAGACCAAAAATGGTTAAGAGAGGAATGTCTCGTAGATTTACCGTAGTCTCTTTTCGGATAAAGGCCTGTGTCGCAAAGAGGCCCCAGGCAATGAGTGCCCGCCAAAAGGCAACTTCCAGGGGGAGAATACCTTCAGAGAAGGCAAGGGATGAAAAAATCCCTATTAAGCCCCAGGAGGACGCCGCCGCAATAATAAAGGTATAACCGAGTAACATGTTATTCATTTTGAAAACCTGACCGTGGATCTCTTGTGATTTTGTTAAGAGTGGTTTTATCCTGATTACGGACGAGTTTTGGTAGATTACCCCAGAGACCTATCTTGGCGTCTTTTACAACGAGAATCCCACGTATTCCTTCAATTTTACCTACTGTATCCAAGACCTGTTCCACGTCGATGTTACTAGAAATCGAATTGCATACCAGTGTTGCCGCAGAATCTGCAAGTGCACCGTCTTTTGCAATAACTGTTGCCAGTTCGCAATCGCCGAAGCTAAGGGAATGTCCCATCTTACTTGAGGAAGAGCAGATGGCCAGGGGGAGTTCTTCTGGGGTTAACTGAAACGCCAACTGGGCCCCGATGGAATTTTTCCCGGCATAAATTCCTATGGTTACGGGGGTGTTTGACATTACATACATGTCGCCTCCATTTTCTACGATGGCTTCGCCGCAACCTGCATTTTTAGCAGCTTTTACCCCAGTCTGAGCTAACGTGCCCGCAACGGAGGCCATGGGCCCGAGGCCTGTCGCATGGGAGGCCTCGGTCATATCGATTGCAATCTGTGGAGCATTTTTTAAGAGATCGACTGGAGTTAAGGACGTTTTGAATTCAGGATGGCGAAGGATATATGTCTCAAGATTTTTTCTCTCCTCTACTATGGCGCTCGTTATGAGTTCAAACTCAGAACCATAGACCTTCAAGTGAGTGTCTTTCCACGAGAATGTTCTAAACCTACGCATTATAGAGAATGCGGGTGATGCGTAACGTTTTTCTCACTGACCTTTACCCGTTGCACCTTAAAATGCAGAGCTGCAAACATCGTAGGGACAATTACTAATGCAGGCGAGACATTCAACGCATTTATCCTCATTGAAACTGACAGTTCTACTTGTCTTGTCAATATAATCTAGAGCCCCGGTGGGGCAGTGGACAATGCAGTTCCCACAGTGGGCACAGCGGTCCGCATCCCACAATAAACCAATATTTCCAGAGTGAATTGTTACATCAAATTCAGAAAGATAAGTGAAACCACGTTCCATGTTTGCTTCTGTTCCGCTGATTTCCAAGGAGAGATATCCCTCCTCTTCCGGGGTGACTTTGGCTCTGTAAATATTGACTACAAGATCGTATTCTTTAATCAATTGGTAAACAATGGGCTTGTCGGTTTCGCTTTTGGGGAAGTAGAGATATACCTTTTTGGTGATCATTTTTTCGGCCCCTTTACTTCCAGCCCATTCATACCTTGACCTAAAGGCAAACGTTGACTGGGTTCTGATATTAAAAATTTTCCATCCTCAATTTCAGCCTTGAGAATGTTGCTGATTTTTTGCGCCTTGTGGTAGGAAGACATGGAGGATACCTTGACTTTTCTTCCGTCCAGTTCAACTTCACCTGAGCGAAGCTGTTCATAGGTGTATCTGGCGAGGATCTTGCCGGTCTTTTGAGGATAATCTACCGAGTAATCAGTGACACAGCCGATGATTTCACTGTCCCGTACCGTTGTTGCTTTAAGAATTTCACTGTTGAGGATAGGAATAGGTATGCCGACCCCAAGAGACAGGGATACACCGTAGCCTTTAAAACTGACGCCCCGGACAAATTCAGGGTCCATGTCTTTCATATTGCCACTTAAGGCAAGGGTTCCAGCCCCTTCAACAGGCACCCCATTTTCACCCCGTTCAACTGCACTGCAATGCTGGGTGCCTTCGGCGTAGACAATCCCTTGTGCTCCTGCAAGCCACACCTTGGTGCCGAGCCCAATGGTCTGATAATGTGGATCATTGAGCAGGGGAGATAATTGCCCCGCCGAAGAGTAGGTCATGTTCCGCATATTCGGCTTAAGGGCTCCCATGTATGTGTAGACAGTTTTATCCGAGGTATTGACTGCAACATTGTAATTTTGATAGCAGTTTCTCGGGTTAGTCATGGTTGCCTGGTTGAGATCATTGATGTCAAAGGTGGTTCTGATCTCTCTTCTGGGGTAATCATCAGTGCCGTAGGAAAGACCAAAGAGTTGCAGTTTTTTGCCTGCAATCAGATCTTCTATAACATGACCTCCACCGTAGCGGAATTCCCCCGGATAATACATGTTTGCAGGATCGTTATGGCGGAGTTGAGTCGCTCCAAGATAGACATCCACTGCCGCTATACCGCAGTACGCCTGGACATCACCAATCCATGCCTCGGTCATGCGTATTTTAGGTGTAGAGTGGCCAAAGTTAAGAACACAGCCGGAGGAACACATAGGACCAAAGGTTGCTGTGGTAACTACATCAATCTCTTTTGCTGCAGCCTCAAGTCCTTTCTTATCCACGTATCCGATGACTTCTTCAGCCGTCAGGACCACCGCTTTACCAGAGGCGATTTTTTCGTTAATTTCGGCGTAGGTTTTGGCCATTGTCTATTTCCTATATCACTTATGGCTACCTTGAAAAATTGGTCCTTTGCCCAACTTCATTGTTGCACTCAAAATTTTATCCTCGGAATATCAGTTATATGCCTGTGGTAAAATTTTTCACGCATCCCGAATTTGAATGAAGGACCTGATTTTTCAAGGTACCCTTATATTTACATTAACAAATGTATCGTCTTTTCGTTGCCATGCAATAGTAATAAGGTAACAGAGCATGAATGAAAAGCAAATAAAACTCCTGGTGCCGTGTACGATTAATGAAATGTTGTATCTCCGGTTTTTTTCTGTGGCTCAGTGGAGAAGGGGGGCGTTGATGGATGTTGACTGGGATGAGTTTGAGTTGCGGAATCTTGTGTACAAAAGGCTGTAAAAGGCTTGAGTCACCAGGGAGAAACTGTCACGTCTCTTCCTGGTGTACTATTCGATATGCTGGACTTAGTCTCCGATACCAGCCTTCATTTTTGTCAGATAGTTATCGATGACATGGAGCGCTTTTGCCTTTTTCTCCTCAGGACTGAAATTTGAGTTGCTGTAGATAGCATCAAGTTTATCAGTGATGGCATCAGAAGAATGACTCAGGTGCTGTTTGAGATGTTCTTCGTACTGTTTGTGTGCTTCATGGTCTGGACAGTACCAGTCATGTCCAGTATCGCTCGTGCTGGCCATAGCAGGGCTGATGAAAAGTGAAACAAAGAAGAGTGAGCAAATTATTCTAGATATGCGAGTGGTTGTTAGCATTATTGCCTCCATATGCATGATGTAGAACGAACAGTTTAGACATAATGTTACAATATGCCCTATAAATAATATTTTGCATATACCCAATATTCTGTTTCCAGAATACTGTCAGTCGCCTCGATCTGTCAATATAATAATTCGCTTAAATACAGAATATTACATTTGGTTGTATGGGGTAGAGTCTGGGGAGTGAACAGCTCGGGAGTATTGGGGCTGAGGTACAACTATGATCTGTAATAAAAATTTATGGGGCTGTCTAAAAATGGTAGAGCGATTATAATATATGGCTATGTTAAACCAAGCATCGATATTCGTCGTTAGCAAGCGAAGATTGCGGCAACTTGCAGCCATGACATGGTACGTGGGAAGCATTGTTCTGCTTTATAAGGCTGCAACATTACTGCTGGAGGCTTTTGCCCTTGTACCGGGTGAAATCTGGCCATTAATAGGTGCAATAATAGGTGTCTTCATTGGGCTTATCAAAGCGACCTATCTTTTTAATACAAGTTGCAGGAAAAATCTGCAAAGAATAAACTCACTTAACACTCCTTATGTCTGGTTGTTTTTCCGTCCAGGTTTTTTTCTTTTTCTCACCCTTATGGTTATAGCAGGTGCAACGTTATCACGGCTTGCCCAAGGTAATTATTCTCTACTTATATCGGTTGCAATTATTGACCTGAGTATTGGTGTTGCACTGTTGATGAGCAGTAGGGTCTTTTGGCTAAAGCATTAATCTAAAAATCAAACAACTTAATCGCCTAAAAACCACTTGACGCAATAACCTAAAAGTGACTGAGCTTAATGGCCTAAAAAATAAAATTACGTATCTCTCTAATAATAGGCCGTACAATGTCGACACCACAAGAAAGACTTGCACAATCTTTAGCCATTTTGAAGAAGCTTCAGGATGAAGGAATTGCCGCAATTCATACAAGAAATATGACACGCACTCATCGAGAGCGCTTGCTAAGTAATCGTTTCATAAAAGAAGTCATTAAGGGATGGTACATTCCTGTGCGCCCTGATGAACCTACTGGTGAAAGCACAGCCTGGTAAGCAAAGGCACTATCCATGATTTCTGATGTTTCTGAAGTTTTACCCAAAATTCTTGAGGGCGGACACAGCACAATAGCTGGGCGGCTTGCTGGAGCATTTCGAAACATAGGAAGAAGTACGATTGCTGATAATATAATCGAAACAATGAAGTCTGCTGGGTACAGTATTGCAGAGAATGACCCGTTTGAAGAAAGGGCAGCTATTGTTTTTGGTGACAGAGAACTTTCTCCATACGTTAACCGAATGCGGATGAACTGGGTAAATATGCGTGATATTATGTTGGAAAAATTCCCGGCACCTCCTACCTCACAGATGCCTATCATTCACTTTCTATTGAAGGATATCGTGTGAGCGAAGAACTTATTGAGCGCGTACGCTCTGGTAGCTGGAGTCCCGAAGACAACTGTAAGGATGAAGAATATGCAGATACTTTGGTCGCGCGGAGTACATGGCTGCTCCAGAAGAAGCAAGCGTAAGAAAAAACATAGAACCATTTGCCAGATTTCTAGCAGAACTTGTTCAAAAAGGAATGGTACAGTAATTGATATTGGATGATCTACCTGGGGCATTCAGGGCTTCTTGATATCTTATTAACTCGGCGGGCACTTGTTTTACAGCCATAGGGCGTTGTTCATACGCTCTTTTGCTACTGGTGGTAGAAATAAACCAAGAGTAGGATATAAGGTAGGTAAATTTTGACAATAAAAAAAGGAGTTAGCCGGAAAACCAGCTAACTCCTTGAAATATCTTGGTAGCGGGGACAGGATTTGAACCTATGACCTTCGGGTTATGAGCCCGACGAGCTACCAGACTGCTCCACCCCGCGTTAAGTTCGGCCACTATACACCCTTAAAAACTATTGTCAACGATTCAAATCGTTATTGTAAATATAGTTTGGCGATAGTTGATTATATCTCTTTTACCCCTGATACTTCCAAAATGAATGGGGTGAATGCCGAGCTGGTCCATGACCGGTAAAAAGACAGGCGTGAGGATAACCTCCATAGGATGTGAAAAAAGTTCTCTTTGGAATTAATGTAATGTGCAGGGAAGGTTGTGTTAGTGTATTTTCAATTCTTCTTACCGAGTCGTTAGATAATTTTCATCAAATTCAGTCTGTACAAGGAACATTCAATATGCGTAATTTTGAACTGGAAGTTCATTTTTCTAAGTGGGAATTTAAGGCCAGACACCATATGACTGCATCGGATGTGGAAAGTATGTCAATGAAAGATCTTATGGCTATAGCAACGCCAAAAGAAAAAGCAGGTTTTGAAGATTTGTGGCTTGGCTACACTGAGACTTGGGGTGATGAAGAGTTACGTCAACGTATTGCTACCACATATTCTTTTATGGCAAAGGAGAATGTGCTCTGTTTTTGTGGCGCTGAAGAAGGAATATATGTGGCAATGCGTGTTCTGCTGCAAAAAGAAGATCATGCAATTGTTGTTGTTCCAAATTACCAGGCGGCAGAAACTTTACCTCTTGAAATATGTGAAGTGACAGGAGTTGCTCTTCAACAAAATAATAATTGGAGTCTCGCTCTAGATGATGTGGCGAAAGCCATTCAGGTCAATACCAAACTGATATCTATTAATTTTCCCAATAATCCAACGGGCGCGACAATGCCTGTAGATGAGCTCAGGGCACTGGTTGCGCTTTGCAGAAAGTATGATATCTACCTGTTTAGCGATGAGGTGTATCGCTTATTGGAGCTTGATGAAAGAAAAAGGATGGTGCAGGTGGCAGACCTGTACGAGAAGGGATTTTCTTTAAATGTTTTGTCTAAAGCCTATGGCTTTCCGGGTCTACGAATAGGGTGGATTGCATCACAGGATAAGGAGATGTTACTTAAATTCGAAAAATACAAACACTATCTGTCTATCTGTAACTCTGCCCCAAGTGAATTTTTTGCAAAAGTTGTGTTGAATCACCGGGAAGAAATTTTGAAGCGTAACCGGAAGAGGTTAGAACACAACTTGAGTGAATTAGAAAATTTTTTTAAAGATTATCCTGATATTTTTGACTGGTATAGACCTGACGGTGGATGCATTGCTTATCCCCGTTATAAAGGAAGGGGAACAGTTGAAGATCTTTGTGAAGCTCTGTTAGAAGAGCACGGATTGTTTCTTCTGCCTGCTTCGATATATCGTTCAGAGTTAATGGACACCCCAAATGATCGTTTTCGTATCGGCTTTGGCAGGCGTAATATTGAAGAGGGCCTTGCTGTGTTTCGTAGGTTTCTTGACAGCACAAATCTAACGCCTCATTCATGATGTACGTGTTTCGTCACCACTTTTTGCAACATTGTTATTAAAAATTTTTGAAATGTTTTTTCAGTGAATGTGGGGACTTTATCCTCTAATTGGATCAAGGAGATTGTGTTGATGATCTCTTTTTTGCCGGTGGAAATGGCTACGAGATTATCTGAATCCATTTGATTGGATGTGATAACCCCAAGACCAACATCGTTTTCAATGGAAGCAAGGACTGCTTGAATACTATCAACCGTTAGAACTGTATTGGTTTTTACAGACTGCCTGGCAAAGTGGTGACTAAACCAGCCATTTATGGCAAGGGAGTTATGGTCATAAGATATAAAATCCTGCTGAATCAAATTTTCATAAGAGAGATCACCCTTAATATGGTGTTGAAAGTAGGTCTTTGAACAGGCAAGGATGATTTCTTCATCCATAATGGCTTCAACGTGATACTGGTCAAGCCTGTCCTGGTATGACTTCTGATTAAGAAAAAGGTCAGTTAAGGCAAAGTTCAACTCCCCTGTGGCCAGCATATTCAGAAGTGTCTCTTGATTTCCCAACTCAAGTGAAAACGTAACAGCTGGATATTTTTTTCTAAACCCACTGATTATCTTAGGCAAATACGCCTTGCCAAACTCAAAAGGTGCTCCCAGGTGTAACATCCCGTGTGGGGTATTCTTGCCGTGGATGAAATGTTTTAAACCATCTTCGAGCTTAAGGAAAAATGGTTCTAGTATCTGGATGAGCTCTTTTGCCTCGGATGTTGGAACGAGTTTGTTGTGTATCCGGGTAAAGAGGCGGGTTTGTATTTCTCCTTCCAGGTTTTTCAGATTTTGGCTGATTGCAGATGGTGTAACATTGAGTTGCCTTGCAGCACCGCTGATACTGTTACACATGTAGATATAGTAGAAGACCTTAAATTTATTCAGATCGACGGTTCTAAGCATGACTTACCCTGTGACTGATTGTGCTTTAAATCAATTTATCCATTAACAATGCTGAATGGTCAATTATAAACCGTAATTACTAGCTGTTAACAGCGGTAGGGAGAGGAGTAAGTATATATCCTTTAATATTTACCTACAGCCGTATCAAAATATACCATGACAAATCTCCAACACGTAGTAACTGAGAAAATTTGAGTACTTGATGGTGAAACAGTGACCGAGATTCAATTTGTAGATATCCCCGTATCAGCCTGGGAGGAAAAGTGGGGATACGACAAGATCCTCAACATTACCCTACCTGATGCAGTATAAAGCATTCACACAACATATTTAAGTGCCGGTGCTGAATATCATAACGCTCTTTTCCTCTATCGTTGGGGGAACGGTGCTAAAGGAGCAAGCAATGGAGAGAAACAACAGCAATTTGACGAAAATTCTGGCCCATTTATGAGCCGTAAGGGTGGTTGCCAGGCGCTGTATTAACCGTGTAATATATCCATCCTGTCTCCGAAAAGGCTATTCATATCTTTGGCTTTCCAGGTTAAAAAAAACAATCCCCATCCAAGTCTTAGTGAATGAGGCTGGATACTTTGCTGCGTGAAAGTAGAAGTTGTTGTGATGTAAGGGATCATGACAACCCCGTTATTCACCATCTTCCTGAGGGATGGAAAAGGTTATTCTGGAACCTTTGCCTGGTGTGGAAATTATTTCAATTCCAGCACCAATTGATTCTAATCGATCACCAAGAGCGGATAAACCGAATCCTTTTTTCAGGTTGAGTGGGTTAAAACCAATGCCGTTGTCTTCAACTTCAATTTTTGCTACTCCTTCTTCTTTGAGGACTACAACTGATGCATAGTTGGCCTTTGAATGCTTTATGCAGTTGATCACAGTTTCCCGTGCGGCTCTATAGAGTGTGACCTTTTGGTAATCATTGAGCTGTAAGGGATGGTCGATAAGATTGATACAATCCATTTCAATCGGGTAACGACCCGATATGTCCTCAACCAGCCAGGCGAGGGCGGCTTCCAGCCCAAAGTCGTAGAGGACAGGTGGGCTTATCTGGAAGGTCAGTGAGCGGGTATCGGCAAGAGCTGTCTCAAGGTATTCCTGTACATTGCCCAGGGCATCATGGCCTGGATTCGTGCAGTTAAAACTCTTGAGATTTGAAATGCTTAAAGCCAGAAGTTGAGTGACGCTATCGTGCAGGTCTTCTGCGATAGCCTTTCTTTCACGTTCTTCTGTCGAGATTAATTCCGCTGAGAGAGTTTCGAGCTTTTTCTCAATATTCATTCGCTCGGCATCCATGAGGTTTTTCTGGATATTTACAAGATGGTTTGTCTTCTCGGCAATGATTGCGTCCCGGTCAAGTATCTGCTGGGTATGTTCAATCTCAATTTGTTCTGCACCTTCAATGAGTTGTTGTACCGCAGGAATAGAATAGAGTATTCGATTCCAGATCCTTGGTATAAAGCCTGGATCTTTAAAGGTGAATTCAAAATCATAAATAGCCTGTCCTGATTCACCGTATCGCTGCGGTCCTTCTTGTACGCAAATAACTTTCCCTTCTATATCAGTTACTCCAGAGAGGCGGGCATAGGATTCAAATACCCCAAGATGCCACATCATACCAAAGTCCTTCATGATGATATCCGGCTTATGGATAAGCCTGACCACTGCGTGACCACGTGTAATAGAGAGGAGTAAGGCTTCTTTGGTTCTATTATATTTATCGTTTTCGCTGACAAGTCTTTTTATGAGTCGATATGGGCCAATGAGCGGGACACCAAGTGCTATTTTCAGGCTCGACTGGGTTTTGTAGAAGGTTGAACCACACTTGTAGGCGAAGCCGGGATCATCAATATATTGCTCAATGGTAGTATACAGGGCCATCATGAACATGTTGGAAAACCAGTAGTCCCTGGTTTCGAGATGGGTGAGCTCAACCAGTTCGCAGTGACCTGTCCGAAGATTCTTTATATAGAACGGGCCCATATCTCTTGTCTCCCGCACAATATTTTGCAGATCGACCTCAGGATGATAGGTCCTGATGCAGTGAATCAGCCATAGGGTATTCATGCCTGACAATTGCTTTGGCATGGGTTCTTGGCTATTGTGCGTAGCGGAGCGATGAACAGTGTCCCACCAGGTTTGGTTATCCGTGGTTGATGAGAGGGATCCTTGGGAGGCCATGGCAGACGAATCCTCTAATTTATAATTGCCAGGCAAGACTTACGATAAGCATCTGATTGGTTTGGCTCTGGGTTCCATTTACAAGAGATGCGGTGCCACTGTTGGATATTTCTCTGTCTTCATAAAAATCATGAGCGTAACTTATTTTCCCCGTGATATTCTTAATCTGCTTCCCTAAACCAACTGTAAGTGTATGTTTGTTAAGTCCGCTGACTCCAGGCTCAAATGTTTCGTCCGGGACCGGATTTTCCTCAAAGATATATCCCGCTGAAAAACGATAACCAGCGTCGGTCTGATAGCTTCCCCCAGCCATATATCCCCAGACATCATCCCAGTTTTTTTCTATGGTTCTGGATGTTTGTCCGGCGATGGGGGCTTCACTTGTAACCGAAAGCTTCTCGTAACATGAATATTGTTCGAGCCTTGTGGCAACTTCAAAGACCCACTTGGGGGAAGGTTTGTATGCCACACCCAAAAAGAGTTGACCAGGAAGGTTGAGTTCTGACTCAGCACCAGTATCAGGGAAGAGGCTGGTTAATAAAGGGCTACTTACGGGCAGAGAAAAACTGACGTCGCCATCAAGCTCAACATCCACTGGACTCCTGTAGGAAGCACCTATTGACCAGCGTTCTGTTGGTGAATAGGTCGCACCGATATTCCAGCCATATCCTGTACCGTCCGCTTCAAAACTCTGCTTTCCGTCTGGCAGACCGACGCTTTGCAGTGGAACCATTTGCTGGAGCGACGCCTCCGTGTAAATAACTCTAAATCCAGTCGCAATTGCAAACTGATCACTGAATTTAAAGCCAAGAGAGGGGTTGATATCCCATGTCACCAACTCAGATTCAGTTGTAATATATTTGAAGACTGTATCGTTGTCGAAATCACTGCCGAGACCAAAACTGTTATTGACGGTAAAACCTAATGAGATGGTGTCTGTTGTCCTGTATGTGGCGGCAAAATGGACAGGAGAGTATATTTTAGAATTTGATTCGTAGGTTTCACCCGTAACGGAGGAATCAAGTGTTTTTTCAGGGCTAAGCAGGGAAAATCCGCCCTCTAGATTGAGGCCTTCAAACTCAAGTTGATGGACCGGATTGTAGTATATCGATGAGATACCTTCCGCATGGCCAATAGTTGCGTTACCAACACCTACGGGGCCCGCACCTTGGGTGAAGTTTGAAAATCCCGCCCCATAACTTGTGCTGCCAATGAAAAGGCAGGTAAGGGTGAGGAGTGCTGTCTTTTTGTTTGTTCGCCTACATTGAGGTGGAGTTTCGCAGGTAGTAAAAGGTTGGAGATTTTTCATAGGTATCAGATGTGAAATGTTTTTATGAACTGTTTCGTCGGAAATGTCTTGTCGCTTTACGGAGTTGATTTTACAGCTAGTTTCAACAACAAAACAGAGAATCTATCTGAATGAGAATGGAATTTCAACTAAAGAAATATTGATTTTGCATGGGGAAAACTTCATTCCTCCCAAAGTGTTCACCATGATAACGGTGGGCTACTTGGATGTGTTCATCATAATTACAGTTGGAACAACTGTTACCAGGGGCGGGCCCGTTTTCTCATGGAGATAGAATAACTCAGCCTCATTCTCAGGCCTGTTAATCCATGCTGGATAACGTGGTGAGATAAGCCAGGTATGGCTATTCTTTTTATATATTGTGGGACGATTTTGATATTAATTCGTGGCAGATGCTTGCTGAGTAAAGACGGCTGTGAAGACTATGTTACAGGACTTTCCAAATCCCTTCAGCAGTTGCAATGAGCCGTTCACCACAGCGTAATTCGCCCTGCATGAAGACTATGGATCGTGTTTTTCTAAGGACTTTGGCTTTACCAAAGAGTAGATCCCCAGGTTTTGATGCAGAGATAAATTTGACGTCAAAGGAAATTGTTGCAGCTCTTCCACCCTCACCAAGTACTCGATGAACAGCTGTTCCCATTCCAGAGTCCATCAGGCTCATGATAAAGCCGCCATGGGTAATACCACCTGGGTTCAAGTGAATGTCTTGTACCATGGTTCTGAATTCGTAGGCAGTTTTAGAAATTGTTCTGAACTCCAGACCGCCGTTGTGTTTCATAAAGCCAACAAGGCTTATTTGTTGAAATGTGTCGTTCATATTTTTGTGGTGATTGTATTGTATATAGTGGAGAATCTCTTACAATCCGGCTGATGATACTTGTATCAGTATTTTTCGATAACCTCAAGGAGGTCAAGACATGATATGGGACTTATATTGCCATTATTTCACTTTGCGGGACTATACAAAAAACTCTGGGTTGGGCTTGGTGGAGTAGTTACGTAGAGCATTGCGGGATGCACGGTCAACCAGGGAGAAAATCAGCTCAATCTTGCTCTTGTTTTTGGCTGGTGCATGGCCTCTTACCTGGTTAAAAGTAAGATCCAAATTATCAGTATATTGGAAAAATTGCTTATAGAGTTCATGGTTGTTCAGTAGTTTTCCGGTTTTTGCGTAGTAGTGGTTTGCTTCCAGTCTTTTTCTTCGCGCGTTCAGTCTGACAATATTTTGGGAATCTGTATATGAGATGATCTCAGTTGCGGATATTTCTGATAAGGCCCATAACAGTGTCTGTAGTTCCAATTTTGTGGAAGAGGTGTCAGCAAATTGTTTAATTTTTATCTGGTCAGTTTGTGGTTCGCCGTCTTCAGGTAATACCAGATATGCCCCATAACCAATCTTTAATTTTGTATTCACACTTCCATCTGTAAAAAGCGATATTTTCATACTACTCCAAAATTCAAGGTGTGAGGTTTAAAAGCGTGAAGTGTGTTTTTTTTGTTAGAGACATGTTTATACTCTGAGCGCTGTGTGAAAACGAATGGGCATCTTCTAGAATATACACGTATTGCAAATTTTACAGGAGACTGTTACATACATAGTCATCGCTAGGGGTGCTTCTTGCTGAGAGGAAAAATCCAACCCTTGGAACCTGATCCGACTAATATCGGCGAAGGAAAGCGGCGTTATAAAAATCATCGTATCTGATCTATATATAATGATAAAGCCGCTTTTCCAGTAATTAGGAAGGCGGCTTTTTTTATTGTAATGGAGGATAAATGAACATTCGTGTTAATGGCAAGGTTGAAACTGTTGACCCGTGCACCATCGCTGAACTTGTGAAGGCAAAGGGCTTGGCCGCCCAGTCACTTGTGGTGGAACATAATCGTGAAATTGTAAAACAAGCGCAGTGGACAGAGGTGTCTCTTCAAGAAGATGACCAACTGGAATTGCTCAGTTTTGTAGGAGGAGGTTGAGAAGATGCAGGATACAAAATTAGTTCTTGGAGGGGTGGAATTTGATAGTCGCCTACTCACCGGAACCGGAAAGTTCAGTTCAAACAGTCAGATCCCTGCTATGCTTGAGGCAAGTGGCTCAGGGATGATCACAGTGGCACTTCGTCGTATCGATCTCTCTTCGCCTGTTGAAAATATTCTCGAATTCATACCAAAGCATGTGACCTTATTACCCAATACGTCAGGGGCGCGTACAGCGGATGAGGCTGTACGGGTAGCTCGTATTGCAAGGGAAGCCGGCTGCGGGAAGTTTATTAAGATAGAGGTTATCACAGATATGAAGTACCTGATGCCGGACAATATTGAAACCTTGAAGGCCACCGAGATTTTGGCAAAAGAGGATTTTATTGTTCTTCCCTATGTGATGCCAGATCTTCCTCTTGCAAAACGTCTGGAGGGAGCAGGTGCTGCTGCTGTAATGCCCCTTGGATCGCCTATTGGTACGAATCGAGGTCTGGAAACAAAATCGATGATTGCCCAGCTCATTGAAAACTGTAGTCTGCCTATTGTCGTCGATGCAGGAATTGGCAGGCCTTCCCAGGCAGCAGAGGCCATGGAAATGGGTGCGGATGCAGTGCTTGTGAATACTGCAATTGCCACTGCTCAGGACCCGGAAGCTATGGGACGTGCCTTTGGCCTTGCTGTTCAGGCTGGTAGAATGGCATATCTTGCTGAGATTGCAGGTGAGAGTCACTTAGCCAAGGCGTCATCTCCGTTAACAGGCTTTTTAGCACCTTAGAAATTCAATTCTTGTTTTTTATGATTGAATTTTGTGAAGGTACGTATCCAGGCTTATTTTCCCGTTCACCGGGGTTAGATTGATTTTTTATGTGAAAAGTATCCGGAGCGTCTAAGGTCTAATTCTCGAATGTAAGTACTATACCTGAGGAATTGCTGTGTCATTTTATAATATTGTTAAAGAGTATGAGGACTTCGATTTTCAGTCGTTTTTCGCATCGGTGCAAAATGCTGATATTGAGCGGATCCTGGCCAAAGAGAAATTAACAAACCTCGATTTTCTCATGCTGCTGAGTGAAAAGGCGGCGGATTATCTTGAGCCAATGGCTGCTAAAGCTCAGAAGTTGACTATTCAGTATTTTGGTCGAACAATTCAAATGTTCATTCCACTCTATATCTCAAACTACTGTTCAAATGAGTGTACTTACTGTGGCTTCAACTTGAAGAATAAGATAAAGAGAAGAAAGCTGACCATTGAAGAAATCGAGGTGGAGGCCCGTGAAATTGCCAAGACCGGTATTCAGCATCTGTTGCTCCTCACAGGTGAGGCAAAAGAGGTGACTCCGACGGCCTATCTGGTGGAGGCGGTTCGCTGCCTGAAAAAATATTTCGCCTCGGTATCCATTGAGATATTTCCAATGGATGAGCCGGATTATCGGCAGCTTAAAGAAGCAGGCGCTGACGGTCTTACTCTCTATCAAGAGGTGTATGATCAAAAAATGTATAAAAGCGTTCACCTCGCAGGTCAGAAAAGTAACTATGAATATCGCATTAATGGGCCGGAACGAGGAGCAAAGGCGGGGTTTCGGGTGGTTAATTTAGGGAGCCTCCTGGGGCTTGGTGAGATGAGGAGTGAGGCGTTTTTCACAGGGCTCCATGGGCGCTATCTTGACGATAACTATCTTGAAACTGAGGTCGCTTTTTCCTTACCCAGGTTTAATCCAGCTGAAGGTGACTTTAGTCCTGAGAACTGTGTTGATGACAAAACCTTTGTACAGTTTCTCTGTGCCTTTCGTCTATTTATGCCAAGGGCTGGTATTTCTGTATCAACGCGGGAGTCTGCTGCCTTTCGGGATAATCTCATCCCTCTTGGCGTCACCCGTTTTTCAGCAGGATCATGTACTGGGGTAGGCGGCTATGTGGACGAAGATCAGTCTTCGACACCGCAGTTTGAAATAACCGATGAGCGCAGCGTCGAAGAAGTCGCTGATGCTATTGTTAAACATGGATATCAACCGGTGTATAAAGATTGGGATCTCATCGCATGAGGGTCGGGATAGCAGGTGTTGGCGGAATTGGCTCAAATGTGGCTGTAAACCTTGTTCGCAGTGGTGTCACAAAGTTTACCATTGCCGATTTTGATACTGTGGAGCGTTCCAACCTTAATCGACAATTTTATTTTGAAGATCAGATAGGTGAGCCCAAGGTTGCCATGCTCATGGAGAACCTGCTTCGTATCAATCCCAGTGTTGATATCAAGGTGTTTCCTGAGCGTTTGGACAATTTCAACATTGTTGATGTTTTCAGTGATTGTTCCTTAATAGTAGAGGGCTTTGACGGTAGTGGTGACAAGAAAATGTTGTTGGAATTATTTGCAGGCGACAGTCGTACCATTGTTTCAGCAAGTGGTATTGCCGGGAGCTGCGTGGATAATCTTACAAGCCGCAGGTTAGGGAATAGTTGGATCGTTGGCGATTTTGTAAGCGATTGCAATGATGCCAAACTGTATGCCCATAAAGTCATTGCCGTAGCAGCGATAATGACAGATAAAATATTAACAGAATGTGGTCACTATGATGGAAAAGAGTAGTAAACAAATCCTTGCAGAGGGTATCTACGGGATAACTGCGGAACGGTTTTCTTTGGGGAGAACTAATCTGGAAGTGGTGAAGGAGATGATCCGCGGCGGCATTACAACAATCCAATACCGAGAGAAAAAGCATCAAAAACATGTCGGGGAGATGCTGGTTGAATGCCAGCAGATCCGAGAACTCACAAGAAAGCATGGTGTCACCTTTATAATAAATGACCATGTGGACCTTGCTCTTTTAGTGGATGCGGATGGTGTCCATGTGGGGCAGGAGGATCTTCCGGTTGCGGCTGTTCGAAGTCTTATGGGAGATGATAAGATCATTGGGCTTTCAACCCACAACCCAGAGCAGGCAAGAGAGGCTGTTAAGGTGGGTGCAGATTATATTGGTGTTGGCCCGATTTACACCACCGAGACAAAAGAAGATGTATGTGCCGCTGTGGGACTGGAATACCTTGAATACGTTGCTGCAAACTGTCCGCTGCCCTTTGTCGCCATTGGTGGCATCAAAGAACATAACATTGGCGAGATTGTCTCCCGCGGAGCAAAGACAATTTGTCTGGTCACTGAGATTGTGGGCAGTGAAGATATTTATTCCACCGTTGTTGGCCTGCATCGTCAGCTGAAGTAGTAAAAGTTCCTTCCTTTTCTGCCAACTTGTTTTGCTCGTTGGCAGAGTCATATAGTTGCTGTTTTTTGTCCTCTATTTCCCTTCAGTTGTTCTTCTTATTCAATCTATTTCTACTCTCTGTTATAGCCTCGTGGGTCATAATGAACCACAAGATTCATGGATTTGTGTGTCAAAATGACCCCGGCTGTTAGTGGCCTGAACTGTTTTATGTCAGGCAATGTCATGTTTGGTCATTTTAAGAAAAAAACAGAGAGAAAAAAACGTTAGGGGTAATTTAGTAAGGCTAATTTTTGCCTCAACATATCCTGTAATATGCTTGTTTTGCATATCTACATCAACTTGTTATTACAAAATAAAGGGCAGTAGAATGAAGGCAATTCCCGTAGAACAATCTGTAGGTACAGTACTCTGCCATGACATTACTCGAATAGTGGTTGGAGAATCTAAAGGACCAGCGTTTCGGCGTGGTCATGTGGTCACTGATGAAGATATTCCGACCCTGCTCGATATTGGTAAGGCCAATCTCTATGTCTTTGATCCCAAAGATGGATATGTCCATGAAGATGATGCAGCTATTCGTCTTGCAGGAGCCGCCGCCGGCTCAAATCTCACCTTTACAGGCCCCACGGAAGGCAAGGTAACTCTCACCGCTGCAATCGACGGTCTTTTGTCTATAAATGTTCCGGCATTAACTGATCTGAACTGCATTGAAGATGTAACATTTGCCACAGTCCACAATCATCAGTTTGTTAAAAAAGGCAGGGCTCTTGCCGGCACCAGAGTGATTCCACTGGCGGTTCCTGAAGAGATTCTTGTCCAGGCGGAAAGTCTGTGTGAAAAAGTTGGTCCTGTCATTGAGATAAAGCCCTTAATGGCTGCCCGGGTGGGAGTTGTTACCACTGGTAGTGAAGTCTACTCAGGCCGAATAAAAGATGGTTTTGGTCCGGTACTGCAAAGAAAATTTCGTAATCTTGGTTCAACCATTGAAGATCAGGTCTTTGTCTCTGACGAGGTGGAGATGACAGTTAATGCCATACACTCGTTTAAAGAGCAGGGTGTTGATCTTATTGCGGTGACTGGAGGTATGAGTGTTGACCCGGATGACCAGACACCAACTGCAATCAGGGCCACCGGAGCAGATGTAGTCAGTTATGGAGCACCAACGTATCCGGGAGCCATGTTTATGCTGGCTTATCTGGGTGGCATTCCTGTGGTTGGTTTGCCTGGCTGTGTCATGTATCACAAGGCCAGCATCTTTGATTTAGTCATTCCACGTATCCTTGCGGGTGAGAAAATAACACGCCGTGACATAGTTGCATTTGGTCATGGTGGATTCTGTGAAGGTTGTGACACTTGCCGATACCCCATTTGCGGGTTTGGGAAAATATGACGCCTAAAATTTGTAGTCATACAATATGAAGTTTGACATTCAATCTTTAGTTGATACACGCAATTCGCGTATATGAAGTGTAAATTGAAAACGGAGGATCGAACATGATCAAGAAGGAACTTGTTGTAAATGGTGTTATGCATAAAATGGTTGTTAATGCAGAAGACACCCTATCAACTGTTATTCGTGAAAATCTTGGAATGACAGGCACAAAGGTCGGTTGTAATGAAGGTCAGTGTGGTGCCTGTAGTCTGATTATGGATGGTAAGGTTATACGGTCTTGTGGTCTTAAAATAAGACGTATTAAGGATGGCGCAAACATAACTACCATCGAAGGTATCGGTACTCCTGATAACCTCCATCCAATTCAAATGGCATGGGTTGCACACGGTGGTGCACAGTGCGGTTTCTGTAGCCCCGGTTTTATCGTTTCCGCAAAAGGCCTGCTTGATACCAACCCAAGTCCAACCAGAGAAGAGGTTCGTGACTGGTTTAACAAGCATCGTAACGCCTGTCGTTGTACAGGTTACAAGCAGCTTGTTGATGCGACCATGGATGCGGCAAAAGTTCTCCGTGGCGAAATGACCATGGAAGAGTTGTCATTTAAGATTCCTGAAGATGGTCGTATCTGGGGAACGAATTACCCACGTCCTTCAGCGGTTGCGAAAGTTACCGGTACCTGTGACTATGGTGCAGATCTCGGTTTGAAAATGCCAGAAGAGACGCTGAAGTGCGCACTGGTTCAGGCGGAAGTGTCCCACGCCAAGATTCACGCTATCGATACTGCTGAAGCAGGGCTCATGCCGGGTGTTGTGAAGATTGTTACAGCCAAAGACATCAAAGGTAAAAACCGTATCACCGGACTTATCACCTTTCCTACAAATAAGGGTGATGGTTGGGATCGTCCTATTCTATGTGATGATAAGGTGTTCCAGTATGGTGATGCACTTGCAATCGTTTGTGCACATACCGAAGAGCAGGCAAAAGCTGCTGCGGCAAAGGTAAAAGTTGAACTGGAAGCTCTGCCAGAATACATGAGTGCTCCAGCTGCCATGGCTGATGATGCAATTGAGATTCATCCAGGTACTCCAAACGTATATTTCACTCAGAAAATTGCCAAAGGTGAAGAAACCACCCCCATTTTTGATTCAGCTGATGTTGTTGTTGAGGGTGATTACTTCACAACAAGACAGCCACATATGCCAATTGAGCCGGATGTCGGTTTTGCCTATATGAATGACGAAGGAAAGCTGGTTATCCACTCCAAGTCCATTGGTCTGCATCTGCATCTGTACATGATCGCTCCAGGCCTCGGTGTTGATCCTGAAAATATGGTCCTGGTTCAAAACCCTGCAGGTGGAACCTTTGGTTATAAGTTTAGCCCAACCATGGAAGCCCTGGTTGGTGCGGCGTGTCTTGCAACCGGGCAGCCTGTATACCTCGGTTATGACTGGTACCAGCAACAAACATATACCGGTAAGCGTTCACCACAGTTTACTTCTGTTCGTTTGGCTGCTGACAAAGAAGGCAAAATTCTTGGTCTGGAAAGTGATTGGACCGTGGATCATGGGCCATACTCTGAGTTTGGTGATCTACTCACTATTCGTGGCGCTCAGTTTATTGGTGCAGGTTATAACATTGATCACATCCGTGGTGAAGGGCGTACTGTGTGTACCAACCACGCATGGGGATCTGCATTCCGTGGATACGGCGGACCTGAAGCTGAATTTCCGTCTGAATCACTGATGGATGAACTTGCTGAAAAGCTTGGTATGGACCCATTCGACCTCCGTTACAAAAACGTCTATCGTCAGGGTTCCACCACTCCAAGTGGCCAGGATCCTGAGGTATATTCCCTACCTGAAATGATGGATATGATCAAGCCTAAGTATGACGCTGCTAAAGCTAGAGTTGCTGCAGAATCAACAGATGCTGTTAAGCGCGGTGTTGGCCTTGCTGTTTCAGTATACGGCGCAGGTCTTGATGGCCCTGATAGTTCTGAAGCAGACGTGGCACTCAATCCTGATGGTACTGTCACTGTGTACAGTTGCTGGCATGACCATGGTCAGGGGGCTGATATTGGAACCCTCGGTACAGCCCATGAAGCTCTGCGTCCACTGAACCTTACTCCAGACCAGATCAAACTGGTTCTGACAGATACCAGTCAAACCCCTAATGCGGGTCCTGCAGGTGGTAGTCGCTCCCAGGTCATGGTCGGTCAGGCGATTAAAAATGGTTGTGAACAACTCATTGAAGCGATGACCAAGACGGATGGTACCTTCCGCAGTTATGACGAGATGACAGCTGAGAAGTTAGAACTTCGCTATAATGGTAAATTCACTGCGCCTGCCAAAGAGATCGATGAAAACGGTCAGGGAAGTCCATTTGCCTGCTATATGTACGGTGTGTTCCTCGCTGAAGTTGCGGTAGAAATTGCCACAGGTAAGACCACCGTTGAGAAGATGACCATGGTTGCCGATGTTGGTAAAGTGAACAACTTCCTCGTGGTCGATGGTCAGATTTATGGTGGTTTGGCTCAGGGTATCGGTTATGCCCTGACTGAAGACTATGATGATATTAAGAAACACTCAACCATGGTTGGTGCTGGTTTCCCATACGCAAAAATGATCCCGGATGATATGGAGATTATGTATGTTGAAACTCCACGTGGTGATGGTCCTTTTGGTGCATCGGGTGTTGGCGAAATTCCAATTTGTGGTCCAGCCCCTGCCGTTCTTAACGCCATCTACAATGCTTGCGGTGTGCGTATTAAAGAATTACCTGCTCTCCCAGAGAAGGTACTTGCCGGCCTGAAGTAAGTTGGAGTAAGTAGCTGCCTTCGGACACTTTCTGTGTCCGGAGGTTTTTTTGCGTTTGTATCTTATCAATATTTAAAAATTCAGGTTTAGGTATGGATCAGAAGGATCTTCGCGACTGGGAAGCACGCTGTACTCAGGAAGAACCAACCGCCTGTAAGGCAGGATGCCCACTAGGGGTTGATGCCAAAGGTTTTGTACAGGAAATTGGTAAGGGAAATCTTGCTGCGGCAAGGGCAATCCTGGAAAAAAGTACACCCCTTGCAGGCATTGTCGCGAGGATGTGTGAAGCCCCATGTGAGAAATATTGTTTACGAAAGGGCCTGGGCGGTTCTGTTGCAATCGGCGCCCTTGAGCGAATGTGTATAAAAGCAGTACCCGCCAAATCCAAGTTTTTACGTTTGCCGCCACGTCCTAAAAAGGTGGCTGTTGTGGGCAGTGGTCCAAGTAGTCTGACCGTAGCCTTTGATCTTGGTAAAAAAGGTTACCCGGTAACTGTCTTTCATCTTCCTGGCGGACCCGGTTCCTGGCTTCGAAACGTTGCAGAGCCAGTTCTTAGTACTGAAACACTGGAGCAGGAACTTACCAGACTAGCGACCCTTGGTGTTACGTATCAAGTGGCTGAATCCCTGGATGACTCTATACTAAAAGGATCCGAATTTGATGCCATCTATATAGGTCAGGATGATGTTGTTGCAAAAGAATTACTGGCTAAGGTTGGCAGGTGTGATCCAACCACTCGGGTCATCAAAGGAACACGATGGTTCACAGGTGGAGAGAGTGCAGAAGACCACGAATACAGGTTTATAGCAGATGTCTCAGAGGGAAGAGAGGCAGCAGTATCAATTGACAGGTTTTTGCAGGGTGCATCGCTTACCGCAGCACGGGTTCCGCTGCGCCATGGAAAAACTGATTTGTATACATCCCTTGACGGAATAACTCCCAAAGAAACGATTGTTGCAGCAAGTGACACTGGTTACACACTCGATGAAGCAAAACTTGAAGCTATGCGGTGCATAGAGTGTGAGTGTCTTGAGTGCGTTAAACGCTGCGAATTCTTAAAAGATTATGGTGCGTATCCAAAGACCTATGCAAGACGGATTTATAATAATTCGGCGATAGTCCGAGGCAATCACCAGGCCAACACATTTATCAATTCATGTTCGTTGTGCAGGCAGTGTGAAACGGTGTGTCCCAATGATTTTTCCATGGCAGATCTGTGTCTTGAAGCACGCAGGACCATGGTTGTTGAAGATCGTATGCCTCCTTCAGCCCAATGGTTTGCCCTTGAAGAAATGCGCTCTGCAAGAACAGAAGCCGCTTTAGTTCGCCATGCACCTCAGAAAACTTCCAGCACAAGGCTGTTTTATCCAGGCTGTCAACTGGCGGGAATACGACCTGCGCAGACACAGCGTCTGTACAGTTATTTGCAGGAGTTGGAACCGGACACAGGGTTCTGGCTTGACTGCTGTGGTGCTCCCGGTCACTGGGCAGGAAGAGTTGAAGAGCTTGGGGGTATTGTACAGGAATTAAAAAAGACCTGGTGCGAAATGGGAGAACCTCTGGTTCTTACGGCGTGTTCCAGCTGTCTGAAAATGTTCCGCGATCACATACCGGAGATGACGGTTGAATCTGTCTGGACAGTTGTTCAAGAGCAGCCACCAGTATCAGCAAAAGCAGGTATTGCCATGGCACTATCCGACCCTTGTACTTCACGAGATGATTATACAACCCAAAGAGCTGTACGAGACATGCTTGGTTCTTTTGGCCAGCCCCTCTCGGATCTTCATAATTCGGGTGAGATGACAGAGTGTTGCGGTTTTGGCGGACTCATGGAAAATGCCAATCCGGAGGTTGCTAAAAAAGTGACAACCGCGCGCGTGAAACAGACTGAAAACGAAATGCTCACCTACTGTGCCATGTGTCGTGATCAATTGGCA
Source organism: Desulforhopalus glucosivorans (assembly GCF_054397165.1). Taxonomy (NCBI): domain Bacteria; kingdom Pseudomonadati; phylum Thermodesulfobacteriota; class Desulfobulbia; order Desulfobulbales; family Desulfocapsaceae; genus Desulforhopalus; species Desulforhopalus glucosivorans. Next base: position 172,945 of record NZ_AP044854.1, read on the forward strand.
AGGGCAGGAAAGCCTGTATCCCATGTGCTGGACCTGTTATTTCCTGATTGTTCCCATCCAGCAAAAGAACCGTCTGCAACGATATCGGCAAGAAGGGAAAACAGAAGAGAGCTGAAAAATCAGATTCTAAATGAATTAGGGGAAGAAGGGCGAGTAGCAAAAGTGTGGGAAGGTGTGATCCTTCATTTTGATTCAAAGGTGAAAGCCCTTCTTGAAGAGAGAAGGATCTTGCAAGACGATATCCGTCAGGTACTTCATATGGCAAAAGAACAAAAGGCATCGCTTGTTCATGGAGGAAGTGAGAGTAGAATAGCCTCTGCTAAGCTTGGGCAGGTAACCTTCTGGGTAGAGTATAGGGAAGAAGGTGGGGAGTACCATATTCAAAGCTGTTGGTCCCATCGCATGACAATAGTAGGAGGTCACTCATGAAACTCAGTTTTTTACCCCCGGATATGGACTGGACCTGTGAACCTTGTGGTGAAAAACTGCAGCCGGGTGAAGTCGAACTCAAGTACGTCGGCGCTGTGTTTAGGGTTGAACTGCCGGTTTGTCCACAGTGTAGAAAGGTACTCATCCCTGAAGACCTCGCCCTTGGTCGGATGCTTGAGGTGGAGCAACTACTCGAAGATAAATGAAACCACTCTATCTGAGCCAACCGGTACGACAAAGCCTGGGCAGTTGCCTGAGACCCGGAGGGACAAAGCTTACTCAACGGGCTATTGAGTTCTTAGGTCCCCAAATAGGTCCTGTTATTGTGGATGGAGGTTGCGGGGCTGGGACTGGTTTAAGGGTTTTGTCTGAACTGGGATATGCTGCCTTCGGTCTTGATCTTGAGATGGGTTTGTTGTCAGAGGCCAAAGAGATCGGTGCTCCTCTTACCCAGGCGGATCTCTCCCTGTTGCCGTTACAGAGCAGTAGCGTGGACACTGTTTTTTGTGAATGTGCATGGAATCTTACGAAAAAAACTGAGACCCTGTCAGAATTCTACAGGGTGCTGAAACCAGGTGGAACTCTGGTGCTGAGCGATATATATCTTCGCACACCTGGCACGGGCAATAATGGTGACAGTTGGCCTGTTACGTCCTGTTTTTCCTTTGCAACCGGACTTACAGCAGTACGTGAAATGGTTCTGGAAAACGGCTTTCACGTGGAGCTTCTGGAAGATAATATTCAGCTTTTCAAACAGACTGCTGCTGAGTTTGTTTTTGCCCATGGTTCATTGCAAACCTTCTGGAATGCGGTTCTAGGTAATGAACATATGGCGGAGCGAGCCTGTAGTCTATCTGCCAGCACGAGGCCTTCTCTTTTTCTGCTTATAGCAAAACGGAGTAAATAATGAATGAATACGATATAGACATTCTGCGACTTGCCGGAGCGGGGTACTGCTGTTCTCAAATTGTCGTGCAGTTAGGTTTAGAAGTTCAAGGTACTGTGAACCCGGGTCTTGTAAAAGCAATGGCCGGTTTATGCCACGGTTTTCCAGCAATGGATGGCAGTTGCGGGGCTGTCAGCGGCGCTGCCTGTCTTGTCGCTTACTATGGTGGTAAAGGGTCACCGGATGAGGACGAAAGTGATCGTCTTCCCCTGATGCTCTCAGAACTCTCAGGGTGGTTCAAAGAGTACGCTACTTCCAGATTCAAAGGGATCAGATGTTCTGATATTGTTGAAGATGGGCAGCTTGATGCAGCCATTTGTGGTGGTCTTGTCGGTGAGTGCTATGGTAAGGCTTTGACAATTCTTGTGGAAAATGGCTTTGACCTGGAGGCTTGAGATGGCAGAGTTTATTCAAAATGTTGAGAGTGTCTGCCCCGAATGTCTCCAGCGGCTTACCGGTCATTTAGTACAAAGTGGTGATAAGATAGTCCTGGAAAAGAGTTGCTTTGAGCATGGTTCCTTTTCCACCACTGTCTGGAAGGGTGAACCGTTCTTTGACTCATGGTACCGGCCTAAGTTTCCATACTTTGGGGGAGAGCGACGACAGACAGGGAAAGGCTGTCCGTACGACTGTGGTCTTTGTGAACATCATACCCAGCGAACCTGTACTGCTCTGGTCGAAATAACCTCACGGTGTAACCTGCAGTGTCCGGTCTGTTTTGCCGATGCAGGGGGCACAGAGCTGGATGTTGATCTTGAAACTCTTGCCCAGATGTTTGAGTCAATTGTTGCCCAGACTGGTGGTTGTAATTTGCAACTCTCAGGTGGGGAGCCCACAGTTCGAAAAGATCTTGCCCTGATTGTACGGATGGCAAGGGAGGCGGGGATTGATTTTGTGCAACTCAACACCAATGGTTTGGCTCTCGCAAGGGACCCTGAACTTGCAACTGAGCTTAAAGAGGCTGGGTTATCCTCAGTCTTTTTACAGTTTGACGGTGTAGATGATGATGTATTTTTTCCACTCCGCGGGCAACCACTGTTTGAAGTAAAATGTCAGGCCATAGAGCATTTGAGTGCTGCGGATATTGGAATTGTTCTTGTGCCAACGGTTGTTCGGGGAGTAAATGATCATCAACTCTGGGACATTGTTCGCTTTGGACTTGAGCGCCAGCCCCATGTACGTGGTGTACATTTTCAACCCATCAGCTATTTTGGCAGGTTTCCTGAAGAATTCACTCCTGATCATGTGACTCTTCCTGAGATAATGACGGGTGTAGCGCAGCAGAGTGGCAGTACGATACATGCTGAAGATTTTCGTCCGCCGGGTTGTGAGCATGCTCTTTGTTCTTTTTCTGCAAAATATTTAATGCGGGAAGATGGGGAGTTAATGAAGCTTGGCAGCGATAGCTGCGATTGTAAGCCAAAACCTGCTGAGGAGGGGGCTTTGACCTCCATTGGCGTCACAGCACGACAGTGGGGATCGGCACCAGTGCTCAGTGACAATGCAGAGCAGCCCATGGATGATTTAAGCAAATTTTTACAACGGGCACGCACCCATATATTTTCAATTTCCGGCATGGCCTTTCAGGATTGCTGGAGTCTAAATCTTGATCGGCTGCAGGGGTGCTGTATCCATGTGGCCCAGCCGGGAGGCAAGCTCATCCCATTTTGCAGCTTTAACCTTACAGCAAGAAACGGTCGTCCCTTGCACCGTCCCACTGGTCAGCAAACGAGTCTGGTGGCATGAGAATATGAGAGCCAAATGGAGAGCTAGGTGGAGAGCTAGGTGGAGAGCTAGGTGGAGAGCTACATGGAGAGCAAGATGGTAACAATTGCACGGACAACAGTGGATTCGATGGTGGCAGATAGGTTGCATCTTTCATCTTCTTATACAAGAAAAGAGTTGGAAGACACTCAGATGAGCCTTGTGCGAAAGACAGTCTCCTACGCTCGTAATAACAGTTCTCTTTATGGGAAACGTTTCGCAAATACAGATGTTAACAGTTTTAAAACCATTGGTGATCTGGAGCACCTCCCTTTTCTTACTGCAAAGGATGTGATCGATCACGGGCATCTGCTCCACTGTGTTTCCCAGAGTCAGGTAGCTCGCATTATCACCATGCACACCTCGGGAAGTACCGGAAAACCAAAACGGTATTCTTTTACAGCAGCTGATCTGGCGGCGACATCTGAGTTCTTTCTCCGTGGTATGGCAAGTCTTGTAACTGAGACAGATCGGGTGCTGGTTCTTATGCCCTTTGAAACAGAGGCGAGTGTCGGGGAGCTGTTAATTGGAGCCTTATCGCGAGGGGGGATTTTTGCTAAGGGGTTCTGGCCGCCCCCTGAGGCCGTAATGACATCTGGGCTGATAGCAAAAGAAAAAATTACCTGCGTGGTAGGCTTACCTCAACATTTACTCGCCCTTTCTGAGGTTGTTCCCCATGGAAAACTGAGATCCATGCTGCTCGCCTCTGATTACGCCCCGAAGTCATTGCGGGATCGGATTGAGGAAAATTGCGGTTGCGAAACGTTTTTACATTACGGTGCAACTGAGTCGGGGCTTGGCGGGGCAGTGGAGTGTGGAGAGCACTGCGGTTTACATATCCGTGAGTCTGATCTGTTACTGGAAATAATCGATAGAAAAACAGGACGGCAGGTAGCTGATGGCGAGGTGGGGGAGGTTGTGTTCACAACCCTTGGTCGTGAGGCTATGCCTCTTATCCGTTATCGAACAGGGGATTTTGCCTATCTCGATAGAAGTAAGTGTAACTGTGGTGGTGTTACTGCACGGCTTTGCGCCATTAGGGGCAGGCTAAATGAGTGTCGTCTGGCTGATGGATCACTGCTCCATCATCAGAGTCTTGATGATATCCTCTTTCAGGTGCCTGGGCTTTTGGACTATCGAGCCACATTGGATCATAAGGGTGTTGACAGATTATCTATTGAATATATGTCATCAGCACATCACAGAAGCATTGCTGATACCATGCATCAGTTAATATCAACTATCTCTGAAATATCCGGTGCTGAAGCAATGGGGATGTTGCACGTTGATAATTTTACACATGTAAAACGTTTTGCACCGTCTCACACGCTTAAACGAACCATCCTCGATTTACGCTAATTAAAAAACGTAAGTTATATTGGGGACGGGAAGAGTTTGTATATTGACAAAGTTTTTGGGATTGAAGTAGTAACGTTAAACTGGTTCAGTCAAGTACCCAAAAGTTCATGGACATCTGAACTATAGAAGGAGATGTGGAATGCAGTATATACTCGACAGCCTGATCTCAACCCTTGAGCAGGGTGAAACCGCTGTTATAGGAGCAATCGTACGGAGTTCCGGTTCTGCTCCGAGGACATCCGGGGCCAGAATGCTCGTTCGTCTTGATGGAACTCTGGTGGGAACCCTTGGTGGTGGCGCTCTTGAAGGCGGCTGTCTTATGCGGGCAAAAGAGCTTATGACAGGTGCCCATGGGGAAACATTTGCCGAGTTGCACTTTGATCTCACTAATGCTTCTGCTGCGGCGGAGGGTATGGTCTGTGGTGGAGAGGTTTCTGTGCTTCTCCAGAAAATAACACCAGCTGAGCTGGCCAGTTTCGTACAAATGCGTGATGATTTTTATCGGGGTATCCCGGCCATGCTGGTAACGGGGCTGCCGACGGACGGCCTTGGGCCTCAAATGTATTTTCTCCATGGTTCGACGGATTGTGATTTGCTGGTTCCCCTCCGAAATGAAATCCAGCGAAAGAACAGGCGCTCAAAGTTTATTATTAGCCACGAAGAACAAGACTATTTTGTCGAACCACTTATCAACCCTGGGACGGTTTACCTTCTTGGTGCAGGCCATGTGGCCCTGGCAACCGCTCATCTAGCAACCTTTACCGGTTTTGAAGTAGTGGTTATAGATGACCGTGAAGAGTTCTCTAATAGAGATCGTTATCCCGATGCTAAAGAGGTGATTGTACTGGAGAGTTTTGATAACTGCTTACCACAACTAGGGCCGGATGATTTTGTTGTGATCGTGACCCGTGGCCATCTCCATGACAGGGATGTTCTGGCCGAGGCTCTTCGAACTAATGCAGGGTATATTGGTATGATAGGTTCCGCAAAGAAGCGAAAAGGTGTTTACGCATCTCTTCTTAAAGAAGGCTTTACCCAGGAAGATTTGGAGCGGGTCTATAGCCCAATTGGACTGTCCATTGGGGGTGATACTCCAGAGGAGATCGGACTTTCCATCGTTGCAGAAATGATCAAAGTTAGAGCAGAGATGAAAGTGTGAAGATTGGAACTGTAATTTTATCCGGGGGCTATTCGTCCAGAATGGATGGGTTTAAACCACTCATGAAGCTTGGGAAGAAGCATCTGCTTGAGCATGTGGTTGAGCTGTTTCGTGGGGCTGGGGTCGATAAAATTGTTGCTGTTACAGGTCACAAGAAAGGTGAGGTAAAGGCTGAAGCTGAAAGGCTCGGTATTAAATCCACTCATAATAAAGATTACGATAGTGGCATGTTCTCATCCGTTTGTGCAGGCGCAAAACAGATGAAGCAGGTGGATGCATTTTTTGTTCTGCCAGTGGATATACCCCTTATTCGTCCTTCTACTGTTTCTACTCTTATAAAGCAAAAGTGTGAAAAGTATGTGGTTTATCCCACCTTTTTAGGGGAGCGAGGCCATCCTCCGCTTATCCCTGCAAAGCTCATTGCCCCAATACTTCAATATAACGGTAAAGGTGGGCTGAAAGGCTTGCTAGAGCAACATTCAAGCCTTGATGTACCTGTCTGGGATGAAGGAATACTTCTGGACGCGGACACTCCAAAAGACTTTTCGGTTCTCAAAAAAAGGCTGTCTCAGATGGATATGGGGAGCCGGGCTGAGGTGAAGGCACTGAGCCAGCTGGCGATGAGGAAAAGAGGTCAGGATCATGGCATGGCTGTGGCAGACATTGCCTGCAAGATTGGCAAAGCGATGAACAAAAAAGGCTACAGTCTTGATATGGAGCTTCTATATAATAGTGCACTCCTCCATGACATTGCTAAAGGGAAGTCACACCACGAGGAAAAGGGCGCAGAGTTGCTCACTGAGCTGGGTTTGAACCGTTTGGCAGATATTGTTGAGGCCCACCGGGATGCTACATTACCAAAGTCGGGAAGATTGACGGAAAAAGAACTGGTCTGCCTGGCCGATAAAGTCGTGAGAGGAACAAACAGGATGCCTGTGCAAAGTCGTTTTGGTGAAAAACTTCAGATATACGCAAAAGATACTGAGGCGTGTAATGCCATTAAGAAAAGACTGGCCCGGGCAAAAGAGCTTGAAACTGTTGTCGTAGATTGTATCGGTTGTTCCCTTGAAAAACTGCTTGATATAGGGAAGCGCAGGTGAAGACAATCTATTTGATTCGTCATGGTGAGATAGATGCAGGAAAGCCGAGGAGGTTTATTGGCAGGTCGGACTTGCAACTGACGGGTAGGGGAAGAGGGCAGATTGCGGAATTGAGTAATTTTCTTGGGGGTATGTCTTTTGATCGAATGTTCTGTAGCCCCCTCATTCGTTGCAGGGATACTGCTGAAATTATAGCAGAAAATCTGAATGTGGGCCTGGATGTTGAACCTGGTCTTGCTGAGATTAATCTCGGTTGCTGGGAAGGGCTTACCATATCAGAAATAAAAGAAAAATTCCCCGGAGAATATGAAAAAAGGGGAGAAGATATGGCCGGCTACAGGCCACCCGGTGGGGAAAGTTTTACTGATCTGCTCTTGCGGAGTAAGCAAGTATTACAGCATATCATAGAAGAGACTGTTTCACAGTCTGTAGTGGTCTCCCACGCCGGTGTTAACCGTGTTCTGTTGTGCCATATCCTTGGTATGCCTTTGCAAAATATGTTTAGATTAGAGCAGGGGTATGGTTGTTATAATATCCTTCATGTAATAGATAATTCTATTAAGTTGGCGAGTCTTAACTCATGCCTAACATCCCGGTAATGTTAAGGAAGTTGAGAAAGTATCGTTCTTGCTGAAAATGAAAAAGTGGTGAGGAGGATTGCCGCAATCAGGTAGAGGCATAGGTAGAAAAAGAGTTGCTGCCCGTTGATTCCCCCGTCTATTAAGATGCCAAAGAGTATTGGTGACGCCGCAGTGCTTAATACCGCCAGTGAAGTGATAAGTGCGCGTATGGAGCCAAGATGTTTGGTCCCGTATACTTCGGCCCACAAACTATTCACTATTGGATTTGCAGAACCTATGGAGAGGCCGAGCAGCATCATCAGCAGATAGGCGAGCCATTCCCCTGAGTTAAAGGCACAGAGGACAATCCCCAGTAACATAGGGACCGGATAGAACTTAAACAACTGCACCCCGCTAAAACGGTCCACAAGAGCTCCGACATACATTGAAGAAAACCAGTGTGCGATGCCATAAAACACGAAACCACTGGCAAACATGTGCGGTGTCCAGCCCATTTCGGGGAGGATAAAGCCCTGATGAATAAAGATTCCTGTAATGATAAATGGGGCTGCAAGAATGGCCGGTAGAGCAAGCCAGAACCTGTAGTCTTTGAGCAGGGTTCTTCGTGAACCTTGTTGTTTTGGTACGTGCTGTTTCTTTTGACCAGAAGATACCGTTTCCTCCCTATATTTATCCAGACTACTTTGACGTAATAGTAGGAGGGCTATGGGAAGAAAAATAAAGGGTATTGTGAGGCCAACTATCAGCCAGCTTTTCTGCCAGCCAAATGAGGCGATGAGTAACAGGGCAAAAGAGGGCAGCAGTATCTCTCCTAAAGGAACGCCGGTGCTGGCAATACTCACAGCCTTGCCCCGGTGTATTGTAAACTCCCGTGCCATGGTCGTGATGCCTGTATGGGGTAATAACCCCTGACCAAAAAACCTGAGCATAAAGAGACAGACAATGAGTCCTGTAAGTGTTGTGGTCTGGGATAGACTGACGGCACCAATAAAAAGGCCGGTTCCACTCAAGACAACAAACCAGTGCAGTGGCACCCTGTCTATGGTAGCTCCGACCCACATAAGTAGAAGTCCACTGGCAAGGGTGGCTGTGGAGTAGGCAGATCCATACTCTGTTGCAGAGAGCCCCAGAGAGTCCTGAAAACTCTCACCGAACCAGCTTATAAAAAAGGATTGGCCGAAATTACCCCAGAAAACTGTGAGCATTCCAAACATCAACAGAGGCCAGGAACGTTTAATAAAATGAAAATAGTCGTGAATCATTGATTTGCTTAGTGGGGTTATAAATGTGGTGTATGAAGAGAACTCTGCCTTGCAAACAGTGGACTGGGGTTCAAGCTATAGCACATAGGTTTTAGTACCATACTCAGGAAAAGCTGTCATAAAAAAAACAAGAAATTGAGTGTTGGAAAACTTGCCGATATCGCACCATTTCCATGGTATTTATCCAGCTATACTAAAAAATTCCGTTTGTCGGGTTAGATAAATAGACCTTTCCATAGCCCTCGGCTAAATCCCTTCTGTGAAGTTCTTTGACTTGCTTGATGTGTAGACGTAATTCTTGGTTTTGTATACACGGCAAAAAGGTAACCCTATCTTTACCTCCTTTTCCCCCAAGGTCGAAAATTTGGCATTGTCCAAAATTGATATCCTGTCTGCGGAGTTGAATACACTCCATGAGTCGAATACTAGATCTATAGATCAGCTTAGCCATTAAAAGATGAGGTCCATTTATTTCGGCAAGAAGGTTCAGTATTTCCGCTTCCGTTAGTACAGTAGGTGGGTGGCGTTTTTTATCAAAAAAATAGATGTAACGTAAAATCCATTGGCAATATGTTTTTTCTGTTGAACGAGCGTAATGGCAGTACCTCAGGGTCTCACGCACTTAATTCATTAATTTTACTTGAGGATTTGGGGTAATTGTGTGTTGCCTTCCATAACATTAACCCGATGGCCAAATAGGTCCAGAAATGTTATATTGTGATCATGAAAAAACATATATTCAACAGAAGACTAAACCGAGTTTTATACATTTTTTAATGTCAAAAAAATAAGTATATCCAGAAGCATAGTAAAAGGTTCTAGAGGGGTCACAAGAGATTGTCGCTTCTGGCCAAAATCTAAAGTGAAGCCCATGAAGGAGCAAATAGAACGTTCGCTTGTCTTTGCTTTAAGCATTAATACAGTTATTGAATGAAGACTCCTTGTACCTCCCCCCCCCTAAAAGAGGTAGTCGTCCATGAACAGCTCTCCGAGAGAAAAAGAATATAAAAGATCCGTAGAAAATAAATTTAATATTTATAACAGTTTATTTTTGAGCCTGCCGTTTCAGAAAATCACAAACGTAGGCATCCTTATTCCTTTACTGAAACAAGAGTGCAGAAAGGGACTTGAGGCAGGGAAAGAACCATTGGAAATATTGGATTCTTTTTTCAGGCTTCACACAAGTTTTGATAGTGAAGAAGAGAAAATTGATTTCATGTTTCGGGTAATCCAGTTTGTTGAACGGCAGGTGGTGCTGTTTGATAGCGCTGAAGATGCGGCATTTGCTCAATTGCTGAAAGATGGCGACTACATGTCGCTCCCAACGTGTATTGAAATTGCACAATTAAAAAAGGATACAGACTTTCTGCATGAGAAGATGTCTGATTTTAGCGTTCGAATCGTATTTACCGCACATCCTACCCAGTTTTACCCTCGATCAGTCCTTGATATCATTGAAAAGTTAAGAGTTCTTGTTCGTGAAAATAAGATAGATGAAATTGATCTTACTCTGCAGCAGCTAGGGCTAACATCAATCATGAATGCAAAAAAACCGACACCGCTGGATGAAGCGAAAAATATCATCTATTTTTTACGTAGTGTCTACTATGACGCGGTGGGAGATTTGTATGCCCGCATCAAAGAAAATTTGCCCACCGATAATTTTGAAAATCCCGATATAATTCAGCTTGGATTCTGGCCTGGTGGAGACCGGGACGGTAATCCCTTTGTCACTGCCAGGACCACCGAACTTGTGGCGGATGAGCTACGAATGACATTAATGAAATGTTATTACCATGAAATTAAAGGTTTGGAGCAGAAACTTACTTTCAAAGAGGTGGAGGAGGATATTGCCCGCTTGAAAGCACAACTCTATCTAACGATGTTTGATCCTTTGAAAACTCTATCGGTAGATGACATACTCAATCAGCTTAATCGGATTAAAGAGTTATTACTGCATAATTTCAATGGTTTGTATATTGGAGAGTTGGAGCGCTTTATCGATAAAGTAAAGATTTTCAAAACACATTTTGCAACGATTGATATCCGGCAGAATCACGTTGAGCATGAAAAAACAATTACACACATTCTTAAAAATGAAAATCGGATCAGTAACAGCCTGAAAGAACTATCAAAAGATGATTTAGTTTCAATTCTTGTTCATGAGAGATTTGATCTACATCCCGATGATTTCACAGACGAGATGGTCAAGGATACGCTTTTAACCATTCAGCAAATCAAATCAATACAGGAAAAAAATGGAGAGGCTGGATGCAACCGGTATATCATCAGCAATTCTGAAAATATTTTCTCTGTCTTGTACGTTTTTGCCCTGCTGAGATGGTGTGGCTGGCAAGATACAACAATACCCGTTGATATCGTTCCATTGTTTGAATCAATGGACGGTATGAAACATTCAGAATCGATCATGCAGGAGCTGTTTGATATTCCTGAATACAGGGGCCATGTCAAAAGTCGCAATGACATGCAAAACATCATGCTTGGATTCTCTGACGGAACAAAAGATGGCGGATTTTTGCAGGCTAACTGGTCTATATTTAAAACGAAAGAACAGTTGTCAGCCGTCTGTAATCGTTATGATATCAAGGTTATCTTTTTTGATGGCAGGGGTGGACCTCCCGCACGGGGTGGCGGGAAGACGCACCGGTTTTATGCATCTCAAAGCCGGAGGATTGCTAACCATGCCATCCAACTCACCATCCAGGGCCAGACGATCACCAGCCAGTACGGCACCCGAGCCCATTTTATTCATAATTGTGAACAATTATTGACAGCTGGTCTGTCACACGGATTATCTGGGGAAGAGGTTGATATCTATAAAAAATCCCGGGATATTTTAGAAAGATTGGCAGAAATCAGCTATGAAAAATATGTGGAACTCAAAGAGCATAAACAGTTTCTGCCATATCTGGAGCACAAGAGTACGTTAAAATATTATGGTATGGCTAATATCGGCAGCCGACCTGCCAAAAGAGGTACAACAGAGAAGCTTACATTACAGGATTTAAGAGCGATTTCTTTTGTGGGGTCATGGAGCCAACTCAGGCAAAATGTGCCTGGTTATTTTGGTATTGGAACAGCCTTGAAAGCGTTGGTCGATGATGTTGGCATCGACATGTTGCAGGAATTATACAGGGAGGTTCCATTCTTCAAAGCTTTGATTCTCAACAGTATGATGTCCATGTCAAAATGTTATTTTAACCTAACTTCATATATAAAAAGGGATGAAGAATACAAAGATTTCTGGAATATTTTATTCGATGAATTTGAACTATCAAAACAGATGGTTCTCCTTGTATCCAAAAACCGATTCCTGATGGAGGAGGAACCGATCTCAAATCGGTCAATTGAAATCAGAGAAGATATTGTTCTGCCACTACTGACAATCCAGCAGTATGCATTCCAGAAAATTCACGAAAAATCGGAAGCTACTGAGTCGTATGAAAAAATAATTCACCGTTCATTGTACGGCAATATCAACGCCAGCAGGAACTCTGCATGAGTATCACATGAACGGAGTAGGCTGCTGCCGCAGTCAATTTCCTCAGCTGAGTTGTTAAAGCAGTTGCCCATATGGCTCTGGCGCTGTCGAGTACCTCCAATGTACTTGATCTGTTCCACGCTGCGAAATCCACATATCAATTACGGATGGAGTCGACTGCGATTCTCCCGGCTCAACAGCGCCCGTTATGCTACGATTAGAAAGTCAATCCCGACTGGAGGTAAATCGCTGTGAGAAAAATAATTGGTTGTCTCGTGAGAAGTCTACCTGTCGCAGCAGGGCTTATTGGCATCGGATATGTAATTGTCTTGTTTATCATTAAAAACCCACAACAATTTGACTTTGCTCTTTTTGTTGTGGGAGCAATACCAATAACAATATTCCTGCCAAGTGTTTTCAGCCAATCAAAAAGTGGAGCTTTACATACTCCAAAAGTAATCTTCCGAAAAGTTGAGTCTCTTGAAATCAAAGAAAAACAGATATCAGAAGACATATTTCCAGCGCTAAGTTACGTTCTTGCAGGATTTTTGGTTTGGATATTCAGTTGGTTAATATATTAAGACAATTAAGCATAACGACTAAGGATAGGAATTGACCAACAATATATGGCAACAGTAAAAGGCAGGATAAAGCGTTAATAGGTGTCCGTGGATTTCCACAGATGTCTTAGACACTTGTGTGCTTTTCCCGGAGAAGTAAATGCATATTGCCGTATGCAGGGGAACTATGTCGTCTCTTTTATTGGCAATGATATGGTAAACTATACAAGTTAGAGAAAAACAGATTCCCTGTTAATTTTTCCCATGGATTCTTGAAGTATGGGCAAAATTCTGCATAATATATAAGAGTGGAAAATTATAAAGGTCTTTCCTGTGATGGGAAACCTGTTTTTGACATCGATAATGACAGGAGTTCTTAACACAAAATCTTTACGGGTAATATCAGCAAGGCTCTGTATGAAAAGATCGCAGCTTGGTGTTGTATATAAAGATTTTAGAATTGTTTTGTGTATCTGTCTGCTATTTGTTGTCACCCTCAGTTTGTTCCTTAACGCAACCTCTGTTTTTGCCGCCAAGTCAGATTCTCAATCCCACGTTCTGTTATTTAATTCTTACCACAAAGGGTATATGTGGAGTGATGAAATCACCCGCGGTGTTGAGGAAAATATAGCAGATTCCGGTGTTGTTTTACATGTGGAATACATGGACACCAAAAGACATTTTAATGAAGAATATCTTTCACTTCTTAGTGAACTTCTCTCTCTTAAGCACAGTAAATATCAGTATGATGTGATCATTGTTTCTGATAATAATGCCTTTGATTTTATAAAGGATCGCGGAAAAGAAATTTTTGGTGATACCCCCATTGTTTTTTGTGGACTGAACTATTTCACCACAGATGATATTAGTGGGATGGAGCATGTAACCGGGGTAAATGAGCAAGCTGATCTTGATCGTAATATCGATTTGATCAAGCTGTTGCACCCGGATCGTCACAAGCTTGTTGTTATCACGGATAGCACCATAACCGGTGAAAAAATCCAAAAGGAAATACTTCGTATACAGGATGCGGGCACCCATAGTGAACTTGAGTTGGAACTTGTCTATGATGTTACTACAACCGAACTCATTGAAAAACTGAACTCCTTAGATGAACAGACATCTGTTCTGTTTACCTTCTTTTTCAGGGACCGCGAAGGTGTGTTTTTGGAATATGATGAGAGTATTGCATTGGTGCTGGAGAGTACTGAGGTTCCTGTTTATGTGAGCTGGAAGTTCAGTATGCGGGAAGGGGTTATGGGTGGTTATCTCACCAGTGGCTATGATCAGGGTGTTGAAGCAGTTGAAAAGGTAAATCAGCTCCTTGCTGGTGTCTCTATTGAGGATATACCTGTTACCTGGAAAAGCCCCACACGGTTTTGTCTCGATTATGGGAGTTTAAAAAGATTCAATGTCGCCTTTGGTAATATTCCGGCAGATGCGGATATCTTAAATATTCCACTGACATTTGTTCAGGAATATAAAGCACTCATAGTCAAAATTGGAATTATTATCGGTGTGCTCATACTGCTGATAATTGTACTTGCCTACGGTCTCATACGCTCAAAGCGTGCAGAAGATACGCTACGTAAAGCTGAAAATTTTATTTCAAACATTATCAACTCCATGCCGTCGGTGTTGGTGGGAGTGGATTCTAGTGGTAAGGTTACCCATTGGAACAGCAGGGCAAAGGCTGAAACGGGAATGACCTGTAATGAGGCTCTTGGTCAGCCGTTAGAGCTGGCTTTTCCAAGGCTTGGCTCTGAAATGGAACGGGTACGTGATGCGATGAGCAGTCGTGAAGTTGTACTGCAACCAAGAAAATCCCACAATACAGATAATGAGACCTGCTATGAAGATGTGACGGTATATCCCCTTGTGTCAAATGGTATTGAAGGTGCAGTTATCAGGCTTGATGATGTTACCGAAAAGGTACGTCTTGAAGAGATGATGGTACAGAGTGAAAAGATGCTCTCCGTAGGCGGTCTTGCTGCTGGTATGGCCCACGAAATAAATAATCCGCTTGCAGGAATGATCCAGACCGCAAATGTGATGAAGGACCGGCTTACCAATGAGAATATGGCAGCTAATATACGCGCAGCAGAAGCCGCAGGTGTTGAGCTTACAGTAATCCACGAATATATGTTGTCCCGCGGTATCCCTAAGATGCTTGATCGTATTTGTGAATCCGGGGCCCGTGCAGCAGAAATTGTCTCCAATATGCTCCAGTTTGCGCGTAAAAGTTCCAGTACTGTTTCAACCCATGATCTGCCAGAGATACTTGACCAGTGTCTGGAGCTTGCGGGAAGTGATTATGATCTGAAAAAACGATATGATTTTCGTCAGATTACCGTGGTTAAAAAGTATCAGGAAAACCTCCCTCCAATCCCGTGCGAAAAAAGTAAAATTCAGCAAGTCATACTCAATATTCTGCGTAATGGTGCTGAAGCCATGCAGGACAATCAGAGCCAGGTAAACGATGAGCATATTTTTACTCTGCAGGTGACGCAGACCGATCCTGATTGGATTTGTCTTGAGATAGAAGATAATGGCCCAGGTATGGAGGAGGCTATTCGTAAACGGGTTTTTGAACCATTTTTCACAACGAAGGCGGTGGATATGGGAACGGGGCTTGGCCTTAGTGTTTCCTACTTTATAGTCACCGAAAATCATGATGGCCGGATGAAGGTGGAATCCGTTGTGGGGCAGGGTGCTCGCTTTATTATCGAGCTTCCTGTGAAGGGTAAAAGAGTATGACTAGCGTAGCTCCGACAATACTGATCCTCGATGACGACGATGCTGTACGGGAGAGTTTTCAATACTATTTTGAAGACCTAGGCTGGGATGTTCGTGAAGCAGAAACTGCAGAAAAGGCGCTGGAAGCAGTAAAACAGGACCCACCGGGAGGTGTCGTTGTTGATATCAGGTTACCGGGTATGGACGGTAATAGTTTTATTCTGGAACTTGAAAAAACGCACCCCAATGTTGTCTGTGTTATCTGTACTGGCTCACCCGAGTATCAACCTCCAGAAGCTGTACTTTCACGGCCACAGGTTTATAGCAAGGTTTTTGCAAAACCGGTGACGGACCTGGAGAAACTTGCGGAGTCGATTATGCAGCATATAAGCCATTGCAATAATAGGCCATTTCATGGGGAGTGATAAGTTGATAAAGATCCTTATGGTTGATGATGAGGAAGTCTTAAGGGAATCAGTTGCTGATTTTTTAGAAGATAGGGATTTTCAAGTTATCACTGCTGAAAATGGTTTTCAAGCTCTGGAATTGTTTGAAAAGGAACAACCAGACCTGATTTTAAGTGATCTGCGTATGCCTGAGATGGATGGGCTGGAACTGTTGCAGAAAATAAGTAAAGTTTCGCCTGAAACGCCCTTTATCGTTGTCTCCGGAACCGGGAGGATTAGTGATACGGTCCAGGCATTACAACTGGGTGCGTGGGACTATATCTTGAAACCGGTACAGGATATGAACATCATCATCCATGCGGTTGATAAATGCCTCGAACGTTCACAACTCCAACGTCAAAATAAGAGTTATCAGGAGGATCTTGAGGCACTTGTCTGGGAGCGAACAGGAGAACTGGAAAAAGCCAACACCCATCTTGAAACCATTAATGCCCGCCTGAAAAAAGTACTTCAAACGACCAAGAACCTGTCGGTGTGTACAGATGTTGTTCGGTTTGGTTCGACTCTGCTTGAAGAATTCGCCGAACATATGGCTGCAACAGGGGGGAGTCTTTTTCTTAGTGAACCTGATGGACTACGCCTTATACACAGTCTTGACGTGGAACATGTTCCCTCGTTTTTACCCTTTCCTCTCCTTGAAAATTCGATTCTCAAAAAGGTGATGGATGCCAACAAACCGTTCCTGAATGAAAATATAAGTCAGGAATCAATGGTGGTAACAAGTGGCTGGCAGGGGTACCGGGATGGATCTATGTTAATATTTCCTCTCCAGGGTGATAGTGGAGAGGTGATTGGTATACTCACCTTGCATAATAAAACGTTTCCACCCTTTGTAGAGCAGGATCTGGAAATTGGGACCATCCTCGCATCATATAGTTGTGAAACCCTTCGGGCAATCTATGCCACTGAAAATCTACGCTCCAGTGAATCCCGGTTTCGTGAACTTGCTGAGATGCTGCCGGAAGCAGTCATCGAGGTTGATTTGAACTTTATGGTCAACTATGTCAATGTTCGGGCGGTGGAGCTTTTTGGATACTCAGAATTTGAGTTTCTCACCCATTTCAACATTTTAGAACTGGTGGATGAAGATCAGCGGGAACTTGCGAGTCTGGCACTTACTGAGCCGTCTGAAACATCTGGTGATAAACCTATTGAATATAGAGCGCTTAGAAAAAATGGAGAAGGTTTTCCGGTTCTCTTGCATTGTGCAGTTGTAAAGGACAATGGTTTGCCAGTGGGCTATCGATCTGTCATTGTTGATATTACGAAAATAAAACAGGCAAATGAAGAGCGGGCACGCTTGGAGGAACAGTATCATCAGGCGCAGAAGGTTGAGTCCATAGGGCGTCTGGCTGGAGGTGTGGCACATGATTTAAACAATCTTTTGACTCCGGTTCTAGGTTATGGTCAGCTCATGTATAATGATTTTGACGAGACAGATAAACGAAAAGGTTATCTTGAGCAGATGATGCGTGCAAGCGAAAGAGCACGGGATTTAGTGGGACAACTCCTTGCCTTTAGTCGAAAGCAGACCCTGCAGTATCAGCCACTTAACGTCAATAATGTAATAGAACGATTTAGCAAGCTTCTGCGCCGTACTATCCGTGAAGATATAGAGTTGATATTCAAGCTCGATGATGGCCTTAAAACAGTTGAAGCGGATATGGGGCAGATAGAGCAGGTGTTGATGAATCTTAGTGTTAATGCTGCCGATGCGATGCCAGGCGGCGGCAGTCTCACCTTTGAGACAGCTATGGTGGATTGCCATGAAGATATGGTCCGCTGTGGTCTGAATTCGGCAAACAAACATATGGTGCTGATGGTTCGCGATACAGGGTGTGGAATGGAGGGTGACCTTCTTGATCATATCTTTGAACCGTTTTTCTCAACCAAAGGTGATAAGGGTACGGGCCTTGGACTTGCAACGGTTTATGGTATTGTTTCCCAACATGGAGGGCACACCAAGGTTGAAAGTGAGGTTGGTAATGGGACAACCTTTAAAATATTTCTCCCTGTAGTTGATATGGTCAAAGCCAAAGCCCAGGATAGCAGTAAGGAGTTGAAAAGCTTTAATGGTAGCGAAGAGATTATGCTTGTCGAAGATGATCTGGTAGTAAAAGAGATGGTCGAAGAGCTGTTAGGGCAACTCGGTTATACGATTCGGGCGGTTGGGAATGCTCCCGATGCCTTGAAGATACTTGAAAAAGAAACAGTTGATCTGCTGTTGACCGATGTTATCTTGCCAGGCCTCAATGGTAAAGAGTTGTTTGTGTACGCCAGATCTCTACATCCTGAACTGAAGGTTCTGTATATGTCTGGTTATGCCGATGAGATAATCGGGGAAGGGGGTGTCTTAGATGATGATGTTGCCTTTATTCAAAAACCCTTTACCATAGATACACTTGCCGCTAAGGTGCGCACCGTGCTCGATCAGTAATGAGACGCTTGCAAAAGTTGTTTTGCTCCAATATTTTCGCAAAATGCTCATATTGTTTAAATTTTTTCCACTCCTAAGCTGTATCCTTGTTCTATTCCTTGCTTCGTTTCCTGCAAAAGTGTAACTCTTCAGATATAGATAATTTGGCTTGTTCTTATATTGGTGGAGTCGGTGGATTCGAAGGATTTGTATGAGTATAAACGAGATGGAGAAACGTATGAAGTTGGCAGACAGGGTTGAAAACCTCGGTGTAGAAACGGCATTTATGGTGGCGGCTCAGGCAGCGCAGCATTCAGCAGCAGGCAACAGGGTGTACCCTTTTCATCTGGGTGACATGAACCTGCCTACCCCTGCAAATATCATAGAAGCGGCCCATAAAGCAATGCGGGATGGAAAAAACGGCTATACACCAAATGCGGGTATTCCTCAACTGCGTGAAGCGTTGGCAGTAGAGTTTAATCGTAGCCGGAAAACAGCATACACTCCTGACAATGTGGCGGTACAGCCAGGTGGTAAGCCGGTCATCTCAAAATTCCTTTTAGCACTCATGAATCCAGGCGATGAGGTGCTCTATCCAAACCCGGGTTTTCCTATTTACGAGTCCCAGATTCGTTTCCATGGTGGTAGAGCTGTTCCATATCCTATTATTCCAGGAGAGACGAATTTCTCCTTTGATCTGGATGCTCTGGAAGCTGCAATTACGGAGCGAACGAAGCTTCTCATCGTAAATGATCTACACAATCCAACCAGTGCCGAATGTAGTGCCGAGGATCGTAAACGAATAGCTGAAATTGCAGTGAAATATGACCTTAAGGTTCTGGTTGATGAAGCCTATTTTGATGTGCGCTATGAAGGACAATCAACCTCTCTTATTATGGAACCTGGTATGGTTGAGCGCAGCGTAATCCTCCACACCTTTTCTAAAAAATATGCAATGACCGGTTGGCGTGTAGGGGCAGCACTTGGACCAAAGTCGATCATTGATGTAATCACTAAACTCAATGTCAATGACGAGTCCTGTACCAGCCATAGCAACCAGTATGCAGCCTGTGAGGCGCTGACAGGCAGTCAGTCGGGTGCAGCGGAGATACTCGCGACCCTTAAAGGTAGAAGAGACTGTGCCGTTGACCTGCTGAACAGTATTGAGGGGATAAGCTGTTATCGCCCAAATGCCACCTTTTACCTCTACCCTGATGTGACAGAGGCTATGACGAATTGTGGTTATACAGACTACCAACCTTTTCTTGATGATGTTCTTACGAATACAGGGGTCTCTCTTTGTGCTAGAACTCATTTTGGGACCTCGCTTAATGGAGAAGATCGTAAATATCTGAGGCTTGCATATTCAGGCATTAATCTTGATCAAATTGAAGAAGGTTTGAGTAAGTTGAAAGAGTTTTTGCAGCGATAGGATAGCAGGGTGTAACAGGTCTGTTGTTATGCGCTCTATATTAACAATGTGATAAACAACGACTCAAAACTTGTGCATGTAATGTCATAGAATAAATGTCCAAATTTAAAACCGTCATAAGCTATTTTGACCTCCCATTAGCGGAATTAGCCAAAGCTAAACTCGAATCTGAAGGTATTCCCTGCTTTCTGTTAAATAAACATCATGTGGGGATGAACTGGATGTATTCCAATGCACTTGGTGGGGTTAAGGTACAGGTACACACTGAAAATTTTGAAAGAGCGATGGACATATTAACCACTGATGAGTCAGCCATTCTCTCAGAAATAGATCAGGAATTTCCTGAAGTTGAGAAAAACGATATATGTAGAAAATGTGGTTCAGCTAATCTTAGTTACATTAATCTGTCAAGAAAAGCGGGTGCGCTGTTTTTACTGTTGAGTCTTCCACTGTTTCTTTTCGGAATTCGCTACAAATGCAAAGATTGTGGCCATAAAATGAAACCAATGCAAAAGTCATAGGAAGGCGTTTGGTCCACTTTCCTGCGCTTTATTTGGATTGGCTGAAGTATGAAAAGAATTGGTGCTGATCAAATTGAGTGTTGTATAGAGAATATGAAAAAAACTATGTCTTTTTTTAAGTATAAGTCTCTGTAGTTGGCTTGGCTGGAAACTCGGAGCTTCTATGGGTGGTATCATGACAGCATATTGGGTTAGTTTTGCTGGTAGCCTGATCGGTGTTTTCTTGGGGGTTTTTGTAAATCGACGGTTTCTCGATTATTGATCACTGAGACTGCGATCAAAAATAGCAGCAATTATGTGAGTCTCTTTATGCAGGCACTGCAATTGAAGGAGCAGGGTAATGACAAGACAAATTCAAGTTGTACTTTTGAGCTTAATACTTCTTACAGGATGTTCATCGATGTCACCAAAATTAGGAGTTGAAAATGGGCAATTGACTCCATGCTCGACTAAACCAAATTGTGTAAATAGTTTTGCAGAAAACACAAAGCAGTACATCGATCCCATTGTGATGGCGGGCACGGCATCAGAGGTGAAAACGGGTATCCTGAACATTCTTAATGGGTTGAAAAACGCCAAGATTATAACAACTGAAGATAATTATATTCGAGCTGAGTTTACATCTAAAATTTTTCGGTTTGTAGATGATGTGGAGTTTTATTTTCCAAGTACAGACACAAATGAAATAACCATACATGTTCGATCAGGGTCAAGGGTCGGACATTCTGATTTTAATGTGAATCGAAAACGCATTGAAATGATGCGAGAGAAACTGACAACACTTAACAACGAAAACTAAATCCTAACCAGTTGGTGGCTTTGTTTGCTGGTTATCCTGGTCGTGCGGAACCAGAGGCTAGTATCACTGCGCTAAAAAAATGTAAAAAATACATTGTAACGATGGCGTATCTGGAATTCTGAGGTGGTCTTGTGTGTTCTCTCCATCTCTTTTTTTGATTGTTTTTTGGAGTTATTAACAATTTGTTAACAAAGTTATCAGCAGGTTATCAACAGGCTTATTCACATCTTTATCAACACTTTTTTCAAAGGCGGATCTACTGAGAAAGATTTCTGTTTTGCACACTACATCTTCATAATAGACAAGAGGCACTTGCCAGATAGGAAATGGTAAGTAATATAACCTAAGCTGTCGAATCATACCGGGGCGTTTTGGGTGTCATACTGTAAAAAATCCTGTGTGCCTTACGTCGTAAATTCATAACTAATATTGAGCCGCTCGTTAGGTAAAACATCTACCAATGAAAAAGGAGGATACAATGAAGCAATTAATACTCACTATTCTGGTGGTATTCACAATGGCTGTTTCCAGTTATGCCGCCGAAGGCATGATTGACGTTAAAAGTATGTCCGGAGTGACTGAGACAGGTGATACATTAGAACGAATCCTGAAAGAGAAGGGCATGACCATCTTTAATAGGGTTAAACACTCTGAAGCAGCTAAAGCTGTGGGAGTTGAACTACCAGATACAGAGCTTATTATTTTTGGCAATCCAAAAGTAGGAAGTCCTCTTATGATGTGTCAGTTAAGCGTTGCTATTGATCTACCGCAAAAAGCTTTAATCTGGAGTGATAAAGATGGTCAAACATGGATATCATATAATGATCCAAGGTATTTGCAAAAAAGGCATGATCTCTCAAATTGTGAAGGGGTGATTGTGAAAATAGAAAAAGCACTTGCAGGTATTACAAAGGCTGCAGCCACACAATAGACAGTATGTCAACAGTTGTACAGGGACACATACTGCAGGCCCATATTCTGTACGTCTTGCTACTTCCTTCTTGCATAAAAGTCTCACCGGAAACCTGTTACGCTAATTTTCAAGGTTATCGGTGAGTTTGTTGTTTAATAGTACTTATATTATGTAACAATTTTATGCTCTAGACAGATTAGTGGACACTCCCTAGGTCTTGTAGCTGAATTCACTGCTTAAGAAGTGTAAACATGTATTGTAGAGAACAGATGATATCTTCACATAGTCTTCAAACCATAAGTGCATATGATAAGAACTCTGAAAAATATGCCGAGAAGTTCGATGATTACGAAATCTATCAAAGAAGAATTACTGATTTTCAACAAAAGTATATTGCACAAGGATCGCATATCCTGGATTTAGGTTGCGGCCCTGCTAATAATATCAGAACGATCTTAGAACAGGATCAAACCTGTTCATTCGACGGTATTGATCTTTCTGAGAAGTTTATTCAAATTGCCAAACAACGTTTTCCGCAATTCACCTTCCTGCAACAGGATATCAGTAATTTAAATGTTGAGTCACAATATGCAGTTATCATTGCCTCTTTTTGTATCGTTCACCTGACAAATGAAGAGACTGCAAAGGTTTTCAAAAGCATTGGGAAGCATCTGACCTCAGATGGATATCTTTATTTGAGCTATATGAATGGCACCCGTTCAGGATTTGAATCTGCGTCTTTTTCCAAAGAAGAAATATTTTTCAATTACTATCAAGATCAGTTTATTATCGAATTACTCAGTAAAAACGACATTGAAATTGTAGAGATAGGCAAGGAAGAATACATTGAGTCTGATGGCTCGATTACTGTGGATTCATTTGTTTATGCAAGGAAAATAAAAAAACGTGAGTATTTATAGAATATACCTCCGGAAAATAGAGGATGAGGCAAGGTTTTTAGATAAGAGTGAAGGGAGTTATTGATGACGGCGGGAAAGATTACCATTTTAGATGGTGGTATGGGAAGGGAGCTTGAAAAACGTGGAGCGCCGTTTAAACAACCTGAGTGGTCTGCATTGGCGATGATGGCTGCGCCAGAGCTTGTAAAAGATGTGCATAAGGCCTTTATCTTAGGCGGGGCTGCAGTGATAATGACCAACAGTTACGCCCTGGTACCATTTCATATCGGTGAAGAAAGATTCAAAGACCAGGGTCTGGCTTTGGCTGCGTCTGCCGGAGAGATGGCACGGGCAGCAGTTAATGAATCGCAGACTGCTACTCGTGTTGCCGCTTCTATTCCTCCACTGTTCGGTTCATACCGTGCAGATCTGTATCAGCCTGAGCGCTTGGTTGAAGTGGCAACACCTTTAATTGAAGGCCTTAGCAGCTATGTGGACTTATGGCTCTGTGAAACACAGAGTTTAATTGACGAGCCCATCCGTATCAAGTCATTGATAGATGGGTTGGATAAAGAAAAAAAGCCGTTCTGGGTTGCTTTTACCCTGGAAGATGTACAGCCAACTGATGAGCCTTGCTTGCGTTCAGGTGAAACGGTAGAAGATGCTGTTAAGGCCATGGTGGGTATCGGGGTTGATGCTATTTTATTTAACTGTTGCCAGCCGGAAGTGATCAGTCAGGGCATTAAGACAACCAGGCATGTGTTGTCACCTCTGGGTGCTGAAAATATCGAGATCGGAGCCTATGCAAATGCATTTCCACCGCAACTTGCGGATGCAACAGCAAATGAAGTGATGAATGAATTACGTGAAGATTTAACTCCAATATCATATCTGGATTGGGCAGAGCAATGGGTTCAAGATGGGGCGACTTTAATTGGTGGTTGTTGCGGAATTGGTCCTGAGCATATAGCATTGTTGTCAGAAAAATTGATTGAACGTTAACATCTCAGTTAGTCAAAATGTGAAACATTGTAAATATAACGTAAGGTGATCGCCCTATGGAAAGATTACTCGTTGCAGGGGCAACAGGATATCTTGGAAGACATATTGTTGAACATTTAGTTGCTCAACACTTCAAGCCCAATGTTTTGGTTCGAAATACTGCGAAATTTGAAAGCTTTGGCTTGCCGGTCAACAAGTTGATTCAAGGGGAGGTGACAGATAGTGCTTCATTGCGCAATTGTTGCGATGGTATTGACGTTGTCATTTCATCCGTTGGCATAACGAGACAGTCTGACGGGCTTACCTATATGGATGTTGATTATCAGGCCAATGTAAATCTGTTGAATGAAGCCAGGAAAAGTGGGGTGAAAAAGTTCATTTACGTGTCGGTCTTAAACGGAGAAAAGCTTACAGCGCTTAATATTTGTGCTGCTAAAGAAAAATTCGTTGAGGAGCTAAAACAGTCAGGTTTAGAGTACTGTATAATCCGTCCCAATGGCTTTTTTTCTGATATGTCTGAGTTCTATAATATGGCGCAAAGGGGGCGGATATATCTGTTTGGAGATGGCAGTTTGAAATCGAACCCTATCCATGGGGGTGATTTGGCTCAAGTGTGCATTGATGCTGTAGCCCTGGATGAAACTGAAATAGAGGTTGGCGGCCCCCAGACGTTACGCCAGGTCGAAATAGCTGAACTGGCCTTTGAAGCGGTGGGTAA
The DNA here is from genome assembly GCF_054397165.1 of Desulforhopalus glucosivorans. Classification (NCBI taxonomy): domain Bacteria; kingdom Pseudomonadati; phylum Thermodesulfobacteriota; class Desulfobulbia; order Desulfobulbales; family Desulfocapsaceae; genus Desulforhopalus; species Desulforhopalus glucosivorans. Next base: position 197,510 of record NZ_AP044854.1, read on the forward strand.
ACCAGTTAAGATCAGCTATATTCCAGACTGGGGAAGACGCTTGGCTCTGAAACTTTTAAAACTGATACTGAGCAAACAGAAGTACGGACCTGTCGAGTTTTTTATGAGCGTTATGGCTCTTGAAATGAAAGCACCAGAGTATGGAGAGCAAACCCTGAAAGACTATTTTATAAGCCTGAAAAACAAAGCAAGTTTATAATCTGCTGTTAACCCGCTTACTATCCAATGAGGGTAGGGGACAACCTGGAAAAACAGATGAAATTATCACCCATATCGTCACTAATGGATCCTGCTGTAACCTTAAAACCTGAAAATAAAGTTGTCGGGTTTAGTGGGAGCCCCAGAGTAAATGGTAACTCCGATATATTGCTTAAAGCAATCATGTCTGAAATATCTAAAGCGAACATTATCTCTGAGTATATCAATTTAACCAAGGTGCAGTTTCAGGGTTGTATAGGCTGTGAAAAATGTCGAAAAGATAAAATTTGTACAGGCTTGTTGGATGGTATGTCATCAATCTATGAACGCATTATTTCATCCAGAGGTCTTGTCCTGGTTTCACCGACCCATAACTATAATATTACATCATGGATGAAAGCCTTCATTGATCGTCTCTATTGTTTTTATAATTTTGAAAATACGGTACCGAGAAGCTGGTCCAGTCAGCTGGCAGGGCAGGGGCGTAAGGCTATAATCGTTGGGATATGTGAACAGGAAAACAAAGAGGATATGGGGTTTACACTTGAAGCAATGAGAACACCCCTTAAAGCCCTTGGCTATGATGTTATTGGAGAGCAGGCAGTGTATAGAATTTTTAATAAGGGAAAAGTGAAAGGCGATCAAGAAGCAATCGAACGGGCACAGGAACTGAGTCGGCAATTAGCGCTGGAACTTACGTAAGAGTTGTTATAATCATCAATGAGCGTTCGTTGCTTGAGGATGACGCTATTGCAGTGAAGATCCTTTGCGGTTCCGATTACTCCATCGCCGAAAAAAAAGGATACGCAGAACCCCTTTTGGAAGGTTTTAAAAAGGGGTTCTTGCTGGTACTCTCTTTATGCAGGTTCTGTGAATTTTTCTACTTTGACAGCGCAGGATTTATACTCAGGCGTTCCGGCAATTGGGCATCGGTGTTCTGATGTGAGATCATTGGTGAGTGCATTATCATGATGGAAGGTCATAAACACATTGCCATCCTGTGATCGGTTGGTCACCTTAGCCCGCACTTTTACTTCTCCACGTCTCGACGAAACGAGCACCCAGTTACGATCTTTGATACCCAGATTCTCAGCATCTCCCGGGCTGATTTCAACCCGTTCAGCTGGAACAATCTGGGCGATTCCGTGGGACCTTCGGGTCATCGAACCATTATTGTAATGCTCTCTGATCCGGCCTGTGATGAGAACCAGTGGATATTTATCATCAGCAATTTCCCCGGAGCCGATATGGTCAAGAGCAAGGAATTGGGCGCGGCCACCGGCCCTTGAAAAAAGGTCGGTATAAAGAGTCGTGGTGCCGGGATGATTCTTGTCCGGGCACGGCCACTGGATACCTTTTTCTTCAAGGCGGTCGTAGCTGATTCCACCATAGATGGGAACAAGTGAGGCAATTTCATCCATGATATCTGCAGGACTATCATAACTCATTGGATATCCCATGAGTGTTGAAATCTTACACATTGATTCCCATTCTGCCATTCCTGCAAGGGGCTCAATCGCTTTACGAACCCGTTGTACCCGGCGTTCACCATTGGTGAATGTGCCGTCTTTTTCGGCAAAACTTGCTCCAGGCAGAATAACATCTGCAAAGCGGGTTGTTTCGGTATGGAAGAGTTCCTGTACCACAAGAAAATCAACAGCTTTCAAGGCGGCTCTTACATGGTGGAGATCAGGGTCAGTTTGAGCCGGATCTTCTCCAAGAATGAAAATACCTTTGAAGGTGCCTTTTACGCACTCGTCGAGCATTTCAATTGATTTAAGACCGGGGGCTTTGGGGATTGTAACGTTCCACGCCTTGCCAAATTTTTCACGAATTTTTTCGTCAGTGACAGCCTGGTAACCTGGCAGAGTTGAGGGGATTGGACCAAGGTCCGTTGCTCCCTGAACATTGTTCTGACCGCGAAGTGCCATGATACCGGTTGATGGGCGACCGATATGACCACAGACCAGAGCCAGGTTGGAAAGAGCCATCGCGTTTTCGGTGCCCGTCCTGTGCTCCGTGACACCCAGGCCATAAACGATCATGGCTTTATCTGCATGGGAATACATGCGAGCAGATTCGATTACCTTTTCAGGGGTAACACCGGTAAGTTTTTCAACTCGTTCAAGATCGTATTCCGTTACTTTTATACGAAGTTCTTCTATATCTTCAGTGCGTTCAGCAATGAATTCTTTGTTTTCCCAGCCATTTTCAAGGATAACGTTGATGAGCCCATTGATGAGAGCAATGTTACTTCCCACCTTAAGGTTCATCCATACGTCAGCACGTTCAGCCATCCATGTTTTTCGTGGATCACTGACAATGAGTTCAGCACCGTTTTTCAATGCCTTCTTCAGATAGAGGCCAACGATGGGATGGGCCTCCGTTGGATTTGAACCAAAGAGGAAAATTGTATTGATACCTGGCATCTGAGCCAGGGAGTTTGTTGCAGCACCAGCACCTAATGTTGTGGACAGACCGGCCACGGTTGGAGCGTGTCAGACTCGTGCGCAGTTGTCAACGTTGTTCGTCCCCACTGCTGTTCGTACCCACTTTGCAAGAAGGTAATTTTCTTCGTTGGTACATCTTGAAGATGAAAAACCACCCACAGTGTCAGGGCCGTGTTCTTGTATTATTTGATTGAATTTATTTGCCACAAGTTCTAGGGCTTCGTCCCAGGAGGCCTCTCTAAAACCATCACCTTCTTTTATAAGTGGTGTGGTTATTCTATCTTTACTGTGAACAAAATCGTAACCGTAACGCCCTTTGATACACAGGTTTCCCTGGTTAACAGGAGCGTCATAATCAGAATCAACGCCGATTACTTTTCCGTCGTGGACTTTTAGAAAGAAGTTACAGCCTGTACCGCAATAGGAACAGGTTGTTTTAACTCTTTGTACCTCTGCAGATCTTCCAAGACCTCGGCTCTTTCTGTCGGTAAGTGCACCGGTAGGACAGGCGGAAACACATTGGCCGCAGAATTCGCAATTTTGTAACGAGCGGGGTTTGTTGAACGCTGTATCCGGCATTGCGGTAAAACCACGGCTGGTCATATCTATTGTGCCGGCCATTACAACCTCATTACAAATCCTTGTACAACGACCGCAAACGATACATTTATTGGGTTCAAAGGTGATGAAAGGATTGTCTTGTTTAATAGGCAGGTCCCATTTTTCACCGGGGAATTTATCAAGCGAGGCGCCGTATAAATATGCCATTTCCTGGAGGTCACACTTTCCAGTGGCCTCGCAGCACATACAATCGTTGGGATGATTTGAGAGCAGTAGCTCTATGATTGTTTTGCGCAGGCGGCTGAGTTTTGGGCTCTCTGTGGTAACGACCATTTTGTCAGTAGCCGGGGTCGTACAGGATGTCAGGGGTTTTGGGACTCCTGCCACTTCGACGATACAGAGACGGCATGCCCCAAACGGTTGCAACCGTTCGTCATGGCACATGGTCGGGATATATATACCAGCCTCCCGACATACCTCTAAAATTGTTTGCCCTTGAAGAAAGTTGACCTCACGGTCATTTATCTCCATACTCAGTTTTTGATCCATACTAACGATCTCCCGAAAAGGTTAAAACAACAATGATCAAAGCTATTTAATAGGTGAAAAAATGAACAATATTCATTTGAAAAGAGACGATACCATACCATTACTTTATGTAATATGCAAATGTTGCATAATAGTCTCACCGATAAAAAAGTGAATGAATAATGTCCAAAATCCAATGGCTGCAAATGTACGTTACCAGTTTGTTGCGAATCAATTGCGGGACTGAATGTGTAAATTTTTAGAATAATTGTTGACAGGTTGCCATTTAAAATGAATATTGTATTTTGTATTCAAAATACAATTCAATCTTAACATTACTTAAATGTTTATCGCTTATGGAAAATCTTGGCACCAAATACGAAAACCTTGATCAGCAGGTATACCAGGTAGTTAAGCAGATGATTGAGGAAAGAAAAATGCTTCCCGGGGAAAAAATTCCCCAGGAAAAACTGGCCAAAGAGCTTGGTATCAGTAGAACTCCGCTGATTAGTGCCCTGAAATTTTTAGAACATGAAAAGCTTGTTGAGGTAAAACCACGGCGGGGATTTTTTGTTCGTCTCTTCTCTATTGAGGAGATGATCTCAATCTTTGAAATACGCGAAGTATTAGAAGGCTTATCTGCAAGACGGGCTGCTAAGTATATAACTGATAAAGATGTGACTGCCCTTCGCGCTATTTTTGAGCCGTTTAAAGAGAGTGAAAATACCATTGATCTTCACGCTTATTCCAAAGCTGACAAACACTTTCATACCTTCATTGCAGAAATTGGTTCCCGTGAATTTCTTACCACGATTCTGCAGACCCTGAATATCGTCTCCCTGGCCTATCAAAATGTTGCCAGTGAAGGGTTGATCAGGGAGCCGAGTAAAACAATCCATGATCACTTAAAAATCGTAGAGGCTATCTGTACTCACGATCCGGAAAAAGCCGAGGAAGCCATGCGCTGCCATCTTCGGAAAACCATATTGCAGTTAAAAGAAAAGGCACCCGAGCAATCCAGTTTGTCCCATGGTGGGGAGTAAGAATCAAAAGACTTCAGGAGGTGACCACTTTTTAAGAGGTGTAGGAGGGGATATGTGGCAGACAAAATAGTTGGCTGTCGCAAATTGCATACGTAACCAGTTGTCAGAGGAGAAGTAAAATGAAAAGAATATTAGCAATCATGTTTGTTGTTTTTTTCGCCTTCACTACCGGGGCTATCGCTGCAAAGAAGTTTCCTAGTAGAAATATAACGGATGTTGTTGTTTGGGGAGCAGGTGGTGGAACAGATACCTGTAACCGCATAATTACCGCAGAAATGGCAAAAGTTCTTGGTGTGAATATTAACGTAATCAATAAGACCGGTGGTGTTGCCGGTTCTGTTGGTATGAGTCATGCCTATAAGATGAAGCATGATGGTTACACCCTGTGTGGATTGTCAGAGTCTAATGTTACTGCCGGTGTTCAAGGTGGTTGGGATCAAAAATTTGACGTTTGGGATACCTTTATAGTGGGTGGATCGCCGGATGTTATTTCTGTTACTCCTGATACTCCGTATAAAACTTTAAAAGACCTGATTGAAGCTGCTAAAGCTAATCCTGGTAGCATCAAAGCTGCAGCAAGTGGCGCAGGTTCTATCCATCACTTGAATCTTCTCGCAGTTGAGAACGGTTCTGGTGCTAAATTCAGTTTTATTCCTTACAAAGGTTCCAGCCCTGCACAAAACGCGGCTATGACTGGTGAAGTAAACGTTGTTGTTACCTCTCTTGCGGAGCAGCAGCAGCTTCTTCGTGGTGGTAAGCTTCGCGCACTTGGAATGTTGATTCCAGATTCTTTTGATGTAGAAGGTCTTGGAACCATTCCTTCTTCTTTTGATTCCTATCCAGGTCTCTCTGAGTATCTGCCAATTTCACAGGCAATCGGTTTTGCAGTACCTGCTGATGCTCCTGAAGAAGCAAAGGCTGTACTTGTTGATGCATTTAACAAGGCGATGGCTACCGATAAGGTAAAAGGTTGGGCAAAAGAGAATTACTACCTGCTTTCCGGTAAGACCGGTGCAGAGTCTAAAGCTGTTTTTGACGCCCTTGAGTCTAATTTCGCATGGACTCTCTGGGAGCTTGGCGCTGCTAAAGTTAATCCTGAGACCTTAGGGATTCCAAAGCCGTAATCTTAGGGTCATCGAAAGAAAAGCTGCTTTCCTCATGGGAAAGCAGTTTTGAATTACTTGGTTGAGTTTGTTGGATTGGGGCTTGTCTGCTCGGGGAAGTTCTAACACTCGTTTGTTGATGAAAAAGTAGTGATGGGTTGTTGCAGCGCTTAAATTTATTGAAGGTGAGAAGTAAACGTCATGATGGAAAAAGACCAATTGCGAAAAGCCGATATTTTCTCAGGCTCTCTAATCGCTTTACTGGGATTATTTATAATCAGTCAGGCCTTCACGATGCCGATGAAGGATTCATGGGGTGGGGTGCAGAATGTTTGGTATGTCTCTCCTGCACTTTTTCCACTGCTTGTCGGTGGAATGCTCACCTTTCTTGGTCTTGTGCTTATCTCTATCGCCTTTAGGACTGTAGGAGCGGTAGGTGTTAAAAGTGTGTTGGCTTTTTTGGCAAGTAGTTCTTTTGTTCAGTTTTTAAGGCAGCCAGAGGTCATTCGATTCTATGGGGTTGTCGCTAACCTGATGGTCTTTGTTTTTGTCCTGGTGCCACGTGTTGACTTTTTTCTGGGAGCAGTACTTTTTCTATTAATCAGCTTTTTCATGTTTTACCTACAAAACCCTGTACTTCTTTTGAAGATACTTTGGTTTACCCTGTCAGCTGCTGCATTTCTTGGTCTCTTCTTTCTTCTCGGTCTGGGAGAATCTGTGTTTGCTGGTCTTGAGTTTGCTCAGGACTGGATCGTTGTGGGTAGTATCATCAGCTTATGTGTCTTTGTTGGGCGCAGTGTCAGGGGGCAGGAAGAAGTTGTAAGAAAATACAAACGCAGCATGATAATAGCTTTTGTTGCTCCGCTTACGATTGGGGTGATTTTTAAATACTTTCTGTTGGTACCAATGCCATTCGAAGGGCTGATTGTTCAGCTGCTTGACGGTATCTGGTATGCAGATATGTGGTCGTAAGGGGGACATGATATGATGATTTTAGAACGACTCGGTAGTTTTTTTGGAATTGTGGGAGGGATTATTTCCGATCCGGTTTCAATTGCTATACTTTTTGGTTCTGTATTCTTAGGCATCTTGTTTGGTGCGATGCCGGGGTTGACTTCGACTCTGGGGGTGGCACTGCTTACAGCGCTCACCTACAGTATGGATACCCCCATGGCTATGATTTGCCTTCTCGCCATTTATGTGGGTGGTACCTATGGTGGGTCCTATGCCTCTATTCTTATAAACATTCCAGGAACAGCTGCCTCTGCCGCCACCGCTCTTGATGGCTATCCCCTTGCCTGTAAGGGTGAGGGTGGAAGAGCCATTGGGCTCACTACCACTGCATCAGCCATTGGCACAATCATTAGTATGCTCTTTGTGGTGAGTATTTCACCACTTATTTCAAAATTTGCGCTGGAATTCACATCCTTTGAATTCTTTCTGCTGGCCTTTTTTGGTATTTTAATCTCTGGAACACTTACAGCACCCGACCTCGTTATTAAGGGATGGATCGCAGGTTTTCTGGGCCTATTCCTCGCCTGTATTGGTAGGGATCAGCTCCAGTTTTACCCCCGCTTTACCTTTGGAATTCCTGAACTGGATAGTGGGATTGAGGTGGTTCCGGTTCTTATTGGTGCCTTTGGTATTCCTCAGATTATTGAAGTGCTGCGTAACAAAACACAGATGGCTAAAGCCAAAAAACTGCAGCGTATCTTACCTGAAATAGGCACAGTGATTCGCAATATTCCTGCTATCTGCAGATCCGCACTCATCGGTGTTGGTATTGGTGCAGTCCCTGGTATCGGTGAGGACATTGCCGGTTGGGTATCATATGGAACTGCAAAAAATACCTCAAAAGAGCCTGAAAAATTCGGTAAAGGTGAGATCAAGGGACTCCTTGCAAGTGAAACGGCAAACAACGCCTGCGTGGGTGGAGCGATGATACCTCTGCTTAACCTGGGTATCCCGGGAAGCCCGCCTGCGGCTATGCTTTTGGGTGCCCTGATGCTTCATGGCGTGACGCCGGGGCCAATGATTTCTTTTGAACATCCGACCTTTATCCTTGAAGTGGCTGCCATCTTGTTGCTTGCCTCCATGGCAATGTGGATGACCGGAATGGTGCTTGCCAAGCAGGTGGTCAAGGTGCTGCAGATACCAACTGAGCTGTTCATGCCGATTATTGGTGTTCTCTGTATCATTGGCTCTTACTCACTTGGCCTGAACATCTTTAATCTTTACCTCATGCTACCGGTGGGGATCATCTGCTATTTCCTCACCAATATGGGCTATCCCATAGCGCCTCTGGTAATTGGGGTTATTCTCGGCCCCATGGCTGATGAAAATCTACGTCGCGCATTGATGGTTTCACAGGGAAGTTTTATGCCGATTTTTGAACGGCCTGTATCACTCATACTTTTTATTATCATTGTCTGGACAATTTGCAGTCAATTCGGCTGGTATAAACGAGGCTTTGCGGCCCTAAAGAGTAAATTAGCGAGAGCCTCAGAAAACTAGAGGATCAAGCCCATGTCCGGTCAAGACCGGTATATGTAACACGTGAGAATTCACGAACCAATCTGGAGATTTAAATATGTTAAAACTTGCAATTATCACGAGCTTTCTGTCCCAGACCAAAGACAGATTTCATGAATATAATTCGCCTCTTAATGTTGAAGATAAATTCAAACTTATGACCGAGATTGACGGCTATAAGGGTGTTGAGATTGTCTATCCATATGAGGTCAAAGACGCGACTGAAACAAAGGCTATCTTAGGTAAATATAACCTCGAAGTTGCAGCGGTAAACGTTAATGTTAAAGCAGAACCCGAGTTTCGTAATGGTGGACTCACCTCCCTTGATCCCGGAATTCGTGCAAAAGCCGTACAGTTTATAAAAAACGCAAAAGACTTTGCAGCAGACGTTGGCGCAGACAAGGTGACCTGCTGTCCCTTAGGTGATGGATATGAATTCTCATTTCAGTATGATTACGCCACTGCCTGGAAAAACTTGATTGAAACTTTTTCAGAGGCAGGAAGTTATAGGCAGGATATTCCATTGTTTATTGAGTACAAGCCCAGCGAAACTCGAGGGTCCTGCTTTGTCGATACTGCCGCCAAGGCTCTTTGCCTCTTAAATGACATGCAGGTTGATGCTATGGGAGTAACCCTTGATTTTGGTCACTCCATGTATGGTCAAGAGAATCCTGCGGAAGCAGTAGCGCTTCTTGAGGCGAGTCGTTTTGCCTACTACGTCCATATCAATGATAATGATGGTAAGTGGGATTGGGATTATTTTTGCGGAACCAAGCACTTCCTGGAATATGTCGAGTTTCTCTATTACCTGAAAAAGTATAAGTATAACGATTATTTTACCTCAGACACCTCTCCGACCAGATGGGATATTAGGGGTACCTTTGAAGCAAACAGTCGTATGACCCTCAAAATATGGGACCTGCTTGATAAGATCGATCTACCTCACCTTGAGTCATTAATGGCCGGTGGAGATTATCTTGCAACCTGGCGTTTTATAGAGTCTGAAATTTTTAAATTAAAATAGTGGTCCCAGGAGAATAGAGTGGTGAATTCTTTAATTGTCAGTACCGCCATCTACGATGGATATAGTTTTGAGGAGGCCTTTGCGTCTTTACAAAAACTCGGTGTGAAGTGTGTTGAACTGGCCTTTATTGGCGGTTACACCGAAGCCTTTACAGAAGATTATTTCTGCCCGGAAAATGTTGATCTTATTGTAGAGCAGATGAAAAAGACTGGCCTTACCTGTACCTCGTTTAGCTCCCATGTGGATCTAACTGCAGGCGGTATTGTTGAAATTTTTAAAAAGAGGATGGATTTCGCTAAATCAGTTGGTGCTGCAACCATCGTAACAAATGCAGCCCCTGTTGCTAAAGCGGATGTCTTCTATAAAAATATGGAAGAACTCGCAGGACATGCCGAGAAACTTGAGTTGATGATTGGCCTTGAAAATCCTGGAGATGGTGCTGCCAATGTTGTTAATCAGGGCGAGGGGTCCACAGAAGTCATTGAAAAAATCGGTAGCAAGTGGGTGGGTGTTAACTATGACTTCGGCAATCTGGTTTCCCACTGTTTTGAAAAGGTGCAACCGGAAGAAGATTATCTGGCCTGTCGTGAAAAGATTGTACACTATCACATAAAGGATGTTCAAAAGGATGCTGGAGGATGGCACTTTACTCCAATTGGGGCTGGATCAATTGATTATGCCTCTGTTCTGGCGGATATCGCGAAAAATGAACCAAATACTCCCGTCTCCCTTGAAATTCCACTGAGACTGCGTCGTGACACAAAGGCTCAACCGTCAAGACTCGAGACTGCTGTACCTCTTGAGACGATTGAATCAGTGCTGAGAGAATCCATAACATTTGTTGAAAAAACTATGGCTTAGAATGTTGTTTTGTATGTAATTTTTAGGAGAAAATGTCGTGAAAACTATAGCTATTGGTTGCGACCCAAACGCAACTGACTTGAAGGTTGTCCTTATGAAGCATTTGGCAGAAAAGGGCTATACCTGCGCGGATTTTGGTAGTGATGATCCCATTTATGCCAATGTTGCAATTGATGTTGCAGAGGCTGTCGCTGCAGGAAAACATGATAGAGGAATTCTGCTTTGTGGTACAGGGATCGGAGTGTGTCTTGCGGCAAACAAGGTGCAGGGAGCCTATGCTGCAACCTGTGCAGACCCGTATTCTGCTGAACGCTCTGTTCTCAGTAACAACTGTAATATTATGACCATTGGTTCTCAGGTAACAGGTCCTGAGGTTGCCAAAAAACTTGTTGATATCTGGATTGAGGCTGAATATGTCCCCGGTGGACGTTCGGAACCAAAAATCCAACGGATTGTTGATTACGCAAACGATAAAAAATGATGGTGTTTACCATAGTCCTATTTTTTTCGTAAGGAGAACGAGCGATGAAAAAATTTATTAATGATCCGTATGATACGGTTGATGAAATGGTCGAAGGCTTTGCCCTGGCCCATGAGAATACGATCAGAAAAATTGATGGTGTAAGAACACTTGCCTGTAAATCAGCCCCGGTGAAGGGGAAGGTTGGTTTGGTTTCAGGTGGAGGTTCAGGCCACAAACCAGCATTTATTGGCTATCTGGGCGAGGGGTTGCTGGATGCTGTGGCTGTTGGAGAGATATTCACATCCCCACCACCTAATGCTTGCCTGGAAGCTGCAAAGGCTGCTGATAGCGGTGAGGGGGTCTTGATTCTCCTTGGCAACTATGCGGGCGATGTTATGAATTTTCAACTTGCAGCTGATCTTGCCCAGGCTGGGGGGATTAAAGTCTTACAATCTGTTTCAACCGACGACGTTTCTTCTGCGCCAAAGGGTGAAGAAGACAGGCGTCGCGGAGTTGTAGGTTCACTGCTTTGCTGGAAGGCTGCTGGTGCAAAGGCTGCTGCCGGAGGGACGCTTGAGGAGTGTAAGGAGATTGCTGACAGGGTGAACAGCAAGACCAGAACCATAGGTGTTGCCCTTTCTCCATGTACAGTTCCAGCGAAAGGTACTCCGACTTTTACCCTTGAAGATGATGAGATGGAATATGGTGTTGGTCATCACGGTGAGGCGGGCATTGAAAAAACAAAGCTCACCAGTGTTGATGAAGTTGTAGACAGGATGGTTAAGCAGATTGTTGAGGATCTGCCATTTACATCAGGAAATAAGCTGGCCCTAATGATCAATGGCCTTGGCGGGACGCCCCAGTGCGAACTATATCTTGCATACAGAAAGGCCAGGGAGTTGGTTGAAAAAGCGGGTATGTCAGTTGAGATCTCCATGGTGGGAGAATTTTTCACCGGCCTTGAAATGGGTGGATTTTCTGTGACACTGAGCCAGCTTGACGATGAAACCACACAACTGTTGAAGGCTCCGGCTAACACCTGTATGTATAAAGTAATTTAGTGTTCTTACAGGAATGGCTTTCACACCTAACTCTTTGTAGCGCTACAAGTTTTTTCCTCGGTATATTAAATATATGCCTATGGAAAAATCTATTCGCGCGCCTCGATTTAGATGTGAAATCATATCCCTGTATATTCACTACCCAGGAGGAATATAAATGGCAGAACAGATTACAGCCGTACAGTTTCATACGGCATTAATAGGATTATGCGATACAATAGAAGAGCAAAAAGAGTATCTTTCAGACCTTGATGGTGCCATTGGCGATGGAGACCATGGCGTGAACATGGCAAAGTGTTTCCGAGGGGTTAAGAAGAATCTCGAAGCGCTTGAGGTAACCGATGTTGCTTCAGTTATGAACTGTGTGGGGATGGAGGTTATGAATTCTGTAGGTGGTGCCATGGGAGCTCTGTATGGGACTCTGTTTCTTAAAATGGCTACATCATCAGTTGCTAAGAATGAAGTGGGCCTGGAGGAATTTGCTGCAATGCTCACAGAGGCACTGAACGGTATTCTTACCATCGGCAAAGCTACAGTCGGCGATAAGACACTTGTGGACACTCTGACTCCTGCTGTTGAGGCGGTTGTGAGTGCAAGCGAGAATGGAAAAACTCTCACTGAAGCATTGACTGATTTTGAAGCTGCTGCAAAAAACGGAATGGAGTCCACTAAAGATCTTATCGCAAAAATTGGACGCGCCTCCCGTCTTGGAGAGCGAACGATAGGACATCAGGATGCTGGGGCTACCAGTTGCTTTTTTATCCTGCAGTCCCTCGCAAAATCGACTCAAGCATAACCAACTAAACTGCGTAGAAAATTTCTGCGCAGTTTGAATAAAGAGGATGTTGCATGGATAGGCTGTTTTTTTCACTTGGACTCATTGCAAGCGGCCTGACCCTTGGGTATGTCATTCAACTTATGGATAGAAACGGTACAGTTACACTGCCGCTGTCCATCGAACTACTACGAAAGACGCTGCAAAAAATAGGGTTGCTGTTCTTTATGCCCATTTCCTTTCTCGCAGCTGTCTGGGCCGTTTCTTTTGGTGATATTCGTGTTGCTTTTCTTCCCCTTGTTGGCGTATTTGCTCTAACTGTTGGTGGTCTTTTAGGACTATTGTTTGCAAAAATCATGAAGCAGCCGGACAAACAGACCGGCGTACTTTTCTGTTGTGGTTCCTTTACTAATATTGGAGCCATCGGTGGACTTGTCTGCTTTATGTTTTTGGGGGAGGCCGGTTTTGCTCTTATCGCGCTCTACAAGATGTTTGAAGAAATTGTCTACTACACCATCGGTTTTCCCATAGCACGATTTTACTCTGGTGATAGAGGGGAGCAGCGCACTCTCTTTGGACGAATTGTGGGGGTGGTCAAAGACCCTTTTGTTGCGACCGCCTTAAGTGCCTTTGGTATTGGCCTGACACTCAATCTTCTAGGTGTTACACGACCCGTATTTCTTGAAACTGTAACGGCGGTATCTGTTCCGGTGGGCACCTTTGTTCTCATCGTTTCCATCGGCCTTGGAATGCGCTTTTCAAGGGTTGGTAAGTATATACCTGTCTCAACAGGAATTTGTGTCATTAAATTCTTTCTTGTTCCCTCTCTTGCCTGTCTTTTTGCCTACCTTCTTAACTTTCACCTGGTGGCGGAGGGACTTCCCTTTAAAGTCGTTCTGGTACTCAGCTCCATGCCGGTTGCTTTTAACGCTTTGGTTGCTTCCTCAATCTACGATCTGGACCTTGATATGGCGAACAGTTGCTGGTTAATAACAACGGGTTCGCTCCTGGTTGTTATGCCTTGTCTTTATTTTATCCTTTCTGCTCTCAATTAGTCTGAGGGCCTCTCAGGTTACGCGATGAAGCTAGACTTGCTGAAGCTCTTATTCCGTATCACACTGTCCAGAGTGCTTTCCTGAAATTCCAGAATATAACGAGCGAATTTGAGCAATATCCGTTTCAGCATCCCCTGTTGGCTCAAAGGTTGATAAAAACCCACCCTTTTTATTGGCGTAATCAAGAAAAGCAAGAGCAATAGGGACTTTTGCACCAAGAGCTATGTAGTAGAACCCGGTTCTCCATTTATCTACCTTAGAGCGTGTGCCTTCAGGTGGTACTGCAATGACTAAACGTTCACTTTCATTAAATTTTTCAATGGTTTGCTCAACGACATTGTTTGCGGAGGATCGTATTATAGGGATTCCACCCATCCACCTCATAATGGGCCCACGCCAACCTTTAAATAGTGAGTCTTTTCCCATCCAGTGCATGTCAAAGCCATAGACAAAGGCCATTGATAGAGATATAGGGAAATCCCAGTTGCTGGTATGTGGGACGGCGATTAATACATATTTAGGCGCTGCAGGGGCGTCTCCTTCTAACGTCCATCCGGCAAGTTTTAGCGAAAATTTACATATAGGGGTGACAATAGCGCGAAATATCTTGGAATTGTACATCGTTGGATTCACAAAATACACCTGTGGTAAAGATAAAATGGCTCTTTTTTGTAATGAGTTACCTTGAAGGATAGCCCTGCCCTGCAAGTGCCAAGAAATCATTTACCTGACAGTGTTTGAGGTTATCACTTAAGTCACATAGTTGAAATGATTAATTCGTACAAATATATCCGAAGGTCTTGGTCACCCTATGAGTTGGGGTTGCATAATACTCTGGAAAAGCTTTGCGAGATATTTCATATCTGACAAAATCAGAATTGTAATCAAGGTAATCCAGCTTTGAGTCATTACACCATTTCTACAGGTACCAAGAAGTGTTTTTATTTTTAAATTGAGCATCTTTCTTGAGCTGGGTGATTAAGAAAATATATTTTGATTAAGGCTTGAAAGTCATGCATAGTCGATGCATCATCTATTAGATGTAACTTGATTACTGGCCTCAAAAGCGTTCTGGTTTTGGTATGGTATTAGCCTGGATTCAAGATTGTATTGAATATGGGCCAGTAGCTGTTTGAATTCTTGGAATCGTAGAGGTTCTTTTGTTGATTACATCCAGCGAGAGGTGTAGGTTAATGTGTCATTATGACCCGTTTGGATTTGGCCGGATTTCGTTAAGTTGTTGATAGTGGGTCGTTGTGATTTATGGAATGTTAATTGCTATTACTGCTTTATACATTCACTCGAAGTCTGCGCTTATCTGAAGTCTGCGCTTATCTGAAGGCTCTGCTTATTTGAAGTCAGCCTTTAGTTGGAATGAATGTATTAAAGGTATTGACCCTGATGCACGTTTCTTAGTTGGGGTAAGAGTCATAGCTGATTGTTTTTTGGAAAAATTGTTTTTGAAGTTAAACGAGAATGTAACTTGTTATTAAAGCTGCTTTTCTAAACGAGAGCTAATATGGATATTACGAAATTTGCCATTCCAGAGATGATATTTGGCAGGGGAAGTCTAAACCATGCTGGACAGTGTGCTTTGAGATTGGGTGCTAAAAAAGTATTCCTTGTGAGTGATGAAGGCATTGAGGAGGCTGGCTGGGTACAACGTTTAATGGATATCCTCAAAAAAGAGGGGATTGAGTGGATATATTACCCTGGAGTAAGTTCTAATCCCAGGGATTATCAGGTGGAGCAGGGGGCAGAATTTTATACCAAAAATAATTGTGACGTTATCATTGCGATGGGGGGTGGAAGTGCCCTTGATACTGCAAAAGGTATTGCTATTATAGCAAGTAATGGTGGAAAAATTCGCGATTATGAAGGAGCAAACAGGGTGCATCGCCCACTTCCACCCATGGTCCTTATTACAACCACTGCGGGCTCAGGGTCTGATATCTCCCAGTTCTGTATTATTACAGATGTTGAGCGTTCGGTGAAGATGTCCATCATCACAAGAACCCTTGTTCCTAATATCTCCATTATTGACCCGCTGATACTCAGGACTAAAAGTGAGACTCAGATCATTCAGTCGGCAGTGGATGCTTTAGCCCATGCAATCGAATCCTATACCTCAACTATTGCCTCTCCATTTACAGAGATGCAGTCACTGAAGGCAATAGATCTGATTATCCGTAATCTTCCCCATGCGGTGGAGACCAGATCCCTTGATTCGCTGGAGCAACTGAGTATTGCCTCGGTCTCTGCTTCCATGGCATTTAGTAATGCAAGTCTTGGTGCAGAACATGCCCTTGCCCATTCGCTTGGCGGGCACTTTGATATGCACCATGGCGTCATTCACCCAATATTGCTCACAGCTATTATGCGGTATAATCTAGACTGGGCAGAAGAAAAATTTTCAAATATTGGTCGTGTGATTCTTAATAAAGACCTGGGCTCTGCTAAAGACAATGCTGTTCGGGGTATTGAAAAATTGGATGAATTTTTTGCCTCCTTTAATGTGCCTCTAAAGTTACGGGATGAAATTAAAGATGAGGATAAACATTTTCTGGAACCGATCTGCCGAATGGCAGTAAACGACGCGTGTAATCTCACCAACCCTCGGCCAGCATCCTGGCGCGAGCTTATGGCAGTATGTGAAGAGGCCTGGTAATGAAATCGATAGCATCACTTGAGGACCTGGTAGGTATTGAGCACTGTAAGCTCGGATTTTACCAGGACCTTCAGCAGAAAGTAGAACAACTTAAAACGTCCAATGATGAGTTAGAGAAGAAGCGTCAGGAAATTCAGGCAGTACTGGATGGGATCACCGATCTGATGCTGGTGCTCTCTGATGACCTGAAAATTCAGCGGGTTAACCATGTTTTTACTGAATGGTTTCCTGGAGTAGATCCCATTGGGAAGTATTGTTATCACGTGTTTCGAGGAAAAACATCAAAGTGTACAGATTGTCCTGCAATTCGTTCGCTTGATCTCCATGAAATTGTAAAGGACTACTGCATCTATAAGGTGGATGGCAGGTATAGGCATTTTGATATAATTGCCTCACCACTTAAAACCGGCCCCACTGGTGAACGTAATGTTCTGCTCTTTAAGCGTGATGTGACGAGGGATAAGGAGTTGCAGGCTCAGTTTAATCAGGCTGAAAAAATGGCTACAGTCGGCGCACTTGCAGCGGGTGTAGCCCATGAGATTAATAATCCACTAGCAGCGATAAGTGGTTTCGCCGAAGGTTTGCAGCGGAGAATAAAAAAAATTAAAGATACGGTGGAACCGGATATTGTTGAGGATTTTAATGAATATACCGAGACCATTGTAAAAGAATGTTTTCGCTGCAGGGATATTGTTCAGACCCTGCTCACCTTTAGTCGTCCCATCGCGTCCCCCTTAGGGCCTGTGGATATTAATAAGTGTGTAAGTGATACTCTATTTATTTTAAAACACCATTTTAAGGAACAACGAGGAGTTGCGCTTAAAACCAATTTTGGTGCGAATCTACCCATAATAATGGGTGACGAATCCCAGCTAAAACAGGTGATCATCAATTTATTCAGTAATGCCTTTGATGCAACAGGGGAAGGTGGCGAAATCTCTGTGAGCACACAGGTAAAAGAAGATGGCGGTGTGGAGCTCATTGTTGAAGATAGCGGTTGTGGAATCGACGCAGAGCATCTGGATAAACTGTTCGAACCGTTTTTCACCACCAAAAAAGTTGGTCAGGGAGTAGGGATTGGTCTTTCAACCTGTTATGCAATAGTCAATAAACACAATGGTGAAATTAACGTGACCAGTCAGCCGGGTCAGGGATCTACTTTTAAGGTAACACTTCCAGAGGTTGGGCTGTAATGAAAGGGGAAAAATGTACAATCCTGGTTATTGATGATGAACAATCGATCAGGCGTTTGTTAGAAAAAGAGCTGGAAACAAGTACAAGAGATGTCCTTACCGCAGGTACTGGCAAAGAGGCAAGGGCTATTCTTAAAAGTCACTGGGTAGATGTTATTGTAATGGACCTGCGTTTGCCGGATGTGGAAGATCTTGAGTTGTTGATCAAGACCAAAGAGTTGGTGGCTTACGTTGAAGTCATCATGATTACGGGACATGGTGATGTTGATAGCGCTGTTGAGGCAATGAAGTATGGGGCCTACGATTTTATACAGAAACCTTTTAATCTTGAACGGTTAGAGCTGGTAATTGAAAAGGCCCACCAGCGTGTGTTACTTAAAAGAGAGAACTCAATTCTAAAACATAACCGTGATCTAAATAGAGAACAGGTTCAGTTTATTGGTAAATCGGAGGCAATTCGCGACATAAAATTTTTAATCAATAAGGTCGCTCCTGCAAGAATCCCTGTTCTCATAACGGGGGAGTCTGGTTCAGGAAAAGATGTTGTTGCCACAATGATCCACCATAGATCCGCTTGCTCAAGCCGTGAGCTTATTATAAAGAACTGTGCATCTCTGCAAAAAGAACTTGCCCGCAGTGAGTTGTTTGGCCATGCTAAAGGCTCATTTACTGGAGCCAATGAATCAAGGGAAGGGCTCATGTCCTATGCCCATGAAAGCACCTTGTTCCTTGATGAAATCGGTGAATTATCCATGGGGGTACAGGCTTCATTGCTTCGCGTACTTGAGTCTCAAAGCTATAGGCGGGTTGGTGAAAAACTTGAAAGAAAAGCTAATGTACGACTTCTTTTCGCCACAAATCGAAACCTGGCTGAAGAGGTGGAAGCCGGGCGCTTTAATGAGGCTTTTTACCACAGGATAAATGCCTTTAACATTGAGATCCCCCCCTTAAAAGAGCGTAAGGAGGATCTACCGTTGTTGGTGGATTACTTTCTTGCTCGCCTGAGCCCCGATAACAGCTCCTATAAGATTGTAGATCGGGCTATGAACTGTATTCTACGATACCCATGGCCAGGTAATATACGTGAACTTCGCAATGTTATTGAGCGCTCCATAATACTTGCTGAAAACAACATTATAACAGAGCGGTGCCTTCCAAGAGAATTGGTTTCAGCAGCCGATGAATCCCATGCGGCCCTGTCCCTTGATCAGGTAGAACAAAAACACATTCTAAAGATGCTCCAGTTTTTTGATGGAAATCGGCAAAAGACTGCTGAAATCCTAGGCATTAGCAGAAAAACCCTCTATCGAAAACTTGCCCAGTATTCTTCTTGATAATTAATTTCCTTTCTTCCTCATCAGGTTAGATCTCTATAGTCATCACAATTCGGAGGTGACTGTCTTTATTATATAAATATAGATAGTTATGCTGTTTTACGATGCTTTGAATGTTGAGGGTCAATATGACCCGTTGACGGTTTTGTGTGTTTCTTTTTGACCCATCTCCTCTGAAACTGTTGCTATGTAACGTTTTTGGAAACCAACTGGTGACTGTGGCATGGGGAAGACATCTTTTTCAGTGGGTAATTATGGGACATTTTGTCCACGCACTGATTTTGTTGTGCTCTTAAGTGACTGTAATGTCGTTTTAATATCATGTGGCACGACCTTTGCTTTACAGTATACGTGTTAAGGAAAAACCTACACCTTAGAAGTTTGGTTGTTAAAGATGTACACTAAACCCTAATTCAAAGAAGGAAGGTATTAATTATGGCTATTCGTGAAGAAGTCTACGGTTACTTTATTCCTAGTGTTACTCTTATTGGAATTGGCGCTGCTAAAGAAATCCCTGCAAAAATTGCAGCGTTGGGCGGAACCAAACCCCTTATTGTTACCGATAAAGGAATCACTGCTGCAGGTATCACCAAAGAGATCACTGATCTTCTTGATGCAGCAAGCATGAAATATGTTGTATATGATGAAACCATTCCTAATCCTACTGACATCAACGTACATGATGGTGTTGAAGTATATAATAAGAACAAGTGTGACAGTCTTATTACTCTTGGTGGTGGTAGCTCCCATGATTGTGGTAAGGGTGTTGGACTGGTTGTTGCTAACGGTGGAAAAATTCAGGATTATGAGGGTGTGGATCAGTCAACCAAGCCTATGCCTCCATATGTTGCAGTAAACACTACTGCAGGTACCGCTTCTGAAATGACTCGCTTCTGTATCATCACCGATACCTCCAGAAAAGTTAAAATGGCTATCGTTGATTGGCGTTGTACCCCAGGTATCGCTCTTGATGATCCACTCCTTATGATGGGTATGCCACCAGCACTTACCGCTGCTACCGGTATGGATGCACTGACCCACGCTGTTGAAGCTTATGTTTCTACAATTGCAACTCCAATGACTGATTCAGCTGCTGAAAAAGCAATTGAACTCATTGCACAGCATTTACGTCCTGCAGTTGCTAATGGACAGGACATCGTAGCTCGTGAAGGTATGTGTTACGCGCAGTACCTTGCTGGTATGGCATTTAACAATGCAAGTCTTGGTCACGTACATGCTATGGCGCATCAGCTTGGTGGTTTCTATGATCTGCCACACGGTGAGTGCAACGCGATTTTACTTCCACACGTTAGCAAGTTTAACCTGATTGCCAAGATGGATCGTTTTGCAAAAATTGCTGTACTCTTAGGTGAAGATATTGTTGGTCTTTCCACCCGCGAGGCAGCTGATGTTGCACTTGAAGCCATCAAGACGCTTTCCACCGATATCGGTATTCCTGCGGGTCTCATCGCTCTTGGTGAGAAGTATGGCAAGAAAGTTGATGCTAAAGATATAGATACCATGACCGTCAACGCACAAAAAGATGCGTGCGGCATGACTAATCCTCGCACCCCAAGTGATGAGGATGTTAAAGAGATTTATAGGGCGGCCCTATAATATTGTAGTTTGATTCGTTGCGTTGTGGAGGGGCTCAGATTGGCTGAGCCCCTTTTTTTATTGCTTGTTGCTTGAGTGATGCAGGCAAAGTATAGAGCCGTCCTCCACCTCCCCGCCTTTCCTAAGTATCTTCCCTGTATACATCAATATAAGCTGACACTTTATGTGTTATCACTGTCGGTTCTGCTGTTCTTTTTCGTGTCTATGTTTGTGAAAACTAATTCATCAGTACTTGTAATGATATTCCTTTAATTTCAGAAACTCATTGGATGCGTATTAAAAAAAGGAAGATAGTACGGCACCCCACGTAACTACTGATACCTTCAATACGTTTCGAATTTAAATCAAGACCGGGTAGATCAAATGAGAAGTTTTCGATAGAGCCAGCGCATAAGGCTTCTGCGTGGCCTGGAAATATGTTCAACCACAATAAGTGCACCGAGGGTGAACATCCCTGCAAACAATACCTGGGCTATGCGCAGGTAAAAGTTGGTGCCGGCAGACTGGTCAACACCAGTAGAGCTTCCAAGAAGAACCAGAAAGGTTGTCAGGCCGGAGCTGAATGCCGCGGTATGTTGTGATCCTCCAAATATCTTTGAACTAAAAAAGAGAAAGAATACAGAAGAGAGGATGATAAGAAATGGATAAGTTGGAACGGCTACAAGAAGATTGTAAGCGATAATAACAGCTATACCGCCAATGCAGGTTGCAGTGGCGTTGGCTTTCATAACAACAACAGATGCGTTTGTGTTGGGGGTTCCCGCCATGAAACAGATATAGATCATCGCTAGAGCATATTGGGAGAGGTTAAGAGCAAAGAAAATGATAACCGCACTGGTTGCCACAATTGTGCTGGTCATTGCTAAGCGTATTCTCTCGCTGTCGTCTGGAAGTACGGGGGGCTGAGGTGGCGTGGGGGGGGGATGTTCTGTTGGCGGTAGCGCTAAACTGTTTGGAAACAGCAGGTGGAAGAACCAGGCAAAGAATAGTCCGGCTGACATATTCATCAGCAGGTAGTGGGCAATAACGTGTGAAACGGCAAGTCCTGAAAAACTCATGATGGGTATCATCGTCACAGCCAGAGTCATAAACAGGGTGGACATGGGCGGAGCCGTCGGAGTGTCATTATAATAAATGATAAAGAAGATCAGACCATACAGGGGAATACAGAGTAAAGGATATTGCAGGAAGAATTCTGCAATGATGATTCCTATGATTAGAGAGTAGGCGAGCCGTAAAATGAGCTCTAATGCCATTTTCCAACCAGGCCACCCCGGCATCGCCAGAAATAAAAAGGTAAATATTGGTGTTAGAAAAAAGAGCATCCATGCAGCACCATAGGCCACCACAACCGAAGTGGTAAGACCTATGCTTAATCTCATAATCTTTAAGGTTCTAAGTTGCATGTAATCGTGCGTTCTAATAGATGTGAGAAAAAAAACTGATAAGACGTATCCAGATCTTACCAAGAGTATTCAGAATAGTATTTGAACCTGTATAGACTATAATGTTGGCCTGACCTCCAACGCGTTTGAACCCTTTTGATTCGTCGTCCGTAAACGTGATGAGAACTGGAATGTGCTGAGCCTGTCGCAGCCAGCCCTGGGTTGGCTCAACTGTTGTGAGGCTTCCAAGGGTGTTTCCCACGTTGTCAGATACACCGTAGCCAACACTCTGAACTTCTCCTTTAAAAACATGGCCAGGGGCTGCATCGAGTACAATCTCAACGGGGTTGCCCTTTTCTATGTTGATAAGGCTGTTCTCTCTCATATCCGCTTGAATCCAGATTGATTTAGTTGAAATAAAGGTCATAAGTGGTGACCCCGTACTCGCGTACTGTCCAACATCTATGGTGAGGTTAGTTATAACCCCATCGGAAGGAGCGGCAATAAAGCTGCGTTGTAGATCAAGTTCAGCAATTTCGAGGGCTGCGATTGCAACCTTTACCTGAGCATTGTCTTTGCCTGTGTTTCCTAGTTTGCTCTTTGCTTTTACCAGTTCAGATCTGGCGCTGGCAAGTTGTGCCTTGCTTGCCTCAATGCGGGAACGTGCATCATCTGCTCTTGAAACAGAGGCTGCACCTTTTTTAGAGAGACCAATGATGCGCTCACCCTTTACTTTGGCATTTTTCAGGTTGGCTTCAGCTTCTGCCACACGTGCCTGGGCTGTTGTAACACCTGACATATCAACGGCTGACGCCTGGGTCGCCTTTTCAAGATCTGCTTTAGATTTTTGCACCGCAAGTTGATATTTCGATGAGTCAATTACTGCCAGGATCTGCTCATTTGAGACGATCTGGTTGTTTTTAACATTGACCTCAGTGAGAACTCCTGATACCTGTGGGACAATAGGTACAACATAGGCTTCAATGCGTCCGTTGCTGGTGTAGGGCGTGTATTTATCTGCCAGAATATGTCCGGTGAAAATGAGCAAACATATAAAAAGTGTGATTCCGGTCCATGTTTTTACCGGATTTTTCTCTGCGGATATCTGGTCGTTGTTATCTGTTTTGGCGTTGTCTTCTGACATAATCGTAGTTGTGTTGTTTCTCTTATTAATAGATGGTTATCAGCTTATTTTTTAGCCTTAGACGATGCATAGGTACCAACCAGCCAGGCAATGACGACCGCCGTAAAAAATTGACCAACAATTGCTTCTAATTGACAGAGTGAACTGGCTTCAAGAGTCTGGGGTGTAATATCTCCATAGCCCAGAGTGGTTAGTGTAACGATGCTGAAATATATAAAAATACCAAACTTATGAGCATCATGGGTGTTCAGCAAGGTGCCTGCGTATGATCCCGGAATCATTTCGTCGAGTAGTGCGTAGAGGGCTCCCCAAAAAAGACCAATAATGAGATAGAGGCACAGTGTTGCTATGATGGTGTTAAGCGAAACGGTTTCGAATTTACTGATTTGTGTGGCAAAAACTAAGACCAAAAGACCGAGATAAAGACTGAGTAATATGTAGGATAATATTCTGCCATGGCCGATAAGATCATATAAGGCACACCAATAGAGTACAAGAACGGGAAGAAGAAAAATCATTGCTGTAGTTCTAATACCTTGTTCCTTTCTTATTGCAGAGACACTAAGCAGCAAAGAGATGGACAAACATAGATGGGCAAGTATGGAAAGAGATGGAAAGTTGGACAAAAAGGGGCTGCCAAATATGTAGAGCAGCAGAAAGAAAAGTAAGTTTCTAAAGCCATACTTTTCGGTGAATGTCTGTTGCGCGGTGCCCATTATTCTTTTTCCCCGGATTGTGTAATGGGGAGTTGGTTCCCCCAGTCTGTTCTTGAAGACATTTCGTTTTGTATTTCTTTAGATAGGTTGCCCTGCTGTCTCGATATTTCCCAGCCACCACCAAAGGCTTTGTAGAGTGCAACAACAGAGGTGGCGATTTCTCCCTGGGTCTGTGCGTACTGATCCTGCTTGGTGGTGAGCGACCTGGTTGCATCGAGAACCCGCTGGTAATCGGAAAGTCCTTCCTGGTATTGGAGCATGGAAAGTTCTGTGGATTTTTTAGATGTTGTTATTCCCTCAAGCAGATACTTTGCCTGATCGATGGTATATGAAAGGGTACTGATAGCATCTTCAACTTCTCTTGCAGCATTAAGGACGCTGTTCTGATATGCGAGGAGCGCTTGCTGGTATCTGGCATCCTGAACACGAACCTCATTTTTCAATCGTCCATAATGGAATAGGTTCCATTGAAAAGATGGACCAAAACTATATGAAAAACTATTGGAGTTAAATATATCGCCAAGGCTGTTTGTACCTCTATCGTTTGCACTCCAACCGACGGATCCAAACAGGGTGAAACTTGGAAATAGTTCTGTCCTGGCAATTCCTATCTGCGCAGCTTGTGCTGCTGCCTGCATTTCCTGGCGTC
The DNA here is from genome assembly GCF_054397165.1 of Desulforhopalus glucosivorans. Taxonomy (NCBI): domain Bacteria; kingdom Pseudomonadati; phylum Thermodesulfobacteriota; class Desulfobulbia; order Desulfobulbales; family Desulfocapsaceae; genus Desulforhopalus; species Desulforhopalus glucosivorans. The sequence goes on from NZ_AP044854.1 coordinate 221,870, forward strand.
GGATGTCGGGTCGTCTGCGCAGGAGGTCTGCGGGGATTTCCATTGCCATGGCCTGTTCCATTTTGGGGATTCCATTGGGTTCGCCCAAAATCGTTGGAATCTTTGCGGGCAACTCTCCAATAAGAACGGCAAGACTGTTTGCGTATGTAGTTCGTATTGCCTTAAGGGAGGGAATTGTAGCTTTAGTGGATGAGAGTAAGGTCTTGGCCTGGAGCACATCAAGCTCGGTTACCACTCCTGCTTCAAGCTGAAGATTAACGAGTGCGAGAGAGTTTTCCTGTAATTCTGAGTTTTTATGGGCCAGTCGTATCCGCTCATCGATGGTGCGAATGTTAATGTATGTTCTTGCAACTTCTGCTGTTAAGCTTATCAGAAGGTCATCGTAATCAGCAATAAAGGAGAGGAGACTCGCGTCTGCTGATTGCACCCCACGTCGGAATTTACCCCAAAAATCAATTTCCCAACCGAGATCAAAGCCAACTGAAGCAGTATTATAATACCTGTCGTCGGCAGGACCGGTAGAACCAATGCTGGAAAGGTCACCATTCATTTCCTGGTATTGTGGATAGAGATTACCCTGCACCACATCCAACTGGGCACGGGCCTCCAATATACGAACTGCAGCACTTTGGAGGGTAAGATTTCTGGAGTAGGTTAATTCGATGAGCTTGTTTAATGTTGCATCATCAAAAGAGGTCCACCAGGCTGCCTGTTGATCAGAGGATGGATACTTAAAGAGTTCGCTCTCTTTTGCACTCCATTCAAGAGGAAGTTTCACCTCTGGGGTCGTGTGGTCGGGGCCAAGCATCGTACAACCACTTTGCATAAGAACTAAAAATGAAATAGTGATCCAACGGAATAGTCTTAAACGGACTGTTTCGGGCCACCGGTTTTTGTGGCTGCTGTGTGGTGCGATTTTATTCAACATCAGTTACTTCCTCATTGATCCAGGACATAAAGAGAGTATAGCTTATTGCTACTATGACGGCGCCTACGAAAAGGCCGATAATACCAGAGAGCATCATCCCCCCGAGTGCGCCTATCAGGATCACGAGCATTGGAGCGTCAACGCCTCGTCCCATAAGCACAGGCTTTAAGAACCCGTCACAACCGCTGACGACCAAGGCCCAGATGAGAAAAATGACGGCAGGTGTTGTATCAGCAAAATTGAAAACCCAGCCTGCGATAGGGCCCAAAACAATTATTGGTGGAAGTTGTATTATTGCAAAAATCAGAACAAAAACGCCCCAGAGTCCGGCAGCAGGAACTCCAACCAGAACCATGCCGATGACGGAAAGGATGGCTTGAATAAACGCAACCCCAATGACACCCTGCATAACGCCACGAATAGTAGCAGTTGAAAGAGTATGGAATTCGGGTCCTTTTTTACCTGCGATTCTGCCTATGATCTTATGAGCTATCTCATTTCCCTTATCTGCTGTTGCCAGAAGCGCTGCAGATATGGCAATTGATATAATAAACATGAATACTGTTTTTAACCCACCTCCTGCCTTTGCCAGTATGAGAGTTGCGAAGTCTTTTATCTGTGGGCTGAATTTTTGCAATGCTACCTCAATATTAGTAGAAGCAAGAGTCCACGACTTATAGAGAGGTTCTCCTATAACAGGCCAATCTGCGACTTTGGCTGGCGGTGGAGGAACGGTGAGTTGCGATTCTTCAACTAGAGTAAGAACAGCTTGAACAGCATCTATGGATGAGGTGATTAGAAGAACGGAAGGGACGATCAGGGCTGCAATCACAATAAGGGCATAGAGGGTGGATATCATCTTCCTTTTGCCGCCCATCTTCCTTGAAAGCAAACCAATGAGTGGCTCCATCGCAACAGCAATGATTATTCCCCAGGCGACAGGCATGATAAAAGGGGAAATAATACGAAAGGTCGCTACAATCATTATTCCAATTGCTACGAGCCTGATGACCATGTCTATGGTCGCATTATGTTTTGACTCCTTACTTGTTGCTTGTGTCATAGATTTTACTTGAGGTTAGGGTTAGTGTGTGAGCCCTCTGAGAAAAAACGACGAGATAAAATTAATCTCTGTAAACTATGGTTTGGTCATTAAATCTTATAAACTCTTTGGTAGACGATTGGTCGTCTTGTCCTCACGTATATATAGTGCTGAATGATGTATTCTTTAAAAGTGAAGATGTTTGTAAATAAATAACATTTCACACAAAAGGTTCTCATTGTATGCTACTATCTGTACTATGCTACAAAATAGACCAATTTTTCAACAGCTCAATTTGTTTTTCAGGAATTAAATGCGAAATGTATGAGTTGTGTTGTGATTCTTTTACTTCACCCTACATGAAATAACTCCTATGGTTACGGTGTGAAATTGCCCTACTCAGGCAAGGGAACTGATAGAAAATGGAGAGTTTTATATGGTAGTGATCAGTCGATTAAGCTCATTTTTCGTGAGAACTATTTTTCTTGTTATGTCGGCGTTGTCTTGCCTGTTAGGGGGCTGTGCGACGCTTCCTCCAAATAATCATGAAGAGATCAGTATCGCTCCGACAGATACAGGGAATACAACGCTAGGTAAGCGGATTACATTGCGAATAGCCGAGAACAAGCCAGGCGAGAATCAGTCCGGAGTAATTCTACTGGCTGATGGTATTGATGCATTTGCCGCTCGTGTAGCTCTCGCGCAAGGGGCCGAACGAACAATTGATGCACAATACTATATGATTCACGCCGATTTGACCGGAGCTCTGTTTACTCATCAGCTCATTGAGGCTGCTGATCGGGGAGTGAAGGTTCGTTTATTAATCGACGATATGGATCTGGAAAACAGGGATGAGGGATTGTCAGCCCTTGATCATCACCCCAATGTTGAATTGCGGATTTTCAATCCTTTTAGTCGGAACACACTCCGTCTATGGCAGTATTTGAGCAGGCTTGGTTCAGTTACCCGGAGGATGCACAATAAGTCTTTTACTGTGGATAACATGGTGACTGTTGTTGGTGGGCGAAATATTGGTAATGAGTATTTTGACGCCGATCCGGAACTTGCTTTTGGAGATCTTGATATGCTTGCCATCGGTCCTGTTGTACAGGATATTTCAAATTCGTTTGATGAATATTGGAACAGCAGTCTCGCCTATCCCGTAGACGTGCTCCGTCCAGATCTTGTTACGAGTAAAGATTTAAAAACATCCCGCAAGAAACTTGAAAACTATTTATCCTCGGATGATGTTCAACAATACATCCGCAAACTTAAAGGAAATACGCTCGTTGAGAGAGTGGGGAACGGTAGTCAACCTTTATACTGGGGACCGGCGGTCGCTTTAGCTGACAATCCGGAAAAACTGGAAAGCTATAGCACCACCAGAGAGTATTCAATGGCGCCCAGCCTCCATCCATTTTTTCAAAATCTTAAAAGTGAACTCATCATTTTTTCTCCCTACTTTGTCCCTGGTGTTGAAGGGACAAAACACTTAAGTGAATTAAGTCGCAGGGGCGTCAAGGTTAGAATCCTGACTAATTCTCTTGCCTCAACTGATGTAGGAGTTGTTCATTCAGGATACGCAAAATATCGACGGGCATTGCTTCGGGCAGGCGTTGAACTGTATGAAGTAAATAAAAAGATGGAGCGAGATCAAAGGAAGGAGAAAAAGGGAGAAACCGGGAGCTCGAAAGCCAGTTTACATGCAAAGTCCTTCGTTCTTGATCGGCAGAATGTCTTTGTAGGCTCGCTCAATTTTGATCCCAGGTCCGTTACAGAGAACACCGAAGTCGGGATCATGCTCACCTCCGATGTAGTTGCCGAAGGTATGGTAGAGGCATTCGATCTAATCGTTAAAAAAGCAGCATTTCGTTTGGAACTGAAAAAAGACAATCAAGGTCTGGAGTATATTATCTGGCACGGGATGGAAAATGGTAAGGAGCGAACCTGGGCGCATGAGCCTCATACCGGATTCCTGCGTCGTTTAGGTATAGGATTATTGAAGTTTGTACCATTCATTGAGTCTCAACTGTAGAGGGCTAAATGCGCTATTTTCAGTTCAGCTCATATGTCTTGCTTCTACTTATCACTTTGGCGGGCTGTGCCAGGATTCCTGTGGAAACCCAATTTGTATCTGTGCACAGTGGTTTCAAAGAGATTCGTAATGCAGGAGTGTGTGATAATAAAAGCTTTAAAACTGATGGAGAAAAAAAAGAAGCTGCCCAGGACGGTCTTTTCGCAGATCGTATTCCGATACTAAGTTGGAATATTTATAAAGGGCTGGAAAAAGGTTGGCAGGAAGATCTGCAGACTTTTGGAGGAAAGAGTGATCTTGTACTTCTGCAGGAAGCTCTTTTTAGTCCTCTATTTGAATCTTTTTTTGAGGAATATGGGTTCAGCTGGAATTTTAATAGCGCCTTCAGGTACAACGGTTTTGAAAGCGGGGTGCTCCTTGCCTCGCGTGTTGTTCCTCTACAAAGTTGCGGTTTACGCAGGAGTGAGCCAATAATAAGAATCCCAAAAACTATTGTGGTGAGTAGCTTTGCCATTAAGAACTCCACTAAACAGCTCTTGGTTGCCAATGTGCATGCCATTAATTTTACCTTGGGAACCGTTGCCTACAAAGAGCAATTCGAAACCTTAGAGAAGGTACTCGAGGTGCACAGTGGCCCTCTATTGCTTGCAGGGGATTTTAATGACTGGAGTGATGAGCGGAGCTTGATTATTGCCCGTTTGGCCGAGGCCCTGTCATTGACTGTATTACCCTTTATGCAAGACGATGACAGGACAAGATTTTTCGGTGAGCCGGTAGATCATATTTTCTACCGGGGCCTTGAACCAGTTCAGTTTGATGTACATTCGGTCAGGTCGTCTGATCATAACCCAATATTTGTGGCATTTCGGGTAAAAGATGAGTTGAAATAGATGTTTTGTGACCTGTTAGGTGGGGTCGGTGTCTTGGTACTCTATGAATAATATTCGTTATCAATGAAACACACTGTGAGGGTAGAATGAGAAAAGTACTACGCTGGTTGCTTGCAATTGTCTTGGGGGCTATTTTGTGTCTTGTTTTATTTCTTGGAATTGTGACAGCCTTTGCCATCCCCATTGAACTCACCCGCTTTAAAGCTCCCCTTGAAGATATGGCAGCAAAGTTACTCGGCAGACCTGTAAAGATTGAAGGATCTGTTGTTGTGGCAACCTCCTTAAATCCCACGTTTACCTTAAAAGGTTTGCGTATTCAAAATCCCCCCAAATTTGCCCAACCAGATTTTCTACTCATGAAGGAGGTTCGGCTTCAAGTTAGTGTGCTGCCTCTTTTCGGGAAAAAAATTCATATCCCTGAATTTAAAGTCCATGGTCTTGCAGTGACCCTGGAGGAAAATGAGCAGGGCGATGTGAATTGGATCTTTAGCCCTGAAAAGAGAGTTGACACGCTTGAAAACACCAATCCGCCTGCAGATATTTCGAAACCGACTGTTGCAGAAAGAGAGACGAACACCGATATTGCTGAGAAGGGCAAAGCAGCCGTGAATCTTGCTAATGATACCTTTGTTGTAGGAAAACTTGATTTTCAGAAAATTGAAGTTTCTTTCTATGGAAACGATAAAGAACAACCGTCCAGATTTATTCTATCAAGTTGTGAAGGGGCAATGGCTGTCGGACAACCCATGCGTCTTGATATAGAGGGAAAGGCTGGAGAACATCCGTACACAGTTGATGTTTCGCTGGCCTCTCTTGAAGAGTTCATCAGTGATAATAAAACATGGGTTGATATTAATCTTGAGATAGCCAAAACATCTTTTGACCTGAGCGGTAATCTTGATCTGGCAACAGCTGCACAGTCTTTGACACTTTCAGCTTCGGTGGGAGGCTCCAATCTCTCTACCCTCGGCGATCTGTTTTTCCTGGACCTGCCACCTTTTGCACCATATGTGGTTACAACACAGCTCCATCTTACAGAGAATGTTGCTGAACTGCAGGAATTGAAGGTAAAGACTGGGGTAAGTAGCCTAACCGGTTATGCTCGGATTGAGCGTGAAGAAGCTAATATTACAGCCAATATAGATTTACATTCTCCTCTTATACAGGTGGATGATTTTGTGTTTGATGAATGGTCCTGGCAGGATGAAGAGGTTCAGGGCGAGAAGGAAGAGCTAAATGAGGATGCGGATTCAGAAGTAGTCGCAACAACAGATGAAAAACCGGTGCAGGGAGAAAATAAAAAGCTTATTGATCCACAGGTGTTGAAACGCTTTGACTGCACTTTACATGTTGTTGCAGACAAGGTTGAATCAGGAAAGGATTTTCTTGGTAGCGGGGAGATGAAGGCTAGCTTGAAGGATGGTAGAATAAGTGTAGACCCTTTATCGATAACCTTACCCGGTGGCGCCATTGAATTTTCTGCATCACTCAAACCAGGGGATGAAAAATCAGAAGGATCAATAAAGGTTCTGATTGAAAATTTCGATATCGGGATTCTCGTCCGACGCTCTCAACCTGATTCAGATATGGGCGGCAACGTTAATCTAAACATGGATTTGAGCTCTACGGCTGGCTCAATCTCTGAGCTGATGGGTGCAGGGAATGGTTACTTTGATTTCTCTGGTGACCTGACTAACTTTAAGTCCGGTATTATTGATCTTTGGGCGGTGAATCTTGTTTCTGCAATACTCTCAACTGGTGAAGAAAATCAGTCCAATATTAACTGTGCGGTTGGGCGCTGGTCCGCAGAGAGTGGAGTCCTCACTTCGGAAGCTTTTTTTGTTGATACCAGCAAAATTCGTATTTGTGCAGAGGGCGAGGTCAACCTTAAGGAAGAAAACATCAATATTAAAGTTGCTCCACAAGCAAAACGGGCTGAATTTTTTAGTCTTGCAACTCCTGTTAAATTGAAAGGATCGTTTTCAGATTTGAATGTCAAGGTTGGAAAGGGTGCTATATTCGGCACTGCTGTTAAAATAATCATCAGTCCTGTTACAACCCCACTTAAACGAATGTTTAACAATAAGATTCCCCGCGACGGTAGTGATGTCTGCGGGATGGAGTTAGGGCCGGAAAACCGTGAAGAAATTATTGTTCCGGGTTGTAGATAGGGTGCCTTAGCTCTAGCCCAAATTTTTCATGAAAAGCATCTGTAGGTAGAAGAAATACTTTGGCATGTAGTCTGTACCTGAGACAAAATATTACCTTCACCCTTGGGGCGAATCGGAATGATCAGCTATTTGAGCCAATGCAGGTGTGGATCAATATTGAGTTGTCTTCGTGGCGATTGTGATAGTCTTGTGATGTCTTGTGCTTAGGTGGGTGTAGTAACTGAAAGAATCTGGCCTGTATCGTCTATGCTGACGGTGACAATTTTTTCTTTGCGCCATTTTCTCACATCTTCCTCACTGCACCCATAGGATTTCACTTCTTTTCTCAACCTTAGCTGGGGGACGTTGATACCTTCAAGACGCTGTGTACGTCTAAGAAGGAGTAGGTTTGATATGGCCCATGCAGTTATAAATGTGAGGACGCTGCCGCTAAAGAGAAAGCTGATTCTAAGGTTCTTTGCAAACAGCGCCCAGTCTAAATCGTTAAGCGGATCAGTATCGAATTCGTGCAAAACACCATATGTGAGTTGCAGGATAAAATCCCCACAGAGGTATATAATCAGAAACCATGCCAGCAGAGTGAGAACTATGTCGCGCAGAACTATAAGCAGTGGAAGCTTTTTCGTTGATTGTATACGATAGTTCTGATTTCTAGATATGCGATTCATCGTACTCCTCTGTCCGGGCTCACCCAGGTGGCAAGTTTCTTTCGGCCTGTAAAAATTGCCTTGTATAGACCGACTACGGCAGTTACAGCCATTATAGCCCAGTATGCCATCGGGTACCAGATCATCCAGAAGTAGTATTGAAAGACACGTGGTTCATACCTATACTCCAGTATCATTGAAACAAGAGACTGGAGCATAAAGGTCATACCCAGTAAAACCGCCCAGTGAGATGGTACAATATCTTCTAGCCCGGTCTGGCCACTATAACCAAAAACAATTTCAATAAGGCTGAAAATGATGGTGATGATGACGCAGTGCGCCCAGATAATACTCATTCCATATTCAATGAGGATAGGGAGCATTCGTCTGCCTCGTTTCGTGAAAAAAGAGAAACCATACTTCATTGCAGCCTCTGCTGACCCTTGTGCCCAACGCAAACGCTGATTCCATAATCCTCTGAGGGTCTCTGGCATCAGTATCCAGCAAACTGCAGTGGGTTCATACAGCACATACCAGCCAGCTCGTTGCAGCTTCCAGGTAACGTCAATATCATCGGTTACCATATCCGGGCTCCAGTAGCCCACATCATGTAAAGCCCTTTTACGAAAGGCGGCGATGACGCCAGCCATGGTAAAAATTTTACCATAGTTCATCTGGGTGCGCTTAATGAGGCCGATAATCGTGGTAAATTCACCGACCTGGAGTTTGCCGAGCAGGGTGCGTCGGTTTCTGATTCGGGGGTTACCGGTAACACCTCCAATCTGTGGCCGCATCTGCAGGCGGGAGGCAAGCCAGGCAACGGCATTAGGCTCAAGCAGGGCGTCACCGTCGATGCAAATGAGGTATTTTCCATCGGCAAGTAAAGCACCTGTCCTGAGAGCTAATGCTTTTCCTTTGTTTTCAGCAAGGTGCACGACTCTTAAGAAAGAATATTTTTTTGAGAGAAGATTGAGCTTTTCTGCGGTGCTATCTCTACTGCCGTCATTAATGGCAATGGCCTCCCATTCTCCGGGATAGTCTGTTTTTTCCAGGGCTGCAATTGTTTCGTCTATCTGTTCTTCTTCGTTATGGCAGGGAATGAGTATAGATACCTTTGGTGTATACGCGAGTTCTGGCTGGTTATCCGGTCCTGACCTTTGCCTCTCCCTTAGGATATAAAACAGTAGTCCGCCGACCATCCATATCCAGGACATGGCAAAAGGATAGAGGAATACGATTTCTTTTGCGAAACGAAAAATATGAGTTAAGAAATCACTTGTCATTTTGGAATAAAGGGATAACTGCGTGTTGATATAACGGGGATGATGTCATTTTCTCTGGGGTTGTTATGGGTAAAATCATCAAAACTGTAGCCATAGTCAATTATACCATGCGCCTGTAGTTGTCTCAGTTGTGTTGTCAGCTCTTGTGACGTTTTATCTGCATTGAAATTGACCATGACTGGAGCGTAGGGAGGCACCTTTTTAAGTAGTTTAAGTTCAACAATTTTTTCTCCAATCTGAGACGCTTTATCTATCGTCTTCGCATCAACCATTATGTAGTCGAAGTATATCAGAAGTTTCTTCAAAGTATGAGCATCATTATGCTCGATTACTGATAGTGGAATGAGAAGACCGATGTCAAGAAAGGGTTGCCAGTACTGGAAGGCCTCGACAGCTCCTAAAACGGTTTGTAGTGCAGTTGATTTTGTCTCTTTTATCAGCTGCTGTCTGTAGTGTCTGGTAAAGTTGGGGTTCCACGTTGGTGGTGGATCAGATAGTAGTGTACTTGAACCTGCAGTGTCTAGGAGAAGAGACAGAAAATTCGAGTGATCAAGTAGTAGGCCACTGCAAGGGGCAGAGCGGCCCATGTCACTTAAAAATTGAACAATTTCTTCTTGTTGGACAGATTGGAATAGTTGCTCCGACAGGGTGATATGAACTTCGGTTCCGGCCCGTCTGTTGGTATGCCAGGTTAAGCGCAATAGTCTGTCTTGAATTGTTGGCAGGACCTTGTTTCTAAAGATAGTGGCTATCTTTTCATCTTTTTCTATAACCGGATCAAGATAAATTCTGCCCGGGGAAATGTTTTTTACTCGCTCAAGAAATGTACTAAACAAGATTTCTTGAGAATCATTTTCCTCTAAGATGTCTGTAGTCTTAATTTGGGCAAATCGTCTGAGTGGTGGACGATTGGGATCGAAAAATGAGTACTTAAACGAGCCGGTTTCAGGGTTGAGTGTAGGGTAGGCCCTTGGAATGCTGTTCAGCTGATTGAGGCTTGCCGCAACAGGGTCAAGGGTGAGGGTGATCGGCATGCCGACTTCCCTGGCAACATCAATTGCGAGTTGATTATAGCGGCCAAAGGGCCAAACCATTGCCCTGGGGGATCTGCCTGTTTTTTCTTCTATTAGCCTGTTGTTTTTTTTCAGATCTTGGGTGATTCGTTTTTTCATCGCAACATCTGATTCATAATCATCTGTTGTAGAGTCATATATATGGGTGATGGTAGCGGGCAGAATATCACCATATTCATCGGCTAATAGGCCTTTGTGCAGGTTAAACGAGTGGGATGCAATCTCAACAAGATCTGAGTTTGAAATTGCACGGATTTGTTCCCAGGAAAGAAATGTTTCTCTGGCGACATACGTATCACCATACAGCACCATTTCTCCTTCTGCTTTCGTCATCCAGCTCCCTACAAGTGCAAGCAATGCCGGATAATTATAGGCTTTTAGCAGAGGAAGGACATGGGTGTAAAAATTACTGTAACCATCATCCCAGCAGAGGAGAACAGCTTTGTCGGGCAGGGGGGTCGTACCTTTTTCTGCATCAATAAGCTGATCAATACTGACCGGATTGTAACCATTGGCATGTAACCATTCAAAGTGGTTCACAAGGGTTTCAATGGTTATATCATCGCTTGACAGGGAGGTATTGCTGCTTGCAACACCATGATAGGCAATTGCATGAAATGTGGAGGCGCCCGCCGTTACCTGTAGCACCATGAGTGACATGGCAATAGCAGAAACAAGAATTAAGAGGCTTTTGATATGGAGTTGTTTAAAACCTTGCATGAATAAGAAAAGTAAATTTGTAATAAGGTTCATCTTCACCGTCATACCTGTTTTGCCCAATTTCTGTTCCTAGATCAGTTTCAATCCATGGATAGTAGTTGTATCGTACATTATAACCGATACTCGCAGTGGGGCCGGTACTGTAATTTTCCTGGGAATAGAGACCTAGACTCCCAGATAGCTTTTGAACAAGCGATTTTTCGTAGGATCTGTAGATAATATGTTCTGCTGTTACCCTGCCTTTAGTGCTGAAATCGGATTCCGGGTTAAAATATGGGGCATCATCTCTCGTGTTGCTGGAGCCGTAAAGATCAAGGCCCAAGTCGAGGTCAAATCTCGGGATATCAATAACACGCTCCGTAAAACGCATACTGCTCTCAATTCGATCGTTATCATCGGTAAACCATCCGGCACCGATACTAAAAAAGAGTGATCTGCTCTCATGCCACCTGTAGGCGCCGGAACCGAGTAATCTCTCTTCACGAATACCGTAGTGTAGAGCTCGTAGTGGTGTGGCATCAGAAAATCGTTCTCCCTGCAGGCTGATTGACCAGTGATCATCTGGCGTCCAGTTTCCGCGGAGTAGTCCACCAACTTCATCGAGTGTCGACTCGTTGTATTGGAGCAGGGAGAGTAGGGAAATTTCATCTCCTATATATTCCACTCCTCCACCGTAGGTGGTTCGAGATTCTTCACCCTCAAGCAGTTCACTCCAGGCATAGCCAGCCTGCATGCTTAAATGGAGGTGATGATTGATTGGGGCGGAGATAAGTTCACTGGTAGCTTTGATTCCGTCACCAGACTGCTCCGGACCTTCCGCGTAAGATAATTCAAGATCTGCCCAAAAATTTGGTAACTGAGCAAAGCGTAGATCTTGATCCAGCCTGATCGTTGACCGTTCAAGCGGACTGTCCTCCTGCAAGGTACTATATATTTGATGAGCCTCTTCGTACCGGTGCAATCGGATGTCGCTCTGTGCCATACCTGCAAGTGCATTGGTGTTATCGGGGTTGAGCTTGCTGGCGGTTTGAAAAAGTGTGTAGGCCTTTCTGGGCCAGTTTCTGGCAAGTGCTGATTCTCCTGCAACGTGATTGAGCCAGTTATTCGCTGGTGCCTGCTTTTTTAGTGCACCTATTTTTAGCCATGCCTCTTCAAGCTGATCTCCGTAGAGCCGTGCCTGGCAGGCAATTGTTTCAAGATCAAGTCGTTCATCATTTCTGTATTGAACTGATGAATCGGTAAAGGATTTGAATTTTGGTGTATTTTGAAGCCTTGTGTCGATAAGATCATAGGCTTGTGTAAATTGTTCACTTTCGATAAGCGCATAAAAGTGAGTCAGATCAGTTTGATAATCCTTTGGAACATCCTGCGGTAACAAGGTTAATAATTCGAGGGCCTCATCTGGTCTATGTAGAGCAAGCAGTGCTTCTGCAGCAGATCGTGTTACATAGTTGGGAACAGGCTCTGTATTTTCACGTAGTTGAGTAAAAAGTTCGTAGCTCCTCGCTGGTTCACGTAGATTTGTATGGGCTACAACCAGGTCATATAAAATACTTTGTTTAAGATGTTGGTGTTCGGGCTCGTTTCCGATGAGTGCAAGCGCTTCCTGCAATAGATTATAGCCTTTTTGCGCATAGCTCAGAGACTCTGCAGCGTCTTTGGAGCCATGGGAACTCCACCTGAGTAACAGTGCTGCCTTTCCCTGAAGATATGTTACTTTTCTGGTTGTCTCTTCTTTTATCTTAGGGTCCAGTGGGTACAGCGATGCAGCATATGGCGCTCCAAGATGTACAAGCGCATCAGCTCTTCCCAGCAGAGCTTCTGGGTCTGAAGGTGTTATTGCAAGAATTTTCTGATAGTTGGCAAGGGCTACAATCCACTTCTCAGTCGCTGTATAAAGGTAGCCTGCAACCTTCAACAAGTTTTGATCTTTAGGGAATGCTGCAAGAGACTTTTCTAACTCTGAATTGGCCTCTTCATAACGCTGGGTGTCGACCAATAATTGGATTCTCTTGGTTTGTACTGCGAGGCTGTCTCTAGACTTCTCTGGCATGTCGGCCAGAAATATTAAGGCCTTTTCACTCTGGCCAAGGCTACGGTAACTGGAGAGGATGGAGATCAGAACATATTCGGGGTAGGCAGTGCGGGGATAACTATAAAATAAGTCGATAGCTTTTTGGTGTTCACCGCTCCACACATAGACGACAATAAGATCACTTATGAGAGGAACATTACCTGGTTCTGTTTTCAGATAGGAGTTAAGTTTATCAATACTTTCTGTTGTTTTTCCCTCTCGAGCAAGGCGCACCGCGTGCTCTCTCAACTCATCGATACTTGCTGTACCCAAAACGTTATGTGCAGGGAATAGCAGAAGGGCGATGATTATGAGAATGGGTAGAAAGAGAATGTGCGCTGAATAAAAGGCGTTTTTGAGAGTTCTGAAAGACATAGATTTATCGCAGAGGCAGATCATTACGTATTATTGTATCAACCATTGTTTCCATATCTCTGTTGGCAGCCTGGAATACATATATCATGTACCGTAATTGGAGTCTTGGAGTCCTTTTTTTGTATTACTGTAAGGCTTTTTCCTAAACCATTTGCTGGGAATATAGCAGAAAGATAATGATATAACATAATTAAAAATGATTTTTCTGGCTACTTTCTATCAACACTGTTGCAAAATAGAAGTGGAGATCTTTCTGAATCTGAATCGTAAAATTAAAAACATCACCGAAGCTCTTCGTGTGAAAAAAGGAGAGTGACAATAGGCCACAAATGTACATGATGTTTACCTCCATTTGAAATGGTGGTAGAGTGCTGTTCTTTATCTCATTTATTCTATCATATTTGTTTTGTCTGAGTCTTAATTCGTCGAGGTGCAACATGGAAGAATTATTTGCAGAGCGTATTCAAGGAGTACCGCGTTCATTTATCCGGGAAATATTAAAAGCATCACTTAATCCGGAAGTGATTTCATTTGCCGGTGGTCTGCCAAATCCTGCGTTTTTTCCAGTAAAAGAAATTGAAGCAGCAACAACAGCTGTCTTTAATCGTGATGGCGCGAGTGTCCTGCAATATAGCAACTCAGAGGGGGAAATTGGGCTGAGGGAGTATATTTCTAATCGTTATAAAGAGAAAAAGGGCCTCGATATACCTGCAGAAAACATAATTATTACCAACGGCTCCCAGCAGGGGATTGATCTGCTTGCCAAGGTTTTTTTGAATTCTGGGGATTCTGTTCTCATTGAAGAACCTGGTTATTTAGGCGCTATCCAGTCACTTTCCCTGTATAAGCCTCGGTTTTGTCCAGTACCTGTTGATGAGCGCGGAATGGAGGTGGATGCTCTTGAAAAAAGGAGCAGTGAGTCGGGTGCTAAGATGCTTTACATGGTACCGTCTTTTCAAAACCCTTCCGGTATTACATACTCCAATACAAACCGTAGGGGTGTCGCAGCTGTTGCCGAAAAAAACGGTTTTATCCTGATTGAGGATGACCCATACGGGGAACTGAGATTTTCGGGGGAAGATGCGGACTCATTTGTTACATATCTGCCGGAACAGACTGTTCTGCTTGGCTCTTTTTCAAAAGTTGTAGCTCCTGGTTTTCGCCTTGGCTGGATCGCGGCACCAACTTGGATATATGAAAAGCTTCTCATTGCCAAACAAGCAGCAGATTTGCACACCTCAAGTTTTACCCAGAGAATAATTCTTGAATTCCTGCAAACCCATAATCTCGATGACCATATTGCTAAAATCACTGAAGTGTATGGTAAGCAATGTCAGGCGATGATTGATGCAATAGAACGTTTTTTTCCTGATACTATCACTATAACCAGACCCGAAGGAGGTATGTTTCTCTGGGGGAAATTGCCAGCAGGAAAAGACTCCATGGCCTTGTTTGAAGAAGCTGTGCAGGAAAAGGTTGTCTTTGTTCCCGGCGATCCTTTTTACACAGCAAAAGGGAGTACGAATAGTTTCAGGATGAATTATTCATGTGTTGATCCTGATACAATCGTCGTGGGTGTTGAAAGAATGGCTAAGGCCATCAAACGTTTTTGGTAACTTTTCAAAAAAACCTAGTACTGTTTCTTTGACATGCTGGGTTTGTTATCTAAAACAGTGCGGATCTTGCTGGACATGGATTGCAGAGAAAATGGTTTTTGTAAAAAGTTGATACCTTCATCAAGTACACCCTGCTGGGCAATGATATCCGCGGTATATCCAGACATGAAGAGGCAGCAAATGTTTGGATATTGTGTGATGACCTTGTCTGCCAGATCTCGACCATTCATTTTGGGCATGATCACATCAGTGAGAAGAAGGTCAATGTTCTCACTATTTTGATGTACATAAAGAACCGCCTCTTCAGGGTCATTCATCGCAACAACTGTATATCCAAGTTCTGAGAGCATCTGCTCACTCACCTTGAGTAATTCAAACTCATCTTCAACCAGAAGTATGGATTCGGTGCCACGTTGGATGTTGTTGGTTGATGGGATCAAGGCTTGCTCTTGATCACCTGTATATCTGGGCAGGTAAATATTAAAGGATGTTCCTTGATCCACCTCGCTGTAGATATTTATAAAACCTCCGTTTTGTATGACGATTCCCTGCACTGTTGCCAGACCAAGACCTGATCCTTTTTTTGCCATTCCTTTTGTGGTGAAAAATGGTTCAAATATCTGCTGCTGTGTCTCTGCATCCATACCACAACCGCTATCACTTACAGATATACGGACAAAATCTCCCGGCAGGAAGTCTGACATGTTAGCATAATATTGTTGATCCAGAGTGACGTTTTGAGTTTGGACAATGATCCTGCCCAGACCGTCAATTGCATCCCGGGCATTGAGACAGAGATTGGTTATAATCTGTGCCATCTGGTCAGGGTCTATCTTTACACTCCACAAATCCGTTGATGAGGAACGTGTTAGATCGATACGTTCACTGATGAGGCTTTTTAACATGTTGAGCGTTTCGTCCAGCAGCAGATTGATGTCGACAACCTGAGGTGCAATTGTTTGCTTTCTTGCAAAGGCGAGGAGTTGGCGGGTTAGGTTGGCTGAATGATCGGCCGCTTTTTTAATATCAACAAAGAAGTCGTAAAACTTGTCAGTTTTATCCATTTGCATGAGTGCAATTTCTGACTTGCCTATGATAACAGAGAGGATGTTATTAAAGTCATGGGCAACACCACCTGCAAGTTTTCCTACAGCTTCAATTTTTTGAGACTGGGCCAGCTGGGTTTGCAAAGTCGCTCGCTCTTCTTCTGCCTTAATTCTGTTGTCGATATCGTTTATGTGGGACTCAACTCGCAATGGTTTGCCATTATCGTCTCGAATAAGTGTGATATCTATGGAAACCCAGAGCGGTTCACCCCCTCGTTTCTTGAGTTGAAGTTCCTTATTTCTGAGCCGGTCACATTCTAGGAGTTCTTTCAGTAATAGGGTTCGATCTTCAGGTTTGACGTACATGGAATTTTGAACGTTGTCTGTTTCTTTGAGCATTGCCTCAAGAGAGGAGTAACCCAACATCTGAATAAAGGCGGGATTGGCATGGAGTACGGTACCATCCATCTCAACTTGAATAATGCCAACAAGTGAGTTCTCGAAAATTGATCGATATTTATCCTCACTGTCTTTTAAGCCATGAAGTGTAGAATTGAGGTTTGTTATCATCAGGTTAAAGGCTTTAGAGAGTTTACCTATCTCATCTTCTGATTGTATTTTAAGCTCAGGTATATCCATATTGCCCGATGACAACTCCTGTGCGTGGTCAGCCAGGGTTTGTAGAGGCTTGGTGAGGTGATTCATGGCAAATATTATTGCAAATCCAACAAGAGTGGCAAAAACTATTGTGATTGTAAGCAGGATTTTAACCATGTTGACTGCTGGGGCAAAGAGCTCAGATTCTGGAAGTACTGAAGCCACTGCCCAACCGGTAAGAGGTACGGGAAAAAAGAGAGCCACCATCGCCCTGTTGTCCTCAACAAAGGTGTAAATACCTGATTTACCGGCAACCATCATTCTTCCAAGCTTATTAAGCATCGGATTGTCGAGTTCTGTGATCTTTGACTCCATGATGAAAGATTCATGAGGATGATAAATATACGTTCCATCGTCGGCTATTATAAAGCCGTAGCCAGTGTCTCCAGTTTTGAGATCCTTGGCAATATGTTGGATGTAAGTCAAAGAAATTCCGGCACCAATAAGGCCAAGTGGCTTCCCATCATCACTCAGGATGGGTGATACCATGAAAATGGTTGGAATACCGGTCGTCCTAGAGATAAGCGGTGGCGTGAGTTGTGTCGGCCCACCAGCCATTATCGACTGAAAGTAGGGTCTGCTGTTGATATTACCTTTGTGAATACTGTAGTTATCTCCTTCCTGGATTATTGTGTGATATTCCCCCTTACTATTGGCTGCATAAATATCGACGAATATGTCTGAGTGATTGGCATGGAGTTTTTTATGTCTGTAGAGGTTCTGACGATCGAGTAATTCGAAGTTTTCATTAATGTTTTTTGCAGCAGGGGTGGAAGCCATAGTTTCAGGTTCTAGCACTATGGTTGCCAACCAGCGGTTAATGGATTCAGCGCTTTTCTCAACAGATGAAAGCATGCTTTTGGAAAGCTCTTCTTCAATGACATTTTTAAAATAGAAGTAGGCACCAGAACTTACTGAAACGAGTCCCGTAAGGATAATGGGCATGAGCCAGATAAATAATTTTGCCCGTAAGGAGAGAAATTGTTTAAACATTTGAGTTCTTCTCATCAGTATAACAAAGCGGACCTTAAACACGAAACAAGAGTGAAACGCTGATATTACGATAAATTCCTTATTAGTTTAGGCCGTATGATTCTGAAAATCAAACGGATAATAGGTAGGCACTGTAGTGATGGAGGCTTGAGGATGTTAGGTTCTGGAAGGCAAAAGGAGGACTAGAGAGGTTAATAAAGAGAATCCTGTTGAATAAATGGTGCGAAAGTTGTGTCAAGTGGGTATTTTTTGTTCAAGTAGTAGAACATATTATGCGGAGTGTTATGCTTCTAAAGGTAATATATATGAACCAAATATTTGTATTAAATTTACTGAGTTGGTAAAATTAGAATTGTTTGTGTAGAAAAACAAATCTACTCTTTGTCAAGTTATAGAATATTTTTTTTTCATCATTTTTATAGAAATAAACATAGTTATAGAATCACCTGTTACCTGCATGACGACAGTTTGATAAGGTGAGCGGACTCAAGAAATGAGGGTGTCCGAATGAGTGTCCGAATTATGTGTGCATTGTCAGCGTGATATTTTACTTGGAAGAGAGCTATGGAAATCGATTTTGGTCAATTTATTAATGCCTTATCTGATACAGTAGATCTTGTGGGCATAGATGAACTCTATCATAGTAAAAGAGTTGCTTTTATGGCCGCTGAATGTGTGAAAACTTTTGGTGGCAATAGATCTCAGCAACTCAAGGTATTTAGGCAGGGTCTTTTACACGATTGTGGTGTTTCCTCCACCAAAGTTCATGATTTACTCGTCAACGAGTTTGAATGGCAGGATGCTGAAATGCACT
This sequence comes from Desulforhopalus glucosivorans, assembly GCF_054397165.1. Taxonomy (NCBI): domain Bacteria; kingdom Pseudomonadati; phylum Thermodesulfobacteriota; class Desulfobulbia; order Desulfobulbales; family Desulfocapsaceae; genus Desulforhopalus; species Desulforhopalus glucosivorans. Next base: position 240,234 of record NZ_AP044854.1, read on the forward strand.
GCCTGGTCGGGGCTAATCGGATGAGGACTTTTGCCCCTCTTGAGGAGTACGCTGAAGTTATCAGATATCACCATACACGTTGGGAAGATTTACGACATGCGAACATTGATGAGGAGGTTAAAGTGAATGCGAATCTAATTTATCTTCTTGACAGGGTGGATGCGCTGAGCGGTGTTGCTTGTGCCGAGAATAGATTGTCTTGCAGGAAAGAGGTGTGTGAAAAAATTGTGACCTATCGGGATTCACATTTTAAGCCAGAACTTGTGGATGCGTTGCTGAGTACCGCTGAAAAAGAGGCGTTCTGGATAACACAGGAGAGTAGTCATCTGACCGACTATCTTAGATTGAACTCCATTAAGTATGAGAATATTCTTCTTAATAATGGACAACTCAAGGATATGGCACGAATATTTGCCCAAGTGGTTGATGCAAAAAGTCCATATACGGCTGAACATTCTTTTGGTGTGTCGAGGTTGGCGGGTTTTCTCAGTCAACAGTGCCAGCTCGATGAAGAAACGTGCACAAAGATTGAGGTGGCAGGACTACTGCATGATCTAGGCAAGCTACAGGTGCCTGACCGAATACTTGATCATGATGGTGGTCTGGATGATGATTCTCTGGCGGTTATGCGCCATCATAGTTATGTAACCTATATAATTTTGAGTAAGATCGGTGGACTTGAGGATATAACCGTTTGGGCCTCAGATCACCACGAGAAGCTTGATGGCAGCGGGTACCCGTTTAAAAAAGTGGCAGATGAACTCCCTGTTGAGTCGAGAATTATAATGGTGGCTGATATCTTTCAGGCTCTAGCCCAGGATAGGCCGTATCGAAAATCCCTCACCGCAGAAAATATCGTAGAAAATTTAGAAAGTGATGTTGAAAAGGGCAAGCTGGATAAAGAGATAGTCAGGATAGTGGCCTCTGATCCTGTCGAGAGTTATTCTAAGGCCGTTAGCTGGTGATCACTCTTAGAAAAGAGCATGTATTGGTGCGGGGCTAAATTAAAAAAATCGATCATGTCTTCTGTCTGTTATTGATACCTCGAATCAATAAGAAGGTGGTCATGGAAAATGTTATCATTACAGCCGCGACGGGGGCCGAAAAGGCAAGGCCATAGCTGTTAAAGCGGTCGTATATGAGTACTGGTGCAATCATTGGGTGGTAGGCGATAATTACTACGGCACCGAACTCTCCAAGTCCTCGACTCCACATCATTAGCATTCCGTTGATAATATCTTTTTTTGCATTGGGTAGTACAACACGAAAAAACACTGAAAAACGTCCCGCTCCAAGAGTTCGCGCTACATTTTCAAGCTTAGGATCAACATTCTTAAACCCCTCTTTGGCACCGTTGATGAGAAATGGTGAGGAGAGGAACATCATGGCGAGCATAATTCCTGTCTCGGTGTCGATAATTTGAACCCCAATGGAGTCGAAAAACTTTTTCATCCCTCCTTGGTTAAATGCCATCAGCAGGGCAATTCCGGCTGCTGTATGGGGGATCATAACAGGAATATCTATTATGCTTTCTATGATCGATTTGCCGAAGAAATGATTCCGAGCAACAAAATAGGCAAGGGGTAGGCCAAAAAGAAGAGTCAGACAGGTACCAAGAAACGAAACTTTCATGGTCAAGATGACAGAGCGTATGATTTCCATATCGGAAAAGGACTCTATCAAACCGCTCCAGCCAACACCGCTGAAAAGACCTACCAGAGGAATAATTATGAAAAGCAGAACAACAGATGAGAGAATAAAAAAGGTAATATTAAACAGATACTTCATCGAAAATTCCTATTCCCTGAAGCGGGAAATTGCAGACTTGGGAAAACTGAGATGAACTAAAGTACCAATCTGGGTAATGGCTGGATCGTAGAGCTGTTTGGGGATTTTTGTAAAAACAGGACAACCGTCCACATCGAAAAGGATCTTGAAATGATCCGTATCTTCTTTTATCTCAAGACAATGGCCGCTGATGTTGTAGTCCCGACTGAGAGGTTTGCGGCTGATGCCTACCAGTGTCGGGTTTATTGAAAAATAGAGCCCCTTGGGATCAGAGTCGATCAGTCTGTCGGGAAGAATGTTTTTAAAACCAAGAAATTTGGCAACGGGAATGGTGCGGGGCTGTTGGAGAACATCTTGGACCGACCCCTCTTGAACCAGTTCACCATTTATCATGATACCTATTTTGTCAGCCAGGTAAGCCGCTTCACGAAAATTATGGGTCACATGAACCACAGTAATGTGAAAACGGTGATTGAGTCCCTTTAGATTCTCCATAATAGTATTTCTAAAACTGGGGTCAATGGCACTGAGAGGTTCATCTAAAAGTAGGATGTCGGGACGGGAGTAGATGGCTCTTGCAAGGGCTACCCGTTGTCTTTCACCACCGCTTAAGTGATGAATGTTTCGGTAAAGAAGATTTCCCAGATCGAGGAAAGCAATTAATTCATCCCATCCAGTATCCGTTGTTTTTTTATGATAACGATCGGAGAAACGTATGTTTTTGATAACCGACATGTTCGGGAAAAGAGCAAAGTCCTGGTAAACAAAACCGATTTTGCGTTTCTCCGGCAAGATATTGGTGATATCCCATTCGTTATAACAAATTGTACCTGTATGTTTCTGGAGCCCGGCAATGGTTTCAAGCAAAAGTGTTTTTCCACTGCCGGTTCTTCCAAGAATCACAAAGTACTCGTGGTCCTGTACCGTCAAAGAGACTTCCTTTAAGGTGAAGGACCCTTTTTGCAGGTATATATTACTCAGTGAAAGCATTATTTCAGAATGGAAGCATCCCCGGTGATAACAGCTGGAGCGATAACGCCCTGACCATTGTCAGTCATTATCTTTTGTCCCTGCTCTGAAAGAACGTAATTAACAAACAGAACAGCGCCTTTCTTATTTACAGGTGAATTGTTGTTTTCTGCCACAGTGATGCCATAAACCATGGGGCCACCTTTTTTTGTAATCCACTCACCAGGTTTTTTACCATTAATCTGGAAGGTTGCTGTTTTGTATTGATCGGCAAATTTGGCACTTTTCAGCGATACTTCTTCTGGTAATTCCAGATATTTCAAATGATGCTGTTCTGCCACAGACTTGTAGATGTAGAGGTAATCGTACATTCCGGCTTCGATAAGTCCTAAAAGGTCGGTTTCTTTTGGGCGGACAATAACTTTACTGCTATCCTCTTCACCCGTTTGGTAGGACTCTCCATAGCCGAACAGTTTGTCAAAAAGACCTGGAGTCTTGTAGTACGTTTCAGCAAGTTGGGTAACCAGCATGGAGCGGTAGCCACAAGGGTCCATATTGGGATCGGAATGACCAACTTTTACGCCATCTTTTAGGAAAATTTCTGTCCAGTTCTCAGCTGTGATCTCATCAGCATATTTGGCTTTTTCGGTAAAAGCGATGGCCATTTCATTGGTTGCAAACTGAGCGTTGAATTTAGCGTGGTTTGGGATCATCAGGTTATCGATTACTTTATAATCTGCACTGGCCATGACATCAGCAGGCTTGTTAATATCAGTAATTTTTCTGGCGGCAGCACGGCTACCGGAGGCTTCCCGCTGTACATCGTACTCCGGGTATTCGGCTTCAAACGCCTTTTCAATTTCACCAAAAGGAACAGACAGGCTACCTGCATGGTAAATCACAATCTTTTCCTTGGCATAGGCAGTTGTGGCCATTGCTAATATTGCTAGTGTAATTACAATTTTTTTCATTTCTTTTCTCCTGCTAACATGGTTTTTGTATGTTTAAAAATATTGCTCATCAGAGAACATATGGTTGCCTGTAATCCTTCAAAGATATAAATAAATATATTCAGTTACATTTGGTTCATATGCACAAATAGTCTGTTCTAACAAAATGATCAAAAAAAACAATACATAACATTCGTTTCTTTGAGAAATTCTATCAAATTAAATAAGCTTTGATCGATATTGGGATGCAACGGTTTAAAGAAGCAGAAAAAATACTCATCTGTACTCACTTGCCATTGCAGATAAACGGTATTGATCGAAGTTTGTTTGTGTACTATGACGAATCAATAAAAAAATATGAAACATCTTGGGAGCGAACTGGACGGGGTGATGGCAAGATCAATATTAGACAAAGATAAAGACCCACTTGGCACTATGCTGAGTGACTTTTACTGTGGTGATTCAGAGGCCTTTCTCAATGTTTGGTCCTCAACGCTTGAAATGTCCACCATGCAGGGAACTACAATGTTTCGCGGCGTTGAGAGTATGAATGAGGTCGAAAAATGTGCTCTAGCAGCCTGTCGGGGACGGATTCTCGATGTCGGTGCAGGAGCAGGTTGCCATAGCCTTGTTCTGCAGTCGCGAAATCTGGATGTCGATGCCATTGATATCTCCCCCGGCTGTGTAGAAGTAATGGGGAGAAGAGGTGTCACAAATTCGCGTCTTGGTAATATTTGGGATCTAGGAAATACGAGTTCTCGTTCCCATTATGATACAGTACTCATGTTAATGAATGGGATAGGAATATCAGGTTCTCTCGATGGTCTGAACCTCTTCATACAGAACCTTGATTCTCTACTCGCACCGGATGGACAGCTACTTGTGGATTCAACAGACCTGACTGGGGCATTCATACAGAAAGGTGAGGCAGTCTATACTGATGAGGGTGGCTATTGCGGTGAAACTGATTTTGTTATGATATACAAAGGATTGCGATCCGATCCTTTCAGTTGGCTGTATGTGGATTTCGAGTTGTTATGTACCATCTGCAGTTTCCACGGATTTCAGTGCGACAAACTCATTGAAACAGATGAAAACCAGTTTCTGGCAAGGATATATCGCGGCCTTGATTGAGGCTGAGAATGTTGTTGTTTCATACTTAATCGCTTACCAATATCTTCTTCTCTTAAATCTTCTTAATTCAAGTTTGTTCCTTATTGTAGAAGGTAATCGCACTGTTGACCTGCACTGTGTTTAGTGCAATCAAGCGCAGCTTTTTTGTGATAAATACGGTGTCAGATCGGATACATTGTTCTGCTGCGTAGTCTGCGTGAACATTGAATTCACTGGATTTTTCCTAAGAGCATGTGCGACTGCAAGCAATGGCGGTATTGCCGCACCAAGGTTCGGGAGCTGGTAAAGCTCGGTACGTTTCTGCGAACCGCTATCTCTGCTGGTCTAAGCAGGAAAGGTCCATGGCGACTGTCTCGCACTTTGGCTACCCAATAGGGCATGACTAATCAATGGCTCAAGGAGCAGGGTTTGCTTTCTGTCAAAGACCTGTGGGTAAACATCCATTACCCGGCTACCCGATTATGTGATTATTCATAGTGTGTCCACATTCGAAGAACTTTAACAACTTTTTCTTCACGAAGTATCTGATAAACTATTCGATGCTGTATATTAATTCTACGAGAGTATGCTCCCAATAAATCACCAATTAGTTTTTCATATGGAGGAGGATTTTGAAATGGGTTTTCTTTGAGTATGTCAATTAAGGAAAGTGCTTTATTTTTGAGACCAGAGCTTGCTAATTTCTTTGCATCTTTTTGAGCCGGCTTTGTAAAAACAATCTGCCACGTCACCAGTCAATGTCCTCGGAGCAATCTTCAATGGGAGTTTTAATTCCTTCAATTATAGATTCTCTCATTCCAGGTATATTTACAAGGAACAATGTTTCTTGTATTGCTCTCCAGTCACTTTCGGAGAGAAGAACAGCATTTCCACGCTTACCGGTAATTGTAATGGGTTCATGAGTTGAGGAAGTTTCATCAATTAATCGGTATAAATTTTTTCTTGCTTCTGTTGCAGATAATGTTGCCATGTTGCACCTTTAATTTTTTGTTTAAACAAAAGGTACGCCATTCCGTACGTATTGTCAAGGTTTTACACATAACGCTGAGTTCACGGGCCGCCTGATTTGAAGCCAATTAATTTGGATATAATTTGCACTATTTTGGTGCCAATAAACCTGAAACAACCGACACCTCAGGCGGTCCGGTGGAAAGGCTGATTAAATGTCATTGAACCAAGATTTTATAATGGTTACTTCTTCTCGTATTTCAACGGCGACACCTAAACTTAATTCTTTAAGTTGTTCAGCAAAGTCGTTACCATCTACTAGATCAATAGGAGGAGCACCGTCTCTATGTGCTTCACGCTTAGCATCGCGAGTGAATGTGCCAGTTGTTATGAATAACCCTTTGTCTGCCCGTCCAATCATTGCACCACGGAAATCTCTGATAGCGGATGACGAAACAGAGCCTGAATAGCGCTTGCATTGAAAAACAACGTGAAATGAAAGAACACCACCGAGTTTGATAACACCTACACCATCAATGCCACCATCTCCAACTTTGCCTGTAACCTCAACATTTACAAAACCAAGCTGTCTTAAAAAACGTTGGGTTAGGCGCTCGAATGCACTTGGGGCCATGCTTTTTAGAACATCAATCAGTTCTTCTTCCCATGTAAGTTCTGTTATTTCCTCGGACTCTTTCAGTGATGAGTTTGTGGAATTGTTGGAAGTAGAGGGCTTTGTGTTTTCTTTTTCTACCCCAGATAGATTTTTAACAATTTTCTTTGCTTCTTGCTTGTCGATGCTTTGGGTGTTCAACCCTTGATAAGTTAATGCCCATAAGGCTCTACCTGTATTTTCAATAAGCCCTAGACGTTTTAAATAGTTTCTTGCCCATGCTGACCGATAAGAGAGTTTTGACGTATTCCCGCGATGTATATCTTCCACCTGTTCATCACTAAGTTTTAGTATCTCAATGACCTTCTCTTCGACCTCATTATTTGTGCCAGAACCGCCAAGTTGATGAAGAGCTTGAAGAACAGGATTAAACAATTCATCATATTTATATTTGAATAGTTCCACAGTTCTCCTTTTTAAACATTTAACATGCATGTTATATTGCCCGCTACCTTGGCAGCGGTAACATATTTTGTTTTATAATTCAATAATTAGCGGATAATTTATGTTAGAGCGATTCCCATAACCAGCGGGCCACCGACCTTGACCGTCAGGCCGCAAACGTTCTTTCCGTCTGCGTTTATGGGCTGGTTAGGCGAATGTTATCTGTCTTGTAATAGCCACTTTTTTGCATCGTCTAAATTCCTAAAAATTTGTATTGATTGTGCGAGTCCCTCGATTTCTGAAAAAATTTGGTACATTCTTGTCATCCCAAAAGACAGATCAGAACTTACAACATAGGCTATTTTTACATTTCCTCTACTAATATCAATGTCTTTCCGTATAGCAATTACTCCTTTTACAAAATTACTGTCGATTGAATCAAAATCTAGTTTTCGCAAATCCCATATTGTACTTACATCAGGGGGGTACTCTATTGATGAAATTATTTCATTAATTGTTTGCTTAAACATTTCCATCGTCGCCGGACTTTCTACAGTTGCGATTAATATATTGAGGTCACGTAAATATTCCAATTTGATAGGCATATTTCCTCCCTAAAGCCTAACTAAGTTATTGTACAGAAACTGGTTAACACTCTTTCTGGATGTTATACAGAAGAAGGCTGTGTTAGGCAAGGGACCATGGTACCACGGCATCTTTGGCCACCAGGCAAGAGGGCAAGAAGTGCGAGTAACGTATATACTTAATTAAGAAAAACCTAGTCTAATTGAAATTAAAGAGTCTTTTCCATCAAGTTTATGTCTTGCCCAGTTTTGAAAGAGTAAATTTACCACTAATAGACGCTATGACAATGATACACATACCAACTATGACTTGGGGTGAGATTGTTTGGCGATGAACAATCGCCACCAGGAGTACTGCAAGGGGAGGTGTCAGGTAGCTCAAAAATCCGATGATAACCATATTACCGCCATTGATAGCCCTGTTCCAAAGGAAAAAGGAAAGACCCAATGGTATAGCACCAAGATAAGCGGCACTGAGAAGTGCTGACGTGGATGGTAGGTTATGGGGCATGGTGAATAGAAAGAGTACGGCTGATGCAAGGGCGGTTAAAATTGTGAAACCGGTCATCGGCTCTATTTTGAGTCTAAAGAGTGGAAGGCCAACAGAAAAACTTGACCATATAACACCGCAGATAAGGGCAAGCAGATACCCTTGCATATGTGTAGATTCAAACGAGATTTCTTTACCAGCGCCAATTACAAGAGCTGCTCCGCAGAACCCGATAATTGCAGCACCTAGAATGGATGGCGCAAGCCTCTTGAGCTGTAGAATGGAGGAAAATACCACGATCCACAGTGACCATGTGGTTGCGAGTATTGCTCCTTCAGCAAGGGGGGCTCTTTCAAGAGCCATATAGTAGATATAATGATAAAGAAATATGCCGCCAAAACCAAAGAGGCAGGCTTGTATACTCGGGAAATGTACCTTTAAACTTTTACCTAAAAGTATGTCCTGGATGTAGAGAAAAAATGCTGCTATGGAAAAACTGTAGAACATCAGTTCTTCTGTGGATAATTCATTCAGGCCAGAACCGGTTGCTGCCGGAAGACTCGCCCAACAAAGAATAGCACCTAATGCGTATATATAATGTTTCACCTGTCCCTTTTCCTCGTTTAAGAAATATTAACTTTGAGTAAAGAGTAAATGACTTGGGCTGAGCCGTCTTGAACAAAATTGACAATTGGAAAAAACAGGAAAAATATGTGATAAAGTTGAGAAGGAGAAGCTATTTAGCCGTTATTTTGTCCACTGTATATACCGGGTGTAACCCCGTAACGCTTTTTAAAACGTCTCGTGAGATGGCTCTGATCTGAAAAACCGGCGAGTAGTGCAGCATCGGTGAGATTATGCCCTAGGTCAATGAGGTCTCTTGCTCGTTCAAGTCGTAGCTGGATGAAGTAGGCATGGGGTGACATGCCTAGTGTATTTTTGAATAAACGTATCACATGGAATGGAGTACACTCCACAAGGTTACCAAGTGTATTTAGAGAAACTTCACAGGCAAGATGACTTTTCATATACTCAAGGATTTGTTCTATTCTTTTGTTTTTAGAAATGAAGAGTGATTTCTGCAAACATTGTGTTGATTGCGGGTCAGCAAGTTTGGTAAAAAGCTTGACTGCTCGCTCTTGGATAAACAGCTTCTCCTGATTTGTAACGACAGCTTCATGGAGCAACAGGGCGTTCTGCCAAAATCTTTTGTCACTAAATACTTTTGTTGGAAGGTTGAACTTCTCTGTTGCTGTTCCCGAAACAAGCCGCTCCAGATATCTGAAAAAATCTTCTTCCAAGTACAGGCTTCTTAGATGTCGTTTGCCATTTGCTGATGGTTGGTTTGAGTGGACTACACCAGGCTCAATGACACTTACAGTGCCGGGTTGAAGAATAGATGACTGCCCTTGTACCTGATACAGCTCTCCACCCTCGGAGTTAAGCCACAGCACATGTCCGGAATGGATGTGGTTCTCAAATGCAAAATCATTAGAGCATGAGAGTGCATTTAAGCCGGGAAGAGGTGGTGATGTGTAATACAGTTTTTTCAATGTGTGGAAAATATCCGTAAAATTCTTCTGTCGTAAAAGTACCTGTGATTAACCAGTTGGATGAAAACGGTTATGTTATCGTTTTCACCAACCAGATAATTCCTAAGAAGATACACATCAATTCTTCAAATGCATACGGCTATCTTGTTTTCCATCTCAAATGGTCTGAAATATCGAAATACCACATTAACCTTTTGATTTAGATAAAGAGTTCAGGCTCTTTTCGTGTTTGGCAGTTGGTGTGGAGCGCTTCTGCTTTTTCTGCCATTGGAGTGTTGGTAATGGTAATGCATGTAACTGGGCAGGTTTTGATGCAGGCGCAGCAAAAGGTGCAGTCTTCTGGATTAATCTCAATTGTATCTTTTAGTTGTATAGCTCCGGTGGGGCATACGGCAAGACACTCTTCACACTGGGTACAGTTTTCGGTGTCAACGATGGGAGCAAAAGGCAGATTAGGCATCCCATCTTTATAGGGGATATTTCCGGGGACAGTAACTGGTGCAGCTGTTTGGGACTCCGTCAGTTTTTGCATTACCTTTGTGCCAAAATCATGGGCAATACTCAGATCAATCTCGTCCGGGCGGTCGTTTGCTATTGGTAGTTCTGCTGTAGCAAAAGAATGTTCTCCTATAAAAGCAGATGCTGCAATAACGTTAAATGATTGCGCTTCTACTATATCTTTTAGCTCAATAAGGGCGTCTTCAAATTCTCGGTTACCATAGAGTACAACAAGGATCGCAGGGGAATTATTACCTGTAATATTGTTTAATCTCTCCCGTGCGACAGGTGCTACTCTTCCTGCATAGACTGGGACTGCTATAATTGCCAGTTCATTTGCTGCAACCGTTGCCTTGACCTGGCTTGGCTGGGTGAGATTAATCTGTTGTACAGATTGGTTAGTTGTGGCTCCTGCACAAATTGCCAGGGCGATTTTTTGGGAGGTTTGAGTCGGTGAATAAAATACAGTTTTGATGGCTGATATATCCATGTTGTATCCTTGAAATGTTTTAGGTATATGTTCAATATGGAGTTGCTAATGTAGTGTCCTCTGGGTAATAATTCAAGAAATATTGGGCGATAGTATTGTTTTCTGATGAATTATTATAATTTTCTTTTGGAAGCTCAGCTTACTTGACCTTTAAGGAATCAGCTCCAATAGTAATTTTTGTAATTTTTGTAATTTTTGGATTGTATAAATGCGTATGGTTGTCCAACAAGAAAATTGTATGGAGAGCCAGCGAGTTGTTCTTGGTATAGATATCGAATTAACCATTACACTAGAGGTGAAAACTATGTCTGGGAAAAAACTACTGATGATTGTTGGTGACTATGTTGAAGATTATGAAGTGATGGTACCATTTCAGGCATTGTCCATGCTGGGGTATGAGGTTGATGCCGTCTGTCCGGATAAGAAAGGGGGCGACTTTGTCCGAACTTCAATCCACGATTTTGAAGGAGATCAGACCTACAGCGAGAAAAGAGGGCACAACTTTGTTTTGAATGCTGATTTTAGCGAGGTAAAAACAGACAACTATATCGGACTTGTGATTCCTGGAGGTCGCGCTCCTGAGTATTTACGCCTCGATGAGAATGTTCTTTCAATTGTTAAAGAGTTTGCCGAGGTAAGAAAACCAATTGCTGCAATATGCCACGGTGCACAGTTGTTGTCAGCCGCTGGAGTTCTGCAGGGCCGAGAATGTTCAGCCTATCCAGCATGTGCCCCTGAAGTGACTTCCGCTGGAGGAAAATATGTTGCCATTGACATTGATGCGGCACACACCGAAGATAATTTGATTACAGCTCCAGCCTGGCCGGCACACCCTGCCTGGCTGGCTGCCTTTGTGAAAAAACTCGGGGCAAAAATTGAAATTTAGCGGGTAGGGGAAGCCAACCAGTTACTCTTGGATAAGCCTGGGGTAATTGTGCTAATACGAGACTTCACAGATCATTATTTTATATGAGAAGACATCCTTATATAGAATAATGATCTGTTGTTTGGTTACTCGCTGACGCTTATTGGCCTGCAGTTACCCAGTCTGGGACAACACCAAGTTCAATACCAAAGAGTGGTATAACAATAGCAAAGGTGATTGCCACGGCAAGAAAAATACCAAGGATATTCAGACCGAATCCGCTCTTTACCATCTGGGGTATCGTCACATAGCCTGAGCCGAACACGATGGCATTAGGTGGAGTTGCCACCGGAAGCATAAAGGCACAGGATGCAGCAATTGCAGCCGGAATAATAAGAAGAAGCGGGTTTTGTCCAAGGCCTATGGCGATTGCTGATAGAATAGGCATAACCATAGCTGACGTTGCTGTGTTTGAGGTCAGTTCAGTGAGAAAGATGATAAGGGTCGCTACAGCCAGAACGAGCACTAAAATCGGCGCAGTATCAAGTAGGCCCACCTGGCTGCCTATCCAGTTTGCAAGTTGAGTAGCTTTAAAACCGGCAGCCATAGAAAGACCACCCCCAAAGAGAATAAGAACTCCCCATGGCATTTTAGCTGCCCAGGTCCAGTTCATTACAAATTCATTCTTTTTAATATTAATTGGAATGGCAAAGAGTATAAGTGCTCCAGCCATGGCGATGGTGGCGTCCGTTATCAGTTTTGGATCGGGAAATAAGAAACCAATATTTTTTCTAAATATCCAGCCAAGTGCAGTCATGCAAAATACGATCGCTGTCCAACGTTCTCCGGCACTCATACTTCCCATGAGCTTAAGTTCCTGATTAATCATATCTTTACCACCGGGAACTTTCTTCAACTTCATCGGGTTGGCCACTTTAATGAGCCATAACCAGCAGAGTGGTAGAAAGATAACAACCAGAGGAACACCTACGAGCATCCAGTTGGCAAAAGTAATTTCATAACCGTAGGTCTTGGTCAGGTAACCAGCAAGAACAGTATTGGGTGGGGTGCCAATCAGGGTCGCGATTCCACCAATTGAAGCTGCATAGGCAATACCGAGCATCAGGTTGAGACCAAAGGCAAATTTCTCCGGTGAAAAATCAATATAGGAATCAAGACCGTCCTTTTTGCCTTCTGCAATGACGTGATGAATAATAGCGAGACCGATAGGCATCATCATAACAGTGGTTGCTGTATTGGAGACAAAGGCGGACAGTGCGGCGGTTGCAACCATAAAACCAAAAATAAGTCTGCTGGGGGAAAAACCTACAATTTTCACGATATTCATCGCAACACGCCGGTGCAGGTTCCATCTCTGCATGGCGAGGGCTATAATAAAGCCTCCCATGAAGAGAAAGATAAGATGGCTGGCATAGGGGGCTGCTGCTGCCTTGGTGTGCATTATACCAAGAAGAGGAAACAGTACGATTGGTAGAAGACTGGTTGCCGGAATGGGTATTGCCTCGGTCATCCACCAGGTGGCCATAAGAAGCGCGACCGCTGCCATTTTCTGAGCAGCAGGTTCCATCCCGCCAGGGGTAGGCAATATGAGCATGAGAATGAACAGTAATGGGCCAAAGAGTAAACCGGCTTTTTGACGCCTGGTGTAAGCATGTGGCTCTTCCTCATTAACACCGCCTGGTCCTGTGCGCAGTCTTTGTGTGTGCTCTGCCGGGGCTTCTTCCAGCCTTTCAACGGGATGAGTTTCATCCTCTTCTCTGTGAAATGTACTCTCTTTTCTGGACTGTTTGATCATCTCCAAGGGTCTGAATAGGACGAGAGCCTTGGTTTCGTCATGCATCTGCCATAGACGATCTAAAAATAGTGTCGACATTGGTCATTTCTCCTTCAGGTAGCTATCAACCTATGGGTTGTTATTTCCTCCTGCTGTTATCGAGTCTGCAATCCTGTGTAGCGTGGTAAGGCAAGGTGCTATGTCTCTTCCTCCTGTTGTTGTAAACTTTTATGACAATTGGTTTAATACCATTTGCATCCTGGGGGTTATTTAAGGTTTTGAGTTGAAATATGTTGAGTGAATATCTAGAGCTGGCTCCGTAAATTTGAACAAGCTGTTAAGTGGAATACCTGCTACATATTGAATGACCAGATGGTCACAATTATGGAGCACAACAATGGCAAAGAGAGGACGTAGAAAACATTCAGGTGCCTTTAAAGCGAAAGTAGCTTTGGCAGCTATGGCTGGAGATAAAACTGTTGCTGAATTGGCGCAGCAATATGAAGTCCATCCAAACCAGATTACTCAATGGAAAAAGCAACTTAATGATCAGGCAGCTGATATCTTCGACAAAGGCAAAAAGGTCGAGCCGGAAATAGACATAAAGACCTTGCATGCTAAGATTGGCCAATTGACGCTTGAGAATGATTTTTTAGAAGGGGCGCTCACAAAGGCGGGGTTGCTGAGCGCAAAAAAATGATTGACCGCAAGCACCAGCTATCTATAAGCCGCCAGGCGAAGCTGCTGAATATATGCCGAGGCAGTGTGTATTACCAGGCAAAACCTACTAGTAATGCAGATCTTGAGCTTATGCGTAGGATAGATGAGTTGCACTTGGAGCATCCCTTCATGGGAGCTCGAATGTTGCGTGACCAGCTTAATAGATTGGGTTTCAAGGTTGGTCGTAGACATGTCAGTACACTGATGAAGAAGATGGGAATCGAAGCCCTTTATCAAAAACCTCGAACGAGTAAGAAGCACCCAACCCATAAGATCTATCCTTATCTGCTGAGAGGTAAAGTCATTAACCGCGCCAATCAGGTGTGGGCGCTTGACACAACGTATATTCCAATGGCTAAGGGATATGTATATTTGATAGCTGTTGTTGATTGGGCAAGTCGTAAAGTACTTGCGGCAAAGGTTGCCATTACCCTGGAGGCTGTTCATGCAGTTGAAGTACTACAAGAAGCCTTCCATCGGCACGGCAAGCCTGAGATCATCAATACAGATCAGGGTAGTCAGTTTACTGCGTATGAATTTGTTCAGGCTGTAAAAGATGCGGGTTGTCAAATCAGTATGGATGGAAAAGGTGCCTGGAGAGACAATATCTTTGTTGAAAGATTATGGAGAACAGTAAAATACGAACGAGTATACCTCTATGCTTATGAGTCAGTTAAGGAGGCACGGATGTCAATTATGCAGTATCTTGCCTGGTATAATCAATCGAGGCCGCATTCAAGCTTGGAGAAAATGACACCAGACGAGGCATATGGAACTATGCTGCCGGCGGTACCCTTGGCAGCATAAAGTAGGCAGGGATTCCACCTAAGGAACACCAGGTAATTGTTCAAACAAACTGAACCACTTCTATCTATTCATTATTAGGTATGAAAAACATACCGCAACTGGAGGTGAGTGGCAACTTTTATAGTTAAGTTGAAATGGTACAAATTGCACAATATAGTGTAAGTTCTTGTTTGTTCGAATTAATTATATCTGTAGTGGCCTGGTATTAATATGAAAAACATATAATATTAATGTGTCATATATTTATAATTTTATGAGGTCCACTGCTCTTGGTTCTGGCTGTAGGTAAGGTTATTGGTGTGGTGTTTGTGTAGTCCAGGGCCGGTGTGCATCTTATTTGATGGGGGTAGAGTGTAGAAGGGATGATCTCACCTCTGTAAACAGGACAACAAGCCAGAAACAGTAGTATGGTTATTGATTGTCTGTTTTTTTGTATAGTTTTTCCAGAGCGGAGTACTCATGTAGCTATCCTGGTTAGAGAGGTGTATACAATAAATGAGTGATTGTTGGATTGAAATACAAAAAGTGAACATGAGAAAGAGAAACTATGAATACAAGCGATGAAGCCACTGTGAAAGCAGTTTTTTGGGATATAGATGGTACCCTTATAGACAGTGAGGAGCTCCACTACCAGGTCATTGCCGACTGGTGTGAGGATCTTGGTTTTCCCCTTAAAAAAGAAGATAACGACTCGCTTCTTGGGAAATCCATGGTTGAAAAGTGGGAGATCCTCTCTTTAAAGTATCCCCTTAAATCAGATGAAATGAGTTTTAAGGAGGAGTGTGCCAATAGATATTGTGCAGCGGTGAGCCTGGATCTTGAGCGAAGGGACCTCACTGCAATTTTCCGTGATGTGGCAAAATCATCAATTCCTCAAGCCTGTGTCTCAAATGGTGATATGGTCGTCGTTGATGCAAATTTAAAGGTTCTAGGGCTTTCAGATTTGGTATCTTTTAATATTTCAGGGGACGATGTTAAAAATGGTAAGCCCGACCCTGAGCCATATCTTGCTGCTGCAAAAAGGCTGGGTCTCCAGGCTGCTGATTGTCTGGTGGTAGAGGACTCAGTTGTAGGCGTTGCTGCGGGTGTCGCTGCCGGTATGAAGGTTGTTGCCTGGCCCGAGGCGGGTACTTCAAAAGATAACTATTTAAAGGCTGACTATTTTGTGACCTGTCCGGAAGAGTTTCCGTATCACCTTATAGCTTTATAGAGTTTTACGGTAAGATTGGTAGGTTAACCCGATAGTGTGGAAAATACGTTTTTACAACAGATTCAGCAACGTTACTTATGACGACAAAGTATTCCAGAATATTTTTTGATAAAGGCGATTATCAGCTTTTGCAAATTGTGGAGGATGTGCTGGAGGGTGGTAGTGAGTCGAAAACGCTCAGGTCATTGCTTGTTGAGCATATGCACCCCCATGGCATCAAGGAGATGGCCGCTTCCCGTGGACTTCGTATTGCCTATGCGACCGTATCTCTTCTCGGTTCATTTAATAAGGGGTTGTCGGGAGATAGGTTGAAGGCTCTGCGTTCTCTTCGAGATGAGGTGTTTTTATCATCAAACACCTACTATCAAAAGAATACAGCCAGGGTACTTCTTCAGATAATGAAAGAGCTGGTACGATGCAGGAGTAATGAGTTACAGCAGTTAAAGCTGGCCCATGATTTCCGTATTGTTTCTACCGGGTCCCCCTTGAAGGTGAGGGCTGAACTGTGCAAATATCATCTCGTTGAAATGCCAGAAGAATGGAATCAGGTAGCCTTTGATGATCATGTGCATGATGCTAACACCAAGGGACGTAAATCACCAACACACCTGATAATGGATGCCTGGATTAAGGGTATTCGATTTTTAACAGTCGTTTATTACAACTACGTCCAGCCTAAAGTTATAGAGGAATTAATTGAAGCAAGCAGTTTGCTTGGCATTAAAGTGCAGGTTGGAATTGAGATGTCCACCAGGTTCCGGGATAAGTATGCACGTTTTACCTGGGAGCCTCGCGGTTTTAATGACAATAGATCCCTGATCAAATTTCTTCGTGACGACGGAGTTAAGGCTCTCCTGGATGAGGGGCGGGAGGTGTCGAGTTATCAGCAGAAGTATGTTTTTGATGTGCTGACGGTCTTTAATAGTCGTCATCGCAGTGTAGTAAAGGATGAGTTCGCAATTAACCTGGAGCCATTAGATCCCCGTGAGTTTAAAACATTTGTTGGTACGGGCCAGCCATCAATATTACACCTTGCTCGCTTTATACATAATGCGATACAGGCTGAACTGGCAGGTAGTAGCGGGGATTCAGGATCTCATAAAGATGTGGCTCAATCACCTTCAGTTACAACTATTATAGACCGATTTCTTCTCCCCATACATAACCCTGAAGTGCATAATCCCACTGTTCCAGCCCAGAGTGATACGCTACCTAAGTTACTACAGTGTGGTCTGAAAGAGTTGTTACAGCGACTTCTGTCCCTGCACTCTAATTCAAATTTCACTCTCAATCTGAGTAACCTTTCCATTCAGGATACCCTGGAACTTCTCTATGCAGGTTCGGGGCTGGTTACCCATGTGGAGGCGTACAACCTGAAGAATGCAACCCATGGCATGAGTTCAGGGGTAACAGTTGCCGGAGGAAAACAGCTGGGGGAAACTGTTGATCTGAAAAGCCCGAATTCTCACTATAAACTTGTGGGAGAATTGCAAAGAGCCCTCAATGATGACAATGTTATCAGTCTAAAAAGAGTGATTCGTGCAATTATCTGGGACCACGAAGAGCAGCAGCTTAGCATGCGTGCTGGGCTAAAACGGTTGGTCGTGGGGGACGAGGAGCGTGCAAGCCTTGCTGCAGAAGTTGCAAAGATGCAAGTGAGAAAACTTGAGCTTATAGATATTCTTTATGATCTCGAAGCCTTACATAATTTTTATAAAAAACGAACACTTGGCTCACGGATTGGCTCAGGGTCAACCGGTCAGGCTGAGCACCAGTATGGAATGGGGCTGGTTGTTTTGGACACAATACCGGCTCGGGCTCGAAAAGTTTTTCGGCGGGCTAAGGTACAGGGGGGGCTTGTTATTCCTGTCAGTGCCCTGCTCACTAAAAACTCCCACTCCAGGCAATATATCCTGCCTGTAGCTTCAGGTAAAATCGGCTTTGTAAAACGATTTCTACCAATTAAGAACAAAAATACCAGCTTGTGGACGGATTGGACGCTGGATGGCTATACCCTCCATGATGGTGAGTCTGGCAACATTGCGAAACTTGGTGGCTTAACTGGGCGTCATACCACGTATAGACAACATAATGGGAAAGAAAACCAGATTAGTCTGCGGGAGCGGTGGAAGTATCTTGACACCAATGTAAAAAATGTACTCAAGGTGACCCTGGGGTTTATTCCAGCCTTTCTTACCTTTAGTTTAACCAAGGACTGGTGGCTGCTTGCCTACCTGGGGGCGTTCATCTGGTTTGGCATCACTGGTTCGAGAAATATCATACAGTCGGTGCTTGGGGGCGGAGGATTACGTCGCTCACCACTCTTGCCCTGGAACTCTCTTGTGAGTTGGAGCAGGATCTCTGATTCTTTGCTGTACACAGGCTTTTCAGTTCCCTTACTAGATTTTCTGGTGAAAACCGTTTTGTTGGATAATACCTTTAATGTAACAACGAGTACCAACCCGATTCTGCTCTATTCTGTGATGGGTCTTGCCAATGGTATTTATATCTCCAGCCATAATGCGATACGGGGATTACCGAAGGCGGCAACTGTTGGGAATTTTTTTAGGTCTATACTCGCTATTCCCATGGCTATTTTGCTCAATACTTTGATTGGTACAGTATTGGGGGGCGTTGGTGTACCAGATGTAACAGGTGCCCTGCAAAAATGGGCGGCTATTATCTCAAAATTCGCCTCTGATTGTGTGGCTGCGATAATTGAGGGTCTTGCTGATCGTCAGACTAATGTCAAAGCTCGTCTTGCTGCCTACAAGACGAAAATTTCACAGGTTTTTACAGTTTTTTCAAGACTCGATCTTCTCTTTCCGGAAGAAGATGTTCTTGAGATGCTGCAGTCGCCAAAAATCATGATGAAGACCCTCAATGATGAGGCGCAGGAGTTAGAGACACTGACCATCGTTAATGCCCTTGATCTGATGTATTTCTGGATGTATAAACCACGCGCTCAAAAGGCTCTGGTTACAATGATTGAGGATATGTCTGATGAGGAATGGCTCATTTTTTACAGGTCTCAGTTGGTGTTGAAACGACATAGAGAGATTAGCCAGATCTTCGTCGATGGACTGGTTGGTAAACATTTTTCGAAAGCTCTTTCATTTTATCTGGATCAGTCTGAGCAGTATCTACGAGATCTACAGGTTCTCGGGGACAAACGAGCAACAACCTAGTGCCTTACTTCTGAAAGCCTGTCATACATAACAGGTTGTGTTTTGTTTGTTGTAGATTTCGCTGAGATCTGATCGATATGAGATGCTTACCTAATATTTATTTTATACCGTAACGTATTGATTACAAATGATAATCATTATCGATAGAAGTTGATAATTACATAAAAACAATGTCTTAGCTTGATTTTTCATATTTTTCTCCATACAATTAATTACACAGGGTGGCGTATCCAGCGCATTCGGGGGGATTACTTGGAGATTAGATATGGCTATCAGGAGAAAATCGAGAAAAATAGTTAACTTGAAAGACGTGGCCTTTGAAAGAGACATGGAAAAGGCAAAAGATGAGTTAACAGATTACTTTGTTAAGAAAAATAGACAGGTCAAAGCCGCTCAACTGGAAACTGCTTTTAGGAGCAGTTTGAGAAAGCGTCTGTTTTCGGTGACAGAGGCAAAAAGACTGACTGAGTATCTTGCCATTAAGTTTGATATTAGGCGTCCTGCCATCCAATATGCCCAGGCGGGTTATCTCGCACCTGGAGCTACGGTCAAAAATAATAGTAATAAGGCGGAGAAAAAAGTGGAATTAAGACAAATTAAAAGAAAATCAGAGGGTATTTTTGTTGAACTCTTTCAAAGATTACAGGCCGCAGTACAGGATAATTTGCTCGATTATAATGGTGCAAGGGTACTCGTGCGGGAAACAGTTGACTATTATCCTGTAGCTCAGGATAAATTAAGAAGATAGAAATCAGACCGATACATTTGTACGCAAGTTGTCGTTGGCAATGAAGCGGTAGAAGTGCTGTCGGTCTGTTGCCAGTTCCAAGTGTTCTGTTTTATTGATTATTCTAACTGCTGTGAGAATATAAGTAAAGTTTATATTGTCACAGGTTCTTGCCGGATGCCAGCTGCAACATGCTCGATTTCCGCCCAGTTAAGTCCCAGAAAATCACACGCCTTCTGGTCCACCGTCCAAGGGTTGTATCCTGCAATAATTTTTCCAACAGGCGGGTTGCAGTGGGGGCCACCAAGATGATATTCCGCCATTCCAATACTACAATCCATGATTGATACGTCTGGACTAATGTGCAGGCTAAGATCTATAAGAGACTGTTGCATGTTCTGATGGAAAGCCGCCTTTTTCCACGATCCATAGCTTCCAGAGTAGTGGCTGGGTGGGACAAAACCCATCATGTTTTTAATTGTCCCTGTTACTCGTGCGAGGGAGTGGGCTTTCAGTACGGGAACGGAGATTATGTAGTGTGTAAAGGCAATTTCTGGCAGGTAGATTTCCTTTAGAAATGTACCTCTCTCATCTGAAACACGCTGAACTGGTTCATGGTTCAGGTCTATGAGGTCTATGTTATATTTCTCTGCAAGATCTGTGTAACCGAGTGTTTCAAACACCTCCTGTGTCTCCATGTTAGCGGCTCCACAGCCTTCGGCAATCACCACTTTGGCGGTTGAGTGGTGTAGCACATACTCCAGTACAGCTTCACAACATTCAGGTGATGTGGTTATGGGGTGCGGGGAGTTGTTTATGAGGTTGGGTTTAATCAGTATTGCATTTTGCCCCGCAATCGATTCGTGGGCACTGATGTTGTCGAGTGCCTCCGTGATAGATTGTTTAAATGATACAAAGTCTACGCTTGTAAATTCCATAGTTGTTTCCGTACTTGTTATTCTATCTCACACGTCTATTGTCCATACAGCATTTCGAAATCTAATTTCTACTACAGGTATTACTACTTTCATATCTTAGCAAGGTTTTGTTCTGTAGTGGAATGTAAACAATATTTCATTTTTTTTGTTCGATTTTGCTGGTGACCCCCATATAGATGGCAGCAAGGGTAATGGCAAGGCCGGTCCAGTTGAGGAGGCTTGTTGGACGGTCAAACAGCAGGACATCCCAGGTAAAAGAGAGAGCAGGTTGTAAAAGTAATATCAGTCCAGCCCGTGATGGTGGGATGAGGGGTAGAGCATTAGCGATGAGGACCCAGCCAACTGTCTGGCTGAAGAGACCAAGACAGACGAGAGCCGTGAGGCTTTGGAGATTAGGAATACTAAATGAGTCTCCGCTATATATCATCTTTATTGCAAGAAAGATGGCGGTGCATGCAGAGACGAGCATAAGAGAGAAAAATGGGCTCTGCTTGTCATTTGATTGAATTTTTCTAAGGCTGAGCAGGAAGACCGTGTAACAGACTGCAGTAAGTAAACCGAAGATTATGCCGGTTATGTAATTATCTCCCAAGGTACTTGATAGAACATCGACAATGAGTAGTAGCCCAATAACCGCGAGGGGTATGGCAAGGTAGAATCTGCCACGACTTTTTTCTTTGAAGAAGAAGATTCCAATTCCGGCGAGTAGAAAAACCTGAAAATTACCAAGTAAAGTGGAAAGACCTGGGCCAATATACTCAATGCTTTGATGCCAAAAAAACAGATCCAGTGCAAAGGTAAACCCGCAAAAAACAATATACCACAGCAGGGCTGGTTTGGTTTTTTTGAAATCTTTGAACCATAGTGAGGCGCACAAGAGAAATATCGAACCAAAAAAGACCCTGTAGAAACCAGAGGTTGTTGGGGAAACATCAGAGATCTTGACAAAAACCGCTGAAAAACTAATCAGGATGGCTCCAAGAGATATCTTTATAGTTGGTATTGGTAGATGCCGAAGATCTTTACGAGCCATGGTGGACGTTACAGTGATAAGAGTGATTGGTTAAGATAAGAGGTGTGACGCGTGTTGTTGGGTTATTTCTTGCCCGGGATTGCAGGACTTCCCCATACCAGTTGTAATTGTCGATACTGCTTTATTTATACATAATCAGCAATCAATAAAGTTAGCCAATTGAAAAACTGATTGCAGATGAGTTCAGAAAATATAGGTCGGACCGGTGGGGTGGTTTCAGTGGGGGGCTGGTATCTCAGAGGTATCCGGGGGATTGTAAAACATGAAATCCCCCGGGAAAAAGCAATTACAATATTTTACCTTGGCGAAGTGTGGCAAGGTTGCTGCTTTTCATTTTCAAAGAAAGTTGCAATTCTCCGAAAGAACCGTGCCAGGAACCTCAGGATTTCTTCATCATGCATGTGGTGGCATTTTCGGCAAAGAACATCGAGTTCTTCAAGGCTTAACTCTTTTTTCTCAGTACCTAAATTATACGTATTTTTGTTCATAGTTTCCTCCTTATCGATTATCGATAATTTGAGAGAGCAATTCTCTCCACAATGTAAATACTCTGTAACTCCTTGATCACCTAAAGTAATGCAAGGTTCCCTCCTCCCCAGGGGGATGTTTTCCAAAAATGAGCCTTTAGCAAATGGCTCAAACGGTTCAAACGGTTCAAATGGTTCAAATGGTTCAAACGATAGCTTAAGTCTTACATTGGTAATTTCTGTTTCTTTAAGAACCAGAGGATATCAGTCTTCATTGGCATTGCTCCAGAATATTCCAATTTGTCGGTAATGTTCAGCTAAAAAACGTCCTGCATTTTCCCGGTGCTCTCGTTTGAGTGAGGCTACAATTGGTGGATGCAGTGAATATAATTTTTCCAGTGGCATGGCTGTCTCGAGTATGGTCGCAGCAACCTGTAATTGAATTCTTAGAGAATCCCAGATGGCCAGCATGCTCATGTTTTTGGAGTAGCGGACTATCGTTCTATGAAAAAGATTGTCGGCAAGAGTAAATGCTTGGATGTCATTCTCTTCCACCGATTGTTTCATTGTATTCAGGTGCAGTGTCAGCTCGCCTATCAACTGAGCCAGGTCTACGTTGGCTAAAATTAAGCAGTGTCCCTCCAGTGCCTCCCGAACCTGATGGGCTTCTTCTATTTCTTTGTGGCTAAATGTTTTTATCAACGCTCCCACGTGGGGAATGTGCTCCACATAGCCAAGGGCCTGTAAACTGCGTATTGCTTCACGAACAGGTGCCTGGCTGGTCCCAAACTCTTCTGCGATTTGCAGTTCTTTTAACCTGTCCCCAGGGCTCAACGTACCATCCATGATTCTGTCAATGAGGATGGACTTAATCTGTTCTGTGAGGCTTTGTCTCTGAATAACTCTCTTTCCCATGTCATCTCCTTTATCTATTATCGATAATATATACTTGTGTTTGGTTTGTCAACATAAAGTGTGTAGGTGGGAATGGTGAACAATTGGAGCCTTGGGTGATTCGAGTTAAAAAAAGGCTCTAATAACGATATAAAACCCTAGAATCAGCATAAAAATAAAAAAGAGTTGTCTAAAGAGTGCATCTGATATTCGGTGGCGAATTCGTACACCAACTAGCATTCCAATGTAGGCGGGAACAAAAGAGAGAGCAGAGAGCTGTAGTAGCTCTGTTGTGAGTAGTTCGTTTTTTTGCAGGGCAAAGGCAAGGGTTGTACTTGAGGTGAGAAAAAGGAGTCCCATGGTCTGTACAAGTCGGTGGCGACCCAAATCGAGGCTCTGGAGGTAGAGAACACCAGGAATAACTGACGAGCCGGTCATTCCTGTCAGTAGACCGTTAATGGCACCCACCAGGGGGGAGAGCCACTTTTCAGCTTTTTCAGGTTTGGGAAGTTTTTGTGCTGCCAGCCCAAAGGCTGAATAAGTAAGAAGAATTACCCCCAGTAAACCTGAAAAGAATGAAATGTCGATTATTGCAAGAAAACCTGCACCGATCCAGATGGTTATAAAAGTTGCCAGCAAAAATGTCCAACTCCGTTTAAATGTGTATTTAAGGTGCCCTCCAAAGAGCCCCTGTTGGATGTTGGTGAGGATAGAAGGCAGAAGAATTATCGCCATTCCTTCTCGTATGCCTATGGTTGCGGTAATAAGAGCGAGGGCGATAGTTGGCAGGCCTGTACCGATGACTCCTTTAACAATTCCTCCAAGAAGAAATGCGAAGATCAGCAGGGTAATTGTTTCTGTACTCCAGGTGGGTGGCATCGTTTTGTAATCGTAGTCATTGTTTAACCGGGCATATCGTTTGTTTGCTGCGATTAGTGATACCAGCTATAGGAGATGTCTTCTATAAAATAGTTACAAATAGAGTGAGTTTTGGTTACAACCTGCAATTTAAATTCCTGTGGCGCTGGTGCTGTCGACAGGGCTCGTGCGGTTATGGATAGAGAGCACTCTATTTGTGAAGAGGCGTAGAAAAAAGAGCTAATTCGCGTGAAAAAATGAATTCCTGACCGAAAAAATAAAAAAGAGTTAGGCTGAGATACTCAGGATACTAGAGGTGATCTTCCTATAACGATTTTACTGCAGGGTCTTGCTCCAGTGGATTTTTGCTGACCGATTCACTCCAGATACTAATGGGTTCACTGTCATAGGGTGTTTCGTAGATGAGGACGTTACGGATTTCTGCGCAGACAAAGACAATAAAAAGCAGTGCAAAATAGTGAATAAACTGGTTCATGATTTTCTCCTGGTGAAACGTGTTGCATTAATAATTTACGGCTCTCTTAAAAGAGAGAGCGATATACATAATGCATAAAAGAGTGTAAATCATCTTTAAATATTATAAGTTCGACTGATAACGAAGTCTAGTTTTTTTGATAGGTGTTAGGTTTTCACCCACCCGTTTATACAGGTTTTTAGGTGGGTGAAATTAAGGCGAGGGTGCTTTCAATTCGAGAAAGACACTGGGGTGTAGCGCTTATCTGTTGTTTTCATATATAAATTTCGTGAGAGATACTTCTCTTCGATTATTATCGGTTCGCCCGAGTTAAGAGTTAAAACGTCGTTCCCAATCGTATTCCCGAGCGGTAACTTCGTCCTCCATTCTGCGAATTCTTCTGTCGAGGTCTCTGAACTTTTTTTTCAGCCTATGTGCTGCAGTGCGTGGTGAGTTGACATAGGAATCGTAAAATTCACGTTCCCCTTCAGAGGTGATCGGCTTGATCGGTTTTGGTTTCATGAAAAAGGCTGCAACTAAATACACCCCAATGACAGGCCAAAAACCACTAAAAATAAAGAAGACGACCATGCCCATTCGAATCCAGAATAGGGAAAAGTCAAAATATTCTGATATTCCTTTACATACCCCAAGAAAGACACCATCTCTCGCCCGGTAGATTCCTCCCTGTTTATCGTAATAATTACTCATTGTTTCCTTCCTTCTCCTTGTTGTCCATAAGGATAGTTTCAAGTGATTCTATTCGTTCTTCCATGCGCCCAAGTCCCTGATAGATCTCCTGGATTGTCTGGGCCTCGTCCTTATCCCCGGCTCCAGTCGCTTGATTTCTGCTTCTGGTTTTAAGGACAATCAGGATGGTGCCGCAAATGAGTGCAGCGAGGGCCACAATGGAACCAAAGACAATTGATACAATGATAATGTTGATCATGGGTAAAACTCCAATTTTTGCAAAAATCTCTGGTGGGTTACATTATGCCGCTTCATTATTTTTACTGTATTGAGCCGCCTTGATGTTTGCAAGTTCCTTTTCAATTTCATCATCCATGGCAAGGTCTTCAAATTCTTCGGCTACCGTAGGCTTTTGTGCCATGTTGACCATATCTGCTTCAGCTTCCATCTGTTCGATTCTGCTCTCAAGTTTGTCAAATCGGGCCATGGTATCGGCGCTATCACTACGACGGATGTCCTGCTGAGCCCGCTTTTTACCAGAGGCACGTTTATGGCGTTGAACGAGCATGCGTTTTTTCTCTTTAGCGCTTTTTAACTTTTCTTCCAGTTCTACGATATCCTCATGGTACTGCTGGAGGAGATCCTTGTAATTTGCAAGTTCAGTCTCAAGTGCTTCAGCGCTTTCACTGAAACGGCGTCGTTCCATGAGCGCTTCCCGGGCAAGATCATCCCTGCCTTTCTCAACAGCAAGTGCCGCCCTATCACTCCAGAGGGAAACCTTCTCTTTTACGCCCTCAAATTTACGTTCAATTTTTTTGCGTCCGGCGATAACTCCGGCACACGAAGATTTAAGCTCTATCAAGGTGTCTTCCATCTCATGGATCATAAGTTTGATCATCTTTTCAGGGTCTTCAGCCTTATCGAGCATTGAGTTTATGTTTGAACTAACGATATCTCTAAAACGTGTAAAAACTCCCATGGTATCCTCCTGGGTTTGGTTTGTATGGTCATTTTATATTAAGCAGTATGTGTGCCTGTTTTATGAAATTTTTAAAATAACGGAATTACATGGGCTTGGGTTGTTGCATTAGTGGGGTTGTGTGGTTATTGTGACGACTAGTTGGTTATGTGAGCCATAAGTAGGTTAAATTAACCTGGTGTAGCGTGTGCGATCAAGTAAGGAGGCCATTGGCCAGTCGGAATCATTTCTAGAATTTCAGGAGAAACTCTCACGGGTCGCTCCGGTTGAACGTCCTGTTCTGCTATTAGGTGAGCGCGGGACAGGAAAAGAACTTGGGGCTAAACGTCTGCATTTTCTCTCCAAGCGCTGGGATGGACCCTTTATAACCCTTAACTGTGCGACTCTTTCTCCGCATCTGATAGAATCGGAGCTTTTTGGCCATGAAAAGGGTGCCTTTACAGGGGCCGACAGGAAAAGTGCTGGCAGGTTTGAATTGGCTGATGGAGGGACCTTATTCCTCGATGAGGTTGGTTCAATTCCCCTTGAGGCCCAGGAAAAAATATTGAGGGTTGTCGAGTACGGTTTTTTTGAGAGGGTTGGGGGAGAAACACCGGTTGAGGTGGATGTCCGCATAGTTTGCGCCACTAATGCTGATCTTATGGTGATGGCAGAAAAGGGAGAATTTAAAAAAGATCTCCTGGACAGGCTTTCCTTTGAAGTGTTGTTTTTACCACCTCTCAGGTTTCGGAGAGAGGATGTAATGTTGCTAGCAAACTATTTTGGCTCACGTATGTCCTATGAGCTTGGCAGAAGTGGTGTTGTTGATTTTTCTGGTGAGACAGTTGCAGCCCTTGAAAAATACAGTTGGCCTGGAAACATACGTGAATTGAAGAATGTGGTCGAGCGAGCTGTATATCAGGCTGAAAGCAGTTATATCTCCTCTGTTGTGTTTGATCCTTTTGTTTCTCCCTTTGCAAATAAATTGGCAGGGGAAGATCATGGGAGTGTGTCTTCTATAAACGGGCCAGAAAGTGAAGATGGTCACCAGATATCCGGCTCATCTCTTTCACTTGAAGAATCAATTCGCAATGTGGAAATAACAATGATACGGGATGCCTTACAACTGCATCGCCATAACCAAAAGAAAACTGCTTCTCATCTAGGTTTGAGTTACGATCAACTGAGGGGCAGGCTGCGTAAGTATGGTGATGAGGTGTTCTTGTAGGCAATACTACTGTCTTTTAAGCATTAGTTGCTGCACATGCTCTTGCATTTCCTTAACCGGAGGCTTTACACCTGTCCATATGGTAAAGGCGGCAACCCCCTGATATATAAGCATGCCAAGCCCCGGTACGGTGGTGCAGCCTTTAGCTTTTGCCACTTGTAATAGTTTTGTTTCATGGGGGTTATAGACAATGTCTGCCACGATATGATCCGGAAGAATAAGGGATGCATCAATGGGCAGTAGATCAACATCCGGATGCATTCCAATACTCGTGCTGTTGATAACGACATCACAACCTGTCAAAACCTTTTTCTGGTCGGCGTTCTCTGCAGGTACTGCTTCTGCACAAGGGCGGATTTTCTTATTTATCTCTGATGCGAGTGTCGCGGCTTTTGACGCGGTTCTGTTGGAGATGAAAATCTTCTCTGCGCCTTTAAAGGCAAGAGTCATAGCGATTGCCCGGGCAGCGCCGCCACAACCAATGATAAAAAAACGTTTTCCCTGAACTGAAATTGAGGCTTCTTCTTCAAGGGACTGAATAAATCCCTCACCATCGGTGTTAAAGCCTTTTGTTTTACCATCTATAAAACAAATGGTATTGACCGCTCCTATAGTTGCTGCAACCGGGTCGAGTTCATCAAGGTGATCTACTATATTTATCTTGTGTGGGACTGTGACGTTCATGCCCCCCATATTCATTTTCGAAAGCCCTTTAAATACAGTTCCCAAATTTTCAGTTGAGACTTCAACAGGGAAATAGCAGCTATCCATATCGAGCTTTTTAAAGGCAAGATTATGCATGGGGGGAGATATGGTGTGGCCGAGAGGGTTACCGAGGAGAACATAGAGCTTTGTTGCAGTTGTAAGAGATTTCATCTTTTTATCGTCAGGTTGTGGTCGTGAAAAATGGTGTAAGATTTGGAATTGCTATTGTTATTACCAGAAAATCAGTGGTGGGCCAAGTAAAAGAGCGTCAATTCTGACCTGTCTTTTCCTGAGTTGGATGACGGATTTTTAACCATTTATAGGCCATTTTATGGTACATGGAAGGGGCAGAGGTGAGTGGAAAATTTTTTCTAAATGATGTTATTAACAACGTAAATGGTTCTTTCTATGTCTTTTATGAGTATTGGTGTTGCGTTTCTTGTGTTGTTGGCAGTGGCTATGACCTGGTTTTTTATCTACTATTATGCAAACCCGGTTTTGGATACTCCGGATGGTATTGCGAAGGTTGTCGGCAATTGCGGCGACACCATGGAGATTGGACTAAAGTTTAAGGATGGTCATGTTGCTGAAACCCACCATTGGACTAACGGCTGTTCCTTTAGTAAACACTGCGTGGAAGCGGCCGCAGTCCTTGCCAAAAATAAGAGTATTGACGAGCTGAAAAAAATAAACATGATCACCATTATGGATGTGACAGGTACCTTGCCAGATACACATCTGCACTGTGCACAGCTTGCAGAAATAACCTTGCAAAAGAGTCTTGAAAACTATTTGACTGGCGGTCCTAAAGAGAGTGACACATTGTCGTAATTGAAAACCATTCTTATTTACAGTATTTTATCAGAAAATTAAATTGTTTATATACGTAGAGGAGGAATTATGAATTATCCTGTCTGGTATCTGCCGGAAACAGGAGGCGGTTTACTCATTGCCTTAATCGCTGTTCTGCATGTTTTTGTCTCTCACTTTGCTGTGGGTGGAGGGCTCTATCTGATTTATGCAGAGAAGAAGGGGCTGAAAGAAAAAAGTCCGGCTATTCTTGAGTTTGTAAAAAAACATGCAAGATTTTTTCTGCTTTTGACCATGGTGTTCGGCTCCATTACAGGAGTTGGTATCTGGTTTATTATCGCCCTCGTCAGCCCGGCGGCAACGTCATATCTGATTCATAATTTTGTCTTTGGCTGGGCGGCGGAGTGGGTCTTTTTTGTGGTGGAGATCGCCGCAGCCTTTGTCTATTTTTATACCTTTGGAAAAATGAATTCTGCCACCCATATTAAGGTTGGCTGGGTCTATTTTATTGCCGCATGGATGTCACTGTTTCTTATCAACGGTATTATTGGAGTTATGCTGACTCCTGGGCTTTGGGCTGAAAATCTTGATTTTTGGGTAGGTTTTTTTAACCCTAGTTTCTGGCCATCGCTTTTATTTCGTACCTTTATCGCCATTATGATAGCCGCCTGTTACGGCTATTTTAGCGCATCATTTGTAACGGATGTTGAGGTGCGTGAGTCCATGACCCGTTTTTCTGCAAAGTGGGCAATTATCAGTCTTCTGCTGATGATCCCATCTGCGATATGGTACATTTCAGTCCTGCCGGAGCCAGCTCTTGATCTAGTGATGGGTAAGTCTCCAACCATTTCAGGTATTATGCCCTGGGGTCTTGTGGGTCTTATCGGTGTTCTTGTTGTGATGCTTGCAGCAGGGTTGTTTCGTCCTGAGTTTAATAAGAAACCCGTGGCTATTGTATCCCTCTGTTTTGCCCTGGCTGTTATGGGAAGTTTTGAGTGGATTCGGGAGGCTGCCAGACGGCCCTATGTCATCAATGAGGTCATGTATTCCAACGGCATATTGAAAAATGATGTTGAAAGACTGAGTGGTGAAGGGTTTCTGAAAAATGCTCTCTGGGTCGAAAACAAGGAAGTACATAGTGATAATATGTTGCAGGCGGGGGAAGAGATCTTCATCCAGCAGTGTTACATCTGTCACACTGTGAATGGCATTAATAATGATATAGTGGCGGCCAGTAAGAGTATGAGTTATCGCGCTCTTACGAAATATATTGATAAGATTCACGAACGTCGCTATTTCATGCCTCCATTTGTGGGCAATGAGATGGAAGTGCGGGCCCTGGCTGCCTATATAGCAGGAAGCCTGCACGGAAAAGATATAACCGAACCAGAGGAAAAAGGTTCCGCAGATCTTGGCGCTGCAGGCCTTGCCCTTTTTGAAGAGCATTGTTCGTCGTGCCATGGCGCGGAGGATCTGACTCCCGCTTTTGAAGGTGTGGCTAAGGAAGACATCCCTGAAATGCTTCTTACACTGGATGAAATCTCAGATGAGATGGAGCCGTTCTCAGGAACAGATAAAGAGGTGCAGGATCTATCTCTATATCTTGATTCACTGAATAATCCGTTACCGACAGAAACCTCTGATACTAATGATATGGCAGGTCCTCTTCTTTTTGAGGATCATTGCTCATCCTGCCACGAATTTGATGAGATGAAAGGGATTGTTGAGGGGCAGGGAAAAGAAGAAATTGTGAATATGCTTGGAAGTTTAAATGAAATTTCAGATGAAATGGAACCCTTCTCAGGAACTGCTGAAGAGGCGGATGTGTTAGCTGAATTCTTAGCAGGTGGAAATGGAGGTGCTCAATAATGGAAACTATCATTATTCCACAAGCGGACATGATACCTGTGAGCTGGGGTTGGTTTCAGTTCCTGTTGTTGCTCACCTTTCCCCTTCATCTGCTTGCAATGAATGCGATGCTTGGTGGCTTGGCCATAGGTATAGTGCAACATATGAGAGGAGGCGAGGTTCGAAGAAGACTTGCCCATCGAATTGCTATCGCGTTACCCCTTGTAATCGCCTTTGTTGTTAATTTTGGAGTGGCCCCACTGTTGTTTCTTCAGGTTCTGTATGGGCAATTTGTCTACTCTAGTTCAGTTCTTATGGGGTCGTTCTGGATTCTGATTATCCCCATACTCATTGTTGGTTATTATGGGGCTTATCTCTATGATTTTAAATTTAAAAGTCTGGGCTTTTTTGGGCCGATAATTGCGATAGTTGTGTTCTGTTTTCTTCTTGTGATTGGCTTTTTCTTTTCCAATAATATGCTTCTGATGAGTTTGCCTGAACGATTTTCTGATTATTTCGCCCAGAAAAATGGAACCATACTCGCGTATGATCATGTAACATTTTGGCCAAGATATCTACATATGGTCTGTGGGGCTCTTGCCGTTGGTGGGCTCTTTGTTGCTATGCTTGGCCGTTTTAAACGATATGAAGACCGTGAACTGGCACGCCATAGTGAACGTCTGGGGATGATGACCTTTCTGGTATTGACCCTGGCAAATGTAGGTGTTGGAGTCTGGTATTTGATTTCTTTACCCAAAGAACAGATGATGCTGTTTATGGGTGGCAATATTGTGGCTACCGTTGTATTTGCACTTGGCCTCATTGCCGTACTTGGTGCCCTATATGTGGCTTTTAAGGGTAAGTTCTGGCTCACATTTTTCCATGCTGTTCTGGTTGTGGTGCTTATGACGTTTATGCGAAGCTGGTTACGAAGTGATTATCTCAGTGAGTATTTTACCTTGGATCAGCTACAGGTGGTGCCCCAGTATCAACCGTTTATAATGTTTTTAGTAACCCTCCTGGGAGGCGTTGTCTGTATTGCCTGGTTACTAAAGAAAACAGCAGACACATTCGCCTCACCTAAGTAACAGATTCTCTATCTTCTGAAATCCAGGTCTCTTTGTTGTCTCAAAGAGATCTGGATTGTGTAGCTGTTACCTCTCTTATCTCCCGTTTCGCATCCTTTTCGTATCGTTTCTCGGTCTATAAAATTGACCAATCATTCATTTTTAACTTGAATAGTGATGGAGACGGTATAACATAAAATAGAACCTTTGCAGTTAAGGCTCTGTATCCCCCTCGGTAGAAGTCTATGCTTTTGTGATTACAGCTGATATAGGAGAGCGCCCTGCGTTACTTTTTAACTCACACTCAAACTATGCCGTTACCTGTTGAAGACTTATCAGTAAGTGGCAGTGCTATTCAAAAGATTCTTTACTACGGTTGTGTCACTTTCTCTTTACTATTCTTTCTTGTCTTCCGACCCTTGTTTCTTGTGGCGGGAGAGCAACACAATGTTCTCATACTCAACTCCTTCCATCACGGAGAACAGTTTCAGGATGATATGGTCTATGAGCTTGAGCGTTA
Organism: Desulforhopalus glucosivorans; assembly: GCF_054397165.1. Classification (NCBI taxonomy): domain Bacteria; kingdom Pseudomonadati; phylum Thermodesulfobacteriota; class Desulfobulbia; order Desulfobulbales; family Desulfocapsaceae; genus Desulforhopalus; species Desulforhopalus glucosivorans. The sequence goes on from NZ_AP044854.1 coordinate 272,498, forward strand.
CCTGAATACGCACTTGCCTGGAACCATGGTTTTTCAGGAATATATGGATTCAAAGCGTTTTCAAGTAGGTCCTGCGCAAGAGCAGTTATTCATAGAGCTGTATGGTTATAAGTACAGAGATAAGAAGCCTGATGTGCTTGTTGTTTTGGATAATGTTGCCTTGCATTTTGCATTGAAACACCGTGAACTACTCTTTCCATCCATTCCTATTGTGTTTTTAGGTATTAACGGTTTTGATGACAACACCCTGGGTGGACATACCAATATAACAGGGATCGTTGAAGCTGTTGACTATCAAAAGAATTTTGATCTGATACAGAGCCTGCATCCCCATGTGAAAAACGTAATTGGTATAGTAGACTCTTCACTTACCGGTAGCCTGCTGTTGGAGGAGTTTCGCCGTTTTAAAGTGCCGGAACGAAGTGGTTGGGATAAACTCGAATTTGCTGGATTACCCCTTGAAGATCTTCGAGAGGAATTATCTCATTTCTCTACTGAAGATACGGTCTTGATACCGATTTCCTATTTTTTAATGCCTGATGGCAGGATGCTGACAAGTGAAGAATCAAATGGCTTTTTCAATAAAAGCGGTTTCCCTACATATTCAGGGTACGGCAGTTATGTGGATGCTGGGCTTTTAGGAGGAGCTGTCATGGATGGTACAGTCCACGGGCGGCTAGGGGCAGAGGTTATTCTGCAAATTTTGCAGGGTACTCCAGCAGATGATATACCAGTCTTGCGCAACAGTCAGGTGACCTATAAGTTTGATTATGCCCAGCTCGCGCGGTTTGGCATCAAAAAAAATGATTTGCCTGATGGTGTTATTTTCGTCAATGGTCCCAGGCGTTATCAAAAAGATTTTCAGAAAATTATCTGGACCGGGAGCATTGTCTGTCTGATACTAGCCATGATAATTACCTTTCTTATACGGAGTATGATTGCGAGGAAAAAGGCGGAAAAGAGGTTAAGGGAAAGGGAAACACATCTTGCGACCCTGCTTGAAACCATACCTGATCTTGTCTGGCTTAAAGATGTAGATGGTGTATATCTGGCCTGCAACTTGAGATTTGAGCGATTCTATGGTGCAAAACAGGCAGAGATTATAGGGAAAACTGATTACGATTTTGTCGATAGGAAGCAGGCTGATTTTTTTAGAAAGCATGATAAGGCGGCCATTGTGGCCGGGGGCCCATGTTCAAATGAAGAAGAAGTCGTTTACGCCGATGATGGCCACACAGAGCTGCTCGAAACCCTGAAAACCCCAATGTTTAATAGATTTGGGGAGGTGATAGGTGTTCTTGGAGTAGGTAGGGATATTACCGAAAGAAAGAAGATGGAAATGAAGCTGCAGCAGTCCCAGAAAATGGAAGCCATTGGGACATTGGCTGGTGGAATTGCCCACGACTTTAACAATATATTAACTGCTACCATAGGATTCTCAGAACTTGCCTATGAGGTCGCAGAACCGGATACCACTGTTTCAGAGTGTCTTAGACAGGTTATAGGGGCCAGTGAACGTGCAAAGGATCTTGTGGAACAGATTTTGGCCTTTAGCAGGCAGGGTAGTAGTGAGGTCGCACCCTTAGATATGAAACGAGTGGTGGAAAAAGCTGTTAGTTTTCTAAGACCATCTCTACCCACAACAATAACAATTGAAACGAAGATTGATTCTGAGACAGGTATTGTCTCCGGAGATGCCACCCAGCTGCACCAGATCCTGGTGAACCTGTGTACAAATGCATTCCATGCAATGGAGCAGGATGGGGGGACTCTTACCATTTTACTCACGCAGGTAAAGCTCTTACAAGAGGCCTTGCCCCAGGAATGGGATGTGGAGCCAGGGGATTATGTGCTGCTTTCTGTTGAAGATACCGGGGTTGGTATCGGCAAAGAGGAAAAAGAACGTATTTTTGATCCCTATTTTACGACCAAGGAACCGGGTAAAGGTACTGGGATGGGGCTTTCTATTGTGCATGGAATAGTAACAAGTATGGCCGGTTTTGTTGCTGTTGAGAGTGTTCTGGGAAGGGGAACAATCATTAAAGTGTATCTGCCGGTTAAAGATCCGGAAGAACTGATAGAAAACTCCTTTGATGAAACCATCCCCCTTGGCAATGAAAAAATACTCTTTGTGGACGATGAGAAAATGCTGGCTGATTTAGCCGGTAAGATGCTAAAAAGATTAGGATATCATGTAACTATTTGTACGAGCAGTGTAGAGGCCCTCGATATTTTTCGTGAGAGGGCTGAGGATTTTGATCTGGTGTTAACAGACCAGACCATGCCGATAATGGATGGGGCCAGGTTGTCCATTAATATGTTGCAGATACGAGCAGATATTCCCATAGTGCTTTGCACGGGATATAGTTCTGTTATTTCAGAAAAAAGAGCAAAGGACCTTGGTATAAAAGAGCTCGTCTTCAAACCACTTCGGACAAAGGAAATTGCTCAGGTGCTCAGAAGAGTTTTAGGTGAAGCGTCGTAAGCGTTATAGCTAGTGAGTCTTTTCCAAGTGGCTCGGGCGTTTGATGTATAATTATTATCACAGGAGATGTGGAAATGAATCGTAAAGTATTAACCGTTTTTTGGGTTGTTCTCAGCCTATGGTTACTGCTTCCAGCACTGTCTTTTGGGGCTGAAAGTGAAGGGGGGGATGATTCTGCACAGATAGAAAGCGTGGAAGTCGATTCTGCCATGATGGATGACGCAAATGTTGCAAATATTCCAAATGTTCCGAGGAAACGTTTTTTAACAAGCTGGCTCCACATGTTGGATGGTGGGACTGAAGATAAAGATGCAGCGGCCAGCGTACTTGCTTTTGGGCCAAAGGTTCCAGGGGATATTGCCCGGGTTTTAAATAAAACAGGTGGAGACACCGGGTTTTTAGGCTTTCTTTTTGTCCTGGTTAAAGCTGTTGTTGCCATCGCTCTTGGTTTTCTTTTGAGTTTCTTTCTGAAAAAAATGTTTGGTGAGCGCCTCGATAATATTAAACATCTTGCTCCTCCTGAAGGCGAGGGTGGAACAAAACTTGTAGCTGGGCTTTTACGCAGTCTCCCGGACATGGCCTCGCTTTTTGTCCTTGCCGTTTGTTCAACCCTATCATTTCTTGTTATCGCAGGAGATACTCCCCTCGAGGGCAGGATGCTGTATCAGCTCATCTTAGGTGTTGTGCTGATATATTTTCTCTTCAGGGTTATTGCAGAATTACTCTTTGCACCCAATGATCCTGCGGTTCGTCTGGTTGCTATCGATGAGTCGCTTGTTAAATATCTCCATGTCGCGTTCTCAGTTACATTGACAGTACTTGGTTCAGCACTTCTTGTTGGGCGTGGTTTTAAAGAGCTGGGCGCCCAACCCCAGACTCTTGCCTGGATCGCCATAGTGCTTGGCTCAATTATCCTTGCCATTATGGCAGGTCTCGTTGTTTTTCTACGCAGTGCGGTGTCTCAATATTACCAACAAGAGGTCGACGGGGCTTCCGTTGGTTGGATGCGGCAGCAGTTTGCGTCATACTGGCATTTACCTGCGCTCCTGTATGTTGCAATAGTATGGATCGTTTGGGTGGGACAAGTGTCCACTGGTACTGCAGCCGGTAACGGGTCGTTTATAGTAAGTGTTCTTGTTGTTCCACTCTTTTTTGTTCTCAGTTATTGCTTTAGACTCTTAATTGCCGCTGTGGTCGACTCCTTAGGTCTCGGTAAGATGGGTGTAAACGCCCAAGATGATGAGGAAGGTCCCACCGAGGAGGAGATTAAGGACAACAATCGAAAGCTGGCTCGTAAGGTTCATTCATTTTTTAACTATTTACTCGGCTTTATTCTCTTCTCATGGCTTTGCAGTCTCTGGGGATATAATTTCCCATTTGCCCACCAGGCAATGAAGGCTATCTTTGAGTCACTGGTCACTGTGGGACTGGCTCTCATTTGCTGGCGCTACGCCTCATCGTATATTGAAGCCAAAATGGCGGAGAACGAGGTGGATGAGGTAGACGAGAACAAGGATATGGATGACGAGTTTGGTGGTGCCGCTCCCAGAGGGCGTAGTCACACTCTGTTACCACTTTTGCGTAAGGTCCTTGGTTCTACGCTGGTCTTGATGGTTGGTTTGATTGTGATTTCCTCGCTTGGCGTAAATATAGGACCGCTATTGGCCGGAGCTGGTGTTTTAGGGCTTGCTATTGGTTTTGGAGCTCAGAAACTTGTCTCAGATATACTTTCCGGGTTCTTTTTTCTCCTCGATGACGCCTTTCGGGTGGGGGAATATATTCAGGCGGGAAAAATTCGTGGAACCGTAGAATCAATTACCCTTAGAAATGTTCTTTTGCGTCATCACCTGGGTATGCTCCAAGTGGTTCCCCATAGTGATCTCGGGGCAATCACAAACTATATGAGAGGTGGAATAGTTATCAAATTTCCTCTCGAATTTCCATATGATACCGATATTGACAAGGTCAGAAAGATAATAAAGAAAGTCGGTCAGACGATGCTCACAGACGAGGAAATCGGCGAAGATTTTCTCCAGCCTGTAAAATCCCAGGGTGTCAATGAAATTACAAATTCTGTTATGGTTATACGGGTTAAGTTTACCGCGAAACCTGGTAAGCAGTTTGTGATCAAGCGTGAAGCATTCAGGCGGATAACAGAGGCGCTGAATGCCAAAGGAATCTACTATGCCCATCGTAAGGTCATCGTTGATTTTCCAACTGATGCACCTAAGGCAGCATTAACTGAGGAAACCCGAAAGAAAGCTCTGGAGGCAGGCGCTGCTGCTGTGGTTGCAGAAGAGGTCATGGCCCCAAAAGTTGAAGAAACCAAAGAGTAGTGATGTGTTTATTTTGCCTGTAAAAATGGGCTAATGCGCATATCCCACAAGTAGTACTGCGTTATTCATACAACGTAGTACTACTTGCTCTGGATCATTGATATACCTTTTAACATTGCGAACTTTAAATTACTTCCAGATAAGTGAACGTACTGAGACCTTCGAGGTACTTATCCCGTTTATCTGGGTAAGAGAACTCCTTGATTCAAAAAACTAAGCTTTGTCTCGATCTACGAGAGTCTACCTGATAGCATTTACTATTACGGCAACTCAACTGTAATGGTCTTGCCACCATAGAGGTGTACAGAGTCGTGTGCCCGGACTGTCACTTCTTTAATCTCTGGTGGAATCTGTACGCCTGAGAGACTACGACTAAAAGGTTGCTCTGAGACATGAGGGTGATGCAGGGTGCGGGTTCCGTAGACTACTCCCTTATTGTCTCGTATCTCCCAGCTGTCTGCGTAATGATCCCATCCCTCATCACCATGTGAAACTGTCACCTCAAAGTGGAATGAACCGGGATTCTCTGGTGTGACTTTTACTGCTGTAACATCAGCTTTTCCCGCATAAACAGGAGTCGAAAGGATAACGATAATACATAGAATAAGAACATATACTGTGTATCTCATGTCACACCTCATACGGTCGTAAAGATTAGAGCATATGGAGAACTGATGACTGCCAGCTATCGCTGATAATTGACGAGAGTATGGTGTTCTCCTGCGAGTTCCTGGTCTATAATCTGTTCTATTCTGCTCCAGTCTCCTCCAGCAAGCCCTGCACCTATTTTTGGATAACCAATACGTTTTCCTGTGAATTCCTTCTTAACCCTTCTAAACAGGTTTTTTACGGCATCATAGTCAACAAGTGGCGGAGGTCCGGAGTGATGAAACTGTGTGTAACCGTTTACTATGGTTATGCTATGGTTATTTTCTGTGATGGTTGCTGAGGAAAAGAACCCCAATTTATTTCTGTCCCCCCTGTTAGTCATTAGATCAGCAGCGAAGGCTTCGGGAAACTGTTTTTGAATGGAGTCGGCAATACCTGCTCCCATGGTGCAGAAACAGTTACAGCCATGTACGATAATGTCAAAATTTCCTTGAAGGGCTAGAGTAATGAGGTTTCCTTCACGTATCTGCTTGTGCGGTTGGTCTAAAGTAATTTCAGTCACGATAGCTTTTTCTGAGGCACATTGTATAGCGCCATCAGCTCTTCAAATATTTCATAGTTTTGAGCCCCGGTCAGTTTGTGCTGGCCCATGATAAACGTTGGTACTGCAGTTACTGATTTTAGTCTGGAGTCTGCCCAGTCACGGTCCACACGCTGCTTATAGCTTCTGTTATTGAGGACCTCTTCTGCCTCCTCTCTGTTAAGGCCAACTTTTTCAGCGATTGTAAGGAGCTCAGGTTGTAATGCCAGATTAATACCATCTGCAAAGTAAGCGTGGAAGGCTGCCATGTGAAATGCGTCTCCGTATCCCTTATCCTCGGCCCATAAACCGAGTTCCTGAGCGAGTCTTGAGTTGTAGGTTTTGGGTCTGGCATTAAATGGCAGGTCAAGGCTCTGGGCTGTTTTCCGTAACTGTGTAATCATCTGTCCTATGCGTTCTTCAGATGTATTAAACAAATCAGTCAGCAGGGTACCCTCTTCAGGGGTCTCAGGGTGCAGGGGGAAGGTTCGCCATGTGACTGAGATGTCAAAGTTTTGTTTCAGCTTTTCAATACGCCCGGTAATGAAGTAGCAGTAGGGTCATATATAGTCAGAAAATATTTCCAGAGCATGTGTCGTGGTCATTGTGCATCCCCAGTATTTGTATATTACTGATGGCTTAGAGCCTTTTTTTCTTTGTAGTTTTAGCCTGTTTGATTTTACATTAAGTGCAGATTCCGGAGTTGGCAATAGGAGAGAGTCGTACAGGGTTGAAATATGGGGAGGGGAGATATTCTTCTGAAGAATACATATTCATTGCTTTAGACTCTTGGTAAGTATGCGGTCCAGAGCATTTGCAAAGGTTTGTTGATCTTTTTTGGTAAGTGGTGGAGGGCCACCGGTTTCAAGGCCGTTTGCTCTCAGATTATCCATGAAATCGCGCATACTGAGTCTGTCAGCTATATTCTCTTTGGTGTATAATTGTCCCCGAGGATTAAGAGCCTGACAATTTTTCTCAAGAACTTCAGCAGCCAGTGGGATATCACCAGTAATAACAAGGTCGTTATTACTCATATGTTCCACAATGTAATGATCGGCAACATCATCTCCTGCTGGAACAAGTACAGAGGTGATAATTGGTGATGGAGGGGTGCGAAGTACCTTGTTGGCAACTAAGGTAATAGGGGTTTGGGTTCGCTTTCCTGCACGAAAGAGGATCTCTTTGGCAGCATTGGGGAATGCGTCTGCGTCAACCCAGATTGTGAATGTGTTTTTCATGTAGAGTAAAAAAACCTCCCAGTTGCCATGGGTGGCAGATGGGAGGTTATAACTTCTATAGTATGTCGCCCCGATAAACGGGATAAGTGCCTTGAAGATCTCTCTACACTACCTGTTTTTTAACGAAAGCCCATCAGGAGTAAGGCACTAATCAGCCTTGTTACTCTTCGTAACCTTTACCGTTACAGGTAGGGCAGACTTGATCTGGCGTACAGTTCATATCGTCAGCGTCATCACTAGTTCCGCTCCACTCTGAACTTGTCTCACAAACTCCTTCAATGATTTTCTTACCTTGGCATGTTGGACATGGTGGGCGTTTTTCTTCAGTCATCTAGTTCTCCTTTAGCATGAATGTGGGTTGGTTATACAATACAACTCTTAAGGAGTATCTTCCTCAAGATAGTTTTCTAATTTTTTAAGAAGTGAATCAGGAAGCTCTTTGTTGTACATGAAAGCTTCTGCTTCCTCACCGCTAATCTGCTCTTTTATCTCAAGGGGAAGAGAGCGTAGCACTGCTACACGTTTTGGGTCCGGTTTCTCAGTTTTATTGTTATCCATTGCTTTCCCGTATTGAGTAGTCTGTCGTCTGCCATGCAAGGTACATGAGCTACTATACGACCTGTTATATGTCCTGTATAAATTGTATTTTCTTTGCCCTTATGTCAACAGTAATGATAACTTTTTTTGAAAAACCAGATGAAAAAGTGTTTTATCAGACAAAACGGTCATCAGATCTTTTTTGGGCGACTTCATCAGTTGTTGCTTTCATCCATCCAGAACGACTGTTCTTAACAGCATCGAAGGATGCAATATATGGTTTGATATCAAGTAGAGGCGTGCCCTCAAGTATGTCAATCCCGCGAACTTTTACCAGGTTTTTCTCTACGCCAACCAACTCTACGATGGATAAGCCTATGTGATTAGGTCGTAAAGGGGACCTTGTGGAAAAAACTCCCCGGGGGGTTGTGTCCATAAATGGTGTCACTGTGAGAGACGTTCTTGCCGCTTTGTGGAATGAATAGAGAAGGTAGATATGGCTGAAGCCTTCGAGGTCGGCCAGTCCTTCTGTGTACTCAGGGGCGAGTTCAATGGTGCCAATTGTGTCTTTAGCACCCTTTGGCTGGATAGGCATGTCCTTGAGGTTTGTGAAGGGACTGTGAATTGTTCCAATTGCCTGCATTACTGTCCTCTGGATGAGTTATTGTGCTAGGTTCTGATGGAGAGGCTCTTAACCCCAAGATTTATAATATATCTGACTGCTTGTAGTATACAAGCTTTCATCAGATAGCTCAGTTTATAATGTAAGAATTACAAAGCGTGAGTTAAACGGGGAATTCACCATCATATCTTTGTAAAATATCGACCAGTTATAGTATACAAACCGAAGCCTTTTGGCTATAGTGGATCGCTAAATCGACAAAAATGACCTCTTAAAACCAAGGATTGAGATGATTGCTGTTAGCGAATTAAATGGAGAATTAGAAGAGGAGAGCAGATTCTTTCCTAAGTTTCTTGTTGCTCTGTTGGCGTGTGTTGTCACGTGTGCAGGGTATTATGCCTTTGTGGTGAATACTGCGCGTGTAGAGGTGGATATAGAGGTGTCTCAAACGAGTCGGTTTGCTATCTATTGGGCTGAAGAAGGTCAGGGCTATTCGCAGAACAATATGGCCACAGTTCGTGCCCATGCTGGTAAACGCAACTATTCATTCTACCTCACCAATCTCTCCAAAATTCACCGGCTTCGAATCGATCCTCACACTTATCTTGGTGAAGCTACTATCAAGCAGTTGCAAGTTGCTCAAGAGGGCTATGAGCCAATTATACTCAGTAATTCTGATGAATTCAAACGGCTGGTTCCTTTGAATCAAATTGAGACAACTCGGGTCGACGCAAATGGTTTATGGCTGCGTTCGACAGGCCAGGATCCATATTTTGAACTGACTATTTCGCCTCAGAAGATCGGTTTTAATACATTGTGGTTGCTGGTTCGTATGCTTGGGGTTGCACTCATAACCTTAGTGATCGTGTATTCTCTTGCACCACTGGTTGAGAAACTCAAGATAGTGCCAATTTTACTTTTTGGTGTCTGGATTCTTATTCTTGTGATGGCGGGGATAAGCAAAGAGAATGTCCATCCAGATGAGTACGTTCATATAGCTGCAACATCATATTATGCCGAAAACTGGTTGCCGCCTGTTGTGGATGATCCCTCAGTTCGAAATACCTACAGCGTTTATGGTGTGTCCCGTCTCAATTATGGGGAAATATATTATTTTTTCTCAGGTAAAACCTATAAGGTTTTACAGTTTTTTCAGATGCCTGCAACATTTGCGTACAGGTTTTTCAATGTTGCTCTTTTTGGAATCATTTTTTTCCTCTCGGTTCGAAGTGTGTATGCTAGGATTGCAGCCATACCTTTTCTTGTGAGTTCCCAGGTGTGGTATATCTTCTCGTATTGCGGGTCTGATGCATTTGCTCTCTTTATCGCGTTTTTAGCCACCTACTTTCTCATTAACCCTGAGAGTCTTTTACATAAATACCTGAAGGGTGGGGGCGCTTGGTTTCAGTTTGGCGCTGCAATGATATTGGCTGTTTTTTTCGGTACAGTTTTCATCCTGAAAATGAACTACTATCCCTTTGTTGGGCTGGTATATCTGATTCTTGGGGTACGCATATTCTTTACTGAGGACTATTCCTGGCAGAAGAAAGATGCTGTCAGGCGTCTTATTATAATAACTCTTTTAGGTGCCAGTTTTCTCGGGATTCGGATGAGTGCTGATTACGTGGTGAATGGTTTCGATAGAAATGATAAAATTGCCGCACTACAGGAAGAGTTAAGTCATTATAAGTATAAAAAAAGTACACCTCCTGAAGAGAGGGTCCCTACAATATATATGAAGGACAGGGGGGTGGCCTTTAAGGACCTGATTTCAAAGTATCACTGGGGCATCACGACAATCCAGTCTAGTTTCGGTGTGTTCGGCTACCTGTCAATCACGAGCCCTCATCACTATTATACCATCGTCAAGTGGGCAGGTTCTGCGCTGCTCTTATTCATTCTCATCTCAAGTTTAACTCGAGGTGGAATTATGGGGGCAGGAGTTACCTCAGTTGTCTGCGGTCTTTCGCTGGTGCTGATTCTTGCAGCTATTTATCGTTCCTGGGTGGTTGATTTTCAGCCCCAGGGACGTTACCTGTTTCCAATAATTCCAATGTTTGGAATTGTATTGGGCCATAATATAGCAGCAATAAATAAGAGAGTTTTAGTATTATTGGTAGGAATAATGTTTATGCTTGGACTTTACAGTTATATTTTTCAAGGCTTGCTCAAGATTCCAAGGCTGCCATACTAATTTGCTTAAGAAGGTATTTATCCCGTTCATCGGGCTTAGAATTATGAAACATATAATATTGCGTCTTTCACTGTTAGCTCTTTTCATCTTTGTCTTAGTTTCTGCTGGCCAGGTCGTTGCAGGTACGGGTGCAGGCAAAAGTTTGCAGGATTGGACCGGGAAGCATTCGAGGCTCGTTTGGGTGCAGGATCAAGGAGATGGTTCTGATACCTTTGCCCGCAGTAAAAACCTTGCTCTGTACGGATACGATTCGCTGGATGGAAAAGGTGAACGTCTCCTTGTTAATGGTAATCGGAATTTCTATAAACCGATATTTACCCCTGACGGCCAGAAGGTTATTTTTAGTGATCGAAGAGATCGGCAGATGTTTGTCCTGGACTGGGATTCCGGGAAGGTTGAAAAACTTGGTTCTGGGGTTGCTGTCGCTGTCTGGAAAGATACAAAAACGAGTTTTTTCCTGAAAAAGAGCACTCTCTGGGTCTACTGTTTTGATGGTTTGCAGCCTGAGAATACATATGGCACCGGTCAGCCGCTTTATAGATTCCCTCTTGGAAAGCCTAAAAAGAAAGAGTTGATCTGGGATAAGAGTAACATGGCCTGGTCCAACGTTCAGTTATCCAGAGATGGTGAAGTCTTGGGTGGGCTCTTCCCTTGGCCCCATGGAGGTTTCATTCATCCGGAAAATAAAGAATTTAAGCGGTTGGGTAGAGGGTGCTGGACTTCTTTAAGTCCCGACAACTCAAAACTGCTTTGGATTTTTGATGGATTACATCGGAATATTCAGATCCATGACCTGGAAAAACAGGAGAGTTGGAAGGTCAATATTAACAGTGCACCTGGTGTGGGGGGCTTTGAGGTTTATCACCCCAGATGGTCCAATCATTCCCGTTATTTTGTCATTACTGGCCCCTATGAAAAGGGTGAGGGTGGAAATAAGCTCAGGGGTGGGGGCGAGAAGGTTGAGGTGTATGTCGGTCGTTTTGATCGCAATGTTAAAAAGGTAGAGGATTGGATTCAGGTCACAAACAATAAACGTGCTGATTTTTACCCGGATCTTTGGGTAGATGGAGGGGGAGAGTATAGTCTTTCCGACCAGGAACCTGCAGAAACTGTAAAAAAAGACAGCCTGGCCTGGCCTCTGGACAGCAGCAATGTGTTGTATGTCTGGGAAGATATGAAAGCGAGTAATCAGCTTGCTGAAACAAGTCCGGTTGGCTTCTATCAGTGTAATCTTACCCTGAGAGGAAAGGCATTATTCACAAGAGACCTTACTCTCAACACATCAGGAGGGTGGGGCGATACTGGTGATGCTGGTGCGAAAATTGGAATGGCTCTTGCCAAATCCAAGCAAGTGACGTTTGAAATAGTAGCTACACCCGACAAAGTGCAGAAGGGAGAGGTAATATCACTACAGGGTTCTGAAGGTTCTCGTTTGTCAATTCAGCAGAATGGTGATTCCCTTATCGTTGAAAACAGTGTGGCGCAAAAAGATACTCAACGCCTTTACTGGGATGGAGTCTTCTCAGCCCATGAAATAAGCCATTTGGTCATAAGTGTATATGATGGGCAGATGGAAGTTTTTAGAAACGCCAAAAGTTTGGGAACAAAAAAAATACACATTGATTTTTCTTTGTATAACGAGAGTCAATTGATTCTTGGTGATAGTTCAGGGAACTGGGATGGTACTCTTGCTCAGATAGCACTGTATCAGGTTCCTTTAACACCCCGGCAGCTTGAAACAAATAGTCGTTATGCCTTTAATAAGTATAACGTAAATAAGCCTGTACAGCGGCTGGTGGTTGAGGCTTCTCTTCTTGAGACAACTGAAATTCCTGCCCCTGATTCCATAGGAGCATACCGCCGTGCTCTGGTCGTTAATAGCTATGGGGTTGATACCGTTGTTGAAGGGGAATATGCCGAAGAAAAAATTGTTATAGCTGAATGGGCAGTACTTGATAGACAGATTGTTAAAAAGTATTCTGATGATGTTATGAGTGAACGACTTGTTTTGGAGCTATTTGATGACCATCCGGAACTCGAAGGTGAACGGCAGATGATGGATATTTTTGAGCCTGATCTCTCTATGTACTATCGTTTGAATTAAACTTAAGGACCCTTTCTGGGGTTGGTTTAGCCCACATTTACGCTATTTTATGGTTTTTTCGTCTCATATTTTTCTCTTTTATTTTCTGCCTGCTGCGCTGTTGTTGTATTACAGTATGCCAAGACGGGGGAAAAATCTGGTATTGACTGTCATTAGTTATATTTTCTATGGCTGGTCAAATCCGCTTTTTACTCTGTTAATGTTCTTTTCAACATTGGTGGACTATTGTTGTGGTCTGGTCATCGGAACCACCCCCGATAATCAACAGAGAAAACGAAAGATTGCGCTCTTTGTTTCCATCGCAGCAAACCTTTCTTTGCTTGGATTTTTTAAGTACACAGGGTTTGCCCTTGAAAGCTATAATCAGCTTTTCACTGTATTAGGAGTCGAAGGAGCCGAGCCTGTTCATGTACTCAAGTTTTTGCTTCCCTTAGGGATTAGTTTCTACACCTTCCAGTCAATGAGTTACACCATTGACCTCTACCGCCGAGATGGGACCTATATAAAAAACTTCCTGGATTTTGCCTGTTTTGTCTCTATGTTTCCTCAACTTGTTGCAGGCCCAATTATCAGATTTCAGGAAGTGGCAGATCAACTGGCTGGTCGGGTACATTCTCTTGAAAAATTTTCCAGAGGGGTGGCGTTTTTTTCCATGGGGATGGCAAAAAAAGTTCTGCTTGCAAATTCGTGTGGAAAAATTGCTGACATGGCTTTTTCTGCCGGCAGCTTAAGTGTCATTGATAGCTGGTTTGGTGTTGTTGCGTACAGTTTTCAGATTTACTTTGATTTCAGTGGTTACTCCGATATGGCGATTGGTTTGGGGCTGATGTTTGGCTTTGTGTTTGCTAAAAACTTTGACTCACCCTACCTCTCCGCCTCCATCACTGAGTTTTGGCGTCGCTGGCATATCTCACTTTCAACCTGGTTGCGAGAATACTTATATATTCCTTTAGGCGGTAATAGAAAGGGTGGTGGCAGGACTGCTGTTAATCTTGCCATTGTAATGCTCTTAGGCGGGCTGTGGCACGGTGCTTCCTGGAACTTTGTAATATGGGGTGGAATCCATGGTGTTTTACTTGGTTCAGAGAGACTTTTGGGGAGGAGGCCGTTTTACCACTTCCTGCCGAGGTTTTTAAGAATAGGAATGACGTTTGTTTTCGTTCTTATCGCATGGGTCTTTTTTCGTGCGGAAACTTTTTCACTGGCACTTGACTATCTCGGTTCTATGTTTGGTTTTGTCACAGTTCCAGATTCATCGCTTTTGTTGAGCGGTTTGCTCTATTCTCCATATCATCTGATTTCGATGGCTATAGCTTCTGTTGTTGTATGGAAAATGCCCCAGACCTGGGATTATACGAAAGAATTGTCTGTGGCGAAGGCATTAAGTATTGTGGTGGTATTCATTGTCTCTGTTGCAGTGCTGAGTATGCAGTCATATAATCCATTTATCTATTTTAACTTCTAGAACTATGGGTAAAGAAAAACTAAGCAGAGAAGCTATTGCGCATATTGAAATAGGCTCGACTGTGGTTTTTAAAAACACAGCCTGGCTTTTGTGCGCTTTTTTTCTGGTTTCAATTTTCTCCGTTCCTCTCATCCAGTATGGGGTCAAATCTGCGGGCCCTGTTGTCAGTGATGCCTGGTCTGTAGCCCAGGTAGAACCAAAAGAAGATGACTCACTTTTTAATCGAATAGATCAGAAGAATACCTACTTCCTCAAAGGCCTTGATGTACTGGAAACACGCCTTGAGGAGGAAAGCTTTTTACGATCGATGTTCCTGCCTCCGCTACAATCATTGCTGTTAAATGTTCTCGGTCAGGGAAATGAAAAGGTTGTGGCAGGTAAAGGAGGGTGGTTGTTTTTTCGACCTGGAATAGATGCTATCACTGGCCAACCGTTTCTAGACGAGAGTCAGCAGCAAATGCGATATGAAGGTCATGAACTCTGGGAAAAACCTGTTCAGCCGGATCCGCTTCTGGCGATAACCGATTTTCACAGACAACTTCAAGACATAGGAATTGAACTTATTCTTGTACCCGTACCAATTAAACCATCTATTCACGCAGAAAAAATTTCATCCTATGATTTGAAGAGTCCTCCTAACAATCGAAGTTGGAACGATTTCCTGGCAAGACTGAAAGAAAACAATATTACGGTTTTTGATGGTCGTTCCATATTAACGGACTATGCAAAAAAACATGGACAGGCGTACCTTACAACGGATACGCACTGGCTTCCTGGCGCGATGGATTATGTTGCAAAAACTCTTGCTACAGAGATTGCCGTTGAGTTTTCTGATTTGACCGGTACGGGTGATTACATTGTACAGCCAACTACCTTGGAGGGGGAAGGGGATGTTTCCAGAATGCTTACCCTTCCAGCAACTGCTCCTCGTCACCTGCAGTCAGTTGAGATACAACAGGTCATGAATAGAGAAAATGAACTCTGGCAACCAGAACGTAATGCCGAAATTCTGCTTCTTGGAGATTCGTTTACTAATATATACTCTACCATGTCACTTGGGTGGGGACGAAGTGCAGGTTTTGCTGAACATGTAAGTTACTATTTAAAATCGCCCTTGGATCTTATTGGTAAAAATGACAGCGGTGCATATGTGACCCGTGAAATTTTAAGTCAGGAGCTTGCAAGGGGAAGAGACAGGCTTGCTGGTAAAAAGCTGGTCATCTGGGAGTTTGCTGAACGAGAGTTAAGCCTTGGTGACTGGAAGTTGATTGACCTGACCCTCGGTTCGGCATCTGAAAATGGTTTTTTTGCTGCTGAGCCAGGAATGAGCAGCCATGTGGAGGCTGTGGTGGGTGCAATTTCAAGATCACCACGACCTGGATCTGTTCCCTATCGTGATAACATTTTGACAATACATCTTGTTGACCTCAAAGGAGAAGATGTTAGTTTAGAGACAGATCAGGCCTTAGTCTACGGCTTGGGGATGAAAGATAACCAGTTGACTGACATGGCGAATCTTCGGCCAGGAGATAGTGTGAGTATGACTCTCACAGCCTGGGAAGAGGTTGAAGGAGAGTATGGAAGTTTTCGTCGAAGTCCACTCGATGATGCAATGCTGGAACTTGAACTGCCAAATTGGGGAGTTATAAAAAATGAGAAAAACTAAAGCTGTAATCTTTCTGACACTCTTGCTGAGTGCCGGAATGGTCTTTGCCGCACCATTATTAAAAGAAGTGTGTATTGATCTGGCGCAGAAAAATGAAGGTAAAAGTGCAGTTGAAGGAGCTGATGGCTGGTTGTTTTTAAAGGACGAGCTCATTCACTTGAGTTCTGGTCGTTTCTGGGGAGAGGATGCTGCACAGGTATCGCGCTCAAAAAAGAAAGAATACGCCGACCCACTGCCTGCTATTATACGTTATAACGAGGCGCTGGCAGATAAGGGGGTGACGTTGTACCTTATGCCGGTTCCCCCGAAGGCGCTGGTTTACCCTGATAAACTTGTAGATGGTGTTGTTCCGGGTGGTGTTGAAGAAGAACGTGCACTCTACACAGAGTTTTATAGACAACTTCGTGAAAGTGGAGTGAACGTTATAGATCTTCTTCCTGAGTTGACGCTGCAGGCGGCAGAGAAAAATGTGTACTGTAAGACCGATACACATTTTTCAGGTGACGGGCTGGCTCTTTTTGCCGCAGAAGCTGCTAAGGCTTTACGGGCTGAAGCATGGTACGAATCTTTACCGCAACAGGAGTTTGTCAAAACAGACCAGAATGTTTCAATTGTTGGAGATCTCAGCCAGATGCTTGGTAAAACCGATACAGAGGAGCTTACCCTGTCACTTGTAACAAGCAAGGCCACAGGTTCCGCTGTTATAAGCGATGAAAACAGTCCGGTCGTGCTTCTCGGGGATAGCCATACGCTGGTTTTCAGTGCCGGTGGTGATCTTCACGCCAAAAGTGCTGGTTTGTTTGATCACCTCTCAGCTGATCTTGGTTTCCCTCTTGACCTTTTGGGAGTTCGTGGATCCGGAATAACTCCTGCCAGGGTAAAACTGTTTCAAAGATCAAAAAAGAATCCAGACTACCTGAGTGGAAAGAAAGCTGTAATCTGGTGTTTTACTGCAAGAGAATTTACCGGGACAGGTGGCTGGAGAGAGATTCCTGTTGCTGGTAAATAATGATGTAAGTTGATTGTTGACCCATTGCATTGATTGCCCCTCTAAGGAGGGGCATTTTTGTTAGTATTGCCTGACATTTAATAGCCTTTATGGTATCGTTTGTTATTGCTAGGAGTCACTCATGTGATTTTTATTCGCATTGTTGATACGTGTACCCCACAATTTTTAGCTTAATTGGAATAGGTAAATGAAGAAAAAGCTTCTGATAATTGAAGATGAAAAGTCCGTTGCCAAACAACTCCGCTGGGGCTTGGATAAAGAATATGAGATAACCATTGCATCAGACCCTGAAAAGGCAAGACCTCTACTACAATCAGGTGCATTCCCCGTTGTTACTTTGGATTTGGGTCTACCTCCTTCTCCCGATACACCAGAGCAGGGGCTTGCTCTTCTAAAAGAAATTTCAAGCATCTCCCACCCTATCCATGTCATTGTGATAACGGGAAACGCAGAAGAAGAAAATGCTATTACTGCTGTAGGGTTGGGGGCTGCTGATTTTTACGCCAAACCAATTGACTTAAAAATATTAAAAATCATACTGGACCGTACCTATCGAACATATGAATTGGAAGAAGCGAATCGGAAACTGCAGGAAAAAAGCAGCCAGGGAGGTTCTCTTTGTGGAATGATAGGTATATCTCCGGTAATGGTTGAAATGTTTAATCGTTTAAAACAAGCGAGTAAAACCGATTACCCAGTACTTATCACAGGAAGTACTGGTACCGGTAAAGAGATGGCTGCCAAGGCCTTGCACAGCCTCAGTGATAGAGGAGAACGGCCTCTTATAATCATTAACTGTGGAGCCATTCCTGAAAATCTCATCGAAAGTGAGTTGTTCGGTCATGAAAAAGGTGCTTTTACAGGAGCGTCAAAACGCCAAATTGGGAAATTTGAACAGGCAAACAGTGGGACGATTTTTCTGGATGAAATAGGTGAGCTCCCCCTGCACTTGCAGGTTAAACTTTTGCGGGTTATTCAAGAGTCTACTGTTGACAGACTCGGTGGGACTAAAACAATCACTGTGGACGTACGCATTGTTGCAGCAACTAATATCGATTTGGAGCAGGCAGCTAAAGACAAAACCTTTCGTGAAGACCTGCTCTACCGCCTTAACGTAGTTCCTATAAGAATGCCCGATTTAAAGGAACGGTCAGAAGATATTTTACTCCTGGCACATCGTTTTTTAAAGGAAGAAGGGAATAATTTAGGAAGGGCACAGATATCATTTTCCCCATCTGCTCTAAGCGCTATGGTAAGTCATTCTTGGCCAGGTAATGTTCGTGAACTACAAAATCGCGTGCGAAGGGCTTTGGGAACTTCTGCTGGTAATACGTTGCAATCAAATGAATTGGAGTTGGAGTGTTTTGCATTGGAAGGTGGTGATGAAAAACTCTCTACCCTCAAAGAAGCTCGCGAAAGGGCGGAAAAAGAGGTTATGCAAAAGGCTCTTGGGCTAAGCGGTAATAACATCAGTCAGGCAGCGAAAATGCTCGAAGTAAGTCGTCCTACACTGCATGATCTTCTCAAGAAACACGGGATGGGCGCGAATTAACCTTCATTGCCTTAGGTCGTTTGCAATTCACTTATTATGTAAAAAAAACCGACATCTCTATGGAACCATATGGAAATGATTCCGGCACAATCTTTGAGCTTTTCTCATTTTATCAGTAATATTAGCCTCTTTGATAAAAGGCTCTAGTTTTTGGGATACCTGGTTGTTTAGTTGTATGTCGATTTACTTTACATCTTGTCTGGACTAATAAATCGTTGATGTATATGTTCTTTGTTAACAGTATGTTGCGTGTGTGGCACGAACTATGCATAGTCTCTTCGTGAAATGAAGTTCGTTATTTTTAAACTTAGGAGAGAAAAGTGAAAAAAATTATTTTAACTACAGCCCTATCTGTTTTTGTTTTGGCTGGTACTGCAAGCGCTAGTTTGTTCACCAATACCGTAGATGTGAATGTTACCCTTGCAGAGGGGCCCTTTGCAGGAATAGTTTACTCAAGTACTGAGACCTACTATCATCAGACCCCCGTAGACTTTGAAGTCCCATGGGATATTGTAAATAGTGCCTCATTGACGATTTCAGGTTATTGGATTGATGGGAATAATGATAGCGTCGCGGTAGAAGGAACTACTGTAGGGACATTAACCGCGGGTGGCACTTATGATGTAAATTGGAGTTGGTCTTCTTGGTCATGGGTGACTAGTAATTATATTCCCTCAATTTCAACATTTGATATTGCATCAACTTTTTCAACTTGGTCGACTGGTGATGATTTTGCTGTGACTCTCGCGTCAAATGGTAGTTGGGGTGATGCGATTCTTCAGATTAATCAGTCAACATTTAATCTTGATTATGACAACCAAACTGCCCCTGTTCCTGAGCCTTCCACCATGTTGCTTTTTGGCACGGGTATTTTAGGTCTAGTTGGGTATAGCCGTAAGCGCTCGAATAAAAAAGCGTAATATACAACGGCGTTGATTAGAAGTCTCCCTTGAGAATAATCTCAAGGGGGATTTTTTATGTGAGTGTAAGATTATTCGACACTGCTTTTGCTTAGTAGCTGTATCGTGAATTTTGCTCCTTTCTCGGGTATATTCTCAGCCTGAATAGTACCCCTCATATTTGAGATGAGTTTTTTTACCTGCCAAAGTCCTATTCCACTCCCACCCTCTTTCGTTGTTTTAAATGGTTCAAAAAGTGCTTCCGGTAGAAGACTCTCATTTATTCCAGGACCATCGTCTAATATTTCTATATTCACGCTATCTTGCATGGTGTTCATTTGAGTCTTAATTTGTACGTCCCCTCTGTTTCCCTGTGCCTGAGAAGCATTGAGCAGTAGATTTTCCATAATCGAATTGAGTAATATCGGATCACAAAAAACGTGGAGATTTTCATTAGACTCTATGTGAAACTCGATGTGAGGTAATCTCTTTTCCATACGCTGGATACATTCAGATAGGACTGGTTTCAATTGGACTGTTTGTAAGTCTGGAGTCTTTTCATCTTTAAGTGCTATTAACCTCTCTTCAACCCGCTTCATTCGTTTCAACGTATCGTCCACGAGTTCCAGCATATCCTTCTGAAACTCCGGTTCATGAATATGCTCCGGGGCATTTGCCTGTAGAAGCGAAAGCATAGTTGCAGCGTTTTTAATGTCATGGAGTACAAAGGCAGAGAGTTTGTTCCAGGCCTGTTCCTCACGTGCTTTTGCAAGTTTTTCTGCCATGCGTATGGCAAGCAGGGTTGCAGCTGTCTGGCTTCCAAGCGCTGAAAGCAGGTCGAAGTCATCGTAACTGTACTCCCCGCCTGTGTATTCAGCACCTAAACCGATCAGCCCGCAGATATGATTGTTAATTGAAATCGGGGTGATGATTTTTAGTTGAAGGGATTCCATAAGGTCTCTATTCTGATCCTTTACTTCTTTCCACTCTGCTAACTGCTCTTTTTCATCGAGATAAAAATAGGAGTTTTCTTTGAGGTGGTTCACAAGAATTCCGCCTGAACGTATAGTCGTTATGTCTCTATCCTTGAAATCACCAGGGCTGGAGACAAGTTTGAAGTCTTGACTATTTTCAGAATCACCCAGCCAGATAAATATTTCAGCCGTATAGAGGCTTTCTTGCAATATTATATGTAACGCCTGTACAACCTCCTCTTCAGTTTGCGCACCTTCGAGGCTTTCTGAGAGATGTAACCACTCGTCTCTATATTCATATTTGTTGGTGTAAAAATGTGTGCTGATGAAAAAGTGCGCGCGTCGACGTATTTTACCTGAAAAACCGAAAAGCATTACACCGACTATTCCTGTAACGACCAGGAGCCATTTGATGACAAAAGACATCTCGAGGCTGAACATATTCATCACAAGAGATATGAAACCAAAGGCTAAAAAATATACTGCAAGGAGAGTTGGAAATACAAAGGAGTAGACTGCTTTTCGAGAGATAAAAATTTTTCTGTTGAGCAGCCTGTTGTTGGTAACATCGTAAACCATCATTGCCCAGCCAAGGCATAACAGGGTAAACAGAAGAAGAAAGTGTTCTTTATACACCACCATATAGGTCAGTCTGTAAGAAGAACTCCATGCAAGAACACCGCAAATAAGAAAGCTACCGACGATCAGGAATTTGTATCTCCAACGCTCTGCTTTTCTCATGGATCTCCAGAATTCTTCAATTTTCCATGAGCTGTACAGGACGATGAAAAGAACTAAAATACTTAAACAATAGACCGCGCCGTATTTAGGCAGGCCGATGTTTGTAGCAAAGAACTCGAAAATCAATTGTGTTTCTATGATGTAACCGGTCAGGATCAAAAAAAATGATCCTGAAAGTATTTCAAACAAAAAATTATTTTTAATCGCTGTTTCTGGAGTCTCGAGATTCTGGCGCAACCGTTTTGCTAGAGACAGCCAGATAAGAATAAAGACGGCTTCAGAGAAAAAAATGAGTTCTCCTGTCTGGTAATAAAAATGATAGGCAAAGTAGAGGTACTCACTGGCAAGAAGTGGTAGGAAAAATAGTGCCTGGACAAGGGATATGGCTAAATGGCCATCGTCATTTTTTTTACGAAAATGTAGAAAGGTCGATAGAAACAGTACAATGTTCAGACCGTAGAATACAATTATCATATCTGAATACCAGGCTCGTGATGAGTTGACCGCCAGTGCTGTCTTTTCGTTAGGGTTGGGGTGGCGGTGAAATCTATATTAATTGAAGCGTCTGTATCTATAATTTTCCTAAGCATAGGAAAAGAAACAGATATATGAATAATTTGTTTTGCAGCGAATGTGTAGTTTAATTTGAAGAATGTTGCAGGACGTTTCTTCTATGAGTATTTGAATGGGAAAAGCGAGTGGAAGGGGCGGGGCTGTTATTGCTTAAATTAGGATGAAGACGGTCACGTGAGGTTGGACTGCTCGATGTGTAATAATTGCTGTTTTACCTCAAGGCCTCCACCAAAACCTGTGAGTGTTCCATTTTTTCCAATAACGCGATGGCATGGGATGATGATTGGGATAGGGTTTTTTCCATTGGCCATACCTACTGCGCGGTATCCTTTGGGGTTATTGATCTGCTCTGCGATTTCTGCATAACTCCGTGTACTGCCGTAGGGTATTTTCGTAAGCGCTTGCCAGACTTTTTTTTGAAAGCTGGTGCCGGTGGGATCGATGTTTACGCTAAAGGATTTCCTCGCACCTGTAAAATATTCATCCAACTGAGATCTCGCTTGTGCAAATACCTTGCTGTTCATGGAGTAGTCGGCTGTATCTGCCATTGTCCATGCGTTTTCAAAGCGAATTTCTGTTAACACACCTTCCTTGCCAAGTAAAAGCAGATCTCCGATTGGAGTGTTGTGGATGCAGTAGTAGGTCGTCATAGACATTGTATACTTTGATCAGCCATGAAATGATTTTTGAGCGATCAGTTGGACCACAGCTCCTAAGCCCTTGTGTAATTTGCCTTCCTGGACATTACGCTCAAGCTCGAGACCATGAAGAATTGTTAATGGGGAGATCTCCTCTGTAATTTCGCTGAGATTCATTAATAATTCAACGATTGGTGGTCCACCTGTTCCATATTGTAGTTGCTTTGGAGTGTACCCTTCCAATACGTATATCCCCCCTTGTTTCAAACTATAAACCACTGACTGATGTACAGTTTTTCGTAAAGGCGGTGGCAGATGACAAAAAATGGAAATAATTGCGTCATACTGGTTTGGAGTAAAAGTAAACCTCGATAGATCATCGACAACGGTCGTAACCTCAACACCGTGTTGCTCTGCAAGTCTCTGGGCCTTTTTCATGGCAACAGTCGATGAATCAACCGCAGTCACCTCAAAACCTTGACGGGCAAGAAACACACTGTTACGACCCTCTCCGTCTGCCATGCAAAGTACATTACCGCCAGTGGGTATATATTTCAGCGAAGCCGCTAAAAAATCGTTGGGATCAGTGCCATAGGCGTAACCTGGTTCACTATAGCGCTGATCCCATTTTTTTGTGTCACTCATCTAAGCTTTTAACCTATAGCTTTTAGCGCACTTTCATAGTCTGGTTCCTGGGTGATCTCCGGAACCTGTTCTACATACTTAACAGTACCTGTTGCATCAACGACCACAACGGCACGGGCAAGCAGACCTGCAAGGGGGCCAGTGGTGATAGTTTGGCCGTACGCTTCGCCAAAGGCTGCAGATCTGAACACTGAAACAGGGACGACATCTTTTAATCCTTCAGCTTCACAGAATCTGCCATGGGCAAAGGGGAGATCTGCCGAAACACATAGGACAACAGCGTTATCAACATTGCTGGCTTCACTGTTAAAACGTCTGGTTGATGCCGCACAAATCCCCGTATCAATAGATGGGAAAATATTGAGAACAACTGTTTTACCAGAATAATCTTTTAGGCCTACCTCAGCGAGTTCAGTTGTCACGACGCTAAACTCAGGAGCTTTGCTTCCTACGGCAGGGAGGGCTCCGATGGTTTCAATTTCATTTCCCTTCAAAGTGATTTTTGCCATGTCATTCTCCTGTTATATAGATGTTTAAAATATTTTGGAATTACTGCAGTTAGCAGATAGTAATTCTTATTGTTCTTATAGTTGTCAAGTAGTAGCTGATGAAAAACGAAGGATCCTGAATAACCACACTATAGTGTTAAGCGTTACTAAACGAGCATGATAAACTTCTATTTGTAGGTCTTTCCCTTATGTTTCAGCCATCCTTCCGGGTGTTTTTTTCTGGGGTCGTGATGGGTCCAGTGAACCACGCCACCCTTATTGTTATACTCGTATTCTCCGTTAAAGATGACTTCATCCCCTTTTTTAAGAGAGTTGATTCTGGGTGCAAGGTCTATGTTGTGGGCAATGAGAATAGTAAGATCCTTAGAAATTTTGATGATGAATTTTTGATGCTTTGCTCCATGGAGGTCATCTGGAAGTATTTTGACAACAACTCCTCTTCCCATTACCTGTACAGACTCTTTCTTGTTGTTATAGGCTTGTTCTATTGCAGTGCTATTTTTAGCAGACGGCAATGGTGTAGAATTATTTTTTGTGTAGTAGTCGGCAATAAAAAAAAGTAAAGCAATAAGGAGTAATATTATTGCTCTCTGTGGGCTAATTTTCTTTCTCATGGAGGTCTGTCAGGTAAAATTTTTTAATTTTGTGCAATAGGTGTTTTTGAAAGTTGTTAAGGCGCTACGTTCCTCAAAATTACTATAATAAATGTACCTGAAAAGTGTAAGCTAATAATATTACAGTCTAATGTGTTTTCTCATCTGAATGTAGATTTGTGGCTATGAACATACAATTACCTCCCATGTAATGAAAATGCATGGGTAAGTAGTTGAAATCATAAGTCGGGCATGGTTTAACTAGGTGTAGTGGTGTGGGGATTTCATCAGGATATGTGATGGCCTCTCAATCGAGACAATCAGCCAGCAGAGAATAATGTCATTTGTACCGGTTATAGGAACATCTATTAAGGATCAGCTTGAGCTGAGAGAAGAAAAGATATTATCACCTTTTGCCGCTCTCAATAAAAACTCTTCAGGCAGGCATGTTGAGGAAGAAGAAGATGTCGCAGATATACGACTTTCATTTCAGCGTGATCGCGATCGTATCACTCATTCAAAAACATTTAGACGATTAAAGCATAAAACCCAGGTCTTTCTCGCTCCCACTGGTGATCACTACAGAACCCGCCTGACACATGTTCTCGAAGTTTCACAGATTGCACGCACTATCGCCTCAGCGTTGTGCCTCAACGAGCCACTTACTGAAGCCATTGCGCTTGGCCATGACTTAGGGCACACCCCATTTGGTCATGCGGGGGAAGCAACTCTTAATGATCTGCATCCCAGTGGCTTTCGCCATTATGTGCATAGTTTACGGGTTGTGGATTTTTTAGAAAATGGTGGAAAAGGGCTTAATCTTACCTTTGAAGTTAGAAATGGAATTGTTCGTCACTCAAAGGGGAGAGCCGATATCCTGCCGAGTGATAAGTCAGAAATTGCAGTGACTCTTGAAGGGCAGGTCGTTCGTCTTGCGGATATCATTGCCTATGTTAACCATGACTTAGATGATGCCCTGCGAGCGGAAATACTAAAAGAAACGGATCTGCCTGCTGCGATAAACAATGTCGTAGGAGAGAGGCATTCAATACGTATTGGTGCAATGGTACGAGATCTCATCGTGGAAACCCTGGCAGCAGACGATGGAAATTTGCATATCAGTGATACAATGCTTGAGGCAATAACAAATCTGAGATCATTTCTTTATGATAATGTGTACACCTATTATAAGGTGCACAATGAATTTACTAAGGCCCAGAGAATAATCCGCGATTTATATAATTATTTCCTGGAAAATGGGCTAGTTCGCATACAAAAAGGAGAGTGGGTGGTCGGTGCAGGTAGTGATGGTTGGGCCGATGATAAAGAAGCCCATCGCACGGTATGTGATTACATTGCAGGTATGACAGACAGGTACGCACTTTCAGTGTATGAACAGGTGTTTTTACCCAAGCCTTGGAGTGTCAAATAAACGTTATCTTTTTTGTCTTTTTGTTGGGCAAGAGCAGGTAGCCGTACCCTCAGGATGGATACCATCATCATTGAGAGAATCACACATTTTCTCAACTTCTGCTAATGGGGCCACAAGAATTATTCAATTTTTCTCCGCAGGCTTTCGAATCATGGGGTTGTATGTATTTGAAATGAGGACTTCCTGATTTCTCTGATCACTCGGTGTGAGTGATGAAAGCACCGGGGTACACCTTTTGTCTTTGCGGTGCCGATCATTTATTACAGGTTCAGCTTAGTTGTTAGCCAGAGGGATTCGCCGGTGTTGCTTTCTGCACCTGCGTTTTTGATAAAGAGGTCTTATTGTGTCCTCGGTGGAAAGTACAGTTTGTAAGCCTTGCCTGTCCAGCGTAGTGATTGAATTATCTGCAGGTCGTAGTCACGTTGTAGGCTTTTTTGATCATAAATCTCAAAATATTATAAAAAAAGAGCTGCTTTTTTCCCACAATGACCGATAACTGTTGAATTCTCGCTGTATCATAGTATTTTTCCAAATTGGTGCGCCCAAAAGGTATGATTAATAAATCTATATAAAAGAGTAGTACATTATGACTATAAAAGACGAAAAGCTATTGAGTAAGGGATATGAATTTGCCGCCGTTGAAGAAAAATGGCTGGAGCAGTGGCAGCAGAGCGGCAGTTTCGCAGCTAAAATGGAGGATGGAAAACCCTCCCATTCAATAGTTATTCCTCCACCCAATGTAACGGGTGTTCTCCATGTTGGGCATGCGTTGAATAATACTCTCCAGGATATCCTGACACGCTATAAGAGAATGTGCGGAGATAATACCGTCTGGGTGCCCGGGACAGATCATGCAGGTATTGCCACTCAAAATGTTGTGGAACGACAGCTGGCCACCGAGGGGAAAACCCGTGATGACCTTGGTCGTGATGCGTTTATTGAAAAGGTTTGGGAGTGGAGAAAAGAAAAAGGTGGAACCATCATTCATCAGCTCAAAAAACTTGGAGCTTCCTGCGATTGGGAGAGAGAGCGTTTTACCATGGATGAAGGTTTGTCCGATGCTGTTAAAGAAGTGTTTGTACGCCTCTACAAAGAAGGGCTGATCTACAAGGGCGACTACATTGTAAACTGGTGCCCCAGATGCCACACTGCGCTTGCCGATGATGAAGTTGAGCATGAAGATACAAAGGGCAAGTTGTACCATATTCGTTACCCATATGCTGATGGTTCTGGTTCTGTTGTTGTTGCCACAACCAGACCGGAAACCATGCTGGGAGATACTGGTGTTGCCGTACATCCAAAGGACGAACGCTATCAGCATTTAGCCGAAATAGGTATTAAGCTGCCGCTCACTGACAGAATTCTGCCAGTTGTTTTTGATGATCATGTTGATCGCGAATTTGGTACTGGTGCACTAAAAGTTACTCCTTCCCATGATCGTGACGATTATGAAATTGGTCTCAGGCACTCTCTTCCACGTCTTAAGGTAATGGACGATAAGGGTGTGATGAATGAAGCGGCCGGTGAGTACTGCGGGCTTGATCGTTTTGAGTGTAGAAAGAAGATTGTGGAAGACCTTAAAACACAAGGTTTTCTTGAAGAGATCGAAGAGTATGATCACGCTGTTGGTCACTGTTATCGTTGTAAGACCGTAAGCGAGCCAACCACGTCCCTGCAATGGTTTGTTTCTGTGAAGCCCCTTGCTGCGAAAGCTGTTGACGCAGTACAAGACGGACGCATTAATATTTATCCTAAGACCTGGTATAATACCTTTTACAGTTGGATGGACAATATCAGGGATTGGTGTATTTCCAGACAGATTTGGTGGGGGCACCGAATCCCAGCCTGGACCTGTAATGACTGTGGTGAACTCATGGTCGAGACCGCAGCTCCTGATTCATGTTCTCAATGTTCATCAAAGAACTTAACCCAGGAAACAGACGTTCTCGACACCTGGTTTTCTTCTGCTTTGTGGCCATTTTCAACAATGGGTTGGCCAGAGAACACGAAAGAACTTCAAACGTTCTATCCAACCTCAGTGCTCATCACAAGCTTTGATATCCTCTTTTTCTGGGTTGCCAGGATGATGATGATGGGTCTGCACTTTATGGATGAGGTGCCCTTTAAGGATGTGTATCTCCACGCCCTTGTTCGGGATAAGCATGGCAAAAAAATGTCCAAGTCCACAGGTAATGTCATCGATCCCCTTGTTGTGATGAAAGAGTATGGTACCGATGCCATGCGCTTTACCCTGACAGCCTTTGCAGCCCAGGGAAGAGAGATTAAACTCGATGAGGACAGGATTGAAGGGTATCGCCATTTTATAAATAAGATTTGGAATGCAGCGCGTTTTGCCCTTATGCATGTTTCAGACTGCGATGATTCAATCAAATCTGTTGTAAATAATCCAAAAGATTTGCCTCTGGTACACCAATGGATTCTCAGTAGAACTGCAGCGACTATTAAGAATGTTCGTTTAGCCCTTGATGAGTATCGATTCAATGATGTGGCATCTGTAAACTACCATTTTATCTGGCACGAGTTCTGTGACTGGTATCTGGAGTGGATTAAGGCGGATCTTTTCAGCGATGACCTTACAGCAAAACAACAGGCTCAGGGTGGATTACTTGTTGTCCTTGAAACAATTTTAAAACTCATTCATCCGATCACACCATTTGTTTCCGAAGAGATCTGGTCAGCCCTGCCGGGTGAAAGAGAGCTGCTTGTAACAAGTTCGTTTCCTGAACTGCAACCAGCGTGGGAAAACGATAAGGTTGACGCAGAGATGGAGACTGTCATGGGGATAATCACGGGAATCCGAAATATTCGTTCAGAGGCGGATATCCATCCATCTACTAAGATTGATGCACTCATCCTGTGTGCTGATGCGACCCAAGTTGAGCTGCTTAAGGCTCATAAGGCAGCAGTTTCAGATATGACACGGCTCAGCAGCTTCACAGTGAGCCATGACGCTGCAAAACCAGATGATGCAGCAACGTACATTTACCATGATATGGAGATTTTTGTGCCCCTTAAAGGCCTTGTGGATGTTCAGGCTGAACTTGATAAGCTTGCAAGGGAAGAAAAGAAAATAGATGGAAAATATAAGCAGATAGCTGGAAAGCTTTCCAATGAAAAATTTCTTGCCAATGCACCAGATGCTGTGGTGGAAAAGGTTCAGCAGGAAAAGGCCGCTTTAGATGCAAAGCTTGCTAAGATTGCAGAAGCAAAAGAACGTCTCAAGAAAATGGCATAGGAATCACGAATGGATAAGAACATGTTGCATGAAATGATTCGTGGTTTCCTCCGTGAGGATGTTGGTCGTGGTGATTTAACCAGCGAGTCTATTTTTTATAAGGGTGAGACCGGAACTGCAAAACTGGTGGCCAGAGAAGAGTTCGTTGTTGGTGGCATGGAAAGAGTTGCTTCTGAAGTGTTTAAGGTACAAAATTCTCAAATCGTGACTTCATCGGCAGTTGCTGATGGTACGGTGGCAAAAAAAGGTATGGTGTTGCTCGAGGTCAGTGGTTCTGTCGTTGATCTGCTTAAAGCTGAGCGGGTAGCTCTTAACCTTGTCCAGAGAATTTGTGGTATTGCGACTCTTACCCGTGAATTTGTAGATAAGGTGCAGGGCACAAACGTTAAAATCACTGACACACGAAAAACAACTCCAGGCTTACGCGTTTTAGAAAAATATGCAGTTCGCGTGGGGGGTGGGGCAAATCATAGATTTAATCTCACTGATGGTGTGATGATAAAGGACAATCATATTGCAGCCTGCGGCTCAATCAAGGATGCGGTGTTGCGGGTTCGGGAGGAAATCCCACACACTATACGCATAGAGGTGGAAACTGACACCATAGAGCAGGTTGGGGAGTGTCTTGAGTGTGGTGTTGATATAATAATGCTCGATAATATGACCAACGAGATGATGATAGAAGCAGTTCAACTCATTGGCGGGAAAGCGTTGGTCGAGGCCTCTGGTGGGGTAAATCTGGGTTCAGTAGCGGGAATTGCAAAGACAGGTGTGGATATTATTTCCATAGGTGCCTTAACTCACTCAGCTCTTTCTTGTGATATCGGTATGGATTGGTCTTTTTAAAGTTTGACCTCCAGTGCCGGGCTGTTTAAGGTTGTAATCAGTTAGATGAAGCCTGGTCATGTAATGAATAGGCCTCTGAAACTTCATGTTGATACACGGAGTTATGTGTTTTGCTTAGCTAGAAAAAACTTGATTAATTGCTTTAATCTATGCGATACTAGCCTGTGAGTAGAATAAATTGTCTTATTTTACCTAAGTTTAAATCTTCGTTTAAAGAGGGTTACCCCCATGCGTTGTCCAAAATGTGGATACATTTCATTCGACCTTGTTGATGAGTGTCTGAAGTGTAAAAAAAATATCCAGTCTGCATCAGAGGTCTTGCAGGGAGCAGTTCCTAATATCCCGGCCCCAAGTTTTTTGAAATTTAATGCTGATCGTCATGATACTCATGATGATCACGCTGATTTTTCCGATGAGATCTCATCAATGGAATCAGACTTTTCCGATGACGATTCTGACTTTCTATCTGATGATGTAGATTTTTCAGATGATGGTGCTGGCGAAATCGAAATTCCTTCGCAGGGTATTGAGGTAGGTGGTTTTGAGGAAGAAGAGACCATCGTCACTTTAGACGATGATGGTCCTGAAGGTGAAATTGAAGTGGACCTCAGTCAATTTGAGGAAGTCTCTGATCCCGAAGCCGCTTTTCTCTCAGATGATTCAGATGTGAGCCTTGATTCTGATGACGATATGCTAGAAATTTCTGTCCCTGATGAGCTGGCGGATATGTCAGATCTCGATCCTCCGACAGTGGTGCTGGGTGAAGATGATGATCTTGATTTTGACCTCGACGCAGGAGCTGTAGATCTGGATCTCGATGACCTTAATTTTGATCTTGCCTTAGATGATGTTGATGATACGGAAACGAGCGGATCTGATCCTGTCCAGGAAACTGTCCTTTCTTTAGATGATATTGATTTCTCTGATACTTTAGCTGAAGATACTGGAGCAGATGGAACTGATAAAGGGTCAATGGATATGGATGCGGATCTGGATTTTGATCTGGATCTTGGTGGATTATCCATCCATAAAGACATTTAATTTGAGATAAAGTAATAAAGTGAAAATAAATAGAGAAAATCTATTGACACTCTAAGTCAATTTGGGTAAATAGACGTCTCCAAACGATGAGGCGCCGGGATAGCTCAGTCGGTAGAGCAACGGACTGAAAATCCGTGTGTCCCTGGTTCGATTCCTGGTCCCGGCACCATTCGTTTGAAAAAGATATCAAGCCCTTACAGCCTTTCAACTGTAAGGGCTTTTTTCTTGTCTAGAGACCTGTGTGTTGATTTGTGTGTGACTTTTTTCTTGCAGCCTCATAATCCCTGATTGCTTGCTTTTCAGTTTCATTAAAAGTGTGCAGGTAAATCTCTGTTGTCTTACGGTTTTCGTGACCGAGTATTTTCTGAATAGTACCAATGGGCGTGTTGATACTTTCCATTAGTGATGCCCCCTGCATGTCGTAGAGCATGGAATCTGAAATAAGGGACTCCTGCTATAGCACAGAGGGACTTCATTATCTTTTTTCTGTCTCCGTAAGGTCCTTCTTTCCAGCAACCTTCTTTACGACTGTAATACCTGTGCCAAAAGACCCATGGATGCATATCCGTTCTAGCTGTGAAACGCTCAGTTAAGATCGTGTAGAGCTTATCCGTCATCCAGATTCGTCTTGGGGGCAAATGGCCACCACTTTTTTTCCGTGTGTAGAGCGTCACATATCTGCTCTTAAAACTAATGTCATCCCAGATAAGTCTATTGATTTCACTTACCCGAGCAAGTGTCTCTCTGATTATCTTTCGTGGCGAGTCCTATCACTTTGTCAATTTGTTTCATTGGTGGGACGTATTTAATTGTTTTATCCACAGGCAAAAAAGGAATACCTTTAGTTGGATCATTCGGAATAATACCTTTGTTGAATCCAAAATTGAACGTAGCCCTCAGATAACGCAATTCTTTGTTCGCAACATAGTTAGACACTTCACTACGCTCAATAATTAATTTTTCAATATCAAGCGTAGTGATTTCTGAACATACTAATTTGCCACAAATACGAGCCCAGCGACGAGCCATGTATGTATACTCTTGATAATCTCTTTCAGAGTTGCCCGTTACTTTTCCTATTCGGAGTTAAAGGCAGTCCGTGTGCAAAAGATCATGGAAATTGATTGTGAGCTCCATGAGCACCGGGAAATTCGACCAGCTTTCTCAGTGGCGAAAATAGTCGAGGCTCAGTGGTGGGAGTAATGTAGTAAGTTCTTCAATATCAGTAAAATAAATTGCAATCAATTCGTATATAAACAAATTGTGAATCAGCCTACTGGCCCAAAGTCAGTGGGCTTTTTTGTTTTAGGAGGATTAAATGAATTTTGAAGCAATAGAAAGAGAGAAACAACGAGTCCTAGAAATAATAGAAGATCTAGAAGTCGACAGTCTTCTTTGGAGTTGCGGGCATGAACTGAGTTGTTTTGATTTAAAGGTGACAGAAGTGATCAACTACAACACTCTTGAACTACACGTGTCATGTCCAATATGTGGGTGTGAGATATGAGTCTCTCAGTGTTAGGAGTTTATCCGTTTTTGCAGCTTTCGATCCCGTATTTTCAGAAATCTACAACTTTCAGATTCTTCTCTTTTTTACCCTTCTTGACATTTAACGCTTGTTATAATAAATGTTATACTGTCTTACGTAACCTTTCTGAATTTATTGAATTAATTACTTACGGTAAGTGAATGACGAAACTTGAAATATCCAGTGAGTACGCAAGGCTTGTGAAGAAAGTCCGAAACACTATTGGCTGTAGTCAGGAGGACTTGGCCCGGGAATTAGGAGTAAGTTTTGCCACTGTTAATAGGTGGGAGAATCAACAGTCAAAGCCTTCACGTTTGGCTTGGGGGCAATTTAAGCTGTTTTGTGAGGAGATGGTCGCACAAGGTAAGTTATCAAAACTTCCCAAGTTCTAATGCGATAAAAGGCTGAAATATTTTGAATGGTTTTAGAGTGTGACTCATGGAAAATGCTCAGCAGAAGGATGAACATGATTCTCTGAAAATACTTGTGACGGAGGCAGCGTTGTCTGTCCGTGCCACCAATGTACTTTTGAAAAACTGTTCATCCTTAACAGATCCAAATTTGCAGACAGAAGAAGCAATACGTGAATTGCCTAATTGTGGTAAAAAAACTGCAAATGAGATAGTACAATTTCTCAATGCCATACGTTCAGTGGGTCAACTGAAACCACCCCCATCGATTCAGGAGCAATTAGCTATATCGCCCTCTGAGTCTAGCCTTCAGCTTCTTCCTTTGTTCTCCTCAAGAGGTATTGTTGGTTTTCTTGTAGAGGATTTGCATTATGATTTTCAAGGAAAAATCCGTCTCAAAGACATCGTTTTGACTGTTCGTACTTCAAAAGTGTTAAATAAACTCGGGTTTCAAACTATTGGCGAAGTAATGTTAACGTCTGGATCATCATTGCTCTCTGAAAAGAATTTTGGTCGAAGGAGCCTTAACGAATTAAAAGGAATTGTAACATCCTTATGTTTGACTGGTGTTCCAGTTGCTGTCGATTCTGATGCTGATGTCGAGCCAATTGATTATGAAAGCTACGATAGTATGGTTGAAAGCTTCGTTCGGCAGTGCATAAAGAACGTGAGAAATCAGGACCTTTTTCTAAAGCGGTTTTGTTTTCGAGAAGGGAAGAGTCCTATCTTGGAAGAACTTGGTGAGTATTTTGGAATAACCCGTGAACGTGCACGGCAGATTCTGAAAAAAGGATTTATTAAATTACAGATTAAGGCGAACGTTGATAAACTGAATGTATTCTCAGAACAACTCAGTACAATCATTTCTCAAGGTGGTGGTCTTATTGAACTTGGATCCCTTGCATTTGCTCTTCAAAAATCCTTCGATTGGCCCACTCCACCATATAGCCTAGCCTTAGGGCAGTTTCTTCTTCTTTGGTATCCCGAAGAAAATTTTAAGAATGATTCAGACGT
This sequence comes from Desulforhopalus glucosivorans, assembly GCF_054397165.1. Classification (NCBI taxonomy): domain Bacteria; kingdom Pseudomonadati; phylum Thermodesulfobacteriota; class Desulfobulbia; order Desulfobulbales; family Desulfocapsaceae; genus Desulforhopalus; species Desulforhopalus glucosivorans. Next base: position 305,994 of record NZ_AP044854.1, read on the forward strand.
TATCTCGGTTGAAACTGAGTGCTTGTCTTGTGATCGGCCACTCCAAATAATCAGAAAGCTTGATTTCGAGGGTTCAGAATCCTACCACGTACAAGTAATCTCCAAAAAGATTAGTGAATATTGCACAAATAATTGTTCTCAACAAATAATCACCTCTTTTCACCGAGCATTCATTGAACAACTCATTCAAAAGAGTGATGCCCAGTTTGTTTTACATGATGATGTCGTGCTTCCATACGATAAATGGAAACTAAGATATTGTGATAATCTCGAAGAGGCTGCCTGTTATGCTTTAGAAGGATATGGCAAGCCTATGCACTTTACTGAAATTGCAAAAGCGATTCGTAACTTGAATGGAAATTTCAATGAGATAGGTGATCGTCATGTCCATAATGCTATCATGCGCTATGACTCTATCGAAATTATAAATCGAGGTACTTATGGGCTGAAGTCATGGGGTGTGGGTGGTTATCGTTCAGTCTCAACTGCTATCGAGCAATTGATTGATGACAATGGGCTCCCTATGCGGCGGATCAACATTATCAAACAACTTCAAGGTGAGTTCACAGAAGGTAATATTACAGCTGCTTTAACAGCCGATTCGAGGTTTACAAGCCTTGGCGATGGATTGTATGACAGACCTGAGACTTGGAAAGACAGATCCATTCAAAGTCTTCTGGCTTTATTGCCGGAATCGGTAGCAACTTTTACCAGCTATCTAATAAGTCGAAACAATAATACATCCTACAAATTAGTAATGGGGTATATTTTTATCCGCAGTATGGATGAAGCGGGTAGTATCTATGTCTCTAAATTAAAGGATATGTTTTATAATTTTTACCGTTCTAGATCTAAAAAAGGCTGGGTCGTCGAGGATGATTCTTCTGCTATGAGTAGAATCACAGAATTCTCCCCAACTGAGATCAAAAATAGGGTCTGCCCAAAACCATTAGATAGTTTTTTGAAGTCAGGTTTTTTTCATTCATACTCTCAACAGGGTATAAGAATTAAAATACCAAAAAACCTCTATATAGAATTACAACAAGGTGAAACGAGGGACTCCGTACTTATCACCATTCTTAAGGCAATAGATGAATATTTTTCAACAATCAACCCAGTTTCAATACCAATCGTGACAAATATAAATCAACAAAAATCGGAACCGAATCAGGAATTACAAAAAGAGAAGTCTGTATTGGATGCAGAAAACCAGCCTTCCTCTATCACAATTAGAAGCAAGAGAAGAGGGAAGATCAGGCTATGAGTAAGGCAAAAGGAAAAAGGGCTTATTGGTGTGATACTTGTCATGTCCCTGTGCTAGGGAGCAAATGTCTAGCTTGTGGTGGAGGATCTCGTGATCTATGTGCTGCATCATTGGTACCAGTTTTTCGTCCAGAGATCCATTACCTTAAAAGGTTAGTGCCGCAATCTCTTTACCCCCTTCTAAAAGAAGGAGAGATCTGGGTTTCTCCAGGTAGTTATTGCTATTATTGTCAGGGCCAGTTGCTTTTTAAACTATCTGCAAAGACTGAAATGGTAACCAACGTCCTAGAGGCAGGAGAACTGAAACCTCTGGCAAGGACTAGACAGCAATGGTTGGAACTGTTGCAAAAGGCTAATAAGAAATACATAGAAGATTTACAATATGAAGCGGAGACTTTTATTCGCCAAACAGTTGCTGATAATGAAAATAAGGTTTTATTTGTCTCTTTTTCTGGTGGCAAAGATTCTTCTGTAACTTCACACTTGGTGATGAATGGGCTAGGGCGCAGTGATGTACTCCATATATTTGCTGACACTACAATAGAGTTTCCTGATACATATCAGTATGTTAAGGATTTTCAGGAGCTACATCCTTTAACTCCTCTTATGCAGAGTAGTTCTAATTTAGATTTTTTCCAAACATCAAAAAACATAGGTCCCCCGAGCCGTATATTGCGATGGTGTTGTACGACCCATAAAACAAATCCTTTAGCTAAATTGATTGATAGTATGAGTCCGGAGCAAGGAGTGCTGGCTTTTGATGGAGTGCGCCGTTCGGAATCAGTGCGTCGGTCGAAATATCCTCGTGTTTCTACAAAACATAAAATTGCAGGGGAACTTCTTGCCAGCCCTATTATAGATTGGACAGATATTCAGGTATGGCTCTATCTTTTAATCCATGAATTGCCATTTAACCATGCATACAAAAAAGGTTTTAGGAGGGTTGGTTGCCTTTATTGTCCATTTAATAGTGCTTGGTCGCAGGAGATGATTGGAGTCCGCTATCCACAGAAGAGTAAAAAATGGCAGACTTTTCTTAGTGAGCAGGCAGAACGAATGCAACATCCAAATCCTGAAATATTTACAGATCAAGGTTGGCGGGCTCGTGCAGGTGGCCGTGGTTTGGATCATTACAAATCAGCTATTGAATCGCAACCATGCAAACTGTCAGATGATGCTGTTATGTACCAGCTATTGAGTGGCGATATATCTTTAGTCAGGCATTTTTTGAGACCCCTTGGGCCTCAGTCTCAGCTTAGTAGTCAGGAATTTGCTGAGACATTTTTGATTCACGATTTCAAAACCCAGGAAATTTTGGCCAGTGTCGAGATTGCCTATGTTGATAAGGCTATACGGGTAAACTATTTGATTAAAAAAAATCGGAGATTATTCCAACAGCGAGTAGAGAAACAAATAAAAAAATTACAAACTTGTATCTTTTGTGGTGCATGTGGTGCTAAATGCAAAAAAAATGCTTTAACCTCAGAAGATCAATTCTATGTAGATAATAGTAAATGTGTCAGTTGTTTAGCTTGTGTTAAACACATTTGTCCAGTTCTCGACTCTTTAACTAAAAGAGGAAAATAGTAAGTATGGCAAAGTTTGAATTTGGTTTTGAAGAAGCATGGTTTCGTCTCATATTAAAAAAGTTACCTGAGAACCCCGATCTATTTTTGCCAAAATCGGTTGAGAAAGCTCAATCTTTATTGCGCGTTGGAAAACTAAAGGTTGGAGCTGCAAGGGCTTGGGCTGAGTCGGCAGGGATTGTATGCAAAAATAAAGGTGGTTTCCAACTCACTCCTTTAGGTCAAATCATAGCTAACCATGATCCTGAGTTGGAGGAAGATGGGATCTGGTGGGCAATACATTATAATCTTGCTAAATCATCCTCTCCTGCTTGGTTTTATGCATTTTATTTCAATGAATTCGGCCTAGATTCTTTCAGTCGTGATGATTTTGAAAAGGCCGTTCGTGGCTACTGGGATGTTAATCACGACAAGCCTATGACTGATAGTGTATTTCACAAACTTACCTTTTCGCCATTTAAACAGGCCTTCGAGGGAACGCGACTGGGCGATGAATTTGGATTTTTTCTAACTACAGAAGAGGGCAATTACCTCCGGCAGACTGATGAAGCTCCAAGTGTGCCAAAGGCAATCCTAGCTTATGCTTTACTTGATTGGGCTTCTGGACAACAACGTACTTCAGTCCATTTGGAAAAACTATTCGAATCCGGAGGCTTGGGACGAATTTTTCGCTTTGAACGGGAAGTAATTGATAGCTTGCTTGTTGATATAGGAGAGTATTACCAAAAACAAGTGGCTTGGATCAGCCATACGGCAGGGTTAAACTCAATCTCTATTATGGATATCACACCTCTTTCATTAGTAAGTGCCTATTATCATGAACTAGATGGGGAAGAGCCTATAGATGCTTTGGATATGGGCAAAAAGGAAGTGGAAAAAATGAAGTAGAGCAGGCTGGTAGGGCTCTTTTTTCTAGAGGAACATTATGGATATCTTAGAAGGGTTGCTTGAAAAAATTCACCAATACAAGGAACATCGCTATAAAGTATTGCTAATCATAAGAGGTCCTATGGACAACTTATTCACTCCCGCATTACTTGATGAGTTTGCCGATATTGCCAACGCAATAACTATCAATTTCCAGGAGCGATATCAAGGAAGATTAAATGAGTTTTTCATATGGCAGGATATTCGTAATGAACTTTGCGAAATGGCTAATCTCCAGACTACTGTCGTCACGGATTTAGAACCCCTGTATGCCAAGTGGCCAGTTAGTGAGAGATTATCTTTTTTGCGAAACCTTCTTGTGAGTGAGCCTAAATATCCTTTGGTTTTTCTTCTTAATTGCCAAGAGGATTTGAGTGATTTGATAGCGATAACTGAAAATAACAGAGGCCTTATTTGGGCGCCCTAATTAAAACGCTATTTGCTGTAACAAAATTTTAAATAACCTTTCATTAAGACTGATGTATCGTGAAAGAAAGTGGAGAGCAAGAATGACAATCCAAAATTTAAGTGATTTTATTCATATTTCACCTGGATTTAAGGCCGCTGTAAATTTACAGAATGACCGTGATAATCTTGAGAAAGTTGCAGGGTTTATCCCAACTGAAGTTGCACGAGAAATTATTCTAGATTTGGCCAAGAAACTGCATCCGACAAGTGACCTTCGCTCTAGGATTGTCATGGGCACATATGGAACGGGGAAAAGTCATCTTGCCCTTGTGCTTTTGAATTTTTTCGTTAGGAGCTTAGGTAATGAGCAGCTACAAAAAGTCATTGATAAGCTTGATCCAGATACCAAAGAAATTCTAAATCATTATCGAGGGTTAGTTCCAAATAAATTCCTTATTGTAAACCTTTATGGTGATGTTGGTAATATAGCTGACGGTCTGATGATGGGGTTGCGTAAAGCTCTAGAAAAAGAAGGGTTAGAGTACCTCTTACCAACCTCCGCTTTTGATGCTGCCTTATCTAGAATTGATGATATTGAACAGAATTACTCTGATAGTTTCATCCTACTAAAAAAAGAACTTGAGGAAAATCAGGATGAGCAGAACCGAATGTCTGTGGAAGAATTGAAGACTCGGTTAAGGAATTATCAGAAAAAAGCATTTGATCTATTTCGAAAAATTCACCCCGTTTGTTCGTCTGGGGGGCGTTTTGAATATACTACGATGCTTTCAGCAAATGACTTTTATACCAGTGTTGTTAAAGAGCTGAAGGAGCATCATGGGTTTTCCGGGATTGTTGTATTTTGGGATGAATTTGGCCATAAAATGGGAGAAGTGGTTAAGGACCCCACAGGCAAAGAAGGTCTTGTACTGCAAGAGTTTGCTGAGCGATGTAACAATAGTGGAGAAGATCAGCTTCATTTCTATCTATTTTGCCATCGTTCGTTGAAGGAGTATCATGATATCTCAATGAATGCCTCAGGAGCAAATAACCAGCAACTTGAGGATGATTTACGTAAAATTGAAGGACGGTTTAAGCAATACATCATGAAGAGTACAGATGTAGAAACTTTCCAGCTGATTGATGGAGTAATAGTTGCTGATGAGTCAGCACTTGGTTGGCAAACGTTGACATCTAATCATGATATCTATTTCGATTCGCTCGTTCAAGAAACCGCACGTTTGAAGTATTTTACTGGCTTTACACCAGAGGAGTTGAAAGCAACGGTTATATTGGGAACTTATCCTTTGCACCCAATGGCTGTTTATAGTTTGCCTGCTATATCTGAAAAAGTTGCCCAGAATAACCGAACTTTATTTACATGTCTTTGCGAAGATGAACCTGGAAGTTTTAATCGTTTTCTTGCGAAAGCAGTGTGCAACTCAGAAGCTTCTTGTCCACCAATGTTTACGGTGGATAAACTTTGGGATTATTTTTCTAACGATGTGAAGCAGCATGAACGTACCCGCTCAGTTCACCGTGATTTTGAACATCTTCGAACAAGGCTTGAAGATTATGATAGTTTAGGTTTACGAATCTTAAAAGCAGTTTCTGTCTTTCGGGTAACCAACCCAGCTAGAGTCAAAGTCACAGAAGAAATTCTCATTTATTCACTGGATATACCTACAGCTGAACAACCCGTTTTTACAAAAGAGTTAGCTCGCCACTCCGATCTGCAAAATGAGAATCATATATTGATGAAACTGCAAGCTGATGGCTCATATCGCCCAGCTGTGAGCAGTGCTACTGAATCTCTTATGGAAAAGGTTCGTAAACTTCTTAACGATACCCCAGAAAAATTAGGACAGAGTCCAGTTCAATATCTAAAGTCACTCTGGTCAGTTCTCCCTGTCAATGAAAGTTATGAAGCAACCAGCTATGGTGATGAATATGGCGTAGCTCGTAAGATGTTAATTGAACCAGTCAGTATGGCTCAATTAAAAGAAAAACTACATATTTTAACTAAAAATCTTGGTACTGGGCTGTATCATGATGGAATTCTGTTAGTAGTGCTTTGTGCAAGCAGTAGTGAAATCGATGAAGCTAAAAATATCGCTGTTACGGAATTGGCGGACAATAATTACTCACAAGTAGTTCTAGGTATACCAAAAGATCCTGTACAAGTTTTTAATTTGCTCAAAGAACATCAAGCGCTGAACTACCTTAAAAACAACGAGGCTAGTTTATATGCTGAAGGTGGTGAGTTATACGAGGAATGGCGTGTTTGGGATGATGATAAATCGGCCCAACTTACTGATATGATAGGTGACCTCTTTGGACCTGAAAAGCAACTGTTGGACTACTACTGGCAAGGTCAGTCACAAAAGGTCCTTAATGCGCGACAAATAAAAAAATTAACATCAAAAGTGATGACCGATGTTTTTCCTGATTGTCCTAATATACATGAACCAAAACTTACACATGATGATTTTGGTGGTAATTGGGGATATCGAAAGGACTGTCGTGATATAATCATCAAACTTTCGGGCAAAGGTGCAGCAGAGAAACTTTGGAATGAAACAGCGAATGCTCCCAAGCACATTATTACGCAGATTTTTAAAAGTAATGGATTGTTAAAGAAGAATCAGACTGGTGAGTTTGTCATTGAAAAACCAGATATCAACTCTTTTAAGGGTGCATACAATACCTGGGAATGTATTGAAAAATATATTCAAAAAGCTCGAACTCAACCTGTGAAAATGGATAACCTTGTACGTACATTAAGAAAGCCACCGTTTGGAGTGAAATGTAGGGCTATGCCATTGTTTTTTGCAGCAGTAGCCCACAACGAACTATCTCTGGGGAACATTTCTTTCGAGTTTCAACGAAATTCAACTAACATTGAAAAAATAACAGTTATTGAAAGTGATACGTTGGAAAAGGTATTCACTTCTCCTGAAAAGTATAAACTGATTTATGTGAATGTAAGCTCTAACCAAAAAGCGCTTACTAATGGCCTTGCAGAATTATTTGATGTTTCTTTTACCCCAGCAGACCCCTCGCTTGAAAGGGTGAGGAAAGTTGGGGTTGCTATAGGAGAGTGGTGGCGTACACTTCCAGTGCATGCACATGTCACCGATGAGGTATCTGATGGTGCCTGGCAGCTACGAGAACATATTTTCAAACCTTTAGCTGAGTTAGATCCTAATATTGACCATATACTGCTCAAAGATTTTTTTGAACATGTTTTTGATGAAGCAAAGAAGATTACCCCCAAGCAGATTGTCGAGGGAATTAAACCCTATAAGGAGGAGCTAGAAAATCTTCTCGATGCCTTGAAAAAAAGAGTTTTATCAGAATGTGAATCAGTTTTTGGGGAAGAGTCCAATCCCGGTCAAGGTATAACGACCTGGTTTACTAGCCTATCACCCGAAAAACAGAGCCATGTCTATGTAGGTGAGACTGCCAGTTTAGTGGATTTATGTAGAGAAAATTCGCCAATCACAGATGAAATTCTATTGAAAATTGCAGAGAAAATTACAGGTCTCAATATCACATCCTGGAGCGATGATCTTGTCGTAAAATTTGGGGCCAAACTAGAATCAGCTAGAGATTATGTCGATTCATTCATTCCTCCTGACCCTAATCCTGATCCTGATCCAGAGCCTATAGCTCCCCCACCAAATGGACAGGGTCGTTTAAGTGTTTTTCTAAAGGGTAAAAAGAACGACCGGACTTTTGAGTTACTAGAAGAGCTCTCTCCAAATGGACAAGCTTTGGAGAATGTTCTGAATTCAACAATTGAGCAGTTTGGCAAGGGATTGAATGAGCAGGAGAAAATCGCTGTTATTTATCGTGTTGTAAGTAGAAATGTCTTTGGAGCATAAATGCTATGATAGAGATTATCTGCGACCAATATGGACTCTATGCCGCAAAGGACTCTGATAGACTGGTTGTTGAAAAGGACCAGTTTGAAATTGAGCTAGAGATGATTCATTCTCATGCAAAATCAGGAAATTCTTTGTGTGTGGTTGTTCGTAATCCGCTTCTTTTTAGGTATTTTGACGCAGCGATTAAATACGGCGCACAAAAACGAATTGTTGATCCTGTTAAAATGTTGGCTGAAGAACTAGAGCAGACAGTGGTTCCACAATATTTGAAAAATCAGCCAAATTGGGTTGTAGAGCTGAAATTAATCGAAAAAGCAAAGAAGCAACTAACTAAAGGAGAATCTATTGAGAGATGGCTTAAAAGAACTCTTTTGGGAGATGTATGGAGTAAAGACATTCCTCGTTCACAAAATGAATTGTCAGCTCTTTTTGAATACTTAATTAGTCATGATGAACATGCTCTACACATCCTGACCTTGCAGTTATTGAAGGAACAGCTGCTGAAATGGTCTGGAATGAATCAGGATTATGCAGATTTGTTAACCTGGTTGTGTCATGCGCCATTCAAGCGTGCCAAATTCATCATTTGGGAGCAGCTGTTATCTCTATATCCTCAGGACAAAGTTGCGGATTGGTTGCAACAAGATAATATATGGTTCGAATTGTCTCAATTCCCAAGCCGTATTAAGCTTCCCGCCATAACTACTTCTTTACAAGTACCTGAGAGCATAGCTGCTTTTGCTCGAGATTTTCTTAAAGAACAATGGATCAAATCTCAAGATTTAGCAATTCAATTTATTTCAGGAAAGTTAGAATTTGAAAAGAATTTTCTGTTAGAACAGCTCCATTTTCAGCTCCATACTGAAAATCCATTAATGCTATCGTCCTATAAAGCATTGCTTGCTTTAGAATTACCAGAAGTAACTTCTGTTGCAAAACAACTTGTTCCTACAAAAAAACCATCAATTATTTCTGCTGAAGACCCTGTATCTGATGTGCAAACATGGTTAGAAAACGAATATTTACCGTTTTATAATTCTTGCTCAATTCTTGGCCAAATTAACGAGACTGAACAATATTTGGTGAAATTTGAAGAGTGGCTTGCCAAACACTATCAGAAAATGTTGTTTGATGGTGAAGGCATGGCATATAGACAGATAGCAGAATTAAAAAAAATAAGTAACACTGACCCCGTCTTGATGGTTGTATTTGATGGATTAGACTATCTTTGTGCCTGTGAGGAATTATTACCTTTGATGCGTGCAAATGATTTATTTCCAGTCGATGAACCTAAACCCTATTTCTCATTTCTTCCATCACAAACAGAAATTGCTAAGCCCGTTTTGGTTGCAGGAAAAACCAAGGAACAAATACCTGAAGAGGGATCTTCAGCAGCTTTTTATAAAGAATTATTGAAAGAATGTATTGGTGTGTCAGAAAGTGATATTCGTTCCAAAACAGATAAAGATGGCTCCTTGCTAGAGCTTATCCAAGAGCCTGCCAAGGTTTATCTATATTTAGATAACCAACTTGATCGTGAGTATTTGCATAGCTCTTTGAGGCAATATTTACGAAAACGAAAGTATAAAGAATATGTCCTTAAAAAAGCGGAGGAAATTGTCCATTGTGTTAGAGATTATAAAGATATGTATGGCAAGTATCTGAAAGTTGTTATTTGTAGTGATCATGGCTACACGGTTATTCCTAAATCGGCAGAAATAATCAAAGAGCCGGTTAATGGGAAAATGAGAACTAGAACGCTGCACAAACACACGTCAGAAGACTTAGTTAAACTAGATTTACAGTGCGTATGGCAACTTACTCCAGCACTCTTTGGTTTAAGTGAGGAAATGGTTTTACCCAAAGGATACACATGTTTTAAAAGCAGACCCCTTGGGGCAACTCACGGGGGATGTTCTCCTCAAGAGATGGCCGTCCCTTGGTTTGTTTTTAGCAACGAGCGCCCTGTTTCTGCAAAATCTCTAAGTTTCGCATTGGAAGGAGAGATTTTCCGTAAACGATCAGTGAATCAACTTGTTTTGCATATTTCAAATCCAAATAAGTATCAAATAAAGCTTGTTGATTTAGATGTAAGTGGAGCGGATATTTCTACTAGTCTACCTGTTCTAATAAGCTCAACTAGTGCCCAGAAAGTTAACGCTTCTGTCGATGCAAGCAGTGTAGTTGATGGAAACGTTCAGTTTGTTATCCGGTATCGATTGAAAAGTATAACGGGTGAACTTGAAGAAAGCATAGAAATAACAAAACCAACTAAAGGTTCAATGTCTACAGAGTTTGATGATGACTTCGATATCTGAAACTGAAATAAACCAAGAATATCTTGATGAGAAGATTGCCAACTCATTTCCGGATGTATGTGTTCACAAAGGTTTGGCAGCCAAAGCAGGTCTTTCGGGACGTGTAATTCCTGCATTTGTCTCTGACTGGCTTGTTAGTAGGTATAGTGATGGGGCCGGTGGAGTGAATAGTGATGGCATGCAACAATTCATCGCAAAATATTTACCCGATAAAAAGCAAAAAGAGACATTGATGTATGATCTTCGTAATGGTACCCCATTGAAGATATTAGACTCTTTTAGTGTAAAAGTTCACCCAACAAAAGGAACTCTTCAATTAAAGATTCCTTCACTAGACTTAAATGGAATTGTTAAAGACTCAATAGTTGATGAGAATCCTCTGTTATTAATGGGGAATGTTTGGGGTAGTGGGACATTGACTTGGATGCCGTCAAAGGACAAAGATGATAAATTCGATGTTGTAATGACGAATTTCAATCCCATGCAAGCGGCAAGTATTGACCTTGAATATTTCCTTTCACAACGTAAAGAATTTAGTTTGGAAGAATGGCTAGCAGTATTGTCTAGAACGATGGGGTATGACGAAAGGAAATATTCAACGAGACAAAAACTATTGATCTTTACCAGATTGATACCGCTGATAGAACCTAGAGTAAATATGATGGAGTTAGCTCCCAAAGGGACTGGGAAATCATATATTTATAGTCAGTTATCTAGGCATGCATGGCTTATTAGTGGGGGGGTTGTAACTCGAGCCCAATTATTTTACGATATGGGCCGGCAACAGGCTGGCATTATATCCAACTACAACGCTGTAATACTTGACGAAATCCAAACAATAAAATTAAGCAATGAAGGTGAAATTGTAGGTGCTCTGAAAGGCTACTTAGAGTCAGGAGAATATCGGGTAATGGGTTTCCATGGCTCTTCAGATGCTGGTTTTGTAATATTGGGAAATATCCCCATTGTCGATGGACGCCCTCGTGACGCTAATTTTTTTTCTGAGTTACCTAGATGGTTGAATGGGCATGAGGCTACAGCACTTCTTGATCGTTTTCACGCATTGGTACCTGGTTGGGAGCTCCCAAGAATACAATCAACATCGCTGTGCCAATCTAACGCTTTACGAGCAGATTATTTCGGTGAAGTTCTCTATTCACTGAGATCAAGCCAAGAACATATGACTTTTGTTAAAGATCATATGCAATCCTATGGGGATTTGAGAGATACTAGAGCCGTTCAGCGTTTAGCCTGTGGGTATCTAAAACTTCTTTTCCCTGACCTGGAAACGGTTTCGTTGACAGAGTTTAATGATTTTTGCTTACAGCCTGCAATTGATTTAAGGTCCAATATTCGTAGGCAAATGGCATTGTTGGATCCTGAGTTTTCGCCCAAAATTGCTGAAATCAGTGTTTGTTGAAATTAAGATATTGATCAATATATGAAAAAACTCCCTCTTCAAAAATGTTTATTTTTTTTATTTGTACCCGGACTTATTATTGGATTTGTGGCAGGGCAAATAAGCGCAAACTGTTTTCTTTCTTTTGAATATACAGTTATTAAAAGCAACTTTAAGGAGGCCAAAACATTTATAGAGGTTTTATACTTTTTTCTTGCATCGTTACTGCTTCCGTTAGCGTATTTTCAATATATAGGGGATAAGGATGAAGCTAAAAAGGGAGATGTTCAGTATGCGCATAAATTATATCAAATTTTTGTAGCTGAACTGTTACCTAAATGTGATGAATATACTTCAGCAAAACTTCAATCTTTAAATACGTCGAATACAGCTGGAATTAAAGATTTCAATCAGTTGTTGAATGATTTAGACGCTTTTTCCGCTGCATTTGTTCATGGCATTGCAGATTCAGAATCAGGCAAAGCAATGTTTGGAGAAGTTTATTGCGATCAAATAAAGAAATTCCGAACTACTCTGAGTCGGATTTCACCTGGTAACTACCGAGATGGTTTGGAAAACACATTTACACTTTTCGACAAATGGAGTGGCGAGCATGGCTAGAGGTCTAGACTTCTATAATGATGATAATAATGTAGAGTGGGTTGAGGTTGACTTCCCTAATACGGAAAGTGAGTTACTCCCCGCTGACACAGGAGTGTATAGATTTGTTTGTCACCATATAGCTGATAAGCAAACGTTATTTATAGAAGATACTATGACTTCATCATATGGCGAAAACGTAAGGTCTTGTTATTTTCACCACTCATCAGTCAATACAGACCCTTTAGCCAAACTGAAAGAGCTTTATAATACTCAAGGTTTATTCTTTGAACATTTTCTTTGTGATGCCGAAGAAGCAAAAAAACAAAGACACTTGTTTGTAACGAGATTTAGGCCTCACTATAATTGTATTAAATTTATCATAGAAACTAATCCTATAAATAATCCATTTGAGCTCTAGTAAGGGAAAGTCCATGGAATCATTGTTTTTACCAACAGTACGAGGTCAAATAGGAGATTGGGTATATTATTCTTCTGTCATGCCAATAAAAGAAGTGGCAAGTAGAGTCTCATATGTGAAAAATGTTCACTCTTCTGAGGTACTTTCAGACTTATTACAAAGAAGTATTAAAGATAAACGTAAAGTTGAGATATCTGATTATCTCTCAAAAACAGATGCTCGTTTTTTTAACTCCTTAGTCTTGGCTGTGTACGGTAGTAATCCTGAATGGTATCCTGCATCAATAGCCTCTTCGGAAACTGGCTCCGTTGATGTCAATGGGGATGTAGGTCTTCTAAAGTTTTCAGGGGAAGAAGAAATTATACCAATCGATGGTCAGCATCGGTTGGCTGGTATAAAAACGTTATTTGCGCGATATGAAAATAACGAAATATCACCAAAGGAGGAGTTTCCTTTTACTGATGATATGATCCCGGTAATTTTCATTGCGCATAGAAAAGAAAGTGAAGCCTTCAGGCTCAGAACAAGAAGGTTATTTACAACATTAAATAAATATGCGGTAAAGGTAAATAGATACGAAATAATATCACTTGATGAAGATGATCCTATGGCCATTACCACGAGGTGGTTGGTTGAGAATGATTCAAGATTCTTTGAGGGGCGAATTAAATTTAAGGGCGGAGCAAATATTTCTCTTGAGGATGGCTGTTTAACATCTATAGAAAATCTTTATGATGTGATAACTATTTTGTTTACAAAGGTTTATAAGATAGGAACTGTAAAGCAATTAACAACTGGTAAAAGGCCTTCCGATACTCTGATTAAAGAGTATAGAGAGTATGCTTTGCAATTTTTTGAATGTTTAGCTGAAAATTATCAGGAAATAGAGAAATATTACTCAGATGAAAATTTTGAAAAATACGCTACCCGTCAGAGAGAAAAAGGTCATCTTCTTTTTAGGCCTGTAGGGTTGAAACTATTTGTAAATTTAATATCAAAATTCGAGGATAAAGATATTGCTGAAAGGTTTTCACAGATTAAAGGAGTACCCTACAATTTATATGATAAACCCTATTATGGTCTCCTGATGAGTGAACAAGGCAGAATGCAAGATGGCAATGAGGCTAAGGTGAGAAACTTAATATTTCATGCGCTTGGGTGCCCAGTAAATAGAAATGAAATTAAGAGCGCAAAGTCTGGATTGTCTATCCTGACTGGGCAACCAGTTGGAAAAATCACGAATAATATGCTTCCTGATTCATTAGATCGGTTACGTCAGATAAAGCGAGTGATCTAGTGGCATATAGTAGTAAATCACCAATGGAAAAATTGTTTGCTTGGGTAAAGCATAAGGTCGAGGGGGGGATAAAAAAAAGGAAAAATCCAAGACAAAGCAAAAAGACTATTAATAAAAATGATGAAGCTTGTTCGAAGAGACATATTGTAGAAAAAACAGATGCTTCAGGCATGGTGTGTGACTTCGACAAAACTTCAAATCTCCAAGATTCGCTCAGTATCCAGAAATTAGAAGATATTGTCGACTTGGCAGAAACAAATAGTGGCTGCTCTCTCACTGATTTTGTCTTGAAATATCACAAGGGTCTTTTACTATCCAACAAAACCTTAACTAAGGTTGTTCGGCAAATGATAGACGATGGAATTTTTGACTATTCAAGTGGGGCATTATTGATATCACCACAAGTGAATATGAAAAAAAACCTTTGTGATTTTCTCCTAAAATATCCAGAAATCAAAAAGCAACCAAACCAGTACAAAAAAGAAAAAGACAATAAAATAGCACTGAACCCACAAAAAGAGATAGTTTTATCGAATGACAAGAAGCTGCAATCAGCTAGTGTAGAGTGGGCTTCATTTGTTAGGGATTCGAGTTTGACCGTGCGTGAGGCTAATATAGTAATAACTAGCTTCAAAACGGTTAAAGAGTTTCTAAGCGCAAAAAATACTGATTTTTTATCTCTTCCTGACTGTGGACCCACAACTGCACGTAAGTTTTGTAAGTTTAAACTGATTTGTGAAAATAGTTTAAACGAGTTAGTAACGTCTTCACATGGGGGGGAGGCTGTCTTAAGTGATCCAAGAATGGTACCTTCAAACCATGTGAAAGTTACCCAAGAGTGCTCTCCTGAGTCAACGTTAATTGATCGCTACTCTTTATTTAAGAAAAAGCATGGTCGGATTCCCACAACTAATGAACTCGGAATTAAACCTTCATGTGAATTACGCAAAGTCATTAATGGTTATGGTGGCTATAAGCAATACATTTTTGTCAGAGAGGAACTGAAGCACGAGGACTTGGTTGATGAATTTAGGGGATTATACGAGAAGCATAGCGAAATGTCCCCCTATAAAATTTTAGAAAATTATGGGAAATATCCAGCATGGTTATATGTACGATCTTTTGGAAATCTAAAAGAACTCCTAAAAACTGTTCAAGTTGCTAATGAGCCTGTAGTACAGAATTCGCCTACCTCAAAATATACTTCTCACAATAAATCTGTCGAAGGTAGCAAACCTATTTATGTAGAAGTAGATTCGACTGATGACAGAGACCCGCTAAACGAAAGTTGGCAAGATACAGTGCTTTCATTCAATTTATCTATTCGTGCAATGAGAGCTCTCGTTGACAATTTCAGCTCTTTAGAGGAGTTTGTTAACACTTCCAATCAAGATATAGATAAAATGAAGAGATGTGGTGGGGTAACTAAATCAGAAATTATTAATTTTAAAAATTTAAACTATCGTCCAGTTCAGCATAAAACTCCTACCAGAAATGGGAGGGAAATCATTATCGACGAGGATATGGTTGAAGGTGATACGGAACCTATCATTTTCAAGAAAAAAAAGAGACGAAAGATTATATTAGACTAAGAAATCCTTGATTAAGTAAGGCAAGAAATAACGAATATAAAGAGTTTTGCGAAGCCTCGCGAATACGTATTCTTAAACCTTACTCCTGTATTGATTGACCTATTTCGAAAAACATTCCCAGTTTCCCTCACGGTTTTTGAGAGGATAGAGATTACCAACTGTCGTCTTGGTCTTGAGATTTGGTATCGACTTTATTTTCTTCAGCTTGAAGTGATTCAGTTTTGTCAGAATTATTATCGCTGGTGGTATTATCCTCGGCAGTCGAATGCCTGTAGCCTCTTTTAGGCCCTGAATCAATATCTTTGTTGTCCTCAGCATGGAGCATTTGGTAGGTTTTAGAGTTTTTATACTGCTGATATTTAAGAGCTGAGCTGCTGGCGAAAGATGTCCCAGATGAAAATTTCCAAACAGCTACCACTATGATCAGCACTGCTACAATGTATTTGCTATGAATCATAATCGACCTCATGGATTGAGTTAGTAAAACGTAAAAGTTACCGCGAAAAGGAGAGACGATTACTCGCTCTGTTGGACTCCTTTTTTATCACAGTTCAATATCTTAAACTTTGTCTTTGTGTGTGCATCTGTGTGTTACTTTTTATCCAAAATTGATGTCTGGATAGAAAAAACGTCTTAATATAGAAAATAGATTGTTCGTATTTTCAACAAGTTGCAAATAGAGTGTCAATCAGCATTCAAAATTGACCCCCTATCAGCGTCCAAAACTGACCCCCCAAGAGTCACAAAACATGTTGTTCATTTCACCATTAATCTAGAGTTTAGCAACCAAGGTAGCACAAGTTTTTCTCCCGTAACAAACGGAGCCAGTACGAGTCAAGAGTGTACATATGCGCTTATTCCGTGGGGAAGATTGAGTAGAAAGCTAGATTGGATTGCTGGTAACCGCCTATTAAACGACACTGAGGTCTTTAACTGGAGATATCTGCTCCGCTGACACCTTTGATGGCAGCAGAGCTTTGTGGTCTTCGGTGCTTACTGCCAGTGGCAGATTCTCAAAAAGAAATCTGAGGTATCTGTACGCGTCAAGTTTATTAGCCTTGGCAGTTTCAATAAGTGTGTAAATTGCAGCGCTGGCTCGAGCTCCTTCTGGTGTTCCAGCAAAAAGCCAGTTTTTACGACCAACAACAAATGGACGAATAGCGTTCTCAGCTAGGTTGTTATCAGGGCTTACATCTCCATGATGGATATAGGCAACAAGCCTATGCCATTGCTTTAGTGTATAGCTAACAGCTTTACCCAAGAGGCTTTTCGGAGTGACAGTAAGGGATTTCTTTTCTAGCCATTTACGAAATTTTTCAAGATTAGGCAGCGCTTCTGTTTCACGCAATAAGACAAGTTCTCTACCAGAAAGTCCCAGCTTCTTTCCTTTTTTCTCAACGCCATATAAAGTCTGGATATGTTTTAAAGCAACAGTTGAACTGCCAGGCCTGGCATTTTTAGGTCTCGCCTTTTCTGCCTCCATAAACTTTCTTCTGGCATGAGCCCAACATCCCACATGGATCACGCCTTTTTTATTATCGAGAAAGTTGTAACCAGAATACCCGTCAGTTTGTACCGCTCTCTGATAATCGCGCAAAAATGTATTGGCAATCTCTCCAGCCCTACCGGGGTGATATTGGTACAATACACTTGGAGATTCCGGCGGACCACCTCGAAATACCCACATGTATGATTTGGTTGTCGGTGAACGATTTGGTTCTTTCAGAACCTGAACCGTTGTCTCATCTACATTGATAAGAGGTCCCGACAAGATCTCGCTGTGAAGCAAACTCAGTAACGGTTGGCAATGCTCAGCAACCTTCATTGCCCAGTTACACATGGTTGCTCGACCAAGATCGACACCTAACCGGGTGAACTGTTTTTCCTGGCGGTAAAAGGGCAGTGCATCTTCAAACTTTGCAGTAAGAATATGGGCAAGAAGCCCACCACTTGCGATTCCTTTTGGGATTATTTGAGGCGGAACGGGAGCAATTTTTACTGTAGCTCCTTCGTCTTCAATACCTTCGCAGGATTTACAACTGTATTTTGGTCTGATATGCCTGATAACCCGGATAATGGCAGGAATAAGATCAAGCTTTTCACAAGTTTCCTCGCCTATTTTGCTGAGCTGGGAACCGCATGAGCAGACCTTTTCTTCTTCAAGTATATCATGAATCACCTCTACACGAGGTAAAGCATCCGGCAAAGGTTTTCTACCTTGCTTTTTCCTAGAGTGGGCAGCTATCTCAACAGGCTCCTCATCAGCTTCTTTTTCAACATCCTCAGGCTCTGGCATATCAAACAGCGGCAATTGAGGACTTTTACCTTTAAACACCTCACTTTTTGGACCAAACAACTCCGCATAAGCGCGACGCAGTTCCTCGCGTAGCAAATCAATCTGCTTGTGAAAAGCGTCATGTTCTTTCTGTTGTTTGTCTTGCAACTCGAGGATTATTTTCTTGAGTTCAACAGGATCATCCGGCAATGTCGAAGTGTCTAAATTCATAGACAAAACATTACCAAAAACCGGATAAAAATTCAAGGTATTAGAGGAATAGTCAGCAGGTTAAGATACTGTTTTAGCCAACTTTTTTGTAGCTCAGTTGTCGGTGCGCATGATCAAGATCAAGACCATCCAGTAGCCAGCCAAGTGCTTTGGAACTTATCTCTAGAACCTCGTGTTCAGACTCAGGCCACCTGAAGATTTCTTCCTCAAGTCTTTTCATCCAAATACAGAAACCATTGTTTGCCCAGTAGAGAATCTTAACTATATTCCGTTTACGATTACAAAATGCGAACAAGCTGCCTGAAAACAAATCGAGTTCAAAATGCTCTTCAACAAGGAGCGATAATCCGTTAACTGATTTTCTCATGTCAGTTGCGCCAACGGCTATATAAACATCACCTCTAGCACGCCATTGTTTCATAGCTGTTCCAGAGTTGTTATTATTTGCGACAAAGCTATTGTTGAAAATTCCTTTTCAACTTTAATGGAAAATCGCCCGCCACCCAAGCTGACGATAATCCCTGCATTACCTTCTTCAGGAACTTTAGGTCTGCCAGAAGGTATAGTTAGGGGATAGAAAACCTGATTCTTTGAATCAGACTCCCTGAGCTTTCTTTTCCAGTAACCAAATGTTGAAACAGCTATATTGTGCTTTGCACAGTAATCCACTTGCTTCAAATCACTTTTGTCACATGCGTCAATGTGATCTTGCCAGAAAGCTTTACTTCGATTTCTTCCCATAATATGCCTCCAGGTTAAGGGTTGACATAAATGGAACATTTTATTGTTGGCCTGTGAAGATGGGGTTTAATAAGCGCTTACGATTGCTGCAAAAAGTATCATTCAAATTCCATCCGTTATCTCTCCTTTGTGAAATTGGAGGCAATAATATAGATAATATTTTAATTGCCAGGATATTTGACAGTGGAGAAGTTTTAAAATCAAACAAAGTGGGAATAGAAATGTAGCACACTTCTGGCCTGTGAAGTTAGGGGTGCCTTATAAAATCTGTTGCATCTAAAAAACTACTCTGTTACATTCCCTCTCCATTGATAAATCAACCGGACGTTTGATTGGTTTATGAGCAGGCTTGGCTTGAAATCATATCAATGAAACGTTCGACAAACAATTTCACAAAATTCTTCTCAGACAAAGGACAGCCATTATGCCCAAAAGCACAAATCTAACAGAAATCAGAAGAGATAGGACGTACCAGGTGGCTGGTTTCGTTGATAAGTCAACAGATTATGCCGAAAAACTGTATAAAATGGGATTTGTAGAAGGGACACCGGTTGAATTGGCTCCGGTAAAATTATCAGACCCGATGGTCATTCAGATTCGAGGTAGCCGCATTGCTCTTAGAAAAAGTGAAGCACAACAGATTTTAGTACAGGAGTTATACGATGCACAAGATTGAAAGAATAGCCATAGCAGGAGTGCCCAACTGCGGAAAGACTAGCCTCTTTAACAGTTTAACTGGATCTCGACAGAAAGTAGGAAACTGGCCTGGTGTAACAGTTGAAAAAATAGAAGGACGTTTCCCTCTCCAGGGAACTACTATTGACCTCGTCGATCTTCCTGGTACCTACAATTTGAGTCCAGATACTGAAGATCAAAAAATTGCAGAACGTGTGATACGTGAAGGTGAATACGACTTGATCCTCAATGTTGTGGATGCAACGAGTCTATCAAGAAACCTTTTTTTGACTATGGATCTAAAGGAAAGAACGAGTCAAATTATTATTCTCCTCAACATGGTGGATGTGGCGGAGAAGGAAGGGATTGAAATTGATGTAGAACTGTTAAGTAAAGAACTTGGGCTCCCTGTTATTCCAGTGGTAGCGGTAAATAAAGAATCGGTCGCCAAGGCGCTGAAACTCGTTGAGAGTACCATTCAAAATCTCCCCGAACACGATACTCATGTCTCAATGGTCGAGGTGATTGACTCTGTTAGTAAATATGCCTCCATCGACAAGATACACGCTCGTGTTGTCATGGAGAAAAAGGACAGAAATGAGAGCATCACCAACAAGATAGACAATATTGTAATGCACCGTTTTGCAGCAATTCCTATTTTTCTTGTATCAATGTTTATTACCTTCTGGTTTGCCATAGGTTTTGGTTCAGTGTTTATAGATTTTTTTGATATTATCGGCGGTCTTGTTTTTGTGGATGTACCAGCCGTTTTTTTAACATATCTAGGAAGCCCTGAGTGGTTACTCGTAATGGCAGGAGGTGTTGGTGCAGGATGTCAGACAGTTGCCACCTTTGTGCCTGTCGTGTTCTTTATGTTTCTTGCTTTAGCCATTCTTGAAAATCTTGGATACATGGCAAGAGTTGGTGTCGTCGCCGACAGAATCATGCGAAAGATCGGACTGCCCGGGTCTGCTTTTATTCCCATGGTTGTAGGTTTTGGCTGCACAGTGCCTGCAGTTATGGCAGCACGCACTTTGACCAACAAAAGAGATCGTTTTATGACAATTTTCATGGCTCCTTTCATGTCATGCGGAGCCAGGCTGCCAGTTTATGCACTCTTTTGTGCAGCTCTTTTTGGTGCGTATTCCGGATTTGCAGTATTCATGATTTATCTCATAGGGCTGGCCATGGCAATTCTCACTGGGTATTTCCTGAAGAACACTCTTTTCAAAGGCACTCCCTCACATTTTGTTATGGATCTGCCACTGTATCATGCTCCTCAGTTTGGTGATGTGTTTAAAAGTGCATGGCTGAGTATGAAAAATTTCGTCAAGAAAGCAGGTAGGATCGTTGTCATTGCAGTCTTTGTTCTCAGTGTACTGAACTCAATTGGGATTGAGGATGGGGCTATCTCTTTTGGCAACGAAGACTCACAAAATTCAATACTTGCTTACGGTGGCAAAGCAATAGCACCAGTTTTTGAGCCTATGGGTATAAGTAGGGAGAATTGGCCTGCATCAGTGGCGCTCTTCACCGGTCTATTTGCAAAAGAAGCCATTGTTGGTACGCTTAACTCTCTGTATGCTTCAATGGATATCAATCCTTCGGCTAAAACAGTAGAACAAGAGGAGAGTGCTGGTTTAGACGTTGCGGGATCAATCACGGAAGCGTTTACCACTGTGGGCGAAGGCGTAGTTGGATTAATCACGTCCTTTGATGTTTTGGGTGTTAGCCTTATTGCTGCTGATCAGGAAGCCATCTCGGAAGAGATTGGTGCGGATACTTCTGTTTATAAACATATTGCAACACACTTTACGGTTTTCTCGGCCTTTGCGTATCTGCTCTTTGTCCTAATGTATTTCCCATGTCTGGCTGTAATAGGAGCGGCTCGGCAAGAGATGGGAGGGTTTTATGCAGGTGTGATGGCAATATACAGCACTATTTTGGCCTGGGCTGTAGCAACTCTTTTTTATCAGGTCGCAGAAGGTCATAGCGTATTGCTTATAATCCTTTCGTTGATCATGCTTGTAGGTATTTATGGTGGTCTTTATATAGTTGGGAAGCGAGAAAAAATGTCTAACAACAACGTATTTGCCATACCTATAAGAAAAAGCTGTTGTGAATAGTTACCAGCATAATATAGACAAGCGCTTGGTCCCGGCACCATTCGTTTGAAAAAAATATCAGGCCCTTACAGCTTTTTAGCTGTAAGGGCTTTTTCTTGTCTTTTTGTCCTGCATTAGTTTGAAGCGAGTGTGCGAGACTTCGTGATTCTTACCAATTTAAATATGTATGAGCAGAAGTATAATCAGCGCGCTCTACCTGTTCCAGTCCAGAAATACAATGTATGTGATAGTGTTTGGCGATGAAGGCTTGCCATGATTCGAAGATCCGGTTCTGGATTTTTGAAAATTCATGACGTCAATGGATACGTTCGTTGTAAACAGTCTTGAACAGGGGGGGGAGAAGTCGTCTTTACACATTGAATGAGTTCCTCATCATTTTGGGTTAGACAAAATTTCTTGAAAGGACGGTCTAAAGAAGATAGGTTGCTGAACATTGATGTTGGTGGAAGGAACTTATGCAAACGTTAGGGCTTGCTTGCATATGGATTCCCTGTCATCTGGTTGTAGAAGGTAAAGGCAAGTACATTACGATGGATATCGACAAAATTGCCGATTTGATCATGAAGGGGAAGAGTGGCAGGTTGATGAACAGGCGAGTGCCCCAGGGTTTTTCGCACTGTATAGATCTATCCTGTTGAACAATGAGTAAAATATCACCTTCTCAAAGTTACAATAATTTTAACCAGCAATATGCAGCAATGAACAGTTCTGAAAAACTCAGTCATAATCCTGAATATAGAGTGGAAAAATTTGATGATGAAATCCTGCTCTATGCCATGTCCAGTACTAAGGGGGTGTATCTCAATGATACGGCCCATCTCGTATGGCAGATGTGTGGTCAGGGACACTCCGTAGAAGAGATTGTTTCGCTTTTAGAAGATGCTTACCCGGATCAAAGACAAATCGTTCGCAGCGATGTGTATTCAGCTATAGAATCACTCAAAGAACACAATGCACTTGTGCGTACTGATGTCTGATTCTGGTCGCGCTTGGGTTGGTTTTGGTCAGGAGTGTGTTGGCATAGACTGGAGCGGACCAGACGCACTTCATCTTATTGATTTCCTCTGCTGTGACTTAAAAACAAGTAAACCTGCCCCGTCTCGTGCTCTTCTCCAACTCCATGTTGAAAAAGAGAGGTCCCACTATGTGCTGACTAAAAACGACAAGGAAAATTTATACACAGGGGATGATTACTATGAACTGGCCTATGCGCTTATCAACGAGATAATATACCAGGTCATAGTTGATAATAGCGATGGTCTTGCTATTCACGCAGCAGCTGTAAGTACAAGCGCCGGTGGAATCCTTCTGCCGGGGCAGAGCGGTTCTGGCAAGAGCACGTTTACCGCCTGGCTATTGTCCTGTGGCTGCAACTATCTTACAGATGAACTGGTTGTTCTTGATGTTGAGTCAAGAGCAATTGACTCCTTTACACGACCCATCTCCTTTAAGTCGGGCTCAGTTCCTGTCGTTAAAGCCATTGCAGAGTTCGAACCATCTTCTGTAATTGAAGGGCCAAATGGTTTGATGGTGCCCCACCGGGTATTCAAGTCAAATTATTCCCAGATGCGCCCACAACTGTCTCTGATTCTATTTCCAAAGTATCAGAAAGATTGTAAAACTGAAATCACCAGATTGCCAGGGGCTCTTGGTTGTGCTCAGCTCATTGAGTGCTATGTGAATGCCCGGAATATTGAAAACCATGGAATTAGTCGTCTGTCAGAGATAATGAGAGCAACCCCTGTCTACCAGCTTACCTACAGTAGCTTTAACGGTTTGCATGACGCGCTGCGAGATGAGTTTCCTACAATATTCTAATGGATAGTAGACCCACTTCAGATCATATTCTGCACCTCTGCGCCAGAAGCCGTATGGGGGAAAATCAATATAGCCAGCTGGTGAGTGTCTGTAAGAGAACTGAGGCGTGGGACGATCTATTGCATCAGGCGGAGGTTCATGGTCTTGCACCACTCTTGTACCATCATTTGGCTTCGATATCAGGAGATGTTGATATCCCCGTCTCTTTAATGAGAGGATTGAAAATTCTATCTCTTCGTCATAGTGGGGCTAACAGAATCCTTCAGGGTTGTCTTAGGGAGATTCTTCAAAAGCTTGAGTCAGAGAACGTCAGGTGTTTGGTGTTAAAAGGGGCTGCCCTGTCACAGACCGTGTACCCAGAGATTGGCTATCGCCCTATGAGGGACATAGATCTCCTTTTTCATAAAAACGATGTGCATAGAGCTCATAATGTATTACAGCAAATGGGGTATTGTAGTTCCCAGGAAGAGTTACCAAAGGATTATTACCACTTACCGCCTTTACTTAAGGAGGTTCAGGGTATGCCGGTCTGTGTTGAGTTACATTCCGGTATTTTTCCAGATGATCCTCCATATTATAAACAGCCTGATTTTGACACCCTGTATAACAACCGGCAGGAATTTGATGTTGATGGTGTTATCGCTTTCTGTTTTGCAAACGAAGAGATGTTGTGGCATGTCTTTCAGCATGGTTTCCGGGCTCCTCTCACCTACGAGAGAACGAGACTTGTTGCCCTTGCCGATCTTGTAAGCCTTGTAGAGGATCGTGTGGATGACATAGATTGGCGGAAAGTATCTCTCAACTATCCAAACCTTATTAATGCACTGTCACTTTTTCACCAGCTCTGCCCCTGGAGTGAGAAGGTCTTAGCTACAGGGGTAGTCCCGATGATCGAACAACCAGCTGATACCTGCATTTACTATAACGGATGGCCGTCTCCGCAATCAGGTAAACAGCTCCATTCTCTAAAAGGGCTTGCAATAGCGGTAAGAGAGACACTGGTTCCCTCTCAGTGGTGGGCGATGATGTACTATGGTTGTAATGGGGAAATACTCTCTTTGATCTGGTGCAGAGCGGTAAGTCATCCAATGCACCTTTTGCGCTGGCTGAAGTTGTATATTATTCGGAGAAGGTAGTGTCGTCTAGAGGAAGAACAGAAGGCAGGGGAGAGATATAATATCTCCCCTCGCTTGCAGCAAGGGGAGGGAGACTGCTATTTGTTGTAGTACATTGTAACTGAGGTGGCGCCGCAATTAGGTGGAGCGAAAACGGAGGCGCGGTTTGCATTGTTTTCCTTTGTGCCTGGTGCGAAGTCGGTACCACAGAAATAGAAAGCCTGATTGTGGTTGCTTGTATTTCCATCCGCACCGTGGGTGACAGCAGCGTTGGGTACAACCAACTCTCCACATCCACCGTTAAATTCAAATTTCACCTGACCACCGTAAGAAGCGCCAGTGGCATTAAGCCATGTGAATCGTTTGTCGTTTCCGGCAAAGCTTCGTAGGCTATATGTTTCAGATGCGTTGAAACCACCGGTTGAAACAGCTTCAGTCGCCTCAGCAGTTCCAGTTACTTCTGCAGCCACAGGTGCTGCTCCGCTTGTTGCTGCATGGGCAGGGAGGTTTATTCCTCCCACGATTGGTTTTGTCCATCTTTCAGGTAACACACTGCATCCCGCTAGTACACCAACACCAGCAGCAATCTTCTTGACTGCAGTTCTTCGATCCTGATTTTCAATAGTGTTTTCCTGGCAATTTTCACTTTGAGTTGTCATTAACACTTTCCTTGATTGAAATATTAAATCTACATTTTGATACAAATTGAGCATGGATTAGCACGCTCACGCTAATAATTCTATATATTTAAAGGTTTTTGAACAGATATATCAAGATAATTTGACATTTTTTTGTATCCATCGTGCAGTTTTTTTGATGGTAGATAGTGAACCTGACAACAAAAAGTATTTTTAAAGTAAGGTTTTCTTGTCGATCGTATTGAATTGTCAGAGAAAAAAAATCAGGTAGACACGTTATATTAGATATATGTAGTACAGATATGATGCTTTTTTAAGTGTTTATTATTATTGAATTAAACAGATTCTGTTGCTTGTTGATTCACTCTTGGATAATTGTAGAGAAGAAGGAGCCTGTAGCATAATCTTAAAAAGGGTAAAGGGTGCCGATAGTAAAAATGAGCCAACCAGTGGCTCATCAACTTTAATTATTGCTGCTGGGAGGTGCTTGCTGGGAACCCGAACTTTTTTCTAAAGCTCTCTAGGTTTTTTCGATTCTCTGTTCCTGTGGGGGAGTGTAGGTAGTCATTTACTACGTCAGTAAATTCGAAGCTCGGTAATGAATAGTCTTTGTCGAGCTCTATTGTGTTTCGGCCATATTCAATTGCTTGCAGGTTTGCTGATTGTAGATCACGTTCTCCGGTTTCGATGTTTTGAACAAAGTCACCACGGGCGATAACTATACAATTGGCATCATCGAGTTTTGAAGATATGAAAACTCCCACGTCTTGAATAATGTTGGCTTCTATAATACGCTTGGCCTCGTCCTCAGAGTTTGCTCCTTTGCTCGAGTCAATTTGATTAATCAGAGGGTACACACTGGATTGCGGCATAACTCTAGGGCCTGCCTTACTTAAAACACCTAAATCTGTGCCACAGATGAGATCATAAGTGGTTTCAGCGTGCAGTACTCCAGCAGCTGCAGCGAAAACAAGGGATAGAAGCGACAAAATTGTTATTTGCAAGGTGCACACTCGTGTATGTTTTTGGCCAGTGGTATTGGGCATTTTAAATATTTTGTGTTTTTGAGTCTTCCAGGGCTACTTGTGTATGAGAAGTTCTGTGCAACCAAGATTCTTGAAAATAGTATCACCAGTTTCCAGTGAACTCTTGATGATGACATGTGTGTTTGCATTACTTTTAATTTCAGAAATCATATTTGTTAATTCCTGTTTATCATGACTCAGTAGAGAAAGTATCATGTAAGATCTGTTGTCCTTTTGTCTTACCTTTACACGCTCGATAGTAATTCCAAACTTTTCTAACTCCATTTGGATTTGTTCAGCTGAAGTTGTTTGACTCGGTTCAAGATACATTTTGCCATAGCATCTATACAAGGAAAGTGTCTCTGTACTGTCGAACTCTTTTGATTGAACCATTGTACTAATTTCTTGATGTACCTTCTCCATGGTCGCGGAATCCGGGATGATGGGTTGTCGAGCCAGGGTGTTGCCTGCAAAAAATAGATAGCAGGTGAGTATTGTTAGAAGGGGTACAGCACGATTTGTCATGGAGCAAGTCCTATTGTGATGTCAGTATTTTGTTGAGGTACATTTTTTTTAATCCGTTCAGTTAAATGTACAGTTGTGAATAGACCTTGTCCACTTCACTTTCTTGCAGGTTTGGTGCTCAGTGTTTTCTCGGGTAATTGTAACATATTAGATTTTTACCTTGAGCAGAACATAAAGGAAGATAGGAAAATATGAAAAATGTCTGAATTCTATTCTCCATAAAGTGTATAGTCGTGTCTGAGTTAGTTAAAAAAAAGTCGGATGGTAGTGGTGAGTTATATGCCATTTCGTATATCTGAAATGAGAAGTTTACCCATAGGTTTGTATCGTGAAAAAAGATGCCACACTCACTGAAGTCAGTCGAGAAGAGAGTAGTGTAGTTTATCAGATATTTGACGATGTTGAGACAAAGGTGGATCGTTATATACTCTCAACACCTGAAACCAGAGCCATATGCAATGATCCGTTGGTGATGGGTTATGAATACACTGAAAAGCTGGAATCCGCATGTGCGAGCTTTTTTCGACTCACTGCAGGGACTACTCCTTTGTCACTTCAAGAGAACCGTTCCGTGGTGTTTAATATTCTTCGTGGTGGTTTGAATTTTGGTCTTCGTGGTGCGTTGGCTAAAGCCTTTAACTGGAACATACATGGTTCCGCTTTTGTTACAGCTCAGAGGGCAAGAACAGAGGCCGATTCTGAGCAGTGGCATATCACAGAAGATGATTACAAGAAGATCAGCTTTCCTGAAAAGGCCCAAATTATTATCGGTGATGTGGTTGCAACCGGGACAAGTTTACGCCATGGCTTGGATATCATGATTAAGGAAGCCATCTCCCATGGAACAGAGCTTGGTTCAATCCTCTTTTTTACCATCGGCGGTCCAGTAAGTGAAAAGCGGCTGATTGAGGCGGATACGGTTTGTAGAAAACATTTTCCGAATTACGAGGGAACCCATGTCTGTTACATTGAGGGGCGTTTTTTCGTGCCGACTAAACAGTCTAAGGTTTCCATTAAAATAACCGGAACAGACCTTATGCGGTGTCACTCGCTCATGGCACCGGAATTTATTGAATCTCAATATGTCTCACCTTCATATCCCTTGGAGAGATGCACCATTTACGATGCAGGCTCAAGGGCGTTTCAGGTGTCTGAATACCGGGACGATGTCATTGACTATTGGCAGAAGGTTTTGGCTTTAGCCGGGACAATGACCTTTACGGAGATGATGACTGAGCGCTTCCCGGAGCTTGATAGCTCCAGGTTTGGAGAGGTCTCCCTTGAGCAGGTTGCCAAAGAGCAGTTGAATAAACTTGCTCTGTAGGTGAGACAATAGTTTGTTTACGAAACACTGGGGTCAGTGCAGGTCGGCTTGCTGAAATGTCACTTCCTGTACTGATTCACCCAGCTGAACTGTACTTTTTACCGGTGGTGTGGAGGAAATAATTTGCCCTTTCCTAAAGACATAGAGTCTTGCCGGTTTTAATCTGATCGCCTCCCTGGCATCTGCTGCCTGCAATACAACAAAGTCGGCCTGGTTACCAACGTCAATTCCATAACCCTCAAGATTGAGCACAGCAGCACTGCGGCTGGTCACCATCTCAAGGAGTGTCGTTGCCTGGGATGCCCCCATCATTTGCAGACAGTGCGCACCCATATGGGCCACTTCGAGCATGTCGTGACTCCCCATGGGGTACCAGGGATCCATTACACAATCGTGGCCAAACGCAACATTAACACCCGCGTCAAGTAGTTCCGGAACCCGTGTGAGGCCTCGGCGTTTGGGGTAGCTGTCGTGGCGTCCCTGAAGGTGAATGTTAACCAGTGGGTTACAGATTGTCTGGATACCAGACTCTGCCATGAGCGGTAGTAATTTAGAGACATAATAGTTATCCATGGAATGCATGGAGGTTAAATGAGAAGCCGTGACCCTGCCACCAAGGCCCATTCTCTGGGTTTCCAGCGTAAGGTGTTCAATATGTCTTGAGAGCGGGTCGTCACTTTCATCACAGTGCATATCAACAAGCAGGCCACGGGACTCGGCAACTCCCATCAGCCAGCTTGTGGCGTCTGAGCCTTCTTGCATGCTACGTTCAAAGTGAGGAATTCCACCAACCACATCCACTCCCTTATCCAGAGCCCTCAGGAGGAGTTCTTTACCGTCAGGACTCCGCAAAACACCATTTTGCGGGAAGGCTGTGATCTGGATATCAACCCACTGGGCCATTTCTTTTCGGAGGTCAACAAGTACATCTACAGCCAGCAATTCAGGGTCAGTGACATCAACATGGGTGCGGATTATAAGGGTGCCCTTGGCAATTGACCAGTTGAGCAGTTGCAGGGCTCGCTGTCTGATGGTTGCGGCGGTAAGTTGTGGTTTAAGCTCATCCCAAAGCTGTATCCCTTCAAGCAGAGTACCACTCTGGTTATATCTGGGCATGCCTAAGGTTAAAGGTGCATCCAGATGAAAATGACTGTCGACAAAGGGAGGTGTGAGTAGGCAGCCACTCACATCCAGCTCTTGTATGGCCGGACCGTTTATGGTTTCGTCAATCGCGACAAAGCGGCCATCTTCTATTGCAATGTCAACCGTATGTTCTTTGTCTGGTAGGGTTGCGTTTTTTATAAGATATTCAAACATAGTCTCTACTGGCAGCTTTTTTAGCGCTCTCCCTTTCGAAATGGAATAAGTAGGGCCTTGGGGTAAGCGGATCTACGGGACATGATGATAAGAGCAATGATGGAAAATACATAGGGCATCATCAGATAAAACTGATAGGGGACGAGCATGCCCGCCTGTTGCTGTACCCGCATCTGAAGTGCATCAAAGGCTGCAAAGATGATGGTGCCAAGCAGTGCTTTTCCAGGGTTCCATGAAGCGAAAACCACAAGGGCTATACATATCCAGCCCCGTCCGTTGACCATGCCGATATAAAAGGCGTCAAAGGCCGACATAGTGAGAAAGGCTCCACCAATTGCCATAAAGGCACTGCCAAGCATAACAGCCCAGGTGCGTATGGCAAAAACTGAAAGGCCCTGGGATTCTACCGCCAGGGGGTTTTCGCCAGTCATACAGAGTGCGAGACCTGCAGGCGTTTTTCGTAAGAAATAAGCAACTCCAATAACAGTCAAAAATGCAAGAATAGTCATTGGTGACTGGGTAAAAACAACCTTACCTAAAAAAGGGATATCACTGAGAAGTGGTATCTCCATTGGTTGAAATGGTGTGATTTTTGGTGGTGTTGTAACATTTGGCAACAACATCCGAAAAACGAAGGACGAAATAGCGGTTGCAAGCATGGTGATGCCAAGACCCGTTACATGCTGGGATAAACCAAGGTGAACGGTGAAAAATGCGTGGAGCAAGCCGAACATCGCGCCTACAAATGCTGCAACACATACACCGGTCCAGAGATCGCCGCCAAAATAGACCCAGGTCCAGCCGGTCATGCAGCCAGCGGCCATAATACCTTCTATGCCAAGGTTGAGAACACCGGCGCGCTCACAAATCAGCTCACCAATGGTTCCAAATATAAGGGGTGTAGCCATTCGAACGGTAGCTGCCCAGAAGCCGGCTTCAAAAAATAGTTGAATGATATCCATTTATGATCTCCACCGAATTCTGTATTTAATGAGCATCATACTGACAAGTACGGCAAGTAGCGATACGGCTGTGGCAACATCTGCAATATAGTTGGATATGTTGAGTGAGCGGCTCATGGAATCGGCTCCGATAGAAAGCACAGCAATAAAAAGAGCGGAAAGTAGAACCCCAAGAGGGTGCAGGGATGCGAGCATGGCGACCACAATCCCGGAATATCCAAAACCGGGTGAGAGATCAAGTGTCAGGTAACCTTTGAGCCCGCATAGCTCTGAGACTCCTGCAAATCCGGCAAGCCCTCCTGAGATAAGTGCCGTTCGAATGATAACCGAGTTAACAGGGATGCCCGCAAATGTACTTGCCTTAGGGGAGTGACCAACAGCGCGGATCTCAAAGCCCCAGGTGGTAAAGCGCATGAGGGCCCAGATTCCAACTGCAGTGACAATGGCAATAACAAGGCCCCAGTGTAATCTGGTTTTGGCAAGCATCGGGGCAATAATAGCCGAATCAGCAACAGGGGCAGCCTGGGGCCAGCCCATGGCCATGGGATCTTTCCAGGGGCCAAACACCAGCCAGTTGACAAAGAGCAGCACAATAAAATTAAGGAGCAGGGTGGTTACAACCTCATCAACTGCAAACTTGGTTTTGAGAATGGTGGGACCAAGAAGCAGCAGGCCACCAGCAAGGGCTCCAATTATAAAGAGAAATGGAATCATAACTACAGGTGGCAGGTCAATCACACCCGTGCCGAGCCATGTGGCCATGCAGGCTCCAGCATAAAGCTGGCCCTCTGCACCAATGTTCCACAATTTTGCCCGAAAAGCGACAGCCACGGCAAGCCCACAAAAGATAAGAGGAATTGTCCTGGTGAGTGTTTCTGAAATGGCAAAACGAGATCCCAGAGATCCTTTAATGAGGAGCGCAATGGCTTCAAAGGGTGATGCTCCAGCCCAGATGATGAGGACAGAGCAGAACAGTAAGGCGATGAAACCGGCGCTGAGCGGAACCATTGCCTTAAGAGCCAGTGTTGGGTTTTCACGGGGTTCAAGCCTCATTAGCGGTCTCCTTGAGCAACATGCTGTGGATGATATCTCGGTGACCACTCATGGCAAGGCCCAGTTCTGCGGCTGTCGTTCTGCCAGGATCAATAGCTGGTGAAAGGTTGCCCTGGTACATAACCTGGATTGTGTCAGCAACGCTGAATAGTTCATCCAGGTCTTCTGAGATCATAATGACTCCCGCACCATTTCTACATGCTTCAATAAGCTGGCAGTGAACAAAGGCTGTTGCTCCAACATCAAGCCCCCAGGTGGGTTGATTGGCGACTATTACCTGTGGTTTTTCTGAGAGTACTCTTGATAAGATCAGTTTCTGCATGTTCCCGCCAGACATGGTTCTGGCGCTGCTGTTTGGGCCACCACAACGCACATCAAAGGTGTTGGTGAGTTCTTCTGTGTGTCGACTCAGGGCCTTGTTTTGCAATAACCCAAAGTGGCTAAACTCTTTTTTCCAGTACTTCTCAAGGGCTATGTTCTCAATGACAGTCATGTCGCCAATAACCCCTGTCTCGGTTCTATCTTCGGGGATTCTGCCAACACCATTTTTAAGCATTTTTAAAGGGTGTGGTTTATCTATTCGTTTGCCTCCTAGAATCAGTTCTCCCGAGGAAGGTGTAAGGAGGCCAGATATCAGATCTGCCAGATGGCCTTGGCCGTTGCCAGAGACACCGGCAATGCCAACAATCTCGCCCCTTTGTAGGGTAAGGGTAAGATCCCTTAAGAGGTTGTAGCCTTGTTTATCTGTGGCGTGGATCGCATTTAATTCGAGCAGTACGTCTCCCGGTTTTGAATCTTTCCTGGAAACTTTCGGCAATTCACCACCCACCATCTCCTGGGCTAGTTTATCGGCTGTAGTCTGACTTGTTTTACTTTGGTAAATCGTTTTCCCATGGCGCAGAACGAGACACCTGTCACTCACAGCCATCACTTCCCTCAGTTTATGGGTGATGAAGATTATGGCGAGCCCTTCTTCCACTAGAAGTTTCAGTGTTGCAAAGAGGTGGTCACTTTCCTGAGGGGTGAGTACTGCTGTAGGTTCATCAAGAATAAGAATACTGGTGTCCCTGTAGAGCGCCTTGAGGATTTCCACCCGCTGTCGTTCACCCACCGACAAGGAGCTGACTCTGGTGTTTGGGTTAACTCCGATTTCATACTGCTCTGAGAGACGTTGTATCTTATTGATTGCCGTACTCTTTTTTCGGCGAAGTGAAAATAAGGATTCAGTCCCAAGGGTAATATTGTCGAGCACCGTCATGTTGTCGGCAAGGGTGAAATGCTGATGGACCATGCCAAGGCCTGCTTCTAGAGATTCCCTGGGTGAGCCTGGAGTAAGTGGCTTGCCGTTTATTTCAATGCTCCCCTGGTCTGAGACATAGTGGCCAAACAGAATATTCATGAGGGTGGTTTTTCCAGCCCCGTTTTCTCCTAAGAGGGCAAGAATTTCTCCACGGTTCAGTTCCAGATCAATGTTATCGTTGGCCGTCAGCTTGCCAAATGATTTGCTGATACCGCTTAAGCGGAGAAGAGGGGGGTTTTGATTCATGGCCGTTACTCGAAGGCGTCGGCGGCTTTATTGCTTGCCGCCGACGAGAATGAAGATGAGAAAACTAGTTTAGTACCTTACTCAGGAAAACCTGTCATAAAAAACAAGAAACTCAGGAATTGTTTTTGAAATCCTAAGTTCAGTCCTACCACCAGATAGCGAACGTAGTGAGACCTTCGAGGCACTTATACCCCCTTGTGGGGTGTTAGTACCTTACTCGGGAAAACCTGTCATAAAAAACAGGTAGCGTAGACTCCGAGAAACTGAGTTGAGGTACATTCAGTGTTTAGAGTAATTTACAAGGTACTTATCCGGTTTACCGGGGTTAGAAGGTAGATTTAGGCTCTGTATCATTAATTTCTACAACGAAAGAACCGTCTTTGATTGAAGCTGCAGTTGCAGCAACCTTTTCCTTTATGTCTGCAGTCAGTTTATCGTCAAACTCATAGTATGGGGAGAGAGATGCTCCACCTTTTCCCATCATAGTCCATTCCTTGTAATCTTCAGCTGCGAAGGTTCCGGCTTTGACCATTTCTATGGCATGGCTAATGGCTGGTTCCATATGCCACAGAGCAGAAGCAACCACAACATTGGTTCCGTTTTCTTCTTTATTCATATCATTAACGTTACCAAAGGCGACAATACCTTTCTCGCGTGCAGCATCAACAACACCGGCACGTTCGGCATATAAAACGTCTACTCCCGCTTCAACCTGAGCGTAAGCAAATTCTTTTGCCTTTGGAGGATCATACCATGAGCCAATAAAAGATACCTTGAATTGAACTGCTGGATTCACAGTTTGTGCACCAGCCATAAACGCATTGAAGAGACGGTTAACTTCTCCAATTGGGTAACCGCCGACCATGCCAATTTTATTGGTTTTGGTTTGGGTGCCGGCAATCATGCCCATGAGGTAGCAGGGCTCATGGATGTAATTATCAAATACTGACATATTTTTGCCATAGGGGCCAAAAGAGTCTCCCATAAGTAGTGCGACTTCCGGGTAATCGTCTGCAACCTTATGGACATCCCGGGATATACCAAATGCTTCGCCTACAATGAGAGCGACTCCAGATTCTGCATATTCACGAAGAACACGTATGTAGTCAGTATTGGATACTTTTTCGGAAAAAACGTACTCAATCTCACCTTGTTCAGAAAGAGACTGCAGTGCTTTATGCAGGCAGGCATCCCATTTTTGCTGGATTGGCTGGGTGTAAATGCCAGCTACTTTGATTTTGGCAGCCAAAATGGTGCCAGGCAGGCAAAACAGGGCCACAAGCAGGGTGAAACAGATTAATGAAAACGGTTTTCTCATGATTCCTCTCCTCAATTATTGAGATTAATATAATACATATTTGCTCTATTCGATCTGCTGCAACATACATTGAATAAACCCCATAAAACAATGTTTGATAGTAAGAGCCGCTTGCAAAAGTGTCTTTTATCCCAATCTTTTCGTTTTGTTTAAAAATTTTATCCTCGGAATATTATAGATATGCCTGTGGTAAAATTTTTCAGATGCCTCAATCTTGAACGAAAATACTATTTTTGCAAAAGGCTCAGTAAGTAATGTCAATAACAACAGTAACGCGTCTTTGGCATTAGGGGCTGGAGATTCATATCAAGAAAGATGCCAGACTCCCCAGGGGGGGAAGATGGCTCTGCAAAGCATTTGATATCTCACGGCAAATGTCCTGAGCGGAGGATTATCCTCGCAGGCGTATTGGGAGAAGGTGTAAAAATTCCCTTCAAAACCCCTTACATTAATGTTGTATAGCTACCTGTAATTCACAAAAACGTATAGGCGATCGTTGTTTCAAGTAAGGTGGGTGAGCTCCCTTACAAATCAGGATACTTAAAAAGTGTACAGAGGCATAAAAACTCTTGAGTAACGAATACATTTGACCTGAAGACTTATTTTTTGAGAAGATAGGTCAACAAATAAATAGCAAAAGGTAGATAGAGCGTGTCGAAATGTACGGGTTTGTTTGTCGCGTCTCGATCCCTATTGGGTGTGGGATAGGTGTGTAGTAAGTCTGATACGATAATGGTGTTAATTTGTCAGGTTTAGAGTTTTCTTTAGTTTACCGTAATTTGGTAGTTTTTTAGAAACCATTTGCTATTTTTTGTTATAATACTATATTTGGCGGACTTTTCTTCATTTAAGCTGTTATCTCTACGAAATAATTCATATGCGATACAAATCTGTTCATTATTTAATGTCTTTTGGTGCTGTAGCTGCTTTGTCTCTAGTCAGTCAACTTGTTGTGATGCCGGCAAACGCGGCTGCAACTGGCAACGACGGGGATGCTATTCAATATTTGAAGAGCCTTTCTATTGAAGATTTACTCCAGGCAGAGATCACATCTGTTTCCAAAAAAACAGAATCTTTGTTTACGGCTGCTGCCGCAGTCACAGTTATTACCCAGGAAGATATTGAGCGTTCAGGGGCTCGCAGCATTCCAGAAGCACTTCGGATGGTTCCAGGACTTGATGTCTCAAACATTGACGCCTCCCGCTACGCCATTGGCGCGCGGGGTTTTAACGAATATTTTGAAACAAAACTGCTGGTTCTGGTAGATGGACGATCGATGTATACACCTCTGTATTCAGGTGTGTATTGGAATTCTCTTGATATGGTAATGCAGGATATTGATCGAATAGAAGTTATTAAAGGGCCTGGCGCAACTGTATGGGGGGCAAATGCGGTAAACGGGGTTATTAATATCATCACCAAAGATAGTTCTGAGACCCATGGTGGGATGGTCTCAGCGACGGTTGGAAACTTTGATCAGCCGGATATCTCTGTTCGCTATGGTGGAGCGATAGGGGAGAAAACAGATTATCGTATTTATGCCAAAGGCTATGAAAGATCGCATTTTGACGGCTTGACGACAGATGATGCCAATGATGCGTCCAGTTCTCTTCGGACAGGATTTCGTTTGGATAAGCAGCAGTCTGGTGATGATACTTTTTCTTTTCAAGGTGAAGTGTTTGACGGTGAGGCTGATGCGGAGGTTGTTCTTACCGGTTATCTCTCATCCCCTTTTGTTCGTATTACTGAAGCTACCGAGACATATTCAGGGGGACATCTGCTCGGTTCATGGGAACATCGCATTTCTGAGACGGCCAACACCACTGTACAAATTTACTATGACCGCTCAGACCGGGATAGTATTGTAGCTACAGAAAAAAGAGATACCCTCGATTTTGATTTTAAAAACCAGCTTCAGCTCTTTGACGATCATGATGTCGTTTGGGGGGCTGGGTATCGTTGGACCCAGGATGAGCTTGAGGGTTCTGTAACCACAGATTTTTCACCAGAAAGTAGAACAGATGAGCTGTGGAGTACCTTTATTCAAGACGATATAAATGTAGTAACGGACTTTGCATGGGTCACATTGGGTACAAAGCTGGAGCATAATGATTATACAGGTTTTGAAGTCCAGCCAAGCATTCGGTTTCGACTGCAGCCGGATCCAAAGCAGCTGATCTGGGCTGCAGTATCGCGGGCGGTTCGTACTCCATCCCGGGCTGAATCAGATGTTGAAGTCAATTTAGGTACAACGACAGATGGCAAGGGCAACCTCGCCGTCCTGCGCCTTGAGGGGAGTGATGATTTTGAGTCAGAAACCCTGATTGCATATGAACTAGGCTATCGCTGGCAACCTCAACGCTCACTTTCATTTGATGTAGCTACATTCTATAATGATTACGATGAGATTCGAACCATCGAACCTCAAATGTCACCATATGTCGATTTAGATGGTATACCGGTTTATGTAATGCCTTCAGAATTTGACAATAAGGCTGAAGGTGAATCATACGGGATCGAAATTCAAAGTACATGGCAACCGATCGACAGCGTGAAGTTTATCGGTTCATATTCTTACATAGAACTTGAGCTTACGCACAGCTCGAACTCTGCTCGTGCTGGTCAATCTTTTGCAAGTGAGGAGTATGCTCCAACTCACCAGTTTCAATTGAGGAACTATTGGGATTTGTTCCCCAGTCTATCCCTTAACTCTGAACTATACTATGTGAGTTCTCTTGGAAAGGGAGAGATAGACTCATACCTGCGGTTCGACACACTGTTGAGTTGGCAGGCGCTGGATAATTTAGGTCTTACCATAGGAGCTGAGAACCTTTTTGGTTCAAGTCATCAGGAATTCTTTAACAGTCAATCTAATATTGTCGCTTCTGAAGTACCGCGGACCTATTGGATGAAAGCAACTTGCTGGTTTTAACGGCTCAAGGTATAAGGCTTAGTAATGCAAGTTGTTCCCTCTACATATTGGTTTAATCTGGTCAGACGTAGGTTTCTTATGTTCCTGACACTGCTTTTTTGCGTCTTTTTCCCGGCTCATTATGCATTCGCTCAGGATGTAAATGAAGAGCAGATTAAAGCGGTGTTTCTCTATAATCTTACACATTTTGTCACTTGGCCCGAAGGGTCTGCTGAAAGTGCTTCAGGTTTTGAGATCGGCGTCTTTGGTGATAGGCGTTTTAGATCGACGTTGAGTAAAACAGTGGAGACAGAAACTAAGGACGGTAGGCACTTTGTTGTGGAAGAAATTACTAATATCTCCGATATAACAGATCGTTGTCGGATTATATTTGTTTCTGGTGCTACGGGTGAAAGATGGGATGAGATTCTGGTAAAGGTGGACGGTTTACCGATTTTGACTGTTTCCGATCAAAAGGATTTTACTCGCAGTGGCGGCATGGTTAGTCTCATTCGTCAAAACAAAAAAATTCAGATCGAAGTAAACTATAAGGCTGTGCAGGAGGCCGGGCTCAGTATGAGTGCAAAGTTGCTTCGTCTTGCACGGGTTGTGGAATAGGCCATGGTGCGCTTAAAGAAATATGGGAACTGGCCCGTTAAAAATAAACTGTCACTTATCGTCCTGGTGACATCCGGACTGTTGATTGCTGTAATGCTTACAGGGGTCACCATAGAAAAAGTATTCAGTTATCGGGCAAAATCACAAAACCATAGTATGATTTTAGCTGAAATAATTGGGGAAAATTCCACAGCAGCTCTATCTTTTAGTGATAAGGTCACTGCACAGGAAATATTATCAGCATTAAAGGCAGAATCTGATGTTCTGGAGGTGGCACTCTACAGCAGTGACGAATCTCTGTTTGCCAGGTTTGTTCACAAAGGTTACTGGAGTAATGATAGTTCTCTATGGTTTGCCAAAGAATACACTCCCAGCGAATTAAAACCTGCAATTGGATTTAATGCCCCATGGTTCACGACCCAGAAGAGTATTAGGCTCGAAGGTAAGGTCATTGGACGTATCGTCTTACGGATTGATCTCACTACCCTCAACACCCAGTTATACTACTTTGTCATTTCCATGACAGTTTTCAGTATGGTTCTTTTGGCAATTGCAACAGCTGCGTGTCTGAAATTGAATCAGGCCATCCTTGATCCGGTCATACAGCTCGCTGAGACCATGCAGCATGTCTCTACAACAGGCCGTTATGATGTGAATGCAGCCAAGAGATATGACGATGAGATTGGTGTTCTCGTGGACGGGTTTAACAGTATGCTGGAGGGTATTGCAAAGCGTGATGATGAACTCGCTGCCTATAGGAATGATTTACAGAATCTGGTGAGTCTCAGAACAGAGGAGCTGGAAGTCGCCAATAGCCAGCTCAAGCATGAAATTGAAGAACGACAAGAGATGCAGAAAAAACTTGTTCATGCTGAAAAAATGGAGGCAATTGGTACACTTGCCGGAGGCGTTGCCCATGATCTGAATAATATACTTTCAGGGGTCGTGACCTATCCGGATCTTTTACTGATGCAACTGCCCCCCGACTCTAATTTTATTGAACCCCTTGAGACGATTCGTGATTCCGGGCGACGGGCGGCGGCTATCGTTCAGGACTTACTTACTCTTGCCAGAAGAGGCGTGAAGGTAGAGGAAGTCTTTGAATTTCAAGAGCTCATTGATCAGTATCTCCGAAGTCTTGAGTTTAGGGAATTGCAAAACGAGCATCCCAATGTCTCTGTAAATTTTGCAATGAAAGAGGATACATTTTATATCAAAGGATCTCCGGTTCACATCTCCAAGACTGTTATGAATCTTGTGTCAAATGCGATGGAGGCTATTCGAAGCCGGGGTGAAGTCGATATTGAACTTGAAAAAGTCATTTTAGATACACAGCCCGTTAATTTTGTAAAATGGAGAGCTGGAGAATATATCCAGGTTACCGTACGCGATACTGGTGTTGGTATTGATGCTGATAGTCTCGATAGGATTTATGAACCTTTTTTCTCCCATAAGGTGATGGGAAAAAGTGGAACGGGGCTTGGGATGTCGGTAGTCTGGGGTACTGTTGAGGATCATGAAGGGACAATC
The DNA here is from genome assembly GCF_054397165.1 of Desulforhopalus glucosivorans. NCBI lineage: Bacteria > Pseudomonadati > Thermodesulfobacteriota > Desulfobulbia > Desulfobulbales > Desulfocapsaceae > Desulforhopalus > Desulforhopalus glucosivorans. The sequence goes on from NZ_AP044854.1 coordinate 345,443, forward strand.
ATGCTTACAAGTAGTCCCGGCATTGGTACAACCTTTACGCTACTTTTCCCTTCGGTGCCGGAACCCAAAAAGCAGATAAGAAAACAGGTCACCGAGCCAAGTACTGGCGTTGGAGAAATTATTCTGGTAGTTGATGACTCTAAGGAACAACGTCTGATAGCGGCGGATATCCTGCGGCATCTGGAGTACCGGGTTGTAACTCTACCTAGTGGAGAGGAGGCTGTGGAATTCCTAAAGGGCAATGATGTTGATTTGATAATTCTCGATATGTTGATGGAACCGGGATTAAGCGGTATCGAAACCTATAAAAAGATTACAGAGTTTAAGGCAGAACAAAAAGCCATTATTGCCAGTGGTTATTCCCAGACCGCATCAATAGAAGAAGCCCATGGACTTGGTATTTCTGATTTTATTGTAAAACCTTACTCAGTTGAGCGGTTAAGTGAAAGTCTGCAAAAGGTGCTGGCAGGATAGATCTGCAAATGAGCTTGTCGTCAATAGAGTACAATGAGGCGGTATCCTTAAAAGTCATTAAGGATACCGCCTTTTTTTACTATTTCTCTTTTTCAATTAATCCTTTCACAAACCAGCGTTGCATTGAAAGTACCACCATGACTGGAGGTAGCATAACCAGTAGAGCACCGCTCAGTGCCACATTCCATTCTGGAAGATCATCCGCCTGTGGAATGAGGTCCTGCAGGCCGATAACCGCAGTTGTCATATCAGGGTTTGTGGTGATGAGTAGGGGCCACAAATATTGATTATAGCCGTAGACAAACTCAATTACGATAAGAGCGGCAATATTGGTGGTGGACAGGGGGAGCAGGATTTTCATAAAAAAGGTCATGGGGCTCGCGCCATCCATCTTTGCAGCTTCGCAGAGTTCCTCAGGTACCGTTAAGAAAAACTGTCTAAACAAAAAGGTACAGGTAGCGGAGGCCACAAGTGGGAGGATCAGGCCTGTATAGCTGTCGAGAAGAGACCAGTTAAGACGTAATTCAAAGTCGTTTCCGGTAAACCAGGAGACTACACTGTTAAGATGAAGGAGATCCCAGGTCGCCTGCATCGGCCCCAGAACGTTTGCTGCAACCTCGTAGGTTGGCATGATACGTACTTCAACGGGGAGCATCAGGGTGCAAAATACTGAAGCGAAGGCAACCACACGCAATCTATAGTCAAAATAGACTATGGAGAAGGCGCCTATGATGGATATGGTAATCTTGCCCACGGTGATTCCTGTGGCCATGATAAAGGAATTGAGTATCTGATTTCCAAGATTGCCACGGGTCCACGCCTCGGTCATATTGGTCATGAACTGGTCGCCAGGAATCAGCGGCATTGGAACCCTTGACACTTCATCCAGGGGGAGAGTTGCAGCAATCAGGCTGTATATCATGGGAAAACCCACGATAAGGATACCAACCATCAGAAATATGTATGTGAATGAATCGAGTACAGGTGTTTTTTCGACCATAGTGCCTAACCAGTATATTGAACTTTCTTCTCGACGTACCTGAACTGCAGTACGGTGATAATGACAATCAAGGACATGAGTACAACGGACTGTGCAGAAGATGAGCCTAGATTTAGACCGACAAAACCATCCTGATATACCTTGTACACGAGGATGTTTGTGGATCCGCCCGGACCACCCTGGGTAACGGTGTGAATGACTCCGAATGTTTCAAAGAATGAATAAATAATATTCATTACAGTTAAAAAGAAGAAGGTCGGAGAGAGCAGGGGGAAGGTGATTGCCCAAAATCGTTTAAGGGGGCTGGCACCGTCAATGGCAGCCGCTTCAATAAGAGACTTTGGAACGGCTTGAAGACCTGCCATAAAAAAGACAAAGTTATAACTTATCTGTTTCCAGGCAGCTGCTATGGTGATCATAATCATGGCATCACCACCTTTAAGAACTGGGTTCCAGTCGAGTCCCAGCCAGGAATTAATGCCAAGAGCAACAATACCGTAGGACGGGTGGAGCAAAAATAACCAGAGAATTCCGGAAATAGCAGGTGCTACTGCATAGGGCCATATCAACAGAGTCCGCACAAGCGCTGTTGCCTTGAGGGCCCTATTGGCCATGGTGGCTATAAACAGTCCAAGACTAATGGATACAGAGGCCACAGCAATGCTGAAAGTAAACGTAATCAGCACTGATTTGAGATACAGTGGGTCGGTGAATAGTTCTATATAGTTATAGAACCAGACAAACTTGCTGCTTCTGCCGAACGGATCACTGAGAAGAAATGACTGGATTAACCCCTGTATTGCCGGCCAGTAAAAGAACGTCAAGGTGATGACAATCTGCGGCAGGATTAGCAGGTACGGCAGATATGAAGATTTAAAAGTCGATCGTTTAATCATAATACCGGGCTCATTATGAACCCCTCAATAATCTGAGGGGCTCAAGCTTACCTCACCCCGATCAGCGGGGTGTAAGTCGGTTAGGTACCTTTACGATATTTCCTACGCCGTATGGCATGGAAACAAGGAGACGGTACCGGAAATTACTTATAGGTTTTTTCAAATGTGCGGAGTTGTACGTTACTCCGCTTCACTGCGTTATCCAGCGCTTCTTTAGCAGTTTTCTTGCCGTTCCATACGAGTTCGAGTTCTTCGTTGATTATATTTCTGATCTGCACGAAGTAGCCAAGACGAAGACCACGGGAAATCTCAGTGGGCTTGGCACGATTTAACTGATCAATACCAACGGCCTGCAGTGGGTTTTCCTTGAAATATCCTTCTTCTTTCAGTGCATCATAGGCATTTAAGGTGATTGGGAAATAACCGGTCTCCTTGTGCCAGTAACTTTGCATCTCATTGCCTGCAAGAAACTTCAAGAAAGCAGCAACGCCGGCATATTCTTCTTTACTGTGTCCTTCAAGTACCCATAAAGAAGCTCCGCCAATGATACTGTTTTGCGGGGATTTCATAGATGCTTCAACGGGTAGAGGTGCAGCATCCCATTTGAAGTCACTAACTGCTTTTTTAAGCTTTGCAATACCACTTACAGAATCAATATACACAGCAGCATTTTGGGCAATAAATTCCGATTTTGGTCCCTGGTATTTCTGACCGCCATACATAAAACGTTTGTCACCGGCCCATTCTTTAAGGCGTTCAATGTGGCTTATAACCATTGGGTTATTGATCATCAGTTCAGTGTCAAGACCTTGATAACCGTTGGCCTTGCTGGCAAAAGGGGTGTTGTGGATGGCACTGTAGTTTTCAACCTGGGTCCAGGATTGCCACGCAGTCACCATACCGTTTGGAGCAATACCGCTTTCAACGAGTTTTTTGGTGATCTCACCAAGCTCGTCCCAGGTAATCGCCTCGGTCTTTGACAAAGGAGCGATGCCAGCTTTTTCAAACATGCTGACGTTATAATACATAATTGGGGTGGATGAGTTAAACGGCATGGACATCAGGTTGCCGTCAGCATCCATATAGTAAGAAAGCACTGCCTGCAGGTAATTAGACCAGTCTATCTTGTATCCGGCATCCGCCATGAGCTTATGGACAGGGTAAATAGCACCTGACTGCATCATGGTCTGGGTTCCAACCTCAAATACCTGGAGGATGTGTGGCTGTCGCTTTGCTCTGAATGCTGCAACACCGGCATTCATGGTCTCGTCGTAGTTCCCCTTGTTGGTACCAACAACAACGTAGTCTGGTTGTGATTCATTAAATTTTTGAATCATTGTATCAACTACTTTTCCCCTTGCGCTTCTCATGGCATGCCACCAGTTAATGGTCACAGGCTTTGCAAAAACAGCTGCTGGAAAACTCAGACAGATTCCTACTACAGCAATCACAGCCAATCGATGTAATCTCATACTGTTTCCCTCCAAAGTAATTTTAACAAACTAACCCTTGAAAAAGGGTGCCAAAGTGCATTAAAAAACCACTACGTTATCAGGACCAATTAGTAAGTAATGAAAAGAGAGTCAAGGTAAATATTTGTTAAAAAATTGTTGTACTCTTCTCATATTTAATGTTCTGTGAATGTGACAAAAATAGAGGGTATTTAATGATTTCCACAATAATGGTGGCCTTAAAATGACAGAACTGCGGTTTAGAAATGTAATTAAAAGATATGGTAAGGTTGAAGTGGTCCATGGAATCGATCTCGACGTTGCAGACAAGGAATTCCTGGTTCTTGTTGGACCCTCTGGTTGCGGTAAGTCGACACTACTTCGTATGATCGCGGGCTTAGAGGAAATATCAGATGGGACAATCTCCATGGGGGATACGGTCATTAACGATATTGCCCCTAAAGATCGTGGGCTTGCCATGGTTTTTCAAAATTACGCCCTCTACCCCCATATGAATGTGTATGAGAATATGGCCTTTGGTCTCAGGCAGAGAAAAACCCCAAAAGAGGAAATTCAAGAGCGGGTCGAGAGTGTCGGTGAAATTTTAGGTCTGGGGGAGTTGCTGCAGAGAAAACCCCATGAACTCTCCGGTGGCCAGCGTCAGCGCGTGGCCATGGGTCGCGCTATGGTTAGAAAGCCCGATGTCTTTCTTTTTGATGAGCCGCTCTCAAATCTTGATGCAAAGTTGCGTATTCAGATGCGTGCAGAGATCAAAATGCTCCACCAGCGGGTAAATTCCACCATGGTCTATGTTACCCATGACCAGGTTGAGGCGATGACCCTGGCAGATAGGATTGTTGTTCTAAAAGATGGTTATATCGAACAGGTTGGCACCCCTTTAGAACTCTTTTTAAAACCCGCCAATGTCTTTGTAGCCGGCTTTATTGGTACTCCTCCCATGAATTTACTGCAATGTAGAATTGAAGATACAGGCAAAGCGGCGGCCATGGTCTTTCCCGGTGGTCTCAGGCTACCAGTACCTGCAAAAGAAGGTGTTCAATTTGTAGATGGGCAGGAGGTGGTTATGGGGATTCGTACTGAAGAAATAACCCTTACAACCGTTGAAAGCGCACTCCCTGCTGAGTGGACTCGAGTAGCTGTAGTAAAGGTTGTGGAGCCTCTAGGTAATGAAAACCATCTCCATGTTGAGATAGATGGTGAAACCTTCGTCGCCCGTTGTGAAGGACGAAAGATAATAAAAGCAGGGGAGGAAATACAGGTCGCCTTTAACCTTGAACAACTCCATATATTCGACGCCGCAACAACCAAGGTCATCTATCAGGGGAATTAAAGATAGAATTTGTTTTTAGAAACAATAGTATCAATTTAACAGTAACTCACCCCGATGAACGGGATAAGTGCCTTGGTGGTATAACTAAACTTATGATTTCAAATTCAATTCCTGAGTTTCTTGTTTTTTATAGAAGTTCAGGAGTAAGGCACTAAAGCGACATCCCCCAGATTTTAGGAGGATGTCGTTTTTTTTGAGCTCTTCACCCATCACCATTATAAGGGGCAATATGTCACAGAAAAGATACCTGAAAATAGATGAAACTGACACGCTGGTGGTTGCATTACAGACTCTCCCACAGGGAGTTCAATTGACCATCGATGGTGTAGCGGTCCAGCTACAAGAAAGTATTCCTGAAAAACAGAAGTTTGCACTTGTGGACTTTAAGCCAGGTGACAGGGCAGTAATGTATGGTGTGACAGTGGGGGAGGCGACCGAATTCATACCTGCAGGCGGTAAAATCACAACCTCCAACTTAAAACACGCGACAAGTCTGTACTCTGAAAGCGGTGAAGATTTTAGTTGGGATGCCCCTGCATCTTATGAAGGTATTGAGGCCACCTTTATGGGGTACCGGCGTAAAAATGGAAAGGCGGGGACTGCGAATTTCTGGATTTTTGTGCCTCTGGTATTTTGTTCAAATCAGGAACTCAATCTTATAAAAGATGTGCTGCCCCGGGCACTTGGTTATCAAAAGAGTAGCAAGTATGAGCAGTTCACTGAAACCCTGGTTGAAAGAGTTAAGGCGGGGGAGGATGTAACGTCGCCGGTAATTGCAATCGATAGTTTTGATCAGCAGCAGACTCCTCTTTTTCCCAATGTGGATGGGGTGCGTTTTCTAACCCATAGTGTTGGTTGTGGAAATACCCCGGAGGATATTGACTCCCTTTACGCACTTCTTGCAAACTACATAACCCATCCAAATGTCGCAGGCGCCTCTGTTATAAGTCTTGGTTGTCAGAAGGCGGAACTTGTGACCTTAAAAGAGCAGGTCGCATTGCGTGACCCAGAAGGTTTGCAGGAGGTGCATTACTACGAGCGACAAAGCTGGAAAGAACCTCAGGATATGCTTGAGGCGATGATTCAGGACACTATGGAAGGGTTACAGAAGGCAGATGGGGTGAACCGTGAACCCATCCCCATAGGAGAATTGATTGTGGGGGTAGAGTGTGGTGGTTCCGATGGTTTTTCAGGTATCTCTGCAAATCCTGTTATCGGTAGGACTATTGATCATCTGGTGGCTGCAGGTGGAAGCGGTATGTTATCCGAATTCCCTGAACTCTGCGGTGTCGAAAATGAACTTGTGATGCGCTGTGTGACTCGAGATATTGCTGATCGATTTCTGCACCTTGTGAGTAGTTATCGAAAACGGGTGCAGCAGGTCGGATCGGACTTTGACCTGAACCCATCTCCAGGAAATATACGTGATGGACTCATCACCGATGCAATGAAGTCGGCTGGTGCAGCTAAAAAAGGCGGGACCTCGCCCATTGTAGACGTCCTTGATTATGCCGAAAGTAATAGGAAAAAGGGCTTAACACTTCTCTGCACGCCGGGCAGTGATGTTGAGTCGACAACTGCACTTGTTGGGGCCGGGGCAAATCTGGTGATATTTTCAACGGGCCTTGGAACCCCCACCGGCAATCCTATTGTGCCGGTACTCAAGGTGGCAACCAATTCGTCCCTTGCAGAACGGTTGGACTATATGATCGATTGTAATTGCGGGCCTATTATCACAGGTGAAAAGAGTATTGATGATCTCGCTTGCGAATTGCTAAAGATGTGCATCGAAACAGCAAGTGGACGCTATGAGGCCAAAGCAACACGCCTTGGTCAGGAAGACTTTATTCCATGGAAAAGAGGTGTTTCTCTATAGTCTGAATGCTGTTTTTTAGGGTTCGTATCGTACATCCATGTACCCATGATCCTGTTTTCAGCTGTACTGTTTTTTGGGGGGAGCCCTCTTGTGAATTTTCCTTGAATCAATCATCGATTGAAGGTAATACGTAATGCTTTACGCAAAATAGTATTGAAAAACAGCGTTTTGAATGTCAGAAAATTTTAGGGTAGACGTTTGTAAGGTGGAAAACATTTCAGAAAGTAAACAGAGTAATAGAGAGGAAGTTGCAGCGATCAGAGGACGGATGGTTTCTCTCACCGTGCTTGAATTGTATAGTGCGGACCTGGAGGAAATTGATCGCCAACTTAAGGAAAAGGTAGAAAAGGCCCCAGCTTTTTTTCAAAACGCCCCCATTCTTTTGGATTTCGAGAATTTTTCCGAGGATATTGACCCTGTATGGTTTGATAAGGCCTGGAAATTACTGAGCGAAAGCACCTTTTCTCCCGTGGGTATAACCGGGGGAGATGGGGCTCTTGAAGTCACAGCAAAGGCTCGCAACATTGCCATATGGCCATCCATTGGGCGTGTTGGGGCCCAAACAACAGTAGAAGAGTCGGTGGCTGTGCCCACCCCCACGCCTGAACCTGCAAGTGCGCCTGTACCTGCCACCCTACCGCCAACAACTCAGGTGGTACGACAACCGGTGCGTTCAGGTCAGAGGATCCATGCCCAGGGAGGGGACCTCATTGTCCTTGCTTCAGTGAGTACCGGAGCTGAAATCTTAGCCGACGGCCATATCCATGTATACGGCACCCTGCGCGGCCGTGCACTGGCAGGGGTACAGGGCGATGAAAATGCCCGAATTTTCTGCCAGGATCTGCAGGCGGATCTGGTGGCTATTGCTGGTTTTTATACTATCAATGAGGATTTACCTGCGGATAAGCACAAGAAAGCTGTACAGATATTCCTTGATAAGGAAGATCTGAGAATTGAAACGATTTAACTACACATAGTAACTGATACGTTCAGTTTGGAGGAAACACGATGGCAAAAGTTATCGTAATAACGTCAGGAAAAGGTGGTGTTGGTAAAACAACGACCAGCGCTGCAGTTGGAACAGGCCTCGCCATGCGGGGGTATAAAACCGTGGTTATCGATTTTGATGTCGGTCTCCGTAATCTCGATCTCATCATGGGGTGCGAACGCAGGGTGGTGTATGACTTTGTCAACGTTATCCGTAACGAATCCAATCTCAACCAGTCTCTGATCAAAGATAAGCGTGTGGATAACCTGTTTATCCTGCCAGCCTCCCAAACCCGCGACAAGGATACACTTGATATTGAAGGGGTGGGGCGGGTTATCAGCGAGCTTTCTGAGAGTTTTGATTATATTATTTGTGACTCACCAGCGGGCATTGAAAAAGGTGCCTTTATGGCCATGTATTTCGCTGATGAGGCCATTGTCGTTACCAACCCAGAGGTTTCTTCGGTTCGGGATTCAGATCGAATCCTTGGTCTCTTGTCCAGTAAAACCCAGAGGGCAGAACAGGGGATGGAGCCAATACAGGAACATCTCTTACTCACCCGGTATGAGCCAAGCCGCGTTGAAAAGGGGGAGATGCTGAGCGTTGAAGATGTCGAAGAGATATTGGCTATCCCGCTGCTTGGTGTTATTCCAGAATCAAAAGCAGTATTGCAGGCCTCAAATTCTGGTTCTCCGGTGATCCTTGATACCGAGGGTAATGCGGGACAGGCGTATGATGATGCCGTAGGGCGATTATTGGGGGAAGACCTCAGCCACAGATTCCTTGAGGTGGAAAAAAAGGGATTTTTCAACAAGTTTCGTCTGTTCAGGAGTTAACACATGCGTTTTTTAGACTATTTCCGCAGCAAGGGGAAAACCTCTGCCAACACCGCCAAGGACCGCTTACAGATAATCGTCGCCTCGGAGCGTATGTCTCGAAACGGCCCTGATTATCTGCCTAAGATGAAGGAAGAAATACTTCTGGTTATTAGGAAATATATTAAGGTTGAAGATGGTGCAGTAAAGATGCAGATGGATAAAGAAGGGGATTGTGAGGTCTTGGAACTCAACATTCAGCTTCCCGAAAAGGCCAATGAAGCATAAGTTTGCAATATAGATCAAGTGACATATCTATCACTCTACACAGGTGCAATGTGATAGATATGTCGTTTTTTTTATACCGGGGGAAGGGGGAGCATCATGGTGCCGTTACCAATTCCTTCGTCCTTGAGCATTCTAACAGATCCGGAAATATAATCTGTTCCCACAACAAGTTGTTCCCAGACCTTGTCGATCTGAGGTTGAATTGTTTGTAACTCTTCCTTGTCACCTCGCTTACTCCAGGCAGACATAAAGAGCTCAGGCTGGCAGTTGGCGGGCACCGGAACACAGCCAGACGCCCCAAGGGTATGAAGCCAACCAAAGTCAGGGGCAAGTCCCTGATACACTTTCAGGCCATGTTCAGCTCCTCCCTTGCATAGTTCTGCGATATAGTCATTATCTCCCGAACTATCCTTTATGGTCTTTGTCCAACCTCTTTTCGCCATTTCAAAAACGACCTCTGGTTCTATCACAACGCCAGTTAGTCCTGGCATGTTGTACACGACCATTTCCATATCGGTGCTGTCATGGAGAGTGCCAAAATGTCGAAGTAAATCATCTTTTGCCGTGGCCCGCATATAGTATGGGGTCACGGTGACAAAGGCTGTGATACCAAGGCTTTCAATGATTTTGATTCGCTCCAACGATCGGACCGTTGAGGATTCCAGTACCCCGCAAAGAAGTGGATACTCCTTTGGTACCACATCCTGCGCTGTAGTTATCACCGTCTCATAGTCCTGCAGCGTCAATACAGAGCCAAGGCCAGCACTGCCACAGATAAAAAGAGCGGGAATATTTGCATCAAGTTGTTTTTTAATGAGTTGTCTCAGGGCAGCAACGTCCACATGTTGATCTTCAGTTAGGGGCGTGAGCAGGGGAGGGATGATACCCTCAGGTATTGAACTGGTCATGGCTGGTATCCTATAGTGACTTAGTAGTAACGTATATCCGTTAAGCGAGTACTGCAAAGAATCTTGGCCTGGTTCTCGTTTAACGGGTTAGATATTATGAATTAAATATCCGCCATCAACTGGAATCGAAACCCCTGTGACAAAGCCCGCGGCCATATCGCTTGCCAGGAAGACAGTGGCTCCCGCAAGCTCCATAACATCACCAAATCTGCCGTAGGGAGTATGGTCAATAACTGATTTTCCCCGCTCGGTGTATTCACCGGTCTCCTGATCAATGAGAAGGGCCTTGTTCTGTTTGCCGATGAAGAATCCCGGAGCAATGGCGTTGACCCTGATACCGTGTTTGGCCAGTTCATTTGCGGTGCCCATGGTAAGATTTAAGGTTGCCGATTTTGCAGCGTCATAGGCCCATACTCCAGAAAGAGGGTTGTATGAGGCCATGGAGGTGAGGTTGATGATAGAGCCCTTGATCTTATTCTCAATCCAGTACTTGCCGAAGATTTTGGTGGGGATCATTAGGCCTGCCACAAGATTCATATGGAGTACTTTCTCAAAAATTTCCATGTCCTGTTCAATGAGTGGCGCCTTGCCGATATTGCCGCCGACGCCGTTTATGAGTATGTCAGGAACTCCAAGAGATTCCGCTGTCTTTTCAAGTCCTTTTTGTACCTCATCTTCACTTCCTGCATCAACCTGCAAACCGGACAAGCGACCCTTGCTGTCCTGCACCTTGGATAAGCGCTCCAGGGCAAGGTCTATTGATTCCTGGGACCTGGACCAGACCATCACCTTGGCTCCAGCTTTAAGAAGTGCCTCAGACATGACAGTACCAATGGCACCGGCTCCACCTGAAACAACTGCAACCTTGCCGTTAAGGCCAAACATTTCATCCAAATAACTCATATTTAAAGCTCCTGCGTAGTATTAGACAGTTTATTTATATGTTTCTATTGCTGTGCTGTTTCTCTCTATGTAATTCCAATCATACATAACGCCAAGTCCGGGACCCTGTGGGACCGGAACAGTCCCGTTCGCTGTAATATCTTCTGCTTGATCAGAATATCCGCAGAGGTAGACGGGAGGAACACTGTTCATCATTTTTGGACCGATAAGGGCCATTTCGTAAAAATGTGTATTTCGAAGTGCTGAGATCACAGCTCTGTGGGCTGGGCCACAGGCATGTATCTGTATATCCAGACCTAGGGATTCAGAAAAATGGGCGAGTTTCATGGCACCTGTGATTCCCATATCATACTCCGGGTCCGCATGGATCATATCACAGCCACCAGCCAGGAGAAAATCAGCCTTAATCTCAAGGCCTCGCAGGTATTCACCACCCACGATGGGAGTTTTCAGTTGCTCTCGCAAACGTTTTTGTCCAGTGATTGAGATACCATTGTCCCGATACGGATCTTCATACCAAAAATAGTTTGCTTCATCGCAGGCTCTGCCAACGTAGAGTGCGTCCATGTAGGTTCGCAGTTGGCAGGCAGGGTCCACCATGAGGTACATATCATCTCCCACCCGCTCTCGAACCATAAGGATAGCCCGGGCCTCGCGTTTTGCATCACCATTATGCCAGCCATGGATTTTAAAGCCGGTGAAGCCTTGTTCTTTACAGGCCAGCGCATAGTCAGCAAAGGCCTCTGGACTGTCGAGGCCGCCACTTTCTTCCTGGCCGTGGTAGGTACTGGCATAGGCGGGCAGAGTTGCTCTAAACCCACCAAGCAGTTTTGTGACCGAAGTGTTGTACTTTTTACCCGCAAGATCCCATAGTGCAATATCAAGGGGCCCGTGGCCCATGTGATCATATGCCCTGATCTCCCGTTTCAGATCATCAAAGATGAGTTGGCGCTGTTCAGGGTCTCTTCCCAGTAGATGCGGGGCCAGCATTTTGATCTGACCAAAGGTGGACGGTGTGCCTCCCCAGTGGGTGACATATTCACCGACACAACCGTCATCGCAGGTAATTGCAACGCTAAAACGTTCAGCTGTTGCGGTCGCACCTGGCTTATGGATGATATTGCCAACTCCGGTTGCAGAGTGTGCCCCCAGTGACATGTCGTGTAGTGGAAAGGAAAAGGACTGAACTTCAACTTTTGTGATGATACTCATGGAGTTTCCTTAGCTGGCCCTGCCCAAAGAATCGGCATTCTAAGGGCAGGGTAGATGCGTGAAATCGTTTCGATCACCCCCCACGATAAGCAACGTTTGGTAACCACATTGCTATCTCGGGTACAAAAGTGATGAGTAATAATACAACAAGTAGTGGAACAATAAAGGGCGCAGTCGCGGTTACACATTTCTCAAATTTCACTCCGGAAACTTTTGAGAGAACATATAACACCATCCCCACCGGAGGGGTTAGAAGCCCCAGCATTAGGTTCAGTATGACGATAAGTCCTAAATGAACAGGATCGATTCCAACCTGTTGGGCAATTGGTAGAAGTACCGGAACGAGGATTGTGATGGCTGCAATAGTCTCCATAAAACAGCCAATAAGCAGAATGACCGCCATCATGATAATGAGGATGACAGTTTTATTCTGGGAAAATCCGAGGAGTGCGTTGGCTAGAATCTCTGCAACCTGCTGGTCAATAAGGATCCAGGCAAATATTGTTGCACTGGCAACGATCATAAGGATGGCGGCAGAGGTTTCAATAGTGTCCATGGAGACGCGGATAATGTGTCTCCAGGTAAGTGTCTTGTAGACAAAAAGACCAAGAAAAAGGGCATAAACAACCGCTGCGATGGCAGATTCTGTGGGAGTGAAAATCCCTGAGAGAATTCCTCCAATGATAATTGTAGGTGTCTGCAGTGGTAAAAAAGCTTTTTTAAAGGTATCCCACAGACGAGCGATACTAAAGGCTGCATCTCTTGGATACTTTCGTTTTTTAGCATAGAGGGTGACCATTATCATGAGGGATACTCCCATGAGTAGGCCAGGGATGAGACCTGCTGCAAACAGTTCTCCAATAGAACATCCTGCCATGACCCCATATATTACAAGGGGTAGAGAAGGTGGGATGATTGGGCCAATGGTGGACGAAGCGGCTGTGATACCAACAGAAAAATCATCATCATATCCGGCGTCCCGCATTGCCTTGATTTCAATGGCGCCAAGGCCTCCCGCATCAGCCACCGCTGCTCCAGACATCCCGGCAAATATAATACTTGCACCGATATTTACGTGTCCCAAACCGCCATGGAGCCAGCCCACAAGGGACTTGGCAAAGTCAAAAATCTTGGTGGTGATTCCCGCCGAATTCATAAGGTGTCCGGCCAGAATGAAAAATGGTACAGCGATCAGCGGAAAACTATCAATGCCGCTGATCATCTGGTGGAGTACGACAACACTTGGTGTGCCTTCAAGCAGGATGAAAATCAGTGAGCCAACGCCAAGGGCGACAGTGACCGGTGTACCAATGACCAGCAGTACAAAGACTACGCTGAGAAGTATTGTAAGTTCCATATGTCTGTTATTCCTTTAGTGCCTTACTACGGAAAAGCATTTAAAAACAAGTGATTTAGTTGAGTGAGATTGTTCACACAACGTTATCTCCAAGGCAACTGTCCCGTTTTTGGGGTTAATCTGAACCTGTAACTGTATCTTCAATTTCCTTGGCCACGTCTTCCCCTCTTTTCTTGAAAAGTGTGAAAAATTCCCAAGATGCGACGAGTGCCATGGCAAAGCAGCTGGCTGCCACTGTCCAGTAAATTATTCCCTTTGGCAGATCGATGGAAGTCATCGCCTGATGGTGGGTGCGTTGTGCCAGTTGGATGCCGACAAAACCGGCATAGGTGAAAAAGGCGGTGTTGATGAAAGATACCGTTATAACCAGCCATTTCACCGCAGTTGCGGGAATAAATCTGTAGAAGAATTCCAGAAATATATGGGATCTTTTGCGAACACAGGTAACTGAGCCGACAAAGCCAAGCATGATGAGAAGATATCGTGCTATTTCTTCAGTCCAAGACAGGGAACTGTTAAGGATGTATCTTGAAAAAAACTGCATGAAGACGATGGTGAGCAGGGTCCAGAATATAATAAATACAGGAGCGTCAATCCATTTTACATCGGAGATGTCTTCAAGCGCGCTCTGTTCCTGAGTGTGGTCGTTCATGATTTCATTCACTCGTTAAAATTGTTCCCGGAGGTTGTGAGAACCCTCCGGGATGGATAGTGCAATTACTGCTTCTTCCAGTTATATCTCAGCATCAGGAATTGCCTGGAGACGCTCATATATTTCTGGGTCCCATGGCATATCCTTAGAGAGCAGGGCAGGTTTTACCATGTCCATGAACGGCTGACGGTCAACTTCGTGAACTTTCACACCCTGGTCTCTGAACCAGGAAACGAGGTCTATCTCAGCTTGAACGATTTCCTTTGAAGCCCAATCAGATGCGGAGCTGAGTGCATCTTTTAGTATCTTCTGGTCTGCTGGATCCATCTTCTTGAGAGTGGACCCGGAGACAACGATAATAAGAGAATTGGTCAGGTGAGCGGTGAGGCTGATATCGGACTGAACCTCATAGAACTTTTTAAACTTAATTGTTGGTAGTGGGTTCTCCTGGGCATCAACAACTTTTTGCTGCAGAGCAAGATACACCTCAGAAAATGCCATTGGAGTAGGGTTTGCGCCAACTACTTTAGGGAACATCAGGTAAGAAGGTGCATTAGGTACGCGGATTTTGAGCCCCTTCATATCTTCAGGCTTAAGTACTGGCTTATTTGCAGTCACCTGACGGGCGCCGTAGTAGGTGAGTGCCGTAATAGTCGCGCCACCTGTTGCTTTTTTATATCCTTCTGAGAGTTCTGCGAAGAGATCACTTTCGGTATATGCCTTCCAGTGCGGATAGCCACGAAGGGTAAATGGATAATCGGAAATACCTATTGGACCGTAGGACCTGGAGGCAAAACCACATCCGGTGTAAATAATATCAATCGTGCCTAAGGATATACCTTCATTGATTGCCTGCTCTTTTCCAAGAGAACTTGCAGGGAAAACCTTGATGGAGTATCTACCATCAGTTTTCTTTTCTACTTCTTCAGCAGCCTTAACAGCGGCTTCATGATACGGAGTATTAATTTCATACACATGGGCAAATCGTAATTCTTTTTTGGCAAATGCGTTAGTGGCTACGGCCAAGGACATAGCTATCAGAGCGGATCCCGCAAGGGCGGTAGTTTTTTTCCAACTCAAATTCATGGTATTCTCCTCTTCAACAATGATGGTTGTTTAACAGCATGTAGCAGTATATTCCCCCAGCTATAAAATGCTGTTTATAAGTGACAGTCGGCTGTGGATGACCGTCGAATTAACTCTTTAGATATTCGTACAGGGGCGGTAGGACAGGTACCCCGTTTGCTCGGTGTTCTCTCTCAAAATTCCATTCTCTTTCACCGGGAACCATTACTTTTTCATGACCTGGACCTGGTTGCTGGGCATGAAGATCATCGATCATGGCATCCATCTGTGCACTAAACTCTTCTAAGGTTCTAAAGGTAGTAGGGTCGATAGCGATCATGGTGCTGGCAAGTTTACGAGGCTTATCATAGTCCCCGTACATTGCAGTAATATGGGGTCCATACTGGGCGCCAAGAAGAACACCCGTCAAGACATCAATCATGAGGGCGATCCCATAGCCCTTAGGACCCCCAAATGGTAATAATGCTTCAACCTTATGTGGATCTGTTGTAGGTTTTCCTTCTCCGTCAATAGCCCAATCGTCAGGGATTTTGCTGTTCTGCTCTTTCGCGTGGAGAATTTTACCAAAGGCCGTGTTGCTGGTGGCCATATCAAGGATAACTGGATCATGTTTTTGGGTCGGAAAACCAAAAGCTATTGGGTTGGTGCCAAAAAATGGTTTTGAACCACCATAGGGTGCTACACATTTATCTGTATGAGTAACCGCCATTCCGATCATTCCCCGCTCTAACGCCCTCATAATAAAATAAGATAGTGCCCCGCAGTGGCTGCCATTTTCTACTCCAACCATGGCAATACCACTTGCCTTCGCAAGTTCACAGGCATGATCCATGGCCTCAAGACAGGCGGAGTGACCCATTCCATCATCAGCGTCCAGTAGACCAGCACCGGGGCGGAGTTGTTTAAAATTAAAGGTAGGATTCTTATTGAGGCTACCTGCTTTTAATCGCTGGACATAGTGTTCTGTTCGTATTATTCCATGGGAGCGAACTCCTCTGAGATCTGCGTGAACCAGTACGTCCGCCACAATATCGGCATCTGAACCGTTAAGTCCTGCATCTACGAGTTTTTTTGAGACGAGTGTTCGCAGTTCTTTTTCGTCAACCAGTACATCCTGCATGTTGTTTCACTCCTAAAGTTTTGTATATTTTACTACTGCTGTATTGCCTGTATGCTATTTGCTGCAATCTGCGATGTCTTTGCCGGATATCGGCATCAAATTCTTTGGTGCGATGGCTCCCTTATGTTGCACAACATAGGCTGCAGCCTTGTGTGCCATTTTGGCCGCTTGTTCTGGGGGACAACCAAAACATCTGGAGACGAGATACACCGCACTAAAGGAATCGCCAGCTGCTGTAGTGTCTACGATTTGAACCCCATTCTGGGCGGGGACAGTTAGCGTCTCGTCGCCTCTGTGTATAGAGCAGGGCTTGTCTCCGTTTTTGATTACAGACTCCTTGACACCACGTTTTTTAAGTTCCTTATGGACTGCATCGATATCCTGGGTGCCAAACAAGTCTTCGGCTTCCTCTGTTGTAAGAAAAACAGTTTCGCAGAGGGGATAGATTTCTGAATAAACGTCTTTGATTTTTTGCCGGTTAGGCCAGAGATGTGGTCTGTAGTTACAGTCGAAATAGATAGGTATTCCGCTGTTGGCAAGTTCTTGCAAACGGCATATGAGGGCGGCTCTACTGGTTTCGGTGAAGATAGCAAGACTGATACCGCTGAGGTAAATGCCGTCATAGTCTCCAAGCTGTTTCAGAATTGTAGGGCTACCCTGATATTCAAAGCATTTCTTGGCAGCGGCAACGCTCCTCCAGTAGTGAAAGATCCGTTCTCCCTTATCATCGAGTTCAATATAGTAGAGACCAGGGAGTTCTCCTTCCTGACGCAGTACAAGGTCACTTCCCACACCCTCTAGCTCCCAGAAATCGATCATACGAGCACTGAACGTATCTGTTCCAACAGCTGTTACGTAATCCACCTTGAGGGGCAGGGTATCTGCGAGGCGGGCGCTGTAGATGGCAGTATTCAGGGTGTCCCCGCCAAATGTCTGCTTGGTCTGTCCAGGCCCTGTTTCCTGCAGTTCAATCATGCACTCGCCGATACAGGCGAGTTGTAGTGTCTTTTCACTCATCGTTTTTGCTTTATTATAGGGTAATTACAGATTTTAAAAATCCAGCTGGTTGCGTGACCGCCATGGCAAAGGCTTCGTCGGCATTTTCAGCTGCAAAGCAGTGGGAGAACATGTCGGCAAGGTTCAGCTTACCTTCTGCCACCCGTTCGAGTACCAGCGGGAACATGTTTGAATTCATTCGGCTTCCAACCACAGTCATCTCCTTACGAAATATTTCGAGTTCTGTTATGTCGTTAGGTCTACCATCCATGCCGAGTAAAATGAGGGTTCCAGCTGGAGCCAATAGATCAACACATTGTCTAAGGATTGCTGGATGACCGACTGCGTCGCAGGCCACATGGGGACCCTCTTCATCTGTCAGAGCCATGATTTTATCAAAGAGTTGCGGGTCGTCGGCAGAAAATGCAGCAAGTGCTCCAAGCTCCATGGCGTGCTCAAGTCTGTCTTCTTTTTTGTCGATGATAATTGATTGAGCGCCAAGGCAGTGGCCATTGAGCATGACCGAAAGTCCGATGGGGCCAGCTCCAAAAATCACCATGATATCGCCTTTGCTGACCTGACCGCGCCAGCAGGCCTGGGCACCGATGGCAAAGGGTTCTACCACAGCACCATGGGCAAGGTCGGTGACATTTTCAGGCAGCTTATGGACATCACGTTCACGTATCTTAAACTGTTCCTGCATGGCTCCTTCCACATGAACTCCTCGACAACTCACCTTGGCACAGGCATTGGCCCTGCCTGTTGTGCAAGGACGGCAGATTCCGCAACCTAAAACAGGATCTATTGCTACCCAGTCTCCAACCTGCACCTTAGTCACAGCGTCACCACAGGCTATAACCTCTCCACTTGCCTCATGGCCTACCACAACAGGTGCCTTAACAAAGGGGTGTTCATCAAGATAGGTGTGTACGTCGGTTCCACAGATGCCGATGGCCTTAACCTTAACTATTACATCATCACTGCTGGTAATAGTTGGGGCTGGCTGGTCGATAATTTCTACCTTTTTGACTCCTGATATTTGAATGGCTTTCATAATTATGTATTTATTAAAGGGTTGTGGGTTACATATGGTTGCAGCTTATCCCAGTCAAAAGAGACGCCGGTTCCAGGACTGTCCGGGGCTACCGCTCGGTGGTCTTTCACCACCAGTGGTCGTTTTGTGTAGCGGTCAATGGGAAAGCTGTGAACTTCGAGCCACCCTGCATTTGTCTGGCCTGCAAGCAGACTGACGTGTAGCTCTTGCATGCCATGGCTGCACACTTCAAGGCCGTGTTTGCGGGAGAGTTCAGCAACCTTGAGCCAGCCGGTGATTCCACCGCAATTTGAGGCATCCGGTTGAATGTAGGACAGCTTGGCCTGATCAAAGGCGTAGCCAAATTCGTGTGTTGTGTGCAGGTTTTCTCCCATGGCAAGAGGAATTCCAGTCGCGTCCGCAATCTGGGCGTAACCGCGGTAGTTATCAGGAATCGTGGGTTCTTCAAACCAGAAGATATTGTAGGGGGCAAAGGCACGGGCTGCGGTAATAGCCTCATCGACACCCATTGAATAGTTTGCATCCACCATAAAGGTGATATCTGGACCAATAAGGTTTCGAACTGCAGCAATGCGCTCTATATCCTCTTTTAGGGTGGGTTGGCCGATTTTAATTTTAATGCCGTTAAAGCCTTGATTTAAATAACTTTGTATGTTGCCAAGCAGTTTGTCTAAAGGAAAATTAAGATCTATACCACCGCAGTATGCTTTGGTTGTACTTGCTGCTCCTCCTACAAGCTTATGAAGCGGTTTTCCTGCCGCCTTACAACGAATGTCCCAGAGGGCAATATCGATGGCTGATATTGCAAAGGATAAAATCCCGCCCCGGCCGACATAGTGTAAATGCCAATCCATCTCTTCGTTGATGGATTCGATCTCAGAGCCATCTTTACCGGTGATAAAGGGTGCCAGGTCGTGCTCGATAAGGGCTACTATGGCGTTTCCGCCCCGGCCTCCTGTGTAGGTGTAACCGGTGCCCGTTAAACCACTTTCAAGTTGTACCGTCACGGTAATGAGTTCAAAGTGGGTGTGGCCTCCGTGTTTAGCGTCAGTGAGAACCTCATCTAAGGGGACCCTGAACAGGCGGGTTGTTACCTTTTGAATACTATTTTCCTTCATAAGAAAATCCGATGGTGGTGGTTTGATTGCCTCTGGTACCGTTGATCTAATATTGGTTTAAATGTATACCGCATATTTTCTGATGTCAAGATGAAATTAAACCGGTTTAATTTTTTCGTCAGCGCCCCTATTGACGGTCATCTTATGTGAACGTTATGGTGTTGTATTTTGAAAAATGGCCCCACAGGATTTTCTGACAACTAGCTCTGACTTGAGGTGAATGTGACGTTGTGGGGCATCTGGTGTGTTTATTCTTCGGATAAGGAGTTCAGCTGCCAGTCTTCCGATTTCACCTTTTTGTATTTTAATTGTAGTAAGTTGGGCATATCCTCGGTCCGCCTCTTCAATGTCGTCACAGCTCACAACAGCAAGATCCTTGCCAGGGGTCAGGCTTCTTCGGTGCAGCCCGGAAAGGATGCCAAGACCCACAAGGTCGGTGAAGCTAAGTACAGCAGTGGGAGGGTTTTTTAAGCTGAGAATGTGTTCAACAGCTTCTTCTCCACCCTTGGGTGTCGTAGGGCATTTTACAAAATGTGCGGGGTCGACTTCGAGGCCGTGTTCTTTCATTGTCTCAATAAAGCCGGCTTTTCTGTTTATGGAAACACTGGTCTGTTGACCACCACCTGCCATTGCTATACGGGTGTGGCCTAGTTTTATGAGGTGCTCTGTTGCCATTTTAAATGCTAACACACCGTCATTACCGACAAAATCCAGTTTTGATCCTTCGACAAAGCGAGCGATAAGTACCGTTGGGAGTTTGTTGGCGAAGACCGGTTTAAGGGATTCAATGTCTGTTTTATCTGCTGGACTGAGGATGAGACCATCGGCTCGGTGTTCAATAAGTGCCCCGATAAACCGACCCTGCTGCTCAAGTGATTCATTGGTGTTGCAGAGAAAGGCGAGTTTGCCGTTTTGGGTAAGTCTGGATTCAGCTTCGGCGCACACTTCAGTAAAGAATGGATTGGTGATGTCGTGGACGGCAAGGCCAACAGTATTAGACTTTCCCGTGCTTAAACCTGCGGCACCCCGATTGTAAACATACCCTAAGTCATCAGCCATCTTCTGGATATTACGCCTGGTTTCCCTGGCAACCCTCGGGTCATTGTTAATGGCTAGCGAGACTGTGGCCTTTGACACCCCGACAGCCTTGGCTATGTCGTTTAGTGTGATGTTACGTTTCTTTTGCATGTTGGCTGGTCGGTTAAAATTGAGTTTGAAGTCATATCTGCTTGTATACAGAATAACTATTGCTACCACTAATACCAATCTTAGTCAATTTATATTAAACCGGTTTAAAATTGTTGACTTTCATGGTTGACATTCATTACACTGGCCACAACTTGGTGATTGTTGACAGATAAAAAATGAGGAAGGTGGAGCTATGGCATCAGACAAAATACAAAAACTTGAGTCTCAACTGCAAGAGCATCGATTGGTTCCAGTCGTGGCACTACCTTCGGTTGATGCTGGGCTACAACTTGCCGAGATACTTGTTCGTTGCGGCCTTCCTGTGGCAGAAATAACGTTTCGCACGGAATGTGCAGCTGAGGCGATATCAGAAATAAGTAGACAATATCCGCAAGTTCTACTTCTGGCTGGCACGGTGCTGAGCCCAGAGCAGGTAGATACCGCTGTAGGGGCAGGGGCTAAGGGAATTGTCAGTCCAGGGTTTACCAAAAAGATGGCCCGTTACTGCAGGGAAAGCGGAATTCCATATTATCCGGGCGTATGCACGCCTTCTGAAGTTCAGATGGCCAGAGAAGAAGGCCTCCAGTCGCTGAAATTTTTTCCGGCTGAACTTTCAGGAGGTTTGAAGATGATATCGCTCTTTAAGGCGATTTATCAGGATACCACCTTTATGCCAACGGGTGGAATTAGTCAGGATAACCTGCTGCAGTACCTTGGGCATGAGAATATACTGTGCTGTGGAGGTACCTGGCTGAGTCCGGAGAATCACATGGTTGAAGGGCGCTGGCAGGAGATTGAACAGCGTGTTGTGAGTGCCGTGGAGTTATTAAAATCATAGGGGCTAAAGGTATTCTGCGACGTATACAGCACACTCTGGAATACGCCGTATGAGTCCTCACCTATTGTCTGTTTTGTGTCCTGTAAGACAAGCCTTGCTGATAATGATCAGAACGGAAGATGAGAAATAATATAGAGAAGCAGTGGAATCTCGATGATCAGAAAACTACTGGATACAAGCCAGCAGGAGTTTGCCAGGTCAGAGTCAAGATCGTACAAGGTTGGTGGTACGACGGATAATAACCCCACAGGCATTGCTGACAGTATGAGGACAACCTTAAACGGTATTCCCTCATTGATTGTGTGAAGACCAAATGCTATTCCGATGGCTGCTATGGTCGCAGGGATCAGCAGAGCCTTTACAGCTGAAATTGCAAGGGCTGGTCGAATGTTGGTCATAATGCTGGAAAAACGCATGCCTAGACCGATGGAAAAGAGAAGCATAAAGACAATTACCGGAATCAGGACCGAGTTTAGAGAGGCATAGTACATAGGTCGTGTTACCTCGGTGAGGTTAAGCAGTAAGCCGAGACCTATGGAGGTAAGGGTCATTATCACAAATATATCTCTGAAGACCAGTTGGAGTCGTTTTAGAAAACTTGTTTTATCCTGGGTGACAGAAGGTGAAAATGATTTCACTAAAGGAAAGACGTAGGCGAAGTAGGTGAATTCCTCAAAGAGTTTATAGATGGGGACAAGGGCAAAACCCGCTTCACCCAGGAACATATAACAGAATAGAGCGCCAAGGGCTCCGATATTTGTGAAAGTTCCAGAGCCGATATATGCGCCAGTCTGTCTGTTGTCCATTGAAAACACCCGGCTGAGTGCATAGGCCAGTATGCCGCCCAGGCCAAGTGCGGTGAGGCAGAGAAATGGAAGAATAATGAGTTCCAGATCATCAAGCTTGGCAACCCAGGTAGCACCAACAATGGCAAGGGGGTTGAGTGCAACAAATATTATCTGTTGGATTTTTTTTTGAAGTGAGGGCAGGCCAAAGGTTAGTTGAATGATGTCTCGATTGACGAGTTGTTGGAAGATATATCCGCAACATACACCGGCAACTATAAGAATAAGAGATATGAAGAGTCGATCCATGGCTGGTCTTTGTTGTGATAGGTTACACTTTAGCGCTAAATTCGTTAGGTCAGGTAGAACAGCATCTTAGCGATGGGCTTGTGTTGCGACAGCCCAACCTTACGTGAGGTTGAGGTAATAGTCAAAGACAAAAACAGGTGAACCCGCACGTTGATGGCTTTGGTAAAAATTGTTAGAAATAGGGAGAAGGAATCAGATGGAAATGAGATATGCGGTACATCCTGACCACGCAGCTGCAATGGACACAGAAGAACTTCGTGACGCATTTTTACTGCAGGATCTGTTCGTGGAGGATAGTCTGCGTCTAGTGTACAGCCACAATGACAGATTGATAATGGGGGCTGCGGTTCCAGTAGGCGAGATCGCTTTAGAGGTTGATCCCAAGACCATTGGAGCAGCATTTTTTCTCCAGCGACGGGAGCTGGGGGTGATTAACATTGGTGGTGCGGGGGTGGTCACCACTGATGGCGATGCGCATGCAATCGCACCACGGGATGGCATCTATATCGGTAGAGGTGTGGAGAATGTACGCTTCACAAGTGATGATCCAAGCAATCCTGCTAAGTTTTATTTCAATTCGACGCCAGCCCATCGTAATTATCCAACAACTGTTGCACGCTATGAAGATGCTGCCGCTGTAACCTTAGGAGATGCCGGGACCAGTAATAGACGTACAATTCGTAAATTCATCCACCCTGAAGGTATACAGAGTTGTCAACTGGTTATGGGTATGACTGCCCTTGAGATTGGTAGTGTCTGGAATACCATGCCAACCCACACTCACGAGCGGAGGATGGAGGCGTATTGCTACTTTGACTTGCAAGATGAGAATGTTGTCTTTCACTTTATGGGGGAACCTGCCCAGACGCGACATCTCATAGTGCGCCAGCAAGAAGTTGTTCTTTCCCCATCCTGGTCTATTCACTCAGGTACAGGTACATCGAATTACACATTTATCTGGGGAATGGCAGGAGAAAACCAAACCTTTGATGATATGGATGGGGTCCCAATGTCGGAGCTGCGCTGAGCTGTCTCTAATAGTTCTAAGGGGGAGAAAGGATGCAAAAGAGAACTATTCGTTTCGGTATAGTAGGTCCTGGAAGTATAGGGCATTCCCACTGCAGGGCAATTCAGCAATCTCAGGGTGCAGAGCTTGTATCTGTTCTTGGCCGTGATATTTTGAAAACCCGGGAGTTTGCTAACAAGTATGGAATTACTCCATATATTGACGAGAAAAGATTTCTTAGCGAAAATACTCTCGATGCAATTGCCATAGCAACTCCATCAGGGGCTCACCTGGAAATAGCTCTTCCTGCAGCTGCACAGGGAACCCATATCCTCTGCGAAAAACCACTGGAGGTCACTCCTGAGCGGTGCCAGACAATTATTGATAGCTGTAGAGAGGCAAAGGTACAACTTGGCATAATCTTCCAGGGCAGGTTTGAGCCCGCTGTTCTTCTTGCCAAAGAGGCGATTGATAGGGGACGGCTTGGGCAAATACTTCTGGCCAGTTGTCAGATGCGCTGGTCAAGGAATCAGGCCTATTATGACTCGGCACCCTGGCGTGGAACCTGGGCCCTCGATGGCGGCGGCTGTTTGATGAATCAGGGTATTCACTCCATTGATCTGCTTTTATACTTAGCAGGCGATGTCGCCAGTGTCTCAGCTTTTCAGGGGCCAGTCACCCATCAAAGAATTGAGGTTGAGGATACTATCTGCGCCTCGGTCCGGTTTGTTAATGGGGCCGTAGGTACCATTGAAGGTTCCACTTCCTGCGAGCCTGGCTTGCCTAGAAAGATTGAAATATCCGGGGAGAAGGGAACAATTTGTATCGAAGATAACCGCATTGTGCGTTGGGAATTCAAGGATTCCAAACCTGAAGATGAGGATATTCTGAGACGTTTTAAGTATTCCGATGACGGGTGTGGGGGAGCGGCGGATCCCAAAATTAATGATGTTACCGGGCATACAAGAGTTATCAATAACTTTGTTACAGGCCTTGTTGAAAAGAGAGACCCATTTATATCAGGGGAGGAAGGGAAACGGTCCGTTGAAGTGATCTGTACCATCTACAGTTCCATGGGCAAGGAAGGGCGGGTAGTGTCTTTAGTGCCTTACTCCTGAACGTCTGTTCAAGCAGGTAGCGTAGACTCCGGGAAACTCAGGAACAGTAGTTAAAATCGTGAAGTTGATTGTTGCCAACAGGGCACTTATCCCGGCTTTGCTTCCCGTTTATCCGGGTTAACATAATCAGAATTGCTCATCCTTAGACCCCGTGACATATTTAAAAACTCAAAATTTGGTAGGAGAATAGCGTGGCAAATGAATCAAAACCAAAAATAGGATTTATCGGCTTAGGGCTCATGGGCGCTGCAATGGTACAGCGTTTACAGAGCCTTGATTATAGTGTGACTGTAGTAGCCCATCGCAACAGGACCCCCATCGAGGAGGCTGTTGCAAGAGGGGCCGTTGAGGTAAAGAGTGCTGCAGAAGTTGCCAGCAATAGCGAAATAATAATGCTCTGTGTTGATACCAGTGCTGCTGTTGAAGCTGTAATGAATGGTGAGAACGGAGTGCTTGCCGGTCTGCAGAAGGGGAGTGTGGTGATTGATTTTGGAACCTCAATTCCTGGAGGCACCAGAGCCCTTGCCCTTGCTTGTGAAGCAAAAGGTGCTTCAATGATGGATGCTCCCCTTGGACGTACTCCTGCCCAGGCGGTTGACGGCTTGTTGAATATTATGGCAGCGGGTGCAGACGCCGACTTTAAAAGGCTTAAGCCCGTTTTTGAAGATCTTGGGGAAAATGTGTTCCATGTGGGGCCCATTGGGGCCGGACATACCCTAAAGCTGATTAATAACTTCTTTGGTATGACCATGGCGTGCGCAATGTCAGAGGCCTTTGCCATGGCCGATCTTGCAGGTCTTAAGCGATCAACACTCTACGACGTTATGTCCGCTGGACCTCTTCGTTCAGGCATGATGGATTTTATTAAGATTGGCGCCGTTGATAATAAGCCTGAAAACATGGCTTTTTCCATTGCCAATGCCGGAAAGGACGTGGGCTACTACTCTAAAATGGCAGATGACTTCGGGGTGCCAAGCCTGATGTCCCCTTCTGTTAAGAGCACCTTAGGCCTTGCAAAGGTCTCCGGCTATGGAGAAAAAATGGTTCCTGAGATGGTGGACTTCATAGCAGATATTTTCAAAAAAGAATAAGTGAGCAAGTATCGTGACATAACAGGCCGTCATACAATTGTGGCAGCCTGTTCTTTGGTTCAGGCTATAAACTGATGTCCCAGGTCCATACGGTCTCGTTGTTGTATCAGTTTTATGGCGTGATGTTTGGTGTTGGCCTGAGTGCCACTGATGTTATCCCGCTCACCATAACAGCGAGGACTTTTTATAATCCTGCATGAGTTTTGAGTACATTGGTTGCTTTGTTAGGGTCATGTTTGCCCAGGTGAATTAAGTAACAATGTGTCTCAACTATTCAAATATTCATTGAAAACAAAAAAAATGCCCCCCAGGCAAGATAGACTCATTTTGTTTATACAGCGTAATTTGTTGCTCTATCTCCTTGTGAATTATAATTCGTTAGCGCATAATATAGTGGTAACACCTTAATGGAGAATTAAACAAACCCCGGTAAGGGTAAAATCTATCGGGATAAGCGTCGTATAGAGACCTATTATTTTTTTAAGAAGGTTTTCTGCGTAAGGCAGTACATGATCTCAGGGGGGGGATGTATGGTTGTTTTTTATCCAGGATTTTACCGGGTTAAATGGCAGGTGGTGAGCTGTTTTGTTTGGCTCGCTGCATGTATTCTGATTCAAACCAATCTAGCCCATAGTGCCGGCTATCAGATTCCAAACCAATCCACAAGGGCCGTTGGTATTGCGGGAGCAACGGTTGCCTATTCAACCGGAGCCGAGGCATCATACTACAACCCCGCCAATATGAGTTTTCTCTCTGATGCCTGGTTTCTGGAAACAAGCCTTACCATGTTGTACCTCCCATCCATTGAGTATAGCGATAATCGCAGCCCACTTATGGACGGTTCCTCAGAGTCTGAGATGTTCTATCTACCTCAGATTCATCTGGTTTCAGAGGATATGCAAAATTTTCGTTTTGGATTCTCCCTTGCCTATCCATATGGTTTAGCAAAACGTTGGGAAGATCCTTATCCCGCTGCCTCAGCAAACGAGTTTTCCCTTGATGTTATTGAAGCCAACCCGACCTTCTCGTTCCTGTTGACTGATAGTTTTAGTTTAGGTGGCGGAGTACGATTTATCTACAGCGAAGGAACTGTGGAAAATGGCGTCCCGGGTTTTACAAGAGAACTTGAAGGGGATGATTTTCAGGTGGGCTACAATCTTGCGGCAACATATAAGCCCATTGAGGCCTGGCGTGTTGCAGCAACTTATCGTTCTGAGGTTACAATGGAGCTTGACGGTGATGCTGACCTCGTTGCTATGATGGGGGATATGTTGGTCGCAGGTTACAATGGTTCCGGGTCGGTGGATATAATCCTTCCTGCAGTATTCAGCCTTGCCACATCCTATACAATTAAAGACCTGACCTTTGAAGTGACCTGGAACAGGACCTTCTGGTCGAAAGTTGAGAATTTTGATTTTAATTATGATCAGTCTTTTCTTGGCACTCCCTTTGATGGTTTTGACAGACCACTGACTAAAAAATGGGATGACAGTGACGCCATACGTTTTGGCCTTACCTGGTCTGTTGTCAAAGCCCTTGATGTGACCTTTGGTTTTGCCATTGATGAAACTCCGGTGACAGAGGATAACCTGGGCTTTGAATTACCTGATTCTGATGCCTATATGTATTCAGCCGGCCTCGTTTACGACGTGTCAGAACGTATGAGTCTGGGACTGTCATATATGTATCAGTATACCACAACTCGTTCTGTAACAGGTGATTCGGTCGCTGGTCTGCCAGGGATCGATGGTACCTTTACAGATGGTGGGGCACATGCTGTAAATGTCGGTGTTACCTGGAAGTTTTAGCAGTTTTGTGAGGGTATAGGCATACATGATGAGAATGATATATCCCTAAACTTAAATTATGCGTAGTTCGTATGAAAGGTGATGATTATGCAGGATGGCGGCGCAGTTGCAGAAGCAAATCCCCTGGACGTTCTTTTAGAAAAAGCCACACTGTACAGTAGGCCCTGCTCGTTTACAGCGGGTGAGACAATTATGTCGCCTGCAGAGGGGGATAAGGCCTTCTATTATGTTGCAAAGGGCACTGTTGAGGTGAGCTACACCGATCAGAATGACACCAGGATTACGGTTGCGCTGATTGGTGAGGGAGAATTCTTCGGGGAAATAGGCTTTTTTGACGGAGAGACAAGGGTAAGGGATATCCGGGCCAATGGTGATGTCATAGTTGGAGTATTCGATGAGAAAACCATCGAAACCATACAGCGGGAAGATTTAAAACTATATACGGATTTTCTTGTTTTTATCACCCGTAAGATATGTCGAAAGTTTAGACGTATCGCAGGTGAACGGGAGCCGGTGAACAGTTATGCAGACTCACTTGCCACCAGGCGCTCTGTCCGCTACAGCGACTCAAAACCAATCCCCTCATCACTGATGCACTCAAAAGGTTGGCATTTTATCAGCAGTAAAATGGAAAAATGTAAGGCGGGCATGTTTGATATGTCCCACCAGCTCCAGCAAAAAGAGGCCCAGGGAAACCGGGATGAAAAGCTGGAGCGCGAGTGTATAGATCTTGTGGTTGAGTTTAATTCTTCACTGGGTGAGTTTCAGCAGGCCATGAAGGGCACGGGCTATGAAGAGGTTATGTGGGGCTATGTCTTTAAGGAATTTTATCCCTACCTGATGCGCAGCAGGTTTGCAGAACGCGCCTACTTTAAGCCCAAGGGCTATGCAGGTGATTTTCTTATGATGGAACATATCTATGCAAATATTCCAAAAGGGGAAGGGCGCCTGGGAGAACTTATTGATATCTTCTGCCTTGAGCGCCCTGGATCCCTTGCAATCCATGGGAGAAGACGGCTAATAAAGGAGCAATTGACCCGCATCAGCAATGAATTGCATGGACGTGGTGAAAGAACCTCTATTATGAATCTTGCCTGTGGCCCCAATCGGGAACTCTTTGACTTTATAGCAGAATGTGATCACTCCGATACTGTGGACGCCCTGTGTGTAGATATTGATGCCGAGGCGTTGCAATATACCAATCAGCATGTGAACATTTTCCCCCATATGGCCTCTATTCGCCTTATGAGTGAGAATGTTATTAAATGGTCTCTGGGGCGAGCTTCCCATCAGATGGGAGAAATGGATATTATTTACTCTGCCGGTCTGTGTGATTATCTCGATACCAGATTGTTCCGTGCTCTGGTCACCCGGTGCTATAATCATCTAAAGCCTGGAGGCTCATTGCTTCTTGGTAATTTTACCTCTTACCCCGACTCACTGTTTTTAGATAAAATCCTTAAGTGGGAACTGATTTACCGTGATGCGGAAGATTTGAAGGAACTCTTTGCCCCCACACCTTTTGGTGACAATGTCACAATCCTGGCAGAAGATGAAAATGTGAATCTTTTTGTCCTGGCAACAAAGGAATAAGTATGCAGGCGGCCTATCCCCATACATTTACATCCTTTCAAACTGATTTAAAGGAATTGTTCTATCAACGGACACTTGTATGTTTGTGGCTTGCTGTTGTCTTTTTTTCGATTTTCTCCGTTCTTGATTTTGTTTGTTGCAGGGATCATTTTGGTCTGTTTTTTATGTTTCGAATGGTCTATGTGGTTACCATACTAGGCTTTATTAATATCCTCTCACTGCCTGGCTGTAAAAAATATGCCCCCCACCTGATTTATGGCGCAATGGTGCTTGGCGGTTTTTCCATTTCTCTTATGACTGTGCATCTAGGGGGCTTCTACTCCGGCTATTATGTTGGGATTCTGTTGATGATTGCTGGAACACTTTCAGTTTTGCCCCTTAAAATTCCCCAGGTGTTGTTTATCGGTCTGTCGATGTACGTGATTTATGTATTTACTGTCCTGCTGGGAACAGGTGATATGAACTCTGAACATCTGGTCTCTATGCTCAATAACAGCTTCTTTTTTCTCGCTCTCATTGGGATCACAGTGGCCCAGAGTTATGATGATTTTCAGACCCTGTTACGATCTATACGGGCTAAGACGAGTTTGAAATCTATTCGGGGAGAACTGACCAACTATACGGGCGGGCTGGAAAAAATGGTGCAGAAACGCCTGGAAGAACTTGAGGAAACTGACCTGAAATATCAGGATCTCTATAATTCAATATCTGATCTAATTGTTCTCACTGATGAAAAGGGGAAAATTAAAAAGATTAATGAACACTGTGTAGTCATTCTTGGGTTTAGTCCAGAGCAGTTGGAAGATAGGTTCATTGCCGATTTTATCTATGAAGAGGATGACAGTTGTACGGCAAGCCTGCTTATTGAGCAACTCAAGAAGGAAAATCGTATAGAAGGTATACAGTTGCAGGTGCAGAACAGCAGTAGCCAAATACTCGATATCGAGCTGAGCGCTAATAGGTTCTATATAGAAAATAAGACACATTTTCAGTTTGTTATTCGTGACATTTCGGTCCCAAAGGCAATGGAGATGCACCTTCTTGACTCAGAGCGTCTCCTTGATAGTTCAAGACAGGCTGCAATCTTTGGTTTGGCTCGCCTTGCAGAGTGTCGGGATGATGATACCGGGGCTCACCTCAATCGAATCAGGCTTTATACAGGAATCCTTATACATGAGCTGGCTAACCTGCCGGAGTTGAAAAAGATTATCAGCGGAGATTTTATCGAGAATTTACTGCGTTCTTCTGTCCTTCACGATATTGGCAAGGTCGGTACTCCGGACGCTATACTTTTGAAACCGGGGCGCTTGACGGATGAGGAGTTTGAAGAAATGAAGCGACACACTGAGTATGGGAGTGAAATTTTGGCGGATGCGGAGGCAGGTGGGGAGGGCGTGACCTTTCTTCACCTTGCAATGGAAATTGCGCGTCACCATCACGAACGCTGGAATGGTAGCGGATATCCCGATGGTTTAGCAGGTGAAGACATACCTTTTGCTGCCCGTGTTGTCTCCTTAGCAGATGTGTATGATGCTCTGACCTCAACAAGAGTATATAAGGCTGCCTATACCCATGAGGAGGCTAAAGAGCTGATAATACGAGAGAGAGGAGCACAGTTTGATCCGATGGTAGTCGATGCCTTTCTTCGCGTAGAACTTGATTTTAAAGAGAGCAGGATGGGACTGTTACTTGATTATAAACAGCCGTCCATATGAGTTATATGGAAACCTACAGAGACGAACTACAACTACTGCATCACAGGCGGGTCTATTATATTGTTCTCGGTGGCAGTATAATGACACTGCTTTTTTCCCTACTTGACTATGTTACCGTTCCCGATCGTTTTTTGCAGTTTCTTAACTATCGTATTGTCATTGCAATGTTTGGGATTTTTCTTTTCTGGCTGAATAGCAGGGATAAAAACAACCGTTTTCCTTTTTGGATCGGGTTTGTTGGCTTTGTTTCAGTTATTTTTGTCATTTTACTGATGATTTATCAGATAGGTGGAGTCCTGTCCCCCTATTATGTTGGCCTGATTGTGGCCATTGCCCTCTACGCGACCCTGGCGCCTCTAACTGTTGGAGAGACTCTGGTTGCGGGGGTAATTCTGTTGACAGGTTATATGGTGAGTATAAGTTCTTCTCACTCGATTTTGACGACATACACTGTGCAACTGTTTAGTAACCTGTTTTTTATGATCTGTTTTATTCTGATAATTGCAACCCAGAGCTGGGCTGAAACTGTAGCCCGTAAAAGTGAGTACCTACTTAGAAAAGAGGAAGACTATGCAACTTCAGAGCTTTCTTCTCAGGCAGAGACTCTGGAAAAAGAGGTGAAAAAGAGATCCATTGAACAGGGAAATCTTGATAAAAGATACAGGCAGTTTTTCAATCAGTTAGCGGATCATGTGGTGGTTATTAAACCTGATGGAACGATTGTTCAGGCAAATAACAGGTTTAACGATCGATTTTTTTTAGGAAAGTCCTCCGGTGGAAAGTCCTCCGGTGGAAAGTCATTGTGGGACATAGTTGATACAAACGACAGACCTGGCTTGCAGGACCTGTTAAGTAATATCGTCGGAACTGGAACATCACTGTCCGAGGTTACGATTACTCTGGTGGATGGAACCGATACAGGACTTGAGATGGAGGTCAACGGGAATGTTGTTTTCCGTGGAGATCTTCCCCACGGGATTTTGCTTATTATGAGGGATATCAGTACCAGAAAAGAGATTGAAAAGCAGTTGTATAAATCACTTGAAATGAAAAAGAAAACAGAGATTTCTGCAATCCTGGTTCTGGCAAAGCTCTCTGAATTCAGGGATGTAACTCCCCTTCATCACCTTGAGCGTATCCGTGAGTATTGTAAGGTTCTCAGTGAAGACCTTGCGCAAACAGAGCATTTGAAAAAGGTTATGAACCCGAGATATATTGAGGATATTTATCATGCCTCTATCCTCCATGATATTGGCAAGGTCGCAATCCCCGATGAATATATGGCGGGGGAGGTACCCATGGTAGAGTATGAGAAAGATCTGCTTCGAAGACACACCCTTATTGGAGGGGATGTTATTCGGGAGATGGAGGAAGAGAGTGAAGGTAGCGGTTTTCTGACCATGGCAAAGCATATTGCCTACTTTCATCACGAACGATGGGATGGAACTGGATATCCCTATGGTCTTTCAAAAAGGGAGATTCCCCTTGCTGCCAGAATTATGGCTGTGGCTGACACCTATGAAGAAATGACCAGTATGGACAGTGGAGATACAGATACTATACATAACAGTGTTGTTGCTTATATAAAGGAGAACAGAGGTTCACAGTTTGATCCGCAAATAGTTGACAGCCTTCTCAATGTTCAAAACGAATTTAACAAAATCCGTATGGCCTATCCCGTTGATCCTTCTTCTTCAAATTTGTAAATACAACAAGAGGTTACGATATTCGTTGTTTTACACATATTACCAATATATATTCCGAAAATTGACAAACAAATTGATTGATAATAACATAAACTATTAGGTCCGTTGGCTGTGCTTTCTTCTTGTTGTGAGGAGGTACCGCGGGGTTGTTGTGGGTAGTTAAAACTTGTGGCTGGCAGGTGTGGGTTGAGAGCGATCAATTTAGGTTCAATTAATAGAACGCTGTTTATACTGGTGCTGGTTACCATGGCACCTGTCGTTGCGATTTTGCTCTATTCAGCGGTTGAACATAAGAAATTATCCGTGGCGGATGCTGAGCGGGATATTTTTCTTATGACAAGCTCCATGGCTGAGGTGCAAAAAGATCTCACCCACAGTGTTCGGCAAACTCTCACCGTTCTCTCGCTGCTGGCTGAAGTGCAGTCGTTTGATCGAGAAAAATCGAGCACGATTTTTAAATCAATAGTTTCGCAGAACCCAGAATATTATAATATTTCACTGGTGGCTCTTGATGGATCTATAATAGCTTCTGCAAAATCGTTCAGCGTAGATACAAATCTCAGTGATCGCAAACATATACAAGATGCCATAGCAGACCGTCGTTTTTCAATTGGTGAATTTATAGTTGGCAGGGCGGGTGAGAATGCCCCTGTTTTTTCGTTTGCCTATCCCGTTTTTGATCAGGAATTGCAGCTCGTGGCTCTTCTGGCAGCAGCGATCAGGTTAGACTATTTTACTAAATTTCACGAATTTGCTGAAATGCCGGCAGAGTCTTTTATCTCGGTCACCGATTATAAAGGTGTTCGTCTTTTCTACTATCCTCCCCAAAGCGATACAAACCCTATTGGCAAGCCCATAAAAAGGGCCTCATGGATCAAAGCTCAGACCCTGGCAAGTGCAGAGTTACAGGGAAGCTTTGTGTCCATCGGCTCAGATGGGGTGAAAAGAATTTTTGCCTTTGAAAGGGTTGGACTGTCTAAAAAGGCCAGGCCCTATATGTATGTATGGGCAGGGATTCCTGAGGAAGATGTACTGCGCCCTGCACGGAAGGCTCTTGTACGTAATATGATATTTCTTATTGCCAGTATAGCGCTTGCTCTTCTTGTCTTTTTACTGGTGGGAAAGAAAATACTCATCGAACCTATTAATAGGCTGGTGAGTTTGACTCAAAAGTTTGCCGAAGGAGAGTTTACCCCATGTGTTGAGCCGTCCCGTGGGCCACGAGAATTGCAGGTCTTAAATAACGCTTTTTTTGAAATGGCGACAGATCTCAGTGAAAGTCAAAGAACGGTACGTGACAGTGAAGATCGGTTCAGGGAAATATTTAATAATATGACTAATGGGGTGGTTATATTTACACCCATTGATGGTGGAGACGATTTTGTTGTAAAGGATATTAATCCTGCAGGTCTTAAGCAGGCAGGTTTTTCGCGTGAAGAACTTATTGGCCGCTCAGTTTCTTCTGCCCTGCCTGATATTTTTGATACGACCTTTCTTGAGCTGTTACAACGGGTCTATTTAAATGAGTCTACGGAGTATTACCCTGTATCAAAATATGAGAATGAACAGGTTCAGCTCTGGATTGAAAGTTATATTTTCTCCCTGCCTGTGGGGGAGGTTGTTGTTGTTTACACCGATATCACTGAAAGAAAACAGATCGAAGATGAACGGTTAAAAAGTGAGGTGAAGTTTAGGGCTGTGATAGACCACGCCAGTGATGCAATATATTTGGTTGATGAAAATGGAGAAATTCTTCTTGTTAATAAGCGTGCCTGTGAATCCATGGGCTACACTGAAGAGGAGTTTTTACAGATGAGTATTGCGGAAATTGACCCACATTTCAGTGATCGCAGTGATATCGAAAAAATTTGGCGCCCCCTCGTTGAGGGAAAGACCCATATTATAGAAACTGAGCATCGGGATAAGGCTGGTAGAGTCTTTCCAGTGGAGGTGAATCTTGGCAGGATTACCACGGGAAATAAAAAAGCGTACTTAGGAATAATACGGGATCTTTCGGCACGAAAGGAGTTTGAAGCCTCGCTGAAAAGAAGCAAAGAAGAGTGGGAAAATACCTTTAATGCAATGAGTGATATCATCACTATTCAGGATAGGGATATGAGTATTCTGAGGGCAAATAAGGCCTTTCATGACACCTTTCCTGAATACGATAATATTAAGTCTGCTCCTCCCTGTTATGAAATCTTTCATAGTGATAAGCAGATTTGTTCAGATTGTCCGGCTCAGAGAACGCTCGCGGATGGAGCAACCCACCGGGAGGAGGTTTTCGATGAACTCACCGGGAAAACCTGCAGCGTCGTCACCTGTCCGATTCTTGATGAAAATGGCGATTTTGAACATTTGGTTCACATTGTAAAAGATATTACAGAGAGTAAAAAGCTAGAAGATGAGCTGTTTCAATCCCATAAAATGGAAGCAGTGGGTACTCTGGCTGGTGGTATTGCCCACGATTTCAATAATATTCTTTCGGCAATTATGGGATTTGCAGAATTCATTAAAGAAGATGTTCCAGTTGGTAGTCAGATAGGCCAAGATGCGGATGAGATTCTTAGCGCCACAAACAGAGCGAAAGATCTGGTCAAGCAGATACTCACCTTTAGCCGGAAAAGTGACCACAAAAAAGAGGTGGTGGAGCCGCATCTTGTGGTTCAGGAAGCAGTTAGCATGCTTCAGTCAACATTTCCCACAAGTCTTATGATTGTAGAGGATATCCAGACAGACTGCTGTCCTATTCATGTAAATTCGACCAATTTACACCAGGTTGTGATTAATCTCTGTGCAAATGCGCGTCATGCGATGGAAGATGATAAGGGGGTATTGCGAGTCGAGCTTAAAGACGTTAGCCGTCGGAAGAGTGCTATTGATTCTACTCTTGAACAACAAAATTATGTTGTCCTTCGCGTAATTGACAATGGTTGCGGTATGGCCCCCGAAGATCTGGAACGCATTTTCGAACCCTATTATACAACCCGTGAGGTGGGGAGCGGAAGTGGCCTTGGACTATCTGTTACCCACGGTATAGTTGAGGATTGTAATGGTTTTGTAGAGGTTGAAAGTGAGCCGGGTGAGGGCACAGCCTTTTCAGTCTACTTTCCATGTTATGGGGATGAGACTATTACTCATGATACTGCTGGCGAGGGACTGGAAATGCCCGTTGTGGGTGTCAGTGGCGGACGTATTTTAATGGTGGACGATGAACCTGCGTTACTCAAGATCAATACAAGACGTTTTGAAGGCTTGGGCTATGATGTGGTCGTTGCCCATAGTGGCAGTGAGGCGTTGAAACTGATATATACTGATTCTGCTGGCTTTGATTTACTTATAACTGATCAGACAATGCCTGAACTCACAGGGGAAGAGTTGGCCCGAGAGGTATTACTGATCAATGATAGTCTACCGATTATTATCTGCACCGGTCATAGCGAAAGTTTTTCCAAAGAGCAGGCCCTTGCAATGGGAGTAAAAAAATACATACTAAAGCCCATATTAGGTAATGATCTCATCGATGCAGTCCGGGATGTTTTAGGGCCAGATTAACCCTATATGTCTGCTTTTTTATCCTCACTTTTTTGTCATATTATGTCTGTCATAAAACGTCTGGACTCATTGTTGAGTTAGGTTAAAATGGTAGATTAATTAAAACCTGTTATCATAACAGGGTGATCTCATCCTATGGGAGGTAGACCATGGACAGACGACAATTTATCAAACAGGCAATTGCCTATTCTGCAGGTCTTTCCTTTTCTGTTCCGGAGGTTTTCGCGTTATCAGAGCCCCGTCCAGAGCTTTCTCTGGTGACAGGAGCGAATTATAAAGAGGTTGTTTCCAAGAGCATCGAACTTTTGGGTGGTATGGGAAAGTTTGTCCGCTCCGGGGATACTGTGGTTGTAAAACCAAATATTGGCTGGGACCGAACCCCGGAACAGGCTGCAAACACCAATCCTTTGGTGGTGCAGAGGCTCATTGAGCTTGCCCTTGACGCGGGAGCCTCCACGGTGCGTATTTTTGATCATACGTGCAATGAAAAGCGACGTTGCTATCAGAACAGCGGTATGGTCGATATGGTAAAGGATATTGGTTCAAAAAAGGTTCGACTGGACCATATCGATAGAAGAAAGTTTATTTCAGTAAAGATTGAACGGGGTAAATCCCTTACGAACTGGAAGATCTATGAAGAGGCAATAACTGCTGATGTCTATATCAATGTTCCGGTGGCTAAACACCATGGTCTTGGTAGACTCAGTTTAGGGCTTAAAAATTCCATGGGAGTGATTGGTGGAAACCGTGGAAGTCTGCATCACGATTTAGGTCAGCAACTTGCCGATCTTGCAACGGTGGTCACACCTTCACTTACTGTTATTGATGCCACCAGAATACTTTTGCGTAATGGTCCCCAGGGCGGCAGTCTGAAAGATGTCAAAAAGCTTGATCAGGTTATAGCCTCAGCTGATCCTGTGGCAGCTGATGCCTTTGGAGCAACTCTTTTTGGCCTGGCCCCTGAAGATATAGACTCAACGGTCGCTGCCTATAAAATGGGTCTTGGGCAAATGGAACTGGATAAAATTAATGTCATAAAGAAAACGCTGTGAAAAGGGACAAGGGTGTAAGGAGAAAAAGCAGGTATTTCCTCTGGCAGCTGGCTCGACGCCTGACCCAGTTCTTATCTGTATGTCTCTTTCTTTTCCTCTTTATAAAGACGGACTATACTGGTTCAGATACTATTGAGTATGGTGTAAATATTCTCTTTAGGATCGACCCACTGCTGGCTGTTACGACTATGGTGGCAGCCAAAACCTTTATTGCCCTTCTTCTACCCTCTCTTTGTATCATCGGTCTGTCATTTATTTTTGGACGAAGCTTTTGTGGCTGGCTATGTCCCCTTGGGGGACTTTTAGATTCGGTAAGAAAAGTCTTCAGGGTGCCAGGAGGGGGACTCAAAGGCGGGCGACAAACGTATCTCCCCAAATTACCTGTCCTGCTTTTTCTGTTTATACTCATTGCTGCTGTCTTTGGTTTGCCTCTCGTGGGGTTTGTAGATCCATTTTCTATTCTGGTACGAGGTTTGGTGCAGGTGGTATATCCTGGATTACATTTAATCTCTGATACATTTTTTACCTACACCTATCATAATCTGCCTACTGTCGTGAATAGTCTGACTGAACCTGTATATGGATTTTTACAGGCCACCATCTTGCCCTTTGAGCAACGTTATTATGAACTGACTATTGTGAGCGGTTTGATTCTGGCACTTGTCTTTGTTGGTGAATTGGCCCAGAGCAGATTCTTCTGTCGTAATATCTGCCCATTGGGTGGTATGCTGGGGCTTGTAAGTTTTTCTGGTACCATGGCGGTAACAGGGGGGAGTGATGAGTGTAGGAGCTGTCGTCTTTGCGCCACTAGATGTCGTATGGGTGCAATTGATGAAAAAAGGGAGATTTCAGCCTCCACCTGTATTCTATGTATGGATTGTATGGTGGAGTGTCCTCAGCAGCGTATCTACCCACTTGTATCGCTCCCATCCTGGCGGAACACAGGCGCAAAGAAGGTGTCCCTTTCAAGGCGACAATTTCTAGGGACTGTCTCTGCAGGTTGTACCCTGACTCTATTTTTTGGCGTGCAAAATAGAACAGCACAGGCGCAGAATATGTTGGTGCGACCCCCCGGTGCGCTTATTGAGAAAGAGTTCTTAGCCCGCTGCGTTCGTTGTGGAGAATGTATCCAGGTCTGTATTACTAATGGTCTGCAGCCAACGACCTTTCAGGCGGGACTTGAGGGTTTATTCACTCCTTATCTTCAGACAAGGAGCGGCTACTGTGAGTTTAACTGTACCCTCTGCGGCCAGGTCTGTCCCACCGGAGCAATTCAGGTTTTAGACCAGGCCGATAAACATGTGACAAAGATTGGCCACGCCTGGTTTGATAAGAATATCTGCCTACCCTTTGCAAAAGGGATTCCCTGTATCGTTTGTGAGGAGCATTGTCCTACTCCCGAAAAGGCTATACGATTCAATCTTGTTGAGGTTAAATCTCAGAATGGAGAGATGCTCACCCTTAAACAGCCGTATATTGTGGACGAATTATGTATAGGTTGCGGTATCTGTGAGACCAAATGTCCACTGCCGGGCCGTGCTGCCATTTATGTTAATAGCGCTGGGGAAGGCAGAGACCCTGACAATGAATTGCCGGGGTCTGCTTCTGCGATTGGAGGAGGCTATTTCTGAGGCGGGGATGAATAACTAGTAATAAATGTAAGCTAGATATACCGTCTCATCAGATTGTCGATGACCTCATCAAAATTGTCCACTGTTGCTCCAAGCCTAGTACAAACATCTTCAATATAGTCACGTTTTACTGGATCTTTCAGATCGGTTATATCATCAAGGCGCCTGGTCCTTCTCCCGATACAAAAGAGCATCTGGTCATGGGGGGCAAGCTGCAGGAAATCACGCAGTGGGCGCATCATCTGTTCCTTGTCACCGGGGAGTTTACCGTCAATTTCTGGAAAGAGATTGAGGATATGATCGCTTCGTATTGTGCTGGTTATGTTGCCCAGGTTTTCCAGCCAGGTCAGTAATTCTCGAACAGTGTCCACCTCTCCCATCTTGTCGAAGTTTCCACCCAGGTACGTCTCGGTGAGTGGAGCACCTGATGCCATGGCAAGGGTTCGAAGGCGTATGAAATCAGGGTTAATCTGGTTAAGAGCGTCCGCTGTTTCAAGCGCATTTTCTATGGTATGGGTTTTTCCACCAAGGCCCGGCATAAAATATTCTGATAGCTGCATGCCCGCCTTTTTAACCTTTTTCCCAGCAATAATATGTGTTTTTTTGTCGGCACCTTTTTTTACCATTGTAAGAACAGCATCCGAGCCGGATTCCATTCCTATATGGAGTCTGTTGAGGCCTGCTGTGGCCATCTGGGCTAAGTGGTCATCACTAATCTTAGAGATAGTCTGGGACCTGGCGTAGGACGTGACCCGTTGTACCTGGGGAAAGGATGTTTGCAGGTGCTTTAAAATTGTGATGATACTTTCAGGTTGTATAACGAGGCTGTTGCCGTCCTGGATAAAAATAGACTGCATTCCGCTAGAAACAAAGGCCGAAGCTGCGTGAAGGGCAGGGAGATCGGGTTTGCCACTACCATTAGAAAGTGAGATCAGTTCACTTTGGGAAAGCGGCTGTCCACTTTTACGGCTTTCAAGGATTGTATCCACATAAAAGCGAATGGCGTCTATGTCTTTTAGGACATGGTTCACAGGGCGCATCGTGAATTTTTTGGTTTTATAAAGACTGCAAAATGTACACTGATTCCAGGGGCAGTTTCTACTGACACGAATCAAAAGACTATTTGCTTCACTGGGGGGACGTATCGGGCCCTGTTCAAAACCGCAATATGGTTCTTCTTTTTTCATAGCGTCCTTCTTCTAACATATTTGCAGAAAGGTCATGAATGTTCTGGTTTCAACGATTGATTTACGTCTGTAATCCTTTTTCTGCCTGCGCCTGGATAGCGGTAATGGCGACTGTGTTCACAATATCTGTCACCATACAGCCACGGCTCAGATCGTTAACCGGTTTATTTAGTCCCTGCATGATAGGGCCAATTGCCACAGCCTTTGCTGAGCGTTGAACCGCTTTGTAGGTATTGTTGCCGGTATTCAGGTCAGGGAAGATGAAGACGGTAGCCTTGCCAGCCACTTTACTTCCAGGCATTTTGGTTGCTGCCACCACTGGATCGACCGCTGCATCATATTGAATTGGCCCTTCAAGAAGGAGATCAGGTGCAAGACGATGGGCAATTTCGGTCGCTCTTTTGATCTTATCAACTTCTTCACCTATTCCTGATGTTCCCGATGAGTAGGAGAGCATGGCAACATAGGGTTTTATACCAAAGAGCTCAGCGGTACGGGATGATTCTATTGCAATCTCAGCTAGCTGATCGGCAGTCGGGCGTGGGTTAACAGCACAGTCTCCATAGGCGAGAACGCGGTCCTCAAGGCACATGAAAAATACAGAAGACATTATGGTGGAACCGGGTTTTGTTTTTACAAATTCAAGAGCCGGGCGGACTGTGTTGAGAGTGGAATGGACAGCACCCGAGACCATACCGTCGGCATGTCCTTTGTAAACCATCATGGTTCCATAGTAGTTAACTGCAGACATCACATCTCGGGCATTATCAGGGGTAATTCCTTTATGTTGTCTGAGCTGATAGTATGTGTCTGCGTATTCGGTCAAAAGTTTAGAGTGGTTGGGGTCTATAATTTTTACATCGTTGAGTATAAGACCCAATGCTTGAATTTTATTTCTAATACTTTGTACATTGCCAAGGAGGATGATTTTCACAGCGTCGCGATGTATCAGGATCTCTGCAGCTTTGAGGATTCTGTCATCACTTCCTTCGGGGAGTACAATTGTTTGTTTGTGTGTCCTTGCTCTTTTAATAAGACTGAACTCAAACATTTTCGGTGTGGTGAAAAGCATACTGTAGCCCACGATATTTTTTCTCAGCTCAGTTGTCTGGACGTGGGATTCAAAGAGGCCAAGAGCAGAGGCAATCTTTAGAGAGGATTCGGGTTTTATGCAGTTGTGGATCTCCTTTATTTTCATTGCTGTAGTGAATGTATCGGCTTCTACTTTGATGATTGGGACGAGGTCATCCATGCCGTGGAGTAGATTCCGGAGCATTTTGTCGGATTTGAGATAGCCAGTGAGTACAATACCACCAATATTTGGCATATTTGATGACCTGTAGGCCGCAAGTGTTCCTAGTATTATGTCGATTCGGTCAACGGGAGTGATAATAAGATTGCCATTTTCAATTCGGGGGAGAAAGTTTCTCAAGTTCATCGCGGCAATGACAAAGCGGGACACAGGCCTATTCAGCTGCTCTTTCCCGTGGATTACTTTTGCGTCGAGTGCCTCGGCAATTTCTGCCATGGTTGGCCGATCAAGTTTATCTTCAAATGGAATTGAATAGATGAGTTGGGTTTTGTTCTGGAGCTTTTCTTTGAGCGCTGTCAACATCTTCTCCTGCAGTGTGACAGGTGTTCTGTTGACTATAATGGACAAAATAGATGAACTTTTTTCTTCAAACGATTCTATGGCAAAACGACAGGACCTCACAATACTCTCTATAGAGCTTTCGTGGGCATTGGCAATCATGAGAACAGGACAACCAAGATTGTTTGCAAGTTCTACATTTAGTTCAAACTCAAAAGCAGAAGAGTCGCTTTCATAGTCTGTGCCGATACAAAGGACAAAATCATACGCTGCCTCCAAGGCTTTGTAGCGGTCAAGAGTAGTTTCAAGGAGTTTGTCATACTGCTTGTCAGCGACAAGTGTTCTGGCTTCTTCAAAGGTGTAGGCATACATCTGGGAGTATGGGATATCAAGGTTATAATGACTCGATATCAGATGAATAATTTCATCCTCTCCATCTCTATTATGCTTCATGTTCACAATCGGTCTGAAGACAGCTACGCGAACCAGATTACGGACCAGAAATTCCATAACCCCAAGGGCCACGAGAGAGATACCGCTTTTGGGTTCGAGAGCACTGATGTAGAGATTTTTCGACATGGTAATTCCTTTAGAAGTAATCAAATTCAAAATCGAAAAACAACATAGAATGTGGACTCAGTGTAGACTCTACTCACCGAAATTGCATGTGTTTTTTTGTTGTAACTGGGAGGGGGATGAGCGGGGGAGAAAATAAAATGTGACAGGGCAAGGGGTGTACCCCGTCACATCAAGGTGAGAAAGCGCTAAATCCTAGTAGTTAGAATCAGCGTATCCCACCCAACCTCCAGCTTCTACCAGAGCCTGGTCAAACTCTGAGATAGAAAAGCTAAGGGTTTCTTCCTCACTTCCTGCCTGGAAGTGGAGTGTCTTTTGTTCAAGATCAGTGGTGACAGTAGTCTCTTTACCACCGAATTTACTAAAGAGAGAATCAATCTGATCTTTAGGGAGTTCGACTGCCATCATGCCGCAGTTAAACATGTTCTGCTTGAAGATACGTGCATAACTCTCAGCAAGGACGATGTTGATATCGTTAACTTCAAAGGCCCATGGAGCATGTTCTCTTGAAGAACCGCAACCAAAGTTGGCCCGGGTGAGCACAACAGAATTCTCTGCTATATCACTTTCAGGATTAAACCCCTCCAAAGAGAGATCTTCCAGGAGATACGGTTTTAAGGCCTCTTTTGTGATTTCGGTGAGGTATCTCGCCGGAATGATTTCGTCTGTATTTATATCGGAGCGGTCCAGAAACAGAACCTTGCCGTTAAATTCTTTCATTACTTACCTCCTGCAAAAATATTGGAGTTACTGATATGTCCGTTTATAGCCGTAGCCGCAGCAGAAGCAGGACTCATAAGATGCACAGTGCCACCTTTTCCCATACGACCATTGAAGTTTCTATTGGTGGTGGAGGCACATATTTCACCTTCGGCAAGAACACCGTTACTCATGCCAAGACAGGCTCCACAGGTGGGGTTGGTCACACAGAACCCGGCATCCATGAAAATTTTGATAATACCTTCTTCAAGGGCCTGGCTGTATATCTTAGGAGAGGCGGGGGAAACAATGCCTCTGACACCAGCCTTGATTGTGTTGCCTTTAAGTACATTAGCTGCAACGCGCAGATCTTCTATGCGGCCGTTGGTACAGGAGCCGATATATACCTGATCGACCTTTTCACCTGTCATCTCACTAATGGCCTTCACCTGATCAGGCTTATGACCAAAGGTTGCAACCGGAACCAGCGAAGATGCATCAATACTAATAACCTCAGTGTAGGTGGCATCCGCGTCAGCTGTGAATGTCTGGTAGCTTGCAAGGGCCTCTTCTTTTGAGGCGAATTCATCCTGGATGAACTCCCAGAGGTAGTCGACGGTAACCATATCAGGGGCACATATTCCTGAGGTTCCACCGGCCTCAATGGCCATATTACAAAGAGTCATTCGGGCTTCCATGGACATTGATTCCACGACATTGCCGGTAAATTCAATCACCTTATTGGTGGCGCCGTTTACCCCGAGTTTACTGATGACTGCAAGGATCGCATCTTTTGCATAAACACCATCTGGCAGCTGGCCGCTCAACTCAACTTTTATGGACTCAGGGTAATGAAAGGCACAAACACCCTTGAGTATTCCTACCTCAAGATCAGTGGTTCCAACACCTGCTGCAAAGGCTCCAAAGGCCCCATGGGTACAGGTGTGGGAATCCCCCATGATCACAGTGTAACCGGGTCTGACAAAGCCTTTTTCAGGGAAGAGTGCGTGGCAGACGCCGTTCTGACCGATATCGAAAAAATCGATAATCTTGTTTCTAAGTGCCCAGTCCCTTAAGATCTTGCCCTGCATGGCAGTTTTGGAATCTTTAGCTGGTGTAACGTGGTCGATGACGGCCTTAATCTTGCTAGGGTCAAAGACACGGTCCATTCCCCTTGATACT
Organism: Desulforhopalus glucosivorans; assembly: GCF_054397165.1. Lineage (NCBI taxonomy): Bacteria > Pseudomonadati > Thermodesulfobacteriota > Desulfobulbia > Desulfobulbales > Desulfocapsaceae > Desulforhopalus > Desulforhopalus glucosivorans. Next base: position 389,618 of record NZ_AP044854.1, read on the forward strand.
AAGTCATTAATGGCCACCGGGGTGGTGATCTCATGGCAGAATACCGCATCCAGGCGAATAACATGTATGTCGCCAAAGGGATTGTCCACTTTGTGGGAATCAAATATTTTTTCCGCAATCGTTTTTCCCATAATGTCCTCCGGGATTGTTGTGTTAAGTCTGTTTTTGCCTAACAGGTTTCTCTTTGTGTTTATAATAAGTCAGCTTGAAAACATACCCCGGGCGGGGGTGACCACCCAGATTGCCTCAAGGGTCGTTTCGCCTGAATTTTTAAAGAGGTGCGGGCTGTCCGATGGAAAGGATATACTATCTCCTTCACTAAGTGCATATGACTCATTACCATAGATGAGTTCAGCTTCTCCCTTGAGAATAACACCAAACTCCCAGCCAGCATGGCCATATTCGCGGTCTCCCTTCTCCCCACCTGCAGCAATTTGCAGGGAAAAAGCGTCAATTGCGTGTTCAGTTGTACCGTCACCTGGAACAGAGAGTTGCTGGATGATCATTTTCGGGCTCGTTATGCTGGCCCTGTCATCTTTTCTGATTATGGCTACTTTTCTTTTCTGTCTGTAATCATTAAATAAATATTCGTAGTCAATATCCAGCACATCGGCAATGAGCAGCAGGGTGTCGATGGATGGTGACACCTTGTTTCTCTCAATTTGAGAGATAAGGCTCTCACTGACCCCAGCCCGCAGTGCTACATCTTTTAGGGTGAGTTTCTTACGTTCCCGAACTGTGCGAAGCTTTTCACCAAATTTATATTTTACCTTAGACTTTATCAATACTGCACCTCCTTGAGTATTTATAAAGTTTGAGGGCTGCTTTTGTCAATAAAAAATTATAGACTGTTGTCACTTTAAGAGAATTTTTTTGGATGATATATTGGTATTCTCTATAAGATACGCTATCATCATAAAAAATAAGCTTGGAGGTTTGATCCATTAAAGGGGGAGGGCTATTTATGGGGAAGTATGGTGCAACATTATTACTATTAGCGTATCTGTTTTTAGGTTTCCCGGTTGTTGTCAGTGCGGAAGGGATTCCCAAGGAAAAACCGGCAGACTGGGGAGCAGAGCAGGGAGATGATATCCCACTTGTTGATTCTGCAAAAGAACAGTCACTCGATGATATGCAGGTGGAAGCATCGGCTCTGCTCTATGAAGTTTCAGAATGGATTGATTCATTTTTTGATGATGGTCGTTTCACTGAGGAAGAAAATGAAAGTCGGGCAACGTTGAAGCTATCCATGGGATACTCTAAAAATGATGATATTGAGATACAGCCCCGTCTTGACGTACGATTAAAACTCCCCAAATTATCAAGTCGTGCTCAGCTTATACTCGAGGCAGCGGAAGATTCAGATTTTGATTCGGAAGATTCACCATCAGATAATTATTCCGACAATCACGATGATGATGACGGAGGAGAATTTCGAGCGGCACTTCGCTGGTTTTTAAAAGACAGTGATACCTATAACATCGCGCTTGACGCCGGTGCTTCATGGAGCTATTTGTATGGTAGCGTACGATTCAGATCTCTCCAGGATTTTGGTAGTTGGCAGGGCAGGTTTACCAATCGACTCCGTTACTATACCGATGATGGTTGGGAAAATCGTACTGCTTACGATCTCGAACAACCCTTTGGAGATGATTTCTTTTTTCGATCAACAAGTAAGTTTAACTATTACGAAACCAAAGACGGCTTTCCCCACTCCCAGCATTTTCGGCTGTATCAGGTACTATCTGCAATCCGTGCTGTGTCCTATGAGACTGCATTTTATATGGAAACAGAACCGAGTTATAAGTTGTCTGATGTGCAAGTTATTGTCAAATACAGGCAGCGTTTTTACAGGGACTGGTTAATGCTTGAGGTCTCTCCCAGAATATCATTCCCCGAAGATCATGACCGGGATGCTAATCCAGGCCTTTTCTTTACCCTTGAGGCCTCATTTGGCAATAACGCAGACAAAGAAGGATTTAAGAAGATTTTTAAAAAATAGTGGACTTAATCCAGAAGTTGTTATTGGGGGTGCGGATTAAAGATTCCATCCCCAGTATGAGAGAAAGCGGGGGAAATCCTTCATGTCTGAGTTGTCTCGTTGCCAGAATTTCAGGCTGGTATAGAAGGGTGTCGTGCTTGAGTCACTTCTGCCATACGCCTTATCCTCCCCAACATGCCAGTCAAACGCCCACCAGCTGATTAGCAGCCTTTCAAGGGGTTTATTGTTATTTTTCACATAACCTGCCCGTGGTCCATCTGTTTCAAAAAATGACACTGCTCCACTCTGATAGGGGAGGTTGCTGAGTTGCGTCATTGGATGAAGACGTAGAGGTCTGATTTGAGTGAAGTCAGTGTGATCTATTCCGGCTTTAGAAACCCCAATTACCCGGTGGGTTTCACTGGCGATGGTAAATGTGTAAGGTTTGTCAGACGTAGTCTGTGAAGAGATAATACCTGGTAGCTTGTATCCGAAAACGGTTTGTATAGATTGCGGCCAGTTGTCTGGAAAAGCATCTTCTGCAAGATCACCTGTTGGGAAGAAGGCGAGGTAACAGCCGCAGGTATGGACAGTGGTAATGAGAACAAGCCTGTCGTATCGGTCTGATGTATATATGATTAGAAGACCGGGGTTTTTGCCTGCAGTGATATTTAATGTACATAGACCAAAGGGAACTTCTGGGAAATGCAGGCGGTAGATACGGTTTGTGTATGTTCCTTTTTCAGTTGTGAAATGATCTTGCTCGAAATAGAGCGAAGCTATTCTGGGATTGACCTGCAGTTCTATGTCATCGCCTACTTCCACCGGTTCGGGTGTGCCAATTTTATTGAAAGAGTGATTACCGGAGAGAATATGAAATGCTGGAGGTTGATGTTGTGATAACTCTCCCACAACAGGTGTAGTATAACAGATTGTTATGTCCGGATGTTCTGCTTTACTACAGCAACCGGAGAGACAAAAAATAATAAGAGCAAAAAGAACAAAAAAAGAGGAAGGAAAGTAGTGGTTACTACATGAGGAGAAAACCACTTGTCCTTTTAAAAAAGAACAAGTGGCTTTCAAAGAACTATATGTCCATGTTCGCTGGCTCATAGTACTCTTTAGGGTGTTTACAGCTTGGGCACTTTGGTGGGGGCTCAGTGCCGGTATGCTTGTAACCGCATACTGAACATTTCCATTTGATTGGCTCTTCGCGTGTGAAAACGGTTCCTTTTTCTACCATCTCAAGGAGTTTTTTGTATCTTTCACGGTGCTCTGCTTCAATTTTACCAATCTGGGTAAATAGCATTGCGGCTTCCATGTTGCCTTCTTCTTCGGCTTCTTTGGCAAAGGTTGGGTACATGGTAACAGTCTCGTAATTTTCTCCGTCCATTGCTTCTTTGAGATTTGCAGCAGTGTCGCCAATACCACCCATCATTATGAAGTGATCTTTGGCATGACGCATTTCATTCATTGCAGTCTCTTCAAAAATATTTGCAATATAGTGATATCCTTCTTTGCGTGCAACTTTGGCAAAATAGGTATACATATTACGTGCCTGGGACTCTCCAGCAAATGCTGCCTTTAAATTTTCTTCAGTCTTACTCATGTAAGCCTCCATAATTGAGTATTGATAAACCAACCTACCACTAAGTGATAGCTGTTATTAAAAGATAACGGTTATTATTTACCTGAGGTAACTGAATCTGTCAAATAGATTTTCCAGGTATTTCATGCTGGAAGTAGTTTTCTCAGCACATATAACAAGCTGAAAAAGCATTCAAACCATAGGTTACGCCTTAGCAGAAGGCACTCTAATTAAAAACAGAGGAAACTAGTTATAGTTGAGTCACATTTAAAAATGTCTTCTCGGAGCCTGGGCTTACCTGATGTCAAATTTTCGTTAGTGTTAAAAATGTATCGTCAGGTAATTTTTTCTTTGACTGTGGTAAAATTTTTTTCAGGTCGTAACTAAAGATCATTTTTTGCAAAAATCTCAGTTGTACTACGGTAAAACAAAAAAACACCAAAGGATTTATCCCACCTTTAGTTCAAGTATGCGATAGATAACTGAACAGAAGAATGTTTTGGAATTTGTGGCAAGGGAAATGGATGAACAAACGAAAAAATAATCATTTAGAAAGAAAAAATGGTGTTTATCGATATTTTTCTATGGATTTTTTCTGGATGTCGGGTTAATGTACGCTGTTGATCAGGTTAATTTTCGAGTGTGTGGTGAGATCACCTTCACTTGATGTGATATCTAAGTACCCTGTGAATTGTTTTGAAACGTGCACTCGTTTTCAATGTTTTAAGGCACTAAATGGTTTTAACCAGGTACTTTTGACTTATGTGTCCCTTTGTTGGGGGCGAGTCTATTTTATAATCTGTATCTAGAGATATCACGAATGAGTCAGTTGAGTAAGGGGTTACAGCATGCTGTGACTCCTTACTTTTTTATATTCACTCAGCTTGCATAAGCTAGGCCGGGAACGTACCGGTTGGCACCGTTGTAGAGGACAGCAGCCATGAACACGGATTTATCAAAAGTAAGAAATATAGGTATCAGTGCCCATATCGATTCGGGAAAAACCACTCTCACCGAACGTATCCTGTACTACACCAAGAAAATTCATGCCATTCATGAGGTACGTGGCAAGGATGGTGTTGGTGCAAAGATGGATTCCATGGAGCTTGAGAAAGAGCGTGGTATAACAATTCAGTCGGCTGCTACATACTGCTCCTGGAATAATCATGATATTAATATCATTGACACACCTGGTCACGTTGACTTCACCGTTGAAGTAGAGCGCGCATTGCGTGTTCTTGATGGTGCTGTTCTGGTTCTCTGTTCAGTTGGTGGCGTACAGTCCCAGTCTATTACGGTTAACAGGCAGATGACCCGCTACAATGTTCCACGTGTTGCTTTTATCAACAAGTGTGACCGTACCGGTGCAAATCCTGAGAAAGTTACAGGCCAGTTGAGAGATAAACTTGACCTGAATGCACATATGATGCAGGTGCCTATCGGTCTTGAGAACGACCTCAAGGGTGTTGTTGATCTTATTACCATGAAGGCTGTCTATTTTGATGGCGAGAATGGTGATGATATCCGTATTGAAGAAATTCCTGCTGATCTGGTCGATGAAGCTGCAGAGAAGCGTGAAGCAGTTTTGGAAGAAGTGTCTATGTTCTCTGAAGAGCTCATGGAAGCACTCCTTGAAGGCGACGATGTAGATCCAAAGCTGATCTATGACGCAGTTCGTAAAGGTACACTTTCTCTTGAATTTACTCCGGTATTTGTGGGTTCTGCCTATAAGAACAAAGGTGTTCAGTCTCTTTTAGACGCGGTTGAACAGTACCTGCCATGTCCGACTGATGTAACCAATATGGCACTCGATCTTAAAGATGGAGAAAAAGAGTTCCCGGTAACAAACAACCCGGAAGATCCTCTTATTATGCTTGCGTTCAAACTCGAAGACGGTCGTTATGGTCAGTTGACCTACGTTCGTACCTATCAGGGTTTTCTGAATAAGGGTGACACCGTATTTAACAGCCGCACAGGTAAAAAAGTTAAGATCGGTCGTCTTTGTCGTATGCACTCCGCTGAGATGGTAGAAATCGAGAGCGTTGGTTCCGGTGACATTGTTGCACTCTTCGGTGTTGACTGTGCTTCCGGTGATACCTTCACCACTGATGCAATTTCCTGCTCCATGACCTCTATGCATGTCCCCGAGCCTGTTATCTCTCTTGCTGTTATTCCAGCGGATAACAAAGCCCAGGTTAATATGTCCAAGGCACTCAACAGATTCACTAAAGAAGATCCGACCTTCAAGACCTTTGTTGATCATGAGACTGGAGAGACCATTATTTCAGGTATGGGTGAGCTTCATCTCGAGGTATATATTGAGCGTATGAAACGCGAGTATGATGCCACTGTAGATGTCGGTGCTCCTCAGGTTGCCTACAGAGAAACCATCTCTCAACGTGCTGACTTTAACTATACCCACAAGAAACAGACTGGTGGTTCAGGTCAGTTTGGTCGTGTTGGTGGTTTTCTTGAGCCAATCGAAGAAGATTACGAATTTGTTGATAGTATCGTGGGTGGTGTCATTCCACGTGAATTTATCAGCTCTTGTGATAAGGGTTTTCAAAAGAGCATGATTAAGGGTTCACTCTGTGGCGCACCAATTACAGGTGTTCGTTGTACCATTAATGATGGTGCATTCCATGCAGTGGATTCCTCTGATGTTGCCTTTCAGCTCGCCTCCCAAGGTGCGTTTAAAGAAGGTTACCTCAAGGCAAAACCAGTCATTATGGAACCAATCATGAAAGTTGCTGTCGAAGGACCTTCTGAATTCCAGGGTGCTGTTATGGGTTCTATTAACCAGCGTCGTGGTATGATTATTGGTACTACTGAAGAAGGCAGCTACTCAGTGATTGAAGCAGAAGTACCTCTTTCTGAGATGTTTGGTTACTCGACTACTCTCCGTTCGCTTACCCAGGGTAAAGCAGAATTTACCATGGAGTTTTCAACTTTTAAGGCTGTGCCTAAGAGTGTGAATGACGAGCTTGTCAAAGCGTATCAGGATGAGCGTAAGAACGCTTGATATTCTGAGCCGTAAAGACTAAAACAATATGAAAGCCCCTGATTTTGTCAGGGGCTGTTGGTCAGTTGTATACAACGATCACATAAGGAATAAAAAAGAGGTGAACTGCCATGGGAAATGATCTGGTTGTAAATAATCCACTCCGGGCGCTTGGTCTGGATGAGAAGGCGGAAGGACAAGGGTCTATGGGACTCGTTATGGCGAGAGCAGGTCTTGGAAAGACTGCTATTCTCGTTCAATTCGCTTTGGACTGTATGCTGCTCGGAAATAAGGTGTTGCACGTCTCCATTGGAGAGGGTGTAGACAAGACCCGCACTTGGTATGATGATATTCTCGCTTTACTCACCGACGGTGAAAAAATCGAGTCAATCCCCGAGATTATGCAAAATCGTATGATTATGACCTTCAAGGAGAGCGATTTTTCTAAGGCTCTATTTGAAGAACGACTCAATGATCTAGTAATGCAGGGTATCTACCAACCTGAATGTCTCATTGTTGACGGATATGATTTTGATAATAACAGTAAAGAATCTCTGGAAGAATTCAAGACTGTTATGGCAGAGCAGGGTCTGAAGATGCTCTGGTTCTCAGCTGTAAGTCACCGCGACGATGAGCGTGTTTCATCAGCTGGTGTGCCTGCTCCTTGTCATGAGGTTGATAGTCTGTTTGATACAGTGCTGTTGATAAATCCAGAGGGTAATGAGATGAATCTTGACATCATTAAATGTGATACTGGATCAATCGATCCAGGAACAACCCTGATGCTCGATCCCTCAACAATGTTATTAAAAAAAGCATAGTTGCAAGGTTATATAAGGGTCTTGTCTGTCAATACCCGACCCTGGTAGGCGAGAAATCAGCCAGGATGAGTGTTGTAGTGGCAGCTTCAGGTTTTATGGAGCAAGACTTAAAACACACTACGAGAAGTACAAAGGCGGGATGCTTTCAGGCATCCCGCCTTTTTTTATGCATGAGGATAAATAGTTATGAAACTTAGACCCTGTATCGATTTACATGGCGGGCTTGTAAAACAGATAGTTGGCTCAACCTTGAGTGACGAGACGCCATCTTCTGTGACCACTAATTTTGTTGCCACCAATCCGCCATCATGGTTTGCAGCACTCTATAAAAAAGATAACCTTACAGGTGGGCATATAATCAAACTTGGCCCCGGCAATGACGAGGCCGCAATGGAAGCCCTTGCAACGTGGCCAAAAGGGATGCAGATTGGTGGAGGAGTGACTGCAGACAATGGTCAATTTTGGCTGGAGCAGGGTGCCTCTCATATTATCGTTACCTCATATGTGTTTAAAGATGGTAACATTAATATGGAGCGACTAAAGCGTCTTGTTGATGCCGTTGGTAAAAATAATATAGTCCTTGATCTCAGTTGTAGAAAAAAAGATGGTGACTACTATATCGTCACAGACAGGTGGCAAAAGTTTACCTCGGTGAAAGTAGAAAAGTCTGTTTTAGATGATCTTTCCGCTTACTGTGATGAGTTTTTGATCCATGCAGCTGACGTTGAAGGAAAGTGCAGCGGCATAGAGCAGGATCTTGTGAGCTTACTCGGGACGATGGTTACGATACCTACAACGTATGCAGGGGGAGTTCGCAATCTTAAAGACCTGCAGCTTATTAAAGAACTGGGTTGTGATCGTCTTGATGTGACTGTGGGGAGCGCTCTCGATATATTTGGAGGTGTCGATATGACCTACAAAGAGGCAATAGACTACTGCTGCCAAGATGGCTGATTTCTATTTTTAAAGCTGGAATTTTTTACCGCCCTCATTTCTTGACCTTGTCTATTTGATTCGATACAATACTTTATCACAGGACTGTATGACTGATTCCTAACACATTGGATTTATAAAATATAAATATGAGTATAGATCAAGATAAGCAACGAAGGGATATTGAGAAATTTATCAGGAAGATGCCGAGTCTTTCCACAACTGTTGGCAAGGTTATGGAGATATGTAGCCGCACTGATGCCTCTCCAAATGAACTCAATAAGGTTATCTCACTCGATCCGGTTTTAACAGGTCAGGTTTTAAAGCTCATTAACTCCGCCTATTATTCCCTTATGAACAAGGTAACGTCTCTTACGCGGGCGATTACCATGTTGGGGATGAATACTGTTAAAAACATGGCGCTGAGTACTGCAATTATCCGGAGTGTGGCTGGGGCGAAAAAATCTAAAGCACTGCCAACACAAAAATTCTGGGCCCATTCAATTGGTGCGGGGGTGAGTGCTAAGTTACTCGGTGAAGTGAAAGGTTTGCCGGTCATGGAGCGGGAAGAATTATTTCTGGCCGGCCTATTGCATGATCTCGGTAAGGTTCCATTTGGGGACGAATACATTGAAGTTCTTAATATTGCACGTTTTGAGCAGCTCCCCCTCCGTGAGGTTGAACTTGATGTTTTAGGTATAGATCATCAGGAAGTAGGCATGATGATAGCTGAAAAGTGGAAGCTTAATAATGTGATCACGACCTGCATTTGCAAACATCATGATATTGACAATATAGCCAAACAGCCAGAGGGATTACGATTGCAACTGGCACTTGTCGCCCTTGGAAATGTGTACGCTAATATCCTTGATCATGGCTACTCAGGTAATCCTTTTCCAGCTGAAGAGGATGTGTATAAGCTTCTTGATATCGCTGAGATCAGCATTGAGGATTTTTGTGGTATTGGCGAAAGGGTTGTTGAGGAGATAGACAAAGCTAAGGTCTTTTTGCAAATATAAGGTTGGTGAGCATATGAAGGTTCGTTTCTGGGGAGTGCGCGGTTCTATTCCAAGTCCAGGACAGATGACTCAAAAATATGGCGGTAATACTGCCTGTACTGAGATCAGGGTAGGTGACGATGATAGGCTACTCATTGTGGACGCTGGTTCCGGGATACGTAACCTTGGGAATTACATAATGGGCTATGACCTTCCTAAGGGCCCCATTAAAGCAGATATCTTTCTCTCCCATACCCATTGGGATCATATTATGGGCTATCCATTTTTTACACCTATTTATATTCCGGGTTCTAAGCTCAAAGTTTTCGGTCCTGTGTCCTTTGAAGATGATCCCCTTGAAGAAGTAGTTGGCGGTCAGATGAAGTATCGCTATTTTCCTATAAATCTTGGAGAGCTTGCTTCTGATATCGAATATGTTCGTTTAAAGGAAGATCCAAGTATTGATCTGGGCGATGGCCTGCATTTATCAACGAAACTCTTAAACCATCCAATTACTGCGTTAGGGTATAGGTTCGAGTATGACTCGAAGGTAGTGTGTACCTGCTACGACACTGAACCCTTCCGTAATTTGTTCATAACAGATCCAGATAATCCGGATTATGATGAAGCTATGGCCTATGAGGGTGAAGAGGTTGCCAGAGAGCAGAACCAAGCCATAGAGGACTTTTTTCAGGGAGCTGACCTTCTTATCTACGATGCCCAGTACACCATGGAGGAATATAATAAAGATCGTGTTAACTGGGGGCATACAGCCATGGAATATGCGGTGGAGGCAGCTAACAGGGCAGGTGTGAAAAAACTAGCACTCTTTCACCATGATCCTGACAGGTCCGATGACCAGCTGGATCAACTTGCAAAAACCTACTGCGAGCCTGGGCGCTATGGGGACACTGAGATCTTTTTTGCTCAAGAAGGTGTTGAGATCGTTCTTTAAGGCTATGTTTAACAGGGGAATATGCAGCATAAATCTGTAAGAAGGTGTGATAGGTTACAGGTTGTGTCGGATGTGCAGGAGATGTGGGGTGTGTTGAAGAGAGCAGGAGATAGAACCTTCCAGCGATTATGATACTAGTACGTTTGGTAGCCTCGTAATTGATCAACTAACTCAATACTTGCCGTATGGTAAGTGTTTGGAAGTTCTGGCCATGGTAGTGATAGTTCAGCTGCAAATGGAGTGTTTGCAACGTTTCTGTTGTATGCTTCTACGGCGAGACGCTCTAGATTGACTGTATCTTCAATATTATAGGCAAGTAGTGTTTCCAGGGCCCGTTCGTCACCAGTGCGTTTATACATCTGCCAGAGTAGTACCGCAAAATATCCATCCACACCATCAAGGTTACCACGATCCAACCCCAGTTGTCTCTCACACCCTTTGAGTCCTCCCTTAAATCCGAGTTTGGCGAGAATATAGCGCAGGTCAATCTGAGCGTGGTTCAGGCGAGTTTTGAAGTACCGCTCAATAAAGGGAACATCAAAACTTTTTCCATTGTAGCTGACTATCACCTTATATTTACATATATCATCCACGAATTCGCCCAGGTTTTGACCGTTTACGTAGGTGAAAATAGTCTTGCCGTCGTAGAGAGCAATGGTGGTGATTTCAGCAAAATCATCGAGGCCAGTGGTTTCAATATCGAGATAGGCGATTGAGTCTCTAAACTGAGAGAAGATGCGCCAAGACTCATTTGCTGCGAGGCGGGAGGTGAAAAAAGTGGGGTCGTTATTTTGAAGAGCCAGTTGTGAGGCCTCGATTATTGCAGGAGCCTCATTGTTACTATTTGCAGAGATTCTGACAGGAGCGGGTATCTGCCACTCCGGCCAGCTTGATATTCCGGCGGACCAGAGATTTTTTTCAATTTTTGGTCCAATGCCGGGAATATGTGAGAAGGTGTGTCGGAGCATTAGTGCCTTACTCTTGAAAATCTGTCTAAAAATACGAAATAGGAAGTGCTTTGGAAGCTAATATGTAATCATACTCCCAAGGCACGTATCCCGGCTTATTGTTTGCTTACAGGGGCGTTGTATTATGCTACGCTACTGGTCTTCTGTTTTGTGGTCGCTTACCCTGGGGAGCTCCACCTTTTCGTTTTGGTCGGTTCTGCTGTGGGGCCTGGTCACTACCGCCTACGGAACCTTCAACCCTCTGAAGGCGCATTTGTCGACTACCAACTCGTGCCTTTTTCAGTAAGTTAAGGGTTTTTGCAGGCATTCCAAATGGTAGATCCACAGTACTGTAGTCATCATAGATTGAAATTCTACCGATGAACTTGCTGTTGATATCAGCTTCATTTGCAATTGCGCCTACGATATTACCCGGTTTTACACCATGGGTGTTGCCCGCTTCTATTCGAAAACGCTCTAAGCCTTCTTCGGGTGGTAGCTGTACATTGTGACTTTGTGGTGCTCGTCTGGCCTGTTGCTTTCCCTTTCTTCCAGGGGCTGGCCTTTCACGTTCAGCCTGATAACGAGGACGCTTTTCTTCTTTGAGCAGCAGCGGTTTAGTACCTTGTACAAGAAGAGCAAGAGCCGCAGTGACCTGTGTGATATCCGCATCAGTCTCTTCTAAATATTCGCCGATAAGCTTTTCATAAAAAGATGTGTCACTCTCGATAGTGGCAGTGATCCGATCTTTGAAGCCCTGGATGCGTTTGATGTTAATGTCTGCCACAGTGGGCAGTTCCATCATGGTAATTTTTTGTTTGGTTGCCCGCTCAATGGATCTGAGCATGGATCGCTCCCGAGGGTTCACAAAGAGGATCGCATGGCCGGTTCGACCTGCACGACCTGTTCTACCGATACGGTGAACATAGGCTTCGGTATCAAAGGGGATATCGAAGTTAATTACATGACTGATTCGCTCAACATCAAGTCCCCGGGCTGCAACGTCTGTTGCAACGAGGATATCAATATTCTTAGCTTTTAGCTGTTCAATGGTTCTCAGTCGTTGGCTCTGCTGGATGTCACCATTGAGTGCTGTGGCCTTATAGCCAAGGGCTCCGATTTTTTCAGCAAGCTCTACGGTCTGTAGTTTTGTTCGGACAAAGATAAGCACACCATCAAAATCCTCAGATTCAAGCACCTTTGCAAGAGCGTCTACCTTATTTACAAAGCCGCCAGGGGTAATAAGACAGCGTTGCTGCACGGTATTTGCAGTCATCGACTTTGACTTAATAGTTATTTCCACAGGAGAGTTGAGATACTTGTGTGCAATCTTACGGATGTTTGCAGGCATGGTGGCTGAAAAGAGAGCCGTCTGCTTACGGTTGGGCAGTTTTTCAAGTATCCATTCAACGTCGTCCAGGAATCCCATTCGTAACATTTCGTCAGCCTCATCAAGAACCAGGCTGTGGATAGTGTCCATTTTGAGGCTACCCCGACGAATGTGATCCATTACTCTGCCAGGTGTGCCTACAACAATCTGGGTACCTTTTTGCAGCTGGCGGAGCTGTACACTGTAGTCCTGACCACCAAATATTGGGAGAACATTAACTTTTTTGAGGTGTTTACTATAATCAGAAAATGAGTCAGCTACCTGAATTGCAAGTTCTCGGGTTGGGGCGAGAATCAGAACCTGAGGAGATTTGGACCCGGTATCAAGGGCTGCCAACATGGGTAGAGCAAAGGCAGCGGTTTTTCCAGTTCCGGTTTGGGCCTGGCCAACAACATCCCGTCCCTCAAGGACGTGGGGAATCATTTCTTTTTGAATGGGAGTTGGTTCGGTGTATCCGAGTCGGCTAACAGCCTGGGTGAGGTGGTTTGGTAGACCAAGATCTGAAAAAGACGCAGGTGTAGTTTCGTGTTCAGTAGACATAGAAATCCTATAGTAATCTTTGGGTTGATTCCACAGATGAACTTGTTACGTAAAGCTTGTCCAGGAATGTAAAATCGGCGTTTCAACAACTCATTGGTTGAAATGTGAACCGATGTATACAGTGTCTGTCCAGTTTCGCGTAACTTCCCCAAAATTCCATGTTCTGGTCTGACACTATCGCATTGAAGCGCTTACATACCAACAAGGGGCAGAATATGCAATGATTAAATTGTTAATTTTATCCCCAAGAACAATATGATGTGGCGACTGTCTAATTATCTCAGTCTCTTGTGACCTTTTTCCGCATGTTTTTCAGTTTGCCGCGTTTTGTTTTGGCGTCAGTTCTTTTTGATTTTGCGTTACGACTTGGTCTGGAGGGTTTTCTGGTCTTTTGGGTACGGCTGGCACTTCGAATAAGGGAAGCGAGGCGTGCAAGGGCTTCATCTTTATTCTTCTGTTGACTTCTGAATTTTTGGGCCTTGATAACAATGGTACCGGTATCAGTAATTCGAGAGTCACTCAGGGCGAGTAAACGCTCTTTATAAAATTCAGGTAAGGATGAACTAGTAATGTCAAAGCGGAGGTGAATGGCTGACGAGACCTTGTTCACGTTCTGTCCGCCTGCTCCTTGGGCACGGATCGGTACGAGAACGATCTCATGTTCAGGTATTGATACGGTATTTGTAATAAATAAATTTTCCATGATGGTTTTTCTGGTATCTTAGATCTTCAATCAATTGAACAATTAATGCTGTCCTGCTAAGATAGACGGGGAGAATGAATTTGTCGAGTACTCTCTCCGAGTGTGTGTGGAAAGCGAATAGTACCACAGGTTTTTATTACATTTAAGAATGAATATATAAGATCCCAAAGGATTAAGGAAAATATGCGTTGTCCCAAATGTAAGCATCAGCAAAGTAACTCAGTGGAATGTGAAGTCTGTGGAGTGATATTTGAGAGATATATCAAATTCCAGAAGAAAAAGAAGGAACAGGAAGCAGCAGCAACTGAGAAAATGAAGAGTGATAAAGGTGGCGCTTCGGTATCAAAAATCATACAGCTTGTGCTACTTGTTGTTGCTGTCGCTGGGGGTACTTACTATTTTACCGGCTATAAACCTCAGCAAAAACAGCAGATTACTCAGTCAGAACAAATTGTGGTTCAAGATCCTGAAAATACAATTGCAAAAGCTAGCAGGCCGCAGAAAAGGTCAGTTGGCGTGCAACCAGCAGTAATAAAATCCAAATATAACACAATTGAGAAGGCACGTAATGCCACTGTCTCAATCGAAACCCCCTGGGGGACTGGGTCAGGTTTTTTTATTAGTAAAGACTATATTGTGACCAATAAACATGTGGTTGAAATTGATAAAGGTAAAATTGACGAGTTCAGGAATCAGGTCGTTAAATTCCGCAAGCTGATAAAGCTAGAAAAACAAAAGATCGCTGGATATCGGCGTGATATGCTGTCTATGCCTCTGGGCCCTCAACGCAGCCAACTCAAAATTATTATCAAAGATCTTGAAACCCAACTGGCTGAATTCATGCCAAAGTATGAAGAGATGGAGGAGCGACTGTCTAAGATGGAGGAGCGGGTTACTGCATCAAGCATTAAAATAATCTTAGCTGATGGAGCTGAGCATTATGCCAACTATCTTCTGGTGAGCCCCGACCATGATCTTGCCCTTATGTCGCTTTATACACAGCAGTCAGATTATTTAAAAAAAGCACCGGGGGGAAATAGTCTCCATCAGGGCGATAAAGTTTTTGCAATAGGTAGTCCTGTGGGGCTCCGCCATACGGTAACCTCAGGAATATTCTCCAGTTATAGGCAGGTTGGAGAGGATGGTCCAGTCTACCTTCAAACTGATGCTGCAATTAACCCGGGTAACAGTGGAGGCCCACTGGTTGATGAAAACGGCTATGTTTGGGGTGTTAACACAATGATTCTCCTCAACACGGAAGGAATTGGTTTTGCCATACCCATGACCACAGTGTACGAAGAGTTCAGTTCCTCCATTTACTGATGCATTAATTATAACTCCGATAAACGGGATACGTGCCTTGTTGGCAACAATCAACGTCACGATTTTAAATATTGTTCCTGAGTTTCTTGGAGTCTACGTTACCTGTTTTTTTGCTGAAGTTCAGGAGTAGGGCACTCATCATAAGGTTGAGGTGTCATTTGGATGGATGCAGATCTCTGACATTGTAATTGTAAAATATCGGTGATATGTGCAACGCTTGACATTGATTCTTGCTTCAACTATGTTCACCTATTAATACTTGCAGGGGTGGCCATGGGCCTGAGATGATACCCGTTGAACCTGAACTGGCTCGAATCAGCGTAGGGAATTGCAGGAAATAACTTTCTTCTGATAGTTTTCTCCCCACTCATCTTCAATCCATTACCAGTCTCTGTTTTTCTGTAATTCTATTGTCAGAAAGGGGACTGTTTCATGACGAATCTAGTCGAACAAACTACTGAAAACATAATCAAAATACGCTCAAGCAAACCTCTTGTACATAATATCACTAATTTTGTCGTGATGAACTTTACAGCCAATGTTCTTCTGGCGACAGGGGCGTCACCTGTGATGGCTCACGCCATTAATGAAGTGGAAGAGATGGTTGGTTTTGCAGGGGCTCTGGTTCTTAATATTGGGACTTTAACTGATACCTGGGTTGATTCCATGGTGGTTGCGGGACAAAAAGCTGCTTCCACTGGAACTCCAGTTGTCCTTGACCCTGTTGGAGCAGGAGCCACGGCACTGCGCACTGATGCGGCAAAAAGGATTCTCCATGAGGCAAGAGTCAGTATTCTTCGGGGGAATAGCTCTGAGATACTTGCCCTTGCTGGAAGTGAAAGTGAGACCCGCGGCGTTGATGCCGGTAACTCTGTTGATGAGGCTACAGGGGCTGCCAAACTGCTGGCAAAAGAGCTCGGAACTACCCTTGCCATAACCGGCCCCGTTGATTGCATTACCGATGGTGATCGTGTTGTTGAAGTTGCTAATGGCCATGAGTTGATGCCCTATGTTACGGGGACAGGATGTTCTGCAACAGCCATGATTGGAGCCTTTGCTGCAGTAGAAACTGATATGGTCGCAGCAGCGGCAGGTGCTCTTGCATTTTTTGGTTTAGCTGGCGAAAAGGCCGCTGCAAAGGCGGGAGGTCCTGGTACGTTTATGATCGAACTCCTTGACGCTTTGTATAATTTGTCACCGGACGAGTTCAAAGCAGGTGCCAGGATTACTCAGCAATAGATGATGTCCCCAGACTATTCATTATATCTTGTAACTGATAGAACTCTTTCGCTAGGACGCACCAATACCGCTATTGTGGAACAGGCTGTTGCCGGTGGTGTTACCTGTGTGCAGCTTCGGGAAAAAGACTGTTCAACAAGAGAGTTTGTTCAACAAGGACTTGCCCTGCGAGAGCTTCTTACACCCCTTGGTATTCCTCTTATTATTAATGACCGTTTGGATGTGGCGCTTGCGGTTGGGGCACAGGGCGTCCATCTTGGTCAGGATGATATGCATATAGTGGATGCCCGTTGTATCTTAGGGGCAGATGCTATTATTGGTATTTCTGTGGAGAGTCCTACTGACGCTAAAGATGCAGCTGTTGCAGGGGCTGATTACTTAGGTATAAGTCCTGTTTTTAGTACTCCAACGAAAACTGATACGGCCCCTCCTCTAGGGCTTGAGGGCGTTCGTTTGATACGGCAGGAAGTCGATCTTCCTCTTGTTGCAATAGGTGGCATTAACGAGGGTAACTGCGCCGCTGTTATTGATGCCGGAGCTGATGGGCTCGCAGTGGTTTCGGCACTGGTGAGTTCTGCTTCTCCCAAAGATGCTGCCATTCGCCTGCGGCTTGCTGCAGGCTTACCAGATAAAAGGATATGATTATGGAAAAGGAAATGAACAAAACATATAACCGTGTCCTGACCATCGCTGGGTCAGATAGCGGTGGTGGTGCTGGTATTCAGGCTGACCTTAAGGCCATCGCGGCCAATGGTTGTTATGGGATGTCTGTTATTACAGCCCTCACTGCCCAGAACACTCAGGGTGTTTTTGGTATTCATCCCGTCCCCGTAACCTTTGTTCGGGATCAGCTACAGGCAGTGCTCTCAGATATTGGTAGTGATGCCATTAAAATAGGGATGCTGTTTTCTTCTGAACTCATCGAGATGATCGCAGCAGAACTTAAAAGTCTTGCCACAGGGAATATTGTTCTTGATCCTGTTATGGTTGCAACAAGTGGCGATAAATTATTAAAAGATGAGGCGGTTACTTCTCTTAAAGAGAGTCTTATTCCAATGGCAAATCTTATTACCCCTAATCTTCCCGAAGCATCTGTGCTTTTGGGACGGGAGATTACCACAAATAAAGAGTTAGGTGATGCTGCCGCAGAACTTAGTGAACTGGGCTGCCCCAATGTCCTTATTAAGGGTGGACACCTCGAAGAGGGTGATTGTGATGATCTACTTTATATGGCCGGCAGTAAAGAGGTGCGAACCTATCCCGTAAAACGGATTGAAACCCAAAATAGTCATGGTACAGGCTGTACGCTTTCTTCTGCAATTGCCGCAGGGCTTGCAAAGGGTTTACCCATTGAGGCCGCGGTTGCTGCTGGAAAAGAATATATCACAGGAGCCATAGAGTCGGGTGCAAAGTACAAGATTGGAGAAGGGCACGGGCCTGTGGATCACTTCTATACGTTCTTTTAATGGTTTGTATTTCAGAAGAATCCCAAGAGTATGGTGTGTCATGTCGAAATATTAATGTTTCCTATGACACGACTCCTCTTTTTCAGAATTTTTCCCTGAATTTTCCTCCTGGTAAATGCACCTGTCTGCTTGGGGCAAGCGGTTGTGGTAAGTCTACGCTTATTCGTATTATATCGGGGACTAAGGCCATAGCGCATACGGGTGAAGTACGGTTTCATGGCAATAGTGGTAGCGGGCAAGCAGTCGCCTGGATGAGTCAAAAAGACCTGCTTCTTCCCTGGCTTACAGTAATCGATAATATCTTACTGGGGGCAAATCTCCGTGGTCAGGTTGATGAAATTCTCCGGTCAAATGCACTACAGATGTTACGAGATGCAGGGATGGAAAAATATGGTGATAAGTATCCGGCTGTTCTCTCCGGTGGAATGCGTCAGCGTGTAGCACTTCTGAGAACACTCATGGAAGAGAGGCAAGTCATTCTGATGGATGAACCGTTCTCAGCCCTTGATGCCCTGACCCGTCTTAAATTACAAGATCTTTCTGCGACACTTACCCGTGGTAAAACGGTCATTATGGTCACCCATGATCCCATGGAGGCACTGCGGCTCGGTGACAGGATTATTGTCCTTGGTGGCAGTCCGGCTACGATCGTAGCAGACATGACTCCCGAGGGCCCTGTACCAAGAAAGACTGATAGTGGAATCCTCACTGAGGAATATCCCCGATTGCTCAAAACCCTAATGAATGGGGCAACTACATGAGGGTTTTGAGAGGCCTTGTTCTATTTTTTTCTCTTCTCATCTTATGGGAGGTTCTTGTCCGTCTGACCGGGGTGCCGCATTATATCCTGCCAGGCCCCGTCAAGGTGTACCATGCACTGTGTGAGCAATGGTCCGTTCTTCTTGGCCATATGCTTGTTACCACAACTGAGATACTACTTGGGCTTATTATAGGAACACTGCTCGGCTGTATCTCTGCACTTATTATGATTTTATCACCTGTATTGAAAAGGTGGCTATTGCCGGTTCTGGTCATGAGTCAGGCGATACCGGTTTTTGCCCTGGCCCCAATACTTGTCCTCTGGCTTGGTTATGGTATGGCGTCAAAGGTCGCCATGGCTGTTCTTATAATTTTCTTCCCGGTCACTTCTTCCTTTTATCATGGCATGCAGCGAACTGAAGAAGATCTGTTGGAGCTTTCCCGGATCATGGGTGCGGGATATCTCTCTATTTTACGATTTATTGTAATTCCAAATGCAATGCCCTCTTTTGCAGGTGGTCTTCGAGTAGCTGCTGCGGTGGCCCCCATTGGAGCGATAGTAGGGGAGTGGGTTGGCTCGAGTAAGGGGCTCGGTTTTTATATGCTTCACGCCAATGCGAGAATGCAGGTGGACAGAATGTTTGCCGCACTTTTTCTCCTCGCAGTCGCCTCTGTGGCGTTGTATTTTATTGTCGATTATCTACTGCTAAAAATTATTTATTGGGAGAAACCCAAGGAGCTGTATCATGAATAAATTCTTAAAGAAATGTTGTTGTGCGTTCATTCTCTGCCTGCTTTGCTCTTCAAGTGGTATTGCTGCAACCAAAATGACCGTATTGCTGGATTGGTTTGTTAATCCAGATCACGCACCACTGTTCGTTGCCCTTGAAAAAGGATACTTCACCGAGCGCGGACTTGATGTCGAGTTTATTGCTCCTGCCAATCCAAATGATCCTCCCAAACTAGTGGCTGCCGGAAAGGCTGACATCGCTGTTTCTTATCAGCCGCAGCACCATATGCAGGTGGATCAGGGACTTCCACTTGTGCGCATTGCTACCCTTGTTGCAACACCTCTTAATTCTCTGGTTGTGCTTGAGGATAGCGATATAAAGACAATTGCTGATCTTAAGGGTAAGACAGTGGGCTACTCTGTGGGAGGCTTTGAGACGGTGCTTCTTAAGGTGATGCTCGAAAAGGAAGGTCTAACCCTTGAAGATGTAAAACTTGTTAATGTCAACTTTTCGCTTTCTCCATCACTGTTTACGGGAAATGCGGATGCGGTGATAGGGGCTTTTCGAAATTTTGAACTGAATCAGATGGATATCGAAAAACGTCCCGGCCGGCCATTTTTTGTTGAAGAACTTGGGGTCCCTGCCTATGACGAGCTGATTCTTGTGGCCCATAAGGATAGAGTGGCAGATGAGAACCTGCGGAAATTTGTTGATGCTGTAGAAGCTGGAGTACAGTTTCTGGTAAATCACCCTGATGAAAGCTGGAAACTTTTTGTCAGTAAGGATCGAAAAGACCTTGATGATGAACTGAATCGTCGTGCCTGGAGAGACACCCTGCCGCGCTTTGCTCTCCGCCCAGGTGCCCTTGATCAGAACAGATATCTGAAATTTGCTGAGTTTTTACAGGAGCAAAAGGTTGTGGAGAAGATCGGAAAACTGAGTGATTTTGCAGTGGAGCTGCAATGAGCTCAAATTGAGCTGAAATTGACCTTAGATGAAAGAGTAAGCGGGGAACCTGCTGGTTCCCCTCCTATAATCTGTAACTATGATGTATAACAATGCATCTGGAGTCTTTACTGCGTAATGGGGGATGGAGGCTGTTTTTGAGAAGACTTCTTGAAAACATATTATCCATATCATACAATTGAGTATGGATAGCGTGTTACGTACTTCCTGCCACAACTCTTGAGGCAACTGTGATCTGAGTAATAGCTCCAGTGAGTCTATCTCCTTTGTAGGAAATGGGAGATAATTTTTGCAAGAGTTACCAAGCCTATTTTGGGTGCTAATTTCTTGAAGGTGAGAAGCCTATGTCATCTCAAAAAACATCCCCGACTATTTCCGCAGAACAACTCCAGCAACAAACGAAGAATGAACTGTTCAGCGACATAGAGAAGGCGATTCATAGTAAAAAATTTCAGGAAGCTATAATCCTTCGGGATAAACTGCTCGAAGTTGATCCCATGGCCCTGAGTGAGGTGATTAAAGCAGCTGAGTTGATTGAAAATGCTATGGCAGCAGCAATTGATAAGGATCATGTAACGACATGGCCCGAACTCTATGAGCCGCTTTCTAAGGAAGAAAAAAATTGTCTTTTCCATAGCATGACGAGCCATCGTATACAGGAAAAGCGGGCATTACTCAAATATGGTGCACTGAACAATAGATTGTTTTTTATTGAGAAGGGCACTGTCGTGGTTGCCATCCCCCAGGAGGGGAGCGAAAAACTTAAGGTGTTTACCGAACTCAACAGGGGAGATGTCCTGGGTGAATATAGTTTTGCCACCCCTGCTCTCTGTTCAGCCACTGCAGTAACTAAAACTCCGGTGCAACTTCGCTGTCTTGAAGGAAAGGTCGCCGAAAGCTGGAATGATACGCATCCGGGGCTTTACGCAAAAGTACTGGATTTTTGTCAAAAACATGGTCAGATTGATCAGATTACAAAGAGAAAGGAGCAGGAGGTCCATCCTAATCCTCGTTACTTTGTGGAAGGGCGGGTAAAGGCTACCTTGCTTAATAAGGACGGACAGGATGATGACCTTGTCTTTCATGGAGAAGTGGGGGAAATATCTCGGTCAGGATGTTCTTTTGTTATTCACTGTAATCAAAAGGAAACTATAAGAAATCTGTTAACCAGATCATTCTCTTTGGATTTTACCTGCACAAACAAAGAAGAAGATGTGGTTTTTTCAAGTGTTGGTCGGGTGGTCCGTGTTTCAGTACTCCTCCACAGTGACTATCTGCTCCATATAGGCTTCCATACGTTTCTATCAAAAGAGCTGGACGAACAGTTAGCCCCTTGAATGGTGATAATCACCTTAAAGAGGAAGCAGCAAGCCACCCCGTAGAAAAAGCCGCCTGGAGATTAAAGCCTCCGGTATCGGCGTGAAGATCCAGAACCTCTCCTACGATATATAGACCTTTGATGAGTTTGGACTCCATTGTTCTCGGATCGACTTCTTTCAGGCTGATACCGCCTGCAGTTACAATTGCCTCATTCCAGGATCGGTAACCGCTGACTTCAAAATGAAGTTCCTTGCACCAGCGGACCAGTTTCTTCCTTGCCTTACCGGGAAAGGCTTTGGTATCGATATTTTCAGGAATCTGGCAGGCATCAAGGCATACAGGAATACACTCTTTGGGTAATAAACCACGAAGAATGGAGGTAATAGATTCTCCACGCCGTTGTTCAAGGTCCCGTATGAGTCGTGCATCGAGTTTCTTATCATCAAGTGCAGGCTTGAGGTCAACAGTGATATGTACTTTTTGGCCATTATCTAACGCTACCACAGCTTGTTCACTAAGGCTCAGTACCGTGGGGCCTGTGAGACCATGGGCTGTAAAGGCTATCTCTCCAAAGTCCTGCGCTTTTTTCTTTCCATCGACAAAGAGGTGTATCTGAACATTTCGTAACTCAAGTCCTTTGAGTTGGCTCAAGCATGGTTCAGGGCTTGATAGCGGAACAAGGGCTGGTCTAAGGGCTGTGATTGTATGGCCCAATTTTCTCGCAAGTTTATAGCCATCGCCACTGGAACCTGTGCGGGGATAGGATTTTCCACCGGTTGCGAGAATAACGTTGCCTGCCATAATTTTTCGATCGTTACAGACAACACCTGTGACGACTCCGTCCTGGACAAGGATTCTACTCACATGGGATCTTTTTCTGAGTTCAACACCCTGGTTTTCAAGCCACCCATTAAACACTTTAACAACGTCAAGCGCTCGGCCGCTCTCAGGGAAGTATCTGCCTCCACGCTCTAAAGTGAGTGGTAGATTATGATCTTCAAAAAAACTCAGCAATTCACCACTAAAATAGTGCTGAAAACATTGACGCAGAAATTTCCCATTCTTGCCAAAGTGGCTCATGAACTCGGTTAATTCGGCGCTGTTGGTGACGTTGCAGCGACCTTTACCGCTGATGCCGATCTTTCTGCCATTTTTTTCCATTTTCTCAAGCAGCAGCACTTCTCCACCTAATTGGGCTGCTCGACCTGCCGCCATAAGGCCAGCGGCTCCTCCACCTATAATTATAGTCTTACTGTTTTTCATATTGTGTCTGCAGTTGAAGTGTCTTGCTTAAATTTTCGATACGTTGAAAAGATTAAAATATAAGTCCATTGTGCTTAAATCGAATCTTGTACCAGGTCTCAGACCCTACTATAGGGATCTTTAAAGAAAAAGTGTAAAAGAGTCATGCAATCTCTTTAACTGTCCGATGGAACTGAATGAGCACGAGCCATGTTTCATTGGGAGCAGTAGCTCTTTGAGTTTGTATATTTGAGCTTGTATATTTATGTTTGATGTTTATTAGTACCGCCTGAGTTTGTAATTTCAAAATCCTTTGCCACAGGTCGTTGGCTGGGGACGCTATATGTTAATGATTAAGGGCAGCTTTAGCCCGGAGGGTGACCATGACTGAAGTAAGAAGAGGCGATAATGTAAAAGTGCACTATACTGGAACCCTGGAAGATGGTTCTGTATTTGATAGCTCAGAAGGTGCTGAGCCTCTCTCTTTTGCAGTGGGCAGTGGACAGGTTATTGTTGGTTTTGACGAAGCAGTAATGGGCATGAAGGTTGGTGATACTAAAACTGTCGATATTCCTTGTGCTAAGGCCTATGGAGAGCGAAATGATGAGATGATTATTCAGGCCCCTATAGATCAGGTTCCACCTGATATGGATCTTGAAATTGGAATGCGTCTTGAAATGGGGGGAGCCAACGGAGAGATTCTTCGTGTTGTGGTTGCTGAAATTGAAGAAACCCACGTCACTCTTGATGCTAATCCACCCCTTGCTGGGAAAGATCTGAAGTTCAAGCTTGAATTAGTGGAATGTACAACTCCATAATTGAGTTGTATTCTGCTGAAAATAAAAACCCCCAAGTATATTAAATATACATGGGGGTTTTTTTTATTCAAAAAAAAGGATTATGCTGCTTGTTCCATCTCTTCTTCTTGTCGCTCCAGGTACTGCTCAAAGGTCATCATCAAATCAGTGTAACCATCTGGCTCAAGTTCTATAATTCTATTGGCAATAGTAGAGACAAATTGATGATCATGGGATGCAAAGAGCATCACTTCACTAAAGGCCATGAGTCCGTTGTTGAGTGAAGTAATTGACTCGAGATCAAGGTGGTTCGTTGGTTCATCAAGGATCAGAACGTTGGCATGGGCCAGCATCATCTTTGAAAGCATACAGCGAACTCTTTCCCCACCAGAGAGAACCTTTGTCTTTTTGGTTGCTTCTTCGCCAGAAAAAAGCATTTTCCCGAGAAAGCCACGGATAAATGACTCGTCGGATTTGGGCGGAGCAAATTCCCGCAGCCAGCCGATGAGGTCAATTTCGTCCTTTTCAAAGTACTCTTTGTTTTCGAGTGGGAAATAGGCATTACTAATGGTAACACCCCAGCGAAAATTCCCCTCATCTGGGTCCATTTCTCCTGCCAGTATCTGAAAAAGAACTGTTTTGGCTAGGCTGTTTGAGCCAAGAAAGGCGATCTTGTCACCTTTATTGACAGTGAAGGTGAGATCTTTAAACATCACCTCGCCTTCAATCGTTTTAGAGAGACCTTCTACTTCAAGGATGATGTCACCACAGGGGCGTTCTGGATTGAAGACAATGTAAGGGTATTTCCTGGACGAGGTCGGCATCTGGTCGATGGTGAGCTTGTCCAATAATTTTTTTCGTGAAGTAGCTTGTTTTGCTTTAGAGGCATTTGAGCTAAAGCGCCTGATAAATTCTTTAAGTTCTTCGGCCTTTGCTTTGGCCTTTTTGCTTTCGGTTTCTTTTTGTCTGAAATGGAGTTGACTGGCTTCATACCAGAAGTCATAATTACCTACATAGACCTGAATTTTACCGTAGTCAATATCCGCCATGTGGGTGCAGACCTGATTGAGGAAGTGCCTGTCATGGGATACGATGATGACGGTGTTATGAAACCGTGAAAGAAAGTGCTCAAGCCACTGTATAGATTTAATATCAAGATGGTTAGTGGGCTCATCGAGCAGCAGGATGTCCGGGTTGCCAAAAAGAGCCTGTGCAAGAAGGACACGAACTTTTTCTCCACCTTCTAGTTCTTTCATTTTTTTTTGCAGCATCTCTTCAGTGATACCAAGACCATTGAGAAGAACTGCGGCCTCGGCTTCAGCCTCATAGCCATTCATCTCACCAAATTTAACCTCCAGCTCTCCGGATCTGATCCCATCTTCTTCTGAGAAATCCGGTTTTGCGTAGAGTGCATCTCGCTCTGACATAACCTTATAGAGCTTTTTGTGGCCCATGATGACTGTATTAAAGACAGTGTGTTCGTCAAAAGCAAACTGGTCCTGATTCAACATGGCCAGGCGTTGGCCGGGGCCCTTGCTGACTTCGCCTTTATCTGGATCGAGTTTTCCAGCTAGAATTTTAAGAAAAGTCGATTTTCCTGCACCGTTAGCACCGATAAGGCCATAGCAATTGCCCGGGGTGAACTTGATGTTTACATCTTGGAAGATGACTCGTTTGCCATAGGCGAGAGCGACATTGGTTGCGGTGATCATGAGATGAGTTCCCTCAAAAAAAGCCAAAGGAAATAACCCATGGCAACTACTATTGAAATTGTTCTTTACCATTCCCCGTGAGTCGGGATGGTGAAAAACAGCTTAAACAAAAAAAGCCCCCGCTAAAAAGCGGGGGCTTAGGACAATCAAAAGCGGGTCTTACTGCTGAACTACGTTCGCTGCAGCAGGACCTTTAGGACCATCTACGATTTCGAAGGTTACTCGAGCACCTTCTTCAAGAGATTTGAAACCATCTGCTTGAATTGCTGTGTGGTGAACAAATACATCGTTTCCACCATCTTGCTCGATAAAACCAAAACCTTTCGCGTCATTAAACCACTTAACTGTACCTTCAGCCATCTTGTACTACTCCTTTGTGCTTGGCTCAAATATGAGCCACTTTGTTATAAAGCCGAACTCGCCTTTTTGACAGTCCGACGGGTCATCTGGGGTTCCAGAAATTACTATAATTGTTTTCTACTGTTATTAATACCAAAATCGAAGCCTTGACTCTTTTTTTGGTTATTTTTTTTCCGAGGTCTCGAAATACCCTTGTTTTTAGGGGCTTCAGGACTGTGAAACTTTTTTTCGCCAGCGTGCTGTGAATCATTTACAGAGGCAGGTGCCTCGGCTCTAACCATTTTCTTGCCAAGATTTCTTTCAATTTGAGAAATCATTTTAAGATCATCTCGATCTGCAAAGGTTATTGCCATGCCGCTTTTTTCAGCCCGGCCAGTACGGCCCGTTCTGTGGGTGTAGGTTTCTGCAGTATCAGGCACGTCGTAATTAATGACATGTGAGATGTCAGAAACATCAATTCCACGGGCTGCAATATCTGTTGCTACAAGAACAGAGAAGGTTCCATCACGGAAGCCATCCATTGCTCTTTGTCTGTTATTTTGTGATAGGTTACCTTGCAAGGATGCTGCTTTGTGTCCAGCTTTCTGCAACTGTATTGCAAGACTTCTGGCCTTATGCTTAGTCCTTGTGAATACCACAGTACTTGTCATCTCTTGATCCACAATAATCTTCTTGAGAAGTGCAGTCTTTTGAGGACGGCCTACTTGAAAAAGAGTGTGTGATATCGTTGGAGCTGGCAGGGTGTGGTTAATCTGCACTTTAACAGGCCTATATAGAATCTCTTCTGCTAAGTGAGAGATTTCCTTAGGCATTGTTGCAGAAAATACCAGTGATTGTCGTTTACGTGGAAGTTGTTTAACTATCCGTTTGATGTCAGGGAGAAACCCTTTATCAAACATATGGTCTGCTTCATCCAGTACCAGTGTCTCTACTGTCTTTATACTCACACCTTTTTCTGTGAGAATGTCGAGTAGACGACCAGGGCAGGCGACAACGAGTTCAACGCCAGAGCGAAGTGCCTTAATTTGAGGATTGCGGCCAACTCCGCCATAGACCACTGTACTTCTCAGGTCGGTCTTGGCAGACATTGTTACAATATTCTCGTGTATCTGCTCGGCAAGCTCCCTTGTTGGAGCAATGATGAGAGCGCGTATTTGTTTTCGAGGACCATCCAATAACCGCTGAAGAATAGGAAGTACAAAAGCTGCGGTTTTTCCGGTTCCGGTCTGTGCAAGACCTAAAATATCATTTCCGGCAATAATTTGAGGGATTGTCTGCTGTTGAATAGGGGTGGGGCAACTGTATCCGCAGGAATTAATACCCGCTTCTACTTTGGGGTGAAACTTAAACTCTTTAAAACTCATTAAAACTCCGATGTAATTCATCTAAATGACCCGGTTGGTAACGAGAATCATTTAGGCTGTAAAATCATAGCTGATTGTACAGTTAAATACACTGCTATGTAGAGCATTTTGCAATATGTTCTACAGAAGTCGCTCTAAGGTTCTGCAGTAGCTAATGTGGTATTCACATCAGTTATACGTTATATGTGTTCCTGTCAATGTAAGCTGCATGGACTTCTATGGAATTAATGACACTCGATAACGATGAAGTTAATGAGGACAACCTGAAGGACTACGCTTTCATGGAGTTGGTCTACATGTGAGCGAGACAATAACCTATTGCCGAGAATGTGCAATGTTTTTGTTTAGTAAAATATAAAATAGTTTTGTGTAACCACTTTTGAAGTAGTGTATTTAGCTGTAAAATTATGGGGATAGACGGATTGTTTGCTATTTGCTCAGGACTTGTTTTTTCTGGAACCATTACCTTCTCGATTTACTTCGTCCATGATTATGGTAAGGAATTGTTCAAAAAACATTGATTGCTGGCAGAGTGACTTGTGTTTACTTATAGTAGATAGGCGATGATGAGTAATGAATCTGAATTGTACCAGAAGTTAAACAGGGTAAGTGCAATATAAGCACAAGGTAGTGCGTAAGTTTTGAACTTTAACTTTTTCAGGAAGATTATGCTTTCAATAATGCGGGTTACTAAAGCTTTTTTGAACACAGTTTACACTCTGCTTTTTATTACTTTTATAACGCTTTTTACCGTATCAGCAGGTAGTGCCGGTGAGGTCTCCCAGGTTTCAGGTGAAATTAAGTCTGGTTTTAGAGTTTTAGAGATAGACCCGGCAGTGAGTACCCATAGCTTTGTTGTGTATAGGGGGGATTATATTAAATTTCGTTATCCACAAAGTCTAGGTCAATTACCTTTTGAGATGGATTCTCTTCACTATTCAGGTGTTTTGTTTCCTGATCCTGATAAAGCTCCTTTTTATAAAATGAAAAAGGCTGGGACCTATTCATTTACACTTGGTGAAGGTGGAGGCTCCATTAAGGTTATTGAGCTTATACGTCCAAACTATATTGAAGTTACAGCTGATGAGGCCTTTGAACTCTTAAATAACCGTAAACTATTTATACTTGATGTAAGGACTCAAAAAGAATATGAGCAGCTTCATTTGGCGAATACTCACTTGATCCCCATCCAGGAGTTACAGCAGCGCATCGGAGAGCTTGAAGAGCAGAAACATGAAGATATTTTTGTCTATTGTGCCACCGGAAACAGATCTACTGTGGCAGCAAGATTCCTTGCGGACTCGGGTTTTAAGCGTATCTATAATTTACGGTACGGGGTGTATGATTGGGCCAAAAAAGGGCACCCTTATGAAACAGGTAAATAAAGGTTACAAAAAACACTGTTTTTTATCACACCATAAATTTTCTATCCAAAAACTGCATCTTAGCGTATAGCCGCTTGCTAATATCTTAATAATAAGTTGTTTTTTATAAAATTTGACTCCATGGAGTATGTACTGATCTGTACTGAACAGCTCCTTGGGAACAATATAAAAAAATTATAAAAACAGTTTGCTACTACCAAAGCACTGACGGTACCACGATGTGGCATGTTTTTGAATCTCGGTTTAGGTCCTACCAAGATCCAAGGCGGCAATTTTCGCCATCTTGTTATTTTTTAGTAACTACTATATTGTTCCTCCAAAAGCACATTAAAATAGTATCTTGTGTAGGTCGCGAGGTAGTGTGCTGATGCTCAAATATTGATTGGTGCAAGATGATTTTGTGGTTTTTGTTGTGCCATGTGGAGTTTTGGAGGAATTATGCGTTTTGCAGTGTTGCAGTTAACCGGTTGTGCGGGGTGTGAAGTTTCCCTGCTCAATGCTGGCGAGGATCTTGATTTGGCTGGCCTTGCTTATATGCCGCTGGTCGTAACAGCCCATGATGTTCCAGAGGTGGACATTTTACTCGTTACGGGTGGGATACGGACCGATGAAGATTTATTGAAATTAAGAGAATCGGCTAGCAGGGTCAAAATTATTGTGGCGGTAGGAACCTGTGCTATTTCCGGAGGAGTTGCTGGACTTGGTGACCGGACAGATATCAGGGAACATTTTCTGGCCCACGCAAATCAGGGGAGGGTGCCTCGAATGCTCCCGACCTGTAGTCCCATCGATACAGAAGTAAAGATAGATTACTATCTGCCAGGATGTCCTCCCGTTCCTCAGTTGTATGTTTCCTTGCTCAAAGACCCGAAGGCGATGAAGACGACAAGCATTGTTTGTAAAGAATGCGGTCGGCGTAAGCCCAAAGACATTCGCCCGAATACTCTTTCTGAGGTATCCCATAGTGATATTGACCCTGAACTTTGTCTTGTTAAGCAAGGTCAGCTTTGTGTGGGCACCTCCACTCGGAATGGTTGTGGTGCCATTTGTCCAAGGGCAGGATTTCCATGTGTGGGGTGTCGTGGTCCTTCCAATAACCTGATTGAGAAAGATGCAAATGCATGGTTTGAGAGCTTGATACGTGTGTTTGAGAGGATGACCGACATCGAACCCGAAGAGATCAGCACGGCATTAAAGTCTCCACATCTTGCCATGTTTTTGTTCCAATTTTCCGACTATTCTGACACTGAGATGGAAAGTCGCCCCAAAGAGAAGGTGCTGTAAAGATGACAACGACAATTCAATTTCCCATATCAAGAATAGAAGGCCACGCCAAGGTTGTGGTTGATATTGACAAGGGAGCAGTACGTAATGCACGGTTTTTAGCCCAGGAATATCGTGGTTTTGAACAATTCTTAAAAGGTATGCCCGCAGATCAGATGCCTGTGATTGTGCCACGGGTGTGTGGGGTCTGTTCTACCTCCCATCATCTGGCAGCTGTGGAAGCCTTAGAGGATGCTTACGGAATTACAGCTCCTTCTTTATCAAAGAAAATTCGTCATTTAATGATGGTTGGACAACTTGTTCAAAATCAGGCGACGTCACTGTTTTTCTTTACCCTGCCGGACAAGGTCAAGGCGGACTCTATTTTTGCTGTGGATGAGAAGTCAGGCAAGGACACGATGTCCGATATCACCCGAAAGGCAATGGCTGTTCGTAAGATTGGTACGGAGTTAATTTCTGTTGCTGGTGGCCAGTTTATTCATCCTGTTAAGGCAGTTGTCGGCGGTGTTGTCTCAGGAATTGAGACAAGCGCTGCCGAAAAAATGAGGGAAAAGATCAAAGAAGCACTGCCTCTTGCGTGTAGTCTTTTTGATGAGTATTGGCAGCTTACCCAGAAAATGAAGAAAGCAGTTGGCGATTGGGAAGGTGATAATCCTTTTTACTATATGTCCGCTGTGGATAAGAATGATCCGACCCTTCCATTGGATGAAATAACCATGCAACGTTCTGATGGTTCGGAGACGGTAACGTTTAAACCATCAGAATATAAGAAATATCTTGAGTTTCACAGAGTTCAGGATAGCTACTCAGGAAAGACCAGTTTTAATAGCTTACCCATACGGGCCAACAGTCTTTCCCGCATTAACCTTGCAGAATCTATGGGTACACCAATTGCCGATGGGTATCTTCAGCGATTTAAAGTTGAATTTGGGGATCCAGCGCATCATGTTATTTTGTTTGATCTGTGCAGAGGGATTGAACTTATTAATGGACTGGAGAGGGCGGATGCAATCCTTTCTGAAAATCTAATGGATGGAGAAATGAACGTTCCGGTTGTGCCTCGAGATGGTTATGGGTTTGGGTTGGTTGAGGCACCTCGCGGTCCACTAATTCACCATTATCAGATAGAGAATGGGCTTATTGCCAGAGCGGAGTTCGTTATTCCCACAGTTCACAATAACTACTCCATTGAACAGGCACTCACCACAATGGCTAAGCGTTATGTTCATTCCGGGAAAATCGATCTCGGTCTTGATGCGGCCATGGGGTGGGTAGTTCGTGCCTTTGATCCTTGTATTGCCTGTGCAACTCACTGATCTGCAATTACCGGGTAAAGTTGAGAGGTATAAGGTGATTTTGCCCAAGCGTTCAAGCGAATTGTCACACTCTTAATAAGAAGATACTATGCATGAAGCGTGTTTGTCTCGCTTCATGCATCTTTCATGGCAATAAGAGCAACGCTTTTTTCAAATTTTCCTGAACCCGGAATGTCACTTTCTGCATAATAGACAATGTGCAGTGAGGAGAAGGCTTGGAGTAACTCATTGGGGCCAAGGCAGTATTTGGATGTTTTTGCTCCAGTAAAAGATTCAAAGATGAGAAGACCACCCGTTTGTAATCCCGAAATAATATAAGGAAATAATCTTCGATCCAGAAAATTTGCATTAAGGATCAGATTATAGTGTTCCTCCTCGATAGTGAATTCATCAAGGTCCCTGCACATTGCGTTTATCTCGGGGGCTTTTTCTCTAAGGTTTTCTATGGCAACCGACGAGATGTCCACAGCATCCATGTCGAAACCTTGTTGCGCAAGAAATATACTGTTTTTGCCATTTCCGCAGGCGATGTCAAGGGCCCGGCCAACCGTTGCCTGATGTATATGTTTTTTGAGTAGGCTTGACGGCGTGAGGTTACCGAGGTCTTGACTGTACCTGTCATCCCATTTCTTTTTATCTGTTTCTGCCATACTGTTTTGTCTTTTTCCTCGTTGTTCAAGATCTATTTTATATAACTAAGTTTCTTCTCTATGTGTGACGGGAGTATGTAGGGAGAATAGTCTGAAGGAGATGGAGTTGACATAAGGGAGGTAAATTCAGTTATAATTTTTTAGTTATACAAATGATTAATAGACATTATAACCAGACCAAAAACTATAAAAATCGACGCATTTTTGTCAGGGTGACTCGTTTTTTTGAGTGGGATATTGTATAGAGGTGGGTGTCGATAAATGATACAGATTGAGAAATGACAGTAATGCTTTCCTAACCCAGATAAACGGGATATGTACCTTGTGAATTACTCGAAACAATGAATGTACCATAACTCAGTTTCTTGGAGTCTATGCTACCTGTTTTTTATGACAGGCATTCAGGAATAAGGCACTCATGAGTATGGGCTCTCTTGTAAGTTAGGAAACTCTATTCAACTTTTACCTTGATAATCGCATGAAACTCAGCATCATCATCCCCTGCTATAATGAAGAAGGAACCATAGAGAAAATCATCGAAGCGGTCCATAGTGCGCCTTACCCAGATAAAGAAATAATAGTTGTCAACGATTGCTCTATGGACTCAACCCCTGAAAAGCTAGAAGTATTGTTGGGGCAAAAGAAAATAGACAAGGTTTTTCATCATAGTATTAACAAGGGTAAAGGCGCTGCATTACGTTCTGGGATAGAAGCTGCCACTGGAGATATTGTCATAATTCAAGACGCGGATCTGGAATATGATCCTCAAGAATATGAACGCCTTGTACAGCCAATAGTAAATGGTGTTGCAGATGTTGTGTATGGTTCCCGATTTGTTAGTGCAGGGCCGCATCGGGTTCTTTATTTTTGGCACAAGGTTGGCAATAATGTACTTACACTTTTGTCAAATATGTTTACCAACCTCAACCTCACAGACATGGAGACCTGCTACAAGGTTTTTCGTCGCGAAATTATTCAATCAATTGAAATTAATGAAAACCGTTTTGGTTTCGAACCAGAAATAACTGCAAAAGTAGCCAGAAGAAAATGTCGGATATATGAAGTAGGTATCTCTTATTATGGTCGCACCTATGAGGATGGGAAAAAAATTGGTTGGCGTGATGGAGTGAGGGCAATTTATTGTATAATTAAATACGCTTTCATAAAATAAGTGAGATTACTACATATGCGAGCGGTGTATGAAACAAAATGGTTCCTTGTCATTTTTCTCTTTCCTATCGCTATCACTTCTGTTTTAGCGTGGATTTTCTTTATTTCGTTACCCATTGCTGATTACTGGGACGTTTTAGCGAGTGCTCTCACACTCAAAGATCCATCGGGTTCTGAATTGCTTCAATATGCCTGGGTGCCATTTGTTGATCAGAAAATGGTGTTTCCAAAGTTGTTAATCAGATATCTTGCTGCTGCGACTGACAATAATCATTATGGTATTGAAATTCTACTAGGCATTGCAGGGCAACTATTAATACTTTTTCTTATGAGTTTTTTGCTTAAAAAGACTCCACGGTTATCTTCTTCTGCCAGAAGAGGGTTACTACTCACATTTTCGTGGCTTCTCTTCTGGCCAAATATCCTGGTCCGTTTTCAACATCATTGGTACTCGACCCAGTACACATTTGTTCTTGTCTTTGCCTTGCTGTCAATTGTAGTGTCTGTACATTTTTGGGGAACATGGAGGGGAGTTGTTTTGTCCTTTCTTTTTGCTGTTTTTTCTTCTTTGTCCCATGGTACAGGGCTGATTTATCTTCTGTGCTATATTTGTGCCATAGCTGTGGTAAGCGGGTGGTCCAGGTTGAAAAAAATCGTTGTAATCATCGCTGGTATTATCATTGTGTCGATAATAGTATCTCAAATGCCCTCAAGGGAAAACATGAACCTCCCGCCTATGAACTGGTTTTCTCAGGATCCTATTGGAGAACTTGTTTTTATGTTTCGATGTTTTGGGCCAGATGGCGTTCTGAGAGCACAGACAGGTTTTCTTACTTTGATATTAGGGCTATTGAGTTGCTGGAAGCTCTTTACTATGAAAAAGTTGTTAACCAGAGATTATTTTGGATGGTTGCTGATTTTTTTCTGGGGTGGGAGTGTTGCGTTTTTAACTGGTGTTGCGAGGTCATCTCTTTCAAGTAGTCCATTTCGAGTGTATTTTTATTTTTTTGTCATTGTGCTGATCAGCGTCGTTGTGCTGGTTGTTGTGGTCTATCCTGAGTTATGGTTGGCACGAAAACAACGTAATTGGAAGTTTGTAGGAATTGTGGTTGTTGTGTTGTATCTTGTGGGCTGTGCTGATGGTGTGCATGATGCTGCCAAGCTTCATACTCGTAATGCTATTTCAGAAAGTAGGTTGTTGTACTTCCCACTATTAGCACCCGGTGATTACCATTATCTTTATCCAGATATCCGAATTAAAAAAATCATTAATGATCTGCATAAACAAAAATTTCTGCCACAAGTTGACAATCGTCCTTTTAGCCCAAGGGAAAAAGTCCACTTTTCCAAAGTAATTCAGCAGGACACAATATTTCTGACTCCTGATAATGTAATTGAGTCAGGGGATGTGCTTGCCTTTCCAGCGAATGAGTACGATCAATTACCGGCAACATGTTCATGGAATTCAGGGGATGGTTGGGTTGACGAACAATCCCAAGCACTCGAGACTCGATTGAGTGATGGAAAGTATTGGGTCCTTTTCATCAGTGAGTCAGGAGAAGATACAAGTGCAGATATTAAAGAGATTAGGATAGAGTTTTCTGAGCCAGTAGATGATAAGCGAATTGCTGATCTTTCTCTACCCACAATCTGGTCACGGTAAGAACGAAGTTTTTTAGTCTCTCAGCCCTGGAAAATAAAAAACTTTCTAACCGCATAGTTGATCATTACTGCCGTAATTATGTTAGTTCCAAAGGCGTAGGTGGTCATTACTCCAAAGCGTTTTATGAGAAGCCCCATAAAGCTGGTGCCAATAACCATGCTTATTCCGGAGACCGCGTAAAAGAGCAGAATTTCGATGAAGAAGCTATGTCTTCCTCCTTCAAAGACCCATAATATATTAGTGATATATGCCACAAGGTTTGCGACCATAAAAGCGAGGAAGTTGCTGATCATAGAGTTGCGTGCTCGATGGAAGTCGTTGATTGGTGCGATGTTAATATGGAGCAATTTTACAACTGGATCATTTGCTTGCAGGGCTGGGAACATTTTCCAGGCAAGAAGGTTAAATAACAATATATGACAAAGCGTTGCCAGGCCACCGGCAAGTGCGTATTTAATAAACTGGATCAGGTTTTCGTTTTCAAGTAGGAGAGACATGTTTACCTTTTGACGGTTAAAAAAAAGTGGAATATACTATTTATTTCCCATATAGGGAAATAAAAGGGGCGTGGTTGGATGTGAAAAATGGTGGATCATTTTTCATTATAGGTGCAATGTCTGGAGACCTTTTGAAAGATGAATCAAGAAAACGCCTGATCTTTCCCCTGTTCCATCCTTTTGGGTGTTCAAAGTTTGAGTATATAGAGAGATCTCCCTCGTAAAAGCTGGATATTGTCAGCTGTTTTGTCTGTTCGCTGCAAACAGGAAGGTTGAAGATTGCAAGATTAAGGTAGTTGATTGCGTGATGGTGTTGCTCTACAAAATCCTGGGTTTTAAATGCAGACTCATGATCTTCTGCCGGGGTGCCAAAGAGCAGGTAGATATACGTTGCGATTCCAACCTCCTGAAGGTTTTTCAGAACTGTTGATGCAAGCTGAAGATCAATTCCTTTATTCATGGTATCAAGGACCTGC
Source organism: Desulforhopalus glucosivorans (assembly GCF_054397165.1). Taxonomy (NCBI): domain Bacteria; kingdom Pseudomonadati; phylum Thermodesulfobacteriota; class Desulfobulbia; order Desulfobulbales; family Desulfocapsaceae; genus Desulforhopalus; species Desulforhopalus glucosivorans. Next base: position 425,195 of record NZ_AP044854.1, read on the forward strand.
TGGTCTCCTGACTCAAGACCCAGCTTAAGCATGGTACATCCCGATAGCTTCAGCTTATTGCAGAAATCTTTATCTGCCAGATGTTGACTGAATCGTGCAAAACCGTACCAGGGAGTGCGGAGAACTGAGTCTTGTATTGCCTTAAAAGTAGAAGAGCTTACGGCATTGTCCAGAAGGTGGATTAGGCCAGGTTGTGTCTCGCCCAAAAGAGCCGTGAGATCTTGGGTGGTTCTGGCAGGCGGATTATGCTCGTAAGGGTTATCTTCGCTGGTTTCAGGGCAGAAGTTACATTTTTTCCAGAAACACCCCCGAGACGTTGTGTATGGAAGAACAAAGCCGGGAGAGAGATAACTGTTGTTGAGCTGTTGATACTGGGGGCGTGTCTCTTCGTTTGTCGGTTTTAGACCTAAAACGTTAAGGAGCTGTTGTTCTCCTTTACCTCCAATAAACGTGTCAATCAGGGTGTCAAAGGGTTGGGTCCAGCCGGGATGACTCAGCCATGTGGTAATCAGGCCGCCCCCTGTAATAATTTTGAGTTTGGGGTGATATTTTCGTAGATAGCCGATTATTGCAAAACTGCAGATTGCCTGACTTAAATAATTAATTGAGATCCCGATATGACCGGTGTGGCTTGCCTCGAGTAGTTCTTCCAAGCGTTTAGAAAAATAGGGATAAAATATATTATCAGAAAAATGTAGAGCCGCATCCCTGAGGTCACTACTTTTTTGTGGTGAGTATCTCTCATCCACATAATTGGCAAGACTCAGGTCAATTCCGTGTCGCTTCCCCGCAATTTCCAGTACACGGTTTACATCGGCCACAGCTCTTTTGTATTTATCTCTGTTTTGGTATGTTGTACTTGTCTGCAGGGCTTCTATATTTCTCGATACATTTTTAATGGCCCGTCTGCTCCAGGTATCGTCCCCATTGGTTGTGTTCTCCATCAGGTAATGAAACCCTTCAATGTTCATGTCACATACTGTGGTGTTTACCCCGTGGGATACAAGCGCTCCAGCTAGATAGGCAAGGGCTGCCGGTGGCTCGCAGGGCTTAGTGAGAGGGGGATGGATGATGAGCATAAAATTTGTTTTGTTAATTGTTTGTAGTTCTTCTGGCATCTGCAACAAGGTGTACTATAATGTAGCCGTGAATTACCTTTAATCAATATGATGATCTGGGGATATGCACTGCTTTTTCCTGGACCATCTTAACTTTTTGAACATACTCCTGGTGGGGGATGTCAATTTTACAATGGATATGAGGATTATGAAGAGACTGTATACAACATTAGCACCGGTTTTTTTACTGCTTATTGCGTTTAGTTTTGTTGGTGCCGGAATATCAACGGACCTTGCGGAAGCACGATCTATGAAGGGTGGGCGTTCCTTCAAGATGGCTCCGTCGTATAAAAAAACAACTCCAAAGACCAATAAGGCAACTACCAGTCAACAAAAGAAGAACAGTTCCGGAATGGGACGCGGTCTCATGGGAGGACTTATTGGCGGGGCTCTTGGTGGTCTTCTTTTTGGCTCTCTTTTTGGTGCAGGAGGTTCCGGTATGGGAATTTTACCGATTCTTCTCCTGGGAGGTGTTGCATTTTTCCTTTATAAAAAATTTACCAGCGTAAATCAGGGCCAGGGTGCCTATTCTTCCCCAAGGCCAGCGGCTGGTGGTATGCCTAATAATATGTTTGGTGGCGGTGCGTCAGCTGCTCCTGAGTACGAAGAGCCCGAAATAGAGATCGGCGGTAACCTCCTTGAAGACGGTTTCGAGCAGATACGAGAGCACGACAGAGGATTTGATGTAAACTACTTTAAAGAAGTTGCTTCAGATGTGTTCTTTCAGATCCAGGCTGGATGGATGCGAAGGGATTTAGATTCCTATAAACATCTTCTTGGAACTGAACTTGCCGCTGAGTATGACCAGCATTTTAATGAGATGCGGGAAAAAGGGCATATTAATAAGCTTGAGTCCATTGCCATCCGTACTGTAGAAGTTACCCAGGCAGGCAGTGATGGAAAGGAAGATTTCATTACTGTTTTATTCAAGGCAAATCTGCTTGATTATACAGTGGATGACAAGAGTGGTGATCTGATCGATGGCAGTATGACGAACCCCGTTAAGTTTGAAGAAGAATGGACCTGGGCACGGCCAGCTGGAACCCAGGATTGGAAGCTTGAAGGGATTAAAGAACCATAAACCCACTCATCATGGTCTAGATTGTAATAGTAATCCCGGTAAATGGAAAAAAGCTGGGATTGGTGTTTAAACGAAATTCATTGACTACAATCAGCGGATAAAGAAGGTTTTCTTAGGTGCTTCTGTGATATGTAAGGAGAACATGTTGTGGATTTAAGTGATTTTCGACGGGAATATTTAAAGGGTGGGCTGACACGTTCAGATCTTAATCAAGATCCAATTCTTCAGTTTACCCAGTGGTTTGAACAGGCACAAAAAACTGATATTCCCGATTCAACCGCCATGATTTTAGCGACGGTGAATGGGAAAGGTCAGCCTAGTCAACGCACCGTACTGCTAAAGTATTATGATGAAAAGGGTTTTGTTTTTTTCACTAATTTTTCAAGCCGTAAGGCCCAGGAAATTAAAGAAAATCAGCAGGTAAGTTTGATTTTTGTCTGGTTGGAACTTGAGCGACAGATCATTATAAATGGTACTGCTGAAAAGGTGTCGACGGCAGAGTCTGCGAAGTATTTTATGAGTCGGCCTAAAGACAGTCAAATGGCTGCCTGGGTTTCCAGCCAGAGCCATCCCGTTTCATCACGACAGATGCTTATGCAGAAGTTTAATGAGATGAAGACTAAGATCGGCGAAGGTAAGGTGCCTCTACCTTCATTTTGGGGTGGGTACCGGGTTCATCCTGCTGAAATTGAGTTTTGGCAGGGCAGGAAAAATAGACTGCACGACCGTTTTCTCTATACCAAAGATAGTAGTAGTGGGCTCTGGGCCAGCGAAAGATTAGCCCCCTGATTATCTCTTGCAAAAGCGATTTCCCAAGTTATTGGAACATCGCTTTTTTGCTTGTGAGATCCTTGTGCATTGTATAACAATGGACGTTTAGCTCTACCTCGTTTTACACAATTGCTGTAATATTATTGTCATAGACTCATCTTCAGGCAACCTGCTTTTACTGAGTATGGCAGCGTTGTAATATATAAAATTAAAAAATTCCTCCTCCTATGTCTTCCTCCACTGCGTTACAAAAGAAAAGTCTGCTTCATAAAAGATGGTTTCAGGTTTGTGGGGTCTGTCTGCTCCTGTTGCCGGTTCTTTTTATTGCTGGTCTCTACGGCGTTAAGTCGTATCTGGTCGATTGGCTTAAACAAAATGGTGCTGAAACCGCCTCAATTGAGAAATTGAGTTTAAATCCATTTATTGGTCGTCTCACCTTAAATGGCCTTGATGTGCAGGTGGAGGGCAACTCTCTGTTGAAAAATGCAGAGATGGTGGTGAATGTTGGCTTTACATCCCTTTTGAGTAAAAATATTGAGGTGCAAAGTGCACTCTACTCAGGCTTTGTCCTGGATCTTGAGCAGTTTGAAGACGGCAGCCTGCGCATTGGCTCCTACACTATTGAAAAAAGTGGGGAAGAAAAAGCCGCTGAGGTAACTGAGGAGAAAGTATCGAGCTGGGCATTTTTAGCAGATAACGTCGATCTTAAGAATTGTCTGGTGAAGGTTAAAACGCCTGACCTTGATCTGCAGCTCATGGTAGAAAAGGCGGAGCTACGACAATTTACCACAAGAGAAGGTCAGGCCAGTGCGACCTTTCTGCTTATTGGGCAATTGGATGAACAACCGATCAGGATAGAACTCAGTGAACTACAGGTGATCCCTTCGCTGCAACTTAAAGGGGATGTGGAGGTGACTCAATTCCCATTGAGTGAAATTGCAAGTTTTCTAAAAGATACCTTACCTGTTTTTGCAGGAGATATTGGACTCGATGGAGCCGTTGAGTTTTCAACTGGTGGAAGCGAAGGCATGGTGGTTGATTACACTGGTTTGATAAAGGCTGTGCAGCCGGATATTGGTTCCGGGGACTTTGCAACTCGCGCAGAGGAGCTGAGCTGGCAGGGTGCTGTTCACTTTAGCAGTGCAGATGGCAAGCCAATGAGTGTTGTCACGGATGGTGTGCTTGCAGCTGCAAATTATGCACTTGAAGTACCTGGAGCTGATTTTAGTACCAGTGAATCACTCATCGAGCTACAGGGTAAAAATACGGTGACCATTGCAGAGAATGTCCTTGTTGAAAATGATGGAAGGCTATTCATTGAGAAAAGTGAAATACTTGTTCCAGGTAGTGAAATTCGTCCTGATGAATTTCTCTGGCAGGGGACGGTGACATATGACTCAAATCATTCAGGTGAAGGGCAGTATGTTGCAGCTAAGGGTGAATTACAACTTGGACCACTTGCGTTTATCTCAGGTGAAGCTGATAGTAAGAATATCATTCAGAGCCAGGATCTTGGTTGGACTGGAGATATAACTTATGGTCTGGGTTCTGAAAGGAAAGGCTCATATGTTCAACTTGCAGGTGAATTGAGTGGCAGTGATGTTGGTGCCGACCTGTCCAGTGCGATGAAAATTGCTCAGCAGACAGTTCAACTTACGACCGATTCTACGATAAATTTTGGCGATAGTTTCGACATTAAAGGAACAAACTCAGTTGTACTTGGCAGCTTTAGCTTTGATGGAGGAACAGATGGTCCCAAGGTTGCCTTGGAAAAACTTCAGATACAAGATCTTGAAGGTCTTGGGAACCAGAACCTTCGTCTTAAACAATTAACATCAGAAGGACTGGCCATCACTCTGGCCGGGAACCTTCCCCTTGATATCACTGTTCCTGCAATAGAGCTTAATGGTTTTGCAACAGAAGATCTTGCAAGTTTTAACGTGGAGTCAATTGGACTTGAAAAGCCTAAAATTGTAGCAAGCCATAATGGAGAGGATTTTCTCCAACTAGATGAAATCAAGGCAAGTGAATTACTCATTGATGAATCGCAACAGGTCTCAGCTGGCAGTTTTAACCTTGTAAACCTCATATTTCTTGGCGGGGAAAAAGCAGCGAATATTGAACCGTTTCTGAGTCTTGGAGAGGCAAAGTTGTCAGGCATCAAGTGGGCTGGAGTTGATGGTTTTACTGGAGAAACCTTACATTTCAATGACCTTGTGACCACCGTTATTAAAGATAAAGAAGGTGAACTGAATATAAGTAAACGTTTAGCTGCAATGCAGGTACCGGGTGGTGAAGGAGTAGCCCAGGAAGAGGTTGAAGAAGCTGCAGAAGAGGGTGATGAAGCAATGCCAATTCGCCTGGGTGAGATTGCTGTAACTGGAGAGAGTCATGTGAATTTTGAAGATCACACCTTGGCCGTTCCCTATATTACTGATCTTGCCATCACAAAAATGGAGTTGAGCGATCTTGATTCCACAAGGCCTGAGACCAAAAGTCCATTTGTGCTTAATGCGAAACTCGAGGAGCGGGCTCCATTTGATGTGACTGGCGATATATCACCATTCATGGCTCCAATAGCTCTAAAATTAAAGCTTAAACTTAAAAACTATCCACTTTCCAGGCTCTCTGCTTACACCGTGCAGTCGGTTGGTACGGCCCTTGCCAGTGGTCAGCTCAAACTAAAAACTAAAATTGATCTTGAAAATGATAATCTTGATATGGACAACGAGATTATCCTTAAAAAACTTGAGACCGAAACAATTTCACCGGAGCTTGCCCAGGAGCTCAATAACCAACTGCCAATTCCACTTGATGCCGCACTTTCCATTCTCCGTGACAGTGACCGGAATATTACCCTTGATATTCCCCTAAGCGGGCCTGTTAGTGATCTCAGCGTTGGGATTTCAGATGTGTTGATCACGGCACTCAGTAAGGCCATTGTGCCTGCAGCTTCAGGCTATCTCATGTATACCTTAGGGCCATATGGGGCGCTTGCCTATGTTGGAATGAAGGTTGGCGAGAAGATGTTAAAAGTAGAACTTCCCCCGGTAGAGTTTACCCCCGGGGAGACTACGATTACCGATGAGCATAAGAAATATCTTGAAAAGGTGGCTGAAATATTAAAGGGCAGACCAGAGACGGATGTGACACTTTGTCCACAAGTCACCTCATGGGAATTTATGGATGAGAAGGCGATTTCTGAGGTGGAAGGTAAGTCCATTGAAGTGAGTGAGGATGATAAGGAAAAGCTTATTGAACTGGGACAAAAAAGAGCAAAGGTCGTTCAGGACTACATGGCAACTACCTACGAACTTGAAACCTCAAGACTACTTATTTGTGACACACTGATAGTTAATGAGAAATCTGATAAACCGCTGTTAATGCTCAATCTATAATAGGTACATATCCCAGGTTATATGCGTATAACCTGGGCTTGTTGTTACAGTGAAGTGACTCTGTTTTTTGCCTGTTCCAGATCAAAAACGGCAGGGTCAAAGTCAGGCCTGCCCGTTATTTCATAGAGCCTGTGATAGTCTTTGTTGTTGGGATCTTCAAAGGCTGTAATGAGGTGATGATATTCGTGTATGTCACCCACATCTTCCGGGGGGCAGGCCCGCTCTCCAGCAAGGACCAAAGGTGCTTGTAGTGGGGTGGAAGGTGGTACAACTTCTTCCAGATGTATCTCGTGTTCCCAGCCTTCTCCTGCATCATATATATAGGAAAATAAAAACCTCATACCTTCTTCCAGGGTGTGGAGCTGATACTTGTCTTCGTCAAAACGTTTTGAGACTCTTGGTGCATTGGTTTTAATAGTGGGTTCATAACTAATTTTTCCAACGATGAACTGGTGTTGGTGAGAGTCACTCCAGCCCATGCTTTTCTGAATTACTTCATGAAGATCAGCAAGAGTACTTGTGCCGGGAATCTGAATGCGTCGCCAAATCAAAGGTTCTGAGAAGGTAATTGAGATCTGGAGAATATAACTTGGAACGGGCTTGTCGTCTGTTGCAGGACCTTCTTTTTTTTTCGTCGGAAAAACGCCTTGTATAACTTCTGCCATAGAGGGCTCCTTTATCGATAGACACCAGGGTTTGGAGGAGTACTATTGGTTCTTTGTGTTAAAGGCAAAACAATAATGCAGGTACCTTGTTCTGGCTAGCCTGCAAATTTCAATCGTTCTAGCTACGCCTATCTTATCGTACTATTTTCCCATGGTTTCTTTCAAGGCCTCTAGGAGCAATTCTCGAAAATCATCATTGGCTTTGAGATTTGTACTACTTTCTTTTTGGATTGTTTTAAAAAACGAATGACACACCTTTATACGGCTGGCATGCCAGTTTCTCGTGAACCCCTGAGTATTTACTCCAGTAACTTCCTGTTCAAGTGTTTCGTAATCTCTTCGGCCATGGGCCCAGTTGCTCGTGTATTGATAAAACAAAAGTGCTCGGTTAAGAAGGACGAATAACAACTCTATGGATTTGCTTGGTCCTATTTGAATCTGGTTGCCACCAAGGGACAATCCAAGAATCTCGGCCTGGCGTGAAAACTTTTCGCCTCCCAAAAAAGCACCGAGGGCTCCAGCCATGCTTCCGACGGCGGTGAACATGCCCAGTCCATGGCCAAGGGCTGCAATATCCAGGCTTGCACCAAGGGCTGCCCCACCAATTCCTCCAGCTACGACAACCTGCTTTTTGGTCAGTCCCATCAACTGCCATGTTTTTTCGTTGAATAAATCTTCATGGAGCAGGGAGTGGGGTGGTAACTGATAATTGAATATATTATGCTTAAACAGCTGCTTGATCTGTTTTTGGCAGTGCATTTCCTGCTGTCTAATTTTTTCACTATAGCGGATGAACAGTTTTTCCTGGGCTTGTTTACTGTTGGTGGTGGGGCTTATGTTCTCGCTGATTTTGAGACTAAGGGAAGCTCGGATAAGATCTGCAATAAGGTCAACGGTGACATTGTTTCTGTTTTGCCAGTCCTTTTTGAACACAGAGACAACCTCACTTAAGGGTTCCTGCCAGTCCTGATCGATGGATTTCAAGGCCTCTAAAAGAGAAATCCTTTCTATGTAGTTTGCTCTGTGGGCATTAAATTTTCTGTTGGAATTAAAATTTTTACGAAACTCGATTTTCCATGATTCCAGGTACTGTTCATCGTCGTCTTTGCAGTTGATAATGGCCATTCGGGGTCTGCCTGAGAGACGAAGGATTTCCATTTCTGCACGGTCGACGTTGCGCACGGGCCTTGAGCCATCAACGATATAAATAATCCCTGCTCCCCGTTCAAGGGGTTCGAGTAATTCGTAATCATCATGGAGTTCGGTAATAGACGATGCGTAGGTACGGAAATCTTTTATGGGATTTTGAGTTTCTGAAAAACGATTTTTTAGTTCGCTCAGAACTCTACCAGGATTTTGAAATCCTGGAGTATCTGTAAAACGGAGCATCTCCCGACCATCAATGATCACCGGAAAGGTGCGGCAAATTGTGGTTTCACCAGGGGTGGCGCTAACCCGTACAGAATCATCTTCGGCAAGGGTCGACAGAACAGACGATTTACCTTCGTTGGGGTGACCAAGTATTGCAAACTCAGGTATCATATTCATTTACGTATTCCAGTAATTGGCAAGACCTGTATATAGGGATCACCTAAGGATTCAATTTTTTTTCGCCATATATCCATATCTGATGCCTGAACTGATGCAAAGCAGGTCTCAGTCGATTTCCCTGTGAGACCTATCTCTATGTTTGTCATTGGGTCTGATATTTTCCGAAGTTCTCGTAAAAAGACAAGAAAACTGACAAGAGGCACCATCCATGATTCCATTATGATAAATATCCCTTCTCCATTGGTCCAATGTCTTTTAGCAAGTTGTGCGAGGATTTCCAGATCTTCATCATATCCTAGCATAAAATCGTACTGCTCAATGGCTTCTAAGCCTTTAAGACGTAACATCGTATCAAACTCTGTGTCGGGAAAAGAGTCGTGAAGTTCACCTGGAATAAGAAGAACTTGTGGTTCAGGGATTTCCTCATTGGTCTCGTTTTCTATACAGACAGAACTGTTCTGGATGGATTCTCTACTGTCAACTTCTGGTTCTGCCTGGGTTGTAATAACTGGAGTGGACATACGGCGAATCAGTGCGCGGGATTCAGGTGATTGGAATTGCACCTGGCTTAGAGAATAATGTTCCATCAGTCTGCCGCAGATATAAAATAGGAGCCTGGTAAGAAGGCCGTACACCAGGAGACAGAGAAGGAGAAAAGGCCACCAGGCAATGAGGTCAGCTGTTGTCAGGTGGTAGATACCATCTTTTAAGATGATGTGACTGCCTTCAATTTGTAAAAGAGTCGGTGTTCCAACTCCCTCAGGTAGTAACCATGTCCAGGGAGTGGCCAGAAACTGCACCATATTGTTAATGGCACTGCTGGTGAATTGCAGGGTCGATTGCCAGCCAAATGCAAGGTCACTGGTTATGATCTTTAGAAAACTGCTGCCAAGGAGGCCAATGTTAAAAGCGATACCAAAGAGCTGGGCAAGAGAAAAAAGTACCCAGTAGAATAGAGAACCATAGAGCCTGTGGTTTCGTTGAATAACTCCAAAAGCATGACGGAGAGAATCATGTTTTTCCCTTGGAAAGTTTGAAAGCCATTTTTTATGTATGAAGACAAATGTTTTCTTCCCCATTGTGTACAGCATATAAAAACTGGAGCTAGGAAGTTTTAGGGCAGGGACGACTCTTCTTGCGAGTAGTCCGAGGAGCAATAGTAGTACGATGAATATCTGGGAAAAAACAAAAAAAATGAGAAACTCTAGTACGTTGATTGGTGTTGTTCCAGCGTAGGCAAAGAAGGCAAAACCTGTAAAAAGACCGGCGAGCAAGCCTTTAACTATGGTTAATGTGGATGCAAGGGATCGGCTCTTTAAGAAAATTGTGCCGGGGCTATCCAGGTTTTTCTCTGAAAATAGATCATTTCTGCGACTCAAGGTCCAGCCAGAAATTAATTCAGATTTTGTCGGTTGTTCACTGCTGTCACTGGTGAGTTGAAGCCCGATTTCACGGTCGCGCAGATGCAGCTCTTCTGGGGATTTTGTAGCATCTTCATGGAGAAAATACTCAAGATCTATAATCTGGTCTATGGAATGTGCTGTTTTCATGTGTGTACTATAGCAGAAGACTCAAATGAAAACATCGTAGTGTAATAATTTTTAAGGAAGTTTTTTCACAATTAATAACCGCTCTGTATTGGAGCTGTAAAAAGATGGGCAGGTAATAGCAGAGAAAAGAGCCGGAGAGAATGAAGACGTGAAAAAGCCCGAAAAAGATATGCTTTTCCGGGCCCTTGAAAACTTACTGCTTTACAACGTTTTGTGCAGCTGGACCTTTCTGTCCATCTACGATATCAAAAGTAACACGCTCGCCTTCTGAAAGAGATTTGAATCCCTCAGCTTGAATAGCGGAGTGGTGTACAAAAACATCTTGTCCCCCATCTTGCTCAATAAAGCCAAAACCCTTAGCATCATTAAACCACTTTACTGTTCCTTCTGCCATTGCTACTACTCCATGTGTAATGGGGGTACTCCCCTTTTTCTATAACCTGAAAGTAAAAATTCAGGTGATCCGGTTTTTTGTCGAACCGGGTTTTTGCCAGAGAAAGGTTCCCCAGCACAAATCTACTATAAGAGTTATTAATGAAAAATCATGTAAAATCAAGTTTTTTAGCTCAGATATACTTAAAATACGTTCAACGGACAGTAGAGCTACAATCGACTTCAAGGAGAAGTAAGGCGCAGAAATACAGTGCAGGTACGTATTTATTTTTTATCAATAACTTTAAGCTACAATATAAAACTGATGAATACAACAAATATCCAGAAATATTAGTAGCGCAGGCGTTTTTACGAAAGTATTGCCTGGTAGGGTTTGCGCCTATTTTGATAACGTGAAAATGAGGGATTAGTTAAAATTATTCGGTTCTATATATCTTTTGAGTGGTTAGGTGAAAGACCACGTAGTTTTTGTTTGACCTCCCACCTTATTTTTTCTAGTTGGACGTTTCCCGCAGGTAGTAGTCGTAGTTCCCTTCATAAATGCGGAGCTCTCCGTGGCTTATTTCAAATACTCGAGTGACAAGGGAACGGAGGAAATGACGATCATGGCTTACAAGAATTACAGTACCCTCAAACTTCTGTAGAGCGGTGAGGAGGACGTCTCGGGATTGAATGTCAAGGTGGTTTGTCGGTTCATCGAGTACCAAAAAGTTAAGCGGTCTTCCAAGGAGTTTGGCCAGAACCACTCTGCTTTTTTCTCCTCCGGAGAGGTTTTCTATTTTTTTATCCACATCATCACCTTGAAACAGAAAAGAGGCGAGCAGGTTGCGGATGGTACCGATATTCTCTGTAGGCAAAATTTCCTGAAGGGCATCAAAAACAGTCTGCTGTGGTGAGAGGGTGTCCATGGCATGCTGACTGAAGTAGCCGGTGGTAACTGAGGCCCCTGTGACGATTTTTCCATCTGTGGGCTCGGTTTCTCCGGTGATGGTTTTAAGTAGAGTCGATTTACCTGCACCGTTTACACCAACCACAGCAATTTTTTCAAGACGCCTGATCGTGCCCGATAGCCCTGAAAAGACGGGAATCAGTCTTCCATCATGGCCGGTCCACTCTTTTTTAAGATTTTGCAGATGCAGCACATCATCGCCGCTTCGAGGGGGGACGGGAAATTCAAATTTTATTTTTCGTTGTTCAGGGGGGAGGATAATACGCTCAATCTTGTCCAGTTTCTTTATCCGTGACTGCACCTGTGCGGCATGGGAGGCTCTGGCGGCAAATCTTGCGATAAATTCTTCTTCTTTTGCAAGCATATCCTGCTGCCTGCGGTAGCTTGCCTGGAGCTGTGTTCTGCGGATTTCCCTTTCTTTCAGGTGAAAGTCGTAATCTCCATTATAGGTGGTAGTGCCACCGTTGGCGACCTCGATAATACGTGAGACAATCCTGTTCATGAACTCCCGGTCATGGCAGGTCATGAGCAGAGCACCTTTAAAATCGTTTTGTAACCAGTTCTCAAGCCACAGTATGGATTCTATATCAAGATGGTTAGTTGGTTCATCAAGCAGCAGTACGTCCGGGTTGATGGTGAGAATTTTTGCAAGGGCAATACGCATTTTCCAGCCACCACTAAAGCTTTCAACAGGGGTAGAAAAATCGGCGGGATCAATACCAAGGCCTGTAAGAATTGCCTGTGCCCGAGGCTCAAGGTCGTATCCACCACGTTGCTCGAAAATTTCAACCTTTTCCCCATATTTTTCAAGAAGATCAGCCATGGCGTCGTCCTCCATGGGCTCGCCCATGGCAGCTTCCATCGTGGCAATTTCTGCACCGAGTTCTACTATGTCTCCGGCAGCTGACATGACTTCGGTGAGAACAGTACGTCCAGCCATCTCTCCGACATCCTGAGAAAAATATCCGATAACCGTCTTGCTGGAACAGGAGACATCCCCTTTGTCCGGAATTTCCTCCCCGGTGATGATACGGAACACAGTGGTTTTCCCTGCACCGTTTGGACCAACGAGTCCTGTTCTTGTATTGGGTAACACCTGTAGGCTCGCATTATGGAAAATAATCTGTGAGCCGTGCTGTAGCTTAATATTTGTTAAATGTATCATTATATTGTGATTCTGATAGGTACTTTGAAGGTTGTCTCAGTTGCGGGGGATGATTGTATTAAATAATCTGTTGGAGGTTCTTTGTAGCAAAAAGTAGTCATTAACAACAGGAGAAAAAGCAGATTACCTCATTTTGTTGATGTTTTGCTCATGCATCTACATTAGTGTAGGGCGCATATATTACCTTATCCATGAAAATCGTAACCGAAATAATGTCCCATGCCTACCTTATCTCCCCTCACTGCGGAAGAGTTTAACGCTCTTTTTGTACAAGCCTGTGAAGACCACCAAAATAAGAAATATCAGGAAGCCCTGACAGGTTATAGCACGCTCATAAGCTATTTTACCGACGCCCCGATATTACATTATAATCTTGGTTTACTCCTCTTTGAAGTAGAGCAGTATGATGATGCTGTGAAGTCATTTGAAATGGCAGTGAAATTAAGTCCGGAGGACGCTGATATTGTTTTTAACCTGGCGCTCTCCTATAGACGAAATGGTAATATTGATTCTGCAATCAAGAGCTATATCAGGGCGCTGGAGATAGAGCCGAACAGCCTCGATGCAATGTACAATCTTGCAGGCTGTTACCGGGACCAGAAGAATTACCAGTCAGCTATTCAGATGTATGAAAAGGTTCTGCAAGGGGACAGCGAGCATCTGGCGGCAACCAATAGTCTTGCCTATGTGTATCAGCGCCACGGGGATAATGATAAGGCAGTTCTATTTTATCAAAAGGTTCTGCAACTGAATCCTGAACATCAGGCAGCAGCACATATGCTTGCCTCCCTCACAGGGGCAGAGGTCACGTCATCACCTGATGATTATGTGCAGGAGGTTTTTGATAACTACTCAGATCACTATGAAGATAGTCTTGTAAAAGAGTTGGAGTACGCTGTTCCTGAAAAGATTCAAGAAATTGTAATAACAGGGACGACGTGGAAAAAGAAGTTTCACTATGGACTCGATCTTGGTTGCGGGACCGGGCTGAGCGGAGAGGCCTTTTTACAGAATGTTGCAGGGTTCGATGGTGTTGATCTGGCACCTAAAATGGTTGAAATAGCACGAAGAAAGGAAATCTATAGTTCCTTATATGTTTCTGGGATTAACGAGTTCCTTTCTCAAAATGTTGGGCCCTATGATTTTGTTCTCGCAGCCGATGTTTTTGGTTATCTAGGGGATCTTGAAGAGACGTTTTCTCTCTTATACAACAGAACCACAGAAGATGTGCTCTTCTGTTTTTCAACAGAGGCAACAGCAGGTGATAGCTATACACTGCGGCAAACAGGACGATTCGCCCATAGTGAAGCCTATATTAAAAATCTGGCGGGAAAAACTGGCTGGACGATTAGTGGCAGTCATCCCACTTCTCTAAGAAAAGAGCAGGGAGAGTGGATTCAGGGCAATCTCTGGTTTCTAGGAAAGTAGTATCAGAGCAGATACGTTCCATTCTAGCATTATTACCCTTTGTAATCCTGCAGCCCGCAGAGCATAAAACCGAGGATGGGGGCACATTTTTCAAGGCAGGGGGAAGAGAAGTCCCCATGTTTATGGCTGCCTGATTTTGTCTGTCTCCCGTAAAAAAACTCACATATCCCTGTGGGGATGAGGCCGTTTTTAGCGGCATGATTGAGGAGTTTTGGTGCGCAGCAGTCCCCTGTGCCTGTAGGGATGTTTTTACTTGCCTTAAACACCTCCTGGAGCGTCTTCGTCTCCCCTCTAAAATTTGTTAGTCTGTAAAGTGAGTGTATATCTATCATGAGCTGGCGGGATTTGTTCCTCCGCAGTTTTCTCAAATCAAGCCATCGCTCGGTTTGAGCAGTAGTTTGTTCAATTTCATAAGTGAGAGCTTTTATCTCTTTTTCTCTCTGGTCGTTTAATGCATGAAAATCATCCACATTAAAAAGAGGTGGTACCCAACCGTCAACCTGCCACTGGCCATTAAATTGTCCTGAAAAAGCGTAGAGCAGAACAGGTTTTTTCTTCGCTGTAACACATTCAAGTATGCCAAACATCTTTCCCCGTGGTTCCCCCCAGAGTGGTTGAGTGGATGCGAGGTTATTCTCTCTGCTTGACCCCTGTGACAGATGAATAGTCTCATTTTGGGAAAGCTGTTGTATAAGCTCAAGGGCGCGGGTATTACTTGTGCCCATGGGTAGATGATGTGTACAATTACAGGCAGGGCAATGGCCGCTTGCGCCTGCGTGATCTGCTGTTGATGGGGTTGTGGGCATGGGCTGATGGGAAGGGATTTTCTTTGGGTGATTTATAGTGTTAGCTCAATTCAAAGATACACCCATGGCCGATAATTATATAGAATTATTTATTCCATCATTGGAATTTGCCGGTGAACAGTATAGAAAAGACTGGCTAGGTTTTTTATACAAACTAATCTGTAGTGCATGAATATCTTATCATAAATTGTGTGAAAAATATGACAAAAATAAGACGACTGCTTCCCTTTGTATTCCCCTTGCTTGGCTTTGTTTTGATCATTATTGCAATAAATGGTTACCAGTACTTCAAGCTTAAGCGTGAGGTGAGTGAAGGTCTTATAAAAGGTATTGGAGAGGCTGAATTAAGTGATCTGAAACAGTTCTTTACTGAGACCGAAGATATGCTGCTGCTGCTTCGCGACTGGGGGCAAAATGACGTTTTACTGGGAAAAGGAGTAGAGCCGCTCAATAAAAAATTAATTCCACTGCTGAGTCGGCAGCCTATGATTAGTGCTATCTCCATTGCAGGTGATAGTGGAGGAGAATATCTCCTCTATCACACTGACGATCATTTTGTTTCCCGCTACTCAATGGTTGATGAAGGACAAGATAGTCAAAATTATAGAGAGTGGGATAGGGATACTGTTGAAATTCGCAGTTGGGAAGAAAAGAAACCATATGATCCGAGGAAGACAGACTGGTATCAAAATGCAGGTTCGGGGGAGAGGGTATATTGGACTGAGGTGTATAAGCTACCAGTAATCGGAAAACCTGGGCTGACCGGTTCTATTGCCTGGGAAAAAGAAGGAGACGGGGCAAGGCATATTGTGAGTGCCTTACATGTATCTTTTTCGAGGATTGAGAAAATTCTCAGTGCGAGACGGGAGGAACGACCGGGGCAGCTTTTTCTTGTGCGTCCCGATAAAAGTTTTCTTGTTCTGAGCGCCACAGATACGCTGAAGGATACGCCGTCAGTGACGCTTGAAGCAATAGAAAAGGTGATTGCCAAGTGGGATGAGAAAGGACAGCCAATTAAGGATATGGTCCGGCTCCATAGAGATACAGAAAACTGGGTCGCATCTTTTTATGATGTTGGACGAGATGAAAACCTCTTCTGGGTGGGAGTGGTTGCAAAGGATAAGGAGCTTGTTGGCTGGTTAGACCGCTCACTCATCTCTGTTGACATAGTAGAGTTCTTAGCAGCTATCTCAGGTGGTGTTATAATACTGTTATTTATGCGTCGGCATGGCATGATTCGGCTGGGCAAGGCCAGGAAGACTCGGTTGATACGTCTTATGGAATATATCGAGCGTGGGGAAGGGGCTGGTGTTGAATTTAAGTCCACCATCCGTATGAATCTTAAAAGTGGCAAGGTCGGAAAGGAAATTGAATTTGCCTGGTTAAAGGCTGTTGTGGCCTTTCTGAACAGTGACGGAGGTAGTTTGGTACTTGGGGTAAATGATAGGGGCGAGATATGTGGTGTAGATGCGGACGGTTTTGAAAATAACGACCGTTGTCTGCTCCATGTGAAAAACCTGTTTAATCAATATGTGGGCGTTGAATTTTCAAGTTGTATTAATATTTCTCCAGTGGAACTGTCGGAGGGAACTGTTGTAATGATCGAGTGCCAAAAAGCGCCGGATCCTGTGTTTCTAAAAATTGGAAAAAATGAAGAGTTTTATATACGTTCCGGTCCATCATCGGTTAAGTTGAGTCCGAGTCAGATTGTGAACTTTGTCCAGAAGAGTGCATAAGGTTGGGACAAGCCACTTAAATAGTAGCACACACACTTGGAGAAAATTTCTTGGATGAAATGATAGATACACCAGATAATGATTTTCAGCAGTTGACCCCGGATAGGGTTCTGACCCTCATAGAACAGCGAATGGGGGTACGCTGCAATAATCTGTTTCGTCCAATGAACAGCTATATCAACAGGGTTTTTGAAGTCGAAACAACTGACCAGACCCGTCTCATAGCTAAGTTTTACCGACCCAACCGGTGGACGAAAGAGGCGATTTTGGATGAACACCAGTTCCTTCTAGACCTCAAAGAGCAGGAAATTCCTGTTATTGCACCGCTCACGGCAGAAGACGGTTCTACATTAGGGACAATTGGTGACCTGCATTTTACCGTTTTTCCAAAATGTGGGGGAAGGAGTGTTGATGAATTTACCGACGATCAGTGGCTTCAGCTGGGCCGCCTTATAGGAAGAATGCACCAGGTAGGTGAGACAGCTGTAGCGAAACATAGAGTCACAATGGGACCGGAGTACTCTTCAGCCCAGCAGTTGCAATATCTTTTGGCATCACGCTGTGTGCCTGAGGATTTAAAACGCTCTCTGGAACAGGCTGTGACCTCTATTTTAGGCGACATAAACCCTCTTTTTGCCAAGCGTAAAAATATAAGAATTCACGGGGACTGCCATTTTGCAAATTTCATCCACCGGCCCGGGGAATCCCTCTATATCATTGATTTTGATGATATGGTGATGGGGCCCCCTGTCCAGGATATTTGGATGCTCTTACCCGGTGGACTCGAGGACACCTTTGTTGAGCTTGATCTTTTTCTTGAAGGGTATGAAACTTTTCGACCTTTTGACCAGAGTTCGTTACGGCTTGTTGAGCCTCTCCGGGCAATGCGATTTATACATTATATGGCGTGGTGTGCTCATCAGGTTGAGGAAGATGGCGAGACCAGGGCCATTGATGGTTTTGGCTCAAGGGAGTATTGGCAACAGGAAATAGCCGATCTGCTTGATCAAGCTGATCGGATCGCTAAAATGCCTACCTCTTTTGGCGGAAACTGTTAAGTTACATTGTGACTAACGACGCCCCCTAAATAACGATTTGAGCAGAGTCTTGAGGTGTCCATTATTCTGCTTAGCAACTCTTATTAGTTGACTGAAATTAAGCCCCAGGCGGGTTGAGATAGCTTGAATATCGGTTTGGGGTGGATCTATTTTTTCCCAGGGAGTTTTTTGGTTCATGGTGACAGCGATCACGTTGCCACGGTCTGGTACAGGAAGGAACAGACAGCTTGTAAAAGTGTTCACAAGACTCTTTTTGATATTGCTGAAAATTGTCTTATCTGAGCTCCAAAGGTTGAAACTGATGGAGCCATCGTCTTTTAACATTGTCTGTACCCTTTCAAAAAATGATACATTATAGATTGTTGGAGCCATGCCAATGGCATCAAAGGCGTCTACAAGTATCAGGTCATACTTTCTGCTGGCCTGATGACGCACAAAATGAGCGCCATCTGCGCAGGAGATTGTAATGTTCTTTGTCTCAGGAAGTCTGAAATAGCCCTTAGCCAGATCTATAATGTGTTGAGAGTAATCCACCCCATCAATATGGCAGTGAGGGTAGTAGTGGTTGAAGAATCGCACAAATGATCCAGAACCAAGGCCTATGATAAGAATATCCTGTGGCTGGTCATTAATAAGCAATCCTAGGAGCATATAGCGGGTGTAGGATAGAATAAGTTCCTGAGGGTCAAGAAATGACATAGCGCTCTGCAGGTGTTGCTTATCAAAGAAGAGGGAGCGCTGAATTGCCGTGTCTCGTATTTCTATGAGGTGATCATTATGAAATTCACTATGAACTATGCCAGTTTTTTGTTTATTCATGCCTAATATTGGGGAGATTATAACAATTTGGATTAGTAAAAATATTCTAGCCAAACAAACTATATTGTACAATGTTTTGCTTCTTTTGCTCTAATCCCTTGACTGTTAACTTTTCTTTTTGGCATACTAGAAGTAGTGTATTGAACGATCAAAAAGATATGAGGAAATTTGGAGGCTTTATCTTTGAGTAACGATGAAACAAGAAAGAAGATTCTCATCATGGATGATGAAGATATGGTGGGGGAGATAGCCTGCCAGATGCTCGATTATCTTGGATATGATTCATTACATGTCTTTGATGGTAAGGCGGCTCTTCAGGAGTTTCAGGTGCAGAGAGAAAAAGGTGATCCGTATAGTGCTGTTATTATGGATCTGACTATTCCTGGTGGCATGGGCGGTAAAGAGGCTGTTAAAGAGATTCTTGCCATTGATGAAACTGCTCAGGTTTTTGTTTCCAGTGGTTACTCAACCGATCCTGCAATGGTGAACTATAAAGACTTCGGTTTCTCAGGGGTGATTGTCAAACCATTTGATTTGGCGGCGATTCAACAAATTCTTGATAAACTACTCTAAATATCAGCTGATATAAGGTACATGGGGCACCTGTGGTGGCAGATTTTTCAGGAAGGTCCATCTATTTTGCCACAGCAGTAACATTTTGTTCTCTCTACGCTGCCCAACCTATTCAACCGCTCTTCCAGACTGAGTTTGGACTCTCTGGCTTTCAGGCCATTCTTTTTACAACCCTAATGATGGCTCCCCTTGGAGTCGCACCTCTGTTTTACGGTTTCCTGCTTGAAGCAGTTTCTGCACGGAAGATGGTGCGCTGGGCACTCTTGCTTCTTGGCCTGCTGGAAATCCTTTTTGCTTTATCAGAAAGCTACATGACACTGCTTGCTATTCGGGCTGTTCAGGGATTGATGATTCCTGCAATCCTCACCTCAATTATGAGCTATATCAGTTACAGTAGTCGTGATGATAACGTTCAGCAGGCTATTGCTTCCTATATAGCAGCAACTATAGCGGGTGGTTTTCTTGGGCGGCTACTCTCTGGTCTTTTTACAGATCTCTTTGGTTGGCGGTTCTTTTTCTTCTTTCTCGGTGCGCTTCTTCTTCTCTGCTCGTTTCTATTGAGATCCATGGTTCGTGATGTGAAACTGAACTATGTGCGGCCGGGGCGCCGTGATGTGAGCAATATTCTCAGAAAGCCGGCGTTTATATGGCTGTACCTGAGTATATTCTGTCTGTTTTTTGTGTTTGCAGCGCTGATGAATTTCCTCCCCTTTGAGCTCAAAATAATCAGTCCGTTAAAGGGGGAGACATCAGTTGGGTTGCTTTATCTCGGCTATAGCATGGGGATTCTGGTATCCCTTAATACAAAACGGCTTATCACATTTTTTGGAGGGGAGATAAATGCCATTCAGGGAGGGATTGTTGTCTTTGCTCTGGGGGCAATGCTCTTTTTTATAGAGAGTTATGGCGTGATGTTTATGTCGATGTTTGTTTTTTGTGCAGGCCTGTTCACTGCCCATTCGTTACTCTCAGGCTATTTGAGTACTCTTGCGAAAACCAATAAGGCCATAGCCAATGGATTGTATATTTGCTTTTACTACACCGGTGGTACCCTTGGTTCGATATTACCCGGTGCTGTGTATGAAGCGTGGGGCTGGAGTGCCTTTTTATACTTTTTACTCTTGATGATAGCCGTTGCTGCCGGCTGTACATTCTTTCTTAAGCGTTGTGTTCTAAAAAATAGTTAGACAGTCTCCTCAATGACTAGCATTTTCTTCCACTTCCCCTGGCGATACCGCATCCAGGAAACGAGGTTGAGGGTGCCTATGAAAAACAGTATCCATAACCAGGCTCCACTTACTGAAATAGCAAAATATTCAATTCCGATATAGACAGGAAAAACCAGGCAGACGGGTGCTGCTACAGTGGCTGCAATCATCATAAAACGGGTATCTCCCGCACCACGCAGCGCACCAGTATACATCATGTAAAGAACATCGCAGAAGAGATATACAGCAACTATTTTCAGAATATCCCGCGCATGGGCGAGAACGGTAGGATCGACACCACTTCCTGTTTCATGGAAAAAAGGAGCAAGCACAAAATCGGGTGCCAATATGAACATCAGATCAATAATGAAGGTGTAGAAGAGCAGCATCTGTACACCTGAACGCACATATGTTGTGGCAAGTTCCGGGGATTTTCTGCCAAGGGCCTGACCGACCAGAACACTGATTCCCTGGGAGGCACCCATGGATGGCATAAAGGTAAGGGCGTTGATGGACAGGACAATGTTGGTCGCTGCGAGTTCTGCTGTACCAATACGTCCAACCAGCAGGACAAAAAGGGTAAATGCCAGTATATCCATGGTGAACTGAAAGGCGGCAGGTACTCCAAATCGCAAGAGTCGTTTCAGTAATGCCCACTGAATTTGAATTTGTGTAAGTACATAGTATTTCTCCTCATGTTTTTTTGTGAATATTAGAACTATCAGAAGAACCACATTGATGGTCCAGGCAATTACAGTTGCAATGGCTGCTCCACGTATTCCCATCTCGGGCAGTCCCCATACCCCAAAGATAAGTGCATAATCAAGAGGGATGTTAACAAGAACTCCCACAAAGGTAATGATCATCACCGGTCGTGTGAGTCCTCTTCCTGTAAAGAATGTGGATAGAGTGGCCATGGCAACATGGAGGATACCGCCTTTGCAGAGGATCGAAAAATAAATCGCTTCAAGTCGTTGTACCTCATGTTCGTGGCCTGCCAGCATAAAGATGGCATCGGTTGCAAAGACGGCAATCAGATACATGATAAGACCAGCAAGCAAGGTAAAATAGATCGCCTGCCAAAGCACAGCGCCGATTTTTTTATGGTCTCCTTTGCCACTGTACTGGGCTATGAAAACTCCTGCATAACTTCCAATACCACCAAAAAAAGAGAGGAAGAGATACGCAGTTATACCTGCAGGAAGGGATGCGGAGATGGCCTCAATGGAGTAGTTTGCAAGGAAGACTCGATCTGTGAACTCCATGAGTGTTGTCGCAGAAAGGCTGAGTACAAGCGGTAGGCAGACCCGCAATACTTCTCTGTAGTGATTTTCTGCCAGTAGTTTCTTTATAATTTGCATGGAGTGGTGGCTGAACTCAGTTATGGTTCATTGTCTGATTTTTATAGGGACAGAAGTATTACACCACAATAATATCTTCGAAAAGAATAAAGCGCGTGAACGCATTTTTAAGAGGCGGTTACCTCTTTTATACACTTAACATCTGTAACTACAATGAAACCAGTAATCATAAATAAAGAACTATGCACAGGGTGTGGGATCTGCGTCGTGGTCTGCCCATACAAAGCGATTGAAGTTGAAGGTGGCAGTGCAGAGTACCTGCTCGACAATTGTTTTTGCTGCGGCCATTGTCAATCTGTATGCCCTGAAGGTGCGGTGAGTGTTCCGGGACTTCATTCTCCTGTAGATACGCTGAAAACCTTTGAAGGTGAACAGAGTATTGAGTCAGAATCTGCGAGATCACTTATACGTCTTATGGCAGGACGCAGGTCGTGCAGGAATTACAGGGATAAAGAGGTGCCTGTGGAGATTCTGAACGACTTGATTCAGATTGGTATTACTGCACCATCAGGGACCAACTGTCAGGATTGGAATTTTGTTATTCTTCCGAGCCGTGGTGATGTGATGGAGTTTGGTTCACTTGTCGGACGCTACTTTAAAAGGCTCAATAGACTTGCAGAGAGCGGATTACTTCGGTTTTTCACTGGTTTGTTTACAGATGGAGGACTGAATCGATACTATGAAAATCACTATGATAGTGTAAAAGAAGCAATGGAGGACTGGGACAAGAAGGGCGAGGATCGTTTGTTTCATGGGGCAAAGTCTGCAATACTGGTGACGGCAAAGAAACATTCAAGCTGTCCCGCCGAAGATGCAATGCTTGCTACCGGTAATATAGTACTAGCTGCCCATTCCATGGGGCTTGGAACCTGCCTGATTGGTTTTGCTGTTGAAGCTATGCGCAGGGACAAGAATATTGGCAAAAAGCTGTTGATCCCAGATGATGAACAACTCTACGCTGTCATTGCACTGGGATATCCGAAGATCTCCTATCTTCGTCCCGCAGGTCGAAAAAAAGTTACTCCACGGATTTTCAGGTTTGACAAAGCGGAGGAAAGTTAAGAAGATGGCAGGGCGATGACAACGACCAATCACACGTTTATATGAAATGATCTTTTATCTCTATGGAGAGTAGAAAATGAGCACCGGGGAAGCACTGCATATTGTACTATTTTCATTCGGTTTTAAGTATGGGACTCCGGTGGATGTTAATTATCTAATGGACATGAGGTTTTTGCCAAACCCCTACTGGGTTCCGGAGTTAAAAGAAAAGACGGGTACAGAATCCGGTGTTGCAGACTATGTTCTTCAGAGTGAGGCCGGTAAGGCAACGGTGGCTCAGCTCACGTCATATTTTGATTTTATAATTGCGCAAAACCTAGCCGCAGGCAAGAAGACACTACGTATAGGTATCGGCTGTACAGGAGGCAGGCATCGATCAGTGGCCATTACCGAAGAACTGGGTCGGTATCTGCGTGCCGAGGGTACAACGCTCAGAGTCTTTCATAGAGATATGTATAAGGATGGTCCTGTAACCGATTGTTAAAATACGGAATTAACATCTTAATAATTACAGGCTTCAGATTATTGTGCAGAGTGGAGCTAAAGAGGGTAATGTTGAATGTGCTGTGGCCCCTACAACTGCTCGTATGGCCAGTGTTGATAAAGAATTTTAGGAGATAATTATGCATAGCCGTTTTATGATGACCGCGTTTGGAAAAGACAGAGTTGGTATAGTTGCCGATGTAACCAGCCTGCTGTATGAATACGATTGTAACCTTGAAGACACAACAATGAATATGTTGTCCGATGAGTTTACCCTCAACCTACTCTTTTCAAGCAAGAAAGATAATATTGAAGATTCACTACTTCGTGAATGTCGTCGGCTCGAACTTGAAAAAGGTGTCTCAGCTTTTGTGAGACCTCTACCCGATGTTGAGCAAAAAGGAGCCAACGGTTATAAAGCATGCACGTTGCGTATAGAGTGTCTGGATCAGGTTGGGATTGTTTATAAAACCAGCAGATTTCTTGCGGACAATAAATTTAATATCGTGCATCTCAATTCTACTGCAAAACCTTCCCCGGAGAGTGGTGCGACAATCCACTGTATGGATATTCACATCCAGATTCCTGCCGACGTTTCTTTTGATAAGGTCGAAGAGGATCTTGGTGTGATGGCGGACGAATTACAAGTGGATATCAATATCTCTCACTGATCCTATATTTCCCATGCACATTTTGTGAACAGATAAAGTGTTCATGGGAATTGAAGTTAGCCCATGATCTATGTGGTCATTGGATGCAGAAAATCAGCGATGTGCAGGAAGCGTCTTACCCTGAGTGAACTTGCGACCGTTTCTTATGGGCAATGCAAATCTCAAATCCAAGGGGGGAAGGTGATCTCGTGCTATCTTCTTTCCCAATGCAAAGTTTAAAGCCCCCTAACTCTAATTCTTTAAATAAGTTTTTTAAGTATAATCGGCTCAGTAACAAGGTTGAATGTAAGGTAATACCTATAAATCAACCTTGTTGTTGAGTTGTACCCAGGGGCCTTTGACAACAGAAAGAAATTGGCAACTGGTTATCACCATAATTACAGATATGGATCAAATCTCATCCGCAATATCTACTGTACAACGGCTCTTTAATTTCGTCGAAGGTTTGGAAAAGCTGATATCTTAATTTCCGATAATTTTTGCTTCTGCCATTTTTATTACATCATTTAACTCTCCACTTGCCTTCATATCTTGAATAGCTGCATCTACCTTCGGTACAATATCCTTGCGACTTTCATGGATATAATTAAATAAATCTAAAACAGCTAAGGGCTTATCTATCGGTACAATATCTGTTATTCCCATTTTTTTGAGGACAAGCAAGCCATCAACTGTATTAGTTAATGCAACATCAGCCCTTCCCGATTGCAGAAATTTCATCATTAATTCTGTATTGTTGATATTATGCACATTGGGCATTCCAACAGAAATATTATTCGTATGCTTGACACCTGCCACCTTAACAAGCTTATACTTCGCTAGATCTTCTTTGCTATTTATCACAATTCCACTACCTTTCTTTATGAAAGCCATTGTTTCTAATTGGTAGTAAGGGGTTGGTACTCTAATGGTGGTGGGATTCTCCTCGCCATACGTCCATATTCGCATGATCTCACCATCTTTTTTTCCTGTCGTGGCTTCCTGTTGTGCTCGCTTACCCGGAACTGGAGTGATGGTAACTGTTGCACCAATTTTTTTGTATATTTCAGGAATAATCAGCTGGCCAACCTCCTGTTCGATTAAGCCTTTTATCGATACGAAATTGTATTCCTCTGCCAAGCCTGAGATGGGAAAAGTTAATATCAAAATTAATAATCCTATAATTCTCATGATTCACCGACCTCCATCTGTTGCATATTTTTACTATATTACCTACAAAATTCTGCACTATTACAGAATCACTAATTGTCTCACATGAGTTATTGAGGTACAAGAAAAAAAGTATTGGGGTCGGAATGAGTCAATTTCAGGTTGTCATTGATTCACGCAAGCATATCGGAACTCAGCGATTCTGAAATAGTTAAGCATGTCGATGGTTGGGACGCGGTAGCTTCCTGTTTGGGACACAGTCTGAATTTCCAAGGTACTTATCCCGTTTATCGGGGCTAGCTTAAAAAAGCTTACGGATTCGTTCATAACCGGCTTTGATTTCATCTGCAGCAAGTCCCAGGGCTGCTCCTGCATTCTTAGCTGTCGTTTCTGCTTCTGAAAGAACAGGTTTATATTCAGAAAGAAAACCCTCCCATTTTTTCTCAAGTCGAGCAAGTTCATCTTTTGTTTCCTGTTCCCCAAGATGTGCTTTCAGTTTAATCTCATCTCGAAGTTGTTCGATGGATGTTTTGATATCATCAAGTGCATTTGTTGCTTTTTTCATCTTTTCCTCCATGAATTTCTGCTATGAGTCTAATAGCCTGGGGTATCGTGCGGGCTTGTTTCTAACAAGAAAAATATGCATTTTTTGCAGTAATGCGAGAAGGAACATCAGGCTTTTCTTATATATTTTTGTTTTTTCAGCTATAATAAAAATAAACATTATTTGAAATGAGACAATTCTTCTCCCATTGCCTGGGCTTATTTACGATCCTCTTTGTTGTTGCTGGCAGTTTTGTAACCAGTGTAACAGCAGAAGAATATCATTTTACCTCTATTGAAGGACTGCTTGAGCAGGAGATAGGTAGGCTTATCCTGCCAGAGGTGTATAGCAGACTTGGTCTTACTATTACGATCACTCCTATGCCGGGGAAGCGTGCGGAAAAAGAGGTGACTTCAGGTCGTATGGATGGCGAAGTAATGCGGATCTGGAGCTATGGGGAAGAGAATACAACAACTATAAGAGTTCCTACTCCCTACTATCAACTGGAAACCAGAGCCTTTATTAAAAGAGTCAGCACCATTGAAGTAAATACCAAAGAAGAGTTAGCAAACTATTCTCTGGTTAAGGTGCGCGGAGTAAAACACACCAACAATATTACGAAAGGGCTTGCCAATGTCCAGGATGTCGAGAACACTGCTCAGTTGATGGGCTTTTTGCGGGCTGGACGGGCTGAGATTGCTCTTACCAATACTGCCGATGGTCAGTATGAGTTACAAAAGACTGGTGCAACGGACATTGTTGCGATGCCTGCTCCCCTAGCTGTTTTGGATCTATATCACTATCTCCATGTGGATCACAAGGATCTGGTTGGGAGGGTTGATGCTGTAATTAAGGATATGATTGATAGTGGAGAAATGAAGTCTCTTGTACAGCAAGCAGAATTAACAGTTAAAGGTCATCGCTGATACGGTTTACCCCAACTGGGGAGTTTTTACCGTAACACCTCTTTTACCTGGGTAATAATTACCTAGTTGGTCTCACTTATATTTCTTTCTCAATTGTGTTTGTTCTTTTTATCTGTTTTAAAAACAGTACTATAGGTCTGTTGTGAGTGGTTTGGCACGTCTGTTGCTTCAATAAAAGTACAACTGATGAGACAAGAGTGTAGCGCTCTCGAGGTCTCAAACCTATTAAGAGCAGTGAGATAACCAACATAAGGAGACGTGATCATGAAAAAGAAGATTGCAGCAACAGTATTGATATTAGGTTTGACTATGACAACCGCAGCAACCGCAAACTGGAACGGTCAACGAGGTAATTGCTACCTGAATCAGATGCAGACAATGCAAAATGTTGACCCGGCTATTCAGGAAAAAGTAAAACAATTTCATCTTGATAATCAGGCTATTTTTAAAGAGATGGCGATGAAGCGCGCTGAGAAAAGGGCATTTATGCGGAGCAACAATCCTGATCCAAAAGCGGCTGCACAACTGGCAGGTGAACTGTTTGACCTGAGAACTACTATACAGTTGAAGGCTGAGGAGGCTGGTATTGCACAGTACATAGGACCAATGAACATGGGTAATGGTAAGAGTGGTCGCGGGAAAAATGGTGGAAGAGGACAACAGGGACAGCAGGGACAAATGGTAAATTAAGCTCTTTTTTACAACCCAATTTCTAGAAATCTCTCTAACCTCGATTGCTCCCTGCTAAGCTTTGGCAGCGGAGTAGTCGAGGTTTTTTTTTGAGTTCTCTTTTTTTGTTGTGATTCTGTGTTACTGTTCTTTTATCTGCAATACAAATGATGCAAAGTACAAGTTGATTGAGAATGTAAAACGAGAGAGGATAGCAATGAAGGTTGAAATTATTCCATGTCATTTCGATAATTTTTCCTACCTGCTCATTTGTGAAGAGACGGGTACGGGGGCCATAGTTGATCCTGCTGAGTACTACCCTGTATCGAGAAAGATCAGTGAGTTGAATATTGATGTTGTTGCCATATACTGCACCCACCACCATGCTGACCATATTGGGGGACTGGAGGAGATGTATAAGGAATATCCAGGAATTGAGGTGGCTGGTTTTGTATCGGATGCCGCCCGAATCCCTCATTTGACAACTCAACTCAAAGATGGCGATAGTGTACAGTTTGGTAATGTTAAAGGTAGTGTAAAACACACGCCCGGGCACACCTCAGGAGGAATCTGTTATCTTTTTGGCGATCATCTTTTTACTGGTGACACGCTTTTTGGTGGTGGTTGTGGCAGGCTCTTTGAGGGCACACCTGAGCAGATGTATAATTCACTCCATGGTGTAACAGACGGTCTTGCTGAAGATGTGAAGATCTACTTTGGTCATGAGTATACTATTTCAAATCTTAAATTTGCTCAGTTCATTGAGCCTGAAAATGAAGATATTGCCTGCCGTTTTAAAGAGGCCAATGCTACACTTGAAAAAGGAGGGGCAACAACTC
This sequence comes from Desulforhopalus glucosivorans, assembly GCF_054397165.1. Lineage (NCBI taxonomy): Bacteria > Pseudomonadati > Thermodesulfobacteriota > Desulfobulbia > Desulfobulbales > Desulfocapsaceae > Desulforhopalus > Desulforhopalus glucosivorans. Next base: position 453,168 of record NZ_AP044854.1, read on the forward strand.
CATCAACGGTAGGTCTTGAAAGACAGACTAATCCTTTTCTACGCAGCAGGATTGATTCAGTGCGGAAAGGACTGATTGATAAATTACTACTGGAAGACAGTGATCCTGTCTCGGTGTTTACCGCAATACGACGTTTAAAAGATAGTTACTAAACGGTCTTTAGTTCTGACAATCAGGAACAATAAACGAATACCAGACAAACACTGACCGGCTTCTGTGGTGCTTGAATTTCCCATATTACCCATAACAGTCGACGATCGTATGGACTGCCCATAGGACTTATTAAAAAAGGTTCGTTGACCTATTAATAATTTTCGGCTAGATGTCTTCTAACCCCGATAAAAGGGATAAGTGCCTTGTGGATTACTCGAAACAATGAATTGACCTTAATTCAGTTTGTTGTTTTTTATGACTGGTTTTCCTGAGTAAGGTACTCAACTTCATTTGTTTCATACTGCTGCATGCTGTGGGCAGGACTAATAAAGAGCATTTTTTAAGGAGAAGACAATGTTGAAAAAACTATTACTTCCAACACTCGTTGCTATCGCTTTGATGGTGCAGGCAGTAACTGTCCAGAGTGCCACAATTTCTGTCAGTCAGTTTGTGGAGCATCCTGCTCTTGACGCTGTGCTTAAGGGGTTTCAGGATTACCTGAAAGAAAAAAACATAGATGTAAAATACAATGTCCACAATGCCCAGGCAAATATGGGGACAGCGACCCAAATTGCACAGCAGATGGTCGGTGAAAAAGCGGACCTGCTCGTTGCCATTGCCACACCTTCAGCCCAGACCTGTGCCCAGGCTCTGAGCAAGGCTCCTGCAGATTTAAAACGTCCCTTTCTCTTTACCGCTGTAACCGATCCTGTGGCGGCAGGTCTTGTTAAGGATCTGCAAAAACCTGCAAACGGAATTACGGGTGTATCTGATCTCCTTCCGGTTGAAGAGCACATTAAAATGGTGCTTGCGTATGATAGCAATATCAAAACCCTGGGAGTTCTTTATAATTCAGGCGAAGCAAACTCCAAGGCAACGGTAGCATCTATAAAAGCTCTGAGCCCAAAGCTTGGTATAAAAGTGGTTGATGCAACTGCGTCTAAGACCGCAGATGTGTTCCAGGCAGCCAAAAGCCTTGTTGGGAAAGTTGATGCCGTATTTATCCCCACCGATAACACTATTATTTCCGCACTTGAATCGGTGATCAAGGTGGGCGTACAGAATAAATTACCTATCTTTGCAGCAGATGTTGACTCTGTAAAACGAGGTGCTGTGGCAGCCATGGGTTTTGATTATTATAAGCATGGCTATCAGACCGGTGCCCTGGCGGAGAAAATTTTAGCTGGAACCGCACCTGAGGATATCCCCGTTGAATTTCAGAAAGATCTGCAGTTGCATATCAATGCCAACTACTCAAAACAGATGGGGCTTACTCCACCCGAAGCACTGCTGAAAAAGGCAACACAGGTTTACGAATAAGGCTACGAAACTGTTATGACATTATATGCTGCATTAGGTGCCGTAGAGCAGGGGCTTGTCTACGGCATTATGGTGATTGGAGTTTATCTCACCTTTCGAATACTTGATTTCCCAGACCTTACCGTTGATGGTTCCTTACCCCTTGGCGCGGCCATCTCTGCCGTTGCAATAACAAATGGTGTGAATCCATATGTTTCTTTACTGCTTGCATTGGCTGGCGGTTTTATTGCCGGTATGGTAACAGCCTTTCTCAATACCAAGTTTAAAATCCTGCATCTGCTGGCCTCTATCCTTACCATGATTGCCCTCTATTCGATTAATATTCGAATAATGTCAGGGCCTAATGTGGCACTTCTTGGGGTGGATACTGTTTTTGATTCGGTGATTGCATTAGGTGTTCCCGCCCACTATGCAGGGCTTATTATCTTCGGTAGTTTTGCAGCCCTGGTGCTGTTGTTTATTATCTGGTTTCTCTCAACAGAGATTGGACAGGCGATCCTCGCCACCGGGGACAACCAGCAAATGATCAGGAGTCTTGGAGTAAATACCCACACCATAATTATTTTAGGTGTAGGTTTATCCAACGGTCTCGTTGCACTAAGTGGCGCACTGGTGGCTCAGAATCAGGGCGCGGCGGATGTCGGCATGGGGATCGGTACCATTGTAGCAGGTCTTGCATCGGTCATTATTGGTGAGACGGTGTTTGGCCATAAAACTATGGCAAGAGCCTTTATTGCGGCACTTCTTGGTTCTATTGTTTATCGCCTGGCCATTGCACTGGCCCTCGGTCTTGAGTTTGGTGATTTTCGTTTTAACCCAAGTGATCTAAACCTGATAACAGCACTGCTGGTTATTACAGCTCTGATTGCTCCCAACCTTAAAAAGAGATTGATTGAACGGTGATTAGTTTAGAGAACATTACAAAGTATTTTCACAAGGGCAGTGTTAATGAAGTCTTTGCTCTGGATTCAATCAGCCTGAACATTGCTGAAGGTGATTTTGTGACGGTTATCGGTTCAAATGGTGCCGGGAAATCGACGCTACTTAACTGCATAGCGGGTGGTTTTTTTCCTGATACGGGTACTTTGACCATTGCAGGTAATGACGTGACCGCCTGGCCTGAGCATAAGCGCGCTTCACTTATCTCAAGGGTTTTTCAGGACCCTCTCTTGGGGACCTGCCCGTCAGCAACCATTGAGCAGAACATGGCCCTTGCAAGTCTAAGGGGTAAGCGTCGCGGCTTTGGTAGAGGTGTAAAGGCGAAGGATCGTACCCGTTTTAGAGTAGAGCTCAAAAAATTGAGCTTAGGGCTCGATGAAAGGCTGCTTGATAAGGTCGGTCTACTTTCAGGTGGTCAACGGCAGGCACTCACCATGCTTATGGCCACCATGATTAAACCTGAAGTTCTGCTGCTTGATGAACATATCGCGGCTCTCGATCCCAAGACGGCTAGCCAAATACTCCACCTGACGCAGGATATTGTCGGAGAACAGAAACTGACGACCCTGATGATTACCCATAATATGAAACATGCGATATCTTTTGGTAACAGGCTGATCATGTTACACCAGGGCAGGATATTGCTTGATGTTCAGGGGGAGGAGAAGAAAAACCTCACGGTCAAAGATCTTCTTGAGCAGTTCTATAGGGCACAGGGAGAAGAGCTGGCTATGGATTCAATGTTGTTGAGCTGATTGTAATGTAGTCTCAAAGGGGCACTCACCCCGATAAAAGGGATATGTGCCTCGAAGGTCTCCCTTCGGTCGCTATCTGGAAATGGTGTGATATCAGCAAGTTTTCCAACACTCAATTTCTTGGCGTCTCTGCTCACCTGGTCTGTTGTCTGTAGCAGGCCCTTTTTTTGTCCATCAGTTTAGAGCGTAGCAAAAATGATTGAGCACGCTCTATCAACGGAAGCACCTTCAATTATTTTTACCTTTATAAGCGGGCCCATCGAAGATATAATTAGAGACCGATTGCGATGCTGACGATTTCATCATCAAAGAAAAATGATTGTAAAGAGGTCTGAAGAGGAACTGGAGGAAATTTCAAAATTGATCATACCTAACTATTTGTTGCCTAAACTATCTGTGGACAGGTGATCGCGTGAATGATAGTCGTGACATACGTAAATTATCTGCCTACGGCGACATCTCAAAAGGAGACTTTCTGTTTGAAAACAGCATAACGGCCATGATGCTGGTAGATGAGAATCGTAGGATTATTGTTGTAAATAAAAGGTTCTGCAGATTGTTTGGTTATGTCTCAGGAGAAGTTATCGGCCTTCAAACCTCTATTTTGACACCAAGTTTGTCTCATTTTGAGGAATATAAAAAGTTCTTCGAAAGAACGAGAAGCGGTTCAATAGAAAGCAGTGAATTGCAGTATAAAAAGAAGACCGGTGAGCTGTTTTGGGCAAAGCTTACAGGAGTCTCTCTTTCTAATAAATCCGAAAAATATATTCTCTGGTCCTTTGATGATATTACTGCAGAGGTAGAGGCTCGTATGGAAATACAGGACCGCTACCATGAGCTTGATATTATTTTTAATAAGGTTCCATCCGGCCTTATTTATGTGGTTGGTAATGTGATTGAGCGTGTTAACCCATCCTTTTTAGGCATGGTAAATAAGCCGATACAGAGTGTGCTTGGGAGGCTTATCTCTGATTTTTTAGAAGATTTTGAACAGGAAAAAAAGCGTAAGACAAAGAAACTTGTCATGTTTTATAACGGTCGTGAATCAATAACCGTAGAACGGGAAATCGAAGAAGTCTCAGAAGACAGTTATATTGTACTTCTAATGAATGTTACAAAGCATATACAAGAGAAAAAGGTACTGTTGACATTAGCCCAGACCGACGGCTTAACCAAGATATTCAACCGCAGTGCATTTCTTGAAATGGTGCAGGAAATGATAACTGATCCATCACGTGAATCTACAACACTCGTGATGTTTGATATAGATAATTTCAAGCAGGTAAATGATACCTATGGGCATAATATCGGTGATAATGTGCTTGTTGAGTTGTCAGATTTATTCAAAGGCCATTTGCGTGAAGATGAAATATTTGGTCGTTTGGGTGGTGAAGAATTTGGTATCGCCTTCCCCGTTTCAAAAGAAAAAACGATACTGATCTGCAGGCGATTGCTTAAACTGATTCGGAGTCAGCTATTCACAAGTAAAAAAATTAATGTAACCATAAGTATGGGCGTGTCGGATAGTACCTTCTCAAACGTGTTAGAGTCGGTGTATGAGGAGGCGGATCGTCTTCTATATCGTGCAAAGCGTGCAGGTCGTGATCGTTTAGAATTTTGAAGTAACAGCTCCTTATATGGGGATCAGAATACATATTACATCTGTTCTGGCGGGACAAGGGTCGATAATAAAACTGTAGGGTCGAGTAGGCTTTTCCAGTCTAACTGATAGAAGCTGTTATGCAGCATATGATCGTCATCACATATCCAGGTTATGGGATCAGAGAAGGTCCTGGCGGCAAGGCCGAGTACAGGATCCATGGGGGTGATATCATCATGTCGGCCGATAACTATTAAGACGGGAATATCCAGAGGCTTCGTTGGTGGAGTGTACTCCCCAAAATTGAGAGCTGGTGCCATGAGGATGAGTCTTGTAACTTTTTGTCTGTTCTTTTCAGCAAAACAACAGGCCATTAGTCCGCCAAAGCTTGAGCCTACTAGAATCAATTCGTTCTGATTCTCACACATGAACTCAAGCTGGGTAAGCCTCTCTTCTAAACTTCCTGAAAAGTCAGGACATTTCATTAAGGGAAAGTGTTCTGAAAAGTATTGTCCCTTCGTTCCTTTTCCTGAAGATTCCAGGCCATGTAAAAAAAAGTGACTTTGCTCGATCTGTTCCATACGTAGCTCCAGTTCTATTACCCTTTGGGGGGAAGAAAGAAACGTGTCTTTAAAAAGACCCAGGCGATAGGATAACGTCGTTTACCGAAATCTTCTCCCACAAGCGTAACTGAGTAGTCACTGAGACTTTTTTGCAGAGGAGCCAGGTCAATTGTTGGATATTCGCTGTTGTTGTCAAAATTGGAAAGCCCGCAGACATGGGCCTTTCCTTCAATTGAAGTGGGAGTTCCATATGTTCTGCAGTTGATGGGACGAAATTCATGGGCCAGGCAGAGATCAGCATCACCCAGTAATGGACAGCGAATTCGTGCCTTGGAAAGATCTGACTTTTCCTGGAGGAGTTGTTCAAATTCCACGGCAGCCTTTGTTGCATGTTCTTTTTGTTGCTCCAGGATTTCTTTATGTTCTGAAAGGTGCTGTGCCAGGTAGGCGGCTTCAATAAATGATATATCAAATACAGCGTGGCAACAATCGGCACAGCCCGGCACGCAGAGGACCTGTTTGGGAAACTGGTCTTGAATTTTTGAAACAGTGTTGTCAACAAATTGGTACAGTTCTATAAGTCTTGAAAACATATTTATTCCGAAAAAAATAGTGTTGGTATCTTGGTTACAATATGGTTTCCAAACTACTGAATATTATGGATGTGGGCAATGACTTTTCTCTGGAGATGTGATGCCTCAGAACAAAAATAGGGTGGTGGCACAACGCCACCACCCTTGAGCAATACATTCACTGAGTTTTTTTGTTTTTTTAGTGCCTTACTCCTGAAAGCCTGTCATAAAAAACAAGAAACTCAGGAATTGAATCTGAAATAGTAAGTATAGTCGTACCACCAGATAGTGAGAGTAGTGAGACCTTCGAGGCACTTATCCCGTTCATCGGCATTAGTTTATAGTGATCTTCTTTGCAACCTGAGTTTCAGGTTTGGTTATCGTTAGTGTAAGGACTCCGTTATTAAAGTTTGCGCTGATGTTCTCAGCCTCTGCCTCAAAAGGAAGGCTGAACTTTCTCTCAAACGTTCCATAACTTCTTTCTTTGCGATATCGATTCTCTTCAGCCACCTCCTCATTATGTTTTCGTTCAGCACCCAGGGTTAGAATCTTTCCCTTAATATCAACTGTGATGTCTTCTTTTTGTACCCCTGCAAGCTCAGCTTCAATGATGATGTTCTCATCCTTTTCAAAGATATCCACCTTAAGACTGTGTGTTTCACGATTGTTCAGCACATTGTTTGCAAAAGATAGTGGGTTGAAAAATCCATCAAAAATATCAGCTGAAGGACGATTGGTAACTGCGGTTCTACATTGTGGGTTATATCGTACGAGGTTCATGGTAAATTCTCCTTTTAGATTATTTTTTCACTTATGAGTACATCGTGTCCTTGTTGTCTCTTTGTGCTTGATATGGTAATGATGAATGTAGTGGTGTCAATAAAAAAATATTACTAAAAATATAAAATATAAAAAGTAACAGAAAGAGGTGGGGAATGTGTGCAAAAAGAAGAACCTTGATTCGGTTTGAGATTACTGAAGCATCTACCGTGGATTTACGGGGAAGGCAGTCTGTCAGAACAACGTTCAAGCTCTCAGAGCGAGCAATAGATGCTCTGGGGGTGTTAGCTGTTCAGCTTGGTATCAAACAGAAGTCGCTTTTTGATCATTTAATGGAAGACGTGGATACTCTGCGCCATATAGCACGGGAGTTTGATGAATTTGACTCCAGGCTGCAACGGGTTGCAAAAACCTTTGTTATATCGAGAAAAACTCTGGAAAATCTAGAGCGAATTTCTCTACAGTATGGAACTCCAAGGGACGCTCTGGTGGAATACTCAATAGAGAGAATCCTGCCGCTTCTCAAAAAGGAAAAGATAAAACACCAAAAACGAAAAGAAGTAGATGAGCTTATTCAACACTATCTTAAAGATGGTTTAGCTCTCATGAATAAGGTTGAGGAAGAACTCGGCGAGGATGATCCGGTGTTTCTGGAACTCCTAGCCATGATGCGTAGTGTTAAAAATTGCGCCGATAATATTTCTGATCAGGTCGAGCGGGGGCGGAAAATTGAAGATTTTTAGATAAAGGGGGGCTTTTCTTAAGCTAGTATCCTTAGGCATGAAATTATACAGTTTCCAAATTTTTCTTTTTAAAGAATTTGTGCTAACATTTTTACAATACACTGTATAACAGGCAATATTCACAGGTAAAATATTAAATGGATGTTTCTCCACCATTAGCGGCTCTCACACGGTTACCAAAAGCCTCAACAGCAAAAATCTTTCGAAGGTTTGCTGTAATTTTTCCTGCTGGTTTTCTTCTTATTTTCATTCTCTGCTACACGGTCGCTCAGCTCGAATTTAAAAGAGTGACAGCAACAACAATGCAGGAAGAGCTCGGTAATATCGAATTGTTACGGTTTGTTGTACGTAATGATCTTGAAATCCTTGCCTCGGATTTACTACTGCTTGCTAATAATGAATCCCTTGAGCACTACTTTGAAGAAGAGTCCGATGAAAATTTACAAGCCTTGGCTGAGCGGTTTAAGAACTTTTCAAGGGATAAAAAAATCTACACCCAGGTTCGCTATTTTGATGTTGATGGACACGAAGTTGTTCGTGTTAATATGGAAAAGATGCTGCCTACAATTGTTCCTGAAGGTGAATTACAGGATAAGAGTAAACGATATTACTTTCGTAAGACCATGGAACAGGGGTGGGGAGAGGTCTTTGTTTCTCCTCTTGATCTTAATATAGAAAACGGAGAAGTGTATCAACCGTTTTCACCGGTTATTCGTGTCGGAAGCCCGGTGGTTGATCGCCATGGTCATAAAAAAGGTATAGTACTTCTTAATTGTAATGCCGAACAAATTCTGGATAGATATTCCCACGCCTTTCCTGGTAAGGATGCAAGTCGCTTTAGTTTTCTAAATAAAGACGGCTATTGGCTGCGTTCAGGGAATCCTGAAGATGAGTGGGGTTTTATGTTCGGCAACAAAGTGACCCTGAAATCCAGATTACCTCAGTTATGGGAAAAAGTTCGTACAGAGGACGTGGGACAGATGCGCCTGGCTGAAGGCCTTTATACCTATAGTACAATCCATGCTGAAGATGAGGTAAAGAGAAGCGCAAATTTTTCTGGCGACAATGGGCTTTTTGCAGATCATTCCCATGGGGATGATAAGGTGATTTGGCATCTTATTCTTCATATTCCTGATGAAGAACTCTCTTTCTCATTTTTTATTCGGACCTACTCCCATCTGTTCTGGTTATTTCCATTACTGTTCTGTGCACTTATCGCTGCCAGCTTGTATCTAGCCATTATCAGGGCTAACAAAGATATTAATGCACGTAGCTTACTACTACTCTCTGCAGGTATTGAGCAGAGTCCTGCAGCTATTGTTATCACCGATACAGACGGTACTATTGAATATGTTAATCCTAAGTTTGCCGAGATGAGCGGCTATGATAGTCGTGACATTATCGGAGAAAATCCCAGGATATTAAAATCGGGAACAACGAGTGATGATACCTATAAAGATCTCTGGTCAACTCTCGGGCAGGGGGAGGTGTGGGAAGGATCGTTTGAGAATAAAAGAGGGGATGGGGCGTCATATTTTGTTTTTGCTTCAATTTCGCCAATTATCAATAAGGCTGGTGTCATAACTCACTTTATTGGTATCCAGGAGGATGTGACGGAAAAGAAGCGAATGCAGGAGGAACTGGAGAAACTGGCCACCACCGATGCTCTTACAGGAGTGAGTAATCGCAGCCATTTCATGACCTGTTTCGAGCGTGAAGTTCGAAGAACAATTCGATATAAGCATGCCATGACTGTTCTTGCCTTTGATCTTGATTTTTTTAAAAAGGTGAATGACACCTATGGCCATCATGGAGGCGATCTCGCTCTGATTGGTTTTACTGACGTGGTGAAAAAAGAGCTCCGTGACAGTGATTTTCTTGGAAGACTTGGTGGCGAAGAGTTCAGTGCAGTCCTTGTGCAGACCGATGAGGCGGGCGCAGTTCTGCTGGCAGAACGATTGCGTCAGGCTGTTGAGCAACTGAAAGTTACCTGTGATGATAGAATAATACAAATCACTGTGAGCATAGGTGTTGCAGAGTGGCGTGCTGATGATAAGGACACAGAAGATCTCCTTAAGCGAGCGGACAGGGCATTGTATGCTGCTAAAAATGCAGGACGTAATCAGGTAAAGGTTTCCGGTAGAGAGTCATATAAGGTGTGATCTGTTAATTACTCTTCCAGCAAAAGAAAGATTGCATCAAAGATCTCTTTTCGTTAGGTTTTCCATCAAACCTTTGTGCCCTTGTGGTGCCTATTTCCAACTGTTTAGGAGAATGTAATGAACTATCGTCTGCTCTTTTTACTCGTCTGTGTAATCGCCCTGGGAGGTTGTGCAGATAAGCCTATGCCTCCTGTGGCCTTTGAGGCGCCCGCGCGAAATATCGACTACCTCACCGAGGTAAAACCTATTCTGGAAAAGCGGTGTGTTGTATGTCACAGTTGCTACAACTCACCCTGTCAACTTAAGTTGAGTTCCTATGAGGGGCTTGATAGAGGTGCGACCAAAATGGCCGTTTACAATGCTTCCCGTCTTTCAACCATGGAGCCTACACGACTCTTTATGGATGCTGAGACCACCGCGCAGTGGCGGGGTAAAAGTTTTCATAGTGTAACTGAAAACAGTGCTCCAACTGGTCAGAACGATTCCCTTATGATGCAGTTGATATCCCACAAGATAGATAATCCAATTCAACATAGAGATGAGTTTTACCCCGAAGCAGCTGATCTTACCTGTCCTGAAAATAGTAGTGAAATTGGTGCATATCTCAAAAAACATCCCAATAGAGGAATGCCCTTTGGCTTTCCTCCCTTAACCGATGAGGAGTTTACATCAATAGGAGGGTGGCTGGTGCAGGGGGCCAAAGGCCCGACTGCTGAGGAACAGGTGATGCTTAAGGCGATTCCTGCCAGTGATCTTGAAAAAATCAAGGCATGGGAAAGCTTTCTTAATAGAGATGACGCCAAGCATAAAATGACAGCAAGGTATCTGTATGAACATCTCTTTCTGGCCCATCTGAACTTTGGTACGGGAGAAAAGAACTTTTATGAACTGGTTCGATCAACCACTCCAGCCGGTCAGCCTATTAAGGTCATCGCGACGACTCTCCCCTATGACAGTCCCGGTGATGCACCTTTTTACTATAGGATGCGTAAGATCCATTCGACCATTGTGCATAAAACTCATATGGTTTTTGACATGTCGGATGCACAGCTAGCCAGGTTTAAAGAACTTTTTATTGAACCGGACTGGCTTATAGAACCAACGGTAATGAGTTATGAACAAGGTATTAGTGCAAATCCATTTAAACTGTATGAGCAGATTCCACCTAAATCCAGATATCAGTTTTTACTCGATAATAGCCACTATATCTTAATGACATTTATCCGTGGCCCGGTTTGTAAGGGGCAGGTTGCGCTGAATGTAATACAGGACCATTTCTGGGCAATGTTTCTTGACCCGGAGTATGATTTGAGTGTTCAATATCCTGGGTTTTTGCAAACCTTCAGTCATCTTCTTGAGATGCCTCTGGTTGAAGAGAGTGATAGAGATTTAGCAAAGAGTGTGTTCACTAGAAAATACAGAAAAAAGACCACTCAATTTGTTGAGAATCGCAGTCGGTTCTACTCAATGAATTACAGGTACCAGGAGCTGGACGATACGGCAATCTGGACTGGTAATAAAGATGCAGATACGCCGCTGTTGACTGTATTTAGACATTTTGACAGTGCGACTGTTATGGCAGGAGCCATCGGGAATCTGCCCAAGACTGTCTGGGTGATCGATTATCCATTACTTGAACGTATTTATTACTCACTTGTGGCCGGTTTTAATGTGTATGGCACTGCAATGCATCAGCTCACAATCAGGACCTATATGGATGAGCTGCGTCAGGAAGGTGAAACGTATTTTCTTGATTTTATGCCCCGTGAAAAGCGAAGCGACATGATGCAGGAATGGTATGGTGAGATGGATATCCACAGTACCAATATTAACTACTATCCTTCAGATCTTGAACCCGGATTCAGCTATAAGACAAGTGAACCAAAGCGGGAATTTATTGAGACCCTGGTCAAGAATCGCTTCAAACCAGAACATAATATCAGTTTTGATATGAATTATCTGCATGAGGGTGAAGCTTTCCCCCCCCTGCCAGAGAAATATGAGACCACAGCCGATTATATGCTGGGTTTCAAATCAGTTTCAAGACCTGGCTCCTCTTTTTTCACCCACGTTCTGGATCATAATGCAAATCTTGCATATGTGAGGATCATGAAAAATGATGATCCGAAAGATGATGTGTATATTTCCATCGTGATTAACAGGTGGCACGATGATGTCACCACGCTTTTTGGTGAATCGAATAAGCTGCGACCGGAAAAAGATAACGCCACCTTTATTAAAGGATTTGTTGGGTCATATCCAAACTATTTTTATCAGGTGCCTCTGGGAGATTTGCCACAGTTTCTCGCTGTGCTTCAAAATTTTGATGGATCACCTGAGTATTGGAATATTTTAAATAATTTCGGTGTAAATAGAATGGATGACAAGTTCTGGGAAGTGTATGACCGTTTTCAGGATCGTTTTAATGACGAAGGCGGACTGCAGGCTGGCTTGTTTGATCTCAATCGCTACTACTATCTGGCGGTGAAAAGAGAGGCGAACTAGACCGCATTTCCCATGACAATTTTGTTAGAGTTTAATATATTTGAGTAAAATCAGATCATTATTGTCACTTTAGCTTCACTGGTGTTTTGACGAAATGTTCACCAAAGGTCAGTCAATACGACGCCATCTTCGTCAGTATTTTGGCAGTAAAAAGAGGACGATGAATTTTCATCGTCCTCTTTTTTTTGAGTGAACAGTGGAACTGGATATCTGTATTACTTCTTCTCTTTTTTACTGCTTCCTGCAAGAAGAGGAAAGGGCTTCCAGTAGAGCTCTGATATCCTAGAGACTACTTTCTGTCGTATTGTGTCCATTCGTTCAAAAGAGTAGTAGAGGGTCGGTACCACAACAAGGGTGAGAAAGGTTGCAACCACCAGACCGAAGACTACCACGATGGCCATTGACTGCCACCACTGACTTGATTCGCTCACCCAGGAAAAGGTCCACTTATGAAAATCAAAGGAGATTCCGGTTATCATGGGAATAAGACCCAGAATCGTTGTAACAGCGGTAAGAAGAACAGGGCGAAGTCTTGTGGCACCTGCAGCAATTACGGCATCTTTCAATGCCATTCCTCTGGATCTAAGGCGATTGGTGTAGTCGATGAGGACGATTGCATTATTTACCACAACTCCTGCAAGAGAAATCACTCCAACCCCTGTCATAATGATACCAAAGGGCGACTTGAAAAGGGCGAGACCTAAGAAAGCGCCCCCAAGAGATAATATGACCGAGGTCATGATAATAAATGGCTGGGTGATAGAGTTGAACATGGAGACCAGAATAAGAAAGATCAGCAGCAGTGCCACCATAAAGGCCTTGCTGAGAAAATCCTCGGACTCCTGCTGAAACTCGAATTCACCAGTGAACGTGATCTTATACCCAGGCGGCAGAGGTAGATCCTTTAAGAATTCAGCAGCCTTTGCCCGTGCCACTGGCCCCGGGACCTTTGTCTCATCAACATTGGCCTGTACTGTCACCACCCGTTCGTTATCGATTCGGTTAATATCTCCCAGGCCTCCTGCAAAGGAAACGTTTGCAATGGTGGATAAGGGTACCATCTGTCCCGAGGGAGTTGGAAGCATTAACTCATGGAGGATATTTACCATTTCACGGTCAGACTCAGCGAGTTGAACAGTTATATCATAGTCGTCGTTTCCATCTCGAAATGATGAAACCTCTATGCCGTTGTAGGCACTTTTCAGGGCAAAACCTATCATGTCTGTGGTCAGGCCAAAGAGAGATGCTTTTTGCCTGTCTATGAGGACCTGCACCGATGGAATACCCTCAACATAATCATCGCGTACATCCTCTACATGGGGTTGCTTGCTGAGAACGTCTTTGATCTCTTTGGCAATTGCTCCAAGAATGGCAAAATTATCCCCGGCAATCTCAATATTGATGGGTGCACCGGTGGGGGGACCTTCTGCTTCCATTGCGATGGTGATTTTACCACCTGGGATGTCAGCCACTCTATTACGAATATCAGCTACCGTATCATGGGTGGATCTGTGTCTGTCTTCAAGGTCGAGAAAGCGGACCCCCACGTGGTTTGGGGTGTTAGCCGAAAAGGCAGAACTTCCACCGGCAGAGACCACTCCCTTCATATAGATATTTTTAATGTTCTTTAGGTCGCTTGGGCCGGAGTACTCCTCACCATCCGGTTTAGTGTAATTCTTGGGACCAAGGGCTTCTGCAAGGGATATTTGCTGACTGCTGTTCGCATCATCATGGCCTGCAAGACCACGCTCAATACGCTGGATTACCTTATCAATGTAACTCAGACCAGCCCCTTCCGGGATATCAATATTGACATACATCCCCTTGGGCTCTATCTCAGGGAAAAATTCCACAGGCTTTTCAAGGCCCACAACTAGCAGCCAACCCTGAACCATAATAATGAGAATACAAAACGCAGTGAGGATAACGGTTATGGGTTTTGAAAGTGCACTACTCAGTAGGACTGAATATCTTTTGAGTAAAAAACCATCTATTCTGGCAGGTTGTTCTACGGCTCTTGCTACTTCTTCCATACTCTTTGCTTCTATGGGGCCGGTTTGCTTTACCTCCATAAACATTGAGGCAATGGCGGGATTAATGACAAGAGCCACAAAGAGGCTTGATGAGAGAGTAATGATGAGAGTAAGCGGCAGGTAGCTCATGAATTCTCCCATGATCCCCGGCCAAAAAAGCATGGGCGAAAAGGCTGCAACCGTTGTGAGTGTTGAGCCAATGACAGGATAGGCCACCTCTGAGGTCGCTTTCATAACCGCCTCTCTTCGCCCGGCCCCCTGTTCCATAAAGCGGTAACAGTTTTCGATGATGACGATGGCGTTATCCACCAGCATACCAAGTGCGAGGGTGAGGCTGAATAGGACGACCATGTTGAGGGTGATCCCCATGAGGTAGAGGATGGTAAACGTCAGCAGCATGGAAAATGGAATTGCCATACTCACAAGAATGGCGTTGCGTATCCCCATGGCAAAGAATATGACAATGAGTACAAGCACCAGTCCCGAGAGAATATTGTTCTCAAGATCCGCCACCATGATGTCGATATCCTTTGCCTTGTTCAGCACCTTGGTGATATCTGTTCCGGTCGGCCAGCTCGGTTTATCCTTATCAATAATCTTATCAACGGCTTTCGAGATGGATAGAATGTTTTCTCCAGAGCGTTTTTTCACGGTGATGTTGACCGCTTCTCTTCCGTCAAGCCGTGAAATAGAAGTTTCCTCCTTAAACCCGTCGACCACTCTTGCCACATCTTTCAGGTAGACCGGTTCTCCGTCGTGGACAGTGAGAACCAGACCGTAGATCTCTTCGGGTGTTGAAAATTCTCCCGGGACTCTTAACTGGAACCGACCATCTCCAAGCTTAATATTTCCACCGGATGTATTGGTGTTTTCACTGCTGACCGCCGACTGAAGGCTGCCGATACTAAGACCATAGTACGCAAGTTTTTCGGTGAACACCTCTATTCGTATTTCCCGCTCAAGGCCGCCGGTAACTTCAACCTCCAGTACCCCGGTCACTCCTTCAATATCATCTTTGAGGTCATCTGCAATATCTTTAAGGCAGGGTAGACCACAGGTTCCGGAGAGGGAGTAGATGACAATGGGCATCTGGGAAAAGTTTACCTCAAAGACCGTCGGGTCGTCTTCAAGATCGCTTGGGAGGGAACCCTTTGCCTCATCCACCTTGTCTTTCACATCCTGAACAGCCTTATCGATGTCTGTACCAGTGACAAATTCAACGCTAATTGAAGATAAACCTTCAGAACTCACCGATTTAATTTCTTTTAATCCATCAAGGCCTTTGAGCTTTTTTTCAATCTCAATGGTCACAGCCGTTTCAATATCAGCCGGGGAAACTCCTCTGTAATCGGTTGAAATAAATACATTAGGAATAGTAATGTCAGGATCACTTTCCCTTGGCAGGGTGATGTAACAGTAGACCCCGAAGATAACGAGCATCACGGCAAGAACCGCCACCGAAACACTCTTTTTGACTGCGGTGTCAGAGACAATCATAGATTCATCTCCTCAATATTCTCAAGGGTTTTGATGATTTTGATTTTTTGTCCGTCTTCAACGTCCCTGTGTCCTTCTACTATGAGATGGTCACCCGGTGTAAGGCCATCTGTCACTTCAACCATCCAGTTCTCCATGATGCCGACGGAAATGGGCCTTTTCGTGGCGATACCATCTTTTTCAAGGAAGACATATTGCTCGTCATTTCTTGAGATAACGGAGTAAAACGGAATGGCGATACTGTTTTCAACCTGTTTTTTAATGATGTCTGCCCGGACAAACATCCCAGTTAATATTTCCCCTTCAGGATTATCGATTTTAAGCTCCAGGTTATAGAGTCTGGCAGTGGTTTCAGGGGCGGGTGAGAGAAAATGTTTTTCTGCCTTAATCGTTGTGTCACCCAGGGCCTGGATGGTTAGGTCTACGGTATCAAGCTTTCTGACTGCACTGACATCTGATTCGGGAATGCCAATGATTGCTTTTACCCTGTCCATGTCGAGAATTTCAGCGATGGGATCTCCAATGGATAATTGTAAGCCGACCTTTGCATCGAGTCTTCGTATGATGCCATCCATGGGAGAGGTAACAACCGTTCGCGAAAGCATCAGCTCTGCATTGTCAAAATCAGCCTTGGATGTTTCCATCTTAGTTCTGTTGATATCGAGAGTCGCGGTGGGGATGACACCTTTTTTGTAAATTTCCCTGTCCCTTTCAAAGTCTCCCTTTGCAAGGTTATAGGCGGCTTTTGCACGGTCCGATGCAATTTTGTAGTCCACATTCTCAATTCGGGCTATGACATCGCCTTTTTTTACCGAGCTTCCGTCTGTGACCATCACTTCTTCAATAGTTCCGGCTATTTTAGCCATGAGTTGCAACCTGGTCCAGGGTTCTATATGTCCAGGTAAATTGATGCGATCGGAGATGGTCGTTGGTCTAAGACCAAGAGTCACCACATTGATTGGTGGTTTTTCAGCTTTAACTTCACTATCTTTTTTAGCAGCAATTGTTTTACTCTGCTCTCCGATTGACATGTAGAGAACAACAATAAAGGCAATCATCAGCATAAGAACAAAGCGAGGGAGATTGTTCCAGATGAAGTAGACAAATGTTCCTCGAAAAGTGTGAGGGGGGATTGGTTTAGTCATTGCTGTTTTCACCTAAAGATTGGGTTGCAGGCGCAGGACGTAGTCCATCAAGAACCTGTGTAAAGAGCATTTCCATGGAGGATTCAACCTCGTCTGTTTTGATTCTTCCGCTGTACCAGGCGTGTATAAGTATAATGAAAAGACTGTAAAAGTGAGCTGTGATATGAAGAGGCTCTAATTCTTTTCGCAGTTCACCACGCTCCTGGCCTCTTTGTAATATAGGAAACAGGACATCAAAATAATTTTCATCCATTTCAGTTACGCTTTGTTGCTCTTTGTCACTGGGGAATAACGCTTCCCGCATATAGAGTCTTCCAAATTCCGGGTTTTGGGTTACGTGGCGAAACTCAGTCATATAAATAAGCAGCATCTGTTCAAGGATGGTTGCATCTGGATTTGTCTGGGCCACGAGCTGGTGGTGAATTGTTTCCAGTTCAAATTCACAAAAACCTTTAATGATCGATTTCTTTGTACTGAAGTAACTGTATACCGTACCTTTTCCCACCCCGGCCTTACGAGCTATTTGCTCAATGGATGTGTTATCGTAGCCGTTTTCGTTAAAAAGCGAAATTGCTGATTCAAGAATGGCCTTTTTATTGTTCTGTTTCTTAGCTTCTCTAAGGGACATGCATGCTTCTCCTGTAAAATTGACCGCAGTCGAAATCTATAACTCTATAATTTAACATGGGCAAGATAAAAACTGACTGCGGTCGAAAATAAAGAGAGGTGGCTTAAATGAGTATCAATTGAGCAGACGGGTGAAAAGTGCTAGAAAAATGGGAATTGGTGTCTTATGGTTGCCTCTGTACTTGTTGGTTACGGAATTACAATAATTTGTTTTTTATAAGGTCGTGAGAATGGAAGCGCAGGTTGAAGTGAGTCAGTGGTTAGGGCAGGTGGCAGAATTACTCCCGTTTGGATATGCCTTTGGTGCCGGAATGGTCTCTGCAGTTAATCCCTGTGGTTTTGCCATGTTACCTGTTTATCTCACCTTATACCTTGGCGCTGAAGACGAAAACTTTAGAAAACAATCGCTTTGGACCAGGTTACTGAAGTCTTTCTGGATTGCTCTTGTGGTAACTGCAGGGTTTGGTCTGCTTTTTGGAGTTGTGGGGGCCATTGTCTCTGCCGGTGGCTCGTTTCTTATGGGACTTATGCCCTGGTTGGCTGTGCTTGTGGGGGCCGGTTTATTTTTACTTGGTATCTATATACTATTAGGAAATACCGTAGCCTTTCACTCCATTGCAAATATTGCTGGTAAAATTGGTGATCCCAGGCAGATGTCTGTTCTTGGGTTTTTCCTTTTTGGTTTGGCCTTTGGCGCAACATCGTTAAGTTGTACTCTGCCTATTTTTCTTATGGTTGTAGGAAGCTCGGTAACAGCAGGAGATTTTTCAGGAGGACTGTTGCAGTTCTTTAGCTATGTCCTTGGTATGGGGGCGATAATGCAGTTGCTTACCCTGGGAATAGCCGTTGTAAAAGAAGGTGTAGTTGTAGGAGCCCTACGTAAGATATTGCCCTATGTTCAGAAGATTTCGGCGATATTTCTCATTGTGGCGGGCGCTTACATCGTTTACTACTGGTTATCGAGTGGACTGTTGTTTTAACTCAAGGGTAGCCTCAGAAGTGTCCCAACTCTTAACTGGGCGAAGATCCTACTTCGATGTATTACCTGCAATTGGAGTAGAAAAAGAAAAGGTCGTGCCGTCAGGCTCTCTCGAGCTAAATGTCACCTTGCCTTTTAGAATATTTTCTCCGAAGTATTTGATCGAATAGGTTCCAAGTCCGCGGCCATCATTCCCCTTTGTACTGAAGTTTCTTTCAAAAACCCTATCTGCCACTTTTTGTGTCATTACTGCTTTATTCCATACCTTAAACGTGAGATTGTCTCCCTCTCTGTTAAACCATATCCGAACAGTATCACCAATATCAGATGCTTCAAGTGCGTTGAGGAGCAGGTTGTGAAGGATTCGCCAGAGTAGAGAGCCATCTGTAACGAACTGAATACGCTCCGGAGTGCATTCTGTAAACTCCACATATCTGTATGTACACAAAGGGTGCATGGCAAAAAAATGTTTAAGATCATCAAGGATATCTTTGGCGGAAATCGTTTTCCAGGCTGGGGTATAGGTGCTGGAATCCGTTTTTGACAGACAGCGCTGAATTGCGATTTCATCCTGAAGGCGAAGAGATGCCTGATAAATGGTTTGGGGTAGTGGGGATTTATCTTGGGATGCAAGGAGTTCGCTTGCTCCGACAAGCATCTGCAACATGTTGTTCACATCATGGAAAAATGTCCGCTCCAGTGCGGCACGTTGTTGGGCAGCTGTAATGTCTTGAAGAAAGAGAAGTACAAACTGTTTTTTTTGGAGTTTTAGCGGATGGGCCTTTACTGAAAAAAACAGATCATTTTTCGTGCCATTTACCTCGGTGGAAATGGAGCATGTCTGTTCAACAGGTATCCCTTTTTCAAGTGAAGCAACTATGGCAATGACTGCCCCGCAGGTTGAACAATATTTTGATGTACCGCAACCTGCCTTTTCCTTTCTTGCATGGATACAGTGAACCGCCTCGCCGGGCCGCAAACCAAAAACAGTTCCCGCATCTTCTACGCCAAGAATTTCAAGGAAGGTGTCGTTTAAAGCAACGATCTGTCGATTTTCGTCAAGTACTGCGAGTAAGCCTCCAACCGACTTCAGCATCTTTGTCACAACCTGACTCTTACCTACCAGGTCAATTTCTATACTTAAATTTTCTGCTGTTGCTCTTGAAGGTGAAGCAAAATGGGTTTGCATTATCAACGAGTCCTATATGCAAAAAAATGGGTTGGTTTTTTATATTACCATGCTAGTATTTTACCAGTAGAGAAATTCATATGCAAAGGAAAATAAATCTTAGATGTCTCCTGTTTTTTTGTGGTGATAATTGTTGTTAATATAGAATGTTAGGTTATTATGGTCAGGTGTGTGTATGGGTTAGGCTATCTGCCTGTACCTTTTGTGGTTTTCGCATTGAATATAAAATACTAATAAAACAGTCGCTGCAATAAAATGTTATGTTGATGGAGGGAGAGTGACTAAAGAAAAGGATGTGAACAATGATGTGACAAAAAAACCAAGTTATGGAGAGTTAGAAGCATACGGTGCTGAACTTGAAAAACAATGCAGTCGCATGAGAAAAAATGAATGTGGAACAAACGATAAGAATAACCATTGTTTGACGTTGTCCCCGCTACTTCGATTGACACTTGATAATATACCGGATCTTATTTGGGCTAAAGACATGGATGACAGGTATATTTTTGCGAATCAGGCGGCCTGCGACGTATTGTATAAATGTGAACGTACACAAGATGTTATAGGGAAAGATGATTTATACTTTGCAGAGCGAGAACGTTCTGCAGGTTATGAGCATACCTTTGGGGAGCTTTGTCTTGATTCTGATATAGTTGTAAAACGTACAGGGAAATCCGGTCGTTTTAGGGAGTTTGGTAAGGTAAGGGGTGAAGAACTCGTTCTTGATGTGACAAAAACTCCTATCATTAACGCTGACGGGGTCATGGTGGGAACTGTCGGTTGCGCACGAGATATAACAAGGGCAGAAAAAACGGAACAGGCTCTGAAAAGTGCAGCTACTTTTATTCGCGATCTCAGTGATGAAATCGTTGGAGTGGCCGTATATGGATACAATCAGGATAGGGTCGTGACCCTCTGGAACAAGGCAAGTGAAACCCTTTTCGGTTACAGTAAGGAAGAAGCAATTGGTAAAAAGTTAGAAAACCTGATTATCCCAGCTGATCTGAAGGAACATGTGGTCCGAGAGCACAAACGATGTTTGAAGTTGGGTGAAAAAATGCCTTCGGGGGAGTTGACTTTATGCAATAAGCAAGGAGACCCTGTTCAGGTTTTTTCCTCCCACATCGTAAAAGAGACATCATGTGGTATTGAAATTATCTCTGTTGAGTTTGACGTTACTCCACTAAAAGAAGCAGAGGAAAAACGGAGAGCATTAGAACTCCAACTGCAGCATGCTCAGAAGATGGAAGCAGTTGGGGCTCTGGCTGGTGGTATAGCCCACGATTTTAACAATATACTTGGTGTCGTGCTAGGGTATGCTGATATCGGTCTTGAAAAATGTGGGAATGATCCTTCTTGTGCCGAGGAGTTCGAGCAGATACTTGTGGCAGGGGAACGGGCTAAAAAACTGGTGACTCAGATTCTTGATTTTAGCAGGCAAAAAGAGGTGGATGTTGTCCCTGTCTTGCCGGGCCTTGTTGTTAAAGAAGCGCTTGGAATGTTGCGTTCATCACTGCCTGCAACAATTGAGATTGAGAGTGATATAGATATGCATTCGGGATATGTTCTGGCGGATCCAACTCAGATTCATCAACTCTGCATGAATCTGTGTACTAATGCATACCAGGCCATGGAAAATATGGGTGGCATCCTGCGTGTTACCATGAAAAGAGTGAGCGGGATGATGGATAAGACCTCAATCTTACCGGAAATGCATTCTGAATCGTATATTAAGCTATCGGTTTCAGACAATGGTCCTGGTATGACAAGAGAGGTTAAAGATAAGATATTTAACCCTTATTTTACGACTAAAAGCGTCGGTGAAGGGACAGGGTTGGGCCTGTCAATTGTTCATAGTATCGTTAAAAGCTGTAAGGGTTTTATTGACTATGACAGTAATGTAGGTGAGGGAACTGTATTTAATATTTATCTGCCAATTATGCCTGAATACGAGGCGGAAAAAATCAAAGAGCCGAAAAAGGTAGCCATTGCTGAAGGCGATGAGACTATTCTTTTCGTTGATGATGAAGTGATGTTAGGAGAGATGGCAAAAGCTATACTTGAACGTTTTGGTTATACGGTGGTGGTCATTAATTCTGCAGATCTTGCTTGCACGTTATTTGCAAGGCAGCATGATGATTTTCATCTGGTTCTGACAGATTTCGCCATGCCCGGTATGAATGGCCTGGAGCTGGCTCATAAGATTCGTGGAGTCCGTCATGATATTCCGGTTATTTTATGTACAGGTAACAGTAGTCGGATCACGGAAGAAATGGTCAGAGACGCCGGCGTCACAGAAATTGTATCCAAGCCATTCAGTGGTAGGGCCTTAGCTGTGCTGATACGAAAGGTTCTGGATGAGAGAAAAAAAAGGATTCTTCGCTGCTAGATTCCAGATATATTTCGACGAGATAACCTGCTTTAGGGGCGACCATGCAAGCTATCAGCGCTGATAATATTGAATCAATTCAGATCGAAACCACCAGCAGATGTAATCTGAATTGCGTCACCTGCCTTAAGCCTGCTTACAGTGAAGTTTGGCAGCACAGGGACCTTGATAAAGCACTCTTTCAACGAATTGTTACAGAAATTGGGGATATTAAACCAAATGTTCATCTGCAGGGCTGGGGTGAGCCATTGGTACAGGACGATTTCCTTGATTATGTAAAAATACTAAAAGACTTCGATT
Source organism: Desulforhopalus glucosivorans (assembly GCF_054397165.1). Lineage (NCBI taxonomy): Bacteria > Pseudomonadati > Thermodesulfobacteriota > Desulfobulbia > Desulfobulbales > Desulfocapsaceae > Desulforhopalus > Desulforhopalus glucosivorans. The sequence continues at coordinate 475,419 of NZ_AP044854.1, forward strand.
TCTCTGTAACATTTACCACCAACGGTACGCTGATGACCAGTAGGCTTGCCGCTGATATTATCGAGGTCGGCGTCGATGGGATAACCTTTTCCATGGCAGGAGCTACGCCAGCAACCCATGATGAACTTCGAGGTTCTTGTACTTTTAAAGGCGTATCCGAAGGGATTACAGCCTTTGTAGCCGCCAAAAGAAAGCATCAGGCAGACGGACCTGTGGTTGCAATAAGTTATCTGCTCACCGATACAACAGTAAAGGAGCTGCCAAAAGCGATTACATGGTGCAGGAGACAGGGAGTTGATGTTTTTGTGACAGTTGCTCTTACCCAGGCCGGAGGGATGCGGCAATTCAATTTGCAGTTCTTACCAGATGCCCTCGCGGCAAAACGATTTTGGCTTACTCGTGTTGCTGCAAATCTTGCAGGTTTACCGGGTGGGATAACTCTTAAGATGAAGTCTTTTGCCCCAACGCTCACATCTGTTTGTGATAAAAATCCCATAAATAACCTTTTCATTTCTGCCAGCGGTGATGTCGCTCCCTGTGTTTTCCTGGCACCTCCTGTGAAAGGTCCTGTTAACTGGTACGGTAAAGATGGAGGAGCAACTCAGAATTCTGTGTCCATGGGCAACCTGAGAACACAGAGCCTGAAAGAAATATGGGAAGGAGAAAAATATCAGCGTTTTAGAGAGCAGTTTAGAGTGCGTCGCGAGTATCATGAAAAACGTCTTAGTACGGTGAGCTGCTCGCTTGCTGGAGCAAGTCAGCTTGAGTCCGCAGTAACTTTAACTCAGAATTTTTTAACGACTCATCCACCGCCGGGTGAATGTCAGTATTGCTCTAAATTAGATGGTTATTGATAGTTGTCGAGTTAGTTTTCAGCCTCTTTAAGCAGCCAGTTACGAAAGGCCGCAATGCGTGGGGAGTTGCTATACTCATGCATGGTAACGATGTAATAGGCCTGATTGGTTAACAGTCTATCATCAATGGGAGCAACAAGGATTCCGGCATCAATGTCCAGTTGAACAAGTCGGTTACGGCCTATAGCCACTCCCACCCCTTTAGTTGCAGCAAGTACTGCAGCAATATTCTGGTCAAAACTAATACCTGATTGAGGTGTAAAGTCTTGCAGTTGTATGCGTTCAGCCCATAATTTCCATTCTGAAAAGTACTGTGCATGGGGCCAGGGCTGACTGTCGTGAAGGAGCAGGCAGTCATGAATCCCTTGGGGATTGTTCCAGAGAGAATATTGGTCCGCATATTCCCTTGAGCAGACGGGGAAAAATAACTCATCCATTAAAAACGTAACATTAAGATCAGGATAGGGACCTGTCCCGTAGTAGATTGCGAGGTCCACATGTTCACTTTCAAAGTCAACCAGATCATTTCGACAACGGAAATGAATTGATATACCGGGGTTTTTATCAGTAAAACTTTTCAGGCGGGGGGATAGCCATTTGCTTGCAAGGGATGGTGGGCATGAGATATTAAGATTACCATTAAGTTCCTTGCTTTTAATACTCTCTACTTCGCCGTTTATCTCCATTAAGGAATATTGCACTGTTGAAAGCAGGCGTTCTCCCTTGTCAGTAAGAATAATACGTCGAGTCAGGCGATGGAACAGTGAGAAGCCAAGCAGGTCCTCAAGTTTACGAATACTTTGACTGACGGCACCTTGCGTTACGCAAAGCTCTACGGCGGCTTTGGAAAAGCTTTGATGTTTGGCGGCACAGACAAATATCGGCATGAGAGGAAGTGTCTGGCGAAGAGATAATTGGTCCATGGATTAGTCCTGCTAATGTGTAGATTGCAATTATTCGGTTGTCGATGTCACGGTACAGTGCTATGGATATGCCATTGCTGGTATAAGTCGTAACCCCATAAACTACATGAAGCGGCCTGTAGAGGAAAGATTTTTTATCTGTTGATCGTTCTAACACGGGAAAAGCGAATGAGTGGTATAAGCGGTATTGGTCGTTTGTGGATGTTTGTTTGATTACCGGTTTAAGCTGCAGATTTTCTTATTTAAGATGCCGGGTTTTCCGGACAAATGCTCTGAAGATACTGGTGCAGGTGGGATTAGCATGGGAGAACTCATAGGAGGGGAGTCAGTAGAAACCTGGGTGGCAGAATGTCCGGTTTTAAACGATATCATCTCCTTGCGGCCGACTCTTTGGCTCAATCAAACGCTGCAGTCCTTTGATCCCGATTTTTCCTATGGTGGTTTTTCCATAGACGACGTAGCAGATGCTTCCGCACGATTGGAGCGTTTTCGACCCTTCCTTGTAGATGCTTTTCCTGAAACAGTAGCGGCGGGAGGGCTCATTGAATCGCCCTTACAGCATTTACCCAAAATGCAGCAGGAGCTCGGTAAATATAATGACCCAATGGGTGGAAAGCTCTATGTAAAACTTGACAGTCACCTACCAATTGCAGGCTCTGTTAAGGCAAGAGGCGGAATCTATCAGGTCTTAAAACTTGCTGAAACCATTGCTCTTGATAGTGGACTTCTCAGTAAAGGCACAAATTATAAGGATTTTGCATTACCAACCTTTAAAGAACTGTTTTCCAACTATTCAATTGTAGTCGGTTCCACTGGGAATCTGGGCTTGAGTATTGGAATTGTTGGCATTGCTCTCGGTTTTAAAGTAACTGTTCATATGTCAGCAGATGCCAGGACGTGGAAAAAAGATCGATTGCGCGGATTAGGTGTCAATGTCGTGGAGCATGATGCTGACTATAGTGTGGCGGTAGCCGAGGGGCGTATAGAAGCAGAAGCTGATCCAAGGTGTCATTTTGTTGATGATGAAAATTCCCGGGATCTCTTTCTAGGCTATTCTGTTGCAGGAGAACGGCTGCGTACCCAGCTCCAAGACCAAGGAATAATTGTTGACCAGGCGCATCCTCTCGTGGTTTATCTACCTTGTGGTGTTGGAGGCGGTCCCGGTGGCATAACCTATGGTCTTAAACAGGTTTTTGGTGATAATGTACACTGTTTTTTTGTGGAACCCACTAATAGCCCTGCACTTCTTGTGGGGTTGGCGACAGGATTACATGACGCTGTGTCTGCAAAGGATTTTGGGGTGACCAATAGTACAATTGCCGATGGTCTTGCTGTGAGTAGACCCTCAGGTCTTGTCTGCAGGGCAATGAAGTCTTTGCTTTCGGGTGTTTTTACAGTAGATGATGATGAGATGTTCCTCTTACTGTCTCTGCTTGACCAATGTGAGAGTTTGCGTCTTGAGCCTTCAGCACTCGTTGGATTTTCAGGGTACTGTCGAAGTAAGAGTGCGTTAAACAGTAAACTGACTTCTAGGGATCAGCACAATGTAACACATCTGGTATGGGCCACTGGGGGAAGTATGGTGCCTGAAGATGTGTGGCTTGAATATGATAAACATGGGATTGACCGTATTGAAAATAGGAGGTTTGTTTAAACCCGTTATCCGGTAGCGGATACTGGTTTTTGTTGTGTCCCCGGTTTACGGGGGCATTGGGGACAATTTATATTCTGGAGGAATTATGGAGACTTTAGATGCAATAGTGGGCAAAATTAATGCATTTGCCTGGGGACCACCAATGCTCATCCTGCTCGTCGGTACAGGATTTTGGCTGACAATTAATCTTCGAGGTTTACAGTTTACAAAGCTTGGACATGCTTTGTATCTCGCACTTGTAAAACGTAAAGAAGACAGTGATGAGCCTGGAGATATTACCCACTTTCAAGCGCTGATGACCGCTATGGCAGCAACAGTTGGTACTGGTAACATTGCTGGTGTTGCAACTGCAATCGCCATTGGTGGACCGGGAGCACTGTTCTGGATGTGGATTACCGGTCTTGTCGGTATGGCAACCAAATATGCTGAAGCAATTCTGGCTGTAAAATACCGTGAAGTCGACGAAAACGGGGAAATGTGTGGTGGCCCTATGTACTATATTTCCAAGGGCTTGAATATGCCTTGGTTAGGAACCGTTTTTGCCTTGTTTGCTTCTATTGCAGCTTTTGGTATCGGTAATATGGTCCAGGCGAACTCTGTGGCTGACGCCGTAGAGGCGACTTTTCACATTCCTTTTTGGGTTACCGGTGTAACACTGATGGTTCTTTCTGCTGTTGTTATTCTTGGTGGAATTAAATCCATTGCAAAAGTAACCAGTTTACTTGTTCCGGTTATGATTGTTTTTTATGTAGCCGCTGCTCTCTTTATCATTTTTTCTCATATCACGGAAGTTCCAGCTGCACTCGCGTTCATCGTTAAGCAGGCGTTTAACCCAACAGCTGCTGTTGGTGGCTTTGCCGGTGCAACGATCATGATGGCAATTCGTTTTGGTGTTGCCCGTGGTGTCTTCTCCAATGAGTCTGGACTTGGTAGTGCTCCAATCGCTGCAGCTGCAGCTCAAACCAAGACCCCAACTGCACAGGCATTGGTTTCAATGACCCAGACCTTTATTGATACCATCCTTGTTTGTACCATGACCGGTCTTGTTCTGATTTTGACCGGTGCCTGGTCTAATGGTCAGACTGGTGCAGAACTCACCACAACTGCATTTAATGCAGGTATAGCAGGTGGTGGTTACATTGTGACCCTTGGTATTATTCTCTTTGCTTACTCCACCATTCTTGGCTGGTGTTATTATGGTGAAAAGTCTATTGAATATCTCTTTGGTATTAAGTCAGTTATGCCATACCGTGTTGTATTTATCCTTTTTATCGGTGTGGGATCTGTTGCCAAGTTGAGCCTTGTCTGGAATATTTCTGATACACTTAACGGACTTATGGCTGTGCCGAACCTTATTGGTTTGCTTATGCTGACCCCTGTAGTGGTTTCTGAAACCAAGAAGTATTTTGAAGATAAGTAAGATGTATTGAATGTGGCGAAAGCTTGTTCTTCAGCGGCCCCCTTCACGATGTGAAGGGGGCCGCTGTTGTTTTAACTAGACGTTGTTGTTGTGGATCGTATAACTTATACTGTTAGAGGATTTAATTGTTGTTCTGAAACATCAGTTTTTTAGTAAGCAATATTTTTCTATTTTTTTGGTTAAGTTGGCAACATGGGACGACTTTTCGCAGTGGGAGCCGATCTTGGGATTGCACTCTAAGAGAATGGTCATGACTTTGTCGGCTGTATCAAAACAGTCAGCATCTTCAAGTCGAGCCAGCACGTTTGACATCAATTTACTAAACTGCTCACACTGGGCGTAATCTGATGTAGCGCGTTGGTGGAGGGATATTGCTTTTTCGAGGTCTTTTTTGATATCTTCTGGAATTTGTTCCGTCATAGTCTCTTTTTTATTGCCAATTTAAGTATGTAATGTATTACCGTAAAACGTATTAGATATATTACCTCAATGTTGTATTTGTACCATGGTTGATATGCAAGATTGAGCCACTAATGTAGCGTATCGTATTTGAAGAACCACCATTAACTGCTCTATATTATTATGTCAGATTATATTGAAAAGCAATGCTCGGAATGTGGACAGCAGTTACGTTTTCCCAAAAATGTGGGAGGGGTTGTCATGGCTTGCCCTACCTGTGGGAAAAAATTTGGTTCAGATTTTAAAATAGGTAGGGTGGGTAAGAGTTGCAATAGTGGCTTGGGAGGAACAATTTTTGAATTACCCTCAACACTTATTGAACGCATTTGCAGTTATTTTCGTTCGAAGTAACAGCGGTTGTCTTCATCAGATTAATTTCATCCATACTGATTAAATAATGACCAAGACAGATTCTGAAAAAACACCAGAAATTGCTCCTGAAGACAGGACAATCCTCGTTGAATTTGCAGAAAAATTCAGCTTTTTCCTTCCGCCTGAAGCAGCAGTTTTAATTCCAGGACTGATGCTCACCATGTGTATTGCAGCTATTGCTCTCTATACAGGGGCACAACTCGCCTATGTGACCCCTCTGATTGTGGCCATGGGTATAGGAATTCTCCTCCGTAATGCCTTTATTCTTTTGCCGGTATATAAGTCTGGTATAACCTATTCTATCCGTACTGTACTCCGTTTTGCAGTGGCACTTCTCGGGGCCAGAATAACCTTTACTCAGATTGGAAGTTTAGGCTGGGAAGGGATTGTGCTTGCCACAGGACCGCTTCTCATCACTCTATTACTCACGGTCTGGTTTGGCCGAGTGTTAAAATGTGATCATTCGCAAACGCTCCTCATTGCAACCGGTACTTCAATCTGTGGGGCTTCGGCCATTATGACAGCAGGTGCTGTAACCCAGGCCAAAGAAGATAATGTCGTTGTAGCGATCAGTTCTATCACAGTATTTGGTACGATACTGATGCTGCTCTATCCCATGATACATAATATGGGATTCCTGCATCTGACAGCCAAGGAGTATGGAATCTGGTCTGGGGCTTCGATTCACGAGGTTGCCCAGGTGATAGCAGCAGCCTTTGGAGGAGGCGAGGAGAGTGGTGAAATCGGCACGATCATAAAGCTTACCCGTGTTGCCTGTCTGGTACCGTTTGCCTTTGCCATCTCTTTTATGTCGGCCAAAGGTATGATACGCCCGGGAGGAAGCTCAGAGAAGGGTGAGGTGAAGTTTCCACTGTTTCTCTTTGGTTTCTTGGGTATGGTGATTTTAAACTCAAATGATTTTTTCACTGCAAAGGCCATCGCCTCCATTGAAACCTTTGACATGTTCCTGCTGACCATGGCCATGGGTGCCATGGGCCTTGAGACAGATTTTAAGAGGCTCTTGACAATAGGTTATAAACCACTTGTTCTCTCAATTTTTGCAACGCTTACTATCTCTATAGTGAGCCTGATACTGATCTACATTCTCTATTAGTTCGTGTTCAGGGGAGACCGTTTGAATAGTTTGATTCTATTCATGAGGGGCGATTATTGAAAGAGTCGCCCCTGTGATGCCGTAGCATTTTAGAGTGTACTGGGTGTTATATATCTTTTAGCGATAGGGCGATTCTATTTCTGCTGTTGTCAATCTCAACGACCCGAACAGTCAGTTTTTGACCAAGGCTGACTATTGTCCCAGGATCCTTAACAAATCTATCGGCGAGCTGGCTGATGTGAATAAGGCCGTCAACCTTAATGCCAAGATCCACAAAGGCTCCAAACTTTGTAATGTTTGTTACAATAGCAGGTAGGCGCATTCCCGGTTCGAGGTCCTCCATAGTGCGGATATTTTCTTTAAAATGGAACTGCTCGAACTCTTTACGCGGATCACGACCCGGTTTGGCAAGTTCGTTTAAGATGTCTTCAATGGTGGCACGCCCTGTGGTCTCGTCGATGTAATTATCTGGGACAATCTGCTGCTGTGCCTCTTTACTGCTCAGCAGTTCCGAAACAGAGATACCACATGTCTTTGCCATTCGGGTCACAAGGGTGTACCGTTCAGGGTGGACTCCACTCGCGTCAAGTGGATTTTTCCCATTATGAATGCGGAGAAAACCGGCGCATTGCTCAAAGGCCTTGGGGCCAAGCCTGGGAATCTTGAGAAGTTCCTTTCTGGTATTGATTCTGGTTACACTGTTTCTGTATTGGACAATGTTTTCAGCAAGGGTCTTGCTGAGGCCAGCAACATGAGTGAGTAACTCGACACTGGCGCTATTGAGTTCAACTCCGACACTGTTTACACAGCGTTCTACAATTTGGATCAGTGCTGTCTTTAACTTGGTTTGCGATACATCATGCTGATATTGACCAACCCCAATCGATTTTGGGTCGATTTTGACAAGCTCAGCCAACGGGTCTTGAAGTCTTCTGCCAATTGAAACAGCACCACGAACGGTGATGTCGTAGTCTGGGAATTCTTTTCTCGCGGTTTCTGATGCTGAATAAATTGATGCACCATCTTCATTGACGAGGGTAATGATAGGTTCAGGTCTAAGATTAAGATCACGGATAAAACGTTCCGTTTCTCTTCCGGCAGTTCCATTGCCTATGGCGATAGCTTCGGTTCTATGTTGTGCAACAAGCTTTTTGATGGTCTCAGCGGCTTCCAGTTGCTGGCTTTTACCGAGGGTAGGGTAGATAGTTGTATTTGCAACAGGGTTGCCCTGGGTGTCAAGGCAGACGACTTTTCCTCCGGTTCTAAAGCCTGGATCAATTGCCAGAACACGTTTGGCACCCAGGGGGGCTGAAAGAAGTAATTGCCTGAGGTTCTCACCAAAGACCTCTATTGCCTCGTCATCAGCTTTGGCTTTCAGTGTTTTAGCAAGTTCTGTTTCAAGCGAGGGGGCTAGAAGGCGGGAGTAGCTGTCTTCTATGGCAAGGGAGAGCTCTTGTTGCCAGGGGCCAGAGGTGAGGTGATTTTTCTTGAGCAGGCGTAGGGAACTCTCCTTTGGAGGTTGAATGGAAAGCTTTAGTATCTTTTGCTTTTCACCTCGAAACATTGCAAGAAGTCTGTGTCCAGCAGCCTTTGACGCGGGTTCCTGCCAGTTGAAGTAGTCCTTGAACTTCTCTCCCTGAGCCTCATTTTTTTGCACAAGGCGCGATTCAACAATAGCCTGGGACGTAAAGATATTGCGGAGTACAGCTCGGGTGTCGGCATTTTCAGCAATTTCTTCGGCAATGATATCGCGGGCTCCAGCAAGGGCCTCAGCTGTCGTGTGGATTTCTTTTACACTGTTTACAAAGGATGAGAGGTTTATCTTAGATGACTTGTTCTCCAGAAGGATACGGGCAAGGGGGGCTAACCCTCTTTGCCTGGCCTGTTGTGCCCGTGTTTTTCGTTTAGGTCGATAGGGAAGGTAGAGATCTTCAAGGATTGTCAGGTTTTGAGCTCCTTGGAGTTTCTTTTTTAACTCAGGTGTCAGTGTATTAGTTTTTTCCAGTCCTTCAATTATATAAGATCGACGCTTTTCAAGATCAATAAGTTTTTGATAACCATCCTGGATTGCGCTTATAGCGACTTCATCGAGAGACCCTGTTGCTTCTTTTCTATATCTGGCAATAAAAGGGACAGTTCCACCATCTTCCAGCAGTTGTAACGTTCCACTGACTTGTCTCTGGGGGAGGTTGAGTTGCTGAGAGAGTCGGCCACTAAAATCAGGTTGTGTTGTGGACATAGTTAACGAGTAGGTAGTGATGAATTAGATAAATAACGATGAAATCCAAAGAAAAGGCATTGGTTCGATGGAGATTACAGAGCGCTTTCTATGGCTGCACTGAGCAGAAGGGCCTGTCTGGTGGCAGCTACATCATGAACCCTCACCATATCTATATTTTTGCTGGAGCAGATTGCGGCAACAACTGCTGTTGCAAGGTCCCGCTGCTGTTCATTGGTAACCCCTGTGATATCACCAAGAAATCGTTTCCTGCTATGGGCGAGAAGAACTGGCACTCCAAATTGTGAAAAGGTGTTCAGGTGTTTAAGGATGGAGAGATTGTGGTTGAGAGTTTTACCAAACCCAATACCAGGGTCAATGACTATGTTGTCTTTGGAAACACCATTGGCCTGCAAGTAGTTGAGGCGTTCGTCAAAAAACTCGACCATCTCCTGGATGATATCAGAGTAGGTTGGATTGACCTGCATATCAGCAGGTGTACCCTGCATATGCATTATGATGATAGGAGTTGATGTCTCTTTAATAACACCGAGCATTCCGGGGTCGGTTCGAAGTGCAGATATGTCATTGACGTGGGTTGCACCGGCCTTTAGTGCGGCTGTGGCCACCTCAGCCTTGGTCGTATCAATGGAGATCGGAATGGAATGACTTGTGCGGATACCTTCAATCACAGGAATCACTCGCTTGAGTTCTTCCATGGTTGCGACCTTGTCGGCAAAAGGGCGTGTAGACTCTCCGCCGATATCTAAGATATCAGCACCGTCTGCGATAAGTTTTTCAGCTTGGAGTAGTGCAGAATCGACGGTGGCAAACTGGCCACCGTCTGAAAAAGAATCGGGCGTCACATTAAGGACGCCCATTATCTTTATGGAGGAGCCATTCATCAGGCTTCTGGTTCGCTCTTCTTCTCTTTGGCAGGCTCTACTGGAGCAACATCTTCTGTTGCGTCTTCCTGGGCTGCTGGTTCAGGAGTTTCAACAGGCTCTTCAGCAGGCTCTTCAGCAGGAGCTGGTTTAGAAGGCTGAGGTTGCGGTGCTTGTTCTGCAGGTTTAGACATCCGATCTGCGTATTGGCCGGGGCGTAATTCCTCAATTATATCTTCCATGTCTTTTAGGACAATGGTCTCTCTTTCGAGGAGTTCTTCAGAGATACGGGTGAGGATGTCTTCGTTTTCGCTCAGGATTTGAGTGACAGTATCCATTGCAGTATCGATGAGCTTGCGCACGGCAAGATCAATTTGTCTTGCAGTATCATCACTGAAATCCCTGCTCTGGGAAATGTCTTTTCCAAGGAAAACATTGTCATCTTTCTTGCCGTAGGTAAGAGCACCAAGTTCCTCGCTCATTCCCCATTCGCAAACCATCTTACGGGCAAGACCAGAAGCCCGTTCAATATCATTACCGGCACCGGTAGTGATTTCATCAAAGATAAGTTTCTCGGCAAGTCGGCCACCATAGAGGATACAGAGTTGATTTTCTAAATATGTCTTTGAGTGGGTGTACTTATCATCGGTTGGCAGCTGCATGGTAAGCCCAAGCGCACGCCCACGTGGAATAATTGTAACCTTATGAACCGGATCTGTATCGGGTAGCATCCATGCAACAAGAGCATGGCCCGCTTCATGATACGCAGTAACCTTCTTTTCTTTTTCATTAATGATCATGGTGCGTCGTTCAGCACCCATCATGATCTTATCTTTAGCTGCTTCCAGCAATTCCAGATTAATTTCTTTTGCGCCGGTACGGGCAGCCATAAGCGCTGCTTCATTAACAAGGTTCTCAAGATCAGCACCGGAAAAACCAGGGGTACCACGTGCTAAAACATCAAGATCTACCTGGGCAGCCATCTTGGTCTTGCGGGCATAGATTTCAAGAATCTTCTTTCTACCACCTACGTCCGGAACAGGTACAATGACCTGACGATCAAAACGACCTGGACGAAGTAGTGCAGGATCAAGGACATCAGGACGGTTCGTCGCAGCAACAATGATAACTCCATCGTTGGTCTCAAAACCATCCATCTCAACCAGTAACTGGTTAAGGGTCTGCTCACGTTCATCGTGTCCACCACCAAGACCTGCTCCACGATGACGTCCAACTGCATCAATCTCATCAATGAAGATGATACAAGGTGCACTCTTTTTGCCCTGGGCAAACATATCGCGTACCCTTGAAGCACCAACACCGACAAACATTTCTACAAAATCAGAACCTGAAATGGAAAAGAATGGAACATCAGCTTCTCCGGCAATGGCCTTTGCAAGGAGTGTCTTACCGGTACCTGGGGAACCAGCCAGAAGAACACCAGTTGGGATACGACCACCAAGTGCGGTGAATTTACCTGGATCCTTTAAAAAGTCTACGATCTCTTCAAGTTCTTCCTTGGCCTCATCGATTCCTGCAACATCGTCAAAGGTGACTTTATTGTCGCTCTGCTCAATAAGTTTTGCCTTATTTTTTCCAAAGGAAAGAGCTCCACCTTTACCGCCACCCTGCATTTGTCGCATAAAGAAAACCCATACACCAATAAGCAGAAGCATGGGAAACCATGAGACAAAAATAGTCATGAGCCATGAGTCTTTCTGGGTCTCTTTTACAGTAATGTTCACGCCAGAATCACGAAGGATTGTCATGAATTCGGTATCATTGACAGGAATTATGGTCTGAAATGTTTTTCCATTTTGCAGAGTTCCTGAGACGACGTCTCCGCTAATGGAGACACGACTTACTGTTTTGTTTTCAATACTGGACATAAAGTCACTGTAATTAAGTGACGTTGTGTTGCCCTGGGGCTTATTGAAAAGGTTAAAGAGGAGGATCATGGTAAGACCAATCACCAGCCACATACTCAAGTTTTTGTAGAAAGTATTCAACGAACCCTCCAGTGGTTCCTGGTTTAAAAATACATTAAATAGCCAGAGGATATCACCTCAAGCTTTTGATTTATCAAATAATAAAACAATAACAGTTATCCTGTAGTAGTCCCATGCTCTGTTACGTTAAATCTTAATATGAGAATGTCGAGTATAAACCAATAATTATTTTACCCTATCACACTGATCATGTAAAGTACTGGACAGGTTGAACTGAAAGCTCATTTTTTTTCAGCTCCTGCATTCCTTTCACAAGTGCACCGGCACCACTGGCCGTTGTTGTGTACGGAATGTGGTAGTCGAGCGCGGCTCTACGAATCATGTAAGAGTCTTCAGTTGTGCGCTTACCAAGGGAAGTGTTCACCAGCCACGAAATTTCTTTGTCGTGGATTTTATCGAGAATATGAGGGCGACCCTGGGAAATTTTATTAATAAGGGTACACTCAACTCCTGCTTCTTTGAGGTAATTTGCGGTTCCAGTGGTTGCGAAAATTGTGAAATTAAGTTCCACAAGAGCCTTTGCCACAGGAAGAATGCTGGGTTTATCTCCATCACGTACACTTAAGAAGACGTTACCATCTGCAGGAATATGTGAACCTGCCGCAACATGGGCCTTTGCAATGGCGAGGCCGAGATTATCGTCAATGCCCATGACTTCACCTGTGGATTTCATCTCAGGTCCGAGCAGGGTGTCAACCTTATCAAAGCGATCAAATGGGAAGACCGCTTCTTTTACCGCCCAGTGCTTGATCTCTACTTCTTTCATGAGGCCGAGATCATCAAGGGTTGCACCCATCATTACCTTCGTTGCAAGTTTTGCAAGGGGCACACCTGTTGCTTTACTTACAAATGGAATGGTTCTGGATGCTCTTGGATTTACTTCAAGAATATACAGGTCATTGTCTTTTACTGCGTACTGAACGTTCATAAGACCCACAACCCCAAGTTCTAAGGCCATGGCTCTACTGGCCTCTCTGATCTCTTCAAGTAGAGCTTCAGAAAGGGTATGTGGTGGAAGTACACAACAGCTGTCACCGGAGTGGATTCCTGCTTCTTCAACGTGTTCCATGATGCCGCCGATTATGGTACGTGTGCCGTCACAGAGTGCGTCTACGTCAACTTCAATGGCGTCCTTTAGAAACTTATCAATGAGAATAGGATGCTCAAGATTGGTGCCACCAACGGCCTTCATAAAGTCCTTAATACCCTGGTCAGTATAGACAATACGCATGTCACGACCACCAAGTACATACGATGGACGGACAACCACAGGGTAGCCGATTCTATTGGCAGCAGCCACAGCTTCGTCTAAGGTGTAGACCGTATCGTTTTCAGGCTGTCGTAGATTGAGTTTTTGCAGGAACTGTTGAAATCTCTTTCTGTCTTCGGCACGGTCAATGGCATCGGGCTGGGTTCCAATGATCTTTACACCGGCCTCGGCAAGAGGAACAGCCAGGTTCAATGGTGTCTGACCACCGAACTGCACAATTATTCCGTCCGGCTTTTCCTGATCAATGATGTTGAGGACGTCTTCTCGTGTAAGGGGCTCAAAGAACAACTTATCCGAGGTATCATAGTCAGTGGATACGGTCTCAGGATTGGAGTTAACCATTATCGATTCCACCCCGATCTCACGCAATGCAAATGCAGCATGGACACAGCAGTAATCAAACTCAATTCCCTGGCCAATACGGTTTGGTCCGCCACCCAGAATCATGATTTTTTGGCCTGTGGTGACGGTGGCCTCATTTTCCTGTTCGTAGGTTGAATAGTAGTATGGAGTATACGATTCGAATTCAGCCGCACAGGTATCCACCAGTTTGAAAACCGGGGTAACTTCAAGTTTTTTACGGAGCTGACGAATGTCCTCTTCTGTTGTTCCTGTGAGGTAGGCAAGTTGCTTGTCGGAAAAACCACGCTCTTTCACAAAGCGCAGAAATTCGGCATTAAGGCCCTGGAAGCCACGGTCAGTGATCTCAAACTCGGTCTCTACTATCTGCTGGAAGTTGAAAAGAAACCATGGATCAATCTTGGTGAGCTCAAAAAGTTCATCAATGGTCATGCCTCTTTTTAAGCCTTCATAGATCTGAGCAAAACGTTGTGAGTTTGGAGACCTGAGGCCTTGTTCGAGATCTTCCTGTTCCACATCAACAAGTATCTGTTTGCCATCACCGCCGAAACCGTCTCTTCCGGTTTCAAGGGAGCGCATTGCTTTCTGGAAGGCTTCTTTAAAGGTTCGTCCCATGGACATGGTCTCACCCACAGACTTCATAGCGGTGGTGAGAACGTCATCTGCTTCCGGAAATTTTTCAAAGGTCCATCGTGGAATTTTTACAACGCAGTAATCGATGGTTGGCTCATAGGCGGCCAGGGTCTCACGGGTAATATCGTTTGTGAGTTCATCAAGGGTGTAGCCAACTGCAAGTTTTGCCGCAATCTTTGCAATGGGAAAACCTGTAGCCTTTGAGGCAAGAGCTGAACTTCTGGAAACCCGTGGGTTCATCTCAATGATCATAAGCTCGCCATCTGCAGGATTGACGGCAAACTGCACGTTTGATCCACCGGTCTCAACTCCGATCTCACGGATGATGGCAATCGCCGCATCGCGCATATCCTGGTATTCCCGGTCTGTTAGGGTCTGGGCTGGAGCTACTGTGATACTGTCACCTGTGTGAACACCCATGGCATCAATGTTTTCAATGGAGCAGATGATGACCACGTTGTCGTTTTTATCACGCACCACCTCAAGCTCGTATTCCTTCCAGCCAAGAAGACTTTTTTCAACCATGATCTCTGTGGTCATGGATAGATCAAGGCCTGCTGTACAGATTTCTTCAAGTTCCTGGCGGTTATAGGCAACACCTCCACCTGTTCCACCAAGGGTGAAACTTGGGCGGACAATGATTGGAAAACCAATCTCTTCGCCGGCGGCCATTGCGTCTTCAAGGGTGTTAACAATGTAAGATTGCGGAACCTTGAGACCAATCTTGGTCATGGCATCACGAAATTCTTCCCGTCCTTCAGCCTTTTTAATAACCTCTATATCAGCTGCAAGTAGTTCAACGTTATATTTCTCAAGCACCCCAAGCTCTGCAACCTTAATGGCTGTGTTCAGTGCGGTTTGACCACCAAGAGTTGGCAGCATGGCATCGGGGCGTTCTTTTTCGATGACCCGTGCTACAAATTCAGGGGTAATTGGCTCTATGTAGGTTGCATCGGCCAGTTCTGGGTCGGTCATGATGGTTGCAGGGTTGGAGTTTATGAGGACAACCTCATAACCTTCTTCTTTCAACGCTTTTACCGCCTGTGCTCCGGAATAGTCAAACTCACAGGCCTGGCTGATAATGATAGGACCGGAACCGATGATGAGTATTTTCTTTATATCTGTTCTTTTCGGCATGATCTGATGTATTGGCTCTGGGTCGCTATGACCCGTGGATCTTGGGTTACGTATTTTTTTTGATGTCGTGTTACGCGGCTTGCATCATGGCAATAAACCTGTCAAACAGGTATTTTGCATCATGGGGACCGGGGGCAAATTCCGGATGGTATTGTACCGAAAATGCGGGGAATATTTTGTGTTGCATTCCTTCAAGACTGTTGTCATTAAGGTTGATATGGGTAACCTCAACCTCGTCTTGAGGAAGTGTTGAGCCGTCGATGCAAAAACCGTGGTTTTGAGATGTGATCTCTACGTGGCCTGTGGTGAGGTCTTTCACAGGCTGATTACCGCCCCTGTGACCAAACTTGAGTTTATAGGCAGAGGCCCCGTAGGCAAGAGCCAACATCTGGTGGCCAAGGCAGATACCAAAAATCGGCTTTTTACCAAGGAGTTCTCGAATAGTCTCTACAACTCCTTCAACTCCCTCAGGATCTCCTGGACCGTTTGAGAGGAAAATTCCATCAGGATTCATGGCAAGAACTGTCTTGGCGTCAGTTGTGGCTGGAACGACCTGAACCTGACATCCTTTTTCCTGAAGAAGACGAAGCTGGTTGTACTTGATACCAAAATCAAAGGCCACGACCTTAAAAGAATTTTCACCGGGATTTTTTGCGGTCTCAAAGTTTGTTCCATTTACAGGCTCGTTGTCACCCCAACCATATGGTTCAGTGCAGGTTACACGTTTAACCATATCCTGACCCACAAGACCGCTCCATTCTTTTGCCTTTTGTACAAGGCTTTCGTGGTCGAGGTCTTTGGTGGAGACGATGCCTTTCATGGCACCCTTGGTGCGAATATGTCTCACTAGAGCGCGGGTGTCAAAACCCTCAACTCCTAGCACGTCATACTCTTCAAGAAACTCAGCTAGAGGTTGAGTGGAACGGTAGTTGGAGGGATACGGGTTGTACTCTTTTATGAGGAAGGCTTTTGGATGTGCTCCGGCTGACTCCATATCCTCTGGATTGGTGCCGTAGTTTCCGATGAGTGGGTATGTCATCGTAACAATCTGTCCTGTATATGAAGGATCTGTTAACACTTCCTGATACCCGCTCATTGACGTATTGAACACGATTTCGCCAATGGCTTCTCCGTGGCCAGTGAATGAGCGGCCTTCAAAGGTGGTCCCATCTTCCAGGGCGATTATTGCTTTCATGGTGGTCTTTCCTCTATGTTGTGCTGATGGCCGGTAGGGTGGCATCATTTGAAAGAATTGGGGAGAGCAGGCTCTCAGTTACTGTGTATGCCGCACGCATGGACCATTCTAAATTCGTTGTAATTCCATACATAAGGAGAAAACAACTCATCTTGAGTGAGTGGAGGGGGTGTTTTTTTTGTCCCTCGTAAATATGCAGACAAAACTTCTCATTAATAGCTGAAAAAGGCAGTTTCGTCAACCAAAATCGGGGTGTGGTAGTGTGGATCAAGTTGTTAATCCGCTGTATTTTGGCTAAATAACAGAGAAATTACTGTTGAGGGCGCGGATTGTTGTGACACGTAGGGGATAGGTTGTCTTTCATCTGATTTGAGTCATTCAGGTCCTTATGACTATGAGGACGTTTCACTGAAAGGTCGTGTGGAGTCACAGGTTATAGACGAAGGTAACCCGAACCAGGGAAACTGAAATTGATGAGTCCGTATTTCTCATGGGCTTTTTGATTTCAAACGAAAAAGCCCATGAAAAATAAGGCTTAGGATGAGTGAGGACTATTTAGATAGTCCCCCTTCATGGATCGCTGTAACAATGGTTATCTGGAAAATAAAAGAAAGAGAACAGCCCCAAAGCAGCTCCAGGCGAGTGCAAGCAGAGTTATTGCCATACAAAAGATAGCAAGGCTTTTGTGGCTGAAGGTTTCTTTCTTCTTTTCTTTATAGCCAAGTATGAGGGCGATGACAGCACCACACACAAGACCTCCTCCGTGACCCCAGTTATTGATACCTGGAACTAAAAATCCAAATATTGCAATGCCAAAGGCCCAGCCGCCAATTTGGCTGAAAATAGCCTGGCCATAGTTCCCCCCTCTGTTTTTACCATAGTAGAGCAGAGCACCAATGAGGCTGCAGAGTGCTGCTGATGCCCCTATTGTTAAACGTACTCCGGCAAAGGCCGATATGGCAAATCCCCCAATACCACCAAGTATATAAATAGATATAGTCCTGTACGGACCAAATTCCTGAATCACAAGAGGGGCCAGTTGACGTACAGCGAGCATATTAAATATGAGGTGCAGGGCGCTTCCGTGGAGGAAATTTGCAGTGATGAGAGTCCACCATCTGTCGTACTGAAAGAGTGGTATTGAACCTGTGGAGCCGAGGATGAATAAACTCTGGCTGCTGGGAGAAAGAAAGCTGAATGGACTGAAGTTAAATCCTGTTTTGGTCGGTGTCAGGATTACAGAAACTAAAAAGAGTATTACGTTAAGTGTTATGAGAAGAGTGGTCAGCTGGTCGGCATCTCCAAGGCTTCTGGTGAGTGCGTTATTTTTTAGCCTTGATGAGGGGTTTTTTAGCCCGCAAAAGGGGCAGTTCGTCACTGAGCCAGAGATCAGTTTGCGACAATTTGGGCAGAGGAGTGAGTTTCTAGTTGTTGAAGTGGCCATAAGTCGTTTGTCCAAGTGCAGAGGTCTGTTTTAAAACTAACATCTTTTGTTTATTGCTATCTTTCCAAAACTTTACTTGACCAAGTGAGTTATGGTAAAATGCGTAAGTTATTTGTTATGATTAGCGTGCAATTATCATTAACTTTAGTACCTTACTCTAGAAAAGCTGTAATAAAATATGAAAAATTCGAAGTATATATTGAAATCAGAGGCTTAGGAGAAACATTAAGGTAATTATCCTGACTAAATTTCCAGTTTACCAGGGTTAACTGTGGGAGCCTATATGTCAACTATATTGTATGAAGATGCAGATCATAAGTGTATAAAATTTGATGGATTAATGGGTGAGGGTGAGATACCATCTAATCAGTTTCTTATTGTTCATAAACGTCGGGGACTGATGCTCGACTGCGGTGGTTACCGTGTTTATAAAAAATTACTTGGTGAGCAGTCAAAGTATCTGCCTGCAGGAGCTGTTGATTACATATTTTTATCCCATCAGGATCCGGATATAGGTTCCGGACTTAATTTATGGCTTCCCATATGTAATGCCAAGGTGATGATTTCTGCACTGTGGGAAAAATTTATTCCAGCTTTCTGTATTCGGGGCATTTCAGAGGGGTTGTTATTCCCTATACCTGATCAAGGCGTCCGGTTTGAGTTAAGCGGCAGTCCCCTTGTGGCGATACCGGCACATTTTCTTCACTCTCCAGGCTGTTTTCATTTGTATGATCCTGTGGCAAAAATTTTGTTCACAAGTGATCTTGGTGCATCCATTACTCCCCATAAAGCAGTTATCGATACCCCAGAAGATTTTATCCTCCATAAAACAAATATGAAGGGGTTTCATAATCGGTATATGGCAACGAGTCGTGCGGCTCAATGTTGGGTGACAATGGTGAGGCAGCTTGATGTGGAGATGATTGTACCGCAGCATGGAGCACATATTGTTGGCAAGCCCCTTGTGGAAGAATTTTATACCTGGGTTGAAGAGGAAAAAACTGCAGTGGATGATTTGGCGGATAGTTTGTATCGATTGCCAGACGATACAGTCGTATCTATTTAAAAAAATAAATGTATACGGGGGCAACCGTATGAAGGGTTATTGCTGATTATGGGGGCGCGTAAAAAGGTTGGACTGGTCTTAGGCAGCGGTGCTTCTCGAGGCTGGGCACATATTGGTGTGATAAGGGCTCTGGAAGAGGCAGGAGTTCGTATTGATTATATAGCTGGATGCAGTGTGGGGGCATATGTTGGTGCCGTATACGCTAGTGGAAACCTTATAAGTCTTGAAAATTTCATCCGTAACATGGATGGGAAAAAGATATTTTCCTATTTTGATGTGGTGTTTCCCAGAGCAGGACTTTTAAATGGTAAAAAAAGGGTTCAGGAGCTGTTCTCAATGCACACGGATGCAGAAGATTTTGCTGATCTTGCAACGCCCCTTATGATGGTTGCAACCGACCTTGAACGTGGTAAGAAGGTTGTCTTGAAATCAGGGAGTATCTTAAATGCTCTTCGTGCAACTATGTCCTATCCGGGCTTGTTTGAACCGGTCCGGATGGATGGACGGTGGCTTGTGGATGGTGGACTTGTGGACCCGGTGCCCGTTGGCCTTGCAAGGGTCATGGGAGCGGATTTGACAATCGCAGTGGACCTGAATAGTAGGATAGTGTCTCGGTCAACAGATTGTCGGGATAGAGTAGATCTGGCAGTTCCCGAAAAGATCGATCATTCTGAGCCTCTGAGTGAGGGGGGAAATATGCATGATCTTGTGAAAAAGATGAGTGATTATTATGAAAATATAGAAAAGCGATTGCTTCAGAAAACAACAGGATTACTACACAGGGAAACTGCCGCCCCAGATATTATAGATACAGTGATGACTTCTGTTGGGATCATGCAGGAGCGGATAACCAGGATAAATTTAGCCGTTGATCAACCGGATATTTTGATCCAACCCCGTTTAGGTGAGTTGAAGATGATGAACTTTGATCAGGTTGAGCATACAATTGCTGAAGGTTATATTGCTGCAAGAGAGCAGGTTGAGGATATTCTGCCTCTGCTTCAGGCGCCTAAGGAGAAGAGTGTGTAGGGAGGCTGTGTTCCGGGACTGGTTTTATTATAGAGTGGAGGGAATTAATTGTGTTGAACAATCAGGTCAGTTTCGGTGCAAGACACCGGCCATACGTTTGTTAGTGTTAGCAGTAAGCTCAACCAGTACCTCTATATTTATTCATGAAGTTGAGGCAAGTTGGGTTACTCAGAATTTGTATATTATACCAAGCATTGGCCCGTGGGTGACGGTATCGTAAACAAAGTAACCAGGTCGGCCTTTATTGCCACTTTCATAATCAACCCAAACTGCTTTGTATCCAATATCAATGGCCCAGCTGTCATTCAAATTCCACCTTACGTTGCCATAGAGTTGTCCTGTTAATTCAGACTCCAAACCAAAACCACCAATATCACCACGAAGCATAAAATCCAAACTGTCATTAATATGGGTAATCCACCGAGCACCAATAAAAAGATCTATCCAGTCCTCTTCCACACTTGCGTGAACTGAACCTGGTAAAACAGTGGTGTCAACTGTTAGGTCGATATCGTTATCCCACCAACGGACACCTGTGATCCAATCAATATTCCCTTTATGTATCGGCATTCGGTACAGGAGGTCAACTTGTAACACTCCCTGCCGTACCCCTGCATCAGCAACTCCTCCTTTTGGACCAGTAAGATCAGCACTCAGATCCATGAAACTGTAATCCAGAGCAATGCCCCATCGACTTGCATGGATTGCTTCGAAGTGGACCATGCCTGCAAGATCGAGGTTTTCCAGGATTGTGTTAAAGTCCACATTTACATCAACCCCTTGAGCACGGCCAATAGCGGCATCTCCGTCAATAGATGTACCCATGAGATACAACTGAGCCTCAACATCCCAACTCTCAGCTTGGGCACTTAAGGGCAACAAAGAGCAGTAGAAAATTGTTGTGTATAAGCAACATTTTATTAAACTCATTTTCTTATCCTTACATGTCGTTGTTATGCTTGCTGAATGTATTTTGTAGCATGGTAGAATGTCATTCGAGTCATAACTCACAACCTATGGGGTACTGGGAGTTATATGGTATATTGGTATCATACGGCAGCTTAATGATATTTTCTAGATTTAATCTGGTTTATGGTACGCAAATTTCGGAGACTGAGCACTGAATTCAATATTTCCAGAACCGAAGATCATCAATATTTTCAATTACCCCAATGGAATGTGCTTTTTGTCTCTTCCTTATCTTATGCCAACCAATCGTCCAGGCAGATAGGCCTTTATACTGTTAACGCTACGAACGAATAATTGTTCAAGTCTCGACCTTGAAAAAAAATCCAATTTTTGTAAACGGCTCAAATGTAAAATAATTTCACAAAAACAGTCCAGCAATCATACCACCTTTGCGATAAAGTGTATTCCACTCTACTTGTATAATATTTCTGTAATTATGATTGATGAGAAGGGGAGAAACAGGTGAACTAAAATTACCGAAAAAGCTGAATGAAAGAGAGGTGAATCAAATTAGTAGTATAAATATTGATATGTTGCGCTAGATCTTCCGATTTTCAAAAATATTTTAATTTAAAAGAACCATTCCACCAATCGCATCCCTATGTTTTTGTATAAAGAGGGCCGAAATTTAAAAACTTCAAGCCCTCCTTATGTAGCTTTTCAGCTCTGTATCTATATATGGGGAGAAGAACTACAGCATGCCCAATACATGATTGTTACCCTGAGTCCGTATGACTAAGAGCGATATAATCTAGTCATCAAACAGTAGATCTCCAAAGTAGTCATCATTGCAGTAATTCCCTTCAGAAAGAGATAACTTCACTGGGTTTTTGGAGCTGAGTATGTATTCTGTCCCACACTCATAACAAACAATAGAATCACCTTTATTGAAGTAATATTCAATTGAAATGTATTCCATACATATTTGACACTTTCCAAACCTGTCTCTGTCTGTTTGATGTTTATTGAATTTGCCCATTTTCAATCTCCTTAAATTTTTATTAAAATGGAAACCAGACAGAGATCATATTCCAATAATCATGCCAAGCTAAAGACAGTTTTTTTGACGATATCTTTCTGTTATTGCACTGTATTGTGAGCAGAACAAAGTCTATGGAAATGGGGGGCGAATTTCCGAAAATATACGTGTTGGGAAAAGCGTATAGGGGTAATTGCTTGGAATTTTAAGTGTTTTCAATCATATTTCCGATTTTTTACTTTTATTCCGATTTTCTAAAATCTTCTTTCTTTAGTCCGTGAATTTTCATTTTATTATACAGGGCTCTTGGGGTTAATCCGCAAAACTGTGCTGATTCACCAATTCGTCCGTTGGTGTATTCGAGTAACTCAATAAGATATTTTCTTTCCGCAGCTTGGTTAAGAAGATTTTTATAGGATTTTAATGTTGTTCCAGGACGGAACGCATGGTCAGCCAAATTGGCAGTGTCGATAGAAAATTCTGCTAAAGGGTTATTGGGAATGTGTATAAGGTCGGCAGTTATTATATCCCTATTGGCAAGCATTACGGCTCGTTCGATAACATTTTGAAGTTCTCGAATGTTACCAAACCAGGGGACAGAACGAAGAATTTGCATAGCCTGTTCATCGACACCCTTTACGTACTCTCTGCCATTCCTTCTTTTTTTATTTACAATATGCTGAACTAAAAGAGGAATATCTTCTACTCTATCGCGCAATGGGGGAATATTCATTTCAAATACAGAAAGACGATAATAAAGATCGGATCGCAGTTTGCCTGAATTTAATAGCTCCAGAGGGTCAGTGTTTGTTGCGCCGATAACTCTGAAATCGACATTAATTTCTAGATTTCCGCCAAGTCGCTGAAGAGATTTTTCCTGTAAAACACGCAATAATCTAACTTGCATTGCAGGAGACATCGACTCAATCTCGTCTAAAAATAAGGTCCCACCAGAGGCGTGTTCAATCTTGCCAATATGTCTTCTGTTAGCGCCTGTGAAAGCACCTTTTTCAAAACCAAAGAGCTCAGATTCCAATAAACTGTCCGGAAGTGCTCCACAGTTTACAGCCATAAAAGGGCCGGATCTACGACGTGACTCATTGTGGAAAATATTCGCAAGTAGTTCTTTGCCCGTTCCGGTTTCCCCCAGGATAAAGATTGGTGAATCGGTAGGAGCGACATCTTTCACAAGATCGAGCAAGGTTTCCATTAGAGGACTTCTTGTGAAGATTGCTTCTAGTCCGGGTTGATCCTGAACAAAACCCGCAAGATATTTCTTGCGATTGTGGTCTCGTTTGTCATGCATGATTTGAGAAAAAATTTCGACACTTTTGGGCAAATCGCCTTCTTTAATGACCGTAGCCCTTTCAGGCTGTAGATTATCAATCGAGTGATTAAAAAGGAAAATATGAGGAGAATTGTGAGTCGCCAACAATTCAGGAAGGGCCATTTCAGAGATCTCTGGATGCGCTGATTCAATGATCCAGAGATCAAAAACACGGGAAAATGCAGTCGAATAGAATTCAGATGCACTATTTATGTGAATAAAATTACAAGAGAGGGAGGAAAAACTATCAACGAGCTCCTTGGAAATTGTATTTAATCCAAAAACAAGAATATTATACATTGTATGAGTGAAAGTTTTTTTGTCATTAAAATGACATTGAGTTCAAGTAATTATTTTTTGGGTGTATTGTGTTCTAATATAAGTAGGTTACACGTCATTACGCCCTGAAATTAACTGTATGCTACTACGCATAGTTATAATTGCTATCCGCAGCGTAGGCCAGAGATTTTATATGAATTATAACTTGAGCTTTTTGCAAAAGTGTCTTTTCACCCAATATATTCGTTTTGTTCTAAATTTTATCCTCGGAATATTAACCATATGCCTGTGGTAAAATTTTTCACAGGCCTCAATCTTGGGCGACAATCCTATTTTTGCAAAACGCTCACTTGTGGTTTAAAATCCTAACCCCGATAAACGTGATAAGTGCCTCGAAGGGCTCACTACGTTCACTTATCTGGAAGTAATTTTAAGTTCGCAATGTTAAAAGGTTCTCCTGTTTTGAAGAGTTAGTCGTTGATCTCGAAAGTAGCTGACACACCAACCAGGGAGAAGTGATTATCAGCTTTGAATGGTACATCACCAAGAGAGCTTTTCCAACGCTTGACGGATATATGTTGAGCAGTGTGACTTGAGTCCTATTGCTGGATTCAAGCAATAAGGTTTGGCTTGGTAGGGCATTTTACAAGGCAGCATTAAAACGGCCCGGCTAGTTAACTAGTCGGGCCGTTTTTAATTCAATAATTCAATGATGCTTCATTTACCAGATTTCAAATTCTCCGGACAATTCGCATTCACATTCAGCATTAAGGAATTTTACCGCATATCCCTCTTCTTTTAGGATGCGATAACCAATTTCACCACGGCCACCGGTTTTGCAGTGGACGACGATGAACTTGTCTTTTGGTATTTCGCTGAGACGGGTTTTCATCTGCTCAAGTGGTATGGACACAGAACCTGGAAAGTGACCCGAAGAAAACTCTTCAGGGGTTCTGGCATCGACCACATAGATAAGATCTGATTTCAAAGACTTCGTGAAGTCGCCGATACTGATTTCACCAGAGCCTAACTTTTTCTGCCAGTCGATCGGAGTGTCGTCGCTTGCTGTAAGGGCGGGACCTTTTTGCAGTTTTTTTCCAGCCGCTTCCCACATGGCAATGGCGCCGTAAAAGCCGTTTACATTTTTATATCCCCACTCTTTGACCATTTTACGAGCAGTTTTGATGTCTGCATCGTTGTCGGAGTAAAGATAGATAGGAGCGCCAAGGCTTTGTGGAAATGCATCTTCTGCATCTTCGAGATCAGTCATTGGGATGGTATAGGCTCTCGGGATGTACCCGGCTTCAACCTTTGCATTATCTCGCAGATCAACAAGGACAATGTTACCTTTTTCTATATGATCAACTGTGGGTACTGTTGCTTTGCCAGATTTCTTCCATGCAGGAAGACCATCAACATAGACGCGTGGGTTTTTGTGACCCCATTTAACCGCCAGACCGGCGGATTTAGGACTCATGGTTCAGGTGGGGCCCCCGCAATAGAAGACCAGTTGTTTATCTTTATACTTGTCAAAAAGGGTTGATCCTTTGTCGCCCATCTTGGTGAGTTTAGAAAACGGAATGGAGATCGATGATGGTATATGACCCTCGCCATATTTCACAGGAGGTCTGGCATCTACGATGACAAGATCCTTATTCTCAGTAATGAGTTTGGCAAGTTCATCTGTTTTGATTTCAGTTACACCCTTTGGTAGCTTTACGATAGCTTTTTCAAGGGAGGTGGCAATGTTTTCAGAGTCTGAGACGGTATAGTTGACTATGATAGCCTCACCAACCTTGAACTCCTTGGTGGATTTAACCCCTTTTAATATGGTGTCGTCGCTGAATTTCAATAGGAAAAAGCTCTTGTCTTTTTTAGATAGAGCTATAGTTTTGGCTTTCTGGGAAATGTTGGTGATTTTTCCTTTAACCATTTGAACTTCTGCCTGAGCTTTTTGGGTTTCTGCGGCAAAAACAACTCCTGTGGTTGGGGGTAAGATATTACCCGCAAGGAGAAGATTTACAGCGAGTAGGCTTCCTAAGCCCACTTTGAGTACACCCTTTTTCATTGTACACCTCATTGTTGAAGAAACATTTCAGGTAAACCACCTGTTTGTTGGACAAGTGTTTATGGCGCAGTGGAATAAATTCATAGCCATAAATTCTGTAATCAATGAATTATCTAAAAAAAGGCACCGATTGTCCAATATCTGAGAAAAAAACTAAATAATAATCAGTTAATTAAATAGGTATTGTTGTAATATTAAGCCCTTTGAAAGATAATGACCATTTAACTATTAAACGTAATAGTAATGTTTGAGGTGTGCAAATGCAACATTTTTCCTGTTCCTGTCAAGGAGATGGTGTTGGTGAAAGGGGGGGATGGAGCGGTAAAAGAGGCGGCCTACCGGCAAATATATTCGCCGGCAGGTCGTAATTCAGTTGTTTATTCCTGGAAAGAATCTTTGAAGAGTTGTTCAATAGCTTCACGGCCAGCATCACTCAAATAGCGGGTTCCACTACCGACGAAGGTTTCATATTCGATCTTTGGAGAATCTTCCTTCCATTCGTTATTCCAGGTGAACCACTTTTTTTGCGGTTGGTCGAAAACATGAAGGGGGCGGTTAAACATCTTTGCAAGTTCTACAGCCCAACCTGTACCACCTTTAACCGATCCGTCTTCCTGTATGGATCCTATGACAAATACCTGATGACCACTATTGACCATATGGAAAATAGTTTGGAGAACCTTACGAATTTTTTCAGTTTCATAGTAGGTACGGTTCAACATGCGGGATGCCAGTTCCATACTGATATCACCACGCTCAAGCTGTTCCTTATCCAGAATTTCAACATTCTTTTCTCTGGAAAGTTTGTGGCCATCAAAAGAGTAAACAACCTCCCTTATTCCAGCCTTCTCAGCCTCGTCACCAAATGTGGATTCTGCTCCTTTGAGTCCGCTACTGTACAAAGTGTATTTCGATAAATCCATAATGTCTCCTTAGGTCAGGAAATAAGAATAAAAAAGTTCTACCGCAGTGTAACCACAGTTCTCTTGAAAGGCAATAGTAGGAATAGCATAGATCAGGCTTAAACTACTCTTTTTTATCACCTTTGAGGTAAATTCTGCAAGGGGCAGGGTAGCCTTCTATTGTAAGGCTTTGATTTTCCGTCTGGATAAAGTCGTTGTACGATTCAAATGTCATCCACTCTGTCTGCCGTTGCTCTTCATCTGACATCGGGTGGGAGCAGAAAAAATCTATGTTGGTAAAGCCAGCTTTTTTCATCCAGTTGTATACGCATTGTCCTGTAGGGACAAAATAAGTGCCTGGAACCTTAGCATAGGTATTATCTGGAAACAGAGCATAGGGCTCATCACCTGGAATTGCCTGGGATTCAAGGATTAACGATCCGCCAGGTGTCAGAGATGACAGAATATCCCGAAGGGTATCGATGGGGGAGGGGCGATGATAGATGATGCCCATGAGAAACACCATATCAAATGTGTTTTCAAACAGATGGAGGTGCTCTATGCCCAGAAGGTCAATGTGAAGATTTTTGAGGCCGGCCATGCCGTTGAGCGCATTGAAACAGTAGTAATGTTGGATGGATGGTTCAAAGCCGAGCACCATTTTGGGATCAGCGTCAGCCATCCGAAACATGTAATAGCCGTTATTACAGCCTATATCGGCAATGATCTTCCCCTTTAGATCCGGAAGTACCGGGACCACCCGATTCCACTTACGTTCACTGCGCCATTCAGAATCAACATGGTTGCCAAATACTGAAAAGGGCCCTTTTCGCCAGGGCATGAAGCTTTTCAAGTGTTCACGGATAATTGCATTTTCTTCACGGCTGAGTTGTTTGTCATCGCCTATTGTAACAGCATCGACACCGCAGTTAACATAGTCTGCTTTGAATTCGCTTAAGATTTTTGCAGGATTTCGATAGCGGAGGAAACCTTTTTTGTCCTGATTAATCCATTTTTGCAGTCTCTTATGTTCGGAGACAATGGTGTCCATCTGCGCGGATTGCGGGATTGTGTCAAAATAATTCATGTTGTGTAAGGAGAATGGGTTATTCAGGTTTGAGAGCAATAAAGGATGCGAAGTTAAACCATTGAAAGTAGGTTTCAACAGATTCAAAACCGCAGGTTTTGAGCATGTTGCGGTTTTCATTGATGGAAAATGGGATGAGGATGTTCTCTAATGCCTCTCTTTTTTTTGCAATTTCAAGCTCAGAGTAACCTCTGGATTTTTTAAAACTGTGATAAATATCAATATATTCTCTATTGAGTCTACTGTTGTGACTGAGAACTTTTTCACTGACGAGGAGAATCCCGCCCGGACGTAAATTTTGAAATAATTTTTTGAGGAACTGTTCTCTTTGCAGAGGACGAATGAACTGCAGGGTGTAGTTGAGAATTATGGCTCCTGCGCCAGAATGTGAGAATTCTGTAATGTCTTCGTGGGCAAAAGAGACGACATCTTTTTTTCTATGGAGTTCAGCCTTTAAGGTTGCTTTTTCAAGCATGGGAGCTGAGTTATCTATGCCGACAAACGTGAGCTCCCTGCCTCCTAAAATGCGGGCACACTCTAAGATACTACTTCCAGTAGAGCAGCCGAGATCGTAGATCACGTCATTTTCTCTGGTGAAACGACCAAGCAGCTCGGCTGAAGATTCAATGACCTGTCTGTAAAATGGTACAGAACGGTCTATCATATCATCAAAAACTTCAACTACTCTCTGGTTGAAGACAAAGTCCTCTTGGATGGTGTCCACGTCAAAGAGAGTGTCTTTTGCAGAACTGCCCATATTCTTATTTTTTATACCAGCTGCCATCTTGCTTCTGAAACCACTGTCCAGCCTGTCCGTTTTGAACAATCATTTTTGCCCGTCGTTGTCCTACGAGATCAGCGGATGCGCCCTGCTTTTTAGCGATTGCCTCGTATACTATGTTGCGGTCTTTATTTTCGTCGGCCACGAGATCTTCACTTTTTTTAGCTCCTCTGAATTCAAGATAACCCTTGTTGTTTTCTCCAACTACACCACTGTTTTTGAGCTGGGTGATTGCTGGAATTCGCGCTGCCATGCGATCCTTTATCGATGCGGAACAGGCGGGTCCTGCAAAAAACAATACGGTTGCAAGGAGGATGACTAGTGAAACGGATAGAGTATGTTTATGCATGATTAACCTCACTGGATCGTTGTGTTATTCTGTTGGAGCGTCGTCGAGATCGCCAAAAAAATCATCAAGGGCCCTGTCCACTTTGACGTTAATATCAATTGTGATGTGGATCGGCTTAATTTCAACAGGTTTTACCTCCACCTCGTGCTTAGTACATCCTGAAAAGATTAGGATTACGACTGCACCAAGTAGTAAGAAGCTATACTTCGAGGGTGATGTCATCTTACATATTCTCCATTAAGGATTGAAGGCTTTTCCCGTACTGAAACAGTTCCTGTAAGGGCAGCCGAAAGTTCATATCAA
This sequence comes from Desulforhopalus glucosivorans, assembly GCF_054397165.1. Classification (NCBI taxonomy): domain Bacteria; kingdom Pseudomonadati; phylum Thermodesulfobacteriota; class Desulfobulbia; order Desulfobulbales; family Desulfocapsaceae; genus Desulforhopalus; species Desulforhopalus glucosivorans. Next base: position 504,504 of record NZ_AP044854.1, read on the forward strand.
GGCGTACCGGATGTTGGAGGCCGGGCCCTTTGTCTGTGCCCACGATCTGACCATTTTTATAGCCAAAAGGCAAGGGCTCAGCAGGTTTTCCGTCGAGTTGGAGGGCGAGGAGAAGGTTGTCGTCCTCTGTGTTAAATGTTAATTTTGTCCAGTTATATGCAAAATTTTCAAGGGATTTAATAGAATAGTCAAGGGTTGCACTTTGGCCAATGTCAGGCATGCCCTGTTGTAACTGATCTGTATTGGTAAAGCGAACTATACCACTATTGCCGGGGGTGGAAAATAGAAAACCATCATCAAATAAAATTCCCTGTTTATTAAAGGACACTGGAAGCCTGCCATTAAGAGACCCCTCACCTTCGGTGTCTTCAATGCCAAATTGTTGTAGTAGTGGTGCGAAGCCGAGCCTGTCACAGTAGAGTGTAGTCTCAAGGCCATCCATTTTGGAGCTAAGAGTGAGACTGCCTGTTTCAATTTTGCCACCACACCAGCTGAGTCTTACCTTTTCAAGAAAGAGTTGTTGTTCGTTTTCTATGCGATAAATGATCTTGCCTCCCTCAACGAGTATTTTCCCGGAGTGTATGGAGCCAATAGTTGCAAGCTGGCCAGGTGCGCTCTGGATGGAAGGCAGAGCAGGGATGTGGATTGTTGTTTCGATACCGGTAACTTCTGTTTGGCCGCTGCTGAGGCTGCCATCAGACAGCTGAAGGTCGAGGTTTCCTGTAGGAGCGCCCTTATTAATAGTGATCGCAGCACTCGCATTTATGTTTCCTGCAAAACTTGTCTTTTCAGGGATGGGGATAAAGGATGGAAACAGGCTACTGTCAATTGGGGTTACAGGCAGGCTGCAGTTTGCTGTGGTTGGCCTACTGTAGTGAGCAAGTCCACTGCAGTGAACAGTACCCGGAATATCCATTTCACTTTTTATATCAGTATTGTAGTTAAGGGCATCTTCTTCTTGGGTAAAATGAGCTGTAAGGCTTGCTACTTTTTCATCTTTAAAGTGGATGGCCCCTATGGTGAGGATGCTTTGTTGGTTATCAAAACCATTATGCTGCGGATATTTAAAGAACAGATCCCAGTTAATAGCCTCTGCTCTTAATTGACGAGCACTCATCTGAATTCTATCGATATTACCAGTCAATCGGGACTCCAGGACATCATTACCATAAAAAATATTTCCATTGAGCTGTATTGGACTGGTAGTGATATTTGGATTAATGGTCAGTTTGTCACTGATAAGATCAACGCTGGCGTTGAAGGATTGGTTTTCATAACGTCCTGAACTCTTAAGTGTAAAGGTACTTTGTAATTGTCGGGAGTATAGGTCGGTCACGATATGAAAGGTTTTAGAACTGGCCTCTATGGTTCCTGAACTGTTGCAGTCAAATCCTACCTGCGAAGTCTCGATTGACAGGTTGGTAAGGTTGAATTTGAGAGTGTCCTGGTTGCCGGTTATGGAAACCTGTACAGGTACGTCTCTCAGGGTTTGCTTTGTAGCAACACCATTAAAAGAACCACGTACGTTGTCTATGTGAGCGTTGAGGTTGAACGTGTTGAGTGCAAGGGTTTCTGCCTGCACGCTAATATCTGTTGTGGAGTCCAAAGACCCCCCAGGCAAGATTGTCTGGTCGATGGCTGTTATCTGGCTTAAATCTGTTATATTTGGAATATGTATGTCAGCTTTAAGCAGTATTTCATTTGGCTCAAAATCTGCTCTGATGGAGGATGTGAGGTTGAGGTCGCCAGCTGTCTCTATTTTGGCAGTAATGTCAGTAAGTTCATATTTTCTATTTACTCTACGGCTATCTATTTCGAGCAGGGCGTCGACAGTGAGATCTTGCTCTGCTTTTTCAGTTTGTATCCTGAGGTGACTGTCGCGGATCACGATTTTATTTACTGTAATGCCTAGACGAGTGGTGATCGAACTCTTACTTTTCTTCTTGGAAGTGGTTTTTTCACCACTTTTAGAAAAGACAATTCTCTTGTCTTTTTGCATTAACTGTAACGTTGACCCATCTATGAGTAGTGTGTCAATTTCTCCCCGCATAAGAGTAAGTGGGCTGTAGTGGAGTTCAAATTTTGGTATGGAAGCTACCAGGGTGTTATCTTCACTCAGGCGAAGTGTACCTATGGTTTTCCATGGGGAAATCCTGGAGAGGCTGAATTCTTTTTGGCTAAACGGCAGGTCTTCAATGAGTCGTGGGAGCAGGTAGGTGTTGCAGAGAAACGGGAGCAAGAGCATAAACAGAAGGGTGATACCAAGAAATGAGAAAAGAACTGTTTTCAGAAGAGGGATTTTTGATTTCATTGTAAAAATTGAAAAGAGTTGTTTTATCAGTCTGTTATCTGGGGTATAGCAGGGTTTAAAAAAAATATAACCTTGCCTTGATCCATTTCTGCCAGTATAAACGTATTGCTCAGTAGTTGCATAATAATTTGGTGCATTACTCGATTTCCCGTTTATCGGGGTTAGGTAATAATAGATCAGACGGTTGCCGGCTGATCTAATGATTAAAGGAAAACAGGTTGTTCGTATGGCAAATGAAATAGATTTTGATGAATTACTAACGAAATATAAGTCAGACCCTTATGATTATGTGGATATCTTTGCGGTGCATACCGGGATAGTATCCTTTAAAGTCATGGAGGGAGCTGAAGTCGAAGCAGCCAGTGGCAAGTGGGGACAAGTTCCAGGCTCTACAATATATGAGATCAATCGGGAAAGGAACCCGAAACTTATATCAGCCCAAACCAACGGAATCATTTCAAATATTAACAGTGAAATTGATGGTCAGTTTGTGGAAGCTGGTGAGAAGTTAATGACGATTAAGCACCCGCTTAAAAAGAAAGAAATTATCGAAAATATCTTAAAAGAAGTACTTTCTCTCTTTATTGCTCCGGAATCGGCAAAATACTTCTTCGCCATGGATATTCAGTCCCGAATTGACAAGAAGGGGCCGGGCTCTGTTACCATTAAGTCTGGTGATGAAGTGTTGACAATGTCTCTTATGAAGCGTGACACCCCGGTATATTACAATGGGGAAGAGGGTGTTATTCACTCTGTCTATTTCAAGCCTGGCGTCTCAGTTGCACAGGGCGAACCGCTGCTTGGAATATGTGCATCAGATAAGCTGCCGATAATTCAAAAAATTATCACCAAGGTTAAGGCAGATTGGGATACTGATCATTAATCGTCTTTGTAACACCGTTATGGTAAAGAATAGTCCCAGCCCTGAGATGGTGCTCAGCTATCTCAGGGATGAGCAGCAACTGCAAACATCTTGTCTTTTATCCAGTAGTGAATCCTTAGAAATTTCCCGTTACGGTTCATTTGTCGGCGCGAGCATTGAATCCCATGCAACGCTTCCCCGTGCCATGGAGCATGGACGTAAGTTAATTGTTGATCTTGCCGAAAAGGGACGGTCTGTTGAGAGTGGGACTGTCATTTTAGCCGATACCATGACTCATTCAAAAGGCCGTTTCACCAGAAGTTGGCACGCACCTGTCGGTGGGATCTGGGGGTGTCTTGTCCATGGAAATAATCTGTTACCGGAATCGAGGCAGTTTATCCCCATGGCAGTGGGCCTGGCCTGTTGCGAAACAGTGCGGGAATACGCAGGAGAAGAGGTGAGCCTGCGCTGGGTTAATGATGTTCTGCTGTGCGGTCAAAAACTTGCCGGTTTTCTTGTTGAAAGTTACACTGAACCGACCCACAGGGAAGAGTTTACCCTGGTGGGCTTTGGGATAAATATTAATAACTGCTGTTTTCCAAGTGAGTTAGAGGGGATTGCGCTATCTCTTAAACAACACCTTGGCCACTCGGTTGATCTGTCCGAATTTACTGCTCGTTTTCTGGCAAAACTTGCCTGGAATTTTGGAACCATCTATTTTGAAGAGGCGAAGAATCTTGCAGGGGACGGTTTTTCCGGGAAGGACGGGACACATTTGATACTGAGTCGATGGAAGGATGCTTCCGATACAATTGGTAAGGATGTCGTCTACGGTTTTGATGTAATAACTGCACCGCAATATCAGGGAAAGGTTGTTCGGGTAGATGAACTGGGTGGTTTGGTGATCCGTCTTGAGGATGGTTTTGAGAAAACTGAATATAGTGGAGAGGTTCGCTATATAGGTGGACAACAAAGCTCTCCCCTACCTCAGGGTTTCAAGGTAGAGGAGTAGTCTATTTATATGTCAAATACTATAGTGCAAATCGTATTGCCATACCGAGAAAGACCGTATCTGTATCAATATCTGTGTCATCGTCATCAAAGTCCGCTGTGTCGTTAAACCTGTAGTTCCCATAGATATCCCAGAATAATCCTGGGAGTACTTCAAGGTTAAGACCCGCCTTAAGAGCAAAGAACGGCTCATCAGCAAAACTTCCATCGGTATATGTTGTTCCTATACCAACTCCGCCATATATTGCTTTACCTATCAGGAGGTAGGCCTGGGGAGCGATAGCTGACTCGCCAAATCTGTCCGGTAGCCATTCAAGATCAGCCTGCACTCCAAAAAGACCGGTCCAGTACTGGTAGGAACCAAAAAAACCTAATCCATCATCGTCAAATGAGTCGTCACCTATTTCGATGTCATCAATGGAAAGCCAGTAATTTGCACCACCGCCGATACGATGTTCTCCTGCAATTGCACTGCCTTCTGAGAGAAGTGTGATTACTCCAAAACAGAGTAGAGCCAGTAATGTTTTCTGCATAATATTCCCCTAATCTCTTGTATTTTGTATTTGGGAAGGGACAAATCTCAACCTTCCTTATTGTTTGTTAACCTCTTTTTACAAATGGTGAAGGTATACCAAGGATTTTGTGTTGTTGCTCCAAAATCTGCCATGAGGTTATCTCTCTTTGAAAAATTTGTCTACCGAAATTATGCAGTAACTGTAGGGATTCTGATAGGATAGCGCCAGTAAACTTTAAACGGTGTAATCTTTCAATGGGTTGGACCTGGCAATTTTGGATCATTTTGATAGTGCCATATGAGAGTGGGCGACCTGCTCTGTTATACTCGGTACAATTTGAACAGAGCAGCTGGCCACTGCCACTGTTGAAGCGATAGCTGTGCGACGGGTGAACAGTTGAGTGGCAGTTGCTGCAGTTATAAAAGTCCGGGCGATAGCCGATGTAGTCATAAAAATGGATAAGGAAAACGACAAGCACCTGGGAACTCTGCTTTTGGTTGTCAAGTTGCTGGAACGCCCAGAGAGAGAGACGGAATATATTGGAATCGGGCTCCCCCTCTTTTACTCCGATAAGAAGAAATTCTCTTATTATCGACGCAATTATATAGGGCTCGAGCTGATGACGGATATTGGGGAAGCTGGTGTGGATTTCAGCCTCACTCAAAAAAGCAAGGGCACGTTCGTTTTTTTGCTGATAGTGTATCTGCAGGTAGGTGAAAATCTCCAGTTTATTGACAAAGCGCTTTTTACTTTTCTTGGCGCCTTTAGCAATTGCAGAGAGTCGTCCCGAGTCTTGGGTGAACAGGGTGAGTATTATATCAGATTCCCCATGGTCTGTGGTATCGAGGACGATAGCATCAGCTTCCATTTTGCCTGCATGTCAGCTCATCAAAGGATATCATTTGGAATGGAAACCGTCAGGGTCGCATTGTCTGTTTTAGGAAGATGAATTGGTGTTTTGTTGAGGCTGAGAAGAGTTGTTGTTTTTCCTGGAAGGGTGATATTTATCTTGTCCTGTGCTGACCACGTTGCAGAATCCCCCTTTTTATAGATGCTGTCAAAGACAGGTTGGCCATCAATTGAAAGGGTCACCTTGGTGTTTTCTTTAAATTGAGCCGTGATAAGATATTTATCTGTTGCAACAACGGGCGCAAGAAACTGCTGTTTGATCTCTGCAGCATTCGAGCTTGTTGGTATGCTGAGCATATTATACAGTTCGAAAAATTCCTTTTCAGGGCTTTTAAGAGTGTTGTTTATGCTGGTCTCAGGGCTTTTTCGTATTTTTTGACTGAGATATGTTGCCGGGTTGAAGGAGAAATACCAGCAAAGAAAAGCACCAAAGCCTAGGAGTAGCATAACGATGAGGCCAAGGCAGGAGAACGGCATCACATTAGGGCGTTCTGCCATAGTTCCGTAGTTGCGATCGTAGGAAATAGAGCTTTGTAGGCTATTATTATTTTTGCGAGCCAGGGACTTCTCATTATCATACTGCCTGAGGATTGTTGTGGGATCAAGGGTGAGTTGTCTGGCGTAGAGGTTGTAAAAGCCTCGAGTAAAAACCTCAGCTGGGAGTAAATCATAATCATTGTCTTCCATGGCTTGCAGGTTTTTAACTGAGATCTTAGTCGCCTTACTGATTGATTCATAATCAAAGCCGAGGGACATTCTCGTTCTGCGGAGAAGCTCGCCTAGAGTTTCTCCTGTGCTGTCTATTGGATCAGATGACATTATTTAACAGTATTTTGTGTTTGACGTTCAGTTGTAAAGAATATGTACGCTTACTCTATGACACCCTGCTTAGAGCTTTTGAATATAGGCACTCTGTTTTAACTCTTTTACCCAGACCTGGTAGGCCTCTTTCATCTTTATATCGTATAGTTTCTCCTGAATTTCCTCTTTACTTGATTCAAGTGAGGAAGTGACCACCTTGGCTTCATCATCGCTTGAGAGGAGCTTGAAAAACTGGTAGCCCGATGACAGTTCAACAATAGGGCTAATCTCACCGGGTTGCAGGTCTTTTACAGCATTTTGCATGGCAGAGGCCATTTCATCGAGTGTGAAGATACCTATGTCACCACCATCAGATGCTGATGGCAGATCTGAAAACTTTGTGGCAAGTGTTTTGAAGTCCTGTCCGTCTGTTGCGAGTTTATGGATACGCTTTGCGAGCTTTAAAGACTGATCTTTTGTTGTGGCACCACTTTTAGAACTATCATTGTCCCAGGAAAAACCGATTTGCAAAAGGTAGTAATCCCCATCACTGACCCGGGAGGTGTAATGTTGGTCATAGTACTCCTGTATCATTTCGTCAGTGATGACTATTTTTGAACGTACATCGACACTGAGGATTTTACTTTGAAGAATGTTGTCGCGTAATTTTACCCTGTATAGCTCTTCATTAAGCCCTGATTCTTCAAGTTTTTGTCTAAACTCAGCATTACTTAATGACATCTTGCTTCGGGTGCGCTCAATGGCCGAATCAATCTCCGCTTCTGATACAGACACATTAAACTGATTCGCTTTTTGTTCCATCAATGTGCGCTCAATCATCTTATTAAGCGCAAGGTCCCGGGCCTCATTCATGGTCTCTATTAATTCTTGCGGACTCTTGTCTGTGGCAAGTGCTTTATACAGCGAGCTTGTCTCAGCCTCAAGTTCACTGAGTGTGATAATGTCATCGTTGACAACAGCAACAACCTTGTCCACCACTTCCCCCATGACAGGGTGAGCAAGCTGGATAAAAAAGAACAAAAAGATAGCTACATAATTGAGAAAGTTAATCATTTTAAAGGGTAGCAGATGTTGTTTCATACCGTTCCTGAAAGTGAGAGGTAAAACTTTTGCAAAAAAGTGTAAGTGAGGTTATGTGTACCCTGATGAAAAAAGGTGCCAGGTCGCCTTGCTTGCAGTCTCTTTGATGAATATAATATAAGCTATTGTAATTTCAGTGTGTTAGCTGTTGTTTAGTGCTCTTTCTGAATTTTGTGGCAAGAGTATATCATAGAAGAGTTAATATTGAAATCTCCTAGGGAGTGGGTTTATGAAAAACCAGTCACGTTTTTCGCTGACAGTTATTTGTGCAGTTATATTGTTATCGTTTTTAATAGTTGTTGAGAGTGGGGCTACCACAAAAATGCCTGCTTTTTCTCTGAAAAGTGTTCAAGACGGTAATATTGTTGATTCCAGCTCTTTTAAAGGAAAAGTACTACTTCTAACATTTTTTGCAACGTGGTGTCCTCCCTGTGCACAGGAAGTTCCGGTTCTTAATGAATTGCAGGAAGAGCTTTCAGACTCTGGTTTTTCTGTGGTCGGTTTGTCGGTCGACCAGCAGGGGCCTAGGGTTGTCGCAAAATTTATGGAGAAAAAGGAAATCACGTATCCTGTCTTGATGGCTGAGGCCAAAACTACCTCGGATTTTGGCGGTGTTTACGGTATTCCTGTTGCGTTTTTAGTGAACAAATCAGGAAACGTGGTGAAGAAATATACGGGCTATATACAGCGAAGTATTTTAGAAAAAGATGTGAGAAGCCTGCTGAACTAATTGATCGATGTTGCATTTCAGTGTAAATTGAAATAATATGGTTTCGTTCATATGTTTGTAGTAACGAATGGCTATTATGGGAGGCCACCTCCCAATCAACTGGAATTATAAGGAGAAATCTAATGAACAAGAAGATCGCATGTTTCGCATTGGCAATGGTTTTTGCTCTTGGTACTGTAGGTACTTGCTTTGCTGCAAAGCTCAAATGTACCGTTGATGCTGTTGATGGAGAAAAAGTTACCATGACTTGCAAAAAAGCAGACAAACTTGCTCCTGGTGACAAGGTCAAAGTATCTCCTGCCAAGAAAGGAACCGTTGAGGGTTGCTAATTGACAGAACAGTACTTTTTAAGTATTGTCACGGGTCGGCTGATTTCATATCAGTCGACCTTTTTTTTTGATGAGTTTGGTGATGCTATATATCTCCGGCTTATTTTCTGTTTACCGGGGTTAGATTTTCTACTTGGCTCATAGAGTGTAACATAGACAGCACAGAGGCATTTCGTGGAATTAGTCAAAGCAATTGTTCTTGGTATTATTCAAGGGTTAACTGAGTTTCTTCCTGTTTCAAGCTCAGGACATCTGGTTATCGGTTCTGAATTACTCAACTTTCAGGAGCAGGGTGTTGTCTTTGATGTCTGTTTGCATCTAGGGACCCTGGTTTCTGTCATTATTGTTTTTCGCAAGGAAATCCTTGCGATGATACGAGCTCCTTTTCAATATTATTCCGGTAATACAGATCCTGAGGTTCGACAGTTTTTCCTCTGGGATATTTATGTGATTCTTGCCACACTTCCTGCTGTGGTTGTTGGTCTCTTTTTTAAAAGTCATATAGATTCGTTTTTTGGCTCAACCTTGATCGCCTACTGCATGCTGATAGGTACTGGTACAATCATGGTCATAGCTCAATATATACCAGAACGAAATGAAAAGATGACCTGGTGGAGGAGCATTCTTGTTGGTTGTGCCCAGGCCTTGGCTATTATGCCTGGTTTATCCCGTTCTGGGTCCACAATTTTTGTCGGTATGCTTCTGGGAATTCCGAGGGAGACAATCGCCAAATTCTCATTTATCATGTCTATTCCCGCAATTGTAGGCGCTGCAGTTTTACAGATGGGTGATTTTTTTCAGAATCCCCCCACGGCTGATACTGCACTGAGTCTCATTGCCGGCATGTCTATGTCCGCTGTTGCCGGTTATCTTGCGATAAAACTACTTCTTGATATCATTCGTAAAAACAGATTGCAGTGGTTTGGTTACTACTGTCTGCTGCTCGCCAGTGTTGGTCTAACCCACCATTTCTTTTTTGCTGCCTGATATATACTTTTCTAATACTAAATTTCGGTTGTCTACTATGGATATTCGTACTCTTCCCGAGAATGAACGGGAAATATATAATCGCATTCGGGAAAAATACTCCCTTACCTTTGACAGTCTCACTGTAGGGAAAAATAAGATTCGTCTGCTCAAAATTGCTGATTTGGAGCAGTTTCTGGATGGTAAAGACCCTTTTGCAGATGTTTCGGAGTTTCCGTTCTGGATACGTTTATGGGATGCGGCCATGATACTCTCCTATGTTCTTGGTGCGCAGACGGAGACAAAGGGGAAACGATTGCTTGAGCTTGGTGCTGGTCTGGGCGCCCCTGGACTTGCCGCAGCAGCTGCAGGTTTTGATGTTACGCTCAGTGATTATGAAGATATGATAATGGATTTTCAAAAGGTAAGTGCTGCTGCATCTGGATTAACCAATGTCAAATTTAGCCATCTTGACTGGTTGAAACCAATTGATATAGAACCATTCGATGTTTTGGCGGGGGCTGAAATTCTTTTCAGGGATGAATTTTTTGAACCATTACTTACTATATTCAAGACTTGCCTGAAGCCCGATGGTATGATTTATCTCGCGCATGATTCAAAAAGGCAGAGCCTCGGAAAGTTTCTAAAACTTGCCCAGAATGATTTTGATATAGCTCTTAAAGAGCAGAGTTTTATGCGCGATGGTAAAAAAATCACTGTCATTGTTAACCGTCTTCGCCATAAGCGGTGAGGTTGAGGGCTTGGTGAGTGACTCAAAAGTATAGTTTTTAATTAGTCTTACAAGTTGAACCAATATGTCTCTTTACCCCGTAAATCTTAAGATTGAAAACTGTCTCTGCCTGGTTGTCGGAGGAGGTTTGGTTGCCCTGCGTAAATGTCGTGGATTGCTTGAGGCAAAGGCAAAGGTTCGGGTAATAAGTCCGGAGCTTGTGCCGGACCTGCGTTTGCTTGCTGATAATTGTGAGGTTGAGTGGTTTGAACGACCATTTGTTGAAGGTGATCTGGAGGGAGTCCGTCTGGTATTTGCCGCAACAAATAATAGGAAGGTTCAGCTACTGATTGAGCAAGAAGCACGTAAACATGCAGTGCTTCTCAATAGTGCAGACGCCCCTACGGAAAGTGATTTTCACGTCCCTGCCCACTTCAGGCGAGGGCCAATGATTGTTACTGTTTCAACAGGTGGGGGGAGTCCAGCGCTCGCCAAAAAGTTGCGAAAGCAGCTGGAAAAGGAAATTAGCCCCGGTTATACTGCTGTCGTGGGCTTGATGGGCCTTATCAGAGAGAGCGTAATCGCACATAGCAGTGATCCCCAGGTAAGCGGAGATATCTTCCGTCGCCTCATTGATGGTGATCTGGTGGACGCTGTACTTGAAGAAAATTGGTTTGATGTGCAGATGCTGTTGTTGCAGGAGTTACCCGAGACTGTGGATAGTGTCGCCTTGATGAAGGTTTTTCTTGCAAGCCAGGATCAGAGTTAAGAAATGAAAAAAAATGCAGGTTTGTGTGGTACATCCGTCAATAATTTGCTGGAGAACGCATGGAAGAGTTAAATTATATCCTCTATTTCTCAGTGCTGGGAGTGACAACTGTTGCCATGGCGGCATATGTTGTGTTTTTTGTCAGCCAGAATAAAAAGGTACGAAAAATTGCTCGCGCAATCCTGGTGCTCTCCGGAATTTTGCAAACCTGTTATATTATTTCCCGTTTTTTTCTCACAGGCCACACTCCTATTACTTCTCAGCATGAGACGGTTATCTTTTTCGCATGGGCTACGACCTGGGCCTATCTTTCATTCAGGTGGCGTTATACCGTTAAGAATTTCGGGACCTTTGTTGCCATCCTGATTTTTTGTATGGTGTTTATCTCATTATTTTCCAGTCGAGATGTGACTGTACTGGTTCCTGCTCTGCAAAGTGCCTGGTTGCCTGTTCATGCAGGAGTTTCTCTTGTTGCCTATGGTTTTTTGTCCCTCGCTTTTTGCGGTGGTCTCATGTACATGCTCCTGGAACGAGAACTTAAGGCCAAAAAATTCGGTTATTTCTTTGAACGTCTTCCATCCCTTGATGCCCTGGATCAATTAAACAGTCATTGTATTACAGCGGGTTTTGTTTTTTTAACCCTTGGCATTGTGACCGGATCAGTGTGGGCACGTCAGGCCTGGGGGACCTATTGGCAGTGGGATCCGAAAGAGACCTGGTCGCTTATCACCTGGTTCATGTACCTTGTTATGATTCATCAACGCTTCACTGTTGGTTGGAGAGGAAAGAGAGCCGCTGTAATGGCAGTAGTTGGTTTTCTCTCAGTGCTTTTCACCCTTTGGGGGGTGACGTTTTTCCTTGGAGGAGTGCATAGTTATGCCGGCTGAACGAATACTGCTCCTTGGGGTAAATCATAAAACTACACCGGTTGAAGTGCGCGAGAAAATAGCACTTTCTGGTGGGTATGATGAACCGCTTACTGCTCTTAAAAAGGTACGAGGACTAAAGGAATATTATCTGCTCTCAACCTGTAATCGGGTGGAGTTTCTTGTTGTGGAGGAAGCTGGAAGAGATGTTGAAGGGGCTATAATAGAATTTCTTTTTGGTCAAGGTACTAAAAAAGAAGATGTAATACAGTATCTCTACATATTCGAAGGTCAGGAAGCTGTGAACCATCTATTTATGGTGGCAGCAAGTCTTGATTCAATGATTGTGGGAGAGGCTCAGATTCTTGGACAGTTGAAAGTTGCCTATCGACATGCTTCTGTGCTCGGTTGTACCGGACCGCTACTCAATAAATTGTTGCATAAGTCCTTTTCTGTGGCTAAGCGGGTTCGGACAGAGACCGCAATTGGTTCGTCAGCGGTCTCTATCTCCTTTGCTGCCGTTCAGCTTGCCAAAAAAATATTTGGTAACCTTCAGGAGAAAAACGTTCTACTGGTTGGTGCCGGAGAAATGGCGGAACTGGCTGCCGAACATCTTGTGGGGCAGGGGGTGAACTCTGTTGTAGTTGCAAACAGGACACTCACCCGTGCTGTAAACCTTGCAAAGTGTTTCAACGGTAAAGCTGTTTCCATGGATGAACTGGTCCCTCAGCTTAAGGGGGTGGATATTATCATATCTTCCACTGGGGCAACAGACATCATTCTTCATAAGGATGAGGTAAAATCCGTGATGCGCTCACGGATGAATAAACCTCTGTTTTTCATTGATATTGCTGTGCCAAGAGATCTTGACCCTGGACTGAACGACATTGAAAATGTGTATCTTTACGATATTGATGATCTCAGTAGTGTCGTGGAGATGAACCGCGCAGAACGGGATAAGGAAGCAGTTAAGGCAACACGAATTGTTGATGAGGAGAGTTTAAAATTTGAGGCATATTACCAGGGACTAGCAGTAACACCAACGATTCTTGAATTAAGGAATAAGGTCGAAGCCATTGGGGAGCTGGAACTGGAAAAGACCCTGTCCAAGTTATCGAACCTCTCAGAAGCCGATAGAAAGCACCTGGAGAAAATGATTTCGGCTATTAACAATAAGGTTCTTCATAATCCACTTATGTATCTTAAGGCGGATTCATGTATGGGCCGCGATAACCGAGATAAAAAGGTCGCAACGATCCGGGAGATCTTTGGTCTTGGAAGCTGAAATCGAAGAATCCGTAGAAGAACTTATCGATAATGAGTGGTACATTGTTCGCCACTCAGGAGAGACGCCTGAAATTGCTTACAATTCCTCCATTTATTTTCTTGAAAGAGCTGCCGACGGGCCGGGCGTTGTCCTCACAAAAACTCAGCAGGATATCCTGAAAAAAGCAGCCATAGAGAGGTACGAAGAGATTATCCTGCGTGATATGTATCACGATAATGTTTGCAAGTCGATCTACCGTGGGATTGTTCGCTCCATCTGTAACTATGAGCGGTTTTTAAACTATTGCAGGCGGCAAGATCTTGATCCCTGCTCAGTACAGAAGAACGCAGCAGACCTTTATTCTCGATTTCTTCAGCAAGAATTTCTCAATATCTCAACTGGTCATACGTCCACTATTATTAACTGTACCTATATTGAGCTGGAAGAATTTGCCTCAGCTCTTGGCGTACAGTTTCTTCCTGAATACATCCTTTTTAAGCAATACTGCCTCTGATCAACCGTTTTCATTTATGGTTCCGGATATTTAATTCCGTTTTTAATGATCTTTTTCTGAGCTGCAGTTATCGGATCCATGTGGAATTGAGTCGCAAGTGTTGTGAGATAAATCATTATGTCTCCGATCTCTTCTTCAAGGTGATTGAGGGTTGCTTCGTCAAGGTTGGCACTTTCCTTCGGTGTTAACCACTGAAATATTTCAACGAGCTCAGCGACCTCAACACTTAAGGCCATGGCCAGATTTTTGGGAGTGTGATACTGACTCCAGTCTCTTTTATCTACAAAAGCTTCGATTTCTTGCTGTAAATTTTCCATGCTTACGTATTTGTAATGGTATTTGTTTATCTGTTCTGTTATCACTAGCAGGGTTGGTGTCACCAGCCTGCAGGGTGAAAACCATACTTTTGGTGGAGGTGCAGGCTATCACCAGGACTTTGAAGATACAATCAAGTCTAACAGCTGGATACTATACTGTATTATTGTTTTTGAGCTTGGCCTTTCATGAAATATGTGGGCTAACGTTTGTTCCACGATCATGAATCATTAATAATGAAAATTATGAAAAATATAAAGATCTTCTCTGCATTGAGTCTAGTGGCTTTTCTTGTTGTATCGACCTCTCTTGCAACTGCAGCAATCAATCCAAGTACAGAAATAGACAGGAAACGAAACCGGCTTATAGGCTATATCCTGAGTAAGCAACTGCCACCGCTACACTTTAGTGATAAAGAACTGGATAATGAACTATCTAAGGCGGCCTTTCATCTCTATATCAAACAGTTGGATGTTCAAAAGCGTTTTTTGCTTAAAGAGGACGTCAAACAACTTGAAGCGTTTGCCCCGTACATTGACAATAATCTTGCGGGTGGTCACATCACACTGCCGGATACCGGTTATGATATCCTCAACGAAAAAATTAATATTGTAAAAGATCTTGTGGCCAAAATGCTGGTTGATGAATCTGTACATATTAAGAAGGATGGAAGTGATGATATTATTGTGGGTTCTTTTAATGTCTCAGAAAAAGATAGTTATGAGACTGATCCCGAAGCAATAGATTTTGTCGAAGATCTTGATGGGCTGGCCAACAGATGGCGAAAAATCCTTAAAATGCAGATTATCTCCCAGTACTTTGACCTCAAAGAAATTCAAGAAAAAGACATTGAAAAAGGTACTCTAAAGGAAGAGGAAATAAAAGATGACGAGGGGCTGTGGAAAGAAGCTCTAACCAAAATTCGTAAGCGAAACACCAACTTCTTTGCAAGACTTCATCAGGAAACCCTTCAGGACCATTACGATCGTTATTTTGGCTGCGTCACCAGAGCATTTGGGCCCCATACCAACTACATCCCACCTGCAACTAAAGAGCAGTTTGATATTAGCATGCGTGGTAGCCTCGAGGGTATTGGTGCAATCTTAAGAGAGGACGATGGTTTTATTAAGGTTATCAGAATTATTCCCGGTAGCGCATCAGCCAGGGAAGGAACTCTTAAGGCCGAAGATATTATTTATGAGGTGGCCCAGGAAGGTGAAGAGCCTGTTGATATAACCGATATGCGCCTTCGTGATGCAGTTCGTCTTATTCGCGGTCCTAAGGGTGAGGCTGTAACGCTTACTGTGAAAAAGTCCGATGGCTCAATGCACAGCATCAGGATTATCCGTGATGTGGTTCAGATTGAAGAGACCTTTGTCAAGGGTACGGTTATTGAGTCAG
Organism: Desulforhopalus glucosivorans; assembly: GCF_054397165.1. NCBI lineage: Bacteria > Pseudomonadati > Thermodesulfobacteriota > Desulfobulbia > Desulfobulbales > Desulfocapsaceae > Desulforhopalus > Desulforhopalus glucosivorans. The sequence continues at coordinate 519,901 of NZ_AP044854.1, forward strand.
ATAAGAGTAGAAAGATAGGATATGTCTACATTCCAAGCTTTTATCGCGATTTTGAGGGAAGTAGAAATGGCGGTAATGGCCGAAACTCAACCGATGATACCAAAGCAGAAATTGAGCGCCTAAAGGAGCAAGGGATCGATGGTTTGATTTTGGACCTCCGTGACGATGGTGGTGGTGCTTTAGTGGACGCTGTGGATATTGCCGGGCTTTTTATAAAAACCGGACCAGTTGTTCAGGTAAAAAACAGCTTTGGTGACAGTCGTATTCTCAGTGACACCAATGATGAGATTCAATACGATGGTCCCCTTGTTGTGCTGGTTAATCAATTCTCTGCTTCAGCATCAGAAATTGTTGCAGCAGCACTTCAGGATTACAAAAGAGCCGTAATCGTGGGGAGTAAGCATACCCATGGTAAGGGAACTGTTCAGACTATAATTGACCTTAATGAAAACATACCTCTTCTTCAGCTTAAAAAGTATGATGATCTCGGCGCCCTTAAGGTAACGATCCAAAAGTTTTACAGAATAACCGGAGTTTCCACGCAGTATAAGGGTGTTGAACCCGATATCATTCTGCCAAACCTTTCAGAACACATTAAATCGGAAGAGCGCTATCTTGATTATTCGTTGCCCTGGGACTCCATTGATCCGGTGGATTATACTGTTGCGGAATCCCACGCTCTTGATATTGAAACATTGCGTAAGCGCAGTCTTAAACGAGCAGCAGAAGACGAGGGATTGCAGATTATTCAGGAAGAAGCTGCAAATGCTCTTGCCAGAAGTGAAGATACCATCCTGACCATCCAGTATGATGACATGTTGAAAAAACGACGGGAGGCAGAGAAGGTAAGAGAAAAAGTTGGAGCTCACTATCGTAGATATCAGGTATCAGATGATGAAGAAAATGATTCTAAAGAAGATGTTTATGACAAAGAATATATGAAAAAGAAGTGGCTCGAAGAGGTAAACAACGACCCCTACATAGGAGAAGCGGTCAATATTATTGCCGATATAATTGAATTGTAAAAGTGTCTGGAAAGCCTAACTTTACAGAGATTTAGGCGAAGTGTGCATCGAAGAATCTACTTGAAAAAGAGGTGAAAAGGTGCTAGAAATGCCTTCTTATGAACCGTCATTCAGTAGTCTCGGTTTTTTTCTGAATGGCGGATTGAATCAATTAAAACGATAGAGAAGGTAGTATTTCATGGATCTCGCCGAAGGTTTTAGAAACCACAGGGACAAAATTGTCAACAAATGGGTGGAATATACACTCGACACCTATAATTCATCCGGTTTTTTTATCAAGGAAAAGGATAAATTTGCAAATCCCGTCGGCGGAAACGTTCGTGAAGCGTTGGGACATATGTTTACGCTTCTTGCAAAAGGAGCGGATAGCAAAGAACACCAGCCGTATCTTGATCAAATTATAAGTATACGCTCAGTTCAGGAGTTTACGCCCGCCCAGGCAGTTGCACCACTTAATGCTGTAAAGCATATCACCCGGGAAGTCTTTCTAAAAGACAAGGAAAGGGCACATCTGGTCGCGGAACTCTATGATTTTGAGTTTGCTGTGGATCTTCTGGTTCTCGCATCATTTGACACATATATGCAATATAGAGAGCGGATCTACAAGGTACGGTTAGCCGAAATAAAATCGGGTAGTCACATTCTCACAGACAGTAAGTGTCCATCGAACATGCTGGCTGAAGCAGATATAAAGGATTTAACAAAGGAAACAAACGGTAATTAACTGGTTGCTGTCGCTAAGCGCCCTGTGTTGGGTCTCAGTGCAGTTTCCAAAACAGTTCAACTGAAGCGAGGTAAGAAATGAAGTACGCCTTCTCATTCCTGGCAGTCATAGCGTTGGTATTGATTGCTTGGCTCGGATCACAGATACCGGGAATGCCCTACTTGTTTGGTGTGGCACTGCCGTATCTGGCCCTGATGATCTTTCTCGGTGGCTTTGTCTATAGAGTGGTACAGTGGGCTAAGTCTCCTGTTCCGTTTTCAATTCAGACAACATGCGGCCAGGGAAAATCATTGGATTTCATCAAGCAGAATAAGCTTGAAGCTCCTGACACAACAGCAGAGGTTGTTGCAAGAATGTTTCTTGAAATTGTGTTGTTTCGTTCACTTTTCAGAAACACCAAATCCGAGATTCATGATGGTCCTAAGATCACCTATGAATCTTCCAAATGGCTGTGGCTTTTTGCCCTGATCTTTCACTACTCTTTTCTCATTGTTGTTGTGAGACACTTAAGAATCTTTCTTGACCCGGTACCAGCATGTGTTGGTTGGCTTGAGGCTCTTGATGGTCTGTTTCAGATTGGAGCACCAACCCTGTATGCGACTGATGTCGGACTTCTCGCCGGTGTCGTATTACTTTTTGGTCGTCGACTGATCACTCGTCATGTACGATTCATCTCCCTTGTAAATGATTATTTCCCACTGGTTCTGATCTTTGCTATTGCTGTTACTGGTGTTTTGATGCGTTACTTCCTGCGCACCGATATAGACATTGTCAATATCAAACAGCTGGCTGTAGGACTTGTTACTTTCTCTCCTGTTATCGGTGCAGAAATTGGTGCAATCTTTTACATCCATGTTTTTCTTGTATGCGTTCTGCTTGCCTATTTCCCATTCAGCAAGCTGATGCACATGGGTGGTGTTTTTATGAGCCCTACCCGTAATATGAAAAATAACAGCCGTGCAGTTCGCCACGTAAACCCATGGAATCCGCGTATTCTGCCGCACTCCTATGCTGGCTATGAAGACGATTTTCGTGAGTATATGGTTGAGGCTGGTCTTCCTGTTGATAAGGAGTTGCCTCCTAAAAAGGATGAAGAGTAATTTGATTGACCCAAAACTAGCTTAAGAGGATTAGATAACGATGTCAGTTCCAAAATTAGAACAATTATCGAAAAGCGTAGTGCAGGGACCATCCTTGGCGACAGGAGCAATACCTACCATGGATTGGATGGATATTCCGGTGGTCTTCAAACCCGGTAATTATGCCTACCCTGCCAAAAAAGAAAAGGTCGAGTACCTCGACAGCCAAAAAGGTTTGAGCTTTCCAAATGCCCGTGAATGGAGTCCGGAAGATGAAGACTGGAAACTTCCCGAGGACTGGAAAGATATAATCATTAAAGGCTTGTCTGAGCGACTCGATAAATTTCGTTCCCTGAAAATATTCATGGATTGCTGTGTCCGTTGTGGTGCTTGTGCTGACAAGTGTCACTTTTTTCTCGGAACAGGTGATCCTAAAAACATGCCGGTACTTCGTGCAGAACTGCTGCGCTCAGTCTACCGTAACGACTTTACCCTTGCTGGTAAAATCCTCGGTAAGATGGCTGGCGCCCGCGAGATGACGACAGCTGTATTGAAAGAGTGGTTCATGTACTCTTATCAGTGTACTGAGTGTCGTAGATGCTCTGTGTTCTGTCCTTACGGTATTGATACTGCTGAAGTAACCATGATGCTTCGTGAGTTACTGCATCTGGTTGGTGTTGGTATTAACTGGATTTTAGAGCCCGCCTCTAACTCCAACCGTACCGGTAACCATATGGGGCTTCAACCACACACCTTCAAAGACAACGTTGAATTCTTGATCGACGATGTTGAAGGTCTTACCGGTATCAGACCGAACATCACTTTTAACCGTAAAGGTGCAGAGGTTCTTTTTATAACCCCTTCTGCTGATGTTTTCGCAGAACCCGGTCTCTATACCGCCATGGGGTATATGATCCTCTTTGATGCTATTGGTCTTGATTACACCTGGTCAACCTATGCATCTGAGGGTGGTAACTTCGGTCTCTTTACTAACAACGAGACCATGAAGAAGCTCAACGCCAAAATGTACGCTGAAGCTGAGCGTCTTGGGGTTAAGTATATCATTGGTGGTGAGTGTGGACATATGTGGCGTGTACTGCATCAGTACATGGATACCATGAATGGTCCTGCTGATTTCCTCGAAGTTCCCGTTTCACCTATGACCGGAACGGTCTTTGAAAACGCAGCGTCTACCAAAATGGTTCACATCAGTGAGTTTACCGCTGATTTGATCAAGCACGGAAAACTTAAACTGGATAAGAGCCGAAACAGCCATGTGAAAGCTACATGGCACGACTCCTGTAATACTGCGAGAGCCATGGGTCTTATGGATGAGCCTCGTTATATTCTTGACCATGTGGTTGATTGGGTTGAAATGCCTGAGAATACAATTCGTGAGCAAACCTTCTGTTGTGGTTCTGGAACCGGTTTGAATACTGACGAAATCATGGAACTGAGAATGCGTTCAGGACTGCCTCGTGCAAACGCTGTTAAGTACGTTCACGAAAAACATCTTGTGAATATGCTCGCCTGTGTATGTGCGATCGATAGAGCGACACTAACGTCTCTCATGAACTACTGGAACCCTGCTGTGGAAGTGTGTGGACTCACCGAACTCGTTGCAAACGCAATCGTTCGTGAAGGTGAGGTTAGACCTGAGCTCCCAGAAGGTCTCCGTACCATGCTCTTCTAATCCTGAACAGAACATAGGAGTTAAGTAATGTACAATAAAGGAACAATAATACCGGGACTGGCAATATTTGTCCTGATAGTGACGTCTCCGCTCTGGCTCAATGCGTTCATGACTGGAAGCACGGTACCCAAGGTAGAGTTACCACCAGGTGGAGAAACTAAATGTGTCGCTTCTGCTGCAGAAATGCGGGCGAACCATATGATACTGCTCAACGAATGGCGTGATGATGTCCTTCGTGATTCAAACCGGGTATCGATTATGGTAGATGGCAAGATGTATCGTAAAGGTCTGCAGATGGCGTGTATGGAATGTCATACCAGTAAAGAAAAATTCTGTGACTCATGCCACGAGTATGCATCTGTCAAACCGTATTGTTGGGATTGTCACCTGACACCGGAGATGGCTGCGACAAAGAAGGAGACACACTAATGGATAAGCAAAGAAGAAAATTTCTGAAAGTTGCAGGAGCTACTGCTCTTGCAGGGATCAGTGCTCCTGCTGTAGTGAAGTTGACTACAACTGATGCAGTTGCCTCATCAGGGCATGCTGCTCCAGCAGCTGACGCCCATGGCGCAGTAGCTGAGCACGGAGAAGCCTCAGCACCTAAGGGTGTTCGCCTAGGTCTGGTTATTGACATGCGTAAACTATATGGCAAGCCAGAGCTTATGGATAAAGCGATAAATGCATGTCATAGGGCGCATAACGTTCCTCATTTCGAAGAAAAAAAGAATGAGGTGAAGTGGATATGGAAGATGCCTTTTGAAAATGTCTTCCCTGAGCATTCTTCATATCATTCGTCAGACGTGACAAAAGAGAACGAGTTCTTTGCACTGTGTAATCATTGTGATGAGCCCCCTTGTGTTCGGGTATGTCCCACCAAGGCAACCTTTAAGATAGAAGCCACTGGTGTTATTGCCATGGACTATCACCGCTGTATTGGTTGTCGTTTCTGCATGATGGGCTGTCCATATGGTGCACGAAGCTTTAACTGGTTTGAACCACGTCCACACATTAAAGAATACAATGCTGAATTTCCAACTCGGATGCGTGGTGTTGTTGAAAAATGTAATTTCTGTGGTGAGCGCCTTGCAAAAGGGCTTAAGCCTGCGTGTGTTGAAGCTGTAAAAGAAGTAGGGGCAATTGTTTACGGTGATCTGCATGATCCGGAATCCGAGATTAGCAAAATACTTGCCGAAAACCATACGATCCAGAGAAAGCCTTCTCTTGGAACTAAACCTTCAGTCTTTTACATAGTGTGAGGGAGTCATGATAGAAAAAGTATTAAAAGGTAACTCTAAATACTGGATGTGGCTCGCTTTTCTGAGTGCATTCATTGCGGTAGGTGCTATTTGCTACCTCAGACAGTTTTTTACTGGAATGGGTATGACAGGTATGGGGCGTGATTTAACCTGGGGTCTTTATATCTCTCAGTTTACATTCCTCGTAGGTGTTGCGGCTGGAGGATTGATGCTGGTCCTTCCATATTATATCCATGATTATAAAGCCTTTGGCAAAATAACCATTTTAGGTGAGTTTCTTGCGATTGGAGCCTTAATTATTTGCCTGATGTTCATCATGGCTGATATCGGACAACCGCTTCGAGGTCTTAACATGGTTTGGCATCCTACACCAAATTCAATGCTGTTTTGGGATATGGTTGTACTGTGGGGCTATCTCATTCTTAATGGTCTGTGCGGGTGGGTTATCCTCACAGCCGAGCGCAAGCAGGTTAAGCCGCCTAAGTGGATTTATATTTTTGTGTACACCTCAATCCCTTTTGCTGTTTCGATCCATACTGTAACTGCTATGTTGTACTGTGGTCTACCTGGTCGTCACTTCTGGCTCACTGCAATTACTGCTCCACGCTTTCTGGCATCAGCTTTTGCCGCGGGACCTTCTATCATCGTCATAGCTTGTCTCATTATGAAGCGTGTTGCTAACTTTGATGCTGGAAAAGAGGCTATTAACAAGATCACCACCATTATTATGTATGCAGCTATTGTTAATGCGTTCTTTGTACTGCTCGAGTTCTTTGTAGGGTATTACTCAAATATTCCTGGTCATATGCACTCTTTGCAGTACCTGTTCTTTGGCCTTGAGCATCATGGTCATGTGTACAATAACCTGGTTCCATTTATGTGGACTTCAGTAATTTGTTGCTTTGGTGCCTTGGCGGTATTCGGTTATATGAAGATTTCCAAAGTCTACAATGAGGCGTTGATAGGGCTGGCCTGTGCAGCTACTTTCATTGCTCTTTACCTGGATAAAGGCCTGGGCTTTGTTATGGGTGGCCTTGTTGTGAGTCCTCTCCATGAAATTAACGAGTACGTTCCAACTGCAAATGAGATTGGTATCACTCTTGGAATCTGGGCAACCGGTTTTCTGATTGTTACTCTTCTCTATAAGATTGCAATCGGGGTTCATCACGAGGTAGAAGCTTAGATTCTTCGCTGATTAATCTAGTACTAACCCCGATACATGGGATAAGTGCCTCGAAGGTCTTACTGCGTGTACAATCTCGTGGTAAGACTAAGCTTACGATTTCAAATTCAACTCCTGAGTTTCCTGTTTTTATGACAGGAGTTCAGGAGTAAGGCACTAAAAACGCCTCCGACTTGTCGGGGGCGTTTTTTTTTGTTAAAAATGTAGCCTGTTACATTTTGCTTTGTTTTCGTTGCTCCATTTGACCTAAGAGGGATAACGTGAAGAAACGTGTGCTTGTCGTTTATTATTCATATACCCAGCAGACCCGGATATTGTTAAAACAGTTTTGTGCAGGTCTTGAAGAGCAGGGTGTAGAATGTGAATATGAGCGAATCGAAGCTGTTAATCCATATGAGTTTCCATTTAAGACAGATGTTCGCTTGATCTCTGTGATGATGAGAACTTTTATAAAAGGCAGAAAAGAAATTCAGCCGGTTTCTGAAAAATGTTTTGGCCCGTGGGATTATATCATTCTTGCTGGTCCCACATGGTCCTACCAGCCAAGTGGGCCGATGCTTGATTTCCTTGATAAGTATGGGGAGAAAGTGCTTGCCGGGAAAAAGGTTGTTCCATTTATATCATGTAGGTCATACTGGAGACTTCATCACTATAACCTCAAAAGAGTCTTTAAAAAGGTGGGGGCCGAAGGTCTCTCACCGGTCGTCTTTGAGCACCCTACAAAAGAGCCGTATCGGGTTATAGGGCTGCTATTAAAGCTCAGGGGAAAGATGATCCAACAGGACTGGTTTAGAAAGCACTATGAATCTTATGGGCATAGTAAGGCCCAGGGGCAGGAAGCCTTTCAATTCGGAGTTGAATTTGGGAAAAAAATCACAACAACATAGTTCATCTCTAATGTTATGTTGAATAATTACAGGTTGTTGTTGAGATTCAACTATCCGAGTTAATGTAACATTGATGTCTTTTAAAACCCCCTAGGGCCATTCACCATTGAGGTAGAGTTGGAAGAAGTATAAGATTTCACTGGAATAAAAAACATAGATTATTGCTGATATTGATAGAAATGGACCAAATGGGATACGTGTATACCCTCCCTTTTTTTGGTAGCCCATTGCAATAAGTCCGACTATAGTTCCACTAAAAGAACTGGCAAAGATTACAAAAGGCAGAGACTGCCAGCCAAGCCATGCCCCGATCATTGCTAAAAGCTTGATATCGCCACCACCCATTCCGTCAATTTTACGAATGAGAAAGTAGAGCAGGGCAATCGAATAGAGAACCCCTCCACCCACTGCGATACCGATAAGAGAGCTTTGCCAGGTGAGAGTCGTGCTAAAGCAGGAGAAGATAAAGCCTGCAATAATTCCTGGCAGACTGATAACATCCGGGATTATCTGGTGGTGGATATCTATGACGATGATAACAAGAAGTGCAGCACAAAAAACAAAGAGAGCGCCAAATTCAATACTCAGACCATAGGAGTAGATCAAGGCTGCAGAAAGTCCCGCCATGGTAAGTTCTACCAGAGGGTATTGCAGAGATATTCTCGCTTTACAGTGACCACACTTCCCTAAAAGAAAGAGGTAGCTGAAAAAAGGAATGTTTTCATACCACCTTAGTGGGGTTTTGCATGTGGGACAGTGGGAGGCTGGGAAGGCTATCGATTGCCCATCACTGGGGAGCCTTAGAATAACCACATTGAGAAAGCTGCCAACGAGTGCTCCATAGATTGCTGCTACTGCAGTGAGAATGGTAAGTGGGATCATAATTTTAAATAGACGTTTATATTACTGAATTTAGTTCAACAATTATTACATAAGGTGTTTAGCTAACTATGTCACAATTCCAAGAAAATGCAATTGTTACTCGTGTAGAACAGCTTTCCGAGTCAAATTATAGGCTAACCTTTGATGCACCCCTTATTGGTGGTGCAGCAAAGCCGGGGCAGTTTGTTATGATCAGGACCTCCATTGGTAAGGATCCTTTACTGCGCCGTCCATTCTCAGTCCATCAGGTGCTGGCGGATGGTCAGATTCAGATCTACTTTAAAGATGTTGGACGTGGTACGAGCATCCTGGCACGGGCAAAGATTGGTGATCTTTTTTCAGTCTTTGGTCCACTGGGACGCGGCTTTTCTCTTACGAAAACAGAGCCTTCAATTCTCGTGGGTGGTGGTCTTGGTATCGCTCCCTTACTCTTGTTGCTTAAAGAAAATTGTCGAATAAAAACCAACTGTGATAACGACATTGTTATCCTGGGAGGTCGAAACAAGGATGAGGTTGAACCCCTTGTTGAAGACTTTAAAAAATATGGTGTCACCGTTCGGGTTTCAACAGATGATGGATCGCTAGGGCAGCAGGGATTTGTTACTGATATTTTTACATCCCTCGATATTCGTCCAGACAGTCATATATACGCTTGTGGGCCTGAGCCTATGATGGAAGGCATGGCTCGTCTCTGCGCTGATCGAAATCTAAAATGTCAGGTCTCTGTTGAAAGTGTGATGGCCTGTGGCATGGGAGCTTGCCTTGGCTGCTCCCGACCAGATAAAAAAGGTTCTTATACCCATGTTTGTTTAAACGGCCCTGTTTTTGATGCGGAGAAATTAGAATGGAATATGTAAAACCTACGGGAGATGCCTTCCCTGATATGAGAGTTGATATTGGGTCTCTTAAACTTGAGAATCCAGTGATGACCGCATCCGGCACCTTTGGTTATGCCAGAGAGTTTGAAAACTTAATGAATCTTCACCGTCTCGGTGCTGTGATTGTTAAGGGGATTTCTCTTAACCCAAGGCCTGGTAATCCACCCCCACGCATTGTTGAAACAGCATGTGGTATGCTTAATGCCATTGGTTTACAAAATGTAGGTGTTGATCGCTTTATAGATGAGAAAATGACGTATCTTGCGGGACTTAATGTTCCGGTCATCGTCAATATACTTGGCGACTCCATAGCTGAATACGAAGAAATTACCAGCAGGCTCAATGGGGTTCCAGGGGTTGCTGGTATTGAGGTTAATATCTCCTGTCCTAATGTGAAAAAAGGTGGGGTTGCTTTTGGTACCAATCCAGCCATGGCCGCTTCAGTGACGTCTGCGGTGAAAGCTAAGTCATCTGTTCCTGTTATGGTAAAACTTTCACCAAATGTCTCTGATATTGGGACCATTGCATTGGCGGTGGAAGAGGCGGGAGCTGATTCAGTTTCTCTTATCAACACCCTGATAGGTATGGCCATCGATATCAAGACTAAAAAACCAGCCCTTGCTAATGTCATTGGAGGACTGTCGGGTCCCGCTATTAAGCCTGTAGCTCTCAGGATGGTATACGAGGTCGCCAAGAAGGTCTCTATTCCTATTATTGGAATAGGCGGTATTGAATCCGCAGAAGATGCATTGGAGTTTATGCTCGCAGGAGCCACGGCAGTTCAGGTTGGAACTGCCAATTTTGTAAACCCCAGAGCCAGTGAAGATGTGGTCGAGGGTCTGGCTGACTACGTTGCACAGGAAAAATTACCATCAGTTCGCTCCATAATAGGGCAGCTCGATCTATCTTAAAATCTGTAACTTTAAAATACAATGATTGAAATAATACCACTTGAAAACATAGATGTAGACATCGAAGTACCTGGCTCAAAAAGTCTTACCCAGCGTGCATTTATCGCAGCAGCACTTGCCGAAGGTACAAGCAGGCTCGTAGGTCCCCTCGAGAGTGAGGATACAGAGTACTCATCCAGTGCTCTTGAGCAGATGGGAGTTGTTATAAATCGGGATAAGGATTGGACTATTACCGGAAACGCAGGTGTTATTGCGCCATCAGATAAGCCTATTTTTCTAGGAAATAATGGAACGGCCACCCGTTTTCTTACCTCCGTTGCAGGACTTGGAGAGTCTTCATATCGTATTGATGGAGATAAGAGGATGTACGAGAGACCAATTGATCCACTGATGAGTGCATTAAGGGGTTGGGGGGTTGATATTACATCTGTGCAGGGTACTGGTTGTCCTCCGTTACAGATTAATGCCGCCGGTCTAAGTGGTGGTGAGACAGTGCTGCCGGAAGGTAAGAGTAGTCAGTATCTTTCGTCCTTACTGCTTGTTGCTCCATATGCTAAGAATCCTGCAACTTTAAAAGTTGAGGGTGAGGTGTTTTCCAAGCCATATGTTGCTATGACCCTTGCTGTTATGGCTGATTTTGGAATCAGTGTCGACTGTACTGAAGACTATAGTTCATTTACCATTCCCCAGGGCTGTTACAAGGCAAGGGAATACCATGTTGAAGGGGATGCGTCGAGTTCGTCGTATTTTTACGCCGCTGCTGCAATTACAGGCGGTCGTGTGGCAGTGACCAATGTTCCCGTCCCCTCTCTTCAGGGAGACTCGATGCTGGTACCATTACTTGGTCGTATGGGCTGTGAGCTTACAAAGCAAGGTAACGGGATTTCCCTTAAAGGACCTGAGCGTCTTACTGGTGTCACTGTTGATATGGCGGATATGCCAGATGTTGTTCCAACACTTGCAGTCGTTGCAGCCTTTGCCGAAGGTAAAACTGTCATTAACAACATTGAGCACCTTCGCATTAAAGAGTGCGACCGCTTAACAGCTGTTGTGACGGAGCTGACAAAGCTAGGTGTTAATATTGAAGAACATCAGTCCTCTATGGTGATTCATGGAGAGGGTGGGCGTGGATTACACGGTGCTGAAATTGAAACCTATGAGGATCACAGAATGGCCATGAGTATGGCCGTGGCTGGCTTACGCATACCGGGCGTTAAAATCACCGGTGAAGAGTGTGTAGGCAAATCCTTTCCTGATTACTGGGATCGATTTGCCTTACTGAGAGGGTAACGACGAGTTACTTATAAAATTCAAAAAAGGGAGATGTCATCCTGGCACCTCCCTTTTCTATTTATTATCCGCTTTTATTACACCTTTTTTGATAAGAAAATAGAGTTTTCCCGGATGTTTCATATGGTTTGCGGCAGTCTCAGCGTATACACCATTTCCCCAGAATACATCAACTCTTCCTGTGCCTTTAATTGCCGATCCTGAATCCTGTGGGAAAACTAACCGTTTCATAGGTTCCCAGGAAACGATTTCCTGATCATCCCCGAGTACCGGTTTCATGGTGTGTAGATATGCTATTGTACCAGTAGGCAGAGACTTTGGGTCTATTGCAATGGAGCGGCCTGCTGTGAGCGGTTCTCCTAAACTTCCACGTGGACCTTTATTGTCGCCCCACCTAAAGAATATATAGCGTGGATTTTGGTGGAGCAGGGGAATGCGTTCACTCGGGTGATCTTCTAAATACTTGCGAATAGCTGGAATGTTGACATCTGCAAGCTTCATGATGTTTGTATCCACAAGTATTTTGCCGATACTTTTATATTCAAGACCATTGGTGCCGGCAAAGCCAATTGACCTGATGGAACCATCAGGGAATTGGATTTTTCCAGAGCCCTGAACATGAAGGAGGTAGGCATCAAAAGGGTCTTTCAGGTAAACAAGTTCATTGCCAGCAAGGTGAAGGGCTGTCTCTATTTCTTCCCGACTCCAAAAACTGGTGAAGTGGTTTGTTTCATCGTAACGACCAATCACAGTTTTTTGCTGAGAGTCAATCTGCTTTACCAGTGATTTTGGTGGGCTATAGAGCGGATAAGTGTAGATTGGGGTTGGGGTAAGACTTCCCTTAAAAAGGGGCTCATAATATCCGGTTACAAGCATTTTTCGGCCCCATTTGTTCTTGCGGCCTCCTGCCTGGAAAAACTCGTAGTTGTTGGTTAAAAAATTTTCTAGCTCCTTTTCACTGGGGCCAGTTTTTAGAAAGCTCCGTAATTCAAGGAGTGAAGTGAGTAACCAATCATTTGTTACACTATATTCACCTATTGGATAAGTTGAGCCTGACGGGAGCTTTTCAAGGTAGTGTTTCTGGCGCTCTATGACGGCAAGTAGAGAGGCGCTATCCATATCATCAAACAGCGGTGATGGGGCAGAAACCTTATGTAGAGGTTTATATGGATCATAAAACCATAAAAAGAAGGTAGTTATAAGAACTGAAATTACAGCACACAGGGTCGCAATAGTGCGAGGGGAGTAGGTCATTGATAGTGTCAATTTTATTTCGAGAATGCTTCTGCCATTTCACTGACTACCATGGCATATTTGTGGCTGTGATTATATTCTGTAATCGCATGGAAATTAGGATATCCAGCAGTGTACCTGAGGCCTCCTCCCTGTTCTTTAGATTGTTCCAGGCCAATTATTGAAAGTTGAGCATTTCCGGGAGGGCGAGGCAGGGAAATGCCTTGACTATCAGCGACATAACGCCATTCGACTCTTGCCTTACGTCCCTTTGCATGGGCTGCAACGAGTTTACTTGAATGGAGTGTATCACCGATTTCAATATACACAGGGGCATCAAGGGTCCAGCCAAAGGTTTTAAGATAATTCGCAATTGATGCAAAAATGTCGGGGATGGATGTTAACAGATCGCTACGGCTGTCCCCATCAAAATCTACAGCATAGGCGTTATAGCTTGAAGGCATAAACTGTGCCTGGCCAAAAGCACCTGCATAAGATCCTTTGATTTCTAGTGGGTTGAGACCATTATCCCTGCAGAGAGTGATATAGTTGATCAGTTCTTTACGAAAGAAATCAGATCTTCTCGGGTAGGCATCAAAGAGAGTGTTGAGGGTTCGGAAAAGATTGAAACCACCCATATTGGAACCAAATCTGGATTCTATCCCCCAGATGGCAACAATCACTTCTCGATTCACACCATATACCCCTTCTATGTGGTCGAATAGTTCGTGATATCTTGCGAGGTACTTTTTCCCGTCATGTATTACAGTCGGGGTGATAAAGAGTGGACGATATTCGTAGTACGGTTTCCCCTCCCACTGCTTATCCATGAGTTGGAGAACTTTTATATCGATATTAACACCTTGAAAAAGCGTGTCCAGTTGCGTTTGACTGAACTGGTGTTCTTCCTTTAGCTCTGTAAACAGCGTTGTATATTTTGTGCTGTTGAGATCAATAACCTGTTTATCTGTGACAAGGTCCGCGGCCTTGGGTTTGTTATCCTCCGCATAGCAGGGCACACCCCCAGAGACCAGGAGTGATAAAAGAGAGAAGATCAGAAAAAGGGAACAGTAGTGCATGGAAAGAGCAACTGTTCCAAATGGGTATGTTCTGGGACTCTTTTGAAAAAATGTGGCCAGCATAGTTGTGATATCAAGGGTAGGTTGTATTGAATGCCTCTAGAAAAGATTCAAATAACTCAGGTGGTAATACGTTGATACCTGCAGCAGCTGATCTACCTCCACCTGTTGGAAAGGATTTGCAGAGTGTGTCAGCATCCCGACGGTCAGCAAGGGGTGCTCGAACACTTATACGCAAGGTCTTATCCGAGTTTTCTGTAATAATAGCGTGGGCAGAATGTTCTTGCTCTCTTGCTTTGAGGTTAGAAAACACACCGGAGACTCTGCGTGACCATGGTGCATCGGGGAATATATATACCCTGTTTTTACCAGGTATTGAATACGGTTTCTGCTCTAAAGCCTTGGCCATATCGCTTGCGTGCCCGTCTCTCAGTGTTGGCAGCTGGGGGGCATTTTCAATAAAATCAAATGGGTTTTTATAGGGGGCGATTGCAAGGTATAAATCAGCTGGGTCAAAGTGTAGATCTGCAAGTGTTGCCCCATAACCGTTATAGTTGAACAATTCTCCCAGTTCCATCAGTGCCCTGCCTTGCCCTTCACTTATTCCAGCTTTAGCTTGAAGCGTTAAGGCACTCTTATGCAGGTTGTCACCGTAAGCACCACATATGGCCCAAAGTGGAGAGGCATCATTTAGAAAATCATTTACAATGATTGAGGTACAGGTTTCAGCAGAGGGATTGATTTGTACACTAAGTGATGAAGAGGTTGGAATCTCTCCTGCATAGTGATGATCAAAGTAGCTGATAGTATTACCGGCTGCTATCAGGTTGCCTAAAGGGGCGCGATTACTATCCAGAGAAATATCAAAAACAGTGACTACACTGTTTTTGATATCTTTAATCTGCTGGAGTAATTTTATGTCTCTTTTTACTCCAGTAATACGTGTTGCACTCGCCTCAGGGTAGGCTAAGCGATACTGATGTAAGGAGAATATCCCATCAGCATCACCATTAAATATGTCGTAGTGCATGGTCTGTGTATTGTTCCCTTTTTGCCGTAATTAGAAATCTGCACCTAATGGGATGCCGATATTAGCAAGATTAAACACTACAAGATAGGTTGTATCTTCTGGTGTATAGGTTGTTTGAAATTTTACAGACCAGCAAAGAGCCTGATAAGTGATTGAACCTTTAGCTTCATTTGTCTCTTCATCTTGCAGTGAATGTTCAATTTCCGCTTTAAGCAGCCAGTTGTTAAATACAGTTGTTCCAAAGGAACCATTAACCTGTTCGATATTACTGTTAGGTTTAAAGGAATAATCAAGAGTGACGAAATCACCTCTGTTATTTTCATAGCTACCTTCAACGGTGTGTGCGTTAAATTCAGAGTCATACACATCGTAATAGGTTTTGTAGGAAAAGGAGGTAAGTTGAGCCGGATACCATTTTAGTTTAGCGTAAATGTCAGAAAATGGAGTGTCTTCTGAATCATCACTGTAGTCATAGGGGTCGTTTGCGTTTCCGCTGAAGTTGTATGATTGTTCAATGGTCAGTTCTGCATAATCAGACAGGCTATCTATTCCACCTGCGTTTTTAGAAACATGGTCAAAGAAGTTATCTATACCATAGGTAATAGTGTTTTCTTCACCAATGTTGTCAACATCGTCAAATTGAGGGATTTCATCCTGATCAACATCAGGAATATAATCGTACTCGATGTATGGGCGGAGTTGGTGACGGAGTGGTGTACTGAAATTAAAATCTCTTTCAAGGGTTGTCGCAACCTCAGTTTCAAAGGCAGCATAGAGACGATTTTGGGTGTCGTCGTATTCCCACTCTTCGTCTCCGTAGGTTTCAACCATATAATAGGTATCTCTAATCGAAATTTCAGCTCTTGATTCGAGATATTGTCCTAAAGGAATTGGGGTTGAAAGGGCTGGCTGGATGTCAAACCTGTTACCACCTAAACCGCTTTCACGCCAGTAGTTGACATAATCAGCATCCCAGCTAAAAGTGACATCGGCAAACCCGGAGTCAATGGTACCCGAATAGTCTACACTTGGCATCGTCCAGAGTGGGGTATCCGCTTCTTCATAGGTTGTTGTCGTTTCGCCGGTGACAGAGTCAGTGGTGGTGACTTCTACCAAATCATCGGATGATGTGTCGCTATCATTGATGGCAATAACTTTTCCAACTAGAGATTGACCACTCCAGCTCTTTAGAACCTTTAATGAGTTTGTTCGTTCAGTCGCTGTATCATCATCAAATCCGCGACCAAATGTATCGATGTAACGCTTCTGAGTATCGTCAAAACCTGTATATCCGCTGTTAAACTCACTCAGATAGTCTTCGTCTGAGGCAATGTCTATATCCAATCTTGATTGCCAGTCATCACCAAAGTCATAATCAGCCTTACCGCGAATCCAGTATCTGTCGCTGTTATCATGGGTGTAACCTGTGTCCGAATAGTATTCGGTCTCTGAAGGATCAGAAAGTGCATCGTCCAGATAAGAAGCTGTAAACACCCCTTTGTTGTTATCGCTAGCTACATAACGAAATTCAGCACCCGGCATAAAACCACGATTGGCAAAATACTCAGGGAAAAAGGTCGCATCAGCAGATTCTGAAATGTTGAGAAAAAACGGTAGGTTTACGCCGAAACCGCTGTTGCTGGAACTTGAGAATTCGGGAAAAAGAAAACCGGTTTGCCTGGTATTTTTAATAGGGACGATGAGATATGGGGAATAGAGAACAGGTACGTTCTTAATTTTGAACTTCGCATGCTTAAGAACCGCGTAGCCACCCTGGCGAATGTCAGTTTGACTACTTGCAAAACTCCAAGGCGGTGTTTTACCATCTTCAACCTTACAGGTAATGGCCCAGCCGTCAACGATTTGGTAGGTGTCAAAACCAGTTTTCTCTATGGTCTCACCTTCAAGGTGAAGAGAGTCTTCGTCCCGGATAACAACAGCATCGGTGAACTTACCTGTTTCAGTGGTGAGGTTCAGCGTTCCTTCTTTGGCTGTGACTTGATCTTCATCTGTAACAATTTTTACGTTACCCTTGGCCTTGATCGATTCAAGGTCCATGTCATAAACCATCCAGTCAGAATTAATCGTGACTGTTGTTTTATATATAGGGGGACCTTCATTTTCCACATCTTCTGCAGTTACTTCCTCAGGTTCAGTGGTCTCACCTAGCAACTCACCCCAGTCGGTTACTGAGTCATCCTGTTTCTTTGTTGTTTTGGGAAGCGGCTCCTTTTTTTCCAGTACTACATTGCCGGTTGCAACTATACTGTTAGGCGATTCATAACGTACGACCTTGTCAGCTGATATATTCCATTCTTCTGTGGAAACATTTTCTGCAAACGATGTTTCACCAAGGAATAGAGAGCAGCACAAAACAGTGGCACAACAGGTAACTGAATATCTCGAATATTTTCTTAGAGATGCAGGCACAGTTAGCTCCTTTCTGGAGATTGTTCTAGAGGGCAATGTCGACATTTTAATCTATGAAAAAAAGGTTTATGAAAAAATATTATGAATTCAGATGTTTAGGCTTAAAGAGAATGGTTTATCCTATCACATATATAAAAAGAGGTCAAAGTTTACGGTTCTAAGCTGACACTGTCAAGGTTAAAGTCTCATCTGAAGGAGGAAAATGGGTAGTGTTTTGTTAATTAAACCATGTGAGAATTGTGTGAAGAGTAACTAGTGGTACAATACAAATTGTTTTTTATATTTGTTGGTTGAGCTCTGGTCACTAACATAATTGTTGACCATTCACAGTCTTTAAGGTGGCTGAGTGAACGTTTGAATTACCGTTGTTTAGTGTCTGCAGTTAAGGCGTATTGCTGCAGACTTAATTACGAAAGAAACGTAAATAATATTTGTGTTTCATGTGAATTGACTGTACTAGTGTTCAGCACTGTACATTGTTTTGTCTCCATTATATGATAATCATGTACAGATATCCTCTTTTTTAGGAATGTACCGAAAAGAGTGATCTTGGAATTTGAAGTGAAAGGACGTTATTTCCATTCTCGGGCAACATTAATCTTATAACTGACAGCTGAGGTCTCGTACAGGCCTGTCTACGCTGCCATTGTCAGAGAATATAATATTGTTTTTCCACTGGTATTAACAGACATAAGGCATCGCGCAGTAAGGTAATACAACCCCTTTATTTGGCGTTGATGATATTAGAAATAGTAAACCTGTGGCTTGGATTTTAATCTCAGTTGCAGGTTATAAGGAATAAAGATGGTAGAAAGGAAAAAATCAGACAAAGAAGATAAAACCGTCAAAATCAAAGCAACAACAGGTGCATGGTGGAAGAGTAAAGCTTCTGATGAACCGGTTGAGGCTCCTGCCGAAGTAAAAAAAGATGTCAAGGATGCATCTAATGCAGTAAAGCCAAAGCGAGCCCCAAGAGCTAAGAAAGCTACGCCTGCAGTAAAAACTCCTCGAAAGTCAACTCGTACAACAACGAAGAAGAAAGTTGAGGAAACAACTGATAGTACCCTCGCTGAAACTGAATCATCACCTGAAGCTTTAGTCCCTAAAGCACGTGCCCCCAAAAAAACGACTCCCAGAAAAACAACAGCAAAGCCGCGGACCAGTAGGGCAAAGGCAAAGAATCCTGAAAAGGAATCTCTTGAAGTTGTAGCTGTGGATCAAGCTGTTTCTGCCGAGAAAGAGCCTGAAGTTGTGGTGCCCGAAGAAGCTAAGGATACTGCACCTGAGAAGGCTAAAAGTCCAAAACCCAGAAGGGGAAGGCGACCTAAGGCTGCCCCTAAAAAAGACACCTCGACCGGGCAGGAAGAAGGCGTCGATGAGGTAGATGGAAACAAGGCGGCAAAAGAGCAACAACTCGCGGAAGCAAAGGCCGTAGCAGAACAGAAGGATATTGATGGTAATGTTGTAGAGACGGTAGCCACAACTGAAACTCAAGATGCAGAAGCTCGGAAGGCAAAAAGCCCTAAACCCAGAAGGGCTAGAAAGCCAAGAGCTGCAGCAAAAAAGAAAGAAACGACGACAGACAATGTTGAAGGTGCTGTAGCCGAGGAAATTGACGGCGCAGAAACATCTGCTGATAACGAGCCGGTAAAGGCTAAGGCTACAGATCAACGAAGTGAAGCCCAAAAAACATCTCCCAAAAAGATCGAAGAAGAACCGCAAGAGGAGATAAAGAAGGTCTCTAAATTGCTGATTAATGCAGAGGAGCCGGAAGAGTGTCGTCTTGCTCTTTTAGAAGATGGGCGTCTTGAATCCATAAATGTTTCAACCACTGTTCGTACTCAGCGGAAGAATAATATTTATAAGGCACGTATTGTCGCAATTGAGCCGAGTCTGCAGGCAGCATTTGTCGAGTATGGAACAGACAAGAACGGGTTTCTGCCATTTAGTGAAATCCATCCTGAGTATTTCAAACAGGAACTCAGCGAGAGTATTCAGCATTTGGTAGATACCCAGCAGTGGAAGAAGCTGAGCATTACAGATGTGGTTGAAAGAGGGACTGATATACTGGCCCAGGTTGTTAAAGAAGAGGTCGGGAAGAAGGGTGCTAATATGACGACCTATCTTTCTATCCCCGGACGCTGTGTTGTCTTAATGCCAGGTTCTGATTCCTCAGGTATCTCTAGAAAAATATCCGGAGAGCAGCGAAGATCTCAGCTGAGGGAGACCATGAAGTCAATGGAACTTCCAGAAGGGATTGGTTGGATTGTTCGGACTGCAAGTGTTGATATTACAGAAGAAGATCTGAGTCGTGATGTTGGCTACCTGGTTAAATTATGGGATGATATTAAAGGTAAGGGACAACGTCTTGAAGGTGTAGGGCTGGTTTACGAGGAGCAGCATAGTGTCTTGCGTTTTCTCCGGGAACATTTTGACCCTTCAATTCAGGAAATCCTGGTTGATGACCGAACTGCACTTGAGCAGGTGAAAGATTTTGTTCAAATGCTTCCAAAAGATCAGCAAAATGTGACTGTGAGGTTGCATCAGGGAGCTCGCCCGATTTTCAATCAGTTTAGTGTTGAGGATCAGATAGAGTCAATCTATCAACCCCAGGTCAGTCTTCCTTCCGGCGGCTCTATTGTTATAGATCCCACAGAAGCTCTTGTGGCCATTGATGTGAACTCCGGCTCCACCTCAAAGGGGAAAAATTTTGAAGCCTCAATCTTTCAGGCAAACATGGAGGCTGCCGTAGAACTCGCAAGGCAGTTACGCCTAAGGGATCTTGGAGGTCTGATTGTCGTGGATTTTATCGATATGCGTAGTCGTAAAAACATCATTGCTGTTGAAAAACAGGTGCGCGCTGCGATGAAAAAAGATAAGGCCAAGGTTGATTTTAGCCGTATCTCTAAATTTGGCCTTATGGAAATCTCAAGACAGAAGCTTGGAGCTCCAATTGAAGCGGGCAATTATCGCAGGTGTGAACACTGTAAAGGGCGGGGAAGTGTTCGTTCTATAGAGACTCTATCTCTGTTTTATCTCAGAAGGGTGCAGACAGGTGCGAGTCGTAAACCTGTAGAAAAAATAGATTGTCATTTCCCTATGGATGTTGCAGCCTATCTTCTCAATAAAAAACGAACTGAGATAAATGAGATGGAAAAACGTTATAATGTGGAGATAACCATTCATGCAGAAGCCAGTATGAAGCCAAGTGATAATGAAATAATTTTCCATAAAGCAGAAAAAGACACAAATAATAAAAAACAAGCTTGAGTTCATTTTCAAAGTGGGGTATATAGCTACCTCCGATGCACCAGTAGCTCAGCTGGATAGAGTACCTGACTACGAATCAGGGGGTCACAGGTTCGAATCCTGTCTGGTGTACCATAAGATATTAAGGGGTTACAGCTTTTAAGCTGTAACCCCTTTTTTCTTTTCCGGTACCCAATAGAGATAATGACGTCGAGGTAAGCGATTCTCAACTATTGTTAGTGTAAAGATCATTGGCTCTTTGACATCAGTACTGTTAAAATCGGAATTTCTGTTTTAATTTCAAGGAAAATTAACAGGAGCCGTATACGAATTCCGTACCTACGTTTCTGTGAGGGGATAAGGTGCGCTTAATTAACCCACCTTACCCTGCTCGATTTTATCCTACGTTCAATTTCTCTTCTATTATGGGGGCCCTGTGAATTCGTTTTATTTTATCTATGAAGTTGAGCCGAAGACTGAGAATCCAGTGATTGCGCATGTTTCTAGGGCTGTTTCTCATATTTGGGTGATAGCAACTGATATAAGCGCAGCAAGAGATGCAGCACACCGTTTGCTCGAAACTGGACATTGGGAGCTAAGCGAAGAGAAGGAGGCACATTTAATCACTCCAGAGAAGATTGATGAAATGGGAGATGAAGAGCTGTCGAATTATCAAACAGCACAAAGAGAAGGCATTAAGGCGAAGTTTTACTATTGGCACAGGTCTGAGTGATTATACCTTGGTGCCACGGATTCCTAACTCCCCATCGATAAATTATATAAACAAAGAGCAATGAACAATATCTGGGGGGGACTAACCTGACACCATTGTTCCTTATGATGCATCTTATAAGTATCATTGTATGCGTCTCATATGATAAGGAGTAAGAACGATTCGAGGACCGCTGGGATGTCATCACCAACCCTTGAAGAATCGATCTCTTTTGGTACATTGTATCGATAATGTTTTGTTGTATCCATACAGTTAAGCGGGCCAACTGCAAAAATATAAAGGTTACATATGCCAAAGAATATAATTTTAATTGGTTTTATGGGAGTAGGAAAGGGGCGCACTGCACGTGAGCTTTCCAGACAAACTGGTCGTTTTACCATCGATACAGATGATCTGATTGAATCAGCAACAAATGTGAAGATTAAAAAGATATTTGAAACACAGGGTGAACCGGCATTTAGAAAACTTGAGTATGAGATGGCCCTATGGCTAGAGCACAATGTCAGTAATACCATTGTCTCAACGGGTGGCGGCTTTTTCATGGTGGATAATATTCAAAAACTCGGCACAGTTATCCATCTTCACGCGAGCATTGATGGAATCCTTCAAGCAATTAATAACCATCCCAAAGCTGCCAAAAAGATACATAAACGCCCTCTACTTCAGGATTTAAATAAGGCTAGAGAACTCTATGATATCCGTCTTCCTCTCTACAGACAAGCAGCCTCCCACACTATTGATATTGAAGGAAAAGACATCTCCGATGTTGCAAAAGAGATCAGGTCATTAGTGTAGAAAGTCGGAGTGTAATTCGTATCTGATTTTACCAGGTGTCATCAAGTCGGACTCTTGTTACTCAGAAAGGATTCATGGCGAAGATTGGAGAGAGCCTGAAGTGATTACCTGTAACTGCCTAACAATAAAGATGGGGCAAATGTGAGGATTCTCTTTACAGAGATTACAGTGTATGAAGCCATATCAGAGCTTGTTACGCTCATCATTAAGCTGATCAATACGCTGTAGGTTGACTCGTGAGAAAGCTTTGTGTATCGAGTACAGAACCTCATTTTAATTCGCTTAAACAGGCTACACTTTATCTGTATAAACACCATCGATTAATTACCCGTGACAGTTTGCAGCAATACGTATAGAGAAACCGAATCAGGATATTAGACGGATCTCTCCTTCGTGAATAGGTTTGTCGTGTCCACTTGCTCCGTAAAGTCGCTATTAAAACGATTGCTTATGTTAAGAATTGGGGCTTACAGGTTCCTGGTGCGGGGCGTAGTTCTTACAAAGACAGGGGTACTTAGTTTGGAATCACTGAAAAGGTTATTGCTGGTATCTTTCTCAGACCATGCGTAACTTTTTTGCACACTACGTGTGAAGGAATTGTCAATCCAGATGCCGTGGAAGCAATACTTTTTGTAAGGTTCTGGATAAATAACTCTGTAACATTCTGCAATTTCAATAATACTTTAAGTTAATAGATTTCGGCATATCGTTTGCTAGGTCTGAACCAGTCTAGAGATAGCTCTGGTGTCATGATTCAGGGTTGTACATTATCGTTCCCTGTTAATATAGCAAATGGAGATAGTCATTTTTATTAATTTTCGAATAACAGAAGTTTGTAAGAAATTTTACTTTAAACTGTTCATATTCATTCCCCTTATTTTCTGTTTTGCGATACCAGCTGTTGCACAAGAGTACTCTTTTTCCTGGTCGGCAAATGACGGTCAGGTGGATGGGTACAAATTGTATTATAAAAAAGGCGGTTCTGCTGGACTTCCATTTGACGGAAGTGACGCTTTTGAAGGGGATTCTCCCATCAGCATAACCAATGGAACATCAGTCACAGTTTCCGGTTTAGAAGAAAATACTACCTATCATTTTGCCCTGACAGCCTATAGTGGTGCGGATGAAAGTGATTTTACAGATATAATTACAGTGTTTCCAGACGATCAACAGGAGCGAATCGCAAGAGTCCTGACAATTATCAACAATTACTTATTGCTTGACCAGGAATAATCAAAACAACTCGTTGAGACCAACACAATACATTGTAGACCAAATCACTACACATCGTGTCGATATATAATTCGAAGGCTGATTTCCCCTATTTTCTTTGAGGGAAAGTTCCGACAGTCTCACTCATTACCTTTAGTAGACCACTTTCCTTTAAGGTGTTCGACACCAACGATTCGATTTTGCAGGTTGGCAAAGCTTTGACTGTTTATCATTAATTTCGCCGTAAAATCTTTTAAACATCCTTCGCACATACCTGTAACATCTTCTTCTCTGAGGTTCTGGAAATTGTCAGCACAAGCAAAACACAAGGCATCCTGATTTTCACTGAATATGATTGTATCTGCACTACCGTTACCAACATGTTTACAGACAATCCAGACGGGAACTGCACCATGCTTTTTGCATGTCTCTTGATGGTTCATTATGGTTTGGTCTCCGTAAAGAAGGGGGCGTTTTTAACTTTTCTCTCATTGTTCACATTTTCATTTTGTTTTACCCGCATACCGTTCTTATCCGCAATATTATGTGACAATAATTTTGAATTTTTCTTAGAGGTGTAGAAACTCAGCTAAGAAAACTACATGAGAAAATGTAAGTGGATGGGGCGGCCAATTTCTCACTTGTCTCGTAATATCTTACTGTAACCGCAGAGTATTATATGGTCAAATTCAAACTTTTTGCCGTTCTACAACATTTGGATTGTAGGGAGCTAAGGAGGCTTTTTTTGAAAGAACTTGACAAGATGCGAAAAATTACTGTTTTTTAACGTTTTTTAGTTGTAGAGAAAGTGAAATGCTTTCTATGTTACACGTTGCAATGTAGAGATAAATGTACATTGTTCGTCTGTTGTTGAAAACAGGATCGGAAATGTGTTCCGACCATAAATAATACAATGAGGAAAGAAGAATGATGAAAATGAGAGTGGTTCTATTTTTAAGTGCTCTGGCATTGGCTTTTGCCGGGCAGGCTATTGCTGCTGACAAAATTGTTAACGGTATTGATGCAAACTTCCCTCCGTTTGCCTATATTGATAAGACTGGTCAGCCAAGCGGTTTTGATGTTGAGGCCATGGAATGGGTAGCAAAGGAGATCGGTGTTGAGGTAAGTCACCAGCCTATTGAGTGGGATGGTATTATCACCAGTCTCTTGACTAAAAAGATCGACATTATTGCTTCTGGTATGAGTATCACCGAAGAAAGAGCCGAAAAAGTTAATTTTTCTATTCCTTACTGGGTCATCAAGCAGGTTATGGTTACCAAAAAAGATTCTGCTCTTACCATCGATGAACTGTTGAAAGGTAAAAAGATCATTGGTGTTCAGCAGGGAACATCAGAGGCAAAATGGCTGAAAGCCCAGGCCGCTGAAAAAGGTTGGAATTTTGAGCTTCGTTACTACAGCTCTTCGCCACTCGCGGTAGAAGATGTACTTAACGGAAGAATCGCTGCAGCTGCTATGGATGATGCTCCTGCAAAGGATGCTGCTTCCAAGAAAGATGTTCAAATTGTTGGAACCTTCGGTATGCATGATGAAGAGTTTGGTTATGCCGTTCGTAAAGAAGACAAGGAACTCCTTGAGAAGGTGAACAAAGCCCTTGCCAAGCTTATGGCAACACCTACCTGGAACGAGATGATCGAAAAATTCGAACTTGGTAAATAAGCTCTACTCCACCGGCTACCTCCCTTGTCTGATGGGGTGTAGCCGGTCTTTTTTCTGTTGTTTAAGTAATTTCAGGCTCATACACAACCTACCTCGATGTACCATCTTTCCTCCAGGCATTACTTCGCCTCTTGCTCAACCGCACTGTTGAGTGAGAAACTGTATTATTTCCTTGCAGGAAAAGTCGCTGTATTTTACCTTCCGACGCCAGTAAGATTGTACGGTTCAGCCGTACTGTTAAACATCTCTTAAGTATCCTTATTGAAGGAAACCCATGCAAAACGCCATCTCTGTAATCATTGATTCCCTGCCATACTTACTTCAGGGTGCGTCTCTCACTGCAGGCATCGTTGTTTCTGCAATGCTTCTGGGCCTTTTTATCGGTATTTTTATGGCAGTCGGTTTGGTGTATGGGAATCGGTACATCAAGTTTTTGCTCTCCGCTTACGTCTGGATATTTCGTGGGGTGCCTGTCGTTGTACTGCTTTTTCTTTTCTACTTTGGATTGTTCACCTATCTGAATTTGAATCTGAGTGCCTTTGCATCTGTGACAATTGTTCTCGGTATGACCACTGGGGCCTATCAGGCAAATATTTTCAGGGGAGCTATTCTTTCCCTGCCACAAGGACAGTTCAAGGCAGCAAGTGCACTTGGCATGAGTAATGGCCAGGCGATACGCAATATTGTGTTGCCGCAGATTTTGAGGATGTCGATTCCTGCCTGGTCCAATGAGTACTCTATTATTTTAAAAGACTCTGCTCTTGCCTTTGTTATTGGTGCTCCTGAGATTATGGCAAGAACCCAGTTTGTGGCGTCCCGCACGTATCAACATCTGTCGCTCTATATTGCTGCAGGGTTAATTTACTTTTTGCTCACCTGGGCTGGAGTTATAGCTCTTAGGAAACTGGAACAGTATCTTAGTATCCCCGGATATTCTCACGAAGGAAACAAATCATGACAGACCCAATTCTAAGCACCCATAATATTACGAAATCCTTTGATGGTAAGACTATCCTGGGTGGTGTGAGTTTTCAGCTTGCCAAGGGGGAAATCAAGGTGCTGATCGGTCCTTCGGGCGGGGGAAAAAGTACCTTGCTGCAATGTGTAAATTGTCTGGTCATCCCTGATGATGGCGAAATTACACTGGAAAATAGTAATATAGATTTTTCCAGTAAGAAGGATCTGTATCGCCTTCGACAGCAGGTTGGTATGATTTTTCAGGATTTCAATCTCTTTGACCATCTTAATGCCATCGACAATATCACTATTGCTCTTCGTAAGGTAAAAAAAGTGAGTAAGAAAGAGGCGGAGACACGGGCCAGGATGGAATTAGAACAGGTTGGTCTAGGTGATAAAGGGGATTTGTATCCAGCGCAACTCTCAGGTGGACAAAAGCAGCGGGTTGCCATTGCCCGTGCGCTTGCAATGGACCCAAAGGTCCTGATGCTTGATGAACCAACCTCCGCCCTTGATCCAGAACTTATTGGCGAAGTTATTGCGGTTATTAAAGGACTGGCAGTAAAAGGGATGACCATGATAATGGCGACCCATCAGATTAGTCTTATCTCCGGCTTAGCCGATGAGATTCTCTTTATGGAGAATGGAAAAATTGTCGAGCAGGGAAGTCCGGCAGAACTCCTGTCTTCAGGTAACTCTAGTAAATCCCAAGGGTTTTGTGACCGATTGAACGAGCTTTCGGTGGTGGAGGGATAGCGTGGAATTGTCACCTTTTTACCAGGAGTTGCTGACGAGTTTGAACAGAGGACTGCTTATGTCAGTTGCTCTTATTGTACCTTCTGCAATCGGCGGCGTATTGATCGGTATCCTTGCAGGTTCTGTGCGTACTTTTGGCAACACCTTTGTTAGAAAATGTGCTGACGCCTACGCCGCAGTCTTTCGGGGTACTCCTCTGGTTGTACAACTGTTCGTGCTCTATTTTGGTTTGCCAAATGTAGGTATTTACCTGTCTCCCTATATTGCAGCGGTAATTGGTTTTACGCTTTGTAGCGGGGCCTACCAGTCTGAGTATGTGCGTGGGGCGTTACTTTCCATTAAACGGGGGCAGTACCTTGGCGCTCAGGCCCTTGGCTTCACAACGTTTCAGTCGATTTTCTGGATTATTATTCCCCAGGCTGTCCGGCGGGCAATCCACGGTTGTGGTAACGAAATAATTTACCTGATAAAATATTCTTCCCTGGCATTTATTGTCACCTGCATAGAGTTGACAGGTGAGGGGAAAACCATTGCCACCGAGTATTTTCGTTTCACCGAGGTCTTTGGGCTTATCGGGCTCTATTATCTTGCCCTGGTCACCCTTGCCATCTTCTTACTCAAAAGAGTAGAAAAATACCTGCATGTTCCAGGTTTTGGCCAGGGCTGATGTCTTTCTTTTTTTAATAACACTCATCTATTATGCCTCAGTATTCAACTATTAACAGCGATATTGTAGCTGCAATCCATCAAAGGATATCTCCTGGATCGATTGTCTCTGACCCGGCTGAGCTTGACAAATATTCCCGGGATGTGTCCAGTTTGGAATATAAACCCGAGCTCGTTATAGAGGCCCAGAGTGTGGCTGATATTCAGGCAGTTATGGAGCTTGCAAATATCCATGGCTTTCCCGTTACTCCACGGGGTGGTGGGTCTGGTCTTGCTGGTGGCTGTCTTGCAAATTGCGGTGGTTTAGTGCTGTCCACAATCAAGTTGAACCGGATTGTACACATAGATACCGAAAATCTTCTGATGAAGGTGGAGCCGGGGGCTATTAGTCAGGATGTTCGTGATAGTGCCAGTGCTAAAGGGCTGTTTTACCCACCTGACCCAGCCGGAATGGACCAGAGCACCATTGGCGGAAACGCTGCAACCGATGCCGGTGGTCCCGCCTGTGTGAAATATGGTACCACCCGTGACTATATTCTTGGCCTTGAGGCGGTTCTACCCAGTGGAAAGTTGATCAGCACCGGAGTTCAGACACGAAAAGGTGTTGTGGGTTACGACCTCACCAATCTGCTTGTGGGAAGTGAAGGAACCCTTGGTATCATAACTTCTTTGACCTTGAAGCTGCTTCCGAAACCGGTTGGTACAACCGGGCTCATGTGTGTGTTTGATAATATGGTGTCCGCTATGAACGCTGTGGCGGCCATTCTTGGTAAGGGATATCTGCCAAGTGCCATCGAATTTCTGGATCATAAATGTCTATCACTCATCGGAGAATTGTTACCATTTTCCCTTCCTGATGGTAAGCCGTCTCTGCTTATCATTGAAATAGATGGGCCTGAAAAACAGATCAAAGAAGAGAGTGAAACACTCTGTACCCTTGTGAAGACTGAAGGCGCTGTAGATTTAATTAGAGCTGAAACCAGCGAGGAACGAGAGAAGATCTGGGCCACAAGAAGGCAGGTCAGTCTGCGTATCCATGACTACGCCAAGCTTTATATCCCAGAGGATATAGTGGTGCCCATCTCGGCCATAGCAGAGCTTGTGGGGGCATTACCAGAGTACGAAGAAAAATACGGTTTTGAAGTCTTTGCCTTTGGTCATGCAGGGGATGGTAATATTCATCTCAATATTACCACCCAGGATGCTGGCCAAGAGGCTCTTGCCTGGGAGGGAACAAAGGCTCTGCTTGAGTTGACTCTTCAGTTGGGAGGCACGATCTCAGGAGAACATGGTATTGGTATCGCTAAAGCTGCATATATTGAAATGGAGCTTGCTTCAGATTCCATTACCCTGCAGCGGGATATAAAAAAGTTATTTGACCCCAATATGATACTCAACCCTGGAAAGATATTTGTCTAATCCCATCAATACGTAAGCCAATCGATTGAAATTTATGGACAGTCAAGCAACTGAAAAACACCATTGTCAGGTGAGCCAAAGAGTACAAAATATCGCCACATCAGCCACTAAGGAGATGGCAATAATTGCTGCTCGCATTGGTGGCTGCGTGTCCCTTGGTCAAGGTGTCCCATCCTTTGGTACTCCTGCACATATTATTGAGGCGGTCACAAAGGTTCTGGCTGAAGATACAAATAGTGGCAAATATTCCCTGCAGACCGGAATGGGTGAGTTGCGACATAGTATTGCCGATTATCTGTTGCGAGAGAAAAATATATCCATAGATCCAGAAAGCGAGGTCTGTGTAACTGTTGGAGGAATGGAAGCTCTTCTGGCAACAGTTATGACTGTTGTGGATGAGGGGGATGAGGTCATTCTACCGACGCCAACATACGCCTCCTATATCGAGCAGGTTCTCCTGGCAGGTGGCACTCCAAAACATGTACCCCTTACCGGCGAGTGGGGGCTTGACCTTACCGCAATTGAAAAGGCCATAACTCCTAAAACCCGTGCCATAATGATCTGTAACCCTGGCAATCCAACGGGTACCGTTTTCTCAGATGAAGAGATACTAGCTCTTTGTAAACTTGCTGTTGCCTACAACTTTGTTGTGATAACAGACGAAGCCTATGACTATATCGTTTACGGCGGCGAAGAGCCGTGTAGTCCGCTTGGGATGGATGAGTTTCGCGACAATGTAATTTCGATCTATTCCTTGTCTAAAAAATATGCCCTTACCGGATGGCGGGTGGGTTGGGTAACAGCTACTGCCGGATGGATGGAGCAGATCATGAAAGTCCACGATGCAACGGCGATCTGTGCTCCTACACCTTCTCAGTTTGCAGCCCTTGCAGCTCTTGAGGGTGATCAGAGCTGTATAGATGAAATGCGAGAACAACTGGTTGAACGGAGGCAGCTCTGCTGCAATAGGTTAGACCGGCTCAAAGACTACTTTTCATATGTTCCACCTAAAGGTGCGTTTTATGTGATGGCAAAGTACCTTTTTTCAGCTGAATCTTCCCAGGAGGTTGCCACCAGAGTCCTTGAAGAAGCGAAGG
This sequence comes from Desulforhopalus glucosivorans, assembly GCF_054397165.1. Lineage (NCBI taxonomy): Bacteria > Pseudomonadati > Thermodesulfobacteriota > Desulfobulbia > Desulfobulbales > Desulfocapsaceae > Desulforhopalus > Desulforhopalus glucosivorans. The sequence continues at coordinate 550,045 of NZ_AP044854.1, forward strand.
TCATAACAATACCTGGCGGAGCATTTGGTACAGGTGGAGAGGGGCACTTGCGTCTTTCCTTTGGTGGTGAGCCAGAGGTTATAAATGAGGCCTTTGATCGAATTGAGAAGTGGCTTGGAGTGGCGGGAAAGTAACTCACAGCCCTCCCAAAAAAATAAAATGGATATTTTGCAACGTTTCTAAAGCTATACATTCTCGGTTAGTTCGAATCCTCATCTGCAATAGCCATTGCAAGAGAGACGAAATCCTGAATATAGGTTACGTCACTATCTGTTGTTCGTATAGCTGTGTAGAGCTTTTTATGAAGGCCTGAATTGCCTAGCCGAAGGGCTTTTATTGGCAGTAGTTCGGTATAGCCTGCAACCATCCAGTTCGGTAGTGCCGTTACTCCTCTTTTTGCTGCAACCATCTGGATCATTATTTCATGGTCTTCAATAACTTTGTGGTGGGCTGGCCTGCATCCCGCAGGCATTAAAAAGTGAGTAAAAATATCCAGCCGTTCAGTCTCCACCGGATAGGTAAAGAGTGTCTCGTTTTTCAGCTCCTCTGGAGTTACATGACTTTTCTTTCCTAGTCTGTGGTCTCTTGCCACAACCAGCACCATCTCGTAGGGAAAAACCGGGGTAAAGATGAGGTCATCATCATTGTATGGGTCTGGAGTGATGAGCAGATCTGTCTCATGATCTTTGAGAGCATTGTACCCATCAAACTGAAAGTCTTTTTTTATATCCATATCAACTTCCGGCCACTGCTGCAGGTAGGGCAAAACAATTGTAAGGAGCCACTGGTAACATGGATGGCATTCCATACCGATTCGGAGAGTACCTTTTTTACCATTTGAAAAGCGGGTGAGTGCGCTGTCTCCGTGCTCGAACTGAGGAAGGATTCTGTTGGCAAGATTCAGTAGAAAGTGACCTGTATCGGTAAACTCGAGGGTTCTGCCCTGTTTTAACCAGATCTTCACACCGCTCTGGTGTTCGAGCTTTCGGATGGAGTGGCTCAGTGCAGATTGGCTAAGATGCAGGGCTGCTGCGGCATCAGTCAGTGTTCTCTGACGGTCGATTTCACGGATTATTTCCAGGTGTGAGCGTTCTAGCATTGTATGTATGAGTTAAATTCATGGAATGATGAAATACTACCATTTTAAATCATGAATTAAAATGGCTATTGTATCAGTTAACAGCGAATGCCAGACCGGTATTACCTTGGATTATATGAAATTTTGAAATGATACAATAGAGGGAGACAGCAAATGTCGTCAAATATATTGGTAGAAAAACTCGATGAGGGCCCGGTGATTTGTGCTGAAGGCTTTCTTTTTGAACTGGAGCGACGTGGTTATCTCACCGCAGGGGAGTTTGTCCCGGAAGTAGCCCTGGAGTATCCGGAAGCACTGGAAGCATTGCACCGTGATTTTCAGCGGGCTGGATCGGATATTGTAGAGGCCTTTACCTATAACGGGCACAGGGAGAAGATGCGTGTAATCGGCAAGGAAGATCTGTTAGAGCCACTAAACAGGTCGGCCCTGCAGGTTGCCAAAAAGGTGGCAACGTCAAAGCCTGGAAATTTAATGGCTGGGAACATCTCCAACACCAATATATGGGACCCTCAAGATAAAGTTAAGCAGTTGGAAGTACGAAAAATGTTTGACGAGATGGTGGGCTGGGCTGTTGAAGAAGGGGCTGATATAATTATTGGTGAGACCTTCTATTATGCAGCAGAGGCCTACGCCGCACTGGAGGCCATTCAAGCTTCAGGGCTTCCGGCAGTGGTCACCATCGCGCCCATGGCAGAAAACCATATGATGGATAACATTTCCATCGTTGATACCTGTAAGGAGTTGGAGCAGCGTGGTGCAAATGTTGTGGGGATGAACTGCTTTCGTGGCCCAGAAACAATGCTGCCCTATCTACGCGAGATCCGTAAGGCGCTCTCATGCCATGTGGGAGCACTTCCCATACCGTATCGAACCAATGAGACTGAACCGACATTTTTTAACCTCTCGGACCATGCATCGTGTACCTGTCCTGCTCCCCACGGAAGAACCTTTCCAACGGCACTTGACCCTCTCTACTGTAATCGATATGAGATCGGTGAGTTCGCAAAAGAAGCATATGAACTGGGAATTAATTACCTTGGTGTTTGTTGTGGTGCTGCACCCATTCATATACGTCAGGTTGCAGAAGCCGTTGGGCTGACGACAGAGGCCAGCAGGTTTTCAGAAAATATGGCCAACCATTTCATGTACGGCTCCAATGATCGTTTGCCAGAGCATATAAAGGCATTAGGAGATAAGGCCTAGTCTAAATGATTCGCTGACTGGAACTAAAAAGGCCACTGACGTTGTGTGCTGATCTTTGTTTCAAGATCTGCATAACATAACGACGGTGGCCTTATGCAAACAGAGTGTAAAAAAATCCCCCCATTGTTTAGTCCTCCCCCTGTAAAAGTCACAACAATACTCTATAGCATTTGGGCTTAACTGCTGATCTTACTGCAAGGTATTTTACCGTCGGTGTATCGTTTGGTTCAGCCCCATTATTATCTTTTTAACGATCCTTCTCACAACTACACTTTTAATTAACCCTTACGTAAAGATAAAGATTGATTGCGGCTATCGTTTGGGATAGTATGCTTGGATTCATTTAATTATGTGGCTATGCACGATTGTAGTCGCCATTAAAAGAACTAAAGGATAAAGGTCTTAATTGGGGATACTCCCTTTTGCTAGAAAGCAGTACCGAGAACAGAATATATTGCGCAACCCAGAAATAAACTAACCCATCGATCAGTCGGGTCACCTTTTAATCAATGAATTGTATAGGTGGATGATGAACGGAAAGACAGGTGTTATTTACAGTGACGTGCAGAAAAGTGTTGATGATGTGCTCGCATATATGGGCAATGAGATCAGTTTTGCAATGACCTTAGCCCTTGGAAAGCCAGTTTTGTTCATTAACGAGTTGTATCGAAGGGCAAAAGAAGATTCCACCATTAAACTCAATATTGTTACAGCCCTGGCTCTTGAGCGACCTCCCATAAAAAGTGAAATTGAGAGACGATTTATGGGGCCTCTGGTCGATCGGATTTTTGATGGTACTCCCGCCTTTGATTACATGCATGATTTTCGCGCCGGTAATCTCCCTAAAAATGTTGAAATTTACGAATTCTTTAATAAGGCCGGTGGATACATGGAAACACCACAGGCCCAGAGAAACCACCTTAATTCGAATTATACCCATGTGATACGTGATGCCATCGATTTTGGATGCAACGTCTTTGGCCAGCTTATTTCAAGTCGTGAAATAGACGGAAAGATGATGTACTCCATGGGATGCAACACCGATATATGCATTAACGCAATAGAGGAATTGCAGAAGAAGAGGGCAGAAGGCGGGAAGGTTGCAATCATTGGAGAAGTTAATACCACGTTGCCTTTCATGTATGGAGATGCGGTCTTTGAAGGCGATCAGTATGATATTTTGCTTGAAGGACCAGAGTTTAACTATCCTTTGTTTGGTCCTCCTAAAGAAGCAGTAAGCCTGCGAGACCATGCAATTGGTCTCCACGTCAGTTCTTTGATAAAAGATGGGGGAACGCTTCAGGTGGGGATCGGCGCTCTTGGTGATGCCATTGCTGCTGGTCTGAGCATGAGACAGAATGAAAATAAAGTATATAACACTGTTTTGCAGTCAACAGGTATTGCTGATCAATATAATGGTTTGATAGAAAAAATTGGAGGGACCGGAACCTTTGACCAAGGATTGTACGGATCTTCTGAAATGTTTGTTGATGCTTTTCTTCAGCTCTATAAAAGTGGTGTTCTAAAGAGAAAAGTCTACGACTGCATACCAGTCATGAAGTTAATAAATAATGGGAAGCTTACTGGGGATACAATTCCTGATGATATTATCGAATCTCTTCTTGAAATCGAAGGTATACACACCATACTAACGGTAAAAGATTTTAAAATGTTGTCTAAATACGGTATTTTAAAAGACGGTCTTACATTTAAAGATGGTGAGATTATTGATGGAAAAACAAAAATATCCTGTGATTTTTCAATTGACGAGAACCTGACTCAGATAAAGACTGTTCTTGGTCGTAAGCTGAAGCGCGGTAAGGTCATACTTGGTGCATTTTTTATCGGTCCCCGTTCCTTTTATAAGGCTCTAAATGCAATGAGTGAAGAGGAGAGGATGCAGTTTGGTATGTCGGGGGTTGAAAAGGTGAATCAACTCTACGGCAATGAGGAACTTCGAACACTGCAAAGAAAAGATGGGCGTTTTGTTAATGCGGGCATGATGGTCAATGTCTTCGGTGCTATTACTTCCTCTACCCTTGAGTGTGGAAGGGTCGTCAGTGGTATAGGAGGGCAATATAATTTTGTCTCAATGGCCCATGCCCTCCCGGATGGCAGACTTATTATGATGATTCGCAGTACCAGAAATGCATGCAAGAAGATCAAATCAAATATTGTCTATCATTATGGACACACCTCAATACCAAAGCATCTCAGAGACATAATTGTAACGGAATATGGTATTGCTGATGTGAGAGGGAAGCCTGACTCAAAAATCGTTGAAGAGATTTTAAAGATAACGGATTCACGTTTTCAGGACGAGTTGATTAAGGAAGCAAAACGTCATGGAAAGCTCGCTTCGGACTTTGAACTGGCCCCTGAGTATAAACAGAATTTTCCTGAGAGAATCGATGCAATGCTTAAACCGTATCAGGCTGATGGACATTTTGCAGCCTTTCCGTTTGGGACCGATTTTACACCAGAAGAAATTACCCTGGGTGGTTCGCTGAAGAGTTTTGCGGCAAAGAAGAAGCCAGCTGTTATACGAGGTATTGTTGCTGAAATGTTCAGGCCCGTTCCCCCTGGCGCCAAACCTTATTTAGAGAGAATGCAATTGGATACTCCCAAAAACCCTAAAGAAAAAATAATGCGAAAAGTTGTGTTATCTGCCATGAGGGCCCATGGAACAATCTAGGGTCTTGCCCGGCAAGTTCCATATATGCATATTTAGATTGTTGTTGAGTCCCAAGAGAGAATCACCATGTTACAACTGATTGTAAGCCATCATTAAAGAGTTGCATGAGTTGCTTGTTGTCAGGGTTCTTTTTAGAGAAGATCAGGTAGGTGGAATGTGAAACCAATGGTGTTCGGGACCATGTTAGTTTTCTTATGTCACTGGGTGAAAAATGCTCTTTTAGTTTGTGAAGGCCAACATCTTTACTGATGGGGAATATATCTATTTGTTCCATAAATAATTTTCTGAAATTGAGAATATCATCAGAGGCCCAGTCAATATTGATTTCTCCTTTTCTTCCTGCCTCAGTAAAGTCAGGGGTATATGCAGAACCTAGTGTGGCCCCAATGGTTGTGCCTTGAAGATCCGCGATACTATGCCATCTGAAAAATGTTTTTTTAAGATGGAAGAATAGTGTGTCGCTCTGCAGTATCGGGTCGCTGAAATAAAATTCATCTTCCCTTTCTTGAGTTTTCACGTTTGTAAATGAGCCGTCATACTCTCCGTTTTTTACTAACTCATATGCCCTGGTCCAAGGGTGCCAACTGTACTGTACCCTCATGTCTTGTTTTGCGAAGATGGAAGTCGTTGTCTCTGGAATTCTGCCGAGTTGAGCAATTTTTTTCGAATAATAGGGCGGGTATTCTCCCAGGGCCAATTGTACTGTTTTACCCCGCGAAGTGGGATTGAGGAGCTTGTCGGCAAGCATATGGCAAAGTGGTAATATACCCATGTAAGGCCTTGTTTTAAAATCTAATTCATGGGGGAATCCCAATGGTTTGGCGGTTACCATTTTCCTTGGAATCTGTTTGAAAGCTATTGACCTGTTGTCTTTATATGAGAATTATACCAAATTTGAGATCAATTATCATTTTGTTTGGTCTAAAACAGAGTCGAATGCGTGTACTAGTATTGGCCTGATTTCTTAGCCCGCATTTCTCATGAGCTTTTACGACACAAGCTTAACTGTATAATTTATTAATTAAAAATGACTGCCGCAAATAACAGTATGTTTTTTGTTTGAAATCAAAAAGCCCACCCTTCGGGTCAAAAGATTTCTCCGCAGGTACAGCGTTACAAACCACTTGGAGTAGTTTACTACGCCGGCGTGGCTTGTGCCTCGACCTGCGGAAAAATTTATTGATGAGAAATACGGGGTAGGCCTATTGCAATAAAATGTTGCTTTTGGGTGGGATAATGAAAAGATAATTTTTGCGATTGTCACAGAAAAAGTGATACCCTGTCAGGATACAATGATTGTGTAACAGTTTCTCTTTTGACCACCTGGAATATATTTGTACACCTGTGTTAACATGCTGACATTTCTACGTTGCCTACTAATATTATTATTGAGCAGTCTTCCCGTGGCTGCTGAAAGTATACATCAGACAACTGCACCACAAATACTTATCCTTAATTCATATCATAAAGGCTATAGCTGGTCAGATCAGATCCTCGATGGTATTGAGAGCGACGTGTTGCTTCAATTCCCAGAGGCTGAAATCCGTGTCGAGTATATGGACACCAAGAGAAACAGCTCAGGCAGATATCTCGCTGAGCTTTCAAGGGTGTATGATCTGAAGTTTTCTAACGAAAAATTTGATCTGATTTTTGCAAGCGATGATAACGCTATTGATTATCTGATGTCTGTTCGCAGCACTTTATTTCCAAATGTACCCATCGTTTTTTGCGGAGCAAATAGGAGTCACAACGACACGCAGATAAAGGAGCATAACCTAACCGGGGTCCTTGAATATGCTGATATTAAGCAGACTGTTGACCTTGCCCTGCAGTTACAGCCAAAAACCCAAAAAATAGTCATAGTAAATGATAAAACCACGACAGGGAATAGCATTGGTTTAGAGTTTGACCGGTTTCTTCACGAGAGTGGAGGCAGGTTTGAAGTCACCCGCCTTGACGATTTACCTCTTGATCAGTTAGCAGCAGAGCTTCATAAGCTGCCAAGTGATACCATTGTACTGTTGCTTGCATATCTGCGTGATAAAAATGGAATATACTACGACCCTGCCCAAACCGCTGAGGTCCTAACAAAGGCCAGCTCTGTTCCTGTGTATAGTGTATGGGATTTTTATTTTAATCATGGCGTTGTAGGGGGTGTTATGACCTCCGGGCATCTTCAGGGGCAGGCTGCCGCGAAGCTTGGTTTGCAGATTTTGCAGGGGAGCTCTGTTGAAAGTCTTCCAATAGAGTTTGAGGGAGGTAATCGTGTAGTCTTTGATTATAGTGCCATGCAGCGTTTTAATCTGCCTGTGGATAAACTGCCCCAGTCAGCAATTGTTGAAAATATTAAATATACCAGTCAGAAAAATGTCCTGGTTTTGAATTCTTACTCTGCTGATAATGCCTGGACACGCGCAATTATGGAAGGGGTTGAAGAGAGTTTTGCGGAATCAAATCTAACTGTTACGACCTTTGTTGAATATATGGATACCAAAAGGTATTCCAGTAGTGCCTACATGTTGATGTTGGCTAAAACAATCGCACATAAATACGCGCAGACACCACTTGATGCGATAGTTGTTTCAGATGATAACGCTTATAACTTTATACTGCGTCACCGCTCTACTCTTTTTGAGGGAGTGCCTGTTGTCTTTTGTGGTGTGAATTATCTGGAAAACACCGATTCTCTCCAAGAACAAGGTATTACAGGTGTCGTTGAGTCGTATGATATTCTAGGGACGATGCAACTGGGTCTGACTCTTTTTCCAGACACTAAGAACATTCTTGTGGTGAATGATGACACCACTACTGGTAAGGCAAATGTACAGCGTTTAACCGATGTGCTGCCCCAATTACCAGATTATGTAAGGGTGGATTTTATACCGAAGACATCTATGCAGGCCCTGCAACAACGATTGTCGTTACTCGGTGATGAAACGCTTGTATTGCTTATGTCGTTTACCAAAGACAAAAATAATCATCGATTCTCTTACCGACAGAGTGTTGCAATGGTTTCAGAGGCGTCATCTCGGCCTGTTCTTGGTTTTTGGGATTTTTACAGTGGGGAGGGAATTCTTGGGGGAGTAATAACCAGTGGTTTTGATCAGGGTCATCTGGCAGGAGATCTTGCTGTTGCACTCTTGGATGGCCAGGATATCAGATCTCTACCTGTAATGACAAAGAGCCCGGTGCGAGCAACGCTTGATTACAATGTTCTCCTGCGTTTTGGCCTTGAGGATAAGGATTTCTCAGATAAAGTGGAGGTCTTAAATCAGCCGATATCTCTGTTTGATCAATATCCTGATCTTATTTACACCATTGTTGTTGTGATTTTTATACTTGTCCTGCTTGTCGCCTCCCAGGCAGGTAAGATAGTTTTTCAGAGCAAACGGCAAAAAGTTCTCTCAGAAAGGGCGGAGACTGATTCCCTCACAGGGACCAAAAATAGAAGCTTTCTTATGCAGTCGTTGGAAAGAAATATTGAGCAGGGTGTGGCTGATAATCAACCTCTGGTTGTCTGTTATTTTGATCTGGATAATCTCAAGCAGGTAAATGATGATGAAGGGCATAAGGCGGGGGATACTTATATTACTACGGTGGTGAAGATTGTGCAGCGCCATATACGTTCCGGAGATATTCTGTGCAGGGTGGGAGGGGATGAGTTTGTCATCGTCCTGCCCCATTGTTCTAAAGAAAAGATTGATGAGTTATGGAACTATATTTACAATGAGTTTCAGCAAAAGAAACAGTTAGGAATACTCTCGGGAAATACCGGGATAAGCTACGGTTTCGTAGAACTCGATCCAGCAAAGCCGCTCTCTGCCGAGGTTCTCATTGAGAAGGCGGACAGCAATATGTATAAACATAAAATGGCTAAGAAAAGGTAGTTCTTGTATACGTTTACGTCCTGATTTGGCTTTCGCGAAAAACCTTGATGAACCTGTCAAAGATGATTCTGTTGCACATCTCTAAGTAAATTTCTTCGTCATGCAGGCCACGGCAGATCGCTTATTTCCTGTAGGTGTATATCGGATTGTTTGAGAAAAACTCTGGTTTTACTGCAAACAGGTGCCGTGGTTACTATACTGACCTTAATTGAGGGTGCTACATCTCTGATAGCTTGAACTTTTTCAAAAAGCTTCTTCCCGTCGGACATAATAATCCTGCTCTTGCGATCTACGATAATCCCGATAGTATCCTCGGCGATCTTGGCAAGTTTCGTCCTTGGGGGTAGATTGTACGCTTTTGGATCAAGTTGCATTTATTATAGATTCTTTCTAGTAGGGTTAGAAAAATCTTCTTTGGATGCACCGCATACCGGACATGTCCAACTGTCTGGAAGATCCTCAAAAGCAGTACCGGGATCAATTCCCTCATCAGGGTCCCCCAGGGCTGGGTCATAAACATAGCCGCAAAGAGCACAAATATATTTATCCATAATGGTTCCTTTAAAAATGATTTTGTAACATTACGTTTACACAAGCCTTGTTTATTCAGCAACAGGGTAATTCATTTTATCAGGAATGACACCCCTTACTCCTCCGCGTGGCGCTGGAGTGTCACCATCTCGCCTCGGAATGAGGTGGATATGACAATGAAATATGGTTTGTCCTGCCGATTCGCCACAGTTTATACCGATGTTAAAACCTGTGACTGATGAATCGGCATTGCTGATTATCTCCTTGCACCTATGGATCAGTTTGTCAGCGTGATACTTTTCCATGCGGGTAAGCGAGAAGTAGTCTTCAACATGGCGACGTGGAATGATGAGTATGTGATTTTTGCTGACCGGATTCTGGTCAAAAATAGCTATCGCTGTCTTGCACTCTGTGATCGGATTAACTGCCGATTGCATTCTGCAAAACAGACAGTTTTCATCAGTGATGTCATTGTTGTTTATATCCATATTTCACCGGTCTGTTCGCGGATATTGAGTGTGTTTAATACTTTCCAACAGGTGCAAGATAGACCGTAAACTCATCATTGCCATCTACTTGAAGTAAATCATCCATTGCTTCCTGGTCATAGGCGGCTATGGCACAGGTCCCTGCACCGATATTTTCACAGGCAAGGTAGAGATTTTGGCATACGTGGCCAGCATCAAGTAAGATGACACGATGTGCCGAGTCAAGATATCGCCATTCCATCCGGTATGGAATAGTCGTCCAGACAAATGTGACAGCACTTTTTGCCACAAATTTCTGGCCAAAGGCCGCCTGGGAGATTGTATCCATGAGTTGTGGCTTGCTCTCATAGAGGAGAACCAGTTCATTTGAGAGGGGCAGGAAGCGATAGAGACCAGGTGTGATTGTCTCAACCCTGTTGATAAACAGATAGGTCTCAAAACTGTGTCGGGCACCTGCTGATGGTACGGTTCGAAACTGGGGTTGATCTCTTTCGGGACTTCTCTGTCCCTGGGTGGCCCAGAGAAGAAAACTCAGTTCTGAGTTGGTAAGTGCTGTTTTTGTAAAACTTCTCCTGCTTTTTCTCTCTGATATAACGTCCACAAGACTCTTTTGGTTAATGTTTGTTTTCCATTCTTCCATCTGAGGTAAAGCAATTCGTGGGAGTTCCTTGGGAGCTGGTTTTTCAAGGGGTGGTCCTGGTATGCCACGGTGTTGATCGCTTTGTCGAAAGTCGATGGTTTTTCTTAGGCTGTCTTTTAAGAATTGACGATGAATATGGTGATCATTCATTTTAAGCTCCTTGTCGTCTCTTGTGGGAGGGCTTCATGTCACGATGTTTGCGTCCTTATAGCAAAGAACAATAACCTGAATTTGCCAATTGCCAAGGGAACTATGGCTAACAAATAAAGAGGTTATGGATAATTATTTTGCCTTGCAAAACTATTTAAATGATAGTTAAATAAAATTGATATATAAATATATTGCTGTAGTTTTGTAGTTCTTCGCATTGCGATACCTTTTATTCTCCAGAAAGAAAGTAATTTGCCCTTTATCATCTTACAGGAGGTTCAATGGACGCTGCCCAAAATACTACCTCTTCCAGTCGTACTTCTCGCATTCTTATCTCTGAGATTGATCCGCCTAAAGGTGTCATTCTCGACTCATTTTTACAAACAGCGTCCCAGATGCGGGGGCGTTTGGATAATGTTCGGGTCACGGACTGTGAACACGCTATTATGCGAATGTCGCCAGTTGCTCCCTGTCTTGCATTAAAGAAGAATGGGTTTGAGCCGGAGATGGTCATCACGGGTCGTGATCGAAACAGAATTTCGTTTCAGGCAGACCTTTTGTCTGCATCAGCCCTTGGAATAAAAAATATCGTCATAAAAGAGGGAAACGACCCTGCAGAAGGGGATCAGCCGGTGGTGAGAACCAGTGGCGATCTTGATCTTGTGACGATGTTGAAATGCGTGCGGGCGCTCAATAGTGGTAGAGATCTTGGCGGAGAGGAGCTTGAAGGGGCAACAGACTTTACTGTTGGAGTGGCTATCGACCTCTCAGACGATGTTAATTTTAACCGCGAACGGGCAGAATTTTTCAAACAACTTCAAGGCTACGGGGTGCAATCCGTAACCTTGGGTCCAACCTATGATCTGAATATTATCGAGATGTTTCTTCCATTTGCAGAGGAAACCGGGATACAGCTGTTTACCTCGGTAATGTTTCTTAAATCTGTCACAATGGTACGTTACCTTAATAACTTGCCAGGTGTACCTTCAATCCCTCAAGAGTTTTTAAAGAAGATGATCCAGGCTCCTGTGAAAAAAGATGCCGGGTTAGAGGCGGCAGCAGAGCTGATGAAAGAACTTGATACTGTTGTTGATGGAACTGTCCTTCTTGCTATGGGATGGAAGGATAGACTCCCAGAATATCTCGATCTTATAGGCCGGTAATTAACGTGAAGAGTTCGTTTGTTGTTTCGACAGCAAATAGGGACCCGGTATCGTTACAAAAAGAGTTAGGGCCCTATAATTACCTTGCTACTATTTTGGAAGAGACTCCAAATGGCGTTGTGGTGGTGGGACCGGACCACCGGGTTATCCATGCAAACCCGGCAGCCAGCTGCTTCTTAGGAGTTGAGTATGGAACTCTTTCAGGGCAGCCTTTGGAATCACTTATCGGTGCTAAATATGGAGACTTTTACCTCCTTATTCAGGATTATGCAAAATTGCAGGGCAAAAAGGATGATTTAAAGATTCGTCATGAACTTGAATTTAATAGTGGCGAAGAGCATTGGATTTTAAATGCAGTCGCAGTCTTTCCTCAGTCCTGTCTCGATTACTATCTGTTGTATTTCATAGATATTACCCAGCAAAAGCAGCTTGAAGGTGAGTTGCGCCGTAGAAACAGTTTCTTTCAAAATCAGATAGATAGTTCAGTAGATGGAATAATTGCCTCCGACCGGCAGGGTCGGATCATGCTCTTTAATAAAGAGGCACTTTCTCTTTTGGGATACATGGAAGAGGATACCCGGGATCTTCATGTAACTGAACTCTATAATGAGGGTGTGGCGTACGAACTCAAGAAGAGGATGCGAAGTAAGCATTTTGGCGGTGAGGGTAAACTCTTACGCCATGAGATGATAGTAAAACATAAGGATGGTCAGGATATCCCGGTGAGCTTTTCTGGTGGAATCATTTACGACCAGGGAGAGGAAATCGGAACCTTTGGTCTGTTTACTGATCTTCGCGCTATTCAGCAGGTAGAAGAAGACCTTCAGCAGGCACAGCGGATGTTAATGCAATCTGAGAAAATGGCCGGGCTTGGCAGGCTTGCAGCAGGGGTTGCCCATGAGATCAACAATCCCATGTCAGGCATTATGCTCTACGCCAATCTGATCCAGGAAGATTTGGGGAAAGATCATATACTCAGTAAGGACCTGGATACCATCATACATGAGGCTGAACGATGTAAGGTGATAGTAGCTGATCTTCTGGAGTTCTCACACCAGACCAGCTATGAAATGGAATTGACAGATCTCAATGATGTGATCCATAAAACTATCACTATCCTCCAGCATCAGCCACTGTTTCAGGACATTGATTTTGTCCTGCAGCTAGCCGAAGATCTACACCCTATTTATGGCAACTCGATCAGATTGAATCAGGTGGTGATGAATATAATCGTCAATGCCGCCCAGGCAATGGATGGCAAAGGTAATTTGATTATCACGAGCACTATTCGAGCGAACAATGATCTTGTAGAGATCAGCATAAAAGACTCAGGGCATGGGATACCACCTGAGTTAGTCGAAAAAATATTCGATCCTTTCTTTTCAACGAAGGCAACAGGCGAAGGGGCAGGACTTGGGCTGTCAGTTTCATACGCCATAGTAAAAGAGCATAAAGGGTCAATTCGTGTTGTATCTGAGCCGGAATCAGGAACCACCTTTACCTTGAGGTTCCCCGTTGTAATGGAAACTTTGATGGGAGAAAACCATGGCTAAACCCTCTATTTCCCCCGATGAAAGAAATCGCAAGTTCTTACGTAAACTCCAGATTCGAAATGTGGACGTCCAGGCCTGTTATCAGTGCGGGAGGTGTTCGTCCGGATGCCCTGTGGGAGATTACTTCGATATCAGCGTGATGCAGGCGGTGCGACTTGCGGCCTATGGTCAGGAAGAGCGACTCTTGGGTACCGAAACAATCTGGCTGTGTGCCGCCTGTGAAACCTGTGCTACACGCTGTCCTAATAATATTGATATTACAGGACTTATGGATGTGTTGAGAGAACTTGCTCTCAGAAAAGGCATAGAACCTGCCCAACCTAAAATTGCCAGTTTTCACAAGTCATTCTTAGGTTCAATAGGTCGTTGGGGCAGGGCCTGGGAGGTGGGGATGATTGCAGCCTACAAGGTAAGGTCTCGTGATTTTCTAGGTGATATGGTCCTTGGCCTGAACATGTTTGGCAAAGGAAAATTGAAGCTGCTTCCCCATTCTATTTCTGGGAAGTCTGAGATTAAAGATATTTTTTCCGGCAAGGGAAAGGAGTATGACAGATGAAACTATCTTACTACCCCGGCTGCTCCCTTGAGGGAACGGCGCTAGATTATGATCATTCGGTCCGTGAGGTGTGTCTTAGTTTAGGGATTGAACTTGTTGATATACCTGATTGGAACTGTTGTGGGGCATCTTCTGCCCATATGACTGACCATGAGATAGGTATGCGACTCCCCATGCGCAACTTAACTTTAGCAGGGACCTTAGGCAATGATATCCTCGTACCATGTGCCGCTTGTTTTCAGCGGTTGAAGGCTGCTGATAAGGCTCTGAGAAAGAATGCACCTCAGTGGGATGTTCCTGAGTATTCTCCTGGCTTTGAGATTATTCATATCAGTACCTTACTCGCTCGCGCTGATATGCAGAAAATCATCACTGATAAAGTGATAAGTGATCTCAGTGGTTTGAAGATCGCCTGTTACTACGGCTGTCTTTCCTTACGAAACCCTGAAGTAACAGGTGCTCCCCAGTGGGAAACACCAGACACGCTCGAGCGAATCATGGAAGGAATTGGTGCAGATCCTGTGCGCTGGTCGCACAGAACAGAGTGTTGCTCGGGCAGCCTTACCATGGCACGGCCTGATATTGCCGAAAAACTGGTGGGTGACATTGCACGTGCTGCAAGAAGGGCGGGGGCTACAGCTCTGGTAACTGATTGCCCCATGTGCCAGGCCAATATGGAGACGCGACAGCTTACAAGAGAAGAAGGGGAAACCAGGTTGCCGGTTTTCTTTGCCACAGAGTTAATTGTTGCTGCAATCAGCGGCAGTTATCCTGCGGAGCAACAGAAAAAGCATCTGGTTTCTCCAGATATTTTAACAGATATCATACACAACAGGGCGGCGGTGAGTGAGGAGGCTATATGAAAGCAAATCTCAATGGCTTACCAAAAAAGAGTAGCCCACCAACCGGAGCCGTAATGGTTATTGGTGGTGGAATTAGTGGTATGCAGTCCGCTCTTGATCTCGCCAACTCAGGTATCAAAGTCTATTTGGTCGAACGTTCTCCTGCCATCGGCGGGAAGATGGCCCAGCTTGATAAGACCTTTCCTACCAATGATTGTTCGATGTGTATTGTCTCCCCCAAGCTCGTTGAGGTGGGACGACACAGGGATATTGAACTACTCACCCACAGTGAGGTGACAGGCATAGAAGGCGATCCTGGTAACTTTACAGCATCTGTTGTTCGCCATGCACGTTATGTGGATGTTGATAAATGCACCGGTTGCGGGTTGTGTGAACTGGTCTGTCCGGTGACCCATGTTTCCAGCTTTCCTCCAGTACAAGCGGAGGGCGAGAAAAAGAAAAAACTGCGGGCAAAAGTCAAACAAACTATTACAGGCATAAAGCCTCCAACGGCGACAGATAGACATAAATGGACTTTTACAGTGGATGAAGAGGCCTGTTCAATGTGTGGCGGCTGCTACTCTTCATGTTTACAGGGTGCTGTTACCTGGCAGAAGAAAAGTGTCGCAAGCATTGATCAGGATAAATGTACTGGCTGTGGTGCCTGTTATGTTGCCTGTCCTGAAAAGTTTAATGCCATTACCATGAGCAATGTACCCGATCTTGAAAAAAGTTTAGGGGCCGCTGTACATGCAAGATCTGAGCTTTTGAAAAAAGAGTTGGAAGTTCAGGATGGGACGAGTTGTGTGCGTTGTGGGCTCTGCGCCATTACTTGTAGCAAGGTGATGAATATAGGTGCACTAAAAATGGTGGAAGACGGGATTGAGGCAGGACAGGATATCTGCCAGGTCTGCGGTGCCTGTGTCTCTGTCTGCCCTGTTAATTATCTTTCAATAGATCAGGTGACAAATAAGGAACCACAACTGTTACGCAACGATTTCAATGAGGGTTTAAATGGCCGAAAACCGGTCAATATCCTCTACCCTCAGGCGGTACCACGGGTGCCGGTCATAGATGAACAAAGCTGTGTACATCTCAGCACTGGTGCCTGCGGGACCTGCGCCTCAATTTGTGGCGTAGGAGCAATTCACTATGAATCTAAAGAAGAAGAAATTGAAATTGAGGTGGGCTCAGTCATTTTCTCCCCGGGTATTGAGGTGTTTGATGCCAGGATGCGGGGTGAGTTTGGGTATGGGCAGTATAAGAATGTTGTGACCAGTATAGAGTTTGAACGCTTACTTTCCGCCTCTGGACCCACCTCCGGGACAGTTGCACGGCCAGGCGATAATAAACATCCTAAAAAGATAGCCTGGATTCAATGCGTTGGTTCAAGGGATCACTCATGTGATCGGGATTATTGCTCTTCTGTCTGCTGTATGTACGCAACCAAAGAAGCATTTATCGCAAGGGAGCATGATTCGTCCATTGAGCCTACAATCTTTTACATCGATATGCGCTCCTTTGGTAAGAACTTTGACGACTATGTGGAAAGAGCCAAAGATAATAATGTGAAATTTGTTCGGGCCATGGTGAGTCGGATCTTTGAAGATCCCGTAACAGGGGATTTGGAATTACGATACGTTGACGGCGCTGGCAACAGGAGAATAGAAGACTTTGATATGGTGGTCCTCTCTGTGGGAGTCCAGGTACCAAAGCCTGTTAAAACTTTGGCTGAAACCATTGGTATAGAGCTCGATAGGTATGGGTTTGTGGTGACCGATGCGTATCAGCCCCTTGCGACATCAAGACCCGGAATCTTTGTCAGTGGCGCTGTAAATGGGCCAAAAGATATCCCTGAGACGGTATGTGAGGCGTCAGGTGCCGCCGAAGCCGCATCTGCTGCTCTTGCAGGTGCACGTGGAGAGCTGATTGAGGCAGAACAACTCCCCGAAGAGTTATTGTTTACGGATGAAGATGAGTTACGAATTGGTGTATTTATCTGCCACTGTGGCACTAACATAGCCTCTGTGGTGGATGTCGATGCGGTGACTGAGTATGCCAGAACCCTGCCTGGAGTGGTCTATGCAGAGCATCCACTCTACACCTGCTCCCAGGACTCCCAGGAGCGGATGCGTGATATCATCAAAGAACATCGACTCAACAGAGTGGTCACCTCCGCCTGTTCTCCCACGACCCACGAGCCACTGTTTCAATCAACGCTCAGGCAGGCCGGGCTCAATAAGTATTTCTTTGATATGGCAAATATCCGTGATCAGTGCAGCTGGGTACACCCCGATGACCCTGAACTTGCAACTGAGAAATCAAAGCGTCTGACCAGGATGGCAGTGGCTAATGCTGCAGCCGGTGAACCCCTTGATGAAATGGAGTTTGAGGTGGATTCAAGGCTTCTGGTTGTCGGTGGTGGACTTGCTGGAATGACTGCGGCGGTGGAGGCCTCACGTCAGGGTTTTGGAGTGTATGTAATAGAAAGAGATGCAGTCCTGGGAGGACATCTGCGCAACCTGCACCGCAATAGCGATGGCCAAAAGTTCGCAGGTTTTATTGATGAGTTAAGTAAGCAGGTCATGCAGGACGAACGGATTAAGGTTTTCACAAGTAGTGAGGTGGTTGAACAGAGTGGTTTTGTTGGTTCCTTTGAAACTGATATTGTGATGCCTTCGGGTGCCACCAGGACCTTAAAACACGGTGCAATTTTACTGGCAACTGGGGCCCAGGAATATAGGCCTGAGATTCACGGTCTTGATACGTTCGAAAGAGTAATGACCCAAACAGATTTTGAAGCAGAACTCGAAAAGCTTGAAACAAGCGAGCTCGAGGGTTGGGAGCATCTGCGGGTTGTTATGTTGCAATGCGCAGGTTCCAGAGACAGCGAACATTTGCCCTATTGCTCAAGGGTGTGTTGTAATCATGCGGTAAAAAATAGTCTTAAGCTGAAGACAATGTTTCCCAAAACTCGTGTAGACGTATTGTACAGAGATATGCGTTGTTATGGACACGGTGAAATTGATTATCGCCATGCCCGTCGTGCTGGAGTCAATTTTATTCGTTTTGACCCGTTGGAAAATCCACCAACAATTAATGCTGAGGCTAGTGGCATCTCAATAAGTGTAACAGATCCGTCCATTGATATGGAGGTGCGTTTGTACCCTGATATCCTGGTGCTTTCAACTGGAATGAAGGCCCGAGATACGGAAGAGCTTGCCTCCATGTTACGTGTACCACGGCATGAGACCGGCTTTTTCATTGAGGCCCATGCAAAGCTTCGCCCCGTTGACCTGCCAAGCGAAGGTCTGTTTATGGCGGGAACAGCCCATGGACCAAAAAGCAGTAGTGAAACTATCATCCAGGCACAGGCGGCTGTTGCGCGTGCTGTGACACTGTTGGCCCAGGACAGGTTGCAGATGTCTGGTGTCGTTTCCAAGGTGGACCCAACCAACTGTGCTGTTTGTCTCACCTGTGTTCGCGCATGCCCTTACGGGGTTCCATTCATTAATGATGAACATTCAGCTGAGATTAACCCGGCACTATGCCAGGGATGTGGCATCTGTGTAGCAGAATGTCCGGCGAAAACTATTAGCCTTGGCAGATTTGAGGATAGAAATATAAAAGCGAAAATAGAGTCATATGGTCTGGCGTAGTCTGGTGTAGTTACTGATTCTGGTCAGGAAAGGAGTTGTACCTATGAGCGATTTTTCACCAAACGTTATTGTCTTTGCCTGTCGCCATTGAGCGTATTCCGCAGCGGACCTGGCAGGTTCGGAACGAAGACCCTATCCACCGGCAATAAGCATAGTCATGCTTCCCTGTACTGGTCGTATTGATGAATCACTATTACTTGCTGCCTTTGAAAATGGTGCGGATGGAGTGATGGTTATTGGCTGCCTGGAGGGTGATTGTCACTATATCTCCGGAAATATTCGAGCGAGATCCCGTGTTGAGCGGGTTTATAAAATTCTTGAACAGATAAAAATTGGTCCGGATCGGATTCGAATGTTCAACCTTAGCGCTGGAGAAGGAGAGCGATTTGCCTCCTATGCCAACGAATTTGTGGAGCAGATTCGAACGATTGGAGCCAGCCCGATTAATATTGTTCGTGCAGGCGGTTCTGCCCAATTAAAAGAAAATCCAGAAAACACTGAAAATACAGAAGGTACAGAAAGAACAGAAAGGGAGGCGACATGATAACAGGAACACCTAAACCCATTGATGAGGTTCTGGAAATGCTCGAACCGTACGACAATATCATCGTGGCCGGTTGTCATGGGTGTGTCACCGTTTGCAGGGTGGGAGGAGAAAAAGAGGTGCAGGTTCTCGCATCCACTGTTCGGCTGGCAAGAGAAGCTGCGGGTAAGAAAATAACGATTAAGGAAGTAAGTATTGAGAGGCAGTGTGACCCTGAATATGTCGAGCAGATGCGTCCCTATGTTGGAGATTATCAGGCAGTCCTCTCCATTGCCTGTGGGGCTGGAATTCAGTTTCTGGCGGAAAAGTTTACCACAACGCCGCTCTTGCCGGGAATCAATACAGGCTTTCTTGGAGTGACCGAACGGCAGGGTGAGTGGGCGGAGCGTTGCCAGGGATGCGGAGATTGTGTCCTACACTTAACTGGTGGCATCTGTCCTGTGACCAGATGCGCCAAGTCACTGTTTCATGGGCCTTGTGGAGGCTCTGTTAGAGGGATTTGTGAAGTGGACAAAGAAATACAATGCGGTTGGCAGCTTATTATAGATAGACTGGTATCCCTTGATCAGATGGAGAATTACTCGAAGTTAAAGCCCTATAAGGGATGGAAATCTGCGCGACATGGTGGACCACGGCGTATAATTCGGGAGGATATGATCTGATGAAATCAGGAAGCAATCTGGAAAAGGTACTCGAAGCAGGTCATTTTTCAGTCACCGCAGAGTGCGGGCCTCCTAGAGGTGCGGACCCGGACATTGTGCGTAAAAAGGCCGCATTTGTAAGAGGCCACGTTGATGCCTGTAATGTGACCGATAATCAGACCGCAATGGTGCGAATGAGCTCCCTTGCAGGTTGTATGCTTATAAAAGAGGAAGGTATTGAACCACTGATTCAGATGGTGGTACGGGATCGTAATCGTATAGCACTCCAGTCTGATCTTTTGGGTGCCTCGGCTATGGGGGTGAGAAATCTCTTATGTCTATCTGGAGATCATCAAAAATTTGGTGATGACCCCCAGGCAAAAAATGTTTTTGATATCGACTCCATGCAGCTCATTCATCTTGTTAAAACCATGCGAGATGACGGGGTATTTCCCTCAGGAGATGAGCTGGAAGGCGCACCCAAATTTTATATAGGTTGCGCAGTAAACCCCTTTGCTGATCCATATGAAATTCGTATTCCACGATTGAAGTTGAAGATGGAGGCAGGCGCAGACTTTGTCCAGACCCAGTGCATCTACAACATGGATAAGTTTAAAAAGTACATGGAGGATGCAAGGGCGCAAGGCTTACATGAAAAGATTAAGATCCTCGCAGGTGTTACACCGCTTAAATCAGCAGGAATGGCAAAATTCATGCGCAGAATGGTAGCTGGAATGGATATTCCAGAGGATGTTGTTGAGCGTATAGCAGCAGAACCTAAGGAGAAACAGGCAGCAAAAGGTATTGAGATGTGCATCGAGCAGATTCATGAATTAAAAGAGATCGAAGGTGTTGCCGGAGTACATGTTATGGCAATTGAGTGGGAAGAAAAACTGGAAGAGATTATTGGAGGAGCGGGCTTGTTGCCCCGCCCGGTAGTGGAGTGAGAGGAGAGAGGCTATCCCCGGAAACAGGGAAATAAGCCAATATAAGTACCTTGGTGGTTGTTTAAGTTCTTAATTTCTAAAGAGCCTCCAGATTTCTTGTTATTTATGACAGGTATTCAGGAGTAAGGTACTAACAATAATTACGGAGGAATCATATGTCAGAAAATAAAAAAGTGTTGTTAGTAGATGATGATCCTGATTTCGTAGAAGCTGTAAAAGTTATTGTTGAGAGTGGGGGCTACGATGTACGGGTAGCCTGTGATGGACAAGAAGGTCTTGAGGCCGTTGCAGCGGAACGTCCGGATATTATTATTCTCGATGTTATGATGCCGGTAATGGATGGTCATAAGGCATGTGCGGCACTTAAAGGCAACAAAGACACAGCCGATATACCAATTATTCTGCTTACTGCAGTGGCTGATCGGGTAACTACAAGTAAATATACCCATCGCGATATGCTTGAGAGCGAAGCAGAAGATTATATGCCAAAACCTGTGGAGCCTAAAGAGCTACTGGAACTCATCAAGAATTGGTTGAAGTAGATTGGGTTGGCAGGTGCGTTGATGTTCTTGTCAGAGATTCAGTCTCTAACCCTCAGCTTTTTGATTCTGGTAGGGGAGATGGGTAATGGATGATCTACGTATTTTAGTCATCGATGATGAGCAGGTAATACGTGATGGTGTTGAGCGGGCCCTCGTAACAGAGGGGTATGCGATTACTAAGGCATCGGACGGTCTTGCGGGTTTGGAAATGCTGCAAAGTGAGAGCTTCCATATCGTTCTTACAGATCTAATGATGCCTGGTATGGACGGTTTTGCGGTGCTTGACTGGATTCGTGAGAATCAGCCTAATGTTCAGGTAATTGTTATTACCGGTTTTGCAACAGTAACTAAAGCTGTGTCCGCCATGAAGCAGGGAGCTTTCGATTTTGTAGGTAAACCGTTTACGCCAGATTATATACGAGTGGTGGTAAACCGGGCGGTTGACAGGTTGAGAATGCAGGAAGAAACTGCACGCCTTAGAGCTGAAAAAAAAAGGGGACTGGAGGCAATCGATAAATCCGAGAGTCGCTTAAAAACTGTTTTTGGTTGTATGGCAGAGGCTGTTCTCATTACTGACGCTGACGGAATTGTGGTGCTCCATAACCCTGCAGCCATTAAAAATCTTGAAATCCAGACCGATCCTGTTATCGGCAAACATCTTTCAGCCTCCATAGGAGATTCTACGGCTATCTCCATGGTGGAAGAAGTCGTGAAGCAGTCTAAGGCCGTTATTCGGGAGTTCAGCCCCGGTTCTATTTCCAGAAAATTTCTACGGGCGTACTGTTCTCCTGTGATTACTGAACAGAATGAAGTTGTTGGTTCGGTGACTATTTTTGAGGATATTACCACCCATAAAGAAATCGACCAGATGAAGTCGGACTTTGTCGCCATGGTAGCCCATGAACTCAAGTCCCCCCTCGCCTCAGTGGAACAGATGATCTACGCAGTTCAGGTGGGCTGTGAACATGAACAGACCGCCTCCTGTAATGGTCTCCACTCGCGGATGACAGCACGGACTAAGGATCTGTTACGTCTTATTGATAATCTCCTCAACCTATCAAAACTTGAGAGTGGAACTGTTGTTTTTAATCTTGAGCCGGTGCGTGGAGAGGACATTATCCAGGATGTATTGGAAATATCCAGACCTCAGGCAGAGGCTAAAGATATTACTCTTCAGTACTCGTCAGCAGATGAGGAGTGGTGGTTTAAGGTAGATTACGATCATATGCGAACAGCATTCATGAACATTGTTTCAAATAGTATCAAATATACACCGGATGGAGGACAAGTCAGTCTCAAGTCTGCTGTGAGTGGAGGTTTTATCTCTTTTTCTGTGAAGGACACAGGGATAGGGATCAGTGAGGAAGATTTACCGCACATATTTGATAGGTTTTACAGGGTGCGTGGGAAGGCAACCAGAAATATAATTGGTTCCGGGCTTGGTCTTGCTCTCGTGAAAGAGGTTGTAACCGCCCATCAGGGCTATCTCGATGTTGAGTCAACTCCCGGGGTTGGAACGACATTCTCCATCAGTTTTCCATTGGTTCATGAGAATGGAACTGCTGCAGAAAATAAAGATCTCTCATTTATGTAGTTCTATCATCTCGACATTATCTTACTAAAAAAGATAACGGTAATCCAACTTGGGTTATCGATATTTTTGTTGATCCTGCCGTGAGATCGGTTGTCGATCCTAACAACGACATCGATGATTAAACTCTAGAGCTTGTGCCTTCTTTTTAGAAAAGCTTGGTATCAATCACGCAAGTAACTTTAAACAGCGGGGGAATATATGTACTTATTTAACAAAGGACGCAAAATATTTTCATCTGTTACTCTGGCGGTGATAGTTACATTTTCTGTTACTGTGTTATCGATTGTCGGGCTACCTCAATCAGTACGTTCTTCTTTTCTGGGCATAGATATACCGTATGTTGAAGGCTGGCAATTCGACCCACTATGTAATCCGGTATTCATGATTTGCGCGAAATTGGATTCCGAAGGAAAAATGCCCACTGGTCCCAGTTATTGCGAGTATAAATGTCCACTAACTAAGGTGGCTTTCGAGAAACATATGTGGGGAGAAACATTTTATGAATTTGGTGGAGAATCGTCTTACCAAGCTCATGGTCTTATGGCATGCCCACCAGGGATTAAAAAAATAAAGGGAGCCGCTTCATGGAAGCCTGGCTGGGATAAGGAAAAAGGGTTCGGAGGAATTGCTACAGAAGATATTTATTTGGAACAACCCTTTGTTGAAGGTGGTTGGGCAAGGATTATACTTACAAGGAGTTGGTGTAAATCGAATCCTTGGCTCGTGGAAACAACTGATTGTACGTTAATTGACAAGGTTCCTGTTCAGTCAAAATTTCCTGAACCGTTTCCACGAAGTGCTGCCGGAGTTACCCAGGCAATGCGGCACGATCTTCTTCTGACTGAACTATTGAAGACACCACCTGAAATTCAGTCTCCTGGAAATAACGATGTCATAAAAGATGGTAAAGCTGTTTTCACCGCACGCAAAACACTCCCCTCTACTGTAGAGGAAGAAACTGTGAGGGTTGAAGTAGAATTTAATCGTTCTCTCTGGCCGGGGTCTGAACCGATACAGCCTATGAAAATTAAGGAAACAATGCCTTTGAACAACGGATTTGCGATTAAAGCAATTTCTCTTAACGAGGGTCTATGGCAATGCCGTACACGGCTTGTGGCCCAAAACGGTCCCGGAATATGGAGTAAAATCATATCTGTTAAGGTGCCAGCCCAAGACACGACAAAAGACTTGAAAATCAATAAGAAATTAAAAATTATCCCCACGAATGTCACTAAACCTGTTTTGCCCCCAAAGAAAGACTAGCAAGTCTGGAGTAACACAATAGGTGCAACCGACTATACAGCGGACCCCGCAAAAAGCGCGGGTCCGTTGAGCCGGAACGTTACTATAACCATCTCGAAGATCTCTAGTTTCGTAAATCTCTCAACCATTGCCTTATTCCTGTCAAAATTCAGCTAGACAGGTAGCTCTTCAACTCTATATCTTCACTATAATATAGCTCCATATCCGGTTTCACTGGTCGGCCCATTGTCATGCTTTCTGCACAAAAGAAAATGGTGAGGCGGTATGGCGGGCACTATTCCGTCTCAACGAAACTAAAGAAAAGAGGGGGAAGGTGCCCTCTCTATCATTTGAAAACGAGCAGTAAGGTAGGGGCTGCAGGAGGCCGTTTAATGTTTTGCAAAAATTACTGATAAGGTTAAGTCACACCGCAAAAGGCCTATCTACTGCCG
Source organism: Desulforhopalus glucosivorans (assembly GCF_054397165.1). Classification (NCBI taxonomy): domain Bacteria; kingdom Pseudomonadati; phylum Thermodesulfobacteriota; class Desulfobulbia; order Desulfobulbales; family Desulfocapsaceae; genus Desulforhopalus; species Desulforhopalus glucosivorans. The sequence continues at coordinate 574,473 of NZ_AP044854.1, forward strand.
TTTTGGGCACAATCATTATAGTTGTTCTTGTAATCTTACCCACCTGATGTTACACATAAATTCGACATATATTAAACAATACCAAACACTTCACAACGTCGAGGATAGAGTGTACCCAAAGAATTAGACAATATATTTCTTACATTACCACAACTGAGTTAGCTCTAACTGTATATGAAAAAGATAATAGTAAACTACTTTTCACTCACACTGAGTGACGTTGGGGATAATCTTGATCAGAGACTCTTTTTGTATCTTGCCTATGGACTCTTGGTTGGTATCGTTACTTTTCTAAGCTTGAACATATTGGGCATCCTCAGGGGATACCCTGTCATACAGGCTTTTCAGGGAATGTATTCCTGGCATACGACCTTAAATTTTTGCCTTTGCTTCGTTTTGGTAACAAAAATAGTTCGATTTATCCAGAGCCGGAGTGAAAACCAGGTTAATTGGAAGGTCCTCCATCTTTGGATGATCGGTATCTCTTCGTTTGCGATAGCCTTTGTCGTGCAAAGAACCCTAGTCTATGCTGGTATTGAACAGTATAATCCCGCTTTGATTGAATACTACCAACTTCACCCTCATGCCAGGCCGAGCTTTTTTATTATGCTTTTCTGGTGTTTGTTCTTTTGGATTCCTACCTTTTTTGGTGTGGTGCAAATAGCAGTCTGGAAACAAAAACGCTACAGACAATTTATTGAAGGAGCCAGAGCGCCAGTGACACAGCGCTGGTCATTGGATGGTGGGAAGACATTGGTGAACATAGATGATATCACACATATTTCCATGGAAGATCATTATGCCAAAGTTTGCTGGCAGCAAACCGGTCTGAAAAAAGAGAAACTGGTAAGACTGTCTCTTAAAGAGGCAGTTAAACAGCTTCCTGTAGACCGCTTTATACAAATCCACCGTTCACATCTTATCAATCTTGACCACGTCGAAGGCCTTATCAGGGAAAAACAGAAGTGCATGGTGAATATTGACGGGGTAGAACTTCCTGTCAGCAGAAGCAGGTTGGCTACTGTTAAGAGTATGCTTACCAGCGATATTTGAATATGAAAGCGTAACTTTCCGTCAACCTTCTCAATATAATTCTCATCTCTTTTTTGATGATTTATCTCTGCTTTTTAAACACTCAAATCTGCTCTCCAGAATATTTTCCCGATTATAATCGAGTATGAAAATTTAAAGGATCATTGGTGTTCGAACGATGCCCAAGGATTTCCATATAAAAGAAGATCAACTACCGCTGTCATTTACGACAGAATTGAGTTCATTGGCGACAATTACTTTGAATTATAAGGAATATTTTCTAGGATCACTATTATCAAAATAATAAGCAGCCGCCACACTTTCACTCATTGTAAAATAACTGCTGGTGTCATGTCATGTTGTAAATGTTGTAATAGAGCGCCGGAATTCTGGTTTTCTGCGAGGCGCGCTAAAAGAAGCGTAGCAATGCTATGTAACTGATTAAGCAACGAAGTCAGGAATCCAGAACAACAAGCTCTAAGCGACAGAGGAAGCATGACAGGATACGGCTTAATACGACTCATATAATTAAATACTTCAAAATTTGACGTCGACGGAGGTACCATGAAAACATTATTTGCAGCTCTTATCTATCTTACCATCACCTCTTCACTTGTTTTTGCAGGTGAAGCCGATGTGGTAAAAGTCAAAATTGAGACGACCGATGATGGCTATCTTAATGTTTATGCAACAGTTCAACACAATGATGATGGCTGGGACCACTACACTGATCGCTGGGAAATTCTGGACCTGGAAGGCAATATACTTGATACACGTGTTTTGAGACATCCCCATTCAGCGGCTCCTTTCACAAGATCTATTCTTCGAGCAAGGATACCGAAAGGGACGATAAAAATTAACGTTCGTGCTCATGATAATGTCCATGAATTTGGCGGCAAAGAGGTTGAAGCTATCGTCCCTGAACATTAAGATGCGCTACTCCCTGTAGCGATTTACTATGGAAAATTGAAATGGAAAGAAAAGTACTGCCCGTTCATGGAGCATGTCTGGTTATACTCTCTTTATTCCTGGGGATGGCCAACATCACCTTGGCCGCTCCTGGGGTTGAAATCTACAACCAAGAGGCCGCCCAGTTTGAGTTTGTAAGCGAATCATCTCCAGTGATACATATAGACGTTGTCGATCCATCAATATTACAGAATAGATTCACAAAGCAGGCCATTCTTGCAGTGACGCATGGTCATCCCGATCATTACGATAAGACTCTCATCGATTCCTTTCCGGGAAAGTCGCTTGTCAAAAAAGCAGGCCACATATCGTTTAATACAGGCAAGATAATCTCTATCCCTTCAACTCATTCTGAAAAAATAGAAGGCGCTTTTTTAGTGGAGAATGGCAGTAACTACATAATGCTTGTGGAATTGAATGGCCTTAAAATTGCCCATTTGGGAGATATCGGCCAAGCATCCTTAACCAAGAATCAGCTGGGGATGCTGGCGGATGTTGATATAGTCATTACCCAGTTCATGAATCCTTTAAGTGATATGGATATGGAAAACAAGAAGGCCTTTAACCTCGTTGCACAGCTATCACCCAAGATTGTAATCCCCACGACTCATGGCCGCTTGAATGAAGGCGTTATTCGCCACGCCAAGAAATTATGGGAAGTATACGCCAGTGAAGAACCCTCCTTAACATTTGACAAAGCTACACTCCCCCAGAAAACCACCATGCTGGTATGGGGGGATGGGGTGTTTTTTGTCACGGAAGACCATGCACTTCCTGAATGGAATGTGACAAAATAGACCACTTTCGAAGATCGTATTTCAGCAGGAGGGCATTTGGGGGAAGGGTTCTCGCCGAATTCTGCCTAGGTACTAAAAGTTTTTGGTGGGTTGGCACTGAAGTTAGCTATTTATGTGTCAGATGGAGGTGTGCTCCCAGAAACTTCGAGAAAGATACAATTGAGAAATTTATCGATGGAATGCATTTTTTACCAGTATCAAAGGGAACGCTATTTAATAGAAATCTTAAGGCGACTAATTCAATTGGGGCAAGGATGTTTTACAGTCAGAGTGGGATGTTTGTCCGACAAATTGTAAAAAACAAACCTCTGCTTTTTAAAAAATTCATTGTTGATCTGCAAACAGGAAAGGATTTTAAAGAATGTTTCATTGAAGTATTTCATTCAGATGTTGATGTGGTGCTAAATAACTATATAGAAAACATAAGAAAAAAGCACAGCCAGTCACTGGACGCTGACAGCGGGAACAGCTCCGTTGCAGGTTAGCTCGGGCGCTATTTTTAAACAAAATATGGTCACTCTACTGGGGCCAAGCTCAAAGTATATTTTGAGAATTATATGCCTGAAATGTCAGTTTTATTCACTACATCTATACAACCTTCACTCTTACAATTGTGGGTGGGGATATTACCTTTAGTTATTGGCGTTTTCCTGATAGCACCATTTCCAGCAAATTATGAAATCCTAACCGTTATGAAGCCAAAGGAAAAATGATGAACATTGGAATTTATATTTATGATGAAGCTGAAGTACTCGTTCTCTGGCCCACCCGGCGGACCTGACTAATTCGTTCAAACGCCCCAACTAGTCCGTATTGTCAAATGTTTCACAGTTGTCGAGGATGTTGCCTGTGCTGGTCTCGAAGACCATGTGGTAAGGTTTAAAAAGCAACAGTAAAAGACATTTCTTCATAATTATTTTATCCCTATTCAATATTTTCAAAAATTAAAAACTGTAGGAAAGATAGAGGGCTCCCTCCCATTCATCATAGTCGCTTTGACCAATACTGAGGTAACCAAGACTAGCTTCGATGTAGATGGAGTCAGTGACTCTTGAACGAAGACCAGTCCTTACCGAGCCGCTCCAGGCAGAAGGTGTCTTATACGTAAATTCACCGGTCAGTATTTTTCCGTCATTAGGGCGTTCATATTCATATGAGACTCCAAGCTCGAAAAAAGGCTCTGTTGTAGGCACCGATTCGGTGGTGCTTTTTTCCAAGGAAAAAGTGTGACTGAATTCCGCGGTAACGCTTGCTACACCGGAGTTAGCGTCAGCGTTTTCTATATCGAGATCAAGCGGTATGTCGAATACCTCACCATGGAGAGTATAGTCATCCGTTCTCGTGTGTGTATAGCTGATTGAAACACTGGGTTGGATGCGTGTACGTCCGTCATCACTGAGCGTGTAGTAACCGTTGGCATTTATAAGAAGCGAATACTCTTCAGAGTTGTAATCTCCTTCCAGAATTAATAATTTGCTGGAATTATCGAACCGCCCGTAGCTGAAAAAAGTGGAAAGCGCCCAATGATCTGTAATCGACTTTCCGATATAGGGGCCGATCTTAAACCCATCACTTTCAGTTTCCACCAGAGAACGGAACCCGGTAGTCTCATTATTCATCAAACTCATCCAGAATCCGGTTAACCATCCGTCTCTAAAGTGTTTGTCCGCTCCCAAGTTAACTGAAACGCCATCGGAGTCAATGTTTCGGCCGTAGCGCTCATCAACGGTTTTCAGCGCCTTTGGGTTAACCCATACGTTCCATGGTGCTGCTGTATCGTATCGTCGGCCACGAGTTACCGGAGCCTTTGGGCCATTGCCCTTGGGAGTATCTTGAGATTCATAAATTGGAATGCAATGTACGTATCTTGGATCATCCAACATTGCCTTGTAGATTTGTTCATCGACTTCTTCAGGGCATGTGAGTATTGAGCCCTCAATAATTTCAGGATGTCTCTGGCCGGCCAGCTGTGTGATGCCAGTTCCCTGGGGCTTGATGGAGTGATCGGACTGAGAGGGCACAGCTGGAGTGATTCCCGTTGGTGGCAAGGTGCCGATCGGGTTACTGGGTTTTACAGGACGGGTTGGAGTGATTCCCGTCGGTGGCAAGGTGCCGATCGGGTTACTGGGTTTTACAGGACGGGTTGGAGTGATTCCCGTCGGTGGCAAGGTGCCGATCGGGTTACTGGGTTTTACAGGACGGGTTGGAGTGATTCCCGTCGGTGGCAAGGTGCCGATCGGGTTACTGGGTTTTATAGGACGGGTTGGAGTGATTCCCGTCGGTGGCAAGGTGCCGATCGGATTACTGGGTTTTACAGGACGGGTTGGAGTGATTCCCGTCGGTGGCAAGGTGCCGATCGGGTTACTGGGTTTTATAGGACGGGTTGGAGTGATTCCCGTCGGTGGCAAGGTGCCGATCGGGTTACTGGGTTTTATAGGACGGGTTGGAGTGATTCCCGTCGGTGGCAAGGTGCCGATCGGGTTACTGGGTTTTATAGGACGGGTTGGAGTGATTCCCGTCGGTGGCAAGGTGCCGATCGGGTTACCGGGTTTTACAGGACGGGTTGGAGTGATTCCCGTCGGTGGCAAGGTGCCGATCGGGTTACCGGGTTTTATAGGACGGGTTGGAGTGATTCCCGTCGGTGGCAAGGTGCCGATCGGGTTACTGGGTTTTACAGGACGGGTTGGAGTGATTCCCGTCGGTGGCAAGGTGCCGATCGGGTTACCGGGTTTTATAGGACGGGTTGGAGTGATTCCCGTCGGTGGCAAGGTGCCGATCGGGTTACCGGGTTTTATAGGACGGGTTGGAGTGATTCCCGTCGGTGGCAAGGTGCCGATCGGGTTACTGGGCCTTGATGGGCGTCCAGGAGTAACACCTTCAGGAGGTAAGATTTGAATCGGGGGGACCGGGCGCACGACTGGTGGTTTGACCAGATCGGGAATCTCCAAACCTCCTTTCTGGTTCTGTGTGTCAAGCAGACTATATCCTCCTTCTGTAACATTGTATAATTTATGGACACCACCGTTGCCACTGGACACATTGGGAGAATGGCTTATGTGTGAACCACTATTTTCCATTGCCCATTGATCGACAACTGTCGTCTGCGAGGTTGATTCCAGCTGGAATGAACCAACTGAAGTTGTCGAAAGCCAGATGGAATGGGTTTGGCTAGAATCGTACCCGAGAAATTCTAAAATGCCTGTAACCGGAGTATTCTTCGCCTCCACGAATGGAGCAGCAAACAGCAACATAAACGCTGCATTTACAAACATGTATTGTGCAATTTTTTTCATTTATCCCATACCTTCATATTAAAGTTGATAACTAATCAACACTGTTACTGTGTCACTAAAAACAATTTCTGAAAAATGTTGAAGCTTCCTTCTTTTTTCTGTTGATGAGATTTAATATATTGAACTAGAGGTGATTCTTGGTACCAATGTTTTAATTATCGTTTGAATAGTGATAAAGTCAACCATCAATAGTTGTTAATGGCAATATTCTATCATATTGTTTTTTCATCTTTTGTTACGTATACTTCCTGTACGTTTTTGATGTTAAAGCTGTGAAAAGTTACATCATTTCCGGCAAGTGGATGAAGGAGAGCCATTACTCATTATCTAGTTTGTATCGTTTCAATTTTGCGTTTGAAGGTTCAAGTGTTCACCTTATGTTGTCAGACAGGATGGAAGATGTCACGGCAGTATCATGCAACTGGCATTGAAATATTTGTAACGGCAGTAACACTTTTTTTTCGACATTCCTCTTTTAATACGAGGGTTTCACGTAGCTGATTGATGCCCCATGTAGGGATGCAGACACCTCTGAATGGAAACAGGAAAAATATTAGATTGTTGTTCAGCTATCTGAATTGAGGTTTTCATTGGCAAAGATTTCCGGCATCCGACTCAGCAACTCATTTTTCCATTTACTGACGGTTATCGAGTGGATCTCGTATTCCTCTTTTTTGCCATGATTGAAGGACTATGGATAGGTTAGGTAAATGGTTGTCCGGATTCCAGGGATCGCCTCTGCATTGCTTGTCAGTACTAGTTCATGATTATGCTAGGTGCATACCTTAACAAACAGGTTTTTATGTATAAAGTAGTCTCGGCATAGAAATGAAAGTTTTGGGTTTTATATTGAAGTCTGGGCGATAATCGCTAACAATTTTAAGAGGAACGTATGAAACGAATTCTTTATGCTGCACTACTATTATTTTCAGTGGTTTGTATCTCTTCACCTGCATTTGCAGACAAATTTGAAGATACGAAAAAGATGTTTGTGAAAGCCGGGGTGGGGGATAAGTTCGATACGGCCTATGGGTACGCCCTGTTCCCGACCATTGGTAAGGCAGGCTTTGTGGTTGGTGGTGCATATGGAAAGGGGCGGGTTTACATGCAGGGAAAGTATTATGGAGACACCGCAATGACCCAGGCGACTGTAGGATTTCAGTTGGGTGGGGCCGGGTTTAGTCAGGTCGTATTTTTTCGTGATAAACATTCCTTTGGTGATTTTGTACGGGGCAATTTTGAGTTTGGTGCTGATGCAAAGGCTGTGGCCTTGACTGCAGCAGTTGAAGCAAGTGCAAATACCGGTGGGAGTTCCACCACCGCCAGTGGCGGAAAATATAACGCCAATATAGCAGGTGGTGGCTACAATCATGGAATGGCGACATATACCATTACGAAAGGTGGCCTGATGTATGAAGCGACGATAGGCGGACAGAAATTTAGTATTACAAAGAAATAGTTGACCTAGATTGAGAATCTTTTAGTAAAGGGCCGTCAGTAATTGATACGCTGATGGCCTTTTTAATAAATAGTTACAGGACGAGTCCCATGAGTGAAATTCTTTTGTTACAGAAAAAACAGGATAGGACCTTTCTTCTTGTGTGCATTAATTTCCTCCTTTTTATGGTTCTTTTTGCAGGCTTCGGGATTGTTGTCTGGAAATCTGCAACGCTTGTCAGTCGCTTGAGTAGTGATCTTACACGAGCGGAAGAAACCATTGGACAATTGCATCAAAGGTTTCAGGCCATGGATACGACTCAACTTGTTGATCGTATAGCTCAAAATGCAAGCCAACAATTAGGTGAGTCGATACAGAGTTCATTATCAGGTGTTGATCTGTCGACTCCCATTACGAACCTTTCAGATAAGGTTGTCGTAACCCAGGAGATGCTGGAAAAAAGTGGTGAAACACTTCAGGCGATAAATACCAATGTTGCACAGCTGGATAATGATGTAATAGCAAGAAAAGTGGCTGACTATGTCTTACAGGGTTTAAGACAAGGTGTGAACAGTTCGGCTCAACCGTTAACAATTCAAAAGAATAACTGAGTTAAAAATAATGGATAATCCACAGCTCAAAATAATTGGTATTGTACACAGTGATATTCTACATTTAGACGATGCGCCCAAGAATTACAGCGAGTCGAACAGGGCAGGGCGTCTTGAGATTTTTCCGGAGTATGCCGAGGGGATGGAAGATATCTGTGTGGGTGATACCATTGTACTGCTCTGCTGGTTTCATCAGTCAGACAGAGAGGTACTGAAAGTATATCCTAGAGGTGATACGTCGAGAGGTTTACGGGGCGTATTCTCCACCCGAAGTCCAGCCAGGCCTAACCCAATAGCCATCTCAGAACTTGAAGTGTATGAGATCGAAGGTACCACACTGAAAGTGACAGGTCTCGATATGTTAGATGGTACCCCCATCGTCGATATCAAAAAAAAGATTAACTAACTCTTCTATACATAACAGTATATTGTTGTCCTTCCTCCTCTCTTCTGGAATTTCCTTCTCTTATATCCATTGCATTTCTATGTCCCATTGAGGTAGTTATTCTAGCGAATACGCCTTCTATCGTGTGAAGTATATAACCCAAGAGATCCATAGTATGAAAATTAGATGTATCATAGTTGATGATGAGCAACCGGCACGCGACGAATTACGTTATCTCCTTTCTTCTTTTGATGATATTGAAATTGTTGGAGATGTTGATTCTGCAGGAAAAGCAGAGAAGCTTATACATGGTCTGTCTCCAGATCTTGTCTTTCTTGATATTCAAATGCCCGGCAGAACCGGTTTTGATCTGATTAAGATGCTGGCCGGCAGCGACCATATACCGCTTTTTGTGTTTGTCACCGCCTACGATAACTACGCAGTGAAGGCATTTGAAAAAAGTGCCATAGATTATCTCCTCAAACCTCTTTCCGAAAAGCGGCTGGCACTCACTGTGGACAGGGTGCGAAAGTATATGGGAGAGGAAAAACATGACTCTATTGAGGAAAAACTACAGCATTTGCTTTCACAAATGGAGCCCCAAAAAGATGTGGTGAAAGTTTCAGTGGAGAATCATGGAAGAATGCAGCTCCTTTCCCCCGATTCTATTGTCTATTGTTCCTACGATTCCGGGCGAATTATGGTTCACACAAAAAATGAGCAATTTCCCCTGCATAGTATTTCCACCATGGATAAGTTAACAGAACATCTCAATGGTTGTTCCTTTTTTCGAGCCCATAGAGGACTCCTTGTGAATCTTAACTGCATCCGTGAGTTTAGTCCCTGGTTTAACGGTAAGTATAATTTAATTATGGCGGATGCGAAGGGGACCGAGCTTGTTGTGAGTCGCGCTCGAGTTAAAGATTTTAAAAAGCGATTGGGAATTTAATTCAATGACTATTACTGCCCTGATCACGGTTCTTCTCAAGCATGTAGGCCTTCTCGTTGCCGGAGCCTTTGTGTTGCTCACTATTTCCCCCGTCCAGGAACTCAATTTTAAGAAAAACTCAATCTACAACAGGTTGTTTCTCATTATCTTTTTTGGCCTTTTTGGAATTCTTGGGACCTATAGCGGCAACGCTATTTTTCATTCAATCGCCAACCTTCGGGCCATGGCTGTAATAACTGCTGGCCTTTTTGGCGGGCCCTTAGTGGGGCTTGGAGCAGGGATTATTGCCGGTGGGCACAGGTTTGTTATTGACCCCTGGGGCTTTAGTGCCGTTGCCTGTTCCTTGGCGACGATTTTAGAAGGATTGTTTGCAGGCTACATGCATCTGCGATTTAAAGAGAGAAGTCTTGAGTGGCAATGGGGGATGGTCTTGGCTTTCCTGGGCGAGGTCATGCATATGAGTCTTGTACTTCTTTTCTCCAGACCGTTTGAACATGCTGTGGAACTGGTTCGAGTCATTGCTTTACCAATGATCATTGGTAATACCCTGGGTGCTGCTCTTTTTATCCATGTTATTAAGACGCTTCAGGAATTTAGAGAAAAAAAGGACTCCACCCAGGCCCAGAAAATATTTGATATTGCCAGTAATACTGTTCGTTACCTGCGTGGTGGCTTAAGGATGGATACAGCCCAGGCAACGGCTAAAATTATACACCAGCGTTTACCGGTTGCAGCGGTGGCCATCACAGATACTTCAAAGGTGCTAGCCCACGTTGGTGCTGGTGACGATCATCATCTTGCGGGAAAGGCTATTAGGACGAAGTCTACCCGTGATGTAATTGACACAGGTAAGCCCATTTTTTTACGTCGTCACTCTCAAATTGGCTGTAACCATGATAACTGCCCTTTCTATTCAGCTATCATCGTGCCGCTGAAAAAAGGTGGGGTGATAGTGGGAACCTTAAAGTTTTATGGTTCTGAAAGGATAGAGCTTAACCGCATTCAGTTTGAAATAGCAAAAGGATTGACAGATCTGCTATCAGTCCAACTTGAGCTTGAGGATATTCAGGTAAAAGATAAGTTGCTGGCCCATGCTGAAATAAAACATCTCCAGGCTCAGATAAACCCCCATTTTCTCTTTAATTCTCTGAACACCATTGCCTCTTTTTGCAGGACAACGCCTGAGAAAGCTCGAGAGTTGATCCTCGACTTGTCTCTTTATATGCGGAAAAATCTTGATTCCAGTCGTGGATATATTCCTCTTTCCAGCGAACTGGAACAGATTCAGTCCTATCTTGCCATTGAAAAGGCTCGTTTTGGTGACCTGATTCAGGTGAATATCGATGTAGAACCCGGCTGTGAAGATTGGCCGATACCTTCGCTTATTATTCAACCCCTTGTGGAAAATGCTATAAAGCATGGGATACGAAGCAGGGAAGGGGGTGGATCCATTGCTCTTACAATTTATCGCAATATGGATGTCTTAGAAGTGACGGTTGAAGATGATGGTGTAGGGATTGCTGAAAACAATCTTAATACTTTGCTTACGAGAAAGAACCTTGAGAGCCATAGCGAAGGTGTCGGCCTACGTAATTCCAATTGTCGTCTCGAGCAGATCTATGGTCCGGAGTTTGCCATGGAGATCGTAAGCAGTCCGAATAGAGGCACCACTATATCCTTTCGAATACCCCAAAGTCAGGACGTTGAGTACCTTCCTGCGACCTGAAAAGATGGTGTCTCAGCTTTATCCCAGTGCACTCCAAGTATAACTTTTGTCACTTCAAGCGTATAAAACGACCACTCACCTCCAATGAATTGATGTAGATGCCACTTCGGACTACCCTCACTGCAAACATTATGCGAGCAAGGGGCAGCATATAAACATCAATTTAGTTGGAGGAACACAATGATTTTTTTTCTAACCTGTGTGGGATTACTCATCCTTGGATATTTAACCTATGGTGTTCTCGTTGAGAAGATCTTTGGTATTGAGGCAGAGCGCCAGACACCATGTATGACCAAAGAGGACGGTGTTGATTATATATCAATGCCCACCTGGAAGGTGTTCTTTATACAACTTCTCGATATTGCGGGATTAGGACCGATATTTGGGCCGATCCTCGGTGCATTGTATGGGCCTTCTGCACTTATCTGGATTGTCATAGGCTGTATCTTTGGCGGAGCGGTACATGACTATTTCAGTGGAATGCTCTCTGTTCGTGGCGGCGGTAAGTCTATTCCCGAAGTTGTTGGGGATATTATGGGTATGACTGCGCGTCAGGTTATGCGTGTGTTCTCAGTTATTCTTCTTCTATTGGTCGGTGTTGTTTTTATCTTAGGACCTGCAAAGCTTCTCAGCGCTCTTACCGGAGTGAATGTACAGATTCTGGTTGGCTGCATCTTCTTTTACTATTTCATCGCTACCATCCTGCCCATTGATAAGGTCATTGGTCGATTGTACCCATTCTTTGGCGCACTGCTTATCTTTATGACCGTCGGTATCATGGGTGGATTGGTTTTCCACGGATATGAAATTCTGCCAAATCTCGATTTTGCAAGTAACACCCATCCAGGTGGCAAGGCTATCTGGCCACTTCTTTTTATCACTCTCTCATGTGGTGCGATCAGCGGGTTTCACTCAACCCAGTCCCCACTTATGGCGCGCTGTATCAAAAATGAAAACAAGGGACGCCAGGTATTTTACGGTTCCATGATCATGGAAGGAATCATAGCACTTATCTGGACCACCGTAGGACTCTCGTTCTACACCGGTCCAGATGCAATGAGTGCTGTTATCGCATCAGGATCACCTGCAGCTGTTGTAAACGAGGCATGTAACACACTTCTAGGCCCTGTTGGTGGATTCCTTGCTATTGTGGGTGTGGTTATTTTGCCAATATCCAGTGGTGATACCGCTTTTCGTTCTACCCGCCTTATCCTGGCTGAAGCCTTTAAGATGGATCAATCTAAAACACCTAAGCGTTTAATGATTGCAATTCCTCTTTTTGCCATTGCCTTTCTTATTACCCAGGTAGATTTTAATATTATCTGGCGCTACTTTGGTTGGTCAAATCAGATGCTCTCAATGATGGTACTCTGGTGTGCAGCTATTTACCTTGCGAAAAAAGGTAAGTTTCACTGGATATGTTCCCTTCCTGCTACCTTTATGACTGCAGTTGATGTTGCCTTTATCCTTCAGGCAAAGATAGGGTTTGGCCTGCCAGCGACACCTTCAAATATTGCAAGTGTAGCAGTTGCCGTGGCTGTCTTCGTCTTCTTCCTCGTGTCGGCAAAACCCGATTCAGCAGCCATTGATCAGCTGGAAATGAACCAGGCGAGCTAGAGCTGTTTTGCGTTTTAGCGTAATATTCGGAGGGGGCTCTGAGTAGTTTCCTGGTATTTTTATAAAAAAAGCCCCACAGGATTACATATCCTGTGGGGCTTTTTCTGTTTCTACCTATACTGCCCTGACCTCGTTGGTCAATAGCGTGGCGTACTTTGTTTGTTTCTATACCTCAGACCCACTCTTACGTATACTGCGGAGAAAAGCATTGTATTGATGGGGGAGACTGCGTTTAGCAGGGGTAACAATATAGAAATAGCGTTGTAGGGTGAGGCCGGCCACCTTTATCTCCCGTAACTTCCCATTTTCAAGCTCTTCGGCAATTGCGTGCTTTGAAATGATGGAAACTCCGAGATTGGCCTTAATCGCCTCTTTAACCGCTGCACTGGATCCTAAGGTTGCACATATCTGCAGCTGGCGTACATTTAATTTTTCCTTGGCCAGGAGTGTTTCTGTACTTTTTCTGGTACCGGAACCTTGTTCTCTGACGATAAACGGTAGCTTTTTGAGGTCAGCAACGGATATTTCGTCGTCAGTTGTACTCTCTTTTGCTGCGGTTAAAATCAGGTCATCTTCAACGAAGATTTCGTACGATACCTTGGAAGACTGAGGTTTTGCTCCAACTATACCTAAATAGAGTTCATTTGTTGCAATGGCATCGATAATTGTCTTTGAATCTTTAATACGAACTTCAAAGGCAATACCGGGATACTGCTGTTTGAAGGTTGCAGCCAAAGGGGGAAGCAGATAGGTACCGGGAATGGTACTTGCTCCAAGAATCAGTTCACCGCTGACAGAGGTCTGTTGGGCTGAAATATCCGATTGTAACTGCTCAAGATCGTCAAGGATCGCGAGTGCTCGGGGGTTTAGAAGATCAGCTTCGGCGGTGGGCATGATACTTCTACCTAGCCTATCAAACAATTGACAGCCTAAGCTAGCTTCAAGGTTCTGTATATGCTCACTTACAGTGGGCTGACTTGTGTAGAGTTCTTCGGCTGCCTTTGTAAAACTTCTGGTTCTATATACAGCAACAAAGATTTTTAAATGCCTGGTTTCGATGGTAGGTACCTAGTAAAGAGAAAGATAATAGAACGGTTTATTTAAAGGCTACTAGGAAAAATTGCTAATTGGCCCAACTTCATCGTTACGTTCAGAATTTTATCCTTGGAATATCAGTTATATGCCTGTGGTAAAATTTTTCACGTGCCTCGAATTTGAGCTAATTATCTAATTTTTCAAGGTACCCTTAAGTTAAATCGTACATGCCAACTGTATTAAAACGCATTTTTTAGTGTTTACTGCCCTTCGGGCTACCCAAGCTTAACAAAGCTAATTTGTTTACGCAGACTTGAAATACATACACCGACTAAATGTACGCAGCGTGTCACCTTCGGCAGGTAGCGGAGGCTTTGAGCCTGGTAATTGTAAAAATTAGATTAAACGTTGAAAGTATAAACCGTAAGTATGTATTTTACTAGTGAGTAAAAACAATAAAATACATACTTACTCGATCTATATTATTTTTCCATCAGGGGAGTGCTGAGATACCTCTCTCCTGTGTCAGGTAATATGACCACAACCTTCTTACCTTTGTTTTCAGGTCTTGATGCGACCACTATAGCCGCTTTTAGAGCTGCACCACTTGAAATTCCGCAAAGAATACCCTCTTTTAGGGCAACTTCTTTTGCAGTGGCAAAGGCATCATCGTTACTGACCGGGATTATCTCATCGATGATCTCGGTATTAAGAATTGCGGGAATAAAACCGGCACCGATACCCTGAATTTTATGGGGACCTGGTTTTCCACCGGCAAGTACCTGAGAGTCTTCAGGCTCTACTGCCACGATCTTTACAGCAGGATTATGCTTTTTAAGTACAGCAGAAACGCCTGTGATTGTACCCCCGGTGCCAACACCTGCCACAAAGATATCAACCTCTCCACCAGTGTCTTTTATGATTTCTGGTCCTGTGGTTAGCTCGTGGATCTCAGGGTTAGCCGGGTTGCCAAATTGATCTGGCATAAAGCTGTTATCTGTTTCAGCAAGAAGAGCAGAAGCCTTTGCAATGGCACCTTTCATACCATCTGCAGCAGGAGTCAGAACCAGTTCCGCTCCAAGATGTTTTAACAGCGCTCGTCTTTCAATAGACATACTCTCAGGCATGGTGAGTATGAGACGTAATTTCTTATGTGCACATACAAAGGCAAGACCAATTCCGGTGTTGCCGCTGGTGGGTTCAATAATTGTGCTGTTTTCATTGATACGGCCATCTTTTTCGGCTGTTTCAATCATATTAACCGCAATTCTACACTTCACGCTGCCCATGGGGTTGCGCGATTCTTGTTTAGCAAGGATCGTTGCTCCGGTTTGCTTTGAATATGAGTGAAGCTCCAGAAGGGGGGTATTGCCAATTGACTGCAGTATTGTCTGGGACATAGTTATATCCTTGTATATTGTTTTATCAATCTCATTACGAGTGTGAGTAGATCAACTCTGGACGTTTCAGGAGTACCTTGGTTCCTGTGGCGACACTTTCAGTAATCCAGATATTACCGCCAATGATTGAACCTTCGCCGACAATCGTTTTGCCTCCAAGTATGGTGGTATTCGAATAAATTATAACATTGTCTTCAATGGTTGGATGGCGCTTTTTATCACGCAGTTTCTTGCCCGCATCCCTTGGCAGAGAGAGGGCTCCCAGGGTAACTCCCTGATAAAGACGAACATTCTCGCCAATAATTGTAGTCTCTCCGATAACAACCCCGGTACCGTGATCGATGAAAAAACCAGGTCCTATGGTGGCGCCAGGATGAATGTCGATTCCTGTGAGGCTGTGGGCGTATTCCGTCATTATTCTTGGAATGATTGGTATATCAAGAAGGTAGAGCTCATGGGCGATACGAAAAATGGATGTGGCCAACAGCCCTGGGTAGCAGAAAATAACCTCATCTGGACTTTTAGTCGCAGGATCTCCACGCAGTGCTGCCCTGATGTCGGTTGCAAGAAGACCGGTGATCTTTGGCAGAGCTTCGATAAAATGAAGGGCCAGCATATGACTACGTTCTTCACAGTTGGTGCAGGGAAGACCGTTCCTTCTACAATCATGCCGGATGGCCATGGTGATCTGTTCAGAGATCTTTTCGTAGAGATCTGTGGTCTGCTTACCTATATAGTATTCAATATTTGCGGCGTGGAGCTTGGTTTTGGTGAAATAACCTGGAAACAATATACGTTTCGTCTGCTCAACGATTTCAATTACTTTTTCCTGGGAGGGTAAAGATACCGGGCTGATATGCTCAAAACACTCCTTGGTATTCCAGGAGGAAAGGAGTTTTTTTACAACCTGAGGAACCTTATCCTGCTGACTGGTGTTGGTTATTTCAACATGATCGCAGAGTGTTGCAAGCTTTAGGTTATCAGTAGTGTTTTGTTCTGATTTCTGAGTCATAATATTTCTACATCCTTGTGGCATGGGAGTACCGTTTTGTATTACCTGCTTACTTTCCTGAAGTACTGAAGTCCTTATGTCCGCAAAAGACTCCGAGGGCATTCAACTGAGTTGTCGTCTGTTTTTTATTCCCGGTTACCGCCTTACTTTTTCTATAATATAAATACCGTATCTGGCCCGCAGGTTTGTGAAGTTGTGGATTACGTGGCCATCACTATTGGCGGGGTTAGTATTGATGAGTATCTCTTTGGTTATGTTGTACCCCACATCCCGCGCGAATTTTTTAAAGTCCCGTATGGTGATGACTCTGATGTTCGGGGAGTCATACCATGAGTATGGGAGCTGGTCACTTTTGGGCGCTACTCCCTTAAATAACAGCTGTAGTCTGTTGGAATAGTGGCTGAAATTAGGGAAACTGACAATCACCTTTCTGCCAATTCGTGCAAGTGAATAGAGAAGGGCCGCGGGTTCAAATACCTGCTGCAGGGTTTGACTGAGAATAACGTAGTCGAAAGAGCAGTCCGGGTAGTCATTCACTTCTTCGATGAGATCGCCCTGAAGTACGCTTAAACCACGACCAATACAGTGTGTTGTCTTTTCTTTGTCCAGTTCTATACCCGTTCCGTGTACCCCTTTATTAGCGGCAAGCCAGGCAAGTAAATCTCCATTACCGCAACCAAGATCCAGAACCCTGCTTCCCTCAGGTATTTCAGAACTGATTATTCGGAGATCAAACCGGATATTTTCGTTATCAGGAGATACCATCGATGAACCCCCTGATGAGTGTGATAAATCTGTCATCTGATATTAAAAATGCGTCGTGACCGCAGTCCGCTTCGATTTCACAAAAACTTACATCCTCGCCGCCACGTTTTAGTGCCTGGACCAGTTCCTTGGCCTGATAGGTTGGATATAGCCAGTCAGAACTAAATGAGACAACGAGGTATTTAATCTTCTTTTCGCCAGTTTTTTTGCTAAAATCCGCCTTGTTCATCAGATCAACCACATCGAAATAGTCAGCGGCTTTTGTGATATACAATAAAGAGTTGGCATCAAAACGATTGACGAATTTTGATCCCTGATGGCGCAGGTAACTTTCAACCTGAAAGTCCCCGTCAAAACCGTAGGAAAAGCTATCCTTATCCTGGAGTCTGCGTCCAAATTTACGCCGCATTGCCTCATCGGAGAGGTAGGTGACGTGGCCGACCATTCTGGCCACCGCAAGCCCCATATTAGGAGGTGCGGAATTGTAATAGTTCCCCTTGTTCCAGTTGGGATCGGAAATAATGGATTGTCTGGCAATCTCATTAAACGCGATAGCAAGGGCCGAATGGCGCATGGTGGTGGCGATTGGTACCGCTGCACGCACAAATTCAGGGTACTTAACACACCACTCGAGTACCTGCATGCCTCCAACAGAGCCACCGACCACAGCTCTTAGCTGTGAAATACCTAAGTGGTCGATGAGTACTTTCTGAGTGTCAACCATATCGCCTATGGTCATCATGGGAAAATCAAGGCCGTAGGGCTTGTCTGTTTCCGGGTTTATGGAGCTTGGCCCGGTCGATCCCATGCAACTCCCCAGGATATTAGGACAGATAACAAAGTATTTATTGGTATCTATACCTTTTCCAGGTCCCACGAGAAAATCCCACCAGCCCGGTTTGTCATCCTCCTTATCCGTTGCGTAATACCCAGCTACATGGGAGTCTCCTGAAAAGGCGTGGGCAATAAGAATCGCATTATCTTTCTTATCATTTAAGCAGCCACAGGTCTCATAGGCTATGGTAACAGGGCCCAGCTCTGCACCGCTCTCAAGGGTGATCTTGTGTGGTGGTTCAGCAAACGTAAAGAACTGCTTTTCAACAATACCAACAGAGTTTTTCATCCTGCTCATTTCATCAGATTCTATGTAAATCGGGCAATACTTACGGTATTGCCCTTTTGTTAAAAATTTTAAATTGTTTTTTCAAGCGCTTGGGTCAAATCCTCTATAATATCATCCGCATGTTCAATTCCAACGGAAAAACGCACCATACCCTCATCAATATCAGCATCTTGTAACTGTTGAGCAGATAGTTGAGAGTGGGTGGTGGATGCCGGGTGAATGGCAAGCGATTTTGTATCACCTACATTTGCCAGGTGGGAGACAAGTTGCAGGTTATCAATAAACGTCTTTCCTGCCTGGAGCCCCCCTTTAATACCAAAGGTAATCATTCCTCCAAAGCCGTTTTTCAAATATTGAGCGGCAATTTTATGGCCTGGAGCCTCGCTGAGGCCCGGGTAGTATACCCAGTCTACATTTTTATGGCTCTGGAGATACTCGGCAACCTGCTGTGCGTTTTCATTATGTTTTTCCATGCGCAGATTCAGTGTCTCAATACCCTGTAGGAATGACCAGCAGTTGTCAGGGCTTATTGCCGCGCCTAAATTACGGAGAGGAACCAGACGCATACGTAGTGCAAAGGCTACCGGATTAAGGTCTCCCAGGTCATGGGCGTAACGCAAACCATGATACGACGGATCAGGCTCATTGTAGAGGCTGAATTTTGGGTCCTGCCAGTTAAATTTTCCCGCATCGATGGCAATTCCACCAATGGCTGTTCCGTGCCCTCCAATCCATTTAGTCAGTGAGTGAATGACGACGTCCGCCCCGTGCTCAATGGGCCTAAGTAAGCATGGCGGGGTGAAGGTTGAGTCCACCACTAGCGGCAGATTATATTCTTGGGCTATTTTACTCAGCGCATCAAGGTCCGTCATATTTAAACCAGGGTTGCCAAGGGTTTCACAGTAAATGGCTCTGGTTTTATCGTTGATTGCCGCCTTAAAATTGTCTGGATTGGAAGGGTCAACAAACGTTACATTGATGCCCAATTGTGGGAGGATCGTGTCAAACTGGGTGTAGGTCCCTCCATAGAGATTATTGGCCGAGACAACCTCATCTCCAGGTCCACATATGTTAATGATGGAATAAAAAATGGCTGATGTTCCGGAGGCAAGGGCAAGTGCCGCAGCGCCACCTTCAAGTTGTGCCATTCGTTGTTCAAGTACGTCCTGGGTAGGGTTTCCAAGCCGGGTGTAGATATTGCCAAGTTCTTTTAAGGCAAAGAGGTTTGCTGCATGCTCGGTGCTCTTAAAGGTGAATGCAGCAGTTCTGTATAGTGGAACCGCCCTTGAACGGGTTTCCTGATCGACGCTCTGTCCCGCGTGTAGGGCAAGTGTTTCAAATTTCATACATGTTCTCCTTTGTGTGAGAAATGTTTATAGCAGTAACTATCTGAAGCTATTTAGTTTTAGCTGATTCTTTCTTCATACGGTCTATGAAGTCATGGAGATGTTCTCCGTTGCCTGTCTGGGCTTCTGGATCGATTTTAAGAATTGACTCCCAGCTGGCTATGGCTCCATCCATATTTCCCAGATCATAAAAGAGAACTATCCCTTTGTTGAATCGTGCTGGAATATGGTTGGCGTCCATTTTTATAGCATCATCAAATGCGCCTATGGCTTTTTCTGGCTGATTTGTTCTCCTGTACATTACGCCAAGGTCTGTGTAGATGTTGGCATTACCCGAGTGGAGTTCCAGTGATTTTTCGTAGGCAGGAACCGCCTTTTCAGGGTGGCCTGCATCAAAATAGAGGTTCCCGAGCTGTGTCCAGCTTTCAAAGTTGTCAGGGTTTGCTGTAACGTCAGCCTCAAGATTGGCTATGGCCTTATCAGTTTCTGCGCTGTGTTCGTGTTTCTGTTGCTGGTTTGCTACCGGTGCTGGTGCTGAGCTCCCAGTTTTATAAACAGTAAAAGCAATACCGCAGAGAAAGCCTGCAATAAATATGACAGCATACATAGTTAAGTTGCTGCTGGCTTTCGGAGTGGTCGCTGGTTCAGGGGACTCTGGCATCGCTTTTTTTCTACTCATTTTTTTATAATCCAGTTGATGTTGTTAGGATACGGTGTCATTATTATAGACATACAGGTTAGTAAAAGACATTGTGTGTACCACGATGTGGTATGCTGTGCAACAGTTTTAAAATAGTCATGAATTCATCAATCTCTTATTTAATTCTAAAAAATTACTGTTACTTCAGCAATTATTCTGAAGAGACTTATAGTGATTTGCATGTCAGTTGTAGTCGATACAATGTTTCTGGTGGATCAGTCGGAGCATTGCACTAATGTGAAATAAATTATAAAAAGTGCAGTAAGTCTTCCCCGTCAATCCTCGACCACCAGATTACATACAATAGATATATCCATTGTAAATGTTTGTCCAGTGAGCAATAGAAAGCAGATGTTGAGCTTGTTTTTGAGCTGCCACGTTTAGGGCCAAATATTTTATGGTCAATATAAATTCGGAGGAATCTGAGATGAAGGTGTTAGAAAAAATAGGTAGTAAAACAGATAGAGAAAAGGGGAGGGCTGACAACACAGCCTACCCGCCCACTGTAACAGCCATTAAAGAGAGTATTGTCCATCATTTAATGAGTTTTCAGGGACGGGATCCGGAGCGATCCGGGCCCCAGGATGTATATAGGGCGCTTGCGTATACCATGCGGGATGTAATGGTACAGAAGTGGATTGCAACTCAGAAGACGTTTTATGCCAAAGAGAAAAAACGGGTCTACTATCTCTCCCTTGAGTTTTTGATTGGGCGTTCTCTTGGAAACAGTGTGAGTAATCTTGGTCTCTTTCATGATGTCAAGCAAGCGGTGGAGGAACTGGGCTTTGATATGGATGAAATTAGGGACCAGGAAGAGGATGCGGCCCTTGGTAATGGCGGACTTGGGCGTCTTGCGGCCTGTTTTATGGATTCCATTGCAACTCTTAAAATTCCGGCCTATGGCTATGGTATTCGTTATGAGTATGGTTTGTTTTTTCAAAAACTCATCAATGGCTATCAGGTTGAGGGGCCGGACAACTGGCTACAGGATGGCTGTCCCTGGGAGTTTGAGCGCAGCATGCCCGTCTTTGAAATTAAATTTTTTGGTAATGTGAACTCCTATCTGGATGAAAAAGGTCAGTACAGGAAAAAGTGGGTTAATACCAAAAATGTTATGGCTAAGGCCAGTGATCTGATGGTGCCTGGTTATAAAAATGACCACGTTATAAATATGCGACTCTGGTCCGCTTCTTCATCAAGAGAGTTGGATCTGGGAGATTTTAGCCGTGGTGATTATATAGGCGCGGTTGAATCAAAGGTTAGTTCTGAGACTATTTCAAAAGTGCTTTACCCACCCGATCATAATTATGCGGGGCAGGAACTACGGCTTAAGCAACAATATTTCTTTGTTGCCGCAACTTTTCAGGACATTATGCGGCGTTATAAGAAAAAGCACACCAACTTTAATAAATTCACTGATCTTGTTGCTGTGCAGCTTAATGATACCCATCCATCCATCGCCATACCTGAACTGATGCGTCTTTTACTCGATGTTGAGGGGCTTAGTTGGGAGCGTGCCTGGAAGATCACGGTGGATACCTTTGCCTTTACCAATCACACCCTTATGCCGGAAGCACTTGAGCGCTGGAGTGTCGATATGATCGGGCGGGTTCTGCCAAGGCATCTAGAGATAATATTTGAGATCAATCAGAGATTCCTCGATGAGATCGCCGAAGCCTACCCCGGTGACGGCAGAAAGATTCGTGAGATGTCCATTATCCAGGAAGGACCGGTGCAGATGGTCCGTATGGCTCATCTGGCAATAATAGGTAGCCATAGTGTCAACGGTGTGGCCGAGCTTCATTCTCAGTTGCTTAAAGATCGTATTTTCCCTGATTTTCATCAGTTCTATCCGGGAAAATTCAACTCAAAAACCAACGGTATTACTCCAAGGCGTTGGCTGCTTGATGTGAATCCACAGCTTGCTGAACTCATTACCAGTAAAATTGGAGCTGGCTGGGTAACGAATCTTGACCTTTTGCGCGGCCTTGAACCCTTTGTGGATGATAAACAGTTCTGCTCGTCATGGGAGAAGATAAAGCTGCAGAATAAGGTGCAGCTTGCAGACTATATTCGTAAATCCTGCAACGTTATAGTTGATCCGAGAACAATGTTTGATATTCAGGTCAAACGTATTCACGAATATAAAAGACAATTGCTGAGTGCATTGCACCTGATCCATCTCTACCAGCGCATTATTCACGGAGAAGCAGAAGGGATTGCTCCACGAACGGCGGTCTTTGCAGGCAAGGCGGCACCATCCTACTGGCGGGCAAAACTAATCATTAAACTCATCACCTCCATAGGCAAGGTTGTTAATAACGACCCACGGGTTAAAGACCTGCTCAAGGTAGTATTTTTGCCAAACTATAATGTATCTCAGGCTGAAATAATCATGCCAGCGGCAGATCTGTCCGAGCAGATTTCAACCGCAGGTACGGAAGCCTCAGGTACAGGGAATATGAAGTTTTCTCTTAATGGCGCTCTTACCATCGGAACTCTTGATGGGGCCAATATAGAAATTCGTGAGGAAGTGGGTGAGGAAAATATCTTTATTTTTGGCATGACGGCAGAAGAAGCTGAGTTCGAGAGAAGGAATAGTAGCCGAACTCCGTGGCAGGTGTGTCAGATGAATGCAGAAATAAATGACGTCATCGAGTCCATTGCCGATGGTTCTTTTAGTGGTGGTGATCGTGAACTCTTCAAACCTCTTGTGGACAGCTTGATGGATAAGCATGATCCATATTTATTGATGCTCGATTTTGAATCCTATATCGCCTGTCAGAATGAGGTGAACGATGCCTTCTTAGACACTGATCAGTGGACGAGGAAATCCATACTTAATGTTGCCCGTATGGGTAAGTTTTCAACCGATAGGACTATTAAACAGTATTCAGAAGAAATCTGGGGAATACCTGTGGAGTAAGGTCGTCT
Source organism: Desulforhopalus glucosivorans (assembly GCF_054397165.1). Classification (NCBI taxonomy): domain Bacteria; kingdom Pseudomonadati; phylum Thermodesulfobacteriota; class Desulfobulbia; order Desulfobulbales; family Desulfocapsaceae; genus Desulforhopalus; species Desulforhopalus glucosivorans. The sequence goes on from NZ_AP044854.1 coordinate 597,605, forward strand.
CGGTCATGCCGTGCGGGGTCAACTTTCTTGACCTTGCACGCAAAATCGAGTACTTCTTGCGCCAGCGCCCGCAGCCTAGGTGGTTTCAGAACTCAGTTGCTGAAGGTAATGAACGAAAAAAGGGCTTACAGATAAATTATCTGTAAGCCCTTTAAAATTCATGGAGGCGGCGATCGGAGTCGAACCGATGAATAATGGTTTTGCAGACCACTGCCTTAGCCACTTGGCTACGCCGCCCCGCTGAGGGATATCTATATACCATAACAAAAACTTTTGACAAGGAAAATAATTAAAAATGGGAATGAACATTGATTCGCTTGTGCGGGTCAACAAAGAGAGGTTGAGTGAGTTTGAGAGAATTTTAGGTTACCGTTTCACTGATTTAAGGCTTTTGCAGAGATCTTTAGTGCATTCATCCTATGCATTTGAGCAATCCAATGAGGGTGAAAATAATGAAAAACTTGAGTTCTTAGGTGACGCGGTTCTTGATCTTGTCATTGGTCATGTCCTTTCCCATCGATATCCCGAGATGCGAGAAGGGCAACTGACAAAACTGAGAGCGTCCCTTGTAAATGAACACCATCTGGCCTTAATGGCCCGTGGTATTGATCTGGGCGATTATTTATTCTTAGGTAAGGGGGAAGATGCCTCCCAGGGAAGACAAAAATCTTCCATCCTGTCCTGTGCCTATGAGGCAGTGATTGGTGCAATCTTTGAGGATGGTGGCTTTGATACTGTATATGAGCTTGTAGATCGTTTCTTTAAGCCAACTCTTGATCCTAAAAAAGATGAACTGCTTGTGGCGGACTCCAAAAGCAGGCTTCAGGAACTCTTACAGGAAAAACACAATGAGGCTCCTGTCTATGTGATTGATGATGAAGAGGGCCCATCCCATAGAAAAGTTTTTTCGGTGTCTGTGAGATTTAGAGATGAAATCCTTGGTACTGGTCAGGCCGGGTCCAAAAAAGGCGCAGAGCAACAGGCTGCAGCGGCAGGACTTTTGACCTTGCAGAAAAAAGGTAGATGAAAAATATTCTTGTTATCCCGATCTTCATTCCCCATCGTGGCTGTCCCCATGATTGTCTCTTCTGTAACCAGCAGAAGATCTCGGGAGCAGCAAGAGATGGCGATTCGAAGGTAGAGGTTACTGATACGATTGAAGAGTGGTTGCAGTATAAACGCGGCCAACAAGAGGTGCAGGTTGCATTTTTTGGTGGCTCTTTTACCTGTATGGATCAGCGTGCTCAAAAAATGCTTCTGGAGGCTGTACAACCCTATATTAAGGATGGCAGGGTTCAGTCTATAAGGTGTTCCACCCGGCCTGATTGTATTGACGGGGCAATCTGTGACTTTCTTGCAGAGTATAATGTTCAGACTGTTGAGCTGGGAGTGCAGTCACTTGATGATGGTGTCCTGCGACAGGCACGGCGGGGACATAACGCCAGTGATTGTGAAAAAGCGTTTAGAATGTTGAAAAATGGTGGTATAGAAGTTGGCATTCAGTTAATGCCGGGTCTGCCGGGTGATACGACTTTCTCGTTTCTACAGACTGTGAGACGGGTGATTGAACTAAGCCCAGCCTTTGTTCGGATGTATCCATGCCTCGTGGTGAATGACTCAGGCTTGGAAGATCTTTATGAAAAGGGCGGGTTTCAACCATTAAGTCTACCGAAAGCCATTGCTATGTGTAGTTATTGCTACCCTGAATTTATAAAAGCAGGAATCGAAGTTGTTCGGATGGGGCTGCAACCTTCTAAGAGTTTAAGTGAAAGTGTAGTTGCAGGGCCGTATCATCCTGCTTTTGGTGAGTTGGTGCAATCAAGGCTCTGGTTGAAAAAGATTAAGCAAAAGCTCATGCTGCTGGCTAAAGGAGAACAACTGGTTATGCACCTTTCGCACCGGGATCTCTCATCCGTCATAGGGCAGCAGAGGAGCAACCTTCTTCGTATTGAAGAGCTGGGTTATAAAGATAGATTTACCCTTATGGTAAATAAAGATATGCAAAGGGGAAGTGCAGAATATGTTGTCAGTAAATAACCTCGATATACGTTTTGGGGAGAAGTACCTTTTCAAAAATGTTTCAGCCCAGGTCCATAAGGGGAATCGTATTGGCCTTGTTGGTGTTAATGGTGCTGGTAAGTCCACCTTACTCAAGGTGATGGCAGGTATTAACAGTACCGATGACGGGGTTGTGAGCTGTTCAAAGTACTTTTCTATCGGTTATCTCGCCCAGGAATCTGACGAACTATTTTCTGAAAAATCACTCTATGAAGAGGCGGAGACAGCCTTTGCCCCACTTCTTGCTTTGCAGAAAGAAGCGGACCGCCTCCATAAAGAAATGGAACAAGGCGATCCTGAATCAGAAGATTTTCAACAGTTATTACTTGATCACGGTGAAATCCAACAACAGCTCGATGGTAGTGATATCTATTCAATCAGTGGCAAGATAGAAAAAGTATTGCTTGGCCTTGGTTTTAAAAGAGAGGATATGGAAAAGCCGGTGGTCTCTTTTTCCGGTGGCTGGCAGATGCGTTTAAAACTTGCCAAGATGCTCCTTGAATCACCGTCACTTCTTCTCCTGGATGAACCTACAAACCATCTTGATATTGTATCCCTTACCTGGGTTGAGAATTTTCTTAAAAACTATAGCGGTGCCATGGTGATCATCTCCCATGACAGAACCTTTCTTGATAAAACCACCGAGCGAATATGGGAGCTCAGCTTTGGCAAGATTGATGTGTATAAGGGCAATTATACCTATTACACCACAGAAAAAATTGAACGAAGGGCCATAGAGAAGGGTGCCTACGATAATCAGCAGGCAAAGATCAAGCAGACCATGAAGTTTGTCGATAAGTTCAGGGCTAAGGCTACCAAGGCACGACAGGTACAGAGTCGGGTTAAACAGCTTGAGAAGATGGAGCTTATTGAACTCTCCGATGATGAAAGTTCCATTAAGTTCAGGTTTCCACCTGCACCATCTTCAGGAAGAGATGTGCTTAAGATAGATAAGCTGAGTAAGTCGTTTGCTGAAAAGCAGGTGTTTACAGACGTAGAGGTTTTATTAAATCGTGGTGATAAGGTAGCTGTGGTTGGAGTTAATGGGGCTGGTAAGTCAACATTCTTAAAGATTGTCGCAGGAGAAATCGAATCAGACTCAGGAGAGATTAAGCTCGGTTCCAATGTGAAGATGTCCTATTTTGGTCAGCATCAGGCACAGGAGCTAGCGCCTGGCCTCTCAGTGCTTGAGACGATGTCTTTTGCCGGCGAAGATATGACTATTACCCAGATCCGCTCGCTGCTCGGTGCATTTCTGTTTCGTGGAGAAGAGGTGGATAAAAAAGTTGCCGTGCTCTCTGGTGGAGAAAAGAGTAGGCTTGCCCTTGCGAAAATGATTGCTGTCCCGGCCAACTGCATGCTCCTGGATGAGCCGACTAACCATCTTGATATGAGCTCACAGGATGTTCTGATGGAGGCTATGGCCCAGTATGATGGAACCATTGTTGTGGTTTCCCATAATAGATATTTCCTTGATAGCTTTGTGAACAAGGTGCTCGAGGTAAAAGACGGGAATATCACCATGTTTGAAGGCAATATTACTGAATATATTCGCAAGTCTGAGGAAATTGAAGCTCAGGAACAACCAGCAAAAGGAAAGAGTAGTAAAGAGAGCAAAAATACGGAACCGGGTAGCTCTGCAGGCACAGAAAATCGTAAAGAGAAGAAACGTCAGGAAGCTTTAAAGAGACAAGAAAGAAGCCGTAGGGCAGGAAAGTGGGTCAACCAGCTGGAAAAGGCTGAAAAAAAGGTCGAAGAGTTGGAAAAGACCAAGGAAGCCATTGAAGAAAAGATGGCCGATCCTAATCTGTATAGTGATGAAAAAGGTTGGGCTGAAACCAGTGAGCAATACGAAACCTGTAAGCGTCATCTGGACAGGTATTACGCTCAATGGGAAGAGGCTCAGGAAAAAATTGACGAAATTGACGCAGAATTAGAGAAGATGTTGTAACCTTAATATCGGAATGATACGGAAGTAAAATATCAACAATATTGGTGCCTTATGTGGATCCTTTTTAAGGATGTCGAAAGCAATGTTACCGATAGAATATTACAAGTTAAGAAGGATAATGAGGTAATGGTTGGCTCACTCTAGTATCTACTCATGCACGTTGAGTTACTGCCGCTCTCATTATTTTGAGATTATCTTTGGGTAAGCTACAGTCTGTCGTTGCTTCGTTTTGAGCCAATTTAAATCAAATAGCCAAGTCTATCTTCACAGTCTATATACGCAATAAACTCAAGTGGAGCGACTGGTAGGATACTTAGAGTTTCGATCTGGCAATGTTAACATAATGATCACTGGTTAATCCGATGTGATATTTCGTTATTAAGAGTTTCCACAAGAGCCAAAAGCCGATTTGACCACTATTTTTCTTTATCTATAGTTGATTGTGTAAAAAACAGAAAGCCCGATATAGCTGTTAACCCGAAGATGGAGATCCACGCAAGAATATCACCCATCTTTGAATAAAATGTCGGTGTATTTTTAATTGACACATTAGAGTGCATAACATAATTTGTATTATTCCAGTAGTCTAAACTTGTTAACGTGGTTCCTGTGTAGTCAACTGCAATAGACAAACCTTCTCCAGTTGCTTTAATCATCGAGCATCCATTTTCTATTGCACGAAAAATTCCCATTCGACTATGTAGAGGACTTACTGCTTTCCAATCTAAAGATGGTACTAGTAATAGTCCGGCTTTACCTTTTCCCGTTTGCCGAATAAAATTAGGATAATTTTGATCAGCACAAATAACCGATGCAATTTTTCCAAACGAAGTGTTCACAATGGGTATAACACCTTTTCCAGGAATAATAGGTTCCAGTGGAGGGGCGGGTTTGGATTTGACATATTCTTGTATAATCTTCCCTTCAGGACTAATCCAAACTAATTTATTTTTCCAAGGCATTGCCGGGAAACCTAATGGTAGTGTAGCATATACCATAACGAGATATACTTCTTGTTCTTGGGCAATAGCACTAGCTTTATTTACAAAATCAGTCTCGTCTTCTTCTAATAGGGTAACTGCGTATTCCTGCCAAAATACAATTTGTGCACCTTTTTTAGCAGATACTATACTTTTATTTAAAAAATAATCTTGCTCGTTAATAGAGTGTTCTCTGATAGCAATCCTGTCTTTGTGACTTTCATTAAAAAATAATGAAATGAAAGTCTTATCAGGGTTCAAGATTGATGAAACTTTTATAGTTCCAGAATCTGGATTAATTAAAATTAGTCTCATTCCTCCATAGAAAAAAACTAATAAAAACAAAGCTAAGTATACAACTACTTCTTTCTTAGTTTCTTTGATATTAAAATCATTTTCTAAAAAACTATTAGCAACTGAAGCAAACCACGTTATTAAAAATGAAATTCCCCAAATTCCAGTTATTGATACAATTTGCATTAAGGCAATATTCCCATATTGAGTATAAGCCAGTGAGTACCATGAGCCAAATGATATAGAGATTATATATTCTATCGTTACCCATGCAAATGGAAATACAAATGTAGATGTAAGTCCTTTTAGTTTCGTAGCTAAACACCTATCTGCTAGAAATGGGAGAGAGAAAGCTATGCCTGAAGCTATTCCATATGACAATCTGTATATTGGAGGTAGTGCATCAAAAGAGAACATTAACCATGATATTAACGTATATGCTAAGGTTATCGATACGATACCTAAGGTTAGATGAATTGCAGTACGCCTGGTTCGAAAAAATCGAATTAACAAAGCTGGAAAAAGCCAAGTTGCAATTGCGATACTCCAGTTACCATTTGAAAGTACAAGAAGAATTGATCCTGTAAAAAGCAAAAAAAATGTTCTAAGTTTATTGGAAATGCTCATAACTTTTGGCCTGCCGTTTATGAAGAGAAGAGAAGCTATCGAAAAACAATAAACTCTGACCGTCTTACATCTTAATTCCGCTAATCAACCTACAGCTTGCTATAGGTTGATGAAGCAGACAGGATAGATTTAAAATCGGAAACCAGCATTAAAGGTGACAATGACAGCACTGAGATCTCCGTTATACTCAAACGGGATTGAGGCAGTTGTCGCACTTATATCAATGTCCTCGGTCCATCTATACATTGCTTCCAATCCTAAAAAGAATCGGTCATTAATGTTGTAGTTTGCCCCCGCTACAACATGTACACCAAAGACAGAATCATTATCGTCAACATCAAAATCTCCTAAGGCATCGGATTCGATATCCGCACAAATATATGTTCCATAGAGACCAACACCACCACCACCAAAAAGATCTACTGGGCCAAGGGGATATTCTCCCTTAAGCGTTAATAATATAGCTTGTGTAGCAAGACTGGAGTCTTTAGAGTAGGACCCTGCAACACCGTTTGAACTGGCTTCATCATCATTGCCTTGACCAGAAAGATCAATGGACCCCTCGAGAATAAGGTGGTCACTCAAGTACCTGCCGTAGGCGAAGGTGCCGCTAAAACCAGTGTCATCGAATCCTCCATCGTCCAGATCGGAGGTAGGGAATAGTGCCCCTAATTTTAGCTGCATATAGTTTTGCCGAGTTTCAGCTTCGCCTGCCAGACAATTCGATGCGAACCCGAGAGTTAGGCCACTAATACCGAGTACAATTCCCATTTTAATGCTTTTTTCTACGTTCATTTGTATCCCCACCCTTCATTGTTGTTATTGTGCAGAACGATGAACAAAATCATCTTTAAGCGTTTTTGTTCATCGCCCTCAATTACCTGATGTTCTGGACATATAGAATGAAATTACCGCTACGTCTACAGAGAAATTGTATTAAAATGTTGCAAAATGTTGTTGGTGTTAGTTTGTTAGGTCTACCAACACCTTGCGTCAGGCAACCTCTGTACATTTTGTTACAATTCGCCACACAATATAACAGGTTGAAGGACTATCCTGTGATACACTTCCCTTGTATTGGAATGAGCGTACCTTCAATATGAGCAAGGTCTGCTGACTTATTATTTATGGAGTTTTAATTATGTATTCAATCAATCACATTCTTCTTATTGAGGATGACCTGAGATTATCTGCTCTCATTGCTGAGTATTTCATTAAGCAGGGGTTCAGGGTATCCACTGAATCAAGAGGAGACCTGGGCCTTGCCAAAATTTTATCTGAGCCGCCCGATATCGTGATACTTGATCTTATGCTACCCGAAATGGATGGCTTAACAGTATGTCAAAAGGCAAGGCAGGACTTCTCTGGCCCAATACTGATGTTAACAGCCAGAGAAGATGATTTTGATCAGGTGGTTGGTTTGGAGATGGGGGCTGATGATTATGTCAAAAAGCCAGTAGAGCCCCGGGTGCTCCTTGCCCGTATTCGAGCTCTTCTTCGAAGAGCTCGTTGTGTAAAAAATGAAGGCCGGTACGAACATAATAACAGAGAAGAGCTTTCATTTGGTGACCTCTCACTGAGTAAGACTTCTCAGGAAGTTTCGTTTGCCGGGGTCCAAGTGAATGTCACGACAAACGAGTTTTCTCTCCTCTGGGCGCTTGCTTCTGCTGCTGGAAACATTCTCTCTCGTGAAGATTTATTCCAACTTACAAGAGGAATTCCCTTTGATGGTGTTGATCGGTCTGTGGATATTACTATTTCAAGGTTGAGGAAAAAGTTAGGGGATAATGCCGATAGTCCCTGGAGGATTAAAACAGTATGGGGCCAGGGCTATCTTTTTGTTAAAGAGGCTTGGCGTGATACCGCTCTTCAAGATGTCGAATGAAAAGAGTCTTTTTTAGTTTTTATACCTTTTTTATCTGCGTTCTTTTGTTGGTACAATTTCTTATTGCGCCGGTGGTGGGTAATATTTTAGATAAATATCGCGAAAATGAGGCTCTGCAATACTCAAGAAATCTTGCGAAAGGTGTCTTTCATCTTATGGAAGAAGATCTGCTTGGACGGCCCCAGGAGGCCTGGCCTGATCGTATCAGGCAACTGCAACCGTATTTTGGATACGATATCAACCTTGTGCATTCCGCCAGTCTTGATTTGCCGCAGAGGCAAATGGAGTATCTTGGTCGTAGCGAGATAGCAGTGGTCGACGCAGGCGACTATGTTTACTACAAGATTAAGGGCAGCGAGTTGATCATCACCAAAGGGCCATTCTCGGTAATAGAACCTAAAGGTGGTATTTTTCAATATATATTCCTTCTCGCAGTGTTCGTGATTGTTGCGATACCTACGGCGGTTTGGATCATTCCTTTCTGGCGCAAGCTCAACAAAATTAGCACAGCAGCAATCGCCTTTGGTGATGGTGACTTTGACACCAGAGCAGAGATAACATCAAGGTCAGCCCTTGCACCTATTGCCGTTGCTTTTAACACAATGGCCGATCGTATTCAGCATTTGATCAGCTCCCATAAGGAGTTAACAAATGCAGTCTCTCACGAGTTACGTACCCCTATCTCACGCATTCGTTTTGGCCTTGAGCTGCTGGATGATCCGGACGAGACTCCCCATAAAAAGAAACAGTACATAAACGGGCTGTATGGTGATGTCGCAGATCTGGAGGAGCTGGTTTCCGAGTTATTGACATTCGCCAAATTTGATAGGGAAACGCCTGAATTGCACATTGAAACTCACTCTGTAATTCCTTTTCTTAGCTCAGTACTTCGCGATATTGTCGGCAAAGAACCAAAGGTAGAATATCAGCTTGTGGATAAGCTCAAAGAGGGAGAGGGCTCCGTACCCTTTGATAGTAAATATCTGGAGAGAGCTATTGATAATCTGGTGCGCAACGCAATGAGGTACGGCAACCAACAACTGCGGGTTACCGTCGAAAGGTCATCAGACATGTATTTGCTCCATATCGAAGATGATGGTCCTGGGATACAAATTGAGGACAGGGAGAAGATCTTTGAACCTTTTACAAGATTGGATTCCAGCCGAAACAAGCTTTCTGGAGGCTATGGCTTAGGGCTTGCCATTGTCTCTCGCATAGTGAAGTGGCATGGTGGGGATATTTTTGTTACCGATGGAAGTCTCGGTGGGGCGTGCTTTACCCTTAGTCTGCCAGGAAAATAGGTCGCCCACGCGAAGGTAAAACGATATCTATCGCAGATATATGTTGCTCAGCCTCCAAATTTGACCCTCTTTCAGCGTTGAGCATTAACTCCTATATATTATGGAGAAGAATATGTTTCCTCGTTCAAACCCCTTCTGGGTGGTCGATTAAGAGTTTCTAAAAGAGAGTAGATATTTGGTCTGAGGGGTCACCCTTGGACGCTGACAAGGGGTCAATATTGAAAGCTGATTGACACGCAGCTCTTATCTGTTGCTATATATGTGGCTCTTCCCCTTGTTGCTGGATATTTCTCACGTAAGTGGATCATCGGTGCCAAGGGTGAGGAGTGGTTTAAGGAAAAATTCTTGGGCGTTCTGACACGCGTGACTATCACGGCTCTGCTGCTCACCTTGGTTCTACTTTTTAGCTTTAAAGGTGAGGTCATCACTAATAATCCTATGACGATTGTCTGGATTGCAATACCACTTTTTATCCAGACGATACTCATTTTTGCCCTTGGATACGGTGCGGCTAAACTCTTAAATTTCAAATACGAGGATGCAGCTCCAGCAGCCATGATCGGAGCTTCCAACCACTTTGAGGTTGCTATTGCCACAGAAGTGATGCTATTTGGATTATCCTCAGGTGCCGCACTGGCAACGGTTGTTGGCGTTCTAATAGAAGTTCCTCTCATGCTGATGCTTGTCGGATTTTGTAAACGCACCACATCCTGGTTTGAAAATTAATTTCTTTGCCCACTTTTACGGAATATTACTATGGACGACAAACATGTAGACAAAACAGACCAAGGTGATCAAAAACTATTCTTTCAAAAGGTAACAGCAGCTCAGCAGATTGAGGGTAAATGCCTATCGCATGTGAACTTGCCGGCCCTGCTAGATACCTAACAGAGCATCAGCTAAGATAATTACTTCATTTCTAAAAAAGCTAGTTAGCCCATTACTGGGAGTCTCGAGTGCAGCTGTAACTGAAATGGTTTTAACAAAAGATTCGATATCCTGGATATTTAAAGCTAAAACCACTCCCAGCGGCTAACATCTTGCACTCTAGAGTGCCTTATTTTCCTTCAGAAACAGGTTTATCTCGATAAGAATAATTTTTTAATCGGATATCTCCGCGTTTGTGGGGATTGGAGACAGCTTTTGTTGTGTCGACCCAATCTTCCCACCTAAAGTCTTTTATGATTTCTGCCTGATAGCTCTCACTCAGTGGGCGGCTGAGGATATCGTTGACATGCACCCACTGATAATAACGCATAAGGTCCACCTGATAGGGGGCGGGTTCACCTTTAGAGTTTTTAACGACTTTTTTCAGATCAATGATTTTCTGCATATCAATTTTTGTCTTCCATGTGATCGCTCCCGGAAGAACAACAGGTTCATTCGGGATATTATTGATTCCTTTTTTTAATGTCGCCAGAACAGCGACTCCGGTATCCTCACGATAGATGATAATTGCATGGCTATAATCTTTGTTCTTAAAAAAACCGAGATTGCCATATTGAACACGTGCCCCGGTCAGAAAAGCGATTCCGTCCGACCAACAAGGACCTGTTCCCGAAATGGCTTTAAGGACACTTCTGTCAATGATTCCATCAGGAAAAAGAATATCGAAAGCAGTTTTACAGCAATTCGCCACATGCGTTATTCCCTCGCAATCATGACCATGCCATTTTATGACGTCTTTTATTGTCACCGCATAAGTGCGCTGATAGTACCGTCCCTGTGTGCCTTTGGTTGCAAGAATCTCAAATACTGGTGCATATGGCATAGCGACCATGGGGGCATACCAAGTAGGTATCCTGTCCGGTGGAGTCACACCGGTTTCTATAAAAATATTAACGCCCTGTTTATAAGTCGGGTCTTGAGACCAAGATGGTGTGTGAACCATCGTTAAAAGAACTGCAAGTAAAGCAACCGATATCAATTTCATTTCTTTCATTCTCCTTTTTGTTCATTTTTTCAAAAACAATGAATGTTAAGCTGCACTGTATAGTCAGAAAATTTAAGCGCTACACAGGACAGAACCATTACATTATGAATCTTGCACCGAAGGTAATATTCCAGTATCTATAAGATTTTATAGTACTTTGCAAGAATTACTCAATACCAATATGTAGTTAGGAACTAGTGTGGTATGTTGACAAAGTGTCTCGTTAAGGAGAAGGATAGATAGAGAAATATCTTACTTATCACGTAAAAGGAGATGGTAATGGTAAATGCAGAGAAGTGGTTCAGTTTGTTTGAACAATTACCTGGTGTTCCTTAGGTGGAATCCCTGCCTACTTTATGCTGCTAAGGGTACCGCCGGCAGCATAGTTCCATATGCCTCGTCTGGTGTCATTTTCTCCAAGCTTGAATGCGGCCTCGATTGATTTCTGATTATCTTGTGCCATAATATAAAATAATTTATTGGTTTGTTCTGCTAAGATTGTGGTATCAGACCCCACACATAGGCAAGCGTGTCAACCTGCCTTCCTCCTTTAACTCCCGGCCCGGATTGCGCTGTCAGGCATCCCATCAAAAAAAACAGCGTGCAATACGTGTCTCTACACGGTCGGGCGTCATTATCTAGGGCGGTAGTGCGGTGGGCATTTTGGGCGGAGTTGGCTGTTTGTTCAACTCAACTAGTCTAGCCCCTTGATCACATTAAAATCTCCAGGAAAGTCCAATCGTTGGCCCATCTTGGCTGACATCGTATATAAAGCCATTACTCTCATAGTCGATATCCAGGTAACGGTACCCAATGGTGGTTGAAAACATTTCCCCCCACTTGTATCCCATGTTAAAACTTACATCCCACATAAGGTCTGACCCTGCACCGAAACCTCCAATAAGTGCTGCCCCACTCATGAAGAAATTTGAACTACCCAGAGCGGTGAGACCTTTCACACCAACCAGTGGATCCACCCAATTCTTTGAATTGTTAGACTCCCTCCCAGGAAGAAGACCGCCACTAAATATCAGTGTTGATTCAACCGCCATAAAACGAGCTCCCACCAAAAGATCAAGAAAATAGGTTTCACTCCCAGAAAGACGATAAAATGCGGCAGGTGTCATCAGCCACGATTCGGTTCTAGAGGAAGCTGAAGTAAAGAGAGAGCCAGGCGTAGCATTTTCAATGTCAATGTCCGTATAGGCAAGATCTAAAAACAGTCCGAATGCCCCCTTGCGAACCTCACCAAGGAGAAACAGGGCACCGTTGATGTTGCCGGCAATATCGTCCCAGAAATCGATATCAACATCAACTTTAGGCAGGTTGTTATAGGTCTTAACAGTGCCTTTTTGACCGGCAAGCCAGGCGTAGGTCGCGAGCTGAAAATCCCATTGGTCGTCCATATTCTCGGCGGAATTGGCGGGAAGAGCAAAAGCGAGCAGGAGAAGACTGGTAAGAAATAGTTTTGAACATTTTTGGCTGTGGAGAAAATGCATAATGTTGTCCCTTTATATTTTTTTATGGATATAACCTAATTAAATATCGATTTTGGTAGTATGAAGGTTACCTGAAAGCGAAGGCGAACCCCCTGGGCCTGCATCTGAAGATTCTATCCAGTAGCCGATGCCTCCAGAAAGGCTTACCGGTAACTTGCCAATGCGAACGAGTTTGGCCGCCGTCAAATTAATGGGTACAGACCAGTTTTCAGTTTCCCAGTTATATGTGTTTTCAGAAGTTAATGAAAATGTCAAAGCACTTTTAAGAGAGTAAGAAACAAAGGGCTGAATAAAAGAAAGATTAACGTCATCCCGATCCGAGTCCCCGGCAAATGACCAGATATGATTGGCAAGCAAACCAACTGTCCAAGGTCCTTTTATGGTAAGAACAAGACCACTGGGGCCAGTACCCCATTTTTCTGTACCCAGCTTCGAGTCGGTTGCTGTCGGCAGAAAAAAAACGGGACCAATCCCCCATGTTATCCCTCTGGAAGAAGGTTTTTTCGGGGAAAAGAAGACACTGAGTGTCGTGTCACCAAGACCAAACTGTGAACCAGCACCTTCAAAGATATCCTCCTGATAAGTGACAGGTAATATGGTTCGGCTGATAATATTCCAATCATCATTCATGCTAAAAGGTATCACAGGCTGAATATTGGTCTGCAATTTCCACCCGTCATCCGTTAGGCCATAATTCCCATCATAATTCATCTGGACAGGAATACTGATAAGATCAACAACTGGATTTGTTAATTCCTGCGCAAGATCAGCATCATTGGTTTGATTGGACTGTGCATCTTCATTGGCGGATACATTTTGAGTAGAAACAATAAGCAGGGCAACAATACTTAAGAGACAACAATTGGTGATACCATGTAGCTTGAACATAGTGTGTTCTTATTGTGGAGTTTGATCAAAAAACACAAAAGTGCCGAGGGTACAATTGCCATTCAACGCTGCAAGTTGTCAATACTGCAGAGCGTAGTAACATTTCAGATAATCTCAGCCTATCTCTCGAAAGCTTTGATCATTGTAGAAATTACGAAAATTGTGAATTTGAATTCAAGCAAAAATTGAGCGATTTGATGCACTTCAAGGAAATACATTTTCATCTTTTTCACCGAGATGTGTATGATGAATGCCGTTGTTTCGTTCTTATCCTGGTGCTTGAGCAGCTAAAGTATGTTTTTTCAGAAGTAGTATATTTAATTTATATCAGATAGAATTGAACGAGTACACCTATTATAGCCTAAATTAGATAATCAGACCCTGAGTTACAAATGTATTTTCTTTGGCTCTGCTGTCTGTTGCCCTATCAACTGATAAGGTTGTTTTCATTGTTGTATTACACAACCTCGACCAAAGAGATTTAGTCCTCCTTTTTACATATTTGTTACTGATGAGGATTCTCTCGCAATGGGCAATGTATTGACTTTTGACCCAAATATGATACATTAAAGTATCATTTGATTCACGGAGGTCTATTATGAGTGTTGGTTCGCTCAACTGATACATTTATTTCGGATGAAATATGGAACTATTTGATGAGGTGAGTAGTAATAAAAGTAAAGGTCGTAAAAAACGGACAAGAGAAAAAGTGCTGAACCTGGCGATGAATGTTCTTGCCAAAAACCCAAAAGCTTCCCTGAATGAAATTGCTGAAGCGGCTGAAGTTGGCAGAGCCACCATTTTTCGTCATTTCAAGTCCAGAAAAGATCTTATCAGCGAGCTCATAGTAGAAGCTGACACTAAACTTGAAACTGCAATACAACCTATTCTCGAAAAAAATCTCAATGCCAGAGATACTCTTGAAGAGTTCGTTAAGGTTCTCGTTCCGCTTGGAGCAAGTTTTCATTTTTTAAACTCCAACCAGATCTACGCGGAAGACTCAGGTATTGATGATTTATACAGAAATCAATTAATGCGATTACACGAACTTTCCAAACGTTTAAAGGCTGAAAACGTTGTTTCTTCTGAAGTTCCTCTAGCTTGGGTTGCTGCAGTTTTAGATAACCTGATATACACGGCGTGGGAAACTGTTCTGAAGGGTGACATTGCTCCTAACGATGCCCCTGACCTTGTACTCTCTTCGTTCCTCTACGGTTTTTTCCCGCGTTAGCTTTTCCTTCGAAACACCTCTGGAGGTTTTCTGTAATTCCTGCAGCCACCTCATTTTATATTTCTCTCGTGATGGCCTGGATGTCAGCAATACTGCCTTCTGCTCTAACCTATCTGCAGTACCTGTAATACCATCAGGCCGCGCATCCAGATACATTCAAAAGCTACCAATTAACGCAAGATGAATTTTTATTAAGCTTTACCAATCAAACTCTTCAGGTGTCCAATGAGTACTGATCTAAACCCCGTAACAGGGAAAATATTTCCTGTTTTTTTATTCTATGCAATACCCTCTGTCATTGGTTTGCTGGCGATGTCCTGTGCTGTTGTTGTGGATGGATTCTTTTTGGGAAACTATGCGGGGATAGCCTCTCTTGCTTCTGTAAATCTTACCCTTCCAGCAACAGGTCTATTGTGCGGTCTGGCACTCATGGTGTCGGTTGGCGGGGCAATTCGTTGCGGAAATTTTATTGGGGCAGGAGATATCAAGGCAGCCAATACCAGTTTTTCCCAATCAATTGTCTTTATTTCTATCTTGTCACTGATTCTGACGGTTATAGGAAAAGTCTTTATGGATCAATTTGTTTTCCTCATTACCACAGATAGTTCGTTGGCACCTTTGGTGGCAGAGTACCTGGATATCCTGCTGTGTTTTACTGTTTTTCAGCTTGGATCTCTCTGTCTCTCGTATTACATACGTGTGGCAAATTTACCATTCTGGGCTTCTGCATCCATGATAGTCGGCTGTTGTGTTAATGTTTTTCTAGACTGGATATTTATCGCTCATTTTCAATTGGGTCATCAAGGTGCAGCTTTTGCTACGGGCCTTTCAGCAACTGTGACATTTGTTCTTTTAGTCGCTCCTTTTTGCACTAAAAGAATCGAACTCAAATTTTGCTGGCGATTGAAAGATATTTCAGAGGTGATAAAGGGCGCGAGAGCAGGGTTCCCTGAATTTGTTGATGAATTTTCTTTTGGAATATTTGTTTTTATTTTCAACTGGATAATCATGAGAAAATTAGGGGAAAGTGGTGTGGCGGCTTTCTCAATCATTAACTATATGGTTATTACTGCGCTCGTCATTAGTTACGGTATTAGTGATTCGATGCATCCGATTATTAGTCAGAATCATGGAGCTTTAAAGCATAAACGCATTAAGAAATTCATAATGATTTCGACAATAGCAGCTTTTGCTCTGGGTGTTGGTGTAAGTTGCCTGCTCGTTATGATTCCCCAGGCTGTTTCTGGGCTTTTTATCCCAAATGGAGAAAGGGAGACAACACTTTTGACCCATCACTTTATTTCAAAAATATGGCCAGTTTTTATTGTCAACGGCATAAATATTGTTCTTGCTGCTTACCTGACTGCAATGAACAGGTGTATTGGCTCCACCCTCATAATTTTGTCGAGAAATATTCTGCTTCCTGTTTTATTTCTGATTATTATTCATCTCTTTGTCGATGGGGGCGGTATTCTTATCGTTCTACCACTTTCTGAACTATTTACCTTTGCTCTGGCTATTTTTCTGTTTTATAAAAACAGACCGGACAAATTGATGAGTAATGGCTTTGTTCCGAGCGTTGCACAGGCGGGGATGAGCTGTCAGCGCAGCGTATAGCAGGGCAGATGTTTACCAGTCCGGCTGTCCTGTTCCACGCTATTTAAAGTCTTCCTTCTGTATGCCAAGATGTTTCATCTTGCCGTACAGACCTCTTGTGTGGATACCAGCAATCTCAGCGGCTTTACCCACTTTTCCGCGGGTTTTTGTGAGCACCATTCTGAGATATGCTCCTTCTACCTGCTCCATGACAATTTTTTGGACTTCCGGTAGGGTCTTTCCTTCCCAGAAAGAATCATTTTCGACCATCGATGCAGTGAATGGACTGAGTACTCTATTTGTTGTATTGAAAACACTTGGCAGATCGTCCAGGGTAATTTGATTGGTTTTACAGAGCAGGATAGCTCGCTCTATAACATTCATAAGTTCTCGGACGTTACCTGGCCAGTCGTAGTTACAGAGTGCGGTCATTGCAGGTTTGGAAATCTGATTTACATCTTTTGCGATCTTATATTTGTAGAGTGAAAGAAAACGCCTTGCAAGGGATGGCACATCCTCTTGTCGGTCACGTAACGGTGGAATTGTCAGGGACATCACATTGAGTCTAAAATAGAGATCCTTGCGAAAATTGCCTAATTCAACTTCTTTTTCCAGGTCGCGATTTGTGGCAGTAATTACTCGAACATCTACCCATATTTGTTTTTCTCCCCCTAATGGTCTCACTTCATAATCCTGTAGAACCCGTAGCAGTTTGGTTTGCAGGTGTAGAGGCATTTCACCGATCTCATCTAAAAATATCGTACCCCCATGGGCGAGTTCAAAGGCACCACGGCGTGCGCGTGTGGCACCCGTGAATGCGCCGCTGGTATGACCAAAGAGTTCACTCTCCAGAAGTTGTTCAGGTAAGGCAGCTGCGTTTAGGGCAATAAATGGACCAGAAGACCTGGGGCTTTCAGAGTGTATGGCTTTGGCCAGATGTTCCTTGCCAACCCCTGTCTCTCCCAGGAGTAAAATTGTAGAATCACTTGGTGCAACGAGCTGAACCTCATCAATAAAAAATTGCATCCTTTCGCTACTGGAGGAGAAGTCGTTCAGTTTTGGCTGCATCCCTTTTTTTCGGGAAAGATGTTTTAACTCAACGAGTTGTAACCGTGATTCAACTGTGGCCTGGATGGTGTCTGTAAGGTTGTTCAAAGACACTCCTGAGTATAAAACCACATCGGCACCAGCAGCCATCAGTCTGGCATGTTCTTCTGAGGAATCAAAATTATGGATAACCACAGTTGTTGGTGCCTCAGGAAGGTTGTTGAGTTGACTGATGCTAAACTCAACTGGCCTTGGAATGAGGGATTCACTGATGACAATGATATCACCGCAGCTCTGTACAGCAGAGTGCCAGGGATTCTTGACCTGGCCATGGCATTCCACTTGAATGTCGGACGGCACAAAGCTTTGTTCAAGGTTTGCCTGTAGTTCTCTGTTTTCCACTGCAAGTATGAGTCGTGTCAGCATGGATGTCTCTCGTATAATCGGAGGGCTTTGATGTGTTGAGTAAAAAAATACCGTTTTAAAGTCAAATAATACAATAAAACGATCTAATCGGAAATAAAATACTCAAATATTATAGTATGTCACTTTTTACTGTATAAATATAGTGATAAACAGATCGTCAGTCAGATAAGTATCTGTGTGTAATATTACATATAAACAGCATGTTATATGTTTTTTTTGGCAGGTAAAATGAGGATTTTCTGGGCGTTTGAATATGTCGGTAAAAAATTACCTTTTATGCATTGAGGAGATGTGCGTATTGTATGACTTTGTTGTGTTTAACGTGCTGTATTCAATCGATATATATCTTTTTTTTTGTCTGTTCGTTTTTTTTGGCATTTAAGTTGCAAAATTGTACCGTAAGCAGATTGAAGGGCACATTTTTTATAGATCCATAAAATCGTTCTTACAGAAAATATAACATCCATCCGTGTAGAAAAATAACGGGCAAAACTAGAGGCAATCAGGAGATAACAATGCAGACTTTAACTCTTCACACCCCAGAACCGCTGCCAGCAAGAACTGGTTATGAAGGTATCTATGCTATGAACGAAGCCATTGAGCGTAACGCCTGGGGGATAGCGTCATCTGTAGATATATATAATTGTGAGCCGGATACAATTCGTGATGCCGATGCTATACGCCGTTTTGTCGTCGAATTGTGTGATCTCATTGAAATGAAACGATTTGGAGAAACTCAGGTGGTGCATTTCGGAGAAGACGAGCGGGTAGCCGGGTTTTCAATGGTTCAACTCATTGAAACATCGCTCATTTCTGGACATTTTGCCAATCAGACCAATGCAGTCTACCTTGATGTGTTCAGCTGCAAACCGTACTTACCAGAAAAGGTGCAAAAATTTGCTCAGGAATACTTTGAGGGAAGCCACAGTAACCTTAATGTCAGTTTGAGGTACTGATATGTTGAAGATCAGGTCATGTGAAGACTTTGACGAATGCGCAAACCTCTGGGCTAAGGTCTGGCCACAACATTGCATTTTTGATTTATGGGAGGTGCGGACAAGCTTTGCCTCATGTTTTGGTAACAAACCATACTTCATTGTTGCCGAAGAGTTCGGCGAAATTAAGGGACTTCTTCCTCTCAGTTGGATTGAAGAGACCGAGACATATGGAATTTTTCCCGGTGAAACCTGGCAGGGAAAGACCTGGCTTGAGCAAAATAAAATAGTTGCCGAATCCCGTCAGGTATTTGATGCCATGCTCGAAAGTATCCCAGGTCCTGTTCATTTGCGCTATCTCACATCAGACAGTATTCCTGATGGAAGCTTCCCGGTGGCGGTGGATGAGGTTGGTTTTCTGTTCTTTCCGAGCAGTTACGGCTATTCTTTTGATAGGTATATGGCTGAATTTTCAGGGAAATCCAGAAAGAATCTAGGGCGGGAAATTGCACATTTACAAAGTGGCGGTGTTGCATATCGATACGATCAGTGTGCTGATGTTGACTGGATGTTTCAAAAGAATCTGGAATTATTCGGAGATTCGTCCTATTTCAGTGACCCCAGATTTCTAGCATCCTATGAAAAGCTTATTGCAATGCTCTTTGATAATAATCTCCTGAGGGTTACGACGGTTTTACTTAAGGGAGAAATTGCAGCGGTGGATATCGGCACGATCTGGAAAAGCGAATATACCATTCTGGCTGGTGGAACCAATTCCGAATTTCAGGGGGTGGCCAAAATGATAAATTTTCACCATTTGGAGTGGGCCTGCCGGCAGCGTATGCATGTCGTTGATTTTCTTTGTGGCGATTTTGGTTGGAAAAAACGCTTCCATTTGTCAAGTCGTCCTCTCTATGAAATTTATCGACAATCAGCACCCGTATACTCTAACAACACTCTATGCCGCATGGCCCAGGTTACGCATGAGTAATAACCTAAGGGAATATAATTTAAATCTTCTCCCACCAGAAATCGGCAGGAATTTTTTGGATGATGGTAGGGAAGGATTGAATACTGCTGTAAGTGGAGCAAAGGTGCTCGTGGTCGGCACGACCTCAGATTATGTTGCTCTGCTCAGGCAATCGAATCCTGGAAATGCACTTTATCTGACAGCAGAATCAGAGAGGAATAAGGCCCAGGAACCTCGGCCATCGCACGATGAAGAAATAGTCTGTGATCTTGAGGAGGATGTCTCTCTGATTGTAGAGAAAATACAAACCCATAGCCGACAATGGGGTGGTTTCATCGATGGGGTGGTCTGTTTTGATTGTGAGTCTATGGCACTTGCAGCAAAATTAGCAGAAGAACTATCCTTGCCCTATCCCTCCCTTGACAGTATTCGTCTCTGCCGGGACAAGTTCGTAACCAAAACTATCTGGCGGGACAGAAAAGTTGCCTGTCCTCGCCACAAACTCGTCCAGACAACAGAGGAGCTTGTGGCTTTCTGGAGGGAGATTGATGGTCCCGTCGTGATAAAACCACTAAGTGGCAGTGGGAGTGAACTGGTTTTCATCTGTAAGAACTATAAAGAGTGTAAAAAGGCTACACATGCGATATTGGAAGGCCTTGCTGGGAGAAAAGAGGATCGACTTTACAGTAAGGCCACAACAAGCTTTGTGGCTGAAGAGTTTGTTGATGGTAGCGAGTTTAGTTGTGACTTTACTGTTAAAGATGGTCAGGTTGAGATTTTGCGACTCACCAAAAAAATAAAGTATACCAACGTTCCTTTTGGGACAATTGATGGCTACATGATAACCGACTGGCAGCGCAGCGGTATCAACCAGAGACATCTGTCAACAATGCTCGGGCAGGGTGCTGAAGCCTTGGGATTTGTTGATGCAGTTTGTATGGTGGATTTCATAGTTGACGGCGATAAAATTCTACTGCTTGAAATGACTCCTCGTCCAGGAGGAGATTGTCTTCCATTTCTTCTTCATAGAGCTTTCGGCTTTGATATCTTAAGTTATTGCATCGATTTTTCAATGGGGCGTAGTGCAGCACACCCGGTTCCAAGAATGTCAGGGGAAGGACTCGTTGCCTTAAGAATCCATGCAGAACGCGATGGTAATGTTGTTAAAATAGATAGTAATCGCCTCTTTCTTGATCCTCGTACACGGGAAATTAGTCTTTTCAGGGGAAATGGGCATCGGGTTACCATGCCGCCCCTTGATTATGAATCCTGGTACCTGGGGTACGTCCTCTTTCAACCTAATTCTGAGCCCTCTGTCGAACTACAGTGCAAGGAACTGCAACGCCTGCTTGAGGTGGAGATGAACAATGACAACAATTGATATCCCTAAGGACTCTTTTCAAGAAAGATTAGAAACATGTTTGCAAGACCAGGCTCCACCTCTTTCTGACTCTTCTCTCCGAGCTTTTGTTGAGCCCTTCTTCCTGCGGAGGTACGAGTTTTTAGCACCACTTAAAGAACAGGAGACCCCACTGTATCTTTTTGAGCCGGAGTTGCTGAGACGGCGTTCTGATCGATTCCAGGCTGCATTTATGGCACATTTGGCAAAGACTGGTTTTTATTATGCGGTTAAAAGCAACAACTATCCTGAAATCGCAAGAATACTCACTGAAACAGGGTTTGGCCTTGATGTATCAAGCGGTATTGAACTGAAAATGGCACTTGCCCTGGATAACCAGGATATCATTTTCAGCGGACCTGGAAAAACGAGAGCGGAGCTGGAGATGGCGGTTACTGGTGCTGAGAAGGTGACAGTGCTCGTTGATAGTTTTCATGAGCTTAAAATGTTGGGCGAGCTTGCCAGAATCTGGAAGAAAGAGGTTCGGATTGGTGTGCGACTTACCACCAGAGCTGATGGATTATGGCGTAAATTCGGCATCCCTCCGGAAGCACTGTCCCGGTTTATAAATGAGGTCAGTTACTTATCCTATTTGCATTTCAGAGGCATTCAGTTTCATACGAGTTGGAACCTGGACGCTCGGGCGCAGCAAGACTTTATCTTGAGCTTAAAAAATATTTTAACACAACTGCCTGCCACGGAACTGAGCCAGATCTCATTTATTGATGTTGGTGGTGGATATTGGCCAGAGCAGGGAGAGTGGCTGCAACCAGAGGGGACTGAAGCGGGTATTCTTAGAAAAGCACTGCAATTAGGTATAGAAGACAAGAACAACCACTACTGCCAAAGCGCAATTTCAATAGAAGATTTTGCAGAACAGCTGGGCCAGGCCATACATTGTCATATTTTTCCACTTTTACCTGATTGTCGGATCTGTTTTGAACCCGGCAGATGGCTGTGTAATGATGTTATGCACCTTCTTATGACAGTGGTTGATAAAAAAAGTGACGATCTCGTTATTACAGATGCGGGCACCAATGCTGTTGGCTGGGAGCGTTTTGAAACGGATTACTTTCCGGTTATAAATTTGAGTCGACCGGAAATGACTGAAAATACATGCAATGTTCTGGGTTCGCTCTGCACTCCTCATGATGTGTGGGGATATCAGTATTGGGGTGAGGATATTGAAATTGGAGATGTTCTGTTGATACCAGCACAGGGGGCCTATACCTATAGCCTTATGCAAAATTTTATTAAACCATTGCCTGAGGTCGCTGTTGTCTGGCCTGCAGCTGTTTCGAAATTACCCTAATTAAATAAAATAACGCAAAAAACAATACAAAAAATCCATCTAAAACATATGGAATGAATGCCCGGGGCATTACGTACAACGTTTAGAGGAAAAGGAGATATTTTGGACGAATTCGTAACTCTGACATATAACGGAAAGGCAGTTGAACTTCCTGTAATTACCGGAAGTGAAGGGGAAAAAGCTATTGATATTAATAGGCTACGAGCTGAGACAGGATTTATAACTCTGGATCCTGGCTATGGTAACACGGGCAGTTGCTTGAGTGCCATAACCTTTATGGATGGAGAGAAGGGAATCCTGCGCTACCGTGGTATTCCTGTTGAGCAACTGGCTGAACATGCTTCATTTAAAGAGACAGCGTATTTACTGATTAACGGTAGATTGCCAAACCGTGAAGAGCTGACCCAGTTCTCGGTGAGGCTCAATGATCATAGTCTGGTTCATACCGATATGAAGGGATTCTATCAGAATTTTCCCAGGGCGTCTCATCCCATGGGGATTCTCTCTTCCATGGTCAATGCCATGAAAAGCTTCTACCCTGAACTCGATACCACAGAAGAAGAGATCAATATCACCATGACGCGCTTACTTGCCAAGGTGCGTACCATGGCTGCTATGTCCTATAAAATATCGAGAGGCCATGAAATAGTTTTACCCAGACCGGATTTGACCTATTGTGAGAATTTCCTCAATATGATGTTTGACACTCCTGTAAAACCTTATGAGATGAAACGCGAGGCGGTCAATGCCCTGAGAGTACTCTGGATTCTCCATGCGGACCATGAACAGAACTGTTCAACCTCTGCAGTTCGTATGGTTGGAAGTGCCCGGGTAAACCTTTATGCCGCTATTTCTTCTGGCATAGCAGCACTTTGGGGGCCATTGCATGGTGGCGCCAATCAGGCAGTTCTTGAAATGCTTACTCAAATTCAACATGAGAGCGGTACCTGCGCACAAATGGTTGAGCGGGCAAAAGATAAGAACGATCCTTTCAGGCTGATGGGTTTTGGCCACCGGGTGTATAAAACCTATGATCCACGCGCGAAAATAATGAAGAAAATGTGCGATGAACTTCTCGAATCAATGCAGATTACTGATCCGTTGCTGGATATCGCAAGGGAACTTGAAGAAATCGCCTTAAAAGATCAGTATTTTATCGATCATAACCTCTATCCTAATGTGGACTTTTACAGTGGCATAATTTTAAGAGCCATTGGTATTCCAACCAATATGTTCACAGTAATGTTTGCCATAGGCAGGCTCCCAGGCTGGATTGCTCAGTGGAAGGAAAGTACTGATGATCCGAACTGGAAAATCAGTCGGCCCCGGCAGATTTATACAGGGGAGCGGGAGCACAGTTACATCCCCCTTCACGCCCGTCAATAAACGCTGTAATGAAACAAAGAGATGAGTTTTGACGGAAGGTCATTTATGTGTAACGGTGTTTGACTGCTGTAGTGACATTATTTTTAGCCCCATTATTTATGGAGCACGACATAGGACAGGACATGACCGAGTCAGAAGGATTTATTGAGTATATCAAAACAAAGATCCCTGCAGTTTGGGATAGTCTGGAAAGCGCGGCCCAAGAGGGACTTGTTTATATCGATCTGGACTGCGATGCCGTGACCGCTTCAAACCGTCTTCTCTTAACCTATCCAGATCTCCATGAAGTACTCTCGACCTTAATTAACCAGTGGGCCGAATCTGCGGATTCAACCGGTTTCTCCCTGCAGGATATTCTCAATGAGGAGAAAGCAGATAATGGACAATACTAAAACTCGTACCATAACAGCTGTTTTTGATTCTCTCATTGAGCCAACCTTGAAATGGCCTGTCAATGTACTAAATTTACTTAAAAAAATAGAATTTAAAGGCGACCGCGTTATTATCGATGTCAACTTGATATCCAGCGATGCTGATGAAAAAAATCTTTTTAAACAACAAGCACAACGGGCGTTGGTGGAAGTTGGTTTCGAAGATGTCACTATCAACCTTGGTACAGTGAATGTAGCAACAGAAGGGATCAGCGGGGTCAAGCATATCTTGCTGGTGGGTTCTGGTAAAGGTGGGGTTGGTAAATCAAGTACTGCTGTCAACCTTGCAACAGCTATTAGTAAACTTGGGTACAAAACGGGTCTCATGGATGGAGATATCTATGGTCCGTCGTTTCCGACGATGCTTGGAGTCACAGAAAAGCCTGAGGTTCTTACATCAGAGTACCTTTTGCCAATAGAGTGTCATGGTATTAAAACTATGTCTGTCGGGTATCTGGTGGACAGAAATAAAGCGCTTACCTGGCGGGGAAATATCACCAGTGGTACGGTTCTGCAATTTATCCAGAAAACATTCTGGGGCGATCTTGACTACCTCGTCATCGATTTACCCCCAGGAACCGGAGATATTCCACTCACGCTAGCCCATAAAGTGAAGTGTGATGGGGTTGTTCTGGTCACCACCCCACAAAATTTAGCACTTGATGATGTGCGGAGAGCTGTCACCATGTTTCAACAATGTGAAATTCCGATTCTGGGTATTGTCGAAAATATGAGTTATGCGGTGTGCAGTTGCTGTGGCCATCAAGATCATTACTTTCCTAAAGCAAAATCAGGCGGACCTGATGACCCGTTAAGCAGCATTGAAACACTCTGCTCCATACCGCTCTCAAAAGATGTATCTAGCGCAGCAGAAGCGGGTATGCCTTTAATATTCACAGAGGGAAATAATCCGGTAAAGGAAATATTTGAATCTCTAGCAGCCAAAATCACAGCCAATATTAGTAGTAATGAACAACAGTTGCCAAGAGAAGAAAAAGCCCAGATTCTTGAGTAGAATTATACCAACAGCTGTAAAGGAAGGTTATTTCGAATGTAGAGTCTATAAAAGATACAGATGGTGGGTAAGGCATGGACACACAGGAAGAGCAAAACACAAAACTTATTCAGCAAATATCTGATGAAAAATTAATTAACGCTTTAACACCCGAAAAAAAGCAAGATGTGATGAGCATTGTTTTTGATGCAATAAACTCTCTAGTAGGTGGTGTAATTATAACAGATAAATGTGGGGGAATTTGTTTCGCCAACCCATCATTTTGTAAAATGTTCGGCTACAACCAAAAAGAAATAATAGGAAAAAATGCAGCTGAACTTTTTACCACATCGGAGGTGACAAGATTTTCAGATGTTATCGAAATATTAGATATTAGCAAAAATACTACTGAAGAATTTATTGTTCAAAATAGTGACGGGGCGACTTTTGTCGTTGAGGTTTCAGTCTCAAATGTGACTTCTGAAGCTAACCAGGTTTTAGGAAGGATGGCTTCTTTTGTCGACATCACCTCTCGAAAAGAAATTGAGAATGATCGTGAAAATTTAATCAACAAACTCCAGAATGCTTTAGATACAATAAAAGTATTGAAGGGGATTCTCCCTATCTGTTCCTATTGCAAAAAAATTCGGGATGATAAAGGAGCCTGGGACCAAATGGAGGCTTATTTGTCTGAGTATTCGGATGTTCAGTTTAGCCATGGTGTTTGTCCTGACTGTTATAAAAAAGTAATGGATGGGTTGAAATAATGAAACTACACCTACTGCGAAGGTGTAATCCATTTTTGGGTGTGAAGATCGCTAACTGGAAATTGTATACGTCGTATGATTTTGTGATAAATATGACCGAAAAATTCATGGAAAAGGGGAGGGGGGGCCAGATTTGATGTAGTCAGTAAAACCGGTATGGTATACCTTGATCTTTCCCCAAAAACCTAGAGGAGGGTAAATGTTTCTTGACTCAAATTCGCCACTCCTGATACAAACAAAACATGTTGCTCTTGTTTTTGAGGATTTATGTTTATTTTTTGAGGAAAAGGAACCTACTATGACCCAACTTGTAAAATGCAAATTCTGCAAAACAGAATTTGCCTCGAATGCAAAAGCATGCCCTAAATGCGGGAAGCCCCCTTTATCCACTCAATTAGGAGTGATTGCAATTACAATTGTTGTAATCCTTTGTGCTGTCATTTTTATCGTGCCTCGTTTGCCTTCCTTAGACCCATCGTCACTGCCCCCTCAAACTCTGGGTGAGGAAAAATCTATGGAAACTGTAACTTTGACAGCAGAGCAGAGAAAACAAATTGAAAACAAATGGGGTGGAGCGCTCTTATACCACTGTCAAGAACTCCAGAAAGCTTTTGAAAAATTCAGGCAGGGAAATTTCAATGCGTATGCAGTATACAAAAAAGGTCAGTGGTTACCAGAATTTAGTAAAAATAGTGATGTAATGGTAACCGGCTGGAGAGAATTTGGATCGCCTGCCAAGAATCCTGATTTTAATAATATGAAAGAAATTTTAAGTGCAATGACCGATTTAAATTCAGTCTCAGTAGATATATTGTCTTATATTAGGAAGCCAAAGGAAGATGATTTGCGAATTATAAATAAGAAATTTGCTGAAATTTCTGAACTATCAGCACCCTACTCGGCATTTAAGCCAAACCCTTAATCTGTATAATTTTCTTATAATCAATCTGATTAATAAATGAGAATATCATAGCTGAAGATCCTGCGCTATTGTTAAAGAAACGATTTTAAGCAAGTCAGCTAGAAAAGTCTATGCAGTGACACGAGCAAGTATCGAGGAAGCTATCGCCGATATGTTGATAAATTAGGATGGTTACACGGATTCTACTCCGCAGAGAGCAATATATAGATTTTCAGCGAGATCATTTAAGGAATAAGGTTTCTTTATATTTGTTCTGAGGCCAAGTTCTTTGAGAGATTCAAGGCAATTTGGGTCAGAATAGCCGGAAATCAGAATCACCTTCTGGTTCGGAGTTATCTCCTTAATCCTGCGGTACGTTTCAAGCCCATCAATGCCTGGTTCCATAATCATATCCAGGAGGATGAGATCGAATTGTTTTTGTTTAATAATATCTATGGCAGACTCGCCATTTATTGCAACATCAACTGAGTAGTTCAGATACTCCAACATAGAACTAGCAATCTCTCTTTGCTCCTCTAAATCATCAACCACTAGAATGGTTTGCCCCTGCCCCATTGTAAGTTGGCCCTCTTTCGGCGTATCTAAATTAGAGACTACTCGTTCGGTTGCAGGTAAATAGACTTTAAAGGTCGTGCCAATACCCAGGACACTTTCAACTTCTATATATCCCTGATGGTCTTTGACGGCATTCCATACAATGGCCATCCCCAAACCAGAACCACTATTGCCTAGAATTTTACGTGAATAAAAGGGTTCGAAGATTCTTGAGATGTTCTCCGGGGGAATACCAGTGCCATCGTCTTGAACGGTGAGTATTACATAGTTGCCCTCAAGGACAGTCTCGTAACCTGATATTGGACCATCTATATGTCCGTTTTCAAAGGTGATCTTAACACTGCCTTTTTCCGGAATAGCCTCGACTGCATTGAATATGAGATTCATTGCCACCTTGCTCAGGTGTACAGGCGAACCTTCTATCAGCATCAACTCTTTTTCAATAGAAGTTGTAATGTGGACCCCTGAGTGGCTCGCAATTAACCTCTCAAACTCGGGACTTGCAAGAAAATCCTGTACTACAATGCTAATGTCGACAGGCTGCTTTACCACAATATTTTGTTGTGCAAGCGTTAAAAGGTCCTGGACAATAACAGCAGCCTTCTCCCCTGATCGCTTTATTGTTTCAAGTGGCTTACGCAACGGATCTGATTCATCGACTTTCATGAGAATCAATTCAGGGTAACTCAGTAGCCCTGACAAAATATTGTTGAGATCGTGTGCTACACTTCCGGCCAAGAGCCCTATTGCCTCCATTTTCTGAGCTCGCTCCAATTGCTCCTCCAATCGTTTCTTTTCGCTCATGTCCAAGAACGCTTCAAGAAAGTGGGGTTCGCCTTCTAGTTCGATACGGCTTACAGTTTTTAGAATAGGCAGATCCGTACCTTTGGGACATATAAGTGTATATTCACCTTGCTGATTTTTTTTGTCAGGATGTAGCAGCATCGGGCAATTATCTTTGTTTGCACCAAATACATAGTCTTGACATTGACAGCCGACAATATCACCCTTGGCAGCTCCAATCATGGATTCCGCCATTGAGTTGGCGTCTTTTATCTGGAGGGTTTTTTCCTCGATTATCAGCACTCCTATGGGTAGGTTGTCCAAAATCTGCGTGAGCTTTTTCTCCCTTTCTTTGGCTGTAATCTCAGCTTGTTCTCGCTCTTGAACTTCTAGTCCAAGAATCTTGTTTGCTTTTAGTAGTTTATGTCGCTCCTTTTCTAATGCTTCTGCTGACACACGAGCCGCTTCGTAGCGGTTACGAAGCATAGTGTTCATCGCATTTTGCAAACGAACACCAAGGAAAACAAATACAGCACCAAAAAAGAAAATAATACTAACGAAGATTTCACTTATAACTTCAGTTTTTGTATAAATAGCCACTGCCACAGAGAAGTAACCGATCAAAAAAAACAGCATCAACACAGTGTGAACTGTTTTGGAATTCTTGAAGGGTGAAAGCTCGTGACTGTCAAATTCATTGAAAATACGGTAAGATTTGAGGCTGTAAATTAAACTGGAAAACATGACAACAGCGCCACACAGGATTATACCTATTGAAATTATAGAAACAGAGTTCATCTAGCGTTGTTGCCTATGTTGTTTATTTTGAAATTCGTCAGGAATAACGGATTCTTGTAAACTATAAATATTCACTCCGAGTAGTGCTCTCCATAGTTTTCAAGTAGTCGAATCTTCCACTGTTTTGATTGTATCACACAGCGTGGTATTTTCACAACACACCTGGTTCTTAAACTATACAAGAGATAGAATGATGTTTGTCAGTTATGATAGGTGAGGAAAAGGTATCTATCTTCAGCTGAGTTACAGGATTACAGTGATGACATTCCTATGGGTGATATCTTTTTGAGGATATTCTGTTTTAAAGTAACATGTTAAATGGATTACAACTCTCCCTTTTCAAACCAGCGGACTGCTGAATGGATCAGATCCGAAGCGTTGTGGAGGTCGAGTTTCACCTTTATTCTTTCCCGATAGGTGCCAATAGTCTTGGCGCTGAGATCAAGGCGTGAGGCTATATCCTTCGTGGTCTTTCCTTTGCCTAGCAAGCGGAAGACATCGAGTTCCCGGTCGGTGAGGCGGTCTATGGGGCTTCGGCTGTCCTCCGGAGAGTGGTTGAGGAATTTATTAAGAACATTACCCATAAACTGTTTCGAGGCATATCTTTGGCCGCTGCAGACCAAACGTATCGCCTCGATAATGGATTCTGAGGTCTCTTCTTTCATGATATAACCACTGGCCCCGGCGCGAAAGGACCGTTCGGCATAGATTGATTCGTCATGCATGGAGAGTACGAGGAGCGGCAGATTGGGTGACTCCCGATTCAGTTCCGTAATGAGCTCAAGACCGTTTCTGCCCTTCAGGGTTATATCAACAATAACCAGGTCAGGCTTTTCTTGAGTAATCACCATCATCGCTTTGGTGATTGTGTCGGCCTCCCCGCAGACGTGGAGGTCTTTTTCAGTTTCAATGAGTTCCTTGAGTCCTGAACGAAAAACCGGGTGATCTTCAACGATTACGATGCGAGTCATAGTCATTACCTTTTCTTCTGTGTTCCACTGCCAATTGATCGTTAGGTAGTATTAAAGTGCCACTTGTTCTTCAATAGTGACTCCATTCAGTGCCAGGATTACCTGGGTTCCCCTTTTGTCTCCAGGCTTAACGGTGAGTTCTGCGCCAATACGCTCTGCCCGGTACTGCATTATTTTTAGGCCCATGCCACCTGCAGAGTGTTGTTGGGAGATGCCAATGCCGTCGTCTTCTACAACAATTCGAATCCGCTTGCCCAACTTTTCCTGGCGGATGATAATGTTTTGGGCCTCGGCGTGTCGTACCCCATTGGAGATTGCCTCCTGGATGATCATGAAAATGTGAATGGTATCACTGCTGTCATCAAAAAGGAGATGTCCACGTCCCTCATAGGAGCAGGTAATAGTATAGACCTCCATCGTATTTTTTGCGAGTTCCTCGATAGCCGCTTCAAGACCACGGTCAACCAGAAAGACGGGACAAAGCCCTCGGGCCATGCCCCGCGATTTATGGACAGCGTCTTTTATCAGGGTGTGAATCTTTTCGGCCAGAGCGCATGTTTTCGAATGCTCCTCTTCGAGTTTTTTCTGGAGAATTTTGGTCATGACTTCGGTGCCTATCAGATGGGGGCAGAGATCATCATGAATATCCTGACCTATTTTACGCCGCTCCGTTTCGCCAATATCAAGGATTCTCTCCTGGAGGAGCTGGCGTTCTGTGACATCCTCTACGATAACCAAGGCATATTTGTCCCCCCAGAGGTCAATGAGGTCGGCTGACATCATGGCCTGTCGTACCTCCTTTTTACGATTACGAAAGGTTATGGCTCGCTCTCGGATATGATTACTGGATTCTAGTATACGTTGCAACGTTGTTAGTTCTTCAATAGATGACAGGATGCCCAGGCGCATCAATGAACGGTTGAGCAGAAATTCACGCCTAAAACCGGTTGTTTTGACAAAACTATCGTTGGCACTGACTATCAGTCCCCCAGGGTAGCTGAGGATCATGATTCCAAAGGGACTGAGGCTGAAGGCTTTGGAAAACATCTCTTCGGATTGTCTCAGGGCCTTTTCTGCCTTGGTTCGTACTCGGATTTCTTTTTTCAGGTCATTACTATATCGTTCCATCCTGGCCATAAAGAGGTTGAAGAACTTGGCGAGTTGTCCGATTTCACCACTGTATTCTTCGGCAATTCGAGGGGTAAAATCCCCTTCTGGTACCATGGAGAAATGGGACATAATCTCATGCAGGGGGGCGGTTATAGTACGGCTGATTATTAGAGAGAGGGGTAGAAGCAGCAGTAACGCAATTATGGCTACTCCGATCATAAAACTTCGGATGGTGTCCAGCGGTGCAAAGATTTCATCGAGGTAGCTGGAAGAGGAAACAATCCACTCGAACTGGGGAATGTAATTAAAAGTCACCAGTTTTTCCCGTGGCTTCTTGTCACCTGGATTTTTCCAAGGGTAGATGATGGTTCCTTTTTTTTGGCGGCAGACCTCCTGAATGAAAAAGCGACCCTGGGCATCTTGTTCATCATAAATATTATATCCTTCCAGTTGCGGATGGAGGACCAGATTGCCTTTGAGGTCCATGACATAACTGTAGCCACTTTTGCCAAAGGTGAGAGCCAGAAATTTTTCTCTGAAATCGTCAATTTTCACCAGTTGACGAAATTCGCTGCGATAGGTTGAGACGGAAATAATCCAGTCCCACGGTGCAAAATAGGCCATATAGAGGGCTTTTCCACGCGGGTGGTGCTCGCTCGGGTTTTTCCAGTCGTAGACAAGATACCCATCTTTACGGCGCTTTTGGTCGGTAACAAAATCATAGCTGGAGATATCTTCGCCGACCAGGGATTGCTCCGGGTGGACCTGAAGGACCCCGTTGCTGTTGATGGAGTAGATATATCCGGATTCGCCAATATGCTGGTGTAGAAAAACCTCAGCGACCCGTTTCTTGGCTTCACGCTCCGAGAGTTCACCACGTTGAGCACGCTGGTAGTAATATCTTGTTATTTCGAGATTTTTTTCCGCTGTGGCCCGTAGATAGTTTTTCAGGGAAACTTCGGTTGCTGTTTCGACAATATTGAGCAGAGTGTTGGTGGACTGCACAAGCTCCCTTTCAATATCGTGTTCGATAGTCTGTTTCAGGAAATAAAAAATGCCGAGCCCGGAAGCAATTAAAATCAATAGAAAAGCGCTGGAATAGCTGAGGAACAGCTTCGTTCGGATATTGAATTGGAATGATCGCATTGCCCTGACTTATCTTATGTTTTTAGTACCTTACTTAGGGAAACCTGTCATGAAAAATATGAAACTGAGTTGGGTTAATTTCATTGTTCCGAGCAATCTACAAGGTACTTATCCCGTTTGTCGGGGTTAGGTAAACTGCATCCTATGGACAAGCCAATATACGGTAAATAATTTAGTTAGGCAAGGAGTGTGGGGAGCACGGGAAATGTAGAAAAGGCGAGCTGGCTGTAAAGATTTTTATGTTACAGCCAGCTCTAGCTCCCTTATGCGCCTACCGATCTATAAACTGCTATAGACCCTGGTGAGAGGAGAGTGGCGCAGGTTCGTGGAGGATGGGGGGCATCTCGATGTTATTTTCAATGTTACTTTTTTCATCTACCTTAGGTCGCTTCACAAAGGCCTGGGTAGGGTCAATATTTTCTCGAATCATCTGAATTTCTTCCACCGTTGGGGGGGCAAAAGAAGAGACGTTCGGAGCAACCAGCAATTCAAAGCCTGTGGCCGCCTGGATAGACTCGATGGTCTCTCCGGGGAATGTCTGCAGGATACGCATGCGATGTGTCTCTTCATCGAAGTCGAGGATTGCCTTGGTGGTGATAACCCGGTAGGGTCCTTTTCCCTGAAGACCCGCATTGTAGCGCGCATTGGGGCTACCATCAAGATAGCCTGGGCTGGTTACATACTGGAGCTTTCTGCTGAATTTACGTTTATCATGGGGGACGATAAGGATGGTTCGCTCACAGGAGGCGGCCATATCACTGGCACCACCGCTACCAGGCAGGCGTACTGTAGGTTGTTGATAACTGCCAGGGAAATCTCCAATCATGGTGGAATTTAGGTTTCCGTACATATCCACCTCAGCCCCTCCGATAAAGCCGATATCAGCATAGCCGCGCTGGGTCATTTCAAAAGCTGTGTTCAAACCGTTTAAGAACGAAGCCCCGGTAAAGGTTTTGGAGTCACCAACCGAAAGTGGTAGGCCAACTCCTAGCGGCGGGCCAACCGCCCCGGCTTCAAATACTGGGATCAAGCCGGGCGCATGGGTCATTTTGGCAAGAAGAGATGCAACCATTGGCAGGCCTGTGCCTACAAATACAACTTTATTATCTTCCAGAATTTTAGCTCCCGCCACAACGATAATTTCCTGGGCGGTATAATCAGTAGAAGCAGTCATGGTAACTCCTCATTGTTTGGATTTATGGGTATTGCTCTATCTCAATCACCTTGCTGGAATATGGTTTGTATTGTTGATTATGATCTACGCCAGACGTTCGCAGTTGCCAGCTTCGGCTGCCTGGCTTGCTAATAATTTTTTATAGGGAAATTTGGAGATAAAATCGCTGAAGTTATTTACCCCAAGGATGTTTTCGTCATAATAGTTCTCCAAAAGTTCGGACTTGCCGTCTTTTCGAAATGCTTCTACTGCTACATGGAAGTTTTTGATATGTTCTCCATCGAAGTAGTAGTGACGCCGACAAGCACCCGGGTAGGCACCAAAGGGGACTTCAATGATAGCGTCAACCGCTAAAAATGGGATCACCACATCTTTGGGTTTGCCCGCCACCAGTTCATGGGATACGAGCTGTTCACAGGTAACTATAGTATGGGCTGAGGCCATGGCTATCTCAGCGCAGGTACAATCAGTTCCGCGAATTATGCAGTTACCGTACTTGTCAGCTGCCTGGACGTGTATGATTGCAACATCCGGATTACTGGCAGGGAGTAAGGTCAATGGGCGATTGGTGAAAGGACAGTCGATAACCCTGGTGCGGTTGGTTTTGATCAGATCACTCCCAAGTGGTCCGCGGGAGGGAATAAAAGGTAGGCCCATGGCTCCGGCCTTGAACCGTGCAGACATATTGAAGTTACTCCAGTCTTCAATCTCAACCAGCCCTCGTTCGGCCAGATACCTGAAACAGGGGGAGAGCCCGAAGGCCTCATGGGCCCAATAGGCAAGTTCTATACGTTTAATGGAGAAATGTTTGTCATAGAGCATCATCGCTCCGGCCAGATAGTCAGGTGCCATGCCGGCAGACTGCCAGGAAAGGGTAAGGTCCCTGAAGCCATGACGAATCATTTCATGGGTAATGGCAATAGGTTGGCGGATATTGACAAAGCCACCAATAGCAACATTATCGTTATCTTTGATAAAGCGACTCACTGCCTCTTTCAGACTCATCCGCTTGTCTCTCATGGATTTATCTTTATTTACAAGCACTTCTCTCGCTTCATCGGGAGACAATCCAGTCCAGTACATCTCGGTGTTGTTTGCCATATTTACCCCTCTTATTTGTAGTACAACCTGTTAGTGTATTTACATAAGGACGATATTCTATGGACTTGTACTTGTAAATCGGTGAGGAACTGAACTTTTTCTGGCGGGAAACTTCAGGGGGTGAAGGAGGGAAACCTTAAGCCCTGTAGGTTTAAAACCTACAGGAAGAGCTGTCATAAAAACAGGTAGCGTCGACTCCGAGAAATTGAGTGTTGGGAAACTTGCTGATATCGCACTATTTTCAGATAGTGACCGCAGGGAGACCTTCGGGGAACTTATCCAGCATTACTAAAAATTTTTCCGCTTGTCCGGTTAGAACTTAGATGAGTCACTAATGATAGTGTCTTTTTGCTTATTTTGAAGTTCAAATTTTTACTTTTGAACAAAAATGGGGTGGATTTATACCGCTAGTAACACTACTATCCCTAAAATACGAAGTGTCAGTAAATAATTACCAATTTATAAATTAAACAATACAAGGAGATATCTCATGGCTAAAGCAAGCGCCCGACACATTTTGGTACTTGATGAATCTGAATGCAATGCTCTGAAAAAAATGATTGAAGGAGGCGATGATTTTGCAACGGTCGCCAGCCAGCATTCAAAATGTCCATCAGGAAAACAGGGTGGCGCGTTAGGAGAATTCTCTCCAGGTCAGATGGTTAAAGAGTTTGACGAAGTTGTTTTTTCCGGAGAAATAGGAAAGGTACTTGGTCCTGTGAAGACACAGTTTGGTTACCACCTCATCGAGATCACCAGCAGAAGCTAATACGTTGATGGTCTAAATTTGAAGTAGTAAAGGATCAAAGGTTCAATCTGGGGCAACAGGGTTGGGCCTTTATCTTGTATGCGATTGATATGGTACCATTGCTTTGATCATTAATTTTTAAATTCCAATACCTTGTCTGATGTATTGGTAAATCGACATTTCTATTGAACCGCCACTGTGGTTGGCTTGTCATGGGAGGCAGAAGAGGTTCTATCCAGTTCTATCTTGTTTTTGCCGGATTTCTTTGCGTAATAGAGTGATGCATCAGCATGGCGAACCAGTACATCCTGGTGAGAGACATTGAGCTCAGGGTGAGATACACCACCAAGACTAACTGTCACCTTGATAGATATGTCACCTTCCATAACTGTCATGTCTTGAACTGCACGCCGAATGCGTTCACCAACCTGTCTCACATCTTCCAGTGAAGCGCCGGGTAAAACGACCATAAACTCCTCACCACCATACCGAATCAATATATCTCCCTCACGCAGCATAGATCTCGACATTTTAACAACATTTATCAAAACCCTATCACCTACCATGTGCCCGTAGGTGTCATTGATCAGTTTAAAGTCATCTATATCAAATATGATAACCCCAAGCGGTGAATCGGCACGAACAGAACGAGTATATTCTTCGTGTAATCTTTTAACCCCGAAACCACGATTGTAAATCTCAGTCAGGGGGTCTAAAATGGCGAGCATCCGCATTCGCCCATGGGTCAGGGAGTTGTTTAAAGCTAATCCCAGGCCAGTTCCCAAAATTTCTAGCCTATGTAAAATTTCTTCACTATATTCATGTGGTGACGCCAGGACAAAAACCCCTAGAGAAACACCTTTGTATAAAACAGGGGTTACCAGAACGTGCTTAGCCCGGTGATGACCAACAATATGGTCTATCACAACGTCTTCAGCTTCAGGTAACGTCATTAGTTTAGGCTGTCCTTGTTGAAAAACTTCATCAACATATTCACTTTGAGCTATTTCATCTGGTTTTCCTACACCATGGCTGGAAACTACCTGCAGAGCTCCTTGATGCTCTACGGCTAACAAACCTCCCTCTGATTGAGAATAAATTAAAATTTGTTGGAGAGCCTTCTCTGCGAGAGGTTCAAGATCTAAACACGTCGTTAACATGTACGTAAAAGAACGAGCCGCCCTTTCAGTGGATATAGTCTGCCGAAGAGTTTCAGCCAGTAGGTTGAAGGCATAGGCACTCTCACCAAAAACATCGTCAGAATCGACAACAATATGACAGTCAGTTTCTCCACAGATATCTTCGGCGAATTCATTTGAGATGTCAGATCCTTCTGGATTCTGCTTAGTTCTTTCACGCATAATTCTTGCGAGATTGGTCATTTGTTGGCCCACTCGACTAAGAGTTGACAAGCGATCTCCAACTATTTTCCTGGCTAACCCAAAATTTACCACTCCAGCAATTAGTCCAGCGGAGATACAGGAAGCAAAAAAAGGATATGTTAAGGTATACTCTTTCGGAACTCCAAGCATGGTAACAAAAAAAGGAAACACGGTCCCAATTGCAAAACCAAAGGCCAACATAAACAGCCCTAAATCGGTAAATACTTTTTTGGTAATTCTCATTAATAACTCCGGTAAATCAAGGCGTAAAGCCAAGTAGAAAAAACTTACAGATCAAATCCATCACAAGGTTTTGGGTCCATTTATTCCCTAATGTTACAAACTTCACAACTAAAATAGTATCACTATGTCATACTATTCTCCATTCTCAAAAGCATTTTGCTGAAAATCATGACTGCCTCAAACGGAGCGAACCCTATGTGTGATGAATTGAGATGGGACATGAAGTGAGTACAACACTCATATGGAAAGAGGAAAAAATGGTGATTTCCTATTATTTAGTCAATAGAACAGGTGAGCCCTGGCGTTGATTAACTTACAGATCGTCAAAATATGTTTTTACAGTGAAAGCCGTGAACAGAACTGTACCCGCAAGAACAAAACGGCACTTTTACGGGGAGCAGTGCCTTTTCTTCCAATGGTTCATTTAACAATGAAGCTGCCTTAGAAGGATGTTGTACCGACTTATTGATAAAGGACATATCTTCATTTAGCTCTATTATTTGTCATAATAGACACCAAATTGTTCCTCGATATCTGATAATTCTCTTAAATGTTTTCTTTGCACAAGAGCGACAATTTTTTCAATGGAAGATTTTACTGCCGGTACGCGGAAGTTAAATTTCAAACCAAAACAATGCTGAATTCCAGTTGAATTACGCAGGTTTGTTACATGAATTATTGACGCTTCAACCAAGACTGGCTCTTCACTGGGTATTTGCAGATCGCATAGTATCTTTTGGCCTGTTTGAAAGTCTGTCTGTCTACCCATAGGGTCAATGAGAGACATACCATTGATACTGATATTTAATGGTGTTGTCGTTATTGTCTTTTTTTTAGGTCTTTCTACAGTGACTTTAAAATTCATTCCTTTTGGTACTTTTACTCTAAACTCTCTGGCACTTGATGTTTTTCTGGCAACTAATGGAAAGCTTAGTTTAAGGACTGGCATATCACCAAGAGATGTTCGTTGTTCAAAAAAACATCCTATTTCGACCGCTTCCCCTGAAGAGATAATTCTGAGTAATACTGGTACTTCACGGTTTGGATGGGCAGAGATGAGGAAATTGCCCATACTGGGTTCAAGGGGAGTGATGATCAAAGAATTATGGTTATCCAAATACGAACCTGTTTCATGATTTGTTTCGTTTAAATCCTGATCGCCCATGCTCTCAGGTCCTGCATCTGGAAAAGGGTTATCTAAAATCCGACAAAAAAACACCTGTTCAAAGTCAGGCAATTTCACTTCGACAATAGACTCATTCAACAAAGCACCTTTTAGCGTATTAGCTAAAGATTTTTCGGAAATATCAAGTTCATCACTCTCGACGTATTGATGAATATTTTCAGATGTATATTTAATCAGAGGGAAAAATGTCTGGAGCTGTGTGAGAATGAGATTCTGGTCCATATGTATTGAAAATATTGTGAGGTTAACAAGGTAATAATAAGGATATTCTATCCTTCCTCCTCTATGCTAAACTAATCCTGTGGTCATTGGAATACAAAAAAGAAGCACAAAGCGTACCAGTTAGAGCTTTCTCAGGTTTTGAAGGTAAGTGTCTAGTAATACAGTGAGATTCTGTATAGTCTGTTAAATATATAATCATCAAGAAATAGATCAGTTCCCAATGACGTCATTCAAAGTTCAAGTATGTAACTCAACACTATCAGGTTCACCTCCTAACCTGTCATAATTCCATTTGTTGGTCTGTACCAGTATAGCGTGGGTGAGATTGATTCTCTACGCATCTATTGGAGATGAGTGTGTACTACTCCAGTAAGAATCAAGCATATATAAATTATATATAGGGTAAGTTTTAGAAAACATTGAGTAAAATAGTGTGAAAAGAGTTCTTGATGTTGTGTAGAGCTGATAACATCAGTATGTCAATTGTAAAATTATAGCAAATTATTGGTGGCTGAAGGTACAGTTATTCTGAAAAAATGGTATTAAATAGCTGAGAATAGGTATATGTGCCGATGTTTTTATGAATATTTATTTGTATAAACATAATTCTGGCGGCCCACTTATACTATGAGGCCACCAGTTCGCGCTGTTTGTTAATTCAAAGATAGATTTCAATGGTAAAAAAAATATTCATAAATCTTTTCTATGCAGGACAGCTGGAGATTGATAGTGCCAGTGTTCGTAAACAGATTCTCATTTGTTCAATTTTTAACCTGACTGCATTTATTCTACTCATTCTTTATGGAACCCACGCGGCGTTGCAGCAGAACTATCCTATCGCAGTTGTAGATTTTAGCGTTTGTGTCATCAATGCACTCAACTATATTTATCTTCGAAAAACCGGAAACTATAAAATTTCGTCCCAGATAGTTGTTTACATGATGGGGACTCTCTGCCTCTATCTTTTTTGTTCGGGGGGGAGTTATCAGACGGGACCATTGTGGTCACTTATGATGCCCAGTCTGATCTTTTATATTTTAGGTCTGCGTGTGGGCAGGATTGTTTTAACATTATTCTTTTTGACAATACTGGCTATTGTGGCCTTACCTGATAATCTAGTTTCAATAAATAATTATCCACCCTCATTTTTCTTTCGGTTTATTGGTGCTTTTCTGTCGGTCAGTATTATCGCATATGCCTATGAGTACACCCTCGAAGACGGCCGTAACGAGTTGTTGAACTTGAATGAAAAACTCGACGCTCTCTCAAGAATAGACAGTCTGACCGGCCTTGCAAATCGAAGGGATATAGTCGAGAGGATGGAGCAGGAAGTGAGGCGGTATGAGAGGAGTAAGGACACATTCTGTGTTCTGATGGCAGATATCGATAATTTTAAACAGATAAATGATAATCAGGACCACGCCTTTGGTGACCTTGTTTTACAGAAGGTTGGTGCTGCTTTATCTCATTCGACCCAGAAAAGAGACTGCGTTGCACGTTGGGGCGGAGAGGAGTTTTTGATCCTTCTGACGGATACGTCTCTAAAGGACGCCACTCGTATTGCTGAGAGGTTACGTAAAAACATTGCTGGATTGGAATGTGTTACAGATGATATTGTAGAAAAGGTTACCCTTAGTATAGGGGTTGCTGAGTACGATAAGGTCAACAGTGTAAACGAGTTGGTGAAAGAGGCTGATCGGTTTATGTATGTTGCTAAAAATAAGGGTAAAAACCAGGTCGTTTCAGCGCTGTGTCACTCGTGAATTATCTGTAACTATTTCACGGTTACAGTTCTCTATCTCCATTCAAAAAGTATGTATCTATTTTCAGTCTCTCCCTATAGACTTGTGTCTGCGTG
Organism: Desulforhopalus glucosivorans; assembly: GCF_054397165.1. NCBI lineage: Bacteria > Pseudomonadati > Thermodesulfobacteriota > Desulfobulbia > Desulfobulbales > Desulfocapsaceae > Desulforhopalus > Desulforhopalus glucosivorans. Next base: position 637,714 of record NZ_AP044854.1, read on the forward strand.
GGTAGTGTTATATTGAATTTCTCCCCTTATTTCTTGCATATCGGTGGTTGTAGTGAGTATGGTTGTCGGGTTACTCCATGAGCGCTATATGGTGTATTGTTTGTTTAAAAGCTCGTGGAGAAGGTGTCTTGACTGATTCCTATATCGCTACATAATAATCTTCTCTTTTTTGAAAAGAATTATGAATGATGAAAAATTGAAATGCTCTCAGTGCGGAATTGTTGCACAAGAAGGACAATACTTCTGCGGGGATTGCGGTCAAAAGTTGAGGACTGTGTGTACATGCTGCGACTCAGCTAATCCACCCGGATATAAATTTTGTGGGCAATGCGGTAAAGACCTCAGAATCCTGGGTACTTTGGTGCTTGATCGAGCCGGTATGATCGTAGAAGTGGATAACACTGCCACTTCGATTTTACGCACTCCAGGTGACAGTCTCTCAGGTAAACCTTTTTCAATTTTTGTTAATATAACGGACCGTGCTTTCTTCTTCTCTTGTTGGAATGTGGCATTAAATTCCTCCAAAGAACAAGATCTGGAGGTGGAACTCAAGACGGAGCAAGATAGTACAATTAGTACTCGTCTCATCCTCAAACCTCTGGCTACATCCGGTAGAACAGTTAATAGCCTTCAAATGGAAATAGAAGACATAACTGATCGTGGCAGAACCCAGCAAAAGTTGGAGGAACAGGAAAAAATATTTGAAATTATAGGTTCAATAACAGAAATATTCCATCCCGCTAAAAGGAAAACCCGGCAAAAGACTATCAACGGTGTCCTCGAAAAAATTGGTATGGTATCACTTGCACAATACACATTTGTTTCAAGAATCGATCCGGTGAGTATGTTACTATTTACAGAGTTTAAGTGGCAACAAACAGATACTCCCCAAACATCAAAATCTGTTATAACTCTACCTCTTGATACCATTCATCCTGTCCTTGATAAACTGCAGAAGGGTATGACATACATCGCTGAAGATTTCAGCTTGTTGATTCCTTCAGAATGTAATCTCTGGCAGAGGTGGCACCCGGGTTTTTCGTCTCCTGGTTCCATAGCCTGCGAGCTGATATGTCGTGACTATAAACCAGTTGGTATTATCGGTATAGTACGAACTGAGAAGGGGACGTGGCCACGAAACATTATAGTGCTTTTGAAACTTGCAGCTCAATTAATTTCTGAAACATTGCCCAAAAGTCTGTCAGGTAACTCACTGCTTCAACCAGCAGATGTCTCAGTGGGCCAAAGTCGTTTTGAAGACATTTCGTTGTACTCAGGGGAGAGTGATGATTTTGGCGACATAGAGATAATAATAGATGAACATGAGGTTGTTGAAAGAGCTGAAAACCTTGATCAAAGAATGCTGATTGAGCCTGTCGAAGAAGGTAATCCAGATAGTGCTCACCCGGTTTTTGCCTCAGATGATGGTGCCTATGCTCTTCAATGCCCCAAGTGTGAACGCAGTGAACTGGTCGCACCAGAGTATTTCAAAACAAGTGGTTGGATTCTAAACGTAACCTGTCCCTGTCGTTGTTCTTTTCGAATAATTCGTGAAATGCGAAAAGCGTACAGAAAGAAAGTTCAGCTATCAGGATCCTACACCCATGTGCCAAATGATCGTACTTATCTTACTGTTCCTATGAAATGGATTTCCATGGAGGTTACAAATATCTCTAAAAACGGCTTGTGTTTTAAGGCACCCATGACACAATCATTAGAGATTGATGACGATATACAGCTCAGATTTAACCTTGATAATTCGAGTAATTCACTGATGAAAAAATCGGCAATCATAAAATCTATTAGAAAAAACAGTGTGAGTTGTCAGTTCCAGGATGCTGATGAGAACGATACAACCCTTGGCTTTTATTTTCTGTAGGTTTGTAAGGTTTTTTTTACCAAATCCACAGCGGAGTTGACAGTTTGTTGCAGTGTCTCTTTTGTTTCCCCATTTTTCATTGTATTTCCCCGTATATTCATTCATTATCCAATGGGTAATAGGCACATTCCAGGCACATTTTCTATACGTCCGTTGTAAAAGTAGTCTATGGAAAAGTCCGTTTTAACTGGATGAGAGGTTACTGTAAAATTACCAGCCGATATTCCCATCTTTTGTAAGCTCTACACCTTCTTCTATTGAAGCTCTTTTGTGAAAAATACCAGTTGTAACTCGTTGTTTTTTACCTGTTGTCAGGTGACTTCCAGTGCAGAAGAGTCTGTAGATCCTCATTGTTGTTTACTCAAAGTATCATTTACGACAAGAGTCTAAAAACGCTTGTGATTTTATCTATTAAGTATATTGTTTGTTAATTAGACCATACGGAAAATTGGTTTGTGGTCATTCGTTATGGGTAATAGGTGAGTCTGGCACTGTTATTGCTATTGTTGCTTTAGGCTGTGTCTCTGTTGTGATACTTTCACCTCCGAATAAATGGGGTGGTTGTGCGGTACTGTTTTTATAAGGCGAATCTTTATGCAATTACAAATCAGTTGTGATTTATCCTTTAGTATTATCGTTCCGACTCCGTTTGTTTTTATGTTAAGGCCCCGCAGTGGTGCCCATCAATGGGTCTGTTTTGAAAAGTATAGTCTCACACCCTTAACTGCAGTATCTGAGTTTACAGATTACTATGGCAATCTCTGCCAGAGGTTAGTAGCACCGATCGGAGATTTTTCTGTTTCCACTAGAGCCGAGCTGGTCGTGTCAGATGGCGTTGATACGGCTCCGGGCGGCCTGTTTGTTGAGATTCAAAATTTACCCGACTATGTTCTGGGGTATTTATTACCAAGCCGTTACTGTGAATCGGAACTATTCAGTGAAATGGCTACAGAAATTACTGCAGGGAGCAACTGGGGGTATGATCAGGTTTCTGCAATTGAAACCTGGATCCGCACAAATGTCCGTTATGAATTAAGTGGTAGTGATGAGACTGTATCCGCCAGCGAGGTAAATATGCGAGAGTGGGGCGTCTGTCGTGATTTTGCCCACTTAGGGATTGCGCTTTGCCGGGCTCTCAGTATTCCGGCTCGCATGGTTGTTGGTTATCTCCATGGCTTAGAACCGATGGATATGCATGCCTGGTTTGAAGCATATATAGCAGATCGTTGGTACACCTTCGATCCTACACAAAGAAATTCCATAGGAGGATATGTGGTTCTTGGTTATGGTCGTGATGCAGCGGATGTCGCCGTGTATAACCAGTTTGGTCCACCAGTTTTTCCGACAATTAAGACGATTAGCGTTGAACGTATAGATTAAGGATATTTCAGCAGGGCGGGGAATATCTTGTTATTTGATACGGCATTTATATTACAATTTTGTAGTATTTTCTCAGTTTTATATTACAAAAATCACTAATAATTTTAAGGTGAGTTTTCATGGAAACATTTTCAACATACGATCCTGAAGGATTTTATGACGAGTTAATTGATGAAAAGGGTAAGCCGCGCCCTGGTATTCAACTGCTCGTGGATAAAATTGAGTCATTGCCAAAGGGTGATTTACAACTGAGGCAGAAAGAGGCGGAGGCCCTGCTTTTAAAAATGGGCATCACATTTAATGTGTATGGTGAGGATCAGGGAACTGAGAAAATTTTCCCCTTCGACCTTATTCCTCGGATTATTTCAGATAATGACTGGCAGCAGATTGAGGTGGGGCTTAAGCAACGTATCTATGCCCTCAATGAATTTCTACAAGATATCTACAACGATCAAAAGATCCTAAAGGATAAGGTCATCCCCAAGGATCTTGTCCTGAGCAGCAAGACGTATCGAAAGGAGTTTGAGGGATTTACTCCACCAAAAAAAATCTGGTGTCACGTCACTGGGACTGACCTTATTCGTGGAGCTGACGGCTGTTTTTATGTCCTTGAAGATAACCTGCGATGTCCCTCGGGAGTATCCTACGTCCTTGAAAACAGGCAGGTACTTAAACGAACCTTTCCCCATGTTTTTGAACAATCGAGGGTGCGTCCTGTAGAGGATTACCCTGGCAAGTTGATGGAAATGCTTGAATATCTGGCTCCAGACGGTATTGACTCCCCAACGATTGGGGTGTTGACTCCCGGTATATATAACAGTGCCTATTTTGAGCATTCATTCTTATCACAGCAAATGGGTGTTGAGTTAGTCGAAGGCCGTGATCTTATTGTTTCGGATGGTTATGTACATATGCTGACCACCAAAGGCTTAAAACGAATTGATGTTCTTTATCGAAGAATTGATGATGATTTTATAGACCCGACCGTATTTCGTCCTGACTCTCTCTTGGGTGTTAAGGGGCTGATTGATGTGTACAAAAACGGTCGAATTGCCATGGCAAATGCACCTGGGACCGGCATTGCTGACGATAAAGTTATTTACGCGTATGTTCCTGAAATCATAAAATATTACACGGGTGAAGATGCCATTTTACCTAATGTCCCAACCTATATTTGTGAAAAGAAACAGGACAGATCCTATGTATTATCTCATCTTGATGAATTGGTTGTAAAAGCTGCCAATGAGTCCGGGGGCTATGGGATGCTTATCGGTCCTCACTCAACAGTAAAAGAGCGGGAGCAGTTTGCAGCACTGATAGAGGCAGAGCCCCGCAACTATATCGCTCAGCCTACAATTTCTCTTTCCCGGGTACCAACTCTTGTGGGTGATGGCCTGGAAGGGCGACATGTGGATCTGAGACCATATATAGTGTTTGGGGAGGATATTTATGTGCAGCCGGGAGGGCTGACCAGGGTGGCGCTTAAAAAAGGATCTCTTGTTGTCAATTCATCCCAGGGCGGTGGAAGTAAAGATACCTGGGTCCTGTTGCCAAGTAAAGATAAGGAGAACCAGAATGCTTAGTCGCGTTGCCAATTCAATTTACTGGATGTGTCGATATATTGAACGGGCTGAAAATGTTGCTCGTTTTATAGATGTTAACCTCAATCTCCTACTTGATCTTCCAACTGATGACAGGGAGCAATGGTCTCCGCTTATCAAAACCACAGGGGATCAGGCACTGTATGAAAAAAAGGAACAAGCGTACAGTCAGGAAGATGTTATCTGGTTTATGACCTTTGATCGAAGTTATCATAATTCAATTCTCAGTTGTGTTTCTGCAGCCAGGGAAAATGCCAAATCCATTCGAGAGATTATTTCTTCGGAAATGTGGGAACACCTTAATAATTTTTACCTGGAATTAGTAAGTGAAGAGTCAATAAAAATGGCCATTGAGGATCCTGCTCGTTTCTTTAAAATAATAAAGATGCGAAGCCATCTATTCACCGGTTTATTGGATTCGACCATGAGCCACGGTGAGGCGTGGAATTTTGCCAGGTTCGGTATGATGATTGAACGGGCGGATAAGACTTCGAGGATACTTGATGTTAAGTATTTTATGCTGCTTCCCCAGGTAGGCCTTGTTAATACGCCTATTGATAATCTTCAGTGGATTTCTGTACTGCGATCCGCCAGTGCATTTGAAATGTTCAGGAAAGAATATCATAGGGTAAAGCCGGCTAGTGTTGCCGATTTTCTCATCTTTAACAGGTTCTTCCCACGTTCTATTTATCATTGTGTTGAAAAAGCTCAAATATGCTTGCATCGTATTTCCGGCTCTCCACTTGGTGCTGCTTCAAATCCAGTGGAAAAAAAGCTGGGTCGCCTTAAAGCTGATCTTGAATACACAGATATTGAAGAAGTTATCGAATCCGGTTTACATGAGTTTTTAGATGAGCTGCAGACGCAGTTTAATCAAATCGGTGGTACCATAGGTGAAACTTTCTTCAACATAGAGCCAAAGGTTCAGACAGGTATCAGCGAACAGTAACCGGCAGTTAATATTTCTCACCCATGGGTTATAAATATGGGGTGGACAGTGGTAAAAACAAAAAATCACTTTATTGAGGAACAGTAGTGGGAATCCATATAGCTCTACATCATAAAACGACCTATAAATACGATCGCCTGATAAATCTTGCTCCACACATTGTCAGGTTGCGTCCCGCGCCCCATTGCAGGACACCAATTTTGAGTTACTCAATGCAGGTGACTCCAGCCGACCACTATATTAATTGGCAGCAGGACCCCTTTAGTAACTATCTTGGCAGGCTCGTTTTCCCAGAGAAAACAACGGAATTTGAGGTTCAGATTGATCTTGTGGCGGACATGATCATTATCAATCCCTTTGACTACTTTCTAGAGCCTGATGCCGAAGAATTCCCCTTTGGCTATGAAAAGACATTACGTAAAGAACTACGTCCTTATCTGATTAAAAAACGGCTGGGCAAAATGTTTAAGGACTATGTTGCCGAAGTGGATGTCAGCCCAAGGCGGACCATCGATTTTCTTGTGGATCTGAATATGAAGCTGAGTAATGATATCAGCTATCTTATTCGTATGGAGCCCAACGTTCAAACCTGTGCAGAAACCTTGACCAATAGAAGTGGGTCTTGCAGGGATTCGGCCTGGCTTTTGGTTAACATTCTCCGTTCGTTTGGGCTTGCTGCACGTTTTGTCTCCGGATACCTGGTGCAGTTAAAGCAGGATGTGAAGTCCCTTGATGGGCCATCGGGTACAGACGTAGATTTTACAGACCTCCATGCCTGGACGGAAGTTTATCTGCCGGGGGCTGGCTGGGTTGGTATGGATCCTACTTCCGGGCTTTTTGCAGGAGAAGGGCACATTCCGCTTGCCTGTTCTCCTGAGCCTCAGAGTGCTGCTCCTATTACTGGTGCTCTTGACGCCTGTGAGGTAGAGTTTAGCCACGAAATGTCTATTGCCCGCATCCTTGAAGATCCTCGTTCCACAAGGCCTTATCCTGAAAATGTATGGTCTGACATTTTAAAACTGGGTGATAAGGTCGATGAAGAGTTGAATGCTCGTGATGTTCGATTGAGCATGGGAGGAGAGCCCACCTTTGTCTCCATTGATGATATGGAGGGAGCGCAGTGGAATACAGAAGCTCTGGGGGAAGAAAAGCTTGTCCTTTCAGAAACGCTCATTAAAAAATTATGGAAAGAGTGGGCGCCCGGTGGATTTCTTCACTACGGCCAGGGCAAATGGTACCCTGGAGAATCCCTGCCCAGGTGGGCCCTTGGCTGCTATTGGCGAAAAGATGGTGTAGCGATCTGGCAAGACGAGCAGTGGCTTGCCGATGTCTCAAAAGATTACGGCTTTGATGTTGGTGAGGCTGAAACATTTATTAATACTCTGGCTGATGTTCTTGAAGTCAACAAAGAGTATGTTCGTGAAAGTTATGAGGACATCCTCCATAACCTTTTAAAAGAACAGGAACTGCCAGTCAACGTTAGTCCAACCGACTCAAAACTTGACGACCCCGAAGAAAGAAAGCGAATGATCCGAGCCTTTCGGCGTGGTTTAGGCTCTGTTGTTGGTTATGTCCTGCCATTACAATATGGCTCCTGGAAGAGTGGTCCCTGGACATTTAGGGGAGAGCACATGTATCTGTTGCCCGGCGACTCGCCCGCTGGACTTCGCCTCCCTCTTGATTCATTGCCATGGATTGCACCTGAGGACTTACCTCTTGATGAACCCCTTGATCCAATGGTTTCAAGGGACCCACTGCCTGATCTTAATGACCGAATTAAAGCGGGTGATAGCGAAGCCTCAGTGAGTTCTACAATTGCCCGGGATACTGTTCAGCCGCAACCTGACCCCATAGAAGATCCGCAACCCGTAGAAGGGAAATCCGCGGCATGGCTTGTGCGCACTGCTCTTTGCGTGCAACCGAGGGAAGGGCGCCTCTATGTCTTTATGCCGCCGATTACCTCCCTTGATGGTTATCTGGAACTGGTTCATTGTATTGAGAAAACAGCAGAAAAGACCGGGCTTCCTGTGGTGATAGAAGGCTATGGCCCACCATCGGATTATCGATTGGAATGTCTGAAGGTGACTCCAGATCCAGGTGTTATTGAAGTCAACATCCAGCCAATGCACAGCTGGAAAGAAATGGTGGATTGCACAACCACACTCTATAATCTTGCCCGGGAAACACGTCTTGGAACTGAGAAGTTTATGGTTGATGGCCGTCACACAGGAACCGGAGGTGGTAATCACATCGTCATCGGTGGAGCCACTCCTGCCGACAGTCCTTTTTTACGCCGTCCAGATCTACTACGTAGCTTTGTAAGTTTCTGGAATAACCACCCATCCTTGTCCTTTCTTTTTTCTGGGCTGTTTATGGGGCCGACAAGTCAACAACCCCGTATTGATGAGGCACGGCACGATAGTTTGTACGAACTGGAAATTGCCTTTGCCGAGCAGGACAAACAAACCATGGGGGATCAACCCTGCCCACCATGGCTTGTGGACAGGTTATATCGTAATCTTCTGGTTGATGTCTCCGGTAACACCCACCGGGCTGAATTCTGTATTGATAAGCTCTATTCTCCGGATAGTTCAACGGGGCGTCTTGGCCTGCTTGAGTTCAGGGCTTTTGAAATGCCGCCCCATGCCAGAATGAGCCTTGCACAACAGCTTCTTTTACGAACCTTTGTCAGCTGGTTTTGGGTGCATCCCTATAGGCAGGACTTAGTACACTGGGGGACACGGCTCCATGATAAATTTATGCTCCCGCAGTTTGTGCGCGACGACTTTACTGATGTCTTGTCCATTCTGAATGAGGTAGGGTATGAATTTTCCGTGGATTTTTTTCATCCACATTTTGAATTTCGTTTTCCTATTTATGGTAGAGTAGACTATCAGGGAATGCAACTCGAGCTGCGTCAGGCCCTTGAACCGTGGCATGTTCTTGGCGAGGAGGCGGGTGGCGGTGGCACTGCCCGCTATGTTGATTCGTCGGTTGAACGACTGCAGGTGAAAGTGTCCGGGATGACCCAGGAACGGTATGTAGTGACATGTAATGGTAGAAAGGTCCCTCTACAGCCGACCCTTGAAGCGGGTGTTTTTGTGGCTGGAGTTCGGTATCGTGCCTGGCAGCCGCCATCGTGCCTTCATCCGACAATTGGTGTTCATGCACCTCTTGTGATCGATCTTTTTGATACCTGGACAGGGAGAGCTGTTGGTGGCTGTACCTATTACGTGGGGCACCCAGGTGGACGCAGTTATGATATTTTCCCTGTAAATTCATACGAAGCGGAAGGAAGACGTAATTCAAGGTTTATTCCCGGAGGGCATTCTCCGGGGGCACATGTGAACGCTCCTGCTGACGAGGTTAATCGTTATTTCCCATACACTCTTGATTTGCGTACCTGAAAAGAGTAAATAACGGGCAGTGGAATCAATAAAGATTTCACTGCACCTGGAATATTAAACGCAAATTTATGAGCAACACAGTCCCTGGCAGTTCACCTACATCTTCAGGCTCTTCTCCATCAATTTTTGAGACGATTGCATGTCCTAAAGACTCCTACTGTGAGCATCTTGATTCAGAGGGTGCGCTGAGACCCCACTGGAAATCACTGCTTGAAGCACTAGCATCAAAAGGTAAGGACGCACTTACCCAGGACCACGAGCGAGCAAAACGCAGGCGTCATGAAGATGGTGCCACCATAAATCCCTATGATGATCTGACAGAGCAGACCAGTTCCTGGGCTCTTGATATGGTGCCTCTGCCTCTTGCCTCACAGGAATGGGCGCAGATTGAGGCAGGGATTAAGCAGAGAATGGGGCTTTTGGAAAAGGTTCTGCGGGATACCTATGGTCCGCAAAATCTATTGAAAACTGGCAGTATTGATACTGAGCTGATTTTTGCAAATCCTAATTTTCTCCACGCCTGCCATGGAATCGAACCCTCAGGGAACCGGCATCTCACATTTTACGCAGCCGATATTTACAGAGCTCCCGATGGCCAGTTTAAGGTGTTTCGGGATTACAGTGTAAATCCGGCAGGACTTGGGTATACCCTTGAAAATCGGCTTGTTATGTCACGGGTATTTTCGCGCCTGTATCATAAAACTCAAATTCGCAGGCTCGCGCCATTTTTTCAGAAATTTCATAGGGCTTTTATTGAACGCTCATCCCTTCGTAAAAATGATCCGGGTATTGTTCTTTTATCTCCAGGGCCTGATAGTAATATTTATTTTGAACATGCCCTGCTTTCAAGATATTTGGGTTATCCACTTGTTGAGGGACAGGATCTGACCGTTCGAAACGGAGAACTGTTTTTAAAGACTCTTGCAGACCTTGAACCGGTGGAAGCTATCTTTCGTCATGTTGATGACCAGAACAGTGATCCATTTGCACTACGCCGTAAAACGAGTGCGGGGGTTTCGGGTCTCATTCAAGTGTGTCGTGAACAAAATATTGATATTACAAATCCAATTGGCAGTGGATTTGTTGAGACACCAGCTCTACAGAGCTTATTGCCAAAGCTCAGCCGCGATCTCCTTGGCGAAGAGCTGCTGCTTGCAAATCACCCGACATGGTGGGGTGGTCACAGTGATTCTCTTACCCACATGGTGAACAACCTCGCTCATCTTGACGTCAGTCGGGCAATGGAGCGGTCAGCTGATTTGCAAGCATCCGACGACCTGCTTGCGGATATACAGAAAGCACCTGCCAGTTATATTGGTTCTTCTGTCATTGCACCATCCACTGCCCCTGCATGGAACGACCAGGGCGTTGCGAGTTGTTATACTATGATTCGGGTCTTTGCATGTGCAACCGAGAGCGGATACTCTGTGATGCCTGGGGGGCTTGCAATTACAGGTGATAACGTTGAAACGCTGTGTACCCGTAACCCTGAGATCCAGAAAAGTAAGGATATCTGGATTATTTCAGATGAGCCGGTGGAACTCATCACTCTAATGTCCGGGTTTAGCAGTATCCCGGAATTTAAGAGGAGCAGCGATCTTCCCAACAGGGTTGCGGATAATCTTCTCTGGTTAGGACGTTATCTTGAGCGGGCCGAAGGATTGGTTCGGATTCTACGTTCGGTCTTTAGAAGGTTATCTGGCGAAGAAAAGCCGGAAAATGTACCTGAACTCAAATTCCTACTCCATATTTTGCAGGCAAAACATGTATTGCCCGGGGTTGTTGACGAGTTGCAGGGCGATGAACTGGCCCTGTTACAGCACCTGAACAATGCCCTCTATAAAAAGGATAGTTCGGAGAGTGTTGCTGCCATTTTAAGACGTGTACAGCAGACAGCAAGAAACGTTCGAGACAGGCTCTCAATTGATTGTACACGAATCCTTGGTCGCATGGAAAACTTCAGAGCAACAGCAGACAGTGACCCCGTTGAAATTCTGGATGAGACCTTAATTAACCTCTGTGCCTTTAGTGGTCTTGCCATGGAGAGTATGCAACGGGGCCTCGGTTGGAGCTTTATGGATATGGGGCGAAGGATAGAGCGGGCGATGAACCAGTCGGTACTGATTCGCCATGCGATCCCCGAGGTCTGTATTGATGCTCACAATACATTGCAGGCCTTACTCGAAATTTGTGATAATTTGATGACCTATCGGGGGAGATACAGATCTTCCTTTCAGTTAGCGCCGGTTCTCGATCTACTGCTTGCAGATGAGGTGAACCCTAAATCCATGGCTTTTCAATTTAACCAGATTTCAGAACATATAGAGCAATTTCCTCGAAAAAATGAGAAGAGATTTTCGAGTAAAGAAGAGCGCATAACCCTTGACCTGCTGACCGGAATTCGCCTCCTGGATCTGACGAGAATAGATTGTACAGATACGTCATCAGAGACTGAAAAAGTAATAGCATTTTTACATGAGACAGAGCAGAAGCTCAAAGATTTCGGGCAGGAAGTGAGTGCTAATTATCTCACCCGGGTGCCGTCCACACCTCATTACGCAGTTTTCAATGGTGGCCAGTCCCTATGATATATCGTGTTACCCATAATACCGGTTATAAATATTCAGCACCGGCATCTTTATCTCAAAATGAGTTGTTTCTGGCACCCCGGAATACTCCGTCCCAGGAGGTCCTGGAAAGTCAACTTAAGATTAAACCTAAACCACAATATCTTCACCAGCGGACAGATTATTTTGGTAACAGTGCCCATGTGTTTATGGTGCAGCATCCCCATAATGAACTTGCGATTACTGCAATTAATCTTGTGAAGACCACAAAGCCTGATACCCCGGCCTCAGAACTTACCATGCCATGGGAGGCCGTTGTTAAAAGATTAGCTGAACATAAGGATGCTGTGGAACTTGATGCACAGCAGTTTACCTTTGCAAGCCCCCTTGTGCCTCTTTTGCCTGAAAGTTTGAGTTATGCCCAACAATCGTTTCTGCCTGGTACACCTGTACTTGCAGGAGCAATTGATCTGACGAGAAGGATTTTTACAGAATTTACCTATGATAAATTGGCAAGTAATGTTGAAACCCCAGTTGATCAAGCCCTTGCCAATAAAAAGGGTGTGTGTCAGGACTTTGCCCTTGTGGCAATAAGTTGTCTGCGAACCCTGGGATTGGCGGCCAGGTATGTGAGTGGATACCTTGAGACAATACCTCCACCGGGTAAGGAAAAACTGATAGGCTCTGATGCATCCCATGCCTGGATTTCAATCTTTATTCCCTATTTTGGCTGGGTGGATTTAGATCCCACCAATAACCAGCTTGCTAATGAAACATATATTACAGTTGCTTGGGGGCGCGATTACGGCGATGTTTCGCCGGTAAAAGGTGTGGTGATGGGAGGTGGGGCGCATAATCTTTCTGTTACTGTGGATGTCGCACCACAGGTGTAGCGGAGTTGTTTGAGTTCTCTACCGCTCATGAAACTAAACAAGCGTCCTGGAAACGTTACATCTCAGGCTGTTCGTTTGTCTGTAGATAAGACCTCCAAAGAGGTGTGGTTGATACACCTATCTTATCTCTGTCAATATCCTATCCTTATTTTCTTTTTTAAGGCCTAAAATTTCTCTTGCCTCGTCAGGGGTTGCAATAGGCCTGCCTACTTCTCTCGCAATTCTCACAATGGTCTCAACCAGAGTTTGGTTGGACGCAAGGGAGCCATCCGGGAGGTATAAGTTATCTTCCAGGCCCACACGCACGTGACCACCCATTACGATTGCGGCTGTGGCCAGAGGAATCTCATGTCTTCCAATACCCGCCACAGTCCAAGTGGAGTCTGGAGGAAGACTTTCAGATAGAAAGAGCAGATTTTTTATACTTCCTGGCATGGACCCAGGTGCTCCCATGACAAAGCCAAAGTGCAGGGGCGATGAAAGAATGCCTTTTTTCACAAGAAAATGGGCATTGTTGATCATTCCCGGTTCAAACACTTCTATTTCAGGTTTAACCTCTGTTTCCTTAAATACTCCGGCCAGAAATTCAATAAATTGGGGAGAGTTCTCGTAAATAATGCCGGGCAGGTTATTTGAACCTGTGGTGAAGGAGGCCATCTCTGGAAGTAAGCGAACTGGAGTTGCGCGCTCTTCCCAATCTTTTCCTGCCCTTGCACCAGTGGAGAGTTGGATAATGACACCCGGTACCCTGTCTCTTATTTGTCGTACCGTTTCCTTAAAAATTTCTACATCCTGGCACGGTTTTTCATCTTTATCTCTTGCATGAACATGGAAAATGCTAGCCCCGGCATCGGCACACTTTTTAACATCCCTTGCAATCTCCTCAGAGGTCACAGGAAGATTTGGATTCATCTTTTTAGTAGGTACATTGCCGGTTAAGGCTGTTGTAATAATAAGTTTTTCCACAGCGATTTTCCTTATGGTCTTGTTCCATGTTTTTGAGCTGAGAGCATCGATTATTATTCTTTACATCATAATGTATCAAGTGTTACATTTGTGAGAAATTAATGTAATGATCATTGCTACGCAAGTTTTTTTTGCTATGAAGATCAAGAAATAAACGTGAACAGGCCACTACGATGCTGAAAAAAGAATTTCTCTTAAAAAAGACACCTTTGCCAAAATTGACAGCCTCCCAGAATAAGATACTGGAGTACCTGTTGGACCATCCCGATGATGTAGCGTATATGAGCAGTGGACAACTGGCAGCGAGCCTTGGAATGTCTAATGCTACTATTGTCCGATTCTGTCAGCATATTGGTTTTAAGGGCTATATGGATCTTCAGCGACATATTCGCCAGGAGATAAAAACTCGGTTGAGTGTCCCACAACGGTTACAGAAACAACCGAACAATATTGTTGCGACCCGTGATTTTATAAAAACAGTTTTGAAAAGTGATCAGGAGAATCTTGCAGTGGTAGCAAAGACCCTCTCTTCTGAATTGTTTGAGCAACTGGTCACTGATATTCAAGGCAGACAGGAAATATGGGTACTAGGGTTACGCTCCTGCCATGGGGCAGCACACTATTTTTCCACTAACCTCAGATTTCTATCAAGGCGGGTAAATCTGATTACCCTTGATGCAGGAACCGTCTGGAGTCAGATTCAACCGGGCCTTAACCCTGACGCCCTTTTAATCAGTATCTCTTTTCCCAGGTATTGCAGGCAAACAATAGAAATAGCCGAGCTTTTTCAAAATGGAGGAGCACGCATTGCTGCGATTACTGATAGTGAGGTATCTCCTCTGGCTCAACTGAGTGACCTGGTTTTTCCACTACCTTTCTGGGTAGATTCGTTTTTCGAATCCAATGTTGCAGTGCTGAGTTTTTTTAATGCGGTACTGGCTGGAGTTTCGTATCTGGACGGGCATAAAACCATGTCAAGGCTCCAGCGCTTAGAACAAATATGGGACGATAAATCAGTATATTTAAACCCGAGAGCTGCTGTACCCAGCTGGGCTGAGCAGCTTCAGCCTAAAAACAAATGAACTTTAAGGACAAATCCATGGGAAAAGGACAAAATATCCCCAGAAATTTTTTGGCAAATACCCCCAAGGCGACACGCGCGCAAGGCATCTATATCTATGATGATCAGGGAAAAGACTATCTTGACGGTTGTAGCGGCGCTCTGGTCTCAAATCTCGGCCACGGTGTTACTGAGGTCATCGATGATCTGACTCAGCAGATGAAAACTCTGGACTTTGCCCATCCCTCGAGATGGCATCAAAGTGCAGCCCAGGAGGCGGTGGATCTCATTGCAGAATTGACCCCTGGTGATCTTAATCACTGCTGGTTTGTCTCCGGAGGTTCTGAGGCGGTTGAGTCAGCGATTAAAATGGCTCGTCAGTATTATGTGGAAAGGGATGGAAAAAACAGTCCTAAACATAAAATAATCAGTCGCCACTGCTCCTACCATGGGGCGACAATCGGGACAATGTCTGTGGGGGGAAGTGCTGGTCGGGTGGAGACCTATGCGCCTCTGCTTAACCCTTCAGTGAAGATTCCGGCCACCTATTTTTATCGTAAGCCTGATCAGTATACCACCGAGGAATTTGCCGATCATTGTGCAAATTCTCTCGAAACTGAAATTTTGAGCCTGGGAGCTGAAAACGTTCTCGCCTTTCTGGCAGAACCAATTGTGGGTTCAGCTGGTGGAGCAATAACGCCGGACGATAATTACTGGCCTGCCGTCAGGAAGATTTGTGATACATATGATGTCCTGCTCATTGCAGACGAGGTAATGACAGGATTTGGCCGTACGGGGAAAGCCTTTGGTGTTGACCACTGGGATGTGACTCCAGACATCATCGCCTCGGCCAAGGGAATGGCTGCTGGTTATATCCCAACAGGGGGCATCTTTGTCAGCGAAAATATAATTAATACGATTAAAAACGGTACTGGAGCATTCATTCACGGCCATACCTATAATGCCAACCCTTTGAGTTGTCGGGCTGTGGCAAGTGTTCTCACCTATATCAAAGAACATAAACTGATAGACAACGTACATAAAAACGGATCAGTGCTTGGAAAAGGGCTCACTGATATTGCACAGGAATCCCCCTTTATTGGAGATGTCAGGGGAAGGGGATATATGTGGGCCCTTGAGATTGTACAGGACAAGGAGAGCAAACAGCCTTTTCTCCCTCAGGATAAGGCGACCGCAAGAGCGCTTTCAGCCTGTCTTGATAATGGACTTGTTGTGTATCCCGGCGGCTGCCATATCAATGGCATTGACACCAATATCGTTCTGGTAGCTCCCCCTCTTGTGACCACTACAGCAGAAGTTGGTGAGTTATTAAGTCGGCTTGACAGCGGGCTTAAGCAGTTTATGAGGGACATTCAAAACTGATTTCAAAAGACACAAGTGGCCTGAAATAAAACATATTCAGGCCACCAGGGTTCAGCTGGGGACTATCTTCGTCGATGACCACCTCGATGACTACTCCGGTGATTGTATTTGTACGATGGACGGTGATGGTAATAGCGTCGGTGATGATGATGGCCCCAGTATGGACTTCCATGAACGCTCACTCCGTAGGTGGCGCTGTAGGGGGCGCATCCTCCGATGTAGAATATTGGAAGGGTCACAATTGCAATAAATAGAATAAGGGTTAGTGGTTTCATTATTTGTCACCCTTGGGGGGAAAGGTTAATGTCAATCTGCTGGATGCCAAAGATTGCTCCGGATGGGTCGGCTAGTATAGCCACCTCATTTTCAGGAAAGGCAGTGTCGGGTTCCATTATTAAGGTCGCGCCAAGCTCTATGGCTTTGCTAGTGATGGTCGCCACACTTTCTACGCCAACGTAGGGGATCCAGATAGGATCAACATCATCCCAGGGGATTTGGGCTATTCCGGCACGGGGTTCTTCGTCCCTCATCAAAAAATGATAGGTGTCACCACACGTTAAGGGCACCAGCTTTTCTTCATAACCCGCGATGTTTGTGTAAAAAATTCGAGCCTTTTCCATATCAGTCGTCCAGAGTTCGCTTCCAAGCCACGCCGAATATTTCAGATCTTCGTCTTTAGGATCACCGGTGGATGAATGTAGTAGAGCAAAGAGAGCACCCTGGGGATCACGAACGACTGCTACGCGACCGCGGTCAGGGAGTTGTTTTGCTGCGGTATGTATGGTTCCATGGTCGTCTTCGACGACTTGTACCGCCTCGTCAACATCTGGGACTGACATGTAACTGAGCCATTGACTACCTGAATTTTTGTTTTGACGTTTGCCAACCGCTATAGCATTTCCAATTGGTACACCATCTTGTACTATGGTTTGGACCTGGGTTTTACTCGCGGGAAGATCCTGAAAAGACCAGCCAAATAGTTCACTGTAAAATGTTGCTGTACCGGATAAATCATCGGTAAAGACATCGTACCATACAAATTTCCCAGTTAGTTGCGGGCCTTCTGCATCTTGTGATATTTGCGGCACCTTTGTTTGACTGGTGATACATCCTCCAAGAAGGCTTACGAAGATGAGAAGGAGAATAGGTACAAAGAATGGGGAACGATTTTTCTTCTTTCTGGGGTGAGTTAATTTCATTGGCATGTTCCGTATTTGGACAGCGAGGTTGTCCCAAATATGTATGGGGTTAGGTTGTAAAGATTTAATGTTGATAGTAACAGGTGACATCATTTATATCTATTCACCATCCTTTTCCTAAAGAAACTGAAGAAGGATGGCGGATGGCAAGCGAATTGTTGTGAAATAGTGTCAGGTTATTTTGCTACCACGCGGGGCATCAGCTGATCCGTATCAGCAGCATCGTCCATATTACTTTCTCCTTTTATGGAACTGTTATCTGCTACAGAGGATGAACCTGAAACGTTCACATAGTGTCCCATGTAATCAAGAGCAACACCTCCCCCTCCAGTTTTTGCACTGTTATTGTGGATGGAAGTTTCCTCTAAAAATAAGGTTCCTTCATAGACTTCAATACCACCCCCTCGAAGGGAACTCGAATTGTTTGAAAAGTCGCAACCTACAAATCGGGCCTGGATGGGAGAGAGTTGAGATGTGTTGTTGTCTATATAGACAGCACCTCCACTGCCATAACTTTCGTTTTCAGTTAATTCACAGTTTGTAAAGCTTGGCCAGGCACCGTAGTCTACGTACACTGCACCACCCCGGTCCTGAGCAATATTATTTGAAAAAATAGTATCGATGATTTGCGGCCCGCTTTCTTCACTGTCTGGGCCTGAACGGAATAAAAGAGCACCTCCAATTTCAGCTGAATTGTTTATGAAGGTACAGTTTGAAATAGCTGGTGCAGAATTGGAATAACTGGCAATAGCCCCACCTTCAATACCACTATTATTCTGAAAGTTACAATTTACTATAGTAGGTGAAGCACTGTTATAACAGAGCATACCGGCACCACGACTGTGGTGGAAGTTGCCATCTGCATAACCGTCCTGAATGGTAAAGCCATCAAGAGTAGCATTTGAGGCCCCAAAGAGTACATGGTATACATTGTCGGAGTTATCCCCAACAGTTCCAATATCACCTGAGAGGATGGTGATGTTTGCTGCATAATCCCGTGCCTCAAGATCGGTTTCTGTGCCGGCAAAACCTCCGTAAATATAAACACCTTCTTTCATGACAAAGGTTTCTGATCTGTCGGTGCCGGAGGTTGGCTTGTAGGTACCTGCAGCAACCCAGATGTCTGAGCCTGGTGTTGCGTTTTCAAGGGCATCACTTAGCTTAGTGTAGGCATTATCCCATGAGGTTCCATCGCCTAGTCCACCGGCATCGTATTTGACAAAGATCCTTGAGGCAGCGCCTTCACTACTCATTGTGTTATAGCTGTACGCTGTATAGGTGCGATTTGGATCATTGAGAAAGTAGTCAGCCCAATAGTCGACATCGGCCTTCCTTCCAGGGTGCCAGCCAATGAGCACTTTCTGGGGAATGTAACTATCTTCTTTGAAATAATCCTCTGTATCAACTGTTCCTTCAGTGGTTTCCACCAGCGACTCCTCATCAAACATTGCAATACCGTCATGCCAGTTACTGATTGAGGTTGTGGCAGAGCCGCTATCATTAGCGATAATGATGGATTTATATACATGAACTTCGTTCCCGACATAAGGCTCACCGTCCCCTGTCAGGCCCATTAAGGCCCCCTGATACAGGGCAGAGCCTATGTCATATGCCTTGTTATTGGCAAAAGTTGTGTAGGCGAGCCGGTGTGGAGATACACCATCGGCCACCAGGGCTCCACCGCGCTCTGCTTCATTTTTGTAAAACAGAACGTTTATAATAGATGCCGGGCTTCCCATATCAGAATAGATCGCTCCACCTTTTGCATCACAAACGTTTTTTGAAAAAACAGAGTTTGAAATTGTAATCTTAGTGAAAAACTCATTGTTCATCGCGCCGCCACGGTCGGTGGCATGATTACTTTCAAAGATGCAGTTCTCAAAAATAGGGGCGTCACCGATAACTGTTCCAGCATTACTGCCCGGGTCCCATGACTGGGTTACCATGTTATAGACTGCTCCGCCCTTTGTGGCATAGTTGTTTGTAAAAAAACAGTTTTTGGTAATAGTTCCAGTATGCACGTTTAAAAGACCACCGCCTGAACTTTTCTTCGTATTGGTTACAATGCGAAGACTCTCCAGGTCGGAAAATTCATCTGGTACGGTTACCAGGCAACCGCTGTTGTCTGTTTCGCTTTCACCGAGGATTGCATAACCGTCACGTATGATGAAGCCATCCAGGACGGCATCATCGGCACCAGTCACCACATGATAGACGTTGTCCGTTAGAACAGATTGGTCCCCAATTTCCCCTGAGAGGATGGTTGTGTTTTTTAACCAGTTGCGCTGTTCTTTACGAACTTCAGTGCCCTTAAAACCACCATACACCCCAATTCCTGAGACAAGTGAGAATGTTGCCTCACGTTCAACATCACCACTGGGATAGTAGACACCCCGCGATACCCAGATTTCACTTTTATCGGTGAGATCACTTGCTAGAGCGTCTCCCAAGGAGGTGTAGGCCGTGGCCCATGATTGGCCGTCAGGATTTATGGATGTTGCGTTTTGTCTGACATAAATAACTGAAGAATTAACCTCTGGAAATGACATCTGTAACTTTGTTCTTGTATATCCGATTCTCTCTTCGGCAGCTAGAGCTACACCAGCAACATGTGCTAGTAAAATGGTAGCTATAACAAACGCTTTGTTCGAGATGTTCATCTATTTCTCCTATGAAAAATGTGCACTGCTTGTTTTTAAAAAAAATTCTACTGGCAAAATGTAGCAGCCATACGATTAATGAATGAATTTATCGGTTAAATGTGCACTAAAAATGAAAGTATGTGCAGTAAAAGTGGAAATAGAAATAATGTAAATTATTGGATAGGTAGGAGCTGTATGCAGGTAGATTTTAAATTTTGGACGGGAAACAGTTACATATTGGAGTGGTAACATAATCTTCAAAATAGTTGTTTTATGACTTTGTTGTAGGCCCTGAATGTGAAATCGTTCTCCTATTTTTGGATGAGTATCGTCTTCAATGACCGCGTCTGGTAACTATTAGGAAAAATTCTTAAATACTGCTCGGTTTGGTTTACATCTTGCTCTACGTACAGCAAAAGAGCCGTAAGATGAAAATTAAGTCTAGGAGACGTAGACAATGAAACAAACATGGGAAAAAATATTTGAGTATGCATCTATGCCTGTACATGGGACACTCTCACGTAAATTGAGAAAGGGAGTGTCTTTGCAGGTCAATGAAGGAAAAGTATATAAGAGTGCGGTGATTTTTCTCGGTGATGCCTTTGTTCGTATTACCGAAGAAGATGATGGGCAGGCAATAAACAGCTATTATGATTGGGGTAGCATCAAGACTATTCGGACCTATGGAGTGAAAGAATAGCGCCAGGTTCTTTAAGTAATTGATGAAAAGATTGGGCAGGAAGGGCTCTCCTGTCTGATTGCTTCCCCTATATTCAGACTTAATTTTTTTTAAAAAAAAGATAAAGAGATGAGTGTATTAACTCCCAGAAAGAGATGCAAATCTTCCTGGGAGCTTTACTTAACTCACATATTCCATGGGAATATCGGGTTATATACTACGTAGTCCAGCTGTAATCCGCACCGAGCTCCATACCAAGTTCAAAAGCCTTGGTGTTCAGCTCAATAAAGTCTTTTGGCACCTTGCCAATAACAGCACTAAGGACAGACTTTGGTTTGATTACTTCTGTAATAGCAACCAGTGTTCCCAACATACAGATATTAAAGACAACTGGCTTACCTATCTTCTCCATCACGCTGTCATACATCGGCAACTCGATCTGCTTGGCATCGACCTTACGGGTAGTCTGTACATAGCGACTGTCCGAAAGTAAGATACCACCAGGACGAATGATGGGGGCGTAACTGTTATAGGCATCCTGGGTGAGACAAACCAAAACATTGGGTTGGGTGACCTCAGGAAAATCGATCTCTTTATCAGAGATGATGATATCGCTGCGGGTAGATCCACCACGGGCAGCAGCACCATAGCTCTGGGATTGAGTTGCATTGAGGCCTTCTTTTATAACTGCTGCCTCAGCGAGGATAATAGCCGCAGTAATGACTCCCTGGCCACCGGAGCCGGTAAATACCAGACGTATTCTACTCATTACACGTCCTCCTTCATTGCGTGCTTGATTACTTCATCATATGAAGCACAGTATTCAGGTCGCTCTATATCCACAAAGATTCCACGTGGGATGAGATCTGGATTCTCCTCCAAGGCCTTTGAACCAAGTTTTGCTGTGTTATTCTTATGAATCTCAAGCATGCTGACGGCATCACCTTCTCTGTTCTTCCTGCCATAGTGGGTAGGACACTGGGAAAGTATCTCAACCACAGAAAAGCCCTTGTGCTGTATCGCCTGCTTCAGATAGCCCGTTGATTCTTTGGCATGGTAGGCGGTGGATCTGGCAACAAAGGTGGCGCCAGCAGCTTTTGCAAGCTCGACCACATCAAAGTTGTTGTCAATGGTGAGGTAGGGCGCAGTCGTTGCTTTAACACCAGGGCCTGATAGTGGAGAAAACTGTCCACCGGTCATGCCATAGATTCTGTTGTTCATGACGATTGCGGTAATATCTATGTTACGCCGCGCCGCATGGATGAAGTGGTTACCACCAATGGCAAGTGCATCTCCATCGCCCATGGGAACCAGTACGTTAAGGTTTGGCTTACTGAGCTTTACCCCTGTCGCACAGGCAAGTGCTCGTCCATGCATGGTATGCAAAGAGTGAAAGTCAACATAACCTGAAATTCTGGCAGAACACCCGATACCAGAAGTCATAACAATCTCATTCTTATTTAAACCGAGCTCTTCAACAGCGCGTAGGAGTGAATTGAGAATAGTTCCATGCCCGCAACCGGGACACCACATGTGCGGGAAAAATCGTTCCCGTAAATAATCTTTTACAGCCATCTCACACTCCCCTCCCCTGGATTACCCGAAGAAGTTTCTTAATATCTGAAGGTGTTATCAATTCACCATCAATGCGATTTGCAAGAAATACACGACCCGGTTTTTTCACTGCGGCCTTCACCTGCGCGAGAACCTGGCCCATATTCATCTCGACAACCAGTACAGCTTTTGCGCGGTCGCACTTTTCACGAACGAGCTCTTTAGGGAAAGGCCAGATGGACTGAAGCTCAAGTACCCCAATCTTTTCACCTCTGGCTCTTCTGGTCTTGGCAAGATGTATGGCGGATCTTGCAGAGGAACCGTAGGAGACGAAGACATACTCAGCGTCATCCATGAAATGCTCTTTGTAGCGTGTGATTTCATGGATATTGTTGTCAATCTTGTCAACGAGATGACGGAGCAGCTCATTGACAACCTTTGGGTTGTTTGAAGGAAAACCCCACATGTCATGGAAAAGACCAGTGACGTTATATCTGTGCTCGCCACCAAAGTCAGACATCGGTAGACGACCATCTTCTCTTGGCAGGTAAGGGTGGTAGTCGACCCCTTTGCCAAGGGATGTTCTGAGGCGGTCGACAATCTCAAGTGCGCCTTTTTCAGGGATAACCAGCTTTTCCCGCATATGGCCAACGGCCTCATCGAGCAAAAGGATTACAGGGGTACGATAGGTTTCAGCCATATTAAAGGCATCGACGGTGATCTGGAAAATATCCTGGTGGTTGGAAGCGGTCAACGCAATGATGTTATGATCACCATGGGTTCCCCATCTTGCCTGGTTGATATCTCCCTGACTGACGTGGGTTGGGTTTCCTGTGGATGGCCCGCCACGTTGTACATTGGCAATAACGCAAGGGATCTCAGTCATACATGCGTAACCGATAGCCTCCTGCTTCAAGGAAAAGCCTGGACCACTGGTTGCGGTCATAACTTTTCGGCCGGTAAGAGAGGCTCCAATAATGGCACACATGGAAGCGATCTCATCTTCCATCTGAATAAACTTGCCTCCCTGCTCAGGAAGCCTTTGGGATAAATGTTCTGCAATCTCTGTGGAAGGTGTAATCGGGTAGCCTGCAAAGAACTCAATCCCTGCGTAGATAGCCCCCTCAACACACGCTTCATTGCCTTGAATAAAACGTATATTCTCAGTCATTGTCCTTATCCTGGTCAATTAGTACCTCGATCGCGAGATCCGGGCACCTTAGTTCACATAACATACAACAGATACAGTCTTCCGGTCGCACCGCAACAGCCGTATCTTTTGCATTGAGTTCCAAAACATTTTTAGGACAGAAACTAACGCAAATACCGCACCCTTTGCACCAGTCTCCGTTGATTTTCAGCTCTTTGAGCTGCTTCTTAGCCATGGCTTTTCCCTATTTACCTGATCACTTTGTTAAGGTTTGTTGGTATTGGCCGGACCTGTATTGTCCGGCCATGGTTGGTTAATTTTTCAGGCCGCTTATAGCAGCAGCGCTCATTTCATCTATAGTCTCATTCTCCGCACCCTCAGTTCCAGGTTTGTTATTCCAGGCGGAGTGGTCAATGTCGAGATCTTGAAATTTTGAAGGGTCAAACACAGGATCATCAATTCCCTGTTTTAGCTGTTCCCTATAGTCAGCTAAGATTCGTAATGCTGTTGGAAATAGCATTAAGAGTGCCAGTAAGTTAACTAATGCTAGAATTCCCATCATCGGGTCTGAGAAAAAGAAAATTGAAGTAGCACCCGGAGCAACGGCTCCAACAAAAAGAATCGCTATAACGGAGATGCGAAGTATTAAAACGGCTAAGGGGTTTTGGGTGAGAAAAGTAAGGGCATTTTCTCCGAGATAGTAGTTGTAAATAATTGAGCTAAAACCAAAGAGCAGGATGGCAAAGGTGAGGTAGTATTGAGACCATACACCGAGTTGTGCAACCAGGGTCTGTTGTGTGAGAACGATGCCGTCAATGCTTTCAGCACCTGGGACATAGACCTTGCCCAGTAAAATAACAAAGGCGGTGCAACTGCAGATAAGGATTGTATCAATAAATACCGACAGTGACTGGGTGATCCCTTGAGCGATCGGGTGATTGACTTCTGCAGTTGCTGCCACATTTGGAGCAGAGCCAAGGCCCGCCTCATTTGAAAATAGACCACGACGTAATCCTTGAGCAAGGGCCGCCCCCATGCCACCTGCAACTGCTTCTTGAATTCCAAAGGCATTTTCGACAATATTGACAAGAATAGTAGGCAGCTCGGCAATGTTTAATACAATGACCACCAGTGCCATGGCTAGATATCCAACTGCCATAACGGGTACAACGATATCTGCAGCTTTGGCTATACGCCTGATACCACCAAAAACGATAAAGCCTGAAACTACAGCGAGAAGAATACCGGTCCAGATCCGGTCAATTCCAAGACTATCCTGGGCAGCACCTGCAACGGTGTTTCCCTGAAAGGCATTAAAACCAAGAGAAAAGGCTGCAATGAGACAAACTGCATAGATAACTGCGAGCCATTTAAACTCCTTACCTAGACCGTACATTATGGTCCTGGCAGGGCCTCCGCGATAGGTACCATCATTATTTGATCGCTTGTAGAGCTGGGCCAGTGAACATTCGATGAGACTTGTAGCCATGCCAACGAGTGCAATCATCCACATCCAGAACACTGCGCCAGGACCACCCATAGTAATGGCAACAGCAACACCGGCAATATTACCACCCCCGACCCGTCCACCTACAGAGATGAGGAGGGCTTCCCGGCCTGAAATTGAACTGGAACTGCCCTGTTTTTTAGTGAATAATACTTGAAACATTCGGCCAAAAAACTGAACCTGTACAAATCGTGTGGCCAACGTAAAGAGAAGGCCAAATATTACCAGAAAGGGGATAAGTGCCCATCCCCAGGTAAGGTCTCCAATTATGCCAAATACAGTTTGCAAAAATTCCATGTCTACTCCAAATTGAGGTGATTGTCTTAGGCAGTGATGAGCAAGTTATAGATTGTCTCTGCCTCGCTATATAGTTCTTTGTCTTCGACTACAAAATGCTTAATCTTTCAGTTTCTGCTAATAGCTCCAGCGCCTTAAATCCTGCCACTGAGGTACCGTATTGGTCGAGGCCAGGCGACCAGACCGTGATGGTCATTTTGCCTGGTACAATGACGAGTAGGCCCCCTCCAACACCACTTTTGCCTGGCAGACCAATGCGGAAGACGAAATCACCGGCGGCATCATAGGTGCCGAACATCAGCATCAAGGCGTTGATTCGCCTGCTCTGAAATGGTGTAATGATTTGGGTACCGGTTATTGGGTCCAGGCCATGGTTGGCTAGAAAGAGAAATGCTCGGCTTAAGTCCTTACAGCTCATGGCAAGGGAACACTGGGTAAAGTATGCTCCCAGCACATCATCCACTTCGTTTTTCAGGATGTTGTAACTTTTTAGAACAAGGGCAATTGCGGCATTTCGGTGGCCTGTTCTTTTTTCAGACGTTGCAACACTGAGATCATAGTGGATGCTGTTATTACCGGTAAGTTGCTGCACAAAACTCAATAGCTCTTCTGTATAGTTGTCACTTATTGAAAGAAGTAGATCAACGATGGCGATAGCGCCGCCGTTGGTGAAAGGATTTCGAGGGGTGCCTTCGGCTTCCTCAATAGGCGTTATTGCATTAAAGGTCTTAGCTGATAATCTGCGACCAACATGGCTCCAGAATTCATCACCAATTGATCGAAGAGCTAAGATGAGGGGAAATATTTTTGTGATACTCTGTAAGGAGAACTGCTCGGAAGAGTCGCCGGCCTGATAGGTTGTTCCATCAACACAGGTCGCAGATATACCAAATTTTTCAGGTGAGACGCAGCCCAAAGCAGGTATGTAATCTGCAACCTTACCTTCTGTAAGGTACGGTTTAATATTTTCAGGTAGCCCATCAAAAATTGCTTGATTCATTTTCACCCCAATTCCCAGGAAATGTACATCAGAGGCAGTGGTATAAAAGCCTTTGGTGTGCAGAGGTTTATGTCAAAGCAAATTACATACCGAAAATCAGTAGAAAAATTCTATCTGTCTAATTTACTGATAATTTTTAGAATTGAGGCTGGATATGGGGAAAATGATCTGGTTCGTACTGGAGAAGGTATGGGTAGGGGGTGGTGGTGGAGGCTTTTGGGCGCACACTTTCGTGCGGTATCGAACGGTAGTGTGCGGTATCGCACAGAATGATTTACTGTTTTTGTAAGTTAAAACGCTTTAATTTTCTGAGGAGGGCGTAGCGGCTTATTCCAAGTTTCTGTGCTGCTTTGGCCTTTACTCCTCCACATTCCTGCATTGCCTGGTTGATGTTATCAATTTCCAGAGCGCTCACAGCATCCCCAAGAGACCTCTCTAAACCATTTGGTTTTGCTATATTAGTATCTGTGTGAGGTATCAGATCGTTTTTGTTGGATTTTACATTTTCAAGAAAACGATTGGGCAGATCTTCTAAGTATACGCCACTTTCATTTGATAAAATAACAAGTTGCTCCAGCAGGTTTTTGAGCTCACGGATATTGCCTGGCCAGTTATAACTCATTAAGGCTTTGGTAACATCCTGGCTTAAGTGTAAATCTCTCTTGTGGAACTTGTGGGTAAAGATCTTCCAATAGTGGGCTACGAGTAGATCGACATCGCCAGGGCGGGATCGAAGTGGAGGCATTTTAAGAGGGATAACCGCTAGTCTGTAATAGAGATCTTCTCTAAATGTTTTATCAGCAACACGCTGTTGTAGGTCATTGTTGGTTGACGTAATTATAAAGAGATCGACCTTATATTCTTTGGTACCACCGATCCGGCGAAAGGTTCTTGTTTCAAGAAACTTGAGGAGTTTGGCCTGCAAGGGTAATGGTAGTTCGCCCACTTCATCAAGAAAAAGTGTGCCGCCATCGGCTAGTTCAGCTAAACCGACTTTCATTTTTTTTGCATCGGTAAATGCACCGCTTTCGTGGCCGAAAAGCTCACTCTCGAGCAAGTGTTCAGGAAGTGCTGCGCAGTTTATTTCGATAAATTGTTTGTTCTTCCTATTGCTTTGATTGTGGATTGCTTTTGCCAGAAGATCCTTGCCCGTCCCGCTTTCACCAAGGAGTAACACCGTCGTGGTATCTACCTGTCCCAACTGATGTACCTTGGTAAATAGTTGCTGCATGGGACGGCTGTTACCAATGATATTATCAAGGGTAGTCTTTTGATGGGAGCGATTGCGGTGGTGTTCAACCTCTCTTACTAAGCGTAATTCCTTACAGGCCTTGGCAACAAGCATCTCAATGACATCAAGATCAAAGGGCTTACTGATATAGTCAAATGCCCCAAGTTTCATGGCCTGTACGGCTGAGTCAATATCGCCATGGGCAGTAATAATGATAGTTGGGGTGTTTGGATTCAGGCGTTTAATATCTTGTAGTATTTCAAGACCGTGGCCGTCAGGTAGTTGTAAGTCCAGTATTACTATATCGGGGACATTATCCTGAAAATAGGCCATGAAACAGGTCTTGTTCTCAAATGTTACGACCGTATAGCCGCACCTGGTAAGGCCAATCTGCAGTGACTTTAGGACCACTTTTTCATCATCAACAATCGCTATCTCAGTCATCGAGCCTATCCTCTTGTACGTCGCTGGTTCCCATAAATGTTATTTTAAACTCGGTGCCTTGGTTTAACTCACTCTTAACCTTAATTCTAGCGTTGTTTTGCTTGAGTAGAGTGTACACTACCGATAAACCTAACCCTGTTCCTCCATCGTGAAGCGAGAAAAATGGATCGAAAACACGGGGGATAGAATCTCTAGCAATTCCTGAACCATTATCTATAACTCTTAAAATTACGAATTCCTCAGGTGATAATTCGGATTGTATTGTAATGTGGCCAGTATGTTCAGGGACCGCCTTCAAAGCATTGAACAGGAGATTGAGCAGTACCTGTAAAATCTGATCCGGGTCTGCGACTACCTGATGGGGAATAAGCTCTGTGGTAATCTGTACCTGTTTCTTACGAGTTTTAGAATGAACGAGGCTTATGGCATGGGTAACAGTTTCCTCTAAACTAAAGGGTTTGGACCGTGCTTCACGGGGACGACCAAATTCAAGCAGGTCATTTACAATTGTAGTTAAACGATCCGCCTCATCTGAGATACCTTGTGCTAGTTCTGATACCAACTGATTGTCTTCAGTGTTGTTGCTATGGTTGGGGGGACAGTCTGCAAGCAGATCTGTTGGTTTAAGAATCTTATTAATAACCTGAGAGCTTGTCTTTATACCAGTTAGAGGATTTTTGATCTCATGGGCTATACCTGCTGTCATAACCCCAAGAGATGCAAGTCGTACAGCTTGGTTCAGCTCCTGCTGCCTATCATTTAACTGATTGGCCATATCATTGAAGGCAGTGGCAAGCTGTTGTGCCTCATGTCCGGAATCAACAGTGATCTTATGATCGAGGTTACCCGTAGCAAAATCTTTTGTTCCATGGATGATCTGTTTAAATGGCTTAGTGAATCGATGGCTGAAAACAAAGATGAAAGCAAAGGCCAGAACCACAACGATAGCAATGAAGATGATACTATATTTTTTAAGCCAAATTACATCACCAAATAGTTCAGCTTCACTAATACCGACAACTATCTTCCAGCCCAAAGGTTCTACCTGGGCTGAATATTGACGCTGGGTTGAGGTTGAGTCCGCTGCTCTGTCTGTGGTGAAAGAATTTATTAACTCGCCACTATTGGTCACAATGGATTTTTCTGCATCAAAGTCCAGGTGAAGATTTTGAAGATATTGAGTGAGTGCGCTAAGGGGGACATAAGCTACCATGTAGCCCACAGATTTTTCCGCGTTGCGAAAGGAGTGGATTGGGATAAAAAAGGCTAATTCGTCCGAGTGGTTTACCCTACGGTTATATGCAGGACTGGTCTCTGTTATTGGTGCGCGGTGCTGCCTGATGGTTTTCCTTGTGAAAGACGCATATTGCTCTGTCTCTGGTGTTGTATGGGTGCTGAGCATTAACTCGCCGTTGAGAAAACAGAGATCTAAACGGCTGAATACTTCACTTGAAACTCGAAATAATTCCAAACGTTCTCTGAGAAGCTGCAGGCGAGTATTAAGAGGGAATTGTTGAAAACTGAGCTGGAGGTAGGGTTGTATTGCCTGATTTTTAATGTCGTCTATCACGTTGAGTGATTTAACAGAAGTCTGTTCAGCAACCTGGGAAACAAGCTGTGAAACCTGATTGGTATAGGTTTGCTCAAGAGAGCGTGTGTAGGCAGACATTGAAAAATAGGAAATTACAACCTGGGGCAGTAATCCAAGTAGACAAAAGAAAAATAGAATGCGCCATCGAAGAGATATATTGGTCATGGTCTTACCTGGCCCACCAATTGTCAGGTATTGGGTAGGTTATAACGCTCAGGTATTCTTTAAAGCTTGGGGACATTTTAAACGGCCCAATGCCCAGCGGTCCCATCCATTGTTCATAGATATCGAAGTACTTTCCGGTAAGAATGGTCCAGCGAATGGTATCATTTACAAAGTCACGAAAGTCTGAATTGTTTTCAGGGATCATAAAGGCGTATGGTTCGTAACCAACTGAATCTTCAAGTATTATCCAGTCATCTGGGTGAGGTGTCTGTAATCGTTTGGTGGTAAGGAGTACACGGTCAGCGCAATAGGCATCTGCTTCACCATTAACAAGGGCCCAAAGGGCCAGGTTGTGGGTGTCGTAGGAAAGAATCTCTTTAGGCAGTATTTGGCCGGATTTTTTCATCTGCTGAAGAAGAAGGAGGTTGGTTGTTCCTTTTCCAGCGACTATACGTTTATTGCTCATTCCCGAGGTTTCAAGAATGCCTGAAGCTTTACTGACCAAAAATGTTGTCTCGGAGGTAAAGTAGATAAGACTGAAATCTACTTCTTTTTCTCGGTCATAGGTCTGGGTGGAAGCACCCATTTCAATATCAATTTCATCATTTAAAATCATGGCGGCTCGCTGGGTTGCACGGAGCCTTACCGGTTCCAGCCTGATTGTTTTATTAAATCGTTTTGAGAGATAATGAACCAGTTGACCTGCCATATCCACCGAAAAGCCCCTATGAAGTCTTGAAATTTCATCAAAACTGGAGAACGGGGTAACATCTTCCTGAAAGCCCACCCGAAGGACACCTTCTTTCTCAATCTTTTCCATTAGTTGATCTGACATTCCTTGGTTTGGTATGAAAACTAAAAGAATGAATATCACAATGAATCTGCTTGTCGTGATAGAGCTAAAAATCTGTAATTTCTTCTGGTTATATTTTCCCATTCTTTCTGGTAGGTAATTCCTGTGAGCTGTGTGTTAGGGTTTACAACTCTTGAATATGTAACAACAGTTGGCCTGCTGGCTGTTGTATGTTTATGTCAGGCTCTGGAGCTTTTACAGTTGTCCAATAGTAGCAAGGTTGTGACCTATTGTCATAGATAATTCCTCTGGGAGTTTCCAACGATGCCATATCGATTGAAGATAAAGACAAAGGATGATCTATAAAAAACCACTTTTAAAGCCATCTCTTAATAGCCAAAGCGCCCATCCATGAATATCCTTTTGATTGTGTTTCATGTATTGCAGTTACTTGCCTAACTAACCCACAATATCAGAGGAGATTTATGATGCGAATTGGGGTGCCTAAAGAACAACACCAAGGTGAATTGCGAGTCGCAATGACGCCTGACGTTATCACAGCAGTCATTCAGCTCGGTTATGAAGTGATGATTGAAGCCGGAGCTGGCGAGCTATCAAAATTTAGTGATGAAAAATATATAGAAGCAGGTGCGGAGATCGCTGTAGATAGAGAGTCGCTCTATCAGCAGAGTGATCTGATTTTAAAGGTCCGTGCGCCAAACGAAGAGCAGGGGGAGGTGTCTCTTCTGCGAGAGGGACAACACCTTATCAGTTTTATCCAGCCGGCACAGAACGAAGATTTAATGGCCCAGCTGGTAGAAAAGAAATTAACAGTACTTGCCATGGACTCTGTGCCGAGGATCTCAAGGGCCCAGAAGATGGATGCCCTTAGCTCCATGGCAAATATTGCGGGTTACCGCGCTGTGGTTGAGGCCGCACAGCACTTTGGTCGTTTTTTCACGGGACAGATTACAGCTGCCGGAAGGATTGAACCGGCCAAGGTTCTTGTGATCGGGGCAGGTGTAGCTGGACTTTCAGCCATTGGTGCTGCCAAGAGTATGGGAGCCATTGTTCGAGCCTTTGATACCCGGCCTGAGGTGAAAGAACAGGTAGAAAGTATGGATGGGGAGTTTTTGCTCCTCGATTTTGCAGGCGATGATGATGGCTCTGGAGAAGGTGGTTACGCTAAGGTGATGAGTGAAGAGTTCATCAAGGCAGAAATGGCTCTTTTTGCTGAGCAGGCAAAAGAAGTTGATATAATAATCACAACGGCGCTTATCCCAGGAAAACCGGCTCCAGAACTCATTACCGAAGATATGGTTCGCAGTATGAAAAATGGCAGCGTCATAGTGGATCTTGCAGCGGAAATGGGAGGTAACTGTAAACTGTCTGAGCCTGATAAGGTGGTAGTACAGCACGGTGTTTCTATTATTGGTTATACTAATTTACCCGCAAGACTGCCAACTCAGTCCAGTCAGCTCTATGCCACAAATCTTAAACACCTGCTCACTGATCTCACCCCTGAAAAAGATGGGGTGGTCAATGTAAATATGGACGATGAGGTGATTCGGGGAGCCACGGTTATTAAAAATGGTGAGATCACCTGGCCGCCTCCTGCACCTAAACTTTCAGCAGCACCCAAAAAAGAAGCTGAACCCGCAAAACCCGTTGTCAAAGAAGAGAAAAAATCGGCCTGGGGTTTTCTTGTACCCTTTGCCATTGGTGCCACTGCACTGTTAGGGCTTGGTTCGGTAGCTCCAGCATCCTTTATGTCCCACTTTACTGTTTTTGTACTCGCCTGTTTTGTTGGTTATATGGTGATCTGGAATGTATCGCCTTCCTTGCATACACCTCTTATGAGTGTCACCAATGCCATTAGCTCTATCATAATAATCGGTGCCCTCATTCAGATCTCTTCAGACAGTTTTCTGATTCGATTTTTGGCAGGAATCGCGATTTTAATAACCAGCGTTAACATCTTCGGTGGTTTTGCCGTAACCCAGCGCATGCTGGAAATGTTCAGGAAATAGGGGGGAGTGAAAAAATGTCTCAAGGAATAATGTCTGTGGCCTATATAGGGGCCACGGTTCTTTTTATATTGGCACTTGGCGGACTCAGTCGTCAGGAAACTGCACGTCGCGGCAACTATTACGGCATGGTCGGTATGGTTATGGCGCTGGTGGCAACTATCAGTGGAATGGTGACTGCTAACTATTTTATTCTCATCTTAGGTCTTGTTATAGGTGGGGGGGCCGGTCTGGTGCTTGCCAAAAGGGTGGAGATGACTGCCATGCCGGAGTTGGTTGCCATCCTCCACAGTCTGGTTGGTCTTGCTGCAGTGTTGGTGGGGTTTGCTAATTTTCTCGATCATGGCGGTTCACTTGTTGGTGCGGAAAAGACAATTCATGATGTTGAAACCTACCTGGGTATTCTCATCGGCGCCTTGACCTTTTCTGGCTCGATTGTGGCCTACTTAAAGCTCAGTGCAAAGATATCGGGTAAACCATTGCTCTTGCCGGGAAGGCACTATCTTAACCTGGGGCTTCTTCTCGGGGCTATCTGGCTCTGTTTCACATTTGTTGGTCAGTCGCAGGCAGGTGGAGGTGCGTTACCACTGGTACTTATGACCCTTATCGCTCTTGCCTTTGGAGTGCATATGGTACTTGCCATTGGTGGCGCTGATATGCCTGTGGTTGTCTCCATGCTCAACTCATACTCAGGTTGGGCGGCTGCTGCCACCGGCTTTATGCTCAGCAATGATCTGCTTATTGTGGTGGGTGCCCTGGTTGGATCCAGTGGTGCTATCTTGAGTTATATTATGTGCCGCGCTATGAACCGCAAATTTTTAGCGGTTATCGCTGGAGGTTTTGGAACCTCAGGGGGATCAACGGCTACTGGAGCTGCTGGGGATGCTGGGGACGTTCAAGCTGTGCAACCACTTGAGGTGGCTGAAATGCTCATGGGAGCGAAAGAGGTAATGATCATTCCAGGATATGGGATGGCCGTCGCACAGGCTCAGCATACGGTGTTTGAAATCACCCGTAAACTTAGAGAGAAAAATGTTAATGTGCGTTTTGGAATCCACCCTGTCGCGGGGCGGATGCCTGGACATATGAATGTGTTGCTCGCTGAAGCCAAAGTGCCCTATGATATAGTTTTTGAACTCGATGAGATCAATGGGGACTTCCCTGATGTAGATGTTTCTGTTGTCATTGGGGCCAATGATATTGTTAATCCCGCAGCAGAAGAAGAGCCAGACAGCCCTATTGCTGGTATGCCGGTATTGCAATGTTGGAAGGGGAAGGTCTCAGTGGTTTTAAAACGTTCTATGGCAACAGGCTATGCAGGAGTCGACAATCCTCTTTTTTATAAAGAGAACAGCCGAATGCTTTTTGGTGATGCCAAAGACACCCTTGGTGAGGTACTAAAAAATATAAAATAAAATATGTTCTCTGTATACATAGTCTGTGTACATCTGTGCACAGACTATTCTTTTTCAATTACTTGATTTGTTTTTCCATCTCCTGATATTTCTCTTCAGAAACAATTCTTCTAAATGATGGCGGTTTAATGAGTTCAGGCTTTCCGGCTCTTGCGAGTTCTTCTGCAGCATCCATTGCCTCCCGCAGTTCTCTATTCGCAGCATTTGCGGCGGATCGTTTATCTCGACGCAGGGTCGGGCGTGATATTTTATCGGGATTGGCCCCATTTTGCAGTTGGACGATATAGTTAGCGACCTTAAACTGATTGTTTACAATCTTATTTTTCCAGGCTAGTGCAGGACCACCAAAAAGAAATACGACTGAAATGACCAACAGGGTGATTTGTGTTATTCGTTTCATGTTTTCATTCCTTTTTTCTCTCATTCATCGTAACTTTTTTACGAAAAATAAAATTGTTCAGGATTTTCCAGTATGTCATCACGCATTGGGGTTTCGATGAGCTCTTTAACCTCTGTCGGGTCGTTCGTTTTTCCAAGGGCCCACATGAGTTTTGCTACCAGTGCTTCTGTATTCATATCTTTACCGTAAATAATTTTATCAAGGGGCAGGGAACGCCCTACCTGGTAGACATGAAAATTGACACCCTCCTGCAGGCACTGGGTGGTGAGAACCACTGAGACTCCTGCTTCTGTGAGTTCTTTTACCTTGGTTGCAATGTCAATAATCTCAGAAGAAACTCCTCCGATACCATAACTCTCAATGATGACTCCTTTCATGTTGGTTTTAAGGTAGTCAAAAATACCCGTGTCAAGGCCCGGGAAAAGCTTTAGAACGAATATTTTCTCTTCAACTCTAGTGGCTACCCTCAGAGAATTGGCAGTGCTTTTGTTGTGGCTAAAATCATTTTTGAAATGTGCGCAGACAGATTGATTGTAACTGATTCGGTTGTGCTTGACTCCTGCCACGGGTGGGTAATTTACACTTTTAAAGGCGTCATAACTTTTAGTTTTTGTTTTGATCCCGCGGGTTCCGTTAATCAGTAAGCCATCAAAAGCAATAAAGACACCGGCCAGATCTTCACTTGCAAAGAGTATGGCATCATTGAGGTTGTGTATGGCGTCGGTTGCACTGTCTGTCATTGAGTACTGTGAGCCGGTAATAATTACTGGTTTGTCAAGGCCTTCTAAAATATAGCTGAGAGCTGCAGCAGTATAGGCCATGGTGTCGGTTCCATGGGTAACGACAAAACCATCGTATTGAGAATATTCTTTCTCTATGGCCCTTGCAATTGTAAGCCAGTATTTGGGCGTCATGTTGGAACTATCAATGTTCATAACCATCGTACCGTTAATGGTATGATGTTTATGACACGGTTGAACGCACTTCAGCAAATCATCTACGTTGTAGTGAGGAAGCAATCCGTTATCGGAGCTTGCGCAGACAATAGTTCCACCGGTGGCGATTATAAGAATTTTTTTGCTGATAGTAGTATCGGTCATAGGTTCGTTTTTTGGTTAATTCGAGGGGACAGAACTCAGTTATTGAGCTGGCATTTCTTCTAAAACCTTGTCTTCCGCCTTGACCATTCCAACATCCACCTGACCGTGATTAAAAAGAAGGGTGTAGAGCAGGTATCCGTAACATAGAATTGCTGCAACTGCTGGAAGGGGATAGAAGTATCCTAGAGGGCAGAGAATAAGCACCGTGACCCAGTGGAGTATGATGACTTTTTGAGAGTGCAGTCGGATGGGAAAGTCTCCATGTCTGCTGATCACTGCAAGGCCGCTTAGATTCCAGCCATAGAGGGCGGTGAATGCGTGCATTCTAAGAAGGGGCAAAGAAAAATTTGGTGTGTAATAATCTGAAAATTCCAGGAAAATGTACATAATTCCTGTGATTGAAGTGATAACCAAAAAGAGGATACCTGAGGTTAAAAACGACTTTTGCTGCAGGCGCATCCCCTGTTGCCAGTAGAGGTAGAGTACCAGACTTACAGTGATAAACAAAAGGGTTGCGATAAAGACCTGGGGAAGAAACCAGTTGGCGAGGATAAAGAGAAAGAAAATGATAACCCCAAGGTTAATAATCCAAAAGGAGATCTCCTTTAAAAACTTTGATGGAGGAGCACTATTGTTTTTCATCAGAGCAAAAATCACTGACATACTGATGAGGGAAATCGGGAATGAAAAACCGAGGAAAAATGTGTCGAGGGTCAGCTTTTCAAGAGTAAACCAGTGGGTGTATTCACTGTTGAGGATAGCAATAGTTGAGATTACAAGCCCCAGAGAAAGACAGAGCAGTGAGGCCTGATGGAATTTTCTGGAGGTGGTTTCTTTTTTGGTGAAAAGGGCAACCGGAAGGCAGTTACCAAAGTGGCCCACGCGAACCGACTCGATGATAACTGCGAGAATAAGCGGAATAATAAGGGTCGGTCCATACCACTCCATAAAGGCACAGAAAGCAAAAAGCAGGGCAAAAAACAGGAAGGTATAGCCTTTTCTGCTGAGTCGTCTTGTGTTTTCTGTAAAGTAAATGAGTAGGGTGCCGCCACTTACAAGATTGAACAAAAAGATATGTAACCTCTCAAAGTTCATAACAGCAGGCGAGATGAGATGGTGAAGGAAACCACAGGTGAGTGCAGTGATCATGATGAACCACAGGGTGACCTTTAATGATTTATTCACTACAATTTCCCATGTTTGAAGTGCTGGACGAGGCGATAGTATCCTTTCCAAGTAATTTCGTTAATGCAAGCTCAAGGGTTGGATGCCTGAATTCAAAACCGGATTCAACAAGTTTTCTGCTTGAGACATGACATCCTGAAAGTAATATTTCAGACGCCATCTGTCCATAGACTATTTTGAGTAGTGTCGAAGGGATAGGTATGAGTAGAGGGCGCCTGGCAACCCTTGCAAGCGTCTTCATAAACTCCGCATTGGTGACAGGTTCTGGCGCTGCAATGTTCACCGGACCATGAAGTGACTCAGTGGCTAGGCAGTGGAGCATGGCCGAGATCATATCATCTGTACTGATCCAGCTTATGTATTGGTTACCAGATCCAAAACGCCTCATAAATCCCAAGGGAGAAGTCTCGATAATCTTCTCAAGAGCCCCGCCCCGTGGAGTGAGGCCTACACCTAAACGGAGAAATACTGTTCTAATCCCGGTATCAGTGGCCTCCTTGGCTGCGTCTTCCCAGAGGCCGCAAACCTTTGAAATAAAGTCGGTTCCTTGCGCATTTGCTTCACTGATATTTGTGAGGTCAGTATCTCCATAGTAACCCACTGCAGAGGCGCTGAGAAAGACCTTTGGTCTGACTGGTAGTGAACTGATAACTCGACTTATAAGCTTCGTGCCGTCGACTCGGCTGTTAATGACCCGCTGTTTCTTTTCTTCAGACCACCGTGAAAGACCAATATATTCGCCAGCCAGGTGAATGACTGCGTCGAGCTTTGGGAGTTGTGATGCATCGAGGATATCGTTTTCAGGATCCCAGAAAATTTCCTGCTTTTCGAAATTTGGTTTCCGGCGTACCAGTGTCCATACCTGATGTCCCCCGGTGGTAAGAAAGGGGATGAGTTCCCGGCCAAGGACGCCGCTTGATCCCGATATAAGTATGCGAAGAGGCGTACTGCTGCACCTGAGATGTACTTTTATATCTTCAGTTATAATACTTTTTCTATGGTGGAATACCTGCTGAAGACTTGAGTGGACATGTTTTTTAAGAAATGATGGTAGTCGCTTGCCAAAGGGCAAGCGATACTCAACCTTGTCATACAGGGTTGAACCGAAATCTGTTTTCTTAAAATAGTGGGAATGGGAAAAACTGGAAAAAGGACCCTTTTCCTGTACATCACGAAACATTTCACCCGGAACATTTTCGATATGGTGGGCATGGTAGTAAAAGGGGATGGGGCCTGCACTCATTTTTAGTACAACTCTGCCCCCTGGGTCTATCCCACCCTCGCGGGAGATGATTTTTGTTTTTTCCCACGGAGGCAAAAGACGTTCCAGAGCGCCAAACCTACTATGCCAGTCATAGAGTTGTTGTGGACTACATGGATAATCACTCTGGTGCTCAAATAAGATCGGTGTGCTTGTGTTATTCATTCCGTCTGATTTTTAGTGCCTTACTCTTGAACTTCTGATTAAAAAAACAGGTAGCGTAGACTCCGAGAAACTCAGGAACAATATTTAGAATCGTGAAGTTGATTGTTGCCAACAAGGCACTTCTCCCGTGTATCGGGGGTAGAGTCTTATTTATTTCTCTTTTTGCCTGAAGATCTACCCGGTAATTTTTTCTTGCTTCTCTTTCTTGCAAGCGCCCTTCGACCGGCTGCTGCACGTTTTTCAGCACTTTCAATGAGGTAACGATGAATACAAATATCACCATTTTTTTCCACTGATTGCAGTTGGGTATAGCTGCCCTTATCGTCCATCTCCCAAACATTACGGGTGTTTGTGAGTTGTAGGTCAAGGATTTCCCGTAATAGATTAATATTTTTGACGGAATCTATGGGTGTGCACACCTCAACCCTGCTTTCAAGGTTACGTTTCATCAGATCAGCTGATCCTATGAAGTATTCTTCTTCTCCATTATTATGAAAATAAAAAATCCGAGTGTGCTCTAAGAACCTTCCCACGAGGGAAATTACCCTGATATTTTGGGATAATCCTTTGATTCCCGGACGCAGACGGCAACTATCGCGAACAATAAGATCCACATGAACACCCGCCTGGGAAGCCTTATAGAGTCCCTCAACAATATCACGGTCCTCCAGGGCATTGGTCTTGAACTGGATCAAACCCTTCCCATTAGATTTGTGACAGGCGATTTCTCTTTCGATTTTAGTTAACAGTGCTTTTTTGAGCAGTTTGGGGGACGGAAGCAACTTGGTGTATTGCCGTACAGGGGTGTAGCCGCTGGTCAGATAGTTAAAAAGTTCGGTGAGGTCAGCTCCGATATCAGGGTTACAGGTTAACAGGCCCAAATCCATATATGCCCGGGCAGTTCCAGCATGATAATTACCGGTTCCGATGTGGGCGTAACGTCTCAAGCCATTGTAATCTTTACGGATAACGAAAATGAGCTTTGAGTGGGTCTTAAGGCCCACAACCCCATAGGTGACGTGGATGCCAGCTTCTTCCAGGAAACCTGCCCATCTGATATTTGCAGATTCATCAAAACGAGCCATGAGTTCCACAACTACAGCCACCTGTTTTCCGTTGAGGGCTGCATCGATGAGATACTGGATTATCTTTGAGTCCTTTGCTGTACGGTACAGTGTCATCTTGATGGCAAGGACCTTAGGGTCCTGACTGGCCTCTCTTAAAAACCTCTCAACAGAGGTCTCAAAAGACTCATAGGGGTGCTGCAGCATGATGTCGCTGTGTTCCCGGATGGTGTGGAATATATTGGGGTCATCCCCGAGTAGTTCCGGGTTATCTGTGGGCTGATGGGGGATAAAGTGGAGGTCTGAACGGTCTATTGCATTGATTTCAAAGAGGTCCCTCAGTCCTAATATGCCATCGACTTCGAAGACGTCCATGTCTTCATCCACTCCCAGTTCTGCAGCAAGCTTACCTTTATGATGGTCGAGCATGGTGGATTCAACTTCAAGGCGTACTATTTCAGCGAATTTTCTATCCCTGAGAGCCGTTTCGATCATCCCGAGAAGATCATTTGCCTGCTCTTCGTGTCTGTCTGTTATGGCGTTTCTGGTCACCCTGAATGTTTCACAGGTTTCTATCACCATGCCGGGCAAAAGAAGCTCCATGTTGTTTGCCACGAGGTCTTCAAGCAGGATATAGGTGTCAGTTTTGCCAATCTTAACAAAACGGGGCATATCTGAGCTAACCGGGATCTTGATGCGGTTAAGATAACTGTGGTCACTGTCCGGATAGTGACAACTCACTAAAAGGTTAATGGAGAGGTTGGAAATAAAAGGAAAAGGATGCGCCGGGTCCATGCCCTGAGGAGTGAGAAGTGGATAAATTTCGTTCAGAAAATAACTATCTATTTTCTTTTTGTCCCGTGCAGGCAGATCCAGATAACGTTTGATAAAAATCTTTTCTTTGGCCAGGAGTTGCTGAAGCTCAATTTCAAGACTCAGCTGCTGGTCCCGTATCTCGCGCACGGATTCATAGCAAATATCTATCTGTTCCTGGGGAAGACGACCATCTATGGATAGTTTTTTGACACTGGCACCAACCTGTTGCTTGAGTCCTCCAATCCTCTTCATGAAAAATTCATCAAGGTTAGACCCGACGACTGCAAGAAAGAATACCCGCTCAAGCAAAGGGTTTCGCGTGTCCTGACCTTCGTGGAGCACACGTTTATTGAACTCGAGCCAGGTGAGTTCCCGGTTCAGGTACCATTCGGCGGATTTGAGGTCAAAGCTTTG
The DNA here is from genome assembly GCF_054397165.1 of Desulforhopalus glucosivorans. Lineage (NCBI taxonomy): Bacteria > Pseudomonadati > Thermodesulfobacteriota > Desulfobulbia > Desulfobulbales > Desulfocapsaceae > Desulforhopalus > Desulforhopalus glucosivorans. The sequence goes on from NZ_AP044854.1 coordinate 677,898, forward strand.
TGGGGATGCCACGACTGTTTTTTCTTTCATGGTTGTTTGTGGGTTTTGGTCGGCAACGGGTGCTTCTTGATGGTTGCTTGATACTGTTAATTCCTGCTCGGCTTCTTCACTCATTGCTATACTTATCCATAGTTTAACAGATTATTAATAAAAGCTGTAATAATAAGAATCTATTGTTAGTGTTTTATGAGTATTTGGTTAAGTCGTTAAAAAATAAGTGTTTTATATTGAACCTATAGTAGATTGGCCGGTGTCAGTATGTCATGATGCAATGACGTCATAATTGCGATTTGTTTGAGGAGGCCGCGATGCCAAAAGAAAAGAAGAAGAGTACCTCCCTTCGTCTTGATGCTAAAGTGCTCAAAGATCTCAAGCTGCTTGCAGTAGAGCAGGAGACAAGTATCCAGGCGATTTTAGAGACTCTTGTGAAAGAATATATTGAGAATAATACATCAAGGAGGTGAATCAATATGGATCCATTCATCTATATTGGTCATTCAGTGCTCAGGGCTAAGTCACTAAACAAGTCGCTGGATGAGACAAAAGAGTACAAAATTCGTGAAGAAAAGGGTGAGAAGGTGGACGGTGTAATCCTGGATACCTTCGATAATGTATTGCTTAAGAAAGATCTACTCCTCCTGCAGCTTGACGAGGGTCAGGTTCTGGTGAATCTCAAGGATGGTTCTATTTTAGAACAGGGTTTTGCAGGTGATTGGAGATTCGCAGCCGATCTACCGCCAGGTCCCATTGCGGATCTGCTCGGCGAACTTTCTGAGCTTCGTGCCTTTTTACCTGTTGTAAGTATCAAGGTCCGACAGGACAGGGGGGCCTTGCTCGATGATGAAGGCAAGACCCGCGCAAGGTATAATAATCTTGTTCTCTGGAAGGGAAAGACTGCCATAAGTGTTGGAACGGTGACCTCGTTAAGAGGATACTCTAGAGCTTACAATGATCTTATAGACCTTCTTAAGGGACATGATTTTGCATCACTTGACAAGGCAGCTGAAATATTTGCTCTTCTGGGAGTAAAAATCAACACCTACACCAGTAAACCAGCCTTGCCTCTTGAGGCCGGAGCCCCTGCGAGTGAGACAGCGGCAACCATCATTCGCGAATTCATAAAAACTGCACGACTCAATGAGTCAGGAGTTATAGCTGATTATGATACAGAATACCTGCACGATTACAGAGTGAGTTTTAGAAAGGTCCGTTCCGTACTCAGTCTCTTTAAGGGGGTCTATGAAACGGAAAAGACCGTGGAGCTTAAGGAGGAATTTGCCTCCATTATGCAATGCACTAATCGTCTGCGAGACCTGGATGTGTACCTCATGGAAAAAGAACACTATTTTACCATGGTCCCTAAACCGTCTCTTGCAGGTTTGAAAATACTGTTTGATTTCTTTGGTAAAGAGAGAAAAAAAGAACTGAAGAAGGTAAAACAGAATCTTGGCAGTACCACCTATAAAAAACGGGTCGAGGGGCTGGCGCAATTCTTTTTAGAGGGTAGTTCACTTCCTGCAGGAGCTAAAGGGAAACTGCCATCGAAGGTTCTTGCAAGTAAACTTGTTCTTAAGCGCTATGCACAGGTGTGCCGGATTGCAGGTACTATAGATAAAAACACCAAAGATGAGGTGGTCCATCAGCTGCGAATAAGTTGCAAAAAACTGCGCTATCTTATGGAGTTTTTTACGCCTCTTTTTCCTGAAGATGATATTAAAACGCTTATTAAGACGTTGAAAATATTGCAGGACAATCTTGGTAAGTTCAACGATTACTCAGTCCAGCAGGAGTTTTTGCGTCAGGTGCTGGAGAATGATCTAAAGAGTTTTAAAGGTGATGAGATGCAGCTTATTGAAGCCATCGGAGCCTTGACAGCAATGCTCTATAGCCTGCAACTCAAAGAGCGCAAGAAGGTGATGAAAAACTTCACGCGTTTTAACAGTGAAGAGACACGGGCGCTATTTAAACAGCTATTTCAGCAGAAGGGGGAGCTATAAATGAAGATTATCGCCTGTTACAGCAATAAAGGTGGGGTTGGAAAAACAGCAACCTCCGTTAATCTGGCCTATGCCTGTGCTATGAGCGGGAAGCGGACGCTATTGTGTGATCTTGACCCACAGGGAGCCTCCGGATTTTACTTTCGAATAAAGCCCTCAAAAAAGCTTAAAGAACGGGCCTTTTTTAAAGATGTTGAGCGGTTTACGGATGCCATCAGGGCCAGTGATTATGAAGATCTCGATCTTGTTCCTGCGAATTTAACCTTTAAGGATTTTGATATTTTCCTTTCGCGGATGAAAAACAGCAGGTCTAGGCTTAAAAAGGCTTTAAGGGCTGTGGGTAACGATTACGACGTCATTATTCTCGACTGTCCCCCTAATATTTCCTTGTTATCAGAAAATGTCTTTAAGACGGCAGATAAGATTGTTGTCCCTGTAATCCCCACGACCTTATCTGCGCGGACCCTCGAACAACTGTACACTTTTTTTGAAGAGAACGGTTTTAGCAGGAAAAAATTGTTACCGTTTTTTTCCATGGTTCAGGTCAGTAAAAATTTGCACAAAGAGAGCATGTTGACGTTGCGAAAAAAATATAAGAACTTACTTAAACCTTATATACCTTTTTCCACGGATATCGAGCGTATGGGGGTGCATAGGGCTCCTGTGACCACCTATACCGGTAAAGGCTCGGTTGGAAAAGTGTATGCTGAAATGTGGAGGGACGTCGCAGCAAAGGCGGGAATAGTTTAATGCTTGCCTGCTGATTTGATACAAGGGGAGTTTTCTTGTTGCAAGTTTTCGGGTGATTTACATAAGAGGTTGTTGTGTCTAAGAAAAAGAAAAAATGTTGCGGTAAATATAAAAAGAAGGATAAGTTTTGTAAGAAGTGTCCAGAGGCTGAAGATTGTAAGGCCTGCAGCGAATCAGACTCCTGCAAAAAGAAGAAAAAGAAATAATCTTTCTGTTGCCTCACAAACTGTTTGTTCATGCTGAATTAACTTTCAATGATTGAGAACTCTGTTGAGTGGGGCAAGAGTAACTCACAATGTACTTATCACGTTTATCGGGGTTAGAACGTAATGCAGCGCGGTAGACAGAGGAGAATCTGATGTCTTTTAAATCCCCGATTTGGGTGTTGGGCCTTCTGATATTGCTACTTGCTGGATGTGGAAAGAAAAGCTGGCATCCCTCGTGGGAAGAAGCTGGACAGATTACAGGTTCTGATCAGGGGGAACAGTTATATCTGCAAGCTCGAACCAAAATTGATGTTTCTGCAGATTACGAAAGTATACTGGCAAGTATGGAATTGCTGCAGCACGTTTTGACTGTGGAACCAATGCACCGGGCAGCTCTCGCCTATCTGGGTAATCTTCATATACTTCTGGGCACCGCCTACACTGTTGATAGGGCGGAGAAAACCGCACATTTTAGACAGGCAATGAAATATTGTGAGCTGTCAATGTATACCAACCCGGAGTTCGGACAGGCTGTAAATAAGGGTCTGGAACCATGGAACGCAGTGGGCACACTCCAGCAACAAGACGCTGAGGCTATGCTTTTTTGGGTGATAGCTCTACAGTATGAATTCAAAGAGGGTATGACAATGCCCATGAAGATTATCAATGTCGGCTGGCTTAAGCACGCTATTGCTTTTCTGGATAGAATTGCGTTGGTGGCTCCTGACTTTGGTAATGGCGCCGTAGAATTTGCGTATAGTATTTGTTATTTCGCTTTACCAAAAATATTTGGTGGGGATAATGAGGTTGCTGAAATGTATATGGAAAGATCAATCTCAGAGGGGAAAGGTTACTTGCTTCCCAGGTGGGGAAAAGGGAAATACTATCATCAGGTATCGGGGAATCAGAAAACAGCAGACAAAGAATTGCAGTGGGTGGCTCGTCAAAAAACAGAAGATTTTAACGATCTCTTTCCATGGCGGGTTCATTTTATCACCGATGCTAAGCTGCAAATAGATGCTTTATAAAAAGAAAGGGGGCAGTCTATGCTAGCAATTCGTATATCTCTTTTAATCCTTATTATGATATCGCTCTCCAGTTGCTCAACCAACGCGCCTCTCGAATCACTCTATTACAATGCAGATGAATTCAAATCCCAAAAGAGCCTTATTATCTTTTTAAGAGGAAGGGGAGGAAGTCACGAAGATTTTGCTGCAAAAGGCTTTGTTGATTCAGTAACACAACGAAGCCTACCCTACGACATGGTCGCTCCCGATGCCCATTTTGGCTATTATTTTGGGGAAACTCTGGTTGGGCGTCTAAAGTCGGATCTCATTGAACCGGCTAAAGCGAAGGGGTATGATAATATTTTTCTTGTTGGTGCTTCAATGGGCGGTTTAGGGGCCATAATTTACAGCCGTTTTTATCCAGAAGATGTGACCGGGGTGTATGCGATTTCACCATTTCTTGGCTATGATTCAATCATAGGAGAAATCTCAGATAGTGGAGGTCTGGCGCAATGGCAACCGGGACCATACGATCCTGATAAGGACTGGCAGCGCATGGTGTGGGATTGGCTTAAAACGAGTACGGATAATCCCCAGGGCAAGCCTGTGATTTACCTTGGATATGGTACAGAAGACACCTATGTAAAGTCCCAGAAGATTTTAGAAGATGCCCTGCCTGGTGATCGTGTTATAACGACTGCAGGCGGTCATACTCCGAAAACAATGAAATTACTTTGGGACATGTTTCTTAATAAAGAAATTTTGTAGGCTGTATTGTGAGCTCATCCCAAGAACGGTTGTTGCTTACAATATCAAAGGAATAAACATCTTAGTACGTTGCATGTACTCTGTATACGTTGTTCCAAAAAAACTGATATTCTCGCGCTCTTCCACCTTGGCCACAGCGATGAGCAGGCCAGTCACTGTTAGAACCAGTATTACGTTTATCAGCGTAATATGTTTAAAAAACGCACCCCAGGCAAGAAACAGCAGGGAGCTGTACATGGGGTGTCGAATAAAGTGATAAAGACCTTCATCCACTACATTGACAGTATTTTCAAAAGAAAGATTCTCCGGCATATCTTCTCGTTCTGCATGGCCGCCACTCTGTTTGAGCATCATGAGAGAATTGACGATAAAAACAATCGATATGAGCAAAAGGCACCAGGACAAAAGATGTACTGGTGAAAATGGCTCCATGAACCAGTATGGGTAGTTGAGTAAGACGAGAAGTAAAATCCCTTCAAAGACAAAAAAACGGTAGAAGCCGTGGGCCTTCGAATTACTTAAAGCTCGCCTTGAAAAGCTGATGAAAAATATTGTGAAAATGACAAATAGTGCGATGCGAATCAAGGCTAGCTCCCTAAAAATGGATCATTTTATTAAACTCATCTGTGCCGAGTATCAACTTTACAGTATTAAAAGAGCCCATTATGGTGCCGATAACTCCGGGAGCTGTGACGTTTTGCCCGGAAAGATATAACCCCTTCACTGCGGTTCGATTAAGAAGAGCCGTGGCGAGCATCTGACTCGATGATCGCAGTACTCCGTAGGCGCTCCCACCTGGAGTGTTGACCCAATCTCGCATTGTGAGTGGTGTGTAGGTATCAAGGATTTTTGCGTTTTTAAGAGGGCCGAACATTTGCTCCGCCTCTATAACGAGTTGAGCTGCGCGTTGCTCTTTTAATGCGAGATACTCTTTACCACGTTGACCACTTTTGGTCTCTATCCAAGGGGCCCATAACTCGTCCTTTCCTGAGGTGAGGATGGACAGGAGATTACTTTCTGACTTTTCAGTTTTCCTGATTTGATAATATTTTAAATCGGGTTCCTTTCCTGGCTTTTCGGTGTCGATTGTAAAGATGTTGTAGGGGATTTCCGGATGGCATCCAGCATCGATCTTGACATGAACCGAAAAAATTCCATGGGTGTCCTGCAAACTGCTGATTCGTTGCCGGTATGAGGGTTTCACATCTCCCTCGGCCAGCATCTGTAAAACAACTTTTGGGTGTACTGCTCCTATGACGCTATCTGCTGCCAAAGTTTCCCCGGATTGTAACTCTACTCCTTTTACAACACGTGACTGAACATTGATTCGGTTAATTTCTGCATTGGTGACTATCTTTCCGCCCAGTTCCTTGAACTTCGTTGCAAAAGCCTTTGCCATATCCGAGCCATTTTTCTTAAGACGCCAGGAAGAGGAAACATAGGACGCAAGTGCCATGTTATGATAGTAGGCAGGACAGTCATGTAAAGGGACTCCAATCCAGCAGGAAGGGATGGATAGAACACTTTGTAAACCGGGAGAACATCGAAGGTCCGAAAGTATTTTCCCAAGAGGATCGAACTGATCAGACAGGGAAAAACCCGTATCACCTGCATACAAAAATTCCAGCTGGTGCAGTTGCCTGGATGCCTTATGTATGGGTTTAATGAGTTTGTCTATTGTCTCATGTTCAAGTGGAAACGCCTGCTTGAGGTTTTCAGCATAGTTATCAAGACCTTGAGGGAGATCAAAGGTTGATGATTGGTTCTCGGCAGCGTCAAAAATATATCTGTCGATTATCCCGTTTGTCCCCATCCTGCTAACAGGAATAGCATCGGTGACACCGAGATAGTCAAAGAAAGTCCTGAGGACCTGGCCCCGGTCAAGGGATCCAAGGTAGTGCACTCCAACGTCACATTCGATTCCATCACGGCTATAGCTTCGCATTAGTCCGCCCGGCTGACTGTTTTTCTCAAGGACAGTAACGTCAAAACCAAGCTTTGCTAAAATTATTCCAGTGCTGAGACCGCCTATACCAGCCCCAATGATCAGCACATTTTTAGGTATGGATGAAGGCCCTTTCATAGTTCGCAGTAATGATAGATGTTTTCATAAAAAATAACCATGGAGATGAGCTCTGGTAAAAGGTTCGATAAACCATCGCTTAAGATCTATAACGAAGTAGATCGGGTTTTTACGAGTTCATCAGCGAATGAGATACTCCCAGAGCGGCCCCGTATACCCCCGCTCATACATTGCACTAACCGTTTTGGTCTCTTCAGGATTACCGGCTCCAAAAATCCAGTTACTTCGTTTACCAGCCCTTGACTCTACCATTGCCTCGATGGTTTGTTGTTCAATATCGTCGGCAGTATAAAAGATCGGTTCCAGAAAATTGGTGTCAGGTGTGATTTTACCCTCAGCCATTGCGATATCGTAGAGTGCCGTTTCGGGGTAGATCCTGATGCCGATAAAGAAAAAGAAGACAGCCTTTTTCAGTGCATCAATGTTATCGAGACTTTCTGTGATGGTTGCAGCGGATTCTCCGGGCCCCCCCAAGAGGAAATAGTGGGCAACATGTAATCCGGCGTCAAGTGCCTGCTCGTGGGCGGTAAAAACATCACCCACTGAAAAAGGTTTACGATATGTTTTTAATACGGAAGCTGACAAGGATTCTGTGCCAAATTCAACATGGGACAGGCCTGCATCTGCGAGCGTCTGGAAGTAATTTTCAGGATGCTTCATGGGGGCAAAAAAGCTGCCCCATGGAATTGAAACACCAGCGGTCTTAAAGGCTTTGGCCACTTCCAGGCTGTGCTTGATATCGGAATTAAAGGCAGAGTCGGTGATAAAGAAATATTTAGCCCCTGCTGCCTGTAACTCAAGAGCTGTTTTTGCTACGTCTTTCGGATCTACCAGGCGATGTTTGTGCCCCTCAATATGAGGGTAGGAGCAGTAGATACAGTTAAAGCAACAGCCTCGTTTGCTCTGGAGATTGAGCATACCTCCCTTTGTAAGGTAAAAACTGTTATGGCTGAGGCTTTGAAAATCACGTTTTATTGGGCCTTCCCAGGGAGGTGGGGCGTTTTTATCTATGTTGGTGGAGGTAATGACGCCTGGCAGTTCTGCCGGGTCCCTTCCCTCGTTAATGGCTTCAATAAGCAGGCCGAATCGTTCTCCTTCTCCAATTACTCCATAATCTGCACCAAGGATGGGAAAAATCCGTTCGGGCATGATGGTGAAGGCACTGCCCCCGCAAACAATAGTTGCCTTTGAGTGTGATCGTAAGTGGGAAACAATTTTTGCGTAATCTTCGAGAAAACAATGGAAGTCGCCTGGATCCATGTTGTCAACATTGCGGCAGGACAGTCCTATGATATTCGGGGAGAAAGTAGTTACGATTTCAGCGAGATCGGTCAGCGTAAGTGTGTTGAGATCTGCAATTTCTACCTCGTGATCAGAAGAGATAGAGGTAGCTACATAATCGAGACCTAAGGGGTAGACAGGGTAGGGAACTGTGAGTGTGTTGGGCGATACAAGGAGGATTCTCATGGCCTTTCGAGTTCCATAGCCGTCACGTATTCCCCAAGACCCAGGATGAGAATTTTCGATGTTTTTGCCGTTGTATCAATATCACTGCCTCCGGTAAGAGCGGCTGGGATCACTCCTGATTCAAAAAAGGAGGCGGCAAGAGAGGTGGCAACAGCCGACGCAGAGCCAAACTCTCCTGTAATTTTACGGTAGTCGACAATGGGAGCTGTGAGCTTAGATATTGACAAAAACTGTTCAAGCTGCCGTTTTCCCTCACTGTGCATGGCGGCAGGGATACCAGCAAGTATAAGCGTGTAACCGCCCTGTTGTTTAAGAGTGGTTAGCGAGTCCACAAGTTTTGCAATAACGTCTTCTGTTGTACTACTCCGGTAGAATGGGAGGGATAGGATGCATTTTGCACCGTCTTTTTTCCTACTTACCGAAAGAGCGCCGCCACCATCGGCAAGCGTTGAGCCTTGCGCAATGGAAGGATCAAAGAGTGGTGAAAAAACTTCATGCCCTTCATCAGCGCCAAGGATGAGGGCTGCTTCTGGCGATTCATCCATCATCAGTTCTGCGGTGAGCAGTGCCTGTTCAAACGAATAATCTCCCCCGCTTGTGGTAATGTTGGGCCCTGTTGCGCCATGAAATATTGCGACCTGACTGGCTGGTCCGTTATGAACAGAGCCAACAAAGTCAGTGGGGCTGGGAAATTTCTCTTTGGATTCTTGTAGGCGATCCAGGAAATCATGGGTCTCAGAAAGGGCACCCCAGCTGGTGCCCATAAATACAGACGAGGGTTTTTGCTCAAGTGTCGAATGTTCAATGGCCTCTCCAGCAAGGGCAAGCGTCATTCGCGGTAATCGTTTAAGCCTGCGTACTAATCGCGATGGCAGGTTTTTAGAAATTGTATCGAGTCCTGCCATGCCTGAGACTGGAGAACCTGTCTGTATTCCGTGGAGGGTTTCGTTGATATCTCCAGCACCTGTCAGGCAGGAGTAACCATGGATTGCAAGCCCCGCTTTAGGTAGTGCGGAGGATGTTCCCCTAAAGGTATCAACTGCGCCGATGGCAAGTGATCCATTGTTCCCGCCAAAACCAAAAGAGTTGGAGAGAACCGCCTTGGTGGGCTGTGTACGTGGGCTTGTTATCGGAGTTAGTCCAAGCGCTGGGTCAACGTCTTGTACACCGGTATTGGCGGGCATGAAATCATGGGATATTGCCATGGTGGCAACCACCGCTTCAATGGCCCCTGCGGCTGCAAGGCTGTGACCTGAAGCGCCCTTAATCGATGAAAGGGGAGGCAGGGTTGTAAAGAGTTTGCGTATGGCTTTGGATTCTGCCAGGTCATTATCCGGAGTGCCTGTACCGTGAAGATTTATATAGCTAATATCTGCGGGCTCAATCCCTGCATCGGACAGGGCTCCCTGCATCGCCATAAATGCGCCCTGACCCTCGGGGTGTGGGGCTGCCGGATGGTAGGCATCACAGGATAGTCCGGCACCAAGGAGTTCAGTTGAACAATTTTTAGATTTTTCGGTACTTAAAAGAAGCATGCCAGCGCCTTCAGCTACAGCCATGCCTTGTCTGTTTTGATCAAGGGGTTTACAGCCGGACTGGTCAACCAGTTGCAGGGAGTGGAAACCAAAATAGGTAAGACGAGAAAGAGAGTCAACACCCCCAGCCAAGACTGTTTTTACAGCGCCGCTTCGAAGCATTTTCAGCGCAATGCCCATGACCACAGCGCCCGATGAGCAGGCCGTGGAAACCACTATAACAGGACCTGTACATCTGACCTGATCAGCAAGAGAACTGGCGACAGTGTGCAAGCCGTGGTGCTGGTAGTGCTCTTTGTTCTGATCTCCGTTTTTCAGTAACTGCTCGGTGGTAAAAATTCCCCCAGTTGTGGTACCTATAATGATCGCATCAGGTGGATGGGAACATTCTTCCATGGCCTGCATGGCGGCAATGCCAGCCAACTGGTGGGTCCTCGGGAGCAGAGACGATGATTGTTCTATTTCAGGAACAGCACCCACAGGAAGCGGTGGTCCTTGAAGCAGGGAAAACAGTTGAAGAGGTCGTATTTCCGAGCTGTTTTCGCGAAGAGTCTTTTCTGTGGCAGCTAGTCCGACCCCCAGGGAACTGATGATCCCTCTTCCTATAATATAAACCGGTTGGTTGTTCAAGATGATGATTCGGTGGAGTTTTCTTGGATGTACTCGGCGAGATTTGTGAGTGTTGCAAAGATCTTTTGACCGACTTCCTGATTATTGATGATGATGCCATAGTCTTTTTCTACCATGACAACCATTTCTAAAACATCAATGGAATCGATACCGAGTTCACCTCCAACCAGTTGACTGTTTTCATCAAAATCTTCAGGTTTTACATCTGACAGACTCAAAACTTCTATAAGTTTGACCTTGAGCTCTTCTATTAATGCACTCATAATTTTTTGCTTTTATAGTTCCGTTGTATTAATAAAACCGTCAGGAGCGTGGCAACAAGACAAGCTCGGTTTTATGGTAAATTATGCCTGATGTAAAATCAGGAAAAAACATAATGCCAATAAATTCGTATAATGCCAACAGGAATTTGACATCTAATTTGGTAGCGATTCCTATAGGATTAAAGTATCATTTTAGCCCTTTTAATGGGCTTCCCCTGTGAAATTATGAATAGTATGACAATCTCCGATCTGACTCTTGAGGATGTACTGCCCCATCGAGGTCATATGATGCTGCTGGAAAAAGTGCTCGAGGTAGATACCAAACATGCACTTACACTGTGTCGCGTAAAAGAATCCTGGCCCATGGCGGATGAGCGCGGGGTGGACCCTCTGATACTCATCGAGCTGGCAGCGCAAACAGCAGGTGTGTGCAATGGTCTCGATAGAATCCAGTCCAAAGGCCCCGACTCTGAGAAGATGGGGTGGTTGGTTGGAGTCAAAAAAACGGAGTTTTTCATCCAGTCACTGCCCTTTGGCAGTGAAATAATAGCCAGTGCAGAAAACACCTACAGCTTTGAAAATCTTCGGGAAGTGAGCTGTGAACTGCACATTGCAAATAAACTTATCTGTAGAAGTACACTACAGCTCTTTCAGGCATAAACTATGACAGTTGAAAAGAAACAAACGAATCAGACAGAGCAGGAAAAACAGAAAATTGCAATCGTAACCGGTGGTAGCAAGGGAATAGGTCAGGCTATCTGTGTGGAATTGGCCAGATGTGGCTGCTACACCGTCATTAACTATATGTCTGATAAAAATGGGGCAGAAGAGACCTTATCCCAGGTTGAAGAAGTTGGCGGCCACGGTGAAATTTATCAGTTTGATGTACGAGATGAACAGGCAGCAAAGACGGTTGTGGATGACGTTGCTACCCGGTTGGGTTCTATTGATATTCTTATCAATAATGCTGGTGTTGTGGCAGACGGTCTGTTTATGATGATGCCTGCAAAGAACTGGCAGTCGGTAATAGACACCAGTTTGAACGGCTTTTATAACATGACTCAACCTGTGGTTGAACAGATGGTGCGAAAGCGTAAAGGTTCCATTGTATCCATCTCTTCAGCGAGCTCTCTTATGGTCAATCGTGGTCAGGCCAACTATTCTGCTGCCAAGGCCGGGTTGAATGCCGCAAGTAAGGTGGTCGCTTCTGAGGTTGCCCGAATCGGTATCCGGGTCAATGTCGTGGCCCCCGGTCTTATTGAGACGGATATGATTGCGCAGGCACCAAAGGCTGAAATTAAGGCGATGATCCCCATGGCTCGTATCGGCAAACCTGAAGAAGTTGCTCAGGTTGTTAGTTTCCTCTGTTCCGATGCAGCTTCCTACGTGACCGGGCAGGTACTTTCGGTTAATGGCGGAATGTATTAATGAAGTTTTTTGCATTGCCAGCCTCACTGTCAGCTATAGTAGCGCTGTTTCTAACACTATTTGTCTGTTGCTCCCAGGCATCTGAAGAGAAAGCTATTGTCTTGAAGTCGATCCAGGCGGATTTTATTCAGGAAAAGCATCTAAAGATTCTGGTCAGACCCCTTGTTTCAACTGGTACCTTTACCTTCCAGACTCCCCAGTCTTTGCGCTGGGAATACCTGGCACCTGTTCCATCTGTTCTCATTATGCATGGTGACAAGATAAAGAAGTTTGTGGAACGGGATGGTCAGATGGTTGAAGATAAGGGGCTGCGGCTTGACTCTATGCTGGTGGTATTGGGGCAGATCAGTAATTGGCTGGATGGTCGTTTTTCTGACAATGATATGTTCACCGTCTCTTTTAGTGATGACACGACAGTCCAGCTTTCTCCAAAAGATCAGGGCCTTGCTGGATTCATTAGCAAAATTGAACTGAAACTTGCCGCTGAAAAAGGTTTCCTTGACGGGGTAACTATCTTTGAAGGTCCTGATTCATACACAACGATGACCTTTGAAAACAGGGCCATGAACATGGACGTACCTCTCTCCGTTTTTACTCAGCGATGAAAAGCCAATTTTTTTATGTAATTATTGTTCTTGTCTGCCTTACAGGTTGTGCGGCACCACAGCAACGCCTGCAAGAACTGACTGTTACGGGGGATGAACAAGAATCACACGATTGCTCTGCTGTGTTTCCTGGGGGAAAATGGCAGTTTTCCCATGCCATCGATTTTCATATGGGGAACGCATCTGGCACTCCTGTGATCGGCGTAACGAGTTTAAACGAAAATGATATCGATGTAGCGCTTGTTACAGTAGAAGGGCTCACTCTGTTTGATGCCGTGTTTCACCATGATGGAACGACTGAGCTCAGGCGAGCTATCCCGCCCTTTGATGGACCCGACTTTGCTAAAGGGTTGATTGGTGATATTCAGATGATCTTTCAACCCCCGACAGGTGCCATGACCATGGGGCAGATTGATGGGACTACCAGAGCCTGCCGATACACCGATACGAATGGCCGAATTGTTGATGTTTTACCCGGTGTGGATGACTGCTGGCAAATAAAGAGTTATAATTCTGAGTTGATTATGGATCGTTCTATTGTTGGGCGATCATGTACGAAAAAAGGGTCCTACCTCATCCCGGATTACCTTGAACTAAAAACCTACGGTCAGATCGGCTATACCCTGAAACTGACTTTGATAACTGCTGATACATTGTAATGAAATTCAAACTGATATACCCTAAATGGGCAAAGCTCGATCGACAGACGGAGTTTCATCTTCCTCCCCATGGACCTGTGGTTTTTGCTGCAACATTACCCGATTATGTTGATATTGATTTTGTTGACGAAAACCTCCAGGAGATTGACTTTGATGGGGACGTAGACTTCGTTGGTATTTCGATGATGCTCACAGTTCAGGTCAAACGTGGTTGGGAGATTGCGGACAGGTACCGAAAAAGAGGTGTTAAGGTCATCTTCGGCGGTATTTCTACCATGCTGCACGCCGAGGAAACCATGGAGCACGCTGACTCGGTTTTCTTAGGTGAAGCGGAAGGGCGGATGGAAGAGGTGCTGGCCGATTTTCGTCAGAATACCTTGAAGCCCTGTTATGATTTTATCAACGATAGACCTGATATTGCCCTGATTGGACCTGCGAGGCGTGATATTCTCGATCGCAAGCTCTACAATTATAAGGGCGTACAGATGGTGGATCTGGTCCATGCCTCAAGGGGGTGTCGATTTAACTGCTACCCCTGTGCTGTCTCCTATCTGGGGGGCAGACAGTTTCGCCCACGGCCTATTGATAAGGCGGTGGAAGAGATTGCGGGGATTGATAATAATCGCCTTTTTATCGTCGATAATTCTCTGGCTCAGGATACCCAGTGGGAAAAAGATCTTTTCCGGGAGATGATTCCGCTGAAGAAAAAGTGGTGCTCTCATCCCATTGAAGACAAACCAGAGGTTCTTGATCTGGCAGCTCAGGCTGGAGCCTGGTACGTCTACCAGGCGGTTTTTGACACCTCTGATTATATTAAGGAACGGATTAAACGGTATCACGATTATGGTATCGGGGTGGAAGGAACAATCCTTCTTGGGCTCGACACCCATACAGAAGATGACATTAAGCGCCTGATCGATTTCTTGCTTGAAATAGAGCTCGATCTTGCAGAATTCACTGTGCTGACCCCATTTCCGCACACCAAGGCCTATGATGACTTAAAAAAACAAAATCGAATCCTGTCCCATGATTGGAATGATTTTTCGGCTGATCGGGTCGTATATCAGCCTAAGCACATGAGTCCTGAAAGACTTCAGGAGCTACTCGATTATGCCTGGAGTAGTTTTTATAAGGATGAGCCTCAATCGATTAAAATGGCCAAACTCTTTAAAGAGGTCGTGAAAAAAGAAATGGCCGATAATACCTTTAAACCAAGGGATAGAAGTCTGAGCGGACAATCCTTTGGCAAGGCGGTCACCAGGGAAGATGAGCGCTGAATTTTCTCTCGATATAGATAAGGCCATAGAAAATCTGCTCAAGGGGCCTGAATATCCAGACAGGGAGTTTGTCCGTTCCGGAGCCACCTTTGCGGAAGTCTATGGAATGGCTGCCTTCCTGCGAGAGACACTGGCGGCTCCTGAATATCAGGGCGCATCAATATGTCTTGCTGCAGATAATAAGGCCATTATTGCTGCGGCTCTCTTAGCATCTCTTGCCGGTGGACCTCGTCTTCTTCTGCCCTATGCTTTTTCGGGAAAGGCACTTTCCAAGATGCAGCAGGCAACAGGGTATAATATTGCTATTTCTGATGTGGATAGAGATTTTCCGGAAGGGGTGAAGGTGATCTGTCCACAAGCCTCTCAGGTAACTGATATTCCAGTGAGTGGTCCCGCTTCTCCCCAGACCGAGTTGCTGAGAATCTTTACTGGTGGTTCCACTGGTACGCCTCAGGTTTGGGCCAAAACAAGGGAAAATGTTTTTAGTGAGGCGTTTTTCCTGGCCAACCAGTATGGAGTGACAACTCACGACAGTATTTTGGCTACCATTCCCGCCTACCATATTTACGGCCTGCTTTTCTCTGTTGTACTGCCCCTTGTTTCTTCCGCAACTGTTCTGGGCGAAGTTCCAGTTTTTCCAAATGAAATTGCTCAGCTGGCAAAAGACAATGAAATAACTCTTCTTGTCAGTGTTCCTGCCCACTATCGGATTTTGGGTGGAGTGAGACTCAGCGGATCCCTGTGTCAGTCGTTTTCGTCAGCCGGAATGCTTGATGAGACAGACAATAAGGTTTTTTGTAATAGAAATAAGATAGGTGTCGTGGAGGTGTATGGTTCCACAGAAACAGGGGGCATTGCCACTCGAAATCGGGATGCTGGAGAAGAGTTCTTTACTCCTTTTCAAACCATCGACTGGAAGATTGTAGATGGACGTTTAGCTGTATGCTCACCGTATATCTCACCTGATCTCATGGTCGATGACAACGGTTTTTTTACCGCAAGTGATAGGGTGGAGGCCAGGGGGACCAACCAGTTCACCTTAAAAGGTCGGGCTGATTCAGTGACTAAGGTCGCAGGAAAACGTGTTGATCTTGATGAGATTCGTCTGCTCATTAAAAATGAATCAGGAGTTACAGACTGTGTGGTTGTAGCCCTGCCAAACCCGGGTGGGCGCGAAAACCGGATCGGTGCGTTGATTCAAGGAGATGGGATTGATACCGAGGTGATTAGAAAGGGTTTGGCCAGGGTGCTGGAATCCTACGCAATGCCCCGTCGCATAAAAACTGTGGAACTCATCCCGGTAACGAAAAATGGCAAGTACGACTGGTCTGGGATTACGGAGCTTCTAAAAAAATGAGCGATCTCAGCCAGAGTTTTGCTGCAGGTTATGCCTGCCTTGCAGCCTGGGCTGGGCTTTTTGACCGGATCAATGTCTTCCCCGTGGCCGATGGGGATACCGGAACCAACCTGCGCATCAGCCTTGCACCCCTTCGTGAATGTGGAGAAGAGAACAGAAGAACCTTTGATCAACTGGCTCGCTGTGCCACTGGTAATTCTGGCAATATTGCGGCAGCTTTCTTCAGGGAATTTTGTCAGGCGAAAAACTATGCCGAGCTGGCAGAAAAGTCAGCACAGGGTAACGAGAAAGCCTGGCAGGCCATTGCCAGTCCAAGGCCGGGAACCATGCTTACGGTTTTTGAAGGTCTTAGCGTTGTGTTGGCAGCAGAGAGTGGCTTACATTCCATTTATCCCAAGGTAATCAGTGCATTACAAAAGGCAGTGCAAGAGAGTTTACAGCTTCTGCCTGAGCTTACGCATGCTGGAGTGGTAGATTCCGGAGCTCTTGCCATGTATGTCTTTTTCGATGGTTTTTTCTGGCATCTTACGGGGCAAAAGGGACAGGCTGAATCTGTCCTTGATATCTTTCACGGTTTTCTTGAGATCAATAGTTCTTTTCGTCCTGCAATTACCGACAGCTATTGTGTTGATCTGATCCTTCAATCATCAGATATCCATACTGGCGTTAAAGATGATATAGCTGCTCTTGGAAAAAGTGTGGTTGTGGTGGAGGATGAGACCCAACTCAAGGTGCATGTACATACTTCCGATCCCGGTCAATTGCAGGAACAGCTCGGTAGGTATGGTGAGATTTTAGAATGGTCCGCTGAGGAAATTGATCAGGGAAGAGATGGGCAATATGCCGAACCAATAGTAAAACCAGTTCTGCAGATTGTAACTGATGCGGCTGGATCAATTCCAAGAGAAATGGCCCGTGAAAATGGCCTTGTCTTGCTCGATAGTTATATCGTGGCTGCAGATAACTCAAGGCCTGAAAGTCTCTATGATCCAGCTCAACTCTACTCATTGATGCGAAAAGGAGCGAAGGTGACCACTGCCCAGGCATCGACCTTTGAGAGGCATCAGCACTACCAGAGCATTTGTGGGCAGTTTGGCAGGGCCTTGTACCTTGTGGTCGGCTCAGCCTTTACCGGTAACTTTGATACTGCCACGGCCTGGCAAAAGGAAAATGATCCGGATCATCTGCTGACGCTTATGGATACCGGCGCTGCCTCTGGCAGGCTTGGACTTATTGCTCTCCTTACCGCCCGGTTGGCAAAGAAGGCCACATGTGCTGAAGACGTAATGAGTTTTGCCCAAAAAGCCATTCTGGACTGTGTGGAATTTGTTTTTATTGATGAACTGAAGTATCTGGTGGCTGGAGGCAGGGTGTCGAGAGCTGGTGGATTTTTTGGGGATCTACTGTCCATGAAACCTATCATCAGTCCCACAAGTGAGGGGGTGCGTAAGATTGGTGTTGTACGTAGTAAAGAGAGCCAACTTACCTTTGCTACTGCCGAACTAAAAAAGCTAAAAAAAATAAAAAAGCATAAAGAGGGTGGAGAAGAAGCAACTGCACCTGTTATCATGTTGCAATACTCTGACAATAAGCAATGGGTGAAAGATACCGTCTTGCCCGAGGTAAACAAACTTTTGCCTGAAGCAGAAATATTGCTTGTACCGTTGTCACTCACCTCTGGGGTCCACATGGGCCCTGGTACCTGGTCCATGGCCTATTGTCCTGGTGATGGTTTGAATGCGGGTGTTTTGTCATGGGTATGAATCCTGCCATCATCATACCTGTCTACAATCATGGAGAGCAGATTGGTGAAGTTCTACGACAAGCTCTCACCCTTGGTCTGCCTGTTTTTGTGGTTGATGATGGTTCAACAGACTGTACGAATCAGGTTTTGCAAACATTTAAGGAGATCACTGTTCTCCGCCACTCAATCAACCAAGGTAAAGGTGCGGCTATTCTCACCGGTTTTTCTGCAGCTGTTAAAAACAAATGTGACTGGGCAATAACCATTGACGGAGACGGCCAACATAATCCCCTGGATGCGATGGATCTTCTCCAGGCAGTTAAAGGTGAGGAGCGGTGCATTGTGATCGGAAAAAGGCAGGGGATGGAGGATTCTGCGAACGTCCCCTGGACCAGTAAATTTGGCCGTAAGTTCTCCAACTTCTGGGTATGGGTTTCAGGAGGGCCGATGGTAGAAGATTCACAGTCCGGGTTTAGACTCTATCCACTTCCGGAAGCTTTGCAACTTGATGTGAAAGCTAAGAGATATCAATTTGAGGTAGAGATTCTTGCCAAAGCGCGGCACCGGGGTATACAAATAAAGGAAGCACCTGTTTCGGTGGTGTATCTGGCAAAGGGTGTACGTGTGAGCCATTTTCGGCCCTGGCTTGATTTTTGGCGTAATTCTGTTTGTTTCAGCCGTTTGATCTTCAATCGTATTGGAAGGATATTTCGGTTATGAACGGGGTTTGGTATAGACTGCTGGTCCGCATGGCGAGCCTCATAGGCCCATGGTTCTTTGTTTTAGTTTCTCGTATTATTGCCACAGGTTTTTTTGTTTTTTCCAGCCGGGTACCAATAAGTCGTAACTTCTACTCCGTTCTCTATCCAGAACGGGGAAGACTCTACCATCTTTTATGTACTTTCAAGCAGTATCAAAATTTCACAACCATCCATCTCGATAGATTTTTGGCGCGACAGGAAAAACCCACGACCTTTACCTCCAAAGGATTTGAAAAGATGGAGGCGGTTATTGGTCGCGAGGGCGGTGTTCTGCTGATGTCTCATCTTGGCAACTGGGAAATGGCAGCGACCCTGCTTAAGGAACTGCGAAGTGACCTCCAGCTTCTTCTTTATATGGGAATAAAGGAAAAGGAGGGTGTTGAGCGGGTGCAGAAAAATGATCTGCGCAGCTCTGGGATAACCATAATCGGCGCAGATCAGGAAAACAGTTCACCGTTTACGGCAGTTGAAGGCATCCGTTTTTTGCAGAAAGGGGGCCTTGTGTCCATGGCCGGTGATATTGTCTGGCGCAGTGACCAGCGTAGGGTACGTGTGACGTTTCTTGGTCACGACGCCTATTTGCCTGAGGCACCTTTCATTTTCGCCCTGGTGTCAGGCGCTCCGTTGCTGGTGTTTTTTGTCTATCGGAAAGGCAGAAACAATTATCATTTTACTCTCTCCGATCCCATCACAATTCATTCAACATCTCGCAAGGATCGTCCTGAAGCCATCGCCAGAGCTGCCCAACAATATGCTGATCTCCTGGAGCAGGCACTGCGGGAGCATCCTTTTGAATGGTATCACTTTGATCAGTTTATTTTTTCTAAAAAGGATATATGCCCGCCTTGTCTGACAGGAGTAGGGTAAATATAATTCAGGTGTTATGAAACTGCTGAGAATGATTCGAAGCCACCATCAAGTGATGAGATCTTTATCTTTAAAACAACTCTTTATAGGACGTAGATGCAAAGTATAGCCTGCATGGGAGACAGCCTTACCGAAGGAGCAGATCTTGATATAGGACACACCTGGCCATTCCTTGTCGGAAAGGCATTGGCTCTAAACGTTTCAAACTTTGGTATCGGGGGTGATACTACAGGGGGGATGCTTTCCCGGTTTTACCCTGAAGTCATACAGAGTAAACCTGATTATGTGCTGATTATGGGTGGCACAAATGATCTGTGGTGGGATTTGGAGTTGAAAACAATCCTGGGAAATATATTTTCAATGAGTTGTCAGGCGCGATATCATAGTATCACACCTATCATTGGTTTACCGCTCCCTGTCGATGTGGAATCTGCTCAAAAAGAAGATTTTTCCCCTCCGTTTCAAGGCTATGAGCAACTGGTAGATAAATTGACTGATCTGGTGACTCAGCTAAAGACTGCCGCAACTGAGAACGAAATTCCTGTGATTGATTTACACCAACCGTTTTTGAAAAATGGTCAGCAAGCTGATAGTACTCTCTTTCTCGGGGACGGTCTACACCCAAACCAGAGAGGGCATCAGCTCATTGCTGATAGTGTTATTGGATCACTAAGAGATCTCTTTCGATTTTAAAATGATATGGTTTAATCCTTATATTTTGAACAGACCTAAAACACCTAAGAGACCTACATGTATTTGCGGGATCGTCGATTACTTCTCTTTGTTCTGATGAAAACAAGAAAAAAGAATGGTATGAGTCCAACGCCGACACCTAGGAAAAACATCATCCAACTATTGTTGGCAGGTTCTTGTGCCTTTTCAGATTTTTCAGCCGTTTCTGCTTTCTGTTTCTTTATTACAGGTTGGGCTTCTTCACTATTCTCTTGTGGAGTCACCGGTTGAGCTTTTTGTGCTGAGGGGGTCTTTGCAACTGCTGTCGCGGGCCTTGCTGGAACCTTAGAGAACCCTCTTGCGAGTAGTTCGGTAGCTTTTGCATCCCGTACTTTTCTGTCTTTACTGCCAAGGACAACAACGATTAAACGCACTCCGTTTCTCATGGCCGTGGCAACAATTGAAAAGCCTGCTGCTCTAAAGTATCCAGTCTTAAACCCATCACATCCATCTACATTTTTTAGAAGGTTATTATGGGTGCGCATGATGAAATTCCCGTCCCGGAATTCCCGTTCTTTAGCAGATGTGTATTTAAATGTTTCTTCACGTTTGGCCAGGTTCATCGCAAGAATTGAGAGATCTTTTGCTGTGGTCGTATCAACTTGCTGTCCATCTGCCGGGGGTAAGCCATGTACCGAATGGAATTGGGTGTCTTTCATACCCAGAGAAGCAGCCTTCTCGTTCATCAAGGCAATAAAGCCCTCTTTTGAACCCGATATATGAATAGCAAGAGCCATAGCCGCATCGTTTGCCGATTGAATCATTAAGGCGTAGAGTAAATCATCTACAGGGAACTGTTCCTTAGGGTCGAGGTAGACTTGGGAGCCTCCCATGCGTGCAGCCTCAGGAGTGACCTGAACAATATCACGTAAGCTAAGGGAGCCTTGATCTATCTGGTCAAGAACAACCAGAAGCACCATCATTTTTAATACAGATGCGGGATACGCCTTTGCTGTGCTGTTTTCATCTATCAGGGTTTTTCCTGTACCAGCATCTATTACCAGGGCGGAAATATATGGGTCTTTAGAAATAGTTGCGATTTTTGCACGAGCTGCCCATGTTGATTGGGCAATAAGCAAAGTGCTGATGACAACGAGGATGAGTCCACGTTTCATGATTTTTCCTTATTTGAGATTTCTAATTAGAGTAAATTCATGGAATTTTTAGCCAAATCATAACCTCATCAGGTTATTTTTCAAGATGCATTTGTAAATCATTAATAACTATTTCTTGGTGTTTGGATATGAGTTGATGAAGTTTCTGTAAAATATCGGAATTGAGTTCGTTAGAAAACGTCTTAAATCAGTCTTAAGTCAGTCTTAACTCAGGTTTATGACAAAACTATGATATTCGAAAAATGTTGATTGCAATTATTGACAACTCGTTATATTAGAATTACCTAATTTATTAAAAACTAAAATAGTTCGTGTGGTTATGGAAAAAATTGATCCCTATAAACTTAAAGATAATGCGGAAAAGGCTGCCAGCTTACTAAAAAGCATGAGTCACCCAAGTCGGTTGATGGTGCTTTGCCACCTGATGGATCGGGAATGGTCTGTGAGTGAACTGAACCAGACTGTGCCGCTGAGTCAATCGGCTCTGTCTCAGCATCTGGCAAGTTTACGGGAAGCTGGCCTTGTACAAACACGGCGTGAAAGCCAGATCATCTACTATCGGTTATACAGTGAGGCTGTTGCAGCTATTCTAGAAACTCTGTACACCATCTACTGCACCCCAAACAATGAGGAGTCATCAATATGAATGGACAGTTGAACTGGTTTAAAGGTGGGCTATTGCTCGGAGCAGCATTTCTTCTTGCTGTGGCACTCGTCAAACCCATCGGTGTTTCCACTCAATTTGTAATAGCTGACGGCATTGTCTGGAATATTTTTTCAGACACTATTGTGCAGGAAAACCCTGAGAGTAAAAGTGGTTTTTCAAGTCCTAATGCCTATCTCAATAAAAGTGGTGGTAAATACGCGAAAAACGTGGCTAACCCGGTAAATTATAGTTTTGTTTTTGTTCTTTCCATGATTGCAGGGGCATTTATCTCTTCTAGGCTCGGTGGCCCTCAACCCAACGAAAAAGACCGTGTGGCACCAAAGGTATGGCGAGAGCGTTTCGGGGAGGACCCTGTTGCCCGTTATGCAACGGTGTTTTTGGCAGGTGTTGTTGCTCTGTTTGGAGCCAGGCTGGCAGGTGGCTGCACCAGTGGTCACATGATGAGCGGCATGATGCAGACATCGCTTAGCGGCTATCTGTTTGCTCTTGGGGTTTTCGCAGCAGCAGTTCCGGTAGCTGTATTAGTTTATAAAAGGAAATAAGAGGTTTACAATGAATATTATTCTAGCGATCATTCTAGGAGCATTTTTTGGTTTTGCTCTGCAGCGAGCAGGGGCAACCAACCCTCAAAATATCATTAATATGCTCCGCCTTAAGGATTTACATCTTATGAAGGCCATCTTTTTTGCAATTGGAATCAGCAGTACCTTGCTGTTTTTGTTAATGACCGCCAGTATCATCGATAGCGGACACCTTTCAGTCAAGAGCAGTTACATTGGTGTTATTGTAGGAGGTGTGCTGCTTGGTCTGGGGTTTGCCATAGCAGGTTATTGCCCCGGAACGAGTCTAAGTGCTCTTGCAGACGGTAGAAAAGATGCCATGTTCTTTAGTGCTGGCGGACTACTAGGCGCTTTTTTATATACTCTTGTTTACGGCAGTATTAAAGATACGTGGCTTTTTGATAAGATTGCCGGCGGCAAGGTAATGCTTGCAACCGGATCTGAAAAGTTTGAACCGCTACTCCCCATGATTCCAGGGACCTTACTGGCTGCAGGTATCGGTGTTGTCTTTATGCTGCTTGCCTGGAAACTTCCAGAAAAAATCTAACCCCGTTGCAAGGGATAAGTACCTTGAAGGCCTCAATACGTTTACGTATCTGGAAGTAATTATCCCTCGAAGCTCTCTCTCAAGAAGGGCTTGGGGGATAATCGTGATTCTCTATCTAGAAGTCGAGTAGTTTGTGAGGCTGGTTTTGTTTTGAGTAGAATATTCTCTTGAAAGTGTCAGAAGTATATGAGAACCTTTTCTACAAGGAACAGACTCTTATAAATCTTTCTCAAAATGACGGTACGTAAAATGATTGCTCCCGAATTTTTGCCCATTCTCTTTGTATGTGCCGGTGCAGTAATCATGACCCTGAGCATTGCTAAGTACTATTCAACACTAACACTTGCCCAAAAATTCGAAAAAGGATCTGCTGATACCTTTGGTACAAAGTGGTATAAAATCCACCATTTGCTCATGGTGTTTTTTTTGGTCGGCTATATTCTTGTGATCATTTCGCTGGTTAAAAATATCAATATCATAGGTGAGTTGTTTATTTCTCTAATTTTCTTCTTTGGTGCCGCGTTTGTCCTGATAGGTATCCTTTTGCAAAACAAACTATTACGTTCTATCGAACTCCAGCAACATAAGTATATAGAAAAAAATGAACAACTCAATCAGCTCCAAGATGCAAATATCTTCACCCTCGCCTATCTAGCTGAAATAAGAGATTCTGAGACGGGCAAGCATATTGAGAGGACATCTATGTATGTCAGAGAACTGGCGATACAGCTCTCCATCTTACCGAAATATAAGAACCACCTGACCAGCAAGTATGTAAGTGATCTGGTTAAGTCTGCACCACTCCACGACATTGGCAAGGTTGGTATCGAGGACGCTATCCTCAATAAAGCTGGCAAACTGACAGACACAGAGTTTAACGCCATAAAGCGGCATTGTGAGTATGGAGCAAATATCCTTACAATAGCCGAAAGTAAGGTTAATTTTCGCTCTTACCTTGCGCTTGCTATCCCCCTTGTTAGAAGTCACCACGAACGTTGGGATGGGAAAGGGTATCCGGATGGTCTCAAGGGCGATCAAATCCCACTGGCAGCACGAATAATGGCTGTGGCGGATGTTTATGACGCTTTAAGAAGTAAGAGATGCTACAAACAAGCGTTCTCCCATGAAAAAGCGATGGGAGTTATTGTTAAGGACAGAGGGACGCATTTTGCCCCAGCTGTTGTTGATGCCTTTTTGAAATGTGAACGAAAATTTAACCAGATTTCATTAACCCATGCTGATTAGACTCAGGTATCATTCCGGAATTTTAAAAGCAAAGTAAATGGCCTCTTGCAACCATCTAATATTTCTTATTATCCACTATCATGCTGTCAGGTATCGTAGATGATTACAGAGCATTGTCGTCTGGTGCCTTTATTTTTCAAATCTAATATCTAGCCATACGAAAAGAATTTAAGAAAGATCGTTGGAGTAACTTACATTAGCAGGCCCAATTTTTTACACGAGAGCCACAATGGTAGGTGAGAGAGTCTGAGCTGGTTATGATCTTTGATATTGAAAGCCTACTGTCGCTAATGTAGAACGAGCTAAAAAAGTCAGCGCAATCTTTATTCCTGTGAAGGTGGAATTGCGGGGAGCATTATTGGTTCAATAATTCCTTTTGATATTGTACGAAAATGTGTAGTATCGGCGGTCACACATAAAGATATTATAGATGGTGTTGTAAAAACTTTCCCGCTTCGTCTTCACCACACTATCACTATTACATTATAAAGAACAATTCCCCAATACAGCTCATTATGACTAGAGATGAATTAAAAGATAAAATTATATCTATCCTTGTTGATGATTTTGAATTTGAAGCCCCTGGGCTTGAAGATAATCTTCGGGATGACCATGGGTTTGATAGTATTGATGCCATTGAACTGCTTGGGAAGATTGAGCTTATACTCGGCTACTCCATTTCCAGAGAAGAAAAGGAAAAAGCCATGGGTATCAGGACGATCAATGATATTCTAGACTATGTGGAAGCAATACAAGAATCACACACCAAATAATTCGGCCGGTCTCACTCCATGAATAGACGCGTTGTTATTACTGCCTGCTCGGCCATCACACCTATTGGCTACGACAAAAACGATATAATAGACAGCCTCAAAACCGGGAAGTCCGGTGTAGGGGTCCTGCGTGATGACGGGTTACTGTCAAAGCATATCCATTCCCGGGTATTTGGAACGGTAGATTATCCCATTGAGTTTGATTTCACTCGGCAGTATCGAAAAACCATGGGGCCTGTGGCGTATTATGCCTGTCAGGTGGCAAAGGATGTGTTGGCAAGTTCCGGGATGAGCCAGGAATTTATTACCTCTGGCCGTCTGGGGGTCGCCTTTGGCTCCACCCACGGTAGCCCAACGGTCCAGCGTGAAATTTATAAGACATTTTTTAGTGATCTTGAATCAAAATTTTCTTCTATCGGTGCGGTGGATTACCTGCGTTCCATGGTCCACACAACAGCGGTGAACATAAGCCGAATGTTTGGCATCACCGGGCGAATCATTGCCTCATCCACCGCCTGTACGACCAGCAGTCAGTCCATAGGCTATGGGTATGAATCAATTAAATACGGTATGCAGGATGCTATGATTTGCGGCGGGGCGGATGAATACGATACCACCACCGTGGCAGTCTTTGATAACCTGCTTGCCTGTTCTGTGAAGTATAACGAAACTCCGGATTGTACCCCTCGCCCCTTTGATGCCAATAGAGATGGTCTGGTAGTGGGCGAGGGTGGTGGAGCTGTTCTTCTCGAGGAGTATGAAACAGCCAAAAAACGAGGAGCAGAAATTCTGGGAGAGGTTATCGGCTTTGCCTGTAACAATAACGGTGGAGACCTTATCCTGCCAAATCTCGATGGGATAACAACAACTCTGCGCCTTGCCCTAGACGATGCGGGAATTAAACCGGATGATGTTGATTTTGTTAGTGCCCATGCCACTGCAACAAAGATGGGTGACGTTATAGAGGGGCAGGCCATTGGTGCGGTGTACGGTAAAGGACCGCTTGTTACCGGGCTGAAAAGCTATATGGGACACACCATGGGGACCTGTGGGGTGATTGAGACGATTTTAACCCTTTATATGATGGAACAGGGTTTTATTGCTCCTACTCTCAATCTCGACAATGTCGACGAGCGCTGCAATATGCTGCGACATACGCGTGAGTTAACAGAAGCAGAGACTAAAATTGCAGCCATCCAAAATTTCGCCTTTGGCGGAGTCAACACCTGTTTGCTTATAAAAAATGGTAGAGATGCAGTCCAGTAACAGCTCTTTTCGTCGTTTTCTTTCCCAGTGTATTGATTGCATTGTCACCCTTGTCTGCTGGACTTGGTTTATCTTTGGTTTCATCCTTTTCTTCTCCTGGTTTTATCTGGGAGCGGCTCTCTTTTGTAAAAATGCTGAGTTGGTTTTTCAGAGATTAAACAGTTACTTCTATCAAATATTCTTCTTAATAGTCAGAGCTACTGCTCCTCGGCAGCGAGTTATGATTGATGAAAAAATTGCTGATATCAGGTCTTCTGTTATCGTCTGTAACCACCTCTCCTATCTTGATCCATTACTACTCATTGCTCTTTTCAGGCGACAGAAGACAATCGTGAAATCGCGTTTTTTTGGTATGCCGGTGTTCGGTTGGATTATTGCAAAGTCTGGTTATCTGCCCGCCTCAAGTGAGGGGAGATTTGCACGTATGATGATAGACCAGATGGAGACTATGAAGTCGTATCTTGATGCTGGAGGAAACTTTTTTATTTTTCCAGAAGGAACGAGGAGTCGTGACGGTAAAATGGGCAAACTGAATAAAGGTGCGTTTAAAATTGCACGGATGAACAGGGTGCCAATTTATGTTCTGGAAATCAGCAATACTGATAGATTATTTACCCCAGGTAAATTTTTCTTTAATACCAGACTGCATAATAGTATCAGCGTAAATATTATAGATTGTATCCAGCCCGATTATGAAGGTAAACAACCAACGGCCGCGGAGCTTGAAAACCAGGTAAGGCAGGCTTTTAGCCAGAGGCAAAGATGAAAGTTCTTTTGATTTCAATGCCGGATGTAGTGCCTGTCATTGTTCACGAGGCAGCAGTTCATCTGCCAAATCACGGCATAGCCAGTATCGCAGGTAACATTGATGAGGAACATGATGTTGTCCTTATTGACCTGGTTCGGAAACGTCGTTCGATTAAAAAATACCTTAGCAAGGTGATTGGCAAGATCCAGCCCGATCTTGTTGGTCTTTCCTCCATGGCCTGGCAGTTTGATACCTGCATCAAAATTGCCCACCTGATTAAAGAACTCCTTCCCGGTGTCAAAATTGTTGTTGGCGGGTATCACGCTACCTTGATGTTTGAAGAGACTGCCGTTTCGGAGGACGCCCAGTGGATCGATTTTATGATCAGGGGAGAAGGGGAGGAATCTTTTCGTCGTCTGGTTAATTGTTTGGCGGGTAATGACACCTTGGCTGAGATCCCATCACTCTCGTATAAGCAGGATGGGCACTTCGTTCATAATCGGTTGGGCGAAAACCTTGACCTGAGTACATTGAAACTGCCGGTCCGTGATAAACGAAGACTTACCTGGGGGTATCATCTGTTCAACTCTAAAATTGAACTTATTGAGACTTCCCGTGGCTGTACTCGCACCTGTAACTTCTGTTCGATGAAACACATGTATGGGCGAACCTTCAGGAGTTATCCCATAAGCCGTGTCTTGGCCGATATTGACGACATTTATTATAAGCGGAAAACTCGCTATATATTCATTACCGATGATAATATGGTGTTGAGTCCCCATAGGGTCATTGAGTTGTGTGATGCCATCATCGCTCAAAAATATGACGGCCTTCGTCTGATGGTTCAGGCGGATTGTATGTCCATGGCCAAAAATGAAGAGATGGTCGCTAAGATGGCCGAAGCAGGTTTTTGTTCCGTTTTTCTTGGTATTGAAAATGTGTCGAAGAAGAACTTGAATTCTGCTGACAAAGGTGATTCAGGGGCTTTTGCAAAAAAGGCTGTGGAAAATTGCCACAAGTACGACATGATGGTGATCGGTGGTCTTATTTTCGGTTTTCCTGAAGATGATGAGGCATCGATTAAAGAAAATTATGAGTTCTTTACAGATGTACAGGCGGATGCCGCCTACTGTCAGGTCCTGACTCCCTACCCAAAAACCGGTATGCGCCAGAATCTCCTTGATCAAGATTTGATAACCAATCGGACAGATTATAAAAGATATAATGGTCTGTGGGCGAATGTGCGAACGAACTATTTAGATTCGGAGCAGCTCCAGTATCAATTTTGGTATCAGCGGCAAGTGGTACTGGGGTGGTGGAATCCACCCGCTGAAGTGAACAAGATTGGTTGGGTATGGGTGTCCATCTGGCGTTTTCTCTTTAAACCTTTTTTGAAACTTCGTTATAAGCGGGTTATGAAAAAATATGGTTGGCAGGGTCGCTACGAAAAAGAAATGCTACGTTGGGAAAATATGAACAAGTTTAATGATCTTGATGGATATTGATGGTGTGGTTATACTTTTTCACTGTTTCACACGTTAGTTTTTTAGAATTTTTTATTATTGAGAGTAATGCAAATATATAATCTTGAATTTACAGAGCAGGAAGTTCGCGATGCCGTTGCGGCTGGAAAGCTGTTATCCATGGAAATCGAATTCAGCCGGGTCTGTAATTTTCGCTGTTCCTATTGCTATGTCGATGAAAAAATTGAATGTGACAAGGAGCTTTCAAGAGACGAAATTAAGGATGTTATCCTCCAGGCAAAAGCTATGGGGGCCAGGAAGATTATCATTTTAGGGGGAGAACCTTCTATTTATCCCCATCTTGTTGAGATGTTACTGTTTCTCAGTAAAGAGGGGCTTGAAATAGAGATGTTCACTAATGGCTCTGGGATTGATACAGCTCTTGCGACTGTGCTGGCCCGTGAAAAGGTGCGGATTGCCTTAAAAATGAATTCGCGGGATGAGCAAATTCAGGATCAGTTAGCTGGAAAAACAGGCGCTTTTAACATGATTAAGAAGGCGCTTTCAGCATTGAAAGCTGCAGGCTATCCTTCAGAGGAGTTATTTCTCGCCATTAGTACAGTTATCTGCCAGCAAAATATAAAAGAATTACCCGCTCTTTGGCAGTGGCTGCGTGAAGAGAATATTGAGCCATTTTTTGAAGTTCTTACTCCCCAGGCCCATGCGAGCGAAAATAGCTGGCTTGGCGTTTCCCCCATGGAGTTGAAGGATCTTTTCACCAGGCTTTCAAAAATTGATCAGGAACAATTTGGTCGTCATTGGGAACCGCAACCACCACTGGTTGGCAATAAGTGTATGCGCCATCAGGTGTCCTGTGTGGTGACTGCAACAGGTGATGTGATGCCATGTGTCGGGGTTACCATTCCGCTTGATAATATTCGTCGCACCGGCCTGGAATCTATTTTGAAAAATAGTGAGGTTGTCAATAATCTAAAGAATTTTAGAGAGACGATTAAAGGAGAGTGTCGCAGTTGTGAAAAAGCGGCAGAGTGTTATGGCTGTAGAGGTGCTGCGTATCAGCTTACTGGCGATTATCTCGCCTCAGATCCTACCTGTTGGCGAAATGCTGAGATAAAAGACAGATGATGATAGCTGTTGATGGAAATGATCAGGTTACACGGTCAGTGAATCGTCAAGTAATGTGCTGATGTCTGCTGCAAGAATATCCGCCTCATCTTGGTCATAGCGTACGGCTCTTTTTGCATATCTGTGGCAGTGGCGACAATTCTCGCAGAAGGTCTCCGCGCAATTGATTGTCCCAAAGCCGTCTAGAAAATCGGATAACTCAGCATTGTCAATGTGGATATCCAAGGCGAGGAGGCGACGTCGTAGTTTAAGCATACGCAACATTAACTGCCGTTCCTTTTTGTTGTAGTGCCGCATCCGCTCAGGAATCTGGTTTTCTATATCACTATGAAAACCAGCGGGGTCCCCAAGCATTTCCAGTGAGAGTATGTCCAGTAGGTTTCCGTCATAGCTCCGGTTTGCGTAGGCTTTTGTAGCACGCAACAGCCAGGCTGTTGAGCGGGAACGATCAATAATCTTGAATTCATCAAAGCCCAAATCTTCGTATTGCTGCAGATCTTCAGGGCGAATCCAGCGACTCATCAGAAATAGCTCCGGATGGAGTAGGCGCCGACGGGTGCATTGCCAGAGATAGATATCAAGAAACGATTTCGGGCCCTGATTGTTTTTGGCTAATTGAGATGCGTGGCCAACACTGTTGGCGTGCTCTCCGAGGTAGTGGCAGTTGTAGATGCATGAGACATTGACAAAGAGTTGCATGTTACATGAGAGGCCTGAACGAATCTTAGGTAACATGTTAAAGTCACGGTTGAACTCGCTGTATGGAATGATCAGCGGGTCAACGCCCAGAGCCTCCTGATATTTCAGGCGCGATAGATTTGTTGGCCAGCTGAGGACGCTGCCGCGAATAGCAAGACCAGGGAAATTACGACGAACCAAAGCTACCAGAGATAGATTTGCAATTGAGACGCTGTCAACCTCCATATCAACCAGTTGGCCGATCATGGAGAGTATCTGTTGCTGGCCTTCTTCGTTCTGTTCCAAATTCCCCAGGCAGGGAGCATTGATAAGGTAGCAAAATGATAGGCCACGTTGATGGGCCAAATCTATATATGAGGCAGCAAAGTCCAAGTCAACAGATGGTATGACAAGCCCTGCACGTCCTCCACCAACGACGTCAAAGGGGAGTTTGGCATAGATCGATGTGACTTCTGGGATTTCGCCAAGGCCGTCCAGTAACTCAAGATCCCAATTCGCAGCAACGCTCAGTTTCATTCTGTTACCCCTTTTGAATCAGTCTACGTATCCATATGCCGCAAATTGGAACGTGGTTGTCATACTTAAGTGTATGTTTTCAGCAAGGTTGGCTTGTTCCAGTTGGGTTTTGACCTCATCCAGGGTGTAAGCACCGAGCAGTGAGAGCAGCATGTCGTGTCGAAGTAGTGATGGTGCATTGGGCATGTATTGATCAACCAGGTGCTGGGCTTTTTCTTTACTTGTCGGCCGCACAAGGTCAACAATGAGGATTGCTCCCCCTGGAAGACAGTAGGTATGGATGGCGTCCCACAAAATCATGGGGTCCGTTAGGTGGTGTAGAAAGCTATTGGAAATAATTGTTTTGTACTTGTCCTGTGGGAGTGGGAGTTTGTCTGGTAGATTACCGAGGAAAAAATGTATTTGCTTTTCCAGACCTTCCCGCAGTGCGGCTTGTTGTCCCTGTGCCAACATCTGGGGAGCTCCGTCTACACAATGTATCTGACAGTTATGAAAAAGTTTGGCAAGGCGCATGGGGATAGCGGCAGGACCACAGCCAAGATCGAGAATTGCGTCTTCTGGTACCTGGTGAGGAAAATATTTGCGGAACAGTTGTTCAAAGAGCCAATACGCATTATCCAGATCTCTCCCAGCGTAGGCTGCCGCCTGCTTTGGGTCGTTCATCAGTGCTGGTTCAGGAACTCTCTTCATGCTGTGGTTTTCCTGCTATAAATGTGACCGTTTACTTTTTATAGACTCTATCGTCTCGAAATTATACACTATCAATGGAGTGACTACCTCAAAAAACATTACAAATGTCGGCTTGTCGTGGATGTGTTGAACGCAGTATGAGAGAAAGGTATGCTCGAATACGAGCAATGTAGTGTGCCCTGCGGGTTGTATTGTCTTGAACGAATAATTACTGTTTTCATTCAGTCACAGAGCTTTTAGTTAACGTAGATTTTGCAAAAATAATCTGTTTTTTTCTTCGGATTCACTATTGTGTATTGCTGGTCTTAGTGGTATAAATTTTTCCTTGTAATTGATTACTAGATATACATAGGTGTTGACTGGGAAGAAGGGTTCTTCTTCTGTCTGATCTTGGAGTTGAGGCAGGTTTATCGACTTGTTGATATAATAATGAAAGAAGGTGAAATGGTTGCCTCTGTTGCAACTGATGACAAATCCCCTTGGTTCTCCGGACATTTTCCTGATAATCCAATTTTACCTGGAATTGCTCAGTTGAAGATGGTTGCCGATCTTATTTCCAGGTCCTCAGAACGGGATATGTATTTGGCGGGTGTTACTCGAGTCAAATTTAGAAAAATTGTCAAGCCCGGTGAGGTGCTTGATATTCATGTCACCTCAGGAAATAAGCAAGATCAATATATATTTAAAATTACCAGCGGTGAGGACGATGTATGTTCCGGCTGGATGTTTTTCACTTTAAACGAAATAGAAAAGTAAAATAACGAATTCATGAGCAACCATAGCCAAACCATTACTCGAATAGCTGAAATAATCATCGACGAGCTTAAACTTGAAGATGTTACCGCCGCCACCTTTGATGCTGACCTTGATTTGGTGAATGAGGTGGGTATCGATTCCATGGACATGGCAACTGTAGCCCTGTTTCTAAGAGATGAATACGAGATACAGATCGATGAAGATGATTATCCCAAGTTGACCACTGTTCGTATCATTGCCGAGTATATAGACGATAAACGTAACAATCGCGAATAGATGTCTGTTCAGACAAAATATAAATTCTCTGATATCATAGCCGATCCGGTTATAGGCGAACGTTGGGAAAAGGTTCGACGCTATTTTTTCCTGCGCGAATCAACCTATGACATGAGTAACCGCTGTAATATTCGTTGTGATGGATGTTACTACTTCGTTGGCGAAAAGCAGTTTGCCGAAGAAAATAAAAGCGAAGAAGATTGGCGACAGCTTTTTCTCTCAGAAAAAGAGCGTGGGATAACCTTTGTTGTGCTTGCCGGTGCCGAGCCTTCTCTGGTGCCAGAGTTGTGTGCTGCCTGCTACGATGTTATTCCATTGGGGGCCATAGCCACAAATGGACTCATCCCGATTCCCCGAGAGATAGATTACCGTATTCATATCTCAATCTGGGGTAATGATCAAACCAGTCTGGCGGTTCGAAAGGCCCCGGATATGCTGGTTCGCCAGATGAAAAATTATCAGGATGATCCGAGAGCTGTGTTTGTCTACACGTTTACTCCGTTCAATATTGATGATGCACGGGAAGTAACCAGGATTCTTGCAGATAATGGTCAGCAAATCACCTTTAATATGTTTTCAGCACCAATTGGTTATGATGGATCTCTTCGTCATACAGCTGAGTCATTGAAGAAGACCGGGGAGATGATGAGTGAATTGTTGCGTGACTATCCCAAGACTGTTCTCTTCTCACCCTATAATATCGTTGCCCATACAAGCAATAAGGGACTGCATGATCTGTTTTCCTGCACCTATCCGAGGATGAACCCATCTACTGATATCGGGCTTGGCAGGTCGTTCAGGCAGTATCGGACTGATCTTCAATGGGACCGTGATGCAGCCTGTTGTGTGCCGGATACCGATTGTGATGACTGCAGACATTATGCAGCAGGAAGTGCCGTTGTAACAGCCAGGATGTTTAGACATGCCACCGATCCTGTGACCTTTTCTGCCTGGCTCGATTATGCGGACACTTATCTTGCCGTCTGGGTTAGAGGTTATGAGAAGGGGCAGAATCTCTGTGATAGTTTTGTTAATCCGCCTGAAAAAGAATAGTGTTGTATTGTGCAAGGTTGTTTGTATCCTCTCATAACATAGAACGCACCGTCCAATAAATTTGAAAGTACAGTCAGGTACTCATCCTGACCTTTCCCGTTTCCTAGGGGTAGTAATATTATGATAACTGTTAGTTCCCTCCTTGATGACCACTGGTATGAGCGTTATACAAAAATCTCAAAGCTCAATATCCGCAGCTCCATCTATGATGTGACAGATCGCTGCAACCTGCGTTGTCAGGGCTGTTTTTTCTTTTCATCCGGTGAACATGAGGTAGCGTCAGAAGAAAAGGACGTTAATAAGTGGCATGCCTTTGTTGAAAAGGAGATGGCCCGTGGGGTGAATCTGGCGATACTTATTGGCGGAGAACCAACACTCTGCCTCGACCGGGTAGAGGCCTTTTACAAACGAATGCCTTCGTTTTGTGCCACCAATGGTTTGATTAAGGTTCCAAGAGATCGCTTCCCGGATATGATGGTTGGTATCTCCCTCTGGGGAGACGCGGAAGATGAAACGATTCTACGTGGCAAAGACACCTTTAAGATCTCAAGTGCCAATTACGAGGGAGATCCCCACGCCTACTATCTGTATACCATTACCCCTAAGCAACTGGGCAAGACAGAGAAAATCATCCAAAAGATTAAAAATGTTGGGCTTAAGGTTCAGATGCAGCTCCTGTCCAATGACGAAGATGTCGATGGTTTTTCCTGGCAGCCTGAGGAACTTATCGCTATTCGGGCAGAAATGGATGATATGCTGGATAAGTACCCAGAGACGGTTATTTCCTGTAAGTATTACCATGAGGTGATCACCACCGGGAAAATGCTAGGCCGACCTTTTGGTTGGATGGAATGTCCCTCTGTTACTGAACCGATCGATAAAAGAAATCCCCGACCCAGGCGGTTGACCAATTTTATTCGCTGGTCTTCTGATCTTGAGACCATGCACCGTTGTTGTACCTCTGAAACCCGCGACTGCAGTACCTGTAAGGACGGCGCTGCCCATATGAGCTGGGTTATGGTCAATAAACGGGCGCATATCAAAACGACCAAGGACCTGCAGAATTGGATTGAGGTCTATGAAATGTTTGCAAAACTCTATCAATTTATCCCCTGGTAATAGAATATGGGAGGAAAAGATGCGGTCATCGTCGGCTATGATGCAATTTCTCCCCTGGGAAGTGATCTTGGAGAGCAGTGGCAACAGGCCCTTGCAGGGAAAAGTGGCATTGGTCCATTAACTCGTTTTTCGCTTCCTGATAAATTTCCAGTTCATATTGCAGGTCAGGCTCCTGAGATTGAGGGTAAGGAGTATCCTTTCCTGTCCGCGAGGCACCAGGCAGCCTGGACATCTCCTGTCTTCAAGTATTCCATGCTATCGGTAGCTAGAGCCCTAAAAAACAGTGGGGTCGAGATAACGCCGGACATTGGTTTACGAACGGCTGTGACCTATAGCTCGGCCATTGGTGGACTGGATGCAGTGTTAAACGCTGATCGTAAACTTCAGGCCGAGAATAAACTGCCGCTACCCTATGTTAATCCCAACTCATGTATCAATATGGTTGGTGGCAAGGTGGCTATTCAGACCGGGGCGCGTGGGCCAATTACCTCAACCATTAGTGCTTGCGCCACTGGCCTTACATCGATGATCATGGGCGCCATGTTTCTAGCCCAGAACCGGGCTGATGTGGCAATTTGCGGTGCTGTTGATTTTGCCCTGGTTGAGCCCATAGTTGCTGGATTTTACACTATGAACGGGGTTTACAGTCCCCAAAAAGGGCGGGAAAGTGAGCCACCGCAGATGGCGAGCAGACCTTTTTCTGCTGATCGGCGTGGTTTTGTCATCTCTGAGGGGGCCGGGGCAGTCATTATGACCACCAGGGACTTTGCTGAGGTCCATGGCTTACGCTATAAGAGTGCACTTGCTGGCTGGGGTATGACTTCAGATGCTCACCATTTTGTTGCTCCCTATTTGGATACTGTTAAAAAATGTATGCTTGATGCGATCAGTGATGCGTCGCTTACCACGGGAGATATAGCTGCAGTAAATGCTCACGCTGCATCAACCAAGGTGGGTGATAAGGTAGAGTATGACGCACTCAAGTCCGTTTTTGGGGAAGCTCTGCCACCTGTATGTGCCAATAAATCGCTTATAGGCCATGCCATGGGGGCATCCAGTGTTATTGAATCAATTTTTGCTCTGCGAGGCATGGAAGAGGGTGTTGTTCCACCGACTATTAATTACACACCTGATCCGGAAATTGAAATCGATTGTGTAACAGAGGGGAAACGGACTCTTGAACAGGAATTTGTTCTGAAAAATTCGTTTGGTTTTGGTGGCTGTAATGCGTGTGCTGTATTCCAAAAGTGTGATGAGTAACAGTATTGAATTTAATAATTTTTTAAGTTTTGACTACTGAATAGTCCCAAATTTAACTAAAATTCTATGAAGGCACCTCTAAACAGAAAGGTCATGGTTGTTGGCTATGATGCTGCAACGCCACTTGGCAACGATTTTTCCTCGACCTGGCAAGGGGCTGTAGATGGCCGCGCAGGTTTTCGTAAGCTCACTCGTTGCGAGACCAAAAGCCGAAGTAATGTTGTCGGTGAAATCCCTGACTGGGACCCAAGTTCGTTTTCCTACGTCAACCGTAAAGAGGCCTCTTTATGGAACGCTGATTTTGTCTTTCTCACCATGGAAGTGTGTAGAAGGGCACTGCTTAATGCTGGTCTTGAAATGAATGCAGAGACAGGGCCCAGAACAGGTTGTCTGATAGGTTCTGCCTTAAACGGGACTGACTCCTACCGTATAGCTGTTGATAACTATGTTAATAAGGGGCCACTAAAGGTCAGCCCCTATCTTCTGCCCAATGTCTGTGCCAATCTTCCCGGTGGTAAGGCGGGGATGATGCTGGGCTTTACCGGACCTATCTTTTCCCCCCAGGGAGCTTGTGCTTCGGGTAATCATGCCATAGCTATTGCGGCTAAAATGATACGGGACGGAGACTGTGATTTTATTCTTGCCGGTGGTGTTGATACATGTTTGGTCCCTGAGATTATCCAGGGCTTTTCAAATATGCAGGCCACCATCAAGATTAGCCCTAAAGATCGTGCAGCCGAAGATCCTAGACTGGCTTCACGGCCGTTTAGCATAGACCGGCGAGGGTTTGTACTCTCAGAGGGTGCTGGTGTTTTAGTTCTTGCCGCTGAAGAGGCAGCAGAATCACTTGGTTTGACAGCAAAAGCAGAAGTCGCAGGCATCGGCTGGAACTCGGACGCTGAGCATTTTACAAGGCCCAACAGTACGACAATTATCCGGGCCATGCACGATGCGATAGATGATGCCGAAATTAGCCCTCTTGATATTGGCGCGGTTAATGCCCACGGCACTTCAACGCCCACAGGTGATGGTACTGAAGTCGAGTGTCTGCGGAGTGTCTTTGGCAAAAATGTATCAAAGATACCTGTATCATCAAATAAATCCCAGGTTGGTCATTCTCTTGGTGCCTCTGCTGCCATAGAGGCAGCTCTTGCAATAGAGGCCATGGGACAGGGCATTGTCCTGCCCACAGTTAATCATATCCCTGATCCTGCTTTTAGTGATCTGGATGTGGTCCCCAATACAACTCGCAAACATGCACATGAATTTGTACTCTCCAACTCTTTTGGTTTTGGTGGAACGAATTGCTGCGTCGTCTTTAAAGGATTATAATGCGACCAAAACCTTTTAAACCCGAAGTTCAGGATGAACCCTGTTTTGTCAAAGACACAAACACTGGTCTCATCTGGCATAGATGTGAACTGCGCACCCTCTATGTTGACACCGATCGTTCAGAGGTTGTTTATCACGCCAACTACTTGAAATATTTTGAGTTTGGTAGGGCAGAGCTGATGCGTAACGCCAACTATCCCTATAAGAAAATTGAGGAAAGTGGCTATGTCTATCCCATTATCAAAACAGAGCTCAGCTATTTCTCACCGCTCTTTTATGATGACCTGATGTATATCTATACGCGGCCCGGTAAGCTTGAGATGGTCAAACTTCAGTTTGAGTATCTGATCACAAGGGCAGATAACGGTGAAACCTGTTGTACAGGTTTTACCAGGCACTGTGCTGTTAACGGTAAAGGTATTCCAGTGGAGATTGATCAAAAGACCATCAACCTCTGGCAAGAATTTCCCCGTTGATGAGTGACCGGCGTCTTCCTCTCACAATTCCTGTGAAACCCTGGTTTAAGGATCACTGCTTTGCAGGTAGTATTGTTCTGCCCGCAGTGGAGAGCATGCTTCTACTTGCCGCTAAGGCCCATACTGTACATCCGGAAGTGGATATCAGGGTCATGGAAAATGTTCGCTTTGCAAAGTTTCTGGAAATTCCCCCAGAACGCAGCACAGTGGATAGCCTCGTTGAGTGTGATAAGATATCTGGTGATCGCCTGCAGGTTACCTTGCTCAGCCGAACAGTTTTCAAGGCAATGAGTAGGATTAAAGAGCACGGTACTATAGAGTTTTCCTCTACGCGTATCCAGAACCTGCATGTTTCAAATATAGATCTTACCCGTCCGGAAAAGG
Organism: Desulforhopalus glucosivorans; assembly: GCF_054397165.1. NCBI lineage: Bacteria > Pseudomonadati > Thermodesulfobacteriota > Desulfobulbia > Desulfobulbales > Desulfocapsaceae > Desulforhopalus > Desulforhopalus glucosivorans. Next base: position 716,125 of record NZ_AP044854.1, read on the forward strand.
CCGAGACTGAGGTTGCGGCGAATTATCTGTACAGTGAACTTGTTCCCTTTGGCCCTCACTATCAGACCCTTCATAATATTCTTTATCTGTCGGGGGATGAGGCGTGGGGACGGTTGAAATCTCCAGAGCTTACCTGCGACCCTATCCAGGAAATTATCGGTTCGCCATTTCCTCTGGATGGCGCGTTCCATGCAGCCTGTGTTCTCGGACAACAATCGGTGAATTTTATTCCCTTTCCAGTGGGATTTGACAAACGGGTCATTGTACGACCGACACAGCCTGGGTGCTATTATCAGACGAGGGTCAAAAAAGTAATGCAGACAGATACTGAGCTGATTTTTGATCTCGTTATTGCAGGCGATGATGGCCAGGTGTATGAAACAGTGACAGGATTGCGCATGAGAGATGTCAGTGGGGCAATAAGGAAATGATGGACTCGTAAAAAGCTCGATCTACTTCGTTATAGGTTTTAATCGACGATCCGGTGTACTATGCGTGCTATTGAATCATCGATTAAGACACTACGCCTCGTATAGCGCGCGTTTTTCAGAGCCTATCTCTACTCACTGCGTCTGTGTATGAAGCCATCAAACAACAGTAATTTGATACTTTCTCTTACCGGTGTGCCCAGACAAGAGCTTTCTCCACTGAAACTTTAGTGAGCCAGCGCAGGAAGATAAGAGAGTACTTTGCACCGGAAAGATACATGCCGAAGAGAAAAACAAGGTGGGATAAGCCGTAGGTGAAGGGGCCACCGACTGCGACGATCCAAGGGTTGTGTAGTTTGACAGCGAGAATTCCGAGTGCTGTAATAGCTGGCCAACCAAGGACAAAGCTAAAACCAATAGCAAAAACTCCGAGGAGAACCACAGCCGTAGGTTTTTCTTTAAAGGCAGAAAGATCGGCCTGGTCTGCTATTGCAGAGCGGACGTAGTCTAACTCACTAATTTTAAGTATATTCTTTTTTATTGTTTCTGTCATGGTACAAAGAAAAGTGGATCAAAGCATCCAGGCTACTACGCAGTATTGCCGGTAAATTCAAAAATATACCACAAAAGCAGAGTAAACAACAGGCGATGTTCCAGCCTTGGTTAATCCTCAGAAAAATGTAGGCTAGAGTCATTTGAGAACCACGACTACCAGTTTTTGTGACCATCAGCAATTATAAATTCGCATAACCGATACAGACGAGTAACGTGAACCAATTGCAATCGAGTCAAATTGATAGCTGGGCTTTTTTTGACAGGATTTATTGTATATCTCTTGAATCTCGCCCGGATAGAAAAGAGCAGGCGATACAACAGTTTGAAGCTGTGGGGCTGTTGTCTCGGGTTGAATTTATTATTGTTGAAAAACACCCTGTTAATCAGGAAAAGGGTATCTTCCTGTCCCACATGACCTGTCTGGAAATGGGACTAAAAGATAATGCCAACCGAATTCTTGTATTTGAAGATGATGTTTTCTTTGATTGTTTTGATACGAACGTACTAGATAATGGCTGTCGCAGCCTTGATTCTGGTGGTGATTGGGATGCATTTTTTCTCGGCTGCATAAGTGATGGCAGCAGAAAGGACGAAAAGACGAATCTAGCCCAAATAGCCTACCGTTGTCTGGCCCATGCATATGCCTTGAACGCACCATTTGCCAAAGTCATTGTCGAACAACCCTGGGACGGCACTCCTTTTGATGAACTTATACGGCGGCAGAGTAAATCCTCCTATGCACTCTATCCCATGTGCGCTTTTCAGGGTCGTGCAAGTTCTGATAACCAGACTGTTATAATAGATCGTATGCGTAGAATGTTAGGTGGACTTCCATTTATTCAAAAGGCGAACGAATTCTATCAGAATCGTAAAACGATTTTGCGGGTGGTTACGATTGGTATTGTAATGGCTCTTGTTACTCTTTTGACCCTTAGTTTGTGATACAAACCATGATCAACTACCGACTTCTTATAACCGTTTCTTTTCTGATTCTTGTGTTAGGCGCAGTAGGTATTATGCGCCTTGATATTGATACCGATGTGGCCCGTTCTTTACCCTCTGGTGAAAAGGTCATTGCTGACGGTCTGGATATTTTTGAGCATCATCCTGTGCACGATCAAATTGCTGTGGATATTTCCCTTGATGGTGAAGATCCAGATACCTTGGTCGAAATAGGGGGAATGCTAGAAAAAGAATTGGAGGAGAGTGGACTATTTGCCCAGGTTGGTACTGAGGAAATCGGTGAGCTGATTCCACAATTGGCCTTCCATGCAGCGCGCAATTTGCCAATGCTGTTTTCAAAAGATGAATTAGAACAACATGCCGAGCCACTCTTGGACGGGCAGATGATTCAAAATCGTCTTGAGAAACTGTACCAGGATTTGAGCAGTATGGAAGGAATAGGACAGGCTGAGTTTATCAACCTGGATCCCCTTGGCTTAAAAGATCTGGTCCTTGCCAAAATGGCGCCGCTGGCACCATCGCTGAATTCCAAATTTTACCAGGGTCGTCTTCTCTCTGCCGACAGTCGTCATCTATTGGTGGTTGCAAGACCTCTGGCAACAGGCACCGATACCGGGTCTGCACGCAACATCTCTGAGCTTCTAGCTACGAGCTTTAATACACTTACCGAAAAATATAGTTCTTCAGGCCACAAAGTTACCTTTACTCCGGTGGGGGCGTACCGCGCTGCTCTTGATAACGAGAATATAATTCGGCATGATGTCCAGCTCGCTCTTATTCTTGCAACTGTAGCCATTGGCCTGCTCCTCCTTTTTGCCTTTCCAAGACCACTGCTTGGGTTGTTATCGCTGGTGCCAGCCCTTGCCGGAACAGGGACTGCTCTCTTTGTCTACTCTCTTTTTCACCCATCTATTTCCATTATGGTGTTGGGCTTTGGTGGGGCGATAATTTCCATCACCGTGGATCATGGAATTACCTATCTGCTCTTTTTGGATCGTGATCGCAAGACCTTAGGAAAGGAGGCTTCCCACGAGGTATATGCCATCGGTGTTATGGCGGTTGTTACCTCAATTGGCGCTTTTTTGATTTTGAGTACAAGTGGGTTTCTCATTTTCACAGAACTGGGTCAGTTTACCGCACTTGGTATTCTCTTTGCCTTTCTCTTTGTTCATTCGATTTTCCCAAAGATCTTTCCTGTCATGCCTCCTGGCAGTAGCCGCACACTACCGCTTCGTGGTGTGGTCAATCGTCTGTACAGCACCGGTAAGCCTGGTGCTTATGCTGCTGCCATGCTGGCCGTTGGGCTGCTCTTTTTTGCAAAACCAGAGTTTGAAGTAAGTCTCAGTAGTATGAATACGGTGAGTGAGGAAACTCTTGCAGCCGATGACCTGTTCACCAAGGTGTGGGGCAATATTGGTAACCGTGTTTTCTTGATGAACTCTGCAGAGACCATAGCAGGTATTCAGATAGCTAATGACCAGATTTTAGAAAAAATCGAGCAAGATATCGACAGGGAGGTCTTGTCTGCGGCTTTTGTGCCATCAATGATCTTTCCCGGCCAAGTTAGAGCCAATGAAAATGTAGCCGCCTGGAAAGATTTCTGGGGTAGTGGTAGAGGAGAAAAACTACAAGCAGAACTGGTGAGAGCAGGGGCAGAACGAGGATTCACACCTGAGGCATTTACAGAGTTTTTCTCTCTGCTGGGTCCTTCTTATAGTGCTAAGAGTTGGGAAATTCCGCTGGCTTTCCGGAGCTTACTTGGAATCTCAGAAAAAGAGTCTGGTCTGATCCAGTTTATTACCGTTCAGCCCGGTAAAAATTACGATGGATCAGGTTTTTATAGTCGGTATGGTGATGAAGATAAAATTTTTGATGCAGATTATTTCACAAAAAGACTTGCTGATATTCTATTTTCTACCTTTACCTCCATGCTGCTGATCATTGCGGCAAGCGTTGTGGTACTCACATTTTGTTTCTACCTCAATATTCAGCTGACCCTTTTGACATTGCTTCCGCCTTTTTTTGCCTATATCTGCACCTTGGGAACCCTGAAACTAATTGGTCATCCCCTCGATATCCCCGCACTTATGCTCTCTGTTGTAATACTTGGGATGGGTGTTGACTACTCAATCTTTTGTGTGCGCGCCCATCAACGTTATCGTGATATTAATCACCCTTCCTATGTCCTTGTGCGTGTTGCCATTTTTATGGCAGGCGCTTCCACTCTGATTGGCTTTGGAGTGCTTGCTGTTGCAGAACATTCTTTATTACGAAGCATAGGTATCACTTCTTTACTGGGCATTGGGTATTCTCTGCTTGGAACATTTTTGTTACTTCCCCCGCTGTTAAATAACTATATAGCCCGTGAAAATAACAGAGCAGACCGGAAAGATAAGAAAAGCACTATAGAGCGGACTCGTAATCGTTTTCGAGCGATGGAACCGTATCCACGGATGTTTGCACGTTTTAAGATACAGTATGACCCGATGTTTAGTGATCTGCATCGCATGCTGAAGGGTGTTGGTAAAAATTCAACTATTATTGATATCGGTTGCGGTTATGGTGTTCCGGCCTGTTGGTGCCTCGAACAATACCCTGAGTCAAAGGTGTACGGCATCGACCCTAATCCCGAAAGGGTAAGGGTGGCTGGACTTGCCATTGGCGAGCGGGGTGGGGCCACCGTTGGCTGGGCCCCTGAAATGCCGGAGGTTCCAGGCGCTGCTGATGCTGTACTACTTCTTGATATGATACACTATCTCGACGATGAGACGGTGGCTGATGTATTTGAAAAAAGTTTTCAGGCTCTTGGCGAGGGCGGCGTTTTGGTTACAAGGTTTGTACTTCCACCGTCTGATAAACCATCATGGTCCTGGCATTTGGAGGATAAACGAATAAAGCTATCCGGTGGGGCTGTCTATTATCGTTCTGCTGATACAATAGCAGAGTTCATTGAAAAAGCAGGGTTTGAAGTCATCCTAAACGAAGTTTCAACTTCTAATTCAGAATTAGTCTGGATGGTCAGCCGGGTGGGTAAAGAGGCAACTCGTGTGGGGTAATATGCGTAAGACACCTTTTACTCTTGGGGAGAAAATTGGAACTGCTGCATTTTTATTGGCTGTGCTGTTCTCTTTTGTCGCGCCTTTACTCGCAGTGCTGCCTCTTATAGTTTTTCTTGTCTTTTCATTCGTGGCACCTTTTTTCCCTGGTATGAGTTTTTATCTGCCAATAATCAGCCGAGGGAGTGCAGGAGTTAAAGAAATCGCTTTAACTTTTGATGATGGTCCATCACCGCTCTCCACCCCCGTCTTACTTACATTACTTGCTCGTCACAACCTCCATGCTACATTTTTCGTGATAGGTGAAAAAGCGGCTCAATATCCTGAACTGATCAAGACTATTCTTGATCATGGTCATACCATAGGCAATCACTCCTGGAGCCATGACTATTTTCTGATGTTACGGAGTCAAAAGAAAATAGAGCAGGAGATCCATCAAAGTCAGGAGTTATTTCGACAATTCGGTGTGAAACCACTTCTTTTCAGGCCACCTGTGGGTATCACCGGGTCGCGTTTGGCTAGAGTATTGACAGAAGAAGGGCTGATAACGGTAAATTTTAGTTGCCGTGCCCTTGACAGGGGGAACCGAAATATTCAGGACCTTGCCCGAAAAATCCTGAGTCGAATTGAACCTGGAGCAATAATAATGCTCCATGATCTTCCACCATATGAGAGAACATTAGAGGATCACTGGGAAAAAGAATTAGATTGTCTTTTTACCGCATTGAAAAAGAAATATTCTATTGCTCCACTGGAGGCTTTAATTGAGCGTCCAGTAATGATGGTTGTATAGCAAATCCGCTATATGCTTGCAAATCAGAGCTCTTTTCAGTATAAAAGTGTTTCCACTGACGGGGGGTGAGTGGGTACGCATCGTAGCATCTTATTCCAAAATAATTGTTACATATTTAAGGAAAACTAGAGATGTTTTTTCATAGCAGGACCTCTAGCCAACAAGATGTCTTTCCCGTTTAGCGAGCTTAGAAATATGGCACTACAGATAGAATTTAATCATAAAAGTACTCCAGCTACAATATATCAAAATATAGGTTGCCGCACTATTGCTGGTCTGTTTGTTCTTGGTATTATTCTCAGCTTTTCTTCTTTTGAAGCCCGTTGTGCTGATGTAGTGGGACTTGAAACAGCACAAGATAATTGGGCTGTGATTGGTGGCTATGGTCAGAGTATTCCCGGCTGGGGAGAGACAAGCCAACGAGTTGAAACCGTAGATCTTATTCCACGTTATAATCACCATCTTATCGATAACATCGGGTCGAGCTGGTACCGGGGCTATCACTCTTTATTACTGGAACTTCCACTCTCCATAACTACCAGTCCAGATGTCTCAAGTATGGTTGGTGCTAATTTTCTGGCAGCGTATACATTTACAGCTGATCAGGTGTGGCAGCCATATCTGTTTGGTGGCGGTGGACCTGTTTACAGCTTTGCAGATATCCCGGAAATGGGTGCCGAACTCAATGGAAATTACCAATTTGGGATAGGCCTTAAGCATTCCCTGGACGAGCTGCATAAACTGCTCTTTGAAGTGCGATATCATCATATTTCCAATGCTGGAACTAAAGAGCCTAATGATCCACTCAATTCAGCAAAAATATTGATAGGGGTGACCTTTTAAGAACGTATGGATGAACCCAAGCAAAATTCAGAGAGCAGTGTAACTGGCGGCGTAAAAATTGTCAGCTATGTTGCCAATAATAGTGGGAACCATGAGCTTGTTCAGGGTTCTATGTGGTCTCCTGTGGATGTTGTCAATGATCAGGCCTGGCAGGAGATCGACAAACATATTGAGGCGTCAAAAGAGAAGGTTGCAGCGGGACGGGTGAGTTGTCTGCACTATTACATGACTGCAAATCAGATGGATGCCGGCCTTCTTGCCAGTTATACCAAACAGTCACGTTGGTTGGTCCGCCTTCATTTGATCCCTTTTTGTTTTAGCAGGTTAGGCTCAACCACTCTACGAAAGTATGCCGAAGTATTCAATGTCTCAGTGGACGATCTGATCAAGGGTGCGCTCAAGCCACCAGTTTATAATCAAAGCGAGTATCAGGAGAGTTCATTTGACTGATTTTTCACATCAGCAGTCAGCCCATTGTGAGAGTGGTGTTGCCTCTAATCTGCTCACCCATAAGGGTATTGGTCTTTCAGAAGCAATGGCTTTTGGTATTGGTGGAGGCCTTTTCTTTGGTTATCTTCCCTTTATCAGGATTAATGGTCTGCCACTTGTTACCTACCGTTCTGCTGCCGGGCATATTTTAAAGACAATCGGAAAAATTCCGGGTGTCACGATGTACCAGAAAAAGTTCAGGGACAAGGGCCAGGCGATGGCTGAACTGGATGAAGCCCTTGAACAATCGATTCCTGTTGGTCTGCAGACTGGAGTCTATTGGCTGCCCTATTTCCCAAAGGCGTTGCGCTTTCACTTTAATGCCCATAACCTCGTCGTATATGGAAAAGATGGGGATGATTATCTTATAAGTGATCCTGTATTTCCTGGTACCGTTCGCTGTCCTGCTGAAGATTTAGTTCGAGCAAGATTTGCCTCTGGAGCACTGGCTCCTAAAGGAAAAATGTATTATCTGACCCGGGTTCCTGAGCAGATTGATCATAGGTCGCAGATCATTGAAGGAATTGGGTCCGTTTGCAAGAGTATGTTGGGTAGTCCTTTTCCTTTAATTGGTATTAAGGGCATACGGTTTATGGCCGGTCGACTCGAAAAATGGCCGGATCGACTGGGAAAAGAACGTGCAGATCTGCACCTTGGTCACGTTGTTCGCATGCAGGAAGAGATTGGCACAGGTGGTGGCGGCTTTCGTTTTATGTACGCTGCGTTTCTTCAGGAAAGCGCCGAAATATTGCAGGACTCTTCTTTGGTCGAGTACGCAGCAGTGCTTACTGCAGCCGGCGATAGCTGGCGGAAATTTGCTGTTATGGCCGCCCGCATTTGTAAAAAACGTGTCCAGGATGGTGATAATTATACGGCCTTAGCTGAACAGGTTCGTGAGTGTTCAGTATTGGAAGAAAAATTTTTCCTCCAGCTGCAACAGTGGCAAAAACGACAAGTATGAATGACAGTAATCCCTCTCTACATCTGCAAGACAAAGGTGATGCACTTGTGGCCATCTCCCTTGTGAAGCGCTATAAAAATAGTGTGAGCCCGGCCTTGGATGATTTTAGTCTTCGGGTTGGAAAGGGTGAATTTTTTGGCCTGCTCGGAGCAAATGGAGCGGGAAAAACCACAGCTGTTTCAGTTTTTAGCGGTTTTCTGTCACCAGACAGTGGCACTGTTTCCCTTATGGGGCTGGATTGTAGCAAGAGTTTGCATGCAATTCGGAAAATACTTGGTTTGGTTCCTCAGGATATTGCCCTGTATGATCAATTGACCGCCCGGGAAAACCTCCTTTTCTTTGGACGGTTATACGGCCTGGCCGGGAATACGTTACGGAATAGGGTGGATGAATGTCTTGAATTTGCGCAACTGACTGAGCAGGCAACACGCAAGGTATTGACGTTTTCCGGAGGAATGAAACGCCGCCTCAACCTCGCAACAGGTCTTATACATCTTCCCAGGATCCTTTTTCTCGATGAACCGACTGTTGGGATTGATACACAATCCAGGCACCTCATTCATAAACAGCTAAAGGAACTGAACCTGAAGGGAACGACAATTCTCTTTACGACACACTATATGGAAGATGCTCAGGAACTCTGTAGTCGCATAGGCATTATCGATGCTGGTAAAATTATCGAGCAGGGTACACCAGAGGCCCTCCTTGAAAAAAGCGGATGTCGTAATTTGGAAGAACTTTTTTTACGCCTGACAGGAAAGCAGCTTCGCGATACCTAATGAGTTTTTTCGAATTATTATGATGTAAAGAATTAATATGTTTAAGATAATAACAGCAGCAGGCAAAGAACTTACATTACTTAAGCGTGATCGAGCAGGCCTGCTTGTGCTTTTTCTCATGCCAGCTCTCCTGGTTGTTGTGATTACTCTTGTCCAGGAAAATGTTATGGAGCTCACCGGGCAAAAGAATACCCAACTTCTGCTTCTTGACCTGGACGGAGGGACCATTGGCCAATCACTCAGCCAAAGGCTCGAAAAAGAATATATTGAGATAGTTGCCTGGGATAGTCAATTAAAACAACCAGCTGATGTAGAGACCGCAATCGCGGGTGGGAAGTATCAGGTTGGTCTTGTCATCCCCAAAGGCTCCTCTGTTAACATGGATAAGACTACTCTCCAGCTTTTTCAAAAGAGTAGTCAGGAATTAAAAGAGGAGTCAACGGCTCGTCTTTCTATCGATGTCTTTTTTGATCCGGGGATTATGCCGGGCCTCCGTTCCGGGCTCAGTGCTCAGTTGCAGATGGCTCTGGAAGCTATTGGTATGGAGTCTAAGATCGGTATCTTAGAAAAGGAACTGAGTATAATCATGGACCAACTGGGTATTCCACAAGATTCGTTATCGGCCCCAGGGATCTCGGAGATAATCGTTCAACCTCTGTTTAAACTGGATGCCAATCGTGAAGGTCTTGCTGATACAGATGTACCTGCATATAATCCGGTCCAGCAAAATGTTCCTGCATGGGCACTTTTTGGCATGTTTTTTACAGCTATTCCTCTCGCTGGGGTGATATTGCAGGAACGAAAGTCCGGTATCTGGGTTCGTCTGGCTTCTCTGCCGATTTCACCTCTTGTTTTATTCTTAGGTAAGGTGGTGGCCTTTGCCTGTGTCTGCTTGTGTCAATTCCTGCTTGTTGCTCTTATCGGTACATTTTTGTTTCCGCATATTGGGCTACCAGCCTTCAGTATTGCACTGAACCCTGGTGCTGTGTTTCTTATCGTTCTGCTGGTAAGTCTTGCATCCTGTGGCTTTGGTGTTTTGCTCGGCATGGTATGTAGCACGTATGAGCAGGCCTCCACCCTTGGATATACGGCTGTTGTTACTGCCGCGGCCCTTGGAGGAGTGATGGTTCCGGTTTATGCAATGCCACAGGTAATGCAACAAGTGGCAGTAGTATCGCCTCTTAATTGGGGACTTACCGCCTTTCTTGATATTCTGGTGCGGGGGGCCTCTATTACTGCTATTTGGGGTGATCTTGGCAGGCTAATTCTGTTTTTCCTACTGACAACTTTTCTTGCCTGGATATTAGTCCGAGCTCGAAGATAGTTGCACAGTAATTACAATCAAGCTGAACATATACTATTTTTTATGGAACCTATAGAACGAGAGCTGTTGGAATTAATTTGTAAAACATGCAACTTAGATGATGTGGAGATGGATGCATTTGTGAGCACCGAACCACTCTTGGGGCCGACGTCGACTCTGGGGCTGGATTCTCTGGATGCCCTTGAAATTGCGGTTACAGTACAGCAGGAATATGGTGTACGAATGGATTCTGAAAACACAAGCAGGGAAGTTTTACAGTCCCTTAAAACCCTTTCTGACTATATTGTAGAGAAAAACCAGTAGGTTGTGGCCCCAGGTTTGTTAATTCCCGGATTTTTCATTGATCCATTAAAAAATCCGGGCGAGATGTTCCCGGCCGCTTTGTTCTTGATGTAATGTACTTGATATCCACCTCGTTTTTGAGTGTATGATAAACTGTCATTATATTTGAGGTCACATATTCACGGTATCTTCATTCGAAGCCCCTCCCTGTACCGCTGTGATAACGCCACTTTTCCCTCTTTCGGTTTGAGAGATGGAGCGGGTGCTGAATGTTTTCGGATTCCAAGCCAGTTCATTGTTGCTTCAGATCTGTTTAAAATTCTATTTAAATAATCACTTAAGTTGAATAATTAAAAAGATACTCCTACCTTGTCGCACAGTTTATTGCATTACCCGCCTGTGTTTGGTTCCTATTAATTGTCCTTATCCATTTAATAGCATGTTTTATATAGGGTTAATTACTTTTTAAAATAAAAAAATGTTAGGAAGAAGGCTCTTTTTATGGGATAGGTATTGTGTGGTGATTCGAATTGTAAAGTCAAATTAATTTCTAACAAAACACCTCATTTGGCCATATGTTCAAAAAAAAACCATAATTATTTTTATCCCCTCAAGTTATGTGATAGCATTTCTCAGAGTCCTAATTTCATAACAGGTTTTTCTATTAAGGAGATAGAGATGTCGTCACTGTTTCAAAAAATATTGCCGAAAAAGGTCAAAACGAAGCTACTTCTGATTCTTGGTGTTTTAATTACAGTCATGATAGCTGTTCCGGTTTTTTTCTCGTATAAGAAATCGGTTGATAATGCAGTGAATGGATTTAAAGAAGAAGTAACAGTTATTCTGGGTCAGGTGCGCCATGAAGTGACTGAAGGTAAAGCAGAGCAATTGCAACTTATCGCAAGAACAGTGTCAGAAATGCCGAGTGTTCAGGACAATTTACAGTTTCAATCCAGGGAAGATCTACTCAGTATTACAGCTCCGTTGTTTACAGGGTTAAAAGAGATCATTGATCTCAATGTATTTCATTTTCATCTACCACCGGCAACGTCCTTTCTTAGACTACAGAAACCTGCAAAATTTGGTGATGATCTCTCCTCCTTTAGAAAAACAGTCCTTGCAGTGAATACTAATATTATGCCAGCAGTGGGGCTTGAAGTTGGCAATGCAGGATTGTCTGTTCGAGCTGTTGTTCCTGTAAAATATCTGGGTGAAAAGCATGCAGGATCTGTTGAATTTGGCGCCCCGCTTAACGATAAGTTTTTTAACGGCATAAAGGCATCCCTGGGTTTTGATTTATCACTGATTATTCCCGATGAACAGGGGTTTAAGTATCAGGCAAAAACCCATGATCTTAAGCTCAAGAAAGAGAATTATCCCCTTTTTAAAGATGTTATGGGAGCCGATGAGATAGTAACGGTACGAAGTGTTATTGATGGAAGGGAATTCATGACAGCCTATGTCTCTCTTCAAGATTATTCCGGTGAAAGTGTAGGTCTCATAGCTATTCCAAAAGATATTGAGGGTATTTTATCTGCAGCCAGAAAAACGGCTTTTAACTCTATAATTGCCGGTTTAGTCGCGCTCATCCTTATCCAGACATTTGTCTATTTTCTCTTTGTTAAACTCATCGACAAACCCATCAAGGAATTTACCACAATTTTGGAGCAGGCAAGTACTGGAGACTTATCTCAGGAAGTTGATCTGAGCAACATTTCCGAGGTTAACTGTTCTGAAATGTTGGGTTGTGGGAAAAAAGATTGTTCGATGTATGGGAAAAAAGGTCTCTGTTGGGAAGAAGCCGGCTCTGCTGCAACCAATATTCAATGTCCAAAAATCTTATCCGGGGAGTTTAAATCCTGCTCTGAGTGTAAGGCCGTATTCCGAACGGCTGTAACGGATGAGTTCTCTGAATTAAGTGCATATATGCACTCATTTATCGGCAACGTCCGAACCCTGGTCAAGGATATTAACACGAACAGTGTTAACCTCAATTCTTCTTCTGAAAGTTTGACACGAATATCTGCAAAAATTGATACAGGATCAACCGAGTCAGCATTAAGGGCAGAGGGGGTCGCAGCTGCGTCAGAGGAGATGAGTTCGAATATGACATCAGTTGCAGCTGCCACAGAAGAGGCGACGGCCAATGTCAATGTGATGACCACGGCAACAGAGGAGATCAGTGCCACTGTTGGTGAAATTCAGCAGGCGACTATGAATGCCAAGGGCATTACTGGAGATGCAGTCATGCAGGCATCAGATATAACCGAGAAAGTTGATGCTCTTGGAAGTGCCGCACAGGATATTGGTAAGGTAACAGAGACAATTACAGATATTTCCGGTCAGACAAATCTTCTTGCCCTCAATGCCACCATTGAGGCTGCAAGAGCAGGGGAGGCAGGAAAGGGGTTTGCTGTTGTGGCCAATGAAATTAAAGACCTGGCCAAGCAGACTGCAGAGGCGACCGGTGAAATTAAACAACGAATCGAGAGTATTCAGTCATCCACTGATGTCACGGTCACAGGAATTAAGAAGATTTCTTCAATCATTACGGAAATTGACTCCATTGTCTCTACCATTGCTGTTTCTCTCGATGAGCAGAGTGAAACAATGACAGAACTTACAACTAATATTGTCCAGGCAGGAGAGGGGATAGGTGAGGTCTCAGAGAATGTTGCCCAGAGTTCTTCTGTTTCTCAACAGATTTCTGAAGATATTTCTGAAGTTCACCAGGCCGTGAGTATTATTTCTTCTGATACTGGCGAAGTGCAAAAAAATGCGGAGGAGTTGCGCGCCCTTTCCCAGAGCTTAAAAGTCTTGATTGAAAAGTTTAATCTATAAAAGGCGACGATTCTTTATGGAATAATGCCCCTTGCTTGTCCAGCAAGGGGCGCAGTGTCATGTAGCAACGAAGAGAAGAGGGCAGCGAAGTAAACTCTTTGCATTTAGTGTTGATAGTATTCTTTCGACTCCCAGGAGTTTTATTTCGCTGATTCGACCCTGTTTCTGCCATTGTTTTTTGCCCTGTAAAGGGCCTCATCTGCCCGTTGAATAAAACTGCTTTTGCTCTCTCCAGGGAAATAGCATGCAACCCCAAAACTGGCTGTTCGTTTTCCCACATCTTTAAATGATATTTTAGAAAATGCCTGCCTTAAATTTTCTGCCTCTGCCAGCGCTCCCTGGATATCAGTTTCCGGGCATATAATAAGAAACTCTTCTCCACCCCAACGACTGACGACATCTGAGTCTCTCGTTTTTTCAGTAAGTATTGTTGCAAATGCTTGTAGTACAGTATCACCGATCTGATGTCCCCAGGTGTCATTAACCTCTTTAAAGAAATCAAGATCACCTATTATGAGTGACAAATTACCCTTGTATCTGGTTGCTCTGCGGATTTCTTCCTCTAGTTTGATATCGGAGTATCGTCGGTTGTATAGCCCGGTCAGTACATCTGTAATTGAGATCCTTTGTAACTCCTTGCTCTGTTCTTGTAGTTTCTTGTTTGCTTCAGCAATCTTCTTATTAAGGTGAAAGAGTTGTCTGTTCCAGAGGAGAATAAGTAGAACAATGATTGAAAATATAGAGAAAAACTTCCAAAGGGCAGTGTAGTCAAATTTTGTGTCAAAGCGGATAGACATCCATTTTTGATACACGGAGTCAATATCGTCTTGGGGGATTGAACGGATAAGTTTACTCATTATTGAGTTGAGGTAGGGCCTGTCTTTTTGGCTCCGTATTCGTATTGTGCCCTCAGAACCAGAATATCCAGCAATCTTCAGGTTGGTAAGGCCCAGGTGACGGATATAATGAGCTGCAACAGGCAGTGCGAGGAGTGCTCCGTCACTGGTTTTGTTTGAAACGTGTAACAGACATTCCTGGGCATTGTCGTAAGGTAACACTGAAATATGCGGGTAGAGCGATGAGATATTGTTCTCATTGAGATCATATTGTACTACTGCAAGTTTTTTGCCAACAAAATGCTGGAGTCCCGCGATAAAACCTTCTTCCTCCCTGGTTATAATAGCTGTCTGAAACTTGAGTATTGGACTTGTAACATTGGTTTGTCTATCAAGTTGCTCGTTCATTGTAATCATGGGAATTATGTCACATTCCCCTTTCTTAAATTTTTCCTGGGATTCTTGCCAGGTGGTGGTGGGAACAAGATTAAATGATATGTTCAGCTTTTCTGAAAATAAATCAAACATATCAGTTGCCATGCCCGAAACCTGACTGTTTTTTATGTCGGCAAAAGGCATGGCTTCAGGGGTGATGCAATAGTTGATTGAATAATGTTCACTCAGAAAAATCTTTTCATCAGGAGTAAGCCCTACATCCGCTTTACCAACTGCTCTGCCATCCCGGCTGAACCATTTCAGTTTTAATGATTCCAGGGTTTGGGGCGGGATACTATTGTGCGCTTTTGCAAGGATTTGAAACAGAATGGGATTAGTTTTTAAAACCGCAAAGTGCATGGATGATGTTTTTTGCAGTTCAACATCTTCAATCCACTCGGATAGTTTTAAATCATAAAATCCAAATTTACTCATGAAGTATTGAGCTATTTCCTTTTGTTCGACTGTAGCATAGACCTTTCCC
Organism: Desulforhopalus glucosivorans; assembly: GCF_054397165.1. Lineage (NCBI taxonomy): Bacteria > Pseudomonadati > Thermodesulfobacteriota > Desulfobulbia > Desulfobulbales > Desulfocapsaceae > Desulforhopalus > Desulforhopalus glucosivorans. The sequence continues at coordinate 731,194 of NZ_AP044854.1, forward strand.
TGATCAACATATTCGAGGGCTTGCCTGGAGCTGGCAACTTCAACAATATGGATGCCTGGATAGTATTTCTTGAAAAATTCAATGGATGACCAGCCCCTAGGTAGCGCAATAATCTTTCCCTCAAGATCGTTTAGGTTATGAGTAAGTGGGCTGTCATTTCGCAATATCAGAACGTTTTTACTATGATAAAAAGGGGGAGAAAAATGTGAGGTCTTCTCTCTTTCAGGAGTAATTGATAAACAGTGTAGAAGATCAATTTCTCCCCTTTGGTATTTGTTCACCAGTTGGTCCCAGGTATAGCCGTTAATGTACTCAAATTGAATCCCTGAAGTTTCTGAGAGTAGATTCATTAAATCTATGCCGAAGCCATAGGGCTTGCCAGAAAGAGCAAAATCAAATGGAGGCCAGTCAAACTCGTTGGAAACTGTGATTGTAGGATGTTCCTTAATCCAGAGTTTCTCTTGCTCAGTGAGGGCTATTTGAGCAATCGATGGAAGGGGAGTGGCGATTGAGGTTGCGGTCTTGTCGGGCTCTGTCTCGGCAGCAAAGGTGGCAGGAAGACTCGTGAAAAATAGATGAAATAAGACTGTTGCAAGGATGAATTTATTTTTGAACATACATTCCTTGTATTATCTGTTTTGTTTTCTGATCTCTAGACATATTGTGTCTATTCTAGCACAGGGAATCCTTTATAATATAGTATTTTGTCAAATCAGTAGAAATAGTTACTTTAATACCATCACCCTATAAAGCCGTTGAATTTCTGGAATAAGATGGTATAAGAATTTTATCAGGTGCATACAACGTTAAAAGGAAAGACGGTGTGAGTCCGTCACAAGCCAGTCCTTGCTGTATACGGAGGCTGCTGTAACTGAAGAGCTGTTGGCTTCTTCATCCCGGGATTTTTGCCCGGGTCGTCACTGGAAAGTCCGGGAAGGCGGTTACAAGCAGGATAATCCGTAAGTCAGAAAGCCTGCCTGTTATGATAGCAATTTCACTGCTGTCATCAGAGTATACCCACTGGAGATACTCTGTGTCTGTGAATAATCGTTGTGCTGTTTTTTGTAGATTCAGCCCAGTGGATTATGCCGTCGCGGATACGGAGATCTACCTCATGAAGTTTCTTTTTCCCGTATCCTGATCTATTTGTTTTGAGTTTTGTCATGACGCAACGACAAAATACTATTGAGGTACTATTATGGATATGGAAAAAAATCAAAAACTTGGAGCTTGTATTGGACAGCTGATTCGAGGTGAGGATCTCTCGGAAAAGAGCGCCTATGATGCCTTTACCATGGTGCTTGGTAATGAAGTTACCGAGATGCAGCAGGGAGCTTTTTTAGCAGCACTTACTGCAAAAGGTGAAACTGCCCAGGAAGTTGCCGGCGGTTGGAAGGCTGTATATGAGCTGGATACTGAAAAGGTCGATTTTGGTGATTTGGCAGTTGTTGATAATTGCGGTACCGGCATGGATACCTTTAAGACCTTCAATATCAGCACTGCGGCCTCTCTTGTGGCTGCTGCAGGTGGTGTAAAAGTTGCCCGTCACGGGGCAAGAGCCATTACTTCATCCTGTGGAACTGTTGATATGGCAGAACTACTCGGAGTTGATGTTGAGTGCGGTGTGGATCTTGTTAAAAAAAGTGTGGTTGAGGCGGGTATAGGTCTTTTTAATGGCATGAGCCCCACTGTACATCCCATGGCTCTTGGTAGGATACTTTCCCAGATATGCTTTGGCTCCCCACTCAATATTGCAGCCTCTCTTGCCCATCCGGGTCTTCCAAAAGTAGCCGTGAGAGGTGTCTATTCACCATCTCTATTACAACCGGTAGCAGAGGTTATGCAGGCCATCGGTTACAGTGATGCCCTTGTTGTCTACGGTTCAATCAACGGCAGTGATAAGGGTATGGATGAGGGCTCAGTTTGCGGTGAAACCGTTGGGGTTCAGTTGAAAGATGGCATAATAGAGCCACTATCCTTTATGCCTGAAGATGTTGGCTTAGGTCTGCATAGTGCGGATTTAATCTCTTCAGAACGGAACCGGGATAGAGCTGCAAAGCATATGTTTGAACTTCTTGCAGGAAGAGGGACTGAAGCTAAAAACGATGCTGTTATCCTCAATAGCGGTCTGATCTTTTATGTTAAAAATGAAGTGGCAACTATACAGGACGGCGTAGAAAAAGCGCGGGAGTTACTCTTGTCTGGTCAGGCAATGAAGAGTCTTGAAGGGTGGGTCTCTGTGCAGAACCGTGACGCTGATAAGGGACGCGCAAAACTGGAGGCTCTTGGTAATGGCTGAGGTGTTAGCAACCGAACTGCTCATCGTTAAAGAGGGTGAGAAGTATATTCGTTTTTTGGAGACAGGTTTTGAGTACTGCTCCATGAATAAGGCTTCTGTTTTTCCTTTAGAGAGTATTGAGGAAGTAAAAGTACGCTGCAGCAAGATACGTCTGGAAACCCAAGGTTTACAGCTTATGAAGCTTGTTATTACTGAAGAACCTTTCTTAGCGTGAAAACAATGCAATTGATACTGGAAAAAACAGGCATTTTAACTGTTGAAGAATCTTCTTCTCTTCCTGCCGTTGGCGCTGGACAGGTACGATTAAAGGTGCTCTCCTGTGCCATATGCAGGACAGATGCGAAGATGTGGCAGCAGGGGCATAGGGATTTATTACTCCCCCGTGTCCTGGGCCATGAGATTGCTGGTATCGATGAACGTGATGGCAAAATATATACGGTTTGGCCGGGACAGTCCTGTGGGACGTGCAGCTATTGTTTGAGTGGCAGAGAAAATCTTTGTGAAGAAATGAAGATTATCGGTTTTCACTCCGATGGTGGTTTTGCAAGTCATGTTGTGGTTCCTGAAAAGAGTCTTATTCCTGTTCCGGAAAATCTCCAGCCTGAACTTGTCACCTTTGCAGAACCTGCCGGTTGTGTCATTAATGCTCTTGACATGGTCAAGCCGGCGGGTGGAGAACGAGCAATAATCTATGGCGGTGGGGTCGTGGGGATTATTGCCGCCCTTATGCTGCGAGATAAGGGCTGTGGTGTGACCGTTATTGAGCAGAGTGAGGAGAAGATTAGCCTGCTTGCAGATCTTGCGAAGAAAAACTCCATTGAATTATGTAAGGACTCTACTGCTGCTGATTTTGATCTGGCCATAAACTGTTGTGCAAGTCATATTGCCTTTAGTCTTTGCATTACAAAACTGTGTAAGGGTGGACGTCTGGCCTTTTTTAGCGGTCTCAGTAAAAATGAGGAGATTGATACAAACCTTCTCAATCTGATTCACTATAAGGAGCTTGTGGTCACGGGCAGTTACGGGCCTAAGCGGTCTGATATGGAAAAGGGGCTTACCTTTTGTAAGAAGTACCATGAAGATGTCTCTCTTTTAATTGAGCGAATAGTAAAACCGGGTCAAGTGCAGGACTTGTTGCCCTCTATCTTAAACGGTGAGAGATTGAAATGCGTCGTCATGATGGACGATGGTTGTGATGTAGACGTTAAGCAAGAGATGAGTCGTCCAGACAATTTTAAGGTAGAAAAAGCTGAGGCTGCTCTACCAGCGCCAATTGCTGAGTTAACTGCACATATTACAGCCACTCAAAAGAGCTTTGCCGACCAAGCCCAAAAAAAGGTGGATTTAAAGACCAAACCCCTAGGGGCACTTGGTCGTCTTGAGACACTGGCTGTTAAGATCAGCACCATACAGGAAACTCTTCAGCCGGAAGTTGGTTGTAAAAGGATGTTTGTTTTTGCCGGTGATCATGGTGTGGTTGAAGAGGGTGTTTCTGCCTTTCCAGCCAAGGTTACTGTTCAGATGGTGGAAAATTTTCTAAAAGGCGGGGCTGCTATTAATGTGTTCTGCGCGCAGTATGATATTGATCTTGCTGTGGTGGATATGGGGGTGAACACTATTTTTGATGATCATCCGCTTCTCATGCAGAAAAAAGTGGCCCATGGGACTGAGAATTTTGCCATAACAGATGCAATGAGTCTGGATCAAGCCATTTCAGCTATCGTACGTGGTGCTGAATGTTTTTATGAGAAACAAAAACAACAACCATGTAAGATTGTTGGCCTTGGGGAAATGGGTATTGGAAATACCAGCAGTGCCACAGCTATAGTTTGTGCCGTTACAGGTATTGCGGTTGAAGATATAGTTGGTCGTGGCACCGGTGTTGATGACAGGGGACTCCAACGAAAACAGGAGGTCCTTGAAAAGGCCCTTATGCTCCATAAACCTGATGGTAGTGATGGTCTTGAACTATTAAGGACTGTTGGTGGTTATGAGTTAGGTGGAATCTGCGGGGCAGTTTTAGCCGCGGCTTCAGAAGGTTGCTGTGTGGTGCTCGATGGTATTATCTCAACGGCTGCGGGGTTGCTTGCCTATCTTATCTGTCCTGAAGTAAAAGACTATCTTGTCGCAGGGCATAAATCAGTGGAAGTGGGCCAGAAGGGTGCCCTTGACTTTATGGGTATAGAGCCTGTGCTCGATCTTGATTTCCGTCTTGGTGAGGGAACAGGTGCAGCCATTACTATGAATCTGGTTGATCTGAGTTGTGCTATGATGCGGGATATGGCATCCTTTGAAGAAGCTGGTGTTGACGGCAGTTCTATCTGAACAAAACTATGACAAAAGAAATTCAATTTGATCATAATGAATTACTTGAACTCAGTAAGGCCACGATGCCATTTGGTAAATATAGTGGACGACGTCTTGTCGATCTTCCTGAGCCCTATGTCGTATGGTTTGCCGGACAGGGCTTTCCTCCCGGTAAACTGGGGCAACAGCTTGCCATAGTGTATGAGATAAAGGTAAATGGTCTTGAATACCTCTTTGGTCCTTTGAGGTAGTAATGCTTAAACTATCGTTTACACCTTCTATCCCAAGTATGGAAGTTGTGTCCCTAGAAATGCTACAGTTTGTTTAAAGATATGTAATAACTTTGTGATACAATGTGTTGGTTCACGTGTGCTATACTCAAGGATAACATGGGGCGGTGCCAATTTCAGGTGATTGACTATCTTTATAGAAATTCCATACGGGGTGTGTCCGGTTGATTCACTCAAAATGGAACAGTTTTTCAATGTAATTCATCTCGTCAAGCTCATATTAACTGAATTTGACACTCAACGATGGTTACCAGTGGGAAAGGTACGAAGTTGATATCTGTTTGCGGTTGCCATTGTAAAGCATCTATACCTAAATGCAGTTTAACTTCCAAGGACTCGTTTTACTTGTTTTCAAGACTATCTAATCAGAAACTCCTTCTTTTAAAATACCCTTGTCAATTAACTGAGTAAGAATATCAAAACACTTCTGTTTGATCGTATCTCTTTGTAGCCTCGCAGCCGGGGTAATTAATTGTCTGCTTGGAAAAATAAGCCAAAGTTCTGTGGGGGGTGGGTTTGAATTCAGGCATAACGCTAAAAAAGCTCATTCTTGCTCAACGCTTTCGTGACCATCCAAAAAAACTACAAAAAGGCAACACCTTACCAAAGGCAGAAGGCTAGGAAAAGATTTCGGAAAAGAGCAGGCATTGAGCCGATAATAGGACATTTAAAATCAGATTACCGACTCCTGCTTAACTATCTCAAAGGAACTGTTGGCGATAGCATCAATTTGATGTGTGCAGCAGCGGTTTCTAACTTCAAAAAGTGGATGAGAGAGGTACAACTCTCTTTTGCCATAATTATTATTAGCGTTATTCGTAAAAATCATTACATGCGAAAAGTGGCTTGAACCGAAAATTGTCATCTCTCAGGGACGACTAAATATCTCAATAACCTCAATGAAGCAGATTATGGCAAATTGAAACGCCTGATCCAACCGACCTCAGGCTTTGAGTCTATGAAGACAACCTATGCAACGATTAAAGGATTTGAAGTCATGAGAACTTTTGTAACAGAGACCCTGGGGATACAAAACCATCATCAGTTCAACTGAACAGCGCATTTGGGTCAAAGCCGATAATTAATGCCCCCCAATGCCGTCCGTCTATATATATCGGCAGAGAAAGGTCGTTGAGAACCTCCCCTGTGTCACGCATGTATGTTTGCAATAGTAGAGGGTCGGTATGCGAACTACGTCTTTTCTCTGTTGTATTATTTTGGTAAATGCGTTGGTGACGGCTATTGAGAAGATCTTTTTTGGGATCGCCTGTCATAGGTTGTGAAAAGGCTGTGTGGTGGGCAGGCAGATAACCGTTCTTATCAATGGCAAGACAGTATATGACCCCATTCATCTGGCTCTTGGCTGTGTCGTATTTTTTTGACATCTGCTGCTTAACAACAGTAGTAAATGTTGTTTCAAATTTTCTCGGATCAGTATCAGGTACTTCTTGATAGCGGGTGTCGAAAAGATTGGTACCTTTTGTATGAATTGCCTGGAGTTCTTGTTCAAATTGATTTCTGGTATCTTGAGCCCAGGACATGATCGTATCAAAGGTACCTTCCCCGGTATTAATGCGTGAAACCATCTCAAGCATTTTTTCAGTTACCGAACTGAGAGTGTTCACCGAGATCTCTGACCGCTGCATATCTTTTTCTATTTCTTCGCTTAAAGAATTAATTCCAGCAACTTTGTCAGTCACCTCACTATTGTTTGTCGAAAGTTCTTCCATCGCAGCAGCAATTTTCAAAAGCTGGTCGTTAGCCTCTTCAAAATCCTGCATCATGAGGTTGAAGTTTTCTGAGGCTTCACTGACTGTTGTATTTGTTTCTTGTGCAAATTTACTGATTTGTTTTGTTTCCTGCTGGGTTTTTTCTACGATCGTGATCATCGAAGTAATATTAGCTGTAATTTCTTGAGTCGCGGGCTTAATACGTTTGGCGAGATCGCGCACTTCTTCGGCCACAACCGCAAAACCTTTTCCGTGTTCAGCAGCCCTGGCAGCCTCTATAGTAGCATTGAGGGAAAGTAAATTTGTCTGCTCTGCGATATCGTTGATAACAGAAACCGCCTGGAGGATAAAAGTTGAGCTTTTACCCAAATCTTCGACAGTGGTTCGAAATGAATCAACAGATTGATTAATTTGGATGGTTTTCTCTGTCGCATCAACCAACTCCTGATAAGATTTTTGGGCCACACTAAGGTTATTCGCCGTTTTATCTGAGACATATTGAGCGCTTTCCGACACTTCAGCGATCGCGCTATTGGCCTCTATACTCACTGCAGAGACAACATTGGAAATCTCGAGTTGTTCTCCAGTTTTACTGGCCGTAGCCTTTACTGAAGTTGCCACCTTTGCGGCATCGACAGCAATATCAATACCGATTTTACGAATTTCTTCGATGATTTGACGGATTGCTGCCAGAAATTCTCCATATTGTTGACGGATTTTTTGAGTGTTTTGATTTCCATCAGTTAAACTAGGGGAAGTTAAGTTTATTGTTCCATTTTCTAAATTACAGAATATTGCGCTGATCTCACCTATCGTTTCCTTCATGGTGTACTTGAGGGTTTTACCAAACCCCAAAGCCGTCAGAACTGAGAAAAAAAATAATAGCCCAGACAGAACTATCAGCAACTTCTGGCCCGCGGGAAAGACGATAGCCGCCGCAAGTACACCAATACTTGTGAGGTGGAAACAGAGAAGCAAGCTAACCAAACCGTTAACTTTGCCACTGTACGATGGAAATATTTGAGAAATGGTTCGAGCGGGAAATGAATACTCCGACATGCGTAACCTCACAGGAAAAAATGAATAAGAATGAGGGGTATAACCTGTCATCAGAATACTTAGTAATTAAAATAGCTTCCGACAACTACAACTACCTCCGAATAGATTAACGTTATATCTCTGTTAATTGACGATGTACAGAAAAATATAAGTGATCAAACTCAAGATTAGAATCACGGAATCAATTCCTAAAATATACGGCAATAGGATAGTTCAAAGCCGCGCCAGAGAGGAACCAAAGGTGCTGATGGAATCTTTTGGGGATGTGATAAGCCATAGAATTAGACGCCAGTTCTAAAGATGGTACAACCACATTATTCTGAATAGCCTTGGTGCTTCTTTTACGCCCATTCACGTTTCTTGAATGGGCTTAATTTAAGTACTTTTGTGATGGGAGGTTAATTCTACTTAAGCTAGCTGATATGGTTTTCGGAAACGTGGAGGGCGACATCTTTTTCCTTGAGTAGTTCCTGGAAGTTCTGAGGGGGCATGTTGTCGGTGAAGATCCTGTCTATCTCAGAGAGATCTGCCATACGAACCATCGCGTTTCGGGAGAATTTGGTATGGTCGGTTACCAGAAAAACTTGACGTGAGTTCTGCATTATCTCTTTTGTGACCCTCACCTCATGGTAATCGTAGTCAAAGAGGCTCCCATCCTCATCTATGCCTGCAGTACCGATAATAGCGATGTCAACTTTGAATTGTCGTATGAAGTCTATCGTCGCTTCGCCGGTTATTCCTTTATCTTTTTTTCGTACCATACCACCGGCAATGATGACCTGACAGTTGTTGTTGTCGCTCATACTGACGGCTACATTAAGGTTGTTTGTAATCACCCTCAGGTTTTTGTGGTTCGCAAGGGCAGTGGCGACCTCTTCGGTGGTCGTTCCAATATTAATAAATAGAGACGCGTGGTCATGGATTTTTCGGGCAACCATTTCGGCAATGCGTCTTTTTTCTTCCCCCATAATATTTTTACGATCCGAATAATCAATGTTTTGGACACTGGTTACCCTGCTTGCACCCCCATGGTGGCGTTGGAGGAGATTACGATTGCACAGGTTATTAATATCCCTCCTGATGGTTTGGGGCGTAACATTAAAAAGACTTGTTAAAGCGTCGATGGTAACAAATCCCTGTTTGTTGATGAGCTCAAGGATGTTTCGTTGTCTCTTGGACAGGTTCTCCGGATCGGCGTTGGATTTACTTTTTTGCATATGATGTTCTAAAAAATTGAAAATGGCTTTAATGTTCGATTTCGAACAATTGGCGTGGGCGCCTGCATTGTAGGTGTTTGGCTCTCATTATTTCTTCCGACAAGTTCTCCTGACAGAAAACTTGACAGTCATCTGCCTTAGCATACCACAAAGAGCCTCAACTGTTAAATTTATAGCAGACAGGCAGTTGAGCTGAAAAGTCGTTGCGTTGAAAAGAGTTCGGTTCAGACGATGTTCGTGTTGGCTCACGAATATATTCTAATCTTAGAGAATAACAAGCCCATATTAGTCTCAACTGAAAGAGGTAAAGGGCTAAAAGCTTATATTTCTTATAAATTGGCCAAAAATATTCACATACGAACATTTAAGCGTTGCTTTTGCACGTTTTATTTGTAATTATACTTTCGCAAAACAACATTGGTCTAGGCAGAAAAAGGTGTGAGCACCTTCTGTATAATTAAATTAAGGAGCAATAATGGCTATTAAAGTAGGTATTAACGGATTTGGACGAATTGGTAGAAATATTTTCAGAGCAATGTTGAAGGACGCCACCTTTGAAAATATAGAAATTGTAGCAATCAATGATTTGACTGATATTGCAACCTTAGCCCATTTGATCAAGTATGATTCTGTTATGGGTATTTTAGATGCAGATGTTAGTGCCTATGATGAAGGCATAATTGTCAACGGCAAAAAGATTGTTGTGACCAGTCATCGCAGTCCTGCAGAGATTCCATGGGCTGCAGCAAATGTGGAGTATGTTGCTGAGTGTACCGGGCTTTTTACGGATCAGGAATCAGTGCAAGCTCATATAGATGCCGGAGCTAAAAAAGTAGTTATCTCTGCCCCTGCAAAAGGTGGTGTTAAAACCATCGTCATGGGTGTGAATGAGGACGAATATGATGCGAGTATTCATCATGTCGTATCCAATGCATCATGTACCACCAACTGTCTCGCCCCATTTGCAAAAGTTATTATGGATAAATTTGGCATAGAGCGTGGACTTATGACGACTATCCATGCATATACTGGAGACCAGCGACTTCTTGATTTTCCACATTCAGATCTGCGGCGTGCAAGAGCAGCAGGCCTATCAATGATTCCAACCAAAACAGGTGCTGCGGCAGCTGTATCTCTTGTAATTCCAGAGTTGAAGGGCAAATTTGATGGTCTTGCTGTACGAGTTCCTACCCCAACGGTATCTATTGTAGACGTTGTCATGGAAGTAGGACGTGAAACAACTGTCGAAGAGGTTAATGCAACACTTAAAGAGGCCGCTAACCGCTACCTTGGTTACACTGAATTACCTCTTGTTTCTATCGACTTTCAGGGTGATAGCCGTTCTTCCATTGTTGATGCTCAGTCTACCAAGGTAATCGGTAAAACGGTGAAAGTTATGAGCTGGTATGACAATGAGTGGGGATATTCTAACCGAATGCTCGATCTCATTCTGCATATGGCATCCAACGAATCCCTGTAAGCCCTATCTTTTAAGTAGAAAAAATCGGCGTATCTGATTTTGAATGAGGCCATTTGCAAAAGCAATTTTGCAAATGGCTCAAATATATTGGGAATAACTATGTCAAAAATTAGCAAAATAGTTGGTAGAGAGGTTATGGATTCAAGGGGCAACCCTACAGTTGAGGCAGATGTTTACCTTGAGTCTGGAGCATGGGGAAGAGCATGCGCACCTTCTGGCGCATCAACTGGATCAAGAGAAGCTCTTGAGCTTCGAGATGGCGACAAGAGTCGTTACCTCGGTAAAGGAGTACTAAAGGCTGTTGCGGCAATTAATGAAAATATTCAGTTGGCATTAGTTGGCCAGAGTTCCTATGACCAGCAAAAGGTTGATCAGATAATGATTGATCTGGATGGTACTGAAAATAAAGATAAACTTGGTGCTAATGCAATCCTCGCAGTTTCTCTTGCCAATGCTAAAGCCGCAGCTCTTGATAAAAATATTCCTCTTTATCAGTATATCTCCGAATTGAATGGAACTGCAGGTGAGTATGTGATGCCCGTTCCTATGATGAATATCATCAATGGCGGGGAGCATGCCGATAACAATGTGGATATTCAGGAGTTCATGATCCAGCCGGTTGGAGCCAAAACTTTCCGTGAAGCGTTACGCATGGGAGCTGAAGTGTTCCATAACCTAAAAAAGGTGCTAAGTGAAAAAGGCTTGAGTACTGCAGTGGGTGATGAAGGTGGTTTTGCACCAAATCTTTCTTCAAATGAAGAGGCTCTTACCGTCATCGTTAAAGCTGTTGAGGCAGCTGGCTACAAGATGGGTGAAGACATTACCTTGGCACTCGATTGTGCAGCATCTGAGTTTTTTAAAAATGAGAACTATGACCTCAAAGGTGAGGGGAAAATCTTTGATTCTGAAAAATTTGGTGACTATCTAGCGGGACTCACTAGAAAATATCCAATTATTTCCATAGAAGATGGCTTGGATGAAAGTGATTGGGAAGGGTGGGCCAGTCTGACCAAAAAGATAGGAGCACGCATTCAGCTGGTAGGTGATGATCTGTTTGTTACAAATACGAAGATCCTAAAAAAGGGTATTGATACAGGCGTTGCAAACTCTATCTTGATCAAATTCAACCAAATCGGCTCCTTGACTGAGACCTTAGCTGCTATTCGGATGGCTAAAGAGGCGGGTTATACCGTGGTGATCTCACATAGAAGTGGAGAAACAGAAGATGTGACCATTGCCGATCTCGCAGTCGGTACAGCTGCAGGGCAAATCAAAACCGGTTCTCTTTGTCGGTCTGACCGGGTTGCAAAGTACAATCAACTGCTGCGAATAGAAGAAGAGTTGGCGGGTAAGGTGAGCTTCGCAGGTCGCAAGGGAATATATGGGCAATAGTAACTCTATTGTTACTGTAATTCTGCCATCGTCTTGTAAAACAATCTCTTATCGCTTCACCAGTACAGAAACAGGTTCGTAATTGCCATGCAAAGAAAAACAAAAATAGTTGCAACGATCTCAAGTAAAAATTGTTCTGTACCCTTTATTACATCCCTTTTTGAGGCGGGAATGAACGTTGTACGGCTTAATACTGCCCATATGGATCATAATGATGCCCTGGATGTTATCCGAAACACCAGAGCCGTGTCGGATAGGATAGGCATACTTCTCGATACTAAAGGGCCTGAGATCAGGACCTGCGCTATGGAGGCTCCTTTAGCCGTCAGATGTGGTGATACAGTCTTAATGAAGGGTGCGCCAAATGAAATATCATATGATAATGTAATATGCGTATCCCATGGTGAATTTGTTGAAGACGTCCCAGTTGGTAGTTCTATTCTTATTGATGATGGCTTGATTGCCCTTGCTGTTATAGGTAAAGAAGATAATTGTCTCAAATGTACTGTTGAAAATGATGGAACAATCAATGCGCGGAAAAGCATTAATATTCCTGCTGTTCATGTGAAATTACCGGCCCTTAGTGAAAAAGATAAGGGGTTTATTGATTTCGCGGCTGACAATGACCTGGACTTTATTGCTCATTCCTTTGTTCGAAATAAGGATGATGCTTTAGCTGTTCAGAGTATTCTGGATGCTAAAAAGTCCGGCATTAAAATAATTGCTAAAATTGAAAACTCTGAAGGGGTGGAGAATCTGTCGGAAATTCTGGACCATGTTTATGGAATTATGATTGCGAGAGGCGATCTAGCCGTTGAAATACCGACAGAACAGATTCCACTCACCCAAAAACGTATCATAAAAGAATGTATTGAGAGAAGAAAACCCGTCATTGTCGCAACTCAGATGCTTCATTCCATGATTGAATCGCCAAGGCCCACAAGAGCTGAAGTGTCAGACGTGGCGAATGCTTGTCTTGACCATGCCGATGCCGTTATGTTGTCAGGTGAAACTGCCAATGGTAAATATCCAGAACTCGCAGTGCGCATGATGACGAAGATAGCAGGCGAGGTTGAAGCGAACACTTCTGGTAACATCGATGTCCCCTACAGTAATGGGAATAAACTTGCCGCCTATCTGGCAAAAGCAGCCGTTAAGGCGGCGGTTCGTCTCAAAACAAAGGCGATTATTGCAGATTCACTTACCGGGAAGTCTATTCTTGCCCTTGCAGCATATCGTGGCCCAAACGTAATTTATGCGCAGGTTTATGACAAACGAGTGACGAGGCAACTGTCACTTTCCTATGGTGTTTATGCAGAGTATGTCCCAATTGATCTGACTGTAGATCAACCGTTAAAATTATCAATCTGTCGTCTTGTGGCGGAAGATCATTTTAAAGACAGTGATCTTGTCGTGATCCTTGCCGGAAGTTTTGGACCTAAGCTGGGTGCATCATATATTGAAATAAGTTCGGCTGCAAATTTCAGACAAAATTGCGGTCATTTATAGAGTATAATTGAGGAATAAAATGAGAAAGCCTATAATTGCTGGAAATTGGAAGATGACAATGAGTATTGCAGAAGCAAGAGATTTCGTTGCTGCAATTAAAGACCAGGTGACAGGAGAGAATGTTGAGGCTGTTATCTGTTCGCCCTTTACCATGCTTAAAGATTTAAAAGAGGTTACTGCCGGGACAGCGATCAAGGTAGGAGCACAAAATATGCACTTTGAAGAAAGTGGTGCCTTTACAGGGGAGATTTCTCCTTCAATGCTGAAGGAATTAGGTGTGGATTATGTAGTCATCGGCCACTCCGAGAGAAGAGAATATTTCAACGAAACAGATGAAACTGTGAATAAGAAAGTTCTTAAAGCATTAGAGCATGCCATCCTGCCTATCCTCTGTTGTGGAGAAACTTTAGAGCAAAGAGATGCAGACAAAACCAAAGATGTTGTGAAAGAACAGGTTGAAAAAGGTCTTGTTGGTGTGAGCAGTGCTGATCTGGTGAACGTTGTTATAGCCTATGAGCCTATCTGGGCAATTGGTACAGGAAAGACGGCCACAAGCAGCCAGGCAAATGAAGTGATCACATACATACGAAAAGTTGTGGCAGATATGTTTGATGCTGAGCTTGCTGCACAAGTTCGTATTCAATATGGTGGGAGCGTCAAGCCTGCAAATGTTGCTGAAATCATGAATGAATCAGATATAGATGGAGCCCTTGTTGGCGGAGCAAGTTTGAAACCAGAGAGTTATCTGGGGCTTGTGAATTTCTAACGAATCCTGGGGCTCAGGTCCTGAGAACCTTTAGGTATAAAGATGATTGAAATATAATAGACGTGGCCCATGGTGATTGCAAAAGGAACTTCTTGATGACCAATAGAGCTCTTGGCAGTGGTCAGGAGCTTTATTCTATGAATGAGCGAAAGTATTAACCCTTAGTGGCAGTTACCAGAAAGGCCGTAAATTTCCTTTCGTTATAGGTGAAATGATGGGCTGTGACAAACTCAATATTCTCAAATGAGTACATTTTGAGTATTGCTTTCAACTCTTCTCGGTTAAATCCGCAATGATAAACACCTTGATTATCCTCTCCATGAAAACTTCCATCTTCTTCATCGACATCAACCAGGGCAATCCACGATCCTGATTTTGAGTGGGATGAGAAACTTTGTATCAATTTATTTGTGTCCTCCACGTGGTGCATCGCAAAGGCGCTTATGATGAGATCAAATTTTTCACCAATGGGATTTGTTATGATATTCTGGCAGAGGGCAGTAACCTTGTTTTCAAGCTCAGGTTTTGCAGTGAGTTGTTCCAGCATTGCTTCGGATATGTCCAATGCTGTTATCCTGTCCACTTCCGGGGCAATTTGGGAGGAAATAAGGCCGGTGCCAGCACCGAAATCCATAACATGCATCTGTTTATGAATGGGGACTTTTGATAAAATCAAATCGCCAATCACAGGTGACATATCTTTTGCCCACTGTTCTGCATCATAATCTTTCGCTTTTTCTTCAAACAAATCTGACATAGAATATACCTGTGTAACTCGTTAGTATTGGTTCTTGCTTGATATGTTCCCATGCGTGTCAGCGAATCTCTTTCACTATTATTTTGTGTAACTATTACTAATAGGATTCTAGTCAAAATTTCAGGAAATTTCGAGCTGTAATCGGGACGTAGATATGGAAATTCTTATGAGAAGTATACAGACGCCCCGACAACACGAGCAGTGTTGTCGGGGCGTTTGAGTGTTCTGGGTAAGGGGAGAATTACTGTTTCTGGAGGTATGCTGTAAAAACTGGTAAGGCAGGTTTGCTACCATCAGCGGTGGTCACACCCTCTAACCACCCTTTGTAGATTTCAGGGTGCTTTTTTAGATAAGCTATTCCTGCTTCTCCATGCTTGAGTTGCTTGTCTTCCTGGAGCATGAGTGAGATCTCGTTTATCATTGTGATAGGGAAGGTGTAATTCTTTAGAAATATACCAACGTTTGGCATCTCTTTGTCAAATCCCTGGCGTATGTTTGTGTAGACGGTGGCTGTTCCGTCATTTGCTCCAAAGGTTTCTTCTGTGGAGCCTGTGAGATACTTCATGTCGATGATCCGGTTCATGTAGTGGGGAGACCAGCCGAGGAATACCACCCATTGACCTTCTTTACTGAGGGTTTTTACTTCAGCGAGCATAATTGGTTCACTCGTCTCAATGAGTTCGAAATCACCAAGACCAAACTTGTTTGTATCGATCATTGCTTGAACAATCATGTTGCCGTCATTGCCGGATTCAATACCGTAAATCTTATGATCGAGTTTATCAGCGTATTTGGCAATATCGCTTAAGTCTTTCAATCCGCCATCCACAACATAGGCAGGAGCTGCTAGGGTGTATTTAGCACCAGGCATATTGGCAACATATTTAACGATTGTCTTCTTTTCGAAGAACTGGTCGGCAATAGATGCCATTGATGGCATCCAGTTGCCAAGAAATATATCGATATCGCCCATATCTAGAGCCTTATAGATCATGGATACCGGTAGTATTTTGCTGGTGGTTTCGTAGCCGAGGCTGTCGAGGATTTGCTGACCGATCTCAGTTTTTACTGTGACACCGGTCCAACCGACATTGGCAAAACGTATTTCTTTTGCACTGTAAGCTGTTGTAGTAAACAAAAAAAAGGCTGTTACTATCGTAATTAGCGTTATGCTGCATCTTCTCAGTGGTTGCATACATTCTCCTTAATTATATATGTATCTGATAAGTGGTTTCAGCTTACTTTCTCCTGTAATTTTCCGGAAATGGAGCTGACCTGCTCATGAAGAAAACCTTTATTCTAAAACTCAAATACCAAACCATCTCAGAGGTTCGGATTTATGGTTTTGAAAAATATGCTTAACTTCAGTGTATTCTTCGAGACCATTTGGGCCCAGCTCCCGTCCAAGGCCGGACTGCTTGTAACCGCCCCAAGGGGCTTGGGTGAAATAGACGTTAAAATCGTTGATCCAAACGGTACCAAATCGTAGCTGTCGTGAAACCCTGGAAATTCTATCCGGGTCACGAGTCCAAAAGCCCGTGGCAAGGCCGTAGACTGAGCTGTTCGCTCGTTGTATAACTTCCTCTTCTTCCCTGAATTTTTCTACAGTTATGACGGGGCCGAACACTTCTTCCTGGACGATGCGCATGTCGTTATGACAGTTGCTGAAAAGTGTCGGCATAAAGAAAAACCCGTCTTGCAATTCAGCTTCATCAGGACGCCGACCACCCAGCTCGAGGTGTGCTCCATCAGCCTTTGCAACACTCATATAGCTCTCAATCTTTGACAGGTGTTCAGCTGAAATTACAGGTCCCATCTGGGTTGACACCGCCATGCCATCGCCCAGTTTGATCTTTGACATTCTCGTTTTGAGCTGTTCTAGAAAGCGATCGTGAATACTTTCTTCAACCATTAATCTGGAGCCGGCGGAGCAAATCTGTCCAGCGTGAAAAAACACCCCGTTCAGTGCCCCCTCAATGGCAGCGTCCAGATCAGCATCAGCGAAGATGATGTTGGGGTTTTTGCCGCCCAACTCAAGGGCGATTTTTTTAACGTTGCCACTTGCTGCACGCATTATAGTTTTTCCGGTCTCTATCCCTCCGGTAAAAGAGATCAGATCCACCATATGGTTTTCGGCAAGCTCTGCACCTACACTTGCGCCAGGTCCCAGCACAGTGTTAATGACTCCTGGTGGAAAATCGAGCTCGGATGTAAGTTCTGTAATTTTGAGTGTGGTGAGCGGCGTAATTTCACTTGGTTTGATAACAACCGTACAGCCGGCTGCAAGGGCAGGGGCCAGTTTCCAAGCTGCCTGGAGGAGTGGATAATTCCACGGTGATATTTGGCCACAAACACCAACTGGCTCACGTACCAGGCGGCTGTCACTGTTTGGTATTGGTGAGTTGATAATTGTCCCACCATCTTTATCTGCAAGACCTCCATAATAACGAAAGATACCGGCAATATCTGCCATGTCCCAACGACTCTCTTCTAACGTCTTTCCAGTGTCAAGAGTCTCGAGCTCTGCTAAAACCTCGCTATCTGACTCAATACGATCAGCGAGTTGAAATAGGAGATTACCACGTTCCACGGCAGGGAGATCAGACCACACCTTGCTGTCAAAGGCGTGCCTGGCTGCTTCAATGGCACGTTGGGCGTCTTCCCGGTCGCCTTCAGCTACTTCAACAAGAACCTTGCCGTTAAAAGGGTTGATGATTTTGCGAGTTTTCCCAGATGCAGCAGGCTTCCATTGCCCATTTATAAACATGTTGTTGGCGGTAATGTTCATAATTACTCTGCCTCTTGCTTGTGTCTGTAGAAGTCTGCTTGAATGGCTGGTTCGGGGCTGTTGCCAAGTATGATATCGGCAGCCTTTTCGGCCACCATCATAACCGGAGCGTAGATGTTACCGTTGGTGATTGACGGAAAAATCGATGCATCAACAACCCGTAGATTCTCAACCCCATGGACCTTAAGTTCTGAGTCCACAACAGCCATGTCGTCGTATCCCATTTTACAGGTGCAGCTAGGGTGGTAGGCGCTTTCACCCTCACGGGCAACAAAGTCAAGAATCTCTTCATCGCTCTGCACATCGGGGCCGGGGGCCAGTTCTGTACCACGCAAGTCATCAAAGGCGGCTTGACCGATTATTTCCCGGGAACACTTGATCGCTTCCAGCCATTCTTGCCGCTCCTGCTCAGTGGAGAGGTAATTGAAGAAGATTTCGGGATATTTTGCAGGATCCGCTGATGTGATCTTAACGTGTCCGCGGACATCTGTATTCATCGGTCCAACATGGAGCTGAAAACCGTGACCTTGGGCTGGTGCAGAACCATCATAGCGGATGGCAATGGGTAGAAAATGAAACTGTAGATTTGGATACTTAACTCTATCGTTGCCGCGGATAAACCCTCCAGCCTCAAAATGATTGGTAGCGGCTGCACCTTTTCGGTGGAATAACCAGTCATATCCTATTTTAGGTTGGTTCTTCCATTGTAAGGCAGGGTACATACTGACCGGTTTCTTGCAGGCATATTGGACGTACAATTCCAGATGGTCCTGTAGGTTTTCCCCAACACCGGGTAGATCATGAACAACATCCACACCAAGCTTATTTAGTTCACTGCCATTGCCGATGCCCGATTGTTGGAGAAGTGCAGGTGAGTTAATTGCGCCGCCACAGGAGATGATCTCTCCTGCATAGACTGTATATGTCTTGCTTCCTCTGCCATACTCGACCCCAACAGCTTTTTTCCCCTCGAAAAGGATACGTTTAACCATGGCCTTGCAGTGCACAGTGAGGTTTGCGCGATTTTTAACTGGGTGAAGGTAGGCGCGGGCAGCATTATGTCGACGTCCTCTGTAGATATTTTGGTCAAATTTTCCAAAGCCCTCCTGTTGATAACCGTTTACATCTGTGGTTAGAGGATGACCCGCCTGTTCAGCAGCTTTGAAAAATGCACTAAAGAGAGGACTGTCACATTTTCCTGTGTCGAGATAGAGCGGACCGTTTGAACCATGGTACTCATCTGCTCCCTGCAGGCGGTTTTCGGCTTTACTGAAGTAGGGTAGGCAGTGAGCGTAACTCCACTGTTCTAACCCTTGATTGCCAGCCCATTTGTTGTAGTCCATTGCGTTACCGCGAATGTAGATCATGCCGTTTATGCTGCTCGATCCCCCCAGGACCTTACCTCTTGGCTGGGCGATACGACGATTATGCATCTGCGGTTCGGGTTCAGATTCATACAACCAGTTATAGGTGTCATCTGTGAGCAAGTAGGTGAGAGCTGCAGGCATATGGATACGGAAATCCCAGCGGTAATCAGGTTTGCCAGCCTCTAGTACCAGAACCTTATTTTGGGGGTTGGTGCTCAGTCGATTGGCAATAACACTTCCAGCTGATCCACCGCCTATGATAATGTAATCGTATGTTTTATTCATTTGCTCCTCACGTCCTTACCTGTAAATTTTTTTAAAAAAAGTTGTTGGCTGGGGGGACAGAAAGATGTTCTTTGCCCTATTGAGTCAGTGCTAGCCTATAGCTTTGTTGTCTTCAGAAATACCCTCTCGTTCACTGTTTTTTTCAATACAGTTTTGCAGTAATGCGTAATGCGCTGATATCGAGTTAAGTGCTTTCATAGGATCATTTTCAGCAATTCGACATGCCGTGACATACCAATTTTTTGCTGTTTTTCTGCGGAAATCCGGATCATCATATAGAGCGTAGTCGTGGGAGCTAAAGCCGTGTTGAATGGCTTCCATGACCCACTCAAAAATTGGGTTTTTACTCATTTTTGCCAGGCGGATATTTAGTAACTGGTCCTGCCTTTCCAGGATGTCTCGCTCAACCTCCTCACCGTCAAGAAGCTGCAGTAGTTTCTCTGTTTCTGTTACAAGCTCCTCTTTTTCCCTTGTGGTCGCTCGAGCAATGGCTAAAACGGTAATTGTGCGGTCTATACTTTCGCGGAACTCCACAATGTCATTGGTGCCGATATCTTGCTGTTTTAGAAATAAAGATAGAGATTCACCCACATTAGCTACGTCAATCTGTTTAATGTATGCTCCTCCCTTAGCCCCTTTACGGGTTTCGACCAGTCCTTTTTGTTTTAATGCGCGTATGGCCTCTCTAATTACTCCACGCCCGCACTGAAACTGGACCTGTAATTCTCTTTCACTGGGGAGTCGTTCGCCTGGAAGGATCTTCTCCTCAAGAATTGCAGCTTGGATCTGAATTGCTATATCTTCGCCTGCTCTGCCAATTGGAACGGGAATAAAAATTGGTGGTTTTGACATCACGTATCCTTTGTTGTCGTAATGGTAGGACCAAATGGGTGGTTTTAGATTTCGATATTTATATATGGTAAAATTAAACCATGTTAAAACGGGGTTATAGTAATTTTAAATGAATGACTTTATGGTTTCTTGGCCCTGAATGGTCGTACCAAACTTATCTGACAAAGAGATGGATGTCAAGTTGTTTGAGTTTTGGGAGCCGGTTTGAAAGAGTGAGTTGGTGGATGTGGTCAGAGCGGAGCTGCTTTTTGGGAAGATAGTGCGAACATATTTTTCCTACGCCTAGCAGTCTAAGATGGCTGGTAAGGTTCATAGTAAGTGTGTGCTGGAATGGTACTACCATTGTGGCTGTGAGAAATAATGATGGTGGCGTGTTCTTGGGGTTGAATTTTAACCAAAGCTCTGTTAATAGTCGTTAAAATGATTTAGTCGTGATCGGTGTGTTCTCAGTTTTTTTGTCTTGAATGGTAGGACCAAACTGACAGGTAGAAGAGCCTAAGTCGTTTTTTTTGAAGACCAAATGCACTGCAGTAGTGCTTCAAGCTCGCCTTAAATAAACACGTAGAGTCACATCTAAACATCAAGAAAAGTCCCTCTTATTTATTATTTTACACCTATGAATGCTCCAACAATGACATTACCACAACAACCGATTCCCGAACTGGAACAAACCTGCAGGAACCTACTTTACTGGATAAAACCGTTGGTTGACTCTGAGACATTTGCTCAAACCAGCAACGTTGTCAATGCATTTCAGAATAAGACTGGTGCAGGTCCAAAGCTGCAGAATCTACTTGTCAACTGGGGCCGAAATACAAAAGCTGAGAACTACGCAGCCCCACTTTGGCGCGAGCTATACCTTTCGTCTAGACATCCTCTCATTATTGAAGGGAATGTTTTTTTTGCTCTTGAAAGTCCCTATGATTCTGACCTTAAAAAACACCCGACCAGGACCAGGTGGCGTGCAGACTAGTCCATTCAGTGCTCAGGTTTATAGCGGATATTCAAGCTGAGTATATGTCCAAACCGCCTGGTAATACAAATATATGCATGCACCAATATACGGAGTTATTTGCAACAACTCGAATTCCCGGAACAGGTCGAGACACGATAGTGACTGGTTCATTGGACAGCGACTACATCGTTGTAGTCTGTCATGGCCATCTCTATAGACTGAAAGTCAGGGACTCAAGAGGCACACCTTTGTCAGAGGAGATACTCAGAAAAACAGTTGCCAAGATACAGGAGTTGCCTGTCAACGACCAGAACAGTCCAGGAGTTTTTACTACACTTCAGAGGGATGACTGGGCCAGGATTCGAAGAGATCTTGAACTCATTCCGGGTAATAGTGAAAAACTGGACACAATTGATGAAGCACTCTTTATTCTCTGTCTTGATGATACCGTCGTTGAACAGCCGGAAGAGATAGCTGAGAATATGCTGCTTGGGCCTTGCGGTAACCGGTGGTTCGATAAATCTCTGCAATTCATTGTGACAAAAAACTGTCAGATTGGTTTGAATATGGAGCATACCTGCTTTGACGGAACCGTTACAACCCATCTATTGGAGGAAATATCACACAATATGTCCGTTATTCCCAAGGACAGTAATGGGCAAGACGATATTCAAGAGATATTGTATGAACCCCTTGTCTTTGCACTAACACCTTCTCTTCAAGATGAACTCAATGACAGCCAAAAAAATTTTAGCCAGATTGTATCAGACTACTCTTTTAATGTGTTGTTGCTACCGGACTATGGTATTGAGCGTCTGAAGAAATTTAAGTGCAGTCCTGATGGTTTCATACAGCTTGCTCTTCAGTATGCGTATTATAAAATATACACCACTTGCCCCAGTACATATGGAGCTGTATCGATGCGCCACTTTGTTAAAGGTAGAATCGAGGTTATGTATACTGTCACTGAGGAGTCGATACAGTTCGTTCATTTGATGTGCAATCCCGATACAACAATCAGAGAAAAACAACAGGCATTGCGTCGTGCAACCACAGCACACGTCGAACGAATTCGTAGTTGTCAGAAGGGGTGTGGTATCGACAGTCATATCATGGCGCTCCGCTTCATGTATGACAGTTTTGCAAGTGATGCAGGAATAAAAGAACTCCCTGAGTTGTTCAACGATCCCGGGTTCAAACGACTACTGGACACCAGGCTTTGTACAAGCACAACCTCTTCAAGTGATCTATTCCTTGCGGGGTATGGCCCTGTCGTAAAAGGTGGCTTTGGTATTCGTTATATTAAAGATCGTGAAAGTTTGCGAATCATCGTCACAGGAAGAGAGGAAAGTGCACCATATGTTAATGATATGAGCCGTCAGATACAGAGAGTATTGACAGAAATGATTGGGCTTATGGAAGATATAGCTTCATGATGGGCAAAATTATCAGTTACATTAACCAATACCGTAATGCAAGAAGGTATCTCTCACTTCACTCACTCGACTTTAATGTGTAGAATCCTAGCTGGCTGTTGCTGTTGCACCCTTGGCTCTTCCGAAAAGATTTGAGCTATCTCTCCCCGCCCTTGAATATAATTGATGGAGATCAGGTTATTCTCCAGTCCTACCCTCTGACTCTTTTGTTTTAGCTACGAGCAGTTACGTAGTTTTAAGAAAAGAGCAAGAATCTCACCGACCCTGGTAACCTCAATCTATTGAGCCTTTTGCAAAAGTAAGCTGTAAAGGGCGTTTATGGCTCATAGAAAGGAAAAAAATTGCACTAAAAATTTGTAATTAGCAATGGCGATACGATACAGTTAGTAGACTTCTTCAAAAGAAGATGTCCTACAGCTAACCACACACCTTAGGAGAAAAATGTATGAACGGTTTATTACAAATGATCATTGCCTCTCTTGTTATATCCCTTGTTACAGTAACCGGTTCCACACTCGCCTTTGCAGAGGGACCGACTGCAGGAGAATATGGTGTTGTTCTTAACCTGTCCGGAAAACAACGCATGTTGTCGCAGAAAATGAGTAAGGAAGTCGCTCTCATTAAACTCAACTATAAAAAGGATGAAAACCTCGCCAATCTGAAAGCGACGTCAGCATTATTTGATAAAACACTCAAAGGCCTACGTGATGGGGATGAAGGTCTCAAGCTGCCTGCCACCGAGTCACGCCGTATTCTTCGCCAGATAGACCAGAAAATTACACCTCTCTGGGGGCCTTTCTACGCAACCATCCAGGAAATTACTGCAGCAGGTGATGTCACTGATGAACAACTTGATGCAATAGCTGTAAATAACTTACCTCTTTTGGGCGAGATGAATAAATGCGTGAAACTCTACGAAAAGGACGCTGCTAAAGCTGGTATGAAATCAGATCCAGGCCTTGCTGTAACAATTAATCTTGCTGGTAAGCAACGCATGCTTTCCCAGAAAATGAGTAAAGAATTTCTTCTGATTGCAGCCGGGTATAAGGTTGATGATAATAAATTGAGTCTACAGGAAACTTCTGGTCTGTTTGAGAGGACATTGACAGGGCTGCTGGATGGTGATGCAACCTTAGATCTTCCCGGGACAAAAGATGAAGGCATCAGGGCCCAACTTGTAAAAGTTCAGGGATTATGGACCGAATTCAAACCGGGTGTAGAATTTGCCGCAAAATCTACTGACACAATTCCAGAGGATAAGGTGGCAGGTCTTGCTGAACAGAATCTTCCCTTACTGAAGGAAATGAATAAGGCCGTTGGTATGTATGAGGCCTTGGCTGCTCAATAGTTTTCATCTAAGAAAGCACATTTGATTTAGGAGAAGCTCGGAAGTGAAAATACGATCGAAAATACTCTCGCTCGGTGGACTGAATGTAATTATTCAGTTCATCACTCTTGCTATCATTATCACAATATTCTCATCTCTTCTTACGGGGTTTGGTGAGATTATTGAAAAAGCAAATTCAAACAAGCTGCTTACTGAGAAATCTCAGGAAGACATAAAGGCTGCTAATCTCCAAGTCGATAAAATGGTTGAGGAGATGGCTGGTCTTAACGATCTGATTGGTGCGACAAATAACTCCATAAAAATCCTTGAAAAAAAGATCGTGGTCAGTTCGAACAGCCTCTCTGAAATGTCAGAGAGTATTGAGGTAGTACTCGATGCTATTGAGGATGAAGAAACCCAGGATCACCTCTTTGATATGGCCGATGGAGTAGGGAATTTGCAGGAGATAATGAAGCGTGAGGCGTTGGTAAGCCTCCAGGCTTCAGTCAAAAGTATGGATGCGTCCACCATCAAGGTTGGTCAACAGCTCGACAAGATCAATAGCTTTTCCCAAAGCCTCGATCAGATGATGGCTGATGGTGTAAGGGTCACAAAAGAGAGTGGCGAAATTCTCTCTATCTCAACACTTTTTGAGACATCTATCACCA
Organism: Desulforhopalus glucosivorans; assembly: GCF_054397165.1. Taxonomy (NCBI): domain Bacteria; kingdom Pseudomonadati; phylum Thermodesulfobacteriota; class Desulfobulbia; order Desulfobulbales; family Desulfocapsaceae; genus Desulforhopalus; species Desulforhopalus glucosivorans. The sequence goes on from NZ_AP044854.1 coordinate 755,678, forward strand.
AAAACAAAACCTTTTTGACAATATTGATTCTGGTATTTGCGGCTATTGCCGTGGTCATCAGTATCGTGATTTCCCGCTCTATTACTGTACCTCTACTTAAGGTAGTAGATATGGTGCAGGACATCGCTCAAGGTGAAGGCGACCTTACCAAGCGACTTACCATAAACACAAAAGATGAACTTGGAGAACTCTCTTCCTGGCTCAACATGTTTATAGAGCGTCTTAACAAAATTATTGTCAATATCACCACCAATGCGGAAACAGTAACAGCCTCTTCCCGTGAACTGTTGGTCGCTTCTAAAGAGGTATCCGGAGGGACTGAAGAACTCTCTGGTAAGGCCAATACTGTTGCGGCCGCCTCAGAGGAGATGAGTTCAAATATGAACTCAGTGGCAGCAGCAAGTGAACAGGCTTCTGCCAATATATCCATCGTTTCAAAGTCCGCTGTTGTTATGCAGGAGACCCTTGGTGCTGTTGCGACAAATTGCGATAAAGCAAAGACCATTTCTGGGGATGCCACGGCACAGGTCGATACAGCGGCAGAGCGTGTTTCATTTCTGGGTACAGCAGCTCAGGAGATCTCAAAAGTCACTGAGGTTATCACCGAGATTGCAGACCAGACGAACCTCTTGGCACTTAATGCAACTATTGAAGCGGCAAGGGCTGGTGAATCTGGTAAGGGGTTTGCGGTTGTCGCGGGTGAGATTAAAGAACTTGCAAGCCAGACCACAGAGGCGACAAAAGATATTAAGGAACGAGTCGCTAAAATTCAGAGTTATACTGACGATACCGTCCAAGATGTAACCAAAATATCCAATGTCATCACTGATGTGAATACCATCGTGCTTGCCATCGCCAAATCTGTGGAGGAGCAATCGAGTAATGCAGCAGAGGTCGCAGATAACATCGGCCATGCAGCGCTCGGTATAGGAGAGGTGAATGAGAACGTTGCTCAAAGTTCCCAGGTTTCCTCCGAAATTGCAGAAGATATTGCTGGTGTTAAGACTGTTGCTGAAAATATGTCTAAGACAAGTCTACAGCTTAATCGTAGTGCCGATGACCTCTCTACACTATCATCAAATCTACGGGATATGATCAGTGTGTTTAAAATTGATAAAGAAGCCGGGTCTGGTCAGCAGATATTTGGGAAAACACCTCAGGACGTGCCTGATCTTTTGCCCTGGAGTAAAGACTTAACTATTGGCATTGAGGAAATAGATAAGCAACATCAAAAACTAGTGGAGTTGCTTAATAAACAGCACAGGTCTATGCGGATAGGAGGAGGTAATGAAGATCCTGCTGCAATTCTCAAAGAATTGTTGAGTTATACGGAGTACCATTTTAGAAGCGAAGAAAAGTTGTTTGCAAAATTCAATTACCCAAAACAAGACGAGCACATAAAACGTCACAAGGAACTCATTGAAAAAGTTACCCACTTCCAGCAGCAGGTGGAAGATGGCAGTGCATCTGTTAATATGGACCTTATGGATCTGTTGAGTGACTGGCTAACAAATCACATCTTAAAAGATGATAAAGACTATGTTGAGTATTGTAAGTAGAACGAGACTGTCTTTGTGATGGGAAATGTTTGATTACCCAGTGAGGTGACAGGAGGCAAATGTCGCCTTGCTGGGAATTGGTTTTGATGAGGTTTTTAACGTGAACGAATTGTAGCAACAATCCACACCATTGCCTGCCACAAAATACTTTCTCAGCAATATGGTCGGTTAACATATTAAAAATCAAGTGGACTCTTTGCTTCCTTTTTTGTCGTGCTTTTCACAGTATGTGTATAAATCATTGTTGTTCGCACATCACTGTGCCCCAGTAATTCCTGAATTGTCCTAATGTCATAATTTGCCTGTAGGAGATGGCTTGCAAAACTGTGTCTGAAGGTATGTGCAGTGACTCTTTTGGTAAGACAGGCCTTTTCTACAGCTCGTCGAAGAGCTTTCTGAACATGGGTTTCATGGAGATGAAATCGTTTCATCTCTCCCGTCTCCTTTACCCTGGAGAGCTTGTGTGCAGGAAACAGCCACTGCCAGATGAATTGACGACCTGCATTCTTCGATTTCCTAGCATATGCATCAAAAAGAAAAACCCCATCGTAACCTCTTTCAACATCTTTACTGTGTAGCTCATGAACCGCGCCAAGTTGCTTACGTATTTCCCCGTGCAGACTTTTGGGTAGGGGTACCGTACGATCCTTTTTACCTTTCCCGTTGTGGACAGTAAGAATACCTTCTTCCAGGTTTAGACATTGGACACGTAGTGACAGACACTCAAACAGACGTAGCCCACAACCGTACAGCAGTTTAGCAATGAGTAGATACGGTTCATCGATTGCGTTAAATATTTTCTCGATTTCAGCTCTGGATAGGACCACGGGAATATACGGTCTTTTCTTAGCACGTACCACTCCATTGATGGTGCCGAATTCCCTGTTAAGCACGTGTCTGAAGAAGAAAAGGAGTGAATTAAAGGCTAGGTTCTGGGTTGATGCTGATACCTTTTTCTTAACGGCAAGGTGAGTCAAGTAGCCCTTAACGTGTTCAGCAGTTAGAGTATCCGGCCTCGGGGATTGGGTATAGGTTTGAAAATCTCGTACATATTTTCTGTAGGATCTGAGTGTTTTGTCAGAGTAGTGCCTCATCCGGATGGTATTCTCTAGTTCTGCATATTCAGATTTCCAGGAGATTGCGTTCCTATTGGTGTTTTTTTCAGCAAGTTTGGTGTCACATGTTGGTGAGGCATTTTTTCTGCTAGGATCTTTCTTAACATTGTGTTTGTGAATATTGACCCTTTTATCTGTTGTTTCATCGTTTTTCATAAGCATTACAGCTTCTTGATAGAGCTGAACTGCTCTTTTAGCTTCTTTTATTGTCGTTACATCTTGTTTTTTTTCGGCCAGCTTAAGAAGAAAGGCTTTTAGCCCTTGGACAGTTGATGAATCATGACGATATTTATGACAAAAATCCAAGTAATAACGTAGGTATTTCTGGCATTTATAAATGTAATTCTGAGCAATACCTTTCTTGACGAGAAACTCAGCATACCTGATCCTGATCTCTGTAGGTAAAGCCAGCATGAAAGCCTCCAGATCCTAAATGTACACACCTGTAATATGTTTTTATGTAATGTTACCCAGAAGTAAAACACTAACAACTTGCATCGATTACATCAATCTATTTATCTGATATCTCACAATATAAAAATTTTGAGTGGAGCACCTCCAAGGATGAGCAGTACCATATGGGTGGCTATACTCAGTCTTCTGTATAATAACTTGTTGGGCGCCACTCTCATGAGAATGATAATAGTAGGAAATAGCGGAAGCGGGAAAACATGGTTGGCCAAAAATTTGGCAAAGATTGATGGATCTCCAGTGATCCATTTGGATCACATCTTTTGGGAACCTGGCGGATTCGATAAACCAAGGCCCGCAGAAGTAGTGACTAAAATGATTGACGAATCTAAAAGTCATGAATCATGGATAGCTGAAGGAGTTTTTGGCGAATTAGCTGAACAATTTATGGAATGTTCACAGTATTTTATCTGGTTGGATATTGACTGGCCGATTTGCCGAGATAGGCTGTTGATTCGAGGATCAGAATCAAAACAACATATGGGAAGAAACGAATCTGAAGAAGGGCTCCGACAACTGGTAGAGTGGGCATCTAAATATTATGAGAGGAAAAATGCGCGATCCTACGAAGGGCATAAAAAGCTTATGAATGGTTTTAAAGGTCAACAAATTTACCTCAATTCAGAAGCCGGTGTAGATGATTTTATTACATTAGCCCAACAAAAGTTTTCACTGGATCGCGGATAGATCGCCGCGTCCAGTGAAACTTGGCGTTATGTCTCTGCTAGGCTAAAGCGGTAATCAATCCATGGATAAATATAAAAAATGTCTAAAGTATTAAAATTCAAAGATCCTAATTTTAGATTAGCAGTAATTAATGTTTTGATGTATGAAAAAAATATTCTAGAACCTGCAATAGACCCTTTTGAGTTTGCAGAAAATTACGATAAAAGAACCATTGATATTGATGAGGAGGGATATGAAATTATTCCTGAAATATTGGAATACTTTAATAATCTGGAAATTTTAGATTCTCAAGTAAAAGATATTGATGAGCTGTATCAAGATGGTGGAGATGATATTTACATGACTATTTGCCCATTTTGGAGTGGAACGAATGATATTTTTAATATTAATTCAGCGGAGGATGCTACTTTATTGCCTAAGTTAAAAAATGTAACTCTATTTCATTCTTCAGATAATGGAATTTTAGAACAATTTAAAGCAAAGGGTATAACCGCAGAATGGTTGTAAAGAAATTTCAGAAATTAATATAAGTACATAACAAGTTGCTACATCGGAAAAACTACTCGCTCGCGCTCGCATTTTTCCGCTGAGCAAAGCGTTAGTGCGCCAAGCGAAGCTTGGTGCTTCTTATAGGGTGCCCTGCTTAAGTTCCTGGGCAGGAAGTCCCAATCGGGCAAAGCTTAACCAGCAGCCCGTACCGAGTGTTGCGGGGTCGGCGGAGTCGGCACATTTAGCCGGTGAACAAAGATTGCGAAGCGTACACAGGGAACACTGCAGGCCGCAGGGGAGACGTACCTCCTTTAAGCAATTCAGCCTCGTTAGAGTAAAGTGCAGTTGGCGACGGCTTTAACGTACCGGAAGCCAGGACAGAGGAATCGCTATGGTGAGATTCCCGAGGGACTGCCGGGGTCCGAGAGCGTGGCATGTAGTGAGAGAAGCATCAGGAACTTGGGAGCCCCTTCCACCTCCCCCGATTTACCGATCAGGGGTAGGACAGTTCAATCACAAAAAGGCTGTCGCGATGGGTAAATTAAGCGAAGGGAGTCAGATCATCTCATACTACTCTGAGACGGTAACGCCGATCACATGGGGAAGGGGATGACGGTATTGTGTAGCCCGCAAAGGAAACTTGTACGGATACGAAAGGCCGAATAATGCAAGCCAACCTCACTGAGGGGAATAGCAAAGAGAGCATGAGAATGTTCTTGTACGAAGCGAACAATACTGAGGAGCCTTGTGCGGGAAAACCGCACGCAGGGATCTGTGAGGGGGCGGTCGGGTAACTGGCCGTCCTACCTCAATGCATCCCACAAATGGAAATATATCATGAGCAAAATTGACTACAAAAAAGAACTTAAGCATTTATATAAACCCTCACCCAAAACCGTTGCCACTGTTGATGTGCCAGAAATGAATTTCCTGATGATTGACGGCAAAGGAGATCCGAACACATCGGTGGCGTTTCAAGATGCAATTCAGTGCCTTTACCCTGTTTCTTACACGTTGAAATTTATGGTCAAACGAGGCGAAATCGGAATTGATTATGGTGTATTGCCTCTTGAAGGACTTTGGTGGTGTGATGATATGCGTGATTTTAGTGTTGACGACAAAAGTGATTGGAAATGGAAGTTAATGATTATGCAACCAGAATTAATTACTCAAGACATGGTTGAAGTTGCAATTTCAGAGGTTAAAAAGAAAAAAAATCCAGTGGCCCTCCCCTTATTGAAATTTCAAAAATATGCGGAAGGAAATTCTGCCCAGATGATGCATATAGGACCATTTTCAGAGGAAGGGCCAACCATAGAAAAAGTTCATAATTATATTCAGGAACTTGGCTCCTCACGAACAGGCAAACATCACGAAATATATCTTAGTGATATACGAAGGGCAAAACCAGAGAAGTGGAAAACTATTATCCGTCAACCAATGAAATAAATAAAAATGCTAACAAGTCACTGCACTGGAAAAAAAGGGGTCAGGGGTTTGGGTTACTTCTCGGTACGCACCATGTATATCTCTAGTTCTATACATTTTGCTACGCACCTTTTTTTCCAGTGAGTTCAACCGTTGCGTAATGGTTAGGATGGTTTTAATTATTATCCTTCTAAAAAAACAATCTATTAATACGTTAGATGTTGAAGTAAATAAGTTAGTTGTATATTGATTTGCACCCAAATAAATATTTTTTTTTATCGGAGAAAGCTATGTCAGAAAGTGGTATCGCATTATTTGTTAAATTTGATGATTATGACAAATTAGAGGTAGTAGAAGATATCTTAAAAGATATTGACAAATTAATTTCAGAATCAGGTGATGAAATAACTATTCATGATTATCTGCAAAAAAAGAATTTAACAATGGGTGTTCAGTTTGACTCATGGTGGATTCCTGAGACGATCATGACAAATGGGTGTGCAATCATCTTTAAACTAATTGGGTCCCCCTCTGGAACAAGAGAAGAAGATATTGTTACATGGCTAAATAAAATGGGTGCAACATCAATTAGCGGAAATCTGTTAATGTCTGGCGGTGGTGATGTAGAAGAAATGGATATTTAGGCTACTAATTTAGAACAATAGGTTTGGCTTAAAAAACTACTCGACCGCTGTTTCTATTGAAATTTAAAATAATTTTATTATTTGGTCTATTTTAAGTCAGACTTATTGCAATTTAACCCACACCATATTCACAAAAAAAACACTAAAATATATTATAATTTCTTACTGATATGACTAGTAAGTCATGAAATTTACATATTGGATCAAATAACAAATCCATCAACACGGACTCGCTGAAGCTCGCCGGTTATGTCCACGTTAGTGCGCCAAGCGAAGCTTGGTGCTTCTTATAGGGTGCCCTGCTTAAGTTCCTGGGCAGGAAGTCCCAAACGGGCAAAGCTTAACCAGCAGCCCGTACCGAGTGTTGCGGGGTCGGCGGAGTCGGCACATTTAGCCGGTGAACAAAGATTGCGAAGCGTACACAGGGAACACTGCAGGCCGCAGGGGAGACGTACCTCCTTTAAGCAATTCAGCCTCGTTAGAGTAAAGTGCAGTTGGCGACGGCTTTAACGTACCGGAAGCCAGGACAGAGGAATCGCTATGGTGAGATTCCCGAGGGACTGCCGGGGTCCGAGAGCGTGGCATGTAGTGAGAGAAGCATCAGGAACTTGGGAGCCCCTTCCACCTCCCCCGATTTACCGATCAGGGGTAGGACAGTTCAATCACAAAAAGGCTGTCGCGATGGGTAAATTAAGCGAAGGGAGTCAGATCATCTCATACTACTCTGAGACGGTAACGCCGATCACATGGGGAAGGGGATGACGGTATTGTGTAGCCCGCAAAGGAAACTTGTACGGATACGAAAGGCCGAATAATGCAAGCCAACCTCACTGAGGGGAATAGCAAAGAGAGCATGAGAATGTTCTTGTACGAAGCGAACAATACTGAGGAGCCTTGTGCGGGAAAACCGCACGCAGGGATCTGTGAGGGGGCGGTCGGGTAACTGGCCGTCCTACCTCAATGCATCCCACAAATGGAAATATATCATGAGCAAAATTGACTACAAAAAAGAACTTAAGCATTTATATAAACCCTCACCCAAAACCGTTGCCACTGTTGATGTGCCAGAAATGAATTTCCTGATGATTGACGGCAAAGGAGATCCGAACACATCGGTGGCGTTTCAAGATGCAATTCAGTGCCTTTACCCTGTTTCTTACACGTTGAAATTTATGGTCAAACGAGGCGAAATCGGAATTGATTATGGTGTATTGCCTCTTGAAGGACTTTGGTGGTGTGATGATATGCGTGATTTTAGTGTTGACGACAAAAGTGATTGGAAATGGAAGTTAATGATTATGCAACCAGAATTAATTACTCAAGACATGGTTGAAGTTGCAATTTCAGAGGTTAAAAAGAAAAAAAATCCAGTGGCCCTCCCCTTATTGAAATTTCAAAAATATGCGGAAGGAAATTCTGCCCAGATGATGCATATAGGACCATTTTCAGAGGAAGGGCCAACCATAGAAAAAGTTCATAATTATATTCAGGAACTTGGCTCCTCACGAACAGGCAAACATCACGAAATATATCTTAGTGATATACGAAGGGCAAAACCAGAGAAGTGGAAAACTATTATCCGTCAACCAATGAAATAAATAAAAATGCTAACAAGTCACTGCACTGGAAAAAAAGGGGTCAGGGGTTTGGGTTACTTCTCGGTACGCACCATGTATATCTCTAGTTCTATACATTTTGCTACGCACCTTTTTTTCCAGTGAGTTCAACCGATATGTGACGAAAATAAACCTCATAAAAAGGAACGTTATGAACGACGTATGGGTGTTTTTCTATGGAACATTTATGAGTGCTAGAATTTTGAAACAGCATGGGATCAATTGCGAAAAAACCTATCCTGCAAAGGTGTCTGGATATTCTTTATCAATAAAACCAAGAGTCAATCTGGAAAGAAGTGCTGAACACAATTGCTATGGCGGCCTAGCATTGGTCAGACATAATGAGTTGACAGAACTTTATACAAAGGTTCATCAAACGTTTGGTCAAGCTTACTATCCTTACCCCGTGATGGCAGAAATGGACAATGGTCTATTCCGCCAAGCTCTTTGTTTTATTTCAGAAGAATTCGATTTTGGTGACCCAGAACCAGATTATATTAACGAAATGAATCAATGCGCTAATGAAATGAATGCCCCAAGAAGTTATATTCTACATATTGAATCATTTAGAAAAGAAGCATAATATTAAACACATATCAAAACATTCCAGCGGACCCGCAAACAGCGCGGGCCCCTGAATTTTCCGTTAGCAGCACATATGAAAAATGAAACTATTTTTAAGTGGTGAAATCTCAGATATAAATATTGCTGACAAAATACCTGAAAAGTTTAACAAAGCCGTTGGCTATATTGAGAGTAGACTAAAACCCTTTCTTGCATCGAGAGATTATGGGGAAGAAGTTAATGAGCTCAACATAATTCCTGTAATTATCAAACTTCCCAAAGAAATGGAATCTAAGGGCTGGTTTAAGGAAAGGAAACTCTTTAAACGCAAAACAAAATCAAGTGATTTTAGGCTTCGAATAGACTACGACAAATTTTGCAATGGAAATGATGATTTAAGAATTAATCTAGTCATAAAGAATATAATTGATTCTGTCAGAATACTAGATCAAAGAACAACAAAGAATTTTGATGGGAAAAAACTTGAAAATGATATTCTGGAGCTATTTAGTTTGAGCATAAATGACTTGAATTAAAGATATTTCTGCTAACCAGCCGTTCGAGTCGGACTCGCTGAAGCTCGCCGCTCAACTCAACGTTAGTGCGCCAAGCGAAGCTTGGTGCTTCTTATAGGGTGCCCTGCTTAAGTTCCTGGGCAGGAAGTCCCAATCGGGCAAAGCTTAACCAGCAGCCCGTACCGAGTGTTGCGGGGTCGGCGGAGTCGGCACATTTAGCCGGTGAACAAAGATTGCGAAGCGTACACAGGGAACACTGCAGGCCGCAGGGGAGACGTACCTCCTTTAAGCAATTCAGCCTCGTTAGAGTAAAGTGCAGTTGGCGACGGCTTTAACGTACCGGAAGCCAGGACAGAGGAATCGCTATGGTGAGATTCCCGAGGGACTGCCGGGGTCCGAGAGCGTGGCATGTAGTGAGAGAAGCATCAGGAACTTGGGAGCCCCTTCCACCTCCCCCGATTTACCGATCAGGGGTAGGACAGTTCAATCACAAAAAGGCTGTCGCGATGGGTAAATTAAGCGAAGGGAGTCAGATCATCTCATACTACTCTGAGACGGTAACGCCGATCACATGGGGAAGGGGATGACGGTATTGTGTAGCCCGCAAAGGAAACTTGTACGGATACGAAAGGCCGAATAATGCAAGCCAACCTCACTGAGGGGAATAGCAAAGAGAGCATGAGAATGTTCTTGTACGAAGCGAACAATACTGAGGAGCCTTGTGCGGGAAAACCGCACGCAGGGATCTGTGAGGGGGCGGTCGGGTAACTGGCCGTCCTACCTCAATGATGTATGAGATTGAAATGAAACATTCTTTAATAATTATTTCCACTTTTATAACATTAGTCTCAGGGAGCTATAATTTAGTGCTAGCAGACAATACCGAATACGAAAAACTGTTAAAAAGTCAGCTGTCTATGACAATTAAGACTTGGGAGCAACTACAAGCGAATGGTGCTACTGAGAAATCAAAATTGAAATTAGAATTTTTCTTCTATTGTTCATCTGAGACCTCTGCTAAAGACTGCATGCAACATTTTCTCGAATATGAGTACAAAGTAGAAATAAAACCAGAAAATGATAATGAAAAAACTAGTCTTTGGCTTTTAAGCGGAAATACCCAACCTACAGAAGTCAATGAAAAAATATTATTGCAATGGGTAGATTATATGGTAACGGCAGGTTGGAATTATGGCTGTTATTTTGACGGGTGGGGAGCAGAAATACCATAATTATCATCTAACAAGTCACTACACTGGATTTCGCAAACAGCGCGGGCCTGTGAACGCTACGTTAGTGCGCCAGGCGAAGCTTGGCGCTTCTTGCAGGGTGCCCTGCTATACAGCAGGAAGTCCCTGTCGGGCAAAGCCTAGCCAGCAGCCCGTACCGAGTGTTGCGCGACTCGCGGAGCTAATTACGGCGAACAAAAGTCGTGAAGCGTACACAGGGAACACCGTAGGCCGCAGGGGAGACGTACCTCCTTTAAGCAATTCAGCCTCGTCAGAGTATAGTGCAGTTGGCGACGATTTTAACGTATCGGAAGCCAGAACAAAGGAATCGTCATGGCAAGATTCTGGAGGGACTGCCGGGGTCATAGAGCGTGGCATGCAGTGAGAGAAGTGTCAGGAACCTGGGAGACCCTTTTATCTCCTCCTCGTGGAGGTAAGATGTATCAACCACAAGAAGAGCATCTGATGGGTAAAAGGGAGTCAGATCATTCCATAGTACTCCGAGACGGTAGGGCCGTTCACATGGGGAAGGGAATGACGGTATTATGTAGCCCGCAAAGGAAACATATGCAGATAAGACAGGCTGATAAACATATGCAAACCTCACTGCGGGGAATAGCAAAAAGAGCAAAGGAAGTTCCAAAATACCGATTCGGTAATCTGTACAGTTTGCTCAACAAAGGCAACCTTCGGTGGTGCTATGGTCAACTCAACCGCAAATCAGCTCCAGGAGTTGACGGTGTGGACTGGGAAGAGTTTGGAATTGATTTGGATGGCAACGTTAGCCAGATAACAGAAGCGTTGAAAGAAAAACGCTACAAAGCTGGTCTTGTTCGAAGACAATATATTCCAAAGCCAGGAGGCAAACAACGTCCTCTAGGTATCCCTGAGACTGGTGATAAACTTGTGCAATATTGCGCAGCGCAGATCCTGTCAGCCATATTTGAACAGGATTTCTTGCCGTGCAGTCACGGATATCGGCAGGGTAAAGGTCCTCGTTCAGCGGCCCTTGAGTTGAGTCAACGTATTCATCGGGGCAAGTTCGGTTGGGTACTGGATGCAGATATTAAAGGCTTTTTCGATAATCTTGATCATGATTGGCTCCTGCGTATGCTGGAGCAGCGTATCAATGACCAGCCATTTCTCCATCTTGTGAAGAAGTGGCTCAAAGCAGGCATCCTTGAGGTTGACGGCAAAGTAATACTACCCGTTACAGGAACACCTCAAGGCGGAGTGATCTCCGCAGTCCTGGCCAACATTTATCTCCATTTTGCCCTTGATCTCTGGTTTGAGAAAGTTGTTAAACCCAGATGTCGGGGTGATGCTTATCTGATTCGTTTTGCTGATGACTATGTGTGCTGTTTTCAGTACTGCAGTGACTTGATGAAAGTAGTTCGCGTTCTTCCTAAACGCCTGGGCAAGTTTAACCTGGAACTTGCAGCCGACAAAACAAAAGCTATACGGTTCAGTAGGTTTGAAACGAAACGTAGCAAGAGTTTTGTTTTTCTTGGCTTTGAATATCGCTGGGTCATTAGCTTGAAAAAGAAGCCTCTTGTTAGAATGGTAACCGCTCGGAAGAAATTCCAGCAGGCACTGTCAAACATGAAGGCGTGGATCAGAAGCAATCGGTGTGTTTCAGGAGTCACTGAACTCATGGAGCAATTTATGGCAAAACTACGTGGGCACTACAATTATTATGGTGTTAGTGGTAACTTTGATAAACTCGGTTCCTTCTACAATCTGAGTTGCAAGATAGTCTATAAATGGTTGAATAGGAGGAGTCAGCGGAAAAGCTTTAACTGGCGAGGTTTTGAAGAACTCTTACGGAGTTTCTCAATTCCCCGGCCTCGGATCACAGGGTACTGGAGCTGAAATGTTTTTGTACGAAGCGAATAATACTGAGGAGCCCTGTGCGAGAATACCGCACGCAGGGATCTGCGAGGGGACGGTCGGGTAACTGGCCGTTCTACCTTAATTATGAGAGGAAAATTCAAAAATATAGGCATGGCTAGCAAATTATTTCTTTTAATTCAATTTGTTCCACTATCTATCTTTCTTGCGATTACCCGGTGGCCTGATGGATCTGACAGCCCAAATTGGAAAATGGCATTTATTGTTGGTGGCGGTATTGCGTTAGTAGAAACCATTTTATTGTCTCGTCGTAAAAACACATTCAATCGTTTTATTTTAGCTGTAAATGTTTTCCTTTTTGTTGGTGGCATGGGTTTTCTGCTCAGTATTGGCCCAATTCTTAGTATGTATAAGAATCTGATGCAATCAGCACTGTTTTCATCTCTCATAGTGGTTGGCTTACTAACAACGTTTTTCTCTGCTCATGGTTTCATTGGCGTTGAGCACCCCAATAGAAAACTTGTTATAAACCGATCTATTTATCTATTACTGGCATCTCTATTTGCTTTTAGCTTCTCACTGTTCTTTCGAGGAAACACGCTTTTGTCTGGCATACTTCCTTTTATCAGTCTATTATTTTTTGGTAAAATATTACGATTAAACATGAATGACAAAACAACCATTAAGAGTATATAACCTGGCGCTCCAAGGGACGGCGTGAGGTTACGGCTTTTACAAAGTTTATCGGTAAATCGACAATAAATCTTTTACTCCAAGTTCAGTGTAGAAATCACGCCGCCCCTTAGCTAAACGTTAGTGCGCCAAGCGAAGCTTGGTGCTTCTTATAGGGTGCCCTGCTTAAGTTCCTGGGCAGGAAGTCCCAATCGGGCAAAGCTTAACCAGCAGCCCGTACCGAGTGTTGCGGGGTCGGCGGAGTCGGCACATTTAGCCGGTGAACAAAGATTGCGAAGCGTACACAGGGAACACTGCAGGCCGCAGGGGAGACGTACCTCCTTTAAGCAATTCAGCCTCGTTAGAGTAAAGTGCAGTTGGCGACGGCTTTAACGTACCGGAAGCCAGGACAGAGGAATCGCTATGGTGAGATTCCCGAGGGACTGCCGGGGTCCGAGAGCGTGGCATGTAGTGAGAGAAGCATCAGGAACTTGGGAGACCCTTCCACCTCCTCCGATTTACCGATCAGGGGTAGGACAGTTCAATCACAAAAAGGCTGTCGCGATGGGTAAATTAAGCGAAGGGAGTCAGATCATCTCATACTACTCTGAGACGGTAACGCCGATCACATGGGGAAGGGGATGACGGTATTGTGTAGCCCGCAAAGGAAACTTGTACGGATACGAAAGGCCGAATAATGCAAGCCAACCTCACTGAGGGGAATAGCAAAGAGAGCATGAGAATGTTCTTGTACGAAGCGAACAATACTGAGGAGCCTTGTGCGGGAAAACCGCACGCAGGGATCTGTGAGGGGGCGGTCGGGTAACTGGCCGTCCTACCTCAATGCTTAAAAAATTGAATTTCACAGTTTAATGCAGAATAAAGAACATATTGATGAAAGCATTTTTTCCATTGATAAAATGGACTCTTTTGTTGGAAAAAATTCATGGAAAATTGGTTTGTCTTTAGTATTCATTATTATACTTGCTTCTTATATTGGTAGGGAGAGCATCAATATTGGAGGTATGTTTGGAGTAATAGTTTTCTTCTTAGCTTTGTTTTATATATTTGAAAGGTCTTTTCAGAAGTATATCGAAACTATTCATTTTGACTTTGAAAAAAGTGCCCTTGAAGTTCACTTGTTACGAAGAAATCATTCAAAACTTATCCCTTTCAACAATATTATCTCTATAAAGGTCAACGGTTTAGTGATAATTAAAACTATAGAACAAACTCTTTATTACAAAGATATTAGTAACGACAATCTTTTTTATAATCTCAATAAAATTAAAGAAATTGAGTGGGGATACCTTAGCAAAGTCTTCGGTCCTAGCAAAATAACACGTAACAAATTGAAAATTAAAGAATAAAATAGCTAACCAGGCGCTACACGACGAGGACCCGTAAACAGCGCGGGCCTGTGAGCTCAACGTCTTCTGACAGAAAAATAGATTGATTGTAAAAGTGATCCACAATAGATGAGAAAAAAGGTTTGAAAAAGAAGATTAAAAAATATCTCTGGGGTTTTCTTTCTTTAGGTTTGGGTCTTTATTTATCGTATCTTTGCATAGAAAATATTGGAAGAATGGGATTGGACATCTTTAATCCTGAAGCTCAGGATGTCACGTTAAGGCATAGTTGGGGAGAAGATCTAAGTCAATTCATACTATCACTGGTAGGTGCTGTTGTTTGCTTCGCCACCTCATTTGGGTACTTAGTGCTTTTTAAAGAAGAAGAATTGTTCTATGACGATGAATAAAAAATTATCAAAATTAAAGATAACTAGACACTCCAGTGGATTTGCTGAGGTCGGCGGTATTTTGAAGAAAAGGGGTGTTAAGTAATTCCGATACTATTCGAGCAAATTACTTTTCATCCGCAAACCACTGAGTTCAACGTTGTGCTTAAGAAAAATTAATGACAAATATCGTAGAAAGAATCTTGGTTGTGCTAATTTTTTTAATACTGATTGTACCTGGTGCATACAAGATCAGTTCCTTTCTTTTTGATTGGTCACATTCAAGTACTTATAGTGGAATTGTCGTAAAAGATGGGATGGGGAAGTTTACAGGTTGTAAACCATTTATTGAATTCTATGATAGCAAAGGATTGTTAAGAGAATATAAAAGCGAAATTAATTATCATTTTTTCTTTTGTCCGAAAGAGGGAGATGAAATAACAGTAATCAGTCACAATCAAATCCCATCAAGAATCTATACACTTAATACTTTCCATTATATTTTCATACCAATAATCCTTGTTCTTTTAGGCCTCTGGGTGGTTTACTCATATTTTTTTAAGAAAGATTTTAACGAAGACGCTGAGGACAACAAACAGTATCACAGGCCTTGATGAAGTTTGCTAGTAAATCAACCATTGTTCTTAAAGGAATGATCTATTCATCTCAAACAGGCAAAGTTATATATGAAACTTAATAATATTATTCCGATTTTGTTACTAGTTCTTTCTTTTTTCTTTCGGGCTGAATTGCTGTTAGCAGAAGAAAACCACAAAATTTCCATGAATTATACTAGGCTGGGTGTAGACGAATCAGGAGAAACTTACTTCAAGGAAGAAATTATTGAATTTAATCATAGGCCTTCTGGGTTCATGGTTTCACTTGCAGAGGCATCAGAAAGTGTTCGCTTTTTTCAAGCCAAACCCGGCTGGGAAATGCTTGAACTGCATTATGCTCCTGATCGTCAATATCTACTAGTGATGCAAGGAATTCTTGAAATTCAATGTAGCACAGGCCAAATGAAGAAGTTTGAGCCAGGTTCAGTTTTGTATGTTGAAGATACGTATGGAAAGGGGCATAGGACAAGGAATGCAGGCGAAAATGACTTGATACTTGTCTGGGTAAGTGTGCAAAAATAAATGTAAAAAGCACAACCAGCCACTCCAGTGGATTTGCTGAGGTATGCGGTGTTTTGCAGCATCGAAGTACTTAGTATCTTCTACATTTATCGAACATTTTACTGTTAATCCGCAAACCACTGAATTCTACGTTGGTGCGCCAAGCGAAGCTTGGTGCTTCTTATAGGGTGCCCTGCTTAAGTTCCTGGGCAGGAAGTCCCAATCGGGCAAAGCTTAACCAGCAGCCCGTACCGAGTGTTGCGGGGTCGGCGGAGTCGGCACATTTAGCCGGTGAACAAAGATTGCGAAGCGTACACAGGGAACACTGCAGGCCGCAGGGGAGACGTACCTCCTTTAAGCAATTCAGCCTCGTTAGAGTAAAGTGCAGTTGGCGACGGCTTTAACGTACCGGAAGCCAGGACAGAGGAATCGCTATGGTGAGATTCCCGAGGGACTGCCGGGGTCCGAGAGCGTGGCATGTAGTGAGAGAAGCATCAGGAACTTGGGAGACCCTTCCACCTCCCCCGATTTACCGATCAGGGGTAGGACAGTTCAATCACAAAAAGGCTGTCGCGATGGGTAAATTAAGCGAAGGGAGTCAGATCATCTCATACTACTCTGAGACGGTAACGCCGATCACATGGGGAAGGGGATGACGGTATTGTGTAGCCCGCAAAGGAAACTTGTACGGATACGAAAGGCCGAATAATGCAAGCCAACCTCACTGAGGGGAATAGCAAAGAGGGCATGAGAATGTTCTTGTACGAAGCGAACAATACTGAGGAGCCTTGTGCGGGAAAACCGCACGCAGGGATCTGTGAGGGGGCGGTCGGGTAACTGGCCGTCCTACCTCAATGGCCAAAAACTAAGAACAGGAATTAACAATAAAGAAGGGAAAATGGATAAAATCTTAAGTTATTTTACTGCAGTACTCATTTTAATTATTTTTCTACCAGGCTGTACAGCAATACAGGCATTTAAGCTATTAAATGACAGTGAGGCTGTAATTGAAAATGACAGTGATAGTGTAATTCCGTTTATTGTTGAAGGGCACCAGATTCTTGTAAAAGCAAAAGTTAATCACTCTAACAAAGAATATACATTTATTCTTGATACCGGCGCATTGACCATGATGAGTGAAAAGGTTGTTAAAGAATTATCATTGCCAAAAGGGATAGAGGTTAATGCTGGAGGCACTGGCGGCAACTTAAAAACGATCAATTTGGTACAGTTGGATAGTGTCATTGTCGGGAATGTGGAAGTAAATAAATGTGCATCAGGTATTACTGATTTTAATTCTATTTTTCCGCATAAAATTGATGGTATATTAGGATCAAATTTTTTAAAGCACTTCAAGGTTACCATTGATTATCAGAAAAAGGAACTAACCCTATCTCATGATACCAAACCTGTTCAGCTACAAAGAAATGAAATAAGGATACCAATTAAACTTGACATGTTACACGGATTTGCTCCGGTCGTAGAGTGTGAAGTTGATGGGGTGCTTCAAGACCACGGGATTATTGATACAGGGCTTTATGGTTATATTGCGCTGCCAAAAACTATAAATAAAATACCTTCGTTTAAAAATGGCAGTGTCGTTTCCTCACAAGGATCAATGAGTTTTGGAATGTTCGGTTTAGGCAAAAAAGAAGACTATGCCTTACTTTTAAATAATGTAAAAATTGGCAACCTGAAACTTCATAACATTCCAGCCAAGTCACATGACCACAACGATGGGCAAATTTTAATTGGCAATAGCTTTCTAGAAAAATATATAGTTGTACTTAATTATCCTGCAGAAGAATTGATTTTGCGCTCTTTATCTTTGCCCTTTGAACGTAACATTCCTACTTACGGGATTGCGTTGACGAGAAAAGAACAGAAAACCATAGTCTCAGGAGTTTGGCGTAATTCAGTTGCGTTTAAAAAAGGTCTAAGACCTGGAGATGAGATTATTAAGATTAACTCTATTGAAACTAGTTCGATTCAGTCAGTATTTGAATTAATGGTCATTTTTACAGATGAAGAAATTAACAGCTTAACTATTGAAGTATTAAATGAAGCTGAAAGGAAAACTGTGGTTCTACAAAAAGAAAATCTCCTTCCTGCTTTGTATTAATCCGGCGGGCATTTAGATCGTAATTTATGTCATTGGAGCAACGGGTATTTAGTCAAATATAACGCATCTTAAATGATGAGAATGCCCACCGGGTTAATAATGATATTGCCCAACTAGGCAAATTAACTCGGATGCAATTCCGCTGCGCTCCATTTGCACCGGTTATTTGCAAGCGTTAGCTGAGCACAAAATAGATATATGAATTTGTTTTCAAAAATGGCAGGCTTATTTACTGGGATAATAATATTTATTTTGTCTAGCTTCCTATTGCCCGATTTCATTCAAAACACTTTCAGTCATTCAGAAGAAGGCATTTCAAGTTTCATATTATTTGTTGTAATTCTTTCATTCTCAACAATTATCGGAAAGTATTTTTACAAATGGTTGACGCGACGAAATAAATACATGAAAACTGCCATTATATCAATCTGTTGCTTGAGTGGAACCATGTTGATTGCCTTCTGTCTGTTCATAACCCTTGTTGGCATCGCCACGCATGATCTTTGTGCTGAAACTATCATTTCTGAGAAATATTCTCCTAACCAAATATTGAAAGCTAAGGTTTATCAGGTAGATTGTGGTGCCACGACAGGGTTCAATACTCAGGTTGACATTTCATGGGTTAAAAACTCTTCATTAATACCTATATTTCAAAATATTTATGGTAAAAAAAGTACCAAGGTTTTCCTTGCTCAAAATGGCCATGGTCAAGACACTTTTGGGAAACATGGTGGTCCAGAAGTCATTATAAAATGGAGAAACAACAAAGAACTCGATGTTGATTATAATTACCGTGCAGATGTAAAAATAAAAAACTCACGAGTTAAAGGGGTTGAAATCTCTTTTAATAAACTGAAAAGCAATTAAGACAACAGCTAACAAAATGCCACACAAGGAATTTTGCCAGTTCCGGCTACTGCATTCTTTTTTGGTTTTTCAATGCTCCTTGATCTTGCTTCCATTCAAGCATTTTCATGCAAAATCCTGTGAGCTCAACGTGTGTGCCGAGCATGGCATGAAACTAGAGAGGTGTAAGTCCTCTTACCAGGTATAAGCAGAGCCGAAGGTTAGAAGAAGGGCAGGTAAGCGAAGACTCCGAGGGCGACATCGTGAGGTGTGGTCTGGAGGAAGCCCAATTCAAAGTCGCGGGGCGACGAACAGGAACCGGATACGAGGTGTGACATACTCGGGACCAGCGGGCACGTGACCGCGAAGTCCTCCATCTGCGATTTGGGTATGTTTTATAAATCCGGCGTTTACGCGATGAAAGTTTCATGCCTTACCTCGGGAGATCTCCCCAATTGCCCAGGGAAGTTGCGTGCAGCGGAAATTGGCTGGGAATTGAGTAATCAATTCTGATCATTGAGGAGAAGTCAGCAGAAGGCATAGTAGGCGAAATCATGTGGAAACGCATGATGTGGAAACGAGCTCGGTGAATAGAAAAGCCGGGAGGACTCACCCGCTGAAGGCCTGAACGGTTCCCATAAGGGATCAAATGAAGAGAGTAGTCAGTCATATGACGAAGACGGGTATAGCATCAGGCAAACAACTGCGGTTGCCCTTTAGAACTAAAGGGGATGAAATTCGTTTTATGAATATGAAAGAAGGCGCTCCGGTCAAACATGTAATAGCAGAACCTTTGCTTGAGCGTGTGCTTGAACGCGGTAATATGTTTACAGCGCTTCAGCAGGTAATGGAGAATAAGGGTTGTGGAGGAGTTGACGGATTAAATGTTGACGAACTTCCAGCCTATCTGAAGGAGCACTGGCCCCGGCTACGTGTGGAATTACGTACCGGTAGTTACAAGCCGCAGCCGGTAAAGCGGGTTACTATTGCTAAGCCGGGTGGCGGTGAAAGGCACTTGGGTATTCCAACAGTTGTGGATAGATTGATCCAGCAGGCTCTTCTGCAGGTGTTGCAACGTGAATGGGACCCGACCTTTTCTGATTCTAGCTATGGCTTTCGTCCCGAGCGCAACGCTCATCAAGCTGTACGCGCTGCCCGTGGATTTATAAGATGCGGGCATAAGTGGGTAGTTGACATGGATCTTGAGAAGTTCTTTGATCGCGTTAACCATGATGTATTGATGCATCGTGTACAACAACGAGTCGATGATCCAGTAGTCGTCGTTTTGATATACAGGTATTTAAAGGCAGGTGTGCTGAGTCATGCAGGTTATCAAGATTCAGATGAAGGCACCCCTCAGGGTGGGCCTCTCTCACCGCTGCTTTCGAACCTGTTGCTGGATGATCTGGATAAGGAACTTGAGCGCAGAGGACATAAGTTCGCTCGCTATGCTGATGACTGTAACATATATGTGAAGAGCAGAAGGGCAGGAAACAGGGTGATGCGAAGTGTCAGCCATTTCCTGTCGAGAAGGCTTAAACTGAATGTAAATGAAGAGAAAAGTGCTGTAGATCGTCCTTGGCGACGTAAATTTCTCGGTTTCACCTTCAGGACACATAAAGATGTGCGTATCAGGGTAAGTCCAGAGTCAGAACGCGCTCTTAAACAGAAAGTAAGAGTGATCACCAAACGTACTCGTGGCCTCAGTTTTGATACAATAGTTGAGGAACTTTCTAAATATCTGCGCGGCTGGGTAGGATATTACCAGTTGAATGAAATCAAACGTCCATTTACTGAACTTGATAAATGGATACGCAGGAGGTTGCGATGCTATGCGTGGAAACAGTGGGGGCGTTCAGGATACCGCCGATTACGTGAATTAGGGATAAGTGTTAGACTTGCTTGGAACACTAGCAAGTCAGCACATGGACCATGGCGATTGAGCCACAGTCCAGCCCTTAACTATGCTATGCCGAAAACATATTTCGTGGAACGAGGGTTACCATCACTAACTGACTGGTAGCATGACTCAATCAACCGAACCGCCGTGGTACGTGATCCGTACGCCCGGTGGTGTGGGAGGAGAGGAACCGTGAGGTTCCTCCCTATCCAGATTGTATATAAAGGCCTACCGGCCTTAATGAAAAAATAATAATAAAATCTTCACGAAGTAACTACATCAAGGCATCAAAAGGATTTAATGATGGAATCATACTCTTATTGGTTATTATTTTTATCTGCAGCCATTGCGATAAATATCACACCTGGTCCAGATATGCTCTACATCCTTTCTAGGACAATAGCTCAAGGACGAAAGATTAGAATTGCATCATCTTTGGGGGTCTGTAGTGGGTCTTTAGTGCATATTTTTGCAGCAGCATTTGGCCTTTCAGCGATACTTGCAACCTCCGCCATGGCCTTCGGTGTTGTTAAGTATGTCGGTGCAGCATATCTTGTTTATCTGGGGATAAAGGCTTTAAGGTTGAAAAGGATATCTTTTGATATTCCTGTTAAAAAACAGGATCAATCAACATTCTGGAAAGCTTTCAGGCAAGGGGCGTTGATCGATATCTTAAACCCTAAAGTTGCCATTTTTTTTTTTTATAGCCTTTTTGCCACAATTTGTTCGTCCGGAACTGGGACACGCACCGGCTCAGATTCTTATACTCGGTTTTCTCGTAAATTTAATCGGTATGGTAATTGAGTCTGTCCTCGTTTTAACTGCTGCTCGAACAACGATTTTTTTCCGCAACAACAGTCAATTCTCTACCTTACTTGACCGAATTTTAGGCTCTATGCTTATATGTCTGGGAATTCGCTTAGCCTTAATTGAGAATCACACGAATTAGTATAGCATAGGTTGCCATTTCAAAAGACAAACTGCGTTAACGAAAAAAAAAAAAAAAAAAAAAAAAAAAAACGGCATAAAAGCATAAAGAAAGACAAAAACATATAATTATTTATACAACAAGCCATTTCTGCGGACCCAACAAACAGTGCGGGTCCGCAGAATTCCACGTTGTGCATAAGAAAATATACAAGAATGACCATAGGAATCTTTCTCATGTTCATACCCAAATCGGTAATTTCCAAGCTTGTCTTCCTTTTTAGCCTTAGCGCAATAGTTCTTTCCGGTTGCGCCACGTACACACCAGAATTTAGAGATGTCAACGGTCAAATCAAATCAGATAGTGTTGCGGAAATTAGAGAAGTTATCATCGGAGGAGTAAAACAAAGTATTATAATAAGAGGCAATAACCGAAACAATCCAATTTTACTGATTATCCCAGGTGGTGGAGTAAGCATCCTACCTGTAATGTCCAAAAGCAATAGCGAGTTGGAACAACATTTTATAGTTGTACACTGGGATATACGTGGAACCGGTAAATCTTACTTCAATAAACCTGGTGTCCAAGATATGACCTTCGAACATCTTATCAATGACACCGAAGAACTTGCAGAGCTTTTACTTACCGAGTTTAATCAAGAGAAACTATTTATTATGGGCTGGTCACTTGGAAGTGCGATCACCATGGGAGTAACCCAAAAGCGACCTGACTTGTTTTATGCCAATATCGCAGTGTGTCAGGTGGTTAATTTCGTTGAGAATGAAAAAATTGGCTACAACTATATCTTGGCTGAAGCCAGGAAACACAACAACAAGAAAGCGTTGACCGAACTCACAAAATTGGGGTTCCCTCCATATGCCAAAAGTGACCTAATGCATTCATTTAAGGTAAAAGGGAAATGGCTACAAGAATTTAACGGCGTTATACACGATAAAAACAATTTGAAAAAGACGGCTCTCGGTAAACAATATTTTTCAGGAGAAATGTACACAAAGTCCAAAGAGTATTCCTATTGGGATCTTTTTAAAATCATGTGGGGAATAAAGTTCTTTATGACTTCCATATATGAAGAATTACTCGAGGCAGATCTATCTAGTCAAGTAACGCAAGTTGAGGTTCCAGTTTATTTTTTCCTTGGGCGGCATGATTATAACGCACCTGCGTCCTTAGCTGAACAATACGTCCAAGAACTTCGAGCCCCCTATAAGGAAATGGTGTGGTTCGAACATTCTGCGCATTACCCTTTTCTGGAAGAACCAGAAAAATTTAACAAAGAAGTAGAGGCTATTGGCAGAAGAGCATTAGAAAAAAAACAAAATGAAAGCGATCCAACCTTCTGAAATGAAAACCATGCACAACAAATCCATCAACACGGACGCGGTGACCCGCGCCGGTTATGTCCACGTTATCTTTTTCAAATTGACATTCGTAACCTGGAAGGTTACGCTCTAGTCATGATTAAATCATTCAAACATAAAGGATTAGAACAATTCTTTTTTACTGGAAGCAAGAAAGGAATAAGGGCTGATCATTCTTCTCGTCTTTCAAGGCTTTTAGACCGTTTGAATGCATCAAGTGACATAAAAGATATGAATTACCCTGGTTCTAATTTACATGAGCTAAAAGGCGATAAAGCTGGCCAATTCTCAGTGAAAGTATCTGGGAATTGGAGAGTCTTTTTCGAATTTAAAGATGGTGATGCATATATTGTTGACTACGATGATTATCACTAGGGAGGTGGTATGCAGAAAATGGAAAGAAAACCAACGCACCCAGGTGTTATTGTTAAAGAAGACTATCTAGTTCCTCTCTCTATATCTATCAAAGATATGGCTGAAAACTTAGGTGTCTCAAGGAAAACTTTGTCTAAAATTCTAAATGAAAGAGGCTCTGTAACTCCTGACATGGCACTGAGGCTATCTAGGGCTTTTAGTACATCACCTGATTTGTGGTTAAATTTACAAAAGAATTATGATTTATGGAATGCAGAAAGAGAATCAAAGTCTTGGAAAAGAGTTAAACCTCTTTCTCCAAAAATTCTGCATTCACATTAAAAAAATCAGATAATCAATTAATGAACACTGACCACGGGCCTAGCTCTGCAACAAAGTTCAAGGATATTCATTTACCCTATGAGCTATTGGACCAATAATTCTTTTCCCGCGGCAGGTTATCAAAACGTTGTTTGGGTTGATCAGTCCCTCATTTAGACTTCTTGTCATCCATAGTGACATAGAATCACTAGTAAAAAAAGGTAAACATACTGAGGTAAGAAATCTCAGACATAAAAGCCTAAACCATTTCAATAAAAAATATCTTGCTCCATTATGGCGGCAAGAAGGCTTTGATCTACTGTATGAGGTTAAGGATTATCAGAAAAGTTTAATAGCATTTGAAAATGCTATTGAAGCTTTAGAGCTAAGTACAGCGCTCTATGGAGTAGCCAATCCATTAGATATATTTTTTGTGCATCTATGGCTGCTGTCTCAGCACATAAGACAGACAAGGCTAAAAAATATTACACGGAATTCAAAGAATTATTTGCTACATACGCGAGAAATCCAAAGCTTGAGAAAGCAATGGAAAATTATAAAGAAGGTATAACCTGGCTTGAAAGAAATATACCGCAACATACTTAAAAATAATAATAATTTGCTAACAAATCATTTCACCGGAAACCGCAAAAAGCGCGTTTTCGATGAATTTCCCGTTAACCTACAGATAAAATTCGACGGACCTATAAAAAATAGGATATGGATACAATGCATCTAAATTACAAGTTACTGTCATGGTTGTCGGTGATTATTGGTAGTATTTCTTTGCTTCTATTTTTTCATTTTGTACTGTTCGGGCCATTAAACCTTGTTGAACTAAATCTTAACCAGTCAATGATCATCATTTTCAATTTACTGCTTTCATCGATTTATTTTACTCAACACAGTTTGTTGATACGTAAATCAGTCAGAAATAGAATAGATCAATATCTACCGAAGGAGACATTTTATTCATTTCATTCAATTACTTCTGGTTTACTCTTAGGGGCCACAGTTGTATTTTGGCAACAAACTGATTTCATCATTTTCTCTGTACCTTATCCTTACCGTTTTTTGCTATTTATTTTCATAATCA
This sequence comes from Desulforhopalus glucosivorans, assembly GCF_054397165.1. Lineage (NCBI taxonomy): Bacteria > Pseudomonadati > Thermodesulfobacteriota > Desulfobulbia > Desulfobulbales > Desulfocapsaceae > Desulforhopalus > Desulforhopalus glucosivorans. The sequence goes on from NZ_AP044854.1 coordinate 780,320, forward strand.
TCGCTATAGTTGGCCTAATATGGGCCATATTTTCTTTATCTAATTTTGATCCTTTCGGCAGAAAACAAATCTTAAACTATTTGAAGAACAGAAAAACAAAAACTCAGGATTTTGTTTTGCGCGGCCCATACAAAATTACAAGACATCCATTTTATTTTTTCATTTTAGCAATGATTTGGCTTTATCCAGTCATGTCCACTGACAGATTGCTTTTCGCATTAATTTGGTCATGTTGGGTAGTTTTAGGGACAAAACTTGAAGAGAAAGACTTGGTCGAGGAGATTGGTGAAGACTATATTAAATATCAATCGAATGTTCCAATGTTAGTTCCTTATAAATTTATGAATAATATTAAAGGTTAACAATTCGCTCAACAATGACCGCGGGAACAGCGCCGCGGCCAGTTAGCTCGGGCGGTTATGCGTTAGAAAAATGAAATTTCTCGAAATATATGATCATATTTTAGATATGTGGCCTGAGGAAGTAGATATTTCTGATGGGCAACCATCAGGTGAGAGGGGGTTCTACTTTAAAACTCTTTCTAGGGTTAGTTATCTTGAAATTAATACCTAATTCCAAGTAGCAACTTGCTACAAAAACAATTTGAGTAACTCCTGCGCTTGGCAAATAACAACTTGAAATAAAATGAATAAAAAACCATAACCAACTAATCAGCACAGACTGCAACACAATTGCGGTATTTTGGAGTTGGGAACTGCTCCAAAACTCATAAGTAACTCAAACACCCTGCACCAAGATTTGTTGCAGCAGGTTATTAAAACGTCAGATTTCCATCAGGGGGACCAATGTATAACGTAAACCCATCAAAATATCCTAAAACCAATGTGGATGAATATTTTAAATACACCTCGACGATTGTTGATGGTTTCGCAGGGCTTCAAATAAGAAACGGTATGTATGGTTCCGTTTCTAGCTCTGAGGCTTCGGACGGAGAAGTGCATTTTTGTTGCGACAAAGAGTTAGATACAGAGCTTTTTCTAAGCATCGTAAATTGGGTAGACGCGAATGGTAAGGAATTATTAGAGACTTCCCTAAAATCCTTCGTCGAACAATATTGGGAAATGCGTGATCTTGTTATTGAAAGTCTCATTGATGAGGACCCCGACGAAGTTGTTCCCGAAATATCTTCTTTTGCTGATCTTGCTAAGCTTTGCGGTATTGTTGCTATTCATGTGAAAGGGAGTGGAACTAGAAGTGAGCCTAGGTTTGGTATAGAGTTTGGCTGCACATGGGAAGATGAACACGGAGCAGGCGTGAGCTTCAGTGGCCTGAAGGTAATAGAAAGTGGTCAAGGGTCAGAGGCATTCGATTTTGAATAGAAAAATTTAACGACTAAGGATAGATCGTGTGAGGAACGAACCACGATCTTATCCCGGAACAAATTGCTGCACGCGGACACATACTGCTACGCTCGTTTTTGTTTCCGTGAGCAAGACGTTATAATATGACAAAACAATACATAATTGTTTCAAGTATTTTTTTGGTATTGCTCATCACTAGCGGCTGCGGCCTTACAAATAAGAATGCCCCTGACAAGTTATATTCATTTGATACCGAAAAACTTGGTTCAAAAAATATGAGCATCGTCGTCGAGGAGCTAAGTCATTCAGACAATATTTCTGTGGTGCGAGAAACTGTTAACAAAAGAGGATCGTACGCTGGTGCCATAGTGTTTTCATTGTGTAGCTTTAGCGTTATAGCTGAAAATCGTGGCTATAAGTATTTTACAGTTCTAAATACAACGGATAATCCTTGGGAGTCGCACAATGAATGGAGCGTAGATCGCAAGATAGGCTTACTCATTGATATTGATAAAGAATTAACTGTAAAAATTAGTGATAAAAAACATGAAAGTGTTCAAGAGAAGAACAATAGGGAATTAAAAACAAAAAAATATCTAGAAGAGCAATTTCCTTATCAAACAATTGACGCAGACACCAACGATATTGTGTCGGTCAAAGAATATTGGCCACTCTGTAAAAATGTCAGGAATATTTGTAGTTGGTAAGTGCTATATATTATAACAAGGCGCTACACAAATAATCTTGCCGGTCCTGGCTATTTTGAACTCTGTTGCTTTTCCAATAGCCGTAGCTTGATTACTGGTCAATGCTTTCAGGCAAAATCCTCTGTGCCTAACGTTAGAGATTAAAAAAATATATAAACAATGATGAAGGGTTTTGATACCCAAATTCCATAGACGAAATAGTTGCATTTCTCAGGATTGTTGAATGTATCGGAGTAGACGGTAAAGATATTATTCTATAAATAAAGAAACAATCATGGGAAACGACTTGAAATAACAAGTAAATACTTGACCATGCGGCTTACATTAACTGCAGATGGGGTAATTTACTTAGCTGCAGTAGTTAGAGAGCCACTATCACGTCAGTTACAAATATCATGGCCCAACAAATCTGGAGAAAGAATTAAAACACTTACCCAAAAGCTTAAAACATCGGTAAATCTTGACCCTCCTTTATGCATTTTGATTTTCTTCCCCAATTGATACCACATTCATCGCAGTTTTCCAGTTCTTGACTTCCGATAAATGCCCTTGACATTGGCTATTGTGAAGTGTATTTGCATAAGTTAATAGTAGTAACTAAAGTGAATGCTGTTTAAAAATCTTCTCTGGAGGTGTCATGAACAGGAATCAATGTGTAATGCTTAGTACAGCTGGTATGTGTTTCATGTTTTCAACCTTTGCCTATGGCTCGGGTATCGTGAATAAACAGGGGTATAGTGCTGATTATTATCGAACCTTGAACCGTGCAGCTGCTACAGAAGGAGTAGATGTTGCTGCCTACAATCCGGCAGGAGTTATGAAACTTGTCAATGGTATTCATGTGCGGGGTGAGATTCAGTATGTTGGCAAGACCTACACGAATACAGTGCCCGGTTATGGAGATCTGGAAAGTGATGAACCATCTGTTATTCCCGGATTATTTTCTGTCTATAAACAGGATAAATGGGCTGGGTATTTTGCTATCACCTTTCCAGGAGGCGGTGGAAGAGTTGATTATGAAAATGGCAATGCAAGGACAGCAGCAATCGCTGGTGAATTGATAAGCTCCGGCATGGCCGCGACAATAAGCAATATGTCTCTCAATGCCATGACAACCTATACCGGTTTCACGCTAGGTGGTGCATATGCTGTTAATGATACATTGTCACTTTCTCTGGGTATGAGGTACATCTATGCCTATCAGGAATTTGAAGGAATTATCGGTTCCACGGGAGCCGCAGGCGATACGGTTATAAAACTCGATCTTGAACGGGATGCAACAGGTGTCGGGGGGATACTGGGGGTAAATATCAGTCCATCTGAAAATCTCAATATCGGTATGCGGCTTGAGAGTTCTACTAAAATAGACTTCGAATCATCAGTGGCAAGAGACGATCTGGGATTGACAAGCCGTATGGGTATGGGTGATGGCGTTAAGCAGCGGGAAGATCTTCCGGGCTTAATCTCAGTGGGGCTTTCTTATAAACCTGCACCTTCATGGAGGCTAGAGACCTCTTTTACCTATTATCTCGAAGATGATGCTACGTGGGAGGATGCACGATTGCAGGGGGCAGGCAACAGCTGGGAAGCCGGGCTGGCTATAGAGTACAAGACCTCGCCCAAGCTACTGGTAAGTGCTGGGTACCTGTATAATGAATTAGAGATAGGTGCTGATGAAATGCAGCCGGAAAACCCTCTTCTGGACAATCACTCTATAGGAGCGGGCGGGGTCTGGAGCGTAAATGAGAAGATGAATGTAAGTCTAGGAATATTCAATACATTCTACGACGACGAAACGACCTCTTCAGGTGTTACGTACAAAAAAGATGCACTGTGTGCAGCACTCGGCGTTGAATACATGTTCTGATAAGAGCATCCAGGCCTCAATAAGATGGTGTGATCGTCTTACCGGAGAAATACAATGAGTAATGAAGAGCATCGTTATCGTCTGAAAAAGTTACAGGATACAATCAGCCAAAAAGGGATGGATGTTTTTTTGGTAACCACCCCTGATAATATCTACTACCTGACAGGACTTACATATGCACAGCAGGAACGCCCTTTTTTTCTGGTAGTACAACCTAAAGAGGCTGAAAAGTATATTGTTCCTGAATTGGAAAAGTCGCATTTAGATAAATATCTCGGAGCGGGGCGAATCATCTCTTACACAGAATATCCGGCCAAAGCCGGGAAAAGGTGGCAGGATGCTTTGCTGGAATGTGTGTCGGGCATGACAACAATAGGGGTTGAACCTGACCTGAACCTTGAATTATACAAGGCGCTTGATGCTGAGAAAACTGTAATCTTGACCTTAATTGAGCAGCAACGATTGGTAAAGTCAGACACAGAGATTGAAAAGATCCGCCAATGCGCCCGCTATTGCGACCAGGCCGTCTCTCATGTTGTCGACAGTGCATATTATGGGGTGACTGAGCTTGAGCTTTTCAGCCAGGGACGGAAGATTCAAAAACAGATTTTGCAGGAAACGGTATATGATCCTGTTACCACCAGTATATTGGTTGGCTCCTGGGTTGCTCCTGACAGTGCAATTCCGCACTCCATACCCAAGGTTGATGATGTGTTAAAGGATGGCCCTCACATTGCTCTTGGTTACCTCAGAGTTAATGGGTACGCTGCGGAGAATGAGAGAACGTACTTTCTGTCGCCTCCTGAGCAGGAAATTCAACGAGCGTTCAGCTGCATGCTTAAAGCAAGGAGAATGGCTCTTGGTATGGTTCGGCCGGGAGTCGCCGCAGCAGAAATTGATTCGGTAGTGAGGTCCTTTTTGACAAAAGAAGGATATGGAGAAAATATTCTGCACAGAGCGGGGCATGGGATCGGGATAAGTAATCACGAAGGCCCATGGCTGGCAGAGGGGAGTGACGATGTATTGGCTGAAAATATGGTAATAAGCATAGAGCCCGGATTATACTTTCAGGAAATCGGCGGGGTCAGGCATTCAGATACTGTTCTGATTACACAAGACGGGTATGAAATGCTAACTTCTTACCCTGTTGAGTCTGATACGTTAACCATCACCTCCCGTAAACCGCTCAAACAACTCCGCGGAAAGATAATGAACCGTATGCTGTCGAAATGATTCACTGTCTCCGTTGTATATCATGATATCCCGGATATTGTGTTATGGTTCGATTGAAGGTGCGCATTACTCAGCTTTTCGACTATAGTGAGGTTCTGTTTGTCTTGAGAGAATGAACATATCTTTTATGAATGCAGTACACTATCAATACTTTTTAATGCCAGGGGACAATGAAAACACGCCGTGAACGAGTGAAGGAAGCAACAATTCAGGAAATAAAGGAGGTCGCCTGGGGACAGATTGCAGAAAAAGGCGCCGCCGGTATTTCAATCAATGCTATCTCACGAAACATGGGCATGACGGCTCCTGCATTTTACAGATATTATGAGAGCCGTAATGCACTGTTGAAGGATCTTATCAGGGATAGTCTTGTTTCATTTCGGAAAGAACTTGAATCTGCCAGGGACAGCATTCCGGAAAGCAGGCTAGCTGAACGAATCTTCCAGGTTTATAAGTCATGGCGTGAGTGGGCCGTGACTAACCCTAATGCTTTCAGATTGTTTACCGAGCTGGATGTATGGGGAGATGTCTCCTTTCAATCAACGATCAACAGTTCCCATGAAGCGGTATATGCTATTTTCAGTGAACTATTTCATCAGGCATGGGAATCAGGGTGCATAAAAATTCCCAGTGAGTTAAAGAGTCTTCCTGCAGAGTATGTTTCACAGCTTAACCGACTGAAAAGAGAGAGAAATGTTGCAGCACCTGCAGAGGTTATCCATGTGGTGCTCCATCTCTGGGGGCTTTGCCATGGGCTCATTTCACTCGAGGTTAAAGATCGCTTTGCATCTATTCTCAGCAATCCAGTTCATCTCTTTGAACATCAGATTCTTACTGAACTGGATAAAATCGGGCTTCAAATAGGTGATGAGTAGGTGATGGGCAAATTGAACCACCTTTTTATTATGGCATGACGGACAGAACCAACGACCACGGCAAAGTGGGTATTGAGCAACTGCCAGAGTGGCGATTGCTGCGGATTTATCGGATGACAGATTTTCGCCTGGCTATTTTTTTTCATTGTCGCACCTGAGACAACAAGAAGGTGCAGCTCTATACCACCGGAGGATCGTATAATTTTCCCCTGCATCAGGGGCATTGTGAGATTTTTCTCTAAGAAATAGAGGAGGGACTGGGCAATAAGAGTCGTTGATGCGATGCTATTTCCAACCAGAAAATGCACCGGATAAACCTGTGATTTTGGCGTTAGTATTCCTTGTGTTGAAATCGACTCTTTACAGGCAGTAAAAAATTATGATTTATTATATGGGATTAATCGGAATAGCCGCTTTTGCCATAACAGGGGTGATCGCAGCCGGTAAAAAAGGGATGGATATATTCAGCGTTGTCCTGCTCGGTGTTGTTACAGCGCTCGGAGGCGGCACTCTGCGTGATGTGATTATAGATTCTGGCCCGGTCTTCTGGACTAACGATTTACTTTATCTATGGATATCCGTGGCGGCTTCTGTCATAACATTTTTTCTAATCCAGCATGTGCGCCATGCTCTGAAACTGCTGCTGTTCGTTGATGCATTCGGCCTATCACTTTTTACCGTTCTTGCAACGGAGCAAACTCTTAATCTGGGCTTTACCGAGCCGGTTGCTGTATTAATGGGGGTTATCACCGGAATCGCCGGCGGCATGATCCGTGACATACTGACAGGCCGAATGCCTCTGCTTTTAGGCAGGGAATTCTATGCGACTCCTGCGCTGCTCGGAGCCATTGTATTTTGTCTCCTCCGTTATTATTTCCCTCTGCATGGCTTTAACATCATTTACGCCGGCGGTATTATATTCATACTCAGATCATCTGCTATTCAATGGGGGCTGTATTATCCTAAATGGCTTATTTACAGTGAAAAAAACTGAACAGATTAAGTGTTTCAGTCAGATTTATATGTCTTTCAAATAGAACTAACAATGCAAATTAACGCGGACTGGCTTACAGCGGCGTTTTTTGAAACACTTTGGTTATAAAAACTTTATTAATTTTTCAACCGTTTTCGTGAATAGCCGCCAACCGGTTATTTGCGGCGTTGGGAAGAATAAAAACACAACAAGCCGAAATGATTTACATATTTAAAGTAAAACTATCACACAATAAACGAACTTGGCGTACAATTGCCATCAATGAAAATCAAACTCTCGATCAATTACATGATACTATATTTGATTCATTTGACCGGTATGATGAGCATTTATATTCATTCTACATGACAAGTGGTGCTAAGCGTCAAGACAGGTTCAGAAACTGCCCTGAATATACACATCCACAAGCGTTTCAAGACGGGGGAGGTATGTTTGGGTTTAGAACACCTCCAAAAAATGCAGCAAAAACCAAAATCAAAGACTTGGGGTTATCTGTCAAAGATAAGTTTGAATATCTTTTTGATTTTGGAGATAATTGGCTGCATGAAATTGTATCCCTTTGCTGCAGCACCAGCCAATTGCAATCCTTGCAGCAATAATAGTAATTGCGGTGGTTGGCTTATTTCAGATTGCGACCCTGCTTCACTCCTATAAGGTTAATCCCCATGATACTGTGGTGGCTTTTGTGGTTTTTAACACCGCGATATCCTTCGTTCCACACTTCGAAAAGGGTGAGTATATAGGGATTGGGATGATGTGACGAAATGCATGTCGGATTTGTGAGCAATTGCTTGGGATTACAGTTTGCAAGTAGCTATCGCTGATTTCTGCATGTGATTTAGTATTGGAGTGGGGAAAAGCACGGTCAAGGTACCGCAGCCCAGAGAGATAAGAGGAAAAAAGCAACAACTCCCACACCCGATCTGAAAAAAGCTGATACCCTTCACCTCCCTCCTTTTTTACCTTTCTCGTTCTCATTTCCTGCAGTTGTTCATATGGTTAGCCACATCGACCAGTGACTCCAATTACACGCGACACACTTCTCCCAAAATCAATTTGGCCTAACAGGTAAAAAGAACATATTTCTTGCATTACCACCCAAAACTATATAGTTATGCTGTCTGAATGATACCAATTATTCTACGGATGGCATAATTCCAATGCTATTTGAAGTGATTTCTTGGCTACAGGAATCCTTATGGGTAAAGGATGCAGCATACATTAATTGATGTACCATCAGGTCACTTTGAAAATAACAAAAAATGTCCGTTTTCTAACGATTTTTCTGTTTTGTGTAATGCTCGCAGGATGCGAGCAAACGCCTCCGAATCAACCAACAGCCCAACAAGGCTTTATCGACCTCACCGAGTGGGATTTTGCACGGGACGGTTCTGTCGAACTGTTTGGCGAATGGGAGTTTTACGACCAAACGCTGCTCACGCCATCGGATCTCTCCAGTCCTGATAGACTGAAACATCCGGATTTCTTTTCAGTACCGGATTTCTGGGCCAATCATCAGGCGAACCGCGCAGAGATTCCCGCTCATGCTTTCGCAACCTATCGCCTGCTGATTAAAACACAAACCACACAACCCCAATTAGTACTCCTCAACTATGGTGTGATGGCAGCCCATAGTCTCTGGGTGAACGGCAAACTGCGTCGAAAAGACGGCCAGGTGGCAGACGAAGCGGGAAAGGTTGTTCCCGGTCAGCTACAGCCTGTGCCTATTCACCTCTCTGATTCAGATTTTATAGCGGGTTCAATCGAACTGGTCGTACAGGCTGTAGGTTCCAAATATTGGGTTGGTGGCATGGCCCAGCCGTTCAAGATTGGTCTGGAGAGCCAAATCATACGACCACTGGAACATCAGCGATGTTTTGTGGTTTTCTTCAGCAGCCTTTTACTTTTCATGGGGTGTTTTCATCTGGTCCTGTTTTTTTCACGTCGCCAAGACCCGTCAACCCTGTTCTTTAGTCTATTTTGTTTAACATGGGTCGTTAGCATTGTATCCAGTGCGGCTGACCGATGGCTGATTTTCTCTCTCTTTCCAAATATTTCCTTATATACAGCTGACCACATCGAAATCATCGGGTATTATTTTTCTGTCCCTCTGCTGCTCTTTTTTCTGCAGGCTCTCTTCCCTCGTGAGACCCCAAAATGGCTGGCCAAAGCCCATCTGGTCCTGGCCGTTATTCTTACGCCATTAACATTCACCTCTCAGCCAATATATGGTGTATCCTCGACCATCGGCCATATTGTGACAGGTTGTGCCATATGTTCTGTTTTTGTCATTCTTGTTAAAGCGCTGCGCCGAGGGCGACAGTCCTCTCAACTGCTGGCTGCTGGTGGAATTACCTTAGCCATCTTCGGATTTGGTGATCTCCTTGCTGCCTTTGGAATTATAAAATTTATCTATCTGAGACATTTCGCCCTGATGATCTTTGTCAGTTGCCAGGCCTGCGCCATCGCGCTTCGATTTTCTCAAACTTTTGCCAAAACAGAAGCACTGTCTCTTGAACTGCGCCATAAAAATATCCAACTATCCCGGCTTGATGCCTTAAAAGACGAATTCCTTGCCAATACCTCCCATGAACTCCGCACCCCCCTGGCGGGCATCATCGGTATCGCCGAATCGATGCAAGCAGGGGCGACAGGCAGCCTGTCCGCTTCCGCCATGGGAAATCTTGATCTGGTGGTGGCCAGTGGCAGAAGACTCGCCAACCTGGTGAACGATATCCTCGACTTCTCCCGTCTGAAAAATAAGGATCTCTCCCTGCATCTTAAACCAGTGGACCTTGGAAATGTTGTTGAAACAGTCTGTACCGTTTTGCATCCCCTGGCATCTGGTAAAGGCATTGCCCTTGTCAATAACCTGGATGGTTCACTGCCACTCGTCCAGGCGGATGAAGATCGGCTGCAGCAGATCTTGTTCAATCTTATTGGCAACGGCATCAAGTTCACCCCTGCGGGCAGCCTGACCATAACAGCTGAACCAAACGACCAGTTTTTACAGGTGGCAATAACCGACACAGGTATCGGAATAGCCCAGGATAAACTGGCAGAGATATTCCTCTCTTTTGAGCAGGTGGACTCCACCGAGACCAGAAACTTTGGTGGAACGGGGCTGGGGCTCTCTATTACCAAAGATCTCGTGGAGCTTCATAACGGCACGCTCAAGGTTCAATCAAAACTTTGCAAGGGCTCGACCTTTTTCCTCAACCTTCCTCTGGCAGAGCAGGCCGTAGAAGGCGAAATCCCCGTGCCTGGCATAAACAGGTATCAGCCCCCAACTCGGTCTGCAATGAGTGATTCAGTTGAGCCAATACCTAATAGTGAAATGGCTCCCCTCTTCGCAAACGCTCCAACGATTCTTGCAGTCGATGATGAACCTGTAAACCTGCAGGTAGCTGTAAACCAGCTGGGCCTTGCAGGGTTTAAGGTTCTCACGGCTGCCAATGGTGCTGACGCCCTTGCTCTCTGTCAGGAAAAACTGCCGGACCTGATCCTTCTGGACATCATGATGCCCGGAATGTCAGGCTATCAAGTGTGTCAGCAGTTACGCATGAAACATTCAGCCTCCATCCTGCCAATCATTATAGTGACAGCCCGAAACCGCACCGCGGATCTGGTTGCAGGCTTTGAATCTGGCGCGAGCGACTACCTGACCAAACCGTTCACCAGTAGTGAGCTCCTTGTCCGTGTCCGCTCCCTCTTGCAAGTCAAAGATGCCTATCAAACCCTAGCGGAAAACAGTCGCCTCAAAAGGGAACTTCAACTGCGGCAGGAAACAGAACTTGAGCTACGACTTACCCAGCGTCGTCTCTCTATTCTGCTCGACACCGTCGATGATGCTCTTTTGGCTTCCAATGAAAGTGAAGAAATCTGCTTTTGCAATAAGGTCTGCTCCGAGATGTTGGGCTATGACAATAACGGCTTGCTGGGGCGGCCGCTGAGATCCATTCTTACCGATAAGGCCTTGTGTCTGCTTGAGGATCTTGGTGCACACAGCCCTGATGGTACAGACAGCCCAGCAGCCTCTTACCAGGATATCGAAATTATGGCGGCAAGTGGTACACATAAGAGAGTGAACGTAGAGCGTACCCTGCTCTTAATGGAGGAGGACAATTTCGCAATTTTCATGATCCATCAATTTCCGGGAGACAAGAAAAATGGAAGAGAACTCAATGGATCGAATAGCCAGAATAATCCCCTGGCCCTGGTCAAGGAATTAAACCACAACCAGATACGACTCCGAGGGCTGGAAGAAACCCTGCAAACAATTCTTCCCGTTACCAGCATGCAGCCGTCCACAATTCTCAATGAAATCAATGCCATTGATACCGCTCTAGCAAGGATGAGCAATAGGCTACAGAATCCGCAAACAGCCGAGGGGAAACGTCAATTGGCCGTAACAGCAATGAACCTTGCCATTGAGTATTGGACCGAAACAACCGGCAACAATAAGTTCGATCTGGCCCGAGAGTCCGGTCTCTGGAAGGTCTACACCAACCAGGATGGATGGGAACGGGCCCAAACCCTTGATAAATATCTCGATATTAATACCCTCCCTGCCCGTCCTCGCTGGAATCTCATCATGGCCACCTGTGACTTCGTCCTGGCCTATTCAACAAGCCAGTCCGCCCTCCGAAACCATTTAGAGACAGACCTGAGTAAGATGAGAGCTGTCTCATTTCGGTGAAGGATAATTAAATAAGGGTTGTCTTCCCACCCAAAAAACAAATATTTAGTAGACTAGCTTATTCTATGCAGTAGATGGTCTTCCCATACTCCTTATATAGTATTTTCCACGTATTTTCAATGTTATAGATGTGTGTTAACAATCTTTAACAATTTGTTTCCTTGTACTTACCTAACTCATTGGTTAACCATACAGCAGAGAGTGTCGCCATAACGCGCATCACAATCTACATATCAAACAAGACAATGAGGAAACATGAAATGGAGAACTCCTCTTCTATTTTGAATGTCGGGATTTGTAACCACAAGAGAGATGAGTCAAGTAGGGACTTGAGCCACCTTATTTCAAATTACAATTTTCAATTGAAAAACTCTGATACTCAAATAGAATGGGGATGCCCCCAAGACACATCCTCCATCCGAGCGAAAATGCATCCACATGCTGCTTCTGAATTAAATCTTGTTAAGATCAATTGTCCTTCCGCGGATGGCCTCTTCCCCCGGAGGCGACTGTTTCAATTCCTGGACGAGAACACTTCTATGCCAGCTACCTGGATTACAGCACCTGCTGGTTCAGGTAAAACCTCGTTGGTTGCAAGCTATCTCGCTTACCGTAAAGCGAGCTTTATCTGGTATCAATGTGATTCTGGTGACAGAGATCTGGCGGCGTTTTTTTATTACCTCGGGCTTGCTGCCAAAAGGATTCTTCCGGCAGGCTCTTCTCCACTCCCGTTATTAACACTTGAATATCAGCACGATATCCAAAATTTTTCACGCAATTACTTTGAAAATCTGTACCATCTGCTGCCACCTGATTCCTTTATAATTTTTGATAATTTTCAGGAAGTTGATACTGAATCCAAACTATCGGGTTTATTAGCAAGTGCAGTTAGCAGTGTCCCTGAAACCACACATATCATTTTTGTAAGTAGAAATGCTCCGCCGCAATCCACGGCTCGCCTGCGAATGCACAATCAACTCCTTCAGCTTAAAGGAGTTCAGATGCGCCTAACACGTAAGGAGACCGACAGGATTGTAGCAAATTATGCGCATGGTGAACACTCTTCTCATGAGCTGGACATTATTTATGCGCGATCTCAAGGCTGGGTGGCTGGAGTAATCCTCATGCTCAATCAGAAGAACAGACAGACTGAACCATCCGATAATTGTCATAATAATACAGAAGAAATTCTATTTGACTATTTTGCTGGTGAAGTATTTGAGTCAGAACCGCTTGTAGTTCAGCAATTCCTGCTTAAGACCTCCTTTTTACGCAGTTTTACAGAAGCTATGGCAAAAGAGATCAGCGGAGCGGATAGCGCAGGCAATATTTTGCAAACACTGTTACTGAAAAACTACTTTATTACCATGCATACTGGAGGAACTTTTCAATATATCCCACTCTTTCGTGAGTTTTTACTTAACAAGGCAGAGGCAGTATTTGATGCAGATATTTTAGGTCCTCTTCTGCGCAGAAGCGCTTGGCTTCTCTATGAAAACGGGAAAATAGAGGAAGCTGCGACGCTGTTTGCCAGGGTCGAGGAATATCCCACGTTAATCAGAATTCTTTGTAAAGAAACACCAAGATATATACAGAGGGGACAGGCGAAGACGATCCAAAGCTGGATTAACAAAATCCCAGCCAAGCTACAGCTTGAAAATCCGTGGGTCCTGTATTGGGCGGGAATGTGTCTGTTACCGTATGACCTTTCTCTTGCCAAATCGCACTTTAAGCAAGCATTTGAAGAACAGAAAAAACTGGGTGATATCAGCGGCCAGTTTGCGGCATGGTGCGGAATAGCAGAATCCATACTTCATGCACTTGATGATTTATCTGAACTCGATCATTGGATCGCCATCCTCGACGAACTTTTAGCCAAGAATAACAACACTCCACCCACACATCTGAAGAATCATATTGCTGCAGCAATGTTTATGAGCCTGGTCTTCAGGCAACCAGATCACCCTGAGTTTGCATCTTGGAAGGCAAAGGCAATGGATGTACTCACCGAAGAACGGGACATATCACTGCGCATATTTACATGTTTCTTCCTGTTGTCCCATAGCTACTGGACTGGAAACCTCGGTGTGGCAAGCAATGTTCTTCAAGAGATTAAAGCTATGGCTGAATCTCCAGATGCAGAGCCTTTTGCAAGGATTATGGGGCATTTTGCAGTTTCCTGGCATGGTAGGATGGAAGGGGACTATAAGACGACACAGACTGCGGTTGAGAATGGCCTTCAACTCTCAGCACAGACGGGGATAGTTATATGGAATTTTATACTCAAGATGCAGGGTGCGGTAAGTTCTCTTAGTGAAGGAAACGCAGATGAAGCTGATATATGGCTCGATGAGCTGTCTGCAAACCTCTCTCAATGCCGTAGGTTTGATGTTTTTTACTATTACCATGAGCGTGCCTGGCAGGCACTCATTCGAGGCAAGATTCAGGAAGCTTACGCCTATCAACAAAGTGCACTTGATAACATATATAAAGCTGGTGCCAAACCGATTATTGGAGTTGCCCATTTTGGTATGTCCCAGGTATGTCACGAAATCGGTAAATTCAAAGAGCGAGATTCTCATCTGGCAGAATGCCGTCGTTATGGAAAACTCTGCAACAGCAGACTTTACCTCTTTCTGGCCGATTTGTCAGAGGCGCAATATCGTATAGATAACGGCGATAAGGACCGTGCGGTAGAGCTGCTCAAGCAGACAATGGCCATAGGTCGCGTAGAGGGATATTATAATTTCAGTTTTTGGCGCACCTCATTTATTACACCGGTGATTGTATTTTGCCTCAAACACGATATTGAAGTGGAGTATGCGCAAAAAATAATTCAAAAGAGAAACTTACAAACTCCTGACCCACCTGTTGAACTCGAGAATTGGCCATGGATGCTGCGTGTCTATACCTTAGGGCGGTTTTCTATCATAAAAGATGGTGTCGCTTTAAAATTTGGCAAGAAATCCTCAATCAAAATTTTGGAGTTACTTAAAGCAATAATTGCATTTGGTGGGCGTGATGTGAGTGAAAGCCGTCTGAGTGATGTGCTGTGGCCGGACTCGGATGGTGATGCCGCACATCAGGCCCTGGCGACGACCCTCTTCAGGTTGAGAAAATGGCTGGGCGTGCAAAATGCCATTATACGCTCAGAAGGGCTGATCAGTATTAACCCACATATCTGCTGGGTTGATGCATGGTGTATTGAAAGACTTTTGGGGAAAAGCGTTCAATTGGATATAGCGGACGACACCTTGTACAGCAAAGTAGTGCAAATGTACTCGGGTCATTTTCTGGTGCAAGACACTGATAAACCATGGGCTACTATCATGCGTGAGAGGTTGCGATTTAAAATGGTACGCACCATAGCAACCGTTGCTGCACACCTGTTTGACCGTGATAAACACCATGAGAGTATTACCTGCTATCGTAGAGGAATAGAATTTGCCCCCCTTGCTGAAGAATTCTATCAGGGATTGCTGAAAAACTACTCAGCACTAGGTGAAACAGCTAAAGCGTTGAAGGTTTACGATGAACTCAAATCGATACTTGTCGATGCCTTAAATATTGAACCATCACAGGTCACACAGGCCTTGCATAAACAATTACTCAATATCGAAAACTGACTTTTTCTTTGAAGTACCGTTGCGTCTCCATCTCCCCTTGCATAGTTTTTTCTAATTAATCTACAAAAAAACTCATCTGTACCCCATCTGTAATCGGCCCCATGTTACTTTTTACCTATAAGGAGAGAGCATGTCTTTAGAAACCTATGTAGTTCGAATTTATAGACGTGATGGCGACAACGTTGAGCAAGTGGTTGGTGTTGCCGAGAGCGTCGAAACGGGAGAAACCTGGAAATTTGTTTCACTGCAGGAATTAGTTTCAATTTTTGAAAATAAAAACTGCAAAGAGAACGTGAAAGGGTCAGGGATACCTGAAACTGACAGGCAGGAAATGAAAAAAGAAATGTAATGCAGTATACCCTCTCCACGCCTGTCAGTTTGATGCATTGATGAGGTTAGTGAAAAACAGGACATCACTTCATTGGATATGTTTTCAAACAAGAAAGACCATATGGGTGACAATCAAAATGAAAAATGAAGGATTCTGTTTTTCATGGGGCTATCTAAATCTAACACCGGTAGACGGGAAATAAGCCGAGACTCAGTTCAGTCCCCACTCGGAGTCTATCGCTTACCTGAGGGGTATAAGTGCATCGAAGGTCTCTCAACGTTCACTGTCTGTCAGATGAACCTTACGATTTCAAATAGTATTCCTGAGTTTCTCGGAGTCTGCGTTACCTGTTTTTTATGACTGAAGTTCAGGGCCAAGGCACTAAAGGTAGGAAACTATCAATACAAGTGGAGAAGAGGATGAAGAACTTTAAGAGATTGTTCCTTACGATTTTTACGGTTTGTGTTGCAGGTCTACCGGCCATTGCACAGAGCTCTTTGATAAGTTGTGTGCTTGAGGATTTGGATGATAGCCAGGGGGCAGGAGGAGATTTATGGCAGGCTACCTACACTTTGGGTACCTCAAACTGGTCAGATCCTTTGGTGAGGTCTGGCGCTGTTATAGAAATCAGGCTTTGGGGAGTTAACTATGAATCGATTGAATGGGTTGATAATGATATCAATAGTATTTTTGAGCCTGATTATTGGTTGGCCGGAAGGCCGTTAAACTCTTTTGACAAAACACTTACGTTTACGGCCAGTAGGGCTCATTTACCCTATGAAGATATAGGGAATGATTTCTCAATCCAATTTATTTGGACAGGTGTTGATGATCCAGGTGGCTCTCAATATTGGAGCCTCTATCTAAGGGAGTTGGATTACGTTGAGAGCCGTTTTGATGGTCTGGGCACTGTCAACATTGATGAAATAATACACTTGGAGGCGCCCGTTCTTGGACCATCAAATGCGCCTGTGCCTGAACCAGCGACAATACTACTTTTTGGAGCTGGGTTAGCCGGAATTGCGATGGGCCGGAGACGGATACGCAAATCGTAATATGGAAAATTGGGAGGGGCGGTGATTGATCGCAATTACAATACTTTAATGCAGTTTCAGCAAAAAGACGATGGTTGGGGAGAAAGAGAAGAGTCAAGCAAAAATTTGACCCCTTTATCATAATATTATCCATGTTGGTGCGTATACCAGTGAGGTCTCCGGGCCGTAAATAGAATGAGTCGCTTAAGTCTGAACAGGTTAAATATTGCCTGTTGATCATAAGAGGAGTTGTTCAAAATGATTTCCAAATACAATTCAAGGAGGTTGCTATGCTGCCAGGAGGTTGGACAAATTATTCAAAAGAAATATCAGGATCGGATAAGGAAGTTTTTAACATTGTTATTAAAAAGGTTGCAATTGAAGGTTATGTCGGTGTCGGGTTTGAGCCTATAGGCTTTCAAAAACAGATAGTAGCAGGGACGAATTACTGCTTTTTCTGCATTGAAGAAACGGTCTCACAAGACCCTGCTCCAATCTGTATGACGAAAATAAGAGCTTCTAAGGACGATGCTGGCAATGTTGAACTCAAAAGTGTTGATGTGGTGCATCCATATTAATGGTCACTCATTGAATTGCGTTTATCACATTTCCCAATAGGCAACTGCAGTTATCATCGAGTGAGATGATAACTGCAGCTCTATCAGTAGAGTTTTCGAACTCTTTGCATCTCCAAATATTTCCTAGCGGTACACGAAGAATTTAACCTCAGTTATGAGCAGGATGCGGCTGGCGAACGTATTGGGGAGAATATTAAAGGGTGGTGGCTTGTTATTTGATGTGAGCCGTTTTTTGACGAGGGTTGGTGGTTCTTATAATAAAAAACCAGTCCACTTCTCGTAAGTTGAGCACTTTAATGTAGTTTCAGAATAGAAATTCTAATGGTCGGAAGAGATGAGTCAAACAAAGACTTGACCCCTTTTCCTTTTCTAATCGTAATCGGGGGCTGTCCCCAATTCAATTAACTTGAAAAGGAGGAATGATGATGGTTGGAAAGGCAAATGTAAAAGGTGACTTGAAAATATATGAAGGAGCACAATTTTGGGCATATATATCACCACAAGATAAGACTGAGGAAATGATTATAAAGTGGCAAGTCAAGATTGAACAGCAAGATGGTGATTGGGCTGGTGTAATTAGCTCAGACAATCCTACTGCGATTTTGCATACACCAAGTTTGTCCGGGGTTTTTCGTGTGACTGTGAAGGCAACAGGTAAATTCTTTGAAGAAAAAATTCTATCTTGTGCTGATTATAGCAATCCGGATATTGGTTGCAACTCGAACTGTTTTGGTATGGTTGGAATTGTATCAATTAAAGGTGGTGAAGATGCAAACTATTGGACAGTTTGGGACGCTATATGCAAGCAAATTAAATAAGCATCTATCTCAATAGTTTAGTCTGATTATGAGTAAAAAAAAGGGTCTGTCCCCAATTTGCTCTATTAACCTGCAGAATTTACACAATTAATCAATACTCAAGGACGAGTTATGCATTCTTGGTAAATTGGCATGTTAAATGAGAAAGGAGAATTCTATGAATAATTTACAATCTTCAATCAAAAACCACGAAGAATCGTCAAT
This sequence comes from Desulforhopalus glucosivorans, assembly GCF_054397165.1. NCBI lineage: Bacteria > Pseudomonadati > Thermodesulfobacteriota > Desulfobulbia > Desulfobulbales > Desulfocapsaceae > Desulforhopalus > Desulforhopalus glucosivorans. The sequence goes on from NZ_AP044854.1 coordinate 798,608, forward strand.
TCACATTAAGGCGCTAAAGGCATTTTTCAAGAAAGCAGCGGCCGACGAGTCGGAGTATATTGCGCTATGCAAAGACCCCCTTGATATATTGGAAGCTCAGGGTGTTTTTGTCGAAGAAGAATATAGAGAATCTGTCTCACTACAGATGAAGTCGGTTGCCGCATTCGCATCCCTTGGCGCTGGAGAGCCTGCCTACCAGGAAGGCACCAATTTACAAGGTTTTTTCGAGGTGGCTAGCGATTTTCAATTCCTGGTTCAGCCCTGGGGTGTTGTACTGGTAGTTGGTGAACCGGGCATGAAGTACTTGGAGGCGGGTGGCGGAATCACAGCAGGAATACTGGGAGGCGCAGCAGGTGTTGCAGCGATCCCGGCGGCGCCTCTTGGAGCAGTGCTCGGCGTGGCGTCAGCAGCACTAGGCGTTTACTTTGCAGGTATGAAAGCCATTGATCAAGGAAATGGTGTGTACCTGACCTGGACTTGGGTACAATTCTGGCCATTCCTTCCGATCCCGCCGATTCCGAATCCGATGTTTGGTGTGCCTGTGTACACTGCCATATAGGAGTCGTATTAATTGGGGTCGGATCAAATCAAGTTGTTTGGAGTACAACTGATCCGTGTCGAAAAGATGTTGGTTTTACCATTAGAGGTCCCTTGTTTATAGGTAAAAAGGGGCCTCTAAGTTTCTCTACCCCGCATTTTTGTATGTGAAAATGGGGGTGCTTCAGTATTTATTCACACCCATATTGGCAATCCAGGCCATGTTTATATTTATTTTAAAATGGGTCAAAAAGGGGTCAAGTCTTCGCTTGACTCATCTTGCAGAATCCATTAGCCTCCTTCCTATGACGAGACCCCTTAGAATAGAATATCCAGGTGCCTGCTATCACGTAATGAACCGTGGAAGGCGCGGCGAAAACATCTTTACAGACTTTGATGACGATAAGGCATTTATTGATCTGCTACAGGAAGCCTCTGAAATGTTTAACCTCCGGGTTTCTGCATTTTGCCTTATGTCAAATCATTACCATATTCTGGTTCAGACACCTGCTGGCAATCTGTCACGAGCTATGCGACATATAAACGGTGTTTATACCCAGCGTTACAACCGAAGACGAAAGATATATGGACAGCTGTTTCGTGGACGCTACAAAAGCGTTCTCGTGCAAGAAAACAGTCATCTACTTGAGCTGTTGCGTTACATTCACAGAAACCCTGTCAGGGCACATATGTGCAAGGCTGTAGGTGATCACCTCTGGTCCTGCCATCATGGCTATATCTCTTCAGCGAAAAAGTGGGATTGGTTACATAAGAAGTCACTGCTTGAAATGTTTGACCGCGATCAGATCAAAGCCAAAAGACAGTACAAGAGTTTTGTCGAATGTGAAGACTCTGCCGAAATCACCAATTTCTTTGGTAAGAAGAACCTTTCTCCATTTTTTGGCTCCCAGGATTTTATTAAATGGGTTAAAGCCACATATCGGCAGCTTCAAAATAATACGGAAATCCCTCAAACCAAGAATCTTGCTCCGACAATAGCCGAAATAAAATTGGTAGTATGCCAATATTATGAGGTTGAACAGCGACGACTTGAACAAACCAAACGCGGTCAAGTCAACGAGGCTCGCAACGTGGCTATATATCTTGCCAGAAAAAGATGTGGTTTACGGCTAGAAGAGATAGGTCGTGAATTTGAGGTCCTGAAATACAGTTCGGTGAGCAGTATAGTCACGAGAACTGAAAAGAAGCTTAAAACGAACAGTCAACTAAGAAATCGGGTTGAAGAAATTCACCAGATGCTCAACAAGAGTCAAGCAAAGACTTGCCCGCCGCCCCAGGTCTTAATTATTTTTTAACTCTTCAGGTTTAATTCCCGCATGCTCAATATCACACGGCCAGACACCATTATCGATAAACACATGACCTGGATTACCTATATGAGAGTGGATAAAGACAAATCTTGGATCAATTTCAGTCAGTTCTGCTATTGTTGATGTAACCGAGTTCATGATCTTGGCGATTTCTCCATATGAGAAGACAGATGTAAGATATAAATCAACAAAAATAGGAAACTCTTTTTTCTCTGCATCAAACTCATACAGATATTCCTGTTTACCAGTAGCCTCAGGTGTGTGCGCTATAGCGTTAAGTGTTTGCCACAATACTGTGGCGCTTCCCACTGGTAGAAATCCCCCTTTACCTTCATACAATCTGACTTCTACCGCTCTTATTACCTCTTCAATCTCATATGACTTTGCAGGTAAGGCAGAGATTTTCACAAATGGCACAGTACCCTCTCAACGACATCTCAGGTTAATGGAAGAATGGGGGCAGTTCTCATTCTTCCTTGAATATTTTATTGTCGACCAAATTTTCTTCGGCAACCAGCAATTCCTGCTAATCCAACTCCAAAGAGCAATATCGTTGACGGTTCCGGCACAGGTGTGTCCAACCTATTAATCTCGGTAATGTTGACATCCCCATAACTTGATGGAATTGCCCAAATTGGCGAATAATGGATATCCCTGTAAGTAAGCCATGATTGGCTGTCAGGGTCGCCATCACCCAACCAGACAAATTGAATTGAAAAAGGGAAAACTTGGCCTCCGAAAGTATCAGCATTGAAACTGAATTGAATATACCCGCCGTAGTAAGGCGAAAATTGTTGCGTTATTGAAACATCGAAGTAGCCACTGACATCTGGTTTATCTACCCACTCAATGGATTCATACAGATCACTATCAAAGGTGATTGCGAAGTTATATCTATCATCGAATACATAAAATACTTCGTTTAAAGTTGGGTTACTTGGATCCGAGTAGAAATTGAGAGGATATGTAGCCTGCCAAAGGTCCCCTGCTGTTCCCAGGCTGTCATCCAAGTCGGTAAGTTCACAATCAAGAGTTAAACTGCTCGCTATTGTAGCGATACTTAATGCACAAACGACAGTGACTACAAAAAATACACTTTTAATTTTTTTCACATTTCCCCCCTGCAATGAATTGAAGTTTGACCCGAATGCCACGAACTATCATGAAGTAAGATACCGCACCGCGACTCTAAGGTGAATTGATCCGTTCCATGATATGTTTTTTAACCTGCTACAGCCTCTCCATTATTTTCCTCACGATTTTCCATCCACAATCCGCTGCTAAGGCTCATTCAGTTCTTTCGCGTTGCCCTTGTCTTCTTCACCACGAAATATTGACCGCAATTCACTCAGCGCGCTGAATTTCCAGGTGTTTTCAGTTTCAACCTCCTCAACAACACCAACTACCCAATCTGGCTTTTCGCTATTACGTCTGTATATTCGAACTATATAGGTTTGCATGCCATTTTCTTGTTAGGCTAAAGATAACATGGAGTCGATTACAGATAGGGTACAGATCAGCTTTTTTTCGGAGTATTCTACGAAATACTTTGGCCAGGAGATGCTACAGTTAGAAAGGCATCACATCGTGCACAAACCAGCCTGGATATTTCATGAAAAACGTGTTGTCTATCATTTATTACTAAGTAATAACATCAGCTTAAATTGTTTTGGTACTGAGGGGCTTCAGGTTACAGTTTGTACATAGATACTCAGGGGCTTCCATCATAACTTTCCACCCTTCGGGCGAGTCGATATAGCCCGCTATTCATCGTTGCAACGGGGAGTCACCTACCCAAGTAGTGTAACTCCCTGTGCGCCTCCGCTTGCAGGCCATCTCGACTCGTGAAATATCCAGCCTCGTTCTTTGTATCAATGAATGTATTGTATATGGCCTGGAACGCTTGAGATAGTTTGAAATTAAAGATTGCTAACGGCACAGATTGCAAATCATCGTAAAGTCGAAAGACATCTGAACACAGTAAAGGGCCATCATGTGAAACAGGACTACCCTTTATTCATTTCAAGAGTTATCAAATGGATATTGTCCTTTTAACAATCTTTAACAATCGGCTTCGTTGCATACACCTAACCCATTAGTTTATCAGTTGAACTGCAGGCGACACAGTCACTGGCTATAACAACATACAAGGTACACCACTAATCGATCCCGTGAATTTGATCACGCTGTGGTACTTTCAAAATAAAAGACAGCGGTGTACATTGTTTGTTCTATCTCACAATAGGTGTTGATAATGCGGTTAAAATGTAAGGAGAATGCAGTGTCGATAGACAACAAAAGTTGGAATGCAGTCGGTTTTGTAAAAGCGGTTATTCTTTTCACTCTTTTATTTCCGCAATTTACTGGTGCCCATGACGTAGACGGTAACCATCAGGAGGGTCTTGCAGAAGCTATCCATGCCCTACAGGTAGCCGCAGGACAGACTCCATCATCGTCTGATCCCACAGGCAATGCACAACCCGACCAAGTGTTAGAGGGTGTAACATTTTCCAATGTCAATGAATTAGGACTAACCGGCACGATGCCAGACAATGGTACACTCACCATTACCCCAGGAGTTAATGAACAGGCTATCCCGGAAGGATACCACAGCGGTGCTGGTACAGTTCCAGGGGCCGAAGATCTTCTTTCCAACAATATCAAAAGCGGCATAACGTTATATGGTGTGGTTGGTGACCCGATGGTGGTTGATACCTCAGAAGGCGATGCTGTGGCGGCTGATATTAAAGTGAACCGAATAGTATATGTGGATGGAGTGATGGTTACAGGAACGAATCATGGCCCTTGGGGATGCGTGGCTGAAGGTTTTTGGCACAATACGACTTGTATTTATCAGTGCATGGAGTTGGGGAAACTCCCCTACGCAACATGTGCATCTGCATGTCAAAATATATATTATGACTATGAATTATCGGAAATGATGAGAAAGCAATGTTTTTGAGAAGGACGGGTGTGCATGATAGAAATTGACCAGCCAGAAAGAGGCAGCTTCCCAAAGAATTATAGTGCCTGTCCTTTTGTTCATACTTATTGGAGAAATAGTATGCTTATTGTAAAAATTCCTCACTACCAGATCCTTACAAAGATCTTGGCCATATAATGGGGTTTCAGAAATTTGGGGAGCCTTGCTATTGCGGCACAGACCACGCAGGACACGTATCTGGGAAAAATTGAATATCAGAACCAGACGATAACCAAAGCTTCGGCTGCAAAATTGAATCGAGAAATTGATTTACAGCGTGCTTCTCAACTCACGCTTTGGGCCATGCCGATAACTTCTTTGTATCAGTCAACAAAAGCTGCAAAGGAGAATTTAGGACATAACGATGATGAAATTGTAATAGGGTTACACGAAGGATATGATGCCGTTTATCCTTTTGTCACAGCAAATGTTACAACACCCTATACTGTTGTAGCTCATTTAGATCTTTCAGCTACTGGTCCTGTAGTTGTTAACATACCCGCTGGAGGTATTTTTGGTGTGGCCAATAATGCTTGGCAAGAGCCCATTAAAGAGATTGGTTCAGGAAAAGCAGAGCCCCTTCTTTTTGTTGGGCCAGGTCAGGATTATCCGAAAGATTTTAAAGGTGAAATCGTACATAGTGATACTTTTATAGTTGTTTATTTTTACCGAGTATTGGGTACAGGGGCAGAGGCAGAAAAACTAAAAACGGCTGTAACTTCGTACAAATTATCTGAAGCTGATAATCCACCAAAAACAAAATATGTTACTTTTTCTCCAAAATCAGAAGATAAGGTTGTCATAGGGACGGCACCTGAAGATATGAGATATTGGGAGTTGGTCAATGCCTATGTGCAAAAAGAGCCTATGGCTGATCGTGATCGCTTTTTCTATGCCTGGTTAAGAGATTTGGGCATTGAGAAAGTAAAACCATTTAATCCAAATGCATATCAAAAAGAGATTTTACTCGAAGGTGTAAAAACTGGAATGGCAATGGCTCAAGCCACTGCATTTAGTAAAACCAAAGCGAAATTCGCTTCATCACTTTATGGAAATGACTCGGGATGGGAAGATGCTATGGCAGGGATGGATCCTAAAATAGATTTGGAAACCTATTCAATGTTTAACGAGCGTACTTCTTATACATTTGAAGCAGTAACTACCTCTGCCGGAATGGTATCGAGAGTCGCAGGAAAAGGCTCTGCGTATATAGGGGCTTATGGCAATGCACTTATGGGAGAAAATAACTATAGCCTCCACATCGAACCTAATCCACCAGCGGCACTCTTCTGGTCCATTACGGTCTACGATATAGCGAACCATTTGATCATTCAAAATGAGACCAGACGTGCAGACCTTTCTTCACGCTCAGAACAGTTAGTTACAAACAGCGATGGATCTGTGGATTTATATTTTGGTCCTGAAGCACCAAAAGGAAAAGAAAACAATTGGATTCAATCTAATAAAGGAGAATCCTTCTTTGTCTATCTAAGATTGTATGGCCCTGAACAGGCATATTTTGACCAAACTTATCCAATGAATAAGATCCAGAAAATAAAGTAATGAAGCTTAATCAAGGGCTAACCAACACATGCACTCGGGTAGCAAAAAGCGGCGCGGCTTCCGCCATGTTTCAGCACCCCCACTTTTTGCTGCCGATAATGTGGAACATTGTGCGATAAAAGTGAATTAATGAAAGAAAATATCAAAACACTAATAAAACCACTATTTGATGAGTACGGAGCTGAAATACTTCCTGCCTCATCAATACAGGTAGAGAGTTTCCGTAGTACTGCGCTGAGAAGGGGTGTGCCGATTTCTGCGATTGGTCAACTTGTCAAGTTTTATCAAATCACCAATGGTATTCCATGCCTTGACGGGTTTGATTTCCATCGATGTGAGGATGAGATACTCTATGAATGGTGGGATGAGCTAGAATTGTGGTTGGGGGCAAAAGATGATGATGTTTTACGATGGGTTGACAACAAATTCTGCATTGGAGATACGGCTAACTTGAGTTATGGAAAAGAATACGAGTTTGACTCACTTGTAGAACTAATTGAGAATAGCATGAAAGAATGGTTCTGTGATAACTATTGAAATCTGAAACAGCATAACAAACACATTTATTGGATAAGCCTGTGATGCGGACGTTAGCAGACTGTATGAAGAAAATTATCACTCAAATATAACAAATCAAATCCCAAAAGAAGTCATTAAAGAACCAAGGGGTAATATCTATGTCCAAGATTCGGCAAGAAAAAAGACTATTATTGTTTAGTTGTAGATTTGAATGGCCAAATAATTGGAGGAGTTTGGGTAAGAAAAATTGCTGATGAGATTAAGGGGTATGGATATATAGATAACAAAAAACCTGAATTTGCAATTTCTGTGTACTTTGAAAAGTGTTCAAAAAGAGAATTATGCTGTGAAAATATATGTAAAACTCGGCTTCAAGATAATTGAAGAAGACGATGAAGATTACCTAATGTTGTTGAGATTATACAAAAATGTTAACCTGGCGTACCTTTAGACATAAAAGGTCAAGCCTATAATTTAAGCAAATGTGTATAAGCAGTGGAGATAGATATTGTGTCGTTTAGAAAAGATTATTTTTACTATGCATTTTTATTGCTTCCATTATCTTCAATCGCCTTGCTCCCTATATATATTATAGCAAAATATGGTTTGACCAATAACACTCTTGTTTCGGTAGTTATTTTATCTCCATTGTCTTTCATTTCAATATTTCTATGCAGAATATTAATGAAGGCGATACCACATAAAATCAGACTCACACCTGATTATCTGGTTGTAGATGATTTTAAACCATCCGCGTTGCCATGGTCCGAAATTGATGAAGTTTCCTACGAGGTAATTCCTGTCGGACAAATGGGGCCAATCACTTCGTTGATTATCGAATTTTCAAATCCGAAAAAATATAAGATAAAGAATAAATGGTTAGGTGGACTTAACAACGAAAATCTGGAAAAGGGAATCGTGGTTTGCAATTTGGCAACCTATAGAGAAAAGCCCTCTTTGATCGTTTCTCAAATCAATGAGTATCGATCAAAATGCAACAAATAAAAAAGATGCTGTTGTGATAGCTGATCTCACGCTAAACATGTGTGAGTATGATCTGGGGCCCCAACATATTAGAAAATTTCAAATTTCGCTAACAATTCCATCAACACGGACTCGCTAGATCCCGCCGATTATGTCCACGTTATTCGCAGTACGTTACATACAAGCTAAGCGATGATTCGATTTTCGAAAATTCATTGGCAAAACGCCAAATTGGTTAATAACAGAGGAAACCATTAATGGAACCAACAGCGATCGTTGCGAAAGTAAGAATTAGTAAATTAAGAGCAGAACAGTTCCTTCGTGACCATAAAAAACAATTCGTAGATGAAATTGTTCGAATCATGAATGGTGAATACGATCGGGGTAATGTACTTGTTTTGCAGTACGACGAAGATAGTGAGTCAATCGTGTTCATTTATTGGCTGGAACTGCGAGATTCAGATTCAATGAAACAGATGTCTGGTTTTGAGACCTTCAAACGAATAGCAACCTACAAAGATATTGAAACAGTTGACTTGATTGCTTTTTCATCAAGTGCACCGAATTTTTTGACGGATCCGGTTTGGTTAGCATATCAAGTCGGCGTGAATGAATTTTCAAAAGTTTTTCCCGATGAAATGTCTGAAAAATCGATGGCGGAATTAGATGATATGATTAGAAAATATATTTTTGATACTGCTAGAGAAAATAATGATTCCATTGACGCTTCAAGCAATCCTTACAAGTTGTTTCTCCATAACAAGTGCGTCCACCCAATTTTAATGAATGAATACAAAAAAGTAGCAGGCAGCTAACGAATAAGGATAGATTGTGAGAGCGTAGCGATCCAAGATCTTATCCATGGTTGAACAAGCCCGGGGGAATAATAAGGAAATATCTTTTTTTCGGGACATTTGGTTGATGTGCAATCGAATGATATGCAATTTTGTCAGGACGCACGTATCCCTTTGCATCTAGAGGCGTTAAAAAATCTATTTCGGGGCGACGGGCGACGGGCGACGGGCGACGGGGCGCGACGAGTGGGCGACCCGGCAGGTAGCGTAGACTCCCAGAAACTCAGGGATTGAATTGAAATCGTACGATTAGTCTTATCACCAGATAGTGAACGTAGTGAGACCTTCGAGTTCCCGCATATTTACAAAGGTATAGGATGCTTGTTATATAAGCTTTAGATAATGTATGGTTCTAGCGGACAGCGGGATTTCAGTGAATTGCTGATCTCAAGAGCTTTCGGTTTTCCTTTCTTACTATCGGGTGCAACATATGGTGCAGGATATTAATCATAAAGTCGCCTCTCTTGACATAGGCAGTCAGGTTCGGACGTTACGAAATAATCGCAACCTGACCTTGCAGGAGCTGGCTAATCTCACCGGGTTGTCGAAACCGAATCTTTCCCAAATTGAAAACAATCTGGTGACACCTCCTATTGCAACTCTTTTAAAGATTGCAACTGCTCTTGGGGTAGGGATAGGGCATTTTTTTAGAGATTCGACCAAGCCGAGTAATGTTGTTGTTACTAGAAAAAATGATCGCTACGGTGTTGCAAAAGGACCACATATTTCCCATATCGGATACCAGTATGAACCGCTGGCATACCCAAAGATTGGTAAAAAGATGGATCCCTTTGTGGTTGAGATGGAAATGCGCAAGGCGGAAGAGATTGTCTTTAATAATCATCGGGGAGAAGAGTTCCTGTTTCTCTTTGAAGGACGTCTTGAGTTTCGTTGTGGTGATGACATTATTGTACTTGAAGAAGGCGACAGCATCTATTTCGATTCGGATATACCCCATGGTTACAGAGGGTTGGGAGGTCCTGCGAAAACCCTGGTTGTAATTTACCGTCCATAAGCTGTGCTCTTTCGGGCAAGTTTATTTAGATTTAATCAAGTTTCACTTCTCCTTTTCCCGGATTATCGCTCTCATAGTGTTGAAAAAGCGTGGTTTTACACCTTGACTAAATCAGAAAATCTGCTACCATTAAGTTAAGCGTAGATGAACAAAGTTTTCTCTTGAGAAACATTTGAGCCGTTTCACAGGTCGGTAATAGAGTAACCCTTGAGGAGGTATGATATGGCACGATCTAAAGGATATACGCTGTTTGACAGTGAGCGTTGCAAAGGGTGTGGCATGTGTGTGGCGGTGTGTCCGGAGAAGATAATTTCCCTGGATGAGAGTGTAACGAATCAAAAAGGGTATCATCCTGCTATTATAAGAAATTATGAAAAATGTACCGGCTGTTGCAGCTGTGCAATGATGTGTCCGGATGTGGCCATTACAGTGGAGCTACTGGCCGCATAAGTGCCTGCAACGAGCAAGAGATTGCAGGGCAAGGCCTGGGAATGACGAAAAGTTTGAATACAACTTTTCAGCGATACAGGAAACCAGGATTTTGTTGAGGCTCTGAGGGGTCAAAGGGATTTTCTTTTCTCTCTGACTTTTAGCACTTTTCCACCATTTGCTGATGGAGGTGACGGTATGGGTAAAACCTTAATGAAGGGCAATGAGGCACTTGCCCTGGCTGCAATCAAGAGCGGGTGTACTCATTTTTTTGGTTACCCTATCACTCCCCAAAATGAGATACCGGAATATCTGGCAAGAGAGCTTCCCGAGGCTGGAGGGACATTTGTTCAGGCTGAAAGTGAGATTGCCGCAATAAATATGGTTTTTGGCGCAGCTGCTGCGGGTGCGCGCACAATGACATCGTCATCATCTCCAGGGATCGCTCTCATGCAGGAAGGTCTTTCGCTGTTGGCTGCGGCTGAGCTTCCCTGTGTGGTCGTGAACGTTCAACGTGGAGGGCCAGGTATTGGCGGCATTCAGCCAGCTCAGTCCGATTATTATCAGATGACACGTGGAGGGGGCAACGGAGATTATCAGATACCGTCTTTTGCTCCGGCGACAATTCAAGAATCTACAGAGATGATGCGGCAGGCGTTTATACTGGCGGATAAGTACCACACACCAGTGTTTATTGTAAGTGACGGTTTACTGGGCCAGATGATGGAACCTGTTGAGTTTAAGGGGTGGTCTAAACCTGAGTATCCGGAAAAACCGTGGGCGACTGTTGGGCACAAAAACCAACGTGCGCCTAACACTATTACGACTTTGAGGCTTGCGCCGGAGATGCTTGAGGAAAAAAATCTCACACTCCAGAAGAAATACAAACAGATTGCCCGAGATGAGTGCCGGTGGGAGGAGTATAATCTCAAATCTGCCGAAATCGTGCTGGTTGCCTATGGGTCAATGTCGAGGATTATCAAAAATGTAATAAAAATGCTCGAGGAAGAGTCAATTTCAGCAGGATTGATACGCCCGCAGACCCTCTGGCCTTTTCCGGTTGAGCCTTTTGCTGCATTAGGAGAAAAATGTCGGGCGATACTCTGCGTGGAGATGAACTGTGGACAGATGATTGATGATGTTCGCCTGGCTGTAAATGGTGCTCGTCCGGTTGAATTTTATGGGCGGGCCGGCGGCGTTATACCTTCACCGGTCGAGGTTGTTGAACAGGTGAAATCATTGCTGGGGAGGAACTGAATCATGACAGCTAACTTCCACAAAACTGACGGGTTGACGGAAAAAGAGACACACTACTGTCCAGGCTGCACCCATGGTATTGTTCACCGGTTGGTGGCTGAGATCCTAGAGGAACTTGACGTGCTTGGAGAAACTATTGGTTGCGCTGCCGTCGGCTGTTCCATTTTTTCACACAGCTACTTAAACGTTGACATGGTCGAATGTGCCCATGGAAGGGCACCGGCAGTGGCCACGGGTATTAAGCGTGTACACCCTGACAAGATCGTATTCACCTATCAGGGAGATGGGGATCTGGCCTCAATAGGCACTGCGGAGATAGTTCATGCGGCACATCGGGGTGAGCGTATAACTACAATATTTGTCAATAATGCAATCTACGGTATGACTGGCGGTCAGATGGCGCCGACCACCTTACCCGGGCAGAAGGTCACAACTGCTCCAAAAGGCAGAGATACCGCCCATAGTGGACTCCCTTTACGCATTTGCGAGATGTTTGCCCAGATACCTGGTTCTGCATATATCGAGAGGGTTTCCGTGCATAGTCCCGGGGCTGTCAGAAAGGCGAGAAGGGCCATCAAAAAAGCGTTTGAGGTTCAGATAGCGGGTGAAGGTTTTACCATGGTTGAGGTGCTTTCAACATGTCCGACAGGCTGGGGGATGGAACCGGTTGAAGCGTTGAAATGGCTAAAAGACAACATGATACCGTACTACCCCATTGGAGTCTATAAATCTCCGGAGGTGGCGAAATGATCAATGAACGAGTGCTCTGTGCAGGATTTGGCGGTCAAGGGGTTATGTCGCTTGGTCAACTGCTCGCATATGCCGGAATGCTTGAGGGATTGCATGTGAGTTGGCTTCCTTCCTACGGACCTGAAATGCGGGGAGGAACAGCGTATTGCTGCGTGATGCTCTCAGAAGAACCTGTTGGCTCACCGGTTATTGCAGGAGATGCAACCTGTGCAATAATCATGAACCTTCCCTCGCTTATCAAGTTCGAACCCGCGCTTATGAGCGGTGGCTTGTTATTTCTGAACAGCTCGATGGCAGACAAAAGAGCGGAGAGGGATGATATTGATGTGTACTATATCCCCGCAGGTGATTTGGCCCAAAAGTGTGGTGATGATCGGGCTGCAAACATGGTTATGCTTGGGGCGTACCTTGGGATCATGCAGGTTGTAGATAAAGAGAGTCTGGAAAAGGCTTTTGCTCGAGTTTTCGGGGAAAAATCTGAAAAACTGCTGCCGCTTAACCTAAAGGCGATCACGTGCGGGATGGAATATGTAAACAATAAGGAAACGCTCAACAGGGCAGCGTGAATCGGAGTTTTGAGAAATATTACGCTTATCAGAATCAATATGTTCCATTGATGAACTATGAATATTTATACAGAACTGGATGTTGAGGGATATGAGCGGGTTGTCCGCTGCGATAACGAAGATGTCGGTTTTGTTGCCTGGATAGCTGTTCACAACACCGCTTTAGGCCCTGCATTAGGAGGTTGCCGGGTCTGGAAGTATGAATCTGAAGATGCAGCATTAACCGATGTTCTGCGTCTCAGTAAAGGCATGACCTACAAGAACAGCCTGGCGAGACTACCGCTAGGTGGTGGCAAGAGTGTTGTGGATGCTGATCTTAATGAAGTTGATCGTATCGCCCTTTTTAGAGAAATCGGTAATTTTGTTGAGCTGTTCGATGGGCTGTATATAACAGCTGAAGATATGAATTCGACAGTCGAAGACATGGCTGTTATAAAAAGCCGGACTGGTCATGTCGCTACGGTTGGCGCCAGTGGGAATCCAAGCCCGTTTACCGCGCTTGGGGTATATCACGCTATCTGTGCATCGGTGAAGCATCTGATGAGGCGAGATTCTTTGAACGGTTTAACGGTTGCAATTCAGGGTGTGGGGGAGACTGGCGGAAGGTTGGCTGAGATGCTGTACACTGCTGGCTGCAGCTTGATCGTGGCAGATGTCAATGCAGATAACATCAGAGCACTACAGGAGAATGTGCCGTTTATAGAGGTTGTCCCCGGACAGATCTATGATGCGGATTGTGACATCTTTTCCCCCTGCGCCATGGGAGGAATTTTAAACAGCGAAACGATTCCCAGGCTAAAGTGCAGGATTGTGGCTGGGAGTGCAAATAATCAACTCCTTGAAGAATCTGATGGAGCAAGGCTACTGAAACGAAATATTGTCTATGCCCCTGATTATGTGGTAAATGCAGGGGGTGTGATGAATATATGCTGTGAGATTGGGCAGGTATATGATGCCGAGAAGGCGCGTGCTCTGACCCTGCAGATTGGAGAGAACCTTAAAGAGGTTCTGAAAACAGCAGAACTAAAGAAACTACCGACAAATATAATCGCCAACAGGTTGGCGGAGAAGTATGTAGCCGCAGGACGTTACCCGTTACAGGATGTTGTTTAGTCTTTACTCCTTCAGCTTGTCCTAAACAATCGGTTTCCTGGTCGAAACCACCCCATGCCGAGACTCTGTATGCCTTCATGCACATCGCCACATTCCAGATAATTGTTGGGAACAAGTGAAACACCAACCGATAAAAGCCGTAATAGAGAGTACAACGTCGAGCATAACAGGGTTCGAATTGAGTAACCTCCTAAGTGGCTATTCTAGTTGTCTTTTTCTGGTTTTGGGATATATATAGTGCAGTCACTGCCGATACTATGCAGGTAATGGCATAACAATAAAATGCATTGCTAACTATGGTTGCCCGAAGTTTTGACGGTATCAACCTGACTCAATCAGCAAATCTAAAAAAGCCCGATTTGTCATCGGTTGTATCACCATGGCTGGGTATCCATTCATTTTTATGATCTTGGGTTAGCAGAACGTATTTATGACTGTATCGCTCGGTGGATTGATATTCCCATTATTTTTAAACGACTACCTGTTGGTAACGTCAATTAATTTATAAGCCGTAATCCATTGATGGCAAAGGCATGGGAAGATGCAGGTTGGCAATTTGAGAAACCGAAAAGTTTATAACAACAGCATGCATCCGGACAATAATCGTTTTCGGAGTGGGCTTTTCCCAGAGTTTCAATAAAGATTCATCGTTAGTCCTCTTTCATCAAGGTTGCCGGTGATGCAGACGTTGTACGTTTTCGGAGACATCATGGAAATAGGTATACTTATATATGAAGAAGCTGAAGTCTTAGATTTTGCCGGCCCCTATGAAGTATTTTCAACGGCAGAGAGGTTGTTAAATACTTCGATATTTAATCCGTTTTTAATTAGTCAGAATGGTGGGCTAGTTAAAACAAGAGGCGGGTTCGAGGTTAACACAAAAAGTATCTACGAAATTGATACGTTGGATATTCTCATTGTGTCTGGTGGGGTTCATGAAAATATCGTTGGAAACGATGTTGTAGAATCATGGGTAAAGGAGATATCCGAAAAAGTCGCCTACTTGGTGTCTGTTTGCACAGGTGTATTTCTACTTGCATCGAGTGGTTGTGTTACATCGGGTAAAGTAACAACGCACTGGGAAGATCAACAAGATTTAAGCATCAAATATCCAGAGCTAGATGTGATATCGAATGCACGTTGGGTGCAGCAAAGTAAACTATTCACGTCTGGCGGAATCGCAGCAGGTATAGATTTATCATTGCACTTAGTTAGTCTTGTTGAAGGTGAATCAATCGCAATAAATACTGCCAGGCAAATGGAAGTAACCTGGCAAAAAAACGTATAATAAAGCAATCTATTGATAATTGACGGTGATTTTCTAACACTGAAAAAATAAAAAGTGGACAATATGGCTAATTCGACCGATGCAAAAAAAAGGGCGGCTGCTAAAATAATGTTATACGTGAAAATAGGGGTTTTATTATGAGAGATATTTGCGTAATTCAAGACGAATCTTCAGAAAATCTTGCGTTGATCGGTGAAGTTCTAGGTGCCGCTGGTGTAAATATTGAGGGCCTGACATTAGCCACATTTAGTGGACAGTGTGTCATTCATTTTGTGGTGGAAGATGCTATAACCGCAAGACATGTTCTTGAAAATTCTGGGGTCAGAATCAAGGATGTAACTGAAGTATTTGTTTTCCATAAAGATAAAAAGGGTGTTACTGGAAAACCGGGTTCTTTTGGAGGAATCTGTAGATTGTTTGCAGAGAATGAAATCAGGGTTAATTTTGGATATCCAGCCGAAAACAACCGGTTTATTTTTGGAGTTGATAATATTAAGAAAGCACAAGAATTGCTGGAGTAGTAATCTGGGAGACCCAGATTAGTAGTGGGAGAGACCAGTATCCTCTATTGTTTATTCAATTCGTTATGCACAAGGTAGCAAAGATGGAATTTAACCTCGAAGGCAAATTATTTCACTCCGTTTCAAATTCAGAGAATGGAGATGTGAACGCTGAAACTTTATTCCATTACCATCAAGACAGAGAAATTATCTCAGCCGACTATTATGGTGGCAATATTATAAAAGGGCATCTCATAGGAAAAAAACTGGATAACGGTCAACTGGATTTCTATTATCATCATGTTAATAATCACCATCAACTAATGATTGGCAGATGTCTATCTACTCCTGAAGTTTTAGAAGATGGAAGGCTTAGGTTTATGGAGAAATGGCAGTGGTTTACAGGTGATAAATCGAATGGCGAATCCGTTATTGAAGAAATAGATAGCGTATAACATGGGCTGTATCAGACTACGAGAACGACCGGTGCTTTCCTTTACGTCACTGGCGCAGCTGGTGATTTTGTCGTTAGGTGGTAGGAAATTAATTGCTTTTAAGGCTTTTAAACAAATAGGAGAAATGAAAAAATGAAATCAAACCGGTTTCAATATTCTTTTTCCGGACTGAATTGTAGATAGAAGTGTGCTCAAATAATTTTCGGGTACAGCTCCCTATTGGTCAGACGGTTGTTCTTTTCTGACTGGGGCACGTCTTCAATATGGTAATCTTGGATTCTTTAAAAATAAAGATTCTAATCGTACGGTTATTCTGTATCTTGAGAATACCGGAGTTGCTGTCCTCGCAACATTGAAACTTACAGTAGTTGGCTATAAGGTCTTATGAGTGATTAATGCATAAGCATCAAAATTCATTTATCTATCAACCAAACACCACCTCATATGCGATTCATTACGTTAACCGGGGTTTCATTCACAGGCATCGTGATCGTTATGATGGGGCTTGTTTACGATATTATGTTTGCCGGTATTCCCTATCAGGACCCCACGCCTGAACTTCAGGCCAGATATGACTTTCATAGTTTTGTAGCTGGAATATTTTACAAAACCGGAGGGATGGTTTTCTTAGTTGGATTGGTGGCTATCCTGTTCATATGGGTAATGGCAAGAAATAAGAACAGCCAATAAACCGCTCCAGCAACGACCATGATCCTGCATACACAAATCACGGAATGCTCCGGGTTTTCAACGATGATGTTGTTCAAAGTTGAGCTCAAACCCGCTTCATTTCTTATTAGTGCCTTACTCCCCCCCAAAAAAAAATGTCATAAAAAACAGGGAGTGTAGACTCCGAGAAACCGAAAAGAATGTGTTGGAATCGGTAGGTTAAGAACTTACGCCAGGTAGTGAACGTCGTGAGACCTTGAAGGCACTTATACCCCCTTGTGGGGTGTTTGTTTCTTCTATGAGTCTTCTGGAGTGAACTCAAAACCAAACAAATCAGATTGAATGTTGCGAATTGCCTGAAATTTTGGCGCTTCTTCAATCGGTTGATCTTGATACTCCAAAATTCCCCATGAACCATATTTGCTGGGCCGCGTAACATATGAAAAATTGGCAAAAACATTGCCAACGTTGGCAAACCAATAGTTTAGATATTTTTCATAAAGTGCCCCCATTCCCGGGTCACTTTGGGCTGCAGTGAGTTTTGCTGTCAGAGTGTCGTTGTTCTGATTCTCACCAGTACCGACCAAATGCTGCCCCCCTTCATAGGCAACCAAATCAACGCCAAATTGATTGGCAATTGTTAGGTTGTTTTGCATCCACACCATGGCCCGGCCCTCCATATCAACATCCATCCGTTGGAGGATTTCAGTACTCGTTATGGTATCAACAACACCGTCTGTGACAATCTGATTGGCAACACTCCCCCCAAAATATGGCGCAATGGCCAGTACATCAATTTCAATATCCTTCGGGTTATACACTGGATCAGTCGCTGCAATGAGCAGCTGCTCACCCACCCAGGAGTTCGCCGCCTGAGACGCAATAACCCCAATCACGCGGGTTTTATCCTGCGCCAACGCCTGTTCAAAAATATCGATTATTTCTGCTGTTCGTTTGGCCTGGAATCGATGCGCTGAGGTGCCATCATTACAGCCAGGGATGCCCCAGTCAGTTCCACTGGTATGGGGGGTAAAGGTCACCGGGTCATTGCAGGCAGCCTCCCACTGCCAATGGGTTTGTGAAAATCCGGAATTCCATAATTCATTGGAATACTCAACATAGACTTTCAGGTTATGATGCAGATTATTCGCGACATATTGTGCAAAATTAGCAACATATTCATTATTTACCATGTGGGGGAGAGTAAACCAGGCATCCATATTTAACCTGTTGGCCAGCTCAACCATATACTCAACACATACACCATCACTCAAGTTTTGGGTATGAGATGTCGGAGTGGTTCTCTCAGACCAACTCGTCGTTGGGCTACCGTTGGTTCTCATGTAATCCATAAACCGGAGAACACCAAAACCTTCAAGACGCCTCAAAAATAATGGATGGAATATTTGCGTAGCATAATTATCTTCAAAACCGGGAGTGATTATGCGAATATTTCGCACATGATCAGCAACATCTGAACGTGTTATGTTGAGCCATAAACCTTCACCAAATTGAACGGTCACTTCATACCTGTTTGATGAGACTCTGTTAACCGCTCCTCCTGCAATACCACCAAAACTCAAATCACCATCACCATCAAACAGCACTGTGTACGTAGCCGTTGGTAAATGTTCACCAACATTGATAACCACAGTTCGTACGTTTTGATCAGGCTGACCCGCAATAGGAAATGGTATTTGTAGTGGATAGCCGTCAGCATCTTTTGCAATCTGATCTTTTAACCCGGTATCCCAAGGACTTGAGCCTGCTGAATGATACGTGATCCAATCTCGGGAATTTTTCATCACATCGACGAAATCCCATTGACCATCGTAATCTGTAACTCCTGACAGGTTTGTCCCTAACAGTGTATTCGGCTGTATAGCTTGTGGTTGCAGGACGGTGATGCTGACGTCATCAACACTGCTGAAATCATCATTGTCAATAACCGTTAAACGAATGGTATGGCTACCGTCACTGAGAAATACACTGGGATTGACGCCCGATGCGATTTCGATATTGTTTTCAGTCCAATGGTAAGTAACGATGGTTCCATCATTGTCAGTTGATGCGCTACCATCCAACTTGACCAACTCACCAGGCGTGTTATCACTGTCGGCCACCGTTTGATCGGAACCGGCATTGGCAACCGGAACCTTGTTATTGAGCGGATTGTCGAGAAGGAGTAGGGAGAGCACTGGAACTATTTTCCCTTCTTGGGCTGTATAGGCTGGCTGAGCATCGAGGCACAGGAATACAGGGAAAATAGCCAGGCCTAAAAGGATATATGACAGGCTGGTGACAATGTTACAGGGGAAAAAGTTCATCATAATGAAGAAGTATCTCCGGGAAATCTGGCGTTTGCAATATGTAGGTTGTAATACAAATATTGAAATTCTAGCAACTTACCACAGGAAGAGAGGGCTCGCAAATATTACCGGCTTTTTCCGGACCTGATGATGAGCACTACAACCAGAGTTGTGATACCATTTCAAAATCATTTCGAATAATGCGTCATCGCCATAGATCAACTTTGCTTTTTGTTACACAGCTCCATTTCCTTGTAGTCGTATACATAATGAGCCACTTGGATTAGTGCATGTGTCAACCAGATAAAACATATTCCTACACTATTAATGATCGGACATTACGATTTGACATATTAGCAAAAGCGATGTTAATGTATCCTGACAACTACCAAAACTGTTAACATACTCTTATACATGTAGAGGGTTGTGATCGGTGGAAATGATCTGAGTAAAAGGAAGTGGGAAGGAGAATAATAGGTTGATTAATTATCCTAAAGAAAGCCATATGATGGTCTTAGAAATCAGGGTGTCTATGGTAGAGGAAGAGGGGGCAATACCTTACTTGAGACTCTCTCTGGATGAGGAAAAACCCCAGGATGAGACATTTTGCGTTCAGGGTGTAACGTTTATCGTGGATAAGATCCTTCTTAAACAGTGTGGTGCCATCAATATTGATTTCATCGAAGGAGAGAACAACTCCGGATTCAGGATCACCTCTGCGAATTCGCTTCATATAGGATATGACTGTTAACGTTGAGGCTCTTGCGGAGTCCGGCCTGCTGCTATTGAGCCTTGATTTGTTGGTCTCCGGGGCTACTCAGTAGTTACATAAACGACGTACTTCATTGACAATGAACAAAACCCATCTGCCAACAGGTAGAAGGGTTTTGAGCATCCTGTGGATCGTGTTGGTATTTATCAGGAACCACATCCTCCAGAACCGCAAGAGCCGGAACTGCACCCGCCACCCGCTCCAGGCAGTGGAATTGCAGAGCTGATGGAGAAACCAGAACGGGTGCCGGCATCGACGTAATCAACGTTGATGGAACCGCATTGTTCCAGCAAACTTTTCTCAACGAGTAAAGCTAAGCCCTCACAATTAAACAACTCATCGTTATCTTTCTTTTCATCAAGAGCGAGCCCAAGTGAAGGACCGGAACATCCTCCCTGCATTACGGCAATCCTGAGTGATGAAGTGATATTATTCTCTTTTAGATATGCAAGCAGTTTTTCCGTTGCCAAATCAGATATATCCAACATGATCGTTCCTTTTATTATAGTTTGGGTTCATTTTTTACTGGACACCACAACGGGGCAGAAGTCACCCACGCATACACACTCTTTTAAAACAAGATATTGTATAGATCAAATAGGTAAAACCTATCGTAATGGGTGTACTTATCACATAGCAATCTATCAGGCCTAATCTAGATTTCTACCTCTGAGGTCGTCAAGGCCTTCCAGCCAGTATTTTTAGTATAAACTTTCAGGTAATAGCCGAAACACCATTGTGTTTCCATAAAAGCTGGTCAATCATGATCCTTGACAAAGATTACTTCGTCTGGAATTATGACCTTTTAAAAGAACTAACATTTAAAGAACTAATATTTATGGAGTCGTTGTGTCTCGATCATCTAAGCCTCAGTTGGCACCACAGATAAGAATTTCAGACAAAATTAAAAGTGACCTGAAGCAAGCCATCTTAGATGGAGTGTATAGCCCTGGTGATAAGCTTTCTCCTGAAATTGAAATTGCCAAGCAGTATGGAGTAAGTAAGGTTTCTGCCCGTGAGGCTCTGCGAGAGCTTGAAATTGAAGGGTTGATTGTAAAAAGAAGAGGGATCTTTGGCGGAAGCTTTGTGGCTGAACCTGGTGCTGAGAAGATGGTGGATGTTGTCACCAATGCATTTTTATTTGGTGGTGTGACTTTAACAGATCTGGCCGAATTCAGGCAGATTCTAGAACCAGATCTTGCTCGGCTTGCAGCAGAACGCAGGACCGATAGTGATCTTGCCGTAATGAGAGAGTACATCGCAGCAATCCATCTTTCCATAGAGCAGGGTGATCCTGACCAGACAAAGGCTATAGGGTTTCACAAACTCATTGCCGATGCCTGTTACAACCGCTTTATCAGTGGCTTGATGGCTGGTCTTGTCCATGTCTTTCAGCGGGTGTTGGATAAAGAACCTGATCTTGAAACTGCCAGGATGGATATTCGTTTTAATGAATTATTCTACGAACACATCAAGGCAGGTGATGGAGAACAGGCAGAATTAGTCATGAAACAGCATTTTGATGCTTTAGAAGAAATTATAAGACAGAGAAGAAAGAACGGTGAAACGATCAGTTGATGAACTGGTTAGGAAAGGAAACAGAAACAAATGACTTATCCAAGCGTATATCCTACAGGAACAACTGTTTACGACTCTTCAAAGTGTTTTAACGGTTACACTGTATTTCAGGCAAAAGAGCACGGGGCCCTGGTCATCGATATGAATGGGGGTGAGGTTAAATTATGGCGTGGTCTCCACGGTTTTCCCAATAAACTTCTTCCTGGTGGACAAGTGCTGGGCCATACTGGTGAGCGTTCGACCCTGTATGGTATGCAGGATTATAGAGATCTGATCCAGGTTGACTGGGATGGAAACGTAGTCTGGAAATTTAACGAGTATGAGTTCATTGATGACCCCGGTGAAGAACCTCAATGGATGGCTCGTGTTCATCATGATTATCAGCGTGAGGGTAATCCAGTCGGCTACTATGTGCCAGGTATGGAACCGCTGACGAATGCAGGTAACACGATGTTGCTCGGTCACAAAAATGTTTATTCCAAGGCAATAAGCGATAAGAATCTCCTTGATGATACTGTCTATGAAATATCCTGGGATGGAAAAATCCTCTGGGAATGGGTCTGCAGTGATCATTTTGAGGAGTTTGGTTTTAAAGAGGATGCGCGTACAGCGCTCTCACTTGACCCCAATATGCGCCCATGTGGTGGTGGTATGGGGGATTGGATGCATCTTAACTCCATGTCACTCTTGGGGCCTAATAAATGGTTTGACGCAGGTGATACACGTTTTCATCCAGATAACATCATAGTGGATGGCCGGGAAACAAATATCATATTTATTATTAGTAAGGCGACAGGAAATGTTGTCTGGAAGGTTGGCCCATATTACGACGATACTCCTGAAAAAGATCTTGAGTGGATAATTGGTCAGCACCATGCCCATATGATCCCAAAAGGTCTGCCGGGAGAAGGTAATATCCTGGTTTATGACAATGGTGGCTGGGCTGGTTATGGTGCTTGTCATCCGGCGAGCCCAACGGGCACTAAAAATGTTCTTCGGGATTATTCAAGGGTCTTAGAGTTTGATCCGGTAGCTCTGAAAATTGTCTGGCAGTACACACCCCACGAAGCGGGTCTGGTACATCCGACCGATTCTAATCGCCTCTATAGTCCATTTATAAGTTCTGCTCAAAGATTACCAAACGGAAACACCCTTATAACAGAAGGCAGCGGCGGGCGAATTTTTGAAGTGACTGCAGGCTATGAGCTTGTGTGGGAGTATATCTCACCCTACTGGGGACAGCATTTTAACATGAATATGGTGTACCGGGCCTATAGATATCCTTACGACTATATTCCCCAGGTAGACGCACCTGAGGAAGTTGATATAAAACCCATTAGTGTTGTTGATTATAGAGTTGATGGGGCAAGCCCGAGAGGGGCCAGATCTGAGAGTACAGTGGCGGGGGCTGTGCCGTACCAGACATCTTCGGCTTTATGTGTTCTCTCTGATACAGATGATAAAAAATAGTACGAAACTTTTAGTATTGCAGATCGCAGATATAAAAAATTGTACATTCAGGAGGAAGTAGATGAAACAGTTACTCTCTATTGCAGCACTGGTATGTGTTATGGCCTTACCTTCTTTGGGGCTGAGTCAGGATTGGGCTCCCAAGGACTCCATCAAGCTCCAAATAGGTTTTGGTGCCGGTGGTTCGACAGATATTATGGGGCGTTTAGTTGCTGCTAAGATTGAAGAAAATACCGGTTGGAATGTTGTGGTTGAAAACAAGCCAGGGGGCGGCGGAATCGCCATGTTTTCATCACTTATGAGAGAAAAGGCTGACGGTCAGACCTTAGGGCTAGGCGTGAGTATGCCAATCTTTCTCAACCTTGCTTCAAGGGGCGATAAACTTCCCTTTAACATTGATACCTTTGATTACCTCGCCACAATCATGCGCGGTGAGATTGGTATGGTTGCAAAGGCGGATGCGCCCTATAACAATCTTGAAGAACTCATTGCCTATGCTAAAAAGCAAAAAGGCGGTATTGCAGTTGGTTTTGATGCCAAGCCCCAACAAATGGTGCTTGAGCCTGTTGCTAAAAAGGCTGGCGTTAAGTTCAAGTTTGTAAAGCACAAAAGTGGCGCGGAGCAGGTCCAGTCTATTCTTGGTGGACATGTCGATATTGCCTGTACTGCAGGTGAGCATGTCAAATATATTAAGAGTGGCGATTTGAAACTGATCGCTTCCATGAGTAAGGATAGACAGGAGTGCGCACCGGAGAGCATGACCCTGATTGAAAACGGTTTTGATCTCTATCTGGAGCCTTACTTCTATATTGCAGCTCCAAAAGATTTGCCTGAACATATTAAGGCTGCCCTTGCTAAGGCATTTGATGAGGCCATTAACTCTGAGAGTGTAAAAGAAGGTCTTATAAACTCGATGCAGGCAAAGGCCCATAATCTGGGCCCTGTAGGAACATACGAGATGATGAGTCAGGGCGCTGTTGATATTAAGGCTCTCGTTAAGGCTGCAAAGACTGAGTAACTATAGGATGCAGAATTAATGGAAAATCGCATGTCAGGTGTTGTTGTTGTGCTATTTGGAATTATTTTGCTCGTTTTTATAATTCCAAGCCAGACAGAAGTTGTTGATTCGGGGTGGCTGAAACCTGCCACCCTTCCAACAATTGCTGCGATTATTATAACTGTTGCGGGGCTTCTCCACTCTGTTTTTCCAAGGGGTGGAAATGAGTTTGATCGTAACTCATCGCGTAGAGCTCTCCTGTTTTTTATCATCGGGGTTTTGGGGGTATGGTTGATGACTGTCAGTTATCTGGTGGCAGCACCCCTGTTGGTGCTGGCACTTATGTTGGTAATTGGTGAGAGAAGATGGCAGTGGCTCTTGGTTGGAGTTGTGCTGATGCCCGTATCTGTTTGGTTTTTTATAGATTATCTGCTTAAAAGACCTCTTCCATGACTTCTATGTCAGCCTGGTATAATTACTACCCGAAGGTTTGAGTTGCAGCTTATTTCGCCCCAATTATCGGGATACGTTAATTAAAGATTGAATCAGACAAAATGATTGATTTACAAATAATTTTGGCAGGCTTTGCCGACGCACTCACCCTGCATAATTTATTTTTTGTCTGGTTTGGCATCATAGTTGGGCAACTCGTAGGGGCTATTCCTGGGATTGGTCCAGTAATGGCTATGGCAATTGCCATTCCATTCACATTTACCTTAAGCCCACTGCCCGCCATTGGTTTTCTTATGGGAGTGAGTAAGGGAGGACTGGTTGGTGGCGCTATTCCGGCTATTCTTATAAATACCCCAGGCACTCCTGATGCCGCCGCAACGACCCTTGACGGCTATCCCATGACCAAAAAGGGCAAGCCTGAAAAAGCTACTAAAATGGCCTTGTATGCATCTGTTACCGGAGATGCCTTTAGTGATATTATCCTTATAACCGTGGCACCATTTATTGCGGTTGTTGCCTTGAAAATGGGACCCATCGAAATCTTCTGTCTGATGGTTTTTGCTTTCTCTATCATTGCAGGCCTGGTTGGTGATTCCATGGCAAAGGGAATAGTCGCAGCAGGGTTTGGTCTTTTTTGTGCGACGGTGGGGCTTGATCCGGAAAACAGTACGCCACGCTTTATCTTTGGCTATTTTGAGTTGTACGATGGTATTCCTCTCATTTCGATGGCGCTCGGGATGCTCGCTGTAGCCGAAATTATTCGGAGGATGGCGCGTATTCGTGGCAAGATTGAGTCTGCAATTGTTATTCCTAAGACCCAGGAAAAATCCGATAAAAGAGTGAGTTTTACGGAGTTCTGGGCCTGTAAGTATACGATACTTAGAGGGTCAGTAATTGGAACCATCCTCGGAGCCATTCCAGGACTTGATTCATCTGCCGCTTCCTTTATGAGTTATGCTACTGCAAAACAGGC
Source organism: Desulforhopalus glucosivorans (assembly GCF_054397165.1). Taxonomy (NCBI): domain Bacteria; kingdom Pseudomonadati; phylum Thermodesulfobacteriota; class Desulfobulbia; order Desulfobulbales; family Desulfocapsaceae; genus Desulforhopalus; species Desulforhopalus glucosivorans. The sequence continues at coordinate 823,973 of NZ_AP044854.1, forward strand.
TTCAAGTGAGCCTGAAAGTTTTGGTAAAGGAAATATACATGGTGTGGCGGCCACAGAGTCTGCAAACTCTGCGGTGGCTGGTGCAAACCTGATACCACTACTTACCCTGGGCATACCAGGGAATCTTGCAGCAGCGCTCATCATCAGTGCATTAATGATCCATGGCGTACAGCCTGGCCCACTTCTCTTTCAGGAACAGGGACAGCTGATTTACGGCTTGTTTGGTACGCTTCTCATGGCTAATATCCTCAACCTCTTTTCGGGGATGCTGGGGCTTCGTTTATGGGCCAAGGTTATTCAGGCACCTGAGTCTGTCATCTTTCCAGCGGCGCTGCTGCTCTGTATTACAGGAGTGTACCTTGCAACGGGAGGGCTGTTTGGAGTGGCTGTAATGTTTGTCTTTGCATTTCTCGGGTATCTGATGAGTTCCTACGGCTACTCTGTTATCGTCTTTGTGATTGCCTTCTTTCTTGGGGAACGATTTGAGTTATCCCTCTCCCAGTCTCTGAATATAATTGATGGAGATCTGACTATTCTCCTATCCCACCCTTTGGCTCTGTTATTACTTGTTTTAGCCCTGGCCTCTACTGTATGGTTTGGACTGAAAAGCAATGGTACCTCTAAATAACCTCGACGGTTCACTGAATGGCGCAGAGAGTCTCAGATATAATTGGTGACTATTTCACAAAGATCTTTGTCGTAGGGTTGTCGCTCATTGTTATGGTGCCAACGGCCTACAAAATCTATGATTACCTACGTAAGCGAAACCAGTCTATATCCGCCCAGGCAATTGTACTTAATGATCCTGTCATTGGTTCCGACCTGTCCAGCAGACCCCGCGTACGCTACACTGATCACCTTGGGAATATCCATGAACATAAAAGTAAGATCAACTTTTACTGGATTTTCTCCCCAAAAAAAGGAGACTCTCTTAAGGTCTACTACCATAAAGATACTCCTGGCGTTGCCTTTATCGATAGTCTCTATCACTCATAATACTTCCCTTTCAACTGTTTTTAATGGGCTTGGTACCCTTTCTCTGTGTCCTCATGGGGCGAGTGAAAAAGGATAATGGTTCTGTGGATTTAAATTGACTGTACTTTTTTTGAATGTGTGGGTAATTTGATCTTCATTCGCAGTGTGGGATATAAAAAAACCGTTATCCTTGGAAGATGTCTGGAGCAGGGCATAAAACTCTAATTTTAAACTCATCATAACTAAATATTTGGTCAATAGTGTGTCTGCTGGCCGCATATTAAATGTGTATGATGATAAAAATTAACAGGAGAATGTGATGAAGAGATTTTTAGTAGGATTGACCTTGATGATGGTGGGCAGTGCAACAGCTGTTATGGCTCAGGATACCTTAAAGATTTTAACCTGGAAGGGGTATGCACCACAGCAACTCATTGAAAAATTCGAGAAAGAAACAGGTATGAAGGTAGAGGTTACCTTTTCAAACAATGAAGAGATGATTGCTAAGCTTCGCGCAACCCGTGGGGCGGGGTTTGATCTTGCCCAACCAAGTCAAGACCGTATCTCATCCGTACAGGAGAAATATAAGCTGTATCAACCACTTGACTATACAAAGATTGAAGAAGGACAGCTGGTTACCTCCATGCTCGATGCCGTTAAAAAGAACACCAAGGTTGGAGATGATTCCTATGGTGTACCATTTTGCTATGGAACCTCTGGTTTGATTGTAAATAAGAAGATGGCCCCGGATGCAATTGACTACGATGCATTGCTCGATTCTGCATACGATGGTCGTATTAGCTACCGTTTAAAACGACCAACCCTCATTGCTCTGGCTTTTGCCGGCGGTGATGATCCATTTGCCAAATATGGTGATCCTAAGGCGTACAGTGCTTTAATGAACTCTGTTTCAGAGAAGATGATTGCTGCCAAGCCCTATGTTAAAAATTACTGGGCCAACGGAGATGCACTCCTTGAGATGGTACGTAGTGGTGAGGTAAGTGTTGCCATGGCGTGGGATAATGGTGGTTGGAAGCTCCATGCTGAAAATGCTGATATTGACTTTGTAGCTCCTAAAAGTGGTGCTCTGGGGTGGATTGACACCTACACAATTCCCGCAAAGGCAGAAAATGTAGAGGGTGCATATAAGTGGATTAACTTCATGTTAAAGCCCGAGAATGCAGCTGTCTTCACCAATGCTGAGAAATACGGTACTGCCTCCAAGGGTGCCAGTGAGTTCTATGAAGCTTCAATCAAGGAAAACTTTGACCGTTCCTTTACCAGTGCTGATATAGATAATATCAAGTGGTATCCACCTGTTCCTGCCAAACTTGAGCAGGTTGAAGGTAAGATCCTCGATAAGGTAAAAGCTGCGAAGTAAGCTTTATACACCTTGTATCTTTGGGCACCTCTTTGATCTGTTCGGGAGGTGCCTTTTTTAATTTCACCTAGTTTGTAGAAGTAGGCAATAAGGGTTGTGTGTATGTCGAATGTTCTTGAGATAAAAGCGCTCACTAAAAAATTTGGTGATTTCGTAGCTGTGGATGGGGTTGATATTGAAGTGGAAGAGGGGAGTTTCTTTTCTATTTTGGGGCCATCAGGGTGTGGGAAAACCACCTTACTCCGTATGATATCAGGTTTTTTAGAGCCTGACTCCGGAACGCTTCGTATACGTGGGGAAAACATGCTGGGGGTTCCACCGAACAAGCGGCCAGTTAATCTTGTTTTTCAAAATCTGGCGCTCTTTCCCATGATGAATGTTGCGGGTAATATTGCCTTTGGCCTCAAAAGACAGCGCAAATCAGCAAAAGAGATCGACCATAAAATTGACTCCATCCTGGAGCGGGTTGGACTGTCCGGGTACAAAAACAGCGAGGTGTCACAGCTCTCAGGGGGGCAGAAACAGCGTGTGGCCATTGCCCGTTCTCTGGTGCTCGATCCATCCATACTACTGCTTGATGAACCTCTTGGTGCACTTGATTTAAAACTGCGTGAGCAGATGAAAATCGAGCTTAAAAAACTGCAGGCCGAGGTGGGAACCACCTTTATCTATATCACCCATGATCAGTCTGAAGCTCTGGTCATGTCAGATAATGTTGCTGTGATGAATTGCGGGCGGTTTGAGCAGATTGACTCTCCTCGTAACCTCTATTCCGACCCTGAAACTGCCTTTGTGGCTGGCTTTGTCGGGGAAAATAATGCCTTTGAAGTACAGGTGGTTTCCGGCCGTGACCCCTTTACAGTGCAAACTGCAATGGGCCAGGAAATACAGGGCGTGGCAGTGGGGGATATACGCGATAAGTGCACACTCTATATCCGCCCGGAAGCTATTATCCTTAGCCCGCCAGAAGACACAGAGGGTCTCAACCTCTTTGATATAGAGGTGAGGAATATTCTCTTTGACGGCTCAAATACCAAGATTCTCGCAACACTCATTGGCAGTGAGGTGGAGCTAAGTATTGCACTTCCACAAAACCAGCAGTTTGCCCATATTCAGGTAGGGGACACTTTACAGGCGGGTGTTCACTTCTCAAGTTGCAAATGCTATGGCGCTGCCAATACTGGGGACGGTCATGAAAAAGCATAAGCTTGGTTTCTGGATCTTTTTAACCCCAGTCCTTCTCTGGCTGGTGCTTCTCATTATTGTCCCCCATATGCAGTTGCTCTTTATGTCCCTGCAGGGGGAAAATGATTTTGGGGATGCTATCTGGACCTTTGAAAACTATTCACATTTTTTCACGGAACAGATTTACTGGCTCACCTTTGTACGAACAGCGAGTTACGCAGTATTGGTGACCATTCTTACTTTTTTGATCACCTTTCCTGTGGCATTTTTTGTGGTGAAGGTGGCTCCTAAAAAAAATGCGGGTTTTCTTACCATTCTTCTGTTGTTACCCTTTTGGGTAAGTGAGTTGGTCCGCGTCTACGGCTGGATGATTTTGCTACGGGAGAGTGGGGTGATGAACCATTTTCTCCTGATAATGGGGCTTGTGGATCAGCCCATCGAAATGCTGTATAACGATATTACTATGATCATGGGCCTTGTCTACACCTCCATGTTGTTTATGGTTGTACCTCTTATCTCGGCCTTGGAAGGTATGGATGATAGCCTTATTGAGGCGGCCCACGACCTGGGTGCGTCAAAGCTGACGATACTTCTTAAAATTGTGATCCCCTATGCGGCTCCAGGGATCACTTCAGGCTCTATTGTTGTTTTTATGCTCGCCCTTGGGAATTATCTTACCCCTAATCTCATGGGTGGTAAAAACTCCCTCTGGTTTACTGAGCAGATTTATAACGAGTTTATTGCGAGTTTTAACTGGAATCAGGGTGCTGCTTTTGGTTTTCTTCTCCTCCTTCTCTCTTCAACGATTATCTGGTTTGGCTTGAAAATCACCAGGCAAGACCTTGGGAGGGCGCTATCATGATACGAACACTGCCACGTTCCACAGCATATATCGCCGGCTATAGACTATATATCGGCCTCTTTTTCCTGTTTCTCTTTGCACCACTTCTGGTCACCTGCGTGCTGGCCTTTAATGACTCAAATTTCCCAGCCCTTCCCTGGAAGGGATTTAGCCTCGATTGGTTTGTTTCAGCAGGACCCGAGCGTGTGGGACTCTGGTATGACAGATCTAACCTTACAGCTATCCTCGTTAGTGTAAAGACCGCCCTGTGGGTGTCTTTTTTATCTCTTATTGTAGGGACCATGGGTGCCTTTCTCTTTGAGCAAGAGGAGTTTCGCGGAAAACAGGCTCTTTACTTCTTGGCCCTTACGCCCCTCGTTATTCCTGGTGTTATCCTTGGTATCTCTATACTGCTTGCAGCCAACGGCGCCGGCCTGTATATGGAAGATAATTGGGGGATCGATCTGTCACTACTACGACCTAGTTTTGCCCTTGTGGTCTTGGGCCAGTTTTCCTTTATCACAACCTTTGTGTTGCTGGTGGTCTCTGCACGCTTAAAAAAGTTTGACCCGGCCTTAGAGGAGGCAGCTTTAAATCTAGGAGCTTCACGTTTTGAGGTGATTCGCTACATCACCATCCCGTTTTTACGACCAGCACTCATTGGTGCGGGAGCTGTGGCCTTTCTGATGAGTTTTGAAAACTTTAACACTACCCTCTTTTTAGTCGGTTCAGAGACGACCCTACCTGTTAATTTATACCTGCAGGTGCGAGACGGTTCCAGCCCGATCATTAATGCTGTGTCCTGCCTGCTTATCTTTTTTACTTCGATACTCGCAGCTCTTAATCTCTTTTTCACAAAATCCAAAGAGTAATGTAATGCCCTCCCTAACTCCATTTTACATATGTAGGTTGTGGGGGAGGTATACATGCTCACATTGTTGTTTTAGGGAAAATTTTGGTACGAAGAGTGCTGAGGGTGTACACCAGCTTGCCTGACACACTTCGCCAAAGAAAATTGTAAACATTCTCGCTCCCAAGAATGGTTGCAAATGGAGCAACATTTCGAAGCGGGGAGATGGAGAGAGTCTTTGGTAAGCTCTTGTTTGCAGTTACTCCATTTTGCCCATCTTTATTCAGGTAGGAAGATCTACTCTGTCGGTAACAAGGTTAAAACCATTGGGATACTCTCAGTTTTGAACTGCCATTGCTAATCTTCGATTCGTTTTCATGATCCTACATAAGGTATACCGCTATGCGACTAAAGCGCATTATGGCCAGCCTATATCGAAAGAATCGGTACGATCTGGTTAGTACATTATGGGTCAGTATAGCAGTCAAGTGAGAATGCACTCATAAAGACATCTATAGTCCTATGAAATAGTACAAAAAACTAAAGAAAATATAGTCTATATAATTGTTTTGGTAAGGGAACCTCTCTTTACTTTTCGCTCAATTTTAAGTAGAAAAAAGAGTTATATTGATGGACTTCTCAGTCACATTTCAGGAGAGCGATTTTGTCAAAACCATTTCACTTTAGCCTGACATTTAAAATACTCTTTTTCGTCGTATGTTACCTTTTGGGAATATCCGTGATGTGGTATATGTCAAGTGACGATCTCCACACCGCTGAAAAGAAGTTTTCCTTTATGGAACAGGCCTATCAACTTGATAATATTATTCTCGAGATTCGCCGATACGAAAAAAATTATTTTTTATATGGCACACCTGAGGCGTTACAAATACACCAGGATTATCTGAGTAAAGCGAAATCAACAATCAAGATTGTGGATGAGCAGCTATCTCATTTAAAAGTCCACCCCCAGCTCATGGAGCTTAAAGTACTCATTGAAAATTACGATGATAATTTCAGCAAACTAGAGGATAGTCAATCCCTGGGCTTAATATCTTTCCAAGTCCTTGTGGACAAAACGAGAAATCTGGGGAAGCAGATGACGGATAAGAGCAGCCAGCTTCTGCAATTTGAAAGATCGCAGTTGCAGTCTATATTCCACGAACTCAGGATCCGTATGGACCTTTGGTCCGCTATTGCGATAAATCTTGGCATTGTTATGCCATTTTTGACCTTTTTTAAGATATTTCGGCCACTGAATATCATAAAAAAAATAACACATTCTATTGCTAAAGGCAGATTTAAGCAAGTTGAGGTGCTCAACACTCGGGATGAAATGCAGCAGGTTATGGAGGCGTTTAATACTATGGTCAGAGAGCTTGAGCTGCGTCAGGATCAACTAGTGCAGTCCCAAAAGCTCTCCTCCATCGGGACACTAACAGCCGGGGTGGCCCACCAGCTGAACAACCCATTAAATAACATTTCCACGTCATGCCAGATCGCCATGAGTGATTTGGAAGAAAACGACACGGAGATGCTTGGTAAAATGCTGAAAAATATCGATCAGGAAACATTGCGGGCCCGGGATGTGGTTAAAGGTCTTCTCGAATTTTCAAGATCAGGGAAGTTCACGTTGCGCCCGACTCTTCTTGCGAAAACCATTAAACGGGTTGTGCAACTTGCCAAAAGCGAGGTCCCCGCAGATATCACGGTTGAAATTAGTATTCCAGAAGATCTCGAAGTCAAGATGGATCCGCAGCGGATGCAAGAAGTTTTTCTCAACCTGATTATCAACGCGGCCCAGGCTATTGAGCAACAGGGTGCTATAGCTATAACGGCGGAAATCGACCCAATTAAAGAAATTGTTGTCATCATGGTACACGATACTGGCCCGGGAATACCTGAAGAGATGCGGGGTCAGCTGTTCGACCCGTTTTACACAACCAAGGAAGAGGGCAAAGGTACGGGCCTTGGGCTTTCTGTTGTGTATGGTATTATTCAAAAACACCAGGGCGAAATTACTGTCAGCAGTGAACTGGGGCAAGGAACATCTTTTATCATTCACCTCCCCCTCCATCAAAAAGCAACTCACCCCTGATTATGAGCGTATCCTCGACCAATAGCACAATCCTCGTTGTTGATGATGAGGTTATTGCCCGTGATAACCTTGCCCATGTTTTGACAAAGGCCGGTTATCAGGTTTTGACTGCTGCGGATGGTGTTGAGGCTGTACATATAATGGAAGGCCGGGAAGTAAACCTGGTCATCACTGATCTTCGAATGAAGGGCAAGGATGGGATGGGAGTCCTGACCGAGACAAAGCGTCTCTGGCCTTCAGCGGAAGTGCTCATGGTGACAGGCTATGCAAGCCTGGATACTGCCATTGAGGCTATGAAAAAGGGTGCCTATCATTACCTCGCCAAACCTCTGAATGTAAAAGAACTGCTAGCGATGGCGAAGAAAGCACTTGAGCGCAACGCTATGCAGTTGGAGCTGTACCGGCTCCGTCAGCAAGTGGCTGACACCAGTGAAACATCCAAAATTATTGGCCAGAGTTCAAAGACAATAGCCCTAAAAGAGCAGATTTCTCAGGTTGCACAACTTGACTGCAATGTACTCATCCTTGGGGAGACTGGTACAGGTAAAGAACTCGTTGCCCGAACTATTCACGATCTCTCAAGAAGGAGCGAAAATAAAATTGTATCGCTCAACTGCGGCGCATTCAGTGAAGAACTGATCAGTACAGAACTCTTTGGTCACGAGCAAGGAGCCTTTACCGGAGCACAGAAAAAGAAGAAAGGACTGCTTGAATATGCAAAAGGTGGCACTGTTTTTTTTGATGAAATCGGCGAACTGCCCCTGCAAATGCAAGTGAAACTGTTACGTGTATTACAAGAACGAACCCTGATGCGCGTAGGCGGTTCAGAAGAGATCTCCATTGATATCCGGGTACTGGCAGCAACCAATAGAAATCTGAAAGAGGCGATAGATGAAGGCAGCTTTCGAAAAGATCTATACTATCGTCTCGACGTTATTACCATAGTGGTGCCCTCACTGGTGGAACGCCGCAATGACATCCCGCTTTTAGCCAGTCATTTTCTGCAAAAGCATGTGGAGATAGGCCGTCCTGTACCACAACTTTCTGATCTCGTTATTGAAAAACTGAAAAGTTATGACTACCCCGGTAATATTCGTGAACTCGAAAATATTATCCAGCGTGTTCTCATCACTTGCCCTGAAGATGTGATCGAAACACACCATCTCGAAGAGGATATCGCCGGCAGTGACACCAGCGCAACGACAAAACAGGAGTCATGGCCGACTCTTGAAGATAACGAAAAAGATTATATCATCAGGGTACTTGATGAAGTTGAGGGAAGGCGAGCAAAAGCTGCAGAAATCCTGGGGATTGATCGGGTTTCTCTTTGGCGAAAAATCAAACGTTATGGTCTGGAGGAATAATTGTTTTCATACAAAGAATTATCCCCTATTAAGATCGAAGAACGTACTCCAGACAACATGTCTTACCCCGATGAACCGGATAAGTACCTCGAAGGTCTCACTACGTTCACTATCTGGTGGTAAGATTAAACTTAGGATTTCAAAAACAATTTCTGAGTTTCTTGTTTTTTTACGACAGGCTTTCAGGAGTAAGGCTCTAATTTGCCAGGCTATTCGGAAGTAGTACCAGATCAATCATCTCATCGATGTTTTTTACCTTCTTCACTTGCACTCCAGCTGTAATTTCTTCCGGGAGTACCTTCACGGCATCACTATTTGCCGCAGGTACAATGACAAGGGTGATACCTGCCCGCTGGGCCGCAAGCATCTTCTCGCGTATACCGCTTACCGGCAGCACCCTTCCGCTCAGTGTCATCTCCCCGGTCAGCGCCACGTTTCGCCTGGCAGCCCGCCCGGTAAAAAGTGACAGGAGAGCTGTAAAGATTGTAATACCTGCGGAAGGCCCATCTTTTGAGATACTTCCTGCGGGAATGTGAATATGGATATCACTGTTTTGAAACACTTCATGATCAATTCCAAACTCATCCGCCCTGCTTCGGATGAGACTGAGTGCGGTTTGGGCGGACTCCTGGAGAATCTCCCCCAGAGAGCCTGTCATGATGAGGTCACCGTTTCCGGCCATTTTCACTGTTTCAATGGAGATAATCTCGCCCCCAGTCTCAGACCAGACAAGACCTGTGGTAATACCGACGTAGTCGTTTTCCTCAGCCATCTCGCGGTAGAACTTTTGAGGTCCGAGAAAGGATGTAATAGTTGACTCATCGATCTGGGAGAGTTCAATTACTGCGTTTTCGTTTTGCTCATCGAGCTTTAAAAGTGCTATCTTTCTACATACATTTGCAATTTCGCGCTGAAGATTTCGCAGGCCTGACTCAGAGGTGTAATTGCTTATAATGCGAGAGACAGCCTCGTTAGAAAAGCTGATGTTTTCCCTGTGCAGTCCAGCAGCCTTGAGTTGACGGGGAATGATGAACTTCTGGGCGATACTCAGTTTTTCTATCTCTGTATATCCTGAGAAATGTACAATTTCCATCCGGTCAAGAAGTGGCCGCGGTAATTTCGAGAGATCATTGGCTGTGGCCATGAACATGATGTGTGAGAGATCAAAAGGGATGTCGAGATAATGATCAACGTAGTTTGTATTCTGTTCGGGGTCGAGCACTTCAAGAAGAACAGAGGCCGGATCACCACGAAAATCCTGACCAATTTTATCGAGTTCATCGAGCATGAAAACGGGGTTGTTCACTTCGGTTCTCTTGATTTCACTGAGAACCCGACCGGGCATGGCTCCGACATAGGTGCGACGATGTCCCCGAAGTTCAGCCTCGTCACGGAGGCCAGCCACAGAAACACGGATGAAACTACGATTGAGTGATTCTGCTATTGCTTTGCCCACAGACGTTTTGCCTGTGCCGGGAGGGCCTGCGAAACAGAGTATAGGACCTTTTCCCATGTCACTTGAAAGCTTGTGCTCGAGTACCTCTTTCACCGTCTTGCGTAGCTCATCAAGATTTACAGGTTTGCCTAAATAGTGGGCGGCGCCTTTTTTCAGTGCTTCTACGGCGGAGCTTACCGTTGCAAAACCGGTCACCATGATAACCTGGGTATCTGGATAAAGACGATTGATATGGCCGAGCAGTTCAATACCGTTCATGCGTTCCATTTTCAGATCGGTGATAACCAGATCAACATCATGTTTTTCCAGTACTTCAAGAGCTTCAACACCGTTTGAAGCTGCATGGCAACGGTAGCCGTCCTTTTTCAGAACGTGCTCCATATTCGTCCGCGCAATTTCTTCATCATCGACAATCAGTACATGCGACTGGACATTGCCTCGCAGTGTTTTTGAGGCGAGGAATTCAAGGATACGCTGCTTGACCTGCTCTAGGCCGCTGTGTCTTGAATCGAGGATTTTTCTCGCCCGTCCAAGATCAAAATTACCGGTTGAGCTTTCTCGCCAAGGAAGGTCAAGAAGCATGCTGATATAGTTAATCCCCACAGTGAACTCAGCCACTGCAGGGTCGGTCTTTTCAAGCTTCTCCAGTTCTCTGTTTGCAGCTTCCGCTGCATGAGCGGGTAGATCGGCCTGATTGATGCGTGCTTTAAGTTTTGAGAGAAGTGTCGACTCTTGAGCTGGCTGTTCTTCCTGAGGTACTTCGGATGATTGTTTTTTTGAAAAAAACATTCGAAAACTCCTTTCGGTTCTCTCCTATAAGTCTGTTAACTGACTGGTTACAACCTTATTCTGTATCATACTCAAGCTGGCCAGGAAATAGAATTATTCCATAAAATATCTCGTCTGTAGCAGATCACTCACGCAAGATAGCTCCTCAGTAATACACGACTATCTTTTGCTTTGCTCTTTCCACGACGCACACTGATATTCTTGTCTTTTCCTTTACGAACTACTTGCTCTTGTGTCTCTCCCGTAAGGGCAGAGCAGTGAAAAAACATATACCAGTCGCTTCGTTTGTTTTGGGCTTTGGAACTGGTGGGGCTTAATGCTTTGAAGTGGTGGCGAAATGAAACAACACCTCGTGTGATAAGATGTAAAATCGCTACTGCAAATACAAGTGCTGTGAGATAAAATCCGGGTTCCATAACTGTACCTCCTTGTTAAATTTTTCCTTAACTATTGGGGTCGTTATCTGGGCCTGGAGTTTTGTTTATGCATAGATATGGTTTACACCGGGCCCACAAGGTAACTCACAGGAAGGGGAGCCTGTCAGTCACCTCGTTTAATGGTAAAAAGCTATTATGAGCTCACCCCCTCCTGGATGGCCTGCCCCTGTTTTTCTGCACGATCCTGAAGCATACCTTGTATCATTGCAACAGAGATGATGACTCCGGCAACAGCAAGAGCTGCAATAAGAGCCCAGAAACTCACACTGTTAAGGACAACAGTCAATTTATGTTGCATCTGTGGAATGAGGTTGAGGTCAGAAAGATAACCAGGCACTTTGGCACCACGAGAAACTGCGACAATCAACATAACTGCAGACATCACGAGTTTGATGGTGTGATCTTTAACATATGTTGTACCAAGCGCTCCAAGCTGTACACCAATAAGAGAACCAGCAAGAATGAGTAGTGTCATGCGAATATCAATGAGCCCTGCTATACCCCATTGGATAGAACCATAGCAACCCATAATAAAGGCAACAACAAGCTCAGTGGCACTGGCAACCATGGCGGAGGCTCCAACCACATAGATCATTCCTGGGACACCGATAAAGCCACCAACGGCTATGGTAGCTGCGAGCATTCCAGTGAAAAGTCCAACAGGTACAGTTACCCAAGCAGAAATACGAACCTTGGCAACTTTGAAGTCCATCATTGGCCAGATATTTACTTTCTGCAGCCTGAGAGCGAGTTTAGATGTCTTTGCCTCTGCCTTACCTTTAGTCAATTTGATTGCATCACGAAGTACATAGGCGCCAACAATGACGAGAACCAGAACAAATACGACACTTACATAAAGGTTAGACCCTGCATTTCCCCACATATTGAGGATTGCTTTCTGAATTTTAATACCAATTTCCACACCGATGATTGCGGTTACTGCCATGACGATGCCGAGTTTTATGTCGACCTGCCCATATTTCCAGCGCTTATAAGAGCCAACCATGGCTTTTGGAAACTTGTGACACATGTTACTGGCAACAGCAACGGCACCTGGAGCACCAAGTGACATCATGGCAGGAGTCAAAACGAAGGCGCCACCAGAGCCGATAAAGCCGGAGAGAAGTCCTCCAATGAGGCCAACGATGAGAAGAGCGAAAATCTTTGTAGGGGTCATATCAAAGAACATCAGCGAGACGTCTTTGATGGTATTGGGGGCAGCGTGGGTATCGAGGCTAACCATAACCTTTTTATCGAGTATTATTTCATCAACAGTCATACCTTCTGCAAGGTTCAGCACTTTGAGGTCATCATGGCCATCAACTTGTATGGTTGCTGTTTTTGCAGCCATGTCAACTTCAGTGAACACACCTTTCATTACGTTTTTGGGAGGAGGACCTCCAGCATATGCTGATTGCACTAAAAGTGCGCTTAAACAGACTGTTATCAATATAGTGAGAAATTTTTTCATGGAATCGTTAGCTCCTGCTTGGATTGAGTTCTTAAAAATTCGTACACTTATGATTTTTTGGGTTCAAGTCCCAAGACTCCGAGAAAATTGCTGGCGAAAGCGCCGTGGATAAAAGAGAATGCGAATGCGGTTCCAACAGGAAAGATCGCATGCCAGCCGCCCAAGGTGTAAGTATTCGTGATCATTCCTTCATTTGAGAACAGCAGGCTGTACATGCCAATAGATGCGGCTCCAAAAAGCACCATTTTACCGGTTGGCTTTTTTTTACGAAATGCGGTTTGCGTACTGGTCCTTGTCCCAGTAGTTTTGGTTACGCTCCTGGTTGTTGATTTCGAAGTTGTTCTCTGGGTGGATAGCTGAGTTTGATAGGGATCATTTTGTCTCATTGCATTTCTCCAATAAAGATGAATTATAAACTGATCGGTAAATCATGACGCGGTGGGACCTTATCTGTACCGAATACTTTGAAACCTTTATTACCAGTTTCATCGCAAGCTTAATGCCAGTTTATTTTTCTGATATAATCCATCAATTACAGTTACTTATATATATTCACCATAAAATGTTTTTTGTTGCATAATGCAACGTATTTTCAACAGAAATCTAACAAAACATTAAAGTATCAAATATTTATATGTTATTTTGTGCATTCGTCATATTCGTTGCACATTGCAACACTATGGACTTCACTTAATGAGGTCAAATCTCCGAATGATACGGCTACACCATTTCCTACGGTGACACCTATGTTACTGATTATATATGTTATTTTTTGATAAATTGTGACGACAGCTTAGAGGGCGGGCCATTTTTCCAGATAGAGACTATCTACGCTGTGTCGCACATGTTTCATAATGCAACAATCGCCGTAACTACACAGGTGCAAACAGCACCATAAACTTCGCAATTACAGAATCTTATTTGATTACCAGCACGCCTGGAATACCTCTTGCTAGTTATTCCATTGTTAATTGAGAGTACGATTCAAGAGCCTGGAAAACACAATTGCATGGTAAAAGGAGGTGAGTTCACTGGAACAGGACATATCTTCAACAGAAAGTCTTCACAATCAGCCTGTAATCCTTGTTATTACTCGTAGTTCAAAACTCACTGAGGGGGCAATGAACTACAGTCTTAATGTGGCAGGAAGACTGCATCATGGAATTCTTGTTGCATATGTGAACACCATGCCTTTTCTTAAAAGTGGCCCCGATCAACGGGAACGGTTTTCTTCTGGTGTGGGTGAGAATATTGCGAAATTTATAGAAAAGGATGACACCAGAACCATTCCCATATCACATGTTAAAGAGAGCGGCAAGATAGGAAAAGTGGTGGGCAGACTCTGCCGCATTGTCAAAAAAATCAATTTAGTAATTGTCGATGAAGGTGTCAGGATGGAAGAAGTTGTGTCCCGAGCACCGGTACCTGTTTTTAATGTCGATATATCCATGAAGGCGAAGCAATACTAAACCCAGAAAAACCAACAAAAACAATCTGCAGGTCAAATCGTATCGAGGTACACTCTATGACAGCTCATGCAGCTAAAACCATACTCGCAACAATAAATAACTCAGTAGAAAACCAGTCGCTGTTTAAAGAGGCGCTTGCTCTTGCGTCGGCTATGCGGGCAAGGGTTGTGGTTGTTTCAGTGACACCTGAATATGAAGGCAATACTAATCGGTTTTTCCTGAATAATGCAGAGCAGGAATTTAATAAGAATCTCTTAGAAATGCTCAGCGAGGCGGAAGAGTATGCAACCTCGCTTGGTCTTTCTTTAGAGACAATCCACCGAACTGGAAAGCCGGATGAACAAATCTGTTCAGTTGCCTACGACATAAAGGCTGATGTTATATTGCTTGGCTGCGTGAAACGTATGCAGATGGAGAGAATAATGCTTGGTCGAACCACTGCTGAGGTCGTGGCAAACAGTCCATGTGATGTGTTGCTTATACCGCTAGAGACAGAGCTTCGTTTTGATAGAATCCTTACAGGCATCAGTGGCTCAGAGGCAAGTGAAGAAGCAGGACTCCGTACCATCGAAATCGCAAAAAGTTATGGTAGCGAGGTCCACGCTCTGTATGTAACCAGTATCCCGACAGATCGGTATCTTCGCTATGGCGTTTCCCGCGAAGCTGAACAGAAGGGATGGAAAATACTTAAAAACTATATTGTCAGCGCAAGTGAGCAGGATGTTGCCGTTATTGCTTCCACTCGCGGCAATAATATTGAAGAATGTCTTACAGAGTACATCAAAGAAAAAAACATTCACCTCCTCATCATAGGTTCTCAAACAAACACCTTCAGTCTGGATATGTTTTTTGGCTCTGTATTGGAGCGGATCGTCTCAACTACGCCATGCCCGGTACTTGTCGCAAAAAAACAAATCAATTACTCCCGTGGTCATCGCTGAAACTGTTGATTGGGCGGTCAGTTTGATTTCACATTTGTAAAGATAGAAAAATACCGTTATTTATTTTTGTTCCTGTTTAACCGGAGCTCATATCAAATAACATCACTTTATGGTGCGGTCATGGAGTCTGCAAAAGATCTGCCCCCCTCACCCCAGAGGGGAAAGTACGAATTAAAGAACCAGACTGAAAATAAAAAAGGTGGTCTTGGACAAATATCTGCCACTGCCATATGCGGCAACGATATCACCTCATCCTGCCTCTATGTCTCAGCCCTTGCAATTATATATTCTGGAATATGGGCGCCAGTGGTCCTTCTTCTGGTTGGGGCGGTATTGTACCTTTATCGTGGGATCTATGCTGAAGTAGTCAGTGCCCTCCCTCTCAATGGTGGCGCATATAACGCTCTTCTCAACACAACAAGTAAATTCAGAGCATCCATAGCTGCCTGCCTGACTATTCTCTCCTATATGGCAACAGCAGTCATTTCTGCCAGCGAAGCGTGTCACTATGCACACACCTTTTGTCCTCTAATACCAGTTGAAATAAGCACCATCGTACTACTGGCTATTTTTATGATTCTTACGATTATTGGTATTACAGAATCGGCTGTGATTGCGATTGTGATTTTTTTCCTGCACCTTACAACACTTTGTCTTCTGCTTGGAGTTGGTGGATACTACATTACTCAGCACAGTTTGAGTACCCTACAGTTAAATATGAGCACGCCTACCGCAGGCGGACTTGGTATAGCCCTACTTTTCGGTTTTTCTGTATCGCTTCTCGGGATTTCAGGCTTTGAAAGCTCTGCCAATTTTGTTGAGGAGCAGGCTGAAGGGATATTTCCGCTTACGCTGCGCAATATGTGGATTGCGGTGAGTTTTTTTAATCCGGTTATAGCACTCCTTGCTCTGACTCTGGTACCCATTGCGGACGTTGGCGAAAATCAACATGCCCTGCTTACTCACATGGGAAATATGATTGGAGGGGAGTGGCTCGGATATGTTGTTTCAATCGATGCAGCCTTGGTGCTCTCAGGTGCCGTTTTAACAAGTTTTATCGGTGTGAACGGACTTGTTCACCGCATGACTCTTGACAGATGTCTGCCTCAGTTCTTTCTAAAAAAAACAAAAAGGAATACGACATACCGAATCATTATCGCCTTTTTTCTCCTCTGTGTGTCGGTGTTGTTTATAACAAAGGGGGATCTCCCTGCACTTGCTGGAGTCTATACCATTTCTTTTCTTGCAGTGATGGCTCTATTTGGACTTGGCAATCTCTTCCTCAAGACAAAGCGTGCGCGCTTGCCGCGTGAGACCAGTGCACCACTCTTATCTGTAGTCTTAGGTATCGCAGCTGTACTTGTCGGTCTTGTTGGTAATGCAATGATGAATCTGCATTATCTCTTCATCTTTTTAGAGTATTTTATCCCCGCGCTCATGATTGTGACCATCATGCTTGGCAGGATTACAATACTCAAAGCAGTTCTGTTTCTAGTAAGATCAATGCTTATGATCTTTGTGAAACGAATGACCTCAGCCTCCCAAAAAATCAGAGCTCAGATTGATAAAATCAACGATCAGCAGATCGTCTTTTTCACAAGGGGAGATAATCTAAGCAACCTCAACCAGGCGATGATTTATGTGCAGCAGAACGAGGATACAAACAAGATAAAGGTGGTCAATGTTGTCGCCCAAAAAGAAGAGCTACCACCCAATCTGAAAAAGGATCTCGATTTTCTCAACGAGGCATATCCGGATATCGATATTGAATTTGTACCGCTTACAGGTACTTTCAGTCCCAAGCTTATTATGAAGCTTTCCAAGGAGTGGCAGATCCCTCCAAATCTTATGTTCATCGGTTCTCCCGGTGACCATCTCATCTACGGGCTCGCCGATCTTGGAGGAGTGAGACTTATCATCTGATAACAGATTATTGAAATCAAAATTTTTCTTTTAACACTAATTGGCAGAATAGCTTGTATAAGCCATACTTTTTCTGAGACTGCTATCATAGCTCTGGTTCCAAATATATGTGAGAAAAGTCACTGCATGTAAGAACGCAAAACCTAACCCAAAACAAGCAACCTACAATCAGAGCTTGTCCATGTTATGTTGCGAGTCGGCCTATCTGCTCGAAATGATAACATTTTTAACGGAAAAGGCTATTGTCATACTATTCTCTTTTATTTCAAGCAGTTCCTCCAATTTCGAGAACGATTCTCCTTTTTCATGCAACATAATAAGTCGGCCTGTTTTTCACCTGTCCATCAACCTTGCGGAGATCGGAAAGCACTACAGACTATCGAGCCAGTCTAAAATTTCCTCCTTGTTTTCCCAGTCGAGTAGTTCACCGACCTTGTCATCCTGATTGAGCAGCGATTGTGTATGATTGATGAACTTTTTCTGTATTCCTTGCCGTTGACCTAAATCGAGGTGTAGATAGATCATAGTTGATTTAACGCTATCGTGACCGAGACGGTTTTTTATATCAGATATAGGGTGTCCTTCCAGAAGCATATTGACGGCACAGGAGTGTCTGAAGCTATGTGCAGGGTTGAGGTCTTTCAGCCGCTTTTCCGGCAAGGATTTTTCCAGATATTTCCGACACAGTCTATATATTCCGTGCCGAGTAAGTTCTTTTCCACGCTGGTTTAGAAACAGACGATTCCTGTAAAGAATGTGCGGTGTTGTTCGATATCTTTCGACATATCTGGAGAGAAGATCAACAGTTTTGGGCCAGAGTGTTATCATCCTGAAGTGACCACCCTTGCCTTGAATGACCAGCGTTTTCTGCTGTGGATCAAAATAGTCGAGATCGAGTGTAGCCACTTCACTGGCCCTGGCACCGGAATCAAAAAGCAGATTGAGTATGGTATAATCTCTGAAGCCTTGTACCGACTTGAGGTTCACGGACTCAAGAACTGCCAGGATTTCTTCTTGGTTGAGAAAGCCGATGACATTCCTGTGGTAGCGTTTACAGGGAATATTCAGTATTTTCTCTGCAATATCTCTTTTTTCAGGATGCTTATAGAGGATCATTTTAGCCAGAGACTGTATGGCCGCCAATCGGTGATTTCTGGTTCTGGCGCTGTTTCCTCGCTCTTTTTCGAGCCAACCAAGAAAGTCCACAATCAACTCCGGGGTGAGCTGTTCAAGTTCTAAGGAGTTGATAGGCATACCAAATGTATCCCTGGCAAAAGGTAGAAAAAGAGAGAATGCATCACGATAGGACTTAATCGTGTTGAGCCCGTATCCTTTGATCCGTGGCAGATACTGCTCAAAAAATTGATGGACACAGCTGACAAGTTTCATGGGGTTAGTGGGTACTTGATCATGAAATCAATGAGATTCCGGTGTTGGTCCGCATCGATCAGTTTAAGGTAGTAGATTGTGTAGAAGTACATCCTATGCCCCATGTATACAGAAAGAACAGGCAAAGCGTTTTGTGGCGAATCACCTCGTTCTCTTATCCGCCTGAGGGTATTAACTGCAAAGGAATGTCTCAACGAGTGCGGTGTAGGAGCGCTGATGTTGGTATTGCCTATAACCTGCCTGGTTTGTGTGAGCCCGATCTCTTTTCTTGCCCGGTGGAAATAGTTGCGAATACGCTGGGCATATCCTTTGCTGGGATTTTTGGCCAGGAGATACGGGTTTTGATTATTCACCGGCAACAAGGTTTTGCGGAGCTGAAGATAGTCCGACAGATGGTTTGCCACGTCCCTGGGAATGGGGATTAGCCGATCCTTGCTGAACTTTGTTTTTCTTATATAGATTGTTCTCTCATCTAACCTGAAATCACTCACTTTTAATTTCAGGGGTTCAGATATCCGCAAACCGCAGCGGGCCAAAAGCTGCAGAGCCATACAGCAACTCATGTCCCCCAGAAAAAGGTGTTTATGTTCCCTGCGTACCTGCTGCCAGGCAGCTTCAAGTAGCTGCTCAGTCTCCCGTTCAGAGAAAATAAAGGGAATAATGTTGTTTCTTTTGAAACGTGGAACTCCGGTAAGAGGGTTAGTCTGGCAGAATTCGATCCGCACGAGATATTCAAAGAAACCGCCCACCCCATCAATCACCCTGCTTTTTGTATTCTGCTCTATCTCCAGATCTTTCAACATTTTCAGAAAGAACAGAGGTGTTAGGTGCTCGATCGTGGTCACATTTTCCTTTACCAGGTAACGATCAAACAGTTTCAGCCTGTTTACTGCTGCTGTGGAACAACCAAGGTTTTGTCGATATCCACCATATTGTTCCATCTGCAGTGCCAGAAAGCTTTTAAACAAATTCGCCAAGAATAACCCTCCTCATGAGTTTGAGATGAATATGGAGGTACGTGTTGGTCGCTTCAATATCCTCATGACCAAGCATTTCCTTGATCTCAAAGAGCGACGCTCCGGCTTCCAGTAAATGTTGCGCATGGCTATGTCTCAGCCAATAGGCCGTAGCTTCTTTAGGTAAACCGGCTTTTCTCATACAGCTTTTTATTGCCCAACAAACAGTCCATGACTTGGCAGGCCTGAAGGGTCGGTGGCATTGTAGGAAGAGTTCCCGGCAATCGCTTTCCGGGCGACCTCCGACCAGGTAGGCCGCAATGGCTTTCAGCGTTTTCTGCGGAATCGGCATCGTGACCGGTGAACTGGCTTTGCGGTATCGCACACACATTTCGGCTTTGCCGAAAGCAATATCATCTAGAGTTAATCTGCTGATTTCCTGTGGCCTCAACCCCATCGTGTAGGCAATATGGACCATCGCATATGCCCGTAGTCCAGAAGAGGTTGTCTCGGTCATACTTTCAAAGAGTTGTTTGATTTCGCCCGCGCGCAGAAAGCAAGGTGGCTTTGCCTGATGGTACATTCGCGGCACCTTGAGTAATGCTGCAAAATCCCGTTTGATCGCATGACGATCATGGTAGAGGTACCTCAGAAAACCCCTGAAACATTTGCGGTTTAATTTCTGACTTTGCCGGGCATACGGTGCATTATACTCCTGATCAAAGGTGTCTATTTGTTCTATAGTTATTGCTGAAAGTTTGAGATTATTGCGTTTGAGATAGTGGCTGAATGCTTCAAGAATCCGCCGTACATGCTCTACCATTTTTGCGGTATCGTAGCGGGTTGTCGCACAATAATGCAGATAGTGTTCAAATATTTTTGGCAATATTGGTCTTGATTTTCTCGGAATGGGCTGGGGAATAAGTTTTTCCTGGTACAGGAAACTTGCCAATCCCCGGACAGCCCCTTGTCGTCTACTGATGTCATTGCCAGCATGCATAAATTCCCGCAATATCTCAAGGGTGAAAATTGCATTCCATTCCTTTACCCGCTTCTCTACAAATATTTGAAAATCCATCAGTATTTTATACTGGGAGGTAATGTCCGTGTCCCGGTATCCTTGTTCTATCCGTTGCAGGATATATTGCTCAACTGCCAGCGAGAGTCTTTCAGAGTCTTTATCATTCATGATTGCGGTTAAGTTGCTTATTCATGATTTGCACAATCGTGGCCCTGTCAAATGTCTTCATGTCATCCTGGTTTTGAAGCACTTTGGCAGATTGGATTACAGGGCTTCGCGGCAAAGAGAGAACCTGGAAAAAAGTACCGTCAAAGGCGACTAGATCTTTGTCTATCAGCAGGTTGCGGGCAACTATGTAGTCATCTAAAGAAATCCCAAGCAAAGAGCAGATCTTGTCATAATGGTAATAGGAAAGTCCCTGGCGGTCGGCCACAAGGATCAGGAAGAAATACAGGATCAGTTCATGGTGGCCGAGGGTGGTAAAATACCCACCCCGTAGAAAGCGGTGACCGATCCAGGCGAAGCTCCCTTCTATTGTTCTGATGCG
Source organism: Desulforhopalus glucosivorans (assembly GCF_054397165.1). Taxonomy (NCBI): domain Bacteria; kingdom Pseudomonadati; phylum Thermodesulfobacteriota; class Desulfobulbia; order Desulfobulbales; family Desulfocapsaceae; genus Desulforhopalus; species Desulforhopalus glucosivorans. The sequence continues at coordinate 845,066 of NZ_AP044854.1, forward strand.
ATCGCCGACAAGGGGTTTTCTGCTGGTCATATGCTCCTCCGAAAAGTCAGAATGGCTTGAGATTGGCTTCTGTCTTCCGTCTCCCGTATCCCCGGCGGGGGAAATGTTCAACGACAACGCCCTTTCCACCACAAAAATGACAACAGGGGACGATAAACGGGTCATCTTGAGGTAATTTATCATACGTGATTACGACTGTTGAAGATGCATCAGCCACGGTTTTTTCAGAAACCTGCATCCTGCGTCTTCTTTCAGCTTGTCGGTGAGCTTCCCGGCCTTTTTCTGTCTGGCGATATCTTTGCTGGGCTAAGCGGTGAGCTTCTCTCTGGGCATATTGCCGACAAGGATCACTGCAATATGCCTGTCCACGCCAGCAACTCCGGCAAATGTAAAAAATCCTGCCACAGCATCTGCATGACACAGCCTTGAGTAGGATAATCTCCATTCTTCCGTCTTGAACAAAAACGAAAGCCGTGATTAGATGAAAGAGCTTGATGGGCTTCCGTATTTACGGGATGTCTAAAGAAAGGCCCGAAGTTGCAGCTTCGGGCCTTTCGTCCGTTATGAGACTTTCCCGTTATTATCGTCGGAAAAACGGAAGAAAAAAAAGAAAATCCAAAGAAAAAGTAGGAAGAAGAGACAAAAGTTTACAACTTTAAAAAGCGGGAAGAAAAATAGAGAAGAAAACACGCAACATAACGGATCTCGCACCATAATCCATGATAGCCCTATGTTGGAGATGGCTACAATCTTGTAATTTTAACGTTAGGCAAATGGGACTACTATGAGACGTCTGTTCTATTGTGTATTACTCCATCCCTGACATTCTGAATGGTAGAAGAATACTTTGGTGGCATCATACAGATTAAGACAACTTTAGTGGGGATTTCTACAAAAAAATGATTTTATTGATAGAGTTTTAACATTGGATAGAATTGGTGTTACGAAGGTCTTCAAAATACTGGTCTCTTATCGTTGGATCATCAAGGCAGATGGTGCAGGTATAATTCCAACATTTTTCTAATAAATCGTCATCCTGTCTAAGGTCAGCTACTGCTGAATTCAGATTACTTGTTGTTCCTGTGCGAAGAACGTTAACCTGAAACCCTGCTAGATGGCCACGGGGATGGGAATAGGTCAAGATGAAAACGCCACCTGCTGTAGGAAGTTGAGCACTCTTGGAGTAGACATCAAACGTATAGACTGTTCCCGACAATCCTATGAATTCCAATCTTTTCTGCATTGCTCTTCTTGTATCCTTTAATAATCAGTTTTCATCTCAAACCGATCGGATGGTTTTGGCCAGGGAAAACGCTTCAAAAGGTTTATCGAGAAGTACTCTAAATCCTATTCTTTTCACCTATGCTTTCCTCCTGTAATTTCTCTTAACAGTCGCCTGACCGAGTGTCTACGATTTTAGGGGAACTAAGGTCGTTAAGTAGTGCTTATTGTAAAAATATATTCGATGAATGCGATTTAGTCGTTTTTACAGCCACAGGATTCACGAATAATGAGTTTTGTTTGCAGAACAACTTCACGGTGAGATCTGTTCGGGTCATCAATTCTTTTAATAAGCATTTCCGTCGCAGTTCGACCAATTTCATAGGTCGGCTGCTCAATCACCGTGAGGGCGGGTTCAATTAACCGGGCCCAGCTGGTGTCATCAAAACTGGCAAAGGCTATATCTCCGGGAATAGAGAGTTTACAATTTCTAATGGCAGAGAGTATACCTGATGCCAGGAGGCTGTTACTGGTGAAAATCGCATCGGGTCTATCTGTTCTTTTCAGCAGTTTTAGCGCTATATTATAGCCGTCGTCTTCCCTTGGAGAACTGTATTTAATGAGGTCTTGTACAGGTTTGATACTATTGTCTTTCAAGGCTTTTATAAAACCTTCGCGGCGTTCCTGGCCTGTGGTACTGCCTGCTCCGAAAATACCTGCAATTCGTTTGTAACCGTGGCTGACCAGGTGGCTAACGATGGTATGGGCTGATGCGATATTGTCGATGAGAACGTTGTCGACACTGAAATTATGTACGTGGCGATCGATCATTACCATTGGGATGTCAAGAGAGTAGGTCTCTGTGAAGTTTTCAACGCCCTTCCTGGTGGGCGAGAGGATAATACCTGCAACATTTTCCAACCGTAGCATATCAAGGCATCGCTTCTCTTTTACAGGATCTTCATCCGTATTACAGAGCATGACGTTATAGCCCATTTCCTGGGCAACATCGTCCACAGCTCGACTCACTCTTTGAAAAAATGGATTTTCTATATCTGCAACAATGAGCGCAATGATACGGGAGGTATTTGAACGGAGGTTTTGGGCAACCCTGTTGGGTTGGTAGTTTAACTCTTTTACCACAGTCATAACCCGTTCTTTCACTTCGGCTCTCACGTGGGGCTTGTTTGCAAGAACTCTGGATACCGTTGCTGTAGAAACACCGGCAGCATCTGCCACATCTTTGATTTTAACCATTAGAACCTCTGTCTTCGTAGGTAGAATTGAACCTTGAAACTTCGGTTAATTGTAAACGGTTACAGGTGGTAAGTCAATTTTTTTACAAAGAAAAATGTGAAACAACTACTTTATCCTTAGAGGTGCACTCGTTGTTAGTTATCGAAAGATTGATTCGTGAATTAATGTTTAATATTATATATTTGCAGGAATTTTATTCTGGAGGTCGCTTGTTGTTACCTGTCCGAACTAGTGTTCATGAACTGTTTTGTGGCGATTATGGAGGTAGGTCTGTGGGGGGAGCTGCTGTGAAAAAATATGGTATGTTCACAGTTACAGGATTGATTGTTGCGGTGTGATGGCTTTGTGCTGTTAGGATCTTTCGAGGTGTGGTGTTGTTAAGTGTATAATAATGTGTCGTTATTGTGGTTGTAGGGGGTCTGCTGTGTTCAAATGTATCAATCCAAAAAAAACCTATTGACAAGGAATCCTGTAATCGATTACAGTTTTTTGTAATGGTATTGATTGTCATTAGTTTTACTGAAGAGGCCAATGTGAGTTACCCCGTTAGGTTGTAAAACGTTTGGCCGACTTGTGAAAACCTATGAGAAAGAGAGTCATTGATCGCTTGATGCAAGTGAGCGAATTTGTGTCTTTCCCGGAGGGATGAATTCCCCCTGTACCATCGGTGAATGTATCACCAGGGTTTGATTATGGAGAATTTAACAACCATGTAACAAGGAGGTCTGTTTATGTCCGGTAATGCTTTGAAGGTAGGTGCCCAGTCATTGGGACGGTTTTTAAGTGGTATGGTGATGCCCAATATTGGGGCGTTCCTCGCTTGGGGTTTGATTACGGCGCTGTTTATTCCAACAGGTTGGTTACCTAATGAAAAATTAGCGGAACTAGTAGGCCCAATGATCACATACTTGCTGCCGCTATTGATTGGGTATACAGGTGGTAAGATGGTCGCTGGTGAGCGTGGTGCAGTAGCAGGCGCAATAACTACAATGGGTGTCATTGTTGGTGCAGACATACCAATGTTCTTGGGGGCTATGATTGTTGGTCCTGTAGGCGGACTGGCAATAAAGAAATTTGACGAAAAGGTTGAGGGTAAAATCAAACCGGGTTTTGAGATGCTGGTCAACAACTTCTCTCTCGGCATTATAGCTATGCTTATCACTTTAGTAGCCTTTTTGGTGATTGGCCCTGTGGTTGCTGCAGTGTCCAAGGCATTGGGTGCTGGTGTAGGTTGGATTGTAGAAATGTCTCTCTTGCCTCTGGTCTCTATTATTGTTGAACCTGCAAAAATTCTCTTTTTAAATAATGCTATAAACCATGGTGTTTTTACTCCGTTGGGAGCCGAGCAGGCTAAGGAGTTCGGTGCTTCAATCTATTTTCTAATCGAAACCAATCCGGGACCTGGTCTGGGTATCCTGCTTGCCTATATGGTGATGGGGAAAGGTATGGCACAGAAATCATCGTATGGTGCTGCTATTATTCACTTTTTTGGTGGTATTCACGAAATATACTTTCCGTATGTTATGATGAAGCCAAAATTGATCATTGCCGTAATTGCTGGTGGTATGGCTGGTGTCGGTTTTAATATGGTTACTGGTAATGCTCTGGTTGGTCCCCCTTCTCCAGGTTCTGTTTTTGCTTTGGTTCTTATGTCTACAAAAGGAATGGGTATTGTACTCACCTTATGTTCCATCACTGTTTCCGCTGTCACTTCGTTCATTGTTGGTGCAGTAATAATTCGTATGGACGCCTCTGAAACTGATGATCTTGATGCTGCTACAGCAGCTGTTGCAGCAAGAAAGTCAGAGTCTAAAGGTCAGAGCGCACCAGTTGCTGCTGGTACTATTCGCTCTATTGTTGTGGCCTGTGATGCAGGTATGGGATCATCAGCCATGGGAGCCACGGTATTACGAGGTAAAGTTAAAGATGCTGGTTTAAATATTGAGGTTACTAATGCAGCTATTAATGATCTGAAGGATGCGGATATCGTTATAACCCAAAGTGAATTAACTGATCGTGCCAAGGCTCAATTGCCAGGTGCACAGCATATGAGCATCGGTAATTTTATGGATGCAGGCTTCTACGATGACTTGGTAGCAAAGCTGGTGTAATGACTCTGTTAGGACTGACCGCGGCATCACAGCTGCGGTTTTGTGTTTGCCGCAGGCGTAGGATTTGTTTGAAGTTCGATACAATTTTTTAAGGAGATCAGCATGTCTTTTTTTAAAAAGTTACTCGGTGGTCAAAGTAAACCAGAAGTCACCGAGAAGCCAGAAGTAGCCGAAAAAATTATCCAGGAACCTGCAGCTGAGGTTAGTGTACGTGCAGCCGAGGACGATACACTGAAGGTCAGTCCACAACAGTTACTATTAAACGCAGAAGTAACAACTAAAACAGAAGTTCTTGAACTGATTGCAAAGAACTTGTCCGCTCTAGGGCTTGTCAACGGAGACTATCTTGAGGCCCTTCTTGGCCGTGAAGAAAAAGTAAGCACCTACCTTATTAATGGTGTGGCTATTCCACACGGTGTAAATGAAGCCAAGGATCAGGTTGTAAAGACAGGGGTATTTATTGTTCAGGTTCCCCAGGGTGTTGTCTGGAATGATAAGGGGGATGTAGCCAGACTCATTGTAGGTATTGCAGCAAAGGGTAAAGACCATTTGGATCTGCTTGCCCGTTTGACAGGTGTAGTTATGGATGAGTCCTTAGCCGATACCCTTGCAACAACCACCAATAAAATTGATATTCTCAATGCATTAAATGTTGAACAGCAGGCTGTACCTGAGCAGTTTGATGATTTCGCAGTGACTGCGACAGCAACAGTGGTCGATGAACAAGGAATGCATGCCCGCCCGGCAAGCCTGATATCAGAGGCTGCCACAAAATTCTCAGGAACAGATATCCGTATTAGAAACGATAAGAAGACGGCAAATCCTAAATCCATGGCGACCTTACTAACCATGGGGGCAAGTTGTGGGGATGTTCTAACAATTTCTGCTGACGGCCCTGATGCTGAAAAAGCCACTCAGGTTCTTGCTGAAATGATTAACCAGGGGCTCGATAATGATGAGGAAGAAGTAAATGCCTCGTATAATCCACTCACAGTTCTCACAGCCCTTCCGGATGTTCAGTGTCGTGCCACCATAATCGGTTCTGCAGCCTCTCCTGGTATAACCATGGCACCTGCCTTTCGCCTGCAGGCAGGCAAGATGAAGTACGAGGAGAACGCCGAGGATCCAAAAGCTGAGGCCAAACTTTTCAGTTCAGCTCTTGTCAAAGCTGCCCAGCAGCTCGATGAACTGAAAGCCACCATGCAAAATACAGCTCCTAACGAGGCGGCGATTCTACACGCCCAAAAACAGCTGTTGCAGGATGAACTGGTCTTAACGGACAGCGAAAAACATATAGTAAACGGAAAGACGGCCGCCTGGGCATTTCATCAGGCTATTGAAAAGCAGGTGGAGTCTTTACGAACAGTTGAAAATGAACGATTAAGAGAGCGGATAGCCGATCTCATTGACGTTCGTGACCGAGTTCTTGCTCTGATGGTACCCGCAGTATCAGCAGTTGAATACCCCGAGACAGAGTTTATTTTGATGGCCAAGGATCTCACACCGTCACAGACTGCAGGGCTGCATGGGCTTAAGGTTCGCGGCATATGTACAGAGCTTGGTGGTCCTAACAGTCATATGGCAATTCTTGCGCGTGCCTTTGGTATTCCTGCAGTGGTTGGGCTTGGCGATGGTAGCCTTACAGATATTAAAAATGGTGAGCTCATTGTTGTCGATCCCCAGGCATCATCGGTCTATGTCGAGCCAGACGCGGTAACCAAGGAAAATGGCTTGAAATGGATTGCCCAATGGGAACAGATCCGCACCGCAGAAGATGCACAAAAGCACAAGGTCGCAGAAACCCAGGATGGGACACATATTGACGTTGTATGTAATATTGCAAAACCTGAAGATGCTCAACTTGTTTTGGAGCATGGTGGTGAAGGTGTTGGCTTATTGCGAACAGAGTTTCTCTTTGAGTCTTCTACGGCTGAGCCAAGTGTTGAAGAGCAGTTCGAAAGTTTAAAGTCTATTGCCAAGGAACTTGGAACCCGCCAGTTGATTGTTCGAACCGCCGATATCGGTGGAGACAAGCCCGTATCCTGGATGCATATACCCCATGAGGAAAACCCCTTTCTTGGTATGCGCGGAATACGTCTGTCGTTTAAGCACGAAGGTATGTTCAGGCGGCAATTAGAAGCAATATACAAAACTGCAATCTGGCAGAAAGAGACAGATGGATCGACCGGCTTACATATCATGTTTCCCATGATCGGTAGAATGTCTGAGTGGCAAAAGGCGCGGAATATCGCAGAGGCTGTTCGATCTGGGTTAAACGCCCCGAAGTTGCCCCTTGGAATCATGATTGAAGTCCCATCTGCTGTTATGATTGCAGAACACTTAGCCAAAGAAGTGGATTTCTTTTCCATCGGCTCGAACGATTTAACCCAGTACACCCTGGCAATAGATCGTGGTCATCCCGATCTCTGCTGTGAGGCGGACAGCTATCATCCAGCGCTTGTACGAATGATAGAAATGACAGCAAAAGCTGCCAAGGCCCACGGAAAATGGGTTGGGGTATGTGGTAATGCGGCCGCAAGCCCAAATCTTGCAACCCTTCTGGTGGGGCTTGGTGTCACGGAACTCTCAGTAAGCCCAACTAATGTAGCAGCGGTGAAAAATATTATCCGCGCAGTGAACTATAAAAAATTACAGGAAAAAGCGAGTAAGGCCTTAGCGCTTGAAAGCTCTGAAGCTATTATGGAGTTGTATAAAATTAACGACGATCTGTTGTAGTAAATATCTTTAAAATCTTAAGTAAGACCGTGATACGGAGCTTATGAAACTCTGTCACACACGATATGAGAGTACTTTCTGAGTTCCTTGAGTTCACACTCCCCAGGAGACATAAAAATGACATCACAATATAGCAAATATGGGTCGAGTGACCCAGTAATACCAGAACAGACTCTGGTCTGGAACATGTACGGTGCAGGTGAGGAAAACATAGGAAAAGACGGCAAACCAGAAGAGTTTCCCGTCCCGGAGCCAGGCCCAAACCAGATGCTGGTTCGGGTGGATAGTGTTGGTCTCTGTTTTTCTGATGTTAAACTCATCAACATGGGTAGAAAACACCCTAAATTGTACAACCGCGATTTGACCCAGGAGCCAACGAGGCTTGGTCATGAAGCAAGTCTCACCGTAATCTCAGTAGGGGAAGAGCTGAAAGATAAATATAGTCCAGGTCAACGACTTGCAGTTCAGCCCGATATCTACCAAAACGGCAAGAGCACAGCCTATGGTTATACCATCCCAGGCGGGCTCATCCAATATCACCTGATTGGCCCGGAGATGCTTGAGACCGATGAAGGTGCCTGTCTCTTGCCCATTGGCGACAGCATGGGATATGCCGAAGCCTCTCTTCTTGAGCCCTGGGGCTGTGTGTTGGCTTCCTATACTCAAAGACGACGTCTGGACCCAAAACAGGGCGGCGTTATGTGGATTATCGGCCGAGATGGTGATGAGCGTGACTACACCTTTTCAAAAGGTCTTGATGCTCCAAGAACAATCATTTTAACCGATGTCCCAAGCTCTGTTGCGGCTCTTGCAGGGAAGACTTCAGCCACTGTAGTTGTCCGCGATAAGGTGTCCTCTGATCAGTATCAGGCACTTTCTGATGAGTTTACTGAAGGTGCAGGCTTTGACGATATCGTTATGCTCGATCCACGGTCTGCTGCGACTGTCAGTGATGTGGCTAAATATATCATGCGAAGGGGAACCCTCAATATGGTCGGGAAGGCTCCTCTAGATGGCCTCGTGAGCGCAGATGTGGGGCGTCTTCACTATGACTATATTGCCTTTATAGGCTGCCAGGGTCCAGATATTAGTGCATCTTATGGAGAAGAGAGAAACCGCTGCGAACTGAAAAAGGGTGGAACCACAGTATTTGTTGGTGCCGGTGGCCCCATGGGACAGATGCATGTCCAGCGCGCCATTGAACTCCCCGATGGACCCAGCAAGGTTATTGCCACCGAGGTGAGCGATATGCGCCTTGAGGCTATTGTTGAGCGTTTTGGTCCTCTGGCGAAAAGTAACAACTGTGAACTCTTCACCTACAATCCCCAAACCAGTGATAAATCAATCCATGAGTTTGTCATGGAGGTGACCGACGGTAAGGGAGCAGATGATGTTGTGGTCAGTGTGCCTATAGCAGCCGTTATGGCCGAAGCGGACACCCTGATGAACAAAGATGGAATGCTTGTTTTTTTTGCAGGAGTACCCAATGGAACAATGGCTGATCTGAATCTCAGTACGGTCTATATGTCCAATGCTCAATATACTGGAACCTCCGGGTTAAGCCTTGATGACCAGTTCCAGGTACTTGATCAGGCCTCTAAGGGGGCTTTATCTCCTGGCCGCAGTGTCGGTGCCATTGGTGGTATGCAGGTCGCTAAAGAAGGTATTCAGGCAGTAATTGAGGGCCGTTTTGCTGGAAAGATCATCATCTTTCCTCAGTTTAATGATCTGCCTTTAATCGGCCTTGATGACCTGCACAAAACCGAGCCCGAGATTGCAGCTAAACTTGAGCCAGGCAATATGTGGACAGCAGAAGCTGAAGAAGCGCTGTTTGAAAAATATTACAAGGGCTAACACAATGATATGTACTGTGACACTAAACCCCGCAGTTGACAGGGAGTTAACAGTTGACAATATCGTTTTTGATACTGTTTTAAGAGCTTCTGAATGGCGGGTTGACTGTGGAGGAAAAGGTTTTAATGTTGCCAGGATGCTGAAATCAGTTGGAGTTTCAAGTGTTGCCCTGGGTTTTGCAGCAGGAAAAACCGGAGAGCTGTTAAGCGACAAGCTTCTAGATCTTGGGATTGAAACGGATTTTGTCTGGGTAACGGGGGATACCCGTACCAACGTCTCAATTGTGAGTGAGGGGAGTAGTCGGTACGTGAAGGTTAATGAGCCGGGACCGACCATTTCAAAGGCGGATTTGGTTTTGCTGGAGGAGAAGGTTCGGGGCCGCGTGCAGCCTGGTGACTGGTGGGTTTTGGCTGGTAGCCTGCCCCCGGGTGTACCTGATACCTTTTACAGTGAGCTGATTGAGATCATTCAGAGCGCCGGGGCCCATGTGTTTCTTGATACCAGTGGTGGTGCGTTACAAAAGAGCTGTAAGGCTTCCCCCGTATTGGTTAAGCCTAACGACGAAGAGGCCCATGAGTTGACTGGACTGCCCGTTGGTGATATCAATGAAATTGTAGAAGCTGCCCGGGCTGTTCGGTTGCTCGGGCCTGCTAATGTAGTTGTCTCTCTTGGTAAAGAAGGTGCCCTTCTGGTGAATGACAAGGGAGCCTGGAAGGCGAAGAGCCCTGCAATTACCGAAAAAAATCCCATTGGCGCTGGAGATTCAATGGTTGCTGGAATCGTTTGGGGGCTCAGTGAAGGTTCTGAACTATCCGAAGCACTTGCAAGGGGTATTGCCTGCGGTGCTGCCACGGCCAGCCAAAGTGGTACAACTGTCGGCAAACTATCTCAGGTGAATGAACTGCTTCAAAGAGTTGAACTTGAGAAGCTGTAGTTGAGGGGCATGTACGTTCCCATAGATGTAGTCAAGCTGCCCGGTTATGGGGATTGTATGCTGAAGGAAATTTGACCCTACTAATATGTTGAAGGACTAACCCGGATTTCTCATAAGGTGTAAAATTTCGCGGAGGCGGTGGCTCATTTACTATAAAAAGATGAATTAGTGCGACCTTTCAAATCTCAGCACTAGCAATCAACCAACGCCGGTTATTTTGAGGCCATTTCTAGCGAAAATCCTTGAGTTATTTTCTCCAGAGAACGCACCTCAACTGTCGATTGCACTGCTCATTCAGAATTCACAGTTAATGCCTGATGGGTATTCTGCCGATATTTTTCAAAACCTGATCGAAGATCTCCTTATAGGGATATCCTTCGGCAAATGCTATCCAAACCTTTCTTACTGTCAGTCTCACCCTTGCTCCAATTTTGAATAATCTAATTCTTATGGTGTCACATTGAGCTTTTGCCATCACAGTACCTTCAAGGCCAAGACGACGCAGGGCTTGAGTAAGAACGTAGGCCAGAGAGGAGAAATAGAGTCGAACTTGATTACTGTGCATTTTCTTGGTACTGGTTCTTGCTGCAAAGAGCATCAGCTGCTGCTCCTTTATGCGATTCTCCATATCACCCCGGGCACAATACATCATTTCATACAAATCACGAGCACCATAGAGTTCAGCTGGTAACGAGGTAACGACAAATCGTGGATTTGATCCTTTGGCCAAATGTTCAGCCTTTCCTACAACTCGACGATGCCATCGCCAAGTTTTTAAAGTTTTGTAACAAAAATCCTTAAACACGCGTGACGCTTTTCCACTGCATTGATACAACGCTTTGGCTAGCGCCAGTTCTTCTGCAATTTCCTCAGCAAGGCGGTTGTTTTTAGCAACTCCAACAAGAAAGTGAACATCATGATCTTCGCACCAGACCATGATCTCTTCACGACAAAAACCACTGTCACCACGAATAATTATTCGAGTGTCCGGCCAAGATAAGCGAATACGCGCGATTATGCGATCCACCTCCTCAACTGTACCAGCTGCGCCATCATTATTGGCAGTCCGGAGCCGTGCACACAACAGATGTTCTCCACAGAAAATGTACAACGGTAAGTAACAATACGCTTTATAGTAACCGTGGAAAAATTTACCTTCCTGATTGCCATGTAAGGGATTATCAGTAGCATCAACATCAAGGATTATTTCTTCAGGGATTTTTGTTTGTGATTCGAGAAAGATATCAACTAGAAGATTGTCTACAGATTCTGGTTGCAGGACAATTTTTTTGTAGGCACTCTTCGAATCTGCATCGGTTGCTGTCAATTCCAACCTGTTCAAGGTACTTTTTCCTGCCAGGGGCTTGCCCTTGTCTTTTATGGATTTACGGTCCAGGCCTTGGGGATCTTTTTTACCTACTGCTACAGCAAGCATTTTATCACTGGCCAGACGGTCATGGTCATTAAGATCCTCATATCCCAAAGCCATGCCAATAACCCGCTGGGAAACCAGAGATAGTACGCTATGTTCAATACGTTTGGAATCTCGATAGTCCGTAAAACATTCTGAAAAACGTTGGAGAATTGCTGTTCGTTGCTCAACTTCTCGAAGTAACAGCGCCCCTCCATCGGAAGTTATGGTTCCACCACTGAAATCAGCAACAATCCTTCTTTTTCCCAGGACTTGAAATGAACGGTAACTTTTTGTACACTCTGTTTCCATAAGGCCACCTTTGTTGGATTATCTAACGTCTTGAGATAACGTTAAATATACCACTTTTGTGGCCTTTTTTGTTCTAATTAATGAGAAATTCGGGCTAAACAATGACTATACGATACGAAGACCTTGGGCTGGTTAACACCAAGGATATGTTTGCCAAAGCAATGCAGGGGAAATATGCTATACCTGCGTATAATTTTAATAATATGGAGCAACTGCAGGCCATTATCAGAGGCTGTGTTGAGTCCGATTCTCCTGTCATTCTTCAGGTTTCCGGTAGTGCCCGAGACTATGCTGATCCTGTATTTTTACCCCACATGGTAAAAGGCGCTGTATCAATGGCAAGAGAAGCAGGAAGCACTATACCAATTGCACTGCATCTCGATCATGGTGGCACCTTTGATCTCACTGTGAGTTGTATTGACAGTGGATTTTCTTCTGTGATGATTGATGCTTCCCATCACTCCTTTGAGGAAAACATCAAGTTGACCAGTGAGGTCGTGAAGTATGCCCACGGAAAAAATGTCACAGTAGAAGCGGAACTTGGGGTACTTGCAGGAGTAGAAGATGAGGTCTCTTCTGAGGTGTCCCACTACACACGACCTGAAGAAGTAGAAGAGTTTGTTGAAAAAACAGGTGTGGACAGTCTTGCCATCTCCATAGGAACCTCCCATGGTGCCCATAAGTTTAAGCTGGCTCCTGGCGAGGCACCTCCAACACTGCGTTTTGACATACTAGAAGATATTGAAAAGCGTCTTCCCGGCTTTCCCATTGTGTTGCACGGAGCATCATCTGTCACCCCTAAACATGTTGATATGATCAACCAATATGGCGGATCACTTGAGAGTGCTGTGGGTATCCCGGTAGAGCAACTGAGAAGAGCGGCGGGTTCAGCTGTGTGTAAAATCAATATAGATAGTGATGGCCGTCTTGCTATGACAGCGGTCATCAGGAAAATATTCAGTGAAAAGCCTTCTGAATTTGACCCACGAAAATATCTTGGGCCTGCAAGGGTTGAGCTTATTGAGCTTATCAAAGAGAAAAACAGCAAGGTACTTGGAAGTGCCGGACAGGCATAAGGGGTATTTCAATACATTTTTTGCACAATTAATCCCATTAACATGGGAATTATAATAGGAAGAATGATGAGTATAAAAATCGGAATTAACGGATTTGGAAGAATTGGAAGAAATATCTTTCGGGCTGCAGTTACAGACCCGGAATTTTCAGACATTGAAATTGTTGCAATCAATGATTTAACTGATACCAAGACTCTGGCACACCTGCTTGAGTATGATTCAGTTATGGGACGTCTTAAGGCCGATGTACAAGTTTCTGATGGAGGTATTTCTGTTAATGGAAAAGAGATTACTGTCAGCAGTCACCGTAACCCTGCGGATATTCCCTGGGGAGATATGGGGGTAAAATATGTTGCCGAATGTACCGGACTTTTCTGTGATGATACTTCAGCCCAACCCCATATAGATGGTGGTGCGGAAAAGGTTGTTATTTCAGCTCCAGCCAAAGGTAATGTCAAAACCTTTGTTATGGGCGTAAACGAAGACGACTACGACCCTCAGGCGCACCATGTTGTCTCAAATGCCTCATGTACCACAAACTGCCTGGCTCCTTTTGCCAAGGTTATCCTTGATAACTTTGGAATCAAGAGAGGTCTCATGACCACAGTTCACGCTTACACCGGCGACCAGCGTCTGCTCGACTTTCCCCATTCAGACCTTCGAAGAGCAAGGGCAGCAGCACTTTCAATGATCCCCACCAAGACCGGTGCAGCTGCCGCTGTTTCTCTTGTAATTCCTGAGCTCAAAGGCAAATTCGACGGTCTGGCTGTTCGTGTTCCAACTCCAACTGTCTCCCTTGTGGACGCAGTAATGGAAGTTGAAAAAGAAACTACAGTTGAAGAGGTAAATAACGCCCTTAAAGCTGCTGAGAGTCGTTACCTCGGTTACACTGAGCTTCCTCTTGTTTCCATTGACTTTCAGGGTGATGGGAGGTCTTCAATTGTTGACGCTCAGTCTACTAAGGTCATTGGATCTACTGTGAAGGTTATGAGCTGGTATGATAACGAGTGGGGCTATTCTAACAGAATGCTTGACCTGATTCTTCATATGAGTAAAAAAGCAGTACTGTAATGGAACAGGGGACTGAAGTCCCCTTGGTGTCACCAGCATACAATCACCTGGCCTATGTATATATGTCGGGTGATTCGAAGAGATATTCATAGGAGTGACTCTGCAAATAGTTCTCTGTAACTGCCATTTCCCGGCAACTTATTTTTTATGTAGAAAGCTGTATAGCAGATTAATTACTCAGTTGTTTTTCTAGATCAGCAATAATCTGTTCTTTTTCTTTTATTGTGGCATGGGCTGCAGCTGCCGCTTCGTAATTACCGTCGGCAGCCTGGACAGCATCTTCTTTGGCCTGCTCTGCATGGGCTATTTTCTGGATTGAGGATTGGACAACATCATCCATTTTACTTTCGAAATCGTTTTCTAAGGCCTCTAATGCCGATACGTTTTTATCGCGGTCTTGTTGTGCGGCTTTGAGCGCCTGTTCTTTTCCTACAAGAGAATCTTTTGTTTCACTTAACTCTTGTTCAAGCATCGAAATTTTTTCACTCAGTTCTTCAATCTGTTCAACATCCTGACTGTGACCGCCGCCTTTTTTTTGTAACAGCAGAGCAGCAACAGCGGCTACGATAACAGCAATCCCATACCCACCCCACATAATCAGTGTATTCATCTATCACTCCTGTACTAAAAAGTTAGTCATATATTAGTCTATGCCAGTGACAGCGCATATTTCATAATAAATTCTATCTCTTTACAATCATAATCACAATGTTTTCAAAAATTATGAAGATTTCCTCAACCATTGTGTCGGCGTAAGTATATGTTACTCCTTGTGAAATGGCTACAATCAGATTTGTCTATATGCTATAGACATCACCATTATCAAGGGTACAATTTCAAGTCTTGACAAGGGGTTCGGTACTATTATTTCCATTTCGACCAGCAAAAACCTTATGTTGCTTGGATTCTGCCAAGAAGCTGTTGCTGGCGAACAGCTATCTTGTCTTTGTATTCATCTGGACTGATCTGGGCTCCCAGGAGCCCGCCTCTGAGGTTGATCTCTGTGAGGTATAGCTTTTTATCTGGCGTCTCCATGATGTCCATGTGGGCGTAGGGAAATTCACTTCTATCCATTATTTTCCTGCAAAATGACAGCAGCTTGTCATCCATGGTGATAGGGCAGGATTGACCTCCGCAATGGAGATTGTGTCTAAAGTTCCATGGGTTAATACGCTGGTAGGCTTCAGCATAGTCCCCAATGATGATGACCCTGATATCCGTGAAGTCTGCAACATATGGTTGAAGGACAAAGGGGAAGCAAAGGTTACCGAAAGCTGCATGGTTGTATACATCTTCGACACTTTGGAAAAGGTGGATGCCCATACCTCCGTTTTTCCTGTTTTGCTTGACCACAACCTTTTTGATATCTTTTTGCTGATAACTGGTCGTGGCCTTGAGTAAATTATTGGTATCGTAGATCACCCGGGTATGGGGAATCATGAACGGGGCAAAAATCCTGGTTTGATGTGCCTTGGAACGGCTAGCCAGTTGTGCGGTGGCAGATGGAATGAGTCGAACGTTCCTTTCCAGTAAATCCACCAGAATGTGTTCTTCACCTGCATAGAGCTTGAGTCGACAACAGACGATACTGGTCTGGTCAAGAAGATGAAAGACCTTTCTAAACTGATCGTTACTTGTGACGGTGATCCTTGGTGTGTCAGTCATTATAGAACCAGTAGTGAGAGGTGATAAAGAAATAAGTTGTACAGCCCAGGATAAAAACAAGGGGCGCGTGCGTTCCATCTTCCTCTCTATATAGACTATCCCATCAGCTACCTATCTTCAAATTATTATTTATCGGTCGCTTTTAGAGGAATTTTGGGAAATTGAAATATTTGCAAAGGTGCTAGATGGTGCTAGATGCTGATAGGCGAGGTGATTGAGCAACACTCTAACGTTAGTGGGGAATTAAAATAACGGCAGAGCACTCTTGATGCTCTGCCGTCACTTTACTTTTTGGACCTGTATGAAACTCATTCTTTGCGCTACTACCTGCTGTGTTGAGTATTGCAAAGTATGAGATAGTTACCCAAAAAAAGTTCTTTTAATCGAGATTGTAAAATGGATTAATGTGGTCTGTTTTGGCCTTTACCCGTTTTGCAAAAACAATATCTTTAATATCAAAACGATCAATTAATCTTTCTTTAGTTTTTTGCCGGAAATCTGAGTCATGTTTTAAGGCTCCATCAAGGTTGCTGAGGGTGACGATTCCATCCTTAATATTCACTCTGGCGCGGGGAGCTACACTCACAATATTAGCGTGGATGTTCGCAAGGAGAGCTTGTTTTTTTATAGTTGCTGTGGATTCAGGGGTTGCATCAAATCGTCCATCTTTGGTGATTTTCTCAAGAATCCCTACGACATCGTCAATAGTCATGGTGTCGATACGAAGCACAAGGTCGTACAGATTAGAGTTCGCTGTGTCCATACCGTAGAGGCTAAGCGCCCATTTACGCCTCTCATCATCATCTTTTTTAAGAAGATATCTGGCTTCTTCAGCGGAGGAGTTCTCACGCTTCATCTCTTCTTTGATTCGATCTTCCATTTTGCCAAGGATTCTTACTTTTACAGCATGACCAATACCTTGAAGAAAGAAGTGACCGGAAAGGCCATGATAGACGATGTTATCTTTAATCATATGGTTGAGAAAGGCTGCTTGGAAATAGCTTATGTATCGCTCTCTTCCGTTATTGAAACGATCAAGAACTGATGGAGCATCGTGTAGGGCCTTGATTAAACGAATTTCAGGGATGGCGAATTCTTCACAGGTTTCCAGTAAAATATCTCTGGAAACACACTCATAACCAAGTCTATCGGCTAGTGCTTCTGCCACTTCCTTGCCACGGCTGTACGACCCTCTTGAAATTGATATGATTGCCATAATGTCTTCCTTTGCAGATTGATTAAGTGTTTATTTGAAAAAGTTTAACAGTGCGTGGAGTGTAGTTAGCGGATGCGGAGGGCATCCGGGAATATATAAGTCCACAGGGATTAAACTATTTAAGTCTCCGACTATTTCTTTGCTGCCGTAGAAAGGACCACCTGAAATAGAGCAGCAGCCACTGGCAATGACTACCTTGGGTGATGGCACAGCATCGAAGGTGTCCAGTAGTGCCTGTTTCATGTTATTGGAAATTGGTCCGGTTACATGTATGCCGTCTGCATGACGGGGTGAGGCGACAAAGTCAATTCCAAAGCGTGACAGGTCAAAGAATGGGGTGTTTAAAACGTTGGTATCAGCCTCGCAGGAGTTGCATCCACCAGCGGAAACCTGACGAAGCTGTAGTGAACGACCAAAGAGTTTTTTGAAGTGTTGCTTGGAGTGCTCGGCAAGGGCTGGCAAACTCCCGTCAGTTATAAGATCACTCCTGTTTGCAGTACCGAGATCGAAGTTCTCGCTAAAGTGGACAAAGGCCCCATCTGCAACTGTTTCACACTGGCCGCAAAAGCTGCAGCGGCCAAGATCAATTGTTTTATTCTCTATATCTATAGCGTCCTGGGGACAGATATCGACACACTGTTGAACAATTTCGGCGCTGCAATCTTTGTTAATTTCTGGTAGCCCCCTGAACCGGTGATAGAGATGGATTGGTTCTTTGGGGTAGCTCGAGGTTTTACACCCTTGTTCTATTCTATTTTTAATTACTTTTAGCATAGTAGTACCTTATATGTTTACTGCTATTGCATGCATTGCAGCAATAGCAGGCAAACTGAATATCAATCCCGGAGATTTTATAAATCAAAGCCGCAGTAAGAGAGGTTGAAGCTCTTGTTGCAAAGAGGGAAGTCGGAGATTTCCTGGTTGCGAAGAGACATAGCAAGACCTGTCCAGTTATGGAATGACGGATCCTTGATTTTGTAACGCTGTATCTGGCCGTTACTATCGGTCAAAACGCAGTGTGAGAGTTCGCCGCGCCAGCCTTCATTAATGGTGACAACAAAGGAATCGGCGCGAAGACTATGCTCTCTCATATGTACCTCGGTTTCATGATTTTTCAAGGTTTCATGATCGCCAAGGAGAATATTTATGAGTCTCAGTGAATGCATAATTTCTTCCCGCCTGACCCACGCACGACTATTGACATCTCCATCAGTCACAGCGTTGCTGTTAGCAGGTAATTTCTCGTAGTATTCAGTGGGAAAGGCTACTCTTGCATCGTAAGGGAGCTTACATGCTCGGCCGGCATAGCCGACAAGGCCAAGCCTGGTTGCTGTTTCCTGATCCACTGTTCCGGTGTTTTCAAATCTGGCCTGAACTGTATGGGCATCAAATAATAGATCGGCCACATGTTTTATCTCAGGCGTTGTTTCTGAAATCTTATCAAAGAGAAGTTTACGTTGTTCCTCTCCCATAGCGTGGGTAATTCCCCCTGGACGAATGAGGCCCTTACCAAATCTGTTACCACCAAGTACCTGTAGAAGATTAAGGAATTCTCCTCGAATTCTGCCATAATATGCTGCGGGGGGATTAAAGGCTACGTCTCCACTAAGTGCGCCAAGATCACCAATATGATTGCAGATTCTCTCAAGCTCAAGGGCAATGGTGCGTACAATCTTGGCACCTTCGTCAACCTTAAGGCCTGCAAGGGCTTCAATCCCCTGGGACATACAGAGGTTGTGGCCAACACTGGTATCGCCCGCTATGGATTCACAGATGATAGGAAACCTTTTCTGCGGGAGGCTGGTCAGCATATTTTCAATGCCCCGGTGCTGGTACCCGAGCTGAATTTCCAGGCTGAGAACTTCTTCTCCTGCACATTGAAACCTAAAGTGTCCAGGTTCAATAATTCCCGCGTGAACCGGACCTACAGCTACCTCATGAATGGCGTCGCCTTCAACGCTAAAAAACGGGTAGTTTCCAGGAATCTTATCTTTGTAGTCATTGCCGAAAACATCTTCTTTACCAGAATAGTTCTCATGATACCTGACCATTTTAAGCCAGGGATGACCGTCAGGCTTAAGTCCAAACTGTTCGGCAATTTCTCTTTCGAACATATGGAATTTCTCACTGGCGTTTCTTGTTAGAGACTGGAATGACGAACCAACCTGTGTGCTGGTTACATAGAGATTAATGTTTCGAACCACTGCGATCAATCTATGGCTATCGTCTTCTTTGCACGCAAAGAACTGAACGATGAAGCCATCATTTTTAACAAAATCAGAAAGTGTAGAGAAGAACTCCCCAAAGGAGAGATCAGGGATAGACACTCGACTTATGGCTACACCATTTTCTATTTTCAGGAGGTTAGACATGGGTTATGCCTCCTATTATTTTAATTGAGTTGAGAATGGTTGTGTAGATGATATCCGGCATCCATATACAGAGCGCAACAGAGGCAAGCAACAAGGTGTATGAAGGGACTAAACGAATCATCTTTTCTTTTACCTGTAATTCTTTTGTGGTTTCACCGTAGGACATGGACATGAAGATACGTCCAATGCCAGCCCCAACGAGTGTGAGGGCAAGTAGAAACAGAGCAGCACAGATATAACGGTGTTGCTGAAAAGCACCGATAATTATAACCATTTCACTGATGAACATGCCAAAGGGAGGCATACCGGAAATACCTATAAATCCAGCGAAAAATGAGATGAAGGTTTTAGGAAGATGGCGGATGATGCCTCCAACCCGTTGGACCTGTTTTGTGCCAAACCCTAGAAGAATATTACCGGCTGAGAGAAACAGAGAGGACTTCAAAAGAGAATGATGAATAATATGGAGGAATGCTCCATAGAGTGCAAACCCTCCTATACCAACGCCAAAAGCAATGATACCCATGTTTTTAATCGAAGAATAGGCAAGCATTCTTTTATAGTCTGGCTGGGCAATGATAAAGATTGCACCCACCATCATGGAGAGAAGACCAAAGCCGATCAGCAGATTACCTGAAAAGTCACCGAGTCCTGCTATACTCATAAGCACATGGGTCTTGTAAATACCTAAAAAAGCGCAGTTGAGTAGTGCTCCTGAAAGTAGTGCAGAGGCAGGGCTTGGTGCCTGGCTGTGGGCATCAGGTAACCAGGTGTGCATAGGGGCAAGACCCATTTTGGTACCAAAACCGATCACAACAAAGATAAATCCAATTTTTAACCAGAGAGGATCGAGTTGGGTTGCAACGGTGTTAAGTGATGTAAAGGTCAGCGGTGCATCTATATTTCCAAGATCCATGGCAAGGGTAATGAAAAAATAGCCAAGGAGCGCAAGTGCAATCCCTACTGAACAAATGAGTACATATTTCCAGGTTGCTTCCAGTGCCTCCTGGGAACGATGGATGAATATCAGAGGAGCACTCACCAGAGTCGTTGCTTCAATGGCAATCCATAATACTATGGGATGATCTGAAAGGGTGACCATGGACATGGTGCCGAGGAAAAGCAGCATACAGCAGATGAAAATCGGCTTATTTTCCATCTCAGTCTCTTTCATATAGGAAAAAGAGTAGAGAGAGATACAGACGAAGATAAAAGAGGTCACCATAAGAATCAGCAAACCCTCAGGAGAGTTACTGAAATAGTTGGTGAAAGCAGGTGTCAGCTTGCCCAACCAGCTCATTACAGTGAGTTGAAGATGTAACAGTGCTGTAATAAGGAGCAGTACTCTGCCTAGCGTTGCCGGCAGTGCAAGGGCCATGAAGCCTGTTGCAATTGGTAGTAAAAATATAAATTCAATCATAGCATCAATCCTTTAAACGTCCGAGTAAGGTTGTATCAACATCATCGAATGCACTGTTAATATTATGCAGGATGATCCCCATGATCATGACCCCCACCAGGAGATCCAGTAGTACCCCAAACTCAACAACATAAAGGGTGTGGCTGTGTTTGGTGAGCGCAGTACCGATAAGGTAGATGCCGTTTTCCAGCATCAGATAACCGATAATCTGAGTGATTGCCTTACTTCTTGCCATCATCAGGAAAAAACCCGTTGCCATAGTGGTTATGGCCGTGATCAAAACCATATCGTGGCCTTCCGGCAGGGAAAGGCGGAGATGGTTTGTGATAAAGACGGAGAAAATTAAAATAGCAAGTCCAGACAGGATCGAGGCGTGGTAACCGATAAACGGTTCAATCTCACGTTTTATGGCAATCCGTTTAACCGCCATATAGAGTAGCCCTGGAATAAGCAGACCTTTAATAAGGATCATTATCTGGAAAAAAATAATTGCACCGCTACCAAGGGAGCCGTGGTCTTTAAGGAAAAGCGGGGTGAGTGACACCATGATTCCCTGCAAGGCCATAATCTGGACCAGTGCAAACAATCTGGTTGCTCCAAGCGATAGCAAAACAGAGAGGAGTATGAGTACTAAGAAAGCTTCGGTTATAACTATCATTGCAATACTCCCATGGTTAAAATGGCAGCGAAAAAGACCAGAGCAAACGAGGTGAGAATGAATTGGGGCACCATGGGCATTTTAAACCTGGCCATTATGGACTCGGTTATACCAATAGTCACATAGACACAGGCGAGAATCCCATAAAAGATAAGACCGCTCACAACGCCATTACCTGGGCTGAACGGGTAAATGATCTGGGTTATAAACGC
This sequence comes from Desulforhopalus glucosivorans, assembly GCF_054397165.1. Taxonomy (NCBI): domain Bacteria; kingdom Pseudomonadati; phylum Thermodesulfobacteriota; class Desulfobulbia; order Desulfobulbales; family Desulfocapsaceae; genus Desulforhopalus; species Desulforhopalus glucosivorans. The sequence continues at coordinate 866,592 of NZ_AP044854.1, forward strand.
AGCGTAGAAAAATAATTTATAGAATGAGCCCAGCTCAATGAGCGCAAGGTCAGGCCCACTGTGATCTAGTATCATTACCTCATGGATCATGGTCAACTCAAGGTGGGTTGCAGGGTCATCTACTGGAACTCGGGAGTTTTCCGTGAGAAGTACCATAAACAGGGCTACAATGACGAAGAGCAACAGGGCTCCAGATGCATTGATCAGGCAGATTTGGTTATCCCCTGTGAAGTATTCCGCAAAACTGAGGGAGCCAGTGAGACGATAGAACAGTATCAGGATAGTAAAAATAGTTACCTCGGCAAGCATTGAGAAAAATACCTCCCGGGCAGCTCCCATCCCTTCAAAAGGAGAAGCTGTATCAAGGGCTGCTACAACTGTGAAAAAACGTCCGATTCCCATGGCATAGAAAAGGAAGATCACATCGCCCTGAAAGGAAAAGAGTGGTGAACTCCCTGCAAATGGAAAAAAGATGAGGGCGATGATCGCTGTTGCAAATGAGACGATGGGCCCGAGTTTAAAAACAAAACTGGTGCTGTTGCTATATACCGAACCTTTGCGCAGCAGCTTTATTACCGTGTAATATTTAATGAGAAGTGGCGGACCTTGTTTACCAGCAAAAAAGCCTTTTACTTTTAAAATGATGCCAGGGAAAAGCGGTGCCGACAGAATCGCAATGGCAAATGTTATATATGTTTCCATCTGGGGCCTCATATGAAAATCAGTAGGACAATGATAGTCGCAACGATATAGCCAATATAGAGCTGGATATGGCCGTGTTGGATCCATCGCAATTTCGCAAGCAGATAGAGTAGTGGACTGATGAGCTTGTCCATCATCGCTTTTTCTGCAATGTCATCCACCTTGGTACTATAGGTGGTGCGACCGGGAAATATCCTCGTTATACCTGAATAGCTGGTTCTGATACCAACAAAGGGTCTGAAGAAGTCAACAATACTCATCGCATATGATGTGCCGGTATACTGCATTTTCACAGAAGGTTGGGTAAAGCCACAGCCCCATGTGGACCCTGTGGCAATGTCCTTTTTGCGATAGAATATTTTTCGTAGGCAAAGGCTGACGAGAAAGAGAATGAGTAAAAGGCGAGTGGCAAAGGCTACATTTCTGATAACGACCGTCATTTCATTTGAAGTGACAAATTCTATAGATGGAATACTAGCTAGGGCCAGACACACTGCCTGAATAAAAGGCTCTGGAAAAATACCGATAATAACACAGCTACATGCCAAAATGATCATAGGAATGGTCATGGTGGCTTCTGGCTCAGAACCGTTTGCTGCTTTTTTGTTCCTTGGTTCACCTAAGAAAACGATCCCCACGACCTTTGAAAAACAGGCTGCAGCAAGTCCTCCAATAATGGCTAAAGAGAGGATAGCCAAAATTGTAAAAATAAAAGGAGAGCCTCCAAGGTTAAGGCCATGAAAAGCTCCATAATATATTAAAAACTCGCTGATAAAACCGTTAAAGGGTGGTAGACCGGAGATGGATACTGCGCCAATCAAAAATGATTTACTGGTGGTGGGCATCCTTTTCATTAGTCCACCTAATTGGTCTAGATGCCTTATTTTTGTTTTTTGCAGCACTGCTCCTGCGCCAAGAAAGAGTAGAGATTTGAAAATAGAATGATTCAGGACATGCAGCAGAGCACCGGAAAAACCAAAACTAGCCATTATCATGTTATCGGAAGCAATGCCGATCATACCAATTCCAGTGCCGATCAGAATTATTCCTATGTTCTCGACGCTGTGGTACGCTAGTAATCTTTTGAGATCGTGTTTTCCTAGAGCATATACAACCCCAAGTATGCCAGATACTATTCCTAGGGTAAGTATTACTTCACCGTAGATAAGATCAGAGACTCCCAAGGAGGCATAGAGGCGAAAGATTCCGTAAATGCCCATTTTGATCATAACTCCTGACATCACAGCAGAGACATTACTTGGTGCTGCAGGGTGAGCATGGGGGAGCCAGATATGTAAGGGAAAGATGCCCGCCTTTGACCCAAAGCCTACGAGGGCGAGGAAAAAGACTATCATTTTAATGTTTTCCGGTATGGCTGCAAAACTGAGGAAATGAAATGATCTTGTATAACTGTATACGAGAGCAAAGGCTGCGAAGATAAACATGGCCCCGATATGGGTGAATATAAAGTAAATATATCCCGCTTTTCGTGTATCCTTTTTATGGTAGTCGTGCATGACGAGGAAAAAGGATGAAAGGGACATAACTTCCCAGACGAGTGTAAAGCTGATGATGTTATCAGCCGTGACCACTAGGGCCATGGAGATTGTAAGGATGGTTGAAAAAAAATAGTTTATTGCGACTCTGCCCTGCTGGCTCGGCAGATCCATATAGTGAAAACTATAGAGAGCCGTGAGTGGACATATCGCAAAAATGGGGATGAGAAAAAAGGCTGAAAGAGAGTCCAGGCTAAAAGAAAGAGTGAATAGGTGGAGCCATGTTGTAGAGAATACAACCACAGATCCATCAAACAAAGGGGCTTTTGTTGCGTATAAACCTAATACGCTGCCAGCTATTGAGAGAGCAATATAGCCGACTTTCATTAAATTGAACTGTTGATGAGCCAACAGGGCAAAAAGCCCACCAGCTAATAAAACAGTCAGTGAAAGTAAAAAAGTATCCATTAGTCCTCGTTGTTCGGGGTGAATAGGGCTTTGTGCATCACTATGGTGAATGTTGTGTTACCAGGGTGTTCCATTGTGTTAGCAGGTTTTGCTCATAGTGCCTCCAGGTTGGTCGGGTGTGATATATCATAAAGTTTAAAAAGGGTTTATTTTTAAGGGAAGGTAGGACCGGGGTATCGGGATATAATTGTCAGTCCATAAAGAGAGAAATAGCAGTTTTAGTGATGCTGGAATTAATGGTGCTGATGCATCTTTGGCTGTTCAAAAGTGAAGCCAAACCATAGATCTGCGTCTTCTTCTGTCTGTGATATCGGAGTGATTTCCTGAAAATTACAGATTCTGCACTTGAGATAGGCGAGCCAATTCAGCGCATCAAGTCTGGATGCGAAGGGACCAACCTCGGTCAAGGTTCCATCCTGGCCAAGGTGATCGTAGAGGTAATCTTTTATGTTTTCCGGGTGTTTGGTAACGCCAATGAATATTTTCACTTGCCACCTTTTAGCGAAATTTAATAAGTGTGATTTGCAAGTTGAAAAGCAAAATGAATGCCAACTCATTACTGTTGGGTGGTATGTCGTGTATGTGTTTAATAATTATAGAGATAGTTGTGGTGCTGTTGAATCCTTCCCAAAAAATAAAGGATGAAAGAGTAGTCTTGAGGGGTGGGGTGGGGCACTATGCCCCAAGTCGATAACAACTCGTAGGACAGAGGTCTCCGAAACGATTCAGTGCCTTACTCTGGAAAAGCTGTCACAAAAAACAAGAAAATTAGTGGGGGTATGTTTGCTGATACCAAGCTCCCTCCAGGGAACTTATCCCGATCATCGGGGTTAGATTCTTTCTGGTAAGTGGGTGGCGGGGGCTCGGTTGTGTTGGTGCTGAGCTATAAAAGGTTAATGTTCTACAGCGCTGGGGCATAATGCCCCGGGTTGGCATAATGCCCCACGGTTATGGACTTGTGGACTTTTTGATTTCAAACGAAAAACATACTGTTATTTACGGTAGTTAATTTTAATGATTAAAATCGAATAGTTATCTTTGTTGCGAAAAATCTCATGAGAAATGCGGGTCAAATCTGATTACCACGATTTCATCGTACTACAATTGTTTCTACGAAAATGAGTTTATTTGTAGAGCACCAGTTTCATTATCTCATTGGAAATTAAAGGAGTTACTGAAATACCCGTTGTGGACACACATTTTTCACTTCTGGAAGTGGACTTGTTAAGATTCAATATGATAGGATAAATAAATAAAAAATAGTGATAAGCGACTATGTTAAGGGCGCTAATGAGATACAGGTGCTTAGGCGGTTCAACTTTCTATTAAGGTATGCTTATATGGAAAAAACAGCTGTGAAATCAATTTTGGGGAATTTTTCTTTAAGTAAAAAGCTCATTTTGTCGTTTCTAGCTGTGGGTATAATCCCACTTATTGCCGTGGCTATCATATCCATGCAGCAGTCTGGCTCCGCACTTTCAGAACAGGCGTTTAACCAGCTGGTGCTTGTGCGCGAAATTAAAAAATCCCAAATAGAGCGGTTCTTTAATGAACGTCAGGGGGACATGGGGGTATTACTTGAAACAGCTGCTGCCATGGAAAGTTCGGGCATGGACCGCCTGACGATTGCACAAGAACTTAAAAAGACTCAGATTGAAGAGTATTTTTTATCCTTGGAAGATCAGTTTTCTACCCTGAAATCAAATCCGTTAATAAGACAGGCCCTAGTCTGGTTTGGTGGTGCTTTCGAGGATTCAGGCAATAAGGTTTTAACGCCTGAATGGTTATCTCTTGCTGAAAAGTATGATCCGCAGATGAAAGCCGTTATGGAACAGTATGGTTGGTATGATATCTTTCTCATGGATACGGACGGTAACATTGTTTACACTGTTGCTCGTGAACCTGATCTCGGAATGTCTATCCATGATGGAGTATTGAAGGGCTCCGGATTAGAAAAGGCGTTTACAGAGGCACTCAAGGCCAGTCCAGATGAACTCGTTCTTGCCGATTTTGAACCCTATGGACCGTCCAATGGCAACCAGGCCGGATTTATGGTTGCTCAGGTTCTAGATGATTATGGAAATATAATTGGGCTGATCGCTTTTCAACTTCCCACGGATAAAATCAACGAGATAGTGCACCAGAGTGCCGGAATGGGGGAGACTGGCGAAACATATCTCGTCGGCAAGCATGACGGGAAGGTCGCATTTCGAAGCCATATGACTACCATGGGTGATGGGAAGTATGTGGTTGGCTATGAAATATCAACGCCATATATAGTAGAAGCTCTTGATGGGAAAAGTAGTATAGATCTTTTTACCGATAGTGCCGGTAGTCTTGTACTTGTTGCCTATAACCCGCTAAATATTAAGGGTTTACATTGGGCCTGTGTTTCCAAGATTAACCTTGAGGAGGTCATCACCACGACACTTGAGGGAGAAACAAAAGACTATTACACCAAATATATTGAAAAGTATGGCTACTATGACCTTTTTTTAATTCACAATCAAGGTAAGGCGTTTTACACCGTCTCAAAAGAAGCCGACTACGGAACAAATTTTGTGAATGGAAAATATAAGGATTCAGGTCTTGGCAAACTCGTAAGAAAGGTTCTGGAAACAAAGTCCTACGGGATTGCAGATTTTACTCCTTATGCTCCTAGTAACGATGAACCAGCGGCTTTTATAGCCCAGCCAATAATTCAGAATGGTGAAGTGAAAATGATCGTTGCCCTGCAACTGTCACTTCAGGCGATTAACGACATAATGATGCAACGGGACGGAATGGGTGAGACCGGTGAGACCTATCTTGTGGGCGAAGATCTGTTGATGCGTTCCGATAGTTTTCTTGATCCTACTTATCATACGGTCAAAACATCCTTTGCTAATCCTCAAAAGGGAAAGGTGGATACAGAAGCAACACGGGAGGCTTTTTCAGGGATAACTGAGAATAAAATCATAATCGATTATAATGGTAACCCGGTTCTAAGTGCGTATACCCCGTTGAAAGTAGGAGATCTAACCTGGGCACTTATTGCAGAGATAGATGAATCAGAGGCCTTTGCGGCAGTTGATACATTGAAATGGGCAACCTTAATGACGGGTCTTATAGGCGCTGCAGTTATCATCGTGATTGCATTATTGCTTGCAAGAGCAATAGTAAATCCGGTGCGAGAGGTTGTTGAAAATCTAACAGAACTTGCCCAGGGTGAAGGAGATCTGACATCCAGGTTAGAGGTAAAGAGTGGTGATGAAATTGGTGAACTGGCAAGGCGGTTTAATCAGTTCATCGAAAAATTACAGGCAATGATTAAAGACATTACTTCCGGAGTTAATACCCTTTCTTCGTCTTCAACAGAGCTTTCAGCGATTTCAGAACAGCTTTCTTCAAGTGCGGATACTACTTCAGGAAATGCAAATGCCGTATCTGCGGCTGTTGAAGAAATGTCCAGTAATCTTAATAGTGTTTCTGCGGCAATGGAGGAATCGACCACAAATACGAGTATGGTCGCTACAGCCACTGAGGAAATGACCTCTACCATCAACGAGATTGCCCAAAATGCAGAGAAGGCTCGCTCAATAACAGCTCAAGCTGTTGACCAAGCGAAAGTTACTTCTGAAAAAATGGGTACTCTGGGTGAGGCTGCCAATGCTATTGGAAAAGTAACGGATGCCATAACAGACATATCGGGACAAACTAATTTACTTGCCTTAAATGCAACCATAGAAGCGGCCCGTGCAGGTGAGGCTGGTAAAGGTTTTGCTGTTGTCGCAAATGAGATTAAGGATCTGGCAAAACAGACAGCTGAATCGACTCTCTCTATTCGAACACAAATAGATGATATTCAGCAATCCACTGAAGCTACAGTAGTTGAGATTCAAGGGATATCGCAGGTTATTGGTGATATAAACGATGTTATCGCAACCATCGCTACGGCCATTGAAGAACAGTCTGCAGCAACAAATGAGATTTCAGGTAATGTTGCTCAGGTATCCGATGGAATTGGTGAAGTAAATGAAAATGTAGCTCAAAGTTCTGCTGTTGCCGAAGAGGTTGCACGCGAGATAGCCATGGTGAATGCTTCAACAGAGGAAATGAACGCTGGAAGTACCCAGGTAAGAGACAGTGCCGGAGAATTGTCCAAATTGGCAGAAAGTCTTAATGAAATGGTCAGCCGCTTTAAGGTCTGAGTACGGTCGCTTAAGGGAAAAGTAAAGCCTCATTTCATTTTGTAGAATGAAATGAGGCTTTACTTTTTCGTACATTCTCCTGAAATCTGAAGAAAATTATCCCGGCCTGGGTGAATACTCTTTTTTGTCACCAGATGGTGGTTGGCAGGGTGCCAAGAGCCTGGGTAGTGTAGCCAAGTTTCAGGCGCCGCTGGTCAGGGAGAGCGGTATACTGCAGAAGTAATGAAAGGTGTAAATGGCTAATGAAACCCTGACAGAAAGATATGGTTGTCTCGCGTTTTCAAACACATCCGACGTTCTCTATTTGTATTCTGAATAACACTCAGTCTATCCATTGGAAATTACTATTGTACTTGTTGCTTATACACTGGTAAACAGCACCAGCTGTATTAAGGCAACAATAAATAATTTTTCTATTTTTAAATCATATGGAGGTGCTGAGTGTTACGATTTTGGCGAGCTAGGTTTGTGTTGTTGTTTGTTTTGATGTCTGTGTCTATCCAAGCGGATAGCACCGTTGCAGCTAGTTTAGATCTGCCCACAATAAATACTGAAAAGCTACTTTCCATCCAGGAAAATTCTGATTGGAGAATCGTTGACTGCCGTTTAAACGATGCCTTTAATGGCTGGAAGATTGATGGAGTTAAGCAGGGTGGGCATATACCTGGAGCAACAGATTTTTCCGCTAACTGGCTCAAGGTGGAAATAAAGGACAAGGCAAATGTGCTCAATGAAGCGCTCACTGCAAAAGGCATTTCTAAAGAAAAGAATATTGTTCTCTATGATGCCAATGGCAGAGACGCTGCAGAAGTGGCTCAGTTCCTTCAGTCTCAAGGTTTTAGTAAACTCTATTCCTACGATATAAATAGCTGGCCTATGGACAGGCCGCTCATAAAATACAAGCATTATCAGTCCATCGTTCCAGCCGTAGTTGTCCACGATATTATAGAGGGTAGGCTACCTGAAACGTTTCCCGGCGGCAAAACGATAAAAATTGTTGAGGCAAGCTGGGGTGAGGAGAAAACCTCCTACGCAAAAGGGCATATCCCCACTACTTTTCATATCAATACTGACAATATCGAACCGCCGACCGCCACCGAACCAGTGATGTGGATGCTTGCAGGTGATGATGTATTGGAAAAGTTTGCACTTAAATTTGGTTTTACTAAAGATGATGTGGTTATCGTTACGGGTAGCGAGCAGATGGCCGCATACCGTATTGCCCTTGTTCTTCGCTATATTGGTGTAGAAGATGTACGGGTACTCAACGGTGGAACGTTGGCCTGGACCCTTGCAGGCTACGAATTGGAGACGAAGAGTAATAAGCCTGTGCCTGTAACTGACTTTGGAGGTCAGATACCGGGTGATCCATCTGTTATCGACACCATGGATCAGGCGAAAAAGGGGCTACAAACCCCTGAAACCTATACTCTTGTAGACAATCGTACCTGGGATGAACATATCGGCAAAATTTCAGGTTACAGTTATCATAAGATAAAGGGGCGCATTCCGGGTTCTGTATTTGGCTATGCTGGTAAGAGTGATGCGTACTCTCTTGACTATTTTCGCAACCCGGATAAAACCATGCGTAATGGAGACGAGATTATAGCACTCTGGCAGGAGCAAGGTATAGACCTGGCTAAACGTCTTGCTTTTATGTGCGGCAGTGGTTGGCGTGCAGCAGAGATCTACTACTACGCTGATGTTTACGGTTTACCAAATATCGGTGTGTATAGTGATGGTTGGATAGGTTGGAGCAATGGTGGAAACACCTTCGACACTGGAATCCCAGCCAAGTGAACAGAGGCACATTGATCAATTTTTGGGTCACCTTTCTACAGGTGACCCTTTTGCTCGCTTTATTTGTGCTGGAGTACCTATCAGGTTATAAGGCAGGCCTTGCCCAGCATCTATATTTCAAGAAAGTCTACTACATCTCCCACTATTATCAGGGTGTCCCACTTATCCTGCATTTTGTACTACTTGTTCTTCTGACTATGGTAGCCGTGAAAATGTATGTCCGCAACAGTCACCAAACACGCATCAAACTTCGTAAATATTTCATCATACTGGTTGGGTTAGTTAGCTGGTTCTTTGCTGGTTTCACCCACGAACTCAATGTCTACGCCCATGTCTTGATGATTGTAGAGTTCTGTTTGTTGCTTGAAATTGTTTCGCTCACATTACGTTTCTATGAACCTAACAACTAAATGTCGGGGAAAAGCGTCAGGTATGTGATTTTTTGCTTTAGGAAAAATTGTTAACCTTTTTGTCCCTTACTTATATCTCTCTTTCTATATTATTCCCTCAGCTTTTCTGAACCACTTATTTCGCAGATAATATTATACCTTGACTTGTCTCCTTTAAATATGGACAATTCTGTTTAAGAAGTAATTTTTTGCAATATTCCTCTCTACTCTGCAGCCTAGTGTTGCTTCCAATATTTATAATTATTTTTCTCTTTTCAGAATGGGAGAAGGGGCGTGTTTGAATGAAAAACCTGAAGATTGGCGTAAAACTGGTTGGAGGTTTCATCCTCACCGCAATTATTATTATCGCCGTTGGTGTCACTGGAATTGTAGAGCAGGGAAAAATGCATCATCTGCAGGAAGAAATGGGTGAAGATGATTTGCCGGCTGTAGAAAATATTTTAATAATTAAAGGTGAGTTATCTTCAATAGCCAGCCTTATGCGTACACTACTCACCCCATATGCCTCTGCTGAACAGCGAAAAAAATCTCACCAGGGACTTCTTGAGATAAGAAAAGTATATGGCGCTGCAAAAACAGCTTTTCTCGATTTGGATTTTGCTGAGACGGTTAAACCTGAAATGGATAATTTTTCAAATTATATCAGTAGTTGGGTTGCAGTGAATAATAAGGCTGTCGAGATTTCCAAGAGTCTTATCGAAGCTGATATGACCAACCCGACCTTGTTGAACAATCATATGAATGATTTTGAGATTGCTCACTTGGGACTCCTTGCAAAGATAGGTCAACTTCTTGCATTTAATGAAGCATTTGAGGGAGGTACAGACGGTACATCCTGTTCCCTTGGCAAGTGGTTGGGCAATATGGACACCACAAATCCAGAGATTGTTGCCTTGGCAGAAGAATTACGACCAGTTCATTTAGCGTTGCACAAACATGTTGGTGAAGTCAAGAAGTCTAGTTCTGAAAAGAGAACCTATGCAGCTCGAGATATAGCTCTGAATGACCTCTATCCTGCGTCTGAGCAGGTATTTAAGCTTGTGGCTCAGATGAAGGCTGTCAGTGATGTGGCATACTCATCTTTTGTAGAAATGAATAAACTTCTCCTTGAAGATGCTGCTGTTCATCAGGACAATACATTTAAAGCTATAGATATAATTGTTAACAAGGCAAAGGAAGAGTCTGCAAAGACGGTCAAAAGGGGCGAAGCTATTGCCAAAAGAAGTCAAATTATAACAATTGTTGGTATTTGTCTAGGCGTTGTTCTCGCTCTTATTTCCGGGTTTTATCTAACGTATATTATCACCAAACCATTACAGAAAGGAGTTGAGCTGTCACAGGCCATGGCTGGCGGTGATATGACAAAAACCATGGATGTAAATCAGAAAGATGAAATTGGTGTTTTGGCACAATCATTAAATGATATGGCAGGGAATCTTCGTCAAATGATCACTGATATCAGGCAGGGCGTTGAGAGTGTCGATGATTCATCTTCTCAGTTGGCAGTTATTTCCAACCAGATGCAATCTGGTGCAGAAAACACCGCATCAAGGTCTGGACAAGTCGCTTCCGCTGCTGAAGAAATGAGTGCAAACCAGAACACAGTAGCAGCAGCAATGGAGCAGGCTTCAGTGAATGTGAATATGGTGGCAACAGCAACCGAGGAGATGAACGCCACCATCAGTGAGATCGCCAGGAATTCTCACAATGCAAAAGATATCACAACAAAAGCGGTGGGCAAGTCAGAGAGAGCTTCCCAGCGAGTCAATGAATTAGGAAAGGCTGCCGACGAAATTAATAAAGTAACTGAAGTAATAACAGAAATTTCAGAGCAAACTAATCTTTTGGCTCTAAATGCAACCATCGAGGCTGCCCGTGCCGGTGAGGCGGGTAAGGGGTTTGCGGTTGTAGCCAATGAAATCAAAGATTTGGCGAAACAGACAGCCCAGGCCACCCTGGATATTAAGACAAAAATAGAGGGGATTCAGGAGGCAACCGGTATAACCGTAACGGAAATTAATGATATTCAAAAGGTTATCTCTGAAATCGATCAGATTGTAACAACGATTGCAGCTGCAATTGAAGAACAGACGGCAACCACCAGTGAAATTGCAGAAAATGTTAGCCAGGCGTCTACTGGCATCACAGAAGTGAACGAAAATGTAGCGCAAAGTTCTACGGTTGCAGGAGAAATAGCCAGTGACATTGCTGATGTGAACAATAGCGCCAATGAGATGACTCAAGCCAGTTCACGTGTCAATGAAAGTGCTGAGGACCTCTCAGGAATCGCCCTTAATCTGAAAAATATGATTGCCAAGTTCAGAGTATAACTCGACTCCATCCGTTATCAACGTCATCTGTACAGATGCATGTTGATGGTGGATGGGTGCTTTGAATTGCAATATGAATGTCAGTGATCCTCGTAGCGTTGCAGTTTACGATACAATGTTTTTCTATCAAGTTGGAGGATGCGGGCGGTTAAGCTCCTGTTGCCACCACTTCTCTTTAAAACATGCATGATGTAGCGTCGTTCCATCTCCTCCATGGATATCAGCTCCATGGGGTCTTCAGCCCCCAGCAGGATGTAATCTGTTCGAAAAAGACGAATTTTTTCAGGGAGATCTTCTGGAATGATTTTTTCATAGTGAGTGAGGGCTACCGCATGTTCAATGGCATTACGCAACTCCCTGACATTTCCAGGCCAGGAGTACTCAAGTAATTTTTCAGATGCGGCGTTTGAAAGACCTGTAATTGCCTTATTTTGTTGTTTTGAAAACTGTTCTATAAATTTCCCAGCTAAAAGAAGAATATCATTTCCCCTGGAACGCAGAGGTGGCATCTCTATGTTGATCACGTTGAGCCTGTAGTAGAGATCCTCCCTGAACAGTCCGTCCTCTACTGCCGATTCAAGATCACGGTTGGTGGCTGCAACAATTCGAACATCAAATGGTCGTTCTGTTGTTCCTCCAAGGGGCCTGACTAAACGCTCTTCGAGGGCTCGTAGCAGCTTTGGCTGGAGTTCAAGCGGAATTTCTCCCACTTCATCGAGAAACAGGGTACCACCGTCGGCTTTGAGAAACAGTCCCGCATTGTGATGTGTTGCATCGGTAAAGGCACCTTTTGTGTGGCCAAACAATTCACTTTCGAGCAGTTGGCTTGGCATGGCAGCGCAGTTGATGGTGGTGAGAGGTTGTTTTTTCCTTCGGCTGTGCATGTGGGCAGCTCTTGCTGTGAGCTCTTTGCCTGAGCCACTTTCCCCGGTTATAAGAAGTGACGCTTCAGAGTCAGCAATACGGCTGAGTTTTAAAAATAACTCCTCCATGGCGGGGCTTTCGCCGATGAGATCGTTAAAGGTGTGGGGTTGTTTAACCGCATTTTGCAACTCTCTTACGGTATCCTGGAGGTTACTGTATCGAACAGCCCGATCAAGAGACAGGGCAAGTATGTCAAGATCAATGGGTTTTGTTACAAAGTCATAGGCCCCAGCTCTAATTGCTGCGATTGCAGTGTCCATACTACCAAAGGCTGTCATGATGATGACAGGTATTTCCGGGTAATTTGTGGCTATATCCTTACAAATATCAAGACCATTTTTATCGGGTAGATGTATGTCTGTGAGCACAACGTCCGGGAGGATGCTCCCAACAGCTGCGAGTCCACCCGTGCCTGAGGTATACGTTTCAACGGTGTAGTTTCGTCTGCTGAGTCCCACGGACAGCATGTTGCACATATCCTGGTCATCTTCGATAATTACAATTTTACCTGTCATGACGCATCTTCCTTAATGGGGAGGTAAATAGTAAAACATGCGCCTCTTTGGACCCTGTTTTCAATATTGATCCAACCTCCGTTTTCTTCTATGATGCCATGGGCGATCGACAGACCAAGTCCGGTTCCTGTCCCTATGGTTTTGGTGGTGAAAAAAGGAGTGAAGATATGTTGTATATTTTCTTTTAAAATCCCTTCACCTTCATCCTGTATTTTTATCTTGAGATAACTGGTTTTTGTATGTTTGTCAGTAGTAGATCCTGTGATAATCTCATTAGACAGGTCGACATCAACCTTACCGCCATCAGGCATCGCCTGTATTGCATTCATAAGCAGGTTAACAAGTACTTGCTGCAGTTGAGCAAAGTCGCCACTCAATATAACCTTAGTATCGTCTTTTTTGTTTAAGGAAAAAGAAACACGTTGTTTAGCCGCCATCGGATAGAGCAGCTGGAAGACCTGTTTGATGTGAAATGTAATATCTTCTCTTGATATCTTCTGTTTTGGTTGGCGGGTGAAATCCAGCAACTGTCTGATAATGACAGCCATTCGTTCAGCCTGACTCTGTATAATTGAGGCGCAATCATGGATGTCTTCCATGGGCAGATTTTCACGGATGATCATTTTTGCTCTGCCATCAACAACGTTGAGGGGGGTTCCAAGCTCATGGGCGATTTCAGCTGCAAGAACACCAAAAGATGAAAGTCGCTCGGTATGGCGGAGTTGTTCAATGGTTTTTAAGCGTGCATCATATTCAAATTTTATTTTTTCTTTTGCGATAAGCAGGCGTGAGCACATGTCATTCATGGTTTCAGCCATTTCTGAAAGTTCGTTATCTCCGATGATCTCCTTATTGGCTGTGAGATCGCCCTGGCCAATTCTTTCGGCCTGTGCCATAAGGTTATTTAACGGACGACGTATTTTTCGGTCGATGAAGATAAAGAGTATTATACCGCAAACCAGTGCAAGAAGAGCGGTGATAGTCACTGCCCGAATCAGCATATTTTTTGAAAATTCGGTCAGTGGTAGAAGTGTTTGACTGAGTTGAAGTGCTCCGGCCTGGGACGTACCCACATCCACTGGAACATATGTGTATCTGACGAGGATTCCTTCATCATTTTTGAGTTTTAAAGAGATATTTTCCCCTTGGAGAATACGCTCAAGCTGAGATTTTTCCTCTGAACTGCCGGTAAAGGTCCCAAGGAATGTGTCAAGCCAGACCCAGCGAACCTGTATTGTGCCTGACTCACTGGCATCGCTGATCAGCTGAAGGGCTTTTTCTTCACCACTTTCCCGCCAGGTATGTGAAACCATACCGGAAATGCTCTTGCCATTCTGGATTGCATTGGTGATCATATCTGATTCATATTGTGTAATCTCTTTCTGGAAATTAAGAAATTCATCAATACAGATCAGGGCTATCATTCCTAAGAGAAGATAGGCAAACAGGTGGTAAAAAAGTTTCATGCTCTTGTGTTCATCGTTAATGAGTTAATGGGTTAGTGATTGGAAAAATTCCAGAATTCAGGTGAGAGCATAACGAAAAAAGGGATCAGCTCCAGCCGGCCGACCAGCATATCGATGATAAAGATCACCTTGCTGAGTGGCTGTACACTTGCAAACGATCCCATTGGTCCAATTTCGCCAAAGCCTGGTCCCACATTACCAATTGTTGTAATCGTGCCAACAAAACCCACTGCTGCACTCTGTTCTATCATGGTAGTTACAACTCCTGAACATAATATGAGCATAATGTAAAAAAGCAGAAAACTGAGAATCTGTCGTTGTATATCATCGAGTACGGTAACCTTGTCAATTTTAATGGGCAATACTGCCTTGGGATGAAGGAATTGATGAATTTCCCGTTTAAGAAATTTAAAGGCAAAAAGTATGCGAACGACCTTAATGCCTCCTCCAGCTGACCCTGCACAGCCCCCAACAAACATCATGGTAAGAATGAGAACTTGTGCGGGAACGACCCAGAGAGCGAAGTCTGCTGAAGAAAAGCCTGTTGTGGTAATTATGGAGACTATTTGAAAGAGACTGTCCCTAAAGTCGATTGAGGTTGTTGCCGTTTGAGACAGGACAAGGGATACAAAAAGAATGACAGAAAAAAAACATATAATAGCTGTATAAAATCTGAATTCTTCACTGGCCCAGAGTGGTTTAAAATGGCCCTTGATGAGCAGCCTGTACTGTAGAGCGAAATTACTTCCTGCAAGGAGCATAAAGAATGTAATGATCCACGTTATTGTAGAGCTCTGATACCCCATGATGGATTGCGGGTTGGGAGAAAAACCACCTGCAGCCATTGTTGTGAGTGAGTTGCAGATAGCATCGTACATTGGCATGTCAGCAAGGTGCAGAGCGACAATCTCAAGACAGGTGAGTAGAATATAGATAAGCCAGAGGGCCTTTGCAGTATGGGTGATACGCGGAGTCAGTTTTTCTTCAGTAGGGCCGGGGGCTTCTGCAAAAAATATCTTTCGCCCGGCGACTCCAAATTGGGGAAGAATTGCAACAAAGAGGACGAGAATTCCCATGCCGCCAAGCCATTGAGTTAAGGATCTCCAAAAGAAAAATGTTTTTGAGTAGAGGGAAAAATCGACAAGAATTGTGGCTCCAGTCGTGGTGATCCCTGATACCGATTCAAAGAGTGCATCTAGTGGATTTAACCCGCAAAAAATGTAGGGGATTGCACCGATTATACTGCAAAGAACCCAGGTGAGACTGACGATAAGCAATCCCTCGTTTCGTTTTAAAAGATCAAGATTACGATGTTCACGACCATACCAGCGTAACAGTAACCCCAGGGAGATTGAAAATGTGGAGGCAATCAAAAAAGGAACAGCTGCCATATATTCAGTTTCGTACCAGGCAATAGCAATTGGCAAAAGGATGATTGAACCAAAAGCTATGAGTACAACAGCTAAGGCTGAGGCTATAAGAGGGAGTTTCATAGGGCAAAAAGTTCTTTGATGGTTTCTGAGTCTTCTTTCATAGTGAATATTTTCAGTTGATCTCCTGGGTTGAGAAACGTATCACCATTGGGGATCAGTACCTTATGACCTCTGCTGATAACTCCAATCACAGCGTTTACTGGAAATGTGAAATCTTTGAGTTGTATCGTGACAAAGGAGTCGGGAACCGTAAGTTCTAAGACCTCACCTTTTCCTCCTTCAATAAGTGCTATGATATGGATATCGTGGCTTTGGATGCGATTGTGTACCTCTGTCAGGGCAGATGCTTTGGGAGAAACTAAAACATCAATTCCCACCCGGGTAAAGAGATCGTAGTTTTGCGGGTTGCTGATTCTGGTTATGGTTCTTCTGGAGCCAAGTTGTTTGAGAAGTAGTGAGCAGAGAAGGTTTTTCTCATCGTTGTCTGTGGTACATACACAGACGTCTGCGTCTGCGATGGCTTCTTCTTCGAGCAGCTCAAGATCGGTACCATCCCCCTGAAGCACCAGTGTTTTTGTGAGGGTATTGGCAAGATACTCACAGCGGTTTTGTTCACACTCAATAATTTTGACGTTAATACCCTGGTCTTCGAGCTTTTGGCAAAGCATCAGGCCGACACTGCCGCCTCCAATGATGGATACCTTGTTTACTTTGTTGTTGTGTTTAAAAAAGTCCGCTGCCAGTGAATCGAGAGCTTCGCTGGTGCCGATGAAAAAGACTCTGTCATCCTGCTGGATGGTGGTTTTTCCATTGGGGATAAAGAGTTGGTCTTTACGGGATATTCCAGCTATGAGTATGTTTGGTGGAAAGTTGCAGGACATTATCGGGGTATTGATGATGGTGGAGCTGTCTTTAATTTTATACTCAAATAATTTTGCCTTGCCACCTGCCAGATATTCGACATCCAGGGCCTCAGGCACTGAGATTATGCGGAAAATATCCTGGGTAAGAAGTTGTTCCGGCCAGATGATGGAATCAATGTCGTAACGTGTCTGGTATTTGTTGTGGATGGACGAAGAAAGGTTGTTGTACAGGCTTGCCTTACTGATAAAACAGACGGTTTCTGTTTCTGATATTTTTTTAATTGTCCAGCAGGCAACGATGTTTGCTTCATCTAGTGGGGTGCAGGCAATAAACAGTCTAACTTTTTTCGCTTCTATGCTTTGCAGTACCGCTATATCCCCACCATCACCTTCTACTATACTGATATCAAGGTGGATGAATTTTTCACTGAGCTCTGGGTTGTCAGATAATAGAGTGACATTGTGCTGCTTATGTAATTGTGAGGCAATCAGGTAGCCTATTTCTGTGGTTCCGTAAAGTATGATATCCATATGTATTATCAATACACCGTATTTTTTTAAAGAGATCCAGTAGATATACTATGTAAACTCTAAAATGATAGTAGTGGACTATATGTTTTTGTTTATACAACTCAAGGGTGACGAATACCACGACTTTTTAAGGGACTGTAGTCAGTAGAGTTAGGTGTGGCGAGTAAAGTCCAATATCTCTTCCGGTTCATAAAACAGAGGGCACCTTTTATTTACGTATAAAGTGAAATTACGTAGCAATGTTTCGGCAATGTTAACCATCGCATGGATGACAAAGAACCCATATCGGGTCCATGAGAGTGATTGATAGTCTCGAGAGAAACACTTTGGTTATGTGCAAAAGGGCAGAGAAAGATAGGTACAGGGTGACAGTATGTCTTACTGTATCAGGTAGAGAGTTAATTGCCTGGGTGTTTCTAAGCCATGCAGAAATTGTAGTAAAGGCGTTTCTGTGTCTAAGTGTTGAAGAAAAAGATATTTAGTCGAATGTATTAAAAAGATTCAAATAAATGCGCCTATTTTATTAACTGTATATTTCGGCATCGAAATAAATGCTAATTGTATGCAATATAACCACTCACCATACAGGAGAACATAATGAAACCAGTGTATCATGAAAATCAATCAAGAGGGTTGGCTGATCATGGTTGGCTCAAAAGCAGACACACCTTTAGTTTTGCCAATTACTACAACCCTGAGCGCATGAATTTTGGATTATTGCGAGTGCTCAACGATGATATCGTCACGCCATCAATGGGATTTGGAACTCATCCCCATGAAAATATGGAGATAATTTCTATCCCTCTGTCAGGGGCTTTGCGACATCAAGACAGTATGGAGAACAAGCACATCATATCTACAGGTGAAGTCCAGATTATGTCGGCAGGAAGCGGCATAACCCACTCGGAGTACAATGATTCATCTTCAGAAGATGTAAATTTTCTTCAAATCTGGGTGCTGCCAAAAGAGAGGGACATTACCCCGAGGTATGATCAAAAAGTCTTTGATGAAGGTAAGAGAAAGAACAGCTTCCAGCTTCTTGTATCACCAGAAAAATCGGAAGAAACAGTTTTGATCAACCAGGATGCCTGGTTTTCCCTAGCTGATATTGAGGCTGAAAAACAGGTGATCTATGAGAAAAAAATCCAAAAGAATGGTGTGTACTTCTTTGTCATCGAAGGCAATGTCACCATAGACGGTAATGCTGTTAAAAGGCGTGATGGCTTGGGGATAGCAGATGGCACATGCTACCCAATTGTAGCTCAAAGCAAAGCGCAAATCCTGGCGATTGAGGTCCCATTAATCGACTAAGTAGAGCCCTTTAAAAAGGTTAGGCTTATCCCAGGGTCTTTAAATAGGCTTTAGTGATCCAGGTATCTCCTTCTTCTTCCGTTAGATCATCGAGGGACATGACGATTCGTTCAATATATTCCATGGAAAATTGGAGTAGATAAGCGTCGATTTCAAGATCGAGTTCACTACTCAGTTTTTCTAAAATATGTACTTGTAATCTGTTGAGTTGCATCGCTGAATTCCTTCTTAAACAGTATCAAATTTCTATGTACTCCTTCTAATGTACATCCATAGACACGTCTGTGCAACGGGGTATCAAGCAACCCAAAAACAACTTGCGTTTCAACACATTGCAACCCGACATTAATGTAATTTTGCTTCAGTTTTGAAGGAAACAATACAGCCACACTGAAGCACCGTTTGAATAGTAAATGTTCTGTAGTACACGCGTGTGTGGAAGAACAAATTATACATCATAAATGGCTCGAGATTTGTAATAGAGAACATCAATGTAGTAGCTTCACGAAATACAATTTTTAAAAATATGAATTTCGTGAATTACTTATCCTGGCAGAATTCTCGTTTACTGGGCGAGCATTTATCTCGTTAAATCGGATCAATCTGAGGAATACAATAATGGCTCAATTTATATGTCCCGGTTGCGGGTCAAAATATTTTCAGACCTCTAAGGCAGGTGCGAAAAATACATTTATTGTTGTTGGCAGGCGAACAGTGGAATTCATCCAGCAGGCCGGTGATGTTGAAATAGATACGAAGAGTATTTGCTGTGGTGCTTGCAGTTGGCAGGGGGCTTTGGACGAGTTGGTTGAATCCCGTTTAGATTGACAAACAAGATTTTTTTATGAGAAGAAAGGTAGAAGTTTATGGCGTATATTCAATTTTTTGAAAAACCTGGTTGTATTAATGGTGGAAAACAGAAAAACATTCTGCTTGAGGCTGGAAATACTCTTGAGTGTGTGAATATCTTAAAGCACGCTTGGAGCCCGGAGGAGCTGGCTCAATTTTTTTTAAGCAGGGACGCTTCATTGATTATGAATCACACTGCACCGGCTATAAAAAATGGAACAATAAACCCTGCACATTTAAGCTATGATGAAGCAGTGGCCCTTATGGTAGAAAATCCAATACTTATAAAGCGTCCCCTCATTAGAGTCGATGGCCTGTCGATCCAGGGCTTTACTGATGAGCGCCTTACTCCTTATCTGGGGGGCTGGGATAAGAAGAATGATGTTACGACCTGCCCGAATCTTTTATCCATATCCTGTGATGACAAAAGTAACCTTGATGATAACGATGTCTAAAGCAGGGTAACCAAATCAGATTTAAGCTTTTCTTTCCATGTTACTATGCGGAAGTCGAGCAATCCACATGTAACCCGGACAAATATCGTTCCAGGTGTTGGCTTTCTGCCTGACAATCAGTTGCTTTTTTGTAGGGAGTTAAAAAACTCTTCAGCCATTTGTTTGTGTAAAGTTTTGGTGGTTTCATCGAGCCACTCCCCATAAAAACCAATAAATTCCTTGTCCCTGTGTTGTTTGATCTGTACATCAATCTGCTGGATAATATTTCTACCCCAATCGTTATTTGGGCAGCCGATATGGCCTACGGTGTAGGTTACACTACTCTCTTGTATTGGGTAGTAGGTGAAGTCGTTATGTGCGTTGTTTTCTCTCACAAAATATCCTGCTTCCACAGGATAACCAACAAGGCAATCGATCCTACCCATATTCAACATGTTGATAAGGCCACGGAAAACATCATTTCCGGAACGAACCAGCAGGTTTTTTTTGCCACTGAATTGACTCAAAATTTGATCTATTCCACCAGAATAAACTCTGCCATTGGATATCCCAAGTTTGATGTTCTCGTCCTGTAAGAGAGAGAGGAGTGAAATGTTTCCGTCTGCATCGATGTGTGGAGCAAGTTTTTCACGGTTTTTTTCAGATGTTATCAGTCCGTTGGGTAGAACTACCATCGCAGGTTCTGAAAATGATACAAATTGTTCGCGTTCCTTGGTTTTATAGAGTGAGGGGCAGCATACATTTTTGTTTTGCTTAAGTTCCAACATTATTCTTTTGAAATTAGCAATTTCAAAATTATGTGAGTATTCAGGAAGATGATGTATTAAAAAATGCATTGTCTTATCAAAGAATCCCTGATCCATATGTGGTTCATTAGGAATAGACACTGGTGGAAAGTCAGCCCTGTACCAGGTGATTTGATTCTGCGATTGATTTACGTTCACCGCAAAAGATCTGCTTGGGGTCGTGTACGTTAGTAGCAATAGCGTGACTATAAATAGTGTTGCAGGCTTCATTGATTTTTTGAAGTATAGTGTCATGGGGTAGTAATCTCAGTGTATACGGCGCTTGCGAGTTGTTCACTGGTGTAGGGTTTATTGACTAGGCCACTGGCACCGAGACGGATGGTGTTCTTAACATCATCACTTTCTGAGAAGCCACTTAAAATTATAGCCTTTTGCTGAGGAGCAATGCTGATGATTCGTTTGTATGTCTCAAGTCCATTGATTCCAGATTCCAGTATCATGTCGAGCAGAATCAGATCAACCGGTCTCTTTTTAATATATTCGACTGCGGCCTCTCCCGAGGCAACACTTTCAACATTGTAACCAAAGGATGTGAGCAGTCGGGTGGCAATGTCTCTTTGTTGAAATTCATCATCAACAATGAGTATAGACTGTCCTTTGCCCTTAAATATATCAGGGTTTGGTTTGACTGCCTTTTTATGAATGAGGCTGGGGGAGCTTGGGAAATAGAGTTCAAATACAGTACCTTTTGAGTTAGAGCTGACTTGTATTCCGCCATCATGGTCCTGCATCGTATTCCATACAACGGTGAGTCCGAGGCCTGTTCCACTTCTGCCCAGTTCCTTTTTTGAAAAAAATGGTTCTAGAATATGACTTAACTCAGAGGCAGGTATTCCTTTGCCAGAATCCTTGATGGCAACAGTAGTATAGGAGCCAGGAGAAATAATTCCATGGCCCGTTGTAACTGGGCTGTTAACTGTTACGTTCGCTGTCTCTATAAGAACATGTCCTTCACCATGTACGGCTTCAAAAGCATTGTTCACAAGGTTCATAAGACTTTTTCTCACGTGGATTATCGAACAGGAAATATTGTCGATTTCAGGTGAAAGGGTCTTAGTAAAATGTATCTTTGGATACAGCGATTGAATTGTTTGAAATTCGGGTGAAAAGGTGTAGTCCCGAATAATTTCATTAAGATTGGCAGACTCTCTTGTCGCTGCAACACCCCGGGCAACGGTTAGTAGGTCAGCCACGACTGCTGCAGCACGAAGACCAGCATCTTTAATAGGTTCAACTAGATTCACCAGGGGGCTGTCTTTGGGCAGTTGATGTAGTAACAGCTCAGGATAGTTGATGATACCTGAGAGAATATTATTTAAGTCATGGGCGACACCCCCCGCCATGATACCGATGGATTTCATTTTTTGGTCCCGGCTAAGTTGTTCCTGAAGAGCCTGTCGTTCGGTAATATCTATAATGACCATCCGCGCTCCGATAAAATGGCTGTTTTTATAGATAGCAGCTGAGCGGACAAGTACGGGAAAAAGGGCTCCGGAGCTGTTCTTTGCCCTATATTCTTTACGATTAAGGTCTGCACTATCTGAATCTAGATAGATACTGGCATCACCTCTCTTACCATTTTCCAGGCGGATGTAATCCCTGCAATCATGTTTTGAGTTGGTTAAATCTGTAATACCAAGACATTTCTGGGCTTTTTCGTTGGCAAAGGTAATGTTTCCTTCCGCATCAGTTTCGAGCACCATTTCCGGGAGAAGACTGACGAGGTCGTGATATTTCTGCGTTCTTTCTCTCACCTGATGTGCAAGGAGTCTTCGGTGGAAAATAAGATAAAAGATTAGAAAGAGGGTGAGAACGGTAAAGAAAAGTCCAAGAAATATGTAAAAGAGTGGATAAATGTACCTGACGTACTGTTCACCCTTAAAGTATCCTATTTTGCGGTTTTCATATAAAACAGGATGAGATATTTTTTTAGTGGATATAAGCCCGGTTCGTAAGAAAAACGCATCAAGTGACTTGGGTTCAGGCCCGGAGATCATAAGAAACGTTTCCTGATCATCGGTTAATACTTCAATGTTCTTGTAATGATCTGCTGCAGCAACAAGGTCGAGGTAGGCTTGCATACCATAGGTGTTAAGGCTCCAAAGATCATGGGCTATAATTATCGCGTGATTTTCTATTAGCTGAGCATCTTTTGTTTTGGCTGACGTCAGATACCAGGAAGCCATTGCAAAATAGATAAAACTCAAAAGAGATATCACTGCAAAAAGTGATAGAATTATATGTTTCTTACGTAACATTAATACTCACGAAATAATACGAGCCGCTTGCAAAAGTGTCTTTTCGCCCAATCTTTTCGTTTTGTTCAAAATTTTATCCTCGGAATATTAAAGATATGCCTGTGGTAAAATTTTTCACATGCCTCAATCTTGAACGAAAATCCTATTTTTGCAAAAGGCTCTACTATCTTTAGTTCTATTCAATAATTCCATATTTACCAATAAGATCACGGTATGCAGGTGTTGTTTTATACGTCTGTAGTGCTTTGGCGAGTTTTTCTGCTCTGTTGTTCTCGTTGCGAGCTTTAACTACTCCAAGATAGAGTGTTTCTTTTGTAATGGGTGGATCAAGAAATTTAATTGTGTGCTCAATTTTCCTTAGCTTTGCATAGTGTTGCACCACATACCTGTTCCCCACTCCTATATCAAAACGATGGTGGGTAAACATATCGATGAGGTGCTTATCGCTTCGAGTAACTTGTTTTTTAGGAAACTCAAAGTGATCAAAAATAGTTCCATAGCTGTATAGATCGACTACTCCAATCTGATATTGTTTAAAGTCTTCAAGGTTACCGGTAAATGAGATATCCGATTCTGTGGAAGTGAAAAAATGATTGGTTTCAGGTGCCAGCTCAAGTCCTTCAAAAATAAGATATTTCTCTCTTTGTTCAGTTTTAAAAAGGGGCATTATGGCATCAATATCACCTTTTTGGGCATTGGCTATAAGTCGCTTCCACGGATAGACCTCATACTCCACATCAACACCAATTGCATCGGCCACTGCATTGATGGTTTCGATACAAAACCCGGTAAGAGTTCCTTCATCTTCGTAATAGTAGGGTGGGTAGCCAATACTGATTCCAACGACAAGGGTTTCAGCCTGCACAGTTGTGTAAGCCGCAAACAGCAAGAGTAGTAGGGTCGTACGGATGAAGAGTGTCATGGCAAAATTCCATATTGATAACTATGAGATTAATAGATTTACTAACTACTACTTGTAGGCTACGGTTTTTGTTTACTAATTACAAGTTGAAAAACGAAAGGAATAACAGGTGTATGTTGTTTGAAAAAAAGGTGGGGGATTTCGTCAACAGACAGTCATGGCGCATGAAGAACAGCGGTATATTCTAGAGGATAATTCTAGAGGAAAAAAACAGCAGTTGTGAACAGTTTTAGGATAGGAACAACACAATCTGACCTGATAATAATCTGTGGTACTCGATAGATGTCAGGTCAGATGATGCTAGAGTGGGGCTTGGTAGAAATATGTTACAGCGAGTTAAGCTCCAACAGCTTCCTGAAAAGGTTCTAAGCCGACTCGCTCAATCATTTTCCCAAGACGCTCACCTTTTTTGGCATTTTCTTTGTAATACTCGATAACAGTATCAACGGCTGTCATAACGGCTTCATCATCGAGACCTCTGATCACTTCTTTGCCGATACGGGGGGTGGCGCCTACATTCCCGCCAATGGTTACAATCCAGCCGTCCTTGTCACCAATTAAACCAATATCTCTGACCCAGGACTCAGAACAACTGAGTTTACATCCCGAAACTGCCATTTTAAATTTACCGGGTAGTTGGTAGGCATGGTATTTTTTATCAAGCTTTAGACCAATTTCAACAGCGTCTTGTTGTCCAAGACGGCAAAAGCCGTTTCCAGGGCATGTGCGAATGCTTCTAACACATAGGCCCACCGCTGCACCTTCCTCTAGCTGAAGATCTTCCCAGGCAGAATCTATATCGGCTTCTTTTAGACCAACGATTGCAATACGTGTGGCTCCTGTAATTTTCAGAGCTTTGGCGTCATATTTCTCAGAAACATCTGCGATTTTTCTGAGTAGATCTGGCGTTACAAACCCACCGGGTATATGGGGGGCGATGGTGTAACTGTCCTCTCCACGTTGTGGAATGGCTCCTTTTTCTCCTAATTTTAACATAACTTTCTCTCCTGATTCGATTTAATAGATGAGTAATTGAGTGTCTTAATAATAGTTGTCGTAAATAATGAGTTGATAATAGTGCGTAACTCTGCACTGTATCAACTCATTTTTTAATTTTTAATATGAAGAGCCACTTGCAAAAGTGCCTTTGCGCCCAATCTTTTCGTTTTGTTCAAAATTTTATTCTCGCCATATTAACTATATGCCTGTGGTAAAATGTATCACAAGCCTCAATCTTGAACGAAAATCCTATTTTTACAAAAGGCTCTGAAGTGTACATTTATCAGGAGTAAGCCCCTGATAAATAATGTTTCAGCAATATTGAGAAGTATGAGAATGGTTTCTACTCTTAAAAATTTGTCACTGTCTTTGTCAACATAAAAGACGAGACCAACGCTAAAAAAGTTGATAAATCATGGTCTTAATGAGGACCATGGCAGAGGTCCTCGGTAGGCGGAAAACTATACAGTTGGAAGGTCTTATAGAGAGAACAGCAGTCTGTTAGCGTGATTTGAAAATCATTTTAATATCAAAATGTTCCAGTTGTAATGAAGTGCGGGTGTATCCCTATTTTTTCATAAATTCAACGACTGTAAATGATGAAAACAGCCAGTCCCCATCAATTTTATCAACCGTGATATCAACCTCATAGGCATCTGTAAAATTCCCGTCGTTAGACTCTCCATTGAGCCGAATGGTTGTCAACACTGATGCACTGTTTTCTGCGGGAAAATCTACACTCACATCCTCAAAAGTGAAGATTGTGGTTGGTAATCGTTTCTTGAGTATAAGAAAATTATCTGAAAGCTCTTTTTGGCTTAATTCCTTATTGAAATTTCTTGACTCAATTTCAATTTTGCAGGGATCGGTGCAGAGTTTTGATGCAAGAGTAACGTTACGAAGAGTCTCTATCATAGATTCTACGCGTAATGTAGAACAGTATTCAGCGAGTGAATGTAGATTTTTTTTTATCTTTTTGTCATCACTGGGCAAGAGAAATATTGCACCTCCCACAAGCATTAGAATGATGCCTAGAAGAAATTTTGTTTTACTGTTCATGGGACTATGCCTCCGACTATTCGATTTAAGCGTATTTCACCAAACTGGTGTCTTTCAATGGATGTACCGCGGTTATCGCCGACCACATATACATGATTATCTCTAATGGTTCTCGGTGGTAGCTCCCAGTCTGTGCGATATTTTACATAGGGTTCGTCCATTGCATTTCCATCCACGTACAGAACACCTTGTCTAAATTCGACTGTTTCGCCTGCGTGCGCTACTATCCTTTTCATAAGCATAACTTTTTTACCGGCAAAACGAACTCCTACTATATCAAATCGTTTTGGAGAGCTCAGCAGGTAACTCAGTCGCCAGCAGAATGCAAAAGATCTGTCATGGTAGGTGGGTTCCATGCTCATCCCCTGAATGTTAAGTGGTATGAGAAGATGCCCAAAAATGATGTAACAGCAAAGAACGAGGAGAACAAGTCGCACGAAAAATCGTTTATTGAAACGGGGAAAGAAAAATTCGCGAACAGGGGAGGAAGACATGGACGATCCAGTTGAATTCTTGGCCACGATAGGGAGCGTTTACAAGCTATAAGAAAATGATCTACGTCCAGTATATTCCTGTCCTCTGACTAAAATCAATAACAATCAGCTGTTTTTCAAGGTTGCCATAAGATATGGGAGGTTCGCAATGGTTTGATGTGCATATCTCAGTGGTATCTGGATTGGATACGTGTACCTATTGGTTTAATGCAGTTGGCCCATGGCAATAGTTGCAGCAATGGATACTGAGATCCAGAATAGTGTTTTTACCATATCACGGGTGCCCTTAACATTTGGAGCCATCATGTCATGGGAGCTATTGTCTGCGTTGGAACTGGTGTCCTCGGGTTGTAGCAGATAGCCTGCTTCACTTGCGCTCTCACTGATAAGTTTTTGCAAGCGGCGCGATGGATTGATATCCAGGCTATATTCAAATTGTCTTTCAAGTTTCGATTCGAGCATAGACTTCTCCTGTTAGTTATGGCTTTCGATTTGTTGCAATTATAAAGGGGGACGAGTAATAAGTATAATTATACAAAATTCACCACAGGATTAATTATACTTATGTTACAGAATCTCGATCGATTGAAGGTATTCTTCCACGTATTTACTCTGGGGAGTGTTGTCCGTGCCGCTGAAATCCTACATGTTAGTCAGTCTGCGGTGAGTCAGGCTATTCAAAAACTTGAAGCGGAACTCAACAGCCCCTTGTTCATTCGTTTACACAAACAGCTCATTCCAACTTCAGCCGGTAAGCAGTTACATGAAATTGTTCAACCATTTATGGGAGCACTTGAGACCTATGTGAAAAGTCTTGAGATGGCAAAAGAGAGTCCGGTAGGAGAGTTGAGAATAGGTGCCCCGTATGAATTCGGCAAAACATACCTGCCTTCAATTGTTGCTGATTTTCGGCAGCACTATAAGGATGTGACTTTTTTCCTGGAATTTGGAACACCTGACCGGTTGTTGCCAATGCTCAAAAAGGGGATGATTGACCTTGCTCTGGTGGATGTCTTTCTAACAAAAACCACAACTTCTGAAACCCATGAAGTGTACAACTTTAAACCAGTGCTTGAGGAGGAAGTGATTCTTGCTTGCTCCAAAGAGTATAACGACACCCATATTAAAAAGGATCTATCATTTAGATCTCTTTCAAAACAGAATTTCATCGGTTACAGAAAAGATCAGCAAACCATTAAAAAATGGTTTAAACACCATTTTGCAAAACCCAATGTACAGGTGAGCGATGTACTCGTTGTGGATAGCCATGATGCTGTTATCGCATCTATCAAAAAAGGCGTCGGTCTGGGAATTATTGCCTCTCACCTTGTAAAGCACGAAATTCAAGAGGGGGAGATTATACCGATATCCACTTCAAAGCCAGCGATATTAAACCCCATCGCCCTTGTCCACCTTCAGGATAAAATTCCAACACTCACCGAGAAAGTTTTTGCAAAATTTATGGTGGAGCAGATAAGAATAATAATACCCAACTCTGGTGGTGGAATGAAAATTCTCGATGCTAAATTCTGAGAAAGGACTCCACATAACCCATGATTGCATAGACTTGGTTTGTGGAGTCCAGTGGCCCATTAAGACAACATTGAGGATTTTAATTGTGTGGTGAGATGCTCCAACCGCTCCACCATTTCATTATGGGAGCTGTTGAGCATTTTACTGCCAAAATACAACTGCATTTTCATTCGTTGCCAGAAAATAATCTGTCTTAAATCATCCATGGCGCTCTGGTTTTTCTCACTGATCGAACTGATAATATCAGCTTGAGCAGTTGTCTCGAGCTGCCCATTAGAACCTCCGTTAATGTCAGGTACTGAATCTTGTATTTCACGGTTCCGCGGGACCATGTCAATCTCCAGCATCGATTTTGGTTCCCCGTTCTCCATGAGAAACATGCCTGAGGCCTGGACGATGCCCTGCACTGTTCCATCCTGATCTTCAAGGTTAAACTGGGTCCCAAGATTGGACACTGATATAGCGCCTACGCCAGCCTCCCGGAGACTTATGAGGTGTTCATCTTCCCCTCCAGCCCCCTGCCAAATCATCAGGTCATCAAAGATAGGATCATTTTCATCAATCCAGGAATTACCGTCATAATCAAGATCTGCCAGTTCTCCAAAACCACTGTCCGTTGACGGGCCAAACAGTTCGAGACCGTTGTTTATCGACCCATCACCATTGCGGTCAAGGGCCAGGAAACCGCAACAACTGCCTAGGGTAGATAGTTCTTCCTTTTCGCCATCACCATCAAGGTCAAAGGAAAAATAGTTCTCGTCAAAAATAGAGATAGTATCATCGAAGTTGAGAACTAATGGGTCGATGCCAAAGATTGATCCCATACCTGCAGACTGGATCAGAAGCTCCTGGCGTTCCATCTGCAGCCCAAGATTAAAGGATATGGACCTGCCATCTTCGGTTTGCACCTCTCCTGCTGCTTGAAAGAAGACCGACTCCTCTTCAAAGTGGACAACACTACTGCTGAGGCTGGCAGAACCCACTTCGATGGAAGGGGATGATCCCAGTCGATTTGGGCTGATGCCCCTCGTTTGCTGGATGTTGACAGAGGTACCAGCAACAAGTTCCACCATTGATGAAATGGCAGCTTTGGATTGCAGGTTTTGATCGAATTTTTCAGGTACTTCAACTGCTTCCTCAATTCCCGATCCTGTTGAAACAGAAAAAGACCCGCTCTGCCGGGTAGAGGTGGAGGAGTGAATCAGTGAAAAAAAATCCTGTTGGAAGGATTGCCCGGAGAGTTCTGACCGGGGTTGATTGATAGAGTTGAGGCCTGCCTGGCCCTGTTGCATAATTGTGTTGGTCTGATCTACTTCCGTGTAGTTTCGTGCCGCATCCATGCTGACCATAGTCGCAGCTATTTTCATGTGGGTATTAGTCTCCTCTCGTTAAATTTAAACTTCTTTAAATATGCCTATAGATCTTTTCGGTTTTGCAGGGTCTGATCTTAATTAATATTTGGCCGATGTATTGGGAAACAGACTAAGGAGTATAAATGTGGTCTATAAGATAGTAATAAACTTGACTTGAACGTGGTACATTGTATGCCCGCTTGATTGTACAAACTAACAGAATTTTTTATATTACATAACGCACTAAAATTATAATGATTAATGAGTATTTAGTTTACATTACACTTGCAGTTACCATTACCGCACTTCCCGGACCTGCGGTAATACTGACTGTAAGAAATAGTATACGATACGGTTATAAGGTTGCTATCCTCAATATAGTTGGCAATTTTGCTGCCATGGTCATTCTGGCATCTCTTTCTGCGGCAGGTTTGGGGGCTGTGATCCTTGCTTCATCAACTCTTTTTTCCGCCATAAAAATAGCAGGTTGTTTGTATCTCATCTATTTGGGTGTGAAGGCATGGAAGGCACCTTATATTCAGGAACCTTACGGGGTAATATCTCGGAGCAAGCAAGTCAAACCGCTTCTATCAGTTTTTAAAGAAGGTTTTGCTGTTGGTATTGCTAATCCAAAGGCCATCGCCTTTTTCGTGGCGCTTTTCCCACAGTTCATTGCTCCCGACAGAGCTTATCTGCCGCAATTCCTGACGCTGATATTTACCATTGAAGGAATATCAATTACTGTGTTGACGACCTATGCTGTGTGTTCATCTGCAGCCTCTCCGTTTTTATCCAGAAAACGTTCTATGACGATTTTTAATAAGATAACAGGTGCAGCTTTTATGTTATTTGGCCTGGCTCTGTTGTCTGAAGAGTAGTTTACTTATTGTCTGGCAGACACCTTCTCAAACAAGGTACGGCACTCATCTGCGCCTAGTTGAAGATTGAGTTCTTTGGTGAGGATATGGTGTAAATTCTCCGGGTCATTAATGTGCTGTTTTTTTGTTCCTGCTGCTGTGATTTGCCAATATTCCAGATCAAGTAAAGAATGGATTGTGGATTTGGTGAGGCGGCTAACAACCAAATGATTAACGAAGTTCGCAGCGGGGTGCTGGTGGGAATAAAAGTGGCCAAGCTCGCAGTCTGCCTGACCGTAACGACATAATTCAAACCGATACAGAGAAAAAAAGTCACCGTCTTTTATAATCTGCATATGAAACTCGGAAGGTCTTGGCTCAGCTATCCGGTAAACCCTGTCGCCATCTCTGGACTCAGTTTCAGACATCAGTACCGGTATTCTGGGACCGTTTGCACCAAAGCCTACGTCGATGACATATTGCTTGCCATCATATTCGATTAGAGAGATTCTGTGGGTCAAACCGGGATGGATGTCCTGATTGTGAATCACTCGTGCCAGATAGAGCCTAGGCGCAAATCCAAGTTCCTCTAAAATTTCAAATAGTAGACCATTTTGCTCGAAACAATATCCACCGCGCCTTTGTATAACAATTCTGCGGTACAAGGATTCGTAATCGAGAGGCAAATCATCACCTAATTGACAACTTGAGCTGCTAAACGGATACGCCGCAACATGGCGGGGAATGAGATCACATAGAAACGTGAAGTCCAACTCCCGGTTATGTAGGTCAAGGATCTGTAGATAATCCTGCACCATTTCATCACGTTTCATTACAAACTCCTCGGTGTTGTTGGTTGCTTTCAAATATTAAAAGAACTGATTAATAATTGATTAATAATTGAGTCAGGTTATATGGTAGTGGTTAACCATTATAATCAATATTTATCTTTGGAACATGGACGTGATGAAAAAACACTTTAGAGTTAAAGGTAGTGGAGAGACCATTGTAATGCTGCATGGCTCCATGGCCTCAAAAGAACAATGGTCATCACTCGCCAGGATGTTGAGTAAAGAGTATCGCGTTGTGACCATCGACCTGTTGGGATACGGAAATAGTCCTATGCCGAAGATCCTGGAAGAGTATGATATTGAAGAGGAATCCCAACATATCCTGAATACCTTAGCTGAAATCGAAAATCTTCATAGTTACCATCTTGTTGGGCATTCATATGGTGGAGCAGTTGCTCTGCATTACGCCTTTACACATCAACGCAAGGTTAAGAGTCTTACTCTCTATGAGCCGATGGCCTTTCATCTTTTACACCAAGACCATCCTCTGCTTGTTGAATCGTATGATATGGCTGCCGATATTGTAGAAGATATTCAAGAAGGCAATAGTGTTACCGGCGCAAAAAAGTTTATTGATTTATGGTTACCTGAAGGTACTTTTGATCGGACCACAGAGCTTGAGAAAAAAATGCTCGCGGTTGGTGTAAAGAAAATGGTTCATGATTTCAGGTCTGCAGTAACTGCTCCCCATGGCACAAAAGACTATATGGAGCTTCACATCCCAACCTGCCTGCTTGCCGGACAGACAAGTCCTGACTATTCCCTTTGTATTGCCGATGTCGTTGGATCATGTCTGCCGAATATTGAAATACATAATGTTGAAGGTGGTCATGTAGGACTGTTTACTCATCCGCATTCTTCATACCCGGTTATGTTTGATTTTCTTATGAGACAGGTTCAACAGGCAACGACGGTAATATGAGTACAGAGCTGCGGGTAAGAGGTCGTGGCAGCTAAGTGTTAAGCGGGCGTTTTACTTTTTGGAATTCTGCGATAAATATTGATTGATGACCTTCAGCACCTTTGAAGATTCAATGTTTTCTTGAGTGACGAGAATCAAGTCGGTATATACTTTTTCTGGAACGTCCTGATTTTCTATGAGCTGATTGGCTATGGTAACGGCCTTGTAGCCCATTTGATAAGGGTTTTGCACAATTGTGGCATCCATATCTCCCCTGATAATTGCCTGCCTGATGGTTTCGTTGAAATCAAAGCCAATAAACCTGGGCCTGTTTTCTTTTGCTATATTTTTCAGCGCTTTAAGTATTCCAAGAGACGCCTCTTCAGAATCACAGAAAATGGCATCAATTGTTTCCTGGTTAAGCAGCCCAAGTATGACATGGAACGCTTCTCCCTTTGATGCCCCGACGTAAGGGTCAGCTATAACTTTTATTTTTGGAAAATTTGTTTGCAGGGTATCCAGAAAAGCCTCTTCTCGTTTCTGGGTTGATCCATGGCCCCTTATATGTCTGGCCAGAATGATTCTACCTGAGTTACCCAGTATCGTAGCTATATGATTGGCCGCCATCTTGCCAGCCATATCATTATCCGAAGCAACGAGGGTTGAATGGTGCTCTGAAGTCATGTCAGAATCCACGAGAACGATTCTGATATTATTTGCAACTGCCTCATTAAGAATATCAGCTGCTATTGCTTCGTGGTTAGGAGCTAAAACTATCGCATCGTATTGATTTTTTATTCCATAGTCCACGATATAGGTCTGGGCATTATGATTGTCTTCATACCTCGGGCCGCGAATGGAAACAGTTAAACCAAACTCTCGTCCTGCGTGGAGAGCTCCATAACCAAGGTTTTTCCAAAATGAAGCCCTGCTACCCTTAGGAATGACGAGTACCTTGGTAACTGCAAGAGCATTGGAAACAGATATACACAGGAAGAGATGAAGAAGAAAAATCTGTATAAGGGCTCGTCTCATAGGCAGCTACTACACTGTCGGTTCAAATTGCAGTGTACAGATAACGTATAAATGAAAATGTTTAACGATCTTTCCATTATGCTATCACACCTAACTTTGATAATTCAAATAGGATGAGACCGAATTTTTCATGAACATTCTTTTCACCGAAACGAGTATAAGCACTACTCTTTTGTATCCGGTTGTTCCCAGTCAATAAGAATATCCCATTGCGCCGGTACAAGAATAATTGTGAGTACTGTGGCTGTGCAGAGACCTGTGACAAAGGTCATGGCCATACTGCCCCAGATAATGGAGTATTGTGGGATACCTATGGCCATGGGAAGTAAACCAAGGGTTGTTGTCAGTGTGGTGAGGATAATTGGCCGCAGTCTGGTATTTGCAGCTGTGATAAGAGCTTCTCTTTTCTCCATCCCATTTCGGTGGCATGAGTTTATAAAGGCCACAAGCACCAGGGCATCATTAACCACAACCCCGGCAACCCCAATGACAGCTACAAAGCTGTTAATGGTGAAAAGAGTGCGGGACAAAAAGGTTCCAAACGTTACCCCGAGAAGAGCAAAAATCACAGCCGAGATAATAATGAGGGGTTGCAGGTAGGATCTGAACTGTGCTGCAAGAATGAGGTAGATGAGAAGTATTGCAATAATAAAGGCATAGGTCAGTGAGAGAAAGGACTTTTGGGTTGATTCATGTTCGCCTGCAAAGGTTATTGTGGCCCCAGGGTATTCATTGCGGATCTTTTGGTAGAACTGTTTGGTCTGGTTAATTACCATTGCAGGGGTGAGAGGGGAGCCTGTGCCGATGTCGGTTGTGAGGGTAATGGATCGCTGCTGTTGGTATCTATTGAGGATACCCGGTTCTTCACTATAGCTGTAGCTGCAGATGTCTCTTAGCCTGATTGTTCCATTTTCGCTTTCGATAACAGGGGTGTCAAGGACCTGAAGGAGATCCACTGTCTCTGGTTGGGCGACTTTTACTATTATGTCAATCTGCTCTTCAGCTGTCTTCATTTCTCCAACAATCTGTCCATTAATAACTGATGCGGAAAGGGCCGCCACCTGTTCGACGGTGAGACCAAGTTCAGCTGTTTTTTCTTTTATAACCTCTATTCTGAAAATCCTGTTTGGACTTCCCTGGTCGTTCTTGAGTTCTGTTACCCAGGGACCTATGTTGTCATCATTTTTAAGATAGGATTCAAGCTTTTCGGCAAGTTGGGACACTTTTCCGGTATTGGTTCCAATGATTCGAATTGTGATATCTTTGCCCGTTGGCGGACCATCTTTTTCAGG
The DNA here is from genome assembly GCF_054397165.1 of Desulforhopalus glucosivorans. Taxonomy (NCBI): domain Bacteria; kingdom Pseudomonadati; phylum Thermodesulfobacteriota; class Desulfobulbia; order Desulfobulbales; family Desulfocapsaceae; genus Desulforhopalus; species Desulforhopalus glucosivorans. The sequence goes on from NZ_AP044854.1 coordinate 900,694, forward strand.
TCGTACCACCATACTGAACTGATCTGGTAGATGTTCTTGAAGCCTGTTTCGAATAGAATCCAGATGTTTGATCACATCATTTTCAGGGTAATCTGCAAAATGCCGTCTACCCTCAGGGGGGAGGGTGACAGCGATATGTCCCATGGTACTTCCATACTGTGGTGCAAAATCGTCATCGATATAAAATCCGGAAAAACCAAGAATCGACTCTGACATCTCAGGTCCGTCCCCATGGAGTACTTTTGAGATATCAGATATGACCTTATTGGTGGTGTAGATGGGAGTACCGGTGGGACCAAACAGCTCTACAAAGTATGTGGAATAATTATCGGGAAAAAATTGTATTCGTATCAGGTTAGATTTTCCAAGAAAGGAAAGACCAAAGATAACAACAGCTGCGAGAAAGCCAAATATTAAAACACATTGTGCGCTGTAACGAAATCGCAGAGTAAAAAGGATGAGATAATTACAAACCTTACGGGTTGCTCCCATGATTCTGCCTTCTTTTTCGATCGCGCTTTTCGGCAAGTCTTGGTTTGTAAGCGATTGATCTGTTTTCTTCTGGCCGAACTCAAGATAATGGCAGGGGAGAATGAATAAACATTCGAGTATGGAAGCGACCAGGGCAAAAACAATGGTTTTGGGAATAATTGCAAAGAAATCCCCAATCATTCCTGTCATAAGCAGCATTGGAAGAAATGCGGCAGCAGTTGTTAAGGTTGCTGAAACAACAGGGAGAAAGACCTCGGAAGTACCCACAGTAATGGCCTTTTGAAGTGGCTTTCCCAGCTGGATGTGGCGGTAGATGTTTTCAACCACCACAATGGCGTCATCCACAATGATTCCGGAGACCAGAATAAAGGCAAAGAGAGAGACTTCATTGATGGAATTTCCGGTAAGAAACATCAGGATGATGGTCACCAGAAAGGCAAAAGGAATGCCGATGGTGGTTAACGCGGCGTTTCGAAAACCCATGAAAAGCCAGATAATGATGCATACGAGGACGATACCCACAAGAAGATTGATGCCAAGTACTCCGATTGAGTCCTTTATTCGAATGGATGAGTCCTGGGTGACTGAAATGTTAATTTCATCCTTGGCATAAACGGGTTGTAGATCCTCTACAATCTTTCGCACCGTACTGGCTATTTTCAGAGCGTTGCCGGATTCACTTTTTAAAACCTGAAGGGTGACACACTCTTCCCCGTTTATTGACGCGAGGATATGTGGTTCGCGGTAGGTGTGGATGGCGTCATCTATAAGGTCTGAGATACGAATAAAGGAACCGTTCTGATCCGTTCGCACTATGGTGTCAAGAAGTTGCGCCCTACTCGTAACCTGTTCGTCAACACGGAGGGTAAACTCCCCTCCAGATGTCATGATATGGCCTGCAGGGATGGCGATGTTGGATTGTCTCAGAACTCTGGTAATATCCTGGAAGGTTATGCCGTAATTCCCCATCCTCAACGGGTCGAGCAGCAGATGAAATTCCCTTGTATATTCCCCAAGAATTTTGACCTGACTCACTCCTGTGATGGTGGAAAGAGGGATTCTCAGCTCTTCAGCAACAAGTTTAAGTGTCGTATTGGTATGGCTTCCGGATACATTAACACTCACTGTCGGGAACCAGTCTCCAACATCGAGGAAGTTAAAGACCGGGGAGTCGGCACGTTCAGGCAGGTTATTTACTTCAGAGAGCACCTTGATTCGCACATCGTCGTAGGTCTTTTGGTAATCGGTATCGTCCAGGAATTTTATGACGATGTTGGAGCGTTCCCGGTAACTGCTTGAGCGGATATACTCAATGTTGGTAATTTCCTGAAGTGCGTCTTCTATCTTTTTGGTAACAAGAGTTTCAACCTCATCCGGTGCACCTCCGGGAAGGTAGGTGTTGATATACATCTTACCAAAGTAAATGTTTGGATAGCGGTCAACTGAGACCTGGAGCAGGGTAAATGCGCCAACGACTATGAGAAGCACAAACAGCAGGTTCATGACCACGCGCTGTTTGAGGGTGAATTGAATGAATTTTTCCATAATCAGGCTGTAAGTACCCTAAAAGTTTTCGGGAGTCTTTGTGAGAATTCTGTCGCTTGCTGTGAGGCTTCCCGATGAGATAATTGCAGATATGCCATCATCTGTTACACCGAGAAAGAGGACTCGAATTCTCTGGTTATTTTCTTTGACAATCCAGTGGGCATCATAGCGGCTAATAACCGCTGTGGTGGGTATCGTAAAGGTTCCGTTTTTTTGTTGTTTAAGTTGTATCTCCCCGCGAAGACCACCTCGTATTGTACGTTGGTCGTTGTTGTCGATAATTATGTCTACAGGAATCTTTTTTGTGGTTTCAGTAAAGGTCGGAGATATCCTGTAAATTGTACCACTGGTTTGTAGATTCAGATCTGGAAAATAGAGAGAAATTTCTTTAGTTTGTTGCAGGTTCTGGAGTTCATTGAAGCTTAGGGCAAACCGCAGGATTAATTGAGAATAATCCCCAATGGTTGCAATAACCTGTGCCGGTTGAATATATTCACCCGGTTGGACCATGCGTTGAATAAGAGTCCATCCCCTCGTTGCTGTAATGGTGTGGCGGGCCAGATTTTCCTGAAGGTTCTGGAACTGGTTGTTGAGTGTTTTTAACTTCATCTCGTGAAGATCAACGCTCAGTTGTACTTCGTCGAGTTTGGCTTCAGTGGCTGAGTTTTTGTCAATAAGGGTCGTATATCTTGCAAGCATCTTTTGTTCAGTTTTCAGCTGACGCTTGAGACTTTCAACCTCGAGTCTGTTGGCCTCAATATCAAGTCGGATGAATGTGTCATCAATCTGCGCAAGGATCCCGGAATCTGGTACAACATCGCCAACATCTGCATGGATAGCCAGGCATTTACCTCCCACCTCACTGCTCACCTCTATGGTTTGCCTGGCCTCTGTAAAACCGGTTAGAAGTTGTGTTCGGTGATATGATCTTGGTTGAACTGTTTCACCTGCCTTCACTCCTGTGGTGTAGAGTAAGCCGAGGATTACAGTGAGGATGAGTGGAAAGTGGCGGTGAATAGGTTGTATGGAGATAGAACGGGCCATTAATTTTCCTTTTCTGGTGAGAAAGACGATTTTGCTATAACTGGTTGCTGTAATTCTTTACCCTGTTGAAGTGCAACAAGAACACCACCGGTAGCGTGACTATTATTTTCTTGCGCGGTGATAATGTGAATATGATCTTTTTGGTCAATAAAAAATAGCGGTATAAGGTGCTCAGACTTCTTTTCTACTATTTCCTGTACTGAAGTGTTCTGATCGACAACTATCTTTATAAGCTCTGCTCCTGAGGCTAGAGCTTCAGAGAACTGCAGGTAGCTGATCTTGGCATCGAAGAGGAGCCTACCTCTATTGTTTCCCGGGAGGAAACGTGAGTCTGTCTTCTTTCTTGCGGAAACGATGGTGGTTGAATCATTACTTACCGAGCTTTTGGAAGATCTATGGGATTTTTGAGCCCACATGGCCTGGGAGCGAATGAGGAACACATTATTATTACCTAATTCTCCACGGAAATGCATTACGGCACCAAAATTAACGCTTTCATACGGCGAGATTGCAAGTAAAGAACCAATCCCTGTCATGTCTAAATGTCGTTCTGCGTGTTCTGACATCGGGTTGCCGAGATAGGTTTCTAGACCGTCCCCTGCAGCAGCCTGTATGTGTTCACGGGATGTGTCCGCAAGTACAACTCTTACGCCACAATCAGAAAGAATCTTACCAATTGAACGGGCGACAACATTGGCTCCAATTATAATAAACCCCAGTGGTTCAGGTTCTGCAACTCCGAGAAATTTGGCTACCGGGCCTGCAGTAAAACTTTGGAGCAACACAGTTCCGATTATGACAGAAAAGGTGAGGGGAACAAGTAGATGCGCATTTGCAACGCCAGCTTGTTCAAGCCCAAGGGCAAAGAGAGAGGCAATAGCAGCAGCTACGATACCCCTGGGAGCAACCCAGGCAAGGAAGTGACGTTCATGTATCGTGAGTCCTGAGCCAATGGCAGAAAGCATGACGTTTACGGGTCTTGCAAGAAATTGAACGACCAGAAATACAGATAAGGCACCCCAACCAATTTCCCTGAATGTACTGAATTCAAGGCGGGAGGAGAGCATAATAAAAAGCAGAGAAACGAGAAGGATACTGAGATGTTCCTTAAAATGTAAGATTGAATCAATATCAACGCCCTTCATATTAGCAAGCCAGATTCCAAGAACGGTTACAGTGATAAGACCTGACTCCGGCTGCAGGTAGTTGGCTGAAGCGAAAAAGAAAAAGACTATGGAGAGGGTGGCTACATTTTTGAGGAACTCAGGGAGCAGGTGATTCCTGAGCGCCAGACCAAATATGTAGCCCCCGGTGACACCAGTTACAAAGCCCACAGAGACAATTTTGGTAAAGGTGAGCAGGGTGTGGCCCCATGCTGCCTGTCCGCCGCCTGAAACGATAAACTCATAGACAAGAACGGCAAGGGATGCACCGATGGGGTCTATGACGATTCCTTCCCACCTGAGAATGTTGGCAATTGGTGCAGTTGGCCTGACAGATCGGAGTAGTGGGGCGATGACTGTTGGCCCTGTGACCACTGTAATGGCACCAAAGAGGGTTGCAATCTCCCACGATACCCCTGTGAGTAGTTTTGCGCTGAGACTGGTTATAAGCCAGGTGATAAGTAGCCCAATTGTGAGCATGTTTCTTAAAACTGACTGCAGGTGAAGGATATCCCGGAGTTTTAAGGTAAGGCTCCCCTCAAACAAAATAATTGCAACACTAAGAGATATAAAAGGTAAAAGGAGTGGACCCATAAGTATATCCGGATTAAGGATATTAAAAACTGGGCCTGCGAGTAAGCCTGCTGACAGCAGAAAAATTATTGCAGGGAGTTTTAGCTTCCATGCGATCCACTGGCAGAGGGTAGAGGCAGTCACAACATAGGCAAAGAGCAATACAATATCTTTTATTTCCATATCACAGTCTTTTAAATAAATTAGCACCTTACTCCAGAAAAGCTGTCATAAAAAAGCAGGCTTTCAGGGGTAAACCACTAAAAGTTCTACTTGTTGGATAGGTAGTGGTATATTTGATTATAATTGTTAGTGTTTACATAACAAGGAGCAGCTAAAAAAAACAGTTCATGATGATGTAAGAGCAAAAAAATCTTCAAGAATTCAGATGGGGGCCACAATGTTTTATGTAAATGATATCGACGGACTAAAATTTACAGGTCCACTGGAGGAGTTGGAGCGATGGGGGAAGGTTTCAAGGAGGCGAAAAGTTGCCGCCCTTACTGAAGAAAAGGTGACCCCATCCTTTGGAAATGGGGCGAATGCCGGGGCCATAGCTGCATACCAGAAATACCTGAGCGGTGACAGTGATATGGTAGAGCCCCTCATTCATGCCCACCAGATTATGTCTTCACCTGTGCTCACTATCCGTTTAGAGACACCTCTTATCGATGCCTGGAATATGCTTGAACAACAAACTGTACGGCAGGTTGTAGTGACCACAGAACAGAGAAAGGTTCTTGGTATGCTTTCAGAACGAGATCTCCTTAAAAGAATTAATATTATAGATAATGTTGCCCAGGCTAGTCCAGATCTTTCCGTAAGTGATGTTGTAAACCGGGAGATCATCAGTACCCACTCAATTTCGGATATACGTCGTATCGCAAAAGTCCTTGCTCAGTTCCATATTGATTCAATGCCTGTTGTCGAAGATGAGGTCTTGATCGGTATAGTTACCCGAGGAGACATATTGAGAGGGTTTGCAGATAATCCAAAATTAAATTTATACGCCTGATGATACATATATGGGGTGTACATTTTCAGGCAGATTGTGATGGGTTTCAGGGTGTAGAAACGTAGTTAGACTTTTTTCTTTGTTAAGAGTGAGGATATAAATGAATAAAAACTTTTTGGTCACAGTAAGTAACGATTGCGAGCATCTCACAGGGGTTAAGTTTCTCTGCTCTTTTTTCAAGCAACGCTCAGAGCATCAGATCACATTGTTACATATTTGCCGCCTGGACTCGAAGGCCGCCCGGCATACCTTACTTGAGATGTGGGAAAACCCGGATGAACGCGTTAAGGGTACACCGACAATAGGTGCTAAAAGGGCGCTTGAGAGGGCAACAAACCTGCTTAACGAAAGCAATATGGCTGTTGGTGAGATGAAAATTAAGACCTTTGCCGAGCACTATGGAAAGGTTAAGGATATTTTAAAGGAAGGATCTTCAGGGCTTTATGATGCGATTGTTTTGGGAAAACGTGCCTCATATACCCTCCAGTGGCTTGTGGAACAGCCGGCCGATGAAACAGCTAAGGCAATAATCACCGATAGTACAATAAGCACCCCCATTTGGATTTGTCCTGATCCTGAAAAGGGGCAAAAAAATGTGCTGCTTTGTGTGGATGGTTCTGAAGGTTCCCTAAGAGCAGTGGATCATGTTGGGTATATTCTGACAAAGCAGGAGCAGCATGATATTACACTTCTGCATGTGGAAAATGGGGCGGGACTGGGGAGTGAAGGTATCTTTAAAAAATCTAAAGAGATCTTAAAGGAACATCACATAGCTGAGGGACGTATACATACCGAAACCACTTGGGGAATCAATGTTGCAAACACCATTTTAACTGTTGCTGAAAAGGGTAAGTTTGCAGCAATAGCAATAGGTCTGCAAGGGACCGATAAGGGCATTATGAAAAAAATGAACCTTGCGGGTGGAACCACTGTGAGTCTCATTGAGCGCACAAAGAAAATTTCCCTCTGGTGCTGTCCGTAGTTGAATGATCTACAATTGTAGTTGGACAATATAATTTTACCATTTCAAAAGAACACTTTATTGTGTTTGTCCAGCTACGCTTTTTGTCGGGCCTTGTTGGGATACTCTAACGTGTTGTAATATGTTGCCTCACGTACCACCCACCTAAGAATATACAAAAATATATTTTCCTACAGTAATCAACCTTATTCTTTATCCCAGTCGCACCATTGAGTGAGAAGCCTAACATCTGCAAAGACTGATGGCACGATCTACATGATGAGGAAAAAAGGGAATAAGAACAAGGAATAAAAACTGTAGGAAAGATAGAGGGCTCCCTCCCACTCATCATAATCGCTTTGACCATCGCACTTTTGGGTTACCCCATACGTTCCATGGCGTTGCTGAGTCGTAGCGTCGTCCCCGTGTTACCGGAGCCTTCGGGCCATTACCCTCGGGAGCATCTTGAGATTTTTAGAGTGGAATGCAATGTACGAATCGTGGATCATCCAACATTGTCATGTCGGTTTGTTCATCGACTTTTTTAGGGCATGTGATTCTTGATCCTTCAACAATTTCTACACCTCTCTGGCCAGCCAGCTGCGGGGTGCCTGCCCCCTGGGGCTACATGGAGTGGTCGGACTGAGAGGGTACATCTGGAGTGACTCCCGTCGGACGCAAGGTGCCGACCGGATAGCTTGGTTTTATAGTTTACAGGGTTACGCGAGATTACGATGGAAGAAACGAGTCAATGGTAATATTAAACAGCAAACTAGTCTTACTTATGGAATAAGATAGTCATTTACAGGACAATGTACTCTTTACGTATGTTGAAACGATTGGTTTAGGGGAGGCAACGTGCTGAGTAGAGATGAGTAATGATAATAAATAATTTCAATCACAAGGGCTCTTGTTTGCTCCTAATTCTCCCCCTCCTCTTCAGTGTATTTAAAGTTTGCTGAGGAGAAAGGGGGAGATAAAACTATAAACTGCTATCCCAATATTCTATATTTTGAATCTCTTGATGAGGTTCTCGAGTTGATCTGACAGATTTGACAGCTCTTTAGCACTTTCTTGAACATTATCACTTGATATATTTATCTCTCCTGAGGTTCGACTAATTTCAGTAATATCTTTGGTGACCTCAGAGATTGCAACTGAACTTTGAGCTACATTTTCATTGACTTCACTGAGCCCCGCAGATGCTTGAGACACATTTTCAGAAATTTCGGACGTGGCAGCTGACTGTTCCTCTACCGCTACAGCAATGGTCGTGATAACAGCATTGATTTCATCTATGACACTACCGATTTTTTCAATATCACCGATAGTTCCGTCTGTTGTTGTTTGCATGCTCTCTATCTGACTTTTAATATCTACTGTCGCTTCGGCAGTTTGCTTTGCAAGATCTTTGATCTCATTAGCTACGACGGCAAAACCCTTCCCCGCCTCTCCCGCTCTGGCTGCCTCAATTGTAGCATTAAGTGCAAGCAAATTTGTCTGCTCAGATATTTCGGTAATGGTTTCAGTTACTTTACCAATGTTACTTGCTGCGGTCCCAAGCTCATTAATCTTTTGAGATGTACTCTTTGACTGGGTAACTGCGTCTTCTGAAATACCTTTAGCTCTTTCAGCATTTTGGGCAATCTCATTGACTGTTGCTGACATTTCTTCTGTGGCAGTCGCAACCATACCCACGTTACTTGAGGATTGCTCCATTGCAGCAGAGACAGAATTCATGTTTGTAGTCATCTCTTCTGCTGCTGTTGCAACTCCGTTAGCCTTGGACGTTCCTTCCTCAGCACTATCTGAAAGTTGTGAAGCTATGGATGAAAGCTCTGTGGAGGATGAAGATAATGTTGTCACCCCCTCCTGTATCTCCTTGATCATCTCGATTAGATTCTGACTCATGACTTTTGTACTGGCAAAAATCCCGGTTTCTTTTCCATTAATTGATGGCACTGATGCTAGATCGCCTTGTGAAATTTGTTTAACGATCGCTTCAATATCTTTGGGTTCACCACCAATAGGAAGATACATCAATTTCATCACAATCAAATAAACAACGTATAGTGATAAACTAATCAGGACTAATGCTATTAACAGGCTGATTTTTAGATTTTCATTTGATGCTGCATTAATACGACTCCAGTAATCCCAGGACCATACCGTCCAATCCAGTGAATCAATCTTGGTCGAAACAACCTGATACTCATTTCCCTCAAAGCTATAGGAGTGGATGCTCTTTTTATCATCCTTGAATTGCTTATATGACTGTCTTAATTCAAACAGATTCTGGCCAAGCATTTCAGTATTTTGACTTGCAAGCAGATACCCATCACCACGACTAACAAAAAGTTGATTTTCTGGTGTTAGGTTTTGAATAAATTGTGTGATTTGGTCGACTTTGAGATTTACGCATAAAACACCTAAAATATTTCCGTTGCGCACAACCGGGACTCCCACAGCCATTACGACATTGCCCTTAGCGCTTGTATAAGGAGTGGTTATTATTTTCTTTTCACCTTTAAATCCACGTAGGTACCACTCTCGCTTCTTCTCAATGGCATTGAAACCCTTTATCAGCCCATTGGCCCCATGTGAATAGGTCGCACCATTTTTTATTCCAATATAAGCGTTTAGAACACCTAAATTGTCCACCAGAAGATGGAAGTTAGTGATGGTTCCATCGATATCCAATAAACCATTTTCGTCTATTTCAATACCGTTGGACATGATATTTAAAGCATCAAAATAGCGATTCATTTTCTGTTCAATTGCATTGGCGATCAAGAATGTCTGGCTGTTGAGTTTGTCAGTATAATTTTCAACAGACGCTGATTTAAAATTAACATAACCGATGACGGAGACACCTATGGTGGATACGATGAACATCACGCCAATTGATAAGAGTATCTTAAGTTTTGCGCTCATATATTCCTCAATATTTTTGTTGCACTGTGTTGATGATTTTTTATATAAAATCATCAATTAAGAACATTTCACCCATGAAACCTGAATCACATACCTCTCAATTGTTCATCAGCTCAGTAGGCCGCTTAGGAGAGAATGCAGAAATTTTCATAACTGTTTCTGGTAAAAGTATATGGGAGAAAAAAATGCTTGTCAAAAAAATAGCCAATTGCTCTAACTTGAGCTTCTTCCTGTATCTAAAAACCTATTGTTCCCAAAACTTAACACTACATCATGAATTTGAGAGTTGAGAAAATCCATAATAACACTATGTTGGCGAAGGATGATTGTGAGTGTTTTTAGTGTTAGGCGAGTGGCGTTGTCCTGAGATAGTATTCTAACCTCGATAAACGGGATGAGTGCCTCGAAGGTCTCACTACGTTCACTGTTTGGTGGTAAGACTAAACGTACGATTTTAAATTCAATTTCTGAGTTTCCTGGGGGCTACGCTACCTGTTTTTTCAATAGAAGTTCGGAAGTAAGGCACTAATGGACTAATGCTCCATTTGTCCTTTTGCTGGTATCGGTTCTACTCGTGGGCGTGTTTAAATCCTGAGTCTGCCCAGATAGTCTGCAACTGTCTTCATTCCAAGTGAATATTGCTGGAGGCTGAATTTTTCATTGGGGGCATGAATGTTGTCGTCAGGTAGAGCAAAGCCCATGAGAACAACCGGTGTATTCAATTCCTGATCAAAGAGGGCCGCAACAGGTATGGAACCCCCTTCTTTGAGAAGTACCGGAGGTGTGGTAAAGGTTTTCTCCAAAGAGGTTATCGCCTCCTCAAAAAAACGATTATCCTGATGTACATCAACACCTGAACCTGCATGGATATTTGAGATTGTCACCTCGTATCCGTCCGGTGCCAGCTCTTTAACCCGTTGTTTGAGCCAGCCAAAAACGGTATTCGGTTCCATGTTTGGTGGCAGTCGCAGGCTGATTTTAGCGGTAGCTTCAGCGGGAATTACGGTTTTTGCCCCCTCTGCTGTAAAGCCGCCCGCTATGCCATGCACCTCAAGTGTTGGGCGCGCGCCAAGGCGTTCAAGTGCAGGGTAATTATTTTCACCCACAAGCTTTGAAACACCCATTTCATCACATAAGGCCTGCTTTATATTGAGCGGGTCGTCCTGGTAAAACTCTTTTTCACTTGGAGTTGGTGTGAGGATAGCCTCTTGTAGCTTAGGAATATGTATGGTCCCATCTTCAGTTTTGAGCTGGGCTATCATAAGGCAGAGGGCGTGTATCGGGTTGGGGGCAACCCCTCCGTAGCTTCCTGAGTGCAGGTCGGTCTTTGATCCTGTTACCTTAAGCTCAGTGTAAACAATGCCGCGGAGGCTGGTGATAATAGACGGTTGTTCCGGACTTGGCATATGAGTGTCGCAGATAAGAACACCATCGGCGGCAAGTTTTTCCTGGTGGGTTGTTACATAGGTCTCAATTGATGCACCACCTGCCTCCTCTTCTCCCTCAAAAAGGATCTTAATGTTGATAGGAGGCGCGCCCATAACTTCGGCCCACCCCTTAAGGGCAGCCATAACAAGCATTACCTGGCCCTTATCGTCACTGGCCCCCCTTGCATAGAGGTTGTTGTTCTTAATTACCGGTTCAAAGGGTGGGCTGTCCCATAATTCAAGAGGGTCAGCTGGCTGGACATCATAATGGCCATAGATGAGCAGAGTGGGTTGGGTCTTATCAACAATCCACTCTGCATAAACCAGTGGATGTCCTTTGGTGGGTACCAGTTCGGCAACATCAAAACCTGTGGATTCAAGTTTTTCCCGGATCCACTCTGCTGCCCTGTGCACATCTTCCTTATGCTCTCTCAGGGTGCTGATGGATGGAATTTTGAGCCAGTCAATCAGATCATCTGTAAACGATGAGAGATTCTTTTCAAGATAGAGTGCGATATCGGATGTAGTAGCCATGTTGTCCCCACACCTGTTTTCAGGTGATCATGTATTGTTCTCTCCCCCTCAAAAAACGATTAGGGGGTAATACGTATATCCATCCCTGCAAAACCTTTCCGGGCCCCTAGCCTTTCAGCGAGCAGGCGATGGGCTTTTTCTCCGGTGCAGTGGCAGGTCACGATACTGTCGACATTCTCTTTTTCAAGAAGCGATACTGTTTCTTCAAGTCTTGCGTCATCTGCATTGGTCAGGTGCAGGCCGCCGATGATGCTATGGATTGTCTCAACACCGCTCACCTTTTTTATATGACGGATAGTATTGATAATACCAGCATGACAACACCCTATACATATTACGAGGCCTTGTCGACTGTTGATCCAGAGGGCCATGTCGTCAACAATGGCGTCGGCTCGTTTTCCATCAAGATCAAAGTAAAACGATCCTCCAGTGGTCTCAAATGATGTCTCCCGAGGTATTTCACCAGAGATAAAAGTTGAGTCAGACAGACTGCGGGACTGTGTTACCCAGGCCAATCTCTCTTCAGGTAGATTAGCTATGCTGGACATTGCACGAGTGGTCATCTTAACCGGGTGGGCAACACCTTCTTTCATTGAATAGCGTGGTAAAAAGGCTGCTGCATGGCAATAGACTTTGACCTTCCGGTTACATGAGAGTACGTCTGCCAGCCCACCAGTATGGTCATAGTGACCGTGGCTGAGTACCAGAGTATCTACTGTTTCAAGATTAATTTTAAGTTGAGCAGCATTATTAACAAGGGCACCTTTCTGACCGGTGTCAAAAAGAATCTTTTCACCATCAACCTCAAGTAAAAGAGCAAAGCCGTGCTCAGCTTGCAGACCTTTTTCAGCCTCATTATCGACAACTATCCGGATATTGATATCTTCAGCGTACATTATAATCCCGTTGCATGAATTTTGCCTTAGCCCTACAGACAATTTTATTGTTGATCCTAATTTGTGATTTTAGACAGTAGAGTGGGGGGAGGGATGAATCAATCCAGGCAGTTATAGCCATTGTACTGTTGCAGGCAACCGGATCTAAAAAGCGTACATTAAGTTCCCCAGTTACCGCCTCTATGTTTTGTTGCATGAGGCAGTTTGCCATGGCTGTGTCGAGCAGGGCAGAGAGAATCCCACCATGCATAATACCGTCGTAGCCTTGCATCGATTCGTTTCCAGTGAAGGTCGTGGAGACATACCCTTCTTTTTCCTTATTAAAATGTAAGCCAAATGAGAGAGGATTATCTTCACCGCACATCAGGCAGTGGCGATGATTGGCCATGGGATATTGATCTTTATTGATGTGTTCCATTATGTTTGGGAAGTGGTTTTTATTGTTGATTGAGTATATAAAAGCTAAATTTAAGAAAATAATTAAATAGCAGTCTTGACAATTATCTGGATCCGAATAAATATAACATATGCACAAATGAAATATAGGTTTCTTTTCAACTTTAGAGAAAAAGGATACGGCATATGTGGAAAATTCTCACCCGAATTAATAAAAATCTTGTTTATGCAATACCTGTGATGATGTCGGCAGGGTTCCTCTTCGGGGTAGTCGTGAACTCAGAGTCTGTGATGAGGCTTAAGGGATTGATCATGCCCCTTACCATATTGATGGTTTATCCAATGATGGTGACCCTGAATATCAAACATCTTAAGAAGGGACTTGATCTACCGCTCCAGGCAACGACACAGTGTATAAATTTTGCGATCATTCCATTTTTTGCATATTTTTTGGGTAGACTCTTTTTTGCCGATCAACCATATATGGCATTGGGCTTACTGCTTGCATCGCTTCTTCCCACAAGCGGAATGACAATCTCTTGGACCGGTTTTGCCAAAGGGAATATGGGGGCTGCCATCAATATGACGGTGATTGGTCTTACCCTTGGCTCCCTCCTCACCCCTTTCTATGTGAATGGACTTTTAGGAGCAACAGTCCGGGTGGATATCGTAAGCGTCATGTTGCAGATTTTATACATTGTTTTTCTTCCAATGGCAGCAGGTTTTGTCACCCGTCAATTCTTTTTGAAAAAGTATACCTTACCTGAGTTTAAGGAAAAAGTAGCTCCACGTTTTCCTCCCATTTCAACCATTGGGGTGCTTGGAATCGTGTTTGTTGCCATGGCCTTGAAATCAAAGGCAATAATGGCAAACCCTGGTCTTATTGTCTCAATCTTTATTCCTCTTCTCATTCTTTATGCTTTTAATTTTACCCTGTCGACAATAGTGGGAAGACGATTTTTTAGCCGTGGGGATGGCATTGCCCTTGTGTACGGGACTGTGATGAGAAATCTCTCCATAGCTCTAGCCATCGCAATTAATGCCTTTGGTGTTGATGGAGCCAATGCTGCCCTCGTTATTGCCCTTGCGTATATCATTCAGGTGCAGTCCGCCGCCTGGTATGTGAAATTTACAGATGTTTTGTTTGGCAAGGGGACAGCAGGTTCATTATGATGTTTTATCGAAATGTTCTTTCACTTAGGTTCACTCGCCTTTCGAGTCAATGATTATATTGATACAAGGTTTATCTGAATGTATCAAAAATAGTATTACACCTTGGCGCAAGATTCGTTGAGCGAATCTTTCTGAACCGTTTTCTGCTCTTTTCATATCCGATTATCGAACTTTTCCACCTCGAGGCAAATGCACCTTGACTTTGCCTGAAATATCCTGAGATAATATTTATGTAGACGAGTATTTGAGCAGGGTGTTTGGAGGGTGTGCTGATAATATTCTACATATTGGAGGCGAACCCATATTAACCTATTTTTCTATACTTCATGTGAAAATGAGCTTTAAAGACAAGCATATTCTGGTCGTGGATGATGAGCCACTTTTAGTCCGCTTAAATAAGCGCCAGCTTGAAAATAGCGGTTTCATTGTTTCCGTGAGTACAGAAAGTCGTGACGCCCTGGAACAATTAAAGAAAGCACCTGACAGCTTTGATTTACTCCTTACAGATCTCACCATGCCAGGGTTGTCTGGTACAGAACTTATCAAAGAAGTTCGTCTTCATGCTCCTGACTTACCTGTGGTTGTATTGACAGGTCTCAGTGATAAAGAGACTGAAAGGGAGCTTTGTGATCTTGGAGTAACAGCTATAGTCATTAAACCAGTTCTCGATGGTGAGCTTGTGACAGCCGTAATGAGGGTCTTTGATAAGGAATATTGATGAAATCAGTTGCTGGTTCTTCTGAACAACCTCTGTTTGAAGAAGCGTTATTGTCAATGGATAAGGATACTGTTTTTGCTCTGGCAGCAAAGCATACAAGTGTGTCAACCCTAACTGAAGAACTGCTGGTTCCAAGCCTTGAAAATATTGGTGCCGGTTGGGAGCAGGGATATATTGCACTGGCCCAGGTGTATATCAGTGCCGGTATGTGTGAGGATGTGCTGCAGAGAGTACTCAATGAATCTGTAGAAGATAAGATTCGCGAACCACAGCTCGCTGTGGTTCTTCTCGAGGATTACCACGCTTTAGGGAAGATGATTGTGCTTTCATCGCTTTCGGCTGCTGGTTACCGCGTACTTGATCTTGGACGAATGGATGTTGAAGAGATTATAACCTACCTTAAACAATCCTCCATTGAAGTCTTACTTGTCTCGGTGTTGATGTTGCCTTCTGCTCTTCGTGTAAGAGATCTTAAAGAGAGACTGACCCAAGAAAATATTCAAACAAAACTGGTTGTCGGTGGTGCTCCTTTTCGCCTTGATGAGACGCTCTGGCGTGAAGTTGGTGCAGATGCCTGTGGAAAGGTTGCCTCGGATGCCATAGAGATCGTAAAAAATCTATTGGGAGAGAAGACATGAGCGAGACCATGACTTCCATGGAGCGTGTGTTGACGACTCTTTCCCATAAGGAGCCGGACCGGGTTCCTTTTTTTTTACTACTCACCCTGCATGGAGCAAAAGAATTAAACCTGTCCATCAAAGAATATTTTTCAAAGGCTGAATATATTGTGGAGGGGCAGGTACGACTCAGAGCAAAGTATCAACATGACTGCTACTATCCCTTCACATATGCAGGACTCGAAGTGGAGGCCTTTGGAGGAGATGTACATTTCATAGATGATGGCCCTCCCAATGCCGGGGCGCCCATTATACAAAAGATCAGCGATATAGATGATCTCATTGTTCCGGAAATAGAAGCTACTCCTTGTCTTACAAAGGTGCTCGACGTAATAGGGCGACTTCATGAAAAAGCAAAAGGTGAAGTTCCGATAATCGGTGTTGCGATGTCGCCTTTCTCCGCCCCGGTGATGCAGATGGGTTTTTCTGCGTATCTTGATTTACTTATAGATCAGCCGCAAGCGTTTTGGACACTGATGGAAAAAAATGAACAGTTTTGTGTCAATTGGGCTAATGCTCAGCTCGCTGCCGGGGCAACGGCTATCTGTTACTTTGATCCGGTTTCTTCCCCTACCATGGTCAGCCCACAAATGTATGGGGATACTGGTCTGATAGTCTCAAGACGAACCATCGCGAAAATCAATGGTCCTGTGGCAACACATTTTGCATCGGGTAGATGTCTTGATATTTTACCAGATGTTATTTCAACAAAATCAGTCGCAGTGGGCGTAGGTGAAGATGAAGAAATAGCATATCTCAAAGAGGCAGGCAGGACGCAGATATCTATCATTGGCAATTTAAATGGCATAAAAATGTGCAGGTGGAGTGCTGAAGAAGCCAGAAAAAATGTTGTGGATGTTATAGATAAGGCTGCTCCCGGGGGAGGGTTTATTCTTTCTGATGGCCACGGAGAAATCCCCTGGGGAGTCAGTTCTGAGGTGCTGTCTGCAATCTCTGAGACTGTGAGGCGTTACGGTATCTATGGGGCTGAATCTATAGTCCCAAAGGTCGGTTCATGAAGTTCTCATCGGATGATTTACTCACCATTGCTGTTTGCCAAAATTTTGTAAAAGAGGCGTCTCTGGTCTTTAATCAAGAGGGCTGGAAAGATGTAGAGCTTGTTTCATTTCCCGCAAGGTGCGGCGGCCCATCCATTGCAGAAGAAGAAATCACAATTCTGCCCAATAGATCTGAGGATATGATCGTTGTCGGGGGCAAGTGTCTTATTGGGCTACAAAACAATGAGAATATCTCAACAATTGTGAAGGAAAATTGCTTTTGTAGTCTGTGTGGCAGCTCGTTTGTTCAGCAGTTGCTAGGAGATGGAGCTTATATCACGACCCCCGGTCGGTTGAGGACCTGGGGAGAGGGGAAAGGGGAAGCTGAGCTGGGATTGACCGGTGAAGTAGATCCAGTTACATACAAAAAAATTGTCCTGCTCGATACCCTTGTAGATGACAATACCAGATCACATTTTGAAGATTTTCTCAAAACAACAGGATTTGCGGGAGAGAACCTTGAGGTTGGTTGTGATTATTATGGATTGTATCTTCATCGCATTGTAACTGACTGGAGGATGCAAAAGGGATACAGGCGTTTACAGCAAGCTCGTGCAAAATCCTCAGAAGCCACGTTGATACTGAACCTGCTCGCCTTACTGGAGCCTGCCATTTCTTTTGAAAAAGCGGGTGAGCAGTTGACTGAGTTGTTTGCCATGTTTATGGCGCCGGAGCATGTTGGGGTAGAGATAGTATCAAATGCTGTGACTGATTTTCGCTTTACCGAGGACCCGTCTTCTATTTCACTCTCAGCGTTTTCCAGCGCCGGGCTATATAAAAGTGATAGAATTGAAGGGTTTTACCTGTTGGTTCCCATTGATAAGGGCAAAAATGCGGTAATTCGGGTTGCGGGAATCTACCTTGCTGCAAGAATGAATGATTATATGGCGCTGTCCCTGTCACTGAAGGGGTTAATCCGTCTCATTTTATACAATGGTATTTTATATAATGACCTGCATGCTGAAATTATTCATAAAGCTCAGATTGAAAAATATCTGGAAAAATCTGAAAACCATTTTCGTTTGCTCTATGAGAACGCACCCTTGCCTTATCATGCCCTGAATGAACAAGGTGAAATTCTTGAAGTGAACAATGCCTGGCTCCAGGCCCTTGGTTTAGAAAAAAGTGCAGTGGTGGGAGAGCAGTTTGAAAAATTTTTAAGTCCAGAGAGTCTTGGAGACTATCAAGAGTTTCATAACAGACTTTTTGTGGAAGAAGACGGACCGTGGTCTATCGAACTGAAGATGATTAAAAATGACTCCACCCCCATCCAGGTTCAACTGGATGAAACGACTTCCACCGATAGCGATGGGAATATACACCAGATCCACTGTATCTTTGTCGATATAAGTGAGAGAAAGAGAATTAAGAGTCTGATCCTACAGTCGGAAAAGCTTTCTACCATAGCAGGACTTGCAGCTGGTATTGCCCATGAAATTAACACCCCGCTGAGTGGTATAATGCAGTCGGCTCAGCTCATTGAAATGTTTCTTGATCCTGAGAACAAACAGAGTGTCAGCGTTGCTGAGGGCTGTGGCGTTGACCTTGTGAAGGTGAGAGAGTATACCCAAAAACAGGATTTAGACTACTTTGTAACCGGTATTAGAAACTCTGCAGTGAGTGCAAGTGAGATTATTAAAAATCTTCTGGAATTTAGCAGGCCAACTAAGGGCGAGTGGGCAGCGATTCGTCTGCCTCATATGCTTGATCAGATAGTAAAACTTATACTCTCTGACTACAATCTTAAGAAAAAATATAACGTTATCAATGTTGTATTTGAAACAGATTATGACTCTAACCTGCCTTTTATCTATTGTGTCCCTGTTGAGGTTGAACAGGTGTTTTTTAATATTATCAAAAATGCAGTCCATGCCATGGGAAAATCAGGCACAAAGGATCCGAGGGTAAAGATACGTACCAGGTTAGAAAAAAATAGAGCGCGCATAGAAATAGAGGATAATGGTCCTGGAATTGGCGTAGATACAATGAAGCATGCTTTCGATCCATTTTTCACGACCAAAGAACCTGGAGAGGGAACAGGTCTTGGGCTGTCTGTTTCCTATGCCATTGTCGTTGGAAAGCACAGTGGACTCATTTGGATCGACCCTGATTTCACGAGTGGTACACGTTTTATAATTGAGCTCCCGGTGGAAACAAGTCATAAAAAGATCTTGTAAGTTGGAGTGATTAGATCAGATCGCCATTTAAAGAGGAAAATTGCAATGGTTGACCCCAAAGCAACATTGTTGATTGTAGAAGATGATATCTTCACCCGTACATCGATGACTGCATACCTTACAGCTGAAGGATATGCAGTGAACAAGGCGGGATCAGGTGTAGAAGCGCTGGAGGGGATTCGTCTTCATGAACCTGATCTGGTGATAACTGATCTGCGCATGCCGGAGATGGGTGGGCTTGAGTTGTTAAAAAAGTTAAAGGAAGATATTCCCCAATTGCCGGTGATCATCATTTCTGGTGAAGGGACGATGGGGTCGGTGATCGAGGCACTACAATTTGGGGCAAGAGATTATTTGCAAAAACCTATTCAGGATATGGGTTTACTCAAACACTCTATTGAACTGGCTCTTTCCCACGCATCACTGAAGAAGGCCCATGACATGTATCGGGAGGATTTGGAGTGGCTGGTGGAGAAAAGGACCCAGGAGCTTTCAGATAAAAATGAGGAGCTGATTGAGACGGTTAAACAACGCAAGTTGGCAGAATCTCAACTTCTTCAGGCGCAAAAGCTTGAATCAGTAGGACAATTAGCCGCAGGGATTGCCCATGAAATTAATACTCCAACCCAGTTTGTCAGTAGTAATGTAGATTTTTTGGAAGAGTCCTTTACGGAAATGGTTGAGTTGCTCAATGGGTGCTGGGATGTTTTGCAGCTCTTTAAAAAAGGAGAAGCAACCAAAGAGCAGGTGGCCAAGCTTGAAGAACTTGCAGATGAGCTGGACTGGGAATACCTCAAAGAGGAAATTCCGGTTGCAATTAAACAGAGTCGTGATGGAGTAAAGCGGATTGCCACCATTGTGACCGCGATGAAGGAGTTCTCGCATCCCGGTAGTCGCTCAAAGACGGACGTAGATCTTAATAAGATCATTGATACAACTATTACCGTTGCCAGAAATGAGTGGAAGTATGTGGCTCAAATGGAAACAGATCTTGATGAGAATCTGCTGCCTGTACATTGTCTCGCTGATGAAATAGGGCAGGTATTTTTGAATATGATTGTTAATGCGGCCCATGCAATTGAAGCAAAGCTTGGAGAAAATCCGGAGGGGGAAAAAGGACGTATTGTGATCAGTACTCGTCAGGGAGATGGTTTTGCAGAGATACGTGTTGCTGACAGTGGATCTGGGGTTCCCAAACACGCGCAGCACCGGATTTTTGATCCGTTCTATACCACCAAAAATGTTGGCAAGGGTACAGGGCAGGGCTTGGCTATCGTACATTCGGTAATAACAAGTAAGCATGATGGGACAATATCGTTTACCACCGAAGAAAATGTGGGGACGACCTTTGTCATCACCTTACCCCAAAACTGATGAATCCCCTTGATCTTCTTGTCAGGATTTTTTAATAAGATAGATATTGATATACTATTTCAAATCCAACTGATGAGGAAAATATATGAGTGAATGGGAGTGCGGAGTTTGCGGATATCTCCATAAAGAGGACGGGGCTCCTGAAAAATGTCCTGTCTGTGAAGCGCCTGAGAAAATGTTCACTGAAAAACACGGTGAAGTTGAGCAGGTTGAAGATCAGACGACAGCAGCAGATCAGGCTGAGGTGGCGGCTGTGGATACGAAGCCAACTGTCGATATGATTGAGTGGGAGTGTGGTGTTTGCGGATATCTCCATAAAGAGGACGGGGCTCCTGAAAAATGTCCTGTCTGTGAAGCACCTGAAAAAATGTTCACTGAAAAACACGGTGTGGCAGGTGAGACTGAGGAAATTGCACCTGGAGTGGAAAAGATTGAGGAGCAGGCAGAGGTCATTGAAGAAAAAGAGACACTGCCTGATAAACAGTGGCGTTGTACCGTTTCCGGTTACCTGCATACAGGGCCTGTGCCCCCTGAAAAATGCCCGGTTTGTGAAGCCACTGCTGAAGAATTTGAAGAAGTAGTTGAGCCTGAAGAAGAAGTTATCGAAAAGCCTGTTGCAACTGATAGTGACAAGAGATGGCGTTGTACTGTTTGCGGTTATATCCATGAGGCAGAAACACCTCCTGAAAAATGTCCGCTCTGTGGTGCTGATAAGTCTCTTTTTGTTGAGATTGATGCTGATGGCAATGTTATTGGTGGTGGTGAAGAAGATGTATCTGGAGAGGGCTCGGTTTCTTCGTCTGGAACAGGGGTTGAAGACTCTCAGGTTCCAGCCACATTTTTTGATACGATCGCCAAGCTGGTTCTGAAATTTCATCTCCATCCCATCCATACTCATTTTCCAAACGGTATATTACCCGCCATGGTGGCTTTTTTAGCTATAGGGATATTTTTTAACATTACAGCCCTTGAGACCGCGGCATTTTTTAACGCCATTGCGGTTCTTGTTATGTTGCCCATGGTTATCTTTACCGGTTATGTGGAGTGGCAAAGACGTTATAATGGACTAAAATCAGCACTGTTTATCACCAAGATCCTCTGTAGTCTGATCGTTTTAGCATCCGTAAATGTGTTGGTTTTCTGGCGTATTATTGATCCTACAGTGGCGGCTGAAGGTTCGTCCACTCAGCTTATCTATTTGGGTGTTGCAGGGGGTGCGCTGGCTGCTGCAGGAATTGCAGGCCATTTAGGTGGAAAACTTGTTTTTGCCGGTCGGCATTAATAGATAGTAGAGTAGAAACTACAAAGGGGTCATCTTCCATTGGAAGATGACCCCTTTTTTTATGAGAGTCAGGGTTTTAGGATGGGAGATATGGAGCAATATCTTTCTCGTATTTGTCCTTTACCTTAAATCCGTTTTCATTGAGTGCGGCGATCGCCTTTGGTCCATCCTCTGATGCGACTCGAAGAACCAGTTGAGTAATGCCAGTGTGATTTTTCTCAGGCCAGCAGAAAAGACTTTGAATGTTTATCCCAGCCGTTTTCAAGGTCATTGTGATTTCTGATAGTTTACCTATTGTGTCGTTTACAAAAATACCAAGTCGAATGGAGTTGTCACTGATACCGATGGCCTCAAGAAGTACCCCCATAACATCGGTACTGGTGATAATGCCCACCAGTTCATCATTTTCCATAACGGGCAGGGAACTGATTCGGTGTTGCTGCATGATGAGTGCGGCTCGCTCAATCGTGGTACTTGTCGGCACTGTGACCACTGTCTTTATCATGATCATAGAAACAACAACCTTTTCAAGAAGGTAGTTGAGTTCGTGGGTGGAAAGTGAGGTGGCAGGTGATGCCCAGTACTGTTTCAGGTCCCGGTCAGAGATGATTCCTACCAGTTTTTTGTCACTATTTACCACCAGCAGGTGATCAATAGATTTATCTTCGAGAACTTTTTTGGCCTCAACAAGTGTAGTGTCCGGGGCTACAGTTATGAGGTCAGTGTGCATTATTCTGCCTATATACATGGCTATCCTCCTGTCGGATAAACGGTCTGGAACAGTTTTTTCTGCTCTCTATTGTATCATGATAATTACATAATTTTCCATATGTTCTATTACTATACAGTTGCAATAAAACCTGTCAAAGTAAAGTTTTAAATCCCCCTGGATAGTATCTATTTCTTACCTGTAGGTACAAAAGAACGAAAAGTGTTAGGGTGAAAATGTCTAGTCTTAAGGGAAATGAAAAATAACTTGCTTGAAGCCTTGGTTTCAGAGTAATTTGCCTTGTTCATTAAATTGTTAAAATTTGCTCAGGACCTTAATAAGGAACAGCAAATACCATCTGTAAAAAACATATAATCATACTATTTGATTTCTATTATTCGGGAGAGATTGTGACTAAAAAAAATGAAAATGTACTCTGGATGTCTGGGAATGAGGCCATCGCTCTTGGAGCCTTTGAGGCCGGAGTGGCGGTTGCATCAGGTTATCCAGGAACCCCTTCAACGGAAATAATGGAAAATCTTTCCACGTATGAAGGAGTCTATACAGAGTGGGCACCCAACGAAAAGGTAGGGCTTGAGGTTGCTATCGGTTCAAGTTTTGCTGGGAGTCGGTCGCTTGCCACCATGAAGCATGTTGGTGTAAATGTGGCCGCCGATCCGCTGTTTACTGCATCCTACACAGGTGTCTGTGGTGGTCTGGTGCTCGTGAGCGCCGATGATCCTGAAATGCATTCTTCCCAGAATGAACAGGATAATAGAAATTATGCCTTTGCTGCAAAGGTTCCAATGCTGGAACCGTCTGACCCCGGTGAAGCAAAAGAGATGATAAAAGCTGGTTTTGAGCTGAGTGAGAAACTTGACACTCCTATCATGCTGCGAATTACAACCAGGGTTTCCCATGTTAAGGGTGTGGTAGAAAAGGGGGTGCGACAAGAGCCCCATGTGGTTGAAGAGGTAAAAAAACAGCCCGGTAAGCTTGTGATGCTTCCAGCTATTGCCAGAAAGCGTCGTGAGGTGGTTGAAGAGCGTATGGCCCAGTGTCGCGCACTTGCTGAAACCACTCCATTTAATAGGATTGAAGAGGGTGATACAAAAAGAGGGTTTATTACCTCTGGAGTTTCATATCTCTATGTAAAAGAAGCCTTTCCTGAAGCAGCGGTACTCAAGCTTGGAATGTGCTGGCCTCTTCCTGAAAAGAAAATTCGTCAGTTTGCTGAGATGGTAGATGAACTGTATGTGGTGGAAGAGCTTGACCCATTTCTAGAAAATCACATCAAAACCATGGGCATTGATTGCCACGGAAAGGATCTGATTACCAATCAGGGTGAGCTCAATACAGCAATTGTTCGACAGTCCATCGATCCATCATCTAAAAAAGAACTATTTGCACCAGTGGAGTTACCAAACAGGCCACCTAACATGTGTGCTGGTTGTCCCCATCGCGGCATCTTCTTTAACCTCTCCCGGATGAAGGTTTTTGTCTCGGGTGATATTGGTTGCTATACACTTGGGTTTTTGCCGCCACTTTCTGCCATGGATTCCTGTGTCTGTATGGGTGCTTCTGTCTCCATTGCCCATGGTATGGAAAAGGCTTTGGGCAAAGATAATCACGATAAAGTGGTTTCTGTTATTGGAGATTCCACCTTTATCCACTCGGGTGTAACTGGACTTATTAATTCGGTCTACAATGAATCTGCCTCAACACTCATTATCCTCGATAACCGCATTACCGCAATGACAGGACAGCAGCAGAACCCGACCAGTGGGTATTCCATAAAGGGTGAGGCTGCAAATTCAATTGATATTGAAGCCCTGTGCAAGGCTGTTGGTGTTAAGCATGTGTACAAAGTGAATCCACATGACGTGGTTGAAACCAGAAAAGTACTTAAAGAGGCAGTTGATCTTGATGAGCCGTCTGTCGTCATCTCTGAGGCCCCTTGTGTTTTGCTGCCTGAAATGAAAGAGAGAAAGCCTGTTTCTTATTTTACCAACCAGGAAAACTGTGTTGGCTGTATGTCCTGTATTAGACTAGGTTGTCCCGCAATCAGTTGGACCACTTTTAAAGAAGGTGAAGCTGAAGCGAAAGGGTACAGGAGTAAACAAAAAGGTATTTCCAAGATAGATGAAATACTGTGCAACGATTGTGGTCAGTGTGCGTCTCTATGTAAGTTCAATGCCATCACCAGAGGAGAGGGGAAATAATGGAAGATTCAGGAAATATCCTCTTTTCAGGGGTAGGTGGACAGGGAATTTTACTTGCCAGTGAGGTGACAGTCTATAGCCTTCTTGCAGCTGGATATGATGCAAAAAAGAGCGAAGTGCACGGTATGGCCCAACGTGGAGGTTCCGTTACTGCGCAGCTCAGGTACGGGAAAAAAGTATATTCGCCTCTCATTGAGCCGGGTGGTGCTGATATTCAGGTGGCTTTTGAAATGATGGAGGCGGTTCGCTATTTACCGTATCTGCATGAAGGAAGTAAGGTCGTTGTAAATACTCAACAAATCTTGCCTCCTTCGGTTGCAACAGGCCAGGCTGAATATCCTGATGAGGTTTTAAATCACTTAAGAGAACGCGATATAGTCGTTGTTCCTGTGGATGCCTTTGATATTGCCAGGGAAGTAGGTGAGGTTCGTACTGCTAATGTTGTCATGGTTGGAGCCCTTTCGGCCTTTTTGCCAGTTGATGAGGCAAACTTTGAAGAGATTATACGTAGTCGTGTTCCGGAAAAATTTATTGATGTGAATTTGAAAGCATTTGCCGCGGGCAGAAACGTCAGCAAGTAATGAAGGGGAAGATATGACAGTATCGTATTGGGAAGAAGAGATAGAGACCTTACCGAGGGTAGGTCTCGAGTCTATCCAGTTGAAAAGATTACAGCACCTTGTTGCCCGGGTTTATAAAACCGTTAAGCCCTATAGGGCAAAGATGGATGAGGTAGGAGTTACGCCTGAAGATATACAGAGTCTTGCGGATCTTGCAAAATTGCCTTTTACAGTAAAGGATGATCTCCGGGATAACTATCCCTTTGGTCTTTTTACTGTCCCCTTAGATGAGGTAGTGCGAGTGCATGCATCATCGGGCACCACAGGAAAACCAACAGTAGTTGGTTACACCGCAAAAGACATTAAAACCTGGTCCAATGTGATGGCAAGGGCTCTTTGCTGCGCAGGTGCATCCAAAGGTGATATGGTGCATAATGCCTATGGTTATGGCCTATTTACTGGTGGCTTAGGGGCGCACTACGGTATTGAGAGGCTGGGAGCGACAGTTATTCCGGTTTCGGGTGGTAATTCTAAGCGTCAGATTAACATCATGAAAGACTTCGGTTCTACTGTACTCTTATCCACCCCCTCCTATGCATTGAATCTTGCTGAAGCCATGGACGCAATGGATGTTGACCCAAAGTCGTTGTCCCTTCGGGTGGGAATTTTCGGGGCAGAGCCCTGGAGTGAGAATATGCGTGAGGAAGTTGAGCGTAAGTTGAACTTAAAAGCCACTGATATCTACGGTCTTTCAGAAGTGATGGGACCAGGCGTTGCCCAGGAATGCCTTCAGACGACTCGTGGTATGCATATTTTTGAGGATCATTTTCTCCCAGAGATTATAGACCCTGAAACCGGTGAGGTGCTTCCTCCCGGAGAAAAAGGTGAACTGGTTTTCACAACGCTTACAAAGGAAGCCTTTCCAATTATCCGTTATCGAACAAAGGATATTTCCAGGCTTTTTTATGAGCCGTGTGAATGTGGTAGAACCCTTGTTCGCATGGAAAAGGTAACCGGTCGAACTGATGACATGCTGATCATTCGTGGCGTCAATGTATTTCCTTCACAGGTTGAGCATGTTCTCATGGGTGTTGAGGGTGTTGAGCCACACTATCAAATTGTTGTGGATCGAGATGGAAACCTTGATACAATGCAAGTACAGGTTGAGGTGAGTGAAGGGGTCTTTTCAGATGAAATTCGAAAACTTGAAAACCTCAGCAAGCATATTCAAAAAGAGATTAAAGACCTTCTTGGAGTGACCTGTAAGGTGAAACTGGTTGAGCCAAAAACTATCCAACGCAGTGAAGGCAAGGCCCAGCGGGTTATAGACAATAGAATTCTATAACTCCTATATTATGGGTGTAGACTGAAACTCACTTTATGCCCGTTTGTGGGGTGCAGTACCTTCATGAAATTCTTTATGAATAGCAGTGGATTTTTTCTGCTGCTTTTGGATTTCAAAGTCTTGAGGAAAAAGGGGACATCATGCTCGTAGAACAAATTGCTGTATTCTTGGAAAATAAATCGGGAAGACTTGCTGAAATTACGGCTGTTCTTGCTGAAAACAATATTAATATTCGCGCATTGTCTGTTGCAGATACAGCGGATTTTGGAATTTTACGCCTCATTGTTGATAAGGTTGAAAAGGCCAAAGAGGTATTGAAAGAAAACGGTTTTACCGTAGGAAAGACTAATGTAATAGCCGTTGAGGTAGATGATAAGACTGGTGGGCTTGCACGTGTACTGGCATCTCTTAGGGACGCGAGCATTAATGTTGAATATATGTACGCCTTTGTTAACAAAACAGGTGAGAATGCTGTGTTAATCTTTCGTTTTGAGAAAATGGAAGAGGCTATTGCAACCCTGCAAAAAGACGGGTTTACAATCATCTCAAGACAAGAGATCTGCGCCCTGTAATAAAACGCAGTTGTAGAGGCTCGCGTAATTATAAAACGGGTGTTGTTTACCCTAATAATCTGACCACTGAGACTGTATGTATTGGCAAAAGGAACAAGAGTGTCTTTCAAGGCCGGCCCTTGAGCAGTTGCAACTCGATCGATTACAGAATACTCTGAAAAGGGTTGGGACTAATGTCCCTTTTTACAGAAATAAGTTTAATAGCTTACATCTTAACCCGGATAAATTGACCTCCCTTGAGAGTATACGGGACTACCCGTTTACCCTAAAGCAGGATCTGAGGGATAACTATCCTTACGGTCTCTTTGCTGTGCCACTTAGGGACGTCGTCAGGGTGCATTCGTCTTCTGGGACAACTGGTATGGCTACAGTTGTAGGCTATAGTAAAAATGATATTGTTACCTGGTCCAATCTGGTGGCCAGAGTCCTCTGCGGTGCTGGGGTAACCCCTGACGATGTGATCCAGATAGCCTTTGGCTATGGTCTGTTCACAGGCGGCTTTGGCCTGCATTACGGGGCCGAACGACTTGGCGCATCGGTTATTCCAATTTCTGCTGGTAACACCAAGAGACAAATCCAGATCATGCAGGATTTTAAGTCCACCGCCCTTGTCTGTACTCCGTCTTATGCCCTGAAAATGGCTGATGTTATGATGGATATGGGAATTAATCCAAATGGTCTTTCCCTTCGGTATGGACTCTTTGGGGCTGAGCCATGGTCTGAGGCCATGCGTCAGGAAATTAATGAGAGGCTAGGGATTCGTGCTACTGATAATTATGGCCTGTCAGAGGTGCTTGGACCTGGAGTTGCCGGAGAGTGTTTTGAGTGTAATGGTTTACATGTCAATGAAGATCATTTTCTGATCGAGATCCTCAATCCGGATACATTGGAACCTGTACTGCCTGGGGAAGTCGGGGAATTGGTTATTACCACTCTCACCAAAGAGGCGTTTCCAGTTATACGTTATCGAACCCGTGATCTGACAAGGCTTCTACCTGAACCTTGTCCATGTGGTCGAACTTTTTCCAGAGTATCGCGGATGATGGGACGATCAGATGATATGTTGATCATCAAAGGGGTTAATGTCTTTCCGACCCAGATTGAGTCTGTACTCTTTGAAATTAAGGGTACGGAACCGCACTATAGACTCATCGTAGAAAGAGAGAATAACGAAGATAAGCTCACAATAATGGTTGAGGTTGTTGAATCAATTTTCTTTGATGAGATGAAAAAGCAGCGGACCTTTGTTGATTCAATCAGAAAGCGTATGGCCTCAGAACTTGGGATCGGGGTTAAGATCCAGCTTGTGGAAGAAAGGACCCTTGAACGCTTTGATGGTAAGGGGACCCGGGTAATAGATAAAAGGGAGCTGTAGGTAGTTTAACGGCACTGTTGTCTTAAAAAAAGAAAAGCCCCGTCTCAACACATATGGAGACAGGGGCTTTTTTGTTTTGGAACATCTATATGATTCATTAAAAGGAATGACCGAACATAACCCAGGCTGTGGTGCCTTCATCTGAGTGGGCTACGTCGAGCCGCACTACGGATCCTGCAAGCATTGCACGAAGACCAACACCTCCATCGACCTTCCAGTCTGTTGTGAGTTCTGAAAACTCATATTCGCCGGCAACCCTGCCACCTTCGGCAAAGGCTACAAGTTGGAACCAATCACTTTTGAGCCATCTCAACCAGTTTACATCCTGAATCGGATTCCACTTAAGGGTGTGCCTATACTCTGCAGCAGTGTAGACAACCGCGCGGTCATTAAACCTGTTATTGGGATAGCCGCGCATACGGTAAAAACCACCGAGGCGAGCACCCTCAAAAAATGGAGGTTTATTGACAACTATCTCCTCTCCATCATCATTAATCTTAGTTGTCCATGAAGGAGAAAAACCGGTCCAGAAATTCAGGGCAAGAACGCGCTGCCTGCTGGAAGAAGATGCCCCAAAATCAAAATACTTGCTGGCTTCAAATTCTACAAAATCCCAGTCCCCGGTTTTTGTATCGGAAAAGGCATCATAGGAGTAACTGATCCACTGACTGCTTCCGTAGGTGGGGTTGGTGGGAAAGTCTGTATTATTATAGAGATAGCTGACCTGGAATGGGTGGACTTCTCCAAAGAGGGTGTTGTCTTCTTCAGACTCATAGTTCTGGTAGCGGTTGGATTGTCCAAAGGAGACAACGCTCACACCAGAATTGAGTGGATTCCAGGATTCTCCACCTGTGGCACCTCTATCGAGGATTCCATTTTTTAAATGATATACCCCGCGGGCTTCATGACGCATAGAGCCTAGTGGGAGAACATATTCGAGCTTTATTTCGGACCAGTTATCTTCCCCTGATGTTTCTATGAAATCATCCTTGTCAGAGTCGTTGGAACCAGCTGGTGAGCCAGCTGAAGAAGGGGGCCTGGACGTAGTAGAATATGCTTTTTGCCTTGGGTAGTCTCCATAGGAGCCATAGGCTGTGAAAAATAGACGATTAGTGTAAGGAACCTTAAAATCCCACAGGCCCAAGATGAAACCCTTGGCATCATCAAAACTTCCGAAGACTGTTCCTGCAATAAGTAGCTGATCTTGACCATATCCTTTGGCAAGACCACCGAGTCCATAGGTAGTACCCATGGAATCCGAAGAAAACACATAGGGCAGGAGGAGTGTTTCTTGACTTTCTTTAGGGTTTTCCGACCGGATAACAGACGATTTGACACTGGAATCTGGTTTTGCCATACTGGTCGTAATCGAACCGAGTAGTAATAATGTTGAACAAGAGAGACAGAAAATATGATGACGCATGTAACAACCCTGTTGGTTTTTTTGTGAACAATTGTAACACTGTTAACATAATATATGGGTGACTACAAATAGTATCAGCGACAAATTAATTACGAGAGAAAATAAGATTTGTCTGAACGTGGAGCTACGATTATGTCGGTTGAAGTTGAAATAAAAAGAAAGGGGTTGTGATGAAAAACCATAGTCGCCAAATCAGGGTAGATCTTGGCGACTATGGCAGGGAGCAACTACATAACTTTGAATTTGTTAACGATGGATGAAAGTTGAGGTAACAGCCATGAAGGGGCGTGTGCCTATCCTGGAACTGACGGCTTGACTTGATAGCGTCATTTGGCTGGAACCCGTTATGATATTAAGGGATATAGCTGATCCTTTCTGATAACATCGCCATAAATCTACAAGACTTGTAATTGCAATGAAATGTAAATGCCCAAGGGAAATAATTAGATGGCTCTTGTAAATATTGAAACGGCCCTAGCTGACCTTCTCCATCATCTGAAAAGATGTTCAGTTGGTGGAGGAATGGAACTGTTGTCCTATAAAAGAAACAGGACCATAGCTGTTATAAAAGAAAAAGCGGATGAATATCGTATTCTGGAAAAAGGCTATGTCGTTGATGAGGAAACGGCCTCTAATGATCAACTGAAGAAAAAATTGAAGAAAATGATCAAACGGGAGTTTCCCCGGAGTCGAAAAATACGTCTTTATACATTTGATAGTGTAGATGAGTTGGGGCGAATTCATCAGAAAATTTAGTATGACGAGTTCCAAATGAATATAAATGATAATTATTTCTGAATTGTATTCTGCCAAAATTAAGAAGTAGGTCATGTATCGTAGGGGGAGTTATTGGAAAAACACCTGAATGGGTAGTTATACCTATATTTAAAGTGGGTATTTGTCCGGGTTGAGGGGCTGTGAACTGTGTGATATCCTATTTGTATAGTATCTTTTTGATCGCTTTTTTATGGGTCTTGATGTGCTTGCAATGATTACGACCTTGGTTATGGATCCGTGTAAAAACGGTATACTACCCGCTAACTATGGAGGTCCCTCATGTCAGTTATTTCAGAAACGATCATTTTTATTTGGCTCCTGCCCCTCGCGCTCTACGTAGTTCTACCTCTCTCTATGTTGATGATATATCTTTTAGGTCGTTTGATACATTTTATGCTTTTTCCTAAAAGAGTTGTTCAAGAGGAGATTGCTCCGGGCTTACCCGTTGGAGATTTCGAAAAGGTACGTTGAGCTGAAGTGCTGCAGGTTTAATGCTACAGGGTCTCTCTTGATTTTTTTGACCAGAGACATCTCATCATCTGCCATGGCCATGGTGTGTTCTATTCTCGACCTGGCTCAAGTGAGACAAACCCATAGGTCATTTCAATATTAAGAGGCGATCTATTCCATGCTATTGGGTTATTTTTTATTCACCAGGAGGTCAGTCTGTCATGATCGCTGCAGCATCTTGAGTAGTATTAAATTTGAAGTCTCAGCGAACTGGTACAGTTGCTAACTGGATCGCTTGTGGTTGTGCGATGTGTGCTAGCCCTTCACTGTATTATTTTTGGTAAATGATGGAATAAGCCAAGCAGAAAATTAAAAGTGGGTGTTGTGCAAACTACCTGGGCAAAGATTTTTCCTGTCAACCAGATGGTGTTGCAGTGATTTCGGGATGCCACCAGAGATGATTGCTCTGTTGTAAGTTTTTATCAAAATTAAATCATTTGCATATGAGTTTGAAAAAACAACGGAAAACGTCACAAGTTGTTGTATTGGTGTGGTTATCGCTTATCTCGCCCCTTGTGATGGAGCCTGCAACTGTGCTATAATAACCAGTACGTACACAAACTGACATTCAATCTTCGTAAATTATTTTTGTACACCAGTGACAAATCCGGTTAATCGAGCCATTCTACCCATGTGTGGCAACTATTTCCTGTAGTTATTTGGGGGGTTACATGACTATTCTATCCGAGGCTATAATTTATATCTGGCTCCTTCCATTAGTACTTTTTATTATTATTCCACTAATGGTTCAGTGCTTTCATCTGGTATTTAGATTGACTCATTTTATGTTCGCAGGGGGGAGTCACGTTGAAGCAGCATCGACCATCCCGGACGGCAATTTAGGGAAGATCAGCTGATTCAGCGTCTGTATGGCTCCATGCCGTCAAACATAGTGTGTGGTTAATCATCATGGATAATTGCGGTGCTGAGACCTCGCTCAGGTCTGGTGAAAGCGTGACAGAGAGAGCAATCGATGTTTTCATCTTTAACATGTTCCTCATGAATCCATAGATATTCAACCTTGTCTTCTCCGTCCTTAGTTTTATGACATTGAGTGCAAACTTCTGATCTCGTAGATTTAAGTGCGTAGCCAAGTTGTTCACCGGTTAGATCCATTATGCTTGTATTATTGTGGCAATCAGCGCAACGTAGCGCTTGTTCGGCTGGTGCGATTTCATGGGTGATCAGCTGGTAGGTGTCCGTTGTCACCCATGTAACAGAAGTTGATGCATCTCGGCCCATGTTCACAAGACCTGCTCTGGTCGCATCTATATAACTACCGGTTGCAAAATAGACACTGGTATCAAGCGCAATGAGTTGGTTGAGTGAATCATCCAATGGCTGATAAGCGGTCTTATATTTAAACGGGTAGAGTTTGGCGTCACTACTATTTACATCTCCTATGGGGGCTGAAGTTGAGATTGTATCAGGAAGTGGTGCAGGTATTTGATCAAAAAGAAGATAGGAACTGCTTAAACCATTCCACCATCGATAACGTGGAGTAAGGTCTCCAGCCATTGTTGATTGTGGATGAATTGGGGCTGTGGATGTGTTTTTTGGTGTTTGCCAATCCCTGTGGATTTCAGTTTCTTCATTAGCTGCTGTGTCGTCGGCATTTTTGGCAAAGGTGGGTATATGACACGTCTGACAGGCGACTCTGGCAACATGCCTACCAATAATATCGCTGTTATGACCTGATAGTTTATCCTTGTTTTCATGACAACTGTGACACGTCATTTCAACATCAAGGTCCGTTGGTCGTAAATCCGATCCTCTTCCTGCCATTCTGTGGTTTTCGGTGGTGTGACAGTTTTGGCAGGTAAGATTGCCTTCACTGGTTGCCATATGTACATCGAAATTTCTATCAGCGGTGTATCCATGGGCAAGAGCCATGTCCCCGCGCTTTAGATTATCACCGCCCCCACCTTTTGCGTGGCATTGTAAACATCCAGTTCGTGTTGGCAGATGGACCGTTTGAGCTGCCATTTTCATGGATATGCTCATTGCTTCAGTATCTGGAATGAAAAGGCCTTCGACTTTTTTTCTTTTGTATTCATCCTGATGGCAGATAAGGCAATCTACATTTTCAAGTTGATTAGTACTGATTGTTGTCTCAGGACGAGCACCGAGACCTGTGTGGCAGCTACCACAACCATCCCAGTTTCCGGTTGTGTTAATACAATAACTATTAACACCCATATCAAGCTTACCCTGTATCTCCGGTCCACTTGTCATATATGGGGTCTCACCAAGCCATTGGTAATGGGTTGAGTAAAATACCTCCTCACCCTGTGTTTGATGACATTTCAGGCAGGTTGCTGTGCCCTTCCAACTTTTAATGGATCCATGGGGATCGTTCGGGTCATACTGGTTTGCCTGGTTTGCCTGGTTTGTCTTATGGGCAGCAATGATGGAGGGAATGACCAGGAGTAAAAAATCATCGTCTTCCGGTTCGGCGGCAAGTGTTGAGTGTGGGGTAGAGATAACTGCAAATAGGATGAGTAAGAGAATAGAAAAAGGTGATGTAGGTAAAGAAAAATAACGTCCCATGGTGGTACCGCCTCAGTTGGAATTAATAACAATAACTGAGTAAATGTACCACAATGTGGTGATTTTATCGAGGGCGAACTACACAATAATAGGTAGTTAGTTGCACCTTGGTTTTCAGGAGGATGAAGATAATGAGAGATATAGATACGTTAGAGTATTCTTAAATAGATTGCGCAGTTTTAAAAAAGTAATACAGGGCAAGATACATTGTGGAGCACGTGATTGGCAACAGAACCAAATAGTACGTCTCTTATTTCTCCGCCACCCTCATGCCTGCCGATTACAAGAAGCTGGAACTCCTGACTGTTTGCGATATGGGCGATAATTGATCGTGGTTCGCCAAACTCGAGAATGAGTTCACAGGTAAATCCTGCACTGTTGAGTTTTTTACTTGTACGTTCAAGAAGCAGGTTACCGGCCTTTGTTGCATTTTTTTTGACCATATCTACCTGAAAGTCAGGAATCATTCTATAGGCGAGCTGATCGTTGTTTATTACATACAGCAGTGTAAGGTGTTTTGAAAATCGACTTCTCTGTTCAATAATACTGTTAATAGTGGCCTGGGCCGTTGGGGAGTCATCCACAGGTACAAGAATTTTAGGGTCCATTATTTATCTCCAGTATTAGCGATATGACATTAGATTGAATTGGTCTTTTTGTTATTATATCATAGTTCTAGTGTGGAGTGTAACAACCATTATTATGAATCGTTTTCAGAGTTTAACATATCATCAAATGGTTCCAGACCCTGGGCGTGAATAAGTTCGAGCAATCTTTTGGGATCGATGTCGAAGATATCCTCCACCGACTCTTCGTCGAGGATATCTTTAAATGTAGTTATAAGATTCTCATGGGTCCACCTGGAAAGATAGTAAACCACAAGTTCCGGTAATCGTGTAAAAATAGTCTCGTTAGGTAGCGGGTCAATAAAGGACGAACTATTAAGTTTTTCAGCGGATAAGGTCTGAGGACTGTAGAGATTATCCAGAAACATCATTTCTGGTGGGACAGCGGCCTGTATCCCGAGTTTTCGCACACCTTTTAACACTAATTCAACGAAGGATTTTCCATAATTTGCCACCCAGAAGGGAACAAAGACTTCTTTAGGGCGATCAAGGTTGAGGTACGACTTTATGGTGAGGATGAGTGTTGCAAGATCTACCGGGTTTTTGTCGACAAAATGGTAGGTGTTTCCTGAAAACTCCGCTCTGTTGTTAAGAGCATGATTGATAAAATAGGGGAGTTTTCGTGAATTTGTATAGGAGTGGAGTATCCCTTTTTTGGTAAATAGAACAGGAATGGCCTCATCGGCCACTGAAAACAATAATCTATGAAAGCCTTGGATCTTATGATCGTGGGCACCATAAACAATAGCAAGGCGAATACAGGTATAATCCAGGCCACTTTCTCTGGCCATTTTTTCCAAAGAGAGTTCAGCCATCAGTTTTGACTTGGCGTAGTTACTAAGAGATGCCGATAGCGGAAGGGTATCGGCTTCAGTGAGATTTTCTCCCTGGGGAAGGGTGGCAGCCGAGCTGATATGAATGTAGGGAATGTTTAGAGCATTTGCGGCTCTTGCAAGGTTGATGGGCCCCTTGTAGTTCACCTCATAGGAGAGCTGTCCGCTGGCTGCAAGGTTTGCCATTGCAGCGTTGATAACAAAATCTGGCTTAACTTCCAGCAGATATCGTTTAATATCTTCTTCTTCTCTTAATGAGAGTTTTTTGCTACTTGGTGCGCGTATATCGACAGTGTCCGGGTGATTTTTTTTGTAAAAATTTACTATGGTTCCACCAATAAGACCTGATCCACCTGTCAGTACTGCTATTTTTTTTGGGGCCATCTTTACTCCCTGTCGGTCTATAACGTTCGGGGTGTTCCGGCCCATTGACTCTTCAGGCCGTGCCTGTCTGAAAATATCTGAAGTACTTATTGCGGCTAATAACTTGTTCGCGAAGTTAGAATAAATCCCTGCTGATATTGTTGCAATACAAAACTACTCAGCAGGGATTGATGATACTATGACTTAGAATGCCTCTCTAGCCGTACACAAGGCGTGGCAGCAGCAAGACAATATCTGGGAAAAAGGTCAGGACAAAGAGAATGAGAATCTGGATCAGCAAAAAAGGCAATACCGCCTTGGTGACATAGACAATATCCCTGTCCACCGTTGCCCCTGAGATATATAAACTGACGCCAAGGGGTGGGGTGCAGTAGCCAATACCGAGATTAATTGTCATGATCAGGCCAAAATGCATGGTATCGATGCCAAATTTTCCAAGAAGGGGCAGAAATATCGGTGTGAGAATGAGTGTTGCTGAGATGATATCCATAAACATACCGATGAAAAGAAGCAGTATGTTAACGGACAGAAGGAAAACCCAGGGTGAAGAAATATTATCCACCACTACAGCTGCGATCTTACCTGGAATTTGCTCAAAGGTGAGATACTCTCCAAAAACTGATGCTCCGGCTACGATTATAAGAAGGGTGGCTGAGGTCAGAGCTGAGGAGACGATCACTTTTTTAACATCTGCAAGTTTCATGTCTTTGTGTATGGCAATTTCCACAAAGAATGCGTAAAAGCAGGCAACGACAGCTGCTTCATTTGCCGTGAAGAGGCCTGAGTAAATCCCTCCGAAAATAAGAACAGGAAGCATCAGTGCCCAGATGCTCTCTTTAAGCACGGCAAAAACTTCGCCTGCAGTAGGTTTGGGACGTCGCTTCATACCCATCTTCCGACAGGCAAAATAGGCATAAATACTCATGGCAAGCATGATGATGACGCCTGGTATAAAACCTGTGAGAAAGAGAGCCTCAAGTTGATCATTACTCACCATGGCATATAAAATCATGGCAATGGATGGCGGAATGATAACCCCGAGAATAGGCGAGGTTGTCATAATACCAACCGAAAATTTTTCGTCGTAACCATTTTCTATAAGGGCAGGGATCATAAAGCCGCCGATGGCTACAACGGTTGCTACGGTGGATCCGGAAATAGCGCCGAAAAAACCACAGGCAAGTACTCCTGCCATGGCAAGACCACCGGGCAAAAAACCAACCATGACGTTCGCTGTTTTAATCAGTTTTGAAACGATGGAGCCGGTGGTCATAATATTGCCGCAGAGGACGAAAAACATGACAACCACAAGGGCGAATTTATCCATACTGCGATACAATACCTCAATGACAATCTGAGGATCAATACCAACCATATAAACAAGGCCTATGGTACCGGTAAAAAACAGTGCCATAAAGACAGGTACTGTTGTCGCAAGACAGCCAATGAGGATGGCAAATATAAGAAGATAACTATTTTCCATGGCCTATTGCTCCCCTGTTATATCTTTTATTCCGGTCCAGTCTTCCCGCATAACAATGAGAGTTCGAAGAAACATCATCACTCCCATAAGTGGCAGGATAGCGTAGAAAAAATATTCGGGAATCTGCAGGGTTGCGGTACGGGCGTATTCATCTTCATACATCATGTAGGTCATCTGGGAGCCGAGATATATCATAACAACAGAGAAAACCAGTACTGCAAGGTGGGAAAAGAGTGTCAGCGGTCGACGCAGTATCGGCAGCATCTGCGGCAGGGCATCGATTCGTATCAGGGAACGGTTACGTATTGCGGCCACACAGCCTATATAGGTCGAAAAGAAAATAACCTTACGCACAACTTCATCGGACCAGTAGAGACTGACATCGTTGGTGACTTTTCGCAGGATAACGTTTGCCATAGCCGTACAAAGAGCCAGACAGACGGCAAAAAAAAGTGACCACTCTTCAATCTTAGAGAAGACGCGGTCAATACTCTTAAAGGTTTTTATGAACATATCTACCGTAAAAGCTAAGTTAGACTGGTTGAAAATGAGTGGAGTGAACGCAGAATTAAACTCCTTACTCGGTGAAAGGCAACACTATTCTGAGACATTGTGAGACTTTTTGAACCTCAAGGCTTGATTCAAACAAGACCTGGTTAATAAAGAGCCATAGTAGAAAACAAAAAAGTAGGGATAAGGCAAGTGGATTACTTGCCTCGTCCCTACTTTTACTGTTGCAGTAACAGTCGTCTAAATTTTCTAAACTGTTATTTCAATGTGGCACGTACAGTCTCAAGGTACTCTGGACCGATTTTTTCGCTCCATTTTTGCAAGACAGGTTCAGCCATTTCCTTGAGCGTTGCAACATCACTATCGCTCAGGCTGATA
Source organism: Desulforhopalus glucosivorans (assembly GCF_054397165.1). Taxonomy (NCBI): domain Bacteria; kingdom Pseudomonadati; phylum Thermodesulfobacteriota; class Desulfobulbia; order Desulfobulbales; family Desulfocapsaceae; genus Desulforhopalus; species Desulforhopalus glucosivorans. The sequence goes on from NZ_AP044854.1 coordinate 938,390, forward strand.
AAGGTAACTCCTGCCTCTTTAGCTTTTGCAAGCTGGGCGTCATGCTGGGCCCGGGTGGCGGCTCTTGTCTTCTCGCTTTCTTCGGAAATAACAGTCAGAAGAATATCCTGAAGATCCTGAGGAAGTTTCTTCAACCAGCGTTTGTTGATCAGGTGGACAAAGAGACCCTGGGCGTAATTGAGCTCTGTGAAGTTCTTGGCGATGGTAAATTTTTTGGTGATGTTGCAAACAATTGCAGTGTGATCTAAACCGGTTATAACACCTGTTTGCAATGCCTGAGGAACATCCGGCCATGGCATTACGGTGAACTTTAGGTCCCATGCCTTGTAAAGATCCGTGTTAACAGGAGCCTGGGCAATACGAAAATTAGTCTTTTTTGCATCAGCGACCGTATTCACAGGGGTGGTTGTTGCCCAGCCGTATGGGCCGTAACCTGTCACGTCAGCAACAATGAGGCCCTGCTTTTGAGCTCCATTGGCAAATGGTTCCCATGTCTCAGGAGTGTTTCTGAAGGTGTCAAGTTTGTCAAAGGTGTCAACCACGTATGGGAGATTAACAATACCCAGACGGTCAGAGATATTGGCTGCAGCAACAGATGAACTCATCATGCCTTGAATGGCACCGAGCTTTAGTTTTGCGATAACATCTTTTTCTCCACCCATTTGAGAAAGTGGACGAAAATCAACATACAATCTTCCTCCAGACTTTTCCCATACCTTGTCACGGATAGCATAACCTACCGCAACACCTTCAATAACAGGGTGGGAAACATTGGAAAGAATGTACGTGTATTCCGCTCCCTTAGGGTCAAATTTGGGTTGCCACGCTTCAAGTGGATTCTTTTTCTTATCAGCAGCCAGAAGAGCACCGGGAAGACAAAGGGTGAGAAGGAGTAAGGTGGTTAACACTTTTTTCATAAAAAGACCTCAGAGAAAAATTGTTGATGATAGATGGCGAACACCGCCTATGTCTTTGTTTTTGAGTTCTTGATTACCATAAACTATTTCATGAAGTAAACCCTTAAATGAACTTAGTAAGGCGGTGTGGTTGTTGTGCAGAATTAATTAAAGGCTTGGTGGCTTGTTGGTTGTGTTAATTAGGCGCGCGGCTTCTGCAGCTGAATGGAAAATCTGTTGTTTCGTGAAAAGTGACGTGTTTAAGGATGGTTATGGCAGAAATGAATGTGAAATTATCAATATTATCTGGTAAGGATTTAAAAATAAGTGATGTGCCTTTGTAGCTTTTCTATCAATCTAGAGGAGGGATAAGTGAGATCTATAAAAAGTTTATTTTTAGTTGTAGTCAATGTAGCCATAATTGCTTTAACCGGTACCAGCGTTTTTGCTGGAGACCCATTAGAGAAATGGAACCCGACCTTTGATCACTCAAAAGCCGAATTTGTGTATCTTCTCTCCTGCGTAGGCCATCCTGCCATCGAGGGGGTTGCCGTGGGGTTTAAGATTCGGGATCGTATCTGGGAAGAAAGTGGTGGCCGGATCTATGTGGACTTCAGGCCTCTTTCTCAGCTGGGTGGCGAAAAAGATGTGATCAATAAACTAAAGTTTGGAGCCGTTCAGGGGATGATGAGTTCATCGGTTGCAGCGGCAAACATTGCCCCAGCCCTTGGTATTGTCAATTTGCCCTATGTCGTGGACAGTTTTGATAAGCTGGAAAAGTTTCGAGCGACAGAGAATCTATGGGTTCCATTCCGTGATGCTGCAATAAAGAAAGGCCTCCAGGCAATAGATTTCACAGGGTATGGCTCCTATGGCTGGGCTACCACTAAGCCGGTTGCCAACCGCGCCCAGGCAACAGATGTTAATTTCCGCATTGCCCAGGCACCTGTAAATATAGATGTATACAAGGCATGGGGACTGAAATTTGCGGTTCTTCCCTGGCCTGATGTTCCCCAGGCGCTTCAGACTGGCGTTATTGACGGCCTGGATCACACCCCTATTGTTTGTAATATTTCAAAAAAATTTACTGTGGCAAAGTATTACACCCAGCTCGATTATGCTCAGGGATTGTACGTACATATCATCAATCAAAAATGGTTGAAAAAGTTGCCTCAGGATCTGCAGGAAGTGTTTCTGCGAGTGGTTAAGGAGGAAAGCGCTGTAGCCAGAAACCTGACTAGAAAACAGCAGGAAGCACAAATCGTGGATGCCAAGGCTGCCGGGGTAACATTTTATGCCCTTCCTCAAGAAGATAAGGCCGCAATGGTGAAGGATTGCCAAAAGGTCTACGATGTCTGGGGAAAAAAGATTGGCCAAGATTATTTTGACCTGGTGAAGAACAGTCTGTAGCTGTTACCATTTAAAACCGGGGAGGTCGGCCTATGGTCGGTCTTTCCGGTTTCCCACCTATCTCTGTAGTATTGCTGCTGACAGTACTTGTCATCCTAACACCGTTTATCGTTGTAAGTCCTTAGAAATTTACTCCTATAATTGTAAAATAATAGGGCTATGGTTCTTTAGTGTGCAATGAGCGTTATGTTCGTATATCTGTGGATTTACAGGTAGTGCGGGGTGGGCGTTCCAGGATGTTCCTCAAGGTAAGGACATATTTTTTTTAGAAAATTTGTTAGAAAAAGGTAATTGAATTGTTTCCCTTTAGCTTCATTTTGTGTATTTTAGGAATCAGTGTTGCTTTGGGAAAATATCAATTATATTGAACAGTGTGCTTCAGGAGATATAGAAATGACTCAAAAATGGGTGTATCGATTCGATGAACTCGATGCAATTGAAAAATATGTAGATGGATCCTGGGATGATGTTCGTGGTCTTCTCGGTGGTAAAGGTGCGAATCTCGCGGAAATGGTTCGCATCGGAGTTCCTGTGCCTGACGGCTTTATTATTACAACAGAAGCGTGTAACGAATATCTTTCTTTGGGAGAGCAGCTTCCTGATGGTTTGTGGGGACAGTTTGAAGAGTCTCTAAAGGCCATAGAAAAGGCTACTGGTAAGACCTTTGGCGATCCTAAAAACCCACTACTGCTTTCTTGTCGGTCTGGTGCAAAGTTTTCCATGCCGGGAATGATGGATACGGTGCTTAACATCGGTATGAACGATGAGACTGTTGCAGGCATTATTGAGAGTACTGGGGATGCAAGAGTTGCCTATGACCTTTACCGCAGGCTTATTCAGATGTTTGGTAGTGTTGTAATGCATATCCCTGATGACAAATTTGAAGATGTTATCAGTCGTACACGTAAGGAAGCTGGAGTCAAAACAGACACCGAACTGACCGCTGAGCACTGGATGGCGGTTACAGAAGAATTTAAAAATGTTTTCAGATTCCATACCCATCATCATTTTCCAACTGAACCGTATGCTCAGTTACAGATGGCAACAGAAGCAGTCTTTATGAGCTGGAACGGAAAGCGTGCCATAGATTATCGAAATGCAGCGGGTATCGATCACAAATTGGGTACTGCGGTCAATATTGTCACCATGGTCTATGGTAATCTTGGTGACGATAGTGGTACTGGTGTCGCCCTGACCAGAAGCGGTACCACTGGTGAGAACCAAATTGAAGGTGATTACCTGACCAATGCCCAGGGTGAAGACGTAGTTGCCGGAATACGAAAGACTAAAGATCTTACGGCCCTGAAGGCTGAGATGCCTGCAGTTCATGCTGAATTTGAGCGTGTTGCTGTACTTCTTGAAAAACATTACCGCGACATGCAGGATGTGGAGTTTACCATAGAAAAAGGTAAGCTCTGGATGTTACAGACCCGAGATGGAAAACGTACCTCCCAGGCCGCTGTGCGAATAGCCGTTGATTTGGTTGAGGAAGGAGTAATCAGTAAAGAAGAAGCCTTGATGCGAGTAACTCCTGATCTGATAGACTTTTTCTTTCATCCACAGTTTGACAGTCAGGCCATGGCAGAGGCGACCCAGGAAAATAAGCGCCTTGCAATAGGTCTTAATGTCTCACCGGGTGCTGCTGTTGGTGTTGTTGCACTCGACGCGAACTTGGCCGAAAAGTGGGGTAAGGACGGCAAAGATGTTATCATGGTGCGTCCTGAGACCAGGCCTGATGATGTCCATGGTATGCTTGCTGCACAAGGGATTGTGACCAGTCGGGGAGGCAGGACAAGCCATGCCGCTCTTGTGGCTCGCCAATTTGGTAAACCCGCTGTTGTCGGGGTTGAAGAAATGGAAATCGACTTCACCAGAAGACAACTTCTTGTTGGTAGTCAAGTGATAAGAGAAGGGGAGTATATTTCAGTTGATGGAACAACAGGAGAGATATTCCAGGGAAAAATTGAAACAAAGCAGCCGGATATAAAAGATGAATGGTTGTTAAAACTGCTCTCTTGGGCGGATGAATATAGAACATTAGGTGTTTGGGCAAACTCTGATTATCCCGTTGATGCCTCCCGCGCTCGCGATTATGGGGCCGAAGGTATTGGTCTTTGTCGGACAGAGCACATGTTCATGGAGTCAGAACGTCTTCCTTTTGTTCAGCAGATGATTCTTGCTGAAATGGAAGTTGATCGAATTGAGGCAATTAAATCGCTCCTGCCGTTTCAGCGGGAAGATTTTGCAGGATTGTTTCGTGTCATGGATGGACTACCGGTTGTGGTCCGGTTGATTGATCCGCCACTCCATGAGTTCTTACCTGATCATGTAACTCTTATGAAAGAGTTGTCTGATCTTAAGATTCAGTTGCAGCATGCACCTAATCTAGAAGCAATAGATGACCTCTTAAAGCAAGTAAGGGTAAAGGAGAAGATGCTTGCCCGGGTTGAAGTGCTAAGAGAAGACAACCCAATGCTGGGACTGCGTGGAGTTCGACTTGGAAATCATTTTCCAGATCTTCCACGTATGCAGGTTCGGGCAATTATTGAGGCCGCCTGTCTCGTGACAAAAGAGGGTGGTGACGTTCGACCGGAAATTATGATTCCTCTCACAAGCCATGTGAACGAGTTGATTTTTCAACGGGAACTTTTAGAAGATGAAGCAAGAATGGTTATGGAAGAGCAGGGAATTGAGATCAACTATAAGTTCGGTACAATGATCGAAATCCCAAGGGCTGCTCTCACCGCGGACCAACTTGCAGAACATGCAGAATTCTTCTCCTTTGGTACCAATGATTTAACCCAGACCACCTACGGTATTTCAAGAGATGATGCCGAGCAGGGTTTTCTTATTGAGTATATGGTTAATGGTATCCTGCCTGAAAATCCTTTTGAAACCATTGATGTTGATGGAGTGGGACAATTAATGGAGATTGCAGCTGAAAAGGGAAGAAGTGTGAATCCGGATATTAAACTTGGTATATGCGGAGAGCATGGGGGTGAGGCAAAATCAATCGCACTCTGTCATAAGCTTGGTTTGAACTATGTCTCCTGTTCACCATTTAGAGTTCCGCTGGCACGTTTGGCTGCAGCCCGGGCAGCCATTGCAGCTAAGAAGTAGTATCATTCCCGTTTATAGCGGATAAGCTATAACGGTCCTATACAATCCGCAGGCTGTTTCTCTAGAGATAACAGCCCTGCGGATTTTCTTTTTGTACTATTTATTTCTGCACGACGTATCCGTTGTCTCGTATCAATAGGCCTTGCTCTTTCGCTTCTTATTCTTCTTTTCTTCTGTATTAGATTCTTACATTGATCAAACAGCGTATACCGCGTACATAGATAAGTCGTGTTTCATCACAAAGAATATGTACGTTACTATCCAGCATGGTTTATAAATCCGAATTGTCGGGTTCGCCTATTGTTATGCAAAAATATATCGGAATTTTTATCGTAATGACACTCGTCAGTTATTTGCTGAGTGTTCTCTATCCAGCAATAGGCGTCTTAACCACGATATGTGCTTGGACAGTTCCTGTTTTGATGTGGCAAAGTCTTGGTAGAAGTGCCCTGCAACAGGTGTTGGTGCTTTTGGCGATTGGTGTAATGACTTTGTCCTTTGCATATGGCAAAGGTTATTTCCCTGGTTGGACTCAGGTCTTATCAACTAATCTGCCGCTTCTTGCAATGTTTGTAGCCGTTGCTTTTCTTACTCTCACCAATAAAAGTGTTGAAGATTCAGAACTTCCAGGTGGAAAGCCTGCGGTAGTCACCACCGCGATTGGTACTCATATATTGGGGGCAGTTATTAATTTATCTGTGATCTTTGTTTTTGGCGATCGAATCCAAAGAAAAGGCAGGCTTACACAAGAACAACAGATTATTCTGGCAAGATCATTTTCAGCTGCTGCCTGGTGGTCACCATTTTTTATAGCAACGGGAGTTGTTTTAACCTACGCCCCGGAAATGATATGGAGAAAAACCATGGTCCCGGGTGTTCTCATGAGCCTCCTGGCCCTTACTTACTCCATTGTTGAAGTATGTTATATACGGAAAAATAAATTTTCAGGTTATCCATTACGTTTTGACAGTCTGATGGTTCCGCTGTTTCTCGCAGGATCTGTTGTCTCTATACATCAACTCTTTCCTGATGTAAGTATATTGCTGGTGATCTGTATGATTTCTCCAGTTGGAGCGCTTCTATTTATGCGAGGCCGTCCGAGAAAGCAGGTGCTTGGTAATTTTATTCAGGTACGAATACTATCTGTGGTGAGTCAGTTTGCACTTTTTTTAGCAGCTGGAGTTTTTTCAACCGGGATTAAATCGATTCTCCATGTCTATCCCGGCGTACTCAGTTTTGAGGGTATGCAATTTTCTCCAATCATGTTTTCGCTTGTGCTGGCAGTGATGCTTGTTGTCGGCATGTTTGGAGTTCATCCGCTCGTGAGCGTTGCGGTCGTTAGCCCGCTCATTCTCCCTCTTACTCCTGATCACTCCCAACTGGCATTTATGTTTTTGTGCAGCTGGGCCATATCAACTGGCAGTAGTCCCTTCTCAGGAATTGGACTTGCTATGATCAGCAGATATCACGCGTCTCCACGGCAAATTATACAGAGCAACTATCATTATGTTATAATGATGTGGTTGATTGCTTCTGGGTTAAATATTCTCTGTTTGTCATAAAAAAATACTTGTAAGGGGAAATCCATGTCCATGGACTATGCAAAATTGCGGCTTGTGCCAGTTTTAACCGTTCTTCTGGTGACCGGATTTTTAATCACAAGTCTCACAAGTTTTTTTGTCTCAAGAGAGTCATTGCGTTCAGAAATTGCACTTAACGAGTTACCGCTCACAAGCGACAATATCTATTCAGAAATTCAGCGGGATTTGTTGCGGCCGGTATTTATTTCTTCTGTCATGGCAACAGATACGTTTCTCAGAGATTGGGTTTTGGGGGGAGAGCAGGGACCGGAAAAAATCACTCGCTATCTTTTAGAAATAAAAACAAAATACAATACCTTCACTAGTTTTTTTGTATCTGAAGCGAGCAAAACATATTATCACTCCGCAGGAATTTTGAAACAGGTTTCAACTACAGATCCTCGTGATAACTGGTATTTCCGTGTTAAAGGCTTAGAAGAACATTATGAAATTAACGTAGACCCTGATAAGGCTAATAAGGATGCGATGACGATCTTTGTTAACTACCGTGTCTACGATTATGATCAGAACTATATCGGGGTAACCGGAGTAGGGTTAACAGTCAATGCTGTCAAAACCCTGATAGAGTTGTATCAAAAGAAATACAGCCGGACTATCTATTTTATTGATGATGATGGCACCATTACACTTACTGGATCTGATTTCAAAGAGACAAAAGATAGTTTGAAGTCAAAGGACTATTTCCCGCTGTTTACAAGGAATATGGGGGCCCTGGAAGGCAATTCTTTCTCGTATGAAAGGGATGGTCAAGTCGTTCATACAAATATTCGTTATATTGATGAGTTTAAGTGGCACTTGGTAGTGGAACAGCCTGAACAGGAGGTGGTACAAGAGATTTACAGAACACTTCTCATAAACCTGTTTCTTTGTGTCGTGGTTACGGCTGTTGTTCTCGTTTTGGTTAACTATTCCATCACCGCATACAAAAAACGAATAGAAACCCTCAGGGGAATTGTGCCAATCTGTTCATTTTGTAAACAGATCCGTGATGATAAAGGTTACTGGAACCGGGTGGACGCCTATATTGCGAAACACACTGAGGCGCAGTTTAGCCATAGTATTTGTCCTGACTGTGTTAGGGAGCATTACCCGGAAGCTGGGAAGATCTTAGACGAGAATGTAAAAGAAGAATAGGTAAGGCGGAAAGTAGGTGAAATCGGCCCCACTGAGGACAGCTTGTCCTGAGTGGGGATTTTTTATATTCGTGACCTGTTATAGCCCTTTGCAATTTGCATAATATGTAACAGTTGCGGGCCAGTCGGAAAAGACGCCAATAACTCCCACGTCCTGGGCGAGGACATCAAGTGCCACCATCATGTCTCCATCGTTGTTAATAGCATCTTTCACTGAACTGTAATACCAGCCACCACCATCCTTTAACAGGCCAGAGCGCTCAAAACTCCAGGCGATGATTTCAAGACCTGCAGCCTTTGCATGTTTCGCGTATTCAGAGGCAACAATATCACCTTTTCCATCAACCGTGAGGAGCATCCAGATAGGTGGTGCAATGATACGGACATTTTGGCTAAAGAGTTCTTCCATTGTTGGAGACCATGTTGCTGGGTCACTGATATCAAATGTTTTAATATTGTATCTATCATCAAGAAAAACCCCTTGCTTACCAAACTGTGGTTCATTTTTCAGCCAGTAGAGTATATCGCTCAGGTTAAAGGATTGGGCAAAAACGTTTCCAGGGTCTACACCTGCCTTTTTGTAGTCGTCGATCATGGCCTGGGCATATTTTTCCTGACTGTAATCACCATCAAAAGGCATTGTGACTTCAGGAGTTTTCAGTTCAGGGGTCATTTTAACCCCGAGTTCTGTAAAGAGCTCAATGCTTTCAGCGTGGGTCATAAGGGTACCGTGGGCTGTGTAGAGATCGGTGCGCCAGCTTGGAGTACTATCTAAGTATTCTGTAACTGTGGTGGCCTTTTTGTTGCCAGCATCCATCTTACCTCTCAGTTGTTTGAACTCTTTTAAGGTAATATCACTTGTGCAGCATTTGGCAGATGCTGGTTTGATAAGCTCTCCTGTCTTTGCATCGAATTCAGCAGGTGTAAAGGGCTCTGAACATTTGGCTGCAAGTTTTGGGATAGTAAGAATATTAGTGGTGGTGTGAAGGTCGCATTGGGAGTGTCTGCACACGAGTTCTTTATCTTTTGTGAAGGTGACATCACATTCAACGATACCAGCACCCATGGTGGCCGCAGCCTCGTATGACTCTTTGGTGTGTTCTGGAAACTGCATGGGAGCCCCTCTATGGCCGATGGAAAAATCGGTTTTGTAAAAAGGGCCGGCAGCACATGTTTCAAGGTTTTTTCTAAGCTCACCTTTGTCCATGTCGCCGATAAGATAGGCTGGGCGAACACCAAGCTGGATCGCGGGATCGACACTTGTTTCTGAAGTGTTTCCTGCAAAAACTGAACTACCCCATAACAATGCGACAAATGCAATTGTAGTCACTCTGATTGGATTGCGCATAACAGAACATCCTCCTAAAAGAATATTAAAAAACGGATAACACCAAGAGGTGCAAAGATAAAACTGGCACATGAGTGATACTAGGCCAGAGAACTATTGGATCCTTGTGTCGTTTTTGTAAGAACTTCGTTTCTTTTTATATAAAAAAATCAGCTGCCTGTGATATTTATATGTATGGATTCTGTATACTAATTTGTTTTACGTACAACTAGTGGCTGGACGCCTTCTAGGTTTTACTATACTCCTTTATTGGTTGATGATTATGGTGATGCTATTCATCAGGAAGAAAGTAGGCTCCAAGGCGGACCAGAAGGTGAAAGACAATATAAAAGCCAACCAGTGCGCCCAGGATGCAGCCGATTGCCTGAAAGGGTGTGATGTCTTTACTATGAATAAAGGTAATGAGCGGCTGAAAAAGATCAGTGTAGGCCATTAATAGCCCAAGGGTAATAAGTGACAGGCAAACACTGACCGGAAGCCATATATTTTTAGGCATTATAACTCCGAAGGTAGAATCAAAAAATTACTGAATACAGGTAATGGTAATGTAACTAAATAAATGTTTGCTATTGTGCAACTATTAAAGGATTTTTTATTAAAATAATCCCTAAAACAGGAATCCTTATATAACCTTTTGAGGAAAGTGATTATTGTGGGATGGAATCTGTACATAAAAGAGGTAGACTACTCTTAAGGAAACGGGAAATGAACTGTAGTAAGTATCTTCACCGCCTCTGTACAAACTAAATATTGAGAGAACTGCATGAAAGGTATGAAACAAAAGCGTACGTCAGGACCTAAAAAAAATACTGAATCTTCATATAAGGTTAAATCCAAGGAGACTTTGCTTGTTAGCTTAATTGATAACTTTCCTAAAAAAACCAGAAAATTACTAAAAGCAGTACTGCGAGACAAGCAGGTATCAGTTGAAGGTAAAACGGTCACTCAGTTTGATTATGTGCTTATCCCTGGTCAGGATGTGGTTGTGAGTTGGGAAAAGAAAAAAACGCGATCCCATCCGCGTGAATTAAATATTCTGCATATGGATGAAGATATCATTGTCATAAATAAGCCGGCAGGTCTTCTTACTGTTGCAACCGATAAAGAGAAGCGTAGAACTGCGTATTCCATGCTCAGTACCTATGTCAAACAGGAAAATCCAGATAATAAAATCTTTGTGGTTCACCGGCTTGACCGGGAAACATCAGGACTTTTGATGTTTGCCAGAAGCGAAACGGTTAAACATCAGATTCAGGAAACCTGGACAGATACAATCAGTCAGAGAACCTATGTGGGTGTGGTTGAGGGGCAGGTTGATCCACCCGAGGGGACCGTTACCTCATGGCTTACAGAAAGCAGCGCTTTTATAGTCTATTCTTCTACGACTGATAAAACCGGAAAAAACGCTGTCACCCATTACAAAAAAATCGATGGAACAAAGGATTTGTCACTTCTTGAGATACACCTTGAAACTGGAAGAAAGCATCAGATCAGGGTTCATATGCAGGATATTGGACATTCCATAGTGGGTGATAAGAAGTATGGTGCAGGTGCTAATTTCATGGGCAGAATGGCACTTCATGCCAAGGTTCTCACTTTTACCCATCCAACCAGTGGAGAGGAGTGTCATTTCGATACAGGAGTTCCAACAAAATTCAGACAACTCTTTCAGCTTCCGGGTAAACAGAGGAAATAGCCTGATTGTTGTTTATCAAAAGACTTGTCCAAACGATTTTCATAGCATCCGACCTGTTTATGCAGGAAGTTTAAATCCGGGTTCAACCCAATAAAAAAAGTTAAACGCTTTAGCGAGAATTATTTATGAGTTTTACTACCATGGGCTTATCTGAGCCTATTCTGCGCGCAGTAGAAGAACAGGGGTACGCAGACCCTACTCCAATTCAGAAACAGGCAATACCGGTAGTGTTGGCCGGTAAAGATCTTATGGCTGCGGCACAGACCGGAACGGGTAAAACCGCGGGTTTTGCTTTGCCAATACTCGAAAAACTATCTAAAGGGCAAAGGCCCCAGGCAAATCAGGTTCGAACCTTGATTTTGACACCAACCCGTGAACTCGCAGCTCAAATCGATGCCAGTGTTAAGGCATATAGTGCTCACCTGCCACTTCGATCCACTGTTGTTTTTGGGGGAGTGAAAATCAATCCACAGATGATGGCGCTTCGTAGAGGTGTTGATATTCTGGTGGCAACTCCTGGCCGATTACTTGATCTCTATAATCAGAATGCCGTCCGCTTTAAACAGCTTGAACTACTTGTCCTTGATGAGGCGGACAGGATGCTTGATATGGGATTCATCCATGATATTAAAAAGATTCTGGCACTACTTCCTAAAAAACGTCAGACGCTTATGTATTCCGCAACATTTTCAAGAGAGATACGGGAGCTTGCCAAAAAACTGGTGAATAATCCGGTTGAGGTCTCTGTTACCCCAAGAAATACCACCGTTAAAAGTGTGAAGCAGTGGCTGGTTCCTGTTGATAAGAAACGTAAACCCGGGTTACTCATTGAACTGATAAAGACCAATGGCTGGGAACAGGCACTGGTGTTTACCAGAACAAAACATGGGGCAAATCGTCTGACTCAACAGTTGGAAAAAGCAGGGATCAGAGCAATGCCAATCCATGGTAACAAGAGTCAGAATGCAAGGACCAAGGCCCTTGCTGATTTTAAGGCAGGGAAGGTTCGGATTTTGGTGGCCACCGATATCGCTGCTCGGGGGCTCGATATTGATCAGCTTCCCCAGGTGGTAAACTTTGATCTGCCCAATGTTGCCGAAGATTATGTCCATAGAATTGGCAGGACTGGGCGGGCAGGTGCTACAGGACAAGCTGTGTCTCTTGTGAGTGCCGATGAGTTTAAGCAACTTTCAGAGATTGAGTATCTTATAAAGCAAATTCTTGACCGGCAGTATCAGGATGGTTTTGAACCGGTGAATGATGTTCCTGCATCAAGGCTTGATCGTCGTCCTAAACGTCCTAAAAAGCCTAAGAAACCAAAGGTTCATACAGCGCAGAATGAGGGTGCTAAAGAAACGAAGGATGTGCACAGTTCCAAGCCTGCCAGGCGAAACAATCGGTATCGTGGTCGGAAATAATGTTCTGACTTGTAATGCTATTACTCATTGAAAAGTCAGAGAAATTATTTTCACAAAGTTGTTAATTGTGAAAAAACAGGTTTAAAAATTTTATTTGGAGGGGAACATGTACGCTGTAGCAATTAATGGTAGTCCCAGAAAAGGCGGAAACACTGAAATGCTCTTAAAAGAGGTGCTTTCTGAACTTGATAGCAGTGGTTGGGAGACTGAGCTTGTAAAAGTCGGAGGCACTGCAATACGTGGATGTATCGCCTGTCAGAAATGTTTTGAAAACAAAGACAAGCAGTGTGCAGTAAAAACCGATAAATTTAATGATATATTTGAAAAGCTTCTGCGAGCAGATGCTATTATTATGGGATCTCCCACATATTTTGCCGCAATTTCAGCAGATCTAAAGGCACTCGTTGAACGGGCGGGCTATGTCGCCTATGCCAATGACCACGCCTTTACCGGAAAACTTGGTGCGGCAGTTGTTGCTGTTCGTCGGGGCGGTGCAACCCATGCCTATGACACTATCAACCATATGTATCAGATGTCCAGGATGGTATTGCCTGGTTCTACCTATTGGAATATGGGAATTGGTCATGGTAAGGGGGATGTTGCTGAAGATGCTGAGGGGCTGAGAAATATGCGTCACCTTGGTCAAAGTATTGACTGGCTTGGCAAGCTGATGAAGCCGCAGATAGAGAGTTACCCCAGGGGGTAGCCCGAACTTCTCATGAACATTTTGTCGAGTTTTAGAAATTTTTCTATTTTCAACTCAAGAGAGTTTAAATCAAGATAATGGAAATTCAACAAAATGTTCACCAAAGGTCAGTCCATGTGATACCGGCTTCCACAGTGTTTTGTCAATAAGCATAGCTCACTATGGCTCATTAACAAAAACTTCGAATCCCGCACCACCAGGACTGGTGAGAAATCAGGGCTAGTCATTTTTTTTAATTAAAATACGAGTGTTAATTAAGTTTTCACCCTCTTACGCCGGTAAACCTGCGTAAGAAGACTTGTGTTGTTGAAACTGTAAGGAAGAGATATGCGAAGTAATAATAGAAAGGCCGATGAAATGCGCCCTGTCTCCATAGAAAGAGGTTTGCAGCATCAGGCGGATGGTTCGGTCCTTATTAAAATGGGAAATACCCATGTGATCTGTGGTGTTTCAGTTGAAGAAAAGGTCCCACCGTTTTTAAAAGACAGTGGTCAGGGTTGGATCACTGCTGAATATGGTATTTTGCCTTGTGCTACAGACAGTCGGTATCGCCGGGAAACCAAGGGTGCTTCAGGACGAACCATGGAGATCCAGCGCCTTATTGGCAGATCTTTGCGCATGATGGTAGATCTGAAATCCATTGGTGAACGAACTCTGCGAGTGGACTGCGATGTATTGAATGCGGATGGTGGTACCAGGACTGCGTCCATCACCGGTGGTGCAATTGCTGTGGCGGATGCATTGAAAAAAGTTGTGGCTGCTGGTGGCTTGGATTCCATGCCTGTGATAACACCAGTTGCAGCAATATCTGTTGGTCTTTTAGATGGTAAACCTCTTCTTGATCTCGATTACCCTGAAGACTCAACTGCTGAAACAGATGCAAATTTTGTAATGGCAGGTGATGGTCGCTGGATTGAGATTCAGGCAACGGCTGAAGGTGCTCCCTACTCAGATGAGGACTATATGGCCATGATGGATCTTGCCAGAAAGGGTTGTGGTGAGCTCTTTACTCTTTGGGATAAATAGGTTTTTTGTACTGGAGATAATATGAAGGGAGACATCCGGGGAACGAAAGAATGGGCGGTTGCTGAAATCAACTGTAGTCGCGGATGTCCCCATGGCTGTTTATACTGTTATGCCAGGTATGATCAGGTTGAGAGAAAAAAACTGGTCACGGGCAGTGAGTGGAAGCTGTGCCAGGATATTGATGAGGAAGTAGACAAATCCCAGCCATACTACGATGGCCAGGTTATGTTTCCGGCAGCCCATGATATCATCCCGGAAAACCTTACAAGTGCTATCAAGGTGATAAAAAATCTTCTGGATGCCGGTAATAAGGTGCTTGTTGTCTCTAAACCACACTTGGGTTGTATCCAGCAGATTTGCCACGAATTATATCCCTTACGTGAAAATATTCTTTTTCGTTTCACAATAACTGCAAGAAATCCCGAGATATTACAATTCTGGGAGCCGGGTGCGCCTGACTATCAGGAACGTCTGATGAGTCTACGATCGTCCTTTGAGAGAGGCTATGCCACCTCAGTCAGTATTGAGCCAATGCTTGACAGAGATGATGTGGTTGAAATGATTCACGAGCTTTTACCCTATGTTACCAACTCTCTCTGGCTTGGGAAAATGAATAAGATCGAGACCAGGGTGGTGGGAGGCGGTGATGAGTTACCGAAGGAAATTGAACGTATTAAGAGTGGTCAGACAGATGAACAAATTAAAAACTTATACCAGCAGTTGCAAGGTGTAGAAAAGATCAGGTGGAAGGAATCCATGAAAGAGGTGTTGGGGCTGTCGCTACCTCAGAAACCTGGACTGGATATTTAAAAACGTTTTCACCGTGAATTCACTTGTAGTAATAAAAGGTTTCTATTGTGACGTTGTTTGACGAGTTTATAGCTGTACTACCCACCATGAGTGTTGAGCCAAGATGGTTTGTCTTTGGCCTCACCATAGTCGGAGGATTTCTCGTTGGTTGTGGGGTTCGAAGACAGCAGTTTGGGCTTCGTATCATTGGTCTATTTCTACAGCTCAGTTCTTTCTATTATTTCCTGAATTCTGTCTGGTATCCGTTTTCCGTCTCTATTGTTACAAATTCATATTTCTTTCATTGTTTCATTATAGTGTTAACAGCGATGTTTTCCGCATATATGATGGAAAAATGGCTGATTGGAGGTCTGAAACAATGGGACAATATTGTATATGCGACCCTTTTTTTACTTGGGGTCGTGGCCTGGTATGCTGGCGGAATTCGGGAGATTTACATGCATATTGTGCTGTTTGAAAGGCTCAGTGGACTTTTACTGTTGATTTCAGCGACATCTATCGCTGTGGGGCTTTTGGCAGAAAATATTGGCTGGGTCCGACTCAATATCCTGCTTCTCATCCAGCTTCCGGTAATGTGCCTGTTATTGTTGCTTGAGTATTTCAATGGTGTTGAAACGTTCTCTTTACTGACAGGGTGGGGGACTACTGTATGGCCAATTGCATTATTTATTCAGTATAGAATCCTCACTGTACTGGATGATCTGAGCTGGAGAAAAACGAGTAGTGTGTATCACCTTGTTTCTTTTTGGCTGTTGTTTGTTTTCTGCAATAAAGAGCTCACCATTATAGTAACTGAGAAATTTTCAAATGCGTTGATCACTCACTTTGCGCAAATCCTGTTAGGATGTGGAGCAATGTTGTTCATAGCTGCTTTCAAAAAACTACATATCTGGCCTGTACGGCGGTTTCCATCCCTCTATCTATGGGGAGGATCTGCTGGTATTATAGTTGTTCTGCTCCTCACTGTCATATTGACGCCACGCCTGATTTCTTAATATATTTACCCACCTGCAAATCCATGAATTAACTAACTAAGCTTGTTAAAGAATCAGTAAATAATTACTATACTAATTTTTTCCGTTATTGCCGGTGGTATTGAAACGCTGGAAAGAGTTTATCGTGTACGTGATGTTCTGCCTGGAACAGTGGTCTTTGAAGTACTATTTTTAATTAAGAGAGTGTACCCGCTATGTTTAAATCTTTTTTTCCAAATCCAAGACTGTTTTTTACAACTGTTGCCCTTTATGCTGGTCTCTGTTGTTTTGTGTGGTACGAGTTTAATGAAAAAATCGGCCACTATGTCGGGCTTGATCTGTCCTCAAATGAACCTGTGATTGGCTTGGGGCATTTTTTGACAGACTCATTTTTGTTGTTCTACGTTTTTTATTTCTTCTGTACAGCCATTTTTGCGGCGGTCTGGTTTACCTTTGCAAGGCATCGTTGGCAGTGGTGGTCAATTATTGGGACCGCATTTATTCTGTTTTCCACCTATTTTTCTGTGCAGGTATCGGTTGCAATAAATAACTGGCGCAGGCCCTTTTGGGATTTAATTCAAAACTCTTTGAAAAAACCCGGAGCAGAGTATGTCCCCCATGCTGTGGCAGAGGGAACGGGATCGGTTTCGGCTCAAATATATGATCTCATATTGATTTTTGCTGAAATCGCTTTTTTAGCCATCTTTGTCTATGTGATAACCCGGTTTTTCGTCAGTCATTATATCTTTCGCTGGCGTACTGCAATGAACGAATATTACACAGGAAGATGGTCTCAGGTGCGACACATTGAGGGTGCATCCCAGCGTGTGCAGGAAGATACCATGCGTTTTGCATCGATTATGGAAGGTTTGGGAGTTTCCATGGTGGATTCGGTGATGACCCTGTTTGCGTTTCTGCCACTTCTCTGGGCACTTTCAGAGTATGTGGTTGAATTGCCGATTGTCGGTGAAATTTCTCATCCTCTATTTTATGCAGCTCTTGCCTGGTCCATCTTTGGTACTGGTTTACTCTCCATTGTGGGGATTAAGTTACCAGGGCTTGAGTTTAAAAATCAGAGGGTTGAAGCGGCCTTTCGTAAGGAACTGGTGTACGGGGAAGATGATGAAAGCCGCGCACAACCACCAACTCTTAATGAACTTTTCAATAATGTAAGAAAGAATTATTTCAGACTCTACTTTCACTACATGTATTTCAATGTTGCCCGTATGTTCTACCTTCAGGCGGATAATATTTTCGTTATGGTTTTACTTATCCCCACCATTGCAGCAGGAGCAATTGCCCTGGGTATATTTCAACAGATACTTACAGCCTTTGGCCAGGTAAGTAGCTCTTTTCAGTATTTGGTCAATTCGTGGACGACCATTGTTGATCTCTTATCGGTCTACAAACGCTTACGTTCATTCGAGGCTGCTATAGAGAACAAACCACTGCCAAAGATTGACCAGGTGGAGGCCTGATTGTCGTTGTTTTTAGCGTCAGTTGGTAACACGTATCGATGAGATGAATGTCGCCTTCGTCCATTGAAACAACCCACTTTCTGGTTCAGCCTTGGGTGTGTATATCACATTATGGATTGGTTGAGTTTTTAATGTGTGGGTAAAAGAATCATCCCTTCAATGCGCTCTACGTGACGGGGAGTAAAACTCCAGTGTAAATAAAACCTTACCGGATATTCTGAAAATGGAATCCGGTAAGGGGAAGGTTTTGGCTCAGTGTTTTGCTATTTTATGACGTTTAAATTTGTTTAGAGTGGCAACTGAACTAATCGGTCTTGCTCCATGTTATTCTTTCTTATTCCCCTGGATCAAAACCGATCTGGTTAATTGCTGCTTGTATTGTACTGCGTTCGATACCTGCGTTTACAAAGGAAGCTTCACCGGTATCAAGGTCCACTGAAACCTCAGTCAGCCCATCTATTTCTTCCAGCGCCTTTGTTACTGCGCCAACGCAGTGTTGGCAGCTCATGCCGCTTATCTTTATTTTGTCCATTTATCTCTCCTTGCTGTGCGTTAATATACCCTAACGAGCCGTTTGTAAAAGTGTCTAACTATTAAAGATTAGTTGACCTTTGAGCAACTGTTTGTTGGGCATAGTCTCTGGGGTACATGATATGTCTGATATTAACCAGGTGGTTTTAAAGCAGGAAAACAAAGTATAAAGGAATCAAGAACCCTACGAGCACCAGGCTAAGATGCCTGGTTTTCTGCTTTCCCCGGATCATGAAACCACCTGTCAGAGCGACAATGAAAAGGGCAATGCAGTACACGTCCGCAAACCAGGTCCAAACACCTTTCAATTTATTGAGGTGAAGACTGTTGATCTCATAAAGTATTGGTCGCTTAATCACTTTTTCCATCTCAATTATACCTGTATCAAGATAAACATCGATGGTGTTACCTTCAACAAAGACCCGCAGCACCCGTGGTGAAACAAAGGCGCCACTTTTATATTGTCCTGTTTCTCCTAATTCTTTGAGAAGGGTTGCAATATACTGCATGTCCGGTTGAGTCCCTTCACTCATCGGGGCTACAGAGGCGGTCGATTTTTCAATCTGATAATTGGGGTTAAAGCGTGGAGATATGTGATTAAGAGTAATCCCGCTTACAGCGTAGATGATGGTCAACCCCACACAGAGATATCCTATATCTCTGTGGAGGAGATGGTTAAGTTTACGCCATTTCATCTTATTCTATTTCAGCGCCAAGACCACGGATACGGTAGAAACTTACTGGACCTGTGATAGACGCAGGGTCAAAGGGTGTACCCTGTTCTTCGGCATGGTGTTGTGCCATTTTGATTGCCTGTTGTTGAGTGAGTTTAATTTCTTCCGGAATTCCTTCAACTCTGGCCATTTTGCCCTTTGTATCTAGTGGAAAAACGATTTCTCCATCAACTACCTTAATTTTGATTTTTTCAAAAGGCAGGTCGCTTGCAATATCCATCCAGCAACCCCGAGCTGCGCAGACATCTATAATGAGGCCTTCAACCAATACTTTTTTGCCAAGGTATTTGGCCGGGTGGGCATTTATTTCAGAAACCTTTGTTACCTCTGTAAGGCTTAATGGTTCACCAAGCTTGAGGTTATTTGCAGAAACAATAGAAGGTAAGAGTAAAAGAGTAAAGAATAGTGAAATGATTGCTTTCATAGATACCTCGCCTCGGTAAACGGTTGTAGTTTGCGTCATGTCATGCCTTTGTGATTGTTTTGATTTCGATCTGATCTGTGATTATTCTTCTAGGATCAGACCCTGATATTTGATAACAGTAAACACGTATAACCTATTATTAAAGAAAATCGTTAATTTTTTAAATAGAATCGCAATGAAAAAATATCAATCAGAGATTACAGGAATGCATTGTGCTGCCTGTTCAAGTCGTATTGAAAAGGTTGTAGGCAATTTGGAGGGGGTCGCCAGTTGTGCTGTGAATCTTGCTACAGCAAGGGCCAGTATAGATTATGATGATACTGTAGTGACGGTTCAGGCTATAGAAGCGTCCATCAAAAAAATAGGATTTGAAGCGGTTGGGGAGAGTCGGGAGCCAAGTAATTCAGATGAAAATAGAGTCGAACAGCAACTGGAGGAAGTAGGAAAGCGCCTGTTTCCAGCATTCATACTAGCTGCTTGCATCATGTATGTTTCGATGGGACCAATGATTGGTTTACCTCTTCCCGGTGCAATGAGTGCTAGCAGCGGGCCCTTCCTTCACGCTTTTATTCAGTTTCTTCTTGTCCTTCCTGTACTCTATCTAGGTCGACATTTCTATTTGAGTGGTATTCCTGCACTGCTGCGGGGTGGTCCTAATATGGACTCTTTGATTGCCATTGGTACCGGGGCGGCATTTCTCTATTCCACATGGAATCTTGTGGAAATAACTATGGGGATACGTCCGGTTGAGCTGGCCCATGATCTCTATTTTGAATCGGCTGCCATGCTCATCGCGTTAATTTCCCTTGGGAAGTATCTGGAGATGCGTTCAAAGGTGAAAACCGGAGAGGCGATTGGAGCGTTGATGCAACTCACTCCCGAGACGGCGACATGTATAGATGCTGAGGGCAAGCACCAGAGAACTCAAGTTGATTTACTTCAGGTCGGAGACAACATTTTTATTCGTCCGGGCGAGCGAATTCCGGTGGATGGAGTCATTGTGGAGGGGGAGTCGTATATAGATGAGTCAATGCTGACAGGAGAAAGTATTCCTGTAAAAAAGACTGAAGGTACACACGTGTACGGCGGTACACTGAATACGACCGGAACCCTCACATTCACGGCGGCAAAGGTTGGGGCAGAAACGGTGCTTGCACGTATTGTTACCCTTGTTCAGGAAGCCCAGGGAAGTAAGGCTGCCATTGCCAGTCTGGCTGATCGTATCAGTTTATACTTTGTGCCGGTTGTCATGTTTATTGCAATTGCATCAGGTCTTATCTGGTATTTTGGCGCAGGCGCTGACTTTAGTTTTTCTCTTCGAACTGCTATTGCTGTTTTAGTCATTGCTTGTCCCTGTGCCATGGGCCTTGCCACTCCAACGTCTATTATGGTTGGTACAGGGCGAGGGGCCCAGCTTGGGATCCTAATTAAAAATGGGGAGGTGCTTGAACGCGCTGAAGGGATCGATTGCGTAGTCTTTGACAAGACAGGGACCCTCACCAGAGGAAAGCCTCAGCTCACAGATATCGTACATTTCAGTTCTCTGACTGACGATGACTTGCTTAGTGTGGCTGCAGGTATAGAACAGTTTTCTGAACATCCCCTTGCAGGAGCAATCGTAATGGCTGCTCAAGAAAAGGGGCTTCATATGAGTGCTGTGGAAGACTTTAAAGCACTTCCTGGTTACGGAGTTCAGGCTCATTTAATGATGGAAGGTAGACTGAAACAGTTACTTCTAGGCAATGCATCTCTATTACTACAACAGGGTGTCAACGACTTCCCTGAGGATTATGCTGATAACTTCAAACGTTTATCCCTTGAAGGGAAAACTGTTATTCATCTAGCAATTGATGGCACAATTCAAGGCCTGATGGCTGTAACTGATCCTATCAAAAATGAAGCTAGAGAGGCTGTGGCAGGGCTTCAAGATATGGGAGTTGAGGTTGTTATGCTGACAGGTGACAATGAACAGACTGCAGAGGTAATAGCGAATATTGCGGGGATCTCTCATGTTGTTGCAGGCCTGTTTCCCGAAGATAAATCAGATGAAATAAAAAGGCTGAAAGAAAAAGGCAGAACAGTTGCAATGGTAGGAGACGGTATCAATGACGCTCCTGCCCTCGCTGTTGCTGACGTAGGTATGGCTATGGGGACTGGTATTGATATTGCCATGGAGTCAGCGGATATAGTCTTGATGAACGGTAATCTGGAAGGGGTAGAAAAAGCCATTGGACTGAGTCGGGCAACAATGAGAAATATACGCCAGAATCTTTTTTGGGCATTTATATATAATGTAATAGGGATACCTGTTGCAGCCGGTGTTCTCATCTTGGTTGGCGGCCCAGCGCTGAGTCCTATGCTGGGAGGGGCGGCAATGGCATTAAGTTCTGTTTCTGTGGTGAGTAATGCTCTGCGACTTCGCTATTATGGTGTTGCAAAGTAATAGTTAAATATCTTTCCATATTTTGAGAAATGAAAACTCTGTGATATAAGTTCTATAGGACTTACATTTACACTTAGATTTAATTGATATCAAAGATATATCTGAGGGAGAGCAGTTATTATAATGGTTTTGGCGAATCTACGAATTTGTATCTGTTTCATTTTGTTGTTCTTACTGCCTGATGTTTCTTTTGGTCAGTTAAGAGTAGGGTTCCTTGTGCCGGTCTCTGGACTTGGGGATCAATCCTTTAATGACATAACCTATGCGGGGCTAGTAAAGGCGAGAAACGATTTTGATTTGAGGCTCATGATTGGTCAATGCCAAATAGGCTCCCTATCCATTACGACAGAGATGGAAACTCTTCTTGAAGAAGGGGCTGATATCATTGTTGCCAATGGCTGGGAGTTCGTTGACCCGGTGAAGGAGTATGCTAAAAAGTATCCTGAAAAGATCTTTATTTTAAATGATCAGCCGGTGACTGGTTTTGGTAATGTCGTTTCAACCATTTTCAGTCAACACGACGGTGCTTTTTTGGCTGGCGCTCTAGCTGCCATGGTTACCAAGAAACAGAGTGTAGGGTTTGTTGGAGGTATGGATATTCCTGTGATTCAGTCTTTTTATATAGGATTCAAAGAAGGTGTTGAATACATAGATGATAAGATCACTGTCACAGCAAAATACCTTGAAGGTGAGGGTGGTAACGGCACGGGCTTTGATGATCCTGCACTGGGCCATAAAGTAGGTCATGGACTTTATAATGATGGTGTCGATGTTATTTTCAGTGTTGCCGGACTTTCGGGCAACGGGGTTATCCGGGCAGCTGCTGAGCGTAAACTCTTTGTAATTGGAGTTGATGCCGATCAGGATCATATGGCTAAAGGGTATGTATTGACCAGTGTTATGAAGCGCCTGGATACTGCTGTTTACACAGTTTTGTCTAAGGTCGTTGATGGTAAAATGACCCCAGGTCTCCATTATTTTGATTTAGAGAATGAAGGGGTTTCCCTCACTCCTATGTTGTTTAGCAGAGAGGTTGTTACTGAGGAGATAAGAAAACAACTCAATGAGGTTAAGGAAAAAATTGTAAATAAGGAAATTATTGTCACCAACTACCTTAATACTCCAAGTCAACAATCGAACAATTAACTGATGTTTATCTCTTGGCTGGCAACTTTTCGTTCTGCTTCTCCCACTCCTTGGAAGTTCAATTGTATACATGATTAATAGAGATACATATTTTAACACAAGTGTGTTGATACCATGGATGACCATGCGATACCGGATTACTGCTGGAATCATGTTTATCCTGTGTATTCTTTTCCTTTTTTTTGCCAAGATTGCCATAACTGAACAGCGAGCAAGAATGCTCCAGCAAATTGAAAACTATGGTGCAGAAAGTTCTCGTTTCATGGCACAGATTTCTATTATTCCTCTACAGAAGTTCAGCATATATCAGTTGGAAAACTACGTAGCTCATTTTGAGAAGAGTACACTTATTGCCTACTGTAAGATCTACGATAATAAAGGCTTATTGCTCACCCCGGGTGGCGGCATGGAAGCAGGGGTGGGTGGAAAGAATGATGAGCAACTACCTTCCATTAAAATTTTTGAGTCAGAAATTACTGAGAATGGAGTCTACTACGGTAGGGTGGAGGTTGCCCTATACCTTGATTCTGTCAATTCACAGATAGATAGTATCTCCATGTATATTATGGCAGCGTTCCTTTTAGGACTCGTGGTTATTGGAGGGGCAGTCAGTTATTTTATACATAGCCAGTTCGTTCGGCCTATGCAGAAATTATCCAAAACCACTAAAACTATTGCCGAGGGACATTTTGTTACCTCAGATATTTCACACAGAAGGGATGAGATTGGTCAGCTTGCTGAGTCTATCAATCTCATGAGTAGTAGTTTAGAAGACTCCTATAGAACTCTCGAAAAGAAGGTTGATGAGCGTACAGCAGAGCTGTACCATGCCAAAAATATGGCGGAAAAAAGTAATCGCCATTTGCAGATTGTAGGAGAAGAGGTCCAGGCCCTGCTTGATAACTCTCCGGTGGGAATTCTTTTTGTTACAGATGACTACAATATTCTTCGGGTAAACGAGGAATTTTATAGAATTACCGGCTATAAATCGGAGGAAATTGTAGGGAAGTCGACAAGGATTTTGTACCCTAATGTTGCAAGTTTTAAAGATTTTGCCAAAATTTCAGAACATCTTGATAATAATGATCTCTTTGAAAAAAGGACTGAGCTTGTAACAAAAGATGGCTCACTTATCAGTTGTGCTGTTCGAGGTCGTAAAACCTTTCTAGCAGGTGGTGCAAAGGGGATTGTCTTAAACTTTGAGGATATAAGCTCTCGCTTACTTATAGAGGAAGAGCTTCTTAAAATCAAAAAACTTGAGTCCGTCCGGGTTCTTGCTCGGGGAATTGCACACGATTTCAACAATATGCTGGTGGCAATACTCGGTAATCTATCTCTGATTCAACGTTTTACCGAAAGTGATGAGAAGGTTGGGGGCTTAGTAGAAGAGGCTCGAAAGGCATCGATGCGTGCTAAGGATCTTACTGAAAAACTTCTCACCTTCGCCAAGGGTAGTGAACCTGACTCTAAGGTTGAGCACTTATCTACGTTTTTACAAAAACATATTCCTGTGTTTCTGCTTGGTAGTAGTATTGAGTGTGATTTTGATCTTGAAGATGGGCTCTGGAAGGTAAAAATGGACAAGAGTCAGATTGATACTGTTTTGCAGAACATTGTACAAAATGCAAAGGAAGCAATGGCTGGTGTAGGGGAACTGAAGGTTTCATGCTCCAACAAGGAAATTGGAGATAACGAAATTTCTACCCTTGCAGCCGGGAAATATGTAAAAATTACCATATCCGATACAGGTTCTGGGGTAGATGGAAAAATCATAGATAAGGTGTTTGATCCGTATTTTTCTACCAAGGAAAAGGATAGTAATAAAGGTAGTGGCCTCGGGCTTTCCATTGTTCGCTCCATTATGATTAAGCATAAGGGTGCAGTGTCAATTGAATCCAAACTGGGACAGGGCAGTACGGTAACCGTATTTTTACCGGCTGTTGAAACTGAACCCGCAGCTGAGAAGGTGCCTGAGGAGATCCTACCGACTGGAAAAGGACATGTGGTGGTTGTTGATGAGCATCAGGACACACATGACCAAGCCATGGAGATGTTGCCATATCTTGGATGGGAATACGTGGGGTGTTATTCTCTAAAAGAAGCGACTACTAAGGTCGAGGAGCTAGTTACCGAAGAGAATAGCAGGGTCATAGTTTTGGTGTCAATGACAGATGAGACGGAGGCAAGTAGGGTTGTTGAAATGTTTCAGAGGCTTTCTGTTGATATCAAACTTGTTGCATGCCATGGTGGGAACGAAGACGCAATTGTAAAAGGCTACGTCAGGGACGGCTTTAATAGTGATCTTCCAAAGCCATTTCAACTCTTGGATCTTTCAAGAGTTTTGTCTGCTATAAACAGATGATCTGTAAACGTCTATTTCAGAACATTCTTTTTTCCACCATAGGTGCTGAAGTTGATTTCGAGCAGCTTTTTAAAGATTTCAACGATGATGTTATCTTTTTCCTCAGCTGGTGTGTTGTTACTCTCTTTCTCAGGGGCTTCGACCATCGGTATACCTCCGTATATTGATTAGTGCCTTACTCCTGAAATCCTGCCATAAAAAACAGGAAACTCAGGAGTGGAATTTGAAATCGTAAACGTAGTCTTACCACCAAGGCACTTATCCCGTTCATCGGGGTTAGTACCTTACTCCAGAAAAGCTGTCATAAGAAACAGGAAACTCAGGAGTGGAATTTGAAATCGTAAACTTAGTCTTACCACCAAGGCTCTTATCCCGTTCATCGGGGTTAGCACCTTACTCCAGAAAAGCTGTCATAAGAAACAGGTAGGGTAGACTCCGAGATAACAGGAGAACCTTTTAACATTGAGAACTTAAAATTACTTCTAAGGTACTTATCCCGTTTATCAGGGTTAGTAATATATCTAATTAGTACCAGATTCATTGGCAGTTGCAAGCAAAGAAAAGAGACGACTCCTCAATGGTGGAAAAACAGTGAAGCTGTGCTGTGCATATGTTATGTAGTTTTTTATGGAAAACCTGTCGTAAAGATACAGTTTGTATTGTCTCAATAAGGGAGCTAAAAGGCACTAATAGATAGTCAACAAAGAGAGGTGTCCCAGGTATTTAACCCGGTTGCTTCGTTTAGTGACTATTGCTATGTACTATGATGATGTAGAGAACTTACATGTATATTCTTGGTACTCAACATGAGGTGAAGGTATGGCCCAGGTAAAACCGATGAAAAAGGTTCACGTTTCTGTTTCACTGCGAGATAATAAAAATGTTACTGAAGATAGTGTCGTGTCATTTGCCTTTATTTTTGGGATTGGCCAGGACGGTCTTACTCCTTTTGAGTGTGTACTTGAAGGGGGGCGTAAAGGTGATCAGATACAAACGGATGTAAGCTCCAGCTCACTTGTTGAGTACTTTGGAGTATTACTTCATACGCTCAACCCTCTTACCGAGGGGAAAATCCTACCCCAGAACCTTTGTCTTAAGATCGAGATATTAGACGTGATGGACGTTGAGAATAGGGAAGTGGTTGCGGCTCTTGCGGGTTCCACAAGTGGTTGTGGTTCTGGTGGCTCCTGTGGTTGCGGCTGTTAGTGCCTTACTCCTGAACTTCTGTTAAAAAACAGGTAGCGTAGACTCCCAAGAAAACTGGAGAACCTTTTAACATTGCGTCTTTAAATTCTGGTCGTTGAAATAAAAAGGAACCATTAATGGAAGCAGCGATTATCACAACGGACATGTATATTGTCTTTTTTTTGTTGGGGTTGGCAGTATTTCTATTTGTAACAGATTTGTTGCGGGTTGATCTTGTGGGGCTACTGATGATGGTGTTATTACCTCTCTCCGGTGTCATCAGTGCTGAAGATGCCATTGCTGGTTTAAGTTCCAATGCCGTTGTTTCCATCATCGCCGTAATGATAATTGGGGCCGGACTCAATAAAACAGGAGTGATGAACCTCGTTGCTGCTCAAATCATTAAAATTGCAGGTCGTGGTGAGAATCGCATAATGGTGGTTATCTCTGTGACTGTAGCGGTCATTTCAAGTTTTATGCAAAATATTGGTGCTGCGGCACTATTTATGCCTGCAACCATCCGTATAAGTAAACAACTCCACTTTTCTGTGAGCCGAATACTTATGCCCATGGGTTTTTGTGCTATTATCGGGGGGTGCCTTACTTTGGTTGGTTCCAGCCCTCTTATTATGCTTAATGACCTTATGGAGGGGTGGTGGAATAATAACAGTGCCACAGTGGGAGATGCCACATTCACACCATTTGGTCTTCTTACTGTAACCCCCATTGGTTTAGCTCTTCTGATTACAGCCCTCATCTATTTCACGCTATTTGGAAATAAAGTTTTACCTGCAGAAGAGTGTAGTCTTGACGATGATAATATGGATAAACGACTCCATGAAATCTATGGAAGTGAAGTGGGGCATGGCTATGAAATTGAAGTGCCCCAGTTTTATCCCAACCACACCTTGGGAGAACTCGAAGTACGGCCCAAATATCATGTTACAGTTGTTGGTATTGCCAAGCAGAGCGGTTTTAAGAAGAATCTTTCTCCACAAAAAGATTCACATGTCGAGGCTGGGGATTCAATCTGGGTTGTCGGTTCTGAAGAAAATGTAGGCCGTCTTTGTGAAGAGCAAGGCTGGGTCATTAAGCCAGACTACGACGTATTTGAAACTGAAAATTACCCGGATGAGTCCGGAGTTATTGAAGGGGTTGTTATCCCCCATTCAAATCTTAGTCAGCACACCATGGAGGAATTGCAGTTCAGACGACTGTTTCATATTAATCCGCTCGCCATTGTTCGTGGCGATGAGATAATTATGGACGCAATTAATGTGACTAAACTGCAGCAGGGGGACACCATCCTTATGCAGGGCCAGTGGAAACAGTTTCGCCTTTTGTCAGAACAGATGGATATTGCCTTTCTCAGTGAAATTCATGATGTTGAACTAAAGCCGGAGCGAACCCGTTGTGCTGTTTTTTTTCTGGTACTTGCCCTGTTTTTGGCACTTGTGGTTCAGGTTAAACTTTCCATTGCACTACTCGCGGGAGCTCTTGGGATGATTCTTACGCGAATTATTCCAGCAGATAGAGCCTATGAGGCGGTGGATTGGAGAACCGTGTTTCTGCTTTCTGGCCTTATACCTCTCGGCACCGCTTTTGAGACAACTGGAACAGCGGCTTATATTGCAAACACCGTACTTGACCTGGTGGGTAGTCCGAGCCCACTTATGTTGATGTTTATTATTTCAATTCTCGCTTCATTTTTCTCCCTTGTGGCCTCAAATGTTGGGGCAACTGTTCTTATGATTCCACTTGCCATGAACATGGCAGTATCAGTGGGGAGTGATCCGATGATTGCAGCCCTTGTGGTGGCTGTTTCAGCCTCTAACACTTTTATTCTGCCAACACATCAGGTAAATGCCATGATTATGCGTCCAGGTGGTTATAGGACAAAGGATTATATGAGGGCTGGTCTGGGGATGACCTTTTTGTATACCGCGGTGTTGATGGGCTGTATTACATTGTTTTTTGGTGTGTAGCGGTGGGGGATATCGTTTAACCGAAGGCCAGCCAGCAGCCCACAGCCATCATAAGTAGGCCTGAAATTTTATTTAAAATTTCACTGCCTCCTTTTTTACTCAGAAATCTTCGAAGGCGTTTACCGCCATTCGCATAGATAATAAGGCAAAAAAATTCGATAAAGAGAATAATTGTAAGGAGTATAGCTGTTTGAGGTAGTACCGGGTACTGCTGGTCGATAAATGGGGGCAGGAGAGAGATCATAAAGGCCCAGCCTTTCGGGTTGGCAATAGCCGTAATAAAGCCCTGCATGGCGAGGGTGGATCGCTTTACATCATGGCTTGTATCCAGTGTGTCGGATAGTGCCATCTTCCCTTTTGAGAGCCACATCTGTACGCCCAGGTAAAACAGATAGCCGCCTCCGCAGTATTTAAGGAGAATAAAGGCCTGGGGGTATCTGAGCATTATTGCGGCAACACCTGCTACAGCTGCAATGGAAACAACAGCCACCCCAAGGAGCTCTCCCCACATCATGTAGAAGGTGCGACGAACTCCAACAGACATGCCGAGGGTGAGTGAGAGGGTCATACACATCCCTGGCGTGATGGAGACCATAAAAAAAGTCGGCACAAAAAGTGCCAGCAGGGATGCGTTGATCACTATTCTTCTCTTTATTCTAATTAGTCGAGAATCTGACTGAGGAAGAGTTGGGTCCTTTCGTGTTGCGGGTTACCAAAGAATTCATTTGGCTCATTTTCTTCAAGTACTTCACCACCATCCATAAAGAGCACGCGGTGGGCGACACTCTTGGCAAAGCCCATTTCATGGCTGACAACCAGCATCGTCATGCCATCCTGGGCAAGGCTGATCATAACATCCAGAACCTCTTTTACCATTTCCGGATCAAGGGCTGATGTAGGTTCGTCAAAGAGGATAACATTTGGTTTCATGCAGAGACTACGTGCTATGGCCACCCGTTGCTGCTGGCCACCTGAGAGCTGACCCGGGAACTTCAGCGCCTGTTCCGCGATCCGTACTTTTTCAAGATAGTACATCGCAATCTCTTCAGCCTCTTTTTTAGGCGTCTTACGAACCCAGATTGGACCGAGGGTGAGGTTTTCGAGGATAGTAAGATGGGGAAAGAGGTTAAAATGCTGGAAAACCATACCAACTTCCACCCTGATCTTTTCTATGTTTTTTAAATCATTAGTAAGCTCAATACCGTCAACGATGATCTTGCCTCGCTGATGTTCTTCCAGTCTGTTAATGCAGCGAATAAGAGTCGATTTTCCTGAGCCGGAGGGACCGCAGATAACGATCCTCTCACCCTTTTGTACTGTGAGGTTAATATCTTTGAGTACATGAAAATCACCATACCACTTATGCATGTTTTCGATGGTGATAATAGGAGATTCTTGATTATCTGTATCTGTAAGGTTTTCGTTCATCAATTTTTCCTGGGTTTAAAGCTTTATACGTAAGAGTCTTAAAGGCTCCTATCGAGTTCTCTTTCAAGTTTTCTACTGTAGTTTGACATGAAGAAGCAGCAGATAAAATAAATAAGGGCAACAAAGATATATGCCTCAGAAGAGTACCCCATCCATTTAGGATCGGTAAGTGTTGTCTGTGTGGTTTTGAGCAGGTCGTAGAGTGCAATGATAACAACCAGTGAGGTATCTTTAAATGCGGAAATGAGAATACTCACCGATGGTGGAATGACAATCTTTAGTGCCTGGGGAAGGATGATCAGGCGCATGGACTGAAAGTAATTAAGGCCCAGTGACTCAGCGGCCTCATATTGGCCACTATCAACACCCTGTAATCCTCCTCGAACAACTTCTGCGATATAGGCCGCTGTAAACATAATAATTGCGACCTGAGCCCTGAGAATTGGGTTGATGGTCATACCCTCTGGTAAAAAGAGGGGAAAAACTACAGACGACATGAAGAGGAGGCTGATAAGTGGCACTCCACGAATAAGCTCGATATAGATAACACAAAATGACTTGATGATTGGCATTTTTGACTGCCTGCCAAGGGCCAGGATAATGCCAACAGGATACGCAGCCGTGAGCCCAAAAACTGAAAGCAAAAGAGTAAGGGGGAGTCCTCCCCAGTTGGTACTTTCAACAGATTCAAGTCCAAAAAGACCACCTTTAAGAAGTAATCCCATGGAAAATAAACCAATGGCCCAGGCGTAGGCCAGGGATTTCTTCCAATGCTTTCTGTTCTGACTGTAGATTAATAGCAGTACCAGAATAACCACAGCAAGAAGCGGTCGCCACTGGAGGGCATGGGGATAAAAGCCGAATAAAATAAAACGGATATTTGCTGTAACAACAGACCAGCATGCTCCACCGTTGGCCTTACACTCTTCACTTGTTGTAAACCAGCTACTGTTAATAAAGGCCCAATCAATAAATGAGGGCACAGTTACATAGAGTACGTAACCGAAAACAAGGGTCAGTATCGTGTTAAACCAGCCGTTAAAGAGGTTGGATCGCATCCAGCCAATAATACCGACATCTGTTACCGGAGGTTTAATTTCTTTGGTTGTATTGGGGCGTAAAGTTTCTTCCATAGCTGACAACTATCTTTCCACAAGGGCAATTTTTTTATTGTACCAGTTCATGTAAGCCGAGGTCGACAGACTGAAAATGAGGTAGACAATCATGATGAGAGCAACACCTTCTATGGCCTGTCCTGTCTGGTTGATGGTGGTACCAGCAACAGACACAAAATCAGGATAGCCGATGGCAACTGCTAGAGAGCTGTTTTTTGTAAGATTAAGTAGTTGGCTGGTCAAGGGAGGTACGATGACTCGTAATGCCTGGGGTAGAATAACCAGATTGAGTACATGTCCTGGTTTGAGACCAATGGAGAGGGCAGCTTCACGCTGTCCCTTGCTTACTGACTGGATACCTGCTCTTACAACTTCAGCAACAAAGGCCGCTGTGTAGAGTACCAGCCCCAGCAACAGTGCGGTAAATTCAGGGCTGATTGTAATACCACCTTTAAAGTTAAATCCTTTGAGGGCGGGTACGTTCATCTCAGTAGGCGCACCTCCGACAAACCATGCGAGTAGCGGTAGGCCGAGCAGTACTGCAGTAGATACTTTTACGGTTGGAAATATAAGTCCAGTTGCAGCCTGTCGTTTTGCAGCCCATTTTTTAATAATAAAGACAAGGACAACTGCAATGATCAGAGCCATACCTCCAAAGAGAAAACCCTGGTGCCAATGTGGAACACCAAATATGAGACCTCTATTACAGAGAAAGACACCATCTATGGGATTGAGGGCTTGTCTGGGAGAAGGAAGTATCTCGTAAAAAAAGGCGTACCAGAAAAAGAGTTGTAAAAGGATAGGTATATCCTGAAAGA
Source organism: Desulforhopalus glucosivorans (assembly GCF_054397165.1). Lineage (NCBI taxonomy): Bacteria > Pseudomonadati > Thermodesulfobacteriota > Desulfobulbia > Desulfobulbales > Desulfocapsaceae > Desulforhopalus > Desulforhopalus glucosivorans. Next base: position 970,177 of record NZ_AP044854.1, read on the forward strand.
GCTCGATGTAGGCCGCAGATAATTTAGAGACAAGCCAATTGGATGACAATCTGGCAATACCAATAAATGTACCTAAGAATACAGTGAGGAGTATACCAATAAAAGAGACGATAAGGGTGTTGAGAAAGCCGACAGCAAGAGCTTTACCATAGGAGTCAGCTGCGGAATACTCAATGACCGATTCACCAATCTCAAAAGCAGCTTCTTTTTCAAAAAAACCGAACCCAGTTGATATTGACTGTCGTTCAAGGTTGGCAAGGGTGTTGCTGATCAGGTAGTAACTGAGCAGTGCAACTCCAACAACTGTGAGAATTTGATATAAAATTGCAAGCTTCGTTGGGTCGCGAAAAAAGGGGATTTTGCCGGGGGCTGTTGTGTCCATATTAACCTACAGTAAATAAAACGATGCCCGGACATGGTCCGGGCATTTTGAGTTGTACTATCGAATTACTTAAAAGGAGGTGCGTACATTAAACCACCGTTGGTCCAAAGACCGTTCAATCCGCGTTCAATCATAAGAGGTGTCTTGGTACCAACATTTCTCTCAAAGATTTCACTGTAGTTACCTACCAGCTTGATAATGTTATATGCCCATTTCTCATCAAGACCAAGTGCTTCACCATTACCCGCTGTAACGCCTAAAAACCGCTGAATTTTAGGATCAGTACTCTTCATCATCTCATCGATGTTCTCAGAGGTAATTCCCATCTCTTCTGCAGCAATGAGTGCGAGTACTGAGTAGTTAACGATATCGAGCCACTGGTCATCTCCGTGACGAACGGCTGGTGCGAGGGGCTCTTTTGAAATTATTTCAGGAAGGATCATGTAGTCAGTTGGAGTAGGAGCAACTGCGCGGATACCTGCAAGCTGAGAGGCATCAGAAGTCATACAGTCACAACGTCCAGCAAAAAATGCTTTTGAAAGCTCAGCTGTATTCTCAATGACAACCGGATTCATCTTCATGTTGTTGACGCGGAAATAATCAGCAACATTCTGCTCAGTGGTGGTTCCTGGAAGAACACAAACAGATGCACCATCAAGCTCGGTAGCGCTTTTTACACCGAGTTCTTTTGGGATGAGAAATCCCTGTCCATCATAAAAGTTTACGTGGGCAAAGTTGAGTCCAAGAGAGGTGTCACGGCTTAGAGTCTGGGTTGCGTTACGGGTAAGAACGTCAATTTCTCCGGATTGGAGCGCGGTAAAACGGGTCTTAGCGGTGAGAGGGGTGTACTTAACCTTGTCAGCATCACCAAATACTGCAGCTGAAACAGCTCTGGCTGTATCTACATCAAGACCTTTCCATACACCTTTTGCATCGGGTTTGGCAAAACCAAAAAGATCACCGTTAACGCCAGCCTGGATAAACCCTTTAGCCTTTACATCGTCAAGAGTTCCTGCAGTAGCAACACCTGCAGTTAAACAAAATGCAGCAACGACCGAGGGAACTACATGCTTTAACTGTTTCATCAATTAAGTCTCCTTGTAGATATTGATTGGTTATTGGTACTAAAATAAGACAATGATAATCTTATTTATCATTATTATCTATATGTATCATAAGTAAAACACTGCACGTTTCGTGCGACTCTGTTTATTCCAACAATTCATAGTAGTGTCAAGGATATTTGTTACATTATTGAGTAAAAAATGTGAAAAAGTTCAAAGGTTACAAAGTTGCCCGAAAAACAAGACAAATGTGACGTAAATGTAATAAAGACGATGGTCGTTCTATTCACCAACAGATAGAAAATCGTCCACAAGATTATCTGCTAAGGCCTCAGGTTCAAAACTTACAAAGGAAAAGAGTAACTGTTCAAATTTGAATGTCGCTGCAAAATTCTCCTTGATTCGTTGTTCTTTGACAGGGTCAGCATTGCCATAACGCTCTATTATATATGCGAGTCTGTCGTTTAGGGTGACCACCTGGTCGTGACGGACCCTTTTATCAGCGTAGTAAACGAGTTCTTTAGCGCCAAATGCCCCTTGTCTGTATTGTTGCTCGTTAAAGTCTCGCAATACCACGTGCTCAAGTACGATGTCCCCAATCTCAGGAAAACCGAGTTCTATACAGATGGACTGTCCGTCTTGAGCGTGATGACTGTTGTTTTTAAGACAACGGGTTTTGGCAATATCGTGCATGAGGGCACCGGCAATAACTTCGGCGGTATCGGGAGATAGTGCTGTAGGAGAAAGATAAAGCTGGGTGGCAAGTGTCTTTGCAACACGAGCCACCATAAAGGAGTGATCACGAATATTGTCCAGCATTTCATACTGGTCGATGAAATGCAGACACTGTTTAATGGAGGGTATTGGTCTTGTCATAAAAAACGTGAATTTGCCTAACGGCTGCTCAGTTCGTGGACAGCATCAACTGCAATTTTGGCCTGCTCAGGTGGAGTGAACTGGTGGATGCCATGGCCAAGGTTGAAAATATGACCATGGGCATCCTTGGCACCGTCTAGTAGGCGGCCAATTCGCGCACGCAGTTCATCCTTTGGCAGGAGAAGAGCAAAAGGGTCAATATTTCCCTGTATAGCTCTGTTACCGACTTTTTTAATTGCATCACCTATGTTCATACGCCAATCAAGGCCGATAACACTGGCACCGGAGGTGATGGAAAGATCAAGGAGCGTAGCTCCATTGTTGGCAAAGTATATAAGCGGAATGTCATACTTTTGTAGAGCTGCGAGGATTTTCTGCACATAGGGCAGGGCAAACTTTTCAAAATCACATGGGGCAAGCACCCCGGCCCAGCTGTCAAAGAGCTGTAGAGCCTGTGCACCTGCTCTGGCCTGGGCGTCAAGATAGAGGATGGTCGCATCGGTGATCTTTTCCATTAGATTGTGGAAAAGAGTAGGATCGGTGAACATCATTTTCTTGGTTTCCCAGAAAACCTTTGAACTGCCGCCCTCAATAAGGTAGGTGGCGCAGGTAAATGGGGCTCCTGCAAAACCTATGAGCGGCACCTTTAATTCTTTTCGTAAGAGACGGATAGTCTCCATGACAAAGCCTGTGGCTTCATCAGCATCAGGAATAATCAGCGTATCAAGAGCTGCCTGACTTCTAATGGTCTCAGGAAAGATCGGTCCCTTGCCCTCGTGGAATTCAAGATGTGCCCCCATTGCTTCCATGAGGATAAGTATGTCGGAAAACAGAATTGCTGCATCAAAGCCTAGGATATCAATTGGTTGAAGGGTAACCTCAACACAGAGTTCCGGGGATTTACATAGCTCAAGAAAGGTGACATTGCCACGAACCTTCTGGTATTCAGGAAGGTACCGTCCAGCCTGGCGCATCATCCAGATTGGGGTGTAGTCTGTTTTTTCTCCTCGACAGGCTTTTAGAAAGGTATCATTCATGTTGTTTTTATAAATTGAAGTTTTTGTTTAAATTATTATGCGTTACGTTTTATGCTTTTACCAGCAGTCCGTTTACTCTTTTTGTCGTAATTTTTTCGGGGTGTAGTTGCAGAATGGTTCCTGAGCCAGGAAGTCTCCGGTCATGGAATATGACCTTGCTCTGCATCCACCGCAGACACCAACATACTCACATTGACCGCAGTTGTCTTTATATCCTTTAAAATCTCTTAATTGGAGAAATAGTTCAGATTCTTCCCATATGGTTTTAAAAGGAGTGGTTTTTACATTCCCGGCAGATTTTGGAAAGTAGCTGCATGGTAAAATTTCTCCATCGACATCAATGAGACAGATGAGTTGTCCTGCAAGGCAACCCTTTGATCCACCCGTTGAGAAATTAAGGTTTCTTCTCTGGACTTTTTCTCCAGCTTCTTTAGCCTTTTCCCGGATGATCCTATAGTAATGCGGCGCACAGGTTGGTCGCATTAATAGCTCATTTTCTTCTTTTTCCACTTCGTAATGCCAGTCAAGAATTTCATCGTAGAGTTCCTGAGGGATAAGTTCCTCCATGATGTCTTCTCCGCGCCCTGTGGGAACGATCATAAACATATACCAGGCGACGGCTCCTAAACCTTTTACGAGTTTATAAATCTCGGGAATTTCGTCTTTGTTGCGCACCGTAAAGGAGGAATTAACAAGAAAGGGAATATCATGTTTTTTGAAAAGCCTAATGGCCTCCATAGTCCCTGCAAAAGCGCCTTCCTGGTTACGGAAGTTGTCATGGGTTTCAGGTTTTGCACCATCAAGACTAAGTGAAACCATTTTAATCTCAGCCTCTTTAATCTGCCGGCAGATTTCATCTGTTACTAGAGTCCCATTGGTTGCAAGACACATTCTAAAACCCTTGGAATTACCGTATTTGGCAATATCAAATACATCATCGCGCAACAGGGGTTCACCACCGGAGAGTACAAGAACAGGGCTTGCATAGGAGGCAATGTCATCCATGATTGTCTTGGCTTCTTCAAAACTGAAATCAGGATGATCGTCTATGGCAAGCTCTGACGATGAACGACAGTGTACACATTTAAGGTTACAGCGGCGGGTGATTTCCCAGGCAATCCATTTGGGTTCGAAATCCATAAAAAGCTCCAGATATATAATGACTCCAGGCAGCACAAAGGAGTCTTGTGATCAACCATAATTATAGGCTGTAGTTCAAACAAAACCAAGCATCTTAACAAAACTTAGCACCTTACTCCAGAAAAGCTGTCATAAAAAACAAGAAAACTAGAGAAACTTTTAACACTGCGAGCATAAAATTACTTCCAGATACGTAAACGTAGTGAGACCTTCGAGGTACGTATCCCGTTTATCGGGGTGAGTCTTTTGGGTTAATAAAAATTAAGTCTTTCCATACTAAAATAAAGATGTAATTGACTTAGAACAGGTTGCTGGTCTTTTTTTACGAATTCAGCACATGCACTTTTTGACCATTTTTAAGCGACTTGTGATGAAAAGCATGACAGAACGAGAAAATTACTTACTGTTGAACTTTATAAATAGAGCTAAATAGCGTATAGTAGCATCCTGTTTTAGCGCAAGAAATAAATGAATTAGACTGATGTGCCAGTTGTTCAATGACATGCAATAAGGTTACATCGGTCTGTCTGATATAATGAGGTAATGTTTTGATTACAGCGGTTAATATCTCAACCCCTGAAGGGGTTACAATTGTTAATGATTTGTTAGATCGGTTCCAGGCAGCGGACAGTGGTTGCCAGGAGGCCGTGGAAGCAATTGTGGCAGAGGTTAAGGCAAACGGGGACTTGGCGGTATTGAGTTATTCTCGGAAATTTGATGCCCCAAACCTGACTATTGATCAGTTGCAGGTGAACAGTAAGGAACTTATTGCAGCCTATGACCAGGTGGACAGTGATTTTCTTGAAACCCTTACTAAGGCAATTGATCGTATCCAGAGTTTTCATGAACGGGAGATGGAAGATTCCTGGATGCAGACAAGGGACGACGGTACCATAGTTGGTCGTCTGGTACGGCCTGTAGATTCAGCCGGTCTCTATGTGCCCGGTGGAAAGGGTGGTTCAACGCCTCTTGTCTCTTCTGTTCTTATGAATGGCATACCTGCTGCAATTGCTGGTGTTAATGAGCGTGTAATGGTGACTCCGCCTGATGAAAATGGGCAGATTAGTCCTCACCTGCTTGTTGCAGCACAGGAAATTGGAATAACTGAAATTTATAAGGCGGGATCAGCCTGGGCCATTGCAGCGCTTGCCCACGGAACAGAGTCTATTCCTAAGGTGGATGTAATTGTGGGCCCTGGGAACCAGTTTGTGGCTGAGGCCAAACGTCAGGTCTCCGGTATGGTCCGTATCGATATGATCGCTGGACCTTCAGAGGTTTTGATTGTGGCCGATAAAACTGCAAATCCTGCCCATGTGGCAGCAGATATGCTAGCGCAAGCCGAGCATGACTTGCAGGCTCTGTCCATACTTATTACGACCCATGAGCCACTTGCAGCAGAGGTTCTTGCTGAACTTGATAAACAGTTACCTCTTCTTTCCCGGGAAGCTATTGCCAGAACGGCTCTTACTGATCATGGGGTGATCCTGGTTGCAAATGACCTTGAAGAAGCCATTGAAGCTGCAAACTCCATTGCCATTGAGCATTTAGAACTGGACATTGAAAACCCCTGGGAGCAGCTTCCTCATATAAGACATGCTGGTGCAATTTTTCTTGGTAGTAATACGCCAGAGGCTGCGGGAGATTACCTGGCAGGACCAAATCACGTATTGCCGACCATGGGAACCGCTCGTTTTGCTTCGGCACTGGGGGTGGAAACGTTTCTGAAGAAGAGTTCGATTATCAGCTACTCCAAAAACGCTCTGGAAGCAGATGGCGAACATATCATGCGTTTGGCAAAGCTCGAAGGTCTCAGCGCCCATGCCAATTCAGTTGCGGTACGGCTTGAAAAATGAGTTTTGATTTTAGATCAGAGCTTGCAGCGGGTGTCGACGTTCTTGGTCTTGAGATTCCAGAGCTCGCCTATGGTCCGCTTGAAAGCTATTTTGACCAACTAAAGAAGTGGAGCAGGAAGGTTAATCTCATTGCAAAAGCCACGACGGATGCGGAGATTGTTGAAAAGCATTTTCTTGATTCTCTGACCCTTGCGCCCTTTTTACAAAGCGATGGGACTCATCTCTTGGATATTGGGACAGGGGGGGGCTTTCCAGGCCTTATCTGCAAAGCAGCTCTAGGGGATTCTCTTCAGTTGACTCTGGTTGAACCAAGGCTAAAACGTGTAAGCTTTTTACGACATATTGTACGCAATCTGAAACTTTCGGCTGTCGATATTTATGCAAAACGACTCGAAGAAATACCGGAGTTACAAGAAGAGGCTTTTACTCACATTACCTGCAGAGCGGTCACTGAGATCGGTCCGTTTATAGAAATGGTTTCAGGGTTTTCAAAGACTCGCGCACAACTTGTCTGTATGAAGGGCCCTAAATGGTCGGATGAGCTTGAGGCTGCAGGGGATGTTATAGAACAATCTGGATATGTTCCTGGAAAGAATGTGAAGTGTGTACTGCCCAAGTCAGGGGTTCAGCGCACACTGTTGTTTTTTGATGCACAATAACTACTGAATCTCAGTATAACTAATTACGTAATATTATAGAAAGGTGTAAACATGAAGAAGGTTGCAGTTCTCGCAGGTGACGGAATCGGTCCCGAGGTAATGAAGGAGGCGATCAAGGTTCTGGATGCGGCTCAGGCTAAGTTTGGTTTTGAGTTGTCGTATGAGTATGCTGATGTTGGTGGTGCAGCAATTGATAATCATGGAGAGGCGCTTCCTGTATCCACCCTTGAGTTGTGTGAAAATAGTGATGCCATTCTGTTTGGTTCTGTGGGTGGTCCCAAGTGGGAAAGTCTGCCCCCGGAAAAGCAACCTGAGCGAGCAGCTCTTTTACCCCTTAGAAAACATTTTGACCTGTTTTGTAACTATCGACCAGCCAAAGTTTTTCCTTCAATGACAGCAGCTTGTCCACTCAGAGCAGATATCGTAGGAGATGGGTTTGATGTCCTTTGTGTTCGTGAACTCACCTCAGATATCTACTTTGGAACTCCAAAAGGACGCGAAGGTTCTGGTGCTGATGAGAGAGCCTATGATACAATGGCCTACACTAGAGCTGAGATTGAGCGAATTGCACGTATGGCATTTGACGCAGCTCGGGTGAGAAGTAAGAAGGTTACCTCTGTTGATAAGGCAAATGTTCTGACAACCATGGTACTTTGGCGTGAGGTGGTTATTGAAATAGCAAAGGAATATCCGGATGTCGAGTTAAATCACATCTATGTTGATAATGCCACCATGCAGCTTGTCCGCGATCCCCATCAGTTTGATGTTATGCTTTGTGGTAATATGTTTGGAGATATTATTTCCGATGAGGCCGCAATGCTCACTGGTTCCATGGGTCTTCTGGCTTCTGCGTCACTTAACAGTGATAATTTTGGTCTCTATGAACCGGCTGGTGGTTCTGCACCTGATATTGCAGGGCAGGGTATTGCCAACCCCATTGCTGAGATTTTGTCTGCTGCCATGATGCTGCGCTATAGTTTTGGTCTTGAAGAGGCTGCTGTAGCCATTGAGACTGCAGTGGCAGCAACCCTTGAAAAGGGTGTTCTGACTGCTGATCTCTGTGGTGGGAAGGGTGAACCTGTCAATACTGCGCAGATGGGTGATGCGATAGTGAGTGAACTGTAACTCCATATACAATCTGAGGTGTGTCTGACGCACCTCAGATCATTGTTATGTAAAGCAGAGTATGAGATGACAAACAAAGAAAATGTAATTCTTGTAGCAAATAGTGCTTCAACACCACTTGCAAATAAAGTTGCTGAACGACTGTGGATGCCTTTTACTGAAATGGAGCGTCATCAGTTTGCAGATGGTGAGAGTTTTCATGCCTTCCCTCAGTCAGTCTCAGGTAAAGATCTTGTTATTCTGGCCAGTACCCATGATGACAATGCACATCAGGAACTCCTCGACCTCATTTCAGGCGGCAGGTATTGGAATGCTGCCTCGGTAAACGTTATCATTCCATTTCTCGGTTACTCCACAATGGAACGGGCCAAGCCGGGCACCTTTGAACTTCCTAAAGGAATAACGCGTACCCGGCAGATTTTCAGGGCCAGACCTAGTTTTGTGTCCTTTGTTGATCTGCATTCTGAAGCAGTACTCCACGCCCATGCTGGAGAAATTCGCACCAAGCATGTCTGGACGGATGATCTGGTGGTGGATAAAATACAAAACTCAGGTCTCACTGACTATGTGTTGGTCTCTCCAGATTATGGTTTTTCAAAGAGGGTGGCACGACTTGCCAGTCTACTCGATTGTCCACATACCGCAGCCGACAAAGATCGTTATGATACTGACAAGACCATTGTGGGACAGGTTTCAAGTGTTGTAAAGGGAAAGACGGTGATCATCTGTGATGATATGATTCGTACCGGTGGTTCGATTATTCAGACCGCCAATAGATGCCTTGAGGCCGGAGCAAAGGAGGTTGTCGCCCATGCGACCCATCTTGTCATGGCAGGAAATTCCATAGAAAAATTTAAAAATGGACCTATTAGTAAGGTTATAGGTTCTGATACATATCCCGGAAAAGAGAATGACTCTTTTCTTGATGTATATTCAGTTGCTCCACTACTTGCAGAGGTTATTGAAGATTATTTGCACATATAGGACATGTATCTCGGCGGACTTGTTTGTGGGGTAAGTTGTTTTCTTGTTGGCATAAAAGGTTCTTCAGGTTCAGAAATGAAACGCGACGTTATTGTTGAACACTTAAGTCAGTCTCTTCTTTTTAAGGATGCTACAGCTTCAGAGATCACCTCTTTTGCTGACGTTGCACGGGTGCAAGTCGTTGCGGAAGGTGAGTATCTTTATAAGAAAGGTGAGGCCAGCGAGATTTTCTATGTCATTGCAGTAGGGGATGTTGAGCTTGTCTTAGATAATGATGTCGGGTCAACAAAGATTGTAGGTAAGATTGGGCCGGGCGGCCATTTTGGAGAAACGGGACTGTTAACTAACTCCCTGCGATCCCTTGGTGTGCGGGCAATATGCGATCTGGTCGTCATTTGTTTTGATAAACGTTTTTTCAAAAGGGCCTTTCTTACAAACCACAGAATTCATAGTCAACTTGACTCAGCCCTTGCCGAGAGGCTGAGAGTCGCCTTTCTCGATCAGATAGATGCGAGCCACTCAAATAGAGTCTCTGAAAATATTTCGGAGGCGGATGATGTTATTTTATTCAAAGATAAAAATATATCAGCAATTCACCTCAGACGTCTTGCAAAAAGTCGTAAAACTGATATTCGGGAATCAAAAACAGCCAAGAGGACCCAGGCTGTAATTGAAGAGTTTGCCTCTAACAAAAAACCCTATTTTCTGACAGGTGAATCCGGCACAGGAAAGACCATAATATCGAGGCAGATTCATCTGCAAAGTAGCCGGTCTACAAATCATTATGTCGAAGTCGATCTCCGTGAGTATGAACCGCTACAGCTTGAACGCAAACTCTTTGGCCTTGAGCAGAATAGCTTCCCCTTCGCTGAGGCAAGGCTGGCTGGCTATTTTGAACAGTCCTCAGGGGGAACTATTGTTTTTACCCACGTACATCTCCTGGCAAATGCGCTGCAGAAAGAGTTGGTTAAAATTATAAAAAGCAGCACCTATTCCCATGTTTGCAGTAAGAAGCAACAGGCTATGCAGTCAAGGATTGTCTTTGTCTCCAGTTTCTCCGTGGATCATTTGAGAACTACAGGTAAGCTGATTCCAGAACTTATTTCACTTGTTGCTGAGCAGGAGTTTGAAGTTCCACCTCTACGTAATCACAAAGAAGATCTGCCGCGGCTTGTGTCCCATTATCTCAACAGGTTTAGCAAGGAGTATGGTAAAAAAATTTACAAGGTGAGCTCAGAGACCCTTGGAATATTTCTCAATTATGATTGGCCTGGCAACTTGACGGAGCTTTCAAGCGTTATCAGGCGCGCTGTGATGCTTGCTAAAGACGATGAGATTGACCCTGAGGAGGTTCTACTAGGCTTGCCAAAGACAGAAGGAAAGTGGGAGTATAATCTCTTGCGAATTCCATGGATTAGAAAGGTATTATCCAGTTGGGTGTTCCCAAGAGTTCCACAGTTCGTTATATTTTGTGTCCTCCTCATCACCGTCCTCTGTCTTTTCAAGGGGCCATCAAGTCCCACTTCAAATATAGGTTTAACCATAGGTTGGTATATCGGCTGGCCGCTGATGTTTTTTTCATTCTTCTTTCTGGCAAGAACCTGGTGCGGAGTCTGTTCCTTTGCAGCACCCGGCACACTTTTACAAAATTTCATCAAACCCACACGGAAACTTCCTGCCTTTATGGTTAATTATTCGGGTTGGATTATGGCGGTGCTCTGTATTCTTGTGTTCTGGATTGAAATTGTTTGGGATGCGTATAATAACAGGTATCTAACAGGGGCAATCATTCTCATTATAACCTTCGGTTCGGTACTGTTTAGTGTACTGTATTCGAGAAGGGCCTGGTGTCGATATTTATGCCCTCTTGGGGCTGTGAATGCAATATTCTCGATGCCCTCGGTTATGGAGTTACGCTCCAACAGTCATGTATGTCTGAATCGGTGTCAGAGCCATGCCTGTTATCACGGGGACTCCGAAATTCCTGGATGCCCAATGTTTCGTCATCCGTACCTTGTTGATGATAATCGTGATTGTATCATGTGTGCAAAGTGTATTAAGGCTTGTGATAACAGTTCTATACAGCTCAATGTACGTCTGGCTCCTCAGGAATTGTGGTCCCTGGAGACGCCGAGGAAGGCTGATAGCTTTTTGATTGTTGCCCTGGGAGCCATATTTTTTCCCTTTGCCTTACAGCCGCAGTTCAAAGAGATAGTTGAATGGTGTGTTGGAGTGCTAGGAGACGTCCATGGACTACATATGCCGAGCTGGATTGTGGCAAGCGCACTTTTTTTTACAATTATTTTTGTATTTCAGGTTGGTTACTATTGTATGATTTCCATCCAGTCAATCTATGCGAAGATCGATAAGGACGTTTTGCTACCGCTTTTAGGCTACGGCTTTATTCCTCTCATACTAGGAGGGTATATGGCCCAGCACCTCGAATTTTTTATTAGTGGAGCCGGTCGTATTATTCCGAATATTCAGGAATTTCTTGGGTTTGCCTACAGTTATGAGGATATCAGACTGATTAGTTCAGATTCCACGTATGTGCTTCAGTTCATAACGGTTATGGGAGGTCTTCTTGCCGCATTATATGCCACCTATAGGGTAACCGAGCGGGTTCTTGTGGGAGTTCCTGTGACATCTAAAACTCTTTTTCTGCCCTTTAGTTTTCTCTGTACCCTCGCAACCATGTTCGTATTTATGGTGTAACTGTTTAGACCACATATTTCATGAAAAGTATTGAATGTATCCGTTTAACAAAACTTGCTGGGGCTGTTGCACCTTCATCTTTTGTAGATGCAGCCATAGCATAGGGCTGATCACACTGTGATCTTGCCTCGCTTACAGTCTCTGTGCTCGGTTTAGTAGAATTTCAGTAAATAGAAAGGATAGTATCCTGGAAGAGATATGTTGGTGAAAAGTGTTTAATACTGGTCGTTTATCTCTGTGTTGATGCGTCTTGGCCAACTTGTTTTAAAACTCTTGTTGATAATCTGTTGACTAATCGTAACCCGGTAGTAAGTTTCTACTACTCGGTACGAGGTATTTTTGCAGAACAATTGGCAAGAAAGTAATGGTAGTTAATATAAAATTAATTGGTCGCAGGGTAAAGGCCATTATGAGTGATATGCGTACTAAAACAGTTCTATCCCTTTTGTTGCTTTTTTTGATTACACTATTTCCGGTTGCCCCTCTTATGGCTGTGGAAACTTCCGGCACTCAAAGTAGTTTTCCAGATTTACTCGATGATGATTTTGACATTGACGATGAGTTTGACGATGATTTTGATATAGATGATACTGCAACTATCAACGATCCTCTTGAGCCGATTAACAGGGTGTTCTTCGGTTTTAATGACGTGGTGTATGAGTATGTTCTTAGTCCGGTAACGGACGGTTATATCTGGCTTTTACCTCGAGAGTTACGACAATGCTTTGGTAACTTTTTCTTTAATCTCTCTTCACCGGTACGATTTGTAAATTCTCTTTTGCAGGGTGAGTTTAAGCAGTCAGGTGTGGTGTTTAGCCGGTTTATTATAAATAGTACCATTGGGGTCTACGGACTCGTGGATACAGCGTATCTCGAGTTTGATATTGAGCCAGCTAATGCTGACTTTGGGCAGACCCTTGGTCGTTGGGGAATTGGTGATGGGGTTTATATCTGCTGGCCATTCATCGGGCCTTCCAGTGTGAGAGATACCGTTGGTTTAGTGGTAGATGCCTATACACACCCGATTCCATATTTCCACGACAATCTGGCTTTGGATATCTCGTATTACACTTCAAATAGGTTGAACACGCTTTCCCTTAATCCTACACTTTATGACGATCTGAAACGATTTTCCCTCGATCCCTATGTTGCATCCAGACAAGCCTATTATGACTATAGGCAAGCTATTATTGATCAGCGTTAAGGGGATGTAATCCAACCATCCGGGCAAAAAAAATCGGGTAGAATATACAAACTGCGTAATGTCTACCCGATTGGGGGGGGTTGAGTTGAGTTCCTTGTGGAACACAACTTACATTGCACGTATCATGCCTGAAATTAATTATGTTGTGAAAACTGTTTTTGTAATGTAAAAACAGTACCTTCCTTTTTGATCCACTTACTGCTGTTAATTGGACTCATTATTCTGATTACCAAAAGCTACTCTCGGTTTCCTATTTGTAATTCATTGTTGAGGTTTGTAACTCAGAAACGATTTGCCTTTTAACTCTATCTGGATACGATCGGCTAAACAACTTGATCTATCTCGATAAATTATTCATAATAAACAATTTTGTTGCTAGACTTGAGCTGTGTTTTTGTGTTAGCTATACAAGGTTTTACGTATTTTAGTTTACGTGAGTCCCGGGGACGGGTAACTCAACCTGGATAGGTGGCACGAAGATTCTTTTTCGGTTAACTGTCTCCAGGTACATGGTGGCTAATAACTGTAACCCCAAAAAATCTGTTTTATAACAGGACCGTCTGAGTAAATAACTCAGTTGATCCTTTGTTTCATTGGGATTGCAGTTTGTTTGGATGTTTATTTGAGCTCAGTGATTTGTGATAGGTTCTCCAATGAAAAATATCTTTAAGTATGGTGTTGTTCCTCTGGTGGTAGGCACATTTCTTCTGTGTATCACTGCCATGTTGCTGCCTGCCCTTATTAACGTTCAGAAGTTCCTCCCACAGATTGAAAAACAAATTTCCCAACACACCGGGCGTACCTTTAGTGTCGGTTCTGATTTTGGACTGACTTTTTTTCCGTGGTTGAGTGTTACTTTTTCTGATATGCACCTTGGTAATCCTGAGGGTGTTGGTGGTGATGATTTTATTGAGATTGACTCCTTTGAAGCCAGATTGAAAATCCTGCCCCTCTTGATTAATAAGGTGGAGGTTTCAAGGTTTGTTGTCAGCGGGCTAAATATCAACCTGAGGCGGGAACCTGGTGGTGAGACAAACTGGGAAATGTTTCATTCCAAAAATTCTGCACCAGATAGGCAAACACGTACATCTCACCTTAGTTGGATCTTTGACCGGGATGTTGCTGTAGAGCTTTTAGCAGTCACCGGCGGTAAGATTACCTATGTTGATAAGAATATTGGGACTCAACATGTCATTGAAGATCTTATGGTCCTGCTTAATGAAGTCTCTTCAACAGAAAAGGCTAAAGCGGATATTAAGGGTGTTGTTGATGGCTATAAGGTGAGAGCAACAGGAGATATTGGTCCCGTTTCGGCCGGATTAGGTTCTCTTGCAACGGATTTGCGTTTAGAAATCAATGAGCGTATCAAGGCCAATGTGAATGGTGAATGTACTTATCCACTGGATAGTACTACCTGTGATCTAAAGGTGAGTGTCCCACGTTTTGCTCTTGATAATGTATTTGTGGATGGACAAGGTGGTGAAGACGACAACGATGGAAGTGTTCTGAGTGGTCAGGTCATTGAACTGGAAGGCCAGTTCCTTGGAAATATTCATACGTTTACTCTTAAATCCGGTTCAGGGGTTATTGACAATACATCATTTACATATGAGTTATCCCATGATTCCCAAAGTGACGTGATCAACGAGATCGATGTACGTTTTAATACACTGGATCTTGATCGCTATTTTTCAGAAAGTGCTCTAGGCAACACAGCTGGCAATGGTGAGAAAGAACATCCTGTTCTTAATATTGTTAAATCGACCCCCTTTACCGCCCATATAACGGCGGAAGAATTGAGCCTTGCAGAGGTTCTATTTAACGATGTTGATATGCAGCTCAGTGTTGTTGATGGGGTGGTGGAAGTGGGTGACGGGACGTTTGTGCTTCACGGTGGTCGAGGTAGCTTTAATGCAGTAATTGGACTTGATAAAGAGCCTGTGTCAATGAATACTCATATTGAATTAAGTGAGGTTCAGGCGGAACCGTTCAGCAAAGAGCTGATTGGGGCATCATTTATATCGGGGGTCTTAAGTGGTAATCTTAATCTGAAAAGATCTGATATAGCCGGTAGTGATATCGGTAAGGCCTTTGTTGGACAGGGTTATCTCGAAATTGATGGTGGAATGATTTCAGGACTACAACTTTTAAAAGATGACACCGAAGGTGATGTTGTTGATGAATCCGGAGACTATTCGTTTACCACAGATTTTGAGAAGTTTTCAGCAAATCTCGCTATGGGAGCAGGCGTTATTTATCTTCAACCCTTTACACTGAGTGCTGATGGAATCAACACAGTAATGAGTGCTGTTATTGAGCTGGATGAAAAGAGTTTTTCTATTTCACCTGAAAAAGAGAGTGCAGATGAAGAGGTTCTCTCGATTATGGGCAGTTATGGGAGCGAGGGTTTAGCCGTCAATGGGTTTACTGATGAGCATGAAACAACGATTCATGAGATGAGGGATGCCCAGACCCTGGTTGATGAAAAGATGCCCGCTCCGGTTGAAGAGGATGTTCCAATGGTTGGAACCCCGCTTATCGATCCAGCGATTGTTGCCGAGCGTTTTGGCTTGAGGCCAGAGCTTATAAAGCCAAGTAAAAAGAAAAAAGCATATAATGTTGGTCGAGGCAGGGTGATCATTCATGATCTCAAAGAACTCAACTCATCTATCTTTGTCGAATAGGTGGAGCTTTTTATAGTTACGTAGATCCTCTGGAGTGTCTACATCTATAATGACCGCAGGGGTTGAGACCGGGTGGGCGATAATATTGAGCGCCTTGTCTGTGAAAAGAAACCTGGCACCACTGTCGCCTTTTGCCTCAAGCAATCGTCCGCGTAGTTTTGAGGAGATAATCACAGGGTTGCCCCGTTTTCCCTGGTACTCCGGATAGAGGATATCAGCCTCTTGTTGTTCAAATTTTCTCAGTAATTCCCTTACTAAAGTACCATCTACCAGCGGTTGATCGATGAGCATAAATAGATATGCAGAGCTCTTGGCTGTTGTGGCTGCCACGCCACATCGTAGTGATGTTGACATCCCTGTTTGGTAGGACTCATTTATAACAACTTTGCATTTGTGGAGAAGTTCTGTTTGATGTTGTATTTCTGAGGCGTTGTGACCGAGTACGACGACTGGTTTATCGATCCCGGCTGCAAGGGCGGTCTCAACAGCACGGTCCAGCATGGTCGCACCATTTATCTGTAGCAGTTGTTTGGGGCTGCCCATGCGCGAAGATAACCCGGCAGCAAGTAGTATGGCTGAAAAGTGTCCTTTTGAATTCATGATAGAGGTATCCGGGGTTTTCCTCTGTACATTTTATTCTTTTCGTCTGTCAAAGCAGATGGTGCTGCCCGGAGACTCTTTTGCTCGTTTTTTCATTTCTGCACATGCGTCGTTGACCTCAAGACAGGTGGTGTAATTTTTGTTCTGTAGATCAATTCCGGCAATGGATAGGCTCATGATAGGGAAGATTTGTGCTTTTCCCTGGCGGTTTTTTGATTCTATATAGCGAAGATCGGTATCCTGTCGATTGTAAAACTGAGTCACCTCTTTATCAAAGCGCCTAATGATTTCTTTTGGCACCTCGTAGCCGTATTCTGATGGAATAACCAGAATAAAATCATCCCCTCCTACGTGCCCTATAAAGGCATCAGGGCAGGGGGATTTGCGTACTGTTGTCTGTATGATTTCTGAGGTGAAGTGAATAACATCGTCTCCTCTGGTAAAGCCGTATTTATCGTTGTATGCCTTAAAGTTATCAATATCCGTGTAGATGACACAGACATTTTCACCCGAGAGGACCTTACTTTCTATGTGCTGGGTGATGGAGTTGTTACCTGGGAGACCTGTGATGGGGTTTGCATCCAGGGCAAGACTGTACAGGTGCTTTAGTTCCTGCATTGCTGTTCGCAGTTGCAGGTGGTTTTTTATTCTTGCGCGAACAATAGCAGGGCTGAAGGGTTTAGTAATGTAATCTATTGCACCAAGCTCCAGTCCTTGGGTTTCGTCCTCGTCAGCACCCTGGGCAGATATAAAAACGATTGGGGTTTCCTGGTATAGAGGTTCTTTTTTAATTTCCTTACAAACTGCAAAACCGTCCATGCCCGGCATCATAATGTCTAGCAGAATAATATCAGGATGCACTGAAGGGAGGATAGCTATACCTTCTCTGCCGCTTTTGGCAAAATATACGTCGTAGAGATCATCCAATAAGGCGATTAGAATTTTAATATGTTCAATTGAGTCATCAATTATGAGAATCTTTTGGGTTGTATCATCGTGCATAAGCAAAAACCTCTTCAGCCTTATTGTGTTTGCCACTCAGTTAACAGATCGCGGGCCTTGTCAAAATCAAGCTCTTTAGCGTACTGTTCAATTTTGTTAAACACATAGATGTTCTCATCGCCTAACTGAGACTTGAGCAATTGTATCTGTTTAAGTGCTTTAGAACTATTATTTTTTAATGAAGTGGAGAGTATTTCAGTGAGATCTTCAATATTGTAGTTATAGCGGTCAAGTTTGGGCTTCGATTCTTCAGAGGACCACTGATTGTTCTTGTTCTGTTCAAGCCAATCGCTCAAGAAGTCACACACAACCCCTGTTTCCTCTTCAACTTCGTCCAGCAATTGTTGTATAGAATCTATCTCATTGCCGCGTATACAGAGCTCTAAGCGCACACTTAAGGAGAACAGCTTTTCCATTCCAAGGTTACCGCTTACCCCTTTGAGAGTATGGACAAGGTGGCGGCATTGTTCAAGATCTCCAAGCCTGAAAGCTGACAATATATCGTTTGGCCATCCCCTGTAGTTTTTCTCAAAGGACATGAGAAGGTCCATATAGAGCGCAGGGTCATTCATTACCTGAGCAAGTCCGGTCTTCATATTTAAGCTTGAGTTCTTGGCAAGCAGATTGTCAGGAATACTATGGGGGGTAGTCTGTTGGTGTGTCAGTTGCTGGTGTGGGATTTGTTCCCCTATAAGTTCACTTAGAGTGTGAAAAAGGTCATTGGCATTTATTGGCTTGGTAATATACGCGTCCATTCCTGCCAGGATACATTTTTCTCTTTCCTCAGGCATTGCGTGGGCGGTTAAAGCAACAATGGGAATTGTTGAAATCGGAGCATCAAGATCTCTTATTGCCTTGGTGGCGGTATAGCCATCCATAACTGGCATTTGTATATCCATTAGAACGGCATTGACCTGACCACCACTTGTGGAAAGAAGTATCTCCAGGGCTTCTGCTCCATTATGTGCCACAATAACAGCTAAATTTCGTGACTTAAGATAAGCAACCGCAATCTGGCTGTTGATTTCATTATCCTCAACCAAAAGTATGGTAGCACCACCGTGAATTTTGCTGTTCGATGTATCGATTGGATTGAAAATGGATTGTTTTTGTAAACAGTGTGGGTTGTTGATATCGAGAACTGTTGTGATTGCATCTAAAAGTCGAGCAGGTGTTATGGGGTTAACCAGATAGTAATCAGACACCTGTTTATGCTGCGAATGAAAATGGGCCGCCAGGCGCTGTGGCCCGGTTAAAATAAGGTGGCAGACGCTGTCACCAGCTACAGCCTCTTTAACAGACTGTACAGCCTCCTGCAAGTGGAAGGACAGGTCTTCGCAGTCAATGAAGATGAGTTCTTCATTTTCATCATGACCTTCACCTGAATTATCTTTGATTTTGGCAAGTATTTCGTCAATAGACAGGGTTTGGAAAATGGTCAGACCAAAGTGATTAAGCTGTATGGAGAGTTCCGTCGCGGACTTGGGTGTTCGTGACATGACGATTGCTGACATTTCAGTTAGCTTACTGGGAGCATTAAAAAATGAACTGTTATCCACCAGTTCAAAGGTGCAGGTAAATGAAAAGGTGGACCCTTTTAACTCATTTTGCTTGAACCAGATATCGCCGCCCATCATTTCAACGAGGTTTTTACAGATGGCAAGGCCAAGTCCGGTACCGCCAAACTTACGGGTGATGGATTTGTCTGCCTGGGTAAATGGTTGAAAAAGCTGTTGTGCATTTTTTTCTGAGATACCGCCTCCAGTATCCTCTACAGAAAAAAGAAGTGTTGTTTTATTCTTCCAGTTTGAAAGTCTATTTTTTGCCGAAATATGAATAGTTATGCTGCCTTCACTTGTGAATTTAAACGCGTTTGTAACGAGATTTGTCAGAATTTGGCTGAGGCGTAATGGATCTCCGATTATTTTATATGGGGTGCCTGGTTCTATATTATAGTAGAACTTCAACCCGGATTCTTCACATTTTAGACTGATTATTGAAGAGAGGTCTTCAAGTAGGTTTCGCAGGTCAAACTCAACCTTATCAAAGGTGAATTTACCCGCCTCAATTTTTGATATATCCAGAGTGGAATTGATAATGCCAAGCAGAGAGTGGGAAGCATTGTTGATCTTACTTAAGTAGTCCAGATGCTCAGTAGGGCTGTTGGTCATGAGTGCCAGATCGGAAAAACCAAGAATTGCGTTTAAGGGAGTGCGGATTTCATGACTCATGTGTGCAAGAAACTCGGATTTTTGCACAGCCGATCGTTCTGCAACACTCTTTGCTTCATGGAGTTCTGTCGAAAAATAGTTGATGGAGTTGGCAATCTCTGTAATTTCATCGCCTCCAGCATCTTCAATCTGTAAATTTTCTCCAGCTACCATCGCAAGGACGGTTTTGTTGAGGCTTGTAAGCCGACTGATCAAAAAACGCTGGAAGTAAATAAAATATCCAATGGCAAGGAACAGGGAAACAATAAAGAGAAGTGATAGAATCTGAATCTGCCGTTGAACCTTATCTGATAACATTCTGGAATCATTTGCAACTGAGGTTGTGAGATCAAAGAAGTGGCCCATACTGGAGTCACCCTTGTTTTCCAGAAGGTTGCGGATAAATGTTGCCCGACTATTCACTTCATTAATAACTAAAAGGTAGTTTTTCGCCACAGTAATGGTTCCATTATCACCAAGGAGTGCGTCCTGGATTGTGGCTACTATGGTTCCTGTGGATTTTTGTAAATGGGCAGGAAGATACCTTGTGGTGTCTATCATCTCATCAATGAGAACATTGACACTGGACTCCTTGGCTTTAAGCCCGTAAAGGCTCGATTGCTGCTTGCTTTGCAGACCGGTGACAAGAACAGTAAAGGCCTGTTGTTCAAGTGTCGTGATAGTCTCTTTTATTTCAGGGTCAGTAAGATGTTCAAGCAGTGCACCTAATTGTGTGTGGACCTGTTGACTGTGGATGATAAGGCCGGTAGTTGCTGTATAAAGGTCTTTTTGCAGGTCAATCTTTTTTGAAACGAAATTGTTCAAGGTGGTAATGGACTGTTCAAGATAATCCATCTTTGTGCCTTGTTTATTTTCAAAGGCTTTCGGGTTAGCTGAACTGAACTGTTTAATTCTGGTAAACTGGGAGTTGATGTTTTTCAGGGCAATTCGTCTTTTTTGCTGGGATTCTGCAGTATGGAGAAGGTTGACCTGTTGAAGCAATTGGCCCATTAAGATTGAACTTTGCGCCTCCTGGGTGGTCAAAGGAAAGGTCTTTTCTGAAAAATTCTGGAGTAGATTCTGAAAACTGTAAAAACCAAAAAGCGCAATTACAGATATTGCTGTAAACAATAATCCCTGAATAAGAATACCACTACCAATTGTGACCCTTATTGAGCGTAACGGGTTAAAGGGCGTTGATTCTCCATTTTTGTTTTGGGAAGTATTCATGGCGATGTCTGGCTTACAACTTTCATTCTTCCATCTATTTCCGGAGAAATTGCACCTTCTTCAATTATAAAGTTACGTACATATTCCCAAAGCAGTTGGGGATCACCAATGTTTATTATTCGTTTGGCGTTTTTGAGTTCATTGTAGCCGTCACCACCATTGGCTAGAAAGTCAATGGTGGTTAGGGTGTAGGCTTTTTCTGGATCAAGAGGTTGACCATCCTTAGTTATGGATAGTATTCGGTGCCTAGGTTGAAGAGCAGGATTGTATTCAACAGTGATGCCTGAAATATGGGGAAAGCATCCCTTTATTTCTTTAATTCGGCTCAGTCCGGTCTCAAGAGTAGTCTTTAACATTGCTCCGGTTACCTTAACGTTTACGACTCTGTTGTTGAACGGTAGTTCTTTTTGGATGTCGCCAATGGTCAGGTTTGAGCCTGATGGATACTTTTTGTTGGCCCTAAATCCACCACCATTGATCAGAGCAATATCTGAATTATAAAATTTCCGGAGAGCGTCTGCGACAAGATTGGCGAAAGCATTTTCTCCCGTCCGCATGGCTACACGTCTTGTGTCCAAATCTGTACGAGTCATTCCAATAACCTGGTCGAGTATTTCAGAGACCTGTACGAGGTAGGAATCGATTTTTTTGTTCACCATTGCATCCGGTTTATAGTCACTGAGTTTGATCATTTCCCTGGAACTGGTCCATTGCGTCGTAAGATCATCTGTACTTAGATTAAGAGTGATCCTACCTGCCATTCCTTTATGACCTCGTATTTCAAAGAGGCTGTTTCCTTGATGAATGAGGCCAGCTTCTCCACTTGGGTCTGAGAGAAGAACTATATCCACAGGAGGATTCAAAAATTGTGCATTAAAATGTTCGAGATCCATATCGATAATCAGGATAACAATGTCCGCGCCCTGTTGTCTTAATATTTCAGAGTTTTGTGCAACAGCCTTATTAACATCAATGGTTGTAATGCGCTGGGGCATGTAGTCGGCAATAACCTCTGGGTCGACAATCGAGACAAATCCAATGTTGTACGACCCTATTTTTTTCATAAAGTGGGGAAGCAGTCCTTCTAATTGTCCTTTCGTTAAGGGATCAAAAATGTTGCAGTTAATGATGGGAAAGGATGCTTCAAATGCTCGAAGGGAAAGGGTGTCCTCCTTGTGGGCAAGATCACTTTTAGAGATGGCCATCACATCTGGGTTAAGATCATTAAGGATGGAAATGATGTGGGCACCCTTGTCAATTGTAGATAAAATACCAGGAGATAATACAGCGCCACCATGGATAAATAGGACATTATCGTTTTCTTCACGGACCTTTTTGAGAAAAGTTTGAAGGTGGGCAAGCCCCCCCTGGTCGTGGTCAAGGTATATCTCTGCCATATCAGAGGTGAAGATTATTGTGAGTGCTTGATTAACAGTGGCCGATATTCCGAATTTGGGTATGGCAATAAGGGAGAAGAGCAGCAGGATAAGTGGGGAGAAAAAAACCTTCTTGTTGTCTGATTTCACGATTGTTCTGTTACTAAAAATTAAAAAAATGGTGGCCAAAAATCTTCTTAAAAAAGTTTATCGTAAAGAGTTTGAAAAGTTAAGGAAAATTAACAACAAAAGGTAATACAGACAAAGGTAATACAGACAGGGGAGGTAGGAAAAAGAAATTTATACGAGCTGAGATCTAGAGCTGTGTTGGTACACACCGTCCCAGTGATCCTGTGGTGGTTGGCCCTGTAGTTCTATACATCTTTTTAAATACATCTCGTATAAGGGATCGGCATATGACTCCAACAGTTTTTCAAAGAGCATGCCGGCCTGGCTGAAATCTCCATTTTTGTAGTAAACAATCGCCTGTTCATATCGAGAAAGAGCATTTTCAGTACTTCTCTCTGTGCTTTTTGCCAGTGGTTCAAAGAGGTCTACTGGTTTGTTTCGTCCCTTTACAAGAACTGTATCTACGAACCTGCAATGAATAAATTCGTGAACATTGCTACAGGTGGATTTCGTGAGAAGGATTTCAGTTGGGTAATATTTAGTGATGCCTTCAACACGGGAGGCAAGATTAACATTATCCCCAAGAACCGTATAATCAAAGCGTCTGCTACAGCCAAAATTCCCGGCGCTTACAAGCCCTGTGTTAATACCTATGCCGATATGAATGGGTTGTCCGGAAAGCAATAATTCATCTCTGTTATTGTTTACTGCTTCAACCATGTCAAGGGCTGCCTGGACTGCTTTTAATGCATGCTGGTTGTCTGCAAGCGGGGTTCCCCATACAGCCATCACTGCATCCCCCATATACTTATCCACCATACCGTCATGGTGTATGATGATATCGGTAATGAGTGAAAAATAGTTGTTTAAAAAGAGAGCGAGCTCAGCAGGGGGGGTGATTTCTGCAAGGGTTGTGAAATCTCTGATATCACAAAAGAGAACTGTTACCTCCCTTGTGTCTACACGCAAGTCGAGTCGTTCTGGGTGTCGCATGATTTCATTGATCACATTCGGTGAGACGTAGTGAGAGAAGGCACGCTTAATAAAAGATCGGCGCTTTCCTTCAAAAAAATAATTAGAGAGGGTCACTGTAAAAAATATTGTTCCAAGCAGAGCACTTACAAAGGATGTACCAACGAGTATATTCTCAAGAAAAAGGAGATAGTAGTTGGCAAGGCCAAGTCCTGTGAATAGCAGGCAACAGAGAACAACCCCAATAAGAGGATGGAGGAATACCAGGGCAAGACTTATGCTTGTTCCACCCACTATAAGAATTCCATAGGAAAGTAGTTGCTCTAAATGCTGATCCCAGATAAGCGGGTCATTTTTTATCAGGTTGTCGAGGATATTTGCATGGATTTCAACGCCGGGCAATCTTGATGAGTAGGGGGTTGAAATTAAATCTATGTTACCAGAGGCGGTTGAACCCACGAGAACATATTTATCTGCAAGAAGTGGTACGGCAAAACCGTTGAGTATATCACTTGCGGAGAGATAGAGAAAGGTATCCCTTGGGCCTCTGAAATTAATGTCGATCTGACCAAATGAATCGGTTTTAAAATACTTTGTTCCAAGAGTTATCCCTTTTGTGGGATAATATTTTCCACTCTTTTCGTCTTCAGTATGAAGCACAGGGCTATCATTACCTGTGGCAGTTTGATACATCTCAGTCACAAGAGAAGGATATGGGATATTATCCATCAGAAGAAAGAGAGGCGCCTTGCGAACGGTGCCAAACTTGTCATGGAAAAGATTAAGATATCCTTCTGGTGATTCAGCCCTTATTGGGGAAAAATTGAGGATTGGCCTGTAAGCGGATATGAGCTGGACGTCATTAAAATCTATTTCCGGGCTTGTGAGACTAAGGCTATGCTTAAGATGCGGTGTGGTCTCAGCGAGTTTTTGAAAATCTTCTTTGAAAAGAAATCGATACCCCTGAACTGACTGTGAGGTGCTTAGAATTGTGCTAAGCCTGTTATCTGGATCTGGAACTTGGGATATAAGT
This sequence comes from Desulforhopalus glucosivorans, assembly GCF_054397165.1. Classification (NCBI taxonomy): domain Bacteria; kingdom Pseudomonadati; phylum Thermodesulfobacteriota; class Desulfobulbia; order Desulfobulbales; family Desulfocapsaceae; genus Desulforhopalus; species Desulforhopalus glucosivorans. Next base: position 994,452 of record NZ_AP044854.1, read on the forward strand.
GCACGTAACTCACCTCGTTTATTTCTGGATGACTGTGTAAATAGATGCTCATAATGATTGAGTAGATAGGCGGGTGAACAGCGATCCTCTTCTGCAAACATAAGATCAAAACCGATACTGAGGGGTTCTGCGTGGGCAATTTTTTCTGTAAGATCTGCAATAAGACTTCTGGGCCAGGGCCATTGACCGTAATCTTGAAGACTTTTCTCATCAATATCAATTATGACAACAGACCCCGAACTATCCTGAGGACCACGAAGATTAAACATCGAATCGATGAGTCGGTTATCAACTGTTGTAAATATTTCAGGTTTGTTGTCTCCCATTGATAAATAGAACAGACAACTGAGAAGCGTGCAGAAGAACCCTGCTTTACAGGCAGCCGGTAAGGAAACGTTATGCAGGGGCAATAGCTTCATAAGAAAAATAGAGTACGTGGTACTGTTACGTGCTGAGATTGGGAGTGCTGTTCTTCATTGAGGACACAAAACAGTAGTAAAAAACAATCGATAAACACTGAAGTAGTTGAAAGATACAGGAAACCTGCTGATTTATGAAGAAGAAAGAGCGTGAAGGGAGCGGATTGTCAATCCGTTTTAGGCACTAGAGATCCTTCCCGGAGAACCATGCAATGGTCCATAAGTGCTGCTAGTTTGGTGTTATGGGTCACCATTATGGTGGAAAGATTATGTTCTCGGCACAGTTGTTGTAGAAGTGAAAAAACGATATCTCCAGCCCTGGTGTCGAGGTTGCCTGTGGGCTCATCTGCAAGCAGCAGGGCTGGTTCCATAACCAGGGCCCGTGCAAGAGCTGCGCGCTGTTGCTCGCCTCCAGAGAGTTCGTTAACCTTATGGTGGTGGCGGTGATCGAGTTCAACCTGCTTCAGAAGTTCTGTAGCCTTACCAACTATTTCACTCTTTTTCCTGCCTGCAATAAGTGCTGGCATCATCACATTTTCAAGAGCTGTAAAGTCTGGTAACAGATGATGGAACTGAAAAATAAAACCGATGCTGTTGTTACGAAAGGCTGCCAGTTCTTTTGACGTCTGTTTGAGGAGTTCAGTCTCCCCAAAAAACAGACTGCCACTGGTGGGGAGATCGAGTGTTCCTAAGATTTGTAGGAGGGTAGTCTTCCCAGATCCTGAGGCTCCAACGATTGCACTCATCTCACCAGGGTTTATTGAGAGGTTAATGTCGCTTAGAACGGTGAGGGTTTCAGTTCCTGCATTGTATGATTTATTAATGTTTTTAGCTTGAAAAAGAGCCATCAGGAAAGCACCTCGGCAGGTTGTACAGTTGAGGCCTTCCACGACGGGTAGAGTGTTGCCAGAAGGGTAATGACAATGGAACTTACAGCAATAATGGTCACATCCATTGGCAGTACTTTTATGGGAAGCGTTGTCATGGGGTAGACGTTTGAAGGCAGCTCGATAAACTGGTAACGTGAAAGAAGCTCGCAGAGGCCTAAACCACCTGCAACACCAAGTCCTGTGCCAGCAAAAGCAATAACAGTTCCCTGGAGGAAAAATATCTTCATTATAGAACCAGAACTGGCACCCATGGACTTCAGGATTGCAATATCCTTACTTTTCTCCATGACAACCATAACAAGGGCGCTGATAATATTGAGGGCAGCGACGAGTATTATGCACGTCATGGCGATGAACATACCTATCTTTTCAAGTTTAAACGCAGCAAAAAGATTACGGTTCATCATCATCCAGTCTTTTGCGACAAAGCCCGAGCCAAGTTTTTCGGTAATATCAGCTGCAATTACATCCGCACGTTCCAGATACTCCTCCTTGATTTTCACCTCTATTCCATGGGCTATGTCATCAACCCCAAGGAAATTCTGTACATTGCCAATGGACATATAGGCAAGTGTTGAATCATACTCAAACATTCCTGTCTCAAAAATTCCAGAGACCCTGCATGTGGTGATCTTTGGAATAACTCCCATGGGGGTAAGAGGGCCTGACGGTGAGATAAGGCGCAGTTTGTCGTTTCTGCCAACCCTGAGTTCTGAGGCCAGATTTTTCCCAAGTATGATGTTGGGGACCAGATTCGTTGCATCCTGATCGAGGTCCTTGATGGAGCCTGTCAGCATCTGCTGAGAGAGACTCACTACGTTTTCAGCGGTTCGCGGATCAATTCCTCGAAGCACGACGCCACTTCCGCCATTTGCACTGCTGAGAAGTGTCTGGGTGTAGAGATAGGGGGTGGCACCTGTAACGTTTTTTACCGTGAGAACGCGATCACGTTGCAGTTGATAGTTACTTATCGCACCACCATATTTTTGCACGATAATGTGTGAGTTGACACCAAGTATCTGATCCCTCAGGCCAGTGGTAAAACCAGAATAGACCGACAACACGACTATGAGGGCAATAACACCCACAGTGATCCCGGCAACCGAGATCAGAGAAATCAGGGAAATGAAGCCATGCTTATGCTTGGCTCTCAAGTACCTCATGCCAACAAACCATTCAAACATTATGCGCTCTTTATATTGTAACGATTTGTGAGTCTATTCTTCATCACTTTGCTGTTGCCGTACTTCCGGCTTAAGGTGAGGAAAGAGTATAACGTCACGTATGGATGGGGCGTCGGTGAGCAGCATAACAAGACGGTCAATACCTATTCCTTCTCCTGCAGCCGATGGCATACCATATTCAAGCGCTCTCACGTAGTCATAATCGAGCTCCGGGTGAATCTCATCGTCATCACCGCGATCAGCGATCTGTTTTTCAAAACGCTGAAGTTGGTCGATGGGGTCATTGAGCTCACTAAAGGCATTTGCAAGCTCACGGCCTGTGATAAACAGTTCAAAACGATCAGTCACCTCAGGGTTCTCTTCGTTGCGCCGTGCAAGGGGAGATATTTCAGTGGGGTACGAAGTGATAAAGGTCGGGTTGATGAGCTTTTCTTCAACCAGAAGTTCAAAGAGTTCTGTCTTTGCCTTTCCAGGCCCCGCCTGCTCTTCGAGTTTAATACCTTTTTCTTTTGCAAGGGCGATGACCTTGTCATCATCGGCCAGGATCTCAGCATCGATTCCTGCCACCTGGATGAGGGATTCGTCCATGGTGAGTCTGGTCCATGGCGGGGAAAGATCTACCTCTGTACCCTGATAGGTAATCTGCATGGAACCGTTCACCTTTTCACAGATGGATGAGATCATATCTTCAGTAAGCTCGATTAAATCTTCGTAGGTTGCGTAGGCCTGGTAGAATTCAAGCATGGTGAACTCAGGATTATGCCTGGTGGATAGTCCCTCGTTTCTAAAATTTCGATTAATCTCAAAAACCCTTTCAAAACCACCCACTAAGAGGCGTTTAAGGTAGAGTTCTGGAGCAATACGAAGGTATAGATCCATATCCAGAGCATTATGGTGGGTCTGAAAAGGTTTTGCAGTAGCACCACCCGGGACAGGCTGCATCATAGGGGTTTCAACCTCCATGAAGTCCTTGGTGTTGAGATACTCGCGGACAAGTCGGATAATTTCAACCCGCTTCTTGAAGGTGTCTCGACTGGCAGGAGTTACAATGAGGTCAACATATCTTTGACGATACCGGGTCTCTACATCACTGAGACCATGCCATTTATCCGGCAATGGACGAAGGGATTTTGAGATCATAACAATTGATCGTGCCTGAACAGACAGCTCGCCAACTTTAGTTTTAAAGAGTGAACCCTCAATGCCTACAATGTCGCCGATATCCCATTTTTTAAAGGTGTCAAAAACTTCGTCGCCTACGATATCTTTTTTGACATAGATCTGGATCTGACCACTTTTGTCAGTAATTGTACAAAAGGCGGCCTTACCAAACTTACGCATTGCCATGATACGACCAGCCACAGAGTAAAGCTGCTCTCCTTCTTCCTTTTCCTGGGGGCCTAAGTTCTCACCTTTTGGGAGGAGTTCTGCCACAGCGTTAGCCGGTTTAAAACCGTTGCTGTAGAGGTTAACGCCTAGGTCTGCCAGGGATGCTGCTTTTTCTCGTCGTTGTGCCAGGGTTTGGTTTTCTTCTGTCATGGTTAAATGCTCTTGGAATTGTGTGTGAGGCGATAAAAAAAGCGGCAGAAATCTGCCGCGGGTCATCAATATATCAACTTAGTAGGAATTACTGGGAATTAGCCATTATGTCAATCGTTTTTGGACTGCTCCTTGTATGGGTTGTAATTCTTTTATAGGGGTAATCACATTATTGCTTATAAAAATCAGGTACTGTCATGGCATAGAACATGAGGGCATTAAGTACTAGTCCATGCTCAATGGAGCCATTTTTCATCTGCTCCAGTAGCTCAGACTGTTCAAGGGTGAACACTTCAATATCTTCCATGTCATCGGGGCGTTGTTCACTGGTTTTCTGTGCATTTTCAACGAGAACTGTGTAACAAAAATTGTCCTGAATTGCCGGGTTAGGACAGACCTTGCCAATGATGCGGGCATGTTCTCCAGTATATCCTGTTTCTTCAAGGAGTTCTCTTACTCCTGCATCAAGGGGATCTTCACCCGGTTCTACAGCGCCACCGGGGATTTCAAGTTCGAGCTGTCCTGAGCCAAAGCGGTATTGCCGGATGAAAACGAACTGTTTATTTTTCGTCACAGCCACAATGTTTACCCAGGAGGAAAAATCAAGCCTATAAAAAGACTTCATTTTTTCACTGCGCTTGCAGACGACCTGACTTGTGAGTACATTCATAACTGGAGTTGAAAGTATTGTCTCAGGTGCTGTTACCTGCCACAATTCATCGTCTTTTCTCTTTATTGTCATCCCGGTTTTCACTTGGTTTGTGTTTAGAAAGTTCTGTGATTTTACTTTTAGTCTATGAATACAAATTATTACTAGTCTGTAATAGCACAATAGGTTTAATACCTAGATTTTGCAATTGCCAAGTTCGGAGTCTACGCTACCTGCCGAAACTGCGAGGCGGCGTAGATGTAGATATTCTGAAGTATTTCAAATGTACGCAAACGAAGCAAATTCCGTAAAATCGGCAATCCCGAAGGGTGACAAACATGAGAAAAATGCTATTGAGGATAATACATTTAAAAAGTGGTCTGATAATTGGTTATCAGAGTGGCTAACATACTGAAATGTAATGATTAAAAATGTTTTCTTATGTTTGGCATGCAAGGTTTAGGTTTATAGAGGGAATATGCAACCACAATTACGTGCAATTTTTTTCGATTTTGATGGTGTTCTTATCGATTCGGTGTCGACAAAGACAGAGGCTTTTCGCACCTTGTTTATGGACTACCCTGAAGACATTATAGAAAAGGTACTGTTTCACCACCAACAACATGGTGGGATCAGCAGGGTAGAAAAGATCGCTCATGCCCATGCTCATTATATTGGTGTACCTCTCACGGAAGATGTCTTACAGCAGTGGGCCAATCACTATTCTGAGCTTGTGGTTGAAAAGGTCATTGAAGAAAAATGGATTGCCGGGGCTGAAGAATTTCTTCTGTCAATGCGTGGTAGTGAGATTAAATCCTTTGTGATTTCAGGCACACCTGAGGTGGAGTTACAATATATACTTCAAAAGCGGGGGATGAGTGATAGTTTCCACGAACAACTTGGTTCCCCTGTAAGAAAACCAGACCATATTAAAATGTTGCTTGATACGTATCATCTTGATCCATCAGAATGTGTATTTGTTGGAGATGCCTATACGGATTATGATGCGGCAAAAGAGACTGGTCTACACTTTATTGGCATTCAAGGGGACGTTGTGTTTGAAAAAGGAACTATAGTGCTGAAAGATTGTTGTAACTTACAGGATGCCATAGATTCACTGTTCTCTTTAAATAAATCTGAGTGAATGTGAGTCACAAATTAGACATGTCCAGTAACTATTTTATTCCAAATTCTTCTGTGATCCATGAGACTGTGGTGAAAAAGAGCAGGTTTATCACCTGTATCCATGAAGTGCACTCAAAAGATGAGGCTCTGGATCATATCAGGGCAATCACTGCAAAAGAGATTGGCGCAAACCATAACTGTTATGCATTTATCGTAGGTTCTCCTTCATCACCTGTAGATATTCACTGTAGCGACGATGGGGAGCCCTCCGGGACTGCAGGAAGAGCAATGTTACATATCCTCCAGTATGAAAATATTGGTAATGTGCTTGTTGTGGTCACCAGGTATTTTGGTGGTATTAAACTTGGCAGTGGTGGACTGGTACGGGCATATTCAAATGGTCTTAAGCTGGCGATTGATGAAATCGGCCTGAAAGAATATGTGGAAAAGAAAAGAGTTACAGTCAGTCTCCACTATCAGTTTGAAGGAAGTTTCAGGCATATATGCAGTGAGTATGGAGTTGTAACTCTTGATACGGTTTATGGAGAGGAGGTAAGATTTATTCTTGAAATAATAGAAGAGAACGTGGATCCATTTCTTTTCCAGCTGCGGGATCTTACTTCCGGGCAGATTAAGGTAGAGCGTGAGACGGGCGAGGATAATGAGGAGCAGTAAGAGAACTACTCCTCATTGCAAAGATAACTATTTCCTCTTAGAGACCCGCTGCAAGTGCTGTGGATCTTCTTGGATCTGCTCCGCCATACATCATTCCATCTTTGACTAGAATGGATTGGATTGCACCCATTGATGATTTCTTAACGATTGTATGACCCATTTCCGTAAGGGCCTTTGTTGTGTCCGGACTGAGACCTTCTTCGATGCGTATCTCATCAGGCAGCCACTGGTGATGAATGCGTGGCGCAGCCACTGCACTCTGAATATTTAGACCATGATCGACCACATTCATAATTACTTGCAAGGTTGTGGTTATGATCCTGGATCCTCCTGGACTACCGGTTACCAGAAAGTTCTTTCCTTCCTTTTTAACGATGGTAGGGGACATTGAACTCAGCATACGCTTATTTGGTTCTACTTTATTGGCCTCTCCACCAAGAAGACCATAAGCGTTTGGTACTCCGGGTTTGGCAGAAAAATCATCCATCTCATTGTTAAGAAGAAAACCGGCACCCTCAACAACAATACCGGAACCATAACTGAAATTGATGGTGTAGGTATTTGATACAGCATTGCCGTATTTATCTACAATGGAAAAGTGTGTTGTTTCATTGCTCTCATAGGGAAGAACTTTGCCCGGGGCAATGGTTGAGCTGTCGGTGGCTTTTTCGGGATCGATTTTATCCCTAAGGCTTGCCGCATATTTTTTTGATGTAAGACCCTTCAAAGGAACCGTAACGAAATCCTCATCCCCTAAATATTGCGACCTGTCCGCATAGGCAAGTTTCATGGCTTCTGCCATAAGGTGGATAGTCTTGGCAGAATTGTGACCGTATTCGCTAATGGGGTAGCCCTCGAGGGTGTTAAGAATTTGAACGACATGGGTGCCGCCTGAACTTGGTGGCGACATGGAGTAAATATCGTGTCCCCTATAGGTGCCATGGACTGGGGTTCGCATCCCGGGAGTGTAGGCTTTCATATCGTCCATACTGATCAACCCACCATGCTTTGCCATTTCAGCCACAAGTAGTTCTGCGGTTTTTCCCTCGTAGAATTCTTTGGCGCCGTTTTCAGAAATCCTGGTAAGGGTTGCAGCCAGATCTTTTTGAATGAATATATCTCCAGGCTCGTAGTAACTGCCATCAGCCTTGTAAAAAATCTTCGCTGAAGAAGGCCATTTTTTGAGCATTTTCTCTTTATTCTTGAGTCCATCACTAAAGCGTGGAGTGACGACAAAACCTTTTTCTGCAAGTTCAATCGCCGGAGCAATAGCTTCTTTAAGACTAATGGTGCCGTATTGTTCAAGTGCCATGGCAAGGCCTGCAACTGTGCCCGGGACTCCTGCTGCCAGGTGGGAATACCTTGAAACATTGCTATCTGCATTTCCCTCTTTATCAAGAAACATATCAACGGTGGCTTTGCCCGGGGCTTTTTCTCGGTAATCAATTGCAACAACATCATCTTTGCTCTCAGATGATATGAGCATAAATCCTCCACCACCAATATTGCCTGATCGTGGTTGGGTTACAGCCAGAGAAAACGCAGCAGTGACAGCCGCATCTATAGCATTACCACCATTTGCGAGAACATCCTGGGCAGACTTGGTGGCAAGAAAGTGACTGGTGACAACCATGCCATCTTTTCCTTGAACTGGGTGCATTCTCTGTCCTTCCAGTATGGCAGAAGCAAATGCGGTCTGGCATAGTAGTAGAGTTACTCCGGTGGCAAATACAGCTATTTGTTTCTGCCGCCAAAAGGTGGATCTTTGCGTCATAACGAGCTTCTTTAAGTTGAATAGAGATTGAGCTTCAGGGTGGGAGTAGATGTGTTGTCAGGTCTCTCTTGCGTTTGTGCCCCTGAAACAAGATATAATAGGTGTGATATTGGTATGGTAGGATATCCATTGTTGAACCATCCCAACACGTTGTTGCACCATACTTGTGGAAGGTTCGCTAGTCAATTTAAAAAAAGGAGTGTACTCTTGCTAAGGGTATGATGTGAAATGGTTTATTTGTAGCCCTGTTGTTTGGGGTTGAGGAAGGCGCTTTTGGGTTGAGTGGTTGAGATCGTAGCCGTTAATTATGAAAATATGACTAATAATACTCCATCACTATGTTTGATGTGTACTTTTTGTGAGCAGACTACATTGCTTAACCCGATAGTCGAACCGTAGTGGATAGTGTAATTGTCGAGAGGGTATTCAAAGCCACTCAGAGTGACCCCTTTTCCATCCCCATTAAGGGGGATTATTGATGCCCTTTGTTGTAGCTGAGTTGCAAATGAATACTCTCCTGGGTGAAGTATGTGCATTGTGCATTCATCTCCAAACAATGTACATTGCAAATCTTTATACTTTTCACTGGCCAGCAAAAAAATGTTAGAGAGGCTCATGTCCCATCTTCCACCAAGTAGACCTGCACAATAGATTTCTGTAGTCCCTCTTTCTGCAGCATGGTCTATGGCAAGTTCCAGATCTGTTGCATCTTTTCGAACTGGAAACTGTAATACTTCACTTCCGCTTTTCTTTAATCGCAGTAGATTCCTGTCAGAGATTGAGTCCAAATCACCTATTATGATATCCGGTATACAATTAAGTTGTTCGCAATGGTTGGCTCCACCATCTGCTGCGATAATATAGTCCGCCTCTTTTGAAAGTTCTAACAGTTCAGGTGAGAGATGTAGTTCTCCATTTGCAAGTATCAGTGTGATCATGGTGTTAGCTCGTTTGTTTTTTAAGGTAGCCGATGAGATAGGCATCCATGACTAAATGTACAATGTGATGGACAACGCAGACAACGAGAGCAAGGCCGAGTTCAGGGAAAAGGGAAACCTGAAGAATAATTGAAAGAGGAAGAGTCTTTTGCCCAGCCATGAAAATCACACTCTCACGTTTTCCTTTTGCAATATTGAAAACCCTCGTTAGAAATAGACTGATGAGCACCAGAACAAGATGGAAAAAGAAAACAAGTAGTATAACAACTGTAACGGAGTCGAGTCCTGAAACGATTGCCGGGCGACTCCCGCACAGTGCCATCCAAACAATGGTGAGTATTCCCAGTTGATTGCATGTTGAGGTATACGGCAAAAACCTTTGTAGCTGAGATGAAAATAATCTTCTCACCATAATCCCCATTACAAGTGGGGTGAGAACAAGGCTCCCGATTTTCATCATAATGGGAAGTTGGTCTATCTGAATTGTTTGACTCCCATCTCCACCAAGTAAAAGTGAAAGGGTGATGGGGATAGTAAATACAGCCAGTGAGTTGGCAATTATTGTTATAAAGAGGCTATGGGCCATGTTGCCGCTGGCACTTCCGGTCATGACCACACCACTGCTTAGGGTGGTAGGCATTGATGCCACAAGAAGGAGGCCAACCAGTAAAGCTGAATTGAGGGGAAGGAGTGAAAAACAATATCCAGCTAGAGGTGCCACCAGGAAAATGATACCTAAAGCGAGAAGTGTACCTTTAATGTCCGAGACTCCGTCCTTTATTTGCCTGGTGTCAAGGGCAAGGCCAGAGAGGAAGAAGATAAGAACAATGACGAAATCAGGTCCATGGTGATTTTTTAACCAAAGGCCGGGGCGAACTATGAGACCGGAGGAGTCGAGGGTAACCAGGATAGCCATGAAAACCAGACCAAACATAAACCAGTTCTTTTTAATAATTGTAAACATAGATCTTTAATTCCAAAATACGGTTTAATGTTTGTTATGATTATTCATCGAAGATGATGGTTGCAAGCTTTGCTGTACTCAACAGGATGGATGTATCACACCTACTATTCACCAATAATTTTAACCAGTACTCTTTTTTTGCGTTTTCCATCAAATTCTCCATAAAATATCTGCTCCCAGGTTCCAAAGTCCAGTCTTCCATCTGTTATAGCGACCACTACTTCTCTACCCATGATCTGGCGCTTCATATGAGCATCGGCATTATCTTCATAACCGTTGTGCTTGTACTGATCTACAGGGGCATGGGGGGCAAGTTTCTCCAGCCATTTTTCGTAGTCGTGATGGAGGCCAGATTCGTCGTCATTAATAAAGACAGATGCAGTGATGTGCATAGCATTGACCAGGGCCATGCCTTCCTGGATGCCACTCTCATGAAGACAGTCTTCTATGGTGGGGGTGATGTTTATGAACCCACGTCTTGTCGGTACGTTAAACCAGAGTTCTTTTCTATAGCTTTTCATAAGAGTCTCCTATGCTGTTCGTTCATATTTTATGTAAACGTAATATCTCTTTATGTCTGTGCGGCAATAAGAGTTATTACTCTCAGGAACTTTTTTCGATACGTAAGATTGAATCAGGTTCTATTACCAGTTCAATTTGGGCGTTGACCTGAGGGGGTGGAGGTTCAAGTGGTAAATCAAAATGCAGTAGCTGGGAGTTGCTCTCTATTGTAAGATTATAACTACTGCCCTGGTACCGCTTGTCTTTTACTGTTCCCTGTATGATGAGTTTACCCTCCAGATTTTTAAGGCCAGGTTTACGTAATGATGCACCTTCAGGTCGCAGGAGTAATACCTGATCGCGGGATGTTGTAATAGGACCTATATTTGTTGCAATAGGGCCAAAAGGACTCTCGATTATGTTTGTTCTTTGATCTATAGATAGATCAAAGAGGTTTGTAAAGCCTAAGAATCGTGCAACTGTACTATTTATGGGATGTCGATAGATTTCTTCAGGTGCGGCAAATTGTTGGAGGCAACCATCTTTTAAAATTGCTATTTTGTCGGAAACTCCAAAGGCCTCATTTTGATCATGGGTTACGAAAATGGCTGTGACATTGAGTGCTTTTAAGATGGACCTGATTTCCACAGTCAGTCTATCACGGAGGGTGCGGTCAAGGGAGCCTAAGGGTTCGTCAAGAAGAAGGAGTTGCGGCTCAGGGGCAAGGCTTCTTGCAAGGGCCACCCTCTGTTGCTCTCCTCCAGAGAGTTCGTTAATTCGACGCTTACCAAAACCTGACAGGCCAACGAGTTGAAGCATTTTTTCTACTTGCTTACGCTTTTCCTCCGAATCTAGCCCCTGCATCTCAAGGCCGAATCCAATGTTATCCTCTACATTTTTATGGGGAAAGAGGGCGTACTCCTGAAACATCAAGCCAAAGCCACGTTTGTGGGGAGGCTTACTCTCTATGTTATTGCCCTTAAATAGTATAGTGCCGCTATACTCTGCTTCAAGCCCGGCAATAAGGCGTAACAGGGTCGTTTTACCAGAGCCCGATGGGCCGAGCAGGCAGAGAATCTCTCCCTTTTCAAGTTGAAATGACACGTCTTTAAGTAGTGATTGACCATCGTAGCTGTTTGAAATGCTATTAACAGAGAGTATTGGTCCTTTCGTTTGGTTATTGATCATTATTAATGTCTTTTTTGGGCTATATCTTCAGAAGGTGAGAACTTACCGATAATCCAGAAGCTGGAGCAGGTAACAAGCATAAGAATAGTGCTCATAGCCATTGCCTGACCGTAGTTCATGTCACCAGGTTGGCTGAGAAACCTGAAGATGGCAACAGGCATTGTCGGAGTGTGAGGACGGGTTAGAAATGCTGAAGCACCAAATTCCCCCATGCTGATTGAAAAGGCGAAAATGGCTCCCACGAGTATCGCACGTCTTATGAGAGGGAAATCGATGAGTCTCCAAATGGTAAAAGGGGATGCTCCCAGTAAACAGGCAGCCTCCCGTAAGTTATTTGGTATTTGTCTAAGGCTTGGTAACACGCAGCGAACAACAAAGGGGAATGCAACAAGAGTATGGGCAATAGGTACAATGATGAGTGTGTCTCGTAGGTTAAGTGGGGGTTGATTTAGTGTGATGATATACCCGAAACCCAGAGTTACAGCCGATGTTGCAAGAGGGAGCATAATAATGGCATCCCAGAGGTTGGTTCGGCGTTTTGAGCCGCCTGCAAGAAATACAGCTGAACTTATTCCTAAAAGTAGAGAAAAGACCATGGCCGTCAGGGCAAAACCAATGGAGTTTGCGACCGAAGAAATTGGTTCAACATAAAAAAGTGAATCCGATTCTCCTGAGAAAAGCTGTCTATAGTAGCTGAGGGTAAAACCATCTTCACCAAATAGAGAACTTATAACGAGTGCGCCCAGGGGAAGAATGAGTAAGGCCACCATAAAACCAATGTTACAACCAACGCCAAGTTTTTGGCAATTCGATTTTACATCACTAAGGGTGGCCTCGCTCGTGCCTGAGAAAAAGGAGACCTTAGCATGTTTACTGAGCCTTGCATGGAGCCACATCAGCAAAAAATTAAAACAGATCTGAATAAGCGATAGGGCTGCAGCCATGGGCAGGTTAAAGAGTTGTACCGCCTGCCTGTAAATTTCAACTTCTAGTGTTGCGTATCCCGGTCCACCGAGAATAAGCACAACTCCAAAACTGGTAAAACAGAAGATAAAGACAAGGAGGCTGGCAGACCCTATTGCAGGCAGGAGCAGGGGCAGGGTGATTTTGTAAAAAGCAGTCCACGGGGATGCTCCAAGCATCCTGGCAGCTGTTACTATACTCGGATCGAGTGAACTCCAGAAACTGGAAACAATACGTACGACCATTGTGTAGTTGTAAAATACGTGGGCGATGAGGAAAAAAGTAACAGTCTGTTCTATATCTATTGGAGCACTGTCGAGATTAAAGGTTGAGATAAGAACGTCATTGATGAGACCATTCTGCCCAAGCAGTGCCCTGAAAGCAGCAGCAGTAACAACCGTTGGCAGAACGAAGGGAACTGTCATAAGTGCTGTAAGGAGGTCTTTGCCGGGGAAACGGAATTTGGCAAAAACATAGGCACCTGGTATGGCTAGAACCAGTGTGATAACGGTTGAAAGTCCGGCCTGCCAGATTGTGAACCAGAGAATCTTGCCGTAGGTAGGAGTTGTGAATAATCTGCCTAACTTCTCTGTATCTAGTGGGAAAAAACTGTAGGTGATTATCTTAAGCAGCGGGTAACAGTAAAAGACGATTAAAAACAACATGGGCAGGGAGAACAGTAATAGCATGACAGGTTTTCTGGAAAATATCATGTCCCGTTCTCCCCTATTTGGATGAGCTTATCTTTATCTCAGTACTGCAGTTGTCCAGGCGTCGATCCAGCTGTCACGCATTGATTCAATTCGTGCAGGATCAACCATGGCAGGTTTTTCAGCGACCACCGCATGTTTTACAAAGACTTCTGGCAATTGAGCGTCTGCATTACTTGGAAATACAAACATTTTTAAGGGGATGTCTTCTTGTAAGGGGACACTTAACATAAAGTCGACGAATTTTTCAGCCAGAGTTACGTTTTTGCTTCCCTTTAAGATACCAACAAATTCAATCTGGCGAAAAGCTGATCCATCACTTACGACAGCTGCAGTTGGCGCTTCAGTCAGTGGTTTTTCGGAATAGTAGACAGCTGCAGGAGGGGAGCTTGCGTAGCTTACAACGATGGGACGATCTCCTTTTGAGGCGGCGGTGAAATGACCAAAGTAGGCATCTTCCCAGCCACCTGCAACGAGGACATCATTTGCCCGCATTTTTGTCCAGAAATCCAGATATTTTTCTTCGCCAAAATAACCGATGGTGGCAAGTAAAAATGCCATACCGGGGGAGGAAGTGGCGGGGTTCTCAACCACGGTGAGTCCTTTGTACTCAGGTTTAATAAGATCAGAAAGACCTGCAGGTGGGGCGAGTGCTTTTTCTCTAAACCAGGCCTTGTCGTAGTTAAGACATACATCACCATAGTCCACAGGAAGAAGACGATTTTCCTTGTCGAGTCTCAGGCTTTCCGGGATCTTGGCAAGAAGAGGGGAGTTGTATTGTTGAAAAATGTCTGCAGTGAGTGCCCGGGATAAAAAGCTGTTATCCACACCAAAAAACAGATCAGCAAGGGGGTTGTTTTTTGAAAGAATAGCCTGGATAAGAGCAGCCCCTGCATCCCCGGATTTTAAAAAGCGAACCTTCACGCCGTTTTCTTTTTCAAAGGTGGCAATGAGTTCTTTACTGACATCAAAACTGTCATGGGTCATTACGGTAAGGCTTTCTTCTGCCTGCACCGCAGGAGAGAACAAGAGGGTGATCGCTAATATCGCAATCCCAAAGCTGTGATATATATGATTCATTAAGATCTCCTGGGGTTAAAGTCGTCGCTTGTTGATTCGTTGGATGTGAATGCTTGCAAAATTAAAAAGCCGACTCCAGTTATGGAGGCGGCCTCATTCAGACAGATCCCTCCGCCGGCATTATCCGGATCAGGTTAAACGGTCGGGTTGTAACACCCCTCTCAGCCCAATGTATGAGGCTCCCGTATCAGAGTTACAACATAGGGTAAATAATGGACCATTGCAAGCAGGTTAAAAGGAAATGAAACAACTATCGGATGATGGTTATTTTTTCAGTACAACGACCGTCTCAATATGATGGGTTTGGGGAAACATATCAATGGGTTGTATTTTTTGTATTGTAAATCCTTTACTGGTGAGTTCTTTAAGGTCACGGCATAGGGTTGCCGGGTCACAGGAAATATAGACGAGTGTTTTCTTGCATAGCTTACTGAGCTGCTGTGCAAGCTCGGGTGCGCCTTGCCTGGGAGGGTCAATTATTACGCAGTCAAATGTAGCGCTTTCTGCAATGAGCTGATCGCAACCTTTGTGAACAGGTTGTTTGGTAAATATGGTGTTTGTTCTCCCTGCGGATGCGCTATTTTCTTTTGCACATCGAATCGATGCGCCCTGACCTTCGATACCATGGACACTGGCGGCAAGAGAGCTAAGCGGGATTGCAAAATTTCCCATGCCGCAATATAGATCGAGAACTGTGTCGCTGCTATTAAGAGCACAAAAGTCAATAACGGTTTCGATCATCCGCTTGTTTTGGGCCAGATTGACCTGGCAGAAGCCGCCGACCTCCCATCCAAGCTGTAATGACTCCTCTATACCCTGCAACTTTTGGTAGTGGAGGTTCAGCATCTTGTTTGATTCAGATGTCTCCGCTCCAACTGGACCAACCATGGGAAAATCCTCTCCCTTAAAAAAAATGCGGTCAATTGAAGAAATTTCACTACACATTTTCTGGGCTCGTTTACGGTCAGCGGGGCGAGGCTTTCTTTTGAAGTGGAAAATACAGGAGACTGCATCAGTTGTTGGGTTTTGCTGTAATTCAAGCTCGGTTGAGAGTTCAAGCAATTCCATAGCGGGCTCACTTTTTCGTAGAGCAGTGAGGCTTAAATTTATAGAAGGCTCTGCAAGAAGACACTTGTCAACTTCAACAATGTCATTGGAGCGAAAGCGGTTGAAGCCCAGGGTTTCATTATCCCCGACTTGCAATCTGATTCTTTGGCGATAGTTGAATGGAGACGGTGCAGGTATAACCTCTCGAACTGTATCTTTAAGTGCGCCTAGAGTAAGAACATCCTGGCGGAGAAGCAGATCGACCACAATGTCTCTTTTAAAAGTGGTTTGCGCATCGTAGTTGCAGTGTTGAAGGTTGCACCCCCCACAACGACCGTAGTATTGACATGGAGGGGTGATTCTGGCAGGGTGTTTGTTTTCTATTTGAGCGGCTTTGCCAAAAAGATAGTTTTTTTTAATTTCCTGAGTGGTTACAATTATATTTTCGCCGGGCAGGGAAAATTGTACCAGGACGACCTGTTTTGAAGGAAGGTGACCGAGGCCGAAACCGCCGTTGACGATTTTTTTTATGGTGACAGTTTCCTTGTGCATTTTTATCCGGTTTTGAGCTAATATTTGGTATTTTACTTTAAAAAATCCTGCAATACAAAACAGGAAATCTGAAGAGTACATTGAACTCAGGGGCTTAGAACAGCCACCCCAAAGTACGTTAAGAGAGATCTTTGTACTATTTATACTGGTTTATTTCCCCGTTTGTTGGGAATAGTCCATGTTTATAAAAAGAGGACGTTGCTGGAGCGACGATAAAACACGATTCTTGGAGTTTTTTAATACATCATCATTCTCTTGTCGAATTGTATTCGTCTTCCTTTTCAGTTTGTGGATGGTATCACCAGCTCATTCTAAGCCTGTTAAAGTAGAGGTCGAAGTAACCGGGGTGACAGCCTCACTCAAAGAAAATGTTCTAGCCTACCTTACCCTGTACCTGCAAAAAGATAACGAACGATTAAAAGAGAGTACTGTCAAAAGGTTGCATGCCAAAGCTTCCACCGATATTGCTTCAGCTCTTGCTCCTTTTGGCTATTATAATGCCACCGTAAAACCGAAGCTCACTAAAGATGATGCAGGATTTCATGCAAGTTACCTTATTGATAAAGGACCTGCCGTTCGCGTGAGTAGCGTCAATATCATGATAAATGGGGCTGGTCAGGAGAATAGGGTAATAGAAAAAGCGGTGGCAGCCTGGAAACTGCCTGTGGGTACGGTCCTTGATCAGGCAGTGTATGAACAGGAGAAAAAAAAGATCATAAATACGGCTATTAATGAAGGCTATCTTGATGTCGTTTTTGTAACAAAAGATCTGGTTGTAAACTCTACAACGAACAAGGCAATTATTTCACTCGTCGTAGATACAAAACAGCAGTACGTTTTTGGGGAGACAACCTGTAAGCAGGAGGTACTAAAACAGGATCTATTAAATAGATATTTACCCTACGCCAAGGGCGATCCTTATCAACCCTCTAAGATTTTTGAGTTGCAGGCTATTTTGTATAAAACCGATTTTTTTAAGAAGGTCATTGTGAGCGGCAAGATGGATGAGGCCGTTGATCATACGATTCCCATCGAAATTGACCTGGTAAGCCCCGAAAAACTCAATAAATACAATATTGGTGGTGGTTATGCTACAGACACCGGTGTTCGTGGAAAAATTGACTGGTCGAACCGGATATTTAATAATCGAGGCCATAAAATTAGCGCTTCGTTACTGGTTGCTGAACTTGAAAACAGCCTCTCCCTTGTTTATAAAATCCCCCGAAAAGATCCACGCTACGACACCTTGTTTCATTCTCTTGGTTATCAGGATTCCCAGTGGGATGACACTGATACAAGGTTGATAACTGCGGCTGTTTCTCAGGAACACGCCGGGCCAAGATTTAAGTTCTCAACGGGGCTGGAATTGCGTGACGAGGTGTATGACATAGGTGATACCAGTGGAGACTCTACACTCTTTTTGCCATCGCTTAATGCTGGTTATATCTTTGCCGATGATATTCTCAACACCAGGCAGGGCTTATCCACCTCCATGAATCTACTTGGAGCCTATAAGGGTGCTCTTTCCGATGCGAGTTTTCTCCAGGCGACAGTAAATGGGAAGGCAATTTACACTCCTTTTAAACAGTGGAAATTGATTGGCCGGGCATCTGTGGGGGCAACCCTGGTCGACTCCATTGACTCTCTCCCTCCGTCGCTTCGATATTATGCCGGTGGTGACGCTTCAATACGGGGTTATGCCTACAAGTCTCTTGGAACAGAAGATTCTTCCGGGACAGTTATCGGCGGCCGTTATCTCATCGTTGAATCTATTGAACTCGAGCATATCATTAACCAATATTGGAGCCTGGCCGCATTCTGGGATGGTGGAACAGCAACAGATGACCTGTCCCTTGATTTTTATCAGGGTGTTGGGGCTGGAATTCGTTTCAGGCTTCCTTTTGGTCAGATACGTTTTGATGTGGCCTCAGCAATAACCGAGGATGGAAACCCATTTCGCGTGCACCTGACAGTGGGAGGTGATCTGTGAAAAAATATCTTTTTGTACTGCTCATTGTTGCTGTTTTTCTTTTGCCCATTGGGGTGCTGTTAGGAACAGAGTGGGGTTTGCAGCGTGCTGTAACTGCGGCCAGCAGTCTGAGTAGTGGTGCAGTAACTGTTGATTCTGTTAAGGGGCGTATAGCTACAGGATATGATTTGGGCGGAATTACAATTGCGACAGCCGGAGCTGACATTGATATTGAAAACTTCCACTGGTCCTGGAAGCCGCTCGCACTGCTCAAAGGTACGTTGGATGTTGTTGCATGTAAAACAGAACAGGTTTCTGTCAATTTTAAGTCCACCACCGAAGAGCCGAAAGAGGACGGTGATTCTGCAGGATTACCCAACTTTGTTCCTCCTATACAGCTCATATTAAGGGAGTTTTCATTTCGGGATGTTAAACTTTTTGATAGTGATGGAACCCTGCTGTTTCAGATCGATACCTTTAATACTTCCTTAACCCTTGGGGCCGGTGGTCTTGTTGTTAACAGCTTTGGACTCGATGGACCTGAGATTGGTCTTCGTTTTCATGGTAATATCGCTTTAGATGGTGATCACAAACTGGATCTTATGGGTAACTGGCGCGTGGTTGGCTACGGTTTTCATCCTTCTAAGGGGACCTTTTCAGCAAAAGGACCGATAAACTCTCTGGGAGTAAATGTTGCCCTTAATGATCCGGGTAAAATTCAGGTTGTTGGAGTAATAGAAAATCTTCTTGATAACCCAACTTGGACTGCCGATCTTGATGCACAAAACATCAATCTGGAGACATGGATTCTCCACTGTCCTGAAATCATATTAGAAACAGTTCATGGTGATATGTCTGGTGACTTTGGCCATTATCGTGGCCTGGTCGTAGCTGATGGTTACTGGGGAGTGGCAGATAATCTACACCTTCAGAGTAACATTGATGGAAGTATATGGGGGATAGTCTTTGACTCTCTCAGGATTGACCGAAACGAGACTTCTGCTGTGGCCACCAATGCAAGTATCAGCTGGGAACAACTCTTTTCCTGGGAGGCCGATCTTGATTTTCAAAACTTTGTCTTCTCTATGTTTTTTCCCGAATTTGATGGCAGTGTGAGTTCTTCTTTTCACACTGTTGGAGATGTTACCGAAGAGGGGCTGGATGCGAGTTTTGCTCTCAATACAATGACGGGGCAATTTACCGACTATGTCTGGTCTGCAGCAGGAAATATTGGCCTTACTGATGAAAAAATATTTTCCAGTGATTTAGTGTTGAAAAGTGACTCTGTCGGGGGAGAGGCTGTCGTTCGGTATGTTGAACTTTCATGGTTTGATAAACTAAGCTGGGGCTCTGATATTGATTTCCATGACTTTGATCCCGGATTTATTCATAAAGAGATGGCTGGTAGAATTAATGGCCGGGTTAAGAGTTTTTTAGAGTGGCAAGAAGATGATCCCGCTGGTTCTCTTGAAATTTTGGGTCTGTCTGGGGACGTACGTGGTTCAGAATTATATGGTGGTGGAACTATTGCAATTGACGGACATGTATTGAGTTCCGATGGATTAGAGCTCCTGCTTGGTGACAGTCGGTTGTCTGTTTTAGGTACAGTTAATGATAATTTTGGTTTGGAATTTACCTTTGAATCCTCTGATCTTTCAAATATTGCAGCTCATTTAGCTGGGTCCTTAAGCCTTGATGGCCTTGTGACAGGGAGTAAAAAAGAGCCGAAGATCGATTTTCGTTTTAGTGGAAGTAACATTCAGACCGGTAACGAAAGAATAGGTGATATAGACGGCCATTTAGGGGCAAGTCTTGAGACTGATGGCTTTGTTGATGGAGCTATTATCGTTAAAAAGAGTTTAATTAATGGCTACGGTATAGACAAGTTAGAGGCCACTGCCTCTGGAACCTTACTTAACCATGAATTGCATACTGAAGTAGAGACCACTGAGGGAAATCTAAGGCTGGATATTATTGGTAAGTATCAGGAAGGTTGGTCAGGGACGTTTGCTGGCCTCAGTCTTGTGACTGACAAATATGGCAACTGGAACCAAGTAGATTCTGCAGCCCTTGAATTGTCCTCCCAGAACCAACTGTTAAAGGATTTTTGTCTCTCAACTACTATCTCAAATACTAGTGCAGGTGACAACGGTAAGGCCTGTCTTACTGCTGCACGTCATGGTGGTGAAGAGGGCAACTGGTCTCTTATCACAGAACTGAACAGTTTTGAGCTAAAATCTCTGACGGATATGGATTTTGGACTTCCACCCATCACCGGAATTGTTGAAGCGAAAATACAAGCTGAAGGAAATAGAGCTGGAGTAAACTCTGCCCAAGTATCAGTTACCATCCCTGAGTTAGACACTCTTTTACATGTGACAGATGCTGACTTTGTCTCTGTCCAACTAAGAGATTCTATTATAACAGCTGACCTGGTTGATCAAAACCTCGATCTCAATGTATTTTTCAGATCAAATAATGGTGGAACTCTTGGGCTAAAGGGTGCCATAACTAATATTGGTTTTTTTGACACGCCCTTAAGGGAGAACATAATCTCAGGGGAGTTGAACCTTAATAAATACTACCTTGCCTCCCTTGCAGCCTTTACAGGATACGGTATTGAGCCTACGGGCTGGGTCAGTAGTTCTATTAAATTATCCGGGAGTCTTGCACAACCTGAAATTTATGGCAAACTTGCAATCCGGGACGGTGGCTTAGAGCTGCCCTATCAGGGAATCAATCTTCAAAATGTAGTTGTGAGTGTGGACTCCAGAGAGTTTGGGGCCTTTGTACATGCAGAAGCAACCTCTGGAGGAGGTAAGCTCAACGCAGATGGTTATGTCAGTCACGGTGATGACGGCATTGAAACATCACTAAGACTAACCGGTGATAATTTCCTGCTAGTGAACCTGCCGGAGTATTCCTTTCGTGTGACCCCTGAAGCTGTTCTTAAAATTAATAAAAATCGCGGTCAAATTGATGGTCGGGTAGTCGTGCCGTCCGGTTTAATTGCTCCAGAGGAATTAAGTGGAGCGGTTAAGGTGAGTGACGATGTAATTTATCTTGGTGAGGAAAAGAATCATGAGAAAAAGGGGTATCCCTTTTACCTCGACCTTGATGTGCTATTAGGAGATGATGTTAACGTTGAAGGTTACGGTCTTGAGGGTCGACTCGGTGGTAAGCTTAATGTAAAAGTCACCCCAACCGATTTCATCACAGGCCGTGGTGAGTTGGATCTTATAGAGTCTACCTTTACTTTTTATGGCAGGACTCTTGATATTGAGCGGGGAAGAATGTTGTTCACAGGTGGGCCAATTGACAATCCGGGTGTAGATATACGAGCTCAAAAAATTGTCACAGCAGCAACTGCAATAGATGACGGGTATACTGTTGGTGTTGATATAAATGGTCTGGTGCAAGATCTGCAGTTTCATCTGTTTTCAGATCCATATAAGGACGACACTGAGATTCTCTCCCAGATGGTGGTGGGGCACTCCTTCGCCTCTTCCAATGAAGAGGAGGGGACGATGCTTCAGGCAGCAGCCATGACCCTGGGCTTTGGTGACAGTTCAAAGGTTATGAAGGGAATGAGAAATTTACTCCTCATTGACGATCTCCACCTTGAAGGCTCAGCCAGAGAAGAAGATGTTTCCCTTGTTGTGGGGAAACGTATCACAGATGATCTCTATATAGGCTATGATATGAATATGTTTAGTCAACTCGGACAATTCAGGGTCCGCTACGACCTGAGTCGTGGTTTTTTTGTTGAAACCCGGTCTTCTTCTGAATCAACCGGAGCGGATCTCATCTACACCTTCGAACGCTGAGACCATGATCGATTCCAATGGTAAACCATATTGACGCTGTGAAATGATTATGGGAAAAGATACACCTGTTAAAATTCTTGTGGTTGATGATGACCAGGTCCATAGATTTATGCTGGTTTCCATGCTGAATGAATGGGGCTGGGATTCTGCCCAGGCAGATGATGGCACCACCGCTGTTGCAGCGGTTGAAAAGTATAACTACGATGCTGTGCTGATGGATGTTCGTATGGCAAAGATGGATGGAATAGAAGCCTTTAGCAAAATACAGGCTATCCAGCCAAGCTTACCGGTCA
The DNA here is from genome assembly GCF_054397165.1 of Desulforhopalus glucosivorans. Classification (NCBI taxonomy): domain Bacteria; kingdom Pseudomonadati; phylum Thermodesulfobacteriota; class Desulfobulbia; order Desulfobulbales; family Desulfocapsaceae; genus Desulforhopalus; species Desulforhopalus glucosivorans. Next base: position 1,016,739 of record NZ_AP044854.1, read on the forward strand.
TTATCATGACGGCCTATTCAACTGTGGATGATGCGGTGGATGCTATTCAACATGGAGCCCACGACTACCTGACCAAACCCCTGGATTTTGAGCGTCTCCGTCTGGCTCTAATGCGGGCTGTTGATCATCACCAGGTTGCAGAGTTCAAGGAGAAGGCACAGACTGACGATTCACTCCTTGAGACCAGAATAATAGGGGAGAGTCCTCCGGTACTTGAGCTTCTTGAAATGGTGGGTTATGTGGCTCCAACAGAAGCGACAGTTCTGATTTATGGAGAGTCAGGTACTGGCAAAGAGCTTGTGGCCGAAGCCCTGCAAACTAATTCAGAGAGGAAGAATGGACCTTTTATTAAGGTGAATTGCGCAGCTTTTGCTGAGTCATTGCTCGAATCTGAGCTGTTTGGCCATGAAAAGGGTGCATTTACAGGTGCTGAGAAGCGCAAGGAAGGTAAATTTGTCCAGGCGGATGGCGGTACCCTGTTTCTTGATGAGATTGGGGAGACCTCCCAGGCAATGCAGGTAAAGCTTCTCAGAGTGTTGCAGGAACAGGAACTGCAACGGGTGGGAGGAGACGAAAATATCTCCATTGATGTCCGTATTATTGCCGCAACGAACAGGGATCTTGCAAAAGAGGTCGCTGAGGGCAGGTTTAGAGAGGATCTTTATTATCGACTTAATGTTGTAATGCTGACTGTCCCCCCTTTGAGGGATAGATCGTCTGATATAGATCTGCTTGTTAATCATTTTGCCCAAAAATTTGCGGAAAAAAACAGGCGGCAGCTTGATAAAATTACAAGGGAGTGCAAACAGTATCTCAACGCCTATTCATGGCCCGGTAATGTGAGAGAGCTTGAAAATGCAATTGAGCGCGGAATTATTCTTATGCGGGGCAGTGAACTCACAGAAAAGAGTTTACCTCTTACTATTCAAAAGAACGGGGAGGGTGCTGGTAATCAAAACAGTGTGGAGCCGACGTCACTTTTTGAAGCTGAAAAAATGCTCGTTATGAAAACACTGACAGAGACTGAAGGCAATAAAAGTGAGGCGGCAAGGCGTCTTGGGGTAACGAGAAAAACCCTGCAAAATAAACTTAATAGATATAACGAGTAATAAGAGTCGGTTTTCACTACTCATCCTCCAGTAATACAATTATCTTTTCTTATAGTAATTGTACTCTCTTCTTTTCCTCGAAGAACTCCCTGAATATCCACAGATATTTTCATGTTGTTCATTATTGATTTTCTGTCTCTTGACAAGGAATTTTCGGCTACTTATTGTTGGCTCAGGTTTGCAAATGGTCAGATGCACAGGTCCTGTTTTAAGGGACAATCGCGTTTGAAATACGAATTGGTGATTAATGGAGGAGTAGGTGAGCGAAGTAAAGATAAACGAAGAACTCCAGGACGATCCGGTAGCAGCAGATGTTACTACGGATGAAAATGTTGAAGAGACACAACAGGCAGCAGATGGTGATCAGGTGACTGAAGAGGCACCAAAGGGGCCTGAGCAGGAACTCGCTGAAGCCAGAGAGCAGATAGCTGACTTACAGGACAGGATGCTCAGAGCAGCAGCAGAGAATGAAAATTTCAAAAAACGTGTCGAGCGCGATCGTCTAGCCAGCTTGAAATATGCGGGAGAGGCAATTTTTAGAGAAATCCTTCCAACTGTGGATAATCTGGAACGTGCACTCGATCAGGGTGTGGTCGAAGGTGCGGATGCACAGAAAAATTTGGACGGACTAGTTGAAGGGGTTCAGCTGACGCTTAAAAGTCTTGTTGCTACCCTCGAAAAATTTGAAGTTAAAGCAATAAATAGTGTTGGCGAGCCTTTTGATCCAAAGCATCAGGAAGCACTCACCATGGATTCCCATGATACGATTCCTGAGAACCATGTTCTTACGGATTTTGAGAAAGGTTATTATTACAAGGACAGGCTCTTACGTGCAGCGAAAGTGGTTGTCTCTTCTGGTAAAAAAGAAGAATAACCTGCCGAAAGCACCTCGTGAAAAGGGTGCCAGATTACTTGACAAACCCATGAAGATGACAACCTTAAAGAGGTTGCCACTACCGCGGGTAGAGCAATAAAATACTTTGAGCAATGCTGTTTGGATATATAATCCACTGAGAAAGATTTAAGGAGAAAGAAAGATGGGTAAGATTATTGGAATTGACCTGGGTACAACCAATTCTTGTGTCGCAATTATGGAAGGGGGAGATCCCAAGGTTATTGCCAACGTTGAAGGAAACAGAACTACTCCTTCAGTTGTGGCGTTTACTGATAATGATGAGCGTTTGGTCGGTCAGGTTGCAAAGCGTCAGGCTGTAACCAATCCAACCCGTACATTATATGCAGTTAAAAGACTTATTGGACGTAAGTTTACCGATGCAGAGGTTCAGCGTTCTATAGACATCAGTCCATTTAAAATTGTGGAAGGTACCAATGGCAGTGTCTCTGTGGATGTTGCCGGCAAGGTCTATAGACCTGCTGAGATTTCCGCCATGATCCTCGCTAAAATGAAGCAGACCGCTGAGGAGTATTTAGGCGAAGAGGTAACTGACGCTGTTGTTACTGTTCCTGCTTATTTTAATGATTCCCAGCGTCAGGCAACCAAAGATGCTGGTAAGATTGCCGGACTCAACGTTCAGCGTATCATCAACGAGCCAACCGCTGCGTCTCTTGCCTACGGCCTTGACAAGAAAGGTGAAGAAAAGATTGCTGTTTTCGATCTTGGTGGTGGTACTTTTGATGTATCCATCCTCGAAATCGGTGATGGTGTTTTCGAAGTGAAGTCCACTAACGGTGACACCTTTCTCGGTGGTGAAGATTTCGATATGAGAATTGTTAACTGGCTCGCAGATGAGTTCAAGCGTGAGCAGGGGATCGATCTCAGAACCGATAAAATGGCTCTCCAGCGTCTGAAAGAAGAAGCTGAAAAAGCTAAGATGGAACTTTCCACCACGAAGGAAACTGATATTAATCTGCCATTTATCACCGCAGATGCTTCAGGACCCAAGCACCTCAACATTAAATTGAGTCGTGCCAATTTTGAAAACCTGGTTGGTGATCTTGTAGAACGAACTGTGGGACCATGTGTTACTGCTCTTAAAGATGCTGGTATCAGCGCTTCAGAGATTGACGAGGTTATACTCGTTGGTGGAATGAGTCGTATGCCTATGGTACAAGCGAAGGTTCAGGAAATCTTTGGTAAAGAGCCTCATAAGGGTGTGAATCCTGATGAAGTTGTAGCGATCGGTGCTGCAATTCAGGGTGGCGTTCTTCAGGGAGATGTTAAAGATGTACTTCTTCTTGATGTTACCCCTCTTTCTCTTGGTATTGAGACCCTTGGTAGCGTGACCACCAAGCTGATTGAGAAGAACACCACTGTTCCTACTAAGAAGAGTCAGATTTTCTCAACAGCGGCTGATAATCAGCCTGCGGTTTCTATTCACGTGCTCCAGGGTGAGCGTGAGATGAGTCAGGACAATAAGACCATTGGTCGTTTTGAACTCTCTGACATTCCACCTGCGCCACGTGGTGTACCACAGATTGAGGTTACCTTTGACCTTGATGCAAACGGTATTTTGGCTGTTTCTGCAAAAGATCTGGGAACTGGCAAAGAACAGTCAATCAGCATCACCGCATCGTCCGGGCTTACCCAGGATGAAATCGATCGCATGACCCAGGATGCTGAGCTGCACGCTGAAGAAGATAAGCGTCGCAAGGAATTGGTTGAAACCAAAAATTCCGCCGATGCACTGGTTCACGCCACTGAAAAGAGCCTGAAAGATCTTGGTGACAAGGTTGACGAAGAGACTAAGGCAAAGGTTCAGACCGAGATTGACAACGTCAATCAGGTAAAAGATGGTGAAGATGTTGATGCTATTAAGGCGGCGGTTGAGGCTCTCACACAGGCCTCCCACAAGCTTGCTGAGCTTATGTATGCTCAGGCAGCAAAGGAGAATCCTGATGGAGCGGATGCTGGTCCTGAAGCTGGAGCAAAACCAAAGAAAGACGATGATGACGACGTTGTAGACGCCGACTTCGAAGAGGTTAAGTAATCTAAATTACTATCCTGGTAAATAAGAAGTAAGACCGGGATACACGGACCTTAGTCGTTTTGAAGGGGAGTAGAGAAATTGATTTTCTCTACTCCCCTTTTTTTATGTAATGCGGTATTGTGACGATCTGCTTTTGAGCTAACAATCACTACGACAATAATTATTACTGAGCGAACCATGAAAATACTATCTGGAATACAGCCTTCAGGGCAATTACATATTGGCAACTACTTTGGTATGATGCAGACAATGATCTCAAACATGGAGACGTCTGAACTCTATGTTTTTATCGTTGACCTCCATGCTCTTACTTCAGTCCATGACGGGAAAAAACTTGCAACCGGAACCATTGAGGCTGCGGCTGATTTCCTGGCATTAGGACTTGATCCTGACAAATGTATATTCTGGGTACAGTCCGATGTGCCTGAGGTGTGCGAGTTGACCTGGGCCTTGTCGACCCTTGCACCCATGGGACTTATTGAACGTTGTCACTCCTATAAAGATAAGGTCGCAAAAGGAATTGCTGCGAGTCACGGTCTCTTTTCTTATCCCATTTTGATGGCAGCCGATATTTTGTTATATCAAGCCGATCAGGTTCCTGTGGGGAAGGATCAGAAACAGCACTTAGAGGTGGCGCGGGATTTGGCCATTAAGTTCAACAATCAGTATGGTGATACTTTTACTGTTCCAGAGCCTGCTATAAGTGAGACAACTGCCACGGTTCCAGGTCTTGATGGGCAAAAGATGTCTAAGTCCTACGGCAATACCATCCCTATTTTTATGGACGGCAAGCAGCTTAAAAAGAGAGTCATGGCCATTGAAACCGATGCCGCTCCTGTTGAGGATCCAAAAGATCCGGATAATTGCAACCTGTATCAGTTGATGAAGCTGTTTGCAACAAAAGAGCGAATGGAGGAGATTAACGGTCTCTATGTGAATGGTGGTGCGGCGTATGGCTACCTGAAACTTGAATTGCTGGATCTGCTCAATGATAAGTTTGGTGCAGCACGGGAAAAGAAAAAAGAGTATTTATCTGATCCTGAAATGGTGCGTCAGATATTGCAAAAGGGAAGCGATAAGGCCCGTGAAAAGGCGAGTGTTACCTTGGATCTTGTTCGTGAAAAGATAGGGTTAAAATATTAGGACTACAATACGAGTGCCTTACTCAGGAAAAGCTGTCATAATAAACAGGTAGCGCAGACTCCGAGAAATAGTCTCTGTCTCTTTTTTTAACCTCGTAACCTTAAAACCTTGTAACCTCATTTCCTTCAATCTCTTTTTGATGTGACCGTACCTGTGGGATAAAAAAAAAGCCACCCTGCCCAATGAGCAAGGTGGCTTTTAAAATGAAGATCGTATGAAGGCTTATTGAAAGTCTACCAGCTCCACATCAAAGATCATTGTTGCATTAGGTGGAATTGGTCCACGTCCGGACGGACCATAACCAAGATCTGATGGGATGATCAGAACACGCTTCTCACCTTTTTTCATACCAAGAATGGCTTCTTCCCAACCCTTGATGACCTGCCCCTGTCCCACTGGAAAGTCGATGGGCTGACCACGGTCATATGAGCTGTCAAACTTTTTACCATCTAGGAGTTTGCCGGTGTAGTGAACGGTTACTACAGCACCGGACTCAGGACTGTCACCTTCACCTTCTGCAACTACGACATATTTCAGTCCAGATGGAGTGACTATGGCATCTGGCCACTGTTTTTCAATAGCCTTCTGCTCTTCTTCCATGGCAGCAAGTTCTCTTTCACGCTTGTCTTTATCAAGATTAGCAAGCAGACTGTCAAAGGTCTCCTGGGTTGCTACAAAATTCTCAGCTTCTTCACCGACGCGGATGATCTCCACAGAGTTGAGAAGATCGTCACCTTCAATCTGGTTAACAACATCCATACCGGACACAACGTGACCAAATACGGAATGTTTGCCATCGAGCCATGGAGTTGGAACATGGGTGATGAAGAATTGACTGCCATTGGTTCCAGGACCTGCATTTGCCATGGAAAGTACACCAGGTTTTGCATGCTTGAGGCTTGGGTCAATCTCATCAGGAAAGGTGTAGCCAGGACCACCGGTACCGGTACCGAGAGGGCAGCCGCCCTGGATCATGAAATCAGGAATAACACGGTGGAATTTCAGACCATCATAGAACTTGTCGCCCTGAGCTTTTGCTCCGCCACCAAGATCCTTGGTTCCTTCAGCAAGTGCTACAAAGTTAGTAACTGTAAGAGGAGTCTTCTTATATTCAAGAAGACAGATTATTTCACCTTTTGCGGTGTCAAATTTGGCGTAAAGACCATCTTTGAGTTTTGTTTCAGCCATTCCAGATTCTCCAGATAAAAGTATACAAGATAAAATTAATACAAACAGCGTGCAGATTCTATACATCGATTCTCCTTTTGCAAAGGGGGAAATGAAAAATTCCATGGTATTGTACCCTTTTTTGTTGGGTAAACACCTGGTCTTATGAAAAAGATCGCATCAAACATAAACCCTAAACAGTCCTATGTCCATGGTCTGTTGTGGGAAAAGTTCATTTGGTCAGTGAAAAATTATGGATGGCCTTTTGGCATTTGCGGTATGGTTAGCTCAACTTTAAAAACCTGACGCTGTTTCTCTTTGTCTCCTCGTAGCACCTCTATCTCAAGGGTGTCACCGGCACTTGCATCTATCATGGCAATGCGAAGGTCCGCCATATCTTCTATTGTATCGTCGCCTAACCGAATAACAATATCACCAACCTTAAGGCCCGCATCACCTGCCTTCCCATGGGGACTGAGCTGGTCGATGGTGAGTCCTTTCATTGTGCTTCCTTCTGCAGGTTCCGTGAGAACGAGTCCGATTTTAGGAGAGGGAGGAAGCTCAAGATTATCGGCAAGGAAAAAATAGTCAGCCGTTTCAAGAATATTTGCAGGTGTGGTGCCATCGTATATATTGATGACACTTGCTTGAGCAGTGTCTATCCGGCTTGAGACCCTTGGAGGAATGCCAGAGTCTTTTCGGGTATGCTGGTTGCCAGCGATTACAATTACTCTGCGCTCAGGATTATTGTTAAGGTAAGAGACGATGTTAACAGCCATGGTCTCATCCCAAAGAGCCTGGGATTGAATAAAACCGCTGGAACCACCGCTAGCGTGTTTGCCGCTGACGTGTGCATTATGCACAACAGCTAAGCGTTCCTGGTAACCGGGCAGATCAAGGTTTCTATCAATCACAAGGTGAGCAGTAACGTCTTGGCTGAGCCCGTCGGTGTTGCCCGCGCGGAAAACATCAGAGACAATCTTACGGTCCAGGTTAATTCCCAGTACAGGTATATTCTTTTCTTTTGCAAAGTTTAGAGTATTTCGAAAGAGGCGATAATCATACCTCCAGACATTGAAATAATCAGACTCTTTGAGAAAGGTTTTTTCATCCATGGTCGAACCTGTTCTCGTGAATGCATCCAAACTCTTCTGGGAGGAACTGGGGAACATCTCCATGGCAATGGCTATTTGTGGGTCCTTTTGATAGAGTGCCTCAATCACGCGGAGTTGTAGTATGTGATCTGGGAGGGAGTTGTGGGTTTCCCCAAGGTAAATCACCCGTTTTGTGAGAAGTTCATCAATAATAGTGTCAAACCCTGATAGAGCACCAGTTGCACCCCCTGCAGGGAGCCGTTCCAGCTGGTACTTGATTCCATTTGCCGCGGTCGCGATGTCTTTTTCTACAGAGCCATCTGAATTGAACTCAAGATAAGAGTACCTGCCGTAGTGAGATAATCTTCTCGCAGCTGATGGGGAGGGTGATTTTCTCTTATCTGAAATAATCGCTGCCACAAAGCCCGGATGAAGTGGGTTTTTTCGAATATCCACTGTGAGGCTACCCTCTTTATGGGAAATGGAACCAAATATAGACCTGCACGGGAGTTGATTGGCACCTAAAAAGAGCAGGTTGTTATCAATAAGCATCTGGTTTGTCACTGAATCTGCCACTGCAACTGTCGGGTCATATTTTTTGAGTGAGTGTATAAAAGGGCTGTATTTTTGACGGTCAGCCTCGGATGCCAGGATGATAAGTTTCTTCTCTGCCCCTAGAAACTGTGACCACACAGGTACTACTTCTTCAGGAGCCAGTTGCCGCAGTAACGTATAGTCAGGATCGAGACTAAAGCGCAGGGGCATATCAGGAAGGCGAAGCGTTAAATTTTTGCTCGCTACGTCCAGTTGCTCATGGAAAACATAGGTGCCTGACATAGTTGTAACATGGATCGGGATCTGGAGCGGCACAACTGCATCAGCTGTTTGGCCCAGTGTAAAACTTAGTGTAATACCGCTTTTTGACTGGATTGATATGTCTGTGGCTGTAATTTGAGGTGGAGTTTTCATGGTCAGTCGGGTCTTGAAAAATGTTTGAAGATTTTTTCCAGATACAGTTTCAAAACTGGTTTGTATATCTCTCCATGAGGCGGATTGGCCACTGTTACTGGTGTAAAAATTACGAATGCCCCTAGAAAAAACTTCTTTACCGAGTAATTCTTGTAACTCATGGAATAAAAAGGCTCCACCATTGTAGCCAACTGATCTTTTTGCATCTGCAAGCGGTTGGTTGTGGCTTGCCGAACGAAAATCCGTAAGGGTAAATGGTTCTGTGTTACTGCCATGTACATAGCTGTGGTATTTAATGAGACTTGCTTTTCTATCTTCTGGTCCCTTACCTTCAGCTGCCCTGTAGGCATGGTCAGCTAAAAATGAAGTCAATCCCTCGCACCAGTTGCCGTATTCATAGTCCACTTCCACATCATTTCCAAACCATGAGTGAAGAATCTCATGACCAAGGGAACTGGATTTAATAAAGGGCAATCGGAGTACCATCTGGCCGATCAGAGTGAATGAAGGCATGCCGTAGCCGGTGGGGAGTCTGTTGGCCACAATGACATAGTGATTGTATGGAAAAGACCCCACCTCTTTTTCATATTTTCTAATATAGTCAGCCGCTGCCTCAAGATAGCCCTGTGTCAGATCCTTATCTTCATGAAAAAACATAGAATAGACAAAGAGGTCATCCCTGACCTTGATTTTCTGAGTCTCGTAGGGGCCTGCTATAAATGAAATATCTGTTGCGGGTTTACTCCAGGTTGATTGTACTGTGCCTGACTGAGCAGAGAGCGGAAAAGAGTCTGACTGGGTTATTGCTGTAAAACCTTCAGGCAGCTGAGCCGAGAGTTTAAATATATAAGGACCCGATGGATACGGGTACCAGCCATGGGTAAGGGAAATGCCCTGTTTATCAATGAGACTACTATAGTCGTTACTAACATCTCTTATGTAGGAGAGATAGAGGGTCCTCGCGCTCGGTTCTGCTGTAAACCCAAGAACATTTGACCTGTCATCGAGTATGTTTTCAGCACCGTTTGCATGCTGCACGAATGCTCCTGTGATCGTAAGCCCAGCAAGAGAAAGCGATAGATCGTTATGGGCAGGGATAATAATTTTTGCAGTACCCGTTAAACGATTGTGCTCTATGTCAAAACTTATTGCGAGTTCATAAAGGGGGGAGTCTTTATCTGTGGCATATGCTGTTCCGTGGTGGGTGAACAAGATAAGAATAGAGAGACAGGAGATAAAACACGTATTAAAGAGATATGACATTTGACTTTTCCACTATCTGGTGAATATGTTGAGGAGCTCATAGTACAGTTATTGAGCCGGCTTATGATAGAGTCGTCCTGCAAAAACTCGTATATTGCTCATAAAATAAGTGCGATAGAATTGTTTTGCTTAAAAAAACTTATCTCAGAAGAAAAGATATGCTGAACCTGGTACCTAATTAATATGGATTCAATTAAACTTGTCGGTATAAATGGACGTTATACTCACTCCTGTCTTGCCCTCTTTTACCTGCGAAATGAACTGGAAGTACACTACCAGAACTGTCGTACAGAAATAGTGCAACTAACCATAAACGACAACTATTTTGAGTCTCTTCTACGTTTGAGTTCCGGTGACCCCAAATGTATATTTTTTTCCGCTGCAATCTGGAACAGCGAGCTTGTGGAAAAGCTCACGAGGGATCTTGCTGTCTGTCTGCCAAATTGTCGCGTTATTATCGGCGGCCCCCAGGCATCAGTTATAGAGCGTCAGCTTGATACGCTAAACTGTAGTGTGGTGCTCGGTGCAATTGAAGCTGTAGGGGAGCAGTTCTATACGGACCTCATTGCTGGTAAACCTGCAAAGAAGTATGAGGCAGACTATTTTAAAAGTGCAGACCGTACCTTCAGTTATCCCTATAAGGATGAGGACTTTAGTAGTCATCTGGACAATCGACATATCTATTATGAGAGCTCACGCGGCTGTATGTTTGGTTGTAGTTACTGTCTCTCATCAGTGGAAAAGGGTGTGTATCACAAGCCGCTTGATCTTGTAAAAAAAGAGTTGAGAGAAATACTCTCCCATAGTCCTAAGGTCGTGCGTTTTATCGATAGAACTTTCAATGATCTCTCTGGTCGGGCTCTTGCCATATGGGAATTTCTTATTGCTGAGGGGGGGGAGACCCTGTTTCATTTTGAAATGGCACCGGATAGATTTACGCCTGAGATGTTTGAGTTTCTAGAAGGAATAGGCAGGGGGAGGTTTCAGTTTGAAATTGGTATCCAGTCAACCCATCCAGCAACCCTTGCAGCAGTGAACAGAAGTGTTGATGCAACGATTGTCCATCAAACAATAGAAAAACTCGCTCAACTTGGAACCATTCATCTGCATGTGGACCTGATTCTTGGTCTTCCCTATGAGACGGCAGAAACGTTTGCAAACTCTTTTAGGGAGGTGTTTGCTATGGGGGCAAACTATATCCAAATGGGTTTATTAAAGATTTTGCCAGACACACCCCTCTGTTATAGTGCCCTCGAGTATACGTATAAGCACAGTCTAATCCCCCCATATTCAGTTCTAGAAAATCGCTGGATGGACCATGGAACGATTCAGGAACTCTACTGGTTCTCTGAATGTGTGGAAAAATTCATGAACAATCGGTACTTTGTGTTGTTGTGGGACTATTTTCGCAGCAACAATGAAGATATAGTTATCTTTTTTAAATCTTTGTTGAGCTTATGTAAGGCCACGCATTTCTTCTCTTTTGCTGCAACCCATGAACTGATGTGTGAAAAATTGATTATTTTGCTGGGGGGGCGTGCTGACAGCAGTCTTATTAAAGAACTACTCAGGGTTGACTGGCTGCGCTGTAATCATCGTTTTCTTCCCCCTTGTCTTGTTCCTGATGGTAACAGTGAGCAGCCGCTGGATACAAAACAGTCATTAATGGAACGTTTACCGGATGAGCTCGAGGGTTTTTTTACACGGAAAACCCGAAATAAATTTTTTAGGAAAGGGTATTTTCTACGTATTTCGGAAAAAACTGCGGTAGAAATGGGTATAACAATAAATTCTGACCAACCTGTGCTCTGTTTTTTAACAGACCGCGACAGTTCAATACATGGTTACAGTAAAATACTGGTTTTATGATGTAAAAGAAGATTGTTGTGAAAAGTGTTGACCTCTTAGTCCGTCTGTATATAGTTATCATCTGTTTCTATATTTTCCACCGTAAACTTGTCGAGCAATCAATCGAAAATGCAATAAGGAGAATTCCATGTCGTCCTATAAAATTAAGAAGATAAATAATATTGCAGAAGAAGGTCTAAAACTATTTACAGATAAATTTACGGTTTCCGCAGAAGAGACCGATCCAGAGGGTATTATTCTGCGTAGTTCACAATTAAATGTTGATGATTATGATTCCCTACTTGCAGTGGCAAGGGCTGGTGCAGGAACAAACAACATCAACGTAGATCGTGCTACGGAATGTGGAATTTGTGTATTTAACACCCCCGGAGCGAACGCTAATGCGGTTGTCGATCTCGTTTTTCCAATGCTTGGTGTATGGAAGAGAAATATCTATAAGGGTATTGATTTTTGTAAAGGATTAGCAGCAATGGATCCTGATAAGGTCAGTGATGAGGTTGAAGCCAGGAAGGCGGCCTTTAAAGGTGAGGAAATCCAGGGGAAAACCCTTGCTGTGGTAGGACTTGGTCAGATAGGTGTACGTCTTGCCAATGGTGGTATTCACAGGCATATGAAGGTAAATGGTTTTGATCCGGCACCGGCATTATCAAATATTCATCAGCTGTCTCCTGAGGTGCGTGTCTGTAGAAACCTTGATGATGCAGTAGGAAATGCTGATGTGGTTAGTCTGCATTTACCACTTATTGAACGAACCAGAGGACTGGTTGATGCTGAGTTTATTAGCCGGATGAAAAAAGGTGCGGTTCTGGTCAACTACTCCCGCGAACCTATTGTAAATGAAGAGGCTGTGGTTGAAGCCCTTGATAATGGGCATCTTGAAGCCTATCTATGTGATTTCCCGACCCCGGCTCTCGTTCGTCATGAGAAGGTTTTGGCAACACCCCACCTGGGTGCCTCTACCTCTGAATCTGAAGAGAATTGCTCAACCATGGCGGTGAAAGAAATTTCCAATTATCTGAAATACGGTAATGTGCTCCATAGTGTTAACTTTCCCAATATTGAGTCTACCCCAAGTGATAATGTCCGCTGCAGACTTATTGTAATAAATAAGGACGTGCCTGGTATGATCGCATTTGTGTCTAATATATTTGGTGATAATAATGTGAATATCGCCAGCTATCTTAATCAGTCAAATGGCACAGTGGGGTATAATATTATTGACGTGGAAGATTTGATTCCTGATTCAGTTGTAAAAAGTATTGAGGAAAACAAGGATGTTATACGGACGAGGGTTATCTGTTTTATTAAGTAAGCCATTTGCAAAAATGCCTATTCGCTAATATTTTCGTTCTGTTCAAAATTTTATCCTCGGAATATAAAGATATGCCTGTGGTTAAAGTTTTGCACAAGTCTCAATCTTGAATGAAAATTTTATTTTTGCAAAAGGCTCAAGCAAAAGTAAAAATTAGGGGTAGTTAAAAAAATTAGCCTTATATCTTACTGTTTTTGTGGGTAAGAAATGAAGAAGTGATCTTAAAGGTCTTGTGGAGTATAAAATATTGTACTATTTTGCAATGTTTGAAAAGGTAAGTATGTTGTGTAACTATCTGTAAATATGTATTTATCGCGGGTCGTTGGGGTTTTGGCACACATGATGCATTAAGTATTATGCTTTATCTCTTCTCTCTTTTCTCCTGGAAAAACCGGACCTCATACGAGGCCCGGTTTTTCTCTTTTGAACGACTTCAAAGTAAAAAATAGTTTGTTATGGATCAATTAAGACACAATGTCTATCTTTCGTCGTGCACAGAATATTACGCTCGGAAAATATCGATGATTGTGGACGGTTTTGCCGCAGGGCTTGATCACTTTAAGCAGTTGCATGGTTCAACTGTGCTGTTAAAGCCAAATCTTATCAGTTCCCGTGGGTCTGCCTTATCCTGCAGTCATCCTCAGTTTATTGAGGGGGTTGCACTCTGGTTTAAGGAGCAGGGTGCAAGGGTTAAAGTTGGTGATTCTCCTGCCTTTGGTACCGCGCGGAGCGTATGCCAGGCGAGAAAGATAACCGGGCCACTTGAAAAAATTGGTGTGGATATCGTCAATTTCAAAAGGCCGATTGAGAAGAAACTATCCTGTAACAGAAGTGTTACTATTGCTGCTGAGTCACTTGAGTGCGATTATTTTGTGGGTTTGCCCCGCATTAAGGCCCATAATCAAATGTATGTGACCTTAGCTGTGAAGAATATCTTTGGCATAGTTAAGGGAGTAAATAAGGCTCTGCTGCATATGAGTTGTGACAATAGCCATCAAAATTTTTCTGAAATAATTCTAGGCCTTGTTGAGCTATTACCTCGTCAGTTTCATTTGATCGATGGAATTGAGGTTATGTCGGGATCAGGGCCATTAGATGGTTACCCTCTTGCCGTTGGATGTGTTGGTGGCGCGGCGTCTCCTGTGGCCCTTGATACAGCAATTGCTGATCTCTTGCAGCTTGATCCCCGGAACATTCCCCTTAATAGAGTTGCTAAAGAGATGGGGCTCACGGGTTCTGAGATGTCTACTATAGATTTTCCACTCTCTCTGACGTCTGATTTCAGAGGGGCGGGTTTTGTTCCTCCTGCGGGTTTGAATCCTGTTCGGTTTAACCCCTTCAGATTTATCTCAGGAATGTGTAAACGCTTGGGCTTGAAACTCCGCAGTTGATAGGCCTGGTATGAAATTGTATGTAAAACTTTGTTGTATGACAGTATATTGATTTTAATAAATTCTAATAGGATATTTTAGTATGTTTGATTTGCAGGATAAGATTGCACTGGTAACTGGTGGTTCCCGTGGTATTGGGCGGGCGATAGCTATTCGTCTGGCTGAGCAGGGTGCAGATGTAGTTGTTAACTATGTTCGTCATAAAAAAGATGCAAGGGATACAGCAGATGCTGTTGAAAAGCTGGGACGTAAATGTTTGTTAATTAAAGCTAATGTAGCTAGCGGTGATGATGTGACGAACATGTTTAACACTATAAAGGATGAGTTTGGGCGTCTCGATATTCTTGTGAGCAACGCTGCATCCGGTGTTTTGAAACCAGCTCTCGAGTTAACTGAACGTCACTGGGACTGGGCTATGGACATTAATGCAAGAGCCCTTCTTAAGCTTGTTCAAGGGGCGCTTCCTCTTATGAAAAGTGGCAGCAGGGTTATGGCGGTTTCAAGTCTTGGATCTGTTCGTGCCATTGAAAATTACACAACAGTTGGTGCATCAAAAGCCGCTCTTGAGTCGCTGGTTCGTCATCTGGCTGTGGAACTTGGTCCTAAAAATATAAATGTGAACACCATTAGTGCAGGTGCTGTTGATACCGATGCCCTTAAACATTTTCCAAACCGGGATCAGATCTTAACAACCGCAATGGAGCGCACTCCATTGGGGCGTTTGACCACCCCTGCCGATGTTGCCGATATCGCACTTTTTCTTTGTAGTGAACTCGCTACGATGATTCAGGGACAGGTCATTACTGTGGATGGAGGGTATGCAATTAGAGGGTAACGATCTGTAGTGTAAAAAATGGTACCTGATATTGCGTTGTGAATATCTGGGTAAAATGTGAAAAGGGTGTACATCAGATTGTCTGATATACGCCCTTTTTTTATCCGCTGAGGCGACGAATACCTTTTTTACATATGATAACTACGATGATTGCCGAAACAGTAGTCCCTGTGGTGAGCCAGATAATAATGGAAAATATTTCGGGAAGAGGAACGCTTGCGGGGGTGATAATTCCTTTTTTCAGAAGTCTGTATGTCGGTAGAAGGCCTGCTCCAAGGAAAAGTAATTGATATAACATGGCTGAAAGTAAAAAGAGGATGGCACCAGGGCCCATGGAGGCGACACGGTTTTCTGCCTTGAAATCTGCATAGAGTGATCCAAACCCGAGAGCCATTCCAAGTACCGTCCAGGTCATAATGAGAGCAGTAATAACTGAGATCCACTCAAGGGGGCCTGATATCTGAAGCAGATGATTGGAGGCTATGATAAGCAGGAGGGTGAGAAGAGTGAATGGACCAACATAAAAGAGAAATTTAATGGAAAGAAATTTTTTTAGTGTGAGAGGTCCACTGGTTATAAGATAAAAAGCCCCCTTTTCAGAACCGATTGAAGGGTAAACAAACCTGGTGGCAAGGGATGCGGCCAGAAAACCTGTGAGACCAATATTGGCAAAGCCTATCAGGTTGCTGATATACACTGTAGGTATTGGAGAGCGGTCAAGTGGCAGGACTTTAAAGTTATACAGATAGACGACTATAAGGGCTGCAATCATGAAAAATTGCGACCATTCTGCAGAGTCTCTAGTGAAGTGTCGTAATTCTTTCCTGAAAAACCATGCAGTTTGTCCCTGGAACATCGTTGGTGGTTTAAAGTGATGACCGCCTGCAAATGATTCCTGTGATTTTGAGTAACCCGATAGAAACAGCCGATCCATAGCAAATTCTCCAGCAAAAAATAATACAAGAGGAGTGGTTGTGAGTAGACCTGTGAGCAGCCAGTCAATCTGACGATCCAACAGATAGGTTGAAAGTAACTTTGCCCCCCAGGCCGCTGGTAACCATGGCCCTACCGGCCTGGATATGGCACTGAAATACTCTATAAACTGTCCATATTGTTCAGGGTTGACAAGTTCTTCAGGCCGAATCATTCGAAAGACCAGATACAGGAATACACCAAAGAGCAGCGAGAGATAAAAAATAATATCCTTGGTTCTTCTGGCCGGAAAAAGAAAGACAATACTTATGGTTATGAGGCTGGCTATGCCAGTTCCGATAAGGGCAACGGACGGAACAGCAAAGAGGACCAGGGGCCAGAACATGAGGCCCGCGTCAAATATTTTGCCATAGGCTCCAAAAACTGGAAGGGAGAAAATCACTACCATCCACGAAGTGGAAAGGCTGGTTATGAAAAAGCGCAGTCTGAATATTTCTCTGTGTGGTCTAGGGGCAGCTAGAAAAATTTCATTATCTTCTGAGAGATAGATGGTTGAAACAGCAGTAATCATAGCTGAAAAAATGAGCATACTAAATAGCATGATCCACATCATCTGGAAAATTTTCAGGCTAAGTATCACACCAAGCTCATCTTGTGCATGGAAGTAACCAAGCACTTTAATGCTGCCAAGATAAATAAGAAAACAGACAGCAAGGGCCAACATCACAATTATGCTGGTTCTGCTGCTAGTTTTTTTATCGGCCCAGAACCTGTTTTTAGCAGTATAGAGCCAAGGCATAAAAAGGCGGAAGTTCATCGTATCCCTTTATCCCTGTTTGTCGGAGGATACAGGTGTGCTCACTGTCTTTGTTCGGAGGGCCTGTATGATGGATTGTAATTCCTGTGCCCCTGTCAGCTCAAGGAATATATCTTCAAGGTTATTGGTTGACTCTCCTCCTTGGCTTCGTAGCTGGTCCATAGTTCCGCTGGCTTTGATTTCGCCTTTGACAATGATACCAATACGGTCGCAGAGTTCTTCAGCAATTTCCATTGAATGGGTAGAGAGAAAGACGCTGATGCCAGATTTTGCTTTGGATTTGAAGAGTTCTTTTACGATACGGGCACTTTTAGGATCAAGGCCCACCATCGGTTCATCTACTACAATGAGTGGTTGGTTGAGCATGAAAATTGAGGTCATGATCAATTTTTGCCGCATTCCATGGGAATAACCCTCTATGAGGTGGTCCTGCCAGTCCTTGAGGTCAAAGAGATTGAGGTAATTTTTTGCTTCAGCCAGTGGATCGGTTGAGGTGCGATACAGACTGGCAATAAAGCTTAGATACTCCATTCCTGTTAATTTTTCATATAGATAGGGCCGGTCAGGTATATAACCTGTGTCCTGTTTGCAAGCAATTGGTTCTTCGTGGAGCAACCTGCCGTTTATTGTGATGTGGCCTTCGGTTGGCAGAAGAAGACCAGCGAGCATTTTAATCGTTGTGGTCTTACCGGCACCATTGGGACCAAGAAAACCAAATATTTCGCCCGGGTTGATTTCAAGGTTAAGATTATGGACTGCATTAAATCCACCAAAGGATTTTGTGAGGTTATGTATGCTAAGTAGGGGTATGTTTGTCATAATATGTGTGTTATTTATGGACTGTCTTCAGCGAGAGGTTCTATGACTAATTTACCAAGAAGGGCACCAATGCGCACCTGCTCCTGCATTTCACCAATAACCAGTCTAATGTGACTAAGGTCTGCTGGTTTCTGGTTTGTGGTGGTATCAATGCTCATCCAGCTGTTGTCTAAACAGACCTCGTTCCATGCGTGATAGTAGAATCCCTCTTTATGAGATGTGACCCCTGCAACGATACGTGTGGGGAGACCAGAGGCCCTGGCAAGGGCTGCAAAAAGTGCAGCATGTTCGTTACAATCCCCCCGCAGATTCTTGAGGGTGGTGAGCGCATCAGGCAGGCCTAGAACTGGTCTTTTTTCAATATTGTTGTGTACCCAGTCGGCAAGGACCTCTACCTTCTGATAGGTGTTGTTGGTTTCTGCTGTAAGGCTGCTGCTAAGACTCATGATCTCTTGATGGTTTACCTGAACATATGGTGTTGCTTGATAGTCTTCAGGGCTGGGAGTGCAGGACGGGTGGTTTTCTTTATTGTGGAGTTCGCTTGTCACAGTGAGTATACCATCTTGAAATTGCTGTCTGCCACCACTCAGATCCAGTATTGCGTCTTCCGGGAAGCTGAGACGATATTGCATTGTATCGTCACGTAGTGTGAGTGGGCCAATACGCTGCACCGCGACAGCGTTAAGGATGTCATCACTTGTTGATGATTGTTGCAGGGCTTTGAATTTTGGCTCTTTAATAAATATAAAGCCTGCTGGAGATTCCTGTTTCACAACTCTCCCGGAGTCGTTGAGCCACAAGTTAATTCTGGAACCTGAAAAAGACTCAATAAAATGATGGAGGTTCTGGATGCGACCTCTAATCTGAATAGCTTCTTTCCCCTTATACTCAATCACCGATTCCTTGCCTGTCAGAGAAAAAGGATCAAACCATGGGATTTTAACCTTATCGCCTGGTTGTATGTTTTCTTTGAGCAGATATGGGCGTCTGGCAGTAGTGAGAATTGGTGGCTGGGGAAGAGTAACGCTATCGGAGATTGTATTGTTTCCAGTATGAATGGTGTAACTAATAGAATTTCCTTCCACTGTTCCCGTTGCATTCATTTTATAAAATGGAGAATTAAAAGAAAAATTGAAAGACTTGAGCTGGGTTTTTTCTGTTAGGGTGGCCAGAAGGTTTAACTGTAAACCCTGTATTGACCCAGCCACATTGAGATTGAGTTGTGCTTTCTGGACAAGCTCTATGGTGTCATCAGGTTGTTTTGAGTATCGCTGCATCACATGGCCAATCTTTTCACGTTTAAAGTAAACTGATTGGTACTCTTCTGCTTCCGCAAGTTCTATGGTCGCAATTTCTCTTAAATCTACTGTTTCAAGGAAAACATCTCGTTTTAGCAGAAGAATAAAGAGAAGGCACCATACGAAAAGAATTGTAATTTTTACTATATTTGCCTTGCTGTAATAGTTTATACCCATGTATTTAAGTATATCCATTTGCAGACAATTGTGAATGGTAAAGGGCTTTTCATTTGTATAATGCCAGGTTGATATGATGAAATTACTGTAAAACTATAGTGTTACATCTAAGGACTGTTATGGAAATAGAAGCTTTGTTGTCGATTCTGTATTACAGTACTCAATTTTAAAGTGGTAAAATATGTATAACAGCAAACAATCAATTATTCTGGCCTCCGGGTCGCCAAGACGTAAAGAGTTTTTAGAAAACCTTGGCCTGTCATTTGATGTAGTTGTTGCCTCCATCAATGAAGCTGCTATGGAGCATGAATTGCCAGGGGATTTTGTCCTTAGGATGGCAAGAGAAAAAGCATCTTGTGTGGCAGGTCAGTTTCCGGAAAGCTGTGTTATCAGCGGTGATACTATTGTCTGTCTTGGTCAAACTATTCTTGGTAAGCCTCTTTCTACAGACCATGCTGTTGATCTCCTGCTTCAGCTGTCGGGGCGAGAGCATATTGTCCGAAGCGGCTTTTGTGTAATGCAGAAGAGTCGACAGGTTGTCAGGGTGCGTAGTGTTGAGACAAGGGTCACCTTTACTGAATTTTCTAAAGATGCTGCACGGGCTTATGTGGCAACAGGTGAGCCCATGGATAAGGCTGGTGCCTACGGCATACAGGGGGTAGGTGGAATGTTTGTTCGGAGTATTGAAGGCTCATATACT
Organism: Desulforhopalus glucosivorans; assembly: GCF_054397165.1. Taxonomy (NCBI): domain Bacteria; kingdom Pseudomonadati; phylum Thermodesulfobacteriota; class Desulfobulbia; order Desulfobulbales; family Desulfocapsaceae; genus Desulforhopalus; species Desulforhopalus glucosivorans. Next base: position 1,036,583 of record NZ_AP044854.1, read on the forward strand.
AACGTTGTAGGGTTGCCAGTGGCCGAACTTCTGGAGATTTTGGTAGAAGAAAAGATAATCGAAATTAGTGTCGAGTGAGCCGCTGCCCATCTATTGGTTGTAGTCGTTGTCCCTTCTGGAAGATTTGGCTTTAATTGAAGAATTGGAGCTGATATAATATGTGACTGTGTCTAAAATAGCCTACGTATGTATCGAGTAATTGTACTGGTCCCAGGACAAGACCATTAGTTTTTGATATTGCAAAAGAAATTTTTAATGAAAATATTTGATTTCTCTTACTAAAGGATTTGTAGCCAGAGATAAACCCGTATATAATCTTCATAGACTATATGTTGGGGAGTCGTTCTATGGTGCTTTTATCTTTTTCAGGTAATTACAAGGTTATCAATTCAGTTGCTTGTGAAGATTATTTTTTCAGAATTTTACCCGCTGCAAGCTGTCATGGAAGACAGGAAGACTCTGCTAATTTGTGTTTATTAAAGCTTGAGGCTGAAGAGAACGTATCACAACAGTACATTAAATGTTGTTACTATAACGGTGTCGGTTAATGAAGAGAAATGAGCTGCAGGTCAGAGGTGTTGAGGTTTTAAAATCCTTTAATAATGCTATTTCGACGAGTCGAATATATCCTCCTGAAGCACCACAGGTTACCGCCGCTGTGGATAGAGGCTATAAATCAATAAAGGAATATCTGCGACTCTATAAGGTGTTGAAATTTGACCTCATTGATGGCCAGCCACACCTCTGCGGTACACCATTACACCAGGACGTTCTCGACTCTTTCCCAAATCTGTATATATATAGGCAGCTCAAGGTTTTAGGGCTTGCCAGTCTCTCTGTTACGGCAGATATGGATCGTTTTACCTTTCACCAGCTATTGACTGTCTTTCAGGGGTCTGTTGCAAAAATTAAAGAACATGGCGGTGGGCTTGAATATGTTACAGGGCTTGGGCTGGCCAACTATTTTCCTGAAAGTGTATCAAGCAGTGATGGAGGAAAAGATGTCTCACGGGCCAAATCTCAAAAAGAGAGAAATATTCTAAAAGTTCGTCCTGAACTGGTTTTATGTCTTTTAGGTAAAGACAAGCGTCCGCTTGTGATAGAAGATTTAAAAAAACGCATCGGTGTGGTTGATAGTTCCGTTTCGATCCTGGCCGCAACCATCGCTCGAATTCTTCAAGGAATACGTCAGAAGAAAAAAATTATTGCTGCTGCGGAATTTCCTAAGATGTTTAGAACTGCAGAGACCTTGATAGACAAGGATCAGCTTCAGGTTGTTGCCACTCAGCTTGCTGAATTCCTTGCTGTTAATCTCAAAGATTCAGCACTCTGTGTTCTGTTTTGTCAGGATTTTCCCTCATCTTTGGGCAAGTCTGTCTACACCCAACTGGTAAGTGGTCTTTCGGGAAGCAGGACAGGGCGGATCATTGTCATTTTTCGCGAGCAGATTGCTCGGGTAAATCATAAGGGGGCAAAGTCCCCGGAGATGCAGTTACTTGGTAAGTCCTTATTGGCATTGATGAATAGTGAAAAAGGAAAAACCTTTCTCAGTGCTGAAAAGGCTAAGACTATTATTCATGAAGGGGAAAGAGAACGGATCAAAAAACGTCTTAACTCAGGTATTAGTGGGATTCTAGAGGGGGATTATAAGGTTCTCGAAAACGAAGAGTTCATTAAGGCATTGCCGGAAGGGATGCTTGAAATGTACAAAGGACCTAAGAGTGAATATGTTCCCAAGGTACTTAAAAAACTTATCATTTACCTGGGTAAAAGCCATGAGAAGGCGAGTGGAGACGTCCTGCATTGTCTTTTGAAGATTGGTGATGATTTTCTGGAAGCAAACCTCGTCAATCAGGTTGAAATACTCGTGGAACCGCTCATTTTGGTGGTTCAGAGATCAGCTCTTGGTAGTCAGGTTTTTGAAAAGATCATCACATTTTTGCAAAAAATGATGCGTGCCAGTTGGAAGGATGGCGAGAAGGAACTTGGTGATAAGATCCTTATGCTATTTTATCAGATGCGCTCAGGGCAGATTGAAAAAAGTGATACGTTGAAAGTAATTGTTGGTAAGGTTCAGGATAGAGGTATTGATCGTCCCAGTCTTCCACACTTTTTGACTGATTACCTGGAAAACCCAAAAGATGAAGCCTTAGGCTATCGTCTTGTTCTTCAGGGGCCTGTGGCAGTGAGTTTTTTGGTTGACGTTCTTATAGAGACAGAAGGGTCTTTCGATCGCCTTAAAATCATAGATCTTCTTAGCTACAACACGAGTTATCTCCCTTCTATTATACATGATCGCCTGCCAAATCATATGCCCTGGTATGGCAAACGTAATTTGATTAAACTTCTTGGGGAGGCTGGAGGAGCAGAGGATGCTGAGGCTGTTCTCGGATTTTTGAAGCATTCTGATTTTAGAGTACAGAGAGAAGCTTTTCTCTGTATGTATAAGATAGGTGGCCCCAGGCGAAAGAAATTGTTTCTTGAATCTCTTAATATAGCATCGGAGACGATATCGATTCAGATTGTTGAGGCATTTGCCTCTTTTTGTGACCAGGAAGTCGCTTCAAGACTTGCAATCCTTCTGGAGGAGTATACCAGCTTTTCAGAGAACACAAGAGAGCCGCTTCTTCTTGCTCTCTTTGACACCCTGGGGCGTTGCCCATGTGGTGTGTCTCTTCGAGCTGTCGAGAATTTTATTGCCACTAAGGGTGTGAAGAAATCTTCGAAAAATATTTCTAAAAAGGTCTGGGCAAGCGCAGATAAAGCCCTGCATTTTTTGAAAAACGATATGCAGGCCCTTAAAAAGAAGCATATGCAGGCAAGCCAATTACGTAAAGTTGCAATGAAGCAATTGGCCAGCAAGAAAAAGACTGCCGTTCACCAAAGGGTCATCACCGGTCTTCCCGAGGAACAGGCGATTCGTAATTATCTTTCTAAAGGTGAACAGCAAGAGGGCGTTCGATTACTGATGCTTTTAATAGAGCAGACCGCCCGAAAGAGAAATTTCCCCCAGGCAGAAATGCTTAAAGAGTGGCTTGCTGAAATCGACAAGACAGACGTCTCCAATACCTTAAGGGCCGGCGAAATCATAGCACGCGAAAAGATTGCCTCCATAGATAAAAGCCACCTTGAAGTTTGGAGCGACTTATATGACGCCCTGAGTAGTGAAGAATTCAGTGAGGTTTTTGAACATCTGGAGCATAGAAAATATGCAACAGAGAGCCCCATTGTCGAGCAGGGTGAGGAGCAAAATGCTCTGTTTTTTGTAAATAGTGGAGAGGTAAAAATTTACTACAGAGATGAGGGAGATGATTTTCTTATTACCACCATGGAGAGTGGAGAAATCTTTGGTGCAGATGCATTTTTCGAGCCTTCCATATGGACAATGTCTGTAGCAAGTGTTGGCGATTCTGATGTTTCCCTTCTTCCTGTGGATGTTCTACAGCAGTGGAACAAGGATTTTCCTGAACTGGAAGAAAAGCTCCTTAATTTCTGTGAACAGTTTGAACGTGTTGAATCTCTCATTATTAAAAGCAGTCGCGACAGAAGGCTCCACAAACGTCATCAGATTCAAAGTAAGGTCAAAATGACCCTTATTGATACCAGGGGGCGGAGCACCGGCATAAATGCAGAGGCTCAGTTCATCGATATTTCCCAGGGAGGGTTGGCCTGTACAATTGAGCTGGAACATAAAAGTAGCCTGCGACAGTTACTTGGGCGAACCGCAAGAATTGAACTGCCAACCGGTGACACCAGGGATACTCTACCGAGTGTGACAGGTACCATAGTTTCAGTTAAGACCTGTAAGGGGACACATAATGAATATTCAGTGCATTTAAAATTTGATGTTCTGCTTGAAACCCAGCAACTCTACGACATCATTCAACTATGTAGAATTGAACCCGCCTCTACACAGGAGATGTAGGTGAGTCCAATGGTGAGTGGTGTGGCCGGGGAGAAGATGGAACTGATGGATCCCGTAGAAGAGTTTTACAGAAAACATCTCTCTATTGCTTCTGACAATAAATCGGCACCCTGCCCATTTTGCAAAAGTAGAGGACAGGGGCCAGGTCGACTTGCCATTGTTTTGAATCCTGAAAGTTTTTTTTACGGATATTTTCGTTGCAGTAATTCCTGTATTCCAGGAGGTTTCCCTCTATGGTATGCAAAACAGGCATCTATCGATAGTTCAGGAGTGCCTGGTTATGATCCTGATCGTGAGAACCTAGGGGTTGTTCATGAATTTCCTGTGGAAAATATCAACGATGAAATCGCCCTATACCAGGATCGAATAGGTGATTCTCTTCTGGAGTATTTTCGTCAAAGAAGTGTATCAAAAACAGTTCTGAACCTGCTTAATATCGGCTTTAACGGTCGATATATTGTCTATCCGTATTTCCAGGAGGATGGCAACTGCTATAGTGCCAGATGTGTATATCCGGAAAAGAAGGAGGATTTCTTCTGGCAGGGTGATGAGTCCTATACAGAAGTCCCCTATACCCTTTTTAACCGCGCGGAGTTGGAGCACTGTGAACAGGGTACTCTCTTTATCTGCGAAGATGAGAACAGTTTACTCACCCTTAAGCAATTAGGTTTCCCTGCAGTTGCAGTACCCCACCATAGCCACCTGGACAAATTACCCATTGAACTGTTTGCTGGTATAAAAACTATCTTTGTCGCTGCGAGTAATAGCATCGAGTCTATTGGGAGCAGCTCTAGCTTTGCCTCGCGCTTTGGCTATAGGGCAAGGATCCTTCCATGGCCCGCAGCGACGCCAGCCCGATATAGTTTTGTTAATCTTGCAGAAGACAGTGGTAAGGATTACGGAAAACGTATCGGGGCAATGATAAGAGATTCCCGGTCGTTTTCGCCTTTTTCCTCTCCCAAAAGAGAATACCAACAATTTTTACAGGGGCTGAAAAGTCAGCAGGGGAGTAATTATAAAAATTTAGTTTCAGGTTTTCCTCTCCTTGATGATGCACTTGGTGGGATACACGGCATTAATATAATCGGTGGAGGTCCAAAAGTAGGTAAGTCAACCTTTACCATACAGGTTGCCTCTCAGATGGCACAGAGGAAAATACCAGTACTCTATTATGATTTTGAAAACGGTAGACAGAAAATTTACCAGCGTACTCTCAGTCGCCTCAGTAGACTCATAACAGATAACTTGCATCAGTCAGCAGGAGGGGGAGAAGAATCCTTTGAGCTGAAAACCGCAAAAGCTACGTTTGAACAGATGCTCTTTTACTGGCGAGTTATAAATGATAGAACAATTACGCCTGAATTGATGCGAAAACATATCGAGTTTATTCGTCATGAGACCCGCAGTGAATATACAGTTGTTGTGATCGACAGTCTCCATAAACTTCCCTTTAAGGAATTTTCAGAGCAGAGAACAGGTATTGATGCCTGGCTCAGACAGATGGAATCCATTCGGGACGAATTAAACGTCTCATTTCTTGTGATCTCAGAACTTTCAAGAGGTGCTGGAGATTCTTACGACAACACCCCACATTTAGGCGTTTTTAAGGGGTCGGGCGACATTGAATATAGTGCGGATAATGCGATGGTACTCTTTCCTGCAACTAAGGCATCCTCTACAGGTGAGCCCCATGAGAGAAATAACTGTCTCTGGCTGGTGGCAAGTAGAGAACATAGCCCCGGGCGAGTCGCAAATTATAATCTGGACTACCCCTTCTGGGGCTTTGTAGAGCAGCCAATTGGAGATGAGGTGTAATTACCCGCATCAACAGGGTTATTCTCCTGGTTGTATTGTCTGTAACCCTGAAGTTTTAAGCCATTCTGTAAAGGCGGTGTCGGATCTTTTCTCCCGCTCTTCCCCTCTGAATTTTTTCCTGATTTTTTTCTCCCATGGTGGAAATAGGCCAAAGTTTACGTTTGAGGGCTGAAACCTCTTAGGGTCACTTTCTGTGAGATGGCCTATAAGGGCACCTAATGCTGTGTCTTTTGGCGGTACAACAGGTTGCTTACCATTGACTATGCGTGCAGCGTTAATACCAGCCAGCTGGCCCATGGACGCAGATTCAATATAGCCTTCAACTCCAGAGAGTTGTCCTGCAAGCAGGAGGTCTGGGCGGGTCTTAAATTGTAAGGTCGGGTCAAGTATTTCTGGAGAGATGATAAAAGTGTTTCGATGGATTGAACCAAGTCGGGCAAACTCAACGTTTTCCATTCCCGGAATCATACTAAAAATTCTTTTTTGCTCACTGTAGGTGAGTTTTGTTTGGAAGCCCACCATGTTGTATGTTGTGCCTTCTTTGTTTTCTTTTCTCAATTGAATTGCCGCGTATGGATCTTCTCCAGTTCTAGGGTCTTCCAGTCCCACCGGTTTCATAGGACCAAAGCGCAGGGTGTCTTCACCACGGGAACATATTACTTCAACAGGAAGGCAGCCTTCGAAGTATTTTGGCTCTTCAAATTCTTTAAGAGGAACATAGTCCGCGTTATTGAGTTCTTCTATAAAGCGGAGATATGTCTCTTTATCCATGGGGCAGTTGAGGTAGTCACCCGGTCCATCTTCATAACGCGACTTTGAATATATAATATTCATATCCAGTGAATTGCTATAGACAATGGGTGCTATGGCATCGTAGAAGGCGAGGCGTTCTTTACCGGTAAATAGAGCGAGCGAATCCGCAAGCGCAGATGAGGTGAGTGGTCCGGTTGCAAGTATTATGGGACCATCGCCAGCTTCTGGTATCTCGGTAATTTCCTGGTGGATAATTTCCACAAGGGGATGTTCGTGTAGGATCTTTGTGATACGTGCTGCAAAGGCTTCACGGTTTACGGCTAAGGCCTTTCCGGCGGGGACTTCTGTAGCGTAGGCACTATCTATGATCAAAGAACCAAGCTCTCTCATCTCTTTTTTTAATAACCCCACAGCTGAAGTTGGGTCGTTAGAGCGAAAAGAGTTGGAGCAGACCAGTTCTGCAAGATCGTCGCTATGGTGGGCCGGGCTGTGCTGACCAGGCCTCATTTCAACTATACGGACCTTACAACCCCGTTGTATAAGTTGCCATGCGGCTTCGCATCCGGCAAGTCCGCCGCCTATTATCGTAGTAATTTTATCTGCCATTATAGTGAGTTGGTATTATGAAATGTATTTGAAATCAGCAGGTCATGATAAGTGGTAAAATACTTATCCTTGATAGGGCTGAAGTCATTGATGTAACTGGTGACGTAATCCAGCCAGGTTGGGGCTAAATTAAGCACAGCTTACTCTACGTCAATTGATTTTTCACGTAGAAGGAAAAAACAGAAAAGGCCTCCAACTTGAAGAAAGAGTAAGAGAGAAAAGCTCCACTGAAAGCCGACAACATGAAGTAAACTCGCAGTATCTGCGGTGAAGTAGTCAATAATGGCACCAACGATCCACTGGGTACAGAAGGCTGCGACAAATACCAGAAGATTGATTGTAGTGGTAACCCGTCCGGAAAGTTTCTGCGGAAAGGATTGAGCAAGAGCCGCATATGCGATAATACCTGTTGTGCCACTAAATCCGAAGATGACCCAGGTTGTAATTGCGAACTCTCGCGGCAAAACTATCAGGAGCAGTTGAGCGATCATAAAACATGACATCCCCGTAACAGCAGTCGTCGAGGTTGGAATGTTCTTTTTTCCAAGCCACTGTGTAAGCCAGCCCAAGCTGAGAAAGCCTGTGATCATGGCAAGAGCCACTAAAAACAGGATATCCGCTGTCTCTGCTCGTGTAAATTCCCCGACGTTTATAAGCCATGGTCCTGACCAGAGCCCCTGGAGGGAAAGGAAAGCTGCCTGGGATGCGGTAGTCAGAGGTGCCAGACACCAGAACGTGCGGCTGGTGCAGATAGTCCGAATACCTCTGATTTGTTGGGTAAGTGTATCCCGGGGAGCGTTACTCGTTTTTTCAGGGACTCCAAAGAATACAAAAGCAGCACAGAAAATTGTAAGAACAGCCAGTAGGACAAATAAGGTTCGCCAATCTGTAATGGTGAGGGCGTATTCAACAGGAGAGGTGGCCGCGAGTGCTCCAAGTCCGCCTGCAGCCATCTGAAATCCGTTCACCATGGGCCATTTAGATTTGTCAAACCAGAGCGTATATGATTTAAAAGCAGCCATGAGGCATGCAGAAACGCCAAAGCCTATAAATGCTCGACCTATCACAAGCCCTGTCAGTGTTGCTGCCTGACTGAAAATATAAGCGCCAAGGCCAGCAAAGAGTAAAAGTGTCGCTTCAACCTTGCGGGGTCCGTAACGATCAAGGAGTATCCCCAGGGGTAATTGGAAGGAGGCAAAGGTGATAAAATAGACGGCAGTAAGCAGTCCAAGGCTCGATGGGGTGAGGGATAGCTCATCGACAAGATATGGGGCAATTACAGCGTTGACGACGCGGTAAAGGTAGGAAAGAAAATATCCTGTGGCAAAGGGAATAAAGACCAGAAGCAATTGAACGACTTTGATCTCTTTTGTCTCTATCTCTTGATCAATCATTCTATCGAGGCTCAACGGTAACAGCAATTTTCTTCCTGCCCCACTGTAGGGCTTCACCATGGGAGTTAAAGTAGAGATCAATTCGTTTAGCGCCCTTAATGGCTCCACCACGATCTTCAACTACCCCCCAACCGTAACCGGGAACATACATCCGGGTACCAAAGGGATAATATGCGGTATCAGCGGCTATAGTTCCATCGTGGGGAAGTAAATACCATGGGAACAGAACAAGGCGAACAGGGATCATCCAGGGACGATAGATGGAATCCGTGGAAAAGAGTCCGGCTTCAGGTTCACGAGGCTTGGTTCCACTTGCGGTCAGTCCACTGTAGTGGCGTCCTTTTCCTGATCCGGCACTGACATACTTATTCCAGAAGTCGAGTTTGAGCCAACGCCAGCTACCCCGTTCCCAGCTGCAGCAGGAGGAACAGTTGCAGTATGCAGTTGTTTCAATGACAGTAGGAATCCGGGTTTTAGCACATCCTGTCTGTAATAGGAGAAGGGTCAGACCTACAAGCAGGCAACGCTTAGAAAAGCAGATTTTAATATGGTGGTACGCTGATGAGAGTTGATTGAATTGCATTATGAATTTGAGGTAGTTATGTATAAAACGAAGTATAAAAAAAGAATCTGATACTCATAAGTTACCATGTTTACCCGTAAACTGATAGTTTCTTACCGAGCCCATTTTGACAGGTCGTAAAGCTCGTCCTGGCTGTTGTCATACCACTGCTGTTGACGCAGGGGATCGTGAAAAAGTGAAGTGTCCTTATCAAAAGCTGTGTGTTCTTCTAAAATTTCAGCCTGAATTGCTGTAACTTCACTATCGATGGTTTCCTGTAATCTGCGTACAACTGTTGCCCCATGAGGAGCGCTGATCACCTTTTCTGGCATACTCGCGAGTTTTCTGTTGAGTCTGCGTGCTGCAATTTCCATTAATGCAAAATGAATCTGCTCATGCTGGAGTACATATGCTGTTTTGGACGGGGTAAGCTGAGGGTTCCACCAGCTTCTTTCGGGTACCATGACAGCTCTGAATCCAAGCTCCTGAAGATACGCCTTATATAATCCAAAGTTTATTTCAGGAGGACTGATGATATAGCGTATATCATGGACAGGCCGCAGGGAGAGAGAGGTGTGGGCGTTAATCATATGCTTATGATCACCTATGGATGGCGCGGGCTGAGTCGCCTGAAAATCTTCTGTTTTTAGTGGTCTATAGCTAAAATATGAAAGAGCTGGATCAAACGGCTGGCTGCTCATGTGGGGTTGGGCATAGTCTGGCAGTCGGGCGCAGCCGGTAAAACCAATGCTGAACAGAAAGAAGAGAATCAGAGGGAGAAAATACAAGAAATTTTCGTTGTTCATCGGTTTGGAATCTCCGTGAGAGAACATTATAACGCTGTAACGTTATAACGCGGACATTGAACATCTGTGATCTCATTATAGGCAACATATCAATAATTAACCATGTTCATACATCTTATTGAATGAGATATTGCTCAATAGCCTCAATTTTAAAAGGCTTGAATAGTCTGGGTAGGTTTGAAAATTACAGAGGGGATAACGCGAGGTAGTGTGGAGAGAAGAGAGGTAAAGGGAGCACAGGATCACTGGCTCCCTTTTTCTATAGCATTGCTATTGGAGTCAAACAATGAAGACGGTGATAATTATTTGCTCAGTTGAATACGGTTTACTGCGAGCTTCTTGATATCGCCTTCATCGACAACCTTGCCGATGATGTTAACCTCTTTACCTCTAATCATATCAAACTCGCCACCGATGAGGGGATATACTTCATTTTCGGTATAAAGGGCCATTCCATCATCGAGCCGTTTCACAATACCGTGGAACATTTGGGTCTCTTGTTTTGCTGGAGCTTCAATTTGAGCAGGATCGATATTGTTTTTATTGGTGGAATTGGACACACCGTAGGCGTATCCGGATATGAGCAGACATGCGACAATAGTTATTGGTTTGACTAAGTTTTTCATGACGTATTTTCCTTTTGTTAAATAGTGTTCAGGGTGAGTTTTGACTCCATCAAACCTCAAACAATATTAAGCAAAAGATATGCCATGGTCTAAAATGTCGATTTTACAGTGGTATAGGTCCTAGGCTTTTGGTGGCAGGACCAAAAAAGAACAATAGTTGCCCACCGGGGGGACGCTTGTTGCACAGTGTGTAATTTTGTCGAGCTATTCCTATGTCCTGTAGAACCATTTCTTTACCTCATCACTGCTAAAGCGTTTAATGACGGGTCTTCCGTGGGGACAATGTGAGAAAAGATCGGCTCTGGCCATTTCGTTTAAGAGGTTATCAATTTCCTGCTTTGAAAGTGATGTCCCGGCCTTAACGGCAGCTTTACAGGCCATGCCGGCTAGAATATTATCCAGTTTTCCCCCGCCATTTGTCCCGGTTTCACTGCCAAACTGTTCAAGAATATCAAGAAACAGTTCCCGGGGATTGCTAAGACCTGCAAGTGCAGGGACGGCTGAAATCACAAAGGTGTTTCCTCCAAACTCACTGATACGAAAGCCCATTCGTTCAATGGATTCTGTATGCTTTAAGGTCAGTTGTGACTGAAATAGGGATAGCTCGACAGTTTCAGGAAACATCAGGGTTTGGCTGACCACAGATTTGTCGAGGTACTGTTTATGCAGTTTTTCGTAGAGAAGTCGTTCGTGGGCTGCATGCTGGTCCACAACCAAAAGACCTTCACTGTCTTTGCAGAAGATATAGAGATCATCAAATTGGCCAATCACCAGAAGATTATGGTCAAGCTGTCGTTTCTCTACAGGAGGCACACTACTTGGTAGAGTTGGCTCAGAATCTTTGATCGGCTGCCTATGGATTGGTGGCGAATCCTGAAACAACGATTGCGGAGGTGGTTCAGATGTTCTGGTTGGTTCCCATATTTCTAGAGGAGGGTCTTCAGCTAGTCTTTCTTCAAGGTCAGGATCAGGCTCGCTATAGGACTGTGCACTATTATTTGTAACAGGGGCTGGATGGGGAACTGATACAACACTTTCAGTCGGATGACTGGTATACTCCTGCTTATCCACGTGAGTCTCATTTGGATGTATATTATCGGTACGTAGGCCTGGATCTATGGGGGCTGGAGTTCTGTCTGGAGCATTGTTGCCGCCAAATATTGAACTTTGCAGATCCTGTTGATGTTTTTCCATGGCAGAGGCGACTGCACGGCTTAGAAAGGTGTGCACATCCTGAGAATTTCTAAAACGTACCTCATGCTTTGCAGGATGAACATTAACATCCACCTCATCATGGGGGAGTTCCAGATGAATAAGCCCGGAAGCATTTTTACCCTTCATCAGAAACGAACGTAAGCCCTCACCAATGGCGTGGGTGACCATCCGGTCTTTAACTGCTCGACTGTTCACAAAGATCCGTAATCTGGAAGGTCCTATGGTCACCTTCTCTGGGGGGATAAGATGGCCGGTTACTCGAATTTTTCGATCCCCAGTTCCTCTGGATGAGTGTACAGGGATAAAAGGACCATCATAACGCATGAGGTTTCCAAGCCTCTGGGTGAGGCTTTGACTTCCATCAAAATAGAGGGTGTCTTTTCCGTTAATACGCAGAATGAACGTGATATCCGGGCAACCCAGGGCGTAATTTTTTACAACCTCTTCAATGTGGCCCACTTCTGTTCTGGTTGTACGCAGGAATTTACGTCTTGCTGGTGTTTTACCAAAAAGACTTCGTATCTCCATGGTCGTACCGAAACTGCAGCCGATTTCGTGAACCTTGGTGAGTTTGCCATATTCAAGTACCACCCTGGTACCAAGATCACTGTCCTTGACTCTGGATGTGAGGGTGAGTTTACTGACAGATCCGATGGAGGGCACAGCCTCACCACGAAAACCAAGGGTTGCGATTGCTCCAAGGTCTTCTTCAGTTTGTATCTTTGAGGTACCATGACGCTCAAGACTCATGAGAAGATCATCTTCTTCCATTCCTTCACCATTATCTATGATGCGGATAAGTCGGGTGCCGCCACCTTCGATCTCAATTTCAATACGGGTGGCACCGGCATCAAGACTGTTTTCAACCATTTCTTTAACAACAGATGCGGGGCGTTCAACAACCTCTCCGGCTGCAATCTGGTTGGCGAGTTGTTCTGGAAGTATTCGGATTTTAGACATAGTTAAGACTTTCCTGTTGCGCGTTCATAACGAGATGTTAGATTGCTCCTGCAATGTAACATCGGATCTATTTGTTAATGTAGTCAATTCCAATAATAACAATTAAGGACATTACCCCATTGATTGAATCTACAAATATTACCATGAGTTGTAATTGTGTCACCATCTAACCGGAAAACACCTGTAAAGCGGCCACCCCGTAAACCTGCTACCCGCGCCAGAATATATAGAGAAAAGAGTATTTATTTTTTTCTTATTACTATCTGCCTTCTGCAAACCATGTTTGTGGGTGGCCTGCTACTCGCCTATTCAAGCCTGAATATTCCAAATATCAGCACTGTTGAAAATTATAGACCAGCGGAGTCCACGGTAATCTACGATCGGCATGGTAAGATCGTAGATCGTATGTTTACTGAAAATAGAACGGTAATACCTCTTACTAAGATGTCACCGTATCTTGCAAAGGCCTTTGTGGCTGCTGAAGATGGACGCTTTTATGAACATCCGGGCCTTGATTTTATATCTCTTTTACGTGCTGTTATAAACAACTTTAAAAACGGGGCTAAAAGCCAGGGCGGATCGACTATAACCCAGCAGGTGACAAAATCGCTCCTGCTCACTCCTGAAAAAACCTATATTCGTAAGATTAAGGAGTCCATACTTGCCTGGCGAATTGATAAGTTACTGACCAAAGATGAAATCCTTTTTATCTATCTCAATCAGATATACCTCGGTGAAGGTGCCCATGGCGTAGAGGCAGCAGCGCAGGTGTATTTTGGTAAAAGTGCCGCTACACTCACCTTGGGCGAATGTGCACTTTTAGCAGGTCTACCACAGGCGCCCAGCAGATATTCGCTGTTTAACCATATGGACCGCGCTGTAGAGCGGCAGAAATATGTGTTGAACCGAATGGCGGCTGATGGCTACGTGAGTCCGGAAAAAGCAAAAAAAGCATATGAGGCAAAGACCCACCTCAACTCCAGGGTGCAGTATGCAACAGATGAAAATGCATATTATCTGCAGATTGTGAAGAAAAAAGCGCGTGACTACCTTGGTGGCCCGCTGCAGTCAGCAGGGGTGAGGATCTATACCTACCTCGACTCAAAAATGCAGAAAGAGGCTTTAAAGGCAGTTCGAAGAGGGGTGAAAGCAAGCAAAAGCAGGCAAATTATTGCAGGAAAAACTGTTGACTCTCCTCCCCAAGGCTCTCTTGTCTCTATTGAGACCAGGAATAGTCGGATACGCGCCCTTGTGGGTGGTACATCCTTTAAACAATCCCCCTTTGACCGGGCAACCCAGGCCAAACGCCCGGTGGGCTCCACCTTTAAGCCCTTTGTCTATGCTGTTGCCTTACAAAAGGGATGGACACCACAGTCGGCAATTGATGACGGACCCATATCCATTAGAGGAAAGGATGGTAGAACCTGGAGTCCGAAAAATTATTCGGGTAGATATCATGGTATGACGACCCTCAATAATGCTCTAACTCACTCCTATAATGCTGCCTCAGTGCGATTAATGCAGAAGGTTGGTTATAAGGGTGTTCATCAGTTGGCAAAAAATGTTGGTATTAAAGAAAGCTTGCCACCTGACCTGTCTCTTTCCCTTGGGGCCGCAGATATCTCTCTACTTGAAATGACCGGTGCCTACCTGCCTTTTGCAGGAAATGGAACCTTTCTTATGCCACGTTTTATTGAAAAGATGGTTTTACCTGATGGGACAGTTGTATACCCCGAAGAGCCTGGCAAGAGAAAGAGAGTGCTGAGTCAAAGTGTTACAGATGGTATGAAACGTATGCTCCATAGCGTGGTAACCAAGGGCACCGGAAAAAAGGTGGCCGATGTGCCAGGGGTACAGGGTGGTAAAACTGGTACCTCAGATAAAAGTCGCGATGCCTGGTTTGTCGGTTATGATAATACATACACAACCGGGGTTTGGGTTGGATATGACCGCAATAAGTCCATGGGCAAAAAAGAGAGCGGCGGGGCCACTGCAGCACCAATCTGGCGTGACTTTATGCTTGGCAGTTTAACTCATTGAGTTGGTGCCTGACCACTCATTTGTTTTAAAAGGTGGATACCATTATTTTCACCTTTTTTTTCAAATTTACATGTATAATTCGTTGTAGATATAACCACTGTACGTTCCCATAATGTAATTGTTTTTCCACCCGCAGTATTCTCTCTATCTGGAGCTGGTGTTTATGGATTATAGAAAAAAAATTATCTCCGTTGGATGCTGTCTCACGATTGTTTGCAGCACGGTATTTTTTAACAACCCAAGCTTTGCTGAGACTTTAGTAGACAGCTCTCAGGTCACCGAAAGAAAGACCAGCAGTGGTGAGCTGGATATTCTTTCAGAATTTGATCCTACCCCCGGGACCTATTACTACGATGTCTTCTTGAAAGGGACTAAACTTGGTCGGGCAAGCATCGCAGTGGATCGAACAGGAGATGAATATGTTGTAGCGGTTAAGGCCAGGACCAGAGGGATCTTAAAACACCTCTATAAGGTAAAGTACAAGGGTGAGGTGGCTGTCACAAGGAATCCTTTATTGCCTCAGACGGCAAAGATTATAGAGCAAACGGGAAGGAAAAAGAAAACCATCAATGCGGAGTTTGAGTCACATGACAGGATTGTAGTTACAGAGGAAGAAGTTAAAGGAAATAATCCTGCAAAGGTAAAGACAAAAGAATATGAGTCAGAAAGCTTTATTCTTGATCCTTTTTCCATCGTTTTCCTTATCCGTAGTCTTGATTGGCAGGTTGGGACCAGTGAGGTTTTTGATCTTTTTACCGGAACTAAACAGTATGAAATTCATCTCCTCTGCCCGGAGGAAACAGCTCTTACTATAGACGGTGTACTTCGTCCTTGTTGGGTTATTGTGCCTGAAACACGAACGTTAAAAGAACCCCGGGAGGTGAAGATGAGTGGTTTTAAAATCTATCTGTCAAAAGATGAGCGTAAAGAGATTCTGAAAATCACTGGTGATCCTAAGATTGGCAGGATAGTGGCAGATTTACGAAAATTTGAAAAACGGGAAGAATAATCATCTTGTCTTGTTGCATTAAAAAAAGCCCCTGGCAATTAATGGCCAGGGGCTTTTGCTGTATTGATTAAGTTACCGGTAGTTTCTTAACCGCTTACCGGGATTAACTTAACTGAAGATACCTTTAAGGGTAAAGAAAAAGAGCATCGCCATAATAGCACCGGCTGGCAGGGTGACCAGCCAGGAGATGATAATATTGAGAACGACCCGCAGATCAAGAGCACCAATACCTCTCGCAAGTCCTACACCAAGAACAGAACCAACCAGAATATGGGTAGTAGATACAGGAAGACCTGTTCTAGAGGCAAGTACTACTGTGGTTGCAGCAGCAAGCTCTGCACAAAAACCCCTTGAAGGAGTAAGCTCAGTGATTTTCTTACCAACAGTGAGCATAACGCGGTAGCCCAGGGTAATAAGGCCTAAAACGATACCGCCACCACCAAGAAGTAGAATCCATATAGGCAGAGGTGAGGACTGCATAACCTCACCACCAGAGCTGATAATACTGTAAATAGCAGCAAGGGGGCCGATGCCGTTGGCAACATCATTGGAACCATGGGCAAAGGCCATGGCGCAGGCGGTAAAGAGCATCATCGGGGTAAAAACTTTCTCTACACTTGCATAGCTAAAAGACCTGTTAGCCTTGGGGTCGTCTACAATCTTACGAATAAAGGTCCAGCCAATGCCAGCAGTTAAGAGGCCAAAACAGGTAGCAACCGCAAAACTCTGGCCGGTGGACAGCTCAAGGTTCAGGTGCTTAAGCCCCTTGAACATGGTGACCAGTGAGATGACAAAACCCACAAGAAAGATGTACATAGGTGCATAACGCTTGGCATTTTTGAGGGGATTATCTGTATCAAAAATAAGTTTTCTGGTGCTGATAACCAGCAAAAATGAAATGGTTCCACCAACAACAGGAGAGACAACCCAGCTCATTACTACGCTTGCAACCTTGCCCCACTTAACAGCTTCAGGTCCGATACCAACTATGGCAAAACCTATAAGGGCACCGATGATCGAGTGTGTGGTGGAAACAGGCCAGCCCTTTGCTGAGGCTATCATCAGCCAGACTGCAGCTGCAAGAAGTGCAGCCAGCATTCCATACACAAGAATTTCAGGACTGTTAACAATGGAGGTGGGGTCAATTATTCCTTTACGAATAGTCTTGGTAACATGACCACCCGCGAGCACAGCTCCCAAAAACTCAAAAATAATGGCAATACAGATTGCCTGTTTAACGCTTACAGCTCCGGCTCCAACGGATGTTCCCATGGCATTTGCGAGGTCATTTGCGCCGATTCCCCAGGTCATGTACAGCCCGAAAATAATGGCCAGGATGAGTAGGACCGTTCCGTATGATGCTATAATTTCCATTACATACCTATGTTATTTAGAGAGAAAAAGAAGGAGACGGTCACCAAGGTTTTCTGACTGATCAGAAATAAGACCCAGCAATTCTATAATCTTATACCAGAACATGACAGAAACAGGGTCGAGTTCTCCTTCAATGGAAAACAATTGTTTCTGACATCTATGAAGAATATCATCGATGTTATGTTCGCTTCTGCGCACGCCTTCGATCATCTCGGTAACAATGGCGCTTTCCCGGCCACCAAAACCGAGTTCAAGGAGCTCGTCGAGTTGTTCTATCATTTCTTTGGCAGCAGCTGCAATCTCCATGGTGCCTTCAAGGAGTTCATCAAGCAATTCTTTAATTGCTTCCGGAACCACCATGGATCTGTAGAGAAAAATCTTACAAATATCCTCTGCAGTGTCGGCTATCTTATCCTGGTCGGCAATGAGGCTTAGCAGATCCTTTCGGTCAACCGGCATAAAAAGAGACTTTGGCATATTGAGGCGAAAGGTCGATTTAAGCTTATCCGCCTGGGTTTCAAGACTTGAAATCTGGGATGCAAAATCTGCAGTTTGGGCTGTATCATTTCTGTACACAGCATCAAAAAGAGGTGGTATCAGGCAAACACAGGAAAAAGCAACTGACATGTGTTCCTGTATGGGCCGAAACGGTGAGCCTCGCAGGAGGCCCGAAAGAGAACGGTTAGACATTATTGGCATAGTACGAAATCCCCTGTATATGGATATATTTAATAGCTGTTAAATTATTGTACTGTGTCTTAAATCTTCAAGCCAGTATTCGTGAAAAATTATATAGATTTTGTGAGCCTGATTACTAAGTATTGTCGGAAAGTCAATGGTTTTTTTGTGTTGAGACACCTCGCCTGACGGTCCGTTGGTAGCACTGGTATAACGATTTACGGCCGGGTGTATTTGCTCAATACAACAAAAGAACGTCTTCTCATCATTGATAACCTGTTTTTACTTAAGATCATTGATGAATTCAGTCAGTGGTTCTGCCGGAAAACTGATTGGCATAAAGTTATCACCAGTGCGAATAAAAATACTTGGCCCATCATCGTGGGCACTATAGATAACGTGGTGGTTCTTTATGGTGCCGGCATTAAGCCAGTAGCTGCCGAAGGGATCCATAGGGGTATGACCAACAAAGAACGGAGTCTTGGCAGATACATTAAGGCTTTTACGAAATTTTTTCACATCACCCTTTGAATAGCCACCAAGATGATTAGGACGCTGTAGTCGGTTCTTGGTCAACTCTTTTGCAAGTTTACTCTCGGGCTTGATATTGATAATATCATTTCGCTTTACCTCAAAGCGTGGCGGCCCTGCATGACAACAGATAAAATCATTTGAGCTTACGACATAGGCAAGACTGTCGTAAAAGAGCTGCATCTGCTGAACATATTCATCCCCGCGGGTCTCAGCTAATGTCTCCTGGAAAAGTTCGCCTTGTAAATGGCCATTTTTATTGATTTCAGGACTAAAACTGTCGTGATTTCCTCTAATGTAAAAAACATTGTCGGGAAAGGTGAGTTTAAGTCTGAAGATGATATCCATCATCAACATAGATGACTCAAACTGGTCCATCTCACTGGCATTTTCGGAGTGAACAGCATCTCCTAAAATGATCAGAGTGGCAGTTTTGAGGCGTAAACAATCAAGCAGACAGTTCTCGCTTAAAATCTTAAGCAGGTTATTCACCTCAGCATGGAGGTCTCCAACAATTACAGGTGACGTTTTAGAGGATAACTCCACAAGTCCTCCAACAAATCCCTCTTTGTTTTCGGGACGAAAGGATTCATTTGTAAGAAGCTCGTTTACTGCCCGAATTGAATCAAGGGCAAGTTTTGGCGGCAGTGGAGCAATTTCCTGGCCGTAACTGCGGCGTATTTTGAGTAATGCTTTGTGGCGACCACGCTCTAAGCGTTCACGAAGATCTAGATCATTGAGCAGTACAACCTTAGTTTTAAATTCCAGTGAAAGCGGGGTGAGTATCAGATCGCCCCTGCGGTTGGTAATGCTGATATGTCGTTGTCCAACACTGTCATCAAAGTCGAAGAGTTGTGCAAACTCGGGATTGGAATGACCAAGAACTATTGTCTCCCCAACCTTAATCCGCATAAAGCCACGGAGTTTTTTAGTGGAACAGGAGAGGTCAGTGTTAATAATCCAGTTTTTATGGGCCACCTTCTTTTTAACACCAAGTACAATCTCAGGATGAAAACGGAGGAACTTATTTCCAAGTCGAAGGCCAAAACTGCGTCCATCGTGGGCGATTCGGCCCGGTTGTTTAATGGTTTCAGGATTGTTTGTAACTGTTATCCATTGAATGGGGTAGCGTCTTCTAAAAAGATATTTCCAGCCGTTAAGGGTGTTGAGAGCAGGCTTTTTTATGGGTTTATCAAGCGTCCAGCGGGGGACACTTGTTACTCCGGGCTCTGCAAAAAATAGAGGTGTTTTATCAAGTCCCTTTCGAAGATAGACGTTGAGCCCAGCTCTATGCAGGTAGAGGGCGACTTCTCTATAGACTTCAACCTGTCTGCGAACCATATCCAGATTAAGTTTTTCATCCACCGGGAAGTAACCCTGATTTTGCCTTGCGAGCCGCTGCTCATAAATGGTTGAAGGTCCGGGTATGAGAAACTCAAATATATACCGGTTCCGCCAGTTGGTCTGGAAAGAATGTTGTTTCAATGGTGGTAGAACAATACGATCAAGTTCAAGTGCTAGAGGAGGATCGCTTTTGAGCCACTCCTTGTCAAAGACCGTCAGGGATTCTTGCACACCTTTGAACGGCAGACCCAGGTGAACCTCTCTTGGCCTGTAGATAAGGGATTTTTCCTTCCACCAACCATTTTGAGCAAGATCAATGTAACCCTCATTGGGCCATCCTTTTATCTGTTCAATGTAATATGATTTGCCAGCTCCCGGGGGGCCAGTCACCACAAGTTGGAGAAATTCAAGACCAATGGGTAGCTCAACCCCTCGTATTACCTGGAGATCTTTGATTGGTTCGAGGATTTTTTTGAGAGGATCAGCCATTAGTCAGCACAGGTTAAGTTAAATAGGATTGATAGTAGAGCCACTTGCAAAAGTGTCTTAGCGCCCAATATCTTCGTTTTGTTCAAAATTTTATCTTCTGAATATTAACTATATGCCTGTGATAAAAATTTTTACAGGCCTTGATCTTGGACGAAAATCCTGTTTTTTCAAAAGGCTTAGTATTATGAGAATAAAGAAATAACGGAGAAATGTAAAAATAATTCTTTCTTCAGGAATGGTAGGAGAAAGAAAACATATCCCGTTTACGGGTAGTGTAACAGGGATATGTTGTGAACAGTTTTACCAGGATAATGTCTTCACATTTGGATCAAACAGAATCTCAGAGACGAGATCGGGGTTGCCCATGGTTACCCCATCAATAAAGTCATCGTGTACAAGACCAGCCGCCTTTGAGCAGGCAGAACAGGCAATAACAGTTCCTCCATCTTTTATAAATGCTGCAAGCATGTCCTGGATAGATTGATTCTTATCCTTCATTAAGCCGTGAACGTGTGAGGCGCGTTTTTTGTCACCCAGGTAAATGCCCCTCACATTAAGCCAGATGGCAACAGGTTTATGTCCCCGTTTCAATGCCTTTTGGTGGGCAAACATAATGGCCTTGGTGGCAGCCCAGGTGTCATCTGTCGTGAGGTTGACAAAGAGTCCTCCCTTTGCCTCCTCAGCCTGTACTGTTTGGGAAAAACCTGTGATACAGAAAATCGCAAAAATCATAACTGCCAAAGTACATTTTTTCATAATAGTTGTCCCTATGTTGAATTTAATGTGCTGCGGGTTTTTGTTTGAATTTTAACGCTTCTTTCAGGTCTCCTCTATGGGCTTTGATGTTTCGATTGTTGTTCTAACACTTCTTTCAGTGAAATTATTTCCTCTTGTAACTGGTCAAATTTGAGGTGCAGGCTTTCAACTTCCTGATGGGTGTATTGTTTTAACTCAGATTTATCTGTCTCTCTAGGCTCATGTTGAGCTGACTGCATGGCATCGACGATGATTCCAATAAAGAGATTGAGCACGGCAAAGCTTGTGACGATTATAAAAGGAAGAAAGAATATCCAGGAAAGCGGGTAGATTTCCATTGTTGGTCGAACGATTCCCATTGACCAGCTTTCAAGGGTCATGATTTGAAACAGGGTATATAGTGAGGCAAAGACTGAGCCAAACCACTCTTGCATCTGAGGGTCAGGATGATGACCAAAGAGTTTTGTAGCGAGCACTGCACACACATAAAAAATCAGGGTGAGTATTCCCACCACCGATAACATTCCAGGAATTGAGTTGAGTAGGGCGGTGAGCACCTTCCTCATTTGCGGCACAACGGAGAACAAACGAAAAACCCGTAAAATCCTGAGCGCTCTAAAAATTGCAAACGCACCACCTGTGGGAATCCATGCAATGGCAACGATTACAAAATCAAAGTTATTCCACCCGGATTTAAAGAAATCTTGGCGATATGCGTAGAATTTTATCAGTAATTCCAGGGTAAAAGTCAGCAGGATTGTTTTATCAATTGCAAACAGCAGTGTCCCATACTCAGCTATCATTTCAGGATCAGCCTCAAGACCGAGGGTAATGGAATTGATAATGATGAGAAAGGTAATAAACCGAATAACTGTTTGGCTTTCGATCAGGGTCGCAAGTTTACTACGTATTCCTGGTGGTGGTAGAGTATCTTTTGGGAGAACCATGGCTGAAGTTATATGAGATGAGGTTGGGAAAAAAATATTAAACATCACAACTCTATGTTGTCCAATGATAAACCATGTTTATCAAATAGAGCGAATTTCGCAAGGGCCATGTTTGTGAAATGTGTAATAATCAGTGTGGTTTGATCGGATGTTACTTGCCTAACCTGTTGTTAATAGGTGTATCGAACAGTCAGCTCTTTTTTTAATGCAAAAGTTACTATTTTTTCACGACCATTCTACTGATTATTTCCTTTAAGAACTTAGCTGCCACCATTGCAGTCATATCATTAAAATCACGATCAGGATTTAATTCTACAATATCAGCTCCAACCAGGTTTCCTTTGAGGTTTTGGATTATATCGAGAACATCTCGAGTACTCATTCCTCCCGGTTCATGATGTGATACACCCGGTGCATAGGCTGGGTCTAAACAATCCATATCTAAAGAAAGATATACAGGTCCATCGAAAGCCAGGTCTGTAGCGACAGAGATGTTTTTCATATTGATTATTTCGACGCCAAATTTCTGAGCTTGTTCCTGTTGGTGGCCTGTGATGGTCCTAATACCAACTTGAACGAGTCTTGCCGCCAAATTCTCTTCCATTATTCGCGCGAATGGACAAGCATGAGAATGAAGATTACCATCCAATTCATCATATAGATCGGGATGAGCATCGAGGTGCAGTATGTTCAGCTTGTCATATACTTTTGCAAATGCACGAATGACAGGGAAGGTGATGGAATGGTCTCCCCCAAGTGTAATGACTTGTGACTTGTGCACCAAAATCTTGTCAATCTCACTTTCAATTTTCGTAAATGCTTTTGCCTCATCTATTATCTTGATATCTGGTCTGAAATGCAATCCGGATAATGCTCCTACATCAATCAGGTCCTCTGTCCAT
This sequence comes from Desulforhopalus glucosivorans, assembly GCF_054397165.1. Taxonomy (NCBI): domain Bacteria; kingdom Pseudomonadati; phylum Thermodesulfobacteriota; class Desulfobulbia; order Desulfobulbales; family Desulfocapsaceae; genus Desulforhopalus; species Desulforhopalus glucosivorans. The sequence continues at coordinate 1,059,315 of NZ_AP044854.1, forward strand.
AGGTTGGCTGAGTCGCAATAAAGAGCATCAATTATCTTCCCAGGAGCAAGGGCTGGACCACGCATATATGATGAATTACTGTCTAATGGTACCCCGACAACAACGATGTCGTCCTCGGTTAAGTCTTGGTTTTCAACAGATGTACTACTCATAAATTATACCTTCGGATAGGAATGAGTGTAGCGAAAAGGTGGAAAAGGGTTGAATAAGTCATCTATTTATCAATAAACTTGACTGTCATCCAGCCTGCCTGCCAACGTTCAATTTTTTCTTCTGGTGATAAAGTCTTGGGTGAAACAGAAATTGGGTTTTGTAGCTTGTTTGAACCAGCGAGACAATTCGCATTTATTGCGCCTTGAAGGCCGGTTTCAAACTCATGGGTTACAGCGATTAAATCATGGCAGGATTTGCACTGCCAAAATTTGGCCTGTTTTGATCCTTGAATGAGTGATTCAAGCCCTTCGGATTGTGTTATTTCTAAGACGCCATCTGGGTCTGAAATATAGGCAGCTTTACGCGTGGTGCAGAAATCACAATCACATGCCCTTGGCGTATATTCCTCGATAGGTTTTGGAAGAGTGAGTTTGATCTGGATTTTTCCACAACTACAGGTGTTTGAGTAATTCATGTGGTGTCTATATTATTTTATGATAACGTCATGTTTAAGGTGCTCTTTAGTTTTGAAAACTATGTGCTCTTGCCTTAACCTCAATTATTTGCTCTCTATACCCAATTCCCCAATATATTCGATCATCTATTGCAATATCGGTCAAAAAATCAGTTCCTGTAATTTGTGATTTTGCATCGTTGATTGCTGTATTAGTTGAAGGTGCTTTTCCAGATGGGAACATGTATAAAATCCATGTTTGCTTAGACTGGCCGGTGACATCACCTAAAACATTACTGTTATGTCCCTCTTGGCCATTATAGCTTGAGGTTACAAAGGTTCCGTGGTGGGAAGTTGCACAACTACTTAAAAGTACCACGCTTATAATAAATAATAAAAAATCTTTTACACTCATTGCTCATCGTCCCTGAAAAGTGAATTACAGTTTTTCCTGGTCAACAAATATTAAGCTATCTGTATCAAAACCAAGATTCTGAGCTTTATGGATAAATGCAGATTTTACCTCATCAAGGACCGTCGGTGTTCGAGATAGCAGCCACAAGTAGGAGTTGTTGTACCCGGATACAAAGGCATAGGATTGTTCTTTTTCATCCAGCTCAAAAATCACATATGAACTGTAGAAAGGGCCAAAGAATGAAACTTTTAAATGGCCAGTGTTATCACTGCCTACAAAGTATGCTTTTCCTTCTGCGGTTTTCCAGTTTTCATTAGCTGTAGAATATCCACGATTAATAACACTAACCCCGCCATCTTCTCTTAGAGAGTATGTGGCGCTGACATTGCTTAAACCACGTTCAAAAGAATGATCTAATCGAGCAATTTCATACCATTTTCCAAGATAGTCGTTTAAAACAAAATCTTCTATGGGGGTCACACCCTTTGGCATTCCCATGCAGCCAGACAAAAGAAATGAAGCTAAGCCAATAAGTAGTTTTTTCATTGTGGATTTTACTCCTGGTGGAAATGGTGATTGTAGCTCATGAATGAGTGTAAACATTCAAAAATAGTTATAAATCAGTACTCCCAACTCTGGTACGTTTCGGTATTAGCCCTCAAATCTTTATAGAGTCAGACCGTCCGATTTAAAAACCAGCTCTAGCCTGAATGGGTCATGACAAGCCCTAAGATGCCTCCCAATAAGAATAAGTTACAACGGCCCATACTGATAATATAAAGTCGGTTGAAGCAATGGTTTGGCTAACTTGAGGTTAGGGACTTCGGCTTTCATGCTATTAAAAACACCTTGTTTTACATAAGCAAAACAGGGCATATCGCTCCATTGCTTCAGCTGATGAGGAAAGGTGTCAGGTTCCGCGATATTTTATTCTTATTGGTCTAGACATGTTTTATATACGAGAACTTCATAATAATGAAGTTAAAACTGGCTTTGACCTCTTTCTATATCCCACTCTAAAAAGGAGCGGGATAAGAAAATACAAAACAAAGATTTTTCAAGTCGAAAAGATCAAGATAGTGTTCAGATTTCTTTCTTTATAGAACTGCGGTCAATCGAAGCTTTATGTTAAAGGTAGGCTTGAGTTGTAAGAGTCAAAATAACTGATACCTCTCTCTATTGCGAATTCTCCCCTTTTATGGTTCACTCGGTTTCGCCCTGTTTTGGTTTAAGATAACTGGTACGCAGTTGTTGTTCCGTTTACCCGGTATCATGCCTGAAGTATATTTATTAGAGTACTTTAGCAGTGAACAGTGCGCATAGTTGAACAGAACTATCTCAGACACCTGTCGTGGTGTTTCTAAGGAGATTCAAATTTAATATCAATTCATATAGGCAGTATTGTGGGAATTAATAAACAAGGTTTTGATTACAATTACAGTCTTGATCAAGATATTCTTATTCTGACAACAGAACGTGGTCAGCATAAATTTCAAATTGATAATGCTGATGTGCTGGGAAATATTCATGATATTGCTTCGTTGATTATCAAGGAGTTACAATGTGTTGAAACTAAAACTGATGTACATCGGGATAGCTTGAATCACTATGATAAGCTTTTATTGGCAACGTTAAATATCAGTGAGAAATATACCAAACTAGAAAAAAAATATGCTGAGGTCAGGGAGGTTTTGGAGGAGCTTCAGGTACTTAAGGCAAAATTGCAGAATGGCACTTCTACTCAAACAACAAGGTCATCCTCTGTACATAGTACCAGCCCAAAGAGGGAGGGGAAATCCTATCTGAAAAAAAAGGTGGCAATGCCTTCAGCAGTAAAAAATGCACTGTATCGAGAACCTGCGTGTCCACAAAATTTTTCCAGTGAGATCGGTCAGGAACGATCATCGTTTACGCAACCTTCTAAGGAATCTACAGCAAATCAGGACGCTGATCATCAGCAAACAAATTACTTGCAGCCTTCGGCATTGTCTCAAAAAGAGATGCGTATCGAGGACTCAAGCGTTAGTGATTGTGCTGGGGCTGAAAACCCCACTGAAATCTCCAGCCAGGCAGCTTCTGTAGAGTTGGAAACATCAATTTCTACTACTTCATCTGATACGAACTCTGTCCCATCAGACTTTTTGCGGTATGCAGAAGAAAAAGAAAACATAGACATTGTAGACACGTCCAAGGTGGATATATCAGGTTCGTGTGTGGTAGGGGGAATATCTGCTGAAAACCAAGGACAACCGGAAAAGTCTGATGTTATTGAAAATCGGTGTCAACAAAGCATAATCCAGGCTAAACCGGAGGGACGTACCCAGGTTGTGGAGGAGGAAACATGGGGAATAGATAGGGAGAATAACCATTCAGAAATCAATAAAATCCCTATGGGTAACTCCTCTGCGGCATTCGATATACCAACTGTATCGACAGATTCTGTGCAAGATAGATCATTGATAATATCGGTTACAGAAGACGCGAATGGTCAGGATGGTGGTGATATTCAGATGCTCGGGGTTTACTCCTCTGTTGATGAAGAAATAACGAGTGTTTCGGTTAAGACTACGGCAGAGCACCTTCTAGAAAATGTGGAAGATAGCCAATTTATTGCGAAGCAGGAATTAAATGGCAATTTGTTGGATGTAACTGCGCAGACTGCAGAAGTAGTTGAATCGGAGGGTGGTAGTGTAGCCAGTGTTATAAGATTAGGCTATGAACACGTTCCACAGGAGGATCAGCCTGGAGAGCGAAGAGAAGCTATTTCAAATCAGAGTTCACCTTCTCTTACAACATGGTCTTCGGATGAAGAATCAAGCATTGAGGATAGAAAGATCCATAGAGAAGATTCATTGTTTGGAACGGACAAGGAGACCTCTTCTTTGTCTATAACCTCTAGCCCCCTTGATCTGGCAGAATATAACACCGGAGATGATGCTGATAACGGTGCTTGTCTTGAGATGCAACAGGAGAAAATTGAACAATCAGGAGAGTATCAGCTGCCATTGCTTTCATTTTTGAAAAATACCTGTGATGACAATATGGTGGATCATGAACGTATTCGCAATGATGCGGAGCTCCTTGAGACTAAGCTTGGTTTTTTTGGTATTAAAGGTGAGGTTATGGGGATTCATCCCGGACCTGTGATCACCACCTATGAGTACAAGCCAGAACCAGGTATCAAAATCAGCAAAATTGTAAATCTTGCAGACGATCTGGCTTTGGCCCTTAGCGCATATAGTATTCGTATTGTGGCCCCCATTCCGGGAAAGGATGTAATGGGAATTGAGATACCCAATATTAAAAAAAGCCTGGTACCATTTATTGATATCGTTACATCAGTGAATTTTCGAGAGATTAATTCAAAAATCCCCATCTGTCTTGGTAAGGATATTGTCGGTAGCCCCGTTGTGGTTGGGTTGGAGTCCATGCCACATCTACTTATTGCAGGTGCCACCGGAACAGGGAAAAGCGTGGGCCTCAATGCGATGATTACGAGTATTCTCTATAAGGCTTCACCGGATGAGGTGCGCTTTATAATGATAGATCCCAAGCGAATCGAACTTTCTTTTTATAACGATATTCCGCATCTGTTGACCCCGGTTATTACAGATATGAATAAAGCCACTACAGCTCTTCAATGGTTGGTTAGGGAGATGGATAGGCGCTATAATCTACTTGCAGAGTTTCAGGTCAGGAATATTGATCAGTTTAATCAGAAGGTGGCTGCTTCATCAGACGATCAATTTGCTGAACATGGGGAAGACTTGGGAACACTTCCTTACATTGTCGTAATCATTGACGAATTAGCAGATTTGATGATGACAGCGTCCAGGGACATAGAGTTTGCACTCACCCGACTGGCTCAAATGGCGCGTGCAGCAGGTATTCATCTTATCCTGGCGACCCAAAGGCCTTCGGTTGATGTGTTAACTGGCATCATAAAAGCGAATTTTCCAACTCGAATTTCTTTTCAGGTCTCTTCTAAAACAGATTCCCGCACTATTATTGATTCCAATGGTGCGGAAACCCTACTCGGTAACGGGGATATGTTGTTTGTGCCTCCTGGAACTTCTCGTTTGACAAGGGTCCATGGAACCTATCTCTCCGAAGATGAGTTGGAGAGCATCACATCCTTTATCAAACAACAACGAAAACCAAATTATATGTTTGATGTTTTGAGTGAACAGGACTGTGATGATGTTCATCCTAACGATCAGCAGGATGAGTATGATGAAAAATATAATGAGGCACTTAATTTTGTAATGAATAGTCGCCAGGCCTCTATATCTGGAGTCCAGAGAGTGTTACGTGTTGGGTATAACAGGGCCGCCAGAATCATAGACCTCATGGAAAAAAATGGAGTTGTTGGTCCACCTGATGGAGCCAAACCCCGTAAGGTGCTTGTTAATGATATTAATATAATGTGATATTACTAATGTTGTCATCGCCCTGTACCGTAATGAGTGGAGAAAATTCATCACTAATCTCAGCGTTACAGTCAGCAATAGAGGGATTCACATAAGGTGTGGTTTGGTTAGACTTGTAAACAATCCACTTTTTCTCATTAGATTTGATTACGATATCAATTAAAAACAGGTTCTATTCATAAACGATACTCAGCGCGTCCAGCGAACGTAGTGAGCGATGGTGAAACAACTGGTTAAATGAAATATTGCTGAGTTGTTATATTTGATGGTGATGCTGTTACAACAGCCAATGGTAGAAACATAAGCTACCGACTGTGGGCAGTATTAGCATTAAAACAAATACGCCAAGACACTCCCCTCTATTTGTTTGTGAGGTTAGTTTTTGATGTGGATTTTCTAGCAACCATCTATGATGACACGTACTGCAATAGAGCCTTGTAAAGCCCCTATTCCATGCTTCTATCGTTCTTCGATCATAATCGGTTATTGTTTTGCAACCAGCACAGGAAAATGATTTCTCTTTTGGTTTTTTGGGTCTATTTAAGAGAAAAAAAGCTATTAAAGCAGGTGCTATATATATAAGAGTATTTTCAAATACTCTTGAGCGAAGAAATTCTGCTCCTCCAATGATTAGAAAGCAAACGCCAACTAAAATGAAAATATAGTCAATAGCATCCTTTTGTGGTGGATTCACAGGAACATATTTTGACTTTGCTGTTGCACGCTTGGTTGCAGCAACACCTTCGATAACAACACGTTTAGCTTTTAATCTCTGCTGTGAGTCAATAGTAGAATCAAATAGTACTATATCTCCTTTTTGTGGTCTTCTTGTATTTGTTGTGACAGAAGAAATGTGGAAAAAGATTTTTTTTGAACCGTTATCAGGTTCCTGAATCCGTGACGCCAGAGCTACAATCCCTTTCAAGGTTAACGCTGGGCCATAACTAGTAACTCTGACACTGCTTACATTCCAAATAGCATAGTGTTAGAGTTCCTTTTCTCATTTTTTGGAGAAATCATCCCCTTAAATAATCATTTCTCCTGCACTAAGACACAACTCTCTCTTTGTATCTCATACTTCATCTACTCAAGGACAGCTTTTGCTAAAAGCTAAGGAACAAGCCGCTGGTATATAGACTTGTACATCAAGAACCACGGATTGCACTTGCCGAGCTTTATGAAATTTTGATTACTTCGCCGGACATATTTACAAGCAGTCAAAATAAGATCACGAATGACACTTTTTATCCTGCGCCGTTGTACAGTAAGCTTAACTGGCGAAAGCTCTTTTAGCTCAATCATCAACGACCCAATGGTTCTCAGGCAATTAAACGCTAGCATCGACAGCAGGAGAACCAAGCTGTTAGTGCCGAAATTGCTTGACGGCAAACGTTCGACGTCCATATCTGACTTCAACTCACTGTGAAATTGCTCGCTGGTCCCATGATCGTGGTATAACCTAATGATCTCTTCAGCATCCTCACACAAATTTGTCCAATACGTATCAACCTCCAATTCAGGGAATAAAAGATAATTTCCTGCCTTGTCAATTTCTCTCACAGTAACTTCAAAGGCTACAGGAACAGGAGAGCATTTTTGATTCGCTGGCTGTTTAGAGTAGAGAACACCCCTGTAAACAGTTTTTCCCGGTCGTGGTACACTCTTCTTGCCTAAATCCATAGCCGTTTTAAGCCACTGCTCACGAACTTCTTTGCGAAGGTTGCGTTTGATGATAAAGTTGCATTGACCTTGAATGAGCTCAAGGTTTTCCGCGCTATCATTACCGGAATCCAACCGCAAAAGCACTTCACTTTTTAACCCAAGCTCTTCGATGAAACCTAAGCCACGCTTTAAAAAATCAACTGTTCCTGACTGACAATGCTGTTTGCCAGGTCGTAGCTCACAATCAAGCATAAATCCTTCTCTTCCAAGGTAGCCAAACATCGGTGCGTAGCCGTCATAGTCCTTATAGGTGCGAGACACATTTTGTTTTTTGGTTCGAGAGTTATCCAGGGGAGATACGTCGCAGTCCCATGGAATATAACTGCCGAGTTGTGTCTTCACTCTGCTAAACTGCTGATTACTCAGCAAAGCAAGGTTTACTTTACGAATGCTAGAGTCGAATAGCCCAGCACCTTCATCAAGCCGTTGCCGAATCCTTTCGACTGAGGCCAAACCTTTGATGTTTAATGAAGCAGCAAAAAACTCATTATTTTTGAAAATATTCAAGTCATCAAAAGATGTTCTTCCCTGGCACAGCAACCCAAGGTAACTCCTGATTATCAACGAATTACAATAGATAGGTCTTCTTTTGCCTGTCTGGATTGCATCTACAGCCTCGTTCAGTCCTGACTTATCAAGCAATGCACCAACGAGGGCCATACCACCGGCACTGTTGATTTTTTCAGAACTTTGTTCTATTTTGAATTTCATGGATAATCTTTTTGGTGAAGTTATATATGCAGTTTGGCGACCGCATTAATATACCTAAACTTAAGAGGTTATCCTATTTTTTTTGCTATTTTGCTCATATGTTCGTCACGGATTCAGGAGGTTTTATAAAACCAAATCCTTTATCATCCTTCCATTGCTCGATGGTGCCTTTCATGATTTTCCTATTTGACGATTAATTTATTTTCTTACACATTGTAATACATGAAAAATATCCAATTACTGCATTCCGTTTAGATTTTTCTACCTTATCCGTCCGCCTAGAAATAAGGTGAGGGCTGAAACTCTACACTTCAGAATTATGAGCAAATGTTCTTAAAGGTATAAACTATCATAGCATCGTTATCAATGCACTTCTTTTACCTATTGAAATCATGGGAAGTTATCCTAAATAACCTGATGTCTAGCTTCTTAGGAGGGATGGAGGAAAGAATTAACGCAAAATGTATCTAAATTTGTCGCCATGTATTGGGGCTTTGGGGTTCACAGCATCTAACGTCCTGATAATCTGTGCTTAATGGTGTTGAAACTTGTGTACATGTGTAGTAAAAATAAGGTGGAGACTACAAGACAGGAGTGTTGCTTATGGAAATTATTATTGGATCAATGCCACCTTTGACTGGACATGGGCAGAAGTTGCCGGAAAAGAGCAAAGGGTTGATAGATGCACAGTTGCTTAATGTAAGACCGCCACGAAAGGGAATTGCAGGGCCATCTGGTAGGGAAAGACGAACAAAGGATGCCAGTGACCCCCATAAGGGCAGGGTTTTGACTATAATGGTGCCTGATGCGACCCAGTTACCAGCTGATATTGATACTGCTCGATATGAAGTCAGTATACGTCTGGTGCGTAAGTAGTGGTGATTAATGATAAAATATCATTAGCTCTTCAATCTTAACATCGATATAGTTTCTGCATCGTTCCAGATAAAATTCTCGTCTGCCCTCGCCTCAAAAACAAAACCAGAATTTTTCATTAATAGATTATACAGGTAAGAAATAACAAAGGGGCATCAGCACTATTGTGCTGATGCCCCCTTTAATCTCTACGAGTAGAGTACCTTTTTTTTAAAAAGGATTCATTGCCCAGATTCCGCATGGGCAGGTGTCTGCACAAAAGCCGCAGCCAATACACTTATCGTCATCTGATACATATTCATAGTCCACATCAAGACCAACCTGATCACCAGCCTGTGTAACAGGGGTAAGCTCACGTCTTGTGATAGCACCTGTTGGACAGATGGTCTCACAAAGATGGCAATCTCTGCATGAAGCACAGGACAAACAACGATCTGCCTGATTCTGCTCAGTAGTGGTGATCTCATCCGGCACATAATGGGTTATGGTGAGCGCCTTTTGTGGAATGAGAGGCTTGGCGAAAGGTTGCCATTCCTGGCCCTTTGCCTGGGCTATGATGAACTCAGCAGCGGTCTTTCCAGCACCAAGGGCGTGGGTTGCAAGCCCTGGTCGTTCAACATCACCGATGGCCAGAACCTGAGCGTCTGAGGTGAGGTGTGCCTTATCCGTTGTGACCCAGGCAGCTCCACCGACAGTCATGGTATCTACCGATTCAGGTAAAAAGGAGAGGGCTGGAACATCACCGATGGAGATGAGCACTGTATCAGCAGGTATAAGCTCACCGTCTTCTGTTAAAAGACCTTCATCTGTGACTTCTTTTGTTGACACTGGCCATCTAAACGTAGCGCCTAAGGCTTCAGCGGCATCTTTTTCCTTACCAAAGGCAAGTGGCTTTTGAATATCCACAAGGGTAACCTTATCCGCACCAAGTCTGTACGCTTCACAGGCTACATCGCAACCAACATTACCGGCACCGATGACAACCACTTCCTTACCGACACGGGTTGGGTTGTCGGACTTGGCTTTTTTAAGGAAATCAAGAGCGGGCAGAACCTTTTCATGTCCAGGAAAGGGGATTGTCCGTGGTACATGGGTTCCCACAGCCACAACAACGTAGTCAAAATCTTTTTGCAGCTCGGCAAACTTGTCCTTACTCATGTCAGTATTAAGACTGACCGAGATGTAGGGTGTTTCCATGAAGCGCTTGATTTCCTGATCCCAGATTGCCTGTGATAATCTCTCCCATGGAATAACCTGGGCAAGTTTACCACCAATCATTGAATCCTGCTCAAAGATATGAGACTCTATCCCTGCAAGGGCGAGTTGCCAGGCAACGTTCATACCAGCGGGCCCACCACCAATAACCGCAACTTTTTTACCTAAGGGCGCAGCTTTTGGAAGGCCCTTTGAATCACCCACAGCACGACCAAGTACCTGCACATCGATGGAATCATCGACGCCACGCCTTGAACAGTTGTCCATACAAAGATTAGGACAAACCGAACCACAGACGGAAGCGGGTAGCGGGGTGTAGTGGAGCAGCATGTCATATGCTTCATCAATCTTACCTTCGCGAATGAGTCGCAGGCGATCAACTGTAGGAATATGTACTGGACAATAGTAGGTACAGGGGGCAGCTGACTCGGCATTAGCCCAGTAGGGTTGCTTGCGACGCAGGTCACCTGTTACAATTGTACCGATGGGGCTACGATCAAGACCCGGCGCCAGATCTCTTAGTGGATCACCACCAAGGGATTTATTCCAGTGCTCGTTTCTAAATTCAGCCATACTCATAGGTCCAGAGAACATGAGAGCACGTTCCTGGGGCGTGATGGCAACGAGCATCTGCCACTCTTCGCGGACACTTAGAGTTTCAAGAAGCTCAGGCTGGCGGATGTTATCAAGATAGCCTTTAATATTATCCTGTAGCCACTGCCACTGGGCATCGTCTGGTTTTGTCAGTTTGGAGTTGGTTTTTGAATAGGAATCATCAATTTCACCACGAAAGTAGATGAGTCCTCCTACCATACCAACACATGGACGATAACCAAGTATGTTTTTAGGATTTTTAGGGTTGATACCACAGACAACAGCGGTTCCACCACAGTTAAACTCTGCAAATGAATCACCAGTGGACCCGAGAATCCAGAGTTCTGGCTTTTCAAATTCAGGGTTCCATTTGGTCATGGTGAGACCACGGGCGCCAATGGAGCCGCCGATAAATACCTTACCGTTGGCCATGGCGTTACAGACACCGTTGGTCGCATCACCGAGGACTGTGATTTCTGCACCGATATTCAGATAACCGACATCATCTGAGGTGGCATCTTCACAGATTATTGTGGTACCGGGCATCCCCATACAGCCAAGGCGCTGGCCGGAAGGGCCTTTGACTCGGATGGTGAGGCCGTCTTCTTTTTGAAGACGGATACCTATATTATGTTGACCGTAGGATTCGAGGGTCAGGTCGCTTGCGCTGGTTGCGGCGTCCCGTACCAGCTTTTCGAACTCCATGGAGCCGATGCGCAATCCTTTTTCGTTTAGACCTTTTACAACCGTTGTAGACACTGAAAACTCCTTATATCAGGTGATTGAAAACAGAGTTACTCGCTTTCAATCACATCCATAAAATTTATGTAACTGCTTAGCAGACGTATTTGATATTTAATCGATCTGCAGCCGCTTTATTACCAATACCGATAGCATCAGACATACCAACAGGGAGACTTTGCGATCGCCCAAGTGGAGCCATGATTTTTTTGACTTCGGTGTTGATAGACATAAAGGTCTCCGCAACACGTTCTGCAACCTTATCAGGATCCAAACGGCGGTATAATTTGGCGTTTTGGCTGGTGATACCTTTAGGACAGATACCCACATTACAGACGTTACAGCGATTCTTCTCGTTGCCGAGACAACCGGCAGCTGCCTGCATGATGTATTTTCCGATGTGTACACCCGATGCCCCAAGCATAACCATGGCCATACCGTTTTGGGCCACGTTACCGTTTTTACCAATACCACCCGCTGCAAAAATAGGGATCTCATTCTGCTTGCCCTGTTTTGCAAGATCGAGGTAACAGTCGCGCACGCAGGAGGCAATGGGGTGACCAGTTGCTTCCATACTTACGTTGTAGGCAGCACCAGTTCCACCATCAATACCATCGATCATAAGCCCGGCTGCATAAGGGTTTCTCACAAGATTATTGAGAACCGATTTAGCAGAGGTCGATGCTGAGATCTTAGGATAGACTGGTACCTTGTGGTCAAAGGCGGTGGACAGGGTCTGGATCATCTTCATGACACTTTCCTCAATGGAGTAGAGTGTCTGGTGAACAGGCGGTGATGGAAGATCCACACCCTCAGGAACACCACGAAGACGGGCAATAAGCTTGGAAACCTTGTACCACATGAGAAGCCCACCATCACCAGGCTTTGCGCCCTGACCGTACTTGATCTCGATGGCCGCAGGATCACACTGCATCTCCGGAATGGCGCGGATAATCTCATCCCATCCAAAATAACCGGAAGCGATCTGGAGGATGATGTATTTAAGGTATGGGCTTTTCAGTACCCATGGAGGACAACCACCCTCACCGGTACACATAACCACCGGGATTCCAAGAACTTCGTTACAGTAGGCAACACCCTGGAGTAGACCAAGCCACATATTTGGTGAGAGTGCACCAAAAGACATGGAGCCGATTACAAAGGGGAAAATTTCTCTTGTTGGAGGAATCCAGCCACCATTCATTGTGCGGTCAAGAAAATCCTCTGGAGACAGAACCCGTCCAAGGGACGTGGTGACCGTGAACTCATGGCGACCTGCATCAAGAGCAGGATCCGTGAGCATGGAGATACGATCAAACATGATCTGATCGAGAAGAGTGGGACCAGGCGAGTTTCTCCTGCCTCCACGCTTCATTGGCTCACCCTTACGGTTATCAAAGAAAACTGTTCGGTTTTCGTTGGTGCCGGGCTTAGGAGCTATAGCGTCGTTGGGGCATACCATGGAGCACATACCACAACCGATACAGAGTTTTTCCGGATCAAGCACCTGACGGATACCTGTGAATGTTTTGTAGTCGTTACCTCGCTTTTTCTGGAATACATCAAGCTTTGGAAGACGCTTGCGCATGTGAGCAAGGGTGATTGCACCTTTTGGGCAGACAGCGGTACACTGTCCACACAGGGTGCATCTGTCCTCTTTGTGCTCAATGATCCAGGGAAAATCGGATGGAGTTAAGCTGCTTGGGGTAACGGAAACTGATCGTACTGAGACCATATCTTTAATTCCTTTCTATCTGGGGGAACGATTACTGTGTGTTCGCGCATTGGTTGGAAATCAAGTGAAGGATCACGATCCGGTACCATTGCCTGTACTCCACAAATTTCTGATGCAATGGCCCATGCGCCGTCTCTACCACCAACGGTAGCTGGCCTGAGTTTTTTCTGGTCCATTGCTAGCATGCAGGTTTCATCGGGCAGGGTGCCAATGATGGCATTGGGGCCATCGATGACAAGTCTTCTGCAGGCCTGACGGAGTCCTGCAAGAAATTCACCCTGGGGGTGTTCTGCAAGTTCTTTTGAACTGAGCGGCGTAATGATGTGCTTATACGCCTCCAGGGGAAGCTTTAGCTTTTTAAGGGCGTAGTGAAGGATGTGGGTAAAGACCTCACTGTCACTCTGGTAGCCGGTGTACCCAGGAATGTTTTTACCTTCAAGCCAGTCTTTGATAGGAACAAAGGCGGTGTTCTCACCGTTGGTCATGGTAGAGATACCCTGGATAAAAAATGGATGACAGGCATACAGGTTGATGCCGTAGTTGGTGTTCTGTCTCCCTTGAGCCATACAGACACGGGATTTAATCTGGGCATCATGTAAGCTCAGTCCATCACCAATCTGAAGAGGCCAGCCAACCTCTTTAATCATGGCAACATCAGGATAAAAGGAAAAGACGGTAATCTTATCTTCCTCAGTTGCAAGTTTTCTCAGAGCAAGTCGTGCGTTGAGCATTTCAGCTTCCCGCACTTCGTCTGATGCATCTTTGAATCTGAGCGGCATTCTGTATGCACGCAGGAAGTAGCGGAAGCGGTCGGCTTCAATGTGCCCAGCTTCAAAGGTGAAACGGTGATCGTATTTCAATTCATAGCCACGGTTCTCCATGAATTCGGTGACCCGTTGCCAGGCTTTTTCCGTATGGGCAATACCTGAGAGGATTGGGTAGCGTGGATTGTATTTGAAATCTTCAAATTCAAGTCCACGGAGCAAAAGGCCAAGACCGGACCCGTCATATCCTTCCTGCATGGCTTCCATGGCAGAAAGAACCTCATAGGGTGAGAAGGCCTCATTGGCGGTTTTCAGGGCTAAACGACACATGTTTTCTCCTGATGAGTATAAGAGATATGCCTGACGGCAGGAAAATAAGTCTATCGGATGTTGATCTAGTGGGATTCATGCCGGATAAACAAAGACAAAAACGTACAATCGAGATAGTTTTTCTACTGTATTGTTACAAAAAAGTCAATAATACCCCATAATGAAATATTATATAAAAGCGGATTTTAAGGTTACAAAAATGTAAGAATTGGTGTGTCGTGTTGCTGTGAAGCACATAATAACAGTGGGATAGTCTAGTTTTGTCCTGTATGACTATGGCCAAAAAAAATATGTCACATTTTATTGGCAATTATCAGGGAATCCGTTATTAGAGGGGGTAAGAGAGGTGAGGTGCGGGAATTACGGGAGGTACGAAGTGCGTAAAAGAAAACGGCAGATAACCCAGAAGGGTCATCTGCCAAAATACAACGTATTGATATAGGATACTATTTAAGAATATTCTCTATTTTTCCAAGGTTTTTAACACTCTGAACCTTTTCTTTAACCTCTGCAACTTCTTTAACACCTGGTATATCATTGATTATGTCTTTACCGCCTTCTTCGACGTCACTTATACCCTGTTTAAACGAAGTAATTGCCTTTCCTAGACCAGATCCGATTTCGGGAAGTTTTTTTCCGCCAAAGATGAGAAAGGCGATACCGAGTATGACGATGAGTTCAGGGGTTCCAAGTCCAAACATGAGTCTCTTTCTCCTCGTCACTTGTCACAGAAAACAAGTGAAATTGATTAATCTAAGCGTTTTTTTTACGACAATGTCTCTGGCATTATGAATGTTGATGCAATAGACTGTGTCGTTTTTTAAGGGGTGAGGACAAGATATCTATGCCTGGCTGTCAGGTCCTTTTTCATCATCATCGATTTTTTTAGGATCGTCTTCTTTTTTGGTGGCCTCTTTAAAGTTCTTGATGCCTTTTCCAATACCAGATCCGATTTCGGGAAGCTTGCCAGCTCCAAAAATAATCACAATTATCACTAATATTACAACAAGTTCTGGCATTCCGAGTCCAAACATAGTCTTACCTCACGTAAATATAAAAATAGTATATGAGCGCTGTAAAAGCGTACATTTTAATTGCAATGATTGAGTTACTTAGCACCTTACTCTTGAAAGCCTGTCCTAAAACACAGGTAGCGTAGACTCCGAGAAAACTGGAGAACCTTTTAACATTGCGAACTTAAAATTACTCCTGAGGTACTTATACCCCTCAACCGAGTACTGAAAGAAGTCCCAGCTTATTTCCAGGTTGCCGCGAGTAATGCAAATGACATTAGAGTAGTCACGGCAACTTGTCAAGTTTCCACATTCCCGTAGGAACTATAACTGCTGTTTACCTGGATCCATATTTATTTTTCTTATGAATCGGGATTTGGCTTAGAAAATAGTGAATGCTCAGCGACATAGTTCTGTATGGCATTTTTATCAGCAGCCATAAGTTTACACCGTGTTTCCTTGCTCTCAATTCCATTAAGACTTTCCGGAATTTCAGGTGGAGTGTTAATTGCCTGTTCTACAACATCACCAAATTTTGCAGGGTGTGCGGTTGCCAGACAAACGATAGGCACGCCACCAGTCTTGAGTTTTGTGGCAGCTTTAACACCTACAGCGGTGTGTGGGTCGAGGATATAGCCAAACTCTTCGTGGAAGGAAGCAATGGTTTCGGCGACTTCTGCTTCTGTAACCGAAAGGGCTGCAAAGTCCCTTTTAATGAGATCCTGGGAGCCGGAAAGGTCTATCTTGCCATGTTCGGCAAATTCTTCCATGAGTTCTTTGGTCTTTGCTGCATCGCTATCCATGAGGTAGTAGAGGTAGCGCTCAAAATTTGAGGCGGCCTGTATATCCATTGATGGACTGGTGGTGATTTTTACATCTCCGAGGGAGTAATCGCCATCGTTGACAAACCTGCTGAGAATATCGTTATCGTTACTGGCAAGGATAAGTTGGCGAATGGTGCCGGGTGGCAACATTTTTCGCGCTATGTATCCAGCGAAGATATCACCGAAATTACCTGTAGGGATCGCAAAATCAACCGAAGAGTCTTTCTCGTGGTTTGCAACATGTATACAGCTGTGTACGTAGTAGACAACCTGTGCAAGAACCCGGGCCCAGTTGATTGAGTTGATGGCACCTAATCGGTGCTTGTTTTTGAACTCGATATCGTTAAAAATCCTTTTGACGATGCTCTGTCCATCGTCAAATGAACCATCAATAGCAATATTGAATACATTGTCATCTAGAACCGTAGTCATCTGTCGTTCCTGCACTGCACTGACGCGCTGGTGGGGGTGGAGGATGAAGATGTTAATCCTCTCCTTGCCACGAACACCATAGATGGCTGCAGAACCGGTATCACCGGAGGTTGCGCCGATAATATTAAGTACTGACTCGTCTTTTTTCAGAAGATACTCAAAGAGATTTCCGAGGAATTGCAGGGCAACATCCTTGAAGGCAAGAGTCGGACCGTGGAAGAGTTCCAGAATATGGAAATCGCCATGGTGGACCAGTGGAGTTATCTGCTCAGATGAAAAGCTTGCGTAGGAGGCGTTAATGATGTCCCGGAGGTCAGTGCCTGGAATGTCGTCGATAAACCGCGACATTATCTCAAAGGCCAGTTCAGGGTAGCTCAGTTCCTTCCAGGACGTCAAAGTGTCGCTACCAATACGGGGAATGGTTCGGGGAAGCAGTAATCCACCATCTTCGGCCAGCCCCATCATGACAGCCTTCGTAAACGAAATCGGGGAAATTCCACCCCTGGTACTTAGATATTGCATAATCGACGATTAGTTATTTTTTATAGCTAAGATTATTGATTGAGTCGTTATACCGATTCAACATCCAATTGCTTCGCCTCTGACCAGAGACCTTCAATGTCGTAAAACTTTCTCTGCTCGTGGTAGAAAATATGTACAACTACATCATCAAAGTCGAGAAGAACCCACATGCCTTCATGAAGACCTTCAGCATTTGAAGCCTTAACTCGCTTAGAGCGGAGTTTACCTTCGATGGCTTCAGCAAGGGCCTGAACGTGCCGGGTTGACTTGCCGTTCATTACTACAAAATATTCGGTGAAGGTAGTGAGTCCACGAACATCAAGGATTACTACTTCTTCAGCTTTTGTATCAAGACCTGCAGCTGCACATATCTGTGCGAGATCATGACCACTCTTGTCTATAAATTCTTTTTTAATCTGTTTCATTATATTTTCCCATTATTTTGGGAGCGTTACTAAAATTATTCTTTGCGCTTTGATTTCCGTGGTGGAAACTCAAAACTAACTTTACCAGTTTTAGCAAGTATCAGGTAGGCGTCAAAGGGTTTTTTTCGTTTAGAGATAAAACCTGTGATAAGTTCTGTCTTGCCGTCAGTTAGAAGTTGTCTGATATTGTCAGCAGTTAGCTCTTTTGCGAGTATGATTCTGCTTATTCGTAGTCCTTTTTTTGTATCCCCATCAAGGGCTGACTCAGAGACAAAGGCCATGGGGGTTTCGAAAACCCTTGTGTTGTCAATGGGGGACAGACCAAGATGTTCTGTCTTTTTGATTGCGTCAATGTCCAGGTCGGCCATGGAGTCGGCAAACATAAACTCAATTTTATTATTAGCGAGCTTGACCGAGGCAGTAAAGGGCTTTCCGCGCTTGGAGCGGAAGTCACTGTATGGTCCGATGGTCTCGCCTTTTAAAAGATTAACCACATCATCTTCGGATAACATCCTGCCTCCGAGTATTTTCCTGATGCTGATCTTCTCGTCCTCTGAAATATATGCAGTGGGAGAGCTGAACATATGGATGCCGTTAACCGGGCTAAAGGGAGCCTCCGGTCGAACTTCTTCAGACTCGAAATTTTTTACCTGATCAATGATGTGCCGGGTCATGGATCGAATTTCAGCCATGAACTTATCGCGGGTAAACTCACCTTTTAATATCTGATTAAGTTTATACTCCCACTCACCTGTCATCTCAGGGGAGGCGAGAACATCAATTTTCATTGCCTCAAGAAGAGAGAGTAGCTCAAAGGCTTTACCGGTGGGGGTAAGATCCTTACCTTCACGAACCACATATTTTTCATTGATAAGTTTTTCAATGATGGCAGCACGGGTGGCTGGGGTTCCAAGACCCCGTTCTTTCATTGCATCGGCCAGTTCGTCATCTGATATAAGTTTGTCAGAGTTCTCCATGGCAGAAAGAAGCGTTGCCTCATTAAAGCGTGTGGGAGGCGTCGTCGCGTGCTCATCCTTTTCTACACCTTCGCAGGTAACTGCCGCATTTTCCGGAAGTTGAGTGAGAACCTTGTCTTTGCCGTCACCCTTGTCGGTGCCGTATATTGCCTTCCAGCCAGCCTCAAGGAGTATCTTTCCTTCGGTGAGAAAGGTCTCTTTTTCCACAACTGAATAGCGCTTGGTATTCAAAAATTGCGCGGCTGGGAAAAATACAGCGAGAAACCGTTGAACGACGAGTTTATAAATCTTTTCTTCGGGTTCAGAGAGGTTTGAAGGCAGATGGGTAGTAGGGATGATCGCATGGTGATCAGAAATCTTTGCGTTATTAAAGATTTTTTTCGTCGGCTTTATATATTTATTGTCGAGGGCAACTTGAGCATATTTACCAAGTTTCCAGTCGGTCTGATTCTTAATCGTCTTTTTAACAGTAGGGACATAATCTTCAGGCAGGTGCTTGGAATCGGTACGAGGGTAGGTGAGAACCTTGTGTCTCTCGTAGAGTGCCTGGGCAATGGAAAGAGTGTTTTTAGCTGAAAAACCAAAGCGTGAGTTGGCCTCTCTTTGCAGTAAGGTCAAATCATAGAGTGGAGGCGAGCTTTGGGTCGTCTTTTTACTCTCTTCTGTTACATCAGCAACTTTTCCTGCGCACTTATGTATAAGCGCATCTGCGTCTTCTGTTTTCCAGAGTCGGTCTGCCTTTTTATGGGCATCTTTTGGGTCCTTGCTGAACTCAGTGTCAATCCATTTGCCCTCGTAGGATCCAGTGGAAAAATCAAATGTAGCACGGAGTGTCCAGAAGGGCTTTGAGACAAACTCCATTCTGGCACGTTCTCTTTTGACGATAAGTGACAGGGTCGGGGTCTGTACACGCCCACATGGGGTGAGAAAAAATCCACCCCGTCTTGAATTAAAACCGGTGAGTGCTCTCGTTGCATTAATACCAATGAGCCAGTCGGATTCTGATCTACAAAGTGCAGTATCCTCAAGAGAGACCATCTCGTCGTTGTCGCGAAGAGAATCAAACGCGGTTTTAATAGCATCTGTGGTCATTGACTGCAGCCAGAGTCGTTTAAAAGACTTTTTGGCAACAGAATTGTTCCAGACATATTTGACAATGTATTTGAAGATGAGTTCACCTTCACGCCCTGCATCACAGGCGTTGACAATCTCGGTAATGTCTTTTCTTCGTATCAGTTTTTGCAGGGCATTAAGTTGGGATTTTGTTCCATCTAGTCCTTTAAGGGGGAATTCCTCCGGTAAAATAGGCAGGTTAGCCATGTCCCATTTCTGAAACGCAGGATTGATCTCCTCCGGGTAGCATATGGAGACAAGGTGGCCTATTGCAAACGAGACAACATGATTGTCTCCTTCGTAATGTGTTTTATTTTTTGTGAATTTTCCAGGAAGTACCTTTGCAAGGTCTCCGGCCACACTGGGCTTTTCTGCAATAATTAAGGTTTTATTGGTCATAAAAATGCTTTTAAAGAATGTATAAAAACTATTCTTGTTGAATAGCAGCTACAATATCGGTTGCTGAAGTGGGAAAATGTAATGCATGTAGCGCCCTATTCCCAAATAATGTGATAAAAGAGCAAGAAAAACTTTGGTTGAAATATACACTTAAGTTCATATTACAAGGAACTTATCCCGGTTTTTGCCGGTTTTCGGGGGTAGCAATATGCGTACAACACAGTCATATTGTCCTGGGTAACAAAAGATAGCAGGAACGTGCTGAGACAGAGGATTAAATATAGTGCGAGTTGAACTTTGTCAAACATATTTTTCAAAGGATACTCTGTCCAGAGTATAAAATTCCCTGGGATGCTGCAGGTTTTAGCCAATTCACATTCTATTTGAAACAGGACGTTGCCGTTTGCAATCAATACTGAAAATCAGATAATAAATAGTGGGAGTCGATGAGAAATAGCTTAACTGTTGGTCCTTTCGGCTTGACAAAGTTACCGATCTGTGGTTAATTTTCTACCGCTAATGGTTCTAGAAGATTTAATTGGAAAGAAGATGTCTTTCATTAAAGATAGAGCTGTTATGGTTATACCTCCCTGTCGAGCAGTATCAGGGGGGCTTTTTTTGAAGTGGGCATTGCCCGCTTTTTTTTGTGTCCGCATATTAGAGATGGTAACTGCAAAGCCTCATTGGCTGCAGTCATGTTGGTGGTAGGTTTATGAGCGAATTGATTGTAGAAAAAATTCAAGACTATCTTGCAGAGTTGCTTCCCGATATGGGACTTGAACTTTTTGATGTGCAGTTCAGGACAGAGGCCCATGGCTGGGTCTTACGAGTATTTATAGATTCACCCGAAGGCATTTCCCTTGATCATTGTACTGACGTAAGTCGGGAACTCGGGCAATACCTCGATGTGGAAGAAGTAATAGATCATGCTTATAATCTTGAGGTTTCCTCACCAGGACTTGAACGACCGTTGCGATCGATTGCAGAGTTCAAAAAAAATGAAGGGAAGAAGGCTCGAGTAAAGGTACATAATGCTATTGATGGAGTGAAAACTTTTGAAGGTGTTATTGGCGATGTCGGTGAAGAGATGATTAACATGACCCTTGCCGATGGGAGTTCGATGCAGTTTTCGTACGATATGTTTAGTAAGGCAAGGTTGGCCATTTAAGCTGGACGGGCTGTTTTAAGAACAATGGATGTAACTCCGATGTTCGGAGATGAAAGTCATAGTGACGGGGTAATAGAATGCTATCAGATTTAAAACGTATAATCGACCAGATAAGCAGGGATCGAGGTTTTGATAAAACATTACTGATAGAGGCCATCGAAGAGGCGGTCCAGTCTGCAGCGAGAAAGAAGTTTGGTAGTCGTCGGGATATCGAAGTTCGATACAACGAAGAATTTGGTGAAGTTGAAGTTTTTCAATTTCGTATAGTTGTAGAAGGTGCAGAAGACGAGCAGACAGAAATTGAACTTGTTGAAGCACAAAAGCTTGATCCTGAAGTTCAGGTTGGAGATGAGCTTGGCGAGAAGATGGAAAATATTACTGACCTTGGTCGGATTGCAGCACAATCTGCTAAGCAGGTAATTATTCATCGCATGAAAGATGCAGAGCGCGAAGTCATCTACGATATGTTCAAAGATCGCATCGGTGAAGTCGTCAGTGGTATTGTGCAACGTTTTGAACGTGGTAATATGGTTGTTAATCTTGGTCGTACAGATGCAATTTTGCCAAAAGATCAACAGATTCCTAAACGCTCCTTCAAACAGGGTGATCGGATTCGTGCCTACCTCAAAGAAGTTCGTCAGACCAGCCGTGACTCACAGCTGATTCTTTCCAGAACCTGTGACGAATTCCTCGGTAAGCTCTTTCACATGGAAGTTCCAGAGATGGGAGAAGGCATTGTCCGCGTAATGGGTGTCAGTCGTGAGCCTGGCTTTCGCGCTAAAATTGCTGTGAGTTCTTCTGAAAGTGATGTTGATCCGGTAGGTGCTTGTGTCGGTATGAAAGGTGCTCGCGTGCAAAACGTTGTCCAGGAACTTCAGGGTGAGCGTATTGATATCGTAACCTGGAGTCCGGATCCTGCAAAGTATGTGTACAACGCTCTTGCCCCTGCCCATGTCAGTATGGTTATGGCCGATGAAGATGCAAATTCACTCTTGGTCGTTGTTCCAAACGATCAGTTGTCGCTGGCAATTGGTAGGCAGGGTCAGAATGTTCGTCTTGCATCCAAACTTATTGGCTGGCGTATTGACGTTAAAAGTGAACAGCGCTATGCAAATCTTCAGGAACCAAGTTATCAGAGTCTTTTAAAGCTAAAGGGGGTCGATGAGACTCTTGCTGATCAGCTCCTCGGTAAAGGAATATTCTCTACTGCTGTTCTAGCCACGAAGTCTCTAGAAGACTTAACGGTTTTAAGAGCAATTGATGAAGAGTTTGCCCAGGCACTCATTGACGAAGCAAAAGCAAATCCTTTTGTACCTGAAGAGACTGAAGAACAAGCTACAGATAAGACTGAGGCTTCTGATCAACCTGCTGCAGATGTTGCAGATGTCGAACAGGAAGTAGCTGACACTCCGGTGGACGTTGCTGTTGAAGAAACAGGCGAGAGTGATGAGTCGGTAGCAGAGGTTGACAACGAAGTTGCTGTTGAAGTAGAAGAAAAGCATGCTGATGAGAGCGAAGAGTCCTGATAAGAAAGTCTCTTTGCGCACTTGCTGCTCGTGTAGGTTGAAAAAGCCCAAATACGAACTGAAGCGTTTTGTCTGGCAAAACGATACAGTTCAGGAGGATCCCGGTCAGAAACGGCAGGGTAGAGGGGCTTACTGTTGTGACAACGAGCGATGTGTGGAACTTCTTCTTGGTAAAACGAAAAAATGGAAAAGATTGTTTCGTCTTTAAATATAGAGATTTAAAACGGTTCATTTCGGTTTAGTGAGTAATTACCGAGAAGCTAATGGATCAAATGATTGTTGCGATGCAATACGGGAGTAGAGGATGAGCAGAGTTAGGGTATATGAGTTGGCCAAAGAGGCTGGCATGAGCAGTAAAGCATTGACTGATAAATTGATTGACCTTGGATATGATATCAAAGGCCACAGTTCTTCGGTTGATGACGAAACAGCAGAAAAAATACGGAGTACTGTTCTGACATCGGCGAATACCGAGCTTGTTGAAAAACGTATTGACAGTGATAATGAGGGCTCAACGATTATTAGACGAAGAGCCACCGTAATCCGCAGGCGTGCCAAAGTGAAAGAAGAGGTTGAACCTGAGGTTGAAGAGTCTGCTGAATCTGTTGAGGCTGTTGATTCTTCCGAAAATGCTGAACCAGTAGAGGCGGTTGCAGAAACCCCAGAGGTTGAGACTGTCGCTGAAAAAGCTGAGCCTGCTGCTGAAGCTGCTAAGGAAGAGGTTAAAAAAGAAGTTAAGGTTGAGGACGTATCCGCAACCACAGCAGAAGATACTTCCGTCGCTCAAGAGGTTCAGGAAGAGACTCCAGAGCCTAAAGTACTAAAAGAGCCTAAAGAGGCGAGCCAGGAGCCAGTTGCAGAGGCCCCACCAGTTGAAGCTGTAAAAGAAGAGACTGGAAAAGCTGAAGAGCCAAAGGTCGCTGATAAGCCTAAAGCAGATGCTAAGCAAGTAAAAGCAGAGGCTTCTAAACCAGGCAAGCCAGTCCAACCTCAAAGAAAGCCAATGGCCCGTGTTCTTCGTACAATCGAATTGCCTAAGACTGAAGAGCCAAGCAGACCTTCCAGGCCGAAAAGAAAACCTGGCAAGCCCGCACCAGTCAGAAGACCTGCTGCAGGGGGGCCGGGAGGTCCACCAGCACCACCAGAGCCTCAAGCCGATGACCGTTCGAGAAAGAAAGGTAAGAAGGGAGCAGCAGGTGGAGCTGATGACCGCAATAAAGATACCCGCAGAGGCGGAAAGAAAGGTCAGAAGAATGTAAAATTCACTCACTTTGGCAATGACTACTCCAATAGAGATGGTGGTCGTCGAAGAAAAGGGAAAAAAGCTGCCAAGGTTGTAATGCCTCCTTCAGAAATGAAGGCGAGCAAGAAACGCTTTAAAGTGTATGACACCATTACAGTTGGTGATCTCGCACTTAAGATGAAAATAAAGGCAAGTGACGTTATCGCAAAACTGATGGCACTTGGTGTAATGGCAACCATTAATCAGCCGGTAGATACTGATACCGCAATGATTATTGCCTCTGACTTCGGTTACGAAGTAGAGCAGGGTGTTACGGAAGAGATCGGAATGCAGCTCTTAAGCGAAGCTGAAGAGGGTGGAGAAACTGCACCACGTTCTCCGGTTGTAACTGTTATGGGGCACGTTGATCATGGTAAAACCTCTATCCTTGATGCCATTAGAAAGACAGATGTGGCAGATGGTGAGGCGGGTGGTATTACTCAGCATATCGGTGCATATCATGTTCGTTCTGCTTCAGGAGATGTTACCTTTGTAGATACTCCAGGTCATGCCGCGTTTACTGAAATGCGCTCAAGGGGTGCCCAGGTAACAGATATTGTTGTCCTTGTTGTGGCAGCTGATGATGGTGTAATGGATCAGACCCGTGAGGCTATCCGTCACGCCCAGGCAGCAGATGTACCAATTATAGTTGCCGTGAATAAGATCGATAAGGACAATGCCGATGTTGACAGGGTTAAACGTGAGCTCTCGGAACTTGACCTTATGCCGGAAGACTGGGGCGGTCAAACGATGTACTGCGAAACATCTGCCAAGGGAAATATTGGTATCGATAACCTCATGGAGAACATTCAGCTTTTAGCTGAGATTCAGGAACTTAAGGCTGATAAGACCAGAAAGGCGAGAGGCCGTGTTGTTGAGGCTCAACTCCATAAAGGTCGTGGTCCAGTTGCAACTGTACTTATCCAGGATGGTACCTTGCGTCCTGGAGAACACTTTGTTGTGGGCCAATTCGCTGGTAAGGTTCGTGCGATGCTCGATGATAAAGGTCGGCCGCTTGGCGAAGCGGGACCTGCAATTCCTGTGGAAGTGCAAGGTCTCACAGGTGTTCCGAGTGCTGGCGACGAGTTCATTGTTGTAACTGACGATAAGATGGCTAAGAATGTTGCCCAGGTTCGATCGCTCAAAGCACGTGAGTCAGATCTTGGTGCCCACACTAAGATCTCCCTTGATAAGCTCTTTGAGCAGATGAGTGAAGGGGATGTTCAGGAACTGAAAGTCGTGCTTCGTTCTGATGTTCAGGGAACCCTCGAAGCCTTTGCCAAGGCTGCTGAAGACCTCTCAACAAAAGAGATTAAGGTTAAAGTCCTCCATGAGGGTACTGGAACAGTTACTGAATCTGATATTCTATTGGCCTCAGCGTCCGATGCCATTATCATTGGTTTTAATGTACGCCCAAGTCTAAAAGTGAAAGAGCTTGCAGAAAAAGAGAATGTTGATGTCAGATCCTATGACGTCATCTACCATGCTCTTGATGATATCCGTAAAGCCATGGTCGGAATGCTTGATCCTACCTTTGAAGAAGAGGTTATTGGTCTTGCTGAGGTTCGTGAAACCTTTAGTGTTCCAAAGATTGGTGTCATTGCGGGTTGTCATGTTCTGGATGGTAAGATTCTACGATCTGCTCAGGTTCGTGTACTTCGTGATGGTGTTGTTGTTTACACCGGAAAGATCGAATCGTTGAGACGCTTCAAAGATGATGTTAAAGAAGTTATGTCCGGATACGAGTGTGGTATCGGCGTAGAGAAGTTTAATGATCTCAAGATTGGTGATAATCTTGAAGCATTCATCATGAACGAAGTTGAAGCCACTCTCTAATCCTCGTAAACAGGACACGAGTCAGGATAGATATACGTACGTTATGGGAATTCATGATGCATTGAACAGGCATGGGTTCCCAAGATACTAACCCCGGTAAACGATAAGTAAGCCGGGATAAGTACTTTCTTAAAATGAATTCATAATATCAAGAATTGAATTTTTAAAGTGCTCATAAGAGGTTACGGCAGTGTCAGTATTAGATCCAAAACAAACGCTTGACTCCATTGGAGTTGGCGGTAAAAATGAACAGAAGAGATCTTCAAGGGTAGCAGAGGCGATTCGTACAGAACTGTCTATGTTGCTTGTGAGTAAAGTTGGAGATCCCAGGCTTCACCCTGTCACAATCTCACGGGTTGAAGTTACAGATGATTTGAGCCAGGCAAAGATATTTTTCACCGTCTTTGGAGATAAAAAAGAAATCCGCGAGGCCGAAAAAGGTTTCCAGCGAGCCACTGGATTTATGCGCAGTCATATAGCCAAGACCCTCAATTTACGATTTACTCCTGCAATTCAGTTTCATTATGACAATGTTGCTGAAAAGGTTGCCGAGCTTGATGAAATTTTCAAGGAAATAGCAGATGAGCGAAAGTCCTCAACGGAAGATTCCTGAGCAGATCGTCTTGGATATTCAGGGCGCGTCTAATATTGCCCTATTTACCCACTCCCACCCGGACGGAGATGCGCTGGGATCTATACTTGGGATGGCAACCCACCTTGAAAGCCTCGGTAAAAATGTCTTTTGTCTTTTAGAAGAGCCTGTTTCCCACCTGTACGAATTCCTTCAGGATACTGACAAAATCAATACGAGTCTAGAAGACTTTAATGATTTCATGGATGGTGCAGGCAAGGACGTGGTGAGTATTGCTCTTGATTGCGGAGACGATGATAGGCTTGGTTCTCTTAAGAATACAGCTCTGTCATCAACTCCCTTCTGGGTTATTGATCATCACCAGTCCCACCGTGATTTTGGAACCGGTCGCTGGGTTGATCCTTCCTGCTCCTCAACCGGAGAGATGGTCTATGAGCTGGGACTTCTTTTAGGTGGTACGCTTCCCTATGGCGCAGCGTTTAATCTCTATGTCGCAATCTGTACTGATACAGGTTCTTTTCGCTATGAGTGTACCGGAAAGCGAACTATGGAGATAGCGGGTCAGCTTATCGGCATGGGTGTTAAACCCCATCAGGTTGGTAGTTATCTCTATGATAATTATACCAAGGAACGACTCAAATTGATGGAGCTGGTTCTTGGTTCAATTACTCTGCATGATGATGATCAGATTGCTTTTATGTCTGTAACCAGAAAGATGATTAATAAGAGTGGGGCAACGCTACAGGATGTTGAAGGTTTCATCGACCTGCCAAGGTCCCTTATCTCTGTGAAGGTTGCAGTACTACTTAAGGAATCCCAGAATGGTATGATCTCTGTCAGCATGCGGGCAAAAGGTCAGTGTGATGTGGCCGAAATCGCCAAGCAGTTCTGTGGTGGTGGTCATAAAAACGCTGCAGGTTTTCGTTGCCAGGACAAATCCATAAAGCAGGTTCGCGACGAAGTGCATAACGCCCTCCAGCAGGTAGTTGCTCGTAACTAATCCCACCTGTGATAAAAGATTTTAACTGATATACTATGGATGCAACTAAAGTAGGTGCTGTTGAAGCCGGGGTGTTTTTAATCGATAAGCCTGTGGATATCAGCTCCTTTGGTGTTGTCGGTAGGATGAGAAAAGTGCTTGGTATGAAGAAGGTCGGTCATGCAGGTACTCTGGATCCTTTTGCAACTGGTTTGCTCATAGTTTGTGCCGGCCGGCAAGCCACGAAACTGATTTCTCAGTTTATGGATGGAGAAAAAGAGTATCTTGCCACCCTTCGTCTCGGTGTGGAAACAGAAACCCTCGATACTGAAGGCGAGGTTGTTGCCCGCACTGATGTGGGTGAGTTATCCGCTGGGACCATTGAGGCTTGTCTTGAAAGGTTCAGGGGAGTACAGTTACAGGTACCGCCTGCATATTCGGCCCTAAAGCATAAGGGGAAGCCGCTCTATTATTATGCCCGTAAGGGGATTAAAATAGAAAAGGAAGCCCGAGAAATAAATATCAGTGCCCTCGAGCGTACTGATGGTGACTCTGACCTGAGCGGAATTGAGGCAGATTTACAGATTCGAGTCGTTTGCAGCAAGGGAACCTATATACGAACACTTGCAGCAGACATTGGTGCTGCTCTTGGTTGTGGAGCCTATCTTACTGCCCTGCGCAGGACAAAAAGTGGGAGGTTTCTGGTCGAAAATGCTGTGAGTTGGGACGAGTTAACATCTGAGAATGGTCTTGATCACTGCCTAAAGAAGATGATAAGTGTAGAAGACGTCGCTAAATTGTTGCAATAATCACCTGAGTTGACTAGTGTGTCCGTGACAATTTTTATAAAAAAGTATCTCGCCTGGGTAATCATCTAATTATCCGAGGCGCGTATCTTAGAAAAATCGTGTAATATCAGTAGTAAACGTAATTTTAAGGTGCACATTGATTTGCTGGGTTCGCCACCATTTAGTAAATCACCTGTTGTCGAGAAGTAAAACCGGCTATACAATAGAGCTGGTGAAGAATTTAAAATAACTATATTCAAATATACAGTTTCAGGAGGATTGTCGTGGTACAATCAGCAGTTAAAAAAAATGAGATAATCGAAAAGTTCAAGATCCATCCTACCGATACAGGATCTTCTGAAGTACAAATAGCTCTTCTTACTGATCGTATTCAGTATCTTACAGAGCACTTCAAGACCCACAAGAAGGATCATCACTCAAGACAAGGTCTGCTTAAGCTTGTAGGTCAACGTCGTAGCCTTCTTGATTATTTGAAAAAGAAAGATATCGCAAAGTACAGAACAATTCTTGCTGAACTAGGTCTGCGTAAGTAATATTTTTACGTTGTCCTCCAAATTGCAAGTTCTGGCACAGTGCCGTCTTATGCCTCAAACAGTTCCCTAATAGAACTGTTTGAGGTTTTGTTGTTCAGGAAAACCGAAATAAAAGCATACGGGGCTGGTGGATAATCCAGTCAGAAAAATTGGCGCTGCGCCTTTTCCCTGATGCTACACATCTGGAGAAAACATGTTTACAAAAGTTGAAACCGAAATCGGTGGTAAGGTAATTTCCATCGAAACTGGCAAAATTGCCAAGCAAGCATCAGGTTCTATCGTTATTCGCTCTGGCGAGACTGTTGTCCTTGTTACAGCAGTAGGTGCGAGTAAGGCTCGCGCTGATATAGATTTTTTACCCCTTACCATCGAATATCAGGAAAAACTTGCTGCCGTTGGTCGAATCCCCGGTAACTACTTTCGTCGTGAAATTGGTCGTCCAAGTGATAATGAGGTTCTTACCTGCAGAATCATTGACCGTCCCCTGCGACCTCTATTCCCTAAAGGGTATAGAGCAGAAACACAGGTTATCGCAACCGTACTCTCAGCGGATCAGCAGATCCTCCCTGATGTATTGGCATTGACCGGTGCATCTGCGGCCTTGTCCCTTTCAAATATACCTTTTGCTGGCCCTGTTGCCGGTGGCCGTATAGGTTTTATAGATGGTAAATACGTATTAAACCCAACCGTTGCAGAACTGGAAAAATCAGCAATGGATATCGTGGTTGCCTGTACCAGAAAGGCAATCGTTATGGTTGAAGGTAAGGCCGATGAGCTGAGCGAAGATGAGGTACTGTCAGGTATCTTTTACGCCTTTGATAATCTTCAACCGCTTCTGGACATTCAGGAAGAGCTGCAGAAATCTTCTGGCAAGACCAAAAGAGAAGTTGTAGAGCCTGAAATTAATGAAGAGCTTCTTGCAAAAATTAAAGAAGTTGCTGCTGCAGGCATGGAAAAGGTCTACACAACCAATGATAAGCTGGAGCGTGGTGATGTGTATGACGTATTGAAAGATGAAGTTCTTGCTACATTAGATCCTGAAGGTGAAAATAGTGGTGAAATCAAGGATCTGTTATCTTCTTTCAAAAAATCTTACATGCGCAGTAAAACCGTTAATGATGAGATCAGAATTGGCGGAAGAAAGTTTGATGAAATCCGCGATATTAACTGCGAGACTGAGTATCTGCCTAAGACCCACGGTTCTGCTCTTTTTACGAGAGGTGAGACCCAGGCTCTGGTTTCCACTACCCTTGGTAGCGAAAGAGACAAGCAGCGTGTAGAAACCTTAAACGGTGAAGAAAATAGACGCTTCATGCTCCATTACAACTTTCCTCCATACTGTGTTGGTGAGGCTCGTATGCTGCGTGGACCATCCAGAAGAGATGTAGGTCATGGTACCCTTGCTACCCGTGGACTTGAAGCTGTACTCCCGAGTGAAGAGGATTTTCCATACTCAATCCGTGTGGTTTCTGAGATACTTGAGTCAAACGGCTCATCTTCCATGGCCAGTGTCTGTGGCGGTAGTATGGCAATGATGGATGCCGGTGTTCCTATTAAACGACCTGTTTCTGGTATTGCCATGGGACTTATCAAAGAAGGCGATAAGATTGCCATTCTCTCTGATATTCTCGGCGATGAAGATCACTTGGGTGATATGGACTTCAAGGTTGTTGGTACCTGCGATGGTATTACTTCTCTGCAGATGGATATCAAGATTGATGGTGTTGACCGTGATATCATGGGCACTGCGCTTAATCAGGCAAAAGATGGTCGCCTGCATATCTTAAACGAGATGGAAAAAGGTATTGCAGCTGCCCGTGATGCCGTTGCGGATCATGCTCCTAAGTACATGGTTCACAAAATCAATCCGGATAAGATTCGCGATATCATTGGACCTGGTGGAAAAATCATCAAGGAAATGTCTGCTGAATTTGATGCCAAGATTGAGGTTGACGACAGCGGTCTTGTTAAGATCTTTGCCCTGAGTGGTGAGCGTGCTAACGACCTTCTTGAGAAGATCAAAGCTATAACTGCTGAAGCTGAGGTGGGAGCTACCTATACGGGTACTGTTAAGACCATCAAAGACTTTGGCGCCTTTGTTGAAATCCTCCCGGGTACCGATGGGTTGGTTCACATTTCAGAACTTGATCATGCCCGTGTAGCCAAGGTTACCGATGTGGTAAGTGAGGGTGACGTCATTGAGGTTAAGGTGCTGGACGTGGATAACCGTGGACGTATTCGTCTTAGTCGTAAAGCCCTTTTAGAAAAGGAGTAAATTCTTTTCTATAGTAGTTTTAGGCCGACTTCTTGTATGAGGAGTCGGCCTTTTTTTTTAGTGCCTTTCTCCTCCCTTAAAACTAAGTTTGTAACTATTCAAGTATAATGGTTGAAATCGGAGTGTACACAGTGCACCCAAGGCACTTATTCCGGTATATTTTCTCATCTTCCTGGATCGTGAAGTCAGAATATTCTAAAAAAGATTACAGCATATAAAGTTATGGAAACAAAACGTGTGCAAGTACAGTTTCGTTGGCTACTTCCAGCAGATCAATGTGATTTGCAGTTACCTCAGTATGAGACCATTGGCTCAGCAGGTCTCGATATCAGGGCTGCAGGAACAGAAGATGTGATGATTGAGCCTGGTGATATTGCTCTTATTTCCACAGGCTTTGCAGTGGCTATCCCAGTAGGTTATGAAATTCAGGTGCGACCTAGAAGTGGTCTGGCTGTGAAATATGGTATAACCCTGATCAATAGTCCGGGTACCATTGACTCTGATTATAGGGGAGAAGTTAAAGTTCCACTCATTAACCATGGTAAGCAAAGGTACACGGTTGTACGAGGGACACGTATTGCCCAGATGGTCCTGGCCCCTGTTGCACGAGCAGAGCTTATGGCGGTGGATGTACTGGATCTCACAGATCGTGGAACCGGTGGTTTTGGCCACACTGGAGTCTAGCATGCGATTTTCAGTTCTAGGAAGTGGCAGCAGAGGCAATGCGGTGTATGTGGAGAGTGGCAACACTTCGATTCTCATTGACGCTGGTTTTTCAGGTAAAGAAATGCAAAGGCGTATGGAGTCCATTAATCGGTGCCTCACAGACATTAATGCATTGTGCATAACCCATGAGCATAATGATCATATTTGTGGGGCAGGTGTGCTGTCTCGGCGTTATGAGATGCCCCTTATTATTAATGATCTGACACTGGAGTCAGCGTCTGCTAAACTTGGAAAACTAAGCGATACCACAATATGTTCAGTGGGGGAGGTTGTGGAGGTGGGCGAACTTCAGATTCGCTCCTTTCGTATTTCCCACGATACTGCAGACCCTGTAGGATATGTTATCTCAGATGGTGAGAAACGATTAGGCTATCTTACAGATACTGGCAAGGTGTCTCATCTGATGGCACAGCGGCTGCTCTCTTGCAATGGTATTATTTTAGAGTTTAACCATGATCTTGAAATGCTAAAATATGGGCCATATCCTCTCCCCTTGCAGCAAAGGGTCAGATCGAGTCGAGGGCATTTATCCAATGATGATGCAGCTGATTTCTTAAAAGATCTTATGGAGGGTTCAGTGAGGGAGGTGGTTCTTGCTCACCTCAGTGAAAAGAACAACACAGTAGAGTTGGCTAGAGAGGCCGCCGAGGGCAGCCTCAAATGTAATTCAGGTGTTAACCTGCATATTGCAACTCAAGATAGTGCAATGCCATTATTACAGCTCTAGCCCACATATTTCATGAAAGGCTATACCGTTTACTTCTTAGGTATATAAATTCTCTTGTCTTTAGCTATTTTAGGATTTGCCTTATAGAGGACAACAGTTTTACCTATTAGTTGCACCAGGGTGCTTCCTGTTCGTTCTGCAATTTCAACCGAAGCCTCATGTTTGTCGAGCCCACTGTTTTGTCCCAGCTTCACCTTTATGAGCTCATGGTGCTTTAATTCCTGGCTGGTCATGGTGATGAGTCCAGGGCTTAGGCCCTCTTTACCAACCTGAACGAGCGGGTTGAGTGGGTGGGCGAGTCCTTTGAGATACTGTTTCTGCTTGGTGCTGAGGGTTAGAGGCTCAGTCTTTTTGTTTTCTGACATCTTCTGTTGTTATTCCTTAATGTAAAATTACGGAGATCATTCTCGATCTGTCACGTATTGATTCTGTTTAAAAAAAAGCACCCTGTTATGTAAACAGGTTGCTCAGACAACATTACTACCCACCCGGTAAATGAGAAAATAAGCCGGGATACCTACCCTGTTTGTTATGACAGGTTTTTAAGACGAAGGCACTAATTAATAAGATTGGTAAATATTTCGTATCCTCCAACCCAGGTTCCAATGGATGAACCGAGACCGGTGAGGAGGAATACAAGAAATACACGCAAAAGCCGATTCTTCCACCATCCCTTAATAGTACTGACGTCATCGCCTGCGGTTTGGAATTCTTTAACCACGGGTGGACAGGTTAAAACCTGTACAAAGGCAGCTACATATCCTGCACCGATTACGGGAGTTAAACTTGTAATTGGAGCTGCCAGAAAGGAACTCAGGATGGTGAGAGGGTGTGCAAGCGCAAGAAGAGCACCTATGGAGCAGGGTACACCATTTGCAATGACCCAAAACAGCAGGTTTTCACCGGCAACTGAAGCACCTTTTTGACTGCCAATTACTACTAAAGATCCAATAATAAGAGCGGGAATTAACCAGCCGATGAACTTAAAAACTTTAGATACAGGTGGGATGCTGGTAATTTCTTCGAGTTTTGCCTTATTGTCCTCACTAAAGGCTTTTTTCATACCAGCAACGTGTCCAGCGCCTACCACGGCTACTATCCGCGTACCAAGGGATGACTTTATCTTCTCATTGAGATAGATATCCCTTTCATCGATGAGTACACGCTTTAGATCAGGAAGTGAACTCCCCATCTCGTCCATAAGCTCCGTCAGCACATCCTTTTGTTTTAACTCCTGTAACTTTTCTTCAGAAACCTCAGTTTTGTCAAAGGCACTGGCAAGAAGCGAGGTAAGGAGATACCCCTTCTTCCAAAATGAAGTGGATTTCCATGCTCTTCTGAGTGTGATGCGTACATCGCGGTCGCACAGACTAATGGGGATCTGTAATTTTTTTGCGGTATTTGCGGCCATCAAAAGTTCAGCACCGGGGGTGACCCCAAGTTTTCCACCTAATCTTTTTTGATAGGATCCCATCAAGAGTTGAACGAGCAGGGTGGAGAGTTGTTTGTTCTTTACAATGGTCTTGAGGTCAAGTTTTTCCCATTTTTTCTTCTGGGTAAGCGCTTGATATCGTTTGTCATCGAGCTCAATACATACACAGTCTGGCTTTTCCTGCTCAATGACTTGTTCGACCAGTTTGACAGATTCCTGCGATATATGTGCTGTTCCAACTATAATAAAGGTTCTGTCGTCCAGGGTTACTGTATGAACATCGCTTGAATATTCATGAGCTGGAATAGGTGTTTCACTCGTTAACATTGTATTATCTGCGGTCAAAAATTGATAAAGCTCCAAGTGGAGAAAGACGATTGACGATGAATAGTCTCAGCTGCAAGGTAGAGATCGTCATGTATTTCGTCATGTAGAAATATATGATATCGGAATACATAGAGGGCAAAGCCAGACTGGTTTTACCCTTTTTTAAGCTTTAGCGTTGATCCGGGATGAATCATATTTGATTTGAGATTATTCCATCGTTTTATGTCTCCGGTTGATGCGCTAAACCTACGGGAGATACTCCAGAGGGAATCTCCGTTTTTCACGTTGTAATAAAGAAAAAGTGTTTCACTATTTGCTGAAGGACGTTTTTTCTTATAGGGTCTCAAAACCGTGAGGTTTGAAGACGCATTCGTTCTGTTTTTGCCTGCAACAGTACGACTATTTTGAGGGCGTGATGATGAGTTCCCCTGGTCAATGTAAAGTGCGAGTTGCTGACCTTCGCGGATGCTATGAGCATTTTTTAAGCCGTTCCAGGCGACAATCATCTCTGCTGGAACCTTATACTTGTAAGAGATCTTCGAGATTGTTTCCCCACGCTTTATCCGGTGAAGAACAAGACTGTCTTTATAGGCAGCCATAGCATCGGTTGAGCCTTCAGGTAGCAGTCTATAGGTAATGGTACTATATGGAATACGAAGGTTGTGGCCCCGGGTCAGTTTGCTGCTTCGCAGATTATTGACCTTGAGTAGTGTTGTCTTGTTGACATCATATCGTTTGCAAATCTTATTGAGGGTGTCACCTTTTGCAATCTTATGGGTCTTGTATCCAGTCGTTGCAATACTGTGGAGGCGAGAGATGTTTTTCTTTGCAATCGCTAGACTATGTGCTGGAATTTTTACCTCGTAACGAGCCTTATTCCCAGGGGTTTTGCCACGTCTTAGCTCATGATTGAGAGTCTTTATCTCTTTCTCACTACTGTCGCTGATGAGTGCAACAGCACTAAGCGTCATGTTTGGACCAACTGTGATGGTGTCAAACTCAAGAGGCTGGTCATAGGCGATGTTGCTAAAGCCATATTTTTCAGGATCTTTAGCAATAACCAGAGCTGCAATCAGTTTTGGAACATAACGTTTGGTTTCAGTGCGAAGATGTTTTTTCGAGGCAAGAGCCCAAAAATTATCGACCTTATGTTTACGTAACCCATGACGAACTTTTCCAGGACCACCGTTGTAGGCAGCAACAGCAAGATGCCAGTCTCCAAACTCCTTATACAAATCAGAGAGATATGTAACAGCGGCCTTGGTGGACTTTACAGGGTCTCTTCGCTCATCGACATACTTGTCAACTTTGAGATTATACTGCCTGCCGGTACCTTTCATGAATTGCCAGAGCCCGACAGCTTTTGAGCGGGAATAGGCAAGTTCATAGTAGCCACTTTCGATCATGGAAAGATACATAAGATCAGTAGGTAAACCGGCTGCTAAAAGCTCTTTTTCCATGAGATCCTTATACTTACCGGACCTCGCTAACCAGCGGCCAAACTGTTTTTTCTGTTTGCCCTGAAAGAGCTTAAGATACATATCGACCTGTTTATTAAAGACTACAGGAAAATTGTATTGCACACCTTGCTCAGGCTGCTGTACAGCTGATTCAGCGGGAGGACTCCAGAGTCCAGTTAGGTCAAGTTCTTGCAGTTCCTCATTGAGGCACATTAGAGGCTCAAGGTTGACAAGGTCTTTGTCGTTTTCAGCGACCTCTGTAGAACTGTTTTCTTCAGTCAGTGCATCTTGAAAAAGATCCAGTCGGTCAATACTGGCGCAGCCTGAAACGAGAGAAATAAGAGCAAGAGAAAGGAATATCGAAGGGAAATGAACTGATTTTAAAGTCATCGTGTTATTTATAGGGTGGACTATTATCCACTTGATCAGTAAAAGACTGGTAAAGTCGAAACTCACATATTGAGTTATCCAAGTATACTTAGTACCTTAGAAATTCATTTTCTGTTTTGCTGAATGAATTTACAGAAGGTATGCATCCCGACTTGCTTCTTTTGTCGGGCCGGGTACAGTTATGAGTGTTTAACCTCAGAAAATAATTGACAACATTTAAACCCTAAGTCGTCCGCAATTGCAAGTTTTATAAGCTTTTGAGGGCTTATAACCTCTTTTTGAGCTCATTTTAGAGTCCTTTGTTTCAACAATTACTTAATTTCATGCTAAAAAAGTTATCTTTAACCATATTTTTTCTTTCATTTATTGCCGTTGGTGGTTTCGCCGGTTGGGTATATATGCTTGTTGTTGTAGAGCCAGGTACTGAAATCAGTCAGGAGAGTATAGAGCGAATACTAGGCAGGGAAAGCCATGTCTATTATAGCGATGGGGTTACAAAACTTGGAGTGTTTTTCGATACTGCCCATAGGCAATACGTTAAATACAGTGAGATACCTTCTTATTTTGTAAATGCCCTTGTGTCAGCTGAAGACGGTCGCTTTTTTGAGCATTTCGGTTTTGACCTTGGTGGTATTAGTCGTGCAATGATCAAAAATATTGAAGCAGGAAAGGTCGTGCAGGGCGGAAGTACTCTGACCCAACAGACAGCGAAAAATCTTTTTAAAAGAGAGGACCGCTCATATAAGGCAAAGCTCAAAGAACTTCTTTTTGCACTGCGTCTTGAGTACCATTATCCCAAGGAGAAGATTTTTGAGTTTTATGCAAATCAGTTCTATGTAAGTGGTAATGGTCATGGTCTTGGGGTTGCTGCACGCTATTACTTTGATAAGAAACCTTCGGAGCTTACCCTTGTTGAATGTGCCTTTATTGCTGGAAGTGTTAAGCGACCAAATTATTATAATCCTTTCATTAAAAAAACAGACGAAGGGGTCGAAAAAGCGAAACAGCGTGCCAAAACCAGACTTCGCTACGTTCTGGATAAAATGCGCGAAAGTGGTCGTATTGATAACTATGCGTACAATACGGCCCGTGCTTCTGAGATTGAGTTTCGTAAAGGTAAGGTGGGATTTGCCCTCGATTATACGATGGAGCTTGTCCGTGAGGCTGTGTCAACGACGGCTGTGCGTGAGGCTCTGGAAGCCCTTGATTTTGGAAATATCGCAACCTCGGGTGTGAAGGTTATCACAACGGTTGATAAGGGCTTGCAAAAAGAGACACTCTGTTCACTTAGAAGTGAACTTTCACGACTTGATGTTCGTTTACGCGGCTATAAGCGTGAAGAGGTTCAGGCCGAACTGGCCGCCCAAGAATATACCGGTGATAGTGCACTTTTTAAAGGCGCTTTCTTATTTGGTACAATTCAAACCATTGAAGGCAAGGGGAAAGATCTTGCTATAGAGGTGTTGTTCGATAAAAAGCTTGGGACCGGAACCATTGATTCAGAAGGGATTAAAAAACTGGTCCTGGCTGATACCAGGTATCGTAATAATCGTTGGTCTACTGCTGAAAAAAAAGATGCTGATATTCTCGTTAAACAGTTGCAGGCAGGTGACAGGGTTTGGGTGAGTGTGCGTGAGCTCACAGAAGCGTGGGAGCCGTCTCTTCTTAATCTTGAAAAATATCCGTTGGTACAGGGTGGGGCCATAGTTGTACAAAAAGGTAAGATAAAGAGTATTGCAGGTGGTAGTGAAAATCGCTTTTTTAATCGTGCAATCCATGCCAAGCGGACAATGGGGTCAGCCTTTAAGCCTCTTGTTTATGCTGCTGCCCTTCAACTTGGTTGGAATAGTGCTGATCCGCTTAAGAATTCCAGGGATCTTTTTGTTTTCCACGGTAAACCCTATTTCCCAAGACCGGATCATGTCAGTCCCCATGAATGGGTTTCCATGAGCTGGGCTGGAGTTCATTCTGAAAATGTTGCATCAGTGTGGTTGCTTGCAAATCTTTGTGACAAGCTTTCTCCTGCTGAATTTCATGAGGTCGCTGAAAAAGTAGGGCTTACTCCCAGGGTTGTTGATGGTGAGCAGGAGCCATATCGATCCTTTCGTAATCGCATTCGTGACAGGTATGGAATCAATGTTAACAAGAAAGCACTGCATCAGGCTGCGTATGAGCAGGCTGTGAAAAATCTTGAAACCGATTTTATCTTTGATGATCTGGTTGAAGAATATAAGGTTTTAAAAGACTTGGATTATGGAAGGGATTATGAGATTTTTGCAAAAGATATCGACACTTCCATTAGACAGGAAAAAAGTCGCAAGAGGGCTCGGGAGAGAACCATTAATGAACTGATTCTTCGAAAGTCCCTATTAAAAAACAACTATCTTGCGCTGGGACAACTAGATAATGAGCTTAACAATTTACGATCAGAGATCGATAAGATTGTTGACCATCCCTTTCCTGATCTTAGACTTGTTTCTCTTCCTGAGTCGGGTGCGGCACTCTATGTCAATGAACTGAGCAATACGTTCTATTTCCTTTCAGCTAAGGCAGAGACTGAAGGATTGACGCGGATTCAGCTCAGAGATCTTGTTGGTTATCTTGGGCATCAGGGAAGCTACCAGCGAAATGAGTTTTGGGAACAGGTGAGTCTGGATAAAACCCTAAGTGCACTTGCCTATAAAAAGACAAAAGTTCAGGTTGAGTATGAGTATCAAAAATTACTGGACCAGCTTCCCTATGATTTTGAAGTCCTCGCTCAAATTGATGACTTTAGGATAACAGTTGGATTGTTTTATCTGAAAAAACTGTCAAGGGAGCTTGGTATAAACAGTAAGCTTGACGCGGTACTCTCATTTCCCCTGGGCTCCAATGTGATCACACTCTTTGAGGCGACACGGATGTATGAAGGACTTGTCTCGGGCAGCGTTACTACATTTACGGAAGAGGGGCAGGATGAAGAAAATGACACTCTTGCCATAATTGACAGGATTGAATCCTCAGATGGTCGCATCCTGTATCAACCATTTGGAAATGAAAAAAAGGTTATTGATAAAAAGACCAGTCTCGCCCTCGGGGGTATACTTGAAAATATCGTTAAATTTGGTACAGGCAGGGCTGCAAATAAAATTGTAAAATTCAAAGGGGCAGAGAAGGACGAGGGATCAAAAGAGGTTGTCGATCCAATTGAAGAGCTTGATCTTTCTGTACCGCTTCTTGGAAAAACAGGAACCGCTAATGATTACACAAATGCCTCATTTCTTGGTTATATGCCAGAAGTTGCAGCAGACGGTGTTGCAATGTCACTGACTGGCGGATATGCCATCGGTGTCTATGCAGGTTATGATGATAATAGTCCTATGCGCAGGAGAAGTAGTCGTATAAGTGGTTCAGCGGGGGCTCTTCCTACCTGGAGTGCCATAGCAAATGCCCTTATAGTTGAGCAGGATTACACAAGTAAACTTGATCCGGTGGATTTGTCGTTTTATGGTCTGGCCATAAAACGACCAGAAGAAGGTCAGGTTAATGTGGGAGTCGATGCTGAGGCTGGAGGGCTTGTTATCGAACCCTATACCCCTGTAAGTGAGCTTTCACGGTATACTCCTGCTATCCTAACCTTTGGGAAAAAAAGTGCAGCCGGACGGTTTGTATACGAAAGAAGCTTTGATCCATATTGGAAAAATAGTGGAGAAGCTGTACAGTAGATCGAGAATTTGTCGATGTTTACACTTAACTGGAATTACAGCAGATTGGAAAGTAGGCCTTGTAGCTCTCTATATGTTCGGTCTATGTATGCTTTTGGTCGCAAAACTACATTCTGGAATGTACAATTCACTTCGGATGACTCCTTTTTAATTACTGTTTATCCGAAGTAAGGCACTAATTATTGAAACAGAGTGGCTGCCAGGTTGCTCGTATCCCACTAAAGCTTGAGATTAATTATGAAAAAACATGTATGGAAGATTGCTCTTTCACTCTGTGTTGTAAGTATGGGCGGTTGTGCTATCCCTGAACAACCAAAAGTTACCCCGCCACCTGCTGTGGCCACGACTACCTATCAGGTCCCTGTTACTACAACTCCTACTGATACCAGTGTTGTAAAAACTGTTACACAGCCGCGTTATCTCGATGTTGGTATTGATTCGGATGATATGATTGTGGAAGAAGATATTGAGGTGGTTCTTCCGTCAATGGTATATGTGAATGATCGAATTTTTGAATACGGCAGAAAACTTGACAAATGGAAGCAGCTTGATGCCAAATCCGTAGGAATGGATGTGGGCGAGGACGAGGCAGCAGTAATGGTTCGTTGCTTTAGACGACTGCAAAATGTTCTTAACGGCTACAGTGACCTGCGCAGTAAAATGCTCCAGGCTCAGAAAATTTCCACTGCTGAACAGATCAGCGGCTCCGACCTCTTCCAGCTTCAGACTGCCGATATTGAGTTTCTGGAAGGAATTTGCGGTGGGTTGGTCTCAGAGTCAGAAGATGAGAGTGCTGGTTGGAATGCCAGAGAAGAAGGCGCTGATCTATCAAAACTTGAGACCCTCATTGATCGCTACGATGAGAGCCGTGAGTATGAAGAGGTTATTCAGGTCTGGTTACAGATTCCTGCCTTTCAGATTCCAAGAGTTCACGTGAGAGCCAAGATTAAGTACGGTAATGCTCTTATGTATCTGCATCAGGAGCAAAAGGCCACTGAGGTATACCGAGAAGTGGTGGATCAGATGTCAGATTCAGATGAGCAGGCAACTGACCTTGTCTCTTTAAGAAAGATACTTGCAGATCTGTATACCGCAGCGGGAGATTATA
The DNA here is from genome assembly GCF_054397165.1 of Desulforhopalus glucosivorans. NCBI lineage: Bacteria > Pseudomonadati > Thermodesulfobacteriota > Desulfobulbia > Desulfobulbales > Desulfocapsaceae > Desulforhopalus > Desulforhopalus glucosivorans. Next base: position 1,100,034 of record NZ_AP044854.1, read on the forward strand.
AATCTGCTGAAATTCAGTATAAGAAGATTTCTGAGGATTATGAGAATCTAGGGCGACTCGAAGAGTGGTCAAAATTACAACTATCTATTCTTGATCGATCCTTAGATGATAGTCCGGAACTCACAGAATACTCTGGTATGCTTCGAAATTATCTTGGTTTTATCCCAGATCAGGACGGATATGAAATTGTTTGGCAGGCGGATAAGTTTTTAACCAACTATCCATATTCTCCAGTTGCATCAAATGTTGATTTTATCCGGGAGTCAGCACTTATGAGAGCTGATGACTGGTTCAATACATTCATTGCAGAAGTGGATACACTTGGAGCTGAAAAGAAATTTGATGAGGCTCTGGAATTGCTTGAAACCATGCCCACAGAAATTATTGATGCTGACAAACAGCTTCAGGTACGCGGTAAAAATGAAGAGCTGTTACTTGCTGCCGCCGTTGAAAAAGAAACTGATAAAATGGCTCTTATGCAGGAGTTACAGCATCAGTGGAACAACGGTATGCTGCTTGTTAAGGGGGAGAGATTTGATGAGGCCATTGATGTCTTTACCAACCTTCTTGACAGTGAGTATGGAGTAAAGGCGGAGAATAAAATTCAAGAAATTTCCCTGCAGGCTGCAAAAGCAGACAGAAAGAAGGCGGCAGGGTTATTTATCAGGTTTACTAAAACCACAGACCTTGAGAGTCGTAAGACACTACTGATAGAATCAAGACAGATGCTTCGGGATATCCTGGTAAAGTATCCTGATACAGAGATAATTCCAAAGGTTCTTGGCAATATTGAAAGGGTGGAGCAGGAGATGAACCTCATCGATCCAAATCTTATCAACATTGCTGATCAGCAGGCTCAGGAGATTAAAATGGATGGAATTGATAGTGCATTTAACAGTACAATGATGCAGCAGGACGCTACGAATGTGCCTGTGGTAGAAACACTCCTTGATGATGGGCGTTGATACTGTACGGAATTATCTATGGTAACCCCATGGCAATGAACAGGGCCACCGAACTTCGGTGGCCCTGTTTTTTTAGGGCTTGAGTTGTACTCTGAGTAAGCCCTCTTCAACCCCAATGGAATCCACACCGTCTGCAAAGGCTTTCCAGAACCCTTCATCTGAACCAAATTCTTTTACCAGATCGATGTTTTTCAGCCCGCCAAGCCAACTGTTTGGCATGGGAACCCCCATAAGACTGACTCCTTTTAGTTTTACCACTGGTCGTCCCTGTCTGTAGGCCAGTTCTGCACCAGCCTTTACCTTAAACGTTTTCCCGCCAAGCATCGGGAAATCAGGATCAAGCGGGATGAGTAATTTGACACTCACCATATCTTGAGCAAGGTCGATGGCAAGCTTGTCTGACAGGTCTGTATTTTTTGCAACCATGGCATTGATTTCCCGTTCAGTGAAATCAACCATTCTCGCACTGTCGTCCTCTGTGTATTTTTCAGGGGCTAGTGTACCAGGAGTTTGAGTTTGGTTGTTATGTGATGTTGTGTCACCAAAACCTTCAAAGATTGCAAGTTTAGTTTCGAGTTGATGCTCTTCTTTTTCTGTCAGTGTGACGGGATCAAAGGGCGGCGGAAAAAGTAAAATCTTTATGGCAAAAACAGTTCCGATCGCGGTGATAAGCATTGCAAGGGCAACGACGCCCAGGGTTTGCATAACACTGAAACCGGTTGCTTTGGCTGGTGGCTGACTTGGTATTTGACTTGGTATCTGACTCGGTGTTTGTTGGTCCATTGATACGTCCTGTTCTTTGGGGGATGAAAGAGGTAAATTGCCAAAAAATAATTGATATATAGTATATACCATAATATTTGAATTCATCATTTTAATAGAATTGGTCACGTTAAATTGTATTTCTGGGTGTGTGCTCTTTTGGGCAGACGTATAGACGTAAGGCACTAAGATGTCATCTCTTGGAGGAGATTCCATGGAAAAGAAAATTCTTGTTCCCTTAGGCGAAGGTTTTGAAATGCTCGAAGCCTTGAGTGTTGTTGATGTGTTTCGTAGAGTTGGTGCTTTAGTTGATCTGGCCTCCGTTATGGATGCTCTTACTGTGACATCTTCCCACGGTGTCCCTGTGATCACACAAAAAAACATCACCGAGTGTGTGAACGTAGACTATGACCTGATTGTTTTACCAGGTGGGATTCCTGGCTCTGAAAACCTTGCGAAGTCGGAACCTTTACAGAAGTTACTGCAGCATCAAAATGATGCCGGTCGTTTATACGGAGCCATATGTGCCGCTCCTGCACTGGTGCTTGGCAGCCAGGGATTACTTGAGGGTAAGGATGCAACCTGCCACCCAATGTTTATTGAAAAACTTCCTTCCCAGGACCACAGCGCAGAACGTGTCGTTTTTGATAAGAACTGCGTCACCGCAAATGGTGCCGGAGCTTCAATAGAGTTTTCTCTTGCCCTTTTGGAAATTGTTATGGGAGCTGATAAAAGAAAAGAAGTTGAACAGCAAATGGCTATTGTCTAACCCCGATGAACGGGATAAGTACCTTGTCAATTACTCGAAACAATGAATTTACCCCAACTCAGTTTCTCGGAGTCTACGCTACCTTTCTTTTATAGCAGGTTTTCCTGAGTAAGGTACTAATATGCGAGAGTAAGTGTCTATCTATATATAGCCGGACACTTATTCTCATTAACTGTGGCCGTTATCTAAGGAATGGGCGAGAAGATCTTCCAAAGAGACAAACATAAGAGTTGCTTCATGGGTGGCGAGCAGGTTTACATGGGGGGCTGCATCGTTTTCAAGAGCTTCTTTCCAGCGGGAAGCACAGAGGCACCACCTGTCTCCAGGCTTTAATCCTTCAAAACCGGCAAAGGGCATGGGAGTAGACAGATCGTTACCCTTTTCTTTTGAAAATTTTAAAAATTCCTCGGTGACCTGTACGCAGACGGCATGGATGCCAAAATCATTATCGGTTACCTTGCAGTTACCTTCCCGGGTAAAACCTGTCATGGGATTAGTGCTGCAGATTTCAAGCGGGGTTCCAAGCACATTTTTATGTACGGTCATAGGTCACCTTTGTTACGTTAGATGATACATTATTTATAACAAGTTACAAAAACAGTAAGAAAACCGATGGAAAAGGCAAATTAATTTTAAAACCTTATTCCTGAAAAGCTGTAAAAAACTATAGGTTCAAAGTGTATTGTGAAGGTAAGTATTAAGGGATTTACACCTTTCAAGGAACTACTGTACTGAATCTTGGCCATTTTAGGTCTGTTGGGGATAGAATAGGTCAGCCCTTAATAATTTTACCGAGTAATTTATAGGTAAATCCCCACAGGTAATAGTCCTGGAGAGGAAAGGAGGGGAAAACGCGCCCTGGAACCATTTCAGTCTCCTCGTGGGCGGAGGGGTTTGTGAATTCTGTCTCCTTCACCCAAACACTATTTACAACTTCAGATGTATCAAGAACGATTTTTGGAGGGCTAGGCAGTGAAAAGAGATAGGGCTGAACCCATAACAGCAGCTGGAGATTTTGACCTGCGGCCTCAGGTTGAAGGGTTTGTATCAGTTGACTCCGGTCAAGTTCTATTCCGGTTTCTTCTTTGGTTTCGCGCAGGCAGGTATCAAAAAGTGTAGTGTCGTAGGACTCTTTTCTGCCGCCAGGAAAAGAAAAATGCCCTGACCAGGGATCATTAGGATGCGAGGCTCTACGAAGCAGAAGATAGCTGGGGGTAGGCTCTTCACAACGGATAATCGCAACGGCAGCAGTGGCTTGGATATTCGGATTTTTCATTAAGAGCGCCTAAATTAATAAAATACGTTTTATAAACTCCATTTGGAATTGTTACTCTGTTTCCTGACAAAAGCAAGAGAGCTGTTACTGTGGTAACTACTTTAACACAAGATAAGGGTGAGGTGATATGATGAAACACAACGTAATTGTATTCAAACAATATCCATTTAGTGTTGGTGATAAAATTCGAATTGAAGATGGCAGGCGTAAAGGAGACTGGGAGGTGGCAGCCATTGAAGAGCATAAGGTGGTTCTTCGTTGTCCAATATCTAAAAAAGAATTTTCCTGGAATAAGTTCTGCTATCTCAGCAGTGAAGAAAAAGATGTTGCCTGGCCCCAGGCCGATTAATCTATGTGCCTTGTTTTTGTAGCATACAACTGCACATCCTCCCATAGGTTTGTTATTGCAGCCAATCGAGATGAGTACAGATCGCGATCTACGGCTCCTTTGGGGTATATTGATACTGAGCAAACCATCCTGGGAGGGCGAGATCTCCAGGCTGGAGGGATGTGGCTCGGGGTTACAAAATCTGGCAAAATTGCAGCCATCACCAATTTTAGAGATGGTGTGATCGCACAGCCAGAGCAACCGTCGAGGGGCGATATTGTATATGACTACCTTCGTGGTAACGATTCGGCAATATATGCCATGGAAGGGTTGTCAAAAAAATCCCATAAATATGGTGGTTTTAATGTTTTATTTGGAGATGATAGCGAGCTTGTATATTTCTCTAATAGACAAAACGAAGTGAGAATATTAAAACCGGGATTTTATGGGTTATGTAACCATCTCCTTGATACTCCATGGCCTAAGGTTACCCGTGGCAAAGAGTTGTTAAAAGATGAAATGTGCAGAGAAGGCGGAGTGGATGCGGGGCGTATCACTCACGTGCTAACAGACGATGAAGTACCTGCGGATAATCTCTTACCTGAGACTGGCATTGGTTTAACTTTTGAGCGGTTTCTGAGTCCTATCTTCATCGATGGACCAGATTACGGGACAAGATCATCGGCAGTGGTGGAAGTTGGCCATAAGGGAGATGTATTTTTTACAGAAATCAGTTACATACATGGGCCAGATTCTAGTAGTGTCTCGTCTCAATTGGAGATGGGTTTTGGTAAATAGAAGTGTAGTCGCAAATGTTGTTTTTAATATTATGTAAAGGAGCATACGTCATAATGAGTGAAGAAAAGAAAACCAGTGTCACCATACTCTTACCGGCAGGTCGCCTGCCTCTAAGCATTATGGCTGAAGCCCATAAGATTGCAGCGAAGCATGACCTGAAGGTGTATCTGTCAAATGCGCAAAATTTAAGACTTGCTGGTATCAATGAGAGCATAGTTGATGAGGTAAAGACCGGTCTGGCAGCTCTTGGTGCTGACTTTAAGGCTAAGGGTAAGTTTCCTTTACCCAAGGTGTGTGAGGGAAGGGACCATTGCAATCTTGGAGCCACCGATACAGAGGGTTTAAGTGCAAAGATCGTCGATCGATTTTCTGGTCGCACACATACCAAGCCAAAGTTTAAGATTTCTATTTCTGGTTGTACCTTATGCTGCTCTGGTGCAAAGCTTGCGGATATCGGAATAGTTGGTACAAAGGAAGGTTTTGAAATGTACGCTGGTGGAAAGGGTGGTTCTTTTCCAAAGGTGGGTGTTCGTATCGGCAGAAAGCTTGGGGAAGATGATGTCCTGACAATGGTTGAAACCCTTGTTGAATTTCACGATAAAAAGACAGAGAAGAAGCAGCGATTTTTTAAACTGCTCAGCGATCCTGAATTTCCATACCCCGTAGTGTAATGGCCTCTGTTCTTCTATTGATTTATTAGATTTTTTACTATGGATCACACAACGTCCGGGAGAATCACATGGTTCTCCCGGACGCTGTTGTTTTGTGCACCAGGGCTTGTTTATTGGGTGTTTGTGGGTGTCAGTGTCGGTGCCTCTAAAACTGGGTTTTTGAGGGCTTCTATTAAGGGTGCTGGATTAAAGTAGTTGCTGAGTAGATTCTCGTTTTCTTGAAGAACAGGCCATGATTTACCAGCAATTTTCTTTGCGACTTCAGTATATCCGCACTCAAGTTTCACATAGGTTCCTGCTGCCCGTATAAGAGCCTGGAGGAGCAGTTTGTAATTCCCACCAGCGTCGTACCAGGCGTGCTCTAAAACTTCATGTACCTCAAAGTATAATTTTTGATTCCAGAGGATCACGGCTTGCTCAATAGGCTCTTGTTCCACATGGATACTATCAAGGGCCAGTGTAAAGCGTTCATATCGAACCTCCAGATAGTTACGATAGTGGGGGGCAAGATCCTGTTTTCGATAGGATGCCACAACACTTGTCAGCTCAGTTGTCTCACCTGTTTCGATGGCGGTTGCAAGGGCTGATGACATCGCGTTTCTCATATCCCTGCTGAAACGGTCTTCAAATGGATTAAATGTCTCATTTTCCATGGAGTTCTCGCCTTAAGTTTTAACTGGGACAGGCTTCTCATGTTGTCTCTTTTTCATTACATAATAGAGTACAGGTACAGCCATGCGGCTGATAAGTAGTGAGGCAATCTCTCCAAACATAAGGGATATTGCAAGGCCTTGAAAAATAGGATCAGCCAAAATAACAGAGGCTCCAATAATTACCGCAAGGGCAGTCAGAAGCATTGGCCTAAAACGAATGGCTCCTGCATCCACCACGGCCTTATCCAGTGGCTCCCCCTCACGAAGACGTAATTCTATAAAATCCACCAGGATGATCGAATTTCGTACAACAATTCCGGCCCCTGCCATAAATCCGATCATTGAAGTTGCCGTGAAAAATGCGCCAAAGCCCCAGTGTGCCGGTAATATCCCGATAAGGGAGAAGGGGATGGCCGCCATCACAACAAGCGGCGTGACATAGTTTTTAAACCAGCCAACCATGAGCATGTATATAAGTACCATAACCACGCAAAAGGCAAGGCCAAGGTCTCTGAATACTTCAAGGGTTATGTGCCATTCCCCATCCCACTTCATAGAAGGCTCGAATTCACTAAATGGCTGATTAAGATTATAGAGTTCGATATGCTCTGTTGTGCCCCCAAATTGTTTGGCGGAAAGAGCCTTGATCTTTTCATTCATCTCAAAAATTGCATAGACCGGGCTTTCAACTGTATCGGCAACATCGGCGGTAACGTAGATGACCGGCTTGAGGTTTTTGCGGTAGATTGGCTGTTCAACAGACTGCTCTGAGACTATGACAAGTTCGCGAAGAGGAATAAGCGGGGAATCGTCGCGGTTTTGACCTCTGAGGGAAATATTAAGGATGGATTCCACCCGAGCCTTAAGTGCAGCAGGAAGTTCCAAAACTATATTCACTGCCTCTTTTTCCTGGGGCTGGTGGTAAAGGTCAAAAGAGTAACCGCCAACAGCAGTTTTAATGGCACTGGTAATCTGTTTTTCGGAGATTCCGCTTAGGGCCGCTTTTTCTTTGTCTACTGTAATGATTTTTCGTACCCTGTCTGTTTCCCTGAACCAGTCGACATCCACTACACCTTCTGTGGAGGTGAGGATATTTTTAACCTCCGTAGCTAAGGCGATACGGTCAGCATCAGTTGGCCCATATATCTCAGCTACAAGGGTTTGCAGTACTGGCGGGCCTGGCGGAACTTCAGCTACAGCGACAGTTGCTCCATGTTGCTTTGCTATTTGAGCCAGAGCTGGTCGTACCCTGGTGGCAATGTCATGGCTCTGCAGGGACCGTGCATGCTTTGGAAGCAAGTTGACCTGGATGTCTGCAACAGTGGGGCCACTTCTCAGAAAGTAATGACGTACTAAACCGTTGAAGTTGTATGGAGATGCCGCACCTACATAGATCTGGTAATCAGTGACAGTGGGCTCATTTTTTATAACAGCACCCATCTCAAGGGCTACCTGAGCAGTTTTTTCAAGGGTTGATCCCTCAGGCATATCGAGAATGACCTGGAATTCGCTTTTATTATCAAAGGGTAGCATCTTCACCTTCACCTGACCAAAATAGAACATGGAACAGGTGGCGAGAAGCATGAGAGTGATGACGGAGAAAAAGGCCATTCTCCATCCGGCATGAGCCAGGAGTGGGTCCATTATTTTGTGGTAGATTCTGGTGAACCAGTCATCCGGAGCTACTTCTTCAGAATCACCTTTTGGTTGTTGTTTCTTTAAGATATGGGTTGCAGCCCATGGTGTAACGGTAAAGGCAATAATAAGCGAAAAGATCATGGCAGCCGAGGATCCAATGGGGATTGGTCGCATATATGGTCCCATGAGACCACCCACAAAGGCCATGGGGAGGATGGCTGCAATAACTGCCCAGGTGGCAAGGATTGTTGGATTGCCTACCTCAGCAACTGCCTCAATGGCAACCTCAGTTCGCGGACGTCCTGAATTTTTCGGTAATCTGAGATGGCGAACGATGTTCTCAACCACAACTATTGCATCATCAACCAGTATGCCGATGGAGAAGATCAGGGCAAAGAGAGTGATTCGGTTGAGTGTATATCCGTATAAAAAGAAGACCAGAAGGGTAAGTGCAAGAGTTGAGGGGATTGCCAGCATAACAACAACGGATTCCCTCCATCCAAGAAAAAATAAGATGAGCAGTGCCACGCCAAAAACAGCAATACCCATATGCAGGAGCAGTTCATTGGATTTCTCAGATGCTGTAGCCCCATAATTTCGTGTAATCGATACTGTGATGTCAGTTGGAATAACTCTCCCTTTTAAGACCTCGATCTTTTTTGTGACATCATCCACCACAGAGACAGCATTGGCTCCAGGGCGTTTAGCAACTGAAATGGTAACAGCAGCTGCAGGATAACCACCACTCTTATCTCCATACAAAACGTAATTGGATGGTTCCTCCGGACCATCAGCGATGGCGGCGACGTCACTCAAGTACACCGGTTTGCCTCCATACACGCCGACAACTATCCGACCGACCTCAGTTACTGATTCAAGAAAGGTTCCGGTCTGTAACTGAATGTTTTGGTTGAGCGATTTAAGATCTCCTGAGTAGATTTGACTGTTAACCGCCTGAACTTTTCCTGCAAGATCGTTGACCGTGAGATTTCTGGCGGCAAGGGCTATGGGGTCAAATTGAATACTCAACTCTCTTTTTGTTCCGCCAATGATTTTGGTTTCTGCAACTTCGCTTATGTTTTTAATGGAATCGTCAATCTCTGATGCGACCCGTCTGAGGGTGAAGTGATCATAACCTTCGCCATGTAGGGTGAGTGCCATTATGGGTACGTCATCAATGGTATGGGGCTTTATAAGAGGCGGTGATACGGTATGGGGAATACGGTCGAAGTTTGTTGCTAGTTTTTGATTAAGGCGGACAATAGAATTTTCCAGATTTTCACCAACGTAAAAACGGACTACGAGCAGTGTTTTTCCAGACATGGAGGTGGAGTAGATATATTCAACCCCCGGCAATTCATAGAGCAACTTCTCCATGGGGATGGTGAGGCTCTGTTCGATTTCTTTGGGCGTTGCTCCAGGCATACCCACCATGACATCGATCATGGGAACTTTTATCTGTGGTTCCTCTTCACGGGGAAGAAGAGTAATTGCAAGAAATCCTAAAAGAAGGGAAGCGATGATTCCAAGTGGGGTGAGCTTAGAGGAGATAAAGGCTCTGGCTAACCTTCCTGCAAAACCATTTGTATCTGTTGAAGAGTTCATAGCACTGTTGTTTAAAGTATTTATGAAAATTTAGAAAACGTTACCCGCTTGAGCCTTTTGCAAAAATAGGCTTTTCGTTCAAGATTGAGGTTTGTGATACATTTTACCACAGGCATATAGTTTATATGGCGAGGATAAAATTTTGAATAGAACGAAAAGATTGGACGTAAAGGCACCTTTGCTGGTGGCTTGCTTATTTAATGGATAAGGGCTGTCCAGATTGTAGAGTGCTATTACCCGACGTTATGACTGTATCCCCCAGATCAAGGCCACTTAGAATCTCAATGAGTTCATTGTTGTCATTGTCAATAAAGGACCGACCGCTACGAACAAGTCGAAGCTTTGCAGTGTTGTCCTGGGCTACAAATACACGTTCAAGCTGACCATAGGTAAGAATGGCTGTTTGCGGTATTACAAGAGTCTTTGTCTCGTCTGATGCAAGAGTCACCCGTGCAAATTGCCCTGATCGAAGTTGCGGCTGAGATGTAATTTGAATCTTTATTGACGACGTCCTGGAGGATGGATCTGCAATGGGAGATATTTCAGTCACCTGTCCCGTAACCTTGGTGTTGGTGGCTGGGATTTGAGCTTCTAGGATGTCTCCACGTTTAATCGCGTGGATCATTGCCTCCGGGATATCAGTAATGATTTGCAGGTTGTTTTCACCTTCGATTCGCAAAAGAGGTTTTCCTGGTGTAGCAAGATCACCTGTATTCGCAGGTTTTTGGGTGATGATCCCGTCAAATGGGGCTGAAATGCTCGTGTAGTTGAGCATGGTCTTGGATTCGAGGAAGGCCGCTTCTGCAATACGAAGACCATCTTTAAGTGATTTGACGGTCTCAGGTGTGGCTGCATTTTTCTTGAGCAAGTTTTCTTCTCGTTTTAGATTACGTTTAGCCTGTTCCAGTTGGGCGGACGCGCGTTGAAGCTGTGCGGACATCTCTTCAGCCTCGAGTTGCACCAGTAGATCATTTTTTTTGACCTTTGAACCAAGCTCGACAGAGATAGAAAGGATGTTGCCGCTGATTTTTGAAGATATCTCAGCCTGCTCCACTGCCTGGACGGTACCAACAAGTTCAATTTGATTCTTTGCAATTTGCTCTGTCACTTGAGCAACAGTGACATCTGCAGTTGGCAGGACTTTTGATTCACCTGTGTTATGTGAGTCATTGCTATTACATCCTCCAACCACTCCGAGGGCGAATACCAGCATGGAAAAGAAAGAAATTTTGCAAACACTCATGAAACCATCTCCTTATTTTAAAATAAAAATTCCATTACAAAGAAAATTGATCGAGACCACTGGCCCTTCGTAAATTTGCTATGGCGACTTGATAGCTTGCCTCTGCACTGAGGTGTCTGGCCTGTGCATCTGATAGTCTTGTTTCAAAGTCGATAAGATCCGAGGAAAGTATAACCCCTTCCTTGAACCGAGCCCGGGCAAGTCTGGTTGCCTCTTCTGCTACACCAACCATTTTCCCTGTAACGGTTAAGCGCTCTTTAGTCTGTTGGTAGGTGAGTTCTGCTTGCTGGAGTTCAAGACTTAGATTTAATTCGGTTTTTGCTATGCGAGCCTCGAGCTTCTGGAGCTTGATTCTTGCAATGGTAACCTGACTTTTACCATTGTTCCCATCGTATAAATTGTAATTAACTCGTACTCCGGCTATCCAGGAGTCTCCATTGCTATCGAGTTCCCAGCCATTGTCAAACTGGTAGCTTGCAAAGGTATCGACCTTTGGACGGTTAACTCCTCGTGCTTTCTCAAGGTCGGCAATGGCTGCATCTTTTAGTTTTGTTAGAGTCACAAGTTCACTGCGATTGGAGTAGTCAGGGGCTGCCGGTGGAAGCTGGTCGACGTTTGCTGTTACATCAAGTGTGATGAGACCCTCTTTTTTGCCCAGTAGGTTGAGGAGACTTCTCTTGGTGAGTTCAAGGGTATGTCTTGCTATGATCAGATCCTCACTGGCTGTTGATTGCTGGAGTTCAAGATTTAAGAGATCTTGTTTTAAAAGGTCGCCAGCCTCATAGCGTGCAATCCCTACATCGCGCGCCAGAGAAATTGATTTGAGCGCCTGATTACGTACAGTGACCATCTTCTGGGCCTGGACTACAGCGTGATAGGTTTTGACTACTTCAAAGCTGAGTTGTTGATGCACCCTTGTAAGATCACTCTCACTTGCCTCTATGTTGGCCCCTGCTGCAATCTTTCCAGCACTATTTTGGCCACCATTATAAACTCTGTATGTAACAGCAGCCTTAAGTTGTAGATTGTCTGTCCGGCCAGGGTCATTGAAATCTATGGTGTCATCAAATGCGCCTTGATTGAGGATGTTACCAAACGAATACATTGGATTGTTTGTTTGGCCATATTCAGCACTAAGATGTACAAGAGGATAGTCGTGAGATGTCACCATGACAGCGGAGGCCTTAGCCTGGGCAATCCTATGCTGGGCTATAATATTGTCAGGGTTGTCTTGCAGGGCTAATTGTACAGCAGCCTGGGCAGTTAACGGCTGAGGAAGTGGGTTGGATGCTGCTAACACGGTTGAACTCAGCGTGAGGACCAGACCCAGTACGATGCTTGATTGGAGAGTCTTCATTGTTTCCCTTGTAATCAAAATAGAGCACACTATTATAGTAAATAATTAAATAGACAGTGTATCTGTAATACTTTCATAACGGTTGTCAAAGAAAAGCAGTGGCTTATGAGAATAAATAGATGCATTGGTGTGAATCCCTTGGTTGCGAGAGATTGTGTGTATATGCAATTGATTGAAATCTATCGTTAAACGCTGTTGAGGTCAAGTGATTTTAAACTGAGATACGGTTATCGCTTAATTATTATAGTTTCAGGGCATGGATAAGTTTGGAAAGTGAGGCGTGAGTTGTCTTTAAAAATTTAATAATTACCATTGATGCTGAATCATAATATTTAATCTTGAGGAGGTTTTGATGCCTGGAAAGACGCTATACGATAAATTGTGGGAGACCCACATTGTAGAAAATAGAGAGGATGGGACCGCTCTTATATATATAGATCGGCATTTGTTGCATGAGGTGACTTCACCCCAGGCATTTGAAGGGATGAAAATTGCCGGAAGAACTCCCTGGAGAAAAGCTGCAAATCTTGCAACTCCTGATCACAATGTACCGACCATTAAGTCTGAAAGGGTGGGAGGAATTGCAGGTATTGTTGATCCCTTATCCAGGTTACAGGTGGAAATATTAGATCTTAATTGCAAAGATCAGAACATTGCACAGTATGGAATGGAAGATATCCGTCAGGGTATTGTACATGTTGTTGGTCCCGAACAGGGGTTAACCCAGCCGGGGATGACCATGGTTTGTGGTGATTCCCACACATCTACCCATGGCGCTTTAGGAGCACTTGCTCAAGGTGTTGGAACTTCTGAAGTTGAGCATGTCCTCTCCACACAGTGCCTCGTACAAAAGAAAATGAAGAACATGCTGGTTCGCGTGGCTGGATCACTGAGCGAAGGAGTGACTTCTAAAGATATCGTTCTTTTTATAATAGGAAAAATAGGTACTGCCGGTGGAACAGGATATACCATCGAGTTTGGAGGGCAGGCAATATCCGAGCTTTCCATAGAAGGGCGTATGACAGTCTGTAATATGGCAATAGAGGCAGGAGCAAGGGCGGGCCTGATTGCAGTTGATGATAAAACAATTGATTATGTAAAAGATCGTCCGCTGGCCCCTAAAGGTGACTTGTGGGACAAGGCGAGCAGCTATTGGAAAACACTTGTTTCAGATGAAGATGCCGTCTTTGATAAGGTTATAGAAATTGACGCGGCTATGATTGAACCCCAGGTAAGTTGGGGTACATCTCCTGAAATGGTGCTTGGGGTAAGTGACAAGGTGCCCACCATGGCAATGATGCGTAGTAGTGGCGAAAAAGATTCACTCAAAAGAGCGCTTACCTATATGGGACTTGAAGAAGGTCAGCCGATTACAGGAATCAAACTGGACAGGGTGTTTATTGGTTCCTGTACAAACTCTAGAATCGAGGACCTTCGGGCAGCCGCCGCCGTTGTAAAAGGCAAAAAAGTCTCAGACTCAATTAAACAGGCAATGGTGGTTCCAGGGTCAGGTCTTGTGCAACGGCAGGCCGAAGACGAGGGCCTCGATAAAATATTTACTGAAGCAGGCTTTGAGTGGCGCGAACCTGGTTGCTCAATGTGTCTTGCCATGAATGCCGATAAGCTGGGAGATGGCGAACACTGTGCTTCTACGTCAAATCGTAACTTCGAAGGGCGTCAGGGGTTTGGTGGAAGGACACATCTGGTGAGTCCTATAATGGCAGCCGCTGCAGCCATTAAAGGGCATTTTGTCGATATTCGTAGTTGGAAATAGGAGGGTACATCATGGAAGCTTTTGTAGAACATAGTGGAATCGTGGCTCCCCTTGACAGGGCGAATGTTGACACAGATCTCATAATTCCAAAGCAGTTTCTAAAAGCCGTGAAAAAAACCGGGTTTGGGCCCAATCTCTTTGACCAGCTTCGATATAAAGATGAAGGCCAGCCAGGAATGGATAATAGCAAGAGACCAATTAATCCGGATTTTGTTTTAAATAGGCAGCAGTACGCAGGTGCCACTATTTTACTTGCGAGGGAAAACTTTGGCTGTGGTTCAAGTAGGGAACATGCTCCATGGGCACTTCTTGATTATGGCTTTAGAGCAGTTATCGCACCAAGTTTTGCTGATATTTTCTATAACAACTGTTTTAAAAACGGCATCCTTCCTCTGGTGTTGCCAGAAGAGAATGTTGATGAGTTGTTTAAAGAGGTTCAATCAGGACGTCTCAAAGAGCTGACAATAGACCTTGAGGCTCAGGAGCTGAGAGCCGTGGGTAGGAAAAATCTGCATTTTGATATCGACCCGTTTCGCAAAAAATGTCTCTTGAATGGTCTTGATGATATTGGGCTAACCCTGGAAAAATCAGAACTAATAAAAGAGTACGAACAGAAACAGAAAAAGAATCGTCCCTGGCTTTTCGAGGATGTTCTCAGTTAGAGTATAAAGGGGTTTTAGTCAGATGTGAGGGCTTTTAATTTTGCATCCAGTGCCTTGATGTCCACCGGTTTTGAAAGGTAACTGTCCATACCTGCAGCAAGACATCGCTCCTGATCGCCTGCCATCGCGTAGGCGGTTAGGGCGATTATGGGAATGTTACAGACTGCTTTAAATATTTCGGAGTTTCTAATACGTTTTGTTGTTTCAATACCGTCTAAAACCGGCATCTGCACATCCATAAGGATGATGTCATAACGATTAGACTTCAGTAGCTCTAGTGCCTGTTCTCCATCACTTGCAAGGGTTGACTGGTGCCCAAGTTTTGTGAGTATTGCCTGGAGAATTTGCTGATTAATCTGTTCGTCTTCTACAATGAGTGTAGATAGTCTACGATTTGGGCTTGTAAGAATGGGCGCTGGTGGCTTAGTGGTGCTGGTGGCCTTTTGTGTTTCAGGAGCTTCGACCCTTATGGTGAATGTTACTGTGGTGCCTTTTATGGGGTTTCGCTTTAGCTGAACGGTTCCACCCATCTGGTTGACCAGCTGTCTGACGATGCTCAGTCCAAGGCCCGTTCCCTTGAACTTTTTCTTGTTCCCATGGTGGACCTGGGTGAAGAGCTCGAAAAGTTTCTCTTCACTCTCTATAGGTATACCGATACCAGTATCACTAATAGTTCCTTCAAGTAGTATTGTTTTTTCGTTTGGCTTGGTCTGGTCACTCTTTTTAATGAGAACAAGGATTTCACCCTGTTCAGTAAATTTAATGGCATTACCAACGAGGTTAAAGAGAATTTGTCGGATTCTGGTCTGGTCGGCTTTCAGTGTCTCTGGTATCGCATCGTCAATTTCATAGCGCAAAGTCACATCTGCAGGGTCAACGGATGTTTCAAAAGATGTTATAAGAGTACGAACCATTTCTCTTATCTGAAATAGTTCGGGGTTTATTTGTAGTTTACCCGCCTCAATTTTTGAATAATCTAATATATCATTTATGATCGTAAGAAGACTTTTTCCTGCACTGGTTGCCGCTTCAACATATTTAAATTGTTCAGAGTTAAGTTGAGTGAGGGTGAGTAACTGAAGCATACCTAAGACTCCATTCATGGGAGTTCGTACTTCATGACTCATGTTAGCAAGAAATGACGATTTTGCATGACTTGCCGTAAAGGCGTCTTCTTTAGCGGCTTCTAGCTCCAGAACAATCTTTTTACGGGTAGTAATATCACGGGTGACTACGATAACCCCGGAAAACTGGTCAGTATCATTTTGTTGTGGCAGCGGAGAGGCGATAGATTCGATCCATAGAATACTGTTACTTGCAGTTTTTATACAGGATTCCCAATGGATTGATGTACCTTCAAGAGGAAATGGACTACCGCTGCTATGAAGGTTAAAAGGTGAGGTGGCAAGTATCTTTTGTTCTATGAGTTGTATAGCCTTATCATGGGAAACACCTGTGAGATTGAAAAACGAAGGACTCACATATTGAGGAGTGAATGTGTTGTCAGTTGTCCAAATGACATCATGCACATTATCAGCGAGTAGGCGGTAGAGGCGTTCACTGTCCCGCGTGGCTTGCTCTATTTTTTGTCTTTTGGTGATGTCTCTTGCAATTCCCATGAAAAAGTCTTTGCCGTTAACATTGAGACGCAGTGCATTTACCTCAATGGGAGAGACGGAGCCGTTTTTATGTACGCAGTTTGTTTCAAACGTTGCAGAGCCTTTTCTTGCAAGGCGCAAGGTTAAGGATCTGTTGGTGATATAGTCTTTTTCAAGGCTCAGTTCAAAAGGGGACATGGCAAACAGCTCTTCCCTGGTGTATCCCAGTCGTTTGCATGCGACGTTGTTCACTTCAGTAAATCTGCCATAATCAGAACTGTTTTTATCGAGGGAGACGACGAAAATAGAATCGTTAGCTGAATTGAATAACTTCCGATACTTATTTCTCTGTTTCTCAAATTTTTCTATAAGTAAGCTTTGCTGCTCGATGGTTTCTTCAGCTTTTTTAAGCACATCTTTGTGAGTGTGAAGGCGTGCGCGTAAAGACTCTATCTTAGATAGTGCCTGATCAAGTTTTCGCTGAAGATTTATATTTTCCTGGTTTGTCATCGGTTGTGACGAGTAGTTTCCCTGATAAATGATTGATCATAGTTATTGACTAATAGGGTTTATGTTTTCACTACCAATGATGTTACTGATTTTGGATACCTGAGTCAAATCGATTTAATACATTACGATTAACAGAAGAGAGAGGTCTTAGTCTTGAGATAGGTCTGAAGAACTCGTGAAATACTCGGGAGCATGTCGATAGAGATTATAGCCTGTGATGATTGACAGGTTGAGTAAAATGATACCTGCAACTATAAGTGCCATATCAAGAGAAGATTCTCCCGCAATCCAACCAATTAAGGGCCCAAGGGTTGCAAAGCCAACTCGATAAATGAGGCTTCTGATGGAAAGAACTGTTGCCCTTGTCGCAGAGTCGCAATTTTGGTTGATAAGATCTTTTAAGATTGGCGTCGCAAAACCCCGAACAGCAAAGAAGGCCCAGAGACATATAATGGCGGGAACAACGGGTATTGCTCCAAGAAGGATGTATGTGATTGGGATGTAGAGAGTAATGATGAGTAGGGTAGCTTTTTCGCCTAATAATTTTTGAGTGGTGGCTGCAAACCCAGAAAAAAAGGCGACAGTAAGGTTGAGTACGACCCATAGCGGAGTAATCGTTAACTCTTCAAAGCCCACAGAGACAAAGTAGACCTGTGCAGTCCAGGCCATGCAAAGTGTTGCAATTCCGATAACAGATGAAAAGAGAAGAGTTGAGCTTAGTTTTGCATTATAAAAAAGTGATGTTCTGCATACTGAAAAAATGAGGGCAAAGTTTTCTGCGATATTTTTAGTGCGTTTGGTCGTTTGACGTAGTGGCTCCCTTAAAAGAAATGCAGCAGGGATCGCCATGGAAGCAATAACCGTTTGTGCCATGTACACGTGTCTATAGCTGAGCAGTCCGGCTATCACACCACCGAGGATTGCAGCAACTGTCTCTGCAACATTTCCAAGTGAAGTGATTCTGCCCTCAAAGCTGACATACTTCTGTTTTAAATCAGCTTCAGCGAGAGTATCGTAGAGTAGGGCGGAATCGGAACCAGATATAAAACTGCCACCTATTCCTAAAATAATTTCAGCAACAAGAAATCCAGTAAACGAATCACTTACGGAATAGATAACAAAGCCCAACGTTCCCAGAATTGAGCCGAATATAAGCGTTTTCCTCCGGCCAACCACATCAGCCATATATCCGGAAGGTATTTCCAGTATAGCAACACTTATGGAGTATATGGCCTGCAGGAGAAAAATATTAAATTCATCAAGCCCATTTTCATTGTAGAATAAAGCTACAATGGGCATGATAAGCATCAGCCATTTTGAGAGCTTGATGATACAGAGGCAGTATACGTTTTTGAGGTGTGGTTTGATACCCATGTCTATATGGAATGAAATTAATGAGTACTCTTGGTGTAAACTGATTTATAATAGGGGGACTTCAATGTATTGCAAAGTGATATACAAAGGAGTGAAAGAGGTTGAAATTGATTATTGCGTCTATTGTAATTGTGCATGTAGAACATTTTTCTCTGAAAATTGGAACAGGAAATGTCATCCCTCAAATGGTGATGCTTAGACTTTGTTAATTATGTATCCTTGTTGCGCCGCTGAAGGGAAGACTCGTTTTTTCCTTCCCTCTGTCAAGTTTTGAAAAAAAAACAGTAGGAAGATTTGTTCCGAAATTTAAATGTGTTGGTGAGGTACGCCCCCACTACCAAAGAATTTCTGGCAAAAGCCTTAGAAAAAAGGTAGGTTGCTCGGGATTTTTAAATCCAGTGCAGAACAATATACAATGTTGAGACTTTTAAAGAGGGTAAATGGGGGATAAATCACTGTATTGTCAGTTTGTTTTCTTCCTTTTGGTATATGATTAACGCTATATTTTCATTTGTTACACCGATATGGTCAAAAAGGCGGTTGATCCTGCTCATGGCAAATCGTGAAATAAAGGCTCACTATGTCGGGTCTGTTTTGGGGTTTGCCTGGATATTGATTCATCCTGCTGTCATGATAACAGTATTCTGGTTTGTTTTCAGCATGGGATTCAAAGTGCAGCCACTCAATGATGTGCCTTTTGTAGTCTGGCTCACTGCAGGTCTTGCTCCCTGGTTTTTTTTCCTGAATATTGTGAGTGGTTCTACCTCTTCGGTTGTGGATAATTCTCACTTGATTAAAAAAACAATTTTTTTCCCGCAGGTTTTACCTGTTGTCAAGATTTGTTCCAGTATCATAACGCATGTGGTTTTTGTGTTAATCCTGCTGTTATTAATGCTTTTTCAGGGCATGACGATAGATCTTTGGGCATTGCAGTCGTTCTATTATCTTTTCTGTCTACTGGCTCTGGCTATTGGAATTTCCTGGGGGACATCGGCTCTTAATGTTTTTGTACGTGATGTTGGACAAGTTGTTGCTGTTTCTCTTCAGGTTGGATTCTGGGTTACACCCATATTTTGGGATATTCAAATGATGCCAGCCAAGGTACAGTTCCTTCTAAAATTGAATCCAGTCTACTATATTATTCAAGGCTATCGAGACTCTTTTGTTAGTGGAACAGGATTCTGGGAGCATCCCGTTTATTCACTCTATTTCTGGTGTTGTACCATAACCATCCTGCTTCTTGGCGGTTTTGTGTTTAGACGTTTGCAGCCACAATTTTCTGATGTTTTATAAAAAAAGTTGTTCTCTCTGATATGGTAAGAAAAACAATCTCAGTACAGGCTGTCAGTAAAGATTACTGCCTTTATAAAAGAAGTTTTCATCGGGTTTTCTCGATTTTCTTTCCTTTTGTAAAAAAAATACAACACCAGATTTTCCATGCTGTTCGGAATGTTGATGTTGATGTTCATAAAGGAGAGTCTATAGGTATTATTGGCCGAAATGGCAGCGGCAAATCAACCATGCTGCAACTTATCTGCGGTATAATACAACCTACCACTGGAAAAGTTGAGGTGGATGGCAGGATTTCTGCTCTTTTAGAATTAGGAGCTGGATTTAATCCAGAGTTCAGTGGCAGGGAAAATGTCTACTTAAGTACCTCGATAATGGGTCTTAGTAAAGATGAGACTACTGCCCGTCTGGGTAACATCATAGAATTTGCAGATATAGGAGAATTCATAGATCATCCTGTAAAAACATATTCCAGCGGCATGTTTGTTCGACTGGCATTTGCAACTGCAATAAGTGTTGACCCGGATATTCTCATTGTAGATGAAGCATTGGCGGTAGGGGATATATTTTTCCAACAGAAATGCATGAAATATATGAAGAAAATGATGGAAAATAACACCATTGTTTTGGTTTCTCATGATATGCATGCCGTTTCCAGTTTATGCGACAGGATCATCGTTATGGAAGGTGGTGAAAAAATATTCGATGGAGATCCGGCAGAAGCAATTTCGTTATATACAAGACTTGTTCACAATGAACTTTTTGATAAAAAGCGTCACGCCAGTGCAGTGAGTCAAAAAATACCGGAACATATATTGACATCTCTTCAAAAGCATACACCTGACTTTAGCCAGTGGTTGTCTGTGGATTCCGAGTCATTGGGGGGAGCTGATGAAGTTTCTATTCAAAATGTTTCGGTGACCAAAAATGATCAGATTTTCAAGACTGTCGAGCCTTCCGAAACAGTTAAAATCAGAATACTTATCTGGGCTAAGCGTGCAGTAGATGACGTCATTTTCGGATACACCATAAAAGACCGAGTAGGAATTGCGGTCTTTGGGGAAAACAGTGTCCCTTTACAAAACCAGCACAATGGTCTCAATAAGGGCTATTCGTTAATTGAATTTGAGTTCTCCTGGCCAGAGGTTACGCCTCAGGAGTATACACTTACTATTGGCATAGGAGAGGGAACACATCCTTTCGAGCATACCATTCAGTGCTGGGCCCATAATGTAGTTTCTATCGTAGCTGTGACCCCCGGAAGATATCTCCACGGTATTATTAACAACCCCTTGGATTCCTTAGCACTCACTCCACTGGATTAAAAAGGGAAGGAAAATGGAGCACTGGAATGCCGAACAGGATGATGTTGAAACTTTTGTGGAATACGTGCAAAGTTTTGCTGCTCGAAGTAACCAAACTGAAGTAAACCATCCTATAGTTTGTGTCGATTATTTTGACACCATTGTCACACGCGAAGTTGAACCGGAATACACAAAAGAAATTGCTTCACAATTGCTTAGCCAATTACTTGGCGGTGCTGTTTCAGGAAATGAGTTATATAAACATCGACAACATATTGAACGTGAAATAGTAGAAACAAATTGTGCTGCAACAGGAGAACTTGAATTTTCTCTTATCGATTTTTCACATAGGTTGTTTGCTTTTCTTAAAGAGCAGTATCCGCAGTTACCGCTTACAAGTCTTGAAAATTTCACCCAGGATATTCTTAATATAGAAGTTGCAGTTGAACTAGCTGTGCAACAAGTTTGCCCCCGGATGCTGCAGGCTTTGAGGGAAATGAAAAATGCGGGGGTACAACTTGTTCTCGCATCCGATTTTTACGTACCCGAAAGTCATTTTCACCGTTTTATCAAGCACCATGGCATACAGGACCTTTTTGTGCGCTTGTATGTGTCCATCGACTATGGGCAAAGTAAGGGTTCTGGAAAACTGTATGAAACAATAATTCGAGATTTTCAATGTTCACCGGAACGTATTTTGATGATTGGAGATAATGAACATGCAGATATTAAAATGGCTAAAAAATCAGGGGTGCAAACAATTTTAGTATCTCGACCAGCACAACGCCAATTTTACAACAATTTCAGAAAAGAACTTATTGGTAACAGAGAAACACTAAAAAAGCCTTATCCACAATTGAAGTTCAAGGGTGAATTCGCAGAGATGGGGAGCAGTTTCTGGCTGTTTTGTCATCGTCTCTTTGAGGATCTTACAAGAAAAGAAATCAGTGATGTCTTTTTCTTTTCTAAAGAAGGTGAATTTCTCAAAAAACTTTTTGATCGTTATCAACTCGATCTATATGGCCAGTTGCGAATACAGGGCCATTATCTTCTGGCATCACGAAAAGCGACTTTTCTCGCTTCACTTGGGCCACTTGCCGAGGAAGATTTTTCGCGTTTGCTGGATCATTACCGTGATATATCCATTCGTGACTTTTTACAAAGCTTGAATTTTACTGATGATTTGGTGACTACTCTCTGTGCTCAGTTATCTGGAGATTGTGACGAGGTAATCATTGATCTGAAAAAGAATGATACGCTCCGCGAACTAATTGATCTGCCCCTGTTTCGCAAACAATACGAAGAAAAGAGGCTTGAACAACGCAGCAATTTCACAGAATATTTAGATTCATTTGGTGTAAATTATCACGATGATGGACTCTGCATCGTGGATGTGGGGTGGAAAGGCTCTATTCAGGATAATATCTTTTATATTCTTGAACAACATGTTGA
The DNA here is from genome assembly GCF_054397165.1 of Desulforhopalus glucosivorans. NCBI lineage: Bacteria > Pseudomonadati > Thermodesulfobacteriota > Desulfobulbia > Desulfobulbales > Desulfocapsaceae > Desulforhopalus > Desulforhopalus glucosivorans. Next base: position 1,122,063 of record NZ_AP044854.1, read on the forward strand.
CGTTCAAGGTTATTTCATTGGTTTGTTTAATCCCACAACGCTTAAAAAGAACAATCGTAAAAAGGGTCTTCTTTTTGAAAATTATCCCTCCGAAACCCTTTTTTATAAGGTGTACAATAATAACCGTTCTCTTTTTGAAATGATGCTCGGAGCCAGTCATGGTAGTGCGGACTGCTATCTCACCCCTGAGCAGTATAAAGAAAGAAGCAACTCATCGGATCTGGTGATACAGAGCCGTGTGGAAGGCAAATGCGGTGATATACTCGTAATGACACTCGACTTACCCCTTGAGAGAGAGTTGTTTGAGACTGTGATTAAAAATCTGCAGGAAAATATTTTTTCCTATTTCTGCAAGTATAATAAAAGTTACGTGCAGTCAAATTGCACGCTGCCTGATATAGAGTGGTTTGCCCGTAACCATGCAAAGATGGTTTTTACTCCAACAAGGAGTATGGTAGACCTTTTTGCTGAATTGTATCATCTTGAAAATTTTGGTATATTCACATTTTCCAACTTTAAGACAGATAATGCCGTCACTATTTCAGTCAGATTGCGTAACCTGTATAACATTGCCAGGAACCCCTCAATACTCGGTTCTGGAATTTGGCCGCCAATCATATTTCGACGGTTGGGGCTAGGACCACTGCAGGCGTTAGATGGGCTTCGTCGTTATTATAATGAATTTTCCTCCTTCAGGTAGTACCTGTTTTCTCTTTGTCACATGTAAATAACGATGCGCAAAACACTCCTTTTTATTCTAACTTTTCTCGCGTGCCTTTCCTGTTATTATTTGTCGAGTTACTGGTATCCCACTGCAACGTTCTTTGTGAGTGGATCTGTTTCTGATAATTCTTCGCAAATTTCAATTAAATGGGATTCAGGAGAAGGTTTTAATGGGTACGAATGGGAACGCTTTCCGCTGCATGAGCTTTCCGTAAAAGCTGAACGAGATGGGATTCCAGTACGTATAACGCGAACTGGTGAGAGAAATTCTGCATCACTTAGCGCAGAAATAGGTCTTCGCAGCATCTATATAGATTCTCAGCAATATTTCCCTCAACCAGAAAATCTCTCTCCAGGCATAGAGTTTTCTTCGGGGAAATATGTATTCAAAAAGGATGGTGCTTCGCTCAATTTTCTTGTTCAGCCAAAGAGTCATATACAACTAGAATTTCCTAAATTTAATGGCGCCGGCCTCGTTGATGTTCAGATTGGCGAAAAAGTGACACGTTATGATCTTTATGCTTCAAACAACGAGAGTCAATGGGGCGGGAGTTATGCCAAAATTGTCAACTCATGGCTTGTAACGGACAGTGGCAATTTTACAATCAGTATGCCAATGCCACGCTACCCCGTTCAGTCGTTGCGTGTTAGCTCAAAAGGAAAAATGTCGATTTCTTCCGCCATGATTAAAACAGCGGAAGGTAAAGTAATCAGTGTAAGTGGTGGAATATCTTCAGAGCATGGGATTAACTATTCAATGCTTGATGCAGACACCCAGTTACGCAATCACTACCACCCTGAGCGTTTCCTGCTTCAGATTGTGTTCGCACTTTTAACAGCTTGTATCCTCACCTGGGTGTTTTCTTTTGTGTCTCGTTTTAGGGGAGCTAGAGATTTTTTTATTGCTGAGCAGCGATATATCTTCTGGTTGATGCTGAGCTGCTGTTGTGCCGTCTTTTCACTCTGGCACCTTTCTTTCTGGCCCGGAGTGATGTCCAACGATTCTCTTGAAGTATGGAGGGCTGCTCAGATACCGGGGATGTACCTCGGAGACCACCCTCCATTAAATGTGATTCTGTACATTTTCCTCAGTCAGTTGTGGAATAACCCTGCAGTAGTACCACTGGCACAAAATTTTTGTACTTCGCTGTTGATTGCGTATATCTTTTTCTCCCTTTTTAGAAGGGGACTTCCACTATATTGCCTTGTACCTTGTTATGGTCTGATTGTCCTGTCCGTACCTGTTGGTCTCTATTCGATTATTCTATGGAAAGATGTTCCGTTTGCACTCATTGTTGTTTTACTTGGTTTTATGCTAGCTCGTCTGTACCGCGATAAACAACAGGGCAAGTTGCCTGTACCATGGAGTAACTGGCTGTTGATATTCTGCCTTACTCTGTTGCTGGTTGGGCTGCGACATAATGGAGTGTTGTATCTGTTTATTGTCCCCTTTATCATTGTACTGTTTGGTCTTGTCAGAATTCGGCCATTAGCAATAGTGACTCTTTTTGTTGGCACTATGTTAGTCGCAGGAGCTTTCTTTGTAATTCCCGGTTTGTCCAGCCAATCAAGCTACTTGACAGGACAAACGGAGAAATACCTGAGTCAGGCAGTTAACAGGGTTTCTTACAACTATTTACAGAACAGTGCTAAAAAGTATCTAGGGGTTTTCGATGTAAACCAGAACGAGATGCAATGGGACTTGGTTCATCTTTGTATGTATGGGCGATATACTAATGACTTTCTGCGAGAACTTCGCTGGAATGATGTGTATCCTTACCTTCCATTGCCATCGAATAAAACAATAAAGAAAATAAAAGGTCTGGCATGGAAAGTGTACTGGAAAACCTATGATAAACCGTGGGTCTATTTCTCCTGGAATCCTGTCTTTATGTTGCTTCTGTATCCTCTACTGCCTCTATTTTACAGAAGATTTCCTATGGCTGCCACCTTTAGTTTATTTGTCATGATTCCTGTGGGGGTGCTGGTCTTTCTTGGCATTTTTAACTGGCGTTATTACTACTTCGCCCATTTGTCATCGTATTTTCTGCTGCCTATGGTTTTTGCTGACTTTTTTCAGCAGAAAAAGCGTATTGAGATCTGAGATGAACAGTTCTAAACGAGCCAAGGTGAAACGACTGTTTACAATTTTTATTGCATGTTGTTTTGTCGTGTTAATCTATCTGTGGGGCAGTAGTCCAGAAAAACATGTTCCCAAGATATTTCTGGATACTGATATATCTTCAGATGTCGATGATGTTGGAGCCGTTGCGGTACTTCATGCCTTAGCTGATCGCGGGGATGCCGAAATTCTTGCCATGGCAGTGTCCTCCGGCGACCCGTGGGGTGCGCCATGCCTTGAGGTCTTAAATGCATCTTTTGGCCGTCCAGATATACCTGTGGGGAAAATATTGGAACCAACGGTACACCACGTTTCAAAATATACACAGCATATTGCAGAGAATTATCCTCCACATACTGAATCTGAAAAAGGTACGTACGATGCAACGCGGTTGTACAGGAAAATCCTTGCAGGGCAGGATGATAAGTCTGTTACAATTGTAACTATTGGCTATTTAACCAATTTGAGAGAACTACTGGAATCATCTCCGGATGAATTCAGTCCTTTGAATGGATCTGAGTTAGTGGCAACAAAAGTGGAAAAACTTGTGTGTATGGGGGGAGAATTCCCTTCCGGAAGGGAGTGGAATCTGTATCAGGATGTGGAGGCCGCTTCCTATGTGATGTCGCAGTGGCCAACAAAAATATGGTTCAGTGGTTTTGAGATTGGCAATAGTGTGCTGACTGGTAAGGTGTTACGCCAAACGGATATCGATAATCCGCTTACCAAGGCATATCAATTGTACAATAACATTCAAAACCGACAAAGCTGGGATCAGGTAGCGGTGTTGTTGGCATCCAGTAATGGGCTTGCGAAAAATACGTACTGGAAAATGTCTCCTCCCGGAGATGTAAAGATAGATTCCAAGGGGATGAATACGTGGGAAGCACGTAAAGACGGACAACATCAATATATGATACGAACAAAGAAAACGGAGCAGCTGGCTCAGATCATAGACGAATTGATGGTGTCACCTTTGACGAACGCAAAAGATAAACAAGAATAAGCTAACACCGGTATAAGGTTAATAAGCCGGCATACGTGCCTCGAAGGTCTCTCTACGTTCGCTATCTGGTCGTCTTTTTAAATTTTCAACTTCAATCCACTGGCAAAAATTTCTTTTTTTTTAAAAAGTTTTCAGGAATAAGGTTCTAAAATATGCGTTTCTCAATTATTACTCCAAATTTTAACGGAGAAAGGTTTCTGGAAGAAACGTTAAAGAGTGTGATTCAACAGCGCGCAGATGGTATAGATCTTGAATATATCGTGGTTGATGGAAATAGTAGCGACAAATCACATGAGATCCTAGAAAAATACGCAGCAAGTATTAATACCTTGATTGTTGAAAAAGATACGGGGCCGGCGAACGCAATTAATAAAGGACTTGCCGCTGCCACTGGAGATGTAATTGCTTGGTTGAATGCTGATGATCTGTATTATCCTGGGACTTTGAAACGCGCGCAGCAAACCATGGAGCAAAACCCTAATGCTGCATTTTGCTTTGGCGCTTGCACAATAGTTAATGAACAAGGTGAAGAATCTCGAAGTTTGATAACCACCATTAAGGAACTGTTTTATCCATTGTCATCAAGATTTGTTTTTCAATGTATCAATTACCTGTCCCAACCCGCTGTGTTTTTCCGCAGACAATCTTTTAAAAAGGCAGGAATGTTGCGTGAAGATATGGTTGGTGCCTGGGACTACGAGTTTTTCCTGAGGTTATGGCACACAGGTAAATCATGTCAAATAAAGGGTGCTCCGGTTTCCGCATTCCGGTGGCATGAACAATCTATCAGCGGACAAAATTTTACTGTTCAGTTTCAAGAAGAGTATGAAGCTGCGCGCGAGGATGCAGGGAGGCTTAGTGTGCAGACCCTTGCTCACTTTTTTGTGAGATGGGGAATTGTGGGCATCTACTCTTTGATGGCATCTCTTCGTAACAATAGGCACTGATACTTCTATGCGACTTGGTATAAACACATTATATATGGTTCCCGGGGATGTTGGAGGGACTGAGACGTATCTGCGTGAGACACTGCTTGCTGCACTGACAGAGTACCCGGATACTGAGTTTATCCTCTTTACCAATATTGAAAATGATGGACTTTTTAGACAAATCTGTTCGGGGAATGCAAATGTAACATTCGTCTGCCTCAATTTCAGAGCGGCTAATCGTCCTGTCCGGATAATACTTGAGCAAATCAAGCTTCCTTTTGTTGCGAGAAAGCATAAATTGGATATTTTGTGGTCACCTGGGTACACTGCGCCTTTTCTATCTTTTTGTCCACAGGCTGTTACAATATGTGATTTGCAGTACAAGAGCCATCCTGAAGACATGAGCCGACTGGAAAGAATCACCTTGGATGTCTTGGTGAGAGGGGCGTGTCGCGTGTGTGATGCTGTTTTGGCAATTTCAGAGTTTTCAAGGCAGGAAGTTATTCGTTATAATTTTGCGCGTCCTGAAAAAGTGCACACTGTACTGCTTGGAGCTGATGAGAGTTTCGGTAAGGCCTACCCTGATGAAGATAAGAATGCAATACTCAACAATACGTTGGGTGGAGACACACCATACATTCTTTGTGTAGCTCACACCTACCCGCATAAGAAAGTTCATATACTTATAGAGGCCTTTCTTGATGTGATGGAAAAAATTCCTCACAAGCTGGTAATTGTCGGGCGGGAAAGAAGGGGCGAAGATCTCGTTCAGGAAGCGATGTCCTCTTTCAAAGATACATCTCGTGTTGTTAGATTTAAGGATGGGGTACCATATAGTACATTGCAGATTCTTTTCCAGTCGGCAGATATGTTTGTGTTGCCGTCTGCTTACGAAGGATTTGGCTTGCCTGTTATTGAAGCTATGCTGGCAGGTGTTCCGGTGATAACTACAAGGGAAGCTTCACTCAAAGAAGTCGCGGAGGACTATGCCTTTAGTGTTGATCGTATAGACCGAGAGGCAATAGCCAGCCAAATAATCAAAGTGAGCATGCTGTCGGAGCAAGAAAGAAATAAAGCAACTGAAGCTGGAACCTTGTGGGCAAAATCATTTACCTGGCAAAGGTCTGTCAAAACAATGTTCGATGTGTTTCGTGAAATACAGCATAAGAAGAATGTGAAATGAGGATTGATTTATGAGGGCTTTGATTTGTGGAGTATCTGGCCAAGATGGTGCGTATTTGGCTCAGCTTTTACTCCAAAAGGGCTATGAAGTATTCGGAGCTTCAAGAGATGCTCAGATGGCTTCTTTTGCCAATTTGAAATCCCTTGGAATCAATGAGTCTGTGCAAAAGATATCACTTGCTATAAATGATTTTAGATCAGTCTTACAAGCAATACAGCAGGTTGAACCCGATGAAATTTATAACCTTGCAGGCCAAAGCTCTGTAGGACTCTCGTTTGAACAACCAGTTGAAACGTTAGAGAGTATAAGTATTGGTGTACTGAACCTGCTTGAGGCTATTCGCTTTTCGAAAAAGAATATCAAGTTCTATAACGCTGGTTCCAGTGAGGTCTTTGGTGATACTCACGGAACGCCTGCAACTGAAACAACTCCTTTTCATCCCCAAAGCCCCTATGCTGTTGCAAAGGCTTCCGCGCATTGGATTGTTTCCAATTATAGGGAAGCTTACGGTCTGTTTGCCTGTACAGGAATTCTTTTTAACCATGAATCACCACTTAGGCCAACCAGGTTTGTAACCAGGAAAATTGTTTCTACAGCTTGCAGGATTGCTAATGGAAGTAATGAAACATTGAAACTCGGTAATATATCGATCTCCCGTGACTGGGGGTGGGCTCCAGAGTACGTTGAGGCTATGTGGCAGATGTTACAACTCGAAAAGCCTGAGGATTTTGTCGTTGCAACAGGAAGCTCAAGGAAGTTGGAAGATTTTATACAACTTACTTTTGCTACTCTTCAACTTGACTGGCGTGATCATGTACAGTCTGATTCCTCTCTCTTGCGACCATCCGATATTCTTGAAGGGTTGGCTAATCCAGCAAAGGCGCACAGTGTCTTGGGCTGGAAAGCAAAATTTCAGCTAGAAGATATTTTGCGCTCAATGGTTGACGCAGAGAACAAAAAATAGATGCTTTAAGTACTTTAATTGAGCGGTAGGCTCTGGTTTCTCTACGGTAATTGTAAGTTGAAAAATTCTAAACTTGAGAAGCTTATATTCTTTAATTTAGCCATTTCTTTTTGTTCATAATGATGAACATAAATGTGTAAAACTGACAAAAATGAATGGTTTGAGTGTCGCCACTAAGTGTGACAGATTGCTAGGCAGGCAACATTAATGCAAAATATTTTGAACTTTACTGAGCAGTGGCTTGGAGGTTTGTCCGGTGTTCTGATTTCATTTTCCGGGATCTTATTGTTTGTTCTTGCCATTAATGCTTTTTGGGATCGAAGAATACGGATATCTGAATTAATTAGCTTAGCAGTATGTTGCCTTGCTCTGACGTTTTATACGTTTACTACAATTCTCATTCAAAGGATATTTGATGTTGAACAGAAAAGCGTAGTCATAGCGTTGTTCTCTTTGACGCTTTCAGTTTTTATCTATACATCATTGAGGGAATTGAAGATAAGTGCTGAGGCACGAAATAAAGGGGGAAAACTCAAAAGCACAGTCCTTTCAGAAAAAACAGCAGGGCGCTCAGTAAGAGGCACAAGTATAGCGGTACCGCTTATTATCATACTTAGTTCTCTTGTCGTTCTGTGTACTGGACTTTCGGCTCCCCAGGTTATGATTGGTGATGAAGTAACTCATTACTACATGCTCACCCATCAGGCGGAAGACCTCTCAAAACCTAATTTTTATGCCGAAATACCATTGGCAGGTGGGGAGGTTGAAGAGCGTCGTTATCCTCATTCTTTTTTATGGCACTACGCGGGAGCTGTTATTTACAGTCTCACTAGCGAATCTTTTCTTTCTGTCCAAATTTATCAAATGCTTTTCTTTATCCAGTTATTAGTTGTTGGATATTTAATGGCTAAAGAAAGGAAGGGTATAGAGTCCAGGTCGGCTCTGCTCTACGTTCTGGTTCTTGCTTCCTTGCCCCTGTGTCTCGTGTTTTCCGTCGCTTTCTATCAAGATGTCCCTTTAGCAGCTCAAGTCTTAACAGCTTTTTATTTTCTGCGTAGAGGGAGGTGGTTTACTGCGTCATTCTTTTTGGCGTTTGCAATTGGTATCAAGGTCACCGCTGTTTTGTTTTATCCGTCATTTTTTCTCTTTCTTTCCTATTGGGCGATAAAGAAAAGTGGATGGATAAGGGGGAGTGCCGCAACTGTATGCGCCCTCCTGATTGTATTGTGCTGCACTTGGTCAATCGGCCGAGCTATTGTGACGTATGGCAATGCAAGCTTTTACCCTCAGCAGCAGCTCGAAAAAATTATTAAAAAAGGACACAAGGCTATAACGTCAAGTATACCATCAGTAGCCGAAAAAACGGGTATTTCAAATCTTAACACTACTCTCTCAGCGCAACCGACAAAGACGAAGGAAGTTCGTGAGAAAAAGCATCCAGTTATAGCAAATCACCCTGGCGATTTGAGGATGAAAGTAAATTATTTAATCTACGGTGGTGTCGTTCTATGGATGTTGCTTTTTTTAGGTGTCATTGGAGTGATGTATAATCGCTATCAAGCTAAACGCAAGTCCGAATCTCAGGAATCAAATTGGTGGTTAGTTTTTGTCGGTGGAACATATATGGTGTTGGTGGCCTTTTTCACCAAAACAGCACCGGATGCAAGGTTTTTTTTGCCGGGATTACCTTTCCTGCTCCTTCCTCTTGCAGAAAAGACAGTTAGTTTACCTAGGCCGAAAGCTATTATTTCAATCATTGCTACGATTGCTATTTTGCAGAGCGGATATGTTCTTGCAAAAAGCTACCGTCTGCGTGCAATCACACCTGCAGTGCAGGAAGGTATTGATTTTTTATATAAAAATCCTCCAAGTGGTCACATATTCATGTACCCAGAGGGAAATTACCGGTTTTTCCCTGCGCAACACGAATGGTATCTTGGTTACCAGCTTCGGGATTTTTGGCGTGGAGATAATGATAGACGAATAGGATTATTACAAAGGTACGATGTGAGTATGGTGATAGTTAAAAAGCACCTCATCTCTCCAGTTGATGAGGAAATTACAAACCTTGGAGTTTATCCAGTTACTTTTGTAAATGAGATTTCGTCTGATGCAAGATTTGATCTGGTTTTTTCAAATAGTGAACTGCTTATGTATAAGGTCTTGGAGTAGTAATTCTATAAGGATTATAGAGGCTGCTCTGCAATCATCCAAAAATATAGAGACTTTGGGAATAATATTGTGCTTTGTAAAACAATATTTTCCTTTAGCTGTTTTTAGTACTTCCAAAAACTCTTTTCACGAAGCTAATTAACATTAGCGGATTGCGACCTGATGTTGTTACCTGCAGAGTGTAAACTATCACACACCAAACAATAGCAAGTGGTGGCATGATTGGCCGAGGATGTTTTTTTAAGGTTTCACTAGGAGGCATTTGGAGACAAAGGATTACCGCCTACTAACTAATCGTCTAAGTTTGAACAGCAAGAATAGCATCAAGCTTCCGTTAACGGTTGCAAACAGGGAGAATACGGTAATCCCCCCGCAAAAAAGTAGTACTCAAAAGTAGAATTTTCTATTAATTGAAAACTAGGAGAATTCTATGAAAAAGTCAAAATTTAGTGATAGTCAAATACTCGGGATCTTGAAGAAAGCAGAGGGCGGTATCCCCATAGCTGAACTATGCCGTGAACATGGCATAAGTAATGCAGCATTTTACAACTGGCGTTCTAAATATGGTGGGATGGATGCTTCCTTGATGGCTCGGATGAAAGAACTAGAGGAAGAGAATAGGCGCCTCAAGAAAATGTATGCTGAAAAACGATTGAAATCTGAAATCATTCAAGAGGCAATGGCAAAAACCTGGTAAAGGCATCTCATCGACGCGAGATGGTTATAACAGCAGTGAGCACAAGAAATATTAGTATTCGCCAAGCATTCGCACTATTTTCAATTAGCGAAAGCTGCTACCGATACAAGAAGAAATTGTCGTGTGACAATGAGCTCATTACTGATTGGCTGATACGTTTAACCAGGACATACCGAACATGGAGATTTGGTTTATGCTTTCTTTACTTGCGTAATGTGAAAGGATTCCCGTGGAATCACAAGAGGGTATATCGTATTTATCGGGACCTGGAGTTAAACCAGCGTATTAAACCTAAGAAGCGCTTATGTCGTGAGAAACCGGAGCCACTAGCTGTCCCAGAAAAGATTAATCTAAGCTGGTCGATGGATTTCATGCACGATCAGCTCGAAGATGGCCGCAGCGTACGTCTTTTTAATGTGATTGATGATTTCAATCGCGAAGCATTAAGTATAGAGATAGATTTTTCTCTACCTGCCGCTAGAGTTATTAGAACTCTTGATAGGATAATTGAATGGCGGGGTAAACCTGCCTCAATTCGTTGTGACAATGGCCCAGAATATATCAGTAATACTTTAAAAACGTGGAGTAACGAAAACGATATAGAGATTAATTATATCCAGCCAGGCAACCCTCAACAAAATGCCTTTGTCGAGCGCTATAACCGCACGGTACGATATGATTGGTTGAATCAACGCCAATTTACCTCACTCGATAGCATGAGAAATTTTGCAACTGACTGGATGTGGATTTGCAACAACGTAAGGCCTAATATGGGACTTGGTGGCATTACTCCAGTTCAATGCCTGTCTATTGCCGGAGTTTAGATCTTTGAGTGGGTGATCGCATATTTTCCTTTTTATCCACTCCTTGGTTTATTTTAAAAGGAAGTAGATAAAAAGGAAACTACGCTAAATGGTTGAGTGTATCTCAGTGTTGAAAAGCCCTAGAAATTGGTAACTGCAATTCTACTTCTGTTTACTACTAAAAAAGGGAGGACTACCATACCAGTAAAAAGAATAGGAGTAATAAAGCTGGTTGCCAAAATAGTTATGTAGCTATAATTCTGGAGAAGGTCAAGACGCCAGACAAAGTGAAGATTAATAACATCGATAGCTCGGGGTGATCTTCACGAGAGCACATAGAAGTTGGGTATGAATTTTGACAAGTTTTTGATATTGAAAATTCTAAAATCGTAACAGAATATCAAACCGAATTTCTTGAAATGGTTAAAGGTAAAAGATTCGTAGCACCTTTTCGAAAGGAGTTACAAAAGCAGTACAGTACGGTGAGAGCATAAAGACGTACTCTGTTTATATGTCACAATTTCAGCTAATTCCCTAAGACCGATTACGAGTTTATTTTGCTGATCGACTTGGAATACCAGTAAGCGTAGGGTCTATCTATAATTTCAACAAAGAGGCATTTGGCTTCACTGTATATCAAACAGCTTGGGAGCAATTTATTTCTTCATCAGAAAAGAGGGTGCGTACAATGAACGATGTTGGTATCCTCCCCACGTTTGCGGGACATTGTGCCACGATCACTGAAGCCATATTACAAATATCGTTGTACCCATGCGTTATGTAATGCACACCATTTCCGCAAGTTGACAAGGGCTTGGGAGTAGGATAACCAGAGTTGGGAAAAGAAAATCAGCGAATTGCTTGAATAAATAAACAGAGCAACAGATGGTGCTGATGGCAAATTAGAAAAGATTGAATCGCAGAAATATCACCAAAGATATCGAGAAATTCTAAAAGAAGAAAAAGTCCTCCACTAGATGAAACGAAAAGGAAAGGCAAGCGAGATGACTCAAAAGAACAAAATTACGAAACCTTCTGGATAGACTGTGGAACTGTGAAGAGCACGTGTTGAGATTTATGGACAATGACACTGTACCATTCACCAACAATCTTGGTGAAAAAGATATCAGAATGACCAAGGTACAGCAAAAAGAAATCTCGATGTTTTCGCTCAGAAGAAGGAGTACAATTCTTTTGCCTAATCCGAAGTTATATTTCTTCTTGTCGTAAACAGAATATTTGATCGACAACAGCCTTGGACCTGTTGTTTAAATGCGAAATGTCGGAATTTGTAAAATAAATTTGAATCGTTTAAAATTACGTTACATGGTTACAGAACACAATGCTTTTTAATTCCAATATTTTCATGTTTGTTTTCCTTCCAGTAATATTGCTGGGCTTTCATCTCTTGGGAAAAACCGATCATCGGCAAGTTGCAATAAGTTGGCTTGTAGGTGGGTCATTGTTTTTTTATGGCTGGTGGAATCCGTCATATCTTGTAGTGATAATCACTTCAATTGTTTTTAACTATGCAGTAGGAGTTGCACTGGGTGAGAAGCCATCTAAAATAATCCTCACGCTTGGGATAGTGACGAACTTAACTTTACTTGGATATTTTAAGTATTCAAATTTTTTGGTTAACAATATTAATGAGCTCGCCAGTACCAATTTCCACCTGAATGAGATAGTTCTTCCTTTAGCAATCTCCTTTTTCACATTTCAGCAAATCACCTACTTAATTGATTCTAATCGTCGATTAACGAAAGAGTATGACTTCTTGCATTATTGTCTATTTGTTACTTTCTTTCCTCAGTTGATTGCGGGGCCCATTGTTCACCATAGAGAAATGTTGCCACAATTTCTTCAAAAGAAAGCACAAATTCTAACGGCACCAAATTTAGCAGTTGGCGTTACGATGTTCATGTTGGGATTGTTTAAAAAAGTAGTTCTTGCAGATAATATCGCACTTCACTCAACCCCTGTTTTTGCGGCAGCAGAGCTTGGTGTTGTATTGACTTTTTTCGAAGCTTGGGGGGGGGCACTGTCGTATACATTTCAGTTATATTTCGACTTCTCGGGGTATTCCGACATGGCCTTAGGTTTAGCGCGGATGGTTGGGGTGACATTGCCCGTAAACTTTTACTCGCCTTATAAGGCTAATAGCATAATAGAGTTCTGGAAAAGGTGGCATATTACATTGTCGCGGTTTTTGCGAGATTGTCTTTACATCCCGCTTGGGGGGAATCGAAAAGGGCAAGGACGGCGTTATGTGAATTTAATGGTGACCATGTTTATTGGTGGGCTTTGGCATGGCGCTGGATGGACTTTCATAATATGGGGTTGTATGCACGGGGTGTTTTTGTCGATAAATCACGTTTGGAACCAAATGGCGGTCAAAACCCTAGCTCGCTATCAATATTCATTGTCTGTTAATAATATGTCAGGACGATTAATTACATTTCTTGCAGTTGTGGTCGCCTGGGTAATGTTTCGAGCTGAAAGTGTGAATGGAGCAATGAACATGTACTCTGCAATGTTTGGCAGCAACGGTATCTCATTGCCTGTTGCGGCTGAGGCACTAATGGGCAGTTTTGCTGAGACTATGAAAATGATAGGTTTTACCTTTGAGGGAGCATTGCGAACAAATGTTTTTGGAGACGTCATTAGTGGTTTAGTATTACTTTTTGTTTTGTTAATAACTGTTTGGGCTTTACCGAATACTCTCGACCTGCTTAGAAATGAAAACCCCGCATTGGGCGTGGATTCTTTGTTGACGAAAGAGAAGTCATTAATTTTATGGAAACCTAATAAGGTATTCTCGTTAATTCTTATATTTATTTCGGTCGTGTCAATTTTGTTTCTTCAAGAAGAAAGTGAATTCTTATATTTTCAATTTTAATTATGTTCTCATATAAGCAATACTTATTGGTGTTATTTTTTGGGATAACACTTCTGCTGTTTTCTATTATAATTTTAAATTATATGGTTGATCCAGCTAAGGTTTATAATAGTGCGGAAAATTTAAATGAAAATGGTTTATCTTATGTAACCACATTAACCAAATCGAGTTTTGGAATAATTACACCGAAAAATACATGGAATGAAAGGGATATGAAGCGCTCTCTTGCTAGGTGGAATGGCGAGATCGACTGTATTGTAATTGGTAGCAGTCGAGTCCTTCAGATAAGTTCTCAGAGAGAGAACAAATCACTAACACACGTGTGTGGATCTTTGCTGAACCTTGGCGTTTCTGGCGGAACATTAGAGGATTATTTGGCGTTATCGTTTGAAGTAATGCAAAGAGAAACAAAACCAAAAAAAATAATATTCGGCGTTGACCCATGGGCACTCAATTTTAAAAATGACGCAAGATGGCAAGAATATGAATTGTCTTACAATAATATGATTGCCTCATTGGGGAAGAGTAACCTAAGAATAATTGATAAATTTTATATAAAATGGAAATTGTTTTCTAACCTTATAAACTTTGAATATTTACTGTTGTCATTGGAAACAATAATCAGCGAAAAATCGTTAAAGACCTTAAATGCAATGCCACAAATTACAGAGGCGCCTCAATTTGATCTATCTGTAGGCATTGAAGCCCCTGTCACTTTGCCCGATGGAAGTCACATTTATTCACGGCAATATATAATAAGAAATGCTCCACCAAAAGTTAGAATTGGTGGAGAAAATTACAAGATAAGACAAGGAAGACAAGTGTCAGAAGACGCGGTTGAGCTTTTCAGTAAATTAGTTAAACGACTGAAAATGTTAGAGATCGATACAGTTTTACTTTTGACACCATATCATCAGAACGTCTGGGTGGACGAAAACTCGTTAACATCAAAAGCCATGCAAGAAGTCGAGGCGCGTATTAAACAACTGGGAACCGATCTAAATTTGAAAGTACTTGGGTCCTACAGCCCACAGAAAATAGGATGTCGACCTGATGAGTTTTATGACTTTATGCATACAAAGGACTCGTGCTTAGCCAAGATAAAAAACTGATTCTATGGTAATCCCCCCGAAAAATTAGTATATGCATAAGTAGAATTTTCAGTATTCAATTTATGATATCTTTTGAGCTACAAAAGTAACATTCTGTGTTATAAGGTCTTCAATAGTTATGTGTTCATGCGTCTCAAAACATTGCTTCATGATATCATTCGTTAGATACCTTAAATACTCAACATTTGCATTCCTAGTAGTCCAGGACTTTATAGAAAATCCAGACCAAACTACTTCACGTTGCATTTTGGAAATTGACAATTCTGGATTTAAGGCATTGTTTAACCATTCAATAGCCGTTGAAGCTTCATATGGACGAAACTTGGAAATATACTCACGGTAATTCTGGTAAGACATTCTTACATGCCCCCAAGGGCAATCAGGAATACCAATAGCATGTCCACCATTTGGGCAAAAATACGGATGATAACCATGAACAATAATACCACCCGGTTTTAAAATACGATACATTTCCTGAAATGCAGCTTGAATATCCTGAATATGCTCTAAAACACTTTTGGAGTATATAATGTCAAAAAAATCGTCTTCAAATATAGTTTTTTTACAAATATCGCCTTCCTCAAAATTCACAGTTGACATCATTTTTTTAGCTATGTAATCGTGAAGGTAAAACGGCTCTACAATACCACCATAACAATTATCAATCCCATAAACTTCTAGTCCTAACTGTTCAAATGCAAATAGTGAATACCCTCCTGAGCTATAACCTATCTCAAGGAGTCTTTTGTTAGGGGCTATATCAAATAAATTCAGATCACCTAGTTTTTCAAAAAGCGTCGACTGTTTCGCAATATTATTCTTTACACTATTATTTATCTGCTGAAGAGAAAACTTTAATACTGGTTGTTTATCTAGAGAATCCTTAATAAAGTATTCACCATTTCTATTAACAAATTCAGAGACGAACCTATCCGCCCTTGATATATCTTCTTGTAGAGTCCTGTGACCAATACTCTCGTTTAGAATCTTTTTCCCGTCGTTTGTTAGTAGTTCACGGTGCTTAAGTTGATCCATCAATGCAAGTTGCCAAAAGGACCGATAGCCCTTTTTCATTGAATATCGATAGTAGTTGAAAATAGGTAGTTCGAATCCAGACGTTGTTGTAAAATAATCCTCAATTTCACCTATATATTCAGCTCCTAAGTAATTAAAAATACTCTCTTCTATCAATCTTTTTTTGCTTAAATATGTTACAATATTTTTTTTCAGTTTACCAATCATTGTATAACACTTTCTCTTTAGTCTAAAGTTTGCAAATTACGAGCAATATTGAACCGTTGGGATCATGTCTTTACAGAGGTAAACACCTTGTCCTTCGCCTTTTCAAATGGGTCCGCTTAAAAGAATCCCTTATGTATTCGCTTCATGTTGCAATGTTCTATAAATATTGACCACATAAAGGTCTGCCTGACAAGAGCTTAAGAAGGAATAATTTGTAAAATGTATTCAAAATCAATAATGTCCCGTTAAGAACTTGCATGTGATTTCTTCAATCGTTTCCAGTTTTCTATTTCCGATGTTGTGATAGAGGTTTTGCAGTAGCAACCTGTTGATTAGCTTTATTTCGTATTTGATTGCGAAGTTGTCGTACACGGTGAATAGAAAATTGTTCATTGTGCTTTTCGTGGCAGTTGATTAGTACATGGCTAAAAGGAGATAGGTGATTAGTCCTGATAGATTTTGAACAATCAAACCATTCTTGTTTCTAGCCAAAAAATCAATGTCCCAATGTAGTTTGTTTATCAAAACTACCTATTCATCATATATTTTTACTTTTTTACCGAAAAAACGTTGCTTGTGAAGTACAATCCCTTGGCAAGCTGGAGTTCTGCTATGATTAAGGCTTCACGCGTGATGGTGCGAGCAATGTTGAGTCTTCAAAAACTGGCATTCCAGTTCAGGACAATTTGCTCTTTCTGAGACAGCACAACGACTTTTTCATAAAATAGTATTTTCTTGTTTGTGCTGAACTGCTTGGCAGTCTCATTTAATAGTTGTGATAAATTCTTCATGTTTACAAGAACCCTAGTATGTTGTATTGTCTTGGGGCCCTTTTCCCTAGGTAGAAATATCCTCAAAAAATTTTCGTTCTTCCTTAGTCAATGTTGCTCGGCAACGTTGTGCTATATACTCTTCCAGACCTTTTGAAGGAATTATAAAACATTGCTGTATATGCGAACATTTACAATTTTCATTACGCTAGAGTCGCGTTTGTGAGATACTACATCTTGCTGAATATATATATTTAGTGAGTAATCGTGAAAGCTAGTTCCATACTGACACGTCGAAGGTTAATTGATGCTGAGCTGGCCTCGATTCCCTGGTAGTACTCTTGACAAAAAATACTTTTAAAAGACCTTGCGATTGGTCCTGAAGATTGGTAGTTTTTTGAAAACTCTAAAAATTGGAAAAGTAAGAATGGGTAACAATCTTCAGGATGCCAGGCTGAGATTAATCGAAGTAGGTGGCCGTACTGCTCAAGATTTAGGGGTCGGCCGTATAGTTGGTCAAGTTTTGGTCTACCTTTATTTACAGGAAAGGGAATGTTCACTAGATCAGATTGGAGTGCATTTGGGGTTGAGCAAGGCATCGGTGAGTATTGCTGTAAGACAGCTTGAGAAGTTAGGGCTTGCGAGGAAGGTTTGGATTACCGGTGACCGAAAAAATTATTTCAGAAGCGCCGAGAATATAACCAATGCATTGCAACAAGGACTGCTTGGAGTAGTTCGTCAAAGAGTAGAACTCTTCGGTCATGAGTTGGAGGTAGTACGTGAGCTTATTGAAAAAGATATTTGTGAGGATTCGTGCCAAGGTGATAGCTCTTTTTTGATGAGCCGAATAACCAGAGCGCTAACAATACAAAAAAGGTTACAGAAAATTTTGGGTAACCCACTTCTTAATTTGTTCTCTAAATTAAATAGATAATAAACCGATTTAAAGGGTATGAGAAAATAAATGTTAAACTATAGACTGATATATTACTATTTCACGGTCTACAAGAAGTATATCGGTAAGCGTCTCTATATCGTGTTCGTTTTGTCTGCGTTGGCTGCTGTCACGGAGAGCTTTGGTATCTCACTTTTGTTGCCACTGATTGAGTTGGCAGATATTGGCCTCGCTAGTGATGAGGTTTCGGATGACAATGTTGTTCTGAAGGGGTTGTGGATCTTACTAGACTACTTGGGTATCGGTTCTTCAATGGTTAGTGTCCTTTTTTTCATTGCATTCATTTTTTTGTCGAAAGGTGTTATCGCATTTGTGTCAAACGCTTACCAGAGTCACCTTAAAGCTCAATTATTGCACGAGATAAAGAGTCTTGTTTTTGATTTGTATAATAAAATGGATTATGGGTATTATAGTTCATATAACACAGGACATTTTGTTAATATTGTAAATGGCCAAGTTGACAAGCTCATAGCATCATTTGACTCGTACAAACAGTTTTTGACTACTATTGTAACTGCACTAGCGTATCTTATGACTGCTGCACTTTTGGCATGGAAATTCGCCCTTATGGCCTTGGTTGCTGGAGTTGGGCTGTTGTTGTTGTTTCGGGGGTTGAATGTATATGTTCATCGGCTCTCCAAGCAAACAGCGTATGAACAGGGAAACCTTAACAAGTTTCTAGTTCAGACTATTCAGTCCTTTAAATATTTAACGTCAACCGCGCAACTGGATTTTCTTAGAACAGAAGTCATGGCTAGTGTTAGTCGGCTTTCTGTTTATATGAGAAACCAAGGCATTGCCCAATCCCTAACAACAGCACTAAATGAACCGATCTCGATCGTCTTTATACTCATTGTTATAATAATTCAAGTTTCTGTATTGGATGCATCTTTGGCACCTATTTTTGTAGCATTGGTTTTATTCAATCGTGCTATGGGGAGTATTCTAGGGATACAGGGGGCTTGGCAGTCAACAATGAGCAAGATAGGGGCTCTTGAGGTTGTTGAAGCTGAAATTAAAAAATTGAAAGATAATAATGAAGTAAATGGTATTAATAAAGTTAAACCGTTCGAAAAAAAAATCGAACTGAGTAACGTATGTTTTAGCTACGATCAAGAGCATGGGAATGTATTAGATGACATAACATTTACGATCCGAGCAAACTCGACTGTGGCTTTCGTTGGTGAATCTGGTTCGGGTAAATCCACCCTGGTTGATATGTTGACACTGTTGTTGAAGCCAAACCATGGTGATATACTAATTGATGGAGTATCGTCTCGAGACATAGACCTAGACTCTTGGAGAAGACAAATCGGTTACGTTTCTCAGGAAACCGTCGTCTTTGATGACACTGTTGCGAATAATATATGTTTGTGGAAAGGAGACTGCAATTTAGACTCCACTCTCAGAGAAAAAGTGGAAAATGCATGCACACAAGCATATGCCGAACAGTTTATTCAAGATCTTCCTGAAAAATTTAATACTCTTGTTGGTGATCGTGGAGTTCGGTTGTCGGGTGGACAGCGTCAGCGACTCTTTTTGGCTCGTGAGTTGTTTAAAAAACCTAGGTTATTAATCCTTGATGAAGCTACGAGCGCACTAGATTCTGAGTCAGAGCACTATATTCAAGAAAGTATTGAAGATTTGAGGGGAAAAACCACAGTCATTATCATTGCACATCGATTATCAACTATTAAAAATGCAGATTATATCTATGTCCTCAGTAAGGGGAAGATAGTCGAGCATGGTAAATATTTAGAATTGTTGGCAGATAGCAGTTCATCTTTTTCAAAAATGATAAGTTTACAAACATTATGAGGGGAAATGTCATTGTCTAAATCTATTCTTGTCACGGGGGCAGACGGTTTTATAGGTTCGCATTTAACCGAACTCCTAGTTAAAAACGGGAATAAAGTTAAAGCACTTTCGCAATACAATTCATTTAATAACTGGGGTTGGCTGGAAGATACTGACTGTCTTGATCAAATTGAAGTTGTTACTGGGGATGTTCGCGATCCTTATTTTTGTAAACATATCATGAGTGATGTGGACATTGTTTTTCATCTTGCTGCGCTGATTGCGATTCCTTACTCATATATTGCCCCGGATAGTTATGTAGATACTAATATCAAAGGTACTTTGAATATCTGTCAAGCGGCTAAGGAGATGGGGGTCGGCCGTGTGATTCATACCTCGACAAGTGAGGTGTATGGGACTGCACAATATGTACCTATTGATGAGAAACATCCCCTGCAAGCCCAGTCGCCCTATAGTGCAACAAAAATTGCTGCAGACGCCATGGCGATAAGCTTTTACAACTCCTTTAATTTGCCGGTTACTATTGCCCGCCCATTTAATACGTATGGACCGCGTCAGTCAGCTCGGGCTGTGATCCCAACTATTATTACGCAGATTGCAAATGGGGCGAAGGTGATTGAGCTTGGTGACGTTACTCCTACACGTGATTTTAATTATGTGGAAGATACATGCCGTGGTTTTTTGGCACTAGCTGAGAGTGAAGATACTATCGGACAGACTGTCAATATAGGATCTAATTCTGAAATCAGTGTTGGAGATACTTTAGAACTAATAAAAGAATTGATGGGAAGTGATGTTGAATTTGTGACAGACACACAACGCCTACGCCCTGGGAAGTCTGAAGTTTTTCGTCTAAGGTGCGACGACAGTTTAATTGAAAAACTAACAGGATTTAAATCTCAGGTTAATATTCGAAAGGGGTTGCAGCGGACGATTGACTGGATTACACAACCTGATAACTTGAAAGCTTACAAAGCAGAATTGTATAATGTTTAAGAATTTTATTCAATTTGTTAGGGAATTGTATAGGACAAATGATTTCATTCCCCTACATGCTCCCCGTTTCGAAGGTAATGAAAAGCGTTACCTCCTCGAAGCTATAGATTCTACTTTTGTCTCCAGTGTCGGTGAGTTTGTAGATGAATTTGAGGCTAAGGTCGCTGAATATACAGGTATTAAACATGCTATTGCCACCGTTAATGGTACTGCGGCACTTCATGTGGCATTAAAACTTGCTGGCGTCAAAGAGAACACCGAAGTTATCACTCAATCATTGACCTTTGTTGCAACGTGTAATGCAATTCGCTACTGTGGCGGAACTCCTACCTTTGTTGATGTTGACCGATTCTCATTAGGACTATCTCCACAAAGCTTTAGCACATTTCTGGCAGAGCAGTGTGAAATGCGTGATGATGGTTATTGCTGGAATATAAAAAGTGGCCGCAGAATCACAGCTTGTCTACCTATGCATTCTTTCGGTTTTCCAGTAGATCTTGAAAAAATCAAATCTATTTGTGAAAAGTACAATATTAAGTTAGTTGAAGATGCTGCTGAATCTCTCGGTAGTTTCTACAAAAATCAACACACAGGGAGCATCGGAAATCTATCTATACTAAGCTTTAACGGGAATAAGATAATTACTACTGGTGGGGGTGGGATGGTGCTGACCAATGATGAAGAACTTGCTCGTCAGGCAAAACATATTACCACTACAGCAAAGCTACCCCATAGATGGAGTTTTGATCATGACGCAATAGGATTTAATTATCGTTTACCCAATCTTAATGCTGCTCTAGGTGTTGCACAAATGGAGTGTTTGCCCTCTTACATTTCAAATAAACGTTATGTAGCCAAGCAATATCAGGCATGGGGTGAAGAGTATGGGGTACGTTTTGTAAAAGAGCCAGTTGATACAAAAGCAAATTATTGGTTGAATGCTGTGATAACAAAGGATAAACAGCAAAAAGAGGCTATGCTTGAAGTAACAAATGACAATGGTATTATGTCAAGACCGGCGTGGACACCAATGCATAAATTGGCAATGAATCAAGAATGCCAGAAAGGCGAAATGGAGAACACTGAATGGTTATTTGACCGTTTAGTAAATGTTCCCAGTAGTGTGTTGAGTCATGAAAACTAAACGAAAGATTTGTGTAATAACAGGTACTCGTGCTGAATATGGACTGCTATATTGGTTGATGAAAGAAATTGATGCTGCAGAGGAGTTAAAGCTACAATTGGTAGTAACGGGTACGCATCTCTCGTCAGAGTTTGGGTTAACATATAAGCAAATTGAGCAGGACCACTTTGAAATAGACTGTAAAGTTGAAATGCTACTTTCTTCTGATACAACTGTAGGAATCAGCAAATCAATGGGGCTTGCAATGATTGGTTTTGCTGAAGCTTTCGAAAAATTATCCCCTGATATTATTGTTGTTCTTGGCGATCGGTATGAGATTTTCTGTGCGGCGGCCTCTGCGACCGTAGCAAGGATTCCTATTGCCCATTTGCATGGTGGTGAAAGAACAGAAGGGGCAATTGATGAATCATTCAGGCATTCGATCACAAAAATGTCTCATTTGCACTTTACTGCAACTGATGAATATCGTAGACGGGTAATTCAAATGGGAGAACATGGTGACAGGGTCTTTAATGTGGGTGCAGCGGGTATCGATAATATTAAGAGACTAACCTTACTTTCACGAGCTGCATTTGAGGAATCTATCGGATTCAATCTTGGAAGTCGAAATTTGTTTGTCACTTTCCACCCAGTTACGTTAGAAAAGTCCACAGCTGAAGCTCAGTTTCAAAATTTATTATCGGTCCTTGATGAGTTGGACGAAACCCATCTTTTTTTTACTAAAGCTAATGCGGACACCGATGGTCGAATTATTAATGGCATGATAGATGACTATGTAATGGCTAATCGTACGAAAGCAATAGCACATATCTCATTGGGCCAGCTCAGATATTTGTCTGGTATGCAGTATGTAGACGGGGTCATAGGTAACTCTTCCAGTGGGTTGCTTGAGGCTCCAAGCTTTAGAATTGGCTCCGTTAATATCGGTGATCGTCAGAAGGGTAGGATTAAGGCGGACAGCGTGATCGATTGTGATACTAATCTCGAAGATATTAGAGGTGCATTGTCAGTTCTTTTCAGTTCAGACTTCAGGGAAAAATTGAAAACTGTTGTTAACCCATATGGAGACGGTGGAGTGGCAACTAAAATTGTAGAAGTTCTTCGTAAACACCAGTTGAATGGAATACTGAAAAAGAAGTTCAATGATCATGTGGTATCTTCGTGAATAATATATACATCATAGCCGAAGCTGGCGTAAATCATAATGGTGACAGTGAATTAGCGTTCGAATTAGTAGATGCTGCTGTGGATGCAGGGGCTGATGCAGTAAAGTTTCAAACCTTTAAGGCTGAGGAGCTCGTAACCAGAAAAGCAACCAAGGCTATTTATCAACAGCAAGGTTCAGAAGAGGATGAGTCTCAGTTTACAATGTTGAAAGGCCTTGAGCTTTCATATGATATTCACCATGACCTGCTTGCTTATTGCAAAATAAAAAATATTGATTTTCTCTCGACGGCGTTTGATCTGGATAGTTTGTCTTTCTTGGCTAATGATTTGGGATTAAAGACTTTAAAAATTCCATCAGGAGAGATTACTAATGGACCACTTGTTCTGGCTTATGCGCTTACTGGATGTGAACTTCTTGTTTCTACAGGAATGACAACTCTTGAAGAAATTGAAGAGGCACTGGGGGTAATCTCATTCGGTTTTTTACAATGTGGTCAACATATTATCAAACCTTCCTGCGATCGATTCAGACAAGCATACCGTTCAACTGAGGGGCTGGGGTTGCTAAAGAAAAAAGTTAAATTGTTACATTGCACGACAGAATACCCAGCGCCAGATAGCGAAATAAATCTCAAAGCTATGCAGACACTTCGTGATGTTTTTGGGTTGAAGACAGGTTATTCTGATCATAGTGCTGGTTTGAGTGTCCCTGTTGCTGCAGCTGCTGCGGGTGCAGTTCTAATAGAAAAACATTTCACTCTTGATAAGAGCCTGCCAGGTCCAGATCATAGGGCATCTTTAGAACCTAATGAGTTGAGGGAAATGGTTAGCAGGGTTCGACGTATTGAAAAGATACTTGGTGATGAACAGAAAAAGCCATCTGTGAGCGAGGTAGCGAATATGAAGATCGCTCGAAAAAGTCTCGTTGCTGGCAAAGGTATTAAGGCAGGAGAGATCTTTACAAAAAATAATGTTGCTATTAAACGTCCTGGCGATGGCTTGAGTCCGATGAACTATTGGGAACTATTGGGAACTAGAAGCCTAAGATCGTATGATAAAGACGACTTGATTGATAACCTATGATTCCCCAAAAACCGATAATTATATTAGGAGCAGGTGGACATGCTCAAGTTTTAGTTGAAGCATTGCGTTGTATGGGGTTGGAGATGATCGGTGTAGTAACACCTGACTTACCTGTTGGTTTTTCCTTTGCGGATATGACAGTTCTAGGAGATGATAATGTCGTATTTGATCATTTAGCTGAGGATATTTACTTAGTAAATGGTGTGGGTTCTCTTCCATATCAAGACATTAGGTGGAGGCTTAGTGAGCAATTTCGAAGGGAAAAATATAAGTTTGTTAATGTAACTCACCCAACTGCCATAGTTGCTTCAGATGTAAGATTAGACGAAGGTGTTCAGGTCATGGCCGGAGTGATACTTCAATCTGGGGCAAAGGTTGGATGTGATTCGATTGTTAATACTAAAGTTTCTATTGACCACAATAGTGTGGTTGGAAAGTGTTGCCATCTGGCCCCTGGAGTGACAGTGAGTGGAGATGTTACAATAGGTGATTATTGTCATGTCGGCCCAGGGTCTTGTGTAATACAAGGGGTAACAATCGGAGACGGAACTGTTATCGGGGCAGGGTCGGTTGTTTATGAGGATGTTCCTTGTAATTCTAGGTATATCCAGAAACGAAGTATATTGATTTAACAGATTTGGTGAGTGTGATGTGTAGTTGGGTAAATTCTACATTGAAGGAAAATGAGACTATGGCTCGTGCCATAGATGTCCTCAACAGTGAGGCTTTACGGATTGTTTTAGTTGTTGATGGCAATAAAAGACTTCTAGGTACTATTACTGATGGTGATATACGTAGAGCACTTTCGCGATCATGTTCCATGTCTACTACTTTGCACGAAATCATGAATCATAAACCGTCAGTGGCTCTGGTTAGTGATGAGCGTTCAAAGATACTAAACCTAATGAAGGCCAGGGACTTATTGCATATTCCACTACTTGATCAAAACGAATGTTTGGTCGGTTTAGAGACCTTGCAGAATTTGACAGAAAAGCCTTCTTATGAAAATGTTGTTTTTCTCATGGCGGGTGGTTTCGGTAAGAGGCTGCACCCATTGACTCTTGATGTACCAAAACCTCTTCTGAAGGTAGGGAATAAGCCTATTCTTGAGACAATTCTTGAGCAGTTTATCGAGTCTGGATTCTCAAATTTCTGTATTTCAACACATTACAAAGCTGAAATGGTAAGGGAGTATTTCGGTTCTGGCGAAAAATGGGGAGTAAACATTGCATATGTTTATGAGGAGGAACCACGCGGAACAGCTGGTGCTCTTGGGCTTTTTCCCAAAAGTTGTTCTGATTTGCCAGTAATTGTTATGAATGGCGATTTGCTCACGAAACTAAATCATAAATCTTTACTTAACTTTCATTCCGAGCAGGGCGGGATTGCTACAATGTGTGTACGTGAATACGATTTTCAAGTACCATACGGTGTAATCGCAACTGATGGAAAGAAAATTACAGATATAATAGAGAAACCTGTTCACACCTTTTTTGTGAACGCTGGAATATACGTGTTAAATATGGAGCTAGTTCGTAGAGTGAATGGAATAGAGTACTTAGATATGCCCGAATTGTTAAGTCAGTGCATTGTGCAAAATGAAGTTGTGAATATGTTTCCTGTGCATGAGTATTGGTTGGATATTGGTAATATGCCTGATTACCGAAAAGCGAATAGTGAATCTGGCTTGTTTGGAGATCTGTCATAGGATGAGTCGTTTCTTAGTAGTTGGATATGGCAGCATTGGGAAACGACATATTAGAAACATCAAAGAATTATTCCCAGACTCCAAGGTAACTGTATTAAGAAGAAGTGCATGTAGCTCTGTGCAAAATAATCATATGCAGACTGATGTTGATCTATTTGCTACTAACCTCGATGATGCTCTTGCTGACCCACCTCAAATAGCAATAATTGCTGGCCCTGCACCTTTCCACATTGAGATCGCCATTAAACTTGCTCATGTTGGTGTACATCTACTAATCGAAAAACCACTCTCTGATGATTTAGATGGTGCTGATGAGTTGTTAAGGGTCTGTAAGGAGAAAAAAGTAGCTTTGATGGTTGGCTATAATTTGAGGTTTCTTGATTCTTTACAAAAGCTGAAGTTTATTCTAGATAACGGTGAAATAGGAGATATCATTTCTGTAAGATGTGAGGTTGGCCAATACCTTCCAGGGTGGCGGCCCGATATGGATTATCGTGAGTCTGTATCTGCACAAAGAAAATTAGGTGGTGGCGTTCTTTTAGAGTTGAGCCATGAGATAGATTTTTTAATATGGTTTTTTGGAGATGTTCTTGAAGTTACAGCTAGCATTAGTACGCAATCTCAGCTTGATATTGATGTTGAAGATACAGCTCATCTAATTCTCAGATTTAAAAGACAATATAGACGTGATAATTTGATCGTCTCCCTTAATATGGACTTTGTTAGACAAGACACTACACGACAATGTTCAGTTATTGGTGAACGAGGAACCCTCCGTTGGGATGGCATCCAAAACAAATTAGAATTGTTCACTTTGGATAGTGGAGGTTGGCAAGAGGTGTGTGTCGATAATTCAGATAGAAACATTACATATCAACGTGAGTTGATGCAATTTGTAGAACATACCAAATCCGCAGATTCATCTGAGTTTTGGGCAACCGGTCAATCAGGAAAAAAAGTTTTGGAAGTAATAGAAGGGGCACGTAGGTCTGCAGAAGAGCGTAGGACTATACTTGTAAAATCTTGAGGGTTTATGGTTCAAAAATATATAGCGTTGATTTGTGCACGTGAAGGGTCGAAAGGCATACCCGGAAAAAACATTAAACTTTTGGGGGGGCGGCCTCTTATTGGTTGGGCGATTAAAAAGGCTTTAGAGGTTGAACGTATTGAACGGGTCATAGTTTCAACCGACTCTGAAAAAATTGCTGAAGTGGCTATTGGACAAGGGGCAGAGGTTCCCTTTCTGCGTCCACTGGAGTTTGCACAAGATGACAGTCCTGAATGGGAGGTTTGGAGGCATACTCTCGACTTCTTAGCTAACCAACAACATGAGTTTGATGGATTAGTGGTTGTTCCTCCAACTGCACCATTGAGGATTGCAGAAGATATAGATAACTGTATTGATGAATTTGAAAAAGGGAATGTTGATGTCATTATCACGGTTAGTGATGCTCACCGTAGCCCGTATTTCAATATGGTAACAAAAAATGAGAATAGTTTTAATTCGCTAGTCATTCCTACTATTGAAAAAATATCTCGTAGGCAAGATGCCCCAGAAGTTTTTGATATGACCACCGTAGCATATGTTGTACGACCACAATTTATTCGTGAACGTAGTGGCATTTTTCAGGGACGAGTGCGAAGCGTACATATTCCTCCTGAAAGAGCGCTAGATATTGATACTCCGCTTGATTTTAAGTTTGCAGAGTATTTAGTAGCACAGAATGAAGAGAAAACATCATGACAACATTGAGTGATCTAATAAATTTAAAAGGAAGAAGAGCGCTGATCACAGGGGCAAACGGTGGGATTGGTCAGCAAATGGCGATGACCATAGCTGAACTTGGTGGAGATTTGTTACTTGTTGACCGGCCGGGGACTAATTATAATGCACTACTTGAATCTCTTCAAACCATAGGCAAAGTTACCCCTGTTTTTAAAGATTGTGATCTTGAAGATGTGGATGCTAGGAAATCTATGATAGTCGATATTCTGTTGCAGGACGATCCACTTAATATTTTAATTAATAATGCTGCTTTTGTAGGAACTTCTGGTCTAGGTGGTTGGGTTACTGATTTGGAAAATCAAAGTATTGAGACGTGGCGGAGAGCTTTGGAGGTTAATCTTACTGCAGCTTTTGATCTATCAAAAGGGTTGGCCTCCAAACTGAGAGAATGTGGAAATGGTACCATCATCAATGTAGCGTCGATTTATGGAATGCTTGGACCTGATTATTCGTTATATTCCGGCACGGAGATGGGAAATCCAGCGGCGTATGCTGCGTCAAAAGGGGGGTTACTTCAATTGACCAGATGGCTCTCAACTACGCTTGCACCTGAAATTAGAGTAAATGCAATATCGCCAGGGGGGGTCTTTCGTAATCAACCCGAAGAATTTGTAAATCGTTACGAGGCGAAGACTCCACTTGGTCGTATGGCAAGAGAAGGAGACTTTAAAGGGACTACTGCATATTTAGCTAGTGATCTTTCTGCATATGTGACAGGTCAGAATCTAGCTGTGGATGGTGGATGGTCTGTATGGTAAAGCGTTGTAAAAACAACAGGCGGCTACTTTACTGGTCTTATTTTTTCTATAGTTGGGAGATAGTACGATCTTTTGTAAACTGACTCAGTCAGTTGGTATTGCTCATCTTGGATGTTGTTGTTTGGCGGTACGACCTAGCTGTTATTTTAATTGAAGACTTGTCGTATTCAGGTGTGACCTTAGCCTAGGAAACTTAAACATGTTACCTATCCTTTCTTATGGTTGTGTGTACTTCACATAGCACAAAAGTAATCAGAAATTCTAATTTTTATGAAATTAACTAGAAAGAATCAAGCTATATGTGAAAATATTGCAATTATTGATGGCTTCTCCAATAGTGGCAAATCGCTCATTGCTCCAATTTTCGGTTATTTAGACAATGTCGAAAAGTGGCAAATCGATTATAGATTTGAATATATAGCGATGCTTCATTACTTAGATAAAATATCAGATGATGCAGCAGATGTACTATTGAATATTGGTGCTGATAATTTGTTGTACGATTTGAGTATATCTAGAAATGTAAATTTTCGAAAAACAGATGCTAGCTCTCCTTATCGTGACGGGTTAGAGGAACAATACCTTGCACGGTTAGAGCGACAGGAGGGTGATATTAGGGTTGTTGATATCCACAACGATAACCCGGTGCTACCATTGCATGTCCATTACCTATTCGGGTTTACCGATTCTCTACTGCATTTTTTCGGTAGTAAAATCAAACTTTACTTAATATGTCTGAGACACCCTCTTGAGCTGATTGTATGTTGGAAAAAAGGTGATTGGGTCAATAAAATAGGCCATGTTGACAGAGAATTTCATTTATGTATTGAATACAAAGGCAATCAATATCCATGGTATACAAAAGATTACCTCGATGATTATCATGTCGGTAGTGAACTAGAAAAAACTATTTTAACGGTTTATTATTATTACAAAAAAGTTTTTGAAATGTATGCTAGAGTTGATAGATCTACGAGAGAAAAATTTTTATTTATTCCAATTGAACAGTTCATTTTAAATCCTGACAAGTTTATAGATGAAATTTGTATTAAACTGTCTACCGACAGAAGTGCACAATTCAATAGAATTATAAATATTCTTAAGTTACCAAGAGAGCAAGGTTCCCTGAGTAATGTAACAACTAGCTCCTTTATTAAAGAATATGGCCCAGAGCTAAACAAAGATTACCATCGTAAAATCGAAGAACTAGTTTGTATGTATAATGAATTTCTAACTAGGATACAATGAAAATGGTATGATTCTGTTATTGCGGAAAATCAATTTGGGTTTTAACCGTCATTCCAAATAAGTGGATTCGTGAACTAATTGTAAGTCATGTCGCGCCTGTAGTTGTATTAATTACGTGTTAAGTGATTGAATATTGCAGAAAAAAATTTATGAAGAATGTTAATATTTGACACTAGTTTTACATTGTCGACTCTTGTTTGAATTGTGTTATCAATATCTAGTTTTAGTAATTGTCAAAGTTTTTTTATATCTTGCTTTAAGGTTATCGTGATCGTGAATATTTCATTATTAAATCAAATTCTGTTGAAGGCAAATAATCGGAAATTGTTTTCAAGGCATTTAAGAAACATACCTAAGGCCAAGGAGTTTTGTAAACTACACAATATACAGTATTTTAAAGATTTTTCGATAGATAAGCACAAGAAATCTGATACGTTATTTATCCTGGGTAGTGGCGGTTCAGTTGCTTCATATTCAGATAATATGTGGGAAATTATCAAATCAAGGGACTCTTTCGGTTTCAACTATTGGTATTTACACGACCATTTGCCTACATTCTATATGATGGAAGCTTCCGGTAAAAAAGGTTTGACATCGGTTCGAGTTAACAACCTATCCTGTATCTCAAAAAAATACAAAAATATCCCAAAATTCTTGAAACCAGCCTCTCCTTCGATATTTCCTCTAATATCTGATTTGCCAGAATCTTTTAAAGATAACCTTTACTATGTACACTCATATAAAATACCGAACCGAAATGTTGAAGCCTACGAGATGTTCTTAAAAACAGCCCTAGATTGTCGCTACGGTGAAGAAAATGGGTTCCCTAATTTACAAACTCAATCCAAGGCGTCATTGGATCAGATTATTAGCTTTGGAGTTTCTTCTGGTTATAAGGAAATTGTTTTATGCGGTATAGATTTAACTAATACAAATTACTTCTATACTGAACCCGGTTTTATCTGTCCTGACGGGTTGACAATTACACCAACTGGACAAAATGGGGTGGTACATAAAACGTTTGATAGGTCTCGTAATAGCCTTCCAATAGACCAGATAGTAAAAAGTATGAATGAAATAATTATTCCTCGAAAGAAAGTTGAGCTTTTTGTAGCTCTGAAAAATTCAGGTTTATACCCTATGCTTCCAAGCTATTTTGAATAGTTGCTATTAGATCGTTAGTGAGATATTTATTTATGCCAATTAGAAATGAAAAAAGATGTGATTTTGTTGAAGATAAAGGTTCCAAAGGAATCGTTTATGTTGCATTTGGATATGAATATTTACTTATGGCCGCATATTCTGCCTATAGTGCCAAATTATCAAATCCAGGGATACAATGTTCACTTGTAACAAATATTAAAATTCGTAATGTCCAATTGTTGAAAATATACTTTGATTTTGTAGAAATAATAAATGAAAAAAACAATTCGAATAGACTAACTAAGACACAAGCAATAAAATATGCTCCTTTCGAAAAATGTCTTTACCTTGATTGTGATACCGAGGTGAGAGGTGATTTGAGTGTAATGTTTAATTGTTTGGATCGGTTTGATGTTATTCTAAAAATGAATGCTCGACCTTATCTCAAAGATTACATGGTGGCTGAGGGTATACCAGGTTATCTGTTTCCCATTTGGAATGGTGGATTGATCTTTTTTAGGAATGGTGTAAAAGCTCGGTTGTTATTCGATAATTGGTATAAAAATTTTACTAAATTTGGTAAGAAAAGCGATATGCCAGCTTTGGCATGCTCTATTTATCAGCAGCCTGATCTTCGAGTTCTCTCCACTAATGCTATATGGAATACTTTTCCAAACGATATAGAGTTGTTAACAGTAAATGGTGTTAATTTTGATAGTAAAATATGGCACTATCGTAAAGTAAATGAATTCCCAAGTATGGTCCCGAAAGTTTTAGAACATCATCAAACAATATCTTGCTGCATAGATTCAAAAGATGAACGCCTTAGTAAAGAGATTAGCGAAGTTGAAGAGAGATATAAGATTATGTGTACAATTTGGTTCCAGAGTAAACTCTTTCGGCCATTATTTATTAAATTTTTCGATTTAATCAGAATTGTTATTGGAAAACCACACTTAACTCTATATAGAAAAACAGAAAGATCAGAAGGGGCTTTCGCGGATATAGATGAATCAA
This sequence comes from Desulforhopalus glucosivorans, assembly GCF_054397165.1. NCBI lineage: Bacteria > Pseudomonadati > Thermodesulfobacteriota > Desulfobulbia > Desulfobulbales > Desulfocapsaceae > Desulforhopalus > Desulforhopalus glucosivorans. Next base: position 1,153,508 of record NZ_AP044854.1, read on the forward strand.
AAATGCATTGGTAGATTTTGAAATAAAATCAGATTAAGTGATTTTAGGATTGACCTCTAGATAAAAGGTGATCAGGTCACGGGGTATTAAAAAAATCTTTTGGAGAAATAAAAAAAGAATGTTTAATGTGATAGATAAAGTTGCAGTTATCACCGGGGGGATGGGGCAACTTGGTGTGATTTATGCTGTAGCACTTGTAGAGCAGGGTGCTCGGGTTGCTGTGCTTGACCTGGAAACCAACCCAAAACTTGAGGACAATAATTTCTCTCGTTATTGTGAGGAAGGTTCAATAAAATCATATGTTGTCGATATTACCAATTTAAACGAACTTCAGTCTGTATCCGATCGTATTAAAAACGATCTAGGCACTGTAGATATTCTGATAAACAACGCTGCTTTAGATTCTCCACCTGATGCCCCAGCCTCAGAAGTTGGTCCTTTCGAAAGCTATCCAGAAAGCTCTTTTGATAGTGTGATGGATGTTAATGTTAAAGGGACGTTACTTTGTTGTCAAATTTTTGGTAAGGAAATGGCCGAAGGCAATGGCGGATCTATTATTAACATATCCTCCATCTATGGTATCCTCTCTCCTTGTCAGGATATTTACGATTTTCGTAGGACTGAAGGTGAAGAGTTTTACAAACCCGTGGCGTATTCAGTATCCAAATCGGCTATTCTTAACTTAACGAGATATCTTGCCACTTACTGGGCTAAAGCAGGTGTGCGTGTTAATACCTTAACATTGGCAGGCGTGTTTAATAATCAGCCACAAGAGTTTCTTGAAGAATATTGCAAGAGAATGCCCGTCGGCAGGATGGCTGAAGCAGAAGAGTTCGTCGGTCCTGTCCTTTTATTGGCCTCCGATGCTTCGTCATATATGACTGGTTCCAACCTGGTCGTGGATGGTGGCTGGTCTGCCTGGTAAAAATAAAAATATGGTGAAAAATATGACGGTTTTGCAGGAAGTAATTCCAAATTATATCAATGGAAAAATGATTGAAGCAAGTTCTGGACAACTGTTTGGGAATATCGATCCTCATTCAGGTAAGGAACTATGTAAAGTTGCTCGTTCGGGAGCTGAGGATGCCTTGGTCGCTGTTGCGGCCGCGAAAAGGTCTCAAGTTGCCTGGGCGAACATGACCAGTGTTGCACGTGGGGATGTTATTCGTGATATTGCTTTTCGAATGATAGAACGCAAAAATGAAATTGCGGAAATAGTTGCCACCGAATCTGGAAAGGCACTGCCCCATGCGCTTGGCGAAACGCAGGCCGCCATTGAAATGGGATTGTTTATTGCTGGGGAAGGGCGTCGGAATTACGGTAAAACTATGGGGGCTACAATGGCGAATAGGCAGGTGCTTACTGTTCGTCAACCACTTGGTGTTGCGGCACTGATCATTGCCTCGAATACGCCCATGGCAAATGTTGCTTGGAAAGCCTTTCCATCTATGTTTTGTGGCAATTCATCCATTATGAAGCCATCGGAAGATACTCCTGGAACAGCATGGATATTTGCAGATATTTGTCGTGAGGTAGGTTTGCCCGATGGAGTATTTAATGTCATTCAAGGTTTGGGGGCGGAAGCTGGGATGCCTCTTGTCGAGTCGGGGGATGTTGATCTCGTAAGTTTTACGGGTGGCCATGTGACAGGGAGTTTGATTAACCGTGTCGCCGGGGCGAGATTGGCCAAAGTGTGCTTAGAACTTGGTGGGAAGAATGCCCTGACTGTCTGCGATGACGCTGATATGGATAATGCGGTTCAGTGGGCATTGGCATCAGCATTTAGTAATGCTGGCCAGCGATGCGTCGCCGCTAGCAGATTGATTGTTTTTGATTCAGTTTATGAACAATTTAAAGAGCAGTTGGTGAGCGCTACTGCCCAGTTGAGTCTGGGGGTTGGAGAAGAGGACTATCTCGGACCTGTGATTAATGAACATCAGCTCAATGGTATGCTCGTTGCAATCGAAAATGCTAAAGAAGAAGGTGCCGAGGTATTGGTTGGAGGGAACCGAGCATCATCAGGGCCACAAAAAAATGGTTACTATATGCAGCCAACCGTTATTGAAAATGTATCCCCTGATGCTCAAATTTCTCAGAATGAATTGTTTGGTCCGATAACCTGTTTGTATAGAGTGAAAGACTTGCATGAAGCGATCGAGTTAGTCAACAATTCACAGTTTGGGCTCTCGTCGTCGATTCACACAAACGACATTAATCGCGCTATGGAATATTCAGATAAAGTAAATGCTGGGGTTATTGTTGTAAACGGTGGGACCCACGGCAGTGAGCCTCATATGGGATTTGGTGGACTGAAGAATTCCGGTACTGGGTGGCGGGAGGCTGGTGTTGAGGCCTTGGATGTGTATAGTGATGTCAAATACATTAACTTGATCACCAATCCGTCCAAGGTTTGAAAAAATGAACAAAGCAATAGCACTTATACCAGCAAGGGCTGGCTCTGTAAGGGTTCCCGATAAGAATATTAGACTTTTGAACGGGCACCCTCTTATCGCCTACACAATATCCGCTGCTGTACAGTCAGGTGTGTTTGACAAGGTTCTTGTTTCAACTGACTCTGATGAATATGCCCAAATTGCAAAATATTATGGTGCTGAAGTACCGTTCTTAAGGCCCTCTGAGCTAGCAGGTTCGAAGTCACCTGATATTGAATGGGTGGAATTTACGCTCAATGAACTCAAAAATATTGGAGATGATTATTGCTATTTTAGTGTATTACGTCCAACTTCTCCTTTTCGCCAAGCTGAAACTATACAGAGAGCCTGGAAATTATTTCAGGAATTTGGTAAAGCTGATTCGCTCAGAGCGATTGAAGTGTGCTCACAACATCCAGGTAAGATGTGGGTGGTGCGCGGAGAAATTATGTATCCAGTGATGCCGGTAACCCCGCCTGAACAGCCATGGCACTCCAGCCAATTCGCAGCTTTGCCGGAAGTGTATGTACAGAATGCCAGCCTGGAAATTGCCAGGACATCAGTGAGTAAAAAAGGCAGAACAATTGCTGGAGAAATCATACAACCCTTTCTCACAGAAGGGTTTGAAGGATTTGACATTAATCAGGAAGTTGATTGGGTGCTCGCAGAATACTATTTGAATAAGGGTGAAGCGAAGTTACCTAAAATATTGCAGCTTCCATACGATAGACAAGCTGATAAAGGATAAATAGATGGGTGATCTTGTAGGAAATCCTGTAGAGGGAGAATTATATTTTGTACCGCTGGTTGAATTCACTACTATTAAAGATAGTTCAGCTAGTGAAATACAAAAGGCTAAAATATTTGCTTTTGCAGCTAGAATAAATGCACTGTACATGATAGCTAAAGCCGGCTCGGGCCACATCGGTAGTTGTTTTTCGAGTATGGACATTCTGTCTTGGTTACACCTTGGAGAAATGGATGATAAGGATCTCTTTTTTTCTTCAAAAGGACACGATGCTCCTGCATACTATGCAACTATGGCTGGTTTGGGGCAATTGGATTTTGACCTCATCCACTCACTAAGACGGAAAGATGGCTTACCTGGGCATCCTGATGTTTCGGTTCCGGTCTGTGTGACCAATACAGGCTCACTCGGAATGGGTATTTCAAAGGCTAAGGGGCTACTGTTTGCAAACTCACGCCTAGGTCGCGAAGGTCAAGTGTTTGTCATGACAGGGGACGGTGAACTGCAAGAAGGCCAGATATGGGAATCACTGGTTTCTGCAGCTAACCAAAAAATGGGTAATTTGGTTGTGATAGTTGATCACAATAAATTACAATCTGATACATTTGTAAAAAACACTAGTGACCTCGGTGATTTATCTGCAAAATTCTCGTCTTTTGGTTGGGAGGTTGCTCGCTGCGATGGCAATGATATCGAGGCTCTGCAAGAAGTCTTTGACAATTTTCGAGAAGTTAATGATCGCCCTAAGGTGTTGATTGCTGATACTGTTAAAGGCTGTGGTGTATCTTTTATGGAGCACACCAGTCTTGATTCTGATGTGGCAATGTACAAGTTTCACAGTGGTGCTCCTGACCAAGATGCATATCGAAGGGCTCTGACCGAGCTGAAGGATAAATTCGACAAATTGGTGTCAGAGGCTGACTTAGCACCAATAACGCTCGAAAGTGTTATTGCACCTAAGCTCGTCAAGGGGCCTAAAAAGGTTGAGCGTTTAATTGGAGCATACTCAGAAGCTCTTTTGAAGCAGGCTGGACAGAACTCGGAAATTACTGTTCTTGACGCAGATCTGATACTTGATACGGGACTTATTGACTTTAAAAATGAATTTCCGGATCGATTTGTAGAATGTGGTATAGCTGAACAGGATATGGTCTCTCAGGCCGGTGGAATGGCATTGGGCGGACTCTTGCCTGTAGTTCATTCATTTGGGTGTTTCCTCTCTGCACGGCCCAACGAACAAATTTATAATAACGCCACTGAACACACGAAGATTGTTTATGTTGGCTCTCTAGTGGGAGTGGTTCCAGGTGGGCCAGGGCATTCCCATCAAGCAGTTCGAGATATCTCTTCTCTTGCTGCAATTCCTGGCCTTGATGCTGTAGAACCTTGTTGTGAAGCTGAGGTGCCTATTCTACTTGACTATTGTCTCAATACCGCATCAGGTAGCTCATATATGCGCCTTGTTTCAATTCCATGCGAAATCCCTTATTCTCTGCCTAAAGAGTATGCTTTACAATATGGTAAAGGTATAACACTACGAGAAGGTGGAGACGTTGTTATTATCGGCTATGGGCCAGTACTGCTCGCGCAGGCATGGTATGCTGCTGAAGAACTTATAAACCAAGGTATTGACGTCAGAATTATTAACTTACCGTGGCTCAATTATGTTGACTCTGAATGGCTCATCAGTGAAGCGATGGCTGGTTGTAGCACTCTCATTACACTGGACAACCACTATGTCCGTGGTGGTCAGGGTGAGATGATCTCTGACAGTTTGTCCCGTTTTTCAGATGTTGTGCTTAATGTTGAGCACCTTGGTGTTGAGGGAGTACCTGTTTGTGGAACAAATGACGAGGTACTTAAAGCACATTCGTTGGATAAAGATTCGATTATCAAAACAGTTAAGAAGTCATTAAAAAAATAACAATAAATTACAGACGGGATGAATACGATGGCACACACTAGGAGCTTAAAAATTGGTGATCACCTCATCAACGATGACAGCGATTGTTATGTGATAGCAGAGATTGGTAATAATCATCAGGGAGATATCAATGTTTGTAAGGAAATGTTTGTTGCGGCCAAAAAGGCCGGGGCAGATGCTGTAAAATTGCAGAAACGTGATAATAGAGCCTTATACACTAACGAAGCATTTGAAAAACCATATGAAAACCCAAACAGTTTTGGTGAGACTTATGGAGAACACCGTGACTATCTTGAGTTTGGTTTTGACGATTATATAGAACTTAAAAAGTTCGCCCAAGAGCAACAAATAGACTTTTTTTCTACAGCTTTTGATATACCAAGTGCCAACTTTCTTGAGGAAGTCGGGGTTCCTGCATATAAAATTGCTTCAGGTGATTTGAAGTCAATTCCACTTCTTAAGCATATTGCATCATTTGGCAAACCGATGTTGCTTAGTACCGGAGGCGGAACTATTGAGGACATTAAACGAGCCTACGACGCAATCATGCCGATTAACAACCAGCTTTGCATAATGCAATGTACTGGCGGGTATCCTCCAGCTTGGGAGGAGCTTAATTTGCGGGTTATAAGCACTTTGAAAGAACATTTTCCGGACATTGTTACCGGCTTTTCAAGTCATGACAGTGGAATAGCAATGGCTGTTGCCGGTTATATGCTTGGGGCCAGGGTAGTGGAAAAGCATTTTACTCTGAATCGAGCAAATAAAGGTACTGATCACGCTTTTTCTTTAGAACCGGTTGGATTGACCAAGATGGTACGTGATCTGCGTCGACTAAGGTTAGCATTGGGAGATGGTAAAAAAGCAATGTTTCCTAGTGAAGAAGCACCTATTACTAAAATGGGTAAAAGTTTGGTTGCCAGTGCTAATTTACCTTCAGGACATATCTTGTCAGCAGAAGATATTACCATGAAATCTCCAGGAGGTGGGATCCCTCCTTATGATTTTGATAATATCGTTGGGTTACAATTAACAAGAGATGTCTCTGAAGATGAGCAGCTGCAACCTTCAGACTTGAATGAAATATCGTAAAATAAGCTGAAATGAGTACTAAGGCAGGGGGGAGGGACTAAAACTCTTCCTCCCTATCGACTACCAAAAGCTGAGAATGGTATGCTTAGAAAAGAATACCCTACTAAAACATGTTTTCATCTCTTACTGTATGGAATGGTTTTTTGGGCATAGCAACACGCTGAGCTTATCTCAAACATCCTCCCTTCGGTGAAAGATACTGTTGTTTCATTTGCTGACTCTATATTGAATTTGTATTGCCCCCCCATAGTCATAAGTGTGAAACGAAAAAGGGACCTTTCTTTCCGGACTTTTGTTTTGGTATTTACGAACCTTTAATGCATTTTAAAAAAGCCAATTTTGGATATGTTGACCTTCTTCTACAGTCCAAAAGATTCCTGTTAAAGAAGAGTCAAGGTTTAACTCAGTGTCTGTGGTCTTTAAAAGAGGATAATATTTCAGAATTTAAATACAAGTTCGAATACCACAGATGACGATGTATTAATATGGTTCTCATTCTCAATTTAACGTAAATGACCTTAGTAAACCCTCGGCTTTGCGGGAAGGGGCAGTAGAAGTTTTCGGCTTTTTCAAAAGGATTGGTTGCGTAAAAGGTATAAGTGCAATTCTCATAGCTCGCTGAATCTTATAAACACACCTGTTTTGGTAGTCCATAATTTAAAGTCACCAGCTTTACTGGTTTCTACTTAGTAGATTATCATCAAGTTACACATTGGGATTGACTTCGATCGCAATGATCTGAAAACTGAAATATACTAAATTATTAGTTAGGTAAATTTAATGCATTGTAGCACACAAAAAAGAGCCATAGATTTTGATATTTTAAGAGTTATCGTAATTCTAAGTGCCCTGTTACAACATTATAATAGCGTAATTGGTGACACATTTCTTAACCTTCCAACAACTATTATTCAACAATACTTTTTTACGGTCGGTGCTTTTTTCTTTTTTACAGCTGGTTATATGGCTAGGAAAATATACATACCTAAGTTTTATGAGCAACCGATAGCTTTGTCTAGGAAAATAATCATTAAAGGCGTTGGGATATTAAGTGTTTATGTTTCGTATGTTTTTCTTCTGCATATTTTTACAGATACGCCTGTTCAGATGGATGTTTTATATTTTGTAGCTGACCACAAATTTAATACTAAAGTGTTGTTTCCTTTCGCAATGCTGTATATTCTCTCTCCTTTATTTTTTTATATGTATAGCAGAAATAAAGTGTTGTTGAGTTTGCTGATTTTACTGTTATTTATAATTGTTGTTTCACACAACATACTATGGACGTTAAATATACCCTATACTCAAAAGAAATTGTTGATTGACAGAGGCTTGTTTTCGTACCCATTGCTATCTTCAATACTGATTTATTCTATTGGATTTTTAATATCAAGTATGGAGAATATTTGTGGGGAAATGAAATATTCTTTTTTGTTTATATTGTTTATTGTTGCTGTAATTTTCGTCCACATATTCCTTGTTATGAATGTTAAAGAATATCATGATATTGTCTCAAAGAAATCCTATTACCTTATTGTGGAATGTATAACTCCGTATCTGGCAATAATTGTCGTGCGATTTTTTACAAGATATGATTTTTTATATAAATATCTTTCTTCATCTTATGTGATGTGTATAGGCGTTTGTAGCTTGCATTTTTATATTATTATGAACCTAATATTGTTTCTTTTGCAAATTCCTAGAGATGCGGATCAATTCACTAAAGTTGCAGGGTTGGTCGGGGTGTTTGGTCTGACGTATTTGTTTACATTTTGGAAATATAGCTCAGCTATAGGAGTAAGAAAAAAACAAGTGGTGTAGGAAATATTTATTAGTTGACTCTTGTCAGAGTTGTAACATTGTAATAGTGTAACCCTAAGACAGTACTGGCCGGTTGGGATTTGACCATGTAAGGTACACATGATATTGGTACAATTTAACTTAAAATTGTAACCGGTAATTCTTTCTCAAACTCAATGTTTAATAATTAGTTATATACGATATTGATAATATGGTATTAATATTTTTTGTTACTCTATGAATGTCAATCATAAAGTCATTATCTTTAAGGTAGGTTGTTAATGGATCAAAAACATAAAATTCAAATACTAGATTGTACTTTAAGGGACGGAGGTTATCTTAATAATTGGTATTTTGATTTGAAAATGGTGAAGGGCGTATATAGGGCTTTATCTAAAGCTGGTGTAGATATTATAGAGATAGGGTTCAGGGGAACAGAAAAATACTTCAGCAGAGAAGAATTTGGTGCTTGGAGGTTCTCAGAAGACGACCTCATTTCCCATGTGATTTCTGGTATAAAAGGTCCCCAAATAGCAGTGATGGGAGATTATAACAAAATAGATATAGATGATTTTGCAGAGGCTAATGATAGTCCTGTTGATATTGTGCGGTTAGCTGTTCACAAGACTGATTTAGCACCTTGTATTTCACTTGGTGAAAGGATCAAGGAGAAAGGATATGAGGTCACTATCCAGGCAATGGGTTACGCTAACTACACTCTACAAGAAAGGAGGGATCTTGCAAGTCGCTTTAAAGATTCAAATCTAAATGTTCTATATGTGGCAGACAGTTACGGATCAATGCTTCCAGACCAGATTGAATCACTGTTCGAAAATCTACTTGATATTCCAAATGTCCAACTTGGTTTTCATCCTCATAACAACTTACAGATGGCTTTTGCTAACACCTTAGAAGCTATTAAGCATGGAGCTTCCATAATCGATGCTACATTGAATGGTATTGGAAGGGGGGCAGGAAATCTGCCTCTAGAAGTTATCTTACTATATATGGAGATGAAGAATAAAGGGACATATAATATTTTACCAATATTAAATTGTGTAGATACGTATTTGACACCATTACAGGATGAAATTGAATGGGGTTATCAACTTCCATATATGCTTTCTGGAATGTACCAGTGCCATGGGAGTTATGCAAAAAATCTTCTTGATTTGAGACAGTTCAATATTGAGGATATCTGTGTGGCAATGGAGAGGATAAAGGAAATTAATCCAGTTGGATATTCTAAGCAGGTACTGAATCATATTGTTTCAGAAGGTATTATAGGACATACAAAAAGTGATGGAACGAAGGGAACTCAGAAAAAAAATGAACCAATACCATATTTAGATCGTCATAAAGGACGAGATTTCCTTATTCTTGCAAACGGACCAACTCTTGTTGAGCACAAAGAAAAAATTGACCAATTCATTAAAAAGTATGATCCCATTGTTATAGGGGCTAATAATCTTTCTGGACTTTTTGAACCAGACTACCATGTATTCAATAATAAAAGAAGATTTGAGATGTATATTGATACAGTCTCATCTAACTCTAATATTTTATTGAGTCAGTATTTTACAGATGACATGATTGGTGAGTACACTGAACGCTCATATGAATATTTATATTATCTCGATAGGATGGACTATGAATTCGATATAATAGAAGGTACTATTCAATCCAATTGTAGGACTATTTCAGTTCTTTTACTTGGTTTATCTATAGTGATGGGGGCAAATAAACTATTTATTGTTGGGCTTGATGGGTATCTTGAACCACATAATAGGCAGTTACACTATTATAAAGAGTCAGTTGTTCAAACAAATGAGAGTCTCCTAGCTGACCTTCATCACGAATGTTTAGATTTTATAACTCAAATTGACCTATACCTTAAGCAAAAAGGTAAAGATGGAATCGAAATATTGACTCCAACAACCTACCATCAGTTTTATAAAGGATTTGACCTCTTTATTTAGCGATTCTCATTTATTTTGGAGTTACATGTGAAAAAAAATATTTGTTTTATACCTGCACGAAGTGGTTCGAAACGCCTGAAAGGCAAGAATTTGTCGTTATTCAAAGGGAAGACCTTAGTTGCCAATACAATTGAGCAAGCTATAGAGAGTAAAATATTTGATCACATTATTCTATCATCTGATGATGAAGAAATGCTCGCTATTGGTTCAAGTTTTGGAATTGAACTACATAATAGATCTAAAGATATGTCAACTGATTACACAACTATTCTAGATGTTATACAACATGTCATTAAAACACGACCAATATCTGAAGATTCGAATATTGGCCTGTTGTTAACAACATGTCCATTGCGATCAATTAATGATATTGAGACAGCGTATAAAATCTTTAAAAAGGCAGACTTCCGACACTCTGTGGTGAGCGTTAAAAAAAATGAAACGCCCGTTCAACTGAGCTGGAAAAAAGTAAACGATTATCTTGAACCAATGATTCCAGAGGAATATTATAAAACTACCAGAAAGCAGGATCATTTTGATACTTATTGCTATAACGATGCGATTATATTTGATTCTGCAAGTAATTTTCTCGAACAAGATCGGAACCTTTTTGGGAAGAGCCCAATTCCTTATTTGATGCCCTGGGAAAGATCTTTTCCAATAGATTATGATTTTCAGTTAAAAATATGTCAGTTGTTTGGAGAAATGGAGGAGAGATAATGGGACAATTCAAAGGCATAATTGCAGCATTGATAACCTCATTTGATGATAGAGGTGCAGTTTTTGAGGATGGAATTTGTAATCAGGTCGATTATTTGGCTCAAAATAATATAAAAAATATATTTATATGTGGGTCGTATGGGGCTTTTCCCGTGATGACTATTGAGCAAAGATTTCAGGTTGCGGAAAAAGCTATAAAGATTGCTAAAACTAACAAAATGAAGGTGATTGTTCAGGTCGGACACACTTCAACAAGTTCAGCCATGCAACTTGCCCGACATGCAGAAGGGATTGGTGCAGACGCTATTTCCGCAGTTGTCCCGTTTTATTACTCTACTACGCTTTATAATGAGGATGTTTTTCTTGAATATTATGAAAGTATCATTAATAGCGTTTCAATACCGGTTCATTGTTATAATAATCCTAACACTACAGGGTGTAATATTTCTCCATCTTTTTTAAGAAAATTAATTGAAGCTGGCCTTAAGGGAATAAAAGATGGTGGTTCTGAGATGGGAAGAATGCTTGAAATGTTAACAGTAGTGGAACAAAGTGATGTAAATTTCGATTATTATCCTTCTTCAACTAATAGTCTTATTACAGGCTTTCTTTTAGGAGCCGAATCTTGTATTTCTGGTGTTGCATTAACCGCTCCAGATTTAGTTAACCAAATATATGAAAGTGTCAAAAATAAGGATATAGACCGGGCAGTGAAAATGTATGGAAAAGTCATGAGGATCCGTGCATTGTTAGGTGAGAAGTCTGGACGAGCTATAGCAGCATATTCCGTATTACATGCAAAAGGGGTTGATGTTGGAACGTGTAAAGCTCCCTGGAAACGCTTAAGTCACTCTGACTCTAACTGGCTTGTCGATGAATTACAGTCCTTGGGAGTTGTATAGTGACAGCTGAATCCCAGTTGGATAAAATTGAATGTGTTATGCTCGATTTTGATGGGGTAATTTTAGACTCCTCTGGTTTGAAAACAGATTGTTTTAAGAAATATTATAGTAAATTTGAAAATATATCTGAACAATTAATGGCGTTCCATTATCAGAACAAAGGTATGTCAAGATTTCGTCAGTTTGACTATATAGCAAGAAATATTTTGAAAGTATCTGATCCTAAAGCTCAGGTAGAGCGTATGGCCAATGAATTTGCAGAGATAGTGTTTGAGGTTATATCGCAAGCTAATTTTATTCATGGAGCAAGAGAGCTACTCAGGTTTCTATCACCCAATCTTCCTCTATATGTCATCTCTGCAGCTCCTCATAACGAGTTGACGAAAATCATTGAGATGAGGCAATTAAGCCACTTTTTTGTCAAATATTATGGGAGTGTCGACATTAAGTCAAAAATGATTGTTCAAATTATGAAAAGTGAAAACTTTATTCCAAATAAGGTTCTGTATGTAGGTGACACCTTGAATGACTTGAATGCCGCTAGAGAAGCAGATGTTCTATTTTGCGGTGTCAAAAATCCGTTAGTTGATTTCCATGGGGAAAAGTGTATAAAAGTTTCTGATCTTAGGGAACTCAAAGAGAAATTTTAAAGAGTTTGTAATAATATTCAATTAAATCTCATTTACTTTTTAACTTTCTAGCTCATATTTAGGCAGAGATGATTGGCTTGTTGCAGCTTTAGTGGAAAAATTATATTGATCTATCAGGTTGTCAGGGGGCTTTTATACCTCATCTTTTATATTGTAGTGGTATCACATAGAAAAATGGTTGAAATAGTTTAATCAGTTGGAGGGCCTGATGCGAAAAGAACGTTTTTCTGAACATTATGGTTTTAAAACTTGTGAAAAGTAGGCGATAAATCGATGATGCTCGACTGGAAAAGATCCGATTACAAATCACACATCTCGATGTGAGTAGTGTGCCTTCATCTGGTACGTATGAGAAGATATACTTGAAGCAGATGCGTTAGACAGATAATCGATTATGAGCACAGTTCAAAACTCGCTACAGAAATAAAAATTAACTGTTTTACAGATAGATGCGATGGCATATAAAAAACAGTTAAAGATTGGTGTTCACTAGATCAACGATGACAGTGATTGTTATGTAATAGCAGAGATTGGCCTAATCATCAGGGAGGTGGCAATGTTTGTGGAGCCAAAAAAGGCCAAGTCAGATGCTGTAAAATTGCGAAAACATGATAACAGTGCGTTGTACACTAACGAATCAGTTAAAAAACCATATACACTCAAAGAGTTTCGGTGAGACGTATGGAGAACACTGAGACTATCTTGAGTTTGGTTTTTATGAATATATTGAACCGAAAAAATTTATCCAAGAGCAACAAATAGACTTTTTCTCTACAACTTTTGATATACCAAGTGTCAATTCTCTTGAGGAAGTTAGCATTCCTGCATATAAAATTACTTATGGTGAATTGAAGACAATTCGGTTTCTTAAGGAAATTGGATCGTTTGTTAAATCGATACTACTGACTTAACTTCGGGCATGTATTGTCAGCAGAAGATATTACAAGTGTAATCACTTAGCAGAGGAATACTTTCATATGAAATTGATAATATTATTGGTACCGAGATATTGGTAGAAGTAGTTGAAGAACAACAATTTTCACCTACTTTATTGTTTGAAATTAATCGGTACAGATTGTGTACTAAACTACTCTGATGTCAAATCCGTTATCTGTTATTAAATAGACTTGTAGACAAACGATAAGCTTAGATCTTATGCCAACTAATAATTAGTTGGCTTTTAGGCTGATACTAATGAAATTTTGCTAGGTTGAATCAACTGTTATGAAGGATGATAAAAATCAGGAGAAATGGTTGTTTATCCCTGTTGAAGTGAAAGTTCGTGAACTTCAGGCAAAAATCCTCCTTGCCTGCTTGGCAGCTGAGCGTGGATTCAATGTTGTCCTTGGTGAGGCACATGCTGTCAGAGATGCCTTGCATTTATTGCCAGCTGGAGTGCTTCTTGAAAAGGGTGTTGCCCCCTCTTCCAGGGAGTCATTTAAGCGTTTTCGTAACCTAGGTAATGTAGTCGTTTCATGGTGTGAAGAAGGGTTGGTGTTCTTTGATGATGATGACTATGTGCGTCGGAAAATATCGGAAGATGAATTGGCTCAGGTAGATCGTTTTTTTGCGTGGGGAGAGTACCATGCTGATGTTGTGACCTCGAATTTTCCTTCAATGAAAAATCGTGTTGTTTGTAGTGGTAATGCTCGCTTAGATTTGCTCCGTCCGGAGTACAGGGATGTTTTTTCTGTTGAAACCAAGAAACTGCAGGAGGAGTTTGGCCCGTACATTTTGGTTAATACAAACTTTAGTCACTGTAATCACAAAAAAGGCGAACATGGCTATCTAGAACTTCTTAGAAATGCTGGGAAAATCGGCACAAAGGAAGAAGAAAGATTTGCGGAAGGTTGGATGACCCACAAGCGTTGTCTTTTTGACGCTTTTATACCGATGATTAAAAAAGTAAGTAAAGCTTTTCCTGAGCAAAAAGTTATAGTTCGGCCTCACCCAGGTGAAAATCATGAATTTTGGACGGATGTATATAAATCAGATTCAAATATTGATGTTATACACGATGGTGGTGTAATCCCATGGATTATGGCCTCTTCGGTGGTCATACATAATGGATGTACCACTGGTATAGAAGCTGCGCTATTGAAGCATCCGGCTATTGCATATCGACCAGTAACTTCTGAAGTTTATGATCAATTTCTCCCAAATTCAGTTAACTATCAGTCAGATGATGAAGATCACCTAATCGAGAGCCTAGACCTACTTTTAAATAAGCAAGACAGTGAACAATTTATAGACAATCCTGAGTGGAGAAAAACGCTTGAGTCTTTTATAAGTGGAACAGGCACTGCTTCAGCTTGTGATATTATTCTTGAAGAAGTATCGAAAGTTCATAATAATATTAGACCATTGGGAAGGCGTCCCTGGTATCCACTACATAAATTACATTTGAGTTCATATATGAAGTTGAACTCACTCGCCAATACTCTTTTAAGTGGGCCCAAAGAAAGAGGTGAATACTCTGAACAGAAATTTTCACATCTACATCTTCCAGAACTGACCGAGGAAATACGCAAAATGAGAAAAGCCTCAGGAAGGTTTGATGGTGTAACACCAACGAAACTAGGTGAAAACATCTTTATGTTATCACAAAGCTGAGGAAACATATTTCCCGTTTCTGCATTTCACATAAAAATATCTGATTACCATCGAACTTCAGCCAACTTGAGAAGTCTTCTGGGCATCGGTGAAGTATTAACGGCATGTTTAAGGAGAGATGAAATCATTCCTCCCATATTAAACCTTCGGTTAAAGCGATAGCAGTATTCAGCTAGATATCGTGGTACATGTTTATCACTTATCGAATGGTAAACGCCACGTATAGCGGTTTTAACATTGCCGAGGACGGTGTTTAACCATTTGAAAATTTTACGTGATAGTTCCTTGTGCTTGTTGGTTGAAATGTAAAAATGATTTGATTTTGCATCTTCAATTCCTGGGAAGCAATTTAGAGCATCGGATACAACATAACTACCAGGAACGAGATGTTTTGAGCTCCAGGCGGTGATTTCTTTTTTAGTGAATCCTGCGACCTTATTGAATTTAATAGATATTGGGCGTTTCTCTTTTGACAGTTGGATGGCGGCGACAAAAGGTGTTTTTCCAGAAGCTCCTCGGCCTCTTTTACCATCATGCTTTTTGCCACTGCAATATGCATCATCGATGAGAACCAGTCCCCTAAGAGGGATGAGATCATCTCGTTGTTTCATAGTGTGTTGCAATTTATGTTTTATCCGCAAAGCACTATTGGCAGAAATGCCCAGAGTACGCCCAAGTTTAAGCGAAGAAATATGTAGTGGTTCAAACCTTTTTGAAATTGAACTTTATTTTTGGCCATGTAATACCCTTCTTGTTAATTTAGAGGTATTATTCCATAACTGATTGGACAAATAGCGTCCTACCAAAAAAAAAGCTGAACATTAGTGGTAATCAGATAAAAATATCTCATTACCACTTATTTTCTGCCAGGCTGACCGTCACTCCCGAGTTCTTTTGTCGGGAGTCATTTGTAAAAACTGGATCAACGACTACTACCTCGGGGATGACTTTGGCACAATACATTATACATCAATATCGGCCAGGCGTGTGTGTCTTGTATTTTCAGAATGTTACCATATAAGCGTCACAAGTTAGCTGAATATCAGTGGTAACCCGAAAAAATATAAGTGAATCTATTCTCTTACATTCATGTAGAAGGTGTAGATCATGAGTTCGGATTTAAGACCTGATTAATGAACTCCACGTATTTTATTGCACAGGTTTCCGGCAGAAAAGTTTCAAAGGCTTTTTGCCGACCAGCCTCGCCAACGAGTCTCCTTTGCTTTTCATTTTTAAGGAACTCAACAATGGCCGACGCGAACTTAGGCGTGTTTGGATCTTCAATTCTATTGCCAGTCCCTTCCACATATTCGGGCATGCCTCCGAATGGACTCGCAACAATCGCTTTTCTGCGTTGCATCGCCTCGAGTACCGTAGTCGGACTGGTATCCCATTTAGAAGGCACAATCACCACCCAAGCACGGCGGTAAGCTTCATTTACTTCGTCCCGGTTCAAGTGTCCGGTAAAATGTACATATTCTATTTCCGATGCTAATTGTTTTTCTAACCAGTTTCGGCAATCCCCGAGTCCGCGTGCGTAACTGTCTCCACCAGCAATTTCAAAAAGTACATTTGGTATTTCAGCTTTTACTTGTCTGATCATCTCAGGAAGAAATCCGATTCCTTTCCCGATATCAATTCGTCCAACTAAGAGAACAGTTGGCCGTTTCGCCTCACGATTTTCCCATTCCATTAATGGCTTTAGCGGCTTGGGCAGGACCGCATTCTTCTCAGGAATTTTCACCCCCTGATTCCTTAATCCCTCCATCATGATCCGACTAGGTGCGGCTAAAAGATCTGCATGTTCAATTGAATATCGTTCGCGAAGATGTCGTTTCCATTCTCGGATACGGGCCAATTGAATCATCACCTTTTGCCATGGAAAATAAACTTGTGAATATCGGGCCTGTCGGAGTACATCATTGTACCGGCAATTAATCATTACCGGAGGACGTTGCTTGCTTCGCATCAGCACACCAGCTTCACCTAAACGTTCAGGCGCTTCAATCAAATCAATCTTTTCTGTTTTTGCGATTTCTAGGACTTTGTCAGCCAACCATTTTGAGCCTATGTCGGAGGGGGAATAGATCCGAAGTAGTTTTCCATTTTTGAAATCTTCTTGTTCCGGCAATCCTTCTGCACGACTGGTAATGATCAGCGTGTAATGGCCTAAGGCACGGAGTCCCGTGGAAATGGACTCAATGTACTGTCCGACACCAGATCCGGTGGGGGGGTACTCCCAACATAATTGTAAAATTCGGTACAAGGGTTGGTGGTGTTCTTTATTTTTATTCATCAGGGTTACTTAAGGTATATTAATAAAAGTAGATGCGTTGTGGGAAAACCTAAACTTTTGAAATGGTCCTTTCAAGTATTATTCGATGTACAATCAGTTGACCAACTGATAAAGCTGTTTCATTGATTTTATAATACACAATTTCGAATAAACGTATACATTAGTTGCCTTTAAACTAGAAAGCGGGTTGTTTTTTTCCGCCCGCCTTCGCGCTACGGTCAGTAGCCTATTGGGTTTAAATATAAGTGGTGGCACATTGGGAAATATCTGGTATTAAGAAGCTCCTTTTGGTTTAAGCAATATACAAAACAGCTTAATATGTTGACAATTTAACTAATAACGCAATTAAGTATTAATGCGCTTAACCCCAATATTAGGACCACCCTCTTAGGTGGAATTTGCATTCCAAAATTGGTAATAAAAGAGGATGCAAATGAAAGGAAAAAGAAGAGCACATTCGGACAAGTTTAAAGCCAAGATCGCAATTGAAGCTTTAAAAGGAATCAAGACACTGGCTGAGTTAGCGACAGAACATAAAGTTCATCCCAACCAGATAACCACCTGGAAAAAGCAGCTGCTGATGAACGCAGAAGAACTCTTTTCACGTGGTAAGACAAGTAAGTCCAAGACAGAAGATGAAATCACAGCTCCACTTTATGAAGAGATTGGACGACTCAAGATGGATATTAAATGGCTTGAAAAAAAGCTATGAGCCTGCCACTATCAACCCGTAGAAATTGGGTGGAGGTGAGTCCTGAATATTCCATCAGACGACAATGTAGATTGGCAGGCGTATCAAGATCTTCTGTTTACTACAATCCTGCTGCTGAAACAGATGAAAATCTTAAGCTCATGCGGCTGATCGACGAACAGTATTTGCGGCATCCGGAGTTTGGTTATCCGCGAATGACTGATTGGTTGCGAGATAAGGGGTATCAGGTTAATCATAAACGGGTGGCTCGCTTAATGCGCCTTATGGGGCTTCAGGCCATAACGCCAGGGCCTCATACCAGCAAACCTGCACCAGGACATAAAATTTATCCATACCTTTTGCGTAATATGGATATTGAAGCGGTGGACCAGGTGTGGAGTATGGATATCACGTATATCCCAATGCGATACGGGTTCATGTACCTCGCGGCGGTGATTGATTGGTATAGTCGCTACGTTCTTGCTTGGGAGCTTTCCAATACCATGGAAAGCCTTTTCTGTGTAGCTGCCTTAGAGCAAGCATTGACCCAAGGTAAACCAACAATATTTAACACCGATCAGGGTTCACAGTTCACTTCTGAAGCTTTTACAGGGGTGTTGCTTGATAAAAACATTGCCATCAGTATGGATGGTCGCGGCCGTGCTCTAGACAATGTTTTTATTGAACGTTTATGGTGGACGATAAAATACGAAGACATTTACCCCAAAGCTTATTCGGATGGACATGCATTGCATCGAGGACTGAGTCGGTATTTCGATTATTACAACAAGGAAAGAGAACATTCCTCGTTGAACAAACAGACACCATTTGAGGTATTCTCAAAGCCGACTACGCATTGAAGAGAGGGGGGGGGACGGCCCCAAGGTGACAAACCCTTCCTGCTCGCTCCGCTTGCAGGAAGTAGGTTTAACGCATTAAGGACTCAAGAATGGAAAGGTACAAAGAAGAAAGGCTGAGTATGTTTCCATACACAGCCTCCCATTCTCAAGTCACTCACTACGGCGCTCGGGTCGCTCCTCAGCGTTGCCCTATCCTCCGAGTGAGCAGAACAACAGTAACACGGCTCTGTATTTGTATAAAGAAAATGGCATAAAAAAATGGCGAACTGACTTAACAGTCGCTGCAAGAAGGAACTGTGGATTCCACCTTAAATATATCTACCTGTGGTTTAAGAATAGGGGTAGCCGCATAATCATTTAATTCATTCGTTAGTATTTGCCGACCTTTTCGAGTAAACCATGCTTTGAAAAGAAGAAATACTTTTCTTTTTTCATGCATGCTTCTAACCGGATACTACTTAACAATAATACAATGACCTTTCCAAAAAAAACCGTATGCATGCTGGTTTACAACTACTATCCCAATAGTACAGGTGGAGCCGAGAGACAGTGTCGTTTGCAAGCTCATGAGCTTGTTCGGACTGGGTACAAATGTATTGTTCTCACAGCAAGAGTGAATCGTCACTTAGTATCTAAAGAAATTGATCATGGATGTGAAATTATAAGACTTCCTATTATTCAGCCACTTGTCGATTTTCTATTAACTATCAAACACCGAAATAGTGCTGACTCTGAGACTCAAGCAGTAAATACCAGGAAAACACAAATTGATCATAAAGCGTGTGATCAAAATGACTTCTTTGCCGCTTCTGTTCAATGGCTAAACATATTAATTTTTATGATAAGTGCCTTTTCTTATTTATACAGGAATAGAAAAGAAATTGACGTGATTCATACGCATGTGGCCAGTTGGAATGCTGGGTTTACAAGTTGGGTTGGTAACCTATTTAAAATTCCAACCCTTTGCAAGGCTGCCTACCTTCCTCCATTTCATGAATTTGGAAATACCGTACCATTAGCGAACAAATGGAAGAAATGGCGGACTAAAACACACTATATTGCTCTGTTGCCTGAAATGGCAAAGGTCCTTCATGACCAGGGTGTGCCCGCAAAGAATATACACATCACCCCAAATGGGGTATCGGTGCCTCTGGAAACTGTTTCCGTTGAACTCAACAATTCTGTATTGTATGTTGGAAATTTTTCACAAGGATCAGATCATAAAGCCTTCGATATCCTGCTAAAAGCATGGTCAATTGTCTGTCGTGAATTACCTGATTCAAGATTGGTGATCGCTGGCGGAGGAAACACAGAGCCATGGGAGGAAATGGCAAAAGAGTTGGGGTGTATTGAAAACACAGTGTTCCTTGGACATGTTTCGGATCTTCAAGATGAATACAAAAAGTCCTGTCTTTTTGTTCTTCCCTCTAGAGGTGAAGGTATGTCTAATGCACTACTTGAAGCGCAAAGTTACGGTATTCCAGCTGTTGTTTCAGATATACCAGGAAATCGTGAAATTGTGATTGATCTAAAGACAGGACTTGTTGTACCCGTTGATGATTATGAGAAGTTGGCTGCTGCTGTCTGTGAATTGATCAGACAAAAGGATCTTCGCCAGACCATGGGGGGGGCAGCCCGAGAAAATTGTATTCAGAAGTATTCAATAGTGACTGTTGTTGAACAGGTAAAACGAATTTATGCTCGCATTGAAACAGCATAATCTACCTTACTATTCTGACTAGAGTTGAATTATAATGAATGATAAAAAAATGACCGATCCCCGGCCAGACTGGGAAGAAAAGTACGTTAGTTTGAAAATATCTGGTTTTTATAACACTCCGATAAAAAAAGTTTTAAGTGTGATTGATAACTTGATTGATATTTTTACGCATCCACGGAGTGTTAGTTCCGTTGATGACATCATCAATTGTGCTAATATTCTGACCAATAAAGATAAGCTAGGCACTGAAGTAACTGTTATCGGTTGCGGGCCAAAACCGAAAACGGTTACAGACCTGGCATCTCGTGGTTATGACGTTCTTGGTGTTGAACCTATCGATGATGCTGTGTTGCAGGCTCAAGATTATCTGGAAGGGCAAGGAAAGGTTGTGAAAGGCACTGCTGAGTCAATGCCAATAGATGATAGCTCCCAAGTTTTTGTTCTCATGGAAAATGTCCTTGAACATGTTGACTCTATCACTTATAGCCTGGAGGAGGCATACAGGATTTTAAAACCCGGCGGTGTTTTATTTATTCGGACAACAAATCGCTCACGCTTCTCGTTAACAGGAGTGAATTGGGAATTTACCACAAGGTTCTACAACTGGTTCCCTAGGATGGTAAAGGAATCTTATGTTTTTTCACAGCTCCACTATAAGCCAGAACTTGCACGATATTCACCGCGTCCAGCAGTTCACTGGTTCAGTTTCCCAGATTTGTGTAACCATGGAAGAGAAGTCGGATTTGCAAGATTTTACTCTCCATATGACCTATTGTATTTGGCTCGAGGCCAAAATAAATCGAAACTTCTATTTAGATTAAGCCAATGGTGCCGTAAACAACCTTGGGTACGAGCCTTTGTGGTCAGTCAGTTGAATGGTGATATTTTTATGTGGAAGAGGCATGAGGAGGATTAGTGCCAAGAGAAACGATACAAGGAATCTCCACATGAAAGTAGGAATGATTGTTTGGAGTTTTTGGCCCGGGCCAGAAGGAGGAGCTGAACGGCAATGTCGGAAGGTGACTCAACAGTTGGTTAGAACCAAAACAAACAGTGTTGTTCTAACAAGTCTATCTAGCTACAAATTGAACAGAAAATCCACAGATGGGTCTGTAACTGTTCTCAGATTTGGATTGCTGTGTCCATGCTCAGAGTTTTTGAGACGTGTACTTTATAAGCTTTTATCGATGCTGCAAGGCAAACATGAGAAAACGATACGCTCTTTAATGTTTTGGCTGATGCTACCCCTGGAATGGCTTTCTCGTTTAAGTTTCATATTGGAAGTTATATTAACACTACCTGGAAACAAGCTTGGGTTGAAGATTATACATGTTCACGAAACGTCATGGCTCGCTGGATTTGGTGTACTGCTGGGTAAACGTTGGAAGGTTCCTGTTGTGTGTAAAGTTCGCAATACTCCAGCTTTAGAAATTATAGGCTATGATACTCCTTTTAGGAAAACTTGGAGTAAATTACGGAAAGAAGCGGAATTTATTGCTCTTCACCCAGAGTTAGAAAGAGAACTCATTCTTTTAGGAATAGTCAAAGAGAAAATTCATTTAGTCCCTAATGGAGTTGAGTTACCTGAGTTGGGAATCAAACAAACAACTCTAGACGGGGTATTGTATGTTGGAAATTTTACCCAAGGTGCGTCTCATAAAGGTTTTGATACGTTGCTGTTGGCTTGGCCTGAAGTGATAAGGGTACGGCCTGGGGCTCACTTGACCTTGGTTGGTGGGGGGGATATAAGTACCTGGAAAGCATTGGTAAAAGATTTAGGGTGTATTGATAGTGTCACGTTTACCGGTAAGGTGAGTGACCCCCAACAGTATTATCGTCAAGCCGATGTTTTCGTTTTACCCTCCCGGCATGAAGGGATGTCTAATGCGCTTTTAGAGGCTCAAAGTTGGGGGATCCCCTGTGTGGTATCAGATATTTCTGCCAACGCTGCTATTATAATTAATGGGAAGAACGGATTGATTTTTCCTGTCGATAATGCACACATTATGGCCCAGAATATTCTTAGCATTTTATCGGACTCAGGCTTGAAAGCAACTCTCGGAGAAAACGCGCGAAAAATAGCTGAAATTAAATTCAATATTGAACGGGTTGCTGAAAAACTAGTGTCCGTTTATTCGCACGTTTGTGGTAGGGGATAGTTCTGCCAGAAGAAAAATCGTGTCAAAATTGAGGTTTAAATTTCATAATGTTGCTGAGATTTGAGTATGTCATGATCAACTCTGGTTTTTTTAACTATTACACTTGTAGTTATATTGTGTTCAACGCATATGAAGGGATAGCTGTGTCGATGAGAAAAGGAATTGTTGCATGAGGTATCAAGCGGTTTTCTTAGATATGGACCATACATTGTGTGATACTGAACGTGCTGATCGGTTAGGCTTGAGAGATTTTCAAGATAGACTTTCTCAACGATTTGATCATGGAGATGCCATCAGGATAGGTGAAAAGTATCTAGAAGTAATTTATGGCAGTAAAAGTGATGTACCGGGATGGCTGAGGGAAGAAGAGGAAACTGAGGTTGATTATCGTGCCAAGTTGTTAGAAAAAACGATTGAGGAAGAAACCAATAAGGTTTGGGGTAGAAGTGAGTTGTTAAGTTATGCTAATGTCTTTATGGAACTAAGAATTAAGCATTTTGCATTTTTTCCAGGAACTATTGAAATGCTTGGTAGATTGCGAAAAACATACAAATTGGTTTTGATTAGTAACGGGCCTCTTTTTTCGCAAAAAGTCAAGGTGGAGAAAGTTGAAATGACGCAGCATGTAGATCATATCTTAATAGGAGGAGCTTTGAAGCGTCAAAAACCACATCCTTCGATCTTCATGTTGGCATGTCAGAAGGTAGGATGTCATCCTTCGGAAGCTATACATGTTGGCGACAAGTTGGACGCTGATATTCAGGGTGCTGTAAATGCGGGAATTACGAGTGTATGGTTGAATTCAACTGGTGAGATGCTTAATGGTGATCCCACTCCCAATTATACAATTAGAAATATATTGGAACTGGAAAAGCTACTTGAGTGCCAATAAAATGTTGTACAAAAAGGTATTGTGGCTTTCACCTAGATTAGGATCTAGGTTGATTGTCAACGGGTTTGTTTGAGTGTGAAGATCTTTCTCAATTATTTATTTAGATTCAATCTGTACTCTTGTAGTTCCGTTTTCACAACTATCAAATAATATTCTCTCAAATTATACACATAAAGTAGATCATTTATTGTTCGGTCAAAGAGTAAAGGATGGAATTAAAAGATATGAGAACCCCAGTTCTTCATGGTGATACAGAGCTTCCGATTAGTGTTGTTTTGCCAACATACAATCGTAAGGAAACCCTTGAATTACTCTTACCTTTGTTGGAACGCCAATCGCTCCCGTTGGATCAATTCGAGGTTATTGTAAGTGATGACGGTTCTACTGATGGGACCCAAGAGTTTCTAACTTTATATTCGGAAAAAACAGTTAATAATTTGAAAATTGTTTTGGCCGAGGAAAATGGTGGACCAGCAAAGGCTAGAAACTCAGCTCTGCACGTAGCATCAGGGGCAATTGTCATAATTATTGGAGATGATATCGAGATTGATGAAGATTTTGTTGAACGTCACTACAATTGGCATTGTCTGCACTCAGGTGAAGGGGATGCCGTCTTAGGTTATGTAACTTGGCCTGAAGCTATTAATCCAAGTAATTTTATGAGATGGCTTTATTCCGGTGGGCGTCATTTTTTCTTCCGGTATGCTGATTTTCGATCGGGACATACTATTGATTGCCAAAATTTCTACACCTGTAATGTCTCCATAAAACGATCACTGCTTTTCCAGACAACACTTTTTGACGAGTCTTTTCCGTATGCATCTCATGAAGATCTCGAGTTAGGTGAACGGTTGAGGCTTAAAGGAATGAATCTGTATTTCGAAAAAACAATTTGCGGATATCATCATCACTTTTTGCATATAGCAGGAATAGCGAGACGAGTTTATCTAATGGGGTACTCAGCAAAAATATTTTGGGAGAAAGTGCCCGATCGCTCATCTGTTTCTAAGAAAAAGTTGAGAAAAATTATAGTGAGGTTGTTTTCTTTTCCTGGTATTTGGTCACTTCTTAAAAAGTTGTTATCACTGCCGGAAAATGCGAAACAATACTCTCCTCTTCGGTGGAAGATGATATTAGTTCTTAGTTATTGGCTTGGGTTATCAGATGCTGAGCGGGGAGTTTCACCCAAAGAATTTGTGAAAGCTAAATAGCTGTTTCAATTGGACCTTGTTATTGCTCAAAAAAATGTATTTCATAAATGATATCAATTATGATTGCTCGAACATTTTGTTCATAATATGAAAAAAACAAATATATTTATTGTAATAGCTGCATACAACGAAGGTTCTGTCATCGAGGATGTGATTGATGAAGTTAGGAAGTGCGATTACTCTAATATTGTAATTATTGATGATGGTAGTAAAGACTTAACATTTGAAAAATCTAAGAATAAAGGTGTTACAGCGTTACGTCACAAAATAAATAGAGGAAAAGGAGCTGCGGTCAAGACGGGATTTGCGGCGGCTAACTTACTTGGGGCCGATATCATCGTTACCATGGATGGTGATGGCCAACATGATGCGAATGATATTGCTAACCTGATTAAGCCTATCCTTGAAGAAGGAGTAGATGTTGTTTTGGGGTCGCGTCTATTAGACACAACTGGAATGCCATTTATAAAAATTCTTGCAAATAAAATAGGTAATGCTGTTACATTTCTCTTCTATGGTATCACTGTGTCAGATAGTCAGTCAGGATTTAGAGCGTATTCACGCTATGCAGTTACAAAAATTGATACCAAAGGCGATAAGTATGAATATGACAGCAAAGTGCTTCGGGAAGTAAAAAACAATCGTCTAAAATTTGTTGAAGTGCCCATTGCAGTGAGATATACGGAATACTCCATGGGAAAAGCTCAAAAGCAAGGGTTTGTTAACGGTCTTAAGACATTAGGTCGCATGGTATGGGATATGATTGTCTAAAACATACCAGGACAATTAGAGGGAAATATGAAAATTCAAGTATATCAGGTTGTTATATTAGGAATATCATCTGTGATGATATTTCAGGGTTTAAAAGAGTTTTTTAAGCGAGAAGCAGGGCAGACAGTTTTAAAATTAATGGTGAGGTTGATTGTTTGGGGGGGAATGGGGGTCATCGCTGCTTATCCCAATTCGACGATTGTGGTTGCAAAGTATCTTGGGGTTGTTGATAATATTAACGCTGTTATCTTAACAGGTTTCCTTCTGGTTTTTCTTCTGATTTTTAAACTATTATCAGCAATTGAAAAGATTGAACAAAATGTGTCAGAATTAACGAGAAAAGAATCGTTATCGCATCTTGATCTTGCGGCATCAGAAAACAAAACAGAAAAATGAATACTAATTTGTCAAAAATATTCATTTTTCTGTTTCTTATCTTTTTGATAGTAGTGGGTTTCGTAGCCTTGGTTGCAATGTCTAAGCACTGTTAGTCTCACCAGCGAAAAGGATAGAGTAACTACATGTTCGAAAGAAGAACGAAAAAACCTAGTGTGCTTGCGTGCTCAGTTGAGAAAGCTATTTGTGAACTTCATTGGAAGCCACAGTTTAATAGTCTTGAAACAAATTATTCAGACTGTCTGGAAGTGGTATATTAATAATCTTAAAGGCTATGTAATGACCAAGGTCTCATGACTGAGCAGACATTCAAACCCTCGTCCCAGGTCAATTCTAGTGCCAAGGTTAGTGTAATCATTCCTTGTTATAACCAGGGAAAGTATGTCCTGGACACACTTGATTCTGTGTTAACTCAGAGCTATCAACATGTCGAAGTTATAATTGTGAATGATGGTTCTGATGATCAGGATACATTTTCTATTCTGAATCAAATAAATATACAAAACGTTCAGATACTTCACACATCAAATCAGGGACTTGCTGCTGCGCGAAACAATGGCATTGGCAAGGCTACAGGGGATTTTATCTTACCACTTGATGCAGATGACCTGATCGAGCCAGGCTACGTCGAACAGGCAGTAGCTGTACTAGAGAAAAAAACCGAAATTGGCATCGTATATTGTCGTGCGCAACTCTTTGGAGCAGTTGACACCGAATGGCTATTACCTCCATACTCTCTTGAGGAAATGCTTAAAGATAATGTGATCTTCTGCACTGCCATGTTTCGTAAATCAGACTGGGAAGAGGTTGGTGGCTACGACTCCGGTATGATCTACGGCTGGGAAGATTACGATTTCTGGCTGTCCCTCATTGAAAAGGGGCGTGAGGTATATCAAATTCCAGAAATACTTTTTTCCTATCGTGTCGCATCTGATTCCATGGTGCGCAGCAAAGAAAAATGGCAGAAAGTTGCCATGTTCAAACGTATTTTTGAGCGACATCAGAAATTGTTTACCAATAATATCGAGGTCTGGATTAGCGCTCTCCTTGAGGTGCGTGAGAAGTATTATACCAGTAAACTGTACCTGGATACTGGCAATGGATTGAGTGATGATAGCTGTGTAAGTAGAAAAGTAGATGGGAGTACTTATGAGATTCAATTTTCTCTACCACAATGTGAAGGGCTAGAGGCTATTCGTTTTGACCCGGTGGATTGTCCCGTCGTCTTGGAGATACAAACAATAATATTGACCACTGTCCAAGGTGAATCACATGACTTTACTGCGTATACCAGTAATTGCGATTTTCAGTTGAATGGTGAGAGTTTCTTTTCAACGGATGACCCATGTATCTTTTTTAACCTTACAAAGGAAGAGCTGGCGACTCTGAAGACTGTTACAGTGCGCTTATCTTTTAAGGCTTTGGGGGAAGAGGCACTGGCACGGATCGTTTCCGGGCAGCACAAACAAATACAGAAGATGACCAGGCAACTTAATGATGTGGAAACATCAGGAGTTATTAAGGCTGCGGGGAAGGCATGTATGCCCCACAAAAATGAAAACGTGCTGCAATACGTAAAGCGTCAGTTCAAACCTTTTTAATATCTTGTTCCGAAGAGATCAGCTTGCATCCTGTGTAGACAGAGATGGACGCTATATTCTTGGGCTGGCTACTACTACCAAAACTATGACAGAAAACCCATTCTACCTTTATTGGTGAAAAAACATTTTTGTTATACCAGACATGTTTCCTCTCACATTCCGAAAATAGGTATGTGAGAGGAAACAATCAAATAAACCTTAAATGTGTTCTAAGCCAGGAGCAGGGAATGCACTACAGAGCTTGGCGATCTTTTCAGTGGTTTCTTCTAAGAAAGCTTCATTCTCCCAATTATTAACCACCTGGTCAATAAACTTTGCAACCTGAAGCATCTCTTTTTCTTTAAAGCCCCTGGAAGTAATCGCAGGGGTCCCCATACGGATACCACTAGGATCAAAAGGTTTTCTTTTGTCGTATGGGACTGCGTTGTAGTTCATAACAATACCAGCCTTATCAAGTGCTTTTGCTGCCTGCTTGCCGGATAGTCCTTTGTTAGTCAGGTCTACAAGGAGAAGGTGGTTTTCAGTACCCTCAGTAATCAGATTAAAACCTTTTTCTGTGAGCGCTTTAGCCAGCACATCAGCATTTTTAATAACCTGTTGTGCATACTCTTTAAAACTATCTGATGAGGCTTCTTTAAGTGCTACAGCAATTGCGGCGGTGGTGTTATCGTGTGGTCCACCTTGGACTCCTGGAAACACTGCTTTATCAATGGCTGCCGCATGTTCAGCCTTACACATAATCATGGCACCACGTGGTCCACGGAGTGATTTATGGGTCGTAGTGGTAACTACATCGGCATATGGTACAGGGGAAGGGTGAACACCGCCAGCCACAAGACCTGCAAAGTGGGCCATATCAACCATAAGGATTGCGCCAACCTCATCAGCAATTTCTCTAAAGATTTTGAAATCTGGAATTCGTGGATAGGCTGAATGTCCAGCAATGATCAATTTGGGTTTGAGCTCAAGTGCTTTTGCACGAATGGTATCGTAATTAAGTCTACCGGTACTGGCATCTAATTCGTAGGACTGTGCATCAAAATAGCGGCCAGAAATGCTCACCTTTGCCCCATGGGTAAGGTGTCCCCCGTGGGGAAGGGCCATGCCAAGTATCGTGTCACCTGGTTGAAGGAAGGCAAGGTACACTGCAATATTAGCAGGAGATCCAGAATATGGTTGAACATTAACGTGCTCAGCACCAAAAAGATCCTTGGCGCGTTGGATAGCCAGCTCTTCTATCTGGTCAATAATTTGCTGACCTTCATAATACCGTTTACCTGCATAACCTTCTGAATACTTATTTGTAAGAACGGACCCGGTTGTTTCAAGTATTGCATTAGAAACATAGTTTTCAGAGGCAATCATACGGATTTTGTCCGCCTGACGCTGTTCTTCTTGTTTTACGAGTGAATATATAACTGGATCAAAATCTTTAACGCTTTGCATTGCTTCTCCATGTGACAGTGGTATAATTTACTCGATTCGCTGTCTCTTCAGTATGTTTGGTGTCACAGTAGGTCTATAGGATACAGTGAACTGATCCTTAGGTGTTCAACAACTAAACTTGATCTAAATGTGACTGGTAAGTCGAGTATGTTTTTTCAATGAGGCAAAGAATATAATTGAAATTGCCTGATTTTAACAGAAGAAAGTTGGAAAATAGCAGATCAGGAGATATGATGTATAAGATTGACAAATGAAGATGATATTTTATGGTACCTGACATGCAGGAGCTAGTATGCTCTGAATTCAATCAGGTAATTTAAATCAGGTGATATCGGTCTCAATGTTCATGTGATTGTTACCCATCCTGACGAATACTGGTTGTTAATGTACGTAGTACGTTGTGCGTTAGTGAATGAAGGATCTGTACTCCTTTAATTATATAAAATTCTATCTTGTCAAAATTACAGTCATTTTTTTGCAATTTCATGTTAGATGAAATATCATAACATATTGCATATACACGTCACTGTCTTTGCGAATTGAGATATTTCTACCTTGAGGTTGTTTATACCCGCCTATGAAGTTGTCACTATTGTACCCTTTTCGTGTTTTTCTCTTTCTGCCTGTTTTGTTTTTTACAGTGAGCACTCTGTATCAGACCGAAGATGTTTGGGCCAAGAAAAGAGAACTCTATGATATCATTTATCTTCTTACAAATGATCTTGAGAGGGTTCTTGATTATAAGGAAGAATTGGAATCCATCTTTGATACCGAGATTCAGAAAAAATTAAAAGTGGTTGGCCGTGGAGACGAATACGCTCTTATCTATGATGGTAACGATACGGCTCGAACTGTTAGTCGAACTCTTATATATCATGCAGAACTCCTCAGTGTAGCAGGTTTTGATGAACCATATGCCACAAAAGAGCAGGATTTTCATCTTCTCTACAATGTAAGCTATGGTATGGGACCAAATCTTGATCCGTTAAAGAAACGATACGAAAAATTATATCGAATACTAGGTGAGGATGTAAAACAGTCTCTATTTATCGAAAAAACAGATTACGGCAATTATAAGCTCATATATAGACTGCGGGGCGATAAACGAAAAACCACACTCATTGCCCGCAAGCATTCAAAGCTTCTTCGCAAAAAGAAGATTGCTGCTTCCGTTGCAAAAGAAAATAACAATCCAATCGTTTATGGTGAGTCGAGCCTAATAGATGATAGTACAGATGAAAACGTGGTTGCTCAAACACCTGCCGCTAAGCCCAGTAACGTTACAACTAAAAAAGAGCTGGTTGCTACACAAAAAAAGGTACGTGAAACGATAGCCAAGTCTACACCTGAGCCCAAAGCCAGAGCTGCAAATTATTCTGGGTTTGAGCAATCAATAGAGGACTATATTGGTAAACTTCGTCGTAAGGGTAAGATTAGAAAGGATGAGTCTACGGGATGGATGGTATACGATCTTGAAAAAGACATGCCTGTAATTAATATTAACGCTGACAAGGGGTTTCAGGCAGCAAGTATGATTAAGCCCTTTGTCGCTTTGGCTTTTTTCCATCAGGTAAAGCATGGGAAATTTAAATACGGGCCGAAGAGTAGAAGGAAGATGGCCGCAATGATTCAGCGCAGTAATAACGCTGCCACGAACTGGGTAATGCGACAGGTGGGTGGTCCTAAAAACTGTGAAACAATCCTAAGAAAAAATTATCCTCACATTTTCAAAAAGACTGAAATTAGAGAGTATATACCTGCAGGTGGTAGAACATATCTTAATAGTGCTTCACCTTCAGATTACGTACGATTCCTCCGCTCGCTGTGGAATAAAAAATTACCCTACGGAAAAGAGATTCGCCGTTTGATGGCCTTGCCGGGCCGTGACAGACTGTATCATGGTACACCAATTCCTAAAGGTACCCTTGTGTACAATAAAACAGGGTCTACAGCTCACCTTTGTGGTGACATGGGTATATTGGTACCTAAAACCAAGGGTGGCGGTAGATATCCATATGTGCTTGTTGGTATTATTGAACGTAGTTCCCGTCCCTCAGATTATGGTAGTTGGATGAAGTCCAGGAGTAAGGTCATCCGCGAAGTTTCCACCCTGGTGTATAAGCAGATGAAGCGTGATCATCAACTGAGATGATACAAATGCTGTAGCAATGATATTTGGCGTAGCTAGAGGAAGTGTGTTTGGCGTATTGAAAAACTCTGAGTTCATTTTTGGGAGGTATAAATGAAAGTAATAATGGATCTGTGTGTCATACCCATGGGAGTAGGGGTCTCGGTTTCTGAGTATGTTGTTGCATGTCATACCATACTAAAAGATGCAGGACTTAAGAGTCAGCTCCATGCCTATGGTACTAACATTGAAGGCGAATGGGATGAGGTAATGGCTGCCGTTAAAAGGTGCCACGAGAAAGTACACGGGATGGGTGCACCAAGAATAACCACCACAATCAAAATGGGTACAAGGATTGATCGAACCCAGACCATGGAAGATAAGATCACCTCTGTTCTCGATAAGGAAGTGTAGCTAGTATTGGGGGTGAGCAATACTGCGTATGAAACCAGTTAAGTGAGGTTTGTTTGTACTGGTAACATCAATGAACGTCTACGGTTTTGTTGGAATAGTTTACTCTAATCATTTTCTGCTACTGAGAACAGGTTTCATGTTTAAGCAGAGCTTTGCGTAGAACTTGAAGAGCTTTGCTTTCTAATTGATAAATACTGCTTCTGGTAACAGCGTATGTTTTGGCTATTGATATGACCGACTGCGGATTGTTCATATATTGTGCTATTCCAAAACGTCTTTTTATTACATCAGCCTCTCTTTCAGATAGATGTGTCTCAAGTATATGATGTATTCTCGCTTTATTTTCACTACTCTCAAATAGTAGTTCCTGTTCTGAAATTTCATCGTGCTGTTTGAAGGTCTGTCTCACATCAGTCAAAAAATGTTCGTCATATTTACAGCTACTGTTCGTGAGGATTGTAGAGTAATGGTCGAGCTTACTCATATTATTATTTTTTTGAGCTAAAGAATACTGTTCAATTGTATTTGTAGATATTTTTATAAGCCGTCCTTCCAGCGCCTGGCGCTGAATTTCTTTTTTTATCCAGTTACTTGCATAGGTTGAAAATCTAACCCCACTTGAATGATGATATCTGTACGCCGCACGGGAAATCCCAAAGCTTCCTATCTGGTGAGCGTCTTCTTGTGATATGCCTTCCTTGTAAAAATCTCCTATTTGAGATGTGATTTTTTTAACGAGGCCGGTTGTCAATAAGACGTAGATATTTCGAACGGTATTAAGAGATTCTATAATGTTAACAAGTTGTCTCATTGCAGTTGTTTGATAGTCCTGCTGACTGCTTTGACTTCGGATTCTGCTCCAAACCCGTGCAATGATAAGGTGTTGAAAGGTTTTTGAGAGTGGTAGTGAGTGTAGTTCCTTGTAGCTACTAAATAAATGAAGTGCCTCCTGGCGTTCTTGCTCGTAAAGGGACCCGCATGGATCAAAGAAAATTTTCCTGTTTTGAAAGAGATAAATATTTTGTAGTACAGTAAGAGCTGCCTGGTTAAAACGTGGAGTTTTCCACACCAGCTCTGTAAATTTGTGGCGCAGGAGCAGGACCTCTGTTGCCAGTTCTTTTTCGTCTTCAACCTGAAGCTGCAGGGGGGGCTCTGATTTAATGAAAGAACTAGCCCTATGAACTTTTTCTTCAAGAGCGTTTGTTAATCTGAGGTTCTCGACTCTTTTTAAAAATGATTCTTTAGAAGGCTGACAGATGAGTAGGTCAACGATATCAACTGATTCTTTTTTGTGAGTGTGGGTAATGTTGTAATAATCCCTGTCCATGGAGGCTTCTATTCCTTTGAAAATATTTTGAGTTCACAAAAATGATATCACAAATATTTTTTAGAATGAAATTCTCGAGACACTTTTTCTTAACTTCTAGTGGATTTACGCAGAATAATGCGTTTTCAATTTCAGTGATCAAGCACAGCACGATCTAGGGTTAAAGGGAGAGTGGATGTCACTGTTGTAAGAAAAATAGGGGTAAGAATTCAGTAAACTTTATTACCATGTATTGATAAATATTCAGGCTTTGTTTAGATGTCTGCAGACGAAGTAAAGATGAAACAACTCATTTCCCGGAACGTAGAGAAAACTTAGCTTGTGTTTGTACTTTTATTAGAATTCATTTTGTTAGGGTATGCATCGAGTTCTCCTATACTAACACTGAAAGGACAAGAGAATAATGCGAGTGCATAATGCAGAGACATTTAATGTTCTACTCTTTCAGCACAACATATATGATCTTGAACAAGGCTATTTCGAAGTTCTGGAAAATGGTGACTTTTGCGCAGAATTACAACAATATTTGGTACAATTGTTTACTCTCGGTCGTAAAGATATCATAAACAATGTTCTTATTAAAGTAGGCCATTGTGTAACAGATGATACAAGGCCAAAACTGCAGGTAAAAGCTCTCAGGGTTATAACGGAATTTAGTAGTGTACTGGATGGACTGAAAGACAAAGAACTCTTTAGCCTTGTTTGTAATATTTTAACAAGTTGGTTGAAAAGACAGCGACATCTGCAGTCAACTCACGTAAAGCTGTTTGGCCAGGTTGAAGTCATTATTAAAAAAATGTTTTCATTGCATTTATGGAGGCAAACCGAGCCACTGATTTCTGTATCGAAACAAATTACCACAGGTGTTCAGCCTGTAGATAACTTACTGAAAAAAGAGGTGAGTAAACTACATAGGACTATCGCAGATCAGAAAGCAATTACACTACTTGTTAACTCATTTCTAGAAAGTAAAGACCACGAAGACGCAGTTGTCGGAGATCTACTACAAGCACTTACACCACACTCCTCTGAAGCGATGATTCATGGTTTGTTCAAATGCAATAAAAAAAACAAACGTCTGGCGTTGTTGGAAATGATTTCTCTGCACCGTGAAGGGGTTCTCCCGGTACTTATCAGGAAGTTAAAAGATCGACAGCCTTGGTATGTAGTTCGTAACAGCATGATACTGCTTGGTTCAACTGGAGATGCTGATCTTTACCACTTCGCCAGACCTTTTCTTAACCATCCAGACCCCAGAGTCCAACGTGAAGTCGTTCTCTGTATTTTTAACTTAGGTGGAGAGCTGGTTGCTGACAGGTTAATAGCATCGTTTCCACGCCTCAATGATCGGGTAAAACCTGTCATCATAGAAAAGTTATCAATTCTTGATGACTATAATATTGAAGCAATGTTTCTTGATGTTCTTGAACAGCGGGGCTGCTTTAAATCAACTGTAAGAGAAGAACTCATAGAAAAAATATGTTCCAGCGATAAGCTAACGTGTTCGGAGAGAGCTATTACAGTTTTGCGTGAAATAGTAGAGGAAAGGGAGTCCCTTGCTTCAGTCAGTGAGCCTTCTTTTGAGTATGCAAAAGGGTTATTAAAAAGGTTGTATAATTGAGATAATTGTTCGTATTGTCAATAAATGTAGTGTATCCTGCCTTGTTGTAACTTACTAATTTACTGAAAAATAGTTTAGAAACTTATGAATAATAAAGAGCTTGAAGGCGTTTCAATTCTTGTGGCAGAAGATGATATTGGTATTGTGACCCTTTTGCGGAGTTATTTTGAGCAGAATGGTGCTACTGTCTGGGTTGAAGATAGTGGTAAAAATGTTCTGGAAAGAGTAAATACCCTGCATCCTGATATTGTCATTCTTGATGTTGTCATGCCCTATGTTGATGGCTTAACAGCACTTTCGGCGCTCAGAAATAGTGGGAATGATACTCCAGCTATAATGCTGACGGATAAAAGCACCATTGACGACAAGGTCGCAGGACTTGATTGTGGCGCAGATGATTACATGACTAAGCCTTTTAGTACTAAAGAGTTACTTGCTCGGGTAAAGACCGTTCTTAGAAGAGCTGATCGTGTTAAAGAGGGAATTACGGAAAAGAAAATTTGCATTGGTAGTCTTGAAATTAATCCCCTATCACGAGAGATTAACATTGTAGATGGACCACTGGTACAATTCACTAAAACTGAATTTGATTTACTCTACTATCTGGCACAAAAGAAAGCTGAAGCTGTAGGTCATGGAGCCTTGCTTGAAGATGTTTTAGGATATAAGGGAGATGTAGAAACGAAGGCATTGGTAATGCATATCGCCAATATGAGAAAGAAAATGGCGAAACTTTCACTTAATAGCGTAAAAATTGAAACCGTAGCAGGGGTAGGGTACAAACTCATCGAAGTCTAATTTCGACGGCCTGCCACCTTGACTACAATGGGTAGACCTCACTATGCAACATAAAAGAATTGATTGGATCACTACACAAGTAATATCTTGTCTCCGGCGTCCCGTAGTAGCCTCTGTTTTCCTCATTACTATTTTGAGCAGTACCTTGCTTCATGCTGAAATTCTTATCCCCATAACTGTTCAGAAGGGGACAAATCTCATAACTATAACCAGACAGTTTTGTACGTCGAAATACCATTGGAAAGAGATTGCTAAAATTAATAATCTTACATCTCCATTTCTGATATCTTCAGGGGACGTCATCTATGCCCCGATTGAACTCCTCAAAACTGAAAAACTTACTGCAAAGGTAGCTTCCGTTGTGGGAGGGGTCTTTATTCTTGAACGGGGGAAAAAGCTAAAGAGAGTTGTAAAGGGTGACGAGATTTATCCCGGACAAACTTTAGTAACCGAAGAGGATGGTTTTACCCATATAGTTTTCCCTGACAATAAATATACTCGCATTTCCAGTGGCTCAAAATTCACTCTGACGTATCTTGTACGGCTAACTGATAAGAGTATGAAGGCTGAATTCTTTCTCGAAAAGGGAAGGATTACCCATGCTGTCAAAAAACAGCTGGAAGTAAATGAAACATTTACAACCCGCACACCCGTTTCGGTTACAGGTGTAAGGGGGACTGAATTTCGTATGAAGGTTTCAGAGGACAAGGTTAATATTGTTGAGACGCTTAAGGGTATAGTAAACGTACAGGGTGACGCTGGTAACCTCTCACTCAACAAGGGAGAGGGGACAAAGGTTGCTGAGGGGCAAAAACCAGAGCTACCGAAAAAATTACCTCCCACACCTGAATCACCTGTTATTGATGATATCTTCAGGACGTTGCCTGTCATTGTTAGTGCACCTGAAGATGACAGTGCAACGAGTTATAGACTGCGTATTACTACAGATCAGATAGGAAACAATACTGTACTTGAAAAACAGGCTCAACCAGGTGGCTCTTTTACCCTTCTGGCCTTAGAAGATGGCAAATATTATGGTTTTCTGACTGCACTTGATGATGAAGATTTTGAAAGCTTATCAGCATCGCCATTTATTTTTGAAGTGAGAACTGTACCGGGAGCACCAATTTTCGTAATGCCCCATGAAGGTAAGGCAACCTTTGAAAAAAGTGTAGAAATAAATTGGCTGCAGGCGGAAGATGATGATACGTATCACCTCCAACTGGCAAGAGATGAAGAGTTTTCTTCTCTGATAGTTGATGAGCACCAAAAAGAAACAAGGTATACGATTACTGAGCTAGAACCTGGAACATATTTTTTCCGTGTACAGTCAGTTGCAGGTGATGGTTTTACTTCATTGTATTCTCTTGTCGATTCATGGAAGGTTCAACAGCAAGCCTCACTTGGGCCACTTGAAGGCTCTAATGAGGATGGTGTTAATCTACACTGGGCAACCATGGGAGACGATATTGTGTATGACTTAGAGTTGAGTAAAAATAAAGATTTCACTCAACTTGTAGTTTCCGCACAGGCTTTAGTTGCCCCTGAGTTTAGTTATACAAAATATTTAGACCCTGCAAACTATTATGTTCGTGTTCGAGGAGTCCTGAGTGATGGTCAGGTATCTCCCTGGACTCCCGCACAAAAACTAGTCATAGAGCCCGCTCCATTTAGTTGGCTTGATACTACTGTCCTGGCATTTTTTCTTGGATTGTTGCTCATTTAAGACAGTGAAACGACTACTCGGGTATAAAAGAATTTGGGAAGTTGTTATCACCATAGGGCTCTGCTTTGTTTTACTCCAGACTAGTTTTTCACCATGGTTAGCTGAAGTCGGTCTCGATCTGTTGTTTAAATCAAGACCGCCTCGAGCCACAAGCCAGTCAATAGTAATTATTGGGATAGACGAACAATCAATTCAGGATCATGGGCCCTGGCCTTTTCCAAGAAGTAGTCACGCTAAGCTCTTAGATAAATTAAAGGATGCAAAAGCTATTGGTTTTGACCTTATCTTCAGTGAGTCAAGTTCCGACGATAAAATTTTGGAGTATGCGATAGTAAATGGTCCTCCAGTTACTGTGGCAATAGCTTCAAACTATCAGGGAGCACTGCTTAGACCGGAAGGTTATTTCTCAGGTGAGGTACTACTTGGACACGTTGAGACAGAACGTGGTACGGATGGCCTAATTCGCAGGGTACAGTTACGAAAATATAATGTACCTGTACTTGCGGCTGCCATGGCAAAAAGTGGTGGAGTCGGAAGTTCTGAAGATTCTGGTAATGATAGCCAAAGTCAGTTGATTAATTTCTATGGACCTGAATTTACCTTTATCTATCTCTCCTACGGTGATGTATTGGCTGGGGTGTATGCTGATGATTTTTTTGAAAATCGTTATGTTCTCATAGGATCAAGGGCTCTTGCCTTAGGGGATGTTCATATTACTCCATATAGTAAGATACATCCAATACCGGGGGTAGAAGTTCAAGCGACAATTCTAAATAATATCCTGGATAAAAGCTTTATTTGTGAGTTGAATTGGCTTACATGGATAATGGGGCTTGGCTGTTTTGCAATGTTGTTCTGGTTATGGCCCCGTAACAGTGAAACACGAAATGCTTTTATATCTGTTGGATTTGCTATTTTCACCATCCTCATTGCGGTTATTCTGTTTCGGTTCAACTATTTCCTTAACGTTGCTGTAGTTCTATTTGTACTTCTTGTAAGCTATATCATTCATTCTCTTTTCTGGTGGGTTAGAATTACCAGTGGAATGATCAAAGAAATTAATATGTTGGACGGGCAGTTAGAGGATGGTGTTGAGAAAGTCTTTATGAGATTACCATCTTCTCTTACTTACTCTCCAAAGCAAAAAAAGCAATTATCGCTGACCGGAGGCTTTCAAAAACATATCAATAGAATGCATCGCGGTATCCAGGCTCTGGCCCTGCAAAATGGGTTTATTAACCATCTCTTAAGTGAAGAAACCCCTCCACTTATTCTCTGGCAAAAAGAGAGTGGCTATATAGTACTTGCAAATAATCTCTTTACAATCCTCTGGAACAGCACAATTCAGCCTGGTCAAAGCTTGCCCACCTTAGAAAAGTTTCATGAGTTTATCAGCACTAAGATAATATCTGATCAAAAGAATACTGAGATAGAAAGTACTGGGGGATTAGAGTTTGGTACTGTAGACCGGATTGTAGATAT
The DNA here is from genome assembly GCF_054397165.1 of Desulforhopalus glucosivorans. Lineage (NCBI taxonomy): Bacteria > Pseudomonadati > Thermodesulfobacteriota > Desulfobulbia > Desulfobulbales > Desulfocapsaceae > Desulforhopalus > Desulforhopalus glucosivorans. The sequence continues at coordinate 1,191,907 of NZ_AP044854.1, forward strand.
ACTGACTGCATCAGCAGGTAAGAAGTTCTATCATAGGGTGGTTATACATAATGTGACAGATAAAGAGCTTGGGTTCACCGGGATACTTGCAAGTTTTACTGATGTGACAGAGATTCGTGAGCTTGAGCGTCTTAAAAGCGAGGTTATGAATATAGTATCACATGAGCTTAAATTACCACTTACAACGATTATGGGCTTTGCTGAAATGTTGTCTGAGTCACTTGAGGGGCCAGAACGGGAATTCGCGTTGCAGATTCAGAGTCAATCAAATCGACTTGCCAAAATGATAGAAGATTTTCTTGATATAGCACGAATTGAAAGTGGTAAGTACCTTATCCATAAATATCCATTTGATCTCCTAGCAATAATACATGATGCTGCAAGTGGTGTGGCCCATAGTGCATCTGTAAAAGATATAAAGATTACCTACGAACTACCCCGGAAAACGTCACCCCTTTTAGGAGATGAATCACTTCTCACCCAGGCTATTTTAAATCTTTTAGACAATGCAGTAAAATTTAGTCCAATATCAAGTCAGGTAAAACTCTCTGTCGTAGAAAAAGAAACTTACATTTTGGTTTTGGTTGAAGATACCGGAGAGGGGATTCCGGACAATGAAAAGCCAAAAATATTCGAAAAGTTTATTAGAGGTGCCGGACAGGTTCAAGGCAGTGGCTTTGGATTAGGTTTGAGTTTTGTCAAAGAAGTTATAGAAGGGCACTCCGGTGAAATTATTGTAGAAGACAGTAAGCTAGGTGGTGCTAAGTTTACAATTGTTTTGCCAAAATCTGAGTAATAGCTAAGTCTGTTTATTTGTTGTGTGGGTTGCATAGAAAGTGCCATTCATAATGCTCTTTTGTTTTGCAGAGGGAATAAGCAAAAAATAGGAACTTTGTATGGCCTATTGTCCAACACTCCGGCGAGTGCAGGCGGTAAGCGAACAAAGCGAGACTCCGAGAGAGTTTAACTTCATTTTAGAGGGGAACTGACAGAGACGTAATTGCAACACTTGCCATGGTGCTAAAGTTCGTTGCGTAACTTTCGTTTACACCAGTTTAAAACAAAAAAATCCCCAATCAGCATAAATGCTGATTGGGGATTGTATAAAAAATACGGCGATGACCTACTCTCCCACACAGTCGCCCGTGCAGTACCATCGGCGCTAAAGAGCTTAACTTCCGTGTTCGGAATGGGAACGGGTGGATCCTCTTTGCTATGACCGCCGTAAAACTTTTTGTGCATGGGGTAGGGGAGGATTGTATCCATTCTACCGTGCACTGTTTTACTATGTAATCCCATCTCGCCTGTGGCTCGTGGGATACGATTCTCTAAGCGTTGCAAGAGCTAGGCTCTTGCAATACTAAGAGTATCTAAATAATCGAATAGTAGAATAATCAGTAGTTACATCAATCAAAAAATATGGATAAGCCACACGGGTTATTAGTATCAGTTAGCTCCAAGTATTACTACTCTTCCACACCTGACCTATCAACGTGGTGGTCTACCACGACCCTTCAGATGGCTTACGCCATGGGATATCTCATCTTGAAGTGGGCTTCCCGCTTAGATGCTTTCAGCGGTTATCCCTGCCGAACTTAGCTACCCAGCAATGCCCCTGGCGGAACAACTGGTGCACCATAGGTTCGTCCATCCCGGTCCTCTCGTACTAGGGAAAGATCTCCTCAAATATCCTGCGCCCGCAACAGATAAGGACCAAACTGTCTCACGACGTTTTAAACCCAGCTCACGTACCACTTTAATTGGCGAACAGCCAAACCCTTGGGACCTGCTTCAGCCCCAGGATGTGATGAGCCGACATCGAGGTGCCAAACCTCCCCGTCGATATGGACTCTTGGGGGAGATAAGCCTGTTATCCCCGGAGTACCTTTTATCCGTTGAGCGACGACCCTTCCATGCGGAATCGCCGGATCACTAAGACCTACTTTCGTACCTGCTCGAGATGTCTCTCTCGCAGTCAAGCTCCCTTATGCCTTTACACTCTACGGCTGGTTTCCAATCAGCCTGAGGGAACCATCGCGCGCCTCCGTTACTCTTTAGGAGGCGACCGCCCCAGTCAAACTACCCACCAGACAATGTCCTGGATCCAGATAATGGACCGCAGTTAGATTCCTAAGATAACAAGGGTGGTATTTCAAGGGTGACTCCATGGACACTGGCGTGCCCACTTCAAAGTCTCCCACCTATCCTACACATGTTACCTCAAAAACCAATGCCAAGCTGTAGTAAAGGTTCACGGGGTCTTTCTGTCTTGTTGCGGGTAACCGGCATCTTCACCGGTACTACAGTTTCGCTGAGTCTCTGGTTGAGACAGTGGGGAAATCGTTACGCCATTCGTGCAGGTCGGAACTTACCCGACAAGGAATTTCGCTACCTTAGGACCGTTATAGTTACGGCCGCCGTTTACCGGGGCTTCGGTTCAATGCTTCGCTTGCGCTAACACGTCCCCTTAACCTTCCGGCACCGGGCAGGCGTCAGACCCTATACTTCGTCTTTCGACTTCGCAGAGTCCTATGTTTTTAGTAAACAGTCGCTCCCCCCATTTCACTGCAACCTGACTAGGCTCAGTTAGTAAATAACATCACCATGCAGGCACACCTTCTCCCGAAGTTACGGTGCTATTTTGCCGAGTTCCTTAACCAGAGTTCTCTCAAGCGCCTTGGTATCTTCTACCTGCCTACCTGTGTCGGTTTACGGTACGGTCACAATCATAACTAGATACGAGGATTTTCCTGGAAGCATGGAACCAACCACTTTGTTGTCTAAAAGACATCGTCATCACGCCTCAGTCTTAAAAGGACCCGGATTTGCCAAAGTCCTAAACCTACACGCTTAAACCGGGACAACCAACGCCCGGATGGTCTTACCTTCTCCGTCCCCCCTTACCATAACATTATGATAGTGGTACAGGAATATTAACCTGTTTCCCATCGACTACGCCTCTCGGCCTCGCCTTAGGAGCCGACTAACCCTGAGCAGATTAACTTGACTACAGGAAACCTTAGGCTTTCGGCGACAAGGTTTCTCACCTTGTTTTTCGCTACTCGTGTCAACATAAGCTCTTGTGGGACCTCCA
>NZ_AP044854.1:1200000-1365000 GCF_054397165.1 Desulforhopalus glucosivorans
TAGTAAGTATCAGTACGACAACTGCCGCGATGACTGCTGCTGACTGAAGGAGAGGGCTTTTGAACTTGTTGTTTTGCATTGTTATCTCCTGATGTATTAAAAATATTTTTTAACTTGGATAGTTAAATTAAAGGCAAATAAATTTGTAATATCTACACATAATAACAGAATGAAATTGTGAGCACAATATAATCAACCCTCAAAAGTGCAGGATATGATGATATTTTTATTTTTTAATCATGGGTTATCTATTTCTTTTGAGACTATTGATTCGCTGTAACAGTGGTGGGTGGCTGTAATGAAGGAAAACATTTAAGGGGTGGGGGGTTAGGTTACTCAGGTTTGCATGACTTAATTTTTTTAGGCTAGTAATGAGCTGTTGGGCATCTCCTGTGGTCTTTGCAGCATAGGAATCAGCTTCATATTCATGTTTTCTAGAGATGATATTAAAGCCTATTGAGGTAAAAAGGCTGATGGGGCTGTATAAAAAGCCAAAGAATATAAGACTTGCATAGATACTTGTTTCTTCAAGCTGGAATCCTTTAGATATCTCAGGAAATTTCAAAAAGAGAGAAAGCAGGAAAAACATGAATCCGGTTTGAAGGATAGAGATTAGCATCATTTTTATGATGTGCTTTAATTTAAAGTGTCCCATCTCATGAGCAAGGACGGCTACAATTTCGTCTGGGGTCAGTTTTTCAACAAGCGTATCAAAGAAGACGATCTTTCTGAATTTTCCAAAGCCTGTAAAAAAGGCATTAAGCTTAGTGGAGCGCTTTGAGCCATCCATTGTGAAGATACCGCTGAGTTGGAAACTTTCTTTTTCACTGTAGCTTGTAATTTTATCTTTCAGATCCCCTGGTTCAAGAGGTGTAAACTTATTAAATAGGGGCATGATGAGAACAGGAGCAATAAACTGCATGACAATGGAAAATAAAACTACACCAGCCCAGCAATATATCCAGGCTAAGCTTCCTGCTGATTCAAAAAACCAAAAAATAAGAGCTAGTAACGGACCTCCAAGAAGGGCCGCCAGTGCAATACCTTTAATAATATCGAGTATGAATGTTTTAATAGTTGTTTTATTAAAACCAAATCTTTCCTCGATTACAAAGGTCGAGTAGAGAGAAAAGGGGATCCCAATACAAAATGAGAGCAGGCCTAATATTGCCGTAAAGATAAGACCTGTAACAATTGTGTTGTAACCAAATCCTCTGGCAATATTATCAACCCAGTTAAAGCCACCTAATAGTATGAAACCGACGGTAAGTACGGTTGAAATTGAATTCTCAAACATTCCAAATCGTGTTGTTTCCCTCGTGTAGTTCTGGGATGTTTCATACTCATCACTGTTGTAGACGTCCTTAAATTCATCAGGAAGATCGGGAGTAAGTGCGCGGAGGTTGAGGTTTGAGACAATGAGCTCAAGAATAAAAGATATAATGATGATACAGAGAACAACGATAAGCCAAGTATTCATAAGACGTCATAGATGTTAAGTTTTTTTTGTTAAATAGAAAAGGCCCTGTGGATTGAATCCATAGGGCCTTTGTATCAGTTATGAGACAAGAATGCTACATGAGTAGTTTAATTGAGCGTGAGGCTATGGCAATAAATGATGATGGGAAAACACCCATAATGACTATTATCACCATAAGTGAGATGGCAAGGATCCTTGAGGACAGTGGAGTGGCTACCTGTTGGCGTTCTTCTGGATCTGTACAGAAGGTGAGTCGAACTATGGATAAATAGTAGTAGATGGCAATTGCTGTGTTAAAGGCTGCTAGTATAACAAGTAGGTAATGGCCTTTATTAAAAGCACCAAGAAGAAGCAAAAATTTTCCGGTAAATCCTACAAAGGGTGGGATACCAGCAAGGCCAAAAAGGCCAACAATTAGTGTTAAAGAGAGGATTGGTGCTCTTTTATAAAGACCTGTAAAGTCCTCAATACTTACATTTTTCCCATCTTCTGAAACACTGCATATGACGAGGAAACAGGCTAGGTTCATAAAGAGATAACCTGTTATATAATAGATAGCAGTGGAAAACCCGATTGAATCAAAGGTGAGGAGACCGACAAGGACAAATCCTGCGTGTGAAATACCTGAAAAGCCTAGAAGCCGTTTTACATCCTTTTGTACAAGAGCGGACAAGTTGCCGTAAAACATAGATGCCAGCGCACAAAACATAAGGACTGTTACTATGGCCTGGCCATCGCCGCTTATAAGGTTAACAATGCGGACAAGAACTGCTACAGCAGCAACCTTTGGAATTGCAGCAATAAAAGCGGTGGTTTCATTGCCAGCACCCTCATACACATCAGGAACCCAGAAGTGAAGTGGGAAGATGGCAAGCTTATAGAAAAAGCCAGCAAGAACAAGTGCGATTGCAATGATGGCCGCAGGTTGGCTGTAGCTGTCAGCAAGGCGCTCAGCAATGAGAGGTAGTTGTGTGGTGCCGGTAAGACCATAAATATAACTCATACCAAAGAGCATGAGGCCAGTTGCCATAACTCCAAAGAGTAGATATTTGATTCCAGCCTCAACCTGGTATCCCTTTTCTGTGGAGTTTTTGCGCATAGGAACCATCAGGTAGACAGCAAAGGACGAAAGTTCAAGGGAGATAAAGATAGCAAGAAGTTCTACACTTGACACCAGCATCATCAGCCCAAGAACAGACATAAAGAGGAAGAGGTAATACTCTGCCTGGATTTTATGTTTAATACCACTGTCTGTTGAGCCGAAGATAAGAATCGCGAGGGTACCAAGGGCAATGAGTGCCTTGAACATTTGAGAAAAGAAATCAACCTTGTAGGCACCATAGAAGAGAGTCCCTTCACTTTTCAGGCAGAGGAGTACGGAAAGTAGAGTGACAACAGCAAGAACGGTTGCCACAGTTTTAATCCTGCCACAATCCGGTTGGCCTAAACTGAGAAAGAAGAGGACCAGCCCGGCGCCTAAAAGAGTTAATTCAGGTAGAAATAGCATCATGTTACCTTTACGAGTTCATAGTGATTGAGTGCCTCGTTAAACTAGCACCTATCCTGGCGTGCCCTAGTGTTATGGGAGACCTGAATATCAATGTATTTTTGCCCCAGCAACGGCCACCGCATGTTCACCGTGTTGCCCTAGGTGTTGAAGTAAGTCCATTACACTTGTGTGCATGAGGTCCAGAAATGGTTGTGGACCAAGACCTATCAAGAATACAAAAAAGAGAAATGGTGCGAGTGTAACAATTTCCCTTGTGTTGATATCAGTGATCCATGACTGGTCGGGATTATCCGTTCCTCCCCAAACAATCTTCTGTAACATTCTGAGCATATAGGCGGCAGCAAGAACAGCTCCAGGGATTGCAGCAAGGGCAAGATAAGGGAACTGGTTCTGGGAGGTATCTAGCTGAAAGGCTCCTGCTAAGATCATGAATTCGCCAACAAAACTGTTGGTGCCCGGAAAGCCAAATGAAGACAGGGAGAAAAAAGCAAGAAAGGTAATATAGATTGGCATATATTTACCAACCCCTGTAGCTGACTTCAGCTCTCTACTATGGGTTCTCTCATAGATCATCCCAACACAGAGAAACAGAGCTCCGGTGGTGACACCGTGGTTAATCATTTGCAGGATAGCACCTTCCACGCCATCAACATTAAGTACAAAGATACCAAGGGTAACAAAGCCCATATGACCAACGGAGGAGTAGGCGATAAGCTTTTTCATGTCGGATTGGGCAAGAGCTGTAAACCCACCGTAGATGATACCCGCTATGGAAAGCCAGAGAACGTATGGTCCGAGAACTATGGTTGCTTCGGGGGTGATCGGCAGGGCAAAGCGAAGAAAACCGTATGTTCCCATTTTTAAGAGGACACTGGCAAGAATAACAGAACCTGCTGTAGGTGCTTCAACGTGGGCAGCAGGTAACCATGTATGGAATGGAAACATCGGCACCTTAATGGCAAATGCCAGAAAGAATGCAATAAAGAGATAAATCTGAGAGGTGAGCGGATAGTCCTGCCACATCATATTGGGAATGAAGAAGCTGTGATCGTTCACAGTATAGAGCCAGATAATACCGACTAGAAGAAGAATTGATCCGGCTAGTGTGTAGAGAAAGAATTTTATGGAGGCGTAAATTTTACGCGGTCCGCCCCAGATTCCTATCAACATATACATTGGGATCAGCATTGCTTCCCAGAGTACATAGAACAGGACAAAATCAAGAGCTACAAAGACACCAAGCATTGCTGTCTCCATAATGAGAAGACAAATCATAAATGCTTGAATACGTTCCTTTATATATGACCAGGATGCCAGGACACAAAAGGGCATGATAAAGGTGGTGAGCAGGATAAGCAGGATTGAAATGCCATCAACACCAAGGGTGTAGTTGATGTTAAAGGCTTCTATCCACGTTTTGTGTTCAACAAACTGAAACTTAGAGGTCGACCTGTCAAAACCTACAAGTAACTGTATGGAGAGTAGACCAACCAGAGAGGTTGTTGCCAGTGCGATATAACGGCACAAGCTGTCACTTTTAATAAATAAAAGCACAAAGGCACCAATGAGAGGCAGAAATACAAGTGCACTCAAAATGGGGAAGCCGGAGTTAAGCAGTAGTTGATCCATTACCAGTAGTCCTTGAGTTCAAAAATTATAACCAGACAAAGGAGATTAGAAGTACAGCCGCGAAGGTGATAGATATATATATAGTCTGTTGTATCTGTCCCCTCTGCATGACCACGGTCACTTTTTGACCGATTGAGCGAATCAGTCGGGCGCTACCATCAACGACACCATCAATTCCATGCCAGTCAAACCAGGACCAGAATTTGGCAGTTGCCATGAGCGTGTACAATCCAATAACGCGGTAGGCCTTTCCCCACATATCATCGATCCATTGTATAGGATTCTTCGCAAGCCAGAGAAAACCGCGGCCACCAATGCGGTAAAACCAATCCAGGTCGAGACTGATAGTAGCTTTTGCACCTATCTTATCTTTCAGAAAGAAGAAGGCAATTCCTGTAAAAGCAAGAATCTGCAGGGTCTCACTTATATGATAGCTGCCATAGGGGTTGTAGCTTACTTCCGGGTTGGGAAGCATATTGTAGAGAAATGGCAGGTAGATACCAACAAATAAACAGAGGAATGCCGAGGCAGCCATTGCCATATGCATGTTCCATGGTGGGTCTTCAGCCTTTGCAATTGTCTCCTCGCTGCATCTGTTGTCACCAAAGAAGATGAGGTAGGGTAGGCGAAGACCTGCAACCAGAAAAGTGCCCACTGAAACCAGTGTAAGAAGAAATCCAACCGGGAGAAGGTGAGCCTCAAAGCTTGCACTGATGATCATCGACTTTGAAACAAAGCCAGAAAAGAACGGAAAGGCTGAGACAGAAACGCCTCCAATTACCATAAAGAATAGGGTGTTTGGCATCTTTTTATAGAGGCCGCCAAGTTCAGTAAACTTGGTTTTACCGGTGGCATGAACAACAGCTCCTGCCGCCATAAAGAGAAGTCCCTTGTAAAGTATGTGGGCAAAGGCATGGGCACAGGTGCCATTAATCGCCAGAGCTGTACCAATTCCGACGCCGCAGACCATATAACCCACCTGGCTTACAATCTCCCAGGCCAGCAGACGTCTGATATCATTTTCGCGTAGCGCATAGATAATACCGTAGATTGCCATGACGACACCAAGAACGATAAGGATGTCAAAACCGGCAAAGGCGCGGGCAAGGGTGTAGATAGCTGTCTTAGTTGTAAAGGCACACATAAAGACTGCACCAGTGACAGTGGCCTTACTGTATGCGTCTGGTAACCATGAATGAAGTGGTGGGACTGCTGCATTCAGCATAAGCCCTGCCAGTATCAACCAAGTATACAGTTGGGTGTTCTGTTCATCAAGTTGGACAAAGGAGAGGTCTCCCACCACCTGATAGCGTAGAACAAAGCCTAGGAGGAGCAGAACTCCACCGAAGGTATGTACCAGCAGGTATCTATATCCTGCTTGAAGTGCACCTTTTTCTTTATTGAACCAGATGAGAAATGTTGAGGCAAAGGCCATCATTTCCCAAAATAAAAAGAGAACGAGATAGTCGCCACAGTAGATAGCGCCGAGGCTACCGGAGACATAGAACCAGGCGGCGATATGCTGCCAGTTGTCTTTTACATGGAGGCCATAAAAGGTTCCGATCACAGCCATAAGTGCCATGATAAAACCAAAAATGATTGATAGACTGTCAACCCTGCCAAAGGTCAAAGTCCAGTCGTCACCCATGAAGCTGATGACACCGTGGGTCCCCGGGTTCATGTTCATAAAGACGACTGCCAGAAGTGACAGAGAGGGAACCATCGTAAGGTACATTTTACGAAACGGTTCTCTGATAAAGGGGAGGAGCAGTGCCCCAAGTATCAGAATAACTGAAGGATGTATAAAACTAATTGTCATAATAATCCTCCCGGGTCTCTATCCCACTTTTTCCAAGCCATCTGGAAAAGAAGATGAGCACCACACAGGACGCGATGGTAAATAGCGACCAGAACCCAGGAATATGGGCCTCCATCCAGGTGTGAGCGTGATGGTTGTCTGCTCCGAGATAGGACCAGACCAGCATAACTGCCACCCCGATAACGGAGTAGACTTGAACCGTCTGTTGATGTTTTTTCAGGAAATCGATGAGATCTACAATCATCCTGTCACCGCCTTTACAAATTGCAACATGAAGTTGGGGAAAATACCGAGCAGTACCGAAATGGTACATGCTATCAATATGGGTATAAGCATGGATAACGGTGCTTCTTTTATGCCGGTAAAGGGCTCACCTTCCGGGCGTTTGCCGAAAAAGGCCCTGTAGGTGATAGGGGCGAAATAGGCAGCATTAAGCATCGTGCTCGCAATTAGAATGAGCAGTATGCCAAGTTGGTGAGCTTCCACTGAACCGATGAGCAGGTTCCATTTTGTAATAAAGCCTGCTACAGGTGGGGCACCTATCATGGAAAGAGACGCGATGCCAAAGGCTCCGAAGGTAAACGGCATGGTCTTACCCAGCCCATCCATCTCAGAGATATACTTTTTATGACTGGCAACATAGATGGCACCAGCACAGAAAAAGAGAGTGATCTTAGAAAAGGCGTGGTTGACAATATGGATGAGGCCACCCTGGATACCCGGGTCGGTGAGTAGTGCTACACCCATAATAATATATGAGAGCTGACTCACAGTAGAGTAGGCGAGACGAGCTTTCAGGTTATCCTTTGATAGGGCAATAATAGAAGCTGCTAGAACCGTGAATCCTACAAAGTAGGCGGTGGGGATCCCCAGGTTTAGGGCGTGCATGGTGTCTGTACCAAAGGTATAGAGCATGGTACGTGTGGTGCAAAAGACACCGACTTTAACTACGGCTACCGCATGGAGGAGTGCAGAGACCGGTGTTGGCGCAACCATGGCACCAGGCAGCCAGTGGTGAAATGGCATGACACCATTTTTGGCAAAACCGAAGATGCAAAAAATATAGAGCATGGTGACCAGCACACTATTAACACCGCTAGGAAATATTCCGCTACTTGCATCAGATGCAAAATCCAGAGTTCCTGTCAGTACATAGATAAGTATTAAGGCTGGTAGTAAAAATGCTTTGGCTGTCGTTGTGAGGTAAACGATGTATTTTCGAGCACCGTTATACCCCTCAGCGTCCTGATGATGGGCAACCAGTGGATAGGTGCAGATTGAAACGATTTCATAGAAGAGATACATGGTGAACAGATTGTCGGAAAACGCGACTCCTATGGCACCAAAAATGGCTAGGGCAAAGCAGGCATTAAAACGTGTCTGGGCGTGTTCCTTAAGCCCTCTCATATAACCCATTGAGTAGAAAACAGCGATTGTCCACAGAGAGGAGGCGACGAGGGCAAAAATCATGGACATCGCATCAGCCCTGAGGGTTACGGTAACCCCGGGGAGGATGGTGAACATATGGAAAATGAGTGTCTTACCACCAAGAACCTTAGGCACCATAGAGGCAACAACTGCAAGCAACAAAAGAGAGGAGACGCAAGAAATACCTTCTCTTAAATTCTCGTTGTCTCCTTTGTACATGACCCCAAGCGTTCCAATAAGTGGAATGAGCAGGGCAATGAGTAATGAGTAATCCATTCCAGAGGGCTCCTTGGCTAACCTTTAAGTTCGACTACGTCTTCGGCATCAATGGACTTATACTGGCGATAAATAGCAATAACGATACTAAGGCCAATGGCAGCTTCAGCTGCTGCTATTGCCATTATAAATAGAGTGAATATCTGCCCTGTTGTGGGGTCGGGGGCTGTAAACCTGTTAAAAGCCATAAAGTTTAGAGCAGCACCCGCCAGGATCATCTCAGCTGAAATAAGCATGGCAATAAAGGTGCGCCTGGCGATTATACCGTACATGCCCAAGCCAAAAAGCAGGGCTGCAATGATCAGGTATGTACTTAAGTGATTGTAGAGTCCAAGTATAGCCATCTGTTGTTATTCCTCCCGACGGGCAATAACCAGAGCCCCTAAAATTGCAATGAGCAGGACAATGGAGATAAGTTCAAAGACCATGGAATGCTCGGTGAGAAGTCGGATGCCGATTTCTTTAATTGAGCCGTCATTGAGTTTAGCCATGACCGGCCAGTCTGTTTTAAGAGCAAGAACCGAAAATCCCCCGGCAAGAAGAGCAGCTGAGCCAAAGGCTAGAGGGCCTTCAAGGGGGCCTGTTGGTCCGACCTTTCTTTTTTCTTCAGGAGCTGCAAGCATTACAGCAAAGGCGATTGCAACTGCAATGGCTCCAACATAGATGAGCAGTTGCATCATAGAGACAAAGGGTGAGTTAAGAAAGAAGTAGAGTCCTGCAACACCAACGAAACAGACAATAAGCCCGGCTACTGCTCGAACGACACGGTTGGAATTACAGGCTATAACTCCTCCGGTGAGGGTTATTACGATGAGCGCGAGAAATACGAGGCCCGTTAAGCCTTCAACTGTGAACAGGTTTGGACTATATAGCGTATCAGCATTCATCGGTTTCTCTCCTCCAGTCGTTCGAGAAGGTCAAAGATGAAATCCTCTTTTCGTCTGCTGGCAAGGTTATACTCCTTAGAGAATTCCAGTGCGTTAAAGTTACACGACTCAACACATGAGCCGCATAAAGAGCACTTGGTGAAATCAAGAACATATTTTGTAAGGACCTTTTTCTTTTCGCCTTCGGGTTTTACTCCGGCAAGCGAAATGCAGTCGGAGGGGCAGGCACGTTCACATAGTCCACAGACTACACAGTTCGCTTTTCCGTCTTCGTTTTCAATGAGTTCTATATGACCACGGTATCTCTCACACATGGTAAGAGTCTCATAGGGGTATGAGACAGTAACAGGTGGTTTAATAAACTCTTTAAAGGTGACAACCATTCCTTCCAAGAGGCTGATCAGGCCATGATATATTTCACTAAAATAAGCCACCATCTAGAACACCTTTATTAGTCCTGCAGTTAAAAGCAGGTTGAACAGAGAAAGTGGAATTAATATTTTCCAACTGAGGTTTAGCAGGCCGTAAATCGTGGTGCGTGGAAAGGTCCAGCGGATCCATATAAAGGTTGCAATGAGTATGTAAATTTTAAGAAGGAACCAGAATACTCCGGGAATCCAGGTAAATGGGGCAAATGAAAGTGGCGAGTTCCAGCCGCCAAGAAAGAGGATGGTGGTCATGCAGGAACCAATAACGATATTGGCATATTCCCCCATGAAAAACAGTCCAAAACCCATGGAACCATATTCAGTATGAAAACCTGCTACAAGCTCACTTTCTGCCTCACCAAGATCAAAGGGTGCTCTGTTCGTCTCAGCAAGTGTACAGGTGAAAAAGATAAGAAAGGAGAGTGGCATGAGTATGTTGTGGGAATTGCCAAAAAGAGGAAAGATATTCCACGATAAAAATGATCCTGACTGCTGTCTCACTATCTCCATTAAGTCCATAGAACCAGCTATCATCACAACGGTAATGGTTGTAATGAGCATAGGAATCTCATAGGCTACTGTCTGGGAGACTGCTCTGATGGAGGCCATCATTGCATATTTGTTACGGGAACTCCATCCGGCAAAGAGCAGGGAGGTAGAGCCAAGGGCTGCAAAGGCAAAGATCATCAGCACCCCGACTTCCATGTTCTTCGCAACAATATGTTCGCTAAAAGGAATGGTAACAAAGCTCATGATTGCAGGAAACATAGCAAGAACAGGGGCGGTGATAAAAAGGATCTTATCAGCACCGCCAGGTATGGTAAGCTGCTTGGCCATGAGTTTAATACCGTCAAGCGGTGGCTGAAGCAAACCAAATGGACCATTTATGTTCGGCCCGGGTCTTCGTTGTATTCTTGCGGCACCTCTACGCTCTGCCCATACGAGGTATGCGGCATTTGCAGCTGCAAAGGCAATTGCAATAACGACAGCAATAACGACATTAAAGAATGTTAAGCTCATAAAGGTATCCTTTTACCTGTCTATCTCAGGGATGACTAAATCGAGACTGCCCATAAAGGCAAGGGCGTCTGTAATTAACATCCCTCTGCATGCTTCATCAAACAGATGCATATTGGAATATGTTGGCGATCGAAGTTTTAACCTGTACGGGGTTTTGCCGCCGTCACTCACCAGTCGTACACCAAAACTTCCTCTCGCGGTTTCAACAGCTTGATAGTAATCACCTGCAGGCGGCTTAATGATTTTAGGTTTTTTCTTTGGCATGATTGGCCCGTCTGGCAGCTTATCAAGCCCCTGCTCAATGATTCTAAGGGATTGTTCAATCTCGTCCATGCGTACATTGTATCTGGCAAGGGAGTCAGTCTCATGATAGACTGGTACATCGAAATCAAACTCAGGATAGACTGAATACGGTTCGTTTTTTCTCACATCAAAATTAATTCCTGAACCCCTGGCTACGGCACTTGATGCTCCGTATTTTCTGCACATCTCTTTTGATAATGGAGCAATGCCTTCAAGTCGTTTTCTGAAAATAATATTGCCTGTTACCAGCTTATGATATTTCTTGAGGGATTTTCTCATCCTCGGGATAAATTTTCTGGCAGATGAGATAAATTGATCGTCGACATCGTTGTAGAGTCCACCGTATCTGAAGTAACAGTAGGTCAGGCGCGAGCCGGTTACCGCTTCCAGCATATCGAGAATGTGTTCCCGGTCTTGCAGGGCGTACATTAGAGGGGAAAAACCGCCAAGATCCATGACAAAGGCACCAAACCAGAAGAGATGTGATGCTATGCGATTAAGCTCAACAGTTATTGCTCTTATATATTCAGCCCTTTCAGGCACCTCAATGCCGGCGGCTTTTTCAACAACCAAAACATGGCCATGGGAATATCCAAGAGCCCCTAAGTAATCCATTCTGCTGAGGTTCATAAGATATTGCGGGTAGGTTTTCATCTCCCCCATTTTTTCGTGCATCCTGTGAATGTAGCCAATCACCGTTTCAGCATCGACGATATACTCACCATTCATCTCCATCTTTACCCGTAGTACACCGTGTGTTGCCGGGTGCTGGGGGCCGACATTGAGGATGAACGTCTCGTCAGGTTGTAATTCTATAGGAGAACTCATGCTTTGAAATCCTTTAGTAGGGGATGAAAATCGGCATCTTCAGGAAGAAGAAGTGGAATAAGGTGGGGGTGGCCGATAAACTTTATACCAAAAAAATCATGGGTCTCACGCTCATGCCAGTTGGCACCGGCGTATACCCCTGTAATAGTAGGAACCTCGGGTTGATTTCTGTCTATGCGGGTACGGATGACTACGCGGCAAAGATCGAAGTCATATCGGCAAAAATCGTAAACAACTTCGAGCTGGTTATCTTTTATCCAGTCAACACCGGTGATGGATTCGATGAAATATTCAGACTCATCAAGAATTGTTACAGCTTCAACGACCTGGTCTGCAGCAACTTGAGCGTCAAGGTGATAGCCATAAACAGCGTAATCTCGATCAATGAGGCCATTTTTCCTTGGTTCAGCTTTCTTTTTTTTATCTTCTACTTCTTCGGTGGCCTCTGTTTCTTCACTCTCGGGAGTAATGACCTCTTCCTCTGGGAAAAGTCGTTGTAGGGCAAGTCTAGTCTGGTCACAAATCATTAGATATAGCTCCAAAATTACGCAAAAATCCGATGTGTCAGGAAAATTCTCTGCTATACAGCTTCAGGATTCTTCCATCTTTCCCAATCAGAAACGAGATGTTCTAGTTCAATTATTCCTTGTAAAAGAGCCTCAGGACGGGGAGGGCATCCAGGGATATACACATCGACCGGTAAAAACTGGTCGGCTCCCAAAACAATGCTGTACTGCCCTTCAAAGGCGAAGGGACCACCGGAAATCGCACAGTTCCCAAGTGCCATAACCCATTTTGGTTCAGGCATCTGGTCATATAAGGTTTTAATACCCGGCATCATTTTTTTAGTAATAGTGCCGGCTACGATCATTACATC
This sequence comes from Desulforhopalus glucosivorans, assembly GCF_054397165.1. Lineage (NCBI taxonomy): Bacteria > Pseudomonadati > Thermodesulfobacteriota > Desulfobulbia > Desulfobulbales > Desulfocapsaceae > Desulforhopalus > Desulforhopalus glucosivorans. Next base: position 1,212,486 of record NZ_AP044854.1, read on the forward strand.
ACTCTGTCTTGCAGAAGGTCGGAACACCTCTGCACCAAAGCGTGACATATCAAACCTGGCACACCCAGTCGCCATCATCTCGATAGCGCAGCAGGCGATACCGAACGTAAGAGGCCATAAGGAGTTAGCTCGACCAATATTAATAAGTTTATCTGCTAGGGCGAACTGAACTACTGACGAAGGTACGTTTTCCGTTCCCACTTAAATACTCCCTTAATCCATGCATAGACTACTGCGAGTGATAAAATTCCAACAAAGATAATAATTTCAATGAAATCCCGAATTGAGGATGCAAATATCACATCATCGTAGGCGAGTGCCACGGGAAAGAGAAATAGTACATCGACATCAAACGCGAGGAAGATGAGAGCGTAGAGATAAAATACTGCTCCATATCGGATCCAACTGTCACCGATGGGATCCATTCCACATTCGATAAATTGATTCGCTTTTTGTGCGATTTGCCTCGTCTTGAGAGGCATGAGGAGGTAAACGATTGCTATAGGACCAAGGGCGAAACTGAGGCCCCCGATAATAAATGCAGTTATCCAGAGAACGTGCTCATGGTAAAGAAATGCTGTGATCTGAGACTCCATCTTGGTTCCTTTGTATCTGATTTATAGGTGATACGACGTTCAGACAAAAATGGTAATCTATAATAATTAACTTTTCTTTAATCGGGACTTATATTAAATAATTGTTATATGTGTGTCAACGATAATTTAAGCATGAAATTTTTGCAATCCGGTATTTGAATGTACCTGTATTTGTGCGAAATGTTTGTGGTTTAAAGAAAACTGGATGTGTTGATGCTTCAGACTGAGGCCCTTGTCAACGTTGGGTCTTGGCTGTTTAAGTATCATTAAAAATGAACAATTGGGGTGGAGAAGTATAATGTCGATAACTCTAAGACAACTTGAGATCTTTATTGCGGTTGCTGAAACTGCACAAGTGACCAAGGCGAGCAAAAAGTTATTTGTTACCCAGTCTGCTGTAAGTATGGCGCTGGCGGAACTCGAGAATCAGTTAGGCGGGTCTCTCTTTGATCGGCATGGACGGAGCTTGTTATTAAATGCAAGAGGTCGATTTTTGTTACCTCTGGCAAAAGATATCACCGCTCAGGTCACAAATATAGAAACAATAATGTCGGAGAGAAACGACACTCTCGATGGCACAATTAGCATTGCAGCGAGTACCACGCTCGGTAATTATATTTTGCCGTATTTGATTGGAGCCTTTGAGCGTGTTCACCCAAATGTGCATGTTAAATTGCAGGTCTATAATACGCGGAATGTTGAAAAACTTGTAATAGACCGAGAGTCCGATGTTGGATTTGTTGAGGGGCAGCTGACTGACAATGCAGAACTACAGTGGAGATCATGGTTTGAGGATGAACTTATAGTTCTCTGTGGACCTACCGATCCACTTGCTCATAATGATGTTTTTGACATTACCCGCGATATAAAAGGGAAAAAATGGATTATGAGGGAAGCCGGTTCAGGTACTGTTGCGACAGTCCGTGAGAAGTTTGGTAAATATATGGATGATGTCAATATAGTTATGGAGATGAGTCATCCAGAGGCAGTAAAAAGAGGAGTTGAGTCAGGTGTTGGAATAACCTGCCTGTCTTCATTGAGCATTTGTCGTGAGGCTGAGAATGGCTGGTTGAAAGGCTTAAAGATTGAAGGTGTTGATATGAAGCGTCAGTTAAGGATTCTTCAGCGAAAGGATCTTAAAATTACTGATGCAATGGCTGAGTTTTTATCATTCTGTGACGTTATGACAATTTGTGATGACTCAAGAATTTGTTTATCTTCTCCGTGGAAACTGCAGTCTCTTCTCGCTCGACATTCAGCCATGAAAAAATAGTGTCGATAAACAACTCATTGCCCCGGGAAAGGAAAATAAGCCGGGATAGGTCCTTCACTAAACTCATTTACTAAAAAGATCAGTGAAGGCTCGAAATGAATTTATAAGGTGCTAATAGTACACCTCTACAAGAGCAAGACCGTGGGCCGGAGCAGTCGTACTCGCTTTGGTCCTGTCTTTCGCCTCTAATATTTCTCTGTACTTCTCTGCTGAAAACCTTTCAAGGCCAGCTTCTAAGATTGTTCCTGTGAGGTTTCTCACCATATTTCTTAAAAAGCCATCGCCTATAAACTCCAGAATTATAATATCATTTTCCTTCACAAGAAGTTCAGCGCTGTGAATGGTTCTCACAGCTCCCTTACCTGTTGTGATGCTTTTGTCCCTGGAACCACTATTCTCAAATGAAGAAAAATCGTGTTTGCCAGTGGTGATATCAAGGCACTCTTGCATCCGGTTTATATTTAATGGGTGGGGGACATGTAAGCTGGTAAGCCTGATAAAGGGCGGTTGTATTGCGCCGGTATAGATGGTGTAGTGATATTTCTTGCCGGTGGCAAAGTATCTGGCGTGGAAGTTAGATTCCATTTGAACGACATCCAAAATCCTGATGTCTCCAGGTAGCATGGAGTTAGCACCACGCTGAAGAATTTTACACGAAATGTTTGACTGACAGTTGAAATGAGCAACCATACCATGGGCATGCACCCCTGCATCGGTGCGTCCAGCACCATGGAGGCTGATTTTCTCAGTCGTCATGGTGCTCAGACATTTTTCTATCTCATCCTGGATTGTATTACCATTGAGCTGTTTTTGCCAGCCGCAGTAATTAGTACCATCATAGCTTATGAGAAGCTTAATGGTTCGCATCGGGTGTGACATACCTGCAGTACAATTATGGAAACATAGGTGCGGTGAGTAGTCCCGCGTCTTCTGGGAACTGACACATAATATTCATGTTCTGAACGGCCTGACCAGCAGCTCCCTTGACGACATTATCAATGGCTGACATCACGATGACACGTCCGGTGGTATGATCGATTTTTACGCTGATATCACAAAAGTTGGAACCGCGGACATATTGGGTGGCTGGAAAAGTATCTTCGCTGAGGAGTCGAACAAAGGGCTCGCTAGCGTATTGATCCCTGTAGAGTTTTTGTACTGTGTCAGAGGTGGTCTCATTTGCAAGGCTTGCGTACACGGTGCTGAGTATTCCCCTGGATATGGGAAGTAGATGGGGAGTGAAGGTAATATGTATATCTGAGCCATACAGAGCTGAGAGTTCTTGTTCGATCTCAGGAGTGTGTCTATGGGCTCTGCCTACCTTGTATGGTTTAAAGCCGTCATGGACTTCACAAAATAAAGTTCCTGTCTGAGCTGCTCGACCGGCACCGGACGTTCCTGATTTTGAATCGGCTATAATGGTTTCCGGTTTAATCAGGCCAGCTTTCAAGAGAGGAGCAAGGCCCAGGATAATTGAAGTTGGATAGCAACCCGGATTTGCTATGAGGCGACTCTTGCCGATCTCGCTTCTGTATAATTCAGGCAAACCATAAACCGCTTCTTCAAGGAACTGGCTGGAAGAGTGCGGCTGATACCAGTCTTCGTAGGTCGCAACATCTCGCAAACGAAAATCTGCGGACAAATCAATGACTTTTTTACCAGCTGCTAGAAGCTCAGGGACAAGGTCCATGGCGGTCTTATGGGGAACAGCGGCAAAGAATAGATCAGCCTTTGTTGCAAGCTCAGCCACAGGAATATTTTCACATATTATATCAACCCTGCCCCTCAAATTGGGAAACACTTCAGATAGTGGCTTCCCCTCGTACTGTCTTGAAGTGGCTACGGTGAGTTCTGCGTGGGGGTGGTTGCATATAATTCTGGCAAGTTCAGCACCGGCATATCCGGATGCGCCGATTATTCCAACTTTGATCATGATCCAATCCTATGTATAGTTGTATCTACTCCTGACTGCAAACAGCAAAAGGGGAATGACAGCAAAACTGTCATTCCCCTTTGTAACAAGACGATGTCCACTGGTTTCCCAGGGTATCCTGTCCGTTCCTGTAATAAAACGTTTACTATTAACGCTTGGAGAACTGGAACTTTGCACGAGCACCTTTCTGACCGTACTTCTTTCTTTCCTTTTGACGAGGATCGCGGGTCAGGAGTCCTGATTGCTTAAGAGGCAATCTGGTGTCTGGGTTGCTTTCGAGCAGTGCACGTGAAATCCCGTGGGACAGTGCATCAACCTGAGCTGACTTACCACCACCCTTGAGGGTAGCCATAACGTCAAATTGCTCTAAGGTCTCAGTTACTTTGAAAGGCTTAACGATCTTTTGGCTTTTGAAAATCTGACCAAAATACTCATCTGCTTCCATTTTGTTTACAATAACTTTGCCAGTACCTGGTGTGAGCCATACGCGGGCAATAGCGTTCTTTCTTTTACCTGTGGCATAAAAACGATCTTGAGCCATTTTTCTATTCTCCAAGATTAAATATCGAGTTCAGCTGGCTGTTGTGCCGCGTGGGGGTGTTTGGTGCCGGCATAAACTTTGAGCTTCTTAAGTTGAGCACGTCCAAGTTTGTTTTTTGGAAGCATGCCTTTAACCGCCTTGATGATAACATCTTCAGGATGCTTAACGAGGAGATCTTTAGCAGAAATCTCTTTGATACCACCGATGTAGCCTGTGTGACGATAATACTTTTTGTCATCAAGCTTGTTGCCGGTTAAAGCAATTTTTTCTGCGTTAGTTACAACTACAAAGTCACCATTGTCGATAAAGGATGAAAAGGTAGGCTTATGTTTTCCGCGAAGTCTGTTTGCAATTTCTGTCGCCAAACGGCCCAGAACCTTGTTCTCTGCGTCAACAATATACCATTTCTTCTCAATCTCGTTGACTGGGGCAAGATAGGTTTTCATTATTTCCCTCAACTGGTCAAACAATTAATAAAAAAAGGTCCGAACAGTGTCGAACCTTTTATAATTTATAGTGGAGCGGGAAACGAGATTCGAACTCGCGACGTCAACCTTGGCAAGGTTGCACTCTACCACTGAGTTATTCCCGCTCATTTTGTTTTTGTGTGTCAAAACTGCGGTGTATATACAAGGTACGCAACTGTGTGTCAATCAAAAAGTTAATTGAGTTAAGTTTTCTATTGTAGCTATTTTAGCTAAATCTGTCACGAAAAATAGAGTGAGAGTGGTAACTTTAAAGTATAATATTGTTATATGGCTTATTTAATGGTATGGATTTCTTAAATATATTGTAGCTACATTCGTACCTAAAAAATTTAATATTTAAAGGCTCATGGCAGAAAACGATTTAAAACGAACGAGTATAATACATCGTAAAACCGGTGAAACCGATATAAAACTTGAACTCAACCTGGATGGCAGTGGAAATTACACTGTTGATAGTGGAGTTCCTTTCCTGGATCATATGCTGGCACTGTTTTCGGTCCATGGTTTTTTTGATCTTACACTACATGCCATTGGTGATATCGAGGTAGATGACCATCATAGCGTTGAAGATATAGGTATATGCCTTGGGCAGGCTATAGCAGAGGCCCTTGGTGATAAGGGTGGGATAACTCGTTATGGCAGCTGTTACCTGCCAATGGATGAAACACTGGTTCGCACTGTGGTGGATATCTCTAATCGTCCATATCTGCACTACCATGCGCCTGTTACAGAACAAAAACTTGGAACCTTCGATACAGCTCTTTCCAAGGAATTTTTCAGAGCTGTTGTACAGCACGCTGGATTAACCTTGCATATCGATTTGTTGCACGGTGAAAATGGGCATCATATTATTGAGGCGGTATTTAAAGGGTTTGCAAGGACCTTACGTAGCGCCTGTACTACAATTGATATAGAAGGTACCCTTTCTTCAAAGGGGACCTTGTAAGCTGCATAATACATCTGGATTGGTACCCCGAAGGTTTTTTCTCCTAGGTGCTCATCCTATATTCTTGATATAATAAATACTCTACGGATTTTTTATTTTAACTATAAATTCGCAATAGGTTACTAAAGGTGAATCTGTGATAAACCCAACTAAAATTTCCCTCTCGTTGTTGCTGCTTGTCTTTACTCTCTCCTCTTGTGCTACAAAGGGTACCAGTAGACAGGACGTGCAAGTGCCAGTACAGCCACTCTCATGTATTGCTGTAATCCCTGCTGTTACATCAGTTGATAAGGATGATACCGTACGTTATGAGGAGGCGCGCCAATTAGAGCAGGGGGCCGCCCATGCTACCTCCTTTATGGTGCAGGAGCTGTCAGGAAATGAGAAGGTACGTTTAATAAATTCAGCCCAGATTTCAGACGCTCTAAGTGAGGTCTCCGGAGGAATTTCAGGGACAATTAAAGCTCTTGGTGAAAAGGTGAATTGTGAAGGTGTCCTCATCACCACAGTTCGTGGGTACGTGCAGCGTGATGGGTCTGAGCTTGCGGTAGACGCACCAGCTTCTGCTGACTTTAAAATGGTGTTAAGGCATGCCCCTACGGGTGCGATGCTCTGGTCTGCTGATTTTCAGGAGACGCAACAGTCACTCCTGAGCAATATATTTTCCTATAACAAAGCGCAGAAGAGAGGTTTTCACTGGGTCACCGCTGAAGAGTTACTTGAGCATGGTATTAAATTACGACTAGATGATTGTCCTTACCTGAAATAGGGTATTCGTTGAATATGTTCCATTAACCCGCTAGCCTATTTGTTAGGCTTGCGGGTTTTGTTGTCTTTAGTGGTTACGATGTTTGCGTTTAACAGGTTTAAAAAACACAAAAATATGATTGGTTTTCCCAAATTACCTGCAAAGATAAATAAAAAAATCGGTCAGGCAATGCATGATTATGCAATGTTTGATAGGGGAGACCGTGTTCTTATAGCTGTTTCAGGTGGAGTTGACAGTCTGGTTCTTGTTTGTTTACTCCATTTGTGGCAGAAAAAGGCGCCCATTGATTTTAAGCTAAAGGGATTGCATATAGATCATGGCTTCTGGTCAGCAACAGAGGGTGGAATATCTCCTCACACAAGTATTGGTGATCAACTTCGCCGCTACTCCATAGACTTAACCGTTGAAACTGAATGGCAGGAGCCCCAGGAAAGGACCTGTTATCTCTGTTCTCGAAACAGGCGGAGTCAACTCTTTGATTTTGCCCGTGACCATGGTTACAATAAGATAGCTCTTGGTCACCATAAGGATGATCTTATTGAAACCTTTATGATTAACGCAATTTATAGCGGTAATATATCTACGATGCTGCCAAGTCAGGAGCTCTTTGACGGCCGACTATCGCTTATACGGCCAATGGCGTATCTGGAAAAAAGTGACGTTGTAGAGCTTGCTCAGTTATTTGGACTTATTCCTGTTGAAAATGGTTGTCCACTATCAGAAAACACCAGGCGTGAAACAGTGCGTACATTGCTTGGAAATCTCTATAAGTCTGAGCCTGGAGCCAAGACTTCACTCTTTGCCTCATTATCAAATGTTAGAACCGACTATCTCCTATGAAAACAAGTATTGATTGTCTTCCATGTTTACTCAGGCAGACGCTTCAAACTGTAAAATTATGTACAACCTCCGATCACGTGCAAGAGAAAGCTGTACGGGCAGTAGCTGATTTTATTGCTACCTGTGACCTTGGAATGAGTCCTCCACTGCTTGCAGCTGAAGTATATGAAATTATAGAAGAGGTGACTGGGGTAGCTGACCCGTATGCAGAGAAAAAGAAAGAGAGTAATGAAATCGCGCTGTCTATACTTCCATCTCTTGTAAAAGAAGTGCAGGAGTGTGACTATAAAGATGGGCTGCTCCTGGCTATCCGTTTTGCTATCGCTGGAAATATCATCGACTACGGTGCATATAATGACTTTGATATATCAGGTACTCTTCTGAAATGCCGGACCACTGAATTTGTAATAGATCATACTGAAAAACTTTTACAGGCTATTGAGGGGCTGGGGCGTGGAGCAAATGTTTTATATCTTGCGGATAATTGCGGAGAGGTTGTATTTGATACATTGCTTGTGGAAAAACTTTTTTCAAAGGGCTTTAAAATTACAATTGCAGTTAAAGATAGACCGATTATTAATGACGCTCTTATCTCGGATGCGTATGCTGCAGGGCTCGATAAATATGGCGAAATAATCAGCAATGGTACCGGTTGCCCGGGGACCGTGCTGGAGCGAGTCTCTAAGCAGTTTTTGGATATTTATGAAAATGCTGACCTTGTTATTTCAAAAGGGCAGGGAAATTTTGAGGGCTTATCCGAGGCGGACAGAGATATATTCTTCCTCCTCACTGTAAAATGCGCAGCAGCGGCCAAACATCTACGTGAAATATCAAGTTGTGAAAAAACTACCTTAAAAGGGGTAGGTGAAATGGTAGTTTTTCAGTCATCTCCCAGGACATAAAAAGGATCGTTATGAAAACACGGATTAAAAACATTTTGGCAACAGAGCCAGTGGAACAGGCATTAACCGTTTGCGGGTGGGTCAGGACCAAGAGAGATACCGGAAGTTTTTCATTTGTTGAGATAAACGACGGCTCTTGTCTTGGAAATCTTCAGATTATTGCTGAGGACTCCCTTGATAATTATGCCGGCGAAATTAAAAACCTGAACACAGGCGCAAGTGTTGTAGTGCGTGGTATGCTTAAGGAGTCGCCAGCAAAGGGTCAAAACGTTGAACTCCATGCCGAGAGTTTTCTGGTTGTTGGAGATGCAGACGGAGAAACGTATCCGCTGCAAAAGAAGCGACATTCCTTTGAGTTCCTTCGGGAAATGAGTCATCTACGTCCTCGAACAAATGCGCTTGGAGCTGTGGGGCGTGTTCGTTCAAGGCTTTCATATGCAGTGCATCAGTTCTTTCAGGAAAAGGGGTTTGCCCAGGTTCACACGCCTATCATCACAACCAGTGATTGTGAGGGTGCAGGCGAAATGTTCCAGGTGGCAGCCACTCAGGAAAAAGATGAGAGTGATCATTTTTTCGGAAGACCTGCAGGCCTTACTGTAAGTGGCCAACTCCAGGCCGAAGTCTACGCCTTGGCGCTCGGCGATGTGTATACCTTTGGTCCCACATTTCGTGCTGAAAACTCTAATACCTCCCGGCACCTTGCTGAGTTCTGGATGATTGAACCTGAAATGGCCTTTTGTGATTTACAAGGTAATATGCAGGTGGCTGAAGATATGCTCAAATATCTACTTCAGGATGCCATGGATAATTGTAGAGAAGATATGCAGCTTTTTGATAAGTTTATTGAGAAAGGTTTGCTTAAAAAACTACAGTCTGTGGTTGAAAAGGATTTCGCACATCTGACGTATACCGAGGCTGTGGAAAGACTGACCAGCGCTAAGAAAAAATTTGAATATCCGGTGAGCTGGGGGGCTGATCTGCAATCAGAGCATGAACGGTATCTTTCTGAAGAAGTGTTTAAATGCCCACTTATTGTAACTGATTACCCGGCTTCCATTAAGCCTTTTTATATGCGCCTCAATGACGATAATAAAACCGTAGCTGCAATGGATATTCTCGTTCCAGGAATAGGCGAGATTATCGGAGGTAGTCAGCGTGAAGAGCGGCTTGATGTCCTGGAGAATCGGATGATTGAAGCGGGAATCAATGTAGATGATTATAATTGGTACCTCGACCTGAGGCGTTATGGTTCAGTACCCCATGCGGGGTATGGTCTTGGCTTTGAAAGACTGGTTCAGTTTGTAACCGGCATGGCTAATATTCGCGAGGTTATTCCCTTTCCACGGACTCCGGGCTCTGCTCCCTGCTAGTCAGTGATTAGGTTTAATATAGAATCACTATTGGTGGTTGGTGTATTTGGTAATTAGAGTGTGTCGTGATAAGATTATGATAGTACTTTGGATAAGGGTGTGTTGTGGGTAAAGGGCCGGGCGTTCAAAAGATGTTTGATGATATAGCGGGGCGTTACGATCTAATGAACAGGGTCATGACCCTTGGTCAGGATCAGAAGTGGCGTAAATTTGTTGTTGGTCGCACGGGAAGTCCTGTAAACGGTATAACTCTTGATCTGGCGACTGGCACGGGTGATATTGCAGCACTTATGGAAGAAACCTATCCCGGAGCCAAGGTGCTTGGGGCTGATTTCTCCCTTAATATGTTAAAAGAGGCCCAGCGCCGTTTTAACGAAAGAAATATTGACTGGCAGGCCTGTGATGCCAACACTCTACCTTTTGCATCAAATTCGTTTGACGCGGTCACCTTCGGTTATCTTCTTCGTAATGTTGATGATGCTTTAGGGGTGTTAAAAGAAGTACACCGGGTGCTTAAGCCCGGTGGTCGAGTGGTTTGTCTTGATACGACGCCGCCAGAAAAGAATCTGATGTACCCGTTTGTTCGCTTTTATTTTCGTTTCGGGATTCCAATTCTTGGGAAAATGATTGCAGATGATGAGGCCGCCTACGCGTATCTGACAGGTTCTACAATGGATTTTTATTCGGCTAATGAACTTGCGGAGCTGTTTTCAGCTGCTGGTTTTACAGATGTTGCATTTAAAAAGTTTATGTTTGGCACTATTGGTGTTCATTGGGGATCTAAAATATGAGTGATAATAATACTTTCCATGCCTCACAGTTGCCTAGGTTTGAAACTCAGGAGACGCTCTTTACCTTTTTCATCAACAGTGTCGGTACGTATAGTGATAACGACGCATATGTTTATAATGTCGGAGATGTCGAACACCGTGTCACCTACGCCAAACTCTTTGAAGATGTACTATTGCTCGCCAAATCATTTCGCAGACGAGGGGTTGGTTGCGGCGATAAGGTGATGGTGCTCTCTGATAATCGTTACGCCTGGATTGTGACAGATCTTGCACTCATGTCCTTTGGTGCTGTTAACGTGCCCAGGGGGTCTGACACACCAACCCAGGAGTTAGAATTTATTGTTGAACACTCCGAGTGTAACTACCTCATTGTAGAAAACGACGAACTGTTTGAACTGCATAGTGAGTATATAAAAAACTGTAAGCAGCTCAAGTCTATCTTTGTCATGACCGGTGCAAAAAGGCATACACTATTTAATAATTTGTTCTCCTATCTCGATTTATTAAAAGACCGATCATACACTGCCCAGGATGTAGAAAAATTCCTCGAACTTGGTAAAGAGATTACCGAGGATAATCTGTTGACGATTATTTATACCTCAGGGACAACCGGTTTACCAAAGGGCGTACAACTGACCCATGGTAATATCATGCACAATGTCAAAGTTGTGCCTGTGGTCATCCAGCTGACAGAAGATGACAACTGGCTCTCTATTCTTCCCAGTTGGCATATCTTTGAACGTACTGCAGAATATGTTGCCCTTGCCCGGGGAACAACGCTTGTCTACTCCTCCATAAAAACCTTTTCCCAGGATCTTGAGAAGTATAAGCCTACACTTGTGGCCACTGTTCCACGGGTATGGGAATCGTTGTATGGAAAGGTGCAGGGCGCAGTTAAGCGTAAAGGGCCAACAGCGCAAAAAATATTTGATAGTCTTGTCTGGGCATCAGCTGCCTATCGCCGTAACAAGAGAAAGGCCCTTGGTCGAATGCCGGTTTTTGAGAAACGTGAGGCTATTGCCCACTCCTTTACTAAGAGTGTTGCTTATTTGAAAATGGCTGCTCTTTATCCTCTGTATAAGCTTGCGGATAAGAAACTGTCCATGGTGAGAAACCGTTTTGGTGGCAGGTTACGCTTGGCGATTAGTGGTGGTGGAACCCTCGCAACCTATCTTGAAGAATGGATTGATGCCGTTGGAATTCGTATTGTAAATGCCTACGGCATGACAGAATGTTCCCCTGCAATTGCGGGGCGAGGCCTTGCTTGCAGAACCTATGGAACAGTAGGCCCTCCAGTACCCTGGACTGATTTACGGGTTGTGTGTGATAAGGGCAATGCCCTGAGTGCAGGTAGTGAAGGAGCCATCGAGGTTCGAGGTCCTCAGGTTACCAAGGGATACTACAATGATGATGAAGAGAACCGAAAGTCATTCACAAACGACGGATTCTTCAAAACCGGTGACCTTGGCAAGATGACCTTAAATGGAGAACTCGTCATTACCGGTCGGGCAAAGGAGATTATTGTACTCTCAAGTGGTGAGAATATTGATCCCACCAAAATAGAGAATGTGCTCACCATGTTTCCTTTTATTCAGGACGCTGTGCTTGTAGGGCAGGATAAAAAAGGTCTTGGAGCACTTTTGGTTCCTAATATGGAGGAACTAAAAGATTATGTTGCAACCAAGATGGAAGGATTTGCCAAAGGCAAGGCTGAACTATTAAGTGACAGTAAGGTCTTAGATTTTGTACGTAATGATATGAATCGAATCCTTAAACCAAAGCAGGGTTTTAAGCCCTATGAAAAGCTACAGGGTATTACCTTTCTAGACAAGGAATTCAAACTTGGAGATGAGCTGACTAATACTCTGAAAAAGAAACGTCATGTCATTGAAAAGAAATATAAACAATTGATTAATGACCTCCTGCATTAATTGTATTGGTCAATCCTAAAGCATGTGATGTAATGGCTCTCTAATATATTGGGACTAAGCAGATCAAAAATGAAGTAACATTTCGGGTGTTATTTAACATCTGTAAAGTCTACAATTTCCAGGTGCCATGAGGCTTCACCAGGGAATAAACCATAGGCTAATTGACGTCTACCTCCGGTAGGATTCCAATTTTTATCGGAATCCAGAAAAATGGGAAAAGATCGAATGAGCTTATTTTCAGATATGTGGAAGTTGTCATGTCCCATATAACCAGAAAACCGTATATCTCCAGGCGGAACCGCAGGAAAATGTATCATAGATAGGCTTTTATCTCTGTTAGAAGCAATGGCGATTATATCTCCATAACTTCCCGACCCGCTTGATACGGTGATGATATAAAATTCATCAAATCCATTTTCGTCTATATCGCCTATTAAAACACTTTTGATCGGGTCTCGATCTTTAAAGGTCTCAGAGAGGTTATGATCAAATCCAGATGAGTTGAGATGTATGTCACTCAGACTTTGACCCTGAGGGTGGGTCTCTTCGATACGTAAAGATTTACCTGAACGAGTTACGTATTCATTAGCAAAGCAACTCATCTCTCCAGAATGAAGAAGTAAATAATTAGCTGCGATTAGTGACAAGAAAAGAATTAGGTTAGTTTTTCTTATTATCAAGATTCTCTGCCAATAGAAGTCAAGACGATCGGTAAAAAGCTCTTTCGAACTATAAGAAAAAATGTGATAGGCATTTGGTCTCATGAAAAAATCCAATGATTATTAGAACATAATTCTCCATACTTATAATCATATTGCCCTTCCAATAATGAGACAAGATAATTCTTCCATTAGATTACTGACCGAGGGTTCGTATCTTCAACGTGCTTTTACCTATCTCGATAAAAAAGTACCCTATTACCAATTACTTTACTCGTATTTGACAGGTGTCCCTGTTACTGCATACTTCGCAGGGGGATCCAATTGTGCTCTCTGTATAATCAGGTCCAATTCCGACAACAAAAGAGAGAGAGTTGAAGGGGGAGAGAACCCCGTTGTTGCTGCAGGATACTCCTATTTCTGATAATGGAAGGTGTGAACAGAGCGTCACTTGATCGGTCAGGGGCCAGCCGTGGACAGAGCCAGGGCTGAGTAATGGTCCGACTCCCCAACCTTTTTCAAGAGCCATATCTTCAATTATCGAGTTTACTTTCATAGCTGTTTTTTCCAGCAGGAAAAGGCTTAATTGTTCCAGGATGTAGCCAACCAGATATTGATGGGTACTTGAGGCCTTAGTAAGAGCTTTATTCAAGCCATCGCCTATGGTGTAGGCTCCGCAGATGACAAGTTTTGCTTCTGATAAAAACTTTCCAGACTGGCCAAGACAGAGTTTAAATGAGTCGAGAGTGCGGTTTTTTTGTAATATGATGTCCTGATCAGTTGCCGTAGTAATATTTGCAGCAAATAATACTGCTCCCGGAGCCCAGCTCTTTTGGTTTTCCTCGAAAATAGGACCACCCTTTTCTGCGATTTTTTCGCCACCGGCTGTTTTGTGGAGATGTTCGACAAAATCCTTGGGTGTAAGGTCTAATGATATTTGTGTAAGACTGAGTACTTCCATAGGTGAAAGTTTAATCCTTTTGTAGGGTTACAGTGAACTGGTTTTGTTAAGATGTTAACTGATAGTCCATTTGGCTACTTATATTTTTTAAGGTCATAAGATAGTATGAATGGACCCTGTCTTCATAGAAAAAACTAAGCTAATTTATCTAACAATTGGTTGTCTCATATGATATATATATTGAAATCATCTATCTGCATTGATATGGAAAGAATCAATTACCACAAACACCTAAAAGAGGAGGAAAAATGAGAGTCAAAATACTCATTGCTCTATTGCTGGCTTGTACAGTATCAACTGCAAACAGCCAGGAAAAGCCTAATATCCTGGTCATCTGGGGGGATGATATAGGATGGTCAAACCTTGGTGCCTACAACCATGGTGTGATGGGCTATCCAACCCCAAATCTTGACAGTATTGCTAAAGATGGGGTGCTGTTTACTGATCATTATGCCCAACCATCCTGCACTGCTGGTCGTGCCGCATTTATTACGGGGCAATATCCGATTAGATCGGGAATGACTACTGTAGGGCAGCCTGGTGATGCGCTGGGATTGAAAAAGGAATCTCCGAGCCTTGCTGAAGTGCTAAAGTCCGACGGGTATCGAACCGGGCATTTTGGTAAAAACCATCTTGGTGATAGGAATGAGCATCTGCCGACCGTTCATGGTTTTGATGAGTTCTTCGGCAACCTTTACCATCTTAATACGCAAGAGGAGTCAGAGCAGCGAGATTATCAAAATTTTGGGAAAGCCTATTCTGGTAGCCTTGAAGAGTATGAGAAAAAATTTGGCACAAGGGGTGTAATCCATTCTTACGCCACAACAGAAGATGATCCAACTGAGCAACCTCGGTTTGGTCGTGTAGGCATGCAGACAATTGAAGACACGGGCCCCCTGACCCAGGAACGCATGAAAGATTTCGATGCAGGAGAAGTAATTCCTAAAGCGGTTGATTTCATGAAGAAAGCGCAAGCTGCTAACGAACCTTTTTTCGTATGGCTCAATACAAGCAGAATGCATCTTTACACCCGAGTACATGAAGAATGGCTGAAAAAAGTTGAAAAATATACAAGCGAAGCTGATTATCATGGGGCGGGCATGATGCAGCACGACCATGATATAGGTATTGTGCTTGATACTCTTAAAGAACTTGGCCTCGATGAGAATACGCTTATTGTCTATTCGACTGATAACGGGCCAGAGCACTCCTCTTGGCCTCACGGCGCCACTACTCCATTTCGTGGAGAAAAAATGACAACATATGAAGGTGGTGTACGGGTGCCTTTGATGGTGAAGTGGCCTGGGAAAATACCGGCTGATACAAAGTTAAACGGTATCCAAGGGCATCAGGATTTATTTACGACCTTGGCTGCGGCTGCTGGCATAGATGATGTGGCAGATAGGGTTATGAAAGAGAAACATCAATACATCGATGGTATCAACAATCTTGATTATTGGATGGGCAACAGTGATCATTCCAATCGGGATCACATCTTTCACTATTATGAAAGTAAATTGACGGCTGTACGAATGGGACCATGGAAATTCCATTTTTCAACCAAAGAAGATTATTACGCTAATGTGATTCCCCGTACTGTTCCTCTTGTATATAACATCCGTATGGACCCGTATGAAGGCTACGACAATAAGGACTCGTACGGACACCTATTGCAAAAAGTTTCCTGGCTCATGCAGCCGATGGGGGAGCTAATGGGGGCTCATCTCAAAACACTTGCTGAGTTCCCTCCAGTACAGGGAGGCAAGTCGTTTGATATGTCTAACGTGGTTGATGAGTTTATCAGTAAAGGTAGGCAATAAGTGATATAGCCTGTTTGTATGGCAAATCCAGAAGCAATTAATGTTGGGTTTGCCATGCATTGTTTTGCTCCAGTGCGTTTTGTCTTGAAAATCTACAGGAACTTTTATAGTTAGCCTAACCAGATCTTCGCTCAATAGAATTTTTCTTCAAGTTAATAGTACTCCTGTTTTTCCAATCGGATCGTAATGGCTCAATGTGTTGTGCGGGGTATGTTTTTGGACGTCTTTGATTAATTATATGAAATCGGCAAAAACAGTAATAATAGGTGCAGGTTTAAGTGGATTATATTCAGCCTTTCTCTTATCTCAGAGAAACAGGGAGTTCCTTATACTTGAAGCCAGAAACCGGATAGGTGGAAGGATATTAGGTTTGGAACATGAAGGTCTTGTGTCCGATATGGGGCCTTCATGGTTTTGGCCGGATATCCATCCTAAAATTACAGGATTAATCAATGGTTTTGGTCTTACAGCCTATAAACAGTATGAAAATGGACTGGGTCGTATTCAAACCCATGACGGTCAGGTCAATACTGTTAGAGGATTGAATAATGAGCCGGTTTGTTGGCGAATTTTCGGAGGTGTAGATGGCCTACTCTCAAGACTTTTAAGCAGTATCCCAGCAAAAAATATTAGATTAGATCACCCGGTATGCAGGATCGAAAAAACAAGATCAGGGCTTCAGGTGGCTGTTGGAGATATTGAAAAGGAACCGGACACTTTTTTTGATGCTAAACATGTAATTCTTGCGCTTCCACCCCGTCTTGCTGCGTCAACAATCCTCTTCACACCGGACCTGTCATTTGAACTTGCTCAGGAAATGCTGAAAACAGGCACATGGATGGCTGGACAGGCAAAATTCTGTGCCGTATATGATAAACCTTTCTGGAGAAGCCATGGTCTATCAGGGCAGGCATTCAGTCATTGCGGTCCGATTGGAGAGATCCATGACGGATCAAATCATGACCAGCCGCCTTACGGACTTACAGGATTTCTTGGAGTTCCCGCAATCAGGCGAAACAATAAAGAAGAACTTAACAATATGATGCTGCGTCAATTGGAGCTAATATTCGGAGAGCCTGCGGCACATCCAGCAGCATTCTTTTATAAAGACTGGGCAAGGGAAAGATATACAGCAACGGAGTATGATCAACCGTCTATGCTGGAACACCCCGCTTATTCACCTCCGGCAGGCAAAATATCCATCTGGGATAATTCTGTACGCTTTGCAGGAACGGAAACAGCCGATGAACATGGTGGTTATATGGAAGGTGCAATCATTGCTGCAGAAAGGGCCACCCTGAATATTTGAACTGTTTTTAAAACGAATTGCGTAGGACGAATCGGTGTCTGACAGAAGAAGTTATTCCGGACTGAAGACGTGTTGGCGGGTTAAAAGCCCCCACTCCAAACCATTGCAGGTTCGTGAGTGGGGGGGGACGAGTTAGAGAGTTGGACTGTTATCAATAACCGAGAAGTCCTGGGAGAAATAGAGAAATTTGAGGGAAAAAGGCGATAATGAAAACAGCAATAATTGCCAAAATTGAAAATGGCATAGCCTGCACCGAAATATCCTCAATACTTGATCCCCCGATACCTGAGGCGACAAACAGATTTTCACCCAATGGAGGTGTCTGGAAACCGATAGCAAGGGTGGCCACCATAACAACGCCAAAGTGAACCGGATCGACCCCAAGGGTATACATGATGGGAAGGAGAACGGGGGTGAGAATCATAATTGTAGCGAGTGTCTCCATGAACATACCCACAAACACCAAAAAACAGATGATAAGCGCCCAGATGAGGTACATATTGTCGGTAAAGTCCAGAAGGGCCTGAGCGACAATTGAAGGAATCTCGTTTTCTACCAGCAGACGACCAAAGACAGTTGCTGTAAAAAGAATCAGCAAAACACGACCTGTAATCCACGTGGTTGTTTCAAGTGAATGAAAAAACTGTTTGAGCTTTAATTCTTTATGCAGAAAAACACCTACAAAAATGGTGTAAAAAATTGCTACAATTGCTGATTCTGTAGGGGTGAAAAAGCCGCTATAGATTCCGCCGAGAATAATAAGAGGTGCAAGCACTGACCAAATTCCGCTTTTTAATGTAGCGACCATCTCACCAACAGACCAGTTTGCTGATATTCCGGTGTAACCACGTTTTTTACTCCGGAAGTAGTTTGCTATGAGTATTCCGGAAGCAACAAGTAAAGCGGGGAGAAAGCCTGCAATAAAAAGCTTGGGAATGGAAAGTGATTGAAATTCTCCAAACTTTGCAACAGCTTCAGGTGGTGCCTGCATACCCATACCTGAAATCCCAAAAATAACCATTGGAATCGATGGTGGGACTATGATACCAAGGCCACCTGAAGAAGCTGTGATAGCAGACGCATAGCCACGGTCATAGCCACGGTTTACCATGGCCGGAATCATCAGCATACCAACGGCAGCTGTGGTCGCTGGACCTGACCCTGAAATAGCACCAAAGAAAATACAGGCCATAACAGTGGCAGCACCTAGACCGCCAGTAATTGGGCCTGCAAAGGATTCAGCTATTTTGACCAGCCGCCTCGATACCCCGGAGGCCTCCATCAATGCTCCTGCAAGAATAAAAGCGGGAAGCGCCATGAGGGGAAAAGAACCAACGGATCGAAACGCGATTTGTACGAGTTTAATAGGGTTTTCGTCCAGATACATAAAGGCTGCCATTGCAGACACACCTAAAGATACGGTGATGGGTGCCCCTATTAAGAGTAGCGCCAAAAAGGAGCCAAATAAAACCCAGACAACTGTGGTTTCCATAATTTATCTCCAGATCAGTTATGAATTTTTGGTTTCAGTTAAGGGAGCAGTGTCACTGCTATCTTCTTTCATCAACTCAGCGGCATTTTCGAGCTCTGACGAGTCAGGGTCACGAATATCAATACCTTTCACGAGTTTGAGATAGTTAACCTGAATTACACGGGCGGACATAAACGCAAATGAAATTGGCAGTACCGTATAAAAATACTTCATTGGCACACCAAGGGTCTGGGATTTCCAGAACAGGTTCATTTTGTTGAAGACAAAATCATAACTGAGAAAGATAAAATAGAGATTGAATGCAAGCCAGATCATATCAGCTATAAATTCGCTGACGGTTTGCACAATCTTTGGAAATAATTTGAATTGAAAAGTAACTCTGTTGTGTGCTGCCATTTTTGCGGCGTGGCTTGCACCAAAATAGGCAAACCATACAAAGAGATAGGTCGCGAGTTCTTCAATCCAGGAAAAGGAGTAACCAAATACTTCACGGGACACAATCTGGACGAGAAGAAGTGATACGAAAACAATAAGCAGGAGACGACAAACATAACTTTCAAGATTGTCGAACAGGTTGATGAAGAATGATTTTATGTTCATTCTTGACTCCTTATTTGGTTTTACATGCGCTGGGAGAGTTGATCCATCAGCAATTGCCGGCTGAGCGATTCAAAGAGCCAGGAAATGAACTGGAAAAAATCTTAGAGACATCTGGTCTTAGTTTGTTCAACGCCGTTTCATTGTACTATTTTCAAAAGGAGGGGGCTTGACTCCCGTTAAAGAAAGAAAACTGTCTCCCCCCGGAGAGAAGAATCTCTATCCGTGGGGAGACGGGTATCATATAAGCTACAGATACGCTGACTTCTTAACGGCCAAGCATTTTGAGAACACTATCAAGCTTTTCCTTACCACCGATGGACTTGTAGTACTTAGGCCATACGCTGGTGGTTGCAGCTTCAATCCATTCTTTTTCATCATTGGCAGGAGCAGTGATTTCCATACCTTTAGCTGTAAGATCTGCGATGATTGCAGCTTCACTGTCTTTGAGGTACTGCTCAGAGAAAAGAGTCGCTTCCTGACCGGCTTCAAGTACAGCTTTTTGCATTTCAGGCTTCATGTCCTGGAACACTGATTCGGAGATAACAAGTGGTTCAAGAGAGAAGATGTAACGGATAGTGGTGATGTATTTCTGTACTTCGTAAAACTTCATTGCACTAACAGTGATAAACGGGTTGCACTGCCCATCAACAACTTTTTGCTGAAGCGCAGTAAAGGTCTCAGACCATGCCATTGGAGTAGGGTTAATACCCCAGGCCTGGTACGAGGCGATCATGATTTCGTTCTTAGGTACACGAATAACGAGGCCTTTGAGGTCTTCAAGGGTGGAAACAGGTTTTTTGGAGTTGGTCAGTACACGAAAACCAGAATAGGCCCAGGCAACAATACGAACGCCAGAATCACGAATGGTGTTTTCAACCAGCTCTTTACCTACATCTCCACGGGTGAGCTTTACAGCATCGTCAAGACCAAGAATAACGTATGGAAGGGTCAGAACACCAACGCTTGGGGAAAAAGGAGTCAGGTTGTTGATCGCAAGAGTAGAGAAATCAAGGGTACCCATGGATGCATCGTTGATTGTGTCCTGCTCACTTCCAAGCTGGCCGTTAGGGAACATGGAAACCTTGTGCTTGCCGCCAGTCTTCTCAGTAAAAAGCTGAGAGAACTTTTCAGACATTGCCCACTGGGTTCCACCCTGGGCGTCACCAATGGCCATTTTATAGGTCTTTGCTGTTGCCATGGTGTTGCCCATCATAAGTAATGCAGTAGCTGCGAAAACTGTAGTGATGGTTTTTGCTCGTTTTAAAATCATGAGTGTCTCCTTGAACTATGATTAGGGGTGAACCAATGCATTTGTTGCATCGATATGATTTGCTGGATGTTACGAGGTGAAAAGAGAGAGGAAGAAAAGAGCTGGGATATGGCAGAGTGGGTAGGACACGCACGCAAGAAATCAACTTGCCCGGGAGGTGACCCCCCATTTGGCGGCGCTGTTTTACCATGCGAGAATGAAAGTTTCTCCTGGTGACTCATTTTTTCTTCTTCCTCAGATATTAAGATAAAGATGCAAAAGTGAAACTTCATCACAATGAAACTGATCTATGATGTATCAGACATCAGTGGTAGTGTCAAGAAAAAACGCGTGGTTTTAAAAAACCCACAACAATGTAGAATCAAGCACTTCGCGAGAATTATGTTACAGAAATGTAAAATAGGAAAATGTGTGGAAAACGCAGAAAAGTTCCTGGACCTACCTGGGGAAATTGGGTCTTATTAAAGCAAAGTCAAGCGGGCTATTCTTTAAGGTAATCTACGAAATACGAGGTTGAAGAACCTATTTGGCTCCGTAGAAGGCATAAATAAAGTCTTTTTGACACTCAAAGGACCAGTGCTGGTCTTTTAATATGGCCGCAGCATCTACCGCATTACCGTCTTTAAGGCACTGGATGAACTGTTTATGCTCTTCACAGTTACGCAATTCCCATTCGGAAATATAATTTTGGCGCGGAAAATCATACAGCCTGTGTTTGATAGGAAGAATGAACTTTTTCAACAACTCGTTGTCTGATACTCCTAAGTAGACATTGTGGAAGTCGAGATTGGTTTTGAACAATTGAGAGAAGTTGTCTGTACTGATGTCAGCAATCATCTTTTCATTGAGTGATTCAAGTTTTTTGATATGTTTAGAGGTGATTTTATCTATACATTCAATGATTATGAATGATTCAACGAGGCCTACGGCATCATAGGCATTCTTAACATCTTCAATCTGGAGCTGATTAACCTGGACACCACGCCTTGGAAGGATAGTAACAAATCCTTCGAGTTCGAGGTGGATTAGGGCATCTCGTAGAGGGGTTTTACTGATACCGAGCTGTTTGGCGATTTCGCCAATATTAATAGTAGATCCTGGCAGAAGGTTACCTTGATTCATCTGTTTGCGTAGGTATGCATATACTTGATCACTCAAAGATGAAAATTTTAATCCACTATTCATTAATACTATCCTCGTTTGTAGTTATGACTTTATACTTTTCTAATTTAATTCCGGACCAAGATACCTAATAAAACGTAGTTGTCAAGAATCAGAAAAGTATAAAGTCTTACAGTAGGTAAGTTTTATAGAAACTTATCAACTGAGGTGTAATCCATATCGAAGGCTTCAGCGACAGCCTTATAGGTGATTGCACCTTCTATAACGTTTGCACCAAGCTTTATTTCGTTATTTTCCTGCATAGCTTTCTTCCAGCCTTTGTTTGCGATCTCAACAGCATATGGAAGAGTTGCATTGGTAAGAGCTACAGTGGAAGTACGCGCAACGGCACCAGGCATATTAGCGACACAGTAGTGAACAACACCTTCAACAACATAGGTTGGCTCTGCGTGGGTGGTGGCCTTAGAGGTTTCAATACATCCACCTTGATCAATTGCCACATCCACGATAACAGAACCGTCTTTCATGTCTTTAAGCATTTCGCGAGTGATCAGCTTAGGAGCTTTTGCACCAGGAATCAGTACAGCACCGATCACGAGATCAGCTTTAGTAACATACTCTTTGAGGATTGCTGGGTTAGACATAACAGGGAAAACGTTTGCAGGCATAACGTCATCAAGGTAAGCGAGTCTTTCGAGGTTTGTGTCAAGCATGTAAACCTGGGCTCCGAGACCGGCCGCCATTTTAGCTGCGTTAATTCCAACAACACCACCACCGATAACAACAACGACACCAGGAGCAACACCTTTAACGCCACCAAGAAGGATTCCGAGACCACCTTGAGGCATTTCAAGGTACTTAGCACCTTCTTGAGCTGCCATACGTCCAGCAACCTCGCTCATAGGAACGAGAAGAGGTAGGGAACCGTCTGCCTTTTCGATGGTTTCATATGCGATGTTAACGGACTTTGCCTTAACAAGAGCCTCAGTTTGTGGAAGATCGGCCGCAAGGTGCAGGTAAGTGAAAACAATCTGGCCTTCACGGATAAGGTTATACTCAGAGGGTTGTGGCTCTTTAACATGCATAACCATGTCGCAGGTACCGTATACATCAGCGGGAGTCGCTGCGATGGTAGCACCCGCTGCAACATATTCAGCATCAGGAAAACCAGCTCCGGCTCCTGCCATGGTCTCAACAGTAACCTCATGACCGTTTGCAATCATGGTCGCGACACCGGATGGTACCATACAAACTCTGTTTTCCAATACTTTGATTTCTTTTAAGATTCCAACTTTCATTAGCTCACTCCGTGGGTGTTGTAATGTAATTTAAAATTGACTACCAAAATTATTCATCAAGGTAGCCATTATGAACATATTTACTGCAACAAGAAGATAGGTGAGAATTGTTTTTACAGACCTTCTTCTACCGCCTTTCTCACTGCACCAACAACGCGGTCTACCTGTTCTTTACTCATGGTAAGTGAAGGAGCAAAGTTCATAACGGTATTGAGACCATCAAAACTACTGTTAGTTCGGCCAACAATAACACTCTGAGCCATCATACGACCCATGATGGTTGCCATTTCACCTTCTGATATTGGCTCTTTGGTTTCTTTATTGCGAACAAATTCAATCCCGAGGAACAGGCCAACTCCGCGGACGTCACCGATGAGTGGCAGATCTTTAAGAGTTTTGAGTTGTTCAAGAAAATATGCACCAAGCTCTGCACTGTTTTCTATGAGATTTTCGTCTTCAATAATTCTTGTGGACTCAAGAGCTGCCGCCATTGGTCCTGCGCAACCACCATAGGTACTGATATCACGAAAGTAGTTGAGACGTGTCTCTTCATCGGTGGGATCGTTAACAAAACAGTCATAAATGTGTTGTTTAACTACCGTTGCAGACAGCGGCTCGTAGGAGCTGGCGAGGCCTTTTGCCATGGTAACGATGTCAGGATCAACGTCATATTGTTCATGGCCCCAGAATTTTCCGGTACGACCAAAACCACATACAACCTCATCCATGATGAGCCAGATATTATGCTTCTTACAGATATCCTGAACGATTGGGTAGTACTCTTTTACTGGTGGGATAATTCCGCCACCCGCAGTAATAGGCTCGACGATGAGGCCTCCGATGGTGTCTGCACCTTCTTTAGCAATAACATCTTCAATGGCATGAGCACATTCGATGTTACACTCACCATAGGTTTTTTCAAAAGGACAGCGGTAGCAGCAGCAGTGTGGGAATTCAACAAAGCCTTCTACGAATGGACCAAAGTCTTTTTTACGCTGGATCTGTCCTGTCGCGCTCATTGCAGCAATGGTGGTACCATGGTAATCACGATCACGGAACATGATCTTATATTTACCTTTTCTTTCAGGAACGATTCTTGATGCCTGACGTACAATTTTGAATGCTTTTTCGTTTGCCTCGGAACCACTATTGGAAAAGTAAACCTTGTCCATACGTGGAAGTTTTTCCAGTAGCTTCTGAGCAAATTTAATAGCTGGAACGTTTCCGAAAACACCGGCAAAATAAGGCATTTTAACAAGCTGGTCATAAACGGCTTTTGCAATGGACTCACGGCCATAACCGACCATGATACTCCATACACCGCCAGATGTGACATCAAGGTATTCCCGACCGCGAATGTCAGTAACATTTAGACCTTTGCCCTCAACAATTATCATCTGTTCCTGGGACTCGAACACTTTGTGGGGTTTGAGGTGATGCCACAGAGCATCCTTATCACCTTTAACCATTTCATCCGCATCATATTCAAGCCAATTTGTTTTTTCCATGATCTCAGTCCTCTTAGGTAGATCAAAAATCAGAACCGTGAAAGAGTAACAGTTGCTCTTTGCCGGTGCGTAAACCAAAAAAAAAAATACTAAGGTTGTTCAAGATATAGATGTATAGCAGTAGATCCGGCGATAGTTCCTATGTAAAGCCGGGGGACGGCTATAGGTATTTCTTAATGCGTCGTGCAACAAGGCTAAGAGAAGACTTGCTGTAATGTTTGATCCAGCTAGTGGACAAACTGTCATGGCACCGGCTAAACCGGCACCATGACGGAAGGGAAGACTATTACTTTGCGCCCTTTTGTGGAACCATGTCATCTTTGCTAATGCCAGCAACTGCAACAGGTGCTTTCATCGCATCGCGACGGAAAGGCTCGCCGAGCTCCTGGTTAACCAGGATTTCGATGAAGGTGGTAACGCCATCTTCCATCTGAGCTCGAACCGCTTCTTTAAGTTTTGCCTGAAGGTCGTCGGCGCTGGTTGCCTGAACACCCTTAACACCGCACGCTTCAGCGATTGCTGCATAAGAAACGTTTTGATCAAGCTCGGTACCAACGAAGTTATCCGCGTACCAGAGAGTGGTGTTACGTTTTTCAGCACCCCATTGGTAGTTACGACAAACGAGCATAGTAACTGGAGGCCAGCTGTCACGACCACAGGAAACCATTTCGTTCATGGAGATACCAAAAGCACCATCACCAGCCATACCGATTACAGGTACATCCGGTTGAGCAACTTTAGCTCCACAGATTGCAGGAAAACCGTATCCACAAGGTCCGAAAAGGCCTGGTGCGAGGTACTTGCGGCCTTCTTCAAAAGTAGGGAAGGCGTTACCGATTGCACAGTTGTTTCCAATATCAGAAGAGAGAATTGCATTCTCAGGAGTAGCTGATTTAATTGCCTGCCACATCTGACGAGGAGACATTTTCTGTGGCTCACGATCACGTGCACGCTCATTCCAAGTGGTGCCTGGATCATCATCTTCGTGTACGAGAGTTGCAAGTTCTGCAGCCCAGTCAGCTTTCTTTTTCGCAATATCAGCTTTGCGATCTTCACGGCCGGCGTCACCAGCAGTAGGAGCAAGCTTGGCAAGGATGCCTTGCGCTACTTTCTTAGCATCACCAACGATACCAACGGTTACGGGCTTGGTAAGGCCGATACGATCTGGGTTGATGTCAACTTGAATAATTGCTGCATCTGTAGGCCAGTATTCCATTCCGTAACCGGGAAGGGTTGAGAATGGGTTGAGACGGGTTCCAAGAGCAAGAACAACGTCAGCCTCAGAGATAAGCTGCATTGCAGCCTTAGAGCCGTTGTATCCAAGGGGGCCAGCACAGAGTGGATGACTTCCAGGGAAGGCATCGTTATGCTGGTAACCACAACATACAGGAGCTTCAAGGCGCTCGGCAAGAGCGGCAGAATCCGCGATAGCACCACCGATAACAACACCAGCACCGTTTAAGATAACTGGCTTCTTAGCGTTAGAGAGAAGCTCGGCTGCTCTGGCGATTGCCTCTTCACCACCGGCAGGAAGTTCAAATTCAACGATTGCAGGAAGCTCAATCTCGATTACCTGGGTCCACATGTCACGTGGGATGTTGATCTGTGCAGGTGCAGAAGCGCGCTTTGCCTGCATGATAACGCGGTTTAAAACTTCAGCAACGCGACGTGGGTCACGAACTTCTTCCTGATATGCAACCATATCTTTAAAACATGCCATCTGCTCAACTTCCTGGAAACCACCCTGTCCGATGGTAGCATTAGCTGCCTGTGGGGTAACGAGAAGAAGAGGAGTGTGGTTCCAATAAGCGGTTTTAACAGGAGTTACAAAGTTTGTGATTCCAGGACCGTTCTGGGCAACCATCATAGACATCTTGCCAGAAGCACGGGTGTACCCATCAGACATCATACCAGCGTTACCTTCGTGTGCACAGTCCCAGAAGGTGATACCAGCTTTTGGAAATAAATCAGAGATAGGCATCATCGCAGAACCGATGATTCCAAATGCATGCTCAATACCGTGCATTTGAAGTACTTTGATAAAAGCCTCTTCAGTGGTCATTTTCATTTTAGCCATTTTGTGTGCCTCCAAAAATATATGTTGTTTTATCCCATTTGTTGCAGGGGATGTTTACCTGCAACAAAAAAGCAGGTTTCTAATGCTACGGTTAGATATCTGATACATCAGATACCAGGATCATGTCAAGACAATTTTGAGAACAGTGAACATTTATTTTGAAATTATAACGGTAGGTGCCTGAGTTTCTTAGGATGAGCGCAAAAAAGCGTTAAAATAGCAACATATGGAATGTGGTTTTTATTGTCTTTAGGCTTAATTTAAAAAAGATTTCTGGTCTTTAAAGGTCTTCGTGGCAGGGAGTGGGGTGTTAAATAATTGGTGAGAAATTCTAAAAAAACTTCTTGGCTAAGACTAAAACGTATCCGTGAAATCGATTTTGTGTAGAGATTATTGCAACAGGTCATTTTCGCTGCTTGTTGAGTCTTTGGGAAATCTCAGTGTAGTACTTGCCGAGAAAAGATAGGGTGGAGTCCCTATGACCATATTTTCTATGGCCATAGGTGGAAAGAGGGTTATTTTCGGGCATGGAGGGGAACGTAATCGTATTCTTGTTCTCCTGTATAAATCTGGCGTGGTCGACTTATTCTCCATTGAGGATCGTCTTTGCTTTCCTTCCATTGTGCAATCCAACCAGGCAGACGCCCTAAAGCGAACATCACGGTGAACATATTGGTGGGTATCCCAATGGCTCGCAAAACAATTCCACTGTAAAAATCTACGTTAGGATAAAGATTGTGGTCTACAAAGTACGAATCTTTGAGCGCGTGTTCCTCAAGTTCTCTTGCTGTATCTAATAGTGGATCGCTGATATGCATTGACTCCAGTAGCTCATCACACATTTGCTTCATAATTTTGGCGCGTGGATCATATGTTTTGTAGACACGGTGACCAAATCCCATCAGGCGAAAAGGATCACTTTTGTCTTTGGCCCGCTTGATGACATCTGCGCAGGTACCACCATTATTTTGAATCTCGGTGAGCATCTCTATGACGGCCTGGTTAGCTCCTCCGTGTAATGGGCCCCAAAGAGCAGCAATACCGGAAGAGATAGCAGCGTATAGGTTGACACGAGCACTTCCTACCACACGAACAGCAGAGGTTGAACAGTTTTGTTCGTGGTCAGCGTGGAGGATCCAAAATACCTTCAGTGCATTTACAGCTTCTCGTTTTAGTTCGTATGGTTTAACCGGTGTGTCAAACATCATGTTGAGGAAATTCTCGCAATATGTCAAATCCGGTCTTGGCAGGACTAACTCATGACCCCTGGAAATTTTATAGGACATAGCTGCCATGGTACGAACCTTGGCAAGTAGTCGGGTCATGGTGATATTGATCTCTTCCTCCATTGTATCAAGTTCCGGGTAAAAGCTCTTTAGAGCGTTAACCATGGAAGAGAGGATACCCATAGGGTGGGAGGCCCTGGGATAGTTTTGGAAAAATGCCTTTAAATCAGTATGAACCAGGCTGTTATCGTTGAGCATTAATGAAAATCTGGTCAGCTCATCTCTGTTGGGAAGTTTTCCGTTGATCAGTAGATAGGCTGTCTCCTTGAAGGAGGCGTTTTTGGCGAGTTGTTCCACCGGAATCCCTCGATACCGCAGGATCCCTTTTTCTCCATCCATGAAGGTAATGGCACTGAGACAAGAGCCGGTGTTTGCATATCCCGGGTCAAGGGTGATAAATCCGGTCTCAGCTCTTAGTGTACTGATATCGATCGCTTTTTCTCCTTCGCTTCCTTCAACCACCGGAAGTAGTATATCTTTTCCTTTATATGTCAGGGTTATGAAATCGTCCAAAATATCTCCTTTTTGTCATGCCTCAATTGCCAGTGATTCAAAACAAGTTAGTACCTTACTCCTGAAAGTCTGTTATACAAAACAGGTGGCGTAGACTCCGAGAAAACTGGAGAACCTTTTAACATTGCGAACTTAATATACTGCAAGATAAGTGAATGCAGTGAGGCCCTCGAGGCACTTATCCCGTTTATGGGATTAGAAAATTGAGGTGATTGAAAATTGTGTAAACACCTAAATACAAGTTATTTTTTAACATTACTGCGGTCTGAATGCTACGAAAAAAGAAAAACGGGTGTATGAGTCTCTGGTGAAAATAGGTGCTGAAGTGGTGTAGAAGTGGTGCGAGGCAGAAAAGAAGCCGCCTCAATTGTAAGGCGGCTACTTACATATGGTGTTATTAATCGTCGAGGCTCAGTGCAGAAACGAAAAGTTTCTTTGCGTAGTCTTTGACAATCCAGGTAACACGGGTGCCCTTAGGGACAACAAAGGAGTCACCAGCATTGTATACATGGGTAGGTCCACCTTCTTCTTCAATGGTAACACTACCTTCTACGATGTAGCAGAACTCAAGTTTTGGGTGGTTGTGTTCCCAGCTACCAGCGGTGCAATCCCAGACTCCAGCTTTGAAGTTGCCAGTTTCGTGGTCAAAATAGGTCCAGTTGTTAGCGTGTGGGGTTCCAGTCTTTGGATTTGCCTTGGGCTGTGAAGTGTGCTTGATTGGCTCAGATTTGCCGATTGTTATAATTTTCCCTTCAGACATAATATCTCCTTGGTATTGTTGTTCACCTCACAATTATATGATGAGGTAACGTTTTGTGTATTTTTTTTAAATTATTTTGCGCCTTTTACTTCTTCAAATCTGTCGCCTCTAAAATCATCCAATGGCAATTCAGGTGTTTGGCCAAGAATTATTTGAGACATAACGAGTCCCATCATTGGAGCAAGCTGGAATCCATGGGCTGTAAAGCCAACGCAATGAAAAAGTCCCGGTACTTTTTTGGATGCATCAACGATGGGCACCTTATCCGCAAGACATCCTTCAAATGCAGTCCAGCAGCGCATCATCTGTGCACGTTTTAGGCCTGGCATTATCTCAACCATGATCTTAGAGGCCTTTGCCATCTGCATTGGATCAACCCAGATAAGTTCTCTCTCGAGATCATGTGGGGAGCGGTAACCACCACCAACGACGATGGTGCCGTTCTGGGCGGCCATGAGTCCTAAGAGACGCCCAGTGAGGCCAAGAGATGTGCCGTTCATCATGCCGGGCATACGGTCTGTGACCATCATGGTGGGTGCTGCAGAAAAAACCGGAAGCGGGTCGCCTATCATCTCAGAAAATCTTCCTGCCCATGCACCGGCACAGTTAACCAGTATTTCACCTTCATAGATTGTATCGCTGCTGGTGCGAACCTTAAAGCCGCTTGAGGTTGTCGAGGCTTCAACCACTCTAGTCTGGCTAAGAATGGTGACTCCTTCACGCTTTGCGGCTTCTGCATACACCTTTGAGGTGAGCATTGGGTTGGCAAGCCCATCTGTGTAACAGACGAGACCACCAACAACATGGTCAGCTACATGTGGGGATAGGCGGCGTACTTCTTCAAGGTCGACAACAACTTCATGGTCGTAGCCCATGGAATTGAGTTTTTCCTGTCGTTTGACAAGAATTTCCAGTTCTTTGTCACTTTCTGCAAGACGCAGGCGGGGAGAGACGAAGAAACCACAATCGGAACCCACAGTTTTTTCATGGAGGCCCCACATTTTGCGTGCTTCCACAGCAAAAGGTATTTCACGGAGATCTCGTCCCTGACAGCGAACACCACCGGAGTTGTTACCAGAAGCATGTCTTCCGGGAACATCTTTTTCAAAAATAATGACAGACTTACCCTTACGCGCAAGTTCTAGTGCGGTGGCACAACCCATGATTCCACCACCGACGATGAGTACATCAGCTTTCATCTGTTTCTCCTACCTTCGCGTTTGCAAGTTCCTGCAGACTCACCGGCTTAATGGGTGGTCTTAGGCGATGTTGTCTAATTTTCTGAGGTTCAAGGCCAGATCCTTCTGCGATGAGTTCAAAAACTGCAGAGCCACACATTTTCCCCTGACAAGGTCCCATGCCACAGCGGATGATAGCTTTGATTTCATTATGGTCAGTGTAGCCTTGTTCCACGAGATCGCGGATACGACCAGCGGTTACTCCTTCACAACGACATACGGTTGTACTGTCGGGTATGCCAAAGAGCTCTGGACGTGGTGCATACATTTTGTCAATGAATGGGCGTGGACTAATGTCGAGCGTAAGGATGTCACGAACAGGTTGTACCGCTGCTTCGTACTCAGCCTGGCTGATTCGGTGCATCTCTTTTGCAATGGTGAGCGCTGTGAGACGTCCCTTGTATTCGGCAGATTTTGCGCCGTGGACAAAGTTTCCATCGCCTGCCACAAAAACAGTAGGGAAATTAGTTCTTCCATCTTCCTTGACATCAGGATACCAGAAACGTTGAACCTCATCCCATGTGTGCTGAACTCCAACCTGACGAAGAAGTGAAACGTTTGGAATAATTCCTTCGTTTACCAGAAGAGTTGTTGCCTCATATGAGATCTCTTTTGATCCGCATTTTGCTTTGACGCGTTCAACGCGGTCATCACCTTCAGCGCGAACATTTTTCACATTTCTGTGGATGGGCACCTTTCTCTTCATGGCTGTGATGTGCACATCAGCAATGAGTTTTACCCCCTTCATCATAAAACCAAAGCGCTTTAACGCTCGGGGCATATGTTTCATGGCAGGAATGGTCTGCATGAGAGGGGTGGTGTCCATGATAGCTGCAACAGGAGCATCGAGGGCGAAAAGGTGTTCTGCAACTAACCAGAGAAGAGGGCCACTTCCTGCAAGAACTACTGGTTCTTTGGGGACGAGGCTTGAGTCTTTAAAGAGGTTGGACATACCTCCACAGGTCATAACACCCGGTAGAGTCCAGCCGGGAAAAGGTACTGGTCGCTCCATTGCGCCGGTACAGAGAACAAGATAATCTGCACTCAGTTTCTGAGAAACGCCGTCTCTTGAAAAGAAAACATCACCGGTTGCCTCGGCTTGCCAGACGCGTGCCTGGGGAAGGTAGTCAACATCAGCTTCTTTAAAAGCTTTAATTACTTCAAGTCCATCGGTGTAATCAGAACCCAAAATAGCATGTTGCTTAGGAGTTGCCTTTGTTATGTTTCTATAGATCTGGCCGCCGGGGCTGGCTTGTTCATCCAGCAGAGCGACCTGCAGGCCTTTGCTGGAAAGCTCTGCACTACATGCAAGGCCAGCGGGGCCAGCGCCAATGACTATGGCATCGTATTTATTTTTCATTTTGTCTCTTCAATTACTGCTTTTTGCCGTTTAACGTTCATGCCTTCATATACTTGCTCAAGGCATGCCTGACGGTTGTAACTTCCATCGATTTCCACCAGACACTCAAAACAGACACCCATTAGACAGTATGGTGCACGTTTTTCACCTTCAGCTGCAGATTTGCAGACGTGGTCATCCTCATGGCCGAGTATTGCAGCCGCTACGGTTGTTCCGGCAGGAACCTTATAGGTTTCTCCTTCAAACGTGATGTTGACGGTATCTACAGTGGCCAGTGGGTTATTGTATTCGAATTTACTTTTTGTATTACTCATTGATAACTCTTTTATGTGGCTGCACGTACATATGGTCCGCGCAGCCTTAAAATTCAGTGATTATACGCGGTATGGTTCGTCCCACATAACGAGGTCCTGACCTACATTTTTTTCAATGGCATTCTCGTATAAGGTCATTGCCCAGGCGATGTCCTGAAGGATCATGCCGTTTGAAATAAAATATCTTCGCCTAGCGCTTTCCTTGTCAATTGTTGCAATGCCTGCAGCAATTTTACCAAGATCGTTGATGTCGCTTTCGTTGAGTTCGCCACTATCGAGCATGTTGTGTAATTGAATGTGTGGAATTGCACGCTCATCCTCTGGGAGCATGAGACCTTCGAGTTTGTAGGTCTTTTGCATTTCCCAGCAATCGGGAACGACGTAAGCATTACGGAGATACTCATTTTCTACATTGGCACGTCCTGGAAGGGTAAGGAGAGAACCTTCTTTGAGCCATTTTTCTTCAAATAGAGGAGTGTGATCACCCGAGATGGCTGAAGTGATAATATCTTGTCCCTTTACCGCATCTTCAAATTTAGAAACGGCAGAAACATCGATGTTGAGTTGCTCACTCATCTCATCACAAAAGCGTTTAGCGGCCTCATCATTAATATCAAATACAACGACCTTTTTTAAAGCAGGCATCGCTTTGGCGATAGCTGTCGTACAGAATTTTGAAATAGGTCCGGCGGCAATGACACCAAGGGTCTCACTGTCTTCTCTTGCAAGATGTCTGGCGCTCAGACCAACAACAGCACCTGTTCTCATACCACTTAAAATATTTGCTTCCATGATGGCCAGTGGACGGGCAGTCTCTGCGTCGTTTAGGGTCATCATCAGGATAGAACGTGGCAGTCCGTGATTTTTAGGATTGTTAACGTTTGAGCCATACCATTTGTTACCACAGACCTTAAAGCGGCCGCCGAGGTAACCGGGGAGAGACATGAAACGCTGATCAGGTCCACCCTTTGGCATACCTTCAAATTTAGGCTCTTTTGGAAACCAGATGCGCTGGCCATGGGAGTTTTTGGTTGAGCCACCCATGACGTAGTCACCTTTCCCTGACAGGGTAAAGGCTTCGTCCATTACATCGATGCAGCGTTCCATGTCGGTAACACCCGCTGCAATCATGTCTTTTTGGGATAGGAATTTCATTACAAGTTTGGATGATGACATTGGAACCTCACTATTGAAATATTGGAAAAAATAACTACTACAAAACACTCAAATGAGTTTTTCATGATATATCACACATTAGATATATGTCAACAGGTGATTGAAAAAACGTCAAATATGCAGGTTGCGGTGAGTTGTTATTTCAAATGTTTTTTGTTGAGTTAGATGATTCTAATTGAATAAATTTCAAGAATTTTAATGTAGTGATTCAGTTTGCAGCCCATAAATAGTGTGACGTGCAACAAGAGGGGGAAAACTACTTATGATTGCCTCATTAACTGCTTCAAAATGTATGAGGCAGGTTGAAAAATGGACAGCAAAACTCTTGTTTAATAAAGAGAGAGAGGAGGTGCTATTATGAAAGAATACCGCATGGAAGATACTCCAAAGAGTTACGTATAGAAGCTGTAAAACACGTAATAGAAAAGGGTTTATCAATACCCGAAGCGTCAAGGTGCCTGGATGTCCCAAAATCGACACTCAACTATTGGGTAAAATCCAGCAAGGAAGGAAACCTTGGCAGTATAGGAATAAATCGCCGTGAACCGAGTGATGTTGGGCTGGGCTGGAGCTCTTCAAGTGCAGACGAGAACTAGCGAAAGTAAAATTGAGCGAGATATCCAAAAAAAAGCCGCGGCGTATCTAGGAGTCTCGCACACTCACTTACCTGCAAAGGAGTCGATATGAGATACGCCAAGATAGATGAACTCCGACTCCAATATCCCATCACAGATCTCTGTCAACAATTAAAAGTGTCAGATAGCGGTTACTACAGTTGGCGATCTAGACCACCACCGCAGCGTAAATGTAATGGTGCAAAGCTAAAAACCGTTATTAGTGCTGCACATTTTGGAAGATGATAACGCAGTTTAAGATGAAGGCGTCAATGAGTCGCCAAGGTAATTGTTACGATAATGCCCCGATTGAAAGTATTGGGGGTACATTGAAAAATGAACTGGTTTATCACAGCGATTATCGGACCAGAAAAGACGCAATGAGTGACATTACAGAATATATCGAGATTTTCTACAACAGGCAAAGGGCTCAGAAAAAGGTGGGATATTTATCACCCGCAATCATTTCCAGATTCATTCATATTTGATTTTAGTTCCCTCAAACGATAAAATAATTGAGAATAGTACATTTGGTAACGCACGATTCGTCTTCTCTTCGTCTGGTTGAAGTTGTTTAATTTCAATGAGGGACAAATATGAAAATCGTGATAGTCGGTGGTGGAGCAATTGGCCGGTTGTTTGGTTCGTACCTTGCGAACAACAGCAATGAAGTGACTTTGCTCGATATTGATCATCACATTGTCCGCGCTATTAAAAATAATGGTATTCATGTCCTGGGACGTGACGTTACTGACCCGGATATGGTGAGCCGAGTCCGTGTTAACGCAGTGACGGATGGAAAACGTATAACCGAAAGTGACCTTGTGTTATTGATGGTTAAATCTTTTTCAACACGTGCAGCAAGCCAATCTATAGCCCACCTCATTGGTCCGGGATGTCCTCTTCTCTCTATTCAAACAGGTCTTGGAAATATAGAAATAATTGAACAAGCGGTGTCTAAAAATGACATATTGAGAGGTTTCACTTTTATGTCCGGGACAGCCCTTGGGGATTCAAAGGTTAGATATGGTCAGGAAGGAAAAACCTACATAGGTGAAATAGATGGTGAGCGAACCAGTCGTGTACAGAAAATTGCTGATCTCTTTGAAAAAAGTGGGATATCCACCCAGGTGGTCAAACGAATAATTGGCAGGCTCTGGTGTAAGGTTATTGTGTTCTCAGCCATTAACCCATTATCGGCTCTTTTAAAGGTTCCAAATGGTGTTTTGACCAGTAAAATGGAGTCAATCACCCTCATGAAACGACTTCTTGATGAAGGGAAGGCTGTGGCAGATGCCCACGGTATTGACCTTGTATACAACGATTTATATGAACTACTGTTTGACGCTTGTCAGAGAAGTTCGAATAATCTCTCGTCCATGTTCCAGGATATCCTCAACAGTAATCTCACTGAAATAGATGCACAAAACGGGGCGATCTGTAAGTATGCGGCAATGTATGGAGTCGCTACTCCAACCCATCAAACGATGCTGGAAATGATCAAGCTTCAGGAGAAATGGAGTGTGATAATGGGTTAGTACCTTACTCAGGAAAAGCTGTCATGAAAATCAAGAAATGAAGTGTTGGAAAACTTGCTGATATCGCATCATTTCCATGGTGCTTATCCAGCGATACTAAAATATTTCCGCTTGTCGGGTTAGTTTAATCACACCACAAATATACTGCATTACGCAAGATATACATAGAGGGCGATAATGGAGAGCAGGGAGAAAATTTTACTTGCAGTTGACGGCAGTAAGGCATCAGTACGTGCAGTGCATTACGTCGGTACGTTTGCCTCCCTGACAAGCCAGATAGAAGTCTGTATTTTGAATGTTTATCCAGAACCTCCACCTGACTACTATACCAACGGAGGTCTACTTGATGAATATCAGGAAAAATGCGAAAGAAGGGCTCTTGAGATGCTTAATGAGGCTAGAGTAATACTTCTTGAGGCGGGGGTGAGTGAAAATCAGTTGACACAACTGGTAAGAATTGCGGAAAGAAAAACTATAAGTGAAGAGGTGTTAGCCGTCCAGGCAGAAGGGAACTATGGAACAGTAGTGGCCGGTAAACGAGGTGTCTCCAAGGCTGAGGAATTTTTGTTTGGATCAATTTCCAATGCCCTTGCCAGACACAGCAAACGCTTCACATCATGGATCGTAGGTTAGGCCATGGATCCTTGGAGTCGTTTTCCCAAACATATCCTTACCCGCCTAAAAAACCACACGGCAGTTCGCTCACAGCGAAGACAAACCAGACTCTATACTGACACCAGTGACTTTGTTAATATTGATTATGGTGATGTACTCCATGTGGATAACCGTTATCTGCTTATAGTTGGTTACACAAGGGAAGGGCGCTTCGGGGTTGAGGAACAACCGAAACAATGGGTGCCAAAGGTGTACGACCTTGAGAGTGGTCAGCGAAACATCGTTAAATTGGTGTTTCATGAAAGTTACACTATTCATCTTAGTAAGCTGAAGGTTACCTGTTACAGAAGTCCGGAAAAAGAGGCCCAGGTTATAAACCTCACGAAGGGCAATCCTTCATTTATGCAAGGTTATGCAGTACTTGATGAAGTGGGAAATTTGGTTCGGATTCTTGATATTGTCAGTGGAAGAAGGCTCGATAAGATGATTCATACTTTGGGTGCAAATCATCTTGATTATTTTCATAATTATCTTCCGGATATGCTGCAGCGGTTTCTTGTAGCCGTAGAGGGGATTATGTTGCTGCATAGTCAGGGTTTAAAACATGGTGATATTCGGCGTGACCATATCTTTGTAGATCGAAAGGATGGACACTTTACCTGGATAGATTTTGATTATGATTTTTATCTACCAGAACGACCCTATGCCTTGGATTTGTTTGGATTAGGCAATGTTCTACTCTTTATTCTCGGGCAGAATACATTTCGTACAGCTGCAGTCCTTAATGATCCGCTTTTGGGACAAGACGTTTTTAATAGGCTTGATCACGACGATCTGGCTCTTCTTTCCAGTGATAGAATTTTTAATCTGCAAAAAATTTATCCCTATATTCCAGATCGATTAAACGATATTTTGCTCTATTTTTCTAATGGAACGAATGTGATGTACGATACAGTCGCAGAATTCTATGAAGATCTTAAAGGGGCAGTTGAGACGCTATATTGAGTAGACGAGGTTTTTGTTGTTATAAATTTTCAAGAATCTATTTGAGTAGTTGTGGGAGGACAATATAGTTTGACCGATTACAATAAAGTCTGATCAAAGCCTAAAAATGACAATAAATTGACCATTTTTAGGTTATATCTGCTGTTCAGAAAGTATTATATTCCAATGCTCTTCCGTGTAATCGAGTAACTTTGGGGGTGACATGCTCCCAAAAGGAACAGGGCGTAAATTTGCAGGTTTGCTTAAATGGTTAACATTGCCATTTAAGTCTTTGAGACTGTGATGTTGTGTAATCCTGTAACCACTTTCGCAAAAATAGTGCAGGTAAGCATATTAAAAATCCAAAGGGCTTTTTGCTTCTTTCAAGGTGACACTTTTCACGGTATACAAAAGCCTGAAATTGCTTTGTATACCCGACATATGATTTCAATGTCCTTGGTGAGTAATGTCTCATCCTGATCGAGCCTTCCAACTCCGAATAAACCTGGCGCCAGTTTGCCCCCGTCTGTTTGTCAGCATCTTTTGCCTTTTCTGCAAGTACCTTTGTCGCCTGCCTGGCAACAACTCCACCGTGTTCCGTCAGAATATTTTGGGCTATCTGGTCCTTAGTTTTAGAGAGATTGTTGCTACCTGCTGTTGATACTTTTTGTTGCTTTCTTTTGTCGCTTGAATTTTCCATTTTCCATAATAAATGGACGGCGTGTTTTGCCTGATCAAGTATGAACGGTTTCTGTTTTTTTGCTTTTCAGCTTAATCAAAAACGCAGACAAAGAATCTTTTTCACTCCATTTGAAGGAATATTTAGTGCAAAAATCGAGATAATAGCGTACCCATTTTAAGTAAAAAGATTGGAGCCGAGGTTCAACACCCTGTTTTTGTATAATATGTGAATATCTGGAAGAAAACTCTTTGGGTATCTTGATCATTGGTCAATGTTAGGAATTATATAGACGCTAGATAACATTCAGTGTGACTGGTTAACCAGAAGGGTATAGCCTATCACGGATCATTTCTGCTTGTCAAGGAGATGGAGATCCGGAGTTATCTAGAAAACTAGACAATAACTTGTTAGCTAGCAAAAGGAGTAATCCATACTTTGATTAAGAAATTATTACTTTCTTTATTCATTATTTGCTTCTTGTTAGTCATTATATATCTTAATCGCGGCAATATTATGAGAGCGATATGGACAGCTGATATACCATTCAGAAGTCAAGTGCTCACTTATTTGACAACAGAAGATGCAAGTTGGGAATATATAGATAAAAGTTTGGGTGGCATGAAAGCTATTGCTGCTACTAAAGAGAACGAAACCATAATTAAGTTCGAATTTGTTCTGCATGAAATATCTGCAATGAACTCAATGCATTGCATAAGAGACATTCAAGGCAAAGTAAAGAATGAAAAAATTCTTATTAACCTTCGATATTGCATGTGTAATGACTGGAATAGCCAAAACTCTAGCGAGAGTGTCACAATAAAACAATTGAAACCAGGCAATTATACTATTATTTATAATGATGCATCTGCAGGACATCCAGAGTTGGGTAACATTAATATTGCACGTTCTAAAAATAGCTAACCCGGCGCTCAAGAGGGACGGCAAGAGGCTATGCTGTTTGCCAAACTCAAAGTTGAATCAGAACTTATAAATACTAAATCAGTTTTGGGGTAATTCGCTTGCCGCCCCTTAGCTAAACGTTAGTGCGCCAAGCGAAGCTTGGTGCTTCTTATAGGGTGCCCTGCTTAAGTTCCTGGGCAGGAAGTCCCAATCGGGCAAAGCTTAACCAGCAGCCCGTACCGAGTGTTGCGGGGTCGGCGGAGTCGGCACATTTAGCCGGTGAACAAAGATTGCGAAGCGTACACAGGGAACACTGCAGGCCGCAGGGGAGACGTACCTCCTTTAAGCAATTCAGCCTCGTTAGAGTAAAGTGCAGTTGGCGACGGCTTTAACGTACCGGAAGCCAGGACAGAGGAATCGCTATGGTGAGATTCCCGAGGGACTGCCGGGGTCCGAGAGCGTGGCATGTAGTGAGAGAAGCATCAGGAACTTGGGAGACCCTTCCACCTCCCCCGATTTACCGATCAGGGGTAGGACAGTTCAATCACAAAAAGGCTGTCGCGATGGGTAAATTAAGCGAAGGGAGTCAGATCATCTCATACTACTCTGAGACGGTAACGCCGATCACATGGGGAAGGGGATGACGGTATTGTGTAGCCCGCAAAGGAAACTTGTACGGATACGAAAGGCCGAATAATGCAAGCCAACCTCACTGAGGGGAATAGCAAAGAGAGCATGAGAATGTTCTTGTACGAAGCGAACAATACTGAGGAGCCTTGTGCGGGAAAACCGCACGCAGGGATCTGTGAGGGGGCGGTCGGGTAACTGGCCGTCCTACCTCAATTATAGACACAAGAGAGAGATCAATGATATTTAATAAAGGCATGAACAAGGCTGAATTAGTAAAGGAAATTGACGATTTTCGTAATGGAATCATTGCTAACAATAGTGCTATAGAAAGCAACGCAGTATGGTTGTTCGTAACAACAGTTGGGTGCTATAGCGTTACCCCGAACTTGTTGCGTATGTTTGCAATGCTGTTAGTGATTGTCTTCTGCTACAAAGCTACTGATGAATTAAAAGTTATTGAGAAAAAATATAGTGAATTCGTTGAGCGAATAACTTTG
This sequence comes from Desulforhopalus glucosivorans, assembly GCF_054397165.1. Taxonomy (NCBI): domain Bacteria; kingdom Pseudomonadati; phylum Thermodesulfobacteriota; class Desulfobulbia; order Desulfobulbales; family Desulfocapsaceae; genus Desulforhopalus; species Desulforhopalus glucosivorans. The sequence goes on from NZ_AP044854.1 coordinate 1,252,089, forward strand.
TGTATTGAGAATGGAGATATTGAAAAAGCTGAGAAAGATACCTTGAAGAATAATTTAAGCAAATTAAGTAAAGATTTATTATCTTACAAGTCTTTATTCGTGACAACTCCAAAATTTAACATGGCATATTTATTTTGGTCAATCTCTTTATTATATTTTCTTTATCTTATAAAACGTAACCCCTCTAGCTTACTTGTTACTTTATAGAAACATATTCCGTAGATTTTTTTCAAATAATAGAAAAATGATAATATAACCAGCTAATAAACACAGACCACGGGCCTTGCTCCGCAACAAAGCCCATAGGTAATTAAAACTTTAATCGGCACATGAAAGCTACTTCTTTCCCGTGGCAGGTTATCTCCACGTTATAAGGCATGGTCATAGAATGTTGAAAACGGATAGATTACTGCTTCGTCAGTGGACAGAAGATGACTTTCTTCCTTTCGCAGAAATGTGTAGTGATAAAGATGTCATGGAGTTTTTTCCAAAACCTCAGACTCAAAAAGAAAGTTATGGAATGGCGAAAAAGATTCAATCTTTAATTAAGGATCGTGGTTGGGGGTTTTGGGCGATAGAAATCCCTGGTCAGCATAAGTTTATTGGCTTTGTTGGCTTACACGCTCCTAAAGACAGTATGCCGTTTTCGCCCTGCGTAGAAATTGGCTGGCGGCTATCAAATCAGCATTGGGGTAAAGGCTATGCAACAGAAGCGGCTAAAGCAGCACTGGAATTCGCATTTAACAAATTAAACCTAAATGAGGTTGTTTCGTTTACTACCTTGGCTAATGTTCGTTCTATGGCTGTCATGCAAAAAATCGGCATGAGTAACAGCGCCCAAAACTTTATGCACCCCGATATTGAGGCTTCACATTCGCAGTGTGAGCATGTGCTATATAAAATCAACAAATCGGAGTGGCAGCAAAATGCCTTATAACAAGGCCAATCACAATCGCCCGCAAAAAGCGCGGGCTGGACTCGCTAACGCTCGCCTGTGTTGGCGGCGTTGGTGCGCCAAGCGAAGCTTGGTGCTTCTTATAGGGTGCCCTGCTTAAGTTCCTGGGCAGGAAGTCCCAATCGGGCAAAGCTTAACCAGCAGCCCGTACCGAGTGTTGCGGGGTCGGCGGAGCCGGCAAGTTTTAGCCGGTGAACAAAGATTGCGAAGCGTACACAGGGAACACTGCAGGCCGCAGGGGAGACGTACCTCCTTTAAGCAATTCAGCCTCGTTAGAGTAAAGTGCAGTTGGCGACGGCTTTAACGTACCGGAAGCCAGGACAGAGGAATCGCTATGGTGAGATTCCCGAGGGACTGCCGGGGTCCGAGAGCGTGGCATGTAGTGAGAGAAGCATCAGGAACTTGGGAGACCCTTCCACCTCCCCCGATTTACCGATCAGGGGTAGGACAGTTCAATCACAAAAAGGCTGTCGCGATGGGTAAATTAAGCGAAGGGAGTCAGATCATCTCATACTACTCTGAGACGGTAACGCCGATCACATGGGGAAGGGGATGACAGTATTGTGTAGCCCGCAAAGGAAACTTGTACGGATACGAAAGGCCGAATAATGCAAGCCAACCTCACTGAGGGGAATAGCAAAGAGAGCATGAGAATGTTCTTGTACGAAGCGAACAATACTGAGGAGCCTTGTGCGGGAAAACCGCACGCAGGGATCTGTGAGGGGGCGGTCGGGTAACTGGCCGTCCTACCTCAATTGTGAACAAAAATCCGAATTTATATGAAATTATTCAGCGGATACAGAATAGAATACGACCCAACAGAAGCACTCGAAAAGTTGAGGTCATCGTACGATGATGCAATCGAAGAATTATGGGAAAACTTATATCATCAAGGTGATGTAGATACTGCTTCATATTTTGCAGTACCAACGCTCGTTTCATTAGGTGAACTCTTCTTAGTCGCCCAAATAGAAATTGCTCACAGAGAGAAAAGAAACCCCGAAATTCCAGAGTCATTAAAACCGTCGTATTCTAAAGCAATTAACGAAGCTCTGAACCAAAAACCTTTAAAAGACATTCAACTGCAAGGCTACTATGTTCTTCACGCGCTAAGTGTTGGTCAAGATCGTCTTGCAAAAGCAATATCTGTCATGGATATTGAGGAAATACTTGAACTATATTAAACACATAACCAGGCAATAAACACTGACCACGGGCCTAGCTCTGCAACAGAGTTCAAGGGTATTCATTTTACCTATGAGCTACTGGAACAATAGTTCTTTTCCCGCGGCAGGTTATCAAAACGTTAGACCTTGAATTAAAATGAATGTAGAAAATAGTAATAATGAATTTGAATCCTCTTTGGAAGACAGATCAAAAGAATATTTAGCACATTCTGGCAATTGTGCTCAATCCTGTTTTGCAGCCCTTCAAGATGAATTTGACTTAAAAGCTGATGATATCTTAAAAGCATTAACTCCATTTCCAGGTCTGGCTCTTCGTGGTGAAACGTGTGGCGCAATTACAGGCTCTTTGATGGCGTTAGGTTTAGTTTATGGTAGAAACCAGCTTAATAATCAACGTGGTTATATAGCATCGTTACCATCTGCAAGGAAATTTTGTGCTTCATTTGAAAAAGAATTTGGAGGTACAACTTGTTCTCAAATATTAGAAGAAAAAATGGGGAAGAGTTTCAACCTTATAGAATCAAGTGAAGCAAAAGAATATATAACAAATGGTGGTCAAGAGGTTTGTGGAGAAGTAGTTGCGTTAGCTTCACGACTTGCTGCGGATTTAATAAGGAAAAAAAGAAAATAAATTGTCTAACAAATTGTTTAAGATCGCTCGCTACGCTCTCTCGGACGCTGTGATCAGCGCCGCTTAACTTAAACGTTAGTGCGCCAGGCGAAGCTTGGCGCTTCTTGCAGGGTGCCCTGCTATACAGCAGGAAGTCCCTGTCGGGCAAAGCCTAGCCAGCAGCCCGTACCGAGTGTTGCGCGACTCGCGGAGCTAATTACGGCGAACAAAAGTCGTGAAGCGTACACAGGGAACACCGTAGGCCGCAGGGGAGACGTACCTCCTTTAAGCAATTCAGCCTCGTCAGAGTATAGTGCAGTTGGCGACGATTTTAACGTATCGGAAGCCAGAACAAAGGAATCGTCATGGCAAGATTCTGGAGGGACTGCCGGGGTCATAGAGCGTGGCATGCAGTGAGAGAAGTGTCAGGAACCTGGGAGGCCCTTTTATCTCCTCCTCGTGGAGGTAAGATGTATCAACCACAAGAAGAGCATCTGATGGGTAAAAGGGAGTCAGATCATTCCATAGTACTCCGAGACGGTAGGGCCGTTCACATGGGGAAGGGAATGACGGTATTATGTAGCCCGCAAAGGAAACATATGCAGATAAGACAGGCTGATAAACATATGCAAACCTCACTGCAGGGAATAGCAAAAAGAGCAAAAGAAGTTCCGAAATACCGATTCGGTAATCTGTACAGTTTGCTCAACGAAGGCAACCTTCGGTGGTGCTATGGACAACTCAACCGCAAATCAGCTCCAGGAGTTGACGGTGTGGACTGGGAAGAGTTTGGAATTGATTTGGATGGCAACGTTAGCCAGATAACAGAAGCGTTGAAAGAAAAACGCTACAAAGCTGGTCTTGTTCGAAGACAATATATTCCAAAGCCAGGAGGCAAACAACGTCCTCTAGGTATCCCTGAGACTGGTGATAAACTTGTGCAATATTGCGCAGCGCAGATCCTGTCAGCCATATTTGAACAGGATTTCTTGCCGTGCAGTCACGGATATCGGCAGGGTAAAGGTCCTCGTTCAGCGGCCCTTGAGTTGAGTCAACGTATTCATAGGGGCAAGTTCGGTTGGGTACTGGATGCAGATATTAAAGGCTTTTTCGATAATCTTGATCATGATTGGCTCCTGCGTATGCTGGAGCAGCGTATCAATGACCAGCCATTTCTCCATCTTGTGAAGAAGTGGCTCAAAGCAGGCATCCTTGAGGTTGACGGCAAAGTAATACTACCCGTTACAGGAACACCTCAGGGTGGAGTAGTCTCCGCAGTCCTGGCCAACATTTATCTCCATTTTGCCCTTGATCTCTGGTTTGAGAAAGTTGTTAAACCCAGATGTCGGGGTGATGCTTATCTGATTCGTTTTGCTGATGACTATGTGTGCTGTTTTCAGTACTGCAGTGACTTGATGAAAGTAGTTCGCGTTCTTCCTAAACGGTTGGGCAAGTTTAACCTGGAACTTGCAGCCGACAAAACAAAAGCTATACGGTTCAGTAGGTTTGAAACGAAACGTAGCAAGAGTTTTGTTTTTCTTGGCTTTGAATATCGCTGGGTCATTAGCTTGAAAAAGAAGCCTCTTGTTAGAATGGTAACCGCTCGGAAGAAATTCCAGCAGGCACTATCAAACATGAAGGCGTGGATCAGAAGCAATCGGTGTGTTTCAGGAGTCACTGAACTCATGGAGCAATTTATGGCAAAACTACGTGGGCACTACAATTATTATGGTGTTAGTGGTAACTTTGATAAACTCGGTTCCTTCTACAATCTGAGTTGCAAGATAGTCTATAAATGGTTGAATAGGAGGAGTCAGCGGAAAAGCTTTAACTGGCGAGGTTTTGAAGAACTCTTACGGAGTTTCTCAATTCCCCGGCCTCGGATCACAGGGTACTGGAGCTGAAATGTTTTTGTACGAAGCGAATAATACTGAGGAGCCCTGTGCGAGAATACCGCACGCAGGGATCTGCGAGGGGACGGTCGGGTAACTGGCTGTTCTACCTTAATGCGGCAGGAAGGAAATTCTATGAAATATCAGGTCAAAAGACTTACTGGCAAAGAATTTGACTCCACCTTCTCGTCACCAATGAAACAACTTGAGCAAGATGAGGCGCCGCTTATAGAATTCTGGTCTTACTTTGACTCAATACCAGATGATCATTTTGAAAATCATGATTGTTCTGAAGGTGCAGTAGATATTGTCTATGTTGATTCATCTGGCAGATATGAACATGTACTTGTAAATAGTGAAAATAAAAATGTTTTTATGGTAATTGTCTTAGACAAACCAAACAAAACAATATTAGGGCACAAGCTGTTGGACCTTAATGAAAAATATGGAAAAATCCGCTAACCAGACGTTCCAGTTGACCTCTGGCACAGCTCGGCTGTTGCTTCTGTCAAGTTTATCCTGTACAGAAACTTATTTACACTTGCCAAATTCTGTTTGTGCCAGTGTCAACTGAACTCTACGTTCCCAAGGTGCTCGCTTCGCTCCCAAAACACCTTGGGAACGCCAGAGCTAACGGGGACCCGTATTGATCAATTGCTTCCTACGCCGCTGCGCGCCTAGGGAACCAATCGCTCAACACGACAAATTCACATCGATAATCGAGCAAGCTCATTATCAATGATAAATTTGCCCGTTAGCTCGGGCGTTATACCAATGAAATATAAAGACTTGATCTCAGAGAAGGCTACAATTGACTTACAGGAAAGCTTTATCTCGGTTATCAACCTAAAAAATAGAATCAAAAGGGAATTCAAAACAAAAATACTAACTGAAACAAGCACTTCATTTAGTTTTAAAATAATCAGATTTGCCAGGTTGTTTGGTGCTCCAGTGTTATTTCCAAATCCGATTTTCAACGTTGAGGTTTTGAGAGAAGGAAAAAACACAAAAGTTCATTGTGAGTTACTCGTTTTCGACTACTTCTTTATCTACATTGGCGTGTTTGTTTTTGGGTTTTTTCTTTTCTTTACCGATTTTCATGGATCAAACTCTATAGGTATCAAAGGATATGTCAGTATACTGTTCACCTTTTTTGTAATTGGGAATGTGGCAGTTTTATTAGACTCAAAATATTTCCTTCATCTTTTGAAAAAAGAATTAAAAAAAGAAATTGAAGAATACAAGGTATAACCACCTAGTCCAGCCGACACCGGGAAGGCCGCGGTGTTGAATTCTTACGTCAGGAGCCCGGTGCGGCTGACCAGCACGTTAGTGCGCCAGGCGAAGCTTGGCGCTTCTTACAGGGTGCCCTGCTATACAGCAGGAAGTCCCTGTCGGGCAAAGCCTAGCCAGCAGCCCGTACCGAGTGTTGCGGGGTCGGCGGAGTCGGCACATTTAGCCGGTGAACAAAGATTGCGAAGCGTACACAGGGAACACCGTAGGCCGCAGGGGAGACGTACCTCCTTCAAGCAATTCAGCCTCGTCAGAGTATAGTGCAGTTGGCGACGATTTTAACGTATCGGAAGCCAGAACAAAGGAATCGTCATGGCAAGATTCTGGAGGGACTGCCGGGGTCATAGAGCGTGGCATGCAGTGAGAGAAGTGTCAGGAACCTGGGAGGCCCTTTTATCTCCTCCTCGTGGAGGTAAGATGTATCAACCACAAGAAGAGCATCTGATGGGTAAAAGGGAGTCAGATCATTCCATAGTACTCCGAGACGGTAGGGCCGTTCACATGGGGAAGGGAATGACGGTATTATGTAGCCCGCAAAGGAAACATATGCAGATAAGACAGGCTGATAAACATATGCAAACCTCACTGCGGGGAATAGCAAAAAGAGCAAAGGAAGTTCCAAAATACCGATTCGGTAATCTGTACAGTTTGCTCAACGAAGGCAACCTTCGGTGGTGCTATGGACAACTCAACTGCAAATCAGCTCCAGGAGTTGACGGTGTGGACTGGGAAGAGTTCGGAATTGATTTGGATGGCAACGTTAGCCAGATAACAGACGCGTTGAAAGAAAAACGCTACAAAGCTGGTCTTGTTCGAAGACAATATATTGCAAAGCCAGGAGGCAAACAACGTCCTCTAGGTATCCCTGAGACTGGTGATAAACTTGTGCAATATTGCGCAGCGCAGATCCTGTCAGCCATATTTGAACAGGATTTCTTGCCGTGCAGTCACGGATCTCGGCAGGGTAAAGGTCCTCGTTCAGCGGCCCTTGAGTTGAGTCAACGTATTCATCGGGGCAAGTTCGGTTGGGTACTGGATGCAGATATTAAAGGCTTTTTCGATAATCTTGATCATGATTGGCTCCTGCGTATGCTGGAGCAGCGTATCAATGACCAGCCATTTCTCCATCTTGTGAAGAAGTGGCTCAAAGCAGGCATTCTTGAGGTTGACGGTAAGGTAATACTACCCGTTACAGGAACACCTCAGGGTGGAGTAGTCTCCGCAGTCCTGGCCAACATTTATCTCCATTTTGCCCTTGATCTCTGGTTTGAGAAAGTTGTTAAACCCAGATGTCGGGGTGATGCTTATCTGATTCGTTTTGCTGATGACTATGTGTGCTGTTTTCAGTACTGCAGTGACTTGATGAAAGTAGTTCGCGTTCTTCCTAAACGGTTGGGCAAGTTTAACCTGGAACTTGCAGCCGACAAAACAAAAGCTATACGGTTCAGTAGGTTTGAAACGAAACGTAGCAAGAGTTTTGTTTTTCTTGGCTTTGAATATCGCTGGGTCATTAGCTTGAAAAAGAAGCCTCTTGTTAGAATGGTAACCGCTCGGAAGAAATTCCAGCAGGCACTATCAAACATGAAGGCGTGGATCAGAAGCAATCGGTGTGTTTCAGGAGTCACTGAACTCATGGAACAATTTATGGCAAAACTACGTGGGCACTACAATTATAATGGTGTTAGTGGTAACTTTGATAAACTCGGTTCCTTCTACAATCTGAGTTGCAAGATAGTCTATAAATGGTTGAATAGGAGGAGTCAGCGGAAAAGCTTTAACTGGCGAGGTTTTGAAGAACTCTTACGGAGTTTCTCAATTCCCCGGCCTCGGATCACAGGGTACTGGAGCTGAAATGCTTTTGTACGAAGCGAATAATACTGAGGAGCCCTGTGCGAGAATACCGCACGCAGGGATCTGCGAGGGGACGGTCGGGTAACTGGCCGTTCTACCTTAATTAAATCAACGGAGAAATAATGAAGTACGATGATGCATCATGGCATTTTGGAGCAGATGATTTTGGCGATCTTCCAGAAATTAATGCATATACACATACGGGAACTTTTGTTGCATGGGCAATGCTCAATGGTTTGGCCAGTGAGTTTCACAAAGAAGAATCGCGAAAGGAAATTGAAAAACTAAAAACCAGATTAGTTACACCAGCTAAATTTTTTCAAAAATGTTGCGATGGTAAATTTACAGATGAAGATCTAAATGAGATTGGCAATAAATTCGCCTTAGATTTTTTTGAGAATCGTTATTTTGGTACCTACGCAGAGGTCGTTGATCCAGAAGAACGGTTTGAAAACATATACGAAATTCCGAGTAATTGGGAAACTTACGATAAAGTAGCAAATGAAATAGATCGCGCTTTTAATTTATGGAAAAAAGAAAATTTTTAACCAGCCAATAAACACGGACCGCAAAAACGTTGCGGTATTGAAACTATTTGCAACGCATAAAGTTCAATATTGATTTAATAGTTTTTATCCGCATTTTGCGGCCGGTTATCGAAACGTTATCTTTCGATGAGCAAAAAATACGTCAACAAAAAATGTGTTTACTGCAACGAAAGAAATTCAATTAGGCAGGGTGACCATCTGTTTGCGAGGGCATTTTTCACTGAGAATGAAAGAGCAAATTTAATAAAAGTACCGGCTTGCAATGAGTGCAACAACATAAAATCACGTTTAGAACACTATCTGACTACAGTGATACCTTTCGGCGGGAGGCATAAAAACGCAAAAGAAAATTTGAGAAAAAACGTACCACCACGGCTAAATAAGAATAAAAAGCTGCATAGTTTCATGGCCAACAGTAGAAACCATTTACCCCTAGACCTTGCGACAGGAGAAATTGGTAAAGCAATGGTAATGCCCTTTGATGGTGAGCAATATACAGAACTATTCAAGTTTATCCTTAAAGGGCTAGCATGGTATCACTGGGGCACCTATGTGCAGAAAGAAACAACACTATTTACACCTGCACTCACAAAATTTGGTCATGAATTGTTTGAAACACACATCTTTTCTCAAGGGAAAAATCATCAAATTCACAACTCCCTAGGAGATCATGCTATTCAATACAAAGGTCTAAGGGCAAACGACAACGAACAATATTCAATCTGGCTATTTAATTTCTATAACGGTTTTGCATGTGCAGAGTCAATTGATGAAACTATAGAAATTTCCAGGGTAGTTTTGGCTATCTCTGGAAGTGAATCGATTGTCAGTGAGTGGCTCGATCTATTTGAAAAATAAATAAGATAACCAGCTAATAAACACGGACCCGCAAACAGCGCGCGGGCCGGTTATAAAATGAGCATAGGAGACTGAATGTTCTTCGGTGAAGAAAACAACTCTAAAGTCCTCGCAGATTTTATCAGAAAAGCAGATGTAGTAACTGTTGAGGATGAAATCAAATTCAATCGTTTAAAAGTAGCCAGACAAATAATTGGCTACATTTATAAATCATCTGAAGAATGGGACAAACGTTGTAGTTTTAATATTAAACATGTCGGAGATCAATTTCTTCAATGGCTAAGAGATTTTGACCACAAAAAACCCTCAGATATAGATCATATTTACTGCATAGCTTATAGATTCCTCTGCGAGTTTGATTTTTTAGTTGGAGCAGGCAAAGAACTATCTTTAGAATTACGATCTTTAAAGTCTAAAATACAATCTGACAACGGTGAGATGGACGGTGATATCCGATCACAGATAATATATGCGTCTTACGTGATGCCTGCAAATATCGCAAAAGAATTTATTAATGATGCTAACATTGGGGTATTTAAAAATTTCGAAGAAAAAATACAAGAAGCAAATAATCTCAAGGAACAATGGGACAAGGAACTTGAATCAAAAAGAACCATTGTTGATAAGTTAAAAGAAAAATTAACTGAGTATGAAATAGGTTTTAATTTTGTAGGGTTGTATCAAGGTTTTTCAGATTTGACTACGAAAAAGAGAAAAGAAGCATTTTGGCTGTTTTGTTCCCTCCTAGCAATGGGATTTTTAATAATTGCGCCATTAATTGTTGAAATATTGCTAGTAACATTTGGCTTGTACAAAGGTAATGCTGTTGGCCTAGACCGTTTTTTTGTATTTCTTCCTATAGTTGCATTAGAAATTGTTCTGATATATTTCTTTAGAGTTATTCTGATCAATCATCGTTCTGTTAAAGCACAAATTATTCAAATTGAACTACGACAAACCTTATGTCAATTCATACAGAGTTATGCAGATTATTCATCCGAAATTAAAAAGAAAGATGGTGTTGCCTTGGAGAAATTTGAAAGCTTAATTTTTAGTGGAATAATTTCCGATCCAGAAAAATTGCCTAGTACTTTCGATGGAATTGATCAAATCGGCAAAATACTTAATAATATAAAAAAATCATAACCACCACCTGCACACGGACCCCGCAAACAGCGCGGATCCGGTGAGGCGGAACGTTAGCTTAAAAACTATATAAACAATGGACAATATAGAAGAAAAAATTGCCAAACTTGAAAAATTTGTTATCTCTTTAAATGATTGGGACAAATCGTATCAAGACCCCAAAAAAAGAGAAGCATTGAGGAGCCAAATCAACAAAAATAAGGCTTGGGTAAGACAACAAGTAATTGAGGCAAGGTGCTTACATACAGTCACAATTGGTCCACCTCCTGCGGTCGGTGGGTTGGTTATGGAGAATATAGATCCATTTACCATGATATTTAATGCTCCTTACGGTATGAGTCTCTTAAGTGTCATTACCGATATGGTCGAGCAGGCGATAGGGGTACTTAATCTACCTCCGACAGGTGAAAATAAAGAAACTGACAAACCAACTTTGAATGTTAGTGTTGAGAAAAATTACGCTTTTGTAGCAATGTCTATTAACCCAGAAGACCCGGCACTTGAAGACGTACTAGAAGCAATAAAAGAAGGTGCTGGTAGGTGTGGTGTCATGGCTGAAAGAGTAGATGAAGTAGAATCAAATGAACGAATAACAGATCGAATCTTAGAGTCAATCAATAAAGCAGAGTTTGTAATAGTAGACCTCACTCATTCAAAACCAAATGTTTTTTATGAAGCGGGTTATGCTCAGGGGATAGGCAAAATCCCAATTTACATTGCTAGAGAAGGAACGAAATTAGAATTTGATTTAAAGGATTACCCAGTAATTTTTTTTAACAATATGAAAAATCTTAAAGACAAACTAGAAAGCAGACTTCACGCTTTGGCAAAAAATAAAAGCTAACGACTAAGGATAGATCGTGATCGCGCAGCGATCCACGATCTTATCCCGGGTTGAACAAGCCCGTGGTAGGTATAAGGAAATATATTTTCGAAGACAAATACAGGAAGGGAAATCTGAATGAAGGGCCGTCTCGGCAGGACGGACCAATGCTACTACCCGTAACGGGCTAAAAAAACAGAACTTATCTCATAGGCACAACACCCTCCCTATAAAATGTGGTTTTAGCATCGCCGATTGTAACGACTATCCAGGCCTGCTGTTTGTCCATCGAAATTCCATAATCTTCATCACACTCTTGCAGCAGGGACATTTGAAAGCAGGCCGTGGTCGAGGTTTTACCTTTGTAATGACGACACGAAGAATGAGTTTAACAAGCGCGAGCAACTTTTTGGCATTACCATGGAGAAAGCCATAGTCCCGCACACGTCTGAAACCTCGAGGCAACACATGTTGTAGGATTAGCCATAGAAAATCCTCTCCTGGTAAAGACCGCAATTTTGTCTTACCACTCGTACTTTTCACATATTTGAAGGTGATATGCCCACCTTTACTTGCGATGATATTCTTCTCGCTAATAACGCCACGATACAGATATCTAGACAGATACTTGAGAGCTGTGACTCCTGCACCCACATGGGCACAGTCAACCACCCACTTTGTCGGAGTTCCTTGGGGGATGATGAAGTCCGCTTCTCGAAGGACATCCAGGAAACGACCACGAAAAACTTTTGCAACAGACTCCTGATGGAAAAGATATTTGCCTTTCACCTTCTTCCAGTATCTACGGCCTCTGGTCACTGCACCTCCCGGGACGATGACATGAATGTGAGGATGAAAATCCAACTTTCGGCTGTGGGTGTGCAGCACCATTGTCATGCCTATCGTCCCACCAAAATCCTTTGAGTTAAGTCCAAATTCTTTCAAGGTGGAAGCGACAGTTGAAAACAGCATGGTGTACACCTTCTTCTGGTTATAAAAGGTAAGGGGCCGAAGTTCGAATGGCACAGTGAATGTGACCATAAAATAGGGCACAGGCAACAGCTTGGATTGCTGTTTGTCTATCCAGCGACTGGCCTCATGGTTCTGACATTTTGGGCAATGGCGATTGCCACATGACAAAGGCCGCCACTCTCCATGTTGGCAATCTGGACATTGCACATACAACTCCCCTGAATCCGGAGTGCGACAGCGAAGGATTGCCTGCAATGTTTTCCAGTGGCTGGGAAGTGCGGTATCCCCATACTTTGCCAAAAATGCATCGTAATATTGCTCTACAACAGATGACATTTCCATAATCACACCTTCTTTAAAGTGATATTGAGGGTGTTGATCAGATCATTAATGGTCTTGGAACCGTTTTGTTCTGTGACGCCTGTTAAATGAGTGTAGCGAGCAGTAGTTTTTGTGCTGGAATGACCGAGAAGATCTTGGATATAGCGCAGACTCAGGCCAAGTTCAAGGAGATGAGTAGCGAAGGCATGGCGAAGAGAATGGATAGAGACTTTTTTTTAATGTTACAATCTCTAACCACGACCTTCATGGCATTTTGGGTGCCACCGATATTCATATGAGTGGTCGCTTGTTGAATAGTTTTCATGGAGCCTCTCGCATTTGGGAAGAGTAATGTTGGATGGCGATGCTTGCTCCAGAGTACACGCAGCGCATGCAATGTTCTATCTGGCAAGGGAACCATACGATCTTTATGTCCTTTACCACGCCGTATGTGAACGAGCTTTCGGTCACCGTCAATATCGCCTACTTCAAGCGACAGTGCCTCTGTCAAACGCAATCCCATTGAATATGTCGCCAATAGGAAAACCCGGTAGCGCATTTTCTTGGTGGCACAGATAAGCCTTTCGATCTCTGATGAACTCAGGATATCAGGGATCGATTTCACCTGAGGCGGTTTGACCATATCAAGCCATTGCCAATCCTGCTCAAGGACATTCTTCCAGAAAAACATCAGTCCAAGTCTGTCGATCTTGACGGTGCTCCATGAATGGGTTTTGATCAAATCGCAGAAGTAAGTTTCCAATTGTTCCTTGCTTAACTTATCAGGACAACAATCATAATGGGCACGTATCCGACGAACTGCCCTTGAATATGCACTTATGGTGCTATCACTTTTCCCCTGAAGTTTTAGCAAGTTAAGATGACGTTCATAGAGCTCTGTAAATCGTTTTACTTCTGATTTCTTCATGGTATACTCCTTTATTTTGTAAGTATCCGGGATTGGATACATATAAAAAGTATACCTCATTGGTTGCTTTTACTGCCGCGTAGCGGCTTCGTTCAGCAAGGCGTTTCACCATCGCTCCACTGCGTTACGCTGGACTCAATAAAACTCGCCGCTCAACTCTGCGTTAGTGCGCCAAGCGAAGCTTGGTGCTTCTTATAGGGTGCCCTGCTTAAGTTCCTGGGCAGGAAGTCCCAATCGGGCAAAGCTTAACCAGCAGCCCGTACCGAGTGTTGCGGGGTCGGCGGAGTCGGCACATTTAGCCGGTGAACAAAGATTGCGAAGCGTACACAGGGAACACTGCAGGCCGCAGGGGAGACGTACCTCCTTTAAGCAATTCAGCCTCGTTAGAGTAAAGTGCAGTTGGCGACGGCTTTAACGTACCGGAAGCCAGGACAGAGGAATCGCTATGGTGAGATTCCCGAGGGACTGCCGGGGTCCGAGAGCGTGGCATGTAGTGAGAGAAGCATCAGGAACTTGGGAGACCCTTCCACCTCCCCCGATTTACCGATCAGGGGTAGGACAGTTCAATCACAAAAAGGCTGTCGCGATGGGTAAATTAAGCGAAGGGAGTCAGATCATCTCATACTACTCTGAGACGGTAACGCCGATCACATGGGGAAGGGGATGACGGTATTGTGTAGCCCGCAAAGGAAACTTGTACGGATACGAAAGGCCGAATAATGCAAGCCAACCTCACTGAGGGGAATAGCAAAGAGAGCATGAGAATGTTCTTGTACGAAGCGAACAATACTGAGGAGCCTTGTGCGGGAAAACCGCACGCAGGGATCTGTGAGGGGGCGGTCGGGTAACTGGCCGTCCTACCTCAATGCTGCTTATAAAGTTATGAATTTAGAACTAGAAAAGATAAAAAACAGGATTTTAGAAATTCAAGAATCATATAATGAAGATAACTTGTTGGATTCACTATATGAAATAACCGATGCACTTGAAGGTGTTGAAAGTGCCCAAGATATAATTCCAGAAATCTTCAAATTCATGGAAGCTCTTTCCAATGCCGACCTTGGAGCTCCAGGACCACTTGTCCATTTCATTGAGAGATTCTATCCAAATTATGATGAATTGTTACTTGAATCAATTGCAAGAAAACCAGTTCTATTAACTATTTGGATGTGCAATAGAATCTTAAACGATGATATTGGCAAGACTAGACGAATTAAATTTCTCGAAGCCCTGGAAAGCATTGAAAAAAATGAAAATCTGGGAATTGAACTTAGGGAAGAAGCAAAGAATTTCCTTACACAACAACTTGGAAGCAGCTAACAGCAGCATTAAGTTGACCGCACTCTGGCCGCTGCTGATCGGTAATTGGGTGCTTTTGGCGAGTAATTCAAAAACGCTAAATCCATGCCAGCGGCAACTTATGCCAAACGTTACTATACCCATCTCGAAGCTCTCTAATTTTAGACAAACTATATTGTCCGACTAGAGTAGGTTCCTGTCAGAACACCACAGAACCCGGCACCACCAATGAGAATTCGTTCAGCAAGTGTTTTCTGGGGATCAGTATCAGGAAAGCAATGTTTCATACCCCTAGGAAGCGGTTTCTTATCTCAGGTTGGGACTGTAGCTCGCTTGTGGAACCGTCCCATGCTATTTTACCGTTCTCAAGTATATAGTGATATTGAGCAAGTTCCATGAGAGCGTTCAGGTTCTTATCCACAATAAGGATGGCAAGACCCTTATCTTTAAGAACATTGAGGCCGCGCCAAATTTCCTGGCGAACCAGAGGGGCGAGTCCTTCCGTGGCCTCGTCTAGTATGAGGAGGCTTGGGTTGATCATTAAAGCTCTGCCAATTGCAAGCATCTGTTGTTCGCCGCCGGACAACTGGTTACCGTAATTACTGAGCCGATCTTTTAAACGGGGAAAGATCGTTAATATATCGTCAAGTGTGTAAGGCGTTTTAACATTTCGATGGTTTGCCTGGGCCATAAACAAGTTTTCTTTAACAGTCAGGTTGGGAAATATCTGACGACCTTCGGGAACAAGTCCAATTCCTTTTCTGGCAATAGAGTAACTGGGCTTTGAGGTGATTTCTTCACCCACAAATTTAATTATTCCTGAGGCGGCAGGGGTAATACCCATTATGGACCGGATGGTAGTACTTTTGCCCATACCGTTTCTTCCAAGAAGCGTAACTACCTGGCCCATTTTAACTGTAAGTGAAACCCCGTAGAGGGCTTGGCTTTGACCATAGTAGGTAGAAATGTCGTGAACGTTTAGCATTCATCCTCCTCCCCGAGATAGGCACTGCGCACCTTTGGATTTGCCCGTATCTCACTCGGAGTTCCTGTGGCTATGTGTTCACCATAGACCAGCACCGTCACCGTATCTGCAATGGAAAAAACAATATCCATATCATGCTCTACAAGAAGGATTGTTACACTGCCACGAAGCCCTTCAATGAGTTTTGCCAGTTCCTGAGTTCCACCTGTGCCCATTCCTGCCATGGGTTCATCCATAATTAACAGTTCTGGGTTTCCAACAAGTGCCATGCCGACTTCGAGCTGTCGCTTCTGGCCATGGGAGAGAACTCGGGCAGGCTGTTTACTCTGCCGAGCCAGATCAACTCGCTCCAGAGCTATGGATACTTCTTTTTGGATCTGGGAGGTACCAAGCGCTCTTTTCCAAAAGCGAAAGTTATGGCCGTTTTTTGAATGGATGGCGAGTGCCATATTTTCTGCCACAGTTAATTGCTCAAAAACATGGGTGATTTGAAATGATCTCGATATTCCTAATTGCGCACGCTTATGTGCTTTAAGAGTTGTTATGTCTGATGAGTTAAATAGAATCGTACCTTTGTCTGGTAATATATCACCACTCAATTGATTGACAAGTGTGGTCTTACCGGCTCCATTTGGTCCTATGAGTGCGTGGATATCACCTTTCTCAATAGAAAAGCTTACATCACTGGTGGCACGAATGGCGCCAAAATTTTTGTATAGATGTTGTATTTGCAGGACAGTATTATTCATGTTTACCTCGCCCGGCAATGAGGCTCCATAAACCGCCTTTTGCAAAAAGCACCACTAAGATGAGGAAGGGACCCATATAAATCATCCAGTGCTCTGTATACATAGCAAGGCTCTCCTCCATAAGCAAAAATGCTGCAGCTCCAAGTACTGGTCCATACAGGGTTCCAAGGCCTCCGAGGATTACCATAACCATCAGTTCCCCTGATAAGGTCCAATGAAGCAGCCCGGGGCTAACGTATTCAGTTTGATTCGCCAGTAAACCACCCGCAAGACCAGCCCCTGCTCCAGCAATCACAAATAGAACAAGCTGGTAGCGGAAGGCATGAATCCCAAGGGCTTGAGTGCGACGGGAATTGTCCCTTGCTCCCCGAACAATGAGACCAAAGCGTGAACGTACCAGTCTTTCAGCGAGGATAAGAAAACTAATTAAGAGAGCAAGGCAGAGGTAGTAAAACTGTATATCATTTCCGAGGTCCATACCGGGGATTGTTGATCTGGAGTAAAGGGAGAGGCCATCACTGCCACCATATTTTTCCATGGAAACAAAGAGATAATATAGCATCTGGGCAAAGGCGAGGGTAATCATGATAAAATGTATGCCCTTTGTTCTAAGGCTCATAGCTCCAAATATCATAGCGAAAAAACCTGCAACAAGCGCTGCCAATGGAAGAACAATTAAACCGTTTTCAGAGCCGTTGATGATCAGGGGCGATTGTATGAAGGGTTCCATTTCTGATGCATGGAAAAATCCGATACCAACTACATAGGCACCGATACCTACATAGGCGGCGTGGCCGAGACTGGTAAGTCCTCCATAACCAAGCAGTAGGTCAAGACTGACTGCAGCAAGAGCATATATGAGTACTCGACTAAAAAGAGAGACCAGATATATCTGATCAAGAAAAAGCGCAGCAGGGGGGAGGGCCAAGAGCATTAGGGCGCAAACGCCTAAGGCGAGTCTAGTTCGTTGTTGTATTGTCATTAGGAATGAGCTGGAAAGAGGCCCCTTGGTTTCCATACAAGAATTACAGCCATAAGGATGTAAATAGCCATGGATGATAAAGAGGCTGCAACTGCGTCTGCACTTGAGGATTGAAAGAGTAGATGAAATATCGTTGGTAGAAACGCTCTGCCCAGTGTGTCAACCATACCAACCAGGATAGCGCCTGCTAGAGCTCCTCGAATAGAGCCTATGCCTCCAATGACTATTACGACAAAGGTAAGAATTAAAATTGATTCCCCCATGCCACTTTCTACGGCGAGAATTGGGCCTGCCATGACTCCGGCAAGCCCTGCGAGCAGAGTCCCAAGGCCGAAAACCAGGGTGTTGAGTAGACGTATGTTTACCCCAAGTGCTGCGACCATTTCACGGTTGACTGCTCCTGCTCGTATTTGCATGCCCAAACGTGTTTTGGAAAATAACAGCCAGAGAAACAGTGCGACCCCAAGGCCTACAAAAATTACTGCCAGTCGGTATGCCGGGTAGGTAAGCCCCGGTAAAAGCTGTACACTATGATTGAGCCAGTCAGGGACATCCATGAAGAGTGGTTGGCGCCCCCAGATAATCCGGGTCAGCTCATTGAAAAACATTATTAGGCCGAAGGTGGCGAGCACCTGGTCGAGATGATCTCGCTGATAAAGGCGCCTGAGAACGATCCATTCAACAACCATACCGGTGAACGCTGCTGCAGGAAGGGATGCAGCAATGCCCAAGAGAAAAGAACCCGTGGCGGAGGCAACGGTAGCACCGACGTAGGCACCTATCATGTAAAATGAGCCGTGGGCAAGGTTGATAACCCGCATTATGCCAAATACCAGAGTGAGACCGGCAGACATAAGAAAGAGCATAACTCCAAATTGGAGGCCGTTAAGACACTGTTCGAAAAAAAGTAACATAATAAAATGAGTCGATGTGGGCCTGTGAATATATCATAGGCCCATAAAACTCCTACATCTTACACTCAGACGCATAGGCGTCCACGTGGTTTGAAAAGACTTTTTCCACTGTTTTGTTTGTGAAGCCGTCATCTTTAGAAATTACTTCTCTGATGTATAAATCTTGAACCGGATGCTGGTTGGTTCCAAAACTGAAATTACCGCGAACAGAATCAAAATCTGCCTTTTTTATTGCTGCTTTAAATGAATCTAGATTGCTAAGATCGCCTTCAACTGACTTAAGTGCAGAACCTATTAGACGGGCGGTATCGTAACCCTGAGCAGCGTAGAGAGTTGGCATACGGCCATAGGCTTTCTGGTAGGCTTCGACAAACTGCCTATTTGCAGAGTTGTCTAAGTCGTGGGTCCATTGAGAACCGTTTTTAACACCAAGGGCTGCGGAACCCACGGCTTTGAGAATTCGTTCGTCAAAGGAGAAAGCAGGGCCGTATACTGGGATTTCTTTAGCAAGCCCGGCCTGGGAATATTGCTTTAGGAAGTTAATCCCCATGCCACCTGGTAAAAAGAAAAATACAGCTTCAGGTTTTGCAGCTCTTAAGGCCGCAAGTTCAGCAGCGTAATCTGATTGACCGAGTTTTGTATAGACTTCTCCTGCAATTTCACCCTTGTAAAAACGTTTGAATCCTGCAAGATGATCTTTACCAGCAGGATAGTTTGGGGCTAGGAGGTAGACACTCTTGTGTCCTGTATCATTTACATACTTGCCCACGACTTCATCAAGATTGTCATTTTGATAGGATACGCTGAAGTAATTGCTGTTACAGCCTTTTCCTGCAAGTTTTGAAGGGGCAGCATTTGTGCTGAGATAAACCACATCCTGTCTAACTACCTTAGGGACGACTGCCATGGCGACATTAGAAAAGACAATTCCAGTGAGGATTTGAGCTTTATCTTTTTTGATAAATCTCTCAGCTATCTGCTTTCCTTTCTCAGGTTTGCGGCCATCGTCTTCCACCATCAGGTCAACTGCAATACCACCGAGCTTTCCAGATTCCTGATCTATGGCTAATTGAAAGCCATCTCGAATGTCTTCACCAAGATATCCAGCCTTGGTGGAAAGAGTTGTAACCATACCGATCTTGACAGGTTCTGCAGCAATAGCCGGTGACGTGAGTAAGCAACTCAGCAGTATAAAACAAAACTTCTTCATGGAATAGTTCTCCTTGATTTTATTGACAAAAAATGAAAATGTACTATTGTACTAGTACAAAAATACAAACCTACTTAATATGAAAGAATTAGTCAATCATTTGCTGGGCCAGAAAAATTCCACCGATATGGAGAATGCACTATTGCGTCTGCTCACCTCCAGTGAAATCGTTGAGTTAAGTAATCGTCTCGAAATATTCAGGATGCTGGAGGATGGTCTTCCCCAGAGAAAAATTGCTGATATTCTGGGAGTTGGAATTGCAACCGTGACGAGAGGTTCTAATGCACTCAAAGCAATTAAAGAAAATGGCACGGATCAAGAGGATGATACTAGCTGATATCTGTTTTGTATACTTTACAAGGCCAGGCAATATTGTTGAGTTATGGACGATCGTGTGATGAACTCAGTTCAAATGTCGTGTTCGCTGTGGTGTACTGCTTATTCTTATCTCAGGTATAAATAAAGGCCCAACGTCTTTAACAGACGTTGGGCCTTTGCTCTTTATAGAAAGTGTAATCCTGGTGACAGCTGTATACAATTAACTTTGGATAGCATGGTGCAGGCGCTCTACCAGTGCCTGATTATATCCATGGGATGTCATATTGGCTGTGATTCTTCCTTGTATTGGGTAGCCAAGCAGATATAGATCCCCAATTAAATCTAATATTTTATGGCGAACAAATTCATCTGGATAGCGTAGTTCAGTATTTATAACCTTACCCTCATGCATGATAATATGGGAGTTGAGGTAACCGCTACCGACCTTTCCAAGTCGCTGGGCCATTTCGATGTTTTCAAAGGTATTAAATGAGCGAGCAGGTGCGATTTCGTCGGAAAAGGAACCGTGGTCAGGATTGAAGGTAAAGACCTGTTCTCCTATGGGCTCAGGATAGTCAACTCTCATAACAATTTCAAAACCATCAAAAGGTTCTGCAAAGAGATGTTTCTCAGAACTCTCTTCAGTGCCCACCCCAATTTTTTCTTTGATCACTGCAACTTCAGTAGGTGTCTGCTGCTCAACAACACCAGTCTGAGCTATGAGGTCACTAAAGTCCTTAGCCGAGCCATCTATATTGGGAATCTCATCATCTACCTTAATGAGTACGTTGGTGATACCGAAGATAGAAAAGGCTGCCATGAGGTGTTCAACTGTTCGAACCTGGTGCGTACCATTTTTAAGCGTGGTTGAGTTAGCTGAAAATATTTTCGTGGGATCAATTTTTGAAAAATTTTCAAGGGATGTGATTTTTCCAGGAATGGTTTGTCCGTCCAATGTTTGGAAGACAATACCTTCATTGACCCCAAGCGGACTTAAGATAATACCAGTTTTTCGACCGCTCAAGAGTCCTACACCATTAAGAACTATAACATCACCGAGAGTTTTTTGGGGTACAGTGGATGTGACAATCTCAACCATTCCATTGAGCATTTCAGAATCAGAATTCGCGGTGTCGATTCCTTTGTCGGAGGTTGAGGAAGAATCGATTTTAGAAGGGAGGCATTGAAGCGCAGATTCGACTTTTTCTAGGAGTACGTCCAGGTGAAGTGGCTTTTCCATAAAGTCGTGGGCACCTAATTTGATGGCTCGTACTGCTGTTTCTATGCCAGCATGTCCGCTCATCATAATAACTGGCAGGGTGGGGAAACGATCGTTTAACCGTTTTAAAATTTCCAGACCATCAACACCTGGCAGCCAGATATCGAGTAAAACCAGGGAAGGTTCTTGGGTGTCAAGGCTCTGCCAGAAACTTTCCGCATCTTGAAATACTGTGGAATCATAGCCTTCGTCAGAAAGGATTCCCGAAATGGTTGAACAGATCTGAGGCTGGTCGTCTACTATACAAATAGGATTCATGTCTTTTGGGTCCTGAAATTATGTTAACGTATTGTACTAAGTGCCCTCTAAGATCACTCGAAGTCTTCGCTTATCGGAACTCTTCGCTTATCGGAAGTCTTCGGTAACCAAAAGTCTTTTCTTGTCTGTGAGTGTATGTATGAATGACTTTGGTGTAGGTATCTACATCCCACGAGGGTCTATTGAGCGTAGTCCCGGCTTATTTAATGTGTGCCGAGGTCGGTCCTATAATAAGTGATTTTTGCAGAGTGTGCTTTGAAGATCTTCACTATCTCGATATTTTTTATAAGAGGTCGCTTTTATCTCACTCTACTTTCACCTTTGAAGCAGTAGATAGTTGAGCGTCTCGCAAAAGTTGTTTTGCGCCCAATATTTTCGTTTTGTTTACGTTCTATCCCCCGATAAGCTGAGACTTCGGCATATCAGTTATATATCTGTGGTACAGTTCTTCACGCGTCTCGAATTAGAACAAATCACCTAGTTTTTCAAGGTACACTTTAGTTCAAGGAAGACCTTGGGGCCTTTTTCTTCAATTACATTATACTTTTCCAGGATTGTAGAACGAGTTCTATGGAAATCTTCCTGGCTATGGATATGAATATATCGTAAACCGGGAGAGTCTTCATCACGCTGGTCGATACCAAGGTTATCTAGAAATGGAATATCATTTTCATCGAAGTCGTGGATGTTTAGTTTTAATACAGGTTTTTCTTCGATTTTGATTCTGCTGGCAGTCATATACATGTTTGTAGCTCCGTCTTCATTCGTATCGTATAACATCAATATGATGTTCTTAGCAGGTGTAATGTGAGCTGACGAGGAATCAAACAGAAGTTTTCTTTAGGATATCTCATCCAGGAGGTGCTCCTCCAAAGTAGAGGAGCATAATTACACGCTCACCATGTTCTACCTCTCCCATGGAAATGGAGGGGAGCTGTTTCTGAAATGATAAATCGTGCTGTTCTTGTAGTTATATATATTGGCACCCTGTTTTTCGACAGGGAGGCCGGTAAGAGCAAGGCCAAGTTCTCCGGTTGTGTCCAGTACTATAATGTTGTCTGTTTTTTGGGTCGAGGCGAGATCCTCGATAATTGCTGCAAGAGTGCCGCCTTTTTTATTGTTAATGGTATCAAGACGTATAAATGCTGGGGAGAATTGATTCTCAATAATGGATTTGAGTTCTTTTGTTTCATCGTTGGTGTTACTTACAATGGCTGCCGATGCAGAGTGCTTTTCCAGAATAGTCAGGCTGTCTCCAACCCTAATATCACCACCCCGTGCCACTACTGCGAAGATGCCTTCCCGTGGCATAACACAGTCGCCGGCCTGGTGGTATATGGCGCACGGGGTGTGGCATATCTTTCCAAGTTGGGAAATAATGAGCTCAGTCTCACCGATGGTGATATGGGTTCCCACATCAACCTGAGTGAGGTCAACGCCTTCAGTGGTGAGATTTTCGGCAAAATTACCGGCAACCACGTCCAGCCCCTTATCACGCATTGTCTGGATGCTCTCTTCAGCAAGAAAACTTACCTGTCTGTGCCAGTCACCACCATGGGCATCGTTTTCCAGACCAAAATCCTCAATAAGTGTCGTAGATTGGATATTTTTCTTCCGCATTCCTTTGCGGTCACTGATTGATATTGCATTGATTTTTTTCAAAACGTTCCTCTTTTAAGAATATGGAAAGTACTACATAGTGTTACTAGACAATATCTTGATTTTTATAATTGTCAAATCACTAATACTAATTATGAAATAAGTGATGTGAAGCGTATTGTAAATGGAGCTATAATCATCTAATACGAAAATTGCATTCGACACTTCTTTATGAGATAATTATAAGTAAGTAAAGGAAGTTTCATTCAATGACAAAGGGGGCGTTATGAGTATAATTCATGAGATACATAATGTGGTAACTCCGGTTGATTTTTCTGATAATTCCAGGCTAATTGCAGAATCTGCAGCGTATCTGGCTGGGAAGTTTGGAGCTTCAATGCACCTGATTTTTGTGGTTCAGAATTTTGAAGATTATTCTGGTTTTTTTGTGCCGCAGATGACACTGCCTAGTCTTGAAGGGGAGCTTGCAGAAAGTGCCGAAACAAAGATGGCCTCTTTTTGCGGGGAGATGGTTGAGTTCTGCGAAAAAGCAGGGGTGGCAGATCTAACGTATAAGGTCCTGATGGGCGATGTGGGTGAGAAAATAGTTGAATACGCATCCGAAAACAATGCAGACCTTATTGTGATGGGTACCCATGGGTACAAGGGGCTCGAAAAGATAATGTTTGGTAGTGTTGCAGACAAGGTAGTTAGAGCGGCCTCATGTCCAGTTACAACCATTAACCCATACACCTGTTGCTAATAGTACAACAGCCTCCCTGAGTGAGTTGGGGAGGCTGTCTATGTTGTGCAGGTGGGGGTAGTGAAACTACTGCTATTACTCCTGCTATCCAACAAGTAGTACAGCTGTATTCTTAGACGGATCCTTACTTGCTTCTATTCCAAGTAGAGATTTCACATCAATATTTTTATACATATAGAGTGTCACTGGTTGACGACCTAATTCTTTGCTTGGAAAGCTTTGCTCTAACTGAGTGTTCCACAACGACCTGATATCGTCCCAGGTGTTTTGCTTATCTAGCCCACCTTGTTTGTCTTCTATAAGGTCTGCCATAAGAGTTACAAGATCTGCGAGCAGGGTTTCATTTGTCTGTTTGAATGCTTGTACCGACTCCAGTGCCTCCTTTTCACTCCAGCCAATGAGACTTGGAAGCTCAAATCCTGTGTGTTGTATCGGAGCGAGACCCTCTAGTGCATCGTATGACTCAGATAGTATATCAATGACATCAGCGCTTGTGGTGATAAAGAGATCTGAGTCTGTATAACTACTCTCACTAAAAAGCTGGGCCCAGCTGTTGAGACGTTTGCTCATATTACCACTGTGGGCGCCACTAAAATTACTTTTTAACTGACTTAACTCAGCAAATGGACTGTCCTGGTCAAAGTCATCCAGTTCACCTTTTAGAGCATTGAACAGTCCTGCTGTGTCATCATCGACGAGGGAAAGGTTTCTGGCTATTTCTTCTTCTTCAGCATCAAGAACTTCGCCGATGGCAAGAACAAGTCGTGCCTGCCAGAGTTTTGCCTCATGATTTTGTTTTTCCTCTTCTACTGTTAAGTCTTTTGGGGTGAGGAATTCATTTATAATGGCTTGTTCAGATTCTTCACCGGAGCTGGCAGATGATGACATGGCGGCAAGGGTTAGAGAACTCAGCTGCGCAGCATAGTCATCTTTTCTGTTGCGGATGTCTTTTATGAGGTGTTGAAACCGAGAGAGATTCTCGCCGAGGGGGCAGGGAGTATCTACTTGACATAAACCTGAATTAATGAAAGTATCTGTGGGTTCTCCGGCTTGGTTTTCACTACTTGATTCCACCGGAGCAATGAGTTGTATTTGTGGGAATAAGAGAAAAATTGGATACTGGCGTATCGAGTGGATTACGGTTGCCGGAAATAAAACAGTTTTAAGTGAGTTCATATGTCAGATCTTCGAAGTAAAATAACTTTTACAGCTTCCGCTGTGCTTTATCTATTGTTCAACCTGCGTTTAGGGCCCGATGCTCTTACCACCGTTAAAGCAACTGGTTGGCAGATCTTACAGACAGGGCCCTATGTCGCTGGTATTACCTATGTAATAATTGCTTTGTTGCAGTATATGGCGGGGGAAAATAAGCTTCCATGGGACCGTCGACTGCGACTGTTTTTTGCTATTGGTATAATGGCCGGTCTCATTTTTGGCATATATGAATATGCCGGTGTTGATATGAGCGGTGGTAAATAATACCTGTACAATCGTTGTCTGTAAATGCAAGAAGTGGTTGTCTGACACTATTCTTACTGTGACCTGATAATGTTCTATTTACACGTATCAAATCGAACGGAAAATCTTCTTCGCCAAATGGTGGGACTGTTCCAGATTGATAAACAGCCTGATTTATTCAGTGCTGAGATGTTTCTTATCCAGAGCCAGGGCATGGAGCGGATGGTGGCGCAAGGGCTTGCCGATGCATTCACAAGCTTTTGCAATTTTAAGTTTTTCCTCCCATTAGACTTTTTAAGCTCCATTGCCGACCGCCTTGGAATCGGTATTTCCCCAGATGGTTTCAATAGACAGACCCTAACCTTTCGCCTTGATCAGTTGTTAAGAGAAATCGATGGTGATGAGTACAGTCAAATACAATATTATCTGGAAGGTGAGAGACGCAATTTAAAAAGGTTTCAGCTTGCAAGAAGACTCGCCAATGTCTTTGATCAGTACCAACTTATGCGATCGGATATGTTGGAGAGCTGGGAGCGCGGGGTATTAACCACTGATCATATTTCAGAACCGTGGCAAATGGCACTGTGGCAACGGCTCATAGAGCAGCCGGGTGGAGAAGTACACAGGGGAATGCAGTTGCACTCAGTCATAGAGGCTCTAGAGACGGCTGGAGAGCTCTCAGCGACCCTACCAAAGCGGATTTCTGTAATTGGTTTGCATACCATGCCGCCACTCTTCTTAAGTTTTCTTAATGGTCTGGCCCGCCATATGGATGTGCATTTCTTTCTTCTTTCTCCCTGTAGGCAATATTGGGGCGATGTTGAGACGAAAAGGCAACAATATAAAAAGATGATCAAAAGTGGGGTTCCGGTTACGGTAGAGGTATCCAGCGAACATCATCCTCTTCTTGCAAGCCTTGGCAGGCAGGGTAAGGATCTACAGGCTATGATGCTTGAGGGTGCTGATTTTGCTCTTGAATTTGAAAGCTATGAAGATCCCCTGGAGGCTGAAAAGTATACAAATGCACCGCTTCTTAAAAAACTCCAGTATGATCTCCTGGAGGGCAGACAGAAAGAGAGTGGGAACATCAAATATCTTGAAGATAACTCTATTCAGATTGTTTCCTGTCACTCGAAGGTGAGGGAACTGACAGTCTTAAGGGAACAGCTGCTCTATTTACTTCATACGGACCCCGATCTCGAACTTCGTGATATCATCGTCATGGCACCTGATATTCAGGAGTATGCACCGCTTATTCCTGCAGTTTTTAAATCTCTTCAACATTCCATAGCTGATCGAAGTGTACGCAGGCGAAATTCGGTTTTTGCAGGATTCTTCGGTTTTATACAGCTCTTCTCTGGCCGCTTTGGTTGGAGTGAGGTGCTCGACATCCTACGTCAGCCTTCAATTTTCCCGCAGTTTGATCTGAGTTTGGCCGATTTTGATCAAATTGAATCATGGGTCGTTGAGTCTGGAGTTCGCTGGGGCTTATCGGCAGAGCAACGGGGAGAAGATGGTCTTGTACCATTTGCAGAAAATAGCTGGAGAGCCGGGCTTGACAGGATGCTCATGGGCTTTGCCTGTGGACAGGATTCCTTTGTTGATGGTGTTCTCCCCTTTACAGAGCTTGAAGGTCGGGGCGCAGCCCCCCTGGGTGGGCTCTGCAGGTTTGTTGATCTCCTTGATGGGGCGCGGGTAGAGTTTGGCCTGGAGCGCAGTTTGTCCGACTGGTCTGAGCTGCTGCTTGGATATGTCGCAGTTCTCTTTGGAGAAGAGAGTGAGAAAGAACTCATCGAGTTGCGTATGCTGTTGGATGATCTTGGTGGGGCCTTAGACGGTTTTCCCGAAGCAGAAGTGAGTTTTGAGGTGATACGTGAGTGGTTTGAGCAATCGGCCAAAGAAAAGAGGACAAGTTCAGGTTTTTTACGGGGACAGTTGACCTTTTGTTCCATGCTGCCCATGCGCTCCATACCATTTGAAGTTGTTTGTCTTCTTGGTTTAAATGATGGTGTATATCCAACTCCTGATAGTCATGATAATTTTGATCTCATGGGAGAATCTGGAGAGTTTCGTCTTGGTGACAGATCCTCCAGGGCTGATGACAGATATCAGTTTTTAGAGGCAATACTTGCAGCAAGAAGGAATCTGTATCTGAGCTATGTTGGCCAGTCGGCACATACCAATGAAGAAATTCCACCTTCGGTTGTTTTAACTGAACTCATAGAGGTGTTGGCAGAAGATTATGGTGCGGAGAACCTCGTTGTCTCGCATCCTCTGCATAACTTCAGTTCTAAATATTTTGAAGTGGGCGCTGGTAACCGATTTGTAAGTTATGATGGTGCTAGCTGTAAGGTGGCAGAGCGGTTGCGTGAAGAGCTGACTGAACCTGCTCCATGGTGGCAGGGGGAGTTGGAACCTCCAGTGGCAACAGTGGACACTAAACAACTCCTGCTCTTTTTTAATAATCCACAGAAGTATTTCGTTCGGCACTGCCTCGGTGTGCAGCTTGCACGCCTTGAAGAGTTACCCGAGGATCGGGAGCTCTTTGAGTTAACAGGTCTTGGCAGGTATCATATGGATCAGGCGCTCATCGAACAGGCCTTAAACAATCCGGGTGAAAGGAATTCCGAAGATGATTTCCTAAAAAAAGAGCAGGTTTCAGGTGGCTGGCCCCTTGGAGCATCGGGTGCACTTTCATACAGTTCTAAAAAAAGAGAAATATCAAGATTTATAGAGCAGATTACTGCGCAGGATATGGGTGAAAAATGCAGTGCGATGCATGTGGATTGTGTTGTGGGAGAGTATCAGCTCCAGGGGCCTTTAGATAATGTTTTTGAAAATGGAATACTCATTGCCCGCTATGGTGCGTTGCGGGGCCGGGATCTGCTGTTGGCATGGCTGCATCATCTAATATTACAAGAACAAAAAGGTGATACAGAGTCAAACACCTGTCTTGTAACAACAGAAAAGGCCTACAGGTTTTCAAAAGATTCTACGGGGCCTGATCTGATCACGATGCTTGATATCTTTCGCCACGGACAGACCAAACCATCTGAGCTATTTATTGAACCTGCATTTGTCTATGCCAGACAGATAGGGGGATGGGGCACGATTGATCCCCTTGATAAGGCAAAAAAGGCTCTGAGGGATTCACTTGCAAAGGGGTATGAGCCTGAATGGCAACTGCTTTTGGATGGTCAGTCTGAGGACGAGCTCCTTGGGGAGAGTTTTGAGGATATTGTCGTTAAGGTAATGGTACCCCTTATGGAGGAAATAGATGGCTGAAGATGCAGAAGTGTTTGATGCCGCAAGGGTACCGCTTGAAAAAGGGATAAGCCTTGTGGAGGCCAGTGCTGGAACTGGTAAAACATACGCCATCGGCATGCTGGTGTTGCGAGGAGTGGTTGAGCTTGGCATTCCCATTGCCAAAATCCTCATTGTTACCTTCACAAAAGCTGCAACCGAGGAATTAAAGTCAAGAATCAGGTTACGGCTTGCAGAGGCAAGGAATCTGCTCGCGGCAGGGCAGAAAGGTTTGTCATCGCAGCCGCCGACAGATGTTGATGCGACTATGTTGGCCTGGTTATCCGGGGTGTCCGATGTCGAACTTGCCATCCAGCGTCTGCAACTGGCTCTTTATGATATTGATAACGCCAGTATCTTTACCATACATAGTTTCTGCCAGAGGATGCTTGTCGATCAGGCGCTTGAAAGTGGACAGCTCTTTAATGTTGAGCTTGTGACCAGTATCGATCATATCATAGGCCAGGTAGTGGATGATTTCTGGAGAAAGGAAGTGTATCCTCTGGACCCTTTTATCTGCTCATTGCTGGTATCATCTTTTGAGACTCCTGAGAAACTAGGGGATAGCGTTTCTCAGGCCTTCCGGAACCAGTCTGATATTGAACCAGAAGCGCCAGCTTTAGATACTTCGGTCTTGGCCTGTACAATGAGCATGGAGTCACTTCAAAAGTGGTGGGTGAGAGAAGGCCAAACGCTCCAGGCACGGTTTCAAAATGGAGTTACGGAAAAACATTTCAAAAAATGGCTCTGTGATAACTTCGAGCACTGGTTTGCAGCCATCGAGGACTTTGTAAGTGGCACCTCGTTTCTACTGCCTGATAACATAGAGTTCCTCTCGTATGAACATCTCATTGGTGAATTGAATGGTACTAAGTTTCGGGGAGATAAGAAGCAGGCATATCTTGAACAGTGGACCTTACCATCCATTGAAGTTGAAACACTGCTGTTAAGCATAAAAAAACTACTCCTTGCTGTGCGTTGTACGTTAGCATCAAAACGTTTAGAAGTCAGTGAGAGGCTGTTGCTCCAGGGGACAATGGGATTTGATGGTCTTATTCAAAATCTCGCCCATGCCCTTGATGGGGAAAAGGGCAGACAGCTCCGCCAGGTTATCGGTGATCGATTCTCCCTTGCCCTCATAGATGAGTTTCAAGATACAGACAGTCTTCAGTATAAGATATTTTCTGAACTTTTTGGAGGTGGCAACCACTATCTTTACCTGATCGGTGACCCTAAACAGGCCATTTATAAATTTCGCGGCGCTGATATCCACTCCTATTTTACTGCAAGAAACAATGCCGAAAAACGATTAACCCTCACCACTAATTACAGGTCCCATCCACGATTGGTAGAGGAGGTTAACCGTCTGTTTAGTGCGCGTACAAACCCTTTTCTCTACGATGAGTCGATGCTTGATTATCAGCGAGTTGAGCCAGGACTCAGTGATTCTTCCTTTGATATCAAGCGGGGAGGAGAAAGCCTTGCCGGGATGGTATACTGCAGTCTACCTGAAAACGTAGACGACAAGAGTGGCAGGTGGTCATCAGGAAAGGCTGCTGATCTATTTCGCGATTATTCGGTGAATGAGATACTCTCTCTTTTGAATCCTCATGAAAAATCGATCTATTGTAAAGGTGGGAAAAGTGAAGACCTGGCTCCTGGTGACATTGCAATACTTGTGCGGAGTCATAAACAGGCCCAGCAGTATCAAGCCAGCCTGATTGAATCTGGAATCCCTGCAGTGGTGAGTAGTAGAAGCTCAGTGTTTCACACTGGGGAGTGCCTGGAACTTATGGCTCTATTACGCGCCATTGCAAGTCCAACTGATTTGCTGAAGCTCAAAGCTGCCATGGCAGTAAGCTGGTTTAATTTCAGCGGTAATCAACTGGTGCAGATCTGGCAGGATGAAGACCAGTTAAGCCACTGGCAGTCAAAGATGGTTCAGTACCATAGCCTTTGGCTTGAGCAGGGGCTGTTTTCTATGATGGCAAGCTTCATAGAAGACGAAGAAATCCTCCTAAGTATTGCTGGAAAACCCTATGCCGAACGGACCATTGCCAATCTGTACCACCTGATAGAGCTGATTCAGGAGCAGGAAAGTGGAGAAAATCTAGGTATAGGACAACTCCTGCAATGGCTGCAAAAGGTGTATCTGCAAAAAGATGTTGTGGGTGGCACGGAATTATTGCTGGAAAGTGATGAAGACGCGGTGCAGATTGTTACCATGCACGGAGCCAAGGGGCTTGAATATCCAGTCGTCTTTTGTCCATATCTCTGGTATTCGTCCGGTATGCTGGCTGGAGAAAGGCATCAGATCACTGTGAATGAACATGGTAGAAATCTCATTGATCTTGGTTCTGAACTCTTTGAGGAGAGAAAAAAGCTGGCCGATTATGACCAGAAGGCGGAAGAGTTACGCTTATTGTATGTGGCGCTCACAAGGGCAAAGGTACGGTGCTATACCATGTGGGGGGATGTGAAAAAACATACCTACGTCCGGGATTCCTTTGAGTCACCCCTTGGTTATCTCTTGTTTAATGAAGGCCAATGCGAATGGCAGGCACAAAACAGTGTACTGGGCGCACTTTCGTCAATGAACTTTACCCAGCATTACCTGATTGGAGAAGAAGAGGAGAGGGAAAGCTATTCCCCTCAACTGACACAAGGAGAACTCGTAACGCAAAAAGAGTCAGGCAGGTCTCTTGGAACCAGTTGGCAGATGACCAGTTTCTCAGGTCTTGCCACTATGAGTGAGTATGAATATGAACATAATGGGATATCGGTGCAAAGAGGCGGAGACAATCCGATCCCTGTGCCTGGTCTTCCCGCTGGGGCAAGTTTTGGTAATGTGATCCACGATCTTCTTGAGGATTCCGACTTCTCCTCCCTTGAAAGCTCTGCAGAACTTCTGGCTCAGATAGAGAAAAAGTGTAGCCGATATGGCGTTGAAACAGACTCCGGGGATATTGCAAAGCTTCTGCGTTGTATTGTGTCCACGAATCTTACAGGTGAATTTTCCCTGCAGAATATTGCACCCACCTCAGTCTTGAAAGAGATGCCCTTCTATTTCAAGTTATCACCTTTTCAGACAGCTGAAATACATAAAGTTTTAGCAGGTGACCCCACTGTACTCCCCATGAACAATAGGTCTATCAGGGGCTACCTTACCGGTTTTGTTGACCTTATCTGTCTTATTAATGGCAAGTACTATGTCATGGATTATAAGACTAATATCCTCGGTGAAAACATGGATGCGTATAGCTACGATAATCTTGTTGAGGCTATGAAATCCCATAATTATGGTCTGCAATATTGGATATACTCACTTGTACTGCACCACCATCTTATGAACCTTATGGATGACTATGATTTTAATGATCATTTTGGTGGGGTAATGTACCTCTTTGTTCGGGGGATGAGTCCTGATATTACCGGAAGTGGGGTGTATTCCACAGTGCCTGACTATGGTACTTTGCTCAGGCTTTCTGCGCTTCTTGCAGATGGAGGTCATGATGAGTAGCCAGCCTGAGACATATCTGGATGAGAGGTTCGCAAAATTCATGACTGACCGTTCAGGTTTGGAAGGTGCAGCTAAAGACGCATTGTTCGATATCGTTTTTCGTTTGTCCATATCGCTCTCTGAGGGGCACAGTTGTATGAAGGTCAGTCAAGCCGAACAGAGTGTACTGCAACAGACGCATGTAGTGGCTGAGAGGAGAGAGGGTGGGACCGCTTCACCCCAGCCATTAGTCCTTGATAGAGATAATCTCTATTTAGAAAGATACTATACCTACGAAGCAAGACTAGCCAGTCAGATAAGAGTTCTTGCGGAGACCGACTGCCCGGTAGAGGTAGACGCAGGCATTTCGGCAGATCTTTTCCCTGGAGAATCTGTTGAGAGTAGCGATCAGATGAGGGCTGCTGTCACAGCTATAGGTAAGGCTCTAATGATTGTCAGCGGGGGGCCGGGGACTGGAAAAACCACAACCGTGGTTAAGATGCTGGCACTACTTTTGATGCATGAGAAAAAAGGACTTCGAATAGGGCTTGCCGCCCCAACAGGAAAAGCCGCCATGCGACTCAGTGAATCCGTCGGTAAAAGTCTTGAACATCTTAGTCTGCCCTCCCTTGTAACGGAATTGATTCCCAAAAGTGCTGTGACGTTGCACCGGCTACTTGGAGTGAAGAAACACTCTCCCCAGTTTAGGCATAACAGTTCACAACCCTTAAAAATGGATGTTGTGGTCGTGGACGAAGCCTCCATGGTTGATCTTGCAATGATGAGTAAATTGGTGGATGCCCTTAAACCCGGAGGACGTTTAATTCTTCTCGGAGATAAGGACCAGTTGGCATCTGTGGAGTCGGGGGCAGTACTCAATGATTTTATCCTTAGTCTTCCCGGTAATAGTGTTGAGTTGAAGAAAACATATCGCTTTGATGATAATATAAAGCGCCTGGCAACCTGTATTAATAATTCGGATCATGGATCGGTATGGCGGCAACTTACGGCTGATACCAAGAGCAATGTCTCACATCTGAAAGAAGAACAACTCCATCAATATATAGCTCTTCGCTATGGTGAGTATCTGCGATGTGTTCAGGATATCATCACCCCTGACGAATCAGATGTTCGAAAGATCTTTGAGTGTTTTAACAGGTTTCAGGTGTTGTGCGGAGTGGCGTTTACAGAGCATGGGGTGAAGGCCATAAACCGAAAACTGGAACAGCGTCTTGCTCTAAAAGGTTTCCAGTGTAAACATGAAGAGTGGTATCCAGGGCGACCGGTGCTTATTACCCGCAATGATTACGGGATGGAGCTTTTCAATGGCGATATCGGTATCTGCCTGTGGGATAATAAAAGACATTGCCTCAGGGTCTGGTTTGAGCGGGCTGATGGAAGCCTGAAGAGTTGCGCGGTAAACCTGCTTCCACCTCATGAGACTGTCTATGCCATGACAATCCATAAGAGTCAGGGTTCAGAATTTGGCGAGGTTTTAGTGGTACTACCAAAAGAGGATAACCGGGTGTTGAGTCGGGAGCTTATCTATACCGCGGTTACACGCGCTAAAAAGGCCGTGAGGCTGTCAGGTGATGGGGCAATATTGAAACTTGCCCTGGAAAGGCAACTCCAGCGACATTCCGGTTTGAGGTTGATGTTGCAAGGTTCCTGACTTTCTTCAGTCTCATCCTGTAAATTAGTTCACAATGCTTATACTTTTTATCAGCAGGGCAGGAGAGTGATCTCCCATGCCAAACAGATCAGAGTACAACCGCTGAAGACTTGTACTCGTTTAGATAGGAGGTATGTTATGAGCAAAATTTCATGTTGTGGTAAAATGATACGTCTAGATGACGATGGTTTTATGAAGGATCCTGACCAGTGGGATGATTGTGTCGCCAAAGTTATTGCTGAAAAGGAAGGTGTAGAGCACATATCCAAAAAGCAGAGCGAAATAATTTATTTTATGCGAGCATACTATGCCAAACACAAAAACTGGCCAATCTTACATAATGTCTGTAAACAGACGCGGCAGGAAAGCCGCTGTGTCTTTAATGAATTTGATAATCCAGAAAAAGCCTGGAAAATTGCAGGACTACCAAAGTTTGATGGGGTCCATTTTGTCAAACTAGACGGTGAGAATTACCGTATGGAGGACTACTGCTAATTAAAGTAGCGGATATAACACCCCAGAATAGTATTCTATTATATGTTCTGGGGTATTTTTTTGGTGAAAGAGATAGAATTACAATGGTGTGTATCCTGGCCCATTGTTAATGGAAATCAGGTTTTTGTTGGGTGTTGGCATTACGCAAAAGTTGAATCTGAACTGTACTCCCCTATTCATATGGAGTATTGTAATTATCAGTGTTTAAGCTGTTGAGATGTTTCTGTTGTTGATGATTAACCACGATTTTATAGGACGAGGTGTCAGACTATGAGAGAGCATGAAAAGATAAATTACGTAGAATTGCCAGCCAAAGATATAAATACCGCAAAAAAATTCTTCTCAACTGTATTCAACTGGACCTTTGTTGATTTTGGTCCTGAGTATACAGCCTTTTCTGGAGCAGGACTTGATGGAGGTTTTTTCACCTCAGAGCTTGTCGCTTCATCAAACAATGGCAGTGCCCTTATTGTCTTCTATAGTAATTCCCTTGAAGAGACTGAAAAAAAGATAGAGGCTGCCGGGGGGAATATCATAACTCCTGTGTTTACATTTCCGGGTGGCCGCAGATTTCATTTTGCAGATCCAAACGGCAATGAGTATGCCGTATGGTCAGATATTTCAGTCAAATAATAGAGACAGTGATGAAAAATATATTCTTGTTGTTTTTGCTGTCTATGCTGCTTGTACCTGGTCATGTAGCTTATGGC
The DNA here is from genome assembly GCF_054397165.1 of Desulforhopalus glucosivorans. Lineage (NCBI taxonomy): Bacteria > Pseudomonadati > Thermodesulfobacteriota > Desulfobulbia > Desulfobulbales > Desulfocapsaceae > Desulforhopalus > Desulforhopalus glucosivorans. The sequence goes on from NZ_AP044854.1 coordinate 1,286,966, forward strand.
GCATTTGATGTGCCTCACGTGCAGGTATTTGGTGTTGCCGAAAAAGAGGTCAGCCCAGATGAGATACGTTGGAATCTAGCTGTCAGGACTGAAGGAGCAACAGCCAGAGAAGTTTCGGATAAGCATATTACAGAGGTGAGTGATACCCTCAACCTGTTGTATGAATTAGGGCAAAACAAAGATAGTGTAACCACCACCAATATGCAGTTGAAGGAACACTGGGTGTACACGAACAATAATCGGCAAAAGCAGGGATATTTTGCCATCACTTCAATTCGTTTCACTTCTGATGATTTTACAACCTATGTGGCGTATTGGACCAGACTGGCAGAGCTGAATAATGTCTCTGTTTCAGGGGTAAGTTTTGCTGTGTCCAACAGGTCAGAAATTGAGGATGATGTGAAAGTGCTCGCCATTGCAGAGGCGAAAAAGAAAGCTCAGCGTTTTGTGAAGGCGCTTGACGCAGAACTCGGGTCGCCTCTACAGATTGAAGAGCTTGGGGATGGCAATGTGTTCTCGCAACGACCTGTACGTGCAGCTCTTATGGAAAGTGATGGTGGGGGCCAACCAGTGTCTCCAGGAAAACAGGTGATACAGGCACAGGTGAAGGTTGTTTTTTCTCTGCAATGATATGTACTCTATATAGGTGCTTATTACATCCCGAAGAGGTGGTGCTTACATGATAAATAGTGTGTTTGAAGAGTTAGAACAGCTGTCCATGTCTCTTGGAGCAAGCGAGGTGGCAATTATACCTTCCGATAAAATCCAGGTAGATGATAAGTTTGTAAAATTTTGCAAGGATCCTCGTTGTGAAAATTATGGACTATCCCCTGGTTGTCCTCCCCATGTGAAAGGCCCGGAAGGGTTCACCCAACTGGTGAAGCAACGCCCCAATGTCCTTGTTGTGCGCATAGTAGTTCCTGCTTCTGTCTTATTTTCTGATGAAAGGCGTGAGCTTATGGCGTTTCTCCACGAGTTAGTTGCAACCATAGAGGTTGCGGCAATTGAAAAAGGTCTTGGCCTATCTAAGGCATTTGCTGGTGGATCCTGTAAGGATCTGTTCTGTTTTGATGAAAAGGATTGTAATGTTCTGGCTAAAGGTGGTCAGTGTCGTAACCCAACCAAATCTCGCCATTCTATGTCCGGATACGGTGTAAATGTTTCGAGTCTCTTGAAAGCATGTGGATTGGAACCAAATATCAAGCTTGAAAAGCAGGGTGAAGAATCAAAGAGTTGGGTTGCAGGTATTGTTCTTCTTGGATAATACTTCTACAACTATATATTCAAAGACGTTTATATAGGTTGTAATGTGTTGTTTTTAAATTAATTTATGGCTTAGTTAATTCTTGGAGGACCAATATGTTAGAATTTTTGTTACAGCTTAATCCTGTGACTCAAGCGCTGTTTGCAACACTCTTTACCTGGGGAGTTACGGCCGCAGGGGCGGCTCTTGTCTTTTTTGTCAAAGAGATTAGGCCCAAAACCATGGATGCAATGCTTGGTTTTGCTGCGGGGGTTATGATTGCGGCCAGTTTCTGGTCACTGCTTGCTCCAGGTATTGAGATGGCAGAAAATCTTGGACACATTCCATGGCTTACTGCTGTTATAGGGTTTCTCGGTGGCGGTATTTTCATGCGTTTGACTGACAAATTTTTACCCCATATTCACCCCGGCTTGAAGACAAGTGAAAGTGAGGGGATCAAAACATCATGGCAACGCTCCACACTTCTTGTTCTGGCGATTACGTTACATAATATTCCAGAAGGTCTTGCAGTCGGGGTCGCTTTTGGCGCGGTTGCAGCCGACCTGCCTTCGGCCACCATTGGTGGAGCCATTGCCCTGGCAATTGGTATTGGTATTCAAAACTTTCCTGAAGGAACAGCTGTTTCTATGCCACTCAGGCGAGAAGGGATGAGCAAAAAGAAGGCCTTTCTCATGGGGCAGGCCTCAGGGATGGTGGAGCCGATTGCAGGAGTCATTGGTGCATACTTTGTTCTGAAAATGCAAAATATTCTTCCCTATGCCCTTTGCTTTGCCGCTGGTGCAATGATTTTTGTTGTTGTGGAAGAGCTTATTCCAGAGTCCCAGCGAGATCAGAAGCATATCGATTTCGTGACCATGGCAACGATGATAGGTTTCTCTGTTATGATGATGCTTGATGTTGCACTAGGTTGATTGTTTTTACCATTAATTTGTAACAACAAGGTGACGTGGATGAAATCCGCTGTAGTGGTAATAGATGTTCAAGTGGCTCTTTTTGAGAGTGATAATCCGCCTGATCAGGCAATTAAAACTATTGAAAGAATTAACGAGCTTACAAGTAAGGCACGGCTGAGAGACGCCCCTGTTATTTTTATCCAGCATGAAACAATAGAAGGACCTCTTGTATACGGTGAAAATGGCTGGAAATTGCATAGAACATTGCATGTAGAAAAATCTGATCTTACTCTACGCAAAACCACTCCGGATTCTTTTTTGCGAACTCAGTTGGAAACTGTACTCCGTTCACTTCGAGTCGAACATTTGGTTGTGTGTGGATATGCCAGCGAGTTTTGTGTAGACACAACAGTACGGAGGGCTGCCGGACTTGGTTTTCCTGTTACTCTTGTTGCCGATGCACATACCACCCATGATAAAAAGCATCAATTGGCAAGGGTTATTCGTGAGCATGAGAATGCGACTCTGCCAAACATCACGAGCTTCGGTGTGCCTATCACAGTTAAGGCCTCAGCGGATATCAAATTTTCTTACAATGGGTGCTGATGTCGATTCAGAATTAAGCCAGCTGCTACCTTGTCCTCTGTGTAGTGAAGAGAAGGTGAGTCTATATCATATAGACCGGTTACGTCGTTACTATCTATGCTCGAACTGTCGCCTTGTCTTTGTTTCTCCAGATTTTCATTTACACCCCAATCAGGAAAAAAAAGAATATGATCATCATGAGAACAGTGTCACAGATGAGGGATACCTGAAATTTCTGTCGCGGTTTAGTACGCCATTTTTAGATACTCTTGGCAACTGTAAAGCGGGACTTGACTATGGTTGTGGTCCGGCTCCTGCGCTAGCAATGCAGATGGAGAGAGCAGGCCATAGTGTTGCGCTGTATGATCCAATGTATAGGGATGATAAAAGCGTACTTTCAAATGAGTATGATTTTATTAGCTCCACCGAAGTTGTAGAACACTTTAGGAGTCCGCAAACGGAATTTGCACTCCTCTTTGATATCTTAAAAAATGGCGGTTTGCTCGGGATAATGACAAAGTTGATTCGGGACCAAACTTCGTTTAAATCCTGGCACTATATTCGAGACCCGACCCACATCTGCTTTTATAGTGAGGAAACATTTCATTTCATAGCCGAGAAATATGGGGCAGAGGTGAGTTTCATAGGAAATGATGTTATATTTCTACGAAAGAATTCCTGAGCTCGATTATTGAAATTACAGGACCAGTAATATGAAAATAGCTGTAATATCAGATATCCATGGCAATGCATTCGCATTAAAGGCGGTGTTGGAACATCTACAAGATCAGCAGTTTGACACCCTTGTCAATCTTGGTGATATCTTCTACGGTCCCATTGCACCAAAGGCGACGTACGTACTCCTGCAGCAACACGATATTGTAACAATAAGCGGCAATCAGGATCGCCAGATATATGAAGCTACTGGTACAGAGATTGATAGTAATCCTACAATGCAGTTTGCTATGGATGAACTTGATGGGGAACCATTGAAATGGCTTCGCTCCCTTCCGTCTGAACTGCAGTTAAATGATGATGTATATCTGTGTCATGGCGCTCCTGGCAATGACTTGACCTACCTTCTTGAAAATGTAGATAGTGGATTGCCTGAGGTTCGTTCTGATCAGCAAATTAAAGGCCTGCTCAATGGCCAGAAGTCATCCGTCATTTTGTGTGGTCATACCCATATTCCAAGGTCGGTTGTTCTTAAATCGGGACAGTATATTGTTAATCCGGGGAGTGTGGGACTACCTGCCTATTGTGATGATGAACCTATTGCCCATAAAATGGAAAATTATGGTCCCCATGCATCGTATGTTTGTATAGAACAGACTGATAATGGCTGGATTGTTCAGCATCAAAAAGTACCGTATGATGTAGAGGCAGCAGTTCGGCAGTGCCGCAAGCTAAAGCGGAATGATTGGGTGACTTTTCTCAGAACCGGTCGTGCATGTATTTAGAATTATAAAATAATTCCGTAGTGTTAGTGTGCGGATTGTCAGTGCCTATGGAAGCGTGAAGGTGTGAAGATGGAACTTACAGTGCTCGTTGATAATAATAGCCTCATCGACAGATATTTTCTCGCTGAGCCGGGATTGTCATTCTATATCAATGATGATGACCATGAACTTCTCTTTGATCTTGGCTATTCGGATGTCTTTTATCAAAATGCTCTGAAGATGGACCTTAGTTTGACCAGGGTTAAAGATGTTGTAATATCCCATGGTCATCTGGATCATACCTGGGGACTCGAGCCGTATATACGAAGACTCAATGAACTACAGTTTGAAAATAGTGGTCACTTCAGGCCCCGATTAGTGGCACACCCTGAGGCATTTACAAGTGTCCTCGGTGAAGGATCCAGTGAGTTTGGTTCTCTTTTGTCTGCGGATAAGTTATCGAAACATTTTGAGATGCATCTTTCTGTCGCGCCGGTTGCAATCACGCCAAAGTTAATCTGGCTTGGAGAAATCCCCAGAAAGTTTGACTTTGAAAACCTGCAGACTTTTGGCAGAAAAGAGGGTGAAACTCGAAGAGATATTGTTCCCGATGACAGTGCCCTTGTCTATACCTCTGCAGAAGGTTTGGTGATTATCACAGGGTGTTCACATGCAGGTATTTGTAATATTATTGAATATGCAAAAGAGGTGTGTCAAGAGAACCGGGTATTCGATATTATTGGTGGTCTGCACCTGCTGAACCCCGATCCTATACAGCTTGAAGGAACATTGCAGTATTTGGAAAGCTTGGGAGTAGAAACAATCCATCCCTGTCATTGCACCGATCTGAGCTCAAAGATCGCCTTGTCAACGGTAGTAAAGGTCGAAGAAGTTGGAGTAGGGCTAAAGCTCAGATACATTTGATCGGTTGAGAATACTTCATTGTCGTAGATATATCTTATTTGTGCGTTCGCTTGTTTACATGTGGCAAATTTCTTTGTATTCATAGGTGATATGTTTGTTATTTTTCCCTGTTTTGAGGCGTTAAGCCTGTCTTTGGGGGAGTTTAATTACAAATTATATGAATATCAGGATTACAAATAAAATATAATGTAAAACTACACCTTCTTACAGTTTATTGTAACGTTTTGATGTTCCGTCTAAATCATGTTTTGTTTGATAGGCTTTGTCTTTTTCTGAGATAAAGAGCCTAACCCCTATAGATGCAAAACAAGTCGGGATAAGGACCTTTACCAAACTATTTTTTGCCACAAAAACGTAAAAAAATATTTACAAGGTACTAATAAATGTTCGAGAGTTTTTATGAGTTGGGGTAAGATGGGGAAAATTTAAAACATTATCAATGTCAGATTAAAATAACAACTGGGTCACGTAATGAACGAAAAAGAACTGCAGAAGCAATTACAGACAAAGGTGAAGAAGAAACTCGAACCACTGTTTTCTAAGTATAATATGGACTTTGGTGGTATCGATTCTACACTGAAATGGAAGCCTCTTGTCCTTATCATTGGTAACTATTCATCAGGTAAGTCAACTCTGATCAACGAACTCGTGGGACAGGATGTTCAGCGAACCGGTCAGGCGCCCACCGACGATTCTTTTACAGTCATCACCTCTGATACCGGTTATGAAGCTGAAGAAACTCCGGGATCAACTCTGGTTAATGATCCCAATCTCCCTTTTCAGCAGTTTAAAGGATACGGTGAAAAATTAATATCCCATATCTGCATGAAGCAGGTAGATAGTCCAATTCTTGATAATATGGCTATCATCGATAGCCCGGGTATGCTCGATGCTACCAGTGAAAAAGATCGTGGCTACGATTATATGCAGGTCTTAGGTGAATTTGCTAATATGGCAGATCTTATCGTTCTTATGTTTGATCCACATAAGGCTGGTACTATTAAAGAATCCTACGAAGCAATTCGTAATACCCTGCCTGAAAAATCAGGAGAAGATAGAATTGTATTTGTTATGAGTCGTATTGACGAATGTGATAACCTCAGCGATTTTACTCGGTCTTACGGTACACTTTGCTGGAATATGTCACAAATGACTGGTCGTAAGGATATTCCCCATATCTATCTTACATACTCTCCAGCTGCAGTCAGTCCTGGTGATGTTGCTGATGGTTGGCCACAGGAACGCGAAGAGCTTATTGAGAAAATTCAGAAGGCCTCCACTTTTCGAATCAACCACATCCTCGAAGATATTGATCGACAGGTCAACGAAGTTGAAATGGTTGCGGAATCAGTTGGTTCATTTCTTAAGAAGGCAAACAAGGTATACTGGAAGTTTGCTAATGTCACTCTTGGCCTTGCTGCAGTACTATTTTTCTTTGGTGATGTTATTATCAATGCGGTTTCAGGATATCCTGAAACAACCATGCTTGCTTCAATCAGAGGAAGTGTCTTTGACATGTCGACACTCATTATTCCATCAATTCTAGCTCTTTCAACTGTAGTGATTGGTTCGCTTGCATATAGCAAAATCGCGTTTCGACAGCTCAAGAAAAAGGCCGTTGCAAACGGTGCTGAGCTTCTTACTCTTGATACCGATTACCGCAAGAATCTCTGGGACAAGATGTCCGATAAGGCGAAAGAAAATCTTGAAGGTCTTGGGCCATATGATCTATGGAGAGGTTATGGACGTAGCCTGGCTAAGATCCAGAATTTTCTCAATAATGATTTAAAGAAGTACTATGAAAAGATCGTGACCTGATCTATATCATATCTGGTTGTATAAGAGGGCTGGGATATATTTCCCAGCCCTTTTTTTTTGAACAATGTTGTTTGATTGAAACGTACGAGGAATCCCCACGATGAAGAAGTCCCAACCCAAAAAGAAAAAATGTAATAGAACTCTTAAGGAAGTTACGAAGATTTACGGTTTAGGATTCTTCATAGTCCTTGCTGCCCTCGTTGCTGCCTATCAGTTTGTAGAACCCGCTCCGCCTAATATGCTCACTATTGCTACAGCTTCAGAGGATGGAGCCTATTACTCCTTTGCAAAGAAATATAAAGAGCACTTTAGCAAAGAACAAATTGAACTTAAGGTTCTTAAAACTTCAGGTTCAGTTGAAAATCTTCAGCTTCTAAAAGATGGAAAGGTCGACATTGCATTTTTGCAGGGAGGTGTTGGGACTGCTGAAGAGTTTCCAGATGTGATTGGTCTTGCCAGTTTGTATGAGGAGCCACTGGTCATTTTTGTTCGTAAGGGGATGGAGGTTGAAACCTTTTCGGATTTTGCGGGTAAGAAGATAGCCGCAGGAAAGCAGGGGAGTGGTACCAGAAAAATAGTAGAACAGCTCCTGGCTGACAATAAGCTAGGAGCAACTTCAGCAATTGAACTCCTGCCCCTTGGAGGGAAAGAAGGTGCTGAACAACTTCTTGCAGGGGATGTAGATGCTCTTTTTATGGTCATACGAGCAGATGCCAAGATAGTTCAGGAGTTATTTCTTAATCCTGAGATAGAACTGGTAAGCCTTGACAGGGCGGAGGCATATTCAAGGCTCCATGGCTATCTCTCCCATATTGTTCTTGTGGAGGGGGTTCTTGATCTTGCCAGGAATATTCCCGATAAGGATTATCACCTCATCGCCCCATCAGCAACGCTTGTGGCCCAAAGGGATATTCATCCAGCACTGGTCGATCTCATGATGCAGGTGGCAGACAAGGTCCATGACAGTCGGTCTCTGCTTAGTGTGAATAGGGATTATCCATCTCCGGAAAATCTTGACTTTCCACTGTCCACGGAAGCAAAACGTTTCTTTTTGCATGGTCCTCCATTTTTACAGAGATATCTGCCTTTTTGGGCGGCATCTCTCATAGACCGGCTAAAGTTTATGATTTTGCCCCTTGTGGCTTTGCTCATTCCGTTAATGAAAGTACTGCCGCCAACCTACAGGTGGCGTATTAGATCACGGATTTATCGCTGGTATGATGAACTACATGATCTTGATGTGGATTTGAAGCAGGATGAAAATGAGGAAAATCTGATCGAGGCTATCAGGGTTGTTAATGCGATGGAACAGGAGGTTCGGAGTGTAGAGGTTCCTTTATCATATGCAGAAGAGTTGTATAATCTGAGACTGCATATCGATCTTCTACGAACACAGTTCACCCGTAGCCTGGATGCTCTCCAGCAGTAATAACACAAAAAGATGTCTTAATGGAAAAAGGCCAACCACAAATGTGTGGTTGGCCTTTTTGATTAGAACGTAACCCTTGATGTGGGATTAGAAAACAACCTTTTCAGAATTTTTCACAAGACTCTCAAAACCATCCTTCCAGTTTCTTCCACCCAGATTCTCAGCTAGCAGAACAGCCATATGTTTAGGATCTATGTTAAGGTCACTGTTACGACCAAGGCCTGAAAGACAAGACGGGCAGTTCGTGGCCATCACAAGTTTAGTTCCAGGGAGGGTGCTCTTTTCAATAGATTCACGTTTGCGCTCAAGCATGGCGTAGGAGATATCGGGTCTTGAAATGGCAAGAGTACCTGCTTCAGAACAGCAGTTTGGCACATTTTCAACACTATTGTAAAATCGACCAAGTAAAGGCGCTCCCTCACCGTCAAAAGAATCATGACATGGGGTGTGGTATAGGGCTTGTACATTCTTTTTGGGCGTATATTCCCAATCACTGTTTTCTAGAACGTAGTGGGAAATATCATCAATCTCGCAATTAAAGATCTCTTCACAGCCTATCTCATGGAGGCTTTCACGGCAGGTTCCACAGCTGATAAGGAAACCATCAAAAACAAAGTGGCCGAGCATCTCTTTGATCTGGCTGAGTATAATAGTGTCGCGAAGTGAGATTTCGCCAGCCATCTTCTTTTTAGCATTCACCCTGGCTGGAAATCCGCAGCAGAGGTATGGTGGTGGCAGAACAACCCGAATATTATTTTTGGCCAGCAGGTAAATAGAGGCCGCAGCAATATCGGAAAAGAGTCGTTCAGAACCACAACCAGGGAAATAAAACACAGTGGATTGTACCTTACCACTTTCCGGCATAACTATAAGAGCTTCATTTTCAGAACATTGTGGAAGCATCTCAGGCAGTGCCTTGGTGGCGGCAGGTGCCATGGGAGATTTCAACATATTAAGAGGACGCCACTCATTCTCTGTGATTTTTGCAGGCGCCTTTTTAAATAGTTTGGTCCCAACCCTCTGCATGGCACTTCCCCATTCAACTACGCCCTTTCTAAAGACATTGTTGACGACCTTATTGCGGTTCTGCAGGTACATAAGAGAAAGCTTTGTAGCAGGCGCAGTGTGCTTATAGCCGAAGTCACTGAGTATTTCTCTTTCAAGAATGGAAACTTCAGCGGTATCAATGTCAACAGGACAAGGAGCTGCACACTTCTTACACATGGTACAGTGATCTGCGATCTCTTCGAGGTTTTTTAACTGTTTAAACCGTGGAAGATGGGTTCGTTGAACATCATAGAGTAGAGCCTCAATGAGAGCTCCGATAACCATATTCTTATTTCGAGGATGAAAAAAGATGTTGGTGCCGGGATAATAAACGCAGCAGACAGGCATACACTTCCCGCAACGGATACACTTTGCAATCATTGAAGAGAGCTCAGCAAGGGAACCATATTGCAAAATTTTTGCTTCAAGCTCAAGAAGATTAAAAGAAGGAGTAAAAACCTTGTCAATAATGTCCGGATCTCTTAGCATTCCCGGGTTCATGATAGAATCAGGATCCACTTCTTTGCGGTAGGCATTTAACGCTTCAAGTTTCTTCTCTTCAAGAAACTTCATTTTTGTAATACCGATACCATGTTCACCGCTGACGACGCCGCCAAGTTCGACCGTCTTTGCCATAACATCTTCAGCGGTCTTTTCGGCACGTTTCATCATTTTCCTGTCATTTGAAAAAACAGGAATATTAACGTGATTATTACCATCACCTGCGTGCATATGGGTTGCAATGATGATTCGTTTGGACCTGACTTCTGAGTAGATAGACTCGATATTTTTACTTACCTTCTCATAACCGCTAAACAGTTCAAGCAGCTCACTCATTAACTGTTTAATATATGCTTCATGACGGATAGATTCTGTTGTACGAAGGGCAAGTTTTTCAAGCGTCCCAAGGCAGAGTTCATTGGCTTTGGGCATCTTGGCTTCAAGCCAGTCAGGATCCTCAAGGGGTTCTGCAGTTTTGAGGTAATCCAGGAGTTCATAGATAAACTGCTCCTTGTTATAAATATCCTCTTCTATATTGTACTGATCTACAAAGCGGGTAAATTCAGCAAGGGCAGAAAGGGGCAGGACAATATCTTCATTGAGTTTAAAGGCATTGGTTCTGGCTGAAATGGCTCCAAGGCGCTTTCTGTCTCTCCAGAATCGTTCTGCTTCGTCTGCATCCTGTGCGATAAAGAGTTCAGTATTTTTGTATGGATCAAGGAGTGTTTGTAGTCTGGCTTTTCCACTTTCAATATGTCCGGTGTTATGGCCGACCATATCTATTAGGAGTACGGCCTTAGGACGTTCACTGCGGGCAGCTTTAAACTTGTATTTAATTGCGCGAATATATTCCTCATCAAAGTGCTCCAGTGCCATGAGTACTTCTTCACCTTCATTTTTGAATTCGTCAGAAATTTCAACAATGACCCGGCTGGCCTCATCCATATCTTCGCCGTAAAATTCAAGACAGAAGGTTATCTTTTTCTCATACGCCTCATAGAGAACGAATTCGCCGGAGGTGATGACTCCATCCGTACCTTCTTTTTGAAAACCTGGAAGACCAGAGAGGGCTTTATTGGTAATATCCTTCCATAGCCCCTTTTTGCGAATATCGGTACCTGCAATATCTAGTGTCTTGAGGATTTTTTTGCTGGAGTCAACGACTTCAAAATTCAGGGTGTCCTCGGGGAGGATTTTACGCATGGGATGGCCGATTCTTCGTACTGTAAGAAGATCCTGGCCAGGCATTGCTATGGAATAGGAGAGAATATTGTCGATGGCCGTACCCCAGAGAACAGCAGTCTTTCCACCAGCATTTTCAGCAATGTTTCCACCAATGGTTGAAGCCCATGAACTGGTTGGGTCTGTTGCAAAGACAAGGTTACTTGCCTTGGCATGTTGCATCGCAGCAGAGGTGACAACACCGGCTTCCACTTTAAGTGTTGGTACTTTGACGCCCTCACCGAGGTGAGGAAATGGCTTAAATTCAATGTCATGAATTGTCGTCAATTTTTCTGTATTGATTATCACACAGTTCTGGGTCAGGGGAACACTTCCACCGGTAAGCCCCGTACCGCCACCCCGTGGGATGATAGTAAGACCAAGTTCTGCCACAGCTTTCATGAGTGCTGGAACTTGGTCTTCGGTAGAAGGTCGAAGAACAGCCAGTGGCAGAAAAAGGCGCCAGTCTGTTGCATCTGTTGCATGACTTATAATGGAGAAAGGATCAAAATTGACGTTTTCTTTGCCAATGATAGGCCCCAACTTCTTTTCCATGAGGCTTCGTTGGTTCGGGACCTCATTGAGCAGGGTTTTGAGTTTTTTGAGTTCTTTACGGCACAGATTAACAAGGTTTTGAACCTTCTGGGTTCTCTCCTTACTATTGGTTGCAACCTTGGCAGCCTTTTCAATGATAGTGAGATCTTCCTTTGCAGTTTTAAAAAACTTCTGGCGTCTGGAGGATGAGTCTATCAGCTCCTGGAAGAGAAAAGGGTTGCGTCTTAAAATAAATAGATCGCCGATAAAACGCATAACAAGACGAGCTGATCTTCCGGTTACTCTCTGGCTTCTGAGTTCTTCAAGGTTGTCCCAGACTTCCTGACCAAAGAGAAGATTAATGATGAGCTTATCATCGGCGGAAGTGAAATTATATGGAATTTCGCGATAGTTTGTAATGTCCATGATTGAAACCCTTTTATAAGACGCGTATTTCTATAAAGTTTAATATAAAAAAAACTGATAAGTGTACGTTGTGAAAAATTAGCTACACCAATAGATGGTGTATTCTGGAGTAGTGCGTCTGGAAATGATTGAAGGGGTGTGGGAGGTATTCCCTGATCCTGCAAGAAATCAAAATCCGTGAAGAGTATTACTCTATTATGCGGGCGCTTCTATCCAATTGTCTTAATGCTAGAACGAACTGTGAAATCTACCACTGTAGGGAATAATTGCGAGTTTTTTATAAAAAAAAATCGATTTAATGGTTTTTAGTGACTTTATGCCCCCCCTCCAGAGGCGGATTGAAGTACATTGTAGAGCTAAATGGTTAATTGTATGAAAAAGTGGGAAATGGATTTCAGGTTCACGACTATTCATTGTATACTCAATTTGTAGGAATTGGTTCCAATAATAATTAGTAGCTTATGAATGGTTTATGAACTCATTTATGAATGGCTTAACAAAATGTATAAGAAACAACATGAACGCTACTCTGCTGCTTCGTCTGAATCGCCCCCGATGCTTGCACAGGTTTATTTATTTTAACCAAAGACGTGCCGTGGTAGTCTTTTTGTTAGGCATTTCGTCTCTTGTTCTCTTCTGCCCTGGTTGTACTCAATTGTATACAGGGTTTCAGGCTGTTGGTGAGCAGTCATGTCATGGGTTATCCTACCCGGAGCAGCAGGATTGTATCGAGCAGGTGAATCTCAGTTATGAAGAGTATGAAGATGAGCGAGAGAGAAGTACACAGTTGTAAACGTTTTGTATGAATAGGACCATGATACTTAAATTTTCACAACATATTACAAAATTATTGACCGGAAAACCTGGTCGGTTCCTTGATGCTAACGGGGAAACCAGGTTTTTACAATACACTGTGTTTCTTACAGCAGGACTCCTTACATCCTTTTGTTTCGGTTTATACCATTTACTATATGGCAACGTTTCCATAACTCTCACCATTATAGGCTTGAGTGTAGTATTGATCACTGGCTGGATACTCTTATATAACGGCTTATTTACGAGTCTTGTTTATAGAGTTAATAGCTGTATCTTTTTTGTTTTTCTTTTTTACCTCATGTTCCTTGGAGAGAATGATAACTCAATGATCCTGTGGATGTATATTTATCCACTTGTTGTTTTCTATTTGTTAGGGAAAAAGGAAGGGATACGATGGTGTGTTTTTATGTTTGTTTGCCTGTTATTCTTTTTCTTTGGTCCCTTCGACATCAAAGCGAGTAGTGGGTATAGTAGCTTTTTTGTGGTCCGTTTTCTCCTTGTTATGCTGATTATCTGTCTGGTTACCTTTTTTTATGAACGGTTTCGTGCCCAGTATCGGATAGATCTTGAAAATAAAAATCAGAAACTCAGATCAGAAATCAAAATACGTGAAGATGCTGAGCGATCACTAACCGATAGGGAGTTGCGCTACGAAGCTCTTTATCTTGGTGCTATAGAGGGGATTGTTCTCGCAGATAATTATGGGGATATTGTTGAGTGCAACCCTCAAATCCTTACCATGCTTGGATATCAGGAACATGACCTTATCGGCAGAAATGTGAGCAGTCTTGTTCATGCTGATGATTTTCAGGTTGTGCCTTCCCAGTTGAGTAAATTGCACTCGGGAGAAACCATAAAGGTTGAGCGCCGCTTAAAGACTGTGAGCGGGATTTACCTTATGTGTGAAGAGAGGGGTAAAAAGTTAAAGGATAATCTGATAATACTGCTCTACAGCGATATCACTGAGAGAAAAATTGCAGAGATGGCTCTGGAACGAGCCAATCAGGCCCTTGATCGTCTGGCCCATATTGACGGTTTGACCCATGTCGCCAACAGAAGAAGATTTAATAAGGTGCTTGAAAATGAGTGGCTTAGAATGTACAGGGAAAAGAAACCTCTCAGTCTCATTCTCGCTGATGTAGATTACTTTAAGCAGTACAATGATCTGTATGGACATCAGGCTGGCGATGATTGTCTTGTTCGTATTGCGGCTCAGTTAACATCGGTTATTCATCGACCAGGCGATCTTGTGGCAAGATACGGAGGGGAAGAATTTGTCATTGTTCTGCCTGATACTGATGAATCAGGCTGTCTGAAGATAGCAGAGGCCATGAATAAGAAAGTAGAAGAAATGAACATTGAACATGGTGATTCGTCGGTTGGTGCGTCTGTTACCATTAGCCTTGGGGTGTCCACCATAATCCCGCAAACTCCAGAGAACTGGGCAGATCTCATTGGAATAGCAGATAGGGCCCTGTACCAGGCCAAAGATAAAGGGCGAAACAGAGTCTGTTAAACAGGACGATTGAGTATATGGGAAACGAATTACCTCAAGATCAAATACATGCCATCATTTCTGAAGAAAACATACGCCTTAAGCGTGAGTTGAAGAGGTTGAAAGCCTCAGCAGTTGATGAATCCTACCCAGACCCATTTCATTTGAGTCTTATTGATGAAGCAATGTTTCCAATTGTTGTGGTTTCCGTTAAAAGCGGAAACATTCTCTACTCAAACAACTATGCCAGGAATTATTTCGGAGTAAGTGAAACAACTGTAAATGAGAGTATTGCTGAAAATTTTTGGGAAAATCCAGATGCAAGATCAGCTTTTTTAAAAGAGGTTCTTGAGAAGGGACAGGTTACAGAATTTAAAGCTGTACTTCGTACCGGCGACAATAAGCGAAGACATGTGCTGCTCTCTTCGAGAATTATAGAGTATCAATCTGAGCAGGCCATATATTCAATTTTTACCGATATCACTGATCGAATAAAAGCTCAGGAAGCATATCTGCAGAGTGAAAAAAATTATCGAAGTATGTATAGCATGGTGCGCCTTATGGCTGATACCTTGCCTGATCTCATCTGGGCCAAGGATCTTGATGATAAATATCTTTTTGCCAATACCGCTATCAGGGAAAAGTTACTTAAATGCCGTCCCGGGGAAGTGCTTAAAGGGAAAAATGATCTGTTTTTTGCCACCAGAGAGCGCAATAATGGCGAGCAGCACACCTTTGGTGAGATATGTATAAATTCTGATGAAATTGTTAAGGCCACGGGAAAGAAGGGCCGATTTTTAGAAGATGGTCTTGTGCGTGGCAAGTATCTGGCCCTGGATGTTCATAAAGCTCCAATGCTCGATGAACATGGAAAAATCATCGGAACTGTTGGTGCCGGAAGGGATGTCACCAATGACATCAAAGTGCGCAAGGCCCTTGAAGAGAGTCAGAAGCGTTTTCGACTACTTGCAAATAATATACGAGATGTCCTATGGATAGCTGATGTAGATCTCAACCCGATCTATGTTACCCCGTCTATTGAGGCCTTTTCAGGATATACCTCAGCTGAATTTATCCGCCAGCCGTTCATCACCCATATGACGCCGAAATATCAGCGTCGCTTTGCCGGGATGTTTAAGCGGATGATTAAGACCATTAAAAATAATGAGGAATTATCTTCAGGCTTTTTTGAGTTTGAATGCAAGCGAAAAAATGGATCAATTGTCTGGGTGGAAATAGCCACAAGTGCAATGTGGGACAGTTCTGGGAGGCTTGCTGGTTTTACAGGTATGATCCGTGATTCGACTAAACGTGTACAGCAGCAGAATCAACTCAAAAACGACAAGCGAATAGCCATTGCCGCCAGCCAGACGAAGTCTGAATTTTTAGCTAATATGAGTCATGAAATTCGTACACCCATGAATGGCGTGCTGGGACTACTACAACTTTTGCAGGAAACTGAACTTTCAGATCTTCAGGGTAAGTACGTTAGTACAGCTCTTGGTGCTGGTAAGAGTTTACTTAAGATTATTAGTGATATTCTAGATTTTTCCAAAATTGAAGCGGGGAAGGTTGAGTGTAGCAAAGGTCCAGTCTCGCTTAGACCACTTGTGGATACAGTGTTAGCATCTTTTGAGACAATGGTGGTAAAAGATGTAGTACAGATTTCATCCCGGGTTGATCCTTTAATTCCAGAAACCATTGTTGCATGTGGTTCCAGATTAAAACAGATCCTTTTCAACCTTCTCGGCAATGCTGTAAAGTTTACAGAAAAAGGTACCATTGCACTTGATGTTTCGATGGTTGAACGAGCTGATCGTCAACACATGTTATTACAATTCACGGTTGAGGATACAGGAATTGGAATGTCTGGTAAAATGAAGGATCAGCTTTTTCAACCATTTAGTCAGGAAGATGGTAGTTTTAGGAGGAAATATGGTGGAACTGGCCTTGGTTTGTCCATTGTAAAAAATCTTGTTGAAATGATGGGTGGAAAGATACAGGTTGAGAGTACGCGAGGTAAGGGGACCCGCGTGTCGTTTACGATTGTAGCGGACAGGTTGAACAATGATCTTATGGGTGCAAGCCAGGTTGAAAATGACACACCGGAAAATGAAAAGCATAGTGTGTGTCCTGGTAAAGTTCTTGTCGTAGAAGATGAGCAGATTAACGCCATGGTGATAACGGCCATGCTCAAATCCCTCGGTTTTGAGGTGGTACATGCCATGGATGGTATGCAGGCTGTTTCACTTCTTGATACGGAGCTGTTTGATTGTATTTTTATGGATATTCAAATGCCTGAAATGGATGGAATTGAAACCACCCGTGAGATTCGCCACTCAATTAAGAATAATAATGTTTCTATTCCTATTATTGCACTCACTGCACATGCCATGAAGGGAGACCGCGAACAGTTTATGGCTGCGGGTATGAATGATTATTTATCAAAACCGGTTGAGGTAGACCGCCTTAAGGAAGTGTTGAAACGCACTCAATTGCTCAGTTTTAAGAACTAATTCTGAACTAATTCTAGATATGATTGAAGGGATTAGTTTGCGTTTACTGTATTAATTTCTGAACTCATTTTATGAGCATATAAGATGCCTATGAAGAGTAGGGCTGATAAGCCATAGAGTGCTACTGTAAAACTATTGAAGATATCGAATATATGACCAGCAAGAATTGGTGACAATGAGGCTGGGATGTTACTTGAAAACAGCCAGCCATAAATCTGGCTTACTCTATCTGCGCCCCAGCATCGGGATGCTGTGGAGACGTAAATTACAAGGACTCCTCCATAGTTAAAGCCACTAAGGGTTGCAACCACAAGAAACCCGGTGGCTGTGGTGAGCAGTGTCGGGGCTGCTGCGAGTAGTAAGGCCTGGCAGAGAAGGTTTACTTTTATGGCAGTTGCTGCCTCCATTGTATCAAAGAGTATTCCCCAGCCTATTCTTCCACAGGCATTGGCTATGGCAAAAAGTGAAACTGCTGTGATACCAAGTTTGACCATGTTTTCTCCTGCAAAGAGCTCTTTTAGGTTCGCATTAACCGCAAAGCCTGCAGCAAGACCGATAAACATTGCCCCATATAATATCTGAAATATAGGGCTTTTGATTACTGTGATAAAATCAACTGTTTTCTTAAATGTTGCCTCGGGTGCATGGTTATGGGGAAACTGCATGGTTGAACCGGCAGAAACGACGATGGCGAGGAAGATAAGACCAAAGATGAAAAAAGTTTCAAATGGTGTATGACCTGAGAACTCCATAAGATAGCCGCCAATCTGACTGACAAGAGCTGCGCCACCTCCAAATCCAGCAACAGCAATCCCCGTGACCAGTCCTTTACTGTTAGGAAACCAGCGAATGCATACAGCAATTGGTACAATATAGGCCATACCGGCACCTATACCACTAATGACACCGATACCAAGAGTTGTGTAGATAAAATTGTGATGACCAAGGCTTGCCAGCAGCCATCCGCTTCCAAAGAGAAGTCCTCCGAGCATGGCACTGACTCTGGGGCCGATTTTTGGAAGGAGAGAGCCCGCCAGCATCATTGTGAGTGGGAAGATAAAATAGAAGGCGGTGAATGGAACTTGTACTGGTCCCTGCTGAAGTCCGGTGAGTGCTTTAATTGGTTGTACATAGACGGACCAGGAATAGGTGGCACCTAAACACATTTGCATCATAACAGCAGAGAGAAGTATAAGATAACGCAAGGGTCCGGCTCCTTCAATTAAATGTGTGGAGAATGTCTGCTTTTTATTAAGGGAAAATGGCCTGAATAGTACTATTTTACTAATAAAAATTGGACAATTTAACCAACCAGAGAATCTTTTACCCGTTTGATTCATTCTTTGTCAAGGGGCTGGTATGCCGTAGAAATAGGTGATTTTGCACGGGATGCTGTTTTGGTAAGACCAATTTTGCTGACGGTTTGGAGTAGGTTGTAAAGGTGTGTTATAATAGGCTGACAGAGAATATGTCTTCGATATTGCAAGAAGATGTCTACGTTATGGACAGGATATTAAGTGAAATGCGGGGGTTAGGAGATTGGCAGATAAAGGTTTCGCAATATACCAATAGTGCTGAATTTTAGTGTTAAAAAAATCTTGAACTCTTTAATTCTTCAGAGTAAAAAAGCCTTGCCTGCAAATTTAAATGTTCGAATGTGTTGAGATCTCAGCGTCATTTTTTTTAATATATTTGAGTAAACCGGAAAAGTACTAATTGGGATGTAGAGAAAATGAAAATACTCGTTATTAATTCAGGAAGTTCTTCTATTAAGTTTCAACTTCTTCAAATGGAAGATGAATCTGTACTGGCATCAGGTCTCATTGAGAGAATTGGAGAAGAGGTAGGGCTTCTAAAGTGTACCTTTATGCCGGACTCAGATAAAGAGCAGGTTGCAAAGATTCAAGAGCCTATTGCAAATCATAACACTGGGATGATGCTAGCTGTCAATCTTCTTTCCGAAGAAAAGTATGGTGTGCTATCTGGAAAAGATGATATCGGTGCTGTGGGACACCGTGTTGTTCACGGTGGAGAGGATTTCCACCAGCCTGCAATAGTAACCGATGAAATCATGGCCGCAATTGAAAAGAATATCCCACTTGCTCCACTTCATAACCCTGCAAATATCGATGGTATTCGAGTGGCTCAAGAGCTTTTTCCTGGGGTTCCTCAGGTAGCAGTTTTTGATACTGCCTTTCACCAGACAATGCCACCTCAGGCGTACCATTATGCGCTTCCTTATGAACTGTATGAAAAAGAGCGCATCAGACGCTATGGTTTCCATGGTACTTCACACAAGTTTGTTGCAAGTGAATGCGCAAAGCTTATGGGCAAGCCATTAAGCGAATTGAATATTATTGCAATTCACTTAGGTAATGGTTGTTCCATGACCGCTATTAAAAATGGCGAAAGCGTCGATACTACCCTGGGGCTCACTCCTCTTGAAGGTCTTGTAATGGGTACCCGCAGTGGCGATGTTGATCCTGCAGTACATGCTTTTTTATCTCGCAATTGTGGCATGGATATAGACGCTATAGATTCAATGCTTAACAAAGAATCAGGTCTTAAGGGGTTGTGCGGTTTAAATGATATGCGCGATATTCATGCTGCTATTGAGGAAGGCAATGAACGTGCTCAACTGGCGCTTGATGTTCAGACCTACCGCAATAAAAAGTATGTTGGTGCATACATGGCAGCCCTTGGTAAGGTTGACGCGATCATCTTTACTGCAGGTATCGGGGAAAATGATAACATCGTGCGTGCAAAAACCGTAGAAGGACTTGAGAGTTTCGGAATAGAAATGGATCTTGAGGTTAATAATCAGCGTGTTAAAGAACCAATTCTTTTAAGCAAGTCTTCAAGCAGTGTGCAGATCTGGGGAATCCCAACCAACGAAGAACTGGCAATAGCAAGAGAGACAAAAATTCTTGTAGCATAGTATGTATCCCGTTTATCGGGGTTAGATAACAGAGTTTTGTGTACAGAGGGGGATGAATCATACAGGTTCAGCCCCCTTTTTATTGGCCTATGCAATATGATACATAGAGTGAGGCTATCTCCTGTTTGATTAAGCATTTCGCGGATTGTGTCTGCCAGATCTGCTTTTTGCTATCGGTATAAATGCAAACACTTCTACACTAATCATTGCTGCTTCATTTGCTGATTCGTAACGCCTATTACATATTCATCTACACATTCATTTACACATTGCGTTACTCTGTACGATACTATCCATTCTATTTCATGGAGCCAAAAACGTAGAAGCTATGGATTTCTATGAAGCTCTACTTTTGGCGGCCCTGAGTCTATTGTAGAGTGTAATAAGATTGAGATGTTTTAAAGAGATTTCCTCCCACGTTGATTCAAATGTAAGGCCAAAGAAAGACTCTTTTCCTGCAATTATCTGTTCAGCTGTTTGAATGTCGGCCTTGTGTATAAATCTTCGAATGTTATTGGAGTATGAATTGGTAGAGCCTGAAGCGTCACCTAGTTGCAGAAGTGTTGCGATGGCCCTGAATGTACCAGTTCGCTCTTTACCTAGCGCACCATAATTCACAACCCATTCACACCACTGTGCAGCATTTCCTCTATCTCCAAGAGCAAGATATATATGGGCCCTGAGCTCTCCAATCCTGAGGGTTTTCCAATGGCAACCATCATCGAAGAGTACGCCGATAACATGGGATAAGAGTAGTTGGTCATCGAGTTCGAGTTCATCGAGAAGGTCGAGGGTTGCCTCGAGTTGGGTACTGCTCATGTGAGACAGTTGTAAGATTTCAGGGCGAAGAAGGGAGCCCCTGTTTCGATTGTTCCAGACAAGATCATCGACGGGATAGATTTCTGACATACCGGGAACAATAATACGACAGCTGTATAGGCCGCAGTGGCGGTAATCACGGAGATACATTGAAAATCCACATGAACTGATACAATTGGTCAGTTTCTTCACTTCATCGCTGGTGTTACCGTCAAACGACCATGGGCTCAATGCGAAGTCGGGACTATCTTTAAACATCGACCAGGCAAGTAATCCGTCAGAGTCGATGAAGTGACTTTCAAGATTATATCCATCAGCCACCATCTCAATATTATGAACAGGAAAGCTGAAATCATGAAGTGTATCAAGATTACGTCCCTGGAGAAGTTCTGTGAGGGTTCTTTCGATTGCAACTTCAAACCTGCAGTTTGCACCAAAGGCTGCGTATACTCCGCCATTTTCGTTATCAACGAGCAGGACGCAGATAACAGGAAACGTTCCTCCAAGGGAGCTGTCATGGATTGTGACTGAAAAGCCGTTTTGTTGAAGGGAGTCACGTATTGAAATGAGGTGGGGAAAGTTAACTAATAATTCATCGGGTACAGCTGGCAGGCTCAGTCCTCCCGCAATTACTTTATTTTTTACATAGCGCTCAATGATTTCAGATAAAGCTTGGGCCTTGCATTCATTCGGGGAATTTCCTGCAGCCATACCATTACTGACATAGAGATTATTAAGAAGGCTTACTGGAAAATAACATGTACTGGAATCTGTAAGATGGGTAAATGGCAGACCACAGATTCCCCGCTTATTATCATCTATATTGTTGTCCAATAGATGGTGACTCTGAAGCTCATGATCGGGGTTGTAGAACTGTATAAGCTCAGGAGTAAGCAAAGAGCTTTTGCTTTCAATGTGGCAATACAATTCGATATCAGCACTCTGACTGCCAGGTGTAAACCATAGTTCATCGGGGTAAAAGACAAATGGATTTCGCATTAAAAGTGACTGATATGAACCAAGATAATACTGGCTGAAAAAGAAATCAGTGGAAAGACGTTCTATGAATTCACCAAAGCCACTGGTCATACTGGCAAGCTTACTTGTGCCTTTGCCATTAGTGTAAAGGTCAGGACAAGAGCTGTCTTGTAGATGGACAGACCAGCAAAGGGGAACCGGGGTTAGGCAGCTCATTTCCTGAAGTTCAATACCAAAGTGAGCGAGGCTGTCTATTGCAGTTTTAAGAGTTTCTTCAAGGGGAGAATCTTTACCTGGCAGCAGTGTCTGAGTGGGCATGGCTTTTGAGTACTGAGAAAAATATTTTTATAATTGAACTTTTGTAAGATGTGTGTCCAGATTCATCAACAGGTTGACCTTGGATAAATACCTCATTCGTTACAAGGATCCATCGACGTAATACGATAATCGCTTATACCATGTAATAGCGGAAGGAGCGAATGAAAGGGTAGTTTGGAATCGAAAGGAATGAGGTAAAAACAAAAAACCTGTTTCTGCTACTAGGTTAATCGGGGAGGAAACCTAAACGCGGCAGAAACAGGGGAGGAGCAGGTACAACACCATTCAGGTCTTGGGGGGGACCTGAATGGAAAGAACAGTTTTAGATGGTGTTTTTTGCACGTAAAGAATCTGCGAGCATTTCCACAACAAACCGCATTTTTTCAGGAGACTCGTGCTGGATAAGATTATCCTGAATATGCATTACACAGGTCGGACATCCGGTTGCAACATAATCGACGTCAGCTGCCTGGATATTTTTTACCTTATGGTTGTTGATCTTAATTGCTGTGTCATAGTGGGTGATACAGTAACTACCTGCACTACCGCAACATACAGCAGAATCCTTCATCTCTTTAAAATCAACTCCAGGGATTTTCTTTAACAGTTCCCGTGGTTGGTCAGCAACACCCTGACCGCGAACCATATGACAAGGATCGTGGTAGGAAACCTTATAAGGAAGGCTTCCCAGTTCTTCAGTCTTGATGTCTATATTATCTGCGATGAACTCATGGATATCATACACTTTTTCAGTGAACTCTTTGAGTTCAGGGCTGTCATCGATGAATACCTTGATCTCTTTTTTAAGAGACATTCCGCATGAGGAACAGGCTACAACAATGGCATCCAGATCGTACTGCTGGAAGAGATTGAAGTTATGCTCCATGAGCATTTTAGCCCCTTCGTAATCTCCGTTGGCAAGAACTGGAGTACCGTTACACTTCTGCTTCTTTGGGATCACTACTTCATAGCCGTAACCGGTAAGAATATCGATTACAGAGGTGGCAACATTGGTGTAGATGAGATTACCAGCACAACCTGTAAAATAACCGATGCGCTTTTTGGCAGGTCCATTTTTAGCAGGTACCACTTCAGGGTATTTGCTCTGAGTGGATCGAAGAGCCATTTCCGGAAAGTTTTGCCTTGATGAAAAACCGAAAAGTGGAAAAAGGTGGCGTATGGGGTTAGAGGGCTTAATGCCGAGTAATAAACGCTGGCCAACTCCAATAGCTGCCGCACCGATAGTGATAGGCCATTTACGCCAGACAAGCTGACGGAAGATGAGAGCCTTGAAGAAACCAAGACCTTCCTGGGTGGTTATGTACCACTTAAGGCGCAGTATAACGTGTTCAGGATTTACACCAGTAGGGCAGTTTGCAGAGCAACTCTTACAGTTAAGGCATTCGTTTACAGCATGCTTGACCTTGTCACTAATCTGTATCTCACCACTAACAAGTTTTTCAGCGAGTTTGTTTTTACCACGAGCAACATAGAGTTCGTTACCCATCTCTTTGAAAACAGGGCATACACTACGACATTTGCCGCATCGCATGCATTTTTCAAACTCGGAAGCGGCTTCCAGTAAATGGGTTTCCGCAAGTTGTTTAATTGAGGCTTGAGTTTTCATATAGTCCTACCTCCTTATGCCGCTAGATCTTCTGGCATATCAAACATCTTTCCAGGATTGAGTAGGTTAAGCGGATCAAAGGTTCTCTTGATGTTCTGCAACAGTGCAATACCTTCTCCACCTATCTGGTCTTTGAGAAAAGGCTTCTTTTCAAGTCCAATTCCATGTTCGCCGGAAATAGTTCCTTCGATATCAATTGCCAGTTGGAAAAGTTCAGCAACCGCTTTTTCAGTACGCTCTAACTCTTCCTTATCTTTCATATCGAGAAGAAAGGTCGGGTGGAGGTTACCATCACCTGCGTGGCCGAATATACCTACCTGTACATCATATTTTGTTGCAATATCGGTGATACCCTTAACCATTTCTGGGAGTTTGGAACGCATAACAGTTGCATCTTCCAAAATAATATTGGGCTTTACACTTGCAAGCGCGTTGAGGGCAGCACGTCGGCCGGCAAAGAAAGTATCACGCTCTTCAGAAGATTTTGCAATTTGGAATTCACGAAGATCGCATTTCTTCACTTCAGTTTCAACCTTGGCAATTTCAGATTTTGCAGCATTGATATCGCCATCAGTTTCAATAAGAAGTACGGCAGCTGCATCCCTTGGAAGACCACAATCCTTGAAGTTTTGAATTGCGTTGATTGTAGCGTTATCCATGAACTCCATGGTGGAAGGTGTAACACCAGCTGCAATGATTCCGGATACTGCTTTTGCTGCGCCATCAAGGCTGTTGAAGATAGCAAGTGCTGATTCACGATGCTCAGGGATAGGAAGAAGGGCAAGGGATACTTCGGTCATGATCCCGAGGAGTCCTTCTGCGCCAACGAAGATTCCTTCCATATTAAAACCGGCAACGTGCTTAATACATTTGTTGCCAACAGTGACAATATCACCCTGGGGAAGGACGATCTTCATCATCTTAACGTAGTCTTTAGTAACGCCATACTTGAGACCACGAAGTCCACCTGCGTTTTCAGCAACATTTCCGCCAATGGTTGAATAGGCGACACTACCTGGGTCTGGTGGGTAAAAAAGATTAGCTTCTGCAACAATGGGGTCGATATCAGCTGTGGTCATCCCAGCTTCTACGGTAATGAGACGGTTTGCAGGATCAAAATCGAGCATTCTGTTCATTTTGTCCATGGCAAGAACGATTCCTTTCTTTAAAGGAATAGCACCACCAGATAGACCACTTCCTTGTCCACGCGGGGTGACAGGAATCTTTTCTCTATAAGCAAACTTCATAAGTTGGCTAATCTGCTCGGTGGTAGTAGCAAAGACAACAGCCTCAGGCTGAATCTCTACATGTGAGGCGTCATAACTGTAGGCGATCAAATCTTCGACATCATTTAGAACTTCGGTGTCTCCGAAAATGGCTTTTAATTCCTCGATTTGGCTGTTGTTCATTGTCTACTCCGTCTGTGAGAAACAGGGGCATTTAGCTCCCTAAGGATTCATCTTTAAAGTGGTGCATTCGGTGAGAAACTCAGCTGTGCCAACAACTGAATTTACCCTCTAAAGATATATGAATAGTAGTCTTTATTAAAGGTAGGACCAATATACGGGAAGAGTGGTATTCTTGTCAAGAAAAATTCAGAAAAGCGATAAAATGCGCTAAAACAGTGTTATACACTTGGTTTTTTAAAAAAACCAGTGGATTATCCTTTGATTTGAACAATGGTACTACCAATAGTCCAAGTGGTATGCCTCTGTCTATTAACTAGCTATAGTTTGGTTATTGTTGGAAAAAAATATTCATAGAGTGATAGTAATTATCAAAATTCTTGAGGCCCTGTGGTATGTTTCAGATGAAGTGTATTGTAGAAATAATTAACACATGTAATGTAACTGCATAATATTATTGTTTTTAAAAAATAATATTTTTTTCCGCTGAGAATGGGGTGGCGTGTTAATAACAAGACCTATGTTCGAGAATTGTGCTGATTACACAGGGTGATAGTACATTGCCAGGTGACTCGTGTACAAAGCAACTCTGAGGTTACGTAAAGAGTGTGTTGTTTATAGCCATAATGTATCATGGTATATGGTGGAAGGGTCCGTAAATACAATGTTTAGCTTTTGGAATGTTATACTGTTTTAGCGTTTTCTTAACAACTTACGGCGTGTGCAATGATACATATCAGAAAAAATGATTAAATACATGATATTTCTTTATAAGGTCCGTTGCAGAATTCATCGACTTTTAAGGGAAAATTAGCATTTACAAGTTGTAAGTGTGAAAAAATATGATATATTTGGCCAGTGTATGAAGGCTTGTTCAAGGGTAGTGTAGGGGTATCTTTTGTAATGACGTACGTGTAAGCAACTTGCATTTAACGTTAACTGGAAGGTTTTCGTGGTGTGGTAGCTGAACCTGAGTATTAAAAATGATGCTTAAATCCATTTGTCTCCCTGGCAGTCGGGTATATTTGTATGGAAGAATGTAGTATCACCTTTCTACCGCATCAACAAAAAATCACCGTCCCTTATGGGGAACGACTGATACGTGCTGCGTTGCGGGCTGGAGTTCATATAAATGCCTCTTGCGGTGGTGAAGGTGTTTGCGGCAAATGCCGTATTCTTGTAGAAGAAGGACAGGTGAGTGGTGGTATAACTGAACGGATTTCTGACGAGGATGTCCAGAAGGGGTATCGGCTTGCCTGTCTAGTTAAAGTCACTGAAGATGTTGTCGTTCGTATTCCTGTAGAATCATCAATAGATAAAAGTGTCATGAACCTTCAGGCTACTCCTCGGAGAACAGCCAGAATCCAACAGTTGGATTTCGAAGGACTCAAAGAAAAAGGGCACTTTACTCCTCCTGTCGAGAAAGTTTGTCTCAATCTCACACCTCCAACTCCACAAAATAATCTTCCTGATGTCACCCGTCTGGTTGAGCACCTGAAAACCGATGCTGGTGAACGTGGTTTTGAGGTTACCCTCCCTGTTATTCGAAAAATATCAGGCGTTATCAGAGAAGATGACTACAAGGTTACTGTCACAATTATGCGACCTGTGCGTGAGAGCGGCAAAAACACCATACTGAACGTCCAGTCTGGAGATTGTGCTGGTGCTAATTATGCCGTTGCCATGGATATTGGAACAACAACAATATATGGACAGTTGGTTGATCTTGCCACTGGCAAGTGTCTGGGAGAGGCCGGAGACTTTAACGCTCAGATAAGCTATGGTGAAGATGTTATCAGCCGAATTGTCTATTCCGAAAAGGGCGATGGGCTGGCTCAATTGCAGGAAGTTGTACTGTCGACTATCAATAGTGTCCTTGGGAAGATTTTTAAAAAATCAGGTATTGATCGGGAAAATGTTTCTACTATAACGCTTTCCGGTAACACCACGATGACTCAGCTTTTTCTGGCGATCGATCCAAGAAATATTCGTAGGGCTCCCTATGTGCCCACGGCTTCAATGTACCCACCATTATCGGCACGAGAGATTGGTCTGGAAATTAACGATCACGCCATAGCACTTATCTATCCTCAGGTTTCAAGTTTTGTTGGTGGCGATATCGTTGCAGGAATAATGGGTTCGGGAATGTACAAGGATGAAGAGCTGACCTTGTTTCTCGATATTGGAACCAACGCTGAGCTTGTTGTGGGTAATAAAGATTGGCTTGCTTGCACAGCCTGCTCGGCAGGTCCCGCCTTTGAGGGCGGTGGTATTGAGTTTGGCATGAGAGCTGCCAAAGGTGCCATTGAAGATTTCTCCATAGACCCTGTCACTTTTAGACCAATGATTTTTACCATAGGTGATGTAAGGCCTAAGGGGATTTGCGGGTCTGGCCTTATCACCATGGCTGCGGTTCTCTTTGAAACCGGGGTTATTAATAATCGTGGTAAGTTTAATCGGGATCTTAATACCAGACGAATCAGAAAAAGAAACGATATCTGGGAGTATGTTGTTGCCTGGCAGGAAGAAACTCAGCTTGATCGGGATATATCTCTAACAGAACCAGATATCGATAATCTTATTCGGGCCAAGGGCGCTATCTATAGTGGCTGTACAACACTGCTTGAGGAAGTTGGTCTTTCAATGGACGTTGTTGAACGAATCATTCTAGCAGGTGGCTTTGGAAGCTACATTGATCTTGAAAAGGCTATGGTCATCGGCCTGCTCCCGGAAGTTGATGCAGATAAGGTTGTTTTTATAGGCAATGGTTCGTTGATGGGTGCGCGTATGAGTTCTTTGACAAACAGTATTCGTCAGGACGTGTTTTCTGTAACCCAGATGATGACCAATTTTGAACTATCAGAAACACCGTCATATATGGACAACTATATAGCAGCGATGTTTCTACCACACACAGAAATTGAAAAATTCCCTCGTCTCAAAGCGCGGATGGAACAGAGAGGGAAGCTCAAGGCAGAATAAAGAGCCAGGTTTTAGGTGTGGCTTTGAACGCTGCACAATATATATAAAGTGTTTTACAAGCATTTGTACCTCTATACTTAGTACTTGTGTTGATAAGGGGGAGGTTGCCATCGGTTGGTTGACGACAATCTTCAGGAGAATAATTATTCACCAGTAAGGAGGCAAACGTGGGATTTGAACTGAAGAAGGAATCCTATAGCGGCGGCATTAAAGCAATTTCAATTGGTAGTGGTGACACAGCTATTACCGTTGGAGGCGAATCATGTTATCCATTTCACACTTTTGAAGGAGAAATGCCCAATAAACCCATTGTAGCAATGGAGATTTGGGATATCGAACCTGAAGACTGGCCTGAACCTGTTACAGCACCATTTAAAGAAGTGCTCACCGACCCCGCAGCATGGGCTAAAAAATGCGTTGACGAATATGGTGCAGACGCCGTAGTTGTTCAACTGAAAAGTATCGATCCAAATGATAAAGATGCCAGTCCGGAATCTGCCGCTGATACGGTGAAGAGTGTTCTGGAAGCGGTATCTGTTCCTGTCATTGTCTGGGGTTGTGCAAACCCCGAAAAGGATGAGGAAGTTCTGAAAGCAGTTGCCGAAAAATGCCAGGATTACAATCTGGTTCTCGGACCTGTTGAAGAGAAAAACTACAAAGGTATTGGCGCTGCTGCCATGGGTTATGGTCATGCGGTCATTGCCTCTTCTCCAATTGATGTAAATCTTGCAAAACAGGTTAACATTCTCCTTGAGAATCTGGGTATGCCGATGGATCGACTCCTTGTGGATCCGACAACCGGTGGACTCGGTTATGGCCTTGAGTATACATACTCTGTTATGGAGCGTCTCAATATGGCGGCCATGGTACAGGGTGATGACAAGCTCCAGTTTCCAATGATAAATAATCTTGGAAACGAGGTCTGGAAGTGTAAGGAAGCCAAATTGACCGTGGAAGAAGAGCCTATTCTTGGCGATCCTGAAACCCGCGGTATCATGATGGAAGCAATTGGTGCTGTTTCTTACCTACTGAGTGGCTCTAATATTCTCATCATGCGTCATCCTGAAGCAATTAGAATGACCAAAGAATTCATCGATGTTCTTTCTGACGGTGGATCACTGGTAGACGCTAAGCCTATAAACAAGATTCTAGCTCAAGCTGATATTGACTTTGCAGCCATGGCACCTGCTGCAGATCTTACCATCGAAGAAGATAAAAAAGCTGCTCCTGCTAAAAAGGCGGCTCCTGCTGCCGCTGCTCCAGAAAAGAAAGCAGCACCAGCCGCAGCTAAACCTGCCGCCGCTGCTCCAAAGGCCGAAGTTGTAGAAGAAAAGGCTGCACCAGCAGTTGATCCTGCAGAACAAGCTAAGATTGATGCTGAAGCTAAGGCCAAAGCAGAAGCGGATGCCAAAGCTAAAGCTGAAGCGGATGCTAAAGCTAAAGCAGAAGCTGATGCCAAAGCTAAAGCAGATGCAGAAGCAAAAGCCAAGGCTGATGAAAAGGCTAAAGCACAGGCTGAAGCTGATAAGATCAAAGCCGATGCTGAAGCGCTTGAAGCTGAGGAAGCAGCAATCAGACGTCTTCGCGCTCAAGCTAAAAAAGCCCATGATGAAGCAGCTGCAGCAGCACCACAAAAAGAAGTTGCCATGACAGCCGCTGCTGTGCAGAAAACTGATCAGGAAAAAATACTTGATATGCTCGACAGGTTCCACAAGCGGAACTAACTGATAAAACGCTATGTAACACTGTGTAATGTAAGGCTCATGGGATGGAGAATCCCATAAACTCTAGGTGGAGGAACCTTGATATGACAGAAGTAAAAGCTAAACCAGTAAAACAAGCTAATGCAATGGAAGCATCTATTGAAGCGTCGACTCAGGAAATGATCGCTCGCGCCCAGCAGCTTGGTGTTGAAACTGTTTTTGATCGTGCTGTAACTATGAAACCTTGTGCCATCGGTATGCAGGGTATTTGTTGTAAGAACTGCTCAATGGGCCCCTGTCGTCTCCCACTTCCAAAGGATGGTATCCAGGGCGAAGATACCCGTAAAGGACTATGTGGTGCCACTGCTAACACTATTTGCGCCAGAAACTTTACCCGTATGATTGCAGGTGGAGCCGCAGCTCACTCCGATCATGGTCGCAATGTTGCTATCACCTTCCTGGCAGCAGCTAAAGGTGAAGTTGATGATTATAAAATCAAAGATCCACAGAAACTGCTCCAGATTGCACCATATTATGGTGTAGCGACAACTGTAGAAGAAGATGGTGTTGTTAAAGATCGTGATATTAAAGAGATCGCTATCGCTGTAGGTGAGGTTGCTGTTCGTGAGTGGGGCAAGCCAACTGGGAATTTGGCAATGATTAAGCGTGCTCCTCAGCCACTACAGGACAAGTGGGAAGAGCAGGGCGTTATTCCACGTAACGTTGATAGAGAGATTGTAGAAATCATGCATCGCACCCATATGGGTGTTGATCAGGATTTTAAAAACCTGATGAAGCAGGGAACCCGTGCCTCACTTGCTGATGGTTGGGGTGGTTCTATGATTGGTACCGATCTTCAAGACGTAATGTTCGGAACTCCAAGTCCTCTGCAGGCAGAAGCTAACCTAGGCGTTATGAAAGATGATCAGGTGAACATCATTGTTCATGGTCATGAACCTCTTCTTTCTGAAATGATCGTTGCAGCCTGTCAATCACAGGAACTCGTCGACTACGCCAAGTCAAAAGGCGCTAAGGGTATTCAGCTGAGTGGTATCTGTTGTACCGCCAATGAAGTTCTTCAGCGTCATGGTATACCACCAGCGGGAACATTCCTTCAGCAGGAACTCGCTATCATCACCGGCGCCTGTGATGCGATGGTCGTAGATGTTCAGTGTATCTTCCAGAACCTCGCAAACGTAGCTAAATGTTTCCATACAAAGCTTATCACCACCCACCCCATTGCTAAGATGGAGCAGGACAATGTCATGCACATCGAATTTGATGAGCATCATGCAATGGAAGATGCGATTCGAATCGTGAAAATAGCCATCGATAACTACGAAAATCGTGGTGCCGAGGTTATGATTCCACGTCATAAGTCAACCCAGATAGCAGGTTTTGGTGTTGAATCCATCCAGTACCATCTGGGCGGAAGTTTCCGTGGCGATTATTTCACCCTAAATGACAATATCATCAACGGACGTATTCGCGGTATTGCTGGCGTGGTTGGTTGTAACAACGCCCGTACCAAGCATAACGAAGAGCACATCGTGATCATGAAAGAATTGATCAAAAATGATGTTATCGTTCTCACCACAGGTTGTAGTGCAATTGCCGCTGGTATCCATGGACTCTGTACTCCTGAATCAGCTGCCGTCCATTGTGGACCAGGTCTTGCCGAAGTATGTGAGACTGTAGGTATTCCACCGGTTCTTCACTTAGGTTCTTGTGTTGATAACAGTCGTATCTTACTTGCTGCAACTGAAGTTGTTAAAGCAGGTGGTCTTGGTGATGATATCTGTGATCTCCCTGCTGCAGGTAGTGCTCCTGAGTGGATGAGTGAAAAAGCGATTTCCATCGGACAATACTTTGTAGCATCCGGTGTGTACACTGTATTTGGGTACTCCATGCCTGTTGAAGGTGCTCCGGTATTTAAGGATTACCTCTATAATGAAATGGAGAATATGTACGGCGGTAAGTGGGATTGTGAGCCGGATCCTGTTAAGCATGCCCAAAAGATGATAGCACACATTGACAAGAAGCGTAAGGAACTCGGCATCGATAAGGCCCGTGACAGAGTACTTATGGATATGGCTGATAGACAGGCCCTTGGAATGGAATAGATATAACTAACCCCGGAAAAGGGGAAAAGTGCCTTGGTGACAGGGGTTGTAACTCAGTATTTCCAAAAACACTTCTAAGTTGACACTTTTAATGGAAATAGCTGGTCAGTAAGGCTCTAAAATTATCTTTCGTTACTACGAATCTCTACAAAGGAGTTTAGCATGTCAAGATTAGTAGCATTTGCAGCTATACAGGGCGGTTATAAGGTCGTATCACAGGTAGAAGGAGACCTTGAGAAGGCCCTACAAACCTACGATGCCAGTACTAAGATTGGATTTCCTAATACCGCATATTACTTACCGGTTATTTATTCTCTCACAGGTATGAAATGTGAGACCCTGGAAGATCTGAAAAAGCCCATGGAATTTGCCCGCGGCCTTCTTCCACCGCATATAAAAGGTTCCAATCACCTGCCGTATCTCGGGCCTCTCCTTGATGCCGGAATGGCAGGAATCTTTGCCTATGAAGTAAAAGAGGCTCTGCGTATTTTAAGGGAGCCTGATTTCTACCTTGACGCAGAAGATCCAGATATCGATGCTGGAAAAATCTGGGTTGGTCCTGCCAGCGATATTATTCTAAGAAAACGTGGTGTTGAATTCGTCGATGGCTCAGCTCCTGGTTTTGCGGCAATTGTTGGTGCCGCTCCTAATGCCGAGACAGCTCAGATGATTGTTGAGGATTACCAGAAGAAAAACCTCTATATTTTCTGTGCCGCGAATCACTACGGTAAAACAGTCATCGAACAATGTTTAGAAGCTGGAATGCAGGTTGGCTGGAATACACGTATCGTGCCTTTTGGACCAGATATTTCTTCAGCTGTATTCGCCCTTGGTTTTGCTAACCGCGCCGCAATGGCATTTGGTGGCGTTCAGCCTGGTGATTACCGCAAAATGCTCATGTACAACAAAAACCGTATCTTTGCATTTGTTAATGCTCTCGGTGACGTTGGTACAGAGTGGGCAGTCGCAGCTGCCGGTTGTGTTAACTGGGGCTTCCCAACACTTGCAGACACTGATATCCCTGAGATTCTTCCAACAGGTATCTGTACCTATGAGCACGTTGTGGCAAATGTAGCCCACGACGAGATCTGTCAGAAGTCGGTTGAAGTACGCGGTCTGAAGATCAACATTACCGAAATTGACATACCTCTTGCTTTTGGTCCTGCCTTTGAGGGTGAGCGTGTTCGTGGTGGCGATCTGTTTGGTCAAATGGGTGGCGGTAAGACCCAGTGTACTGAGCTCGTAAAGATGGCTGAAATGGGCGACATCGAAGATGGTAAGGTAACTGTAGTTGGACCTGATATTGGTGATATGAAAGAACGGGATGTTCTTCCACTTGGTATTATGGTTAAGATTGCAGGTCGTGAGTTCCAGGCTGATTTTGAGCCAATCATGGAACGTCAGATCCATCACCTTGTTAACTATATTCAAGGCATCATGCATATTGGTCAGCGTGATATCTCCTGGGTACGTATCAGTAAGGCTGCGGTAGAAAAAGGCTTTACCTTAAAAGATATCGGTGTTGTTCTTCATGCGAAATTCCATCAGGATTTCCAAAAGATAGTGGATAAGGTTGAAGTTATACTTTACACCGAAAAAGATGCTGTAGATAAACTGACCGCACAGGCAAGGGAAGAGTATAAAACCCGTGATGCACGTGTGGATAACATGACTGATGAAGATGTTGAGACCTTCTACTCATGTAGTTTGTGTCAGTCTTTTGCTCCAAGTCATGTATGTTCAGTCTCTCCTGAACGAACAGGTCTTTGTGGCGCTTATAACTGGATGGATTGTAAAGCTTCCTATGAAATCAATCCAACCGGTCCTAATCAGCCAATTCAGAAAGGAAAGGTTCTTGATCCGGTACTTGGACGTTTTGAAGGTGTCGATGAATTTATTAAGAGTGCCTCTAAGGGTGCTATCGATACATATAACTTTTACTCCATGGTTAATGCACCAATGACCACCTGTGGTTGCTGTGAGTGTATTGCGGCTATGCTACCAAGCTGTAACGGTATCATGACTGTTGGCCGTGACTATGTCGGTGAGACCCCATCCGGAATGAAGTTTACCACTCTTGCCGGTGTTATGGGTGGTGGTGCTTCGTCTCCTGGCTTTGTTGGCCACTCCAAATTTAACATCACCCAAAAGAAGTTTATCTTAGGTGATGGTGGATTGCTCCGAATGGTCTGGATGCCAAAGGTTGTTAAAGACGAGATTCGTGACAGATTAAACGCCCGTGGCGCCGAAATGGGTGTTGAGAACTTCGCAGATTTGATTGCTGACGAAACCGTCGGTGTAACTGAAGAAGAGATCCTGCCATGGCTCGAGGAAAAAGGCCATCCTGCACTTAAGATGGACCCTCTTATTGGCTAATTGTTGAAGCAGGGCGCATGGTCTGACATCCTCAGACCATGTACTTCCCGCGAAGAATATTGATAAGGAGACAACAAAAATGGCGTTAACAGGAATTCAAATTTTCAAACTCCTGCCAAAAACGAACTGTAAGGAGTGTGGTGTACCAACATGCCTTGCATTTGCTATGAACCTTGCTTCAGGAAAAGCCGAACTCGATGCTTGCCCTTATGTTTCTGATGAAGCAAGAGCACAACTGGCTGAAGCTTCTGCTCCACCTATTCGTCCTGTAGCTCTTGGTAAAGGTGTCCGCGCTGCTAAGGTTGGTGGGGAGACCGTTCTTTTCAGACACGAGAAGACCTTTTTTAATCCTACAATGTTTGCTGGTATCATAACTTCTGATACTTCTGAAGCTGATGTAACAGCAACGGTTACTGCCTGGAACGCTCTGCAGTATGAGCGTGTTGGTTTAAACCTCAGGCCTGAGATGGTAGCATTGAAAGATGTTAATGGTGATGGTGTTGCTTTTGCAACGCTCGCAAAACTCATCGCTGAGACATCTGAGTTCAATCTTGTTTTGATGACTGAGGATGCCGCGGTAATGGAAGGCGCTGTGAAAACCGCAGGTTTCAAACGTCCTCTTATGTATACTGCAACTGATGCTAATGCTGATGCTTTTGGAAAGATCGCCCTTGATAATGATCTGCCGCTGGCAATTAAAGCAGACTCCATTGATGGACTCATTGCGCTCAGTGACAAGATGACCGGAATGGGAATCAAGGATTTGGTTCTTGATTCAGGTAGCCGTGAGATTAAGCAGGCTCTTGAAGATCAGGTAGCGATCCGTCGCGCAGCACTTAAAGATGGAAACAGATCTCTTGGTTTTCCAACCATCACTTTCCCAAGTGAAATGGCCACCAACATTGCAACTGAAGGCCTCATCGCCAGTATGTTTGTTGCAAAATACGGTGGCATCGTTGTAATGTCAGAGCTGACCACTGAAGTTATCTTCCCACTGCTGCTTGAGCGTTTGAATATCTTCACCGATCCACAGCGTCCAATGACAGTGACCGAAGGTATCTTTGAGATTGGTAACCCTGATGAGAACTCTCCAGTCCTTGTTACTACAAACTTTGCATTAACGTATTTCATCGTCTCTGGTGAGATTGAAGCAAGCAAGGTTCCTGCATGGCTGCTTATTAAAGATGCAGAGGGACTTTCTGTTCTCACCGCATGGGCAGCAGGTAAATTTGGTGGTGATGATGTCGGAATGTTTGTTAAAAAATCCGGTATCATGGATAAGGTCAAGCATACTGAAATTATCATTCCTGGTTATGCGGCAGCAATTGCAGGTGATGTGGAAGAAGAGCTTTCAGGATGGACTATTACCGTTGGGCCTCGTGAGGCTGCTCACCTGGCAGGCTTTCTTAAAAGTAAATAATCAGGGTAATATGTAGAGGTGTTGAGTTATACACCTCTACTGTTCTCTTATTACACAAGTTTACAAGAAGTATAGAAGAGTTCGTTACTATTATTTTTTGACAAAGGAGAAAAATATGATTCTTTTTGGTGAAAGCCTCAATGTTATTTCCAATGTAATTGGGAAGGCATATAGAGAACGCGACCCAAAACCGATTCAGGAAGAATGTCTTGAGCAGCAGAAGCTGGGAATGGACTACATAGATATTAATCTTGGTCCAGCAAAAAAAGATGGTCACGAACTGATGCCATGGGTTGTTCAAGTTGTTCAGGAAGTCGTACCTGACATCCCGTTGCTTCTTGATACATCAAATATTGCTGCTATCGAAGAAGGATTAAAGGTCTGTAAGCCTTCCAGCAAGCCTCATATTGTAAACTCCATTATGGCACGTCCAGAGCGTTATACTGAGATGTTACCAATGGCTGCTAAATATGAAGCCGATATCGTAGCTCTCATGTGGGGGCCTGATGGTCTCCCTAGAGACGAAAACGAGCGCGCAGCTCTCGCGGTTGAATTGTTATATGCAGCAAATGAAGCAGGCATTCCTAATGAGAAAATCTGGGTTGATGGGATTGTTACTCCAGTGAATATTCAGCAGGCTCAATGTATGGCTCTTATGGATTTTCAGGCCATGATTGAAGATATAGCTCCAGGTGCCATGTCCACTTGTGGTCTGTCCAATATCTCCAATGGTCCTCCTGTTCATCTTCGTCCAATTCTCAACACGACCTACATGATTATGCTTGAAAGAGTAGGCATGAAGTCAGTTATCTCCGATCCTCTTGACACTAACTTGACCGATGTTGCTAAAGGAAAGCGTCCGGATATCGTTGATGTTGTACATCAGACCATGGATGGAAATGCACCTGATATCTCAACTCTTACCAAAGAGTTGGGTGATTATGTTAAAACCGTTAAGGTTATCACCGGTGAGAATCTTTTTTCTGATTCATATCTGGAAATCTAACACCAGTTTGTGTTACGCTCAAAAGCCTCATCCTGCTTCAGGGTGGGGCTTTTTTTGTCATTTTATTTAAACCGTTTTAAACGAGTAACTCTATCTGAAAAAGGCAGGCTTAAGCTATGGAAGAAAATAACAATTCAGATGAATGGGTCTATGTGTTTGTATGCAACCCCGGGCCTAAAGAAACATATTTCGGATTGTATAATGATACAAAGGATCTTAACTTTATTCCTGTGTTTCGCACCCGAGAGGAAGCAAATGACTGTTTTCTTGAACTCCCTCGTGAAAAAGGTGTAAAACATGAATGTCAGGCAGTTCATATAGAGGAAATTTCAGAAGCTGCTGAAAAAAATGGATTTGTGATTGCGGTAGTTGATGCTGATGGAAAAATAGTTAAAGAGTAGGCGCGTTAATTTCTACATTCTATACATGCAATCTAACCCTGGGAAAGGGGTATTAATTCAGGATAAGCATGGTGGTGTTTATTCTTAACTCTTGAGTTTAAAAAAGATTTCGTATTTCTTGTTTCTGTTACAGATATTTCTGAAATAAGGTGCAAAGGGGATAGAACGACGTGAGTTTGAAAATTGCTATAGGTGGAAAAGGGGGCGTTGGTAAAACAACAGTTACTTCATTGCTTGCAAGATGTCTTGCGGTCAACGAGAATAATAAAGTCATAGCAATCGATGCAGACCCGGTGGCTAATCTTGCTGCAGGTCTTGGTATCTCCGAAGATGAACCTATTACACCTATCTCAGGATTGACAGAGTTAATCGAAGAGAGGACAGGTGCAAAAGCTGGAACCATGGGTGGGTTTTTTAGCCTCAATCCGAAGGTCGATGATATTCCGGACAGGTTCTCCCTTGTACGTGATAATGTTAAGCTACTTGTTATGGGGACCGTGCAGAGTGGTGGCTCCGGCTGTATATGTCCAGAAAGTACTGTCCTTAAAGCCTTGATGAACCATCTTGTTTTGTTTCGAGATGACATAGTTGTAATGGATATGGAGGCGGGTGTGGAACATTTAGGCAGGGCGACTTCGGCATCTGTTGATGCCCTCGTTATTGTCGTTAATCCTGGGGCCAGGAGTCGGGCGGCGGCAGAAAAAATTAGAAAGCTTGGAACTGACATAGGTATTCAAAAAGTTCTGGTGCTCGGTAACCGTGTAAAGGGACCTGAAGATGAGGAGCTGATAAGGACTTCATTACCAGATTTTGAAATTTTAGGCTTTCTTCCTGAAAATGACGAGGTAGTTGCTTCTGATCGAGAAGGAAGAAGACCCTTTGAAAATATTGAAGATGCACCATCTGAGTTGTATGACATAGTTGCCAGCCTTGAAAGCCTCAAAAAATAAAATTTCCCTTACATAACAGTCTGTTTGAGCATCTAGTTCAGACAGATTGTTATCCTTTTGTCCCGTTTCTCTCTCCTCTCTATCCTCCTAAATTAGTGTAATAATATTGTGCTATTGTTCTTGACAATATCACGCTGTGGTGGCATTGTATTTAAGTGAGAATGAATCCCAAAAAGGAAAGATTCTCTTAATGTGGCCGTTCTGAATAGTATTTTTAGTCCAGAATAAGTCCTGTGAGTTAGTACATTTTGTTTATGACACATCGTGTGCCTGAGAGAACCTATAACCATTGCAACGCTCATTTCGGAGGAACCATGGCAAAACCACTAGAACTTATAAATGTAGAGGATATTACCACGTGTGAAAGTACTGCCCAGATGATCACTAAGGCTCGAAAAGATGGGGTGGAACTGTTTTTCGATCGGGCAAATTCCATGAAAGCTTGTCCTATCGGTGAACAGGCTGCCTGCTGTAAGCACTGTGCAATGGGACCTTGTCGAATGAATGTTAACAGCCCCTATGACAGGGTCGGTGTCTGTGGAGCTACAGTTGACACCATTGTCGCGAGGAATTTTGGTCGGATGGTTGCAGCAGGAACAGCCGCACATACTGATCATGGTATGGCAATGCTAGAACTTTTTCGAGACGTTATTAATGGGACGGCTAAGGATTATTCGATTAAAGATCCTATCAAATTGATTGAGATTGCGGAATCCCTCGATATTGTAACTGAAGGAAGGGAGCTTAATGATGTAGCAATGGATCTCTACCATGCATTGGAGTTAACCTACACCCAGGTTGATGGAGAGATACCAATGGTGAAAAGAGTTCCCCCGAAGACTCTTGAGCATTGGCGTGAGGCAGGAATTGTTCCTCGTGGTGCCATGCGTGAGATTATGGAAATGATGCATAGAACCGCAATGGGAGTTGATCAGGATTATGAAAATATAACAAAACAGATATCAAGGACTGCTCTCGCTGATGGCTGGGGAGGCTCCATGGTTTCCACCGATATCTCTGACATTCTATTTGGAACACCAGCGCCGCTTGAAGTTGAAGTGGATATGGGAGTACTCAAAAAAGATATGGTGAACATTATTATCCATGGTCATGAACCAAATCTCTTAGAGTCTATGGTTGTTTCTGCAGCTGACCCGGTCTTAAAAGACGCTGCAAAAAATGCAGGGGCAGCAGGAATTAACCTTGTTGGCATGTGCTGCTCTGGTCTCGAGGCAATGTCCAGACACGGCTTGCCCCATGCAGGTAACTTTTCAAGCACTGAAGCTGTTCTGGTCACAGGTGCAATCGACGCAATGACAGTTGATATTCAGTGTATCAAACAAGGTCTTAAGAAAGTTGCCGATTTTTATGATACGCCATTCATTACCACTAACTATCGTGCCAAAATAGAAGGATCACTCCACATTCATCTTGAAGAACACGATCCGCGTGCCTGTACAGATGAGATAATAATCAAGGCCATTACCAGATTTAAAAACCGGAAAATGCCAGTTGAAATCCCACAGGTTAAGGCAAAAGGCGTTCATGGATTTTCCTATGAGTATATCAACTATATGTTGGGAGGATCATTTCGTGGAAGTTATAAGCCGTTGAATGATAATATCATTAACGGCAGAATTAGAGGTGTAGCAGGTATTGTTGGTTGCACCAATCCTCGCTCCAAGCAGGACTATTCCCATGTTGAACTCGTAAAAGAACTCATTAAAAATGATGTGCTTGTTTTGCAGACCGGCTGTTCTCAGATGGCTCTTGCAAAAGCTGGTTTGTCAGGTCCGGGCGCTGCTGCTTTAGCGGGTCCCGGTCTTGCGGAAGTCTGTGAAACGGTAGGTATGCCACCAGTATTGGGGCTTGGCTCCTGTGTTGATAACAGTCGTATACTTATCGCGGCTTCTGAAATGGTAAAAGTAGGTGGTTTAGGTGATTGTATTGCTGATTTACCGGCAGTGGGGTGTGCACCTGAGTGGATGAGTGAAAAGGCTATAGCTATTGGTCAATACTTTGTTGCCTCTGGTGTATACGTTGTCTTTGGGCACACATTTCCAATGACCAAAGGAACTCGTTTTGAAAAGCACCTATTTGAAGATTACGAGGAACTTGGTTTTGGCAAGTGGGGTTTTGCAGACGATCCAAAAGAGATGGCGAGGCTGTTAATAGCACATATTGACAAAAAACGTGCTGAGCTTGGAATAGATAAGTCGAGGGAGCGAGTCTTGACTGATATGGCCGATAGACGATCTCTTGATGCATCGGCATAAGGTGTTATTGGAAATTTAAACCAACAGCAGGGAAGGACTTCTTCTTCCCTGCTACTAAAAGGTGGTGAAACATGTCGCACTGTCTTGCTCTTCTTGAAAATTCCATTTATGTCGGCAGGTATAGTTGGGATGGTATTAAAAAGGATGACAGGGAGCCCATTGCGTGGTCAGCGGGGGCCTATGATGTGAAAATCTATAAACGTCCTTCATCCCCTGGTAACGTTGAGCTGTTAAAACCCTATGTTTGTGTTTACGCGAAGACAGGGATTGGTCAGTCTATTTCAGCACATCCAGAAAAATTTGCACAACATATCTGTCACGACTTCGGTATGCATGTCGAAAGGGTGGTCTGGGTTGAAGATCTGCTCGATGGATATGAACGATTTGAAATTGTTCAATTTACGAGAACAAGAAAAATTGGTAATACTATTATTTATACAACGGAAAAGCGAAGGGCCGATCCTCGTGAGGTGGAGCAGCTTGAAGAGGAAATTCGTTGCCTTCCGTCTTTTTAATCTTTATTTCATTGACTCTTTTCTACACCATGGAAGATTACAGAGAACAATTAAAAGCAAGGTTATTCCAGGTAGAAGAAGAGCTACGTGAAATAGAAAAACGTATACCTGCCCATTCCGTAAAACCTCCGGTCATGGAGGATCTGTTTGCCCTGGAAGACGAAAAAGAAATTATCATTAAAAAACTAAACCTTGAAGATGAGAAGTAAAAC
The DNA here is from genome assembly GCF_054397165.1 of Desulforhopalus glucosivorans. Taxonomy (NCBI): domain Bacteria; kingdom Pseudomonadati; phylum Thermodesulfobacteriota; class Desulfobulbia; order Desulfobulbales; family Desulfocapsaceae; genus Desulforhopalus; species Desulforhopalus glucosivorans. The sequence continues at coordinate 1,327,924 of NZ_AP044854.1, forward strand.
TAGGACCATGGCTCTGGTGAATAGTGGACCTCTCTAAGGTTAAACCAATACCCGGATATCTGGTTTTTATAAAAGATTACAAAGGGTAATACACTACAAGGTCTGTAATGCAGCCTCCTCGTTCTGAAGTTTTTGCAAAAACCTATCAGGAGTACCTTAGACAGATACGTGAAATTGATTATCTCGCCAAGGCGGATATTCTAGGTCTTGATAGAATTGATGATACCCTTCGCATCCCAATTTATAATTCAACCTACTGGTTTTCTGAAAGCGGGATTGTTACAGATGATGGCAGAGATTTGTCAGTATCCCTCCAGGTTATCATCTGTAAATATATTCTTCATTGTTCCCTTGAACCCGTTCTTTCTAAGAATAGACTTCAACCCTATAGAGAATTTAAGGATGCTGCTCCACTTATCTCATATTTCACCACCAATACCACACAGCGAATAGAAAAATTTTTTACAGGAAGAGTTAAAGAGCTGCATGGAAGATGTTTAGATGCTGGTGGAGAAGCCTTGGATACCGAGGTGTACGATCTCTCTTATCGGTTTTATGCCTTACCAAGAATACCAGTTGTTCTTAATTTTAATGACTGTGATGATCTCTTTCCTGCCGCTTGTTCCATTTTATATAACAGCAGTGCAGCAAATTATCTTGATATGGAATGTCTCTCAATGACCGGAACACACCTCGCTAGTATTTTGACAGAAAACACTGTGTCATAATGACATAAATAATGACATAAAAATTTTTTTTTGGACCTTTGATGGTGTATGCTTCTGGTAAATGACAGAAATATGGTTATTTTTATCAGATGTCAGGAATTAAGCTGCATATAAACTCATCCAATGGAGGTTTGTCATGACTGAAACTCATTGTCCAGGTTTTGAGAGTAATAAATCCTTGTCAGAAGTTACGTTGGTTTGCCCGGAGTGTGGTCATACTTGGGAGGTTTTTTCAGATGAGCTTAAAGAAACAGTACAATGCAAAAGTTGTGGTAAAACTGTTGACTCGGCAAACTGCCAAACAAAGTAATTGAGTGCTCCCATAAGAAAAATCTTCATTTGTATATAGGTGTACGGGTGAAGATTTATCGCATCTATCCAGACAGTTCCGTACTTAAAAATAGTTGCCTTCGTTACAGGAAACTCCTACCCGTACTATACACAATACCTTGCGTCTATTGTAATGAACTTTGAAATGAGAAGGATTGAAAGCTCGTTTCACGATGAGTGGGAATGTGATTTATAATATCAAACGGTCTGCTCCACTGAAAATAATATGTCTAAAATTCATATCAATAATTACGGGGTAACGGTTCCGGCTATTCCAGGGCGTAGCCTGCTTGTTTCATTGCTAAATGAAGAACAGCCCATTTATACTATTTGTGGAGGAAAGGCCGGATGTGGATGTTGTCGTGTGAAGATTTTACAGGGCGCGGAAAAGCTTTCACTTGTAAATGATAATGAAAAAAGAAGGCTTGGAAGTGCAGTTATAGAAAATGGTTTTAGGCTTGCTTGTCAGACGTATCTTTTGCGGGATGTAACCATATATTTACCTACCGGAGATGAGCTGGATTCAATCTGTTCAAAAAGATTGAAATGATGGTGTCGTGCACAGGTAAAGACTTAGAAAGAGTTTGTGAAACCGTAGGCTTGGGTGGTTTTTAAAAAACATCAGAAAAATATCATAAAAATTGTACAAATGGAAAATCCTCCTATAAACTTATTTATATGAAGTCTCAAGATACTGTTCGTTTGCGTTAGTGAAGGTTACTTAATGAAGGATTGCTGAAGGAATAGTGAAATATGAATCCTAGATTGGAGGAGAGTAGATGTTAAATAGATTTTCAGTTAAAGGCAGAATGTATCTCATCATTCTTTCGATACTTGTTTTGTTTTTAATGATGATATTTTTTGCTGTACAGAATGGCAACAAGGTACGCGATCTTGGTTTAAAGGAAGTTACCAATGTAATGCTTGAAGATCAAAAGGCTAAAATTCAGGTGGCGTGTCATACTGCGGCATTGGCCATAGGTCACGCCATTGATGGGATAGCTGACAAGGATGAAAAGATAGAAGTTATCCGGATGCTCATTGATGATATTCGCTTTGAAGAGGATAAATCAGGATATTTCTTTGTGTATGAAGGGACGACTAATATAGCTCTTCCTCCAAAAAAATCTCTGCATGGGAAAGACTTAAAAGATTTAAAAGATGGAAATGGTAATTTTCTAGTCCGCGAACTTAGGGACGTTGCCAAGAATGGTGGTGGGTTTTATACATACACTTGGGATAAGCCAGGGGCAGGAGAAACTGCAAAACTTAGCTATGCTGAAATGATCCCTGGAACACAGATGTTTATCGGAACAGGTGTTTACCTGGACAATATTGATGCCTATAAGGCGCAGATGAATGAGAACATTCAGACTCAGGTTTCTAAAAATCTGACCACTATGCTCATTTCAGCAGGTATTATTTTTGTAGGAATCATTACTCTTTGCCTGTTTATTGTTTTTGGCCTGGTGAACGCCTTAAAACTTATGATTGTCAACTTCAAAGATATTGCTGAAGGCGAGGGTGATCTCACAAAACGAATTGAAATTAAAAGTAAAGATGAGATTGCAGAGCTGGCTGGCTGGTTCAATATCTTTATTGAAAAACTGCAAGGGATTATCAGCTCGATCAGTAAAAATACGCAAACAATCAGTGATGAAGCAGTAACTCTTTCATCGGTTGCAAATGATCTCTCTAGTAATTCCCAGGACACATCACAGCGCTCAGATACAGTTGCAACTGCTGCTGAAGAAATGAGTTCTAACTTGAATAACGTCGCAGCAGCAATGGAAGAGTCCACCACTAATACGAGTATGGTGGCAAGTGCTGCTGAAGAGATGACTGCTACCATTAATGAGATTGCTATTAATTCAAGTCAAGCCCATGATATTTCAGAAAAAGCAGTAGTTCAAGCTGAGACGACCTCCCAGAGAATGGCAAAACTTGGTTCTTCGGCTAATGCTATTAGTAAGGTTACAGAGACCATTACCGAGATTTCTGAGCAGACTAACCTGCTTGCCCTGAATGCAACCATTGAAGCTGCCCGTGCAGGTGAAGCTGGTAAGGGGTTTGCGGTAGTAGCAAATGAGATTAAAGAGCTAGCTAAGCAAACTGCTGAGGCAACACTTGACATTAAAAACAAGATTGAAGACGTTCAGCAGACAACGGACAACACGGTTACAGATATTGAAGAAATTACCACGGTTATCAATAGTGTGAATGAAATTGTCGCAACAATTACCACAGCGGTAGGGGAACAGACTAAGGCAACTGAAGAAATTGCTATGAACATTAATCAGGCCGCGGATGGACTCGGAGAGGTAAATGAGAATGTGAGTCAAATCTCGGTGGTTGCTTCTACAATTACTTCAGAAATTGCCCTTGTAAACCAAGCTACTGGTGAAGTCTCTACAAGTAGTTCACAGGTTGAGGTGAGTTCAACCGATCTACAGAATCTGGCTGGTGAACTTAAATCTCTTGTTGATATGTTTAAGATCTAAAAAACGTATAGACACTGGAAAAAGGGCCGTCTCTTGATTAAGAGAAGGCCCTTTTTTTGTTATCTAAAACTCTTGTATGTTTGTGAAGGGGTTATAACATAATCAAGCATTTCGTCATGGGCTTGTAAGGTAAGTTCGTCTACGACCTGTAAGTCATAGGCAAGACCAATCCTTGTTGCTTTTGGAATAGCAGAGACAAAGCGATCATAAAATCCACCACCATAGCCAAACCGTCCTCCCCTTTTATCGAATACTGATCCTGGTAGTATGATTGCTTCAATTGTATTTGGGGAAATGATAGCGTTTTTACAAAGTTCAGGCGTGGGTTCAGGAATATTACAATATCCCGGGACCAGATCTTTTACTAAATTTCTGATTTGTATGGCATCAAGGCGCCTTTCTTTTACATAGGTAATCGGGACAGTGACGGTCTTCCCCGCAGCCAGAAGTGTTTCAATGAGCTCAAAAGTAGCTACCTCGCTTCTAAAACTGACATAGACAAATATTGTGGTGCAGTTTTTAATTTCTGGCAGGTTACATAGATGTTCACAAATAGTCCTGGAGTCCTTCTGAATAATTTCTTTTGTAAGTGAATCCCTTGATTGCAAGGTTTCTTTTCGCAGTTGTTTTGAATTTAGTGTCATTGTCTTACCTTTTACTTGGAAAGTGAATGGTGATTTATAATCTTTGAATTATGTACAGGTATGTTGGGTAACGACTGAGGAGTTTTAATCGGTTGAATTCAAAAAGTCGCGCCCTTGATGGGCTGTCAAAACAGAGCGGGCTGAAATAAATGGTTCCTTTGTTTTGTTGAAACCTTTGTGAGCCACGGAGTAATTTTTCTGTCTCCTGGTAGTGGCTGGGCGGTAGAGTACTGTCCATTACAAGGTTTGCAGTTAATTCTATTTTTGGAAACGCATTGTTTAAAAATTGAATCCTTTGAAACGCCTCTAACACCATACTTGAGGTAATTGGTTTTCCTAGTCGGTCTAATGTCTCTTGGTCAGGTGATTCGAGACCAATATTTATATATGTGTTACAGGGTAATTTTTGTAACTCGAAAAAGAGGTCCTCTGGCGCCTCGAGTAGTGACGTTACCGAACCAAACAAAAAGCAGTTCATCCCATCAAGATAAGAGTTATACAACTCAAGTGTACTGAACGCTTTTTTTATACCGTAGACGATTGTTTCTGTACTGCTCCTCAGGGCGTCATGTTCCCCAAGATAGATACTGTTGTAATTGACAAGATCCTTACTGTAGAGTTCTTTGAGCTCTTGAAGCTGTAGGTCTATACTTCGTTGATCAAGTTCATGAAAAGGGTGTTTGTTTTTGACTTTACAAAACCTGCATTTATATATGCAGCCCTTTGAAATCATGACAGGGATGATATTGTAACCGACATGGCGCGCGTCTGGTGGAAGGACAGATATTTGACCACCAGTAATATTATGGAATTTTTTTGTTTTTTCTAAGAGTTTGATCGGACTGTTTTCAAGAACTGAGGAAAGAAAAGCTATATCTTCTTGTGACTCGGTAATTGTGCCGATTAGCTGATTAAGATAGGTGGACCAGTTGTCAATGATGCTGCTGATTGCCTCATTTGCAAACGGTTTGCCTCCTAAGATGCTATTACTTGAATATGGAAAATTTGGAAGATAGTATTCTCCGGTTGCTTCGAAAACTCCAGTGTACCCTCCAGTTGAGTTATATACCCAGTCATTACCTACAGTTCTATTGAGCCATTCATGGGGATGATTCCAGTTTCCGGATTTGTCTCTTATGCGAATAATTTCATGGTTGAGATTGAAGTGAAAACAGTGTTTGAGGGTATCTATCTCATTGTATATTCCGGAAATGATCGGAAATGACATTTTTGGAAAGGTGCGGCTTCCTTGATTGTTCAGGGAGATTTCACACCTGTTTGATATGGCGGCATTATTCATACTAAGATACAGGATTGAGGTGAACTGTTACGGTCCTCGTATACCAATAGACTAACCCCGATGATTGGGATAAGTGCTTCTAAGGTCTGACTACGTTCACTATCTGGTGGTAAGATTAAGCTTACGATTTCAAAAACAATTCCTGAGTTTTTTGTTTTTTTACAGAAGTTCAGGAGCAAGGCACTAAAGCGAATCATGTAATAGTATGATTACAGGATTGAGGTACTATTGTCAAAAATCTTAAAAGGTCTAATAATCCAAATAAATATTAGAACTAACAGACATGAAACATGTTGGAAATCTAGGTGGTTTTTGGTTATACTAGCACATTTTATATGAATACTCATTTCAGTCACCGTCGTAACTCAATGCTTGCTGACAAAATTTGTTTATCGGAGATAATAGGATATTGAAGTAAACAAAATAAATACAACAACTTAGCTGGAGAATCGGTTTCAGCGCTTCATGGAGTACCTTTCCTGGAGTGAAGAATCATCTTTACGGAGACGTATATGGACATGCAGAAAACGGAAGCCCTGGAGGCGATATATGATCGATGTGTCGCTAATGAAGACAACATAATAACTCAGCTTCAGGAGATTCAGAAAGAGTTCGGTTATATACAGGAAGATGTTGTTAATTGGTTTGCTGAAAAATCTAACGTTCCGGCATCTAAATATTATGGTGTTGTAACGTTTTACTCGCAGTTCCATCAAAATCCCCGGGGCGAAAATATCGTCACAGTCTGCTGCGGCACCGTTTGTCATGTTAAAGGTGCTCCTCGTATTATTTCCAAAATTAATGAGGACCTCAAGCTTAAAGAGGGGCAGGAAACAACCAAAGACATGAAGTTCACCACAGAGCGGGTCAACTGCGTTGGAGCGTGTAGTATTGCCCCTGTTGTCCTCATCAATGACAAGGTGCTTGGAAAAGTTACACCAAGTAAAATGGTGAAAAGTCTGAAACCATATAAGGATTAATCCATGAACAGTGAAATAGTAGTGAGTGTGTGCATGGGAACAGGTGGTATTGCCGCCGGTGGCGACATGGTCATGGAGGCTTTTGAGAAAGAACTGGCAGAAGCCGGCGTAGCTAATGCAACTGTAAAAGAACAGTCCAAACTCCATAAGGTCGGATGCAGGGGCTTTTGTGCCCGTGACGTACTGGTTGATATCTCGGTAAATGGTATTGTCTCCACCTACCAGTATATTCAGGAGGACATGGTTAAAAGACTGGTGAATGAACACTGTCTTGGAAAAAAGCCTGTAACCGAATGGCTGGTGGGCGATGATTACCATAATTTCCATGATAGTCAGACCAAGATTGTTCTCCATGATCTTGGAAAGATTGATCCGGAATCCATAGACGAATATTTAAAGGTTGATGGGTATAAGGCCGCTGAAAAAGCGCTGACAACATTGTCCCCCCAAGAGGTTATCGATACTGTTAAACAGTCCGGGCTTCGTGGTCGTGGAGGCGGTGGTTTTCCAACTGGTGTTAAGTGGGGCTTTTGCGCTGCAAACGATGCTGATCAATACTACATTATATGTAACGCGGATGAGGGTGATCCCGGTGCATTTATGGATCGTTCAGTGGTTGAAGGTAATCCCCATGCAATGCTTGAAGGTATGATAATTGGTGCGTACGCGATCGGTGCCAGTATCGGATATGTCTATATCAGGGCTGAATATCCGCTTGCAGTGGATAGATTGCATAAGGCTATAAAAGATGCCAAAGAAAAGGGCTATCTAGGTGAAAATCTTTTCGGTACTGATTTTAGTTTTAAAATTAAAGTAAAGCTTGGAGCAGGAGCCTTTGTATGTGGTGAAGAGACCGCACTTATTGCTTCCATTGAAGGTGAGCGTGGTATGCCTCGGGCCAAACCACCATTTCCAGCCAATAAGGGCTTATGGGGTAAGCCGACAATTATCAATAATGTTGAGACTTTTGCCAATTTACCCCATATTCTTAATAAGGGTGCAGAGTGGTATGCGGCCATCGGGTCAGAAAAGAGTACAGGAACCAAGGTTATCGCACTGACAGGTAAGATTAGAAATACCGGGCTCATTGAAGTTCCAATGGGAATACCACTCAAGGATATTATTTTTAATGTGGGTGGTGGTATTGAAGGTGATAAACTCTTTAAGGCGGTACAGACCGGTGGACCATCCGGGGGGTGTATACCTCAACAGCATATTGATCTCCCAGTTCACTATGAAGGACTTGCCTCTGTTGGTTCCATGATGGGTTCTGGTGGTATGGTTGTGTTGGATGAGACCGATTGTATGGTCAATATTTCTAAATTCTTCCTTGAATTTACCCAATCAGAATCCTGCGGAAAATGTGTTCCCTGTCGTCTCGGTACAAAGCGTCTTCTTGAAATTCTTACTAGAATTACCGAGGGAGATGGTAAGGAAGGTGATATTGAACTGTTGCAGGAATTGGCAGAAGATGTGCGCGATTCAAGTCTTTGCGGTCTTGGAATGTCAGCACCAAATCCTGTCTTAAGCACCATTAAATATTTCCGCCATGAATATGAGGCCCATATCAAGCAGAAGAAATGTCCTGCTAAGGTGTGTAATAAGTTACTGACCTTTTTTATTCGTGAAGATATGTGTGTCGGCTGCGGCATGTGCGTGCGTGCATGTTCCGTTAATGCAATCACAGGAGAAAAGAAGCAACCACATAAAATTGATAATGCTCTCTGTATTCAATGTGGTTCTTGTTTTGATGCGTGTAAATTCAGTGCTGTGCTTAAGGAGTAGAGAATATGCTGAACCTTAATATTGATGGTAAAGATGTATCGGTTGAAGCAGGAGCAACGGTTCTTGAGGCAGCCAAACAGTTAGGTATCGATGTACCTACACTGTGTCATGATTCAAGGCTCAAACCTTTTGGCGCTTGCAGACTTTGTATTGTTGAGATAGCGGGTATGCCAAAGCCGGTTACTTCCTGCACCACCCCTGCGACTGATGGTATGGTAGTTAAAACCAACAGTGAACGATTGTACAGGCTCAGGAAAACCACCGTTGAGTTGTTGCTTTCAGATCACCCTAATGATTGTATGGTCTGCTCCAGTTCCGGTGATTGTACCCTCCAGGAACTTGCGTACCTCTATGGTATTCGGGACAACCGATTCATTGGTGAGGTGAGACAGCACCAGCGTACTGACAACAACCCTTTTATTATCAGAGACCAGAATAAGTGTGTTATGTGTGGTCTTTGTGTGCGGGTCTGTGATGAAGTGCAGGGCGTAGGAGCCATCGGCTATTCTGAAAGGGGCTTTGAAGCTAAGGTTATCACGCCTTTTGGCCATGATCTCGATTGTGAGTTCTGTGGACAGTGCGTTTCTGTATGCCCAACGGGTGCGTTGACCGGGTCTCTTTGGGCCGGAAAGCCACGTTCAACTGGGGTAATAAAAACAGATACCACCTGCACCTATTGTGGTTGCGGTTGTAATGTAACTCTGAAGAGCCACAACGATAAGGTTGTACGAATTGATTCTGATGCTGATAACCATAATCGAGGTTGGTTATGTGTTAAAGGCAGGTTTGGTTTTGAATTTATCAATAGCCCAGAGCGATTGACGACTCCTCTTATCAGGAGAGAAAAAGGTGGCCAGTTTGAGAAGGCAACCTGGGAGGAAGCACTTGATTATGTCGCCGATAAATTAAAGGTGATCAAAGAAAACAATGGGCCTGACAGTGTAGGCGGTCTCTGTTCTGCGCGTTGTACTAATGAAGAGAACTACCTTTTTCAGAAGATGTTCCGGGTAGGTATTGGGACCAATAATGTTGACCACTGTGCCCGCTACTGACACAGTGCTACTGTGGCCGGGCTGGCCGCAAAATTTGGTTCTGGTGCAATGACCAACTCTGTTGCAGAGATTGCTGACAATCAGGCGCTCTTTGTTATTGGTTCAAACACCACTGAGAATCACCCTATTATAGCTCTTCGTATGAAAGAGGCTGTTGCCAACGGAGCTCAGCTTATTGTGGCTGATCCCCGCCAGATTCCCCTGGTTAAATTCGCAACGCTCTGGTTGAGACATCGTCCTGGTACTGATTCTGTTTTACTCAATTCCATAATGAACGTTATCCTTGCCGAAGGACTCGAAGATAAAGCGTTTATTGACGAAAGAACAGAAGGATATGACGAATTCCTCACGTCACTTGAATCTTTTACTCCGGAGTATGGTGAAAAGATGACCGGAGTGCCGGCGGAAGATATCATTAAGGCTGCCCGTATTTATGCTTCTGCTGAAAATGCTGGAATTTACTATGCAATGGGTATAACCCAGCATGTTATGGGAACCAACAATGTTTCAGCTGTTGGAAATCTCGCCATGCTTACCGGAAATCTCGGTAAAAAGGGCGCAGGTGTAAATCCACTTCGCGGACAAAACAATGTACAGGGTGCCTGCGATATGGGTGGCCTGCCAAATGTTTATCCCGGTTACCAGAAAGTTGATGTCCCAGCTGTTCAGGAAAAGTTTGAAAAGGCCTGGGGGACAACGCTATCAGGAACCATTGGTTTGCCGGCATCTGAAATGACCGGGGCCATGCTTGAAGGTAGCCTTAAAGGTATGTATGTTTTTGGGGAGAATCCGGCCGTTAGTGATCCGAATATGAATCATTCTGTTAAGGCCTTTGAAAATCTTGAGTTGCTTGTGGTTCAGGATATTTTCATGACTGAAACAGCCGAGCTTGCCGACGTAGTACTGCCTGGAGCATCCTTTGCCGAAAAAGAGGGTACGTTTACCAGTTCTGAGCGCCGAGTTCAAAGGGTTAGAAAGGCTGTAAACGCCCCGGGACAGGCATTGTCTGATCTTGCGATTATTGATCAGGTCTTCAAAAGGATTTCAGGAGAAGGCGATCTGACAAAGAGTGCCGAGCCTGCGGTAATCTTTGATGAGATCGCAAGCGTTTGGCCAGGTGTTGCAGGAATGAGTTATGGCAGGTTGGAGAAAAACAGTCTGCAGTGGCCATGTCCAGATGAGCAACATCCGGGAACTGAGTTTCTTTTTAAGGAGAGTTTTAATAGAGAAGGTGGAAAGGCGATGTTTACTCCCGTTCCTTTTGTTTCTTCAAAAGAACTTCCAGATCAAGAATATCCGTATGTTTTGACTACCGGACGTCAATTATTCCATTACCATACCGGAACTATGACCAGGCGCTCCACAGGTCTGAACCGTGTTGCACCTGAAGCATTCGTTGAAGTTAATCCGGCTGATGCAGATGTATTAGGTGTGGCGAGTGGTGAGTTTCTTACCGTGAGTTCAAGACGTGGTGAGATCAGGGTTAAGGCGAGGGTTTCCAAAATTGTACCACCTAATGTGGTTTTTATTCCGTTTCACTATAGTGAGGCGGCAGCGAATCTGCTTACAAATGATGCAATGGATCCAATTTGTAAAATTATGGAAGCCAAGGTTTGCGCAGTAAAAATAGAAAAACGCTAGTCGTTTAAACTATTCTTTGTTGGACAAAGGATGGTGATTTTCTGTTAAAATGTAGTATCTTAAAGGGGAGCTGATTGCCAGCTTCCCTTTTTTTGTTCACATTTTTTAGTAGGGAAATATCATCAGTCAGGATGGAAGCATATAAGAGAAGTAGACCAGGAAACATGTAGCAGTAGACCTTGAGAATTGCAGAACAAAATGTTTAGAAGAAATTTGGGCCAGTTGGAGTGACAATGAGTGAATCTATACGAATTGAAGAGGGAGAGACCCTTCTTTCTAGTGCTGAATCGGTGATCATTATACCTGAAATTGCCATTAAGGAACCAGGTTATATCCAGGTGTTTACGACTAAAGATTTTGCTAATGCAAAACACGAATACCACGCTATGGCGCAAATGGCTTATTTCCAATTTCAAGATGAAGAGCTCGAGATACAGGAAGTTGATGGCCCACTTTCTATAACCAGCGGAGAAGAGCGAGTTAGTCTGGGCTCAGGTTTACTTATGAGTCGCGAACGGGATGGATCATTTTTGGTTTTTATACATCAATTTTTACACAAAAAGAAATTGCTTGAGGCGACTTACAGATATTGTACCAGATGGGTCAGGCTCGATATCTAGTCACGGTGGATGATAGACAAATAGAGTTAAGTACCTTAGAAATTAGAAATTATGTTTTCCCACAAAACGCAGGAAATAATTTCTAAGTTACTTCTAAGGTCATAGGTTAGACAGAAGTTACTCTTAATAATGAGGTGTTGAAGTGGCTGATGATAAGGTTATCACAAAACAGAGAATTATAGTTTTTCAGCAGAAAGAGAGTGGCAGGAAGAAAATCGAGGGTCTTAGCAAATATGGTGCAGAGTATTTTGATCTGACTATTGTGGATATCGATGATGAGTTGCCCTTGGTACTTGACGATACTAGTGACTATTTACCCAAATCTCTTGACTGTGATCTGGTCCTCGACTTTTTAACGCATAACGATCTCTCAACTGATCTTGCTGAGCTTTGTCAGAAGCTGGAACTACCAGTTGTTGGTTCCGGCAAAAAACTGCCCGGAAAGGGTGCTATTACCCCTCCAACCTGTTGTGGTTTGCCTCGACTTGAAGGGCTTGGTCATTATGGAGATCACTTTGGTGCACCTGAGTTTTCTGTTGAATCAGAGGATGGAATTATAACAAAGGTTGATGTGATTCGAGGGGCTCCATGTGGTGCTACCTGGGAAGTTGCTAAACGCCTTGTTGGTCATCCTGTTGATGATGCGGGTCGAAAGGCTGGACTTGATACTCAATTCTACTGTTATGCTGAACCGGGCCGTTGGGATCCTATCTACGGTAAGAGCCCTGTGCATTTTGCTGGTAAGATACATGACAAGCAGATGCAAAAAGCCATCTCAATTCTAGAAAGTGTCCTTCAAGAAGGTTAGTACCTTCTGGTCTACCGTGCTGGTACCTTAGAAATAGTTTTAGCCACTGGCAAGATGGTAAGCTGAAACGTTTTTAAGGTAGAATAATACAAAAAGCCGTTCTCAAAAATGAGAACGGCTTTTGTATTACCAGTTTTTCACCATGACCTCAAAGTAGCCTCTGGGTTTAACGCAGGCAGGGCATTTATCAGGTGGAGTTTCACCCTCATGGTGATAACCACACCCGAGACATTTCCAGGTAACTGAAGTGTCTCTTTTAAAAACCCGGCCTGTAATGAGGTTGTCTGCTAGTTCTCTAAACATCATTTCATGGCATTTCTCAGAAACGTTAATGGCATGGAATGTATCGGCAGCCCTTGCAAAGCCTTCTTCTTCAGCCTTGGCTGCAAAAACAGCGTATAACTGGTCGTGAACATATAACTCAAGTTCAGCAGACTGGATAAGATTTGAATGGGTGTCTTGTATTACGCCCGCAGGGAACCTCCCGCTTATATCAAGCTCCCCTCCATTAAAAAACTTGAAAAACCGCAGCCCGTGTTCGAGTTCCTGTTCTGCGGTTTCATCAAAAAGTTTTGCTATCTGGATAAATCCATCGTCTGTAGCTTTTCGTGCAAAGAAATTGTATCTCGTCCTAGCCTGGGCTTCAGCGGAGTAGGAGAGTAGAATGTTTTTTGCAGTCTGGCTCTCTTTAAATTTAACCATACCAGGCCTGTTTATTCTTCTATGGTGATAGCGTCTGCACCACACTCACTTGCAGCCTGGCGAACCACATCTTTGAGATGGTCTGGAATATCGTCCATTTTTACAATTGAAAGGAGCTGATCTTCGTCGTATTCAAAAACTTCAGGACATAAATTGTTACAGTTCCTATCACCCATGCAATTTTTTGAGATAGTTGCTTTCATTATTTCTCCTTCATTGGTTGAATAATCCACATAGTATATGTGGGCCTTTTGACTGTTATCGCTACAAAACTATATTTTTTCTGTATCTTCACCTAGTACTAGTCATCAAGACCATGAGAAGCCTTCAGCACAGTATATGGTGGCTGCAGGTACTCGAGGGTTTTTCCTGTCTTTCTCCAGCCATTTTCACGGAAGAATCTTGAGAAGTTAAGTGAGACGCCGGCGTATAATGAGCGCTCATTATCTTCTTCATCATTGTCGTAGCCCCTGGTGTAGTAACCACCGTGAAATTCTAGATATTGAAGAAAGGTGTTTTCTATGGAGTCAAATCCTTCCAGCTTCAGGACCATTGAGTAGTAGTGGTTTGAGTAGTCATCAAAGATTCCGTTAATGTCTTCGTTGAAAACATATTCGACTCTAAAGTCAATTTTGTCATCTAAGGAAGGGTAGCGCTCCATCATTACAGAGGTGAGGGCACCAAGGGTGTTCATCACCATATCCTCCCAGGAAAAACCTTGGGACTCACTTGTTGCATCAGCCAGTTCCATAAAGGCTTGTACAGTCCATGATGATAGTGCAGCGTAGGTGTTGGCTGTGCGTGAATCGTAGCCCCAGTGTTTATACAAGCCGGTGAGGGCATCAGAGAATGTATAGGTAGCCCAAAAATGGCCTAATTTGTCAGCACCACCATATTTAGAATCCTGTTCAAACCACCCTTCATCCGCACTATGAAAATCAGCGGAACCATAATCCCACTCGTTTAATCCCCATATACCAATAAGAGAGGCCGCAACAATATTAGTATAAAGAAGTTTCTTTTCCTTCGGTTGGCTACTCCACCAACCTGCATCATTAACACTATCTGAATGAGTTTCACTGGTGATTGCCGCCGTCGGTTCAAGCATAACCTCAGAAGAATCTTGTGCATAGAGTGGAGCAGAAGCCAGAGAGCAACAAAGTGAACATGCAATAGTAGCTTTATGGGATATTGATAGTTTCATTGGGGATATTGGAAAAAAATTTGTCTATAAAAGAAGGTGTAAGTGTACGCTCCTTTTGCAATAATTCATAACATATCGTCGCAGAGATACTATAGTTTGTCCTTACTCGTCAAGAGCTTGTTAGCGCTTTTGTGATCGTTACAAGTGGTGTCCAATTTGTGTGTTGGGATTTTGATTGTTAATTGGATTGTGTCAATGCTGTTTAGTGCCTTACTCCTAAAAGCCTGTCATAAAAAACAGGTAGCGTAGACTCCGAGAAAACAGGGGAACCTTTTAGCATTACTTCCATGGAACTTATCCCTTTATCGGGGTACATTAGTTTTATGCCTCACTTAAGGGAAGCAATATTGTAAATGTGGAACCCACACCAATTTTACTGTCAACGGAGATACTGCCCTGGTGTGATTCAACTATGGATTTTACAATCGCAAGGCCAAGACCTGTGCCGTGTATTTCACGGGTAGTGGCATTTTTAACTCTGTAAAAACGACTGAAAATATTTTTAAGATCATCTTCTTCTATTCCAAAGCCGTTGTCTCTCACCAGAATCTTAACATACTCATTTTCAACCTGAGCCTGTATATTTATGACAGTATCTTTAGGAGAGTACTTAATAGCGTTGGTAATGAGGTTTGAAAATATTTCTTCAATATTCTGGGCATTGGCAAGGATGGGGGGGAGGTCGTCTTCAATGTCTATCTGAATTGATATGTTGTTTTTATCCCCATAAGGACTGTAAAACTTTTGTTGTTCTTTCAGTAACAGACCAATATCTATCATCTCTTTCTCGTGACCAATAAGACCTGACTCAATACGGGATAAATCGAGAAGTTCAGATACCAGATTGTTGAGATTGAGAATTTTTGCCGAGGCGCGTTCAAGGATCTCATGTTGCTTGTCGGTAACCTCTCCGGCTAAACCATCGTTGATGATTTTAAGTTGCATCAAAAGAGAATTCATGGGGCTTCTGATTTCATGGGAAACCATGGATACGAAATCAGACTTCATCTGGTCCATTTTTTTTAGTGCTGTTATGTCGTGAAGGACAGTGATGGTGCCAAGATTACTCCCGGATTTACTGCGAAAAGGGCTGCATCTACTACTGTAATACTTATCCCCAGCATCATCTTTGAACTGTAACTCATTGGTTAGTTCAGCAAAAGTAGCCGGTGTCATGGCAAGTGTTTCATCAATTGCAGCAAGGAGTTCACTGTTTTCAATGACGCTTGACACATTGCGGCCAATAACATCTTCCCCGTGATACCCCATCATATGGAGAAAGGCTCGGTTTGCCTGAACAATGAGTTTGTTACTGTCAGTGGTGAGCACTCCTTCGGTTAGTCGGTTGACCATAACCCGGAGTCTAGATTTTGATTCAGCTATATCCTGTAAAGCATTCGTATACTGGAGAGATTTATCTACTACGGCG
Source organism: Desulforhopalus glucosivorans (assembly GCF_054397165.1). Classification (NCBI taxonomy): domain Bacteria; kingdom Pseudomonadati; phylum Thermodesulfobacteriota; class Desulfobulbia; order Desulfobulbales; family Desulfocapsaceae; genus Desulforhopalus; species Desulforhopalus glucosivorans. The sequence continues at coordinate 1,343,648 of NZ_AP044854.1, forward strand.
CGTAATTGATCGGGGGTAAAAGGTTTCGGGATAAAGTCAAAGGCCCCTTTTTTCATGGCCTCAATGGAATGTTCAAGCGTTGCGTAGCCGGTAATGACAATGACAACGCTGTCGGGATGATTTTTTCGAACTTCTGAAAGAACATCAAAGCCGGAGATTGTTGGCATCATGAGATCCACAAGGACGATATCAAAATGCTTGGACGCTATCATCTTAAGCCCTTCTTCACCATCCGGGGCAGAAGATACCTGAAAGCCGTGGTCAGTTAAAACAAGGGTACACGCTTCGCGTATACGCGCTTCATCATCGATAACAAGAATGTTTGCTGAATTAGACCTGCCGACCGGTTCAACTATTGGCATCTTTTTACACCTTTTGTGGCTAAAATTGATGGAACGTAGCTGGACTATACAATTGTTATGAAGGTGGTTCGCAGTAATTTTATAAAAGTAATTGAAAAATTGATCAATTAAAAGTGCTATTTGATCACGCGGGTTGATATAAAAGATACGTAATAACAGATTTTTATATGAGCCTGTAGGTGAGGAGTCTTTTCATATCGATTTTTTTTCATGTTATTACTGTTGTCTGAATAGGTATTGTAAATGAAAACGGTTAGATATGCGATGAGTGGCAGGTGAAATGTAAATATGTAAGGAAAATTCATTAAATTTATCATTAATATCGATTAAAACGATTAAACTTAAAAAAAAGCTATCATAACCCTGCATTTTTATTATAATGACAGCAGATCTAATCCTTTACCTGTACGGTGAAAGCAACGCAATTGCATGCCCGTAGTAGTTGGCCGCAACGAACACTGTGAAGGCCATTTACACATCGGGGCCAATCTAATGGAGGATTGTTACGTGACCCGGATGACCCCTCAGCAGGAGAATGTCGATAAAATTGGTTCAGTTTTAGTCGTAGGTTCAGGGATAGGGGGGATGCAGGCTGCCCTCGATTTAGCTAATAGTGGTTTTATGGTTCACCTGGTGAATGATGAGCCATCCATTGGTGGCACAATGTCCAGGCTTGATAAGACCTTTCCCACCGGAGATTGTGCCATGTGTATGATCTCTCCCCGCATGGTTGAATCCAGCCGTCATCCAAACATACAACTTCACACCATGGCGAAGGTGTCGGCAATCGATGGGCATGAAGGTAACTTTACAGCGACTATCCAGCAACAGGCCAGGTATGTAGATGCTGAAAAGTGTACAGGATGTGGTGCCTGTGAGCCAAAGTGTCCCAGCAAGGTTCTTGATCTATTTAATCAGGACCTCAACAAAAGAAAAGCTATATACGCTCTTTTTCCCCAGGCTGTACCTAATACCCGCGCAATAGATCCCAAGCACTGTCTTTATCTGACGAAAAGTGTATGTCGTAAATGTGAAAAGGTTTGCGATGCAGGTGCAATAAATTTTGATGACACTGACAAAGAGATCGAACTGAATGTGGGTTCTGTCATCTTAACCCCTGGGCTTTCAACGTATAAACCTGAAATTAGGCAAGAGTTCGGCTTTGGTCAGCATAAGAATGTCGTGACAGCGCTACAGTTTGAGCGTTTACTCTCAGCGTCGGGTCCCTGTGGAGGAGAGGTTGCCAGACCGTCTGATGGTGCCCACCCTAAACGGCTTGCCTGGATTCAGTGCGTTGGTTCAAGAAATGCCCATAATGCCAATCCATGGTGCTCGTCGGTCTGTTGTATGTACGCGGCCAAACAATCTATTATAGCCAAAGAACATGATCCAGAGGTTCAATCCACCGTTTTTTATATGGAATTAAGAGCCTTTGGTAAGGATTTCGATAAGTATATTGAAAAGGCCAAAAATGATGCCGAAGTTGTCTATAAGCGGGCTATGGTCTCTGAAGTTATTGAGGACCCTCAAACTGGTAATTTGTTCATCCATTCTGTTGGCGAGGACGGTAAGCTTATCAATGAAGAATTCGATATGGTTATCCTTTCCATAGGTTTTGAACCAAGGGAAGACGCCGATGAGTTTGCTAAGGTTTTTGGAATCAATTCAGATGAATATGGTTTTGCCAAAACCTCTAAACTGCGTCCTGTAGAGACCTCAAGAAAGGGCATATACGTTGCAGGAACCTTCCAGGGGCCAAAAGATATTCCTGAAACGGTTATCCAAGGCTCTGGTGCTGCAGCAGAAGCCATGGCGCTACTCAGCACTAAACGTGGTTCAGAAGTTGTTGAGGTGCAACTGCCTGATGAGCGCGATACCACAGGTGAAGATCCAAGGATAGGTGTTATTGTTTGCCACTGTGGAACGAACATTGCTGGAACAGTCGATGTGGAAAAGGTTGCCGAGGTCGCAGCAAAAGAACCGGGTGTCACCCATTCCGAAACCATCATTTATGCCTGTGCTCCTGATGGCCAGCAGAAGATTCGCGATCTGATTGAAGAAAAAAATCTCAACCGTGTGGTTGTAGCTTCCTGTACACCTCGAACCCATGGACCGCTTTTTATGGATACCATTCGGGAGGTAGGTCTAAATAAGTTTCTTTTTGAACTCGCAGATATCAGGGAGCAATGCTCCTGGTGTCATATGAATGATAAAGAAAATGCGACCAGTAAGGCGATTGAGATCGTTAATATGAATGTGGCTAAAACCAGAAATCTGGTGCCCGTTACAACGGCTTCTGTAGGCGTTGACCATACTGCCCTTGTCATTGGAGGTGGTATTGCCGGTATGAATGCCTCATTGTCTCTTGCCGCCCAGGGGTATGGAGTTCATCTTGTAGAGAAAAATAGTCGTCTGGGTGGTTTGTTACAGGGTGTGTACACGACTATCGATGGCGACGATACACAGGCCTACCTTGCAGATGTAATACGAAAAGTTGAAGAAAATTCAGTAATTACTGTTCATACGGATACAACAGTCGAGAAGATAGATGGCTTTGTCGGAAATTTTGAAACCAAGCTTGCAAGCGGGCAAAGTCTTGCCCATGGCGCTCTGCTTATTGCATCAGGTGGGGTTGAATATCAGCCCACTGAGTATGATTATGAGCAGTCTGAGAGAGTAATTACCCAACGAGAACTTGAAGCAACACTCCATGATACCGGGGCAGAGCAGGATGCAACCTATGTAATGATTCAGTGTGTAGGCTCGCGCGAAGACCCAGATAATTACTGCTCACGTATTTGTTGCCAGGATGCTCTCAAAAATGCCATTGCCATAAAGGAGACAAGTCCAGATGCAAGGGTAATTGTTCTCTATAGAGATATGAGGGCCTATGGTTTAAAAGAAGATTACTACAAAAAAGCGCGTGACCTGGGAGTATTGTTTTTCTTGTATACGCCAGATCTAAAGCCCCGGACGAAACTCATTGAAGATAAGGTTCAGGTGACGTTTCTATCAACCATCCTTGGCAGGGATATGGTGGTAGATGCTGATTATCTCGTTCTTTCCACAGGGCTTAGACCCCAGCCGGATGGTGATGAGTTCGCTAAAAAGTTTAAGCTCACATGTAATATCGATGGTTTCTTACTTGAAGCCCACGTCAAACTACGCCCCGTTGATTTCCCAAGTGAAGGGTTTTTCCTGGCAGGGCTAGCCCATGCACCAAAAAACCTTGAAGAAACTATAAGTCAGTCCCTGGCAGCCGCAGGGCGGGTCGGAGCGCTCTTGTCTAATGATAAGCTCAGCGTTTCAGGGGTTATCTCAAAACATAATCGGGACATTTGTATGTCTTGTCTTGCTTGTGTAAAGAAGTGTCCATTTGGTGCACCTTTTATTGATGAAGACGGACGTGTCAGCCACAATGAAGTGAAATGTACCGGTTGTGGAATTTGTGCAGGTGTCTGTCCTGCCAAGGCATATCAGGTTAACTATTTCAGGGATGATCAGATGCTTGCAATGATTGATTCGGTCACTGAAAATTAAACCTTTGGTTTCGTGGGAATTTTAACCAAACGTAGGGTGTAATCCCTGTTCTTCTGTTAGCATAAGTTAAGCAAAAGGATAAAAGTATGGCAAATGAAGAAGAAGTTAAAGATGAAGTGGAGAGTCCGGAAAAACAGCAGGAAATACCAGCTGATTGGAAGGCGAACATCATTGCTTTTGCATGCCATTATTGCGCCTTTGCAGCAGCGGATCTCGCCGGCGTTATGCGCCTGTCCTATCCGTCAAATGTAAAAGTGATTCGTCTTCCCTGTACAGGAAAACTCGATCAGATCTATATGCTCAGAGCCTTTGAACGAGGGGTAGATGGTGTTTTTGCTGCAGGCTGACTGGAAGGACAATGTCATTTCCTGGAAGGAAATCTCAACGCAGTAAAAAGAGTAGAAAAAGTTAAAGGGTATTTGCAGCTTGTAGGTATTGATCCAAGAAGAGTCGCATTCTATAATTTGTCCGCGGCCCAGGGGCCAAGATGGGCAGAGATTTGTACCGAGTTTACAGAGCGTATAGTGAGTCTTGGACCATCACCACTAAGAGATAGCTCAAAAGAAAAAGAGACAACTTTAAATAATGAAACACAGACTGCATGATCGTTACAACAGACGTTCGTGCAGAAACAAGGTATTTGGACAAGGAGCAATGAGACTATGATAGTCGGAGAACAAAAACCTTTTGACGAAATATGGGACATGGTTAAAGACCATAAACAGATCACCGTGTTCGGTTGTAATACCTGTGTATCAGTCTGCCATCAGGGTGGAAATAAAGAGGCAGAAATCCTCGCGTCACTTCTGAGAATGAGAGCAAAACAGGAGGGTGTGGAGATTACCATAGAAGATGGTGGGATTGAGCGTCAGTGTGAACACCCATTCTTTGAAAAAGTCCATGAAACTCTTGAAAAATCAGAAGCTATTCTCAGCCTTGCCTGTGGGATTGGTGTTCAGTTTATAGCTCAGAAGTACATGAAAACTCCGGCCTATCCTGCCCTTAATACAACCTTTCTGGGGGATGTGCAGGAGGGTGGCTTGTTCACCGAAAAATGCCAGGCCTGCGGGGACTGTATGCTCGGTTTAACCGGAGGAATCTGTCCTATATCCAGGTGTTGTAAGAGAATATTTAATGGTCCGTGTGGTGGTTCCACCAATGGGAAATGTGAAATATCTAAAGATATTGATTGTGCCTGGCAATTAGTTGTGGACCGGCTGGAAGCAATGGGGCGAATGGATGATTATGAAAAATTGACTCCGATTAAAGATTGGGCAAAAGATCGTGCAGGGGGACCTCGGTCCTTTAAACTGGAGGACATTTAATCGTGGAAATATATACAGAGAGTAAACTCGAAAAAGTTTTAAAAAATGGTCATTTGGCTGTGTCCAGTGAGTGTGGTCCTCCCCGTTCCAGTGATGCAAAGGTTATTATTGAAAAAGGTCATTTGATAAAAGATCACGTGGATTGCATAAATATTACCGACAATCAGACATCGGTTACAAGACTTTGCAGTCTGGCTGCCTGTATTCATCTAAAGAACGAGGGCTTGGAGCCTGCACTGCAGATGGTGGTCCGTGATAGAAACAGGATTGCCCTGCAAAGTGATATTCTTGGGGCCGCTTCCTTTGGCATAAATTCGATGCTCTGTCTTTCCGGTGATCATCAGAGTTTTGGTGACCATCCAAGCTCTCAAAATGTTTTTGATCTTGATTCCATGCAGCTTATTCAAACTGCAAGATATATGAGGGATGAAGGTAAGTTCTTAGGTGGAGATGATATCAAGGTGCCGCCTAAAATTTTTGTGGGAGCCGCTGCGAATCCGTTTGCCGATCCTTTTCATATTAGAGTTCCGCGACTTGCCAAAAAAATAGCTGCAGGTGCAGAATTTATTCAAACCCAGTGTGTGTATAACCTCGAAAAATTTGAAAAATGGATGGAAGGGGTAGTGGAGCGGGGGCTCCATGAAAAGGTATTTATAATGCCAGGTATCACTCCGATGCGCTCAGTTGGTATGGCAAAGTATATGGCAAGGGCGGTACCGGGAATGGATGTTCCCCAGGAACTTATCGACAGACTTTCAGGGGTTCCTAAAGATAAGCAGGCTGATGAAGGAATAACTATTGCGGTCGAAGCCATTGAGAGGTTAAAAGAAGTAAAAGGAGTGGCTGGTTTTCATATTATGGCCATTGAGTGGGAAGAGAAAGTTCCTGAAATTGTTGAACGATCCGGATTGTATCCACGACCTGCTGTGGACTGAGTTCGGGTGAGTCGGTTAAGGAGTGTTCCATGTGTCAGACGAGTGTCGTACTTGAAAAAGATGGTCAGGAGGAATTGTTACTGGAAAATGTGACAGAACTTGAGGTCACTGGAGAGAACATTTCAATCACTACCCTTTTTGAAGGTGCAACTGAGTTTAAAAAAGTAGCTATAGGCCGTATTGATTTTTCTGCTGGAAAGGTATTTTTACAGCAAGTGGCATAAACTATTTACCAAGAGTCGAGGAACTGGAGAATAAATGGAAAATGTTGAAAAGCTGCGAGTCCTGCTGCAGCATTGGATTGATCATAACAAAGGGCACGTAGAGGAATTTGAAAACTGGCGTAAACTGATGACGGAAGAAAATCAGAATAAGGTTGCAGGACACATCACTGAAGCTGTTAAGCTTATGGCCACTGTAAATGCAGAGCTAGGGAAAGCATTGCATGAGGTAGGTGGACCAAAGGCCGGTGAAGGTGGACATCACCACCACCATCATGACCATGACGAAGGACATAGTCACGATCATGATCATAGTCACGACCACACCCACGATCATAAGCACTGATATAGTAAGATTGTTTAGGAGTGGCAGGGTACAAAAAAGGGGTTGTTACCAATGATGGTAACAACCCCTTTTCTATTACTGCAATATTCGAATTATATTAGCCTTCGAGTGTCTTCTGTGCAGAAGTGAAGGTGTTTTTCATGAGCATTGCAATGGTCATTGGCCCGACACCACCTGGAACAGGTGTAATTTTTCCTGCGATTTCTTTGGCTTTCTCAAAGTCTACATCGCCTTTAAGTATGGCTTTACCGGTTGTCTCATTCATACCCACACGGTTAACACCAACATCAATAACGGTGGCACCAGGCTTAATCCACTCAGGCTTTACGAGATCAGGAACACCAGCTGCAACAATAAGGATGTCTGCACGCTTACAGTGACCGGCGAGATCCTGAGTTCTGGTGTGAACGATGGTTACAGTTGAGTTTGCACCAACACCTTTCTGGGCCATCATCATAGCGATTGGCTTGCCAACGATATTTGAGCGACCCACAACCACAACTTCAGCACCGGAAGTCTCAGTGCCGGAGCGTACAATCATTTCCTGAATACCAGCAGGGGTACATGGGAGAAAACGAACAGCATCACCACCGATCATCAAACGACCTACGTTTACGGGGTGGAAGGCATCAACATCTTTGTCAGGATTAATCGCATCCAGAACCTTTTTGTCATCAATATGCTTAGGAAGAGGCAGTTGAACAAGGATTCCATCTATAGCAGGATCGTTGTTGTACTTCTCTATGAGAGCGAGGAGGTCAGCTTCTGAAATATCGTCTGGCTGATCGTCCTGAATTTCATGAAAACCGAGGCTAAGTGCGGTTTTAACTTTTAAAGTTACATAACTAATGGATGCAGGGCTGCTACCAACAAGAATAGTTACAAGACCTGGACCTCTACCATGTTTTGCCTTCATGGCATCTACGTCGGCCTTGATTTCGGCAAGAATATCTTTACGAATATCTGTTCCACTAATAATTTCTGCAGTCATAATACTATATACTCCTGTGAAGACGTGAATTTTGAAAGTGCGATTTGTTTCTAATAGAGTGTGCAGGTAATGTTAACTACCTGCACACTGTGCATGATTAAACGCCTATATTAGAATACACCTTCAACTTTTCCGGTTTCAACATCAACGTCAACCCGTTTAAAGGCAGGGTTCGAACCAGTACCAGGCATCAGACTGATGGTTCCTGCAACAGGTACGATAAAACCAGCGCCACCATAGGTGAGAACTTCGCGGATGTTTAGGCGCCATCCGGTAGGTACACCCTTAAGTGCGGGATTATCTGAGAGTGACAGGTGAGTTTTAACCATACACATTCCCATGGCGGAAAGCTCAGGGTCTGCCTGAATTCTGTCAATAGCCTTATTGGCTTCAGCGGAGTAGTCTACGCCATCTGCGCCGTATACTTCTTTTGCAATGAGTTCAATTCTTTCTTTGATAGGCATATCAAGTTCGTAGAGGAACTTGAATTCTGTCTTATCTTCACAAGCTTCAACAACGGTTTCAGCGAATTCGATAGCACCGTCGCCACCTTTTTCCCAATGTCTGGAAAGGGCAACTCGTGCACCTTCAGCCTCACAGAGTTCTCGGACTTTTGCGATTTCGGCATCTGTATCGGTGTAGAAAGCATTAATACATACAACCGGGCTGATACCAGCCTTACGTACGTTTCTGATGTGATGGATAAGATTAGCACAACCTTTTGCTACCCAGTCAACATTCTCACTGGCATACTCTTCAGGCATAGGCTTTCCGGGAACTGGGACTGGTGCGCCACCATGACACTTGAGAGCTCTGATAGTGGCAACAACAACCGCGCAGTCAGGTTTAAGACCAGAAAAGCGACACTTGAGATTCCAGAATTTCTCAAAACCTATATCAGCACCAAATCCAGATTCAGTAACATGATAATCCGCAAGTTTAAGACCAACTCTATCTGCGATGATAGAACTTTGTCCAATAGCGATATTAGCAAATGGTCCAGCATGAACGATTACTGGCTGACCTTCAAGGGTCTGCATGAGAGAAGGGTTGAGAGCATCAACCATCCAGGCAGTCATTGCTCCGGCTACCTGCAGGTCTTCAGTGGTAACAGGCTTACCTTTCTTTGTATAGGCAACTACGATTTTACCCATTCTCTCGCGCATGTCTTTTAGATCACGGGCAACAGAAAGAATGGCCATAACTTCAGAAGAGACGGCAATACCGAATTTTGATTTCATCATGAAACCGTCGGATTTACCATTTACTCCATCAATACCGATGATGATATTTCTAAGAGATTGGCAACAGAAATCCATGATCCAACCCATCTCAACGTTCGTTGGATCGATATCAATTCTCTTCATGCCTGAAAGGCGTTCAAGCTGCTCATCTGTGTAGTTTCTTTCATGTTGCAGACGTGAAGTCAGAGCAACCATTGCCAGGTTGTGAGCGTTCATGATGGCGTTGATATCGCCAGTGAATCCCAGTGAAAATGGAGTGAGCGGAATACATTGTGCAAGACCACCACCGGCAGCAGAACCTTTGATGTTCATGGTCGGTCCACCAGAAGGTTGACGAATTGCAGCACAAACATTTTTACCAATCTTACCAAGTCCCTGAACAAGACCCATTGAAGAAGTAGATTTACCTTCACCTAAAGGAGTAGGTGAAATTGCGGTAACGTCGATATACTTTCCATCAGGCTTATCCTTTAGACGATCCAGAACTTTTCTAAAGTCAATTTTTGCAATGTAGTGACCCTGAGGTAGAAGCTCGTCTTTTGTCAGACCAAGCTTTTCTCCAATCTCATAAATCGTTAACATTGTTTTTTCAGCTTCCTGAGCAATCTCCCAATCAGCATGTTTTGTCGGATCCAATGGCATAAGTCAACTCCTTTGTTAGATTGAGGCCCTGAACGGGCCTGATTTAGTAGTACATTGAGTTACGAACATCATGAAGCGAGGAAACAAAAAAAACAAAAAATATAAAAAGACCGGGAACGGTCGAGAATACAACGAGGTAAAAAAGACGAGGCTGCTTGAATCATATAATTACTCCAGTGGTCATACGTTCATACTCCCTGGGTATCACCATTCCTGATGACAGAATGAGACTCAACAACATTCTTTTCGTAACATGAATAGCGATTAGATTCAATGACTTTTACGTTAAACTCTACTGAATAGTGTTCATTTTTTGAATCTTATTTTGAAGTCTGCAAAACCATTAAAACTCAGGCAATTATTTTTTGTAAGAAAATCAGTTTGTCCAATTTGCTTAACATGCACATTTGATTATGAGTCCAATTGTAAGGTAAGTTAAAGGTGTAATAATTGTTAGATTGATCAAGGTTCTGTAACATGGTAATGCAGTAGTATAAAGCTTCTGAATATTCTATCTAAGTGGGAGAGATTATGAGAACCTATAATGTATATGATATGTTTGTTCGCAATAGCAATCTTTCTTCAAACTGTATCGCTTTATCTGATGCTGATAACAGTTTTACCTTTGGTCAGTTGCATGACCAAGTGCGCAGAGTTGCTCAAAACTTACAGGAAAACGGTATTGGAAAAGGAGACCGGGTGGCTGTTCTCTGTATGAACCAGGTTGAGTTTTTTGTCCTGATAGGTGCTGTTGCAAAAATTGGTGCTATTGTAGTGCCACTTAACTGGCGTCTTTCTCAGCAAGAACTGTCATATATTATAAGCGACTCAAGTCCCAAAATATTATTTGCAGATACTGTTCATTTAGAAAGAGCAGCTGAGCTTAAAGAAAAGAATAACATTACTCTTGTTCCGTTGAGTATTCTCTTAACAGGTGATATTGACCAGAGTAAAATTACCAGCAATCTTCAACAGAGTGGTGCAATAGAGGGTGATACGCCATTTTGTATAATATATACTGCAGCAGTTGAAGGGTACCCAAGGGGTGCTGTTTTGAGCCAGAGCAATATAATAGCCGCTAATATGCAGGTAATAGCTTCTCTAGGGCTTAATGACACCGACGTTAATCTGAATATGTTGCCACTTTTTCACATTACTGGGCTCAATCTTGCTTTGGCGGTCTTTCAGGCGGGTGGAAAAAATATAATCATAGAGAAATTTGATGAACAGAAGACCCTTGAGTTGACCTTTATACATAAGGTCACCGTATGGGGGAGCTTTCCGCCAATTTTATCGCGTATCATAGATCAGTTAGAAGAGGATCGTTATGATATTAGTTCATTACAATATATTGTCGGCTTAGATGGACCGGAACCGATCTCCAAAATAGAAGAGCTGTGCGGTGCAAAATTTTGGATTCTATATGGTCAATCAGAAACCTCCGGGTTCGTAACTTTTGGAGAAGCCTCAGAGAAATCTGGTAGTGCCGGTAAACAAGGGTGTTTGACAAAGTATTGCCTTCTTGACGAAAATGATGAGGAGGTTGAAGACGGAACGGTTGGTGAGATTGGTGTACAAGGCCCACTTGTTTTTCAGGGATATTGGAATCTGGAAGCTGTTAATAAAAATGTTTTCAGAAACGGTTGGCACCATACTGGTGATTTGGGTCAGAGGGATGAAGATGGTTATCTCTATTTTAAGGGACGAAAACCAGAAAAAGACCTTATAAAACCCGGTGGTGAGAATGTGTATCCTGCAGAGGTTGAAGCAGTAATCTTAGACCATCAAAGTATTAAGGCTGTATGTGTAATAGGAGTACCAGACCCCAAATTTGGTGAGGGAATAAAAGCAGTATGTGTACTAGAAGAAAATTGCCTGTTAGATAAAAACGAACTTATTGAATTTGTTGGAGGCCGCATCGCCCGCTATAAAAAACCGAGATATATTGAATTTGTAAAGAGCTTGCCACAAGCAGGTGATGCAATTGATAGAAAAAAGGTAAAGGAGCTTTGGGGATAATCTTCTTTATATTAGAAATCGGGGTTCTATACATATAGAACCCCGTGTCTTTTTTAGTTAAAAGGTATAGTTTCTTCGGTTTTTTCAGGAGGTATTTCAGACACCTGGTTCTTGGTGTATTGCTGGATCTCACCTTCTAAGGTGATGATGGTCCAGTTCCCATTCGCGTCATTAGCCTTTATGAGGCATTCAACTGCGGGGCCATCTTTTACTTCGAGCACGCATTCTCCGCCCATTTCACGGCTGACTATAGATTCAAACTCGTGTGTGGAAGCAAGTTCGCGAAAGCTGTTTATGGCATTTTCAAAAACCATTATACGCTCATACTCTTCGGGATCTACACTTTTGATTTTTTCCCTAAGATCCTCAATCTCTTTGTTTTTTTCGGCGATGAGCTTAATCGTTTTTTCTATTTCATCAGTTTGGTCAGATGGTATAGAGAACAGAATTTGCTTTTGAATTTCAACATCAACTTCTATGTAATTAATTTTTTTAAGCAGGTCTTGGGTCGCAGTAGATGGCATGGTTTTGCTCCATAGTGTGAAAAGTTAACGTATGCGGGCAATGTGCTATGAACGAAAAAGATATGCAAGGTGAATATGGTAAGGAGTATATAAAATACGCATTTCTATGGGTTCATTAAACCTATATGAAAACAAAGCTTTTCAATGGTGAACCGCAGTATTAAAAAGGTAATGTAAGAGCTAAGAGACGAATCCTCTTTGCAAAGTATTCTAACAATTTCTTATTTAATATAAATGAACGGTGCAATTCTTCCAATAGTAGTTCCGGTTTTTGTCGTTATTACAATGGGATTTTGTCTTAAAAAGACTGGACTCGTGAAGCGAGAGTTCATGTATGACCTGAACCGACTTATATATTATATAGCACTCCCTTCATTGTTATTTCATAAGGTTGCTACTGCCAGTTTTTCTTCCAGCTTTAACCCGAAATTGTTGACTGTTATGGTCATTGCCACGGTCGGTTGTTGTCTCCTCTCATACATCTACGCCTCGGTTCGAGGGTATTCTCCGGAAGTCATAGGGGCATTTTGTCAGGGATCTTTTAGGGGCAACCTGGCATATATAGGTTTGGCAATAATATATCAGGCATATGGAGAGTCAGGATTTGCAATCGGAGGTATTCTTTTGGGATTTCTTGTGCCTCTTCTGAACTTACTTTCAATATTAGCCCTGGTAGTGGCACAAAAAGATCGCTTTGGAGACCTTGGATTAAAATTTTACCTAAAGCAGGTCTTGTATAATCCTCTTATCATAGCATCACTTCTTGGTATTCTATGGAGTTTTCTAGGATGGTCCATGCCTGTTATAGTTGATCGGTCTCTTGCAATCATCACTGGGATGGCACTTCCTCTGGCACTTATTTCAATAGGCGCGTCTTTTTCTTTTAGAAAGCTGAGAGGAGATCTTGGAGTAGCACTCCTTGCCACCATGAATAAAATTGTTTTTATGCCAATTGCAACCGCATTGCTACTTCTGCTGTTTGGAGTCGATGGACAGGAATTTGCCATCGGCGTTCTTTTTGCAGCAACTCCTGTGGCTGCAGCGGCCTATATAATGGCTCAGCAGTTGCACTCGGACTCAGAACTCTCAGGTGCCATAATTGCACTTTCTACGCTTTGTTCTCTTGCTACATATACTGTAACGTTATTTATCCTCCAATATTACAGCCTGTTGTAGGATATTTTTTAAGAAAAATATGATATAGATATTAAGGTTAACGTTTAAATATGAATAGTTTATAAAAAACTGGGAAACCTATTAAGAAGCAACGCTCAGGAAAAAAACGAGAACTATTATATTTGCTGGGTAGGGTTCACTTTTAAATATTCGAAGTTTGGAGACTTATTGAGGTATGCTTGTGTTGTGGTAAATGCTTTGGAATTTTTCAGCTAGTGTTTAAGACTTTTACTCAAGTGGAGACGGTGTGGCGGAGATAGAGAATCAGCAACAGGTTGCTACAGAAAAAACAGCGGTTGTAAGTTATTTTGTAGAGTCGTTCTATCGCGTTTTTAAGATTGGAATTTACTATCCTGTTGGACATGTTGTGCTTGATCAGGCGGCGAGCAAGTCAATTCAACAGCTAAGAGAGATTGCAGCAAAATCATCCTCAGTTCGTATTTCCATTGATAAATCAGATCTCTATGTAGATGAACAAAAAATATCTACGACGCTCGGTGCGGTAAATGAATTACATCAACTTTTGTATCAGTTGGGGATTAGTGCCGTAGAAATCGATCGGATTGTTGGTCATAAAGAACTGTTGAGTTTTGTAAAAAGTCTGCTCAATTGGCGAATGAAGCTTGAAGCTGCCCAAACACTTATTTCTTTCAACGTAGATGAACTCCCCCCCACAATACGTGTAGAACAACAAAAATTTGTTGTGGATAATGCCAGTATAAACGATGTCGATGTACAAGATGATGGGCAGGAAAAATTAGACGAATTGTGCGCCTCCCTTGGTGAACAGGGGTTAACAGGACAAGAGGTCGGGCAATGTCGTGATTTGTTAATGACCTTATCTCAAACATCATCGGTTAGACCTCTAGATTTGAAGGGCTTCCCCAATGCGACATGGGATGATGTACAGGCTCTCTTATTTCAGATTGTAACAGGAGCGTATTCAAAAGATAGTGGTGGCTTTAGGTCTGTTGCAAAAAACGATATAAATGTTATCTCATCAATTTTCCAAAGCCTTGAAAGAGGTTTACTTGATACAAAGGCTAAAGAAACCATACAGTTTCTTATATCACACTTAACTGGACGTAATGAGGTAGAGGATGAATTAAAAGCCAGCGAATCTGCAGTTGTAAGTCAAAAATCGCTTCTTCGCTTTAATTCTGAAAAACTGCCAATAGCGGAGATCAAAAAGTTTGTTTATGAAAATAATATTCCTGTCAGTGTTTTAGGACAACTCACCGCAGCAGATAGGAGTGAGCAATTATCAATTTTCCTTCAACTTGTTGTTACCTGTAAGAATAAGGAAATACTTAATGGTATTTTCGAGGAAATTCAGAAAATAATTGTAAATGATCTTAGTGAGAGAGAGCGGGATGTCCTTATTTCAGGGATTAAGTTCCTGGCTGATTTTGGTTCCATTGATCTGTTTTGTCGCGGCTTTCAATTGGTTATTAAGACCCTGCGGGAATCGCATACCGGCAGATCTCTTGAATTTATTGTAGAGTTTTGGGCAAAGATGCCCCATGCATCCCATCTTCTACTGTGGCCATTTGTGGTAAATGAACTGCTTGTGGTTGGTATGGAAGAAAATCGGGAAAGTTTTTTTGAGGTGCTTGAAATTGCATCCCATATGCATAGTGACGGGATGAAGAGCATGAAACCTCAGTTGGAAGAAATGGATGGTTTTAATCAAACGCCCATAGCTGAAATAGTTTTTAGATCATCCTATATCTATTCATACCAACTGTATGCATTTTTGTTTGAGACCTCTCTTGGTGATCAGCTTGCCATCAAAGTTCTTGAGGCATTTCGTAAGGAACCTCAAGATAAACTTATGGAATCAGTAGCTCCAATACTTATCTTAGAAAACGCTCATCATTCAGAATTTCTCTATAATTATTTACTTCAAGCCCATCAAAAAGAGCCTCCACTTTCTCTTAGAATGGCAGGTGGTGAGATTATACTCGAATACCTCAGGAATATAACGGCTGAAGAAAGAGAACATGAATTTTTAGAAACCACTATTCTTGCCACATCCTCTTTTTATACAAAGGGGATAAAAGATATGCTTGAGCGAATAATTTCTGAGCGCAAGGCTGTTGTCGTGCCAGTTTGGCCTAAAAAATGTCGTAAAGCGGCAGAAAGTGCCCTCAAAGCTCTAAAGCGAGTTTCGGTGTCAGAACTTTTTTGAGAGTAGAGTTATGGTAGATATAGTCAATAAAATAATAATGCTTTTGAGTAAGGGGATGTCGAACAGAAAACTCTATTTTTCTGATCATCCCAGAGTTGATTCCTATGCTGCTGAGATTGTAGAGCTATGCAACCAATTCTTTTATTCAACGAACTCTGAAGAACTATATATTGGTATAATTGATGGTTTTTTTGTTTATGAAGGAAAAAGAGTCTTTGGTCCTTCTGTAACAGGAAAACAGCTGATATCACTTTCGAATACACTGTATTGTGGTGGTTTTGGTTTTAAACGTGGGATAAATGTACCTGATATTAAAAAGTTTTTTGATATTACTGCTCTAAAAGTTGTTCCAGTTAAGAAAATTGCCGATACTCGTGCTTTATTTGAAAACTACGGAATATCAAGTGTTAGAATTGGTGATCCTTATAGCGGTAAAGCGGCTGCTTCCATAGGTGGGCATGACAAAACCTGGCAGGGACAGAAAGTTGGAGGTGGGTTACAATCACCAACCTTTCTCTATCAGGAACTGTACGATTTTGTATCAAAGGCATATGGGAGTGCCGCTGCTGGAGGTGAGGTTAATGTAGAGCAGGCAAAGTCAGTTAGCGAGTTTATGTTGAAGTATATTCAAACAAACTTTGCTGATGTCATGCAGTATGTTCACTATCCCGATTATGATAGTTATACGGTGGGGCATTCTGTACGAGTTGCCTCTCTTGCCGTTTATGCTGGATCTAAAATGGGATGGAATGATAAGGATCTTTTGGCAATAGGTGCTGCAGGGTTGCTTCACGATATTGGTAAATCCGTTATTCCCGATGAGATACTCCTTAAAAAAGGAAAACTTACAGAAGAAGAGTTTGGTGCCATAAAAGATCACCCTCGGGCCGGTGCTGAATTATTAATACAGCAAAAAGGTACAACCGACCTGGACCTGGCCGCGTGCTGGGGACATCACATTCGTCATGATGGTGCCGGTTACCCGGCTCCACCCTTATGGGCTGTTAAGCATCCCGTCACTTCACTATTGCAGGTGTGTGATGTGTTTGAAGCGCTGACAGCGGTGCGTCCATATAAACCGGCCCTAGAACCGCAAATAGCATATTCAGTTATGTTAAACGATAAAGGAGCGTTCCACCCTGGTATATTTGCAGCCTTTATCTCAATGGTAACGCTGTACCCTCCTGGTACCTATGTTCGTCTAAATGATAGGAGAATAGGGATGGTTGTAGAGGTAACGGAAGCCATAGATAGACCTAACCTACTCATAACCGCAGGAGAAGGGGGCGTACCGCTAGACGAAAACAGTCAATACTATCTTAATTTATATGATAGAAAAAACAGTGCCGTGAGGGTTGAAAAACTGCTTCTTGATTATCTAGATTAATAATATGTCTGGAAACAAAACAGCACCAATTTATGTTAGAAATTAATGGTGCTGTTTGTACCTGTGGTTGCAGTCAGCTCTTAGCTGAGATGCTCTTTTATAATATTAAGCATTCGCCTGACAGGCTCAGCAGCACCCCAAAGGAGTTGATCCCCAACGGTAAAGGCGGTGATGTATTCGGGCCCAATATTCATTTTATGAATGCGTCCAATTGGTACAGTCAGAGTGCCTGAGACTTTGACTGGCGTTAACTCTTTTGATGTAACTTCACGTTCATTCGGTATAACTTTTACCCATTCATTGTGCTCTGCAAGTAATTTCTCAATCGCCTCAACACTCAATTCTTTTTTGAGTTTTATGGTGAGAGCCTGTGAGTGACATCTCATTGCACCGACTCGAACACAGAGACCATCGATAGGGATGGCAGTATCAGCAGTTTTTCCGAGGATTTTGTTGGTTTCAGCAATGCCTTTCCATTCTTCTTTCGATTGGCCGCCTTCAACTGGAACGTCTATCCATGGAATAAGGCTCGCAGCAAGAGGGACGCCCCAGGTATCAGTAGACATTGTGCCGTCATTAAGCTTTGCGGTAATCTTTTTATCTATATCGAGAATAGCAGTAGAGGGATCATCGAGCAGTGGTTTCACGCTAGCTTCGAGTTCACCCATTTGAGAAATGAGTTCACGCATGTTCTTGGCGCCGGCACCACTTGCCGCCTGATAGGTCATAGAGCTGATCCATTCAACAAGATCATTTTCCAGTAATCCTCCTAAGGCGAGCATCATAAGTGATACTGTACAGTTACCACCCACGTAGTTTTTTATACCATTCGCCAGACCCTTATCAATGACCTTTCTGTTTACTGGATCAAGTACAATGATAGCATCATCTTTCATTCGCAGGGTGGAGGCCGCGTCTATCCAGTATCCATCCCAGTTTTTTCTGAGTTTCTCAAAAACTTGGCTGGTATAACTACCTCCTTGACAGGATAAAATAACATCCATTTCAGAGAGTTTTTCAATATCAAGAGCGTCTTCTAATGGGGCCTTACCATTACCAACATCAGGACCTGCTTGTCCAGCTTGAGATGTCGTGAAGAAGACAGGAGCAATATTTGTAAAATCGTTTTCTGCTATCATTCTTTCCATAAGAACAGAACCAACCATTCCTCTCCAACCGACAAACCCGACTTTTAACATTACTGAGCTCCAAAACGATGATTAATAATTAAGAAAAAACTTCACTTTATGATCTGAAAAAACGACGAACTTATATTATTACCTAAATAATATCTGAAAAGCTCATAAAAATGCAATAAGGGCAGGGGATATTTTACAAGGTGCTTTAAATCCATAAAGATTGATAGTAAAGATATAAGTTACCCCAAAGAAGTATTGTCATACTAAGGGATCAACATATTAATAGTAAGGAGTAGCTAGAATCATGAAAATCGGAATAATTGGAGGATCTGGCCTTGATGATCCCAAAATCCTTGAGAATTCGGAAAATATACAGGTTGATACGAAATATGGAGAACCATCTTCAGCTCTTGTTGCCGGAACCATAGGCGGCGTTGATACTGTAATCCTGGCAAGACATGGTAGGAAACACCAATATAGTCCAACACAGGTGAATAACCGGGCAAATATTATGGCTTTGAAAAATGCAGGTGTTACTCATATCATTGCCACAACGGCCTGTGGAAGTTTGAAGGAGGAGATAGATAGGGGACACCTTGTTATTTTAGATCAATTTATTGATTTTACACGTTTTCGTAAAAACACCTTTATTGATAACTTTGAAAATGGTGCTGTACACACAGCGATGGCAAGTCCATTTGATACAAAACTCCGGGACAAGTTATTTACTGCAGCGAAAGAGCTTGGTCTAAATGTACATCCCAAGGGCTGTGTAATTACAATTGAAGGGCCACGGTTCTCCACCATCGCAGAATCAAAGATGTTCAAAATGTGGGGCGCGGATGTCATTAATATGTCTGTGGCTCCGGAGGCAATGCTCGCTAATGAGGCAGGAATTCCTTATGCAGCAATTGCTATGTCGACCGATTATGATTGTTGGAAAGAAGATGAGGCACCTGTAACCTGGGAAGAAATTTTAGAAGTGTTTAATAAGAATGCAGACAATGTGACGCAACTACTCACTAAGGTGATTGCGACATTTAAAGCGTAAAGAGAAGGAATTGATTATGGATTTGAAAAGTAGTGTGCGAAGTATTGTCGATTGGCCGATTAAGGGTGTGATTTTTAGAGATCTCACAACCTTAATGAAGGATCCTGCTGCCCTAAAAGAATCATGTGATATTCTATATGATCGTTATAAGGATCAGAATATTGATAAAATAGTAGGGATCGATGCACGTGGATTTGTCTTTGGTGCAGTACTTGCCTATAAATTAGGTGTTGGTTTTATACCAGTACGTAAAAAAGGTAAACTTCCTGCGGAGACCATCGAAGAATCCTACAGTTTGGAATATGGTTCTGGAACCCTTGAGATTCATAAGGATAGTATTGATGAAGGTGAAAGGGTAGTAATCGTCGACGATTTGATCGCAACTGGTGGGACCGCTGGAGCAACAGTTAATATTGTAAGGCAACTCGGAGCTGAAATTGTTGAGTGTGCTTTCTTGATTGAATTACCTGATCTTAAGGGCAAAGAACAGATAAAAGATTGTGATGTTTTTGCGATGATGGAGTTCGAAGGCGAATAAGAATAGAGTAGAAAGAATTACATACTGGCCATTGTGAGTTGCATAGAAAGTGCAATTTATAATGGCCTTTTGTTTTTCGAAAGGAACAATATTTATGCAATCTTCGATCAATAAGGATATTGAGAGAGGCTGCATGTATTATTATTTAAGGGAACAATTTACCTTTGAGATAAGCACCTTAAAACATGATTTTTAATAAGATCACAGGACAAAAAAAAAATCCCCAATCAGCATAAATGCTGATTGGGGATTTTATAAAAAATACGGCGATGACCTACTCTCCCACACAGTCGCCCGTGCAGTACCATCGGCGCTAAAGAGCTTAACTTCCGTGTTCGGAATGGGAACGGGTGGATCCTCTTTGCTATGACCGCCGTAAAACTTTTTGTGCCTGGGGTAGGGGAGGATTGTATCCATTCTACCGTGCACTGTTTTACTATGTAATCCCAACTCGCCTGTGGCTCGTGGGATACGATTCTCTAAGCGTTGCAAGAGCTAGGCTCTTGCAATACTAAGAGTATCTAAATAATCGAATAGTAGAATAATCAGTAGTTACATCAATCAAAAAATATGGATAAGCCACACGGGTTATTAGTATCAGTTAGCTCCAAGTATTACTACTCTTCCACACCTGACCTATCAACGTGGTGGTCTACCACGACCCTTCAGATGGCTAATGCCATGGGATATCTCATCTTGAAGTGGGCTTCCCGCTTAGATGCTTTCAGCGGTTATCCCTGCCGAACTTAGCTACCCAGCAATGCCCCTGGCGGAACAACTGGTGCACCATAGGTTCGTCCATCCCGGTCCTCTCGTACTAGGGAAAGATCTCCTCAAATATCCTGCGCCCGCAACAGATAAGGACCAAACTGTCTCACGACGTTTTAAACCCAGCTCACGTACCACTTTAATTGGCGAACAGCCAAACCCTTGGGACCTGCTTCAGCCCCAGGATGTGATGAGCCGACATCGAGGTGCCAAACCTCCCCGTCGATATGGACTCTTGGGGGAGATAAGCCTGTTATCCCCGGAGTACCTTTTATCCGTTGAGCGACGACCCTTCCATGCGGAATCGCCGGATCACTAAGACCTACTTTCGTACCTGCTCGAGATGTCTCTCTCGCAGTCAAGCTCCCTTATGCCTTTACACTCTACGGCTGGTTTCCAATCAGCCTGAGGGAACCATCGCGCGCCTCCGTTACTCTTTAGGAGGCGACCGCCCCAGTCAAACTACCCACCAGACAATGTCCTGGATCCAGATAATGGACCGCAGTTAGATTCCTAAGATAACAAGGGTGGTATTTCAAGGGTGACTCCATGGACACTGGCGTGCCCACTTCAAAGTCTCCCACCTATCCTACACATGTTACCTCAAAAACCAATGCCAAGCTGTAGTAAAGGTTCACGGGGTCTTTCTGTCTTGTTGCGGGTAACCGGCATCTTCACCGGTACTACAGTTTCGCTGAGTCTCTGGTTGAGACAGTGGGGAAATCGTTACGCCATTCGTGCAGGTCGGAACTTACCCGACAAGGAATTTCGCTACCTTAGGACCGTTATAGTTACGGCCGCCGTTTACCGGGGCTTCGGTTCAATGCTTCGCTTGCGCTAACACGTCCCCTTAACCTTCCGGCACCGGGCAGGCGTCAGACCCTATACTTCGTCTTTCGACTTCGCAGAGTCCTATGTTTTTAGTAAACAGTCGCTCCCCCCATTTCACTGCAA
>NZ_AP044854.1:1370000-2470000 GCF_054397165.1 Desulforhopalus glucosivorans
GGCCTTGTCCAGGCCGCCGTACTTGCTGACGTTGGTCATAATGTATGTTGTGTTGATGTAGATGAAAAAAAGATCGAAGGGTTGAAAAATGGGATAATTCCGATTTTTGAACCGGGCTTATCAGAGCTCGTCAGTACTAATTATGCAAAAAAACGTATTACCTTTACCACTGATTCTGTAGAAGGGATCAACCATGCTGAGCTTCAGTTTATTGCAGTCGGGACACCACCTGATGAAGATGGTAGTGCTGACCTGCAATATGTATTGTCCGTTGCTGGTACAATTGCCAAACATATGGATGCTGGAAAGATTGTAATAGATAAATCAACTGTGCCTGTTGGTACTGCTGACAAAGTTAAAGCGCATATGACGAAAATACTCAGTGAGCGTGGAGTAGAATTGCCTCTTCATATCGTTTCTAATCCTGAGTTTTTAAAGGAAGGCTCTGCACTTGACGATTGTATGAGACCTGAGCGCATTATTATAGGCACTGACAGTGATTATGTCGAAACGCAGATGGGTGAATTGTACGAACCGTTTAGTCGAAATCATGATAAAATTATGATCATGGATGTTAGAAGTGCTGAGTTTACAAAGTATGCTGCCAATTGTCTGCTTGCCACAAAAATCTCTTTTATGAATGAGATGTCTAATCTTGCAGAAAGATTGGGTGTTGATATAGAGCAGGTCAGACGTGGAATAGGTTCAGATTCTCGTATTGGTTACCAATTTATTTATCCTGGTTGTGGATATGGTGGGTCATGCTTTCCTAAGGATGTTCAAGCTCTTGAAAGGTCTGCACATGAAATAGGGTATGATGCCAAAATCCTGAAAGCAGTTGAGAGTGTAAATTATAAACAGAAAGAAAAATTGTTTGAACATATCTCTTCTTTTTATAAAGGAGAACTGGCTGGGAAAACCTTTGCTATTTGGGGACTTTCTTTTAAACCCAATACCGATGATATGAGAGAAGCTTCCAGTAGAGTTCTTATGGAATCGCTCTGGAAGGCTGGGGCAAAGGTACAGGCGTACGATCCGGAAGCAATGGAAGAAGCCCAAAGAATATATGGAACAAGAGACGATTGTACTTTAATGGGAACAAAGGAAGCTGCTATACACGGTGCAGATGCCCTTGTTATTGTGACAGAGTGGAAGAGTTTCAGGGTACCTGATTTTGACTTACTATTAGCAGAGTTAAAAGATAAGGCACTTTTTGATGGTCGAAATTTATATGAGCCAAGTCGTATTGAAGCAATGGGCCTTGCCTATTATGGAATAGGTCGAGGGCGTTCAATAGAGATCTAGTCGTATATAAATGAAGGGGTATAGCCTCTTCATTTTTTGTTTAAGCATTCATTGAATTCTTCAATTATATAAAAGTGAGTAAATGAAAAAAGCACTAATTACCGGAATCACTGGACAAGACGGGGCATATTTAGCCGAGTTCCTTTTGGAAAAAGGCTATGAGGTTCATGGAGTTAAACGGCGGTCGTCGCTTTTTAATACCGACAGGATTGATCATTTATATCAGGACCCCCATGCAGATAAACGGCGATTCATCCTGCATCATGGAGATCTGACCGATTCATCCAGCCTTATTAATATTATAGGTAAGGTTCAGCCTGACGAAATTTATAACCTTGCAGCGCAGTCTCATGTCGCTGTTTCCTTTGAAGAGCCTGAATACACTGCAAATTCAGATGCCCTTGGAACATTGAGAATTCTCGAAGCTATAAGAATCCTGAATTTGGCAGGAAAAACTAAGTTTTACCAGGCTTCAACCTCAGAGCTTTTTGGTAAGGTTCAGGAAATCCCTCAGACTGAAACAACACCCTTTTACCCAAGATCCCCATATGCTGTATCAAAGATGTACGCTTACTGGATAGTGGTTAATTACCGTGAAGCCTATGATATCTTTGCTTGTAACGGCATACTCTTTAATCATGAGTCTCCACTTCGTGGTGAAACCTTTGTAACAAGAAAGATTACAAGGGCTCTTGCAAGAATATTCTTAGGACTTCAGGATTGTCTCTATCTTGGAAATATGGATGCTAAACGGGATTGGGGGCATGCAAGAGACTATGTAAAAATGCAATGGCTCATGCTCCAGCAGGATCAACCTGAAGATTTTGTCATTGCAAGCGGAGAGCAGCATTCCGTTAGGGACTTTGTTGATGCAGCAGCAGCTGAACTGAGTATTACCATTAAATGGCAAGGAAGTGGCATTGATGAAGTTGGTTCTATTGCAAGTCTGCCCATATCTTACGCAGGTGAACTCAAAGTAGGAGACGTTATTGTCCGTGTTGATAGCAGGTATTTTAGACCCACTGAAGTTGAGACTCTCTTAGGGGATCCTCGAAAAGCGAAAGAAAAGCTTGGATGGGTACCTGAAACGACATTTTCAGAGTTGGTTGCTGAAATGATGAGAAGCGATCTCGATGAAGCCAAAAAAGATGAACTGTGTAAAAGCGAAGGCTTTTCGGTGCTCAACCATCACGAATAATTATGGGATCTTCTCGTTTTACGATAAAAAAGGATGAGACCATCTTTGTGGCAGGGCACAGAGGAATGGTTGGTTCAGCAATTGTTCGCAATCTTCAAGGTTTGGGCTGCAGCGATATTATCACTAAAACCCATAGTGAGCTTGATCTGTCCGACCAGGCAGCAGTGAGAGATTTTTTCTCTAGTCGCAGGATTGATAGGGTAGTACTTGCTGCTGCAAGAGTCGGGGGGATTCATGCCAACAATGTTTACCCGGCGGAGTTTATTTATATCAACCTGATGATACAGGCTAATGTCATCCACCAAGCGTATCTAGCTGGTGTTAAGCATCTGCTATTTCTAGGATCATCTTGTATCTACCCTAAGCTTGCACCCCAGCCAATGGCTGAACGCCATCTACTTACAGATGTGCTTGAACCAACAAATGAACCCTATGCTATTGCCAAAATTGCGGGGATCAAGATGTGTGAATCATATAATAGGCAGTATGGCACCTCCTATCGCTCGGTGATGCCCACAAATCTATTTGGGCCCGGTGATAATTATCATTTGGAAAATAGTCATGTTATCCCTGCAATGTTGCGTAAGTTTCATTTAGCAAAGCTTGCCCAGGATCAAGATTTAGCTTCGATAATTGCTGATGAAAATCAATATGGAGCCATTCCTGAAGAGATTCAAAAAGCCATAGGGTACTCATCTTCACTCAAGAAGTTTGTTCATAATGCAAAAGAACCCAGAGTTATTCTTTGGGGGTCTGGCGCCCCCAAACGTGAGTTTTTACATGTTGACGATATGGCCGCAGCTTGTGTGCACGTGATGGGTGTGGAACAACATCTTTTCGAGGGCGATAATTCGTCTTTTGTCAATGTTGGAACAGGAGTGGATATTACCATTCGTGAGACTGCATGTCTAATTGCCGATCTTGTGGGGTATTCAGGGGAGGTGGTTTATAACAGTGATCAGCCTGATGGAACTCCCAGAAAACTCTTAGACACAACTAGAATAAATAGTCTTGGATGGAAGGCTCAATTGAGTTTTCGTGAAGGACTTGCAGATGCCTACAGCGCGTATAAGGCAAAGGCTCAATAAATACATTCGTATTGATACTGTGGTAAAGCCTCAACCAGATTTGGTTGAGGCTTTTTTATTTAACGTGAAGCCGGAAGTGTTTGATAAGGTCGTTACGGATACTATCATGATTGAGGTGGTAGATGTCCTGGGGGAAGAGCAGTTCCATAACTCCTGAATCAAAGATTCGTTTCACCTCATATTCATCATGTGAAACGTCATGCTTATACATATAATTCAGCCAGCTTTGATTGGTGTGAATAATAAACTCCACACGCATGCCTCCAAGGCGGGCAAAGAACTTCAGCATTTCTGTCTTGCTACTCGACCCCGCTCCTGTACCACGGTACGGTGTGCTGCCTGTGAGCGTATCAGAAATATCTTCTAAAACCATAAAACTATCCGCTTTTGACGCACTTCGTATAAGGTGGTCCTGGAAAATTTTAATATCAGAAATATTATCTAAAACTGCCATGAGACCGAGCTCATCGTCCACTGCAATGGAAGGGTTTTTCTCGTTTTTTCTAAGAAGTTTTAATACCTTGGCCTCAGGTGGTTTTTTACGGATAGAAACATAGATTGGTATTTCACGAGTGCCGTTGTGAAAGCGTCTTCTTTTTATGAGGGTTAGCTTGTGTTCTTTATCCCCCGTGACGTCTTTTGCCTGCGCTGGTGTTAGGGGAGAAACATCGACACAGCTGTAATCTTCAGTGGAATGGGTAGAGTGGAGGTAGACTGTATCCAGCTCTCCAATTTTCAAACTATTGCTCCACACGTAATCGTTGAGAAAATGGAGGAAGTTTGAGAATTTTTCCTCAGTTGCTGTTTCCGTTTCCCGCTGGTCAATTGAACCTGCAAGGTTCATTAATACGAGTTTTCTTCTCGCTTCAAAACGAGCTTTTTTGCTGTATTTGTTATCAAACATTATCAACAATAGACCGACAGGGTCATTTGCAACTTCAATTTCATTTGTCGTAGCTATATATGATGCATATTGATTGAGAATTTTGACCTTAAGGCTATTTATAACGGCATCAGCTGTACGAGCATATTGGTGCACTCTGGCTTCTATTTCTCTTGGCGTGCCATTAAGTCCAAACATGTTTCCGAGCAAGGCACAGGCACGTCTGCTGCGTTCTTTTTGGGTGTTTGAGTCTTTGAGAAGTGTCTCGAGTTGACTGAAATCGTCAATATCTAAAAATGCGAAGATTTGGTGTCTGAGAGCTCTATACTTAGTGGTGTTGAGTCGATCTTTTTTTAGATTTTTAACCCAATCTCTTTTTTCAGGTGAAAAGCGACCTGCAAGATTAATATTTTCTTCGACTGCCAATGGCCCGTCTTGTTGGAGAGAGGTAAAGACACTGTGTTCACATATTACTGACATTAAATAGCCCTGATTGTTCTATAGCCTGGTGATAAACGTTTGACCTATCTTTTATGTAGTGCCTCAATGGCAAAAGTGATGAATATCTCAGCTGTAATGATTATAATAGACCTTATTTTTTTCCTACAAGAAGAGGTACAATAGACGAGCTGTAGAAAGAAGCAATAGTTTTGTACTGCAAATGATGCTTGAATTTATAGTCTAAAATTGTTAGGGGAAGTTTTATTTAATCATTTAAACAAGTTTTTGGCTCTTCAAGTATCTCACAATTTTACTCGTGAATGAATATGTATAGAAATTTTAGTGTTGTGCCCAATATTATGTTTGGTCGTGGTTCGTTTGACCAGTTAGCTGACGTTATCGCACCCAAGCGTGTTTCTCCCGGCTCTTATTTTGTTTTTATCTTAGATGATGTTTTTATTGGTAAACCAATTGAAAAACGAATTCCATTGCAAGATGGTGACTTGCTCCTCCATGTAAATGTCGATGACGAGCCCAAAACCAGCTACATCGATGCGCTGGTTCAACAGATTAAAGAGTATAACCCGATTCAGCCTGATGGAATTGTTGGTATTGGTGGTGGGTCTACTTTGGATATTGCAAAGGCGGTTTCTTTGTTACTAAATAATCCTGGGTCTTCAGCCGACTATCAGGGGTGGGATCTGATTGAAAATCCTTCCATTTATCATCTTGCTGTTCCAACACTTGCGGGAACTGGTGCAGAGATATCGAGAACCACAATCCTGACTGGCCCTGAGAAAAAACTCGGTATAAATTCTGATTTTACTCTGTATCACCAGCTTATCCTAGACCCAGAGTTAGTAGCTGATGTTCCAAAGGATCAGTGGTTTTACACAGGAATGGATTGTTATATACATGATGTGGAGTCATTGCAGGGAACTTTTATCAATGAATTCAGTCGATCATATGGTGAAAAATCCATAGATCTTTGTCGTCAGGTCTTTCTTGAAGATCATCCGGAAAAAGATGATAAATTGATGATGGCCTCATACTTTGGGGGGATGTCGATTGCCTATTCTCAGGTTGGAGCATGTCATGCTCTCTCCTATGGGTTGTCGTATGTGCTTGGAATTCACCATGGTATCGGATGCTGTATTGCCTTTGATGTGCTGGAAGAGATTTACCCTGAAGGTGTTGCAGAGTTTCGGGTAATGATGGATAAACATGATATTAGCTTACCTAAAAACATTACAGCCGATTTAAGTGAAGATGCCCTTGAACTAATGGTGACGACTGCTCTTAATCTCGTCCCACTATGGGAGAATTGTCTCGGACCTGATTGGGAAAATCTGATGACTCGAGAACGTTGTAAAAATCTTTTTCTTCGCATGTAAGTAATGGCGAGTGATGCATTTTTAAAAGGGGCTCAGCGAGCTGTTCCAATCGTTCTAGGTTATGTACCCATTGGTTTTGCATACGGAGTTCTTGCAGGCAAAAGTGGTATGTCTGATACGAACACGCTGTTGATGTCCCTTATCGTCTTTGCAGGATCCGCCCAGTTTATAGCTGTGGGGTTATTTGCCAGTGGTACAGGACCTGCTGCTGTAATTTTGACAACCTTTGTCGTTAATCTAAGACACATGTTGATGGCCGCATCTCTTGCCCCATATATGTCAGGATGGAAGAAGAGATACCTTGCTCTTTTTTCCTATGAATTGACAGATGAGACCTTTGCGCTCCATTCATCCCGTGCTGTTGAGTTAAAAGATTGTAAGGTCGAAGCCTTATCTCTCAATCTAACAGCTCAGTTATCATGGGTGACAGGAACGGTCCTTGGTATTGTTGCATCAGGACTCATAGGTGATGTTAAACCTCTTGGACTTGATTACGCCCTTGCAGCGATGTTTATTGGGTTGTTGGTAGGGCAGTGTGAAAATAAAATTAGAGTGTGTACAGCTCTTATCTCAGGAATACTTGCAACACTTTTTTATCTTCTCGGGCTGCAGCAATTTCATATAATATTGGCAACAGTTCTTGCTGCTACCATGGGTTTAGGCTTGGAACAATGGATCAAACGCTAATATTCTGGACCATTGTTGGTATGGCAGTTGTCACCTATATACCACGATTATTGCCTACCCTCTTTTTGAGTGGCAAGACCCTGCACCCAATTCTGGCGGCCTGGTTAAGATTGATTCCTCCAGCAGTACTTGCGGCAATGCTTGTTCCTTCTCTACTTATCCGCAATGAGTCCGTTCATTTAGGATTTGATAACCTGTTCTTATGGTGCGCTCTTGTGGTATTTCTTGTGGCTTGGAAATTTAATAGTCTTTCTGCCACTGTTCTTGTTGGGATGGGGTTGGTTGCACTTGGTCGTTATTTAGGCCTAGGTTTCTAGTTGTTAATTCCCGTGCATCTGGCTTAATTCGATTACACTATGGCTGTAAAATTTCCTACATCTGACGGCAAATTCTTTGTCCAGCAACTTACGCAGTGGTTCCGTAAAACTAAGAGGGATCTGCCATGGCGTCAGAGCTATGATCCATATCATGTTTGGATTTCTGAAATCATGCTTCAGCAAACCCAAATGGATCGTGGCGTGCGTTATTTTTTAAGGTGGATTAAGCAGTTTCCTGAAGTTGATGATGTTGCAAGTGCTTCTGAGGATGAGATTTTATCTCTTTGGGAAGGGCTTGGGTACTATGCAAGAGCCAGAAATCTTCATAAGGCTGCAAAAGAGATAGTGTTAAGTCATAGTTCAGTTGTACCCTCAGACTATGAAACTTTGCTTACACTACCAGGGATTGGTCCCTATACAGCAGCGGCAGTTGCTAGTATTGCGGGAAATCAGGATGTTGCGGTCATTGATGCCAACGTAAACAGGATTTTTGCGAGGGTTTTAGATATGGCGGAACCTGTTAAAAGTAGTGGCTCACAGAGAGTTATCCGTGAACTTGCCGACTCATTATTACCCAGTGGGAAGGCGAGGGTGTTTAATCAGGCGTTAATGGACTTTGGAGGTCTGGTCTGCACCCCTAAAAATCCTGGATGTGATCGTTGTTCAATTCAAACTATATGCAAGGCCTACTTAAAAGGAACGGTCGAGTTGCGGCCAGTGCTCAAAGCTCCTGCTAAGAATATTCTGATTCATCGCCTGGTCGCTCTAATAGTATACGATGGGAATATCTATATGCAGAAGAGGGGGCGTTCAGCAGTATGGGGTGGACTCTGGGAGTTCCCTGGTGGTGAAGCCGTCGTTGGTTGTAAGGGGGAAACTCTGGTTGACCTGAAGAGCGCAGTGAAAAAGGATACTGGACTGGATATAATGAAAGAACATTTTGTCGTGCAGGTTCAGCACCAGTATACTAATCATAAAATAACACTGGATGCATATATTTGTGAATTAAAGGGTCGGGGAGAACCTGAACCACGTTTAGTGAGTGCCACTGAATATCGATGGATGTCACCTGGTGAACTGGACGGAGCAGCTTGTCCATCTGGTATTCGCAAGGTGATAGAATACTTAAAAGAGAAAAGGCCTGAATTGTTAAACAATAATATTGTGTTACATTGAGGCCCTGTTCTTACTGTGAAGTGCTTTTAAATCGAATTATTGCAAATAGCCCTGTTCTTCGAGGTAAAGAAGAATCTCCTGAACAGCCTCCATGGGGGTCATGTTGCTTGTGTCGATACTCAGTTCTGGATTTGAAGGGTTTATATATGGATCAGTAATTCCGGTTACACCCTTCACTTTACCAGCTCTCGCTTTCGCGTAGAGGCCTTTTCTGTCACGTTGTTCGCAAACCTCAAGTGGGGTTGCAACGTGTACCTCAATAAAGCCACCATAACTTGAAATCAAATCTCGATTTGCCTGGCGGGATTCCTCGTAGGGGGCAATGGGTGCGCAGAGGGCAATACCACCGTTTTTGGTAATTTCACTTGCAACAAAGCCAATGCGGGTAATATTGAGATTTCGATGTTCTTTCGAAAAGCTTAATTCTGATGAAAGATTCTGTCGTACAATATCTCCATCAAGAAGTGTTACCGGGCGTTCGTTCATTTCCATAAATTTGACCAGAAGAACCTGGGCAATTGTTGATTTCCCAGAACCAGAAAAACCGGTAAGAAAAATCGTGAAGCCCTGCTTTGATCGTGGCGGAAATGATTTCTGTAGCTCAGAAACAACTTCAGGATAGGAAAACCAGTCAGGAATCTGTTCTCCTTTAAGGAGTTTATGTTTGAGCTCTGTTGAGTTAATAGTTGAAATATCTTCAGATTTATTATCATCTAACACGACATATTTCCCAGTTGACTGCTGGTATCCCATATTTTGTTGGGGAACCATTTCAATACCAGTTTCTTTTGCATGTTTTGCAACAAGTTCCTGGGCACTTCCAATGGGGTAGAAGCGATTGTCCGAGTTACTTCGTATAAAGGGGTCAGCATGATCCTCGGCAACCATAAAGTGACTGCAACCAAAATTCTTACGGGTGATAGCCTGCCATAGTGCTTCTATAGGGCCAGCTTTCCGACTGGCAAAAGGGGTTAAGCCAAGTTGAAGCATATTGGTGGGGAATTTACCAGCAAAAGCCTGATAACATCTTATTTGGGTGTAGTATTCCAAGGCACCTGGGTGGATAAGATCCGCCACAGGTTGGAGAAACAACGCTGCACTATGTTCTCGTGCAGCGTTTAGAACCATTTCGCGGTGGGCGCAGTGCAAATAGTCATCTGTGTGAAAACCAAGAACTCGACGCCAGCCGTTCATACTGAATGTTCTGGCGGTTTCTGATGGGGTAAGGCGCAAGGCCCTGAAGTCGTAGTGGATTGGAAGACTAATGCCTTCAAGGCTACCACCGAGATACCAGTCCTTATTTCGATCTATAAGTTGCATCACTCCGGGGTGCAGGTTAACATCATCAGTCCCGTAGACGGCTTTTGCTTCCTTTGCCTTGTCCGGTTGCCATACATCTTCCACTGTAAGTATTGCAAGGAGAAACCCTTCCTGGTCATTGAGGGCTATTCGCTCTTCTTTTTGAAGAGACTCGGCAAGTGTTTCATTGATATTGAGAGTAATGGGCATGGGCCATATTTCACCATTGGGAAGACGCATACTCTCAACAACGGAATCATACTCTTTGCGGTTGAGGTACCCGCTCAGTGGATAAAAGCCTCTATTAAGTAGAAGTTCCAGGTCACAGAGTTGTCGTGGTGATAAATCTATGGATTTGAGGTCGAGGGCTTCTGAGCGTAGAGATCCAATACGCCTGAAATGGACATACTATGAAATAAAAACTTTCAAAAGAAAAGTCTTTGTTTACGGACGATAGTGTAACTCCACAGGACAATGGTCTGATCCTAACACTTCCTGTTTGATGATTGATGAAACAACGTTGTCTTTTGCGTCTTTGTTGACGCAGAAGTAATCTATCCGCCAGCCAATATTCTTAGCTCTGGCACTGAATCGATAACTCCACCAGGTGTACTGTTCAGGTTCCTTGTTGAAGAGGCGAAAGGTATCTATAAAGCCAGCCTCAATAAACTCATCCATCCAGGCTCTTTCTTCAGGACTAAAACCCGCATTTTTCACATTTGTTTTAGGATTTTTTAAATCTATTTCTTTGTGGGCTACATTAAAATCACCGCAGAGGATGACATTTTTATCCTTCTCAAGCTCTTGTGCAAAAGATAGGAGTTTTGCATCGAATCTCAGTTTGTAGTCCAGTCGCTTAAGTTTATCTCCGCCATTGGGAAAATAGATATTAACCAAATAATATTTGTCGAACTCCAGTGTTATAACCCTGCCTTCACAATCAAACTCATCATCCCCAAGCCCATAGTGCACTGCCACAGGTTTAAGGCGACTATAAAAGGCAACGCCAGAGTACCCCTTACGTTCGGCACTGTGCCAATAAGAGGTGTAACCTGGGATGTTTTTTAACGAATCGGAGAGCTGATCCGGTTGCGCCTTGGTTTCCTGTAAACCAATAACATCGACATCGAACTCCTGAAGTAATTCAATAAAACCCTTTTTCTCTACTGCACGAATTCCATTTACATTCCAGGAAATAAATTTAAGACCATCTTGTTGCGTCATATGTTTTCCACCAGTTTTTCGGGGGCGCACCCCAATTTGAGCACATTCATTTTTAAGTGGACAGATATCACAGTGGGGACCAACCGGTCTACATACAGATTGGCCAAAGGCTACCAGTTTCGAATTAACAGTTATCCAATGCTTTTCCGGTAGTTTATCTCTCAGAGCCATCTCAGTTTTAAGTGGAGTATCTGTCTCTATATACTTCCATATATTCATAATCCTATGTACATGGGTGTCAACACAGATAGCGGGTTTTTGATAGGCAACACTAACAACAAGATTGGCGGTTTTCCGTCCTACACCAGGTAGTTTGATGAGTTCTTCAATGGTCTCAGGAACCTGGTAGTCAAACTGGGCCATTGCATCTCGGAGTAAACGTAGATGCTTGGCCTTGGTCTTGTAAAACCCTACAGGATAAATCAGTTTGGCTAGCTCTTCCTCTGTAAGTTTACCAAGGCTTTCTATGTTATTGGCCTTTTTAAAGAGGCGGGCTGACGCCTTGGCGGTAACTTCATCTTTTGTACGTGCAGACAAGATGGTGGCGACGAGTACTTTGAAGGGATCTTTTGTTTGGACAGCTATGAGGTCCACTACTGGAACCTGTTTGTCTTTCACATAGTTTGCTACCGTTTCTAAATAAAAATCGATATCAATATTTTGAGGCATAAACAGGTTCCTAAGTAGTAGTTGGTTCTTTTTTATAAAACCAAATTATCTTCATCAAATTGAAGTGTTATAAAATAGTCGTCGACTGTCTCAGCCCTGCGGATAAGAGCGACACTTCCATCAGTCTTTAAAAGAAGTTCTTTGGGGCGAAGGTTGCCATTGTAGTTAAAACCCATGGCGATTCCATGTGCACCAGTGTCCTCTATGATGACTATATCACCATCATCTATTACAGGAAGTTCCCGTTGCACTGCAAATTTATCATTGTTCTCACAGAGAGATCCAACGACATCAACCACCTCTTTTGGGCCATCTTCTTTACCTACTACTTCAATATGGTGATACGCGTCATACATTCCAGGCCGCATAAGTGCAGACATTGAGGCATCAACTCCTACATAGGTTCTGTAAATTTCTTTTCGGTTGATGGCAGTAGTCGCAAGTACACCATGGGGGCCGGTCATAAAACGACCACTCTCCATATAAAGCGCTGGCTGATAACCATACTGAGTTGTGAATTCATTAAAGAGTGCGGTGATTTCAGCGCCCATGGCTTCAAGGTTCAGTTCATCAGTGTCTGGGGTATAAGGAATGCCAAGTCCTCCACCAATATTTATGAATTCAAATGTAATATCGAGTTCTGTTGAGATTTCTGTTACGAGTTCAAGTAACATCTGAACAGTTTGAACCATATATTCATAGTTGAGTTCATTGGATGCAAGCATCGTATGGAGGCCAAAACGAGTCGCTCCTTTTTGCTTTGCAAGACGGTAAGCGTCTATAATATGATCG
The DNA here is from genome assembly GCF_054397165.1 of Desulforhopalus glucosivorans. Classification (NCBI taxonomy): domain Bacteria; kingdom Pseudomonadati; phylum Thermodesulfobacteriota; class Desulfobulbia; order Desulfobulbales; family Desulfocapsaceae; genus Desulforhopalus; species Desulforhopalus glucosivorans. The sequence goes on from NZ_AP044854.1 coordinate 1,382,474, forward strand.
TGACTGACACCATATTTTGCTTCGGTGGGGGTTCCAATGATTTCGTTACCTGTTCTTCTTGAACCAGGATTATAGCGAAAACAAACGAGTTCTGGAACTGTTGGAACTTTTTCAAGCAGGCTAATATCATCGAGATTGAGTATGCACCCTCCCTCAAGTGCGGCCTCATTAAAATCAGCATCACTGGTGTTGTTGGAGGTGAACATGATGTCATCAGGTGTCGCTCCAATTTGCCTGCTTAATTGTAATTCCGCGATTGAACTACAGTCAAAACCAAAGCCCATATCTTTCATAATGGCAAGAATCTCAGGATTTGGAAGCGCCTTTACTGCATAAAATTCTTTAAAGACTGTAATACCTGAAAACGCATCCTTGAGTCGTTGACCAGTGTTTCGAATTCCAACTTCATCATAGATGTGGAAGGGCGTTTGGTAATGTTCTGCTATGGTGTTAATGATTGGAAACAGTCGGTCTTTGTATGATTTTGAAATAGGCATAATGGTTGTCCGTAGTTCTATAATGTTTTGGGAAGAGGGAATCTGCTGGTTTCTTTATTGGTGGAAAGGACAATTTCAGATTTGGTTGATATGACACCTTCAATTGCCTTAATTTGTTTATGTATGATATTACCAAGGGCAGTGCTGTTTTCACATCGTACCTTGGTGAGGTAACAATCGTTACCGGATATAAAGTGTACCTCCTGAATATCAGGTATTTCACTGAGCTTTTCACCCACAAAGGCTTCTTTATCTGTTGTGGTGGTTACATACACATAAGCAACCATGGTACGATGAAAAAGGTCCGGGTTTAGTGTCACTTCGTAGCCGTCAATAATTCCCAGTTTTTCCATCTTCTTTACTCGTTCAAGTACTGCCGATGGTGCCAGTCCAACTTTACGAGAAACTTCTACATTGGGAATTCGAGCTTTTTCTTGAAGAATTTTTAATATCTCAAGACTTGTGTCGTCAATCATTCTCTCTCCTGTGATGTTGAGAGAATTATATTCATCTTATGTTTGTTTGTCAAAAATATAATACTCTTTAAGTAGGGTTGTGGAGACAAATGTATGGTTTTGGCGTTGGCTGAGATGAGAAATGTCTCTTTCGAGTAGATCTGAGAATAAATAGAAAAGCATAAAACACTTTAACTCCCATGAACGTGATAAGTACCGCAAAGGTCTCACTACGTTCACTATCTGGTGGTAAGACTTAACTTACGATTTCACATTCAATTCCTGAGTTTCTCGGAGTCTACGCTACCCGGAGTCTGCGCTACCCGGAGTCTACGCTACCCGGAGTCTGCGCTACCTGGAGTCTACGCTACCTATATTGTATGAAAGGCTTTCAGAAGTAAGGCACTAAACACTAAGGCTGTATCATCTCTTTTGATAGGGTGAATTATAACCATAATCCAAAACATACTTGCGATTTCCTGGTGCGGGTGCAACAATACATTGGAGTGCTTGTCTTTTTCAATATTCATAGTTTTTACATCATCGTTATAGGTGAAGCCAATAGAGAGGGGGGACAATGGCAAAAGTGACGATAATTATTCCTACGCTTAATGAAGAAGAGAACATTAATCTGTTGCTCGATAGAATTTTTACTGTGCGAGACACCTCGAGTCTTGATTTTGATGTACTCTTTGTAGATTCGGCATCGTCAGATAGAACCTGTGATTGTGTAGCAAAATGGCAGGATAAAAGACCTGTTTCCCTGCTGAGAAGAGAAGTTAATGTTGGACTTGCACCAGCAGTTATTGCAGCCGCGCATAATGTAGATACCGAATATGTCCTTGTTATGGATGCGGACCTGAGTCATCCCCCAGAAAAAATTCCACAGCTTCTTATGCCTCTATTGGACGGTCCGTACGACATGGTCATTGGTAGCCGCTATGTAGAAGGTGGTTCAATGCCTGATTGGCCTTTTAGTAGAAAATTATCTTCAAAACTTGCAACTCTACCTGCACTTTGTTTTTGTAATGCAAAAGACCCCCTTGCTGGATTTTTTGCCTTAAAGAGAAGTTTGATTACCGATCTGCCTAAAGAAGTCCCTGGCTTTAAAATTGGTTTAGCAATCCTTGCAGAATATCGTAGCACATTAAAAATTAAAGAAATTCCCATAGAATTCCGTGATAGAGATTATGGACATTCCAAGATGAATAAAGGTGTGGTGTACGATTATCTGCGTCAATTAGGAGGGCTGGTACGTACAAGAGTTGGATGGTAGTCTTTTTTGCTTTACGCTTAACTTGTAAAACCACCACTTGCAAGCACGTCAGGATCCAAAAGTTTTTCTAACTTCTCTTTTGATATATCGGTCATCTCCATAGCCACCTCTAGTATCGGTCTTCTTTCTTGCTCTGCAACTTTTGCAATTTCAGCAGCCTTGTTGTAGCCAATGTGTGGTGACAGTGACGTTACCAGCATCGGGTTATGGCTGAGGGCTTCTGATAATTTTTCCTTATGTACAATAGTAGATTTAATTGCCTTTTCTCCAAGACTGTCCGCACATCCTGTAAGGAGGTCGATGGACTCTAAAATTATGTCTGCTGCAAGGGGCATCATTGTGTTGAGCTGGAAGTTACCACCAAGACCTGCGATATTCATTGTTGCGTCATTGCCGATTACTTTGGCCGCAGCCATAAGAACAGCCTCTGGGATAACGGGGTTAATTTTGGCGGGCATTATGGAAGACCCGGGTTGAAGAGCAGGCAGTTGTATTTCTCCAAAACCATTATGGGGACCGGAGTTCATAAATCGCAAATCATTTGCAATTTTACTCATTGTTATCGCACAGGTTTTTAGGTGGGACATGTGTTCAACAATGTTGTCGAGGGTGCTGATACCCTTAAACCTGGAACTGCACTGACTGAATTCAAGGCTGAAAAGTCTATTGAGAGTTTCTATTGTAATCCCGGCAAATTGCGGATGGCAGTTAACTCCAGTTCCAACGGCGGTTCCGCCTAAGGGCAGGCGCATTAGCCGTGTCTTTGACATTTCCATGCGCTCAATGCATTCTTCTATTTGGCATATCCAGCCCTTGCACTCATCTATGAGTTTAATTGGCAGGGCGTCCATGAGGTGGGTTCGCCCAGTTTTGATAACATTAACATTGTTATTGGTGAATATATTAATGTTTACGACAAGGTTTTTGAGGGCAGGTATAAGGTGGGTTGTTGTACGGTGAGCAGTGGAAATCTGGATGGCTGAAGGAATGACATCATTGCTGCTCTGACATAAATTCACATGGTCATTTGCCGAGATCGGGGCATCAGGTTGGCTGCTCATCCTGGCAATAACTTCATTGACGTTCATATTGGTGCTGGTGCCAGATCCAGTTTGTAAGACAGGGACAGGAAATTGATTTTTGGGTTTCTTTTCAAGAATATAATCAACAGCAGTTGATATACGAATGGCTTGCTCCTTAGTGAGCAGTCCTAATTCTCCATTGGTTTTAGCAGCGGCAAGTTTAATATGAAGCAAGGCTTCTATAAAACTCCAGGGCATAACTTTTTTTGAGATGGTGAAATTATTGATAGCTCTCTGGGTTTGTGCACCGTACAGGGCCTTTGAGGGTACTTTAACCTCACCCATTGTGTCTTGTTCAGTTCTATATTCTGTCATGATATTTGGTGGTTGAGGTGTAAATACGTGGTCAGCAATTATAACTGTGTATACTATAAAGATCTATCTGCTATTGTCTAGAAAAACAGGCAATATGTCAATGATGGGCCTGTAATATTACGCCTATGGAGTGAAAACGACAGCTATACGACAAAGAGTGGAGGATAAGAGGGACGTACGGGAAGGGGAGAACAGACTGACCGTATAGGAGATACGGCCAGTCAGTATTAAGGCTATTTTTTCCAGAGACCGTGCAGGTTGCAATATGCACGTGCAGTTACACCATCATCTGTAACTGGGAAAAATGCTTCAGGTTTATCTGTAGGGTTGAGGAATTGTCTGTATACTGCATTTCCTACTGAAAGTTCAATCCACTCAATCCAGTGAGCATCGGTCATAGGATGGTCTACCGATCCAACGGACACATGCCATCCTCCGTCTTTCTTTTCTAGAACAGGAACGTGTTTTTCAACAGCAGCATCTGTGGTGTTTTCAGTCTGCATTGTCATCTGTTGACCACAACACATTAGATCTGCACCACCAGCGGTGAGAATTTCCGCAACATTACCACAGATATCACATTTATAGACAGCCAGTTTTTGAGCCATTCGAAAACCTCCAATACTCGAGTTTTTAATAGGTGTTAGTAAACATATAGGTAAAGTAACCCAGATGTTCGCCAAATCACGTTATTTAGGGTGATACAACAAATTTCTAACTAACAACAGTTGCTTATACTAATCATCTACCATCTACTGGGCAATATTAAATAAAGATATCAATGAAAGAAATTTCAGAACGTAAGAATTACTAGCGTTAGTGCGGATAAATAAAAATAACACGCAGGTGGGGGATGTGGTTTTAATTGTGCCAGTTTAGCGTGACAAGGTGAAAGAGTGGAGGCTGAGTTTACAGTGATCATCATAATTAATTGGAATTCTAATTTTTAAGGATAAAAAGAATGTTATGTAGGGAAAAGACCTACTGCGTCGGTTTGTGTTTTAACAAATAATAACCATAACTAACACATTGAAAATATTATATAAAAATAATATGCGATAATTGCATAATAGTAAGAGGTCTGTTATGCTCCTCTCTTTTGAAAATATATTGACTGTCTGTGCAGAAGCATTAAGAACCGTTTTGTCAGGTCTGGATAGTGCCCAATCAGCACAGGATATATCCAGTTGTAAATATTTTTTCAGAGGCACAAAAAAAGTACAATTTTCTATTGAATAGAGTGTGTGGGGGGGGAATATGACTAACGGGTTTTATTATCAAACTAATGGTGTAATCCCAGATTTGGGTGCAGGGTTCGATGTCTCTGAAGATATAAACGAGCAAAAATACATCATATCTAACTCTAATGAGTCAAAAACAGAGATGTATGCTCCTGAAATTAATTTTTATTATGCAAATAGTCTCGATCAGGAAAACTTGAAGGCCGATAAACTAAAAATCTTGTATCAGGCCCGATTTCATCGATATGATTATGCTCAAGATGTGGTGTCTTCCCTTAGAGTTGGTACAAGGGTAGCGATCATTTCAGATGACCCGGTGACAGATTTGACGGCTCGTCTAGAAGATCAGGGATATGTTGTCGTAGAAGTATCGTATTCTGCTGTTTCAGAAATACATGGTACCCTCGGTAATTTTTCAATAGTTGTAAACAGTGATGGTGAGCGTACAGAACTATCCTCGGACCATGTCGTATGGGCAGGTGACAGTGCTTACGACAGGAAAATTGTCGGAATGTGTGATTTTAAAGTCTTAGGCTTAGAGGGAACACTAGAGCAAATCACGGCAAACAGTGGCCTATATAAATATAAAAATGGCGTTACCTACAATCTGTCAGCCTGTTTACAAAAAAACAGAAGAAAAGAGGTGTGTGGTAAGTGTGTGGATGTGTGCCCCAACAGTGCCATTACCATGGACCAAAATGGTTGCTCTATTGAGCTCTCACACATTCAATGTGTTGCTTGCGGAAGCTGTGTAAGTATCTGCCCCACTGGTGCCCTTGACTATGCATCGATAACACGTGATGCCTTTACTGCAATAGATAAACTCTACAAGGATAGTATTGCCCTCGTTATTGGTGAAGATACACTTATCAATGATAGAATGTCCTGTATCTTGCCAGAAAAAATATTGCCGTTAGTTGTTGATAGCGTAGGATTTATTGATGAAGATCACCTGATATCCTTAATTCAATCCTCCGGCTATCCTGTGATCTTGTGGCAGGATGTATTGTCAGAGCATCAGCAGGACTGTGTAAATTTAGTAAATGATATTTTTGTTAAAATATATAACAGGCAGGTGGTGTATCATTGCAGTCTTGTCTCCGAGATTGTCGGCGTTGCTGAGCTATGTGAGAAACTTGATCTCGAGGAGCAGAGTGTACCAGATAGTGACCTAGGTAAAAGAGTTCGGATTTCAGAGCGGCTTGCTGCCTTAGTTGGTGATGACGATTTTGGATTACTTACCCCAAAGAGTACAACACCGTACGGAACGATCAAAATTAATACCAATAATTGTACCCTTTGTCTAAGCTGTGTTGATGCCTGTATAGCTCACGCATTAATCCCCCATGCCGAAGATAATAGTTTACGTTTTACCGCGTCGTCCTGTGTTCAATGCGGATATTGCGAAACAATATGTCCGGAAAATGATTGTTTAGAGGTCATCTATAATCAGCTGGATCTCAGTGGTGGTTTTTTCACTTCTCATATTATGGCCCAGGATACACTGTTTAAGTGTATTGAGTGTGGTGAAGGATTTGCTCCTGTACAATCCATAGAAAAAATTATTGCACTGATGACACCGTCTTTTGGTGATGATTCTTTACGTATCAAATCATTGTCATGTTGCCCGGATTGTAAGGCGAAGGTCATGCTTGAAGCGATTACAGCTGATATTTAAAAATATAGAACAAGGAGCAGATATATGGACCATGAAGCAATCAACAAGGCTCGAATAATCTATTATGGGATGTTTGCTTCCCTTTTTGCCTTTAATTTCGATAAGAAGAACTACGCAACAGTAGTAGAGTCAGTTGACATATTATCAGCTCAACCAATGGATGATGAGTCTGGGGAGGCTCTTGAGTGTATGAAAGAGATATTACATTCACGTTCCTACCAGGAGGTGAAGGATGAAAGTGATCTTGTTTTTTTCAGCCCAACTACCTCGCTTATTCCAACAACATCCTCTTTTTATGATGAACAGAGAGACGACGGACGAAAACGAGTTGATATGATGAATTACGTTTTGGCTTCCAAATTCCGCAAAAATTCAGAAACATTTAAGGAAAATGAAGATCATATTGAGTTCATCTCAGTATTCATGCAAAAACTGATTGAAGAGCAGTTGCAGGGCAATGATGGGAGTGGAAATGTCGCCAAAAACGTGTTTGAAAATATACTCAATCATATGCTTGACCCATTAAGCAAGAAATTGTACGAGCATGAAAACGGTGATTTGTATCGTTACGCGGCTGTTGTGCTTGATTCTTTCACACAGCTTGAAAGGTTGTATCTGGGTGTTGCTCAGCCGGATGAAAAAATGGTCAGGAGTACAGTTAAGCCACAAATAAAACCACGTAAGATAAAAAAAGCTCCAAAGGAACTTGTCACAAGAAATATGGATGAGTTTGTAAGTGTTTAGTTACCGGTAGAATGTGTTGAGCTGTACTGAAAAGAAGTAAACAGTGTAAAAAAAGCGGCTTAAGCTGTCTTTGACTTGCTGAAATTAAGGAGTTACAAGGCAGATTGAGTAAAATTTTGAAATGTAATATGCAAAGTCAGCATATTACAACTATCCATTTTTTTTATAACAGGAGGAATCATGCAGGAGGAGCGAAGGAGTTTTCTTAAAACCACGCTTGGTGTAGGCGCTGTAGGCGTTACTACATTGTTCGCCGCTAAAACGGGGCTTGCTGCTCGTTCGGGTGGGGCGGGTAACAGTTCAAGCGGAGTAGTTCAGGGATCGTCTCCTAAAAAGGAGATTTTGTATAAGAAGACCCAAAATTGGGACAGATATTATAAATCGGCCTACTAGGAGGGAGGACCATGATAAAAGAAACGTTTGACAAAATGTCATCGAAAAAAATTGGAAGAAGATCTTTCCTCCAGCTTGCAGCTCTAGGGGCAGGAATGACTGCCACTTCGGCACTCGCTGCGAATGACTCTATACGGCAAGCCACGGAGGAAGAAGTTCAAAATCCGTTTCCTGGATCAAAAACCGTTAAAACAGTTTGTAGTATTTGTTCTGCCGGTTGTGGAATGATAGCTGAGGTACAAAATGGTGTCTGGGTTCGTCAGGATGTTGCTCAGGACCATCCCATTAGTGAGGGAAGCCATTGTTGTAAGGGTGTGGATCAGATTGATCTGATTAAAAGTAAAATGCGACTCAAGCATCCCCTTAAAAAAGTGAATGGTGAATGGAAGCGTATTAGCTGGGAAACTGCTGTAAAGGAAATTTCAGCGAAAATGTTGAAACTCCGTGAAGAAAATGGACCTGATGTTGTTCAATTTCTAGGATCTGCAAAATTTAACTTACAGCAGGCATTCTATTTCAGAAAGTTTGCCGCAATGTGGGGGACCAACAACATAGATCATGTAGCACGAATCTGACACTCTGCAACTGTCGCCGGTGTGGCGAACACGTGGGGTTATGGTGCAATGACAAATCACTTCGGTGATGTTGTTGAAAATTCAAAAGCAATGCTGATTATTGGCGCAAATCCAGCAGCGGCCAATCCTATTGGGATGAAACATTTCCTCCAGGCCAAAGACCGTAATAATGCGCCACTTATTGTAGTTGATCCGGTTTACACAAAAACTGCTGCGAAATCAGACCATTATTTAAGAATTCGTACGGGTACTGATGTAGCGTTTGTTTATGGTTTACTCCATCTGATCTTTAAAAATGGCTGGGAAGATAAAAATTTTATCGATAGCCGTGTTTATGGAATGGATGATATCAGGGCGGAAGCAGCTAAGTGGACTCCTGAAGTAACATCCGATGTAACTGGAATTGAAGCTGCTAAAATTATTCAGGTAGCAACAATTCTTGCCAAATCAAAACCTGCAACAGTGGTCTGGGCTCTTGGTATCACCCAGCATAGTACTGGTACTTCAAACACCAGGATTATTCCAATTCTTCAGTTGGTTTTGGGTAACATGGGGAAAAAAGGTGGTGGATGTAATATTATCCGCGGCCATGATAACGTGCAGGGTTCAACGGATATGTGCTGTCTTGCTGACAGTCTTCCAGGTTACTATGGACTTAAAAAAGGTTCATGGAAGTATTACGCAGACTCCTGGGGTGTTGATTTTGACTGGCTGGAAGGTCGTTTTGCAGGTCCCGAATGGATGAACGCTAAAGGTTTTTCCCTTGCCAAATGGTGGCAGGGTGTTCTTCAGGAAGAAAAAACTTATTCATCAAGCCCAATTCGTGCACTATGGGTACAGGGTAACGGTATCACCTCGATGTCCCAAACTGCAAAAATTCAAGAGGCCCTCGACAAACTGGATCTTCTTGTTATCGCAGAACCGTTTGTTAATGAAGCTGCTGTCATTACGGCAAAAAAAGATGACATCTATATTTTACCTGTTGCAACACAGTTTGAAACAGAAGGAAGTGTGACAGCCACTAACAGAACATCACAGTGGCGTAGTAAGGTGGTCGATCCTCTCTATGAGAGTAAGGCTGATCATGAAGTTATGTTCGCCTTTGCAAAAGAGTTTGGTTTTTACGATGAATATACTCGCGCCATGAAAATGGGGGTTAAGGATGGTGTGCTTCAGGCTGTAAAAAAAGAATTCAATTGGCCAGATGACGCCTCTGATGAGATTGCGCGGATTGTGAAAACCATCGGCCTTGGTGGTTGGACTGCAAAACGTCTTAGAACCCATCAGGAAAATTGGCACATGTTTGACCCTCTTACTCTCAAGGGGTACGGTCCAATGAATGGTGAGTATTATGGTCTGCCTTGGCCGAGTTGGGATACTGAACACCCAGGAAGTCCGGTTCTTTATGATGTAGATACCCCTGTAAATGAAGGTGGTATGGGCTTTCGCAATAGATTTGGTCTCGAGCATGACGGTGTGAGCCAGTTGGCTGAAGGTGGGGTGACTGTAAAAGGTTCTAAGATTAAGGGTGGTTACCCCGAAATCACCAGTGATAATATCGAAACAGTCCTGGGTATCCAGTTAACAGCCGACGAAAAGGCTAAGATTGGTAAGAACTGGAAGGTTGATCATAGTGGAATTATACAGGAAAAATGTAGAGCGGCAGGTGTTGCTCCATACGGTAATGCCAAGGCAAGAACCATCGTCTGGACATTTCCAGATCCTATTCCAATGCACCGAGAGCCCATCCATTCCCCAAGGCCGGATCTGGTTAAGGAATATCCAACATATGAAGATCAGGAGAATAACTTCCGCGTCGATGTGAAGTTTATCTCAGAGCAGAATGCTCAGATCTGGGCCAAGGATTTCCCGACAATGCTCGTTTCCATGCGTGTTGTTAATCTGAGTGGGGCTGGTATGCTGGAGAGGACCTCGAAATACCTCTCTCATATTACACCTGAAATGTGGGCAAACATCCACCCTGATTTAGCCCACGAATATGGTCTGCGTGATGGAGATATGATGTGGCTCCATGCTCCCCAGGGAACTAAAATCAAGGTTAAAGCTCAGTATAGCAAAAGTGTTACACCCGACAGAATTGCACTACCGTATAACTTTGCCGGTATGATGCAGGGTGTGGACCTGAGTCAAAACTACCCGGAAGGTACCAAACCTTATACTATTGGCGAGAGTTCTAATACAATCACCAATTACGGATTCGATATTATAACGCAAATACCTGAGTTTAACGCGGGTTTATGCCGAATTGAAAAAGCATAAGGAGGTATGAACCATGAGTAGTGACCAAGCTAAAATGAAGTTTTACTGCGATAATGATCGCTGTATTGAATGTTATGGGTGTTCAGTTGCCTGCGCTCAGGCCCACGAACTTCCAGTAGGTATCAGCAGACGTAAGGTTATCACCTTAAACGAAGGCGTTGAAGGAAAAGAGATGTCAACCTCAATTGCCTGTATGCACTGTACCGATGCACCCTGTGCTCAGGTTTGTCCTGTGGACTGTTTCTATATCAGAGAAGACGGCATTGTGCTCCATGATAAAGAAAAGTGTATCGGTTGCGGCTATTGTTTGTATGCCTGTCCTTTTGGTGCACCGCAGTTCCCTCGGGATGGTGCATTTGGTACGAAGGGTGCCATGGATAAATGTACTATGTGCGCAGGAGGTCCTGAGGAGACAAACAGTGAAGAAGAACGACACCTTTATGGGCATAACCGTATTGCAGAGGGCAAGGTACCTATTTGTGCCGCTGTTTGTGCGACTAATGCTCTACTTGTGGGAGATGCTGAAGAGGTTTCAGCAATTTTCAGAAAGAGGGTGAGTTCAAGAGGAAAGGGAGCCTGAGAAAGGTGATGAAGAAAATTCTATTTTCTATCATTACCCCGATGTTTCTGGCATCAGCTGTGTATGCAGCTGATAGCCAGATCTGGGGTGAAATGATAATTCAAAACATAATGGCGTATGGAAAGGGGTCGGTTTGTTCTTTGGGACCACTTTTTGTACTTCTGCAAAGTTTATTTTTTTCAAAAATATTTTTGGCTGTTGTTGTGGCTGTACCATCTGTATTTCTAATTCATTATCTTATCATTGGTCCCAAGGTATTTTCACATGACGGTGAAAAAATCTATGTTTTTTCGGCATTTCAAAGGATAGTTCACCTTATTGCAGGTGTAGCTTTTATCATTTTGATTCCTACCGGTCTGGTAATTATCTTTGGCAAATATTTGGGTGGTGGCTTCTTGGTTGAAATGGCCAGGCACTTACATGGTATTGCGACAATTATGTTTATGGTGTCGCTGGTTCCCATGTTTATATTCTGGTTTGTTGAGATGCTGCCGACCCTTGAGGATATCAAGTGGTGCTTTATCCTTGGTGGTTACCTGAGTAAAGAAATAAAAGAAATTCCTGCGTCAAAATTTAATGCAGGTCAAAAGATGTGGTTTTGGTGTGCATCACTTGGCGGTGTTGTGATGATTGCAACTGGTGTAGCCATGTACATGCAGGATTTTGATTATAATATTGCGGCAACCATAGGCTTGTCTCAGATTGATCTATTAAGGGCGTCTGTGATTGTGCATAATATTTTAGCAGTGGTGATTACAGCATTTTTCTTTACCCATGCCTATATGTCCCTTTTTGCCATCAAAGGTGCATTACACAGTATTATAACCGGTTATAAAGAACATGATGAAGTGAAGTATCTACACAGTTCATTTTATAAAAAACTACAAAGGCAGGGTAAAATTTAACTATTTTAATTTTTGTAAAATGACTTTGTTTACTTGTGGTGGTTTGTGTTGAGCCACATCCCTAAAGGGTACAGAGGAAAATCCCGTTGAATATCATTTCAGCGGGATTTTTTTTTGTAATAGGTTTCTCCAGTGGAATTGCAATCTTCTTCCATTCAATTGTTCGTGTGTCTGAAATAGTATTGATTGGCTGGAATCGTGTATACGATACCGTGGCTATTCCAATGTGGTGGTAATTCGATTCTTATTTGAAATTATACAGGAAATTATAGAGAGCAAGATATGATTGAGGTAGGCAATGTATTGTAATAAAGAGTATTATTCTTTAAATAATTCATGAAATCTTTTGTCGGCAAACTCTTCTATCTCTTTTTGTAATTGTCTGTAATTCTTGATGAGTTCCTTTGCCTTAGGGGTAAGATGTGTCCCGCTGGTTGTACCTCTTCCTTTCTGCGAAATTACTAATTCATCTTCAATGTTTTTTTGTAATATTTTAATGTGGGACCAGGCTTTCTTGTAGTTTAACCCCATTTTTTCAGCAGCCTTGGCAATGGAACCTTCCTGTTCGATCTGTTCAAGTATATCTGTTTTTCCTTTGCCAAAAAGGAGATCTTTGTGATCATTTTCAATCCAAACCTTTGTTTTTATATGAAAAGAATTTGAGTCATTAGGTTTCATAGGTAAGGTACGTAGAGTTTAAGTGACAAAGCTTTATGGGGTTTATATTGTCATAAAGGTATAGAGCCAAGGTCAAAACTGAAGTTTAAACTTATCCTACCCTAACTGTACGATTGTCAGCAACACTACTCTTGTTTTTTGATATTTTTTGCAGGTTAGTCAAGAGAATAGTAATCATGTCACAATACTATTTTTCATTCTTGTGTGGCATAGAGATGGTTGATACTTAGTGTTAAACGCTAGAGTTAAACATATTTTAATACATCGAAATTCAAATTACTTAAGCGAGAATCTATTATGATCAGTAACAACATGTGCAAAGCGTTGAATGACCAGGTTAATGCAGAACTGTTTTCATCCTATCTTTACCTCTCTATGTCTTCCTGGTTCAGTGAAAGATCACTTTCTGGTTTTGCATCGTGGATGCGTGTTCAGGCCCAGGAGGAACTCTCCCACGCAATGAAAATCTACGATTACATTTTAGAGCGCGGTGGAAAAATTGAGTTAACATCCATTGATCAACCTGAATCTGAGTGGAAATCTGCTGTAGTGGTTGTTGAGGAGGTAGCACAGCATGAGGCCAAGGTTACAGCCCTTGTTAATGATCTTGTAGATATTGCTCTTTCTGAAAAAGATCATGCGGCAAATATCTTTCTACAGTGGTTTGTCGCAGAGCAGGTTGAAGAAGAGGCAAGTGTGGGAGAGGTGTTTGAGCGGATGAAAATGATAGATGGTGATTCGGCAGGAATGTTTGCTATGGATATGGAACTCAGTAAAAGGGTTTTCACCGCCCCTGCAGAATAATCTGATAATAACAGCATACTATAAGGAGATAATTATGAAAATAGATTGGGCATATATGCGTAAGGGCTGAGTATCGTGTAAGAAAGCCTGGACGGTTACAGAAGAGAAAAATGTAGTAATAGAGACTGAAGTAGACGCCAAAAAACAAACCTGCCAAAGTGATGAGGCGTGGGACTTGGTGAAGACAGCTGATAAAATTGTGGTTGCCAGTGGACAAAAAACACTGGAATTTGATCCCAACTCTGCTGAAAAAGATGAAATCATCAAGAAGATAACCGGTCGTACAGGTAATCTAAGAGCACCAGCATTGAAAATTGGCAATGTCTACTATATTGGTTTTAATGTCGGTATGTACGATAATCTCTTTTCATAAGGTTTTGAACGCTACGTGCCGCAACTTCATGGGCACGTAGCATCATTGTGGATGCAAATATTGGGTGTTTTACTAGTGTATCTATTTCTCGGATTTACTTTTTTAGTAGTTTTAGGATATTATCTGCAATTTCTGTGGCTTCCTTCCCACTTGTGTTCACAGTTTGAAATTGATTGTACCCAAGTTTCCTTTCTTCCAGAAGCTCCAAAATTTTCGCTTTAGGATCTGCTACAGCAAGTAGCGGCCTTTCATTATTAGTATCTTTAAGCAGTCGTTCTAAGATTTCGTCGGCTGTTGCGACGAGAGAAAAGACCTGTCCTTTTAACTTGAGTAATTTCACATTGACAGGGTCTAGCATCATCCTTCCACCCGTTGCAATAACGAGTCCTTCCTGCTCTGATAGATCGCGAGCAATGTCGGTTTCCATCTGTCGAAATTCACTTTCTCCAAATTGCGTAAAGATTTCAGGAATAGAGATACCATGTTTTGCTTCTATAAGTTGGTCTGTGTCAACGAACTTAAGTTGAAGTGTTTGAGCAAGACTTTTGCCGACTGTGCTTTTACCGGTGGCCATAAACCCGGTGAGAACGATGTTATGTATAGGTTTTTCGTGCATATTTACGTAACTATGATTTTAATATGGTTTGTAAAAGTATATTTATGAATTATCAAAGTTGATGGTCATTTCGTGGACGAGCACAAGATACACTGCCGTAACTTGAGTATAAAGGTAAAATATTGGACTAGCTTCTAAAGTGTGTTGTACAGAATTGGATGATACGATTTTAGCTCCATTAAAAAAATCTTGTAAAGGAGAAGAGACTGTGACTACAGAGAATTACCAGGATATTAGCTTAAACTATGATAATAATGTTGCAACCATCACTATTAACCGACCAGAGACTCTCAATTCTATACGAATGCAAACCTACGAAGAGTTGATACATGCTTTCACGGTTGCTGATAATTCTTCTCTGTGCAATGTCATTGTCCTAACAGGAGCAGGGGAGCATTTCTCATCGGGAAATGACCTGAGCGATCTTATCGGTACTGATCATAAAGAGCTTATGAAATATGTTGGAGATATCTTTAAGACGGTCGCAACACTAAAGAAGGTGCTCATAGCAGTTGTCGATGGTGTCGCAGTAGGTATTGGTACAACGATCCTGCTCCACTGTGACCTTGTTGTTTCCTCTAGTCGGGCAAGATTTCGATTACCATTTACAACCTTAGGTGTAAGCCCGGAAGGTGGTGCTAGCTCAATATTACCAATAATAATAGGCCAAAAACATGCAAGAGAGGTGTTGTTGACTGGCCGGTTTTTTACAGCTGATGAGGCAAAAAGTTGGGGCCTTGTCAATGCTGTATCAGAACCGGACAAACTGAGCGAAGTTTTAGAGAGTTATTTATCGCAACTTATAAAGCAACCCTTGGAATCACTTGTTGCAACCAAATCGCTTATGAGGGCTTCGTTACCAGATATCCCCCAGCTTATAGATACGGAATTGCATATCTTCACTGAATTGCTTGGAGCTGAATCAACCCAGAAAAGAATCCAGTCATTTTTAAAGAGATGATGAGGGCAGGGTAATGTGGAATAGGAATATTTGTATAGTAACATTTGGGTGGTTTGCCTTATTCCTCTGTCAGGTATTGCCGCCTACCCACAGATTTTATTGCTCAAACAATGAGAAGACTCATTGTTCGAGCATCTGCACATGTTATCTCATAACTAATATTATCTTTGTCTGCCACTAACAGGCGTGTTGTCCTTTATATGATGATCATCCATTATGATGGCGCATTGGTCCTACCAAAGAAAGCTGGTGAAGTGGGTTACTAAATAGTAACTAAGATTGTACCATTGTAATTTCAATTTCGATATCTGTTAAGTATAAATAACACTGAAACGTTATGATATTGGTATTCTTCTCATGCTGTAAGGCTTCTTTTTAATCATCCTTGTTGGCTTAGATATTGCTAGTAGGCACTTCTGTTTAATGATATGTAACCATGTGTTGTTATATGGTCAAACCTTTGTGTGCTTCCGAACCTTTTGCAGGGGAAAAAGTAGCCGTGGTGCTCAAAATTGGACGGATATATCAAACGCTACAGTATAATAATTAGGACAAATCGTAATGAAAAAACACATACACCCATTTTGCTCTCTTGTAACCTTTGCACTACTATGTAGTTTACTTCTTGGTTTGCCAGTCAGTTGTTTTGCTGCAAAGGGTCCCACAGCAGCAGAATATGGTGTTGTTTTAAATTTGTCAGGGAAGCAGCGTATGCTTACTCAGAAGATGAGTAAAGAGGTGTTGCTTATTGCAAGGAATAATGACGTTGAAAACAATTTGAAAAGTCTTGAGGCAACAGCTTCCCTTTTTGATAAAACGCTTGTTGGACTCATTGATGGTGATAAAGATTTAAATCTCCCTCCGACAGTTGATTTTCTAATAAAAATGCAACTGGGAAAAGTACAGCTACTTTGGGCTAACTTCTACCCACCTATCCAGGAAATTATTAAAAATAAAACAGTTACAGATCACCAAGCATGGCAAATTGCAGAAAAGAATTTACAGCTGTTAAAAGAAGCAGCCGCATGTGTGACCATGTATGAAAAAGATGCGGCAAAGGCAGGGTTGAAGTCGAATCCAAACCTTGCCGTATCTATTAATTTGTCAGGTAAGCAGCGAATGCTATCGCAAAAAATGAGTAAGGAGTATTTGCTTATAGCCTACGGCCATAAAATAGCAGATAATCAGAAACGCCTCAAAAACACATATTCACTTTTTGAGCGGACCTTACTTGGACTGATAAATGGAGATGAAGGTCTGAATCTCATGAAAACTACTAATGAAGTTACTGCGAACCAGTTGTATGTGATTATGGACTTATGGAAAACCTTCAAACCTTTAGTCGTTGCAGCCGCTGAGATAGGCCCTTCTGCTATTACTCAAGAACAGATTTCATTGCTTTCACGTGAGAATCTTTTATTGCTCAAAGAAATGAACAAAGCTGTCAGTATGTATGAAAAAGAGGCGGCAAAATCAGTTTGATCATACCTGTTTAGAATAAGTCATAGGGTGAAGATTTCTCAGTTTAGATGACGTATCTGATCCCTATAACATTACCACTTTTGTCAGATTCGTCATATTCGTCTCATCATATTTTATACCTGTATCTGTACTATCACGCTGTTTCAAAGCGTTACCTTATAACGACAAGATCCTTTGATGATTTATCGTAGAATCTCTCTTCAAGGCATGAATATTTATGATAAAAAATTTGTGTTTTGCACTCCTGATGATACACTGTATTTGTTGATTAAATTGTAAATGATCTCGTAACATTTGATTTTCTTTGTCTAACAACTTTTCGAGTTAATTGTTCTCGTTTGGAGAAGGTAATGGATGTATTTGTAGCCAGGCAGCCTATTTTTGATATCAATAAAAAAATTTATGCCTACGAGTTGCTGTTTCGCTCTGGTGATTCTAACGGTTTTCCAGATATTGATGGTGAGACTGCTACGACCAGTCTTTTGTCTTCTTCGTTTTTCACCGTAGGGATTGAGAAAATAGGGGCTGGTAAACTTGTTTTTATTAACTTCACAGAAGATCTGTTATTAAACGGTACTCCCCAGCTCTTCCCGCCTGACAAAATGATGGTGGAAATATTGGAAGACGTTGGTCCGGGTTCTGATATCGTTAAGGCATGTCAGGATCTTAAGGACAATGGTTACTCCCTTGCCTTGGATGATTTTGTCTATTCAAATCAGTTTGATGAGTTATTACACCTTAGTGATATTGTAAAAATCGACTTTCGTTTGACTCCAGTAGAAACTCTGGGGAAAATGGTTGAAACTCTAAAAAAATACGATTGTAAGCTTCTGGCAGAAAAAGTTGAAACCTATGATGAGTTTCATCAGGCTGTAGAGCTAGGATTCGAATATTTTCAAGGCTATTTTTTCTCGAAACCCGAAGTGTTGAAGAATAAAGATCTCTCTTCTTCACAAATGGGACTAATGCGGCTTATCTCACAAATTAATACGGAAGAATTTGATGTTGATTCACTTGCCGAACTGGTGGCACAGGATGTGTCTATTACGTATAAGTTACTGAAATATATAAATTCATCTCATTTCTCAAGGCTACAACCTCTGTCGTCAATTAAACAGGCAATCACTTTTCTTGGTGAAAATGGTTTTAAGATGTTTGTGTCACTTATTGCCACCAGCAAACTATCTGAAAATAAACCTGGAGAACTTATCAGGGCATCTATTATTCGGGCCAAATTTTTAGAACAGGTCGGTATCAAGCTGAAAAAGGATAGCAGTGAGTTATTTCTTCTTGGACTATTTATGTCGCTTGATGCAATGCTTGATCAAAAGATTGAAAATATTATCAGCAAAATGCCCTTGTCGGACAGTCTGAAAGAAGCACTTGTGGGGAGAAAGGGTGACCTCTTTGCTTTTGTACGATTGATTGAGACGTATGAAGCGGGTAATTGGGTATCGTTTCGTTTTGCCCAGAAAAAACTCGGTTTAACGGATGCCTGTGTTACAGATTTCTACGTTGAGGCATTAGCATGGGCTGACTCTTTTGAGTAAGTCAGCCCCGAATTGAATATGATTTTTACTTGTGAAATAATATCACGCTGCGACTGAAGTTATAATCTCTGGCTGTATCTTTTTAATACATTCCGGTTTTAGTATCACTTCTTGTCGTTTCTCATCCACCTTATATATAAGTATGTCTTCTACGCTAATGTGTGCTGAATAGACAGTACCTCCTCCCATCTCCTTATCAGCCCAGCGGTTAAGAATCCACTTGGCCTCCTGAATGTCGGTGGTCCAGCTTAATCCGTATTCGATATTTGTAAGAGATCCTCTGTAGGCGATACTCCCTTCCTGGGGAAATGGTTTGCCCTGGGCAAGCAACAGGTCTCTGTCGCAGAGACCAAGTAGTTCCAGCCATGTGTCATAGCGTCCTGCAGGGGCAAATGGACTGTTTTTTCGGTAATATAGTCTAAGCACTGTTGCTTCGAGACTGTCGGTTGCTCTGAACTGTTCAAGGTTATTATGAACAAAGGTAATATGTTCAGTGGGGTTGAGAACATTCATAGCTTCGACTGGAAGTTTGGCAAGCTCAAGGGCTGCCTCAATCTCCTGTACTTTTTGATCCTGCATAGCTTTATGGCGCTGTTGCATGTGCTTATTATCAAATGAGCCAACAAAGTCATATGGTGGGTGAAGAAAGCGAATGTTCTCTAGATTCCATTGCATATCTTTAGGTCCTTAGGTTGTATTACCTTTTGGGTGATTGTTGTAGGCTGAGCCATTTGTTGGCAACATCAAGCATTCTGCTGGCAAACCCCCATTCATTGTCAAACCAGCAAAAAATTTTAACGAGTGTATCGCGGCACACCTTGGTCTGGCTTGCATCAAAAATAGAAGATCTGGGATCAGTATTAAAGTCGACGGATGCGTGGGGTTCTTCGGTATAACCAACTAACCCCCTAAGTGGCCCTGAAGCGGCACTATGTATCACTTGGTTAATTTGATCCACGGTAACCGGAATCTTCACATTAAGTGAGATGTCCATGGCTGACACATTTATGGTTGGTACCCGAACATGGAGACATTCGAAACGGTTTGCGAGCTGGGGCATGAGTCTGTCTATTCCTTTTGATAAACTTGTATCCACAGGAATAATTGAGTGAAGTGCGCTCCGTGTAAGACGGAGGTTTGTGCGATGGTAGCTATCAATAATCGGTTGATCATTCATCGCAGAGTGAATTGTTGTAGTCACACCGCTGTCTATGCCAAACTCTCGATCAAGGATGTCGAGGATCGGGACAATACAGTTTGTTGTGCACGATCCGTTGGAAACAATTCTATGATCTGCTTTGAGCTCATCTTCGTTGTATCCATGTACGATGATTGAGTCTACTGCAGGTGTTGCCGGGTGTGAAAGCAGGATTCTTTGGGCGCCGCTCTGTAAATGGAGTTCAGCCGTTTCACGGTCTTCAAAGGTGCCGGAACACTCAAAAAGCAGATCAATTCCAAGTTCATTCCATGGTAGTTTTTTAGGGTCTGCTTCACTTAAAATTACAATGGAGTCCTCGTTTCCAATTCGTAGAATGTTATCACTGTGTGATAAGGGGTAGGGGAATCTGCCATGGGTTGTGTCGTATCTGGTGAGATAGGTGAGTGTCTCTATATCTGCAAGTTCATTGATAGCAACAATGGAAAATTTAGAACGAAATGGAGATGAATAGATCGCTCGAAGTACCGATTGGCCGATACGACCGTAACCGTTTATGGCAACTTTAAAACTCATACGAACTCATTTGAAATGTTGTTGTTAATGGGTCAGATAAAACAGTTCCAATACGTTTTAATCAATACAGCTATTTAAGCTATAAAACAATAACATCTTGCACCAGTAGGAGAGGGAAGAGAATGCGTGTTGGTGAAAAATGTATGTTTTTAATCGAATATCTAAAATTGTAGTATAATTATCAGTTGCTGCGGCTAATTATAGGTATCGAAAAAGGGAATGTAATTTTTCTTTGGAAACTTTATGAAGGAGTTTTGAGGTTGAAGACGTTCTTTTGTCTTTAAAAGGTCGCGATATTAGGATTGCTCAATGGAACAAATATTTAAAAATAACCAACGACTTTTAGAAAAAACAGCCGGTCCGGTTTTTGATGCAACAATACGATGGTGTCTTTCTTTTAACAATAAGCTATCTTTTATCACTATTAACGAGGACACACCCTGCATATTGCGTGGAATGATTGAATGGCATGATCTTGGAAAGATTCTTGAAAACCAGGAAGATTGCACAATTGTGCATCCGGGAGTCGTTGCCCTTGAAGAAAAAATGGTTCTTCTCGAAGATGGTATTCCTTGTACGTTAAGACAATTACAAGAGGGGGCAATTAAAGCACGGCTCTCCCTTGAATTTTCACTTCCCCACTCTGAGCAGAAAGTGTTTCGTGATTCCGGCTGGGATGATATAGATACACTGGCCATCGTTGATATGGTCTGCTCAATTCAAAAGAAAATCAAGGCAGGATCCATAGATGATACAACAGTAATAAGCCTTGCCTGTGGAAGAGCAAAACCAAGCTACTTTCGGCAACGGAGCATGAAGTATAAGGCGGCTCTAGCGCTTGCACGGGGGGTGAGTATTGACGCAATCCCACAAAACATTGTAAATCACTATGTGGCAAGAGACATAATTAACAAAAAAGAATACCTTGTTTATGGTACACGGACCAGGCTTTGCCTGCACTCAGGATCAGGAGAACTTGTGGGCCACCACATAAGCCATCTCTGTTGATCGGTATGAGATCCCTCCCCCTCCCATCTATTTTCCTTTGAATCGCCAAAATCATACGATTGGCCGTCTTTTCTTGCCATCGTTCAAGTCATTGACTAAGTAGTATAAATTGAACTAATTTTTTAATACTATTTGCAGTATAAAATTATCATAATGGGTGGAACCACCATGGGAACAAAGGGTCGAATAATTATCAATACGGGCAATGGTAAGGGTAAAACCACAGCTGGACTTGGAACCGTTTTTCGTGCGTTGGGGCATGGAAAGAAGGTTTGTGTTATTCAATTTTTAAAAGGCCAGGGGAAGTATGGTGAGAGGCTCATGGCTGAAAAAACTGACAACCTTGACTGGTTTATATGTGGCAAAGGGTTTGTCTTTAAAAAAGAAAACATAGAGGAAGACAGGGCGGTTGCGCGTGAAGGGTTTCAATTGGCCATGGAAAAGGTGGCAAGTGATGAATATGATTTGGTTCTGTTAGATGAGATTACCTATCTGCCACTGTATGATTTTTTAGAAGTAGAAAAGATAGTCAAACTTCTAGAAACTAAACCAGAACGTCTTTCTGTCATTATCACCGGGAGGGACGCTGACCCCAGGCTCATTGAGGTCGCCGATACTGTTACGGTAATGGAACCGCTAAAGCATGCCTACGAAGAAGGAATTAAGGCCCAGAAAGGTATCGAATTCTAACGAGCCACCTGCAAAAGTGGTTTCTCGGTGTCTGCGATTATCTGGCCCAACCTTTTTGTTTTGTTCAAAATTATATCCTCGTCATATTACCTTTTTGCTGGTATGTGAAACATGTTTTGTATGGTACCAAAGCTGCAGGCTTACCTCTCGTATATATCAACGAGATAGCTGTGATTAAACGTGTAAGGGATTCTGATAGTAAGCGGGATAGGATGGAGCTCTTAAAATATCAAGAGTCGGAACTGCTTTCTGCTTTCAATACAGTGCGAGGATAGATAATGGATGGTAGAACGAGAAAAGATATTAAAATTGGCGCTGAGGTGAATATTGTTCTCAAGCAGCACCAGCGCAGCGGCACATTGACACGGGGGATAGTACAGGACCTGCTTACCAAATCCCCCAGTCATCCCCATGGTATTAAGGTGAGGCTGGAAAGTGGTGCAGTTGGTCGGGTAAAAGAAATTTTATAATACTCAAGACAATAATATTTTAAGTTTTCCGAACTGATAGAGATGAAAATACGTAAGGTTACAGAAGAAACCCTTCCAAAGGCGATTGGTCTACTGAAACAGTCGTTTACCGGCAGTAATTATGAGGTTAAGCTTGTCGAAAAACTCCATAAAAATAATACATATATAGAAGATTGGGTTTGCATCCATGTTAACAAGGTGATTGGCTATATTGCCTTTACTAATGCATATGATGGTAAAGATTTCTGTGGTTTGCATCTAGCTCCCGTCGCGGTAAAGCCAGAGTATCAAAACCAGGGTATCGCTGCTGAACTTATACGATTTGCTCTACGGCAGGATGTTATTAAAAAGAACACTGTTTTTGTGCTTGGTAAAACCCACTACTATGAACGTTTCGGTTTTAGGCCGTGTGATAATCCTCGTTGTCCATTTACCAAGAATAATCGTAACTTTCTTCGCTTAGGTGATGCTGTGGACCACAGTTTTACTGTGGGGTATGAAAAGGAATTTGGGGCTGTATAAATTCATTGATCATCTACGCTTCTCCGGTCTTTCTTTTTGTTTATAGATTGGAAAGTTCAGGTTGAGCAAATAAGGCTTTTGTATGAGAAATAACGATATTTTAAGACGAATACGTTACATTTTTGATTTGAGTGACTCAAAGATGATAGCAATCTTTGGCCTAGCTGATGTCGAGGCGACAAGGGCTGAGGTGAGTTCCTGGCTTAAAAAAGATGATGACCCGGATTTTTTGGCCTGCTCTGACCTTATGTTGGCTCAATTTCTGAATGGTTTTATTAATGAGAAGCGGGGAAAAAGGGAAGGAATTCAGGTCGTACCGGAAAAGTTTTTATCCAACAATCTTATCATGCGGAAGCTAAAAATTGCTCTTAACCTACGCGATGATGACATAATACAATTACTATCTCTTGCACGTTTGCGCCTGGGTAAAGCTGAATTGAGTGCCTTTTTCAGGAAAAAGGGGCACAAGAACTATCGAGCATGTAAAGATCAGGTGCTGCGAAATTTTTTAGCAGGGCTACAGATACAATATCGGGGGCAAGCAGCAGAGGCTCCGCATTCTGTGTGGAAGTAGTTATAACACATAGCCCGTATTGCATTGTGCTATTAAAGAGATCGGTGCAGTGATACGTTGAAAAATTACGAATTATTATGAGACGAACAGATAAAGAGATCAGCGGAAGGGACGCAATTTCTGAGGTGATAGAAAATGGGATGGTGTGTCGAATAGCTTTGGCGAAAGATAATCAGCCCTATATTGTTCCAGTTTCCTATGGATATGATGGTGAGGCTATCTATTTTCATACCTACTCAAAACGTGGTTTGAAACTCGATTACCTTGCCGCAAACAAAAAGGTCTGCTTTGAGATTGAAAATAATGTTGCACTTGTAGTCCACGATGAAAACCCTTGTGAATGGTCATTTAACTTTCAATCGGTGGTTGGTTTTGGAGAGGTTACTGAGCTGACGAGTGATACGAGTAAAAGTATTGGTTTACAAAGTATTATGAAACAATACTCTGATAAAAAATGGTCATTTGAAGGAATACCACTTACCGCTGTTGCTGTATGGAAGATTAATATTGAATCCATGACAGGAAAGCAGTCTTTGAATTATGCTGATTAAAAAGAGCAATATAATTCATCATGGCTTGTAACTCTTTTATGAATCAACAGAAAAAGACGTGAACAAAGTATCGTCGTTTTGACTTTTCTCTTTCTCCCCATTATGATAGCAACCGACTAGGAATAGCGTTCCCTGTTTAGTGCCTTACTCCTGAAAGCCTGTCATAAAAAAACAGGTAGCGTAGACTCCGAGAAACTCAGGAATTGAATTTGAAATCGTACATTTAGTAATACCACCAGATAATGAACGTAGTGAGACCTTCTAGGCACTTATCCCGTTTATCGGGGTTAGTTCTGTGAAAATTGCTCTATACTAACAATAATTATAATCAATATTTCAATACATTACTATGATTCGTGTTGGCCTTGAAGTCCTGCTGGACAGTTCTGATTACGCCTTTGAGGGACGAAAGATTGCATATCTTTCTAACCAGGCATCGACCACCAGTTCTCTCGTTCAGGGGCGTATACCCCTGCAACAAAAATATGGGGAACAGCTCACTTGTCTGTTTTCTCCCCAGCATGGGTTCTTTTCAGAAAAACAGGACAATATGATTGAATCTGATCATAGTGTTGACGCTCAAACGGGATTGCCCATGTTTAGTTTGTATGGAGATCTTAGAAAACCAACAAAAGAGATGTATGACTCTTTTGATGTGTTGCTGATTGATCTGGTGGATGTTGGGACTCGTGTATACACCTTTATGTATACTATGGCCTATTGTATGATGACAGCTGCCGAGACGGGTAGAAAAGTTGTTATTCTGGATAGACCTAATCCAATTGGCGGTACGCATATTGAAGGAAATATTCTTAGGGATGATTGTACCTCTTTTGTGGGTCTGTATCCGCTACCAATGCGACATGGACTTACCATGGGTGAACTCGCTTTTTTAATGAATAGAGAGTTTAATATCGGGGCCGATCTTTCTGTTATACCTGTTAAGGGGTGGGCAAGAGAGAGTCTTTCCAGGGAGACTGGCTTTCCCTGGGTGGCTCCTTCTCCTAATATGCCTACGCCTGAGTGTGCCCTTGTTTATCCGGGTCAGGTTATCTGGGAGGGGACCAATGTCTCAGAAGGAAGAGGGACAACTCAGCCTTTTGAGTTTGTAGGTGCTCCATTTTGGAAACACAATGAAGTATTTGAATATTTGGGGAAAACAGAACTTCCGGGATGTTTTCTAAGGCCTGTCGTTTTTGAGCCGACCTCGGGTAAATGGGCAGAGTCCGCCTGCTGTGGTTTTCAAGTCCATGTTACCAACAGCGATACTTTTATGCCGTACAGAACAAGTCTTGCCCTGCTGCAGGCTGTATACGTTCTGTACCCTGAAGACTTTCAGTATAAAGAACCTCCCTATGAGTATGAATATAAACGCCTACCCATGGATCTCATTATTGGAGACAAAGATATACGGATACGGCTGGAGGCTGGCGAATCTATAATAGATCTTGAAAATGAGTGGAGCGGACCACTTAAGGAATTTGATACATTACGATCAGACTACTTTTTGTATTAAGAGAAAGACAATGGAAAATAAAACTATAACTGTTGATAATCTGGCCAAGTTGGTCGGTGGTGAGGTAATTGGTGATGGAAGTGCTGAGATAACGGGTTTTGCACCCTTAGATCAGGCTGAATCTGGTGATATATCATTTTTGGTAAAGGCTAAAGAATCAGGTCAGCTGATGACTACCGGGGCCGGAGCGGTGCTCGTGCCAAAAGGAATAACGTGTGATGTTGATATAGCCCTTATTGTGGTAAAAGATCCATATCTTGCCTCAGCCCACGTACATAACTATTTTCTGCAGGCACCCTTTATTGCAAAAGGTATACATGAACGTGCGGTGATTGGCGAGAATGGCTCAATTAGTTCTGAAGTAACCATAGGTGCCCTTGTGGTTGTCGGTGATCGGGTGACGATCGGTGAGCGGGTAACGCTTGAGCCTGGTGTTGTTATTGGTGATGATGTTATGATCGGTGATGATTGTGTCATCAGATCAAATGTTACTGTCTATAAGGGTTGTAAAATCGGTAACCGTGTCTCCATACATTCCGGCACAGTAATAGGCAGTGATGGTTATGGCTATGCAGCAAATGAGAGGGGAGAGCATATAAAACGCCCTCAGGTAGGGATTGTCCGAATTGACGACGATGTTGAAATAGGCTCGAACAGTTGTATAGACCGCGCGGCCTATGGAGAAACCTGGATTAAGTCAGGTTGTAAAATTGATAATCTGGTGCAGATTGCCCATAATGTCGTTATTGGTGAAAACAGTTTAATCGTTTCTCAGGTTGGTATTTCGGGCTCAACCACCCTTGGTCGAAATGTAGTCATGGGCGGGCAGGCTGCGACAACCGGACATATTAATATAGGTGATCAGGTAATGATTGCTGCAAGGGGAGCCGCTCACACAAATCTTGAAAAGGGCGCAGTTGTGGGTGGAGCGCCGGCAATTCCTATTAGACAATGGGCGAAGTCTTGCGCTGTATTTAATAAATTGCCAGAATTGCAAAAACTGGCCCGAAGCAATCGTAAAGCAATCGAGGCGATGGAAGGTCGCAGCGAAACAGATAAGTAAAAGGAGAATAGGTTTCATGAGTGATGTTGTAATTCCAGAAAATATTGATATTGTAGAGATACTAAAATTACTTCCCCATAGATATCCTTTTGTCATGGTGGATCGTATCCTGTCCCTTGAGATGGGCAAAGAAATTGTTGGTCTTAAGAATGTGACAATTAACGAGCCGTTTTTTCAGGGTCATTTCCCTGGAAGGCCTGTAATGCCGGGAGTTTTGATTTTAGAGGGTATGGCGCAGGTTGGAGGGATAATGGCTTTTTATGCTAATCCTGAAGCCATTGGTAATAAGCTATTGTTTTTTGCAGGCATTGATAAAGCCCGCTTTAGAAAACCTGTTGTTCCAGGCGATCAATTGATTTTCACTCTGGAGTTGATCAAGCAAAAGAGATCAATCATGATGATGTCAGCCAAAGCGACTGTAGACGATCAGGTTGTAGCTCAAGCCGAACTCATGGCATCTTTCACCTGAAAAAACTAACCCAGATAAATGGGATAAGTACCTCGAAGGTCTCACTACGTTCACTTATCTGGTGGTAAGGTTAAACTTAGGACTTCAAAAACAATTCCCGAGTTTCTTGTTTTTTGACAGGCTTTCAGAAGTAAGGCACTAAAAGATGTGAAAACAGGTCTATAAATGGTATCAATTTTTCGTAAAAAGAGCGAAAATAGTTGCATTAGGTCTGTTGAGCAGTTAAGGAAGACAGCTTTTAGTGCTTTACACTATATAAGAGAGCCATAATAATAGATGTTTAATTGGCCAGGTTCTAAAGAAAAAATGTACAAACAGCCAATTCAGAGAGATCTTATGGGCTCTTATCCCGGCGTACTTCTCCGTATTCGGGGTTAATATATAGATAATCGGAGTATGTAGATATCCTTCTACGACATATAAATATATCATCATGGCTATACATCCCACAGCAGTGGTTGATCCCAAGGCAGAGGTCGACTCATCCGTTGAAGTTGGTCCATATGCAGTAATTGAAAAAGGTGTGACCTTAGGCGTTGACACTGTTGTAGGTGCCCACGCAGTTGTTTCCGGGCCTACCACCATAGGTGAACGAAATCTAATCGGTTCCTTTGCCATGGTTGGTGGCGCACCCCAAGACCTTGGTTATAAAGGCGAACCCACTGAGCTCATAATCGGCAATGATAATCAGATCCGTGAGTACGCTTCAATACACAGGGGAACTCCAACCGGTCGAAAGAAAACAACAATTGGCAATGAAAATCTGCTTATGGCCTACACCCATGTGGCCCATGATTGTAAAATTGGCAACCATGTAATCATGGCTAACGTTGCAACACTCGCAGGCCATGTTGAAGTAGGGGACAGGGCTTCCATTGGTGGGCTTGTCGCCATTCACCAGTTCTGTCGTATTGGAACCTTTAGTTATATTGGAGGTGTGTCTGGCTTGAGTCTTGACGTTCCTCCATTTGTAATCATTGCCGGTACCCGTAATCGTACCCGGATTTCTGGAATAAATAAGGTTGGTCTGAGACGTAATGGGTTTAAACGTGAGACTATCCAAAATCTTGATAAGGCCTTTCGTATTATATTCCGTTCTCCCAATCTTCTGATGAAGGATGCCATTGAAGTTGCAAAAAATGAATTTCCTGAATGCCCGGAAGTGCAGACCCTTGTCAAATTCTTCGAAGACTCCAAACGTGGCGTTGTGAAGCAGACGGTAGAGGATTGATATCCACTGTATGAACTCGTCTATGGAAAATATTGGAATTATTGCAGGCGGTGGACAGTTCCCAGAGCTGTTCATCCGAGCTGCCCAAAAGGCAGGTCGCAGGGTTGTGGTCATTGCCCATAAGGGTGAGACTGAAGAAAGTGTCGCTGAGGCAGCAGATGCGGTGTGCTGGGTTAAACTGGGGCAGCTTGGAAAGCTCCTGTCTTTTTTTAAAGAACAGGCAGTAAAAGAGACTGTATTCTTAGGGACCATTACTAAAACGAAAATTTTTCGTGATGTGTTGCCGGACTTTAAGGCACTCACTCTCTGGAATAAGATCGATCGTAAGCAGGATGATGCTATATTGCGTGCACTTGCCGGTGCAATTGAAGCTGAAGGAATCGACGTTCTGGAGTCTACGCTGTACCTTCAGGATCTGCTTTTTCCTGAAGGCGTGCTGACAAAAAACAAACCAAATAAACAGCAGCGTCAGGACATTGAGTTTGGTTGGCAGAATGCCAGGGCCATAGGCTCCATGGATATTGGACAGTGTGTAGTGGTAAGAAACTGTTCAGTTGTTGCTGTAGAAGCAATAGAGGGGACTGATGCCACAATCTTACGCGGTGGACTACTTGCTAAGGAAAAGTGTGTAGTGGTTAAGGTGAGAAAGCCTGGTCAGGATTTTCGTTTTGATCTACCAGCTACCGGTCTCACTACTATAGATACTCTAAAGAAGGTTAAAGGGGCCGTTTTAGCGGTCGAAGCCGGGCAATCTTTACTCTTTGACCGGGACAAAATGGTCCAGGAGGCCAACAAAGCCGGTATCGTTGTTGTTGGTGTAAGAGAGAAAGAAGACGGCACACTCGTGATAGGATAGATTGGATATTGCAGTATTCCTTATATAGTTTTTTAACCCCAGTACACGGGATATAAGCTAGGATTATTACTTTGACGAACTTCATTAATAGTAACATCATATGAATTTCTAAGGTACATATCTTAGGTGGAGAGCTCATATGCAAGCAATGATCTTGGCGGCAGGATTAGGCACCAGATTGCTTCCCCATACCAGCATCCGGCCCAAGCCTCTTTTTCCAATTCTTAATACTCCGCTGCTGTTACTGACCATTGAAAGACTTAAAAACTTCGGTTTTGATCGTATCATTGTCAACTGTCATCATTTAAAAGATCAGATAGTTGTGGCTCTTAATGGGATTGATGGTGTGATAATCATTGAAGAAGAGGTTGTTCTTGGGACTGGAGGAGGGATTCGAGGTGCCTTGTCCCATATGAGAGATGAGCCAATTCTTATCAGTAATGGTGATATTTATCACACCGTAAACCTCAAAGAACTCTACAGGTATCACCAAGCGGGCGGCAACCAGATTACCCTTGGGATGCACGATTATTCAAGGTTTAATACGGTGGCAATGAATGGTGAGAAAGTTTTAGCCTTCTCTAAGAGCCCAGGAGCTGTGACGCTTGCTTATACTGGTCTGCAGGTTGTTCAACCTCAACTTTTTGAAGATATCCAATTGGGAGAATATTCCTGTATTATTGATCACTATCGATTGCTACTGGAAAAAGGCGTAGATATTGACAGTTTTAGGGTTGATGACTGTTACTGGACAGATATGGGAACAGTTGATGATTATCTTGATCTACATAAAGGTTTGTTAACAGAAACAATTCCATGTTGGCAGGAGATTGGGCCGGTGAGAAAACCTTACTGTATTGCCAAACGGGCAAAGCTTCCAGCGCACCTGCAGCTTGATGATTGGGTATGTATTGGCGAGGCAAGTATTGGCGATAAGAGTCAACTCAAAGCATGTGTCGTCTGGGATGATATTGAAATCCACGGTGATAAGATAATTAGTGATACGATTGTTTCATCTGGGCTTGAATAATCGATTTTTGTGCATTTTCTTAATGGTCCATTAAATTCTTTACATGAAAACCTACAGCGATTCATTCATAATCTCCCTTGCAACTGATCTTTTGCAGGAGCATGGCCTTGTCAGTCAGGAAGAGGCCACCAGTGGGCAAATTGAAATTACTCCCATTGCAAGTGATGGCTCAACGAGGCGTTTCTGGCGTTGTAAGGTTTTAGATCGTTCTCTGTGTGTTGTTGCAGCACCCCTTACAACGACTGATAATGAAGTTAGGGAATCAAAATCAGCCTGGTTTATCGGTAATCATCTTCGTGCAAAGGGTTGTGCGGTACCTGAACTCTTTGGTTGGGATGAAGAGTCAGGCATGCTTTTATTTGATGACCTTGGGGACCAGCGACTCCATAGTCTTGTCACTCCAGGTAATGGCTTACGAGTGAATGATAGACAGATAGTTGAATTATATACGGAGGTTGTTAAGAATCTCTGTCATATGCAGGTCGCAGGTTCAGCTGATTTTAATACTGACTGGTGTTGGGACACAAGATGTTACAATAAAGAATTGATGTTGAGCCGGGAGTCTGGTTACTTTCTTACAGCCTTTTGGTTAGATTTGTTGCAGCAGTCGGTACCACCCGGAGTAGATGAAGATTTTCAAAACATAGCGGATCTTGCCGCTACGGCAAACGCGAACTATTTTCTTCACCGGGATTTTCAGTCAAGAAATATCATGGTGAACCCAAAAGGGTATAACTTTATCGATTTTCAAGGGGGGCGACGAGGACCTCTTGGTTATGATCTTGCTTCCTTACTCATTGACCCTTATTGTGCTTTGAGTTATGAGGTACAGGAAGAGCTCTTGGAAATGTATCTGAATCATATATCTGAGTATGTAGATATTGATCGAACTACATTCAGAAATGAATACCATGCTCTGGCATTACAGAGAAATCTGCAGATACTTGGTGCCTTTGCATTTTTATCCACAGTACGAAAAAAGTCTTTTTTTAAAGCCTTTATACAACCAGCGTTGTTATCTGCCCAGCTGAGACTTGAGCAGCCAGTCTTTTGTGATCTTAACGTTGTAAAAGCAATGATAAATAGCGGATTGCAAGCTATAGCTTGAGGCAAGCAGCATTGAGTTGTCTAACCCCGATGAACGGGATAAGTGCCTCGAAGGTCTCACTACGCTCACTCTCTGGTGGTAAGACTAAACGTACGATTTCAAATTCAATTCCTGAGTTGCTTTTTTTTATGACAGGCTTTCAGGAGTTAGGCACTAAAAATTATCATGACCATACTGGTCTTTCTTATTCCAGGAACATAAAAAATGTCTGAAAATGAAAATCTACCGATAGTGGCCCTCGTAGGAAGGCCAAATGTTGGTAAATCAACACTGTTTAACAGGATAACCAAATCGAGAAAAGCATTGGTGGATCCTACGCCTGGTGTGACAAGGGATCGGCACTATGATCGTGTTGTATGGGAAGATAAGGGCTTTATTCTCGTTGATACAGGCGGGATAGATGACAACCCTGAAGATGCTCTTGTTCACCATATTCGGGAACAGGCATTTCTTGCCATTGAAGAGGCGGATGTCGTTCTATTTCTCATGGATGGTAAGGAGGGGGTTACCCCTGCGGATTGGGAGGTTGTTGAAATTCTCAGGCGCACCAAAAAACCGGTTTTTCATATAGTTAATAAGGTTGATAGTCCGGAAAGAGAAATTGAGCTTGTATCTCAATTCTATGAACTGGGCGTTGAGGCTCTTTGGCCGTTATCTGCTGAACATAGTTACGGTTTTCGGACTCTTATGGATGATCTGACTGCTATCATTGATAACAGCGATGCCTCCCTCGATCTTCCTGAAGACACTGTCAAAGTCGCTTTTTTTGGACGGCCAAATGTCGGCAAGTCATCAATCATTAATATGATTCTTGGCGAAGATCGAATGGTGGTTTCTGATATTTCCGGTACAACCAGAGACAGTGTCGATACCCTTGTGACCAAGGGGAAATACAGCTACCTTTTCATCGATACAGCAGGAATTCGAAGAAAGGGTAAGACCAAAGAAAAACTTGAAAAATTCAGTATTCTTAAATCCCTTGCTGCTATGGGCAGGTGTGATGTTGCAGTCGTTCTTATTGATGCAGAGGAAGGAATTACTGAACAGGACACTAAGGTTATCGGCTACGTACTGGATCAGGGACGTGGACTTATCGTTCTGATTAACAAGTGGGATCTTTTAGAGGGTGATAAAAAGAGACAGAATGAAGTAGTTGCCGATGTTGCCAGGTTACTACCGTTTGTCGGCTTTGCCCCTCTGCTCAATGTTTCCGCATTAACTGGCTACGGAATAAAGAGACTGTTCCCGACAATTGGATCCGTTTACAGGCAGTATAGTGCAACTTTCCCGACCTCTGCTCTTAATAGATTACTCGCAGACGCCGTCGATCAGCATTCGCCACCAATCTATAAGAATAAGAGACTGAAATTTTACTACACGTCACAGATTGGGACCTGTCCGCCTAAGTTTGTTATTATGACAAACTCGTATAAGGGGGTTCATTTTTCCTATGAGAGATATTTGATAAACAGGTTCAGAGAGGGATTAGGACTTGATAAGGTGCCGATCCAGATAATTTTTAAGGATAAAAGCGGCCAGCGAAAAGATGGATGAAAAAAAGGGGATGAGCGTATATGCTCATCCCCTTTTTTTGTTTAACAAAAGTTAAAAGCAGGTTTCTACAGAGTAGCAACCTTTGCCATAACCCGCTTAAAGCTCTCAGCTGAAGCTGCAATAATTTCATCTGGAACGCAGAAGGCAATTCGTATAAACCCTGGTGCTCCAAAACCTACTCCGGGGACCGCAAGAATTTTTTCTTCCTGAAGCATCGCCACAAACTTAACGTCATCAGCTATTGGAGATTTTGGAAAGACGTAAAAAGCGCCTTTGGGTTCCGTGAACTCAATCCCCGCATCTTTTAAAACCTTACACATTATCTCTTTTCGACGCGCATATAGACTAATATCTACACTTTCATCCTGGAGTTCAGCTACAACTCGCTGCATCAGTGCAGGTGCATTAACAAAGCCGAGAATACGATTAGCAAGAGTCAGTGCATCAAGAAGTTGTGACTTGTCTTTTATCTCAGGATGAACTGCTAGATAGCCAATACGCTCTCCCGGGAGCGACAGGTCCTTTGAGTAGGATGAGACGACGATACTGTTACAGTACGCCTTGAAAATTGAAGGGACCTCATGGTTGTCAAAGGTGATTTTTCGATACGGTTCATCAGAAAGCATAAAGATAACATTACCATATTTACTCTCGGAATCTTTAAGTAGCTCGCCTAGGTGACTGAGAGCATCTTCAGAGTAAATCTGACCGCAGGGGTTGTTGGGGCTGTTGATGATAATGGCCCTGGTCTTTTCAGAAATTGCATCCTGAATGGCAGTAAAATCAAGGTTAAACTCATCATCTGTTTGCACAACCCTAGCTACACCACCATGGTTATCAATGTAAAAGCCATATTCTACAAAATAGGGGGCGAGGATGATAACCTCATCCCCAGGATTGAGAATTGATTTCATCACAATATTAAGGCCACCGGCAGCACCGCAGGTCATGAGCATATCACCTTGATTCACAACCATACCCTGTTCTGATGACATTCTGCGGGCGATAGCTTCACGGACCCAGGGGTAACCTCCATTTGGCATATAGGAGTGGACGCCAGGGCTGTTATCTTCAACAATTTCTTTTATTACAGCCTCATATGCCTTTGGTGGTGGGGCATCAGGATTGCCAAGGCTAAAATCATAGACATTCTCAGGGCCAAATTCAGCCTTCATCTTCGCACCTTCTTCAAACATCTGGCGAATCCAGGAAGATTTTTCGGCATACATTCTCATTTTATCTGAAACGGGCATATATTTCCTCTTGAGTCTATAATAGTTGTGAAAAGGTAATGTATAGTTCTAACCCCGACAAACGGGATGAGTACCTTGTGGTAATTTAACGTTCGCAATGTTAAAAGGTTCTCCAGCTTTCTCGGCGTCTACGCTACCTGTTTTTTATGACAGCTTTTCTGGAGTAATGTACTAATTATATACGACAACTTACAACTTCTTCAAATAATCATTGGCAGCATTTATTTCTTTCATCTTCTCTTCGGCAATTGCTCTAAACTCATCGCCGAGATGCCTCACCTTATCAGGGTGATATTGCATACTTAGTTTTCTATACGCTTTTTTGATATCATCAGCTGATGCACCTTTTTCCAGTCCAAGGGTGGCATAGTGCTTAGCTGACTGGTCATATCCTGGACTTGAGCTTGAGTATTGTTGTCCGTATCTGTACTTAGCCTCTACGGTTCTCTGATCATATTCAGGTATGTCGAGATATCTTGCAATATAGCGGGCTATTTCCAGCTCATCTTCTGGCACATCGGTTTTGGTGTAGAGTACCTGGTAGACGAGCTCTAAAAGAATAAGCCGAGGTTCGTAGGCAAATGTAGATTTGAATTCTGCAAGCAGGGTGTCAAGGGATTGTGTGGAATTGGCGGCCTCCTTGACAAGTTCTTTGACCCAGTGCATCTGGGTTTGACTGTATCTCAGATTATTTTGAAAGAATCTGTGGATTGTCTGAACTTCATCCTTGGTAATCTGACCATCAATTTTTGCAGTATGGATAAGGATGTTGACCAGAAGCCAGACAAACCTGTTGTGACTTTCAGTCTGGGACTGTTCGTAATCAACGACTTTTTTCTTAATCCAGTACGAGAACCCCCAGAACATAGCCATGAGGACCAAAATACCAATAATACCTGTATAAATAAGGGATCCTACAAAAGAAATGAGACCAGAACCGCCTCCTGTCAGGAATACAAAGAGCAGGACAATAAGCAGACATCCGCCGCAGCCCGGTTGTTGCTGTCGTTGGTATTGCATGGGAAATATTTTTTATAATTATTTAAGGTTAAAAGAAATTACTATTCACTTTGAAAAAGAGCATCAACAAATTCAGAGGCATCAAAATCGCGAAGATCGTCCATTTGTTCACCAATACCAATAAAACGGATTGGGATCTTCATATCATGGCAGATATTTACAACAATACCACCCTTGGATGTGCCATCTAATTTAGTTAGAGCAAGGCCCGTAACATCTACAGCAGCATCAAAGAGGCGTGCCTGGGATATTCCATTTTGCCCTGTGGTAGCATCAATGACAAGCATAACTTCATGGGGAGCGCCTTTCAATTTCTTGGCCATAACACGCTTGATTTTTTTGAGCTCTTCCATAAGGTTATCTTTGGTGTGCATTCTACCAGCTGTATCCACAAGGACAACATCGACATCACTTGCAAGTGCTGCTGTAAGACCGTCAAAAACAACAGATGATGGATCTGCCCCTTCATGTTGAGAGATAACTGGTACATCGTTTCTTTCACCCCAAATTTTCAACTGTGATACGGCGGCAGCACGGAAGGTGTCTGCTGCTATTAACATGACTGAGTTGCCTGATTGTTTAAATTTATTGGCAACCTTGCCTATGGTTGTGGTTTTCCCAACTCCGTTTACCCCAATTACCATAATGACAAATGGGCCAGAGTCAGGCATAACGAGAGTCGCATCTGTTTCACTTGCGACGATGTACTTTCTTATCTGCTCTTTAATAATATCTTTTAGAGCGTTTGGATCGGAAAGTTCTTTTCGTTTAACCTTTTTTCTTGCATAACTCACAAGTTCCTCGGCAGTTTCAACCCCAAGATCTGCTGTGATGAGTATCTCTTCAAGGGAGTCCAGAAGATCGGTGTCAATTTCTTTTTTCCCAAGAAAAAGAGCGTCCAGCTGATAGGTGAAAGACTCTTTAGTCTTACCTAGACGGTTTGAAAGCCTGGAAAATAGGGAGTCCTTTTTGGTCTCTATTTTTGAGGTGGAGGTGTTGTCGGAACTGATTTCTGCCACCGGCTTTTTGGGCGACTTGGTTGGGGTCGCTCCAGCGACAATTTCAGGTTTCTGGATAGGGGTAGGTTCAGTAATTGGTTCAGCAATTGATTCTTTAGTATTAACTTCAGGTGGTTTTTGCTGGTTGTCTTTTTCTGCTATCGTTTCTGGTTTAGTAGGGATTTCTTCTGAAGTGGGGCTGGTTGGCTCTACTGCTGCCTCTGTGGCTGGTGTTTCAGGAGCTGGTGCCGGTGTGGGAACAGCTTGGGCAGGTATTGGTGGCTCTGCTGTAGCCTCGTCATGGACTTGTAGCTCCTCTTCCTGACTGTTTTCTACGACCACTTCAGGTGTGGGGGCTTCTTCTTTTTTACCGAATTTTTTCTTAAACCAACCTAGCATTTTATGTCCATGGTGAAATTTACTATAATTTAACAGGATGAGCGTGGGATTTGTATATGTATTATATCTGTTTTAATAAACCTTATAACAGTAAGTCCAATACTTTGATTTTCAATAATTTGCATTAAATTATTTTGGTTGTACTCTGCTTTTTAGCGCGCTATTAATGTGTTTGCTTTTCAACTTAACAGCATTACTGTAGAGATTGTTAAAAATTGGATGCATTTTCAGAGGTGTCCTCTGGGGCTTTCAATATAAATAGAGCGTATTTTTAAATTTTGGAGGATTTGAACATGAGTGGATCATCTTGTGGAGGATCCTGTGGTACACCAGAGTCACAACAGGCGGCTGCTGCACAACAGGAACTTGCAATTAATACATCACTGGGCAAAATTAAAAACAAAATCCTGGTTATGAGTGGAAAGGGTGGGGTAGGTAAATCCACTGTTTCTGTTAACCTTGCTTTAGGTCTTGCCAATGCAGGTTTTCAGGTTGGGTTAATGGACGTTGATATCCATGGGCCCGATGTAGTGCGTATGTTAGATCTTAAGGGTACCATTGAGCCTCCTTCCACTCCGGATGGTCTTGTGCCACCGCTAAAATATAATGATAACCTGAAAGTTGTTTCTCTTGAATACATGATGAGGGACCGTGATGAAGCCATTATCTGGCGTGGACCTCTTAAAATTCAAGCAATTAGACAATTTGTTTCCGATATGGATTGGGGTGAGCTTGATTATCTCATTATTGATGCTCCTCCAGGTACAGGTGATGAACCTCTATCTGTAGCCCAGACAATCCCTAATGTAAAAGCTGTTGTGGTCACAACTCCTCAAAAGGTTGCCCTTGCTGACGTTAGAAAATCCATTAACTTCTGTAAAACTGTTAAAGTTGAGATTGCAGGAGTTGTGGAAAATATGTCAGGTTTTGTTTGTCCTAGTTGCAACACTACTGTAGATATCTTCAAATCTGGTGGTGGGGAAGAGCTCTCCCGTGAACTTGATCTTCCATTTCTTGGTAAAATACCAATGGATCCAAAAGTGGTTATGGCAGGTGATGATGGGAAACCATATTTATCCTCTGATGCAGACAGCCCGGCAGTAGCAGCTTTTAGTGAAG
The DNA here is from genome assembly GCF_054397165.1 of Desulforhopalus glucosivorans. Classification (NCBI taxonomy): domain Bacteria; kingdom Pseudomonadati; phylum Thermodesulfobacteriota; class Desulfobulbia; order Desulfobulbales; family Desulfocapsaceae; genus Desulforhopalus; species Desulforhopalus glucosivorans. Next base: position 1,420,122 of record NZ_AP044854.1, read on the forward strand.
TTGTGAAAGCCATTGAAACAAGACTGCCTCCTGTTGCTGCGCCGGTAAGCCTTAATATGGCGCCTAAAGAAACCAGCTGTGGTTGTGGCGGTTCTTGCGGTTAATTGCTGAGTAGGCGAATATGCATTTGTATCTTGGTCCATTGTTCTTTAAAAGGATTATCGTTTTAAATGACTTGAGGGTCTCGATACATGTTTCGGGCAGATTATTTTTTAACGAAAATAATGTTAAAGGCACTAAGGGGGATTCTACTCTTTAGTGCCTTTAAGATATAATTAATAGAGCGTGCAGGTATGATATTAGATCAATTTGTCGTTGGATCAATGGCGGTTTGTAGTTATATCATTGGTTGTGAAGAGACTAAAAAGGCTGCTATCGTTGACCCCGGAGGAGATGAAGAACTCCTTTTAGGTGAGATTGATAAACAAGGTCTTACCGTAGAATATATTATTGCAACCCATGGTCACCCCGATCACGTTTGTGGAAACAGGAAGCTGCAAGAGGCAACAGGTGCAAAAATTATTATGCATACTGCCGATGTAGATTTCTTCGAAAAGGATGAGGTCAAGCAATACTTTTCAATGCTTGGTCTGGAACCGTCACCTCCTGTAGATACAATCGTCAGTGGCGGTGATGATATTAAGATTGGTAATCTTTCATTTAAGGTTATTCATACTCCAGGGCATACCCCGGGTGGAATATGTCTCTACTCTGCCCCCCATCTTATAACAGGGGATACTCTCTTTGTCGGTGGTTTAGGGCGCACAGATTTCCCAGGTGGTTCACATCAGGAACTGCTCGAATCTATTCGGACCGAACTGTTGACTCTTCCTCCTGAAACAGTGGTTTGGCCCGGTCACGGCTATGGTGGCAGTAAGTCTACCATCGGTAATGAGGCCGCATCAAATCCGTTTTTATAATTTTTTTTAAACTAGAATTGATCAAGGTCGTACGATAAAACTGTCGAACGATCTTAGTGTCTACTCCAGAAAAACTGTCAGAAGAACAGGTAGCGTAGACTCCCAGAAAACTGGAGAACCATTTAATATTACGAACTTAAAATTACTTCCAGGGTACTTATCCCGTTTATCGGGCTCAGGTTCTTTTTCCAGTCAATCCACAACCATTTATTAAACCTATGCGTGAGATAGTTTTAGGTACAGCCGGACATGTAGATCATGGTAAAACAAGTTTCATCCGTGCGCTAACCGGATTTGAAACAGATCGGTTAAAAGAAGAGCAGAAAAGAGGGATTACCATTGAACTCGGTTTTGCCTATCTTGATCTTGCCTGTGGTCACAGGATTGGAATTGTAGACGTTCCTGGACATGAGAAGTTTGTTAAAACCATGGTATCCGGTGTCTCAGGTATTGATATTCTGGCCTTCATTGTTGCAGCCGATGAAGGAATAATGCCACAAACCATAGAGCATTTCGAGATATGCCGACTCATGGGAGTGGAACAGGGAATTATTGTAGTCACCAAAAAGGACCTCGTTGATCCTGAGTGGCTTGAGATGGTAAATGAAGAAATCCGTGAGTTTTGCGAAGGATCTTTTCTTGAGGATGCACCACTCATCAACGTTTCCTCCACTACAGGGGAAGGGGTTGAAGAGGTACGAGCTGAGATAGATAATATTGTCCGCAAGCATAATTTTCATGAGGTGTTTGGTCCTTTTCGTCTTGCTGTGGATCGTATTTTTGCAATCAAGGGTTTTGGTGCAGTGGTGACTGGGACTTCTATTTCGGGACGTACCTCTGTTGGTGATGAATTACAGATTTACCCCACAGATAGAGTCGCAAAGATTAGAGGCATTCAAGTACATTCTTCAGCGGTAGATGAAGTAGAGGCGGGTCATAGAACTGCGATTAACCTGCAAGGTGTGTCTAAGAGTGAAATTAACAGAGGTATGGTACTGGCACCGGTTAATACCTTACAGGAAAACTTCATGCTTGATTGCCAGTTCTTCTATCTTGGCTTAAATGCAAAACCTCTAAAGCATAGAGCGCGCGTACGAGTGCATCTTGGAACGGCTGAGATCATAGGTAGAATATCTCTTCTGGACCGAGACGAATTACAACCGGGTGATGAGGCTGCTGTTCAGGTTTTACTTGAAGAGAAGGCTGTGGTATGGCCTGGGGATAGATATGTGATACGAAGTTATTCCCCCGTTGCAACAATAGGTGGTGGAGCCGTGCTTGGAAATGTATCACCTCGAAAGAGAAAACGGCTACTGGATGCAGATCGCGACTATAACAGGGAAATGTATTCAATATTACGTGATGGTACTGTTGAAGACAAAATCCTGTTTTTCCTTAAAGAAAGTCGTGAACTGGGTCTTACGGCAGATGAGCTTGGAATCCGTCTTGGGCTTTTTGGAAAGCACCTTAAGAAAGCATTGCAGGATCCTATTTCTGCTAAGAAAATGGTAGTTGTTGACTCGGCAAGTCAACGATATGTGGTCGTTGAAATAGCCGAAAATATCAAAAGCCTGTTTGTTGATTACCTCACTCAATATCATAGGAATAATCCATTACTTCCAGGGCTTGCAAAGGAAGAACTTCGTACGAGCTTAGGTCGGGAAATTGACCAGAAAGTTTATAATTACTGCATGGCGGATCTCATTCGTAAAGGGATAATTGTTCAGGAAGAGTCTGTGGTGCGGATGGCTGACCATGAAGTTGCCTTAAAAGCTGATGAAGAACAGCTGAGAAAAGATCTAGATGCATGGTTTAGTACAAAAGGGCTGTCTACTCCAACTCTAAAAGAGACAATGGAGCAGTTTGTAGACTATCCTGCAAAGCTCGTTAAAGAGGTCATTAACCTTGATATCAGAGATGGTAAAATACTGAAAGTCAGCGAAACCCTCTACTATTCAAAAGAGATATTAGAGCCGCTCATTGAGTCGGTGAAAAAACATATCGAAACCAATGGCGAAATTGACGCACCCGGTTTTAAGGAGTTGACCGGTCTTACCAGGAAATTTTCAATTCCGATTCTAGAATATTTGGATCGGGAAAAAATCACCATGCGCATTGGCGATAAGAGAATATTACGGAAAAAAACTGCCTGAGAATGATGTAATCGCGGAGAATTACATTGATATATTCAGTACACGCTTGGTTTCAGCACTTACTCTATATCGATGATCTATGATTTTTCCTATGATTGCGACAACTGAATGTTGACAAACGAGTATAGGCCAGGAGGAACGCCTACGTTTGTCGAGTTGTATTTCGTTGTAATACCTTGATATTTTTTTACTCATTCCACTACTTGGTGCAAATCGCTCGCCTGGCCTGACTCCTCGGATGACCATTGGAAAACTAACTGTATCCATGTCCACTTGAAGCGTTGAGTCATTAATCGCCCTCTGCTCAGTAAGCTCCTCACGGCTTAGGGTAATGCAATATTTTGTGCCAGGGATCTTATATAAACCTGGTTGAGTAACAGTTATTGTAAAGGGTTCAGGTGCCTTTCCACTCCCCCTGTTGTCAACGGGAAGAAGGGGACGGATGAACAGCAGGACTGAGCCAGTTTTAATAACCCTGAGACCATTTGTCAGGTGAAGCTCCTTGCTGTTCTCAGTTGCTTTTGCAAGGGACTGGATATCACTATGTGTGGTGTAGGACGGGCGTGATTGCATTTTCCAGCAGATCTTATCAACGATCCTTCGTTGAATAGCCAGGTGGTTGGCTAAGAATTGCTGAATATGCAAGGATATGCTAGCAGTTGTCTCATCGAGGTCGTTTTGTTGTTCTTCCAAAACACATGAGTCGTACTTTTCTTCACTGATCTCCTGTATAAGGTTATCTTCCTCCTGTAGTATGTCCATAGTATGTAACACAGCTCTACGAAGGTTCGGATTATAACTTTTTTCTAATTCAGGAAGGAGGTCAAGTCGGACACGATTGCGGAGAAAGTGATTGCTTAAATTAGAGGAATCTGTTGACCATTCGACTCCACGTTCTATGAGATACTGTTCGATATTTTCTTTTGATTCAAAGAGAAGCGGGCGAATGATATTCTTATAGCGGGGACGCATGCCGGAAAGACCTGTAGCCCCAGTTCCTCTTAGGAGGCGTATAAAAAACTCCTCAACCTGATCATCTCCATGGTGGCCAACCGCAATTTTCGAATACTTCTTTTGAGATCTGATTTCTTCAAGAGCCTGATAGCGTAATAACCTCGCTGCATCTTCTGTTGAACGACCCTCTTTTGTTGCAAGTGATGAAACATCAACAGCTTTTGTAATACATTCTATTTCAAGGATCTTGCAGAGGGCTGTGACTTTTTTGATTTCTTCAGGGCTCTCTTTTGGGCGAAGACCATGGTCGATATAGACAGCTGTAAGTTGTAGATCCAAAGAAAGCGAAGATAAAATCAAGAGCAGGGCGGTTGAATCAGCACCTCCTGAAACACCCACAATAACACCATCACCTTTATGTAAGAGTTGGTGTCTTTTGATTGATGCCTGGATATTCTTTTGAAAAGAATAGGATTTTTTGCTTAAGGGAGGTATCATAATTTGAATTGACTCACAGTTTCTTAGGCGATATCATTTCGGGTTATAGGTACGATGAGATATAGTGTGAAACGTGGTTAATGGCTAAGAAGCACATATGAATAAAACATGATACATAGAGATACGATGCTGGGTGCAGAAGACATTAAAAAACACTTGTTACAGCAATTTAATCTGCCCGTTGAGCAGATTGAATCTATGATGCCGAGTTTTCTCTCAACCCTTAGCTCCCATATGGACACCCTTGAGGAGGCCTATGTTGGAGATGATCTCATGCAACTTGGTAAGGCCGGCCATACGATTAAGGGTGCCTTTCTTAACCTGGGGCTGGCAGACTGTGCTCAAATAGCCCACGATATAGAACTATCAGGAAAAGCCGGCGATAATACGCTGGACTATAGAGCAAAGATAGATTCACTTCATAAGCATCTCGAATATGTGTTGAAATAGGCTTCTGCTTCTACAATTCCTCGAGTTGATTGAGGAGCCGGTCGTGGATGTTATCAAAACCACCGTTTGAGAGTATTGCTACAACATCCCCCGACTTAAGAACAGCATTGAGTTCTTTTAAAATGTCATCGGTATTTTCAAATGCTGACGCATCTATATGAAATTGATTATGAATGTCTGATGCGAGTTGATTTGAGCTGAACAGATCGTATTCACAGTCTTTGATGGGGATTGGTTCACGAATAAGGGCAAGGTCTGCCGATTCAAACGCCTTTATGTAATCTTTTTGAAAGATTGTTCGCCTCGAAGAGTTGGTCCGCGGCTCAAAAACAGCTACCAGCCTTCTGCCCGGATAACCCATTTTTAGGGCGGCAAGAGTCTCTTTTACAGCGGTCGGGTGGTGAGCAAAGTCGTCAATAACAGTAATGCCTTTACAGGTTCCTCTCACTTCCTGTCGCCGTTTGACTCCTTGAAATTTCGTAAGACCAATATTGATTTGCTCCCTTACGCATCCAACCGTATCCATTACTGCAGTTACAGCTAGGGTGTTGAGGCAATTGTGTACTCCTGTCATGGCAACTGTGATGGAACCCCAGGGAGCACCGTCTTTAAAAATTTCGATATCAGTTTTGCCATCGACAGTCTTCATTGTTCCAAGAGCCCAGTTATATTCTTTTTTATGTCCGTAGCTCAGGACAGTGCACCTGGCATCTTTAATTATTTCGACGACATTTGGATCGTCAAAATTTGCAATGAGATAGCCGTCTTCAGGAATCAGGGCAACAAATTTTAAAAATGCTCGTTTGATGGCATCAAGATCGGCAAAAATATCAGCATGATCAAATTCAATGGATGTGATGACCGCAATTTGTGGACGATAGTGGAGGAACTTGGACTCCTTATCGAAAAAAGCGGTGTCGTACTCATCACCTTCTGCGACAAAAAAATTCCCCTTACCAAGGCGAAAGTTGGTCCCAAACTCCTTGACTATGCCACCAATCATAAACGTTGGGTCAAGTTTGGCATGAAAGAGTGAGGATGCAAGGAGAGAACAGGTTGTTGTCTTCCCATGGGTACCGGCAATAACCAGTGACGATCTGGTCTCAATAAAGAAGTGTGACAATGCCTGGGGAAATGACAGATAGGGGATATCGAGTCCTGATAAGGCGATAGCCTCGGGGTTTTTCCTGGTAATTACATTACCTACGATAACCAAGTCCGGGGCAGGTGTGAGGTTTTCTGCACCATAGCCGTTATTTACAGGAATTTGGAGTTTATCAAGAAAATGTGACATGGGAGGGTATACCTGACTGTCACTGCCTGTGATTGTGTAGCCGGAATCCTTTAACATGCCCGCAAGAGCGGCCATCCCAGTCCCGCAAATTCCCATGATATGAATATGTTCTGTTTTTTCTGGCGCGTAATTTAAATGCGGGGCGAGATTCATCATTGTTTATTTATTTCGTACAGTTTTTTCTATCGTTGAGTAAATGTTTTGAAAGTTGAGTTCAAATCCAGCGGGCGTAATTTTGCCCATTTCAATAAATTTAACAACTATTTCTTTACTGATTTTCAAAATAGCTTCATCAGTGACGGCTTGTGTCCTGCCATGTTGTGTTAATGACTTGTGAGAAGTGTTCATTGCATGCCTGTACGTTGATGTTGAGTTCACCCCCGTTGCTTGAAGAAGGCCAATTCGTCGTTGTTGCAACGGAGGTGATGGGACGAAGAATAACCTATTAAGCCATCCTTGCAGCCTACTAGTTTACTCTCTATGCGTTGTAATATAAAACAATAAATCCCCAGTTTGTTTTTATATCAAGAAGTTAAGACAAGTGCCAAGATATTGTATGTCTATTTCTCTTAGAACACCTTATGTAGGATGTGCTACGCTAAAAGTAATAATATTTCCATACTCATGTCATGGTAACGCTCTAATATATAGAACTAGAGAAGGGGTGAGTTACCGATGATATTGACATAGATTATGTATATTTTTTTGAAGAGTCATATAATTTTCTTCTGAGTTGAATAGTTTTTCGCATAACTCACATTTTCTGTAACCAACAATTTCCTTTGAGAGCATTCCTGAGTACGATGCAATAGTGGAAAGGCCAATGTTTTTTATGCATTGATACAGCGGGTTTTGATCATATTTTTCAAAGAGAGATTCAGCAGAACTGTGTCGTAAATTTCCTAAGTAAAAGGCATTAGTATTGGTGAATTGACTGCCGGCGTCGCAGCAAGCATACATGTTGAAATCAGGGGCGAGGTAACAGTTCATACCACATCTGTTATCATGGTAATCTGTTGAGATAGGATCTTTTAGATATCTTTTGGCTCGGCCCGAGTAAATTAAAGGTTCCGGAAAGTATTTGAGGCTATTGGCCTTGAGGTATTCTTCGTACGCTTCGTCTTGACTTGAAAAATCTGTGACAAATGAAATGAAGTAATCAATGCCGCAAGTTACGCAGGCAAGAACTGCATTGATGATATTTCGCTTCGGTATATGTGCCTGGTGCCAACGGCTGTAACTCAAACGCATTTGCCTAAGACCTGATTTTTTAAGAATAGACACCTTGTTGAGTGCTGTTTCATAATCTTTAGCCCAAAGAGAGTTGGTGACAACGCGGCTGTATATGTTGTTTGACCTGCAAAGCTCTAGGAGTTCATTGAGATCTGGAAAATAAATAGTAGGTTCTCCAGCTGTAAAGCTTATACCGGTGACATTTGCCCTTGCAAGCTTGTTTATTACATCTTTTGCCTGGTCTAGATCCATTTTTGTGGAGGATGGTGACTCTCCTGCGGCAACACAGTGGTCACACTGTATGTTACATCGTGTTGAGTAGCCAAAAGCGATATTTCTCATTTGATTTTCTTCGTTCTTTTCTTTGTATATTTGGTAGCATCCGCAGCCGCGGGATCATCTGGCCAAAAATGTTTTGGATACCTGCCCTTAAGATCTTTTTTTACATCATGGTAACTATTTTCCCAAAAACCTTTAAGGTCGTTGGTTATCTGAATTGGTCGCTGGGCAGGGGAGAGCAGGTGCAGAAGAAGTGGGACCATGCCACCACATATTGAAGGCGTCTCTACAAGACCAAACAGTTCCTGAATTTTTACAGCTAAAACAGGTGAATCATCATTGTTATATTGAATACGTATTTTTGAACCAGTGGGGACTGTATAAAATAAAGGGGCATTTATATCTAATTGTTGTTGACTGTTATAGTCAAGGCGCGCCAGGAGTATTTCATAAAAATTTAGTTTTTGTAGCTGGTTAATGTGCGTGATTCCGGTCAAGTAAGGTTCCAGCCAATCAAGGTTATTTTCTAAGGATGTGATGCTGAAATCAGGAAGCGTAATTTGAGGCTGAAAATTTTGTAAGAATGTAATCCTGGACAGCAATTGCAGAACTTTGGGAGAGGATAGCAGTGAGTTGATTCCTCTCATCTGTATGCCCTTTTTTACAGCCCTTAAAATGTCGTCCTGGTCAACATCCTGTAACATAGATTCTTTTAATGGTATACATCCTACATTAAGTGTTTTAGAAGCTATTACTTTTCCTTTTCCATCGTTCCAGTATACACGCTCATGTACTGTAATGAGGTTTTGGTGATCTTCGACAATAGTTGAGAGTTCAATAGGCTCAGCAAGAAAAATACGCCCCTCTTTCTCTCCTCCGTCAATGCTTGCGATCACAATAAACTCACTGTGGGTTAAGGGATCACCAGGGGGGAGGTGCGCAACTCTTCCGCTAACAAGTTTAAATCGGGTAAACTGTTCCGGTATGCGTTGAGCGAGTCTATCGGGATAGGCAAAGAGGAGCAGGGAGGCGACAGACAGTTGATTACTCAGCACACTGGTCGTTTTTTTAATTTTTAAAAATGATTTCGAGGTTTGGTCTACACGTCTGCAAAGATCAATCTTGCAGGATTGTTGTAGTCTTTGTTTTGATTGCTTTGAATTTTGTGCTCGAAATATTTTCAATAAATCAAGTCGTAAAGAAAGCTCAGCCGTAGTTTTAGTTCGATAATCAATTATATCTTTTTCTGAAAGTAGGGCGCAAATATCGGCACCTAAGTTGGTTTGGTTGTTCGCGGAAGCCCTTTCCATAAGGCGGCCAAGTCTTGGGTGCATTGGGTAGCCCACCATCGCTCGACCTGTTTTTGTCAATCCTCTGTTCCCGTTCACTGCATCAAGGCTTTGTAGCAATGAAAGAGCTTTTTGGTAATTGGATTCACGGGGAGGATCAAGCCATACAAGTTCATCAGGGCTCGTTGCCCCCCAAAGCAAAATCTCAAGAACAAGATTTGACAAGTCGGATTGTAGTATCTCAGGAGGGTGGTACGCTGGTAAACTATGGTGTGTTGTCTTATCCCAAAGGCGTAGGCAGTAACCAGGGCCAAGCCTGCCGGCACGACCGGATCTCTGGTCTGCGCTTGCTTTAGAAACTCTGGTGGTTGTTAAGGTAGTGAGCCCATTTGCTGGATTATATTGTGGTCGCTTGGTCCAGCCACTATCAATTACATTGACTATACCTTCAATGGTAAGGCTCGTTTCTGCGATAGCTGTTGCAAGGACAATCCGGCGTGTATCAAAGTTTTCAGGGTATAGGATGATATCCTGTTGGCGCTGGGAGAGATTTCCATAAAGTGATTGTATCTTTAGATTGGCGCACTCAGGGATTCCGTTAAGGTATTTTTCAGTTGCGACTATATCTCCTACGCCTGGCAAAAATACGAGGATATCTCCAGTTTTCTCGATTATAACCTTGAGTACACCAGCGGCTGCGGTTGCAGCAACGGACCTGCTAGGAGAATTTTCGAGATAATCAACTTGAACATCATAGCATTTTCCTGTCCCCTCTATGATCGGCACTTGCCCGAGGAGTGACGCGATAGGGGCAACGTCAAGTGTCGCCGACATTATAAGAAGCCGGATCTGATCGTTGATCTGACAGAGATCGAGGCATAGTGCAAGCGCCAGATCAGCATGGATTGATCTTTCATGGAATTCATCGAAAATGATAAGGCCGACATCTGAGAGATCAGGGTCGTTTTGTATTCGTCTTGTAAGGATGCCTTCGGTTACTACCTCAATCCTTGTATGTTTAGAGCAGACTCTATCATGACGAATATGATACCCAACTGTGGCGCCAGCTTTTTCGCCAAGTAAGCCTGCCATTCGAAAGCACGCTGCCCGTGCTGCTATTCGTCTTGGTTGCAGGATTATAATTTTTTTTCCCCTAAGCCATGGTTCATCAAGTAGTGCAAGAGGAACAATAGTTGTTTTTCCAGATCCTGGTGGTGCACTGAGAACTGTAGCTCCTGATGAAAGCGCACTCTTAAGTTGTTTAATGGTGCTTGTGATTGGAAGTGAAGGGAGCATTGTTTCCTGGGGCTTTGATATTGAATTTTGAAAGAATATTGTAAATCAGAGCATATACAACGAACAGGATACGGTTGGTACAGTTTTTATAGCCTGCAAATTTGTAAGGTTTTCAGGAAAGTTGTGTAATAGAGTATTCAATAATGTAATTTCGTTAAGTATAAATATTACTGATAAGAGCTAAGTTCCTGAAATTGATGTCTTGCTTATATTGGTTCATATTTTGCAGTTGTCTTTGTGTAATAAGATGGTGTACTACAGCGTATCAATGATTACCCCTCTATAACAAGAGGTCTTAAACACGAAGCGAAGAGAAGGATATGGATACAGATACAATTATATTAATGGTACTCACATTAACAGCATTTTTTTGGTGGTTTGGATTAAGAGTACAGGAAGATAGGCGTTACGCTAGAGAACTAGTTGAGCTGGAAAAAGACAAGGCTGATAGAGCTGAAAGAGTAAAGATACTCACTAATCGTCGTTAGCTTGAGTGTATATTGCTCCCATCGGAATAACTGTCGCAAGCGTTTAATAATTTAAGAAGTACTGGTTTGTTAGTGTTTCTCTTCTCAAAGGTTCTGAGCAGAGTGACTGGTTTACCGGGGAAGATAGTAAGGCTAAGGCACTATAATCAATTGTGCAGTAAAGGTTGGTGGCTGGGAGACAAGGATTCGAACCTTGATAAGCGGAGTCAGAGTCCGCTGTCTTGCCATTAGACCATCTCCCAGCATCTGACGAGCCACTTTATAATGAAAAACTAGAGACGTGTCAAGAATATTTTATTCTATGATAACACCTGCATATCCAACGACTTGTTTTAGATCACCCGAAACAGCCCCTGAGTCCATATAGCCTGCCATGCGAACGCTGTCAGCGCCCAGTTTTTGACTGACGAGAAGTGTGATGACGACAGGAATAACACCACACATGGAAATGTTGTTCGTCTGGACAGTGGTGTAGAGTTGTAATGGATCTAATTCCTTTATCGCAGCAAGTGCCATTGCGTCTTTTACTTCTGATTTCGCGCGTGGTTCGTAGTGGCTCATGTCAGTTGAGGCAACGATGAGAACTGGTTCACAATACTCTTTGATGCCTTGAAAAAGAGATTTTGCAAGTCCCTCGCACTGTTCATAGGACATGCTCTTAAGAGTGAGTGGTGTAATGGAGAGTTGTGGCTGCAGATATTGTAGAAATGGTAGCTGTACTTCCAGGCTATGTTCAGACATGTGGGCATTGTCGTCCACGATGACCGATGTACTGTTTGATAGTATGTGATCAGTAAGTTTTTGATTACTTTTCACATGGCCAAAAGGAGTACTCCAGTCCCGCGCGGAAAGGGAGGCTTGAGCCCCTTGTCCTGTATGGTTAGGACCAATAAGCAACACAGTTTTTGGAATGACAACGGAATGTAGTGTTTTAGCAGCGAGTTGACCCGAATACACATATCCTGCGTGGGGCGCAATGACGGCGATAGCTTTAAGAGGAGGTTGGGGGACAACCTCCTCCATATAGCGTTCTACGGTGGTAAGTAATTCTCTTTTATCTGCAGGATAGAACCTGCCCGCAACAACTGGCTCTCGCGTAGGTCTCAATGTTTGATTTCCTCCGACTCGTTTCCCTGTTTATTACCTGGGTCAGCTGGATTTGACAACCCATGTCGTTCCTTCAGGACCATCTTTTAGCTCAATATTCTTTGCCAATAGCTCATCTCTGATCTCATCACTGCGAGACCAGTTTTTATCAACTCGACACTGCTTACGCTCGACAATCAAGGCCTCTATTGTTGAGCTATCTATATCACAACCTGAAAGCATTTCCTGCTTTTTGTCGTTGAGATAGGTAGATGCATCTTCTTTTAAAAGCCCCATGATCGCCGCAAGTTTTTTGAGCGCGGCGGTGGCTGTTTTGAGGGTGTTCACATCACTATCTAGGGGACTATTTGAAAGTTTGGCCCTCACCTTATTAATAGTTTTAATCGTATCAAAAAAGACTCCCTGAGCCTGGGCTGTATTGAAGTCGTTATCCATCGCCTGCTGGAATCTATCTTCAAGGGAATTGAGTTTTGAGAGATCGTCCTGAGAAAATTCTGATGCTCCATCAGTCACAGTTGATACCAGGGTGAGTGCGTCCACAGCTGCGACACATTCATAGAGTCTCGCAAGTCCAGTAGTGGCATCTTGCATGGCGGCTTCTGAAAAATCAAGAGGGTTACGATAATGTGTGGAAAATATGAAGAATCGTAGTACCTCTGGATGATAGTTGTCTAGAATATCGCGGATAGTGAGGAAATTACCCAAGGACTTAGACATCTTTTCATCCCGGATAGTTACAAAGCCATGGTGTATCCAACTCTTTGCAAATGGTTTGCAATTTACTCCCTCACTCTGGGCAATTTCATTTTCATGGTGGGGAAAAATCAGATCCTGACCACCTCCATGAATATCAAAAGTTTCACCAAGATACTTCTTGCTCATTGCAGAACATTCAATGTGCCAACCAGGGCGACCGTCTCCCCAGGGACTCTTCCATTTGGGTTCACCTGGTTTGGAAGCCTTCCAGAGTACAAAATCCATTGGATGCTTTTTCTGCTCATTAACAGAAATTCGTGCGCCAGCCTTCATGTCATCAATGTTACGTTTAGAAAGTTTTCCGTACTCAGGAAAACTATCAACTATATAATAGACATCCCCACCAGATTCATATGCCTTCCCTTGTGAAATAAGTTGATCAATCATCTCAACCATCTCGGTAATATGTTCGGTGGCCTTGGGCTCTATATCAGGTCGATCTATACCAAGCTTATCCATGTCTGTGTAAAATTCTTGGATAAACCGGTTGGCTAATTCTTCTGAACTGGTGTTTTGCTCCTGTGCTCGTGCTATGATTTTATCATCAATATCAGTAAAATTACGTACAAATGTGACTTTGTAATCGCGATATTTCAAATATTTAACGATCATATCAAAGGCAAGAGATGATCTTGCGTGGCCAATGTGGCAGTAATCGTAAGAAGTGATACCACAAACATAGAGTTTGACGTGGCCAGGTTCAATTGTTTTTAGTTCTTCTTTTTTGCCTGTAAGGGTGTTATGGGTGCGTATAGTCATGTGATTAGAACTGTTTATGGACAGTTCGAAGTTCTTGTATTAATTACATCGCTGCGACTAGCGCAAACGAGTGAGTTGAGTAAGCTATGCTCATTTACCATAATCTTATTGTAAGGAAAAGACAACAATGAGCCATGATAAGAAAGAGGTTGGGAGTTGGCAACAAACCGTGAAGGCATGGTTGCACCCAAAGGCTATTGCCATGCTTTTTCTCGGTTTTTCGGCAGGACTTCCGATTTTACTCATATTTTCTTCACTATCAGTCTGGCTAAGAGAAGCAGGGGTCGATAGATCTGCTGTTACTTATTTTAGTTGGGCGGCTCTTGGTTATTCTTTTAAATTTCTTTGGGCACCACTTATTGACCTGTTGCCAGTCCCTGTCCTGAGTCGTTTACTTGGAAGGCGCAGGGCTTGGATGCTGGTCGCCCAGTTTGGGGTTATCGGGGCAATATGTTCCATGGCGCTTGTGGATCCAATAGAGCAGACAGCCCTTACGATTATAGCACTTTCTGCGGTTTGCCTCGGTTTCTCTTCTGCTACTCAAGATATAGTTATTGATGCCTATAGAATAGAATGTGCAGATACCTCTTTGCAGGCAATGCTTGCCGCCATGTATATTTCAGGGTATCGGATTGGTATGGTCGTGGCAGGCGCCGGGTCGCTATTTTTGGCTACATTTTTTGGCAGTACTAAAGAAGTGTATCTCTATAGTGCGTGGCAGTCCACATATCTGACTATGGCGTGCGTAATGCTGCTTGGAGTTATTACAACTCTTATTATAGATGAGCCAACGGTGCCAAAAGAGAGAGCTTATAAAGATTATGCTGCCAGTGATTACGGGCGGATTATACTGATGTTTTTTATCTCTCTTTCGTGCTTCATCGTAACATTTGTTGTTTTAGGGAGTCAGTTAGTTCGACTGCAACAATATGGTGATGATATTTTTCTCTTAAGTGGCCCGACGGGTGAGTTTTTACTGGGGCTCCTACGTTTCATGTTTTCGCTTATCATAGCTTTCATCAGTGGATATGTTTTGGTTAAAATTGGGCTTGTTAATAGGCAAATGGCCTACAATTCATATGTTGCACCTGTTGTGGATTTCTTTGAGAGATATGGTGGCAGGACCGCGATCTTGTTCTTGGTCTTGATTGGTTGTTATAGGTTTTCTGATATTGTTTTAGGGGTTGTTTCCAACGTGTTCTATGTGGATTTAGGTTTTTCAAAAAATGTCATTGGTGGCATTACAAAGACGTTCGGCGTGGGAATGACTCTTGTCGGTGGTTTTGTGGGGGGCTTATTGACAATGCGCTATAATGTACAGTTTGTGTTGTTTTTAGGTGGAGTCCTCGCTGCCGGGACAAATCTTCTTTTTATGTTGCTTGCTAAAACGGGTGCTGATGTCACTATGCTAACAGCTGTTATTGCAGCGGATAACCTGTCCGCAGGAATTGCAACTACGGCCTTTATTGCATTTCTTTCGAGCCTGACCCATATTTCATTTACCGCAATGCAGTATGCTATATTTAGTTCCTTGATGACTCTTTTTCCTAAACTCATTGGCGGATATTCAGGGTCGATGGTGACAAGTATAGGATATGAAAATTTTTTTCTTGCAACAGCTGTTATGGGTGTGCCTTCACTTGTCCTCATCTGGCTTGTGCGCAAAGAGATTACATAAAGAAGATGAGTTGTTGTTTGATAAGGTAAGGTACTGCAAAGGAGGAGTGCTGCGGGCGCTATCTCAGTTATATACGACTGAGATGTGGTTCGAGAAATGTGTTCATCGCTTCAACGAGTCTCGTGGATTGAAATGAGATTCCGGCCTGATATCCGGGAGCGTCTATTTGTTTGTTGCACCACTCCACCAGTCCCGCGCCAGTTCTCAGTGCTTTTGGGAATTTTTTGTTAAATGCGAACTGTATAACTGTGTCGCTTGTGAGTGGAATGTCTGTATGCAGTCTCATCCCTATTTTGCTGATATCTAGCGTTTCTGCTTTTTCAGAAAGTTGTTCAACAATTTCCCCAGATTTAATCATTTTGAGTAGATCTATTTGATTGGAGAGTTCGATGCGAAGAGATTGCCGACGATTGCGTCCTTTATTGCTTCTATCCTGACCAGCATCGCTGTGTTTAGGGGCGTGCAGGGAGTATTGTAGACAAAAGTAGTGATCTTCTGTCGTACAATATGCTGTAATATGTTCTTCAAGTGGAATAAAAAGTCCATCATTACAGACGCGACATTTTTTTGAATCAATTGACCAGAATTGGCAGGTCGTATTACTTTTCTTGCTTGGGTACCCCATACAAAACCTTATAACAATCAAATTAAAGAACGGAATTGCTTTTTATGATGGATTTGCAATAATTATACCTATTTCAAATTTAGTACGTATGGTCCTTAGGAGATATATTATATCGCTTCATTTTGTCGTAAAATGCAGTCTTGCCTATCTTAAGTTGATCCACCGTTGGGGCAACCTTCCCATGATTATTTTTCAGTGAAATTTCAATAACCTCTTTTTCAAGCTCTGCAATAATGGTTTTTAGAGACTTGCCATCGAGATTGTCCAGATAATTTTTCTCTGTTGACGCTTCCTGCCCGGCGGGGTCAATGTCAAAGAATAACTCATTTTCAGTAATAGCACTGTTTTTTGCCATAAGTACGGAGCGTTGAATAACATTTTCTAGTTCACGGACATTTCCTGGCCAACTGTGAACAAGGAGCCGGTCAAGTATGGATTGGGGAAGAAAGCTAATGTCCTTTTTGAAGACTTGACGATATTTCCTGATAAAATGAGTGGTGAGATCAATGATATCTTCTCTTCGTTCTCGAAGGGGAGGGATGGAGATATTGATGATGTTTAATCTATAAAAAAGATCAAGTCTAAAGCTACCATCCTGAACCATAGATGTTAGGTCTCGGTTGGTAGCAGCAATAACGCGAACATCAATTTGAATAGGAGAATTTCCGCCTACGCGAATAATTTCTCCGTCTTGCAGAACCCTGAGGAGGGCTGCCTGCATCCGAGGACTGATATCACCGATCTCATCGAGGAATATAGTTCCTCCATCAACAACCTCAAATTTACCCTTTCTTTTGCTGTCAGCACCGGTAAATGCACCCCGCTCATGGCCAAAGAGGTCACTTTCAAGAAGAGAGTCTGCTATGGTATTACAGTTTATTTTAAGAAACGGCTTGTCGCTTCGATCACTGGATTCACGTATGAGGTTTGCGACAAGTTCTTTTCCTGTCCCCGATTCTCCAGTAATAAGGATAGTGGCGTCGGATTTAGCAACTTGGAACACCATATTGCGAAGCTCAGTCAAAGCCTTGCTGGACCCAACCATTTTGCCTTCAGTCGGCTGATCCTGTAGATGTTCTTTTAGTGAGTTGAGTTCACTGGTAAGAGTCCGCCGCATTCTTTCGCTTTCTTTTAACTCGCTAATTTTATGGGCAAGGATTGTTTCTATGGAGTTGTGGAAAAGGGATAGTTCTTCTAATTGATTTTTGTTGTCCGTTACGTCTCGTATAAAAAACCACTGCAACATATCACCTTTGTACCCCTTAAAAGGTGCAAGGGTGTACTCTATATGGGTGTTTTCATATGATGTCGCAATAGCTTCACCAAAACTTTGATTCGCATGGGCTGATTCGATGATATTTAAGATGATACCAAGCATCTTTTTTTCCTCTGTCTTCATCTTTTTGTTACTTGAGCAGAGGTTACCGAAAAAACCGAGGGCACTAGGGTTCATATACTCAACGGACTGGCTATTTTTTACTAGCAGTACCATTTCCGGGATGGCGTTGAGTAAATTCTTTTGATTCGAGATGAGGCGAAGACAGTTAGGATCGGTGACATTCATAATAGAAAATATCGTAATTTAAAGGTGATGTGGATATCTGATATTCATTCACTGATTCGAATATACCCCAGATTGCGATATAACTATATACAAAAAGTTCAGAAATCCGAAAAAAATATTTTTGAAAGGGAACACGTTTGAGAGGGTGAAGTATAGGCTAGGGTATTGTTAACAGTATTCACTATTTTGATGTTGTTCATCTGTTGCTGCAGAGTAAGAGTGGGTTCTGGTACTAACTATGATACGTTATCTGGGAGGCCAGTTAATGGGTGGTTTGTTCGTTTTTTTTCGAATCCAGTTGATACTGTTCTGAATTTTTTTCTGAACAATTAAAAATGTAATAAGCCTTCGTTTAAACGGAAAATCAATGAGTAGTAGCGAAACAAATATAGTGATCAGGCCTTGTCCTGGCAAAAAAAGCATTATCACCCCGGAGAGGAGCAGAAAACAGCCGAAAATATTGCGAAGAAGGAAAAAAAACAGGAACTTTATATCATAATCAATGGCCTTGGCTGGTGTACTGGATAACGTCAGGAAGTAATTCGACGGAATTTTCCTTATCATATATGGCAAAAGCAGGAGAGATAGGACAAACGTTAAGAGTGAAATTGCTGGTAACCAGATAAGTAATCCATTGAAATCTCGTTCGCTCAAAGAGCCTAAATACTTGAAGATTGATGTTATGTTCTCCATGAAAAATACTCCTCAAAACAGGTTCTAACCGTTAAAGAGGGGTGATGTCAATGTGCACACCCCTGCTGGTTTTGATGTCTAACCTGGTGTCAATTGTATGTGGAGCAATTTCAATACGACTTTCGTCAAGCGAGAGTTGGGTCAGTAAATGGTTACGTACAATGCTGAGTCGTTTCTCCGCAAGGTCATAGAGCATTTCATCATCAACAATAACTGGTTCAGGTAAAAGTGGTCGGAAACCGGATAAGACTTTAGAGGGAATATCATTTTCAGATATCTTGCCCTCGGAAATAGCACTGTTTTCGCTGTCGCTTACCTGGTTTTCAAATTCCTGTTTTTTCTCCTGCCATTTTGCGAACAGCTTTTCGTTCTCACGCTCGACACGCAATTTTTCATCCTTTTCTAATTGGGCGTGGAGGCTTGTCCTGTCGGCATCCAGGGAGATTCCCCCACTAATTATCAGTTTAATATTAGGATGCGATACAAGTAGTGCGCCATATCTGGTTAGAGTTTTTCGCCCTTGTCCTGTAAGCATGAAGAGACCTGGCTGAAAGCTTATGTGTTCATTATCAATGAGATCTGCAAAGTCACCTTTGGTGAGAAGAAGTGGCGACAGAGAACCCTTAACAACCTTTGTTTGGAAACTGTTTGCAAGAGTTTCAAAAAGACTCAACTTTGTCGATTCAACTGAAGTAGAGATAGACGTCTGTATATGTATCACTCCATTTTTGTCAGCCATTAATGCTATGGGAAGTGCTGTTTCAGATGTTGGTGACAAAGGTGTCAGGCCTGATATGTGAGCGTCTATATTTTGTTCGTTTATGCCAGATTTCTGTTTTGCATTGCTAGTAAATGTGGCCATAGCAGAATCTGAATCTACATCAATTTGAGCTTCTAATTGTTTGTAATAATTTTTTACAGGGTAGTTTTCAACGGATAATTGTTGGCTATTTAGCTTGCCGTTTTTGACTGGTGATATACTTGCCTCCCAGTTAAACGATGAACCGTCTACATCACCACTCATTGAAAAGGTAGCGTTCTCTGCAGATTTTGCTGAATGAATATTTTTTATAGATCCTTTGATGCCAGTAAAAGAACCACGCCATGTAGGAGATAGTCTAGTATCTGTAATATATATTTGACCATCTGTAATAATAATATCCTGTATGTCTGTACCTAAAAGATTTACCTGAGTTGTTTGAGTCACTTTGCCAGGGGTACCTGCAAGGGATGCTCTAAAGTAGTCGATTAAATGGTCTTGGATAGAATCGCTTTTGTTTTGAATTGTCGCCTGTAGTTTTGGAGCTTGCAGGAGAATACGACCGATTGTTCTATGGTAGGGATCTGAAGTGAAACTGATATTTTCAATAGCACAGCTCTTCCACATTAAGGGTATAGTTTTATGAACTATTTTCCCGTCCGTAATAGTAAGATTGCCGACAAAGTTGTTTTGCGGAAAAGTGAGTGTTCCTTTTCCAGATATAGTTCCATCACTTTTTGTTATAAAGTTTGGCTGGGTAAGAAGCGACTCTGTTTCCTGGGATTTGAGTTTGTCAAAATTAAGTGTCAGGTCGACTGCGAGTGGATTAAATTTCATCTGGCCAGTTCCATTAACAGTTCCTCCGCTCTTGGAGGTTCCTGACAGAGTGAGAGTGTTTCGAGAATTGTTTGTTTCACCCTTAGCCTGAAAATCAAGTTTAACCCCCCTCATTGTAAAGGGATCCTTGGTGTCTGGGGAGGTAATAGTAAGCTCACCGTCAAAAGCAAGACTACTCATTATCTTTTCTGATGTGAGCAGCTTGGTAAAAAACGTAACGTTACGAGAGCGGTTAATATACAGGTGACCTTGATTGATTGTAACCTTACCTAGTTTATTGTGGTTGCTACCTATTGCCGCACCAGAAAGTTGTAGCCCATCTGCCGTTAAAAGAGTTTTGTTGTTTGATAGCGTTATTTTTTTGCTGTAACTCTCGATTTCACTGAGTCTGTAATTGAGTTTTCGATCGTCACTGTTCCATATTAAGGAAAGTTTCCCCTCAACATCTGTTGGGCCGTTGTCTGTTATACTGGTGCCCTTAGGGAGCACGGTACGAAATAGTGTTTTCGCAGACATTTTCTTCATTGAGAAATCACCAGTAAGTTCTGTTGGCTTACCAAAGGTGCCCGAGTATGAAAAACTGTGATTGTTGTTATTCTGCTCGCCAGTTAGCGTAAAAACAGCATTCATACCGTTGGTTTCTTCTAACCGGTTGTGAGAGTTGAAGTTGTCAATTGTAGCTCTAAGATGTACCCACTCTTTCGGCGGCGTTGACTTATTTGCAGCACCTTGTTTGAGTTTGCCATCTATAATATTTAAAGAGCGGATGATAAAGGATGTCTGACGTTGCGAAGTGTGAGGTATCGCACTGTCATCGGCCTTTTTTTCAGCAAAATAACTGAGTACATCATCTAAACTTGCTGCATTTGACACAATTGTTGGAGCGCTCATTAAAAACGTATCTACTAATACACGTTTTTTTACAGGATTATATTCACCTGCAATTTGAATATTATCTGAATCGAGTGCGATAAATTTATTGGAAGTATTGCAATAAAATTTTGTGATACCCAATTTAAAACCAACTGAAAAATTGTTCTGTTGTATCTCGTTATTAAAAAGGAGTTTGATTGTTCCATCAATAATTCCAGAAGAAGATTCCAAGGGAAGGCTAAAGGGTAGATAACTCATGTAGTCTTCAAGTTTAACGTCTTGCAGTTCCCAGGTCAGTTCTGTTTGTGATGCCTTTGTTCCAGGATTACTGCTGCTCTCACTATCTTTGAATGTGACCGGGCTGCCATTGATGATAGCTGAAAAATGAGGTCGGATATAGTCTTCTGCTTGAAATCCTATGTTTGAGAGAGTGGGAAGTTGCATCTCTAGTTGTTCAACGTTGTGGATTTGGTCTGTAGGCTTGTCCACAAAGACCACTCTTCCATCTGTCACCGTAATGTTATTGAGAGAAAAAAGAACTGGCAGGTCTGAGAAGGTCATCATCTGCCTATTGGTGCGGTCTTTAGCCGAACCCGGCAATAGGGGGCTGATGTTGTAGGAATTGTCTTTATTTCTCACAAGGTGGAGATGGGGGGCTGATAGTTGTACTTTCTGGCATATAAACTCCATGCGCAATAATTCAATGGGAGAGAATATGAGATCAATGTTTTCAACATCAATTAAAGGTTCACCATCTTGTTGCGTTACCTTGGTGTTATGTAACTTTAGGCTGAAACTGTAGGGGTTGAAGCTTATTTTATCCGCTGTTAGATTGAGGTTGTATTTAAGTTGGAGTTGCTCTGGGATGAAATGGGTGACGTAGTAGGGAACTCCAAGAAAACCTAGTAATGTGTATACCGTCAGTAGGCCAATCGGTATGATTAACCATGAAAGTATTGATGAAAATGGTTTTTTTGCAGCAGACTTATTCTTTTTGTGCGGGCGTTTTTGAGGCGAAGACCTCTGGATGGTTTTTTTCTCAGGTGCGTCTGTGTCAATGGAAATTCCACCAAATATATCTGTCATAATACGTTGTGTTGAGCTTGTGGTCGTAGTTTGAATGATGTGCTGATACAACAATGATTTTGAGTGATTCTTGGACTGTTGTAACGGAAAGTGGGGTTTAAGTAAATCAGCAAAGCACGTTAGTTTGAAAACAGATCAATATCGAATCTACTTCTCTTTTATACATACCTTAGCAAAATCACATCAATTATTATTATAAAATTACTGTAAAACTACTGTTTATGTTTGAAATTTTCTATATACTTAAAATAAGTGGTATTTACACTTTCCCTCTAGCCATTTCTGTGCCGCCTTATGAGGCCAGAGAAAAGAATTAAAATAGCATTACTCTTTGTACCGGTTTTCCTATGCGTAGGTTCTCTTGGTTCTGTTGTGCTGCTCAACATGATGCTTTGATAGTGGATTATCTCTTACCCTACATGACCGGCATCCGCAAATGTGAGCAGGTAAAAAAGAGTGCTGCTGGGCTTAATATGAAGATATTTCAGTTCATAGCAGACGATCAGGCGCAAATTAAGACTGTTGCCTCGACTGTCGACGTTGACAACGTTGTAATAAAAAGTCCAGATGCAGGAGAAATTGTTAGCCTTGTGTCATTTGAATTGTTATAAATTCTAATTACTATAAAAAGTAATTAATATTACTTGTGAATTGATTTATTTGTTGTCGCAGGCTTAAGTGAGTGACAGTAAATCGTAAAATTTATTATCCGAGCAACTTTTAAGGCTGTAAGGATCAAAATCTGAAACTTTTTGTACATGTTAGATAACTTTTCATATTTCAGGTGGCAGGACTGTATTGATATCCTGGTGGTAGCCTTTGTAATATACCAGCTGATATCGATTATCCGGGGGACGCGATCTGTCCAGATGGTGGCGGGCTTAGGTGTGCTCACCATCATATACTTTCTCGCAGGAGTAATGGACCTTGCTGCACTGACCTGGATCATGCAGACTTTTTTGAGTTCCATCCTGATTATTGTTATCATCGTTTTTCAGCACGATATTCGTAGGGCGCTTACCCAGGTCGGAAAGTCGCCGTTTCACAAAACAACTGATGTGGCTGATAAGGAGCTGGAAGAAATTATTCGAACCCTCTTTTATCTTGCCAAACGTCGCATTGGTGCCCTGGTGGTTATTGAGCGTGAGACTGGGCTTGGTGATTTTATTGAATCAGGGTTTCAGCTGGATGCAAAGTTAACAAAAGAGTTGTTAATTTCTGTCTTTATGCCTGTATCACCTCTCCATGATGGAGCGGTTCTCATTAGTGAGGGAAAGATAAAGCACGCAGGATGTATATTACCACTATCGCAAAATCCGTATATTAATAAACGATATGGAACCAGGCATCGCGCAGCCATCGGTCTGACAGAAGAAACCGATGCTGTGGTTCTCGTGGTTTCTGAAGAAACGCAAGAAATATCAATAGTACGGCACGGCGCACTGACTACTGTAGAAGATGAAATTACTCTGACCAATAATCTTAAGGCTATATTTATTGATCAGAATGGACAAGGATCAGCTTGGAAAAATTGGATTAGCAAATGATTAAAGGAGTTCTTCGTTCTATATTTGAACTGAAAAAAATATCAAATCTTGTCTCAAAAGATTGGAGCTTAAAGTTTATTTCGCTCGTCCTTGCAGTTGTGCTCTGGTTTTTTGTTGGTGGAGAAGACAGGGTGGACAAAAATGTGATGCTACCCATTGAGATTATCAATTTACCAAGGGACTTGGTTATTTCAAATCAGTTTAAAAAGGAAATAGAAGTCACAGTAAGTGGTCCTCGTTCTCTCATTCTTGAGATGGCAAATAAGTCCATCACCCGCCAGGTTGATCTTTCTGCTGCCACTCCCGGCACAATGGTGATTGAAAATGATAATGACCATATTCCGGTACTTCGTGGAATTACCGTTCAGCGGGTTACACCATCTTCAATCATCTTATCCCTTGATAAACTCATTCAAAAACAGTATCCGGTCAGCGCTAAAACCGTAGGAAATGTAGCTGATGGTTACTATGTCAAAACTCTCAAGACAGATCCGGATGTGATAACCATAACCGGACCTTTGACAACCTTGTCCCAGTTTGATGAGCTATTTACGAAGGCAATTAACCTTGCAGGAGTGAAGCAGTCGGCTCAACTGCAGGTACCCTTAGAGCTTGATCCAGCCATTGTTGAATTAATTGGAGAAACCTCGGTGACTGCTGACCTTACAGTGGGGCTTGAGACGGTTACAAAAACAATTGAACAGATGGTAGTAGATCTTGTTGTTGACGGAACACAGGTAAAGGTTACGCCTGCCACTGTGAAAATTGCGGCCAACATCCCCAAAATGCTACTTGGGAAATATCGCACTATGGGAGACCTTTTTTCTGTAACTGCCTTAAAGGTAGATGACAGTGATCTGTATCAGGTCAAAGTTATACCCAAAAATAACATTGAGTATCCAATTGAAATATTGTCAATTATTCCAACTCACGTACTGCTCGAAAATGATAATCCGTCTCCTGTTTATGACACAAATGTCCTATCTAAATCGCTTGAGTCTATCGTGCCAATAAAAGATGTGACCTCTTTACAACAGAAGTCAATTCGAAAAATCAAGAGAACAAAAACTAAGAAAAAAATCATACAATGAGAAAATTATTTGGAACCGATGGTATCCGTGGTGTAGCCAATATTTACCCAATGACTACAGAAATAGCCATGCAGGTAGGCAGGGCTATTGCCTTTATTGTAAAAGAAAAGGCCAAAGGGCACCGCATAGTGATCGGAAAGGATACCAGGCAATCATGCTATATGCTTGAAAATGCACTAGCGGCAGGTATCTGCTCCATGGGCGTGGATGTGCTGCAGGTGGGACCGCTACCTACTCCAGGTATTGCGTTTATAACAACTTCTATGCGAGCGGATGCTGGAGTTGTTATTTCTGCATCCCATAACCCCTTTCAAGATAATGGGATTAAGATATTTTCAAGTGATGGTTTTAAGCTTCCTGATGATATTGAAGCCCAGATTGAAGATCTGATTTTTTCCCAAAAGATGGCAGCACTCAGACCAGTCGCAGACGAGGTGGGAAAAGCAAGGCGAATTGACGATGCCAAAGGTCGTTACATCGTTTTTTTAAAGAACACTTTTCCTAAAAATTATACCTTAGATGATTTTCATATTGTGCTTGATTGCGCAAATGGTGCAACCTATAAGGTAGCGCCCCATGTGTTTGAAGAGCTTGGCGCAACGGTGACAACAATTGGTGTAGATCCTGATGGAAAGAACATCAATCACGAATGTGGCGCACTCCATCCAGAAAAAATGGCTGAAAAGGTCAAAGAGCTGGGCGCTGATATTGGTCTTGCCCTCGATGGTGATGGAGACAGGCTCATCGTCTGTGATGAAAATGGTGAGGTGGTGGATGGAGATCATATTATGGCAATTTGTGCCCAGGAACTCATTGTCCAAAGAAAATTAAAGAAAAAAACCCTCGTTTCAACTGTTATGTCAAATATGGGCCTTGAAGTTGCCATGGAGAAGATGGGCGGCAAGATGGTTCGTGCGGGAGTAGGGGACAGATATGTAGTCGAGGAGATGCGCAAGAACGGTTATTCCTTTGGTGGGGAACAATCTGGTCATTTAGTGTTCCTTGATCACATCACCACAGGCGATGGAATTCTTGCTGGATTACAACTTTTAGCCATAATGAAAAAGCGTAAAAAAACGCTATCTAAACTTGCAAAGGTAATGACGAGTTTTCCCCAGGTTCTTAAAAATGTTCGAACTTCAAGAAAAATTGACATTAACTCAATTCAGAACTTTCCTGAAACTGTAGAAAAATTTGAAAAACAACTCGGTCGCACGGGGAGAATCCTTGTTAGACCTTCTGGCACAGAGCCAGTTCTCCGGGTTATGGTGGAAGGAAAAGATGCGGAAACTATTAACGAAATAGCAGATGAACTATGTCTCCTAGTTGAGAAAGCTGATAAAAATTAACAGATGCACTGACAGGGTACTCTAAAAAAACAATTCTAAAATAAATCCTTTTGATATGTATAAAAAAAAGAAAATTGCGATTGTTATACCTGCTTATAATGAAGAAAAGTTGATTGGCAAGGTTGTCGAGACAATTCCTGATTTTGTCGATTATATCATCATTGTTGATGACTCTAGTACTGATGACACTGTTTCAATAGTCAAAGACCTCAGCAAAACGAATGTAAGGATCGTGTTTTTAGCTCATGAGACTAATAGGGGGGTTGGGGCAGCAATAAGTAGTGGTTACATATGGGCAAGAGATAATGCAATTGATGTGACCGCAGTGATGGCAGCGGACTTCCAGATGGACCCTAATGACCTTCCTCGAATCCTTGATCCAGTGTGTAACGAAAAGTGCGATTATTCTAAAGGAAACAGGCTGTTTCGCGGTGAATCTTGGGAAATGATTCCAAAATATAGATTCATCGGAAATTCCATTTTATCACTTATGACAAAAATCGCTTCAGGTTATTGGAATATTGCTGATTCTCAGAGTGGATATACTGCAATATCGTTGGTAGCTCTCCAACATATCGACCTTGAGTCGATCTATCCTAGATATGGTATGCCGAATGATCTGCTAATTAAGCTTAATATTGCTAATTTTCGGGTTAAAGATGTGTCTATCAGGCCAGTGTATAATGTTGGTGAAAAATCTGGGATTAAAGTCCGTAAAGTTCTATTTACTATTCCATGGATACTGTTTAAAGGGTTCTGGAGTCGAATGTTCCAGAAATACGTAATTCGTGATTTCCATCCACTCGTTTTCTTTTATTGCATGGGGGTTATACTCCCTCCTATTGGTTTTGTTTTAGGTCTGTACTTGCTACTAGTTAGGTTTATGGGGGCAGGAGTGGCGCCGACCAGTGCCTTATTTTCTGCATTTTTAATTATTTCAGGATTACAATCTTTGTTTTTTGCGATGTGGTTTGATATGGAATACAATAAAAATTTACAAGGATGAAAAGACGATTAATAACCAGAACGCTAAATAATATTTTTTTTACCCCGTAAGTTCAGGCCTAATTTATAATTGAAAAATATACCCAATATAATCATTAAGATTAGGTGAATTACTCGTATCAAACCAGCAGCCAGAAGACTTTCTGTTGGAGATATTCCGAAAATTTGTGCTGTGATAACCATAATTGATTCAACTACACCTATTGAGCCAGGAGTTATGTTAATCATCGCTGTGAAGTTGAATAAAGTTGAGATGAGGAGGCTTTGGAACAAGGAAAGTTGTACTCCGAAAGCATAATAAGAATAATATACTAAATATAATCCAACTACAGAATTGATTATTGTGATGCCAATTAATTGTTTCATAGCATCAAAATCTTTATTAATGCCGTGCCAAGCTGTTGTGGCTTGGTTAATTTTGTTTAATAGAGTAAATCTTGATTCAGGTATTTTGATAGGTAAAAATATAAAAGCACAAATTAATAAGAAAATAATAATGAAGAAAATGAGCAATTGATAGATAAGTATATTATTGAGTAAATACAGTAAAATTACACAAGCAGTGCCAATTGCAGAATTGATAATAAAAATGAGAAAATACAAAGAAAGTAGAGTTGCAAAGAATTTAGTGAATGGAAACTTATAAACTCTTTTAAGGTATAGAGCGCGTACGCCTGCTCCGCCGCGAAAGGGCAAGATGATATTCCAAAACCTCGTTATAACAGATAAACCATACCATTCACGCCATTTCAATCTTATGGCAAAGTGCTCCATTACAACTTTTGTGAAAAGTCCAGAAAATATTGATTCACCAAATATTAAAAAGGTTAAAATTATCGTAGGCAGCCATGATAAATTGAATATAATTTCAAATTCATGAATGTTGTTACGAATATAGTAGATTAACCAAGTTGTAAAAAGAGTTAAGAAAAAAATAGAAAGGGCGTTACGTATTCGGTTACTCATGATGTTTTAGGTTCTCGGAAGATCTAGCGGGACTTAGTTACCCTAGCTGGGACTCCTGTAGCTATGCTATATGGAGATATGTCTTTTGTAACCACAGCTCCTGCACCAATTTGGGTTCCTTCACCAATTGTGACTCCAGGCATAATTATAGCGCCAACCCCAATGTCACAATCATCTTCAATGTTAACTGGTGAAAACTTGATTGGAGCATGTAAAATTGGTCCCTTTGTACTATGTTCATGTTCTGAAGAAATAATTTTAACCCCTGGTCCAATTCCAACATCGCGACCAATTTTTATTCCGCCTGCACTATGAAAAAAACATTGTTGGCCGATCCAAGTACCCTCACCAATGGCCATTGTGTTTTGGTGATATGCTTTTAGTATTGTTTGGTGACCTACATATACATAGCTAGCAATTTCAATATTTTCAGGGTGAAACACAAGGACTTCAGACTCAAAAATTACGTTATCCCCTAATTTCTTAAAGTCATGACTGGAGAAAGTACCTGTGCCGTGTGATTTGATTGGATATTTACGCTCTGTCAATTATAAAACCTTTCTAATCCATTTATGAGACAACGGCTGATGTATTCTTGATCATCAGTAGTTAAATTTTCGTGTAAAGGCAAGGATATTGATCTGGAAGCGATATTATCTGTTACAGGGAACATACCGGCCACAAATGAATATCTTCTCATGAAGTAGGATGTCATTGGCATGTTGATAGTGCCTATTGTCGCTTCAATTTCGTGCTTTTTCAAATAGGTTATCAGTTTGTCACGGTTGCCTGATACGCCTTCTGGTAAAAGTATAACATACGATTGGTATACTGGGTCAGCACCCTGTGCAATATATGGAGTGGTTATTGCAGTGCCTTGGAATAGTTTATTGTAGCAGGAGGCTTGTTTTAGGCGCGAATCGATGAGTCGATCGATTTTTTTAAGCTGGGTAACCCCCAAAGCACCCTGGAAATCGGTAAGGCGGTAATTGAAACCCGGAATGACAAAGTCAACGTGTCCATGTAAATTAGTCATTCCATGGTTACGAAGAGTTCTGAGCTGCTGAGCTAAATCTGTATCATCTGTTATTATTACTCCCCCTTCGCCAGTAGTAAATGCTTTTCTAGGATGAAAACTGAAACATCCAGCAGTTCCCCATGTCCCAGCCTGTTTTTTATTAAGAGTTGAGCCAAAAGCGCATGCAGCGTCTTCAACCACATGGACTCCATGTTTTTGTGCAATATCGACAATCTTAGGCATATCTGCTAGCTGTCCAAAACAATGAACTGGTAGAATGGCCTTTACTTTATCAGCCGTGTTACTATTAGACATTAATCTTTCAAGTGAGACGTGAAGGGCGTTAGGGTCGATATTAAAGGTATCTCTTTGGATATCGATAAAGAAAGGGCGGGCGTGACACAGCTCTACAACATTAGCCGTCGCAATCCATGAATAAGCGGGTACTAAAACAATATCTCCAGGTTGGACATCAAGTGCTAAAAGAGATAAATGTAAGGCTGCAGTGCAACTGCTCACAGCAATAGCATGTGTGCTTCCTGTAAGTTTAGTTATCTCTTTTTCGAATGTACTAACGTGTTTTCCCTGAACGAGATAGCCGGATTCAAGAACAGATTGCACCGCTCTCAAATCATCATCCTCAATTAAAGGATAGCCTAGCCGTATCATTTAAGCTTACTTTGGTAAAATTCAGCTGTTCTTCTTATCCCCTCTTCCAGATCAACTTGGGCCTGGAAACCTAGTAAGTGTTTCATTTTTTGGACTGATGGTATTCTGAGTTCTATATCAACATAATCCTTGTTCGCAAAAGTGATAGTGGATTTTGAATTGAGTACACGATGGACAATGTTTGCCAATCCATAAATTGTGACAACCGCTTTCTGATTGCCTACATTGAACGATTCACCGACAGCTTTGGGGTGGCTTGCTGCGAGAAGAAGACCGTCTATCATATCGTCAACATAACACCATGCTCTGATCTGTGTTCCATCACCATGGATTTCAAGTGGCTTATCCTGAATAGCCTTTTCTATGAAGTTTCTCAGAGCTCCTTCTCCTACTTGACCTGGACCATAAATATTGAAAGGCCGAACTACGGTTGTTGGGAGCTGTATTTCATTGTAGTAGGCTATGGCCATGTGTTCCTCTGCAAGTTTGCTTACTGCATAAGTCCACCGGGCTTCTCCAACATTACCCATAACGGTGTGATCGGTTTCTGATGAACGGAAAGCTTGTTGACCAAAAACTTCGCTGGTTGAAAAACAGACAACCCTATCACATCGTTGTAATTTAGAAGCAGCTTCAAGAACATTAGCTGAACCGATCATGTTTACCTTCATAGTGCTGATCGGGCTTTTAATTACTGTGTCTATTCCGGCAATTCCCGCACAGTGAATGATAATATTAGACCCTTGGATTGATCTATTCAAGTTGTCTGTGTCTAAGATGTCCCCTTTTATGACAGTGAGATTCTTGTGATCTTTGTCTTTACAATCTTTGAGGGAATTGCGGGAAAAATTATCGTAAACAACAATTTCATTTTTTTCGATTAATCTGCTGATAAGTGTGGATCCTATAAAACCAGCACCACCGGTTATAAAGATCCGTTTATTTTCTAGTTGAATGTTGGTCATTTTTTTCACTTTGTATAAGTGTGAATAGTTCGTCGTAATATTTACGTGTCATTTGTACTATACTAACACTATCTTTACTGTTTTTGTGAAGTAACTGATTTGCTCCAGCAATGATTTTATGGCGCAAATCGTCGTTTTCAATAAGAAGTTTCAAAGCATTTTTTAGGGCATTCGCATTTTTAGGAGGTATAATAAAACAATCATTCAGGTGAGTAAATGTCTTCTGGGTATAGCCTACATCGGTTAACACTACCGGAACTTCCATGAACATTGCTTCAGCAATTGAATTGGCCCATGTATTTTCGATGGGACTAATGTGTACTGTTGCAGTGGCTATTTTGAGTAAACGTTCTGGGTCATTTCGGAGTCCTAACAGAATCACCTCATTGTGTAGTGATAGGTTGTTAATTTCATAAGAGCACATGTCCATTAAATCACCATCTCCCGCAATCAGTGCAATAAAATTGATTCCTTCATCTTTCAATAGTGAACAGGCATGGATGAAAGTAATTGGATCCTTGAATTCGTCTAGACGGCCAATGAATGGAATAACAGGAGTTGTGAGTGGTATGTCGAGTTCTATTCGCAGGTCCGTGGGAACGTGAGAGTTGTTAAACCTTTCTTCGTCAATTGGTGCCATGATTCTACGAAAACTTTTACAGCCTGCTTCTTTTAGATGCTCGTCTGTCTCTACAGCTGTTGATATGCAGCCGTCGATTCGTTTAATGGTCCACCGGGTCAATTTCTTGGGTAATATACGAGTGTCAGAACCCCAGTTGGTTAAAACGATAGGTGTTTTTTTACTGCTAACTAGTCTTGCAATTATGGCAGCAATGGCAGTTGGAAGCCAGTGGCAATGAATAACATCGTAGTTGTTTTGATTTCGAATAATAGTAAAAATTGTAGCCAGCATATAAAGGGGCACTTGCAATTTGGCGAGCAACGAGTTCCTGATATTTGAGAGTATTCCGCTGGTACCATAGGCGAGACATTGGTATGATCTAGGTAAAAAATACTTATATCTTTCTACAGATATACCATCCATGTTTTCATAAGGGGTAAGTCCTGGGCCATGTGGGGCTAGAACTGTTACTTTAACTCCATCGCGAACGAGATATTTGGCAAAACGATGAATGAAACTCCCAGCAAAATCATTTTTGAACCTTGGGAAGCTCGTAGTTACAAAAAGAACTGAAGATGCCTTAGATTTCATGTTGTTTTAATTGGTGATGTATTATTTTTGCACACTCAAACAAAGCTATTATAGCTTTGGTAAATTTGTACAATCTTATATGTCCATCAAGAATTAAAAAATTCTTCAGCTATTTTTTGGCTTGAGGTTTTTTTTAATACCCTTTCTGGATTTTTCTCATTGCGCATTATTTATTCAAGCTACTTCAATAGATATAGCTGTTTAGCTTATCATTTAAGAGACTATTCTATTTATTTTTTAACAACCAGGAGTAATCTTTATCACAAATTGTACAAATCATCTGCGAATTAATTTTTTCACCGCATTCACACACCCATCCACTCTGTCTGCCAGGGTTACCCACAAGCAATGCGTGGTCAGGCACATCTTTTGTGACGACTGCGCCAGCGCCAATTAAGGAGTATCTTCCAATTGTCACTCCACAAATTATTGTGCAATTTGCACCCAAGGTAGCCCCCTCTTTGACCAGAGTTGGCCGGAGTTCTTTCATTTTTTGGATATGCGCTCTAGGGTTAAATACATTTGTAAAAACCATAGATGGGCCACAAAACACATTTCTTTCAAGGGTTATGCCTTTGTATAGAGATACGTTGTTTTGAATTTTACATCCATCCCCTATGACAACATCAGGTCCAAGAGAAACATTCTGTCCTATTATACATTCAATGCCAATTTCAGTGTTATTAAGAATGTGAGAAAAATGCCAAATTTTGGTACCTTTACCAATCTTTACATTATCATCAACAACAGATGTCTCATGTATGAAAATATTTTGAGTATTCATGAAAATAGGAAAAGTTTGTAAACTCTTATACCAAATAAATTGATTATCGCGACATGAACGGATGGAGAAAATCACGCTGCATAACAACATCTGCATTTCGGATATGGTGGACTGCTTCAATGCTGGGGCGGGCGTCTTCCAAGCCAAATCCATTGCCATTAAGTACATCCTGGAAACTTAGGGTATGCAGATCTGTAAATCCGGTGCTAAATTCGAGCTCCTTCCCTGCAACAGTAATAGAACGAAAAGTTCGCTGAGCTTTACTCTTTATATCCTCAGGCAACATATTTTCATCGACACTTAAAAACCATCTGACTCGAGCATTATCGAGCTCCAAGAACCCAGATGCACTGCTGGGACTTCGGTGATGTACGATATTCAGTTGAATCTTACCAAAAATCCAGATGAGCATATCATAGAAATGAACACCGATATTTGTGGCTATACCACCTGATTTTGATTCGTCTCCCTTCCATGAAGTAAAGTACCAGTTACCTCTTGATGTGATATACGTGAGATCTATCTCATACTTTTTTTCATTCTGGCTGTTAGCTATTTGCTTTTTTAATTCAATGATTGATGGGTGTAAGCGCAGTTGTAAAATGTTATACACCTTTTTACCAAAATCCTTTTCAACTTCCTCCAAACTGTCAAGATTCCAAGGATTTAAAACAAGAGGTTTTTCACAAATAGCATCTGCGCCGTTTCGTAAAGAAAAACGAATATGAGCGTCGTGGAGATAGTTAGGGGAGCATATGCTGACATAATCGATGCCGGCTTCCTTTCTCCTCTTCTTATCAATGTGCCTATCAAATCTTTCAAATTCTGTGAAGAAGTCAGATTTGGGATAATAGCTGTCAATGACACCAATACTGTCATTAGGATCTAAGACTGCAATTAAGTCATTGCCTGTTTCCTTAATTGCCTTCATATGCCTCGGGGCCACATATCCAGCACCCCCTATTAAAGCAAAGCGTTTCATTATTAGATTTTCCCTTATAGATTATATTTATTTGATAACTATTACACTGTGCATATAGGTTACCATTTGTCTGGATAAATTCAATAATTATGTATAATTGGTATGCTAGTTGATCTTAGGATTTTTTGAAATTATTGAAGTTCAACGTCAATTCACATTGAAGGGTAAATGGTTTACCGGCTAATGTATAGAAAAAAACAAGAGGCCTAAGTCTTCATCATTAAGGATCATTTGAAAACAGGAAAGTGTTTCTCAACAATCTAAATTATTTTTTTTCACGTAGGTAGCACAATGGTAGAGGTGTTATGTTTTCTGAGAGACTTCATTACTTTTAGTAACTTTATCATTGATCTGTAATTTTATACAAAGAGTAATTTAGATATGAATTAAGCAAAATCAGTTTGTGATTAAAAAAATCAGCTAAAGCTTGTTGGTTCACAGCAGACAAACTTTGCTGGTTGATTCGTTGGGTAAAAAGATCGGTTCGCAAAATGATATGGCTAATACCGTACTGTTTGAGCAGATTTGTAATCATTAAGGTGCTCATATTAGGCTCCTGTGTCCAAGATAACAGTAAGTTTTTATTGTTATAGTTATCAAAAACATGAGTTCGATTTAAATAGTACCCTCTGTGGCCCGTAAAAACGCAAAGAATTTTTGCGGTTTCCGGTAAATTTGAGTTTGCATATTGCATCACTTTGTATTCTGGTCTGTACTTTGCGATATAATTGGTATGTGTGACCTTTCCGCTTATATAACTCATTGGGGCAACATATATAAATTGTTGGTATATGTAGCGGCCATTGTAGGCCAGCATTAAGATTACTGGCACATACCAAACAATGTTATGCATATGTGGTTTGCTTAAGAACTTGATTGCTTTCCGCTCGATATTGTGTAATCCGAATATGGTCAAAATTACTAGAAAAGGAACTAACGGAGCCATGTAGCGTATTCTTAACGTCCCTGAGTTGAATGCAAAGAGAAAATAAAGCAGGCAGAAAACGAGAAGAGTAATCTGTTCTATTTGTATTTTCTTGTCCTTTGTTTCTCCTTGTATAAAGGCAAATAGTGGAAGCAGTAAGAGGAACGGGTTGAGGCGACCA
The DNA here is from genome assembly GCF_054397165.1 of Desulforhopalus glucosivorans. Lineage (NCBI taxonomy): Bacteria > Pseudomonadati > Thermodesulfobacteriota > Desulfobulbia > Desulfobulbales > Desulfocapsaceae > Desulforhopalus > Desulforhopalus glucosivorans. Next base: position 1,454,409 of record NZ_AP044854.1, read on the forward strand.
TCAAAATAGCGAGGATCGTCATCCAGACCTTCGAAAAATATCCGAACTGGCAAAGACAGTAATTGCCAGATGTTCTCTCCATATAGTGCATGTCGGGTGGCAAAAACACCGCGGATACTGTTTACTTCATTGGAAACTATAGTATTTTCTAAGGGGCCAGGGCTAAAAAAATCATTGTAAAGTGGATAGATAGGGTTGCCGGTCCAAATTGCATTTCTGATTAACCATGGTGAAGCGACTACTAGTGCACATACTAAAAAAAGTAGTGCCGCTCGGATCGCTGGAGATGTCTCATATGGATCAGAGTCTGCACTGCGAAGATAGAGAACTGGAACGAGTGAGGTCAAGAGGAGTAAAACAATCAAGCCGTTGTATTTAGTTCCGACCGCAAGTCCGCAACACAAACCAGCAAAAGCAAGATAGCGTATCTGGTTGTGCTTTTCTATCCAATTGAAAAGTAGAAGAAGTGATGCGGTTGTGAAGAAAATCAGACCTAGATCAACGTAAACAGTTATTGATAGCTTGACAATGATTGGAATGCTCAAAAAAAATAGTGCGCCAAGTAGGGAGTAGTGGTGTGGTAATCGTGGTTTAAGATAACGGTAGATCAAATAGCCAGTTGCTAAGGCAAAAGACATATGAATGAATTTAGGGAGTATGTCGTTATTAAAATAAAGTGCAGCTAAATATAAAAGTTCAAGATTCATTGGATAATATGAAAATATTAGATCCGGAATCTCATATATTCCACCATTTTGCAGGTACAGCTTAGGAATGGCAAGATGATGAATAAGGGCATCTCGGCTAAAGGGAGGCGTGAAATTGAGGAGGATAAGTGCCCCTATGAGGACTACAATAAGAGGTAGTAAGATATACGGGAGGACTGTTTGTTTATTTTTTTGCATGGCCTTGTTTGGCTAGCGAAAGAATCGTATTAAGCGTTTCTGGTGGGATTGAGCCCGTATATTTTTTACCGTCAATAATAAATGTCGGGGTAGCAAGAATGCGTAGTTTCATTCCCGAAAGAATATCATAGCTAAGCTGTTCTCTATAATAAGGGTTAGATATGGCGGCAGCAACTTCATTATAAGGAAGCCCTACTTTATTTGACAGTTTTTCGATATTAATAGATTTTTTCTCTCTCCCTATAGCGAAAAGGGCATCATTCATTTCCCAGAATTTATCCCTTTTCATTGCATAGATGGCCAAAAGGGCCATTTTCCCAGAGCCAACATGAAACGGTTCGGGGACAACGATTGGATTGAATTCGTGATCAAGTGGATAATGGCGGTGAATAAGTCGCAGTTTTTCGGGGTGCTTCGCTATGATTTTTCGAAGATAAAAATGGGTTTTAAGACATTGAAAGCATAGATAATCGCTGTACGCGGTGATAGTTATCTGAGGATTTTCAGCACCAATCCAGGGATTTCCGCTTGGGGTTATACCTGTTTTTAGATTTACTTTCGCTGGAGATTTTGTAGAGAACCAATAATGAGGTAGAGCAGATTCACTTGCCGTGAACAATACACTTAAAGACAGGACGGCCATAAAAAGTACTCTTTTTCTAAAAATATAATAAAAAGAAGCTCGTATGTTTTTTATAAAAGAAAAACCCTCTTGACGTCGATAAATAATCAGAGAAAAATAAAATAAGAACAGATTTATCCCTAGGCAGACAATACATAATACGCAATAAGAATGGATTTCTGTTGCAGAGATATAGCTGAAATAAATAGAAGTTAGTGAGTATAAAACACCTAAAAGAATAAGGAGTGCCCATAATGGTTGGGAAGATTGATTGTGGCGTCTCACGGACAGGAGAAGAGTAAAAAAAAGTAGGTAGCCAAACAATCCATAATGAGCAACAGGTATTCCCCACAATATAGACCATGGACTTTGTGCTACAGTGTCGCAATTGATTGCGTTTGAAATCGCACAGAAACTTGTGTAGTTCATGTCTGTGTAATTCCAATAGTGGCTGAGAGACAAATAGATGGCAACTACTATAGCTATACAGTTTAGGGCTAAAATCGTTGTGAAAAGACGACAGTAACTATGTTTTGAAATATTCATCGTTATTGTGGGAATATGTAATCCTAGCGATGTAGGTATATGGTGATGTTCATTGTCGTAGGTTAGTTACTGTTTTTGGCATAATCATTCAAGACCAATCTGCCCGCTTCATATATTACAGGTTTAATCAAATCGATATTGATTGGAACAGATCGGTGACGTTCACTTCCCGTGTTTAACAAGGAAGTAGAAATAGTAGATATGCTAAACACTTTATAAAGATTTTTTGCGTATTTTTTAGCTGAGTTGATGTCCTTCTGTCGGATACTGTTTTCTATAATGCTGAGCATGATGACGACGTTTTTAGGGCTATTTTTCAGGGCATTCCTTAAGTAGAAATTAGCTTGTTGATAAAATCCGGCGTGGCTGAGCGCCACTCCGATGTTATAGAAATACTGTCCTTTGTCGTTCGAATTTTGAAGAGCAAGGCCAAAAGAGTGGACCGCTTTTTGTGGCTGATCTTGCCATAAAAATATGACTCCTTTGAGATTGTTTGCCCGGTTAATTTTTGTTGTATCTTTGCTGTGGTTGATAATAAAGTCCAGATGCTCAATTGCCTCAGTGAATTGTTTTTGAATAGTTAGGACTTGCGCTAGTCCGAATCTGAATTGATGGAGATTGGGATCGTTCGCAATGACAAGCTTATAATATGTTGTTGCTTCATTGTAATGGCCATAATTGAAATAAATTCCAGCAATATTGGCTAAGATTGCATTATTAAACGGTTTACTTGGGCCGGATTTTGTCCTTGATTTTTGATAAAATCCAACTGCTTTTGTAAGGTTCTCAGGAGTATGCGGTTTTTCCCATCCGTAAATTTGGCCAAGATATGTGAGTGGTCTGGCGTTATCTGGAGCTTTTGTCATCGCATCAGTCCAGAGTATTTCTTGAGATGACCATGCTTTGTTCCTCTGAAATGTCCCCCATCCCATTAAAAACAATAAAGATGATATGAATATGGATATTGTTACAAAGACGAGTCTGTTTGCGTTTCGGTAATGCTGTATCCCACTATGAAGAATCATAGCAAATGGAATAAAAAGAAAAAAAGTGGGTAGGTAATTTCGATGCTCAAAAATCATTTCAAGGGGAATGATAGAAGATTCTATGATGTGATTGATAAAGAAAAAACTGATACTAAAACCCAAAATTGGTCTTTTTCGTAAAAGCAGAAGACCAAAAACAAAAAATACAGAAATAAAAAAAACAGCAGGTAGCGTGGTCAAAGGTTGAAATAAAGTCGTCGAAGTTGCGAGTGAATGGTCGATAGAAAATCGAATGGGTAATGGATAAAGAATGAGGCTTAAGTAAAAGATGAGTATTCGTGGTTGAGTAAGCAGTCTCTCGTAGAGAGAATATGGTCTGAAGCCATAGGGCGTAAATAAATCCTTTGTGAGATATTGAGAACATATGTAATAAATAGCTCCAACAATAAGAATGGTTGTTATAAAAAGTAGACCATTTTTTATCCTCTTAGAGAATAGATCTTGAGGAGGAGAAAAGAAGCTAAATTCTATGATAACTAAAATCACCGGTAAGAGTACAGCGTTCTCTTTTGACCCAAGGGCGAGAAAATAGCAAAATAAGGATGCTATGAGATACTTGAATTTTTGTTGGGAGTGTACTGTAAATTTACTTTTTAGATACCAGAAAAGAGCCCAGAGGAAAAACAACGCTGCCATTGAAGCCATGCGCTGAACTATATATGTTATGGCCTGAATTTGAATAGGGTGTGCCGCCCACAAAAGTGCGCTGAGCAGAGCAATAGAGTAGAGTTCTGATTGACTGTATCTTTTATTGATTTTTGGGGACTGGAGCAGAAGCAGGATTGTATGAAAAAGAATAAGAGTTGTGCAAATGTGAATAAATATATTTACAATATGATACCCAAAAGTACTACTTTGTCCAAAGTACCAGTTGAGAGCAAAGGTTAAGTAGGCTACAGGTCTACCTGGTATGGTTGAAATAATCGGTGAAGCAAATAAGGATTTCCATAGCGATTGAGGTGAGAGGTCTGTTAATTGGAGGAAGCTGTTTTGCGTGATGTTGGGAAGATCATCAAGGTGCCATGGGTAATTTAATGTCCCTGAGTAAATTATACAAATAAAACCTGCTAGGAGCAGGTAGGCAAAATGATTTTTTGTCACAAGAGACCCCTAAAAGACGAAAGCGGGACCTGAGGATGCAAAAACCTCAGGTCCCGCTATTATATTAGTCAGTTTTGTATTACAAATTCATAAGTTTGATATAAGTGTCACCCGTCCAGTAGCCAGTAGGGCTAGCAGCAGCAGTTATTGCATCTTTGTACTCATCTGGGCAACGACCACTACCATCTGTTACAATAATGGTTACGTTAACACTCGGATCTACGGTGCTGATTACGCGAGTGTTGGTACCACTTTTACCAATATTAGTTCCAATGTCAGCAGTTACTATAAGTGTATGAGTTGGGATGGAGAAGTAATCTGCGATATCAGATGCGACAGCATTTGCATCTGATTCTGCAGCAGAGCAAAAGGCTTTATTTCGATATGCTACAAAATTCGGGATGGCTATTGCCGCCAAAATTCCGATGATCGCAATGACGATCATGAGCTCGATGAGGGTGAAACCTTTTTCGTTGTGATTCATTCTTAATTTGTTCATTTTTTTCTCCTTCAATTGGTTGTTGACTAACGCCTCTTTTAAATCCATCTGACCTAATATAAGCAAAGAAAATGCCAATAGTCAAATTGTCGATAGTATTATTTGTTAATGTTCCTATAATACAATCAGTTAAAGATGGACAAACTATCTCATCGATACGTGGAGGCATATTTTTTTCGGAGCTCTTTTTGTTGATAGTGACAGTTTTGAGCGGCTGGGTGACAAATAACGTCACTGTGTTGCGTTGTGATTTGGCGGCGGTGAAAATATTGATTGCACTATGAGTCATTATGTTCAGTTAAAAATCGAAAAATTACGTAATCACCCGATATGATGATTAAAAAACTCGAAATTCACTTTTTAAATATAACCGGTTGGACTAGATATGCTTTTTAGCGGGTTAAAGATGCAAATTGCGGCAACATTGGCCATTTTATTATCGCTTGCGATATTGCTTGGCAATGTAGTTGTTGTTGCCTTCTGGCAAAAAGGTGTTGTTCGATCTGAAATTGACTATGCACAAACGGTTTGGGCATCTACTGTGGCCACGAATAGTGATGCGCAAAATTCAACCCAATCGAGTTTTGCCCGCGAGCTTGAGTTATTATGTAGGTATGCCGGCAGTCGTTGTGCCGGTGTGGTGACGTCTGGAGGCGAGCATTGGTTTAAAAATGATATACCTAAATTGCAGGTGAAATCTTTAAATCTTGCGCAGGAATCAGCGCTGTCTCAAAAAGAAATCATTACGCTTGAAAACAATATGTGGGGAATCTTCTCCCTTAAAAAAAGGTATTTGCTCATAGCGAAACCTTTACGTCCGAAGAGTTCCAAAGAGATGAAGTCAGCTGTTCTGGTTATTGCGTTAGATTCAATTTACGATAGTATATTCAAAAATCACAAAGCAATATTTGTCTACTGGCTGGTGAACGTGCTACTCTTAAGTGTAGTAGGTTTTTTTCGATTGATCAATATTACTGTCAAACCTGTGGAGAGAATGGTCAGAATGTCTGAATCTTATCATGACTCTGATGCATTGTTTTCTGACGGTCTGCAGAAACGGAGTGAATTGGGGCAATTGTCAATGGCTCTTAGTGGTATGCTCTGTCGGATTGCTTCGGACCGGGAAAAATTACGCAAAACGGTTTCGTCTCTTGAAGCTGCAAATTCACAATTGGTTAAGAACCAAAAAGAGATGGTTCGTACCGAAAAAATTGCTTCAGTTGGCATATTATCAGCTGGTCTTGCTCATGAGATTGGCAACCCGATAGGTATTGTTCAAGGGTATGTTGAGTTGCTGCAACAACCAGATCTTGCTGAAGATGACAAACAGCAGTTTGCTGAGAGGTCACTCAGTGAGCTTGATCGCATAAATAAGTTAATAAGGCAACTCCTTGACTATGCTGGTTCCTCTTCAAATGAAATGTCTCTAGTTAATCTCGATGTATTGTGTGAAAATATTTGTCAAATTGTTGCCTTGAAAAGATACGATCCTCCAATTTCATTGAAGAAGGATATTCCTGTGAGTTTATATGTTATGTGTGATGATGAAAGCTTACGCCAGGTATTTCTCAATTGCCTTTTGAATGCATTTGATGCGATTGAGGCGAAAGGTGGAGATTTTGAGCGACAGGTCATGTTTACAGCAGAAAAAATTGCCGAGACAGATGGAGGTCAGTTCAGTGTTAGAATTAGGATTGAAGATAACGGAACAGGGATAGCTGAGAAAGATCTTGAAGTAATCTTTGATCCATTTTTTACAACAAAAGATCCTGGAAAAGGTACTGGGCTTGGACTCTTTGTATCTCAATCCATAATAGACGCCCATGGTGGAAAGATATGGGTCGAAACTTATCTCGGTTCAGGCTCAACTGTTCACGTAGAGCTTCCCGCATACATTTTCGAGGGGCAAGAGGAGCGAGATGAAACTGCTGATCATTGATGATGAAGAAAATATGTGCCATATGCTGAAGGCAATGATTGAGCGGCATGGGTACGATGTTACTACCGCATTTGATGGACTGAGTGCTATTGAGAGAATTACTGAAGAGTATTTTGAGTTTATCCTCTGTGATGTCAAAATGCCTCAGATGGATGGCATGACGTTTCTGGAGAAGGGAGCAGCAAAACTAAAGGATTCAACTGTTATCATGATGTCGGCATTTGGTACCGTTGATTTGGCAATAGCAGCCATGAAGGCAGGAGCATATGATTTTATCTCTAAACCGTTCAAGACAGATGAAGTTTTGTTGACTCTTAGAAAGGCCGAAGAACGCGAATATCTAAAAAAGGAAAATCGTCAGTTAAAAAATGAATTAGACCAAATAAAGAAAAGTGCTTCCTCATTCGGCAAAATGGTTGCCAGAAGTCACGTTATGGAAAAACTTTTTGAGCTTATCAAAAAGACTGCCTGCTATTCGACAACGGTTTTAATTACAGGTGAGTCCGGCACAGGTAAGGAGCTAGTTGCACGTGCGATACATGACAATTCCATGCGAAAGGATAAGCCTTTTGTGGCGGTAAATTGTGGGAGTATCCCTGGCAATTTGATTGAAAGTGAACTGTTTGGATATGTGAGAGGAGCTTTTACTGGTGCTGAGAGAAACAGGAGAGGTTTGTTCGAAGAGGCTGACGGTGCCACACTCTTTCTTGATGAAATCGGCGAATTACCTCTTGGTATGCAGGTAAAACTTCTGAGGGTCCTTCAAGAGCAGGAGATTCGACCCATCGGTTCAAGAATTAATAAGAAGGTAGATTGCAGGATTATTGCAGCAACAGCGAGAGAACTTGGTCAGCGTGTCTCTGAGGGGGTGTTTAGAGAAGATCTATTTTATCGACTGAATGTGATGCCGTTAAAAGTACCACCAGTGCGGGAACGAAAGGATGATATTCTACTATTATGCGAGCATTTCATAAATACCTTCAATGTTCAGTTAAATAAAAACATAAAAGGTCTTACTTCCGAAGCGGCAATGATGATACTCGACTATTCATGGCCTGGTAATGTGAGAGAGTTGGAAAATACCATACAGCGAGGTATGATTCTGACAATGTCAGATTTTATTGATACGGATCAATTATCCAATAAAATTCGTGATTGCAGTAACACTAACCAAGTTATTGAAGTGCAAAACCATAAAGACCTGTCCTTAAAACGTGCCCAGGTAAAACTTGAAAAAGAATTTATTGAGCTTGCTTTGCGAAAATGTGACGGAAATAAAAGTAAAGCTGCACTCATGCTGGAAATTAGCTATCCTTCCCTGTTCAATAAAATCAAAGCATACAATTTATGAAATTACTACTATCGGCCGTTTGTGACAAAAAATGTCATAAAAATATTTTACAATTACTTGCTATCTCGGTTTTGTAATAACCTTTCTTGGTGTGTTTTAGATGGAACATATCAGTGTTTACGGTACGAGAAGGATTAGTCGTCCTAACGGTATATATATTGCACTAAAATTGTTTGTCATTAATTGAAGAATTGGAGGCAGAGTTCTATGATCATAAAGAAGCGAAATGGTTTCACACTGATAGAGGTGATGGTAGTTGTTAGTATTATCGGGATACTAGCAGCGATATCAGTGCCGGCTTACCTCAGCTATCGTCCCAAGCAGCGTCTAAACCAGGCTGTCAACGAGTATCACAGTTTACTACAGAACGCCCGGATGCTCGCAATAAAAAATCGAGGTGACTGCTCGGTCTCATATACGGCTACTTCATACACAGTCAGCTGCACAACAAGTGAATATAACAAAGTGGTCAATCTTTCAGACTATGGTGGTAATATTGAATTCGTGCAGTATGACGGATCTTCCGGTGTCCCTGCGGCCCCCATTACTTTCAATAGTCGGGGTACCAGCAATCAGGAATATCTTCATATTACCAATAGTCAGCGGACAGAATTCTATCGAATTGGGCCTTTGATTTCCGGGGTCATCAGAAAAGATATAAGGGACGGTGGGGGGTGGACGTCGCTATGAGACTATTCTACGATGTGAGAGAGGCAAAGATCTCTGCTCAATTATCTAGGCAAGGTGGTTTTACCCTTACCGAATTGCTTATTGCTATGGTTGTATCTGGAATAGTTGTAGGGGCTACTAGTTTAGTTCTGGCGACGATGGTAAGGAACCATAACACCGAGGTTCGGGTTACGACCATGCACCAGAATCTCCGGTCCACTATGAATTATATGGAGCGTTATATCCGTATGGCCGGATACGACCCATTGGAAAGTGCAGACGCGGAGTTTACCAAACTGTTATCGAATAATATTGCTTTCACACGAGATAAAGGCAGACCGTCAGGGGTGAATATTGACAATGATCCAAACGGTGTAATCGATAGCCATTGGGAAGAGATGATTGAATTTAAGCTCGACGATGATCGATTGGAAAGGGTCGATGAAAATGGTGTGGGACATCTCCTTGCCGAAGATATAGAAGTACTAAATTTTGTCTATCTCGATAACGACGGCGATCCGACCAATAATTCAGATGACGTGCGGTCTGTGCAGATAGCAATTATTGCAAGATCAAGTGGTGGTTTTGTGAATGATTATAGCGATACTACAACGTACACAAATCAGCAGGGGGCGGTAATACTGCCGGCACAAAACGATAACATCAGAAGAATCATGCTCTCAAGCGATGTGAGTTGCAGAAATATGGAATGGTGATGACATGAAAGATTTTGATGATTTTTGCTGTAAATCCATTGGTGGTAAGAAGATGCCAGTACTTTTACTTATTCATAACCAGAAAGGTTTCACTTTGCTTGGCGCGCTGATCGGCATGGCAATTTTTGTTATTGGAATTCTGGCCATTTTTGCACTGCAGATACAAGCTGTCAACAGCACGAGCTCCTCCTTGAGGCGGACCGAAGCAAATACCTGGGCGCAGGATACCCTCGAGTCTCTTATTACCAGTCAGTATGATGATCCCGCTTTGGGGCCGGCGTGCGGGGGTGGTGATGATATCGACCCGCTTGAGACTGTGGACTGCGGAGGTACCCAGGGTGGTGGGTTTATTCATCAGATGAGTGAGGGACCATATACAATCAAATGGGTTGTATTTACCTCTGACCATAACGGGAAGAAAATAAATGATTACGCGATTATTAAAGACGACTTGATGTTTGATAATGTTAACAAGACACAGACTCTAAAAGATATTCCGGACAATACCAAACTCATAAGCGTCAATGTATCGCATCCCAGGGGAGAGGCAAGTCAGTTTGTCTTGCTTAAATCGGATACCTGAAAAAAGTAGGATAGATAATGATTCAAAAATCGTCTCAGAATGAATTAAAAAATGTACAGGCAGAGAAAGGTCCAAGTATCTGCCACGAAGCTGAAGGTGGCTTTATAACTATTATTGTTGTTATATTGATGCTTGGGTTGCTAACGATAATTGGTGTCTCAGCAATTAACATGTCAACGGTCGAATCGATGATTGTTCGCTCTGACGGCCAGATTAAACGTAATTTTTATATGGCTGAATCTGGAGCATATGAAGCGACGCAACGCCTTGAATCCGCGGCTACGACAGAAACCAATCCGACAGGCGGAGTCGCGTGGGTAGTGCCGACCACCACAGATATGACAATTTGGAGCAACTGGCTAGACAATAATGGCACGGCTAATGATTTTTCCGATGATTCCTGGACGGCCAATTCGACTCGACCTGAAACTTTTTTTACTACCGACACTGTGAATAATCCCGCAAATTTAGATGTGTTGATGCCTGGTACGCACACGAGCGATAATGTAAGGCTTTCAGCTCATTTCCAAGGTGTTGCGCCAGGTTCGTCATTGAAAGTAACGGGTGCAGCGGGAAGACTTTATGCGTTTAGTGTATTTGGCATGTATTCCGAATTGGCCACAAATCAGGGTGAAGCGCTCATAGAGATGGGCTATCGAAAGCGGTTTTAAATGGGTGACATGATGACTATGAGCAAGCGAAAGACAATTTCTTTCAGAAAATTGGTGGTTCCGGTGAATATTTTGCGTGCAGGTTTTTTTTCTGCAATATTGATGTTATTTTGTCTCGTTGGTAATTCCTATGCTGTTAATCTCACACTAAATGTGACTGGTGGCGTTGGAGGCAATGTTATAGGGCCAGCCGGCCTTGATTGTCCAGGCGGTGGAGTATGTGGTCCAGAAGATGTAGGCTTGGATGGAACTATTATCAATTTGAGTGCAACACCAGATAGTGGCTGGACTTTCGCAAATTGGACCGGAAATGTCACCGGTTTTGTTGTTGATGTGAATGATTCGAATCCCCAATTTGATATTGGAAGCACTGATAGACTCGTCACCGCTAATTTCAGCAAGATTAACTATGACCTGACGACCTCCATGGTAGGTAATGGTACGGTCACCGCGAGTACGACCTATACGTATGACCAAGGTCTTGCAGTGGTAGCATCACCGGATACCGGTTGGCAATTTGACGGCTGGACCGGTGCCGGCACAGGCAACCTGGTGGATCAGACTGTTGCATCGACCAGCATCAAGAACCCGACAACCTCTAATACCGATGTCGTTGCCAATTTCAGTAAGATCACCTACAACCTGACAACCTCACAGTCAGGCAATGGTACGGTCACTGCGAGTACGACCTATACCTATGACCAAGGTCTTGCAGTGGTTGCATCACCGGATGCCGGTTGGCAATTTGACGGCTGGACCGGTGCCGGCACAGGCAACCTGGTGGATCAGACTGTTGCATCGACCACCATCAAGAATCCGACAACCTCTAATACCGATGTCGTTGCCAATTTCAGTAAGATCACCTACAACCTGACTACCTCACAGTCAGGCAATGGTACGGTCACCGCGAGTACGACCTATACCTATGACCAAGGTCTTGCAGTGGTTGCATCACCGGATGCCGGTTGGCAATTTGACGGCTGGACCGGTGCCGGCACAGGCAACCTGGTGGATCAGACTGTTGCATCGACCACTATCAAGAATCCGACCACCTCTAATACCGATGTCGTTGCCAATTTCAGTAAGATCACCTACAACCTGACAACCTCACAGTCAGGTAATGGTACGGTCACCGCGAGTACGACCTATACCTATGACCAAGGTCTTGCAGTGGTTGCATCACCGGATGCCGGTTGGCAATTTGACGGCTGGACCGGTGCAGGCACAGGCAACCTGGTGGATCAGACTGTTGCATCGACCAGCATCAAGAATCCGACCACCTCTAATACCGATGTCGTTGCCAATTTCAGTAAGATCACCTACAACCTGACAACCTCACAGTCAGGCAATGGTACGGTCACTGCGAGTACGACCTATACCTATGACCAAGGTCTTGCAGTGGTTGCATCACCGGATGCCGGTTGGCAATTTGACGGCTGGACCGGTGCCGGCACAGGCAATCTGGTGGACCAGACTGTTGCATCGACCAGTATCAAGAACCCGACAACCTCGAATACCGAAGTCGTAGCTAATTTTAGTAAGATCACCTACAACCTGACTACCTCTCAATTAGGTATAGGTACGGTAACAGCGGATACGACATACGTATATGATCAAGGGTTAGCTGTAGTTGCATCACCTGCAGTCGGCTCGATTTTTCGAAGATGGGAAGGAAGTACCAGCAATCTTGTCGATTCTTCTCTGGGTACAACAAATATTAAAAATCCCATTTTATCAGATACGACGCTTAAGGCTATATTCGGTCATACAGTCACAGCCACTGACGATGGCATCGCCACGGTGTCGCCTACTGGTGTTACAGAAGTAGATTATGGCGATCTAGCTCCTTACACTATATCTTCTAATGATCCAGCATTTTGTGTCGCGGATGTAATGGTAGATGGTTCGAGTCAAGGGATGATCTATAGTTATACGTTTAACAACGTGACAGCAACACACACCATTAGTGCAAGCTCACGAGCTGTTTACACGGTATCGACAAGCATCGAGCCCGAAGCTGCCCGAGACGCCGGCAGATGGCGCGCTATAGACCATGCTACCGGAAATCCGTTTACAGGTTGGCTTCAGCATCAGGAATCTGCCAACATCCCTTGTGATGTAACCTCTGTCAGGATCGAATATAACACCGTGCTTTGCTGGGATTCGCCAGTTCCTAGCAGCGCGTTTGCAGCCAGTTCAAATCCAACTCCTACAGGTACTTATAGTCTTCAATCTTATAATTTATCACTGGGTGTTTCTGGTTCGGGAACTGGAGAAGTTACTGCTGTGCCTGGTGGCACTGGTGTGGGTACCTACTCAATCGATTGTGGCACTCAGGTAATACTTACTGCTTCCCTGGATCCTGGTTCGGATTTCATCAATTGGCTTGGCGATGTAGACGATCCTTTAAACTACAACACGACAATCAGCATTTATGAGGACGAGACGGTCACCGCGGTATTCGATTCGGTTCAATACGAGTTGTCGATCAGTGGTAGTGGAGGAGGAACTGTTTCTCCATCTGCTGGATCGCATTACTATGATCCGGATACTATCGTCACACTGATCGCTACGCCCAATGCAAACTGGACGTTTAAAAACTGGGTCGGTGATGTTTCCGATATCAATACTCAGTCGACCAAGGTGATTATGAGTAGTGACCAGACAGTGACTGCGATCTTTACTTCCTCGTCGAACCCTGATACCGACAATGACGGTGACGGATACACTGAAAGTGGCAACGGGACCAATCCTGGGGTGGACTGCAATGATAACAACGCTGCTATTCATCCTGGAGCTACTGAAATATGCGGTGATGGTCTTGATCAGGATTGTAACGGCAGTGATGCCACCTGCGCCGACGATAACGATTTTGACGGTTTTGTAGATACAGACGACTGTGATGACAACGATCCAACGGTATATCCTGGAGCGTCTGAAATATGTAGTGACAGCAAAATACAGGACTGTGACCGGGTTGCCACTTATTGCGCATCTGGTGATGACAATTTTGATGCAGCTTGTATTGCCCTGGCTGATCTGATTTGTGATCCTGACCTTACGGACGCTGACGGTGACGGTTTTTCTCCTTCGGCAGGTGATTGCGATGACACTGATTCAGCGATTCACCCTGGAGCCACAGATATCTGCGGTGATGGGATTGATCAGGACTGCTACGACGGTGACAGAATATGTGACGTGGCTGATACCTGTATCGAAATTTCAAATACCCCCCTGAACTCAGAAGTGCAGGCTCCACCTGCAAACATCATTTTCCTTCTAGATGATTCTGGAAGTATGGATTTTACGTCACTTTTAGTTGGGAGCAGCGGGGCTGACGGAATATTCAATGGTTATGAATATTCATTTGATGATCCGGGCGACAATACTTATGGAACTCGTTTCCCGATTGGCCGTTCAGAGCGAAGATTCTGGGAGTCACAATGGTCTGAGGTCAGTGTGCTATGGTACGATCCGCAATCTGAGTACTTTCCATGGGCTGATAACACCCATTCCTGGGATCCTACTTCATATGCTTCCTGGCCGTCATTGCCGGATGCAGATCCTGATAATCCGCGGAGCAATCCTGTTCATAATACACAAACCCAGACACTCAATTTTGCCTCAACGGCAGACAACGGTGGGGTTAATTCTACGACGTATTACACGACAATCTACGAACCTGGCGGACAGCGAATTACTGTTGCCCGCGATACGTCGAGTAACAGGACATATACTGTAGCCGATGCTGTGAGACTGGTAGGTGGCAACTCTCCTACCGTCACCCAAATAAGCGGTGGAAATGATGATGCCGAAGAGGAAAATGACGGTGATATGAGCCGGGGCAGTGTTGATCTCGACTTTGGTGGAGACACTGATAATATGCGGGCCGCTGGTATGCGGTTTGCCAGTGTCACCCTGCCTGCAGACTACTCTGTGGCGAATCCCATCACCGAGGCTAGGATTACTTTTACCGCAAGAACTAACAGGAGCGGAAATACTAATCTGACCTTTACAGGGCATAAGGTTGCTAATTCCCCTGAATTCAGTGGAACTGACGATGATATAACTGATCGTATTAGCGGAGGAGGCAGCAACCCTACAGGGAACACTGTTAACTGGAATTCAGTGCCATCATGGTCAGAGAATAACCAATACAACAGCCCGAACCTTGCCAGCATTGTTACTGAGATTTTGGAGACTGGCTGGACCGAAGGCAATCCAATAACCTTCATCGTTACCGGAAGCGGATCAAGAGAAGCAATTTCCCATAATGCGGATGCTTCACGTGCACCGATTCTGACCTTGAGAACTGCCACATCAACTACAGTAAACGAAATCACCATTGATAACACCGATGCTGAATTCATGTGGGATGAGAGTTGGGGGTATAGAACCACCGGCAGCGCATACCATCCTACGACTACTAACGAAAGGTACTTCCGCACAAGTAGGGGAGAACAGGCCTCAGATCCTGTTAATACAGCAACCTGGTTGCTCAATATTGAAAATGCCGGTTTCTATCAGATATTCACCTATAACCCGGATCTGGATGACAGCGACGAAAATGCGCTTTATACCATCTATTACGATGGAGGCACTCATAGCGGAGCTCTCCGTGTCAATCAGAGAAGAGTTGCAAATGGTGGCAACGGCGGTCAGTGGTTTGAGTTGGTGAAAAGCACGACCTTGAACGCTAACGAGTCAAAAGGTGATACGACTATTACGGTTAACGATTTGGGTGAGGCGCCTAGGGTCGGTGCCAAGTTCACTATAGATGGTGATGTGCAGATCTATACTGTTGCGTCTGGAAGTACTGCGACAACACTCAAATTTAGTCCTGGGCTGACAAGTGCTTATAGCAGTGGGGATTCTCTTGATTTTACCTTGTTCTGGTATCTTACTGCTAACACCAGCTCGCGAGATGCTCTGAATATTCATCGAGCACATTACTATAAGATGTCTGAGGTGATATCTACAACAACGACGAGCAGTTACAATGGCTCGACCTCGACACTGAATGTCGTAGGTGTAGGGACTGTTCAGGCAGGTGATCTTGTTAAACTCACTGACAGACCTGGGGCGTATCGGCTGAAGTCGGATACCACATCCACTACGCTCAGCCTGAAGAGTTCAATTGATGCTTCTTCTAACATGATCCCTGTGGGACAGGAAGTGGTCATCGTTAGGCCGTACTTGATCGTTCTTGATTCCCACGATATAGAGGGGAACGCACTCGGTGCAGATACCATCCAGTATTATCGTTATCAGGATGATGACTGGGACGGAGTTGCCGAGTTCGGTGAAGACAACAATATGGTTGACTATGGTGAACTGACTCGGGATCTGAGTCCACCGGCGGATGTTATTCCGCAGAAAAATTTTATTCGGACGACCAACGTTGCCGCCCTTGGCGCATCAAACCTCGACATTGAGTCAACCGGAACTGCAATTGCCCTCGGAACCACATTTACAGTAGAGGGTGAAACACTCGACCATACCGTGGTGTCGGGAACGACTGCAACCCAGTTACAATTTACTCCATCGCTGGGTGCTGCGGTGGCGTCGGGGGCCAAAGTGGTGTTCAATGACACTACTATTGTCTTTGACAGAAATTATACAGAAGACAAACAAAACTTAGCCAATTGGTACCAGTATTTTAGTCGACGCGAGCTCACAGCAAAAGCTGCTGTAGGTAGAGTGATAGCTGAAATGGAGGATGTCAATATCGGACTTCATTCGATAAATAATAGACTCAAGGAACCAGTTGTTTCAGTAAAACCGACAAATTATTTTAATGATGCGTCTTGTGATGCGACAAATAATTATTGTGATGAGACCGATTATCTTTTGACGAAACTCTACGCCTCATACTCAAGTGGTGGTACTCCGCTGAGAAGAGGACTTGAAAGAGTTGGCGACTATTTTGATCAGACAGACGGCTCTTCCGGTGGAATTGACAATCAAGTCTCACCTTATCTGTCTGCTGCTGAAGGTGGTGCCTGTCAGCAATCATTCGTTATTGCAATGACGGACGGTTACTATAACGGAAGTGATCCTGATCTTGACGGTGATGGGGATAACGATACTGGTTTTAATGCAGACGGAGATGGAAATACTGGCTGGGATGGTGGGGTTTATGGCGATAATGAGGAAGATACCCTCAGTGACGTAGCCATGCACTACTACGAGAGAGATTTGTCGACCACGCTTGACAATCAAGTTCCGAAAAACACAGTTGACCAGAATTCGGCCCAGCATATGGTGATGTACGGTGTCGCTTTTGGCGTTAAAGGTACATTACCTCCTGATCCAGCGCTCAGCTGTCCGCCGGATTGTGGATGGCCGACAAATTTTCCATTCAATAATCAGGAACGTATCGATGATATGTTTCATGCGACCGTCAACGGGCGAGGTGATTTCATAACTGCAACAAGCCCGCAATCACTCGTTGATGCCCTTTTGGCAATCAAAAGCGATATAGAATTTAAGACTGGATCCGGTGCTGCTGTCGGGATCACCCCATCCGGTCAGTTGAGCACCGAAACTCTTGTGTTTCAGGGGACCTATGAACCATCAAACTGGTCTGGTGACATCAGTGCATACGGTTTGGTTACGCTTGAAGAATATATTGCGGATCAGCAGCTGACGACACCTACAGGTATTAAGACAGGTCAGGTGAAGTATCCGAAGGCCTGGTCGGCAGCAGATACCATGAAAGCGATACGAGATAATGACACAGCATGGTGGCATAATGACGGTACAGGATCGCAGTCTTATATCCGGCAAGTTGTCAGCTATAACGGGGTCAAAGGTGTATCGTTTACCATGCCGTTAGACCCCACTGCGCCAACCGCAGATGAACTGACGCTTGGTCAGCTTGGTTCTCTTGGGGCTTCAACAGTTATCCAACAACAAAAGATCAACTATCTCCGGGGTGACGTGACCAACGAACAACCGAACGGCTACGCCTGGAGAGGAAGAGAAGGAGAAATTTTTGGCGATTTCATCCATTCGGCGCCCGGTCTGTTCATTACCACTGTTCTGAGTGCTGGAGACGGTGACGGTATAGATAACAATTCTGATGGCAGTATTGATGAAGTTGGTGAGGAGGAATCCAAACTGCTTGTCGGTGCAAATGATGGTGGTTTACATATTCTTAATGCCGATGATAATGGTCGTGAGTTGCTTTTTTATATTCCAGATCTGGTCTTTGACAACCTCGATGACCTTTCGGTTGCAAATCCGCTTTATCAACATAAGTACTATGTTGATAATTCTGTCTATGCAAAACGTCTTGGTGAGACAGCAACCGATCCCGTACTTGCGGTTGGTGGACTCGGTAAAGGTGGAAAAGGATATTATGCTATCAACCTCTCGGAGGTCACCAACGGTAGTAGTGAATCTAACGCGGCCAATATTGTCAAATGGGAATACCCTAATGCCAACCTGCTTGATAGTTCAGGGAACAGTTTAGCCGACACGAATGGCTATATGGGCTATAGTTACAGTATGGGGTACATTGTTCGCTCCAATGCGAGTGATGCTGACTGGATGGTTGTTTTTGGCAACGGCTACGAAAGTACCAGTGGCAAGGCTGTCCTGATTGTTTTAGGTCTTGACTCAAACGGCAATATTATCTGGCGTAATGAATTTAATACTGGTGTCGGGAACCCGACCCCTACCACGCCCAATGGAACTTGTAATGGGCTCTCTTCACCTGCTCTTATCGATGTCAACTTTGACGGCAAGGTGGATTACGCCTATGCTGGCGACCTTCTCGGTAACATGTGGAAATTTGATTTAAGCAGTGCGACCAGGGGGGACTGGGGAATTCCGTTTGAGGACAGTTCCGGTGTCAAAAAACCTCTTTTTACTGCTCAAGGTGCACTTAATCGGTTCGGCAGTGGATGGGAATCGACCCTGCAGCCCATAACAACTGAACCCGACGTAATTTCTGCCTGCAATACTACTCAGCAAGGTTACCTGGTGCTTTTTGGAACTGGGCGTTATCTCAAGAGCGGTGAATATGAGGATATAAGTCCTCAAACCATCTACGGTATTTGGGACTGGAGTAATGGGTTCACCGACCCTGCAGATAAAAAGAAGAGTTACCTGGGGTCGTTAAATCTGCCAAGTGAGGAAAATGCGTCACTGACACCGCCATATGTGCGTACTGTGTCAAATCAATCCGCCATACCGGTTACAAGAGACCCGGCCCGCACGGGTTCCACTGGCTTGTCGTTATTGCAGCAGACGCAGATTACTGGTGCTTCTGACCCAGCTGCTGCCGTTTACAGGGTAAACAGCGAAAACGTGATGAACTGGTATGATCCAATTACTGGAGATGGCGAACATGTGGGCTGGTTCTTCGATCTGCCTGGTAATGGGGAGCGAATGGCAACCGATCTTTTTGTGCGTGACGGCATATTGCGGTTTGTCACAGTGCAGCCTTCTGATTCACCATGTTCCGGTGGTACTATTTCTATTGTACAAGGGGTAGAGGCTTGCAACGGTGGTCGCTCGGATGAACCGTATTTTGATATAAACGGTGACGGGAAGATTAATTCTGATGATCTTATCGAAATTGACGGTGAAATGGTCCCACCATCAGGATATTATTCACAAGGAATGGTCTACTCACCCGCATCTGTTGCTATCGCGGGTACCGGTACTGCTGTTGATATTTCTAGTGTCTCTGATGCGTCGTTGAAGACGACGATCACAAAGGGTGAACGTATAGGTATAATCAACTGGCGCGAGATTGAGTAAATTCGAAATCTCGTGAGACAATAGGTAAGACAAAACAACATACTCAACCAAGACCACGTGTTTTGAAAAACATCCGGTGAGGGTTTTATGAAATTAATTAAAGTAGGAATTTTAGCGACGATTCTCCTAATGATCACTTTTACCATCGTTTCTGCTAAGGAACTGGCGGTAGAGGTGAAAGGAGATACCAGTCCAGATGGTGTTGGCTGGCTTGAGAGGATTAATACTCAAGAAAGGGAAGTCGTGATTAATGACCGGTTATTGCTGTTAACTGGAGAAACGAAGTTTTTCACCGTCGACGGGAAACTGTCTGATAAGAGCAGCTTTAGTAACGGGATGACGGTACAATATCTCCTCGAAGACAACATCGTTCTGGCCCTATGGCATGAGAATGATACCGACAATGAGCATGATCCAGAATCGCAGGCAGACGGTGCTGGTGTAACAGCTGGCGGCACCCAGAAAAAACAGGGTACCGAAACGTTGGATACCAAGTCTGCTCCGGATGGTAGCGGCTTCTACCAGCTTGAAAACGGTGTCTGGACCAATTAAGGATTCATTGACCATTTTAGGATAACAAAAGGACCTGGGTGTTTACTCTCCCGGTCCTTGCTTTTTTATGAGTTAGAGTAGAGCTTTAATACCAACTCTTTTTTCATTGTAAGTTTTTTATATGAAAGTGGCAAATCATTCTGATTCTGTCTTCCGCAAGTATACCATAGATGTTTCTATCGGATTTTTATCATAACCAAGTTTGGTCTGTAGGAAACGTTAGTAGTTAAAATAATACTGGATAGCTGCTTTACTTCCAAGCAAAGCGTTAGTGCCTTTTGAGGAGTTTTGACCTTTCGTGCGCAGCAATAGTGCCTTACGCTTTTCCCTTGACTTTTCACAGATTACTTTTATATATATTGCTCACAATGAATACTCGTTCAGTATGCCAAGCATTTAAATGTGCGGCATTTAGCTTTAGTTTTATATATTACAAATTTTAACAAAAGAGGTGTTCTATGTCTAAATTAGTAGCCCCACATGGTGGTAAAGGTTTGGTATGTGCGTTGCTTGAAGGCGCTGAGCTTGAAGCTGAAAAGGCAAAAGCGGCAGGTCTAAAGCAAATTGAGATCTCTGATCGTGCTAAAGGTGACTTAATCATGCTCGGTATCGGTGGTTTTTCTCCACTTACCGGCTTCATGAAAAAAGCTGATTGGAAAGGCGTTTGTGAGAATTTCCAAATGGCGGATGGCACCTTCTGGCCTGTTCCAATCACCCTTGATGTTGACGAAGCTGTTGCAGTGGGTGAAGAGATCGCACTCGTTAAAGATGGCGAAGTTTTCGCGACCATGGCAGTAGAAGAATGCTATGAGATGAGCGAAGCTGACAAGAAGTGGGAATGTGAGAAAGTATTCCTCGGCGAAGGTGAAGAGTCAGTAGATGGAAAGTTCTGGGAAATCGCACCTGAAGATCATCCTGGTGTTATCATGGTTATGGCACAGAAAGGTTTCAACCTTGCTGGTCCAGTTAAGGTAGTTTCTGAAGGTGAGTATCCTAAAGAGTACCCAGGTGTTTACCTCAAGCCTGCTGAGACCCGTGCAATGTTTGACGAGCGCGGATGGTCTAACGTTGCTGCTCTTCAGCTACGTAACCCAATGCATAGATCCCATGAGTACCTCGCTAAAATTGCTGTAGAAGTTTGTGATGGTGTTCTTATTCACTCTCTTATTGGTAACCTCAAGCCAGGTGATATTCCTGCAGAGACCCGTGTACAGGCGATTGATATTCTTATCGAGAACTACTTTGTTAAAGAAAACGTTATCAACGCTGGATACCCACTTGATATGCGTTATGCTGGACCACGTGAAGGCCTGCTCCATGCTACCTTCCGTCAGAACTATGGTGTTAACAACATGCTTATTGGTCGTGACCATGCTGGTGTTGGTGATTTCTATGGTCTCTTCGAAGCTCAGGAAATTTTCGATCGCATCCCTACAACTGGTGATGATGCAAAAGATCTCCTTTGTAAGCCAATGAAAATTGACTGGACTTTCTACTGCTCAGAGTGTGATGGTATGGCTTCACTCCGTACTTGTCCACATGACAAAGAATCCCGTGTTATCCTTTCCGGTACCAAGCTCCGTAAGGCGCTTTCTGATGGTGCTGAGATCGTGGATCACTTTGGACGTGATGAAGTTCTTGATCACCTCAAAGTATACTACGGTAACTTGAAAGAGAAAGTTGAAGTTAAGATGCAGGGTGCTGCATCTGGTGATTCTATGTAATCACTGACTTTTACAGTCTAAGAAGGGTGATATCGTCTAGTACGGTATCACCCTTTTTTTTTTGTTTATTCTAGAGTAAGTTTCTTGTCGGTTATAGTTTGAAGGATTTGAGGTAGAATGAAAATGATTTTCAGGGGGCAGTAATGGCAGAGTTGAATGTAGGTCTGGGTGATAGAAGTTATCCGATATTCATAGAAAAAGGCTATCTTTCACAGGTTGGTGAAGATCTTAACAAGAGACAAGTTGGTAATAGATACTGTATTATAGCTGATGATCGTGTGGCTGAGCTATATGGTCAGATACTAATGGAAAGCTTGTCTACAGCTGGAATTCATGCTGAAATTCTCACCTTTCCCCATGGTGAGTCCCATAAGAATCTTGCCACAGTGACCGCTCTTGCAAGTGGCCTTGCCAAGCTTGGTTTTGATCGAAAGGATGCTATAATTGCCTTTGGTGGTGGTGTAAGTGGAGATATCGCAGGATTTTTAGCATCCTCATATATGAGAGGGATACCTTTCGTACAAATACCAACGACTCTTCTTGCCCAGGTCGATAGTTCTGTTGGGGGAAAGACCGGGGTTGACATACCTGAAGGGAAGAATCTTGTCGGTGCCTTTTATCAGCCAAAGGCTGTGTATATAGATATAGATGTCTTACAGACTCTACCAGCAGATGAGCTTTTAGGTGGTCTTGCAGAAGTTATCAAATATGGTGTTATTCGTGATCTTGATTTTTTCACTTTTCTAAAAGATAGCCGCGAAAAAATACTCGCACTCGATGATGCGGCTATTGCTCAGGTAATTTATACCTGCTGTAAGATTAAAGCCGAAGTCGTTTCAGAAGATGAAAAAGAGGGTGGGGTAAGGCGTATACTTAATTTTGGACATACCATAGGTCACGCCGTTGAAGGAGCGTCTGATTTCTCCATTATTCATGGACTTGCTGTTTCAATAGGGATGGTTGCGGCTTCAGAACTGGCTGTGTTGAACAAATTACTTACAAGTGTTGAGTCCAGAGAAATTCTTGCGATATTAAAAGAATATAATATGCCTGTTGAGGTTCCAGCTGGGCTAGATCGTGAGACCATAAAAAAATATCTTCTTACTGATAAAAAGACTGTCGGCGGAGTTGTTTTTTTCGTATTACCAACATCAATTGGTGAAACAATTGTGACAGACCAGGTTACCTCAGAACAAATTGATGCTGTGCTAAACTAACCCCGGTGAACGGAATAAGTGTCTCGAAGGTCTCACTACGTTCACTATCTGGTGGGAAGACTTCACTTACGTTTTCAAATTCAATTCCTGAGTTTCTTGTTTTTTTATAAAAGGCTTTCAGGAGTAAGGCACTAAACGTACGAAACGCTTTTTAAGCTGGGATCTATCACCTCGATTGATGTTCTAGCGTATTAATTTATACATATTTAAAATTACTTCCAAGGTACTTATCCCGTTTATCGGGGGTAGGAGTCGAAATGCCCATATACGAATATTTTTGTACTGATTGTAATGTCGTGTTTAGTTTTATGTCGAGTAAGGTCGCGCCATCCAAAATACCTGATTGCCCAAGATGCAGTTCGGGGGCAATGATAAAACAGCTCTCTGCTTTCACTACACCAGCAAATTCTAGTAGCGGTAATGGAACGTTTGATGAAGATCGGGTTGAGAGTGCATTTACTCATCTCCTTGAAAAAGCTGAGCATGTTTCTGAGCACAATGCTTGCGAAGTGGGAGGGCTTTTAGAGTCATTTACCAAAGAGTGTGGCTACGAGTATACCGGGGAGATGAGAGACAAACTGAGTAACATGTCAACTGCACGTAGCACGCCCTGTGAAATTACTCCCCATGAACTGTTGATGAAAAAAGGTGATAGTAGTGTCTCATTAGATGCGGCAAAGACCGAAATCAGTGACGCTACAGTAGTCGCGAATCCTCCAGAAATTGACCCTAATATTTATAAGCTGTAACACGTAATGGTTACAGCTGAGAATGAGAAACCTCATGGTATTAAAGTTATAAGTGTTACATGAGGTTTAATGGACGGTTTCACTATTGCCCGAATTGGTTGTCTGTAGAGTAACGTGGGTTCTTTCTTTATCTTCAAGAATTTTTTTCACTTCTTCTTCTGAAATACCTAAAGTATCGGCAAGTGCACGGACATCATAGACCGGTTGACCGGACGCTGTGTAATGGGATGGGGTAAGGCCTGGAAACGAGCTGTTTGTGGCAGTTGTCGAAGCCTCAATAAGCAGATCTTGTATTTCGGGTGGTCCATAAAGCATGAGCCACTCAACTGCCTCAGCCCATAATTTACTGTCTACAGTATCATGTTCAAGAACCTTCATCGCACTTTCAAGGTCCCATAGTTCTTTAAATTGCATATCTGTGAAAAACTCCTGCTCAACTGATTAATAATTATGATATTATGCTTTCATAATAAAGCTGATTGAACCCTTTAGCAAGTGTGTTAGATAAACCAAATCCATGTAGGTGTGAGCGATGAATAAATTTGATGGTGGTATTTTTCTCGAAAATATTGAATGGTTTGATGAGTCTGGAAAAGAACTTGTTCATAGGTTACCAGAGGGTGGCTCGGGGGAAATAAAATTTGGAGCACAGCTTACCGTACGAGAGAGCCAGGCAGCAGTTTTTTTCTATAAGGGTAAGGCGTGTGATTGTTTTGGCCCAGGCAGGTATACCCTTCGAACCGGTAACTTACCTCTTATTACTAAAATCTTATCTATTCCATGGAGAGGTGATTCTCCCCTTCGGGCTGAAGTGTATATGGTTAATCTCAAACACTTCACCAATAATAAATGGGGCACACAAAATCCCGTTGCCTTTCGAGATAGTGAACTTGGCCTGATTCGTCTGCGTGCCCACGGTATTTTCAATATTCAAATAGTGCAGCCGGTTCTATTTATTAATTCCCTCGTTGGAACCATGGGGCGAATGGATACGGATAGTATCGCAACATATCTTAAGCGTGTTATCGTTTCACGGTTTAATGACTATCTTGGAGAAACCCTCGACACAATTTTTAATTTGCCGGGGCGCTTTGATCAGTTGTCTGATGAGTTGCAAAAAAGGCTCGCCGATGATTTTGGAAACTATGGGTTGCGATTATCAGAACTCTATATCACCTCCATAACACCTCCGCCGGAGGTACAGGCCGCAATTGATGATCGTGGTCGGATGGAACTTATTGATGATATGGAAAAATTCATGAAGCTTAAAGCCGCAATGGCCATGGAGAAGGCCTCTGAAAATCAGGGAGAGGCTGGAGCAGGCATGGGGCTTGGGGTGGGGATGATGTTACCATCAATGTTCGCGGCTTCAAATGCACAAACAAATACCGGTACTAAGACAAAAGCCATTCCAGAGATTCAATGCCCCGATTGCTTAAATAATATTCCTTCAAATTCAAGATTTTGTCCCCTTTGTGGCCATCAGGTAATACAGCTTATAAAATGTGCTAATTGTGGGAAGAACCTTACTCCTAAGGCAAAGTTCTGCTCCCAGTGTGGTCGTGCAACAGGACAAAAGAAACAAAAAAAGATCTGCTCTGGCTGTAAAACGGAAAACCTTGCCGATTCCATGTATTGCAACAATTGTGGGATTTCAATCTAACGCATCGTATGGAACTTTCAATAGAACAGAGTTGTCCCTCATGTGGGGCTGCAATAGTCCTTAATGAAGACGATAAGTTGATAAGGTGTGACTTTTGTGACGTTTCTAATTTTCGTTTAGATTCTGCTGCACCACGTTATGTTTTGCCACATAAGCTTCCTGAGGATATGAGTGAAGATGATCTGATCTATGTCCCATATCTGCGGTTTAAGGGGGTTGTCTATTTTGTCGATAGGGAGCGAGTTGTACATAAAATTGTAGATACGACAAGGCTCGCAGTAGGTGTTCAGTCTCTTGCGCCATCGCTTGGACTGCGTCCTCAAGTTATGAAGGTGCGTCCGGTTACAAATGCCATGGATGGCACCTTTGTCCTGCAGACCGTTCCGGTTAAGGCTGCTTTTGTACAAGCCACAAAACTTGTGGATCTGTTTTCTGATAAAAAAAATACAACTGTAGTCCATAGAGCTTTTATTGGAGAGACCATAAGCGTAATCTATCAGCCCTATTATATTAAAAATGATCGTTTAGTCGATGCTGTGGATGGAAGGCTGATCGGTTCGGCAGATAATCTTTTGCTGGATCAACTTAAAGGTTCAGAAAGTAAAAAATCCTGGGAGCCTTCATTTATAGGAACAATCTGCACTCAATGCGGAGGATTAATGACAGGGGAGAGAGATAGCCGTGTTCTCACCTGTGAGAGCTGCCTTACACACTGGCTTGAAAATAAAGGTCGTCTTAAGCCTGTTAGCTGGAGTGTTGTGGAGAGTAGCGGTGGGCAGGATATCTTTTTCCCATTTTGGAAAATAAGCTTTTCAACATCAGGCTATGAAATTACTGATTTTAGAGACTTGATCGATTTTACCAATCAGCCAATTATTATTGGCAATACAATAGAGAGTGAAGAGTTGTATTTTCTACTTCCTGCATTTAAGGTAAATCCCAAAATGTATTTACAGCTTGCCTCTCAGCTTACCATAGCCCAGGGAAAAATCCCCCAAGGGACTTCAAGGGGCAAAATATCAAGCCACCCTGTCAATCTCGATGTAACAGAAGCTGTTCAGGCCATTAAAAGTGTTTTGGCACATCTCACTGTTGGTAAAAAGAAAAGACTACTCAATCTTCCCAAAATCACAACAGTGGTTCATCGTACCGAACTCTTGTACCTGCCTTTCACAAAAAAAGTTCATGATTATCTGCAGTGTCATACTCCCGCATCAATTCAAGTAGCGGCTGTTCGATATGGTCGGAGTCTGTAAAAAAAAGGTTATCTAATGGATATGCATCAGGTCTTTATGGATAAGGCGTTGGTCTTAGCAGAAGAAGCTCTCGCTGATAATGAATTCCCCGTAGGTTGTGTAATTGTCCTTGATGGTGCGGTTGTGGCAACTGGCGGAAGAAACAATAGTACGGGAAGGAGTAATGAAGTCGATCATGCTGAAATGATGGCTCTACGATCTATTTTGACAGGTCCTGTGGAAATAGACCTCAGCAAGGTCACAGTCTACTCAACCATGGAACCGTGTCTTATGTGTTTTTCCACTCTCATTGTCAATGGCGTCACCCAGTTTGTGTATGGATATGAGGATGCCATGGGGGGAGGAACCAACTTACCCCTGGCGCAACTTGCCCCCTTGTACAGGGATATCAGAGTTGATGTAACAGCAGGTGTCAGGCGACAGGAATGTTTAGAGCTTTTTAAGAATTTTTTTTCATCTACGAACAGCATGTATCTCAGTGATACTTATCTTGCTCAATACACCCTCGCGCAATAGATGTCTTAAACCCCAGAAATAGAAAAATCATGTCAAATATAGCAAGAACAGTTGGTTTTAAAGAAGGTGAGAGAAATGTATTTTTCCATATACTCACAGCGTGTAATCTCTCGTGCAAACACTGCTACATCAATAAAGACCAGCACGGAACAAAGCAGTTGACTAAAGAAGAAATTGTTGAATGGATGTCGCTCTTTCATGCAAAGGATAAAAGAACCAATCTAATATTCTTAGGTGGGGAGCCGACCATGCATCCTGACCTTGCTTTTTCCATTAGTAAGGCAAAGGAGCTTGGCTACTATGTCACAGTTGACTCCAATGGATACCTTTTCAATGATCTTCTGGAGAAAAGTAATCCTGCAGAACTCGACTACCTGAGCTTTAGTCTGGATGGGCCAACTGCTGCGGTTAATGATCCGATTCGAGGGGATGGGGTGTTTGAAGTGTGTACTGCCAATATTAAAAAGGCAGTTGAAAAGGGGTATAATGTGAGTCTTATCTATACTGTCAGCCAGAAAAATTTGTCCCAACTTTCTGAGATGATACCTCTGTTGAAAGAGCTTGGAGTTAAAAAGTTTTTTATTCAGGTTCTCGGTTTGCGCGGTAATTCGGCTGTGTTAGAAGCGGATGAGACTACTCAGGTTACAAGAAAGCAGTGGCTGAGTATTGTGCCTGATGTTGCCAGAAGTGCCGCCGAGGCAGGAATACATGTGACGTATCCAAAGGTGTTCTTGGATGATGGGGAGGCGTTTCAGTGTGCAGGGAACGTTGCTGAAAACTACTTTGTTTTTCCCAATGGACGAGTATATCAATGCCCTCTCTGTGAAGATCATCCCGTGCACAGCTATCAAATTGAGTCCGGTGTGTTGGAACGTCTTGATGGCTTGCGAGAAGATAATTTCTTTAAGCTGGATATTGAAGAGGGGTGCGTTATGAATAAACTTCTGCAGCCCGATACAATCGAGTACGATAACAATGGTAAACCTCTCTATAAAATATCCTGTTGCCTGTTAAAACAGGAATTTGTGCCTCTAAAGAGTTGATTTGGGTGGGTGCTAAAGAGGGCCTACGGCTGTTTCTTTTTATTGAATAGAAGGCTTAGAAATATACCAGCCTCGTAAAGAAAAAACAGTGGGATGGCTAAGAGGATAGTTGCCATAAAGTCACCAGCCGTCAGTAAGAACGAGAGGACGATAATGGCGATGTAAAAATACATCCGTTTTTGTCTAAAATACGCTGCCTGTACAAGGCCTGCCTTACATGTCATTACCATCAAAAAGGGAATCTGAAAGGAAAGGCCAAAGGCCAGAATGGTTCTTGCAACAAAGGTGAGATATTTTCCTAGTTTTGGCAGGGGGACCAGGCCTTCATTGGCATAGCTCATAAAATAGCTGAGCATTTGAGGAATAACCCCGAAAAAACCAAATGACGCTCCTACAATAAATAGCAGGGTTGACCAGAAAACTACTGTTACTGCGAACTTTTTCTCATTAGCTCTGAGGCCTGGTGCTATAAAGCTCCAGAGTTGATACAAAACAATTGGCATTGAGCAGATAACACCGACAAGTAGAGCGACTTTAATGTAGGCAAGAAATGCTTCTGGCAGATTGGTGTAAACGAGTTTATATACCAGCGGACTTGCTTGAAATAGTGGTGAAATGAAAAAACCAGCTATTTGCTGTGCAAAAATATACGCAATGACTGTGCAGATAATAATTGAACTGCAGATGGTGATGAGTCGTTTACGAAGTTCCAGGTGGTGCGGTCTGAAAAAAGCGATGGATCGTTCAAGGGCTGGAATGCTTTTCTCTAGATTGTATTGAGCCATCTTTTGTACCGCTTCTGATTATTTAAGTGCTGTCTTTTGGGGTTGCTTTATACGCTGGGTGGACTCTGCTTGGGTGTTGAGCTACTATCATTGTCTACTTTTTCTTTGGGCTCATCACTTGCCACCGTCTCACTTTCAGTCAGATCATAGGTATTTGTTTGTTCGTTCTCAGGACTATCAACTCCGCTGTTTTTCATAACTTCGTCGTAGGCCGCCATTACATTTTCAGATGGAGGATTAACACCGCCAGGTGTAACATTTTCGTCTCGGAGGTAGGGAGGTGTTTCCAGAAGGTTATTTTTAAGGGATTTGGCCGCCTCTTCAAGATCAGGTCTAATTTCATCTAAAGGATTGCCTTCGGCGGCAATGGTCTCTTTTAGTCCTTCTGCCGTTTTTTTAAGCTCCATAACTCCTTTGGCAATGGACCGAGCAAGATCAGGGAGTTTATCCGGGCCCACTACAATAAGAGCGAGGGCCAATATCAGGATCATTTCAGGCAGACCGATGCCAAACATAATTCACAACCTTCTGCTGCGCGATTAAAGTAATCTACAGCGTGTTTATTAATCTGAAAATTCGACAAAAACCATAGTCAACGTGTTGCAAATATCAGGTTTTATTGACGTTTAACTAAAACAAGTGGTGCGACGATAGGTACGACTATTGCTGCACAAATGTAAGTGATTTGCCAGATAGTGTCAATGATTGGAGTCAGCCTTGTTAAAAAGGTTGGACATACCGACTGGGCATATGAAAGTGTATGTTGCCAGAAATTACATATAAGTGGAGTATTAAATTTCGGGAATATGCTCGAAAATTGAATAAAATGTTCGTTAAAACTTGAAAAATAAACGAAAAAGCCTAATGTAGTCATGCTAATCTTTGCAAAATTTGATTGATTGACATTAGTCAATCACTTGACTATATTTACGCGTTTGTCTTTTGTGGATCTATTGTGGGGTGATGGGTGTGTCTTGCTCACCGCAATATGTTTCAAATGGAATAACCTCTGAGAGGAGAAGTTTGATGTCCAGCGTTGTCGTTGTAGGTACCCAATGGGGAGACGAGGGTAAGGGAAAGGTTGTTGATTTACTCACCCGCTATGCAGATTTTGTTGTTCGATTTCAAGGTGGAAATAATGCTGGTCATACCTTGGTGGTAGAAGGCAAAAAATATGTATTTCATATAATTCCATCTGGTATTCTTTACGAAGATAAGATGTGTATGATAGGTAACGGGGTTATTGTTGACCCTGGCGTCTTAATTGAGGAGATGGCACAGCTCAAGGAGCAGGGTCTTGAAGTTAATCCTGATCGTTTTATGATCAGTGAGGGTGCTCACCTGATTATGCCGTACCATGCAAGTCTTGATCAAGCTAAAGAGGCTGCACTGTCCGACAATAATAAAATTGGAACCACAGGGCGTGGTATCGGTCCATGCTATATGGACAAGGTTGGTCGGATTGGAATCAAAGCTGGTGACCTTCGTGACGATGTTCTTTTCCGTGAAAAATTAAAAGTAGCAATTGACGAAAAGAACTTCCTGCTCACAAAGAAATTCAACGCAGCACCGGTTGACTTTGATCTTGTCTACAGACAAACCCAGGAATATGCTGAAAAACTTATCCCTTATTACGGTAATGTTTCAGTTGAACTCGACACCGCTCGAAAGAAAGGACAGAATATTCTCTTTGAAGGCGCCCAGGGAACACACCTTGATGTAGATCACGGGACCTATCCTTTTGTTACATCTTCTAACACTATTGCAGGTAACGCCTGTATTGGTGCTGGATTTGGCCCCGCCTATATTGATGCTGTTGTCGGTATTATGAAAGCCTACACTACACGCGTTGGCTCCGGTCCTTTCCCTACAGAGCTTTTCGATGCGACCGGCAACGAACTGCAAGACAAGGGGCATGAATTCGGCGCAACCACTGGCAGAAGAAGACGCTGCGGTTGGCTTGATGGTGTGGTCGGAGCTGATGCCACCAGACTAAACGGTGTCACCGGACTTGCTATCACCAAACTCGATGTTCTCAGTGGACAAAGCGAACTCAAAATCGCAACCTCCTATGAGCTCGATGGAAAGTCGTATAGTGCCATGCCTTCAAATATCCGCGAAGCAGGTAGCGTCAGTCCTGTGTATGAGAGCCTCGAGGGTTGGAAAGAAGAGATTGATCATGTGAGAAGTTATGACGATCTTCCTGTGCAGGCAAAAGATTATATTAAAAGAGTTGAAGAGGTTGCAGGAGCTCCAGCGAACATAGTGTCTGTTGGACCGGATCGCGATGAAACCCTGCTCTTGCACAACCCTTTTGAAAAATAGAAAGCCCCCCTGCCTCTACAAGATTATCTTGCAGGGGTATGATTTAACTTGAGGAAATTATGGCTAGAATTACATGTGAAGATTGTCTTGAAAAAGTAGGCGATGACAATAGATTTAATCTAATTCACCTTGCAGTAAAACGTGTAAAGCAACATCGTCATGGAGAGCCTTTTCTTGCTGAAGGTAAGAATAAGGAAATTGTTATGACCCTAAGAGAAATTGCCAATGGAAGAGTAACCTTTGATAATATTGAAGAACTTCCCGACCAAAATGGGGATTCGGACAATGATGTTGATATACTTGGTGAAGAAGCAAACACCGTTTCATAAGATTTGAAGAGTAGAATAAAAGATGAGTGTTGATTACTACGAGATTTTATCTGTTAGCAGAAGTGCTAGCAGCGGCGAAATAAAGAAAGCATATCGCAAGCTTGCTATGAAGTATCATCCGGACAGAAATCCAGATGATAAAGAGGCAGAGGAGCTTTTTAAATCTTGTACTGAGGCGTACGAAGTCTTAAGTGATGAAAGAAAGCGTGAAATATACAATACGTACGGTCATGACGGACTGAAAAACAGTGGTTATAGTGGCCCTGGTAATGCTGAAGATGTGTTCTCAAGTTTTGGAGATATCTTTGGTGATCTTTTCGGTTTTGGTGGCGGTGGTCAGAGGAGTAGGGCGAGAGCAGATGGTCCTGTTCAGGGAAATGATCTCAGGTATGACGTTGAAATCTCTTTCATGGATGCGGTACACGGTGTTTCAAAAGAGGTTGAGCTGACCCGAAGAGATACTTGCTGGACCTGTGAAGGTAGCGGCAGTCGTCCTGGAACTAAGAAGCAGACTTGTCCGACCTGTGGCGGCAGGGGGCAGGTTGTTCGTTCCCAGGGCTTTTTTCAGATGAGTTCAACATGTCCCCAGTGTCATGGAGAAGGCTCAATAGTTACCGATCCATGTAATGATTGTCATGGCGAAGGCCTGGTTGAAAAGACCAAAAAAGTTTCACTTAAAATTCCTGCAGGCGTTGATACCGGTGCCCGAATGCGTCTTCGGGGTGAGGGTGAAGGTGGAAAGCGGGGCGGTGGATCAGGTGATCTGTATGTTATTGTTCACGTTGAAGAACATGACTTTTTTAAGCGTGATGGCGATACCATATACTGCAGGCTTCCTATCTCAATGACAAAGGCTGCCCTTGGGGATAGTGTTGAAGTTCCAACTATCCATGGTAAAAAATCGCTCAATATTCCAGCAGGCTCTCAGTCAGGTGAACGATTTACTCTTAGAAAAGAAGGTGTGACGAACCTGAGAGGCCACGGAAAAGGTGACATGGTAGTTGAGTTACAGGTCATGACCCCCGTCAACCTCTGCGAAGAACAGAAGAAAGCCCTCAGGGAATTTGACACCCTGTGTCAAGAGCACGGTCAAGACACCGAGGAAGAAGGTTTTTTCAAAAAACTTTTCCACGATGTTTTGGGAAAAAATTAAACAACAGATAGGTTCGTACAATGCCAAACGAAAAGACCGCAGAATTTACCCATTTTGATGAAGAGGGTCACGCTGTCATGGTTGATGTCGGCGGGAAAAAGGCGACTGTTCGTGTGGCCCATGCAGCGGGTTCAATCACTATGTCAACCCAGGCATTTGAAATGGTTAAAAGTGGCTCCATGTCCAAGGGTGATGTCCTTGGCATTGCACGAGTTGCAGGTATTATGGCTGCCAAAAAGGTTGATAGTCTCATTCCTTTGTGCCATCCACTCTTAATTAGTAAAATAAATGTCGATTTTGAATATCAAGATGAGAATAACACCATAGAAATATTTGCAACTGTTGGAATGAGTGGTCAGACCGGCGTAGAAATGGAAGCGCTTACTGCTGTTTCCGTAGCTGGCCTCACTATTTATGACATGTGTAAGGCAGTTGATAAATCCATGGTTATTGGTGATATTCGTCTACTTAAAAAGACTGGCGGTAAAAGCGGTACATATGTACGGCAGTAAATTATTTTTAGTACCTTAGAAATTCATAATGTTTTTTCTGATTGAATTCCGTCAAGGTACTTATCCCGTTCATCGGGGCTAGTACAGTTTGTATGATATTTGTTTGTATGATATTTAAGTGTATTGAGGAGAACGTTAATGGATGAAAATAAACTTGATTTTTTTCGAAAAGAATTGGAATCGAAAAAACAAGAGATCATGAATGAAGCCGGAAAGACAATGGACGAAATGACGGATCAAACTTCAAATGTACCTGATCCTAATGACCGTGCTACTATTGAATCCGGTAGAAGTTTTGAATTAAGAATTCGTGACAGAGAGCGAAAGCTGCTCTCTAAAATTGATGAAGCTATTACACGGATTGATGAAGGTACATTCGGTATTTGTGAAGATTGTGATGAAGAAATAGGGCTGAAGCGACTTGAAGCAAGACCTGTTACGACACTATGTATTGATTGTAAGACAGCCCAGGAAACGCAAGAAAAGTCAAAAGGATTATAGGCAATATGCCTGAGCTCCGAAAAGATCCCGTAATCGGGAGATGGATCATAATTTCTAAGGAAAGGCGTAAAAGGCCTACCGATTTTCCCATAGAAACATTTGAAGGGGCTGGAGGATTTTGTCCTCTATGTCCAGGGAATGAATCGTTTACTCCTAAGGAAGTTTTATCTATCCCCGATTATGCACAGAGGGATGACGGGGCTGAATGGCAGGTTAGAGTAGTACCCAATAAGTATCCCGCCCTGGTTATTGAAGGTGATCTCGAAAAGGAAGGAGTTGGACTCTATGACCAGATGAACGGTATTGGAGCCCATGAGGTCATTATTGAAACACCCAATCACGGTGAAAATTTTGCTGATTTCTCCACCGAGAAAATGGCTAAAGTTTTCCGTGCCTATAAAGATCGCATACTAGATCTGGAAAAAGATCCCAGATTTAGATACGTCATGGTTTTTAAAAACCATGGCAGAGCAGCAGGGGCCTCCCTGGAGCATTCGCATTCTCAGCTTATCGCACTTCCAATTCTTCCTAGAATGATAGTCTCTGAACTTGAGGGTGCCAAATCACACTTTAGTTATAAAGAGCGTTGTGTGTTCTGTGATATCATCTCCCAGGAAATTAAGAATGAACAACGTGTTGTGTGTCAAAATGATTCTTTTATTGCCATAACACCTTTTGCACCCCGGACACCATTTGAGATGTGGGTTCTACCTAAAAAACATAGCTCAAACTTCTCAATCATGGATGACACTGCCCTCCATGAGCTGGCTGAGGTCTTTGGTGAAGCACTGAAAAGGCTTTGCAAATGTATAGAAAATGTCCCCTATAATTTTGTTCTTCATACTGAGCCACTCCACTCGGATGGGCTCGAGTATTACCATTGGCACTTTGAAATAGTTCCTAAATTGACGTCTATTGCCGGTTTCGAATGGGGAAGTGGTTTTTATATTAACCCCATACCACCAGAAGAAGCCGCTGCTTACCTGCGCGAATGTTTAGTTACAGATGATGAAGGAGCATGCAATGAAGAAGATATTACTCGTCGATGATGAGCCCTCCATTCAGATTGTGTATCGTGAAGAATTTGAGGACGAGGGATATGAGGTCGTTTCTGCTGTAAATGGTGAAGAGGGGCTAAAAAAATTTCAGGCAGATGATCCGGATATAGTTATTCTTGATATTCATATGCCTGGCATGAATGGCATAGAAGTGTTACGACAGATGAAGATGCTCCGACCGGAAATACCAGTCATTCTGAGTAGTGCATATCAAGAGTTTCAAAGAGATATTAGTACCTGGGCTTCTGAGGAATATATTGTTAAATCAGGGAATCTTGATGGACTGAAAGAGGCGGTGCAGAGACTTTTAGCTGAGAAGTAATGTCTTAGTACCTTTACATTCGCTCGAAACCTGCGTTGATCTGAAGTTCCTGTTTGTTGGACTTCATTGATCGGGAGTCGCCACGTATGAGTCTTTTATCAGTTACAAAGGTGTTTTTCCCAGTCTACTGTGGTTAGTTAAAACTATTATTTAGGGTGCTCCCCGCATTTTATGAAAGATATTCAAAGCCAGTTGGATAGCCGCAGAATTAATATTAAAAAAGTCGGCGTTAAAAAAGTACCATATCCCATAACTGTAAAAGACAAGGCTCAGAAAACTCAGCACACCATTGCAAGTGCTAATTTATATGTGAACCTACCCCATAAATTTAAGGGGACACATATGAGCCGCTTCGTCGAGATACTCAATGAATGTCACGGCGAGATCACCATGAATAGCTTTTCATCAATTCTTACTAAGATGAAGACAAGGCTTGATGCTGAGGCCTCCCATTTAGAACTAGAGTTTCCCTACTTTTTAAACTGTGAAAAAAATGGGAGGAATTACGTTGCTCACTATCAGTGTGCAATGCATGGTTCGCTTCTCGATGAAGATGATCTAACCCTTACCATTGATGTTCCTATCAGTCTGCCATTTCTTGCTAAAAAAAAGCAAAGGCTACCAGGGTCTATGGGCAGTTGGGGGACGGTGACGGTCAGTGTGCGCTTTAATCAGTTCTTCTGGATTGAGGATCTGCTACTGCTTATTGAAAAGGGTGTTGAAAAAGAATTGAATGGAAGTTCTCTGCCGCTAGAAAAAACGCTGTCAGTTGAGCTTCTCTCCAAGACTGTCGCATCCGGGCTTAAGGATGAAAGTGCCATTGAGTGGTTCTCTGTAACAGTACATAATTTTGGTGATGATTTTTCAACCTTTGCAGCAGTAGAGTCCTGTTAACCCAGCAGCTAAACGATAAACTATACTATTAAATATCCATGCGTGATTTATTATTTGAAATAGGAACAGAAGAAATTCCAGCGGGTTACCTTGAGCCTGCCTATGCGCAAATGCGTGACAAGTTCACCAAAAAGGCAAAAGATTTACGTCTTGACCACGGTGAAATCAAAGTAGTAGGTACGCCGCGGCGTCTCACACTTATCGTATCCGATGTTGCTGAGACCCAGAAAGATATAAAAGAAGAATTGCTTGGACCTTCTAAAAAAGCAGCGTATGACGCCGATGGTAATTTTACTAAGGCGGCAGAAGGTTTTGCCCGCTCTAAGGGTGTCACACCTGCTGAACTTCAGATCGTAGACACTCCAAAGGGTGAGTATCTGATGCTTATTCGCGAGGTGGTGGGTAAGGAGTCCTTAGGGTTATTACCTGAAGTTCTTGTTGAAATCATAAAAGAGCTTTCATTTCCAAAATCCATGCGCTGGGGTGCAAATAATATAGCATTCGTCCGCCCCATCCAGTGGATTTTAGCGCTCTTTGGAAGTGATGTCGTAGGCTTTGAACATGAGGGTATTGTCAGCTCAAATCAGTCTGCAGGTCATAGATTCCATGCCAATAATAGTTTTGTGGTTGATAGTGTTGCTTCATACTTTGAGCTGTTAAAAAAGCATAATGTCATCGTTGATCCAAAGGTTCGAAGAGAGCAGGTTGTTAAAGAAATTAATCTGGCACTCGAGGCGAATACTGATCTGGTCGGTGGTCACGTGGCTGTAGACGAGGGCTTGGTAGACACTGTTACTAACCTTGTCGAGTCTCCGGTCGGTGTTTGTGGCACCTTTGATGAAAAATTTCTCGAGCTTGTGCCTGAGGTTCTTATCACCTCAATGAGGGAGCATCAGAAGTACTTCCCTGTTGTGGATAGTAAGGGTGCACTCATGCCAGGCTTTATTGCCGTTAATAATACTACTGTTAATGATCCTGATGTGACTCGCAAGGGTCATCAACGTGTTCTTAGAGCCCGACTTGAGGACGCACTGTTTTTTTATAATGGTGATCGTCAAAATACACTTGAGTCCAGAGTAGATGGCCTGGACGGTATTATCTTTCAGGCAAAACTTGGAACAATGCTGGAGAAGAAAGATAGACTTGTTAAGCTTGTTAGAATTATTGCTGAAAAAGTAAATGAAACATGCATTGATGATGTCAGTCGGGCTGCTCTGCTCTGTAAAGGTGACCTGCTCTCAGATATGGTTGGAGAGTTTCCTTCTCTTCAAGGTGTAATGGGAGCGGCTTACGCCGAGGTTGATAAGGAAGCTGATTCGGTGGTTGTTGCCATTAAAGAGCATTATATGCCTAAACGCTCTGGAGCTGCCGTGCCGTCAACAGACACAGGTGCGATACTCGCGCTTGCTGATCGTATTGATAGTCTTGCGGGCTGTTTTGGTATCGGTCTTGTGCCAACAGGTACGGCCGACCCATTTGGCTTGCGCAGAATTACCCTCGCCATATTACACATTATTGAGGAGAAGGGGTATCGTATATCTCTTCGGGAGATCATATCAAAGGCGCTTGCCTTGTATGGTGATAAGGTTAACGGTTCAGGTGAAACTGTAGATTCTGTAATTTCATTTGTGAAAGGGCGATTCAAAAATGACAGGATCTCTAAGGGAGACATGGCAGGAAGTGTTGACGCAGCACTTGCCGTATCCTTTGATGATATAAATGATTGTCTCAAAAGAATTGAGGCGATGAGCGATATATATAAAGAACCTTCTTTTGCCGTGCTTGCTTCATCCTATAAGCGTATTCGTAATATCATTAAAAAGAATTCTGACACGGCTGTGTCTGAAGACCTGCTCATCGATGATGCTGAAAAAACACTCTACAGCCTCTTTACAGATATTACTCCAAAAGTAAAAGAAGCAGTTGCTGCTGCAGAATACAGTACGGCTCTTAATCATATGCTTGAGATGAAGGAGCCTGTTGATAACTTTTTTGATCAGGTGATGGTGATGGCAGAAGATGAGGCTGTAAAACAGAATCGCCT
Organism: Desulforhopalus glucosivorans; assembly: GCF_054397165.1. NCBI lineage: Bacteria > Pseudomonadati > Thermodesulfobacteriota > Desulfobulbia > Desulfobulbales > Desulfocapsaceae > Desulforhopalus > Desulforhopalus glucosivorans. The sequence goes on from NZ_AP044854.1 coordinate 1,492,472, forward strand.
GAATCTCCTTACAGGTCTTGGGGATTTGATTCTGCTGGTAGGGGATATCTCTAAGTTTCAGGATTCCTGATAGCAAAGTTTTCTATATATGATTTTACCTTGGTGGTTCAACGTAATTACCAGGGTGAAAATAAAAATGGCCGCGTTCTTAATTAAAAGAACGCGGCCATTTTGGTTACTGTAACTAACTAATATGAAAAATTACTACTTTTTGGGGTGACAAGCAGCACATTTGTCAATTTTCTTAGCTTTGAGGTCTGGGTTCTCTTTAGCCATTTTCTTATGACAGGCAAGACAGTTACCATGTCCAGCGCCTTTGATGGTGTCAAGTTTAAGTTTACCCATCATCTTTCCAGGTAATACTTCAGCATTGTGACAAGACTCACACTTAGCTACTTCCTGACCTTCAACATAAGGAACCTGCTTTCCATCAGCCATCCCATGATGACACTCACCACACTTAAGCTTATCCTGATGAGCTTTATGGGGGAAGATGGCCGGCTTTGGCTTTTTACTTTTCTCACCAACCATGGTGATGTCTGCAGGACCGGCATCAGATGCAAAGCAACTGGCAGAACCAACGAGAACGAACAAGGTTACTACGGAACACGCAAGAATCTTTTTCAGCATGATATCAATCCTCTGGGATGAATTAATGTGTACTGCATACCTAACAGCCTATTATTAATTCTTTATACAGTTTTAATTGATATTTGTCAATTTAGATAAATGTCTGTAAATAATGAAAAAGTCCTACAGCGTCGCACTTGTCATGCAGAACCATAACTGTGGAGGCCGCTCAGGAGAAAATTTACACCGTAGTAGGTGAAAAGTACTGAAATAAAACCAAAAATTGCAAGAAGAGCAATACGTTTTCCACTCCATCCCCTGGTATATCTTGCGTGGAGAGTCAAGGCATAAAAGAACCAGGTGATGAGTGACCAGGTTTCTTTAGGATCCCAACTCCAATAGGTTCCCCAGGCGGAGTTTGCCCAGACAGCACCTGTTATAATACCGGCAGTGAGCCAGATAAAACCAAATACCATTGTACTATGGATAAGAGAGTCAAGTACAGAGTGTGAGGGGAGGTGTGTGGATTCGCTAAGTTTGGATTGTTCGGTATTGGGGGTGTCACTTTTAAGCAGATACATAATTCCAAGTGCTGCTGCAACTGCAAAAGACGCATACCCTATAAAACATGTGACAACGTGTGAAATCAACCAGTTAGATTGAAGGGCTGGCACTAGTGGGTTAATTGTTTTGGAAATATCAGTTGAAAAAGAGGCATACGCCATGGCCAAAAAGGCAAAAGGTACGGTAAATGCTCCGATGACCTTGGTTTTAAACTTTAATTCTATGATCAGGTAAAGAATAATAATGGTCCAGGCAAAAAAGACCACCGATTCGTACATGTTAGTCAGCGGGGCGTGACCAATTCCCATCTGATAAGATTCAGACCAACGCAAGAGAAGACCGGCTGTCTGAACAAGCCATGCACAGGCTGTGAAGAAGGTAGCGATTTTCCCAATCTTTGGAGCCTTAAAAACAACTACGGCAACATAAAGAAGGGTTGAAAAAAGATAGGTAAATGTTGTGATTCCAAGTAGGGTCGAACTGTTCATTCAATGGGCTCCGTATAGTTTACAGGCTCATCAAGCCTTTAGAGGGCTTTGATAAGTTTAGACTTCAGATAAGTGTACACTTCGAGTAAGTATCGGCACTAAGCGTTTAATGATTATCTTAGTATTTACGCCAGCTTGTCAATCTTGTTTTCGAGTTTGCTAAACAACTGCTTAAATGCAAGCTTATTCTTGTTAGCGTTACCCCCAAGAATCAATTTATGATTGGCAGCGGAGGTGTCATGGAATAGCCATAATCTTCTATGGGAGAGAAAGAATGCCATATATAACCCTAGAAGCATCAGGCCACATCCTAAATAGACAATCCATACACCAGGATCTTTCGCCACCTGTAAACCGGTTGCATACATCTGCTTTACAGTGACATCGTAACTGTTGTTCTCCGTGGTGATAACACCTTGCTGGTTGTCATTCAACCATGTCAGTGTGGCGGGACTGTCCCCACTCTTGAGCCATAGTTTTGTTCGGGTGACACGTTGCCCTACAGCTTCAGCATTTACAATGCCATAGCGAAGGTCCATCTCTTCCCAGTTCTGTTGTTTCTGGAATGGTATGATTGCCTGCTTGGTTTCTCCGGATTCTTTGTCTGTTACTGTGAGTATGAAATCCTGGTAACCCTGGTAGCTTGATTGATAGAAAGTAAACCCCTTATAAGTAAGTGGACTATTGACTTCAATATCCGTTGTAAAGATCTTCTTTTCATTCTCACTAACGGTAAGGGTTGACTGGTATTCTTTAGGCATGCCGTTATCGTAAAATTCAATTATGAATTGATCACAACGTACGGTAAAACCAAGATCAATGGATGAAGAATCTTCGGAAGAAAAGAATTTGTTGGTCCCCTGCATTTCGGGAATCATGACGCTGCCTTTAAAACCATAAATAGAACCGACAATTGCTCCAAGAAAAATAACGAGAATGGAGAGGTGTACTATATATACACCAGTGCGGCTATATTTCCCTTTCTGACTAAAATATAGTGTGCCAGCTTCTGTCTCTTTTTTCTCAGGATGCATGGAGACAGATTTAAAAATATCTTCAGGATTAATTTTATTAATGTTTTCAGCGGATATCTGCCACTCTCTGGCACTGCTCATTTTTCCAATGCGCTCGGCTGAAACCTGTAGATTATCGGTTTGAATGATTTTCCAAACCCTGGGGAAACGCTCAATACTACACACTATCAGGTTAATGCTGAGTATCAATAAAAGAGAAAGAAACCACCATGAATAATACATGTCTGGAATATCAAGTACCTGCATAAACTGTGCAGCTGAAGCTCCATACTGTTTCACATAAAAGCCGGCTGCTTCTCCCTGGGGGATAATGGTGCCGATAATCGAGGTGATGGCAAGGCTGCAGAGGGTGAAAATTGCGAGTTTGACAGAGGCGAAAAAATTCCAGATGTTTTTTAGATTAGTCATAGAAAGTAGTGGTAATAATTATTATCATTTAACTACAAATTACATTATAACAAGTAATACAAGGTTGCAATAAAAAGCATTTGATATAAGTCAAAATTCAAAAATATAAAGACTCTTCATGGATTATATAAAGATAGCTAAAATAAACGATTTTGAGGACAAACACATTAAATCTTATACCGTAATGGGAAAAAAGGTTGGTATTGTCCGACAGGAAAATGGTGATTTTTTCGCCATTGAAGTAGGGTGTAAGCACCAGAGTGCCGATTTAACGGAAGGACCGATTGACGGCCTGGTCGTAACCTGCCCCAGGCATCAATGGAAATATGACCTTTTAACAGGGGAGTGTTTAAACCATGATTCAACCCACCTGCGTCGCCATGCTCTTAAGGTTGAAGGACAAAATATTCTGATTTCTCTTTTCCCAGTTGAAGGTTAATGGATTGACGAATATTATGCAGATTGATATTGAAAGCACTTGCCATAGTTCATTAAAGATGGTATGTAGCTTGATTCTAAATTATATTTTGTTAATACATATTTCAACTCGTTTCCCTACTCAGCTGACTTGGGAAATCTGATATAAGGAGAATACCATGGCTAAAGTATGTGAGATTTGTGGCAAGGGACCTATGACTGGTAATAACGTATCCCATGCACACAACAAGACAAGAAGACGTTGGTTGCCAAATCTGAAGACTGTTCGTCAGGCGACTTCAGGTGGCAACACCAAGAGAATGAGAGTATGTACCCGTTGTATCCGTTCTGGAGCTGTTGTAAAGACTGCGTAATTTCCAGAAAAAATGTTTCATTAGGCGAGAGGATCTTATCCTGCTCGCCTTTTTTTTTAAGGAAAAATTATGAGTAATGAAGAACTGGATTTCCTAAGCGTTCAAGAGGCTGCTCAGTTAGTTGGGGCAATACAGGAAGAAGAAGATATAGAGGTTGCCAATAGACGAATTCTTACAGTTTACAGTAAAGATAATAGGGAGCTTTGCTGGTTTGACTTTGAGGAAGTTATGAAAGATGTTGGCGAGGTTGAAGCCGGAGAGAAAAAAGAAGCTGTACAGGGCTATATCCTTCAGCGCATTCCAGTATGGGTAAAAGAGCTCTAAAATTTTCCAGCGGTGTAGAGCTGCATTAAATACCTTACCTCTAAAGTTTAGAAAGCCCGATTGATGTATCAATCGGGCTTTTTGTTGTCTGCCAAAAAGGGTTGATGAAATCTACAGGAAAAAATAGGTAGCCAAAAGCCCCGTGGTTGACATGGTTATAGTGTAGGGAAGGGCGAGTACCACCATACGACCGTAGGAGAGTTTTATAACAGGTGCAAGGGTAGAGGTGAGCAGGAACAGGAAAGCAGCCTGCCCATTGGGTGTTGCAATACTGGGGATATTGGTTCCTGTGTTTATGGCGATAGCGAGTTTCTCAAATTGAGTCATAACAGCAATTACCTGAGAACTCACATCCTGCGGCATTCCAGAAAGGATTTCGGGCCAACTGTGATGGGGGGCTGTGAGTAGGGCCATTAAAGCCTCACCGCTCATTCCAGTACCTTCAATGTTGTTTAACACATTGATGAATTGTAGTTTTGTTTCAGAAATATAGACCGTAGCAACAAATACATTGTCAGAGATCATTGATAATGTACCATTTGCCACATAGTATGCAACCAGTTGTGCCTGCCCCTTCATAGACAAAACAAAGCCGATTACAGGTGTGAAAAGATGTTGGTCGTGTATTACAGCTACAATAGCAAAAAATACCACGAGTAATGCTGTGAACGGTAGGGCTTCCTTGAATGCGCTACCTATTTGATGTTCGTCAATTATACCATTAAAGGCCGTGAGGAGAACAATGACCGAGAGCCCTACGATTCCAACTGCTGCAAGGTGAAATGCGAGAGCTAAGATGAGCCAAAGACCGATAATAGCTTGAATTATGAGGCGTGCTTTACCAGCCAAGCCTCTTTCCTCCTCCATTTGGATGGCTTTTTCCAGTAGATGGGACCTGATGTTGCCGGGCATTTTGATGCCATAGCCAAAGAGTCGATATTTTTCTACGAGATAACAGGTTGAAAGCCCCACTAGAAGTACAGGCATGGATATCGGAATCATTTTAGTGAAAAATTCTGCAAAGTCCCACCCCATTTCACTTGCGATAAGCAGATTCTGGGGTTCGCCGACAAGGGTGCAAACACCGCCAAGTGCTGTTCCAACAGCACCGTGCATCATAAGGTTTCGTAGGAAACCCCTGAACATGCGTAATTCTCGTTTTCTGGTGTCTTTAAGGTTGTGGTCTTCAGTGAGATCATGGGTGTGCATTGCGGCTTTTCCGGATGCATATCTATGATAAATGTCATAGAAGCCATAGGCGACAGCAATAATTACAGCGGTAACGGTTAGAGCATCGAGAAAGGCGGAAAGAAAGGCTCCTGTAAAGCAGAAAAGCAAAGAAATAGTTTTTTTAGATTGAACTCGAACTAAAATACGGGTGAAAGTAAACTGCAGAAAATCCTTCATGAAGTAGATACCTGCTACCATGAAAATAAGGAGCAGTATCACTTCAAAATTATTCAATGCTTCGTGGTAGACAGATTCTGGATGGGTCATGCCGATTGCGACAGCCTCCATTGCCAGCAGTCCGCCTGAAGGTAATGGATAGCATTTAAGTGCCATGGCTAAGGTAAAGATAAATTCGCCGATCAGGACCCAGCCAGCTATAAATGGGCCAGCTGTAAAAAACAGTATTGGGTTAAGGATGAGAAAAGCAATAATTGCTAATTTGTACCACGCTGGAGCATTTCCAAGAAATAGGTCCGATACTGCATGGGCAATCGTTCGCGGCATTACATTATCTCCTTTGTATTTACTGTCCTATTTGTGGTGGATCTTTTAATATATAGAAGTAAATTAAACGAATCGTCGCAACTTTTCTCTATTTTATTGTATATAAATCACTCATGAATTCACTTATTAAATCACTTATATTGCAGTTAAAACTGTAAGGGAGCAATTAAAGGTCTGTTTACGGTTAAATAGTACGGCTTATCTCCTGAAAGAAAGGGCATAGCTATAGCTAAGGTGTAGTAGATTACAGAGTACGTAGTATGAATGGTGATAATAGAGAAATAATACTTTCATTTAACGAGATGACGACGTGAATTGTCTCTATCCCTTTTATTGGGATGTTAGAGGAGAACCATGTACATACCTGAATTTATCCAAAATAAAGCCGATTATAAAAGGTGTATAGAGTTTCACGGACACACCTGCATGGGGGTTACCATTGGTTATCTTGCGGCTCAACTTGCCATGAAACTATTGGTTGAAGTCCATTCCGTCGATGAAGAACTCATTACAGTTGTGGAAACGGATGCATGTTGCTGTGATGCAATTCAGGTTCTTACAGGGTGTACCTTCGGCAAGGGTAATTTCTTTTATCTTGACTACGGTAAAATGGCATTTAGTTTTGCCAGTCGAACAAGTGGAAAAGGGGTGCGATTATCCCTTAAAAATGAGATTTTTGCTATTCCAGATGAAGAACAGCAACTTGCTGGAAAAATAGCAGCAGGCAATCCTGCTGCTTCTGATGTTACGGCCTATGAAAAACTCTACGAGAGTCGGGGAGAGGAATTGTTTTCAAGAGGTCCAGAAGGTTTTTTTGATGTTGAGATCCTTGAAAATTTTATTATGCCTGATAAAGCACCGAGGGCAGACTCAAGAGCCTGTGATATGTGTGGCGAAATGGTGATGGAAACTAAACTTGAAACTATGGGGACCCATCTTGTGTGCAGGGGATGTGTAAAGTAGGGTCGTTTACTCGCCATTTTCAAGCCACTCACTGAGCGGGGTAGCGTAGAGTGCACAGGATGTAACTGACGCATTACTGTATCTATTAACAATTTCCTCGCCCTGAAGAAAAATAGAAACAGGTCTGTCCGATGAAACGACTACTACAATAACATCTCTGTGCTGTGCAGTGAATCTGAGTGCTGAATTGTATCGCGCTCCCCTGGCCCTGTCTTCATTTTTTACCTGCGGTCCATCAAGCAGGCATGCAAAACCGTGAAGATGAAGATCTGCACTGATATGTAGTGCTCCATCGACTTTTGCGAGTCCTGCAGCAAGTTCAAGTTTGTTAGGTTGTCTGAGGTCAATGGGCGGAGTAAGAGATTGGCCGGCAATAGAGGTAGGTTTTTTTGCAAGGTCCACAACAAAGGTGCAGCCAAACATTTTGTCACCTGCTGTATGAACAAGAGATGAAACAATTTTAAAAAGATCGACCCTTGTTGATGGCTCAAGGGGGAAGTCAAGAAGAGCCTCTTCCATCTCAAAGAGCTTTGCCCGATGTGTGTCAGAGCTATAGCGCCCATCTTGAAAACTGCAAATCTTGTTATCGTCCACATTGAGAAAACCAAATTTTCCCTGAAAGTCAGCAGTTATATGAAATGGTTCTATTGGCTTTTTGGCAATTCCTACAATACTGACACCATCAGAAATCAGGGCACGGTTTGAATATTCAACGGTCTGGAGTAGTTTTCGTACATGTTTCAGGTTCGTCAGTAGAGGTTGTTCTGAAGAATCAAATTTTGCGAGAAAATATATTTTATCAAGGGAGCGTGGCTCAACAAAGGTGAGGGAACCATATGGAAGACGGCCCTCTTCGTTTGTCTTGGATATGCCGAGTACCGCATCGAGAAGTGGGTATATTCGTATCTGCACATCTAGGCCTAGTTGCTCTCCTGCACGATCTACAATAGAATCACGAACTGCATGGCCTGCATATTCCCTTAAAAAAGATCCGGATATACCGGTGTATAGGCTACTGTCATTGGCAATGTCGTGGGATAGTCGCAGGACGGCGTGTTCAAGCCAGCACTCGGTGGGAGAAAGGGCGCAAATATTAGGGTGATGTTCAGTGAACCACATCTGATAAAAAACAGGTCCTGAGCTACCACCAAAGGAGATGAGGCCGTCGAGTTGTAAGTTCTTCAGGGACTCAATATGGTTGTACGGTGTCTCTTTGTCAGTACCTAGGGAGTCACGCCACGTTGTGTTATCAATGAATAGGGATTTAAGTATAGGTTCATAGCCACGAATAAGGTTTTGAGGATCACAAATATAAAGTTGATCGTTGGAACTGAGAGCGAATATAAGTGCAGTTCTACTGTGACCTGAAAAAAGTGTCAGGCCGTCGCGCAGTCCACTTAATGTATCGCTTATGCATCTGTTTATGAAGGGATCAGTTAACAAACATTCACCATGGTTAGAAATGTTTTAAAGGTAAGAGTTCGGACCCAACTCACTTGTATTGATACTATATTCTATAGACTATGAAAGAAAATTGCATTGGTTTTCCATGATTAGCTCAATCTTCTCTTAAAAAGAGCAGTGCCCAATACACTGATGAGTGTATTGGGCACATCATGAACATTATTCATCTTATGCGTAATATTACAAAATAATGAGTATGTTTTTACCTTGGGTTATATCCCCTGTGGGGACGATCGCAATCCCGATGATGTTTGTGCTTTTTACTGTAATGAACGTTCTTTCTTTTATGGTGAGATTTTTTATGTCTCTGTCCCTTATAATAGTGTTTGTTCCCGTGCCTGTAGGATTGGCTATACACTACTCTAGGTGGATTATGTCTCGGTACGTGATGATACTGCACGTGGTGGCGTCTTGGACGCTCATGTATCACAACAGGTCTATGGTGTCCACGTCCGCTTTCAGACGCAATGACTGCCCCTAGAATGCCTCCTACAGTTGCACCAATAATAGTTGATTCAACATTTCTACCAATACTCTGGCCCACTATCGCTCCAGCGCCGCCACCTATTATAAGACCGTTAACGCCTCTATTGCCTGCATAGGCCTGATTGTGTAGACAAAAAAACAGGGAAATTGTAATTGCAATGTTTATCCAACGTTTCATAATGTACCTCCTGGTAACAGTTGATAGAAATTGTGCTGTTTCTATTTTTGTAACGTCCAGAACGTGCTTTTTGAAGTGGATGTGTGGGGATATTACCCCAGTTCAGACTAGATGTCGGGTCGGCATTGGCGTAATTACAGGTAGATGAGTACTTGGGTGAAAAGAAACTTTAGAGGGGGGAGATAGGTTCACTTGCTGTAATCGTGGATACCATTACAGCAAGATCCTTAAGAAAGGGTACCGGTATAAAGAAGCGACATTATGGGGTGAAGCTTTGTTCGAGAAATTTTCCGCTGGCAGGATCTTTATATCGAACGACCCCACGAATTGATCCTTTTAGAGGGCTTGCAAGTTGTAAGGTGAATCTTTTTTTGCCAGGCTTAATGTTTTTAAGAAGCCATTTAGCATTCCCGTTACCACTCATTTTATTTGGTTTTGGTTGAGCTGCTGTGACCTTGTTCTTTTGGCTAAAAGATTGCTCAACAATGATACTGCTAGGTGCTGGTTTTCCAACAGAGATCTCAAGTGTAATTGTAGAGCCAGATCCTTTAAGGTACCTGCCGTTTACTGTTGATGCATGGCTTGCTAAAGGTAGCAGACCAATAATGAGGACAGTGAGGAAACATTGAATATTACGGGTTTTTAAAGACTTTTGCATGGCTGTAACTCAGGTTGTAATAGTAAGTGTTGTTTGGTTATTCGGTAATATCATAGTCGAGAGTGTCTGTATTCCAGTTGTAACCATCGCCTAACCAAATTTCTTCAATGAGATCGATTTCATCTTCCAGGCCTATGATTCCGGAAAATTTATCGTATACTGTGAGTATTTCTTCATCACTAATTGTATTGTCTCTGTCTGTGTCCGCCCAGTGATGGTTGCCAGAACGCATTGTGCTATTGCCTGCAATGGGCAGGGCATCTCCACCAGCTGTAGCTATACTACCCTCAAATGTAAGAATCGGCTGTTCTCTACCATTATATTTCATGAGATAGGAAAAACTGGTGGGTATCTTTGCCTTAGTAATCCATTTTAAGAACGAAGTTTGAGAACTTTTTCCACTTTTCCCACTTTTTTCATTATGTCCACTATGTTGTGGTTGTGTCTTGATGATTTCAGCATTTGCAGGGATAGATTCTTTCAGTATAAAGGCAACTTCATCGTCTGATTCTGCTAAGAGTTCAATTTTAACAGGAAAGACCTGACCAACGATATAGTGACTGGGGGCAATTCTTGTGGCCGTTACAGTTACGTTGCTGCTCATTTGGAAAAAAGAGTAGATAAAGGCAATAATTACCCCAAATAGAGTTCCTGAAAGAAGTAATATGGGCCAGCTTTTGAGTAATGTCTTTTTTTCTTTACTTGTATCTGGAGTTTGGGCAGCATGATGCTCTGCAGGTTTAACTGTTTCAGATTTTGCAGGTTCATCTTGTGTATCGAGGATTTCTTCGAGTTCGACTTCTAAGGCCTCGGCTAGTCGAATACCATTTTCCTTTTTAATGGAGGGGTATCGTTTGTTTTCCCAACGGGATATTGTGTCAGTTGTGACATCGACGGCCGTTGCAAGGTACAGTTGTGTGAGGCCCTGTTGTTCACGTAAAACTTTAATTTTGTGGCCATCAATCTTGATCATACTCATGGGGCCTGGAAATGATTTTTCTGTCATTTTTTCTTTACTTGAAGTTGAGTTGGGTACAATAACTGCCTTGTTATAACAACTTCCTCCATACCTATAAAGTAATAATTCATCCTGTGCCCAGAAGCTGTATCTACCCTACATGACCCTATATCCACCAGAAGAACTGGGAAATGCACTGGAAATAGTTACACTGAAATCAGTGAGGACAATATGAATAACCAAAACGAAGGAGAGAAAAATGAAAAAAATTATAACAGCAGCAGTATTGATACAACTGGTAATTGTTGGTGTTCCCGTAGCTTTTAGCGCGAGTGATAAATGTGTCGTGAAAAAGACGCAAGGGAATACCGTAGTGCTTGAATGCAACAAAAAGTCAAAAAATTTTAAAGTAGATGATACGGTGAAGGTGAAGACAATGAGAAAGGCAAGTGTTGAGGGATGTTGATCATATCGCTACATTATCCTGGCATGGTGGTTATAGATTAATGCAAACAATGCAGGGAAAAAAAGCCGAACAAATCTTTAATCACCATTCAAACTTAACCACATTGTCTAGAGGGTCTGATTTTGTGATTCTCACTTTAACGACAGATCCATTAACAAGAGGGCGGCCTCCGGGGGTGGGGAGGTCAATATCCATTAGGATATCAGTTAAAAGCAAATTGACTCTTTTGGGGCCAGCATTGATGATGAGGGCATCAATTGTCTGAGCCTTTCTGTCAGCGAGATACTTAAGTAACCAATACCGTTGTCGCTGCTGCCTGACGTTGTTGGCAGTAGACAGAGTTCTACTTAAAACAGAAGTAAAATCTTTACACATCTCTTCTGTAAAACAGGGTTCCTGTCGCCTTACAATAGAGTTGAGCTGATGTTGCATAACCAGGTCAAGTAAACGCCTGATAGGTGAGGTAACAGTGGAGTAGTGTGACACTCCAAGACCTGAGTGGGGTTTAGCGTTTGTGGAAAGCTCCCCGCGGGGCATATTCTTTCGTTGTAGCGTATTTTGGAAGAGGTCGCTGTCTTCGCCATGTACTATCCTCTTTTTAAGAGGCGGTTGGGATCTGAAAAGACCTGGTACCAGTCTGTCAGCAACATATTTTGCAGCGACCTGATTTGTCAGAATCATCATTTCAGAAACGATGGTCCTGGCTGGAGTATCACTTTTTGCAAGGTTGACATGTACCTTTCCATGGTGGTCAATGAATACATTGACATCAGGGAAGGGTAGAAGCAAGGCTCCCTGCTCAAGCCTGTTTTTTCTCAATTTTTTACGAAGCATGTTGAAGAGTTTAATTTCTTTATCACTCTCTAACATGTTATCGGCTTCTTCGTATGTAAGTCGTCGTTTTACCTTAATAATGGATGGGAATATCCTCACCTTAAGGATTTCAGCCTCTGGAGACAAAAGGACCATAAAGCTAAATGTTGCACGAATCTCATCCTGAATCAGACTGCAAACGCCCTGGGAAAGATGCCTTGGGAGCATTGGGATTTGTGATTCAGGAAAATAGATGGACGTTCCACGCCTCATTGCCTCGGCAAAAAGAGGGTCGCCAGGCTTAACGTAATGTGCGACATCTGAGATATGAATACCGACCAGAAAATTTTTATCCTGGGGCTCAATGGTGAGAGCGTCGTCAAAATCAAGAGTGGTTGGGCCGTCTATTGTGATAGGTTCCAGGTGGGTTAGATCTTTTCTGCCCGGATCTTTAAACAGGTCCTCATTGTTGCATTGGAGAACGTGTTCTGCCTGTTGCCTTGCTGCAAGTGAGAAGTTGACCGGCAGATCGTTTTTTAGAAGGGGAATGTTTTCGTTTTCTGACCAGACACCGGCCTTGACCAGCAGGTGAAATGGACCATGTTGGGTAGTGATACCAGAGGCCTTAAGTACTTTTTGAGCAATAGCCGCATCTTTTGCATCACCTCCAAACAGATAGTACTCTTTGATAATTTCAAGAATCTCAACCTGGAAAGGGTCGAGCTCTGAATGTTTAAACTCAGGTGCCTGTATTTTTGAAACAGCAGCTGAACCTTCTTCAATGAGTCTGTTTCTCTTAGCTTCTTTTTGAAGTTGTACCAGTAACTGTTCAACCTTTTCGGGGCTATTTGCCTGAATCTTACCTTCCTTATATTTAAAATATAATTTGTCCACAAAGACGCAGCGCAGGAATGCTGAGATGGTGTCATCGTTTGCATCTTCGCCGAAAATTAGTTCAGCGAGAAAAGAAGGGCTGAAAACAGACGTACTTTCATCGGCAGTGAGTTCCCATAATTCTTTGAGGTTAACCTGAGACATCAGCGTGCAACGTTTGTCTGTGGTGTCTTTGAGGTGGCTGATGAGGGATTCTCGACTAGCGTCCGATTGGTGGGTCTGGTCCGAACAGTGCACTACCCTGGAAATAGGGAGGTTGAGCTCACGTCCGTTTTGATTGATAAGGCGGAGTCTTTTGGCCTGGCTTTCGGTGACCAGAGCACACACAAATTTTCCGCTATCGAGATATTCGATAAGTTTTCCTGTAGCAATCATTAGGCCGTTAGACTTGGAGGTAGTTTCGTTGGTAATAAATAATTGCTTTATAGCTTGCAACTCAAGGTGGTAAGCAATATCTTCAGTTATTATTATAGTGTTCCGAGCATCGCCTTGTCTATTATAAATAAACAAACGTGACACAGTATAGTGTGGAATGCAATTTTGCCCACATTTATTATCACTCTTTTTAAAAAATTATTACTCTTATATTATGGATCTTTTTGGAAAACCAGTAACATCTGGCCTTGTGGCCATCGTAGGCCCCCCTAATGCGGGTAAATCCACTCTGTTAAATTACCTTCTTGGTCAGAAGATATCGATCGTCACACCTAAACCTCAGACAACGAGAAATCGTATCGTTGGTATCGTCAATGACGATGACTATCAGGTGGTTTTCCTTGACACTCCGGGGTTACATAAGTCACGGGAGCCGTTAAATGTCGAAATGGTGAAGGTTGCCATGGAGAGTCTTGCTGATGTGGATCTTGTTTTATTTCTCGTCGATGTATCTCTGCCTCTGCCTAAAAAAGTACAGGATAAAAAAGATGAGGAAATCCGTGGTTACCTGGAGCAGGTCAAAAGCCCTGCAATCATGGTGCTGAATAAGATTGATCTCATCGATAAGAAAACGGTACTTCCCCTTATTGAAGCATATAACAACCTGTTTCCATTTAAGGCTGTGATTCCTACCTCTGCCCTTGATGGCGACGGGGTGAAGCATTTAATGGATGAAATTCTCTCTATTTTGCCCGAAGGTCCTCGTTATTTTCCAGAAGATATTCCAACGGATGCGTCGGAAAGATTTTTGTGCGGAGAGATAATACGCGAAAAAGTGTTTTTACTCACAGGTCAGGAAATCCCATATTCAACTGCTGTACAGGTTGAGTCGTTTAAGGAGGATACCCAGAAAAAGCTGGTAACCATTCACGCCTCAATTGTAATCGAGAAAAAATCACAAAAAGGTATAGTTATCGGCAAGGGCGGTAAAAAACTAAAAAGTATTGGAATTGCAGCGCGAAAGGATATCGAAACGCTCATTGGTGAAAAGGTCTTGTTGAAGCTTTGGGTGAAGGTGAAGAAAAACTGGTCCCAGGATGAACAATTTTTAAAAGAACTTGGCCTGTAGGTACGATCTTAGATAAGGGAGGGGAGTATGACCTCCCTTATTATAGGAGAACATTTCTAATGAATACTGTTTTCTTTAAAGGCTGAAAACAGTGTAAGACTTTTTAGTATGTTATATGCAGTTCTGAGTTGATTGTCTTGATCAAGTCTCTGCTTTAACGCTGTTTCCTTAGCATTCATTTCATGTAATTCTTCATCGCTCCCAGGCAGGTGATTGGCAAGATCAGCCTCTTTAATGCGTGCTTTTTTCTTTTCCTGAGATACAGGCTCAATACAAGCGATAAAGGGAACTTCGACATCTGGGGTAATGCCAAGGGCCTGGATAGATTTATCGTCCGGAGTATAGTATTTAGCAGTGGTCATGCGCAGTCCAGCACCATCGGGAAGTGGTATAATTGTTTGAACAGAGCCCTTACCAAAGGTTTGATTACCAACAATGATGCCCCGCTTATGGGCTTGAATGGCTCCTGCAACAATCTCTGCTGCACTCGCTGAACCTTCATTTACCAGTACGACCATGGGGTAATCGGTTTCTGTGCTATTGTCATGGGCTGAAAAAATAGTGTTCTGCTCAGTAATTCTGCCTTTTGTGGAGACAATTGTCCCAGCAGAGAGAAATATGTCAGATATGTTTACAGCCTGAAGCAAAAGTCCTCCCGGGTTGTTGCGAAGATCAAGTATAAGGCCTTTTATAGGGCCGATCTTGTGAATGGCAGCAAGGCCACTTTTAAAATCAGCGGCAGTATGTGACTGGAAGTTCGTGATACGGCTATATACAAACCCCTGTGATAGTGCCTCAACTTTTACAGATTGAAGCGGAATCATGTCCCGGGTTAGGGTGATTTCTTTGAGCTCTTCCCAGCCCTTTCTATGGATGGAAATGGTCACGTCCGTACCAGGCTTTCCGCGGAGCTGTTTGATTGCCTCATATGGGCCCATATTCTTGGTCTTTTCTCCGTTTATTTCAAGAATGATATCGTTGGCTTTCAGTCCGGCCTTGTCGGCTGGAGTGTTCTCAATAGGACTTACAACTGTAAGAAGATCGTCTTTAATGGTGATTTCAATCCCAATCCCTGAAAAGGCCCCTTGGGTCTCTTCCTGCAATTCCTGTAAGCCTTCCGGCGGCAGATAGGCGGAGTGCGGATCAAGAGAAAATAACAGCCCCTTAATAGCACCATTTAGTACTTCTTTTGTGTCAATCTCTTCCACATAATTATTTTGCAGGATGCTTAACACATTAGAAAATATTTCTAATTGTTTATAGGTATCAGTTCGATCTTGCTGGGAAATTTCAGCATGTGCTGTGCTTGATATTGCAACACAGAATAATACAATTATGGGAAGTCTAAAAATGCGAAATAATAGTTGAATAGTCATGGTTATCTCTTATCGAGATGAGGTTTTTGGGTGGCGTCATATGCCCCTGCATTTACGAGCTGCTCTCATGAAAGGTGGAGAGTCGGTTAGGATTGAGCCAGAGCAGAGGGTCCAAAGATTCTCGGCCATGGCGTATTTCAAAATAGAGGCCTTCATCAAAGAGTGTTGCTGTATCCCCTACAGTACCAATCTTATCATTTATCTGGACCTTGTCACCTTTCTCTACAACTATTTTTTCAATCCTGGAGGTTACGGTGTAGTACTGTCGACCGTGGTGTATTATAACAGTATTGCCGTAACCCCTCAAATATCCCGAATATATAACATCTCCTCCACCAACCGCAATTATATCTGTGCCATCTGCGGCCTGGAGTTCAATACCAAGAGATTTCCGGTCAATGCCAAGTTTATTAGTTTTTTGCTCCTGAAAAAGGGTGATAATTGTTCCATCAACGGGTGGGGGCAGGCTTCCCTTATTGGTGAAAAATCCCTCTTCGTACACCGCATTCTTGTTTTTAATGGCTACTATTGAATCTGCAAGTTGTTCTGAGGCTTGCTGCATCTCCTCAATTGCCTGCTTGTGAAGTCTTGTTTGGGTGCGGACGTAGGTGAGGAGACTTCTTTTGTCCGCCTTGGTGTCTGCAAGTATTGATTGCTCTTTTTTTGCAACTAGAATGAATTCTTCAAGGACTTGTTTTTCAAGGGTCAGAGCATCTTTTGCCCGTTCAAGTTCTTTAATAGTTTCCCGGTACACCTTAATCACATCCTGATCATATTTAATCAGAGAATCAAAGGAGTCGTGGAAGGTGAGAAGTTCAGGCAGTGTTTTTGTGGAAAAAGTAACATTTAAAAGGCCAATGTCACCCATGGTATAGTATGCAGTAATTCGTTTCTGCAGATGTTTTTCAACAGCGTCTCTCTCATTACGAATCTTGACTAGGGCTTTTTCTTCCCTGTCAATGAGGTCCTGCTGATGATTCATCTTGTCAGTAAGCTTTGAGAGTTTCTCTTTTTGAACGGAAAGCTTATTGTCGAGTATTTCTATTTCTTCGAGAATTCCGATTTCCTGCTGTTCGGTTTCAAAAATTTGATTCTTCTGCTGAACAATCCCATGCTGAAGTCTGCGAATCTTAATTCGAAATTTTGAAACTTCTTTGTCAGCTTTTGGGTTCTGCTCAACTGCATTGCTGTGACCAGGAATAGAGATAAACAGGAGAACTATACATATGGCACAGCAGTGACGTGCAATAGTGCGGTAATCTATGGTTTGACTAAATGTATGTTTTTTTTGAGGCAAGGTTGTCACTGTTTTTACTGTTATTAATTGATGTTAACAGCAATGTTATATTCGTAAAAATTTCTGCATAGTTGAGAAGCTTCCAACGGTGCAGAGGAGTATCGATACCGCAATGATGGTTATAGTTACCCCTGGTGGAAAAAAGGAAAACTCAAAGAGATTAAGAAAACCTGGTCCTGAGAATCTGAGTTTTATCCATTGAAATAAGACGTAGAGTGAACCGATACCAAAGGTAGAGCCGAGGAGCCCCTGGAGTAGGCCTTCCAGTAAAAATGGTGTTCGAATATAATTATTGGTTGCGCCAACTAGTTTTAGAAGTTCAAGTTCTGCCTGTCTGCCCAGGATCGTCAGGCGGATTGTGTAGGCTACCATGAAGATGGTTGTTAATATGAGCAGCGTTCCACTAAGCAGTACGATGATCGAAAGAAGGCGGGTAAAATAGTAAAACCGTTCCACCCAATCCTGTCCATACTGCACTTTGAGTGTGCCTGGAAGGCGAGCAAGATACGAGGAAAAGAGCTTAACTTGATTGAGACTCCTCAGGTTTTTAAGAGGAATAACCTCAATTGAAGGTGGCAGGAAGTCCTTCGGCATGTCATTGAGGACGTCCTGGTTTTCACCAAGTTGATTTGCAAATCGTTTATATGCTTCACTGCGTGAGACAAAACGGATGGACTCAACTTCATCAAAGGTTCGAATCTTTTTCGTTAATTGTTGTCTGAGTTCTGGTCCAGGCTCGTCTTCCAGGTAGACAATGAGACTGAGGTCATCTCCTAATTTATCCCCAAGGTTGAGCATGTTGGAGTAGATGAGGTAGAAGAAAGCAAAAATAAGAACTGATAAGCTTACAGTAAGAAGAGTCATTAGCTGTGAGCCCCATGTCTGACGGAGGTTACGTCCAACCTGTCGTATAACAGTTAGCCAGAAACTCATAATGATAAGCCTCCGGAGAGACTATGGATGACACCTTTTTTGAGCTCCATGACCCTGTGGGTGCTGTGCCTGTAAATGGAATCATCATGGGTTGCAATAATTATGGTGGCACCCGCTTTGTTTGATTTGGCCAGAAGCTTCATGACACGTTCAGTGGTTGTTGCATCAAGGTTTCCGGTGGGCTCATCAACTAAAATCATGGTGGGTGAGTTTGCAATGGCTCGTGCAAGGGTAACACGCTGCTGTTCACCACGGGAGAGTTCCCCGGTTATAGTGTCATGTTTGTCAGACAGGGCAAGTTGGTCGAGAAGGTCGCGGACCCTTCTTTTTATGAGCTGAGGCTTCTTGTAAGAAACCTCCATGGAGATGGCAATGTTTTCAGCGGTCGTGCGATCGGTGAGAAGTTTAAAGTCCTGGTAGGCAACCCCTATTTTCTGTCGTAATTTAGATAGCTTGTGGCCTTTGAGCTGGTTTATGGGTTGGCCACCAATCTCAATTAACCCCTTACTTGGTATTTCCATACTGCAGAGGAGTTTCAGTAGCGTCGTCTTACCGGCACCACTCATGCCGATGATGAAAAACATCTCTCCAACATCTACTGATACTGATATGTTTTGTAAAGCGATGACGTCAGGAGTGTAGGTTTTGGAAACCTTGATCAGCTCTATCATCGTCTCCGTTGAAGAAGGCGAATTATGTGTGTCCATTTTTTAGCAATACCGACAAAGTGTCATCTGTGTTGTGATATATCCTCAGAGAATTTGACCTGAAGCGTTTTCATAAGCATATTCATTTATGGGAAAATTATCGAAATAATAAAGTATTTCAGAAAGAAACGCAAACAATGAGAGGTGGGTGGTGAATAAAACCTATGACGAAGCTTGAACTCTCCCTCGTTTTCTAATGTGTATTACATTTTTGGAATTGTCTATTTGTACAATAAAATATTCTTGCAACTTGGCTCTTAGCTGTTATTGTTACAGGTTTGACTGTTTCAGGCACTTGCAAAATTAACCAAAGTAAATCGGGTGGTTTGCCCCTTTACGGGTAAAGCACAGAGTAATATTTGAAGGAGAAGATCATGGATTATAGGGACACCCTTAATCTGCCCAAAACCGGATTTAAGATGAAGGCCAATCTCGCGCAAAAAGAACCAATGGTCTTAAAGCGTTGGCAGAAAGAGGGCCTTTATCAGATGATTCAGGAGCAGAACAAAGAAAAGCCCCTGTTTATTCTCCACGATGGCCCTCCATATGCTAATGGTAATATTCATCTTGGAACTGCCTTTAATAAGATCCTAAAAGATATCATTCTTCGTTCAAAACGGATGGCTGGTTTTAACGCACCCTATGTTCCGGGTTGGGACTGCCATGGTTTGCCAATTGAACATAACGTAGATAAAGAGCTTGGTGAAAAGAAGAATACCATCCCAAAACTCTCTAAAAGAGCTGCCTGTAGGAAATATGCTAATAAATGGATCAAGACCCAGAAAGAGCAGTTCAAGCGTCTTGGTGTTTTAGGTGATTGGGATGATCCGTATCTCACTATCAACTATAGTTACGAGGCAGCCATTGCAAGAGAGTTCAATAAATTTCTACTCTCCGGTGCAGTTGTACGGAACCGAAAACCAGTATACTGGTGTTCCACCTGTACTACAGCCCTTGCTGAAGCCGAAGTCGAATATCATGACCATACTTCACCGTCCATTTATGTGAAGTTTCGGGCAGGCGAAGACTTTTCTGACATTGATCCAGCTCTCGGGGGTGATAATGTCTATTTCGTAATCTGGACCACGACCCCATGGACGTTGCCGGCAAATCTTGGCGTTGCCATGCACCCTGATTTTACCTATGCAGCTGTAAAGGTTGGAAGTGAGACATGGATTCTTGCAGAAGATCTGGTTGAACAGGTGATGACTGAGACAGAACAGCAGGATTATGAAGTGGTTGCAACCTTTGGAGCCTCTGGCTTTGAGAAAAGGATTTGTAAACATCCTTTTATGGAACGAGATTCGCTACTTATGCTCGCAACATATGTAACTGCTGATGCAGGAACGGGTTGTGTTCATACAGCTCCAGGTCATGGTGCCGATGATTATCAAACGGGGCTTCGTTATGGCCTCGAGATCCTCTCACCTGTTGATTCCGACGGGGTGTACACCCATGACGCGGGGAAGTATATGGGGCAGAAGGTTCCAGATGTAAATAAGGTAATCAACGAAGACCTCGCAGCAGATGGTTCTCTTGTTCACCAGCAATACATTAATCACAGTTATCCCCATTGCTGGCGTTGTAAAAAGCCTGTTATGTACCGTGCCACCCCCCAATGGTTTGTTTCCATGGATAATAATGATCTCAGAGACAACGCCCTCAAGGCTATTGAAGGTGTCACCTGGACGCCGAGCTGGGGTATGCAGAGAATCCACTCCATGGTTGAAGGCAGGCCTGATTGGTGCCTGTCACGGCAGCGTAGCTGGGGAGTACCTCTTACTGTGATTAGCTGTAAGGCCTGTGGTGAGATTGTTAAAGATGGGAATGTTGCAGAAAAAATCAACGAACTGTTTTTAAAGGAAGGTGCTGACGCCTGGTTTAGTCATGATGTCGCAGACTTCCTACCTGCTGGTACAACCTGTGGCTGTGGTTCAATTGATTTTGAAAAAGAAGAGGATATCCTGGATGTCTGGTTTGATTCAGGTGTGAGTCATGCTGCAGTTTGCGAAGAACGTGATGAACTTCGTTCTCCTGCCGACCTCTATCTTGAGGGTAGTGATCAACATAGGGGCTGGTTTCAGAGTTCTCTTCTTGCCTCTGTGGGTACGAGAGGGGTAGCCCCTTTTAAGGGTGTGCTTACCCACGGTTATGTCGTTGATGGTAAGGGCAAGAAAATGTCCAAGTCTGTAGGTAATGTTGTTGTACCTTCTGAGGTCATAGATAAATATGGTGCCGAGATATTGCGACTTTGGGTAGCCAGTGAAGATTATCGTGATGACATCAAGGTCTCCGATGAGATTTTAAAACAGGTTTCCGATTCCTATAGGAAAATACGTAATACAATCAGATATTTTCTCGGGAACCTAGATGACTTTGACCATTCAGAAAATAGCGTAGCCTATGATCAGCTTCCTGAAATTGATCAATGGGCCCTAGCCAAGTTTGAAGAACTGAGAAGCAAAGTAACTGGAGCTTATGAAAAATATGAATTCCATTCAATTTATCATAACCTGAACTACTTTTGCGGCACCACGATGAGTTCGTTTTACCTCGATATTCTAAAAGACAGACTCTACACCTCAGGTACCGATTCTCTGTTACGGCGGTCTGCTCAGACTGTGCTCTTTGAAATACTTGAAGGGTTGTTGCAGTTAATGCATCCTGTATTAAGCTTTACTGCAGCAGAAGCATGGGATTCACTCCATGGCAGGGCGGATAAAGATGCCTTAACTGGTGGTATCTTCTTTTCTGAATTTCCTGCTCCAAAGGAAGTGAACTGTGATCAGGCTATTATGGATAAGTGGGGTGAACTGCTTAAGGTGAGGTCAGAGATAACTAAAGCCCTTGAAATTGCCAGAAGGGAAAAGGTTATAGGTCATAGCCTGGAGGCAAAGGTTATGCTTGCTGTAACTGGCGACCTGGCTACATTTGTCAAAAGTGAATGGCAAACCATCAAAGAAATATCCATCATTTCAGAGATGGTTGAGCTTGATGTTGACAGTGCTGAAGAGGGTATTCGCTATCAGAGTGAAGAGATTGAGGGTTTTGTCGTTCAGGTTCTGCCCGCTTCAGGTGAGAAGTGTGAACGATGCTGGATACGTTCAACAACAGTTGGCGAGCATAGTAAACATCCGGAAATCTGTGATCGTTGTGCAGAAGTTGTAACATCCATGGGCATGTAATTGTGGGCTATATTTTTGTTGTAGTAGCTGTTATTGGAGCTGATCAATTGTCTAAGCTGTGGATTATTGATCTGTTCCAGCTCTATGAAAGCCGTGAGATTATACCGGGACTCTTTAACCTGGTGTATGTTGTTAATACTGGAGCCGCTTTTAGTATCTTGGCTGATGTAGATTCTCCCTGGAGGCACTATTTCTTTCTTGCCGTTGGCTCAATTGCCATAGTAGGACTGACTTTTTTGTACAGGAAGTTACAACTGGAAAATAAGTATTACTTTATACCTATTGGACTCATTGTTGGTGGTGCAATAGGGAATCTCATAGATAGAGTACGGCTCGGTTCTGTTGTTGACTTCCTTGATTTTTATGTTGGTAGTTACCATTGGCCGGCATTTAATGTTGCTGATTCAGCAATCTGTGTAGGGGCGGTCCTTTTTATAGGGATGAATTTTTCAGGCTCAAATAAAACAGAAAAAATAAAATAGAAGATATGAAAATTGCAGTGTTATTTCCCGGTCAGGGATCACAGTATATAGGTATGGCCCAGGAATTTGTTCAAACCCAAAAAGAATGTGCTGGCTTGATGGAAATGGCTGAGAGCACCTGTGATCTTAATTTACAGGAGTTGTGTGGTGCAGGCCCTATGGAGGAGTTAACCAGAGGGACGAATCTTCAACCAGCAATAACTATTGCCAATCTTATCTGCTGGCAGGCCTTTATGGATGCAACCAAAGGAGAGTTTGAGATCAGCTCTTTTGCCGGTCACTCCCTGGGTGAATATTCTGCTCTTTACGCCGCAGGTGTTATCAAGGCTGAGGACACTATGAAGCTTGTGAGTAAAAGAGGTGCACTCATGGAGCGGGAAGGTGTTAAAAATCCTGGTGGAATGCGTGCGGTGCTCGGGCTTGATATTGAGAGCATAGAAAACATAGTAGCAAGCTATGATGGTGATGGCACTGTTACTGCGGCAAACCACAACACTCCTCAACAAGTCGTTATTTCAGGATCTATGGATGGACTTGATTGGGTTGCAACACGTGTTGAAAAAGAGGGTGGTAAGGTTATTCCCCTTAATGTAAGTGTTGCAAATCATAGTCCTCTCGTTGCCGATGCTGTTCCTGAATTTGCCGAATTTATGGAAGAAACAGAATTTAACGTTCCTGAAATTCCTGTTTATTTTAATGTGAGCGCCGAGAAAGAAACAGACCCAGAGAAAATGAAGGGGATGATGGCAAATCAGATAGCGTCCAAGGTACGGTGGTATGAAATCATTTCCTCCATGCTTGATGAGGGAGTAGACACCTTTATTGAAGTAGGGCCAAAGACAGTTTTAAAAGGAATGATGAGGAAGATCACGCCTAAGGGAACAAAGGTGACATCTCTTCAATTTGATACTCCTGAGACCCTGGAAAAGTGTTTGCAGAAATTGAGACAGCAGCAGTAGCTTGTTTGTCCTTACCTGTAGCTTGATGATATCTGTTGTTGCCCATTGTGTGTCCTGAGGTGGGGCGATGATTGAAAAATATACTGAAAAAATAGTGGCGGGTGAACAGCTTGATTTTGAAGAGGCTCTACACCTTGCCCAATCTGTTGATTCTGAACTTCTCTACCAGGAAGCAGATAAACTTCGTCGTATACTACATAAAAACAGTATTGATCTTTGCTCGATTGTTAATGCAAAGTCCGGTAATTGTAGTGAAAATTGTAAGTTCTGTGCACAATCAGTCCATAGTAATGTGGAAGTTGCCAGTTATGATTTGGTGAATCCTGTTGAAGTCTTACGGCTTGCCAGGGAAAATGAAGATAGTGGCGTGCAGCGATTTTCTCTTGTGACGTCAGGCAGACAAGTGAGTGAAAAAAGTCTTGTAGAATTTAAACAAATTTATAGAGACTTACAGCGCGATTCTCAATTGTCCCTTTGCGCCTCAATGGGCTTTCTTACCATTGAAAAAGCATTAAAGCTCAAAGAAATGGGAGTAGGTCGCTATCATTGTAACCTTGAAACTTCGCGCAGTTTTTTTCCTCATGTCTGCACCAGTCATACCTGGGACGAGAAAGTAGCCACCATTAGAATTGCTCAGGATGCAGGCCTTGAGGTCTGTTCTGGAGGCATTATAGGCCTGGGGGAAAGCTTTGAGCAACGTCTGGAACTAGCCTTTGAACTCCGGGAACTTGGTATCCTTTCAGTTCCTCTCAATATCTTAAATCCAATAGCAAATACCCCGTTTGAACATCTTCCTCCGCTTAGTGTCAGTGAGGTGTTAACCTGCGTTGCTCTGTTCAGATTTATTATGCCAAAAGCTGTGATTCGTTTAGGCGGAGGACGCAATCTTTTAGGTGATGAACAACATAAATGTTTTACATCAGGTGCGAATGGTTCAATCGTGGGGAATTATTTGACAACCCTTGGTAATAGTCTTGAGGAAGATCTTAAGATGTTCAGGGAACTGGGGTTTGATGTCGGTGATTGCTCTGTGCCTAAATAGTTGCACCGGTTGCACTACATATTCTAGAATATTTGAAGAATTGATGCACTGTTGTTGTAGTGGAATGCTCTAGTAACCGACCAATTCCTCTCCTTCTATATGTATGTTTATCCCTTCTTCTTTTCTCCTGCTCCTCTAGAAGACGTTTTGTTCTGCCATTAATTCTTCACATAAACTGACGTCAGCCAATGGTTGTATACTCAATAACGGATGGATGAGAACTTTCAGGGTTTTCAATCTCAATCACTTTCAATTGAAAATTGAAAGTGATTGAAATTGTTTATCTGCTATTGGTGATATGGAGAAGATATGGTATGTAAGAATGCGCCAAAATATCAATACTTCCACAAGAGGTAGAATCTGGCGTTGATGCATCGCGTGGCTAAATCGGTTTGAAAGCTGATGGAATCAGAGAGTTGTGCGAATGATTTTTAAATACCAACAGTGTGCAGGGAAGAATCCTGCTTATCTACAACAGGATTTGTCCACAAGGGACTATGTCTAAATATATCAAAATAATTTTTAAAATAGCCTTTAGCGTGGCGTTCTTCTCTATACTTTTGTCCTTTGTTAAAGGTAATGAGTTACTTGCTGTGATTAAGCATGTGGACCCTCTGTTTTTTGTGATAACGTTTCTTGTCACGTTTGTAATGCTTATTGCAAGTTGTGCTAAGTGGAAGGTAGTGCTCGACTTAAAAAAGAAGAAAGTCCCCTTCTTTGAACTGCTCAAGATTTATATGGTTGGGTATTTCTTTTCAAATATTCTGCCCTCCACAGTTGGTGGGGATGTGGTCAGGTCCTACTATGCCGGACGAATTATAGAAAATCAGGCATATTCTGCTGTCAGTGTTTTTGTTGAACGATTTTCAGGTATTATGTTTCTATTTTTACTTGTTATCATTGCTCCACTTGTTCAGCCTCAATTATACAAGAGCGCTTATATCTTTATTCCCTCATGTGTCGGGCTCTTTTTCCTCGTTGCTATTCTTTGGGTCTGGATTGTCAAAAATCCATTTGCACTGCCAAACCTTATTACCGATAAATTGTTTGGTTGGGCACGTACTATCGCCGAAAAAACTGGAATCCAGTTTGTAATTACGGTTGTAAACAAGGTTGAAAAGCTGTACCAGACTATTCTTGAAAAGCTTAAAAAATTCAGAGCAGAATTGCAGGTAGCAATGCAGGCAGTGAAGCATGACAAACGATTTCTATTTCGAATAATCTATCTCACTGTACTTTTTTATGTTCTTACCTGGATAAACGTCTATACCGCCTACCGTGCTTTTGGTGTTGAGGTCGATTTTATACAGATTTGTGCTATTGTTCCTGCTATTATGCTTGTAGCCCATGTTCCAGTCACCTTACTTGGTAATTTAGGCTATTTTGAGTCGGTATTTGTTTTTTACTTTCTCTTAATTGGGGTCGGAGGGGCAGAATCCCTTGCCATGGGACTGCTGTTGCGCCTTAAAACTCTCACCATGGGAGTGATTGGCTTTGGTGTTTATCTTTTATATAAACAACGAAATGTACTGGATTTAGAGCAGGTAGAAACGACGCAGGTTCCATAGTTGAGAATTGTATCATAAATGCTGGTATACAACGTTTATTGTCTGATTTTTTCAGGCGAAAAACGATTTAAGAGGGCCTGAACTGAACCATCTAAATGGCCTGGATTTTAATTATAAGTGTGTACCATTGGTGCGCGTAAATATATTAAACACGGAGAATTATCTTGTTACTTTCAGTTGTTATCCCCCTACTCAATGAAGAAGAAAACATCCCTTACCTGTACGATGAGCTTAATGAGGTTTTGGGATCCATGGAAGAAGGGTATGAACTCCTCTTTATTGATGATGGAAGTACTGATAGAAGTCTTGAACTACTCAAAGGTCTTCAAGAAAAAGACGAGCATGTTGTCGTTGTCAATTTCAGGAAAAATTTTGGACAGACTGCAGCAATGGCCGCAGGTTTTGATTACGCCTCAGGTGATGTCATCATCACTATGGATGCTGATCTACAAAACGATCCCCATGATATACCACTTCTTCTTGAGAAAATTAATGAAGGAAACGACGTGGTTACGGGGTGGAGATATGATAGAAAGGATGCGTTTATCAATAGACGTCTTCCCTCAATTATCGCTAACAAGATTATTTCTAAAACCACAGGCGTAAACCTTCATGATTACGGATGTACGCTCAAGGCCTTTCGTAAGGAAGTGATCAAGAACGTTAAATTGTATGGTGAGATGCATCGGTTCATCCCCGCCATAGCAAGTGGTATGGGAATCGACTTCACCGAAGTTAAGGTAAACCATAGGCCGAGACGATTTGGTACTTCTAAGTATGGAATATCAAGAACCATCCGTGTTGTACTCGATTTGCTCACCGTTAAGTTCCTGCTGAGTTATGCAACCCGACCTATTCAGGTTTTTGGCCTAATGGGTGTTATTTCTGGTGGAATTGGCTTTCTTATTGCCCTGATTATGACCTTCCAGAGACAGTTTATGGGTGTTCCACTTTCCGACAGACCTCTCTTGTTTCTTGCTGTGCTGCTGATCTTCATAGGTATCCAGTTTATCTCTTTAGGACTGATTGCAGAACTGCAGGCAAGGACGTACCATGAATCCCAGTCTAAGCCGGTCTATTACGTGAAAAATGTTTTCAGGTCGAAAAACGACGATAACAACCAAGTAGATGCAGACAGCTGAGCCGAAAATAGAAGTTATAATTCCAAACTGGAATGGTTCACTGATGTTGCAGCACTGTCTGCGGTCTCTTGCGTCACAATCATTTAAAAACTTTACTGTAACAGTTGTAGATAACGGCTCTACTGATGACACAGAAGAGGTGTTGGTAAGAGACTATCCAGACGTACAGTTAATAAAATTTGACCATAACACTGGCTTTAGTGTTGCGGTTAATGCTGGAATTAAACAATCAACGGCTCCGCTTATCCTTTTATTGAATAATGATATGGAGGTAGCTCCTGATTGTTTACAGCTATTGTATGATGCTGCTGAGAACAACTATGACTTTGAGTTTTTTGCACTCAAAATGGTGAGCTTTCATGATCGTGATGTTCTTGATGGGGCAGGGGATGTTGTCTTAAGAGGTGGTGTGGGCTATAGGCTCGGAACCCTTGAAATGGATGGAGATGTGTACTCCTCTGATCGGGAGGTTTTTGGAGCTTGCGCGGGTGCTGCACTCTATAGGAGGCGGTTCTTCTCAGCAGTTGGTCTTTTCGATGAAGATTTCTTTGCCTACCTTGAAGATGTCGACCTTAATATTCGCGGCCGTCGACTTGGTTTGAGGTGTTTGTACCTGCATGAGGCGGTGGTTTATCATATAGGCAGTGCAACTTCGGGCTCAAAGATTAACCCTCTTACCATACGACTATCCACCCGTAATAACCTTAATCTACTGATAAAAAATTATCCTCTTTCCTATTTTGTACGGTTTGCTCCTGCCCTTTTGGTCTATCAGTGTATGTGGTTTTTGTTTTGCTGTAAAAAACTCATGTTAGTGGCCTGGTTTAAGGGTGTTTTAGAAGCTGTTTCAATGTTCTCTAGGACAAAGGCTAAGCGAACAAAATTGCTTACTAGTACAAGTAGGGATTGGCACACTGTTTTAGCGAATCAGATCAAAGACGCTGAACGGATGGCAGTTGATTCGATAATGCGCAGAAGGAGTGAGCAGGGAAAAGGGAATGTAATGTTACAGGTCTATTGTAAACTCTTCTTATAAGCTAAGCGATAGCTCCCTCAAAAAAATATTATTATGCAACTAAAGGCCCATGTCATTGTTGTAACCCATAACTCAGAAAATGTTATCGACACCTGTATTGCCGGGGTTAAAAAGCAGGGGAATATTGTTGCAACAATTACAATAGTGGATTCAGGCTCCGGCGATACCTCATACTTAGACAAATTAGAGCAAGATGGGGTTAATGTTATCAGGTCGAAAAATGTTGGTTTTTCCTGCGCCAATAATCTTGGTTTTGCATCCCTTAAACCAAATACTTCTGATATTATTCTATTTTTAAATCCCGATGCATTCCTCCAGCCAGGAACAGTGGCTAGGTTTAATGAAATATTTCTAGCTGATCCTACCCTTGGTTGTGTAACCGGCAAGCTATTGGGTTACGATCCATTAAAAGAAACTGCCACCGGAAAACTAGACTCCACAGGTGTTTTTCGTAAGTGGTATGGCCGGTGGTTTGATCGGGGGCAGGGTGAGGTTGATGTTGGTCGGTATGATACACAACAATATGTCCCTGCAATATGTGGAGCGCTTATGTGCTGCTCCATGGAAGCCCTCAGTTCTTTTGGCAAAAATGTATTTGATACCAGTTTTTTTATGTATAAGGAAGATGTCGAATTAAGTCTTAAATTACGGCGTAATGGATGGAAATTATTATATGTGCCGGATATAGTAGCCTACCATTGTAGGGGCTGGAATGCTGACAGAGGGAATGTCTCTTACGGAAGTAAACTTATATCTGCTGAAAACGAAGTGAAACTGTATTTGCGACATCCTTCGATGTACATAATCTGGGCTGTTTTTAAATATTTAATAGTACGGTTATTTCGGGTGTAAGAGGTAGGGTGAAGTAATAATGAGCAGCTCTAAAAAACAACTGTTATCAGTTATCATTCCAACCCTTAATGGCGAATTGACCCTTCGAGATTTTTTTGCAGCTCTTGCAATGCAGGATATCAAGGTTGATGAAATTCTTGTTGGAGACTCTGAATCAACGGATAAAAGCGTCGAAATCTGTAGAGCAAATGGTGCTGAGGTTGTGACTATAGCACGAAATGAGTTCGATCATGGTGGTACCAGGACTTTTCTTGCAAACCTGGCTAAGGGGGATATTTTAATCTACTTTACCCAAGATGCTGTACTAAGTAGTCCAGACGCTTTAAAAAAGCTGGTAACACCACTTATTGAAGATAATGACTTGAGTTGTGCCTATGGAAGGCAGTTGCCGCACCCAGACGCATCTTTACTTGCTGCACATTTGCGTCATTTTAACTATCCTGCTCAGTCAGAAATTCGTACATTTAGCGAAAGAGCTCATTTAGGGCTTAAAACTATATTTATTTCAAACTCTTTTGCCGCATATAAACGAGAAGCTCTTGGGGCTGTAGAGTTCTTCAAGAACGGATTGATTTTTGGCGAGGATACTTGTACCCTTGGAAGGCTTTTAAAGCAGGGCGGCAGTGTCTTTTATGCTGGCGATGCTGCCGTTTATCATAGTCATAACTATGGCTTTGATGAAGAGTTCAGACGGTCATTTGATATTGGAGTCCTACACAGCAGTGAGCAGTGGTTACTTGAGACCTATGGAAATGCAGAAGGGGTTGGACGAATATATGTCAAATCCGCTTTAAAAGAGATAGTATCACAAAAAAAATACATATTGCTTGTTGACTGGTTTTTCAGAAATGGTGTTAAGCTTTGTGGTTATAAGTTTGGACGTATGTATTCACATCTGCCAAAATTTTTATGTTCTAAGTTAAGTTTAAACAGGCGATGGTGGGATAGTAATTGTTAACCCCGATGAACGGGATAAGTGCCTTGGTGGTAAGAGTAAACTTACACTTTTCAAATTCAATTCCTGAGTTTCTCGGAGTCTCGCTACCTGTTTTTTTATGACGAGCTTTCAGGAGTAAGGCACTAACCACCCGATCAACTGCTTCATAAACATGCCTTAGACACAGTATATTTTATGTTATCAACGAATTTACGGGAGCAAAGCTCTCTTATGGCAAGACTTCTGCATCTGATAGACTGTCTTGTTGTGGTAGGTTATCTTTCTCTTTTAGTTGTTTGGTATAGGGTTCCCTGGAGCCCATATTATAACAGACTAATCTTGATTACGTTTATCCTCACCTTTATTAGTTTTCAGTCATTTCAGCTTTACAGATCCTGGCGAGGCTGGAAATTCTTCTTGGAATTTCTTGTAATATTAAAAGCATGGGGCGCTGTAATCGGTTTACTCCTCTTTTATTTCTTTATTTTTAAAATCTCAATAGCATACTCAAGGGTTGTTATTCTCATATGGTCCATTACCACACCGTTTTTAATCTTTATCATCCATCTTGCTGCCAGGAAATTGCTGCGTTCTTTTAGAACCCGTGGCAAAAATGTGAGAAGAGCGGTAATTGTTGGTGGTGGTGACCTTGGGGTCAATCTTGTAAAAGAGCTTGAATCCATGCCGTGGGCTGGGATTGAAGTGCTGGGCTTTTTTGATGATAAGGTGGATGAAGCCGATTTTGGCGATGTCTTTGGTAAGCCGATGCTTGGTAATATTAGTGCGATTAATGATTACCTTGAGGTCCACGACATTGATTATGTGTATATAGCTCTGCCTATGCGGGCAGAAAAGAAGATATTCAAGATACTTCGGGAATGCAGATCCCTCGGAGCGAGAATTTTTCTTGTACCGGATCTCTACTTATACGGTTTACATCATGCTGAGATGCAGTCCCTTGGAAGCCTTCTTATTTTAAACTTTAATCCTAATACGGAATGGAAAAGAGGTTTTGATCTTATCTTTTCTACGATGATTCTGATTGTAACCCTTCCTTTTACATTGTGTATAGCAGCACTTGTAAAACTAAATGATGGTGGTCCTGTTTTTTATCGACATAAACGAATAACTGCTGCCGGAAAGAAATTTAACTGCCTTAAGTTTAGAACCATGCGGGTTAATGCTGAGCAGGAGCTTGCTTCATTGCTCGAGCAGGATGATTCACTGAGACAGGAGTGGGAGGCGAGTTATAAGCTTAAAAACGATCCTCGGATCACTAGGATTGGAAAGTTTCTCAGAAGAACCAGCCTTGATGAATTCCCACAGTTCATAAATGTTATCCGTGGAGATATGAGCGTTGTTGGAGCAAGACCCATCGTAGGTAAGGAACTTAATGGTTTTTACAAGGATAGCGCCGGAAGATATTGCTCAATGAAACCAGGTATTACGGGTCCATGGCAGGTTGGGAAGAGGTCTAATGTTGAGGCGTATGAAGAGCGTGTACAGCTCGATGACTGGTATATTCTTAACTACTCTTTATGGACTGATATAAAGATTATTATTAAAACTGTCTATTGTATGATTGTTGGAAAAGGTGCCTATTAGTGCTTTACACCTGAAAGCCTATTATAAAAAAACAGGTAGCGTAGACCCTACGAAACTCAGGAATTATTGCTGAAATCACAAGTTTCATATTACAACCAGGGCACTTATACCCCCTTGTGGGATGGTAGTGTTTTTAAAGTGCTTACTTCACACTTAAAAGAGAATTATGACAGCTATCACCGGTAAAAATATAGTTGTTGGTGTCACTGGATCCATTGCAGCTTTTAAGGTTGCCGGTTGGGTAAGTGACCTTGCAAAGGAAGAGTCACTGGTTCATGTCATAATGAGCAAGTCTGGACAGCAATTCGTCACACCCAGGACCTTTGGTGCATTATCAGGTAATGTTGTTCATACGGATATGTTTACAGCTGATCATGAATCAATGGCCCATATAGATCTTGGCCGAGAGGCTGATCTGGTTGTAATTGCACCAGCTTCCGCGAACACCTTGGCCAAGCTTGCAGCCGGCTTTGCCGATAATCTTCTTACTACCACTGTGCTTGCCACCCGTGCTCCTGTTCTGATATTTCCAGCCATGAACAGTAAGATGTACTCAAACCCTGCCACCCAAAGCAATCTTGACAGACTTAGAGGTCTTGGCTATCAGATTGTTTCTCCTGATTCCGGTATGATGGCCTGTAAGGAAGAGGGACAGGGCCGTTTACCTGAGTGGGAGGTAGCTAAAGAGTATATTGCTAAAGCTCTTACGAGGCAGGATTTATCTGGAAAACGCTTTCTGATTACTGCAGGCCCAACCAGAGAGGCTATTGATCCGGCACGTTATCTGAGCAACAGGTCCTCTGGCAAGATGGGGTACGAACTTGCCCGTAGTGCATGGAGAAGAGGGGCTGAGGTTGATCTTGTCAGTGGTCCTACATCACTTTCTGTTCCTGTCGGTGTCCACTGTGTCGCCGTCAATAGTGCAGTGGAAATGTATGATGCCGTAATGTCTCTTGCAGGTCATGCTGATATCGTAATTAAGTCTGCGGCTGTTGCAGATTACAGGCCTGAAACACAATTCTCCAATAAGGTAAAAAAAGAGAGCATCGAGCTCAGTCTTCCCCTTGTTCAAAACCCGGATATTCTTTTTGAGTTAGGTAAGGTTAAAAAAGATGGCTTACTTCTTGTTGGTTTTGCAGCGGAAAGTGAAAATTTAATTGCCGAGGGAAAGAGGAAGTTGAAGAAAAAAAATCTCGACTTGATTGCAGTTAATGATATCAGTAAGTCTAATAGCGGATTTGAAGCCGATACAAACAGAGTTCTCCTTATTGATAGTACAGGGGAAGAGCAACTGCCGCTCACCTCAAAGCAGGCTACGGCAGATCTTATTCTAGATAAGGTACGTTTACTTCCTGGCAGATAAGAGTTACCGGCTGGAAATGTAGTTATCTCTGTTTACTTGACCGCGCAGCATCTTTTGAATTTTTTCATGGAGCCACAGGGGCAGGGACGATTTCGTTCAACCTTCTTTTTAGTCACCTCACAGACTCCATCAACGTAATACCAGAGACCGTCTATTTTCGAAAACTCACTGACTTCACTGAGACAGCATAATTTGCCATTTTCAAGGTATGTTGAGGTGAAGTCCACTGTGCCTGTACTGTCCTCAGCAGTGCCACCACTAGTGTTATTAATTGTAAGGCCAACCCAGGTGACAGGATGATCATCAAAGTTTAAGTTGGCAGGTCTCTTGTTTTCAATCCAACTCTGAAGAACATGTTCACTATTTTCTAGAACAAATGCTGTGTATCGCGAACGCATGAGTGTTTCTGCAGTAGCTGCTGCCTTGTGATCTAGGTGGACCTTGCCACAGCAATTTGAATACTCTTTGTTGCTGCCGCAAAGGCAGTTAACATTTTCAGGATGGGAGAGTGTCATGTTTTGATAAAAATGTCGAAAGGGTTGAAAATTAAGAAGCAGGATGATTTATGTATATCATTTTAGATTGCAAATTTTATATAATGTTTTTTTCAAAAACCTACTACGCCTATTTGCAGTTGAAGTTTGAAATACCTTTAAATAGAAATTTGCTCACGTGCACTTAAATCTTTTGGAATTTCTTTCTTTGAACACTGATATAATTAATAAAATAACGAGATTTCGTGGTTTTACCCTTGTGGGTTTTATTCGATATTTTGTTATGAAATTTCGCAAGAAGCAGCTCTTGGTTACAGGGAGTTGTAACTGCTGTGGAAGTTGTTGTGAAAAATTGTCGCTTGATGACGGGAGAGGGTGGATACGAAACGAAGCTGAGTTTAAGGCAATTGTTGCCAAGCATCCAGAGTACGGATGTTTCACTATTATAGGTTACGATAGTTCCGGTATAGTACTGTTTAGATGTTCCCACATTTCATCAGATGGAAAATGCGAAATATATCAGGAACGATTTCGCTTTTGCAAAGATTTTCCTGATAAAAATTTACTGTTCTGTGGAGGTGGTCTACCTCTTGGCTGTGGATATCAAATTGAATCTGTCGTTCCGTTTAATAGAATTTTGAAAGAGACAATAGATACGTCCAATGAAAAAGATCCTTATTCTTGAACCATATTTTGGCGGCTCACATAAACATTTTCTCGAAGGTTTGATGAAAACAGTTGATGCTGAGTATGTAATTTTGTCACTACCAGCTAGAAAATGGAAAATGAGGATGCAGTTGTCGGCGCAGTGGTTTGTGGAGCAACTGGAGGGCTTTGAACCACAAAAACGGCAATTTGACACTGTGCTGTGCTCTACTTTTATTGATGTTGCAGTTTTTCGCGCGCTAGTCTGTCGGTTACCTGGCTGGAATACTCTTGCAAAAATATGTCTCTACTTCCATGAAAATCAGTTTGCTTATCCCAACAGAACTGACGATAAAAGTCTGTACCATTTTACAGCAATAAATTTCAATTCAGCCCTTGCTGCTGATAGTATAGCCTTTAATTCAGAGTTTAACCGGGCCAGTTTTCTAAAGGGTTGTAAGAGATATCTGAAGTTTGCCTCAGATATGAAATTTACAGGGCTTCTGGACAAAATGATTTCTTCAAGCGTTGTTATTCATCCGGGGATTGAGTTTTCGCTTATAGATAGAAATAGAAGAAAAGACACATCACACCAGCCTGTAATTGTATGGAATCACAGATGGGAGCATGACAAGAACCCGGATGAATTCTTTGAAGGATTACGACATCTAAAACAAAAAGATATCGACTTTAAATTAATTGTTCTTGGCCAATCATTTCATAACAGTCCAGATTGTTTTGTGAGGGGGAAAAGAGAATTCAAAGAGGAAATACTTCACTATGGATTTTCTGATTCATACGACAACTATGTCAAACTGCTTAGTCAGGGAACTGTTGTAGTTTCGACATCCGTCCATGAATTCTATGGTATCTCAGTAATAGAGGCAGTGAGAGCGGGGTGCAGACCACTGCTGCCCAATAGACTCTCATACCCAGAGTTGTTTCCGGCTAAATACCTGTATGACCAAAAAACATTTCCCTCACAACTTGAAAAGATTGTGAGGGAAAATCGTACAATACGTTCTACAACTGCTTTAGAACTAACCAGGAACTTTTCCTGGCCTGCGCTAAAAAGTGACTATGATCGCTGGTTATTAGCCTCTTAGCTGTTAAGAATTGTTACCTTGGTATGAACCAAGGTCCCTAACTCTTCCTTATATTTCATGTTTATCGAGACTTGAGTTGCAATGTTATTTTTTCATGGTTTTTGCAAAGTCGAGCATTCTCATGATTGGAATTTTTGCACGCTCCGCGAGATCCGGTGAAATATGGATTTCGTTTGTTCCATGTTCTAATACTTCAGCGAGATTGTGCAGGGAGTTCATACCCATCCATGGACAATTAGCACAACTCTGACATGTGGCACCTTCTCCCACCGTAGGCGCCTCCATGAGTATTTTTTCAGGAGCCAATTGTTTCATTTTGTTGAAAATCGAGGCATCCGTTGCCACAATAAATTCTTTGTTGGGTAGGCTCACCACTGCATCAATAAGTGCTGTTGTTGAGCCGACGACATCTGCTAGCGCCACAACCTCTTCAGTTGATTCAGGGTGGACGAGAACAGCAGCTTCAGGATGGACCTTTTTCAGGCGTTCAAGCGCCACAGAACGAAATTCTTCATGGACAACGCAAGAGCCAGGCCAAAAGAGCATCTCAACACCCGTGAGGTTCTGTACATATCGACCAAGATGACGATCCGGAGCCCAAAGAATCTTTTCACCTTGCTCGGCAAGATGCTTTACAATTGGAAGGGCAATCCCTGAGGTTACTACCCAGTCAGACCTAGCCTTGACCTCGGCGCTTGTGTTGGCATAAACTACAACGGTATGATCAGGGTGTTCATTGCAAAACTCGTTAAAGGCGTCGTGGGGACACCCCTCATCGAGCGAGCAGGTCGCATCAAGATCCGGCATAATAACCCTTTTGTCATTACTCAAAATCTTCGAGGTTTCCCCCATGAAACGAACCCCTGCCACCACAAGAGTTTTTGCGGAATGTTCCTTGCCAAACCTGGCCATCTCGAGACTGTCCGCAACACATCCCCCAGTTTCCTCAGCGAGATCCTGAAGAACGCCCTGGGTGTAATAATGGGCAACAAGAACAGCATTTTCGCGCTTCAGTAGAGCCTTGACTCTATCTTTTAGATCACGTTCTTCCTGTTGAGTAAGAGTGGGCCATATGGGATGGGGCGGAACAGTTATAGTTGGAATGGTGATGGAGCCCTTGTTGTAATTGTTAGACGATGTATCCATAGTGCGCTGAATGACCTGATGAAATATTGTGTGTGGTAGTAGACAATGACCTTCGTACTTTTTGAAAACATGTCAATAAAAGCAGGAATTTTGGATTGAGGTGTGCAATGAAAAGCGTAGAGCAACATTCAAGGCATGTTTCGAGCTTTTTTCCGTTTACTGAGGTGAGTAATATAATTGCTCTGTTGTAAATATTAAACCTCAATTTTATTAAATCAACTGCACTCACCCCCTCTCAGTGAGAATAAAAGAATAAAACAAAACAGGAAGTTCAAATTGTTGGCCCGAAAATAACTGGGTTAACAGTTGGTTAGAGGAGACGCTCTTTGTAATCGAGAAGAGTGTTTACAAGTCTGGAGGCCCTTTCAAGGGCAAGGTTGTCACCTTTTGCTATACCGTACTTTGACTCCTCTATAAAAATCAGATACTCAATCAGTTCACTGCCATCGTCGCTACTGGTTAGCAGATCAAAAACATGGGGCAGGTATGCCAGATACTCTTCCCGGTATTCTTCGCTCATGGATAAACAGTTTGCATCCCAAAGGTAAAAGAGGGCCTCATCAGTTTTGATATAGAGTTTTTGCTCATTATCCGTGCGCATCTGTGTCATATGGCGAAATGCCTGTTCATGACTGTAGATGACAAATTTATAGGGAGTGGCCTGGTCCTGTACTGTTTCCATATGTACTATAGTTGTTTCTGACTGATGGTGAATTAATATAGAAGGATTGTTTTTAGTTCTATTTGTTATTTTTGATCATATTTTCAACAGTTTTGCAAATGGCAAACACGTTTATCGTAAATAAGCGTGATGTGGTTTGCTGCAAAACGACAATTATAGAGAGGTGATACAGTTAGCAAGTTCTATAAACCGACTCACAGTAAGTGTCTCTGGTCTTGTTTGTGGTGGAATTCCAGATTTTTCAAGAGCTTGAAGGGCTTTTTCTTTGTTCTGCTCCTTGAACTCTTTGCCTTGCGGCCCAAACACGCCAGCTTCTTTTAAGGTGTTTGCTATGGTTTTTCGCCGCTGATTAAAGGTGGTTCTCACTATTTTGGTGAAAACAGTCTTGTCGTAATCAGCAGGTGTTCCTGTTTCAATTCGGTTATCTGAAAAATCAATAAAGATGACAACAGAATCGACCTTAGGTCTTGGGTGAAACTCAGCGGGTTTTAGGGTGAGTTTTTTTTGTACAGTTGCGCAGGCTCCAAGAAGTATGGTTGGTACACCATAATCTTTAGTACACGGTTCAGCATTAAGTCGATCAGCGACTTCTTTTTGCAGCATAACAGTTACTGAATGGATGAGATGTGAGTTTTCTATCAACTTAAAAATAAATGGATTGGAAATAGAGTAGGGGAGGTTTGCAAGAATTTTAACAGGCCCACCGCACTCTTTGTACATCTGGTCGAAATCCGCTTTTAGTATATCCTGATGTATAAGAGTGACATTATCCGGAAGGTCTTGTTCTTCTTCATGGAGCCTCACAATTCCACTGTCAATTTCGTAGGCGATAACATGCTTTGCAGTTTCAGCTAGAGGACAAGTTAAAGCGCCAAGGCCGACACCTACCTCAACCACAGTATCTTCTTTACTTAATTTTCCAACCCGAACAATTGCCTCGGCAGTATTTTGATTGACGAGAAAGTTTTGACCGAATCTTTTTTTAGCAGTCAGCTTGTTGGACTTAAGCGTGTCATATGGTTGACGACCGTATTTGGACATAGAGCGTGATTTTATAGTAGTTGGGGTGAAATAGTGAGTAAAAGACTTATGGTCTGTCAAACGCCTCAGTAGTAGTTTTTAGCCTTTTGGCCTGGCGCTTTTTAAAAAATGGGACGCTCAGATAATAGCTGAGAAATGAAAAAGGTAAAGCAAAAACAAAACCGCCAACAAGCAAAACAATAATTGTCTCCTGACCGAGGTTCAT
Source organism: Desulforhopalus glucosivorans (assembly GCF_054397165.1). Lineage (NCBI taxonomy): Bacteria > Pseudomonadati > Thermodesulfobacteriota > Desulfobulbia > Desulfobulbales > Desulfocapsaceae > Desulforhopalus > Desulforhopalus glucosivorans. Next base: position 1,530,572 of record NZ_AP044854.1, read on the forward strand.
TATCATTTTTATCGACGCTTCTATACCAGCCCCATTCATAATCTGGTCTAGCAGTAACTGGATTGTTTGAAAATTAATTTCATAGGGGGTGAGATAGTTACCAATAAGTACTGAAACGTAATAAATAGGGAAGAATGTAAATGGATTGCACACGAGCCAGCTTACAGCAATGCCCGCCAAAACTGAGGTCCTGGTTAAGAGGGCGAGGCCGATAATAAGAGGTGTGTGTAAGGGCATTGTCGGGGACAGGCCGATTAATACCCCTATGGCAATACCGCCTGCTATAGCCCGGGGATCTCCACTGAGTCTTTTAATACGTATCAGGTTGTACCTGATAATACGTCGTATCCCTGTAATTAACTTCATCACTCCCCTCAGCCCAGGTGTGAGCGTGAGTACACATCCTGATCTATTGTCGTTGGCCCGTTAGCAAGGTACTTATGATACCCTGCTAAGGCAATCATTGCAGCATTATCGGTACAAAATGTGATTTGAGGACTGAAAAAATGGTAGTTTTCCTTTTTGCACTCTTTCTCAAAACGTGAACGTAAGGTTGAATTGGCTGAAACACCGCCACCAAGTGCTATTGAATTCACACTGTGAGTCCTGGCTGCAGTTAAGACTTTTTTAACAAGCACATCCACCACAGCCTCCTCAAATGAGGCGCAAATGTCAGGAATGTTAATTTTATTATTTTTAGCCTTAGTGTTGTTCACATGATTTAAAACTGCAGTCTTGAGGCCACTAAAGCTAAAATCAAGGGAGTTTTCTTCAAGCCATGCTCTTGGGAATTTAATAGCCTTAGGATCGCCATCTTCTGCGATTTTAGATACATGGGGACCGCCCGGATAAGGAAGCCCTAAGAGTTTGGCGACCTTATCAAATGCCTCTCCCGCCGCATCATCTCTGGTTCGTCCCAGGCAGGTAAATTCATTATAATCTTTGGCGAGATATATTGAGGATGTTCCACCTGAAACGACAAGTGAAATATAAGGAAAGGTAGGTTTTTTTTCATTGAGGAGGATGGAAAGGATATGGCCTGCCATGTGATCAACCCCAACAAATGGTATCTTGCTTACGTGTGAGAGTGCCTTAGAGTATGAGAAGCCAACAAGAAGCGAACCAATGAGACCTGGTCCCTGGGTTGTAGCAATGAGGTCGACTTCAGATAGTTGAACTCCCGCTTTTTCAAGTGCCGTCAGGACGATTGGATGGACTGCCTGAAGGTGTTGGCGTGATGCGAGTTCTGGAACCACTCCACCGAATTTACTGTGGATTTCGTCCTGACTGGAAAGAACATTTGAGAGTACCTCACCGTTTTTAACTACAGCGGCCGAAGTATCATCGCATGAGCTTTCTATACCTAAAATAAGCATTGGTTTAATTTCTAGTTGAGTGATGTTATTTATATGTTAATAGTGGAAACGTACTGTTGTAACTGAGCTCAAAATAAGAAAGGGCTATACACGAATATTTACATGAGTTGAGTGTTGTGAACGAAAAAATACAAACTATTTCTCCTCTTGTCGACCAGTTTTCAAGAACCATATCGTATCTTCGTCTTTCAGTGACAGACAGATGTAATCTGCGATGTATGTATTGTATGCCAGAAGATGGCGGTGATGCTGAACCTCAGGTTAAAAGCGGTAAATTTCTCATGCATTCTCAACTTCTCAGTTATGAGGAGTTACTTCGTATTGTTCAGCTTGCTGTCTCCCTTGGAATGAACAAAATCAGGCTAACTGGCGGGGAGCCACTGGTTAGAAAAGGGATCTTGGATTTTATCAGCGCTTTAAATACGGTTGAAGGCCTCGATCAGATACGGCTTACGACAAATGGTGTGTTGCTGCAAAAGTACGCAGCTGACCTCTATGCCAATGGAGTACATCAGATCAATGTCTCGCTAGATAGTTTACAGCGTGACAAATTCAAAAGAATAACAGGCAGAGACAATTTTGACGATGTCTGGGCTGGGTTGAAAAGTGCGAGGGATCTTGGGTTTAGGGTTAAGATTAATGTCGTTGCCATGAAAGGCATAAACGATGATGAGTTTGCGGACTTTGCACGGCTTGCTTTGGATTATCCCTTTCAGGTTAGATTTATAGAATTTATGCCGGTGGGTGATAAAAACAGCTGGCAGCGTAAGAGCTTTATCGAGTCAGATTCAATTCGTGACATGGTGGCCCACGTCGGAAATTTAAAACCATCCCAAAAGCAGTATGGTGATGGGCCTGCACGAATGTATAATATTGAGACTCCAGGTGGACAAACTGGATCTGTAGGTTTTATCAGTCCAATCAGTCATCATTTCTGTGATAAATGTAATCGGTTGCGTTTGACTTCTGAAGGCAGGCTGAGGGCATGTTTGTTGCGAGATAGTGAAACTGATCTAAAGCAACTTATGCGATCAGGTGGTTCTGATCAGGATATTGTAGAGAGTATTCGCCAGACCATTCTTAATAAACCCCAAGGTCATACGCTGCAGGATGAACTTGGGGCTGAAGAGAAGGCGGGGTGCTCAGGTAGAATGTCAAGAATTGGAGGGTGACATCTCGTTTTGCGGGTATGAGCCGAGCCATTCAAAGTATGAACATTGATCTTTGAGTATTTGACAGCCGCGCTTTATTTTCTCATCTTCGATGTGGCCGAGCATGTCAAGAAAGAATAGGTATTTCCACTGCTTACCCTTAATTGGTCGGGACTCAATCTTCGCAAGATTGATATCTTCCTCAGATAGTGCGGCAAGTACTGAATTAAGTGCACCTGGCTTATCCATGAGTCCGATGAGAAGGGATGTTCGATCTACTCCGCTTCTTGATGGAGATTGTTTACCGATGACAAGAAAGCGTGTCGTATTACCTCTGTAATCCTCAACGCCCTGTACAACGACCTGAAGTTCGTAGGTCTTGATAGCAAGAGAGGATGCTATTGCACCAATGTTGGGGTTGTTAGCAGCCATTTGAGCTGCCGCTCCAGTTGAAAACACAGGTAGTGTAGGTATAGACGGTAAATGTTTCCTCAACCACTCACGGCATTGAGCAAGGGGTTGATTGTGTGAGGCTACGGTTTGGATATCGGCTATATTACCTGATCTGCACACCAGATTGTGACTGATTTCAAGCTGTGCTTCGCCGCAGATCTGGACCTTATATTTCATAAAACAATCAAGAGTTGAAAAGACAGCCCCTTCTATGGAGTTTTCAACAGGTACTATACCATACTGGGTTCGTCCTTTTTCAACTTCTGCAAAGACATCGTCGATGGTTTCCATTGCCTTATAGTCTGCCGAGTGGCCGAAATACTTAACGCCTGCAAGGTGGCTAAAAGTGGCTTCAGGACCGAGGAAGGCGACAGCCGCACGTTTTTGCGAAAGTCTGCAGGTCGTGATAATCTCGTGAAAAATAGATTTAAGAGCATCTTGCGGGAATATATCCTGATTATCTGCAAGGAGTCTGTCATAAATCTGTCGTTCTCTCAGTGGGTCCCATTTTGCTCTATTTTCACCAGTCTTGATTCTACCTATTTCCTTTGCACAAGCTATACGTTCTTTAAGCAAGCTGAGGATCTGGTTGTCTATTGAGTCAATGTTGTCTCGAACAGAGACTAAAGCTTCTTTCTGATCAGGTTTCATGCTGTTTGTCCGTGTTTTCTTCGTGAGTGGTATTGCCTGGGTCTTGCAAGTGCGTAGACCAGCCGAAATATCTGTTTTGACGGCTTCTCTTGACTATTTGGTGTTTAACCTAACTGTTTCAAAAGTTTTAAAATATAATTCTGTGTTAGTTTGCACAGGTTTTAGGTGGTAAGACACTGGTAAACTGTCATACCCTAGGGCAAAGAATTTGCTATGTCAACCTTCAACGGATAGCTATACTATTGGTTTCGAACTATTTAAAGAAATTTTCTATATATTAACCAATAAAAGATAATTTGTGAATATTGTTAAGTTCCTGTCGGTTTTTCGATGTATAAGCAATGTTGTATTAGAAACTATATCACATGGGAAGAGGTACTGTTTTTATGGGGATAACAGACGAAAAAATTGTACGTTTAAAAGAGATACTCCAACAGCATACGCGTCTTGCTGTGGCTTTTTCAGGGGGGATAGATTCAACATTTTTGCTCCACTTCGCGATACAGAGTATTGGGGGTGAAAATGTAATAGCGTACTCCTGTACAAGTGCGGTTAATTCTGCGAGTGGGCTTGTTAATATGCGCAAGGTCTTTGCGACACATTTTGCAAAGGTTGCAACACTGTCTGAGGTTGAAATATTCCCCCTTTCATGGAAGGAGTTTGTCACTAATAATGATAAAAGGTGTTATTTCTGTAAAAAAAGAATGTACAGAACCTTACTTGATGAGAGTAAAAAAAATGATTGTTTTACCTTAGCCGATGGAACAAATGTTGATGACTTAAAAGGAAATAGGCCCGGTTTACGCGCAATACGAGAACTGAATATTCAAACGCCCCTGGTGGATGCAGGCTTAACTAAACAGGAGATTCGTCGAATAGCAAAGGAACATGGCCTGATAAACTACGATTTACCATCAAATTCCTGTCTCGCAACTAGAGTTAAAAAAGATACAGAGATAACCTTACTCACACTGAATGTTATCGAAAAAGCAGAGAATTACTTGAAAAAATTAGGTTTTGTCGGATGCCGGGTAAAGGTTTCAGGCCACTCAGCTGTCATCTCCCTTGTAAAGGGAGATTTTGCATTATTTCTAGAAGATGATGTGAGAGTTGGAGTCATTCATACACTATATCATCTGGGTTTGACTGAGGTTTCATTGTCTCTCACCGCTCGGTAGGGTTTTGGTAATTATTTGATAACTAATTCTAATAAGTATGATTTATTGCTTGATTCTGATTTCCGATTCAATTAAGGTGCCTTGATATGGATGTAATGCCCGAATCTAAAGGGTTGTGTCATTCTTGTTTTGTATGTCTTGAGAAGAATCGATCTGATTTTTTTTGACAATTGAGAAGAGTTACAGTAAAGCATGGTTTTTTGGATAGTGGGCGAGTACATGCCCTCAATACCTAAGTAAACAGATGATTAAGCAGGGAGGAATTCATGAACAAGAAGGAACTTATTGAAAGTATCGCAGGTGCAGCAGACATCAGCAAGGCAGCAGCTGAAAAAGCTCTAAACGGTACCCTTGCAGCTATTGCTGAAAGCCTGAACAAAGGCGACAAGGTTACTCTCGTAGGTTTTGGAACTTTTTCTGTTTCAAAGCGCGAAGCTCGTCAGGGAAGAAACCCTCAGACTGGCAAGACAATTGAAATACCAGCGAAAAAAGTTGTTAAGTTTAAAGCTGGTAGCAAACTGTCTGAAGCTATCAACTAATTCTTGTTTAATTTCGACCTGGACTTTGTAGCTACTCTTTTTTAAGTGTAGTTAACTTTTTTGAAGTTGCACAACGTTGGGTGGATTTTTACAGTTATTTAAGCAGGTAGCCTAAGGTTCAACCTTAGGTGTTCACGCTGCTTTAATAGTTGGAAGTTGAAAAAAGGGCTGTTCCTCATCATGAGGAGCAGCCCTTTTTTTGTTTTTTTTAAAGAATACCGTGAAAAATCTTTTAAAAGAGGCATAATCAGATCTGTTAAAAATCATTTGTTAAGAGGGGTTGCTAACCCGATTATTCAATGAGCCACTAACAAAAGTGTTTTGTGTTTAGCATCTTCGTTTTGATCAAATTTTTATCCTTGATATACTGACAATATCTCTTTGGTAAAATTTCTCATAAACCGTAGTCTTGGACGAAAATCTTGTTTTTGTGCAGGGCTCAAATATTTAAGAGTAAAAAATAATGAAGTCTTTTGATGAACTACTAAAACAATCAACCGAGGTGCATGGCCATATCTGTGCGGGTCAGGTTATTGGTGTCAGGATGTGTCTGCTCGCATTATCTCTCATTGGTATTGAAGATCCCAAAGGAGTAGATAGAAAAAAGCTCTATACCATTGTTGAAATTGATAGATGTGCAACAGATGCCATTCAGTCTGTAACTGGCTGTAGCCTTGGTAAAAGGTCTATGAAATACATAGATCATGGCGTTATGGCGGCTTCGTTTGTTAATCTTGAAACAGGGAAAAGTGTACGTATTACTGCACTTGAGGAGGCGCGGGAGCACGCATCTAAATACTGCAGTGATCTTGAAAATAAATATGCCAGGCAACTTGAAGCCTATAAGGTTATGCCAGAGCATGAATTGTTTCGTATAGAAAATGTAAAAATTACTATCCCAGAAGAAGATATGCCCGGTCGACCAATGAGAAGAGTCCAGTGTGAGTCCTGTTCTGAATGGGTGCAGGATAGCAGAGATATACAAGTTGATGGTAAAACACTGTGTCAGGGATGTGCAAATGGTAGATATTATACGAAAATTATTAATTGATTGCAGCCAAATATAGAAAGATTGTACTTAAGGAATTGAAATGAACGTAACCTTACTTGATTATGGCGCAGGAAATGTGCGCAGTGTTAGAAATGCTATACGTAAGCTTGGTATGTCTGTGACGGATGTCCAGAACCCAGATGATATATTAACTGCTGAAAAGCTTATATTTCCAGGAGTTGGAAGTTTTGGTCTGGTAATGGATAGACTTAAAGAGAGTGGGTATATTGAACCTCTCACGCGTCGCATTAAAGAAAATAAACATTTCCTGGGGATCTGTGTTGCTTTGCAGGCGCTTTATGAAGGCAGTGAAGAGTCGCCAGGAGTTGCAGGACTAGGTATATTGCCAGGTAAAATTTTACGTTTTCCTGAAAGTGATCTTGCTGTACCGCAAATTGGTTGGAACGGTATCTGTTTACAAAAAGTATCAGGACTATTTGAAGGTTATAACAACGAGAAACTTTATTTCGTTCATTCGTTTCACGCACCTGTCGATGAGGCGAGTGACTGGACTCTTGCTACCACAAAATATGGGCGAGAATTCGTTTCAGGAGTTGAAAAAGGTAATGTCACGGCGTTTCAGTTTCACCCCGAAAAAAGTGGGGAAGCAGGACTGAATATTCTTAAAAACTATCTTACTCGTACTGAATCTGTAGCTGTAGCCTCAGCTCAAATCCATACAGGTGAAACAGATACTAAAATGGCCAAGAGAATCATTGCCTGTCTTGATGTGAGAAGTAATGATAATGGGGATCTCGTCGTCACAAAGGGTGATCAATATGATGTTCGTGATGATGGGGAGGTTCGTAACCTTGGCAAGCCTGTTGAGTTAGCGAAACGTTACTATGAAGAGGGCGCTGACGAAATAACCTTTCTCAATATCACAGGCTTTCGAGATTTCCCAATGAAGGATCAACCGATGCTTGAGGTTCTTGAAAGAACATCAGAAAATGTTTTTGTACCACTTACCATTGGTGGTGGGATTAGAGAATTTACTGATTCAGATGGTAAGTACTACTCATCTCTTGATGTTGCCTCTTCCTATTTTAGAGCAGGAGCTGATAAAATTTCCATTGGTAGCGATGCTGTATATGTGGCTGAAAAATTTATAGAGTCCGGCGTCAAGACTGGTACTTCATCCATTGAACAGATTTCAATAGTGTATGGGGCTCAAGCTGTTGTCATCTCGGTTGACCCCCAAAGGGTATATGTTACGTCACCTGATGAGAGTTCACATGCAGTTATAAAAACTGATGTTCCAGGGCCTGATGGTGAAGAGTATTGCTGGTATCAGTGCACTGTAAAAGGTGGCAGAGAGGGTAGAGACCTTGATGTCGTTCAGCTGGTGCAAAGTTGTGAGGCGCTCGGGGCCGGAGAGATTTTGCTTAATTGTATCGATAAGGATGGTACAAACAGCGGATTTGATATAGAGCTTATTAATCAGGTTAAGAATGCGGTATCCATACCTGTTATTGCCTCAAGTGGTGCTGGTTCTTCCCAGCATTTCTGTGATGTTTTCGCATCAACAAGGGCCGATGCTGCTCTTGCTGCTGGAATATTTCATAGAAAAGAAGTCGAAATATCGGACGTAAAAGTTGCGGTGGAAAAAGCAGGTATTGAGATTCGTTAACTTTACATTGCATCTGCTATAAAGGTATTAAGGAAAAGATGACTATTTAAGATGCTTAGACAGAAGAGAAACAACCGCATAGCGCTATTAACACTACTTTTTCTTCTTACCTTTATTGTTACACTTAAACTGGTTTCATCCTGGACGTATAGTCGCGGTATTAATAGCCTCAAGACCCAGGGAGAAGCCAGGTTGGATCTATATGTCAACTACCTTCAGGGCGTGCTAGAGAAATATCAGAGTTTACCTGAGCTTCTTGCGATCGACAAAAAACTGGTTCATGCCCTTTCATCTCCCCACGAAAAAAAGCGAATTGAGACGCTTAACAGATATCTTGAGACCATAAATAAGGTGAGTGATACTCTTGATACTTATCTGATGAATAAAAATGGTCTCACCATAGCTGCGAGTAACTGGCAGGAAGATCGGCCATTTATCGGACGAAATTTTAGTTACAGGCCATATTTTAAAGAGGCTATGAAAGGTAAACTCGGAAGGTATTTTGCACTTGGAGTTACGTCTTCTAAACGTGGCTATTATTTTGCGTATCCTGTTCGGGATAACGATGAGATAATAGGTGCTGTGGCCATCAAAATAAGCATCGACACCGTTGAGAAAAAGTGGGCCCAGGAAGGTGAGAATTTTCTTGTTACAGATCCGGATGGGGTGATTTTTATTACCACCTATCCCGGGTGGCGTTATAAGACTCTGGAGCCATTAAGTGAAGATGCACTTATGAGAATAAACGAGAGTAAACGTTATCCGGAGACAAATTTTGAACCTGTTGTGGAAGAAATATTAGACAAAGATTTACATTCTCAATTCCTGAGGATTGCGTCAGAATCAATAGAAAAGAACAGTCATGTTATTAAGCAAACAAGGTTTATGCCCCAGGCCGGCTGGAATGTTCATATTCTTACAGACATTGCAGATATTAAAAAAAATGTTCTGCTTATTAATATTATTGTCGCAAGCTCCTTTGTTGTAATCTACATACTAACACTCCTATTTTTCCAGCGTCACTACAGGCTGCAAGAGCTTGCAATTATCGAAGAAAACACAACAAATGCGCTGCGTGATGCTAATGAACAACTTGAGTCCAGGGTAGCAGAAAGGACCGTTGAATTAACCCAGGCAAACGAGCAGTTAACAAAAGAAGTCTTAGAGAGAAAAGAGACAGAGGTTAAGTTAAAACGTACTCGAAAAGAACTTATTCATGCGGCAAAGCTAGCAGTTCTTGGACAGATGTCTGCTGGTATTAATCATGAGCTGAATCAACCCCTGGCAGCTATTAGGAGTTATACTGATAATGGGACTCAGCTTTTGAAGAAAGGACGCTATGAAGATGCTATGTGGAATATGGAGCAGATAGCAGAACTTACCGAACGAATGGCTCAGATTGGGGCGCAGTTGAAACTCTTTTCTAAAAAATCGAGTGGCCATATTGTAGCTGTACCTCTACACGGTGTTGTCGATGGGGCTATGGAAATACTTAAGCCTGCCCTTAAAAAAGCAGGTGTTTCCATGGAGATATCCATTGAACCTCCAAATCTGGAAATCCGTGGAAATAATGTCTTACTGCAACAGGTGCTGGTCAATCTTTTTTCCAATGCTATGCATGCAATGGAAAACCAGGAAGTGAAGAAAATCAGCCTTAAATGCGAAGACAAGGGTGCTCGGGTTTTGGTTTCTGTTGAAGATACTGGTCCCGGAATAGATGAAGAGCATTTAAAGAATATTTTCGATCCGTTTTTTACTACTAAAAAATCTGGGCAAGGCCTTGGCCTGGGGCTTACTATCAGTGATAGAATTGTTCGCAATTTTGGTGGTAAAATCACCTATGTCTCCGTAGATAATGGAGCCAGGTTTGAATTCACGTTAGAGAAGGTAGGGTAGTGCATGACAGTTTTAGGAAAAGTACTATTTATAGATGATGAGAAACATATTCGCCAAGCCAATAAACAATCACTTGAACTGGCAGATCTTGAAGTTGTAACTGAGGATTGTGCAGAGTCAGGGCTTGAACAAATAGGGCGTGAATGGCCAGGAATTGTTGTGTGTGACATTCGTTTACCGCAGATGGACGGAATGGAATTCCTGCAAAAAGTACAGGCGATAGATCGGGACTTGCCGGTAATACTTATAACAGGTCATGGTGATATCTCAATTGCTGTTAAGGCTATGAGGGATGGTGCCTATGATTTTATAGAAAAGCCGTATTCTGCTGAACGACTTGTTAAAACAGTCTTCAGGGGGCTTGAAAAACGAGCGCTTACCCTTGAAAACAGGAATCTTCGAAGAGAGCTCGAACTTCATAGTGCGCCAGGTCCTCGTATTATAGGGCGAACCCCGGGGATGGAGAAGTTACGGAGTACCATCGCCCAAGTGGCAGATACCGGCGCGGATGTTTTGGTGTTTGGTGAAACCGGTACAGGGAAGGAACTCGTTGCAAGGGCTCTGCATGAGAATAGCAATCGTCGGACCAATAATTTTGTGGCGATTAACTGCGGGGCTGTTTCCGAGTCGATTATGGAGAGTGAGCTTTTCGGGCATGAGCAGGGAGCATTTACCGATGCTAAAGCATCCAGAGTAGGCAAGTTTGAACACGCCAACGGCGGAACACTATTACTTGATGAAATTGAATCAATGCCCCTGCGGGTCCAGATCAATTTACTCAGGGTGCTGCAGGAACGATCTGTTGAACGACTCGGTTCAAACCGGCTTATCCCTGTTGATCTGCGTGTAGTTGCTGCCTCAAAAGTAAATTTACTTGAAGCCTCGAAAGCGGGGACGTTCAGGGAAGATCTGTACTATAGACTTAATGTTGTTTGTCTAGATATTCCACCTCTCAGGGAGAGGCGTGAGGATATTCCACTTCTGTTCCATCATTTTCTACTTGTGGCCGGACATCGATATCAGCAGGAGGTGCCCATGCCGAATGGTACCCAGATGAACGCACTTCTTTCATATACATGGCCTGGTAATGTTCGGGAATTGCGTAATTTTACCGAAAGATATGTGCTCCTGGGAAGGCAGTTTGATTGGTCCCTGGACAGGATGCTTTTTGGGAAGGAAAAAGACCAGGATCAATCCCTGGTGCAACAGGTGGAAAGATTTGAAAGAAGTTTGATAGAACACGCACTTGTGTCAACAAGTGGGAGTTTGAAGGAAGTTATGGAGGTGTTGCAACTTCCAAGAAAAACATTGTATGACAAGATGAGAAAGTTTGGATTAAAAAAGGCTGACTATAAGTAATCCATCCTTTCCTGCGCCGCATCTCTTACGATTCGCGAATCCTGTGTCTTTTCCCTATATCATTTTAACATACTGAATTACCGTTATTAGGAGCATTGTCCTTATTTGGTCAAATTGGCGGAATTCCACCCATTTTGTATTCTCTTTTCTTCGCGCTATTGGTATAAGTATTTGATATTTAATGTGAATTACATTTTGTGCAGCCTTGGCTGTTGTTTTGGCGGAAAATGGCCACTTTTATCAGTTTATTTGATTAGTGCTATCAAACATACTAGTAGTAATGGCCTTTTGCGCTTGACGGATATAATTGGCCTATTCTTTGCACCTCTGTTTGAGGTCACTAATTGAAATTGGTGAATATTTAAGCTCAATGTTTCATCTTTTAAAGATAAATCATTGATTACAAACACCCTTACCGGAGGAAGAAATTATGTTCAGGACGATTACAACTCTTGTTGCAACCGCATCCTTATCAGCAATGCTTATTACAGGTACTGCTCTTGCCGCAGGCCCAGTAACCATTAAATTCTCCCACGTTGTTGCAGAAAACACTCCTAAAGGCCAGATGGCCAACAAGTTTAAAGATTTAGTAGCAGAGCGCCTTGCAGGAAAGGTTGTAGTTGAAGTTTTCCCAAATTCACAGCTGTTTGGTGATAACAAGGTACTAGAGGCAATGCTTCTCGGCGATGTACAAATGGGAGCTCCAGCTCTCTCCAAGTTTAGTCGCTATACTAAAAAACTACAGATTTTTGACCTCCCGTTTCTCTTTAAGGATATGGCTGCAGTAGAAAAATTCCAACAAAGTGATAAAGGTAATGAGCTACTTGATTCATTGCAAAAGAAAGGCCTGGTAGGTTTAGGTTATCTGCATAATGGTATGAAACAGCTTTCCTCCAGTCAACCTCTTAAGGTTCCAGCTGATGCAAATGGTCTGAAATTTAGAATTATGTCCTCAGACGTACTTGCTGCTCAATTCAAGGCTGTCAATGCCACTCCTCTGAAAAAACCATTCTCAGAAGTGTTCACCCTGCTCCAAACAAAAGCCATCGATGGTCAGGAAAATACCTGGTCAAACATCTACTCAAAAAAATTCTTTGAGGTACAGCCATACATAACTGAATCAAACCACGGTTTGCTTGACTATATGGTTGTGACTTCTAAAGAGTTCTGGATGAGCCTTGATAAGGCGGATGCTGAAGCTGTAAAGAAAGCTCTTGATGAAGCTATCGCTTTTGGAAACGAAGTTGCTGCCAAAAAAGCTATGGATGATCGCCAAAAGATAGTCGATTCCAAGAGAACTGAAATTATTGAACTTGATGACGCGCAAAGAAGTCAGTGGGTTGAAGTAATGAAACCTGTCTGGGAAGAGTTTGAAAAAGAAATCGGCAAAGATATGATCGACGCAGCTTACAAATCAAATATGTAAGAATAATGATGAGCACCTTTTATGGGAGGTGCTCATCACAATATTTTGTAAGAGGTACAATATGTTTATGCGCATCATGAACCGCACGGAAGAAGCGGTAATATGCATTTTGCTAGTTCTAACAACTCTTATTGTTTTTTTAGATGTGGTAATGCGTTTTGGTTTTAACACTGGTTTTATGTGGTCGCAGGAACTTACTCTTCATATGTCAGCATGGTTTGTGCTGTTTGGTGCGTCCTATGGCTTAAAGGTAGGATCACACATTGGTATGGATGCTTTTATTAAGCTCTTTCCACGAACTGCAAGAAGATGTTTGAGCAGTATTGCTGCTATTCTTGCAATCGTATATTGCAGTCTCATTTTTTATGGGAGCTGGATTTATTTAAAAAAGATGAAAATGATCGGAATTGACCTTGAAGATCTCCCAATACCAACATGGATTGCCCATGGCATGCTGTTATTTGGTTTTGGTTTTTTAATTATACGTCTGCTCATAATTCTCTGGTCCATAATAACAGACAAGGCGGATGGGTTTAAACATGCAGATGAGGCCAAAGAAAGTATGGCGTTAGCTGAAGAAATTGAAGCGGAGGAGGCATTATGACAACTGCAGCTCTATTTATACTCCTCTTTGGCTGTATGATGCTGGGAATGCCAATTGCACTTGCATTGGGGCTTTCCAGTATTGGCACTATCCTGATGTTCTCAAATGATTCCCTTGCTTCTATTGCATTAAAGTTATTTGAAGCTCTTTCAGAACATTACACGCTTTTAGCAATCCCATTTTTTATCCTTTCATCCACCTTTTTATCAACAGGTGGCGTTGCAAAAAGAATTATTAGATTCGCTCTAAGCCTTGTTGGCCATATTCGTGGCGGTATTGCCATGGCGTCAGTTATCGCCTGTATGATCTTTGCTGCTGTCTCCGGGTCATCTCCTGCGACAGTTGCAGCCATCGGATCCATTGTTATCGTTGGTATGGTTAAGGCCGGTTATCCTGAAGAATTCGCTGCTGGTGTTATTGGTAACGCAGGAACTTTAGGAATTCTTATTCCACCTTCAATTGTTATGCTGGTATATGCAGCTGCAACGGAGGTTTCTGCTGCACGGATGTTTATGGCAGGCTTTATACCTGGGCTTATGATGGGCCTTATGCTCATGATCGTCATTTATTTTGTTGCTCGTTATAAAAAGATACCGAGTCAACCATGGGCAGGATTTGGAGAAATTATAGTCTCCGGGGTAAGTGCCACAGGCGGCTTGATGCTTATTGTAATAGTCCTGGGATCCATCTATGGTGGTATAGCCAGTCCTACAGAGGCTGCTGCTGTTTCTGCTGTTTATGCGTTTTTTGTCGCGGTCTATGGATACAGAGACATGGGGCCTCTCAAAGAGATTCCCTGGAAAGTAGATGGTGAAGGTGTCGGCGGTATGATTATTCGTAATACTAAACACGTCATTTTTACCTTACCGCGCATTATTACGGATAAAGAGATTAATAAGGTTGTGCTTGATGCCTCTAAAGTAAGCATTATGCTACTTTTTATTATTGCCAATGCAATGCTTTTTGCGCATGTACTGACCACAGAGCGTATTCCTCATCACATAGCAGAGCTTATTGTGTCATGGGGCCTTTCTCCGTGGATGTTTCTTGTTGTAGTTAACCTGCTGCTTCTTGCTGCAGGAAACTTCATGGAACCTTCAGCTATCCTGCTTATTATGGCACCGATTCTTTTTCCAATTGCCGTTAAGCTTGGAATCGATCCAATTCATCTGGGTATTATTATGGTGGTGAATATGGAAATTGGAATGCTGACACCTCCGGTTGGTTTAAACCTTTTTGTAATCTCTGGTGTGACAGGGCATTCTATAGGTTGGGCAATTAAGGCCTGTGTGCCTTGGCTTCTTGTATTACTCACCTTCCTTGTTATTATCACCTATGTACCGCAGGTATCTTTGTTCTTGCCTGAGCTTCTCGATAAGTTACAAGGCTTTAATTAAAAATTATAAAACATTTTTTTTTAGGCGATCTCTCAATGGTAATTAAGCCATTGGCAGATCGCCTTTTTTTGTTTGCATTCTCTATAAAATGGTTATATTCATGCCGCTCCTTTTAAGATAAAGGAAAAGCACTATTGTATAAATTAACCTTCAAGATAACTTGGGGGATCATGAATATATGGAGAAGCAGTTATGGAGAATACACCAGTTATTAAAACTATACTCTACACATCTGATCTGGGTGGCGGGACTAAACCAGTATTTTTACACGCACTTGCCATGGCAAAACATTATAAGGCCGAGATTGTTATGGTCCATGTTGTTGAACCAATGAGTGATTCTGCAAAAGCAGTTATTCGTTCATATCTTGCAAAAGATGTAACCAATGACGTTCAAAAAGATGTGATGAAGGGTACTCTTTCCAGGATGAAGAAGCGTTTAAAAGGCTTTTATAAGGCCGAGGGTATGGATAAGGATTACTCCAAGCTTGTTAAGAAAGTTCATGTAATTGCAGGAAAACCCAGTGAAGAAATCCTTCGCCTGGCTGAAAAAGAAAAAGCTGACATGATTGTCATGGGTAAATCCACCAGGAAGGTCCGGGGAATTAGGGTTATGGGATCTACTGCACGCCGTGTAAGTCGGATGTCAAAGGTTCCTGTTCTTGTGGTACCAAATTTCTAAAGTATTAAAGCTCTTTAATGGTGAGTGATGTGTCTGACATAACAAAAGTGTATTTAGCTTCACCACGGGGCTTTTGTGCTGGAGTGGAAAGGGCGATAGAGACCGTCAAGCTGAGTTTAAATAAGTATGGTAAGCCTGTCTATGTTCTGCATGAGATTGTTCATAATAAGCATGTCATTGATGAGTTAAAAGACTTGGGCGCTGTTTTCGTTGAGCATCTTGCAGATGTACCTTGTGGTGAGGTGTGTGTTTTCAGCGCCCATGGTGTTGCATTGGGGGTCGAGTCCTATGCAAAAGAATTAGGTTTGCGCACTATTGATGCAACCTGTCCTCTTGTGACCAGTGTTCATCGTATGGTTGAACAATTCCATGACAATGGTGTGGAAGTTCTCATTGTCGGCCACCATAATCATCCAGAGGTTGAAGGAACGGCAGGGCGGGTTCCAAATGGGGTTCAGATAGTCGAAACTGAGGGCGAAGCAAAACTGGTTCCTGTAAAAGATCCCGGAAAGGTGGGTTATGTCACCCAGACCACCCTTTGTAAAAGTGATGTAGAAGGCATAATTACTATTCTTCGTAGTCGTTTTCCTGGTATTCAAGGGCCTCGCTCAAACATTTGTTTTGCAACGCAGAATCGTCAGGATGCTGTACGGATACTTGCTGAAAAATCTGAGCTGATTTTTGTTGTGGGTTCTAAAAACAGTTCAAACTCTAATCGCCTCAAAGAGGTCGCAAGGTCCTGCAACGTTGAGGCGTATCTTATCGATGATTTTGAAGATATTGATGAGACGTGGCTGGAGGGTGTGACGAAAATAGGAATTACAGCTGGGGCTTCAGCGCCTGAACGACTTGTTGACGGTGTTGTGGCATGGCTTGAGACAATAAGGGAAATAGATGTACAGCAGTTAGATGGAGCTGAAGAAAATATTCACTTTAAGCCCGCGGCTATTTCCGCAAACTAAGTTTTTATACTGACAAAAGTTCCTGTCTGTTTTCTCGATTACAGCTATTGTTTTTTAGGGCATCTCAACCTTTTGGCTGGATGCCCCAAAATAAACAGGGGTTAAGACAGGGCTTTTGTGAGGCGCTCCATTGCTTCTTGTACCTTTTCATGGCTGTTGAATGCCGATATTCTGATGTACCCCTCTCCGCATTTACCAAAACCCGCACCAGGTGTGCAGACAACTCCGGCTTTATTGAGCAGCATGTCAAAAAATTCCCAGGAATTCATATTGCCCTCAATCCAGATGTATGGGGAATTATCTCCACCCACATAGGTGTAACCAAGAGCATCCATTGTTTTGCAAATTGTGGCTGCGTTCTCCATGTAGTAGTCAATAAGTGCCTGACACTCAGCTTTTCCTTCATCGCTATAAACGGCCTCAGCGGCACGCTGGACCGGATAAGAGACACCGTTGAATTTGGTGCAGTGTCGTCTGTTCCATAGTGCATGGAGAGAATGTGAGTTACCATTTTTGTCATATGCCATACACTCTTTAGGAACAACAGTAAACGCACATCTGGTACCGGTAAAACCGGCATTTTTTGAAAAGCTTCTAAATTCGATGGCCACTTCTTTTGCACCTTCAATCTCGTAGATAGATTTGGGCAAATTTTCATCATGGATAAATGCTTCATAGGCCGCATCAAATAAGATAAGGGCCTTGTTAGCCTTGGCGTAATCTACCCAAAGTTTAAGGTCTGCCTTGGATATTACTGAGCCAGTTGGATTGTTGGGAAAGCAGAGGTATATAAGATCAACTTTTTCCGTAGGAAGAGAAGGAACAAAGTTGTTTTCTTTAGTTGAATCAAGATAAACAATACCTTTGTATCTGCCATCCTCAAAAGAGCCGGTACGTCCAGCCATAACGTTGGTATCAAGGTATACGGGATATACAGGGTCTGGTATGGCTATGGTTATATCCTCAGAAAAAAGTTCCTGAATATTTCCTGAGTCACATTTAGCTCCGTCACTGACAAAAATTTCATCCGCCTGTATCTTCGCACCCCTTGACTGGAAATCATTTACAGCGATTGCTTCTCGTAGGAATTCATAACCCTGTTCAGGGCCATAACCACGAAAGGAGCTGTCCTCAGCCATTTCATCAACAGCCTTATGGAATGCTTTGATAGCTGCAGGAGTAAGGCCTTTTGTAACATCACCAATACCAAGCTTGATAACATCCATATCCGGGTTGTTTTCCTGGAAACTTGAAACGCGTTTGGCAATATCAGAGAACAGGTACGATGCTTGTAACTTTAAGTAATTGTCATTGATTGTAATCATTTAAATCTTTCTCAGTTGTATTTTAGATAAAAGGAGTTAGGTTCTTTTTCGTATAATTATTCAAAATTTGAACTGTAATTATAAGGGAATGATTGGTGCTGTCAACCCGCTTCTCTTATTCAACTTCGTCTGGATAAATGTGAATAGATATGAAAATTGATCAGCCTGTAGCTATATTTCGGAAAGACTATACTCCGTTTCCCTTTAATGTAGATTCCTTAGAACTTGATTTTCAACTCTACGATGATAGGACAATTGTGAAAGCCACAACTGTTTATCGGGCAGTTGGAGGTGGAACTGGTGATGATAAGGATCTCTACCTATATGGTGAAGAGTTAGTATTGCTATCTATATTAGTAGATGGGAAAGAGTTGGGTGATGGGGCATATTCAAAGGATGACAAGGGGCTCACAATACAATCGCCTGGGCAATCGTTTACCCTGGAAATTGAAACAGAAATTTATCCTGAGAAGAACAGCTCCCTTGAAGGTCTGTATCGATCCAGTGGAAATTATTGTACCCAGTGTGAGGCGGAAGGTTTTCGTAAGATTACGTACTATCCAGATCGACCCGATGTCTTGACACAGTTTACAACGCGAATTGAGGCTGACAAGGTGCAGTGCCCGGTGATGTTGTCTAATGGTAATCTAATTGATAGTGGAGAGACTGCGGATGGCAGGCACTTTGCTGTGTGGCAGGATCCATTTGATAAACCCAGTTATCTGTTTGCACTGGTTGCAGGACAACTCGTAAGCCTCGATGATCGCTTTAAGACATGTTCAGGCAGAGAGGTTGAGCTTAAAATATTTGTAGAAGAAAAGAACGCAGATAAATGTGCCCACGCGATGGAGTCCCTTAAAAAGTCCATGAAATGGGATGAAGATGTGTTTGGTCTTGAATATGATTTAGATATATTCATGATTGTGGCTGTGGACGATTTTAATATGGGGGCCATGGAGAATAAGGGGCTCAATGTATTTAATTCAAAATATGTAATGTCCACTCCCGAGAGTGCAACCGATCAGGATTATTTGGGAATTGAAGGGGTTATTGGGCATGAGTATTTCCATAACTGGACAGGAAACCGTGTGACATGCAGGGATTGGTTTCAGCTGAGTTTAAAGGAGGGTTTAACTGTCTTTCGTGATCAGGAGTTTTCTTCTGACATGAACTCAAGGGCAGTTCAACGAATAGATGATGTTCGTATCCTTAGAAACGTTCAGTTCCGTGAAGATGGTGGCCCTATGGCACATCCGGTTCGACCTGATAGCTTTGTGGAAATAAATAATTTTTACACAGCAACTGTCTACAATAAGGGTGCTGAGGTCATCAGGATGATGCACACACTGATTGGTAAAGACGCCTTTAGAAAAGGGATGGATCTTTACTTTGAAAGACATGACGGCCAGGCTGTTACCTGCGATGATTTTGTACTGGCCATGGAAAGTGCTTCTGGTGTTGATTTAGAGCAGTTCCGGCACTGGTATTCCCAGGCAGGTACGCCACTGTTACAGGTGACAACTCATTGGGATAAAGAATCCTTAGAATTCACAGTAACTCTTAAGCAGTCTTGTGAGCCGACCCCAAGACAAGATGTTAAATTACCATTTCATATTCCCGTTAAAATCGGGCTACTTGGAAGCGGAGGAAATGAACTTATAGTTGAGCAGATCCTGGAGCTAAAAGACGCGGAGCAACATTTCGTATTTAAAGATATAACGGAAAAACCAGTACTTTCGTTTTTAAGGGATTTCTCTGCACCTGTGCGTGTAAAACCTTTTCAATCTGACGAAGAGCTTTCCTTTCTGATGGCAAATGACTCTAATCTGTTTAACAGGTGGGATAGTGCGACCCAGCTTTCTTCTAAGATTATTCTAAGAGTGGTGGAGCAGTTGAAAAATGGGGAGCCACCAAAGATTGATAATTTTTACCTTGATGCGATTGAACAAACTCTATCATCTGTAATGGATGATAAAGATCTCACTGCTCTGGCTCTTCAACTCCCAACAGAGACGACTCTAGCTCAAGAAATGGAGGTGATTTATCCAAAACATCTCCATGATGCAAGAACCTTTGTAAAGCGAAGTATTGCTGAAAAGTGTCACGGGCAATTGACAACGCTTTACAACGAAAATCAAAGTAGGGGAGATTATAGTATAGCACCAGAGGCAAAAGGGCGGAGAAGTTTAAGAAACCTGTGCCTTTCCTATCTTATGGCTCCACAGCCTTCTTCTGGTGACGTTTTGGCTCTTTGCAGGTCTCAATACGATAATGCTACGAATATGACCGATGCTATTGCAGCGATTGCCTTGCTTGTAAATGGTGATAATGAGGGGCGGACAGAGGTATTACAGGACTTCTATGATAAGTGGAAGGAGGACGCGTTGGTTTTAGATAAGTGGTTTGCTATACAGGCCCTGTCTGAAACGCCTGATGTACTTGCTGAGGTTCGATCACTAATGGAGCACCCAGCATTCTCAATTAAAAATCCTAATAAGGTTCGCTCACTTGTTGGAACCTTTTGTAGTGGAAACCATGCAGCCTTTCATAATGAAAATGGTGAAGGGTACAGGTTTTTATCAGCTCAGATTATAGCTTTGAATAAAATTAATCCCCAGATTGCAGCCAGACTGTTATCTCCAATGATTAATTGGAAGCGTTACGAGCCAAAACTTAAAGGTCTAATGGAAAAAGAGTTGAATTTTATCCTGAAACAAAAGGATTTGTCTCAGGATGTGCTTGAAATTGTGACAAACTCACTGGCTTAAAAATTATCTTTTATGGCAGAATAAACACCTGAACTTTGGTGGATGTCCCTCTTGTAACGGGGCATCCCCTTCAGGGCCGTGGCAATCGAGACAGGTTGTTTCTGCCTGTTTTTTACTTTTGATGAGAAAGAATGGAGCATGGATGTCATCGTGTGGAAGAAAGGATGTGGTTTCTTCTGGCGCCCGTAGTAAAAAGACGAGTATACCGACACATAGTGTGGCAAATATCACGTTAAGGATTAAGTTTTTTCTTTTGGGGGTAACTGGTTGCATTGGTGCCTTCATATAGAATTAATGTGCCATTTCAGCAGCACGAAAATCGATGATGTTCTTTTTTAATGCATAACAGATAACTTCTGAAAGACAAGTGGAAATTGCCGGGTGGGTTCTTACAATTTTTGCCATTCGTCTATGGATAGAATGATTTTTGAGGAGTCTTTTCATTTCCCGTTTTGCGCTTTGGGGCGTCTTGTTACAGATCTCCCTTCCGACTGCTTCCCCTGAAATAATTGCAGGGTAAATACCTTCTCCGGTAAGGGCTGATGCAAGGCCTGCTGCATCCCCAACAAGAAAGGTCTTCCCGTATTGATAGCCCCTGTAATCGTAATTTATCCGCTCTGCTGTTAACTTACTTTCGGTTAGGATTAGTTTACGTTCATCCGCCCACCTATGTAGAGAGGCTTTAAGGTCGATAGCTGATATCGATTTTGAGTCTGCATAGGCTCCAATGGAGGCCTGGGTTTTGTGAGGGAATATCCAGGAATATCCACTGCCAAATAAACTGCTGTTAAGGTGCCACTCCATTTTTGAAAAATCCCCATCAACCATATAATTGATTCCTACACCAAAGTCTTGAACCGGTAGTTTGAGGTGTTTTCGAACGGTAGAAGACGAGCCATCAGCACCAACGAGAATCTTAAAGGTGACTGTCTCTGACAGCCCAGCCTTTTTGTCTAAAAATGTGAGGGCTGAATCGGAAATTGATGTTACCTGACAACTGGGGCGTACAGCGGCACCTGACGACTCAGCATTGTTAAGCATCAAAGTACCCAGGGTCGTCCTATTGACTGTAGCTATAATTGGATTGTTTTCAGAAACAGTGAATGTCTGTTTTTTGCTGTAGATATACTGAGTTTTAAAGCTTTTTTCAGAAATGTCTTTAAGTTTTGTGACAAGGCCATTCCAGGTAATTCCACCTGCACAGATCTTGGGGCCAATGGATGGTTTTTGCTCAAGAACAAGGGTTTTAAGGCCCTGGGCGGCTGTGATACGTGCACATGCGAGTCCTGCGGGTCCGGCACCAACTATAACAACATCATAAGAGAGCATTGGACATTTTAAAAAAGGGTGAAAGGGTTGCTGCGAAATGAGTTAGCAGTAGTAAAAAAATCTGATTGGCTGGCGAGAAACAATAATTAAAGCTTACTAAGCAAAGACTGATATAACAAAAAAACCTGTACCCTGCAAACAAAGGCAGGGTACAGGTTAAAAATTACGGAAGTTGTGACTTTAAGACCTTAGCCTTCGGTTAAGGCTGCCATCAGATACTCTTTGTTGAGACGAGCGATATTTCGAATGGAGATACCCTTAGGGCAGACAGCCTCACATTCTTTTGCATTTGTACAGTTACCAAAACCTTCTATGTCCATCTGCTCAACCATTGCAAGTGCTCTTTGTTTTCTCTCTATCTGGCCCTGGGGAAGGAGGGCAAGCTGAGATATCTTCGCACTGGTAAAGAGCATGGCTGCACCATTTGGACAACTGGCAACACAAGCTCCGCAACCGATACAGGCGGCTGCATCCATTGCGAGCTCTGCATCGTGTGAAGAGATGGGGATACTGTTTCCGTCAACCGTGCCCCCAGTATTAACTGAAACATATCCTCCCGATTGGATTATACGATCAAGGGCAGAACGGTCCACGAGCAGATCCTTTTTCACTGGATACGCACGTGATCTGAAGGGTTCAATTACTATGGTATCACCATCCTCAAAATGTCTCATATGAAGCTGACAGAGGGTGACTTCCTTTTCAGGTCCATGGGCTACTCCATCAATTACTGCTCCGCACATTCCACAAATACCCTCACGGCAATCATGGTCAAAAGCAACGGGATCTTTACCTTCTACGGTCAGTTTTTCATTTAGCACGTCAAGCATTTCAAGAAATGACATGTCGGTGTTGACACCGTCAAGAGTGTAGTCCTCAAGTTTTCCAAGTGCGTCACTGTTTTCTTGTCGCCAGATTTTTAACGTCAGGTTAATGCTGCTCATGTTGTATATACCTTAAGAGTTCAATTTAAATTCTCTATGCTCAACTCATAACGCAGAGTGGTCATTTTATTTATAGCTACGCTGAGAAGGAGTGACGTTCTCAAAAGCAAGCGGTTCAGTGTGAAGGTTTGGCTCTTTGTCTTCACCTAGATATTCCCAGACAGATACGTGGGAGTAGTTTGCATCATCCCGCTTGGCTTCATTTTCTTCTGTTTGGCTTTCTTCACGGAGATGACATCCACATGACTCTTCACGGGTGAGCGCGTCTCGAATCATAATTTCCGCAAATTCGAGAAAATCAGCTAAGCGTCCAGCTCTTTCAAGGGATTGATTAATCTCTTTAGCATCGCCAGGTATGTATACATAGTCCCAAAATTTTTGTTTAATCGCAGGAAGCTCCTCAAGGGCCTTTTCAAGGTCAGCCTTGTTGCGGGCCATTCCACAATTATCCCACATCAGCTTCCCGAGTTCCTTGTGGATCTCGTCAACTGTAAACTTGCCGGCAGGTCCACCTGCACTGTTTTTTAGAAGCTTTGCGATTCTGTCTTCCACCGAACGTTTAGAATCAATAAAGTCCTGTTCGTGTCCGCTCACCGTCTCAAGCTTGTTTGATCCCAAATAGTGTGCAATGGATGTGGCTATTACAAAATATCCATCTGCAAGACCTTGCATCAGTGCGCTTGCACCAAGACGGTTGGCTCCATGATCAGAGAAGTTACATTCACCAATGGCAAAAAGGCCAGGTATGTTTGTCATAAGATCATAATCAACCCAAAGTCCGCCCATTGTGTAATGGACAGCAGGATAGATCATCATTGGCTCTTTCATGGGATCACTGTCTGTGATCTTTTCATACATCTGAAAAAGGTTGCCGTATTTTTTATAAATAGTCTCTTCACCGTCGCGCTTAATTGCATCGGCAAAATCCAGATAGACAGCAAGGTTGGTACTACCAACCCCTTTACCAAGATCACACTGCTCTTTAGCATTACGTGATGCTACATCCCTGGGTACAAGGTTACCAAAACTAGGATATTTATTTTCCAGATAATAATCTCTTTCATCTTCAGGTATCTCTGCAGGAGGCCTTTTATCTCCAACCTTCTTAGGTACCCAGACCCGGCCATCATTTCTAAGACTCTCACTCATAAGAGTAAGTTTTGACTGATAATCGCCATGCACAGGAATACAGGTAGGGTGGATCTGTACAAAGGATGGATTGGCAAAACCGGCACCTTTTTTATGCACCCGCCATGCGGCTGTGACATTTGATGCCATTGCGTTGGTTGAGAGGAAATAGACATTGCCGTAACCTCCAGTTGCAAGAATTACTACATCTGCAACATGGCTTTCTATTTCGCCGCTCATAATATTCCGGGTCGTAATTCCCCGGGCTTTTCCATCAACGACAACAACATCCATCATCTCCCGGCGGTTAAACATCTCAACTCCGCCAGCGTGGATTTGCCTGGATAATGCACCATACGCTCCCAGTAGCAATTGCTGTCCGGTTTGTCCACGGGCGTAAAATGTTCTTGAAACCTGAGCACCACCAAAAGATCTATTAGCAAGAGTACCACCATACTCACGTGCAAATGGTACTCCCTGGGCCACACATTGGTCGATGATTTCGGTGCTGACCTGTGCCAGACGATATACATTTGCCTCTCTCGCTCTAAAATCGCCACCTTTGATGGTATCATAAAAAAGTCGAAAGACTGAATCCCCATCATTCTGATAATTTTTAGCGGCATTAATTCCACCTTGGGCTGCAATGGAGTGAGCTCGCCGTGGGCTATCCTGGATACAGAAGGCCTTGACCTTGTAACCTTGTTCGGAGAGGGTGGCTGCAGCAGAGGCTCCGGCAAGGCCTGTGCCTACCACAATTGCTGAATACTTACGTCTGTTAGCAGGGTTAACGAGCTTATTGGAGAATTTGTGATTATCCCATTTCTTTTCCAGAGGGCCCTCTGGTACGCGTGCATTTAGTTCCATATTAAAAACCTTAATTAGTTTCTATATAATATTTTATCTGTCGAAGTCGTCGTTTACAGTGTCGGTGGTCAACTAATAATTAGCGCCGAGCCCAGTCATAAAATAAAAGGCAATACCTGCAAAAATTAACAGAAAAAACAGCGGAATTCCTAGGGTCAACCTGGAAATTAACGTATTGTATCGAGGGTGATTGATTCCAAACGTTTGCAGCATACTCCAAAAGCCGTGGCTTAAGTGGATGGTAAGTGCAACAAATGCAACTATATAAAAAAGTGAGTAGAAGAAATTACCCAGTAATTCTTTTACTGTAACGGATATTTCCACATCTTTTGGGGAAAAGGTAAACCCTGCAATATGAACAAGAAGGAACAGAAAAATGAAAATACCTGTGTATGGCATGGTCTCAGAGGCAAAGGAATTTTCCACAACTCGAGTTGTAACCTGGTAACGAGAGTTGCTGACTTTGCGGTTTTCGTAGAACAGGTAGAGTCCGACTGCAATATGTACGAGGAAAACAACAAGAAGACAAAGACTAAAAACGAGGACAATAAGAGGATGGCTATGCAGCTCATCAGCATAGCTTTGAAAAACTTCACTGCTCATGAAAATTGTCGCGTTTCCAGCGACATGGGTCATGAGAAACAGAACTAACAGCAACCCTGTGGTTGCCATAATAAGTTTCTTGCCAATGGAAGATCCTAAAAACCTGACAAACCACATAAGTACACCTCGGTGAAATTTTATGAGTTAATGTAAGTTACAAAGTACTCTGATAATATAAAATAATTTTAAAAATGAAAGTAAAAATTTGGTTTTTTAGTGGTAGGTGGTGAAACAACGTTACTATTTGACGTGTAATTTGCATGAATGCAATAGTTAAAGTACTGTTATAATAAAGGAATGTAAAACAAATGAAGATATCATCAATAATATTTGACCTTGACGGAACTCTTCTTGATACTATAGGTGGCCTCACTGATACGACCAACTTTGTGATGAAAGAGTTTAATTTTCCGCAACATTCAATTGAAACGTGCAAACAGTTCATTGGCAACGGTATGAGAATACTCATTGAGAGGGCCGCCCCGGCTAATACTTCTTCAGAGTGCATCGATGATTGTTGTAGAGCCTTTAAAGAATATTATAGTAGGACGTGGAAGGATAAATGTTGCCCTTACGACGGTATTAATGCTATGTTAGCCGGCCTGCAAAAATGGGCTATACCGCTTGCAGTTCTTTCCAATAAACCCCATCAGTTTACGCAGCTTTTTGTGGAAGAATTTTTCCCTGAAGATATGTTTGCAATGGTTTATGGGCAACGTGATGGGTTCGATAAAAAACCCGAACCGGGAGTTGCATTAGAGATTGCAAAGAATTTTGGAATGAATACTGATACTATGCTCTTTGTGGGAGATTCAGGTGTAGATATTCAGACTGGCAAAAATGCTGGTATGAAAACCGCAGGAGTAAGTTGGGGCTTTCGTCCCAGGCAAGAACTAATCGAAAATAAACCGGATTTACTACTTAATCATCCTCTAGAATTATT
Organism: Desulforhopalus glucosivorans; assembly: GCF_054397165.1. Classification (NCBI taxonomy): domain Bacteria; kingdom Pseudomonadati; phylum Thermodesulfobacteriota; class Desulfobulbia; order Desulfobulbales; family Desulfocapsaceae; genus Desulforhopalus; species Desulforhopalus glucosivorans. The sequence continues at coordinate 1,556,833 of NZ_AP044854.1, forward strand.
AGATCATGGCATATTTACCCGTTGAACTGCTTCCATATACTAAATATATAGCACCTCCTGTTGTGGGTGCTTTTATTGGTTATCTTACCAATCGCGTTGCTATTAAGATGTTGTTCAGACCTCTTAAACCTTGGAAAATTGGAGGTCTCCGTCTTCCAATGACCCCTGGGGTGATTCCATCAAAACGGCATGAACTCGCTCAGAATATGGGCGAGGTAGTTGGCGATCACCTCCTCACGAGTGAAGAAATTGGAAAAGGTCTGCAGCAGGAGGCTTTTCAGGGCCATCTTTATAATGTCATTGACGGACGGGTAAAAGGCATTCTAGAAAAGGACCTGGGATGTATAACTGAAATAGTGCCTGAGAAGTTTTCAGCATACATCGATATGGGGTCGAGGGCCATAACCTATCAACTTAAAGGGCAGCTTCGTAAGTTTATTGATTCGGACCAATTTGAAACGATAATTGGTGAGGCTGTTGGTGAGCGCTTAGATATCTTTCTAGATAAAGAGATTGGTCTTGTATTGCCGGGGGATAAAAGAGAAACGGCCTACGGTTTTATCGAAGAAAACATAGAACGAATGTTTGCCAGTGAACCCATGGAACAGTGGGTGGAAGATTTTGTACACCAGAAGGTGTATGCAGTTCTGCAACAAGAGAAATCACTTTCAGAAGTGGTTCCTGACTCTGTTCAAACATTACTGCTGGATACAATAGAAAAACAGATCCCTTCATTTTTGAAAAAAATTGCAACCATAGTGAGTGAACCTTCTGTCAGAGACAGGGTGGTTGCAGGGGCCTGCGCAGGTGTCGATAAATTTATCGAATCCCTTGGCTCAATGGCTGATATGGTGCGTGGCTTTATGCGCATGGAAACTGTTGAGGAAAAAATACGTGAGTATCTTGTTGAGAAAAACGATGACATTGTTGCCTGGTTACAGTCCGAGGAGGTACAGGAGCGTGTTGTTGTCATTTTACGTGAAAGAAGTCAGGACTTTATAAATAAACCCATAGTCAATTGGGTAAAAGCTGAAGATGAAGACGTGGTTCAGGATTTTTGTAATCAGCTTAGCCAGCAGATATTACTTCTAATACGGGGGCAAGAAGTTTCCACGGTGCTTACCTCTATGATTAAGTCAAATGTTGAAGATCATATAGACTCAGGAGATCTTCCTACAAGAGTTGTTCTTAATAAACTCCTAGGCAGTGAAAGTGCTGAAGGAGCACAGAAGTGGTTGATTCAGGAAATTCGAGTGATTTTACAATCAGAGAATACCAAAACAACCATAGATGCTATGATAGATTCCCTTGCCAATGGCTTGTTGCATAAAAGAATGGGAAGACTCGCTAATTACATACCAGGTGGAGTAAGAGAAGGTGTCTCAAAATCCTTTCAGCGTATCGCCTCTGAGGTTTTGGCTTCCGAGGTTCCAGGCCTCGTTCATTCACTAAATATTAGAAAGATAGTAATAGAGAAAATCAACTCACTTGATCTGCTTAAACTGGAAGGGTTACTCCTTTCCATAATGGAAGAGCAGTTTAAATATATTAATCTGTTTGGTGCATTGCTTGGTTTTGCTCTTGGTTGTTTGAATCTGATATTTTTGTATGGTAGCTGATCACAAAACAATCAGAAATTTATTCCTAACTTGTATAAATCATTTCACAATGGGCTTAGGCAGACAAATTATACGGCACATGCTAGCTGCCTTCGCTGAGCGCAGACCAGCAGGATTTAGAAGTAGTGCTGATAAGGAATTTTGCCCAAAGTGTGACGAGCTTGTGAGAAAGTATTCTCTACTGGAAGCACCAGAGGAGTACAAGGGCGAGAAATGGTGTTTCGATTGTATCAATGACTATTACGATAATGAGAAGCGCTACTAAGCTAACCCCTGTAAACAGGATAAGTACCTCGAACACCCCACTATGTTCACTATCTGCCTGTAGGTTTAACCTTTAGACTTCAAAGGCAATTTCTGAGTTATTCGGAGTCTACTCTACCTGTTATTTAACAACAGGCTTTCAGGATTAAGGCACTTAAACCAGAGTAGTATTACACATGGTACTACCGTGGTATTGGAGCTCTGAATGAGGGTTTAATTACACCATATCCCTCGGGATTGTATAATCCCAGTTCTGTGAATAGACTCGCTTGTCGCCTTCATAGGCATCGAGTTCCGCCTGTAGAAAAAAACTGGTGGCAGAAGAAGTCAGGACAGTTCGAGTAATGGTCCGTACCGACCATGATCCCCTTTTAAACTCCCGCTCCCATAGAGTTTCTCCTTTAACCGAGTTGAAATCATCACCTTGGGAGGTATACCATTCCTGGGCTTTCCTACAGATGGTTAAATCGATTTCTTTGAAATACTGGCAGCCTGAGTCGTTGACAACTTCAAGCTTTGAAATATCCGCGGCTAAATCTCGGATAACCTGCCAATTGTAATAATCTGGTCGGATTATTTTTGGTCGAATTGGTGGTGCCGCTTCAGCAGATTTAAATTTTCGTAACCGTTTATCTTCAGCTTGTGGCTCACGTGTAGGCAGTAATAGTCGACTTTTCCCAGTGTGTAGCATAACAGCCGCTGATTCTGGTGCTGTCCAGGCCATTGGCCAGTATGATGTTGAGATAGCAACTCGCAGACGATTTCCTGCGGGTATTACCTGGGCAGCATAGTTAAGCTTTATACGCACCAGATACCGTTTACCAGAAACCAGTGGCTCTGGATGCTCATGGCTGTCACGGTGGGTAAGATTGAGCAGCCCATAGGTAAACCGCGTTGCCTTGTTGTCCGGACCAATGTCAGAAAGTCGTACAGCAAGCATCGCCACAGGTTTATTTGTCTCAATATCCAGTTCTACTTCTGGTGCGCCAAAGATTTCCAAAGGTTTTTCAAATGGTATGGTGTCGTAAATTCTTGCTCCGCCATCTTCTAAACGTTGATCGTATGGCATATCAGGAGCAGATGTGTATGAGCACCACTTGCCTGCAAAAAGTCCAGTTCCCAAGGGGGACTGAAGTTTACAACACTCAGTACCTGTTTTCTCACCTGCATTAACGAGCACACGACTCGCGCCAAGCAGATATTCTTTTTGTTTGATTTTTGTGGATGGCCAGGAACTTTCAGCAACCCACCTGCCTGGGCGGTTATCGTAACGTGTTGTAGGGGGAACACTATCCTGCATCCATACGCGAAGCATGGGTTCGTCCATTACGCCTGTATCTATATCTTTAAGCCATGTATCCCACCAGCGAACGGCCTCTTGCAGAAAACCTATTGCAGGTCCTGGTTTACCAAGGTGGGGGTATTTATGTCCCCATGGTCCTATCAACCCTTTGCGAGGGACACTGAGGCCAGCAAGTAGGCGAAAAACGGCATTTGAATAGCCGTCAGCCCAACCACTAACTGCCATAACAGGACATTGAATGGCGTTGAAATCTTCACAAATAGAACCGTGTTTCCAGTAACTATCCCTTCGCTGGTGTCTGAGCCATTTCTCAAGCCAGAGGCCGCTCCCCTTTAATCGGTCAAACCAGAGGTCCCTCCACTTGTCTCCAGTAATTTCAGGATCGGGTGGACACGAATTATAACTAAACATTGTAGATGCCCAGGAGAGATTATCTCCGAGCAGGCAGCCACCCATCTGATGAACGTCGTCGGCAAAACGATCGTCTGTTGAAGATGCGGTGATTATGGCTTTAAGCTGAGGGGGGCGTCGAGCCGCTAATTGTAAGCCATTAAATCCTCCCCATGAAATACCCATAATACCAACTTTGCCATTACACCAGCTCTGTTCTTCAAGCCATTGCAGGATTGAAATACCATCATCTAACTCCGATTGAAGATATTCATCCTCTAGTATTCCTTCGGAGTCACCGCTTCCTCGTATATCGACGCGTACACCAGCATAACCGTGCCCGGCAAAGTAGGTATAAATTTCGGTGTCGCGACTACGCATTGAATCACGTTTGCGGTAGGGAATATATTCAAGTATCGCAGGAACCGGTTCAAGAACTGAGGATTCAGGGAGCCAAAGGCTGGCTGCTAACTTTACTCCGTCGGACATGGTGATCCAGACATTTTCATGATGCACAACCTTGTGTTCAAAGTTTCGTATAATTTTCATTGTGGGATCCCATTTTATTCGATTATAAACGGCAACATAGACAAGGCAGCATTGTAGTTATCCAACAGCTGTTTATGGCTTGCAGCTCCCATGAACAGATCAGCAATGTCATAGCTGTAACTATCCTGATCGCGGAGATCTGAAAGGCGCATGCCGGCTTTTATACTCACAATCACCTCTGTTCCCGGGAATATATGTTTAACCCGCTGCAAATCTTTTTTTTCAGGAATTTTTTTAACCAGCCCATCTTCATAGCGTCGTAGCATAAATTTAGCAGCGACTTGAAACTGGCCCATTCTACTCGGAAAATCAGGTCGCCTTCCTAAGGCAAGATCAAGCATTACTGCGTGGTGGTATTCACCATCCACCATCTTAAAAAGAGGAACATGTGACTTTGATATACGTGTGTTGACCTCTAGTAGGGATATATGATCCAGATCCTCATTCCAGTAGAATTCTATGTTAAAAGGGGCGTTGTTATACTCTGTTCTGGATAGGAACTTTCTGGTAATGATCTCCATGCGATCTAACACCTGAGGTGGTAGGGCGGAAGGGTATTGATATCGCGTGAAACTTGTCTGCAGGCGCCCTCCACGGACTGAATCGACAGCCCCATAGATATGCACATCCCCATTAAAAACATAACCTTCAAGTGTGCATTGGTGTCCTTTTGAGATCAAGCTTTCAGCTATACAGTAATAGCCATCAATTTCTTTGATTTCTGGGGGGAGGTCAGCGAAATTGAGTATGTGATTAAATGGAGAGGCGTAGCGTTCGATATTTTTGCGTGTTGTTTCTAGTGCAGTTCTGAACGACTCAGGATCTGTAATTAAAAATCCCAGATGGGAGAGTACCGACTTAACGGGTTTTAACCAGAAGGGGTAGGGGATATGGCATTGTTTAATTGCATTATTGCTAAACGGATTGATTGCAGTAAATGTGGGAATGTGGTGCGGTACGCTTTCTGCCTGAACGAGACGGCTCCATAACTTATGCTCACATTTTAATACGGATTCCAGAGTAGGACCATCGAGTCCAGCTATTTTTCTGACCAATGGCAGAACAGTACTTACAGGGAAATCCCAATAACCGACGATAGCATCAATAGTACCCGTAAAAGAATCAAATGTTTGCTGAGAATGTTCAAGAAACTTTTTAACAGGAAATGTATCACCGCACTTTATCTCTTCGTAGGACATTAGCGGATGAAAACAATAGTGTTCAGCTTGCTTTAACGATGTTAGCTGGGCTAAATGAAAATCATCCAACCCGGCAACAAAAACATTTTTCACCATAATAATTTTCCACTGTAGTTATCTGTTGTAACTGAACCAGACCACAAATGAACAATAAGGCAATTATGGAACTGAAGAATTTTCAAGGAACATGAAAAAAAGTCGTTATTAAAGAATATCAAAAGATGTCGCGACAAACAAGGGAAGGAGGCTGCTGTGTAGTGTGATTAGGGGGAGAAACACGCACATCAATGACAGTCAATATGGTCTTGTAACTGCTCACGCCATTTTTTTGTACCATGTGAGCCTTTTGCAAAAATAGGCTTTTCGTTCAAGATTGAGGCCTGTGATACATTTTACCACAGGCATATAGTTAATATTGCGAGGATAAAATTTTGAACAAAACGAAATGATTGGACGCAAAGGCACTTTTGCAAGTGGCCCATGTGTCTGTGTATTATTTTTTCAATATACCGTGTCTTTTTTGTATGTGTCTTCGGAGGTTCCAGATTGCAGATATATTGTGTTCGTAGTAAAAACATCATCTTGGTATAAGCTAAGGAAAAGCGGCAGTTTCAGGCTTAGTAAAAATATTTTTCACGTTCTACGAGTTGTATCTCACTACAACGTGATATAAATGGAAAAAGAAATGGATTTTCTCAATATAAAATTCTTTGAGGATGAGTGCTTTTCATCAATGAAGTTGCATGAAGAACAGGCCTTGAAGGGGATTGAGTTTAGCGACTGCATGTTTGTGAGTTGTAAGTTTTCTAAAGCCATATTTTTTGATTGTAGGTTTGAAAATTGTACGTTTCAGAATTGTGATTTAAGTTCAATTACGATCAAGCATACAGTCTTTGACGATGTAGCCTTTGAAGATTCAAAATTAACAGGTATTCAGTGGGCTGATGCTGGTATTCCTTTACATGTGAAATTTAAGCAATGTTCACTTAATTACTGTAGTTTTATTGGTGTTGATTTAAGAAGAACAATGATGAACAAATGCGCGATCAAAGAGGCTGATTTCAGTGAAGCGAATTTGTCATATTCCAACTGTAGATATTCGGATTTTGCAGGGACACGCTTTGTAAACACCAATTTAGAGTATACAGATCTGTCTTATGCATCAAATTATTCTATTCACCCGGATGGCAATAAACTTAAGAAAACAGTCTTTTCTTCCCCTGAAGTTCTGTCTCTTCTGGATGTTTATGATATTGTAATTAAATAACAATTCCAGTAAGTAGCTGAGGGCCGAGTGTCTGGAAAATCTCTCAAGGTGCAGGGAATGTAGAGTACGAGATGTACGAATTATTAGTCGAAAATTTCAGGATATCACTATGAATACAATAGAGTCACTTTTTAAAGACGGGGTCATGGAAATGGCAACGTATAGTCCCATTGAGCCACCGGATCAAATTGCCTTGCGTCTAGGCATGCCAGAATCGGAAATTATTAAACTGGATGCAAATGAGAACCCCTATGGTGTAGCTCCTGAGGTTCTTGATGCGTTGGGAAGAGCAAAATACCTGTCCATTTATCCTGATCCTGCACAAAAAGCTATCAGACATTCTATTGGTGAGTATGTAGGCTGTACTGCAGAGAACATTGTTGCTGGAGCGGGTGCAGATGAACTGATCGATTTGATCTGCAGGTTGGTGCTTAATCCCGGTGATAAGGTTCTGACTTTTACTCCCACTTTTTCCTATTACAAACACGTAGTAGAATTAAATGGCGGGGAATTGGTGGATGTAGAGCGGGATGCGGATTACTCAATCAACCAGGGCGGACTGTCAGGGCTTAACCTGGATAAAATCAAGATAGTTCTGCTCTGTTCGCCAAATAACCCGCCAGGTAATATGCTTGAGGAGGAGGTCTTGGACTTCTTTCTCGACAAAGATATGCTGGTTGTCGTTGATGAGGCCTATTATGAATTTTCCAGGTCCACCTTTGCTGATCGTATAGCTCAACACAATAACCTTATTGTGCTTCGTACATTTTCAAAATGTTTTGGTCTAGCCGGGCTTCGTGTGGGGTACGGAATTATGTCCTCAGTACTCCAGGAAGCAATCATGAAAATCAAGCCACCATACAGCGTAAATATGGCAGCTGAAGTTGCCTTAAAAGTTTGTATGGAGCAAAAGGAAATATTTGCAGACCAGGTTGATGCGATGATTACCACGCGTGACTTCGTAACTCAAGAACTTCAAAAACTTGATGAACTTGAAGTGTATCCATCGAGTTCCAACTTCATCCTGATGAGAATAAAGAGTGCCAGTGCAAAAGAGTTGCGGGATGCGATGGAGCAAAAAGGAATTTTACTTCGTTATTTTAATACTCCACAGCTTAAAAACCACCTGCGGGTCTCTGTCGGGACCAGGGAGCAGATGGATGTTTTTTTGAGTGAATTCGTCAGCTTGCTAAAGAGTTGATTGCTGTAGTTGAATAAGGTTTCACAATGCGCATGTTGTCGGAGCACAATAAAGTTTGACCAGAACTATTTTGATTGTGCCGTGATATTCGCACTGTTGCCTAACACACCTCAATGAAGAAATTTAAAATACTATCTTTTCTGAAAACAGCTGCAAATGGAGCAACTTTTCGAGTATTGAGAGCCGGAAACTATCTTTGGATACCCTTAACCTTGCAATTGCTCCATTTCTGAGTAAATTCTATGAAACTGGTAGAATACATGATGTACTATTAATTAATTTCTCGTGGTAAAATGGTGACACTTTATCCACCTCTCTTTCTCACAGTATTTCTGGTTTATCCTGCAATAAATTTATAGGAAAACACTATTGCTTGTGCGAGTCGTATTGGAATAACCTATTGGACTCTTCAACCCTTCCATGTTACCAACCCCAAATACCTTGTTTATCAATTATATTGACTAGCCCGGATTTCTCATAAGGTGTAAAATTTCGCGGAGGCGGTGGCTCATTTACTATAAAAAGATGAATTAGTGCGACCTTTCAAATCTCAGCACTAGCAATCAACCAACGCCGGTTATTTTGAGGCCATTTCTAGCGAAAATCCTTGAGTTATTTTCTCCAGAGAACGCACCTCAACTGTCGATTGCACTGCTCATTCAGAATTCACAGTTAATGCCTGATGGGTATTCTGCCGATATTTTTCAAAACCTGATCGAAGATCTCCTTATAGGGATATCCTTCGGCAAATGCTATCCAAACCTTTCTTACTGTCAGTCTCACCCTTGCTCCAATTTTGAATAATCTAATTCTTATGGTGTCACATTGAGCTTTTGCCATCACAGTACCTTCAAGGCCAAGACGACGCAGGGCTTGAGTAAGAACGTAGGCCAGAGAGGAGAAATAGAGTCGAACTTGATTACTGTGCATTTTCTTGGTACTGGTTCTTGCTGCAAAGAGCATCAGCTGCTGCTCCTTTATGCGATTCTCCATATCACCCCGGGCACAATACATCATTTCATACAAATCACGAGCACCATAGAGTTCAGCTGGTAACGAGGTAACGACAAATCGTGGATTTGATCCTTTGGCCAAATGTTCAGCCTTTCCTACAACTCGACGATGCCATCGCCAAGTTTTTAAAGTTTTGTAACAAAAATCCTTAAACACGCGTGACGCTTTTCCACTGCATTGATACAACGCTTTGGCTAGCGCCAGTTCTTCTGCAATTTCCTCAGCAAGGCGGTTGTTTTTAGCAACTCCAACAAGAAAGTGAACATCATGATCTTCGCACCAGACCATGATCTCTTCACGACAAAAACCACTGTCACCACGAATAATTATTCGAGTGTCCGGCCAAGATAAGCGAATACGCGCGATTATGCGATCCACCTCCTCAACTGTACCAGCTGCGCCATCATTATTGGCAGTCCGGAGCCGTGCACACAACAGATGTTCTCCACAGAAAATGTACAACGGTAAGTAACAATACGCTTTATAGTAACCGTGGAAAAATTTACCTTCCTGATTGCCATGTAAGGGATTATCAGTAGCATCAACATCAAGGATTATTTCTTCAGGGATTTTTGTTTGTGATTCGAGAAAGATATCAACTAGAAGATTGTCTACAGATTCTGGTTGCAGGACAATTTTTTTGTAGGCACTCTTCGAATCTGCATCGGTTGCTGTCAATTCCAACCTGTTCAAGGTACTTTTTCCTGCCAGGGGCTTGCCCTTGTCTTTTATGGATTTACGGTCCAGGCCTTGGGGATCTTTTTTACCTACTGCTACAGCAAGCATTTTATCACTGGCCAGACGGTCATGGTCATTAAGATCCTCATATCCCAAAGCCATGCCAATAACCCGCTGGGAAACCAGAGATAGTACGCTATGTTCAATACGTTTGGAATCTCGATAGTCCGTAAAACATTCTGAAAAACGTTGGAGAATTGCTGTTCGTTGCTCAACTTCTCGAAGTAACAGCGCCCCTCCATCGGAAGTTATGGTTCCACCACTGAAATCAGCAACAATCCTTCTTTTTCCCAGGACTTGAAATGAACGGTAACTTTTTGTACACTCTGTTTCCATAAGGCCACCTTTGTTGGATTATCTAACGTCTTGAGATAACGTTAAATATACCACTTTTGTGGCCTTTTTTGTTCTAATTAATGAGAAATTCGGGCTAGGTGCCTATTGCTTAGTAGGTGTTGTTGCAGGTTGGTTAATATTACTGACATTAACGATTTCATTGAGGAAATAAAAATGACTAAACTATCACGATTGATGCTGGCAGCTCTCTTTCTGGTTGCTTGTGCAACCTCCACCTATGCTGGAGATCTTGACTCCTTCAAAGGGCAAAGCGGCACACTTAAAATTGCAGGTGGTACTGCCCACATTCCAGTTATGAAAGAGGTCGCAAAAATGATAGGTGAAGCTCATCCCGACGTCCGCATAACTATCGCCGGTGGAGGTTCTGGTGTTGGAATTAAACAGGTTGGCGAAGGCCTCATCGACATCGGAAACGCAGGTCGAAAGGCGTCAGACAAGGAAATTAGCAGTTATGGACTGGTTATGTACAAATGGGCTATTGATGGTGTTGGGCCGGTGGTCAACCCCAAAAACCCTGTTACAGAACTAACAACAGAACAGCTTCAAGATATTTTTACCGGTAAGATCGCGAATTGGAAAGAACTTGGCGGAGAAGATCGTGTAATTAATCTTTATGACCGTGATGCTGCCAGTGGTACTCGATCAGTTTTCTGGAAAAAGGGTCTAAAAAAAGCTGAGGTTTCTTCTAAAGCCAACGTTGTAGCTTCAAACGGTGCTATGAAGACCGCCATCTCCGGCGATCCATACTCCATAGGTTTTGTATCCGTGGGTCATATTGATAACTCCGTTGCTCCGGTGACCCTCGATGGTATTGCTCCCACCCTCGATAATGTCAAGAACGGTTCTTTTACTGTTGCTCGCGGACTCTACTCGAATACAAAGGGTGATGCGCAGGGGCTGGCAAAACTATTTATTGACTTTCTCTTCAGCCCCACAGGCCAGGAGTTAGTGAAAGCCAAAGGCTTTGTTGCAGTAAAATAATTTTACGTTTTCTGGAATTTGACCTTTTGTGATAAACACCATTAAGAGTTTTGAACATTTTTGTCGGGCCATGGCGATGGGAAGCGGTTTGCTGCTCATCGCCATTTTATTTATGATGGCCTTCCTCGGCTGGCCATTGGTAGAGAATGACCGCTTCGCTGCACTTTTCTCTCAAGACTGGGATCCGCTTGGGCAGCATTACGGTATCCTGCCTATGGTTATGGGCAGCTTACGAATCACTTTACTGGCCCTATTGTTCAGCCTTCCGATGAGCATAAGCGCTGCCTGTCTTACGGAGTCTTTGGCTCCTCGCCCTTTACGTCGACTGCTCCTTATAGCTATTCGTTTCATGGCTGGAATACCTACCGTGGTATACGGTTTCGTGGCCGTTTTTCTGTTAGTTCCTCTGATGCGTGAGTACTTTATTCAAGGTTCCGGTTTTTCCATCCTCACCGCCTCATTAGTCCTAGCAGTACTCATTGCACCGACGATGATTATCTTCTTTGTAAACGGTTTGCAAAGCGTGCCCCGGTCATACTGCTCTGCAGTTGACAGTCTTGGCGGCAGGCCTATGCAGAAGCTGGTCTATTTATTAATTCCGCAGGCCTATCCAACGTTTCTCATTGGTATTGTGCTAGGCCTTGGACGTGCCATGGGTGACACGTTGATCAGCCTGATGTTGGCTGGCAATAGTGTGGCGATGCCTGAATCCGTTGCTGAATCGGGCCGCACCCTTACGGGCCACATCGCTCTGGTAATTGCCGCCGATTTTTCTTCCATGGAGTTCACCACGATTTTTGCCTGCGGCCTAATCCTTTCCCTATTTACTATTTGTCTAATCCTCTCCATTCGTCTACTCGGGCGCTTCGGTGCCAGTCGTGTCATACAGGTTGAGGATTCCAGGAGTTTGAGCCATGACTAGAGCCACTGAGCGATGTCTTGTTCTGTTCTGTTGGGTCTTTGGTCTACTCCCGCTGCTTATTTTAGCGACTGTTATTGTTTACCTGCTGATACGTGGTGGCAGTGTACTTGGCCTGGAACTGATTTTCGGGAAGGTACCGATACTTGATGCCTTGCTCGGTCACCGTCAGGTCTTTGATGGTCTCTTTCCCGCTTTAACTGGTACCGGCCTGTTGGTCATTCTGGCCCTTATCCTGGCGATTATTCCTGGTATTTGTGGTGGTATCTATCTCGCGGAATACAGTTCTCCTAGTGAGCGACGTCTACTTGGTCTACTCTTTGATATAATCGCCGGATTACCTTCTATTGTTATTGGTCTTGCAGGCTTTGCACTGACCATTCTTCTCCACCGATATTTTCCAGGTCGCCTTGGCCCATGTCTGCTTCTTTCGGCAATGGCATTGGCCTTTCTCATTATTCCTTACCTGGTACGTACCACCGAGGCAAGTCTCCGCTCAATCCCGCTTGAACTGCGTCTCACGGGTCCTGCACTTGGTGCCAACAAATTGCAGAACATTGTCTTTGTACTTTTACCCGCCAGGGTGAACGATCTTGTTGGTGGCCTAATCTTAGGAATAGGGCGAGCCGCAGAGGATACAGCAGTTATCATGCTCACTGGCGCAGTAGCCTCTGCAGGAATGGTTCGCTCTGTTTTGGAACAGTATGAAGCATTACCATTTTATATTTATTATATCTCGTCCCAGTATAGTGATGCGGCGGAACTCCAGAGCGGTTTCGGTGCGGCTATTCTCCTATTCGCACTCTGCGGATTACTCTTTTTGATCGCCATTCTACTGGAACAGGCGGTTTCAAAGCGCCTGAGACGATAAAGAAGAGATAAACAAAAAGAGACAATATACAGCTATGTCACAGGGTAAAACCGCAATAATTACAGAAAAAATTAGTTTTCATTACTACGGAATGACTATCCTGAAAGAGATTGATCTGAACCTGCCGGCAGGGAAGATTATTGCCATTACTGGTCCATCTGGTACTGGTAAATCAACACTGCTAACCATTTTTAATCGGCTATGGGAAGAAACAGGTGTCGGTCGACTGGAAGGACGTGTAGAATTGTCTCTTGGTGGAAAAATGGTGGATATCTATCAGGATGATTACCCCCTCGACAAGCTACGTCGTAAGGTGGGTATGGTTTTCCAAAACCCGAATCCTCTACCCATGAGTATCGCTAAAAATCTTGCCTTTCCGCTGCGACTCATGAACATTCGGGATAAAAACCAAGTCTCTTCAATGAGTGAGGAAATGCTGCGAAAAGTCCATCTCTTTGACGAGGTGGAATATCGACTGCAATCTGACGCCACTCAGCTTTCAGGTGGACAGCAGCAACGGTTGTGCATTGCCCGTAGTCTAATGCTTAACCCGGAGATCCTTTTACTCGATGAACCGACCTCTTCACTTGACCAACAAGGTTGTCAACGGATAGAGAGGCTGCTTACAGAACTTCGAGGTTCCACCACCATCCTTCTGGTCTCACATTACCAGGATCAAATACAGAGAATCGCTGATTGTTGTTATGAACTGCGGGACTGTCAGCTCTACAGAAGGGTTTAGGCTACCTTTCGGCTATCAATGAAGGTAATCATTCAAATGATAAAACCTTTTTTAGACATAGTATATCTAAAAAAAAAATGACCATTTTCCTTTCTGCTGTTGTTTCATTGCTGAACAATTCCAGCGAAGAAGGTAGGGTTAAGTGACATCTTTGTCCTATGGTTTGATTCCTCTTCCGGAAGGAAACACTAAATAAGGCTGCCTCACCAGAAACAGCCTTTTAAAAAGACAGTCTATAATTTAGATTTCTTCTAAAAGTATTGAAACTGCGAAGATTTATCTCTGATTATTAGATCCAGATCAACTAAATCTATTCTCCATCATCCCCTTGTTTTGGCAGATCTTTATAGTAATAGCTGCCCCTGTCAGGAATGGTTTCGGCCAAATCAGGATCAATTTCAAACAATGAATAATCAGCAGTTGCTTCCAGAATTGCTTTCATCTGTTCGTAGGCATGCTTAATGATCATACCGCTCTGTTTTTGACCAATTCCACCCTTAAGTTCCACAAGGATACTTCCTGTACCTGCAAGTCCATAGGCGTTTCTGGCAATTCCGGGAAACGTTCCACCTGGATACAGAGTAACAGTGGAAAATCCGAACTGTTCCATATGATCATAGATCGTATAGCAAAGTTGTTTAGACAGGTCTACGTACCCTTCTTCTACATTTTCATTTTTCGGCCATAGAATAGAGCTTGTTATATTCTCTCCATCATCAGTAACGTAGGTTGCTTGATGGTGAAAATCTGCGATCCAGATTGGCAAATAGGAGTTAAATGCATCAATAACAGCAGTTGCTTCCGGAACAGGGCTTAAATCTGGGTCAAAGTGTCTGCCTGGCAAGTTCGGATTGCATAATATTTGATCACTCTGTGACCAGTCCGACCAGTGGTACCTGTTTATGTCATAATTGGAAAAGAGTTGACCGTATTCATCGACATAGGTTGTAGAGTAAACCCCTCTACCCTGATTGATAAGCATTGGGTCAACATAACCCTCTTCATCAAAACAGCTCCGTGAGTCTCGCGGTGGTGCATCCCAATCAGTATTTCCTCTAGTAAATAATTCTGACCCTTCAGGATTAACCCTCACAATAAACAGCACATAGAGATGATCAAGTATCTCCATTGCCTGCTTACTGCCTGTACCCAGCGACTGTAGTAGCTGCAATGCAGCCTCAGTTGTCATTGGTTCATTCCCATGCTGCTGAGTCATAATCATGACCGGAGTGTTATTGGCAAATCCGGCTTTTGCCATATAAATATCCTTGCCGTAATTTGTTTGCCCAATAACCTCCAATTCAATCAGGCCTTGTGATGTCTTTTCGATTTGCCTCAGCTTTTTGACCAGTTCATCATAATCACTCAGTCTGGATAAACTCATCTTCTGTGTATCTGTTAACCATGGCCCTCCTGGAACGATATCTGTTTTAGCCCAGGATGTACCACAACCAATAGCGAGAACTGCTGTCGACAACGCGATCTTTTTCCACATGGTTCCCCCCCATTATGAAATGTTTGACTACATTGACCAGCACTACCTGCTGGTTAGACTGTCTCTCTTTCTCACATCTGTGCTAGACCTCAATTAAAACACCAGAAACAATCCTGTTACATTGATGGTGTATGGTTACATTACACTACCAATGTCAATTTACAACTGAATATTAGCCGTTTGCGTAGAGCCCCGCCACTGCCTGCCTGTTGCTGCTAAAAAACATCCCTTGAGTTCGATATCCAACCTGATAAAACTTCATAACCTATTATATTGGTATGGTTGCAACACCTCTTTCATGTCTAGATCGTCCATCTAACCTACCTGAATTCCATAAATAACTTGAATTTGAATTTGCAAAATTGTACGTTGAATCAGCATTGTAACTATTTATTGAAGACCCCACTCTCAAGGGATACAGTAGCTTTAAATCCAATTTATAACCTGTCTCTTTTGTCACTAACAAAAAAATAGTAAAATGAAGATATCTCAAACTGATGGAATGTGGAATTTTGTCATATTTATTGCAATTCTATTCTGTGGATGCGCCAGCAACAGTTTGGCAAAAAGCTACTCCTTCAGTTGGGCTGAAAATACTGACCCTGTTGAAGGATATAACCTTTATTATAAAAAAGGTGGAGATGCTGGCCCTCCGTTTTACGGTGAAGATCCTTCAGCAGACCAGTTACCAATTAACGTTGGCAAGACCGATAATTATACCATTGAAGGTCTCGAAGACAATGTGACCTATCACTTCGCACTGACGGCCTATAACGGTAGTGATGAAAGTGATTACACAGACGTCATTACTGTTTTTCCTGCGGCGACAACTGATGACTCCAGTGAAGACAACAGCACTCCGGATGAGATTACTCAATCTCCATCTGTAGATCCTCCCGCTGCTACAGACAGCATCATAAGCGGCTCCGAGGATACTCCCGTAAGTGGCTTTGTTGTAGTTGACAGCAGAGAAGATTTTACCCTGCAGCTCACCGGGGAACCTCAATATGGTAGTGTAACTATTGATAATACGACTGGTGGATATACCTACACACCAGACGTGGACTTTTTCGGGGAGGATGTGTTTACTTTTTCTGCAAGAAATTCTGGTGGAGACTCCAATCCAGCCTCTGTCACAGTGACCATTCTAAACGTAAATGATCCTCCAGATGCCCTGGCTGTCTCTGTTGCCACTGACGAAGACACTCCTTTAAGCGCCCAGCTTCCTGCAAGTGATGCAGATGGCGACTCACTCAATTATTTAATAGTGTCAGCGCCTGCGCACGGTACTCTAACAACCAACACAGACGGATACTCAACCTATATCCCCGATGAAAACTGGAATGGTACGGATTCCTTTACATTCGTGGTAAGTGACAGCACCACTGCTTCTGACTCGGCCAATGTTTCCATAACAGTCCTGCCGGTAAACGATAAACCGACTGCCAGCAACATAAACGTAGATACGATTGAGGGTAGTACTATCAGTGGCCAACTCAGCGCAATTGACATAGATGGAGATCAATTATCCTTTGCTCTTTCCAGCAAACCAGCCAACGGAAGCGTCTCCCTGTCCAAGGCAGGGACGTTTACGTATACCCCTGATGCCGACTGGTGGGGAACAGATACATTCACCTACATCGCTTCCGATAATATTGGAGTCTCTTCTCCAGCTACTGTATCCATCAATGTAACTCAGAAAATCGATGAATTCACCTATGAACTTGTTGAAATTGCGGCAAACTCTTCCTGGCAACAGATCCTACTTACCAACTCATTCATCAATCCCGTTGTCATAGCAAAAACTACAAGTTTCAATAATGAAGAGCCAGGTGTAATCCGTGTAAAAAATATAACAGCAAGTAGTCTGGAGTTACGATTTCAGGAGTGGGACAGTTATGATGACGTACACCCCCAGGAGACTGTAACCGTATTAATTGTAGAGGCTGGATCATTTATACTCGAAAACGGAGCTATGGTAGAAGCGGACTGTTTTCCTTCCTCAGCCGTTGAAACATTTTCGGCAGCTACATTTCTCCAGGCCATGAACGACGTCCCCGTTGTTGTTACCACCATAAACTCCGTAAATGAATCAGATGCTGTCACCCTGCGGATTAAAAATGTGGATAGTGGTGGTTTTGAATTTAAGCTGCAGGAACAGGAAGCAAATGCCTCTATACATCTGGAAGAAAATGTCTGCTATCTGGCCTGGGAACCCTCCGTTGGAGCTATCGGAGAATTGCAGTTTGAAGTTGCCCGTACAGAACCGGGTATCACCCATGATATCAGTACTATTGCCTACACTAGTCGCTTTGTCGAACAACCGTTTATTCTCGTCAATCAGCAGACAACCAATGGAGTTGATACCGCAGTCCTCACAAGCAACAATGTCAGCATCCAAGGGCAGGAACTATGTATCAGCGAAGAGCAATCGCTTGATTTAGAAATCGAACATGTGGCAGAAGCAGGAGGCTATATTGCTTTTGCCTCCAATATTCCAACAGACGACCCGGACGGAGATGGTCTGAGCACCGAAGATGAAGACAAAATTTATGGAACACATCCTGGGTTAATCGACTCAGATCAGGACGGCATTGATGACGGTTCTGAAGTAAATATGTGGACATCTTTTGGCAGTGCCTGGAATCTTGATATCGATCAAGACGGTGCTATCAACCTTCTAGACCCGGATGCGGATAACGATGGAATTACTGACGGTGACGAACTTGCGACAGGTAGAAACCCCGCCAGCTCTGAGACTGAGGTTCAAGTACAGGGAGTCAGCCTCCATGTCAATACATACAAATGGAAGGGGAAAGGCTATGCTGAATTAACCTGGTCTGGAATAGATGCGGACAATGTGGTGATTTACAACAATGGCACTGTGGTTGACTCGATAACCAACAGAGACACCTATACCCATGGCCCATTAAAAATCCGTAAACCTGAAACTTATCAAGTTTGTGGAAGCGACACAGCAATCTGCAGTGATGAAATCACAGTGAATTGGTAATTGAGGGAATGTAAGTTCTCTTTACCTCCTGTGACACCCTTTAAACTTGCCGTTTCAAATGGTAAAAATATGAAGTAGCTTCCAATATAGCTTCTTCCTGTACCTAAAAATTATACTTCACCAAATTTTAACAACAGGATCTTAAACTTGAGGAAGTCCATGTAAATCATGATGTTGTCGCACACAGAAAAATCATTTTTCAGGTTCTTCTTTTGCCGTATTAGCTTTTGCCTTAGTTTTTGATTTATTTTCTTCCTCTGTAAAATCTACCACTGAATTTGCAATATGAGCAGGTAGTGCCAAGGTTCGATAGAGAAGAGAAAATGGGAGGGTGGCAACTTCTTTAAAAACTGTATTTTCCACTTTGGGATTTGCCAGGTCGCCGGTAACCTTTAGAGCGATTGATGGCCGTTTTTCTTTACCTGTCAAAATGTAGCCCAAGAGAGGAATCTTTGAGATATTGGATTTAGCCTTAGTGATCAGGTTGAGGGATATATTTATCTGGTTTTTAGGAATGCTAATCGAGCCTGCGCCCGTCATGGAAAGAACGGGAGATTGTATATCGATATTTTCTATGTGTGTGATATTATCCTGTATTGTTAGGCCGACCATTGCAGAGCTTATGTACATACCTTTGGTGCTGTATTCAGGTAGTGAAAATGTAATTAATGCCGGGATGGTATCAAGAAATGCGAGTATATTATTGAGAGGATTAAGGCTTTTTAAAGTACTTTTTTCAATCTTAATTAAGGCTGAAGATTCAGAGAATGTGCCCTTTGCTGCAAGTGTCATAACCCCTTTATGAAACTGAGAACTCTGAATGAGGGCTCCCATAAATGTATCCCCTAAGTTTTCTCCATTAAGGGTGAACTCATCACCTTCCATCTCGAAATCAATGTTTCCCTGTTGATGTAGAAGTTGAATTTTACTGGTAGTGCCGTCATAATCAAGTGTGATTTGGTCCGCGAGTGCTACGTGGTCAGTACCAAAAAAGAGATTGCTGTTACTAGCGTTTAGGGCGATGTGGACCTTTTTTTTATCTTTACTTGGGGGACTGGTTCCATCAGTTGTATCAGTATGTTTTTTGCCTGTTGAGCTGGCTTGCTCATTATAAAATTTTATGATTGCAGGGATATTAAAACCAATATCATCGGACGTGACCGTGATATCATTATCATAATGAATCTTCATTTGATCATTAATAACTGCGCTGATACCATCATCGGATATTTTGCCTTCGATATGGAAATCATCAATGGGTTTATTATCCTGTATTAAAAGAGGATATGTATAGGGAATCTCCGCTTTGAAGGAATACGGTCTTTTGCCATTATTGGAAGATATTATAAGATTACCTTTATCAATCTTGTATTGTTGTAATAATTTGGAGCGCGGGTAGATTGTGCTCAGGTCATTGAAGGTGGCAGACCAGTTTTTATTCTCACCTGAGGTGAGTTGCAGGTCTAATAATGGCATATGTAATAAGAGTTTGTCATTTTCCCTGCTCACTTCTAACGGTATTCCCTGACTATCTCCCAAAAGGTCTCCAACATGACCATCTTTGACCTCTAGATCCTCAAGCATGAACAGCCCTTTTTGGGTTAGTCTGTTGAAAATGCCTGACGTTGTACAGTCAAAAAAATCGCCGTAACTTATTCTGCTCTCAGTTATGGATATGGTGTTATCTGTGTAACTGATCGTTGAAGGATACAGTGTGGTGGCAATACCACTGAGCTTCCATTGGGAGGTTGTTTGATTCTCTATTGTTAAACCCTGACCATATTTGACAGCAATAGGACCGAAAGGCTTGACCAACGATATGTCATTGACCTCATATTGTTTTAGGAAACAGTTGAGGTCGATTGTACGATCCTTTACAGAAAACATACCAGAGATATCGGCATTAATAGTTTTTCCAACTGAGACAGCTGTGGGGGGGAGAGTGAGCGAGAATGTATCTTTTTCGAAAGAACTTTTGAAAGCGGCAATTCTGAACTCTAATTCGTCCACGTTCCAGGCTGATGAACTTACACCAAGTGAATCGCCTTCAGGAGCAAGATAGAAGTCGATAATTGGCAATGGTGCAGATGAGCTTAGTTGTAAAATCGATTTACCAAATTTATACTCAAAATCTTTAAGCTTAATTTCAAGCTGCCCCAAACCCTCTGCTAAATCAATTTTGCCTGCTATATCTGCTGTGAAAAGGTTCTCGTACTGGAGGGTTAGATGAATGATCTCTATTTTACTGTTATTTTGAAGAATTTCTGCGTTGGAGATCGAATATTTATTGTTGTCCCATATAACATCAGCCTGATCAATTTGAAAAGCTCCCTTGGTCGTGATATGTAACTGACTTAAATTGATTGTAAGAAGAAAATCTGTTCCTGTCCGCCCGGTTGTCTGCTTAAATGGCATTCCAATATTGTAATAGTTGAGCAGCTTGAGAATGTCATCATTGAGTTGAGCTTCTGTTAGTATGTGGGTGGTGAGGAGGATGTTAGTTGGGTCAACGAAATCAATATCCACTTGGCCTTCATCAATTGGCTGACCATAAAAGGTTGAGTCATGGGGGGTGATATGCAGGATTCCACTGCTGAATATTACATCGGTATAACTGTAAGCGCTTATTAAACCCCATCTTCACAGGCCAACAATAAAATGTTCCATTTATGCCAACCCTTAACCTGGAGGCATATTATGGGAAGAAATCGAAGTAAAGCTTTCTGGCAAGATCACATTGACGCATGTGACAAAAGTGATTTGAAGCAAGTGGATTACTGTGCAAAGCACAATATAGCTGTTTCAACATTTGGTTACTGGAAAAGAAAGCTCAGGGAGTCTGATTCAAAGAATCAGGTTTTCTATCCCCTAACTATACCTTCTGGCAGACCTAAAGTTCCTGAAGAAGGTAATTCAGGGATTATCGTCAGCTTGGGTGGCGGGCGATTTTCCATTAAAGTTGAAAAGGAATTTTCAACAATAGCTTTGTCGCAAATAATAACAACTCTGGAACAGCTATGAAACAATGGCGCGCTGGAGGTGATGTTTATATAGCCGTTGGCGCAACTGACATGAGAAAATCAGTTAACGGATTATCGCTCCTTGTTGAAGAGCATTTTGAACTCGATTTGTTTTCAGGCAGCTTGTTCGCATTTTGTAATCGTAAACGGAATATAGTTAAGATTCTCTACTGGGCAAACAATGGTTTCTGTATTTGGATGAAAAGACTTGAGGAAGAAATCTTCAGGTGGCCTGAGTCTGAACACGAGGTTCTAGAGATAAGTTCCAAAGCACTTGGCTGGCTACTGGATGGTCTTGATCTTGATCATGCGCACCGACAACTGAGCTACAAAAAAGTTGGCTAAAACAGTATCTTAACCTGCTGATTAGCCCTCTAATACCTTGAATTTTTATCCGGTTTTTGGTAATGTTTTGTCTATGAATTTAGACACTTCGACATTGCCGGATGATCCTGTTGAACTCAAGAAAATAATCCTCGAGTTGCAAGACAAACAACAGAAAGAACATGACGCTTTTCACAAGCAGATTGATTTGCTACGCGAGGAACTGCGTCGCGCTTATGCGGAGTTGTTTGGTCCAAAAAGTGAGGTGTTTAAAGGTAAAAGTCCTCAATTGCCGCTGTTTGATATGCCAGAGCCTGAGGATGTTGAAAAAGAAGCTGATGAGGAGCCTGTTGAGATAGCTGCCCACTCTAGGAAAAAGCAAGGTAGAAAACCTTTGCCGGATGCTTTACCTCGTGTAGAGGTGATTCATGATATACTTGAAGAAGAAAAGGTCTGCTCATGCGGTTCCCAGCTCAGCAAAATAGGCGAGGAAACTTGTGAAAAGCTTGATCTTATTCCTGCCATTATCCGGGTTATCAGGCATATCAGACCAAAATACAGTTGTAAATCCTGCGAAGGTATTGAAGACGAAGGAGCTACAGTAAAAATTGCTCCCGTTCCGCCTCAAATAATCCCAAAAGGAATCGCAAGTGGTGGGCTTCTTGCCCATATTCTTACTGCAAAGTTTGAAGATGCACTGCCCTTTTACCGCCAGGAAAAACAGTTCACCCGGTTAGGTGTCGATCTTGGTCGAGCAACCATGTGTAACTGGGCAATGAAGGTTGCTGAGCATTGCCAACCGTTACTGAGTTTGCTTCACAGCGAGATCTTGTCGGGACCTCTTATCAATGTAGATGAGACAACGGTTCAGGTTCTGAAAGAACCAAACCGTTCACCGACAACCAAATCATACATGTGGGTATTTCGAGGTGGTCCGCCGGAATCTCCAAGTGTATTGTACCAATATCACCACGGTAGGGCTGGAGAGATTGCCAATACATTTTTGCGCGATTATCAGAGAGCGGTACAAACTGACGGGTATTCTGGTTACAACTTTCTCGATAATAAAAAAGGCGTGATCCATGTGGGATGTTGGGCTCATGCCAGAAGAAAGTTGGTTCATCCGGCAAACGAGTACCTAGGCGTATGAAGGTGATATAGCCGTAATTTGAAATACTCCATATCACGAAATCCATACACCTGTCGTTTTAGGGTTTTGATTTTGTTGTTTGTACCTTCAACCACCGCATTGGTAATGTGATGTTTGAAGTAATTGAGAATTTGTTTTTTATATTTATTCAACGTCAATCCAAGTCTTATAAATGGCTTAATCCCAGAATTTAACGCATCAAAGCACCATGAGTAGAGAAATTGTTCAGCGAGGTCCTGGTTTTTGAACATCCAGAAATAGCGCAGCAGTTCTTTCATTTTATACATATAAAAGAGCGGTTCATTCGCATCAAGTAACGGCTGTAGTTTTGCCTTACTCTGATCTGTGAGGTTTGAGTAATTTCGTAAAAATAGAAACTTGCTCCCTTTCAGAAAGCTTCTGTCTTTTTCATCAAGTTGAGCCTGAAGATCCTTGCGTAGGTTATCAACGGCCCGATTTACAAGTGCAGATATATGATAGTGATCAAAGACAATATCAATGTGGCCGAGATTTTCATTGATTGCCTTAAAATAGCTCTGGCTCATATCGACAGCAACAGCTCTGAGGTTAGTTGCCTTTTTACTGAGTTTTCGAAGAAATGGCGAAACAATCTCAGAAGATCGACCTTCAACCGCATGGATTATACGACCACTTTGTAAGTTAACGAATATGGTCATATACGAGTGGCCTTTTTTAATACTGAATTCATCAATACCGAGATAAATCAGATCAGTATAGCTCTGCTTTCGATACATTACCTCCAGCTTTTCTTTGTGAATTTTCTTTACGAGGTCCCAGCCTACATTGAGGTAGTCGGCAACAGATTTAATTGTCGAGAACTGTAACAAATCTAAAACAGTCAGTGCAAAAGCACGAGTGTAACGTCTATTACCATTCATAAATGGCAACCGTGGCCAGCAAAGATTACCGCAATTTTTACAGCAGATTCGATGCATAAGTAATTCGAGAACACAACGTTTACGCCCTGTAGGAGGTAGGTGAAAATATCGTATTTTCTTTCCCTTGAAGATCACATCACCGCTTTGGCAAAAGGAGCATGACTTGATGGATGCACCCATCTCCGCTTTAAAAATGATGTTGTTACCAATGTATTTGGTAGCACGATATTCTACCCCCTTAATATTGAAGGCATGGTATAGTAGTGATGTAGACATGACATGATTTCCTTTGAGGAGATGGTTGCTGGTTTCGTCACCGAACAACCTGATTCATGTCATGTCTATTTTCAACTTATATTAGATGCAGGTACTCGTTTACCGGATGAACCAGAAAGTTTATGGAGGCAGAAAAGGCGAGACCTAAAAATGCCAGGCCTGGCAGTTCAACTGTTGCTTTAAAACATATCCAGACTTTATATGGCGTTGAGAAAAAAGGAAAGAAGCTGGGACTTTCTGGTAGAGAACTTGTCTTATTGCGTGAAACAGAAGCGCTGCCTAATCTTGAAAAATTTCGTAAATGGCTAGAAAAGAAATCCCTTACTGTCACTCCGAAAAGCCTCTTGGGTAAAGCTGTTAGCTATACACTAAAGCAATGGCATAGGCTTGTTGCCTATATCCATCATGGAGATGTAAGCCCTGATAACAACCTAGCTGAGAACGCTATTCGTCCATTTGTTGTTGGTCGTAAAAACTGGCTTTTTGCTGGAACACCAGAAGGAGCTCGAGCCAGCGCTGCAATTTACACACTTATTGAAACTGCCAAGGCTAATAAACTTGACGCGTACAGATACCTCAGATTTCTTTTTGAGAATCTGCCACTGGCGCTAACCACCGAAGACCACAAAGCACTACTACCATCACAGGTTTCAGCAGAACAGATATCTCCAGTTAAAGACCTCAGTGTGGTTTAATAGGCGGTTACGTATAACTTGTTTTTATTGGTTCAAGGCCAGGTGCAAAGGTATATTGACAGTCCTTAACTGAAACTCTGGCAATAAGATTCGTAAGTATGGCGGCAGGATCACTCCATGGCACAACCCCTTCCAGGGTTTCAAGAGTATAACTACTCCCTGATAAATAGGTCGTTATCCAGCGCTGTATGGTGGAAGGGAGTCTAAATAGATCAACTACAGGTTTAATGGACTCCAGTTTTGCGGTCTTTGTGTTTTTAAAACTGATTTCTTTGCTATCAGCTGTGATATCAACGGTGATTGGAAGATGATTGGCAATGTCTGCAGATATTGTTCCGGTAATCTTGCCCAGTGTGGAGTCGAATATCAGGTTACCTTTTGCAATGGTATTGAAATGTTTGATGCTGAGTTCGGTGATATTGGCAGATAGTTTATCAGCTAAAAGGTTGAGACTTGATTGAAGTTTGATTCCATCGGTGAATAGATTGAGAGAATAGTTATCCATTGTACCATTCTGACTCAATTCAAATCTTCCATTCCTTCCCTCTGACTCAATTGATTCAATCTTTATATCTGAAAAAAAACCTACAAAAAAATGAGCTAGTTTTAGACTTTTCCTTATAAAATTTAAGTCTAGCGGTGTCTCTTTGTTCTTGACTTTAGTGGGTTCTGTAAATGTAACTCTACTTACTTGTAAGGATAGTTTGTCGACCCAGATGAGAGAAATTTTTTCAATCGAAAGATTGTTGATGGTGAGACTGTCGAGATAAACACCTTTTTTTAGTAGGGTGAGTGAGTAGAGGGAGGTGAGACATCCAATAAATATAAGGATGAAAAATATAACAATAATCTTGTGGTGTTTAAATCTGTTTTTTTGTGCTGTTAAATTAGTCAATATACCACCGTTGTGTAGGCACGATATTTAGAAAAAAATTTATCAAAGAAAGAAAAATATTGTAGGGCTATCTTCATGGACTGTTGTATCCCTTCCATGAAGGTCGTGATTGTTATTATACTGCATTTTCAATCAATTGGTGTATAAAGCTTTTATTGATGAAAGACGAGTTAAAGCTCTGCACAGCTATAAATTAACATTCTATAATCCTACCAGACCTGTTTTTTATGACAGGTTTACCTGGGTAAGGTACTAACCCCGATAAACCGGATAATGAAAAAGTACCGTTTCTCATGTTTGTCTGTTACATGTATCATAATTGAAGATATCAATTTTCAGAAATCTGGTCCCGAGCAAGAGAGGGGCGTATAAAATATTTAAATGAGAGTTTTATGAAGTTAAATGACCCCTTCGGACGAATGGCAAGCCGGCACCAACTTGGCTATGAAGCAATGCGTGATACTCTACGAAAAAATGGTATAAATACAGCCAGTGAAGCGATGGAGATCATTGACCGATCAAAAAAGCGCGCTGTACAGTACATATCTGTTGCAGTGGTTGTACTCCTGCTGCTTACTGTTATTTCTATAAAGTGGCTGCCAGTCACCTTTAGTCTCGGAGTTTTTTTTAGCGTTTGGATAATCACCTCTACAACAAATGGTCAACGATACATCAAGCGATATATTGATGAGGACTTGGCGAATGAAAAGACCCATTCTTCAGGTAAGTAAAAATCTAACCCCGATGAACGGGATAAGTGCCTCGAAGGTCTCACTACGTTCACTATCTCTGGTGGTAAAACTAACCTTACGATTTATATATCAATTCCTTAGTTTCTTGCTTGAGCAACTCTTTGTAACGTTTTCTTTTCCATCGTTTCGAATTCGATCATTTTCATACGTATTCTGCAGGTACAAAATTCAGCAATTTCTCTCCCTCAATAATATGTGATAGAATTAATGTACGATGAGACTATGTCCATTGCATTTTCAGTGGGTGAATAAATCTAAGTTTCGTGAGACGTTGAATAAATGGATGTTGCAAACGAGAACCCTGGCAACATATAGGTGTGTCGCTGTTGTAGGGCGCAAACTGTACGTTCAACCTGCGTATCTTTACGATTGTTCAATTGTATAGACGCGATGGTGAACAATGGCACCACTCGTTAAGCAATATCCACATCTATACCCGAACCTCAATTAAAGGAGAGCAAGGTATGATACGATTTAGCAAACAACAATTGAAAATCCCACGCCTGCTAAGACCTGTCTATATGGTTACAGCAGGCCAATCTAAGTTCGATAGGGCTATCCCAGAGAAAAAAACTGAAGAGCTCTGTATCGATGCGTTCACAATGGCAGCTCGATTAATCGAGATATCTCCTGCTGAACTCAAAAGCTATATTCATAGTTGTTATTATGGGCATTTTGCTGATCACTTTGGAGATCAACTTCTTGGGGAATCAGTTATTCACGACCGTTTAGGACTTGATCCCTTAGGCAATGTTGGCATAAAAACAGGTGGTGCGACAGGGGGCTCAACCCTATGGGAGGGTTTAAAGACTGTTGCTTCAGGTTATTCGGACTGTGTTCTGGTGATGGGCTGGGAGCGGATGGATGAGGTGCCTACAGATGAGGGGAATTTTCTTATCTCCTGTGCCGCAGATAAAGATTGGGAGTCTCCGTTAGGACATATCTATACCGGCTACTATGCCGTCATGGCCCAGCGGTATTGGCAGATATTTGGTAAGTCAGAAGAATCATTTAGAAGAACTCTTGCAGAGATAGCTGTTAAACATCATGGGTATGCGAGATTTAATCCATTTGCCCAATCGCCCATGGATATAACGGTTGATGATGTACTCAACTCTCCGGTTGTGGCATACCCACTTAGGGCGCTTGATTGTTGCCTGATGAGCGTTGGTGCCGCCTGCACCATACTTTGTGATGAAGACACAGCAGTTAAGCTTACGAAGAACAGCAGCAATAAACCATTAAGGATGTGGGTCTCAGCAGGCTCCCATACTCTACGACCTGCGGATCGACTCCATATGGATATACCTCTGCTGCCTAACGAAATTGAAGACCAATATAAGGACCTTGGTAAACGCTTTCCTGGAGGTGATAGATATCCGGGCTTTACAGGATTTTTAGCAGCGCGAATAGCTGCATACTATGGTTATGGTATGACAGGGGTAACAGATCCTACTGAAGATCTGGATGTAGTAGAACTGCACGATGCCTTCACAATAAGCGATGTTCAGAGTTATGAAGATCTGGGAATTAGGACCTACGGTAATGGTCGTGATTATGTGGAATCAGGAGATTGCTATCACACCAACCCCCATACAGGAAAGCCTGGTAAACTGCCGTCTAACCTTTCGGGTGGCCTTTTAGGTTGTATGCACTCTGTGGGTGCAACCGGGATTATGCAGGCATTTGAAATTGCATTGCATATCTGGAACCGGTGGGATGAGTTACACGGTGATGAAAAAATCTGGGAAAGTTTTAACCGGAAGAAACCGGCTGATTGGACAAGCCTTCAGGTGAAAGATGCACGGCGGGGTATGGCTGTGAGTCATGCTGGGGTCGGGTCCCATGTGACAGTGACTATTCTAATGGATCCGGATTATCTGATACAGGAGGACTGATATGAGCGTATTTGGCCAGGTAAGTGTGAAAAATAACAAATACAAACCACAAGGTAGTTTTCATCAAGTCATTAAAAACTCTCCAATACGAGATGCTGATCACAACTGGAGATTGCTTGGTGTAACAAAGCCTCGGGCTATGACCTACATGCATTCATATGGTGGCGAAGCTGTCTTTTTTGAGTCATTACCAAAAGGTAAGCTGCTTGCAACACGGTGTGATAATACGAATTGTGATTCGACAGGGATAGTATATCTGCCTTTTCGAATCCATTGCCCGGATTGCTTGTCCCAAAATAGTATCATTGACATCACAAGCATTGCCAAAACTACTGCTACAATTCATACCTTTATGGTGTGTGAAAGATCAGGGGCTTTTAGTATGCTCGAAAAACCTATTAAATTTATAAATATTGAAATTGATGGGGTGGCTACTATTTTGATGAGTTATCTCCTCTTGGGAGAACCTGTATTTGGTAAAAGAGTAGTGCCGATATTTAAGACCACCGACCCCTCATATACAATACTTGACCTGTCATGGGTGGTTGAGGGGACAACCGTAAAAGACTTACCAGAAGGGTTCTGTTTTTAGAAAGATAGAAAGAGCGTGATAAAGGAGAATGAATATGAATTTTCCTCAACTGCAATTTGGCTTAGATGAAACGGCAACCTTACTGAGGGACTCTGTACAGAGTTTTGCTAAAGGGGAGATATCTCCGATTACTGAACAAATTGAAAACAACGAAGAGATCCCGAGAGAACTATGGTTAAAAATGGGAGATATGGGGCTCCTTGGGATAACTGCAGATTCGCAGTTTGGTGGTGCTGAAATGAGCTATTTAGAACATGTTATAGCTATGGAGGAAATCAGTCGTAGTTCAGCATCTGTGGGTCTTGCATATGGAGCCCATTCTAATCTTTGTGTTAATCAGATACAGCGAAATGGAACACAATCTCAAAAGGAAAAATATCTTCCCAATCTCATTTCTGGCAAACATATAGGCGCTCTTGCAATGAGTGAGGTGGGTGCAGGTTCAGATGTCGTCAGTATGACTATGTCAGCTCAAAAACGAGGAGGCAATTTTATCCTCAGTGGCAGTAAAATGTGGATTACGAATGGACCAATTGCTGACATCTTTATTGTCTATGTCAAAACCTCACCAAAATTAAAAGCGAAAGGCATTTCAGTTATGATTGTTGAAAAGGGGATGGATGGATTCTCAACCGGACCACAGCTCGACAAACTTGGTATGCGTGGATCATCTACCTGTGAACTGGTATTTGATAGTTGTGAGGTTCCTGAAGCAAATCTGTTAGGTATAGAGGGCAGGGGCATTGAGGTTTTAATGAGTGGACTTGACTATGAAAGGCTTGTTTTAGCAGGAGGCCCCTTAGGGATTATGGCAAGTTGCATGGATGTAGTGTTGCCCTATGTGCATGAAAGAAAACAGTTTGGCAGGGCCATTGGAGAGTTTGAGTTGATGCAGGGAAAGCTTGCTGATATGTATTCCACCTGGAGCGCATGTAGATCATATGCCTATACGGTTGCTAGAGCTGCAGATACTGGAGCAAAGATTCGAAAAGATGCTGCATCAGTTATTCTCTACTGTGCGGAAAAAGCAACGTGGATGGCTCTTGAAGCCATCCAGTGTCTAGGCGGTAATGGATACATTAACGAGTATCCAACAGGTCGATTACTTCGGGATGCAAAACTCTATGAAATTGGAGCAGGTACCAGTGAAATACGGCGGATGCTCATAGGCAGGGAACTCTTTGCTGATACAATGCCACAGTAATACTATGGGCGTAGATATTAAATTACCTTACTACCTGGATAGGGGGTGTGTTACTGTTTTCGTCCCACTATGTCTAGTCATACATCTGGTCGAGTGGGCTTTTTGTTCAAACAAGTGTGTGGGGGAAAATAACGAAGCGTATGGACAGAGACTCGTTTAAACAGGCCATAATATACATACTCTTTGTAATCATAGTTTCTTTATATGTTGTGTCACCAGTCAACGCACTTCAGTATAGCTGTGAAGAGACACCAGGTGTTTTCGTATCTGCACCAAATGACGACATGGTCAATCATGTTTGTAATGCAGCTGACCGAACCATACGATATCTTCGGAAATATAATTTAGAGCCCAAAAGAGACATATACATAGAGGTAATAGAAGAGATTATTAATCAAGATGGTTACAAGGCGTTTGGAAGCTACGATCGCCAACGTGATCGAATTCAAATGATGTCATTACCAGCAATATTACAAAGCAGTACATCTCCAACGATGTACAATATGCCGTTTGATGAGGAACACTATATTGGGGCTTTAGCCCATGAAATCACTCATGCGATCTTTCATCACAACTCTGATAGCGTAGAAGAGAAGTGGAATAACGCAGCGCAAGAATATCTTGCTCATACCACCCAAATTGGTGTTTTGTCCGCACAAAGACGAACTGATATAATCAACTCTGAAGATACTGGCCCTTGGGAGTCAGGAGATGAAATAAGTGTGACTTACATGGGGTTTAATACCACCGGTTTTGCAGTAAAATCTTACCTCCACCTGACACAGATGACTGATCCACAGTCGTTTGTACAGATTCTCATCAATCACAAATGGTTATATATATCAGTGCCCTGATGGTCCTCCAATAAAGAAGATGAATGGCAGTAGGTTGCGAATCTAGTTTTAGTTTGTTTTATTGAAAGTAACTGAAACATTTTGGTAACCAGGCATTTCACCTTCGTTTCCCTGGGCTCCAGTGGACTTGCTGAAACTCCTGTTACAATACGAATTGGAGATCCACTATGACTCGATTGAAGGCATATATACCGTCGATTTTTCAAAGAGTGAGCCTCATTCTTGTCTTAGTCTGTTTTTTTTGCACGGGCTGTGCACTTATAAAACTAAAAGAAGAAGAAAAAAAGTCTCAAGAATCCACCAGTATAATCGGGCGTATTCATACCAATGTCTTAGGTAATGGGCCGATTATAGTCGCTGCTTGTTCAACAAATGGGGATTATGAAATAGCTCACTATACGGTTTTGCATGGTTCCGGTGAGTATGAACTCATGGTCGGCCAAGGAGAATATTACGTTTTTGCGTATAGGGATAAAAACAGCAACCTAATGTATGAAGAAGGCGAGCCTGCTGGACAGCATGGTGGCGCAAAGAGAATCAACGTCCCGGCAGTTGGGGTTGTTTATGATATTGATATCAATATTTCCGATGCAGGTATCGATATTGTAATACCCCATGGGACAGAAATATCATCTGTTAAACCAGAAGAACTACGTAGCAGGCAGGCGGGTGCCATAGTGAGTTTAGATGACGAACGGTTTTCTGAAGAGTATGGGGCAAAAGGATTTTGGGAAGGTTGGTCCTTTTATCGCCAGTTTGGTGGGAATATCTATTTTCTTGAAGAGTATGATCCTGAAAAAATTCCGATTCTATTTATTCACGGAGCGACTGGGACACCGAAAGGCTGGCGTTATTTTATAGATAATATCGATAGAAACCGATTTCAACCGTGGCTGTATTATTATCCGACAGGCGCTCGTATCGAAAGTATGTCACACCTGCTGCTTTGGAAACTGACCAATCTTCAAACCAAATACCAATTCAATACAATCTATATAACGGCACACAGCATGGGAGGGCTGCTCGCAAGATCTTTTCTCACCAAGTACGGTCAGGTATTTCCCTATGTTGATCTGTTTATCTCGCTGGCAACACCATGGGGTGGTGATAGGATGGCCGAATACGGAGTTCAGCAATCTCCTGCGATCGTTCCAAGTTGGATTGACATGCAACCGGAAGGTGACTTTATCGAATCGTTGTATCGATCAAAACTACCTGAAAACACAAGTTTTTATATGTTCAGTGGGCATAGAGGCAATCGTAATCCATTTCGTTCCAATAATGATGGAACTATTACGATGTATAGTTTGCAGGACCTGAGAGCCCAGACAGAGGCAAAGATGAATTATGTCTTCGATGAGGACCATACGAGCATCATATACAGTAAAGAAGTATTGGCACAGTATAATATTATATTGAATGAGTTTGGAGAAACAGAAGAAAGCGAGTCAACTCCTCGAGGGGGGCAACTCAAAGTAAATGTTTCGTATAGTTATGAGTTCGAGGGCATCAGGCCCAGGCCAATACTCATACTTCGGTCTAGCCAAAATAAAAATACGGATATAGTTACATACCTCAGTAGCAACGATAATGATAAAATTGTTGGCCCTTTTCCTCCGGGAGAATATTTGGCCAGTGTTGTTACCATGGCTGGAAAAACAATTGAAAAGGCTATTCATGTGACTGTGGAAAGCGATACAATAAAAGAGTTAGACTTTGTATTTACGCCGGATGGCGCTATACGTGGTTGCGTTGTCATGCCAATTGAAAAAGATGATAAGGTCGTGGGAATGCCGGATTATAACTATAGATTGGCCGACAGAAAGATCAAAATAGACTCGATTACACTGCATGGCAACGGGGTTAATAGAACTCTTCAGCAAATTGAAGGGGAAGATATTAATAATTATGACTGGGCTATTTTACGTTCCGATATCTGTTACAATAAATGTTTTGGTTTCTTTGGCTTACCGGCTGGAGATTATACACTGACCATTAACGCACAAGGCTGTATACCGAGTATCAAAAAATATAGTGTTCAACCTGGCGTCCCTGTATATTTCAGGACCACTGAATTGACTCCTTATTGATTTTTGAGAAGTAATATGCAACCAAACTGTTGGCTTACTACTACCACCATTAAATCAACACTCATCAGTCAGTTACAAAACAGGGGTGAAACTGATGATAATTGATGGTGATTTTCTAAAACTAACAAAGGTTAAAACAGTATTTTACAGGCCTTGCTTGTTATCGCTGGGCCACGAGCAGAATAAAAAATGGATTTCACAACACAACAAATACTTGAGCAATACGTATTAGGAAAAGACAAGGATCAGTATGTTGTATTAGAGGCTATCTTTGCTGATTTTGCAGAAGTTGAATTTGAAATTCGTTCGGAGAAAATTTCATTTCCTAAAACAGTTAAGGGTAACAAAGATATAGCGCGAGTTTTGTCGAAGGATTTCAATAAAAGCTATGAACGTGTCAGAACCTATTATTTAGAAGGTGTAGAGCAAAACGCCAACAGTATAGACAATCAACCGTGGTTGGTTGTAATGAAGGAGGTTGGCAACGATGTAACACGTGTTGGAACCGGATATTACAATTGGATACTACGCAAGACCGAAAATGGCCTAAAAGTTACAAAACTGAAAATCTATATCCATGAAATGTTAGAATTAGATGACTCAAAATCTGTTATGCTAGAAGACATACAGCGTAGTATTGATTATCCATGGCCAGCTTTTTTATCAGTGACCAACACCCTAAAGCCTTATGGAAAATTATGTGTCGTTTCAAAATATATACATAAACACAGTAGGTGATGGGTCGTTGCAGCAATTTATAATTGGCCTTTTACTCAATATTACTCCTGCCTTATTGGCCCAGCCAACCTGATATGTATTGCAAAGCATCAGCCATCACACGTCGTTAAAGAAGGTAACCTTTTGAAACTCGGCAAAAGATTGAAGAAAATTGAGTCGATGGTTACATCTGACTACACTCACATCTGGGATTGTTGTTGTGACCATGGCCTATTGGGTGCAACATTAATTTCCCGGCATGCTGCACCGCACATTCACTTTGTTGATGTTGTTCCCGATCTTATGTGCGAACTCCAAATAAAACTGCAGCGTTATTATTCGAATTCATCCACAAATTGGAAAATTCACTGCCTGGATCTGGAAGCATTATCACTGGACCAATATGAAGGGAAGAGCATCGTCATTATTGCGGGAGTGGGGGGTGACCTCATCACTCAGTTTGTCACTGCTATTCATCAGAGACAGCCAACAACACCCATTGATTTCATACTGTGCCCTGTTTATCATCAATTTACGCTACGTCAGCAATTGATTGAGCTTAATTTTAGTCTTAATGATGAAGTGTTAATCGAAGAGAATCGGCGTTTCTACGAAATTCTACTGGTTTCTTCACCTTCAAAAAGAGACGATACATTTTCCACTATTTCACCGGTTGGGGAGTTAATTTGGAAAAGCGATACCGATGAACAGTCAAAAATTGCAACCGACTATCTCAATAAAACTCTTAATCATTTTCAGAGAATTAAACGAGGGGGTGGTTCCGATGTTCAGTATATTATTGATGCCTATCTCTATGTCGCGCAAAAGCATAACATTCAGCTTCGGTTATCTGAATAATTCAAACGATAGACAAATAATGATCGATGATACTCACCGGCATCAAATACAGTGAATTATTTTGTGAGGAAAATATCTGGCATTTGTGCCAGCATGCAGAGCTGGTTGAGTTTCCCAAATATGTTCTTTTCATCTCAAACGCCAGAAAACAATGTCCGTTCTGGTTTCAGAAATCTGCACCAGCACAAGGATTCGTCTGTTGGGATTATCACGTCGTGTTAGCTGTGAAGATGGTAGATTGGAAGATATTTGATCTGGATACGACACTATCTTTCCCAATAGGGTTGAAAGAGTATGTATCGTTTACTTTTAAGGGAATGGCAGGTATTCATCCAGGTTATTTCCCCAGTTTTAAGATTATTGATGCTCGAAGATATGTAAGGGAATTTTATTCTGATCGAAAGCACATGAAAGATGAGATGGGAGAATGGCTCAGTCCAGCTCCAGATTGGTCGTTAATCCTCGGCAATAAAATGCTATCCATTGATGGTTTGTTTGATTTTACTGGTTCAAGCAAGCAAGAGATATATAGCTTACCTGATATGCTTTATTATCTGTATAAAGAGATATAAAACGGTGATATATGAATATTGAAGAGGCAAAAAACTATTTTGCAAAAGATCAATATGCTGCTCTGACAGGAGTTGAAATAGTCACCGTAAAAAAAGGGTATTGTAAAGCTCGTATGGTCATCGAAGACAAGCATATGAACGCCGCAAATGTCGTTCAGGGTGGAGCTATTTTTACTCTTGCGGATTTAGCGTTTGCTGTTGCGTCGAACAGTCATGGTCAGCTTGCACTTGCAATTAATGTCAATATTTCCTTTTTGAAATCTGCATCAGTTGGGATCCTTTATGCTATAGCCACTGAGGTTAAAGAGCCCTCAAGACTTGGGGCCTATGATGTGTTGGTAACCGATGATGAAGGTGAGATCGTTGCACGATTCAACGGGATGGTTTATCGCAAGAACATTCAAATACCGGGCTAAAGTCTGTACACACAATGTAATCATTTTGGGGCGTGTTGAGGTCAAAAGAATTGTTCTTCCACTACTATTGCATTACATCAAGTACTATGCGCAGGGACGTAATGTTTCAATACCATGACAGTTTTAATTTTTGGAAATGGAATATTTGGGTGATGTTAATGTCGGCAGACAATAATGTTTGACCAAAACAAGGCTATTCCTCATGTTTTTAGTCAGGGGATATGACTAAAGTTTGACCATTTTTTCCACTTAGAACAAATTTCACACAAATTTAGTGACAATAAAGTTTGACTGTTTTCAGAAAAAGTCGCTCGATCGTCAGTTACTATCAAGCATGTTGCCTGACAGGATTTATGAATAGGTTTATCAAGAGTTGCGGTCAACGCTGCTCTCGGAAGTAGGCAAAAGTACGACTTCTTTTGTATCTGTTCTCTTCAGTTTACTTCCCGCAATTATTGATAAACCTGTAGAACTGGACTGCGGTGTAGGCTATTCAGGATGAGTTTTTTTTCTATGGGGATTTAATGGAGGGCTGGCAGGAAATACAATGGTGGATCATGCCAGTTTTCTCGAAACAAAAACGCTCATGAGAGCTGAACTTTACTGAAAAGCGATATTTTTGTGAGAGAATCGTCAAGTTATTCCGTTAAATCGATAAATTGAGTGTTTTGAGGAACGTATTACTCTGAAGTAGACGCACCTCTCCTGTTAAAGCTGGAACTTGGCCATTTAAGACTCCAAGCTATTGCTGAAGCAACAGTCAGGATGTATCTCGTAACAGGTTGGGCAGCTCTTCAATGCACACCATTTTTCCTCTACCACACTCAGGACAAAGAGACACATCAACTCCCGTCAGTCGTACCATCATCTCTTGTATTGTTTCTGAGGATTGTTCGTGTATTTGGGCCTCAGGATCAATCAGTTTTCGGAGTAGCGGAATACATTTTTTTTTGTTCGCATGACCAAGAAATCCAAAGTAGCGGATTTTCATAAAACCCCGTGGCAGAATATGTAACAAGTAACGCCGGATGAACTCTGTTGCTTTGAGGGTAAGAACTTTAAGAGTGTTCTCGTCACTACGATCACGATAATTGAAAGCAACCTTGTCAGCTTCAATCGAGAGAATTCGATTATTTGTAATAGCAACCCGGTGCGTGTAACGACCAAGATATTCGAGCACCTGCTCTGGTCCTCCGAAGGGTTGTTTAGAGTAGGTAATCCATTGCTTTCCCTTCAGTGTAGTAACCATTTTTAGAAAGATTTCCTTGTTAACAAACTCAGAAGCCCTTCCATTAAAGACCAGTAATCCCTGGTTGTAAGCCAGCTCAAATTTTCGTAGGTATCTTTTCCTGAATTCTTTTGCTAAAGATTCCACTTTGAAAAGATAGTTCTTTCTGGCTGGAACCCATCTTGTCCTATCAAATGAAAGAACCCCTGCCGGGATAATGCAATGCAGATGAAAATGATCCATGAGCTTCTGGTTCCATGTATGGAGTACAGAAATAAAACCAAGTTGCCCAATGAGCCGCCACTGTGAATCAGCGGCAAATACCTGGAGAGTTTCTTTAACGGCAGTGAATAATATAGCCAGCAGGATTTTCTGATTACTCAGAATAAGTGGATTGAGTTCGTGAGGCAAAGTAAACACGTTGTGAAAATATGGGCACGGCAATAGCTCGGATTTCCTGGAATTTAACCATTTCTCTTTTACAAGAGTCTGGCACTTCGGACAATGCCTGTCCCTGCATGAATTATAGGCATTCTTTTCAAATCCACAGTGATCGCAAGCTGCAATATGGCCACCAAGGACAGAGGTCCGACAGATTTCAATATGGTACATTGTTCTAGCCTGCTGGCCGGATAAGAAGTGGGTACGTCGGTAATCATCCCCATATTTACGGAAAATATCTGCAAGCTCTGGTTGTCTTTTATTTCTTTGCATGGTCGCCCTCCTCTCTTAGCTCAAGAAAATCAAGGGGACTTTTAAGTTCAGCGAATCTGGCAGGAACTATGTGGAGATAGAGAGCGGTAGTCTCTATTGATGTATGTCCAAGGAGCTGGCCGATTGTGTACAGGTCATAGCCGTTGTACAACAGGTGGGTTGCGAATGAGTGCCTCAGCGTATGTAGGCTGCACTCTTTGGTTATGCGAGCTTTTTTTTTGCACGGTAGAAAACTCTGGAGACAGTTGATGTTGACACAGGAGCATCAAGGCTCTTTCCTGGGAAAAGCCACTGACCTGGAGTGTATTCACGCCAGTAATTGCGGAGTTCAATAAGAAGATTCTCAGACAAGACAGTATAGCGATCCTTTTGCCCTTTACCTTGTTCAACTCTGATCATCATTCTTGATGGATCACTTTCAATATGCTCTGGTTTGAGGTGGACCGCTTCTGAAACTCGAAGGCCCGCACTATAAATTGTTTTAAGCATAACCCTGTGCTTGAGGTTTTTTGTACAGGATAGCACTCGGCTGACTTCTTCCATACTCAGTACGATAGGTAATTTTTTACTTCGAACCCGCGGAGGCAAACCAAACCGGTCATCAACCTTACGTTTGCATAGATGCCTGAAAAAATATAAAATGCCACACATGTATGAGCTACATGTAGCCCATGACAGCTTACGTTCAAGGACAAGATACCGGAAATACATATGAACTTGACCATTGGTCAATTTCTCAGGGGATTGGTCATAGTAGTTCGCCAACCCTTTGACACCATTTATGTAACTTCTCTGGCTATGCTCGGAGAAACCGGCAAGCTTCATGTGTTCTATCAATTTAGCTCTGACTGCAGTACTCATAATGTACCTCCTTTGTTTAGTGGATAAGAAAACGCCTTAAGTTCTTATCGACCCAAGAGGTACACTATTGAATGTAAATCAAGATGGGGAGGTGGGGTTTTCCGCGTAGCGGTTCAGTTCTACTTTCAAATCAATCATTTTAGCCGGTGACCGATACTGCCGTGCTATCAACACCCTTGCCTGACAAACATTCTTCCTGTATAACCACTTCAAAAGTTTTCTTTATAGCTTCTTTAGTACTTATAAAAAGGATAATGATTGATTTGAATATAAGTTACCTTAATCAAGGAATAATATCTACAGAATATCTAGATACAGGATTAATATCTGTAGATGAAAATGTGATTCATTTTGGTAAACATGGAAACAAAACACTCTTTTTTTTGGTTTTATTAACTGGATTGCCAACGTTATTGTTTATGATATTCTATCTTATTCCGATCGCAAATGATGATCTACTAAAGGTTTTTTTAATTCTTGTGACAGCTTACCTCGCATGTCGTTTTGGGATGCCACTTACAGATATGTTTTTTCGCAACCAAATTGATGTTGATTTTGTAAAAAGAGAAATATTAACGACAAACGTTTTTGGGAAGAAGAAAAAATGGCTTATCCAAAACCTGAGTAATATTAAATTTTCTCATGGAGTGTATTGGGGAAGTAGGCGTCATTTCTATAAAATTATATTGATTGATCAAAAAAAAAAGTTCATTGTTATACGAGGTATACCTTTTGAAAAGGAGGCTCGGAATCTTTGTGCAATATTAAACACTTTCACGTGTTTTGTCGTTGGCGAGAAGAAATGCGACAACATACAGGTGCTTAAAGATTTATCGCTGATATAGTCGATATGATAAGAAAATAAAATATATCTGCTTGCATCAATTCAGCAGCCCTGTCATTGGAAGTATGGCTTCGAACCTACTCCGTTGATGGTATTCGCTCAGAAAACTCAACGTTTGCGATTTCTACTTTTACAGAAGAGGCATTAAAAAACACTTGGGCAAAATTTACATTTTTTCTATTAAATAATAAGTATATATATGAAGATTTTTCTGAATAAAGGTATCTGGTGGATCACTATTTCCTTGGCAGTAAATTTACTATTGAGTGGTGGTTACATGATGTTATACTCATCAGGCCCTGAATCTTTTTTAAGCTTAATTCTTCTTTTTCTCGCATTTGGATTCGGAGCAATTGCAATTGCTTCGAATCCAGTTTATCAGACACCAATACTTGTTGTGGATGATGCTGGCATTTCAATTGATAGTGCTTCACTGGAGATAAAAAAATTACCTTACTCTGAAATTCAAAAAGCTGAGTATAACCGCCCCGGGGCCTTAGTGCTGACTATACCTAAACTACATAAGTACAAGGACATTTCAAAAATAGACACGCTGTTTGGTATCGAAAAAACTGTTTATATCGGTGCTCGCAGCACTGCTGACTCGACCTATCGAACGTACAACATTGACTTAGAATACGTCGCTCATTTGATATCCAGCAAAATTGTTTCTCCTCACGTTCCGATTAATAGTTTGGCAAATGATCCGTCGATAACTGGTTTTAAGAAAAAATTTTCTTCCTCGCGAGTTACTTCATGTATCAGTATTGCTCTTTGCCTTTTCATTTGTTTCAGTACAATAGACATGCTTTTTTTCAGAAGTTGGTCAACTCCATTTCCACACTGACATAGTGTTGATAGTACTTTCAAAACGGTATTGATCTCAATCAACGGACGTGCCGTGGTTTAAGGAGATTAATAATGGTTCAAGCCTGCCACACATTCTTATTTGGTTTTGTCTTATATTTAGCATGCATGGTTTCACCACTTGAAATAATAGCGGGGGAAAGTTCTTTTCTAAAAATCTACCAAGGTGGGTACAAAATTAGTCGTCAACAAGATTTCCCCATTGTCGGTAGTACCGCTCTCGTTTTCAAATTAAACTGCGACTTCCCGCCAAAGAAAGTTATTGAGTTTTATGACAATATTTTTGAAGTAACTAATACAAAACCATTTGATAAACTCAGCGCTACTAGGAAATGGAGAACCTATCACAAGTACTACAAAGGGAAAATGTATCGCACAAATGAATATCTCGCATCTTGGTGGGACACAGAGAACAATTTTTTATATTCGTTAAATCTGAGATATACGACACTTGCTAAAGTCACTACGGATACAACAGAATTAAGCATATCTCTTCAACAGGTGCCGTTCACTGAAGATGATTACTCTATGCTTCAAAAAGATATTGCAACATTTGATGAGTAGCAATGACAGCTATCAAACTACAATTTACTCCATTTCTGACAACCCTAATGTAAGGTATTACTTTCCTTTAGAAGTCTAATAAATCTGATTAAATGACGAGTAAAACTACAATTCGGCTCATAGCTAAAATCGCGACTATATTAATGGCTATTTCAGCAGCAGCTTTATTCTGGGTTCGAGATCTACGTTTTTTGTTAGTCCTTATACCGTCTACAGGTATTTACTACTGGTATAAGAAAAATTACACCGATCAAAAAGAAGAACTTGAGGATTTTGCAACGAAATCAAGTTTACTGTTTCTTGTTATCCCAATCGGCATTTTGTTATCAGGCTGCATATTTGTTATTGGATGGATTATTTATAGTAATATTTTCAGATAGGTGTCGTTGTGTAAAATGCTCCATTTCTGGAAACACTGGGTGTTAATAGTACTTTCTTAACGGTACTGGCATCAATCCATTTATTATGCAGTTCTATCATACCGTTATTAATAGAACTTAGGTGAATATATAGATGAAAGTTAATTTGAAAGATATTGTAGAAAACCTGCTAAAATGGCTTATCCCTCTCTATATTTTAAAGATGATGTGTGATGGGATTGCTGCCTATGAAATGCAGCAGATTAATGGATTTTCTATAGAAGCTGACCTTTCAGCAGTGAAGTCAAAACTTGTTTTATTGCAAGCTGTTGAGGTTCTGCATAATTTGGTGGCTGGTGTTTGGATGTTTAAACAAGCAGGTAATGCTGGATTAAATAAATATATTTGGGGAATATTCGGTTTGGCAAAGCCGTTTTTCGGGCTTTTAGGATTTATTTTATTGATTATGCACAGAAATTTTGAAATCGATCGACCTGCAAGTAATGATAATATTCAGAGTCATGCAAATAATCAAAAAGCTCCTCAGACCTGCTCCATTTCCAGACAGTCTAAGTGTTGATAGTACTTTCATATGAACAATTGAATTGAATTAAGGTGAAAAATGGACAAACTTTATTGTCACTTTGCCGTTTTGGTCAATCTTTAATGTAAGTGGCCAAACTATATTGTCTGACGACAGTTAACCGCAGAAAAAATACTGGGCTGGATTCCCCTGTTTAAAATAAGGTTCAAAGCCGGGCAGTTCAGAGCCTGGAAAAGTTTATGACGAAATGAGAACGGTAATGTACACTGTTGATTGCGGCTCATTGTTGAGTGAGGCAGAAACATATGTAGTTGTACTGTGTTCTATTGAAAGGATCATAAGGAGAAATTGAGTGCTTGCCGAAAATGTAAAAAGTGAATTGATAGCGATCACCGGAGAGGATCAGTACAGGGACTCGATAGAGATACGTTCCTGTTATGGGTATGACTCATTTCTTGAAGAAGCTCTCCCCGAATGTGTCATCTTTCCTCACTCAGCAGAAGAAGTTGCAGGACTGCTCCGAGTTGCCAGTAAGTATGGAGTTCCTGTAACGGCTCGTGGGGCAGGTACAAGTGTGTGTGGGGCTCCAATTCCACTCAAGGGTGGTATAGTCCTCTGTCTTACTAAAATGAACAGGGTGCTTGAAATGAACACCCGGGATAGATACGTAATCGTTGAACCCGGAGTTATTAATGGAGATTTACAAAAAACATTAGCTCCCCACGGTTTTTTCTATCCACCTGATCCTGGTTCCATAAACATCTCTACAATTGGAGGAAATGTGGCCCTTAACGCCGGTGGCCCCAGATGTTTAAAATACGGTGTTACCATGGACTATGTTCTAGGCATGGAGGTTGTTTTACCCTCAGGAAAAATTATTACCGATGGTAGCAGGAATTCAAAGGATGTCACCGGGTACAATTTGAAATCTCTATTTGGTGGCTCGGAAGGAACGCTTGGTATTATTACCAAGGTTATCTTACGTGTACTTCCTATTCCAGAGACAACCAGAACAGTGATGGTAAGCTTTGACAATCTTGATAAATGTGCATCCGCAGTCTCGGAAATTATTGGCAGCGGTATTCTGCCGGTTGCGATGGAACTTATGGACCAATTAACAATCAAGGTCATTGAAGACAGTGTAAAACTCGGTTTAGATACTCAGGCAGCTGGTACGCTGCTTATTGAGGTTGATGGCTTTTCGGAAACGATTGAGAGGGAGATGGGCCTCATAAGAGAGAAAGTAAAAGAGTGTGGTGCTATATCTGTACAGGAGGCTGACACAGCCGAAGACAGAGACAGACTCTGGCAAGCTAGAAGGTCTGCCTA
Source organism: Desulforhopalus glucosivorans (assembly GCF_054397165.1). Lineage (NCBI taxonomy): Bacteria > Pseudomonadati > Thermodesulfobacteriota > Desulfobulbia > Desulfobulbales > Desulfocapsaceae > Desulforhopalus > Desulforhopalus glucosivorans. The sequence continues at coordinate 1,599,277 of NZ_AP044854.1, forward strand.
TCCGGTTTTTGCTAAGATTGGACCAGATATAATCACTGAAGATGTGACCGTTCCTGTAAGTAAGGTACCGGACATGATTAGAAACATACGTGAAATATTAGGAAAATACGATATTAAGGCTGGGTTGCTCGCCCATGCTGGTGATGGAAATATGCATCCATTGATTCCTGTGGACCGAGATAATCCTGAGCAGATGGCCAGGGTAAACAAGGCAATTGGAGAGATTTTTGAGTCTGCAGTTCCCCTAAATGGAACCTTGACCGGTGAACATGGTGTAGGGCTTGCTAAAGCTGAGTACCTTCCCTTGATATTAGATGAGAACACGCGCGAGTTCATGTCTACCATCAAAAAGGCTGTGGATCCCCAAAATATTTTAAATCCAGGTAAATTTGTATGAGCACTAAGACAGCCAATAAGTGTGGTAAGTGTGGATTCTGCCTGGCTGTTTGCCCAGTCTATAGCGCCATGGGCGAGGAACAAGTTTCACCAAGGGCCAAAATTCAACTTATACGTTCTTTCAATGAGGGGAACCTTGAGTCTTCTGAGCTGCTGAAAGACTTGATGTCAAAATGTTTGATGTGTGGATCGTGCACAGCTCATTGCCCTTCAGCGGTGGATCACTATCCACAGTTCATGGGAATGCGATCAAAAATGATCAAAGACCATAGTGAAAGGGTAGAAATCAGGAGCCTTGTATACATGCTGGCCAAGGAAAGGAGATTGAAGTTTGCAGTTTCTTTGGCAAAGATCGGTCAAAGTCTTACGCCTAGAGGTGTGGCTGATAAATGTAAGCTTGCCAATATTCCTATTTCAAAATTTCCCACACTCAATGACAAAAGTTTTCGTAGACAGATTGGTACTATTGTCGAACCTGAAGGTGAATATAAAGGTACAGTTTTGTATTTTACAGGGTGTGCAACCAACTACATTTTTGAAGATACAGGGTACGCAACTGTTAAAATCCTCAATAAGATGGGGTATAGAGTTGTAATTCCTGCATCTCAGGTATGTTGTTCAGTGCCGATGCTGTTGCATGGCGCGGTGGAGCAAGCAGGGGAGAATATCCAGACTAATGTAGACTGTTTTTCTGTCGATGGAATTGAGGCGGTGATTGTGGATTGCCCCACATGTGGATCTACCATAAAGAACGAATATCCAAATGTCATAGGCACGTTTGATGGGGATGTGGAAAAGGCCAAGATATTGTCTGGAAAGATTGCAGATATTATGTCTTTTATCTACGAAAGATGGGATATGTTGGAGTTTGATACGTTAAAGGTAGAAAACAGTGAGAAGGTGACCTATCATGCCCCCTGTCATTTAAAAAATGTCTTCACGCCATCTGATAGGATTTTTGAAAAAATCAAAGGGGTTACGTATAACTCTGTTCCGGACAGTAGCGAGTGTTGCGGAGGTGGCGGTACGTTCTTCTATGAATATCCTGAAGTCGCCTCAGTACTCGTTGGCCGAAAAGTCGCAAGTGCTGCCAGGAGTGGAGCTGATTTATGGCTCACTGACTGCCCGGTGTGCCGGATAAACCTCGATGCTAATCAGACAACAGAAGAACATCTGGAGCTTATGCATCCCGTCCAGTTTCTTGAGTCTTTACTCGTTTAACGTGTTTGAACCTGATACTCGTAGGCAAACGCGTTAAACAGTTATAAGTATTTTAAGAGAAAACAAATAATGCCCTGTTAAGGGTGAAATCTTAACAGGGCGTCATTGTTAGAGCAGGAAACACATTACTTGGAGTAGGAGCTATTATCGCTCATTCCCTTTCTTGCCTCCATGTTCAAACGACCTTCTTTGACTGCCGTCTCATTCCATTCCTGAAGTAGAGCGCTCTTGAAGGCAACCTTCTCATCCACGAGTTTTTCAAGAGGTACGCCGGCTAACTTCTGAGCTTTTTCTTTGGTAGAAAAATCAGGAGCTTCGTAATCGAACACATCGTGTTTGGCTAGTACTCCTACCAGGGCAACTCTTGCTTCCTGGGCCTTATCGTTGGCAACGCCAAGAAGTCTTAAGGTTTCTTCAGGTGCATGGTAGAAAGAACCATGGCTTGCTATAGAATAATCCCACAACCACTGCCCTGAACGGATAAGCTGAAGAACAGGTTCCATTTCGTCCTCGGTGGCTCCAGATTCCCATGCTTTTCCAGCTGCAAGGTGAGCTTTGCCAAGGCTGTTCATGGCAATTTCCATAAGCTGCTCTTTGCGGTCAAACTTTGTCTTAACAAGTGCCTTGAACTCTTCTTCACTCTCACGGTGACAGGTAAGGCAGGTGTTTGCAATGTTATCAAGTGGATTAGCAATGTGGTGGTCAGAGTACTTCACTGAACCTTCCTGCTTATATGGCATATGACAGTCAGCACAGGCTACACCGCGCTTTGCGTGGATACCGGTTTTGTACATCTCATAACCAGGATGCTGGGCTTTAAGCATTGGGGCTTTACTGATCTTGTGGGTCCAATCCTTAAATCCGTAGCCATCATAATAGGTTTCCATGTTTTCAGCACTGAGGCCTTCAGCCCATGGGAAGGTAACCACTTTAGCAATCTGATCATTTCCTTCAGAATCCTTATACTCAGTTGCCTTGAAATAGTACTCTGAGTGACATTGAGCACAAACCAGTGAACGCATATCCTGATGGGTGATTTCATCGAGGTTAACACCACTGGCCTCAAGACCTCGTTTGAGGTAAGGACGGGAAATTGTAAGGTTAGCGGTTTGGCTGTCGTGACAGTCAGCACAACCTATAGGATTAACTATCTGATCCCCTAGGCGTGCCCACTTGCCGGTGAAGTACTCGTTTTCACCTTCCTCATCCATCACCCGTGGTACATCCGGTGATTTACATGTCCAGCATGCAGTCGGCATTGGACCTGTAACAGGACCAACGGGGGCACCCGTTCTTAGGGAGTTAATGTTACTCTGTACCGCGTAGAAATGACCGCGTGGAGCATTGTAATCTTTAGCAAAACCGTAACCAGCCCAGAGAATGGCAAGCTGGGGCTTCTTCTCGATCATGTCATCGATTTTATCGTTCTTTTTGGTCTGCTTCCAAGAGTCGTATTGACGTGGGAAATACTTTGCCCATTCTTCATTTTTGCTCTCAACACCTTCTGCCTTAACAACAGGAGTGGTATTGAGCTGATCTCTTTCAGCCTGTTTACCTGCGATGGAATTTGCCATAAAGCCCATTGCAACAATGGCCACCACAGAACCACCAAGTAAAAACTTGTATTTATTCACTTTTTCCTCCACGTATTGTTATTCTCTAACACCAAGATTATTTGGAGTTGTCGATAAATTCCTTGCTTTACCATGAGGTACATCCCTATGACATTCCCAGCATCTTCTGTCTGTCTGGGGAGTACCGCTGAAATCATGGTATCTGTCGCTGTTAGAGATAAGGACCTCTGTCAACCTTGCATGACATGTTATACAGTTGGCCTGGACACGGTTAGCACCATCTTCGCTGATCTGCAGAGCAGGTGCAAATGTGTTGAGCGTAAAAGCAACTGTATGGTTCCAACCATCTCGCGCCTTTGCTTTGTATTTGTTTACTGTAGTGTCTGTGGGTAGGTGACACTCAACACAGGTTGCACGCTGGGCATGGGAACTGTGCTGCCAAGTGGCGTATTGTACGTTCATCACATGGCAGTTAATACAAGCTTTAGGATCGGTTGACAGGTAAGACAATGCTTTTGATGCGTTAACCAGATAGGCCAAAAATACTATCGCCACAACAAAAGCAAAAATTGAACTAAATTTCAGTACGTTACCTGCTTTCATGTATACTATCCTGATAGAATGAATGTTCAACCAGCACTGTTAGAAAAGAGTTGGTCGTTTTGTCCAATCCACTCCAATTCAGGTCTGGCCCGAATACCATTGTTTCACCTCCATAGATAAATGTTTAACATCGTTAAATTCGTAAAACAAAACTTGTGTAAAATATACTTGTTCTCAGTTTTGAAAAAATTGATACATGTCAAAAAAAGCATGTGAATACGTTGTAATCTTTTGAATTGGAAAAAAACATTGTCCAACTAAATAAATGTGGCCTTATGAGAGTTTGAAGGAATTTTTTTAGCAAATTTGCATTCGTGGTCTAAATGAAATACCATTTTAAGAGAGTAACAAAATTATAAAGTATTTTCAATTAAACCTAACGTAAATACAGCATGTTTAAGAAAATATTTATCCCGTCCGTTCTACTTCTTACAGCATATGGAATCTTTTCCAATAATGATTTTAAAATCATTGCTTCAGGTATTGCCATTTTTATTGTCGGTATGGTCTTCATGGAAGAAGGTTTTAAGCTGTTTACAGGTGGGACTCTTGAAAAGATACTGAAAAAAACCACTGACACAGTAGTAAAAGCGATAATAAGTGGTTTTGTTTCTACTTCTCTGGTTCAAAGCTCTTCGCTCACAAGTATCATTGCAATTTCTTTCCTTTCAGCAGAACTTATCGCGCTCTCACAAGCCCTGGGCATAATTTTTGGGGCTAATATCGGTACAACAACAACGGCTTGGATAGTTTCTGCATTTGGAATGAAAATCAAGATTTCGGCATACGCTATGCCTATGCTTATCTTTGGAGTAATCCTCACTTTTCTACAGAATAAATCTGCAAAAGGAGTCGGCAACATACTCTTGGGGCTCGGCTTTATTTTTCTTGGTATTGGATACATGAAAGAGGGGTTTGAAACCCTAAAGAGCGGTATTGATCTTGCTCAATTTGCAATGGAGGGGTATGCAGGAATTTTTGTATATATTCTTGTTGGTGCGATTGCAACGGTCATAATTCAGTCTTCCAGTGCCACGATGGCTATTATTATTACAGCTGTTGCAACTGGCCAAATCAGCTATATGAATTCCTTATCTCTTGCAATAGGTGCCAATGTCGGAACAACGGTTACTGCAATCCTGGGCGCATTAACATCTAATGCTGATGGAAAACGATTGGCGGTTGGACATTTGATATTTAACACAATTACAGCGGTTTTCGCTGTGGCATTTATCCATGTTCTCAGCAACCTCGTGAATGTTTTAAGTGGTTATATTGGAATAGGTGATGAGGATATTGCGATGAAATTGTCGCTCTTTCATACAATATTCAATGTTATAGGAGTTCTTCTTGTAGCACCCTTTATAAGCCCCATGGTAACGTTTTTACAAAAGTTATTTGTCAGTAAAGCAAACCGTCGGGGTAACCCTATATATATTGGTATTGAAGTTTCTAAAATGCCGGGGCCGGCCATTGCTGCACTAAGAAAAGAGACTGAACATTTGTATGATAGTGTTTCTCATCTTGTTGTTCAGGCTCTCAGGTTACACCGGCATGAAGTCTGGTCACTTAAGGAGATGCGGGAAGTGATGGAGACGGTCAAAGGGGAATCTGTAGATGTTGATGTGGTCTATAATGAAAGGATTAAGTTCCTTTATAGTGAAATGCTTCATTTTGCTGTTATGGCAGAGAACCATATGGATGGTAAAGAAAAGTTTCGTTTAGAACGCCTTAAACTTGCAAGCAGAGATCTTGTTGAGATAACCAAGGATTTAGAAGAGTTACAAAAAAATATTTCCCGTTATATGAAGGGAAATAATCAAGCCTTACAGAAAGAATATAATGCATTACGCGAACGTATAGCGAGTATCGTTCGAGATATTGACAGAATACGTCAGAACCCTGATGATCTCACCTGTCTTACTCATATTGAGTTAAGTAGAAGTCAGGTCGACACCTTTGATAATGAGATTACACGAAAAATTAGTGATTTACTGAGAGATGATAAAATCGATGTCTTTATGGCCTCATCGCTCATGAATGATAGCTCTTTTACACGATCTATCTCAAGAAGACTGCTCGATGTTGCAGCGGTGCTCTGGATTCAGGATGAAACCATACGTGAACTGCAGGATTACTCAGGAGAGTGATGGATGAATATAGATAAATACATGAAAAAGGCTTATGGGTTCTTTGCTAAAACATCAAAAGAACAACGTATTAAGGCTGGTAAGTTAGATGAGATTCTAGCAAAGCTGATAGTGGCCCAAAAAAAACTAACAAAAGAAATTGCTAAATCAAATAATCCTGAAAAAAAAGAGACAAAACAGCAGGAGCTGGCTATTGTGACTTCCCTTGTTAAAAAGGTAGAAAAGCGGCTTAAGAAATTGAAAAAAAAGTAAGTTCTCATCCAAAATTATTGTTTCGAGGTTTTTGCAAGCAGCTCAGTTGTTATTGTCGAACGGCTGCCTGGTAATTAGTAGGATTAACCTTCAGCTATCCTGTTGTTGGGTAGTTTGTGCAGCTTTCCCTAAAAACTCTGATCGTGTTGGGTGAGCTTGGAGGATAAGGGAGAGGTCCTCAACAAGAGCCCCCATTTCTATTGCTAGCACGCCCGTGCCTATGAGTTCTGCTGATCCCCGTCCAACTACGGCGACACCAAGGATTCTACCGTCTTCAGGGGTTGAGATTATTTTTGTGAGACCACATAAATCCCCCTCGATATGTAAATATTGCTCTTCATTCCAGCTTTTGCTCTGCACTTTTACAGGTATGTTCTGTAATTTTGCCTCTTTTTCTGTCAGGCCGCACCAGGAAAGCGTTGGGCTTGTGTTGATTGTATAAGGAATAGCTCGCAGGTCAAAAGCAGAAGAGATTCCTGCGATCACCTCCGCTGCGATCTTCCCTTGTCTTGTGGCTATGTTACTTTGCATCGTACTGTTGGTTATGTCTCCCACTGCAAATATATTTTTATCATCTGTTCTTTGCTGGGAGTCGGTTGAGATAAAGCCACGGACATTGCGGTTAACCTTGGTGTTTTCTAACCCAAGGTTATCTGAAGAAGGAATGCGACCTGTTGCCAGTATGACGAGGTTATAGGCTTCCGACATATTTCCACTACTGGTTGTGCTCTTAACCAAAACCTCATTCTCTGTTTCTATGATACCGGTAACCAGAGTGTTTAGTGAAATAGAGTTATACCGGTCTTGTAAACTTTTTAGAATAAGTGAAATCAGATCGTCATCGACATACGGTAATAGCGTATCGTTTTGCTCGACGATATCGACCTTAGATCCAAGTGCTGAAAATATGTTCGCCATCTCAAGGCCTGTAGGCCCAGCGCCAACAACAAGAAGATTGTCCGGTATAGTAGAAATGTTTAAGGATTCAGAAGGGGAGACAACTCTATTTTGATCCGTTAACGTAACTTCAAACTTTATTTCATGAAACGGGGAGGGTGATGAGCCCGTTGCAATAACTGCATATTTAAAAGAGAGTCCGGTTATTTCTGAATCTTTTAAGCGTATGGTTGTGGAGCTTTCAAAATATGCCTTTCCCTTGATATACAAGACACCTTTCTGTTTACACTTCTCAGACAGGTGGTTTGTAAGATTATCAATTTGAGAAGCACTGCTCTGTCTTATTTTCTGCAGGTTTGGACAGGGGGTAGGGCTCAATGTTTCGTCCAGAAGGCTTGCGCTAATATGCTCAAGCTGTTGTGCAATATCAAGGAAAAATTGTTGGGGAGTACATGTCTCGTGTAGATGGTTTCCACCTGGAGATTGCAGGCAATCAACGAGGGCGACATCAAAACCTAACTCAGATGCTCGGAAGGCTGCGGCTAAACCTCCGGGGCCAGCACCTATAACAACTACATCCAAATCCATCCTCATATCGCCCATTACCATGAACACATTACCTCTTCGTTGGGATGAGAACCACTCACCCTAAATCATATTTATAAAAAGCTCATCAGGGTCCTGGAGGCTCTTAATGATAACTTGAAGGAAACGGATAGCATCTGCACCATCGACCACTCTGTGATCAAAACAGAGGACAATGGGCATCATCAGGCGGGGTACAATTTCATGGTTTCCAAGTTCGTCTGTCATAACTGCAGGTTGCATTCGGGCCTGACCGAGTCCTAAAATTGCGATCTCAGGATGATTAATGATGGCAGAAAAATGGCTGCCACCGATAGCTCCTGCATTGGTAATAGTAAATGATCCTCCTACCAATTCTTCACGGTTGAGTTTTCGTTTTCGGGCTTTAGTTATGGCGTCGTGAATCTCCACTGACAATTCTTTAATTGATTTTCTATCTACATCCCGAATGACCGGAACCATAAGCCCATGTTCTGTGTCGACTGCAATACCAATATTAAAATACTGTTTGATAAGGATCTCCTGATTTGCAAGATCAAGGGTGGCATTAAAGTGTGGGAAGGCTTTAAGTGCAGTCGCAACAGCTTTTAAAGTAAATACGGTCATGGTGAGGCGGCCACCACACTTCGTAATTTCGTCCTTATGGCGCTGTCGAAACTCTTCAAGCGCGGTTATGTCGACGAGGTCCTGGCAGTTGACGTGGGGAATCTCAGCCCATGACTGTGCCATACGCTGAGCTGTTGCTCTACGTATAGATCTAAACGTATGTCTTTCGACTTCGCCATATTGATTGAAGTCGGGGAGCTCTGAACCCACAAACTGAGGACGCACTACAGAAGATTCATCGTGTTGTGCAGCTTTGATTTGTTTGGCCGGGCGCTGAGCTTTCTCAGTATAATTACGTACATCATCAGCAGAGACCACACCACGACTAGAAGACGCTGTTACCATATGTAAATCAACGCCGAGTTCTCGAGCTAGTCTTCGGGTAGATGGTGATGCAGGGACAGGAAGGCCTCTGTTATTGCGTAAGTTTTCAGATTGTACTGTTGTTTCTGAGGATTGTCGCTTTTCCTCATCACCGGACGGTTCTGCAGGAGAGCTGTTTTCAATTGAAAAGGAGATGAGAACCTCTCCCACTTCAATCATGTCTCCCGGTTCAACATGAATAGTTGATATTACACCAGTAATTGGAGAAGGGATTTCGACTGCAGCTTTATCTGTTTCGACTTCAATTAACAGATCACCCTCTCGAATTGACTGCCCTATGGATACAGGAATGGCAAGAATCTCAGCTTCATGTACACCTTCTCCAAGATCGGGTAAGCTAAAGGTTTTGTTCATAAAAACTCCGAATTTGCAGTGTATTGTTAAGGTTGTTGCTGGGTCTGTCTTGCAGCCTGAACTATTCGTCTGATATTTGGTAAATAATCTTTTTCCCGACTGAAATAAGGAATAATGATGTCATATCCCGTCACTCGTTGAATTGGAGTCTCGAGGTAGTAAAATGCTCCTTCCATCAGGCGTGTAATAATTTCTGCCCCAGGGCCAAAACTTCTTGGGGCCTCATGGACAATAACAGCTCTACCTGTTTTACGAATAGACTCCACCATAAGAGTATCATCTAGAGGAGATATGGTAAGAAGGTCGATTATTTCACAAGATATTCCTTCTTTATCGAGTTCATCTGCAGCCTTTAACGTGGGCTGAAGCATTGCTCCGTAGGCAATAATTGTAACGTTATGACCCTTACGTACAATTTTAGATTTACCAATTTCAGCTACCTCCTCATCTTCAGGAACTTCTTCACGAAAGGCGCGGTACAGTGCCTTTGATTCATAAAATATTACAGGATCGGGATCTCTTATGGCAGCAATGAGAAGCGATCTGGCATTTCGAGGGCCGGATGGAATCACGGTTTTGAGCCCAGGTGTGTGTGCCCAATAAGCTTCACGGCTCTCAGAGTGGTGCTCCAATGCCCTCACGCCACCTCCGTATGGTGCGCGCATCACCATGGGCACGGTCAGGCGACCCTGGGTCCTCCAGCGAAAACGCGCTGCATGATTTTCAATTTGGTGAAAGCTTTGGTAGGCAAAGCCGGAAAACTGTATCTCACAAACAGGCTTGAGACCGTAGATTCCCATACCCACTGCCATACCTATAATTGCGGCTTCGGCAACTGGTGTGTCAATGACACGTTGGTTACCAAATTTTTTGATAAGGGAATCTGTCACCCTGAAGACACCACCATCCGGCCCTATATCTTCACCGAGTAGAACGACGTTTTCATCCAAGGTCATTTCCTGATCCAGTGCCAGGTTTAAGGCTTCAACCATGGTCATTTTAGCCATTGTCTACCTCCTTGGATTGTGCGTCAAGACTCGTAATAAGTTCGTCTTTTTGTTTGTGCAGATACGGTGGTAACTGGTCGTAGAGATGGTCAAACATCTCTTTTGGGTCTCCAAGTTCCGCCATTCGTTTTTCGGCATGATCTATAGCTTTTTGGATACGCTCCTGTATCTTGTTTTCAACGTGATCTTTTGTCGTGTCAGCTAATAGATTTTTTTCAAAAAGATAGTTTTCAAAACGTTTTAATGGGTCTTTTTGACGCCATTTTGTGACCTCCTCATCGGTTCGATATCTGGTAGGGTCGTCGGCAGTAGTGTGCATCATTACACGGTAGGTCAGACATTCGATGAGGGTAGGGCCGTTACCATTTCTCGCACGTTCAGCAGCTTCTTTAGTAGCCGCATATACTGCTAAAACATCATTGCCATCGACCTGTATCCCAGGTATTCCATATGCTAAGGCTTTTTGTGCAATAGTGCTGGAGCGGGTTTGCTGCTTGATGGGCACGGATATGGCCCATTGGTTATTTTGGCATATAAACAAAACAGGTGTGTTGTATACCGCAGCACAGTTAAGTCCTTCGTGAAAATCGCCCTCTGAGGTTGCACCATCCCCAAAAAAGACCATTACTATTTCTCCGGTATTTTTGTAATTTGCAGCATAACCAAGTCCTGTTGCATGGAGAATTTGCGAACTCACAGGTATCGCTATTGGCAGGTCTTTCTGTCCTTTTGGCAGGATGGCGCCCTCATTGTAACCGTTATAGTAGAGTAAAATACTTTCAAGACTGCGGCCGCGCCATATCTCTGCTGCAGTTTCACGAAAAGCGGGGACAAACCAGTCTTCTGGTGTAAGTTGGAAGATAGCTCCGAGTTGAGAAGCTTCCTGACCTTTAATTGGTGGAAAGGTGCCAATGCGCCCCTGGCGTTGGAGGTCAACCATTCGCTCGTCAAATCGTCTTCCCAGAACCATTGATTGGTATAAGTCGAGAAGTACTTCATCTTCAATATGAGGTTCATGGTCTCGATCAACATTCCCGTGTTCATCAAGAATTGAAAGGTATTCTATGCTGCTCTGCAAATCGACCGTCGTTCGTGGCATATTAGGCTCCTTTTTTAGGAACTGCTCACAGAAATCTATAGGTGCGGCTGGCTCGTTTAACGTTTGTATTGAGTGTGTGCGTCACCAATAAAACTATGGACGAATAATGGTTATTAACGGACTATCTAAGTGTTCGTTGTCTTAAAAAATCCTACTTAAACTATACCTATGAATAGCAGAATAGCAAATAGGAAGGGTGTAAAATGACACTGGAATGTTTGTAATTTATACGAATTCTTATAAGTATACCAGGCTATGAATAATTCTCATCAGTCTGCTCTCTGAGTCTCAAAACCAATTGACAAAAAACTTCTATTCAATAACTATCACTGCATAATGACTGAGCGTTTGGTCAGCGTTACTGTCGCCGCTTGTGTGGAGCGAGTGATCATTTATGAAAAGTAATGTTGTCTACATTTTGTGCGCATCCCTTTTAATAGGAGATTATGTGATGATTGTTCAAGGTTCGCTTTTGGGTGTAAAAGTGATCGATTTATCGAGAATGCTACCTGGACCATATTGTTCAATGGTGCTTGCCGATCATGGTGCTGAAGTTATTTCGATTGAGAAAAAAGAATTCCAACATTCAGGTCTTTTTTTTGAATCTTTGTACAGAAACAAGAAGCATATGACCCTTGACCTTAAAACAGAAAAAGGGCTTGAAATACTTCTGCAACTGCTCACTGAGGCAGATGTTTTGATAGAAGGATTTCGTCCTGGTGTTATGGAAAGGTTGGGGCTCAGTTACCTCAAGGTAAAGCAAATCAACAGTAAAATCATTTACTGTTCAATAAGTGGCTATGGTCAGACCGGAGATAGAAAATACGCGCCGGGGCATGATGTTAATTACCTCAGTCACTCAGGAGTGTTGAGTCTCTTTGGCGAGAAAGGGAAAAATCCAAGTATTCCGGCTGTACAGATAGCAGATATTGCAGGGGGGGCACAAAATGCTGTTACAGGAATTCTTCTGGCCCTTTTTGCAAGACACACGACAGGGGAGGGACAGCATATCGATATTTCAATTACCGATGGCCTTCTTGGTTTGTTACACTTGCCTCTTCACTACTCAGCGCTTGAGGGTGGCAATCTTGAGGCAGGAGATAGCGTTCTGTCCCATCGCTATGCATGCTATAACACCTACGAAACTAAGGACGGGCGTTATATTGCTCTTGGAGCACTAGAGAAAACATTCTGGCAAAAAATATGTTTGTATTTCAATCGTCCTGATCTAATTACATTGCAATATGATGAAGATAAAAGACAAGAAATAATAGGTTTTTTTACAGAGCAGTTTTTAACCAAACCCTATGCTGAATGGGTTGGCGAGCTTGAACCACTGGACGCCTGCTGTAGCGGTATAAAAAACATATTTGAAATCCTGGATGATCCAATGTTTAAAAGTCGGGAAATGATTGTTCATGGTGAAGGTGAAAACTCTGACTCCAAAAAAATACTCGGTGTGCCTGTAAAACTGAGCGAAACACCCGGGTCTGTAAAGAGTACGAATGCTTCGTTCGGAGGTGATACTGTTGAGATCCTATCAGCTCTTGGCTACTCAAAAATTGATATTGATAGGTTGTATGAGGAAGGTGTTCTTTAAGTTACTCATCTTCTTTACGCAGCATTTGAAAGTGTAAATGTATATGTGTATAGGGCAGATGTCTGAGAGGTGTGGCTTTTGGTCACAAAATATTTGGCAATTTCATAAGGTTTAGCCCGCATATTTCACGAGTTGAGATGGTTAGCTCGTCAAGGCGTGTGGGAAATTATACTACTTGATTAGGTAGCTTTCTACGATAACGAAGGATAGCTGACTATATCAGCGCGCCCGTAGGGTGAGAAACATATATTTGGTTAAATATGCGGGTTGACGGAAATAAACGAGAGGTAATACTATGAACGAAGAATCTACCCTAAAAGAGAGTTTTGAGGAATTTAGAAAATCGTTTTTCTATGGAAGTCGTTCTGATATGACGTTTAAGTTTCTCGATCACCTCACCGATGATGAAGGATCCGACCTTCTCTGCCGGTTGTTTAGAACCATTACCTCAGCCATCGATTCAGGTGACGTGGATCAACTTAAAAAAGTCATGATAGAAGGTCAGTCAGCTGCACATGCACACCCTCAAAACTTCATTTATGATGATGGACCATTTACCCCTTTTTCAAGAAAGCCTGAAGACGCAAAATTTACCATGCTCACCTCTTCAGGACACTTTTCAGCGGACAATGATCCACAGCCTTTTGGTGTTTCTGGAATGAGTCAGGAGGAGGCTGAATCAAGAATTATGGATTTTTTGAAAATTGAACCAACCCTTTCAGAAATTCCTTTTAATCTTTCTCAAGAAAAACTGAAAGTTCGACATGGTGGCTATGATGTTACAGCGACACAGCAAGATGCAAACGTCACGTTTCCCTGGCAGAGATTAGTGGAGCTAGAGGAGGAGGGTGAACTTGGCTCATTAACTGAATTTGCTTACTCATTTGTTGGTGCATGTTCGCAAACAAGGTTGATCAAAAAGGTACTACCTGGTTGGATACATCTGATGCAGGAAAACAGAATAGACGGAGCCATACTTATTCCGGTCTGACCTATTTGCCATATGTCAGTTGGACATATTGCAAGAGGGTTTGAAGAAGCAGGGATTCCAACGGTGGTAATCGCAGCGATTCCTTTTGCAAAAAGACTGGAGGTGATGTCTCTACCCAGGGTGCTGCTCACTCCTAATCTCGTCGGAAGGGTGCTGGGCAATCCCAACGACAGCAAATATCAGAGAGGTGTTTTGCAAAAGGCGGTTGCACTTCTTGTGGCAGCTGAGAAAAATGGGACGGTTGAATCGCTAAAAAGGTAAAGGCTATTCTCTCTGACATCAGAAAAAGATATTTGATTCTCCTTTCCCTGTGAGCTTTTTCCTGAGAGTTGCAACTTTGGCAAATATCTTTTTCAGCATATCGTTTTCCATATGGGTAAGCTCAGATACGTTTATCCAGTTGTCCGGTTTTTCACCTCTATCAATTTTCTGAACCTGATGCCTTAACCTCATCTGCATGAGATAGTCATAGGAGTCAACCAGCTCGTCGTGTGTTTCTTTATTTAGTGCCCCGCGGTCGTAGAGGTTCTCAAGCCTTTCTAGCGTGTTACTGGTTTCCAGGGAATGTTTAATGCCATGGATCCGTGCAAAACCGACGATCATTGCAATGACATGCTTTATGTTGAAACAGTTGGTGTATTCACCTTCTGTATCGACAGAAATATTGCCGAAAAAATCGAGAGGAATTTTAAATAACAGATTGTTTTCAGCCATTAGATGATAGAAAATCGGTCTGTTTCTGAGTAAGTTTTGCAAATGACCCCGTAGCTCATCTAGAAAATCACTGTCACCGTATATGCACCTGTAGTCGAAAAATATATTCAGTTCCATGAGGTCCTGTGGAGTTGAACTGGTAATCCAATTGGTGAAATATTCTTTCCAGATAGTTATCGGTTTACACCATCGTGGATTCATTGCCATGATCTCGCCCTTACATAGTACATAACCAACTTTATCGAGTGAGTTGCAAATGAGACTCGCTAACGCAAGAAAATATTTTTGTGCAGATTCAAGTTGTTCTGGGGGGACATCCTTAAATATAAGTGCGTTGTCCTGGTCTGTGGCAAGGGTCTGCTCTTCACGGCCATCACTGCCCAAGCCTATAATCACGAATGGTACAGGCGGTTCACCTAAATCATTAAGAGAAAACTCCAATATCCTGTTAAAGACCGCGTCTGAGATAGATGTCATTATTCGAGTGATGTTTCTCGTATTAACACCACTGTCGGTGAGGGCTTTTACAATGCCAGGTAATCTGGTGTGACAGCTCACTATCTCTTCTATGGTCTTTGACTCTTTGACCTCTTTTAATAGAAATGTAGCAGAGTGGCGATGGACCTGTAATAATTCCTTGTCGCTGATGATTCCAATAATTGTTCCTTGATTGTCACTGACGTAAAGATGGTCACTTTGCTGCTCTCCCATCATAAGAACGGCTTCAAATACTGGAGTAGTATCTGGGATAGTGTCTATCTGTCTATTCATGAATTTCCCAACCGGTGAATTGGATGAATAGAGACGATCGATTACCATTTTACGAATTTCACTATCTCCAAAGATACCAACTATCTTTTCTGTTTTGTCAGTAAGAAAAAGGGTACTGCTTCTTCTGTTATACATGGCTTTAACAGCGTCTTCTACAGTCATATTGGTTTTATACGTCGTCTTCTCCTGAATGACATTTTTAACAGGGTCATTTAAAAACATCATAGAACTTTGCATTTCAATGAGCAGGTCTTCTCTCTTTTCCTCCCTGGCTTGTTGCAGGGTGATGTCTTCGATTATTCCATCACAATACATTGGAGTATCCATTGTATCCCTGGTAATCACCATGGATATCGAAACCATTCGAGGTATACCGTTTGTCGTTCTAATAGGTATCATCTGATCTTTGATGACGCCTTTTTTGTATAAATTAACCTGTAGAGCATTGGCGTCAAAACTGTTCTCAAAAACGTCTATGAGCTGTTTTTTTCCAATGTGTTCTTTAGATAAACCCAGCAACTTATGGACAATAGGATTTGCCTCTAATATTGTAAGACCTTCAGCTGAACTGGTTCTAAAAATGCCAATTTGTAATTGATTAGAAAGCCACTGGTAGCGTTGTCGGCTTACACCGAGCTCGTCCTCAATTCTTCTACGGCTACTCATGTCTCGAGCGGTGATTATCTGCACTTTTTCGTCGCTCAGAATTTTTTCCGTCAGGATGAGGCGCACTTGAATCTGGGACCCATCCATTTTTAACATCGTAGTATCAATGCCATCTGGGTTTGCACTTTCATTAAGTGGTTTACTGGTCAGAGACTTTGATATGTTTGCAGGGAAAAAACTTAGCATTGTGGCTGAGTCAAGCTCTTCTCTGGAGCCACCTAATAATTGCTGCATGCTGGAATTGGAATAGATGCAGTGATTATCAAAAAACATCATCATTGGTTCGGTGGCAGACTCAACAAGGCTTTTATATTTTTCCCTTGATCGCATGAGCGCTGCTTCAGCCTGAAAACGTTTGCGTTCGTTAATGAGACTTTGTCTGGTCAGGTAAAAAAATAAAAACGATACAATGACAACAACCCCAAGTGCCAGCTTGGATAGATAGGCATAAATTTCGTCAGTTTTCCTCTGGACATCGTCTAAATAGACACCGGTTCCAATAATCCAGCCCCATGGTTCAAACGTTGTAACGTAGGTGAGTTTGGGTGCAATTGACTCTTCATGGTACTTTGTGTGCCAGGTATGATAGAGGAAACCGCTTTGCTGGCTGGTTACAATTTCAATAAACTTTAGAAATATCCTTGTCCCACTTGAGTCTTCGTACTCTGACAGGTCTGCACCTATCATCTCTTTGGAATATGGGTGCATCACCATTTTGGGCTGCAGATCGCAAATCCAGAAATAGTCCTGTTTGGTATCCCCGTAACGCAAAGACTCGATTTCTTTTTGCGCCTTTTCCTTGGCTACGACTGTTTTGATTTGGTCGTTTTTGATCATGTCATCGTAGTGCCTCATTATATCCACGGCTACACTGGTGAGTTGGTGAATTGTTGACTTTTTCCCTTCAAGAAAGTTTTTTTCAAATGCGGGGATGACTACGCCGTAAATGATGGAGATGAGGAAGGCGAGGGTAAGAATTGTTGGCAGTATTATGGTAAAGTGAGTGCGTTTTGAATGTCTGTTACCTGAGTGGTTTGACATGGGCTTAAGTTGGTCAGCGTTTATGGTTTCTCACTACATAAACATATCAGATTGAAAACAGGATCGATGTCTGAGTTTGTCCCGATAAGTGGCCACGCATCGGAGCTGGGACTGGCTCAAATTTAATATTTCAGGATGCTTGAGTAATACGCTCCAGAGGGCTTTGACTATCTCGGGATCAAACTGATGACCAGCTTCATGGAACAATGTACAAACTGTATCTTCAAAAGTCATTTTTTCAAAATGTTTGCGGCCTCCGAGCATGGTTTCAAAGGCATCACAGACAGTCACTATCCTGGCGCCTAGCGGAATTTTATCATTTTTCAAACCGTCAGGGTAGCCAGTGCCATCGAATCGTTCGTGATGGTGTTTTATGAGTGGAGCAACATCATTTAAAAAAAATAAGGGTTGAGTGATACGGGCTCCAATTTCCGGGTGTTTTTTGACAATATCCATCTCATTTCTCGTGAGAATTCCCAGCCGCTCCAGGATATCATCATTCATTCCTATTTTACCAATATCATGTAATAGTCCTCCATGATACACAGTTTGAATTTGCTGTTCCGGTAGTTCAATTTCTTTGGCAATCATCTGAGCATATTCAGCAACTTTTAATGAATGGCCATGGGTCTTCTTATCTTTGGCCTCCAAGGCGAGGGTAAACGCTTCTACAATTTGACGAAGGTTTTCCAGCATCTTTTCATCGTAGCTAAATGATTTTTGCAGTGCAATTGCACCTTGTTCCCCAAGGGCTGTTACAAGTTCAAGCTCGTCAGCTGTTAACTCGCGACGATTGTGGAAATAGACAGCAAGGATTCCACTGCATGAACCAACAATGTCAAATAGAAGACCGCTAATGGAACCAACCTTGCGTTTTCCAAACCGTTCAAGGTCCGGTATTCTAGGGTCGTGTCGAGCATCCTCTATGAAGACGAGTGGGGCACCATTTGTAACAAATAGAGTGGAGAGAATATTGTAATCAACTTCCTCAAGGCTGCGATAGGAAAAACCATATGAAAACTTTGAGATAATTTGTTGTTTTGGATGATCAACTACCCAGAAAATACAACCCTTTGCCTCAAGGTGTATTTTGATGTGAGTAACTATGGACTCAATAATATCGGCACTTCCTTCACCAGAATGAATTGCTTTACTCACTTCAGCAAACACTTTGAAAAAGCGGGAATAGTCACCGGTCATTACGCACACTCCGAATAGGTATCGTAAACTTGATCAAATTAACAATACTATTGATTATTATGATCCTACATTTTTGACATAAAATCTATTGACAAGAACCATATAATTTATTTAATAATACACACACAAGACTGAGCGCTCGCTCAGTAATGATTTTGTTTTACTCGCTATATTAGAAATTTGCTTCATTTTTTTGTTCTGGATTAAAGTTTGGATGAACACCTGTTTCCATCTGTTTTGAACGTTTATCGTTATTATCGTCCATTGTTCACTTTGTAGCGTAATATTTGGATGATCATTGTTTTTTTAAATAAGAACGAGCGCTCAATCTTTAAGTGTCAGATTAATATTATGCAGATATTCTAGTTCATTATAGTTTTCTGCTGCGAGGCGGATATATATGTTAGCGTACTTTAGACCCTACATGTCATACCCAGCTCCACTTCTATCCCCAACAACAGTTTACATTGCCAGGAACCAAATCCAAAGACGTTGTCAACTATCCCTGACTACAAGTGATGTTGTAGAGGTAGTTGAGCCGATCTTTTGAGTTTACAGCAGTTAAATCTTATTAGGAGGAGATGATGAATAGCGCGTACAAAAAAGAAATCTGGTACACCCTGATTTTTAGTCTGTTGCTGCTGCTGCTTGGGCATACAGGGCTGTTTTTCGCAGCCTTTCCAGGACTGAGGGACCACATGATATTCGGGTTCCCCTCACAGTACATTATCCCTGTTCTCATGGGCTGGTTAG
Source organism: Desulforhopalus glucosivorans (assembly GCF_054397165.1). NCBI lineage: Bacteria > Pseudomonadati > Thermodesulfobacteriota > Desulfobulbia > Desulfobulbales > Desulfocapsaceae > Desulforhopalus > Desulforhopalus glucosivorans. Next base: position 1,618,141 of record NZ_AP044854.1, read on the forward strand.
GATTGATGGTTGTTGTTTTTATTCAGGCGCAACTGACCAACCAGTTGGATGATGAAATTGAAGGTCTTGCGTCAGCAAGCAATCCTTCAACCAGCAAAGGAGATGACTAAATCATGGAAGAACAGAAATGGGCACTGGAAAACCCCACTCTGGGGATTATTTTTGTCGCTATATCTTTTGTGTTTTTTTACATAATTGGCTGGTATTCAGCAAAAGCCGCAAAATCCTCCACGGATTACTGGACAGCAGGTCGTAGTATTGGCTCTCTAGCTAATGGCCTCGGTATGGCGTCAAGCTATATGAGCCTTGCAACTTTCATGGGTGTTACCGCTCTTATTCTTAAACTTAAAGTACCATTTGTTTACATGTGGATACAGTTTTCTCTTTCTATTCCGCTGATTACACTTTGGTATGGAACACCTCTCCGGCGTATGGGAGCTTTCACTCCCGCTCAATTTGTCAGGGAACGCTATGGCTTGAATACCTCCTATGTTGTTGCAGCATTTATGATTCTGATCATGCTCATGTATGCGCTTGGACAAATGATTGGTGTAGCAAAGGTTTTTGAAATGCTTTTTGGTATTAATTATACCGTGGCTTTGATCTGTGGTGGTGCTCTAATTGTTGGCTACGTAGCAATTGGCGGAATGTATGGTACTAGCTATAATGCAGCTTTCCAGATGGTTTTGATGGGAATTGCTTTTATCATACCCCTTGGTGCGATCATGAAAGCAATGGGTGGAACGGGGTGGTATTTTCCTCCTCTTCTTTATGCTGATATGGTTCCAGCCATGCTTGCAGCGGTACCCGATTTTTTTGATATGAAATTTGGTTTCAAGTGGTACTTTGCTCTTATTCCTGCTTTTACTATCGGCGCAATGGGTCTTCCCCACCTGGGTATGAGGGTCTATACCGCAAAAAGTGTAAAAAGTGCCAGGTGGGCAATGGTCTGGTTCACATTTTTCTGTGGTATTGTATTTAGTGCCACCTACACCATGGGTTTTTCCGGTGTTTTCTTTCAGGCTACTTCAGGGACGGTAATAGCTCCTTCGGACTATGATAAAATTACTTTGATTCTCAACTCTGTATACAACCCCGCATGGGTTCTTGCCTTTGTAATAGCTGGTGCAATTGCAGCTGGTTTGTCAACCATTAGTGCAAACCTCATGGCTATTGGAGCGCTCATTGCACAGGATATTATCGCGACGATAAAGCCCGATCTGCCAGAAAAAACCATGAAGACTATAGGCTACTGTGCAATTGCTGGTGGTGGTATTATTGCTATTTTAGTCGCTTTGAATCCACCAACATTTCTTGTCGTTAGTATCCTCTGGGCCTTTGGCCTTGCTGGAGTTACAGTGGCACCTCTTGTGATTTTAGGTGTGTGGTGGAAACAAGCTAATCGTTACGGTGCCATGGCAGCAACGCTCGTTGGAGGATTAACCTATATCATCGTCTCTCCTTATGTCTTCCCGGACATTACGATTGCTGGTGGACTTCAGGCAAAGCTTGGAATGTCTGGCGCCTTGCTTTGCGTACCTCTATCATTTCTTGTATTAGCTGTAGTATCCATGGTTACCAATAAGATTCCAGGACTTGTTGCACGAATCCCCCATGAATCTGACAAACGTTTGGTTGATAGCATTCATGGTTGGGCAGAATACAACGAAGAGAGATACAATAGTGTCGGTGCAGGTATGATTATCGCCGTTGTAAGTCTCGCATTTGTTGTTTGGGCAATAATGCCAGGAGGCTGGACTGCTTAATCTGCATGGGCTTAATATAACAGTTTCTACCATTTCATAAGCATCCGAAAGGTAGAGACTGTTTTAACTCATGAACACGTGTGAAAAAGATCAGATAACTGTTCGAGTTTTAACGGTTGGCATGATTGTACGACATAAAGCTAATAATTCATTTGTTTTGAAACGTATTGGCAAAAGTTTTTTCTGATAAAACGCGTTATACCAGCAACCTCAATCTCTACCCACAGGAGTTGTCTTGTGTCCTATTTTACTGCATTTGGAAATCTTGTAGCAGGTCAGGAAGATATTATGCAACCAACCTCCCAAAATAACACAAAAACATATGTAGTTATTAACCTTATCATTCTGGGTATTTTTTTCGGTCTTTCAAATTACTTCGGTGCTCTCTACACAACCCCTGATTTGCCTGTTGAAGGCAAATTTGCCGTAATAACTCCACTCATTATCTGTGTGGCAGGTTTTTTCACAATAAGTGCAGCGCTGATTGGTTACAGCCTCGTCTACTGGGCGGCGGCAAAAGCCTTTGGTGGCCAGGGGACAATCATGCAGAGCGGGGTATTGATAGGTTTGACCTGTATTCCGTTCTGGATAATTGCCCCTTTGACTAATTTTCTTATCAACTATAATCTGACCGGTGCTCTGCGATTAGTAATACTGTTTTTAGTCGCAATGGCTGCAGGCTGGTTGTTTGGTCTGACGAAAAAAAGCCTGGTATGGGGGATGGGATTGACCCCATCTAAAGCTACTTTGGCGGTAGGGGCTATGTGGGTTTTCAGTATGAGTTCTGTGTACGTCTTCTTACCCTAGTGTGAGATTAAATATTTCAACAGTTACATTTGAAGAGTACATTGTTGGGCATGATGCTTAAAGCATTTCCCTCCCTTCATCCGTTTATTGGCTTGTTGGATTGCATTGCATCCAACATAAGTTCATCAAACGGTGCGATGGGAGAAGATTTTTTTAATTCATTTGGGAGCCCTTTCATGTAATGGAAACTACCAACTTTTGCAGCTAGTATCTCTGTGACTGATTGCTCTTGGCGAAAGCGTTGAAAACGAGAAAAAATCACTTCCCCGTCTCTAAAAAACGCTACGGCTTTTCCTTCTTTGAGAGAAAAATGTAGCGCCCCTGTTTTTCTCTTAGAGTTCATTATATTAAACAGATCGACAACGCTAATGTCTGAAAGTTTTCCGGACATACCTGAGGAAATTTCACCTAATTGTAAGGAAACAGTTTGTGCACGATCTGTAAGGATTTTTAGTAGATAAAACTGTAGTTTATGGTAGCTCCTCAGCACGTCTCTAAAATTTTTTAAACTGAGCATGGCTACCTGAGTATCCTCAGTAGTATGGATTGATTTAGAAACCGGTTCTCCAGAAAGAAGACTCATCTCCCCAAATATTTCTCCAGCCTCTAGTTCTACTGCTCGTGAGCCATCATCTTTAATAACAGCCACCTTGCCTTTGAGGATGATATAGAGATGATGGCCTGAGGCCCCTTTTTTCACAACTCTCTTATTTTGCAGGATAGTTTTGAATTCGAGCAAAAGAATAAGGTCTACTAAGGAATGGTCATCAAACAGTTTGAATATTTCAAGTTTTTTGAGTTCTTTAAAATACTTTTCGGTGAGATGTCTGTTGCGCCGCTCTTCAGCATCCTGCATCATCTTCATCTGCACAGTGGCAAAATCTTTTTCCCGTTGATACTCAAAGTGAATAAGCCCTTCACAGCCACCGCAGTCAAATTTTGATTGCGGCCCGGGAACAGAACTCGATTTACTCTTTTTGTCACTTACAGTGAGAATCGATGCAATGTTTTTGGCGAGATGTAAACAGCCGGGTTTATAGGATGAGATAGATAAGCAAAAGTTTTGGATCTTTAGCTCTTCTCCTATATTATAGACTGGACAAGATTTCTCTTCGGTAATGACAAATACAGCATCACAATATTTCTCTTCAGATGTGTTCAAAAAATGTCCTCCAGTAGATCCTGTGAGATCAATTTCATAAGCATGGCTATTTAAAGCAGTCTACCGCGTAATTATCTTCTATTGCCAAATTTTATACAATGCTCAGCATATTATACCATATGAAGCTCGTTTGATACATGTCATGAACGTGAACAATTTATGAATTTCCTTTAGTTAATATAAGTAGGTAAATGTTGACTTAGCGCTAATAAAATACGGTTGTAGTTATTTATGAGGGAATTATAGACGAAATACTTGCCATTGTGCTTTTTGTTTGTTAATTATTTTTTCCGTTACGGCGTGGCGGGTAGAATACTCAAAATAATATGAGATCAGATACCTGTTGAGTAAGAGCGGATATAAGTAATCCAACTGAATAAGGACAAGGGTAGACCAATGTACAGGGAAGAAATTAAAGTAATAGACTGCACCGTCAGGGATGGCGGCCTCATGAACAAATGGCAATTCAGCGATACATTTGTGCGCAATGTATATAACGCGCTCGCAGATGCTGCTGTTGATTATATGGAAATTGGTTATTTAAGTTCGGCGAGTGCCTTTGACCCCAAAGAATTTGGAGCGTGGAAGTTTTGTCACGAAAAAGACCTGCGTAAAATAATCGGCTCTGAAGAAAAAAGAATAAAACTTTCAGCCATGGCTGATATCGGTCGTATAGATATGGCAGATATTCCAATGGCCGAAGATAGTTCACTTGATATGATAAGAATTGCTTGCTACGTGCACCAGATTGATTCGGCACTGGCACTTGCCCATCATTGTCAGGATAAAGGTTACGAAACAACAATTAACTTAATGGCAGTGTCAACGGTCGGATTAAGGGAACTCAACGAATGTTTGGAAGATTTAAACAAAAGTAGTGTGCCCATCGTTTATCTTGTTGATTCCTTTGGAGCCTTTTATTCAGAAGATATCGATACCCTTGCCCAAAAATATGTAGAGAGATTACCCGGGAAAGTGATTGGTGCCCACTTTCATAATAACCAGCAACTCGCCTTTGCGAACACGATCTCCGGGATTATTAATGGAATAAACTTTTTGGATGCTACCCTATACGGCATCGGAAGGGGTGCAGGAAATTGTCCCCTTGAGTTACTGTTATCATTTCTCAAAAATCCTAAATTCAATGTTCGCCCAATCATTAAGTGCATTGAAGAAGATATTTTTCCATGGGCGAAAAAAATCGATTGGGGTTACTCCATTCCATATATGGTTACTGGAACGATGAATCAGCACCCAAGGACAGCTATGGCTTTGATGGAGTCAGAGAAGAAGGAAGAAATATTAGACTATTATGATTCAATCTGTAATGGTGTTTCTACTGTATAGAGTAATGATGATGTAGGTTGTTTGAATACTTTTCTGGTGTCCAAGATGAGAGGTCCCATCCATTATTTAACACAAGGAAATCAATGCTATTGATTTCCTTGTGTGATGGCCATCCATATAAATATTACATATTTCTTCGGTATTGACCACCTACGTCATAGAGTGCATTTGTGATCTGACCAAGGCTGCAATGTTTTACAGTCTCCAGCAGTTCTTCAAAGATATTACCGTTACTAAGGGCTACTTCTTTTAAACGTGTAAGTGCATCAGGTGCACCTTTCTGGTGCTTGTTATGAAAGTTGGCAAGGCGCTCTATCTGCTCATCTTTTTCCTCGTCAGTTGCACGGGCAAGCTCTAGTGTAGCAGTCTGTGCATCATAATCTATATCAGGATTTCTAAAGGTGTTAACCCCAATTATTGGATACTCACCTGAATGTTTGAGATGTTCGTAGTACATCGATTCTTCCTGGATTTTACTTCTTTGGTACCCAGTTTCCATAGCACCAAGTACTCCGCCTCTGTCGGTGATCCTGTCAAACTCTACCATAACAGCTTCTTCAACAAGATCAGTTAATTCTTCGACAATAAAAGAACCCTGGTTAGGATTTTCATTTTTAGCGAGTCCCCATTCCCGGTTGATAATTAATTGGATGGCGAGAGCCCGCCTGACTGATTCTGCACTCGGAGTGGTTATTGCTTCATCAAAGGCATTTGTATGGAGACTATTACAGTTATCATAAATCGCGCACAGAGCCTGTAGAGAAGTCCTGATATCATTGAATTGTATTTCCTGGGAGTGCAGCGATCGTCCTGAGGTCTGGATATGGTACTTGAGGCGTTGTGATGTAGTTGATGCACCGTATTTTTCCTTCATGGCAATTGCCCAGATGCGCCTGGCAACTCTCCCTATCACTGTGTACTCAGGGTCCATACCGTTTGAGAAGAAGAAGGAGAGATTGGCCGCAATTGCGTCGATGTCCATTCCTCTTGACAGGTAATACTCAACATAGGTGAAACCGTTAGAGAGGGTAAGGGCCAATTGGGTAATTGGATTAGCTCCAGCTTCTGCAATGTGGTAACCGGAGACTGAAACGGAATAGAAATTTTTAACGTTTTGAGCGATAAAGAATTCCTGAATATCCCCCATCATTTTTAACGCAAATTCTATGGAAAAAATGCAGGTGTTTTGTCCCTGGTCTTCTTTTAATATATCTGCCTGTACGGTCCCACGTACATTCTCGAGCACTTTTGTTTTAATTCCGGTGTACTCATCTTCACTTGGTTGCCTGTTCATCTCCCGTGCAAAATGTTCCACCTGCTGATCAATGGCGGTATTCATAAACATAGCAAGTATAATTGGAGCCGGACCATTAATGGTCATGGAAACTGAGGTAGTGGGGGAACAGAGATCGAAGCCATCATAGAGTAACTTCACATCGTCCAGGGTACAGATGCTTACCCCTGATGTACCAATCTTTCCATAAATATCAGGGCGAATCGCAGGGTCCCAACCGTAGAGAGTTACGGAGTCAAAGGCGGTGGAGAGGCGTTTTGCTGCGTAGTTTTCAGATAAAAGCTTAAAACGTTTATTGGTTTGGCCCGGACCACCTTCCCCTGCAAACATTCTCGTTGGGTCTTCTCCTGCACGTTTCATCGGAAAAACTCCACCGGTAAACGGGAAGTAACCTGGCAGATTTTCTTTTCTCACCCAATGGTATAAATCTGCAGGGTCTTTAAACTTAGGCAGAGAAATCTTTGGTATTTTTGAATGGGATAGGGAGGTTGTATACAGTGGCACTTTAATTTCTTTGCCACGAACTGAATACACCAGTTCATCTCCAGAATAGCCTTGCTGAAGCTCCTGCCACTGTTCGACGGTGTCTTCTGTTTCTTTTTCTACATTTTGACTAAGATTTGCAGACTCCATCTGCAGCTTTTCGATAGTATCAGAGAATGAATTATCACCTTTATCTTTAAGAAGTGTAACGGTTTCTTTGAGGTGATTATATCGTCGTAGAGCCTCAGACTGATGAGAGGTTTTTAAATGATAGTCCCGAATTGTCGAGGATATCTCCGCCAGGTACCTGACTCGTTCTGACGGTATAACGATGGTTTTTGAGGTTGAGTATTTTTGTAACGGCTTTTCCAGCTGTGGTTTCAGATTAAGATCAGATTTAGAATTAATCTGTTCGACTATACCGTGATAGAGTGCTGTGATTCCATCATCGTTAAATTTTGAAGCAATAGTCCCGTAGACAGGAAAGTCGTCAGGAGCCGTTCCCCATGCCTTGTGGTTTCTCTGCACCTGCTTGCGGATGTCGCGAAGAGCATCATCACTGCCTTTTTTTTCAAATTTGTTGATGACAATAAGATCCGCATAATCGAGCATATCTATTTTTTCAAGCTGGGATGGTGCGCCATATTCGCTGGTCATCACGTATATTGAAATATCAGTCAGTTCAGTGATTTTTGAATCGCCCTGGCCAATTCCTGCGGTTTCTGCAATGATAAGATCAAACCCAGCGGCTTTAGCCACTTCAATTGCATCGGGTAAGGCTTCGGAGACTTCATTTGCAGAAGCCTGGGTTGCAAGCGAGCGCATATAAACGTTTTCCGAACTGCTTATGGAATTCATACGTATTCGATCGCCAAGCAAGGCTCCACCTGTTTTTTTACGAGAAGGATCGCAGCTGATTATGGCAATACGTATATCTTTAATATCAAGGAGAAAACGAACGATAATCTCATCTGTAAGTGACGATTTTCCTGCACCTCCAGTGCCGGTTATACCTATGACTGGTGGCTTGTTCTTGTTTGCGATCACACTAATTGGGGCTAGCAGTTCCTCCAGTTTGCCAGAGTCTTCTGCTTTGGCCTGTTGAACGGCAGTGATAAAACCGGCAATGGATTTTAAATTCGAATAGTGGAGCTGCTTAGAGTCGAGATTGTGGTAGGGGAGGGTAGAAAAATCAAGGATTTTAATCATATGATTAATCATTCCCTGAAGGCCCATAGTATTACCGTCTTCAGGTGAATAGATTTTTGCAACTCCATACGCCTCCAGTTCTTTGATTTCTTCCGCAACAATAACTCCTCCACCTCCACCAAACACTTTAATATGGGAAGATTCTCTTTCTTTCAGGAGGTCTATCATATATTTGAAGGCTTCCATATGTCCACCCTGGTAGCTGGACATAGCTATACCCTGGGCATCTTCTTCTATGGCTGTTTCAACGAGTTCCTGAACTGATCTGTTGTGGGCAAGGTGGATGACCTCTACGCCTGAATCCTGAAGGATTCTCCGCATAATATTGGTCGAGGCATCGTGACCATCAAAGAGGGAGGTTGCGGTGATTACTCTTACAACATTTTTTGGTCTATAGATTTCGACATCCACTTGCATGATAGCTCCTTTACTCGTAATTGATAGGGAGGCTGGATTACAACCTGAGACCAATAACAGAGGTTTTTTATACCTGTGTTTTGGTCGAGGGCTTAAACCAAGTTCCCGGGAGTAGGTTACAGATTGCTACAAGCGCTGCAGAGAGATGTCGATAATAAGATTGTACAGTTGTTTGGGGAGTTATTCCTTTTTATCCTGTAAAAATCTCATGATGAAATCTGTCTGCTGCTCAATATACTGTTCTATGGTGAAGTTCTTTGCAAAATACCAACGCCTAAAGGCCCAGGTATGACCTATGACCGATATGTTGTGACCAGTAAGATTTATTTTGTCGTCATCAAGGGCTGGCAGTTTACCCATATCACGTAATTCGTTCATAGCACTTACAAACAGCTGTGTTAAACGCAGTTCAGCCTCTAGCACTTTCCTCTGCCATTTAGGTGGCAGAAAATGAGTTACCTGGTACATCAGGAGGACATGATCGCTCATACGATCACATACCAGGAAAAACTCGCGAATCACCTCAGCAAGCGCATCTTTGCCCACCGTAGGTCTTGCAAGAGCCTCTTGAACGCCTGACTCAACTTCAGAGTGGATGGCGTTGCATACCAGAAAAAGGACATCCTCTTTGCTTGAGACATATTCATAGAGGGAACCGATGGACATCCCGGTTTCTTTGGCCAGTTCTCTTGTTGTGGTTTTGTGATACCCTTTTTTGATAAAAAGGGGCACAGCTCCATCAACTATCTGTCGTCGCCGTTCTATGACCAGATCCTGGTTTTTTATGTGGGTTGCTACTTCGCTAGAAGCATCTTTTGTAGCCATAAAATTTGTTTCTCCTCATGGTGCTTGTTTTGCTTTTTCAAACTTTTATGCGAATGTGTCTGAAAAAATATACAATATAGTAAGAGAACAAAAGAGAAATCTGGTCGTTTTCTAATATCCTTGTCGTATCTGAGTTTGTGTGATTGGATCGTATAACAAACCCTAACTAACAAATAGTTACATAGTTACCGAGTGAGGCTTGCCCCGATAACGAGGCGTTGAATTTCACTGGTCCCCTCATAAATTTCCGTTATTTTTGCATCACGCATCATGCGCTCTACAGGAAAGTCACGGGTATATCCATATCCACCTAAAACCTGTACAGCCTGGCTTGTTACCTTCATAGCAGTTTCAGATGCCATGAGTTTTGCCATGGCTGAAGCCTGGGAGTAAGAGGAGCCGCTACTCGCTTTATATGCAGCACGATACACAAGCAGACGAGATGCCTCTATCTGAGTTGCCATATCGGCGAGTTGGAATTGTACTCCCTGAAACCTGGAAATAGGTGTGTCAAATTGTTTCCGTTCCTTAGCATAACTAACAGCTGCTTCCAGAGCTCCCTGGGCAATACCTAAAGCCTGTGATGCGATGCCAATACGACCACCATCCAGGGTCTTCATTGCCACCTTAAACCCTTCTCCCTCCTTGCCCAGCAAGTTCGCTGCAGGAATCTGGCAATTTTCAAAAATCAGTTCCATTGTAGGTGAGCTACGAATACCCAGCTTTTCTTCTTTTTTACCAAAAGAAAACCCCGGAGTATCTTTTTCAATGATAAATGCGCTGATTCCATGATGTTTTTGAGCATTTTTATCAGTTCTTGCCAGTACTACATATGTTTCTGCGTCTCCAGCATTGGTTATAAAAATCTTGGTGCCGTTAACGATCCAACTATCACCCTCTTTAATGGCAGTTGTTTTGGTGCCACCTGCATCTGAACCTGCTGAGGGTTCGGTTAGACCAAATGCCCCAAGCTTTTCGCCCTTTGCAAGAGGCGTTAAAAAATTATGTTTTTGCTCTTCGGTGCCAAATAAATATATAGGATTCGCACAAAGAGAAAGGTGGGCGGAAAGTGTTACTCCGGTAGAGGCGCAAACTCTTGAAAGCTCTTCAACAGCGATGGAATAACTTATGTAATCTGCAGCGGCTCCTCCGTATTCTTCAGGAAAAACTATTCCGGTAAGGCCAAGTTCAGCAAGCTTATCAAACATTAAGGGTCTGTCAAATCGTTCTTCTTCATCGCGGGCTTTTGCGCTGGGAGCAATTTCTGCTTCAGCAAATTCACGAACCATATCGCGAATCAGGTTTTGCTCTTCTGTTAATTCAAAATTCATATCTCACCCCAAAATCTTGTTGAGTAGACCTGGCCTATTTTGTTTACCCAGAACTTGTGGGTAAAACATCTATATGCTGAAACCTGGAGGGAGTCCTCCCTCCAGGTTGTTCGCTACTTTTTCTTTGAAGAAAGCTCAGGAAAATCCCAGTAAAAATATTCGCTAACTTCAGGTGCCGCCCCACTACTTTTACGGTCCACTTCCTGCTGGCGTAGTTCGACTCTTCTAATTTTACCACTCAAGGTTTTTGGTACCGCAGGCACAAATTCTATGATTCGAGGGATCTTAAATTTTGCCAAAATGTTAATGGTGTGTTGGAACAGTTCTAGAGCGAGTTCTCTTGAAGGCTCTTGGCCGGCTTTTAAGATACAAAAGGCTTTTACGAGCTGGTGACGTTTTTCATCTGGTACACCGACTATTGCAGATTCTGCAACTGCGGGGTGCTCAAGAAGTGCACTTTCAACCTCAAATGGGCCTATCCTGAAATCTGCAGATTTAATAACATCATCGCTTCTGCCGACAAACCACCAGTAACCGTCTTCATCAAAGGTTGCCCTGTCACCGGTGTAGTAGTTGTTGTCAATGAATACACCAGCCATTTTTTCAGGGTTACCAATATATTCAGTAAAAAGTCCAATGGAGCGCCATTTATCAAGTTTTACGACAATGTGCCCAGGTTCGTCCGCTTTTGTGATCTCTTTTCCATCATCATCGAAAAGTGCTACATCATACATAAAAGACGGCTGGCCAAAAGAACCATTTCTCATCTTGCCATTCATCCAAGGGTGGTTGCCTATCATGGCTGTTGATTCTGTTTGTCCATAGAAATCGCGAATATCTGTACCTGTGAGTTCGCTCCAGCGATTGATGACTTCTGGGTTGAGTGGTTCTCCTGCGCCGATTGATTGACGTAAGTTGGAAAAATCATATTTTGAGGTGTCAAGATTTATAAACATTCTCCAGGCAGTAGGGGGCGCACAAAATGTGCTTATCTTATGCTTGGTAATCTGGGTGAGATACTTATCACCATCAAGAACTGAAAAATTAAATCCGGAAGCGGTGGCACCAACATTTAGAGGAGTAAAAAAGCTAGACCAGGCCCATTTAGCCCACCCTGGGGCGCCGAGGTTATGATGAATATCTCCGGTTTGAACGCCTGTCATAACAGAGGTTGAAAGGTGGCCAAGGGGATATGAAATAGCTGTATGACCAACCCTTTTAGGTAGTCCTGTTGTTCCAGAAGTGAAAAAACAGAAGAGGAGGTCAGTCGATTTTGTTTTTGCAGGTTGTGCTTCAGGTGACTGCTTTGCAAGATCCGAATAGCTGGTCCAGCCTTCTTTTTCACCAAGAACTATTTTAATCTTTGGCGAGATATTTTTGGTCTTCAGGGCTTCATCGATAATGTCGGTATATATTTCGTCGGCAATGATACATTTCGCTGGATAGGTTTCAAACCTGAATTCGAGTTCCCGAGTGGTCATGGTCGTGGCCGTAGGAACCGAAACTAAACCACCTTTGATACATGCAAAGCTTGCAAACCATGTCTCTGGTACAATGGGTACCATCATATACATGTTGTCGCCCTGTTCAACACCTGCAGCTCTCACGGCATTTAAGCATTTGTTTCCTTCTGCTGAAAACTCACTATATGTATATGTTTTACTCTCATCTGTAAGGATATCTGCCCATATTAATGCGTTTTTATCTCCACGCTCTTTGACATGGACTTCTTCGAAAATTTCATGGGCCCAATTGAAATACTCAGGTTTCTCCATGAAGTTAAGTTTATCAAAGAAAGTCTTAGCTGCATCTCTTTTACTGTCATTATCATCCATCATGTTAAGGTCCATTACTTCTCGGTACAGATTTTCCATACTCATGAGTGACTCCTTACAGTTTAGATTTGAAAATGAAGGCCAGAAAGTTACGTTTCTTGCCGAATGCAGCAGTTCAATAAATAATACTGAGCGCTCGGTCGGGTGTCTAGTGGAAATAGATTATAATAATACTAGATTGTCAAAGGTTTTTTTTATAAGCCTCTGATTTTACGATATCTGATGCCATCAATAGCAGTACAATATATGACTGAAACTTCATTGCTGATTGAGGGTAGATGGATATACCTGAACAGATAATGGTTCATGTGGTATGAGTAAAATATTGAAAATCGTTGACAAAAGTTTTTCTCTCGGGCAACATGTTATGTGATTGAGCGCTTGGTCGGATTGTTGTGCTCTGCAAATATTCGTGTTAAAATAGTAGGTTACTCAAGCGAAAACGATACTGGAAGAGGGCATAAAATGAATACAGCCGTGATTGTAAGTGCAGTAAGAACTCCATTTGGTAGTTTTGGTGGTACAATCAGCAAAATTGGTGCAACTGATCTTGGGGGGCAGATTATAAAAGAAGCTGTTCGCCGTTCGGGTATTGATAAAAAAGAGGTGGACGAATGTATTATGGGTATGGTGTTGCCCTGCGGATATGGTCAAAACCCTGCGAAACAGGCCGCAATCAAGGCTGAATTACCTCAAGCCGTCGAGGCGATCACGATAAATAAGGTATGTGGTTCTGCTCTTAAGGCGGTTATGCTCGCAGCACAAGCCATACAATGTGGTGATGCTGATGTAATTGTAGCCGGTGGCATGGAGAGTATGAGTTCCGCCCCTTACTATGTCGAAAAGGCAAGGTGGGGGCACCGCATGGGGCCGGGCAAGCTTGAAGATCATATGGTACATGATGGCCTGTGGGATGTCGTGAATGATTTTCATATGGGCATGTCCAATGAACATATCTGTGATAAGTGGCAGGTAAATAGAGAAGAGCAGGACCGGTTCGCTGAAGAGTCGTATAGACGAGCAAGAAAGGCCATTGCAAATGGATCGTTTGAAGACGAAATCATGCCAGTGCCTGTGCCTCAGCGGGGTGGTGCCGTTAAGATGTTTGACGTTGATGAATGCCCGGTTGAAACAAGTTTTGAAAGTCTCCAAAAAATGAAGCCCGCCTTTAAAAAAGACGGAGTAGGCACGGCTGGTAATGCATCTATCATAAGTGATGGTGCAGCAGCTGTTGTTGTTATGAATAAAGAAAAGGCCAAAGAGCTTGGCTGCAAAATAATTGCTGAAATTGGTGCCCAGGCCTCAGCTGGAATAGAACTCAAATATGTCCTTATGGCGCCTATTCTCGCTATCCCCAAAGTTCTTGCAAAAGAGGGCGTAACTATTCATGACGTCGATCTGTTTGAGATCAATGAAGCATTTAGTGGCACTTCTGTTGCTATCAATAAGGTTCTTGAACTTGATACCTCTAGAGTGAACGTGAACGGTGGCGCAGTTGCCATGGGACATCCAATTGGTGCGAGTGGAGGTCGTTTACTGGTTTCACTACTCCATGAAATGGAAAAAAGAGATGTGAAACGAGGTTTGGTATCACTATGTCTTGGAGGTGGTGAGGCTGTGGCTATGGTAGTTAATCGATAATTTTCATACAGGATTTGACAATGGACGTGAAGAAATTTGGTGTCATAGGTGCAGGACAAATGGGCAATGGTATTGTTCAGGTTGCAGCAGCCAGCGGTCTTGAAGTATTGATGAGTGATATCAAGGAAGAATTTACTGCCAAAGGTATTGCAACTATTGAAAAAAATCTCAACAGGTCAGTTGAAAAAGATAAGATCACAAGTTCTGATCGAGATGCAGTGCTCTCAAGAATTAAAACAACCACAGATTTAGCTGATATGGCAGAAGTTGATTATGTGGTTGAGGCAGCAGTAGAGCGTGAGGATCTTAAATTTCAGATTTTTAAGGATCTTGACGCCATCTGCCCAGCCCATGTAATTCTTGGAACAAACACCTCTTCCATACCCATTGGCAGAATTGCGGCTCAGACAGGCAGGCCTGAAAAAGTAATTGGATTTCATTTTATGAATCCGGTCCCTGTTATGAAACTCGTTGAAGTCATTCGCGGGCTTGCCACCGATGATGAAACCTTCAAGGTTACCTGGGATCTTTGTGAAGCATTTGGTAAGACACCCGCTGAGGCAAATGATTTTCCAGGGTTTATCGCAAATAGAATCTTGATGCCGATGATTAACGAGGCAATATTTTGTCTCTATCAGAGCGTTGGCAAGGCTGAAGATATTGATACAGTAATGCGCCTGGGGATGAATCACCCTATGGGCCCACTTGCACTAGCGGACCTCATAGGTCTTGATACCTGTCTTGCAATTATGGAAACATTATATGATGGTTTTAAAGATTCCAAATACCGGCCTTGCCCACTTTTACGTAAGTATGTAGAGGCTGGCTGGTTAGGTAGAAAAACTGGAAAAGGGTTCTATCAGTATTAACGAAAAGTAACAGGAGACGACAATGGCTGAAACCACCTACACCACACCAGCTGCAGAGATTGAACAGCGCATTGCAAAGTTACAAAATCAAATTCAGAAGCGGGAGCTTAACGGAGCGCTTATAATCCAGAAAACTGACCTGTTCTATTTCAGTGGTACAGCTCAGCAGGGTTGGTTGTATGTTCCTGCTTCAGGTAAGCCTGTCCTTATGATAACTAAGGAATATGAACGGGCCTTAAAAGATTCAGCTCTTCCTGAAATTGTCTCTCTTCTCAGTCCAAAAAAAATTCCAGAATGTTTGAGCGACTACGGCTATCTGAAATTAGAAAAAGTCGGAATGGAGTTCGATGTTCTCCCTGTTAACCTGTTTCACCAGTATCAGAAAATATTTAGCTCGTCATCGATTGTAGATATATCAACAGAAATACGTCTTATTCGAGCAGTTAAGTCGGAATACGAAATTGGCAAAATTAGACAAGCTGCAAAATGCTCCGATATGGTTGCTGCCAAGGTCGAAGAGTTTCTTGTACCAGGGAAAACCGAAGTGACTTTAGCCGGAGAACTAGAAGGTTATGCACGGTCCCTTGGTCACCAGGGAATCGTTCGTATGCGCATGTGGGGGAGTGAACTGTTTTATGGTCACGTTATGTCCGGGCCATCAGCTGCAGTTCCGAGTTATCTTGCCTCTCCAACAGGTGGTGAGGGCGTAAGTTCAATTATTGGCCAGGGAGCTGGTTATAAAACTATCCAAAAAAATGATCCTGTCCTTGTGGATTTTGTTTTTGCACTTGATGGATACCTCTCTGATCATGCACGAATATTTGTTTCAGGGAGTTTGCCTGACAAGTTGATGGCGGCCCATGACGCAATGCTTGATATCCAGGAAAGGATTTCACGTATTGCTAAAACCGGTGCGGTAACAGGTGAACTCTATGAAACCATGGTGAATCTCGCTGAAGAAAAAGGCTATGGAGAACATTTTATGGGGGAAGGGGAGCGACGGATACGTTTTTCTGGCCACGGAGTAGGGCTGGAACTAGATGAGTTTCCATTTATTGCAAAAGGGCAAAAACTTCCCCTTGAAAAGGGAATGATAATCGCTTTAGAGCCTAAAACAATTTTCAAGGGTTATGGTGTTGTGGGGATTGAAAACACCCATCTCGTGACTGATGACGGTTTAGAGTCACTGGGGCAATATCCCGATAAAATTAACACAATCTCTACTTAATTGGTGCAATTGATAGTCCCAATAAACGTGTACAAACGTAATGATAAAGGTTGATTAAAATGAACAATATAATCGTTGAAAAAGACAATCAGATAGCAACAGTTACGATTAATAGACCAAAGTCTCTCAATGCATTAAATAAAGAGACCCTCGAAGAGCTCGTTCAATGCTTTAAAGATATCTCAGAAGACGCTGAAACAAGGGTTGTTATTGTAACAGGTTCAGGTGAAAAATCCTTTATTGCTGGAGCAGATATATCATATATGCAAAGCCTTAATGCCCATGAAGCTAAAGTTTTTGGTGGGCTTGGGCATCTTGCCATGAAAACCATTGAGGAGACTCCTCAGCCTGTTATTGCTGCCGTCAATGGTTTTGCCCTCGGTGGTGGGTGTGAACTAGCCCTTGCTTGTGATATGCGGCTAGGTAGCGATAATGCAAAATTTGGACAACCGGAGGTGAATCTAGGGGTGGTTCCAGGCTTTGGAGGAACCCAACGTTTACCAAGACTCATAGGCAAGGGACTCGCAACTGAGCTTTTGTTCACTGGCAATATAATTGACGCAACAGAAGCAGAACGAATCGGCCTCATAAATAGGGTTGTTGCTGCAGATAACCTGATGGCTGAATGCAGAAAAATAGCTGAGTCTATTTGTCTTAAAGGGCCAATTTCTGTTCGGTTGTGTAAAGAGGCTGTAAATAACGGCATTGAGATGGATCTAAGACGTGCATGTTCCTATGAGGCAGACCTTTTTGCTCTTTGCTTTTCTGGACCTGAGCAGAAAGAGGGGATGAGTGCTTTTCTAGAAAAACGTCCTCCCCAATTTAATAGCTGATGTCTGGTTAAACTGATGAGCTATTCTACACATTTTGCTTGATACACTTGGAACCGCATTGAGAGGTATGTAATGAATCTTGACCTTACTGAAGAACAGAAACTTATACAGGATACGGCGAGAGAATTTGCCGCAGCTGAACTTGAACCTGCTGCCGCAGACCTTGATCAAGGAGGGGATGATACCATCTTCTATGAAAATCTCAAAAAACTCGCAGAACTTGGGTTTATGGGCCTCAATATAAAAGATGAGTACGGTGGTTCTGAAGCAGGTGTTATTGCCTTTAGTGTTGCAATGACCGAAATTGCACGGGCCTGTGCTTCGACTGCAGTAACAGTGTCTGTGAACAATATGGTGTGTGAGGTAATACAGTCACTTGGTAGCACAGAACAGAAGAAAAAGTATATAGACAAAATCTGTACGGGAGAATATGTGGCTGGAGCCTTTGCCTTAACTGAGCAGGGTGCGGGCTCTGATCCTGCCGGTATGACAACGAGTGCGGTGGCTGATGGCGACGAGTGGGTGCTCAATGGTTCCAAAATTTTTATAACTAGTGGTTCTTGCGCCGGAGTATTTGTAGTCTGGGCTGTTACTGATCCGAGTGCTCCAAAAGGTAAGGGGATTAGCCTTTTTCTTGTAGAATCAGGAACTGACGGTCTGATTATCGGGAAAAAAGAAAAGAAGATGGGGCAGCAGGTCTCAGCCACCAATGAGATACTGTTTCAAAATTGTAGAATACCTTCCAGCGCACTTATGGGTAAACTCAATGATGGTTTCAGAGCTGCGGTAACTGAACTTGCAGGTGGACGTATTGGTATTGGCTCCCTTGCACTTGGTATTGGACTTGCCGCCATGGATGCTGCGACCAAATACTCCCTTGATCGTCAACAATTCGGAAAGAAAATATCTGAATTTCAAGCGATACAATGGAAAATAGCAGATAGCTACACTGCTCTTGAGGCCGGGAGACTCTTGCTCATGAATGCAGCCCATAAAAAAGAACAGGGGAAATCCTTTTCCAAAGAAGCCTCAATGGCCAAGGTATTTACAAGTGAAGCTGCAAATACTGCATGTTACGAGGCTATGCAGATCTTTGGTGGATACGGATACACTCGCGATTTTCCAATCGAAAGATATGCTCGTGATGTAAGGATTACCAGTATCTATGAAGGAACGAGCGAAGTGCAACGTCTTATTATATCAAGAGAAATTTTGAACCAATTTTCGTAGACAATTCGAGGTGAATAGACATGGATGACATTTTTACCACGAGAAGAAGTGTCAGAAGATTTAAAGATAGTGCTGTTGAGCAGAATAAGATGGAATCCCTTTATGAAGTGGCCCAGTGGGCTCCGTCATGGGGGAATAAACAGTGCGTGGAGCTTATTGTTGTAAGGGATGCCGGAGTTAAAAAAGATCTTTCCGCACTGTTATCAATCAAAAACCCAGCAACAAAAAGTGTGGAGCGTGCACCAGTTATAATTGCTGTTTGTGGAGTACCTGAAAAATCGGGTTTCTATAAAAATGAACAGGTGACAAGGTATGCACACTGGTTTTTATACGATTTGGGTATTGTAACCCAAAATCTCTGTTTAAAAGCTCATGAACTTGGCCTAGGCACAGTTATAGTTGGGTCATTTGAACACGATCAGGCTGAAAAGATTCTTGGAGTCCCTGCACATTGTGAGTTGGTGTCTCTGATTGCTCTTGGTTATCCTGACCACGATCCGCCAGCTCCAAAAAGAAAGCCTACCAGCGAATTTGTTCATATAGAACGATTTGGAAACACTATTCCCTGAGGTGAAGAGTTAAATTGTTTCGTTCCCGTACTATTTTAAAACCTGACAAAAGACCTTTCTGGCAGAATGTCTTGTTGAAATGCATTTAAATTGATAGAGGTTTATGCAGTGATTTTCCTTGAATCAAACAATTCGCATTTTTCTGCGTAGAAAGCCTCATACCAATTCAACAAGAATATGCCTTCTCAATTATTCCAAGTTTGTAAAATTTCAATTATCTGTATAGCAGTGCTGCTTTTTACTCAGCAATTTGCCATGGCCGTACCTGTACAAGAACCTGTCTTGCTCAAACAGATTGAGTGGACCAACACAGCATGGTTTGGCTCGCCAATTGTACATAATTTAGGTAGTGGAGCGAGAAAGATTATTGGTACTCTTTATGATATTACTGTCTGGGATGGTCAGGGCAACGAGCTTGATGAGGTCAAACATGCATCCAGAATCTATGCGCCGGCCGTGGTGGCTGACCTTGAAAAAGATGGGATCTATGAAATCATTGCTGCAAATGGTGATAGGGTTGTGGCCTATGAGTGGCGAAATGAGAGTTTGCAACTAAAGGATGGCTGGCCTGCATCTACCTGCTATTTAGGACATTGCCCAGGCGAAACGAGAGGGCTTGCTGCTGCGGACCTTGACAATGATGGTTCAATTGAAATTGTTGCTACGACGACAGAGGGGGATCCTGAAGGAGCACAGGTTTTTGTTTTCTCAGCTGACGGCACAAGTTACCAACCCCCCGGTCTCTCGTTCACAGCATGGCCTCGATACAATAATGCCAACGGCTACGGCAATGATGGTGATGTAAACGGGCCTGGTAATAATGGTTATGGTTGCTATGGGCTCAATGTTGGTATAGGCAATGTAGACGATGATGCTGAATTAGAAATTGTTGTCACCTATGATAACCATCATATAAACGTATTCGAACATACTGGAATCAGCAAAGTCACCGCCCCTTATTTTACCAACAGGGATTCTGATTATAGCGGCAACCGTCTAAACTGGGGCCAGTTTATTCGCTACTTTGATGCGGATGTTGAGCATCTTCATTATCACCTCCATGAGGGGCCGTGGCCTGGCCCATTGACTAATAAGTGGCTCCAGTGGACGTCGAGTCCACCAGGTGTTGCAGATATCAATGGAGATGGGAAGAACGAAGTGGTGGGTGTTACCAATGTAGAAATGGACATACCCTATGATACCAAACATCATTCAGTAATGGTCCTACAGGGAGACAACGGAACAGGTGACGCTTCTGGGATGCGGTTGCCCGGCTGGGAGTCTCTTCCATCTTCAGGCTATCCTCTTGGTCGTGGGACTCGCACTTGGTATCCGCCACGAAATCCACCTGCGCCAACTATAGTGAATATCTCAGGGGATAAGAATCCTGAGATCATCTATGCTGCCCATGATGGTTATATTTATTGCACTTCGCCTGTTGCGGAGCAGTTATGGAAATATGATTTTCGCCATGGTAGAGATTTGATGTATGCCTCCGAGGTCAGTGTTGCTGATCTGAATCAAGACAATATTCCTGAACTTATTTTTACAACCTATGGTGATCCTGAAACGATAAAGCCCGGTCTAGCCCATGGTTATTTGGTCATTCTGGATATCAATGGGAATAAGATCCATGATATCCAGCTTTATGAGCAGGGTACTAACGGTAACGGTAAGGGTGCACCGGCCGCTCCAACGATTATGGATGTAGATGAAAATGGTTCGCTGGAAATATTGGTGCAGACCTTTGGCGCAGGATTTTTTATCTACACTGTCCCTGGATCAGCAGAAAATTTATTACCATGGCCGACAGCCCGGGGGAATTTTCTTCGTGACGGTAAGGCAATGATCAGCAATACTGTAAGTAATGAGTCAGGTAAGGTGATTTCTCCCGCGATATATCTTCTTTTAAATAATTAGCAAGGCAGATATTTGTTTAGAATTGCCCTTGTATTCACATTTACTCAAATTCTCTTAAAGCACATAAGGCTGCATGAGCTTTTTCAGACTGAACAAAAATATGATCATGATAATAAGCAGCAATAACATTTGCGCTTATGTCATGTGAGGCAAGTTTGTTTGCAACGGCTGCTGTTAGACCTACTGCGTTGAGGCTTGAATGCACCGTTAATGTAATGTGCTTAAATGTAGTGTCATAGGATAGCTTTTCTGTCTCCGCGTCCTCAACGGCAAGAATGAGGGTTAATCCTTCATCTTCCATGAAAGAAGCTAAGGGATTCGTATGTGCATAATCTACTAGCTTGCCCCTGACTGTACAAAATACATATTCATTGTCACTCAGCTTTGGTGACATGGATTGTAATAACTCTTCAAGATCTGTAATTCCGGTCATTTAACACTATCCTATCCATAAAATTTGTAATTACATCGTTATTTAGATCGGTTGATGGCTGGGGTGCTCTCCTTGCCAGCAACGAAATTTCCTTCAATTTACATAGCGCAATTCTTCATCATATTCCCAGGAGACTATAACCTGAAGATTGTGTACCTGATTGCGTAAATTCTCAAACAATTCTCTAATCGAAGGTTTGTCGGCTTTATTGCCATCAACAACAGGGTCTGCAGTTATGACTTTAGCTCCTTCCGTGAATAGTTACGAAATTTTAATTTAATAAGATTAGGAGGCAATCTATTTATGAGCCTTTTGAGATGTTTAAATGGTGAGCGCGAACCTGGCTATCTTTATTCCATAGAACCAACAGTAATGAAGAAAAAATGGCGCAGGAGATAAGAGACCTTGCCTATAAGGAACTGATCTCAGATGTGCAATCAATAAAAAAAGAAATGAGTATCGTCAGTAAGGATATCAATAAAATTAGAAGAGGATTCTATTCATTCTCGAATACAACTGGGTCGATCATTCAGTTATTGAATTTATTGACAAACAGTATGGGTAAGAAAAAGTAGTATTGCTATTCCAAAATAGGGGTTGTCAAAAGCTATCACATTCTTTTGCAGGTGAATCTCATAAAACAAAAAAACGGCAACTATCGTGAGATAGTTGCCGTTTTTGGTCACTAGTGAGATGTTATAACCTAACTCACATTCTCAACCTTGGTCTCTTCAAAGTACTCTTCGAGCTTTTCCTGTGCCTGATCACCAAAAAGAATCTGACAGGCTTCGAGAAGTCCTGCAGAAGAATAAATGGTATCCCTGTGTTCAATGAGGGCAATCTTGGACCTTCTTCGAAGAAAATCTGACAGTTTTGTTATCATTTCACGTCTTGCAGCCTGGCGCAATTCACAACGCAGATACTCAGTACCTTTAATAAGTACTTCGGCCTGAGTCGGGTCTGCCTGAATCATTTCAAGTTGTTTGAAGGCTGAATCACCATACCTTCGCCAGAGCCGTGTTGACAAATTCTCTGAGGATTCTTTAGCCTTTAGATCATCAAGTCCTATGAGTTTTGCCTGATGCATAAATCTGGCTTTGGCTTTAGCATCGGGTTCTCCGTACCATTTATGCTGGGAGTATGGAACTTCGATCCCCATATTTTGGATGATTTCACAGACCTCATCACCAACATTAAGGCAGTCGGTTAGTTTTCCCCCAAAAATAGTAAGGAAACGATCCTTGTTGTTGACTTCAACAGCGTGTTTTCTGGAGAGTTGCATCCAGTCAGACTCTCCGCCGCCATCACCGGAAACAACCAGGGGCCTTACTCCGCATCGTTCTGCAATAATATCTGATTTCTGTAGCGGTTTCTCAAGTTTTAAGAGAGAGTTGATGTTGTTGAGGACAAATTCTCTATCTTCTTCAGTAACTTCTTTTGTAGGAGCATCTACTGGGGTGTCCGTTGTACCAATACAGGTTCGAACGCCCATTGGAATAACAAAGAACAATCTGCCGTCACTTGCGAAAAAAGCGAGCACTTTCTTACTTGGTGTAACCTTTTCAACGAGTAAATGGATCCCTTTAGATAGGATGATTCGGTGTTCAGTTTCTTGGTTAAGAGTGCTGTTTAAGTCATCGACCAGCGGTCCGGTGGAGTTAATCAAAGCCTTTGAACGAATGGTAAATTTCTCATCTGTGAGAACATTTTTGACTTCGCAAATCCAAAGCCCGTCGGCATCCTTTGTAGCGCTTTCCAGTTTAACATAGTTAGCACCAATACAGCCGGCTGTGAGGGCAGAACGGATAAAATTAAAAACAAATCTCGCATCATTGTCATGGAGGTAAGCGTCAGAGTATTCAAATCCACCCTGGGCGTTGTCAGTATCAATGACGGGTTCTTCTTTTCTTATGCGTTCTTTTGTAAGATACCTGGGCGTTTTTGTAAAACAACTCCCAATAAGCCAATAAAGCCATGTACCCATCCATATAAACACTGGAGGGAAGCGGAACCCCTTACTGATTGTTGTAAAAAAACGTATTTCACGTACGGTTGAAGGGTAATGCCTGATAAGATGGTTTCGTGACTTACAGAGTTTACGCACCAGCATAAACTCCAGGTTTTCCATATACTTTATACCACCCCATGCAAGATTAGATGATTCCTGGCTGGTCATTCCTGCAAAATCGCCCTGGTCAATGAGTGCGGTTTTAACGCCTTTTTGAGCTAGTGCCGCGGCTGAAACCGCTCCGTTAATACCACCTCCCACAACAAGTACATCAAAAGTTTCCCTTGATAATTTCTCAAGGTTTGTGGTTCTAAGCTGCATGGGTCTCGGGCCAGATGAACTGCTTGTTTTAAGTGTCATAAGTTGTGCCGGTTATTGTTTGTCGGTTAGAATTGTCAGTGCTAAACACGAGACTACAAAGTAGATTAATAACAACTCATTCATTTTTAGTTTTAATGAATGAATGAGGTGAAGGTACGTATCGCGGCTTTTTTTCCTTCAACTGCGCTTAAAACGTAAGCACAACTATACAAATTGACAAATCATATAATTACATAACTATCAGTTTATGTTGACTATAGGAAAAGATAATGATCTCAACTGATGGCAAAATGGTCACTTCGGCACAATTATCAATAAATTACGATTCCATAACCCGTCTTTTTCAAAACGCTGAAACGGAGGGGAGAGACACTCTTTTTGAGCATGAAACATATGAACTGCTCAAAAATAGCGGAGCAGAAACGCCTCCAGGAACCAGAATGCTTTCTAAGGGTACCAAGCCTACAGAGGCAGAACTCTTATCGCTATCAGGGGAAAAAGTAGTATTGAAGGTAGTCTCACCGACAATTATTCATAAGACCGAGGTGGGGGGTGTTAAAGTTGTTGAAAACAAAGCTGACAAGATACGTTCTGCGTGGCGGAGAATGATGTATGAGGTCCCTGAAACCTACGCTTCAATTATAGAAAAAAACCCCGAGCATGGCCCAGATAATTACCTTGGCCTTGTAGGTGAACAACTCCAGCAACAAATTGCACTGGATATACGGGGGGCTTTGATGGTTCAGTTTATGCCTCCTGATTCTGAAGCCTTTGGCAACGAACTGATTGTAGGCATCCGAAATACAAGAGAATTCGGTATGGTAATTAGCGCGGGCCTTGGGGGGACAGATACTGAACTGTATGCAGAACGATTTAGAAAGGGGCAGGCTGTAGTTGCAGCAGGCACAACAAACATTGATGGTGAAGAGTTCTTCTCGTTATTTCGTAATACGATTGGTTATAAAAAACTTGCAGGTCTCACACGGGGACAGCGACGGATTGTAACCGATGAGCAGATTGTTGAGTGTTTCTCCTCAATGATTGAAATAGCAAATTATTATTCTCCCAATAACCCGGAAGCTCCGTATGTGATAGAGGAGCTTGAAATTAATCCCTTCGCATTTACAGACTTTTTGATGATTCCACTGGATGGAATGTGCCGTTTTAAAGCACCTGAAACACTTCCGACGCCAAGACCATTTCAAAAAATCAAAAACCTGTTACAACCTCAGTCAATTGGAATTCTAGGTGTTTCTACCACAAGAGTAAATTTTGGCAGGGTTATTCTTGATAATATAATTGCTAATGGTTTTCTCAAAAAAAATATCCGTATAGTACGACCGGGTATGGACGAGTGTAATGGTATAAGGTGTGTTGCTGATCTAAAGGTTCTCGACATTAAACTCGATTTATTGGTTGTAGCACTTGCCTCGGAGCAACTGCCAGAAATTGTTTCAGCAGTTATTGAAAACAATTGCGCTGAAACCGTTATGCTCATCGCCGGAGGCATGGGGGAGACTGAGGAATCCATGGACCGCGCCAGTGAGGTTATGGAAAGTATTAATGTGGCTCGCATGAATAGGGATGGTGGGCCTGTTTTCTTAGGTGCCAACTGTTTAGGCGTGATTTCTCATCCAGGCAGGTTTGACACCTTGTTTATACCGGAGGTTAAGTTACCAAGAAAACGGGATGACAGACTACGTAACGCCGCTTTTGTCAGCCAGAGTGGTGCTTTTATGATAACGCGCCTAAGTAGACGGCCAGAGCTTGACCCCGCATATATGATTTCAATTGGTAATCAAAATGATCTCAGCTTGGGCGACATGCTAAATTACCTGAAAGACGACCCCGCAATTGATGTCATAGGCGTTTATGCTGAAGGCTTTAAAGACCTTGATGGCCTAAGCTTTACAACTGCAGTGAGAGCTGCAGTACTTGCGGGTAAGGATGTGATTTTTTACAAGGCTGGTCGGACACCAGAAGGGAAAATTGCCACCTCAGGTCATACGGCTTCACTTGCAGGTGATTATATGGTGTGCGAGTCCTGCGTAAGGCAAGCAGGTGGTATTGTGGCCCAGACATTTTCTCAATTTGAAGACTTGCTGGTTCTCTCCCAACGTCTCCATGATAAAAAAATTAATGGCAACCGATTGGCGGCGATAAGTGGTGCAGGTTTTGAAGCTGTAGGTATGGCTGATAACATCCTCTCAGATGACTTTGAGATGGGGCTGGCAGGTTTTAGCGAGTCTTCAGCATCAAAGCTTAAGGAACTCTTTAAAGAGAAGGGGTTAGATCGTTTAATAACTGTGCAAAACCCGCTTGATATTAATCCCGGCTCAGATGATGAGACCCATGTTCGCACCGCCGAAGTTTTAATCAGTGACCCAAATGTTGATGCAGTAGTTCTTGGTTTAGACCCTCTCTCTCCCGCCATGCTGACACTTGGTGATGATCACTCAGACAAATACAGTCTCTCTCTTCCAGAGAGTATTGCAGAAACCCTACCTGAATTGTGCAAGAGTGCAGACAAACCAATTGTTGGTATTGTTGATGGGGGACGCCTGTACGACGATCTTGTCGACGTTCTCACAGAAAAAGGTGTGGTTGTTTTCAGGTCATCAGATAGGGCGGTTCAAGTTCTTGCAATCTATATTGCAGGGCGTCTCTATGCCGAAAAAATGCAACAGCGCTTGCGTCTGATTGGGGAAGACGGGTGATCTGGTGATTAAGGAC
The DNA here is from genome assembly GCF_054397165.1 of Desulforhopalus glucosivorans. Classification (NCBI taxonomy): domain Bacteria; kingdom Pseudomonadati; phylum Thermodesulfobacteriota; class Desulfobulbia; order Desulfobulbales; family Desulfocapsaceae; genus Desulforhopalus; species Desulforhopalus glucosivorans. The sequence goes on from NZ_AP044854.1 coordinate 1,644,402, forward strand.
AACAGGATCTAGTAAAACACAATGCGACAGCACTTTCCTCCCCTCTATGGGGGCGATGAAAGTGCTGTATATCGTTGTGGATATGAACATGGAGTAAAACTGCTCGAAAGCTGAATGAGAGAACTACAAGGCAATCACCCCCAGATCAGTGCTGTTTAAAAGTGAAACCCTGGTTGATACGGCATTTAAAGCTATAAGGTGTATCATTTCATCAACAGTTGTGCAGCAGTCCTGAAGGATGGATACCTTGTATTTTCCCGCACTTTTTGAAATTGCAGTATGCGTTACACAGTTCTGAGTCATCATTCCGCATACAAGTAATTCCTGAACTCCAATGTTCTTAAGGGTCTCTTCTAGAGTAGTTTCGTGGAACGAGTCTGCATACGTTTTTATTATTACAGGAGCATCAGGAACAGCTTCAAGAATTGTGTTGTGAATATTAACACCATCGGTACCACTATTGAAAAATGGTGCAATCCCCTTGGCTTTGTCAGCGATGTGTTGGATAAGGATTACTGCAATTTGGTTATCCTGTGCAGATTTAATTGCAGATTCAATTCGATTGAGCGTCTCTTCACTATTCCATAGTGGGTAACTACCATTTTCAAAATAATCATTTTGTATATCAATTATGAGCAATGCTTTTTCCATGGTGCGATTCTCCTTATACTAGAGTTGTTTTCAATTTGTTATTCACAGTTTCTGTAATATATGATACGAGAGCACAAGGGTGAAGTGTCCAGCTGGACATTGTTGATGCCATTTACGCCAAACCGGATGGAACTATAAGTTTTCGAATAAGTTTTTTTGCAGGAAATTATTATGTTGAACATTGCAATATTGGCACTGGATAACTGCATCCAATCAACAGTCAGCGGACCTTTTGATATCTTCACCATTGCCGATATGCAGGTAAGAGAACTATTCAATCAAAACAATGGTTTTTGCAAGGTTGAAATAGTCGCACCATCAAAGGAGACAGTGATAGCTTTTAATGGCCTTAGCATTACTACCACTGCAACGATTTGTGATAACATACATTACGACATAGTTTTAACACCCGCTCTTTTAGGTGATTACCAGAAGACAATTGAAAATGAAGATATAATTGAGTGGCTTATAGCGCAGCATCAGTCAGGCACCTGTATTTGCAGCATATGCGCTAGTTCTTTTCTTGTTGCTCGTGCTGGGTTGTTGTCTGGTAAAAATGCTACCACCCACTGGGGGTTGACGGATAAGTTTAGAAAAGAATATCCAGACGTTATACTCAAGCCTGAAAAAATGCTCGTGGATGAGGGAGATGTCATCAGTGCAGGCGGAGTCACTGCGTATCTTGATTTATGTCTTTATATTATTCGAAAGTTTGGCTCACGCGAACTCGCTGTGTCTATTTCCAAGACCTTACTTATCGACAGTAACCGAGAAAGTCAGGCACCATATAGTAGGTACCAGCTCAATAAAAATCATGGCGACAAGAACATCCTATGCGCACAGAAATATATTGAGTCGGAGTACAAAAATGCCATATCTCTAGAAAATGTTGCAGAGAAGGCCATGTTGTCTATCAGGACCTTAAACAGAAGATTTAAGGCAAGTACCGGGGATACACCATCGGAGTATCTACAGGCTGTCCGTATTGAGGCCGCAAGATATTTGCTTGAATCTACAGCAGAATCAGTGGACGAAATTACCGTTAGCGTAGGCTATGAGGATACCAGCTCTTTTCGAAGACTCTTTAAAGCCCATACAAGACTTACTCCAACCGAATATAGAAAACGATTTTCAGCGTACAATTATGAATTGTAGCTATGGGTCAGTTGTTTTTTTTCTTAAAAAAGATGCCTCGTCTGATAGCCTCGATCAAAGGCCATTGATCCATATCTTTTATGTGGGAACGACCGATTACTCTCGGCATTAACCTGACAATGATTTCCATCCTGAGTTTACCCATGCTGAGAACTGTATTATCAAAATTCAGAAATACTAACAGAACAGACACGAAGGTTATATGAAGGATCATTTGCCCAAATATGGATGGCAAAAACGAGTAGTAGAAAAGAGATAATTGAGAAGAATTTACTCGTCATCCCATTGATACAAACGAAATAATAGAGACTCTATTATAAGTATTATGAACATTATCTTGACGATGGGCACTATATAATGGTTTCTTATTAGGTTTCTATTCGTAAGATTAGCGTACATTATTAACCCCGGTAAACGGGACGCAAAGCCTAGATAAGTGCCTTTGGGGCAACAATCAACACCACGATTGTAAATATTTTCCCTGAGTTTCTTTTTTTTACAGAAATTCAGGAGTAAGGCACTAATGTACGAAAAGGTAACGTATAAAACTGGCAAGTCCATACTGTATAATGTTTGTAGCCTAGGAATACTTTGTCAGCGTTACACAATTATTTGAACCTGAAGCTGTTTTGGATGTACTAGATGAGGGAATCCCTAAGGATTTTCTAGAAATGAATCACAGGGCGTTTGTTTATGATTTGTCCTTGGTTCGCAGTATCAGTACAAAAGATTTACCTGAATTTGAACCGGAGACACTATGAGTAAAATTAAAGTAAAAAATCCTATTGTTGAACTAGATGGCGATGAAATGACTCGCATCATCTGGGAGTTTATTAAAAATAAGCTGATTCTCCCATATCTTGATGTCGATCTTAAATACTATGATCTTGGCGTTGAAAAGCGTGATGAAACTGATGATCAGATTACAGTTGATGCTGCCAATGCAATTAAAAAATATGGGGTAGGGGTTAAGTGTGCCACAATTACTCCAGATGAAGCAAGGGTTGAAGAATTTAAGCTAAAAGAGATGTGGAGATCTCCAAACGGAACCATTCGAAATATCATAGGTGGAACTGTCTTCAGACAGCCTATCATATGTGAAAATATCCCACGCCTTGTTCCTGGTTGGAAAAAACCCATCGTCATTGGACGTCATGCTTTTGGTGATCAATACCGTGCAACGGATTTTCTTGTACCTGAGGCTGGAAAACTCACAATGACTTTTACTCCTGCATCAGGTGGCGACCCGGTTGAGTATGAGGTGTTCGATTTCCCGAGTAGTGGTTGCGCAATGGGTATGTATAATCTTGATGATTCCATTCGCGGGTTTGCCAGATCCTGTATGAACTATGGGTTGAATCTTGGCTGGCCAGTGTATCTTTCAACCAAGAACACCATTTTAAAGAAGTATGATGGCAGGTTTAAAGATCTCTTCGAAGAAGTGTATGAAAATGAGTTCAAAGACCAGTTTGAAACCGCTGGCATTACCTATGAGCATCGGTTGATTGATGATATGGTTGCGGCGGCAATGAAGTGGGAGGGCGGTTTTGTCTGGGCCTGTAAAAACTATGATGGTGATGTCCAGTCTGATACCGTCGCCCAGGGCTTTGGCTCTCTTGGTCTTATGACTTCGGTACTTATGACAGAAGATGGTAAGACTGTCGAGGCAGAAGCGGCCCATGGAACGGTTACCCGTCACTACCGTGAACATCAAAAAGGGAACGCAACGTCCACAAACCCAATTGCATCGATTTTTGCCTGGACGAGAGGGATCGCCTACCGTGGCAAATTTGATGACACTCCTGAAGTTGTTAAATTCGCAGAGACCTTAGAGCAGGTGTGTGTCGAGACCGTTGAGTCTGGTTTTATGACCAAGGATTTAGCCCTTCTTGTCGAAGGGGAACAGCCTTATCTGAGCACTGAAGAGTTTTTGGCAAAACTAGATGAAAACCTACAGGCCAAAATGGCCTAAGTAGTACCATTTAACACCCACTCAATCATCCAGATCATCTTGTAAGCCTGATATCTCGGGTGATTGAGGTTTTCACTTCCTTCTTGTTTTCCTTAAACGTTCTCCTCCACGTATCATTAACAGTTCAACAGGCAACTATTTACTGTAATTTAGAAGAGTTTTTGTGATACTGTTTTATTTAGCAGTATATTTCAGAGGCCTGATCAGCTGATTATTCTGTTAAATAACAAACATCGAAATTATACCAACATTTGTCAAATTGCAGTACAGGATGACGTTTTATGTTCCGACCATCACGATTGTTCTATTATATAGGTCTTATACTTTCCTTGTGCTGTATCATTCTTTCCCCTACAAACCCCGCATTTTCAGCTAACTACAATTTTGAACGGATCGATGGGAATGCAGGGCTTTATAAGCGTACCATAACTTGCGGACTTCAGGATAGGTTGGGCTATGTTTGGTTTGGTTCTGAAGATGGTTTATTACGCTATGATGGTTATGAATTTAAAGAATTTATCTACAACCCAGATGACATCAATTCTCTTTCAAGTAATCTTATCTACGCTCTATTAGAAGATCATAATGGAATGTTGTGGATCGGCACAGTGGGGGGAGGACTTAATAAGTACAATCCGAAAACTGGAACATTTACTCGCTATACCCATGATCCGGATGATCCCAAATCGCTATCTCATAATGGAGTTATCTCCCTTCTAGAAGACAGTAAAAACCGGATATGGGTTGGGACTGAAGGAGGAGGCCTTAATCTCTTTGACTCAAAAAGTGAAACCTTTGTTCGTTATAGACACGATCCGAATGATGAACAGTCCATTAGCTTTGATTCAATGTGGCATCTCTACGAGGATAAGAAGGGACTTATCTGGATCGGAACCTACGGAGGGGGGCTTAATATACTCGATCCAGATACCGGGAAATTCACATCCTACAGATATGACGCCAGCGATGAAACTTCAATTTCAAGTGATGTCGTCGGTTCGATCCTGGAGGATTCGAGAGGAAATATCTGGGTTGGTGGAATTAACGGGCTTAATCTGTTCTCATCTAAAACAAAATCCTTCACACGCTTTATTCATGACCCTGATAATCCTTTATCCATAGGTCATAATCATATTTGGGATATTTTAGAAGATGATAATGGTGATTTATGGTTCGGCAGCTTTGGAGGGGGCTTGAATCATCTGGATGTTGAAACAATGAAATTTACGTCCATAACCCATGTCGATCATGATCTGAGAAGTCTGAGTAGTAATCTAGTCTGGTTTGTTTTTAAATCAAAAGATGGCGTGATGTGGGTTGGAACCGATGGTGGAGGTCTTAATAAATTCATAGCCAGGACACGGTCGTTTAATCACTACACAGCGAGTAATGCAGAAACTGGAGACCTTGCCTATAGTGGCGTAAACGGTGTTGCAGAAGATAGAGCCGGTACGCTTTGGATGGCAAATGACGGGGGAGGGATTCAAAGTTTTAACCCAGAGAGTGGTGAATCTCAATTATTCACTAATAATCCCAAAAATCCTAACAGTCTCAGTAGTAACCTTACAGAAACGATATTGGTCGATCATAATGGTATAGTTTGGATTGGCACCTATAACGGTGGTTTAAACGCATACAATCCAAAGACAAAAACTTTTACTTGTTATGTACACAGTTCTGAAGATTCCACGTCTATTAGTGATAACAGGATATGGACCCTCTTTGAAGACTCTAACTATAATTTGTGGGTTGGAACCAGAAATGGCTTGAATCTTCTCGGTCCTGAAAGAAAGCAATTTAAACACTATCTTAATGAGCGTAACCACTCTGCGAGTCTTAGTGATAATGGAATCTGGTCCGTCTTTGAAGATAGTGAAGGGTCCATTTGGGTTGGTACAGATAATGGACTGAATAAAATGGTGGGTGAGAACAGATTTGAAAAATATTTTAACGATCCAAATGATGCCAACGGTCTAAGTCATAACACCACAACGGTGATATTTCAATCCGACACCAAATCTCTTTGGATAGGGACAAATGGGGGCCTCAACCGGCTCGAATTACCCACTGGTGCAATTACCAGATACACGGTTAATGACGGCCTTGCAAGTAACTCTATTCGAGGAATTTTGCAGGATAATGAAAAAAACCTGTGGATCACAACAGTTAAGGGGCTTACAAAATTTTCTCCTGAAAATTTGAGTTTTCAAACCTATCAGGCTAGGGATGGCCTGCAGGGCAGTGAATTCAGTCGTGCCCATCTACAACGTTCAGACGGAAGTATGGTAATCGGGGGAAGAAATGGAATTAACATTTTCTATCCTGAAAAAATAATAACAAATGACCATCAAGCGCCTCTTGTCCTCACGCGGTTTTATAAGTTCAACAGGGAAATCAATCCAGAAAGACATGTAAACCCCAACGAATCTATCGCTTTAGATTACACAGATACGGCAATCACCTTTGAGTTTGCAATTCTTGATTTCAACAACCCGAGTGCAAACAACTATTACTATAAACTTGAAGGTTTTGAAGAAGACTGGGTGACTGCGGGAAACAGGCATCACGCGTCTTATACCAACTTAAATGGCGGCCAATATGTGTTCAGGGTTAGAGCCTCAAATAACCATGGATTATTGAGCTCTTCGGAAATTTCCCTACCTATTACAGTAGAATTTCCTCCCTGGAAAAGGTGGTGGGCCTATGGAATATATCTTTGTATGCTCATGGCAATCTTACTTGGCTTTATTGAACTGAGGGCCAAACGAGATAAAGAACGTATAGCCAATGTTGAAAAAAATAATCGTAAACTTGCTTTAGAAGTCGAAGAAAGAAAAAAAGTAGAAAATGCACTGGTCCTAAGTGAACAACGTCTGCTCCTGGCCCTTGAGGCTGCTCAGGAGGGCATGTGGGAGTTTAATCCAACCACTGGATACGTTTATTATAGCGACACCTGGTTCACAATGCTTGGTTATGGTGTCAAAGATTTTGACCACACCTATGAAACCTGGACTAACCTCATCCACCCTGATGATATAGCAAAGGTACAAAGCAATCTGACTGGATACTTGGAAGGGTCAGATTCTCAGTATCATGTCGAATTCAGAATGCTCGCCAAAAACGGCGACTGGAAGTGGATTTTATCCACCGGCAAAGTCCAGGAGTTTGATGACTTAGGCAAACCCGAGCGGATGAGTGGTATCCATATGGATATAACATCCAGAAAAAATAGTGAAGATGAAAAACTACAGTTAGAGTCGGCACTACAGCATGCCTCAAAGATGGAAGCCATCGGCACCCTTGCCGGTGGTGTAGCCCATGATTTCAATAACATTTTATCGGCAATCGTTGGTTACTCGCAACTCGGTCTCCTTGAAGTAGAGAAAGAAACCTCGGTCCATAAGAAATTTGAAAGGATATTGCAAGCAGGTTATCGAGCAAGGGATCTTGTACAGCAGATTTTAACCTTTAGTAGAAAAGATAAACGCGTTTTGCAGCCAATCTTTTTAGGATCACTTATTGATGAAGCATTGCAGCTCATCCGCTCTACGCTGCCGGTGACTATCTCTATACAATCGGATATTGCACCGGATGTGAAACATATACTGGCTGACACAACACAAATGCATCAGGTGATAGTAAATCTCTGTACCAATGCAGCCCATGCAATGGAGAAAGAAGGCGGAGTCCTCACAGTAAAACTTCGAGAAAGATATCAGACAAAAAATGAAATTATGGGGCAGGTTTCGCTTCCCCAGGGCTTATATGCCGAACTAATAATTAAGGATACCGGTATGGGTATCCCTGATGAACATGTAGCCAATATATTTAACCCTTATTTTACAACAAAAGCCCAAGGGAAGGGGACTGGCTTAGGCCTGTCTGTTGTTCTAGGTATTGTTCAGAGTTGTGGCGGAACAATCAGGGTTGAGAGTAAACGTGGTAATGGTTCGACGTTTATTGTTCTTTTACCCGTTGTAGAAGATATTGAGACTACAGATATTGTAGAGACAAGGGGACAGGTAGAAGCAAAAGAATGTCGGGTTTTAGTGATAGATGATGAGGAGCCACTCGTTGATGTGCTTTCTCAACTCCTAAATGATATGGGAAATACGGTGGTTGCATTCCAGGATGCTGAAGCAGCTATAGCACTATTTAAAAAAGACCCACATAATTTTGATGTTGTTATAACAGATATGACGATGCCGCTGATGACCGGTGATAAGGTTGCTAAAGAATTAAAAGCGATACGTGCCGATATCCCAGTAATAATTTGCACTGGATATAGCAGCAGAACAATTGGTCATAGTATTAGTGAGCTAGGTGGTGACGCGCTGCTTATGAAGCCTGTGGAGCAGGAAAAATTATTAGAAACTATACACTCTGTACTCCGGTGATTCTTTCCTTAAGCTCGAATCAACTTGAAGTTTTTGCATCTGTTGCGAGTTGGCCACAGGCAGCAGAGATGTCGTCCCCCCGGCTGCTTCTGATAAAAACAGTGTAATGGGCATCCAGTAAAATTTTCTGAAAGGCAAGAATTCGTTTCTTATCTGCTCTTTTGTAGGGAAGGTCCGGACACTCATTATAGGAAAGTAAATTTATTTTACATGGTATGTCTTTAAGTTTTCTCACCAGCATTCGGGCGTCCATATCCGAATCGTTAATCCCTTTTAAAAGCGTATATTCAAACATAATACGCTTTCTTTTGCGCATTGGATAATCTTTACATGCCTGGAGAAGCTCATCTATATTATATCTATTGTTTACAGGCATTATGCTACTGCGCACCTTATCTGAAATTGCGTGGAGAGAAATAGCTAGATTTACATTAGTGTTCTCTCCTAACTCGCGAAGTTTTGGTACAATACCGCAGGTAGATACAGTGATTTTTCTGGCAGCAATATCAAGGCCCTTGTTGTGGGTTAAGACTGAGAGGGAGTCGAGAACATTTTTTAGATTGTTGAGTGGTTCCCCCATACCCATATAGACGACGTTGGTGACAAGCTTTGGCCCGAGGAGTTCGTCTTCTGGTTGGTCCAGCAGGTAGTCGCGAACAGCGCAGACCTGATTGACAATTTCAGCAACAGAAAGATTACGAACAAAACCCATGGTACCAGTGAGACAAAACGTGCAGCCCATGGCACACCCCACCTGAGAAGAAATGCATAGGGTATTTCTCTCCGGCTCTGGAATTAAAACAGACTCTAGAATATGTCCATCAAAAAGGCGAAAACCAAATTTGACACAGCCGTCGCTGGCCTTTTCAATGATCGGATCAGAGAACGATGAGATGTAAGCGTGTTCGTGGAGGTGTGACCTGAATACCTTCGCAAGATCGGTCATTTGATCAAAACTATTAATGCCATACCTGTAAAGCCAGCCCATTATCTGTTTCGCCCTGAAGCGTGACTGGCCAATACCCTCGATATATTCCACGAGTGCTTCTTCGGTATAGTTCTTTAAATCAATTTTTTTACTCATAGCCATAACTCTATAGTGCGCGTCGGTGTTCAGGTGTGGTTGTGATGGAACCCTCAATGGCCTTTGAAATCTGATCTAAGAGGAGTTGCTTGTCTTTTGGGAGCCGTCCTGCTAGAGGCAGGTAACTTGAAGCATGGTTGGCGTGAAACTGACAACGAATGCCTTCTAAATTATCAACAAGATGGTACAGCTCTTTTAATATATCTTTAGGAGAAAGCAGTTTGAAAGTACCCTTGTTGACCTCTTGAAAAAGTGGAGTATTCTCGAGGATCATCAATGTAAGCACCGCAACCTGATTGGGTTGCATACTGTTGAGTGTGCGAGCCGTTTCAAGGGCGTGCCCTTGAGAAAGGGCTTTTCCTCCAAGCCCAAGAAGAGCTGTTACTGAAAGAAACAGCCCTGCGGCTCTAACAGCGAGCCCTGCGGCTATCATCCCCTTGGCAGTTTCATTTTTATGGATATTTTGCAAGACTGTGTCACAGCCACTCTCAAGCCCCATGTATACACGATCAAGACCTAAGGACTTCAGCTCTTGAAGCTGAAATAGAGTTTTACTGCGTACCGCCTTTGCACTGCCATAAAGACTTACCTTATTTACCCAGGGAAGTGTCTTTTTAATCTCAGATAAGAGGGTGGTGAGTTTTTTTTGCGATAATATCAGCACATCCCCATCAGCAAGAAACAATCGTTTTTGTCTCTTGCAGTGGGCCTGAGCGAATTCCAGATCTTCTTTGACTATGGAAAGATCTTTAATAGCGAAAGGTTGATCCTTGTATGCGCCACAAAAGGTACATTTATTATGGGAACATCCGGTCGTCACCTGAAGGATGATTGAGTTGGCCTCGCTGGGCGGCCGGATGATATTTCCTTCGTAGTGCATTCTCTGTTTTATGCAGGGTTTGCAGCTGCAAATTCCTTCATGAAGGCTACGAGTTTTTCAACACCTTCTGTTGGAAACGCATTATAAATTGAGGCACGACAGCCTCCAATTGAGCGATGACCCTTAAGGCCATTAAGCCCAATTTGTGCGGCTTCAGCAATGAATTTTGCCTCCAGATCTGCAGTAGGAAGATTAAAAGCGATATTCATCAGAGAGCGGGATTCTTTTTCAGCATGACCTCTATAGTATTCGGTGCTGTCAATCATATCATAGAGGAGGGCGGCCTTTTCCTGATTTATCTTTTCAATTCCTTCAACACCACCCTGTTTTTTCAACCATTTCAGCACTTCGCCGACAACGTAGATAGGAAAACAGGGAGGCGTGTTAAACATTGAGCCTTTTTCAGCGTGGGTGGCATAGCTGAGCATGGTTGGTGTTCCTTCAGGGGTAGCATCCAAAAGGTTGTCTCGGACGATTACGATTGTAACACCAGCCGGGCCGAGATTTTTCTGCGCTCCTGCGAAAATGAGACCATATTTTGCTACATCAATTGGCCTTGAGAGAATATCGGAGCTCATATCGCAAACAAGCATTTTTTCACTCTGTGGAGCAGTCGCGAACTGAGTACCATAAATAGTATTATTGGATACGTAATAGAGATATTCAGAATCAATGGCTACCTGATACTCGTCATCTTTTGGCACTCTATTAAAACTTGCATCCTCACTGGAGTAGGGGACATCAATATCACCAAAGAGCTTTGCCTCTTTAATAGCTTTTTTGGCCCAGGTTCCTGTGTTAAGGTAGGTTGCTTTCTTGCCGTTACCCAAAAAATTCATAGGGACCATAAAGAACTGAGAAGAAGCTCCACCCTGGAGAAAAAGAACCTTGTAGTTTTCAGGAACGTTAAGCAATTCTCTTAGAAGCGCCTCAGCATCATCTGTCACCTTCATAAATTCTTTGGAGCGATGACTGGTTTCTATGAGGCCAATTCCAGTTTCCTGAAAATTAACCACATCTTTTCCAGCTTGTAGAAGTACTTCATATGGAAGGGTTGCAGGGCCGGGGCTAAAATTATAGACTCGATCAGTCATTATTTCGTCTCCTGTTATAGTGTGGTGAAAATTGAATAATATTTTATTTACGGGTAACTCGTTATTTTACAGAAACCTGACGTAGTGCCTCATATAAGACTATTCCAGCCGTCATGGCAAGATTTAGGCTTCGTATATTATTGTTTGGCATGGGAAGCGTGTAACACCTGTCATGGTACATATCGAGAGTTTCTTTTGGTAAGCCCTTTGTTTCTTTGCCAAAGATAAGGTATGAGCCTTCATGGTAGTCGGGTTCTGTATAGCTTGTCGTTGTCTTAGTGGTGAAAAAATAGAGATCAGTTTCTTTTTGGGCTGCTAAAAATTGCTCAAAACTATCCCAGTGTTTAATTTGTACATGTTTCCAATAATCCAGCCCAGCTCTTTTCAGGTGTTTGTCGTCTGTGCTAAACCCTAGAGGGTGGACAAGGTGCAGTACTGTGTTAGTTGCGCCGCAGAGTCTTGCAATTGACCCCGTGTTTGGTGGAATTTCGGGTTCAACAAGTACTATATTGAGTGGTGTATTACTTTCCATTGAATGTTTTATGTTATGTTAAGGAAAAGAGAAGTATCGTTTATAACCATTGCAATGGTATAAAACAATGCTAAATGAAGAGTTGAATAGAGATGAGTTACAGATTTTATTTGCAAAAGAGAATCAGATTTTTTCAATATGAGTAGTTCAGGGTGGTGCACTTATTGACTGGGATGGCTGATACTACAAAAAACGACATGAGATTGGCTATTGCTTTTTTCGGGCTAGTGCTTTTCTCTTTATCTATTTTTTTTGTCTCTAATGAGCTTGAAACTGCTGAGCCAGAGTCTTGCTTGATGCTGGATAGCAACTTGGGGCGGCTTGTAGAGGTAGAATGCACAACAAGTAGTCATGTATTGCAGGAAAATTTTACTACTCCTTCACTATCTGTTTTTTACTTTCAAAAAGTACCGGTAAATCAGGCGAGCTCAGAACTTTTGCAAACGGTTCCAGGTATAGGTCCTAGACTGGCTGAAGACATTATAGAGTATAGAACGGTTAATGGCCGATTTACAGGCATGGAATCAATTAAAACGTTACCAGGGGTAGGGGACAAACGTGCCAAATACCTGATGACACAACTTATAATTAATTAGTGGAAAATCAAGTTACTAAACCCCAAATACTGGTATTGATAGGACCGACTGCCATAGGTAAAACCGCATTGTCTTTGGAGTTAGCAGCCAAATTTGACTGTGAAATAATAAGTGTGGATTCCATGCAGGTGTACAGAAAAATGGATATCGGCACAGCAAAGGCGTCTATTGAAGAACGAACCTTAATCCCTCACCATCTTATAGACGTTGTTGACCCTCATGAAGATTATGACGCTGCAAGATTTGTAAAGGATGCTTCAGAATGTATAAAAGAAATTTTATCCAGGGAAAAACTTCCTCTACTCACAGGAGGAACAGGGTTATATATCAAATCATTACTTGAAGGAATCTTTCCTGAAGCACCTTCTAACCAGGATATCCGGGATATACTCAAAAACAGATTGAATACTGAAGGGTGTGATGTACTACATGAAGAGTTAAAGGTATGTGACAGTATATCAGCAGAAAAAGTGCATAAGAACGACACACAGCGATTATTAAGGGCCCTGGAAATATATCAGATAAGTGGCGTCCCCTGGTCTCAACACCTAGCCAACCAAAAGATGCAGGAATGCTCAGGAGGTCTTGATGTTGATGCTCTTCAGATTGGCCTGACGTGTGATCGGGAAAAATTATATCAAAGAATCAACTACAGATCTGAGTTGATGCTGGGTTCTGGTCTTGAAGAAGAAGTAAAGGGACTGCTGGGGCAAGGCTACGGACCAGAGTTGAAATCAATGGGTTCAATAGGCTATCGACATATGGTTGCGTATCTCAGGGGTGATTATGACAAAGCAGAAATGCTTCGGCTCCTGGCTCGAGATACAAGACGATATGCCAAACGTCAGTACACCTGGTTCAATAAAAACGAAAATATTCAATGGGTGGATGTTGATGATAAAGATGAGGTGTTCGAGATGGTCGGCAACTGGCGTCAGGGCGTATAAGATATTCAATGAACGATAATAATAGCATAAATATACCTGCCTTATGCAAGAGGCTTCTGAGTGCGAAGGGACTTGTGGAAGAGGCTGATATAGCCGATTTTTTATATCCAAAATTGCAAAACCTGCCACAGCCGGATCAAATGAAAGGTCTAATGGAGGCTGCCTCCCGTATTAAATACTACATTGAAAATGATCTTCAGATTGTGGTTTGGGGAGATTACGATGTCGATGGTACAACTTCCACAGGCTTGCTCGTTAATTTTTTTAGAGAACTAGGGGTAGCTGCAAAATATCACATACCTAATAGATTAACTGAAGGATATGGTTTAAATGTGGAGTGGTTGCAGGAGAATATCTCTGATTTTTTCTCACGTAAATTTTTACTTATAACCGTTGACTGTGGAATATCAAATGTCGATGAGATTGAGAGCATTAAAACCCTTGGAGGGGAAGTCGTCGTTACAGATCATCACTCTATCCCGCCTGGTGGTATCCCTCGTTGTATTGTCGTAAACCCTTCCCAGAAAGAATGCGGTTTTAATAGTGAAAAACTTGCAGGCGTCGGGGTGGCATTTTATCTGGCAGCTGCAGTGAGAAAGAGCCTGACAGATTCTAGTAAATGGTCGAAAAGGGCGTCTGGTTTACGTCTTAAAAACTACATGGCGTTCGTAGCTCTTGGGACCGTTGCTGATCTGGTTGAAATTACCCAAACAAATAGAATTCTGGTTAGAGCAGGGCTGGAGGCTCTGAAGACCACCGAATTTCCGGGATTAAAGGCCTTGCTGAGTTCATGTGGACTTTATGACCAAGAGATATCCTCTGAAGATATCGGTTTTTTAATTGGCCCGAAAATCAATGCTGCGGGACGCCTTGGCAGGAGTGATATTGCGATTGATCTGTTTTTGGCCGGAGATGAAAGCAAGGCTCGAGAGGGTGCTGAACAACTGGAACGACTCAATCAGAAACGAAAAAACATCTGCGAAGATGACCTATATCAAGCTTTAGAAAGTTGTTCTAAGTCGTTAATTCAAGAATCTTTTTGTTGTATATGTTCGGGGGAGTATCATCTGGGTGTGGCTGGTATTGTAGCATCACGTCTTGTGGAGGAGTTTAAGGTTCCCTCCATTGTTTTTGCCCAAGGTAGAGATGATAAAGGTGTTAAAGTTCTAAAAGGTTCAGTGCGATCAGTTGAGGGAATTAATGTTATTGAAGCACTTAATAACTGCAAGGAGCATATTGAAAAGTACGGTGGTCATGAAATGGCTGCTGGTTTAACCATACAACACGATTTTCTAGATCTCTTCAGTCAAAACTTCAGTAAGTATGTAAAAAAACAACTGGAAGGTCTAAATAAGAAACGAAAAATTACAAAAGCTACCGAAGCGAGCGTAGATGAAGTGATGGACAGTACTACCTTATCGTTTTTGACACACTTTGAGCCGTACGGACCAGGAAATGAATCGCCAATATTTTTAGATAGAAATACGAAAGTGGTACAGGCTAAGACGGTCGGTAAATTGAATTCTCATTTAAATCTTATCATTCGTGGCGAATATTCAAACTACAAAGGGATAGGTTTCAATCTCGGTGATAGGGTCTCTATTGTTCAGGAAAATCCTGAGAGCACAATTTATTTCGCACCAACAAAAAACAGATACAGAGGAACTGTAAGCTGGCAGTTGCGAGTTGTGGATTTAATTTAATGGGTTTTGGTGTGTTCTGCATCAATTGCAGTTAGCTAGACGATCCATATCATTTTAATAGCTGTTATCACACTATATTAAAATATATAAACATAATATACATTATGCGACATTGTGTAGTTTTGTCGGATTCACCCTCTGGGAAGTATCTCTGGTTTCTATTATTTACTAAAAGTGCTATATAGAGGATCTTCCTTGCTTTTGTTCATGGTTCAGTCCTGCAGTCTCTGTTCAATGTAACCACCTGTTTGCAGCAAGATAAAAGATAAAGTTAATCTTACATGGAGTTTATATATGTCTCGGGAAATCTATCAGGAGCCTCTTGTTAGTCGTTATACCAGTAGAGAAATGCAGGAACTTTTCTCTGAAAAAACCAAATTCACAACCTGGAGACGTTGTTGGGTTGCTCTAGCTGAGGCGCAGCTAGAATTAGGTCTTACTTCCATTGTTTCTGAGGAAATGGTTCAGGAGATGCGGGACAACGTTACAAATATTGATTATGACGTTGCTGCTGAGAAAGAAAAAGAGATTCGGCATGATGTGATGGCTCACGTCTATGAATTTGGCTTAAAATGCCCTAAAGCTGCCGGGATTATTCATCTGGGGGCCACCTCTCAATATGTCGTTTGTAATACAGATCTTATCGTGCAGAAAAAAGCTATGGAATTGATTCGTGGCGCTATTCTTCAGGTTATAAAAAACCTGGCATCGTTTTGCGATAGATATAAGGGCCTCCCTACCCTTGGGTTTACCCATTATCAGCCCGCCCAGCCGACAACTGTTGGTAAAAGAAACACTCTTTACCTGCAAGATCTCATAATGGACCTTGAGTATGTAGAGCATTTCCTTGGCACTATCAAGGCCCGTGGAGCAAAAGGAACTGTCGGTACACAGGCTACTTTTATAGAATTATTTAAAGGCGATCACGGCAAG
The DNA here is from genome assembly GCF_054397165.1 of Desulforhopalus glucosivorans. NCBI lineage: Bacteria > Pseudomonadati > Thermodesulfobacteriota > Desulfobulbia > Desulfobulbales > Desulfocapsaceae > Desulforhopalus > Desulforhopalus glucosivorans. The sequence continues at coordinate 1,660,346 of NZ_AP044854.1, forward strand.
GTTCGTGCCCTTGATAAGCTCGTTGCTGAAAAGCTTGGTTTTGAAGACACTTTTGCAGTTACCGGCCAAACCTATTCAAGAAAGCTGGATATGAAGCTTGCCGAGACTCTTGCAGGCGTAGGGGCAACAGCCCATAAGTTTGCTGTAGACCTGCGATTATTATCTAACTTGAAAGTTCAGGAAGAGCCTTTTGAGGCTAAGCAGACAGGATCTTCCGCCATGGCGTATAAAAGAAATCCTATGCGCTCAGAACGTTTAACTGGTCTTGCTCGAAAACTGATGAACCTGCCGCAAAACTTTAGCTCTACCTACTCCAATCAATGGTTTGAGCGTACTCTTGATGATTCTGCCATTCGTAGAATGGATATCCCACAATGCTTTTTGTTGACCGATGCGATACTGAAGCTTTTTGTAAATATCACCTCGGATATGGTTGTATTTCCAAATCAAATCAAGAAGCACCTCGCAGCCGAACTTCCTTTCATGGCGACAGAAAAAATTCTGATGGAAGCCGTCGAAAAAGGTGAAAGCAGGCAGGAAATGCATGAGGTTGTAAAAGAACATTCCCTTGCCTCTGGAAAAGTTGTCAAGGAACAGGGGGGAGACAACGACCTTATTAGTCGCCTGGCTGCTGACGATCGTATTCCATTTGAATTAAAGGAATTAGAGGCGATGATCAGTGATTATTCTCAATTCACAGGCCGCGCTGAACAGCAGACTGAGGAATTTCTTGCTGAAGTGGTCTCCCCTCTTTTGACTGCAAATGAGAATAATATGACAAAAGTGGATTCCTCATTAAATGTGTAACAGTGAATGTAAGCCTATACTTGAGCCTCTGTTTTTAAGGATATCTCCTGACAGGTTTCATTATCTTAAATTTGTAATAGAGGCCTATGACAACCTCGCTATTCTCTCAAGTGTGGATAGTAGAGAGGGAGTAGTCGTGCTACGCTACTCTCAGGGGCATAGAACTGAGCTTTTTGCACTTGTCACCAGTATTTCTGACCAATTAGTGTCATAATAACTCACTTATTAAAGTGGAATTATCAATGTAGTATTCAGATATGGAAAATAAACAGTTTTTTATAAAGACCTTTGGTTGCCAGATGAACGAAAGGGACTCTGAGATAATGGCTCAGTCATTATCTCGGTTCGGTTACGTTGAAGGTATGGATATTCAAGAAGCAGATCTTGTTATCCTCAATACCTGTTCAATTCGTGCCAAGGCTGAACAAAAAGTTATGAGTCTTCTTGGATATCTTAGAAAATCCAAAGAAAAGCGCCCAGCGATGAAGATTTGTGTTGCTGGCTGTGTTGCTCAGCAGGAAGGGAAAACAATTATCGATCGTATGCCCCATGTGGATCTGATAATTGGTACCCAGAATATTTATCAGATTGGTGAGTATTTGATCGGTGCAGAGCGGGGAGAAAGCAGAGTTATTACCTCAATGGAAGATAATTATAACATTCCTAAATTTCTTCCTGATGTCCCCTCCTCTTCTGAGTCAGCAAGCACTGAAACTGCAGGATTTCAACATAGTCGTTTTGTGACCATCATGCAGGGGTGTAATAATTACTGTACCTACTGCGTTGTCCCCTACACCAGAGGGAGGGAAGTGAGCAGGAAAGCTCAGGATATTGTTGATGAGGTTACAGTTCTTGTTCAGGGCGGAGTGAAAGAGATTACTCTTCTTGGGCAAAATGTTAACTCCTATGCCCGTACCAATAGGGTTTGTCCGGATAATAGTAACTATAACTTTTCAGAACTGCTCCGTCAGGTTGCGAAGGTCGAAGGTTTAAAGAGGTTGCGGTTTACCACTTCTAACCCTAAAGATTTAACTGATGAGTTGATGTCATGCTTTCGTGATGTTGATATTCTTTGCCCCCAATTTCATCTTCCGGTTCAAGCCGGTTCAGATGATGTCCTGAAGGCAATGAATCGTAAGTACACCATTGAACAGTATCTTGGTCAAGTCAAGAAACTACGTGAATATTGCCCTTCAATTGCCCTTTCCACCGACATTATTGTCGGATTTCCAGGTGAGACTGACGAAGATTTTGACGGCACCATGGAACTTCTTGAAACTGTTCGCTATCACGGATCATTCTCTTTTAAATACTCGGACAGACCGGGCACCCGTTCCAGTGAGTTTGACAATAAGGTCGATGAAGAAGTTAAGTCTGAGCGCCTTGCCAGGTTTCAAGCGCGGCAGGATGAAATCAGTCTCGAACGCAATGAAGAATTTGTAGGCCAGATTAAAGAAATTATGGTCGAGTCAGTTTCTGCAGACAGTGTAAAGGGGCGAACTGAAACGAACCATATTGTTCATATTAATGAACCTGTATCTGTAAAAGCAGGTGAGTTTTTGAGTGTCAAAATCAATTTTGCAGGACAACACTCTCTAAAAGGTGAATTGGTTTAGTGTGACGGTGAACTTCTGCAACTTGTCTAAATATGGGCACAAAAAAAGGAGTTAAGCTGTTTATACAGTTAACTCCTTTTTTATAAAAATCATTCCTCTTTTGGTTCTGTGGGCGGTACTTCTTTAGGTTGATCATTATCCTGGTCAAGGCCTGGTAGAGGCAGATTTCTTTTTACAGGAGATTCCTGGGGTCCTGTGGCTGGAGAAACCCTGCGAACAACCCTGGTGGAAATTCGTTTTCCTTTTGCAGCTGCATTTTTAATTAAAAAGTCGTCAAAGGAAATATCTAAATTGTTCGTCCTTGCCCGTGAAGATGGCATAAGGTTTACACGAGCGTATTGGCCTTCCCCAAAAGACATGTAGGTGATTTTTGACCTTTTATGCTGTGCAAACAGTCTATACTCTTTCTCCAGTATAAAACTCGGGGTTTTAAAACGTTTTGCATAGGTGAAGTTTTCAGCTCCATCTCTGTAGAGTATATTGAAAATGCATTTCTTTTGTACAATACCAACCCATTCAAGCTCATCTCCAGCGTAAAACTTTTCACTTACCGGAATAAATTTATAAAGACCATTCTTATAGATGAGTAGTAGCTTGTCGTACTCAGAACAGGTGACACTTAAGTCTTCTTTTTCATCCTCTTCTTTGACCTGGGTGCCGATAAACCCCGATTGCCTATTGTAGACAACGTTAAGGTTTGCAAGAGCCGCCTTTCTAAAACTTACCTCGGAAAAGCTCGTTAATTCAGTGAGTCGAGGGTAGTAGTCACCGTATTTGGCGAGGATGTCATCAATAAAGTTGATTGTATAACTGGTAATATCTTTAAGTGATTTTTTAATCGCCCTGATTTGTTTGCGAATATCTTTTATCTCTTTGAGCTGTTTGTTAATGTCATATCTAGATATTCGCTTTATTCGAATTTCAAGGAGTCTTTCAATGTCCTCTTGAGTTGGTGGTCGTAACAGTTCTTTACTAAAATCAAGCAGTGCTGTATCAACACTTGCAACGACCGCTTTGTAACTGGTTTCTTCTTCTATGTTTTTGTAGAGTCGTTCTTCGATGAAGATCTGCTCAAGGAGCCTTGAATGAAGTTTGTCTTCAAGCTTTGAAAGTTGAATTTCCAGCTCTCTTTGTAGGTCATCTCTTAATTTGTGGGTGTTTTGGGTGATAACATCCGTTACTGTGGTGGTCTCCGGAGTGTTGCCGTTTATAAGAGTGAGATTAGGAGTAATTGCAACTTCACAATCGGTGAAAGCATAGAGCGCTTTGATTGTGTCTTTGGCGTAGACTCCCCGGGCAAGTTTTATTTCTATTTCAACTTCTTCGGCCGTATAGTCGTTGATTGAAACAATTTTAATTTTCCCCGATTTTGCAGCCTTTTCTATTGAATCGGTCAGAGATTGAGTCGTCGTTGTATATGGTATCTCTTTTATGATAATTGTTTTTTCATTGAGCTCTTCCATCCGAGCCCTGCATCTGACCTTGCCATTGCCATCATCATAGTTTGCGTAATCGAGCAATCCTTTTTGTGGAAAATCAGGATAAAGGGTGAATTCCTGATCCTGCAATACACACTTTTGTGCATCAAGCAGTTCGCAAAAATTATGGGGCAGTATCTTGGTGGCCATACCAACAGCTATACCATCCGCGCCCATGAGTAACAGTAATGGAAGTCTTGATGGCAGTGTAACCGGTTCTTGCATCCGGCCATCGTAGGAGTCGATAAATTCGGTTAGATCTTTATTGAACAGGATGTCTTTTGCAAGTGGGGAAAGTCGACACTCAATATACCTTGCTGCAGAAGCTCTATCACCAGTGAAAATATTACCAAAATTCCCCTGACGATCGATGAGAAAACCTTTGTTTGCAAGGTTTACAAGGGCGGCAAAGATGGACTGGTCGCCATGGGGGTGCAACTTCATTGTCTCCCCCACTACGTTTGCAACTTTATGAAAACGACCATCCTCCATATTGTACAAGGTCTGCAGGATGCGTCGTTGTACAGGTTTTAAACCATCTTCTATCGCAGGGATAGCACGATCACGAATAACATAGGAGGTATATTCTAAGAAATTCTCATCAAAAAGCTGGTGCAGTTTCCCGGGGTGATTGTCCATAATAATGTATCTAATCGGTAATGATTTTTCTTATTAATTGATTTCCAGCCAGATTATAATCTTATTGATCAATCACCAGGTTTTTCATGATATATTCACGTCTTGCGGGGGTGTTCTTACCCATGTAAAAAGAGAGTACCTTGTTTACCTCGCTCAGTGAATCAAGTGTCACACTTCTTAAGCGGATACCATCATCAATAAACTGCTTAAACTCCTTGGGAGATATCTCTCCTAAGCCCTTAAATCGGGTAATCTCTGTGGTTAAGTTTCTATGGCCTTTTCCTGAGAGTTTTTTAAGGGCAGCCACCCTCTCCTTGTCTGTATAACAGTAGATCGTCTCCTTTTTATTCCGAACCCTGTAAATTGGTGTCTCAAGGATGTGGATATGTCCAAGTTTAACCAATGGCTCGAAATAGTGAAGAAAAAAGGTGAGCAGCAGATTGCGGATATGAAGACCGTCAACATCGGCATCTGTTGCCAAAATGACCTTATCAAAACGGAGGTCAGAAATAGATTCCTCAACGTTTAATGCCCTCATCAATGCGTACATTTCTTCGTTCTTGTAGAGGGTGGTCATTTTTTGACCGAACACATTTAAGGGTTTTCCCTTGAGTGAAAACACTGCCTGGGTCATCGGGTCCCTTGCTGAAACGATTGAACCGGCAGCGGACTGACCCTCTGTAATGAAAATCATGTTTTCTTTACCCTTGGCAGAAGGTTTGTCCCTAGCCGGGTGGTACTTGCAATCTTTTAACTGATGGATTTTAAATGCGACCTTTTTAGCCCTTACCCTCGCTTCAGAACGGACACTCTGTAGTTCTTTTCGTACGTTTTCGTTACGAATAATCTTTTCAATAAGACGCTCTGCTGTCTTAGGTTCTTTGTATAGCCAACTGGACACCACATCCTTTACAGTATTGACAATCCAGGAGCGAACTTCAGTGTTTCCAAGCTTATTTTTGGTCTGAGATTCAAAGACAGGATCTTTGATCTTCACCGCAAGAGTACCGACAATCCCGTCTCTCACATCAGTATTGACGAATTTTTTGCCGGAAAATTCATTTATGCCCTTTAGAATGCCTTCTCTGAATGCTGACAAGTGGGTTCCACCTTCATTGGTGTAGGTTCCATTAACGAAGGTGTAGTAGCAGTCACTGAAACTGTCAGTGTGGGAAAATGCAAACTCTAATGTGTTGTCCTGGTAATAGATTGGTTGATAGAGTTGCGCTCCATCAAGCTCCTTGTCGAGGAGATCAAGTAAGCCATGAGAAGAATAATAGAGGGTCTTGCCAAAATAGATTTTTAAGCCGGCATTTAAGTACGCATAACGCCAGAGTCTTTTGTCTATGTAAGACTCATCAAATTGAAATTCGGGAAACATTTCACTTGAAGGTAAGAATTCAATGCTGGTCCCGTTCTTTTCTTCGGAGTCCCCTTCTTCTTTGGTGAGAAGCTTTCCATCACTGAATGTGGCCTTGGCGAATTTTCCATCCCTATAGGATGTGACCGTGAAATGAGTGGAAAGTGCGTTAACAGCTTTGGTGCCAACACCATTTAAACCAACAGAGAACTGAAATACATCGGTGTTGTATTTAGCACCGGTATTAATTGTAGAAACGCAGTCTACAATTTTCCCTAAGGGAATTCCTCTGCCGAAGTCTCTTATGGATACATAGCCTTCTTCATTAATATTGATGTTGATACGTTTTCCTGCCCCCATGATGAATTCATCAACGCAGTTATCAACAACTTCTTTTAAGAGTATGTATATACCATCATTTTGGTTGCTTCCATCCCCAAGCCGCCCAATATACATTCCAGGACGCTTACGAATGTGCTCAAGGGAGCTGAGAGTCTTGATTTTACTTTCGTCGTAGGTACTTGTGGATACATTCATAGCAATACAAAATGGCAGAGTGAATAGTTGGCAACAAACGATACATACTATTTCATTTGAATGGAATCTGCAACTCCGATACATCGATGAAAAAGCAATAGAGCAGTGGTGTAGGAAGGACTTACATCATTCTAATTCTCTCGCAATCAGGGCATATCCATGTGGGGCCATTGCTTATTCCCCACTTGTTCTCTTCAAAACATTCTTTACATATCATAAAACCACAAGGGCAACTCCAACAGAACTCCTGTTTTTCTTTACAGCAGTGACAAACATATTCGCCTGTTCTTCGTTTGCGGTATCCTTCTCTTTTAGGCGGATTCATTATTTACTTCTCCGATAAGCCAGTTTTGATATTCTTTTGAGCAGTACTCCAGTCTATTACCTACTATCTCAGGTACTTCATAGGGGTGATGTTTTTGTATCATTTCCATAACCCTTGTCGAAAGAGCATTTGTAGTTTTTACCGATAGTCTATATTCCTGTTCCGTCTCAATAGCATCTTTCCAGGTATAGATACTTTCAATGGGGCCATCAATCTGAGCGCATCCTATGAGTTTTTCCCCCAGTAAAAGTGATGCAATTTTTTGTGCGTCCTCAATTTTAGATACCGTAGTATGAAGTACAATTATATTTTTCATTGGCATGGTCATTTGTAAAGTGGTACATCTTGCGAGCAAATGGCACACGAGCAAGCCGTGTGTAATCTTTTTTCTGTTTTCACTGTGCCAGTATATCAAAGTTGTACAAACCTTAACATTAAAATAGGTGAGTTATGTTTTTGGTGGTTGATATAGGAAACTCCCATACCGTAACAGGAATGTATAAAGATGGCTCATTGGTCGGTCATTGGCGGATTAAATCCGATGCCAAAAGTACCGGGGACGAGCTGGCAATCTATTACCATGCGCTTTTTGATATGGCAGGTATTGCTACAGAAGAAATAGAGGGGATAATTATAGCAAGTGTCGTCCCTACCCTTCAATCTGCATGGGTTACGTGCTGTGAAAAACATTTTTCAGCAGGTCTTAAAAAAGACATTTTTGTAGTAAATGTTGAAAGAATTAATAAGTTAATTGATGTGCAGCTTGATAATCCCAGGGAAGTTGGAGCAGATCGTCTGGTTAATGGAATTGCCGCATGGAGGTTAAATAAAACCAAACAGGTTGTAATTGACTTCGGAACTGCCATAACATTTGATTGCGTAACCGAAAAATGTGCCTACCTGGGCGGTTCGATACTTCCTGGTATTGCCATTTCCCTTGAGGCCCTTGCTAATAAAACGGCTAAACTTCCCCATGTCGATGTGTCAAATGTGCCTTCTCAGATCATTGGAAAATCAACTGTCGAGGCTATGAAAAGCGGAATACTCTATGGCTATGGTGCTATGATTAACGGTCTTGTCGCGGGTATTCGCTCTGAAATGACCAGTAACCCTGATGAACCATTTAAGGTGGTTGCCACTGGTGGTATGGCAAAACTCATTGCTCCTTTTACGCAGTCCATTGACGTAATCGAACCTAAACTCACCCTGCAGGGACTTCAATACATATATAACGAACTTGCCTAGGATACGACAACAATGATTATGCCCAAACCCTTACGAAAAGGAGATACTCTCGGTATCATTGCACCTGCCGGGATGCTCAGTGATGAATCTCTTTTTTATTCCGGGGTGCATGTTTTACGAGAACTAGGTTTTGAGGTTAAGTTTCCAAGGGAACTGTGGCCGGGGGCAGGATATCTTGCCGACTGTGATGATAACAGAGTTGATGAGCTTCATACCCTGTTATGCGATTCTGATGTGAAGGCAATTGTCTGCATGAGAGGAGGCTACGGCTGTTTACGAATTCTTGATAAAATTGATTTAGGGCTCATTGCAGCCAATCCAAAGTTTCTTGTGGGGTTTTCTGACATTACTGTTCTTTTAAATTATTTATACAACAAGATTGGCCTTGTCTCCCTTCATGGTCCAACCATAACCACCCTTTCAAACGCTAGTCCGGATAGTCTTGAAAAACTTCAATCAAGTCTTCTTGGGGAGTGGACAAGAACAATACATGATAAAAATATTGTTCAACTTCAGGGAACAGGAACGGTTACAGCGCCCCTTATTGGTGGTAATCTTGCGAGCCTGACTACGCTTCTTGGTACTCAATATGATCTGAGTTGGTCCAATTCCATTGTGTTTTTAGAGGACATTAATGAACCTGTCTATAAGGTGGACAGGATGTTGACGCAGCTCGCAGCTGCAGGAAAGTTTGAAAAAGTTAAAGGATTTATATTAGGCGACTTTTCCTCTCAAAAAGATGCAGACAGTACAGGGGCATTACGCTATAAAGAACAGGTTTGGCAACGGGTTCTGGAACTTGCTCCCAATGGGCATATTCCGGTTTGGGGTAACTTTCCAGCAGGGCATTGTTCGCGTAACATCACCTTTCCTTTAGGGGCCGAGGTTACCATGAATTGTAGCGACTGTGATCTTACATTTATTTGAAACCGTAGTGTTTTGCTTTGGGATTCAACGTTTGACTTGCACCCTGATTAGTGCTATAAAAAATTTGGATTTAAATTCGATCTTGCTGTCGATACCATGTTTATGTAGTTAAATTAAAAAATATTTTTTACGATTTTAGTAGATATGAAAAATCAAATAAAAAAAATCATAGCTATAAGTTCAGTTGCTTTATTTTGTGCCACTTCAGCGTATGCTGCAAAATATTTATCAGTAACCACCGATAACGCAAATGTACGGACAGGACCTGGAACAAAGTATCCTGTAGCCATGGAATTATTCCAAGGCTATCCCCTTAAGGTTCTGAAAACCCAGGGAGAATGGTACAAAGTCAGTGACTATGAGAAGGATACTGGCTGGATTCACAACAGTATTGTGAAAACAAAGGATACTGTCATTGTAGATGCACAGAAAAGCCTCAATATGCGTTCAGGCCCATCAAAAAACAATCCTGTTGTGGCTGATGTGGAGCGTGGCGTAGTATTGCAAGAGATTTCTTCAGAAGGGAAATGGACCAAGGTTCGCCATACAAGCGGAACTGTGGGCTGGATCTACTCTCCACTCCTTTGGCCATAATTGTAATAGATTGCTAATAATGTGTTCGTATTCTTAGGCCATCTCACGGGTGGTCTAAGATTTTTGCAATAGTCATATCCATTGTAAGTGGTAACCGAACAACTTGTTTCGCTTTATTCGCAAATAGATAATAGCCCTGGTCAAGACCTGTCACAAACAGATTTTTGGTTATTTCCACATCTTTTTTGCAATAGTGTTGAATGAGATCTATCCTGCCCTCTTTATACCATTGCAGTGCCTGAAGTCCGTCTCCGGTTTTTTGAACACCTAAAGTATGCTCCGCCAGCCTGTTCAGGCTGAGTCTGTAACCTAGATAATTGTGGATTTCCTCTAAGATGTCCAGGGTAGGAAGGGTGTGGAGATTAATACTGGTATAGGCAGAAAGCACCCTGTTATCAAAACGCTTATTATTAAAACCGACCACCAGATCAAATTGGGTGAGGTGGTCAACCAGTCCATTCATTTCATCTTCTAGATATGTGAAATAACTATCATGCTCTGAATCGTAAACAACCCCAACAGAGACTCCCATCATCTCTGCCCTGTTCCATCCCCCGACCTCTTCTGCTGAGCGAATGGTCTCTAAGTCAAATACCCCGAATTTTTCTGGTAGTGCATCAAGACCTTTTTTATATGTTTGTTTTTCTTTGGTTACTGTGCAATTATTTGCGTGTCCTGCCTTAACCTTTTCTGGCAATGTACTCCCCGAAGTTTCAACTGTTATATGCTTTTGATGTAATATTTCTGTGAGCAAGGCAAGAGACGCTCTTTTATCGATGGGCCGATTTCCAGATCCACATTTAGGAGAATGAACGCATGATGGGCAGCCAGTTTTACAAGGACAAATGGCAACTGTAGACTCTGTTTGTTGAAGGAGTGTGTCTATTTTTTCATAGGCCTCCTGAGCAAGTCCAACACCTCCCGGATATCCATCATAGATAAAAACTGTAGCTCGCTCTGTCTGCTCGTGCATTGGGCATGAGATCCCTCCAATATCATTTCGGTCACAAAGGACAAGGAGGGGAAACAGTGCGATCATTGCGTGTTCCAGGGCGTGGATCGCCCCCATGAAATGATATTTACCCTGTTCCATTACGGCGACAATGGACTGATCGATTTCAAGCCAGACCCCTTCCGTCTCCATGGTCTGTTCAGGGAGATCAAGTGGGATTGTTGATATAAGTTTTTGGGTTCTATTGTTTCTTTTTTGATATCCGGTAACTCTTTCACGCACCCGTACACGGCCAAAAGAAACCTGCAAGCCAAAGCTTGTTTTAGAGGCAATACGCTCTAGTATTTCTGTCTGCTTTTCAACCGTTGGTCTGGTGAAATATTGTGGACTCTGTTCTAGGGCAATAACTTCTTTACCCTCAATATCTAACTTTTGAATAACCCAGGTTCTTGATCTGTGGAGATAGATGGCCTCAGGGTGACATTCTTTAAGGGCACGAGCGTTGTCAATTGCGCCAATAATCTCGCCGCTGTTCCCGTCAATAATATCCATTTGTTCGCCACCTCCGCGTATTGTGACGAGACGTTGCGGGTATTTACGCGTGGCGATCCATGTTCCACCAGAAGCTGTCTCAAGCAGGATTCCACAGTGCATCAGGAGTTGAAGCTCTTCTTCCACAAAAGAACTCTCAAGTAGAGGTTCCCCTTGCACAAGTGGTAACTCAGCTGCGGCACAATGGAGATGTTGGCTTGAGATAGTGTGATTTTCAGGATTTAATATGGCAGATTCAGGTTCTCTGACAAAAAAGTCTTCCGGTTGACGCATAAAATGCTGATCCAGTGCATCTTCCTGAGCTATGAGTATAATTGCTGACTTCCTAAACGACCTGCCAACCCGCCCTCCCCTTTGCCAGGTAGACATAATTGAGCCTGGATAGCCAACCAGTATACATAGATCGAGATCACCAACGTCTATCCCAAGTTCTAGAGCGGACGTTGAGATTACACCGAGTAGGTCACCACTAAATAATTGACGTTCTATCTCTCTTCGCTCTTCTGGTAAGAATCCGGCGCGGTAGCTGGAAAGTTTATCAGATAAGTTGCCAAGTTTTGGACTGGTCCAGAGGTTTATGAGCTCAGTCATTTTCCGTGACTGGGTATAGACAATTGTCCGTAGTCCCCGTTTTATGGACGCTTCAAGCAGTTGACTTGCGGTGTGTGCCGCACTGTCCCAGGGATTGAGGAAAAGCATATTTTTCTCAGCCTGGGGAGCACCTGTCTTAGTTATGACCTCTACATCACGACCAAGTAGTTGCTTGCCGAGTTGCCCAGGGTTACCAATGGTCGCTGAGAGAAGAATAAAAGTGGGATAAGAGCCGTAATAGGACGCGATACGTTGTAATCTTCGAAGTATCCATGCCATATGGCTTCCAAGAACACCACGGTAGCTATGCACCTCATCAATGATGACAAATTTTAATTTTGAGAAAAAATGCACCCAACTTTTATGGTACGCAAGCATTGAAAGGTGGAGCATTTCAGGGTTGCTGAGAATAACCTGAGGAGGGGTGTCTCTTATTTTACGTCTCTTGTAACTAGAGGTATCTCCGTCAAATAACGCTGAAAATATTTTATTTGGATCATCCGTCCCAGGTTGTAACCTGTTATACAGGTTTTCTAGAACCTTGTGCTGATCCTGGGCGAGAGCCTTTAGTGGAAAGAGATAGAGTGACGTTGATTCGTTGTTTGTAAGGTAGTCATTTAACACCGGCAGATTGTAGATCATGCTTTTCCCCGATGCCGTTGGAGTCGCTACTATAATATCCTTACCACTATTAATATAATCAATTGCCTCAGCCTGATGACTGTATAAATGTTCAACCCCAAGATCTTGTAGGACTTGTGTAAGCTTTGGATGAAGGCTTGACGATTCTGAGAACGTGGAATCTTTCGGGGCAACAGTCCTGTGACACACAACCTGTGGGCCAAATTTTGAAGAACCTTTTAACGCCTCAATATATTCCGTTACATCTGCGTGCATATTGTTAGTATTCTAACTCCAATGAAGAGATGTGAATAAATACCTCTCTCTAAATATTCTTAAAAACTGTAGATAAACGAAGATTTTAAGCAACTTGAAACAATACAAAAAGATCAGATAAGTGAAAAATCTTGAAAATTACCCTGTTAACGGATAATTTGCGAAGTTCCATTAACTATAGCTGACTTCAGGCGGCCTGGAAGTATACATTATCCAGTATAACCGCAAAGCTTTCATCCCTACTGCACAATTCAATTATGTCTTCTATTCTTACCATAGGCCCTGTTGGCTCAGATAGCTATCAGGCCAGTCGTCAGTATGATTCTAGTGCTACAATCTCTGTGTTTTCAAGAATATCAGAAGTGTTAGAGCAATTTTCAAAAGAGAGCGATGCTCTCGCCCTTATACCGGTGTATAACACGAGAGAAGGTGAGGTTAAAGAGTATTTCCGTTTAATATCCGGTATGGAACACTGTTATTGGATTGACAACGTGGTGCTGCCTATTCATCTGTCGATTGGAGCCCTTGAAAACCCTTCCGAAGGCGGGGCCCCCATTCATACAATTGTCGGACGAGGCTCCGTTTTCCTGCAGTGTGCTGAATACCTTGAGGAGCATTTCCCTGACGTTGTACGCATGGCTGTAACTGATATTGATAATGCCATGTTATCCATCGTCAGTGAAAACAAGCTTGGTGTTGCTGTCATTGAAACCGAAGAGCTTGTTAAAAAGCACACACTTAAACTGCTTGAACGGGAGGTTGTTTCCCATAATCGAACCAGATTCGCCGTATTGAGTAAACAACCTGTGCACAAAACTGACTATGATGCCACAGCAGTAATAACAAAACCCCTTAAAGATCGGGTGGGTATGCTTGCTGATATTCTGGGTGAATTTACAAGGCGTGGTATTAATATCCTAGATTTCAGGTCTGAAGGTGACATTAAGACTCAGAAACTGCGAATTTATTTGGAAATTGAAGGCCACATCGAAGAAGCCAATATCAAGCAGGCATTACAAACCATCGAAGCCCAAGTTATTCAGGAAGATGGGGCCCTGAATATTCTCGGATCCTTCCCACGGGTTGATATGAGGGTGAAGAAAATCAATTCATTTGGTTTTATCGGTAGTGGTGATATGAGCCTCTGGTTTGCTGATCGTCTGCGAAATGAAGGGTATAAAACCATTGTCACAGGGCGTACAACAGAGGTCACACCACTTGATATGATAGCTGAGGTAGATGTGGTGATGGTCTGTGTTCCCATATCCGTTACAGCATCAACTATTACGCAATATGGCCCTTACCTAAGAGATAGTCAGGCACTTATTATCCTTGCCGGAGAGTCTGAAAACACACTTGATTCAGCTCTGGAGAATACGAGCCAGGGGGTTGAAGTGATGTTTGTTCATAATCTGTGGGGACCCCAGGCTGTTGCCATGAAAGATAAGAATGCGACAATAGTACGAACCCATAGAAGTGGTAGTTTTTGTAGTGAGTTTGAAGCATTTTTGTATAAGCATGGTGCGGACATCTTCCATGATAGTGCTCGAAAACATGATTTACTTATGGGTGTTGGTCAAAAGCTTCCCACAACCGTCTCTGTAGCACTGGGTATGACCCTTAAAGATCATAAAATCAATTTTAACGATATTGGTAGTCACTCTACCCTCACCTCTTTGTATGGCATTTTGGCCATGGCGAGAGTTCATAACCAAAACCCCAGGACCTACGCAGAAATAATGGCAACAGAGGGCGATGGTAGAAAAATAGTCCGGAGTTTTGCTGAAAACATGCTGGAACTTATAGAGCTCGCTGAAAACGGTAAAATTACAGATCTTCAGACAATAATGGAATCTAACAGGGACGTTATGCCCAAAGATTTCCTCCAGTCCAGAATGAAGCAGGCAAAGGCTGTGGATGAGATACTCAGTCAACCGAATTTAAAGATGAGCTAAATCAATTGTATTTTCAGGTGAGATAACTATAGTAGTCGATCATTGAACTTAACCGTATACCGTTATAGAATTATGGTCTAGACGTTAGCGGAATTAATATTTTTACCCAAGGAGTTGTAACATGTCTAGTAATCTTCGTTATTTAGATGAGGTGAAGATTTGTCCTCATTGCAACGAAACCTTGTCGTGCTGTGAAGCCCCACCAATTCATATTGGCGATGGTTTAGGCTGGGGATCTGAGGTTCTATTTATCTGTCTCAACGATTCCTGCTCAGTGTTTCTAAAGGGCTGGGAGCAAATTGAAAATCAATACGGGCACCACTCATCGTATCGGTATATGGAACTACCTGATAGTAAGGAAAAAAATTATATGATGGTTGGTAATGCAGATGCTTTCAAGGCCTGTGTTATTGATAAAAATGAACTCCGCGCACAAAATGAGCAGTATCAGTTGACAAAAAAGGCAAAAGAAGCACTCAAAACTTGTGTTGCTAATAAAGATATTGATCCTGTTATTACGTTATTACTCGATGAAGGTGCAGGAAAAAAAGCTCGAGAGGAAGCAGCAGGATACATTGCTCCAATTAATAATTTAGATTGCGTTGATCCACTGAGAAATCATAAGTTTAAAGATCCGGCCTTACAATCTGCAGTTAATGTTGGTATTAAGCAATTACTTGCAAATAATTATAAAAAGGAATGTCCTTATTGTTTTGAGGTTATTAAGGCCCAGGCAGAAAAATGTATGCATTGTAAAGAGGATTTATCGTAATTTTATTCTTGCAAAAGAAAATCTGAACGGGTATATAGGACAGGCTTTTGGCACAAATTGATTTGTGGTGGGCGTGGCTCAATTGGTTAGAGCACCTGGTTGTGACCCAGGAGGTCGGGGGTTCAAGTCCCCTCGCTCACCCCATTTATCAAAACCCGCAAACGGTAACTCCGTTTGTGGGTTTTTTTGTTTTTACTTTTCAGTCGCCCTCATGAGTACCTTGTCACATACATCTATGTCTGAGGTTGCCCTTCTCCTTGAACTATCTATGGCTTTTTGGATCACAATTATTTACATTGTCTGTTCCTGTAATCGAACTATTTTTAATTTAATATTCTTATATAGCAATTCATATGACTCAAATTATAGATAATCCAGAAATCAACTCACTCTTTTTTGATTGTAAACGTGATGGCTTTGCAGAGAATTCCGATAGTGCTCAAACCTTGTCATTTAAGGACGCAAGCGGCAACTCTATAGGAGTGCAGTATTATCTCCATGATCCTAAGAGCGCGAATATTATTTTTTATCCATCCACAGACACACCTCTTGTTCAGTACAAAGAGATGGCCGAGAGTTATACCGCCCATGGATTGAATGTTATGGTCCTTTCCTATAGAGGTGATAACGGAAGGAGTCCAAATACACTTGCAGAGTTCTATGAAGATGGCCGTGTACTCTATGACCAGGCAATAGCATGGCTTGATAGTAATAAACTTGAAGGTGCAAAATTTATCATGGGCCAGTCTCTAGGGTCAGTTTTGGCAGTTGATGTCGTGTCACGAAACCCTGATCCGGTGAAAGGGATTCTTCTTGAAAGTGCTATGTGTGAGATTGTTGATTATCTCAATAATCGGGGGGTATCGACTGATGGTATAGCCAACCTGGAGGAACAGGGATTTGGTAATCTTGAAAAGATTGAGAAAATCAAGCTCCCTACTCTGATTTTTCACGGGGCAAGGGATGCTTTTATTTCCATTGCGGAAGCTGAAAAGCTACAGGCTTCAAGTGGAGCTAGAACTAAACAGTTCTTTATTATTCCAGGTGCTCAACATGACTCTCTCTATGCAAGTGGTGGGAATCTTTATTTTGAGACCATTAAGAAATTTATTGATACCCTCTGCGGGGTAAACACCTGGCGTCAAAAGAGACGAAAATACAACGAAGCCCAGGAGAAATAACCATATGAAACGAACGGATTATTTATCGTGGGATGAGTATTTTATGTCAATTGCTCTTCTCTCAGCCCAGAGAAGTAAGGATCCAAGCACTCAGGTTGGTGCTTGTGTTGCAAATGAACAGAATAAGATAGTTGGTGTGGGGTATAACGGTTTTCCATTAGGATGCTCTGATGATGAGCTCCCCTGGGCAAGACAGGGGGCATTTTTAGATACAAAGTACCCCTATGTTTGCCATGCTGAACTCAATGCTGTGCTCAATGCAAATTCAAAAGATTTACGCAACTGTAGAATCTATGTAGGGCTTTTTCCTTGTAATGAATGTACTAAGGTTATTATTCAGGCAGGTATCAAGGAAATCATATATCTCTCTGATAAGTATAAGGATACCGATCAAGTAAAAGCATCTAAGATCATGCTGGATAAGTGCCCGAATATCAGTTACAGGCAGCTCGAGACCAAACTTGAGGGTTTGACCGTTAGTTTTATTCCTCCAGAACTCTTTTAGTACCTTACCCAGGAAAAGCTGTAATACAAAACAGGTAGCATAGGCTCCGAGAATTTGAGTGTTGGAAAACTAACTGATATCGCACTCTTTCGAAGGTGCTAATCTCGTTTATCGGGGTTAGTTGCGTAAAGCTACGCACTTTTTTTTATGCGGAAAGTAAGAGAGTGATACAATGACCTCTCTCCATAGGTAAGCCCACCTATGGAGATAAGGTTTTAAGTGAAAACTGCTCTATTTGACGCGTTTTAACTGAGTTATTTTTTTCTCTTTTTTCTTTACAGGTCCCTTTGCATCACCGTTCCGACTAAACTCAACACCTTGGATAAAGCGCTCTTCTCCCCCCATGGTGAAAATTTCCTGTCCAGTGATCTGTTCAGTACGAAGTGTCCAGGTAATCTGTTGTAGCGGAATTGAGAGCATGGTCATTTTAACATTCCACCACTCGTCTTTTCTGCTGCTATCACGTTCAATGTCGTCCACATGGGCATAGAGTAACATTTGAGGCTCTTTTGCTGCAATAACGACGACATCCCCTATTTCAGTTGTGGCTTTTAACGGCAATATTTTTTTTAATTCATCTACTAAAGTCTGCATAAGTCACCTCTTTGTGCGGTTTTTTTTCAACCACACTTGTTCTGGAGTCGATAATAACCATTCCCGGTTCAAAATAACTCCTGGTACAACTTCTCTGATATTCTTTCAATCCATCAAATAGTGGATGTATCACCTCACTTAAAATAACCCGGGCTTTAGCAGCTTTTCCTTTATCTTCAAGGGTGATAATTGTCGCAAACACACCAAGTAAGCGTTTTGACAGCTCAATGATCTGGGTATTATTCAAATAGGTGATTGAATTATTTTTCTGGGTAATTCCTGGGTCAATTCCTTTAACTTTAGGGTTGTTTAATATTGAACTGTTTTCATTGTACCCATCAATGACCCTCTCAAGCAATTGGGCGCTATTGCCAATAAAAAAGAGGTTACTCCAGTATCCGCATAACGGCTGCAATCCGTCCTGGGGGGATGCAACCCAGTATAAATATGTTACGGAATCATAAATTTGTTCAATAACGGGTACCTCAAAGGCATCAACTATATAGTTCACCATCTCTGATAAATCAATATTCGGATCAATTCTGAAAAATGCGGCTGCAAGTGGGATTGGAATAAAGTTATCTTCCCCACTTTTTTCTACAACCAGGCTCACCTCTTGACCAAGTGTTGAAAGGATACCCTCTACGCTATTTTGAGAAAGATTTTCAAGTTTATTTAAATAACTCGTCACAGGATTTGGTGTGTCTTTTGGAACATAGTGAAGAAAATGTTTAAGATCAATTGTATTGGACCAGTAATATGCAAGTGGATCTGCTGTGGTCAACTCAAGCATTGTATTGTTGCTTGGCTCTGTATCAAGCAGATTCTTAACCAGGTTATTGGTATAGCCTTCATTGTAGGTAAAGATGATTTTGTCCTGGAGAGTATCAGAATGTGACCATGCACCATAATAGGCACCTGTGAAGCCGAGAGCGTGATCGAGTTGTTCCTGAATAAGGGGAATGAAGCCAGGGTCGACATGGTCATACAAATCATTTGCGATTATATGGATGGTTTCAACAGGAAGGTAACAAAAACGATCCGGCTTATGGAATTTTTCCTGAGCCTTTATAAAGGAAGGAATCTCCGCAATGGTCTGATGCTCACCATCATAGGCATCAATGGAAAGTTTAAGTTGCTTTTCATTAAAACTTGCCACAATCAGACCTTCAATAACCGACAAAGCCAGCTTACCTTCCGGGGTCATGATTCTTAGTATTTGGTGATTGCCGTATTGAATTGATTGAAAGGAAATGTCGGCCTTGGTTGTGCTGTATTGTTTTGCAAGAAAAGCCAGAAGATCAGCATTCTGGTAAGGTTCAGCAATAATCAAAGTGTTTTCTTTTAAAAACGAACTGGTTGTGTATGAGTTGATTTCTTTTGGAGGATAGAAAAATGCTATGCCCACACGTTTACCAAGGATTTCATTGATCACCTCATTATCAAAGGCCTTGTAGTAATTATTTTTAATACTATCGATAACCGCTGTGAAATGTTCTGAAACTCCAATTTTCTGTGCTGTTTTAGAAAAATCGATCGTATCGAGCTGTTTACCCAATTCGGAATTTTTAAATGATTCAAGAGCTGCCCTGCCTCCACGTTGTTCGACATATAAAAGCACGTTGTCAGGAATAAATTTTGCCATATTTTCTTCGTGTTCCGGGTCAAAATTATAGACAAGAAGATATGTGACAATAAGAAGAATTGTGCTAAATGTTAAAAACGCATTGGTGTTCATAAATGAAAAATAATATTAATATTAAACAGTTGACTGGAGACTTCGGCAAAGCTGAACTGCTTCAGCGACATGGTTTGCCCCAATATTTATCCCAGCGTCAAGATCTGCAATAGTACGTGAGAGCTTTAATACGCGGTGATATGATCGTGCGGAAAGTCCGAGTCTGTTTACGCTCAGTTCAAGAAGTTTCTTTGACTTTATATCAAGCTCGCAGTGAGTTTCGATAAGTCTGTTGTTCATTTGACTGTTACAGTAAAGACCATCAACTCCAGAGAATCGCAGGGATTGGATCTCTCTTGCCCTATCCACCCGTTCTTTTATCAACCTGGAAGATTCACCCTTCTCCTTTGAACTCATATCTTTATAGTCAAGTGCCGGCACCTCAAGATGCAAGTCTATACGATCCAGCAGAGGCCCTGAGATCTTAGCCCTGTATTTACGAATCTCAGTTTCTGAACATTTGCAGCTATTTCTTGAGTCACCAAGATATCCGCAGGGACATGGATTCATGGCAGCAATGAGGGTAAACTGAGCAGGAAAGGTCAGTGTCATATTAGCTCGGGCAATCGTCACCTCACCATCTTCGAGCGGTTGACGTAACACTTCAAGCACGCTGCGTTTAAACTCAGGTAGTTCATCAAGGAATAACACACCATTATGGGCGAGTGAAACTTCTCCTGGTTGAGGGATATTACCGCCACCGATAAGCCCTGCATCAGAAATCGTATGATGGGGGGAGCGAAATGGGCGATGTATATATGGTTCTCCTGTACGTCTTAATTTGGGGGAGACTGAGTACACCTTGGTGGTCTCTAAGATTTCTTCCCGGCTCATACTCGGCAAAATTGAGAAAAATCGTTTCGCAAGCATGGTCTTACCACCACCTGGGGGACCGCTCAGCAGAATATTATGTCCTCCTGCGGCTGCAATTTCCAGCCCTCGTCTGACGTGGGGTTGACCTTTGACTTCAGCAAAATCAACATCTGAATCCTCAAGCTCTACTACAGACTCGGAATCAGTTGAGACAAGGCTGTTAATTACACGTTTTCCTGCTAAAAATTCCACTGCGTCCTGAAGAGTAGCTACCAGTATAATTTCTATATCATCAGAAAGCAGTTGCGCTTCATTTCGATTTTCAAAAGGGATAATGGCACCCTTAAGTCCATTGTTTTTAGCTGCGAGAAGTGCAGGGAGGACGCCGGAAACCTTATTTATGCCACCATCAAGTGACAATTCCCCTAAAATACAGAATTCCTCCGCTTTTATGTTTTTGAGAATTTCAGTGGCTTCCAAAATTCCAAGGGCAATTGGGAGATCAAAAGCCGTGCCCTCTTTTCTTATGTCAGCAGGCGAAAGATTCACAGTTATTTTTTTTGCGGGAAACTCGTAACCACAATTTTTAATGGCTGCTTTAACTCTGTCTTTACTTTCACGCACCGCTCCATCTGGAAGACCTACCGTTGAAAATACTGGTAATCCTCTTGCAACATCTACCTCAACTTGCACGAGCCAGCCATCAATTCCAAGAACAGAGCAGCTTGTTTTCTTTGCGAGCATATACTTAGACTAACCTGTCAGATGTGGAGTAGTGATTGTTATTTTCATAGTATTTTGCAACTTCCCTGGTTAACACGCCATTTCTTTCACTGTATATGTACAGTGGTTCTGGAACCTTGACACCTTGACCTCCATTTTTGCAACAATGGATCAGTACAAGTTGAGCTCCCTTGGAAGAATCGGGATAACTATAAATAAAACGCAATTTTTTAGCTTCAAGCCTATGTGAAACCGATTTTTTCAGAAAATCCCCTAAAAGTTCAGCGGGGTAAATGAAATACACATTACCACGATTTTGAACAGCATGGGATGCCGCAAAGAGGAAATCATCAAGGTTTGCAGAAATTTGATGCCGTGCGATTCTCGCCTCACTATTACGACTTACCCTCCCTGATGCTTCCGGGTAAAATGGAGGATTACACACAATTGTATTATATGAACCTGCTGGGCAGTGCTCTTTTAAGTCCTTGACATTGCAACAATACAGATTGTTTGCGTTCTCATAATTATTCTCTTTCATGTTCAGGGTAGCAAGCTCAAATAAGCTTTTTTGAAGCTCAACTCCCGAACATTCTAAAATTGTACCATAGTGGCGGTACAAAAGAATAAGGCTGATAATCCCTGATCCGGTGCCAAGATCAAGAATGCGATCGTTTTTTTTTACAGAGACAAAATGAGCGAGTAAAACTGAATCAACAGAGAATCTATATCCGTCTACGTGTTGATTACATATCAAATCCCCGTCAAAAAGAGTGTTGATTTCAGTTTCATCCATTATAATGATGTTCCGCTCATTGTAGGTGATACACGTTTAATAGTGTTACAGATAGTCCAGAATATAATTGGAAGCAAAAAAAACCACAATTACTTATTATAATTGCAATTTGAAATAAATATTTAAAATGTATTTACATCGAATAATTTGTTTTATAAGGAGTAGATGATTAAATATTACTCAGAATTTACAGTCAATATACAAGTGTTGTGATTCCACTTGTTATTAATAGTATTATGCTCGCATCTGTGAAAAGAAAACAACCCATTCACAATATTTACTAAAATAACAGTAACAAAAAACGAGCAATTAATTTTTAAAGTACTCAACAGGAATTGCCTTTTTTGCCTTTCCCAACAAGGAGAAGTCAATGTTTGATATATTTATAGATACTCATTTTGCAGGAGCTCATCACCTAAGAGATTACCCCGGTGACTGCGAAAAGCCCCATGGACACAACTGGAAGGTGAAGGTAACAGTACGTGCCCAATCTGTTGATCAGTATGGTATGGGAATCGATTTCAAAGTGCTGAAGAAAGTAGTGAAAGTGGCCATTGACAAGCTCGATCATAAAGACCTCAACACCCTCCCCTATTTTCAACAACAAAACCCTTCCTCAGAACATATTGCTGAATTTCTTTTTGAAGAATTAAGTCAGGAGTTGAGTTCAGACACATATAACCTGTATAGTGTAAGGGTGCTTGAAACTGACACCCAGGGGTTAACGTACTACGGACCAAACTCTCAATAGGACAATTTTAGAAAAATGTTATCTTTACAAGACTCTCAACTATGTATTATTGGGCTTGGGTACGTCGGTTTGCCCCTTGCCGTTGAATTTGGACAGAAATTTTCCACCACGGGATTTGATCTCAATGACTCAAGAATTGATGAGCTCAAGGCAGGAAAAGATTCAACTCTTGAAGTTGATGAAAAAGAACTAGCCCTTGCCTCCAAACTGTCGTTTACTTCAAGCATCAATGAAATAAAAGAGTGCAACATCTTTATTGTTGCTGTCCCGACTCCTATTGACGCCTCTAAACGACCTGATCTACGGCCACTTGAGGGTGCATCACAAACTGTTGCTCAGTGCTTAAAAAAAGGTGACATTGTAATTTTTGAATCAACGGTATATCCCGGTGCCACTGAAGAGGTTTGTGTGCCTATACTTGAGACCGTCTCCGGTCTTACATATAATACAGACTTTTTCTGTGGATATAGCCCTGAACGAATTAACCCGGGGGACAAGACCCATAGATTACCAACTATTGTAAAAGTTACCTCAGGGTCTACCCCGGAAATAGCAAAAATCGTTGATGAACTCTATGCATCCATTATTACAGCCGGCACCTTTGCGGCAAGTTCAATCAAAGTGGCAGAGGCAGCCAAGGTTATCGAAAATACCCAGCGCGATGTTAATATTGCCCTTATTAACGAACTTGCGCTTATTTTTGAAAAACTTGATATTAACACCAGAGAAGTTCTTGCTGCTGCTGGTACTAAATGGAATTTCCTGCCGTTTCAACCGGGGCTTGTTGGCGGCCATTGTATAGGTGTTGACCCATACTACCTTACTCATAAGGCTCAGGAGGTTGGTTATCAACCTGATATGATCCTTGCAGGAAGAAGGCTCAATGACAATATGGGCGCTTATGTAGCGGGTACTGTAGTTAAAAAAATGGTCCAAAAACATATTGATACTTCTAAGAGTAAGGTCCTGATCCTAGGGTTAACGTTTAAAGAAAACTGCCCGGATTTGAGAAACACTAAAGTAATTGATATCGTTAATGAATTGCTTGATTATGGAATTGATGTAGATGTCCATGATCCCTGGGCTGATCCCAAGGAAGCCAAACGTGAATACAGTGTGGAGCTTGTGGCCGATTTAGGTGCTGGCCAGTATGATGCAGTGATTTTGGCTGTTGCACATCAGCAATTTGTGGAGATATCTTTTGAACAGATAAAGGGTTTTGCCAAAGAAAATTCTGTTATTTATGATGTGAAAGGTTTACTGCCCCATAATTTGGTGGATGGTAGCCTGTAAAAAAAATTGTTTATATAGGTAGATAGTTGAATACGATCCCAGTTGAGCAGGCAGTGGGCATGGTCCTCCCCCACGACATAACCGTTATTATCAAGGATGTCAAAAAAGGAACAGCTTTCAAAAAAGGTCACATTATTCAGGATTGCGATGTTGAACGCCTTAAAAAATTAGGGAAGGATAATATTTACGTTCTCTCCTTAACTGAAGATGAGATCCACGAAAACGAAGCTGCAGTCTTACTTGCTGATGGCCTTGCTGGTTCCGGGGTTGTTTTTTCTAAGGAAGCTGAAGAAGGTAAGATTTCCCTCATCGCAGAACATGATGGCCTTCTTAAAATTAATAAGGATGCACTTCTTGAGTTTAATATGCTTGGAGAAGTGATGTGTTCAACACTACACAGCAATACGCCTGTAAAAAAAGGTGAAACTATTGCCGGGACACGACTTATTCCCTTGATTGCTCAGCGCAATCTTGTTGATAGAGCAGTTTCAATTTCTTCTGTTCCTGGTTCAATAGTTTCAGTCCGAAAGCTTTCTCCGAAAAAGATTGGTCTGGTAATTACCGGCAATGAGGTCTACTACGGGCGCATAGAAGATAGATTTGAAGAAGTGTTGAGGGAAAAGGGTAGTGACTATGGCTGTGAAATATTGCAGGTGCGAAAAGCACCTGATGATAAGGACACTATTGCAGCTGAGATATCAGCCTGTATCGATGCCGGGTGTGATCTGATTGTCACCAGTGGAGGGATGTCAGTTGATCCCGATGATGTAACCCGTGAAGGAATTATCACGGCTGGAGCAAAAACATCTGTCTATGGTACTCCTGTCCTTCCAGGTGCAATGTTTCTTTCAGGTCTTATAGGTGCGGTTCCAGTACTTGGTCTTCCTGCCTGTGGTATGTTTCATAAAATTACAGTCTTTGACCTTGTTCTGCCACGAATACTAACTGGAGAAAAAATCAGCAGAAAGGAACTTGCTGAACTTGGCCACGGAGGGTTGTGCCGTAACTGTAAAGTCTGCCACTATCCAATCTGTAATTTTGGTAAGTAAATCATAGGACGCTGCAGGTTCAGGGTGCAATATCAGTTCGACTTTAAGCGTACGATGGTTGCACCCCAACTCCCACTGCTTATGTCACCCAGTGAAAAATGACTGACATGGGCATTTCTTTGAAGTAAAGCATGCACAGATCTACGAATATTTCCCTTCCCCTTGCCGTGGATTATTCGCAACTCAAAAATATTTCGTTTCAGACACTCTTCTATATAGTCAGGAATGAGGTATTTGAGATCTTTAGGAGAAAAGCTATGCAGATCAAGGACCCCATCAATGGGTATTTCTACTGGATCTGAATAATCTTCGTCGTTGTCACGTTCTTCGGTCACAACTATCTCCCAAGCATTGTCATAACCAAATCAGCCGCCCGATCTGAGGCTCCAGTTGATCCAAGCTTCTTGTTGACTAAATCAAAATCTTTACGCATTGCCTGTTTCCTGGGATAGGAGTAGAGAAGTGCCATAAGCTCTCTAGAAATTGCCTTCGGTTCTACCTCATCCTGCAAGAGCTCAGTTACAGCGCAGTATTCTGCAATCAGATTTACAAGAGAAAAGAAGTCGAGTTTAACAAGTCGTTTTGCAAGCTTATAGGTGATTGGTGACAGTTTGTACGTCACAACCATCGGAGTATGTAAGATTGCTAATTCAACTGTAACAGTTCCTGAGGCTGCCACCACACAATCACATGCTGACATCAGATCATATCTATCGTCTTCAATAAGACGTACATCGATATTTGAAAACCTACTCAGCCCCGCTTCTTCAAAAACTACTCTGCCAATTGAAGCGGCTTTTGGGATCACAAATATTAATGAGTCTCTAGAGGATTGTTGCAGAAGATGAGCAGATTCCAGAAACACAGGGAGCAGTGACAAAATCTCTCTTGTGCGACTTCCGGGCAGTAGTCCAATGAGTTTTGAGGTGTGGTCTAAACCATAGTGATCAAAAAACTCGGACTTCGACTTACTGGCCTTAACGGAATCAAGTGAGGGATGTCCAACATATGTTGCATCCACACCACGTTCTTTAAAAAAGTTTTCTTCAAACGGAAAGATTACCCCTAATTGATCAGTACGATTTTTAATCGTCTTAACTCGACCAGATCGCCATGCCCATACCTGAGGAGTGATATAATAAAAAACGGGAATTCCAAGTTTTTTCGCTTTTTTGGCAAGGAGTAAGTTAAAATCAGGAAGGTCAATGATAATCAGTAGGTCAGGACGGTCTGCCGCAAGTCTGGTGCGAAGGGCTTTCTGGGCTGTAAGAATATCCCTTAGATGAGAAAAAACCTCAACTATACCAACGACACTGACCTTTTCGGCATCGCAGACGATGTCAACGCCAAGTGACTCAAGTTCAGGTCCACCCATCCCAGAGAATTGAATAGATGGGTCCTTACTCTGCAGGGCGCGAACGAGATTAGACCCATGTAAATCACCGGAGGCCTCTCCAGTGACTATCATTATATTTTTCCCCATATTGTTTAATTAAGAAGAGGGAAGAAAATCTTTAAAGAGGTCCAACTTTTGATGTTCTTTGATCTGCTGCATGACTTGTAGAGCAACCTCAAGCGCCCTTCTCCCCTCAACACCTGAGACTGCGGGCTTACTACGTTCTTCTACATGGGTTACAAATGCCTTGATTTCAGAAAGAAGTGCATCCCCATCTTTAAAGGATCGCAAATCAACCACCTGCTTTGGCATACCAGTTCCCAACAGTTCATCAGATAATTGAATGGTCATGACCTTTTTGTTGCCAAAATCAACATTGATATAACTGCCAGGCTGAAAAATCCGCATTTTACGCTCATTCGTTCTTGAAACCCTACTTACGGTTACATTGGCTGTTGCACCGTTTTCAAAGATAAGCCGTGCATTGGCAATATCAGTATTTAGGGTGGCAACCGGAGCGCCCACTGTGTGAATCGTTTTAATTGGAGAATCGATGATATTTAATATAATATCGATATCATGGATCATTAGATCCAATACAACATCTACATCGACTCCACGGGGTTTAAAGGTAGCTATTCTATTGCTTTCAATAAATACTGGGGTTGTAAGCGATGGCTCCATGGCCATAAGGGCAGGATTAAATCGTTCAAGATGACCAATTTGCAAAATAAGATCCTGGCGCTTTGCCTTAGCAATAAGATCGTCAGCCTCTTCAATTGTCACTGTCATTGGCTTTTCAAGGAGTACATCGACACCGGCATCTAAAAACTCTCCAGCAACCTTGTGATGAAGTGAGGTGGGCACCACAATAGAAACAGCATCGACCTGGGGTAACAACTCTTTATAGTCAGTGTACGCCTTACAGTTACACTCTTTTGCCACTTTTGTAGCTTGCTCAACATCCGGATCAGCAACACCAATCAGGTTAACGCCATCCAGGGCGGCATATTTTTGTGCGTGAAATCGGCCAAGATACCCAACACCGATAACAGCTACGTTAATTTCTTTCATCGAGTACATCCTTAATGTTTCTGAGATTATATTCCCAGATATGCTTTTTGTATGTCTGAATTCTTCAAAAGATCGGAGGCGGGACCAGAAAGGGTAATGTCTCCATTTTCAATAACATAACCACGATCAGCAATATGTAGTGCCTGATTCGCATTCTGTTCAACGAGAAAAATTGTGGTATTATTTTCCTTATTGATCTGCTTAATAATTTCAAATATCTGTTTAATGACAAGAGGCGCAAGCCCCATTGAGGGCTCATCCAGGAGAAGTAACTGTGGTCTTGCCATCAAAGCCCTGGACATCGCAAGCATTTGCTGCTCGCCACCACTCAATGTTCCTCCATCTTGATTCTTTCTTTCTGCAAGGATTGGGAAGAGGTTAAAGACATATTCAAGGTCTTTCTTTATTTCCGACTTATCGTTTCGGAGAAAAGCACCCATATCAAGGTTTTCCTGAACAGATAGTTGAGGAAAGATATGTCGTCCCTCCGGCACCTGACAAATACCAAGCTTGACGATATCATCAGATGGCATTTTCTCTATATTCTTATCCTTGAAGGTAATCGTACCACCACGGGCTGCAACAACGCCAGAGATAGTCATCAAGGTAGTACTTTTCCCAGCACCATTAGCCCCAATAAGAGTAATGATTTCACCCTCATTAATCTCAAGACTCACATCTTTAATTGCCACAATATTGCCGTAGCCGGCTTGTACATTTTCTAACTTAAGCATCAACATCCTCACCTAGATATGCCTTGATAACTTCAGGATTTGTACGAATATCTGCAGGCACACCTTCAGCTATTTTTTTGCCATAGTCCATAACATAAATTCTATCTGATAAACTCATGACAAGTTTCATGTCATGCTCAATCAGCAAAATCGCCTGCCCTTCTGAGGTTATCTTCTGGATAAGATCCTCAAGTTCTAGTGTCTCCTGGGGGTTCATGCCAGCTGCAGGCTCATCAAGAAGGAGCAACAGAGGATCAGTTGCAAGGGCTCTTGCTATTTCAAGTCTTCGCTGGGCACCGTAGGAAAGGTTGTCGGCAAATTCATTTGCAAGGTGGGCAAGTCCAACTTTTTTAAGCAACTCATAGCTGGTATCAAGGATTTCCTGTTCTTCGGTCCTGGTAGCTTTGGTGCGAAAGATTGCACCAAATATGAATGATTTTGTGCGACAATGACGACCTATCATAACATTTTCAAGAACCGTCATTTTAGAAAACAGACGAATATTTTGAAATGTTCTTGCAAGGCCTTTTGTTGTAACCGTGTTTGGTTTCAGCCCTTTGAGGCTTATGCTTTTATCACTACCTGGCGGCGTGAGCATAACATCTCCGGCGGTGGGAGTGTATATTCCGGTAACACAGTTGAAAAATGTGGTTTTGCCGGCTCCATTTGGTCCAATAAGGGCAACAATTTCACCGGAACTAACATTTAGATCGAGTTGGTTAAGTGCACGAATCCCGCCAAAGTCCATTGTAAGACCCGTCACTTTAAGTATTGGAGTAGTCATATGTACTTTATATATACTATTTATCTGTATCGATTTTATATGTCCGGCGTATATTTGAAATAAGCCCTTGAGGTCTAAATACCATCATCGCGACGAGAATACCGCCAAAGGCAAGCATCCTGTATTCTGATAAGGCTCTGAGATATTCTGGCATAAGTATCAGGATTAAGGCACCAAGGATGACACCTACTATCGATCCCATTCCTCCCAGAACGACGATAGAGAGAATGATGGCGGATTCCAGAAATGTAAAACTCGCGGGATTAATAAAGGTAGTTTTAGCAGCAAAAACTACCCCCATGAGTCCTGCCCAGAACGCACCAAGAGAAAAAGCGACAAGCTTCGTCTTCCGCTTGTCTATACCCATAGCCTGACAGGCTATTTCGTCTTCACGAAGAGCAATCCAGGCACGTCCTAGTCTCGAATCCTGCAACCTGTTTACAACAAATATGGTAACAATCACGAAAAGAATCATGATGTAATACATATACAGAATTGAAGTGCTCAGAGACATTTCTATACCAAAGAAACCGGGCCGCGCAATATTTGATATCCCACTGGGCCCCATGGAAAACTCACTCCAGTTTTCAAGAACAAGACGGATAATTTCACCAAAGCCAAGGGTAACAATGGCCAGATAATCACCCCTCAGGCGAAGCACAGGAAAACCAAGAAGAATTCCAGCAATGGCCGCAAATAGTCCTCCAATGGGAAGAACCATCCAAAACCCTAGTCCAAAATGATAGTTTAAAAGTGCATATGAATAGGCACCAACAGCGTAGAAGGCTACAAAACCAAGGTCCAGTAAACCAGCCATACCAACAACAATGTTCAAACCAAGCCCCAAAACTACATACATCAGAGCGGTAATCATGATATTTGTCTGGTAGGTATCAAAGACAAAAGGATAAACAGCAGCAGCAGCTAACATAACAGCAGCAACTATGTTTCTTTTCTTTGGGTTGGCTATAATAGTATGAATCCACGAGTAGGATTCCTTGTCTTTGTCAGACTTGGCTCCTTGTCTTTTGTTATTTCGATATTTGATATATTCGATAAGTGTTCTCATAAGGAAAATACCAACGCCAATATATAGAGCATTTTCCCATCGCCACTCAACAATACGTTCAACTGGATCAACTTTTATCACTAGTATTGGAAATGTAAGAAATACAAACCAAAGTGATATAAGTGCTGTTTTTTTAATTTCTTGATATGACAACATAGCGTTTTGTTATTACACCTTCTGAGTTTCAGCCTTGCCAAGAAGACCGGATGGTTTGAAGATCAGGATGATAACAAGTAAAGAAAATGCAAAAACATCTTCATAATCACTTGAAACATAGCCTGTTGCAAAGCTTTCCGTCAGGCCAAGTATCAGGCTTCCAAGAACTGCACCGGGTATTGAACCAATACCTCCAAGTACCGCGGCTGTGAATGCCTTGATACCAGCAATAAAACCAATATAAAAATTGATCATACCGATGTGAGAGGCAATGAGCATACCACCAATTGCAGCAAGTGCAGAACCGATGATAAAGGTAGCTGATATAATATTATTAACATTAATACCCACAAGCATAGCCATGGTACGATCTTGTGCTGTGGCACGCATAGCCTTACCGATACGGGTGAATTTAATGACAAATGTCAAGATAAGCATGACAACAGTAGTCGTGATCAGAATAACAAGATCTGATGAGCCAACAATATGTGCCACGGGTTCCATGAATTCAAAATCAGGAATAAGAGCGGGGAATGGTAGAAAATCAGATGTTTGAGCTAAAAGCACGTAGTTCTGTAAAAATATTGACATGCCGATTGCGCTGATCAGCGGAGAAAGCCTCGGTGCATGTCGTAGAGGTTTGTAGGCGATTTTCTCAATTGTATACCCATACGCGCTTGACCAAATTGCAGCTGCAACACCTGCAACAACAATAATTGCTAAAAGCGGGAATCCGTATATTGAAAGTACAGTAGCAACAATAAAGGCGGTGAAAGCTCCTATCATGTATATCTCGCCATGGGCGAAATTGATCAAACCGATAATTCCATACACCATAGTATATCCAAGAGCGATAAGTGCATAGATGGAGCCTCTTGTAAGGCCGCTAAAAAGAAGTTCTATAAAATAGTCCATGTCGACAACAAAAAAATACTGAAGCAAAGTTCGTTGCTAATACAAAGAACCTTGCTTCAGATATGAATAGGGAATATTACCAGAATTTACTCTACAACAACGAATTGACCATCTTTTACCATATACATTGAATAGCCGGCTCCAATTGCGTCACCATTTTCATCAAAAGATATTGCACCAATAGGAGTATCAACTTTTTCTGTTTGAAGTACCTTCTTCAAAGCATCAAGATCAGTTGAATCAGCTTTTTGAACAGCATTAAGCATTGCCATTGCTGCTGCATAGGCGTTGTCAAAGAATGCACCAGGATCAGCACCATAAACCTCTTTATGGGTTTTTCTTGCTTCCTGAGCCATTACGTTGCTTGAATTATCTTGTGGTCCTGCGGCATATACACCTTCAGCACTTTCTCCAGCAACCTTAATAAAGGTATCGTCTTTTACACCATCATCAGAAACAAACTTGGTCTTGAGACGCTTCTTTTTCATCATGGTGACGATCTTGGAAGCTTCAGGGTGGTACCCGCCAAAAAGTACAACTTCGGCACCTGAACGTTTAATTTTCTGAACAATTGCAGAATAGTCAACAGCACCTGGAGTGATTCCTTCAAACAAAACGACTTCTGCTTTATTTGAAGCTTCTACATGAGCCTTTGCACCTTCGGCAAGTGGCTTACCGTAGTCACCTTTATCATGGACAACAGCAATTTTCTTTGCACCGAGTGTCTCCATTGCAAAGTCAGCCATTGATGGTCCCTGTGCTGCATTTGGGGCAATTGTTCTGAAAAAATTAGGATAATCACCACTTAAAGTGAGTCCGTCGTTTGTCGCTGAAGGAGACATAACGAGCACGCCGGAATCTTTGTATATTGGCATAGCTGCAACAGTAGCACCAGAGCAGATATGACCAAGAACGATGTCAACCTTATCGGAAACCAGTTTGGTTGCAGTATTTGTTGCTACCTCAGGCTTACAGACATCATCTTCAGTTAGAATTTCAATTTTCTTTCCATTGATACCACCAGCATCATTAAACTTTGCAATCACAAGTTTAGCGGCGTTAACGCTTGGAAGACCATAGGAAGCGAGGTCACCACTATGGGCACCTGCTACACCAAATTTAATGGTACCTTCAGCCAGAGTGAGCGCTGGCGCTGATAGTGCAATGAGAAAACAGGCTGCTGCTGAGAATAACGTACGATTCATGTTCAACTTCATTCTTTCCTCCATCTACTGTAATTAATGAAACCCCTCCCCCTTTCATGCAAATAATGCAGGAATAAAGAGTGAGCATATACCACGAAGTCATGATATTAGTCTTTTGAAACTGATTTTGCAAAAGCTAAAACATACACAAAACAATTCGTTAATATTTTTCCAGATAAAAAGCTATGGTAAACAAACTTGAATCCCTGTTTTTCCTAGGACGCCCTTTTGGCCCGTTATATGGCGTGGCAATGAGTATCAGAGAACAATTATATAAAAAACAAGTTTTCAGCCAACACACTCTAGGTGTCCCTGTAATATCCGTAGGAAATCTTGTTCTCGGTGGTACGGGTAAGACACCCACAGTAATGTTTTTAGCTGAGTTGCTCTCTGAAAACGGATACGCACCTGCAATTGTCAGTCGAGGTTATGGAGGCAAGGCCCGTGGTTTAGTTAATATTGTAAGCAACGGCACCGAAATATTGCTGGATGCAAATGATGCAGGCGATGAGCCTGCCCTGCTCGCCAGCACTTTGGGTCACACGCCTGTGCTTACTGGGAAAAAACGTATAAACCCATGTAGGTATGCGGTAGAAAAACTGGGTGTTGATTGTATTATTTTAGATGATGGTTTTCAGCATATGGGAGTGGCAAGAGATATTAATCTTGTGCTATTTGATGCTGACAACCTCGCCGGCAATAGTCGTATATTCCCCGCGGGTCCACTAAGAGAGCCGGTTTCAGCGCTTAACAGAACCACAGCCTTTCTTATTACTGGGCAGAACCCTTCTAACAGCAAACGCAGTGAGGCCTTCGCGGAACTTCTCCATTCAAAATTTCCAGATACTCCAGTTTTTACAGCTCAAAACTGTAATGCCACCCTTATGAGAACCAACCAGCAGGAACAGAGGGTGGCTGAAATTTGTGATGCCTATGTGTTTTGTGCAATTGCAAACCCCGAACGTGTAACAACAACTGCAGAGGATCTAGGAGTACATGTCATTCACAGTAAATACTTACAGGACCATAAACAGTATAATCAAACAACCGTCACAGAATTGTGCAAAGACGCTGAAGCACGTGGTGCTACGTGTCTTATCACCACTGCAAAAGATTTTGTAAAAATTAAAAGCCTCACATTTTCTCTTCCCATCTTCATTCTTCAAATACAACAACAACCAGAGCAGGCATTTATAGATTACATACTTGAAAATATGCCAGGTAAGAACGGCAAACTGAGCAGGTAACTTCGTTGAACCCGTGTGAAAAGACACGTTGATCTCCTGTAGTGTGTTTTTTTTACCACAGACACAATGCATCTCACACAATCTAATACAAACCAATTCAACTCAATATAGACGGAAATACTGTGAGACGTCAGTGATGTTTTAATTTTCACCGTTATGGCAGGGTAATTGCTTTAATTTAAATATATTTTTCATATACAAGGAATTACTATGTCACTATCTATAGAACCCCATCAATATACCTTAAAAAAAGCTGTGAACTGTTGCGGCGTAGGGCTTCACTCGGGCAGAGCCGTAACTCTTTCTATTAAACCTGCAGATGTAAACAGCGGAATTCGATTCTTTAGGACTGATCTCTCACATAATGTCGCACTGGCTGCACATATGGATCATGTCGTAGATACGCGTCTTGCGACGACTCTTGGCAATGATCATTTTACAATATCCACAACCGAACATCTTATGGCAGCCTTTCATGGTTTTGGTATTGATAATGCAGATGTGGAAATTGATGCCACTGAAGTCCCCATTATGGACGGCTCTGCTGAGCCTTTCTTTACACTTTTTTCCAGTACCGGCAAAATTCAACAAAATGGCTTTAAAAACGTCATACGGATCACAGAACCTGTTTCTTTTGTGGACGGGGATAAAACTATTACTATCTCCCCCTATGAAGGGTTTAAGGTGACAGGTGAAATCTGTTTTGATGACACCTTAATCAAGACACAAAAATTTACATTTGACTTGTTTTCAGGACAATTCGGCAATCAAATAGCGCGCGCCAGAACCTTTGGTTATGTTGAGCAGGTTGAAGAACTTTGGGCGAATGGCCTTGCCAAGGGAAGTTCTCTTGCCAATGTAATTGCCATCCACTGGAACAGAAAATCGGTCTTGAATGAAGACGGCTTGCGATATGATGATGAATTTATTCGCCACAAGGTTCTGGATCTAGTAGGTGATCTTGCTTTACTTGGCGCTCCGGTTTTAGGTCATGTAGAGTCATACAAGGTAGGACACGCCGAGCACCTCGGTTTAATGAAGGCTATTATTGCATCCCCTGAAAGTTTTGAGTTGCTGGAGTTGGGTTCTAAAGAGCCTCCACCTGTCAGCGAGAAACTACCCCGCCAACCAATGAATAAAAAGCCTCTGTTCCCAATATTTAACCGGCAATTGCTTCCTGGTTAGACACTTAAATATAGTTTTTTCACTATATATACAGGTTATACAGTGGATGTATTTTTGCTTCCATCAACACCTTGTATTCTATTAATAAACCTATGCTTTACAACAGCGCTATGCGCTGTTGTAGAGTTGTGAGTTTCATGGATAAGATACAGTATTCATTGGCATTATACTGTGAGTAGTCATTGAATTATCTCGTATAAACAAAGAAGGTACCCGCTTGACGTTCGCCATAAATGTAGTATATTTGAAGACTACAATGCGGTAAAGTTTCATTAGAAAATTGAAGTGAAAGGCCGAAGGCCTTGTAAGACAAGAGTTATCCCGCTCTGTAGCTTTTTTACAGTTTAAGCTTTGCAGGGGTAATTCTTTACAGGAGAGACAATGACATTACTTGAAGGGCTTCTTTGGCTAACGCTTAATGTGTACCATGAAGCGCGATCAGAACCTCAGGTTGGGCAGATTGCAGTTGCACTTGTTACCCTCAACAGGGCGAATGAGCAACATCTGCCGATAAAAACAATTGTGCAGGAACCATATCAATTCAGCTGGACTTTCCAGAAGAAATCTTACTTACCGGATGATCCCAAGGCTTTCCTCGAATGTATGCAATCAGTTTATATTGCACTTCAAACTGAAGATTTTACCCAGGGTGCAACCCACTATCACCTCGACAGTGTAAATCCTTACTGGTCAGCAGACTACACGTATCTTGATCAATTTGGATCCCACAAGTTTTACAAATAGAAAATAATACAAATTTTAAAAGGCCCTGAAGAGAAAAACTTCAGGGCCTTTTTTATTATACTGTAGCGGCTTTGGTGAGCGCCGCGCTAAGTGAATCAAGCTTATCTTTATCCATCTTCACTGAGACAGGATAGATCAGTGTCTTTTCCAGTATTTCTGCAGACTGTGGTAGGGCCTCTGGATCATATACTATCCGTTTCTTTCCACCTGCATCATTAAAAGGATAACCTGATACAATTGGGGTTTTTGCTCCAAGCAAATGCTCCCATTGAGGGTAAAAATGCCAACTATTCTCTGCAAAGTTTATAGCTCCGCAACCATCAGCCTTAAGAGAATCATTTACCCTTTGGCAATGTTCTTTGTCGGTCAGCATAAATGCGAAAAAGCTTGCTGAATCACCCTTTTCATCAACTAAGGTTCTAAATGAAGCCCCAGGAATTTTGGATGCAGCTTCTTTTAGCACAGCCTTGTTTTTTTGCTGGGATTCAACAATGAAATCTAGTTTAGCAAGCTGCGCCAAACCTATCGCTCCTTGAAGCTCCATCATCCGGTAGTTAAATCCGATAAATCGTCGTCCTTCACCACCCCTTGCACCCGGATTCACCTTATGGTCATGACCATGGTCCTGATATTCGGACATTGTACGCCAGAGTTCTTCATCATCAGTGATAATCATGCCACCTTCACCGGTGGTCATTGTTTTCACAGAATCAAAAGAAAAAGTGCCACAACGACCAAAACTTCCAAGGTGTTTTCCATTGATTCTGGCCCCAGCTGCCTGGGCGGTATCTTCGAGCACTGGAATATTATTATTATCTGCTATGGCGATGATTTCAGCAATCCTAGCGGGAGCGCCCAGCATATGTACTGGAATGATGCACTTGGTTTTAGCTGTGATCTTCTTTTCAAGATCGGCTGGATCCATATTAAGAGTTGAATCAATCTCACAAAAAACAGGTATAGCCCCAACCTCAAAAATTGCTTCCCAGGTCGCAACAAAGGTAAAGCCTTGAGTGATAACTTCATCTCCAGGCCCAACCCCCATGGCAGTAAGTGCAACTTTTAAGGCTGCAGTGCCTGAAGTAACGGCTTGTCCAAAAGATGAGTTACAGTATCCAGCGAATTTTTCTTCAAATTCTTTAACCTTATAGATGCCTTTTCTCTGTTCTCCAAATTCATAGCGAAACAGAACGCCCGTATCGAGCACATCCATTATTTCTTTTTTTTCTTCATCACCAAATATTTCAAATCCTGGCATACCAACACTCCCTTCCTAACTTCAGAATTTCTATAATTATTGTATAGTTTTATTTAACGGGTTTCAGGACGCTATTATCGATTAATCGTACCCTGCCGCCAATTTTTGCAGCAACTGCGATAACACTACCCGGCGTAACTTTTTGTTTTGGCAAAAGTGAGTTTATGTCTATAATTTTTGCATACTCAAGCACTGCACCTGATGAGGTAATAATTTCGACCACTTCATCAAGAATGACTTTAGTTTCTACTGCGTCCTTATAATCGTCAACCACCTCTTTTGCTCTGGCAATGGCCTTTGATAAGCACAAGGCAGTTTCCCTGTCGTCATCCAATAAATATTTGTTTCTAGAACTCATTGCAAGGCCATCTGATTCCCTCACAATGGGTCCTGCAATAATATTCACCCCAATATTAAGATCACGTACCAGTTGTCTGATGATTGTTAGTTGCTGAAAATCTTTTTGCCCAAAAACAGCAACACTCGTCTGGGTAATATTGAAAAGCTTTGTTACGACCGTAGCAACACCGTCAAAATGGCCAGGTCTGTCGGCACCGCACAAATCACTCGCAAGTTTCGGCACACTTATACAGGTCTGAAAAGAGCTGTCATACATCTCCTCATCAGATGGTGCAAAGATAAGATCTGCCCCATGATCTTCAGCGAGATTACAATCGGTCTCAAACTGCCTTGGATATGCGTCTAAATCTTCTCCTGGCCCAAACTGCATGGGGTTCACAAAAATAGAGACTATGACAAGGTCTCCATTTTTTCTTGCGATATCAATCAGGCTTAAATGCCCATCATGCAGGCAACCCATAGTAGGGACCAGAGCAATTGATCTGCCTTCACTCCGCTTACGAGTCGACCAAAGGGTCATCTCATTAACTGATTTGATTATTTTCACAGTAGAGCCTTTAGTCTCGCAACTTTTGCTTCTATTTCTTTTCTAGACTGGGCGAAATTAGGATCATCGGCGGCAGTTAGTACAAAGTTATTGAGAACAGCAATGGCCTTATCGATATTGCCCTGAGCTTCTTCCAGACGACCAAGCCCGATATAACCAATAGACTCAAATCCTTTGATCTCTTTCAGCAGTTCATACTGCTTTGTTGCATCCGAGTATTTTTTATCACCCTCATACGCTTGGGCGAGGCCAAAAACCACGAGTGGGTACAGAGGATTTTCAATGTCACTTTTTTCAACAAGTGATTTATATTTTTCAGCTGCCGCAGAAAAATCACTGTTTTTCATGTCAAGATGGGCGAGTTCAACCTCTGCCCAGATGGCAGAAGTGGTGCTTGCGTAGTTTGCGATTACCTCAGAAAGTGCAGCGCCTCGCGTGGCTGGATCTTTTTCTACGGCAAGAGAAAGAGCAGTGGCAGCTTCCTCTCTCTGTTTTTCAACATAGGAACCATAGAGGGACCAGGCAACAACAGCTACAATCACGATACCTATCAAGACCTGAATTATACGCTGGTTTTTACGGATAAATGTTATAGCTTTTGGTGGCAGATTGAAATGTTCAAGTAATCCTTCCACTTGATCCATTGTACTTTCTTCTGTTAAACGTTTATTAAACGCACTCTCGGTGGACATGCGATTTCCCTCCATAAGGTTTATGTTTTGTTTTAAATTTACTATAGTTGGTAGACGGCCAATATAAACCATAGGCGCACCTCTGTCCATTCGTAAACGATGCATTATCATTCATTCTCTAAAAGATAATTCAGGTACATGACTACATCAAAATCTCAAACTATTCTCACCGTTACCCAATTGACACGGGCAATTAAAAATAATCTCGAAAATGAATATCGTTTTGTGCGTATCAGCGGTGAGATATCAAACCTTAAAACCCCTTATTCAGGGCATTCCTACTTCACACTAAAAGATAGTGGTGCACAGATTCGTGGCGTACTATTTAAGCAACAAAAACGCTTTGTAAGCATCGATTTAAAAGATGGACAGGAGGTTGTCTGTTTTGGCAGGGTAACCGTATATGAACCACGGGGGGATTATCAATTAATCCTTGATAGTGTCGAGCTCTTTGGAAAAGGTAAATTACAAAGGGAATTTGAGGCTCTAAAAGAAAAACTGTCTCTTAAGGGCTACTTTGACAAAGAAATCAAAAAAGAAATCCCGGCCTTCCCTAAAAAGATCATCGTCATTTCATCTGCAACAGGGGCGGCTCTTCAGGATTTCCTAAAGATTGTTAGAACACGACACTCTCCCTTACATATACAAATCATTCCGGCACTGATGCAAGGAAAGGATGCTCCTGCTGATATCATAAAGGCTCTCTCCATTGCAGAAAAACAATCAGACGTTGATGCTATTGTGCTTTGCCGAGGTGGAGGTTCCATTGAAGATCTCTGGGCGTTTAACGATGAACAGGTTGCAGACTCAATCTTTAAGTGCCGGATTCCTGTTGTTACGGGTATCGGTCATGAAATTGATTTTACCATAGCTGATTTTTGTGCAGATTTTAGAGCACCCACCCCTACTGCCGCTGCAGAAAGCCTGACAACTGACACTGGAAATGTACTGAGCTTACTCGCAGGTCTCCAGAGAAGACTCACCAGAACTATGGAACAACTACTCTCTTCATATGACGTGCGTTTACGGCACAATCTTAGGGAACTGAGTAATTTCTCTCGTCATCTTGTCCGGGGGGAACACAGACTTTCACTTGGCAGGTCCTACTTACTCCAGGCTATGGACGAGAAACTCTCATCTCTTGATTCCAGGCTACAGATGAGTACGGCCAGACTACAAGGACAGGCTCCTCTTTCGAAAATTGAATTACAGCAAAACCTGCTATCACACTTGAAAAAACAATTAGTGGGAAGTATGCAGACAATCATTAACACACATGATGCTAAACTTGGCTCCCAGGCGGCACTTCTTAATAGTGTCAGCCCCCTTGCGACCCTTGCTCGAGGTTATTCTGTGGTACGAAAACAAAACTATGAAGGTAAACCGACCACGGTAATAACCGACAGTACTTCAGTGAAACCAGGTGATGCAGTAAGTGTACTACTTCATAAGGGTGAAATTGACTGCCTGGTGGTAGGTAGGGAAGAGTAGGAAGAGAGTCGATACTATACGCAGCTCTTATCTGAGCTGGTGAGACAAAAAGCAACTGGCTCATTATTATTCAGCCAGTTGCTTGCATGATTACAACAGTTCAAGGCCTGAGAAGAAGTAACCTATCTCAAACGCTGCAGTATCAGGAGCATCAGAACCATGGGTTGCATTCTCTCCAAGAGAGGCACCAAACTCCTTTCGTAATGTTCCTTCGGCGGCATCAGCCGGATTAGTAGCTCCCATCAGATCGCGCCATTTTTTAATCGCACCCTCTGCTTCTAGAGTCATTACGATGCAAGGGCCGCTACTCATAAACTCTGTGAGCTCATCGAAAAATGGCTTACCTTTGTGGACATGATAAAAACCTTCTGCTTCAGCAACACTCATATATATTTTTTTAAGGCCAACTACTGTAAATCCTTCTTCATATATTCTACTTAAAATCTTGCCACTGTTCCCGTCCGCAAAAGCATTAGGCTTAATGATACCAAAGGTCCTTTCCATTTTCGATTCTCCCCAAAAAATATAAATGTGTAGTCGCTGTACAGCAGCAACGTATAAAAGATTACATTCTTTACAAAATCTACGTGGTTTTTCTGTTTACCATAAACTCAAGAGATACATAAAAGATAGCGCCATATATATCAAGTAATTACCAAAGAAAAGAGGTGTCTTGTTATAAGAGCGAGACAAACGAAGAGAAAGATAGCCACAACGACAAGTCGGTTAACCTGCCCTATATGCTCAGGATTGATAGGGGTGAGGTTGTCTCCTATATATGGTTTTTCAACTAATGTGCCAAAATAGATAGATGGACCGCCAAGCCGTACGCCTAAGGCACCTGCTACAGCGGCTTCAGGATGAGCGGCGTTGGGGCTTGAGTGGTTGGCACGATCGCGAAAATAGATCACAGCACTATTTCTGTAATTAAACCGAAGAACAAATGCAGAAATTATGAGAATAACTCCGCTTATCCTTGCCGGGATAAAGTTGACCAGATCATCAAGCCTGGCTGCAGCTCTTCCAAGGTCGATATATTGATCGTTTTTGTAACCGATCATTGAGTCCATGGTGTTTATCGCCTTATAGGCAAAGATGCCCAGGGCGGAACAGCCTATAGGACTAAGTGGCAGCACAGGGGCCAGAAAACTTGAAAGTATTGCAAAAAATACCGGAGCAGTCGCGCCATCAACCATGTTTTCAGCGACGGTTTCTACACAGGCTCTTGTTATTGCCTCCTGGTTGAGTTCAGAGGTATCCCTTCCAACAATTTTACCAACCTCTTTTCGGCCGTTTTCAAGAGGGTTGTCTGATAACAGAGCGCTATACACCGCAGTACTGTGAACGAGAAGGTCTTTGGTGGAAAAGGCCATATAGATAAGAACCACTGCTAAAATCGTTTCAAGATGCACTGAGTAGAGCTGTGCAACATAGATTAGAGAAAACACTATGGCTATGGTAGCACCAATAACACTTATAACGATGAGTTTGCCGGCAAGGCGTAGGTTTGAGATTCTTCGCCGAAAAAAAACTTCACATTTTGAAATGAACCAACCTATTCCGCAAACGGGGTGTGGATACCACCTGGGATCGCCAAAAATAGAATCAAGAACCAGACTAAAAATAAGCAGGAATGAATAGTCCATTTACAGACCCATGATCTTATACAGTCCTTCAACATCTATAGCTTCTCGGACAACACTGGCAAGATTATCAAATGATTCTTCTAAATCATACGGTGCAACAACCTTCCCTTTAGGAGCAAGGCCCTTTTTGGTACGCAGCCCGTCAATAAACCATCTCCTGAACTGATCAGCATCAAATATACCGTGCAGGTATGTGCCCCAAACCCTTTCTCCAGGCCGGCTTGTACCGCACACAGAAGTATCGTTGAATACCAGGACCGGAGTATCTGTGTCAGTTGAAATACCGTGGTGTATTTCATAACCAAACACCCTTTGCCCTGAGGTTGTATGCACACCCTCTTTTCGAACAAGGTTTTTTTCCCTTTCAAGGATTGTATCCATCGGCAGAAGCCCCAAACCTGTAAGACCGTTTTCACCGCAGAGTGATGATTCAAGCTTATAGGGGTCTTTTATAGATCTGCCAAGCATCTGGTAGCCCCCACAGATTCCGACCACTTCCACTCCCCTCTCATATTCTGTAAGGACTGCATCACGCAGGCCACTCTTTACTAAATACTCAAGATCATGGATCACATTTTTTGATCCAGGTAAAATTATGGCATCACAACCGGCAAGGCCTTCAACGCTATCGACAATACAAACACTTACGTCCGGCTCTTCAAGAAATGGTTCAACATCTGTGAAGTTAGATATGTGGGGTAAGTTAATGACAGCCAGCCTAATGCCCTGCTCTTTAGCTTTAGTATTAAAGCTTCCCTTTTTAAAAGAAACCGAATCCTCTTCCGGAATACCCAGATCCATAATGTGAGGAATCACACCGAGTACATTTCTACCAGTATGTAAGAGCAGATAATCATGGGCACTTTGAAGGAGTGAGGCCTGACCACGAAACTTATTAACCATAAACCCGGCAACCATGTTTCTTTCCCATTCAGCGAGTACTTCCATGATCCCGACAAATGAAGCGTATACTCCACCTCTATCAATATCTCCGACCAAAATGACAGGAGCCTCTGCGTACTGAGCCATACGCATGTTAACAATGTCGTCATGTTTAAGGTTAACTTCACCCGGTGACCCCGCACCTTCAAGTATAACCGCATCAAAATCTGCAGCTAAAAGATCATAGGCCTTACAAACCTCAGGCCAGGCTGTAGGCTTGTATTTGCCGTATTCGTTAACCGTCATATTTCCAACAGGCTTGCCGTTAACTATCACCTGGCTACCTGTGTCTGAATTTGGTTTTAAGAGTATTGGGTTCATGCGACAGTGCGGATCAAGCTTTGCTGCCTGGGCCTGAACAACCTGAGCACGTCCCATTTCATCGCCCTGCATAGTAACAAAGGAGTTCAGGGACATATTTTGTGATTTAAAGGGGGCCACTGACATACCATCCTGAACCATTATCCGACAAAGTGCTGTGGTCAGTATAGATTTCCCTGCATCTGAGCAGGTTCCCTGGAACATGATAGAAGGTGTTTTACGCCTTCTCTTTATGTTACTTTCTGGTTGAAAGAATAACTGTAACACCTCGACTAATCGAAGGTTTTCACGCTTAGTCCTGACAGCCACTCGGAAAAACTTATCGGGCTCTTCAATACCTCTGTAATTATCACAGGGGCGAATGAGAATTCCGTTTTTTATGCAGTGCTTACG
This sequence comes from Desulforhopalus glucosivorans, assembly GCF_054397165.1. Classification (NCBI taxonomy): domain Bacteria; kingdom Pseudomonadati; phylum Thermodesulfobacteriota; class Desulfobulbia; order Desulfobulbales; family Desulfocapsaceae; genus Desulforhopalus; species Desulforhopalus glucosivorans. The sequence goes on from NZ_AP044854.1 coordinate 1,703,195, forward strand.
AAGAGTTAAACTATCGCTTTTTAAAAGTTTAATAAGAAGATAATTCACTGTGGAACTAAAGACTCGAAGCTCTGGAATTGCTGAGAGTTGCTCAGTGAGTTCGACCCGGAGTAATGAACATTCTTCAATGGATGCTTTTTGGTATTCTTTATCCTGTACAGCACGCTCACCAACAGCCTGGGCGAAGGTGTTCACTGTCCATGGTGGAAGTTGACGTTTAAGTAACGCAACAGACCTCTCAGACATGGTGGCATAACCGAGTCGTAGTCCCGGTACTGCGTAAAACTTCGTCATGGAGTTTAGGGTTATTACGTTCTCTGCAGTACAGCTCAGTGACTGGTAATGATCAATAAAGTCGAGAAACGCCTCATCAAAGAGAAAGGTCACTTCAGGATTGGCCTTTACAAGATCAAGAAGGTCGTTTCGTATTGGCAGCTTTCCTGTTGGGTTATTTGGGGTGGCAATGACAGTAAGGTCCCCTGGCTGTAGCATCGTAGAAAGCTTACCAAGATCAAGACAAAAGTCATTCTGCTCTTGGAGGTTAAAGAACACAACATCTCTTTGCGCAACTTCGGCAGCCCTCACATAATCAACGTAGCTTGGGACAGGAACAATGACTCTTTTGGCTGGAATCGCTTTCATTATTGCATAGAGCAATTCAGTCGTACCGTTTCCAGCTATTACGCACTCAGCATCGATTGCATGATGTACAGCGATTGAATCAAGAAGATCACGATTCTCCGGATCCGGATAGTGGAAGATCTGATCAAGTTCTCTTGCAAGAAGGGGTCGCAACCACTCTGGAGGACCAAGGGGATTGATGTTGGCACTAAAATCCATAATCTGCTCGCCGCACTCTGCTGCGTCTCTTAAGGCCTTATGAATATTTCCACCATGTTCGAATGTTTTCATTACAGCAAAAGCCTCTATAAAGTAACGGATAAGGTCGCAGAAAAAGCAATGGCTACAACCATTTCGGCGAGTTCACAATTAGCACCCAAGGTATCCCCAGTTGCACCACCAATTTTGTTTTTGCACCACGTGTTAAAGAAAACAAAAGTAACGGCCAGGAAAAAAACAACAAGAAGAAGTCGCTGGGGTGAAAAGACGACAAGACAGGCCAGCAAGGCGATAACGCCATACAGAGCAAAGCGTCGCACTAGACGACTATAAAAGAGATTACCTAGCCCACCTTCTTCGCGTGCATAGGGAAGTAACGCCATTGTGCAAAGAATCATTACTCTGCCAGCAAAGGGCATGAAAAATACAGCTACTGGCATGAGTACAGAGTCAATGGAGGTAAGCGCACTGTACTTTGTTAAGAGCACTATGACTGTGACAATAACCCCCATGGCCCCAACCCTGCTATCTTTCATGATTTCCATGGAGCGATCTCTCGGTCTTGAACTAAGCAGTCCATCACCACTATCAGATAACCCATCAAGATGAAGACAGCCGGAGATAAAGGCAAGAAAAGTAACGACAATAGAAGCAACAACCTGCTGGGGAAGGAACAATTGAGACACTATGGTCAAAAGAGAACAGAGTGAACCTATAATCAATCCAATAACAGGGAAGTAGAGTAGACTTTCCTTGAAGTATTCTCCATCAAGCTCAGCTCCCCTGACAACTGGAATAATAGTGAGGAATCTCATTGCCGCGAGAAAACACCTCATCTGTTTTGCTGGCCATCCGGCTTGTGTCTCTTTCATGGGTGAGCGCCTTACTTTGGATATTCTGATACAGAAAATATCCAGAGTGAATAAAAGATCAGTGGGTTAAGACAAGGAGGTGGTATAACTCCTGGCCTTAGATTATTTGTCTGCTCCGGCAACAGCTGCCTCTTCAAATGTGGCAACTTCTGTGAGAATTGCTACTGCACCTTCTACCAGATTCATGGCAACAGCTGCCCCAGTCCCCTCTCCAAGCCGGAAGTTAAGATCAAGTAGAGGTTTTTTACAACCAAGGTGCTCCTGCATAGCCTTATGCCCAGGCTCAACGGAGCGGTGAGCAAAGATCAAATAATCTTTCACAAATGGTTCAATGGTGCTCGCTATTAGAGCACCCGCAGTGGAGATAAACCCATCTATAATAATTGGTTTTTGATTTGCAGCAGCACCGAGGATTAGACCTGCAATACCACCAATTTCAAATCCTCCTACCTTGGCAAGGATGTCCACACCATCAGACGCGGATATAGAATTAACTTCAATCGCTCTCTTTATAACCTCAATCTTGTGCGACAATTGCTCGTCATCAAGCCCTGTGCCTCGCCCTGTCAATTCTTCCACACTCTTTTTGGTACAAACGGCAGCTATTGCAGCAGAAGGGGTGGTGTTGCCAATTCCCATATCGCCTGTACCAAATAGATCTGTGGTTTTTGCGAGATCATTTGCTATATCTATACCAGACTCAAGCGCGCGAACAGCCATGGCTCTACTCATAGCAGGGCCTACCGCGATATTATCCGTTCCAAGACCTACTTTTTTGTTAATAATCTTTCCAGCTTCAGCGAGGTCTTTTAAATCTGCGTTAACGCCCATATCAACTACAATAACATCAGCACCGGCCTGTCGAGCAAGAGCATTGATACCTGCTCCTCCATTGACAAAGTTGTAGACCATTTGAGGTGTCACTTCACTTGGAAATTTGGAAACACCTTCAGCAACAACGCCATGATCAGCTGCCATTGTGACAACAGTTTTCTTAGCGACGACCGGATTCACTGAGCGTGTCATGCCAGCAAGTTCGATGGCAAGATCCATCAAGTCGCCAAGAGCCCAATGGGGTATAGCAAGATTATCAAGTCGGTCCTTGGCCAAATCTCTTGCGGAACTGTCCTGGGGGAAAATATCTTTTATGGTGCGTTCGAGCAAACCCATATTCAAAAACTCCTTACATTCACTTTATTTTTTTAAGTACAGTGGCACTCCACAGGAGACGAGGGCGACTTCATCCGCCATCTTTCCGATGGTTTGATTAACTGTTCCAACCAGATCTCTATATAATCTGGCCAGCGCATTGTCAGGCACAATTCCAAGACCTACCTCATTGGTTACGCAGACGAGAGTACCTGAAAAATTTTCAGCTGCTCTCAGCCACTGGAGGGCAAGATCTCTGATTGCAGAATCACTGAGGACATCATCCTTTTGTTCAAATGAAAACAATACATTATTTACCCACAGGGTTACGCAGTCAAGCAGCACCACGTCGTACTTATGGACATCGTTTTCAAAGGTCCTGTGGAGGTCAATTGGTTCTTCAACCGTAACCCAACCTCTACCTTCCCTTTCCGCTTTATGGCGGATAACTCTATCGCTCATCTCTGTGTCAATGGTTGGGCAAGTGGCGATGAAAAGTTTTTTGTCTGAGATTTGCTCGCAAACATCAAGGGCAAATGAACTTTTTCCGCTTCTGGCTCCACCTGTTATAAGAATTATTTTAGCCACAGTTATCCTTTTAAATTAAGACCTGTTAACACCCCACCTTGAGGGTGTAATCGCACTGTTGAATAGCAGCCTGATTGAATTTCAAAAAGAAGATACTGTTCACCAGGTATCCGAAGTAAGCTACAGAGTAGATGCCGTATGATGCCACCGTGGCAAACCACAAGAATCCGTTCACCATCTGTTTGGTATAAAAAATCGGTGGTAGTTGTTATCCGCTTTTTAAAATCAATGAGTGATTCACCTTCAGGAAAACGGAATGTTTCAGGTTTCTGTACCCAACGATCAACCTCATCCTGATCATTTTGTATAATTTCCTGAAATGTTTTCTTCTCCCAACGACCAAAATCAATTTCTCGCAGAAAATCGAGAATTTGAACAGGGGGAGAACCTGTAAGGTGTGCTGCAGTCTCTGTACAGCGTTTCATTGGGCTGCACATTACAGCATCAAAATCTACACTGGAGAGAAACCCACAGCTTTTTTTAACCTCTTCAATTCCTCTTGGTGAAAGTGAAACATCCGAAGAACCAATATATTGATTTTTAAGGCCTGTATCCCCATGTCTTAGCAGGTATATTTCCTTGTCCGGCATTGTATTGCAATCCTCATAGAAACAAATCTGATTAAAAAGGAAAAAACTTACTAAGAACTGATGATCAGCACAATAAAATTATGTCATAATCAAACTATAAATAACTTTTTAGCCTTGAAATCCTAGCCCCTTAAAATTGCTTACAATTTCTAGCTCATTCATTGAGCTCCATGTAACTGCTTCCAACTCCTGAATACTCACTGGAGATAGGCATTTATGGTTACTTTAAAGAATTGTTTTAGAGAAATTTGTGATTAGAGGGATCTAATGATATCATTAATTAATTGTGATTGAATATGTGTAAATAAGTGCACAAAAACTGCTACAAAGATTGTTACTAATCGTCGGTCACCTTTGTATTACGCTACCTGCGTAAAGAGGTTCAACATGGGGAAGGTATCTGTGAGAGAAGGCAGAGTATGTATCATAAAAACTGATGAGTTAACGACTGTAAAAGAGGGTCTGGACCAGATGAAAACGGCCATCATCGAATGCACAGCCTCCGAAGGCAATGATCATTCTACGCTCGACACATTTGTGTTCGTTGATTTATCTCTTTTTAATATTATTAATTCGAGTGTAATAGGAGTGTTGGGTTCTGTACTCATGAACCCTCGGATCCGAATGCTCGGACTCTGCGGTGTCCAGCCTCCAGTTGTAGACATCCTGACACGTTTTGGAGTCATTGCCCCCGAAGTACCAAATGATTTCATAGCCCATGATGAGCTTAAAGGAGGCATGAGCAAGGTAATGACTTTTGACACAATAGAACATGGGCTAGGCTGTCTGAACCCAACCTAACCAATGTTCAACGTACTCTTTACTTCAACGCATTATCCTTACTTCTTTAAAATTCTGGCAAGAAGATCCTTTGCAAAATCAAGATCCGGGTCAATTGTCAGCGAGATTGTTAAGAACTCTACAGCCTGCTCCACCTTTCCAAGCTTACTGTAGTTCACTCCAAGATTGGCATAATCAATACCTGACGCCGGGTTAAGATCAACAGCTCTTTGAAAATGAACAATGGCTTGTTCGTAATTTTCTTTTTTAAAGTAACAAACGCCTAAGGTGTTGTGCAGATCAGGGCGTTCTTCGTCTGCTTCGAGACCTGCTGTCAGTTTTTCAATTGCCTCATCGAACTTACCCAGGTCTTTAAGACAACTACCCATAAAAGAATATATATATGGCAGGTCTTCATCTTCAGGATTTTTCTTTAATGCCGCATCAAAATGAGAAAGAGCGGATTCAGGAAAACCCATGGTGACGTAGTTACGCCCCCTGTAAAACTCAAGGTAATAAGCCTCTGGTAATAGTGACTCCATCTGAATCAATTTTTCTTCAAGAACCTGGGCGTCATCTGTTAGCTCGACCACAAGTTTTGCAGAAAACAGACCCACATCATTGATCATCGAGCGTTCTCTGAAGTGAGCTCCAGGAACAATGGTGTAAAAAGCAGGTATATTGAGTTTGTCGTGAGTCACATCAATCATCAGCACATCCATACCAATGTTTTTGATGGCATCAACACAGTTCATAACCTCTGTTTTGATATTATCATCACTTATATTAACAATATTTTGAACAGCAACTGTATCATTGGTGTCAGTTAAGTAGTCCACTTCCTCCATGGATAGCGGCTTTGGCAAACCCGAGGCAACATAGTTTGAATCTGAATTAAAATCTCCTGCAAGCTGGGCAATCTCGGTCACAGCACGGATAATTGCTTTTTCAGGTTCAGGAGTTGTACCTGCAGTATACACAATTTCACTCTTGCCCGGAAAGGTAGAGCGATCAATAGCAAGGGCACCGATTGTACATACACCGGTATCAAGACTAAAATCATTAAGATATAATTCAATATTGTTATCAGAGAATTTTCGTAACAACTTCACTGCAACAGGGTCTTTGACTGAATCAAAATCAATTTTAGGGGTTTTAGTCTTCTGGTTATTAATAACAGAACAGACATGTCGCTCAACAATCTCGCAAATACCCTGAAGTGCAGCTTCTTCATTTGTGTTCCCAGCAGATGGTCCATTAAATTCATTAATGGCAAAAAACCAGGAAAACGGAATAAGTACATCAGTTCCTTTTGTAATGTTAGTCCCCCAGGCCCATTGCATAGGGATTCCATCCAGCAACTTTTCCAGTAAACTGATATCAGTTGTTTCGTCGTGAACAGACTGGAGGAGATACTTGAGATCAAGTACAGGATGGCCTGCTGCGATCATTTCTTTGTAATCGCCGGTTACAAAATTTCCGCTATTATTTTTATAGGCAAAAAATGAAAATCGTTCCGCAAGCTCCATACAAGCGGAGGCCTCGGCCTGCACAGGTGAAGCGCCCTTTCCCATCTGCTTCTTGGTGCCGGTGAGTTGTTTTGCATCATCCCCACATACCGAAAAGTAAACAGGTATATCAAGGCGACCATTGTCAATTCGTCTGACTTCATTGAGAATATTAATCTCAAGGGCCTCAACCTTAGAGTAGAATCTCTTTAAGGTTTCTTCAGGTGTGATTGCCTTATCCTGATCTTCAGTAAACGCCTTAAAGCAGTCGTTAAATATAATAGATTTTTTCTTCATTTTTAGATTATCGCCCTGAGCGATTGAAAGTGTTGAGCTTGTGTTAGATATCTGGTTTATCACACTATAATGGGAGTTTCATAATGATCAACGCCCAGCTTAAATATCGTTACTATACTATTGTTTTATCGACAATTATCAGGAAACACATATCTGATTTCCTTGAGAAGGGCCTGATACCTGGAACTGGCAAGCAAGGTGAAGCAACGACCACCATCGGCTGCTAGTTGTACATCGATGGTAAGTACCTCTTGGGGGAGAATCTCAGACGCTCTTTTGGACCATTCGATTACCGTGAGTCCTTTTTTGAAAAAATACTCATCAAAACCTAGAGACAGCACATCGTCCGCGCCAAAAAGCCTGTAAAAATCCATATGATATAGAGGTATCTTTCCTGTATATTCATGCAGTACGGCAAATGATGGACTTGATACATATTGACCATCTTCAAGATCTAGTCCTCTGGCGATGGATTGGGTAAGCGTTGTTTTACCTGCGCCAAGATCACCATCAAGGCAATAAATGAAGCCGGGCTCCGCTTTTGTACCTAACAAAAAACCAAATCTCTCAGTGTCCGAGAGTGTTTGTAGTGTAAATGTATACGATTCCATAATTATGTAAAAAAGAGGAATGTATGCCACGAAGACAGATAAATTGCATCAAAAAAAAGCCCCCGCCTGCGTTGCATCGTAGGCGAGGGCTATAAACTAAAATTTATGGGACTACACCAGCTTATTGACGTCTTCAGCCTGAAGCCCCTTATCTGTCTTAGCAATTGAAAACTCGACCGATTCACCTTCCTCAAGACTTCTAAACCCGTCACCCTCAATAGCGCTGTAGTGTACAAAAATATCAGATTCACCGTCCGGCCTTTCCAAAAATCCGTACCCTTTACTTGCATTAAACCATTTAACTTTTCCTTTCACCCTATCAGACATTCCAACCTCCCCCACGAAATTAGGCTAGTCAGACGATCAAGCTCTATGACGAAGCCCGTATTAGTAATGTACTCGTAATACAATCTTCCTAACAAACAGGATGTATAATAAATTGGTATCAGAAAAAACGGTTAAAAGTCAAGGTAAAACGGCCATATTCTCCGTGGAAATAGAGATTACTCTTTCATGCTGAGTTTCATTAAACGATCTTTACAGGACAGTCGCTATTGTTTCCACCAGGTCATGAGTAGATCAAAAGGATTGTAATAGAGTGGAAGAGTTGAAGGCTGTCTAAAATCGGCTCGATAACTCAGGCGATGGAAAGAGAGATACCAGTTCGGAATAGTATAATAACCATACCATAATACCCGGTCCAGAGCCCTGCATGCTGCTGTTAGCTCCTCTTGGTTTGTGGCATAAATAATTTTATCTACAAGATTATCTACCACCGGCAAATGAACGCCTGCATAATTTCTTGAACCTTCTTTAGAAACTGAACTTGAGTGCCAATAGCTTACCTGCTCATTGCCCGGGGATTGCGATTGCGCAAAACTTGAGACAATCATATCATAATCAAAAGACTTTACCCGGGATACATATAGGGCGGGATCAATTGTGCGATAATGAACGGTTATACCAAGTCGTCTAAGATTGTTTGCAAAACCGGCCAGGACTCTTTCAAATGACTGGTTTGCTAAAAGAAAATCAAATGAGAATATTTCGCCCTCTTTGTTTTTTAATAGTCCCTGTTCAATATTCCAACCAGCTTCTTTAAGGAGATTTTTGGCTGCAAGGAGATTGTTTCGTAAATCATCATCTTTATCAACTCTTGGCGGTGACAGCTCCTCGGTGAAAACCTCCAAAGGAAGATCATCTTTAAATGGTAGCAAATATTCTAATTCAAGCCCTGTAGGTAAGCCCTCTGCTGCCAGGAGAGAATTACTAAAGAACGAATTATTTCTTTTATATTGACCATGGAAAAGAGCTTCGTTAATCCACTCAAAATTTAAAGCAAGGCCAAGAGCTTTTCTGACCCTCACGTCTTGAAAAAGTGAGCGCCTGGTATTCATGGTAAAGCCCTGCATTCCTGCAATATTTTTATGGGGATAACTTTTTTTGACAAGGGTGCCATTCTCAAACCCTCTACCCTTGAGATCACGCGCCCACTGTTTTGCGATATTAATTGAGATAAAGTCAAATTCGCCCGCCTTAAATGCCTCAAGTGCGACTGTATTATCCTTATAATATTTAACTACAATCTCATCATAGTTATACATACCCGCTCTTGTCGGATGATCAACAGCCCAGTATTCATGATTTCGCCGATAGGTAATAGATTTACCTGGATCTATATTACTGACAATATACGGTCCTGAGCCAATGGGATAGAAGGAGTTATCAGTGAGCTGTGGCTTGTCTGAGAAAAACGACTCATGGCCTTTTGCTGGCATTATTTTCATCTGGGCTACAATAAGATGCATCTCCCGATTCGCATTCTTAAAATGAACACGAATACGAGACTCACCTAATAACTGGTAGCCTGCGATGTCCTGATAATAACTGTTATAAAATGGATGGACATTGCTTCCGGTAAGAGTGTCAATGGTATAGCCAACATCTTGAGCTGTAACAGCTGAACCATCAGAAAAACGAGCATTTTCATTGAGGGTGAACGTGACAGATTTGTGGTCAGACGCAACTGATATATCTTTTGCAAGCAGACCATAGACTGCAAAGGGTTCATCTAAACTTTTTTCGCATAACGGCTCATAGAGAAACTCTTCAAGCCCGTAGGCAACAGTGCCCTTAAGTGTAAAGGGGTTAACCTTATCAAAACTGCCGAGATCATGGAGGATAAGCTTCCCTCCTTTTTCAGCCTCGGAAGACGTGTAATTAAAATGGCTGAAATTCTTCGGGTATTTGAGTTGGCCGTCAATAGAATCGCCATGTTGGGCAAAGGATGAGACAGTTGAAAAGGCAAGAAGGAAGAGAGTTTGCCAGAGTAGTCTCATTGGTTTGAACTGTTGGAAGTGTCTTGAGTATCGAATAAAAATGGGCCATTTAGCTTTGTTAGCTAAACGGCCCATCTGTTTTAAAGCCCTAATGCTTGTAATTTTTCAAGCGAGTCGTGCTGTTCTTCGGTCAGCTCCTGAGGTACATTGACCCCAATCTTTACAAATAAGTCTCCCCTTTCGCCCAAAGGTCCGGTGGGGAGTCCATATCCACGAATACGAAGCTTTGAGTCATGGGGGGTTCCTGAGGCAACCTTCACCATAAATTTTTTCCCCTCAAGGGTCGTAACCTCTACCTTTGTCCCAAGACAGGCTTCGCTAAACGATATAAGCCTCTGGATGACGAGATCATCGCCCTTACGGGTAAAATTTTCATCGTCTTTAATATCGACCTTGAGGTACAAATCTCCAGCCGGGCCACCATTACGTGACTCAGCGCCCTTTCCCTGTAACCGAAGTTTCTTTCCCGCTTCAATCCCTCTTGGAATCTTAACTGAGACATTATGGGCAGCCCCATTTTTACGAAGAGATATGGTTTTTTCTGCACCATTAAGTACATCTTCAAGGCTTATGGTAATTTGATAGGTCATATCCTGACCTTTTTCTGGTCCGGAATGACATCCTCCTCCACCGCAGCCTCCTCCGTTACCACCTTGATTAAAGAAAGACCCAAAAGGATTTCCGCCCATGGAACCTCCTGCTGATCTGAAACCACCACCTCCTCCGCCGCCTGAAAATTGGCGCAGGATATCGTTTATGTCAAAGCCTCTGAAGATATCTTCCTGGGAATAACGCTGACGAAAATCTGTGGAACCGTAGGTATCATATTGCTGTTTTTTTTCGGAGTCTGAGAGAACCGCATAGGCCTCACTGATCTCTTTGAACTTTGCTTCAGAACTCTTATCCCCCTTGTTCTTATCAGGATGGTACTTGAGAGCAAGTTTTCTATACGCCTTCTTGATTTCTGTTTGGGATGAACTTTTATCAACCCCTAGAACTTTATAATAATCCATATCTGTATCTTAAAATTGAGCTAAATCTTAATGAAAAAATATTGTTTTTTTATGTTTGAACAATAGGAATACTTTGATGCGGCGTCAACGTTATTCTAAAGAGAAAGTAAAGATAAAACTTGTATTTACTAGCAATGTTATCTCTTAAAAACATCATCTCAACGCCACCTGTTTAATAAGCACGGAAATATATATTGAGTAACGCGTTATAATATTGATGAATTTCGTTAAAAAATGGTTGTTGGACGTAGCTCGATTTTCGCTATTTTCAGTGTATCGCCCAAAACACGCTCATAGCACAACTTCTTCATTTTTCAGAATGCACATCAAGTCGCCCAGGTCTTAAGTCTTACTCATTGTCTGGCTGACGAAGTTGTCATTGTTATAAAAAAAATCAGGTAATTGTCGTTTTTTGCATTACACGTTATACAATGGTATACACCACAACTTTTAAATCACTCCACCTCTTTTATATAGTGAGCCAAAATCAGCATAAACGGTGGACAGAACTGCAGATTATTAGCTTGAAATTTAATATCAATTACTAAGAGTATTTTCATGGATTCAGTTTTGCAACAACAGTTAGAACAGTTAGAGTCTTCTTCGATCCACCTTGGCCTGCGAGATTGCCTTCATGGAATTGAAAAAGAGGGATTAAGGGTCGCACCATCAGGCAAGTTATCAAGATCCCCACATCCAAAACGACTTGGCTCACCGCTAACAAACGGTAGTGTCACCACTGATTTTTCTGAATCTCTACTTGAACTGATTACACCTGTCTTTGATCAACCGGAAGCGGCGCTGGATTATTTACAAAATGTACATCAGTTCACCTATTCCCATCTTGGTGATGAGGTTATATGGGCAGGGAGTATGCCGTGTACCATTAATGACCCTGAAACAATTCCCATTGCCGATTTTGGTTCATCGAATATGGGAATGATGAAACATCTCTATCGGATTGGTTTGAAAAATCGCTACGGAAGCATGATGCAGTCAATTGCAGGAATCCACTACAATTTTTCATTTTCTGATGAGTTTTGGGAAAAACTTCATGTCACAAAGAACAGTTCAGTTTCACTCCAGGACTTTAGGTCAGAATCCTATTTCACCTTGATCCGTAATTTTCGGCGCCACTCGTGGCTTCTCCTCTACCTTTTTGGCGCATCTCCTGCCTTGTCCGACTCTTTTTTGGCTGGGAAACAGCATGACCTTAAACGTTTGAATAAAAACACTCTCTATCTCCCATACGCGACCTCTTTGCGCATGAGTGATCTTGGATATTCCACCACCGCTCAATCATCGCTCAACATATGCTTCAACCATCTGGGAACGTATAGTAAATCGCTCTATGACGCCGTACACACTATCCATCCGGCATATGAAAAAATTGGTGTGAAAGTTGATGGCCATTACAAACAATTGGCAGCCACCATTTTGCAGATTGAAAACGAGTATTACAGTGACGTTCGACCAAAGAGAGTGGCGAAAAATGATGAAACCTCACTTCAGGCGCTCACCAGAAGAGGCGTTGAGTATATTGAAATTCGGAACACTGACATTAATCCGCTATTACCGCTAGGAATAGATTTTGAGCAAGCTACCTTCCTTGATACGTTTCTCATATCATGTCTCTTTATGGGAGATGATCTGCTTTCCCCTGAAGAATGTAAATACGCCTACGAAAATCAACAAAAGATAACGACCAGAGGTAGAGAACCAGGACTAAAATTATCTATGCCGGGTGGAGACCTATCAGTGAAAGATGCCGGAGAAAAATTACTTGCAGACCTATTGATCACTGCGGAGCTTTTAGATAGCTTACACAATACAGATCAGCATAAGAAATCGGTATCAGCTCAATTAGAAAAGTTACATGACTCATCGCTCACTCCATCTGCTATCATTGTCGATTCTTTAGTCAAATCTGGAACTGGGTACCATGACTGGATTTTATCAAAAAGCATCGAACATAAAAATAGTCTTGCCGCAATCGGGGTTAATAAGGATTTACAAACCAAGCTTGAGGCTCAGGTTCATCAATCTATACAAGAGCAACAACAAATAGAAAATAATGATACTCTTAGTTTTGATGATTATTTACAGATAGCAAGAACAGGCGATACTGAGCCGATTACTAGGGCTTAGCTATAGGATTAATCTGTGATTTAGAAAAGATAAGTAATATATTTTCTAGGGAGTGATACAGATGTTTCAGTATGAATCTTTATAAAGTGAGCCTTTTGCAAAAATAGTATTTTCGTCCAATATCAAGGCCTGTGAAAAATTTTACCACAGGCATATAATTAATATTCCGAGGATAAAATTTTGAACAAAACGAAGACATTGGACGCAAAAACACCTTTGCAAGTGGTTCAAGTGTAAATGTCCATTTTATAAAGGTTCTGGTCTTTAGGACCTTACTCCTGAGCCTCTGTTAAGGAACAAAAAACTCAGGAATTGTTTTTGAAGCCCTACGTTTAGTAGGGCCACCAGATAGTGGAGATAGTGAGACCTTCGAGACACTTATCCGGTTCATCGGGGTTAGATTTTAAATTTACCAACCACCTCGCCCAGCTGCTGAGCAAGAACAAGAAGATCGTTTGCGCTTTCACTCACCTTTGTCGAACTAGACTTCATCTCAGTTGCCACATCATCTACCTTAGATATTGTTCCGGCGATGTCTTTTGCTACGTTTGAGTTATCAGCCACCCTCTCATTGACTTCTGCAATACCCAGTGCTGCCTGGGAAACATTTTCAGATATTTCTTGGGTTGTTACAGCCTGTTCTTCAACAGCTGTTGCAATAGTCGACACCAAATCGTTTACAGAATGTATTACCTCAGTAATGTCCTCAATTTCTGTAACAGTGGTTCCAGTGGTTTGCTGAATTCCTTCAATACGGCTTTTAATATCCTGGGTAGCATTAGCGGTCTGTTTAGCAAGTTCTTTAATTTCGTTTGCGACAACTGCAAATCCCCTTCCCGCATCACCTGCCCTGGCTGCCTCAATTGTAGCATTTAAAGCAAGAAGATTTGTCTGTTCTGAAATTTCTGTGATAACTTCAGTGACCTTACTAATTTGTTGAGCGGCAGAGCCCAATTCATTAACTTGTTGGGAGGCCACTTGTGTCTTTTCAACTGCTTTACCGGTGACTACACGAGCTTTTTCAGAATTACTGGCAATCTCGTTAACTGTAGATGTCATTTCTTCTGTTGCTGCTGCGACCATATTTACGTTTGTAGCTGCTTGTTCACTTGCAGCAGCCACCGAGTCCATCTGATCACTGAGGTGCTGCGAGGCAGTCGACGCCGCCTTTGCCTGGTCTGACATAGTATTTGCGCCAGACAAAACAACATCGGCAACGTCGAGCATTTCAGAGGACGAACTATGTAGAGTATTAGAGTTTCCTGTTATATCGGTTAATAAACCCTGCATTCTTTTAATAAACCTGTTGAAAACTGCGGCTAACGTTCCGATTTCATCACGGCTTTTCAGGTCGAGCCGTTTGGTCAAGTCGCCCTCACCTTCAACCAGATCTATAACCATGGCATGTAACTCTTTTAACGGCTTAACTGCTTGAAGCCGCAACAATATAATTATGGCGACTATAAGTAGGATGACCACCAAAAGAGCAATACCAATCTGAATCATCGTGGCCTGGGTCATTGATGAATCCACAGATGCTTCAAAGTCAGCGATCCGCTGCGCACTGATAGCTTTCTCTTCTTCCATTGCAGCCAAAAGCCTTTTATCAGAATAGTAAATGGTAACACTTCCAACTTTTTCATCGTTAACAAAGCTGTCGGATGATTCAGAAAATTCTTTATTTATAGGTACATCTTTGGGCAGTGCATCTTTAGACTCTATTCCAGGATTTTTCCAGATCGCAAAAAACGGCTCACCAACATCATCGAGCACTTCAACTGCCATAATATCTGGTAATTTTATATATCCAGAAAGCATCCTTTCCATTGAGACGGTATCAAAACTGTAGAGCAAGGTAGCGCTCGCACCAGCAAGCATTTCAATGTTACTTGAAATAGATTCTTTAAGTTCCTGTTGTTTGACCGAGCCCTGTTTTTTTATAATTGTTTCAACTTCGCTCGTGTATTGGCTGAATATTGAAGTGACGAGATTGTGCTCGAGGTAATTGGAAACAGCCGTGTTCAAGCCTAAAAGCAACATTATAAGAGCCCCAGAACTTACTGAGGTTTTAAGAGCTATACTGATTGATTTCGGCAGGTTCTTCTTGGTTTTATTTGTGTTAGTCATCCATCCTTCTCCGTTATTAAGACTATCGTCTGCAATCACTTTAGTACCTTACTCCAGAAAAGCTGGTATAAAAAACAAGATAACTGGAGAACATTTTAAGTTAGAAGAAGTATATCACCGGGATTTTAAAAACCAAAATCCACAGCAAGTATTTTTTAAAAAAAATTGTAGATAACAGCAGGGTTGCGGTAAAAAGGCATCTTTAACTGGAGGCAAATTCCAGGTAAGACGGAACATGACGTATTGACCTTCATGTAAATGAAGTCAGTACTTTATTTTAACATCCAAATCGAGAGGAATATGTGTAGTACCTTACTCAGAACAAGCTGTCATAAAAAACAGGTAGCCTAGACTCCGAGAAATTGAGTGTATGAAAACTTGCTGATATCGCACTCTTTACAGATTGGTACTTATCCAGGGATACTAAAAAATTCCGTTTGTCCGGTTAGATTTTTTATTTAAAGCTGGTTCTAACAGAATAGGGCTTAGGTTCTTTATCTTTGTTGAGTGCGTTGGCCATTGCAATCCGCTGATTCTTACCTGTAAAAAGTCGGAGTTGCGTTACCCGCTCCCAAAACAGTGTTAGCCGGGTATCCTTTTTCCACGTTTTTTTGAATAAATATTTTGTGGCGGCAATCGCATCAGGACTTTTCTCACAGATTGTTTTGGCAAGCGTTTCTGCTTCGACAAGTGGATTTTTGCTCACCTTGCTTATCAGACCATACTCCGCCCCATCAACTCCGCTAAAAAATCGGCCTGTCATTGTAAGTTCCTGAGCAATATCCACTCTTGTTAGGCGAGACAAGGTCACCATACCACTCATGTCTGGGATTAAGCCCCATTTCATTTCTAGAATCGAAAGGTTTGCATCAGGAGTTGCAATTCGATAATCACAAGCCAATATAATCTGCATACCTCCCCCAAAACAATTACCGTGCACCACGGCAAGTACAGGAACCGACAAATCCCTCCAAATATGTGCCACCCTCTGGAACATGTTGTCTTTTGACCATGGAAGCTTCGCGAAGTACTTAGGCACCATTATCGGGTTTTTCGCGACATATCCAAAATCTAATCCTGCACAAAAAGATGGGCCATTACCTTGCATGATAACACATCGTATTGTTGGGTCTTTCCTAATCTTTTTTGCAGTGGAAACCAGTGCCAAAAGCATCTTTTCATCAAGACCATTATGCTTATCCGGCCGATTCAGGGTAACGTAGGCAACCCCATGCCGTAATTCAAACAATACCCCAGAGTCATCTAACATAATATTTATGGTGTGAAGGTTATGTAACAGACGAGCCACATCTTACGTTAACGTATAATATATCAATTATTTTATCGCCTGGCTATATTATTTTCAAAAAGACCTCCTCAGATTGCAAAAAATATTTTTTTCTATGTAAACAAGATATTATAGTGTTTGTTATAGTGCTGAAAAGCACATATACACAGTTGCATGCTCCCCAAAAACACATATTATCTCTTTCAAAAAAGGTGAACTTATGAACATTGCAATAACAGCAGACGGTGATGCACTAGACAACAATGTCTTTAGTGAGTTTTCCAAGACACCGTACTTGCTCATAGTTAATGTTGACACTATGCAGTGCACAGCCATCCCCCATGCGATACGTCCAGGATCTGACGAAGAACTTGCCCAAATTATACTGGACTATAATTGTGAAGCGGTCATTACAGGAAAACTTGAAGAGAAGGCATTCAATCTGCTGGCAGATAATAGTATAACACGTTATGCGGCAGCTCATATGTTAGTCAGCAAATCATTGGAGCAGATGGATAACAGAAAATTGGAATTTATTCGTAATGTAGAGGGATCTTCTTCCTGCTCGGGTCACCACTACAATAGTCGCAGTTAACACCATACCGGAAAAAAATAGCAAGACAATCATCCATGGGTTTCAGCAAGTTTTTCGAACATGCGTCCAAGTCCAGTGGTAAGCGTGTAGATTGACTCAACGGGAAGGTTCTTATCCGCAGTAATATCAAAAAATAGATTTAAATATGAATCTAACCCCTCTTCGGAGTGATTGTAGCAGATGAGGATAGGTAAGAGCGGTAAGGGCTTGATGATAAGAGAAATATCTGAGTCAAAATGTTTTTCAACAGGCTTACCATTGAATACATCGATGATGTCTTCGAAAAAAGTAGGGTTTGAATCTGCAACTTTTTTAAAAAGATTAACACATTGATGCTCAAAGAACCTCGTCCAATCCTTTGACATTTCAAGTTCTTTAAACGGAACCCATTTTTGGGTAACAGGTAATCCTTGTCCCTGTAAAATATAGTGTAATACTGGGGGGACCAACCAACGGTTGGTATGAATTATCGTAGAAACTTCACCCTTTGAATCTACACTGAAATCTTTACCAAGCACTTTTAGCGTCAGTTTATTACCTGCAAACTTTTCCCCTAGCACCTTTGCTCGTGCTTCTAAATCAGTTACTGAAACCTCTTGTTTTAATTGAGTTAAGGCCATCTGGTAATCCTGTTCGGCCCGCGATTCTCTCTTACCCTGGTCTTCACCATAGATATTAAGAGTTTTCTTATCAATAAAAGGACATTCACTGAGCGCAGCTCGACTTTGAAATACAGCTGCCGCAAAGGCGAGACATGTAGGCTTGTTACACTGTTTACAATTTGTCTTTTCCAATAATTTAAAAACATCCATGGCACTGGTGATTTTTGCCATTTTAAGATAACTCCCGGTTATTGTTAATTGCGCTTTATCACTGTTTTTTAATGTAACGGATCAGATTTTATTATTCTTTACAAGAAATTGATGCTGGTGTGTGATATTTTAGCATCATCAACTACTATAGAGAGGAAGTATTACGGTACACGTTCTTCATCTCGCTCTATTCTGGCCATGTGCACTCCCCGACTAAAGATTGACACCATTGTCAATTTACCTTCATTTATGATTACAAATGATAGTCTATGTCAAGATAATTCCAGGCTATTATGCCTTGATGACAGAAGATAAGCATATATACTCACACTCACTTTATACAAAGACAGTAATATAACCTCCGGTAATTGATTTAATCAATTATACAAAAAACCTTTCAACAAAATTGTACTGGTGTTATACACTCAACGGTTTACACTTTTCTAGTTTTGGCGGTCACCTTTTTTAGGCGTTTCCTCTATGCTTCAAGATCCAATGCAGTTTGTACTGTAAAACAAAATAGTTGTTATGAAATCACATCTACGAAGGTTACTTCCAGGAGAAAACACTCGTCTTCTGGCCGTAGCTGCGTTTATCGGACTGATGTCTGGTATACTCAACATCGTCTTCCGCACCACGGTTCATCTCGTTGATGAATATATCTTTAATGGTGGAAAAGAATTACTACAGATTGACCTGGGTGGATACCACCTGCTTCTTCTCCCACTTATCCCAATGTTTGGGATGGTCCTTCTTATTCCATTAACCTTGCTATTTCCTGGAGAAGTCAACGGTTACGGCTTTACCAAATTTCTCCGCAAGGTAAATCTTGAAGGCGGATATTTACGTATCCGCACTATATATATAAAAATACTATCAACTGCCATAACAATAGGAACTGGGAATTCTGCTGGTGTAGAGGGGCCAATCGCTCAGATTGGCGGTGCCATGGGCTCTCAAGTTGGTCAGTTTTTTCGTGTCTCCGGCAATAGAATGAAACTCTATATAGCGGCTGGTTGTGCCGGTGGAATTGCTGGAATGTTCAATGCACCCATTGCAGGTATTTTTTTTGCAGCTGAAATAGTTCTTCTTGGCACCTATGAAATTTCTTCATTTTCTGCTCTTATCACAGCTTCAGCAATTTCAACCGTCGTTACCCGCTCATACTTTGGAGAGGCATCTCTTTTTACTATTCCCCAATACGATGTGGTTAACCATTTCGTAGAGTTGCCACTGTATTGTCTGCTAGCCGCACTCACAGGTTTGCTGGCTGTCTTTCATATAAAAGTTTTTTACTGGGTGCGGGACTTTTACCAGAACCTGAAGATACCCTTTCTGCTCAAACCTATTACAGGTGCCTTTATTGTAGGCTCAATAGGAATAATGTTCCCTCAGGTTATGGGGGATGGATATCACTTTATTGAAACTGTTTTATATGGTGGTGCGATGAGTAATTATCTTTTCTGCCTCATCTTCCTTAAAGTGTTGGCAACTGCAATTACCCTGGGCTCTGGAGGGGCTGGAGGCGTTTTTGCCCCTGCCCTTTTTATAGGAACCATGATTGGAGGAAGCTTTGGAGGCTTTGTCCACAATCTTTTTCCAGATAGTACAGCGGGCCCTGGAGCTTACGCATCTGTTGGCATAGGTGCTTTTCTCGCAGCATCGACCCACGCTCCTCTCACTGCCATCTTTTTACTCTTTGAGATGACCGGAAACTATGAAATTATTGTTCCTGCCATGCTCGCCTCTATCATAGGAACAATGGCTGCTACCTGGCTAAATGAAGATTCCATCGATACCGTTGATTTCAGCCGTGAGGGAATAAATATCCATGAAGGTCGAGAAGTGGCCATTATGAAATCTCTTCGGGTGGGACTTGCTATCACAGAGGATGTGGATGTTATAAGTGAAGAAGCAAATATCAATCAGTTACTCATGACATTTAGTGAAACAAAAAGCGGATTTTATTTCCCTGTAATTGGTGATACAGGAAAAATGACCGGAATAATATCTATGACAGACGTCAAAAATATTATTCACAGGGACTCTTCTGAAAGATCAGCTCAAACTGTTGGCTCTATCTGTCAAACAGATATCATAATGCTTACCCCTGATGATACATTATATAAAGCTATGCAGCTTTTTGACATAAAAGGTATTCAGGAAATACCCGTTGTAGAGTCCATGGACAACCGTTGGGTTTTGGGTATGCTAAAACGACGCAGCGTTATTTCTGCGTACAACAGAGAAGTACTCAAAAAAGGCATCAGTGAAAAGGTTGGCTCAATTCGCGTCTCGCACCCTGCATAATTCTAATGCTTAAGCTTAAACCGTAATAACTGAGCAAAACAAATACAATATAGCAATGACTTATCGAAAACTTCTTTTTATGTTTGGAGTCTGGATGTTTGTCTATCCACTAGTTACAGGCATTCTGTACTTGATCCGTGCTCTTGATCTATCCCTTGCTGTTGCCGAACAAACCTTGATTACTACATTGATCCTTGTACCCCTTATGGTCAACTGGATCGTTCCTTTTGTAAAAAAAGCAACTGACAAATTATAGAAGAGCCTCATATTATAGCTTGTCTCACTGTCAATTTATAGGGCAATACTCAAGTACAAAATGTAATGGAGGAAATAATCATGACCAAATATGGTTTTCTGGGCATAGGTATTATGGGAAAAGCGATGGTAGTCAATCTCCTTAATGCTGGCCTTGATGTCACAGTCTGGAACAGAACAGCTGAAAGCTGTCAACCTCTTGTGAAACTAGGAGCAAAACAGGCTGGCACCCCAAAAGAAGTTGTTAGTAATTGTGATATTACCTTTGGCATGGTTTCCGATCCTGCAGCAGCAATGGCACTCTGCTTTAATGATGGTGGAGTCATTGAAGGGATCTCTGTTGGAAAATCTTACGTTGATGTTTCTACTGTTGATGCCGACACTTCAAACAAAATTAATGATGCAATTACAGCAAAAGGCGGCAGGTTTTTAGAAGCTCCTGTCTCCGGAAGTAAAAAACCGGCAGAGGATGGGGCACTGGTGTTTCTCTGTGCTGGAGATGAATCTCTCTACAAGGATGCTGAGAATGCCTTAAGTATCATGGGCAAAAAATCATTTTATTTTTCTGAGCCTGGTCAAGGGGCTAAGATGAAACTCGTCATCAATATGGTGATGGGTACTATGATGACAGCACTTGCTGAAGGCCTCTCACTGGGTGCTAAAGCAGGACTTGAAAAAACTGACATCCTTGAGGTTTTAACCCAGGGAGCCATCAATAATCCAATGTTTCAACTTAAAGGTCCTCAAATGGTAGAGGGTAATTTCCCTCCAGCATTTCCTCTAAAACATATGCAAAAAGATATGCGCCTGGCCTTGTTGCTTGGCGATTCCTGCAATCAGATGCTAAACACAAGCAGTGCAGCAAATAATGCCTATATCAAAGCAAAAAATAATGACTGTAGTGATGAAGATTTTTCAGCAGTTATAAAAGCCATTGAATAGTTAAGGCCTAAAATTATCGATATACGGTTGACATTGACCTTTTTGACCATGTTTTTTGATACCTAAATATTACAATTAACACGTTTACCGGAGATGCGAGGCACCGGAGTTGCGGACGTATAAATATACTTCAAAACTCCGGTCACAAAGTAAATTCGCTGAATTTGTTAATCCCGAAGGATAGTAATCAACGGTTCATGGCAATCAGATCATACCTTGGCCACCATAGATAAGAGAACTGAATATGGACCAGCCTTTACCAGAAAGCGTCATTAGCAGGATCCGAAAGCTTGAAGAGGAAATCAAAACAATCAAGTTACAGCATGAAAAAACTGCAAAAAAGAATCTAGAAAAATACAGAAGGGTTCTCGATGCAACATCCGAAGGATTTCTTGAACTAGACTTAGAGTTCAATATTATTGACTACAATACTGCAATTGAGGAATTGACAGGACGATCGGGCAAAACTCTTCTTCAAACTCCTGTTGATGACTTGTACGACAAGCGTTCTGTTTTTGTTCATTTTGCTGATAAAAACCATTTGAGTTTTGAGGCAGTTTTTTATAACCAAACTGGAGAAGATAGAATTCTTCTGTATAAACGGAGTGTTTTGCGAGACAAAAGCGGCCTCCCAAATGGCTTTCTTGTCTTTTTAACCGAACTCACAGAACTCAAAAAGGCTCAGGATGATCTGAAAGTAGTTGAAACTAGATATAAAAATATTTACAAAAATGCAGCACAGGGAATGTATCAATGTCGCTTAGATGGAACTATTGTAAGAGTCAATCCTGCCTTTGCAAAAATTTTTGGTTATGAACAAACAACTGAACTCATAAAAAATATACCTAATATTAGAACGCTCTACAAGACAACTAATGATCGCTTGCAGTTCGTATCTGAGCTCACACATAACCGGGTAATAACCAATTACGAAATGGAGATGCTCCACCGTGATGGAAAATCTGTTTGGGTAATGATAAATGCCAGATTAACAGAAGAATCCGAAGGCCCCCCATTAATTGACGGGATTCTCATTGATAATACTAAGAAGAGAATGGCTCAAATAAAGTTGCATCGCAGTAGGGAGCGCTTTCGCCATCTTGCAAACCACGATAGCCTGACAGGCCTGTTCAACACGAGATATCTCTACAAATCCCTCGACAAACTGACAGCTGAAAGTGATGAAACCAGAGAGCCCTTTTCACTCGTCTTTCTTGATATGGACAATTTTAAACATATCGTTGATACCTACGGTCACCTCAATGGAAGCCAAGCACTTAAAGAGGTTGCTGAAACATTCAAACAATGTTTGGTAAATCGTTCTTTTGGCGTTGCATATGGCGGGGATGAATTTGTACTTGTCTTACCACAAACCGAAAAAAAAGAAGCGCTGACAATTGTCGAAAAAATCCGTAACCTTATGAAAAACACTGTCTATTTGCGCAAAAAAGACCTCAAAGTCAAAATGTCTGCGAGTTTTGGTGTCGCTGTTTACCCAGATGACGCAGACGACAGTGTTGGACTCCTCGCCCTTGCAGATGAGGCGATGTTTCATGTGAAATCATCAGGAAAAAATGCAGTTGGTATTTCAAGCGATATTTAATCCTCAAACGCGCGACATTGGTTTTACGTTTATTTAACGCTGCTTGAGCAAATCTGTTTTTTTCTTATACATTGACCGCCCCCATAAAATTCACAATTAAAGCCATATTCGTACTATCTAAGCTCAGGAACTGTACCTTCCGTTACATTTCACCACTTCTCACATCACTGTTGTCTCGATATATTTGAGTTCCTCCCGTACTCTCTTTCAAAATTTCCGAAAAATGAGTGGTTGTCATGGAGTAATTATTGTAGCATTAAGATTCCGTGAACGTTAACGTAACACTCCAAACTTAACAGGGAGCGATATATGCAATTGGTCCAGTGGGAAAAACTAAACGATACTGCTGTTATTACAATGTGTAACGAGGCCAATCGACAAAATTTGATCTTCGCCAATGAAATGAATCTGTGTCTGGATCAGATAGAGGAGGATAATTCTATTTTTTCAATTGTTGTGACCTCTTCAGATGAAAAGAATTTCTCCCAGGGTGTTGATGTCGACTGGTTAAATAAGGCGTTTATCAGTCAGGACTTTGACTCAATCAAATCCTTCATGTATGAAATGAATAAGGTTTTTAAACGCTTGCTCCTTATGCCATTACCTGTCATCGCGGCTATCAATGGTCACGCCTTTGGAAATGGAGCTATTTTAGCCTGTGCGTGTGACTTCAGGTTTATGAGAAATGACAAAGGCTTCTTTTGCTTTCCGGAGGTCGATGTAAATATTCCTTTTCTTCCTGGTATGATAGCCTTTGTGAAAAAGGCAATTCCAGAATATCTGTTCAACGACATGCTGTTAACAGGTAGACGATTAAACGCAGAAGAACTTGAGCTCAATCATGTTATTATAAAAGCTTCCAAGGATCAGGATGAGTTGTTAGACCAGGCGATGACCTTCGCTAGCACATTCAAAAAACAACGGCCAATATTCGGGGAATTGAAAAAGCGAAAACATAAGGGAATTATTCAAGTCATCGATGAAGAAGATCCTCTATTTATTGAACCGCTTAATGTGAAAATGAGTTAATCCACGTTGGCCGTTATTGAGAACCTAGTGCTAACCGATTTCTTCACTTATATTGTTACCACTAGGTTATTCTTACTACTTCCCTATTGCGTACAAAACCCATTACGTCATCACAATATTATTTCCTCCATTGATTTTATCCGCTTCAAAACATCTACAAACAACTCAAGCTACTGTATTCACGTCCAATTTCACCTACCCTCTTCATTTAAACTATTAATATACAGAAATATAATTTTACCTGCAAAAACGTTTGGCAATATGGGTCACTAGTGTCTACTACATCGTTAGTGTATGATTTCTGGTTATTTTAGTATAAATTTATAGCATTCACGTTAGCGTTAAGGTTATATTGGATTGTCTGTTGTTTTCGGGGAGGCACGTTGATTGCCATTGTTTAATCGTTCACCTTACAAAAGTAGGCGGAGGATACATGTCGGCTAAAAATTACAAGAATTATCATGAAATGCTGCGCGAAACCATCGATCGGTGTGGACCGGGAAATGCGTTCAGATGGTTTGATTCGGATGGAAATGCAACAACCATCAACTGGCAAACGTTTTATCAGGAAATAACCGCAGTATCTAAGAGTCTCATTGCACTTGGTGTGAAGAGGACAGATAAAATCAATATCCTCAGCTATACATGTTATCGGTGGGTGCTCACAGATGTTGCCAATATGTGTGTCGGTGCCGCAACTGTAGGCATATATCAATCAAACCTTCCTGTTGATTGTGAATATATTATCAATCATTCTGATGGTGTACTCGTTTTTGCAGAAAATCTCGTACAGTTAGAAAAACTTCTTCTCATCAGGAAAGATATCCCAAATGTCAAAAAGGTCATTCTCTTTAACGATGAAGCCCCCGATGACGACTGGATTATTACCTATGAAGATTTTCTTAAGCTAGGAACAGATGTAGACGACAAATTATTTACCGACCGTCTTAGTGAAGTCACAGCAGAGGATACTGCTGGGATTGTATACACGTCAGGCACGACCGGAGTGCCTAAGGGCGTAGTACTTACCCATGATAATATCACATTCACAAGTCAATCAATTGAAAACAGCGGTGAATTTTTCGATGGTGAAGACATGTTTATCTTCCTGCCTCTTGCCCACGTCTTTGCCAGAACATGTTGTAATGCTGCTATTAAATTAGGGAATTGCACATCTTTCGCCCGTTCCATTGAAACAATTAATGAAGATTTTATACTTGCATCCCCGCACTGGTTTATAAGTGTTCCCAGAGTTTTTGAAAAAATTCACACAAAAATACTTGCGGGAGTGGCATCAAAAGGTGCTGCGACTCAAAAACTTTTTAACTGGGCCTGCGATGTCGGTGCAGAAGTATCAAAATGCAAGGTTGAAAAACGACCAATCCCCTATACACTAAACTTAAAATACAAGCTTGCGACCAAACTTGTATTTTCAAAAGTTAACGATGCCCTTGGGGGAAGAGTCAAATGGTGTATTAGCGGTGCAGCTCCATTAAATCCAGATATTGCAAGATTCTTTCATGCCGCAGGCCTTTTGATATTAGAGGGGTTAGGAATGACAGAAAACTGCTCTTTTTCAAATGTTAATCGCCTCGATGATTATCAATTTGGTGTTGTTGGTCCTCCTGGGAAATGGATCTCACAAAAACTCGGAGAGGATGGAGAAGTGCTGTTTAAAGGTCGAAATGTCATGAAAGAATATTATAAAATGCCGGATGAGACCGCTGCTACATTTACCGAAGATGGCTGGCTGAGGACTGGCGATATTGGTTCCATTGATGAAAACAATTTCCTGACAATCACTGATCGCAAAAAGGATATTATTATAACATCTGGGGGTAAAAACATTGCTCCTTCACGTATCGAAGGCAATCTTGCAACGTCTATATACTTCAATCAGATTTGTGTAATCGGTGAAAAGAGAAACTATCTCACTGCCGTGGTCACACTCAATGAAATCAGTGTGACAGACTATGCTATGAAAAATGGTATATCCTATGAGAACATGACTGATCTGATAGAAAATCCTGCAATTATTGAAATGGTCAATGCAGAAGTGGCCATTAAAAATTCAAACCTGGCCTCCTTTGAGACAGTTAAAAAGGTTGTCATCGTCCCCGAGTTCACAATTGAGAACAAAATGATGACCCCGACTTTCAAGTTGAAAAGAAAAACGATTTTGAAAAACCACGAGCAACTTATCCAAAAAATGTACCAGTGATATCTCATAAGGCCAGCTTCATTAAAACTGGCCTTGTTTGATACACGCTATCCCCCCTACTCCACAGGCTGTGAAGAAAAGTGCCTTCACAGCTTATGCGTATTTTACGTGTTTTACCTAAAATACGTAAAATACGTCAATCAACTTGTTTATAACAACAAAAAGCAGAACCCCATAATTATAGTTGGCACTAATGAATACGCGAGCAGCCGTAGAGGTGAAACTCCATTTTTAAAGTAGTTTTTCAACAAGGCCTGACCAGCAGGATTGGGAGCATTAGCGATCACTGTAAGCCCACCACCTGTCACCGCACCTGCAACCACCATATATTTTAGTTTATCTGTAAAACCTGGCACCAGAGTACTCAGATAAGTTATGGCGGCATTATCGTTAAAGGCAGTTAGCACTGTCGCACTCAACATAAGAGGAATTTCACCGAGACTTCCAAGAACAGGAGCAATCCACCAGCCCTGCAGTCCACCATGGATAACCAGACCACCAAGAAAAAAACCTACCAGCATTGGTGGCTTTAGGTTAACCGTGTTTTGAAATGGCCATGTAACATGGGAAAATCCTACAAAAAAGAGTAAACCAGAAACAAAAATAGCAGGATAGTGCGCATTGACAATTGTCCAGACCATAAAGGCCACATGAACTGCCATAATCCAAACCGGCACCTTACCGCAACGTTCATCCCAGTGGGGATCAACAAGTTTCACTCTCTTATCTCTTGGTAGTAAACCTGGTACGGAGACACTCATATGCTGGATCTTAAGGTTTTCAAACTCTTGCTCAAAGGTTTCTTCTAGAATCGAACAATCATTATCCTCACAGCATCCAGCAGATAGGGTTGAGTTTCTAGCAGCATCCTTAATGCGTTCGAACTCTTGCTGCAGATCGTGACCAATTCGTTCTTCTGCAATCTTTAAATCCTTTTTTAGAAAATCACTGTGAATATACTTTTCCTTGATCTCTTTTTTAAGCTCGAATAATTGGAATTTTTCTTCCAAAACTGCAATTTCTTTTTTAAACACCATAAAAACCAAGCTATTTGAAATTACAATTCCAATAACAGCCTTCCATCCAAAGGTGTTGAACATAAAAAGAAAATCCCAATTCCACGACCCTGCCACCATGAGAATCGGTGGAGCTGCAAAATGGGTAAGGGTTCCACCAACAGAGATATTGACAAAAAGTAGTGCAATGGTAGCATATTTGAATTTGTCACTCGGTTGCAATTCATAACATTTTTGTGCCAGCAGCATTGCAGAAATTGTCATAGCAGCAGGCTCTGTAATAAAAGATCCCAGGATTGGACCAAAGGTCATAATGGTCAACCACCAAGCCGCTAATGTACCGTTAAAAACGCCGGCTATACGGCTCATCATATTTTCGGAGAGTTGCAAAATAGGTCTGGAGGACGCAAGTGTCATGATAACCACAACAAACATGGCCTCATTATAATTGACTCCACTAACATAATTGACAAAGGTAGGCCAATCATAGAAAAAAATCACTGCGCCACTGAGCGCCACCGCCCAGAGACCAAAAACGACCTCGACCTCTCCAAGAAAGTGAAAAACCTCTGAAAGAATATGGGTAGAATCTTCTGATTCTAAACCCTTTTCAATTTTTTCATGGTGTTCGGCCTTCCACTTATGAGCATAGTAGAGAAATTTACTACTCAAGAAGGTGTGAAGGATGGCCCCAAGAAAAATAAGTGATGCGATAAGATTAAACGGAGTATGGCTGATACGGTTTTTAAGGATTGCACCGATACTATCAATATCAGCATCATGATAACTTGAAAAACTAGGAGGAAAGTCTGGCACACTCTGATGAGCATCAGATCCACCTCCTCCAGCGTATGCAAAGGTTGCAATAATGAGTAACAATGACACAAGGACGATTTTCCATCGTACTTTCATAAACTATCCTTAATTTCTTTTTTGAATCTTTGAGAATGGTTTTCTCTGAAGGACCGTTTTTAAAGAAAAACGATGCTAGAGTATACTTCAACGCACTATTTTCACAGTAGTTTTAAGTGAGCAAGTACAATGCACTTCAGAAGTGAAAACTGCACACCAAAACCTCAATACTACAATCAGACATAAAAATGCACTTTTGAAATATTTTTTCAGAACAGACAAAATATACAGCATATTCAACACCTGATTTTAGCTATCTAATCAGAGTGATAGTATATTTTGGTTATCAAATATTTTCAAGAGTATTAGAGGCAATAGACCCAACGCGAATATCACTTAATGCAGTAAGTTTGATAAAAGCCCCTATACTAGATAATATGACGAATAATGCAACTGACTCAAGCCAGGGGATATGTATTTTTTGCTTATGGGAGGACGATTCAACCTGCAGAAACCACAGTGATTCTTAGACGCGATTAACTACGACGCCCTCCCTATGCTCCAACAGAATCACAGGGGAGTTTTCTTCTGGGGATCTTTTTTCGGTGAGGCGATGCAATAGAATTATGTGAATAGCTAGAAACCTAACTTTTGAATCAGAAGCGTTTCCAATAAAATTGGACTCCTCTCAAACCAGTATTGGACAAACTACTATGAGCCAATAGATATCTGGTTTCGGCCTTGTCTTTTTGCTGCATATAGAGCATCATCTGCTAATGAAAGAAGTTCCTCTGGTGTACTTTTTTCAGAGGGAATTACAGAAGCAACCCCAAAAGAAAGTGTTAAATAATCAGCAATTTCTGATTGTAAATGTTCAATTTTTATATCAGATATTGTTTTTTGGATACCTTCAGTCACCTCTATTGCTCCAGCAGTATTTGTGTTTGGTAAAATTACCATAAACTCCTCACCACCATACCTGCCAGCCAAATCGCCAGGACGTTTAAGGCAGGCAAGAATAGCCTGGGCAACTTTAATTAAACAATCATCTCCTTGCTGGTGACCATAAAAGTCATTGTATGCTTTGAACTGATCCACATCTGTCATGACAATGGACAAAGGTTTTTTCTCTCTTTTCAATCTCTGCCATTCCAAGGTCAGTCGTTCGTCTAGAAGCCTTCTGTTTGCAAGTCCTGTGAGCCCATCGGAATTTGCTAATTGTTCAAGTTGAGTCGCTCTTTTTTGCATTTCAAGAAATATTGGCGTTGTGATCTTTCTTGAAACAACAATAATGAGGCCTAAGCTAAGAGATATTGCGATTAAAACAGCAACGACAAGTTCAACCTGTGTTCTGAGAACCAACGATTGCATAACCTTGTTCTGGACCTGGTATTCCTCTTCTACTTTTGTTCCTATATCTGTAGCTATTTCTGTTATCTTAAATTCGTTTTTATCTAAATCGCGAGATGCTTTTCTTAAATCAATACTCGCAGACCGGATTTTCAAAAAAGTATGATAGTAGATTTCCAATTCTTCATTGGCCTTAATAGCGTTTGCGCTAATACCTGCGTTATCGGACACCTCCATTAAAGCACTATTTAAATTATTGAAAGCCTCTGTTGCATATTTGTAGTTGTTTTTAAACATTACAAAATACTTTTCATTGGCTTCGTTGAGATACTTTGCCTGGGAAAGACGCATCAACTGAAATGAATTACGGGCATTACCAAAAGAGAAAAAGATGTCTGGGGCTTGAACTATGCCGACATTGATTCTGATTGCGGAGAGCTGGTTTTCGATGAGAAGCTCCTGTTTGATAAACACAGTTGAAAGAAGTGACTGCTGATACATGATAAGCTTAACTATGTTTTCAAAATGTGTCTCATACTGATCTGTCTCGTCCTGAATATGCTGAATCATTTCAAGCCACGTGTTATTATTGACCTGATGATTTATTTCCTCTAAACCACTTTTGAGCTCAATAATTTCTTCGTTGAACTGGTCGAGATCGCTCTGGTGATAAAACCTTTGATAGCGCTCAGCATTAAAACGAACTTGTCTAATTTTACCCGCAATTGCCTGAGAGAGCGCTCTCGTTACAGCAAGCCTGTTGGTAATATCATCTACAGTTTTCTCAATCTTATTGAGTCGATTAAGAGAGAAACCAACAATTCCCAACATAAGGGATAGAGCTAGGAGGTAGCCTGAAACTATTTTAATGATAATTCTTCTCTTATCTACGTCTGTCATATCATTTACTTACCGCACGTAGAGGCTGGTTCGTACCATTTTTCAAGTCCTACCTGTAATCTCTGAGCAGCCTGTTCAGGTGTAATAACACCATTCATCACATCAACTGAGGACTTGAGACTTATTTCGTAAGCACTTGGGTTTCCATCACGTATCTTCCCCCATACAAAACGACTATCGAACTCATATAAATCATTAAAATGCAAGAAGGTGGAAGCATATTCATTTTTGGTAGCAGTAACATTCTTATGCATGGGAAAAAAACCAGGAAGCTGATCGACAAGTAGAGAAGCAAACTCACCTGTGGTCATCCATTGTAAAAACTCTCTGGCTTCTTTAAGGTATGGTGAAGATTTATTCAAACCAATACCGGCATCGGGGTGAAAAGTTATATACTGTTTTTTACCCTCTGGTGGTGGGATAGCAAATATACTCCATTTAAAATCAGGATTTTGTTCTTCGAAAAAAGGAATGTCCCACGAACCACCAAACCACATGGGCGATTTACCTTGGATAAACAGCTGCAGACTGTCAGCATATTTTAAAAGCTTCTGATTACTAGATACATATGGAGAGATATCATCTATAGCCTGGAAGGACGCAATCATCTGATCATCATCAAAACACCGTTCTCCGTTATAATAGGCTAACCTTCCGTTGCTACCCCCAACAATGTTGGGAATAACATTTTGTAGTATCAGGCCATTGACCGTCCAGGCATCGCCAGTTGCATTAGCAAAAGGAGTAACCCCCTCTGTTTTTATTCTTTCAGCAACCAGAAGCAATTCTTCCCAGGTCTTAGGAATTCCAATATTTTTATCTTTGAAAAATGATGCATTGTAATAAATACCATGGGACACAGCCATGAGAGGAACTCCATAAATAGTTCCATCTTCCATTGACCATGCTTCAATCATTTGTGTGGGGAAACTTTGTTCTATATTTGAAGAATTGTTAAGAACCGCAAGATATCCTTTACTGAATAATTTTTTTGAATGTGAAAATGAACGGAGATAGAATAAATCCGGCGCTGTACCACTTTCTAATTGAGCCTCAATAACATCATTATAGTCGGCGGGTGATGTGGGGTCGAATTTTATAACTATGTGCGGATGTTTTTCTGTGAATTTTTCCAGGATAAAACTGATTTGCTCAACATCATCCTTCCTCCAAGACCCCATAGTCAAAATGATTTGTTTCAGCTGGTCTTGCTTCCCAACAACAGCACTCACCTCACCCCCATTTGAAAAAGAAGTGCACAATAATAAGTTAAAAGAGACTATCGATATCAGGATATATGGAATTTTCATGACTGATGTTTTCTAACAATTAATAGATTGGTTTGTTTCGTTATAAACATTTAACAACTTGTGAAAAACAATGGGTATTCCGAGATTTTAAACCCTACGTATGAGCTATTCCTTCACAGTATCATGCTTATTATGGTTAAATCAACCTTACCACTGTTACGGATAAGGATATGAGTCAAATATACAATATATTTACCAGGAATTTTCCCAAACTATTTTGTAATATTGCCAAAAAGGCGTTTACACTACAGTGTCCCAGATAAAGCGCAGTCATACTTACCGAATCGCCCAACAATGCATTTGCAAAAACTACCAACCCTTCATCATTCAGGTACGATATACCAATGCCTGGCATTGACAGTGCTTTTTTAATACTGGAGTGAGGTGTGGCGCCTAAGGTATTTATTGGCTGACGCTCTAAAAACAGACCAATATAATTTGACATCAGCTCATCCTTCACAGGTCAAACTGATAGTCAGGCAACTTCCTGGTCATTTGATGTAATTGAAAATTGCTGACCTACGTTATTGCATAATATACGCGATAGCTCGTACGGGAGAGCCGTCCGCTTCTTCAATGCTTAAAGGAAAACAGGAAAACTTAAACAAGTGAGTGTCTACATTTTCAAGATTCGCTAAATTCTCAACAATAACAATATCTTTTGTAAATAGTGTTTTATGTATTAAAAAGTCTGAGGTATCGGCTGCATCTGCTGATATGGTATCCATCCCAACCCCTTTTATGTTCAGTTTACTTAACCAAGATGCGGCGTCTAACGACAAGACAGGATAACCAGAGAAATATTTCCCAGTCCCCCAATACTTACTCCATCCCGTATTTAATAATAAGAAATCCGTTTTATTAATTTCATTCTGATACTCAATGAGATCATCGAGCTCTATAATACCCCGACCAGTGTTCTGTAGATCGATCATCAGCGCTTCCCCAAAATAATGATCGATGTTCATTTTATCTAGAGTTTTGGCACCTCCAATTAAGTGGGCTGGTGCATCAATGTGTGTTCCTGTATGCGAATACATCGTAATTTCTTTTTCTAAAAACCCGTCTTCTTCAATTGTGCAGCCTATTTTGAATTTGGGTGGTGGAGTACCTGGGTAAACAGGCATAACAGGCGATATAGGATGAGATAAATCAACGATTTTCATTATTACTCCAAATTACTCAAGATTATATCCTTTGTCATTTTCTACAACTCTATACAGTTATAGACACGCTGGCTCAGTCAAAAAACAATAAAAAAGATTCGGAGCTGCATAAAACCAGAAGGTTACCAAAACTGAGAAGCAGATTGATTGTATGCAACTATAACTGCCTTGTATAAAGCACCTCAACCAGATACCGTCACTCAATTTTCGTTTGATTATTTTTCTTACACCCCATACAATTACGATATCGTTATTTTATATGCCCAATTAACTCATTTTGATTGAAAGGACATTACTTTGAATTGTTATGGAAACATCAAACTGGTCATTGTCCTAATATTATCAATTTTTGTCGTCCCAATTACCTCTGATTTTGCATATTCCTCCTCTGTTGAACTTACACACGAAGAGCAACAGTGGTTGTCTCAGCACAAAACGATTCGGGTTAGTGGTCCCCAAGCCTTTCCTCCTTTCCAGTTCTTTAATGAGGATTCTGAATATGTTGGGATGGCATCAGACTACCTGCAATTCATTGCCGGACAGTTATCCATATCCATAGAGTATTTACCAAAGACGCCCTGGGGTGCGATCCTGGAATTAATCCGGAATAAAAAGATTGATGTTCTTTCTTGCGTCGCCTTCACAAAAGAGCGTAGTGAGTACCTGCTCTACTCAAATCCATACATAACCTTTCCTCTAGTCATTGTCAGCCGCAAAGATAGCCCGGAAATAAAAATCCTGCAGGACATAGAAGGTATGCGGGTTGCACTGAAAAAAAAGATCTCCACAGAAGCTATTCTGGAGAAAAGTGCAATACCATTTACCCCTCACTATATATCTACACCTCAAGATGCTCTAAAAGCCGTTTCCTTTGGTCAGGCAGATGTCGCCATAGAGAATCTCGCCGCAGCATCCTATATCATTGATCAACAGGGCTATACGAATTTAAAAATTACAGCCTCAACTCATTTTGAAGAGTACGCTCTTTTCATAGCCATTAGAAAAGATTGGCCTGTTTTTCAATCAATCATAAACAAGACCCTGGCTACAATCACTGATCAGCAACATCGGGAAATTCGGCAACGTTGGGTTTCCGTACGCTACGACCAAGGTATCACCTTTGTGGTTATTCTTAAATGGATAGCGGTTTCCCTTATTGTATTCATTATTGTAATTGGTGCGATTTTTCTATGGAACAGAAGACTCGTTAAAGAGATTAAAGAAAGAGAGAAGATAGAACTCAGACTTCGGGAGAGTGAACGAAAAATATCAACCTTAATTGATAATCTACCGGGTATGGTCTACAGGTGTCGCAATCAACATAATCGGCCAATGGATTTTATCAGTGACGGTTGTCTGGATGTTACAGGATATCAACCTTTGGAGATCTCACAAGATGCACCAATATGTTATGGTGATTTAATCTTTCCCGATGATCAGCAGAGCGTCGTAGATGCGGTTCAGGAAGGTATTAAAAACAAAAGACACTTTAAAATTGAGTACAGGATCATAACTAAATCAGGTGATATTAAATGGGTCTGGGAACGTGGTGGAAGCGTATCCGATATAGAGACGAGTGACAGTTACCTTGAAGGTTTTATAGCTGATATTACCCAACAAAAAAATATCGCCAAGCAACTCCAACAGTCTCAGAAAATGGAAGCAATTGGTGCTCTGGCTGGTGGAGTCGCCCACGAATTTAACAATATGCTGGCCATCATCATCGGCAACAATGAACTCATTATGGAGGAGCTACCTCCTTTGAGTGTTGCCAAAGAGAGTACTGAGGAGATTAGAATTGCAGTTTTGAGGGCCAGAGATATTGTGAAACAACTCTTAACCTTCAGCAGGCTTGAAGAGACTGAGGACAAAATATTGGATTTTGGAATTGTCGTTCAAGATTCCATGAAACTCGTTCGTTCATCAATCCCCGCGAATATAAAGATCGAACAAAAGTTCTCAGCAAAAACCTGTTCCTTCAAGGGTAATGACACCCAGATAAATCAACTCCTGATAAATTTATGTAATAATGCAGCAGACGCCTTACCTGACCAGGGAGGTGTAATAACAGTTGAACTGAGTAATGAAATCATTACTCAAGCCCAAAGCGAACATCTGCTAAATCTAAAGACAGGCCGCTATGTCAAGTTGACCGTTCGTGATAATGGTGTTGGGATGTCAGATGAAGTTCTTAGCCGAGTCTTTGAACCTTTTTATACAACCAAAGATGTTGGAAAAGGTACTGGTATTGGCATGGCAGTTGTTCACGGTATCGTTGAACGACATGGTGGTATAATCATAGCCGACAGCAAATTAAATCAGGGGTCAACTTTCACCATGTTTTTTCCAGAGCATGATGGTCCTCATGAATTGCATACTGATGAGCTACCTTCTCTTCCAGCGGGAAACGGTGAGAACATTCTCTTCGTTGATGATGAACCATCGATTACTCAACTTGGAAAACGTCATTTAGAAAGCCTTGGCTACAGAGTCGTAATCACAACCGACCCAATAAGGGCATTAGAACTGGTAAGAAAGAATCCAAATATGTATGACCTGATTATTTCGGATATGGCAATGCCAAATATGACAGGTAAACAACTCATCCTTGAAATTTTGAGCATACGTAAAGATATACCAACTATTATCTGCACTGGATATAGTGCCAACTTCTCAGATAAAGATGCTAAAGAAATAGGCGTACATGCATTTTTGATGAAACCACTTATTAAATCGGAGTTAGCAATTACAATTCGAAAAGTCCTGGATTCTTCTAGCATATCTATTGTGTAGCAATGTACTGTTGGACTCTGTTAATTATTCTGTGTAGCTGACTTTCCTTAGATCGCTACAATTAATGATACCAATATGCAAATTTGTTAAATGGTTTGGTCTCCATTAAGGCTGGCAGAGCTGTCAATTCTTGGGTAGAGTTTCTTCTCCACACATTGTGGCATTGTTGACATGTGCTAGAAGGTGCTACCTGACAACACTCATCGTCGCTGGCGGCACCTTTTCGAAAATGTTGCTACTCTACAAACCTGTTGTTATTTACTCCTACCAAGAGCGATTACCCATTTAAAGCAGTGTGGCATGACTGGCACACTATCCGAGGCATCTTTTCAGCACGGACGATTTTTTGCTTACTGAATCCAAAATTTTTCACATCCTCGATAGGTAAATCTTCTCTCACAAGGTGCTCCTGACAAACACACATTCCACAAGTTATACATACGGCAATTGCTGGAGTTTCTTTTCCTAATTGGGCGCAGACAAAACAGTGCATAGTATTTCTCCTTTTGAAAATTAAGAATTTGATTTTACAGTATTGCTGAACCCAATGTGTCCAACAAAAATGATATTAATCTTTGGTTCGCATCTAAAAGATTACCGGTGATGTTTCTTATTTTTTTACCTTTCTCTTCTGACTCCCCCCTACAAACCCGTTTCAGAGATATTAAAGATGAAAACTTTGATCAACAATAACCGGTGAGCCAATCTTCAGCATTTTTGATGCGTATTGACGTTTGAGATAGTCTAAGACGGTGATACATTTAATAGTTAAGAGAAAAAAAATCGGACCATCGACCTCAGATAGACATTCAAAGTTCCCCATACCTTTACTAAATATGCAATCGGCTTTATTGAAATTCTCTCTAAATTCTTCACTACAATGCTCAACGGAGGTCCCTGGAATATCTATGCCATTTGAGATAACAGGGCAAAGTTTATCAAGACCACAATATGCTGCGTCTTCAATTGTAGCATCATTGATAACGGCTGAACCTCTAACAGCAACTGTCACATCCAATCCCATTCCAAGGAGTTGAGAGATGACCAGTTTGTCGAAAACAATTTCACCACAATTATCTGTCAAATAGAGAATCCGTCTACTTTCTGACAGTTTCTCCCGCAATTGAGTATAATGATTAATCGAGGCTTGTTGGTTCTGACACCCTGCAAGCGTAGATTCTATATCGATTTGTTGCGGTGAACCGCTATCCAAGACATTGCCACCAATTGCAAAGCGAATTGCAGTAAGCAGTGGATCCGGTGCTTGTGCAATTGTTTTCTGGATTGTATCCTCAAGTCCCAAAACAAAATCATTTTCACGTTTTTTAATAGCGGCAAATGGATCAGGGATATTTGTCTGCTCAGCTATGATTTGATAAAAACTTGCCAGATTAACAGGTGGACTATTCACCATGTTGATATTGCTTAAGGCTTCACCAGCACGAACAAGAATCCTGCGCTGAGATTCTGTTTCTTCTGTACACTGCTTTACAGTATTTACTGCCTGTTGCATAAAACAAGCAAAACAGTCAATCCCGGTCTGCATTTCACTCACCACTCATACTATAATCGTTCCACGCACAAGGAGACGCCGCCTCACAAAAAAACAGTACAGACGGCACCTCTTAAATACTGTTATTCATCCCACAGATTACTCAGTGTATATGGGCCGCCTGGAGTTTCCCAGAAATCGCCAGCAACATAGCGGAAATTCTTTTCAAGCTTTGCCATTTCCTGCATATCATCATCGCTAAGGGTAAGAGCCGCAGAATCAAGATTTTGCTTTAGTCTCTCCGGATTTGACGACTTAGGAATAACTACAGTATCCCTCATGATCGACCAGCTTATCAGTATCTGTGCAGGTGTGGCGGAATATTTTTTGGCAAGGGCTGTAATAATTGGATCAACCATCAACACCGGTTCATTATCCGCCTTAAACTGGGCGGGTCTGTCACCTGATCCAAGCGGTGCATATGCTGTCAGGTGGATACCTTTTGCGCTACAGAATTTAACCATCTTTGCTTGCTGCAGATAAGGATGAAGCTCAATCTGGTTCATCTCGGGCTTAATTCTGGCTACTTCTAAAAGTGCTTTGAGTTTTTTGATACTAAAGTTTGAGACACCAATGTGTTTGCATAAACCTGCATCCACAAGTTCTTCCATTACCTTCCAGGTACCTACAATAGGTTCATCTTCTAAGGCTACGAAGCCTGAGGCATTCTCTGGAAACACCACACCTTTCTTGTGAACAACAGGCCAGTGTATGAGGTACAGATCAAGATAGTCCAGTTGTAAGTCACCAAGGGTCGTTTCCAGGCCAGACTTTACATCTTGTGGCGCATGGGCATCGTTCCATAGCTTAGACGTTATCCACAAATCTTCTCTTGTTACAATTTTTTCATCAATACTTTCACGTATTGCCTTACCAATTTCAGCCTCGTTGCCATAAATCAATGCGCAATCGATATGACGATAACCGATTTTGAGAGCTTCTTTTACGGCACGATAAACATCGCCAGGCTCTGCTTTCCAAGTTCCCAGACCAATGAATGGCATTGTATCGCCACCCGTAAATTGCAACATTTTCATTTCAAGACCTCTCGAATAAGTACAGTGAATATCCATTTGCCCGCTAACACAGCAGGCAAATGAATGAGTGAATTACTCTTAGCCTACAGACCCAACTTACCAGGATTCATTATACCTTTAGGGTCTATTGCTTGTTTTACTTTTCGAAGTACCTGTAAACTGCCACCAATACTCTCTTCCACATAAGGCGTTCGGGCAAGACCAGAACCATGATGGTGGGAAATAGCAGCTCCTGTCTTCACACAAACCTCCATAGCTGTATCCCAAATCTCTATCATCTTCTGCTCAGCTGCGGCGTCATCTTCTTCTTGACCGAGTAAAATGATATAAAGTGATGTTCCTTGTGGATACACATGGGAGAAGTGGCCAAGGACTTCTGCCGCATATGGAGCTAGAGCTTTTTTGAGCTCTGTATATGTGTCCATGATGCCGTACCAGAAGTGCGCAACTTCAATGGTTTCAGATAGCCCCCCAGGTTTATTGAGTAGATTTTCAACGGTGGAGAAATCATATCGACGTCCTCTCCACGATTCCACAGGCTTAGGCCCAAGCTTTACCCCACCCTCAGCTGCGCATAGATCCATTACCGCATTATATTCAGCTCTTGCAACGCCTTCTATGCCTTCAAAGCCAACAAATAAAACACACTTATCAAAAGCTTTGTCCTGCATTGCGTGTTTTGCTTCATCAACATCATAAAAACGTACAATGGCAGGTTTTAAACAATTACGCATGATAAGACGCATAACCTTTACACCGGCTTCCACTGAATCAAAAGTTACAGCTTCGAGGATTCTGTTTTCTGTTACAGGAAAGATCTTGAGTGTAACATCGGTGATAATTCCCATGGTACCTTCCGCACCTACAAATACATGACGCATATCTGGACCAACTGCAGCCCGAGGAACATTCATAAGTTCTACAATTTCACCAGTAGGCAGTACAACAGTATAGGTAACCATAAGGTCCTCTATACCACCATAACGTGAAGACAGTTGGCCCATTGCTCTTGTCGCAAGCCAGCCACCCACAGTTGATCTATCAAGTGATTGAGGAGAGTGGTTGAGCGTGTATCCGCGATCGTTGAGTTCTTTCTCAAGGTGATGACCAAACTTACCCGATTCGACTTTAACCATAAGTGAGTCTTCATCGATTGCGATTATTTGATTCATCGCAGTGGTATCTATAATTATACCACCTCTCGTTGCGAGACCTTGACCTGTAACACTTGAAGCACCACCCCAAGGCGTAACAGGAACATTATTTTCATTGGCCCATTTCAAGACCTCTGATACTTTCTCGACATTTTTGGCTACAATTACAGCATCAGGGGCATAGATATTCTTGCCTTGATTCTTCATTTTTGTAACCACAGGCCATGTGTCATAACTGTGATTATTTATAGATTCTTTATCTAATAAAACGGTGTTTTCTCCAACAGCCTTTTTAAGACCATCAATCCAAGTGGCCTCACCTCTTGCATTACTCGCTTCAGTTTGAAGGGCTACCATTTCTTTGATACTTTTTGCTTGCTTTATCATTGTCTATTCCTCTATTTTGTTAATTCTACAGGTTCAAAACGGTTTGCGGCAACCCACTCTTTATAGGAACTTATCTGATTCGCAGTTTCCTGATCGTCCCAACCAAGACTCGCTCCCATTTCTTTTCCAACTGCATCAGCAATAGCAAGGCCACCATCACGTAACCAATAGAAAAGAGACGCCCTGCGGGTGAAAAAATCCGACATAGTTACTGCCATTTCTTCTTCAACCGCATATCTCACTTCTGCTGCAATAATGTTATAATCGCCCATACTTTGAGCTGCTGACTCATCGTTTTTAATCATGTCAGCTATGATCAAGGCATTACCGCCATACAGCTCTTGTAAACGTTTTTTTACTTCAGCTGGAATGTCCAGTTTTTCAAACCGCTCTTTAGCTAGAGCAATCATTGATTTATCACCACCACTGATCGGTATGTACTTAGTCGAACTATGGGCAACGTTCTTGTACCTATAGTTTTCTTTCAATAATTCTACTGCCCTGTCAATCACCTGCAAGCCCATGACTCTTGCTGTGGTCAATTTTCCGCCACATATAGTCAAGAGACCTTTCGGACTGACAAAAATCTCATGTTCGCGAGAGACTTGGCTCGCTCCTCGATCATCTTCTGGAGCTATAAGCGGTCGCAAGCCAGCCCAA
Source organism: Desulforhopalus glucosivorans (assembly GCF_054397165.1). Lineage (NCBI taxonomy): Bacteria > Pseudomonadati > Thermodesulfobacteriota > Desulfobulbia > Desulfobulbales > Desulfocapsaceae > Desulforhopalus > Desulforhopalus glucosivorans. The sequence continues at coordinate 1,743,289 of NZ_AP044854.1, forward strand.
GTGCCGATAATATGTTTGCGGGTGAGGTTTCGTCCCGGAATGGTGTGATTTGCAACTTCAAGGAGGTAATCGATATCCTCATCTGTTGCCACAACATCATCCAGTGAACCGTTAAAATCAGTATCAGTCGTTCCTACGTAGACCAATTCACCATCAAGTGATGGAACCGGCCACACTACTCTGTTGTCACTGGGGGCTCGTAAAAATACTGCGTGGTTTAAGGGGAAGTCTTTTTTACTTAAAACGATGTGCACACCTTTAGTAGGACGGAGGAATTTTTTATCCACGCCCTCTTCCATAAAGCGCACCTTATCGACCCAGGGTCCGCCAGTATTGATAACCTGCTTTGCCTTGACCACGACCTCTTCCCCGGTCAATACGTCTTTTACTTTGGCACCGTTTATCTGCCCACCTTCTTCAACAAACCCGACAGCCTCCATGTAATTGGAAATATGGCCGCCAGCCTCACCTCCGGCCTTGATTGTATCTACTGTAAGCCTGGCATCATCTGTCAAAAAGTCGTAATAGTAGCCGCAACCTTTGAGCCCCTCCTGATTGAGACGTGGCTCTAGATTCAGAACTTTCTCACGGCCAAGCATCTTATGCCTTCTAAAAGATGGGTTTCCAGAGACTAGATCATAAAAAGTCAATCCGGCTTTCATTTTGAGCATTCCTTCAGGATCTCCTTTGTACTGAAGATACATAAAGGGTCGTGGATGAGCGAGGTGAGGCGCGATTTCAAGCAAAAGTTCACGTTCCCGACACGCCTCCCTAACCATTGCAAACTCGAAAGTTTCTAAATATCTTAAACCTCCATGGAGCAGTTTTGTAGAACGACTACTTGTTCCCCAGGCAAAATCATTTTTTTCTATAAGTGCAACTTTGAGCCCTCTTAAAGCTGCATCTCTGAGAGCGACGGCACCAGTAATGCCTCCTCCAATGATCAAAATATCGTAGACTTCTTTACTCAGCTCTGAAGCTGTTACTCTTTTCATCTTTCATACACCTGCAAACAATGAGATTAATGGTTAAAAATCTTTTTAATATATTTAAAAACCTGGCTTTCTGAAAATTACTTCATCACTCACCAGGTTCTAGAGACAGTTATGTTACACCTCTTCCTTTGCCCAGTTCATGGTCAGTTTTACAGCTTTATTCCACTCGCCATAGAGTTTGTTACGCTCAAGACTGCTCATTTTCGGTGTAAAAACTTTGTCTATGGTTTGTCCTGCAAAACATGACTCAGGACTTGGCCAGAAGCCAATAGCAAGACCTGCCATGTACGCCGCTCCAAGGCTTGTTGCCTCTGTAACTGATGGGCGAACAACTTCAATGCCAAGAATATCTGCTTGAAACTGCATCAGAAAGTTGTTCACAGAAGCACCACCATCAGAACTGAGTCTTTGGATATCGACACCGGAGTCATCTTGCATTGCTCCAAGAAAATCTTTCATTGAATAGACAATCCCTTCAAGGGTGGCACGAACAAGGTGACTGCGACGGGTGCCGCGGGTGATGCCAATGATCATTCCACGGGCATATGAATCCCAATATGGTGCAGACAACCCTGCAAGAGCAGGTACAAAGTACACACCGCCATTATCTTCTACAGACCTTGCCATAGCCTCAGTCTCGTTTGACTCAGCAATCATCTTGGTACCATCTCGCAGCCATTGAACAGCCGATCCTGTAACTGCTGCGTACCCCTCAAGACCATAGGTTGTCACACCGTTCATTTGCCAGGCGATGATTGTATTTAAACCATTCTGTGAAATTTCCGGTTTCTCACCGATATTCATATCTAAAAAGGTACCAGTCCCGTGGGTAACCTTTACGGTTCCAGGTTCAATACAGCCTTGAGCAAAAAGCGCTGCATGCTGATCAGCAATAGCACCAGTTAGGGGAATTTCTACATCAAGGAAGCTTTTATCTGTTAGACCGAAGTCACCAGAATCCGGATATACTGTTGGAAACATACTTAACGGTAAACCTAAAAAATCGAGCCACTCTCCGTACCACTCATTGTGCAATAGATCATATGCGCCTGTTACAGAGGCGTTAGAGGCGGATATTCCATGAACCCTTCCACCGGTAAGTTTAAAAATTAGCCAGGAGTCGATGGTTCCAAAAGCGAGCTCTCCTGCATTAGCGCGTTTTTTAAAACCAGGTACATTTTCCATCATCCAATGCAGACTAAGGGAAGAATAGACTGGGGCTAGAGCCCATCCGGTTCTGCCATAGACTTTTTCTGCCCATTCATCTCTGATGGTTTCAACAAAGTCAGCTGTCCGGGTATCTTGCCAAACTATTGCACGGGTAACAGGTTTTCCAGTTTGCTTGTCCCAGACCACTGTGGTAGCCCGCTGATTAGTAATTCCAATTGCTGCGATATCGCCTGCCTGAATATTTGCCTCTGCTAGCGCCTTTCTGGCCATTTCTTTTGTTTTCACCCAGATCTCCTCTGCATCATGCTCAACTCGATCAGGGGCGGGTGTATGTTGTTCAAATTCAACATACGCCTGTGATTTTATTTGACTATCTGCGTCTACAATCAGTACTCTTGTTCCGGTTGTACCTTCATCTATTACCAGGATATATTTATCAGACATAGCGTTCTCCTATTATGTTTTGTAGTACTACTTTGATTAAGTAAGGCACTGACCCCGTTAAAAGGGAAGTAAGACGGGATACGTTCCTTTGCGAAATGAGTTTCTTGATAAACAAAACTCTTTTCTAAGTCACTAAAACGGTAGAGCTATTCCAAATATTCCTATTTTCCCAAACACTATAACTACAGTGGTGAGTGCAACGATTGTCATTGCTGGTGGGTCAATATGGGTGTCTCCATGTGTATTGAACGTATTTGAGATGTATTCCGCAATCACACCTGCAACAACACCGAAAATTCCACCCCAAATTACCGAACCGGAGGTTATAGCGGCCACTGCTCCTACCAGCGTAATATGATGAGTAACCGGAACGAGAACGCCTAGTCCCAGCAGCGTAAGACTGACAGCTGAAATTGCAAAACCAAGAAGAACACCACCATTTTCAGCACCAAGTTCTATAGCGATGTAAGCAGAAAGGATACCTGCTCCGAGACCAATCACCGCACGTTGCGAAAAGCTTGATTGCCATGGAAGCCATTCGGTTCCTTCATTTGGAGAGTAACGACTGTTACCTTCGGCAACCTTTCCAAAAAGACCGTTACCCCAGATGAGCCTTGCAACTATAGCAGATGTGACAACTGTAAGGGCTACAGTATCAGTCCAACCCCCTAAGATAATGTTGTAGCCATATTGAACGACATAACCAAAAATCCCAAAAATCCCTCCAACCAGCAATACGTCTGTACTATTAACTCCCATGAGTGCAGACACAATGTCTCGACCTGAATCAATTTTGCCTTTATGGCCGGCATAGGCAGCAGCAGCGATACCAGATGCAAAACCTCCGACATGAGGACCAAAGGCTGCTCCCAAAGAAATTCCTATCAAATCGCCTCCAGTTGCTTGAGCTGCGACACCAAGCATTATAAGGAAACCTAACATTACAAATGCTCCAAGTGCACCGATTGCTGCACCAAAGAGACCACCACCAAATGCTACAAATAAACTCACCAACTCCATACTTCACCCCGTGTAACTAAATTGTATTTATTATCAGCTGGATGGGTTTCGCATATTTCCTAGCAAATAGAACCACCCCAACCTTCTAGTATTATGGCAACTTAGATTGACAGTGAAAATGTCTAATGCACCTCCTTATCCTTGACACGGACTATATTGGTTGATTTAATGCAGAAGAGCGAACGTGTTTCTTCTTTACATCTGCCTATACAGGCAGATGTTTTGATATCAAGCTCTTTGTTGCCGCAAAGTTACTTGATGTACGTTTTCTCACCCCGAGCCAGACAGTAATGTCTGGCTTTTTTCGTTCCTCTACCCTTCCCTAAAACTTATCTCACCAGCACGACAGATAAAGAATACATATCCCCCCGATTAAAGCACTCTGCATATTTAAGTGGTGTTCCTTCATCTGAATAAAGAACCCTCTCGCCATAAAGTATAGGACTTCCAATACTGACCTTCAGGTATTCAACTAGCCATTCATGAGCAATTTGCGCTTCTACTCTTTCAACCACATTCGCCATGGTAAAACCCATCTTCTCTATCATCTGCCAGACATGCTGATTTTTAAGGTCTATTGATTCAATAGGGGCGGATACCAGTGACGGAAAAAGCTTTGCTGGTATATAGGCATCATGATAGGTGATAGGAACTGCATCTACTGAACGCAGGGTGGTCAGTCGAATCACCTGCTCGGCAATGTTAATATTTAGAGCTTTGGCGCACTTTTCATTTGCTAGGGACAATTCCTTAGTTATGAGTTTTGACTCCGGTTTTCTGCCTTCGAGTATGCAAGTTGAAAAAAAATCTGTCAAATGAGTATGATCTCGCTCAAACGTAGATTGACTGACAAATGTTCCTATGCCATGTCTCCGATAAATAAGACCCGCATCAACGAGTTCATCTAAACTTTTGCGGATTGTCATACGAGAGACACCGAATTGTTCTGCCAATATCTTTTCCGGTGGTAACTTTTCACCTGACTGAAGTTCACCAGATTTGATCTGATCGGTAAGTCGTTCTCTTGCCTGAATATATCGGGGAATACCCCTTGTGTTGATCATAACTTTTCTAATCTCACCTTTTGTAACTAATGACGTTTAACTAGATAACCACCACGACAACTGGATGTCTTGATGTCTATACATCTATACATACCAATTAGCGATGCTATGTTCAACCTTTTTTTTAATTAATTACACTTTTATAAGGATATAGCCTAGGTAGACGATATTATATCAATCGATATGGTTTTTCTTTAGACGAGCTTATCTGCCAAATTTCTAACTCAGTGTTATGCACTTACTACTAACCTTAAGTCATTTTTTATAACTTATAATTGGCCATAAAAGAGAAAGGCTGGAGCAGAAAAAATCGACAGGCCATCTTAGCAGATGGCCTGTCGATAATGTTGGTAGGATATAGTTGTATCTACTGTTCTAGTGCGTAGTAGTAATATCTATTGAGGTCTATAAGGCCAGAGTTAGTCCTGTCAGACTCATAAAAAGCGTTTTGGAACCAATCATATACATCCCAAAAATTATCCTGCGCACGATTCACCCCATACTTGTCCAGTCTCTGTATGTTTTCTGGAGTAGGTGTATAGGTGTCTAGCAGTTCAAGGAAGTCAGGAAGATCCTTTAAATCCACTTCAAAGAAATAGTTTGGGTAAGAACCGACGAACCCTTTAATAAAGTCTACTTTATCTTTTTCGGGGTTGAGATACTTGGCCTCTTTAAAGAGGAATTTAACGTTCTCATGCCACCTGTCAACAACAGCTGAAATAACTCTATCTCCTTGGCCAGGCACATTTTTAATCCGAATCCATGCGACATTGGCATTATGGCTGGCAACATGTCGGAAAAAGGAAACACCGGGAGCGGAAGTCGCCTGTAAACCTGTAATGAAGTCAGGAAATGTTTCAAACTTTTCAGGAATAGAGGGGTACGGCTCTCCAGCTACCAAGTAGTTGTCGTCAAAACCAATTCCTGTCACCTTAATATGGTTTGTAACTATATTTTTGATGAACTCTCTCTTAGGATCTTCAGTCTCAAATAGTGTACCATTAGGAATTGGTGCTGGACTGTAGTTGAGAGCCTTGAAAGATGTGCCTTTATACCAGGACTCCATCATTGGTTTACGCTGTTCCGGTGGAATAAAATCAAGGAAATAACTCTCCCCCTCAATTCGAAGTGCATCCATATATAGGCGTGTAGCAAGTTGGTGTCCGGCTGTACCATACACGTCGAAACCAGCTACAAGTGCATAGTAAATACGTTCAAAAAGAGGATAATCTACAACCCAGGCTGTCTTAGGGAGATTCCCGAGAACACCTTTATGTACAGAAGCACTATCGAAATGTCTGAAGACAGTGAGTAGTGGACTATCTTCAGGTTTATTCCCCTTCCAGATCACATCTTTATCCATGCCTTTAGGGTAAAGTGCGCCATAGAATTGTTGCCTAGCTTTGTAAAAATCAATAGCTCGCTTATACTCGGTGTTCTTTAGAACAACATTATATATTTTATAATCACTGCCAATCTGGCCTGGCATTACCAGGTTATCAGCCTGTAATTTAAGAAAACCGGGATATTTTACAGAGAGATCGGACTCCGGATCCATAAACATAATCCAGAAATGATCATTTATTACATTGAGTGCCACCTGCCCTTTGCAGACAGGTCCCCGAATAAAGGTCATAATAACATAGTGAGCATTGTCGAGTAACCACTGGTAACGACTTTTTGCAGGAATTTGTTCATAAGCCTTGAAAGGGTTTGCACTGAGAATGGGGTCATAACTCACAATATGAGGTTTGTCCTCCCACTCTGGTGTTATAAACAGTTCGACGAATCGTTTGTACTGCTTATTATCCAGCGGAAAAACCATGTGTGTTTTATGAACTATTGTAGAGTGAATTTTACGAAATCTGTAGAAAAACGTATCAGTACCCGGATCATCATATGGTCGTATTGAAGGTATTATATCAATCTTTTGCCCTGGCCCTGTCGTTGACCTGACGATTTCATAAAACTCATTACTGCCTGTCTTAAAATCCAGGTGAGCTAAAAAAAGATGATCATACAGATATCTTGCGGTCATCTTATGCTTTGCGTCAGTTTTGTTAAAAAAGGCTTCCCATTTATTAACCATGATCTGGTCACTTTCAGGTATCGCCTTAAGCGCCACTTGCTGTTCCGGAGTGGGGCCCTGAGCACCTTGACTCAGCCATCCTACAACAGTGTTAAATTCATCATTTTTTAAGGGAGGAAAACCGAAAGGCATACCGTTATTTGGGTGTTTTTTGAGGTACTTCCCTACTTCAGCACTACTTTCACTGCAGGTAAGATCGCTCGCTTCGGAGAAATATTCTCCTTCTACTTTTGGAGAGAGTCGTTTATGGTCAACTAACATATACATGATAGATTCATCGTAACTCTGTTCACCGTTCTGAGTTACACTGTAAAAGCCTTTTTTCCTCCAATCAGACGTAGATTCAGCATCAATAAAGAGGCGGCTGGGTTCCATGGTTTTGAGTCGGGAAGCATTGTAAATACTCTCCTTACTTGCTCCTCTATCCAAACCTTCCCATGAGCTTAGCTTAAGCTGGCAGGGAGAATTGTAACATGAATGGCAGACCACACACCTTTTGACCAGAACTGGTTGCACCTCATTAAGATAATCAAGCTGTTTTGTTGGTGGGACGAAACTATAGGCCGGCACCTGCGGTGGTGGCGGGCTTGCACAACCTGAGAGTAATAATGAGAGTGTTATTACCAGGTAGAAAAAGATTTTCATAATCTTCACCTCTTGTTCTAAAAGATTCCAGGAAAAATATTTATGCTAAAAATAGTAGATGAAGAACTATAGCCTATGAGAAAACACCAGTCTCTAAAAAACCATTAGAAATCGTTAGTTTGGCCTTGTCTATCCATAATCCTGGACGGACAACTCCCAGGACTAGGCCTTTTTTCTGAAGCGTACGGTAAAAAATCAATATCCTGGTTAGAGCGATAAAGGTAACTCGTCAGATATCTCGCTCATGGATTCATTCAATAATGCAGCGTAAATACCGTTACGGGTTAGCAGCTCATCGTGTTTTCCTCGTTCAACAATTTCCCCTTTTTCCAGCACAAGAATTGAATCCGAATGGCGGATGGTGCTCAGTCGATGAGCAATGGCAATAACAGTCTTTTCCGTAAACAGACGCTGCATAGCTTTCTGAATCAGGTTCTCTGTAATAGAATCAACCGAACTCGTGGCTTCATCTAAGATCATAACCTGTCCACCCTGAGCTACAGCGCGGGCAAAGGAAATCAACTGCGTCTGGCCAACAGACAGATTGGTACCGTTTTTATCCAAACGAAAACCATATCCTCCAGGCAATTGTTCAATAAAGTTGTCTGCATATACATAGCGTGCAGCCTCTTCAACCAAGGCCAGTGAAATTTCAGGTTTTCCAAGAGCAATGTTGAACTGTACACTTTCTTCAAATAAATAAACGTCCTGCATCATCATAGAAAACAGATGAATAGAATCGTCAATTGAGATTTCAGACAGTTCTATGCCATTTAAAAGAATACTGCCTTCGTAGTCCTGATATGTTTTTGAGATGAGACGTGCAATAGTAGACTTACCTGAACCAGTTGAGCCAACCAGGGCTATCTGATGACCTTTTTCCAGAAGAAATGAAACGTTTTTCAGCACATAGGGAAGACCTGCGTTATAACGAAAACTTACATTTTTAAACTCCAGACTGTTAAATTCTTTCAACAACGGAGCAACTTTATGCGATGGTTGCAAGGCCCTGCCATCTTCTTCCATGGGCTCCACAAACAGTTCTTCGATATGTTCAAAAGCGGCAAATGAACTTTGGATAGCTGCGATTTGCGATGTAAAATCTCGTATTGGAACAAAGACTTTTTCCAGCGTATTAATAAAAGCAATCAACACGCCCAGTGTTAATGCTTGCTCTATCACCTGCCCGGAACCGTACCAGATGAGCAACGCTATAGTTATCGATGTAACCCCGGAAATAAATGCAAACAGAATTGCATCGTATTTATTTGCCTTCATTTGGGCTTTTAAGAATTCATCTGTAAAGCCTTTATATCTGCGTTCAACCTGTTCTTCGGCACGATACAGCTGAACCGTTTTCACACCAAGTAAGGCTTCCTGTAAAAATCCGCTCCCCCGGGCCAAAGTAGACCGTGTGATCCTATACATGGCCCTGAGGCGATTACGTATATGCACCGTAAGATACATAACCGGCGGCATGACAAGCAAAACAATCAGTGTCAGCTTCCAATTTATAAACATCATCATCGTGAGCAGAGCAACGGTGTTTATTGAGTCTTTTACAAGTCCAACTATCGACTGAATAAACGTCTCGCCAATGGTTTCCAGATCACTTGTTAAGCGAGACAGAGTGACACCCGTCGGAGTGTTATCAAAATAACTGCGAGGTAACTTCAACACCCGCGCAAATAGGGCAGATCGCATATCGGTAATGGTGTGCTGACCGGTTTTTCGCAAATTGTAAGAATACGTGGCATCAACGATATAATTGATAACCAGCACAACAACCAGATAGAAAATATACAACCATAATTCATTCACATTCCTTTGAACGAGATGAACATCAATCACCTGAATAATCAACCACGGAAACAGCAGACTCGTCATAACAGAAAACGGCAACATGGCGATGCCAAGTGTTGCTGAGCTTCTGTATTTTCGAGCGAAACTAAAAAAGTTTTTTAAGTAATGGAGATCAACAGCCTTTAACATGCGTCGGCCTCCGTGTCATTCTGCTGTAACTGCCAGGTTTCATAGTAGTAAGGGCACGTTTTCAGAAGAGTTTCATGGGAACCTTTAGCGATAAGTTCGCCCTCATTGAGCACAATAATCTCATCCATATACTCAAGGGCGCTGACACGGTGCGAGACCACCAAAGCAGACTGATTTTTGAGTCGTGTAAACAAACCATCAAGAATTTTACGTTCGGTCTCATAATCAACAGCAGAAAGTACATCATCCATGATAATAAAATCACTTGGTTTAAGTAGAGCACGGGCGATACTTAACCGCTGTTTCTGGCCACCTGAAAGCATGATACCCTTTTCACCCACAAGGGTCTGATCACCTTTTTCAAAACGGGAAACATCACCTGCCAGCTGACTGAGCTGAAGAACCTCATCAATCTGGGATTTTTTAGTATCTCGATCGCCAGTGCCAAATCGGATATTCTCTTCCACACTAGCTGAAAATAAATACGGATCCTGTGTCACCGTTTTTATATAACGACGCAATTGGTTACGGGAAAAGGTAGTAATATCCTTATCACCGAGAAAAACAGTACCCTCCGGTACATCGAGGTGATGATTCAGACAATTAACCAGGGTTGTCTTACCCGCACCAATACTACCCAGGGCACCAATTTTTTTACCAGCAGGAATATCAAAACTGATATTCTTTAGAATGAGCCGATCATCACCTTTATAGCTAAAACTCAAATTGCGTACCGAAAGGGTCGCTCCCCTCAACTCATCCGCTTCATCCTTAGAAAGATGCGTGTAATCCAGTTGCGGAATCTCTGAATTCAAAATCGTCTGCACACTCTCAATACTGACTATGCCACGCTGATAAAAAGTCGCTATGCGACCTAACTGCATGAGCGGCAATGCAAGCAATACCGAATATGAAAGAAAAGCCGTAATCTCGCCAAGCGTCATCTCCTGCTTCAAAAGCAGATACCCACCTAACCCGAGAATCAGAATTTTCATCAGATTGTTGGCATAGTCCAGTACGGGAATAATAAAGGTTTGGATACGGGTAATCTTCATTCTGCAACGCAGTAAAAGTTGGTTGAGCTTTTCAGTTTCCGCCTTAACCCAAGGAGACATCTGCTGATTTTTAATCATATCGATGCCAGATAAAAAATTCATCAATTGAGCAGACAGATCCTGCAAACGACGCAAATGCTCTGTCTGAAGTTTTTTCATGCGCTTAAAACCTATACGAAAAATGACAAAGGCCACTGCAATTGGAATAGCTGAATAGAGCGTCAGCTCTGGCGAAATTCGCCACATCCATATTGGCGTTAATGAAAGGGCAAACAATACATTAGTAAATTGTAAAAAACCGGCACCAAACAGTAGTCGAACACCAGTCAGATCATTATTAATAATTGAGATGAGTTTTCCCGAGGCAAACTTTTCATGAAAATTGTTTGGCAGACGGTTAAGCTTTTTTAACAGATCATTTTTTAAAGTAGCTTCTGTTATCCGGCCGGGATTGAGCGCATAAATACGGGAGAAGATACGAACAACAACCATAGTAACGGACATTGCCACAACCACACCAATATACATTGTGAGCTGGTCATGACCAACCGTGGAGGCATCATCAATCAGATCGATGGCCAGCTGAATATAGCGTGGAATTTCAACTTGCAGCCAGTTCACAATAAAAACCAGAACAACTGCAAGCATATATGACCTACGATTCAAGCGCAGACAATACGCAATAAACTGCCTTTTATTCATGGGATTCCTTCTTTGGTGGATGCTCAATACCACAGAAGGCTTTGAGATATCCTATTACTGAGAAAAGTTGTGTTCTGGGGACGTATTCATGTTCCACAAAAACTCCAATATCCTTTATAGTCAACTAAAAGATATTGGTTTCTATATTTTGACAATTCATGTTCAACGACTTCCCTGGTTTCAGCGTGCCCATTTGTATCTTTATTCAGCGCTTTGCCAATACACGATTTTATGTAAACCTGTTCCTGCATAACCGTTTGATCATTGTCGCTGGCGTTGGATTTCTTGTAGCATGTTAGAGGTATGATTGTTTATACACAGGGCTGAGGCGTCACATATAGGCAATTAACGATAACCATAATTTATTCAAGATGACGGGGTGATATGATTACAATAAAGAGCGATGATGAAATAGAGGTAGAGATAGTTAAAGGAGCATGGATATATATAGGTAACACGTCGAATGGGGATGGTCTTCACCTCCAGTGGGAGGAAGGCAAAAGTATAGCAGGTTGCTGCGAGTTAGCAGAAGAAATTGCGCAGAAAGTCCAACTGCTATATGACAAAATCCATACCAGCGCTTAAAAAATTAAATGAAGCCAATTGTCACTTGAATGTTAGATGGACCTCCAATCGGCCCATCTTCACTCAGCTTATCTGACAAATCATCTATCAACCATCATCAAACTCTTCGATAAGGAAGATAAGTTGGTTTCCACATACACGCTTCCACATACTCTGACAAATTCTTTGTATGTAGTTCATGCTCTGGCTCATCCTTGATTATTTCTTTTAACACCTCAATAGCAACGTGAAGAGATATTTTCTGCAAATCTCTAATTCTTGGAAAAACGATGCCAGCATCAAGGTCTTCTTGCGCAGCACAACCCGCAAGAGCATACGACGCAGTAGTAAACATATTAAGAGTTACAGTTTGTGTTTTGCTCAAAATAGCAGCAAGGCCGACCCCAGGAAAAATAAACACATTGTTTCCCTGCCCGACTCGAAAGACTTTCCCTTTATAGTTCACATCATCAAACTGACTCCCTGTGGCAACGATTGCCTGGCCACTGCTCCACTTATACAGATCTTCTGGCAGTGCTTCGCAACTGCTGATGGGGTTGGATAAAGGAAATATTATCGGTCGTTCGGTGTAACTGAGCATTTTGACAATGTGTTCTTCTTTAAAAGAAGACCCAACTCCGCTTGTACCCAGGAGAACGGTAACTTTTACATTATTTATGACTTCCGTGAGTGAAGCTCTCCCTTTTTCTTTCAGGTCCCAGGTAGAAGTAATAGACGCATATTTCGCATACGGTTTTTTGTACTCTTCAAGATTTGGTCTGTCTTCAAACACCAGTCCCTGGGAATCCATAATATATATCTTTCTCTGGGCTTGTTTGACGGTTAACCCTTCCCTTACAAGTCCTGCACAAATCTGGTCTGCAACGCCAACTCCACCTGCTCCGGCTCCATAGACGAGAAAGATCTGATCTGTTAATTGTTCATTTTTGATTTTCACACCATTAAGAATACCAGCAAGAACAACGGATCCTGTCCCCTGAATATCATCATTAAAAGATGGCATTTCATCAACATACTTATGCAAATTATTAAAGGCGTTCGATTTACTAAAATCCTCCCATTGAATGAGCGCATTGGGGAAGTGACGTTTAACCTGAGCGATAAATTTCTCTATGAATTGCTCATACTCAACACCAGACATACGTTTTTGCTGTATTCCCAGATATTTAGGGTCGTTTAAGAGATCGTCATTATTGGTCCCAATATCAAGAGCAATTGGCAGGCAGCTCGCTGGATGAATACCTGCTCCCAGGGTATAGAGGGACAGTTTACCAATTGGTACACCCATCCCCCCTACCCCTAAATCTCCAATTCCCAGAATCCCCTGACTATCTGTTACGACAATTATTTTAATTTCCTTAGAAGGAAAATGATGCACCATATCCTCCATATTCTCAACATTTGTCGGGGTAATATACATTCCTCTAGGCTTTTGATATCGGGTACTAAACTCCTGACAAGCTTGGGCTACTGTCGGTGTATAAATAATTGGAGCCATTTCTTCTACATGCTCGGCAACCAGAGCGTAAAATAGTGTTTCATTACGATCTTGAAGCGACCTGAGAAAAATATATTTCTGAATGTTATCAGAAATATTCGTATATCCTTCATACACCCTTTCTAACTGAGCTTCGAGGGTCTGTACCCTTGGTGGAACCAGTCCATCGAGATGAAATGCCTCGCGTTCCTCTTTGCTAAATGCGGTACCTTTATTTAAAATTCTATCGTTCAACAAATCTATACCAACAAGAGAAACCGGCCTGAATTCATTTCCGTCAACATCTTTCCACTTCAAATACTTTTCAATTGACATACATTTTCCTCTAACATTTATAGCTATAGACTTAACGGCAGATATTGCCGGCAATTAGATCTTCACCGATTTCCATTAACGCGATCAGGTTAATACAGACTCGAAAACAGATGTTTCATTGAGTTTCTCAATCTCTTGAATGTCGTTGAACCGATTCAACGGCAAAAACAAACCGATTGAGTAGATATATAAACCATATTTTTTTGCTCGCTTACAAGGGATTTTCGACCCACCCTCTATATCCGAAATTGTAGCCCGACACCAAAACGGGTTACAAACGATCTTCCGCGCATCTTCGGATCGTGTATTCTTTGATGGCTTCCTATTAGCTTCCGCCAAAAGTTTTCTTATCTCAGCTTCTGTACACTTATCCCTTCTTGGGTAGTCAACAGGCACGTTTCAGCTAACATCAAAAAATATTCATTTTTTCCCAAACACTATCTTGAGCAAACGCTCAAGTAATAATTGACACCAACACTTCCAAGACCTATCTTGAATAAACATTCAAGAAGCTGAAACAGGCTTAGTTTGGATTTTTTTTGTACATCAACTTTTTTGTAATAGGAAAAATAATGAAAAATCAATATGTCCCGCCCAAAGTATGGTCCGAAGACAGTAAAAACGGTGGAACCTGGGCAAATATAAATCGCCCGATCTCAGGTGCAACACATGAGAAATCTCTCCCAATTGGCAAAAACCCAATACAGCTCTATTCCATGGGCACCCCTAACGGTCAAAAAGTGACAATAATGCTCGAAGAGTTGTTAGCACTAGAAGTAATTGGTGCTGAATATGATGCATTTCTAATTGATATCGGTGAGGGGGATCAGTTTTCTTCAGGTTTTGTTGGACTAAACCCAAACTCAAAGATTCCTGTTTTACTCGATGTATCGTCGGAGCCCCATGTTCCTGTATTTGAGTCTGGATCAATACTTTTATACCTTGCTGAAAAATTTGGGCACTTCATCCCTGGAATCACTCAAGAACGTACTGCAGTTCTTAATTGGTTATTCTGGCTACAAGGTTCAGCCCCATATCTGGGCGGTGGCTTCGGTCATTTTTACGCATATGCACCAGAAAAATTTGAATATCCAATCAACCGCTTCAGCATGGAAATAAAACGTCAACTTGATGTGCTGGATAAACAACTATCTTTAAATAATTACCTTGCTGGCTCCGAATATACAATCGCAGATATAGCAACATGGCCCTGGTATGGAAATTTAGTAAATGGTGTTTTGTATAACGCTGCAGAATTCCTCGATGTGAGCAGCTATAAACATGTTACTCGCTGGGCAGCAGAGATATCAGCTCGCCCTGCGGTACAGCGTGGAAGAATAGTTAACCGCACCTGGGGAGAACCATGGGAAAGGGTACGTGATCGAAACACTGCTTCAGATATAACAAAGGTTCTCGCCCTTAAAAAATAAGAACGTCGATACAACATCAATAATTGGCATTATTTAATTGTTTTACTGACACATTTAATGACCAACAAAACTATTTCAAGGATACAAAATGTTAAAATTTTATTTTCACCCTACGCCAAATCCAATGAAGGTAGCACTTTTTTTAGAAGAAGCCGAACTTGCTTACGAGCTCATACCTATAGATACAAAAAAAGGAGAGCAACATAGTCCTGAATTTAGACAAATCAATCCTAACGGAAAACTGCCTGCTATAAGCGATAATGGTGAAAACGTATTTGATTCTACTGCCATTCTTATGTACCTGTCAGAAAAGACAGGGAAATTTGCTGGCAAAAAAGAAGATCGAGGCCAAATACTATCGTGGCTTATGTTCATAGGAACTGGACTAGGACCTTACTCTGGACAAGCGGTACATTTTCAGCACGCTGCCCCTGAAAAAATTCCGTATGCAATCAACCGCTATGTGTTTGAGGCAAAGCGTCACTATCAAATTTTAGAAGATCATATCACCGGAAAAGATTTTTTTGTTGGTAACAACTATTCCATTGTAGATATTTCCGCATGGGGCTGGGTTAAATTCGCACAGTTTGTACTAGGACCCGATACATTGGCAAGTGACTACCCTAACCTTAGTCGCTGGTTTAGCAGTATAGATTCTCGCCCCGCAGCTGAGCGCGCACGTAATGTTGGCGCAAATATTGATTTCAAAACTGAAGACGATGAAGAATCGCGCAAGGCGCTTTTTCCACAAAACCAATAAGCTGTAGTCTTGTACTAAGGACCACTCCATCCCCTTTATCGCTATACGTTGTAGAGAGGAATATATATGGAAAAACAGATGTGCTCGCCCCCGTTTACAGTAATTATTTTTGATGGTACAACATGTACAGGAAACCATTAGTAGGTGGCGAAGATGAGGCACGTACTTTTAGCAGGCCTTAATTACTATAATGCCTGTTAAGTTGCAGTGCTTTCATGATACTCAGACAGATACTTACAAAATCATAAAAACTTTAATTGCCTGAATACATTTTCTATTTTGGGCTGAGGACACATAGTGGAACATTTTGACTATATTTGTATTGGTGCCGGTAGTGGTGGTATTGCATCGGCCAATCGGGCTGCAATGTATGGCCAGAAGGTTGCCTTGATCGAGGCAAATCAGGTTGGGGGCACCTGCGTAAACGTTGGTTGCGTACCAAAAAAAGCCATGTGGTATGGCGCCCAGATTGCTGAAATGATAGGAAAATATGCCGCAGACTATGGATTTGATCTTACCTTGAATAGGTTTGACTGGAAAACACTGGTTACAAACCGTCAAGCCTATATAGGAAGAATCCATGACTCCTACGATAGAATTTTGTCAAGTAACAAGATAACAGTAATTAACGGCTTTGCTGAATTTGTTGACGAAAAGACGGTTGTGGTAAATGGCCGGAATCTTACTGCTAACCATATCCTTATTGCCACCGGTGGACGGCCTTCTATACCGAATATTCCCGGTGCAGAACTGGGTATCGACTCAAACGGTTTTTTTGAACTGCAAGAACAGCCAAAACGTGTAGCTGTCGTCGGTGCAGGCTACATTGCTGTAGAGCTTGCCGGCGTTCTCCATTCCTTAGGGAGTGAAACCCACCTCGTGGTACGCAAACAATCTCCGTTACGCTCTTTTGACCCTATATTGGTTGACTTTTTAATGGAGCAGATGAAAGAAGATGGTCTAAAACTGCACACTCACTCAGTACCTGAAAAAGTCAGCAAAAATGACGATAACACCATACATATTGAGTTTGTGAACGGGCTTAGTCTTACGGTTGATTGTCTGATCTGGGCAATTGGAAGAGAACCTGCAACAGATACCATTAACCTGCAAGCTGCAGGAGTCAAAACAGACCCAAGGGGATACATAAGAGTAGATGAGTTTCAAAACACCTCCTCACAAGGTATCTATGCAGTTGGAGACAACATTGGCAAAGTAGACCTTACACCTGTTGCAGTAAAAACCGGTCGGCAACTCTCAGAGCGTCTATTCAACAACAAGCCTGATGCTAAAATGGATTATGAGACTGTTCCGACAGTCGTTTTCAGCCATCCTCCCATCGGTACCATTGGCTTAACAGAACCAGAAGCTATTGAAAAATATGGTCAGGATAATATCAAAATTTACACCTCTGGCTTTGCCGCGATGTATACAGCGGTGACGTCACATCGACAGATGACTAAAATGAAGCTTATCTGTACAGGAGCAGAAGAACGGGTCGTTGGCTTACACGGTATAGGCTATGCCATGGATGAGATTCTGCAGGGATTTGGGGTTGCGATCAAAATGGGAGCAACTAAGGCGGATTTTGATAGCTGTGTCGCTATCCACCCAACCAGTGCTGAAGAATTCGTAACTATGCGTTAATTCATTTTCACACTACACTGTGCTCAAATATCTGTTTGGCCGTACTTATTCAGGCTCATTTGTTCGCTAATTTAAAAGAGTTAATGTAGCTTTTAGTTTTGTTACATTAACTCTTGCAAATGTCCACAATCGTTGACTGTCTCAACCGTAAATTCCGACCCAGACTTATATATTATATTTATAGCGGCTGTATCCTGTTTCAATTGACGAAAGTCATCCAAAGATATTTTTGATGCGAAGCAAAGTAGAGATCCAATAACGAAATTATGCGTACAGATAACGAGTGTAGATCCGGAACTCAACGAGGCACAGATACTCTCCAGGGTATCCACGACTCTCTCCTGCACTTTTTTTAGACTTTCTCCTCCAGGCATTGACAGGCCACCCGGGCTTGCCTCCCATCTCAGCCGAAATTCGCTATGTTCTTTGACCCACTTCTTGGCTTCCATCCCTTCAAATTCGCCTAAATCCATCTCGATGAAACCAGCATTCTTTATAACAGTTGGAACCTTATGAAAGGTAGCGATTTGCAGGGCTGTATCAAAAGCTCGCTGAAGAGGACTTGATACAATTGCAGTTATCTGCTCGTGTTGAAGAGCAAGGCCAGCGGCACGTGCCTGCGCAACACCTTTAGAGTTGAGTGGAATATCAGTTCGACCTTGAAAACGATGTAACCTGTTCCATTCGGTCTCCCCATGCCTTACGAGAATTATTCTGATACCCTGTGGTTTGTCTGATATCATTTTATCGCCAGGGCAACCATGGTAGACCTTCCTTTAATCCCTCCAGCATTCGCTCAGCAGACCCATCTTGATAGCCATAGACCCGAACACCGAAGATATGTATCATGATATTTGTTGCACGCCTTTTGGCAACCTTATCGTTGAACTCTTTTTTTAAAAAACTTTCAAAGAGATATTCAACATCACCCAGTTTAGAAGAAGCGAACTGATACAGGTCATTTCTTTCCGCAGCTAACTCAAGCCGCGTCTTAATCAAAAAACAACTGCAGTAATTTTCTTGCGTGGATTCCTCAACAGCCCCTTCAAGAATCGTACAAATCCCCTCCCCTATGCTTTTTGCATTGCTCAATACATCACGCATTTTCGCTAATCGGCGCCTAGAATACCTAACCAGTGCCTCTTTAAACAGCCCTTCCTTATTCCCAAAGGCCAAATATATTGATCCTGGTTTAAGCCCCGTAGCCTCCTCCACATCCTTCATGGATGATGCACTAAAACCATTCTCCCAGAAAAGATCGATTGATTTATCCACGACTTCGTCTCTATCAAACTGGGCCCTGGCCATAGCGTTACCTCATTTCTTATTTTCATACTTTAAGCTCGCATCATTAACACTATAGCATATTGAACAATCATTCAACGTGAGCACGATAATAAGATTGTAGATATTTTAAACAATTACTTTCTATCAAAAAAACAGATACGGAGGAATAGCTCAAGATTATGTTCTCCAGCCCAGGAAAAACAATCATTCACACCTCTGTTTCTTCAAACAGTCACACTGGGTATAGTATTGATATTTTATGACATTAACGTACTTCTTCGACTCTTACCTACCCCGTAGACTGAGCACTTACTCAATTTCAAACCAATAAGGCTGTTTCTGTCTTCAGGACTTTAGAATTATTCCAGTCGATTCCGAGACCTTATCGGCGAGAGCATGGATATCTGAATTAACGTCCAGTACAAGCTCTGTGCAAATGTTAGCGAGCATCAAGTTCAAACCGTTCTCCTCTGAAATTCTGAAATCCGTTCGCACACCTATAACTGGTTTTTTAGCAGCATACGCATATCCAATTTCAACACTCGTCCCTGAATCTGCGTCTGCACCATCCAAAATGGCAACCACAAGGTCGCATTTATCTATCATCTCTAGACAATCCCTAAAAACCAGATATGGTCCATTATCTTGAGAAATTATCGCTGGGGCTCGCTCTTGGGGCAGTATTATTTCTATATTTGCTAATCTCGCCTTAAGATGGCTGGAAAAATCAAGGTTGAATTGTTTCTCAGCCATCGTAAACAAAGGTCCCGCAAAATATATATATTTCATTTCGTTCTCCAAAATTGTATTTGGTTCAAAACAGATAAACTCAACTAGGTGTACACCAAATTTCTCAATACCTTATACAAATTCACTCTTTTAATAGCCGGGCAAAGAGTTGCACCAACCAAAAAACTCGACAAAAGAATGGAATCAATACAGCGTCAACAAAAATCGATATAAAAGCACAGGCAAGTAGAACAAAGGCAAGATGCGATGGTCCAGAACCGTTGGCGTTGGTCTAAGTGAGATGTCAGTGAATAGTACAATAGACGGTTTTCGACTTGGCCACTGCTTCCTGACCATCGTGGAAATGACTTTAGCAGAACTATTTTTGTACAACTTTACAACGACATAAACAGGAAAGGCCACGTAAAACGTGGCCTGTGTGTGAAATTTTACAATTTGTTCTCTGGTGATTCTCAGAACGGTACGTCATCACCAGTACCACCGCCCATGCCACCAAAAGGTTCTTGAGGTACTGGAGGTTCGCTGAAACCGCCACCACCTGAACCACCCTCTGCTCCCTTAGGAGTAAGGTTTTGGATAGTATTGGAAATAATTTCAGTAGTATATTTATCGTTACCGCTCTGGTCCTGCCATTTACGGGTCTGCAGGCGCCCTTCAACATAGACCTTAGAACCTTTAGAGAGGTAATTTCCGCAAAACTCAGCACTTTGAGCCCAGACAATAACTCTATGCCACTCGGTTTCATCCTGCTTCTGGCCATCCCTGTCTTTCCATGTACGAGATGTTGCAACAGAAAGGGTTGCCACAGCAGTACCGCTTGTTGTGTAACGGAGTTCAGGATCTGAGCCTAAATTACCTATAAGAATAACTTTATTAACCATATCATTTTCCTCGAATTGTAGGGATCACCATCCCTTATATTTTTATTATCGGGCTAAAATACACAGAGAATGTTCTTCACGCAAAGCTTTTATTCGTTTCTTGCACGACAGGAAGTCAAGTAAAAAATCGGTCCCTGAAGTCATCTTAGCACCCTATGCCCTATAAAATAGAAAGAATTCTTAAGTATAATCCTCAAGCATTCTCAAATACTGAGTACCAATTTCAGTCTTTCCATGCTTTATACAACCATCAGCAAATATACGGACTTTGCGTTCAAATTCAGAGTGCGCTAATTGCAGATTTTGAGAATCTAGTTCGCCTGAGTCCAGCAATTTTCTAATACTGTAGATACGCTTCTCATCCATTCCAAGCCTATGGATATACGACAGCTGATCCTCTCTCCCACCCTCTTTAATAGTTAAAGGGCTATCAACTAAAAGAAAAGGATATTTGCTACTCACTCTTAGCCACAGATCATAATCTTCACAACATCTGAGCTTTTCATCAAAACACCCTACTTTCTCGAAAAGCTCTTTATGCACCATAACCGTAGACATGCCAACAGCACAAAGCTGAAGACAATGAGAAAATATATCACCATGCCGAGGTATATGTTTCTTTTTTTGATTCAGGTGCTGTCCCCTCCTCAACCATTTTTCCTTTGTGTGGCTGATATAATGAGAATGATCATAAAAGAGAGCATTGAACTGGCGTTCGAGTTTTCGTTTGTGCCAATGATCATCTGAATCAAGAAAAGCTATAAAATCACAAGTCGCATTATGAATCCCTATGTTTCTCGCAGCTGCCACCCCCTGGTTGTCTGTGTTAATTATGACAATCGGTATGACACTTTCAGATTTTATTTTTCTCAGAAGTTCTAAGCTGTTATCAGTGGAACCATCATTTACAATAATAATTTCTTTACAACTCAATACCTGTTTACATACCGAATCAATTGCTCGTTTGAGAAACTGTTCTCTATTATACGTGGGAATAACTACAGAGACTGGACAAAATGGCATGGCTAAAGTCACAAATGGAGTCGAAAAACATTATAAATATGGCAATCTTTTCACTTTTTATTGTATACTATAAAATTAAAAAACATACTCCTTCCAATACGGAAGTCTACTTTTTTTGTTTATAACGGTTTAGGAATGACCACAGATATACTTATTAACGCTACCAACTACGAGGTGCGTCTTGCGCTCGTAGAAGACGGAAATCTTAGTGAATTCCATATGCAGCGGCCCACTGAGAAGGGGCTTATGGGTAATGTTTACAAGGGACGCGTTGTAAGAGTGTTACCTGGTATGCAAGCCGCCTTTGTTGATATTGGACTTGAGAGAACAGGTTTTTTATATGTAGATGATGTATGTGTAAAATCAAATACTCCTGATTACGATCCATGCATAACAGATTGTGCCAACACCCATGTTCGCGCACAAGGCTTGCATATTGAAGATATCATTTCAGAAGGTCAGGAGCTTCTTGTTCAGGTTAGTAAAGATCCCATAGGTACTAAAGGTGCTCGGCTAACTTGTCACATTACGCTACCTTGCAGAAATCTGGTTTTCATCCCCCAAACCGATCACATAGGCATTTCAAGGAAAATTGAAGATGAAGAGCTTCGCCTGGAGTTAAAAAATCTTATTGATGAATTACGTCCTCAAAATTCTGGTTTTATCGTCAGAACTGTTGCAGAACATGCAACAACAGAAGAACTTGAAGCGGACATGGAATTTCTTATGCTGCTCTGGGATGACATTATCGATAAAGCTAACAGGCTTCGAGCTCCTTCGCTTGCCCATGAGGATTTAGATATTGTACTCCGGTCCATTCGCGATTTTTTCACCATGGATGTGGACAACCTGATTATTGATCATGAAGAATCTTATTTAAAGATTTTAGACCACGTCAAGACCTTTGCCCCCCAGCTTAAAGAGCGGATTAGCCTGTACACAGAGTACACACCAATTTTTGAGGCATATAACATTGAAGTCGAGATATCACGGGCCATTGAAAAGAAAGTTTGGCTGCGCTCCGGCGGTTATATCATCATCGAGAGCACTGAGGCCTTATCTGTCATTGATGTCAATACAGGCCGATATGTAGGTAAAAACGACCTCAATGCAACCATATTTAAAACAAATATGGAGGCGGCTGTTGAAATTGCATACCAGCTTCGACTTCGTAATATAGGCGGTATCATTATTATAGATTTCATTGATATGGAAAATGATGAACACCGCGAGCAACTTTTTAATACCTTCAAAGAAGCTGTAAAAAAAGATAAAAGCAGAAACAATATCTTAAAGCTCTCAGAGTTTGGCCTTGTCCAGATGACGAGAAAGAGAAACAGCGAGAACCTGCACCAACTCATGTGTGAGCCTTGTCATTATTGCTCCGGTGAGGGCATGATCAAATCCAGACGTACTATCTGTTATGATATCTTCAGGGTGATTAGTCGTAATGCTAAAAAACATAAGGGCACAACAATTACGCTGCGTGTTCATCCAAGAATTGCTGAACTACTGCAAACTGAAGAAGATACCACCAGGCAACAGGTTGAAAAAGAAGTTTCCAAACGTATCGTCATAGCACCATCCAAAGACCTGCATATTGAAAAATATGAAATTATATGGCAGAGTTGAAGCACATATAATTATCTGTAACACAACACTATAAATACGACATGACACTGAGAAGACGAAGACAACCTAAAGGCAAACGTTTTTTACTTATCACTCTACTCTTGCTACTTATTGCAGGAGGAATTGGAGGCTTCGTTCTCTTTTTTGAGGGAGATATTCCTGTTGCCGATTTGAGCGGCACAAAGGATTACATCGGAAAACAGGGTGTTATTGATTTTAAGGTGACTGACAAAGGCAGTGGTATTCATACAATTTTAGTTACTGTAAATCAGGCAGGACTAGAAAAAACAATCCACGCCATGACCTTTCCCCGAACCTCATACAACGGCGCAGTTGGACCACTTACGGATGGTCAGTCCATTGCTTTTGATCCTATAAAACTTGGCTTCAAAGATGGCCCTATGACTATTACCCTCACCACCTCCGACTTTTCTTTCAGGGGATGGCTGCAAGGGAATAAGGTAACGGTTACAAAGGATGTCACAATCGACACGATTGCGCCTAAAATTCACCTGTTGCATGGTGAAAAATATCTTTCACCCGGTGGAACCGGAATCGCGATCTACAAGGTAAAAGATAAGGAGGCCAGCCATGGTGTCGAAATCAATGGACACAAAAACCCTGGTTTTCAACTCGATGCATCAAGGGATGACACTTTCATCAGTTACTTTGCTCTACCCTATGACGCAGAAAGTATAGAAAATCTTGAAATTGTAGCAGTTGATAAAGCTGGTAACTCTGCTGTTTTCCCCTTTAACACCACGTTTAAGAAAGCTCAGCAAAAAAATGATGTAATTAATGTTGGAGACGGTTTTCTCAATAAAAAGATCCCGGAGTTCCAACAATATTATCCTGAAATGCAGGGTGACTTTATTGACAAATTTCTCTATGCAAACAGCACTGTGCGTAAGAAGAATAATGTTAAGATATCAGAACTCTGTAAGAATCCAAACCCAGAACGTCTCTGGAGTGGTAGCTTTGGGCGTATGCCAGGAAGTTCAAGAGCAGGCTTTGCTGACCACAGAACCTATAAATATAAGGGTAGCGCTGTCGATCATCAGGTACATTTAGGAATGGATATCGCCTCCACCCGAAGAGCAGATGTCAGATCAGCAAACTCAGGTGTCGTCAAATTTGCAGATTACCTTGGTATTTATGGAAATATGGTTCTTGTAGACCATGGTCAGGGTGTGTACAGTTTATATTCACACTTAAGCCAGATCAATGTTAATCCAGGTGACTCTGTTAATCCAAAAACAGTACTGGGCCTCAGTGGCACAACCGGCATGGCTGGTGGTGACCACCTTCATTTTTCCATGTTAATACATGGCGTATTTGTAACACCAAAGGAATGGTGGGATCAACACTGGGTCGAAGTCACAATAGAGGAGCCCATCACAGATTCAAAGTTTTAATGAGAGTTGGGATCAGCGGGAAAGTAGAACTCTTTAAGACCACTTTTGAAATTTGTTCTACAAGTAATTAACCCCGATAAACGGAATACGTACCTCGAAGGTCTCACTACGTTTACTTATCTGGAAATAATGTTAAGTTCGCAATGTTAAAAGGTTCTCCAGTTTTATCGGAGTCTACGCTACCTGTTTTTTAAGACAGATTTTTTGGAGCAAACTACTAATTAACGGATACTTTAAACGAATTTCTAAGGTACTAACCCCAGTAAACTGGAAAATAATCTAGGATAAGCACCTCGAAGATGTCACTACATTCACAAGGTCCTAATCTTCGTAGTCATAGTCCGGGTGACCACAAAGGGAACAACGTAACGTCTGATCATGATTATCAAAGATAAATTCCCATTTCTTTTCTTCGATCATGTCCGTTTTTTCGACACCACACGTTATACAGACCCACTTATCACCTTCTTCAGTTTCAAACAGATGCATCGACTACCTCATTATATTACTATTTTACGTGTCAGAAAGGGTTCTTCTTACAATGAACTCTTTTGCCTTCAACAATCAACAGAACTTGTATACACCAAAGTTTTTAATAATACAAAGTCTGAAAGTTGTCATTCCAGGGAATACTATTTGTTAAACAGATGAACAATAACCTCAAAAGTCCCCAGCTCCTTTATACTTATTTAGCAACTGAGATGCTTGCACCATTTTTCGCAAGTTTTCTCATTATGAACTGTGTTTTTTTCCTGGTAAAACTGATCCCCTTTCTCAATTTTGTGCTTGATTTGAAAATTGGTCTTGCTGATTTCACCAGGCTATTCTCATACCTCTTCCCTAATATCTTTCTCTATTCAATTCCCATGGCCGCAATGATGGGTGTAACGATAGGCTTTGCCAGGCTTTCAAGTGATTCAGAGATACTTGCACTTAAGGCAAGCGGTATCAGTATGTACAAGATCATACCGCCTGTGGTTATAGTTACCGCTTTAATTGCCCTTTTCACTGCTTTCTTCTCCATAAAGCTCATCCCTCTAAGTGAAATTGCCATGAAACAGCTCACCTATCAGCTGTTAAAAGAAAAGGTAAATAAGGGTATTAAACCCCATGTATTTACTGAAGCACTTGGGGATGTAGTGGTTTATGTAGATGATATTAATAAAGAAACCGGAAACTGGACTGACGTTTGGGTTTCAGACATGCGGGGTGCGAAGAATCCAACTATCACCATGGCATCTTCTGGACGTATGGAAAGTAACATTGAAGACATGAATGTTACTATTGTTTTGCACAACGGAAGTTTACACAAACCAAGTAATGAAAATGCACAGATCGTTGAGTTTGACCAATACAGAATAAATATTCCACTTAAGCCACCTAACTCCAAGGCTACCCGGGTAAAAAAACGTAATGTACTTTCAATGGGTGAGCTGCTCGAAGCATCCAAGGACGAGGGTGAGCCATTTAAGCAGCGGCGAGCCCTATTAATCGAATTTCACAAAAGGATGGTTCTCCCTGCAGGTTGTCTACTCATTAGTCTCATTGGATTACCGCTTGGATTACAGGCAAAGCCTGGGAAAAAAGCCATAGGTATACAGGCAGGTCTTGGAATATTTATTCTATATTATATATTTTTTACCATAGGAAAATCCATGGCTGAAAGTGCGACTGTGTCAGTCGCTATTGCCATGTGGGGGCCTAATTTTCTGTTTTTCTGCCTTGCAGTCTTCTGGATTTACCGTGTTTCAAATGAACAGACCCTGATACCTGGAATAATTTCAGATAATGTACGAAGGTTTTTCTCATATCTAAAACAATTATTCAGTGTATTTCGGCTTATTATTGGCAGTAAATTTGGCTCTGTTACACTAGACACAGCCGATGAAACCGATAATATAATAGACACTACAACCATTCGTGGAAATGCAAAGAGTCGAGTTTTTCACGTATCCGAGTGTGAATACTACACGAGCAAAAACTGTTCAATAGAGTTTAAAAACATTCAAATCGCATTGGATGCAGGTTTTGAACCGTGTAGGTTTTGTAAAAACCATATGGATCTACCATAATATACCGGTAGTTGTATCCCGCCTAAGGAGAAAGCATGAAGTTACCAACATCTCAGGAAATGAAAAACCTGGATCGCAGTGCCAGTGAAGTGTATGGAATTCCAAGTGTTGTCTTGATGGAAAATGCCGGACTGTCCACAGTTCTCATGATGGAAAGAGAACTGGGCTCCTGTAAAGACACCTTTGCTCCTATCTTCATAGGTCCTGGTAATAACGGTGGTGATGGTCTTGTTATAGGCAGACATTTACATCAGCGCGGTTGTAAACCAGTATTTTTCTTTTTAGTGAGCCCTGACCAGCTTGAAGGTGATGCTAAAACAAATCTTACTATTATTAGAAATCTTAAACTCCCCTTCCACGTAATTGATACAGCAGCAAGAGCTGAAACCATCTCTATTTTAGTAAAGCAATTTGAATCGAGAGGTCTCCCCTGTTACGCCATTATCGATGCTATCTTTGGGATTGGGCTCACAAGAGATGTGAGTGGCCATTACTCAGATGTTGTTAATCTCATCAATAAGCTTCGTTTCAAGGGCACCACACCTGTTGTATCAGTTGATACACCGTCAGGCATGGAGGCAGATACTGGAAAGGTTCTTGGTACCTGTGTAAGGGCTGACTTTACCGCTACATATTGTTGCGCAAAGCCCGGTCACTATATCCACGGCAGTGCCTACTGGACAGGAAAACTTGAGGTTGTGGATATTGGCATTCCTCCTGAAGCTATTTACCGTGCTGGTATTTCAACAGAACTTTCGACCAAAGACCTGGTTCAACAACTCATTACCCCTCTGAGAAGAAAACGAACCTCCCACAAGGGAACCCATGGTCATTTACTTATCCTTGCTGGTTCAGTTGGTAAAACTGGTGCTGCTATACTTAGTGCAAAAGGTGCGATGCGAGCAGGAGCAGGACTCGTTACACTTGCTGCCCCAGTCGACTTAAACCATAGCCTTGAATCTGCCATTGACGAGGTGATGACTGTTCCTCTAGACAAAAGTGGAACATTTCTCTCAGTAGATGACTGGCCGACAATAGAAGATGCTATAAAGAACAAAGATGCAGTTGTTATTGGGCCTGGAATTGGCCAGGATCCTGCGACCTCGGCTCTGGTGTTGAAAGTATATAACGAAGTAACCTGCCCTGTTATCTTTGATGCGGATGGTTTAAATATTCTTGCAAATCTTAGTGGCAATCTGCTAGCTCCAGCCGGCCCGAGAATTTACACACCACACCCGGGAGAACTCAGCAGGCTTCTTGGAAAATCGGCCGAGATAATCCAGGACAATAGACTTGATGCTTCAATTCTTGGATGCGACCTGTTTCACAATGATCTCTTTGAAACTGTACTTACACTTAAAGGTGCCGGCACTGTTATAGCCTCTAATGGCGGTTCCACCATTATCAACACTACAGGCAATCCTGGTATGGCAGCAGCCGGTATGGGCGATGTTTTGAGCGGAATGATTGGTGCCCTTATCTGTCAGGGATTGACTCCCAAAAAGGCTACTATTGCAGCAGTCTACCTACACGGTGCCGCAGGAGATATACTGTACAGTGAAAAAGGTGCTGGTTTCTACGCAAGTGAACTGGCAGACACTGTTCCCATTGCCCTGAAAGATTGTTTATCTATTACCTAAAACGCCAACCAAAGGGGGGAGCATACATCTCCCTCTTAAGGCTCTTTTCAATCTATAGGGACTAGCCTGTACCTGAGTCAGTGAGAGAGCCTGTTATTCATCACCAGACAATTTCTTCCAGCCCGTTTTGTTTAAGATAATCATTACAGCGGACAAACACCCCAGACCCCAGAAACCCTCTGTGGGCAGAAAGTGGGGAGGGATGGCTTGTTGACAGGATGAGATGCTTTGCAGTATCAATAAGTGTCTGTTTTTTCTGAGCGAAAGCCCCCCATAACATAAAAACCACATGGGACTTTTCAGATGAGATTGTCTCTATGATATTGTCAGTCAGTTCATGCCAGCCAAGCTTTACATGGGAATTAGGCTTTTTCGCTTCAACCGTTAAGCTCGCATTAATCAGCAGAACTCCCTGGGCTGCCCACCTGCTCAAATCTGTTACGGTAGATATTTGTTGACCCGAATACAGGCTGTTATTTACTTCCTTAAATATATTTCTTAGAGATGGCGGAACAGGTATTCCGTCTTTTACAGAAAAGCATAAGCCGTGGGCCTCAGGCCCCTTACCCGGATGGGCATTGAAATACGGATCCTGTCCAATAATAACCACCTTCGTGGCTGCAAGACTTGTTTGGCGCATGGCTGCGAACACGTTTTCACGGGCTGGATAAACAGCGCCTGAGCTTGTGGAGTAAGCCTTATCCAGTATCGTTTTATGTAGCCCACTTTTCATCAGTGGCACAATTTCTTCCCAGAGCGGCTCTTCTACCATAGTATCGTTTCGTGTTGAGGGAAATAAGAGAACCGACCTTAGAGGCCTCCTGCTACGCCATCATACTTACCGTCATAATGATTCTTTATAATACGCTCACTAATAGCTCCAAGTGTTAATGTCTTCGATAAATCTAAGGCATCAAGAACATGCTTACTCAATGTTTTACAATAACATTCACTGGGATCAAGAACCCCTATTTTACCACCATATTTGAGCATGATGGCCATACCTCTATCTCCATCCACCACATCTCCGGAAAGAATGATGGCCGAGGCTTTCTGTTTGAACAGTGTTCCTACAGATGCCATAACAATGTCAACAGGACCACCCTTTACACTACCCTTTTCAACGCGCTGTAAGGTAAACTGAGCACTATAGGGCTTAATTGACATATAGTCTTCGCCAGAAAACACATAGCAGCTGCCACCTTCAATATTGACACCCTCTTTAACACGAACAACTTTCATTGAAGAGATTGCATCAAGGTATTCAGTAAAATTATCTACATACTCAACTTCTTCATGAATTATCACAAGGACTGCACCGCCCATATCAGGCTGCATCTGCGGGATGATAGTTAAGAGATTAGAAAAACATCCCTTTCCACCTCCAAGTACAGTAATAAATGAATTTCTCCGGTACTGCTCATTTGAGGAGACACCAATTTCGATGATATCACCACAGCTGGAACATTCTACACTTTGAGCTATTTGATTGGGGTCGATAGTTACCGCAGTTCTGGACCCACATTCTTCACAGAAAACAACCCGTTGAACCACCTCGGCTACCTCTTGAACCTTAGGCTTGTTTGTAGAAACAATAGGATCTCTTGGCATAATTTTCAGCTGTGCAGCCCTATAGACTCTTTCGAGCAGTTCTTTTTTATGCTCTGCAAGTTGGTTCTTTTGAAAAATAAAATCTTTTGAAATAAAATCAACAGCACCATTTTTCAAGGTATCAAAACAGCGGGCGGTACCTTCTTCGGTTAGGCTTGAGAACATTATGGTGGGAATGGGACGATGGATCATCAGATGTTGCAAGGCAGTCATTCCATCCATCAATGGCATTTCCATATCAAGTAAAATAACATCTGGATTCGTTTTTAAAACCATATCCAGTGCTTCTATACCATTTTGCGCTTCACCAACAATATGAATGTTTTTAAATTCAGCAAAAATATCACCAATGAAACGCCGAAAGACCAGTGAATCATCAACTATGAGAACTGAAACTTTGCGGGTTCCTTCGGGGCTGTTTTCAAATTCCATCTTGTTTACATTCCTCGTACGATGTTAACATTTGTTATCTACCTAAAAATAATCATACAAGATACATGATTATTTATATGTTGTACAAGCTATTTTCTTCTATATATTGTGCAACATCCGGTGGCAACAGATGTTGTGTACCCTCACCTTTTCCAACTACTTTTCGTACATTACTCGAACAAACATCTTCGGGGCGGTCCTTTAATATAGTGATTGGTTTACATCCTTTCGGACCTTGCCATAAATGAGCGTCCCCTGTGAAACCAAGTTGCTCTAGAAAGCTGTGGAGTCGATGTTCGGGATAACCATATCGGGGAACCACAGCCATTTCCACAAGAGATAAGACCTTCCGATACGACTTCCAGCTCATCAGCTCAAGAAATGCATCAAAACCTATGATGAACAGCATTGTCGTCTCTATGGGGTATTGCTGTTTCAACTGCAGGAGTGTATCGACTGTATAGGACGGTTTGGGGAGATGATTCTCAATATCGCTACACGATAGACGGGTATCTCTCTGGCAAACCAGTTCAAGCATGGCGATTCGGTGAACAACCGCAGTGATGTTGCTGTTTTTATGGGGAGGTTGTGCTGCTGGCACAAAAAGCAATTGGGATAGAGATAGTGCTTCTATAGCTTGATATGCCAGCTGAAGATGTCCAAGGTGTACGGGGTCGAAGGTTCCTCCGAACACACCAAGTCGTTTAGGTTTCAACTCCTTATCTGCCCCTCTCCATATACTACAAATTTTCTTGTAGTCAGTTCTTCAAGCCCCATAGGGCCATAGGAGTGCAGTTTCGTAGTACTGATACCAATCTCAGCCCCAAGACCCAGCTGACCGCCATCATTAAAACGGGTGGAGGCATTTACCATAACGGCAGATGCATCAATTTCAGTCACAAACCGCTGGGCAGTTGTATAATTTTCAGTGACAATTGACTCAGTATGCTGGGAACCAAATTTAAATATATACTCTTTTGCCTCGTCAAAATCTGCGACGATCTTTACACAGGCGATAAGATCCAGGAATTCTGTTCCCCAGTCGCTTTCAAGGGCAGCTGTAATATCGGCAGAAATTTCGCAACTTTTTGGGCAACCTTTTAGCTCAACATTTTTTTCTGTAAGCTCTTTAACAAGCGTTGGTAAAAAAGTGTCTGCGATCTCCTTATGAATTAAAATTCCCTCAAGAGCGTTACATACCCCTGTTCTGTGTGTCTTGGAATTTACGATAATGGGCAGCGCCTTATCAATATCCGCATCCTTATCAACAAAGACATGACAGACGCCCTTATAATGTTTAAGAACTGGGATTCTACTGTTTTCAACAACAAAACGAATTAACCCTTCCCCACCCCTTGGGATAACAAGATCAATTGCTTCTTCCTGTTCCAGTAAAAGAGTAATAGCGTCCCTATCGGTTACAGGTATCACCTGAACAACATCACTATTAATACCGTGGCTGGTTAAGCCCTTCTTAATAATTTTGGCAAGGATCAGATTTGAATGAATGGCCTCAGAACCTCCCCGCAGAATAACACCATTTCCAGTCTTGATACAAAGAGCCGCCGCATCAACTGTAACATTTGGCCTGGATTCATAGATCATTGCAATAACACCAAGGGGAACCCGCATACGTCCCACCTGGAGTCCGTTTGGCCGTTTGCTAAAATCCTCTATCTTACCGACGGGATCAGCAAGAACGATGAGTTCTCTCACTCCACTGACCATAGAACCAACGACATCATCTGACAGTGTTAACCTGTCTATCATCGCAGCAGAGAGGCCCTTGGCTCTTGCCGCTTCAAGATCCTTGAGATTTTCTTTTTGAATTATTTGTATATCAGCCTCAAGTAGGCTGGCGATGGTTTCAAGGACCTCATTTTTTGCCTGAGTAGACAGGGACATAAGGGAGGTTGAGGCAACTCTGGTATTTTGAGCGATATCTTGAATTGTTTTTCTCAGTGTCATGTTTTTTCCTTTATTCCCTGTAAAACTTAAAATACTTTTATTACTTATAAGACAACCATATTGTCTCTATGGATAATTTCTTCGTTTTCAATATAACCGAGGAGTTCAGTAATATCTTTTGTTCTTAAGCCCTTGATTTTTACTAATGTTTCCTGGTCAAAGTTAGACAAGCCAACAGCAATAGCATCTCCACTCTTATTGATACAACGTACAGAATCTCCCTTATTGAACTGACCTTTAACATCTACTACACCTGAAGGGAGAAGCGATCGTCCGTTTTTAACAATAGCATTACAAGCGCCTTGATCTAACGTGATTTCTCCCTGAGGTTTTAAGACATACGCAATCCATCGTTTCCGGCTTTGCATTTTTTCTTTTCTGGGAAGAAAAAAGGTGCCGATCATTTCTCCTGAAAATAAATGTTCAAGGATATTCTTTCTTTTACCGGGTCCTATAAAGGAACTCCCCCCACCTGCAGCGACCATTTGTGCAGCATTGATCTTACTTTGCATACCGCCCGTACCAAGAACCGACTTACTATGGCCTGCCATGGATTGAATGCGATCGTCCACTTCACTTACAGTATAAATTGCCTTCGCATCAGGATGAGTGACAGGATTGCTATCATAAAGAGCATCAACATCTGTGAGACAGATAAACATATCCGCCTCAATCATATTTGTAACCAATGCCCCAAGGGTGTCATTATCACTAAATTTTAATTCTTCAGTCGAAACTGTATCGTTTTCATTGATAATAGGTATAACACCGCATTTAAAAAGGGTAAGGATGGTGTTTCTCACATTGAGATACCTGGATCGATGGGCCAGATCTGAATGGGTCAATAAAATCTGAGCGATATTGTATCCGTGTTCATGAAATGCCTCATCATAGTCATGCATCAGCTGTGATTGCCCAATTGCTGCAAGCGCCTGCTTCTGCATGATAGAAACATCCTTATCGTCTTTAATATGAAGTTTCTTTTTCCCGGCAGCTACAGCTCCTGATGAAACCAGAATAACTTCTCGACCTGTATTACGTAAAAATGCTATTTCCTTAGCAAGATTATCCAGAACTTCTCTGTTAATCCCGTTTTCGGTGGTAAGAATGGCACTTCCTACCTTAACCACAACTCTTTTAGCCTTATTAAACAGAGTCTGTCTGTGGTACAGACCATCCTCTGGCGTCATTTCAATATCCATAGCGTATTAATTGGGACAACATATATTACCTTACCTGGAAACGTTCCCACGTACTCTGCTCAACTGAAGGTATTTATCAAATAAAACTAGTACATTAACATAGAACCTATTTATACTCAACAAGCTCCATTATCGCCTCTCGAAGTTCATCAAGACCGAGTTCTTCTTCAGCAGAAACTGCAAGGGTTGTAATATCTTTTTCCTTAAAGAAGTTCATCAACTCTTCAAGGGTCTCATCTTCAATGATGTCTATCTTATTTAAGACAACAATATGGGTTCTATCTGCGAGTTCTTTTTTATATAAAGCCAACTCATTTGAAATAATGGTATAATTTTCCATCATGGCATCATCGGAGCCGTCAATGACATGAATGAGTACACTGGTACGTTCCACATGCTTTAAAAACTTATGCCCAAGCCCAGTACCTTCATGTGCTCCCTCAACAAGACCAGGGATATCAGCTATAATACATGGATTGTAGTACTTATACTGCAATACACCAAGCTGTGGTTCAAGCGTTGTGAAAGGGTATGGAGCAATCTTCGGATTAGCTGCTGAAAGCTTTGAGAGCAGCGTAGATTTTCCAGCATTTGGAAGACCTACAAGCCCCACATCAGCAATCAGTTTAAGTTCAACCTTTAGCCAAAGCTCTTCGCCCTGCTGTCCATTGGTCGCAATTCGAGGTGTTCTATTGGTACCACTTGAAAAATGTGGATTTCCAAGGCCACCCTTACCACCTTGGGCAGCACAATACTGCTCACCGTCAGTAGAAAGATCTGCTAAGACCTCACCTGTTTCAATGTTTTTAATGATAGAACCGACAGGAACTTCAAGGTAGCAATGTTTACCTTTTCGCCCATGCATATCTTTTCCCTTACCGTGCTCTCCCCTTTCAGCTTTAAAATGGGAACGGTAACGAAAGTCGATTAAGGAATTGAGAGAAGCCTTTGCTATAATGACAACATTACCACCTCGACCACCATCGCCGCCATTTGGGCCACCTTTGGGAACATATTTTTCCCTGCGAAAACTTACACACCCGTTTCCGCCGTCCCCGGCTTTTACAAAAAATTTTGCTTCATCAATGAAGGCCATCTGAAGATCCTGTTGTAATTCAAATTTCAAAAAAAAACTCGACCGTCAATTATATAATTGAGGTCGAGTCTATACTCCTGCGCGAACTGCAAAGTGCAGTTCCAGGAAAAGGTGTCAGAGCTATTTATTTATGCTGCTGGATAAACACTGACGCGCTTTTTATTTTTACCAAAGTCCTCAAAGGTCACTACACCGTCAACCTTGGCAAAGAGAGTATAATCTCTTCCACAACCTACATTGGTTCCCGGGTGTATTTTAGTACCTAATTGTCTAACAATAATGCTACCAGCACTTACAGCCTCACCGCCGAATCGTTTAACTCCACGACGCTGACCAGCACTGTCGCGACCATTCCGTGAACTACCACCTGCTTTCTTATGAGCCATCTTCCACTCCTTTCCTGAACGAACTTACATCATCGTTCTAATATTTTATGCTTTAATTCCTTCAATTACAAGAATACGTAATTAAGCGGATATCTCTTCAATCTTCAGGGCTGTATAGGATTGTCTATGCCCCTTCTTCAAACGATACCCCTTACGACGCTTTCTTTTGAAGACGATTACCTTTTTGCCTCTACCCTGCTCAGCAATTTTCGCAGTAACCTTTGCATTCTCCAGCACAGGCTGGCCGATCTTCACATCGTCTCCATCGGAAACCATAAGAACATCTACTAAATCAATGCTGTCACCAACATTTCCATCAAGCTTTTCAACTCGAACCTGATCACCACAAGCAACCTGATATTGCTTACCACCTGTACGAACTATCGCATACATATATAAACCTCTCTGAGAATATCTGATCAATTTTCAATAAAACGACGAAAAATTATTGCAAGAACCAGACATTAAACACTTACAGAAGAACATTGTCAATGCTTTTCAATAAAACTAATGCATTTTTTACATGAAAGAAATAGACACAAGAAAGCCCCCATCACCACACAAATGAAGGGGGCTTTAAATATAGAGCAATCACGCACTAGCCAGCGTACTCTAGACGTGCCTTTTCTTTTTCAGAACGAATTTCACATGCCCGTGTAAACGCAGCTTTTTTTCCATGCTTTGCAATTGAAACTGAAGTTTTACCCTGTTTACCCTGATGTGTTACCCAACTTACTTCATAGCGATTCAATTTATCGTTGAGCCGGACACCCACAACACCAGTACCAGAATTGCTCACGGTTACCATATGCTTGTTGGTTCGTACCTTGCCTAGCTTCTTCTCTGTTTTATCGCGCCAACTGATAGCTGAGAGTAGGCTGGAATAACGACCTCCGCTCTTTCTATCTGAAAAGAACTTTGAGTGGGTTTTACCTAAAAAACGAACACGCACATACCAACCATGAGTTCTTTTTGATTCCTGATCAATTCGTGCAATGTCCTTGTGTTTTTCTAATAGAATTTTTTGTTTCTTGTCATCTTCCATGAAACTACCTCAGTAATATTGTATCTATGATTTCTCGCTACTCTTTACATCTATAACAGCGAACACCTAATAAATACCACACTGTAGTATTTATGTACAATCGTTTTTAATTAATCTCAAATTAACTATTTCAATGATCTCAATGCCCAGCGACTATAACCTGACAACAGAGTCCAGCAGAGGTAAATAGTTTGGAATTGGTTAACTGTCAATAAAAATTTGTTAGCCACACCACAATAAACAGTTGACATTTTGATGTCTTCAGGCGATTTGTCATTAATATCTAACAACTTATTCACCATTAAAAAAACTTTACAATGACCTTAACTAACCATAACTTACACCTGCTCTCTGAAACCATCTCCACTCTCAGAGGCATAAATGGGTGCCCCTGGGACATGAAACAAACCCCATCCTCCCTGATCAAATACCTTGAATCTGAAACCGCAGAGCTGGTAGCTGCAATAAACAATGATGATGACAACAACACCTGTGAGGAACTAGGTGATGTTCTCTATATCCTGCTTATGATCACAAGCTATCAAAGTGAACAAGGCAAATTTGATTTCACAGATGTCATAACGACGGTCAATGAAAAGCTGATACGGCGTCACCCCCATGTGTTTGCAGGAAAAACCTATGAAAACCAGGAAGATCTCGACAGACAATGGCGTGAAATCAAAGCACAGGAAAAACAAAAATAAACTATTTGACACGTTCACTTCATGTTAGTATTATATACAGTTTTTATGCGTAAGCAAGGATGGGTTTGTTAGGACTTGTTCTTTATGCATTTATTGAAGGTGACATTGTGTCGCCTTACCCCTTCTCGCTCTCTGCCATATGCAAAGTGCGAGGGCCGAAGACGGTACTATTATCCGTCTAATCCATGAGTCCACGAGGAGGAAATCATGAGAAGGTATGAAACGATCGTTATTCTTCGCCCTAATGCCGGTGAAGAAGAGATCAAACGAGTAATCGAGACCACCACACAGATCATCACTGATGAGAAAGGTTCCATCATTGAAGAAAACAAATGGGGTATGAAAAAGCTGGCTTACCTTATTAAAAAGGAAAGCCTTGGTTACTACATTTACATTGACTACGCAGGCACTCCTGCGGCGGTTTCTGAAATTGAAAGAAAGTATCGTATTGATGACGTGGTTCTAAAGTATATGACCATCAAAACTGCAGCTGCTATCACCGAGGAAGGTGTTGCAGAAGCTATTGCTGCTGTTAGCGCCCGTGAAACTGCCGCTGCAGAAGGCGAAGAAGCTGAAACAGAGGGTGAAGCTGCACCTGCAAAAGAAGCAGCGCCTGAGACCACTACAGAAGCATAAACTACTCTTACAATTTCCATATATCGCACCAGGAGGATATATCAATGGCACCAAGACCACAGAAAAAATTATTTTCACGTCGTAAAAGTTGCAGATTTTGTTCCGACAAAGAACTCACTATCAACTACAAAGACGTAAAGACTCTCAGAAACTTTGTTTCAGAGCGCGGTAAAATCATTCCACGACGTATTGTTGGCACCTGTGCGACACATCAGCGTCAGCTTTGTGAAGCAATCAAGCAAGCAAGACAGATCGCTTTTTTACCTTACTCTGGTTCGTCTCAGGGTTAACGAAAGATTTAGGTTGCCCAGTTGAGTACAACAGAACAGAACAAGCTTGAGTTTGGTAAAATAATCACTGCCATACTCGCCACTACGGCTATAATAATTTTGCCGGGTATCGCATGGGAAATCTTCGGATGGCTCCACCTGCTCTTACCGTTGCTTGCCTTTGGCGTACTCTGTAAGTTTGGAAACTATACAGGTAAGAAATTCATTGCAACTGCCGCAATATTTTCTCTTATCTGCTTTATCTTCCTTGGCAACATAGACCTCTTCGCATTTTCGGCAATCTTTCTACTCGCAGGTTACATACTATTTACCTCCTATGAACGAGGTGAGTCACCTGCTTTGAGCGGATTTAAAACAGCAGTAGTTGTTGGACTAGGTTGGAGTATAGTTCTAGCGTTTTTTACATGGGGCGCAGATATATCGCCCTACAAACAGCTTATTACTACACTTGATTTAGGCATTACAGAAGCGTTGACGTATTATCAGGACAATGAAACTGTAACTCCTGAAACCTTAGCAATGCTTGAGACAACACTCAGCCAGATGAAAATCATTGTTCCACTGGTAATGCCAGCCATACTTGGCTGTCTTATACTGTTGGTGACATGGCTGACCATGATTCTCGGCAACGCTTTAATTATACGACAAAACGGATCGAGTAGTTGGCGTAACTATAGCATGTGGCAATTACCAGATAAATTAATCTGGCTTGCAATAGGTATGGGATTATTAACATTTCTCCCTGCCACAGGTGCCAGAACTATAGCTTTGAATATTCTGATTCTGCTCAGCCTTATATATAGTTTTCAAGGCTTATCCGTTGCTGTATTTTACATGAATAAATGGAATGTACCGATTCTTATGCGCTCCTTTTTTTATGTAATGATGATTGTCCAGACCTTTGGCACAATCATACTGCTCGTAGTAGGAATTGCTGATGTCTGGCTTGATTTGAGAAAAATCAATACGGACGATGAATTAGAAGAGGAAATACAATAGATTTATAGGTCAGCTTACCCAAGAGACCTGTACTACACATACAAGAGGAGTTGAAAATGGAACTCATTTTAAAAGAAACAATCAGTACCCTCGGTTTTGAAGGGGATGTTGTAACTGTAAAAGACGGTTATGCCCGTAATTACCTTATGCCCCAGGGAAAAGCCGTAGTAGCCACCGAAGAGACTCTGGCAATTCTTGCAGAGAACAAGGCTGCTATTGAAGCCAGAAGAGCTGAAGACACGAAGAAAGCTGACGCTATCGCGAAGAAGATCACTGGAATTGAGGTTGTTATCGAACAACTTGCAGGTGAAGATGAGCGTCTTTTCGGTTCTGTCACCAGCTCGGACATAGTTGCGAAACTCGCTGAACTCGACGTTAAACTCGATAAGCGACAGATCCTTCTTAGTGACCCCATTAAAACCATCGGTGAAAACAAAATCACCGTTAAGGTTGGTTTTAACGTTACTGCAGAAATCACAGTTAATGTTGTACCTCTCAAAGCAAGCTAAGAAAGACTTTTTACAAGACTTCTTAACTACTGATATATCCAACTTTTCCAGGTGCTCATTAAACCTGTAATTGGGGATATGTAATATAGAGATAAAAACACACCTTGAGGGTTGACCTTCATGGTGTGTTTTTGTTTAATAACGTCTCTATTTATTATTTTTAATTCGATGTTTTTTACCCCGGCTTACTATGATTGATAACTCCATGCCTCCTGAGTACGGTGCCTCTCAGATTCCTTCCCGTATTCCGCCACAAAATACTGAGGCAGAGCAGGCGGTATTAGGCTCCATTCTTCTAAAAGCCGATCTTCTTGGGACAGTACTTGAACTTCTAAAGCCCCATGACTTTTACAAGGATGCCCACAAGATAATATTTGAGAGCATGGTTGATCTCTTTGAGAAAAATGAACCGCAGGATCTTCTCACGGTATCCAACCTGCTTTCAAACAGTAACCAGATTGATAAAATTGGCGGACCTGCCTATCTTGCAAGTCTTACATCCATTGTTCCTGTTACAGCTAACATTGTAAGCTATGCTAAAATCATTCGGGAAAAATCTATTCTCAGGCGACTGATTACAGTTAATAGTGATATAGCAGCACGATGTTATGAGGAACAGGGTGACATTGACATTTTAGTCGATGAAGCCGAACAAGCTATTTTTGATATAGCCGGGTCAAAGGGTGAGGGTCATTTCACCCATATTAAATCCATCGTCCCTGACGCCTTTGCCGCAGTAGAACAGCTCTACAAAAAGCAAGGCCTTACCACAGGTGTGCCCACCGGTTACAATAAAATTGATAAAATGACAGCGGGTCTTCAGCCCTCTGACCTTATCATTTTGGCAGCCAGACCATCCATGGGTAAGACATCTTTTGCGATGAATATTGCCCAGCACGCTGCACTTGTTGAAAAAATTGGAGTTGCCGTCTTTAGCCTGGAGATGTCAAAAGAACAACTCGTCATGCGACTATTGAGTTCTGCTGGACGGATCGATTCCCAGCGCATACGAACCGGTAAACTTCATAATGAAGATTGGCCAAAACTCACAAGAGCCGTAGGAATGCTTTCTGAAGCCCCCATCTTCATTGATGATACACCGGCAATATCAGTGCTTGAAATGAGAGCTAAAGTCAGACGACTGGCAGCGCAACATGAGATTGGGCTAATAGTGGTTGATTACCTCCAGCTGATGCGTGGTCGCAGCACTGAAAATCGGACCCAGGAAATCAGTGAAATTTCACGGTCCCTTAAAGGGCTTGCCAAAGAACACAAGGTTCCTGTTATCGCACTTTCCCAGCTCAATCGTAGCCTTGAAAACCGACCTGATAAACGCCCAATGATGTCCGATCTTCGTGAATCAGGCGCTATTGAGCAGGATGCCGATGTTATTACTTTTATTTATCGTGATGAAGTGTATAACAAGGCAGAAGACAACCCAGAACGTGGTAGTGCTGAAATCATTATCGGAAAGCAGAGAAACGGCCCTACAGGCATGGCCAAACTCACTTTCATTAAGGAATTTACCATGTTTGAAAACATGAGCGAATTTGATGACCCTGAAGAATTCGGGTAAACAGTGATATCCGTTCTCGTAATGAGCTGATTACAGCATTAAAAAGTACTGACATCTATATACTAAGAACTAACAAAGGCTGAATTATGACCGTAGAAAATGGCGTGAGTAATAAATATGATTTTCAATCCATTGAAAATAAATGGCAAGAAATCTGGGAAACCAACGAAACCTACAAGGTCGTAGAAGATGATTCCAAAGAAAAATACTACGTCCTTGAAATGTTCCCCTACCCCTCCGGTCGTATACATATGGGTCATGTCCGCAACTACTCCATTGGTGATGTTGTGGCCAGATACAAGAGAATGCAAGGTTTTAATGTGCTTCACCCCATGGGCTGGGATGCCTTTGGCCTCCCTGCTGAAAACGCCGCACAAAAAAACAATACCCACCCTGCTACCTGGACCTATTCCAATATTGACTACATGCGCAATCAGTTACGTCAATTAGGACTCTCCTATGACTGGAGCAGGGAAATTGCTACCTGTAACCCAAAATATTATCAATGGGAACAGCGCCTATTCATAGAGATGTACAACAAAGGCATCGTCTACGAAAAAGTTACCACTGTGAACTGGTGTGAAGACTGCCAGACTGTTCTTGCTAATGAGCAAGTCATTGATGGAGCCTGCTGGCGCTGTGATGAACTCGTCACTCCAAGAAAAATGAACGGCTGGTTTTTCAAAATTACAGATTATGCTGAAGAACTTTTAGCTGATCTGGACAAGCTTAAAGGCTGGCCAGAAAAAGTTATCACAATGCAGCGTAACTGGATCGGCAAATCAACCGGTCTTACCTGTGACTTTGCAGTTGACGAAAGTGATGATATTATTTCTATTTTCACCACCCGTCCTGATACCATTTTTGGTGTTTCTTTCATGTCTATTGCACCCGAACACCCACTTCTCGACAACCTCATAAAAGGCACTGAAAGAGAAACTGAGGTTCGTGAGTTTGTAAAAGAAATTATCCAGGAAAAA
The DNA here is from genome assembly GCF_054397165.1 of Desulforhopalus glucosivorans. Classification (NCBI taxonomy): domain Bacteria; kingdom Pseudomonadati; phylum Thermodesulfobacteriota; class Desulfobulbia; order Desulfobulbales; family Desulfocapsaceae; genus Desulforhopalus; species Desulforhopalus glucosivorans. The sequence continues at coordinate 1,784,834 of NZ_AP044854.1, forward strand.
CAACGCCAGTCCCTTGAGGAAGAGCCGGAGAAAAAAGGTATCTTCACCGGGAAATATTGTATCAACCCGTTTAACGGTGAAAAGATTCCTGTCTATGTGGCCAACTTTGTCCTAATGGAATATGGAACCGGTGCGGTGATGGCCGTTCCTGCCCATGATCAGAGGGATTTTGAATTTGCCAGAAAGTACGATCTCCCCATTACACCTGTCGTTATCCCAGAAGGTGTTGAGCTTATTGCAAGCGATATGACTGAGGCATCTACTGTACCAGGCCTTCTTGTTAATTCAGGCGATTTTACAGGATTGGAGTCGGTAGCATCGCAAAAGTCTATTATTGAATATGCAAATACAAAGGGCTTTGGATCAGATCTTATAACCTATAGACTTCGTGACTGGGGTATTTCCAGACAACGCTATTGGGGCGCCCCTATTCCGATGATTCACTGCGATACATGTGGTGTAGTGCCTGTTCCTGATGCGGATCTACCTGTTACCCTTCCTGAAGACGAAGGAACCGCAATCACATGTGCTCCCCTGCATCAAAGAGAAGACTTCATTAACACCAACTGTCCCACATGTGGAAGTCCTGCAAAGCGTGAAACTGACACCATGGACACCTTTATGGAGTCATCCTGGTATTTTGCAAGATTCACCACGCCACGATGTGAAGACGCGCCCCTTGAGCAAAGCGGATCTTCTTACTGGTTGCCTGTAGATCAGTATATCGGAGGTGTAGAGCATGCCATTCTCCACTTACTCTACTCACGTTTTTTCACAAAGGTATTACGTGATCTTGGCCACCTGAGTGTTGACGAGCCGTTTACCAACCTACTCACCCAGGGAATGGTCATTAAAGACGGTACCAAAATGTCTAAGTCAAAAGGCAATGTTGTTGACCCAAATGACCTCATTCAAGAGTTTGGAGCTGACACTGTTAGGCTTTTCAGCCTCTTTGCGGCACCACCCGAAAGAGATCTTGAGTGGAGCTCGGCCGGTGTTGAAGGATCTTCGAGATTCTTAAACCGTGTCTATAGACTCATTATAAGCTGTGAAGATATGCTTGCCGTGACAAGTGATATCCCTGAAACCTTAAGCGATGGCGGGCGCGTTCTGCATAGAAAAACCCACCAGACCATTAAACGAGTCACTGAAAATATTGAGCACAACTTCCACTTCAACACCGCTATCAGTGCAATGATGGAACTGTTCAATGTGCTCTCAGCTTCAGTTGCAGACAAGAAAAAGAATAATCTTGAAGCGGCTGTTGTTAAAGAGGCAGTTACCGTGCTCACCCTGCTTCTCGCACCAATGGTGCCCCATTTTGCTTCAGAAATGTGGAAAAAGATAGGCAACAGCAGCGAACTTGAAGATCAAAGCTGGCCAAGTTTTGATGCGGAAGCCGCCAAAGATGATTTGCTCACGATTGTTATTCAAATAAACGGTAAAGTGAGATCACGTCTGGAGGTTGCAGCAGACATAACCAACGATGAAATTGAAAAGTTGGCACTTTCCGATGAAAATGCCTTGAAATTCATTGATGGAAAACCTGTTAAAAAGACTATTGTTATACAAAAGAAACTTGTTAATATTGTTATTTGACACAATCCGCGGTAAAAACAAACCAGCTGTGGTTAATATCTCACTGAAATTCATTGATAAACGATAAATTGAATTTCTGCGGTAATAACCACATCAGCAGATATTGATTTTGTAATTACTCTAAATTACAAAATACCAGATCATTAAGAGAGGAGAAAAAACGTGAAGACAGTTTTGAGAAATGTAACCATCATGCTGTTCCTCATTCTTATAGCAAGTTGTGGCTATAGGAATCCCAACGTCTACAGTGGACCTTCGAAGGTGATTTATGCCACAGAATGGAAGAACAGAACCAGCGAACTAGGCCTTGACTCAAAAATTTACAGATCGCTGACCAAGTGGTTTCAAAAATCAGGGTCACTCAAAACAGTTCGTGACAAATCTGGTGCTGACCTTATCTTGGCCGGTGAAATCGTTTCAATATCACTGCCAAGCCTCTCCTATGACTCAAATAACATAGCATCAGAGGTTAAAGTTCATCTCAAGGTGCGCTATATCTTAAAAGAAATCGCCACCGACCGAGTGCTTCTTGAGGTGCCTTCTGAAACCTGGACAGAGGAATATCTTGTCACTAGCAGCTCTTCTACTAATTCCGATAATGAAAGTGAAGCCTTAGATGAAATCATAGAAAATCTCTCTAAGAAGATCTACCAGAGAACAGTAGCAACACTTCCCCAGATATAATTTTTCCTATTTCTACACCGTTTCACCTCGTGTTTTGTGAAACGGTGTTATCTCCCCATCGCTCATTATGCTTCAAATCGGTCCAGTCAAACTAGAAAATCCGTTTATACTCGCTCCACTTGCCGGATATACAGACCTTCCTTTTCGCCTCTTGTGCAAAGAATTTGGGGCAGGACTCACCGTCTCTGAGATGATTAGTTGCCACGGCCTTGTGTATCGACAGAGTAATACCCTTCGTATGCTCAAATCTGTTGATACTGAGAAGCCTGTATCCTTTCAACTTTTTGGCGCAGAGCCCGAAATAATGGCTGAGGCTGCAGAGATACTCGCCTCCTTTAACCCTGATATAATTGATATTAATATGGGGTGCCCTGTTCGTAAGGTTACGAAAAGAGGTGCTGGAGCGGCACTCATGACCACACCTGATCTGGCAGAAGACATAATCAGGCGTGTCACCTCAAAGGTGAACATCCCTGTCACTGTGAAGTTTAGAAGTGGAAAAGATAGTAAACATATTTCCGCCATTGAGTTCGCCAAGATGGCAGAGGGCGCCGGCGCAACCGCTCTTACTGTGCATGCAAGAACCTGGTCCCAGGGATTTTCAGGCCTTATAGATCCCACGGTTATTGGTGCTGTCTGTAAAAATGTCAACATCCCTGTAATTGGGAACGGGGATATCTCCTCTTTAGAAGATGGTCACCTAATGATGCAACAAACTGGATGTCAGGGGGTTATGATAGGTAGAGCAGCACTTGGAAACCCTTGGGTTTTTGCCCAAAAAGGCCGGCCTGATGACTACAAAGAGATAATGGATGGTGCCAGAAGGCATCTCACTCTAATGCAGGAACACTTGCCTGCAGACCGGGTTATGGGATACATAAAAAATCACATAAGCCGTTATTTCAAGGGCCTCAGAGGAGCGTCCAATTTTAGAAAGAAAATCTTTGATGCCTCTTCAAGCGAAGCTATTCAAAAACTACTTTTAAGCTATGATCTCGGTGAGCCTGAGGTTTAAACCAGCCCCGAAAAACGAGAAGCAAAGCCTAAACAAGTGCCTTGTTGGCAACAATCAGCTTAACGATTTTAACTATTGTTCTTGAGTTTCTCGGAGTCTATACTACCTGTTTTTTTAACAGAAGTTGAGGAGTAAGGCACTCATGCTATTCCTTCAAATCCTCAATTCGCTCCAGTAGCTTTTCAGCTTCTTCTCTTTTTGATTCATCAAGACTTTTACCCCTCATTGCCACCCTGAAATTTTGATGGGCCAACTTTATCTTACCCTCATATAAGTTATATTTACCAAGGTAAAATTGTGCGAGTGCGTCTTCTTTTATATTAGAATAAATCTGCCCTAGAGAAAAATATACATTTGCATACTGGGGTAATTCTTTTTCCAAAATTTCAAATTGTTTGATTGCAAGATCCAGACGGGCAGTCTTTTGATACAGTAACCCTAGATAGTATATTGCATACATATCTGATGTATTTACACCAAGAACTGTCTGCAATATCTTCTCAGCCTCTACAAAATTCCCAGCTTCATACTCAAGAACACCTACATCCGACAAAAGGTTGTTTTTTTTCGGGTACTTGAGCAATAAGTCATTCAATGTGTTTCGCGCTGAACTGTAATTATTTTCACTCCGCGCTATTTGTGCCATACCATAATTTGCCATATCCCTTTGCAATTCTGAGCTGGACTCATTTGCAAGAATACTCGCCAGATTTGCCCGCAATGACATGGAAGTAGTTGCTCGTGACAATACGCGATACTTGAAACGCAGGAAATTGAATTCATCCTTACTGCTCTCATCTGGCTCATAACTATCTTTATCCAACTCTATCAACGATTGAATAGTATCAAGTCTTGATTCGGGGTTAGGGTGGGTTAAAAGATATTGAGGTAGAGCATCACTTCTATAACGTGCAATACGTCGCATGGATTCCAGCATCCTCTCCTGACCTTCCGTATCGCGGTGCAGCTTTTTCATCCAACCATAGGCGAGCAAATCAGCCTCCTCTTCATTTTGCCTGGAAAAATGAAGGGTCATACTTTGACCTGTTGCCAAAGCACCTGTAAGAAGCGCAGGGGCCGCAGCACCACCAAAGGCAATAGCGGCAAGGGCAAGACCAAGGGTGGTCATGGATGTGTATTTACTCTTTTCAAGCCGTGCTGCAATGTGGCGCTTAACTATATGGCCAATCTCATGGGCAATAACCGAGACAAGCTCGTCCTCACTATTCATGGATTCAATAAGACCGGAGTAAAAAAAGATGAGTCCGGAAGGGGCTGCAAAAGCATTAAAATCCTTGCTGTCTATTACAAAAAAATGATAATCGAAATACTGAATACCTGCGACCGCTACAACGCTCTGCCCAACGTCTGTTATGTATGCAGTAATATCAGGGTCATCGATAAGATCGAAACTTGATCTAACACTATACAGAAGTTTCTCACCAACCTTTCGTTCTTCACCAATATTAAAAGCTACGGCAGGGCTAATAGATTGGACGGAAAAGAGGAGAACTGTTATTACCGCCGTAAGTGTTTTACCAATTTTAGTGACCATTATCTTTTAACCAACGTACTGTTTTAGCAAGCCCCTCTTCAGTTGAAACCAGTGGGGTAAAGCCAAGATCTTGAGAAGCCTTTTTACACGAAAAATAGTGTGATTTAGCCAGCTGTTCAGCCAGGAATCTGCTCATTCTAGGCTCCCCGGACTTACCTGTAAGTTTATACAACAGTTCTAAACCGGCCCCAACCTTATAGGCAGTTTTGTAGGGAACCCTTTGAGTAATTTTTTCAACACCCATTAATCCAAACAGATCATTAACCCAGTCCCATAAATTGACAGGTTTATCCTGGCTTATAAAATAGGCCTGACCAGCGGCTGTTTTTTCTCCCGTTAAATTCTGCGCTGCTAAAATATGGGCATGTGCAACATTGTCAATATAAGATATATCAACAAGATTGGTACCATCGCCCACAATTTTCAATTGTTTCTTCCTTCCAGCAGCAAGGAGTCGTGGTAAGAGATGAGGATCATTAGGCCCCCAAATAAGATGGGGTCTTAAGGCGCAGGATAAAACTGCATCATTTGTCAAAACAGCTTTTTCAGCTATGACCTTTGATTTTGCATAGGAACAGAGGAACTCAGATGGATAGGGTAAATTTTCATCACCATGTATGATATCTTTACGATCAAAAACAACAGAGGGTGTGGAGGTGTAAACCAGTGCCTGAGTACCATTTTCTTTGCACGCATTGATCACATGTTCAGTGCCAAGGACATTGGTCGTATAATAATTTTTCCAGGCCCCCCAGATACCGGCAAGCGCTGCCACATGAAAAACGACGTCCACTCCTTTGCACGCGGTCTTTACGTCTTCACTATTTGCAAGATCACCTTGAACACAGGTTACCCCTAAAGCTACAAGGTCTGGATAGTTATTTCTTCCTATAACCCTGACATCTACGCCATGCTGGAGCAGCTGTAATACCACAGCCTTTCCTACAAATCCCCCCCCACCTGTGACGAGGGCAGATCTAAAAGTTAAGGGTACATTTTTTCCTGGGCCCATATACTTAATTTTTCCCTAAATATTTTTGCATTATGCCTTATATCCACAGGAAAACTTCTATGAATATAAAAATTTTCTATGGTGTCAGTTATTTCACTTTTCTTTGCAAGAACCTTTGCCTCTGCAATCAACTGCTCCTCATTTCCACTAAAGTTTTCAATTGGCTCGAGGATAAGGACAGGTAAGCATTCTCCATTTTTGTTTTGTACAGGGACAAGAGCTGAACGATATACATCGGGATGCTCATTAACTATAGCTTCACAGGGTATTGAGAAATATGTTGTATCATGGGCCACCACTCTATGTGCCCTCCTCCCGCAAAACCACAATCGACCTTTCACATCTAAATAACCAACATCTCCCATCCTGTGCCAAAAACCCTCGTTATCCTTAATCTTGGCAAGACGGGTTTCTTCATCATTGTTCATATAGCTTTTAGTGACAACGCCACCAGAAACAATAATTTCACCTATTGTACCTGTCCCAACAAAGGTACACTGTTCGATAGTTTCTATTGCCTCATCTGACAGTTCAATGATTTTAATGTTTATACCAGGCAAACTATAACCAACACAGGTTCCCCGCCCTACTCTGCTCAGTTCCATTGTCTCGCCCAGTATTTCAATATTATCAATGGATGCAATAGGGAGGCTTTCAGTTGCCCCATATGGTGTCATCACACGACCATGGCCGGGAAGGATTTCAGTCATATTACGCAACAGATCATATGGGACAGGTGCTCCTGCCATCAATACCTTTTCAAGGGTTGGAAGCTTAATTTTATTATCAATGCAATACCTGCTCACAACCCGCCAAATTGCAGGAGAACCAAATGAATATGTAACTTTATTTTTAAGTATTGAAGATACGAATTTTGCCGGATCAACCTTGGCAGGTTTAGTCGGGTCCATATCAGGAATAATCGCACAGGCTCCAAGGGCAGTAGAAAAAAGTGCAAACAATGGAAAAGCCGGCTGGTCTGTATCCTTGTCTCCAATCTCGTAGAAACGTTTAATGAGTTGCAGTTGCGCGCTGAAAATCGAGTGTTCATATCGAACCCCCTTGGGAGGGCCTGTTGAACCTGTGGTAAATATAATTGCTGCCAGATCATCCTTACGGGGCTTATATACCTCATGTGAACTATCAGATACACGCCTCAATCTCTTGATATTAGGCCAAAAAAAACCTAAAGACCCACCACAACAAAATCTCTTCTTAATGGAGGTAAATGGCTTTGGGAAAACTCTTGAGAATAAAAGAGCTTTTGGTATCCCTATAAGATAATCCGGTTCAACTCTTTTAATACAACGTAATAAATTCTTAAAGCCCATGCCAGGATCGATAAGTACTACTGGTGTGCCAATCTTAAAAAGTGCCAGGGTAAGACAGATAAAATCAATGGAGGGCTTAACCATTAAAATTACTATCTCACCAGATTTAAGGCCTTGGGAGAGAAAATAATCCACATACTCATCAGAGCGACTATTAAGCTCTTTAAACGTAATGGAACTACCATCTCTTGCTTCAACGATTGCAGTCTTTTCTGCATTTGCCCTGGAAGCGTTGACAAACACCTCGGCAATGTTGTCACCAACTTGCATAAATCACATCCCTAATTACGAAAAAATGCAGCTATTCTTTTATTAACTTCATCTCTTTCATCTTCAAGCAGATAGTGACCGGCATCTTTGTAGTATGTAGTTTCAGCATATGGAAATCTTTCACACCACTCGGTATAGAAACTATCATTAAAGCAAAAATCCTTTCCACCCCAGACAATAAGCAGAGGAACCTTGTTTTCTTTAATCTGTTCCAGCCCGTTTTCAACGGAAACAAGGGTGTCATAGCTTGGGTGCTTTGAATCGAGGGGAATATCAACCACAAACCTATGGGTGGCAATACGATTTTTCCATGAGTTGTAAGGCGCAAGATAACCTGACTTCACTTCTGCAGACAGAGGTTTTGTTACAGCCATGAAGGTTGCAGGCCACGCAAAACCATTAAACAAGCGAACAATAACCTCGCCTAAAACTGGAATGCGACACAGGCTAATACGCAGTGGTATTTTTGTAGACCTGAATGCAGCTGTGTTCATTACCGTTATTTTATCGATTTTACCAGGAACCTTTCCAGCTAATCCCATACCAATAGCTCCACCCCAGTCATGAAGAACAAGGGAGAACCTATCAATACCGAGGGTATCAAGGAGATTACTTGCATTGGCAATATGCTGCTTCAATGTATAGGCGTAATCCTGTGGTTTGTCAGAAAGGCCACACCCAATATTATCTATTGCAATAACCCTGAAATTCTTTCTTAACGAGTGGATCAGATTTCTATAATAGTATGACCATGTTGGATTTCCATGGACCATCACAATGACTGGTCCTTTCCCCTCATCAATATAATGCATTTTCAAATCACCTAAACCGTGGAAACGTGAGGTGAATGGATAGTCTTGAAACAAGTGTATAATCCTTTAATAATAAGCTATATGAGACCCGAAGAGTCGTAATTTTGTGAGTAATCAGGTCGTTTTTTTGACTTGAATAGTAGAAAAAATATTCTAGTCCCCTCGCTGGGAGCATGTCAACTGTTTATCTACAGAAATCTGTTCTAAATGTTCGAAATAATACAAACTACTCCCTCTTCTCGTTAATAATAATTCCTAGTTGCCCGAATATATTGGAATATGTTCATTATTGTGTTGCATTAAAAATACCAATATGCTAAACGAATTACTGTTGTGCGCTAAACATTGTTATCAGGATATAACAGTGTAAATGCAAGGGGATAAGTACAAGGCATTCGCATAGCATCTGGTTATCTAGCTTAATAAGCTAGAGATTTATTAACGGTTTAGTTATAAACCGAGTATACAAGGAGCGGTACGATGGCAGAAGGAACAGTTAAGTGGTTTAATGATGCAAAAGGATTTGGTTTTATTGAGCAAGATGGTGGACAAGATGTATTTGTACACTACTCTGCAATCAAAACTGAAGGTTTTAAATCCCTTGAAGAAGGATCAAGAGTATCTTTTGAGATTGTAGATGGTCCTAAGGGTCCTGCTGCTGACAACGTACAAAAAATGTAGTATGCTTTAGCAATTACAATTCCAAGCCCCATAACACATCGTGTTATGGGGCTTTTTTTATTTACATAGGAGTGAGTGGTAAATAATCTGGCATCCACCTCATCCTGTCTATGAGCTTTGCCATTCTCGCAGCGTCCCCATTTGGTTGAAAATCTGAGTAGACACACGGCCTGCTCAAACCTTTTTCTACCGCACACATAGCAACCGCCAGTGCCACCACCTTTGCAACATCATACATAGCGTCAAGAGACGGCATAATTTTCCCCTCACTGAGTTGCTTTTCAGTAAGCATATCTGACACCGCCTCAGCTGCAACAATAAAGAAGTCCTGGGTTATTTCACTTGCCCCTGAAACGAGTGCCCCTAACGCTACTCCTGGAAAGATTAGAGCATTATTACATTGGCTAATATTACTGGACCGTTCAAGAGCGTCCATGGTAGCGCAGGGATTCCCCGTACCTATTAGCAAACCATCATCGCTCCATTTCGCTATGCTCTGACACAACTGAGCAGAGGTTGAAACATGTTGAAAAAGAGGTAGAATAACTGGTCGATTGGTATTTTTCTTAATCTCACTGATCGTCTCTTCATTAAAAAAGAATTCATGTCCGGTTGTACCAATTAGAACAGTAATACCAGCTTCACGAATTATGGTTGGAATATCGGTTGAATCAAGCTCTGTGAGCCATGGATGATCGACTGGATCTTTGGCAAATGGCTTTTTATAGAACTGGCAGTCCCGATCAGTGGAAACCAAGCCCTCTCTTTCCACCACAAAGATGTGCTCGCTAGCCTCCCTCTCAGAGAGCCCTTTACCCATAAGGATCTGTTTTATAGTTCGCGCAATTCCGACACCACCAGTACCGCTGCCATGGATAAGATAGTTCTGCTCCTCAATTTTTTCATTTTTAACTTTCATAGCAGAAAAAATTGCCGATGCAGCCACAGCACCCAGGCCCTGAATATCATCATTAAAGGAAATGATCTCATCCCTGAATGCATCATGGATTGAAAAGGCGGTCTTCGGTGAAAAGTCCTCCCACTGACAAAGAGCATTGGGGAAAACATTTCTAAAAGCCCTGACAAAACGACCAATAAAAGAAAGGTACTCCTCCCCTTCAAGCCTTGACTGCCTCCAGCCAAGGTAGTGTTTGTCAGCAAGTAGAACCTCATTATTCGTTCCAACATCAAGGGATATAGGCAGGCAGTGCCATGGAGCGATACCTGCCCCCTGGGTATAAATCATCAATTTACCATGACAGACTGCGATTCCACCGGCACCCTGATCACCAAGACCAAGAATTCCGTGGTTATCGGTCACCACAGCAACCCGGATATCGCGGTGTGCAAATCGTCTCAAGATATCTTCAGCATTATCGATATTGCCAGGATAGAAGTGCAATCCATTTGCATGGCGAAACATGGAAGAATATTGTTGAACAGCAAGCCCCACTGTGGGTGTATAAATAAGCTTTATATAAGTTTCTATATCACTCTTTACTAGGGCATGTGCAAGAGTAGAGTTCCTGTTAAACAGAGCCCGGATAAAGATATATTTTTCAATATCATTTACCTTCTCATTCACTTTTTTTTGCGAGCTTTGAACCTGGTCAAACAGACAACGCACTCCCGGCGGAAGCGTAGCATCTAAAGCTAACTTTTTTCTCTCATTTATACTAAAGGCAGTTCCCTTATTTATATATCTGCTGGAACGTGCAGAATCGCCACTGGCATAAACTATTATCTCTTTGGTATTGCCAAATTCGTCATACTTAAATCGGTACAGATCTGAAGACATAGCCAGCTCCCTCTAAAAAGCATATAAAAAGAAATGTCCAATTGACAAGCCGCACCGTTTCCTCCATAATGCCCAGCCATGGAACCATGGAAAGAAATATTACAAAAGAGCATCACTACTCCGGAACAACTTCAGCATCAACTGGGTCGTAATTTTGATGTATCTCAAGATGTAATAGCAAATTTTCCGATGAGGATAAACCCATATTTTTTCAATTTGATTGAATATCCGGGAGATCCCATCTGGAAGCAGTGCATTCCTGACCCTTTGGAGTTATGTGATACAGTCTGTATCCCTGACCCACTCGGTGAAGAAGACCTCAGCCCCATTCCTAACCTTGTCCACAAGTACCCAAACAGAGTATTGCTGCTGACCAGCAATCAATGTGCTATGTATTGCAGATTCTGTACAAGAAAAAGAAAGGTTGGATCTGCCCAAATGCACATTGATCAGTCAACTCTTGGGCAAGCCTACGACTATTTATATAAACACCCGGAAGTATGTGATGTCCTCATTTCTGGAGGTGATCCACTGCTACTCGACGATGAGTTTTTGGATGATATTCTCTCACATCTTCGCTTAATACCCTCTGTTACGATGATTCGGATCGGCACTCGGGTACCATGTGTTCTCCCCATGCGAATTACCGAACGTCTCACTAAATTACTTAAAAAACATCACCCCTTATATATCAACACCCACTTTAACCACCCAAAAGAATTAACACCCGAAGCGCGCGAGGCATGCACAAAATTAGCTGATGCAGGCATTCCGCTCGGTTGCCAAACAGTGCTGCTAAAAGGTGTTAATGATAATGTAGCAGTACTAAAGGATCTGTTTCAGAATCTACTTTTGATGAGGGTAAAACCATACTACCTTTTTCAAAGCGACCTAACTAAGGGAGTGAATCATTTTAGAACGTCAACAAGTGACGGTATTGCCATCCTGAAACAGCTCTATGGACACCTCTCTGGCATGGCGATCCCCACCTTTGTCTTAGACGCACCTGGAGGCAAGGGGAAGATACCACTTACTCCCCAATTTATTAAAGAGAGCACCCCCGCTAATCTCGTATTTGAGAATTATAAAGGAGAATTGTGCGAGTATCCTGAAGCCTAAAATCATACACTCCAGAATCTATCAAAGAAACTCTACATGCTCTCCATACTATTTTTTTATATGATAATCCCTTGATTATATAATTCGTTAAGCCGTATACTTCTATTTAACAAATGCCAACTGTGTCCTTTGCTAACAACGGAGTACTATGAATAAGGATGATGTACTAAAAACAATATTAAAATCAGATGAACTCCCTACTCTGCCCACCGTAGCCTCACAGCTTATTACATTAACCTCCCGTGAAGATACAACCATAGCAGACATTGGGAACCTGGTTGAACAAGATATCTCCATTTCCGCTAAAATCCTTAAGGTTTCGAACTCTGCTTTTTATAGTTTTCCACAACAAATTGGATCTATCAAGCAGGCCGTAAGTATTCTTGGAATGAATGCAGTGAGAAGCCTTGTCCTATCCTTTTCCTTTCTCACCATTAAGGGTGGGAAACAGGAAAGTCGATTTGATTTCAAACACTTTTGGGAACGCTCACTTGCATCTGCTGTGGCCGCCCGTCTAATACTTGAAAATGTTAAAGGAGCTGACACCGAACAGATCTTTATTTCAGGACTCCTGCAAAACCTTGGTGAGCTGATTCTTGCAAAGATCTTTCCTGAAAAATATGATGAGGTCCTTGCCGCAGTCGAAGATAACCAATACGATTTACTCGCTGCTGAAGAGGCAGTGTTTGGTATTAACCACGCACTGGTAGGAACAGAGGTGGCAAGAAACTGGGGTTTTCCGGACATCCTGATCGATCCAATTTTATACCACCACGATCCATCAAGCTACAAAGGGAAAAATCCTGACATTCAAACGACTGTAAACGCGGTATTTCTCTCAGATCTCCTCGTAAATATTCTTTTTTCTGAAAAACCTGAAAAATACCACCAGCAGTTCCGAAGCGAAGCAACCCAGTTGCTGAAGTTTACAGCAGAAGAAATAGAGACAATACTCAACCAGGTACATCTCAGATTTAAGGAAGCTGGAACATATTTTAACCTGAAAATAAAGGGTACTAGCTCGGTACAGGAAATACTTCAAGAGGCCAATATTAAGCTGAGCCTCATCAATTTAGATTATGACCAGATGAACAAGCAACTTATCCTGGCCAAAATCCATCTTGAAAATATGACAAAGGAACTTGAAGAAAAAAATACAATACTCGACAACCTTGCCAACCTTGACGGGTTAACCGGCGCCTATAATCATCGGTTCTTTCAAAACTCTCTTGATCAAGAAATTAGCCGGTGTATGAGAAACAGTTCAACTATCTCCATACTTCTCTTAGATATTGATCACTTTAAAAATTTCAATGACACCTATGGCCATCAGGTTGGTGATTTTGTACTCACAGAATTTGCAACTATCCTGAAAGACAATGTGAGAAAATATGATGTTGTTGCACGCTACGGTGGAGAAGAATTTGTTGTCATCCTCCCTGAAACTGATCTTGAGGAAGCAATGAAGGTTGCCGAAAAACTTCGCGCAGCAATAGAGTCCGCAGACTTTGATGATAACCGTGAGACCTACAGTGTTACCGCAAGTTTTGGAGTCAGTAGTGCTAAACCGGCAACTGAGGATGAATTCAAAAAAGACATCCTTATCAGTCAGGCTGATCAAGCTTTATACGAAGCAAAAGAAAAAGGTCGAAATAGGGTTATGAGCTATTCCCCTAAAAAGAAGTGGTATTCGTTCTAGGGTGATTTTGACCAATATACTTACACTTAAGTCGAACTTCTAATAATTCACATCATGTTTTCAGGGTCTACATCTACAACCAGATTACACTGCGCAACTAAGATGTCTTTTTGAACGGAACGTACAGCAGCGCAGAGATCATGTAATACAGTAGAAGAGACTCCTTTGAGTAGTATCTGCCATCTAAAATTATCTCTGACTTTATCTAGAGGAGAAGGGGCTGGGCCCAAAACCTCTAGATTAAGCTCATGTTTTTCAATCCCTTTCCTGCAAAATCTTGCAAGATTCATGGTGGACTGCTGAACATTCTTTTCAACCTTTCCCTGAACTCGTAAGAGTACTAAACGCACGTATGGCGGAAAGGCGGGGTGTTTACGTAACCTCATCTCATGTTCGTAGAAAGCCAGATACTGATGCTTTTTGGCAAACTGAATGGCATAATGTTCCGGTCGTAAGGTCTGAATGATTACCTCTCCAGGGAATTCGCCTCTGCCTGCCCTCCCCGTCACCTGGGTTATAAGTTGAAATGTTCGTTCCGAGGCCTTATAATCGGGCATACTCATTCCACCATCCGCCCAAACCACGCCCACCAATGTCACATGTGGGAAATGATGGCCTTTAGCGATCATTTGAGTGCCAATCAAAATATCTATTTCCCGGGCATGCATATCCGACAATACTTTTAAAAATTTTTTCCTGTCGGCTGCTGTATCGGAATCAATCCTTGTAATCCGTGCAGTAGGAAGTAACTCTTTTAGCTCCTCCTCTACCCGCTCAGTTCCAAATCCCGCAGGTGCGAGTTCAACGGACCTGCAATGAACACATACAGTCTGTGCTGTTGTGGTAAATCCACAATAATGACAGATAAGCTTGTTTTGCTGCTTATGCAGGGTGAGAGAGACATTGCAGTGGTTGCACTGAACAGGGTTACCACAATCCTTACACAGGAGGGCTGTTGAAAACCCGCGGCGATTAAGCAGAAGAATTGCTTGTTTTTCACTTGCAAGGTTAGCTTCAAGCTTGGCTAACAGCTGGTGCTGAATAATAGAAGATCTATTTTTTTTACGTGAATCCTTTTTACTTAAATCAACAAGTTTAACAGGTGGCAGAACAGAGTCACCTACCCTCTTATTCATTGTCAGAAGCTTATATTTGCCAGTGCAGCCATTTTCAAAACTTGTAATTGAAGGAGTTGCCGATCCGAGAAGTACGACACCTTTGTGATGCTTTGCCCTTAACACAGCTAGATCTCTAGCGTGATATCGGAAACTGTCATCCTGTTTGTAACTCGTATCATGCTCCTCATCAACGATGATCAGACCGGGATCCTGTAGAGGTGCAAATATTGCGGACCTTGCCCCTATGACTATCTTGGCCTTACCACTCAGAGCAAGGAAAAATTGATCGTATTTTTCGGCACTAGTAAGACCTGAATGAAGCAGAACAACCAAATCTTTAAAACGAGAGAGCAGGTGCGCCTCTAATTGCGTTGCAAGTGCAATTTCCGGAACTAAAATAATAACATCCCGCCCCTTGGCTATAGTCAGCTCAGCGGCTCTTAAATACACTTCAGTCTTACCGCACCCGGTAACTCCATGGAGCAGAAAAGGTGAGAATGCACGTTTATTAATAGCGGGCCTTAACTCAGATAGGACAAGTTCCTGTTCGGGGGTTAATGTGTCAGGCCGAGGGTAAAATTTGAGTTGCTCACCAAAAGGACTTCTATAAATTCTATGAAACTCTTTAGCTACAACACCAGACTCTTCAAGAGCCTGCAGTGCTTTGGCAGCGCCTGAGTAGATTTTTTTTATCTCTTTTAGAGCAGCATGAGGACCATTACTCCTAGAAGCCACAGCATAGATAGCCATTAAGGCCTTTGCCTCTGATAGCTTTATTTTTTTTCCTAGATACCTATTAACCCGATTACGGTACTGCTCTACAGTATCGAATATTTCAACTCCAACTTCAGGTACCGGAAACTGTTGATCAATCAATGTAAAACAGGCTTCCCGCTTTTCCTTGACACTATCTTTTACAATTTCGGTCTCTTCAGAAACACATTGTGCTAAAAAAAGTTGGGCAAGCTGTTTTTTATCCTCTGTTGCGAATTCTGATATCGCTTTTTTATAATCGATTCTGCCCTTATTAAGGAGCTCAGCAAGCCATGGAGGTATCTCTCCATGGAGATACTTCTCTGCAACAGCTTCTTTACTGGTTAGAACCAACATTTTTTTTGATTTAGGAGCCAGTCCACCAGGAAGAGCGGCCTTTATAACCAGGCCTATGGGATATTGGTAGTAATCAGCTACCCACTTAAAAAAGGTAGTAAGAGTGACATGAAATAGAGGATATTCATCGAGGAATTTTACAATAGGTCTTATTGTAAATTCTGGTTTTTCATCGCCTTCATCAGACAATTTGACGACATAACCTGTCACCATACGATTGCCAAGGGCGACGAGTACTCGTCGCCCTGTATATTGTGCGCTGACCGCATCACTCACATCGTCATGCAATTCAGTCTTAGGTAAGCAGTAGGTTAATGTTTGGAAAATTGGAACAGCAACCGCAACTTCAACATGAATCATAAAGAGGCTGCGACCTCTTTGATATGCTTTTTAAGTTGAGATCCCAGGTCTTGATGCCTCAATCCATAGGCAATTATAGCCTTTAAATACCCCATTTTATCACCTGCATCATAGCGTACACCATCAAACTCATAAGCATACATTCCGCGCTTTTTGGTCAAGGCAAGCAGAGCATCAGTCAATTGTATTTCGCCACCATGTCCAGGTGTCGTTTTATCAAGAATTGAAAAGATTTCAGGCATCAAAATATACCTTCCGATAATGGCCATATCCGATTCAGTTGTACCAGGTGCTGGTTTTTCAACCATTCGAGTTACCTTTACCGTATTTTTATGGCCATTTTCTTCACCTTCAACAATACCATATTGATGTGTTTCTGAATCTGGTACACGTTGAATCGCCACAATCGACTCACCAACCTCATCAAACAGATCTATCAACTGCCTTGCACAGGGTTTCTGACTGAGTACGAGATCATCACCTAAGAGGACCATAAAAGGTTCATTTCCAACTACATGACGGGCGGTCCAAATGGCATGGCCGAGACCTAACGGTTTTTTCTGACGAACGGAAACAATATCAATAAGGTTTGAAATATTATTAAGCTCTTCACCGAGGACAACCTTATTTTTCTCCTTTAGTACAGAATCGAGATGGAAATTAAAATCAAAATGGTTTTCAATGGCAGATTTTCCCTCACTGGTGACAAAGATAATCTGATCTATTCCTGACGCCACGACTTCTTCTACAATATATTGTATAGTAGGTCTGTCGACGATGGTGAGCATTTCTTTTGGAATTGCTTTTGTGGCGGGAAGAAATCTAGTTCCAAGTCCTGCTACAGGAATAACTGCCTTACGTACTTTCATTTGACCCTCAAGATTGTATTATAAGAATGAGCTACTAGTACCTTTACAATTCAATGATAATCTACACATAAGTACAATTCACGTTTATCTGAAGTCTACGTGTATCTACTATTTTAGATGATTCAATCTTGTAAAAGTACTTATCACAACTGACTTCCCTTTAACCGGGGTTAATTATTTATCCAGCTATTAACTTTGGATTTGATTTAACATACTTTTTTCCTGACATCTATTTTTTAATTACATGAACATTCACTACCCTGACAATTTACCAATATCACAAGAAAAAGATCATATCGTAGAAACAATTCAACAGCACCAGGTTGTTATTCTAGCAGGGGATACTGGATCAGGAAAAACGACTCAACTCCCCAAAATGTGTCTTGAAGCATTTCCTGAGAACAAGCTTGTCATCGGCTGTACCCAGCCCAGGCGTATTGCTGCTACCGCTGTATCAACAAGAGTTGCAGAGGAATTACAAGCGCCTGCAGAAACTGTTGCATACAAAATTCGTTTCCATGACAAGACCGGACCTGATACTAAAATCAAATTCATGACAGATGGGGTCCTGCTCGCAGAAACACGCAACGACCCTCTACTTAAGCAGTATGGTGTAATTATAGTCGATGAGGCCCATGAAAGGAGTCTCAATATTGACTTTATCCTCGGTTACCTCAAAAATCTTTTACCCAAGAGGCCTGATCTCAAGATAATCATAACCTCTGCAACCATAGATACCAAAGCCTTTTCGAAACATTTTAATAATGCTCCTATAATCACAGTCTCCGGGAGATCATATCCGGTTGAGGTTCAGTATCAACCAGCAGAGGAAACGACATCTGGGGCCAAAGAAAATGTTGTTGAATACTGCGCTGAAGTTGTCAGACAACTTGTCTCTCAGCAACCTGAAGGCGACATACTGGTCTTTTTAGCAACCGAAAAAGATATCCGCGAATGCTGCAAAATCCTTGAACAGAGCCTCCAAGGCGTAACCGTTCTTCAATTATTTGGACGCCTCGCCTCTGGAGACCAGAGAAAAATATTCCAATCGAGTGGCAGGCTTAAAATAATAGTTTCAACTAACGTTGCCGAAACCTCCCTTACTGTTCCTGGAATTCGCTATGTGATTGACTCAGGACTTGCCAGAATTTCCAGTTATAACGTCCGTGCAAAGACCACAAGTTTGCCTGTAAGCCGCATATCCAAGGCGAGTTGCGACCAGCGAAAAGGAAGGTGTGGCAGGGTAGGACCAGGGCTCTGCATTCGGCTATATTCAGAGGACGACTTCAATTCAAGAGACGAATATACTGTTCCTGAAATAAAAAGATCTAACCTTGCCGAAGTAATTCTGCAGATGATATCTTTACAGCTTGGGGATCCTACTAAATTTCCTTTTATAGACCCTCCATACAATAACGCAATCAAAGAAGGCTATAGATTGCTGACAGAACTCGGAGCAATTGACAACAGCAAACGCCTTACAGTAAATGGTAGAATCATGGCAGATCTACCAATAGACCCGTGTATTGCGCGAATTATAATTGAAGCTAAACAAAACAACTGTCTTAAGGAAATAATCGTTATTTCAGCAGCCCTTGCAATCCAGGACCCCAGGATGCGTCCAGCTGAAAAAGAAAAAGAGGCTGACCTGGCCCACAAGGAGTTTAACCATCTCCACTCCGACTTTTCTACCTTACTTAACATCTGGGATTCGTTCCACGATGGGGCTAAAGAAAAAAAATCGTGGTCCTTTCTTAAAAAATATTGCAAAACACACTTCCTCTCGTTTCAAAGAATGCGTGAATGGTTCGATTTACACGATCAACTCAAAAGAATCATTTCAAAACGAAAACAGTTCACAATCAACGATGAGATCGCAAGCTACGAACAAATTCACAAATCACTCCTGGCTGGATTCTTACGTAATTTAGCAAAAAAAAAGCAAGGGAAGAACTACTCCGGAACCCACAATAAAGAGTTCATGATATTCCCAGGTTCAGGCCAGTTCGAAAAATCAAGTGAGTGGATTATCAGCGGATCATATATAGACACGAATAGACTGTATGCGTTAAACGTTGCATCGATTTCCCCTGAATGGATAGAACCTGTTGCGGGTAACTTGTGCAAATACGCATGGTCAAACCCACACTGGCGACAAAAATCAGGAACAGTTGTCGCTGAAGAGTCAGTATCGCTTTTTGGTCTGCCTTTAAGTAGTGGTAGAATGGTAAATTTCCCGGCACGACATCATAAAAACAAAAAAGAAGCAAGAGACATTTTTATTCAGCATGCCCTTGTGCAGGGACATATTTCTGGACAATACAATTTCCTCAAAAAAAACGATCAACGCATCACAAAATGGCAGGAATCTGAAGACAAACTTCGCATACGAAATATAGTAACAGACGACTATAATTTTTTCCTTTTTTATGACCGTAATCTTCCGGATTATGTTTACGACCAGCCAACACTCAACAGGTTTTTAAAAAAACGAAGAGACAATTCCCTGCTCCTGATGGAGGATAGTGATATTATTCTTCGAAAACCTGACGAAAACGAACTCTTTGACTTTCCTCCTGTCTTTCACATTGGTGAAAGCACTATTCGATTAGAATACAATTTCAAGCCCGGTTCTGAAAAGGACGGCGTTACATTCCGCCTCCCCATCGGTGTTGCAACTTTGTATAACAGTGAACAATTCAACTGGCTTGTTCCTGGTTTATTGAGAGAAAAACTCACATTCCTCTTAAAGGCTCTTCCTAAAAGCCTGAGGAAACGTCTGGTGCCTGTAAATGATTCCGTCAATAGAATACTCGATGATATTGATTTCGGATCGGGGCCTCTCTTACCAACCCTTGAAAATTCAATTCAAAAACTTTTCGGGTTTCAGATTAATCGAACTGAATGGTCAAAAGAACTCCCTCCCCACCTCACGCCTCGTTTTGTTCTCATAGATGAGAAAGACAAAGAATTTTTATCCGGAAGGAATTTACAGGAGATCATTAATAAATCATCGAGAAAGAAAACCATAAAAGCCGTAACAACTATACGTTCTGAGAACAATCCGCACATCAAAAAATGGCAGAACAGTGAGCATACCACCTGGAATTTTGATGATCTTCCTAGTGAAATCACACTGCACAATAATAAGGGCGAAGTATCCCAAATTCTATTTCCTGCTCTTGTAGATCAACCAGAAAAAGGGTTTGTTAAAATTTCATTCGTCCCGGATTTCCGATTAGCCTGCGAAATGAACACCCTTGGGACCATCGGCCTTTATAGACTCCAGTTCAAAGAACCGTATAAGGCTTTGAAAAAGTTATGTAACACCACTTTGACTGGCCCCTCCGTTTTGCAACTTATGTCCATTGCAAAGAATAAAAAAGAATTGACCGAACTGTTTCTCCGCTATGTTTTGCTACGACTTTTTCCTGATCCCATAACCTCAATTATAGATAAAGAGTTGTTTGAACAAAGAGTAAGCGAAATGAAACAGGAAGGTTTTTTCAAAAAAGCTCAATTGATTATTCAGTCGACCATGAAAGCACTACGCATGAGAAAAGAGGTGCAACAACTCATTGAATCTACATTTTTAAAAAGTAAACAGAGAGGACATTTACTCCCACCAATGAAGGATTACTTCCACAAAACACTTGATGAGATTTTCCCCCTATCTTTTATAACTGAGCCAGCTGACTTTTCATTACAAGACACAGAGAGTCATCTTAAAGGACTGCAGATTCGCTTAGACAGATTTTATGTAGATCCTCGAAAAGACCAACAAAAAGAGGTACAATTAACCCCTTTTCTTAACAAACTGAATGAATTGAGTAAAAACACCAACACACTGTCATCTGAGGCTAAAAAAGAAATAAATCTCTTTAGAGAAATGATCAACAACTACAGACTGGTATTATTTGCACCTGAAATCCGTACGAGCTCATCCGTTTCTGTGAAGAAACTGGAAAAACAATGGCAACTGGTACGCTCACTATGTTGAGGAAAATCATGAACAAAGTTACTATTGGGGTACTGCTCTGCCTTTGTGGGCTTATTCTTCTCAACTGGCATCAACCATTTTTAGGAGTACCTGCTTTTGTATTTGGTATTCTTGTAATGAATGGTGGTCACTGGAGACGAAGAAAGTAGCTGAAAACATTACACATTCACTCAACCCGAAATTTTATCCCCGTACCAAGCTCAGGTGTACAACACACTGTTAACGACATGCCTCAAGCCATGCATGGTGTATGGTTTGGATAAACTGTTGGCAAAACCATATTCCTGGCATTTTTCCATTATGGGATCTAAAATAGTCCCACTCATAGCAATGACTTGAATATCAGGATCAATCTGCCGGAAAATTTGACAACAGTCTGATGGCGATTCCTTATTAATTCCTGAGACATCTAAAATAATTATTTTTGTTTTTTTACCATTATCACTTTTTGCTCGCTGCAACTCAAGGCTTGCCTCAGAACTGTTGGCCACCCCAATCACCTCAAAACCTAAATGACTGAGCATAATTGATCCAATCTCCCGCATCTGACTATCAGGATCCACAAGCAAAATTGACTTACGTACAGCATGACCATCTGAATTATTTTGTGTATCTCTGGCGGAAACAAAAACAGGCAAATAGATTGAAACAATAGTCCCCTTACCTTCCATTGAGTTAACCGCAACATATCCACCATGATTTCGTAACGTTGCATAGACAATAGTCAACCCTAACCCCATCCCTTTCACAACACCCCGCTCTTTTGTGGAGTAATAGGGGTCAAAGACCCGAAAGAGTTCTTCACTGTCGATTCCCACACCGAAATCCTCAATATCAACTCTCCCATAGCGACCAGCAGGTATATACTGCCCCGAGACTATATCTGGTGCAGTAAGAGTCACCTGCGAGACTGAGACAGAAACTTTTTTTTGGGCAGCAGCCTCCTGTGCATTTTGTAGAACATTAACAATGGCGTTGCCAATTTCATCAGAATCTATACTGACAACCACATCCTCATCATTGAAAATGAGTTCATATTGCCCACCATGCTTTTCAAAGTATGGCTCTACAGTATCCTTTACAGTGGTATGGAGACTATTTTCTTTTCGACTCACTATTCCAAAATTAGAAAAACAGGAAATTTGCCTTGTGAGATCGACAGCTATTAGAGCAGCCTTTTGAGCTTGTGCTATCAGCTTTGCAGATGCCTCCGGCTCGTGATTCTTATTTTGCAAAGAAATGATATCAAGGTTTCCACAAATAACGGTGAGGAGGTTATTAAAATCATGGGCCATTCCTCCAGCCATACAACTCATGGCATCCATCTTTCGTGCGAGTTTAATTGCATCATCGAGTTGTTTATTCTGTTGCTCTGCATTGTGTTGCCTGGAAATATCTCTGAAAATACACAAGCCAAAGATAGTACTGTTTTCTGTAACAGGTATAAATGAGGCCGTCACAACTCGGTTATCAATATAGAGTGGATAGTCTTCATAAATATGAAAAGATTCCATTCCCCCCAATTTGAGATCTTCCTCCACCCATCTGTTGATTGCAGAATCGAATTCGCCCCAATCTCTCACCTCCTGTAATTTCCTCCCAGTCATTTTTGCTTCACTGTTTTCGAGGATCTCACAAGCAGATTTGTTAATTGTTACTATTTTACCTTCCTGGGTCAGCTCTAGTATGCCCTCATAGAGATTGGATAGAATAGCTTGATTATGCTGTTTTTCCATCAACAATTCACTTGCGACTTCAGATGCTATCAGTCCTTTAGGTATCTGCGGGGTAGTAGAGATTTGAGCGGTATCATCGGCTCTAGACCTATAGGCATTTAATGCAAATTTGATCTGAGAACGAAGCTCTTTTAAGTTTCCTTTTGCAATACAAAGATCACAATCAACTTCTTCTAAAATTCTTTTTCTATCTTCTAAGACAATTGCAGACAAAACGACAATAAAGACATCTTTATATTTACTTGAACTCCGAACAACACGACAGAGCTGCTCCCCACTCACTCTTGGCATGATCAGATCAGTAAACAAAATATCTGGAATGGTGTGATCGAGTATCTCAAGGGCATCAAGACCGGTCTGAGCTTCACTGACAACACACCCTTCCTGCTCAAGAATACTACTTATAGCTCGAAGTAAAACGGGGTTATTATCCACAGCAAGTACTTTAATATTCATGCAATTGTTCCTTTCTGCAGTATACATTACTGAGATTCAAACCATTCTTTAATCGTATCTATCATAAGCCGCATATCTACCGGTTTAGTAAACACCCGCCATGCACCAAGATGTTCAGCAACACTGAGATAAGAATCTGGTCCAATTTTTCCTCCACCAGATATTGCAATAATGCCGACACCAGGAAATTCATTTTTGATTTGAGTTATGGTTTCAATACCTTCCTGAACCGGCATAATCAGATCACAGACGATAAGATCCATTAATATTTCCCGCTGGATTTTCATGCCGTCCAGACCATTTTCAGCCTCATAGACTTCGAACCCGTCCCTTTCAAGCCACATTCTGAACAGATTTCGTATATCATTGTCATCATCAATTATGAGAATTTTCATATTCTTATCGTTTATTCAAACTCATTTTGAGTGTGGTTTCGCAAAAACAACATCTCTAAAAAATTGTATCATATTTCGCCGTCTAGATGCCATCTTCAATTGCTCCGGAATAAGACCACTGCTATTAATTTTTAGAACTGACATTTTATATTCAATATTCGTTGCAAGACGATTATCAATGTACCAGGCATACATTAAGCCCATTAATAAACCAGGTGGGGTAAAACCTTCACCACTATTAATGAGTCGGGTATAGTGACTTGAATTTTTTGTAGGACACATCCTTGCAATTAAAAGAAATGTTTTCAACTGTTCCTCGGTAAAATAACATTTTCTATACTCTGAACTTGTAAGTCGCAGATGATAAACACGCCCAAGATTGAGTCCATCTGAAACAACATTATCCATCATTTTTGAGTGAGCATAATTACCTAAAAGAGATTCACCCAGTGCAATCATCAATGCAATTTCTAAGGTTTGCTTATCTTTAACCTGATCGGTTCTCATTTTAATACAACCATCTTCAGGGTCATAATATGAGAAAACCTTGTCCCATTTTTGATCACGCTCCCAATTATCTGCGCTCAAGCAATGGATGTTACGAAAATATTCCAGATGTGCTAGCGGTATAACAGGATGATCCCATAATATTTCAGCAATATGCTGCTTCAGTTGGTCAGAACTATTACCCAGGTCGGACCCTACAAATTCTATAGTAAGACGATCTATTCTTGCCTGAATAACGGTGTATTTGTCACAAGGATATATGGAAGATGAATAGCAAAGCTCCTTGTTACTGTGAGCTAAAGTGCTTCTATGATCAACGCCCTCAACAACTGTATCTTTTGAAAAACTATTATGCCCTCTGTAAAGTGCATTGACCGCAAGAGCCAAGCGAGCAGGATCGTGATGAATAACTCCACGCAGCTTAAGTGCTGATTTTGAAAATATATCACACTCAACAGGAATATAATTTCTTTGAATAAGATTCTCCTGATCTAGATAAATCGGGACCTTTCCCTCCACAGCGTACCGCTGGAGAATTGAAGCTGGGATATCCTTTAAAGATACACATAAGATTTCCCTGAACAATCCGTCCGTACCACCCGGGATATTCTTTTCATAGGCGTCCAGCATATCTGAAACATGAAACTTTCTTGCCGGATCAACATTAGAAAAATCTGTTTCCCCTTCCTGGACCCAGAGGTTTGAAACTAACACTTTCAGTGCATTTTTGTTGTTACGAACGGCCTGAGCAAGGCCAGGAACCTGCAAAACCGGAATAATCGAAGAATAGAGGCTTCCAGGAGCAAAAATTATTATATCTGCATCCTCAATATCCTGAACCGAGCCCTCATAAACCTTAGGTGTATCGCAATAGTCAACGGCTATGCTTTCAATAGGCACCCCACGCTTTACAGAACCGAGCTTATGCTCGCCGGTAATTTCGACACCATTTGAATAAAGAACCCTTAGTTGTGCAGGGGTGAACGAACAGGGAAGTACAGCATATTCTCCACAACCTAACACAAGCCCCAGAGCATTGAGCCCGGCAGCAATTGCACTATCCCTACTCTCTGTATCTGTTTTCAGAAAACCAGGTCCGGCCCCATCTGGAATTTCCCTATAAATTGCAGCTGCACAGAGCAGATTTCCAAAACATTGTGGACGTTTTCGAGTGTTATTAAAGCGGTGGTCCTCAAATAATGATTGTATGAGATAATGGAGATAATTTTCAAGCGGTGTGGGAAGATTTCTAATTTCTGCGACAGAGTTCTTAAATAAAATATCTTCTTTTTCAAGTGGACCGGAAAATCGCAAATTGAATAGATTGGCAACTATTGAAACAACCTTTTTGGCCTCTAAACTATCTAAACTATATTTTTTTTGCAGGTTACTGAGCTGAATAGATGAAAGTAAAACATGGCGTATATCACCAATGGCTATTAGTGGTAAGTCCTTAAGTAACTCCCCAGTTGATCCACCGTTATCAGTTATACAGACAATAGAGCGTATTTGAGGGAAAATTTTTTTTAATCCACTAAAAGGAGATTCAGCCCAGTCAGCTTGCCTGGAATCCCCGCCAAGGATATTAGATAGACCTGTACCTCCACCAAACACGACAACCTTGGCATCTTCTGGTTCTGAGCCCCCCACAAGCTGGTGTCGTAAGTTTTCTAGAACCATATGCGCATCAGCATGTACCCCAGCAGGCACTCCCTGAATTGCTAATTCAACAAGCTTTTCCCTCAGGTCTTTTTGCGGAAGAAGATCCAGGGGCGAGTAGCTCATCGTTTGTAATTCTAATATAAGATTCTTATCCAAGTAAACCTCATTTTACAGCAACAGATCTATGTAAAACATCAAGAGCATAACCACGTAACTTCAAAGCTATAGACGTACAGTTTGTTCCTCAACTCTTTTTAAATCCTCAGGCGTATCTACTTCAATGGAATCGTATTCAGTAATAGTAACCTTGATTTTATATCCGTATTCAAGGGCACGCAATTGCTCAAGCTTTTCAAACTTTTCCCACTCCCCTTCTCTGAGCGCCACAAAGGAGAGTAAAAATCCCTTCCGGTAGGCATAAAATCCGAGATGCTTATAATATGTAGGCTTTTCTCCTTCCTCGGGATTTCTCTGAAAAGGAATTGGAGACCGGGAAAAATAGAGTGCGTAATTATCCTTATCAAAAACAGTTTTCACGTGATTAGGATCATTAATTTCCTCAGGCCTGATAATTTTATAAATAAGAGTAGACATGGGAAGTGCAGGATCATCAAGTAATGGTTGCGCAACCTGATTGATAACTTCCTCCGGAAAAAGCGGCTGATCGCCTTGAATATTTACAACCACATCATGTTCTGAAATTTTTAACAGTTCAGCCGCTTCTGCTAATCGATCAGAGCCGGACACATGATTGGCTCTGGTCATAACGTATTCGCCACCAAAATCAGTAACGCACCTGGCAATTCTCTCATCATCGGTTGCGACAACTACTCTAGATAACAATTTTACAGCCTTTGCTCTTTCAACAACATGCTGTATCATCGGTTTTCCATGTATTTCAGCAAGAGGCTTACCAGGGAATCTATTGGAATCATACCTGGCAGGTATAATCGCTACTACTTTTGGTTTTTGTTTCTGCATGATCAGTTATATTGTTTTAAAGTAATAAACTTCTATTAAAAAAGACAGAGCAAGCAAGCTATGTCCAAAAGACGGAATCATCATTGAAGATATCTGTTTCATCTACAATAAAATCAGCAACATTTCTACAAAAAGCCGAAAATCTTGCAATAAAACTGGATCTTATTTTCTGTCAAGATCCTGTTGAGTGCATCACAGATATTCTACTCTGTTACACGCCAGAGGGCTTACAGCTGATGCGCGTTAATGCAACTAAAAACAAATTAACAAAACTGCTTTTTGTGGATTTTATCCATGGCAAAAATGGCTACAGAAGAAAAAATAACACAACTACAAAACAACCTCTGGCAAAAGCTGTAGGGATTAAACCAGGATATCGCCCTTCAGTATTTGATGCAACAGCTGGCCTTGGGGGAGACAGTTTTGTTTTAGCAACACTAGGCTGCAAAGTAACAATGTGTGAAAGAAACCCCATAATGGCAGAACTACTGAGTAATGGTCTGAAACGAGCCCTGAGATCGCAAGAGACAGAAGCTATTGTAAAAAACAACTTAACCCTTCTACAGGAAAACAGTCTCTCACTTACAAAAAATAGTATAGATACATTTGAAACAGTCTATCTTGACCCAATGTATCCCCACGAAACAAGCTCCGCCCTTAACAAAAAAGAAATGAGGGTTATCAGGATGATCGTAGGTGATGATTTAGACAGCTCAGACCTTCTAGAATGCGCCAGAAAATTTGCCACAAAACGAATTGTTGTCAAAAGACCCCGACTGGCCCCTCCTCTGAGTGAGGAAAAGATATCGTATCAGCTTAAAATGAAGAGTAGTCGTTATGATGTGTATATCCTCACCTAGGAAAAATAGTAGCAATTGGAGAAATGGTGTTGATACACGGCTCACCAAGGTCATTCGCATAAGAACATTAGAAAAAGAAGATTACAGCTAAAGGGAGACTGCAGCTAAGGGGAGATGGGTGCACTAATAAGATTCTATTTATGATATTTTTCACCGTGCTTAATGGTATAGGCGCGATAAATTTGTTCAACGAGTAACATCCGCACCATATCATGGGTAAAGGTCATTTTAGAAAAAGACAATACGAGTTGTGCCGCCCGAAGAATATCGTCAGAAATACCATCCGGGCCACCTATGAGATAACTAACCTGTCTAATCCCGGAATCTTCCAAATTGACAATCTTCTTTGAAAACTGCTCCGAGGTAAATTGCTGTCCCCTTGAATCCAGTGCCACTATCACAGATCCTTTCACAACAGAAGCCAACAGCAATTGCCCCTGGGATTTAATAGTCTCTGCTATAGATTTACTGCTGCTCTTATCTTTTAGAGTTGTTACCTTTAAAGAGGTGTAATGGGTCAGTCTTGAGCTGTATTCATCAATCCCTTTCTGGATAAAACTATCTTTTGTTTTTCCGAGAAAGACAATTTCGTGTTTCATAGTAGTATATAAGATGGGATCAACAGGAGACTGTCGCCTTTGCCATCAGTCCTTTAAGGATTCTACAGAATTCCTCGTACCCCACCTCAACCTTAATTCCGGGGCATGACTCAGCAATTGTATTAAAATTATTTTCGTCTGACAAAATAGAGGGATGAAGAGGCCACTGGGCACATCTCCATGGCCGGCCATTATGTACAGTGCATCCATCTTTATAAAAGATACAGTGCCCATCCTCAATCTTCATTTGAACAACATTGCCAGTTATGCGCCAATATTTTCTTTCAACTTCCTGCCTGGTTGCACTAAGGGCAGCAATCATATTCTTTTGATCATTATCGTCTAAGGAGACGGTTGTCTCTCCGTGACAGCAATATCCACATCTTGTACAAGAAAATATTTTTTCAACACTATCCATCACACACACCTGTTACGCCAAAGCATTAATATTAAGAATTTAAGTAAGAGGCAGAAGAATATACACTGCTAAAGGAAGCCTTGCACCAAAAACAAGTACAATTTTTGAGGAAAAAAGTAAGAGAATATGCCCTAAAGATCTCTCTTTGCCAGTCAGCTGGTTGTGATTATAAGGTTCTTCACTCGAACCAGTCACAAGGTTTTTTGTAACTTATGACCGTTTTTAGCAATAAGGTATTAAAGCGTAGGAGTAATTCTTAGAATTCTATGCATACCCTATTTCATCTTCATATAGAGAGATATCTATTCCCAGCTGCATAGCTGCAGCTTTCCACTTATTTTCATCATCAATTTGGAATATTATCTCATCACTTGCGGGAACCGCGAGCCACCCCCGATCAACAAGTTCATCTTCAAGCTGCCCTGGTCCCCATCCTGTATAACCAAGAATAAAGAGGTACTTATCTGGACCAATACCGTTTGCAATATCTTCTAAAACCTTTGTTTCTCTTGTAAGTGAAACCGTCTTACTCACTTCTATTTTATGTTCTGTAGGGTAGCTGGAAAAATAGAGAATGAAAGCGGATTCTAAATCAACAGGGCCACCAATATGAACCGGAGGTAAATCACTGTCAGGTATAGGTAACTGAATACCCTGTAATATCTCGGCAAAGGGTATTGAGAAATTGGGCTGATTAACAGCGACTCCCATTGCCCCATCAGCACTATGAGCACATATATAAATCACATGCTCAGCAAATCGCGGGTCAGGCATTTGTGAGGTTGAGATGAGGAACTTACCAGCGAGTGATGTGAAATTCTGATCTTGTTGCTCCATATGACCCTGTCCTTACATTTGATAAGATAAAAGTACGAAAAATCCAATTATCTCCAGATGATTAATTTTAACAAACTATTTACCTCAAGGTCAAGGCCACATACAAATGAACTATTTACATCAGAAGAACCAGGGAATTAAAAAATGACAATGACAAAGAGATTACTTTGTCCTACTATAAGTAATTATTGACAACTTTCAAAATTCTTCACTACTGAAAAAGTGATCCCATGAGCCACTCTAACAGAATACTCAATTGTAATCACCACGATCCTTTCCAATACCTAGGTGCCCACTTTAATGACATCGATGGTCCGAAGGTCACTCTCAGAACCTTTCAACCAAATGCACTTAAGGTTTTCTTTGTGGAAAGTGACCTCAGGGTTCAGATGGAGCGAATACATGATGAAGGTATCTTTGTTCTCACTCTGGCAGTGGATGAGTTAACTGACCCCGATTTAGATCCTTTTAGTTATCAATATGAGGTTCACTATCCTAACGGCTTGAGCCACCTTACAAATGATACCTACCGCTTTGGAGTACAACTGAGCGAAGAAGACAGGTTTCTTTTTAATAAGGGAACTAATTATAAAATTTATGACCACCTTGGATCACACCCGTTGGTTCTAAATAACGTCAAAGGTGTTATCTTCAGAGTATGGAGTCCGAACGCCCAGGCCATTTCAGTCATTGGCAATTTCAATTACTGGGATAAACGAGTCCATCAAATGCGTAGTCTTGGAGCTTCTGGCGTATGGGAGCTCTTTATCCCACACTTGCATGAGGGCGAAATTTATAAATATGCAATCTGTGGCAAATATGGAAGGTACAGAGAAAAATCAGATCCCTACCAGTTTTATGGGGAACTGCGACCACAAACCGGCTCAATAGTCCATGCCATTAATGACTTCAAGTGGAATGACAATGATTGGAGTAACAAGCGTAGTCATGCACGGCCACAGCAACAACCATTGTCAATATACGAGGTACACCCAGGGTCATGGCAACGTGATCCAGAAGATCCACAACGTTTTTTGACATACAGGGAGCTTGCTGACAAACTCATTCCCTATGTGCTTAAAATGGGTTTTACTCATATTGAACTTATGCCTGTCATGGAACATCCCCTAGATGAATCCTGGGGATATCAGGTAACCGCTCCGTATAGTATTACCAGCAGGTATGGAACGCCTGAAGAATTTATGGCTTTTGTTGACAGATGCCACCAAAGTGATATTGGCGTTATTCTTGACTGGGTCCCTGCACATTTCCCTAAAGATGACCATAGTCTGGGATTTTTTGATGGAACGCCACTCTATGAACACGAAGACCATCGTCTTGGATCACACCCTGAGTGGGGAACATACATTTACAATTATGGAAGAAACGAAGTAAGCAACTACCTCATTAGTAATGCTCTATTCTGGTTTGAAAAATACCATATTGATGGGCTTCGCGTCGATGCTGTCGCATCGATGCTCTACCTTGACTACGCAAGAAATGAGGGAGAATGGATTCCAAACAGTTATGGCGGTAGAGAGAACCTTGAAGCCATAGAATTTATTCGCCACTTAAACTCTATTGTTTCAAAAGAGTACCCTGACCGCCTCATGATTGCCGAGGAATCTACAAGCTTTTATGGTGTCTCCAAAAGTGCCGAAGAAGGAGGTCTTGGTTTTAATTTTAAATGGAACATGGGATGGATGAATGACATCCTTGAATACTTTGAAAAGGATCCAATATATAGAAAGTATCATCACAACAAACTTACTTTTTCCATAGTTTACGCCTTTTCAGAAAATTTTGTTTTACCGCTCTCCCATGATGAGATGGTCCATGGAAAGAACTCTCTGTTGAACAAAATGCCAGGTGATGAATGGCAAAAATTTGCAAATTTACGACTTTTACTGTCACTCATGTGGATGCATCCTGGGAAAAAACTTCTCTTTATGGGAGCAGAGTTTGGTCAGTGGTCTGAATGGTACTGTAAACAGAGCCTAGACTGGCACTTACTTGAAAACCCGTTGCATGCACAACTACAACAATGTCTGGCTGAGCTTAATACCATTTATAAGACAAATGGACCACTCTGGGAACTTGACAACAGCGGGGAGGGTTTTTCCTGGCTTGACATCGAGGACAGAGATAACTCCGTTATATCCTTTGCAAGATATAACACTAACAGAGAAAACCACTTGGTCTGTATCTTTAACTTCACACCACAACCACAGAAAGGTTACAAGATCGCTCTTCCAGCAAACGCTAACTACGATATCATCTACAACTCAGATGATATGAAATTTGGTGGCAGTTCTTCAGAAGTTTTCGGTAAAATTATCCCCGTACACGAACCTTACGCGCAGGGTGCATATCAGGCCACAATACATTTACCGCCACTTGCAGCCCTGATCCTTCAACCGAAATCTTAATCATAGAGACATCATGCCTAAAGACAGCATATACCCCCCGGGGGATAAAATTATTAAAGCCGTTAAAGAGTATTCTGAAGAGTTATCTCTGCAGGGGAAAGAAAAACAAAAAAACATACTAGAAAAAATCATGTTAAAATATGATCTTTCACCTAAGGAATGTGAGTTCCTGCACAAACATTTTAGAGACTGATAGCGTAGTTCCGAGAAACCCAGGAATTGAGTTTACAATCGAAAGTCTAGTCTTGCCACCAGGTAGTGAATGGCGTGAGACCTTCGATGCACTTATCCCGTTCATCGGAGTCAGGATATGAGCTGTTGCGATACCAGAGTTTGGCAAAAGAACCACAGGCGATCAAAATATTGTAGAAGGGCCTTCATAACCCAGCCAGCTCCAGCTGAAGACCCAATTTTCTGTGATAAATATAAAACTTACAAACCCTCAGATCGTTTTTTCTCAAGCAGCTCCTGATAGAACGATAAAGTCTGTTCACACATAGCACTTGCGGTAAATTTTTCCATGACTCTTCTCTGATTATTCAGCCCAATCTCTGCAAGTTTTTCGGGCGAACTCGCGAGTGCTTCATCAATGGCTCTGGCGAGTTCCGTAGTATCAGAAGGTGTAACTATCCAACCATTTTCTCCAGGAATAACGGTTTCAAGACTACCCCCATGGCCTGTAACAATAACAGGCCTCCCCATAGCCATTGCCTCAACTGTTGTGCGACCAAATGCTTCCGGCTCAAGGGAGGAGGTCGACAGAACAATATCTGCAACCATAAACGCAGCAGGCATATCACTACAGTGGCCGACTAGTTTTACGTAATCCTGCAAACCATTACTATTAATTATCTCCCTTAACTCTCCAGTATATCCGGGGTTATCTTCAGTGTCTCCTACCAGAACAGCCTGATAATTACTATTTTTAACTAAGATCAGGCTACGCAGAAACACCTCCTGCCCTTTGAGCCGAGTTAGCCTTCCCGGCAACATTATAACAGGTTTAATCGAGCTCACCCCCCAGCTACTCCTGAGCTTTTCAATCCTCTCGGCTGCAACTTTTTCAGGTGTAAAAGAGTCAATTTCTACGCCACGAAAAATCAAGCGAACATCATGTTCTCTTTGATAATTATCAGAGATATGTTTTTTTATACTCTCAGAAACAGCAATAACCCCGTCACCTTTTGTCATTATTGCGCTGTATGCATTAACTGAGTAGAAACCGTGAAAGGTAGTGATCAGAAGGGGCCGTTTGGCTTTCGGTAAGGATAACCATGCAATATAACCTACCCAGGCTGGCATCCTGGAGCGAAGATGTAATATATCAAGATTGTACTTTTTAAATAATCTTCGCATCGGCCAAATATGCGTTAAGGCAAGCGGGGTTTTTGAACCGATATGTTTTGTAATATGAAGACTTCCTTCAGCTTCCAGTTGTTCGACAAGCCTTCCACCTCCTGAAACTACAATTGAGTTATGTGATTTTTCAACCAGATGCCTACCCATCTCAAGAGTTCCGCGCTCCACCCCTCCACTATTAAGTTCTGGCAATAGCTGCATTACAGAAAGGGTTTTATCAGATGATTTCCCCCTATCAAGATCCAGCTTATAATAGAGCTCTACTGTCTTTTCACACATCCGTTTTGCAGTAAAATGCTCATTCACATGAATCCTTCCATTCTTACCAAATTGGAGACACTGCTCAGGTGAAGCAAGAGCATCTGTAATTGATTTTGCAAGAACAGCTGAATCTAGGGGAGGAACCAACCAACCAGTCTTTCCATCAATCACAGTCTCAAGGCTGCCGCCATGGGCGGTTGCTATCACCGGTTTCTCCATTGCCATAGCTTCAATGGCAACCTTACCAAAAGCTTCGGGCTGGGTCGAAGAGGCCGACACAACGATATCAGCAAGCATAAGTGCGGCAGGCATATCACTACAGTGACCAACGAGCAAGATGTTGTCTTCTAGACCATGTAACTTTATTCTATCCTTTAGTTTTTTGGTAAATGATACATTTTCCTCAGTATCACCAACCAACAAACAGATGAAGTTTTTATTACCAAGACGTGCTAAGGCATCAATGAGAATATCTTGTCCTTTCCAAAGAGTAAGACGACCAGGCAGAACAATTATAGGTTTGCCTTCTTTACCAGCCAACCATTTACTTCGAAGTGACTCCACACGATCTGAGTCAACCTTATCTGGGGAGAACTCTTCAGTATCAAAGCCACCATGAATGAGTTCAATTTTTCGATGATCAACCTTATAGTTTTGTATGATATGATCTCGTATTGTTTCAGAAACAGCTGCCACACGCTGTCCTTTAGTCATGATACATGAATACGAGTTAACGGAATAAAAACCGTGAAATGTGGAAAGTAAAGATGGGCGATGCTGCTCCGGTATTAACTTCCAGGCTAGATAGCCAATCCAGGCTGGTAATCTTGACCTGAGATGAAGTACATCAACTTTTTCAGCGAGAAGAAATTTTTTGAGTTTGGGTATGTATTGCAGACAGCGTAAGCTTTTTTCACCAATATGATTCCATTGGACATGAATACAACCAGCCTTTTCCAAAAGAGGTACCAGACGACCACCACCTGAGATAACTATCGACCTGTGGCCATTTCTAGCAAGATGGGTTGCAAGGTCTAACGTTTCACCTTCAACACCACCTTCTTCCAGTTCAGGAAGAAGCTGAACTACAGTTAATTTTTTGTCCAACATGTTTCCAATATATAATCAGCACATCGAAGTGCTTCGTTAAGTTGACCGGAATCGGCAAGTTCAGTTATTCCTTTCTCCCAATCAGAAAAAGGGATTACAAGCCTTTTGGCAATAAGTAAGTTTTCATTTGCTTTAAACTTACTCGTATCTTTCTTCCATGACATTGGGAATACATGTACACTACACCCCGAAGATAGGGCTTCATATAACATTGAAATCGAGTCTGTGGTTACCCAGACGCTTTTACACATGTCATACTGCTCTTCTACCCAGCCCTTAGGAGTGTCTTTAAAATCGAAAAATACACAGTTTGAAAATTGTAGAATTTTTTCTTTAATATGACGTACAGTAGCTTTTGGAGTACGAGGTGACGAGGATATCACCCAGTCAATATCCTTC
Organism: Desulforhopalus glucosivorans; assembly: GCF_054397165.1. Classification (NCBI taxonomy): domain Bacteria; kingdom Pseudomonadati; phylum Thermodesulfobacteriota; class Desulfobulbia; order Desulfobulbales; family Desulfocapsaceae; genus Desulforhopalus; species Desulforhopalus glucosivorans. Next base: position 1,819,875 of record NZ_AP044854.1, read on the forward strand.
TCTTTGTCCACAACTTGTAGAATATTTTCAATAATTTTATCTGACTCCCACACATGGCTTTTGTCATCTTCCCCACCTACTAAAATTAACCCCTTATGAGAAGAGTGAATCCCTTTATCAGTATTCGTGTTGGGAGCACCGTACGTGGAAAAATAGTTATACCGGCGTTCAACCCCATCATGCTGAGGTACAAAACATATATCAAATAGATTCCTTAAATGTACTCCTGGAGTCATACAAGTAACTGCGGGAATTTGAAAATATCTTTTCAGTAATAAAACGGTGGTATGGGTTCTGGTACCCGTACCAATTACAAGGTCAGGCTGATTGGGAAGTCCGGTTGTATCAAGAGTTTTCCAGCCAGACAAAAGTTTAATATAACTTAGTAACTGAGAAAAAAATCCTCTCTTAGAGACATCTACGGTTGTTGTATTAACAACCACTCTCTGCTCAAGAGCCTGAACTATACCTAATGACTGTTTTTCATGGCCTGGTCTACCATCAAGTACCACAATAACATGCACGTCGTCTTTATCACGAATATTCATCAATATCAAATAATAGTACGAGTGATTTATGGCCGTTTTTTTGGTGGTATCTTAGGAGCGCCCTGCCCCTTAAGTCGAGCCGCAAGCTTCACATTTATAGCATTAGACGACTGTAGTCTTGTGGTGATTGTCTTGAAAATATGATTAGAAACATCATGATATTTTTCTATAATTTCATCTATTTTATCGCCTGGATAACGTTTTACACTGGACCGGCCCTGTGAAATGATTGAAGCGCTACGCTCCTCACCGGTAATTGAAGCCATTTCTCCAAAATATTCTCCTGGCTCTGTTAGTTCAGCTATCTTTTTTCCACCCTTGACCACAGTGAGAGAGCCTCGTATAAGTTTGAAAAAATCGATATCGTTATTGCCCTCCCGGACAATCATATCCCCATCTTCATACTTTTCAACGTCAGGGTTCACCATATAAGCTGGTAGGCTTTCTTTATGAGCAACGGTCCGTCTAAGTGCTTCTTCAATACTCGTGACTCCAGCTCGAACCTTCTGCAGGGCAGCTTCTCTAAGGGGTGTCATACCTTCCTGAATGGCAATTTTTCGAAGTTGGTCCTCAGGAACCTCAGCATTAATAGCCTTACCAACCTCCTCTGTGATTTCCATCAGTTCAAAAAAGCCAAGTCGACCTTTATAACCAAGACCATTGCACTCGCTGCAGCCATTAGGTCCATAAATTTCGAGATCATCCAGCTCATCTTCCCTAAAGCCAACCTTGAGCAACTCTTCTTTTGGATAAGTAACGATCTTTTTACATTTCTGACAAAGACGCCTGCCAAGACGCTGGGACAGGACCATAGTAACAGAAGAGGCAAGCATATAGGGAGGTATACCAATATCTATAAGTCTACCTATTGTTGCAGGACTGTCATTGGTATGAAGAGTCGAGAAAACAAGGTGACCTGTCATCGCAGCCTTAATTGCAATCTCGGCCGTTTCCATATCACGAATCTCACCCACCATGATGATGTCTGGATCCTGACGAAGAAAAGCCTTTAGAGCAGCGGCGAAGGTCATACCAACTTCCTGGTGAACATTGACCTGATTGATTCCCTTAAAGTTAAACTCCACCGGATCTTCCGCTGTAAGGATTTTTATATCCTCACTATTCATTGAGTTAAGAGCAGAATAGAGAGTAACCGTCTTACCAGAACCTGTTGGACCTGTTACAAGTAACAGACCCTGGGGTTTGGTCAGACATCTTTTCAACATGTCAAAGGTACTTTCTTCAAATCCTAATTTTGTAAGATCAACATTCAAGGAAGATTTATCAAGAATACGCAGAACAACAGATTCACCAAAAAGAGTAGGAAGTGAAGAAACACGGAAATCCACAGAACGATTTCGTCCCATACGCATTTTAATACGACCATCCTGAGGCACTCGACGTTCAGTAATATCTAGACCAGACAGAATCTTCATCCTGGCAACAAGGGCGTTTTTAATGGTAAGGGGTAAATTCATCGATTTGAAAAGCGACCCATCTTTACGATACCGGACCTGCATGGTCTTTTCATAGGGTTCTACATGAATATCTGAAACACCATCCTGAACTGCCTTAACCAAAATACCGTTCACAAGCTTAATGATAGGTGCATCAGAAGCTGCAAACTTATCGCCACCGTCATCAACGTCGTCGGATTCTATTTCAAAATCATCGGCTGCTTCCGCCACAATAGAACCAAAGTCATCTATTTCAGTAATATCAAGTTCTTCTTCCTTTTCCTCCTGGGTCCCGAGAAATGCTTCTGCGTCTTCATCGCTAATTTTATAATATTTCTTATACGCGTCTACTATTTCTTTTTCCGTGGAGACACAAACAGAGAGTTCCTTACCTGCCAAATCCTGTAATGCTTCAACCGCCATGTCATCAGAAGGTTCAGACATGGTAATTTGCAGAGTATTACCGGCAAGTCGAAGAGGAAAAGCCATATAGTCTTTAACTTTATCAAAAGAGAGCAGAGCAAGTGCATCTTTAGAAGGGGGTTCTTCACTAATTATAGCTGCAGGATAGTTGTGCTGTCTCGTTAGGAAATTAAAGATTGTATTTTCATCAATATATTCAAGCTGCCTCAAAATGGTTCCGAGCCTTCCACCACTTTTCTTTAACACCTTCTTTCCAGCTTCAAGCTGTGCAGGAGTAATATAACCAGCCTTACTGAGGAGCTCTCCGATTTTTAATTTACCGGCCCCGGACTGATCTTTAACTGTCCGCTTCATCGCTAATTTTCGTGGGGTAGTTGCACTGCGCGTTGCCATAAGTGATTCCGTTTAAAATAATATAAATAAGTTAAGACTTACAACGTCATGATATATTAGCACGTAAGAAGACATTAGCACAAGTAAACATCTTGAAAGACTTTATATAATTACCATTTTAGTATAGCAAAAAAAAGGCTGCCCCTTGCAATGAATTGCAAGGGGCAGCCTTAACGCAAACTGCATCAACCTTTTAAAATATTTGAAGCGAAATTACTCCTTCCAAAAAGGAGACATCTTCCTCAAAGATTCGATAATTGCAGGCATTTTTTCCAGGACAAAATCCACCTCATCTTCTGTATTATATACACTAAGGGAAAAGCGGATTGATCCATGTGCTGCTGTAAACGGTACGCCCATTGCTCTCAGTACATGGGAGGGCTCAAGTGAGCCTGAAGTACAGGCAGAGCCTGATGAAGCACATATATTAAATCTGTTCATATGAAGGAGAATCGCCTCTCCTTCAACATACTCAAAACTAATATTTGAAGTATTTGGCAGTCTTTTTTCTTTATGACCATTTAACATTGCCTTAGGGATAGAAGTAAGTAATCCCTCTTCAAGGCGATCGCGCATGGCCCGCACCCGGCCGTTTTCCTCCTCCATTTTCTCAGCTGCAAGCTCACAAGCCTTACCAAGCCCAACAATAGAGGCAACGTTTTCTGTACCACCACGCCGTCCATGTTCCTGATGCCCACCTGTTAAAAACGGCACAAAACGTGTTCCTTTTTTAATATACAAGACACCAACACCCTTAGGGGCATGCAACTTATGACCAGAAAGGGAGAGAAAGTCTATGTCTAGATCTTGCAGGTTGATAGGTATCTTACCAACTGCCTGAACAGCATCTGTATGAAAAAGTGCTCCACACTCTTTTGCCTTGCGTGCCATTTCTTCAACTGGATAGATAACCCCTGTTTCGTTGTTGGCCCACATAACACTTACAATTGCAGTATCGTCAGTCAGTGCTGCCTCATACTCAGCCATATCAAGCATACCTTCAGCATCAACTTTAAGCCGAGTAACTCGGTACTTGCTGCCTGTAGCTATCTCGAGATTGTCACACAAACTCTTTACTGCTGGATGCTCAACCCTTGTGGTTATGACATGCCTTTTATCAGGGTGGGTTCTAAGTGCTGACAAAATAGCAGTGGAATCACTTTCTGTTCCACAACTGGTAAAGGTAATCTCTTCCGGACTACAGCCAAGAAGATCCGCCACTTGCCCCCTGGCCCTTGATACAGCGCCACCGACAACACCACCAAAGGTGTACATACTGGAGGGATTTCCGTAGGACGTAGAGAAATACTCCATCATAATATCTACAACTTCCGTTGCTACCTGAGAGGTTGCATTATTATCCATATAAACAACTTTTTGATTTTCAGAAGACATTAATTTTCTTCCTCCACAATCAAAGTATCAAGAACAAGTTCACGGAGCTTCTTCTCCACATAATCCTTAATGGTGGTTTGAGATTTGTTGCAGCTTTTACATGCACCCAGTAGTGAAACGATGACAAAATCTCCATCAACGTCCACAAGCTCAATATCACCACCATCCTTTGCAAGACCTGGCCGGACCTCTCTTTCGAGGACCTCCTCAATTTTTTTAATCTTCTGCAAAGCGGTCATTCGTTTGGGTTTAATTCCAACGAGGGGCACCTCCGCTTTACCACTGACGGTTTCCTGTAAAATCTGACGTAGTTTGTCTTCACATTTTCCACAACCACCGCCAGCTTTAGTGAAATTGGTGATTTCATCAACAGACCTGAGGCCAGATTCGTTAATGGCCCGGATAACATCAAGATCAGTCACACCGAAACATTCACAGACAATCTCGCCTTCTGCCATTGGAAGAATTTGTCCTTTATAATCGGCGATTGCTGCTTCAAGGGCCTCTCTTCCCATTACTGAACAGTGCATTTTTTCTTTGGGGAGCCCACCAAGTGCATCAGCAATATCTTCATTAGTCACCTTTGCGGCATCATCCACGGTCATTCCTTTAACCATTTCAGTTAAGACTGATGAAGAAGCGATTGCACTTGCACAACCAAATGTTTTAAACTTTGCGTCAGTAATTATATCTTTATCATCTATTTTGAGGGTCAGCTTCAGTGCATCGCCACAGGCTAAAGAACCTACATCTCCTGTTCCGCTGGCCTTTTCAATTTCTCCAACATTCTGAGGGTCAAGAAAATGTTGTTGAACTTTATCAGTATATTCCCACATACAGCTCTCCTGCTTTAATTATAATAATAATGATTTTTCCTTGCTAAATGCTGACAATAAGACCTCGTCACTAAAATGCAACTGCCGATAAAGGTTCATCAAGATAAGTGCACTCTGAATATCAAACCAATGCAGTGTATAAATTCATTTAAAGGCCCACTTATACATTTTTAAATCTGATTACCATCAAAGTACCTGTCCTGCCTTGTTGCGACATTTATACAAGCTAAGAACTCAGCACTCCTATCTCCTGCAACATCTCCCTTGCGGTCTCCACGAGCCCGGCCGTCCCCTGCCTGGTTCTCGATTCAACATAAAACCTCACCTTAGGCTCAGTTCCCGATGGACGAATCATAAGCCAGGAACCATCTTCTAGAATCATCTTACGCCCATCAATTGAAATCACTTCAATGATCTTTTTCTCTTCACCACCTACCTTAACAACAGAACCTGCCGTATATTTTTCTAACTGGGAAAGCATTGACAGCAGCTCCTCACCCTTCACAGATACCTCTACACCATCTCTATCCGGATAATAAGCACCAAAAGTTTCTTCAATTTTCTTTAAATAAGAGCCAAGATTTATGCCGGTGGTAAGAATCATATCAAGAGCCAGTAACAGCCCAATATAGGCATCTTTTTCCGGGGTATGCCCCAAGATCGAAATGCCATCAGATTCTTCAAAAAAAACTACAGCTTTGCCTATTACTGGTTTAAAGTTTTTAAAACCAACACTGGGCTCAAATATATCTTCACCTAAATTATTTGCAATACTGTTGGCAAGATTTGAAGTAGCAACGGTTTTGGCAACAATTCCATTTTTATTTTTATATTCATGGAGATAGTGATATGCCATTGCCCCAAACTGATTCATACTGATTTCAGTTGTCCCGTCAGTAAAACGAATTCTGTCACCATCAGGATCTATAATTGCTCCAAGCTTCAGCTTTTTATCAGATTGTGCAAGAGTCTCAACAACACGTTCCATATTCTTAGTAGACGGCTCAGGAGCCACTCCACCAAACGTCACATCCGCATTATCCCGAAGTAATTCAAGGGGGGCTCCATCACTTGCATCCAGCAGTCGCTTAATATGAAGCCGACTCGCGCCATGAACACAATCGACCACTACTTTTAAATCTTTTTCAGACTGAAATGATGCAAGTATAGTATCAAGATGCACCCCATGCACATCTGCGTTTTTCGTCACCAACTCCTGCCAGTTTGAGAGGGCATCTATTTCCTGAATACCAACAAGGCTGCTAATAGGTTGGAGTTTCGGAGTACAAAGACTCTTGACACCACTTTCGTTTGCAACAATTCGTCTGGCGTTTTCTGTAATCTTCCCCGTGACCTCACCTGCTGCTGGACCTCCATCTGCTGCATTAAATTTATACCCACCATATTCCAGTGGATTATGGGATGGAGTAAGGTTAATTGAGAATGCACTTTTATTAATAAGAACAGCGGCTGATAGAGCTCCTGTTGTCGACTCTCCAGCATAGAAGACCTTAAATCCCGCGCCCGTCAGAACACTCGCAACGACACCAGCAAGAACTTCACCAGCAAAGCGATTATCAAACCCAAGAACACAACCTCTTGTTCGAGCCTCGTCCAGACTATCAACTCCCAACAGAGCACTTAGGCCTGAGTCCACCGAAAGACCTTCATACATCTCGACAATTGCCTGTGTAACCTGGGCCACAGACCTCACATAAATATCTTTACCTAGAATCCCTCGCCAGCCTGAGGTACCAAACGAAATGGTCTGACCAGGATCATTGGTATTGGTTGTTATCTCATCGAGTAACATTCCATAGAGGGTTTCCAGGGTTTCGTCATCTGCAGTTGAATGAGGCATTTTTTTTTCAGCGATTCTCTTAATCGGCGTGAAATAATCACTCTTTGAATGATCTCCTTCAACAATATACTCATGGTAACTTGTTTCATGCGTAGACGTCATCAAATGCCCCTCCCCATTTTACTTATCTGATTCGATTTTGGTCGCCTTATCCACAAGCATCACCGGGATACCGTCCTGTATTTCATAGAGCAGCATGCATTTTTCACAAACAATACCACTCTCATCTTTTAACTTAACAGCACCCTTACAATTAGGGCATGCCAAAATATTGAGTAAATCTTTATCAATCATAAAATCCTCATCTGTAAAATGTATTTTCAATGGGGAAGCTCCCACATCAAGAGTTGTATTAAAGGCGTTAATTTGATATTTACCTGATACTCATTAAGTTTGCATAACTAATTTTTCAAGACAAATATATTTCCAAGCAGGTAGATTATGAGCCAAAAAATAGGATTCATTGGCGGCGGACAAATGGCCGAAGCGCTGATCAAGGGTATTATTGCATCAGGACTCTATAAGAGTGAAGACATTCTTATAGCAGAACCAAACGACAGCCGCAGAGAACACCTTGAAACACAATACTCAGTAACAACCCACCACAGTAATATACCTATTTTTGAAAACTGTCTCATCATCATGCTCGCTGTTAAACCTCAAACAATGGCTTCACTCCTGGAAGACTGCCGTGAACGTGTGCAAACTCAGCATATTATCATAAGCATCGCAGCTGGACTTCCCATCTCATTTTATATTGATACAATTGGTAAACCTGATACTAAAATGATCAGAGTTATGCCAAACACCCCGGCACTTGTTCTTGAAGGGGCTTCAGCACTATCAAGAAATGAGAATGTTACTGATACTGAACTAAGAGCTGCTGAAGAAGTATTTTTGGCAGTTGGAGAGGTTGTAATTCTCGATGAAGTTCACCTCGATGCCGTTACTGGTTTAAGCGGCTCTGGTCCTGCCTATGTCTTCTCCTTTGTTGAAGCATTAATTGATGCTGGAGTAAAGTCTGGTCTTACCCGTGCAGTCTCTGCAAAACTTGCAATGCAGACTGTTTCCGGCTCGGTAAAGCTTTTAAAAGAGAGCGGGGAGCATCCAGCGTCATTACGTGGCAAGGTGACCTCCCCTGGAGGAACTGCAATTACCGCAGTTCATGTTCTTGAGAAAGTCGGTTTTCATGGTATCGTTATGGATGTCGTCGAATCTGCGGTCAACAAATCAAAGGAACTTGGCAAAGTAAAATGAGCGAAAACGACCCAAGGTTTCGCAGCGTTGTTAATTTAGATATTCAACAGATTTCAATTGTCACTAAAAAGGATGATCTGAAAGCGCAGAAATATGCCCTCACCTTATCAAACTGGCTTCAGGACAAAGACATCAACACCCGGATGGAAGACATCCATTCCGACCTTGATATGATCATTGTCCTTGGTGGTGACGGTACCCTGCTGCATATTGCGGAACTCGCTGCCCGCCATGCCATACCAGTCCTTGGTATCAACTTAGGCAACCTTGGGTTTCTCACCGAGTTCAGAGAAGATGAAACTTTTTCTGCACTTGATAAAATATTGAGCAACAAGGTGAGACTTGAAAACCGCCTAATGCTCAAAACACGAATACTTTCAGGAGAGCATACTAGTGAGTCACGGTATGCACTCAATGATGTCGTTATATCAAAAAATGTAAGTGATCGTTTGCTCAGTCTTTCCACTTGGGCAGGTAAAGAATTTATCACAACATATAGAGCAGATGGTCTGATATTTTCATCTCCAACAGGCTCAACCGCCTATAATCTTTCAGCCGGAGGGCCACTTGTCTACCCCGGGCTCGAAACCATAACTGTAACTCCAATCTGCCCTTTCATGCTCTCAAGCCGGCCAATTATTTTACCCGCACATAAAGAACTGGTCACGATCTATAACTCCGAAGAGCAGGCTGAAAGAGCCCAAGTCATTATTGATGGTCAACCTTTTTTAGAAATGAAGCCCGGGGACGAACTTGAAATCTCAGTGGCAAAGCATCCTTTACAGCTTGTAGCCTCAGAAAACCGAGACTACTTTTCAATCCTTCGCAACAAACTGCACTGGGGAATTTCCAGCTCCAGATAAAAGTGTACGACCATGCAAAAGAGATAGACTATTTCTTCTTTTTAATCCGATATTTTTTCATTTTATACTGCAACAAACTCTTGGTAATTCCTAATTTATCTGCGGCCCTCGACTGAACATATTCTGTATCAGCAAGCGCTTGAATAAGCATCTTTTTTTCAATTATATACAGCACATCATTGAGCGGAGCGTTCTCTGGTATAAGTTGTCCAATATCAATATCTTGGCCAAAAGCTGTTTTCTCATCTCCATACATGGTGTCCGGCTGAACATCTTCCGCCTCAATTGAATCATCACTACAGAGAATGGCAGCACGCTCAATTGTGTTCTCAAGTTCTCGAATATTACCTTCCCAGGGAAGTTTCATTAAAAGTTTCATTGCGTCTGATGAAATCGACAACTTCTCACGACCCAGTTCTTTCCTATATTTTTCGATAAAAAAGTCAGCGAGAAGACGCATATCATCCATGCGTTCTCTAAGTGATGGGAGATTAACGGGGATAACATTAAGACGATAAAAAAGATCTTCCCTAAACCGCCCTTTCGTCACCTCTTCACGCAGATCTTTATTTGAAGCACTGATAATCCGAACATCCACCTCAAGGGTCTTTCCGCCTCCAACTCTCTCAAATGTTTTTTCCTGGAGAACCCGTAGCAATTTAGCCTGTAAGGCCAGGGGGATTTCCCCAACTTCATCGAGGAAGATCGTACCATTGTCAGCAAGTTCAAAACGACCCTTTCGCATGGCAACGGCCCCGGTAAAAGCTCCTTTTTCATGACCAAACAGTTCACTTTCAAGTAAATTTTCAGATAAAGCAGCACAGTTGACCGCAATAAAAGGCTGTGATTCCCTCGGGCTATTACTATGGATTGCCTTTGCAACAAGCTCCTTACCGGTTCCGCTTTCCCCGGTAATAAGCACCGAAGCATGGGTGGGAGCAACCTTTTCTATCAACTGATATACCTGTAGCATTTTTGGGTTTTTTCCAACCATGCCACTAAAACCAACCTGGCCTTTTATCTCTTTGCGCAACCTGCTATTTTCACGAACAAGTTGGTGCAAGGATGCTGCTTTATTTATAGTAATGATCAACTCATCATTGGAAAATGGCTTTGCAAGATAGTTAAATGCTCCATTTTGCATGGCCTCCACAGCCTTATCAATCTCAGCAAAGGCCGTAATAACAATAACAGGTAAGTCACTTATTCGGGTCTTTACCTCTTTTAAAAATTCGAGTCCATTCATTCCTGGCATCTGCATATCCGTTATTACAACATCCAGATCGACACCTTCGATGATCTTAAGTCCTTCTTCTCCTGATGAAGCAGTAAAAACCTCAAGACCTTCATCTTTGAGTAACTCTGATAATACAACGAGGTAATTCGGTTCATCATCAACAACCAATATCGAATACATTGCCACTCATCTATCCCTATAAAGAATTAAACTTCACCATATTTCAAATTCAAAACCCGACGCATTTCATCAATAACCTCTATGGGGACAGACACTCCTTTACCTCCGGCAAGTGTCGTTCCACGTCTAATTGAGCCATGATAATCACTGCCACCTGTGACGAACAACCCATGACTCTGTGCAAGCTTTACCAACTGTTTTCTATACTTTCGAGAATGTGTCGGATAATATGACTCGACACCATCAAGACCAAGCTCTTTGAGAGTTTTTAGAATAGATCCCGAATCCATATCATTTTTAAGTAGATTCAATGGGTGCGCTACAACTGCAAGGCCTCCTGCCCCATGAATTAAGTCAATTCCACGCTTAATGTCATAAACAAACCGTGTCACATATGCACTTCCATTTCGACCAAGGTATTTGTCAAACGCCTCATCCATAGATCGCACTACACCTCGTTGCAAAAGTATCTTTGCAATATGAGGCCGCCCTGTTTCACCGGTTGTTGATATCCTACGCAGTTCATACTCATCGATTGTAATTCCAAGCTCAGAAAGATTCCTGAGTATCTCACTATTCCTTTTGTCCCTTGCTCCATGTAACTCAAAGAGTCCTTCCAGTAACTCACTATTATCACAATCAACAAAGTAGCCGAGTAAATGTAAATGGTCACCTGCAAAAACAACACTGAGTTCAACCCCTGAAATCACATCTAAACCAACGTCCTCACCGTGGGCGCGGGCTTCCTTGTAACCGGCAATAGTATCATGGTCGGTAAGTGCTATACATGACAATCCTTTTCTTACCGCCAAATCAACAATTTCTGTTGGCGACAGCGTTCCATCGGACATTGTTGAATGTATATGTAAATCAATACTCATAATAATTTTATTTTGATAAATTCGACACTTAAGTCAACACCCCTGAAGAGGGCTGGGAGATTACTCTTGTGTTTAATTATAGCGTTACGACTTTTTTTAGTATTGAGCATAGCACAGATATCTCCCCCCGGTAAATGAGAAAGCAAGGCCTGGATCAGTACCTTGATAATGAGTTTGTGTTAAAAAAAATTTAAAACAATATCCGGATTTCTTATTATTTGTGACAGGCTTTCTGCTGTAAGGTATTAAAATCATATATTTCCCTTTACTTTTTTGACAAATGTCCGATAAAGTTGAATAAATAATAACACTCAACAAAGTGGAGTTTCTCCGATGCGGCCATTTTTAGTTTTTACGTTGTGCCTATCACTTCTGACCAGCTGCAGCAGCAGACTACCAGAACCAATCAGCTATCCATATACTCAGCAGCAAAAAATGCAGGCATCAGAACATTGGGAAGTGCTCGCAAAAGACTTATCTAATCGGATAAACAATCAATTAATCTTAACTGATAACATTGAAACATCAGTCTATGTCAAACCAACCTGCGGAGATGAAACTAATCCTTGCCAGGAAAACGAAACGTCTACATTCAACGAAGCCTTTAGAGACCTACTTATCACAAGCCTCTATAATTTTGGAATCCCCACTGAGAGTCGACCAACACCAGAATCAATCAAAGTCCTCTACAAGGTTCAGGTTGTCAGACATAACGCCAACAGATATCGCAGTCTCCAACCAGGTCTTCTCACATCACTTTCTGCCGCAATTCTGGTACTGCGAAATGCCCCTTCAGAACTCATCCTCCTCGCTTCGGGCGTAGCAGCCGACGTTGCGAATACAAGTTACACCACGAACGGACATTACGAAGTAATTATAACCACTTCTATGATAGAGAATCAAAAATATCTCTTTAGGGCCTCAGATATATATTACATCAATGATACAGATTTCTATCAATATCAACAAAACCATAGTGAAACAACTGCGATTACACTTAAAAAGAAAAACAGTAGACCAAACAACTCAGCACCTTCCTCCGATAGACCATTCCCATCGCCACCCGAGGACATAGCCCCTGAAACAGTTGATGAATTAACACCCTCTACTACAGAGAAAGGTATCTAATATGAACAGTATCACAGGAATTGCTGGCAATATTCTAAGAACTCCAAGGATATTGTTTATTTTGAACACCCTTTTGATCCTTATTATTATATCAGGATGCGCAAACCTTAATTGCACAAGACTTGAAGGGCTTCTCGGGGGAAAGACGAACCTTGTTGATTTCTCTTATAAAATCGCAGAAGACCTCGTGGTCACAGCAATCCCTCCACTCATTCCCAGAAGCGACGAAATGCCTGTTCTAGTTACAACCTTTGTGAGTAACAGCAATTTAGAAGTTACCAGTTCATTTGGACGACTACTACAGGAACACCTGAGCTCCCGTTTAGTTCAACTCGGGTACACCGTCAAAGAACTCAAACTGGCCAATAATCTGTACATAGAACCTCAGTCAGGTGAAACCATACTAACAAGAGACCTAACACAACTTAACCCAAACCTCAACGCACAGGCCATTGTAGTTGGAACCTTTACCCGTACAAACAGAATGCTTTATCTTTCCTCAAGGCTTATCAATCCTGCGACAAACAACATAATATCCAGTAATGATTATACACTCTGCATGGATGATGACATTCTCGCTATGTTTGGTCTACGAAGGCATACAGAAGATGGCGGAACTGTTCATGAACCGTCTCAACCGATATTAAATAAAATTTTATAATTGTATTACAACATGACGTTACAAGGAAAGACAGCTCTCATCCCTGGTGCTGCACAGGTTATTGGCCGAACTATTGCAAAAAAATTCGGGGAAATGAAAGCTACACTTATACTGCCCGTCTTTGATTGGCCTGAATCCATCGAGGATATGAAGGAAGAGTTTACGTCTCTTGGCTACACATTTCACATAATCTCAGCCGATCTCAGGTCAAAAGACGGCGTATTATCGGTTGTAAATCGTATAAAACAAACAACTGGCAGACTCGACTATCTCATTAATAACATAGAGCGGGGAGGCATGCCTATTGTCCATGGAAGTTATGATCACGCTCATAATGAAGGTCAGTGGGAACTTGAAATTGAAACCACTCTCAGAGGGAAATGGTTACTTTATCACCACTGCAAAGATCTTTTAACAAAAAGCAGTGATGGTGCTGTACTCAACATCAGCTCAATCTCTGGATCAACGGGTCGTAGCGGGCCCGCCTCTGTTTTTTTTAATGATGGCTATAGTGCCGCTAATCGTGCAGTTGATTCACTTACTGAACAATGGGCCCGCGAATGCGCTCCCCATACCAGAGTAAACGGTCTTATACTTGGCCTCATAGAGGGTAGGCATGGTGAAGGTACAAGGGGATGGGCAGAGCTGAGCGAAAATCAAAAAAAACAATTACATGATCATATATTGCTTGGCCGTACAGGCAAGGCTAAGGAAGTTGCCGAAGCGGTGTATTACTTATCTGTACAGGCGTCCTACATGACTGGTTCTATTGTTAAAATGGATGGCGGTTTTAGTCTTGGCTCGAACAAGGTGCCGACTATGCCTCCTGGTATCTTATAAAGAGATCCGTTAATTCACTACACAACCGTCGTAGATTGACTTCAGGCAGACTTCTTTGAATTCACCTTCCATATATATTTTCATTACACCATCTTTTAAATCTGGGAGAACTAAATCATTGGATGAGTATGAGTGCCCTAAATGAAATAGTGCCCACAGTGCCAGATGACGGACCTCCAAATCACTTGATGCCAGATATTTTTCAATATCCTCAACTATTCCACGTGCATTCATCTCTTCAGGATAATGTTTACATACCGTTCCAATCCCCCAGAGCAAACCCCGTTGTAAGAGTGGCAATTCAAGATAGTTGCCGTCTTGAAACAATTCGTCCCCATCTTCCAGCATATAAGAGATCAACATATGTAGATACTCATGACGCAGCAAATCGCTATTACACATAATTTGTGCCATAGCCTCAGGAGCACCCCATCCGATCCCACCTGATTCGTCATTAAGAGTCCAGAGAAATCTTCGCATAATTACACGAGCAGATTCCGGATTTTCATCGGCCATCTTTGGAACAAGAAGACCAAAACTACTTACTGCATGCCATTTAATCCGCTCATTTGCATCACACAGTGCAGAAAACAAGGCGTTTATAAGTGCAATTCTAGGGTATACTGAAAGTTTAAACTCTAACTCAGCAGGCTTGTATGTATCCAACAGTAAAAATATTTCTCTTTTAACCTGACGACGACTCAAAGACATTTTATCTTAATTTTTCCCATTGATGAACTCGAGTTAATAAACAGTAAACCTTGTGAGCAAGCAGATTCTCAAGCAATAGGTGCCCTCACATAATCCATATAAGACCAGTAGGTATCATCATTGTGTTGCAAACAAATAAAGGGTAAATCACATGTAATATGGCAGAGAATCAATGTCTATCATCCAACCGCTTCATTCCCTCCATGATCATTCCCATAAATCCGCCAAGAATATCTAACTGCTTTTCTTTATGACTCAACCCCTGGGTAAATTTAAAACGACCTTCTTCAATACCTATGATCTCATAAAAGGCATCTTTACCTGAGAGAGTACGATACTCGACATGCACGATTTCACCTTCATTAAAAAGAATATCGCCCCTGTCATCTCCATTTTCCAGCTTAAGATGTCCGGTTTTCTGATTAGAATTTACCATCTGACAAAGTTCAACAATGGAAATATCAGAGACCTGACCAACCATCCCAGAAGCGAGTTCGGCAGCCCTCTGCTCATTCATCTTGTTTATACGACTCACTAGAAGTTTATAGAAAAACACCTGAAGCGTTGGGAATCTGTTGAGAACATGCTTGAAATTTTTCTGACTCATAACAGCAACCTGACAGGGATCCGCCGCCATAATTGTCGTGCTAACACGCTCACCTGACAGCAAACTCATTTCACCAAACACTTCGCCCTTTCCAAGTTCTGCAAACACCACTCCCTGCTCATCAATGACTTCAGCACGGCCTGACAGTAAAATAAACAAGCGATTACCGGGATCACCTTTTTGGGTGATTGGAAATTGCCATGGGAACTCTGTTAATTCAAGCAACGTAGCAAGATCAAGCAGGTCCTCATCGGAAAGAACCTTAAACATAGGGATTTTACGGAGCAATCCAGCAAAATGCTGAACACCTTCAATTTTCTCTCTTTTCTCTGCCGCTGCCAACAATTTCATCTGAACCGTTGCAAATTCTTTATCTTTTTTATATTCAAAACGGATCAGGCCTGTACAGCCACCACATTCAAATTTAGCTTTTTCAGTTTTCCCGTGGGAGTATCTTTCGTAGTTACTCTCGGCAAGAGCAATGTCAACAAGATCCTTGGCAAGAGTTAAACAGGTAGGCTTGGCTGCCGGTAAGAGCAAAATACCATCACTTACCTTTAACTCCTCCCTCACATTATACAGAGGGCAATGATCGTCCTCTGTAATTATGAATACTCCATTTCTAAAATTCATGTGAAGCCTTCATCAGTCGGATCGACCAAAAAGAAGATAAATAACAAAACCCAAAGCAGCTGCTCCGCCAAACATCACCGGAAGAATTTTTTGAATATCAATTTCGCCATCCACCAGAAGCGAATTTGCATAATCTGTTCCGGAGAAATACCACGCCCCTACTCCAACTGCTATTACAATAATTTGAGTCCAACGTTGCTTATACACCATATGTGCAAGCATAAGAACGAAAGGGACCATAAGCCAGGGATTAACCAGCACACCCATATAATCAACCTCTCGTAACTGCTGATCTATATGAGTTGACTCGAACCAGTTGGCAATATCAGTGAAAATTTCCATGTACAACTCCTTAAAACAATATTCAAACTACACATTCAATGTAAACATATAATCTACTATAGATTATACCACATATAACACAATTGACGAACTTAGGTCTGACCTTCATTTTATCGACTGTTTAGAGTTAAATATCGTATTTTCTAAAAAATGAAGGTAGGTAGACTTACGGGTAAGGCAAGTATTGCAAAAAACGACTTTAAATAAAACAACGTTTACTCATTTATATTCGAATACAATGCAAAATTTCAAGAAAGATCCTATGTATTTATATTTATTAATCCTTACACTCTGCGCAACAGGGGGATTACAGGCATGGCGAACCCTGTTTGACAACTTTGCCGTCCAGGTGATA
The DNA here is from genome assembly GCF_054397165.1 of Desulforhopalus glucosivorans. Lineage (NCBI taxonomy): Bacteria > Pseudomonadati > Thermodesulfobacteriota > Desulfobulbia > Desulfobulbales > Desulfocapsaceae > Desulforhopalus > Desulforhopalus glucosivorans. The sequence goes on from NZ_AP044854.1 coordinate 1,836,483, forward strand.
GGTCTTGACGGACACCACATCGGTGTCATTCAATCAATGCGAGAAATTCCAGGGTTTCTTGCACTACTTGTGGTCTATGTCCTGCTTGTTATAAAAGAACATAAGCTTGCTGCAATTTCCATATTTATACTAGGCCTTGGAATCTGCCTTACAGGGATTTTCCCAAGTTTTTACGGTTTGATATTCACAACCATACTTATGAGCTTTGGTTTCCATTATTTTGAGACCATGAATCAATCTTTAACTCTTCAGTATTTCTGTAAGGCTGATTCCCCTGTTGTTCTCGGCCTGCTTCGTAGTCGATCGGCTGCATGCAGTATGGCTGTAGCAATATTTTTCCTGCTATTTTCTGATTTTTTTAGCTTTACGTCAATGTACCTCGGGTTTGGACTGCTCATTATTATTGTAGCGATTTTTGCGTTAATGCAAAATCCAACACGACGAGACCTCCCCGTCCAACATAAAAAAATGCTATTCAAAAAACGATACTGCCTTTTTTACCTGCTTACCCTGCTTGCTGGAGCGAGACGACAAATATTTATTGCTTTCGCAGTATTCTTACTTGTCAAAAAATTTGATTATAGCGTTCAGGAAGTCGCCTGCCTGTTTCTATTTAACAATGCCGTCAATTATTTTCTCAGCCCTTTTATAGGCCGATGTATTGCGAAATATGGAGAACATAAAGTACTATCGCTTGAGTACAGTGCACTCATTCTTGTTTTTATAGGCTATGCTCTTGTTGAAAATAGATACCTCGCCGCTCTGCTCTATATTTGTGATCACATCTTTTTTAATTTTGCCATTGGTATAAAAACTTTTTTTCAAAAAATTGCAGACCCAAAAGATATTTCACCTAGTATGGCCGTCGGCTTTACCATCAATCACATAGCAGCTGTGGCCCTGCCTGTGGTCGGAGGATTGTTATGGCTGATAGATTACAAAATTCCTTTTTATGGGGGTGCCATCTTAAGCGTCACATCACTGATTGCCGTTCAATACATACCTGCACAATTAAAAAAACATATGAGTGCAAATAAATAATGCTTACAATCTTCTGATAAAAACCTTTTTTCACAGCGTAATTCTAATTAATTATGAAAAAAACTAACATAGTACTCATTGGTATGCCAGGATCAGGAAAATCCACGGTTGGTATTATTCTGGCAAAACTCGTTACCAAAAGATTCCTTGACACCGATATTCTCATCCAAAATATGGCCGGCAAGAGTCTCCAGTCCATCGTTGATAATGAAGGACATATGGCACTACGAGAAATAGAAGAAAAAGTACTGCTATCAGTGCGTTGTAAAAATCATATTATCGCCACCGGAGGAAGTGCCGCCTACAGTGAGCCTGCTATGTTGCATTTACAAAAGAATGGAACGATTATCTTCTTGCAAACAACACTTGCTGAACTCAAATCGAGGATTCATAATTACGAGACCAGAGGACTTGCGAAACGACCAGACCAGAGTTTTCAAGATCTCTTTGATGAGAGAGAATCATTATACAAAAAATATTCGGATGTAACTATTGAAGGATCTTCCCTGACCCAGGATCAGGTGTGCGATAAAATAATAGCACATCTCAGCTTGTGATAACTCATCAGAAAATTCAATACATAGGTAAGGAAAAGCACTAACACGAATGGATTCGAAACGTCTAGTCAGAGAAAAAAAAACTATTCAAGCTCTGCTATCCCTCTATTGTCGGCATCATCACCCATCAAAGAGCGATCAGTTATGTACAGAATGCAAAACTGTATTTGATTACGCAATAAAACGATTGAGTGCATGTCCTTTACAAAACAACAAACCAACCTGTGCCAATTGTATAATTCATTGTTATAGTAAGGATATGCAAAATAAAATTCGTAGGATTATGCGCTATTCCGGTCCCCGTCTTATTTTTAAGCATCCAATTCTTGCCATATGTCATATAATAGACGGAAGGATCAAACCCAGCCCCTTAAAAAACGACAGAAGATCAAACCCAGAAGATTAATTAACAACCACACATTACTATCTTATGAAAACAATGATTACGGGCTGTACAGGACTTGTTGGAAGCGCCCTCATAGAGGGTTTATTTAATAATGGACATTCCCTTCAATGTTTAAAGCGTGACCTCACACCCGATAGTAATCATTTCTGGGCCACAGATAGTCTACCTAAAGACGACACTAACACTTTTGAAGCTGTTATACACCTGGCAGGTGAAAATGTTGCAAATGGACGTTGGTCGCAAAAGAAAAAAGAATCTATCCTGAGTAGTCGACTAGATGGAACTCGCGAAATTATAGATTATATATCCCTACTCACAGAAAAACCGAAAGTGTTTCTCTGTGCTTCAGCCATTGGCTTTTATGGGTCCCGCGGAAACGAACTGCTTGATGAAAACAGCAGTTTAGGTGTCGGTTTTTTAGCAGAGGTATGTCAACAGTGGGAAAAAGAAACACAAAGGCTGGAGCAACTTGGCGTAAGGGTTGTAAATTTACGCTTTGGTATGATTTTGAGTGCAAAAGGTGGTGCTTTAAGCAAGATGATTCCACCATTTAAGGCGGGCCTTGGTGGCGTAGTGGGTACTGGCGAGCAGCATATCAGCTGGATATCGATTCGTGACGTCGTATCTATTATAGATTTTATAATGAATAACGAGGCTATAAATGGCCCGGTTAATGTAGTGAGTCCAATACAGTGCACTAATCGCGAATTCACGAAAACCCTCGGTGAAGTCTTGAGCAGACCAACTATTTTTAAGGTCCCGACTGCTGTTGCAAGACTCATCTTTGGACAAATGGCTGATGAAATGCTACTCACAAGTTGCAGGGTCACTCCCCAAAAACTCATGCATGCAGGGTACACTTTTTTAGACCAATCCCTCGAGTCAGTTTTAAATAATTGCGTAGAATCTCGTTAGCTATACAACCTCTGTCTACATTACAATAAAAATGCGTTTAACCAAAGAAAGGTTAAACGCATCAATTTCAACAAAGTAACAGTAATTTGTTACGGTTACTTAGAACATATTCGTTGTTGTGCCTCTTCATATCTAGCAATTGTTTTATCAATAATTTCTTGAGGGAGTTTCGGTGCAGGTGCTGTTTTATCCCAATCAAGGGTAGAAAGGTAATCTCTTAGGAACTGTTTATCAAAACTCGGCTGAGACTTACCAGGTTCATACTCATCCATTGGCCAAAACCTGGAGGAGTCTGGAGTGAGCACTTCATCAATAAGGATGAGTCTGCCGTCTACTTCACCTAATTCAAACTTTGTATCCGCTATAATGATCCCCTTGGTTCGAGCATAATCAGCTGCTTTTGTATACAGGGCAACTGAAATTTCAGCGATCTTATCAGCTTTCTCTTTTCCAACAATCTCCCTCATCCTTTCCATGGAAATATTTTCATCGTGATCTCCCAGATCCGCCTTTGTGGAAGGAGTAAAAAGAATCTCCGGAAACTTATCGGACTCTTTCATGTTTTCAGGAAGTTGAAATCCACAAACATTTGTGTCTTTTTTATAGGCACTCCAAAAGGACCCTGAGATATATCCCCTGACAATACATTCAATAGACAAAGGTTGCGTCTTTTTAACAAGCATCGACCGACCACGAAGGGCATCAGCATACGGTTGACACACTTCAGGATACTCTTCAACCACTGCAGTAATTAGATGGTTTTCAACAATATCACCAAGTAAATCAAACCAGAACAATGAAAGCTCGGTGAGGACGGCACCTTTTCCAGGGATAGGATCTTCCATGATCACGTCATAGGCAGACAGACGATCAGAAGCGACCATCAGCAGTTTATCATCATGCCCGGGAATTTCGTACATATCACGGACCTTGCCTCTATGTTTAAGAATCAGGTTTGGGAAATCGGTGGTTTTTACAGCATTTGTCATTTTATTGTTCTCCTATGGTTACTGTCTCAACTGCATCATCACTTCCGGACGGCAAATAAATATCACAGGAAGGATTTTGATATTCTGTGAGTCTCGCCGTCAATGATCCAATTGCAATTTTTGAATTTATTTTTACCGGAACCCTGCATTTATCATTTGTATACCAGATCACAGTGTCACCCTTTTTATCATAGAGCCCTTTAAATTTCATCACTGGCATTATTTTAGCTGCTGCAACATCACCCAGAATTGTACCTTCAAGGGTTGTGATTTCAATTGGATGGACAGCAACCTCCACCCGTTTTTTATCTGCAAAGGTAGGTACAAGAAAGGGTTTATCTTTTACAAACGTCATAAGACGACTATTAAAAAACGAGGAAAACTCGTTATTCACTGGACCATCTAACTGGTATTCTGCTTTTAGCTCATCATCTTTCGTATATCTTACACTATATTTTTCCTGATCGAACTCTATATACCTGTGTGCAGTATAACTATATCCCTCGTCCTGCCATACTTCGTAAAGATAGGGAAGCTTGTCAAGCCCCTGCACCTTAGTCACATGTAAATCGGAGATGGGGTAGAAAAGGTGTACGGCTCCGCCTTTCGTTGTTATAAATGCACGAATCTCAAAGCCATCATCCACTCCATCAATTGCGTTCATCTCAAGGTGAAGCTCACCTATCTTGATTCCACCACTCCAGGAAACATCATATTTTAAAAATTCTTTCCCTGAATACCCATAGTGAACCAGATTTTGATCTATAACACCAACGGGTATGATCTTAGCAGTGGGAGCTATATCTGATGATTCAACACCAGCACTGACAAGTGAACAAATCGCCACCGAGAAAATAGTCAACACAAGAAACCATCTAGCTTTAAAGAGTTGCAAGAGAGACCCATGTGGCAAGAAAGAGTGTTATACTGATAAATCCATTCATTGAAAAAAATGATGCCTGTATACGAGACAAATCATCCGGTCGTACAAGCATGTGTTGATACAAAAGAGCAGCAGAGGTCAGTGCAATACCAATGTAATAGTAGACATTGAGCCCTTGTGTCCATCCGGTTATTATAAAAAGAACAAAGGCTAGAATATGAAACAAGCCCGCTAGTCTGAAAGCATTACGTTTACCGAGCCTTGACGGGAGAGAATACAAACCTCTTTTTTTATCAAACTCTGCATCAAGACAACCGTAGATTGTATCAAACCCTGCAACCCAAAACAGAACTCCCAAAGATAGAACAAAGGGATAATCAACCATACTATTTTTTACAGCAACCCACCCGCCAAAAGGTGAAAAGGCCAGTGCTATACCGAGAACAATATGACAAAGGGACGTAAATCTTTTGGTGACCGAGTAAAACAAGGTCAACCCTAAAGCAAGTGGTGAGAGCAATAAAGTCAGCTCGTTAAGATTATAACATGCGAAGAAAAAAATCATCGCTGAGACAATTATCATGAGCCATGCTTCTTTAAGGCTCACCTCACCGGCTGGAATTGCCCTTGTCGCTGTACGGGGATTATCTCCATCAAATTTCCGGTCAATGATTCTATTAAAACCCATGGCAGTCGTTCTGGCCCCTACCATTGCAACAATAACCCACAACAGAGTGGGTATTTCAGGAAAACCTCGAGACGCTAAAAAAGCTCCGATAAAAGCGAAGGGCATTGCAAATATGGTGAGCTTAAACTGGATCATCTCCAGTAAAACTTTAACTTTGTTAATAACAGACATGTGCTACCATCTTTTTCGATTAGGGCTATCAATACCTATCTGATCGGCCAGCCGCCAGGCATAGGTTCTTGCTGCTTCCTCAAGGCTCTTTGGCTTGAGATAATAACTGGGCATCGTAGGACACAGTGTTGCACCTGCATCATGAACAGCAAGCATATTCAGTAGGTGCGTTCGATTAAGAGGTGTCTCTCGAACAGCCAGCACCAGTGGTTTTCTTTCTTTGAGCATAACATCTGCTGCTCGGTGTATCAGATTAATTGACATTCCCCCGGCAATAGACGCAAGACTTCCCATAGTACAGGGTAGTATAACCATTGATGAATAATCACTAGATCCAGAAGCAGGAGACGCTGCAAGGTCAGCCACATCATACCACTTGGAGACACAGGGCAGATCCGTTGGAGCAAGACCCTGCTCCATTCCCAGCACCTTCTCACCAGAACCGGAACAAATACCATGAACAACAAGATCCATAGCATCGAGATTGTCTAAAAATGCTTTGAGAAAAAGCATTCCGCTTGCTCCGGTCACTCCAAGCAAAATTTTATGGGATTGACTCTGTTTCATATCGTACTGCCTCATACCTGCTAACTCAAATTTGCGAACATTTTAAGAGGTAAAGCCTGACTACTTATGATCTCACGACGAATAAGTAATTCAAAAAACGATTCAAGTGCCTTACATTTTTTCGGTGAGAGATCGTATTGAATACCCTTAAGGTAATCACGACACTTTTGCTTTGAAAGGGGAATTCTTTGAGCAGAAATCTCACAAATTTCATCTAATTTCTCAGCCCCCTCATCTCTACAACGCAACAACTCTCTGTGAATTTCTGACAACATTTCGGGCTCTCTTTCACAGAAATCTTCCCTTACCGCACACACCGCATAGACAAAAGGCAGGCCTGTTTTGCGTTTCCAGATATCACCAAGGTCAAATTGATACAAATACGTGGCACTCTCAACCAGTCGAAGAGCGTCGTCTCCAATTGCCAGGACTGCCTTAAATTCTTTTTCTTCGGCTTTAAGTATATCACCGGTATGGTAAACAGGAGTCACTCCATGAAACTCTTCTAATATTATTTTAACCAGCTCAACTGATGTCTCAGATTGTGAGGTTAACAAAATATCATTTTGGTGCAACTGATCAATAGGCACATGAGACAGGAGCACAACAGAAGCTACAGGTCCATTGGCACTAATTGATAATCCGGACAATATCTTGTATTTGTCGGGGTGTTTGGCGTATTCAAAACTTGATACGAAACCTAGATCAATCTCACCTTCTTCAAGTTTACTGTTTAAAACCGACGGAGCATCTTCAACGAGCTCCCAATCAGGTCGTAGTACACTATCCTTCCATCTTTGATGAATAGGCGCAGTGTTCAGGTAGTTAACGATTCCAATTCGTGCGACGATATCAGCTGACTGTTGAGTAGACATAGTCCTTAATTGCTCCTGGGATTCCCAAATGTTTGCTGGATCCATTCTATTTTTTCAGGCCTGCCATTTGATACCAACATGTTTAATAACTCGCTCTCTGTAATGCAATTTATACTTTTATTACTATAGACATGAAGAAATGCGGCATTTTTACCTTTCGCTATGGTTCCAAATCGGTCGCTTTGACCAAAGGCATCAGCTCCAGCCTTTGTGGCCATAGCGAGAATATCTGATGCCTTTAGAGCTGGATAATCTCTTCTTATAATTTTCATTTCTTCCCACATATCCAAATGGCTATTAGACGCAATGGAGTCAGTCCCAATTGCTGGAAGCAGCCCACAAGAAACCATATCCTCTATGGGTGCCTTACCTGAATGAAGAAAATTATTTGATCCAGGGCATACACAGATATGCGCACCAGATTCCTTTATAGAAACCAGATCTGCCTGAGTGACATGAACACAATGTACAAGCAGGGTCTTATCGTTTAATAAACCAAGATTGGAAAAATATTCTACAGTAGTGCCGGCATTAGAACCATACTCAAAAAAATCATCCTTCCAAACACCTCTTTTAACCAGAAAATCATAAAAAAGGCCCTCAGCTGATCTGATAAAATCAGTCTCAGCACTTACTTCAGCTGTATGGACAGAAAAGATAGATCCTAGCTTATCTGAGCGTTGTTTTATCTTTTTTAAGAGTTCTGGACGGGTTGAGTAAGGAGCGTGTGGAACTGTTATAACCTCAGAATCAAACTCACTCAATCTATTGTACGCTGCCTCCACGGCCTCCTTAGATGAGCCGAGCATTTCCAGCATATGGTAAACCTCAGGCAGTTGATCTTTTTTAGGAGCAAGTGAGCTTCCCAAAAAAGAATTGCCAATATCACCAATAAAAACTACCCCGGACTCAAACTGCTGAGCAACCTGCTCACGAGCTATTTCCAATATTGTATTTTCACTACTACCTGGGCCAAATCGTTGTTCAAGAAGATCTTCCACCCAGTCGGTGAATGTTTTTTCAGGGGCGAGAGGTTTAATTCCAGTCAGGTGGGATAATTCCAGATGTGAGTGAGCATTTACAAGAGCTGGCAGAAACACTCCAGTAAAGTATTCAACCTCTATATCAGGATATCGAGCGGATAAAAGTTCAACTTCACTCACATCCTGTATCTGCCCATCCCCAAGTAGCACAGCACCATCTTTAACTGCCCGGCCTGTCATAGTGAGAAGCCAGGGAGCACAAACTATGCGTTTTGTATAGGTTTGAGCGGATATACTCATAATCTCAGCCCAGTTACCTCAGTTAACGAGAGTGTAATCCATTAATCTCTGTCGAGGTGTATAACCTGCATCGCTTACCAAGCGCCTGATCTCCTGCTCTGAAAGACTAAAGCTCACTCCAGCGGCTGCCACAACGTTCTCCTCAATCATGGTGCTACCAAAATCATTTGCACCAAAAGAGAGAGATAACTGTGCGATTTTAGGTCCCTGAGTAACCCAGGACGCCTGAACATTATCTATATTATCCAGATATATTCTAGATAATGCCAGCGTCTTTAAATATGTGAGGGAGCTTGTTTTTTCAATATCTGCAAACACAGTGTTATCTGGCTGAAATGACCAAGGTATAAATGCGGTAAATCCACCTGTTTCATCCTGAGCATTTCGCACCCTACGAAGATGCTCTAAGCGTTCTTCTTTGGTCTCAACGTGTCCAAACATCATAGTAGCCGTAGTACGAAGTCCCAATTTATGGGCAGTAGTCATTACCTTAAGCCATTCGTCTGCAGTACATTTCTTTGGAGCAGTCAGATTCCGCACCCTGTCAGAAAGTATTTCGGCGCCTCCTCCTGGTATTGATCCAAGGCCTGCATCCATCAACCGTTGAATCACAGTTTTAACTGATAGATTTGATATCTCGGCAAAATGATGAATCTCAGGAGGAGAAAAACCGTGGACATGAATCCCGGTATCTCTCATGAAGCGAACCATTTTTTCATAGTATTCCAGAGTCAAGTCAGGATGAAGTCCCCCTTGAAGCAAAATCTGTGTACCACCAAGATCCTGTGTCTCTTGTATCTTCTTCTCTATTTCGTCAAAACTCAGTAGAAAACCATCCGGATCTTCAGGTCCCTTGAAAAAAGCACAGAATTTACAAGCCGAAACACAGATATCAGTATAATTAATATTTCTATCAATTACATAGGTGACATGTTGTTCAGGATGTTTTTTCCTGCGCACCATATCAGCAAGAAAACCAAGAGTATGCAAATCTGCATTCTCTTCCAGATACCTATAGTCCTCATCACTGATGCGGCTATTTGAGCTGATTTTTTCGATTATCTTCTCAAGCATATCAAAGCCTCCGAGCCTTAGTCACAAACGTTCATATCTTCATAGAGAGTATCCCGTAACACCGGAATCCTACCAGACTCTTTGATAAGTCGAATAAGCGTCTTACTACCTATGCCCTGCTCTGTTTCAGCACCTGCCATATGGGTAATTACTTCCTCTTTCACCGTGCCGTCCATATCATCGGCACCAAATGAGAGCGCCAGTTGCGCCATTTTAGGACCAATCATCACCCAATAGGCTTTAATATGAGGAAAGTTATCCAACATAAGTCTTGAGACAGCAATGTTTTTTAAATCACTCATCCCTGTTGTTTTAGATATATCGGACATCTTAGTGTTTTTAGGGTGAAAAGCAAGAGGGATAAACGCGAGGAAACCGTTGGTCTCATCCTGGGCGTGACGAAGTGCATCAAGGTGTTCTAAACACTCATCTACGGTCTCAATGTGACCATACAACATAGTTGCATTGGTTTTAAAACCTTGTCTGTGAGCAATCTTTGCAATGTCTAACCACTCATCACCGGAAATCTTCTTTTCACAGGTGATTTGCCTAATTCTTGGACTAAACACTTCAGCTCCACCTCCAGGAAGAGAACCGAGTCCTGCATCGCGTAGTAGCTCAAGTGTTTTTTCAATGGATTTTCCTGCAAGACTTGCAAAATGGGCAATCTCAACACAGGTGAATGCCTGGATATGCATTTCAGGCTTCACCTCCTTAATTCCTTTTAGAATTTCGAGGTAATATTCAAACGGCAGATCGGGATGAATACCACCAACCATATGTACTTCGCTGATTGGTTCGTCAAGCCTGTCACGCACCTTCTGCTTAACATCCTCAACACTCATCTCATAGGCAAGGTCTGAGTCTTTCTCACAGCCAAATGCACAAAACTTACAGAGATTAGTACATATATTGGAATAATTAATATGCTGATTGTAAATAAAATACGTATTATCGCCGTTCTTACGATTTCTTACCATATTGGCCAAATACCCGAGAGCCAAAATGTCATTACATTCGTAGAGGGTTTTGCCATCAGCAAGAGTCAATCTTTCTTCTGATTTAACCTTCTCGAGGATTGTTCCTAATCCCCGTTCAACAATTATATTTTCCATAATAAACAAAAAAGCCGGGTTATTAACCCGGCTTTATCTATATATAGTTAGCGATATCAATCGATAAAAAACTTCAATTTTTCCCTGCGACTGGAATGACGCAATCTGTTAAGCGCTTTCTTTTCAATTTGTCTAATACGCTCTCTTGAAACATTGAAAAGCTTACCGATCTCTTCAAGGGTATATTCAGCTTTTTCACCAATTCCAAAACGAAGACGAATGATTTTCTCTTCCCTCTCGCTGAGGGTCTCCAGAATATCATTTACCCTGCCGGAAAGTTCACGAGTCTGCACCGCATCATATGGTGATTGTGATTCCTGATTTTCAAGAAAATCGCCGAGGGTTGAGTCATCATCACCAACAGGTGTTTCGAGCGAAATAGGCTCTCTTGAAGCTTCCAGGATAGACAAAATCTTATCCATAGGTAAACTCGTCGCCTTAGAAATTTCAAGGGGCGTCGGTTCGCGACCAAGTTCTTTAAAAAGAGCATAAAACGCTTTAAAGAACTGGCTTCTGAGTTCAAGAAAGTGAACAGGTAAACGAATTGTCCTGGTCTTATCTAGAATTGCACGGGTAATGGCCTGACGGATCCACCAACTAGCATAGGTAGAGAATTTATTACCCTTGGTGTAATCAAATCGGAACACCGCACGCATCAACCCAAGGTTACCTTCCTGAATAAGGTCTGCCAGAGTCAACCCCTGATGCATATATCTCTTAGCAATAGAGACAACAAGCCTCAAGTTTGCCCGAATCATCGTGTCTTTGGCAACTTCAATAGATCTGCTATAGGCTTCAAGCTTGGCCTGCAACTCAAAAAGACACCTGATATCAGGGTATTTTTTTGAGGTACTAATTACATTGTAACGCATGAAGTTGAGCTGTTGTTTCTTTGGTTTAAGCGTAGGATCACGCTTTTCCCATAGATCTATCCGCTCCCGGAGTAACTGGATTTCACGCACACCAGATTCATCTTCACGAATAGCAGTTATAATTGCTTCAAATCCCTGACGAATGGTTTTGGAGTATTTTGCTTCTTCTTCAGGGGTAAGCAGATCAAAACGTCCCATTTCCCTTAGATAGGTTGTGGTCGTTTCTTCCGCTTCATGGGTTTCTTCATCTGATGAGTTTGCAGCAGCATCTTTTTCGGGGTCAACTGCAGACACATCATTTTTCTCCCAGACTTCTCCGGAGAGCGTTCGTTTCTCACCATCTTTTTCAACAGTGACTATTTCAATAGAATGAGCACCTAGAAAGTTAAAAATCGATTCTATTTCATTTGGGTCTTTTATTTCATCGGGAAGGAGGTCGTTAAGGTCGTCGAAGCTGATACAACCTTCTTTCTTACCGGCTTTTAGTAGGTTTTCTTTAAGTTCAGGCAGCACTAGACACCCACTCCATATCTTGAATTTTAAAGACTATGTTGTATTACTACCTATTGGTGGTAATCGCGATAGCCTCAAGAATCACCAAAGGGTATTTTGAAGATTTTTGACAAAAAAAAAGCTGACGAGACAAACCTCGTTAGCGTTTAGTAAATTGAGAAGAACGTATTAGTACACCATCTATATAAAAATTGCAATTTTTAAAAATAATAAACCACCATGTAGTAATAGCCCTTTTGAAACCTTGCACTATACTATGCACTGAGTATCACAGTTTCAACCTTGACCCACATTTTTCTTTTAAAAGTTGACCAAATCTCCTACAGAAAAGGATATTTTATGATACCTGAACGCTCAAGTGGTATACTTGCCCATATCACATCTCTACCATCCCCCTTTGGCATCGGGGACCTGGGACCATCTTGCTATGAGTTTTTAGATTTTTTAAATAACTGCCAGCAGACGTATTGGCAATTCTTACCCACCAATCCAACCAATGGCCACTTTGATTATTCCCCTTATATGGCAAACTCTGCCTTTGCCGGAAACCCTCACCTCATTTCCCCTGAACTGCTGTTACAGGCAGGTTATATAGAAAAATCAGAGTTAGATAATTTCCCACCCTTTTCTCCCTACATCGCTGAATTGGATCAGGTTGTACCCTTAAAAACACAATTGTTAAAAAAAGCATTCATACAATTTAGTAATGTCATTCCAGAAGATTACAACGATTTCCTGACCCAAAACAGTTGGCTTAACGACTATTCTATTTTCATGGTGGCCAAAGAAATCTACAACAATCAAGGTTGGTTTTCCTGGCCTGCTCCTCTCGCCAAAAGAGACCAAACAGCCCTTGATAATTTCAAAGAGCAGCACCAGAGTAAAATCAACTATTACAACTTTGAACAATACGAATATTTCAGGCAATGGCGGCTGCTTCAGAAAGAAAGTAGATCCCGTGACATCCAGCTCTTTGGCGACCTGCCAATCTACGTGAGTTATGACAGTGTTGATGTTTGGGCCAACCAGGACCTCTTCACCTTAGATCCCCAATCCCTTAAACCCACTCATGTATCAGGGGTCCCTCCTGACTATTTCAGCAAAACAGGACAACGGTGGGGTAATCCACTCTATAACTGGCAAAGTAAATCAAAAGATATCCAGGGTAAACTTGTTACGTGGTGGACCGAGAGACTTCGTCACCTTTTTACCCAGGTGGATATTGCACGAATTGATCACTTCAGAGGATTTGAATCATACTGGACGATTCCTGAAGAAAACGAAGATGCTACTACAGGAGTTTGGCTCAAAGGCCCTGGAAAAGTTTTTTTCAATGAGATCGAATCACGTCTTGGAAAAATGAATATAATTGCTGAAGACCTGGGTATAATAACGGAAGAAGTCGTTAAACTACGGGATGCATTACATTTTCCAGGAATGAAGGTGTTGCAATTTGCCTTTGATGGAAACCCCGAAAACAGTTTTTTGCCTCACAATTTTGAGACAGATCAATGTGTTGTATATACAGGAACCCATGACAACGACACCACCATGGGATGGTTTTTAAGTGAACAGTTGAATGAAAAGCAACGTAATGAGGTGAAATTATCAGCCAACAGATCACCTAATGATGCATCACCAATCAATAAAGACATGATGTACCTCGCCCAGGCCTCTATTAGTAAGCTGTGTATTTTCCCCCTCCAGGACGTCCTCGGCTTTGGCAACGACTGCAAAATGAATAGCCCGGGAGAACCGAAGGGTAACTGGAGATGGCGTTGCAGCAAGGAGTTCCTCAGCGAAGATGTTTCGCAATACCTTGCACAATCAACAATACGCTTTGGTAGAAATCGTAAAGAAAAATCTTAAATCCAGTTAATTTACAAGTGTCAAAGATCACTGAACACAACACGATGCGATACTTCTTTAAACAAAGTGTTGACATCACCCATAAGGTTAAGTATAAACACGCCTGCTGGCCCCATCGTCTAGTGGCCTAGGACACTGGCCTCTCACGCCGGTAACAGGGGTTCGAGTCCCCTTGGGGTCACCAGCAAACAAATTCAAGCACTTAGCGATCATTCGTTAAGTGCTTTTTTTATTTCCTGACTTTCTCATCTCTAAAATGAAACCTATCCTCAATTAGAAATGTAATTGTCTTTTAGCCCGAATTTCTCATTAATTAGAACAAAAAAGGCCACAAAAGTGGTATATTTAACGTTATCTCAAGACGTTAGATAATCCAACAAAGGTGGCCTTATGGAAACAGAGTGTACAAAAAGTTACCGTTCATTTCAAGTCCTGGGAAAAAGAAGGATTGTTGCTGATTTCAGTGGTGGAACCATAACTTCCGATGGAGGGGCGCTGTTACTTCGAGAAGTTGAGCAACGAACAGCAATTCTCCAACGTTTTTCAGAATGTTTTACGGACTATCGAGATTCCAAACGTATTGAACATAGCGTACTATCTCTGGTTTCCCAGCGGGTTATTGGCATGGCTTTGGGATATGAGGATCTTAATGACCATGACCGTCTGGCCAGTGATAAAATGCTTGCTGTAGCAGTAGGTAAAAAAGATCCCCAAGGCCTGGACCGTAAATCCATAAAAGACAAGGGCAAGCCCCTGGCAGGAAAAAGTACCTTGAACAGGTTGGAATTGACAGCAACCGATGCAGATTCGAAGAGTGCCTACAAAAAAATTGTCCTGCAACCAGAATCTGTAGACAATCTTCTAGTTGATATCTTTCTCGAATCACAAACAAAAATCCCTGAAGAAATAATCCTTGATGTTGATGCTACTGATAATCCCTTACATGGCAATCAGGAAGGTAAATTTTTCCACGGTTACTATAAAGCGTATTGTTACTTACCGTTGTACATTTTCTGTGGAGAACATCTGTTGTGTGCACGGCTCCGGACTGCCAATAATGATGGCGCAGCTGGTACAGTTGAGGAGGTGGATCGCATAATCGCGCGTATTCGCTTATCTTGGCCGGACACTCGAATAATTATTCGTGGTGACAGTGGTTTTTGTCGTGAAGAGATCATGGTCTGGTGCGAAGATCATGATGTTCACTTTCTTGTTGGAGTTGCTAAAAACAACCGCCTTGCTGAGGAAATTGCAGAAGAACTGGCGCTAGCCAAAGCGTTGTATCAATGCAGTGGAAAAGCGTCACGCGTGTTTAAGGATTTTTGTTACAAAACTTTAAAAACTTGGCGATGGCATCGTCGAGTTGTAGGAAAGGCTGAACATTTGGCCAAAGGATCAAATCCACGATTTGTCGTTACCTCGTTACCAGCTGAACTCTATGGTGCTCGTGATTTGTATGAAATGATGTATTGTGCCCGGGGTGATATGGAGAATCGCATAAAGGAGCAGCAGCTGATGCTCTTTGCAGCAAGAACCAGTACCAAGAAAATGCACAGTAATCAAGTTCGACTCTATTTCTCCTCTCTGGCCTACGTTCTTACTCAAGCCCTGCGTCGTCTTGGCCTTGAAGGTACTGTGATGGCAAAAGCTCAATGTGACACCATAAGAATTAGATTATTCAAAATTGGAGCAAGGGTGAGACTGACAGTAAGAAAGGTTTGGATAGCATTTGCCGAAGGATATCCCTATAAGGAGATCTTCGATCAGGTTTTGAAAAATATCGGCAGAATACCCATCAGGCATTAACTGTGAATTCTGAATGAGCAGTGCAATCGACAGTTGAGGTGCGTTCTCTGGAGAAAATAACTCAAGGATTTTCGCTAGAAATGGCCTCAAAATAACCGGCGTTGGTTGATTGCTAGTGCTGAGATTTGAAAGGTCGCACTAATTCATCTTTTTATAGTAAATGAGCCACCGCCTCCGCGAAATTTTACACCTTATGAGAAATCCGGGTTAGATTCAAATGACATTTCACAACCAGTGATTGGATCTCGAAACGCTGTTTTCTTTGAAAGGAGCTGAAGTGGTCGATTGTAGTCATCAACCGCCTTTTCTTTTAATGTAGGATAATATTGATCATTGACAATGGGGAGACCAAGTCCACTGAGATGAATACGAAGTTGATGTTTTTTCCCAGTAAGAGGAAGAAGCTGCAACAACGCCCGTTGGCCTTGCCGTCTGAGTAGTACTATTTTTGACCGGGCATTAACCTTGCCCTCACAGGTTTGCATTCGAAACCAGGGTTTGCCCTTTTCGATACGATTCTCCACCAACCATTCGGGCTCTATAATATCACCCGAAAAATTGACGACAGCCTGATAGGTTTTCTGAACTTTTCCATCCACAAATAGTTGTTGATAAAGGCCCCTTGTTTCTTTTTGGGCAGATATCAGCACGATCCCTGCAGTCCCCCTGTCAATTCTATTAATAGGAGATAAGAAGTTATTTCCTGTGCTCTCTTTTAAACGATTAAGGAGGGTTTCTGTGACATAGGGGCCACCTGGAGTGACTGGTAAAAAATGGGGCTTGCACACAACAATTAAATGATCATTACTAAAAAGAATGCGCTCCTGAAAAGGAATGACCGGTTCTTCTAGCACTTCTCGAAAATAAAATAATCGCTTATTAGGTCTATACTTCGATGTTAAAGAGACAGGCGTTCCATCTTCTGCAAGTAACTTCCCTGAGGTTAAACGTTCCCGCCATACCCTTTCACTAATTTGGGGAAAGCGACCAACGAGGAAGGCCAATAGAGTAGGATATGGTTTATCCACTTCAGGCATACACACAGTCGACGCACTTGGCGAAATACCCAATATATTGTTCCTTGCTAAAATTTGAACTAATTATGAGATTTTGCATCATCACTCAACTCCCAGCGCTATAAGGATATACCGTACACAGTTAGCATAGGTTGCGGCAAAGATGCGAAGACATCTGTTTAACATACTACGTAAACAGCAATATGTTCAGAGAACTTTTCCTCTAGATTCGATATTCGTTATCTGGTAACAATCAATGGATAGTTAAATGACATAGAAATTCAAAATTCTGATGATACTTTTGCCATATAGTGACTCAATGCATAATAGACCCTTCGTTTATCGCCCATTACCTCATTTTTCAAGAAAGCTAGAGCACGTGGAAGGTGTGGATCCATCCGGTTATACTCGTATCAGCAAGGTTATCGACCGACTTCTGGAAAATCCAGGCAATTCAGATGGCAAGATGCGAGGCCTCTATAATGGCCGTTTTAAAAAGTATGTCGGCCGAAAGGACTATCGACTGATCTATTACTGGTGTCATTTATGCCGTAAAGAAAATCGGCGATTGGAGGAAAAATGCGATGGTTGTGATGAACTACCGGACAACAGTGTGATATTTTTCGATCTTTACCACAAAAAAGATATGAAAAAATTCAAGGAATTGTAAAACTGACACCAAGGGTCCCCAAAGGTAAACACTGAGGTCACCCCTCTTTTTTTATCAACATTCACTTCACAAACATTTGAGGATCTACATTTTGAATATATTCCAAATCACTCCGGTTATGTTTCCCCACTTCTAAAAACATAAAGGCAAATAGCGGCTTGGTTCCATAATCTATAGGTCGCAGATCAATGATGGAGGGAAACATTTCTTCAAGCTGTTTGTAGTCAAACCACTGGCCAATCTTGAGGTCGCTATTATGTTCAAGTATCCCTATGGCATATTCAGTCTCTTGCTTATCCCGTAGTATTTCATCCCATGCTGGAACCTTTTTTTCTATAAAATACTCGTAGACATTTACGCCATAAGCATAAAATGCAATATCAGTTGAACACCAGCCAGCAAACCGAAGTGGATTTACCTCAATTGGGCGAACCTCACCATGTTCATCTATACGTATTTCGGCATGAACAGGAAAACCTCTTAGATCGCCAATAGAGCTCAGTTGCTGTAAAAACTTCATCACACTATCAGAAAGTTTTTCAATAATAGAAGCTGAAGTTACATACAACCTGTCACTCATATCATGGGCCCCATTGAACCTATGCTCAAGTATATTTAAAATAACAGGACTATTATCATCATCAAAATACGCATCGACAGCGTATTCAGTACCTTCTATAACAGACTCTATAATAAATACGCTGTCATCAATCACTTCTTTTGAAAAGGTCCTGCTTCCCTCTCGGGTCTTTTCAAGAATGTCATTTTTAGCATCTTGCCACTGTCCCTCATTATCAATCCGGTAAACTCCAGCGCTTAAAAAACCTACCGTTGGCTTAATAACAAAAGGTTTTCCAACATCAGAAAAAGAGAGGGTTTGAAGATCTGTACAGGCTATTTCTTTAAAATAAATATCAGGGAAAATTTCCTGGGTCGCTTCTCTAAAAAGAAGCTTGTTTTTAAGAATTTTAACCTTACTCAGGATCTCTGAATCACTTCCACAAAGATCTGCTATAACCTTGATCCCATTTTCACTATTAGTATAGATCCATCGATTATGGTTATTTTCAATGTGCTCTTTTGCCTGTTCTTTTGTTACATAGTTGACCCCATTTGCCACTTGAGCTACAAGGAACTCCGTGGGCAAAACAGGTACCTGAGACTGTTTGAGGTAATTAATTGCAACATCAGAAACATATGGTTCGTCAAAAATAAACATGGTTATCTAAACGTTGTAAGGTACAGATACGGACCCCAGGTAATACAATTTTACCCAGGGTTTCTTCAGAAATATACGTAATCAGGCTTTTTCAAGAGCCTTGGAAAAATCTTTAATAATATCGTCAATGGACTCGATTCCAACGGAGACGCGGATAAGTTCAGGTAAAACACCAGCACTACGCTGATCTTCTTCGCTGAGTTGCCTGTGTGTCATACTGGCTGGATGCAACACTCCGGTTCGAACATCAGAGACATGGACTACTTTTTCAGCAAGCGTTAAAGCATCCATCACTTCTTCTGCTTTTTCACTGCCACCGGCAACACCAAAGGTGAGAACCCCACTGCCAGCCTTCATATACTTTTTACACAGCTCGTAATTTGGATCACTTTCCAAAAGTGGATATTTAACCCAAGTCACTTTCTCATGTTTTTCAAGAAATTTGGCTAGTGCCAGGGCATTATCACTATGTCTCTCCATTCGTAAATGCAGGGTCTCCAGACCTTTATTAGATAAAAAAGCGTTTTGAGGTGCCATATAGCAACCAATATCTCTCACCCACTGAACCCTCGCCTTGACGATATAGGCTGCTGGCCCGAAGGTGTCAACATAGCTTAGCCCATGATAGGACTCATCTGGCTCTGTCATTCCAGGAAACTTCCCGTTGGCCCAATTAAATGTGCCGCCATCTACAATCATTCCACCAACACTGGTTGCATGTCCATCTGTATATTTTGTCGTCGAGTGAATCACTATATCAGCACCATACTCAAGAGGTCGGCAGAGATATGGTGTGGGAAAGGTATTATCAACGACAAATGGAACGTCCAATTTTTTTGCAATTGCTGCGAATTTTTCAAAGTCTAACACCTTGGTTCCAGGGTTAGACAAACTCTCTCCAAAAAGGAGCTTTGTATTATCTTTAAACAATGCCTCTATTTCTGCAGCAGGTAAATCCGGGTCAACAAAACTTACCTCAATACCTAACTTTTTCAGAGTGTGTTTGAAAAGATTGAACGTACCACCATATAGTGTAGACAGAGCCACCATATGATCCCCTGCTTCACAAATATTTAAAACAGAAATAGTAGAGGCAGTCTGGCCGGAAGATAAGGCCAGGGCACCAACGCCACCTTCCAGCTGAGCCATTTTGTTTTCAAATACTTCTACTGTGGGATTGCTGATTCGTGAATACATATGACCTGCTACTTTCAGATCAAACAGATCAGCTATCTCTTTGCAGGTATCATATTTGTACGTTGTGCTCTGGACAATGGGCACAACTCGTGGTTCACCATTTTTAGGACTATATCCGGCCTGAACGGCTTTAGTTTCAATATTCCATTCATCACTCACTATCATTCACCATTAAAAAAATTAATATAAAATTTCCCAAAGAAGATTAACTATGCTTTGTGGTTACATAGAACGATAGTAAGAAATAAGATTTAAAATTGAGAATTCAAGCGGGTTACTTCGATTTGGAAGGAAATAATAAAGGCACTGTAATTAATAGTTTTTTAGATCATCAGAACTTTGTGCGAACTTCGCCATTAAAACAACAATAAAAGGCGGCAGTCCAGTAACGAATAGCCGCCTTGCATGCATGTATAATTACTGTTTTATTGGCTCACCAAAAGGATTAAGCCTACTCGCTGCTGCAACATCTACTGTTACATAGAAGTTAGCCTGGGTCTTTCCTAAAGATCCAGCACCAGATTCAGTCAGCACAACCATGCAGGTCTTATTGGGTTTAGTAAAGGCCAACATTACACTGTTATACGACGCCTCTCCCACCAGTTTCCATTTATTGTTTCGCATGGAGGCAATAATGTAATCACGAAGCGAAGAGACCTGAACACGCCCCTTGTATACATGGATTCCACCCTGAAAGGAATCTGTACGCATTGCCATGCTGCTTTTTGCGTCCAAAACCATCTCAATGGGTAATTCAATATCGCCATAGCTTTCCACAACGGTAGTAACCGGAGCAAGGTCACTATCGGCCATTGACTCCATAGACTGCTTGTTTTTACTCGCGCAACTACTTAAGGAACCAGCTAAAAGCAAGATACAGCAACCATAACCAATTTTCTTACAATACGATTTAATTTGCATAACGTGGACTCCCTTATAGGAAAATATTAAAACCTGTGAGCATAAATTTATAATACGACAGGGTTTTCTTTAAAATGATTTATCAATTAATTGACCATTATTGAAGAAAAATGGCAACAAAGCAAGAGGAATCGGTCAATGTGATTGAAATTTGTATACATTTATAGTTTAGAACACTGACCAGAATATCAGTTGCAGGACATTTGTTTGCATATGGCAGGCCAATAAAAAATAACTATCAAAATCAAGGAACTACTATAATGAATAGAATACCCGTTGACACCCTTCCGATTCGTCTTGGCCAGTTTTTAAAACTGGCAGATATGGTTCAGGATGGGATCGAAGCAAAGATCAGGATTCAGGAGGGAGAAGTTATGGTCAATGGTACTGTTGAAACCAGAAGAGGTAAACAACTGCAACATAATGACATTGTATCTCTTTTAGATATGAAGGCACAGGTACTGCATAACAATTAAAAACCTGTTTTGTCATTAAGCGTATTCAATTGTGCAGCTATCATGGTTCCAGCAATTTGTATACATCAATCTCTGATGTCATTCCACGTAAGAGCTTAGGGCCAAGCAACTTGGCATCAAACTTTCCACCCAACTCATCCCACGCCTCTTTTGTGAGCAGAATCTGTCCCTGGTCCATTTCTGATGCGAGCCTCTGGGCAATATTAACTTCCGTACCTATAACAGTGTAATCGACCCTTTTACTTGACCCAACATTACCCAGAAACAAGGGACCACGACTCACCCCCACCCCAAGGCTTATCTGTTTAAATACAGGATGAGCATCAGCCCAATAGTCTTGAAGTTCTTTAAATTTAGCCACAAGCTCACGGGCAACATTCACAGCAGAAACGGTTTGATTATCATGGGGTATAGGTGCACCAAAAACTGCCAAGGCAGCATCCCCCATAAATTTATCCAACATTCCTTTATATGAGAACACAACAGAGGTAAGTAGTTCAAAGAAGATATTTAAAAACTCTCGTAGCTGACGCGGTGACACCTGCTGAACTAAAAGTGTAAAATTTCTTATGTCTGCAAACAACACAGTAAGATCTTGAATACTACCAACATCCATCAAATCCTGTCGACTCTCAACAAGCATTTTGGATACTTCAGGAGACACATATTGTTCAAGTAGAGTGCGGATTCTACTCTGTTCTTCTCGAGCTTTTAAGGATCGGATATTACCAAGAGCCATCATTGCCTGATCAGAAATGATAGAGAGCATTTCAAGATCAGAATCAGAGAATCTACAATCGTTCTCCGTTTCACTCACATTAATAACACCAACCACCTTATTTTTAAGGGTGAGAGGAAATGAAATTGCTGCCGATAATTCAGGTCGAACCATAAGGCTGCTGTAGGCCGTTTCAGACAAATTATCCCGGTTAAGAATAGCTGGAATATTTGATTCAAAAACTTTACCGGCAATTCGCTCACCCGGCTGAATTTGCAGATTATCCACATAGTGCTGATCTAAACCTCTATGTGCAACGATCTTTAATGTCCCTTTTATGTCATCAAGCATCATTATGGATACTGTGGATGAGCCAAATTCATTTCTTATTATTTCTGCCAGTTCATCAAAGATCTCATCTTCACTTGATACGAGTAAGAGTTTCTGACCGAGTTTATACAAGGGCAGAAATGCCTTCATACGGGTGATTTCTTCACGGCTAGTCACCGTTTTAAACAGATCGACAACCGCTTTTTTCAGTTCTGTCATGGAAACCGGCTTTATACAAACCTTATTAATTCCACAATTGGTAGCCATGACCACTCGTTCAAAATCGCCATCATCCACAAGGAGGATCCCTTGTAAGACAGGATTATGAATTCTAAGACTTTTGAACAACTCTATATCAACAGACCCATCTGACGATGAGTTAATTATGACCAGATTAATAGTCTGTGAAAGAGGAAGCGCGGCAAGATTAACAGGAACATCAGCACATATCACCTCATGTCCCAAGGGCTTTAAGGCCTTAACACAACCAGTTGTTATCTGATTACTTCCATCAATTAAAAGAATACTACTCAAAGATCCTACTCCAATCGTGTTCAATTTACTGGACTGAGTAAAATGAGCTAGCGAGGGGGGGGAAGCTATTCCCCTCCTCCACTATTCACTACCCATACATAGGGATTACTTTTACTTAACCAGCTGATTTTCTAATGAATTCAATAAGTGTTCGTACAGCTATACCTGAAGGCCCCTTGGGAATATAGCTCTTACT
Organism: Desulforhopalus glucosivorans; assembly: GCF_054397165.1. Taxonomy (NCBI): domain Bacteria; kingdom Pseudomonadati; phylum Thermodesulfobacteriota; class Desulfobulbia; order Desulfobulbales; family Desulfocapsaceae; genus Desulforhopalus; species Desulforhopalus glucosivorans. The sequence continues at coordinate 1,859,384 of NZ_AP044854.1, forward strand.
GGTAAACTCCCATGCAGTTCCTGCTATATCAAGGTGAGCCCATGGGGTCTTGCCAACAAAGGTGTGGAGGTATTCAGCAGCTGTAATAGATCCGCCCGGCCTTCCACCTGTATTTTTAATATCTGCCACTTCAGACTTAATCTGTTTTGCAAAGTCTTTACCGAGAGGCAATTGCCATGCAGGCTCACCAGCAAACCGGGCAGCTTCGAGAAGACCTTTCGTAAGTGCCTTATTATTACTCATCAAACCTGTGTAATGATGACCAAGCGCTATAATAACTGCACCTGTAAGGGTTGCAAGATCTATAACACAATCAGGACTATAGGTTTCAATCCCGTAGGCTAGAGCATCAGCTAGTATAAGTCTGCCTTCCGCATCTGTATTTTCAATTTCAGAGGTGACCCCACCATAATGGGTAATCACATCTCCTGGTTTAACCGCTCCTCCCCCATTCATATTATCGGTAGATGGGACTAAACAAATTACCCTCACAGCAGGTTTTTCTTTGGCAACAGCCTCCATAGCCGATAATGCGGCCGCCCCACCACACATATCATATTTCATATCCATCATGCCTGCAGCAGGTTTCAAACTAATGCCACCTGAATCAAACGTTAGCCCTTTACCAACCAGCATAATGGTTTTTTTAGGTTTTTCTGGACAATAATCTAAGATAACAAGTTTAGGGTCTTCATGGGAGCCCTGATTCACAGCGAGGATTCCGCCCATACCAAGTTTTTCAAGTTCTGACTTTTCAACAATCTTGCATTTAAGACTATGCTCCAAGGCAAGTTTTTCTGCAAAAGCTGCAAAATGAGAAGGCGTCCAATAGTTGCCGGGCTCATTTGCCATATCCCTTGCAGCGCAGGCAGCACTAACACTATTTAAGCCAAGATTAATGGACTTTCGAACAGCGGTCTGATTGTCAGCTCCTACGATAGAAACTTTTTTAAGACCCTTGTATTCATCTTTTTCTTTCTTTTTATAGGAGCTAAAGGCATAACCACCCAATCCCACGCCTTCAATTATGTATCGGGCAAAGGCATCATCTTCTATACCAGCAAGCTCAGGTAAAAGTATGGCAATATCATTCAACTTATTCTTTTTAGCAACCTGAGCAATCTGTCCACCTGCGATTCTCAACTCCTCGTACAAATCAGCCCGCTTCACTTTTCCTGATTTTTTCCCGAGGCCCAAAAGCAGTAGTCGAGGTGTCTGCAGTACTTTCTTACCGGTTACAAATGGTGCGTACAACAAAATCTGCTCTTCTTTTTTTGCAGCAAAATCGGTTCCACCTAAATACTGCTGAACAGTACTGGAAAGCTCAGTATTGAGAACAAAATTATCTTTCTTACCAAGACTCACAAAGGCAACAACCATATCTCCTTTAAAACCATCGACGCTTCTGTTTGAGACAACAAATTTAGGTAATTTCATAACAAACCTTATATTAATGTTTTCTACATGTTAGTTCCATGTGGTGAATTATCTAACAAATAACTATAAATATCAATTGCCAAGACACATCGTTTAATGCTTGAATAGATTAATAATCGTATTTTATAAACTTAATCCTCTAATTGTAAGATAAAAGAATGTCCCTGCTGCACACTTTATTCATTTCCGTATCCCTTGCGATAACTGTTTCTGCGCTCTGCTCAGTATGTGAAGCTGTTCTCTATTCCATAAGCTCAAGTCAGGTTGAGATGCTAAAGAAGAACGGACACTCAGCAGCAGAACACCTGCAATCTCTTCGAGCAGACATAGATGAACCAATCACCGCCATCCTCACCTTAAACACCATAGCTAATACCATTGGTGCTTCGGTCGCAGGAGCTGCTGCTGCCAAATTATTTGGAGATGAAAATCTTATTCTTTTTTCTGCAATTTTCACACTGTCTATTCTCTTTTTCTCTGAGATATTGCCTAAAACCATAGGCGTGACTTTTGCTTACAAGCTTGCACCATTTATCACCTATCCTCTCAGGGGGATGATTTTTATCCTCAAACCAATTGTGTGGCTTTGCAGGTCCATTACCAGAATGTTGCCCCAAAAAGATGAAGAAACTATATCAGGTGAAGAATTACAGACAATAGCCAGTCTATCAAGGGAGTCTGGCGATCTTGAAGAGAACGAAGAGAAGGTAATTAATAACATAATCGACCTTAAATCCACTATTGTTCGCCAGGTAATGACTCCTCGAACTGTCACATTTTCAATGGACGAACAACACAAGGTCTCCGAAGCAATGGAACTATTAAAAGAACTGGGTAGTCACAGTAGAATCCCTGTTTATAAAGAGGAACCTAATAATGTCTCTGGGATAGTGATGCTAAAAGATGTTTTACGATTGGCAGCCGACGGAGACAAGGATACCACCCTTGCCGAATTTAAGATCCCCGCACACTTTGTTCCTGAAACAGCTCCATTGAACCGAATTCTTATCGATTTTTTTGACAGAAAAAGTCACCTCTTTGTCGTCGTTGACGAATATGGAACAATGACTGGAGTGATATCGCTTGAAGATGTAATTGAAGAAATTGTCGGGCAGGAGATCATTGATGAAACAGACAATACCCAGGATATGAGGGAACTCGCCCGATCACAAAACATTGAATCACGATCTCTTTCTGACTGATACAGTTCGATTAATTCTAATTTATATCCTTGTGCACAAAGACAACGTAGTAGTTTTTATTAAAAAACACCTTGAACTATTATTTTTTCGAAATGCTCTAAAATGTACGTTCCCCAACAGCTGACAATTGTATTGAAACTGTTCTGAGTCTTCCATTTCTCATTACTGAGAAATCTACAACTGAACCGAGGCCGTGCCGTTCCATTTCATCTTTAATATCTGAAAGTGTGAATACCTTTACACCTCCAATCTCAACAATAACGTCCCCTAAAATAATTTCATTGCGGTATTGACTTGTGCCCTTGAGTCCTGCCCGATCAGCCGGACTGTTTTTCTCAACACTATAAATAAGCAGGCCATCTATCCCTAACCTGCTTGCCACCCTTCTATCAACAAAACTCACCCCTATACCAGGTTCAATGATCCTGCCATGCTCAATAATTTGCGGTACAATTGAATTAACAGTATCCACCGGAACAGCGAAACCAATACCAGCGTACCCCCCCGAGGGACTATAAATAGCGGTGTTGACACCAATCAACCTACCCGCACTATCCAAGAGCGGGCCACCTGAATTACCCGGGTTAATTGCTGCATCTGTCTGAATAACTCCAAGTATATCACGCCCGGTAATTGATTTAATTTCGCGATTAATAGCTGAAATTATACCAGAAGTGATAGTTTGATCAAAACCAAAGGGATTACCAATGGCAAACACCTTTTGACCAACAAGGAGATCAGCTGATACCCCAATGGCGATTGGACGTAAATTTCCAGGCAGAGAAGTAAGTTGAAGTACAGCAAGATCTTTATCGGGGGCAACACCTACGAGCACAGCCTTCCATGTTGAATTATCAGCCATGGTGACCTGAATTCTACTGGCATCCTTAATAACATGGTAATTGGTAACAATTCGACCTTTGGTATCCCAGACAAACCCTGATCCAGTACCCTGAGGAATTTCAACAGCATTTAAAGAGAAGAAACTTCTCTTTAAAGCAATACTGGTGACATATACAACTGAAGGTGAGTTTTGCCGAAAAATATCTATAGTATTGAGTTCATCTGAGGCGAGTTCTCCCCTGGCGGTGACAGCACGAGGCGAGACATCAACCCGGGACCAAAATCTATCGATGGGATCAACAACAAACCATAGTATAATTGCAGCAATAACAAGAAGAGTTACCGGTGATGTTTTAATAGTCATTCAAAACCCATTACAATAATACACTGTACTACAGATTCAAAAAGAGCTTGGCCACTGTAAAATACATTAGTACCCCTAGAATATCGATTGAGGTTGTTACAAACGGTCCGGTTGCAATAGCTGCATCCACGTCAAAGCGCTTTAATATAAGTGGAATAATAGTACCTAAGGTCGCTGACATTGCCATACAAAAGAAAATGGAGATTCCAACAACCACGCCCATAAGAGCGGGGTCTCTAAAGCCAATAAATGCAATAATTCCAAGAAAAAGCCCATAAATAAGACCAAGTATCAAGCCAACTCGCATCTCTTTAAAAACAACCTTGGACGTTTCTTCGAGGTTAATTCTACCCGTTGCAATTCCACGAACGATAATTGTTGAAGATTGCGTAGCTATATTACCCCCCATACCGATCACTATGGGAATAAATGAGGCAAGTGCAATGACCTTTGATAACTCCTCCTCAAAGGCCCCGATAATGAGCATAGCCATAATGCCACCAATCCAGGAAGCAAAAAGCCATGGCGCACGAATAAATGCGCTTTCCTTTGTAGATTTTAGCAGAATCTCTCTATCCTTACCAGCACCAGCCATCTGCAAAAATTCTTCTGAGGCTTCTTCTCTAATAACGTCGATGATATCATCGACGGTAACAATGCCCACAAGGGTGTAATTGGAATCAACAACTGGAACCGCAAGAAAATTATATTTTGAAACCACATGGGCGACTTCGCCCTGATCAGTGTCTGTGGTGACAGAAATAACATTGGAATTCATTATTTCTTTGAGCTGCCGCTCTGCAGGATGCATCAACAGTTCACGCAATGAAACAACGCCAGAGAGTTTATGATCTCCATGGGTTAAATAGAGATAGAAGACCATCTCTTTTTCTTCACTTCTCTTTTGAATAGAACTAATGGCATCGCCCGCTGTAAGATCTTCGTCAAGGTACATGAAGTCAGGTGACATTAAACCACCGGCACTCTCCGGATCGTATTGAAGTAGTTCTTCCACCTCATCCCGATCTTTCTGCTCCATATGAGATCGAATCTCGTCTGCGATAGCATCTGGTAGGATTTCAAGTAGATCAACAGCATCATCAGAGGGCATATCAGAAACGATATCTGCCATATATTGAGGTGTTAAACCTTTAACCAGATCCTCTACAAGCATCCCGTCAAGTTCACTTAAAAAGGTACCAACGGACTCAAGCTTAACAATCGTTCCAAAGACAGCTTCCCGCTCTTCTCCTGTCAGATGCCGATACACCCATGCCATGTCAGCTGGATGAGTCTTATTGATAAGTTTTTTAAGATGCTCGGTTGCTCCACGACGATTGAGACGTCTGACCATATCGAGGATAACCATGCCCTCGTTACCAACAAGCTCTTTCTTGACTTTACCTTCCATATCAGCACCGGCGGAAAAAATAAAAATTCGGATTGTTAAAAAGAAGTTCTAGATAAGGATTACTCGACAAGACCATGATAACCGAGTCAGTTTAGTGAGCATACAAAATTATAATAAAGATCAACCCTTAACGACAGCTCACGCCCCTCACACAGAGTAATATATTATGAAGTTCGTTAAATAATACATTACGCGTGGTCCTGTACAATACACAGGTTTCTAAAAACGGGTCAACGAAGCTTTAAGAAAAAAAGTTTGTTTTCTGAACAACAAAACAAATGCACAGACCGGTGATCAAAGCGACTACTCCCATTTTTCTCAGTTGAGCAGGATCACTTTCACTCAATTTTTTGAGCCAATCCTGCATGGCTTCAGGGGCTGCAGCATATGGCAGACCTTCCAGTACAAGTATAAGTCCTATCAGAAGAATTAAGAGTTTCATAGCGAGCCTTGTAACAAAAGGTGGCATATTTTTCAAGATACAGTTTTTGTCTTCGGCATCTGAAGAAGCTCTTTCTTGCAATCATGTTCAATTGCATTGCTTTTTCAAGCACCTCTGAATATTATAGTAAGAATATATATAAACGTTTTATCCACTTCCATATTCCGGAAGTTCTCCAAAAAATCATAAAAATATGACAAAACCTACTCAGTCGAAATACAGTGAGGCCGGAGTCGATATCGACAAAGGCAATCAATTTGTTGAAGAAATTAAAGAAATTGTTTCATCAACTCATCAGCGGGGAGTACTTGGTGGGATTGGTGGTTTTTCTTCCCACATTGCCATCGATACAAACAAATACAAAAAACCTGTCATAGTAAACTCCACAGATGGTGTTGGCACCAAGCTTGCCGTAGCTCATCTCTGTAATAAGCATGACACTATCGGAATTGATCTCGTGGCCATGTGCGTCAATGATTTAATTGTTGGCGGCGCGACGCCACTTTGTTTTCTTGACTATTTCGCAGTGGGAAAACTCGATCTTGATATTGCCAAACAGGTGGTTAGCGGAATTGCAGAAGGTTGCAAACAGGCAAACTGTTCTTTAGTTGGTGGTGAAACCGCCGAGATGCCAGGACTTTATCAAAATGAAGACTACGATCTTGCAGGATTTGTGACTGGCATTGTTGATCGAGATTCGATAATTGATGGATCAGATATTCGTTCAGGTGATAAAATCATTGGTCTTTCCTCCAGCGGGATCCACTCAAATGGATATTCTCTCGTGCGGAAAATATGCTTTACTGACAATGATCTTGCTATTGACGAGTATTACAGTGAACTTGGCTGCACCTTAGGTGATGAACTACTACGCCCAACCAAGATTTACGTACAGCCTGTATTAAACGTAATTAAAAACTTTCAAATAAACGGAATGGTGCACAATACCGGCGGTGGATTTATTGATAATATCCCTCGTATTTTGCCAAAAGGTTGCAAGGCTGTACTTAATGCAGACAGTTGGAAACTTCCCCCCATCTTCAATTTTCTTATGCAGAAAGGTGATGTTCCCCTGGATGAGATGTACAGGACATTCAATATGGGAATTGGCTTACTTGTCATCGTGAGCGAGTCAAAAGCAGATGATATCTGCCACCGCTTTGAAGCCTTGGGTGAGACCGCATCAATCATAGGCGAAATCTCCCATCTTGCAGACGATGAGACAGAGCAGGTGGTTATTTCTTGATCACAACTCTTACATAAAGTATCAAATACAAAGGCCACACTGACTACAGTGTGGCCTTTGTTGTTCCTAGTCGTTACGTAAATACACTCTACGGTGTAACACCGCAATCACTTGTACCACCTTTAATCTTTTCAAGTGCATGAGCAAGCACAGGGAGAACCACCTCCAGATTTTCCCGTGAAGCCTTGAGGCTACCTGGCAGGTTTATAATAAGGCTCTCGTTACGAATACCAACACGCCCTCGTGAGAGCATTGCTCTTGAGGTCTTTGCAAGACTTGCACTACGCATAGCCTCTGCCATACCAGGAATTTCTTTTCCAATCACCTCATCCATAGCTTCAGGAGTAACATCGGTGGGCGACACACCAGTACCACCGGTGGTGATAATGAGATCAATTCCTTTGTTGTCAACAATATCTACAAGAGTCTCGACAATCACCTCCCGCCTATCAGGTATAACCTCATAGGCGGCAAGGGAGTACCCTTCAGCGATAAGGGTCTCTTTCAGGTAAGCGCCACTTGTATCTTCTCGCTCCCCCCTTGATCCCTTATCACTCATGGTAACAACAGCAAAACTATATATAGCATTAGCAGTACTCATCAATATACCTTCGTCTATGCCTCTTCAGCTTTTGAAGCTGCAACAACTTTTTCAGCAAACTGGGCAGGTACTTCCTCGTAGTGAGAAAAATGGATGGAAAAACTACCCAAACCGCCAGTCATTGAAGTTAAATCAGTTGCATAAAGAAGTATCTCAGATTGAGGGACCTGAGCGTTAATAATCTCAAGACCATCTTTTGAATCCATTCCCATTACCTTGCCACGACGGGAATTGAGATCGCCCATGACATCACCAACGCTATCCTTACCAACCTTAATTTCCATATTCATGTAAGGTTCGAGCAAAACAAGGCCGGCCTGCTCAGCACCCTTTTTAAATGCAAGGGAACCAGCAATCTTAAAAGCCATTTCAGAACTATCAACGTTATGAAAGGAGCCATCAATAAGGGTGATTTTAACATCAATTACAGGGTAACCGGCAAGAACACCCTTTTCCATGGCCTCCTGAATCCCCTTATCCACTGCAGGTCGATATTGTTGTGGAATGACACCACCAACAATTTTGTCTACAAATTCATACCCGTTACCGGTATTAGGAGATATTTCAATTGTACAATCGCCATATTGTCCCCGACCTCCACTCTGCTTCTTATGTTTTCCCTGGATAGTCGTTGATTTACGGATAGTCTCCATATAGGGAATCCGTGGCGTGCTGAGTTCCATCTCAACACCAAATTTGCGTTTTATACGTGAGCCGACAACATCGAGGTGAACCTTGCCAACACCTGACAGCAGGACTTGCTTAGTTTGTGGCTGACGAGTCAGATTTAATGTCAAATCTTCATCGAGCATTTTAGTAATTGAGGAAAACACCTTTTCTTCGTCACCTTTCTGGGCGCTGACAGCAAAAGATATAACCGGCTTTAATGGCTCAGGGGATTCAATGAGTACAGGAGCCGCTGGATCACAAAGGGTATCACCAGTCCCGGTTTCTTTTAGTTTTGCAACAGCTACAATCATACCAGGACCAGCACTCTCAACCGCCTTCTGCTCCTTGCCCTCCATAACATAGAGCTGACCAAATCTTTCACTGATTTTCTTAGTTGAATTATAAAATGAATCACCCTGAAGAACACCACTAAAGACACGAAACATCGTGAGGCGCCCTGCATACGGGTCAGCCATGGTTTTAAAAACCAGAGCTGAAAATGGTTCATCCACGCTTGGCTTAATTTCAACTAATTCCTCACCATCGGGCCCAGTGGCCGTAATTGGCTGTCGATCTTCAGGTGACGGCATAAGTTCGTTAACAATATCTAAAATCGGTGCTGTACCCATATTTAGAGTTGCTGCACAGACACAGATTGGCGCAATCAAACCATTCTTAACGGCACCCCGTAAGCCAACCACAAGATCTTCTGTGGCCAGTTCACCCTCTTCGAGAAACTTTTCAATCAGATCATCGTCACTATCAGCTACATGTTCCATAAGTGCTTCACGAAGACTCGCAACTTCATCTACCAGCTCAGCTGGAATATCCGTTTCTTTCACCAGACCAGTGTTACCATCAAACAGGTACGCTTTTTCCGTTGCCAGATCCACATAACCCTTAAAGTTTTCCTCAGCGCCGATTGGAAGCTGAATCACAACAGGTTTAATTGGTAGAGACTCTTTTATCTGATCGACAGTTCTCTGAAAATCAGCTCGTTCACGGTCCATCTTATTAATGGCTATAACCGTTGGCAAACTCTGCTCTTTAATGATATTTGCAAATTTAATGGTCTGTCCTTTAACACCAAGGACGGCACCAATAACAAAAATTGCCCCATCAGCTACATGGGCTGTAAACATTGTATCATTAAGAAAATTATCATCTCCTGGGGTATCCATGAGATAGACATCATGTTTTTTCCATGAATAATTATGAAAACTGGTACTGATGGAAATGTTACGGCTAATTTCTTCATCCTCGTAATCCATCGCCGAGGAGCCTTCATCGACCTTGCCTAGCCTGTTAATCTTTCCAGCTGTGAATAGCATTGCCTCAGCAAGTGAAGTTTTACCGCAATTACCATGACCAATTATTGCAACATTCCGTACTATATTTGTTTCCTGCATTCTTCTCTCCTCAAAATCTTAGAATTTTCAATGCTTTATCCAAATCACAATACTACCTTCACCTACTTTTGTATTTTACCTGTTATACTAACAATACTAACCATATATTCAGTTTCAATTTGCAAAGTCAAGAAAGAATGATCGCTTCGTATTGATTACATTAAATATATCTTAAATACATAGAATGTTTGGATAGCATTAAAGGATTTTGTGGCAAATTTTCAATAATAGGAGTATCTTTGTCGAGCTTAATATTCTCTTACATTTCCCAGCGGACTCCTCAGTTGACAAACGATACAAGTAATAAAAAAACTATAGCTAAATCTGCAGCGGCTGTTGGCATAGCTGTTATGTGTAGTCGTGTTCTCGGTTTGATTAGAGAACAGATATTTGCGGGCCTATTTGGTGCGGGAATGACCTACGACTCCTTCGTTGTTGCCTTTAGAATACCTAACTTACTGCGAGACCTTTTTGGCGAGGGTGCACTCTCAGCTGCATTTGTCACTGTTTTTACAGCATACGACACAAAGAAGACTGAAGCAGAGACATTTCGCCTGGCATCCAACGTTCTGACGTTTATTCTTATCCTGCTCAGCGCACTCACTCTAACCGCTGTTTTTTCAGCGGAGTCATTAGTTCATCTGCTTGCACCTGATTTTGCACTTACCGCAGGAAAAGCTGAACTTACAGAGAAACTCACCCGTATAATGCTACCGTTTCTCATTTTCATCTCGTTATCAGCTGTTGTTATGGGAATGCTTAATACCAAAGGGAAATTTTTTATCCCTGCAATGGCGTCGAGTTTTTTCAACTTAGGTTCCATCATCGGTGGCGTAAGTCTAAGTTTTATTTTGCCGAAATTTGGACAACCAGCCATAGTTGGTATGGCTATAGGAACACTTATAGGCGGGCTCATGCAGCTCGGCATCCAGATACCTGCGCTTCTCAGTACTGGTTTTCGCTATAAACCAGTTCTGGACCTCAAGGACCCTGGCCTCAGACGTGTTTTAAAGCTAATGATTCCTGCAACCATTGGCCTTTCTGCGACACAGATCAATCTCTTTGTTAATACGAACTTTGCTTCAAGCTGCGGTGATGGTGCTGTATCATGGCTCTACTACGCATTTCGTCTGGTCCAGCTACCCATTGGAATTTTTGGTGTGGCACTCTCCATTGCAATGTTACCAGTTCTTGCCAAGCAAGCTGCTCAAAAAGATATCCAGAGCATGAAGAAGACCATGATCTCTTCACTTACCATGGTTTTTGCGCTCACTCTTCCAGCCACAGCCTGGCTGATACTCCTTTCCGAACCAATCATACGACTCATTTTCGAGCATGGAGCCTTCACTGCGCTTGACACCATAGCAACAGCTAACACACTCAACTTCTTTGCAATAGGCCTCTTTGCATATTCAGCAAACAAGGTGCTGGTCCCTGCCTTCTACGCACTGGATAAAACCAAATACCCGGTTATAGCTAGCTTTATAGCAGTGGTTTTCAACATTATTATCGTCTACTACACCATAGAAAGCTTCCAACATCTAGCCATTGCATTTTCAACATCATGTACGATGCTTATCAATTTTGTATTTCTGATGACTGTACTCTATAAGAGTATGGGAGGGTATTCCCTGACTGCGCTACTACGAGATCTAGGCAAAATAGGAATAGCGTGTGCTGGATTAATTGGGATTGTATTTACTCTACGCCCTTTAGTAGAAACATTCTTAGTGGGCAATCTATTGCAGCAGGGGGGAGGATTACTCGTTGTATTCGCCCTGAGTGGAATAGGTTATGTTACCCTACTCCACTTACTTAAACTTGATGTGATAAGTGTAGTCTTTGAAAAAATCACAGCTAAGTTGAGAAAGCAACCTACAGTTTAATATCTGTAACACTCCCTCGAATGTCTATGCTTATCTGAATCTGCGCTTTATCCGAAGTTTCACTTATCTGTTGATATAAAAGAATATGGTGATAGTACGTACCTGTGCAGATTTTCCCTTTACCCGTTAATCAGTGGTTGCATTCTGCTTTTTCATCTCTTCAAGATCTTTACGCAGAGCAATAATTTCATCCCGTAACTGCTGAACATCGTCAGCTTTTACCAGTGGAACCTTATCCATTGCCGACGCAACAATTTTTTCAGTTTGCTCCTTTATGGCTACCTTGGACTCTTCAGCCTTAACAAGCATTTCCTGAACAAACTTTTCACCTTCCTGTTCAGTTAATTTACCTTTAACAATCAGCTCTTTGCTCAGCTCTTCAACCTTTTCTCTTGTTAAAGCCGCTACACCCATCCCTGTAAAAGCTACTTTTTTTATAGTGTCAAACATGTTCACTCCCCACTGTGTAGTGTTAGCTCAGATTGAGCAGTTTTAATGAAAAATTGCTCACATCTCTCTTTTGCCTCGGCCATTGACTCCGAGCGTAATATACAACTTGTCAGATGATGGCCAAATTTAAAAGACGCGGCATAATACCTTGAAAATAGTTTAAGTCGTCCAAGTCTTTTATCTATAGTAAAGCTGGATTCAAGCAAGTCAAAATATCTAAAAAAAATGTCTTTTTTATTAAACTCGTCGTAAGAATTTTCAATACCAAAAAGGGAAGCTGCAATCTCACTGCATAGCCATGGCCTTTCAACAGCCGCTCTTCCGACCATAATACCGTCAGCCTCTGACTGATCTAAACATTTACGGGCATCGTCTACAGAAAAAATTCCACCATTTGCAAAGACTGGTATAGAAACACTATTCTTTGCAGCAGCAATACTCTTCCACCTCGGTTTCCGACAAAATTTCTCCCCGATCAACCGGCCGTGCACAGTAATAAGATCGACCCCTTCTGCCTCATAAAACTTACATGTTTCAGCAAGCTGTGTGTCATCTATCTTGAGGCCTAAACGAACCTTAACACTAACAGGCAGGTCGGTGTTTTTGCGTATTAGTCTCAAGACCTCTTGAAGCTTCCCCCGGTTAAGGGCAAGCGACGCACCAGCACCCTGTCTTTTTTGTATAGGAGCGGGACAACCAAGATTGAGATCAACACCATCAGCACCGAGTTTGTGTAACTTCTCTATGGCCGGCTGGATGTGATTACTATCTCCAGTCACAAGCTGATACACTAAGGGCTTTTCACCTTCGGTTCTCACAAGCATTGGTGATATCTTAGGGTTATCACTTGGAAGCCGTTTAGCTGCGAGCATCTCAGTATAGAGTAAACCAACTCCCCCAAGACCTTGAACAAGACTCCTGAGTCCACTGTGAGATAATCCTACCATGGGGGCAACTGCTACAGGCGGCCATATTTCAAGACCCCGGACTTTTACTGCACCTTCATTACCAGACAATAGCATTCACTCGATTATACACCAGCATTTTCAATAATTTTCTGCAACGACTGAGCATCAATTTTCTTGGACAATTTTACATGTACCGAGAAATTAAACATGTCAGGATCATGAATTCTTACACCGACAATCACCCCACTACAAGGCTTGAGTTCCTTACCTTCCACAGCGATTGTTGTGACAATCTGCCGTCCAAGCAACAGCTTTGCATTTTCCTTATTAGCTATCCTGATAGTAAAGGCCAACCCCGCCCTTGATATGTCGATTAATTCCCCGTTAAAGTTACGTTTACCCTTCTTACCATAGGGATCAAGCAACATGTTTTTGGTGATCAGGCTAACAGAATGCCGCGGGAATTCACGCCTGTCATCCCCTGACATCTGCAGTAACTCAGATATTTTTTTATACTTGTTACAATAACGTAGTAATTTATCTTCAATGCCCGGTTCAACCTTAACGAGCTCCGCCCACTTTGCCTGGTCCAGAACATGAAGCTGTACAGCTGAAATGGCCGTTAGACTTACCGTCCAGACCGAGGCAAAAAGGAACTGATCGATCCCTAAAATATCGCTGGGTTGCATACGTTTTAAAAAAACTTCATTGCCCCCGGCTACGCAACTCATACTAATGTATCCTGAATTTACAAAGTAGAGACTGCTATCGGTCTCCCCACTCTTCACTATAATATCGCCTTTATTATAATTTTCCTGACATAAGGCATAATAGAGTGTACTAAACTCCTCTGAGGTCATCTCTTCATATAAATCATTCCAGATTTCAATATGATGACTTGTGATGGAATTGCTTTTATGCTCTTCAATGAGCTCTCCTAACTGAATAACCTCAGACAGGGCGAGAGGGTTTACTTCAAGCAGTCGATCCCTCAACATTTCAGCAACGGTATAATCTTTTTGATTTAAATAGTTAACGGCCTGTTCGTAGATGAGATCGCCCGCCTCTTTCTGCTCACCCTTTTTAACATGACGCTGAACCTGCTGCTCAACATCATTCATCACAGCGTAAGCTAACTTCTTTCTCATAGGGTCTGCATCAAAGGATATCATATCATCGACAACACCCTGCTCCCTTGAGCTGTGTCGAATTTGCGGTTCAATGATATTTAAGGCTCCATCAATGAGCAAAACAATATGGCTCCCCCCAGTCGATTTGCTATAATCGTTTCTCATCTCTTGAAGGAGATGAACACTCTCAGGATATGGGAAATACTTAAGGGTGGTGATAATGGCACTAAGCAGCTCTGTTCCTGCAGAGGCTGAAAAACTACCCCTCATTTCAGCAAGGTCTCTTATGGCATTAAAGGCATCCTCATTTTTTTCACCTTGTTCCACCAGTAAGCGTAAAACGTGTATTTTAAGTCGTTCTCCTACAAGTGACAGTGCATTTATAAGGTGATTATTTTTTTCTTCACCCTCAAATTTAGCAATAAAACGAACAACCTCAAGCTGGACCCTTTCATCTGGATAGTTGCAATACTGCTCGATATTTTCATAGAGGTCGAGGTCACCTATTTCAGAGAGTATTACAATAACATTACGAATAACTGACCATGATTGTTCAGACTTCAAACACTTCAGCAGGACGGGTATGGAGTCATCTCCAAACAGCTTAAGCAGGTCAACAATAGCCAATCTTTCAACACGACTGTGGCTCTCAATAATACGGTTAAGTAAATATGCAACGGCTCTTGAACGTAGCAGAATTAGTATTCTTTTATAGTACTGACGTAATTCATTCTCTGCCAGATAACCGTCGGTCAACGTCTCCAGTATCGACTTCTTTTTCAGACTATCAATACAATTGCCGGCCATTGAGCGTATTGCAGCACTTTTCTCAATCTGCCCCAGGTGGATTTGAGACAGTAAAAACAGCATTTTTTCAGCATTTTTAACGAGTCCCTTCCATATAAGCCATTCGAGTAATTCTTCAACTCGCTTACAAAGGACAACTGATCCGGGAAGTACTTCCGTTTCAAAAATCACCCAGCTATACAAGAGATCCATGACACTGGTCATGGCTACCTTATCATTTTTGTCATGAACAAATTGTGAATATTGAGACAAAACAGCAAGAGCCCGCTCCCTGATTGCTATATCGTCATTGACGATTGTGGATCTGAGACAATCCAAGGCAACCGTCTGTTCATTGTCATTTTCATCTCTATTGGTTTTCAGAAAGTCTAAAAAATCGACCAGAAATTCTTCATTCTTAAGTGCATGAATGCGACCATTTTTCAACTCAAGAAAATTATGCTGAAACCGCAACTTGCGCCTTTCTCTTTCAGCACTTTCGATCGATTTTTTTACACTTTCAATAACTTCATCTTTATCATTTCTAGTCATTAATTTTGTAGCCTAATTCTAAACGTTATCGCGATAAAAACTCTGAACCATTTTTTCGTGATTCTCTCTCACACCAAGACATACGTAGTTCATAGTAACTATTAATAATTTTTCGGCCATATATATGATACACATATATACATTGAGCTCAAAGAAAAGCGACCTGTCTTACAGATAAATGCAGCAAGCAATAGATATATATCATTATAACATGGATTTTGCTTGAGAAAAAATCCTATGTTTACCACCTGGGCATTTTCAACAACGACACCTGTGAGTGAGTCTATGCACAGAGCAGATGATCAAGATGTATTGAATTGTAATTACAACACAATACGCGATTCATATCTCACTGAAGCCATAAAACAGATAGCTTTTGCGTTCTTTATTTTTTTCCTCTTGGTGATAACAAGGTTTGCAGTGAAACATATAAAAATTGAATTTTAGATAAAATTACTCTACATTGGCCCTTCTGTATTGACATTAAACTCATCTTACCAATAATCTTTGAGTCATAAGTAAAGTTACGATCTGACATTTTACAGACATAAATATAATAGCCCATACGAAAATATGCAAAATCCAAGAATAGTAATAACAGGAGTCGGACTTACAGCTCCAAATGCGAATAATTTAAAAGATTTCAGAGAGAAACTTGTTAACGGCGTAAGTGGAGTCTCCGAAATTGATCTCAGGTATTTTGGCAAGGCCCCTGCTGGAGTTTGCGATTTTCCCGAAACCTTATATCGGAAAAAAAAGGAAAACAAAAAGGGTACCCGAGCAGGCTGTATTGCTGTTTATTGCGCAAATGAAGCCATCAGGGATGGAGGGCTTGATCTTTCCATTTATGAACCTTCTCGCATTGGTGTCTATGTTGGCCTCACTGAGCATGGAACAGTTGAGACTGAAAATGAAGTCTACAATATTAGCCAGTATGACTATAACGTTGACTACTGGACCCATCACCACAATCCCCGCACGGTTCTCAACAACCCCGCAGGTGAAGTTACAATCAATCTTAATATTCAAGGTCCTCACTACACAATCGGCGCTGCGTGCGCGGCTGGCAATGCTTCTCTTATACAGGCTGTACAAATGCTCCGGTTGGGAGAAATAGACATGGCCTTTGCCGGAGGTATTTCTGAATCTGTAGGCTCCTTCGGGATCTTTGCAAGTTTCAAAGCACAGAATGCACTTGGTCATGCAGATGACCCAAAGCTTGCGACTCGCCCCTTTGACCAGAATCGCAATGGAATTGTTATTTCTGAGGGTGGTTGTATGTATACTATTGAACTGCTCGACCGTGCCCTCGAAAGAGGAGCCCATATATATGGTGAAATAACAGGCTACGCCATGAACTCTGACGCCAGAGATTATGTTCTGCCGTACGGCCCCCGTCAAGCGGAGTGCATGAACCTTGCTTTGAAGCGTGCTGGAATGAATCCTGAAGATATTGACCTGATTAACACCCATGCTACCGGAACTAAACAGGGTGATGTTGAAGAGATCAAAGCAATCAGGGAGGTATTTGGTGACTGCCCAAACACCTATGTTAACAACACAAAAAGTATAATCGGTCACGCAATGGGAGCAGCCGGGGTCCTTGAACTTGCAGGCAATCTTCCCTCATTTACTGACAATACCATTCACCCTACAATTAACATTGATGAGCTCGATCCAGACTGTGCTTTAGACAATCTGGTCATCAACGAGGCTGTTACAGATAAGAAGATCAATTCTATTCTTAACAACTCATTTGGTATGGTAGGTATTAATTCAACGGTCATTATAAAAAAATACACTAGCTGATAATTTTTGCTTTTAAAGTATAAAATTTTATAAACAAGATCGTTCAGGTATGTTATAGGAAGTGTTTTGCCTACCTAAAAGAATCAATCCTCTCTCTGATTATGAGTGAGAGTTTATTGTAAAGATGAAAAGCATCAAGCGTGAAATTTGGAGAATTACATGACAAACGAAGAAATTAAAGATCTGGTACTTGAAATTATTGAAGACATTGATGACGAAGCGGATTTCGACAGTCTTGACCCAGATCAACCACTGCGGGATCAGTTAGACCTCGACTCCATGGATTTCCTTGATATCGTCATGGAACTAAGAAAGCGTCATCAGCTTCAAATCCCTGAAGAGGACTATCCAAATCTTGCCACTCTCAACAGCTGCGTCACCTATCTTGAGCCTCTTTTAAAAGACGTCTAATGCTGTGAAAGTTCCTGTTCTGGTAATCGGCGGCGGCCTCTCCGGCATTGCCGCCGCAATTCGTATTGCCCGCTTTTCCTCTCAGGTTCAAATCCTCGAGCAGCACAGCCGTTTAGGCGGCCTCAATTCCTACTACTACCGCAACAAAAGCCTGCTTGAAACCGGACTCCATGCGATTACAAATTACGCGGAACCCAGAGACAAGAAAGCACCGCTCAATCGTCTATTACGACAACTTAAACTTCGACGTAAAGATATAACACTTCGCCAGCAGCTGGAAAGTAGGGTCGAGTTTGACCATGAATTTTTGCGTTTTTCCAACGAATTTGAATTGTTAAATAGTCAAATTCGCACGAAGTTTCCAAAATCCCACGATAGTTTTACCCTGTTACTGAAGTTTATAGACGAGTTTGATCCATTTCAACCGGCACCGTTTCGGTCTGCAAAAACATATTTGATAGAGTTACTTGGCGATAGTCTTTTAGTTGATATGCTGCTCTGCCCACTCATGTTTTATGGTTCAAGTTATGAAAATGACATGGACCTGAGTCAATTTGCAATCATGTTCCGGGCAATTTATATTGAAGGAATGTTCCGGCCAGAAGGAACAATCAAAGACTTTCTTGAACTGTTAACTGATCATTACGCATCTCTTGGCGGTACAATACGAACCAATACCAGAGTACAAAAGATCATCCAGACCGGTGGCAGGGTCTCGGGTGTCGAGCTTGAATCTGGAGAACATATAGAATGCGACCATCTTCTCTCAACTATTGGCCATGATGAGACTATGGCTCTCTTAGAAGAGGGAAATTTTCCAGACAGCTCTGGTCCCACAAGACTTGGATTTATTGAAACTATTTACGAAGTAGATAAATCCAGCACAGCTAATCTACCGCAAGACACAACCATTATGTTTTACAACAAGGGCAATAGTTTTAATTACGCTTCGCCCTCTTCCTATGTAGATCATTCAAGCGGCGTCATCTGCTTTCCAGCTAACTTCTCAGGTATTCGTGCTAAAGAAAACAGAGAAGTTCGTTTTACCCATCTAGCAAACTATGGTCTCTGGAAAGAGCTTTCTGGAGACAGAGAAAGTTACCTTGCACAAAAACGATCTTCTGCTACGATATCAAAGGACTATTTCGAATCCATCTTTGGTTCCTTCAGTCAGGATATTATTTTGGAAGACACATTCACTCCTGTTACCATTGAACGGTATACCTCTAAACGTCTGGGTGCGATATACGGCAACCCTGTTAAGGTAAAGGATGGCAATATTGGGTATCAAAATTTATTTCTCGCAGGGACTGACCAGGGATTTCTTGGCATTGTAGGCTCCATGCTCAGTGGAGTTTCAATTGCCAATCAGCACATACTTCCCAAATTATAATTAATGATTACAAATATGCTGAGCTTTCCACTTCGGCATTAATTACAAAAAGATACTATCACAATGTTCATCTGATACGAGTGATAGATAACATGTTAACTTCTGATTTCGATATTTATTTATGCCTGTATCACTCAACGAAATAAGCGACTCGTACGATGTTATTATTATTGGTTCAGGGCTAGGTGGCCTTACCACAGCAAACCGTCTGGCCTACTGTGGACATTCCGTTCTCTTGCTTGAACACCACCATAGACTCGGGGGCCTTGCAACCTGGTTTAAACGGCGAGGCCATATCTTTGATATTTCTTTACACGGTTTCCCGTACGGCATGGTTAAAACCTGTAAAAAATATTGGAATAAAGAGATAATGCAGTCCATTGTCCAACTTCCCAATATCGTTTTTAATAACCCGCAATTCTCTCTTAAGACCACCTTCAACAAACAAGACTTCACGAAACTTCTAAATACAGAATTCGGTGTTGAGCTTGAAACCATCAACAAGTTTTTTGAGACTGTTGGCTCAATGAATTTCTATGATGACCAATCAATGACCACAAGAGAACTCTTTGAGCAGTTTTTCCCAGGACGAAGTGATGTCCATCGTCTGCTCATGGAACCGATCACCTACGCCAATGGTTCTACCATGGACGACCCTGCAATTACCTATGGGATTGTGTTTTCTAATTTTATGAGTAAGGGCGTGTACACCTTCTCAGGTGGTACTGATAAGCTCATCGGTATGATGGAGACAGAGCTTGAAAAAAACGGCGTTACTATCTGCACAAAGGCAAAGGTCGACAAGATCATTATTGAAGACGGCAAGGTTTGCGGTGTAAAGGTTGGCAATAAAACAATCCTTTCTAAAGCCGTTGTCTCCAACAGTGGTATTACAAATACTATTTTTAATCTTACGGATAAAAACCACTATAGTGACTCTTATCTTGAACGGGCAAAGAGTGTCAGAGTTAATAACTCAAGCTGCCAGGTTTACCTGGGGATTAAAAAAGGTGAAACCATTGAAGATGTTGGAGATCTTCTGTTTACCTCAACTGCTGAAAAATTTGACTCTGATGAGCTTCTAGACTTCCATACCCAGTCAAAAACATTTTCAATATATTATCCTAAAACAAGACCGGGCCTTGACCGTTACACCATAGTCGCTTCAATGAACAGCCGGTATAGTGACTGGGAAAAATTGAGTCCCGAAGAATACAAACAGGAAAAACTTAATCTTATAGATCGATCAATACAAGACCTCGAACGATATCTTCCAGGTGTAACAGAAAAAATCGATTGGTCAGAAGCCGCCACACCCAAGACATTTAATACTTACACTCTCCACACCCAGGGCACATCATTTGGTACTAAGTTTGAAGGTCTTGATATCTCAAGAACCATCCACAAAGAAGTGGGCGGACTTTTTCATGTCGGTTCGGTTGGCATCATTATGTCAGGTTGGCTTGGCGCAATTAACTATGGTGTCATTGTTTCAAATGATGTCGACAGCTACATCAGGTCTTAAAGGAGTACACTGTGGAAGACTTTACAGATCAAGTAATACTTGTAACCGGAGCAACCAGGGGTATCGGAAAAGGCATCACTCAGTGTTTTCTAAAGGCTGGAGGTACTGTCATAGGAATTTATGCAGGCAATAATCAAGCAGCCGACACCTTTGCCACTGAAAATGCGCAATATTCTTCAAGACTCACCCTGCTTAAATGTGATATTTCTAACGAATCGGATGTAAGCGAGCTATTTTCCAAGATTGAAAATGATTATGCTCGCCTCGACGTTCTTATTAATAATGCAGGTATTCGCCAGGACGCAGTCCTTGCATTAATGGATTCAAAAAAATGGCAGCAGGTCATTGATGTCAATTTGACTGGTACTTTTTTCATGTCCAAGCAAGCCGTTTTACTTATGATGCAAAATAAATACGGAAGGATTATTAACATCACTTCTCCTGTCGCAAGGTTGGGCTTTGCCGGCCAGGCTAACTATGCCGCTTCTAAAGCAGGGCAAATTGCCATGACCAAAACACTCGCAAAAGAAGTCGCCAGAAAAAAAATAACTGTAAACTGTGTCTCCCCTGGTTTTATAGCAACTGACTTCATAGAAGACCTGCCAAAAGAACAATTGGCAGAATACAAAAAGTTGGTACCAGTTCGTAAATTCGGGACGGTAGATGATGTCGCCAATGGTGTTATGTTTCTTGCCGGAAAATCTTCGAGTTACATTACCGGAACTACCCTGGAAATTGCAGGAGGATTATAGAGGATGACTGAGATAAATGACATAACCCGCCTCATCCCTCACAGACCACCCTTTCTCTGGGTCGACAAAATCATTTCATCTGATTCGTCTACCATTACCACCGAAAAACATTTCCCAGCGGACCATGAGGTATTTACCGGACACTATCCAGGTAACCCAATTACACCAGGGGTTCTCCTTTGCGAGGCCATATTTCAAAGTGGAGCTCTACTCATGGCTCAAAATGGCTCTGAAAAATCCTCAGATCTGGTCCCGGTTTTAACCCGTATACATAATGCCAAATTTAAGCGCAGTGTGCTCCCTGGTGACACTGCCTCTATATCAGTTACAATCAAAGAGGTTATCTCAAATGTCAGCATTTTAAAAGGTAACCTTAAGGTTAACGGTAAGAGTGCCGTTCAGGTAGAATTTGCCTGTGCTATGGCTCCAGCCACTCACTCCTGAGTTATTTATAACCTCAAAATCACCATATTTTAGAGTCAACGTTTTCTTCTTAGCCTACGATTAATGATGACTAACATTAGGCTTTACTCAACGATTAAATAGCTCTTAACCGTGCAAATTTTGCACTTTATCACCGGACAGTCAACATTATTTTCCACTACCAATTGACCTGTTGAATTTTTAGGAAAAATAGGTAAGATATCTTCGCAGATAATGTTTTCGGATTAGCTTTTCCGACCATTCTTATTGCAGCAGATATCACTGAGTAATCTGAAACTATTCGTTTTTAATGAGCATTTTTCAGCTGACAATTTACTACAGCCTGGAAATTTCATATCCGATCTGGAAAATTAATAGTTAATATATTCAAATTGCTTTTAGAGTTTATAAAGCATAACTAACAGGTAAATATACGTGCAGTTAACAATCACTGATATGGTTTTGAACGCAGGCCCGGTAGGTCAGCTTGTAATGCTTACACTACTGATTTTCTCCGTTGTTTCATGGGCTATTGTCATAATGAAGTCCCGACTGCTCAAAAAAGTACGCCTTGACTCTGAAGATTTTCTTGAAACGTTCTGGCATTCTGCAAACCTCAATGAAGCTCATACTGCTGCTGAAGAATTTGAGTACTCCCCTCAAGCATCTGTCTTTATCGCAGGCTTTACCGAGCTGCAGAAAATCAATAAAATCAGATCAAGAAAAGATACTGAACTACAACCAGAAACCCTCGACATGCAGTTAGCCACCATGGACAACCTGAAAAGAGCGGTTCGAAAAGCTGAATCCCAGGAACTAAGTCACCTTGGCAGCAGCCTTCCTTTTCTTGCCACCACCGGTAGCGCCACACCATTTATTGGACTGTTTGGTACAGTGTGGGGCATTATGGCCTCTTTTCATGATATCGGTCAAAGGGGTTCTGCGTCTCTCGCCGTTGTTGCACCAGGTATATCTGAGGCACTCATTGCAACTGCAGCTGGTCTTGCAGTAGCTATTCCTGCTGTAATCTTCTACAATTATTTTGCCAATAAGATTGACGATATTGACGGTGAAATTTCAAATTTTTCAACAGATTTTTTAAATCTCGTTGAAAGAGATCTCATAAGCCGGGTATAAAACAATGGGACCCATGCGAGGAAACGGCAGGAAGCGCCTTGTCTCAGACATTAACGTCACACCTCTAGTCGACGTTATGCTCGTACTGCTTATCATATTTATGGTTACAGCTCCTATGATGACCCAGGGATTGAATGTTGATCTACCAGAGACAACTTCAAAATCTCTTAGGCAAGAAGAGAAGCCAATAGTCGTAACAGTGGACAAAGAAGGTGCAATCAGTATTAATAGCATTCCACTTGCACGTGAGCTTATGATTCAAGAGCTAGAAAAAAAATATTTGGCTAATAAAAGTCAGCCTATTTTTTTACGAGCTGACAAAAATGTACCATATGGTCATGTTGTCACTGTAATGTCTGATATCAAAACTGTTGGTTTTGATAAAATCGGTATGATTACAAAACCACCGGAACAAAATTAGATTGTGAATCCAGATTATCGAGTAAATCATATGGGCCCTACTGACTGGAAGCTACCACTCAATTTGGCTGTTGGATTTCATGTCCTTGTACTGCTAAGCAGTATATACTTACCAGGCTTTTTTAAAGCTAAACCTAAGTTTGCAGACATTTACACTGTAAGTATTATTAATGTTGCTGAGCCGCAAGTAGCTGCAGCACCTGCGCCACCAACGCCCAAGGTTGCTCCAGCAAAACCTGAGGTTAAAAGAATTGCGCCCCCTGTAAAGGCCAAAAAAGTCGCCCCAATAGCCGAGCCTGACCCCACTGCAGCCAGTGCACCTGTAAAAAAAGTTTCCTTAAAACCTTTGAAAAAAAAGGTGGTTAAAAAGAAGGTTATTGATACACCAAAAAGACCAACGCCTCAGCAAAATGATCTTGCGAAAAAAAGACGACAGGAACTCGCTGATGCTATTCGCGAAGAAGAGTTACTCGCCGAACGTGCACGTCTTGCAAGTGAAGCTGTTGAAATGGAAAAACAGTTGCTGCAGACAAGCAGACCGTCTCCTGCAATTCCTACTACTAGTAGTTCGACAAAAGGGAGTCAAGGCAGTGCAAAGGTAAGTAGTTCAAGCTCTAGTAAAATATCTCGTATGTATTATGCTGCCATTACAAACAAGCTATTACAATATTGGGCTCTACCCGAGTCCATGCAAAAGCAATCAAACCTATTGTCTACTGCGGTAATTACTATTAATAAAAATGGCCAAATTGCAGATATCTTTTTCGAACAACGTTCAGGAGATAGGGTTTTTGATCAATTTGTTACCCAGACAATTAGAGCGGCTAACCCCATGCCTGCCATTCCTGCCGCAATGAAAAAACAGAGAGTAGAAATCGGTTTGAATTTCAAACCTGGTGGAATTCAATAATACATTAACTTCAGATATGCCTAAACTACCCATGAATAAAACCTTTCTCGTTGTTCTTCTCAGTCTTTTGTATTTCTTTGTTGCCCTCCCGGTAAGTGGGGCAGAACGCGTTTATTTAGATATTTCTACTACTGAGACAAGGAAAATTAAAATTGCCGTTCCATGGTTTCAAAACACAAATATGCCCAAGCAAAAGCAGAAACTTGGACGCGATGTCGCTGACACCCTGGCTAAAGCTCTAAAGTTTCATGGTATCATTTCCATTATACCCACCTCCAATTATGGTGGTACTCAGGATGCGAACTGGGCAAGCCTTGGGGCTGACTATGCAATACTTGGTAACTACTCCCCTACTGCAAGCGCAATCAAATTTGAAATGCGACTCTACGATGTGGCTGGAAAAGAAGTCATTATGGGAAAAACTTTTTCCGGGTCTTTACAGCAAAAGGATAAAATTCTATTTAAATTCTGTGACAGCGTTATCGAATCCCTCACCGGAATGCCCGGTATTGCAGCGACCCGCATCGCCTTTGTAAATCGGGTCAACAATGTTAAGGAAGTATACCTCACTGATATTCTTGGTAGACAGGTCAGGCAGGTCACACGCCATAAACACTTAACTGTTTCCCCTCGATTTGTGCCAAAAAGCAACGCTTTAACGTACTCTTCCTACCATACCGGTAATCAGAACTTATACATTACTGACCTAAGTCAGAGCAAAACAACACGAGCACTCAGTAGAAGAAAGGGCTTGAATTTGGCTCCCGCCTGGTCACCTGATGGCAGATTCATGGTACTTACCCTGTCTAAGAATGGTACCCCTGACTTATACCTGACTGATAACAAGGGAAAAATAATCGATCAACTGACCAGTCGTGCGGGAATCAATGTATCTCCGACCTGGTCACCTGATGGCAACCACATTGTATTTACCTCTGATCGTAGTGGAAAACCACAACTGTATATTATGGACTACCGAACTCGGAAAGTTAGCCGTTTAACCTATGAGGGTTCGGAAAATGCTGAAGCGTCCTGGTCTCCAACTGAAAATCTCATTGTCTACTCTAGTCTTAGAGACGGGGTATATCAGCTTTTCACTATGGATCCATTACAGAAAAGCAGCCCTCAACAGGTTACAGAAGACCTCAGCCATCACGAATCACCTTCATGGTCACCTGATGGTCAACAAATTATCTTTGCAAAACGTGATGGCAAAAGAAACCAGATATACTGTATAATGAAAAATGGTTCCTATCAACGTAGGATCTTTACCCTTTCTGGATCCCAAACCTATCCGCAATGGTCCAGATAACATTAAGCTTAATTTTATATAAATAATATTATGAAAAAGTCATTCTTAAAACTTGCCCTGCTGCTTTCAACGGTCCCTTTTCTGGCCAGTTGCGCTTCGCAAACAGACGTAGAAGACTTGCGCTACCAGCTTCGAATTGTGAACAAGAAGATCGAGGATATGAAGTCAGATACCGTTGATCGTCTTCAGAAGCGGCAGGCAGCTGCCTCAGGACAAATGGATGTTCTGGAACAGGACATGATGCAGCTCAAAAGCCAATTGGAAGAGTCCTATTACTTAAACCAACGCCTGAGGGAGCAAAATAAAGAACTCGGAGAGTCTATTTCCAGCATTGCTGAAAACGAAGCTGCCCAGCGTGAAGAAGCTGTTCGTAAAATGCAGGAACAACAACGAGAAAAGGAAGAAAAACTTACCTTACTCCTGAATCAAAAGATTAAAGAACAGGAAGCTAATGTAAAGGCAATCCAGCAGGCACGTATAAAGGAAGCTGAACGCAGGGCAAAGGAAGCATCCATTGCAGCAGAACTTGCTAAGAGCCGGTCTAAGTCGGTCATTCAAACCGTTCCAACAAGCGGGAGCGTTAAGCATATACGACTAACAAAGAAAAAGAAGAAGCACAGTGTCGTTGCACCTCCAATTACACCCAGCTCTTCTTCACAGCAAGCGAGCACCCCAGAAACAACTGTTGCACAATCTACACCAGCACCTGCAGCTGCAAAGCCAACGAAAACCATGACTCAGGCAGCTCCATCCGGGAATCAATTTTCTGAAGGCCAAAAGCTATACGACCGTGAAAAATATAGCCAGGCACTTACTGTCTTTGAACAAATTGCATCTACCTCCAGTTCATCTCAAAAAGTTGATGCGCGCTATATGATGGGTGAGTGTCTCTTTGCGCAGAAGGAATATGATAAGGCCATTATGCAGTACCAGAAAATAATCGCCCAGCATTCAAGTTCAAATAAAGCTCCAGCTGCAATGCTTAAGCAGGCAATGGCCTTTGAGAAACTTGCTGACAAAGACACAGCCAAGGTTATTTATAAAAAAGTACTGAAAAAACATGGTAGCAGTAGTGAGGCACAAACCGCGCAAAAACGTCTTGATAACCTTTAGGCAGCGGCTACTCAGTTGAAGACTCGACTTGATCAACTCATCGTTGATAGACAATTAGCAGCAAACGTTGAAAGTGCAAGAGCTCTTATTGGAGCAGGTGAAGTGTACGTCAACGATACTGTTTCTGATAAGCCGGGTCTGCTCCTGAAACCATCTGTCCATATTCGTCTAAAAGAGAAATGTCCATTTGTCTCAAGAGGAGGGTTCAAACTACAGGGGGCCCTCGCTACTTTCAACCAACCGGTTGAAGGACTTATATGTTTGGATATAGGAGCGTCTTCAGGAGGATTTACTGACTGCCTGCTTCAAAACGGTGCAAAGCAGGTTTACTCTATTGATGTTGCATACGGGCAATTGGCCTGGAAAATCCGCCAGGATAACAGGGTTGAAGTCCTCGAACGATTTAATGCGAGAAAATTAACGCCAGAAGATATTAATCATGCCGACGTAGGTCTTGCTGTAATGGATGTCTCATTTATCTCACTGACAAAAATCCTACCCGTTTTATTTGAACTATTTACAGGTCGAGTGGCAATTATCGCCCTTGTTAAGCCTCAATTTGAATTACCTAAAAGTGATATTGGTCCCGGTGGAATAGTGACCGACCCTGTACTTCACCAAAAAGCTATTGATAAGGTCAAAGATTTTTCTCAATCTTTTGGCTTAATCGCTGATCAAGTAATGACTTCCCCTATCCTCGGTCCGAAGGGAAACACTGAATTTCTCATACATATCACTTCAAAATAACCAGCAACATCCCCTTCCCTTTCCGGTATCATACTTCAGGAGGTATTTATGTTTTTTTATCGTCTACGTTCACAGACTGCCACTGGTTGCCTTATAACGGCCTGCCTCTTATTCTTTTGTGCAGCCCCATCTAATGCACTAAGTAAGACTAGTAAACCCAATACCTTACAACTTATTTTCAGTAATAATATGGATGCCGAGCATAAACCATGCGGAGGCTGAAAATCCAGCAAACTGGGCGGTCTGTCCGGTAAAGCAACATTTATTGAGTCTCACGTAAATCAAGAAAATTCATCTTTACTGGTACTAGATGCCGGCAAATCCCTTATAAAAAATGGGCACAGTGTAAGAGACGACTTCACGCTCTTTAAGGCGAGCCAAATTGCCCAAGCCTACATTAAAATGGGTTACGATGGTGTCGCTGTTTCGGGATCCGACGTGGGTGATGGAGGCCAATTTATTCAGGACAGTTTAGAAATGGGTATGCCCTGGGTCTCAGCAAACCTGATATCTCCCAAAAAAACAATAAACGTACCTACATATCGTCTTATACAACGCGGTTCTCTTACAATTGCAATCACTGGCATTACTGATATCCCCATCAATGACAAGGTATACAGTGTTACCCCTTACAGGACTGCGCTCACTACTGTCATCGAGGAACTTTCCGGAAAATATGATATATTCATAGTTCTTTCTAACCTACGTGCAAAAGAAAATAACAGGCTCGCCTCCCTCTTTCCCGAAATAGACGTCCTTCTAAGCTCAGATAGTTCCCTTGGTAAAATGTCACCGGTGGTTATCGGCAAAACTCTAATAACCCAAACATCGAGTCGCGGGAAATATATTGGGCTTCTCAATATTGAATGGAACGATGGTGAGCAGTGGAACAATGGCAAGTTACCGTCAATTTCTGACTTAAAATCTCGACAGACCAGACTTTTACAGGCAATTGAGCAGCTTAAAAATGATGAAAATGCAGGTAAACGTCTGACTCGGCTAGAGTTGCAGGAAAAAAGACTCGCTATGGATATAGAAAAACTGCTTGACGAACAAAAAGCTGGTCTTGCCTACAACACTCATGCACTCAGTTTCTTTCCAGTACGACCTTCAACATCCCCTGAAGATATCGAGGCAATCGTCCAAACCATTGACAAGCGCAGTCGAAATAAGTAGGAGACTTTTTCTACGCCTCAGTATCAAAAACAAAAAAGAGGCTGATTACATATGTAACCAGCCTCTTTTTACTTCAACTACTGTAACTTTCTGCTACCTGGGATATTAACATCCAAAAGCGGTTTGCAGATTAGGTACAGTTTGCTTCTTACGGCTCATCATTCCATCAATCCACATGGAACCACCGTCAAGCTTCTTATCGAAGGCTTTTTCAATAAGTGCTTCGTCATCAGAAAGTACAACGAGGTCAGTACCTTCTTTTACAACGTCAGTCAGCATGAGCAGTACAGTGTGTCGGCCATCAGCTTTAACTTCTTTCATTGCATCAACAAGTGCTTCACGAACAGAAGCAACCTGGTCTAAGGTAGCAAGCTCAAGTTGTCCAACACCAACTTTTTTACCGTTCATGTCGAAATCTTTGTAGTCGCGGAAGAGAAGATCTTTTGCAGGAACACCATCAACAGCAGACTTAGCTTTGAGCATTTCCATGAACAATTCTTCAGTGTCATCAACACCTGCAATTGCTTTAAGATCTGCAACGGCAACTTTATCATCTTCTGTACAGGTAGGAGATTTAAAGTTAACAGTATCGCTTAAGATTGCAGCTAACATTCCACCAGCAACATCTTTTGGAATTGCGATGCCAGCTTCTTTGAACATCTTGTTCAAAACGGTACCGGTACAACCAACAGGCTCTGCTCTGAAAAGAATTGGGTTATTAGTGGTAACATCACCAATTTTGTGGTGATCAACAACGGCAACAACCTCTGCAGAATCAAGACCAGCTGGGCCTTGAGCGATATCACTGAAATCTACCAATGCGATAGTTTTATCTGCAGCACTATCAAGGAACTCAGGAGCTTCAAGTCCAAAACGCTTGAGAACAGTTGTAGACTCAGGGTTAAGATCAGCTGCCGCAATCTGCATACAAGCTTTTGCTTCCTGTCCTTTAGCATTACAGTATGCTGCAAGTGCGATGGCAGAAGTTACGGAATCAGTATCAGGGTTTGCGTGTCCAACTACGTGAATAGCCATGTGTGTTCCTCCAATGGAATTATTAATGTTTAAAAACCAAAAACTACTATATTATCAGTATTAACTGTTAATGTATATAAATTCGCCACATCAAAATAGTGTGTTCAAGTACGTCAGTCAAGCTTTAATGTTTTTTCCCCTTTATCGTAACGTAATTAGCTCCAAAAACATTCGTTTTTCCGTTTACTTAACCAAACAAAATCCAGGATTATCATCTATTCTGCCGTGACTTTAATAGAAAAAACGTTTATCGTGTTTTGGTTCACCATCAATTGTTGTTATTACTACTTTAAGCCCACTGCCTACCATGACCGAAACCAACGACAATACTGATCCAAGCTTTCCTCGTTCCCGGGTAAAAAAACAATCAAACCGTGTACTCTACCTGTTTATTATTACAATCGCCTTCCTCACCGGCGGTTTTTACTTCTATCAAAAAAACTTACAATCCATTCAAGAAGGTTCGGTCGCTGGAAATGATATTGTCGTCAACAATAAAGACTTAAATGAAACTACAAATAGCGATAACACATCCAGCCCAGCTGATAACAGGTCATCCCAGACAGATAATTCCCGAGCTATACGCCATGGCGGAGAACAGGTCATCCTGAATGGTGTATCAGGTACAAGCTCATCCACAACTACTACAAACCTTGCTATCCCCCCAGTAACTAACGAGGACTCCCAAAATGTTTCATTATCTCAAGATAATGCGACCAATAGTGAAGAGGATTCCTCCACTGACGAAACGTACATCTCAGCCATTTATGCTGAACAAATTGAAAAATTGAATGGTTTTTATGAGCATCTTGACTCCCAGCAGTATATGCAGGACTTCAATCTTCCCCAGCCAAGTAAGGCTCATTTTTCAAAACTCATTCAGAAGCTGATCGATAATCCTCCCACTGTAACGAGAGAAACAGATGATTTATTTACCTTACTTAAAAACACAGCTCACTTTTTCAGGATAATTGGCAAAGATAATATTCTTGTACTTAAAGGCATTCTTGATCGGGAGAAGGACTCGTTTGAATCAATTCTTAAATCGTTCTATACTCTCACCAATAAACCGGAATTACTTACAGAGCAATATTCAATCGTCCTCGCCCAGGACTCCTTATACGACTATGCATGTTTTTTCATCAACACCATGGGCGGAAGACTGTACCTGTTTAGACGGGACTCAAATTCACGTATGGTGGTGAGCTTTTACGCTATTTCTATAATCGATCGGGCAAATGATGCAGGAAACAGTCGTCATGGAATTGACATCCGTCCCGGAATTGACTCACTTATCGAGGAAATTGAAAATGGTGGTAAAAATCTAAAGATGAGAGAATTTTATCTTGACACACTGTATGACCTTAAGGTGAAATACAATTAGTGCCTTACTCCTGAACGCCTGCCATAAATAACAGGTCGTGCAGACTCTGAGAAACTCAGGAATTGAATTTAAAATCGTACGTTTAGTCTTACCACAAGATAGTGAACGCTGTGAGACCTTCGAGGCACTTATCCCGTGAATCGGGGTTAGAATACAAAATTAACGACTTACAGAGATACATTTTTTATTTCACTATGTGACAAAAATTGTCTCCACCCATCATTTTGCAATTCACAATAAAAAATGCACCAAAAGTTGCTATGTTGCTCAAAAATAGATATTATTAAAAGGTACACTTAACTTGAGCAACAATATGGAATTACAAAGCACATCAAACCCACTATCAGTTCAAAGCACAATCTTTTCTGAGGCCTACACCAAAAACGAGTCTCAAAACAAGGCTAACGGAAGAGATACGTCTGCCAATACTAATTCTGATATTGTCTCAATTTCCCAGCGGGCAAGAGAGAAAAATGCATCGGCCACTGGTGAAATAGACAGTAGAGATGAAGTACAAAAAGAATTCGAACAGGAATTCACCCAGGAAGAACGCGCTCAACTCACTGAGCTTAAATCCCGCGACACCGAAGTAAGAGCCCATGAACAGGCTCATTTAGCCGCAGCCGGGGCATATGCTAGAGGTGGAGCCTCCTTTACCTTTCAAAAAGGTCCAGACGGCCAGGCATATGCAGTTGGTGGAGAGGTCGGAATTGATCTATCTACAGAAAACGATCCAAATGCCACCATCCAGAAAATGCAAACCATACAGCGGGCCGCGATGGCTCCTGCAAGCCCATCCTCTACAGATCGCCAGGTTGCTGCCCAAGCCTCTGTAAAAGAAGCTCAAGCTCGTCAGGAATTACTTCAGGAACAACAAGAAATCCTTCTGAGCTCTGAAGAAGAGACGCCTAAGGTAGAGGCTGTTTCAAGTTCTCAAAACAACTCTTCAGCTCCTTCAGTCAGTTCACTCAAGGCATCCCTTGCCGCTTATGAGCAAATGTCAGCTATGTAATATTACCCGACATCCAGTGCGCAAACTCATTTATTCCATACTTTTGAAAGGTTACAGTAAAATATGAAAATATCACCATTTAATGAGGGATTATTTCAGTACCTGGAGTCTTCCCCCACCCCATTTCATGCTGTACACCAATTAGAACAATATTTTCTGAACAATAACTATATTGAGTTAAAAGAAGATGAATCGTGGAATCTCAAGAAAGGTCAATCATATTTTTTATCAAGACAACAAGGTGCCTTAATCGCATTTACCCTCGGTTGCAATGAAGAAGAGACTGACGGCTTTCGAATCATTACTGCCCATAGTGACAGCCCCTGTCTACAACTTAAACCTCAGCCTGATATCAACACAAAGGGCTACAAACAACTTGGTGTAGAGGTTTATGGAGGTGCACTGCTTGCTCCGTGGTTTGACAGGAATCTTACCCTTGCAGGACGCGTTACCTGTAGTCTTGATAATGGGTCTCTCCAAGTCTTCTTAGTTAATTTCAAACGCCCCCTGCTCACCATCCCCTCAATTGCTATACATCTTAATCGCGAAGCTAATAATGCGAGTTCAGTAAATAAACAAAAAGACTTACCCCCTGTTACCGGCTTACTGCATGAAGATGAAACCGGGTCCATAGAAGAACTCATTCTCAACTATATTGGCGTCAATTACTCGTCATATGAGATTGATTGTATATTAGGTTTTGATCTTTTTTGTGTGGATACCCAGGGCCCTACACTGCTTGGATGCAAAAATGAAATAATTACGGCTGCAAGACTTGATAACCTGCTTAGCGCTTATAGTTGCAGCCAGGCTATGGTTGATGCTGGAAATTCTAAAAATACCATGTTCTATATAGCCAATCATGAAGAAAATGGTTCCATGTCAGCTACCGGTGCCCAAGGTAACTTCATCAATTCTATTATTGAAAGAATATTACCTGACCCCGAAGATCGAGGTCGCGCCCTAAGCAACACCTTTCTTGTTTCAGTTGATAATGCCCATGCAACTCACCCCAATGCAACCGACACAATGGACCCTGCCCATGACATAAAACTCAACAAGGGTGTCGTGATAAAGGTGAATGCCAATCAACGTTATACGACTAACAGCATAAGCAATGCCATTTATAAAAAATTATGTAACGAGGTGGGGATTGAATCCCAGGAATTTGTCATGAAAAGTGATATGCCCTGCGGATCGACCATAGGTCCCCTTGCAGCAGCAAGACTTGGAGTACAGGCTATTGACATAGGAGCCCCAACACTTGGAATGCACTCGATACGTGAACTTACCGGCAGTGAAGACCCTGAAATACTCTACAAGAGTCTTAAACAGTTTTTATCCAGTGATGTTCACAAACAGCTCCTCAATATATGATATATTTTAATCACTTCGTTTTTTACCTTTGCATCAGCTGTTGTGTCATTTGCCCCAAATTAGCGGAAGCTGGCCTGCACAGCTCAGTCACCAAATATAAAAACAGTGAAGTCAACGAAATTAGTATTGAGCGCCTCAAAAAGTACGATCACCTAATACGATACTTCAGCAATTTTTCCTATTTTAAACCCAACCACAAGGTAAGTGCTGATTTTGTTCGCGCGCTGATCCTCGCTGAATCCAGCGGCAATCCACGGGCGGTTTCCAACAAAAACGCACTTGGCTTAGGTCAGATACTTGTCACAACTGGTCAAGAAGCTGCACAGGTGCTGGCTAAATCTAAAACCAGGTTTCGCTACATCGATAAAAGTACCCTCGCAAATCTTAAGAGAGCTGACCTTTTTGATCCTGCTGTCAATATACTTATCACCTGCTATCTGATAGCAAAATATAATCACAGATTTGACGGCAAACTCGATCTAGTCGTGTCTGCCTGGAATGCTGGGGAGAATACCAGCTCTTTAAAAAACGGCAAACATGCTCCCTACAGGGAAACTGAAGATCTCATAGGTAAGGTTAACGCCTATTACGTCTATCTATTAAAAAATCGTATTTTCCCACTTCGATAACAACATCAGGATATAAATATGCACTTAACAGATGCATGGTATGCGCACATTACCTTTGACCTCATGGTATGATGTGTTGGGTATCCGCCTTATATTTTTGACATTTTCCTACATTTATGGTCTCTTTATAAACAGAACATCAGTAGCCGGACCATATTTTGGTATTTACAAATAAGCCCTAGAAAAGTACTATTACACAACGAGCTTAAATAAACCGCTTTACACCATCCAATTTTTGTTATTCAGAGATTTTCAGCTATCCTCTGTGAGTAATTAATTTCATACATCTTTTTATGCAAAATAACTCTTCTGCTGAACACATAGCAACCCTTTACCGCTTTTGTGCTCAAAGTATGCAGTACCCCGGACATGATTGGTTTAACGAACAGTATGTTGAAAAACTTCAACTCCTTTTAGAAACACTCGGTGGCGACAATCAGGGAAAACAACTGACAGAATTTTTTGCATCAAGCACTGATATTTTAGAGGATCTTCAGGTAGAACATACCAGATTATTTATAAATGGTGCCCCCCATGTAGCAGCGCCTCCCTACGGCTCTGTCTATATTGATAAGACCCTCAGAGGAAAGTACTCCGACAACATACTGCAATACTATAATAGAGCAGGTTATACACTCAAGGCAGGGGCAGACCTGCCAGACAGTATTGTACACCAACTTGAATTTCTATCTTATTTAGCGAAAGACCAAAACCATACAGGTGAGAAAGAATTTCTTTCCAAATATTTTCTCCCATGGTTCCCAACATTTGCAACAAGAGTAAAAGAGGAAGCAGCACATCCTTTTTACCAGATTATCATAAGCCTTATTGATTTTTTCACAAAGGAGGAAGAGGAATATGGCGTTTAAACTTTCGAGGCGAAAATTTTTACAATCAGCCTCACTAGCAGCAGTCGCTTTACCGTTATCCGATGTTATTGCATCCGAAACAGGTCTTGAGCAATCACCTTTTGAACCAAAAGGAACTGTCAAAGACGAAACCATTGTCGGTGGTGTATGTGAAATGTGCTTCTGGCGCTGTCAGCTTGTAGGTAAGAAGCGTGGTGACAGACTCGTCAAACTGGAAGGTAATCCAAAATCTATAGATAACGGAAGCTCCATTTGTGCAAGGGGTAATGCCGGGGTTCAACTTCTTTATGATCCGGACCGTTTAAAGTACCCTTTAAAAAACGTTGGTGAAAGAGGCAATCCTAAGTGGAAAAGAATCAGCTGGGAAGAAGCCTTAGACGAATGTGGCGCGAAGCTTAAAGGCATTCAGGATCAATACGGTCCCCATGGTATTTCCGTCTTTCCCCACGGTTCCAGTGCAAAGTACCCCATGCATTTTTTTGAGAGAACTGTAGGAACTCACAATGTGAGTGAAGCTTCTTTCTTTCAGTGTAGAGGTATACGCGACACTGCGTATCTTTCAACCATTGGAATGCCTCCAGGTGAATTTGTTGATATGCCAAACGCCAAGGCAATCTTTTTACTGGGTAGTCATCTTGGTGAAAATGTCCATGTAAGCCATATCAAGAGATACATTAAAGGATTGCAGAATGGTGCAAAACTTATCGTTGTAGATCCAAGGTATTCAGCAGCAGCTGCTAAATCGGATATTTGGGTACAAATCAAGCCTGGAACCGATACTGCATTTTTGCTTGCAATCATGAACTACCTGATCAAAAACGACAAACATGCTGCAGACTTCATTGATGAGTATGGTGATGGTTTCGATGAATTCAAGAACGGTATTACCGGCTGGACTCTTGAAAAAGCAGCAAAAGAGTGTGAAATTCCTGCTGAGCAAATTAAGGAAGTTGCTGAACTGCTCGCTGCAAGTGCTCCTGGTGTATCAATCCACCCAGGAAGACACGTTTCCTGGTATGGTAATGATTTCCAGCGCCAGCGTGCTCTTGCCTGTTTAACAGGTGTTCTTGGTGCATTTTTTGTCAAAGGTGGCTGGGTACCTGCAAAGAACCCAAAAGTTGGCAAGATGAGTTGGGCCAAACATGATCATGGTGACGAACACAATCTCAACATGAATGAGGATGAAGAGTATGTTCATCCGTTCTCGCCTCCGGGAACACCCACCGAGCTTATCCGTGACACTGCCCTTAGCGGCAAACCTTATCCCATTAAAGGTTGTGTTATCTGGGGACAGAATCCGATCCAGACCATCCCGGGTCAGGAGAAGATGAAGGATGTTCTCAGACAGATGGATTTCGTTATGTGTGTTGATGTAATGCCAACAGATATAACCATGTGGGCTGATATTCTACTCCCGGAATCCAGTTACCTTGAGAGATATGACCTCATCAAAACCGGAACCCAATGGGATTTTGCAGATTCTCAACAACAGTTTATAGCTCCAAGAATCCCTTTTTCAGAGCCAATGTTTGAGCGCAAGGATCAGGTGTACATCACCAATGAGATTGCCAAACGCATGGGTTACGAGGACCAGATTCCTGTTCAATCCACTAAGGAGATGGTTGAAAAAAATCTTGCTGTTGCGGGTCTTACCCTTGAAGGTGTTGTTAAAGAAGGTGGAATTCACGTTCAAAAAGGTAAAGATCCTTATAACATGCCTGAGGATTTTGAAGTTATTTTCTATAACGAAGACATTGAGGACGCAGGTTTCTCTGGAATTCCCGCCTACGAGCCTGTTGAACAACCACCGAAAGGGTTTGCACGTCTGCTCTATGGTCGTGTTCCTGTACACACCTTTAACCGTACCCAGAATAACGCATGGCTCAACAAATCTATGCCAGAAAATCCTGTCTGGATTAACGATGAGATTGCGAAAAGCCTCGGTCTTCAAGACGGCGATTCGGTTGGTTTTATCAATCAGGCTGGATTTAAGTCTCGCACCAAGACCACAGTTAAAACAACGCCAGGCATCAGAAAGGATGCCGTTTATATGGCACACGGCTATGGCTCTGCCAATCCGCTTATGAGTGTTGGTGTCGATGCTGGTGTTGATGATACCAGCCTCATGACCAAGATCACAGTTGATCCGGAGACTGGAGCCCATGGCATGAGAAATAACTTTATACAACTTATAAAAGATGACAAGATTCTGGCAATTCCAGCCTCTGTCTAACTCAGCTTTAAGGTAATTTAGGGAGGATACAATGCAATACGGAATGATTATCGACCTTGAACGATGTGTTGGCTGTCACGCCTGCACCATCGCCTGCAAAGCAGAGTGGGAGGTCCCTGTAGAATACAATCGTAACTGGGTCTATCGTATGGGACCCAGTCTTGTTGGCCAGGAGATGGCATCAACATACTATCCCGGCCTGTGTAATCACTGTCAGGAACCGGTATGTGTAGATGAATGCCCCGCTGATACGATGGAAATGACTTTTAAAAATGCCAAAACAGGTGAAACCACAACCTTGGAAGTTGCTGCAACGTGGAAAGATCCTTTTGACGGCACTGTGCAAGTTGACAAAAGTAGATGTATCGGCTGCGGAGCATGCGCCGATGCCTGTCCATACAACGCGCGTTATGTAAATCCTGACCAGACTGACGACGTATCTGATGATGGTAAGGTTGATAAGTGTACCTACTGTAAACCTCGAGTTGAAGCGGGTGAAGAACCTGCTTGTGTACAGACCTGTATCACGGGTGCACGTATTTTTGGCGACCTTGATGATCCTGAATCAGAGGTCTCAAAATATGTCAAAAACGGCGCTGTAGGAATTGAGGCCGAAGGTGGAAGCCTTGGACCTAATTCCAGATACTATGGCAAGAAAAAGGATATGGATCTCCTTATGGCGACCCAAACTCCTGAACTTGCCGACATGGGACAGGTTCGCAGACGCGCAATGCTCGCTTCACTTGTGAAACCTGCCGTGAAGAAGGCAAAAGGCCTCGGTTTACTTGGACTTGTAGGTGCTCTTGCAGTTAAAAGTTTCAATGAAGATAAAGATCAAAGCTAAGTAGCCCTTTCTGGGTACAGCCCTCTTTTCTTATATACGCGATAATCATTTGTTTGATTATCGCGTATTTTTTTGTACTATCCTCGCAAAATCAATAGTCCTGTTTTAATGTAGTTTTTCATTCAGCTATCCATAGAAAATATACGTAAGCCACTGAGGAATTAATTATGAGTACCGACGACAAAAAAATCATCTACTCGATGTATAAGGTCAGTAAGTTTTATGACACAAAACCTATCTTAAAAGACATTTCACTTTCCTATTTTTATGGTGCCAAAATTGGGGTCCTAGGACTTAATGGTTCAGGTAAAAGTACGCTTCTCAGAATACTTGCTGGAATCGACACCGAGTTTAATGGTGAAACCAATATCTCTCCAGGTCTTACGGTTGACTATCTCCCCCAGGAACCGGAACTGGGGGAAGGCAAGACCGTTAAAGAGATAGTAGAAGAAGGCGTTCAGGAGACCGTTGACCTGCTTAATGAATTTAATCAAATTAACGATAAATTTGCTGAGCCCATGGATGATGACGAAATGCAGGCCTTAATTGATCGGCAGGCCGAGGTTTCTGATAAACTTGAGGACTTAAACGCGTGGGATCTTGACAGTCGTCTTGAACTTGCAATGGACGCTCTCAGGTGTCCTCCTGCAGATACTGTCTGTGACGTCCTCTCAGGCGGAGAAAAAAGAAGGGTTGCCTTATGTCGTATTCTCCTAAAACAACCTGACATCCTCCTGCTAGATGAGCCCACAAACCATCTGGATGCTGAATCTGTCGGCTGGCTTGAGCAACACCTCCAGCAGTACTCTGGAACAGTCATTGCTGTTACCCATGACAGGTATTTTCTCGATAATGTCGCCGGCTGGATCCTGGAACTCGACCGTGGCGTAGGTATCCCCTGGAAGGGTAATTACTCATCCTGGCTTGATCAAAAAGAGAAGCGTCTCGCCATGGAAGAAAAGAAAGAGAGTGACCGACAGCGTACTCTTAAGCGGGAGCTTGAATGGATTAAGATGAGCCCAAAGGGGAAGCGTAGTAAATCTAAGGCCCGTATTAGTTCCTATGAAAAACTAATGGAAAAAGATACTGAGAAACTTGCAAATGATCTTGAAATCTTTATTCCACCTGGACCGCGTCTTGGTAAACTTGTCATTGAAGCTGAACAGGTTAAAAAAAGTTTTGGCGATCGCATTCTGGTGGAAGATATGACCTTTAGTCTACCAGCCGGTGGAATTGTGGGAATCATTGGTCCAAACGGTGCTGGTAAATCAACTCTCTTTAAAATGATCACCAAAGCTGAGGAACCCAACGAAGGAACCATCAGGATTGGAGAAACTGTAAAGCTTGCCTATGTGGACCAAAGCAGAGACAATCTCAATCCTGACCACACCATCTGGGAAGCCATTTCTGATGGGCAAGATACCGTTTGGCTCGGTACCAAAGAGATTAACAGCCGGGCCTATGTTGGCAAATTTAACTTTTCGGGTTCAGATCAGCAAAAGAAGGTTGGTCTTCTCTCCGGAGGACAACGAAACCGGGTGCACCTGGCAAGGACTCTTAAAGAAGGGGGTAATGTACTCCTACTTGATGAGCCTACTAATGATCTCGATGTCAATACACTGAGAGCTCTTGAAGAAGCATTGGAAAATTTTGGTGGATGCGCGGTTGTCATCAGCCATGATAGATGGTTTTTGGATAGAATCGCAACCCACATTCTGGCCTTTGAGGGCGACTCACAGGTTGTTTGGTATGAAGGAAATTACTCCGACTACGATAAGGACAGAAAGGCTCGTCTCGGTAGTGCAGCGGACCAGCCTCATAGAATTAAATACAGGAATTTAACAAGGGATTAAATTCAGAACGGAAAGCCAACACCACTCCTTGCGGGGTGGTGTTCAGCCCTACAATTCAAGCAACTGACCCATGAGTTCTTTAAGGGTCTCCAATTTTTCCTCTGCTACCCCCAATCCCCCTTCCCTGCTATCGGTCTCAATAACAAATGCCACATCGTTAATTCCCTGAATGCCAAGACTCGACGCAGCACCCTTGATAGAGTGGGCGGCTCCACTTATCTTGAGAGCATCTTTCTCTAAGAGTCCATCTTCAATACGTCCAATATCAGACTTCAGGGAATCTTTAAATATTTCAAGCAGCTCCCCAAGTAATTCCGCATCATCTGCGGCTTGCTCCAGGGCAAACTCTTTATCCCAATTCAGTGCTGTCATAAATAATCCTTTTTAGTTTACACTTCAGATCTTTATAGAATAAAATATCTACATATAAATTATATGACACAAGTTTCTTCTTTATCTAGAACTATTTGAAACAGAAACGATAAAAAAACCAATACCAGCTGCTAACCCCGATCAACGAGATATCATTTTATCTCACGCACAGTTGATATTAATCGCCCCTTGACGAATAACCGTAAGCGTCGACTTCTCAATTCCAACTATAGTTGAACACAATCCTGCGTTGGTAAAACCTCCATCAAGGATATAATCCACTGAGTCACCAAAAATATCCAAAACATCCTTAGCACTTTTGGCAGGGTCCATTCCTGATGTATTTGCACTGGTTGCTGTAATGGCACGGTTAAATCTTTTAACGAGTTGAGAAGCAATTGGATTGGGTGAAATGCGGATACCAACAGTGCCCGTTCCAGCACTCACTTTAGGGTCAACTGTGTCTGCAGCCGGGAATATAAGCGTGAGGGGGCCCGGCCAATACTTGCCCATGAGTGGAATGAATTCATCTGGAATTCCTGTTGTTAGTTTACCAAGCCAACTAACATGGTCTACAAGAAGAAGCAGGGGTTTATGAACAGGCCTTTTCTTAAGTTGATATAACCTGTCCACAGCCAATGGGTTCTCAGGATCAACTGCCAGGCCATAATAGGTCTCAGTAGGAAAAGCAACAATCCGACCTTGTTGTAAAAAATTTACAGCAAGGTCGATAGAACTGCCAATCCTCTTTTCTACAAGATTGTTACATCTGGATTTTTTTGGCTTTTTCTTCAACCTCTAGCACCATATCCTGACGAAATTTCACAACCTTTTTAGCAAGTTCCTGATCTGAGAGGGCAAGTAATTTAAGGGCAAAAACACCCGCGTTTTTTGCGCCCGCCTTACCAATCCCCATGGTCGCAACAGGTATACCAGGAGGCATCTGAACTGTTGACAACAGTGAGTCCATACCACCCAAAGGTGATGCATCAAGGGGGACGCCAATAACAGGAAGATCAGTATGAGCCGCGAGTACTCCAGCGAGATGAGCTGCCATACCAGCACCCGCAATTACAACTTTAAGCCCTCTTTCTGCAGCTGTTTTCGCGTATTCCGCTGCACGTTCAGGAGTTCTATGGGCAGAAGCCACCGTCATTTCACAACGCACGCCTACAGACGTTAAAAAATCTGCAGCAGCCCTCATAACAGGAAGATCAGAATCACTCCCCATCACAATTCCAACCACTGGAACCTTCTTATCCGTCTTAACGCTACTTCTATTTAAAGCCTTTGCTCCGATGTCCGTACGGTGAGAACTACCCGTCCATTGAATTGCATCGACACCCTTATAGGCACGATCCCTTGCAACCTGAAGAGTAGTTCCAACTGCCGTTATACCAAGGACACGACCTCCATTTGTAACAATCCTACCACCCTTTCTCAAGGTCCCTGCATGAAACACCTCTACTCCTGTTACTGCTGCAGCCTTAGTGAGTCCATTGATGATTTTACCATTGGTATATGCACCTGGATACCCGCCTGATGCCATAACAACACAAACCGTAGGTCGAGGATCAATCTTCATCTCTATCCGGTCTAATTTACCATCAATTGCTGCTTCGAAGATCTCAACGATATCGCTTTTAAGGCGCATAAGAAGAGGCTGGGCTTCAGGATCGCCAAATCTACAATTGAATTCCAATACATTAATCGTATCTCCGTCAATCATTAGACCTGCATAGAGCATACCTTTGTACGGCCGCCCTTCTGCAGCAAGTCCCTCAATGGTTGGTGTCATAACCTTTTCCATGACAAAGTCTGCAATTGCATCTGTTACAACTGGTGCAGGCGAATAAGCCCCCATTCCACCGGTATTTGGTCCTTCATCATTATCAAATGCAGCTTTATGATCCTGGGAAGTAGGCAGCGGCAGCACAGTCTTACCATCGGTAAAAGCAATAAAAGAGGCCTCTTCACCCGCTAAACAGCTTTCGACGACAATCTTGTTGCCAGCAGCTCCAAAGGCCTTATCAGCCATTATGGTATCCACTGCCTCTTTGGCCTCTTTGACGGTCTGAGCTACAAAAACACCCTTTCCAGCGGCAAGACCATCAGCTTTAACTACAATTGGAGCACCACAGTTTTCAATATATTTTTTAGCTTTTTTCTTTTCCTTGAAAACTTTAAATGGCGCCGTAGGAATATTGTATTTTTTAAGGAATTCCTTGGTAAACACTTTAGAACCTTCAAGAATTGCAGCTTTTTTATTGGGCCCAAAAATTCGAAGGTTGTTCTTTTCAAACTCATCAACAATACCCTCAACAAGTGAAGATTCTGGACCAACTACTGTGAGATCAATTTCTTCAGCGATGGCAAAGTCAACAAGCTTTTTAACGTCTGTGGCTTCAATATTGATACACTCTGCGAGTTTACTGATTCCCGCATTACCGGGTGCGCAATATACTTTTTCGACCTTTTGACTTTGGCCAATTTTCCATACCAGTGCATGCTCTCGCCCGCCTGAACCAACAACAAGAATTTTCATGGTTTACTCCAGATATTTGTGATTTAATTATTATGAATAATCTGTAAAAGATACACCGCGAGTACAGTAGAACCACCCATACAAATGTATTGATCGTTGACAAATTTGGTCTGAATTATTACATGAATGAATAGTCATTCACTTTTCGCCAAACTCTATGAGACATTAACAGTCCCACTATTTAAAAATGAAGGCAGACAATAAACATACTAAAATAATCTCAGCTGCAACCAAAGTCTTTGCCAAAAAGGGATTTTTCACTGCAAGAATATCCGATATTGCCAAAGAAGCCAAGGTTGCTGATGGAACTATTTACCTTTATTTTAACAATAAGTATGACATCCTGTTATCTGTTTTTGAAGAAGAAGTTGGTAAAATTGTAGACAACACCAAAAAACTCATAGCCCAGCAGGACGATCCTGTGGAAATGCTCAAGGTCTATATCACCCAGCATATCCTGGCCATGAAAAAAAATCGATACCTTGCAGAAGTTATCCAGATCGAGCTGCGTCAAACCAACAAAGTTATTAAATCATACCGAGATAACAAGTTTAGTGAGTATGTGACAATAGTAGCAGAAATAATCCAGCTCGGTCAAAAATCGGGTAAATATAACCCCGAAGTAAAACCCGAAATTGCCAAAAGAATAATTTTTGGTGCACTGGATGAGGTCTGTAGAGTCTGGAATGCGTCCCTTGAAAGTCACTATACCGTAGATGAAATTACCGAACAGGTTGTCCTCTTAGTCCATAACGGGGTCTTAAATCCAGAATCACAACTCAAAGTATGATGTAAGCCCCGATGTCACCTCCACGCTATATCATGGCTGTGTGCTTGCAGTGATTTTGACCACTTCAAATTCTCTTTTGCCACCAGGTGTCACTACCATTACGTCGTCACCGACCTCTTTTGCAAGCATAGATCGTCCGATAGGGGACAAAACAGAAATAGATCCATTTTTTACATCGGCTTCCTCAGGACCTAAAAGCTGATAAATAACTTCTTCTTCAGTATCAAGATCGAGAAGTTCTACCACAGTCCCAAATACAACTCTGTTCGTGCTCACTTCTGAGCAATCTATAACTTCAGCTCTCGATAATTTATCTTTAAGTTCAAGTATCCGCCCTTCAATATGTCCCTGTCTATCTTTAGCGGCATGGTACTCAGCGTTTTCCTTAAGATCACCATGTTCCCTTGCAACTTCTATGGCCTTAACAACTACGCCACGCTCAACACGCTCTAAATGTTGCAACTCATCGCGCAGTTTCTTATTACCTGTAATTGACATTGGTATTCGATCAACCATCTATTCCTCCATAAAAAAAATCCTGTAAGGCATTTCTCTGCCTAAAAACAGGAATGTAACAAACATATTACGTTATTTTTTAGCTACAACCTTCCAACGAAGGTTAAAAACTGTATGTAACTCGAAAAGCACTTGTTAGTGCCTCACTCCTGAAAGCCTGTTATAAAAAACAGGTAACGCAGACTCCGAGCAACTCAGGAATTGAATTTTAAATTATACGTTTAGTATTACCACCAGATAGTGTACGTAGTGAGACCTTCGAGGCACATATCCCGCTCATCGGAGTTAGTACAGTAACACAGACTTACCAACTATAATGCAACGATAACGACAGTACTTTGTCCTTGTAGACATCGCTTGAACTCAAGCTAACGTTGCCTTTTAATAACAAATGGGGGCTCATTTCAAGGAAAATATCAAAACGTGCAGAATAAGCTACTGTTTCTTCATCCTCTAGACTTAATCCGGTATCTATTACAAAATAGCTCATTT
Source organism: Desulforhopalus glucosivorans (assembly GCF_054397165.1). Classification (NCBI taxonomy): domain Bacteria; kingdom Pseudomonadati; phylum Thermodesulfobacteriota; class Desulfobulbia; order Desulfobulbales; family Desulfocapsaceae; genus Desulforhopalus; species Desulforhopalus glucosivorans. The sequence goes on from NZ_AP044854.1 coordinate 1,903,799, forward strand.
TGTTTTCAAGATCTGTCAAATAGCCAAAAAAGTCTTTTTTAAGTTGAAATCCTAAGCGATGTTCTGAGTATGTTTCTGGACTCCAGTAACTTGTCACAAAATCTTCATTTATATTCTCACTGGATATTCCATCAGGGCCGTTGATGTCCTTACTTGCAAGAAATTGATAACTATAACGAAGGTCAAACTGTAAAGTATCCCCAAAGATTGAGTAGGAGGAGTACAGATAAAAACGATTCCTCTCGTTGTCATCACTATACATACTATACTGTATGTCTCCCCCAAAGCTCACGCCAAGCTCAGTCTCTATATTCATCCCAGTTTGGATAAACTGCCTGTAGAGGTTGTCTTCAAGGACAGCTACAGTATCGTCAACAGGCTCTTTTTCAAAGAGTATAAACCCAGAAACATAATCATCAAGTTGACCATTAAACTTAACATTATATTGGGTTTCGCCGTCATTACTGCCGTTAAACTTTTCAGCACCCAGTAATCCACTCAGCTCATAGCCACTGCCAAATTCATAAGTCATTTCCCCAAGAAGTATATTTGCCGCTGTCTTTTGTCTCCTATCGGTGGACTCATATGTATTATGGGCATACTTAAACAAAAAATCCATATTAAGATCTGGAGTAAACCAGAACGAAGTTCCAAGGGATGATTTTCTAATATCTACCACGCCCTGTCGTCCATCCCTCTCCTCTAAAGTTGCATCAATAGTATTTGTTGGACGTATTTGCAGTATATTTCTCTTAATGGATTCTTGCAGTTCTGGTGTCACCTCTCCTTCACTAGCCAGCTCTTCATAAACCTGGGCCTCTTTTCTAAACTCTCCAATCCTTCCATAGATTGTAGCAAGATCTACCTTGTTTTCTGTACTTTCTTCCTGCTCTATAAGTTTTTCATAACTTTTTGCAGCAAAATGATATTTCTTATTAAAAATGGATTTTCGCGCGAGGAACTCATCTTCAATGAGACTCTGCCAACTATACAATTCATAATTGGATGCAACTATTTCCCCTGTGACATTGCCCCGGTTATCTACCAGAAAAGCAGGAGCCATCAGCTCGGCGATGATCTCCGGATCGGACTCCAAAAGCAACATCATTGAACTCCAGAATGTTTGATGACGGGTAAGATATTGATAGTCGATATTCTTCTCATGAAACTCATCTATGAGCTTTTTATGAACAGGAGGGTCAAGAAGTCGAGCATATACCGCTAGAGCGTCTTCAAATCTCTTATTATTCCACAACAGCCTGGCATAGAGTACCTCAACCTCAACATCCTGATGGTTACGGCCATATGGTCCTCCTTCTGTTGCCTCCCTTCCAGGAAAACATCTTCCAAAATCATCCAAGGCCTCAGCATAGCGCCCAGCTTTTAAACGTAGATCAATTTTCTGCCGACAAAAGCCATCTTCTCCTGGAAATCTCCTTTCAAGATCTTCTGTTACAACCTCAGCTCTTTTAAAATTTCCGTCAGCAATACAAAGAGCTACCTGGTTATTCTTCAGACGAACAGAGTCAGTAACATCATCATGTATCTGTTGTATCTGTTTTAAAGTTCGTTTGGCATAATCTACATTCTGATATTCTATCTGTTTATCTATGAGATCTAATAGATTTGAACGACTACCATCAACGGAACCGACATACAAATCCAGACTATTGCTTCCCCCACTATCTCCTCTAGAAGATGTGTACTTCTGCCTCATCGCTATGAGTTCAGGATCGAAACCAAATTCACTACCCGAATTACCATATAACGTATCAGCCGCTTGAACATTTCCTACAGCGAGATACAACAGGTATTTTTCTTTCAAAAGCCTTGTGTAAAACTTGTTCCCGTTAGAAGCGCCCTCTCCGCTGCGAAGAAGATTATTTGTATTATCCACAAGTAAAAAAGCTTCAGACGCAACACCCTCCAGACGCAATAAACGAATTTCCGTCAATATTTTTTCACGTTGAAAATCTAAGGCCTTTTTAGATGATCCAACGTTAAAGTCTATCTTATCAAGCTGTTCAAACCACTGTCTGGCAATTTCAGTTTTCTGGTCATCAAGACTATTGGACACAAGCTGTAATATAACACTATCTTGAAACCGATTTTGCTGTAATAACTCCCTCAATATTTGTTCTGCATGACGTTTTCGGCCAGACTTACGCAATATTGACGTTTTAAGTAAATAGAAGTCTACGTTATCAACCTGACCCAAGTGAGCTTCGATCGCCCGGTCACAAATATCTAAAGCCTTTCCATATATTTTGTTCAGGGCCAACATCTCAATATGTTTTTTCAACAAATTCTTAGGAATTTGCGAATAATCCTGCCCTGCTCCTTCTTCAAATAACTGTTGCTGATCCTCTACCCTTCCAAGCCTGCCAGCAAGTCCAACTGCCATTAGCCTCATAGAAGAATTATCTGGCTCTAATGCCAGACACTGTGTGAAGGACGTAAGAGCAGCGGCCTCCATCCCAAGCTTGAGCTCAATATCAGCTCTCAGATGAAAATATTCATAATTCTGATCTTGCGGTTCAATAACTTCCAGATATTTAAGACTTTTCTGATATTGTTTTTGATCGTGAAGCAGGAGTGCAAGTTGGAGTGAAATTTCAGAACTATTGAAATTATTGATATGCAGAATTTCAAGCACATCGATCAGAGGTTGTTTTTTTTGTTCACTTTCAAGCAAAACAGCCATACGCTGAAAGATCAGTTGTCTGTTTGGTCCAATACTGGCAAGATCATTCCAGAGTAACTCAGCCCCCCCGTTTTGCACAATAGAGAGGAGGTCTTGTGCCATAACCTCCTGAATTTCGTTGATTAAAGCAATTACTTCAGTTTCGTCAGGGTGAAGTACTCTATACTGCTCGAGAAAATCTAACGCCTTGTCCTGTCTATTTAACTTATTTTGCGCAACATCTGCGGCTTTTAACAGAAATTCATCCTTATCATTTGAATACTTAATTATATAAGCAAGATGCGTCATCACATCTTCATATTGACCTGCAGACTCATTCACAGCCAATAATTTTAAGCGAAACGGAAGATAATTAGGGTGAAGTTTCAGATATCTGAGATAAAGAGCATTACGCTCAACCTCATACCCCTCTTGTTCAAATACAGGCAATGCCTGTAATATTAGACTATCTTCTGCATCATTATTTTGCAGCAGAGTTCTATAGAGCTGTCTTGCAAGATCATACTTTCTCAGCTCAACGGCATCTTTTGCCAAATCGTTGATCACAACACTGTTACCCGGTTGTCTCGCCACGAGTTGCTGCATAAGTGGGAATGCCAGTTGTTTTAGCCCCCTGGCCCTTAAACTATATGCAAGACCTGAAAGTGCTACATCACTGTATTTACCAGCCGGTTCCTTTTCGAAAATCAATCCAAAAAAACGCTCTGCCTCAATATATTTTCCCTGATGCGACGCCGACTGCCCTGCTACAAGAAGATATTCGATTTTATTAGGATTTTTCTCAAGTAATAGTGCGGCAATCTTAGAGGCTGTGGGAAAAGATTGTATACGAAGAAGAATCTTACAATACTCCCAATTCGCTTCCTCAATATTGGGCTTTATAGAAAAAAGCTGTGCATAGGCATCAGCTGCCAGTAGGAGGTGTCCTTCTCTCGCCAGGTTTCTCGCTCCATCCCAGAGAATTTTCCAATCAGGGGAATACGGAGCATTGCGGACAACTGAGATTTCCCTATCTGGGGTTATCTCCTTATTATTTGCAAAAGAGGATGTGGCAGAAGCAAGAACTACAAGGGAGATAAGCGAACCACAGCAAAGAAATTTAGCTGTGGTGTGTGTCTGTTTGATGGTGAAAATATTAATAAATTTATCTTTCATTCATTATAATCAGCACCTTGTACTGCAGACCGATATCCGCTGTTTAGGGCCTTAACCAATTTTATTCATAAAATCCGGCTAATAAGCGAGGAATTCCAATGAATGTATAAGACTCTAAGCAGCGGTCAATTGACAATGTACGTACAGAGAAATGGTACCCTACTCTTTATAAAACTGCACAACTTTCTGAACAAGATATTCTTGCATTTCATCTGTTAGCTCAGGGTAGATTGGTAAGGCAATGGTTGAAGCAGCCGCTTTTTCGGCCTCGGGATAGCATAGCCCTGTACCATAGTCACCTAAACATTCCTGTTTATGAAGTGGTACAGGATAGTAGACTTCACACCCTATATCATTTTTTTGCAGCCAATCCCGCAGCTCGTCTCTTTTTTCAACTCGGAGTATATACTGGTTATAAATATGAGTGTTTTTCTCCACCCCATTTTCAACCTTCTCCCCATACACTTGACTTGGAAGACTGAGCTTACCACTTGTTACAAGATCTGTAGTACTGAACAATCGATTGTAAGTGCCGGCGTTAGCACGCCTTTTACTATGCCATGACTCAAGATACGGCAATTTAACAGTGAGAGTTGCAGCCTGAATAGGATCAAGACGAAAATTTCCTCCGACCATCTTATGAAAATACTTAGGGAACGCGCCGTGATTACGCATTAATTCTAGCTTTTCAGCAAAGGCCTTGTCCTGTGTTACCACCATCCCGCCATCTCCAACACATCCGAGATTCTTACTTGGGAAAAATGAGAAACAGCCGGCTAAACCGATGGAACCAGCCCTTTGATAACTGAGATTTCCATCCACTCCGGCATGGGGATACTCAGCACCAATGGCCTGGGCAGCATCCTCTATGACAGGTACCTGATACTTATCCGCAAGCTCCATTATAGGCTTCATATCTGCACATTGTCCATAGAGATGTACTGGAATGATCGCCTTTATGCTTCTGTCGGTATCAGCGGCCAGTACCTCCTCCATCTTAACAGGATCGATATTGTAGCTTACAGGATCAATGTCAGCAAAAACTGGCACAGCACCAAGACGAAGAATCACACCCATGGTTGCAAAAAACGAATAGGGAGTGGTAAGAACTTTATCACCCTGTTTTATATCGAGGCACATAAGGGACACGAGCAGTGCATCGGTACCGCTGGTCACACCAACACCATATCCAGTAGCGCAGTAGTCCGCGATAGCCGCTTCAAGACCTTCTACCTCAGGCCCTTGGATATATCTGGTGGATTTAACAACACGTACAACAGCTTCTACAATATCATCTTCGAGATACTCAAGCTGAGCCTGAAGATCGAGTAAAGGTACTTTCATAATATCGATTGAGTTGGATTAAAATGAAGAGATAGGCGAACACCTATCTCTTTATAAAATTATGAAGGCGATGAGTTGATAACTATCTTTTCACCGTCGAAATAGTCGACAATATCTGGCATTTCAGCTTCAAGATATTTTTTCATCTTCTTAAGGAGGTTCACCTCTATCTGACGCACCCTCTCTCTTGAAATATCAAATCTGTCGGCGATATTCTGCAAGGTGAGCGGTTCGTCTGTGAGTAGACGCTTTTCGAGAATCATTTTCTCTTTGTCATTGAGTTTATGTTTGAGGACATCAAGTAACTCAGTGAGCTTGACCTTAATTTCTTTACCAGCCACGGTGGATTCGATTCCTGGACCGTTACTTGGAAGAAAATTCTTTTGTTCGTCGTCTGAGTCAGAACGAACTGGACTTTCCAGGGAAACATCCCAGTTATCCATTCGCTGCCCCATCTCGACCACTTCACGCTCTTTTACATTGAGACGTTCGGCAAGCAGTTTGGGTTCAGCCTTGAACCCCTGACCTTCCAGAAGTTTTCTTTCCTTATTTAGGCTGAAAAATAGCTTCCTCTGCGCCTGGGTGGTACCTATCTTAACAAGTCGCCAATTATCCATTATGAATTTCAGGACATAGGCACGAATCCAATAGGCTGCATAATAGGAAAATTTTACTCCGCGATAAGGGTCAAACTTTTTGGTTGCCTGGACAAGGCCAACATTACCCTCCTGAATGAGATCCATAAAGTTCTGCATCCAGTATTTCTGAAAATCCATCGCAACTTTAACAACAAGTCGCAGGTTTGAACTGACGAGGCGGTATGCAGCATCCTGATCACCCTCTTCACGAAAGCGAATCGCAAGCTCATCAGTCTCCTCACGTGAGAGGAGTTCGTACTGGCTGATTTCCTGCAAATATCTGTGTAACGCAGGGTTACTCAGCGCAGGAAGATTACCATCATCGGCAACTGACACCAGAGGATTCTCATACGCTTCCCGCTCTATTACCGGTTCCACGATATCTTCAGAGTTTATCTCTAACTCAGCTTCTGTTTCGTTTTTTACAGTTGTATTTTTGCTCATATACTTCAGTCTCCGGCCAATATACCCAGAAAATTTGGAAAGATTACGATATTACTATACCAGAAATAAAGTGCAATGTTATTATGATGGTTACAATATGGGTTACCACGAAAGTCTATCTAAAGCATTTCTTTAGTATAGCATATGTTTTGCATAAAATTATATGTTAATACTATCTACTATATGATAAGTAGTGGTGCGATTCAAATTTTAAACCATTATAAGGTACAGATAAACTCCCCTAGCTCACTCGACAAACAACATGAATAACATTAGAAATTTCAGCATAATAGCACATATTGACCATGGTAAGTCCACCCTCGCTGACCGTATGATACAAATGTGTAATATGGTTTCCGATCGTGAATTTCAGGATCAACTATTAGATAGCATGGAAATAGAAAGAGAACGAGGGATAACTATCAAAAGCCAGACAATCTGTCTCCCTTACACAGCTAAAGACGGCAAAGATTATATACTCAACCTTGTAGATACCCCCGGCCATGTTGATTTTAGTTATGAAGTTTCCCGTGCTCTCAGTTCCTGTGAGGGTGCACTTTTACTCATTGATGCAGCACAGGGAGTAGAAGCTCAAACCCTCGCCAATCTCTACCTGGCAATGGAAAACGACCTTGAAGTTATTCCTGTTATTAATAAAATAGATCTCCCTTCCGCTGATCCCGATAGTGTTGCTATTCAGATCGAAGAAGATCTTGGCCTTGACAGCGAGCATGTCCAACTCTGTTCTGCAAAAGTTGGTACAGGCGTCGGCGATATTCTTGAAGCCATTGTAACCCACCTGCCCCCTCCGGAGGGTGATGCATCAGAACCGCTCCAGGCTCTTATCTTTGATGCCAACTATGACCCTTTCAGGGGGACCATCATTTCTGTTCGTATCATTAATGGTACCATTAAGGCTGGTGATATTATCAGGTTTATGTCTAACAATAAGGAATACAAGGTTGATGAAGTTGGTTATTTCAAGGTAAAACGAGAAGCTGCCAAAAGCCTTTCAGCAGGCGAGGTAGGATATATTCTTGCCGGCATCAAAACAGTTGAGGACACAAGGCCTGGTGACACAATAACCACCGTCGATAATCCTGCCCCTAAGGCCCTGCCAGGATTCAGTAAGGTCCAGCAGGTGGTATTTTCATCCCTCTACCCTATTTCCACTGATGATTATGAAGAGTTGGCTGCAGCCCTTGAAAAATTAAAACTCAACGATGCGGCACTCACTTTTGAAAAAGATTCATCAGCAGCACTCGGTTTTGGTTTTCGCTGTGGTTTCCTTGGCCTTCTGCACCTTGAAGTCATTCAGGAGAGATTAGAACGTGAATTTGATATCTCACTTATCCTGACAGTCCCTTCTGTACAATACATTTTTGAATTATCTGACGGCACAATCAAGGAAATTGATAATCCAGCTCACTTCCCTGACCCTGCTCATATTTCCAAGATCGAAGAGCCATTTATCAAGGCTACAATACTTATGCCCGAACGCTACATGGGTTCTGTAATGAATCTGTGTATGGAACGACGTGGTGAAAATACAACCTTTCATTACCCGACTCCAGGGCGAATTGAATTGCAGTGTGAACTGCCACTGGCTGACGTGATCTACGATTTCTACGATAAATTGAAATCGATTACTCAAGGGTATGGATCCTTTGACTATGAACTGCTAGACTATCGCCCCAGTGATCTTGTCAAACTTGATATTCTTGTCAACAGCGAGGGTGTTGATGCACTCTCCCAGCTTGTTCATAGAAATAATGCCCGCGCAAGGGGACTGCACGCCTGCGAAATGCTTAAAGAAGAAATTCCCCGCCAGATGTTTAAAATAGCCATTCAGGCGGCCATTGGAGGTTCAATCGTTGCCAGAACCAACGTGTCAGCCCTTAGAAAAGATGTAACTGCGAAATGCTATGGTGGTGATATCTCTAGAAAACGTAAACTACTTGAAAAACAAAAAGCAGGTAAAAAACGTATGAAAACTGTGGGCAACGTCGATATTCCCCAGACTGCTTTTCTCGCGGTACTAAAATCTGATCAGTAGTAAAAAGTTATCGACTAACGTACGTTTTATGAAAGGTGAAGGTATGAGAACATATTTACTGCTTCTTTGCTTGGTATCCTTACTTCTACTGTCTTCGTGCAGTAAGGTGCAGGTAAGCCAGGATTTTGATAATTCATACGACTTCAAAATCGCGAACACCTACAATTGGGACAAGGAATTACAAAGTTCAACTGATGATCTATTAAAAGAAGATGAACTTCTCGCAAAAAGATTCTTTTCAGCCATAGAATTAAATCTTCAAAACCAAGGTATGAACCTCAGTGACACGCCGGATATCCTTGTCTCCTGCACTTACACGATAACCACTCGAATTCAGTCCGAGACGGTTCAACCAACAATCGGTGTTGGCTATGGGCGCTATGGTCGATATGGTGGCTTTGGCGTTCAATCGGGTAGTTCTGTACGTCAGTATGACAGGGGACTACTCACGATAAACATGCACAATGCAAAAGATGGTCGCCTCATCTGGAAGGGTAACGCCACCCGTGAAGTGTTTACCCATAGCAGTCCTGAACGGTTAACTAAGAGTGTCAATGAAATGGTGCAAGCAACGCTTGCTCAGTTTCCTCCTGTACATTAGTATTTTCTTATTGAAACAAAATGATCGAAGCTTTCTCACAAGGTGTTCTTAAGATTTTTGGCTGGAAAGCCGTTTCAGAGGACATAGACTATTCTAAATGTGTTCTTATAGGTGCTCCACACACCAGTAACTGGGACTTTCCACTCACGCTTCTTTCAGTCTGGGCACTTGGTCTTAAGTTTTCCTGGGTAGCCAAGGATACACTGTTCATTGGCCCAGTTGGAATACTGTTAAAAAAACTAGGGGGTATCCCAGTTGATCGCAGGTTACGCACAGGTTTTTTAAAAAGCATGGTGCAATCATTTGAGGAAAATCCAAAGCTTATTCTTGCCATTGCTCCCGAAGGGACCAGAAGTAAAACTGACCACTGGAAGGCAGGATTTTACAATATCGCCACTAAAGCAGAGCTCGACATATGTCTTGGCTATATAGATTACCCGAGCAAAACAGTGGGATTAGGACCACTGCTTAAACCAACTGGTGATGTTGAGGCTGACTTTATACAATTGCGAGACTTTTATAAGGATAAGACGGGGAGATTTCCTGAAAAGCAGAGTACAATTACACTTAGAGACAGAGAACGAGCTATTCTTCAAAGAGAAATTAAGAGATCCTCAAAATAATGTTACACCCGAAGAATAGATAACAGAACAAACGAGTATTACAATACATCACACCTTTTGTTATAGGTTCTATACATCTCTTTGCCTTACTCTTCTTTCAGACACCGCCTGAATAGCAAGGCCACTCAGGACAAGGCCCATTCCAACAATTGTTGATATAAAAATCTCTTCTCCCACAAAATAGCGAATAAGGAACAGAGAAACGATTGGAGAAATAAAAATCAGATTGGCAATTTTAGCTGTAGACTCTGTTAATTTCATCGCACTTAGCCACAACACAAAAGAAACGCCCATCTCAAAAACGCCTATATATGCAGCCCCAAGCACCCCCGTAAGGGTCATTCCTGTAAAACCATCTGTGCCCATGAGATACATGAAGATCAATGGACAGCCCCATAGAAAATTTAAGAATAAACCAACCACGGGATCCCTGTTATCTTTGGTATTGTAAATCCAGTACAGCGCCCATATTACTGTCGATGCGAGGGCATAGAATATGCCTAGAGGATTTTCTATCTCTAAACCGAGGACCCGCCCCTTCGTCGCAATAACGAATACCCCCACATAACTCACAGCAATGGCACACCACTGCTGCATAGAGACCCGTTGTTTTAAAAGCGGTATTGAAAGCAGGGTAAGCGTAAGCGCCCACGTGTAATTAATAATCTGCGCCTGTTGTGCCGGCAAAATATCATATGCTCGAAAAAGGAGTAAATAGTAGGAGAAGGGGTTAAGCAAACCAAAGGCTGCCCCAAACATAATATCTCGCTTACTACTCTTTAGGAGTACATCAAGTTTACCCGTTACAACAAGCAGAGCAAACAACACTACCAGTGAGACAGATGAGGCAATAAAAAGAAACTGGGTGGGGGTAAGATGACCCAGTGTTATTTTACTCACAGTTGCAACAGTTGACCAAAGGCCAACTGCTGCCAGTGCACAGCAATACGCTTTTGCCTGGTTTGTCATTTAGGCGCTATTTCTCCCTGGGCCATTAAGAACTCCCAAACTCACAACAAGATTATTTTTGTTTTCCAAGATAGGCTTCCTGAATTCTCTTAGAATTAAGCAGTTCTTCTGAGGTACCTGAATACACAATTTTTCCAACTTCGAGCACATATCCCCGATCAGCGAGTTTCAAGGCCGCCCTGGCGTTTTGTTCAACCAACAGAACAGTCACCCCGGTTTCAGCAATTTTACGAATTTGAGAAAATATAGCCTTTACGAGAATGGGTGCGATTCCAAGACTGGGCTCATCGAGAAGGAGGAACTCCGGTTTACTCATAAGGGACCTGCCGATAGCGAGCATCTGCTGTTCTCCACCGGACAAGGTGCCAGCTAGTTGTGCTTTTCGCTCTTTAAGCCTTGGAAACAGATCATAGACCCAGGTTAGAATTTCCTTATCCACCTTCGTCTTGGAGTAGGCTCCTAGAAAGAGATTTTCCTCTACAGTCAGAATATTGAAAACCCGCCGCCCTTCTGGGGAATGTGAGACTCCGAGGGAAACCACCTTATGTGCAGGGAGCTTGGTGAGTTCGTGGCCCTTAAATGTAATCGAACCACTTTTCACCTTAATTAACTGACTGATGGCTCGCATGGTTGTCGTTTTACCAGCCCCGTTAGAGCCAAGTATTGTAACAATCTCTCCACGCTGCACCTCAAGAGATATTCCTTTTATTGCAGCAATACTTCCGTATGAGACTTCCAGATCAGATATTTGAAATAAGTATTCGCTAGAAGTCATCGTCTTCACTCCCAAGATATGCTTCGATCACTGCAGGATTGGCCTGGACTTCGCCTGGGGTTCCCTCTGCAATTTTGCTCCCAAAATTTATAACAGTTAAATACTCGGTCACTTCCATGACTAAGTCCATGTCATGCTCAATAAGAAGAATGGTAATACCCCGTTCACGGATTCTGTAAATAGTGTCGATTAGAGTCTGGGTCTCATTATCATTGAGCCCTGCTGCAGGTTCATCAAGAATAAGTAGAGTAGGCTCTACAGCCATAGCTCGTGCCATTTCAACTCTTCGCTGAATTCCGTACGGAAGCGAACCAACTGTAGAGGTAGCATATTCTGTAAGGTTGAAAAAATCTAAAAGCTCAAAAACAACCTTCCAGTTACGGTTTTCATCGGCTCTTGACCATGGCGTATGGATGATGCCGTGCCATAACTTCTGCTTACTTTTGATGTGTCTGCCACTCATAACATTCTCGGCAACAGACATTTGACTAAAAAGCCTGATTGTCTGAAAGGTGCGAACAATTCCCATCCGTACAATTTTATGGGTGGGAAGCAGTCGAATCTCTTTACCCTTCCATACAATCGAACCTTCTTCACATGGATGAATGCCTGTAATACAATTAAAGACAGTTGTTTTTCCAGCACCATTTGGGCCAATGAGGCCATAAATCTGTCCCTTCTTTACTGTGAAACTGAGGTTATCTACTGCAACCAATCCCCCGAATCGTTTCGTCACATTTGTTAGAATTAAGTCATCTGCGGACATGATCACTCCCCTCCCTTGATAAAAGCCTTAGGGATTCGCCCAAATTTTGCAGGCCATATACCACGGGGCCGTAAAATCATGGTAAAAATCATTGCAAACCCAAAGATAAAGTAACGCCATGTCGCAAATTCCCTGAAAATCTCAGGCAGAACAAACATAACAAAAACTCCAAGTAAAATACCCGGGACCGAAGAACCGCCAACAATGACAATACTGAAAAAGAGAACTGACTGTAAAAAGTCAAATGCTTCCGGACTCACGGCAGAATACTGATTGGCATATACAGTTCCGGCCATTCCGGCGATCCCTGCCCCAAGTGAGAAGGCAAATATTTTATAAATCCTGGTATTGATTCCGACGCTTCCAGCTGCCAGATCATCCTCCCGGAGGTAATGAAGCGCTCGACCAATCTTACTTGTTTCAAGATTTCGGATAACAATGAGTGTTAAGAGCAATGCACCCAGAGCAGCATAATATGGAGTATATTCCTGAAAAGCAGCAAGCCCTGGGAACTCAAGCATTTCAAGGCCAAAAATACCGTTTGGGCCGCCGGTTACACCGCCTAGATTGTTCTGTAGGGCTTGTACAAAGACAATATTAAACCCAATTGTAACAACCAGCAGGTAATCCCCGCGAAGATGGATAATGGGGCCCGCCAGGATAACTCCAAATATTGCTGGAATAATGATTGCCAGTGGTAATGAATATAAGAGCGGAAGACCAAATACAGAGTTGCAGACAGCCGTAGTATATGCACCCAGACCAAAAAAGAGGGCCTGGCCCATATTAAACATACCCGCCTTTCCAAGTACGATATCCTGACTCAGAGCAACTATTGTAAAAATAACAAAGGTTGTTGCAACAGCAAGCCATCTCGAATCGAGTAATGCCGGGAGCAGAGCCATAACAAGAAAAAACAGTGGGTATCCGATGTGTTGTATTTTTTTAATCATACTTTCTCTGCTACCCTCTCACCTAGGATTCCTGTAGGTCGAACAATTAAAATCACAATCAGAAGAATAAAGGTAAATGCATCTGACCATGTACTCGATATATAGCCAGCTATAAAGGCATTAAATAGCCCAAGAAGAATTCCACCAAGCATAGCGCCCGGGATGTTTCCAATTCCCCCCATGATGGCGGCAACAAATGCATACAGTCCATATTGCCACCCCATGTTAAAGGTTATCCCCCTGTAATAAAGACCAATAAAAAGACCACCTACCGCGCCAAGGGATGAGCCAATAACAAAAATTGTAACAATAATATTATTAACATTTATCCCCATTAATCGTGCTGCATCCTGATCTATTGCACTTGCACGAATAGCTGTTCCTATCTTGGTTTTTTCAACAAAGAAATAGAGCCCAACCATGAGGATAGTGGATAAAACCATAATCAGAACCTGCATCAGACTGATCACAACACCTCCAATGTCCCAAATAATAGTCGGAATCAACTCTGGAAAGATGTGCATCTGGGGGCCCCAGAGAAGCATAATCCCGTTTTGAATAACCATTGAAGCACCAAGCGCAGAGACTACGGCAGACAAACGAGGGGCAGAACGAAGCGGCCTGTATGCGAGTCTCTCAACAGTAAAACCGAGAAGAGCAATCAGGATTATGGTAATTGCAAAAACTCCTAAAACAACAGGGAGTGAAATGCCGCCTCCAAGAAGTTCAGAGAAGACAAACAAGCCAACAAACGCAGAACCGGCAACCAGATCACCATGCGCAAAGTTGATAAGCTTCATAACACCATAAACCATGGTGTAACCAAGCGCGATCAACGCGAACATAGATCCAATGGTGAGCCCATTAACAAGCTGCTGTAAAAAAATATCCATGGATTATACACTAGGGGAAAGGAATAGGTTGAGCAGCAGACAGTGACACCTGCCTGCTGCTCTATTGTGCTTACTGCTTATAGACGATCTCGTAGCTACCATCTTTTTGGATACGATAGGTCATATAACCGCTGCCTATGCGATTTCCATCAGGTGCAAAAGAGATATTACCTGTGATTCCCGGGTAGTCTTTAAGGGTGTGAAGATAATCTGCCGCTTTTTTGGTATCAAAGCTCTTATTGGTTTCCATTGCATGAATGAAGGCTCTCATACCGTCTACGTTGAGGATGGTCCAGATAGATGGAGGCATCATGTCATATTTTGCTTTGTAGGCTTTGAGAAAATCTTTTGCCAAATCGTACGGAAGCATTTCTGGAGTTGGAACATTTACAATAAAAGCACCTTCCGCTGCATTACCAGCAAGCTTTACGAAATCAACGTTGTCATTGGCATCACCACCGATGAAGTCGGCTTTAATTCCTAGAGCTACCTGCTGAGAACGGATTAAGCCACCATCAGAGTAGTAGCCAGCAAAAAAGATAACATCCGGTTTTTTTGATTTGAGCTGGGTAAGGACAGGTGTAAAGTTCTGGGAACCGGCTTTAATCTTTTCACGTGCTACGATGTTCCCACCAAGCTTTTTGACAGAGTCCTCAACTGCAGATGCCAGACCATCTGCATAACTGGAGAAGTCAGAGAGAATGGCGATATTCTGATATTTTTTCTCGGTAACCATATAGTCAGCTGCAAAAGTAGCCTCTGCACTATTTGGAAAAGAATTTCTAAAAAATGTCCAGTAACCGTGCTCGGTTAACGTATCACTAGTTCCATCACTGGTTTGTAATACCCCTGCACGATAGTAGGTTGCCTGGGCAGCTTCAGCACAGGTGGATGTATATGAACCAATGACCATGGAAACACCCTTGTTAACGAGGTCTTTAGCACAAATAGCAGCTTTCATAGCTGTTCCTTCGTCATCACAGGTAACTACTTCTATCTGCCGTCCCATGACACCGCCATTACCATTAATCTGCTCAGCTAACAAACGAACAGATTGATCAATTCCCTGGCCCTCGTTTGCATAAGAACCTGTGATGGGTGCTTGTACACCAACCTTTAACGTTTCTTCGGCAAAAAGTGGGCTGGTAAGACAAAAAGATGCCACCAGTGACAATGCTACAGTTTTGGTCTTCAACATGTTTTCCTCCGGGCTAAAGTGTCTGATAGGTCTGTAAAATCAGCCAATGTACTTCAACAGGCTAAATTTCACGAACTGTTATATCGGATTTATCTCATTTCATCGATTATTTTCGATTACTTGAGTAAAATCCCTGCTTCCTCCTGTAAAACAATTTTTATTACATAAACGTGCAATGAGCGCATTGTATACCATGGCAGTGCACAACCTTCAAGACCGTTTGTCCTTTCTGTATAGTCGGTATGACACAGTTTACAGAGATAGCTATCTTAATCGATATCACGTTAAAATGTTAAACCTTTTCAATACCTCTTTAACTTTTTAGTAGTACATGTATTACGATTATGTGGATAATACCTCACTAGTTGAACAATCTATTCGATAGGTCTATGCAAAAACTTTTTTTAAATTGGCCACTTCTTATGATAGACTTACAAATATTCAATTGTATAAGATACTTCAGCTATTTCAAGTTAACTCAAAAAGGTACACAGTAATGGAAGCGCAACAGGATAAACCTAAATTTCTTAAACCACACCTTCACTTCAATACAAGTTTTATCAAAATTGGAGACGACTACACGACAGACAAGGTGGCGGTGACAGAATTGGTCATGGCTAATGCAACCCTTGCGACCTTTGAAAACTTTGAATTATACTCACTAAAAGGCTATGAAAAAGCGCCCCTTGAACCAGGTGAAAATGCGGAGTACGGTTCTGATGGCGAGTCTATAGTGGCAACCGTTGCAGGCTACCCAAAGGTAACGAAGAGAATGGTCAAGGGTGTATCAGAACTCTTAACGCTTATTTCCATAGAGCCTATCATCACTATCTCCCCTGACAAAATGAAGGCTACTCTGTCACTGCACCCTCCCATTGAAAGTGCTCCCCCTGTAACCGAAAAACTCATTGGCACAGTCATCAGCGACTCTGGAATAACATATGGTATAGATGATAATGCCTTATCTAAAATCCACACCATCATTAAAGACAAAGAAATAGAATTCAACAAAATCACCTTTGCAAAAGGAAAATCTGTTGGTGAAAGCTTCGATTCTTACCTGCGGTTCGATATGGAAATCGGTCCTATTGCAGGCACAATTCTCGAAAATGGATCAATTGACTTTAGGGATAGAAGAATCATGGTGGGTGTCAAAGCAAACCAATGCATTGCCACCAAAATTCCCGCAATAGAAGGAGACCCCGGGATAAATATCATGGGTGAAGAGACACCTGGCCGTACGCCCATAGACATAAAGGTACAACCGCTTAACGACGCCAGATTTATCAAAGAAACTAATCAGGTCATTGCAACCAAGGACGGTGTCCTCTCCATTGTTAATAAAAACGTTATCAAGGTACTTTCACACCAGGTAATAACTGAAGATATTGACTACAAAACTGGCAATGTTGATTCCGAAAATGCCGTTACCATCCATGGCTCTGTTCAGCCTGGCTTTAAAGTAAACACTGTTGGGGATCTGAAAATCAGTGGCTCGGTTATGTCTGCCTATATCACAAGTGAAGCAAATCTAGTTATTAGTGGAGGAATTACAGGCAAAAACAGTACAATTACCGCAGCCGGTGACTGTGACATTAACTTCATAGAACAGGGTAAACTTTACTGTGGCGGCCTCTGCGTAATTCGCAAGCAATCTTATTATAGTGACGTCATTGCTGATGGTGATATTCGCTGTAAATATAATAGCACAATCATGGGCGGCACCCTGTTTGCCGGAGGCAGTATAACCTTATTTAGTGTAGGTGGCGATAATTCGACCCCATCAGTTATTGCCGCAGGTGTCGTGGCAGAACGACTTACACACTATAATGATCTTAAAAATAGTATTATTGAGCAGGAGGAAGCCATTGTCGATTGGCTTCAGAAGTACAAAGGAAGTTCAACGTCAAAAAAAATCAGAAATATGGAAAAGGACGTAGCAGAAGTAAAGCTTAAAAGAATGAGAGTCAATCTCATCCCCGGGACGGGTATCTACTCAAGGGTGGCAGGTCCTGACGAGGAAATCGACACGAATAATCCTGATTATAATGACGAGGGTGGCATTGCCATAGATAAAATCACCATCGATGTCCATGGCGAAATCTATAAAGACACTGAGATCCGAATCGGTAACAAGAGTCTAAAACTTGAAAAAACCGTTAATAGCAGGCAGTTCAAGCTGCATCCAAGCGGAAAGCGTATTATAGCAGTCCCCTTGAAAAAAAAGATTGAGTGAACCTTACACATGTGACGTACAATCTTCTTGTACAATGGTTCCCGGGCCTGTTACTTTCGCACCCGCTGTACTATCGATTTGACACGACCCAGGCGATGACCATGTTTAGCTTTCACAAGGTACCCCCAGTAGCCAAAATAGTGAAGCAGGCTAACCACAAGAAGACATCGTCCCCCTGGGCCACCTCTTAGGTTACCAATGGGAACAATCTTCCCCAAAGCACATATTTTAAGAAGACGTGCCATGGTATAGCCAGTCAGTTCAAAACGTGAGTTCATGGCAGGTTTCATTCGTTTATTCTCTCTCGTAGATGTCTAAAAAAACAACGTAATCGCAGCAATGGTGAAAAGCGTAACTGCCATTTGGGGCGATCCCACAGGGGCACAAAACCTTTAAAAAACTCGGCCTTAGGTTTTTTCTGGCCATGAAAATCATCAAGATGGTGCTGATTGCGTATTCTGAAGACTTCTACTGTTTTGGGAAAAGCAAGCTTATTGACTAAAAGGGCATTAAACCATGGACGATAATCGGGGAGAGAATAATTCAGCATGGCAGCGGCCGCCCCAAAACGTTGTGCTGAATCATAAATCCCCTGCTGAAGAGGTGCAAAATAACTGTCCTGAGCGAGTTCCGCCTGCCCCACAGCATCTTCAGTACCCCTGAAAATAAGCTCATAACCATCATCTTTTAGTCTATAACCATTAAGTGTCGGATATGGTGCCCTGCACGCCTCTTCAAAAATATCCCGGGCGTAAAATAGGGTTGAACCTGCAAGATCGAATTTATCTCTGTCGTATATTATCCCTTCAACACTGTTTTTATCACTGGTATCATAGGGTACGCCCCTTGTTGCACCAAAGAGATAACCATGGCATTTCGGAGCATCCTCTCTATGGGCCACAGCCTCAAAGAGAAATCGTTGTATCGAACCGAGCCAGCCAATATCCACAATGGCGACATTCTGATGATCAAAAAAACCTACATCTTCAAAATATCTGAGCATTGCAAGATTAGCGTCCCTTGACTGACTTTTCACCTCATTCTGAAAGGTGTCGTCTTCAAGCATCGCCTCAAATTTCAGTCTATTTTCTGGATCATAACCATCATGAATATGACTAAGACATGTTTCTTTTGTCAGCCCAAAGGTATGCAGAATCGAATCAAACTTTTCTGGATTAAGGCTAAAAATCCTGCACACATCACGAAAATCCCTATTTCCAGATGGGAGAAACGCAATGCTTGCCTTAGTTTTTGTTAACCCCTTATAGGCACAGGACGAACCTGCAAGAGCCATTCTACTCACATACAAATACTCTATTTCAGGTAGATTATCCTGGGGATAGAGAGCCGGCATTGCTTGCTCCCAATAACGCTTAAAGGTCCAACCTTCACGGGAGAGAAAAAAAACCTTAGTAATGTTCTTTTCAAGACACAGCTCGGCAATCCTATGGACAAAGAGACCAATCATCGGTCCTATAAAATTATACCCTTCAGAATATAACGGTGTCTGCTCTATATTTTCGCCTTCATGGGGAGCCATCAATTGCTGCAATACCCTTCCCCTCCAAAATGGCTTTCCATCACTGTAGTTATAGTAGCGCTGGATGAGTGATTTTCTCTGGGTTTCTTTCGGGTCGTTTATGATAAGCGCATCAATACCCGCTTCAACGGCTCGCAACCCATCGGAAAAGCCATTATCTCCAATATGCAGCCATTCGCCATAGCTGATATCATACTTTTCAGCAACGAGTGGATATGCCTTTCCTGATGCCTTAGCCAGAAATGTATCTGCAGAAGAGATAACATCTTCAACAAAATCCAGAATGCCTGCATGTGCCACAAGCTTTCTTAAATGACTTGCGGGAAGATACATGTCTGAAATAATGAATACTCTTTTACCTACAGTCCTCAGTTCTCTGATCCAGTCTACAAGTTCTGGGCGCGGGACCAGCATACTGTTTTCCATAAACAGCTCATAATCCGTTACTGTCTCAAGCAGCTCTTCACCACGTTCGTCACCAAAAATGGAACGGAGCAGTTCCCCCATAAATTTGGGGTAACATGCCTCATGATCGTCAAAACTCTCACCAGTTTCAGCTCGCTGACGACTCTCAATTTCATCACGCAAACCCTGAACTTTTTGCCAGCCCACAGTGCATCCATGGGTTTTTGAAAGCTCTGAGATAAATCTGGCCACCGGAAGTTTTACCAGATCAGGATCATGGACCCTCCGAATTAAAAGGGTATCAAAGAGATCAAAGGTGACTGTCGTCTTATTTTCTGCCAGCTTGCGACCTTCTGCAATCAGATCATGAAGCGAATAGTATGTTTTAAAATCCATAGTGTTGAACACTTTTGGGTGTATGTAGTTACGAAGAACTATTTAAGCTTTTTACCTATCCAGGTTTTCAGACTCGTTAGAAGCGTTTTAAGAGCAGGTACTACACCTATGGCCTGGTCAGGCTCTAATACCGAACGAACGTCATGTAATTCATCACCAAGCTCTATCAACCTCTCTGCTCCCGCCTTGGCGTAGAGACGCGACTGTTCAGGCATTTTTTCTTGTAGATATTTTGCTATGAGTTCCTGATCCTGCCTCCGTCCAACAATTGCAGCCTCCCCAAGAGTATTACCATCATGGATCCTGTAATAGAGCAACTTTTCGTCATACATGTAGTGCACCCCTGACGGGAACTTCAGCATCAGTCTAAATATATAGTCGTAATCATGGAGATAACGAAGAGAACAGAATTTTCCTACACTTGCAGCTGCATCAGCCGTCATAAAGAGATTAGAGGTCGTCACCATAAAATTGCCCTTTAAAAAGGCTGCATAGATATCACCCACCTCTGTATAGTATTCCCTGTTTTTCTGGTGCCACCTGTTCCAGCCAAACTCCGGGTCGTTAAATTCTTCTCCGGCATCAGAAATTGGGATGACATCAGTAATCACACACTGACTATTGTTTTCCTTTTGGAATACCAGAATTTTTTCAAACCTATCGGTGGTATACACATCGTCAGAATTCAGAATCGCGACATATTGACCTTTAACGAGGGACAGGCCCCGATTGATGGTGTTAAAAGCATCCTGATTTTCCTGGTAATAATACGACAGACGCGGGTCGTCGTAACGTTCAACAATATCACCGGTACCATCTGTGGATCCATCATTAATGACTATGAGTTCAAGGTCATCTATGCTCTGGTTAAGAACACTATCTATTGCCGCCCCAATAAATTTTTCATGATTATATGCTGGAATGACAACAGAAATAAGCGGAGAATGGGACTTCTCAGATGACATCAATACCCCCAAAAAAATCGAGCCTGCATATAAGAAGACTCCATACTTTTTATTTATGTGGAATGTTTACATTGTAGAATGGGTAGCCTCTGCAACTACGACCAAACCTTGCCTTACTAATGAAATCTCAGTATCAAGTCAAGGTTTTGTTAACAAGAGCAACAGTCATAAGGCAGGTTCAAGTTCAACCACAGCCTCACTCTTTTGCTCTCAGCCTCTCAGGGTCCAGCAGGCTGATTCGTTTGCCACTGACTTTAATTAACCCCTCATCGCTCATCTTGGCAAATATTCTCGATAGAGTTTCTGGAATTGTTCCAAGTAAACTTGCGAGCTGACCCTTTGAAATATCAAGTTCAACCTCCTCCTCACTCTTTTGCTCTTCACTAAGATAAATGAGGTAACTGGCAAGTCTTGCTGGCACTTCTTTAAGGGATAAATTTTCTATCTGAGTTGCAAATTTACGCAGACGAAAAGATAGAACAGCCAACATGTTGAGGGCAAGAGACGGATTCGCCTCGACCAGGGTTACAAATTTATCACGGGGGAAAAATATCGTCCTCGTTTTCATTAAGGCCTCTGCCGTTGCCGGAAAAGGCTTGCCATTAAAAACAGGAACTTCTCCAAAAGGCTCTCCACCACCAAAAATATGAAGGATATGTTCTTTGCCAGCAAAGGAGATCTTTGATATCTTGACCTTCCCTTCTCCAACAACATAAAAACCGATACCCAGATCACCTTCAAAAAATATATTCTCTCCTTTAGTATAGTTTTTTAAAACTGCAATATCAGTGAGGGCATCTATTTGTTTAACTGGCAGCCCTTCAAAGAGAATACTGGATTCAATAATTTCTCGTTTATTCATAAATATATAACGTAAGAACCTTTGGGGATGGTTATAATGAATAGACCTTGAAAGGCCGTATCCATCTGTGGCTATCAGCTGGTAGTGTAACAACTTTTGCAACTTATACCAGTTCCAAGAAAGAAATGACTATCCGTTTGTGTATATATGTCTCTTACATCATTAAAGTCAAAATCTATCATATTTTTCATATCACCAGTTAGCCGTATGAATGTAATTATTATTGGTTCAATACATTCTTTCACATAAAAAGCATACAATGAACCTTTTAAGAAAAATAATCCATGTTGATATGGATGCCTTTTATGCAAGTGTAGAGCAGAGGGAAAACCCCGAATTCAGAGGGAAACCGCTCGTTGTAGGAGGGCGTCCTGAGGGACGTGGTGTTGTGGCCGCATGCTCCTACGAGGCAAGAAAGTTTGGAATTCATTCAGCTATGCCCTGCGCAAGAGCTGCCAGGCTTTGTAACGGCCTTATATTCACACGCCCGCGCCTGGACTTATATCGCGAAGTATCGGCACAAATAATGGCTATTTTCAGAAAATACACATCAATTATAGAGCCACTATCCCTTGATGAAGCCTTTCTCGATGTCACGACTAATCACCTCAATCAAACATCAGCAACTGTAATTGCCAACGACATTCGTAAAGAAATATACTCCGAGCTTGGTCTTACCAGTTCCGCAGGAGTGTCCTTTAATAAATTTATCGCCAAAGTAGCGTCAGACGTTAATAAACCAAATGGCATTACAGTTATTCCTCCGGATAAGGCTCTTGAATTCATTGCAGGCCTTCCCATTGGTAAGTTCTTTGGTGTTGGTAAGGTAACTGAAAAAAAGATGTTAAAACTAGGGATTGTCAGAGGAGGTGATCTCTTAAAATTTGAGGAAGACGCTCTCAAATTTCATTTCGGGAAATCCGGATCATTTCTCTACCATATTGTCCGGGGTATTGATGATCGACCTGTTGAATCACGGCGATCTCGCAAATCCATAGGCAGTGAAACAACACTTTCACAGGACACAAAGGACATACTAGAAATTAACGCTATACTATCAACAATCTCAGAAAAGGTGGGAACAGCGCTAGCTCGTAAGGAGTGTGGTGGGTACACCCTCACTCTAAAAGTAAAATATTTTGATTTTATCACAATCTCAAGGTCCTACACCTCAAAATCACCGATGTACACCACAGAAGATATTATGAATATAGTCCCCAGGCTTCTTGGTTCATGTAATGTGGGAGAAAAGAAGGTGCGCCTCCTTGGTCTATCAATCTCAAAGATAGTTGGCAAGAATGGTGGTCCAAGACAACTCCCCCTTCCATTCATATCAATGAAGAATCGGACGACCTAGAAGTTAGGCTGCAAAAAAATCTCACATTCGCTTCTACATATCTCATCCACCTCTCATCCATCCCCTAAAGAAAGTATAAAATTGTACATTTCATTTTTCACCATTTCTCTATACACTCATTGAAGAACCATGAATAAATGGCACGGTGGTTGAATTCAGGCTACATGGTGCTTAATCTCTGACTGCGCAAACAGTTCAATATCAATCCAACACATTCCATAGGTTTATGAAAGATCTACTCGCAGCCATTGTAAATATTTTCAAATATGCAGGAAAGTTCATTACAATCATTAGAAATACTGTTCTGAATCTACTCTTTCTCTGCTTAATTGTTTTTCTTGTGTTTTCTTTTTTCTCTTCAAAAAAGGCTGCAGATGTAACCATTAAGAAAAACAGTATACTTAGACTTGATTTATACGGAAACATTGTCGAAGAACGCAGGATTCCCAGTTCTGTTGAGCAACTTCTGGAAGATCCTCTATTGGGGGGGCAATCCAGACCGCAAGAGACCCTTCTTCAGGACATAGTTGATGTTATTAATGCCAGCAGTACAGATGACGAGATAGAAGTAATCCTCCTTAACTTGAGTAAGATGGGTCGAGCGGGACTCAATCAGCTTGAAACTATTGGAGAAGCTCTTAATACATTTAAAAAGACGGGCAAAAAGGTAATCGCAAAGGAAGATTATTACACCCAGTCACAATACCTCCTTGCCTCCTACGCAGATACGGTGATTATTAATCCCATGGGTGGTGTCGATATTCATGGTCTTGGGGTGTATCGTCTCTATTTCAAAGACGCCATAGATAAACTTAAGGTTAACTATAATATTTTTAAGGTTGGTACCTATAAATCCGCTCTTGAGCCACTCACCAGAACTGATATGTCAAGTCAGGACGAACAGCAAAATGAGATTTGGCTATCTAAACTCTGGCAGGGTTATAGTGATAGAGTTATCCAAAACCGTAATATGAATTCATTTCAATTACGGCGATATACAAATAATGTTGCTGAAGAGCTTAAAAGAGTCCATGGCAACACAGCGCAACTGGCACTTACCAGTGGACTTGTAGATAAAATTTTGACACGCAGTCAAGTTAAAGAACACCTCAAAAATCTGGTTGGGTCCCAAGGGAACTCCTTACCTGTCACCAGCACGAAAACATACCTCAGTAGTATTACCCCTTCTTATGCTCCGGATAGCAACTCGGAACAAAACATTGGTGTAATCATCGCAGAAGGAAATATTCTGCCGGGTAAACAGCCAACCGGCATGATCGGTGGAGACTCTCTATCCATACTTATCGATAAGGCTCGTACCGACAAGAACATTAAGGGTCTGGTCCTCCGCATTAACAGTGGCGGTGGGTCCGCTTTTGCCTCTGAAATAATTCGTCAGACTATTATTGAATATAAAAAATCAGGAAAGCCCATTGTTGTATCCATGGGAACGGTAGCAGCATCTGGAGGTTATTGGATAGCAGCTGATGCAGATGAAATCTGGGCCGAGAGCTCTACAATTACCGGATCCATAGGAATTTTTGGAGCAATACCAACCTTTGAAGAAAGTCTTAAATCCTTAGGCATATACAGTGATGGTATTGGTACAACCCCTCTGGCTTCGGGTCTTGATATCACAAGACCTCTGGCTGAACCCATTAAAGATTCTATTCAACAAACCATAGAGTATAATTATAGACAATTCCTAGATATCGTTGCAATGGGACGCAATCTTAATATCGATGATGTTGAAAGACTTGCTGAAGGAAGAGTATATGATGGATCAACGGCTCAGGAACTCGGGCTTGTGGATAATCTGGGTTCTCTTGACCAGGCAATTGGTGCTGCTGCAAAACTTGCCAAACTCACAGAAGCCAAGGCTCGTTACATACAAAAGCCACACACTGTAAAGGACCAGCTCCTTCAATACCTATCCATGACCCTTGCATTTCTAAACCCTAAAATTGACTCACATATTTTTACTAAAATCCAAAATATTATACATCAAAATATAACACAGGTTTTCACACTTACTGACCCATCCGGGGTGTATGCGATATGTGAGATCAAACCCTACTTTAAGTAGATTGCAGTTAGGGTCTTCTCAGTACCTTACTCTGGGAAAGCTGTCACAAAAAACAGGTAGCGTAGACTCCGAGAAAATGAGTGGTGGTGGGGTATGCTTTTCAATACCAAGCTACCCTCCAAGGGACTTATCCCGTTTATCGGGGTTAGTAATTTGTCGTATGGATACAGGAGAAGGGGAAAGGTAAGGTTCAATAATCACTTAGGCTATTCATCTATAATTTGAGGGAGAATTTCCATGGAAAAATGGATCCACTTCCAATCATTATCAAGAATTTTATAGCCTACGTGGAATCCTGATCCATCCGAAGCAGGCCTGGACCAACGAGGGATAACCGTGATTTTAAAATAGTTGTCCGCTTTTGAAAAAATTGCCCGATAGATTTTAGTTTCATCACAAAAAGCACCAGGTACTTTCATCATACTAAAGCCCTGGGCGGAGAGATCTTCAATAGAACCTTTAAAGACAGATTTGTCGTCAGCTAACTGACAATCAAAACCCGTTTTTTTGGTACGACGAAATTTTCTCGAACGCCTTCCAAAAACCGATTCAGCTACTCCCTGCGGTTTATTTTTTTTCACCATATCAGTCTTTGACAATAATTATCATTTTTCCTAGTAATTCAGAGAAGAACGGGGCTTTGAGCTATGTTGTACCGTGAATAGCTCAACATGGCAAATGCTTATTCTTCAATTCCATACTGGTCCAACAAAAAACATCCATAGATGTCCTAATGTACTGTAGCTTTCGCTGATGGTACATTACTTCCATCAGTTTTGCTCGTTTCTTTCACAACCACATTTGTGTCTATGATAGCTGTGGCCATCTTATTGCTCTGAATATATTTAGCTAAGAGAGTATTAATTTCGTTAACACTAATGCTCTTAATGTCACTTACAATATTTGTGGGCCAGTTTAACTGCTCTTTAAAGCTGCTCGACAGGGTGAGAACTGAATAAAGCCAATATTGATTTGTTTGGATATTTTCATACACGGAAGTAAGTACGGGCCTCTTAGCGCGCTCTAACTCCACTTCAGTCACCCCATCTTTTAAAAAGTCGTCCACTAGCTTTTTCAAGGCATCCAAAACCATTTCTTCCTTGCCATCTTCAACTTCAATTTCTACCTGCATAATACCATACCCGGGGTGCATTCGGCTCCCGTAACTTGAGACACTTGGAGAGTAACTTGCACCCAACTCTTCCCGTACAACCTTCCGAACCCTGTCTTCGAGTAGTGCCGCTACAATACTCAGTCGCCTTGTCCTGCCAATGTCCCAAAAATCATCAGTTGGCCAGGTCAAAAACAGTATTGATTTTGCTATTTCAGAATTAACTGTCAACTTCAGTGTCTCACCTTCCGGGAAATTGATCTGTTCATCCATCAAGCGCAAAGGAGGTTCTCTCAACGTAAGAGATCCAAAATATTGAGTAAGTACAGTTAACACCTCATCTGACTCAATATCTCCTACAATGGAAATTTCAAGGTCGCCAAAATCAAATATTTTTTGAATCCACGACTTCATTTGCTGAAAATCTAATACGCTCAATTCCTCCCAGGGTACCAAGCCGTAGTGTTTATTTCCCCCTGCAAAAAATGGTTGTACCTCATAGAGAACAGCCCCATCAATATCCTTTGATAACCTATTTTTCATCATCTCCATCCCTTGCATTACCTTTGTGTAGGCTGTTTGGTCAAATCCAGGATCAAGGAGCACGGTGTATAAAAACTGAACCATGATGGTAAAGTCTGAGCTCAGCGATGACCCCGTCCAAGAACTCGAAGAGCGTCCCATATGAAAGGACAGATCAACCGAACTTTTTGCACTCACGGTTTCAAGCTCAGACAGACTTAAGGTATTAGTACCTGACAAATTTATGACATCAGCCGCAACAGCGCTGCTTCCTGGCATAGGTTCATCCTGTTCACCAGCACCAAAATGTGCCGCAATTCTCACCTTATTTGGTTCATAATCTGTTTGTTTATAATTAATAACGAGACCATTAGTCAGGGTATACCTCGTCATGCCAATGTCTGGAAATTCCTCTGTTTGAAGGAGTGTGGTTTTTGAATCAGAAAGCCTAAGGTAGGGAAAAACTATTTCCGGGACGGCCGCTTTTTTAGCTATCACCTTATTAGTCAACTTTTTGTACAACGCCTTTATCACTTCATTTTCAGGTTTTTTCAGCTGAACATCGCCGGTCACCGTAATAAGGCGCCTCGGTTTATCCCAGATCTCATTAAAACCCTTACTTATATCCTCCACGGTTGTTTCATCTAAAATCTGGGTGTACAACTCAAGCTCCTGATTCGGAGACATATACACATCTCTATCGAGCAAATTGTTAACCATTCGCTCGGCAATCACGCGAGAATGCAAAGAAGATTGCGTTTGTACATTCTTTTGCAACTCGGAGTTTATTTCAGCCTTTGCACGTTCAAACTCCGCAGATGTAAAACCGTAACGTTTAGCGTATTCAAGTACCTCGTATATTTTTTCTAAGGTCGCGGCCCAGTTCGATTTATCAGTTACAGCATACATTGAGCCATAACCAATTTTTCGTGCAACATTCCCCGAAGAGTACTGCGCATGGGTGTAGGGCTGTTCACTTTTTTCCTCATCTGCCTGCAACCTGTAACCAATTATCAGGTCAGCTATAATACGGTTGAGATCTCTTTTTTTACTGTCAATGTCAGGTGGCTGGGGCGTTACATCCCATAAGGACTCAATTGAAACATTTGTTGAACCAAGATCCGGTTCATAGTTATACAAGACATTGAGCCCCGTATGCTTCATCCTGCCAAACTCAGGACGAGCTGGCATGGCTCCTACACTCTTTAAACCGGCAAAGTGTTTAATAATGATCTGTTCTGCAGACTCCACACTCAAGTCCCCAACCAGGACAAGAGTTATATTATCAGGCCTATACCACCCATCGTAAAAATCTTTCAGCAACTCATGATCAGCAGACTTCAAAACTGACTCTGTACCAATTGGTAACCTATTAGGATACCTTGTTCCATCAAAGGCAAATTTTGTATATACCAGTTGATTTCTGTACCTTGCAGAATCCCGAGACCGTTTTTCTGAAAAGATCACGCCTCGCTCTTTATCTATTTCAGAGTCAAGTAACAGCGCGCCTCTAGCATAATCTGCAAGGATTTTACAACCAACCCCTAATTCATCATCATCTCCAGTAGGCAGAATCAGATGATATACAGTCCTGTCAAACCCCGTATAGGCATTTGTATCTCTACCAAAATCCATCCCAATAGACTGAAAATATTCAACCAGTGTTCCAGGAGGAAAATGAGTGGAGCCATTAAACATCAAATGTTCAAGAAAATGTGCCACCCCTTGTTGGTCATCGCGCTCTTCGTTTGAGCCTGCCATAACTACAAGGTACGCCGCCACTCTATCATCTGGTTCATGATTTTCTTTAATCATGTAACTCAAGCCATTTGCAAGCGTACCTCTGGTAATAGTCGGGTCAGGACTCAAAGGACTTTCCTGGTAAGGCCAAATAAACTCTGTTATGCCAGGATGAGCACCACTATCGCCCGTAGCTAAGGCTATTCTGGTGTTGGTCAGTTGGTAACTCAATAAAAACAGGACGACGAAGGCAGCAATTAAAATTCTATACATTATGGGTCACGTTATTGGTCACGATTTATATATTTTTGTTTATTTATGAAAAAATATAGGTGCTGATCACAAAATAGCATGGGATTATTTCAATTTTTCTTCTTGAAGGCACCTTGAATTGAAGAGTTTTCACAAATGCTCACTAACAATGAAAAACCTCTTTGTTTCCTGAAAGGACTGTTGTAGAAGTATACCGTCCGTGGGCCACAACCAGGGCTCGTTTGACGATAGCATGATATGATTTATTTTAGGAATATTTTAAACTGTTACACAGACATAAAACAAAGTAATGAGACCAAAACATAAGCTGGAATACGCTCTTTTACGCAGCATCATATTTTGTATTAATCTTTTACCAGTACAGGTTATCCTCTTTCTTTGCAGTACCATTGGATATATTGCCTGGGTTATTTTTCCCTTTCGACTCAAGGTTGCGTATAAGAACCTCAGTACTGTTTACCCGGAGATGGACCACGCCTCTAAACTGCGTCTTATGAGAAATGTCTACCTTCAATTTACCAGGACCTTTGGACTTGTCTTCATTCTCCACCGAAAAAAGCTGACAACTCTTATTGAAAATGCAGAGATAACCGGTCTTGATAAGGTTGAAGCAGCACTTGCTGACGGCAAGGGAATCATACTAACGACCATACATGCCAGCTGGTTTGAGGCCTACTTTGCCTGGTTTAACATCAAAGACCTCCCCACAAGTCTTATATATCAAAAGCAGAGTAATCCACTCTCGGATGAATTTTTCGTGAGACAAAGAAGTCGATACGGAACAAGCCTGGAACACGTAAGCAGCTATGACGGGATGAAGGTGTATCAGGAGGCGCTTGCAAACAATAGAATTCTCATTGTCAGCCTCGATCAGAGTTACACGAGTCGTGGAGCCGTAATACCTTTTTTTAACACACCTCTTGCCTGCGCGAAAGGTGCCCCTATACTACATTTACGCACAGGTGCACCAGTTTTCACCAGTGTGTACTACATGGATGGAGGTAAACTTCATATCGATTTTGATGAAGTTGATCTGCCACATTATGATGAAACAAATGAGGAAAACATCAAGGATATAGCCACCAGGTCCATACAACTCTACGAACCTTTCATACGAAAGTACCCGGAGCAATGGTTCAGCCTCTTCCACCGTCTTTGGGGTAAAAAAGATTATCCTCCCGTTAAAAGAACTCTGAAACAGATTTTCTTTTAATTTTCCTTCATACTCCGATGGGTCTGTATTATGATGCACACTCATCTCAAGAAGAACATTTACCATACATCACATTAAAGGCAGTTTTTAGCTTAGCAAGCTGCATATTCCTATAAAACAAACGCGCTTCGATGACAAATAAAGAAATACTAAGCCGTCTCTACGAAGTCCTGAGACCATATAAGACAAAACTCATCATAGCGATGTTTGCTATGATCCTTGTTTCAGCATTCACCGGATCCCAAGCCTATCTGGTCAAAGATTTGCTGGATAAGATCTTTATGGAGAAAAACACCACCTACCTCAAGTTGCTTCCTCTCGTAGTCATTCTGATCTTTTTATTAAAGGGTGTGTTTTATTATCTCTATTCTATTCTTTTAGAGCTTGTAGGTCAGTCAATTATCAGAGATTTTCGTCTGGCAATTTTCAATCATATCCACAGGCAATCGTTATCATTTTTCAATGATATGCCCACCGGAACAATCATTTCCAGAATTATTTCCGACGTGAATCTTATCCAGCAGGCCGTGTCCCAGGCTCTGGTAAAGTCCGTTCGTGATTTTTTTACTGTTATCATCCTCCTAGGCGTGGTCTTTTTCATGAATTGGCGCCTAGCCATGATTACCTTTATTGTCCTTCCCCTTGCTGCACTCCCCATTGTAAAGTTTGGTCGACTGTTTCGAAAGCTTTCCACATCAACCCAGGAAGAAGTGGCCAATGTAACAAACAGCATCCACGAAACAGTCACCGGCAATCGGATTGTAAAGGCATTTACTAAGGAAGAGTATGAGGGAAAGCGTTTTAAAGACAAAATATACGGTCTTTTTTCGCTGACGATGAAAGATGCAAAATATAGATGCCTCCAGCATCCCATGATGGAATTTATTGGCGGTTTTGCAATAGCTATCATTATCTGGTTTGGAGGTTTAGGAGTAATCAATGGTACTGCAACACCAGGAACCTTTTTTGCTTTTTTAACCGCCCTTATTGCTGCCTACGAACCTATTAAGGGTGTTACCCGTATCAACTCTGTTATTCAACAGGGCCTGGCCGCTGCGACCCGCGTTTTTCAAATCTTAGATATAGAGCCTGAAATCCAGGATAAAAAAGACGCGAAGCCTCTACCACCCTTCCAAGCTAAGATTGAGTTTAAGAACCTCAGTTATCAGTATAACGATGAGGAAAAGGTTCTCAACAATATTAACCTCAATGTTCCGGCAGGACAGGCTCTTGCCATTGTAGGACCAAGTGGTGGGGGAAAAACCACGCTAACCAATCTTATTCCACGGTTTCTTGATATTAAAGAAGGGTCTATTACCATTGACGGCATGGACATTCGCGACGTTACCATGAGTTCTTTACGGAAGCAGATTGCCATGGTAACCCAGCAGACTATTCTCTTTAATGATACCATCCGCAATAATATTGCCTATAGCGATCAAAATGCAACAATGGAAGAGATCCACAATGCTGCAAAAGCAGCCCATGCAGATGAATTCATAGAAAATCTGCCAAACGGCTATGATACCATCATAGGAGAAGGTGGGGCAAGACTGTCCGGTGGTCAACGTCAACGAATTTCAATTGCAAGAGCACTACTTAAAGATGCCCCTATTCTTATTCTTGATGAGGCAACCTCAGCACTTGATACTGAGTCTGAACGGGAAGTACAGAAGGCACTTGAAAATCTGATGAAAAACAGGACAACCTTCGTCATTGCCCATAGACTTTCGACAATTAAAAATGCGGACAGAATCATCGTCGTCAAATCAGGAGAAATTGTAGAGGAAGGCACCCATAATGCGCTCATCAAGCTCGGCGGTGAATACGAAACCCTTTACAATATGCAGTACAAATAGAACACATATTCAAATAGGCGTAACTGCCCAAAAACTACAATAGTTACACACACGATATGACAAGGTCAAAAATCACAAGCCGTATTGAAACTGTCGGCCTCTACAGCCTCATAGCATCTTGTTTTTTTATACCCTTCTCATCATCCCTCATGGGGGCTACGACTATACTGGCCCTTGTCTGCTGGATTCTTTCAGGGAAAATCGTTGAATTGCCGAAATTGATGTTCACTGACATCATTGTGTTTTTTGCAATGGCCCTTCTACTACTGCTCGTTGCAGGACTGTTTTACAGCCCTGCTGAGATGGGTGATGCCCTATCCTCTTTAAAAAAATACAGAGAATTGCTGCTTCTTGCCATGGCTGTATCATACTTTTACGGCAAACAACACAAGGCATTACTCGCTGAACAGTTTTTCATCTCAGGGTCTATCCTACTGCTCCTCATCTCATACACCATGTATTTTGGTTTTATACCCACTGAAAAATTTGGATACTCCACTGTCTACCATATAACCCACAGCTTTTTCATGGCTCTGCTGGCATTCTGGTCCTTACAGCGACTCATCGTCGGACCTAAGTATCGCCCACTTTGGGCCTTGCTACTGCTTGCAACAATTATAAACCTTTTTTACATTGCACCAGGGCGAACAGGAATGTTTGTCTCCATTGTCCTTTTACTCCTCACTGTTTTCCAGCACCAATCTCTTAAGAAGTCCATCGTTGGTCTGCTAATCTGTACCTTTGTGATTAGCGCTACCTTTTTGAGTTCTGAAAATTTTTCATCAAGAGCCAAGGAGGCCGTAAAGGAGATCCAGAACTATCAACCGGGAAAGTCTCGAACATCTCTTGGTATGCGCTTTGACTGGTGGCATAACTGTATAACGTTGATTGCTGAAAGACCTCTCTTTGGACATGGCACTGGATCATTTGAAATAGAGCAGGGAAGACTGATTAAAGGAACTGAAACGAAGAAATCAGACAACCCCCATAATGAATTTCTCTTTATTGGGGTTCAGGTAGGCCTTGTCGGGGTACTACTCTACCTTGCGCTCCTCGTGAGTATTTTCCTTATCTCGCTTAAGAAAATCCCCCCTGGGAATTATCTGCTACAGGGTGTTGTTATAGCAATGTTTTGTGGTTGTTTGATGAATTCATTTCTCTATGATTCTCATCAGGGGCACTTTTTTGCCATCATAACTGCTGTACTGCTGCATTCATACCCTGGAAGATTCACACCTTCTGAGTAAGATCGTAAACTCTGTTCCTGATCCATAGGTGCTGCGTACTGTTAACGTTCCACCATGCTCTTCAACAGTCTTCAGAGAAAGGGCTAACCCGAGGCCTACACCATTACTTTTTGTGGTAAAATAGGGATCGAAAATCTTCCTAATATTTTCCTCCATTATCCCTGTCCCATTATCGCAAATGGTGAGGACCTGATAATCACGATCACGTTCTATTGTCACTTTCAACTCCCGCACACGATCAACATCTTCCATTGCCTGCAGGGCGTTCAGGAAAACATTTAAGATCACCTGACTCATCTTGTCCTTATCGATAAGTACCTTCGGCAGGTTATCAGCCACATGTCTGGTAACGTTCACCTGATAACTATCAAGATCCGGTCCTATGAGCGATAGAGTTTTTTCAAGCACACTCTCAATTGAGCAGGGCTCTATATCTAGCTTTGACGGCTTAGCGTAATCAAGTAATTCTCCAATACTACGATTAAGACGCTCAACTTCAGTTACAAATGTTTCTGCGGTCTGTTCGTCTTGTGCTGATCCAGCTACTTTTGCTTGCAGCAGCAGTGCAAGACCCTTAATAGAGCTGAGCGGATTCCGTAACTCATGGGCTACCCCTGCGGCCATCTTGCCTACAACTGCGAGCCTTTCACTGCGATGAAGTTCCTTTTCCAAATTTTTCACTTCAGTCACATCTTTTAAAAGCATAACCTCACCCACAAACTCGCTTGCGGTTGATTCAACAGAAAAAACTGTCACCTCAAGCGATCGTTCTCCATAGCTTACCTCACCACTATGGGTCACACGCCCACTTTCACTTGCTGAGTGGTTCTTTAATTCGCTAAAGAAATGAGCCACAGGCAGTGGTAACGAATCCTCAGGTAATCCGCCAACAACACCCTTTACACCAGTTATTTTCTCGGCAGCATCATTGATGACCTGAAGTGTACCATTATCTCCGGTGGCAATGATTCCAATGGGGAGTGAAGATACAAGGGCATCATTAAAGCCCCGCATTTTTCCAAGTTGTTTCTCTGAACCTTTGAGGTTTCGAAGGGTAAAAAATGAAAGAGTACCTCCAAGGCCTACCAGTAATATAGCGAGCAATTCCAAAACGATTTGAACAAATTGACGCTGTAATGGGGCTGTAAATTCAGAAAAATCGAGTTGCAACAAATAAATAGGAGCCAACCCCTCAACCCTTTCCATATCATTCTTAAAGGATTGAAAATATGAAAAGCGCTTTACACCTCTTTCCCCCTGAAAGCCTCTGCGATTATTTTGACGTCTAAAATGTTGTCCTGCGCCAATGTACCTTGTTGCAATGAGAACCTTTTCGGTTCCATCTTTTTCCGAGGTGAAAATTCGAGTTCGAAGGATTCGCTGATCCTTAGAGTGCAGATCATCAATGAGATTTTTTATGCTGTTACTATTGTCAATAGAGTTGTTGTCACCGGCTGATAACAGTATATTCCCGTGGCCATCAACAATTGAGATAAACTCAACGCCAGGCTGTTCGATTGCAAGTTCAAGAGCCGGTTGCATATACACCTCCCATGTTTCATAGGAGCCAGTCCTTCTCATGGAAGAGCGAATGGAATCCCCCACAGCGCTACTGATAAATCGTACTAAGGTGAGCCCTTTCTGCTCTACGGCTCTTGTGATAAGTTGTTTTTCCCGGTCATAATTGGCTATGGCAAAAAATGCGAGCAGCAGCAGGAGAAGGATACAGGCACTCCCTAATATCCAGGGAGAAAAGCTTAATAACTGCAGTCGCCTGCTATCACTTTTATCTTTAACCATCTACGTTTCCTACTCAGTCTCACTGACTATTTTTTCAAGGATAACTTTTGAAATCATATAGGTAGGAATTATACCATCGAGGCCCATGGGCCCTGACGCAAGTGTCTGTCCACTCACCATAGGGTTATCTGATGCGTAGTAGGCATAGCGGGTTTTCATGGTTCGTGGGATATGTCCTTGTATTATGGCCCCACTAATTGCTCTTTGATAGTGACCACCTTCCATTTCAAGGCCAACTGCACGCCAGCTAGAAGAAAGAAATCGCTCAAGAACATCTCTATTTTGCAGGGATGTGCCTAATACAGTCACCATGGGACCAATAAAAACATTGACATCTTCGGGAAAGTCTTTTCGTGTAAGATCATTATCAACAATATAATTATTTGCCGTACCTTCCATTACATGGGCCGTTGCCAGCATAATGTCACCCTTATTACCAGGTAGCACTCCTGCTTTTCCCATGATAGAAACAGATTGGAAATCACATTTTAACTCCACGTCCCCATCCATTTTGGGCGTCAACAACTCATCCATTATATCGAAGGCCTGGGTACCGAAGGCATAATCTATCACAACAATTACAGGTTTATTTTCCTTAAGGTACGAAATATCAATATTAAGATCAGGATGAAGGTTCGAAAGATCAACTTTCTCTAAATCTATAATATTAGCATCGATGGTTGACCCTGAAGAGTCCGCAAGAAAGGAGTACCCATGTTTTTTAGCATACTGGTCAACCAACTCCTCACTTTCACGAAGCCCTGTCACCATCTCATATATATTTGGATGTACCACCTTTCCACTTGCCTCAAGGGCCCCTGCTCCGTAAACCAAATTTCGCATTGAGTGCATGTTAGCACTTACTATATGCAGAGGCCTCTCTAGTATTCCTAGATCTTTTAAGGTCCGTTTTATACTTTTTGCCCAAAGGGTTGCATACTTCTGGTGGTCAATCATCTCCCTCAGTGAGGGTGTGAAATAGACGGTGAGTTCATTATCTCCGTTTTTCTGCTCCAGAATAACCCTTTTGCCAATGCCGTAGATGATATTAAATAACCCGTTATTAGAATCATTTTCTTTACGATTCTTCTCAAGATAATCGTACGTCGACCGGGTTTCCTTATACGTCCTGCCAAGGATTATAGATAAGTTCCAAATGGCCTGCTCAAGCTCTGCACTATCGAGTTCGCGCTCATCCTTTACCAATTTTTGAAGATCAGCCCACTCTGTACTAAGCCCCTCAACCCGGTTACACACCTGCTGGTAAATTTTCTGGGCTTCTATATTGAGAAATGTGATATGGGTGAGGATATCGTAGATCTCACTCTTTCCTGTGGTAATGACAAAACAGATTTCATTATCGGATACGGCGTAGGAGACTCTTCGCCTTTTCAGGGGCGTAATTTTTTCAAAGGATGTCTCCTGAAAATCTTCCTGGGCAGTAAGTATTAAACGAGTACATTTTTCAATGCCCTTAGGCATACGATCAATTACATATTCCAGGCCTTTTAACTCAGAGACTCTGGGGTCACTCATAGAACCATATATTTCAGGACTTAACTGTTTAAGTGCATCTGCTAACCGTTCTCCAATCTTGCCAGATGGCTTAAATGCACCCTGGAGAGTAAGGGAATCCGCGAGTATCTTAAAGGTCCTGATGGCGTGTCTCGCCCGCTGCGACTTAGACAGTTCCTGCATTTTCACTCCATTAATTATTGACAATATATAAATACTTCCCATTAACGTACAGGGTACTAAAACTTAAAAATAAGCTCAGAGCAATTCATTTAGACTGTAAACAAACAATCTATTCTATCAATGATACTACACATTAAAGGCAAATGCGAAAGATGGGACGAAACAATCCCCAAGAGAGTGAGAACTAAATGGGACGGGAAGCTAAAGGGTAATGAACAACACGTTGTCTAAGAAGGCAGAAAACCAGTGAGAGCCGCAATGAGTTCATCACGCCCCTGGCCAGTTTTAGCAGAAAAGAGAACTCGCTCTTCACGGCGCACACCGTGTCCCTTATCAAGAATCTGAGCATGCTTTCCCCGGGCACTACCTGAGAGTTTGTCAATTTTCGTATACACAACAAGACGAGGTATATCCTGGTCACGCAACCAATCCAACAGCTGTGAATCCTGGACCTTGGCCTCATGCCTGATATCTATAATAACCACAACACAACGCAGGGTAGCCCGGTTCTGCAGATAGGATGAGATAAGGGTCTGCCATGCGTCTTTCATCCCCTTAGGAACTTTAGCATAACCGTATCCAGGTAAATCGACGAGGTGAAACTGATTGCCAACCTGAAAGTAGTTGAGCCCTTGCGTCTTACCAGGTCTGGCACTGACTTTAACCAGCGCCTTTCTGCCAATCAACTTATTTATCAGGCTGGACTTTCCGACATTGGACCTTCCTGCAAACGCAATCTCTGGCATCCCCTCTTCAGGAAGTTGTTTGAGACTATGGACGCTTAGCAGAAAATCTATTTTTGAAAAATCCATTATATGTACCTGGAAAAGTTGCACCTACCTCGCTTCGATGAAAAAGCTATCATGAAAGCGAGGTAAATAGTGGTGTGCTCTTTTATGAAATGATTTTATTGAGAGCGTACTCAATGATGCCCTCAGCACCTATCTTTTTCAATTTCGGGATCAGTTCTCTGACAACATCCTCGGAGACAACAGTCTCAACAGAATACCAGTCCTGATTATACAAACTTGCAACAGTGGGCGCATTAAGTGACGGCAGGACAGCAACCAGAGCGTCCATATTCTCACTTGCAACATTCATCTTTAAACCAACAATGCGATCTGCATTTAAAGAACCCTGAAGCATAAGTGCGATATTTTCAATCTTTTCCCGTTTCCAAGGATCATCCCAAGCTTCTTTGTTGGCGATGAATTGGGTATTTGACTCCATCAATTCAAAAATGACCCGTAGACCATGGGCGCGAATGGTTGACTCGGTTTCAGTAACCTCAACAATGGCATCAGCAAGCCCTGACACAACCTTAGCCTCAGTTGCCCCCCAGGAAAACTCAATTTCAACATTGATATTTTTTTCTTTGAAAAAACGTTCAGTAACTCCCACAAGCTCTGTGGAAATCTTCTTTCCTTCCAGGTCTTCCAAGCACTTTATATTAGAGTCACCGGCAACAGCAATCACCCATCTGGTAGGTCTGTTACTCACTTTTGAATAGACGAGATCACAAACCAAAACGGTATCAGACCTATTTTCCATGGTCCAGTCTTTTCCTGTAATCCCGGCATCAAGCATTCCACTTTCCACATAACGAGACATTTCCTGGGGACGACAAATGGAGCAATCAAGCTCCTCATCATCAATTTTAGGAAAGTAATTTCGTGCTGCGGGTTTAATTCTCCAACCGGCCTTTTCAAAAAGCGCGATGGTTGCTTTTTCGAGGCTTCCTTTGGGTAATCCCAACTTCAATTGAGTCATGTCGTTCTCCAATATCTATAAAACCGCATGGGCGGCATAATTTATTATTTTTTTCCGTATACTTTTTCAGGATCAAAAACCGGTTCACCCTGCACTGTCAGTTTTTCTCCGTCAACAATTCTGTAGAAACAGGTTCTATGCCCTGTATGGCATGCTGCACCACCAAGTTGTTCGACCTTATAAACAACAGTGTCATCATCACAATCTACCAGGATTTCGTGAATTTTCTGGATATGGCCAGAAGACTCACCCTTAAGCCATAATTTGGATCTGGAACGACTCCAAAAATGAGCCTTTCCACTTTTAAGGGTCTCTTCCCATGCAAGCTTATTGATATAAGCCAACATAAGGACCTCGTTTGTTTCATGATCCTGAACAATCGCCGGAATAAGCCCATCCTCGGACTTACTAAAATCTAATGATACCATGTCTTCTCAATTTAACTATTTAATGAACTGAAAAATGTGATAATAAACGCAGAACCGCTACTATACAACTGAGAGGAAACTTTCTTCAAATAAAAAACTTATCTCAAGGAAGAATCTTTGTAAAAAGACGAATAAACTAGACAGCTATATCATTTTTGTCAAGCTACTCTCGCATTTTTACACTTTTGAGTGCACTTTTGAGTGCTATTACCTTGCATAAACCATATCTGCCTCTATAGTATGTCGCGACTAAAAAATCAGGTGCCAGGAGAAATGATACAACTGTAAAGATTCTCATTATTCCGGCTGCCAATCACATTTTACTCATAGAGTAACTATTTTAAATTAACCAAGGAGTCCTGTTGTGAGCACCCCAAATACAAATGATACTGTTGTCATCGCATTTACCGGAACCCTCGATAACGGCGAGGTTTTTTACACCGTCACAAAAGAAGAGCCAATGCATCTTGTTATCGGCGAGAGCAGCCTCCCTCCAACCCTTGAATCCGCCATTACAGAGATGAGTGCTGGAGATACCCAAAAGGTTCGTGTACCACCTGAAGAGGGGTATGGTCCACGGCAAAAAGAACTTGTTCAGACCATTGAAAGCGAAGCAATGGTAGAAAAACTCCAACCCAAACCGGGCATGATAATATCTCTTAAAGCTACAAAAGACGGAGAAGAACGTGATGTTCCTGCCACTGTTATTGAAGTAGACGGTTCTAAGGTTACTGTTGACTACAACCATCCACTCGCAGGTCACCACCTGAACTATTCGGTTGAAATACTAGATATAAAGAAAAGTAATTAACAGAGCCCTTTTGCAAAACTAGGATTTTCGTTCAAGACTGAGTTTTGTGATACATTTTACCACAGGCATATAGTTAATATGGCGAGGATAAAAATTTGAACAAAATGAAAAGATTGGGCGCAAGGACACTTTTGTAAGTGGCTCAACAGTTAATGATATGTAGCGATCATTTACACTATTTTATGCCTTTATAGAGTCGTAGTACAATCACTTCACACCATAGTTTCTTTTAATATTTCATTTTAATATCGATAACATAAATCGTCAGACTATGACGATTCCCCAATTACCATCTATTGTATAAAGCCCATACAATAGATGGTATTTTTGATGGTATTTTTGTTCACAGTACACACCCTCTAAAAATAGATCCTTCTCATTTTTTCTAAAAAACTCCTGTACATCGGAATTGCCCTATGTATAAACTTAAATAGTCAAAGACAATAACAATCACAGTAGGAGTGTTTTATGGAAATCGAAGATGACGAAATACTGCAAGGATTTATCGAAGAATCACTTGAGCATTTAGCTGATATAGAAAATGATCTGCTAGCCATTGAAGAAGCAGGTGCAGACATTGACGAAGATCTCGTCAATAAGGTCTTCAGGGCAGCCCATTCCATTAAAGGTGGCGCGGGTTTTATGGGTCTTACTGCGATCCAAAGTCTTTCCCACTCCACAGAAAATGTGCTTGGAATGATTCGCAGTAAAAAATTGATACCTACCCCAGAAATAGTCAATGTTCTGCTGATGGCATCCGATGAACTGCAAAACATGATTGAAGATGTACATAACAGTAATGATACGGATATCTCTGCCCACGTTGATCCCTTAGATGCCATTGCAGACGGCACCTTTTCACAACCCCCAACCGAGGCAGAGCAGGCCGAGACTTCAGCTCCTGAGGTTTCAGATCCGGAGGTTTCAGTTCCTGAGGAAATGGTTGAAGAACCTGTTGCAACCGAACCTGCTGAGAGTCCTGCGGAGTCAGCACCGGAACCTGTGGCAGAAGTCGAGCCTGAGCCAGAACCCGAACCGAAAATCGAGGTTGAAGTGACACCAACTCCTGTTGCTGCAGTACCTGAACCGGTAACACCAGCCCCCCAGGCAACAGCACCACCAGGCCAGGCTGCGAAAATTAAAGCTCCACCTCCTGCCAAAACTGAAACATCGCTTAGAGTGCATGTAAGTCTTTTGGATTCACTTATGAATCTTGCTGGTGAATTGGTCCTCAGCAGGAATCAATTGCTACAGACCATCGGATCTGATGACCTTCGTAATGCAGAAGCCGTTGGCCAGCGAATTGATCTTATTACCTCCGAGTTGCAGGAAGCGATTATGCTGACCAGAATGCAACCCATTGGTAATGTTTTCAACAAGTTTCCTCGAGTCGTTCGAGATCTTGCTAAAAAACTGAATAAAACAATTGATCTCACCATTGTTGGAAAAGATGTAGAACTCGATAAAACAATTATCGAATCAATTAATGACCCTCTAACCCATCTTGTTCGTAACTCTGTCGATCACGGTATTGAGATGCCCGCTGACAGAAAGAAGATAGGTAAACCTGATAATGGCCTTATAATTCTAAAAGCCTACCATGAGGCGGGACAGGTCGTCATCGAAATCAGCGATGACGGTAAAGGTCTTGATGGAGAAGCTCTCGCTGCAAGTGCCGTGAACAAGGGGCTTATCTCACCAGAGCAGGCCCAGGCCATGTCTGATAAGGAAAAAGTGAATCTTATTTTCCTTCCAGGCTTTTCCACCGCTGCCGCTGTAACCGATGTGTCAGGTCGTGGTGTTGGTATGGATGTTGTTAAAACCAATCTGGATCAACTTGGCGGCAATGTCGATATTATATCTGAGAAAGGTAATGGCACCACCATCTCCATTAAACTTCCCCTCACTCTGGCAATTATACCATGTCAGATTATTGAGACGGGTGGTGAACGATATGCCATCCCCCAGGTTAACCTTGAAGAACTGCTGCGTATCCCAGCAAGTCAAGTAAAAGAGCGGGTTGAGCGTGTTGGAGACGCTGAAGTTGTACGACTCAGAGGCACCCTCCTCCCTCTTATCCGACTCTCTGATGTGATTGGTGCACAACGAACCTACTTCGACCATCATGCTCAGGACGTTAAAGAGGACAGGCGAGAAAAAATTGCTGACCGAAGGGGTAAGGATTCGCCACTCTTTAATGAAAAAGGTTCCAAATCGTTTGAAAACAACAGCCAGCCTAGCGATAGAAAACGCTCAGTACTCGACAGAAGGTCATCTGCATCCAGTGCTCTAAACATTGTGGTTGTCTCGACCGGATCCATGAAATACGGCCTCATTGTAGACCGTCTCCAGGATTCTGAAGAGATTGTTATTAAGCCTCTTGGCAGACATTTGCAACAATGTAAAGGGTATGCTGGTGCGACGATAATGGGTGATGGTCGTATCGCTCTTATTTTAGATGTCAGCAACCTTGCCAGAATGGCACACCTCACCTCACTTGACGGTTCGGATCGTGCAGCTGAAGTTGCACAGGCTGCTGAAGATGCCATAAACGCCAAGAAAGATAAGCAGTCTCTTCTTATCTTTAAAAACTCAATCACTGAGCATTTTGCTGTTCCTCTTAATCAGGTAGAACGTATTGAAAAAATTAAACGTTCAGATATTGAGGATCTGGGCGGGAAGCGGGTGATGAAATACCGGGGTGGTAGTCTCAGCCTTATCTGCGTCGATGATGTAGCAATGGTCGAACCGCTTGCCGATGATGAGAATCTGCTGGTCATTGTGTTCAATATAGCCAAACGTGCTGTGGGACTTCTTGCCATCGGACCAATTGATGCTCTGGAAGTAACCGCAGATATTGATGACACGACACTGAGCCAGCCAGGAATCATGGGCTCCATTATTATTGATGACCATACAACGATGCTGGTCAATGTATTTGAGATGGTTCAGAGCCTTTTCTCTCAATGGTTTGAAGAGCAGGAAAAATTTGAAATTGATCAAATTGAAGATGACGGCCCGGCACCAACAGTTTTAATTGCTGAAGATTCCAAATTTTTCCGCAACCAGGTTAAGGGTTATATGACCGAGGTTGGTTACAATGTCATTGAGGCTGAAGATGGCCTTGAAGCCTGGAACAAGTTAGAAGAACACAGCGATGAAATCACAATCCTCGTCACTGACATAGAAATGCCCAACATGAACGGCTTTGAATTAACACAGAGAATCAGAGCCGATGAACGCTATGCAGATCTTCCAATTATTGCTCTGACAACGCTAGCCTCCACCGAAGATGTTGCAAAAGGTAAGGCTGTTGGGGTGAATGAGTACCACATTAAGCTCGATAAGGAACGCTTGATGGTCTCTGTTCACGACTATATCAAGAGAGTGCATTAAAATATTTACCGGGGAAACCAACACTTTCCCTGGTAAAGCAAAATAGCCTTACGCCGACAAATCAATCTACAGAACATAGCTCTAGTACGCCATAAAGAGTCAACACTGAATAGACGTCTTTAGGCTTAAGATAATTTTTCGGAGTTAGGCGCTATACACCTAAAATAGTTTTATACGGTATTGAGATATGAAACACACTAACACAGGCAATCAGTCTAAAAACATGGTCGAGCTGGCAACCTTCTATATTGGTGATGCTCTCTGCGGCATGGACATCCTGAAGGTTCAGGAAATCAATAAACTCATGCAAATGACAAAAGTTCCCCA
Source organism: Desulforhopalus glucosivorans (assembly GCF_054397165.1). Classification (NCBI taxonomy): domain Bacteria; kingdom Pseudomonadati; phylum Thermodesulfobacteriota; class Desulfobulbia; order Desulfobulbales; family Desulfocapsaceae; genus Desulforhopalus; species Desulforhopalus glucosivorans. The sequence goes on from NZ_AP044854.1 coordinate 1,946,960, forward strand.
GGCTCCTGAATATGTACTGGGTATACTTAATCTACGGGGACAGATCGTTACGATTCTGGATCTTGGCAAAAAACTTGGGCTGGGTGAAACCGATATTTCACAAGATCCAAGAAACATCATTGTCAATTCTGCAGGTGGCCACGTTGGTCTTCTGGTCAGACGTATCAGTGATGTGGTAACAGCTGACATGGAAAAAAAAGAAAGGGCTCCTGCTAACATGAGTGGGATCCAGGGTGAATATTTTACTGGGGTCTACAAGACCAATGACAATCTCATTGGAATTCTAGACGTCGATAAAGTTTTAACGATAGAGGACTGATACCGAGATGATAGGCACGAAAAATCTCAGAGTTCTCGTTGTAGATGACACCATTGTATATCGGAAAGCAGTTTCAGATATTATTGAGGAAATTCCTGGTGTTGAGTTGGCAGGTGTTGCCCATAACGGGAAAATAGCTATCTCTAAAATAAAAACCTTAAAGCCTGACATACTCACACTGGATATAGAGATGCCTCAGATGAACGGTATTGAGGTTCTCGAGGAATTAAAAAAGAACTATCCTGATATAGGTGCAATCATGGTCTCTACCCTCACGAATGAGGGTAGTGACATGACCATGAAAGCGCTGGATCTTGGCGCATTTGATTTTATCCTTAAACCACAGGCAAAGAGCCAGATTGAAGGTAAACAACAGATCCGAACAAGTCTGGAACCTATTCTGAAAGCCTATAAAAATTCAAAAATGGGTCATGGGAGGGTCAACAGAGCCAGTCGTGCTGCCCTTGGATCACCAGGAATCTCCAGAACAGCAAAGCCAACTGCCCAGGCAAGACCTTTAAGGCCCCTTGGTACAGGTCGCCCTGCGACAAGCAGAGGGAAATCTGAGATCGTAGCCATAGGCATCTCTACAGGCGGCCCAAATGCTCTTAACCAAATGATGCCAAAGCTGCCTGCAGATATTGGGGTTCCAATACTCATTGTGCAGCATATGCCTCCAGTGTTCACCAAATCCCTCGCTGCAAGTCTTAACAAGAAGTGTGCTATCACTGTTAAAGAAGCTGAAAATGGTGAAAATATCCTTCCAAATGTCGCTTATATCGCACCTGGTGGCAAACAAATGAAACTTGTTGCAGGAACTGATGGTCAAAACAGACGCATTAAAATAACCGATGATCCGCCTGAGAATTCCTGCAAACCTTCTGTAGATTATCTTTTCCGCTCCGTGGGAGACTATTATGTTGGCAGAACCACCGCTGTCATCATGACAGGTATGGGGTCAGATGGAACTAAGGGACTGGAAGTATTAAAACAAAAATCGGCCTATGTGATCGGTCAAAATGAGGCATCCTGCATAGTATACGGTATGCCCAAGGCTCCTGCAGAGCTGGGATACATCGATACAGTTGTACCGCTTAGTAAAATAGCCGATGAAATTGTAAAAAGTGTTAAACGCTAAGGGTAGCTGTAACACCCACAAATTCAACTAGCGATTATAATGATAAAGATCAGTCCTTCAGAACTCAAGCTAGTAGCTCAATACATTCAATCTATCTCTGGGATATACCTTGACCAGAGCAAGACCTACCTGTTTGAAACTCGCCTAAGTGCTGTTGCAGAAGCCAACGGATGTTCTTCATACCAGGAACTCTACAATAAGGCCAAAAAAGACGTTTCAAAACAGATTGAAAAACAGATTGTTGATGCCATAACAACAAACGAGACTCTTTTCTTTCGGGACAAAGGGCCATTTGAACTATTGCAACACAAGATACTCCCCGAGGTAATCGATTCAAAATCATCACTGTCTGCATTAAAGCCACGAATTAAGATCTGGAGCGCAGCCTCCTCAACCGGTCAGGAACTCTATTCCGTTGCCATAGTCATTAAAGAACTACTAGGAGATAGTAATGATTACAACTTTACTCTTCTAGGCACAGATATTTCTGATGCAGCAGTTGCACAGGCAAGCTACGGTAAATACAATAGATTTGAAATTGAAAGAGGTCTTGATAAAAGGAATCTGCAAAAGTACTTCACCCTTTTTGGGGATTCCTGGAAAATAAAAGATGAAATACGAGCCATGGTTCAATTTAAAAAACTGAACCTTATGATGCCCTTTTCTGCACTCGGTAAATTTGATATTATTTTTTGCCGCAATGTCGCAATTTACTTCACACTTGCCGATAGGAAAAAATTATTTACAAAACTTGCCGCGAGTCTTGCAGATGATGGATATCTGGTAATTGGATCAACGGAATCTCTTACCGGAGTCTGCCCTCTATTTGTGCCAAAACGACATCTTCGATCAATTTTTTATCAGAAAAAATAATTATTGAGGTATTACTATGCAATCACTGTCAATCCTCGTTGTCGATGACGATCCGGTTCTACGCATGCTACTCGGTGAGCGACTAAAAAAGGCAGGCTATGTAGTTGAAGTTGCAGAAGATGGGTATGTTGCACGAGATTTGCTAGAAAATAGAAGCTACGATGTTGTTCTCACTGACCTGATGATGCCAGGAGATATTGGCGGAATAGAAGTACTTGAAATAGCAAAAGAAAAAGACAGATCCATAGAAGTGGTATTAATAACAGCACACTCCTCCATTGATACGGCTGTAGAGGCGATGAAAAAAGGTGCCAATGACTACTTGGAAAAGCCCATCAATTTTGACGAACTTTTTCTTAGGCTGGATAAAATCGCAAACGTCCAGACCATCTACAAAAGTGCAATGGATCTACGACTGGCACTCAACAGAACAGAAAGAGAGGCAGCGGAAACCATTCAGGTTCTTGAACTTCTTAGCAACAAACTGCAGCAATCACTTGACGATGTAGAAAAAGAACTTCAACAGGAAGGTCTCACTTCTGATGATAGAATTACCAACGCTCTAACAATTATTGCCGAAACATAACACAGTATAAAACACCTTTGTTTTTAATTTTGCAGCATCAGAGGTACGTCTAAACCAAGAGTACCATTTAGTATTGCGCCATCGTATGAAGTGTTTTCCTGGATCGCCCCTGAAAGATCAGCACCACTCAAATCCGCTTTATATAAATCAGCTCCTTTAAGATTGGCTTTTTTCAAGTTTGCCCCAACAAGTATTGCTCCCTTCAGATTTGCCCCTCTAAGATTGGCCTTTTCTAGATTACAGCCTGTCAAATCGGCCTTTTCAAGGTCAGCTTTTTTTAAGTTTTTTCGGGAAAGACTCATACCTGAGAGATCGCAGCCAAAGCAACTCTTCGTATCAAAAAGTAGTTCAAGATTTACGAGCTTCGTTTCATCAACTTCTATCTCTTCTATCTCTTCTATCTCAGCAATTTCTTCAATTTCTTCAATTTCTGCCATGGCTATAGGGGGAACTTCTTTAGTCGCAATACCCTCCTCAGTTGATTCAGTTACCTCGCTTTGTTCCTCTACCAGATCCTTGTCAACAGAGGATGGCTTGTCATCAGCAATAACAACTTCCTCCTCAACAGGAACAGTGACCTGATGGACCATTGTACTTTTTTTAGCTGGTGGCGCTACTGGGACAACCGTTTCAGGCGGCGAACTTGTTACAACAGGTTTAAGCTCTTCAATGACAACGGCCTCATCGTTTTCTACCACAGGCAGGACAGGAGGTGTTTCACTGAAATCACGCCGATTATTCACCTTAACTTCTTTTTGTTGAGGGATTTTTTTAGGAATTGATGAGTCTTCGACATAGACATCCTTTTCAACCTCATCTACCCCTATATCCTCAAAGGGTTTTGTCGTAATAATCTCACCCGTCATTTTTGTCCCTCCAAGATATGCAGAGTCCAGGGAGACGCCGCGTAAATCAGCACCTGTAAGATCCGCATCACCAAGGTCTGCGCCCCCAAAAACAGCTCCATTGAGGATCGTGTTTTTTAGATTAGCATAGGATAAATTAGTAAGGACAAATGTGGACATAGACAGATCAGCACCTTCAAGATTAACTTTTGACAGATCCATTCTATTAAAGTTCAAACCCGTAAGATCGCAACCCGGGCAACTTTTTGTGGAAACAAGTTTGGCTAGATTTTCTTTTGCAGTAACACCAGGAGCTGCACAGGCTAGCTTGACTGAAAACGAAGAAATCAAAACAGCGAAGGCAAAACAGAAAATTCTTTTTTTCATTAGAGTACGTTGTTTAAAAAATTATTTTTAAGATACTGTTAATGGACACATATACTGACAACAAGGCAAAACATTATAGTTATGTACTGTATTTCATTTGCGACTGTCAACTACTGCAGCCGAACACTGACCATAGCCGCTATCTATGTTTATTGTATTTCCAGGTCCAAGGGGCAACCGAAGAGGATGTGCTCCAGATGTTTTTCTTTTGTTTCTTTGCAGCTTTACTGACTTTTTTCCAGGAAGAGCAGATCTTTTTCTTACAATATTTAGAATAATACCAGGCGAGGCCCTCACGTAATAATTTTTCATTTATACTTGTATCACCAACCTGAACAATTGCCACGAGCCTTCCATATCTATCATATTCAATGGGAGCGACTCTTACTCCTTTTCCAAGAATTATTTTTTTTACATATTTTTTTGCCTTTGCTGCATAGGCTTGATCATATTCTGGAGCATCTATCCCGTAAAGGCGAATTTCATACTTGTTGTTCCCAGCTTTCACTTTCAGAGAATCACCATCTATTATCTTGACCACCTTAGCATTAAAAGGCTTACTGACAGCTGAACAGGTACGATTTACATCACACAATAATAGTAAAGAAAATACCACAAAAAGACATATATACACTGGTTTCATAATTTCATAATTTTCTAAGAGGTGTCAAAATTACGGCATCCTTTACTCAGGCTATATAAACAGTACAAACTCAATCGGTTAATGATAACATAGAATAAGGAAAACACTGTTGTTTTTATAGGTTTCAATATGCTAGAATCTATTTGAGTACTATCATTATTACTAGTGAGCCTTTTGCAAAAATAGGATTTTCGTTCAAGATTGAGGCATGTGAAAAATTTTACCACAGGCATATCTTTAATATTCCGAGGATAAAATTTTGAACAAAACGAAAAGATTGGGCGAAAAGACACTTTTGCAAGCGGCTCTAGTATTAGTACTATTCACCTGTATCAGTATGACAAAAATCTAACTCCGATGAACGGAATAAGTACCTTGGAAGTAATTTTACGTTCGCAATGTTAAAAGGTTCTCCAGTTTTCCTGTTTTTTACGACAGGCTTTCAGGAGTAAGGCACTAATCATCTTAAACGGCTCTATCTATGGCACACCAAACATTAAGTGATACGGAAGAAGAAACGAGAGGTTTTCTTATACACCTCCCTGTTTTCTCATCTTTTTCTTTAGATGAACTTTCTACACTTGCAAAGCATATGAGTTATGTACATCTGCAAAGAGGGGAATATCTCTTTATGGAGGGTGACCAGGGCTCATTTATGGGTTTTGTTGTCAGCGGTGTTTTAGAGGTACAAAAGAGTACATCGTCAGGAGATCGTGTTCCTCTTGCCAGATTAACCAAGGGAAGTTCCATTGGCGAAATGGCAATTATTGATCAATCAGTTCGCTCTGCCACAGTCATAGCAAAACAAGCGACTACCATGGTAACCCTTACAGAGAAGGGTTTTGACATGCTTGCAGAACAACAAGCATCATTAGGCATCAAAGTTATTAAAAAAATTGCCAGACTATTAAGCCTTAATATGAGACGAACCTCGAGTAAACTTGCTGATTTTTTATAAAAATTGTACCTAAAATAACTCACACAATAAAATTTCGATGGACCAAGAGATACACATAGTCATTGCAGATAGTGAAAACAGCTCTGTATTTACGGAAGAATCATTTCCCGAGCTATCCTTTTCCTGTAACTTTAACAAGGTAAACAGTGACACTGAGCTCCTTTCCTCCCTTGCGGCCGATCCTGTACGAATTCTAATAATCGACCTTGATTTCAACAGTAATGACGAGGACTTATCCCTCATTTACTCGATTAAAAATAACCATCCTGAAATTTCTATTTTACCCTTAATTCCTGAAGGAAAGCCGCATCTTGCCAAATCATTATTTGAACTCGATCTTTTTTATTTTCTTCATAAACCACTTGAAGTGACTGAGACAGCTGCTGCGCTAAAAAGGGCATATGAAAATATACCACCTCGTTCCAAATCCCCTCAACCCAAGCCAGTCTTAGAAAAGATCAAACCATTCCATGGGATGATCGGGGCCAGTAAACCAATGAATCATCTCTTTGAGATGATCAGCAAGGTTGCAGAAGATGACCTCGCGACAATTCTGATACGTGGCGAGTCAGGTACAGGAAAAGAGATGGTTGCCAAGGCCATACACGCTCAAAGTAATAGAAAAAGTCAAAATTTTGTACCAGTAAACTGTGCCGCAATACCTGATGATTTACTTGAGAGTGAACTTTTCGGTTACACCAAAGGTGCGTTTACCGGAGCCAGCGCCAATAAACCCGGGAGAATTCAATACGCTGACAATGGAACCCTCTTTCTTGACGAAATTGGTGACATGAAATCATCATTACAGGCAAAATTACTCCGGGTTATTCAGGAAAAAGAGTTTGAGCCGGTTGGCGCCTTCAAATCCATTCCGGTTAATACCAGGATACTTGCGGCTACACATTGTGATCTTGAAACACTCGTCAAACAAGGGAAATTTAGAGAAGACTTATACTATCGGTTGAGTGTTATCCCCTTGCAAATACCCTCGCTTAAAGAACGTAAGCGCGACATACCGCTGCTTATCGAAGCCTTTCTTGAAAAGTTTGCAGACAAAAGGGGGCGGGAACCATTCACATTTTCGAAAAAAGCACGTGCAGCAATCATCTGTTACGACTGGCATGGAAATGTGCGCGAACTAGAAAATCTCATTCAACATATGGCTGTTCTCTACAGCGGAAAACAGGTTCAGCTCAGCGATCTTCCTGAAAAAATACAATCTGTTGAAATCCCAGATGACTTTGTTGACACCTTCACCAACGTTGACGACTATAGTGATCCAGCAGACACGGAGGATTCCACAACTCAAACTCAGAACATATCCTGGGAAAACGGGAAGATTGATTTTAATGAGGTAATCAATGACTTTGAGACACAGCTCATTGTGCAGGCACTTAAACAAACAGAGGGTAATAAGAAGGAGGCAGCAAAACTACTTAATTTAAAAAGAACCACTCTTCTTGAAAAAATTAAGAAAAAAGCAATTGAAGGATTGTGGGAAAAATAGATCCCACCTACACATTCAGGCAAGAAGCAATTATTTCTTTTTGAGAGGAAGAAACGACAGCTCAAGCCGCCATTTCAAATAAATTGTTGTTAATATTTTCCTTTATATCTTCAATTGTTGCTGGGGTCAGTAAGATATCCTGCACTCCATATTTAACTGCTTTAATCACCTTTGTTCTTGTCCATCCGGGTCCTGCCGCTACAATGGGAAGCGTACATGCTGAACTTATCTTTATTGCTGTACCAAACCCTTGCTCATTTACATCACTCATTACGAGATAAATCGCTTTCAATTCTCCCGGGATATAATTGGTAACACTGTCTTTAAATGACAATACTTTGACACCATACCCCATCTCAGTAATAGTTTCTGAGAGAGCAGATGCTGCTATTTGATCATCACCAATTATTAATATATCAAGGGATGTGCGATCGCTCTGAACTCGCTTTGCTCCCTCACTAACCTCTGAATCGTCACTCGTTTTCGATGTAGAAACTGTTGAAACTTCAACCACCTCAGGTTCATCAGATACCAATAAGCCTTCCAACTGCAAAAGACTTAAGGGAAAAAGCAACTGAACCTTACCATAGGTAGTCCCTCCAATGGCAAGCTCCATTGATGAAACATAGTAGTTCTGATCGGGAATCGGCTCATCTGATTCCACCTGAATCTTCATTGGTACAACCTGCTGCAGTTCTTTTTTTATAAAACGTATGCTCTTAGTATACTGTTCTTCAAAGACTGCGGTATAAACACCTGAAATAATATTTGCAATCTCACCGAAGGCATCTTCAGCATCATCACCAAAATCTTCCTCTGCAACCACATTGTCCAATTCGGCTGTTGGAAGCATAATAAGAATGCCGCCAACACGAATTGCATCTTTCAAGTCAACAGAGAGATAACTTTGCCCTTCCAGTTCACCAACGACATCCATATTAGCAATTACTTGCTTTGATGAAACTTCATCAAGAAAGAAATCTTCTTTATTTACAATCTTATTATCAAGATTAGCCATAATCACATCAGTACCAAGCAGACCAGACACCTCTTCCTGCATCTTGCTCTGACAGGCAGTAAGAAGTTTATCGACCCTTGCCTTATGTTTTTTAGCGTCTATCTTGGTTTCCTTATTCTCCTCCGCAACAGGCTCATCAGGTATGGTCTGGTCTTGTTGTTGATCTACGACAGGCGCCTGTTCTTCTTTCTTTTCTTCATATTCAGGAGGATATAAATCAAGCATTGACGCAGGAAATAGCATATTAACAGAGCCAAGTTCTTTTCCGTCAACACCAAGGGATAAACTGTTTACATAGTAGAGGACATCCGGGAAGGGCTCATCAGATTCTGTTTCCACCGTAAGGGGCACAACCTCAGTAAGACCTTTTTTGATAAATCTGATTTTTTTGGTATATAGTTCTTCAAACACTGCGGTATATACACCGGAGACTATGTTTGTAACCTCACCGTAGGCATCCTGTGCATCTTCACCAAATTCTTCCTCATTTACGGTGATTTCGAGTTCACTAGGGGGCAGCATAATAAGCACCCCACCGAGATGAATAGCATCCTTAATACCAAGACAGAAAAAACTTTGATCGTCCAGGTCACCTACCACTTCCATATCTGCAATCACCTGTTTGCCAGTGACGCGGTCTTCAAAAAACTCCTCCTTAGTGACAAAATAATTACGAATATCAGTAAAAACTGAAGTGACACCAAGTAATCCACTAACCTCATTCTGCAGCCGTGTCTGACACTCGTCAAGAATACGATCAACACGCTTTTTCTGCTTTTCAAAATCAACACGAGAAACCTTACTGTCTCCACCAGCATGTATCTCTGGTGACTCGTCAGAATTTGCAGCAGCCTTTTCCTGGCCTTCATCTGCATCAGCTATATCAACTGAGGCTTCCTCTACTGCAGCTTCATCGCTTACAGTTTCCTCTTCCAGCTCAAAGGTTGCAGCTGGAAAAAGCATGACCAGACTGCCAAGGGAGGACCCGTCCAAGCTCATCGTCCAACTCACTCGATAGAGTTGCCTGTTCTCTATGGGGTCGTCGGATTCCAGCTCAACCTTTGTTGGTGTAATTTTCTTCTGATTTTTACGTACAAAGCGACAAGACTTTGGATACATCTCCTCAAAGTCTTTGGTGAAAGAGCCTGCTATAATATTGGCTATTTCACCATAGGAATCTTCAATTTCTTCACTGTATTCTTCCCGGCCTATTACCTCGTCAAGTTCTGACTCCGGCAACATAATCAAAGTACCACCTAAACGGATGGCATCTTTAATCCCAACGAGTAAACACCCCTTACCGGTTACATCCCCGGTAATATCCATTTCAGCACAGATTTGTTTGCCCTGTAGCTGATCAAAGGTATTTTCTTTCGTTATATTTTCATAGGATTCAGAATCAAGAATAAACACTGTGCCCAAAAGTGATCCGACCTCATCCTGAACCCGGGATTTTACGGCCTGTAGTATTTTATCGATTCGTTTTTTCTGCTTCATGTAGGTGTCTTAGCTAAAATTGAGAATGAATACACAACCCTATAGATAGTATCGGAATAAAGACAAATATATTTAGTTCCTTTCCCCTGAAAACCTATCATAAAAAACATGAAACTCAGGAATTGAATTTGAAATCGTAAGTTTAGTCTTACAACCAAGGCACTTACCCCGTATATCGGGGTTAGTTCCTTATAATTTCATCCCATGTATTTTACGCATAAATAGAGTAATGGAACCTCTCCCGGCAGTTTTCCATTCACCAGGACAAGATGTCATACTGAAAACTAAGAGAGGGTAATCACTGCAAGACATAATTTTGACAGAAAAGGTATTACGAGTTCATAACGTACATCAATTCAATCCAAAATCTGTTTGCACCCATTTTAAATGGTACGATCACCCTGGCAGCATCTGTAATGCCACTCACATAAAAAGAATCTCCTACAATCGTTGTAGGTATTGCAAGCTCTACATTTACATCAACTTTTGCAAATGAGACTTTCAAATTACCAGCAACCATATTAGCAATTTCTCCAATGGCATCTTTAACATCATCATCTATCTCTTCAACATCCATGCCAAGAAACGAACTTGTTATCTCTGTTGCAACAACAGTTGGGCAATGAACTGCGAGTAAACCTTTTAGCCCACCCCCAAGTCCAATCATACTCGTGATATTCGAACTTATATCTACCCTGTCTTCCATTACAGCATCTTCAGATTCAAGCTCAACCATAAGCATCGTGGAGAACACGTCCTTACAACCGGCTACAATCTCTATTCCAACCTCAAGACTATCAGTCATCTTTGCGTCCTAATTTTGGATAAAAAAAGGCAGCTCACTATCGGGTAGGGAAACTGCCTTCACATTATCTATTAAAATTTTGATTTATTTTTCCAATTCGAGTTCAACAGAAAACTCACCGGCATCACATTTAAAGGGAATCACAACACGATCAACTTCCTTTGTTGGTTGAAAATCATAGTTTTCTCCTGAGACCACAGAAGGTAAAGACAAATCAATGTCTCTTCCGTTGTCAGACAATATCGCCTTAACGTTGCCTCCTAGCATATTAGCCAGTTCACCAACAGCATCCTCAACATCCTCATTCACTTCCTCAACTTCCATTCCGAGAAAGCTTCCAGTTATTGCCATGGCTACAGGGTGGGGAAAATGAATGGCAAGAACCCCTTTATGGGTTCCTGCCAATCCGATTACGCCTGTGATACTCTTATTAAGAGGCTCTATGCTGTCTTTGAGCTCTCCATTAACAGTAACTTCCATCATCACCATAGATGAAAAGATTTCACTGGTGGATTCTATTATTTTTCCAGATATGTCCACAATCTCCTCCGACCTTTAGAAGATTTATAAGAGAGGTCCGAGCACTTCATTGACCTTATCTGGCGTAAATGGTTTTTTGATTGCACCCAGTGCACCAAGAGACTTTGCTTCTCCTATAATATCATCACCTGTTTCTGTCGAAATCATGAGAACAGGAACATCTTTAATACCATCGCGAGTTGACTTTTCCCTTAAAAATGAGATGCCATCCATATTAGGCATATTAATATCACTTAAAACAATATCAACATGCTCTTTTTCAAGAACATCAAGAGCCTCTAGACCATCGGCCGCTTCGAAAATATTATCGAATTCTATTCCCGCCTGGCGCAGAGATCTTCCTATGATTTTTCTCATTGTGCTTGAATCATCTACAAGCAATACATTTTTTCCCATCACATTCTCCTATATGTTGTGACTTACGCACCCGTAGTATTCTGGATTTGAGTCCAGAAGTTGAGCACGCTATTTAACATTCAATGTTCATCTGCCTATCAACAGGCAATTCCAACAAAAACGTTTCATTGTAAATATTATCGAGAAGCAAATACAAATGTCAAATTTCTAACGTAAAAAATCGAATCAATTACATTTTTTTTTAAAACCTTTAACTGTAGGACCGCATTATCAATCACTTGGCGGACAATTACTCAATTTCACACATTCAAACTCTTTTTAAATCGGCACTTTTTTTGCTACAGATCTATTATGAAACATTTCATCACCATACTTTTTGCACTCTTCATATTATCTCCGGTTAATGTAACTGCCGCAGAGCTAACCAGAGTTACGCGTGTTGATACCAAAGATATCATCCAGATATACTTAAACTTCGACACCCCGCCTTCGTTTTCTGGTTCGGCAACCAAAAGGCGAATTGATGTTGAGCTAAAAGACACAGATATTGGAAAAGAGTTTCAACTGTTTAAAACTGACGAGAAAATTGTCAAAATTCTGACTCGAAAAAACAGTACGACACTGATCCTTTCTCTATTTTTCAGATATGAACCTCAAAATTTTAAATTAACTCCTAATACTAACAACACTATCGTACTGGAAGTCCTTCTCGGCAATGAGTATTCTAACTCCTACAAGAATCTTGCAAATAAACTTAAAGGCCTCACCGTAGTCGACAGGGCGACGCCAGACTTTACTAATCCATATATATTGTCTCCCTACCGAACGGATTGGATGGCCTTTTTTTCAAACTATGAAAGTCCACTACACATCGAAATCCCCGTCAAATTTACCCCTCCACCTTTTCCAATTGTGGAACTGCTACCACCCGGACTCTCAAACAATCTTGACATTCTGACCCCTGACATGTTGGACCTCGCCCAGAAGGAATCCTGGGACACCCTTGCGACATCACTTCTTGAAAAACTGCAGACCACAACCGGTCCGGAAATGCAGAAAATGATCGCCCTGACCTATGGTGAAGCACTACTGAGAAACGGTGACTTCGAAGGAGCGTTCAAGCAACTGTATTTACTAAAAGAAACGTATAAAGACGAACGCATTGGTACCTACGCCAACTATCTGCTCATTTGGCTACGTGCGAGATATGAAGACCCATATATTGCTGAGTATGAGTACAAAACGTTAGAGCCGTATATTTCAGATTCAAGCCCTCTTGCTCCATACTTTCTTCTCTCCAGAGTTGAAACATCACTATCAACAAAGGAATACAGGAACCTTAACAGGTTATTGCAAATTGACACAATCGCCCTGCCGCCTGATGTTCAAGAAAGAATAAAAATACGCGAGGCGGACTACTGGTTCGCAATAAACATTCCAGTCAAGGCGTATGCAGCGTATAAACTATTGGTTAACTCACCACTTTTGCGCACACAGCCCTACTCTTTTGGTGGACACTGTTCGACTCTTTATGATCAAAGATATTTTGAAGCTGCTGCCAGAGAATACAGCAAACTACGATCTATTATTTCAGGTGAAAACCTGATTGGTTTAGTGGCATATAGAGAATATATGTCAAAGCTTAAATTCATAGATGGTAATGAGCTTATTAATGATTTTACCCAGATTCAGAATGCATATTCGCGAACTGATGCTGGTAAACTTTCTGCAATTAAAAAGAATGACCTCAGGCTACTTGCGGACCGCCAGTACCTTGAAACAGCATTAACTCATTATAAGCAAATTGCAGACGAATCATCAACCAGAAGCATCAAGGAAGAAGTTGGATTCAAAGTTATTCTTATCCATACTCTGCTGGGTGACATCAAGACAGCGGTACCAATGCTCCATACATTTTTACGTGAATTTCAAACAGGCAATGTCAGAATTACGGCACAAGCCCTTTTAATAGACCTTCTTCCTAAAGAAATTAAAAGACTTGTTGATGACACAGATTATCTGGGGGCCCTTGTTCTTGCAAAACAGAACAAGGAGCTTTTTCAAAACAATTGGATAGACAGTAACTTCCTCATAGATATTGCCAAGGCATACCACAAAGTTGGGATCTACGATGAGGCACAAAAACTTTATCTATATCTCATTGAGATAAAGTCTGCCGACCAACGGGAAGAATTTTACCTGCCGATGATTCAAGCAACCTTTGACCATGGGAACTTCAGTCTCGTTGAAGACTACGCAGCACAGTACAGCTATAATTACCCGGAAGGGAAATACACAAATGATGTACTTCTTATAAGAATCCAAGCACTTGTAGCAGATGAAAGACTGACAGAAGCAAAACTTGCACTGCCCTCACCTCTTCCCGCTAATGGTACATTCCATCCCTTAGCTGCAACAATTTATTATCGAACTGATAATTACATTAAGACTGCTCAAACCCTGGAAGAATATGTAGAACTTGGAAAAAATATCAGCGGGCAACACCAGTTTTTTCTTGCTGAAAGCCTATACCAGACAAAAGATCTTAATGCTGCAGCGGATGAATTTCTTAAAATTTCCAAGGATAATATCTTTTATCATCAAAGCTTATACAGACTCGCCGATATCAATCGTTTACTTGGAAAAGAGGAATTAGCACTAACATTCCTCGAAAAAATTGTCGAAACAGAAGAAAACTCTCTTTGGAAACAATACGCGGAACGGGATTTGCAATATAATGTAAACAAAGACAAATATTAGACCCGTCATTTAAAAGTTCCAGATATAAACAAGACTGAGACACAGGACAATACAGCAGAATCTGTACCTCGTCACCCATTCCAGCTTTTACGAAGTAAGGTTCTTAACAAAAATCAGTTTTAAACATCTGCAACAGGTGAAACAATGTCAGTCATCAAACTTCATGATCAAAATATGCAGCTGCTCAGTAAGGTGCTCGATCTCAGAGCAACTAAGGCACAGGTCATATCATCAAATATCGCAAATGCTGAGACACCCGGTTTTTCCCCCTCTCGCTTTGAGTTTGAAGAGGACCTTGCAAATGCCTTATCATCGAGCAAAAATGTCCAACTTCAAACCTCTGATGACAAACATATCCCAATTGGTCCTGCCAATTTTAACAGCGTAAGCGGCAAAATCCGTTTAGATGAAGAGAAAGCAGGTATTGGAGATGATAACAATGTCAGCGTGGATCAAGAGATGATGGCACTCTCAGAGAACGAACTACTCTATGAAACTGCAGCTCAACTTCTTAAAAAGAAAATGTCTCTTCTTAAATATGTCATTTCAGGTGGACAATAACTCACACCGCAACCTATTATTCCGAGGAAGAAATGGACTTTACAAATACATTTAAAATCAGTGCTTCAGCCCTCAAGGCCCATAGCATGCGCCTTAATACTATTAGCTCTAATCTCGCAAATGTTGAAACCACCTCAACGCCAGAAGGTGGGCCATACAAAAAGCAATCAACATATTTTCAATCTAAGCCCTTATCTTTTAAAGACCAGCTCAACAATGAGGTTGCGGGAAGTTTAAAGGGCGTGGAAGTTACAAAGATTGTTGAAGACAAGACACCCCCAAAAAAGGTTTATGACCCTTCACACCCGGACGCAGCAGAAGACGGCTACGTAGAAATGCCCAACATCAGCGTCCTTAAGGAAATGGTTGATATGATGTCGGCCACCAGATCATACCAGGCAAATGTCACATCAATTAAAATGGCAAAAAGAATGGCCCTTAAGGCACTCGAAATTGGACAATAATCATGAATTCAATTGAAAGTTTAACTCATCTCGCCAGCACCGCCCAACAGGTAAGCAAAGAGAGTGACGTGACTAAAAGCAGTAATGCCTTTGGTGACATGCTCAAGAACATGGTAACAGAGACCAACAAGGATCAGACTATTGGTAATCAAGCTATCCAAGACCTCCAAGCAGGTAAGGCTGAACACCTCCATGAAGTTATGATTTCTGTTGAAAAGGCTGACGTATCGCTCAGAATGCTTGTTCAAATGAGAAACAAGGCACTTACAGCATATGAAGAAGTCATGCGAATGCAAATATGACGTTTAGTACCTTACTTCCAAAAAAACCGTCATAAATTTCAGGTAGCATAGACTCCGAAAAAACCGAAGAACCTCTTAACATTGCGAACGTAACATTACTTCCAGATAAGTGAACGTAGTGAGCCTTTCGAGGTGCTTATCCCGTTCATCGGGGTTAGCAAGACACAATCAACGATTTAGAAAGAAGTTACAATCAAAAAGGAACGCGCATAATGGAAGTCGCAGATACAAGCGTTGAAACCACGACCAGCCAGCCACCGGCGCCAATTGAGAAGAAGAATCTCGTTCAACTTGTTCAGGAGTGGCCACTCAGTAGAAAAATTGCAACCGGTGCTGTTGTGGTTATCTCAATCGTGTTATTTGCTGTTCTCATCATGCAGGCCAGGATAGCTGACCAGCAACTTCTTTATGCCAATCTTGAGATGCAGGATGCGTCCGAGGTAGTCACGTGGCTCAAAGGCCAGAAAATTGAGTACACCCTCAAAAACGGGGGCCGTGATATCTGGATTCCAGCCACTCAAATATACCAGAGCAGGCTTGATCTTGCTGCCAATGGAATGCCAAGTGGTGGTGGAGTTGGTTTTGAAATCTTTGACAAACAGAGTTTTGCCCTCACAGACTATGTACAGAAGGTAAACTATACAAGGGCACTGCAAGGGGAATTATCCAGAACAATTTCATCCCTTGCTCCTGTTGAAACAACCAGGGTACACCTTGCACTACCAGAGAAACGGCTTTTTAAAAATCAGCAAAAAAGTGGTACTGCATCTGTTATTGTAACCCTCGTACCAGGAAAAAATCTTGACCAGCAGCAGGTCCAGGGCATAGTCCATCTCGTTGCCGGTTCTGTAACAAATCTCAGTCCTGATAACGTCAAGGTCATTGATTCCAGCGGGGTTGTTCTTGAAGTCGAAAAGAAAAAAGATGACAGCCAGGTTTTCTCAGGCGAGATGCTCGCCTATCAGCAGGAAGTAGAACACCGAATGGAAATGCGCGCTCAGGCACTTCTTGATAAAACCATGGGGACTGATAATGCCATGGTTAGAATTTCAGCGACTCTCGATTTTTCAAAAGTTGAAAAAACCGAAGAGTTCTTTGATGGAGAAGAGCCTGTTATTCGTAGTGAACAGATTAATCAGCAATCTGCAGCAAGCGAAACTGAGGGTGGTATTCCCGGAGTTGAATCAAATCTTCAGGGAAACGTATTTGGGGAAACAGCAACTGGCCCATCATCGTCAAAGACTTCACGCACTACGAACTATGAAATTAGTAAAACTGTAAGCCGAATAATTAACCCGGTAGGTACAATCACTAAACTTTCAGTATCAGTGCTTGTAGCAGACAAAGTCCAGGTAGACGAAGAAGGCAAGGTATCTGAAATAACACCAAGAACACCAGAAGAGTTGAAATCCATTGAGAACATGGTTGCAAGCGCAATTGGGGTGGTTACAGAGCGTGGAGATATGATAAACGTTTTATCAATGCCTTTCGTAGCACCTAAAGAAGTCACTATAGCTGCTGAATCAGAACCAACGAGTTCTTTATATCAGTTTATACCGTTTATTAAATACGGACTTATTGGCGCTGGAGTATTTCTTCTCTATTTCTTACTCATTCGACCAGTGGTGAAAACAATGAAAGGTGAGGTCAAGGAGCATTATAAAACTGTTGAACAGCTAGAGAAAGAGCAACAGCAGAAACTTCTTCAGCAAACAGAAGCCGAAAATGAACTTCCCATGGAACCAGTTGATGACACCATAACCCAGCTCAGAAGAGAGGTTAATCACAACCAGGCTCCAACCGCATTTATCATCAAGAACTGGATTCAGGAAGGCTAATTAACAATGGCAATTGAGACTTTAACCGGTATTAACAAAGTTGCTGTACTTCTCATTTGTTTGGGAGAAGATGCGGCCGCCAAGATTTTTGAAGAACTTTCCGATGACGAGGTTCGGCAAATAACACGGGCAATGGCCAGTATTGATCACATACCAACAGACATAAAAGAGAAGGTTTTCCAAAACTACCGGGAATCAAAAGAGCAATTTGCAGGGCTCTTTGTCAAGGGTGAGGATTTTGCAAAAAACGCTATATCGGCAACACCAGGTGATCAACGATCACAATTGCTTATGGATCAATTCCTCTCAGGTACTGAGAGTAAATCTCTTGAAACCATCTCTCTCATGGCACCTGCCATGGTTGCGGGTCTTTTAGAACATGAACATCCACAAACGGTAGCCCTGGTACTCTCCACTCAACATATGGAACATGCTGCAGAAATACTTTCTCATCTTCCTGAAAGTATCATGTCAGATGTAGCCTATAGGATTTCAAAAATTGAAAAAGTTTCCCCTATGGTTCTCAATAGGATTGAAGACGCGCTACACAGGGAAATCGGTCTTGTCTCAGGGGGAACACAGAAAAAAATTGGTGGACTTGATACTATAGTTGGCATCCTCAATAACATGAAGAACAATCTTGATGCTGATATCCTTGAGAGCATGGAACAGGAAGACCCTGAGATGGCTGAAGAGATTCGCAAGAAAATGTTTACCTTTGAAAATCTTGTGGCACTCGACGGAAGATCTCTGCAAATGATCCTAAGAGAAGTGAACAACGATTCTCTGACCATGGCTCTCAAAACTGCATCAGACGAAATGAAGGCCAAGATTTTTGCAAATATGTCTTCAAGAGCCGCTGATATGATTCAGGACGATCTGGATGCCATGGGACCGGTACGATTATCAGAAGTCGAAATAATGCAGCAGTCCATTGTAAAAATTGCCATGAAGCTTGAAGAAGAAGGAAAGCTCGTCCTTGGAACCGGAGGTGGAGATGAGCTGGTCTAAATATTATAAAGATTCTAACTCTTTTAAGCGCGAAAAAATTGTTCAATCAGCGCCAACAGACGCAGCAGGCTGGCAATCAAAACCAAAAAGCACTACAACTCCATTTGAACCCGGGAAAGTCAGGCAAGATCCTGTACAACAAGAAGCAACACCAACACCTGACCCACAAAGTACCCCCCAAGATCCAACGGCTCATTCAGCGCCGGGAGACGAGAAGAAACCTAAAGCCACCCCTGAAGCACCACCCGTTGACCTGACGCAGTACATTCTAATTGATGAGGCCAAAAATAATGCTGAAGCCAGATACCAACAAGGCCTACAAGATGGTATTTCAAAAGCTGCTGAAGACTACGGCTCTGCAGTCAGTGCTCTTACTTCCAGCTGTGAACAATTAGATTCGGTTCGTGAAACCATCATTGGAAATAGCTCCCATGAGCTGCTTGAGTTCACTCTGCTACTAGCCGAAAAGATACTAAGGATTTCACTTAAAGAACAAGACCAGACAATTGTAGCCACCATTGAAGAGGCCTTACTTCGCGCTGTAAAGTCAGATGAGTTTACTGTCTTTATTAATCCAGCTGACTATGAAAAAGTCCAGAGCAAATCAGATGATTTTATCGCAGGAGTGAGCGGTCTCAATAATATAGTCATTAAAGCAGATCCAACAGTTGAAGAAGGCGGAGCAAAAATTGAATCGGAAAATTGCATTATTGACGCAACGATTTTCAGTCAACTTGAGACTATCCGTGAAGAATTACTCAAAAAGAAACCGTAGGCATCCACTTTCTCTGCCTTTCTATTTATTCCTCGCCTCAAATTGATGGACTGATATGATATTTGACCCTGAACAACTTGATACCATCAACGTCATCAAAATATGGGGTAAGGTAACTCGTATAGTTGGCCTGGTCATTGAGGGACACTGTCCCCATGCATCAATTGGTTCCCTTTGTGAACTCACCCCCATTGATGATGGTGAGAAGATATATGCCGAGATTGTCGGCTTCAAAGACAGCATTGCCCTTCTTATGCCCCTGGGAGAACTTCGAGGCCTAGGCCCGGGCAGCCTCATCCGTGTTGTCCGCACCAGCGCTACAATAAGTGTTGGTCCCAACCTGCTCGGTCGGGTCATTGATGCAATGGAAATCCCTCAGGACGGCTTTCCTGTACCGTCTCTTCCTGAAGAAAAAGATCTGTATTCTTTGCCCCCCGGTCCCATGGAGCGACAAAACATAACCGACTCCCTCGACCTTGGGGTTCGTGCGATAAACGGACTTCTAACATGTGGAACTGGTCAACGTTTAGGAATTATGGCTGGATCTGGGGTTGGTAAAAGTGTTCTTTTAGGTATGATGGCCAAAAATGCCAAGGCTGATATAAATGTCATAGCGCTCATTGGCGAACGTGGACGTGAGGTGAGAGAATTTATAGAAAGAGATCTCGGCAAGGAAGGACTTGCGAGATCTGTGATTATTGTCGTCACCTCAGATCAATCCCCATTACTGAGGATGCGTGGAGCATTCGTTGCGACTGCCATCGCTGAATATTTCTGCAATACAGGTAAAAATGTTCTTCTCATGATGGATTCTGTCACCCGCTTTGCCATGGCCATGCGGGAAATTGGCCTTGCTGTCGGGGAACCGCCCACCACTAAAGGATACACTCCTTCTGTCTTCGCCACCCTTCCTAAGTTACTTGAACGCGCAGGAAACTTTAAAAACAAAGGTTCCATAACCGCTCTTTATACTGTTCTCGTTGACGGCGATGATATGACCGAGCCAGTTGCCGATTCAGTTCGCTCAATAATAGATGGACATATTGTTCTTTCCCGGGCGCTTGCGGCTAAAAACCATTTCCCGGCCATTGATGTTCTGAGTTCAGCCAGCCGTGTAATGCGAGATATAACAGGGGAACGACATCAGGAGCTTGCAGGAAAGGCAAGAGATGTCATGGCAAATTACGCTGAAGCCGAAGATCTTATCAATATTGGGGCCTATGTCAAAGGCTCCAACCCTAAAATAGATTATGCCATAAGTAAAATAGATGCGATTACGGAATTCCTTCGCCAAAATTACAACGAGACGGCTACTCTTAAAAATTCTATCGAAACATTGGGGACTGTTTTAAGTGATCGTAAAGAAGAAGAACCTCTTCGGAAAAACCGAAGACAAACTGATCAACCTTAACGTTCTTATTTCGGGATATTACATTGGCTATCGAACCTAAACCATTTTCTCTTGAAACCGTACTCAGCTATAGAAAGCGCTTAGAAGATCTTGCAAAAAATCGTTTTTTTGAAGCTACAAAGGTAAAAGAAATAATAGAAGAAAAACTCAATCAGGAAAAAGATACTCTCTACAACACAATAACTGAATGTGAAAAACTTCAGGCTGAAGGAATTGAGATTAGAAAACTCATCCTCTTTGAGGAAAAAATTGTATCAGCACAAACCAATATTGTTGCGATAGAAAAGAACCTGGATGAAAAAATTAAGCTTGTAGAACAGGCGCAGAAAAACCTCATCACTAAAAGCCGTGAGTACCAGGTCATGAAGCGTCTCAAATACGAGCAAAATGCAGCATGGCAGCAACATCTCAACAAAAAAGAAGCAGCAATGCTTGATGAAGTTGCAGTGATGCGGCACGGCAAAGATCCTTTAAATGGACAATAAACACAACAGAGAGCTATGAACAATCATCTAATAAGCCATTTAATACTATGCAGTTTGCTATTTTTTTCCCCACTCTTTTACCTCTCCCCTGCCCTTTCAGCGGAAAACAACTATAGCTCTGTTGAGGAACGACGTATCCAAAAAACAATACTCGAAGAGCGTGCAAAAATAAGAAAAGAAAGAGAAGAAATAGATCTTCGTAAAAAGGAGCTAAAGTCACTCGAAGAGGGTGTCGATAAGAAGTTAGCAGAAATAGATGATAAATTGAAATCTCTAGAAACACTGCAGAAGAGAATAGAAACACTACTTGAAGAGAAATCAGCTGCAGAGCTAAAGCAAATTGAAAGTCTGGCCAAGATATACGAAAAAATGACGCCAGCAAAAGCAGCACTTGCCTTAACCGGCCTGGAACGACAACTTGCTTCAGATCTATTAGGCAAAATGAAGGTCAAGTCAGCTGCTAAAATATTAGATCAAGTCTCTAAACAAAAAACTACAGAAATCAGTACAACATATACCACCCTGCAATTAGAGTGAATTGATATGACACAACTACTTAATGTTCAAATGCCTGTACGGGACCTGCCAAAGGTTCAAATTGAACAATCCGGTACAAATTCCACGAGCAGCCCAAATACCGGAACAGGAGAATCATTCAACTCAGTACTCCGAAGTAGTCTTCCAAAAGATGGTGCCAATAAAACTCAAGGCAACCAAAATTTGACCAGCCAACAGCAATCAGGCAGCACCGTAAGCGATACTGGTCACACTCCAGATGATAATGGTATAGCAAATGAAAGCTTAGATAGTGCTATATTAGAATTTCTTAATCAATTTAACATTGAACCGGGCCAGCAACATTCTCCTGACGCACTTCTTTTGAGCCAGGAACAACTTATGTTGTTTCAACAACAACTCGCTTCCCTGACAGATGCGACTTCCCAGGCTTTTGCTAAACTAATCCAGCCCAACATTTCAAAGTTGGAGAATGGCAACACATCTGCAGATCAATTGGGCCTTGCTTCAGGTGCTAAAAGCTTCAGTGCCCAAAAAGCATTTTTTACCGACCCTGCCATACAGCACGCTCTAAAAGCAACTCCCCAGACAATAACCCCCCAACAGGAAGCACTGATGGAGCGAATTCAGACAATTCTTAATGGTGGTGGGGAAGCTGGGATACTTTCCATCAAAAATGTAATGGCACAAGATGGTAGCGCACTTCGGTCCCAACTCTTTTCATCATCAGCGCAGCTACAAACCCTGACTGTAGAGCAAACGACAACCAAGGTTACCCTTACAAGCAGTGAAGGATTTACAGCCCTTGAAGATGGCGTTTTTGCACCAACTCTTCGCAACAAGCAGCAGCTATCTGGTGTACGTCATGACACGACCCAACAATTTTATGATGCCAAGAGTCAACCTGGAAATATTCTGAGTGAAGCTGCAAACCTGAGTGGCAATAAGCAGGGTGATGATATGGGCCAGCAACCAGGGTCCGGTTTTAGCCAATCAACACCATTTTCTTCGTCTCCTGAGGCACCCAACACGTTTGCCATGCCCATAGGTTCCAGCACTGATCCTCTTACTACGCAGACCCTAGATTTCAGCAAAACTACGACGGTGTTACCATCAGGAACTATGGTTCAAGATCAAGATGTGATCCAACAGCTCGTCGAACGTTTTCGAATAAACCAGAGACAACTGGATTCAAAAATCCAACTCAAACTCCATCCTGTTGAACTTGGGAAGATGGAGATTGATCTCACAGTTAAAGAAGGCTCCATACGTGCAAATGTAGTTGCCCAAAGCCAACATGTTCAGCAAATTTTAGAGAGAAACCTCTCAAAACTAAAAACTGTACTTGAGCAACAGGGCTTTAACGTTGAAGACATTACAGTCACCCGTGAATCAGATATGGTAGGCAGTTTTGATCTTTTCGATCAGCAGCTCAACAACAGCGATTCATCACAATTTCTAAGTAAAAACGATAATTCTGAAACTAACACTCCGTTTATCTTAGATGAATTTCAGGACAGTTATATTGAGACCAATTCCGGTGTCAATGTAAAAGTATAAAGGAGATATCATGAGTGATTACATAAATCCACTGAGCGCGTCCTCCCGGGCAACCTCGGGCACAACTCTTTATGACCAGAAAGACCGGTCAGTAATGGGTAAAGAGGATTTCTTGATGCTTCTCGTTGAACAACTGAAAAACCAGGACCCTACGAACCCGGAAGATGCCACCGAATTTACATCACAGCTCACTGAGTTCAGCTCCCTTGAGCAACTTGAAAATCTCAATACCAGTATGGACAGTCTCATCGCGTCAAACCAGAATTCCGACAAAATCAGTACCCTTGGAACAATTGGCAAAGATGTAGCATATAAAGGATCGGAAATAAGTTACTCTGGTGAAAGCGTAGGCTTTGGATATCTTCTTAATACTACTGCAGCAGAAGTTACGATTACCCTAAGCCAAAATGGTGGCACCGTTGCAACACTAGAGGGCACTGAACTCAGTGCCGGCAACCATTTTCTTTCATGGGATGGCCTCACAGACGATGGAGAACAGGCTCCTGTTGGAGATTATGATATTTCTATTTCAGCCACTGACAGCGCAGGCGCTTCGGTTGCGGTTACATCGCTTATCAGATCCGAAGTTACAGGTGTAGACCTTGGAGGTACCAGTGGAGGAACCCTCATCACTGTTGCTGGTGAAATTCCATTCAGTTCAATTATTGGAGTATTTGAGCCCGGTAGCTATGGCGACAGTTCAGCTGCAACAGACGATGAAAAAGAATCAGACGAAGAATCAGTGACAGATACTGTTGATGAAGCTGTAGACACCGTAGAGGATGCAGTTGACGCCACTGAAACTATTGTAGACGCAGTAACATAGTGGTCAGCGCTAAAACATATTGGTCAATATTTGGGCTAATGCCGAATAAATAAGGAGAGAAAATGGGTATTTCAAGTGCATTTTTTAGTGGAGTAAGTGGTCTCAATACCAACTCCCAGGCGATGACCGTAATAGGTAACAACCTCGCTAACACTAACACAGTTGGGTTTAAAGGATCCAGGCATGTTTTTGCTGATCTCCTTTCCGGAACCATTAATGGTTCAGGCGGAGCATCACAGGTTGGTAGGGGTGTTGGTGTTTCCACTATGGATTCAATATTCAGTCAGGGAACCTTTGAAACCACTGAATCAAATCTTGATGTGGCAATCGAAGGTGATGGTTTTTTTATTCTTCGGCAAGAGGGAGATGAAACAGACTACTACTCTCGCGCAGGTGCATTCTCATTTGACGAAGATGGATATCTTGTCAATGCTGAAGGCCTATATGTACAGGGAATTGGCTACGATGATGATGGAGCCCTGATCGGTGGCGACCCAGATGATATTCAGGTTGAAAATACTGGTCTCATTGCAGGCCTGGCGACAAATAAACTCTCCCTTGAAACCAACCTTGATGCAAGTGAAGATATTTTAGCTTTGGCCAACTTTGATATCGATGATGACGCTACGTACACCTACTCATCTTCAACACAGGTATTTGATAGTTTAGGCGAGTCACATTTAATGACAACATACTTCATAAAAACGGGTGCCAATACCTGGAGTAGTGCCTGGAGTGCTGAAGATGTTAATGGAAATATTCTCCAGGGGCAGAATGCCGACAATCTTGTTTTTACAGAAAATGGGATATTGGTTGGAGATGCAGCTGATCCTCCTGTAGAAACCACAATAGATATAATTGGTTTAGACTGGGGTAATAATTCGGCTATAGGAGATATAGAGGTAACGTTTAATAATACCCAGTTTGATAGTAATTCAGTCGTCTTATCTCAAGATCAAAATGGCTATGGAGCGGGAAGCCTTACAGGTGTTGAAATAGACGGTGAAGGCAATGTGGTCGCCTTCTATTCAAATGGAGAAAGTAAAAACATTGCTCAGATGGTGCTTGGAAAATTTGTTAATCCAAATGGTTTATCTGCCGCAGGAAGTAATTTATTTACAGCGACAGCAGCTTCAGGGACCCCACGTGTGGGCGGGCCTGGTGCCGAACTCGGAACTATCTTCACCAACTCACTTGAGCAGTCCAATGTTGATATGGGTGTGGAGTTTGTTCGAATGATTACTGTACAAAGAGGATTTGAGGCGAGCTCTAAAATCATTACAACCGTTGACGAACTTCTTGACACAGTTATTAACTTGAAACGATAAAGTCATTTTTCTGACACCAAGCGTACTGGCCCCGGGATTTTTTTCATAAAACCCTGGGGCTTTTTTTTTGTTTCCATCCAATAACTCCCCATACCCCCATATCTACCTGGCTTTAAACTTCCTTCTATTATTAAATTAATAACTGGAATAATTCATGCAAACTTGAGTTTTAGAACAGCTGCGTCTATGATACATTTATATTGTATCAATTAAGAAAGTTTGTGTTTGCCCTGCTACTTAGCAGCACCAGGTAAGTGCACTACGAACGCAGCTTTTAAAGAAATCTCACAGTTTTAGTCATTATATTTTTACGGAGGATTTTTTGGATCTTTCAACAATCATAGGTATAGGTGCTGCATTTGGACTTATGCTTATGGCCATCCTGCAAGGTGGCCCCCTATCGATTTTCATTAACGTCCCTTCAATACTCATCGTTTTTGGAGGAACGTTTGGAAATACACTTGTTCACTATCCATTTGGAGACGTCTTTGATGCCATTAATGTTGCTAAAAAGACTTTGCTCCATAAAGAGATATCAATAAACGACCTCATCGCTCAACTCATGGAGTTTGCAAATAAAGCAAGAAAGGAAGGAATACTTGCGCTTCAGGGAGCAATGGACACCGTTGACGATGAATTTTTGAAAAAAGCAATGCAAATGGCCGTTGATGGCCAGGAGCCTGAGACCCTTCGATCAATGCTGAACACGGAAATTGAATATATCGAAATGCGACACGGCAAGGGCGCTGATATCTTCCTTGCGATTGCGGCCTATGCCCCGGCAATGGGAATGTGTGGAACGTTGATTGGTCTCGTGCAGATGCTGCAAACCATGGATGATCCAGCAGCAATTGGACCTGCTATGGCGGTTGCTCTTCTCACCACATTTTATGGTGCTGTTATCGCAAATGTCTTCTGTGCCCCCATGGCAGGTAAACTCAAAAACAGGTCAGCCTCAGAGGTGTTAACAAAATTGCTCATCATTGAAGGGATGCAATCCATACTATCGGGTGAAAACCCACGTATCATGGAACAGAAGCTCCACGCATTTATTGCGCCTAAACTAAGAGAATCGACTTTTAACAAGTAACGGAATTAAAATGGCCGAAGATGACGTTCAACAAGAACAGAAAAGCGAAAAATGTCCTGAGTGCCGTGCTGGAGCCCCTGCATGGATGGTGACGTATTCTGATCTCGTCACCCTTCTACTGACATTCTTTGTTCTCCTACTATCCATGGCGAACATGGACCCTGTACGCTTTACCGAAGCATCAAGCTCACTAAAAGATGCCTTCGGTATGCACAACGAGCCTGCTCGTGTTGACTTTGCTATACCAGTACTACCTTCACCACCAATCACGCCCTATTCTCCAATACAGGAACAAACAACTCAGAAAGTCTATGAGAAAATCAAATCTCAAATTGACTCACGGCGACTTGATAATAATGTCGGTGTTATCAAAAACGATGATGAATCCATAATACTTCGAATCAACGATTCTGTACTTTTCAACAGAGGAAGTGCCAAAATTGCTCCGAAAGCATACTCAATCCTACGAACCGTAGCTGATATTATCCGTCCCCTGCCAATGGACCTTCGGATTGAAGGACATACAGATGATATTCCTGTCTCTGACTCTGCGTACAGTAATTGGGATCTTTCCGTTGACAGGTCAGTTGGTGTAATGAGGTTTTTCACCAATAGTGATCTCCTTCCTCTAGACCGTATGTCCGCAATAGGTTACGGAAAAGACAGACCTGTAGTTCCCAATAGAGACGAATTAAGTCGCAGTAAAAATAGAAGGGTTGATTTTTTACTTAAACTTCAAAGTAATAAGAGCAAGACTCAACTTGCATCTCCCACAACTTCAGTCCCATTATAGAAGACGAAGCACCTTAAGAAATTCAATAGAAAAAGGCGAGATAGATGGCAGAAAAGACAGAAGATAATGCCGCTGAAGGCGGTAGCAAAAAGAAACTCTTTATCATTATTGGTATTGTTGTTCTGCTCCTTCTCATTGGTGGAGGTGTCGCCGGTTGGTTTTTCTTAAAACCTGAACCTCCACCCCCCGAGGAGTTGGACCCAGGCCTACAGGTGCCGGTACCTAACCTCAGCCAAACAACTGAGATAGGCCCCATGGTCAATATTGACGAGTTTGTCGTTAACATTATCAGTGGCGATAGTCCTCATTATGTCAAAGCATCACTTACCGTCGAACTGAGCAACGAAGCTGTGCAACCCGAAGTTGAGCAGAGAATGCCCCAGGTTCGGGATGCAATTCTCCTACTTATTGGTAACAAGACATATGAGGAGCTCCAGGACTTACAAGGAAAAAGGCAGCTCAAAGCTGAACTTACCAGTAAGCTGAACTCTTTTTTACAAACGGGTAAAGTTCGAGCTATTTACTTCACAAATTTTGTTGTTCAATAAGGTGATTTAAATTCCATGGAAGCGATTCTAAATAAACTGGAAATTGCAGCTCTGCTCAAAGCTATTCGTGACGGCCAGGTGTCCCTTGATGTCGATGGTAACCAGGATGACTTCTTAGCGTGCACCCCTGTTAACCTGTTCCACCTCGCACGGCCGGATAAAGGACAGTTCCGCATTCCTAATTTTGATATTATTCTTGACGCTTTTTGCAGGCAGTATGCCACCTCCCTTACTAACCTTCTACAGAAAACCTTTTCTATCACTCGAATAGGCCTGGAGACCTTTGAATTCCAGAAATTTATGGCTGACAAGAGCCCGCCGGGAGCCATAGGAATTCTTGATCTTCCCCCGCTCAAACAAGGCGCCCTGATAATTTACGACCCTAAGCTTTCTTTCTCGATGCTCGAGATCATGCTTGGAGCCTCAGCTGATATTGAAACCATACAGCTTGAACGACAACTTACGACTATTGAGCTTAACATATTAAGAACTCCAATGGATGATGCCTGCATTGATATTGACAAAGCATTCGCTCAGCTTTTCGATATCAAAACACATCTGATAAAACTTGAGAACAATCCCCGCCTCGTATCCATTGTTGAGCCGGAGGGTGAGGTCATAGTTGGAACACTACTCGTTAAAGCTGGCCAATATTCAGGTGAAATCCATCTTGTTTTCCCATTTAACACACTGGAACCACTCCGAGAGCTACTCAAAGAACTATTAAGTATTTCTACACAGACAAAAAGCTCATGGCATGAAATCATAGAAGAACAGGTTCAGGATATGCCAGTGACTGTCATAGCACAATCTGGAACCATTGACCTCACAGTGGAAAAAGTACTCAACCTGGAAGTTGGGGATGTCATAGCACTCGACTACGACCCTAATGCCCCTGTTCAGGTAATGGTTGAAAATAGTCCGAAATACTATGCCATCCCGGGAACACATAATGGTAAAAAAGCCATTAGTCTCGCAGGCTCATATTGATCAAGGAAATTGTATGGAAACCCCAGCAGATAACAGTAGACCAGATCCTGAAGAAATTAAAGAACTCTTAAAAGAAGACACGCCTTCTCCTTCCGGGGAAAAGTCACTCAAGAGTACAGGCAAGCGGAATCTTGATTTTTTGTATGACATTCCCTTAAATATTTCCGTTGAGATTGGCAGGAGTAAGATTAAACTCAAAGACCTTCTTAAAATGGGGGAAGGGTACGTCCTAGAGCTTGATAAGCTCGCCGGAGAACCCCTGGATCTTTATGTAAACTCAAAACTTATTGCAAAAGGTGAAGCTGTCATGGTGGGTGATAAATTTGGAATCAGACTCACAGATGTTGTCAGTACGGCTGATAGACTGGAAAATCTTGGATAAGCTCAAGGTGATGAGAATACCAATAGCCATTTTAGCTATACTATGTATCGCTTGTCCCGCTATACTTGCGGAAACAACGGCACCCCAGCCGATAGCAGTAGCAGGCAATGATATGCTTGCCAACTCATTTCGCGTAGTGTGGGGCCTACTTATTGTCCTTGGTATCATATTGATATTATATGGCCTACTGCGAAAGCGTTTTTCACTGTTGTCATCTCTTCCAGACAAGGAGATTAAAATTGTTGAAATTAAGCCTCTCATGGGGAAAAAAGCTCTTTGTCTGGTTGAGGTACGGGGTAAAGAATATCTTCTTGGTCTCACTGATTCTCATATTTCAAACATCGCCACACTTCCAGGAAAAAATGTAACTAGTTTTTCTGATACTCTTAAGCAAGAATCAGGTAGTGAAGATGAATAAACGATCTCGTCAAACACCTGTAAAAATAGCACTTTTTCTCTTTGTGTTCTGCACACTATTCTACTGGTCATCCACCTCTGAAGCTGTTGGTCTTCCTACGGTTACCTTTGGCGTTGAGGATGCTGAGAATCCGCAGCAGGTGTCCAGTGCACTGCAAGTGCTTTTTGTTCTCACCATTCTATCAGTTTCTCCTGCAATTCTGCTTATGACCACTTGTTTTACCAGAATAGTTATTGTCTTGGGATTTGTCAGGCAGGCAATGGGAACCCAGAACATGCCTCCAACTCAGGTGATACTTGGGCTGTCACTCTTCCTCTCTTTTTTCATAATGTCCCCTACCCTCAACACCATTAACGAAGAGGCTCTTCAGCCATATATTAATGAACAGATAGACCAGAGTGAGGCATTAACTAAGGCTATAAAACCTATGCGCGACTTTATGTTCAGCCAGGTAAGAGAAGGTGAACTCTCTCTTCTTACAGAAATAACCCTGGCAGATGAGCCAGAAACCCAGGAAGAGGTGCCAACTATGACCCTCATCCCGGCCTTTATGCTCTCTGAACTCAAACGAGCTTTTCAGATGGGATTTATGATCTATATCCCTTTTTTGGTGATTGACATGATCGTTGCATCAATACTGATGTCAATGGGTATGATGATGCTTCCACCGGTTATCATTTCGATGCCTTTTAAATTATTGCTCTTTGTACTCGTTGATGGCTGGAGCCTCGTTGTGGGATCACTTGTCAAAAGCTTTGGAGTATAGTCGCTATGACATCTGCTCATTTGAACAACATAGAACGTTTGATATGTTGATCCCCCCAAGATCTAACCTATATAATAGTGGTGATCTGTTTATATTTTGCCTGAATGTAAAGAACAGAGTGCTCTTCTCAAATGAGGTGAACAATGACTCCTGAAATTGCCATAGACATCTGCAGGAAGGCGATACAAACGATCCTCATGTGCGCTGCACCAATGCTGATAGTTGCCCTTCTCGTTGGTCTTCTTATTTCGATCTTCCAGGCCGCAACTCAAATAAATGAACAAACGATGACATTTGTACCAAAAATCGTTGCAGTATTCATCACCCTGCTGATCTTTGGTTCTTGGGTTATCAACACTCTCACGATTTTTACAGTTGGCTTATTTGATTTAATGGCAACGTTATAGATTTGTTGTGGATACTCTCCTTCCCATCGAACAGTTTCAAGCTTTTCTCATAGTTATGAGCCGAGTTGCAGGCTTTGTCGGAGCGGTACCTGTTTTTTCTTCTGCCCAGACCCCGAACCAGATAAAGACAGGTCTTGCCGTGATGCTTTCACTACTGATGTTTCCCATTATGGAGCCGCAGATTGGCCCCATATCCCTGGAACCGATCACCTTTGGTCTACTCATCGTCTCCGAAGTATTACTTGGTTTACTCCTGGGCCTTGTGGCCCGTCTCATTTTCACCGCAGTTGAGTTCGGAGCAACGGTCATAGGCTTTCAGATGGGGTTTGCAGCTGCCAATGTGTTCGATCCACAAAACCAGAGGCAGGTTGCGCTCATCTCCCAGTTTCAAAATGTATTCTCAATTCTAATTTTTCTGGCTATAAATGGACATTATCTTTTTTTGCAAACGGCCGTACGTTCATATGAACTTCTCCCTCCCGGAAAATTAAATTTAGCAGGAGATGCTATTCCTTACCTTATGGAGCTCTCCTCTCATATGTTTGCTCTTGGAGTGCAATTCAGTGCTCCAGTACTTACCGTACTCCTACTCTCAGGTCTCATTCTTGGTATCCTGGCAAGAGTATTCCCCCAACTCAATGTATTTCTCATTTCTTTTCCAATTAATATAGGAACTGCATTTATTGTCATTGCTTTGACACTTCCTTTAGTTTCTATGCTGTTAAGACGAGAATTTGACTCTCTTGTGGAAAGATTCTCCACCCTTCTTAATTACCTGTCCATATAAATTCATTTCCCCCCGGCTCTATAATTGCATGAAACGCTATAGTTGTATTCACTATATTGTCAGTAATTCTTAATTAGTCTCAACAGTCGTCATTACGGAATAATTCATGGCAGAAGAAAGCGGTTCCGGTGGGGAAAAAACTGAAGATCCGTCAGCAAAACGAAGAGATGACTTCAGAAAAAAAGGACAAGTAGTACAGAGTAAAGAAGTTCAGACTGCTGCCCTCTTTACCGTTGTACTCCTGTTCTGGATCTTCTATCTACCTAATTTTTGGGATAAGATTACCACATTGCTTTTTTCTTTATGGCAATCTAGCGGACAATTTGAGGTTACTCCTGCCTCTACAATGAATTTAGCCTACTTTCTTCTTCAACAGCTCGCCATTCTCATGGCTCCACTTTTTGGCCTTGTTTTTATTGTTGCTATTTTTTCAAGTATTTTCCAATTCGGCTGGTTACTCACCGGCAAGCCTTTAACTCCTGATTTTTCAAAAATGAATCCCATAAGCGGTATGGCAAGATTCTTTTCCAAAAAATCACTGCTTGAAGTTGTTAAATCCGTGCTCAAAGTGATTCTTATCGGTTATTTGGGCTATTCCACTGTACTGAACAACTTTCAGGAAGCCCTTATTTTAGTAGATGTCAGCGTTGTGGCTGCAATCAGTTTTCTCGGTAGAATTGCTCTCATTATATTTGCAAAAATTTGCGCCATTCTCATTTTTCTAGCCTTTATTGACTATCTATTTCTCAAGTGGGAG
Organism: Desulforhopalus glucosivorans; assembly: GCF_054397165.1. Classification (NCBI taxonomy): domain Bacteria; kingdom Pseudomonadati; phylum Thermodesulfobacteriota; class Desulfobulbia; order Desulfobulbales; family Desulfocapsaceae; genus Desulforhopalus; species Desulforhopalus glucosivorans. The sequence goes on from NZ_AP044854.1 coordinate 1,979,208, forward strand.
ATGGAAGAAAAGATGAAGATGACCAAACAAGAAGTAAAAGAGGAGTTCAAACAAAGCGAGGGTGACCCCCACGTCAAAGCTCAAATACGGCAAATCCAACAGGAAATGGCCAGGAAAAGAATGATGGCAGATGTACCAAAGGCAGATGTCGTTGTAACCAACCCCACCCATATCTCAGTTGCTATCCAATACGACTCCGACAACATGGATGCGCCTATAATCATTGCAAAAGGTGCAGATTTGATAGCAATGCGAATCAGAGAAATCGCAAGAGAAGCAGAGATCCCCATTATTGAGAACCCTCCTGTGGCTCGGTTATTGCATTCTCTTGAGATAGGAGAACATATACCCGAGGACCTCTTTAAAGCAGTTGCTGAAATCCTCGCCCACGTTTACTCGTTGAAGGGAAATTAATTCCAATGGAAATGACCAGTATATTAGCCAACCTTAGTCCTCTTCGGCTTAAACAGATCTTAGGCCGCAGTGATGTTGTCGCAGCCCTTGGACTGGTCTCTATCCTGATGATCATGATCATCCCTCTTCCTTCAATTATTCTTGACCTTTTTTTATCAACCAATATCACTATCGCACTGCTGATTCTTATAATTAGTCTCTATACCGTTAAAGCCACTGATTTTTCAATTTTCCCATCTATACTTCTGACAACCACGCTATTTCGCCTTGCACTCAATGTTGCCTCAACCCGTCTCATTCTGCTCCATGGAGATGAGGGACCAGCAGCTGCTGGCTCTGTAATTCAGTCCTTTGGTCAATTTGTTGTCGGTGGAAACTATGTCGTTGGTATCGTCATTTTTGCAATTCTTGTACTCATTAACTTCATGGTTATCACCAAGGGTGCTGGTCGTGTCGCTGAAGTTGCAGCACGTTTTACCCTCGATGCAATGCCAGGAAAGCAGATGGCGATTGATGCCGACCTAAACGCTGGTCTTATTGATGAGAATGAAGCGAGGAAAAGACGAGAAGACATTGCCAAAGAGTCCAGCTTTCATGGTGCTATGGACGGTGCATCAAAGTTTGTTAAGGGTGACGCGATTGCAGGTATTATTATTACTCTTATCAACATTGGTGCGGGATTTATCATAGGTGTAGTTCAAAAAGGCATGCCCATGGCAGAGGCGGCTGCCAATTACACAATACTAACCGTAGGTGACGGTCTGGTAGGTCAGATACCAGCACTAATTATTTCCACTGCTGCAGGTCTTCTTGTCACCCGCTCCACCGGAGATAAGGATTTTGGTTCAGATTTAAAAACGCAGTTTTCAAATAACGCCATAGCCCTGTGGGTCGTGTCTGGAATCTTAGTTGTTTTTGCCTTAATACCTGGGCTGCCTTTCTTTCCTTTTCTTATATTATCCTTTTCTTTAGGGTTTCTAGCTTATCAAATTGATCAATCCAAAAAGGTACAAGAACAGGTCATAGAAGAGGCCCCGCCAGAACTTCCAGCACGGCAGGAAGAAAATTACGAAGAAATGCTTCATGTGGACCTCCTCCAACTCGAAGTGGGCTATGGACTTATTCCTTTTGTGGACGCCGCTCAAGATGGTGAATTACTCAATAGAATTCAGTCTATCAGAAAGCAGTTCGCTCTCAACAATGGGTTTATTGTGCCTCCTGTACACATAAGAGATAATCTGCAACTTACTCCAAATCAGTACTGTTTTTCTTTAAAAGGAGTAAAGGTTGCCGAGTCTGAAATACTCCCTGGTCATTTTATGGCTATGGACCCGGGCATGGTTACAGAGAAGATCTCCGGTGTGCCAACAACTGAGCCAGCCTTTGGATTACCTGCAATATGGATATCCTCCGACAAAAAAGACCGAGCGCAAATTGCAGGCTACACTGTTGTGGATTGTACCACTGTGATGGCAACCCACATCAGTGAAGTTATAAAACAACACTCCCATGAACTTATCGGCAGACAAGAGGTTCAGGGACTCCTTGATAATCTGGCTAACAACTATCCAAAACTTGTTGAAGAGCTTGTTCCAACAATTCTTTCACTTGGAACTATCATGCGGGTTTTACAAAACCTCTTGAAAGAAGCGGTTTCGATTCGTGATCTTCGTACAATTCTCGAAACCATGGCAGACTGGGCCCCTTCTACCCAGGATACAGACATACTAACTGAGTATGTACGCCATTCGTTATCCAGGACAATAAGTAATGACCTTGCCGTAGATGGTGTGATTCCGGTCATAACCCTGTCAAAACAAGTTGAAGATACTGTTCAGAAAGCCATTCAACATAAAGAACAGGGCAGCTATCTGGCAATCGATCCCAACAATGCACAACAAATCTTAGACAGTGTTGGAGAAGCTATTCCTCTTTTTGATGGCGGGAGCAGACCTACTATCCTTGCTGCCCCACAAATCAGGCCATATCTCAGAAGCCTGACTGAGCGATATTACCCTGCAGTAAACGTAATTTCACATAATGAGATTACACCTAATCTAAAAGTTAGATCAATTGGAACGGTGAACCTGGATGCAAGTTAGAATTTTTCAATCTGCAGACATGGCCTCTGGCCTGAAAATGATAAAACAGGAACTAGGCCCCGATGCGCTCATCCTGTCGACCAAAACAATTAGAAATGGAAAGCTCGGTTTGCTCAGTAAACCGATGCTTGAGATCACAGCTGCCATTGACACTGAATATCCAGCCTCTAACAGTCAACAGGTAAGCCCAGCAACAGCACCAGCCTCCCAAATCGAGAACTACGAAAAAAAACCTGAAAAAACCGACAACAGAAGCTTTAACCATATTGTAAATGATCCGGTAGAACAATTTCTAAATCAACCGTTAAATCAAACTTTTAATCAAGCAACGAATAGTGAACAGGAAGCTTTCAGAGAATTCCCCTCTGAAGAAGTCAACGAGGCTTTACCAGCACCCCCTGCATTATCGCCTTCAACCCCTGATACAGAGCCAGTTGCCTTTAGAGAATCGTCCGGTCTTGAAGGTGAGGTCAATGAGCTTAAAAATCTTGTTAAAGCTCTCGCTGGACAAATTACTGAACTGAACCAAAAAGAAAAAGATCCTGTTCAGGCTACAGCTTACGAAAACCCAGAAAAAAATGAGAAGATACTCAAACGCCACAATGTGCCACGTGTAACAGCCCAGGAAGTTCATGGAGACCATCTCCTATCTCTTCTTATATCAAGAGGGATCAATGTTGAAACCGCCAGGAGCATTGCTGGATTTATGCGTGAGTCCCTTACAGAACAAGAGCTCTGTGATCCATCACTTGTCACAGAAACTATAATAAAGACTTTGCAAAACTTAATAGAGGTAAATGCTCCAAAGTTTTCAGATACCAGTGTACAGCGGCGGATAGCTCTTATAGGGCCTACAGGCGTTGGTAAGACAACCACCCTTGCTAAAATTGCAGCGTCCTATTTAAAACAACACTCTAAGTCCATCGCTCTTATCACCATTGACACCTACAGAATTGCGGCCGTGGAACAGTTAAAGGTGTATGGCGAAATCATGCATTTACCTGTGGACGTGGTCATTACTCCGGAACAACTCACACAGGCCCTCATACGACATCAGGACAAAGAGCTTATTCTTATTGATACAGCGGGCAGGAGCCCAAGAGACAGTTTCTGTATTGATGAGCTTGCCTCATTTCTCGCCCCTGAACACAATATAGAAAAACATCTTGTTCTTTCTGCCACAACGCGAGAAAATGAATTAGTTGAAACTATAAATCAGTTCTCAAAACTGGAAGTAGCCAATACAATTTTTACAAAAATCGATGAATGTCTTAGCCTTGGCGTCCTTCTTAATACGCAATTACACAATTCAAACCCTATCTCATATATCACTAACGGGCAGAGGGTTCCAGAAGACCTACTTGAAATAACGCCCATAAAAATAGCTGAACTGATCATGTCTCAAGACCAAGGATCCATGCATGAGTAATCCATCACAGCCAGCAAATGACCAGGCACATACACTGAGAGGACTTAGCTCAATTGATATAAGCCCGGCCTCAACGAATAGTACACAGACAACCAATGTCTATTCTATTACCAGTGGCAAGGGAGGCGTTGGCAAAACTGCCGTTGTGGCCAATCTGGCCTACAATCTCGCATCCATGGGAAAGCGGGTACTTATTCTTGATGCTGACTTAGGTCTTGCAAATATCGATGTTGTTTTTGGATTGTCTCCGCAATACAACCTCAACCACTTCTTTTCCGGTGAATACGAACTTCAGGACATCATGGTCGAGGGCCCCCACGGAATACAGATACTACCTGCCGGTTCCGGTGTGCAAAATTTCATTAAACTTGATGCACAGCAAAAAATGCGATTGCTTGACGGCCTTGATGCAATGCATAACCATTTTGACTTTGTTCTTATTGATACAGAAGCTGGAATTTCCGAAAACGTGACTTACTTTAATACTGCAGCCCAGGAGATTTTAGTGGTTACAACTCCTGAGCCCACGGCTATTACAGATGCATATGCCTTAATGAAGTTGCTCTCCACCCAGTACCATGAGAAAAAGTTCAACCTTGTTGTAAACCAGATACGTAATGAAGATGATGCCCTTGATGTGTACCGCAAACTCACCATGGTAGCCAATAGATACTTGGATATCTCCATAGATTACCTGGGCTCAATCCCTGAAGATAGACAAATGATTGACTCTATCAGAAAACAAAGGGTTATCAGTGAGATTTTTCCATCATCTAAAATAACACAATCATTCCACGAACTCGCAGCCAGAATAAGTTCAGAACCTTCACAGTCGAGCCCCAAGGGAAACCTACAGTTTTTTTGGAAGAAACTGCTCAACATGCGAGGATAAGCGCCTTGATGCTTACCCTAAAATTGATCTCAACATACACTCTGGATTCCTTGTCTTTATTAAATTTTTCTGGAGTAAGGTACGAATAGATGCTTTACGATCAACGCCCCCAAACAGATGATATTGCCCAAACGATAAAGGATCACCTCTACCTTGTCGATATTCTCGTTGGAAGAATGGTCACCCAGGTTCCTGCCTTCATGAACAGCGATGATATGAAAAGTGCAGGGATGCTCGGTCTGTTTGATGCAGCAAAACGATTCGACGCATCTAAAAACATTAAGTTTAAAACCTTTGCCGAATATAGGATTCGAGGGGCCATCCTTGATGAGATGCGAAAGCTTGATTGGTTTTCACGCTCCCTTCGTGACAAACAAAACCGTGTGGGCAAAACCATAGTAAGCCTGGAACTCAAGCTTGGCAGGGACCCGGAAGAGCATGAAGTAGCCCAGGCAATGGACTTGTCACTTGCAGACTACCAATCACTTCTTGCTGAAGTCAGTCACCTCGGTTGCGTCAGCCTTAATGAAACACTCGACTCTACACAAGAAGGTCGTTCATTTCTTGACTCAATATCCGATAATAGACGAGACAGTCTTCCTGGATCACGTATAGAAGATCATCAGCTCACCCAAAAAATAGCAACAGTTCTCGAACAACTCTCCGAAAAAGAACGCCTCGTTATTGCATTGTATTACTACGAAGAACTCACACAAAAAGAAATAGCAGAGGTATTAGAACTCTCTGAAGGAAGAGTATCGCAACTCCATAGTCAGGCCCTTATTAAATTAAAAAGTAAACTGGCATCGCACTTGTATTAGAAATATCAAGATTACAATTTGAGGAATAATACATATGCAAATCACACTGAGTCACATGATGTATCTATCAACAGGAATAATAGGGCTTATATTGTTAGCCAAATGTGTCCTTGTAAAAAAAGAGAACATTCTCCTCTCCGAGCAGTTAACGCAGGCGACCATCAGTCTTGAGAGTAACAGAAAAAAGCTGTCTGACCTGCAAAGAAGACATGAGGAAATCACAGCGTTCCAAAAATCAATTCGAGAAGCGGAACTCACAACAAGTCTTCAAAAACCTCGTCTTTACGCAGCGCATGATGAGTCAAGATATTCAAATAACAAAAACGTTCCTGAAAAGTATTCATACATCCGTTCTCTCACCGAAAAAGGGATGTCTGTAAAAGAAATTGCAACTGTCTTATCAATTTCGCCCCACGAGGCAAACCAACTTGTAACACTCACCATGATCAGCCCCGCATCATAAGTTTAGAAGGGACTTTTCATTTAAGAATTACTTGTAACATCCGATAAGTAATTAACCCCGGTAAATAAAATAAATGCCGGCTGAGCATCCTAAACAATAGTTACAAGGTGCTCTATTTCACACATTACTCTTAGCGAGATAACAAATGGTCTCAGGAAAATACAGCGCTCTCTCAGGGGCTATAGCTCGGGAACAAACCATAGCCAATGTAAGCAACAATCTGGCAAACGTTAACACCAGTGGCTTTAAAAAATCAGCTGTAAGCTTTGAATCAATACTACGAGGCGAGAAACAAGCGACGCAGGCCAAAGGTATTAACTACAGCAGAGTGAGAGAAAACTTCTCAGACTTTTCACCTGGAGCTATCAGGCAAACAGATGATCCTCTGGATATTGTGATCCATGGAGAAGGATTTTTGAAAGTCCAGGGACCAGATCAGATTCTCTATACTAAACGAGGCGATCTCAACATTGATAGTGATGGTGTCCTTACCACGAGTAACGGCCTCCCCGTCCTTGATGATGCAGGGGGAGAAATAATCATCCCCGACACAGAATCATCTGCTGTCGCATTTAGTGATTCCGGAACTATTTACACCCTTGGCGAACAGGGGGAGCGAACCGAAGTCGGCCAGCTTGGACTTGTTACTTTTGATGATCCATCTCTACTCAAAAAACAATCAGACACAACCTTTTCACTTGCCGGGGGAGCTCAGGAAGTTCCTGACGGAGATTCAAGAATATTGCAGGGAAGCCTTGAATTATCCAACGTTAATATGACGGCAGAAATGGCAAAAATGATCGATAGCTACAGGACATTTGAAACCTATCACAAGGTTCTAAAAAGCTATTCAACAATAGGCGAACAACAAACAGAACTTGGCTCGCTAGGCTAAGGTCTTTTTGACAACTTTTCTTAAGGATACACCCTATGATCCGCTCATTATGGACAGGCACCACGGGAATGCACGCGCAGCAACTCAGTATCGATGTTATTTCCAATAATCTGGCTAACGTCAGCACCACAGGCTTTAAAAAAAGTAAGGCTGATTTTCAAGACCTGCTCTATCAGGCAATGAAAGTGCCGGGGAGTCAGACTTCCTCAGATACCGAATCACCCACAGGTATTCAGGTCGGACTTGGTGTTAAACCAGCCGCTGTTTCCAAGATTTTTACCCAGGGAGACCTCATTCAAACAGAAAATGAACTCGATGTCGCCATTGAGGGAAACGGATTCCTCCAGGTTGAACTCCCCAACGGTAATACATCATACACCAGATCTGGAGCAATGAAGCTCGATGGTAATGGCCGTCTTACCAACTCAGATGGATATCAAATTCTTCCAGCTATCACCATTCCCGATGGAGCAACCCAGATTAACATTGGCCAGACAGGGATTGTGAGCGCCCTAATCGGTGACGACACTGAGCCAACTGAACTTGGAACCTTACAGCTCGCTACATTCACGAATAACTCAGGGCTGCTGGCAATTGGTCAAAACCTCTTTGAAGAATCAGCATCTTCCGGTGACGCCCAGGTAGGAACCCCTGGCGACGATGGTTATGGCACCCTGCTGCAAACCTACCTTGAGGGTTCTAATGTTAATATTGTTGAAGAATTAGCCAGCATGATAACAACCCAAAGGGCCTATGAAATTAACTCTAAATCAATTCAGACATCAGATGAAATGATGCAGACCACAAACAACCTTATATAATAGCTATGGTTAGATTACTCATCATACTTACGGTTCTCCTCATTGGGCAGCCGGTTTGCGCTTTTGACGTTACCTTTAAAAAGACGGCAACAGTCGATGATGCAATTGTCAAACTTGGTGATGTAGCAACCATCGACAGCGTAGATGAACTGGCAAGTGCCCTTCTAACCATCCCTGTGGCCAATTCCCCTGCTCCCGGCGACAAAGCCTATTTACGTTCGCGCAAAATACAAAAATACCTGAGCACAAGCCAGTCTCTACCTGAAAATATAGAATGGCAAGGTTCATCAACTGTAGAAGTTGTAAGAAACGGGATAACAATTGATTCGAAAAGAATGCTGGACTTTATTTCAGATTACCTGCGTTCCCAAAAAGACAGCCTTCCAATTGCCGTTATCAGATTCCTACCAACCTCTCACCCTCTCCCTTTTACCCTGCCTACAGGGCAACTCACCTGTGATGTCATTCCCTCAAATCCTGGGATTTTGAGCAGCTCCAGATTTTCACTTATCTTCAGGGTTGACGGTAGAGTGGTCAAAAACATGTCCATTAAGGGAAAGGTCGAAGCAAGAGCCAACATTATAACTGCTGCTATCCCCGTTAAAAAAGGCACAATACTCTCTGACAGGCATCTTCAACAAACTGTTATGGATATCAGCGAGATTAAAGATCCCGGGTTTTCAATTGATGAATTTATCGGAAAAAAAATCAAAAGAAGCCTTCGAGCCGGAAGTCCGATTAATGTTTCCATAGTTGAAAGTTTACCTATTGTTTTTAAGGGGCAAAAGGTCAAAATCGTTGTTCAATCGGGGCCTATGCTCCTCACCGCTACAGGGCTTGCTCATACTGATGGAAAGAAAAATGAATTTATCAGGGTGCAAAATTTAAATTCCAGCAAGGTTGTATTTGGTCGTGTTACCGGTCCTGGTGTTGTGGAGGTACTTTTATAAAATGAAGAAAACCATATTACTATTATTCAGCGCTCTACTGCTCACCAGCTGTGCTGTAAAAGATCAGAGTCCTATCGTTATTCAGGAGCCGTTAGAAGAAATATACGACACCAAGGATATTCAAAAAGAATCCGGATCGCTTTGGAATCCGAATAACGGGTCCATGTTCACAGATAGAAAAGCACAACGGGTTGGCGATATAGTTACGGTCTTAATCTCTGAAACTGCCAGTGCATCTAAAGAAGCCTCAACAAGCACATCCCGGGACACCAGTATGTCTGCCTCAATACCCAATTTCTTTGGTCTGGAGAATGATGATGTCTGGAACGGTTACAACCCTGTGGATCTCTCAAATCTTGTTAATGCAGAGTTCAGCAACGGTTTCGATGGCAACGGCACAACCAGTCGTACTGAAGATCTCTCGGCATCTTTAACGACCCAGGTTGTAGGACTATACCCCAATGGACAACTCAAAATTCGAGGGGGCAAAGAGGTTATGGTGAACAACGAAGTTCAGATTATCTATCTCACGGGCATCATCAGGCCTGTTGATATAACAGCCGCAAATACAGTGAGTTCAACCAAAATTCTTAATGCCAGAATCAGCTATACCGGTAAGGGGGCAATCAGTGATAAGCAGAGTCCTGGCTGGGCAATGCGTATACTCGACAACGTCTGGCCTTTTTAAGGCTGTAGAATGTATCAATACCACCTAACACCTATAGATATACCTATGAAAACAAGAAGCCTGCTTAGCATATGTTTATTAACTTTTATTTTTGCCTGCCAAAGTGCCTCGGCTGCAAGAATAAAAGATATTGCCCAGATCCATGGGGTTCGTGACAATCAGCTGAGTGGTTACGGTATTGTTACTGGATTAAATGGAACTGGTGATGACATGACTAAATCTGTCTTCACTCTGCAAGCCATCTACAACATGATGACTCGCCATGGGATAACAATTGACCCGGATAACATAGATGACATTAAAATTGAAAACATAGCAGCAGTTATGGTGACAGGCACCCTTCCACCTTTTGCCAAGTCAGGTTCCAGAATGGATGTTCAGGTTTCTTCCATAGGTGATGCGGAGAGTTTAGCGGGTGGTACCCTGCTGATGACTCCTCTCCTCGGGCCTGACGGCAACATCTATTCAGTGGCCCAGGGTCCTATAACCATTGGTGCATTCTCCTATGGAGGAAAAGCTGCTCAGGTTCAACAGAATCATCCCACCGTTGGCCGTATTGCTGGTGGAGCTATTATTGAAAAATCCGTGGACATGGAAGTTGGCAAGGATGGTCAGCTACAATTTCAGTTAAGGGATGCCGACTTTACAACGGCTTCCAATCTTGCGGCTTCAGTGAATAAACGTTTTGGTAAAGGAACCGCCTATGCCGACAGCCCGGGCACTATTCAAGTAAGGGTTACCGAACCATACAAAGATAACATAGTGGATTTTGTCGCAGCCCTTGAAACTCTTGATGTCAGATCGGATACACCTGCTAAAATTGTGGTGAATGAACGAACAGGCACCATCGTTATGGGGAAAGATGTCCGGCTTTCAACCGTTGCAGTCTCCCACGGTAATCTGAGCCTTATCATCCGTGACGACTATAATGTCTCCCAACCAGCACCATTTGGTGAAGGTCAGACGGTGGTCACCCCTGAAACAACAATAGACGTCATTGAAGACGATGGAGAACTTGTTCTTCTTGACCTTGATGATGGTGTTTCAATTGGTGAAATCGCAAATGCACTTAACGCCATTGGAGCCACACCACGTGATCTCATCGCTATATTTCAGGCCATTAAGGCATCCGGTTCTCTTCAAGGCGAACTCGTTGTTCTATAATTACAGGTGATAGAATGGACTTTAAAATTGACCCCCGTATACATGCAAGCCATGCCACTAACCACATCCAAGATCGTAAAAGCCGTGATCTTGAATCCCTCAAAGAGTCCAGTAAGGAATTTGAAACAATGTTTGTCATGGAAATGTATAAGGCCATGAGACAGGCTATCCCTGAGGGTGGACTGTTTGAAAAGAGCAACGCCACTGAGATATTTCAGGATATGCTTGATCTTGAACTCGCAAGAGAATCCACCAAAGGCCAAGGTATGGGGATTGCCGAGGCAATGTACAAACAGATGGCCTCGCATATTGAAAATAAAAAATAGATGCACCCTCCCCTCCTTCAATAAATCACGTTTTTCCTAAACTAAACCTCTTCGGCCTCCGATAGTATATATAAGAGAAAAATGAATTCTTTCTAACTGAGCAAGGAAGCTCAGTGATTATCCCGCAGGGAGGCCAAGCATGATAGACAATACAAATAACAACACATCCTCAAAAATACTACTTCCAGGAAAGACTCAACATACTGAAAACATTTCTCATTCTTCCAGGAATACAGCTAACAGTGAGAATGGCCATCCAGCCAAAGATCAAGTGAATCTATCGTATAGTACAGAGTCTGTAACCACCTATCAATACGACATGTCGCTTGAACAAACAGCTGGCGACGGTCTCGACCTGTTACGTGGATTAGTATTAAATATTTTCAAAGAACAAGGTCTGGAATACACAATAGACACCCCTGAGGGACCAGTTGACCTTGAATCGATTAGTCCGGAAGAAGCACAGGAATTAGTTGCAGACGATGGTTATTTCGGGGTAGAAAAAACAGCAGAGAGAATTTTTCAGTTTGCAGTAGGTATTGCGGGGGGAGACGTGGATCGTCTTGAAGCTATCAAAGAAGGTGTTAATAGCGGATTCCAGGACGCCTTAGATGCCTTTGGCGGAGAGCTTCCTGATATCTCTTTCGAAACGTACGATGCTGTCATGAACAAATTAGACGAATGGGCTGGTATTTCAACAAGTCCTGAACCTTCAAGCTAGGTGAAGTCATGAGTGTGGAATTTTTTGGAGTCGGTGGCCCAGGTCAGATCGGCAATCTAAAAAAGAGTGATAAAACATCCTCTGAGAGCAAGTCGGTCTCCTCAGGAGAAGATACAGTTCAATTTTCCTCAATCTTACAAGAGGTAAATAAGGCCCAGGCAACAACGCCTAATACCGGTACAGAGCGAGCAGAAAAGCTGCAAGAACTCAAAGCACAAATTCAGGACGGCTCCTACGAGCCTGATCTGAACAAAGTTTCTTCTTCTTTATTACAATTTTTAGTCGAAGGTAGATAAAATGAATCCCAAGACAACACACGATTATCTCGTACTGTTACGTGATCTCATTCTACAGGAACGCAACTGCGCCATTAATCTCGATATTGACGGCATGACACGAGTCATCCAGAGCAAAGAAGAGATAGTCAAAATATTGGCCCATGTTAAAGATGTTGATGAAAGTGATAAACCCCTTACACAACAGATTCGAGATGAAAACAAGCGTAACGCCTTTTTGTTTAAATCGACTCTCAGCTGGATTAGACAGACCATGGAGTTTTTGGGCCAGAAAACTGTCACGTCAACCTATGGTGCACAGGCAAACAGTGTGGCATCTCAAGTAAACGGTCGTCTCATCTCAGGACAGGTGTAATATGGCTGGTCTCCTCAATTCTCTCAACGCTGCGCGAACTGCTCTTGAAGTAAATCAGAAATCCATTGAGATCATTGGTAACAACATCTCAAATGTGAACACTGAAGGTTACTCAAGGCAGCAGGCGGTAATGGAAACCTATCCGGCCATGAACTTTGGCGATTTTTTCGTCGGCCAAGGCGTTAAAATTTCTGATGTCGCCCGTGAGCATGATGTGTTTATTGAAAAAGAGATTCAGAACAAATCAGCAGAATATGGATATCAGGAATCGTTATCAAGACCACTATCGGAACTCGAGCAGGTCTTCCCTGTAACCAACGACAACCTTTCTTCAGACATTGATAATTTTTTTGACTCACTCCACGAACTATCCGCAAACCCCAGCGATCTGGTTCAACGCAACAACGTCATCCTCCAGGCAGGTGTACTCACCACCAGTTTTAACAATATCATGGATGACCTTGACTCCATCCAGAGCAACATAAACCAGACGATTGTCTCTGAGATCGATACCATCAATTCACAACTTCAGACGGTGGCCGATCTTAATGACCGTATTTATCAAATAGAAATTCAGGGACAGACCGCAAATAGCGCACGTGACGAAAGAGAAACTGTCATTAAAGCACTTGCGGCAACCCTCGGTGCCCAAACCTACCAGACAGAAAATGGTATGGTCTCAGTACAACTTCCAGGTGGCCTTCCACTGGTCGAGGGCAATATGGCGATGTCCATATCCACAGAAACCGATGGCTTAGACCTTACACTCCAGCTTCACGCCGGAGGGGTTACCAGGGAGCTCGGAGAAAACAGCCTTGGAGGTAAACTCAAAGGACTGGTGGAAATACGCGACACTTTTATTCCTGAACTTGAGGCTGACGTTGATCAAATAGCCTATGAAATGAGTAGTCAGGTAAATATTCAGCATATGGCAGGCGGAGCACTCGACTCCACCACTGGAAACTTATTTTTCTCCATACCACCAAATTATGTTGCATCCCCTCCGGGTCCTCCACCTACCGAAACTGAATACGCCGGCGCTGCCCGTGCCATGTCCGTTGCTATCACCGATCCCAAAAAAATAGCAGCAGGAGCAGCCCCGGATACTGGCGGGTCAATAGCAATCGGCGACAACAGCAACGCCCTTGCCTTGGCAAATATTGGCACTGACTATCTTGTTGACAACGTCGATAATTTTAATTCCCTTTATGGCCAAATTACCGCAAAAGTCGGTGTTGCCAGTAATCAGAACGCCCTATCCCTCTCCGGCTCTGAAGACGCGCTTCTGCAACTCGAAAATTTCAGGGATGGCTTAGTTGGTGTATCACTGGAAGAGGAAATGATCAGTCTGATCCAATTTCAACGAGGTTTTGAATCTTCTGCTAAGTTTCTGTCAACGATTGATGAAATGATGACCACAGTTATTAATATCAGGAGATAATAATCTAGGTATATTATTATGAAAGTCACAGACAACTCAACATTTCGTCTTATGCAGACCAATCTCAACAGAATTACGACTGACCTTCAGGAGTTGAGAAATCAGGGTGCAACAGGACTAAAGTTTAACACATCCTCTGACGACCCTACTGCAATTCGTCCTGTACTTAACACCAGAACAGAAATTCAGGAAACAAACCGCTACCTTGACACCATGGGTAATGCCGGCGATGGAATGGCCTCCACCGACAGCCATCTCTCAAATGTGGAAAACATTCTTGTCCGCGCAAAAGAAATTGCAATCAACTCAGTAAACAGTGCGTTGAGCCAATCTGACCTCAATACTCTTGCCGATGAAATTACAGAACTCCGGGCCGAATTGCTTTCCACTGCCAATGCAGTTGTGGATGGAAAATATATTTTTGCAGGCTATCAGGAAAATACCCCGCCTTTCACAGTAAACGAAAACTACGATCCAGACCTGTATGATATAAACGTTAGAGACTCCTGGCCATATCACTACCAGGGTGACAATAACCCTACAAAACTAGAAGTAACGAGCCATGAATTCCTCGAAGTAAACCTTACCGGTAACGAGGTGTTTATGGGTATCTCCAATGAGATATTTGAAGATGGAACTGGAGTTCCATATCAGGGCCAATCTCTCACATCCGGGACCATTCAACCAACCACTGGTGGAGAATTAACGTTCACTCCAGAAGGTGGCACTCCGTTTACGATCCCGTCCACTGATCTTACCGATACTGACAATAATTTTGCCGGCAAGGTTTCAGCTCTTTTAAACCAACCAGAAACGGGGCTTGTCAGTACGACCAATCCTGCAACGGTTAATTTAGGCAGTCTCCCTCTAACTGGACTAATAGAGGGTACCGACACCTATGATCTCACTATTACTTCCGGTGGAGTCCCTGTATCTGTCAGTTTAGATGGTCCTTCAGGCTACGATTATACTTTGGAAGGCTTGTCGTATGCACTGGCGAACAGCCCACCACCTGTAACAAACCTCTCTTCCACAGGTGGAACTCTGGCTAATGGCGTAAGCTATGATATTTCCAGCGGGTCACTGGTGTTAACGGGTCCCGATTCCGGCCCTAATGCCGGTGCCGAAATTGAACTAACAGAAACTATTCCAGTTACAGCCAGCGGTGGCATCGATGGTGGCTCCCAAACAGTATACGGCACCTTTAATATTGCACCAAACTCATCGACAAATGTGGACATCTCCGGGGCAGGACTCACAGATTTTGGCCTGGTAGCTACAACCCTTGATGGTGCATCGGGTAATCTTGATCTGTTCACTGTGCTTATGCAGACAGAAGAAGCCATCCGGGGTGGTAATATTGATGAGTTGACCGGTGCTGGAGGCTCTTCTCTTGCCCTCATTGAAAAGCTTGAAGTTGCCGCTGATCAAAATCGCAATAGCCGTAGTACTCTTGGCAATAAAGCAAGCAGAGTAGAGTCTGCCATTTCTCATCAGGAAGACGCATTAATTGATTTAGAGACAATTCTTTCTCGCTATCAAGATGTGGATATGATAGAAATTTATAATGATATAATTCAGAAAGAGACCGCTTTTCAGTCAGCACTTAGTATAACAGGAAGGGTTTCACAGATTTCAATTCTTGATTATTTTTAGCCACCGATTAAAATGGGGAAAGGCTGCTTGAGAGCCTCTTACCCATTTCGCTTATGGTACTTTGAAGAAAAAGTAATTTTTCAAGGTAGACCAATGCTTACGTCTGTTAGGGGACATGGAGGTCGCACTAGCAATATTCAAACATTCGTCCAACCTTTCAGGCGACATTCGCCATTATTACGGAGTCTAACATGCTGGTTCTCACCAGAAAACTGGGTGAAGGTATTGTCATTGGCGATGATATTACAATTACAGTTGTCGAAACGAAGGGTGGAAATGTTCGTATAGGCATTGATGCTCCCCGGGAAAAGAAAATCTATCGTCAGGAAATATTTGATAAAATTGTTGAAGAAAACCGAGATGCTGCAAACTGGAATATGATTGATCTCGACAGCCTGAGCGATAACCTTACTACAATCAAAGGTAAATAATGGAAAAGATAGTCACTCGATTTGGCGAAGTTGAATATGACCCAGAAAATCTGGTTTATTTCCCTGCCGGAATAATCGGTTTTCCCAATCTTCAAAATTTCATCGTTATGCCCAACAAAAAAGAAGGGCCGTTATTCTGGATACAAAGTATCGAAGATCCTACCTTTGCCTTTGTTCTTACAGATCCGACTAATTTTTTCTACGACTACCTCATTGCGCCGGACGCTGGCGAACGGCAACATTTACATATTGACGAAAACGACCCCTGTTTTATTCTCACTGTTGTAACGGTACCGCCTGATCAGAATATAACTCTCAACCTCGCGGCTCCCATTCTCTTCTCACCGAAATCCAACCGAGCAATGCAGGTTATACTCGAAGATGTGAAATACAGTGCTAAAACGCCGTTGCCCCAACCGGATAAAGGTACTGCTCAGGCGGAGAATAGTGAAAAGAAGTAATTTCCCATGAGTAAGACACAGGGGGATCACATCGGCATTTGATTCCCATGCAACAAAGAAGCATCTACTTTACCAGGTAAAAGGTGAAAAGATCAAAAGTTCAATAACTGATATTGTACAGTTTTTCTCCGACACCACAAAAGCCTACTGCCAATTTGAGCAGAACATTCTCGATCTAACTGAGTCACTCTCCACCCTCTCAGCGCAACAGCTTGATAATGGATGCCAAAAACTACGTCTCCAAAGATCAAAACTGGAACAACTTGACCAACAGATGTTTAATATCCTTGAGCTCGCCGGTGAATCAATTTCACAGGAAAAACTAATTGAAGACTATAGAATTGCCCTGGCAAAGGCAAATATGGCCTCAGAGCAACTCTATCAGAAATTACAAGAACTCAAAATTACTCTTCAGGAAAACCAAGCCAATTTCTTAGACTAGAGCCTTTTAGATGCAATACATTGGCACGAATTGTTATTCGTACCACATTGTACGCCCTTACCATATACGTATAACCTGAGATACCAGGCCCCACTGTTTTTCTCACATCCTTGTTTTGGCATATATTTCGCAAAACAAAACCTGCATACAGAGAAATAGATTAGAAATTTCTCTGCAAAGTTGTCAAATGTTACTTACATTTCAGTTTTGAATCTCGAATACCAAAACGGAACTTCGTTGATTTGTAATGTACAAGGCAATTCTTTTCATCACAGGTGGAGGATCAACATGGTGGATTCAATCAATAGTAGTTTTAGCAGTGCACGCAATATTACCACTGCTCAGAGCGGCGTAGAAAAAGCATTCTCTCGTCTCAGCAGTGGTTCAAGAATTAACAGTGGGATGGATGATGCTGCCGGTCTGGCTATTTCCGACCGGATGAGTTCGCAAATTCAGGGGTTAAACCAAGCCATGCGCAACGCCAATGATGGCATCTCTCTGGCGCAAACTGCTGATGGAGCCCTGTCCGAATCAACCAACATTCTACAGCGCATGCGCGATCTTTCCCTGCAGGCCGGTAACGGTATTTACAATGATAGTGATCGGGCTTCGATGAATGAAGAATTTTCAGAGCTCCAGTCAGAGCTAGACCGTAT
The DNA here is from genome assembly GCF_054397165.1 of Desulforhopalus glucosivorans. Taxonomy (NCBI): domain Bacteria; kingdom Pseudomonadati; phylum Thermodesulfobacteriota; class Desulfobulbia; order Desulfobulbales; family Desulfocapsaceae; genus Desulforhopalus; species Desulforhopalus glucosivorans. The sequence continues at coordinate 1,996,632 of NZ_AP044854.1, forward strand.
TGCCGGTTCAACCTCCTTTAATGGCAAAAATCTCCTTGATGGCAGCATGTCCGGCAACATTGCATCCTTTCAAGTTGGCGCTAATGCAGGCGAAACCATAGAGATGTCCATAGATGGTGCCACGCAAGCTGATCTCGGCACAGATTCTCTTAGCATAGCAACCGTGGCCGGCGCGCAAAACTCCCTATCAGCGATAGATGAAGCCATTGGGAACATTTCGACCAACAGGGGAAATCTGAGTGCAGTACAGAATCGTTTTGAATCATCAATTGCAAACCTTGGCAATGTTTCGGAAAATCTTGCAGCGTCAAGATCCAGAATTGCTGATACTGACATTGCTGCAGAAGTGTCAAATTCATTAAAAAACAGAATTTTAGCACAGGCAGGAGTGGCCGTGCAAGCCCAGGCAAATCAGTCCGCAGGACTGTCACTTAGCCTGTTGAGTCGGTAATCTACTGTAATGGTCTTTGTTCCCATGCGCTGCATGGGAACGAGAAAAACTGGAGATGATTTCATAGCACTATCAGCATTAGAATGACTTATTGACTATCCTGCCATACCGATCCTGCTGACTTTTATAACCATGTAACGCTTTTTTTCCCTGTTTAACAGTTTGCATTTCATTTGCTAAAAGATATTTGACGCTGGTAACCTTGGGAACAGTTTTTTCTATCAGGCCAAGCATATCCTCCTGCAACTCTTTTCGATATTTCAAAAAAGCAACTCTACTGCTACTGTCTTGCAATACATTGAGTTGTTGGGCCACTTTTAGGTCTGTTTGTTGTATTTGACTTTGCAACTCTGAAAATATCACATTAAATTTTGTGATAGATTCAACAGATTGCCCCTGAAGATCACCTTTCAACGACTGCAACAAGGTTATCATTGCACGGTATTGTTCCAGGGATTGATGGCAGAGTAGCTCTACACTCGTGTTATCAGTATCTTGCATTCTATCCATGATTACCCTGCTGTTATTTTTGCCTTTTGTTGTAACGATGCTATAGATTCAACAGTTAGCGCGTAACCGAAAATGGCTTGTACGTCGCCGGTTCCTGATAGGCGCTGACAGCCTGTGACTGAGGAGGAGTAAAAGCCTGTTGTTGAACATTCGTTGCCTGATATGGATTCGAGACCTCCACTTCCTTTGCTGCCTGCTCTTTTTTGTTCAACTCCACAGCCTCACCCCAGGTTTGCCGTAAATCGACCAATAATTTCTCCACTGCCTGAAGCTTATCAAGATCATCTTTTATATTTGCAGCCGTGAGTTCACGAATCATAAAATCATACAGTGCATCGAGGTCATCTGCAATCTGCCCACCAACTTCACGGTTTAATGAGTTAGAAAACTCAGTTATGATTGCCATGGCCTTTGAAATGCCGGAGATTTTCATTTCAGAATTATTTTCTTCAATACCTGCAATAGCCCTACGGGTAAAACGTATAGCGCCATCATAGAGCATCAATAGAATCTGTTCAGGAGATGCGGTGCTCACCTGATTTTCCTGATACTGGTTCATATTATAAGTATTCATTATCTATTCCCACTGCTTAAATTTGAAAGCATATCCATTTGCTGGGTCAGGTAGTCACTCTGCGAGTTCAGGTTGCTGACAAGCAATTCCATGGCATTAAACTGGGCCCGAATACGCTCTTCAATTTTATCGATCATCGGCTCTTTTAATAATATCTGGTTATCAAGACGTTTAACCACCGATTCATAGCTATTACGTTTATCTGCATACATTCCATCTGTGGCTGATGTGGCACCGAGGAGGTATGAATTAAATTTCTTCATAACACCATCAACCTCGTCTTCACCTGCCAACAACTTAACAACATCATCAAATTTTGATTCCAACGCTGTATCAAGTTTACCGTTGTTAAGTAATAAGGTGCCGTCAGACTGGGTAGAAATACCTATTTCACTTAAAATCTGCAGCGATCCACTACTACCGACCGCATCGGATAAAACAGACTGGAGATTGCGTTTAATGTCATTAATGGTTGCATCACCCCGAAGGTAATCACTGAGGGAATCTTCCTCTGTATCATCTTCACTATCAGACGAATCACTGGTGGTCTCTTCGACTTCTTGATAACCTGAAGAAATCCAATCCATAATTTCGTTATAGCTGGATACAAAGGTGCTCAATTTTTCTTTGAGGGCTTCATTGTCCGCTTCAACATTTAAGGTGGAAGTTTCATAGACGGCCGGACTTCCATCTGTTGCTGGGGTTACAATCTCACTCTCGTTGTTGAGATTAATGGTAACACCGGCTATCACTCCAGAAAGGGTGTTGGTGTTACTGACCACTTCAATACCGTCAACATAGGCGACAGCCTGTTGGGCGGCACGCACATGGGAGACGGAAAAATCAATAGGGTTGTTTTCCGCGTCTTCTAAGTCATGGGAAAGCGAAAAACTGGTCGCAGCATCTTTACCGGTCAGAACCAGGTGATAGTTGGAACTACCCCCCCCGTCATTTATAATAGACGCAGAAACTCCAGTATCCTCAGAGACACTGTTAATTGCGGCCATCAGCCCCTGTAGTGAATTATTGGTTTCGTTTATCTCAATTCCCAAATCGTTAATAGCAAAAGTTCCTGTACCTAACAGACTCTCGGTATCTGAACTGTAACCGTCTGTAACTGTTTTCTGTACCTGGGCGAGTTGAGCGACAGCAATGTCATAGCTACCAGTGCTTGCCCCATTGGAAGAGGCCGTAATAGATTCTTCGGAGCTCAACCGGACACTGGTTGTCTGGACTTCACTGGTTATGTTGAGGTTACCAACAGCTGAGCGCAGATCGTCCAGTCTTGTGTTAAACTGGCCATAGGCCTTCAGACGTTGGCTTTCATATTCCTTATCAGCCTCTAGACGATCAATGGGTCTTCGTTCAATAGCCATGAGGCTATCAACGAGGTCTTCCGTGGGCAGACCTGTGGCCAGGCCACCGAAACTTATCTCTGCCATGCCATACTCCTCAGCTTAGATTGGTAGCTAACTCTTTACAATGTAAAACAAAATAAGACTTATCTGGAAGTATTTACAATCTGACCGCGCAAATCTTCCAAAGTGGCTTTCATCCCCAAAACATCCTCAGCAGGGACCTGCCTGATAACCTCATCTGTTTCTGTATCAACAACTTTTACAACGAGTTCATCAAATTCCTGACTATTTTCAAAGCGCACACTGTACTGTCCGTTTTCAGTAAGCCCCTTAATCTGGTTTAAAATCTCTTCGGGCTGAACGGCAGTTTTATCGCCGCTGCTACTTTTTTCAAGGTTCGCATCTCCCTTGGCGAGCTCCTTACGTCCAGCCTCAATAGTGTCGCTAGCCTTTGGTAACTGCTGAAGTGATGACCCTGTTACGTTAATTGCTTCAACTTGCATAATATACTCCTTTTCAAAACGACACATCCCGGTTTATCAATACCTAAACTGGGGGCTGAAACATCCAGCCCCCAGGTTGAGTTTATTTAATTGATTAACCTAAGAGTGACAGAGCCAACTGCGGTGCCTGGTTGGCCTGGGCCAAAATAGATACACCAGCCTGTTGCAGAATGTTAGACTTAGTCATTGCCGAAGTCTCCATGGCGATATCCGCATCAAGGATACGAGAACGGGCAGCAGAAAGGTTCTCTGCAACATTGTTCAGGTTGGCAATAGTAGATTCAAAACGATTCTGCACCGCACCAAGACCACCACGGATGGTATCGATATCGGAAAGAGCAGCATCAACAGACTCAATTGCAACCCATGCATCCTCGCGGGTCGCAACATTTACCTGATCGATGGTTGTTGTTGCATTACCAACAGCATCAAGACCTGCTGCTGCCAGCCCAGCGCCCTGTAAAGAAATATCAGAGGTGCTATCGAGGGAAATTTGCCCCTCGTGGGATACACCAACTGCATCAGCAGCAGCATCAGCAAAACCAGCACCGGTATTGGTTCCGGTCGTTACTTCCTGCATAACCAGATCAGCACCATCACTATTTGCGACTGTGATATTATTGTCGGCATCAACAGATGCAGTATAACCAGCAGTTGTCAATGCTGAAACAACATCACTTGCATTAACAGTACCGTCGGCTCCTGCAGCAACACTTACATCTACAGTATCAACAGATAAAGTATAAGTACCTGTTACAGAAGTATTCTCAGACTGCATTGAAGATAGACCAATAGAAGACTCGTTACCTGCAGCCTGGGTCATGGTAAGAGCATTCCCTGCGCCAGAAGTAAATGTATAATCTCCGTTGGTCGCCAGACTTACAGTTCCAGTTGTACCAATATTTGCCGCAATATCAGTTGCCAAAGCAGCTTCGGTCAAATCACCGCCGGAACTGTTGGTATAGACAGCTTCCTCACCATCGATGGTGAAAGTAAGCGTTTCACCATCAGCTACAGTTAAGCCGGTCAAATCAAACGACTGAACTTCTGCTTGTGCTGCTACACCAGGCGTATCTAAACTAAAACCAGGTGTAGTAGGCGGCGCGGTGTGGCCGGTAACCCCAGTAATAACTCCACCTGAAGGTGCTGCATTTCCGTCAGTGGCCGCCTGGGTGAGGGTTACACTACCATCACCGCTATTGGCCGTCATAACCCAATCAATACCGGCAGTATCTGTTGCCGTCAGACCATTAAGTGCGGCATCCATGTCACCATCACCAGTAATAGCGGAAGCAGCAGTGGTGAAGTCTACTGTAGCGCCACCAGTGAAAGTGAATTGTAATGTAGCACTAGCACCAGCGGTCATGCCAGTGAGATCCATGGTCTGAATTTCTTCCACCGCTGCTTCACCATCTGTTGTCTGGGTTGAAGCAACTGCTGCATCAACTGTACCTTCCAGAGCAACATCTTCAAAAGCAAAGGTTTGAGAGTTTACAGCAGTGGCAATAGTGCTACCAGCAGCTGTGTTAATTGCTGATGCTATATCAGCATTGGAACCTGAAGCTGTCTCCGCAATATCAGTGCCATTTACACTAATGGAGCCCGCAGCAAGCACTGCAGTACCGGTGACATTGGTACCCGCAACGGCTGTACCATTCGGAGCATCAATGGTAGTACCCACCTGACTTAAATCAGCCGCGGCGGCACTGGAAATATCAAAAGAAATTGTCTGGTTTGTTCCTGCATTAGCACCAACCTGAAAGGTTGCGTCTTCAAGGGATCCATCAATTACTTTTTTACCATTGAACTCAGTTGTTTCAGCAATACGGTCAAGCTCAGCTTTCAACTGAGTTACCTCATCGTTGAGCGAGGCACGGTCAGAGGCACTGTTTGTATCGTTTGCAGACTGGACAGCAAGCTCACGCATACGTTGCAGGATGTTTGTACTTTCCTGAAGAGCACCTTCAGCTGTTTGAGCAAGGGAAATACCGTCGTTGGCGTTACGGGCGGCCTGGTTAAGACCTCGAATTTGGGAGGTCATACGATCGGAAATCGCCAGACCAGCAGCATCGTCTTTTGCTGAGTTAATTCGCAGACCAGAAGAGAGGCGCTGCATAGAATTGTTTAAGGCACCCTGTGATTTACCTAAGTTACGTTGGGCATTAAGAGACGCTACATTTGTGTTAATTGTTATAGCCATGTTTTCATTCCTCCATGAATGAGTGTGTTAATTCGGGCATCCTTGCCCTGTTTAATAAAACAACATGTGTATTACGTATTACGTTTGCAATATAGTTTTTTTTCCGTTGCCCCTCCTTTAATATTTTATGTTTTTGATGCTTATTAACCAGCTTTTCAGAAAAACACTGGAAAGTCAAAGAACCTTTCCTTATTCTCTTGTCGTCTGGTTGCTTCATAATCTTTAGATAAAAAGTTCTTTTTTTGATATTTTTTTTAAATTTTTTCTATTTATATATGATTACAGAGAGTTATAGTTAACTATAATTTTTTCTTTGACCTTAATTTCCCCTATAGACCCAGGAGCGTTCCCATGCAGTGAATTGGAACACTCCTGGCAGAGACCTGGGAATTCTTAGCCCTGCAGCAGTGACAATGCTAATTGAGGCGTCTGATTAGCCTGGGCCAGTATAGAAACCCCAGCCTGCTGGAGGATATTATTCTTGGTCATGGCGGAAGTCTCCATGGCGATATCCGCATCAAGTATACGTGAACGTGCGGCAGAGAGATTTTCCGATATACTGTTTAAATTACTGATAGTCGATTCAAGACGATTCTGCACGGCACCCAGACCGCCACGAATAGTATCAATATCCTCTAAGGCTGCATCGACGCTTGCAATGGCGATCCAGGCGTTTTCACGGGTATCAACGCTCACTCGATCAATAGTAGTAGTAGCGTTGCCGGTGGTGTCCAGTCCGGCTGCAGCTAAACCTGTTCCGGTTATAACTATATCAGCGATACTATCGAGAGTAACCTGCCCCTGATGAACAACCCCTGTTGCATCAGCTGCTGTTGCGGCAAAACCTTCTCCGGTATTTGTTCCTGTTGTTACCTCTTGCAGGGTTAAATTTGCACCATCTGCATTAGCAACAGTAATATTGTTGTCTGAATCGACTGAGGCAGTATAACCCGCAGCTTCAAGAGCAGTTACAACATCAATTGCATTGACAACACCATCGGCTCCTGCATCAACAGCAACATCTGTAAGTCCCGCCACATCAGGACCCACACTCAGGACATAGGTCCCGACTGCTACACCTGAGGGTTCTGTTGTGCCCGAAGAAAGTCCAAAAGCAGCGGCGGTGTCGGCATTTGAGCCACCTATAATAATATCTGTAGCAGATGAAATAGAGACAGAACCATAGGTGGTATCATCATAGGCCCCAGCAGCGGCATCTAAACCTGTTGTAGTTGCAGCATCACCTACAAAACCTTCTACAATTTGTATATCAGCACCTGTCGCATCACTGAAGGTATAATCGCCGGATAATGCCCCACCATTATTTGTAAAAGTAATACCAGCACCTGCCCAGTCATATGCCTCAATGGCTCCATTCACGTAGTCGGCATCAATGGTTGTAACCTGTGGATCAACTGTAGCCACAACTGGTTCTCCAGCTATGGTCAATGAGTATGTTGCACTACCAGCAGTCGTTCCTGTTACCGTGATGAATGCTGAACTGTTGAGCGAAGCACTGCTGGCACCAACTGAAGTGGTTATCGTTTGTCCACCAGCAGTTGCTGCTGTTTCTAGAGCTGTTGCAAGAGTTGCGGCAGTTGTACCAGCGCCCGCTCCAAGAGGTACTGCGCCAACACTTTGCCCGGCAATAGTCAGATCTCCTGTTCCGGCCACCGCTTCTGTAATCGCTGTACCTGTAACTATCGCTGCAGTACCACGCTCAAGTGATATATCCTCAAAGGGGAATGTCTGAGAATTGACTGCAGTTGCAGTAACAGTTGGGTCTGCACTATTAATAGCATCAACGAGATCAATATTGGTACCATCTGTTGCCCGAACAATATTATCGTTGATTACCAACTCTCCGGTTCCAAGTGGTGCGATCATGTTAGTTCCGCTAACTGGGAGACCTGCTGGTGCATCAATTACGGTACCCACATAACTGAGGTCCGCAGATAAAGCACTTTCAATAGCGAAAGTAATGGTCTGATTGACCCCAGCGTTTGCCCCGACCTGAAAGGTTGCAGAATTCATCGTACCGTCAATAACTTTTCGACCATTAAATTCCGAAGTTCTGCCAATCCGTTCAATTTCAGCCACTAATTGAGTCACCTCTTCGTTCAGCGATGCTCGATCAGAGGCACTGTTGGTATCATTGGCAGACTGTACAGCCAACTCCCGAAGTCGTTGAAGAATATTGGTACTTTCCTGCAAGGCACCTTCCGCTGTCTGCGCCATTGAAATACCATCATTAGCGTTCCGTGCAGCCTGATTCATACCTTTGATCTGCGCAGTCATTCTATCTGAGATGGCAAGACCTGCAGCATCATCCTTAGCACTGTTGATGCGAAGACCCGAAGAAAGCCGCTCCATAGATTGGGACAAATCATTCTGACTTTTTCCTAGGTTTCTCTGGGCATTTAAAGATGAAATATTGGTGTTTATAGTAAGTGCCATTTTTAATGATCCTCCATGAGATACTAACCGGCCTCAATGCCGTATATTTTTGTAATACAAATTGTCCAAATTCCAAATTAGATGTCCAGTCTGATAAACTTATCGGTGGAGGATTATGAAAATTTAGATATTTCTTGACAAATAGACGAAACTAGGACTAATGATTTTTTAATTGAGCTAATATTAAAATAAAACTAAAGATTTCAGGAACACGTGTTGAGATGCTACTTGAGAAAGCTGATATGATGACTGACAGGTGATACTCTAAATAATGGCAAAACTGTAAGAGTGAGGTATTGCTATGAGTAACACATCCAATGATCAATAGAATTGACTTCATGTTTTCTTGATGCAAATCTCAAAAAATGCTAAAATAAATTCAATACATAGCTTTTCTGGTATGTGATAGAGGTTCGCTAAGAATTAGTCTCTCCGTCATTCCTGCTACAAACATGCAATAATGCACTTAAATGATCAATTATAGGTTATTCCGAGCCCATCTATTATGACCCAAGATATCAGCATTCTAAATAACATTTCTGACGGGAAGCCCGTTCACCTTTTTCTTCCACTTCTGAATCGACCGGATATGATACGGGCTCAATGTATCTATCAACAGACATCCTCCCCAAAGTTTTCACTCATCTTTAAACCCGGGGTCCTGCCTGTCGATGAAATAGATACCAGCAAACCAGCCATCATTAATATTGATATGGGTGGCCCCACCCTTTCACTGGAAGCCAATATTCTAAATATACCTAACTCTCAAACTATCGATCTAATAGTTAGAAAATCTTTTAGCCATGAACAAATGCGAGAATTTTTTAGAGTAGATGCTGTAACGAGTGTTATCTCAAAATCATTTGAGACAGCTGTTTTTGATAATACTAGTGAAGGGCAGGCTACCCCAGGAACAACTGTAGATATTAGTGGCAGTGGTATATTGGCCATTTTTGAGGAAAAACCTCCACAGACTGAACACATACGCCTTGAAATTGTAGTCCCTACCGCAGAGGCTCAAACTGTATCAGTTTTCGCCCACCAGGTCAGACTACATAAACTTCACGACGGGCGATATGAAGTTGCCTATCATTTTGATGATATATCCGATGAAGACAGAGACATCATCATTGGAACCTGTCTTGTCTTGCAACGGCAGATGCTTCGATTAAAGGTGCAAGTTAAAGACAATTAGTGGGTTGGCTAGGACAAACCCCAGTTAACATTTCGGTCTCACAGTTCTGTAAACAGGAGTACAGTTTTTCAAATAGTTGCTCTTGGATAAAATACAGATAAACTTTTTGATAAAATAACCGACACATAAGTATGGATACCATTCGCCCTCTTACATCCATACCTCCTGTAGGCTCTACGACATCACAGGGCCGGGGGCAACAATCACAGCAAGGCCAGTTACCCTTAGGGCAACTGATTAAAGCAGTGGTTGTTGAAGCCAAGGGACCTGATCAGTTCATACTCGATATTGGTGGCAATAAACTTGCGGCCCAGTCCCAGGCTAAACTTAATATCGGCCAAAATCTCCAGCTTCAAGTTACTCAAACCAGTCCACAGATCGAACTCAAGATTGTAACTGATACCCTCAATCAGTTTGTTGGAAAATCCCTCACACTTGTTGGCAAAAACATCGACCTCAGTAGTCTTTTTCAAAGTTTCAGTCAATCAGCTTTATCCCCTCTCCAATCACTCACGCCTACAAGTCAGTCGATCCTCGAGAGTTTTTTTTCCCTCCAGCAGACGGACATTGGAACCCAGGGTGGAGGAGCCATATTAAAACAACTCCTTGAAGGTATTGGCCTCAACCTTGAACATCACCTCGCCAGGGGGGATAAACAGAGTGCTGCTGCCACACTAAAGGCGGCCTTACTCGAAGTTGCACACTCCTTCAAAAATGCTGAGACAATTGCCAATAGCACCAATAAAGTCATTACCACAATAGAGCTGTTTCAACTTACACAGCTCAATTCAAGTAACGATTCGTTTCTTATCTTTCCCCTCCCCTTACCGTTTGTCGAAGCAGGTTACTTACGTATCGCAAAAGATGGTTCCAGCGACGGCTCTGGGGAACAAGAGGAATTTAGATTTTCATTGCATCTTACGATGACTGATCTTGGTAATATTTGTGTTGATTTTGTCAAAACACCCGAAAATCTTCTCATTCGATTTAGAGCAGAATCTTTGGAAAAGATGGAGTTTATTGAGCAGTATTCAAAAGAACTCACAGATGCAATTACCGATGTACCCAACATAAGTATCTCATTTGCTGAGGATGCCACAGACCCCATAAGCGACCTTATAAAACAGGTGGTGCCAGAAGGTCAATCCATGCTCGATACTAAGGTGTAATATGGAACCGAGGTCCAAACAAAAAAAGGCTGTTGCGATTCTTTATGATGACAGTTCAGCTTCAGCTCCTAAGGTCATTGCCAGTGGAAAGGGTACTATTGCAGAAAAGATCATCGAAACAGCCGAGGAGGCCGGCATACATATACAGCAGGATCCAAATCTGGTCGAATTACTTGCAAAAGTGGATATTGGTGAGGATATCCCCGTGGACCTCTATCAAACAGTGGCCGAGGTCCTGGCCTTTGTCTACAAGGTGAACAACAGGTTTAAAGACAAGGTTTCAGGAGGGGGAAAATAGAAAAAGGGTTTGTAGCTAAGCTACAAACCCTTTCTTTTCTGGCGGAGCGGACGGGACTCGAACCCGCGACCTCCGGCGTGACAGGCCGGCATTCTAACCAACTGAACTACCGCTCCAGAAACTCTATACTGTGATGGTGGGCGACACAGGGCTTGAACCTGTGACCCTCGGCTTGTAAGGCCGATGCTCTCCCAACTGAGCTAGTCGCCCATCTCAATACAACTGCTATAAAACAATCAACCTCGTGGCGGAGCGGACGGGACTCGAACCCGCGACCTCCGGCGTGACAGGCCGGCATTCTAACCAACTGAACTACCGCTCCACGAGATGTTTCTTTACTTGGTGGGCGACACAGGGCTTGAACCTGTGACCCTCGGCTTGTAAGGCCGATGCTCTCCCAACTGAGCTAGTCGCCCATCTCGATAGTACTGCTATAAAACCTTCAACCTCATGGCGGAGCGGACGGGACTCGAACCCGCGACCTCCGGCGTGACAGGCCGGCATTCTAACCAACTGAACTACCGCTCCATGAGATACTTCGTTGCTTGGTGGGCGACACAGGGCTTGAACCTGTGACCCTCGGCTTGTAAGGCCGATGCTCTCCCAACTGAGCTAGTCGCCCTCGCAACGAATTGTGAGGCGTTTTTTACCAACTTCCCTCTGGTACGTCAAGCTAAAAACAAAAGTTTTTACATATTCATTCAACAATAGTTTTTTCGTTTCTATTTCAAAAACTTATTGCTTTTTAAAAACGGATTCACCCTCACCAACTACCAGTGCAAAGTCCAAAACTTCGTCCATATGATTCACTACATCTATGGTAAGAGCCTTACGAATTTTAAGAGGTACATCGTTGAGATCACGTTCATTTTCTTTTGGAATCAAAACGTGGGTCACGTTCCCTCTTCTCGCCGCGAGAAGTTTTTCAGTTAAACCACCGATCGGCAACACCCTACCCCTCAGGGTAATTTCCCCGGTCATCGCCATGTGATGTTTCACCGGAGCCTTTATTAGGGCTGACACCAAGGTCGTCGCAATGGTAATTCCTGCAGATGGACCATCCTTTGGAATTGCCCCTTCAGGCACATGAATATGAATATCGAGCTTTTGATAGAAATCAGCATCAAGACCTAATACATCGGCTCTGGACCTAACGTAACTGAGTGCCGCCTGAGCTGATTCCTGCATAACATCACCAAGCTTACCGGTAATGATTAGCTTTCCAGCACCGGCCATAAGGGTAGCTTCTATTTGCAGCAACTCCCCTCCAACCTCAGTCCATGCAAGCCCTGTGGTAAGACCAATTTCGTCATTTTCTTCAGCAAGACCATAGCGAAATTTTGGTGTTCCAAGATACTTCAGTACCGACTGCATACCAACTCGGTATTTCTTGCTTTTAAGATCCTTTTTCAGACGCTCACGTGCTATCTTTCTACACAGTGAGGCAACGATACGCTCAAGATTTCGTACTCCGGCTTCTCTTGTGTACCGTCTAACAACCTCAAGAATAGCTCCATCAGTCATCTGAATATCACCGCTCTTGAACCCATTTTCCTTAACCTGCTTGGGAATAAGGTATCCATCGGCGATTTTAAGCTTTTCTTCTTCGGTATAACCACTGATCTGGATAATCTCCATCCTATCCTGGAGAGGAGCAGGAATACCATGCAGACTATTCGCTGTAGTTATAAAGAAAATTTCAGACAGATCATAATCGATATCCAGATAATGATCATTAAAGGCAACATTCTGTTCAGGATCAAGCACTTCTAAAAGAGCCGAAGAAGGATCTCCCCTAAAATCCATGGACATCTTGTCTACTTCATCAAGACAAAAGACAGGATTAGATGAGCCAACCTTTTGCATGGACTGAATGATCTTCCCTGGCATTGCTCCAATATAGGTACGTCTATGGCCACGAATCTCAGCCTCATCACGCACACCACCAAGAGATAAACGGGCAAACTTTCTGCCCATGGCCCGTGCAATGGATTTACATATGGAGGTTTTACCTACACCTGGAGGCCCTACCAAACAGAGAATTGGCCCTTTGATCTTCTTTACCTGAGCCTGGACGGCCAGATATTCAAGGATTCTCTCTTTAGGCTTTTCAAGACCGTAGTGATCTTCGTTAAGGATAACTTCAGCCTTATTAATATCTATCTTGGACTTTTTCTTCTTATTCCACGGCAGACTAACAATACAGTCTATATAGTTACGCACCACCGTTGTCTCAGCAGACATCGGTGGCATATTTTTAAGTTTTTTGAACTCTTTAATTGCCTTTTCTTTGGCAATCGCAGGCATCTTTTTCTTATTGATGCTCTGCTCGAGTTCGCCCATCTCATCAAGACCATCTTCATTCTGGCCAATCTCAGTCTGGATTTCACGAACCTTCTCACCGAGATAGTAGTCACGCTGGGTTTTCCCCATTCGCATCTTAACTTTTGCGTTGATTGATTTCTCAATCTCGCTGAGTTCAATCTCTCTATTGAGTATCTCCAGGACTTTTTCTATTCGATTAGCAAGAGGCTCAACTTCTAAAATTGTCTGCTTCTCATCACTTTTAAGGGGTAAATGGGAACAGATTACATTTAGAAGCTTCAGAGGATTATCAATAGCCTTAATAGAAACAAGAACTTCTTTGGCAATTTTCTTATTACCAAGGGCATATTTTTCAAAGAATTTTCGTAGCTCTCGCTCATAGGCAACTACAGCTGCAGATCCAACTGATTCATCATCTCGTTCTTCAACTTCAGCCTGTAAAAAATCATCGTGGGGAACGTATGAGATCAGCTTTGCCCTGGATTTACCTTCCACAAGGGCCTTTATTGTGCCATCGGGAAGTCGAAGAAGTTGCATAACACTTGCCAGGGTACCGTACTCATACAAATCTTCAGTGCCTGGTTCGTCCACTGTAGATTTTTTCTGGGTTACCAAAAGTATATCTGTTTTCTTTTCCATTGCATCCTCAAGGGCTGCAATGGACTTCTTTCGACCCACAACTAATGGTGCAACCATGTGCGGGAAAATCACAAGGTCCCGCAATGGCATAAGGGGGTAAAGTTTTGTCACAAAATCTCCTTTACTAACTCACGAAAAAACGTATCAACCCCGGTAAACTGGAAATAAGCCGGGATAAGTACCTTCATGAAATCATTTTAAACAATATAAACAAGAAAATGAATTCTAAGGTACTAACCAGTTTTCAATTCTTCATTACCCTTATTGTGGTAAAGAATAACCGGATAATCACCCTCATTAATCACCTGCTCACTAATAACACATTCCTGCACATTCTCTTTGGAAGGCAGGTCATACATTACCTCGAGCATTGAGGATTCCATAACAGAACGCAGGCCTCTGGCCCCGGATTTCCTGGTTAGTGCTTTCTGAGCAATTGCCGAAAGTGCACCTTCAGTAAACCTAAGATTCACACCATCAAACTCAAAAAGTTTCTGATATTGTTTTGTCAGGGCATTCTTTGGTTCTTTTAGAATCCGCACAAGGTCTTCTTCAAGCAGCTCTTCCATGGTTGCAATAACAGGAAGTCGACCAACAAGCTCTGGGATAAGACCAAATTTGAGAAGATCCTCAGGCTGTACTAACCGGAGTAATTCACCAATCTTTCTTTTCTCATCACCGGTCACTTTAGCACCAAAACCGATAGATTTTGCGCCCTGTCTACGACTGACAACCTTATCGAGACCGACAAAAGCACCACCAACAATAAAGAGGATATTGGTGGTATCAATCTGTACAAGCTCCTGCTGAGGATGCTTGCGCCCACCTTTTGGTGGAATAGACGCCACAGTTCCTTCTATTATCTTCAACAGTGCCTGCTGTACACCTTCACCTGAGACATCTCTTGTAAGGGACGGACTATCAGACTTTCTGGCGATCTTATCGATCTCATCTATATATATGATACCACGTTGCGCCTTGTCCACATCATAGTCAGCAGCCTGGAGCAAACTGACAAGGATATTTTCCACATCCTCTCCAACATATCCAGCTTCCGTCAGAGTCGTTGCATCAGCCATACAAAAGGGAACATTTAATATGCGAGCTAACGTCTGGGCAACAAGTGTCTTACCTGAGCCAGTAGGTCCAATGAGTATAATATTGGACTTCTGCAGTTCAACAGAGTCGATATCAGTTGGAGCATCAATTCTCTTATAATGATTGTGTACTGCAACAGATAGGACTTTTTTAGCAAAATCCTGCCCGATTACATAATCATCAAGATGCTCATTGATCTCTATGGGCTTAAGGGTGATCTGCTCATCCTCAGCCTCTTCGACACCTTCAACATCATCTTTTTCCAGAATTATTTCATTACACAGTTCAATGCATTCATCACAAATGAACACATCTGGACCTGCAATAAGCTTTTCGACTTCATCCTGGTTTTTTCCACAAAACGAGCAGTTACAGTCAGGTCCGTTGTCGTTTACATCATCCATCACTTTTTTCCTCTACCAGTTCATCTCGATTAGTAAGAACTTTATCAATTAAACCGTACTTCTGCGCTTCAACAGCACTCATGAAATAATCCCGTTCAGTATCTGCTGAAATTTTCTTTATTGTTCGCTTGGTATGGTGGGCCAGCAATTTATTAAGATCACTCTTCATTCTCAGTATCTCTTTTGCCTGGATGTCAATATCAGTTGCCTGACCTTGGAATCCCCCCATAGGCTGGTGTATCATAATACGAGCGTTTGGTAAAGAATATCGTTTACCATCCGTTCCGGCAGCAAGTAAAAATGCACCCATGGATGCTGCCTGTCCCATACAAAGTGTGGCGATATCGCACTTCACATATTGCATTGTATCATAGATTGCCATACCAGCAGTCACAGATCCACCAGGAGAGTTAATATAAAATGTTATGTCCTTTTCAGGATTCTCAGCTTCTAAGAATAAGAGCTGGGCAACAATGACATTTGCAACATCATCATTAACACCGGAGCCTAGAAAAATAATACGCTCTTTCAATAAGCGTGAATATATATCAAAAGCTCTCTCTCCACGAGGACTCTGTTCAACCACCATCGGCACAAGATTCATCTATTTCTCTCCTTAAAACGGTTCGACTGCATAAGGTACTAAACCAGATGCAGTCGTTGTTATTAACTCGCTATACTAAGCATATGTTAAATTGAATAATCACATGCTCATTATAAGACGTATAAGGTGAGATGCAAGGCATCTCTAGCAGCTTTTAACCGCTTATTTTACTTCAGCCTCTTCTTCTGCAGGTTTTTCAGTTTCTTCACTAGCAGGAGGGGCATCAATAAAAACAGCCTGATCTCTTAACCAACCGAGAATTTTCTCGTTGAGTAGCTCGTTCATAAATGGGAGAAGGTCGTCACGGCTCTGGAAGAATTCCTTAACCTTAGCAACTGGCATATTATACATATCACCAATACGCTTGAAACCTCTTTCCATATCTTCGTCTTCAACTTTAACGTCTTCTTTTTCTGCGATTTTCTTTAAGATAAAGTCGCCGCGAACGCGCTGTTCTGCAACAGGGGCATTCTGCTCTGCAAGCTTTTCTTTAGAGAGGCCAGCAGCTTCAAGGCTCATTCCGCCCTGCTCAAACTGTTGCTCGGTCTGCTTGATCATCTGCTCGATCTCAAAAGCAACAAGTCGCTTAGGAACATCAAACTCATGATTTTCAAGAAGTTTCTGCATCATTCTGTCGGTAAGAACGCCCTGGGCAGTCTCTTCGCGCTGCTTGGTTATCTTGTCCTTGATAGACGCCTTGAGTTCTTCAAGGGTCTCAACACCCTCACCAACATCTTTTGCGAAATCATCATTTAGTTCAGCAAGAACACGCTCCTGAACCTTCTTAACCTTGATGCGAAATTCAACTTTTTTGCCTTTTAGTACAGGATTTGGATGGGTCTCAGGAAAGTCAACCTCATGGCTTGCTTCCTCACCAACCTTCATACCTACGAGCTTCTCCTCGAAATCAGCACCCATATTACCGGAACCAATATCAACAGAGTAATCGTCATTTTTTACCTGTGCCATTTCGGTGCCTTCATGGTATCCCTGAAAGTCAACCACAACGACATCTTCATTTTTCGCGGCACGATCTGTTACTTCGGCTAGTGGTGCATTTTCTTTTTGCAGGCTGTTGAGCTCAAGACCGATCTCTTCATCTGTAACAAGAACTTCTTCTTTTACAATTTCCAGACCTTTATACTCACCAAGCTCAAACTCAGGTCGAACATCAACTTCAGCAACAAAAGTGAAAGAACCGTCATCCGCATAGTTAACTTCCTTAACATCAGGATGTACAATTGGGTCAATACCCTCTTTTTCTACTGCGGCAAAATAATTTTCCTGAACCAAAGTCTCACCGGTTTCGCCTTCAACCTGACCCTTGTAATTTCTGACAATTACATTTTTGGGTACCTTACCACGACGGAAACCCTTCATCTTGACGTCTTTTTTTAGCTTATCATACGCCTTGTTCAATAATGGTTGAACAGTCTCTGAGGGGATTGTGACAGTGATTTTTCTTGTAAGAGCGCTGATTTCTTCGACTTTTACATCCATCGATGTACCTTCCTTTTATTAAAATTATAATATCCACCTGTTTCCACTCAACAACACCATTTAACCTCTAAAAAAAGGAAGTGCCGGGAAAACTTGGAAATACGTTATAATGAGTGGAAAAATAGCAGGTGAGGTTTTTGGCTGGTATAAAAAAATGGTGCGAGAGGGGGGAGTCGAACCCCCACACCGTAAGGCGCCAGATCCTAAGTCTGGTGCGTCTACCAGTTCCGCCACCCTCGCATCCAATTTTTAATTCTTCAAATAAAACAGTGTAAAACTGTTCTATCCAAAATGGTAGCAATCTTAAACTCAACCACACCCATAAAACGGTACTAGATAATTCACAACTATCAAGTCGTCAAGTGCGCAATTGCGTTTTTGTGCTCCCATGCAATGAAGAAAAGACTTATATCACCTTAGGCATCTCGATGCTAGTATTATTTTCAGTTGTTTTATTTTTTTTAATCATACTATCTAAACTGCCATTAGAGTTTCTTGCGAAAACAACGGAGAGTGGCTATTGTTGTGCCAGAATTATATGGAGTGACTTTCACTTTTAAGATTAATTATTTATATACGAGATTTATAATGTATTCAAAAATATTTACAGGTTGTCTTCTCTCTTTAGCTATAGCAACACAAGCCCCTGCAGCAATGCCAACGGAAGGTAAAGACAATCTGGTGGAGTGGAGTCAAGTTGGCAAGTGGTCTATTGGTGCAAAACCTCTCGACATGGTTCACTCATTAGATGCTAAATTTGTTTATGTACTGACAGATACGTCTGAAGTGAAAATTTTTGATGCCAGTGGAAAATTCCAGGGTGCGATCCCTGTTTCCGACAACATTTCTTCAATTGATATTTCCCCCCAGGGAGAAAGACTCTACCTCGTAGACAACAGTAAAAATGAGTTCCAGGCAATAAGCGTTGCATTTGTCCATACTATAGATACAAAAGGATCTCCTTTCGAGGGACCAGCCGATGCTCCCATCACCCTCACCCTTTTCACTGATTTTGAGTGTCCTTACTGTAGTAAAATGGGACCGCTTATTGATGAGGTGTTACAACGAAATCCTAAAACGGTCAAAGTTGTCCTTAAAAACATGCCACTTAAGTTCCACAAAATGGCAAGACCGGCTGCGTATGCGGCCCTTGCAGCCCATGAGCAGGGGAAGTTCTGGGAATACCATGATCTACTTTTCAGTCAGAAACAACTCACTGACGCAACCTTTGAAGAGCTAGCGACTGAGTTACAACTTGATCTCGACAAATTCAAGGCAGACAGCAAGTCTCCTGAAATCTTAGCTAAAGTTGAAAAAGATCTACAGGATGCCAAGAAAGCGGGTGTAACTGGCACACCTACAGTATTTATTAATGGCAGACGCCCTCAGCAACGAAGTCCGCAGGGCTACCAGGCAATCATAAATGAAGAACTGCAAAAACTCGCGAATTAATACCTTACTTAGGAAAAGCTTTCATAAATTACAAGGTACGTATCCCGTAGTCTCCTCGCTTACGGGGTTAATAGTATAAAAGTATGAATCAAAATATAATTAATCGCGAACTATCCTTTGCTGACAACAATAATGCCTGCCTGCTCTATGGTGATTTGAACCGTAACCTGCAGGCGTTAGAGAAAAGCACAGATGTTATAATTAGTGCTAGAGGCAATAGTGTCAAGATCACGGGTCCTGCCCATGATACAGACCTTATAGCCGACCTGTTACAACAGCTCTATGAACTGATAGGTAAAGGCTACCCAATTTACAGTTCAGATTTCGTTTTTGGACTTAAAGTACTTGAGGCGACCCCAAAGGCAAAGCTTGGCAGAATATTTCTTGATAAGGTCTATGTCACCACACAGAACCGAGTCATTTCTCCCAAAACCCAAAACCAGAAGATCTATATTGATGCCATTCGGCAAAACGATATCGTGTTTGGTAATGGCCCAGCTGGTACCGGTAAAACGTACCTTGCTGTCACAATGGCTGTATCTGCCCTTGCAACAGGTGAAGTCAGGTCCATCATATTAACACGACCTGCTGTTGAGGCTGGAGAAAAACTTGGTTTTCTCCCAGGTGATCTTGCCCAAAAAGTAAATCCCTATCTGCGCCCGCTGCATGACGCACTTAATGATCTGCTAGGTCCTGAAAGAGCCGCAGATTTAATTGAACAGGAAGTAATTGAGATAGCGCCACTGGCCTTTATGAGAGGGCGAACTCTCAGTAATGCCTTTATTATATTAGATGAGGCGCAAAATACGACCAAGGAACAGATGAAGATGTTTCTTACCCGTATAGGTTTTGATTCAAGGGCTGTCATAACTGGTGACTCCACCCAGATAGACCTGCCAGTTAAAACACAATCGGGGCTCCTGCAGGCCAAAAAGTTGCTTTCCAATATTGAGGGAATCGGTTTTTGCACGTTTACACAGCAAGATGTTGTTCGCCATCCACTGGTTCAAAAAATCATTAATGCCTACGAAAACAGTTAACTGAGGTTACCGTGCCTTCCTATATTAAAATAGAGTGTTCAACGTCTCACTACCCGTTGCAACGTGATAAACTATTACGATTATCTGACTGGCTACTCAAGGAGTGTGAGGTCGCCAATCAGAATGTCAGTATTGCGTTGGTCGATGACAAACAGATACACGAATTAAACCTGAAATATCGCCATAAGGATTCTCCGACTAACGTATTATCCTTTCCATTTGCTGACGGAGCTGATAAATCGCTGCTTTCTCAAATAGAAGTGACAGAACTTGGAGATATTGTCATATCCCTTGAAACAGCACTAAAAGAAGCGACCGAATACAAACAGACATTTCATCAACGATTATCCTGGCTCCTCACCCATGGCATGTTACACCTCCTCGGTTATGACCATGAGCGGTCCGAAGCAGATGCCAAAACTATGTTTTCACGAGAACAGGAAATTCTAAACAAAATTAACCACAAAAGAGGACACCAGATGACTAACCTTGCAATTAATGTAGATCACATTGCGACCATCAGACAAGCAAGGGGGATAACTGAGCCCGACCCGGTAGCTGCTGCTGCGATATGTGAATTTGCAGGAGCAAGTGGTATCGTTGTTCACCTGCGAGAAGATAGAAGACACATACAGGATCGAGATGTGTTCCTCCTGCGGGAAACCATTAAAACAAAAATGAACCTTGAGATGGGGGCAAACAAAGACATCATCAAAATAGCCCTTGAAGTTCAGCCTGATCTAGTAACACTGGTACCCGAAAAAAGAGCAGAGCTCACCACAGAAGGCGGTCTCGACATTGTCACACAAAAGAAAAAAATAGCTAAAACCATTGATAAAATGAGTAAAGGCGTTATTCCAGTTTCACTTTTTCTTGATCCTGACAGAGAGCAGATAGCAACCGCCAGTGAGATTGGTGCTACATTTGTTGAATTACATACCGGTCGATATTGTGACGCCCTGTCTGAGCAGGATCAGCAACATGAGTTTATGCTTTTAGAAGAAGCTGCTGAATATGCCGTTTCCCTTGGTTTACGAGTTAATGCCGGCCATGGTCTCAACTATCAAAACACAGCCCCTCTTGCTGCCCTTGATACAATTGAGGAACTTTCCATCGGCCACTCAATTATTGCAAGAGCCGCCTTTACTGGTATTGAAAAGGCAGTAAGAGATATGTTGCACATTGTACAAAACGCAAGTCACAGTATTTAAGGTATTATTGCAGGTATGTTGCACTGAGATACATGGATTTTACAATATCAACTTCGTAGATGAAGAAAAATATTCATCATTTAGAAAGGATGATGATTGACAACAATATTGTACATGTGTTAAAAGCAACCAGTCGCCTGGATGGTGGAACTGGTAGACACCCGAGACTTAAAATCTCGTGGGCCTTAGCGCCCGTGCGAGTTCGATTCTCGCTCTAGGCACCACAAATATCAAGCACTTAGAGGGATCACCCTCTAGGTGCTTTTTGTTTTCCTGCTCTTCCGTCTCACATCCGTCACACAATACTTGGAAAATTCTCTCCTGTTTCCAGATACTTTCGCATAATTAACCACGAAAGAAATTTTCCAGTATCACCACCACTTCTCCTTTCTAGTACCTCATAACTCTTCCTAAGTCTTATTACACCCCCCTTATTACTTTTGCGTAACTGCTGTTACGATTTCGTAATTACTTTTCTTGACATTTAATCTCCATAGTATATCAATTATTATGATATCTATTTAACATATTGAAATAGTAGGATTTATGGGAATTAAACAAGAAAAAATGATTAAGGACGCCGTTGATAATTTAGCGGTGAAATTGCCAATCTCTCAGGCTGCAAAACTCCACGGTGTATAACGCCAGCGAGCTTCGCAAGTGCTCAAAGAGAACGGCATAAAAGTAGACAAAAGAAAGGGAACACTGACCGTTCCCATTTCACAACTAAAGACGATAACCAAATTAAGGAAATGATCATGAAAAAAGTAATTGTACTAGACGAAAGCAAAGGAGTTTTTGCCAGAACTAAAGAACAGCAACAAGCACAGCAGAAAGAGAATGACATCAATCTCAGAGAAGCCATTATGTCAGCGGCTGAGGAAGCTGGCCTTGAAGTATCACCGGATCTTATTGCTCAAGCAAAACTCCGCTTCGGCTTTGGTAGTGGCGAAGTTCGTGCTCTATCTGTCTACAATGACCTTGGTGAATTCATGCAACACCACGATCATAATGCCAAAAAGATTAGAACCGTGACTCAAGCTGTCGATGAAAGAGCCATCAAGAAAAAGCAACTATATGATGAGCTTTGCCATTACGCAGAGATTGGCGATATGAAATCTTATCGTTCTGTCCGTGCTGAGTATGCCAGCTTGTAACGATGTCAAAGAAGTCCGTCAGAAAGAGGATTAGGAATAAAGTTATTCCAATAGACTTATGCCTATTGAACAAGAGGATATGTAATGCCAAAACAAAGCGACCGAGATTGGCAAAGAATCAAAGAAGCCACTCTCAAGAGACTAGGAAGAATCAACCGCTCTCCTCAGCCAAAACTGAAAAGAGTGAACCAGCAAGAGCGGATTGATCGTCACCGGAGAAAGTTCAAGTGAAACGTATTAAGAAGCTCCCTCTTTGCCAATGTGGGTGCGGGGGCAGAGTATCAAAACCTGGTAACAATTTCATACTAGGACACAACCAGAAGTCTTCTGACAAAACAGTGAAATCCAATTCTCAATGGAAACCTGGTCAGTCTGGAAATCCCAATGGTTACCCTACTGGCTCAAGACGAAAGAATTATGTCCGTTGTGACAAGATTATTGAGCAAGCTGCCCCTGAGCTTATAGAGCGCCTTATCGAGAATGCGTTGTCCGGCTCTAATCAAGCTCTACGCACTTGTGTTGAAAGGATACTCCCTGTAGCAAAGAATCATAAGATCCAGATAGACTTTCCCACTGAGATTAACACAGTTAAAGAGGCATCCGTTGCAGCCAGCTTTCTTCTTGATTCTGTTGTTACTGGGAAGCTCTCTGTACAAGACTCTGAGATCCTATCAAGAATATTGGACAAAAAGATCCATGCAATTCAGATATCCGATATTGAGAGGGAGTTGGAAGAGTTGAAAACGAGCTTGGCTGAGTAACCTTTTTTGAACCCCTTTCCTCAGAAACGAGAGGCCCCCGCCCATTCTCAGACTGAATGCACAGGGATTTTTCAGCGCAACGATTTACTGATTATGAATGTGACATTTGGATTCCTACTCAAGCATAGGGACAAGATACCCAAGAAATATTGGAGAAGACTGATTATGGCAGCAGGAATTGGAGCCTTAAAATCGGCTGTGGGCAGAATAAAGAGCAAGATCCCAGGACGAGACAGAAGAATCTCAGTCGTCTTTGAAAAGAGGGATGGAACTATAGATTGGCCACCGGAGGACAGAGTCAATAAAGGCGGGGTACTTGTAGTACCTGAACCTTTCACCAGCGACCCTGAGGGAGAGTTGCTATGGGAACTTTATTGCGCCAATGAGGTGTAGTGGTTCAGACCTGATCTGACAGTTGCCGGTTTTTCAGCTGCAATTGTCAGATTAAATTCAATCTATATATTTTTCGTTCCAAATAATTTTTCCATCTACAAGAGTTTCCATCGGTGTGCGGCCACAGCACATTTTACCTTGATGAGTACGCTCATTGTTATAATAATCAATCCATTCGTCCAGATCTTTTTGCAACGTATCCATCTCTGAGTATATTTTTTTCCGAAACGTCACTTGATAAAACTCCTGTAGAATCGTCTTATGGAACCGCTCACAGATCCCATTAGTCTGAGGAGACCTCACTTTCGTTTTCGTATGGTCAATATCATTAACAGCCAAATACAGCTGATAATCATGGCGATCTACCTTACCGCAGTATTCCGTTCCTCTATCAGTGAGTATCCTCAAGACCGGGAGTTCGTTTTCTGAGAAGAAAGGCAATACTTTGTCGTTCAGCATATCTGCTGCAGTAATTGGCGTCTTGGTTGTATATAACTTCGCAAAAGCTATCTTTGAATAGGTATCAACAAATGTTTGCTGATAGATTCGGCCAACACCTTTGAGTGTTCCAACATAAAATGTGTCTTGCGAGCCCAAGTAACCTGGATGCACGGTTTCTATTTCACCAGATGCCTGATCATCGTGTTTCTTCTTTTCAAGGGCAGTCACTTGAGCTTCGGTGAGAATGATACCTTCTTTTGCTACGTGCTCTTCTAAGGCTTTTAAACGATCTCTGAAGCACGAGAGGTTGTGTCTCAGCCAAATACTACGAATTCCACTGGGAGAAACAAACACTCCAGTTTTCCTTAATTCATTACTGGCCCTTGTTTGGCCATGAGCGGGAAAGTCTGTAGCATGTTTAACTACAGCAGCTTCAATGTGTTCATCTACACGGTTTTTCGTGTTTGGTACACGACGATTGGCATTGAGTAAGGCTTGGACTCCACCGTTATCAACTGCCTCTTGATATCGGTAAAACGTGTCTCTGGATAGCCCCATGACTCTGCAAGCCTGAGAAACGTTACCGAGCTCCTCTGCAAGATTCAAAAGACCAGTCTTGTGTTTAATTATTGGATTGTTAGAATGCAACATGAGGGTTACCTCCATGGTTTTGGTTGTTGGTCGCACAACTATCAAAACCGGTAACCCTCGCTTTGACAAGCTCGGTGTCAGATTAGGTCTGAACTAATTCAAATGAGGATAGTAATATACAGGGTTGTTAACCCTGCATTTTTAAATTCCACCAACCAACGCAATTGTTCGTTTTGTGAACCCCTCTAGCTCATCGTGAGTAATAAACTCACTGTCAGCATTAGGATTTTGTTCATGGTGATATTTCTTTGAGTAATCGTTGATAGACTCAATTTCTTCAAGATCCGATTTGGCATGACATAGTCCTGATGTATCATCTGCATTCCTGATCTTCTGAATGAAGTCACCTAGCCATTGCCCGTCTTGGAAGTGACCGGGAAAATGAGTTCTTAATAAGCCCTCCAGGAAAGGTCTTATTGCCCTCGCTACTGCCAATAGGTCTCCAGTTCCCTCATCAAGAAAAGCGATGAGCGTTGAATAATTTTTCATATATGAGGACATCAGGGCTTCTTCAATATTCCACTCAACTATTGTACTACCTGTACTGAATTTTGGAATTTGCAGTGTTTTAACTGTAGCAGAAGGATATTTATCATAAATGAGCTTCAAGAAATAAGGATCATGGGACAACACAATAACCTGTTTAGCCTTATCACTTATTTTTTTACAGAGTTGCGCGGTTGATTCCCTACGGAATCTATCAAGACTAGTAAATGGATCATCAAACGCTACCAGCTTTTGATTTAAAGCACTGTCATGGTCTAACGACGCAAGAAAAAAGGCCAAAGCTAATGAATTTCTATCACCTGAACTTAGAGAAGTTTTGAATTTATTCAAGCCTACGGTGACGTTGTTAATTTTTAGATGATATTGGGAGTTTGGAGAACCACCTGAATAGTTGTGTTTAACCTTTGTTATCGAAAAACCAGTATTAAAACAGGCCAAGTGGGAGTTGATACTATCTTCGTACAACCCCATTTTTTGATCACAGTATTGATCCAGCTTTTCTCTCTCAGCTTTCTTTGCGTCTTCGAGTTTTGTTTTTTCTCCTTCAATCCTTACATACTCGTTCACAGCATCTTTTACTTTTTGTGTGTGACGAGTTTGGACCAATGCAAGTGCTGCGAGCGAGGATGAAGCTTGTACTTCTTGTTCTTTTTTGGGAAGCGATTGCTTAAACTCCCCTATCTTCTGGTTGATCGCTGCAATTTCTTGATTGTAGCTCTGGATACTGATGGTTAGATCATCAACCTTTTGCTTTGCTTCAATGTAATTTGAGGACAGTTCTACAGTGCTAATGGGTGCTTGCTGTTTAGCCTTAATAAGTGTCAAGCATTCTGATAGCAGTTTTTTGAATATCTCATCGATGCTTTCAAAAATGACTACTGGTAGCTCTAAACCTTTTAAATGGTTTCTCCAATATTCAAGGTTTGTCTGGTTTTCAAGAAGTTTGGCCTTTATGCCAATGTAGGCAGATTCTCCTAGACGACTGTTCACAGTGCTCTCTAGTGAGTTAACACTTGCCAAAAGGTCTTTGTATTGTTGGTTGAAGTACGTCTTGTACGCCTTAATCAAATCAATATTGCTAACGTCTTGGCCGCAAAAAGGACAATTATCTTCTTTTTGTAAGTTGGCACCAAACGAGAGCCACTTCTCATTTGGTTGAGCCATACCGCTCTCCAAATGTCGTTTCACATGCTCATCAGCACGCTCATCTATTTGCTCTATGCTATCTAGAAGGGTTTGCTCAATTTCTATTGGAACAACCGGGAGGACTAACGTGGCGAGGTTCGGCTTTGTGTTAATCACAGATGTGTTGGCTATCTGTTCTTGTATGGTCTTGAGCCTACCTTTAGCTTCTACTATCTCAGTATCAATATTTTCGTTTTCTTGAATTGCCAGGTATTCTTTCAAAGGCACATTTTCAGGCTTATATTTCTCTACGTCTTTTATTTTAAGTTTAAGCTCCTGGTTAATTTCTTTAATGTCACCAGTGATCTTATCAATTTCCTTATAATATTTGACGCCTTCTTCACCAACTATGACTTGGAATAGGTTCTTTTTGTGCTGATGGTCTACTGTGTCACCGGTATAGATGTTGTTGTTAACAAAATCGGAATCGAATACTAGAATTTGTGGACACTCTTGATCCCATGAATCTCCAGTAAAGTTACAAATTCCGTTTGCCGTTTGTATCTTACATTTACAATCACCAGAGGTGCCTAAAGTCTTTCTCTCTTTGATCAGTAAGGAATTGTTATCCTTTAGCGAGCGCAAAATGGAACATAAAGTTGTTTTCCCTCTCCCATTTTCTCCGTAAAACAAATTGACCTGCTTTAGAGTCACATCCCCTTTGGCAGAGAATTTTTCAAATTTTCCAACATTGTGTAGATCAATTATTTTTCTGATCATAAGAAACTTTTCATGTTGTGCTGATTTATAGGTTTATCAAACAAAGAGCAGGGCATAATGTTACAAGAACCATTGCACCAATATTGTGAATGACGATGGTTTTGTTAGGAACTATTATATGAAAAGGATTAATTATGCAAGTGTTTGGAATTCTATTGTTTTGTGCTACATCGTCACACTATGATTCAGGAGACGTGCAGGATTATGTAGATTCTCGATCAGAGAACCCGAAGAAAGTTACATCGTCTTCATAGAAACCGAGAGTACCCCACCCTCCGCCATTGCCTGCTCGCCATTGTGAAGAAGATTCACCACACCTGCTTCATCTGGGTTGCATTATCAAGGACGCAGTCTGTCTTAGCATCACTACGTAAGTCGATGGAAATATAAAAAGAACTACACCGTGTTCAATATATGTTCAACGGGATAGCAGTCTAATTCTTCCTATATTTTCCGTCAGCCGCAGTTATTAAGTATTCCTTAATAACTGCATTTTCCTCCAATTCATTATCTGCAAAACAGTAGTGATATATAGCAAAAGTATAAACCAAAACTCAGTAACACTAATTCGAGATGTCTCAAAGGAATGCTACAACGATAACTCCTGTCGAAAAACTCTCGTTTTTCTTACACTTACAAAACCTATTGTTTATCATAAACCTGTGTGCAAGAATACTCGTCGACAATCAATGCACACTAAACTGTGACGACACTCCCTTTTCGACACCAAAATGAGAGAACTATGCAGATAGGATATATTCGCCTCTCAAAAAATGATGGCTCCCAAGTTTTTGAGCTTCAGCAGGATGCTTTGGTGGAATCTGGTGTTGATTCTGAAAGAATTTATAAAGATCAGGCATCCGGAAGGAGAGATGACCGGCCTGGTTTGCAGGCCTGCCTCAAAGCTTTACAACCAGGCAACACTCTTGTCGTCTGGAAACTTGATCGGCTTGGACGTAGTCTGAAACATCTGGTTTCCATAGTTGACGACCTTAATAAGCGAGAAATCGGTTTTAAAGTCTTGGCAGGAACTGGTGCTCAGATCGACACCACGACATCTAATGGTCGATTAGTTTTCGGTATCTTTGCTGCTCTTGCAGAGTTTGAGGCAGATCTTATCCGTGAAAGAACAAAAGCTGGACTTGCTGCTGCCAGGGCAAGAGGGCGACTCGGGGGAAGGCCACGCAAAATGACCAAAGAAAAATTGCGAATGGCAATGGCTGCAATGTCAGATTCAAAATCAAATGCGACTGAGGTTGCCAGTAGCTTGGGCATCACTCGAACATCGTTGTACGATTACGTGAACGGTGATGGTTCACTCAAAGAGTTGGGTGAACAATTACTTGATGCTTAGCTGCTGCTCGCTGATTGAGCTAAATTTTCTACCGCCCACTCTTTTTACTTTTAATTGACTTGATTAAATCTTCCGTCATTTCCACTCCCGATCCCTCATCTAAAGAAGAGACCCCTTTCTTTATGTCTGATTTTAGAGGTTCAATTCGGTTTTCATTCTGATCGTCACTGCTTAACATCCTTCGCTCAGCAAGCCGTTCTCGCACCTCGATTAGTGTACTTTGCAGTTTCTTTTCCAAAAGTTCCTTGGGTGGCAACTCTGTCCAGTATTCGGCAACCATGATGTTATCTTTCCGCATATTGAGAAGTTCGACTTGCTCCTTACCGGCCTCAGCACAAAGAATGAGCCCAATTGGAGCCTCTTCATCTTGCTGCCGTTCGTGCTTATTCAGCCAATTGAGATAAAGCTCCATTTGACCTTTAAACGCTGCTTTGAAACGGTCAATCTTCAGTTCAATGACCACCAACCTCCTGAGTTTCCGGTGAAAGAACAAAAGATCCAGATAGAAATCTTCTCCATCAATAATCAAGCGTTTTTGGCGTTCAACAAACGCAAAGCCTTTGCCCAGTTCTAATATGAACAATTCAAGCTCTCTGAGGAGAGCGTTTTCCAATTCATTTTCAAGGTACCCCTCTTTCAATCCTAAAAAGTCCAGGAAATAGGGATCTTTAAAGTTGCCACTAAGATGGCTGGAGTCGGCCAATGTTAACTTTGTATCTGCAATTTCGGATCGTTCAAAGATTTTGCGCTCCATCTGTCGCTGTAACTCACGCTTACTCCAATTATTTTCAATAGATTGTCTGGCATAAAATGACCGGGCCTCACTGCTTTGCAAGGTGATGAGAATGGTAAAATGTGTCCAACTCAATTGTGACACCAGTGGTGACACAATTTCAAAATCAGGGAAAACCTCTGCAAACTGCATCATTCGCCGCAGATTCCTGGCCTCAAAGCTTTTCCCGTATTGTACGACCAACTCCTTTGCCAAAGAAGCAATCACCTGCTTCCCATATTCCGCCCGTTCGCCGTGAAGGATCTCTTCATTGATTCGCTTTCCCATATGCCAGTAGGTTGCAGTAATAGCACTATTTACCGCTGCAACGGCCTGCTTCTGACCCTGCTCAATCTGCATTTTCAGGTCTTAAGAAGATCACCTTGTGCGTTGAATGGCAAACGATCATTTAACTCATCACTCATAATTTACACCTCATCATTCTAATTGAGCCAAAGAGGTAACGCCTTTTGCGTTTTTTCGCCAGACAATATCAATTCACCAATTGCTCCCCCCGCCTGACACTCCAACCATAAGAATTCTTACCGCGAACTAGCAATTTACCTGTTGCATACGTTGCTTCTCTGTACTAATTAAACTCTTCCTTTGACACAAAAACACATGTTTTTTTGTGTCAAACGCATAATATCCAATACAGGGAATTACATCTAGAATTAGATAGTTATAACCCGCCGCTACAAAAGATGGGTGATGACTTCCTCTTTTAGAATCTCAACAATTTAGACTGTCATACGTCAATCATCGAATCCTCTCAAATATGTTTTGATTACTTACTCTTGATTTGAAATTAGAAAAGAGATAGTCTTATCCTCTAGACAAATAGTTATCTTTTTACCTTTTTTCTAATTAATCTTTTTATACATTTTACATAGCCATGAAAACCATCTCATTCGTCTCCCAAAAGGGTGGCGTTGGTAAAAGTACCCTGGCCCTTGCAACTGCATATGAGGCATCTAAAAGTGGTTTATCTGTTAAGGTCGCTGACATGGATACTCAACAGGGCACCCTGTCCGATCTTCATAGGCAGCGTCTTAATAATGGTATCTCTTCCATTGGTTCGGTGGAAATCTTTGCAACGATCAACGACCTCCAAAAATCTGTCACAAATAGCAATTTTGATTTCTTAATCATTGACGGTACTCCCAGAGCCAGTAAAGGAACACTCGCAGCTGGAAAGATATCCGATCTTATTGTATTGCCTTGTTGCTCAAGTAGAGCAGATCTCATTCCCACCATCAAGCTAGGACATGAACTCGTTAAAAACCAGATACCGCGTAGCAATATTGTTTTCGCTCTGTCCAGGGTCAACACAGCATCAGAAATCCATGATGCGAAGGAGTTCATTACTGAAACAGGATTCAAAGTCCTGGATGGCTGTATTTTTGAAAAACCTGGTTACAGACAATCCCAAAACGATGGGTATGCTTTGACAGAAACAAAATGGAAAAGCCTCAATGACAAGGCTAACGTTGTACTTGAAAGTATATTAAGCAACTTATTGAGCGAGTAGGAAAATGGCTGATTTCAGCAAAATAAAAAAATCCAAGAAAAGCCGATTCGGTGACGCTCCCTCACCTGAGGATGATGACAATAACCTCGAAGCTCCGGAAACAGCGCCCGCTCGAAAACCACGAAATAAAACTGGCCGTACAGTCGCATTTGCCACCAAAGTCACCGCAGAATTTGATGAAGAGTTCAGACATATTGCCTTCTTTGGAAAAATGAAAAAGGTTGAACTCCTCGAAAAAGCGTTAGAGGCATATAAAAGAGAAAACAATATCGAATAGATAAATATATATCTTTTTATCTTTTTATCTTTTTTCCATTTTATCTTTTTAGCTGTTTATACTATATTATGATGATACAGAGCACATCACACCTCCCCTCATTAACTATGGTAAATTCAGGGAAAAGGATAAAAGATGGACTGCCACAAATATTCATACTATGTGTGCATCATCCCCGACCGAAACAAATAAGCATTCTATGAGCTTTTTGCCGGGAAAGACCTTTTTGGATTTATCCTAATCCGGAGATGGGGAAGAATTGGTACCAAAGGACAACCTGGAAAAAAACAGCGTTTTCATAAACAAATGGGAATGCTGAAAGAGTATGAGCGGATTCGTCAAGAACGGATAAAACGTGGATACCTAAAGGTAAACCAGACTTATCATAAAATCATGTACAATCAGGAGAACTAAATGAACAAGAAAGAACTGGTCAACTACATTGCTGACAATGCTGGACTTGAGAAAAAACAAGCTGCAGCAGCCTTGGATGCTACCCTCAAAGGCATTACCGAGACATTGGGTAAAAAAGACAAGGTCAGTCTTATCGGTTTTGGCACTTTTTCAACATCAGAGAGAGCTGAAAGACAGGGGAAAAACCCTCAAACAGGTAAAGCGATGACAATTCCGGCAAAAACGGTTGCCAAATTCAAAGCAGGCAAGGCCTTAGGCGCTGAGGTTAACGGTTGATGCTCTTTAGATTATAGCTATGATGTTATTTTCAATAAGCCGTGATTCGAACCCACTGGATCACGGTTTTCTTTTCCACACTGAAAAAAATAAGCAGTGCTAATATGACAAAATCCTACGTTCCTCGTATGCACTCGGCTGAACACATCCTCAATCAGGGCATGGTGAGGAAATTTGATTGCGGCCGCTGTTTCAGTGCTCATGTGAATAAGAAAAAATCTAAATGTGATTATCATTTTGATCGCGAGTTGACAGATGTCGAGGCCAAAGAAATTGAGGCTGCGGTCAATGAAACAATCTCAGCCGATTTGGAGGTAACCGAAGAAATGATATCTCTAGATCAAGCCACACAGCGCTACAACATTACAAGGCTTCCAGATGGCGTGGAGAAAGTACGGATTGTTCACATCGGCGATTACGACGCTTGCCCCTGTATTGGTGAACATGTGAAGCGGACAACAGAAATCGGAGCCTTCCAGCTTTCCTCTCATGATTTTTGCGATGGTGTCCTGCGAATACGGTACAAGCTCGAAGATGCGAAATAGTTCCAGTACAATTTTTCCTACCACGTTCAGTTTTAAGTTTAAGAGGGCTGCAATTTACGGTGCTTTGTGCCGCACAATTGCTATTTTGCAAACTATTTTGTGTCGATACCAAGGAAATTGCAAAATGGAGCATTAATCCACTCAAATAATGCCTCTAAAAAGTATCATTTTCCTAACACTTGACTTTCGAGTTCGCAATCATTGCAACATAGGATTTTCATGGATAATATCAGGTTTTAGATTTCGGATTTATTGTTAGGAATTTGCTGCAAATGAATCATCGAGATACAGGAAGAATTCTAAGTTGCAGGATTTCTTAAGTGTTTGACCTTGCCAAGACTAACCTTGGTAATCAAGTTGAGAGGCATACCCCGTAACCTCACAGACGCTTTGATTTTATACGAAATACCACCATGGTGAGGTGCTCATGGAGGAGATATTATTTCAGATTCCGAAAATTATGTTAGGCTTTGTCAAGATAGTTTTCGCCTCATTTGCTCATTTGCAAAGATTAATTTGGTGTCCTTGTTGTAACCCGCTTCAGCAAAAGCCAACTCTTCTGACGAGCTTGCCTGCGGAGCCCATTCTCAGAGTTGGCTTTTACTAAAGCTCACCACTGTGTTTAAATTGAATTGCATAAAAAGTAGTACTCCCTTTTATGCAACAATTAGGTCCTTATCATTTCCAGGGGCCTGGTTTACAGGGTTAAGCTCAACAGCTGTCTCATGATTCCAGTTTCTGCTCTTGCCAGACCATCGTTCAGGATGCTTTCTTCTTGCGGTTTCATACACAGCTTTTCTTTTCTTCAGAAGAACCTTATCTTTACCACGATGGCGCTGTACCGGTGTTACAAACTTCAAACCGCTGTGACGGTGGGAATAGTTATACCATCGACAGAAGGTTGCTACCCATTGCCTGGCTTCGACAACACTATCAAAAGGTTTAGCGGGGTAAATAGGGACGTACTTGAGTGTTTTGAATAAAGATTCGGAAAATGGATTATCATTGCTTACTGAAGGGCGGCTAAAAGAAGGGACAACACCGATTTTCTGCATCGTAGCAAGCATAGTTGCACCCTTCATAGGACCACCGTTATCAGAATGTAAAACGAGTGCATGATTAATCGGTAAAGCTTCTTTGAGACGAGTCTTTCTCAACACATCAGCTGCTTGTTCAGATGACTCATTTTCATATACCTCCCAACCAACAATCTTGCGGCTATAAATGTCCATAAATAGGTACAAATAGAAGAACTGACCTTTTATGGTACTGGCCAAATAAGTAATGTCCCAAGACCATAATTGATTGGGACCATTTGCTGTATAAGAAGCTGGCCGTTTTACTGTACTGGGCTTTGCTGTGCGCCCTCGATGGTGTACTTGGCCAACAGCTCGAAGAATAGGTAAATAGTGCTTTCAGAAGCGATAAATTCACCTCTGTCAGCTAATACAGGAACAATTTGTTTGGGTGGCAAGTCCATAAATTCTTCACTATTGCATATTGAAAGAACTGCACTCCTCTCTTGCTCACTGAGTTTGTTGGCTGGCTTCTTTTCTACTATTTGTCGCTGATCGTCTACACCATTAACACGCCAATACTGTAGTGTACGCACGGTGATATCAATAATTCTACAAGCTTGTTTTTGCCGGGCGCCATGGCACACGGCGGTAGCTATAGAATCAATAGCCATCTGACGAATCTCAGGAGAAATTAATCTTCCTCGTTTTCCCCCCAGACGGCTTCCCACTTTTTTGACAACACCAATAGATCAGCTGTTTCAGCTAAAGCCTTTTCCTTACGATTAAGCTCTCGCTCAAGCTTTTTGATTTTTTGCTTATCTTCACGGCGGTCCTGGCTTTGAACCCTTTTTGCCTGACTACTCTTTTCATACCCTGATAAAGCTTCTATTTTCCATCGGGAAATCTGCTCTCTATACAGTCCTCTACTACGGCAATACTCACTCAATTCAGCTTCATTGAAAGAAGTAGTTTCAATCACAACAGTCAGTTTGTCGCTTGCTGACCAATTTTCAGGCTTATTATCTCTTAGCACAGCCACCCCTTTGTTCCGGTATAATTTTCTCCATTTATAGAGAGTAACATCTGAAACTCCTATTTCACTACTCAATTGTGGAATAGATACTGGATTGGGAGGCATCATTCTTTTGATTACTGATTCCTTGAACTCATCTGAGTAACGTTTTGACACTAGATTTTCTCACACCGCCCATTTGTTATATGTGGAAATATTTTAGGTGCAAACTATTCTGACACATAGGGATTGCTTTCAAAGGGCAAGGAGCAACCCTCATCCGTTGAGGCACGCTTATCCATAAAGTGTCTCAATCCACCTGATCGCTTCAGTGTCATTTACCTTTCCGAGATGTCTTTGAGTTGTTGAAAGATCTGCATGTCGTAGAATCGCTTTGCAGGCGATTTCTATGGCAGCACCAGATCTTGAGACATAAGTCGCTGCATGACGCCGGAGATTATGTCTCCGCAGGTCGATATTGACCATTCTGCCTGCTTTTTTCACCATAGACCAGGCGGCAACGTAAGAAATGGGAAAAATTCGGTCATTGTTGCCGATATCCGTGGCTTTTACGTAGCCGGTTAACCTTTCCAGTATTATTTGTGGAACATAAACCGTCTCCCATGATGTATACAAGACACCTCCGTCACTCATAAAAAGTAAGGAGTCAAGCTTGCAATTTATCTTTAACTATGCACATAATAACAATTATTGATCTCCTCTTTGTTCTCGTGCGAAGATAGTTGGAAAACACCGATAATCGGTACATCTTCAACTCACCACCAAAAAGGAAAAAAGCAAATTTATGAATCTAGTCGTGCTCACTCTACTCTGCTTGCTCACACTCCTGTCAGGACCATCTTTCGCTCAACCAACACTTCAAATTTTTTACGAGGAACGTCCACCATATGCCAGCAAAACGGATATTCATAGTGTTGAGGGGTTGACCGCCACACCTGTTGCCAATGCACTGAGCAACGTAGGTATCCCGTTCAAATGGAAAAAGATGCCTTTCAAACGTCAACTGGTGACCATCAAGGCAGACAAGAAGAACGTATGCGGAATTGGCTGGTTCAAGAAGCCTGGAAGAGAGGAATTTGCCCGCTATTCCATTCCAATTTACCAGGATAAGCCCACTGTCGTTCTCGCTAGAAATGGTGATGATGCGGTTGCCCGCCATTCTGATATCAAAAGCCTCTTTTCCGATAACTCAATTACACTGCTGGTAAAAGACAGCTTCTCTTATGGTACTTTCCTTGATGAACATATAGAAAAAATGCAACCAAAGACGTTGACAGTCATAAGCAGCAACACGGGTGAGATGTTGCAGATGCTTCTTAGCGGCAGAGGTGATTATTTCCTTGTTGCAGAGGAAGAAGCGACAGATTTTTTTCAAAAGAAGGAGTTCTCCGCCTCTCAATTTGCATTTCATCGTTTTCCAGAAATGCCGCAGGGTAATAATCGATACCTGGCTTGCAGCTTTTCAGTCCAACCAGAGATCATTGAAGCTATAAACGTTCAACTCCAAGAGAACGACCTTTGATTATAAACAAGCAGATGCACTGTATTTTGCCACCTCAATTAATGGGATGTTGTAAAAGGTTGAGTCGAGCAGTGGCATTCTTCCTCGTGCTCATTGCGCTACCACTTACCAGTATAAAGGATGTGCATGGCGAAAATGACATAGAGGCCATAGCGGCTTCAATCAGCCAATTCGTTTCACAGCCCTTTTACAACTATGATTCAGACGTCGTATCCACGCTTATCGTCTCGCTTGTAAATACGTACCCCTCAATTATCGCTGTAGAACTGGTCGACACTAATAATGACACAGTTTTTTTCAGCGGATACAGAGAGAGCGGCACCTTCAAGCCTCAGGCCGAATTGCCAAAAGAAATTCTCTCAACATTGAATCGTCATGAATATGATGTGATTTTTGAAGATGAGCCAATCGGACAGCTGATTCTCCACTACGCTTTCATTGTAGAGAACAGAGTACAATTATCACCTGCTGAACTTCAGTGGGTTAAAGAAAATCCTGTCCTTCGGGTCGGCAATGAGAACGACTATCCACCATTTGATTTTGTTGAAGATGGTGAGGCCAAAGGATACAGCATTGATGTTTTACGTCTTATTGGCGAAAAAACAGGCCTCTCTTTTGAGTTTGTTAATGGGTTCTCTTGGTCGGAATTCCTTGAAATGCTCCGCACGGATAATCTAGATATACTCCCGGTGATAAGTAAAACCAAGGAAAGACAGGAATATACACTTTTCACATCCCCCTATATTGAATATCCAAAAGTACTAGTTACCAAAC
This sequence comes from Desulforhopalus glucosivorans, assembly GCF_054397165.1. NCBI lineage: Bacteria > Pseudomonadati > Thermodesulfobacteriota > Desulfobulbia > Desulfobulbales > Desulfocapsaceae > Desulforhopalus > Desulforhopalus glucosivorans. The sequence goes on from NZ_AP044854.1 coordinate 2,032,952, forward strand.
AAGGGGATTTGGCAGTCCAATCACTAGAAGATCTATCACGATCAAGTGTTGCTATCGTAAACGACTACTATTATGAACAGACCGTTCGGGATCGTTACCCTGACATAAGAGTAGTCGAAGTTGGCAGTTTTTCGGACGGCCTTACAGCCGTTCTTGACGGGCGCGCCAGGGCATTTATCGGCAGTCGGGCGGTAGTCGACTATACCATGCGAAAGAAACTCCTTGTTGGGTTAAGGATTGCAGGACCATCGGGGATAGATGATGACGAACGCAACAAACTTCATATGGGGGTGCGAAGAAATCTACCCCAACTCCAGTCAATACTGGAAAAAGGATTAAAGAGCATAACTCCTGAAGAGGAGAAAACGATAGCGAATAAGTGGGTATCTTCCTCTGCAAAACAATCAGCCCAACAAATAGAGGAGCTGTTTGATACACAAATCAGGTTCACGGAGAAAGAGCAGGAATGGCTGAAGCATCATCCAACGTTGTGGGTCGGGGTTGATCCTGACTGGCCTCCCTTTGATTTCATCGACGATTCAGGAAAGCACAGTGGAATTGCAGCTGATATCCTGAAAATTTTTGAGAGGAAAACAGGCATCAGCTTCCTGGTTCAGAAAGGACTATCATGGCAAGAGGTTTTAGCCAGAGCGAAACAGAGAGAGCTGGATCTCATCCCGGCATTAACCGGTAGTCCTTCTCGTTCAACCTATCTTACATTCTCACAACCCTATATCAAGCAAGAGTGGGTATACGTCACCAGAAAGGATCATCCTGCACTTCCACCGCTTTCACATCTTTCTGATCTTTCCGGCAAAGTTGCTCTCGTACGGGGCTATGCTGTAACTGACACCATTCTTGATCAATATCCAAAGTTGAATTTCCTGCTGGTCGACAATGCACGTCAAGGTTTACAAGTGGTGAGCAACGGATCCGCTACAACATTTATCGAGAATCTGGGCGTCGTCAATCACTTGCTGAATACCGGTGGATTCCCCTCACTCAAGCCGGCAGGCTCCACCGGTCTTGAACCGCAGAATATTCAAATTGGTTTTCGCTCTGATTGGCCCGAGCTGGAAAGCATTGTCAAAAAAGTATTTGATTCAATTCCAGATCATGAGCTCATGGTCATTGAGGAGAGCTGGTATATGCAGTCCCAGTTTTCCCACGATGCGCAAATTGATGATTTGCAAACCGGTGGCCTGGTATCAAAGAACGTAATTCTTATCCAGTTAGCAATCGCATGTATTGGGCTACTCCTTCTGATCCGGGCCTGGCAGCGCCTGGAGCGGCGACACGCCATTTACATCTCCCTTGTCTTTTTATTGCTTAACCTGATCTTTGCCAGCTCAAGTGCACTCTATTTCTTCCTCCAAATCAACAAAGAGATTTCAACGGCTGAAGAGAAACGGATTGAATCACTGCACCTTGCTGATCTCCTTCGTCAGACATCCGATGACCTTACGCGGATGGCACGGACTTACGTTGTATCCGGGGAAAAACGGTACTTGGAATACTTTTCAACAATTCTTGCAATCCGTAACGGAGAAGCTCCACGGCCAAAAGAATACCACAATATCTACTGGGACTATTTGAGTGCAACGAACAAAAAACCACGGCCAGATGAACATCCTGTTGCTTTTGAGCAACTCATGAAAGAGCTGGATTTCACGCAACATGAATTCAATATGCTGAACAAGGCAAAATACCAGTCAGATACCCTTGCCTTAGTCGAACAGCGTGCTATTGCGCTCGCCCAGGGACGATACCCTGATGAATCAGGTCAACTTGTAAAACCGGGTCCTGTTGACCGGGAGCTTGCTCTCCAACTCCTCCATGATCAAGAGTACCATGGTGCCAAAGCCCGAGCCATGAGGAACATCGAAGCATTCAGCAAAGCTATAGCTGACAGGACCAACAATGAAATCCTATCCTGGGAAGCAAAGAGAGTACGGCTTGTCAATCTGCTCAAAATTCTTGGGACCTGCACAATTTTTTTGATACTCCTCCTGCTCTTTACTGCCCTATACTGGTTTAGCCCTAAAGCAGAAAAGGTGGTTGGGGCAAGAGAAAAAGGACCTGTAAAGAGCGGGGAGAGAAATGATCTGGTGAGAAAAAGTATCATCAGATCATGGCCGCTACTTCTGGCATCAGCCGGCGCTGCCCTCGCAATCACCCTGCTTGCTCTCAATCATATGAAACAGCAGCAACAACTTGAGATGGCAGACCTCCGCGCAACCTTGCTTACGGTCCTGGATACTACCTCAACTGGCACACGAAACTGGCTCAATGAGCGTCAGCGGGAGGTGAAATCATGGGCACACCTGCCCAGCGTGAGGCATTTGGCGGATAAACTTTCCATAATTGACAACAGTAATCCGGACGAGCAGTTCCGAAGCGCCGAAGAACAGTATACACTCAACACCCTTATGCAGCCCCTTCTGGCAGAAGGTATCTATACAGGATATCTGATAGTACGGGAGGAAGGACTTGTCACAGCTTCAAATGTGCAAGAATACATAGGCAAGACCTTTACAAGTTCAAAAGATATTGCCTTTCTTAAAGAAAGCCTGTCCGGCCCGCAATTTACAGCATTGAGCCTACCCAGGAAACGGGAGGCTGATGATACATTGTTTGGCCAAACTGCAAACATGATGGCTGCTTCCACTATCCCTCTGTACAGGGATAACTCACATGCAGTTCTCGTCCTGTTGATCGATCCACAACAGGATTTTTCCGATATATTACAACGAGCACGCATCGGAGAATCGGGGGAAAGCTATGCCTTCAACCGTCAGGGGGTGATGATCAGCGAAAGCAGGTTCGATACTGAACTTCAAAAGATTGGCCTGCTGAAGCCCGGAACCCCCTCTCTTCTCAACATAAAGCTGAGAAACCCTGGTGGTAACCTGACTGAAGGTTTCACCCCCTCTTTGGCTTTCGAGGACTTACCTCTAACCCTTATGGCCCAATCGGCCATCGACGGGAATAACGACGTCAACCTCGAAGGCTATTTTGACTATCGCGGTGTCCCTGTCATAGGCGCATGGTATTGGGATGAAGAGCTTGGTCTGGGAGTGACTTCCGAAATCGATGTCGCTGAAGCCTATACCTCCATTCGTGAAATACAGCGTCAGACCACAATCAGTCTACTCACCAGCCTGGGATTAATCCTCGCCCTTTCTATTCTCTTTGTGCGAAACCGTATAAAATCTGCTCTCGCTCATGAAGAGCTTGTGCAAAGTGAAGAGTTCATCGCCGCCCAGCTCGATTTTCAGAAGGTCCTTCTCGATGCTCTCCCAAGCATCATTTTCGTTAAAGGACCGGATACACGATACACCGTCTGCAACGCCGCATTTGAAGAGGCGTTTGGAATGTCGCGGGAGTCACTGATCGGTAAGACTGTTCTTGATCTCGATATGTTTCCTCTGGAGATGCGAAATGAGCTTCAGGAACTTGATCAGAATCTCCTGGCTACGGGTGGAGGCATGCAGGAGGAACGTTCTTTCACCCTGGCTAACGGTGAGTCCCGTGACATGCTTCACCTTAAGCAAACCTTCACCCTAAAAAATGGTTCTCCCGGTGGGATTATTGGTGTCTTAATCGATATCTCTGAAATGAAACAGGCTGAACGGGCTGTTAGTGAAGCGGAGGAACGCAGCAGGCTGCTCCTGGAGTCAGTTGGTGAAGGTATTTTTGGGGTTGGTAAAGATGGGCTGGTTAATTTCATAAACCCGGCGGGATTGGAAATGATTGGTTTCTCTTCCGAGGAGATCATCGGCAAACAAATACACCCTATCATTCACCATTCACATGCAGATAACAGTCCCTACCCTGTGGAAGAGTGCCCAATGTATAGATCTTTAACAGAAGGTGTCGAGTTTTTTATAACTGATGAGATACTCTGGAGAAAAGACGGTTCTTCATTCCCTGTAGAGTATACCTCTGTGCCAATTATAAAAGGGGATGAGCTCTTGGGCTCCGTTGTTGTTTTCAGGGATATCAGTGAACGGCTGAAGGCTGAAAGGGCCCTTAAGGAAAATGAGGAAATGTTAAGTAAAATTACTTCCTCTGCTTTGAGTGCAATCATAATGATATCCTCAGAAACAGGGGAGGTAACTTTCTGGAACAAGACTGCAGAGCAGATTTTTGGGTGGAGTGCCAGTGATGCTGTAGGTAAAGAATTAGATGATTTGATCGTTCCGGAAAAGTACCAAATGCAACACACCAAAGGACTGGAACATTTTCGTCAAACTGGAGAAGGTCCTCTTATAGGCAAATCTCGAGAGCTCACAGCCACCAACAAGGATGGTCTAGAATTTCCAATCGAACTTTTGCTTTCAAGTGTTAATCTTAATGGGGTTTGGCATGCAATCGGTTTAATCAGTGATATTACTACACGTAAAAAAGCCGAAGAGGAAATAAGGAAGGCAAAAGAGATAGCAGAGGCAGCAACCAAAGCAAAAAGCGATTTTCTTGCTAACATGAGCCATGAAATTCGCACTCCCATGAACGCGGTGATAGGATTGTCCGACCTGTGTCTTCGCACTGACCTCTCACCCAAGCAACATGATTATCTGGAAAAGATCCACGGCTCAGCCAATTCTCTACTTGGAATAATCAATGATATCCTTGATTTTTCAAAGATCGAAGCTGGGCGACTGGACATGGAAGCAATTCCTTTTGAGCTGGATAAAACGCTCAACAGCCTGGCAACGATTGTCTCGATAAAGGCCAGGGAAAAGGGTATTGAACTTCTGTTTTCAAGGGATCCCGACGTGCCGGTCACTTTAGTGGGAGACCCCTTACGACTTGGGCAAATCCTGACAAACCTCGCCAACAATGCCGTCAAATTCACTGATGATGGAGAAATCATAATCTCAATTGCCCTTGATGAACTCTCAGAACATGAGTGCACCATAACATTCAGAGTTAAAGATTCCGGTATCGGGATGAATGAGGAGCAACTAGGGCGGCTGTTTAAATCATTCTCCCAGGCTGACACCTCTACCACAAGGAAATATGGTGGTACGGGGCTGGGCCTTGCAATCTCAAAACAGCTTGTAGAGCTGATGAGCGGGACCATATGGGTTGAAAGCGAACCCGGTAAAGGAAGTACCTTTGCCTTTACCGCCCGGTTTGGAATTTCTGAACTCAAGCAGAAACCGGCGCTGATCCCGGCGCCTGACTTGCGGGGCACGAAAGTGCTGGTCGTTGACGATAACACCAACGCCCTGACCATCCTTTCAGATTATCTGGAGCAATTCTCATTTGAGGTCAGTACAGCCGAGTCCGGCGATAAGGGGCTGGCGATGATGAAGGCCGCAGACTCACCATTTGAACTCGTATTGCTCGATTATAACATGCCTGGCCTCAATGGTATCGAGACAGCCAGGATTATACGAGATAACTACGGGGATTCAGTAAAGATCATCCTGGTATCTGCCCTCAACCAGGACGATTATATGGATGATCCAGATATCGATTTGCTAGACAACTACCTCTCAAAACCGACAAACCCCTCGCTGCTGTTCGATGTCATAATGGAGGTATTTGGAAAAATCGATTCAGAAAAGAAAGTATCTGAAAAAACAGGGGATATCACCGACGAATCACTTAAAACAATCAAAGGGGCACGTTTGCTTCTGGTTGAAGATAACAAAGTCAACCAGCAGGTGGCCGTTGAGCTTCTTGAACTTGGTGGCTTCAACGTCGATATAGCGAATAACGGTCAGGAGTGTCTTGAGATTCTCGAAAACCAGCCACATGTATACGATTGTGTTCTCATGGACATCCAGATGCCGGTTTTAGATGGATATGCAGCAACCGCCAGAATACGGGAACAACAGGAATACGATGATCTACCAGTGCTGGCCATGACAGCCAATGCCCTCGAAGAGGATAAAAAACAGGCGGCTGAGGCCGGTATGAACGACCACATTGTCAAGCCTATAAATCCCGACCACCTTTTTGCAGCCTTATTAAAATGGATCAAACCTGGTGAAAGAGAGGTTGCTGAAAAGGATCAGCAGAAAACTGCAGCTGATTCAGGCTCGACATCACAGCAACTGCCAGACTCACTCCCTGGTATCGACATTCAGACGGGCACAGGCCAGGTTGGTGGAAATGTCACCCTCTATCTCAAACTACTCAAAGATTTCCTGGCAGACCATAGCCAGGATGGTCAGGAACTGGCCCATGCCATTGAGCAGGAAGATTTGGCAACAGCCGAGCGTATAGCCCATACGCTCAAAGGGATTGGGGGTACCCTGGGTGCAAAGGATCTGCAGGAGAACTCAAAAAACATCGAGAAGCACATCAAAGAGGGCGATCTTGAACAGGCCAGGGAAATATTGTCGGTATTTCGCGAAGCCCTTGAGATCGTTCTGGATGGACTTACCCAACAATTTGGTGAAGAAGAAATCGCACAGAGCGCTTCTGGGAAATCGCCCGATGAACTCCTGGAAATGGTGACTACCCTGAGCACATTGCTGGAAGAAATGGACCCTGAAGCTGAGGAACTGGCGAATAGTCTCTTGGCGGATGTAGGAACGAACAACACATTGCGATCCGTTTCCAAAAAGCTGGTGAAACAGGTCAGCGGTTTTGAATTTGAGGAAGCCCAGGAAACCCTGGCTCAATTAAGAACAGGGATAGAGGAAATGTAGATGGATGAGAGTAAATACAAAATACTGATAGTTGATGATGAGCGGCTCAACATCAATGTGCTCCATGACCTCCTGAAGCCATATTACAAGACCATGGCTGCAATAAGCGGGAAGCAGGCCCTCAAAGCCGCAGAGTCAGCAGCCCCTCCAGACCTCATCCTGCTCGATATCATGATGCCGGAAATGGATGGCTATGAGGTGTGTCAACGGTTAAAGGAAAACAAAAACACCTGTGATATTCCTGTCATGTTCGTCACCGCTATGGGGGAAAGTACCGATGAGACCAGAGGGTTCGAGGTGGGAGCTGCCGACTACCTGACCAAGCCTATTTCTGCTCCAAAAGTCCTTGCACGGGTAAAAACCCAGCTTGAGCTTAAACAGCAGCGGGATGACCTCAAGGCTGCGTACCAGACAATCGAAGCCCATAAAGACCGAATGCAGGAAGAGCTGAACGTTGGTCGTGACATCCAGATGAGTATGGTGCCCCAGCTCTTTCCTCCGTTCCCTGAGCGCAATGAATTTTCTCTTCATGCTGCGCTTATACCTGCCAGAGAGGTGGGCGGTGATTTTTACGATTACTTCTTTATCGACGAAAACCGCATCTGTGTCTGTGTTGGTGATGTGTCAGGCAAAGGTGTACCAGCGGCCCTGTTTATGGCGGTAACCCGAACACTGATGAAAGCAAGAGCCACCGAAGATATCTCTACCGCCAGTATTGTCACCCGAGTTAACGATGAACTGAGTAGCGACAACAAAAAATCGATGTTCGTCACAGTGTTCATAGCGGTTTTTGATGTCGTCACAGGAAAGCTGACATTTACCAACGGTGGCCATAACCCGCCTGTTGTGCGCAAAGCCGATGGTGAACTTCTTCAGCTCACACAGCGCCATGGTCCGGTCTTAGGAGCGATGTCCGGACTCACGTACAAGGAAGACTCTATACAACTGATGAAAGGCGACCTTCTTTTCGTTTACACAGATGGCGTAACTGAGGCAAGGAATTCGGAGAAGAAGTTCTTCGGCGACGACTACATGCTGGAGGTACTCAATCAAACACGAGGCTTTGATACTCAGGAAACGACTGAGCACTTCATTACTGAAATTAAAAGGTTTGAGGACACTGCCGACCAGTTTGATGACATTACTGTTCTAGCGCTGCAATACGCCGTAGCCCCGGATACAGACTCTCTGCACAAAGTGGAGATGAGCATCACTAACGACCTGAAAGAAATTGAATCTGTCAAGGACCGTTTTAAAGAATTCGCTGAAGAAGTTAATTTAGAAACAAGTATTCGAAGAAAATTGAGCCTGGTCTTTGACGAACTGGTCAACAACGTCATATCATACGCCTATGAAGACGATGATCAGCACACAATCCTTCTGACATTTGTTAAGGCTGGTGACAGGCTGATTGTCACCATAGAAGATGATGGGATGCCATTTAATCCGTTCGAGGCTCCCGCTCCTGATACCAGCTCTGAGATTGACGACAGGCCAATCGGAGGCTTGGGGATCCATCTTGTTCGCACGTTAATGGATAAGGCTTCATATAATCGGAAGGTCGACAGAAATGTCGTTACCCTCATTAAAAATCTCACTGTTGATACGAAGGAAAGTTAATTTGTAAGAAACAGCAAAAATACCCAATTCTACAAACAAGGAAGACGTATGAATATTGAAACTCGTGATGAAAATGGTGTTGCGGTCGTTCTTCTCACTGGGGAAATGGATACTATGACCTCACCTGAGGCAGAAAAATTTCTCGGCAACCTCCAGCAGGAAGGTAAAAACAAGATTCTACTTAACTTAGAAAAGCTCGATTTCATTAGTAGTGCCGGCCTTAGAGTCCTCCTGGCTACAGCGCAGAACCTCAAAGGTGAAGGCGGAGAGTTACGGGTTTCCAACCTCAACCCGGATGTCAAAGAGGTGTTTGATATTTCAGGGTTCAGCACCTTGTTGATGGTTTTTGAAAACGAAGCAAAAGGGCTGGCAAACTTCTAAATATCTTTTTTTTACGAGGACATGACCATGGCGTCCACAAGGACGATCACTCCGAAGATTGTTATAATTGGTGACGGGTTGATGAACGCCAGGATAAACCCGGCTAGTCAATACGTGACTGCACAGGCACATCTAGGAAACCGGGAGATTGAACGTCTCTTTGGCTTTGGTTGTAATTATGGTAATGGACCGTTGCCCCTTTTATTGCGGGAAGCTATAAAGGCCGCAGAAGTTGAACCGCGAATAGCAGTCATACTTCTCCAGGACAAACCTCTAAAGAATCGGAGTGAGCCAGGATCTGAAGATGATTTGGGAGTCCCGGTCGAGTTTAAGGATATTTTTGATCAATCCTTGGTGGTTGAAACAGAACCCCGTAAAATTGCGTGGGACCAATTGCATGCTGCTATCAACTCGTTTCTTGGTGATCACGTTGAGGACCAACTGTACACCCCAATCGACATGGTCACCTGCTGGAGCGGGTCTATAAACTCTGGCGGAGTAATGAAATACATTTTGTTCGCTCACCCGGAGGTTCTCCGGCACATGCCCTCATGGATAGTGCAAAGGGAAGTTCCAATTATCTCAACCTTTGGACACAGGAAGCAGCCAAACCGTATGATCTGGCAGCAGCAACCCTGCTTCTTCGCTCAGCAGGTGGAGAAATTTTTGATCTGCACGGTGAGCCAATCAACCCACTGAAACACAGTGGCCCATTTTATGCAATTAACGGAAACGATTTGCATTCATCGCTTCCTGAAATTTTACGCAAATCTCTATTGAGCATCACTTAATTCAAACTGCAAGGGAGCACGCATGGCTTCAACAGGCACAGCAACTTCTAAAGTCAGCACTTCAATTGTATCCGATATCACCGCAGCTGGAATATTCGGTATTCTCAACACCAGCTTTATGGTTTCGTATGCCACCCTTATATTCTCTAAGACCTGCCCTGATTTTTTTGGTGCCGGGGTGGCCTTGTTTTTGGTGGGGGCCTGTGTTGTTTCTGTGATCCTTGCCCTGCTATCCACATACTCTGGTACCATTGGCAGTATCCAGGATGTGCCTGCTGCCATTTCGGCGATTATCGCCTTATCACTTGCACAACTGCTTTCAGCTTCACCTCCTGAGACCCTTTTTGCAAACATTTTTGCAACGATAGCCGTCTCCACAGTACTAACCGGCATAGCTTTTCTTCTACTCGGTTATTTCAAACTCGGCAATCTAGTCCGTTTTATTCCGTACCCGGTACTCGGTGGTTTTCTTGCTGCAACGGGGTGGCTTCTCTTTACTGGAGGTATTCAGGTATCAACAGGAGTTGCCTTAAAGGTCTCCGGTTTAATAACCTTCTTACAAAATGTTCCCTTTATACCGCTGTTCCTTGCCTTGGCTTTTGCAGTAACCCTACTGACCCTGACTGGCAAATACCCAAAGAATATGTTTATTACCCCGGCGACCATCCTCATAACCATTGTTACCTTTATCCTGGTTGCTCTCGCATTCGGTGTATCTATCGACCAACTCAAACAAGACGGATGGCTACTTGGTCCACTACCGGACGGTCCACTGTGGAAAGCAGCAACCTTACCCGATATAACACGCATCGACTGGATGATTGTGTTGCAGCATGCTGGCAGTATTGCCACCATTGTAACATTAAGCGCAACATCATTCCTCCTCAACTCCAGCGGGATTGAGGTGATAGCCGGCAGGGACCTTGATATGAACAAGGACCTGAAAGCAACAGGTATTGCCAACCTGGCAACAGCCATCATTGCAGCGCCTGCTAGTTATGTGCTGGTCAGCCAAACAGCTTTGGCTACACGTATTGGGGCAGTATCGAGGATGGTTGGCGTCATGCAGGGAATGTTCTTACTTCTCGTATTCTTCGTTGGCGGAACATTCCTCGCTTTTTTTCCTAATTTTGTTGCAGGTGGATTATTACTTTATCTTGGGTTGTCAATGCTCAAGGAGTGGGTTGTCGATAGTAGGAAATCTATATCTAGAGTCGATTATGCAATCATCATCAGTATCGTTCTGGTAGTTGAGTTCTTTGGTTTTCTCCAGGGTGTTGCTGTTGGTGTAGTAGCTTCGGTCGTTATTTTTGTTATTCGCTACAGTACAATCAATATCATCAAGGAAGTACGTGATGGCAGCCAGGTACGAAGCAGCAAAGACCGTCCTATAACTGACCAGAGAATGCTTGATTACCATGCAGAGAGTATGCTTGCTTTACAACTTCAAGGTTTTATATTTTTCGGTACTGCTAACAGTCTCTATGAAAAGGTCAAGAACCTGGCATCAGCGGAAGAGAGCCAGTTAAGATTTCTCATAATGAATTTAAAGCTTGTACAGGGTATTGATTCATCGGCAGTCCAGAGTTTCTCCAAACTCGCCAAGCACCTTGAAAAGCAAGAGATTCCTTTAGTACTCGTCAACCTTTCACAATCCATTGAAATGACACTTAGAACAAATGGTTTCACCCCGGAAAACTATCCTTCGCTTCACGAATTCGCGGACATGGATCATGCCACCGAATATTGCGAAGACAGGATAATTGCGGTTGAAACTAAGAAAATTCAGCAGGCAAAAGATAGTACACAGGGGCTCGGGGAGTCTATGCTGGGAGCAGTCTACTCAGATATGATGGCTGCCCTGGAGATTCAGGTGATGTTTGAGAGTCTGACTGAAAAAATGAAACCTTACCTCCAGGAAATGGCGGTGCGTGAAGGTGATCAACTGTATGCCGAACATGATGAGTCCAGCGATATTTTCTTTATTGTACGAGGCCAAGTCACACTCTCTCGAAAAGACAGTGAAGGGAAGCTTAACCGAATTCGAACACTCGGTCCCTGGACTATCACTGGAGAATTGGGTTCCTATCTTGGTTACCACGCCCCGTATGATGCCAACGTGGTTAAAAGTGGTTTGGTATACAAGTTAACAGATGACAATCGGAAGAAGATAGAGCAGGAAAACCCGTTGCTTGCTTCGGAATTTCAAAGATTGATAATCACCATGCTGGGTAACCAGTTGATGAAAACCAGCCAGATTATAGGTGATAATTAGAGCATACTTTTAGGATCTACCGCACAGATCAATTTCGTCAAATTTTAGAACACTTTCTGAGAGGTTAGAGTTGCAAGGTCGGATACAGTCGCTCCCAATGGAGCAACTGCAGACTTAAGCTTTCCAAAGACTCTCTTCTATCCTTACATTCAAACTATTGCTCCATTTGTAGCTGTGCTCAGGACTGGTAGTAGATACTGATTTTTCGAGAGAGTCTTGTTAGGCAGAGAGCCACATACCATGGCACGATCAATCAACCATCAAAAATAAAAACGGTCAAACTATATTGTCAGCCGCCAACAGCGGGTACATTGGCTGCGAACTGATGTATCTGTTTTGTATGTAGTTATATTACAAACCAGCCTGTACGACGAAACGATTGGGTCGAGTAATCACCAGGACTATTTAAAATTTCTGTCAGAATTAGATGCCTGCCCCTTTCCTTCTGATCACAATAATGGAAATCTGAGTATCCATCAGACTCTCTTGCAAGGTAAAAATTTGACCTGCATACATGAACACTTTGACCAGTGAAGCAGTTTGTTAACAAGCCTTTTCAAAATAAAAAAGCCGCCTCCCCGAAGGGAAGCGGCTAGTAGTCAGGGGGGCAAGGTTAAAACCCTTATTTGCTTCTATGCAATTTCCTTAGCAAGTTTTTCCATTTCCTGAGTCAACACCCAGAGGGCTTGGTTTAACTTAAGATTCTTATCTAGGGCTTTTACCGGTCTGGTTGTTACCCTTCGTCTTCTCCCGTTTGTTCCGACTTTAGATCCGCGTAAACCGCCATCGATTATATTCTCCTGAATTCGATTATAGGTATTCCAAACATTAGGTCCCTCATCTTCATACCTTCGTGTTTTCAAAAGATCATCAGGTTGAACAGGAGCTTCATCACGCTCATCATAAACCAGTCGATGGGCTGATTTGGCAAATATACTCTGTGCCTCGGGGATGAGTTCAATCTGCTTCAACTCATCCATCTGACCAGCAATGTCACCTGCAGATCCTGCAATTTGCACGGCGGACTGCATAAAATCATCTGGGTTAAATCCAATATGCTTATGGCTGAAATTGGCATATTCATCACCAACAACCAATCCATTTCCACAAACAAAGCGCCAAATCCCAGCCATAAGTTTGAACGAACAACCTCGATCATGGCTGTTATAGAGCAGGAGATCAATACGCTCATCTCGCATGATCAAATCTGGCTGTGCAAAGCGTATCAGATGTTTTTGATATCCATTACGTGCTCGCTTCCTTACCCCTGACTGCGTGGCAAAGATAGGCTGCCATCCTACGTCACGTAACAGGTCAATGGCCTTCACTGTAGGAACAAAGGAATACCTGGAAGAAACACCCTCCATAGGTTCCCAGGCTCCAGCTGCAGGTGCCATTTCGATGATATCGTCGTTTGAAAGAATTGAAATATTGCGTGTCATGGCCTTGTCTCCATTTGGTAAAAATAAAACAGGGACAAGACATACCTCCCCAACGGGGGCTGTATGCTGCCCCTGTTGAGGGATACCTGCCTGTTGGCAGTTATTGTGTTGTTCTACTTATGGTTGCAGATATTCTGGTTGTTCGTTCTTTCTCATTCCGTGTTACAACCCTTTGAAAATCCATGTCCCAAGCACCTCTATAGCCTGGCCTCTGGTGACAACCTGAAACCGACCGCCTTTTTCCGACATTTTACCCAGAAGAAAGCTGGCATTTTCAGTTCCTGCTCTGTAAAGCCAGGTCAACGCCTGCTGTCTCATGTTTGCTGCAGTACGCTTGCAAATGGTGGTTGCGTGAGCTGTACGGATCAAAAGGATTTCCCCGTGCACGTCACTAAGTAACTGATCACTGACCAGCTCCCGGGGTTCCGCAACAGTAACGGGATGGATAGCTTGTGCTGTTTGCATATCTTGCCTCCTTAAATAAAAAAGGGACAAGACTCCCCACCGGGGCAGAATTGCCCCTGGTGAAAGGGAATAGTTACTTTAACAAACCAAGATCCATGAAGGATGTAACCTCATTGCCGACAACAAGGTGATCAAGCACCTTGATTTGCAATGGATCCAGAAGATCTTTGAGCTTTCTTGTTAACTCAATATCCTCTTTACTCGGTGTAGATTGTCCAGATGGGTGATTGTGGGCAATAATCACTGCCGCCGCATCATAGCTGAAGGCAGCCTTAACCACTTCACGTGGATGCACAGTATTGCAATTAATAGTCCCGGAGCAAATCACCTCAAAACCAAGACTGTTATTAGCGCTATCCAGAAACAGACATGCGAACACTTCCACACTGTGCTTCCGGATTTTCCAGCCCACTGCTACCTTGGCATCATATGAAGAGCCAATAAATTCGCCTTTTTCAAGACGCTTGTCACTGAGTCGACTTGCCTCCATAAACACTGCATCTGCTGGAGCCGGTTGATATTTTCCTTTTTCTTCTTGTATGTAGAGCATTGATTGATCCTCCAAATAAAAAAGGGGAATCAATGCCCTTGTCAGGGGTATGATTCCCCTGGTTAATGGGTTCTCTCAGCTTTTATTAGGAAGGGGCAGCATCCTAAAATGGAACTTCATCCTGGTAACTCGGGGGAGCTTCGTTTCCAGAATATCCATTGCCGCCATCTGAATTACCAAGCATCTCTATTTCTTTGGCATGAATCTCTGTGATATAGTGCTCTACATTGTTTCGATCCGTCCATTTTCGTGTTTGATTCTTTCCCTCCACATAGACTTTTGAGCCTTTTTTGAGGTACTCAGTGCAAATACTCGCCAGGTTTCTCCAAGCAACAATTTTGTGCCACTCAGTTTTTTCCTGCTTGTTTCCCTGCCCGTCTTTCCAGCGCTCAGTAGTAGCCACTGAAAATGAACATACAGGTGTACCGTTTGCGTCCCGAAGTTCAGGATTGCTTCCAAGATTGCCGATTAAAGTTGTTTTTTGCATGACTTCTCCTTGTAATAAAAATGAGCCAGGAGAACATCAAGGTCCCCACCGTGGGGAAAATATTCCCCTGGTCGGGTTGGATTGGGTAAAAATTAATCCGTTGGACTTACTTATTTTGGAGCTCTTCTAATATCCAAAAAGGAAAACGTCGAAGGCTCTTGAAACTCTGATATAGAGGTACCATTCTCAGCTAAGAAATTATCCAGGCTGGTCATATCCAGATTCTGTCGTGTACGGGTTGCCTTTTTGAGAAGATAGCCTCCAGCCCGGAAATTTCCTCTGCCACGAACCATGGTGAGCAAGATCTTCTTCTGGGTAGCGACTTTTTCCTTGTACTTCTTCTCCTTTTCTTTCAGTTTTTGAAAGTCAGCGATAAAGTCATCCATTTCAGGAATATCATCTGCTGCAAACCTAGGACACGTCCTGATATGGTTACAAAAACCACACAGCGGTCCTGGTTCTGTTTTCAGTTCTATTTTTTGTCCTTTCAGGCTTTGCTGATAGTCATTCCAAATAGATTCAGCCCGCTGAAGTAATCCATTGTAAAGCGTGTCCTGCGGGGTATAGCCGTTGTAAAAACCAGCGTCACCTTCGTTTAGATCAAGAGATAATACAGCCCCTTTGATCGTATAATCAGGATACTTTTCAGCCAGGGCTCCCATCTGCAGATAGAGCTGCGACTCCCAGGAGCTGTACGGCTGATCCGGTATCTTTCCGGCTTTTACTTCAAGGATGGATTTGATCTTCTTCTGCTGCGCGGTGAACACAAAGTCGATATGCACCAGTGCCGGAAGCTTATCGGTGGAAATATCCACTTCCACCTGTCGCTCATAATTACTGAATCCGGCTGCGGTAAACGCTGCTGCTACAATATCTTCGGCCATGTGTCCCCGCTGAAAACGTAACAGGGTAGCCAGGTCATGCTCACAAGGATAAATCCTTTCAAGAATTACCTTTCGAGGACAATATCCGACATCGGATGCGCCCAGGTAATTCCGTCTATCACCAAGTGTTTCTTCGGTATGCTGCTTCGAGAGAAGCTGTAAGCTGTTATGCAGGGTATGTCGAATATCCATTCTGTTCTCCTTTGATAAGCCGAGAGAGAAAACACGGATATCCCCATGAGGGAAAGTGTATTACTCCCTCATTTGATTGATGTCTTGTTGTCTTAAAAGTTAGCGTTAGTGTACGGCGACCTCCTTATACCAGTTTTTCTCAGCTCCATCCCACCGGAATCCAACAGCTTTCAACAGTTCTTTCTTGTTGAAGGTATCTCCAATGGCAATAAGTCTTCCATTGAGCTGCTGATAGTCAACACCGGCGATTTGAGGGCCGGGCTGGGGTGGTGTCTGTGGATCCGTGGTTTGTGGTTGCTGTGGCAGAGACTGTCTATTGTTTGCTGGAGGCCTGTTTCCAGAACCGCTTTTATATACATCTTCAAGCAATCCTCTGTAAGCATCAGAACCAATAGAGACAAGAGAAAAACACTTCTGAAGAGCGTCGGTAACGGCACCTTTGTAGGCATCGCCAACGTTTTTCTTCACAATATTCATTTGCCCTGTCTGAGAGCCTTTGCAAAGCCATTCGTTTGTTATGCGAATAAAGAGCTTCACTTCCACCACTGCCTGGAAATCAAAAATTTCCTTGCTGACAATTTCATAACGCCAGTTCTCAGGCTGCAGGATTTCATTGACCGCATCAAAAACGTACTGGGGCTTGAACCCGTACCTGATCTGACCGATGACCTTGCCATCTCTGTCTTTGAACATCACTTGCTGCACTGCTTCGGAACCGAAGCTCCGCAACTGTGCATTGATCTGTTTTACTGTCTCGGAAAAATTCTCTGACATTGCTGTTTCCTCCTCGTTGTCTTTTTCATTAGGGAGGGAAAACAACACTACCCCTGGGGGGAGCATATAATTTCACTCCCTGATTTGGGGTTTACTTATATCTATGAGGAAAAAAGTCTCAGTGAGGCACATAAAAGTGCTGCATCAAAAAGACGCAATTCTCCTGGACTATTTTCTAAGGAAAAAAAAGGGGGCAGAATTTTTAGTTCAATTCTGCAGGGGTAGTTGCCTGGGTTTACAGCAGGGAAGTTCGCATCCGCGATTAAACTTTACTGACCAGACATGCCGTGCGGCTTTGAAAACAAAAAGGTTCCAAGGGTCATCCACAAAACAAAAGAGGTTCAATTATATGATTAAACATTTTGTCTGGAGCCCAGCTAGTTCCCGACTTTGCGGGATTACTTGAAAGAATCAAGTGGAATAATACTACAAAAATATCTCTTTTTGGGGGAAAAATCAAAGAAAATGTTCCGCCCCTGGAAAAGAGTATATAGGAGGGGAATTTTTCGGAGCGAAAATTATGGGAGCGACATTCCACCAGATCATCGATGCGTTCGTAGGTAAATACGGCCTGACCAAGGGACAGGTGATAGCTGAAATTGAACGAACTTTCTCTTCCATGCTATCACGCTGGCACCGGAAAAACGTGGTGGTTGTTTTCACAGACGACCAGCTTTTATCTCTCGGCTATCACGATGATGCTGCAGGTCTAATCCAAATGCCGATTGACCTCGCAACCATGCGCGGCTGGAACACCATCAAACGGATACTGGAGAAAAATCTCAGTACAGCAGCCTGCATGGACGAGGTCTACAGATATAAGCGTAAAGAAAAAGACATAGTATGGGGAGAGATTATCTCACGAAATGAGAAGAGATTGGGGATCGAGCTGGATATGGAATTCGGTGTTTCACTTTATGCGACCTGCCCTCTGCAATATCTCGGTAAACATGAACAGAAGCAACTGCTGAAAGGCGACAGGAAATATTTTCATATCCGAAGGATTGAATCAGTAATGTTTGGTGATATCCCTCGAACACAAGTCACGGTCGACCGGGTATCAAAAACTCTTGTGGTCAAGCTCATCAAGCACCAGTTGAGCCCGAAGCTTCATGAGATCAAGCTCCGTTGTACCAAACGCTATGTAGGCCATAAGAGCTTTATCCAGTCCAGTCGGTATCTCCCTAAAAAAGTGATATTGGAAGCCGCAGACGAGCTGGGTGAGCATATCCAGGTGAACGTGATTCGGGAGAGGAAGTCGCAGAGCCCATGATATTCACACGCAAAAAGATTAACGAGTATGCGGTTGAGCTGGGAAGCGGAATCAACCTTGAAGCTCCCGAAACAATTATGCAGATCAGGTATCCGGATAGTTACCGAAAAGCCCACTTCTGGTGTTTTGGGACCACCAGGGTTGGCAAAACCAGAGCTATGGAAAACATCATCGAGCAGGATATCCGCAAAGGTTATTCGGTGGTGGCCATTGATCCTAAAGGCGATGCTGATCTGTTTTCTAAAATTGTCCAGGTCGCCTTCGAAAATGGCCGGCAGGAGGATCTCATGCTGATAAACCCGATCTTCCCACAGTACAGCGCAACCCTCGATCCTCTATCCTCATATTACATGGTTGAGGAGCTGGTTGCGCACATCACTGCAGGAGTAACAATCGGCAGAGAGCCATACTATTACAGTGTGGCCTATGAGGTGAGCCTGCTGGTTGTGCAGTCACTCATCATGCTCGCCCGGGCAACAGGACAGAAGCCATCGTTTAATCTCAGCGATATCAAAAACAACATCGGTCATGACGATCTGGCTGAACTCAAGGAAAAGCTCGACTATATCGACGATCCGGAGGCTGAACAGATTTCAAGAGATCTGGCAAAAATTCTGGTTACCCCGGCGGAGTTCAATTCCAAGGTGGGTAGTTCCCTTCGTGTAGCCCTCACCGAGCTGACCTCTGGAAATATCGGCAAAATTATCGGTCATGCCGAAGAGGATCGATTCATTGAGCGACTGGAGGCTGATAAACCTGTCATCCTAGTTGTTCAACTCGGCTCACTTCTGACTAAACGTGCTGCCTACTCTGCTGGGAAAGTCCTTATCTCCATGCTGCAGGCCTTCGTCGGCCGCAGGTATTCCAGCGATAAGCGGGTTACTCCACCCTTGGCACTGCATATCGATGAGGCTCAGTCGGTTCTCTACCATGGTATCGAGGATCTTTTTGCAAAGGCCGGTGGTGCTGGGATCTATATCCATGGATACTGCCAATCCATCAGTCAGCTCTATTCAGAGATTGGCCAGGATCGGGCCAACACCATCCTTGATAACTGTAACACCAAACTGTTCATGCGGGTACCAGACACAAAAACAGCAAAATATGTCTCAACCCATCTTGGTGAAAAGCGTACCTATAGCCCAATCATCTCTCTTGGTGGTGGACTCTCTATTCGTGAAACAGAAGAAACCCGGATCAAACACACCGAACTGTTAAACCTGGCTCCCCGGCAATTTTTCCTCACCACCTATTCCGGTGTGTACCGGGGAGTAACCAGAGATGTATCGGAAGCCTCTATTAAAGTTGTTTTCCCGGATGTACAGGAGGCTCTCCAGTCATGATCAGTTTCAATGAACTCCTCATTGCGGCCATTGGTTCCCTGCTCTTCTATATCCTGAGCATTGTGATTTTCGGCAGGAAACAACAGGCAGAACATGATCAACAGGAAATCCCACTGAGCAAACTTGCCGGCATCTGGGCAGAAAGCAAACAAACCGGCCAGATTCATATCAAGAACATTGCACCCTTATGGCGGAAAAGCACAATTACCGAAGAAGAGCGCTCTGAGTATCTTTTTAAATATTCCAATACAAGGGAGTGGTTTCAGGAAAACATTTCAGATCAACCATGGTTCAACCAAGCAGAAGCCCATACAGAAATATGCTACCAGCTCTTGCGAATGCTTGAGTCAGAAGATCCCTGCCCGTCTGTTGTCAATCCATCCAATGATGTTGAAGCCTCCTGGGATACAAATACCTACAACATGCTGGGCAGGACATCGCTTCTTGACCACAGCCTGCATGTTGCCGAGCAAACTATTGATCTGCTGATTGCTGCTGAAGCACATCACGTCATTCCCGATACCATGATTGCCGCACTTGGACATGATATCGGCAAATTACCTACCAACAGAACCCACCTATACAGTCTGGGAGAGCATCCTCTAGCAGCAGGGCGACTACTCGCTGAAATTAAATTGTTTGGGCAACTCTCTCGCAAAGAAGAAATTTCAAAAGCAATCAAGCATCACCATATGAGACCTGAAGGGTTGATTGGTAAAACCCTCAAAAAAGCGGATCAAAAAGCCAGGCAATTAGAACTTGAAGAAGCTGTTAATCTGCAGAAACAACAGGAAGAATATGGTGAAGATACTGCACATAAATCGGTTCCCCTGCCAGCACCAGAAAACAGTCTGGCAAGACAGGCTGATGCTGATATTTATGGCGGTGATGAAAAAGCTGGTTCAAAAAACAACAATTCTTCCGGGGCGATTAACCAGATAAATATCTCAAACTGGTTTGAGGCAGGAGCATTTCTGGATGAACTGAAACCTTATATCAACCGACTTGAAGGCAGGAGGTTCATGGCCTTCTCCATGCCAGGCGGTTATGTCTATTTCCAGATCCGAGTCATCGAAGAAGTAAGCAGAAAACTGGCCGAGAAAGCCGGTGCAATGGACATCGCCACCATGGCAGACAAAGACAAGTCCATGCAGAAAGTCCTCTTCAGTGTGGTGGAACAATTTCGGAGCGGCCACAACATGATCGCAAGAAACCTTATCAAAGATCAGTATTTTGGCGGCTATTTCACCATTAAAATGAAGAGTGGCAAAACGATGAAGGGATATTTCGCACCCTTTAAAGCTGAAGCCTTTGGCTCAATAGCTGAACTGGAAAATAGTAAAAAGGGCATTCTCAAAAACTTTGTATCCGTTGATGTGTATAAGAACTGAGGGAACCCATGCCAGGAAAAGACGATTACAGTACAAACACTACGATTATTCCTCTCGGTAGCAGCGGCGGTTACAGGCCACGCAATATTATCAGCGCTATTTCAGAAATCCAGCAGTTCTACGTCATAGAGAGCCAGGGGCAGAATATCCCCTCTGAATTCCTGACCCTGGAAGGCTCACTCGACCTTTTCAAAATCGGGATGAGAAGCGGATTTAACGAGGGGCTGTTTATCGTCCTTCTGTTCCCTGTTTTCTCTTTTTACCTACTGCCCTTCGTTCTCGAAACCTCGGATCCATTCGCCAAAGGCATGGTGACGCTTGTCCCCTACCTACCCCTGATTATCAACACTGTACTATGTGTCTATATCGGAAGGTATTACATAGGCAACATAACCCGGCGGGCCATCAACTCACTGTTCATTGGCAGGGGCATGGTGCTGCTGCTGAAAGGGTTCCTGATCTATGTGATCTATCAGATAGTCTACAAGCTGAGCACTCCAGAGTATGTCTGGGCTGTTGCACAGAAATTCAGCCAACCAGAGAAAATATACCAAGGCTATTTGGAAATTCTCCCTGAGTTGGTTCCCCTGGCCACCGAGACAGCTGTGGGGATGTGCTTTGCAGCTATCTCACCGTATATCGCCTCCTATGCTCTGGATAAATGGAGGCTGTATAGAGCAAATAAAAATATGCAAAAAATACAATAATCAACACTTGCAGGAGATGGAAATGACAGAACAGAAACAGGTAGCCGGAAATGGGAAAAGCGGAAACAAACGCACAAGACCAACCCGTGAAGAAATACTGGAACGGAAGATCAACATGGCAAGGGAGAGAGGAGCCAGGGTCATAAAGGTTAATTCGCCGCTTGGATCAATAATGTTCAATGTACTTCGCCAGTTTGACCAAGCCTATGCAAGCTTTAAAGGCAAACTCGGCGAGCCCGGTGGAATTTCCCATGAAGACGGTGCCCAAATGATGGAAAAAGCAAGGGATATTACCATAGATTTTTCTGATTTAACCAGAGAACTGAGCAAGAAAATTGGTTTTCGTTACTACATACCTGAGGAGTTGAAAGCTGTGAAGGTGGATGATGACGTAAAAAATGATGGGCCATTTTTAATAGAGAAATAAGATGATTGAAGCGCAAACTAGAAAAGCATTCCTTGAAGAGGCAATTCCTATCAATCCTCCCCTGCCAGAATATTTCAATTCTACTCCAAATGAGGAACGACCTGATTGGCAGATCGAGGTGCTGTGGAATCGACCGTTCATTGAGACAACAGCCTTTTTTAGCAATGAGGAATTTCGGGAGGACTGGTACAAGCACTGGCCTTCAGGAATAAGGTATGATGCCAGGTGTTTGGATGGTGGTGCATGGGACAGGTCCACTTGCTGGGGAATGTTCCCCACCCTTACTGAAGCTATCGAGTGTTGTAAAAATGGACCAATGTGGTGAAGTAATCCTTTGCGACATCCCCAATACCATGATGCATTTTCCTAACAACACTCCACGTGACTACCTTTCGAAGTGCAACAGTAACAACATAAATGTATACGATGCTCCAGCATATTGAGATAGTCATGGATTATGTTGCGCGATTAGTTATGTTGTTAGCGTCCAGCTCAGCCGAGGCTGAACCCAATCCTACAACTAACTAAAAATACCAGAAATAACATTTTAGTTAGTTAGAGCGATAATATGCAGGTATACTCTTCGGACATTTCCCGGGTGGCACTAAAGACAGTAATGATAAACAGGGATAACCCTTCCAAGGGGTTGCCCTTTATTCATGCTATGGTCACGCTTTTTGATTCTTCCACTGGTGCACCAGTCGCTTTGATAATGAGAGGTTATTACGGCAATGCGCACGGGAGCAGTTTCGGGACTGGCGACAAAGCTCTTTTCAAGAGAAGATTCTAAAGTCGCTGCAATTATAGGAGCAGATGCCCAGGGCGAAACGCAGCTTGAAGGTATATCCTGTGCCAGAAACATTCAGAAAGCATATGTTTTTGACCTGCAACGGGATCGCGCTGCAGCTTTTGCTTCAAAAATTAGAGAAAAACTTGGATTTGAAGTAGTTGTTGCCTCATCCCCTGAGGTTCTATCTGAAGCGGATATCATATGTACATCCACTTCCTCTCCAAAACCTGTTTTTAATGACGCAAACATTAAGAAAGGACCCTATATAAAAGGAGTTAGGTAATACAGAAAAGACATGGCGGAGACACCTTTTGAAACGATAAGACGAGCTAAA
This sequence comes from Desulforhopalus glucosivorans, assembly GCF_054397165.1. NCBI lineage: Bacteria > Pseudomonadati > Thermodesulfobacteriota > Desulfobulbia > Desulfobulbales > Desulfocapsaceae > Desulforhopalus > Desulforhopalus glucosivorans. The sequence goes on from NZ_AP044854.1 coordinate 2,055,746, forward strand.
GTTGTCGTTGATCAGAAACAGGGTTGTCTTGCTGAAGCAGGAGACCTGACCCAGCCAATAGAACAGGGGCTGTACAAAGTAGATGACATCCATGGTGCATTAGGCGAAATTGTAACCAACCAAGTTAATGGTAGGGCGAGCCAGGATGATGTTACAGTTTTTAAATCCGTAGGCATAGCTGTTCAGGATTTGGTCACCGCAGACCTGGCACTTAAATTGGCTGAAGAATCAGAGATCGACCAGCAAAACACGCTATAAATATACCAACGCAAACCGTTAAAGAAAAAAACTACACCATGTAAGCCTGCCCAGTTTTATACTAGTATTTTTAGGCCAGCTTGGTTTGGGTCTTATCAATGCTATTCCTAACACACCGTTCGTTGATTATTACTACTTATCTCATTTCGGTAATATGGGTATAAAGATATTATGATTACCCATGGCAACATTAAGGTGAATACTTATCGTTTGAGTAATTTACCAGTCAAAACAAATACATGACAGAACTTATTTGCATTGACTAGGAAGACTTTCCTGCCATGAAAACGCCACTAGTCAAGAGTATCCCTCCGACTATGACCGGCAGCGTAATTGGCTCCCTTAAAATGACCCAGGACAAAAGTACGGCAAAAAATGGGACAAGATTAATAAATACGCCAGCGCGAGCAGCACCAATTTCTTTTATTGCAGAATAGTAGAGTGTCACTCCTGCAGCCGTTCCAAATGAACCGATGAAAATTAAATGCAGCCAGTTTGTCACAGATATTTCAGTAAAGGTGTTCCCTAAGCCATATATCATAACAAGTGTAAAAAGTAGAAATGAGCCAATAAGAGAAGAATAGAGAACAGTATGCAAAGGAGTGAACTTTTCCATCACCTTTTTACCAACAAGTGAATATACCGTCCAACTTGAGATAGCTCCCAAAATTGCAAGTTCACCCTTACCCACCCCACCAGAAAATAGCCGGTGCCAATCACCACTGGTAAGAACAAAGAGTGTACCAAGAAGTGCCAGTATAATGCCTAAGTATTGGGGCCGCTTGAGTTTTTCGTGGAGAAAAAGTGCTGCAGCAATCATGATCATCATAGGGTTAAACGCAACGATGAGAGAAGCTCGTCCTGCTTCGATGTATTGCAGGCCTTTAAAAAAGAAAAGGTTAAAACCTACAGGACCGGTAATGGCTAGTATTACCAACAAAAAGAGATCTTTTGTACTGAGCGTTGGTACCTTTTTCCTTTGGAGAAACAGGGGTACCAGCAATATCAAGGTGGCAAATGTGAACCGGAGCAAGGCACTGATAATAGGGTCTATTGAATTAGAGACGACTTTCCCAGAAATAAATGTACCAGACCAAAACAGCATTGTGGTGAGCAAATAAAGATACGGGCGGATTTTCATATTGTTCACCAGAGAAATTCTAGCTACGTAGATAATGGGAATATTTTAGTTAATGGGCTCCATCAATATAGTATATTATCTATCTTTAAAAGGCTTTTTAAGCTACAAACAAAAAAAGGGCAAGGATCTATACAACACCCTTGCCCCCGATCAAACCGATCTTTATTTAGCTAAGAATCCTCCATCAGCAACCAATTCAGTACCGGTTACAAAAGAAGCTTCATCAGAAAGCATAAAAAGTGCTGCCTGAGCAATTTCTCTGGGTTGAGCTAATCGTCCCATAGGATATTTTGCTATAAGTTTTGCCTTCAGAGCTTCATCCTTGTCATACAGATCTCTCACCATTGGAGTCAGAGTGTGGCCAGGACAAATCAGGTTTGCCCTGATACCTTCCTGAGCAAAGGTCAGCGCAATATTTTTTGTGAAAGTAAGTAGGGCAGACTTAGAGGCAGGATAAGCACAACTTAACGAATCACCAGAAAATGTAGTCACAGAACCCGCATTTAAAATAGCACCACCGCCAGTTCTTATCATGAGTGGAATTGCATATTTGCAGGAAAGAAAAGTACCTTTGAGGTTTATTTCAATGGTTCTATCCCAAGCCTCTTCCTCTATTTCAACTACGTTCCCAAGTGGGGCAATACCAGCTCCATTAAAAAGTGCATCTAATCGCCCATACTCTTCTTCACATTTTTCGTATAGCCGCTTCATATCTTCGGCTTTAGTGACATCGGCAACAACACCTATCGCTTTCCCACCTGCAGCAATTATCTTTTCTACTACCGTGTTGATGCTTTCCCCATTGATGTCTGCTACGACTATTGCACTGCCGTGTTCAGCAAAGTAGACAGCCATTTCAGCACCAAGACCTGATGCACCGCCAATAATTACTGTCACCTTATCTTTCATTCTCATGAAACTTCTCCACTTTTAATCTGATTATAAAGTAATTTCGTCGCTATCAAATAATATTCGGCCTTCCTTGCCACCAGAAAGTCTCATAATTTCACCAGTCATATGACCAGATAACTCAGGACAGGCGAGAAAAGTAACGGCTGAGGCAACATCAGTTGGCTCACCAAACTTTCTTAACGACGCAGTTTGCAATACTTTTTTCATCCTTTCTGTATCTTTCATTGTGTTTTCAACCATCCCAGTCATGATAAAACCTGGCGCAACGGCATTTACCCGTCCTTGTGGCGAAATTTTAACAATTTCATCTTTAAGGCTGGGAAGTAAACCGTAGTTGGCAGCGGCTTTAGCTGCTCCATAATCACAATGATAAGGCTGCCCCCAGACTCCAGACATCGAAGTGACCAACACTGCACTTGGGTTTTCTAACGGTTTTCTTTTTAGAGATCGAAAGAACTCTCGCATACAGAAGAAATAAGGGAGCACATTAGCATCTTGGGTTTTTTGCCATTGCTCAAGACTCATATCCTGAATCGGTGTTGCTTGCTCTTGAAGGTAGCCGGCATTGCAGATAAGAGTTTTAACAACACCCAGCTGCGACTCAACCTCACTCCACATTGAGGCTACGTCTTGTTCTTTTGTTAAATCAGCCGAAAATATTGCGGCCCCATTTTTAAGAAATACGTCTTCATCCTTTAAAGATTGTGCTGCAGACTTATTACTGTTGTAATGAATCGCTATCTTCGCACCCTTAGCCGCCAACTGTCTCGATATTTCCTGACCAATCCCTCCAGAAGCACCAGTAACCAGCGCCACACTGTTTTCCAAACTCTTTGTCATTGCAACCTCCATATAGTTACCTGCTTAAAGTCACATCTGTTTATGATTTTACTCACCCAGAGGCATCACAATGATAGGTCGTTCACCGTCTTGGAGAGGGAGCAACTTGCTGATTTCTTCTTCGTGTATTGAAACAATGAGCACAGTTCCAAGACCATGAGCCGCAGCTCCCAGTGCAATGTTTTGACATACGGTCCCCGCTGTTGCCCATGTCCAGTCATTGCGCTTCTGATCATTGACTTTATCTTTATAGTTTTTAAATAAACCGGTAATGATAAGGACATGCGATGCATCAGGCACAAACTCCTGTCGAGCAATCTGGCTTCTTACGTCATCTGGAGAAACACTTGTCAGATGACCTGTATCTCCATCATAAAGCTCTACTCCATCCTTTGAGGCGACATAAACACGAATGATAACATCACGCATTGGCATTGGAGCAGTACGGCCTCCTGCTTCCCGGTTTTTGCCAACTCCGGCCCAAAGCACTTCTAGCAAAACCTCTTGTTCAACTGTAACCTTATTATATGACCTAGAGGTGCATCTTTTTGTTAGTGCTGTGTGTAGATCAACTTGTTGTAGCGTTTTCATAGCTGTCTTCCCTGCTTCAACTTATTTATAAGAAAATCTTACCTAGCCATCAGCAAACGGCACTGGAACAGCCAGAAAACAGCTACTATGTTTTCCGACTGTTCCAGTTCTATACTCCTACTGACCAAGTTCATCAGCTCTCCCCTTATCTCTCAATTAAGCGCAACTCAGCTGTAAAAATAGACTGTATTTTTTTACGAGAAATTATTACGAACCTGAAAGTTTGTGCTATTTCTTCTGTGCTATTTGCCTTTTACTTAGTCGCTTTAAATAAACCGCAACAGAAAAAGGGGAGCGCTCCTGGGGGAGTTACTTTTTCAGATATGAATCTACTACCTCTATCTGCTCACCAAAGGACTTGTCTTTGCCAAAATCATGCTCAAAAAATGCAGAACCAATAGTGAAGCCCCATGGCTTTATCTGCTTCATTGCATCAAGTCTTTCATAACTGTTGACACTACCTGCAATAAATATTGGTAGATCAATTGCTTTTACAAAGCATTCAGTCAGTTCTTCTGGGCTGCCATCCTGATAGCGGTAAGGAGAAAGAATGATACCGTCCGCGCCTTTTTCTACAATTCTCTTTCCACCATCAACAATCTCATCGATGGTTCCGTAGAGCTTTCGAGGCATGCCTTCTTTTCGTCCACAAGATGGAATGAACTTGATTGGTGCCCCTTTGATCACGTCTGTCACAGAATCAAAGTATTCGACACCCATCAGATAGTCAAAACCGTGCTCAACTGCGAACTGCGCCGCTTCTACACACAGCTTTTCATCATCAACTAAAGCTTCAAAAAAAACTTCTTTTCCCTCTTTCTTCATCAACTTTACGAGGGCTGAAGCATCACTTGGTGTAATACCATCTTTTTTGAAACCCCAGTATTTTGTTGGAGCAGCCTTACTTGCTTCAAATACCTCAAAAGCATCTTCCACAGTTACGTCTTTCCATGTCAACATTGGAATTAATTTAACACTCATTGTATACACTCCTTACTGATATGATTTTGTTTATGTGTTGCTAGCCATCTAGCTTCTTGTACTTTCAATATATTTAGCTAAATCCGTATAGGTGCCGGATAGCTTCTCTTGTATTTCCTTATAGAAGCGAAACATTGTGTCATACCCTTTCACACTTTCCTGATTTGGGATGAACTTTTCTTTGATTCGCACGCACTTCTCAACTGCATCCAGAGTATCTTCAAAAATGCCCACTCCGACCCCTGCAAGCATTGCTGAGCCATAGGAAGAGTCACCATTTTCAAGTTTGTAGACCGGTTTATTGGTTGTATCAGCGAGAATCTGACACCAGGTGGAACTTCTGGCTGCTCCTCCCACAAATCTGATGTCTTCGTAGGCAAGGCCCATAGTGTCAAACATGGTGAGCATATCTCTCACGGAAAATGTCACCCCCTCCATTACCGCACGAGCAAAGTGACCAACCTCGTGAAAGATGCTTGCCCCAACAAAACTTGCTCGCAGGTTCGGATCCCAGTATGGCGCGCGTTCACCCAGGAGATAAGGATGGAAAATGAGGCCATCAGCACCAGGGGCGATTTTTCTGGCCTTTCTGTCTATTGCTTGATAAGCGCCATCTTTATCTTCTATATCTTCATAAAGCAGGTCTCGAAACCAACGCATACTGAGGGCTGCAGAATTAGTACCTGTTATTGCGTACCACATGTCAGGTACGACATAATTGTAAGTTGCTGTTCTAGGTGACGGACAAGGTGCAAGCGTAGGTAAATTGATAGTAGCGGCAGTAGCCATTTTCACAACGCACTGACCAGTCGCAACTGCTCCTGCAGCGTAGCATTCAATAGCAGTATCTGAAGTACCAACAATAACAGGGGTGCCGGCACTTAAACCCAGATCATCAGCGGCCTTTTGGGTCACAGTACCCGCAATTTCATGGGGTTGTTTTATCGGTGGCATTACATCCACTGAAAGAGATGCGAGTTCACAAAGACGCGGAGACCAGGTACCATCTTTTGCATCAAGAAACATGCTTCCGCCAGCGTCGATAATATCCGTTTCAATAGTGCCAGTCAGGGTATAACGAATGTAATCTTTTGCATAAATTACATGTTTTATTTTACTATGCACTTCCGGCTCATGGTCACGAAGCCATAAAAGCTGAGGCAGCGTCCAGGTGGGCGAAGGCGGATTGAGGCTGATTGCCATAATTTCCTCCCCGTGGTTGTCCATCAGCCACTTTGACTCTTCGAAACTTCTTGAATCGTTCCACATAATTGTGTTTCGTAGAACATTCTCATTTTCATCAAGAATGACAGCATTGTGCGTTGGGGCGTCAACACCGATTCCTTTAATATCTTTTGGGTCTACTCCACTACTCGCAATTGCCTTATTAAAGGCTATCTTTAGGCTTTTGTACCAGTCGGCAGGATTTTGTTCTGACCACGTTGGGTGCTCATGAAAGGTCGTTACCTCGCTTGTTCCGGAGGCAACAAAGTTTCCTTCTGAATCAAGAATACTAATCTTGCAACCGCCACTTCCTATATCTATTCCTAACAAATACTCGTTCATCTCAAGATCTCCTGATTAACTAAGCATGGTGTGCTTAGCTGATGTATCCAAACATTCCAGATATTTAAGGGTGTTAACTACGAGTGTTTCGTTCACTTCAAAAGGCATGTTGTGCGCTATAGAACCTACTCGACACATTCGGGCAGCAACCTCGCCAAGCTCCTCATCAGAAGGATTTTCCCAACCAATTTCAGCAAGGCTGATGGGGAGACCTATGGCACGATAAAATGCCATAAGCTCGTAAATTTCTTCCAGTGGTCTGTCTTCCATAAGAAGTTGAACCATCAGCCCTACCGCCACTTTTTCACCATGTAGAGCAGAGTGACATGCGGAAATAAGGCTTACACCACCAGCAAAAGAATGCGCTATAGCTTCGCCACCATTTTCAAAACCTAAGCCACTGAGAAGAATATTTGCTTCAATCACTTTTTCTACAGAAGGCGTGAGAAGATTCTCGTCAGCAGCCATTTTTGCCGCAATTCCATGGTCCATCAAAATTGAGTGACAGAACTGTGATAGTGTCAGCGCGGTTAGTGTACACCTACTACCCTGGAAATTTTTCGCCCCAGATGCAAAGCAGGCTTCTGCTTCGTATTTTGTAGCGATCGCATCCCCCATCCCTGCTACCAGAAAACGTGCGGGGGCTGCAGCTATGATCTCAGTATCAACAACAACCAAATCTGGGTTGCGGGGTAGAAAAAGAACAGCTTCATGTTCGTGGTTAGGGGTGTATATAACAGCAAGACTTGATGTTGGAGCATCTGTGGACGCTATAGTAGGTACAATGACACAGGGGCAATTCAACTCATAGGCTACTGCTTTTGCAGTATCCTGCGTCTTACCCCCGCCTACAGCAACAATTATCTCTGAGGATGTTTGACTTGCTCTGTCTTTGAGTCTTTTAATTTCATCTCTACTGCACTCATTGCCAAAAGTCTCAAAAACGGCTTTTACTCCACTCTTACCAAGACTTTTCTCAATTTTATACTTGGCAAAACTAAAGACAAATTCATCGCCAATCACCATACAGCTATCACCGAATTTTGATATTTTTTCGCCAACCTTATGTATAAGACCTGGCCCCTGACAATATCTTCCTGGTGAAATAAAAATGTTCTCCATCCCTGATTCCTCTTACTCGTATATAGTTGGAATGATTGAGCCTACACTGCCAGTGCACTGGCAAACATGTGTTTTACCTATCTATTGTTTTGTGGAAAAACCACAGGGACCTACTACCCAGGCAATAAAAGTAGACCGGCCCTTTGCTGCGGAATTTTAAAAACGACGTTCATACTGCACGCCCACATCATGGATAATCTCCCGACTCAGCAACGTAATGATCTACCAACCAAAGCTGCAACCGAAACGAGAGTTGATCTTTTTTATGGATAGGTAAAAATTTAAGGCAGCTGTTTAACAGTCCCTACTACAACTACACCAATATTGTTTTTAACTATCGTTAAGCTGCGCTATGTCATTTTTTCAATTCATCATGTATTTAGCTTGAATCTGAGTTCAGCAGCATTCAGATTCCGTTAGTGCCATCCGATCTTTAGACATTAGCTTTCATCTTTTCTTTACACCCATCTGCCCCCATCCTGGTCAAAAGAATTGAAGGAATCATTTCGCGCAAAGCGAAACTAACACCTTAGATCTAACACCTAAGGTATCAGTTGGCATTGCAACTGTCAATAAATTTAAATTTAACAAAAGTATTTTTAGCATATACATCCGTATTCACTTGTTTTATTTTTACTATCCCGAGAATAAACTGAGGCCTTAGGTCAGAATTTAGGATAATTATATCGACAAATTCTGCTATTACTTATAGGGTATATGGAGTAGCAAGTGGAACCTAAGTCGAGTATGTTTAGTGCTACTGTGTACAAGCCCCTGACATCAGCCTCCATCTCTTTGTCGGTCTTACAAGCTGTTTCTGCAATGAGTTGAGTAGTATTGTATAGTTCTCTGCTCTATCTAGGGGGGTTTAGCTTTGAGCTCTTCTAAAAGAATACTGAAATGACATTGGCTTTACAGGAGCAGACTCTTTGTTCTTTGAGTAACAGCTTGAATGTGTTGTATAAGGTTCAACGTCTTACTACTGTATGAAACATGACAGGTGTTACTTGCAACAGACGTAAAAGAATGGTCTAAGATTTATCAGATCTTATAAAGATAATAATGACTGAAGATTACAGTCTTTATCATTTAAATATATTTCATATGGAATTTCGTTATGGTTAATCGAAGTTTAGTGCGAGACCAGGTTTATGACTACATCCGCGTTCAGATGAGCAAAGGAATTTTACAGCCTGGCAGTATCGTCTCAAAAAAGAAGCTCATAGAAGAATTAGGAGTAAGCCAAACACCTCTTCGTGAAGCTTTCCTTCAACTTCAAGCTGATGGTTTTGTAACTATATTGCCTCAACGAGGTGTAGAAATTAACGCTTTAGCCTGGACTGATGTTAAATACATTTATGAGATTTTAGGTAGTCTCGAGTATTCGACTATCCTCTCTGTGTTCGACTCCATAGGAAAAGCACAACTGAAGAAGATGCACAGTATTAATAAGAAGATGTACACCTCCTACCACAATAAAGATAATCACAAGTATTATATGGAAAACATCAACTTCCATAATGTGTACCTTGATCTCTCCAACAATAAAAGAATGGTCGACATCATCAAAAAACAGAGGCAGGTACTTTTTGACTTTCCGCGAAAAAAATATGGTACTGGATGGAGGGAGGAGAATTACAATGAGCATTTAGAATTTTTAGAAATTCTCGAAAAAGGCAATGCTCTTGAAGCAGGCAGCTTTATTAAAGATGTTCATTTACGAATCAAGGAAAAATACCTGACAATCGATGAGAGATAGTGTTTACAACAAAAAATTAATCTTTGTAGTCTTTTTAAAGAGTTACTTTGTAACAATTAAGGAAAAAAGCTGTAGGTGTCTTCGATATGTAAAGACACCTTTTTATTTACGATGCTACGCCCCATACAAAGAATTTTTTCCTAGTTTTTCTTCGATCCATAACAATCTATTATATTTGCATACACGGTCAGTCCGACTCAAGGAACCTGTTTTTATTTGACCGGTATTTAATGCAACAGCGATATCCGCAATTGTTGTATCTTCTGTCTCACCGGATCTATGACTTACAACCGCAGACCAACCAGCCTTATGAGCCATTTCGATAGCGTCCAATGTCTCTGTAAGTGTCCCAATCTGATTGACTTTAATTAAAATAGAATTTCCAGCTTTTTCTTGAATAGCTCGCTCTAGATACTCAACATTCGTGACCAGTAAATCATCACCAACAATCTGTACACGATCCCCAAGCCTTTCTGTCAAAAGTTTCCAACCGGCCCAATCATTTTCATCCATGCCATCTTCAATGGAGTCAATCGGGTAACGTTCCGCTAGAAATGCTAGATACTCAACCATCTGTTCAGATGTTTTCACAACCCCTTTGCCCTCTTTTATAAAATGATATTTTCCATCTCTATAAAATTCACTTGCTGCAATATCAAGGGCAATTGAAACCTCCCCCCCCTCCTCTTTTCGTCCAGGTTGATACCCTGCAACTGTAATAGCTTCGCAAATTATATCTAGTGCATCATCTACTCCTTCGAGCTCAGGCGCAAATCCACCCTCATCACCCACAGCAGTACTCAAATTCTCTTTAATCAGGACATTTTTTAAGGAATGGAACACCTCGGCTCCTATCCTGAGAGCCTCTTTAAAGGACGATGCTCCAACAGGCCGAATCATAAACTCCTGAAAATCAATTGGCGCATCAGAATGTGCCCCGCCATTAATTATATTCATCATGGGTACAGGCATATTCTTAGCATTGATTCCCCCTATATATTGGTACAGAGGAATTTCAAGAAAATTTGACGCTGCATGTGCAGTCGCAAGAGATACCCCAAGTATTGCGTTGGCTCCGAGTGCGCTTTTATTAGGGCTTCCATCTAGAACGAGCATTGTGTTATCAATTTTCACCTGCTCTCTTGCGTCCATTCCCCGTAAAGTCTCAAAAATGACAGTATTCACATTTTCTACAGCCTTTAAAACACCCTTGCCACCATATCTGTTATTATCTCCGTCCCGTAACTCCAGCGCTTCTTTTTGTCCGGTAGAGGCGCCTGACGGAACCATAGCGGTTCCTGTCACTCCATTTTCAAGAGTAACCTCCACTGCCAAGGTCGGATTTCCTCGAGAATCGAGTACCTCACGTGCATGAATATTTCTAATTTTGGACATAATTGGCCTCCAGATGATGTAAGTAGATGAAAAGTCTGTCCTGGAAAGGAAGCCTCCATAAAACGTTATGAAGGCTCTAGGTGTGCGGAAATTCTGCCGATACGTCCTCCTACTTCAATGCGAAGTAAAACAGGAGCATACCCCTAGAATGTTACGAAGCTACGCTAAATAGTTTTGCAGCTATCCATATAAAGCATAAGATCGAGCATACGGTTAGAGTAGCCCCACTCGTTGTCATACCAGCTCATAACCTTAACCGTTTTGCCAATCACCTTAGTTGACTGGGCATCAATGACTGAAGAGTAACTTGACCCTTGAAAGTCAATAGAGACAAGCGGCAAGTCTGTATACCCCAGATACCTGTCAGCTGCTTCTTTAAGAGCATTATTTACTTCTTCTACAGTTGTTTCTTTCTCAACCTCCATTACGGCATCAACAAGTGATACATTTGGCGTTGGCACTCGTACAGCAAGACCGTCAAATTTACCTTGCAGTTCCGGAATAACCAAAGCAACGGCGGACGCGGCACCAGTTTTCGTTGGAATCATCGATAGGGCAGCACTACGTGCCCTTCGTGGATCAGAGTGTGGCGCATCGAGAAGACACTGATCTCCAGTGTAGGCATGTACAGTGGTCATCAAACCAGTTTTTATGCCGAATTTATCAAGAATAACTTTCGCGAAAGGTGCCAAACAGTTTGTTGTGCAGCTGGCATTAGAAACGACATGGTGTTCAGTGGCTTCGTAGTCATCCTCATTAACGCCCATCACAAAGGTCTTTACCCCAGCTTTTGCCGGTGCGGAAATAATGACCTTGGATGCTCCGCCATCTATATGTTGTTTAGCAGACTCCATATCCCTAAACAAACCAGTACATTCTGCAACATAATCCACTCCTGTTGCACCCCAAGGAATATCAGCAGGGCTTCGATGACTGGTAACCTGAACCCTTCGCCCATCAACAATAATACAATCATCTTCCGCAATCACTTCAGAATTCAGAGTACCCATGACAGAGTCGTACTTCAGTAGATGTGCCAGCGTTTTGGTATCCGTCAAATCGTTGATTGCGACAATTTCGATGTTTTGAAACTCCTTATCCATAACTGCTGCTCTGAAAATACTTCTACCGATACGTCCAAATCCGTTAATCCCAACTTTAATAGTCATATTTATACTCCTCTGTTTTCTTCTGGTTTGCTTTTATTCTTGTGCACTTCAAATACTCTTTGGTGATCTTTTCGTTTCTTTTTACGTGAATTCATGAAGGTACACATCTCGTTTACCAGGGCTTTGGCATAATGATTTGATACCACTACAAATCTAACACTTGAACTGTATTTGTTGTACCTGCAACCCAACCAGGGCTGCCTCCCGTCACCACAAGTTTATCGCCTTTAGTCACCTTTCCGGTTTTCAATGCTGAAATAGGGGCACTATCAAACATTTTGTCACTATCCGTTGAATGCTCAACAAGACTTCCATAGCATCCCCAATAGAGAGCCAGGGACCGTATGACTTTAGTCTCAGGGGACAAGGCGATTATTGGATATCTCGGTCTAAAGCGAGCGATATGCATAGCAGTCCTCCCCGAACGAGTAGGAGTAATTATTGCGTCAGCATGAAGCCTCTCGGCCAAGACACATGTTGCTTGAGCAACACACTCTGAGGTGTTTTCATGTGGTATAGACTGCAGGTACCTGTCATGAGGAAAATCTTGTTCTGTGGTTTCAGCTATTCGCTTCAGGTAATGCACTGCATCTACCGGATACTTACCACTAGCTGACTCCTCTGATAACATTACTGCATCGGTACCATCTAAAACTCCATTGGCTACGTCGGTAACTTCGGCCCGAGTTGGTCTTGGCGAATCAACCATTGAACGCAACATCTGGGTTGCTATTATCACTGGTTTTCCTAAGGAATTTGCTTTTTTAATTAGCTTCTTTTGAATAAGAGGAATTTTTTCTAGAGGCACCTCAACACCTAAGTCTCCACGGGCAACCATAATACCATCGCAAGCATCCATGATTTCATCAATGTTCGAAATCGCCTCATGCTTTTCAATTTTTGCAATGACTGGGGTTGTCTTATTCTTTTGTGCAATACGATCTTTTAAATCATATATGTCTTGAGCAGACCTGACAAATGATAGGGCAATAAAATCTACATCGTTGGCTAAGCCAAATTCTAGATCAATGAGATCTTTTTGAGTTAAAGAGGGCGTATTGAGTGAGCCGCTTGGAAGATTAATGCCCTTATTCGAGGTCAGATAACCTCCGATAACTATTTTACAATACACCTCGTTGCTACTGGCACGCACCACCTCAAGCTCTATGAGACCGTCAGCAAGCAGCAGAGTATCGCCACTGTTAACCTCTGCCGGTAAATCCTTGTATGAGACTGACACTCTTTTAAGGGAGCCCTCAACGGGATCACTTGTCAGGGTAATATACTGATCTGGCAAAAGTTGAATGCCTGGCTCAGGGATTGTCCCGATACGAATTTTCGGACCACACAGATCTTGCAATATGGCAATATGCTTTCCCAAACTGTCTGAGATTCGACGAATATTTGTAATCTTTGCTTTGTGTTCTTCATGAGATCCATGAGAGAAATTCAATCTTGCGACATTCATCCCCCCAAGAATCATTTCTTCTAAAATCTCAGGTGATTCACTTGCAGGACCAATGGTACATACAATTTTAGTTCTCGGCATCTTCGCAATCCTCTCACCTCTTGATAATGAGATGAAAACTTTCGGTTAATTGACACACAATGTCTTCCTAAAACCTGTAACAGAACCTATCTACAACCTGAAACGCGAACTGTTGCAGGCACAAGCTAAAAGGTTTTGCCATTCCAGCCAAATTGCTCTCTTTCAAGCACCTGAAAATCGAGATACATCCTGTCAGGGTTAATCCCAGTTTCCCCTTCAATATATGTGCATATTTTACTTGATAACTCGGTGCATGCAGCAACATCCAACCCGATGCTTTTAATTGTGAGATACGCACAGGAGGAGTTACTCGCGTTAAAGGACATAGAGTTAGATTGACCGTATGAAACCATTACCCATTTTTCAGGTTTCTGTAGTAGTTCAGCCATAAATCTTGATGATTTTTGGACAAAATTTTTCACTTCTGCATCACCTAACTGTAGATTTGTTTCAATTTTAAAATAAGGCATGCTAACTCCCTTGTGTTATGTTGTTAAGAATTTGTGAATTGCTAAAAAAAACATTACATTAGATGTGTTGAGTTGGTTAACAGAATTGAAAGCTTGATGGAAAAATGTGTCAGGAAGGAAACAGGCCCAACCTGACACGGATCGAAAAGGTTAGGGGGTACCTTCTCTAAGGAGACCTCAATAACATCAAATATGAGAGCAAACGAAGATCACGCTACTTTGAACGACTTTCCTACTTAACTATAGTGGTTTGCCCGGCAAACGAGTACAAGAATGAAAACAACACTCGCCACAATGTTGGGGAACACTGAAAACTCATGTTTATCCTGATTTTTCTCTTCCCTTAGAAAAGCCCTCTCACCCCTACATAAGAAGCTTTACTTGAGAAAGTGAACAATACTTGCTCCCAGTACTCGTTTGCCCGTCAAACCTTACAACACTACTTTACTCCACCGCACAAAAGACCCATTACCATATATCCATCTGTTGTATTTCTGAATAACTATTTATTATGAGCGTGGCGCTTTTCACCATATTTCGATCCATCTCTTTATCCGGTAGAGCGATAACCTGCATCCCTGCAGCTAATGCCGCCTCAACACCTGCAGGAGCATCCTCAAAAACCACGCAATCCTCTGGAGCAGCTTCCATTCTTTCAGCGGCTGCAAGAAATATATCTGGTGCTGGTTTCAACTTTTTTACCTGAGGATCATCACCCGTTACTATGGTTCTAAATGTGTTGAACCATTCTGTATGTTTTTTGCTAGTTTTCATATTGAAATGATTAAAGGGAGAGCTGGTTGCTACACCCATTGGAATACCTTTCTCTCCTAAGAATCTTGTGAACTCAGGAGCCCCCTTAACTGGTTCAGTATCTGGATACCAGTCATTCAAGATTTCAGCTCTTTCATCAAAAAACTGTTTAGCACTTATCGGTAAACCAAGTCCATCCACAATAATGTTTGCACCTTCCCAATAATCTCGACCAAGGGTTTGTGCTTTAACTTCCCAGGTAAGCTGTCTATCAAAGCGTGAAGCAATCTTATTTGTTGCCCTATCATACATTGGCTCTGTATTCAAAAGCACACCATCCATATCAAAGATTACACAGCGAGCATCCCTACCTAGCCTCATTTTCAATTCCCCTTTTCACCTTACTACATGGTGTTATTCAACTTACGATGTAAAACCCACCCCAACAATTAATCTCAAACAGAGCCTAAGGCCTAAGGTACCAGTGGGCAGTTTTCGTGTCAATATTTTTTTGTTTCGTATCATGTGTTGAAAGAATTTTCTCAAACAAACACCTCAGCCCAACTGAGGCCTTAGGTCTCATTTTTTTCTAATCAATAATATTTTTTTATTTTTACCATGGATCACAAATAACTGTATTTATTACATTTTACTTCAATAAAGATCATAGTAAATGATTATTCGGCACAATTATTTAAAAAAAAACATCGACAATTTACAAGAAAACCGATACGGTAGTTCTTAAGCAAACTGAAACCTTAGGTACCGGAAAAATCGTTTTAATGAACACGCTTTTTACTCATTCAAGATGAATTTGCCGTTTTCAAACCGGACCTATATCTAAGCCGAAGCGGCTCAGATACAAATCTAACATTGAGGAAAAATGACAAGAAAGGCTATTCACTGATTAATGACAGGAGAAAAAGTCTAGGTGAGAAATTTTTTAGCTTTAACGAGACAGTTTTCATCTAAAACAATAAGGAGGGTCACTCGCTAATCAGATGTCCAGGTAGTAGAATATCATCAGAATAACTCTTATGAATTATATTTATCGTTTTTCATCTTCGAAGGAGGCAACATGTTATTGCAGAAAGGAATCAAAAAAATAGCTTTAGCGGCGGCTTTAGTCACATCGATTTTCATCTCATCATCAGTGCAGGCAAAGAGCGTTGTTAAATATGCCGATGTATCACCCTTCCGCCTGCTTGGAATGGGTACTGAATATGTTGGCAATTATCCCTTTCTTGGTGTTCTGAAATTCTATATGGAATTGCCTTCCATTAAGGGTAAACATGAATTTAAAATGGTGACAAACGTCTACTCTTCTCCCAATGATTGCCTCAACGCTGTGGCAACCGGGGCAGTTCAGATGACCTATTCGGCGCCATCCTTCCTCGAGCAGTTTAATCCAAACTGGAAAATAACTACTACCCCTGGTCTGTTTGACGATTTTGAGCACTTCCTACGTACAGTTAAAACAGAACCATGGCAAAAAATGGTCAAAGAGCTTGAGACCAAGCAAAAGGTTAAAATTGTTAAATGGACCGCCAATCTTGGTAGCTTCATGCTCTTTACCAGCAAACCTATCAATAGCGTTGAGGACGTCAAAGGGCTCAAAATTCGCTATAATGGTGCTCAGGGATACGCCCAAGCCCTTAAGAAGTTTGGTGCTACCCCTATTGCTCTACCTTACACTGAGGTAGTTTCAGCCATGCAAACACACATGATTGATGGTTTAATTAGTGAGATCCAAGCATCCCCATACTACGATTTACCTCGCTACTCTAAGCATCTAGTCCCAATCACCTGGGCAATTTCACCAATGGCAATCGTGGTTAATGCTGACTGGTGGGATGGTCTTGACGATGTTTCAAAAGAAGTCTTCACCTACGCATTTGAAACTCCCTCGGTTTACCAAGAGTTAGATCGTCAAGAGAAAGATATGATCGCTAACTGGGGAACAATGCCTAAAGGAACTATCCGAGAAGATATGAATCCTGATGAAAATACCAAATGGAAAAATATGTTGTTGGAAGTTGGTGCTGACTTTACCAAAGATTCACCAAAAGAACTCATTGATGCAGTCGAGTCAACGAGATCTATGTAGGTTAGAGTTCAAATAAGTCCTCAACACTGATAGGATGAGGTATTAAGTCAGGACTTCATTTAAACGGAGTCCTGACTTACAAGCCTTTACTTGAAGTTGACGTAATTGTCACAACAGCTGGGTAAACAATTACCTGGTTTAGGTTACTGAAGTGAGATAACTGATTTAACAATTAATTGATGGAGAATGACCTGTGGTTAAGGATAAAACAGTGGCAGAAAAAGAAAGCCAAGAGCCTGACAAAGGATTCACACAGACTTCATTTTACTCAGTCCATCCTCGTCTTAGAAAAGTAATCAATGTTTGGATAACATTTTGGGCATGCGTATTCTTTGTCGGCGTTTCAGTGAACTTCATAGAAATAGTCACTAGAGTGTTTTTTTCATCCACAATTGATCTGATGTACGACATACCAATTTGGTGTACGATCTGGTCCACACTCATGGTTACCGGGCCAATTCTTTTAGATAATGAGCATGTATCCATCGATGCAATAACTATCCATCTGAGAGGTCTTACTCAAAAAATAATACTTGTACTCAATGCCCTGATCACGCTTGCATTTGGTATCATTATAACTGTGAGTGGATGTATTTCCGTAAGCAAACTCTATCAGTTTGGTACTACCTATCCACGCTCTATCCCTATACCAAGCTGGTGGGTAGAAATCTGTGTCCCAATATCCATGTTTATTTTTTCATGTTTTGCCTTTTATGACCTTTTAAAAAAATTACGCCTTAAAATGACCCCAAAGATTGAAATGGAAGAATACATGTAAAAAGACCTGTACTCTTTTGACACAGTACAGGCTGATATCTTTACAATTTATTCTCACAGTTTTTTGCTAGGCTCTTAATTTCTAGACGGACAATCTTATGACCTATGTAACGTATTTATCAATAGCTTCTATTGCAGTTCTATTTCTAATAGGGACTCCTCTTACTGTGGCATTTAGCATGGGATCCATAGCTATGATGCTATATGTCATGGATTTCCCGTTGGGTAATGTCGCTCAGTTATTCTTTCTATCAATTAATGGCTATCCACTGCTGGCCATGCCATTTTTTATCCTTGCAGGACATATCATTCTCCGATGTGAAGGAATGCGATATCTAAGGGATCTCATGAACTACCTTGTTGGTGGATTCCATGGTGGACTTGCTGTAGGTATCATCATTTTTGCAGCATTCTTAGGGTCCATTTCAGGTTCTGCAACTGCCTGCCTTGCGGTTATAGGCACTATATTTGTTCCTCTCATGGTGGATTCTGGCTACGGTCGTCCATTTGCTTCAGCTCTTGCTGTTACTTCAGCAGGTCTTGGAGCAGTCATTCCCCCGAGTGTTTTTCTGATTATATTTGGCTCAGCAAATAGAGTATCCATTGCTGATTTATTTATGGGAGGTATCGGCCCTGGTCTGCTTGCCACCTTTCTCATGTGTCTGCTTGCTCTCTATATATCTCGTAAACGAAAATACAAATTTTCAGTAACCTCTACATCCGCCCAGAAAAAAGAAGCCTTTATCAAAGCATTGCCCGTTCTAGTGATGCCACTTATTGTCCTTGGTGGAATCTACTCAGGCCTTTTCTCCCCTACCCAGGCAGCTTCTATTGCCGTCTTCTACTCGCTTTTCATATCTGTCGTATTTTATAAGGGGTTTGGCAAACAAGAGTTCCGGGATTCTATTGTCGAAACAATCCGTCTTTCAGGCATGATTTACTTCCTTGTCATTGGTGGTGAATTTTTTGGTAAAGTCCTTGGTTACATAGAGCTTCCACAACTCATATCAGAATGGGTTGTTTCAATGAACTTTGGTCCGGTAACGTTCCTGCTTGCGGCTCAGGCACTTCTACTGGTAATGGGTTTTTTCTTCTCTAGCTTTCCAATGGTAATTATTGTACTGCCGGTATTTATGCCAAGTGTATATGCTCTTGGAATAGATCCTGTACATTACGGTGTCCTTGCAATTTTTTGCTCGATAATAGGGGAAGTAACTCCGCCAATGGGACCGCAACTCTGGATTGCTGCTCCAATATGCAAAGAAAGAATTGGTAATATTATGCGAGAATCCTGGGCGTTTTTAGGGGTGCAAATACTCACTTTGATACTTGTCACCTTATACCCGCCAATTTGTCTCTTCATTGTCGATTTAATGAGGTAAGCTGCAATCTGAAAATAAGAATGTTTTAGATGTAAAAGGCATGTATCGGGATAACGATACATGCCTTTTTGCTATTACCCTTCCACACCAATATTTTAAGATAGCAAAACAACAGGACAAACAGATATGAATTCAATTGTAATAGATAAAACAAAGTGTAAACAAGACGGCTTATGTATTGCCGAATGCCCCTATCTCCTGTTTTTAGAGGGAGAAGATAAGATCCCAGTCCTCGCCAAAGGAGCGCAGGAAGCATGTATTAATTGCGGACACTGTATTGCAATTTGTCCGGGAAATGCGATCACTCTCAACACCGTTTCTACAAATGATTGCGAACAGGTTCAAAATGATCTCAAATTATCTCAAGACCAGGTGAGTCAATTTATTAAAGGTAGACGATCAATACGATCGTATAAAAAACAACCTGTAGAACAACCTGTTCTAAATTCTCTACTCGATATTTCCAGATGGGCACCCTCTGCCCGCAATGGTCAGCCAGTATCCTGGATTGTCATAAACAGTCCAGAAAAGATCCACGCTCTTTCTGGCATGGTAGTCGAATGGTTACAGAAGAATAACCAGCTTGAAAAGATCGTTGAGGCATTCAATGGCGGTAAAGACATGATACACCGTGACGCACCTTGTCTCTTAATAGCCCATGCTTCAAAATTGAGTCCTAGACCAACGGAAGATTGTTCTATAGCCATGGCAACTGTGGAAATCGCTGCTCCCGCATTTGGACTTGGAAGCTGTTGGGCTGGTTTTTTTATGGCTGCAGCAAAAGTTCATCAGCCAATCTTAGAATATCTCAATTTACCTGAAGATCATGAAGTCTATGCTGCTCTGATACTTGGCTACCCTAAGTATAAATATAGTTATATTCCTCCACGAAATGAAGCCAAAATCGATTGGCGAGTTTGATATTGATGTTCTAGCTGGCCTTAATAGAACGTGCTCAATACGCAATCAGGTAACATTCTCCTGAAGACGTTCCAGAACATAACAAATAACATGCAAATCAAATAGTTACAGCTCCACGTCAAGAATTACAAAATACAATACCAGAAGAGCGAGAAATGCAAATTGAAGTAGATAGCCATACACACACGATATCTAGCGGTCATGCCTATAGTACCCTTAAGGAAAACATAGAAGAAGCTGCCAGAAATAATATCAAACTGTTGGCAATTACTGATCACGGTCCAGCAATGCCAAGTGCTCCTCACCGCTGGTATTTTATGAACATGCGTATTATCCCTCGAGTTATTGATGGTATTGGCATCTTGCGCGGAGTAGAGGCCAATATTATAAATGAACAGGGGGAACTCGATATAGGTCCCGAAGTTCTTGAGCGCATGGATATTGTCTTAGGTAGTCTGCATCTCGCTGTTTTTGAGGCAAAAAACAAAAGAATCCACACGGACACTGTAATTAAAGCTATGGCATCAGGAAACATTGATGTATTTGCCCATGGTGGTAATCCCCTTTTTCCTATTGAACCAAAGGAAATTGCCAAAGCAGCCGCAGAGTATGATGTGTTAATTGAAGTAAATAATTCTTCGTTTACTACATCACGCAGTGGCAGTGAAAAGAATTGTATAGCTCTCGTTGAAGCAGTAGCAAGCTATGGCGGATTGCTCACGTTTGGTACAGATGCCCATATAGCCAGTCGCGTTGGCATCTTTGACAAATGCACTTCCCTTGTAAATAAAGTCCGTTTTCCTCCTGAACAAATCATTAGCCTGAGTGCTAAGAGGTATATTCAGTTCTTACAATCTAAAAAGAATCGAGAAACACTATCAGAATGCCTTTTTCACTTTGAATGAGAATAAGACTGAAGCTATTGTCTTATAGCGGTGAAAACAGCTCTGCATTGGGAAAGTTACCAGGCAACCTTTAATGATCAATACGAAAGCAGTGATAGCGGTCTTAAGTGTATGAAAATGTAAAGACTGTTTCTTATGATTTTCTATTATTGTCTTTTATGCAATCAAGCAATGATATACAGTCTACATACGTAACAAATCCTGTTTTTTTTCGTTTATTATTAGGTTGTTACATATCTCATTTTCTCATATTTCAAGATTAAATGTCAAGATATCTCAAAGAGTAATCCCGCCGGGAGTCAGTGCGAGAATGGGCTCTCGAAAATGCTCGTCGGAGTATCTGACTCCTGACGAGGCGGATTTGGCATTATTTAAAAACGTCATTCTTCATCACTTTCTCCATTGTAGTATCATGTTGAGCCTTCATGTTCGATAATTTGCTGTACCGCATCGTCTGTTCTATTTTCGAGTGTCCTAACAACTCTGGGAGCGTAACTACATCAGCACCTGCATTGAGCAACTGGGTTGCCATACTATGACGCAAATTGTGATAGGAAATAGATATTCCGCTTTTCTTTGAGTAGTATTCTATACGCTTTTGAATACCACTAACGGAAATCGGCTTGCCTTTATGTGTACCTTTTTCTACCAAAAAGATTTTTCGTTCCTGCGTTGGCTGCCTGACCAGCAAGCACCTGCAGTATCATTGCTGATATAGGCTACTATATCTTCGCCTCCTTTCCCGCTCCGCACAAAAATCTGATTATTCATATAGTCAATGTCATCAGGGCTCAGTTTGGCCACCTCGTCAACTCTAGGCCCACAACGCAGCATCAGCATGAACAGGGTATGATTTCGTTTCTTGGTAATAAACGTAAATATCAAACTAAGGTAACTTTATTTTGGATGCCTTGGTTGAGGTTTCGGCATTCGTAATGCCATCAGAGCTCGATCTCGATCTGAACCAATTACACAAAGGATACATTGTAAATCCTCGATCGTTATAAAACGGGGGAGTGGTTCGGGAAGCTTTAAGCGTATCTTACGATCCAGAATTGCTGTCGGTAAAATATCTTGCTCTACAAGGTAGGTGATAAAAGCATAGAGAATTCGCAGATAATTTACAATGGACTGTGTCTTTTGCCCTCGCTCTTGTTCGCAATCTACAAATTTGCCCATATCCTGATGAGTCAGGACATATAGGTTGGTTCCCTCGCCTTTAAGAAAGTGCAGGAAATAGAGAATTACCCGACCTGAGCTCTTGATGATACTTATTGAAAGATCTTTGATGTATTTGTCGTACACATGTTGTGCGGCAAGCTCAGCTCCATGCAAACCACGTTCTATTAATCGAGAACATGAGAGTTGAGCCCAATACCATTTTGGGTTCAGCGTTGGGTTTGAGTACCTACAAACTCAGTTTGCAAATACTCATCGGAAAAGAACTTTTACTTTAAATCTGAGAAGTTGGCTGCAGAAATTAGTTCAGTCTTACCGCCTCCTTTTTCTTTTTTAGAAAAAAGCGAGCGTTAATAACCTTAGTATATCATTTTTAACGTTTGAATTTTGTTACGTGGAGTCATGGATAGTCTCTAAATTCAGGCTGCTTGTTTTGTATTAGGATCTACAGACATCAGGAAGGTCGATATACATTAAACATATCGCGCCAGTGAGCCGCTAAACTTTTGATAGAGAATAGAGGTTAATTGTGTAGCAGCTCAATACCTCTGAATCATCCGCTACATGTTATAGAAACAGGGATTATTCTTCTCGAAAATGCACAAAGCACAAGGTGTTGTCCTCTATCTGAAAATTGTTGATTAACGTTACGATAATTCGATATGTTTGAGGAATTATGGTTAGAGTATTCGATCATTACATAAAAAACTTCAACTCCGAGAAAACTACACCCGGAGTTGAGCATGTGCGGAGGAACCAACTCCACATAAATCAATTCTATATCGAAACCCGACTTAATCAGTTTACAAAACAATACCGGTTTTAAACTCATCCTCATCATTGTAGATAAGTTGAGCCTCTTTTGTAACAAAAGCACGCCCGGTGATAGTAGGGAGGATACTGCCATTCCCGCTAGCCTGGTAACTCAATCGATAACTGCTGCCGATTGTGCTTTCCTGGATGATTTCTTCCCCCGGTGCAAGTAGATCGTCAACGGCAAGACTCGCTAAACGTGCAGAACAACCTGTCCCACATGGAGAACGGTCATAGGTGTTGTCTGGACACAATACAAAATTTCTGCTATGTCCTGTGTCGGTCAAGGCCGGTCCATACAGAATGACATGGTCGATGACACCACCATGGTCCCCCATAACATTACTGGAGATAGCCGCCTCCCTGATAGCTATAGCTGTATCTGTCAAACTACGAATGTTGGAAGGAACAACAGGAACAGGGCTTTCATTCACCAAAAAGAACCAATTCCCTCCCCAAGACACATCACCTTTCACCTCACCTATTCCGTCTACCTCTATGGTGACATCCTTATATAACCGGTAGCTTTCAATATTGGTGACTGAGACAGTATTCTTATCCTTTAAAGTGACTTCTACAACACCGACAGGTGTTTCAATCTTATAGGTACCAATTCCAATTTTACCAATATGTGCCAGTGTCGCTGCCAATCCTATTGTTCCGTGGCCACACATACCGAGCACTGCGGCAGCATCGAAAAAGATGACACCAGTTACACACTGAGGATCAACAGGTTCGACTAATAAAGCACCAACCATTGCCTCCTGTCCATATGGTTCCAGAACTAAAGAACGATATAAATCTTTATGCTCTGTGGACAATTGCTCAGCCCGTTCAGCCAAAGATCCGAAACCAAGATCCGGTCCACCTTTTAAAATTACTCGGGTCGGCTCACCTTCAGTATGACTATCTACAACATGCATTTACACTTTCTCCACTCACCTCAACCTGACCACTCTTCATTATACTGATCAGGTTGAAGTGGCATAGTATCAACTGTTAAGCGCTTTACCTATTCCTTCTCAGCGCTCGCTTCTCTTAACATCTCCCTGCCAATTGTGAACACCAGGAGTATCAGCACCACAGAAACAATAAGCCCTGTTGCAACGGCTAGCGACTGGGTAGCCTTCATAGTATTCAAAGCCAGCAACACTAGACCAACACCACCGAGCAACAGCCCCCAAGTAATTTTAATCAGAATTGGAGGCTCACCATCTTCTGCATGGGTGCCACAGGTCATATACGCAAGAGTAGTGGTTCCTGAGTCCATATTGGTCGTAAAGGAGACGTAACAAGCAAAAAGAAAGACTGGAATAGTGATAGCAGCAAGGGGAAGATTGTTAAGAAAACTAAAAGTGGCAATCTCAACACCTTTTTCGTTCATCAGAGTCCAAATTCCTGCTGCGTTGTTCATATCAAAATATATTGCAGTTCCACCAAAAATTGCCATCCATATCGCACTGAAAACACTACCAATACCTACGTACATTATGATCATCTGGCGAAGAGTTCTACCAACGGATACCCTTGCTACAAAGGCACCAGTTACAGGACCTGCGGTGATCCACCAGCACCAGTAGAATGCAGTCCAGCCACCTACCCAACCATCACTCTCATTTAAGGCATCGGTATAGAATGAATCTGATAGAAAATTTTGCAGATATTCTCCAAAGCCCTGGGTAAAGATGTCAGCAATAAATTTAGTGGGACCAACTATCAGGATAAACGCCATTAAGACGAGATAAACATAGTAGTTCACACTACTGAGAACCTTAACTCCACGCTTGAGTCCGGTACAACTTGAGATTGTGTACGTTGCGGTAATCGCAAGAACAACAAGAAAGCTCGTCGTAAAGGTGTTCGGGATTCCGGCCATAAAATTGAGGCCACCGGAGATCTGCTGCGCACCAAAAACAAGTGAAGGGGAAATAGCAGCCACATAAGAGAAGATAAAGAGAGACTCAAATGCGTATCCCAAAGGTCCGTTGAGTTTCTCTTCGCCAAACACAGGAGTAAACATATAACGCAACTGAATAGGTCGATTCCTCGAAATCAACATATATGCAACGCCAACTCCAAAGGTCAGATGCAGAGCAAAAGGAGTAAGACACCAGTGAAGGTTAGTTTTCCTCATCGCCAAGACAGCGGCAGCGGCAGATCCGCCCTCAAGCCCTGCTCCCTTTGGAGGTCCCATCCAGTGGTACATGGGTTCAGCAACACCCCAGAAGAGAATACCAATCGCAATACAGGCACAGAGCGACATTGCAAACCAGCTTGTGCAACTGAACTCAGGTTTAGCATCTTTACCACCGATACGATGATCTCCAGCTCTAGTGAAACAAACCCATCCCAAAAATCCGGTTGCTATAATTCCGGTCCACATAAAACCACTTGCAAAGGTGGTGCGTATGTAAACAATGGCCTCCTGGGCAAAGGTGCCGAACCCTTCAAGATCGACAAGTCCCCACATAATGATAGCTGAAAGAACAACAACCGGCGGTATTAAGACTGGAAACTGCGCTTCTTTCCTCGCTCGTGCTAAGGCATTCATACTACTCTCCTCTCATCTTTTCTATGCTTCCAACGATCCCCATGACCGTCCCCCACATAAGTATTTTTTGTCCATTTCCTTTCTGATTCAAAATTGGTAATAGCGTTCAATCTGTTCGGACGACACAGATTTCACACCTGTAATACACTCCTCGAAATCCCTTTGGACTCGAGATAACTCAATAGATCCGACTCAACCTCTATAAAGCTTTGAGGTTGCTCATAAGATCCGAGCATTTTCTCTTTATTCCTGTCGATATTGTCATGAATTGCTTGCTGAACATCGGCAGTTCCTTTCATGCTCCTGACTCCTATTTCAGGGTTCCAGATCTCCTTGCGGCAAAGCTTCATGGTATGAGGCGAAGTCATAAATTCACCTCCTGGCCCCTTATCGTTAATAAGATCTACAACCAAGGTTTCATCGTTAACGACAACACCTTCTCTAATTCTTTTAACCAGCGAGATTACTTCAAGGTCCACCATAAACTTATCGACAGACATAGACTTCACACTGTCAAGAGCCCCGGCGGCAAGGAGCACCATGTTCACATTGGCCTGGGAACAAGCCGATAACAACATCATGCTTTCATAACCACTTTGAGCAGAAACCTGCTGACCATCACTGGAAGCCCCGCCACTACGACAAGGCAAGCCATAAAATTTGGCCATTTTGGCTCCATACATAATGGAAAGTGCATGTTCCGGCCCCCCAACAACAAAAGCGCCCGTACGCATATCCGCTGAAGTCGACTGGTTTCCATACACAACAGGAACACCCTCTCTCACCATCTGGGTAACCGCAATACCGGCCAGCGTCTCAGCATTTCCTAGCGCCAACATTCCGGCAAGAGTTATAGGAGCCGTAAAACCGGCCATTGCTGCAGGAGTGATAAAGACGGGTTGGCCGTGTGAGGCATAGGCAATAAGGGTATCGAGCGCGTTACGATCCATCTGCAATGGGCTCAGAGTGTTCACGATGGTCATCATGCGCGGCTTTTCGAGAAGCTTATCATGACCACCAAAAACGATTTTCAGCATCTCCATGAGGATTGACATCTGCTCTTCGTTGCCTTCCATTCCGATCAACATCTTGTCAGAATGTCGCAGAGTCTGATACAACATCACAGGGGAGTTGTACTTGCTATCTATGTCTGAAGGTTCGATTAAGATACCGCCATTAACATTGAAATTGTCACTTTGATGAACCAGTTTCGCGAACTGGATATAATCTGCCAGGGTTCCATTGCGCTTGGTTCCATCACGTTCGATCATATATGGAGAACCATATCCGGCTGCCACCTCCATATGATCGCCGCCAAAGACAAAATCGTATTTAGGGTTCATGGCATGAACAGAGAACGTTTTTGGGGCTTTCCCCACCAGCTCCATAAGCTGTTTAGCTGTGAAAAATATTATGTCAGCTGAAACCCGCAGACCATTTTTCTTTGCAAGTTCTATAACTTTCGGATGTTGAAACCGCATTCCACTTGTTTCCAGAATATTCATGGAAGCATCGTGGATTTTTTGTAAATCACTGTTCATCAAAACCACTCCTATAAAATAGCTTTACGCTCAAATTTGACCCCAGCAAGGGGATAAGTGCCTTGTCAGTAGCTTGAAGGTTTTAATTTCAATTGCTCCTCCAGTTTGCTTGCTATTTTGCACAGAAAAACTGGAAGAAGGCACTAAAGAGCCTGTCTCAAGTCAGTACAGACCTGAATGATGAAAACCTGAATTTTCTTAGCTCTCTATTGCGCCTAACCGCACATTCTTGAGGTAATTCCCACAGAACCGGTCATTACCAAGGAGCATGTCCGCCGTTTGGATGGTCGCCATGATCTTTGCATCCAGGGGATCAATTATTGCCGAATCCATTCCAGCATCCATCATCAGGGTTACAAAGGTCCTGTTGATTATTTTTCTTTGGGGTAAACCGTAGGAGATGTTTGAAAGGCCACCTGTGATATGAATTTCGGGATAGAGGTTTTTGATACCACGTACAGCATCCAGCACCATGGTTCCCTTATTGGTGTCGGTACTTATTGGCTGTACAAGAGGGTCAACATAGATGGAGCTGACTGGAATACCTATAGCCACAAGTTCTTTAACAAGACGTTCCGCTCGTTCGATGATATCCTGTGCTGAGCCTGGCATTCCAGCATCATCCATGCAAAGAGCAATGATTTTACACGCTTTACCATCTAGAAAAGGCATCATGGCGTCGAACCTCTCCTTCTCAAGACTAATGGAATTGACCAGAGGCTCCTTATTAACCATACCAAAGGCCATCTCCAGCACCTTTGGGTCAGGCGAATCGAGCGCCAAAGGAAGATCGATCACTGGCTGAATAGTCTCCAGCAGCCATTTCATATCTTCTGTTTCATGCCCTATCCTTGCCCCAGCATTAACATCGATAAAGGTCGCACCGGCCTCTTGCTGACGTTTTACATCATCGATTATGTAGTCACCATTTCTCATAGCTACAGCCTCCTGCACAAGCTTCCTGGAGGTGTTGATCCTTTCCCCGATTACTTCAAACATTAAACGCTCCTCAATATGAAAATAACTCTACTCAACGAACTTGATTACGCTGTTAACTCTTTGGCAAGACGAGCCGCAGAACCTGCATCATAAGCAAACCCATCTGCTCCAATCTCATCTGCAAATTCCTGGGTCACCGGTGCGCCACCTACCATGATTTTCACCTGGGAACGAAGTCCACTTTTCGTTATGGCATCAACAGTTTCTTTCATCGCTGGCATTGTGGTTGTGAGCAGCGCTGAAATGGCAACAACCTGTGCACCGCTTTCTTTGATTTCTGCAACAAACTGTTCAGGCGGTATATCCACTCCAAGGTTAACCACTGACATGCCTCCACTTTCCATCATCATTGCAACAAGGTTTTTACCAATATCGTGGAGATCACCCTTAACGGTGCCAATAACAACCTTGCCACCGGCCTGAGCCCCGTCTTCGGGTAGATGTGGTTTGAGTATATCCAGGGCCTGACCCATGATACACGCACAGTTAAGAACCTCTGGGATGAACATGTCTCCGCTTTCCATCCTGTCACCGACGATATCCATTCCTTTTATCAGGCCTTCATTTAAGATCTCTTTACCACTCACGTCAGCTCCCAGTGCAGCCTCAACCTGGGAAAGAAGCTCACTCTCATCACCATCAAGTAATGCCTCGGTAATTTTAGTTAAATCCGCCATCCTGTTGTCTCCTAAACGATTTTCCCCCAAGGGATTTTTCGGGAATGTTCAGCTAAATACAATCAGATATTCATTGAATGACGTCATCCATCGTAAGGCGCCATTTAGGGCTACTATTACAAATTGTATGCCACAATTGTATTTCACAAAAGGCGTAGAGACAGGGAGCAAAGCATATTAACTTGACAAAACAAGGTGTTACGGCAAACACAAAGAAGTGCCAATGCGGATTAAGGAAGAATCAAAGGAATTATACAAAAAAGAAAATAGTGTCACATCTTAACCGGAAAATGTGCGCCATTTGGGTGGAATTTTCGTTTCATTTTTTCATGCTAGAGAAGGGCATGGAATACCCTTAGATCCTGTCTATTGCAGAATAATAGAGCTGATTACATAAAGAAAGCCATGGTAGTCCATGGACTGCAAACGACAACTGAGGAAAATTCTAAAAACGACCAAGACAATTCTTCCACCACTAGTGGAATGTTGTCTTCTATCAGTGGAATAGTGGAATATTTAGACGAGGTTCATCGCTAGTAAAAGAAAAATACCTGGTGGGTGGCAGTTAGTCGGTATTATCTGTCGTTTTCCCCTGATTGACGAGCTGTTGATACACACCATTGGACCGAATGACCTTGAGCCCCGCATTAAACCTGGCGATCAAATCTTCGTAGTTGGGATATTTACGAGATACCATCAAACAAGTCTCCAGTTCACTTTCAAAAGACGAAGGAAAAGCGGCAAAATCATTTTTCTGATCGGGGAAAAACTTATTGACAAGATACCAGCCTAGCCGTTCATCAACATACAGCAGGTCTATCCTCCCCTCCACTATCTTCATGAAGTTTTGCCTGTCACTATCCACATAATCTGGAGTTATTCCAGCTTGCTTAAACGACTCCTCATACCAATATCCGGTGACAGCGCCAATCCTGTAATGGGCCAGCTCGGTCAATCGATCACTGGTAATGGGCTGAGGATGGTGAGGTCTATAGTAAAAAAAATAGGGATTATGCGGCAACAGACTATCTGTAAAGGCAAAACGTTTTTTACGTGCTGCATTTTTTATATAAGCAAAGGTTGCAAAGGCCAAACCGTCTTCAACATAGATTTCACCTCTTTTCCACGGGTAAAACGAGATGGTTACAGGAATGTTCACCTCTTTAAAGACCGCTCGGACAATCTGGGTCGCAACCCCTCCCCCCTCCAGATCTTTTCCGCTATAGGGTGCATATGCTCCCGATAAAAGAGGAACAGGTTGACCCTGCCACTCTGCCAATGCCGGCAGTGGAGACGAAAGGGTGTTGAACAACAAACAAAACAATGTGCACGTTACAAAACGCCTCAACCAAGAATACACCACGAAGATCTCCTTTATGAGTTGGCTCGATTGCCTTGCTTAATTAGAGGGGAGTATTTTTAAAATACCAATTATATACTAAAGAAGGTACCGTAAAATTAAATGTGATAGCAGATAATAGACATGAAATATCAATACATACCGCGTTTTTAAAATGCTGTTTTTATTGATATAAAACACTGTAAAAGGACTCATCTTTCTATGATATTTCCTCCCCAAAAAATCAGGACCAGAAGAATTTCCCTCTCAATGCAACTGACGCTGGCGATGATCATCATTGTATCAACGATCAGTCTCGCGACCAGCTTCACAATTTACCGGGTTTTGTCTATACAATCAGAAAAGGCGTTCATTGAGAAAACAGAGGGGTTGTTTAACCGGATCCAGGAAGATGTGGTTCTTCCATTATGGAATATGAACTACCCTCTTGTGGCAAAGATATCTGACTCCTTTCTGGATTATGATGAAATAACAATGGTTTGGTTGAAAGATCACAAAGGTCGAACTGTCTATCATTTTGAAAGACAGCTCACATCTGACGAAGTAGTTAGTACTGCCAATATTGGACATGAAAAAGAACTCGTTGGATCTTTGACTGTAGGGTTCACACCAAGATACTATAAAGCCGAAAACTTCAAATTATTAACAGCCACCCTGATAACCGTATTTTTCTTGATCCTCGGCCTGTCGCTTTCCACCCAGGTTGTCGTTCAACGACTTTTAGCCAAGCCGATTAGCTCACTTATCAGCCGCATACAAAAACTAAAAAACAACCAGTATGAGGCTGATACAACAGAAGACGATTACCCTGAAATCATGTCCATTCTTGAGAACTTCAATGAGATGGCAAAAGAGGTCAAAAATAGAGAAAAACTGCTCAAGCTTGAGGCCATGGAACGAAAACTGCAACAAGATAGGTACCGTCTACTTGCTGATAATACTGAAGACGTTATCTGGACCCTCGATATGGAAAAGCGAACAACCTATGTCAGTCCCTCAATCATGCAATTGAGAGGGCTCACACCGGAGGAGGGGGTGGAGCAACCCCTCGAAGAAAAAATACTCCCGGAATACCTCAAGATGTTCACCGATTTGTTGGACCAGGCGGTTACATCGGGAAAACCAGCAATAATAGAAATGGAACAATTCCGAAAAGATAGATCGAGTGTCTGGGTTGAGTCCAATATCAAACCGATCTATGATGATAGAAGAAAGCCAATTGGTTTTATAGGTGTTTCCCGTGATATTAGTTTTCGCAGAGAGGCTGAGGCAAAACAGAAGGCCCTTGAACAACAGCTTTTTCAGTCCCAGAAGATGGAAGCCATGGGAATTCTGGCCAGTGGTATAGCACATGATTTCAACAATATCCTCAGCGGGATACTCGGATTTTCCGAATTACTCAAAAATGATTTAGACCAAATTGAGCAGGCCGGAAAGATGAAGCGATGGGTAGATATCGTATTAACCTGCGGGATTCGCGCAAAGGATCTGGTAGCCCAGATTCTCGCATTTACCCGGCAAGAGAATGAAACGATAGCACCCATAAACCCTGCAACAATAGTCAAAGAGGTTGGCAAACTTATCAAAGCCACCTTGCCCAGTACCATAAAAGTGGAAGTAGCTTGTTACTCGAAGGCACTAGTCCTCACCGACGCTGTCAAAATACATCAAATTGTTATGAATTTATGTACCAATGCAGCATACGCTATGAGAGAAACAGGTGGGACACTCTACCTTGGCCTGGAAGATATACAACCACAAACCACACCGATAGAACAAGACAACTCTCGGGAGAGCTTTGTACGCCTCAGAGTTAGCGATACAGGCCCTGGTATTGATGAAAAGACCCGGGACCAAATCCTGGACCCTCTGTTTACCACAAAGCCCGAGGGAGAAGGCACCGGTCTGGGGCTTTCAGTGGTAAACGATATCGTTACAGACATGGGCGGGAGTATCACAATCAATAGCTCCAAAGGACAAGGGGCTACTTTTGATATTTACTTACCAGTTTATCAGAGCTCCCTTGGCCTGGGAGAAACCGTGGATAGTCTTGACTCCATCCTGGTTACAGGTAAGGGAAATATTATCTATATTGATGATGAAAAAACAATGACTCAACTGGCAACAGAGCTGCTAACCTCGTTGAGCTACAAGGTAACCGCATTTAATAGTTCCGTGGAGGCACTTTCTCACTTTAGAACCCACAGTGAAGAGTATGATCTTGTCATGACAGACCTTACCATGCCGGAGTTGACAGGAGACCAGTTGTGTCAACAGATACGAAAGATTCGACCAGATATCCCAGCAATACTAGTAACAGGAATTCTTGAGGATGAACCGAATCAAAAGTTTGAAATCTTTGATGCGGTTCTCAGAAAACCAGTACGCATTGGCAAAATGGCTAAAACCATCCAGAATGTTTTTGATGCACGTGAGGGGCAATAAATGGCAGATATTTTGATCATAGACGATGAACCGTTTATTCAGGAGCTTTTGTCCGAAATGGTCGAGCGCCTTGGGCACACAGCTTATACAGCGGGAACCCTTGACAAAGGGATGGCCATACTCAAACAATCAGATATTGATCTGGTCTTTCTCGATATTAACCTGCCGGATGGAGATGGTTTAGAATCCTTGCTCTCAATCCGACAGAGTCCGTCAAATCCTGACGTCATAGTGATAACAGCGGTAGGAAGCAGTAAGGGTGCTGCCATCGCCATCCAGAACGGTGCCTGGGATTATATTACAAAACCTTTTGAGGAAGATAAACTTAATCTGCAGATAACGAGAGCCACGGACTATCGCAAGCTAAAGGAGAAACATAATATTCCTGTAGCTATTAACGTAGCTGGGATCATAGGAGAGACAGGTGGGATAAAAGCCTGTATCGACCAGATAGCCGAATGCGCCACCTCCAAAGCCAATATTCTCATAAGTGGGGAAACAGGAACAGGCAAGGAGCTTTTTGCCAAGGCAATTCATAACAACCATCATATAGTCACTGGCAATTACATAGTCGTAGACTGTTCAGCTTTACCTGAAAATTTAGTAGAAAGCGTATTGTTTGGCCATGTAAAAGGTGCATTTACAGGGGCTGACAGGACCTCTGAGGGCCTAATAAAAAAAGCGAACCAAGGCACCTTGTTTTTAGATGAGATAGGAGAGCTGCCACTCCCCATTCAGAAAAGATTTTTAAGGGTACTCCAGGAAAAACGGTTCCGACCTGTGGGCAGCTCCAATGAAGATTCCAGTGACTTCCACCTCATCTCGGCCACCAATAGGAACCTTGATGAAATGGTTAGGGACGGTAAGTTCAGAAAAGACTTACTCTATCGCCTTAAAACCGTCTCGATTACCTTGCCTCCATTACGAGACAGAAAAGAAGATATCCAGATACTCACCCAGCATTATATCCGTCACTTTTGCAAGACAATGGGGATTAAGACAAAGGCATTACTTCCTGAGACCCTTGACATCCTCGAAGAATACTCATGGCCTGGTAACGTAAGGGAACTTGTCAATGCCATCGAGAAAGCGGTGATGACAGAACCGGATCACCCGATTCTTTACCCTATGTTTTTACCTGACAATATTCGGATAAACTTCACTCAAAACAGAATGGTTGACACCGATATAAAACAGCAGAGCGGCAATGAAAAATCACACCATTCAGAACCACTTTTAGCCGATCTCTATAAAGATGACTCTTTTCCACCACTCAAGGAATTTAGGGAAGAGACCATCGGTAAAATAGAGTCTATCTACCTCAAGTCCCTCCTGGACCGGAAAAACTGGGACATCAGTGAAGCCGTTTCAATTTCCGGGATCGGAAAGAGTCACCTCTATGCCCTGATAAAAAAATATAAATTAAAAAGAAAACCGACCTCTTCCGTGCCTGAATAAAAACAAAAATCTTTTCACCTACAAAGCGGGGACCTCACCTACTTTTAAGACATTTCGACAAAAGTCGACACTGCGTGCCAAAGCCGTTTTTTCAATTTCCAGGGAACGTTCCATACTGTTCATATCCCCTACCATATCCAGCTCGATATTTATGCGATCCATATGTGGGCATTCTTTAATAAGCTCATAAGCTCCAACCATATCAAAATCACCATCTCCCACCGCAGCACCCTCTGCTTTTAATCCCCAGGGCATATATGATATACGATTATCTCGAAAATGATTTGTAAACGCGCGAGGAGCAAGATTTTTAACAGCACTCGCTGGGTTTTCTGTCACATGATAGCCATTAGCCGTGTCAACACAGGCACCAACTAAAGGATGGTTGATTTCATCTAATACCCAAAGGACTTCTTCTGAAAACGCATCCGCATGATTTTCTACAGCAAGGCGAATATTCTTTTTTTCTGCATAATTCAGGGCTTCCTGAACATCCTTTACAAATTTTTCGAGTTGTACCACAACATCCGGATGAAATTTGGAACGTCCATACGGCCTGGGCCTAACAACATCTACACTAATCTTGGCAAGATCCGCCCCTATATGATCCGCGATATCCAACCCTTCTCGAATTGTATGATTCAGCGTTGGGTCGTAATCCGCATTCATTGAGAAGTTATACTCAAGATAAAAATTCAGCTCCTTGGCCCTGTCCCGTACTTTATGAAGATAGCTTGGATCAAGGCTTTCAAAAGCTGCGTCATCCAAGTGCAAGCCTTCTAGGCCTAAAGATGCGCAGTGATCCATAAGTTCCCAGATATTCATCTGCTGCTCCCAGGGTAAGGTCAAACCGCCCCAAAGTTGTCCAATACCATGGAGATAAAAACCATATGTGTGAAATCCAAGCTTCATTGCACTCCTCCATTAAATAAAAAACTAATTTTAACACCTACTCTCTTACTCGGAATCAAATTAAAAGAGTTCTTCAACCTTCAACTCCAGACCAGGGAAGGTCATCTGTGTCACATATTCATCGGTGAAACCGGCGTGCATAGAGAGTTCCAGGTATTCGGTACGACCTTTCAAGTCCTGAACTATCCGGTCTGCATCTTTTTCGGTGGCATACCTCATCACGCCACAACCTGCACCATTACCAAGGACACGTACCGCACCTTCCATCTCCTCAGGCACAAGGCCTATTCGAACTGCGTTTTCAGGGTTGAGAGCCGCCCCAAAGCCACCAGCTAAAAAGAGATTTTCAACTTGCTCTGCTTGTATACCGGCTTCTTTTAAC
Organism: Desulforhopalus glucosivorans; assembly: GCF_054397165.1. NCBI lineage: Bacteria > Pseudomonadati > Thermodesulfobacteriota > Desulfobulbia > Desulfobulbales > Desulfocapsaceae > Desulforhopalus > Desulforhopalus glucosivorans. Next base: position 2,090,661 of record NZ_AP044854.1, read on the forward strand.
AGTGTTTCTATTCCCGCACGTACTGCTGCTTTGGCAAGTTGAATCTTGCGAACATCTTCCTGGCTTAAAAAGATATCTTCTGCTACGAGAAAGACAGGTTGGGGACCATCCCGCCTTACAAATTCAGAAAGTTCCCCTTCGCCTTCCAGCCTGCCGGTTTCATCTAAATCCCCTGAACGAAGCAACAGGGCCAGGCAATCGATAACAGCAGACCCACAAATTCCTACAGGTTGTGCACCATCAATAGTTGTATAATCGAAACCCTTTTCCGTACGAAAAATTGTATCAACAGCACCAGGCTTTGCAATAGTCCCGCACGACAGTGTTGCCCCTTCAAAACATGGCCCCGCAGCAGTAGAGCAGGCATACAATTTTTCGCCATCACTGAGGACTATTTCCGCATTTGTACCAAAGTCTACAAGCAGGAATGGTTCTTTTCTTTTGTGTGCATCTGCAGCCAACAGAGATGCAACAATATCTGCTCCGACGTAGGCAGAAATACCCGGCATAATAACAACCGGGGCGTTCGACTCAATATGCAACTCACTGGCATGGAGCTGCATAGAGTCAAGAGTAACGGAAACAAACGGAGCTTTGCTGATATATTCTGCAGGAAGAGCACAGAGGAAATGGATCATACAGCTATTGCCGGTAATCGCGATCATGGTCGGATCATCAATATCCACACCTTTAGCTTGTAGCTTTCTACAAAGCGTATCCTTCATCCTGTTGACCTGCTCTACAATCGCCATCTGTAGTCCACGAATACCATCTTCTCCCTCACTCATTGTATGGTGAATACGGGAAATAACATCAGCCCCGAAAGATGCCTGTTTATTCTGTTCACCATATACTTCAATAACTTCCTGGGTTTTAAGATCCATCACCATTGCTGCAACGGTGGTTGTACCAATATCAACAGCCAGGAGGGTATGATGCTCGCTTGTACTGAAACCGTGTAGTACCTTGTCTTGCAACAGGGCGTATTTTTGTGTATCTCCACGTAAGAAAGCAGGTAATCCAGCTTGCTGGGTTAGAGAGAGATTATGTGACTCAGCTCCGGAGGTGGCAAGAATATTTTGGATGTCTGTGCTTTGATCTTCCAGAGTTCTTTTTTCTACCAATAACTCTTTATGTTCTATCAGTGGTACAAAGTCATAACTGGTGGTTGAGATTGTGGTAAGTACCTTAATTTTGCTCTGGTGCGGTATAGATAAAGTAAGGCCATTATAAGCCAGAGTATAACAGGCCAACCGTAAACCGTTAGCAAGTGATGGTCCACTGAGACGTTTGAGTTCTTCCACAGCAGGAGTAGTGTTGGCGTAAATCAAACATTTCCCACAACTCCCTGTCCCCCCACAGGGTAGCTGCAGCAATTTAAATTCCCGTAATACATTACTAACCGGTAACCCTTCTTCCGTTTCCAGCCGATGCAGACCCTTTTCAGTGGTTACAACAATTTCAACTCGCATTACTCATTTCACCTCAACACTTTCCAGTGTCCCTGCTGGAGTTAATGTCACAATCTTACCCGGCTTGATATGCAGAAATCGTGATTTATCCTTACCACCCTCTAAAAGAGCAGAGAGATAATTATCTGATCCGGAACATTCCTGATATGGCAGGTCCGCCTCTTTTGCAAAGCATCGTGCCTGGGCCTCAAAGAAGCCACCCTCCCTGGCATATCCCTTTTCTATCTGGGCGAGCTGTGGCCAACGAATAAGAGTGACAGCATTGTAATTTCTCAACCAGCTCAATTGCTGTTCCATCAGGTAGTCTGCGTTGTCTGCACCGTACTTCTCAACGTATTCAGCATGAAACCGTTCTTTATTTCGAATCAGCTCAGAGTCAGCATAGTTAACCCAGCCTGGGGATTGCCAATATGTCGCCCCGTTTTGAGAATATTCACCGCTATCATCCTGGTCTATCCCGAGCAACAATGGAATACAGTCATGAACCTTGGGAAGAATGAGTGTTGAGAACTGAGTCGTAACTCCAGACAACCCCTGCCCACAGAGTCCATACGCGAGCAGGATGGTTCCACCGTCGCCGTTTTGTTCTTCAAATTCATCGACAGCCGCCTGTACAGTTTCACGAAGTTTATCCGGACGTTGATGCAGCCCCATTTCAAGAAACTGTACGGGAGGTGGACTGTCCATCTTGTCCAGCAACCATTCTATCTCCAGACGAAAAACCTCACAGGCCAGTACTATCATGATTTCGTCTGGTTTCATATCAACCTCTAATACTGTTGCAGTATTCTACGGCCTTATCTGCAGCATTACTTGCATCCTGAACATAAAAATCCGCCCCGATGGATTCACAAAACACCTGAGTAAGAGGAGCTCCACCAACCATAACCTTTGTCTTCCCGGCCATTTCCGAATCGTTAAGTAAATTCACAACGTCTTTCATATGCAACATAGTTGTTGTGAGCATTGCGGAACAACCGATCAGATCGGCATTATGTTCTTTAGCGGCCTTTACATAGGTGGCAGGATCAACATTATTACCAAGATCCACAACTGTCAGCCCCTTACTTTCCATCATCATACCGACAAGATTTTTACCGATATCATGTAAATCATCTTTTATGGTGCCAAGAACGACAGTACCCTTAGTTTCTGTAGCATCTGCTGCCAGAAGAGGCTTTAACACATCGGTACCTGCACCCATTGCACGGGCTGCAATAAGAACCTCTGGGACAAAGATATCATTGTTCTTAAACCGCTCACCAATGATCGACATACCGGGCATCAGACCATCATCAATAATCTCCTGTGCAGTTAGCCCCTCAGCAATAGCTTTGTTGACTAATTCAACAGTCTCTTTTGATTTCCCCTTCTGCATCATCTCACTTATTTCAGTCAACACGCTCATGGCAACTCCTTCTTTTTATTGTGTTATTAAATTCTGTTGTAACAAAGCATTTTGAATGGACACACCAGTCCCTTTCATGCAGATAATTGTAAGCGGTACATCTTTATCCTCACACGGTTCAAGTTTGAATCCCCTGCCGGTATCCGAGACATAAAGATGACGTTCACCATCATAGAGATACCCTTTGACCCTGAGCACATCCTCGTTTTCATTCAGGAAGTGGAGCAAAGGCTCAACACCTTGAGGAGCCGAACTGACGATGAAGCTATCTGGCCTGTTCTCCTTTGTATTAAAACCGAACAGGTTGCCCTGGGTTTCCACCCTGGTACTGGATACAAGATTCCCTTCATCGCTCAGACACATCATCCCACCACTATCGCCCAAGTGATGTTTATAAATGGAAATTTGATCGTTCATTTTCTCGATATAATCAACCGCCCTTCGTATCTCTTTGTCGCTTGCAATATCAGTTTTTGTGATAACCACAACATTTGCCGCTTTTACCTGCCTGGGAATAACCTCCAGAACATGGGAAAGCTTCCAGCTTTTTATGGGATCAAAAAGGCAAAGAACTGAAGGCTCTTCATACACCTCGTTTAATTTAGCCATCCATAAAAGAGACTTCATGCCGGCAGGATCAGACATGCCGGATGCTTCAATAATGAGTATCTCAGCATCGCTTTCAGCTAGATTGACCAAGGCCTGGACAAAGGAATCTTTTAGGCATGAACAGAAGACCGATCCACCGGATAGTTCAACCAACCGGTCCTTGGCATCACAATTTTCAAGATCGGTAAGATCGAGCAGGCTGCTATCGACCGGGGCTTCCCCAAAATCGTTCAACAGCACTGCCAGTTTGCGATCTTTGAATTTATGTAACAACTGACTCAGAAAGCTCGTTTTCCCGCTTCCAAGAAAGCCAGATAATATGATGAGTTTCTTTTTCATCATCTACTTCTTCGCTGCGGTGATCTCTTCCTTCAATGTTTCAACTGTCGGAATGAGAGAAATATGTCGAATTTCACCATTGATCAAAATTGAGGGCATGTTTTTCAAGCCAATTTTCTCTGCAAATGCGAGGGTCTCCGGATACATGATTGACCGCTCAACAACCTTGACATCGTCGCCGAATGGAGCTGCTGCCTCATTGGCTGCCATAACCATATATCCACAGGCTGCACAGGTTTTTGAGTCAATGGTAACCACCTCTACCAAGACATGGTCGAGATTGGCGTAATCGGGTAACTCGATCTCAGGGAGATTATCTTTAGCAACATAGTTTTCCAGCGCCTTTTTCACTGCTTCTGGATTATGTACCGCCTGTCCAATAGCAACCAGATTGTCTGCTGGAGCGTTAAATGGCACATCGCAACCAGGAGCAAGGATAAAGCGATCAGTACCGATTGCATCCATCAGATCCAGAGCAAATTGCTGGTTGTCCTGCTGGGTTCCTAGAAGCATTGTAACGGTAAGCTGTAGGTTTCCGGACATGATGATGCCATATTTGTCGGTAATTTTTTTTGCCTCTAGTATGTCAACATTCTCATCAATGGCGATACTGTCAGGTTTGGTCAGGCACATCGCCTCTATATTCTTGGTTGCATCCCCACAGACAAAGAAAGAAGAAGGCATCCCTTTCTCACGCATTTTTTCAAAGAAGGTTGTGCACGGCTCACTTAAGAATGTATCGAACATTTCAGGAGAAATTTGCGAAACTAAAGGATCAACAATGGCAATAACATCGCAACCCGCCTCTATGTACATCTCAGCTAATTCTCTTACCTGCTCTTCACAATAGTTTATGAGTGTTTTAACCTGCTCTTCATCGTCATACATATCCATGAAAATGTTAGTCCCCCGCAAATGCGAGGCAAGGGTAAAAGGACCGCAAACAAGGCCGTACATAGCAATTTCCGGACACTTCGCCTTGAATCGCTCCATCGCATCAACAATTAAAGGGATACGTCCATCTGTCTTTTTCAGCACCTGATTGGGAATAGTGAATTCACTTGCAAGGGGATGAGAGCATACGGTTGGTGGAGAATCCTTGTACCAGGTTAAATCACAACCCAGGATTTCTGCTTCGACCTGAAGATCGAAAACAGCGGGCATGCCATCTGGCGAATACTGTTTTTCCGCCTCGACAAGACATTCATAAAGTTTATCAGCACTCTGAAAGATCTCCTCAGCCTTGTAGCCTTTGAGATTGGCAATTTGAGCACCTGTATATGGGACCCATGGTGTCCGGTTCACAGGTTTACCGCCCAGTACATTGAAAATGAGTTCCTTACCTCGCATTGTCTTTCTCCTTAAGATCGTTCTAAGTTACCTATACGCCTTAGCCTTGGTATAAGTGGTTTCACTTTGCTACCGAACTCTATTGAGCAAATAATATGCCACACCTGGTACTCGATCTTTGGAGAAGGTGATTGTATAGACTTTTTCGCAAGAAACCAAAAATCCAGACTAGGATTATCTGAATCTTATAAGTTAACTCACTAGTATTTTGCTTTTTTTCAACAGGGACGTCTAAAGGCAGATAGTGCTTTTGAAAGACTCTATAGATTGGATTTAATCAAAGAATTACCCAACAGTTGGCGAAAAGAAAAACATGCGACATTATTTTCGAAAAATAATGTTATATTTTGTCGAACATGATGTATCATCTTTTTCTCCAAGGACGTTTTCATAAACGATTTACTCATTATGAATTATCTACAGACAGTTCATTGTTCAATAAATAGAGGGTTGTGCATTGTATATCCAAAATTCTGATACGGTAACAGTAATAGATATAACCAACAACGAGCTCCACCCATTCCTCTCTGTTCTGGATATAGGTGTAATGCTCACCGATCTTGAAGGTAAAATTACTTACTACAACCCCAAACATGCAAAAATGGATGGGATGAACCCGAAAGAGGTCCTAGGACGTAATATTTTAGATGTTTACGAGCTTGACGTAGAAAACAGCTTAATTATGCGCTGTTTACGAACCTCACGGCCTATCATTGAATGTCCGGTCATGTATAAAACCAAAAATGGCCATATAGTCGATTCGATGCACGACGTTATTCCTATTTCAAAGGACGGGAATATTATCGGTGCAGCCAGTTTTATAAAATACTTCCAGATAGTGGCCAGCCCTCCAACCACCAATGAGACGGAGGTAAATCAGCTTTCATTTGATGGAGATACCGATTTTTGTTTCAACGATATAATTGGCAAGAACTCCCTGTTGCTAAATGCCGTTAACAGGGCAAGGCTTGCAGCTTTGACCAATTCCCCAGTACTCATACATGGTGAAACCGGTACCGGGAAAGAGCTCTTCACCCAATCAATCCACAATCTCAGTAGCAGAAAAGATAATAGGTATATTGCTGTAAACTGTTCTGCAATTCCTGAAAATCTTCTCGAAGGTATTCTTTTTGGAACCAGCAGGGGAGCCTTTACCGGTGCACTTGACAAACCAGGCCTTTTTGAACGTGCCAACGGAGGTACCATTTTCCTTGACGAGATAAACTCAATGAGCCAGGAAATGCAGCCGAAACTACTACGTGTGATCCAGGAAAAACGTGTTTGCCGTCTTGGTTCACACAAGGAAATAAAACTGGATGTTAAGATAATCGGCTCGATCAACACCACTCTTGAAAAAACACTCCTGTCTGGTGAAGTTAGATCTGATCTGCTTTTCAGATTAAGCGTGGTGTACATCTCCTTACCTCCTTTGCGGGAAAGAAAGGATGATCTTCCTGTACTTGTTGATTTTTTCACAAAAAAATACAGTAGATTACTTGGAAAGAACGTCTCCGGCGTTTCAAGCGAAGTGCTTTCTATCTTCCAGCACCACAGTTGGCCTGGAAATATCAGGGAACTGGAAAACACCATTGAAGGATCTATGAACATGATAGGCAGAGAGGCCTTGATAGAGCGGTGGCATCTGGTATCCGGTCTGGGGCTGATGGAAATGTTTGTTAATGAAGGTGAAAAAAACGAAACCGGATTTACAAAACAACCTTCCTCCTGTCGCCCTCTTCCCACTTTTAATACGGATCAGCTCCAATCAGAAGAAGATGCAAAACGTATTTATGTAGAGGCTCTATCCGACGCCGATGGGAATATCTCAGATGCAGCGATTATGCTAGGAATATCCCGGCAGACATTTTACCGAAAAATCAAATCATTGCGTATCAACATCCCTAAAAAAGATGCAAATACTGAGCGTCAAAAAATAATGCATCACCTCAAGGCATATGACGGAAACATATCCAAAACTGCGAAAGCTTTAGGGATAAGCAGACAACTGCTGAGGTACAGAATGAAGAAGATGAACATTGATAAAACCCAAATCTCATGACTCCCTTTCTGTACTCACAAGCCCAATAATTATTCTCTATGATGCAAATTATGAGACAGGTTATTCGACAAATTGGAGCAATTATTTTCGAAAGTTTTGTCACATAATTTTCAACACACTCTTTCCTCCCTACATAATAGATAGCCTAAAACGTTCAACATTTCTTTAAGAGGCTGTCACTTCCTCCAAAGCTACACAGGTTCCACCAAAAGACCAGCTTACACACACCCTCCCACAATCAGAGCTCTAACCTTTGTTGGCATGGAAGTTGCGAAATGCAAACACATCTTTAGCAATCATTATTGAGCAACTACGACTTAACAACTACAACCAGATCATTTTCAAGAGGAGGGACCATGTTTGCAAATATGACTCAATTTACCCCAAGAATGCGCGTTATTTCCGATTCCCAGATTAATGAGATACACATGGCCGCATGTGAAATTCTCGAACGTACGGGAACCTTGATTCATTCGGAGGATGCTAAAGAACTCCTCCATAGCCATGGTGCCTATATTGAGAAAGGTGATCTCGTTAAAATCCCTAGCCACTTAGTTGATAAAGCGCTGCGCACTGTTCCGGAGAGATTTGTACTTTGCGACCGGGAAGGAAACCGAAAGTATCGAATGGAAACCGGTAAAACCCATTATTCTCCTCTTGTTGACAACATCGATATCATTGATCCCTATACACGCAAGCGTAGACCATATATAGGATCTGATGCCAAGAAGATGGCAAAACTTATGGACTATACCAGACATATGGATGTAGTTCAGGTAGGTGCATTCGCAGAAGATTTGCCCGCAAATATTGTAGACAGAGTAAATGTGCGGGAAATGTTTTTCAACCAGAGAAAGGCAATCTCATTTAGCCCGAACGGCCCCCAAGGCTTGAAAGACATTATTGATATGGCAGCAATTGTCGCCGGTGGTCACGACGAACTCCGCATTAACCCAAGGATTATCAAATTGGGAGAGCCAATTTCTCCCCTGGTTCACGATGCTGATGCTATAGAAGAACTGATGATCTGTGCCAAATACGGGGTGCCCATCGTCTACTATCCGATCCCAATGGGAGGGGCTACCGCTCCCGCAACATCAGCAGGCCTTCTTGCTCAAGGTCATGCGGAATCCCTCACAGGTCTTGTTATCCACCAGCTCACCAATCCTGGAGCACCATTTCTCTATGGTGGTGTTGCAACTGTTATGGATATGATGTCCACAGTCTGCGTTTATGGTGGGCCGGAGTTATACCTTCAGTGCATGGCTCTTTCTGATATTGCTAAACACTTCAAACTACCATTTTGGGGAACCGGCGGATGTACCGACACCAAGCAACTCGATGCTCAAGGGGCTGCAGAAATCGGTATGTCCATATTTATGACAGCCATGACCGGTGCTAACCTGGTTCATGATGTGGGGCTGCTTGACCAGGCGGGACTGGTTGATCCAAGCAACATCCTGTTCTGTGATGAGGTGATCGACCACGTCAAACACTTCATGCAAGGGATACATTTAAGTGAAGAAAACTTTGCGCTAGACACCATTCATGAGGTAGGCCCTGGTGGGAATTTCCTTACCGCCGACCATACCATTGATCATTTCAGGGGATTCTGGAACCCAACCTATTTCACTAGACCAGCAATGGGTATGAAGGAGGGTGCAGACCTAATGAAAACTCTCAATGAGAAAGTTATCAATATTGAAGAGACTCATGAGGTACCACCTCTTGATCCGGATAAGGTTGCAGCTATCAAGGATCTAGAGCAGAAATGGATGAAAAATTAACCTAAATCCAGATATCAACATGGATTAGAATAACCGGCACTTGGATCCAGACAGGAAGGGGTCCATGTGCCTGACAACTATGGAATTCATCGCAATTATCTATGCATTTTTAGCTGGAAACCTGAACGGCACAATAGGTGTCTTTTCTAAATTCTCTGGTTTAACAGCGGGCAGTAAGGGAAGTTCAAACAACACCTCAGAATTGCCGTAAAATTGAGTAAATGCAAAGAAATTCTTACCAAAGACTCTCTTAGGTGGTACTGCTCTCAAAAATGGAGAGAAAAAGCCCAAGTCGCAACGACCACTTTCATTAACCCTTTTAGGGCAAATCTTCTTTGCCTATCAGTGCTGAAGGCTACTACTGTTTCTTGAAGGTCCAGCTTTCTTAATCGCCTAACGATAATTCGTGATCTTCGGGCGAATAGATAATCCCTGAATCTCTCATCTCAGCTTTCTGAATACCGGGATAGACTTTCTTAAAGAGAGGGTAGGTGGCAGTATCACCGAATTGCCAAAAAATGGAACAACTGTCTAGTAAACCTAACCAAAGATTATGTTTACAGGTTACTCCAGCGCAACTGTTAGGTTAATCGCAAGGCATCACAATAAGACACGTGACATCTTCTGTTAGCCTGAAGCCAACAGTCGAGTAGCCCGGTGGAATCTCACCACCAGGCTCTCACAGTTCCGGACGTGAGCCTCTCAACTCATCCGGCTCCTATTGTCCAGCCGGAGGCCGCATTCCAAGTATATGCCAGTGTCCAATTAGCAATGAATGCCGAATAGCTACACGTGCTAACCAGTGTGTTGCTTTTCGTTGTTGCCCTCTCATGTTCTTGAATTTCCTCATGACCCATTTTGTTAATACACGATTTAGGATGCGAAAAACCTTAAACATCTCCGATTTTTAAAACTTCGCATAATAATTAATCCAGCCTCGCACCTTGGAATTGAACATCCTTGAGAAATCATTGAGCGATTTATCTGTGCGGTTGTGAATCCGCCAACTCCGTATTTCATCACGTATTGCTTTTGCAGCTTTATTACTCATGCCAGGTAGGAACCCAAAAAAACTTACCTTTTTTACTCATTGAAACCCGTGGCCTAAAAGTATAGCCCAGGAAATCAAATTTGCAGATCGGATAACTCCCTCGTCTGTTGTCTTCCTTACAATAGACAATTTTCGTCTTTCAGGATGCAACTCCAGCCGACACTCTCTTAACCGCTGTTCAATAGCAACTCTAAACGTTTTAGCTTGTGACTCACTTCTACAGTGACAAACCACATCATCAGCATATCTTTCAAACGGAAGAGGAGGAAATTCCCTGTCCATCCACTTATCGAAAGCATAGTGCAAAAACAGATTCGCCAACAAGGGACTGACAACACCGCCTCGTGGTGTTCCTTTGTCGCTTGATTTGATTTCTCCGTCAGGATATTGAACTGGACATTTCAGCCACCGCTCAACATACAACAGAATCCATCGGCAATCTGTATTTTTCGCCACAGCCTTCATCATGAGCTCATGGTCAATATTGTCGAAAAAAAACGTGATGTCCAAATCTACAACCCACCCATACCGCCAACACAGCTGGCGTGCAACTCCAACCGCATCAATGGCAGACTTGCTCGGGCGATACCCGTATGAGTCCTCATGAAAAGTGGTTCTATAATGGTCTTCAGGGATTGTTTGACCACCATCTGAGCTATACGATCGTAACTGTTGGTATTCCCAACGGCCGTATTCTTCCATCACTCTTTGGTATCTCAACTCGACGCACTGGAGGAGGTAGATAACTACCTGAGGACATACGATTCCATAATTTGTAGAGGTTATTTTTCAAATCCTCTTCAAAATCGGCTATCGACTGACCATCCACCCCCGCTGCTCCACGATTTGCCTTTACTCTCAAGAACGCATCCCAAACCTGCTGTTTAGAAATTTGGAACGGCTTTACTTCTTCCATCTGGTTGTCTGATTGTTGAAAGCTGAACAATGTAGCCCCTTCACTCCACCTTCATTACAAAGGATTCAACACTACTACAGGCTACTCCGCCCCTGTGCTCCGCATCGGTACTCTCGTCCTTATGGGGCCTCCACTTGGATTTCTCCCATAACATCAGTGCGAAAGGTTCCCACGTTCCACACGAAAGCCCAGATCATATTCACGCCACCTTTATGCCGGACGCCGCTCGGGCAATAGACAGGGTCCCCCCGAACTTATCCTGGGATGGAAATAGTTCCCAGTTTTGACGACACCTTATAGTTTCGACACCTCATCAGTTGTTCGTTGTTACTCGTCTCCATGATCCATATCTGGCCCGACCATTGCCGGGCCTTTTTCCTTAACGCTCATCATCATGGCTCTTTACCAAAGCAACTTGTGGTGGTTTGGTGCCTGCTCCTGTAAGCCGACCCCGAAGGACCTACCCTCATCTTCCGTGCAGCCTCGTGGCGCACTATTTCCACTATATCCTAACTTAAAAAACATGTTCTCTATTGAGTGATAATTCGATATTCTTTCTCGAGTAAAAATGAGGATTCCTAATACATAGCACGACGTTCCAACTAACAAGTCCTGCACGCGCCAACCATCCCCCCTGTGTTCTTACCCTGTAATCGATACGTAACCATCCTAAATGAGCAACGGAGATTGTTAAGTAGAGCTCCTTTATAATCAAACTTTGGAGTTGACAACTTAGCAGTAGATAATGTTTAATCACCCAAAGGTTGACCATTTAATTATTTCGTCACCCTTTTACGAAAACAGTACACTAGAGTGTATTGCCTATACGTAAAATGGTGAAAGAAAATAGGCCGCGCTAACTAATGGAGGATTCTAATGCTCGATATGACTGAAGGTATGACAATTTCTGATAGAGGGAACAAACTCAAAGAACAGTTCTTTTCCTACACTCCTTCAATTTGCCTTGAGGCGGCAATTGCCAAAACTAAGGTTTATCATGAAACAGAAGGTGAAGAAGAGATTATCCGTCGGGCAAAATCCTTTTTAGAAACTTGTAAATCAAAGACAATCACGATCCATCCGAACGAGCTGATTGTTGGTAATGCTGGCAGGACTGGCAGATGTGCGGTGATCCACCCTGAACTTGCAGCATTGTGGCTCATTGATGAGCTTGAAACAATATCTGGTAGATCCCAGGACCCTTATGCAATAACAGAAGATGAAAAACGAATTTTCCGTGAAGAGATATTTCCCTACTGGAAAGGCAGGACTGTAGAAGATCACTTCCTCAAACAGGTTCCTCCCGCAACACTGGACGTTTTAAAGGTTGGGGGCGTCATCGACTCAGCAATTAAATATAACTGTGTTCCTGGTGACTTTGTCCCGGATATTCCCTCCATTTTGCAAGGAGGTTTCGGACAAATTGTACAACAAGCTGAGGAAGGACTTTCATCTTTAGATCTTTCCCATAACCACATGGATTATGAGAAAAAGGCCTTTTATGAGTCTGTGCTCTTTACATGCACCGCATTTGCGACTCTGGTTACCAGATACGCGGACGAATGTGAACACCAAGCACACACTGCAGAATCAGGTAGAGCAGAGGAGTTGTTGCGCATGGCGTCTAATTGTCGCCATATTGCATATCAACCAGCCGAAAATTTCGAACAAGCCGTACAACTCGTCTATTTTCTGCTTGTAGGGTTGCACATTGAGGGCAATGCAGGTGGATATTCTTTGGGAAGGCTGGATCAATATCTTTACCCATACTACCAACGCGATATTAAGAGCGGGATACTGTCTGAAGAATATGCACTGGAAATTCTGGAGTCATTTTGGGTAAAAACTGGTGAACAGATCTGGTACTGGTGTGAAGAAGCCGCACACCATTATGCTGGATTTTGTGCCTTTCAAAATATCTGCCTTGGAGGCACAGGGCGTCATGGTAATGATCTCGTCAATGAGTTGAGTTACCTTATGCTTCAAGCCACCATTAATCTGCAGATGGTGCAACCTTCTCTCTCCGTTCGCATTAGTCATAAAAACCCAGAAGATTTTTTCCTCAAAATTGCGGAGTTAGTTCAAACCGGCACTGGATTTCCTTCTATTCATTCTGACAGGGTAGGAATTGAAGCGGTTATGAAGAAAGGGGTTCCACCTGAAATTGCACGTGAGTGGGCTCCTATTGGTTGTGTAGAGCCTCAAGTTCCTGGCAAAACCTATCAGTGGAGTTCATCGGGGCATTATAATCTAGCTGCAGTTGTAGAATTTGTGTTCACCAATGGAGTTCATAGAAAATCCGGTAAAAGAATTGGCCTTGAAACCGGGCCGGTTTCAGACATAACGAGTTGGAAGGAGTTTGAAAAACGAACATACGCACAACTCGATCATTTACTCACCCACTTTAATGTTATTCAGAACCTGCTGGAAAACCTCCACTACAAACACTTACAGAATCCATTTGCATCAATTCTCACCGATGGTTGTGTTGCCACCGGTAGAGATCTCACCAGAGGTGGAGCAGTTTATAATAGTGGCCCTGGTATGAACGGTAATGGAGTTGGAGATTTTATTGACTCCCTCAGCGCTGTTAAACAGATCGTTTTTGAAACGCAACAGACAACTCTAAGAGAGATAGCAAAAGCTCTGGAAGACAATTACCAGGGTTACGAAAAACTTAAAAAGCTCATAGACGAAAACCCATATAGATGGGGGAATGGTGAAACTAAAGCTGATTCAATAGGGGAAACTTTATTTTCCTACCTCATAGAGAAATGTAGAAGCTACAAAGGTCTACTTGGCAATGATAAACTCCCCGCGCTTTATCCTGTTTCCTCAAATGTCCCACAAGGAATATCTATCGGAGCACTGCCTTCAGGGAGAAAGGCTTACACCCCCCTTGCAGACGGTTGTTCTCCATGCCCGAGCTCTGACAGAAAAGGACCAACAGGCGTGCTGCAATCTTTATCTACACTCCCCTACCCAGCTATTGATGGAGGGACATTGCTCAATATGAAATTTACCCCAAACTCTGTCGATGGTACTGAAGGTCAACGTCGTATCTCAGCATTTATGAAGACATTTATTGATATGGATCTTTTTCATATCCAGTTCAATGTCATAGGCCAGGAAGTGTTACAATGCGCCCAACAGCAACCTGATGATTACCGCTCTTTACTCATTAGAGTTGCGGGTTACAGCGCGTATTTTGTTGAGCTGAGTAAAGAGGTTCAAGACGATATTATCAGTAGAACAACACATGCTCTATAAACGAATCCCATAATATTACTCCTAATTTTCATAGTAAAAGATATGCGTGATTTAACAGCTGAGATAGTCAATATACAAGACTTCTCATTACATGACGGTCCTGGGATCCGGACGACAATTTTTTTTAAAGGTTGTCCTCTGCAATGTTTGTGGTGCGCAAATCCTGATACCCAGAATAAAAAGCGACAGTTGTTCCACTCTGCATCACGTTGTACCGGCTGTCGGGAGTGTTCTACTATTTGTCCAGAAGAATGTATTAGCTGGAGCGATCAGATTGAAATTGACCGTACCAGGTGCACTCTTTGCGGGGAGTGTATCAAAAATTGCCCGTCATCTGCCTTGCGTGTTGATAGCTATGAAGTAACAGTCAATACAGTTTTGGAGAAGATCCAGAAAGAAAGCCTTTTTTATAGGAATTCTGGGGGGGGAGTGACCTTATCTGGGGGAGAGCCCTTATCTCAGCCACTCTTTGCTGAAGCGGTACTGAAAAAATGTAAAAGATGGGGAATACATACTGCTATTGAGACATCGGGTTGTGCACCATATGAAACGCTCCAAAGGCTGAGCAGCCAACTGGATCTCATCTATTTCGACATTAAACACGTGGATGATGCTGTTCACCTTGAAATCACTGGTGTTAGCAACAGTCTGATACTTGAAAACCTTGAAAAGATTTCACAGATTCATCAAGGGCTCATAGTGCGTATTCCTACTATCCCAACTCTCAACTCCTCCGACAATGATTTCGCAAGACTAGGGGAATATCTTTTAGAAAAAACGGCAGTAAAACAGGTTGAGTTTCTCAACTATCACCGACTGGGCGAACAGAAGTACACATCAATTGGCCAACCATATACTCTTCGCCATCTTAAACCGTTCAGCAAAGAAGAGTTTGAAAGTCGTATTCATAAATTTAAAATTGATTTTCCCACATTTAAGGTAACTTACCATGTCTAATAAGGTGTCTCTATGAACGAACAGGTAATAAAATTTGCAGAAGCTCCAGTCGTTGAGTGTGTTGAGTCAAAACTTGGCAATACCTCCACCAAAGTAGAGAAGTATTATGTCTCAGATTCTGTCCAGGCAGGAGTTTGGTGCTGTAAAAAAGGAGCATTTACTATAGACGCTCACGCAGCAAATGAGATTTGTCACATACTGGAGGGTACCGGTGCAGTCACACACCCTGACGGAACCATATGTAATTTTGAAGCAGGTGATACCTTATATATCCCAAAAGGAACGGCCATGAAGTGGGATGTCATAACAGATATCAAAAAAATCTATATGGTTGCAGATTGAACAATTGTTGTAAGACTAGATGCTATCGGCTCTTTTTTGTTGTGGTTCTCTGAAAATACTATGACAGCAATAGTTTTTGGAGCCGTTGTAAATCAGATAATCTTGGGAGTTTTGAATTTTTTTCATTATTGTTATGGTGACATAACTATAGCCAGGAAATGTCGAATTAGGTGAGTAAGAATAAATGATGATTCCTGGTAACTCTTCATGATTTCAACAATGCTAAACCAGAAAATGACCAAAAAAGTTTCCAACAATAAACATATAGAGATATATGACTGGCTTCTGACTCAGATTAAGGAGAAAAAAATCTGTGTAGGGGAGCAGTTACCCACGGAAAAAAGTATCGTTGAGCGGTTTGGCGTTAATCGCACTACCGTTCGAACAGCCATGTCTAAGCTCGAAAAAGCAGACATGATAATTCGAAGAAGTGGGAAAGGTACATTTCTTATTCGAGATACTCATCCCCAACTAGCTCGCACATTGAACAAGTTAGAGGTCGTCTCCCAGGATAGTGTATCTGGAAACACAGATTTTAAGACTATAGAGAAAAAGTGGGGAAGCGTTCCTGATGATATTCGTATGATGCTAAACGGAAAGGGAAAAGAACTCCTGTCGTTTAAACGGATAATCTCTCTTGATGGGGAGCTGGCTCTTTTAGAAAGAACTTTTCTCAATGATAAGTTATCTGCTGTTTTTGAGGATTTAGATACTAACCAATCCTATTATCCTCTTATTGAAAAGTATGGGCAGGAACGAATTTCTCACGTCAAAATATCGTTTACCAGCAGACAACCTACCCAAGAAGAACAAACACTCCTGGGGATTGATCAGCACCACCCATGTATAGCGATGCAATCTTTGCTTTATAACGATGAGGAAGTGGTTCTTGAAGTCCTGGAGTCACTGTACCGTGGTGATAAATACACCTTTACCATGGAATCTACAGTCGAGTTGCCATTTAGCTTAAAAAACAAAAGATAGTTGTCAAAACCCAGCCAGACAATTAGAAATTTTTCGTATAATAGTCTGCCCGGGTCCATCCCCACCAGATGGTGGAAGTCATAGCCTACATTACTATTACTTTATGCGACAATAGTACCTGCCCGAACACTTTTTATATAGTTCATACAGAATTGATCGTGCCCCCCAAGCATATCTGCGGTTCTCATCAGTGCCATGATATCATTATCAAGAGGATCCATTATTGCTGAGTCAAATCCATAGGCTATCATCATAGCCAGAAAACATCTATTGATGATTTTTCTCTGGGGAAGACCGTATGAAATATTTGACAATCCTCCAGTTGTATGAACACCGGGTACTTTTTCGTTAATAGATTTAATGGCGTTCATAGCCATCATTCCATTTGTTACATCGACGCTCATAGGTTGAATGAGAGGGTCGATAAAAATATCGTCTCGAGAAAACCCGATTTTTTCAAGTTCTTCTACCAGAGTTACTGCACGTCCGACAATATCTTCGGCATCTTTGGGCATACCCGAATCATCCATACAAAGTGCTATAATACGACACTCTTTGCCTTCTAAGTACTTTATCATCGGCTCAAACCGATCTTTTTCAAGGCTTATGGAGTTAATCATCGGCTTATGTTTAACCAGCTCATAGGCCATTTCAAGAATTGCCGGATCTGGGCTATCTAAACAGAGAGGGAGATCGGTCGCTTCTTGAACTACTTGAAGCAGCCATTTCATATCCGCTTCTTCATGACCAATACGGGCCCCTGCATTTACATCAATATAGGATGCGCCAGCCTCGGCCTGCTTTATAACATCCTGAGCTATATATTGACCATCTCGATCTATTACAGCTGCTTGAACCTTTTTTAATGTGGTGTTGTTTCTCTCACCAATTACTGTGAACATAATATTCCCTCTACAGGTGTTACTGTGACAAATGAATCGCAGTAACATCCTGTAATTTCCTTATATAAAAACGTGCTATATCAAAATAAAAGACGTTCAGATTATTTTAAATACGAAGGCACGTACTCTCTGGCATGCTGAAACATTGTTAAGATGTTTTCGACAGGAACATCAGGCTGGATATTATGCACAGAACCAAGAACATATCCCCCACCTTCTCCGAGCTCCTCAACCAGTTGCTCTACAGTCTTTTTAACGTCGGCAGGACTTCCTTTGGGTAGTATATTTACACTATCAACCCCTCCCCAGAAAGCCAGCTTATCTCCCCATTTCTTTTTCAACTCGAGAGGCTCCATTCCCGTTGCTGAGGTCTGTACAGGATTGATGCAATCAATTCCCATATCAACCAAGTCATCCAAGATAGATGTTATAGCCCCACAGGAATGAAACACTATCTTTGCAGGTGACATGCTTTTAACCAGATCAAAAAATTGCTTATGTCTTGGCTGGATAAATTTAAGATAGTGATCACGACTAAACTGCAGTCCTCTTTGGGCTCCAAGATCGTCAGAATTAAATATGATATCAACGTCTTGGCCAACTTCTTTCAGCAGGTTGCGTGTGATCTGCATTGTTACGTCATTAACCGCATCAAAGAGAGCCTCTAGAAGGGGCGGATCCCGCACCATGTCCATATACCAATCTTGAAAGCCTCTTAAATATTGGGATATATGAACAAACGGAGCGGGAATATTTAATACCGTAGCACAGTCAGTATTCTCCCTGATCCACTGAATTCTTCTTTTGAGCGGCTCAATAAGCTCTGGTTGATCCGGGTCAGGCCAAGGATAATTACTTATTTCTTTGATGGTCAGTGGCCCGGAAAGAGGATATTTCATCTGATCAAAGTAATGCCCTCCCACTGGTTTTACCCTCTCAATCCCCCAAGGATCGATATGCACGCTCTCATCTACAAAGCGTCCTCCTGGCAACGGCCCAGGAAGAACAGAACGTGTATCAATATCGAGTTTTTTCAGAATAGTTTCATCCGGCTCAACCACCTGCATCATCACATGAGAGATGTTGTTTTCAACTTTGACTCCAAAGTGATCTTTAAGCTTTTCATAACCGGCAACAGTGATACTGCTATCAACAGATCCTCCCATATCTAATGGCACCATGTCAGGTTGTTCATGGGAAAGTGCAGCTAGTATTCTTTCTCTATTTGTCATCTTGGCTTGCATGGGAATACCCTCTTGTAGTGAGATTGCTCAATCGGAAACGAAACCTATATCGCGATGAGCTTGAATTTAATAATTTACTTCCTGCTCGAATGTAGACATCATCTACAGTCCATACACGATTGGGATGTGCCGACTCCCTTTTAGTGAATAAGTGTCTTTGCGATTTTTCCTGCCGATCCGGCATCCGGGGCAAATCCATCAGCACCAATTTCGTCTGCAAACTCTTGGCTGACTGGTGCTCCACCAATCAGAATTTTGACCTGATCGCGAAGCCCAGCTTCGGTGATAGCATCTATAGTCTCTTTCATCATTGGCATGGTAGTGGTGAGAAGAGCTGATAGGCAGACCACCTGTACTTCTTTTTCTCGAATTGCCTGTACAAAAGCGGAAGGATCAAGATCCACACCGAGATCAAAGATTTCCATGCCACCACTTTCAAGCATCATTGTGACTAGATTTTTTCCAATATCATGAAGATCACCTTTGACAGTACCAATTGCAACTCTACCGGCAGCTCCAACGGCACTATCTCCTAAAAGCGGCTTCAAAACAGCGACACAATTTGCCATGCTCTGTGCTGCCATCAGTACTTCTGGAATAAACATTTCGCCGCTTTCCATTTTACCTCCGACAATATCCATTCCACCAATCAAGCCTTTATTTAGGATATCAGCTGCTGAGACACCGCTTGCCAATGCACTATCAACGAGATTCATTAACTCAGCCTCATCACATGCTACCAGAGCAGTGCTCATTGCCTTGAAATCTGACATTTTTCCCTCTTTGAGTAATTAGTATTAACCCTCAGGCAAATTAAGGCCTAAGGTATCAGTTTAAAGCGCATATTTTCACATATCGAAATTAAATTTCATTATATGAGATACCTTAAAGAA
The DNA here is from genome assembly GCF_054397165.1 of Desulforhopalus glucosivorans. Taxonomy (NCBI): domain Bacteria; kingdom Pseudomonadati; phylum Thermodesulfobacteriota; class Desulfobulbia; order Desulfobulbales; family Desulfocapsaceae; genus Desulforhopalus; species Desulforhopalus glucosivorans. The sequence goes on from NZ_AP044854.1 coordinate 2,110,244, forward strand.
AGTACGATGTCAACAGATAATTCTTATGCTATCACACCAATCTGCCGTGAAAGTATTCACGGTACAAGCCAATTGTACTGAGCCAAATGCGGGACTTTCATAGTGCATGAGGACTACAATCATGACCACAGGTGGAAATATTGGAATAACTGGAATTATAAAAAATACTGAAGAGAGCAATGCGAGTTCTCTGCTTTAGCTAAAGCAGTAGATAATGCTGCAGACGTTCTTCTCTTTGTATATTCTGAGTGGATTGTTGAGAGGGGTGGGCTTTCTAAGAACGAGAAAAGAAGTCGCTCTACAAATTACCGCGAAGACACTTCGCTTATCTCATTTCGGAAAATAAAAATATATGAATTGAACAGAGTATTAATTTGAGAGGTTTTGAGAGGTTATTTCATTCGCAGCCTTACGAAGTTCATCCAGTAAAATCTGATGATGTTCTTCATCAAAAGAGGCAGAGACTCCGCAGATTGTCAATGCTGCTAAAATTTCCCCTTCAGCCCCTCTTATCGGCCAACCAAGAGCAGAAACTCCATCCGTACCATCCTGGTCACTAATCGAGTAGCCACATTTACGAATTTCTTTTAAGTTTTTCCTCAACAATTCTGGGCTTGTAATCGTTTTTTTTGTCATTGCGAAAAGAGGTTTACTTGCAATAATTTTTTCCTGCTCCGCTTCACTTAAGTGAGCTAATAGTAACTTTGGCCCTGCACCAATGTGTAGTGGCATGCGTCCCCCAACATCAAGTACAGCAATTCTGATATGAGGATTCCCATCAATTCGCTCAATGCAGAGCGCTTCTTCATTGTCGTAGACAATGACATAGGCGGTTAGCTTAACACGCTCGGCCAGGTTCTTTACTACTGGCCTGATCTCATCTTTAAAAAGCTTATGCCAACTTATTTTCCCCGCCAACTGAACAAGCTTAAAAGAAAGACTGTAGCAATTATCTTCTGAGTCTTGCCTTACATATCCAGTGCTTTTCAAAGAATCAAGTATCCGATGGCAAGTGCTCATATTAAAACCAGCGAGCTTACTTATTTCAGTTAATGAAACAGGTTTTCCCACTTCTGAGAGCAGCTCAATAAGCTCTAAGCCTCTTTCCAGCGTGTGAACCTTGTACTGTTTAGCTGGTTTATCAGTGCTTTTTGTCATCTTTTGCATTTCATAGAAGTTGGCAACTTTTCGGTGACACTTTTTCCATTTATGATACCCTCTGAAGTGCTACACGCTGTAACAACTTCGCTCCTAATTCGAGGGCAAATACATGCTATTAAGAGCAAATTTACAGACCGTCATTTTCATGTGTCCCCCTTCAGTTGCTGCCCCCCTCTTTTCAGTATTTTATCATACTTAAATGATCACAAAATGCTACATGTTTGAATTTATATTATCTCCTGTTGTGCCTAACACACTCCCTCTACCCGGTTATTTATCAACAATTCTATTCAACTACCGTGTGGGCCTGTGGTCAATACTCTTCGAGTATATTTCTAACCTCAGCTGCTAGATACCTTACATTTTCTTCATCAACTCCATAGTGAGTTACCATTCTAAATGAACTTTGAGAAATTTTCTTGGCCTTAATTCCTTTATTAAGTAATTTTCCAAGGAAGTTATTAATAGATAGGCCAGGTGTAGCAATAGTACCTGTGACAATATTTGTTTGAATGTCCCTGATGTCTACCACAAGGTTATCCATGTTTGTAAGAAGACTCCCTAGTAACGTGGCATTTTCATGATCGCGTAAAAGTTGAGGCTTCATGGTTTCCAGAGCAACTATAGCGGGGGCAGCCATAAACCCCGCCTGTCTAAGGCCACCACCAATTCGTTGTTTATACCACCTGGCCTTTTCAATGAAGTCCCTGGTTCCTGTAAGTACTGCTCCAAATGGAGAGGCAAGGCCCTTGGTCATCGCAATCATAACGGCATCAACATTCTCAACTATTTCTTTTGCAGATACTCCAAGGGCGGCTTCTGCATTTAACAGTCTGGCACCATCCAGATACACGGGTAAGTCGTACCTTCCAGCCAACGCGCAAACCTTATCTATATTTTGCTTTGATACTACAAGCCCCTTATTTAGATCGTGACTGTTTTCCATACAAATGAGGCCGGTAATAGCTCTTTGAATGCCTCTTGCCTGAACTAATCCTTCTATTAAATCGACGTCATATACGCCCTTTTCCACAGGAAAGGATCTCGCCTGTACCTGAGATAATGCCGCAACCCCTCCTACTTCAAGGTTAAAAATGTGGGAATTATCACCAACCAGCAGTTCCTCACCTCTGTTGGTATAACTCATTACTGCCAGTTGGTTCGCCATAGTACCCGAGCAGGTAAAAAGGCCCGCCTCTTTTCCCAGCATATCAGCAACCATTTCCTCCAAACGTTTTACCGTTGGATCCTCACCCATGATATCATCGCCTATTTCTGCATTGTACATAGCCTCTTTCATGGCTTGCGTCGGATGGGTTACTGTATCTGATCGTACATCGATTACCTTTTCCACTCTTACTTTTCCCTATGAGTATTATTGAGTTACAGCCTTATAAAAGGATTAATATTTCAGAATTCCTACTCAGGTTCAGTCCCGGGAGTAAATGGGAAATAGTCTCTGTTTTCGCTCTCGTTCCTTTCACATGTACAATATACGGGTTCAAGTACTGATTTATTGATCGCAAAATTAAAGACATCATTTCTCTGATAGTTTCCTGAAATATCATGCATTGCTTTCAAAGGTATTTCAGTAGAAATATCACATTCAGCGTAGGCGATACCCTCTTTATTATCTTTTATTACCTCGCTACAAATGGTGCCTGAAGGGCTGACAATCATTGAGCCTGCGAAGGTAAGTTTATCCATTAAATCTCGTATTTTTTTACTTCCCATTGCCAAAATTTCCATACCTTCCTCGTCAATTGCCTGGGAAGAAACCACAGTAAAGAGTTTTCCTTCATAGGACATTGAACATGCTCGGACAAGTAGTGTGTCGAAATAGTCCTGCCCTCCTGAGGGGTTGCGGGACGTTGGAAAGAACGGTGGGTATGTTGATATATGGATTTGCTCGCCTTGTGAAATAAGTGCATATTTTGCGAGTGAATTAGTGTTTTCCCCGCAAATAAGTGCCCCTATTCGTCCTATTTCTGTATCGTGAACATTCATTGTGGAGCCGTCACCAAAGGACCAGACAAGTTTTTCCGACCAGGTTGGAAGCAGCTTTCTATGCCTGGCAATCATGTTTCCATTGCGGTCAAAGATAAGGTTGGTGTTCCACAAGACCCCAATACTTTGCCGTGGAGCTTTTTCATTCACCCCGATTGATAAGAATACGTTGTTATCTTTTGCAATCTGCTGCAGCTCATAAAAGGCGGGACTGGGGATCTCAATTGCGTTTTCAACCAGTTGTTTGAATAAACCCAGTTGATCAATAGGCGCATGCATGTGCACCCATGAAGGGAAACCGGATATAAATGTTTCTGAGAAAACGACAAAATCTGCTCCGTTAGCTTTCGCTTCTTCTGTCAGCCTACGTACCTTTTTTATAGTTGCATCCCTGTTGTTATAAACAGGTGCCGCCTGCACTACGGCAATTGTCGGTTTTGGGTATGTATCTCCGCTGATTGTGGCTAACGAATCTTTTTTTTGCTTGCCAAGATCTTCTGGTACGTTTGGATCGTTGACGTCTTTCATCTTGTTTCTCCACAGTTTCACAACATTATCAAAATATTGTTGGACCATTTACACGGTCTGCTATCGATGTAAATCTTGATTGGTAGTACTACTTATATATTGTATGGTTTTCACAAATTCAACGACTGCATTGTATGCAAAACAATATTTACCAGGAGAGATATTGTGTGGAAAGCAACCGATATTAATCTGCGATCACCCAAATACTTGAGTATTGCAGATGCCCTTGAATCTGACATTTCAGCTGGAAACGTTTTGGCAGGTGAACAATTGCCTCCGCAAAGAGAACTCGCTGATCAATTGTCTGTAAATCTGTCCACCGTATCTCGTGCATACAGGGTAGCTGAGAATAGAGGACTGATAAGTGGTATTGTGGGAAAAGGTACCTTCGTCTCTACTGACGTTTCGATAAACCCGGAAATGATTCCAATAGAAAAACACAATCTGAAACAGATTGAGCTGGGAGTGGTTTCTCCACTCCATTCCCTTGATCCGGACTTACAACCACGACTCATTAAACTCTCAACCAACCATGATCTTGCCTCATATGCCCGCTATACAGAACCTTCCGGTTTATCGCAGCATCTGCAAATCGGAGCTGAGTGGGCAAGTAGGTTTAGCCTCTCCATGAGGCCCGACCTAGTAGTGGTAACAGCAGGAGCACAGCATGCCTTAACCTGTACTTTTATCGCTTGTTTTAGGCCGGAAAGTCGTATAGCAGTGGATTGTTTATCGTATCCAGGCTTAAAAGCGTTAGCCTCAATGATGAATATCCGCCTTGTCCCCATAAACATGGACGAAAACGGGATGATTCCAGATTCTCTTAATAGTGCATGCAACAGTCACCCTATTGAGGGAATTTATCTCATGCCGAGTTGCCACAACCCAACTGGGATTACAATGGGGGAAAGGAGAAGAATTGAGATCATCGAGCTCATAAAAAAACACCGGTTACTTCTCATCGAAGATGATGCCTATTACTTCACTTCTGAAAACCCTCAACCTGCCCTGTCATCATTTATTCCTGACAACAGCATATTTATTGCCAACTTCTCTAAAATACTTTTTGCAGGTCTGAGATCAGCTTTTGTCTTTAGTTCTCCCAAAATACGAGAACAGCTGATCCGGGCGGTGCTCAATACCATATGGATGGCTCCATCACTCAATACTGCAATCCTCTGCGATGTAATTGAAGATGGCACCATAGATCAGGTGATCAAGGCTAAACTTAAAGAAGCAAAATCAAGAAACAGCATCGTAGGTTCAACGCTTCCCTTTCAATACCCTCTACCTCCCACACAAAAATTCTACCAATGGTATCAGTTACCCAAGCCGTGGAGCGCTGCTCAGTTTGAAACATATGCCCTTCGAAGAGGTGTAAATATATTCTGCGGCGAGAAATTTGGTGTTGGTAATCAAGCCATCGGTCAATATGTCCGATTGGCCATTACCAGCCCGGAAACGAGGCAGGATTTGTCTGTAGGTCTGGCTATATTAAAAGACATCCTCCAAATAGGACATTTGGATGTTGATGGGATTAATTAAATATTACAATCGTAAACAAAAGCAAAAGGTTCGAAATTGCGATCAAAGAAAACATCACCTGCAACTTCGTGTATGAAAATTCCAGTGTATGCGTAAAACAAAACCTGTTTTCTCGGAATTACGCTAAAATGGAGTAACTGCTGACTTTACCATAACCAAAGAATTTATTCATCGACAGACAGCCTGCTACAATACAAATTGTAAGCGATAAGGGCGAACCATACACTTCGAAAAGTTACTCCATTTTCAAGATATTTTATCAACATTATTTTTGTTTGTCAGATCGAAATAATAGTTGAGACTGCCCTATAAAAGCACGCAAAAAAGCAATAGGATATTTGATTGTCGGTCTCCTATTTCCGTGGCGAGGTATGCCTTTTGTATAGAGAGTCCCAATTGCCCATAAAATAAGTTGACGACATACCAATCCTGCAATACACTTAGCTCAATGACTTGCTACTAAAGTGGTAAGCGGATAGTGAAGGGTGTTTTTTATAAAAGAACATCAGGAGGCCAGCATTTATGAGAAATGCTGGTTCATTACATAACCGATACTACCGAAATGGTATTTTGGTGACCAGGATCCGAAACGGACTGGTTCCCGTCATCTGGCAATGAGTCAGACCGGGCTTCAATGAAGAGAAGCCTGCTCTGCCTTTTGCAATCACACAAAGTAGGCTTCAAAAAGAAATAGGAAGTCTACTGTCCCAATGTTATCCCTTGTTGAGTAGACTTCCGTAACATTTTCGGAGTCCTACATGTCAAATAACATCTCAAAACAACGTCTTGCTGCATTCAAAAAACAATCAGGTAAATGTTATTATTGTGGTTGTATGATATGGTTGAAAAATCGAAATAAATTCGCTCTTAAACATGGCATTTCTGAGTCAGAAACATCAAGATTCCAATGTACTGGTGAGCATCTTTTAGCCAAGTGTGATGGAGGGAAAAACTCTTATAAAAACATCGTAACTGCTTGCCAATTTTGCAACAGAACAAGGCATAAAATGAAGAAACCACCTGTTCCTGCCAAATACAAATCGCATATCCAGTTACGACTTATGAAAGGAAAATGGCACCCTCACAAATTGCAACATTTACTCTCTCATACGGGAGTATAAAAAGTGACTTTCAGGTCATTTTCATCTGTATCATAGGGGGCATAGCAGTCGCATTTTGATAAAAATCGGGAGCACTATAGTCGTACCGAAGGGGCATAACGGTCGTAAGGTGGGGGCATAGCGGTCGTAAGCAGGGGGTATTGCGGTCACACGAGGGGGCATTGCGGTCGTACGAAAGGGGCATAGCAGTCGTAAAGACGGGGGCATAGCGGTCGTAAAACCAAATCGCAGATTTCTTGCAATCCCTTTGTTGTTGGGTGTTACAGAGGACAACAAAAACCAGCTAATCTTTCTTTAATCATCTTTAATCTTATATAGGACAAACATGCTGGCTAAAAAACCACCTTGTTTTCGTTGCCAAAAAGGAGTCTATGAAACTGAATTCTTTTCTATCAGCTCATGGATATCTTCTACCCTCCAGACGGTAATGCGTGGACCAAGTTTTATCGGCTCAGGGAACCTGCCGGATTTCACCCCAGCCCACCAGGTGCTTTTGGATACAGGGATAATCGCTGGAACGGGCGGGTTGCCCTTTGGATCTCCAATGATGCTTTGTAAACGAACGAAACCGGTTTCTGGTAAAATCATGTCATTCTCCTATTGGTTAAGGGGACTGTTCATGATTCCATTTTAATTTATGGAAAGGACTTGTGTCGAGCAATGATCCGCCAGTTTGCATACAACACCAAAACGGAGTATGAGCAGACAAGGACATCTGTTTGTGTTGCTACAAACGGGGAAAACGTAAACCTCTTCCGTGCAAGTGGCTCACGATCGTTTTTCATGGTGTGTATCCGCCACAAGTCACATTGACCGGATACCGGATAGCTCTGCCATCTGACAATGGCAGGTGAGCAGCTTTCTTAGATCCCGCCAGATCATGCATGGAGACACGGACGGGTAATCTGAACTCAGCAGAGTGAATCAGATTTTATTGCTATACTTAAGTTTAAAGACTATCCTTTTCAGTGAATAAGAAACATTCACCAAATCAAACGGAATCATATCTTATTACACCATACTACACGGTGTTAGATATTATTGCCAAATGAAATTTAGAATATTTACAATAAAAACAGAATGTTGACCTGGTGGTCATCTTTTGGGGCTTTCAAGTCTAAGAAAATCAAGATAATCGGCTTAACTCTGCCTAATTTCCCTACGTTCCGAAAAATACTTGGGAGAGATATTTATCAACAAGTGAGATAGAATAAAATCATCAAATCATTCGTCTGAAAACCCTTCACACTCCGCTCAGACTCACAGATATAGAGATTGACCTAGATAGTTAAAATTTTTTTTTGTTATAATTATTAGAAACCTGACCTTAGCTGATAAAAAAATAGTATATAGAAGTGAGCTACACTTCAAAGGTAAAATTAAGGCCAAACATAAGGGGTGTACGGAGGGGTGTATTTCAATAATCGAACTTTTTTTAAACCTATTACTTACTATAATCACTAGATATGTTAGAACAGTTCCCCTCCCGCTCTAGCACCACAAATAATAAAGGGGTTCAGTCTTTTGACTGAACCCCTTTTTTATTATCTTCATTTCAACACCAATCTAATACTATGGAAAGCTACCAAGGGGTTAAATTTAACCATATTCAACGTAAAGCCACATTCACCTATGATGATAAGCTAACAGAGCTTAATCGAATCGCCTACATCTTCTCACAGCTTGGCTTGACACCTGTACACCCTGAAGGAGCCTATGGAAATCAATCATACAGAACGCCCACGGACTCGTTTATAATCACTAAATCAGGTATGACACCTGAAGCTCAACTTCAGATCGATAACTATTGTGAAATAGTCGATTACAACAGCACGACCAACACCTTTTCAACCAATGGCACTGCCACGCCTTCATCTGAGTGCTTTTTGCATAATGAAATCTATTCTGCATTCCCCGGGATCTCCGTCATCCTGCATGGTCACTCATCTCTATTAAACGACTACACGAGTGCGCTTAACATTCCAGAAACCACTCAATTTCATGATTATGGAACAATGGAGTTAGCCCAGTCTGCACTAGAACTCGCCGAAGAAGGATTTTTATTTTTTATGTTAAAAGACCATGGTTTTGTAGCTCTTGGAACCACTATTCAATCAGCAGGCGATATGGTCCTTGACTACTATGGACAACTCATTAACTTTTTGAAAAATAAGTAAGATTACAGTGTGAAACTAACCATAAGAAATAAAACAACCAAGGACACAATATGAAGAAGATAATCGCCCATGTAGCAATCGCCCTCACCCTCTCACTCCCTTCTTATGCTGAAGACATCCAGGGTGAAGCGGTCGATAGCCTTTCAACAGCCCAACAGTTTGTCTCTGACGGAAACTTCAAAAAGGCCATTGAAGAAATAAATTATGCCCTGGCTAAAATCAATGAATTGACCGCAACAGAACTTTTAAAATACATTCCAGATGCACCTGATGGATATACCCTCATCAATAAACAATCACAGGGAGTTGATGCGGCAGCTTCAATCGCAGGTACTGCTGGCGCTACAGCTGAATACAGTAACAGTGAAGGTGGTCATATTAGCCTTAATATTGCTATAGGCGGCCTCACCGGAAAAATTGCAAGCATCGCAGCCCTTGGTTCAATTTTCGCAGGGCTCAGTCAGGAAACCGGCACAGGCCAGACGCGACAAGTACGTGTCAAGGGATACACAGGAACAGAACTATATAACAGTACTGATCAGACCGGAAGTCTCAGCTTCCAGATTGGAGAAAAAACTTCAGTGACTTTCGAGGGCAATTCAATTCAATCTGCAGACACATTAAAAACCCTTGCAAAAAGTTTTGATTTCGCAGGTCTTGAAAAAAATTACTAAACCACCAACTCCTCTGCTTTGTTATAAAAATACAAATCAGGGGAGTTTAGCGCAAAAACACAAAAATAATATTTCTTTTTACGACCTTCTTTTTTCGAAATACCCTATGTAACTCGCTGTAATCTTTACAACATGTCACACTTATAGGTATTTATACCTAGTAACACTAGGTACACTTGCCCATTTACTCTTTCATAGGTTTTCCATATACTAAGACTTAAGATATTTTATTAGTCATTTAAGAGAAAACCTGAGACGAAGAGTGGGCAATGAGTAATACAAGAAATCGAGAAAAGAAACGACAACTCAATCAAGAACAACTTTCCGATCATAACAAAACAAATAACATTGTTACACCAGACAGGGTCTGCGTCATCATTACCCAGAAGAAAAACAGTTCTTGGGTTGATGATTTAGATGCGAGAGAACGATTAAACAAATGCCAGCGAGTTTTTCACTGAGCCTGGATCTTGTTTCAATAGTACTACGACTACAGCAAAAAAAGGGCATTCCCCATATAGAGAAATACCCTTACAACGTGCTTGAAGCTGGTTGTTTACTTAGCCTTTGAAATAACGCTTCAGTAAACCGGCAAAAGCCATACCGTGGCGCGCTTCATCCTTACACATTTCGTGTACAGTGTCATGGATTGCATCATATCCGAGCTCTTTGGCTTTTGTTGCTATTGCCTTCTTACCCATGCAGGCACCATTTTCGGCTGCAACCCTTGCTTTAAGATTTGCCTCAGTATCGGCTTCAACAACTTCACCAATCAACTCGGCAAATTTTGCAGCATGCTCTGCCTCTTCCCACGCAATTCTCTTGTAAGCTTCTGCAATTTCAGGAAATCCTTCACGATCTGCCATACGGCTCATTGCGAGATACATTCCAACTTCCGTACATTCTCCAGCAAAATTAGCCTTTAAGCCTTCCATTATTTCAGGATCACAACCCTGAGCAACACCAACTACATGCTGATCGGCCCAGGCAAGACTATCACCAAGCATTTCTGTGAATTTGCTTGCTACAGCACCACAATGAGGACAATTTTCTGGTGCGCTATCGCCTTCATGGGTATATCCACACATTGTACAAGTAAACTTTTTCATTAATTTCTCCGTTATTGTTTATAGTAATGATTCTTTTAAAGGAATGATTACTATATGAAAACCGTTTACTTGTCAACAACAAATATAGAGAAAACTCAAAGGTGTAGAGCCAAACCCCGATAAACGCGATAAGTAGCTTGTGTAATACCCAAGGTAAGTCTCTATAAGAAATTGTGTGTAAACAAATGGAAGGGCTATTTACCTGGCTCGATAAGGTATCTGACAATATGAGATACCTTTAACGGGTCGTATTCCACGCTTCGACAGGTACATTTTCAAAGAATTCATTGAAATTGTAATATTAGGAGTTGGCCCCAAAAACAGATGGTCAAGAATAAGGGAAGATTTTTTTGTATCAGCCAAGTTAAACTCAACATAGGGAACCAACATTGATGTTCCCTCACGAAAAAGAACAGGTTCTGCAAGGTAATCTGTTATCACAGGCGACACTATGCGCCACTCCTCTTCTTCTTTAAAGGATGGGTGCTTTAGAATAGCCGCAATGCGTAGAAGATCACTTTCAATTTTTTCAAAAATTTCATGATAGACGCTCACTCTATCTTTATTATCCAGGTTATCTTCAATTTTATCTGCGAGTACTTCAACAGAGTCAATTATCTGGCTGATCAAACACCGCTGTTCTTTCCGCTTATAAACACATTTTCCAATCTGAAAATTCTGTTTTTGAGCACAATCAAGGATGAAACCTGGCCTGAAACCAAGACTCACACCTTTACCTATGCGACTATAACCCCGCCATTGACTCAACAGATTTCCGTTTGCGCGAAACGATGAGGCAAAAAGCATATGACCATTGGTTATTCTATGAGTAACCCAATCGAGAAACTCATTAAGTAGGTCAGGCTTAGGGTGACCTGAAACGACCCTCTCAGTAATTTCAATTCTGATAAGATCAACAGTATGCTTTAATTCTGCTGAATCATTCATATATCTAATATCACTGGCCCACAGTTTATTACTATCGATTATCCCGAGTAGACCACTGAACGTAGTATAGTGATACAGCCGCTCCGTTGGTGTGTATGAGTACAGCTTGGAGGTAATTTCATGGATCATGTTGATATCTGCATCTATATATGAGGATTGTATAAAACGATCATTATTGACTTAAGATACCTCTTTCGCACATCGTTTAACAAAGTCTTTTGTTATTTTGCATTTTACCATAAAAATCACACGATACTGTATAAAGTATGAGTTTTGTAGAAATACAGAGTAGTAAAAGTCAACTCGTTCATTCGCCCCCATTGTACAAGATTACATAATCCATGCGCATCCATGCAGCCAGCGTGCTGGCTACAACGGAAAGACATTGAATTATTAGGCCCTTTGAGGTACAATTAATTACCTAACCAATTACATCTTCACTGAGTTCCCGATACTCATTTGCACCCCTCTACTATTACATGAAGCATTGAGTACAGAACCGATACAATCCACCCTTCACGTATTGAAGAATAGAGTATTTCGATTTCCAGCGTGAAGAAAACGTCGTCAAATCTCTAGCCAAGAAGGTGAAAATGAATAGACGTATAAGTCAAAGAATTGAAGTTCAAAATGTAGTTGCCAATCTATCAAATGCAAAAGACTCTTTTGCAGCAACCGTAAACGATGTTTCCCGGGACGGGATACTCCTTTCAGATATTCCCATATCAATACAAGACAAGAGTGAGCAACTATCTATAGTCGTTTCCGCAAATAACACAGATTACAAAATGGTGGTCATACCAAAGTGGATTAACGAAATTAACTCACAAAAACGAATGGGCTTAGAAATTATCGACGCGCCTTTAGATTGGGTTTTATTTGTGATGGATTATCATCCAATGGATGAAAACATCTGGGCGGCAACAACAAATGTACCTGATTGTTAAATAAGCTTATTCCCGGCAAAATATTAAAAGCCGTTACAACAACGGTTACCCAAAGCAACTTTCCGGGCTCTCCAATAACAGAGACTTACGTCCCCAATTTTATCAATAGAGTTTCTTCACAAAATAGAGCCTTGACTGACTATAGTAATTTGGGATTATACACAACCGATTATGTCACCCTTGCGGGTGGAACAGTTAGAAGAAATTTGTTGAACTCTCAAATAGTCTTAAGTGTCAGGGAACAGTAAAGAACCTACGAAAAATACCAACAAATTGCGGCAAAGAAGTTAGGGGAAAAATCTTTTTTGATCTCCTTATATTTATCGGAGCTGATTGACAGCTGGTAAGGTTTTAGATTGTTCTTAAGAATAGAGCCGCTTGCAAAAGTGTCTTTTCGCCCAATCTTTTCGTTTTGTTCAAAATTTTATCCTCGGAATATTAAAGATATGCCTGTGGTAAAATTTTTCACATGCCTCAATCTTGAACGAAAATTCTATTTTTGCAAAAGGCTCGAATATAGAATCGGATTACAAAAAAATTACTCAAAATGAAACAACTTCACCTCACCTTCTCGGTCCATGCGACATAACCTTGTCGGCAAGAAGATGAGTATCTATCTCTTTTATCATACTATCACTCATTCCAGCTTGCCTTGCAAAGGCTGGCCATTGTGATACAGTTTCAGCGACTTCTTCAATGATATGCTCTCCGTTGTTCACTTCCGCATAATCTGCAACATCCATCAAATCATCAAATCCAATATTCTCCTGTTTAGAGTTTATTTTCATTTTATGGAGCGTTTCAATATACCCATCCGGATCATAGGTATACGTCAGGTCGTAGGCCGGTGATAAATGCCATATGCCATCTTTAGACATTAGATAAGAATCGTTTTTTACATGGTCATCTGTGACCCTGGACAACACCTTAAAAACCATTCTCCTGAACTGCTCTTCTCTTTCGGGATACTGTAACTTCAGGTTTCTCATAATATCAAAAACATCTTCATATCCCACGCCCCCCATTGGGTTCCACCCAAAATGGCCTAATGACGCAAGATTAAGGGCATGAATACGATCATTACCATTTCTATCAAATCGCTTCGTTAAGAAGTGTGCTCTGCCACTTTCTTCCAGCAATGTACACTCCATCATATTTATTCCTGAGGCTTTCGCCATAAGGTAGTACGCGTATTCTACTCTTGTCTCACCTAAAACCTGACCAATATCATCCTTGTCCCAATCACCAAAACCATCAAACTTCAATAGATAGTGCTCATAACCATCTGGCACACTACCTTGACCTGATAGCATATGACCATCTTCATTCATAGCAACAATTGCTTTTGGTACAGCTCCACCAGCTGATGTACCAACACGCATGATGTCATACATAGCCTCTGTCGTTTCTTTTTCAGATTGATTAACATTTACGTCTATTACATCACGCCTTGCAACGGCCTCCTGTGCCAATTTTCGCAAACTATCCACATACACATCAACAGTCTTGTCCAGCTTGGTACCCACTAAACATGGCTCAAACTCCAATGCTCCCATACCTCTTGATCCAATATATGCTAATCGCTCAACAGGGTTGAAGGTATCCGGTCTACGGCCTTGCTTTCTCAGCCAATCATTGATAACTGCATTTCCAAAATTATCGGGTAGGGAGTTTGCTAACAGCCCGGGCAAACCATGAAATGTTGTTTTGTCTAAATGTGGAAATTCAAAGTAATTTGAAACCAATGCCTTTTGAAGGCTCATATACACGGGAGAAAGATTTAATCCTAACTTGAGAAAAGATTTGTTGTACTCGAATGCAGCACACCCTTTTTCGCGTAACCAAATCGCGGCCCCGACGTCCTCACCCCATATCTTAACTGTTGTTGCTGAAATAATTTGAGCCATTTTAATCTCTCGTCTTTTTTGGCGTTGATGCTCTCTGGCGTTGTTTGCCCTGCATCTTAACCACCTCTATAGGGGACATGGAAACTTCTGGCAAAAAATTATCTAACTGATCCAATGCATCTAAGACTCGCAGTATTTTTATGTATGTAGGTAATCGACTTTCTCCCTTTTCTGCTTTTTGCACGGCATTAATGGAAATACCTGCTGACAAGGCAACCTGCCCTTGGCTAAGGTTACTCCTCAACCTGGTATCACGGAGTCTACTCCCTAATATTTTTACAATTTCACGATCTGACTTAAGAAACATCATAACACACTCCTAAAAGGTTATTATAATCTTTTTATAACTATAACACATCTCATAGAGTGTGAATAATTGTTTTTTAGATGGTTGGTTTTCGAAGTTGGTATACTGCCAAAGCTAAGGGATGGCTGAATTTCCTGCCTGTGTCACAGGTACCAGTTTAGGGGATCATAAAAACAGAAACGGCCACTTAGAGATAAGTCTCTAAGTGACCGTTTTTATTGGAGCCAGCAAGCGGGATCGAACCGCTGGCCTACGCTTTACGAGAGCGTCGCTCTACCAACTGAGCTATGCTGGCATTGTGCATAAATATAAATTGTAATAGGCGTTTATATCAGGTAATTATTGAAAATTCAACAAGAATGAAATATACAAAATGAACAATTTCTCTTCCTATCATTTATCTCTACAACAATACTTACTTTATACAATTTTAAAAAAATAATTCGGAGACCAATTGTCAATATCTGTAACAATTCGCACCATTGCCATATGTATTATTTTGTTGTTCATGTCAGGATGTATCTCAAATGAATCACACTCCCCTAACGGTAAATGCATATCGTGCCATACAATGATAATTGACCAGAATCATGACATTAAATGCAGCACTTGTCATGGTGGGATAGACACTGCAGAACAGAAAGACCGTGCCCATCAGGGCCTTGAAAGCCACCCGTCACATCCAGAAAACATAGATAAAAACTGTGGAGGGTGTCATCATAATATTGCCAAGATTGCTCCTCAAAGTCTCCACTTTACCCTTTCAAACAGCACTAATTTGTTTCGTACAGCTTTTGGCGCTAAAGATCAGCTCAGCTCTTTTATTGAAACACCTATTGCTCGCGCCCCATCTACTATTGTCGAACTTGGAGATGATCTTCTGAGAAGGCGCTGTTTTAAATGTCATCTCTATGACTCTGGCCAATCCTATCCATCCACCTCCCATGGACAAGGGTGCGCCGCCTGTCACTTTACTACTGGAGAGGTTGAGAACAAATCACACTCCTTTAGCACACCAACAGATGATCGCTGTTTATCCTGCCACTATGGGAACTATGTAGGTAGTGATTATTATGGCCGTTTTGAGCATGACTTCAATGTTGAATACAGGACACCCTACACCACAACAAACGAACACTTCAGGCCGTTTGGAGTTGAATTCAGACAGCTCAGTTCCGATATTCATCAGTGTAAAGGTCTTCTTTGTATTGATTGCCATACAGGTAAGGAACTTATGCTTCAGGGATCAAAGCCATCCTGTGCAGGCTGTCATGACAAAGAACGTTTAAAGGATAGCCTGCCTGAAAGGACCTCCTTACATGATGGAACCTTTATTTTGACATCTGTATCTGGTACAAAACATCAGATTCCAACACGTAATCACCCTGCTCATTTTAACCAGAATCAACAAATATCCTGTCAGGGATGTCATGCCCAATGGAGCTTTGACGACAGAGGGAAACATTATATACGAATTGATTCGGATGAATTTGACAGTTTTTCAGCCTTAACGGTGCAGGGGAACCATGAAGTCGAATCCCTTCTTACCAATAATCTTGATTTTGACAACGAAGAGCGTCCCATCACAATGACTGACAATCTCACTAAAGAGTCAACAACTGGCATCTGGCTTAAAGGTTATGTCACTAGACGCTGGGAAGAAGTACGACTTGGCCGAGACAAGGCAGGCACAATACAAGTCGTTCGCCCAATGCTTGACTACTCTCTTTCATGGGTTGATGAGGATGAAAACGTGATTTTTGATGCTGTCCAGTCAAAAAATAGAAATACCAGCGTTAGAACCTATACTCCTCACACAACCGGGAGCGCCGGGATGTTTTACCAGTCCCGCATACAACAGTTTCTAGCAAGAGAACAGCAGTCTCAAATCAACTCCGCCGAGTCTCCTGATACACCCTTAGGAAATTAATAAAGAGTCATTTTCTGTGAGAGTTTATACGGAAAAAATTTAATCAGAAGTAAATATGGAAATGTACATTTGAAGAACTATCTACTAATTTGCCCCAATTTCACGTTGCCTATACCGAATCCAGGATATTTTGATAGTAATACAAATGTTCGTTTCCTCTCGAGCTTGTGTACTTTTGCACTCTTTTTTACACTGTCAGTAACAGTCCCCTTTACAGCTGTTGCGAAAAGCCATCCGCCCACCCAAGCGCCCTATGTAATAAAAAATAAGCGATACTACCCGATCCCCTCTGCCCATGGCTATAACGCACAAGGAATAGCATCCTGGTATGGACCCGACTTTCATGGCAGGCGAACATCTAACGGCGAAATTTATGATATGCATGCCATGACAGCGGCCCATAAGACCCTGCCGATGAACACAATGTTGCTCGTAAAAAATCTCGATAACGGCAAAAAGACAGTGGTACGTGTAAATGACAGAGGTCCCTTTATCAGGGGAAGGATTATTGACCTCAGCTTTAAGGCCGCAAAAATTTTAGGTGCAGTCGCAAAGGGTACTGCGAGAGTTCAGATCACTGCACTGGCTGAGAAAAAGAGAAACTCGAAAAGTGGTCATCGTGATCTGGTCTACAATGATTTAAATATTGGGGAGTTTTATGTGCAAATTGGGGCCTTTGCCCAGAAAATAAATGCGATCAAACTACAACATCGATTCACTGAAGCGGGGCATACCACAGTGATCCAGAAGTATTTTGGCCCAGATTCTATCCTGTACAGAGTCCAGGTATATGCAGGTAAAGAAATACACCTGGCTGAACGTGCCGAGAAAGCCCTTCTCGATCACGGCTACATAGGTGCATTTATAATAGCGCGTTAAATGAGCGAACCTGCAACAACAGCGTTTTGAACAATTGCCATTGCCCGTGAAATCTTCTGAGGGTCTTTAATCCCGGGAGAAACCTCAACACCTGAGTTTATATCAAGACAGTATGGTTGAGCTGATTCAATTGCCGCTTTGATATTGTCAGGCGCAAGACCTCCTGCCAGTAAAACAGGGCGCTGCAATAGAAGCTTTTCAACAATAGACCAATCAAAGACCTCACCCGTTCCACCTTTTGCCCCAGACACATAGGTATCAAGCAAAAACGAATCCACCACCTGATCGTAGGGCGAAAAGTCTGCAGCAGTGCTAGTGCTGCCAACCCTAAACGCCTTAATGATATAACTGCAGATTGACATTTCCCTTAACTGCGCGCAATACTCAGGACTTTCATCCCCGTGCAGTTGAATGGCAGTAAGCCCTACTTCGGCCGCTTTTTTCACTTCATCAAGACTTGCATTAACAAAAACACCGACCTTATCGACAAAGGGAGGCAGAGACTGAATGATGTTTTTAGCCACAGTCAACTCTACACATCTGGGGCTTTTATGATAGAAGATAAAGCCAAGCGCATCAACTCCATGACTGACTGCAGTATGGGCATCTTCTAAACGTGTCATACCACAAATTTTAACTCTGGTTCGCCTGACTTCCATTTTTTATCTTTATTATTGTTACGGGTAAAGGGGATGAATAACCAGCAGCTAGTTTCGTAGTGAGTCTAAAAGATCACTATTTGCTCCAGCACGCATTAGAGTTTCTCCAATGAGAGCCGCTGCAATACCCTCGTCACGAAGTCTTGCAAAGTCATCTTTTGTTTTAAGACCAGATTCGCTGACTACAGGAATATCAGAAGGTATCATTTTTTTCAGACGAAATGTTGTCTCAAGATCCATGGAAAAGTCTTTTAAGTTTCTATTATTAACCCCGATAAGATCACTTCCCGCCTCAAGCGCTTTTTCTGTCTCCTTCTCATCATGAACTTCCACAAGGGAGTCCATTCCAAGTTCTGCTGCCATCTGCTTATACTCCTGCATCTGATTCGTTTCAAGGATGGCGGCAATGAGTAAAATCGCATCAGCTCCACATTTATGGGCTTCTTTTATCTGTAACTCGTCAATGATAAAATCTTTTCTCAGTACCGGCAATTTGATAGCATCACGGACTTGCATCATATAGAGAAGTGAACCTTGAAAATAATCAACATCTGTGAGCACTGAAACAGCCTGGGCTCCATTGCCTTCATAATTTGTGGCTATTTTAACAGGATCAAAATCAGCACAGATAACACCTTTAGAAGGAGATGCTTTTTTCACCTCCGCTATAACTGACACCCCTTCAAAGGCGAGCAGTGCGTTCCTAAACCCTCTTGGTCCATCGGGCTGAGCCTCTTCAAACCCTTGGGGCAGGTGTATTCCATTACTACGAAGCAGTTCAACTTCCTGCTCTTTGGTTGCAACGATTGTATCTAATATATGTGCCATCTACTCTCTTCCTTATTTGGGCGTGCCCTGCTATTTTTTTGCGCAAAAAGCCACGAGCTGATTAAGCTTTTCAAGAGCTGCACCTGACTCCACTACTGACCGGGCCAGTTCAACACCCGCCTTGAGGCTATCCACCTTTGCAGCAGCAAGCAGTGCAGCACCAGCGTTAAGAAGAACCATATCAAGTTTTGCTCCCGCAGTTCCTCTCAGGACTTCTCTGACCTGTTCTGCAGCGTCTTCAGCGGTTGCACCACCCTTTATATCCTGGATAGATGCACGTGAAAGACCAACATCCTCAGGTTCTATACTGTAATCCTTTACCTTGCCATCACACCCTTCTGCAATATATGAGGTACCGGTTACAGTAAGTTCATCCATGTTCCCCTCACCCCAGACGACAAGTGTATGCTTCATTCCGAGACGGACAAGCACCTCTGCAAGTGTTGTGGTGAGTTCTTTTGCAAAAACTCCGGTGAGCTGAACGTTAGCACCGGCCGGGTTGGTCATGGGACCTAAGATATTAAAGATAGAGCGGATCCCAACCTCACGACGAGGGCCAATGGCATGTTTCATGGCACCGTGGAGCATTGGAGCAAAGAGGAATCCTATTCCAACACTTTGCACACATTTAGAAACCTCACTCGCACTCAGGCTTAAATCCACCCCTAGGGCTTCCAGCACATCGGCGCTCCCACAATTTGAGGAAACTGCGCGGTTCCCGTGTTTTGCGACAGTAACACCAGCACCAGCAACAACAAAAGCGGTAGTGGTTGAAACATTGAATGTTCCTGAACCATCGCCACCTGTTCCGACAATATCCATGAGAACATCACCACCAGCAGTATCCACACCGGTATCGACAAAGGTTGCTTTTTCACGCATCACACGGACAGCACCAACAATCTCGTCGATGGTCTCACCTTTCATCCGTAATGCCGTGATAAAACTGCCGATCTGAGCCTCAGTGGCGGCTCCTGACATTATTTCATCCATAACAGAGACCATCTGGTTTTCTGTTAAATCTTTACCTGTAACTACCTCACTAATGGCCTGTTTGATATTCATGACATTTGCCTTTCAACTGTTTCTGGATATTTAATTATTTTCAGGTCGTAACATCTGAGGATATTTGGGGCTCATGAAGTTTTTCAGGAGCGTGATACCTGCAGGGGTCAAAATTGACTCAGGGTGAAACTGAACGCCTTCAATAGAAAGCTCTTTATGACGCAGCCCCATAAGTTCCCCCTCATCGGTTCTGCATGTGATTTCAAGGCAGTCCGGTAAGCCATTTTCTTCAACAATGAGCGAGTGGTATCGCATACCTTCAAAGGGACTTGGTAAGTCTGTAAAAACACCTTTTCCATCATGGCTCATGGGACTTGTTTTGCCATGCATTATCCTACCTGCACGAACAACAGTTCCACCAAAACATTCCCCAATGGATTGATGACCAAGACATACACCCAAGATTGGCACCTTGCCCCCAAAATGCTGTATTGTCTCAATGGAGATCCCAGCTTCTTTTGGGGTTTTGGGGCCGGGGGAAATAAGAAGCCGATCAGGACTTTGAGCTTCGATCTCCGCAATGGAGATCTTATCATTTCGGTAGACCCTGATATCTTCAACACGACCGTCCTCTCTTGCGTTAGAGGCAATGGTCTGAACAATATTATATGTAAAGGAATCGTAGTTATCTATAATTACAATCATATCTAATACCGGTAAACGGTTAATAAGTCTGGATACGTACCTTCAGCACATTCATTACATTGAATGCACACGATACTAAAAACCTTTTTCTGCAAGTTCGACAGCGCGGCGTAAACCAAGGGACTTGTTAATAGTCTCTTCAAATTCCTTATCCGGATCGGAGTCTGCAACTATTCCGGCACCGGCCTGAACCCAAAGATCATCGCCTTTCATAACGAATGTTCTGATTGTAATACAAAAATCCATATTACCAGAAAAGCCGAAGTAGCCAACTGAACCGGCATAGGCTCCACGCTTATCGGGCTCAAGTTCATCTATTATTTCCATTGCCCGAATCTTAGGAGCACCACTGACTGTACCTGCTGGAAAGCAAGCAGACATAACATCAAACTGATCATACCCTTCGTCAATAATGCCATGGACGCCTGAAACAATATGCATAACATGGCTATATCTCTCTATTACAAGCAGGTCCTGAACCCGAACATGGCCACCTTTAGCAACGCGGCCAACATCGTTACGTCCAAGATCCACAAGCATCATATGTTCGGCACACTCTTTTGGGTCAGCCAGGAGTTCTTTTTCAAGGGCCAGATCCTCCTCCTCTGTCTTCCCGCGTTTTCGGGTTCCAGCAATCGGTCGTAGTTCGATGTTCTCTTCTTCCTTTCTCACAAGGATCTCTGGAGAAGAGCCTATCTGAACAATATCACCTAACTGTAAATAGAACAGGTACGGACTGGGGTTAATATGCCTGAGCGCGCGATATAAAACCAGAGGAGATAATTCGGTTTTTGTATGAAACCTCTGGGAGAGCACAACCTGGATAATATCACCCGCTCGGATATACTCCTTTGCGGTTTCAACCATCTCTTTGAACTGCTCTTGTTCCATATTTGAACTAAAAACATGGGGCTTCTCAATACCTTTGCTGCTTTCAGAAAACAGCGCACTATCAACTGGCTGCTTAACCTTGGTGACCACCTTTTTGATGAGATCAACTGCCTGCTGATAGAGCTGTGCGCTATCTACGTCACAATCGGTCTGAACCCAGCAAACCACTGTAACAGTCTGTTTAAAGCTGTCATGGACAAGGACTATTCGAGGAATCATAAAAGAACAGTCAGGCAGATCAGTTGCAGGTCGACTATCAGGAAGATTTTCCATAAAGCGGACCATATCGTATCCAAGAAAACCGACGGCCCCACCACAAAACTTAGGAAGTTCTTCGTACTCTGCGGCCCCATAACCCTCAATCATTTCCTTGAGGGCAACAAGAGGGTCCGAGGTAAAAGTCGTCGTGTTATCAAGGCCCTCTCGGGCTTGACTGACACTGACCTGATCTCCCAGGGAGGAGAAGGTCACCAGCGGGTCATATCCAATAAAAGAGTATCTACCCCATTTCTCGCCCCCTTCCATACTTTCGAAAAGAAAGACATGTTCACCTTCGCCAGCTATTTTGGCAAAGAGGGTTAAGGGCGTATCGAGGTCGGCTACGATCTCTGTGCATATTGGAATGAGCTTTGAGCTCACTCTATCCTCTGTAAATCTATGTAAATCGGGGAAACATTTAACGTTCGACATATCTTCTCAGCAAGGCTTAGTTCAGTTATCTCAACTATTATTTATTCAGCAACAAAACGAGCAACATACCAGCTGTCCGCCTAGTTTGTCCAGTATCTTAGGCGAGTAAAATTGGTAAAGTTAGAGGAAGGTGGGTGATGACATACAAATGTTGATTCAAATGTTGATTCAAATGTTGATTCAAATGTTGATTCAACGAAACAAAAGATCAAAAAAAAAGGCCATGGAACAACATGTCCCATGGCCTTAAGTATATCCGTTGAAAGAATCTCCAACGAAACTGCAATAATCGTTAAATTATGCAGCAGCAGTCATTGCATTAACTCGCTTAGTCAAACGAGAAATTTTGCGAGAAGCGTTCTTCTTATGGATGGTACCTTTGCTCGCAGTCTTAGCGATAACGATGGTAGCTTCGTGAAGAGCAGTCTTTGCCTCATCAGCGGATCCAGCAGCAACAGCTTCATCCAACTTACGGATTGAAGTTTTCATCATTTTTCTGTTCATTTTGTTACGTAAACGACGAACCTGCGCCTGGCGATTTCTTTTTTCTGCGGATTTATGATTAGCCACGAAAATACTCCTCCTGTAATTATCTTGTCTATCTAAATAGTTAGATGTCTTATATCATCACGCCCGTCTTTTAACGCATCACAAGAGCAAAAGAGAAACGGGCCATTTGTAGTTAATAAAATAAAGAGAGCAATTTATAATGCAAGAAACTTATAAAGTCAACAGTTATCGTAGGGCAAAAGTAGGCAAATAGACTCTTAATGATAGCTGAAGTTATTTGACACCGGATTAACCATTACGATATGCTATATAGAGCAGAAAGATAAACTGCTCATTAATAACATGTATCATAACCTATAACTCCTGACTGTACAAAAGGCTGGCTGATGGGATTTCCAAAAATTATCTTTACCATTACTGAAAACAACCACTGCCCCCTTTATCAATACAATGACCTTTTTGAACTATCTGGAATTGCCATCCCCTTAAAAGATGCCGACAGTAACAGTGTAATCACCACAACTATCATTACCCACCCCGCAGGTAAAAGAAACTGTAAGATTCTTGACGGTGATCTCAGCAAGCTCATCATAAATTATGAACGAAGTGACAAGATTCCTGTCTGCATGATGAATTGCTCCGGCTGCACCGGTTCCATCAAACTTGAATACACGAAACAGCACTCCCTCCTCTCCTCAGAAGATTCCAGCACCCTGTCCGATGAGATTGGCTCAATTATGCACCTGCTGTCCAGCTTCCCCTTCTTTAAAAATATTGACGCACACAACCTCGATAAGGTGGTCAACTTCTTTAGTATGAAGAAATATAAGGCTGGAGATATCGTCATTCGAAAAGGTGATCCTGGCGGCAGACTATTCATCATTGTGGCAGGCAGTATCAATGTGCTCAATGACGCAGGCATAATCATTTCCGTCCTCGACAAAGGGGAGGTGTTCGGAGAGATGTCACTTATCTGTAACGATGCTGTGACTGCCACAATTCAGGTAAAAGAAGAGGCAACAATCTTAGATATTGATCAGCCCAATTTTCATAAAATCCTTGATATCTATCCAGATATTCAACTTTATTTTTCAAGACTTATGGCCGAACGACTTAATCAGTCCAACACAGTGAGAGCCAAAGATCTCAGTTCAGGAATAGTAGGAGACCTAAAAGAAATACCCGCAGAAGCCCTCTTTCAAACCCTGAACATGAATAATAAAACCGGGATACTGACAATTTCTGATCTCAGTAAGGGGACCGCTCGCTTTTCATTTCGTCAGGGAGCACTCATCAAAGCACGATACCACGACTACGACGGCGACATGGCCTTTTATGAAATTCTTAAAGAAAACTCGGGTAGATTTCGCTTTACCCCAGGCATATCAAAAGAGGATTTTGATACACCTGAGATCGGATTCTTTATGAAACTGCTAATGGAAGGAATGCGTCGGATTGATGAGAATAAAGCAAACTAAACCGAACAGATATGAAAATAAGCCAGAATAAGCACCTTGGTGCTTATCGTAATACACTTCGATTTTGTAGTTTTCACTCCAACTCCCTTAAACCTTTTGTCGACAATGGGACAACTCGTTTAGAAAAAAATTTGAGCAGTATTGCACATACTATTCTAGAACTCCCAAATAATTAAATGTTGGGAGTTTTGAGTACCTTCCATTATTCAGAAGTCTGTCTGACAGCTCAGCCATGGCCCGTTTAGAACCCTGGCCGCACACATCAACCACTACATAATTAACACCAGCCTCTTTTAGCTCAGTTAGGTATGGCAAGAGAGACATCGGTTTTTCAGGAAATGTCTGGGTATAACCTTCTTTTTTACGAATGACATAGGGTTCTTTTCTTGGGCTCAGTATCTGCTGTTCGTACTGAAAATGTTTTGCTGCAAGCCTTGATGTATAGAGAGCAGGCGCTCCGTACACATACATTCCAAAATTCATTTTTTTGCCACTTCGACTCCTATCATACCCAGCTATGAATTCAGTAAGAGATTTTTTGTCGAACTCAATACTTACCTGTGTTGACTCCACACCGTTTGAGGCAAGCTCCAGAGCAGCCTGACTATTATTGACATTTAAGGTGTAATCGCCAAAGAGATGAACCTTTTCCCCTTTAAATAATTGCACCTGACTTACATGGGCAATTTGAAAAGATCTAAACCCGGAACGGAGTAGAAGTTTGACCTGTTTTCTCATTCGGGACAGATCATTTTCCATTATCAGCGGAGGCAAGGCCCACGTAACCATCCGTGAACGTCTCCCCAGTCCTTTTTTAATCTGACCTACCTGACTGAGCATCTGCTTTTCAAACGGAAGTAAATATCTATCCGGATTCAATGCCTGTTGACCAAGTACCATTTTAACTGAATCTGTTTTCAGCCACCACTCCATGCCAATCTTTTTCCTCGACTTTCGGTGGCTTGGCATATATTTACCGGTATCTTGCTCAAGGGGCTCAGCATCCTCAGACACGATTCCGCACACAGCGTCCTTTACATCTTCGACATAAGAGTGCAGTGCCTTAGCCTTAAGCTTTAATTCAGCCGCAACTTTTTTTATGGGCAGACGCTTAGCATCCCTTGCTCCGCTATTTGCGCCATCAACTCTGTAAACCTCAACATAGCCTCCTTGAGGAACAGCAAGGCCAGGCGGCAGACTGATTGAGATTTTCTCTCCAGCTTCTGCTATCTCTCTTTTTTCACCGGTCACAAAAAGTGATTTCAGTCGAAATGCTGTACGATCCCCCACCGGCTCCACATGAAGTCTTAACCTGTCGCCCAAACCAACCCGTGATTTCACAACAAACCGGCAGGTGAGTTCATCTCCAACCATTTTGACCGCACTAAAGCGACCAAGGTGGGTTCCCATATTACCAGAATGATACGGTGTAATGGCTTCCAGGGGTTGAGGGGTGAAGAAATACCCAGAGCTGGTCTTACGACTCATGGCTTGCCCGGCAATTTCTTCTGCTTTTCTGAGAGCCTGTTCTTCACTCCCTGCCTCTGCGTCAATAACAGTCCTGTAGGACTCAACAATTGACTGAACATAGTGAGGTGAACGCATACGACCTTCAATCTTCAATGAAGATATTCCCAACTCTTTTAAGACAGGAACAACTTCAAGTCCTGTGAGATCATTCATGGAAAACAGATAGCGACTACTCTCTCCGCTCTTTGTTTTGCCCCGGGCCCCACCCTTGCCTCCACCGGTGTACGCCCTCCTGCATGGCTGGACACAGCGCCCACGAATACTACTTTTACCACCGAGATAGGAAGAGAAAAGACATAACCCAGAAAACGAGAAACACATTGCCCCATGGATGAACACCTCAAGCTCAACCTCTCCACGCTTTGCTGCAACAGTCTCAATCTCTTTAAGTGTCAGCTCCCGTGCAACAACCACCCGTTCACACCCCCTTTCCCCAAGAAAACGCACACCGTCGGAATTATGCACTGTCATAAGGGTAGAGCCATGAAGTTGGATTTTCGGGAAAAACCGTTTTACCAGCTGCAACAGGCCAAGATCCTGAACGATCAAACCATCCGGATTGATTTCCTGGATGAGACTAAGGTTTTCTATCACTGAGCCAAGTTCATGTTCTAAAAGAATTGAATTTGCTGCTATATATATCTTTTTACCAAGATCATGACAGTGCTGGGTCATGGCACCTATCTCATCGAGCTGCAGGTCTCGAGCAGGGTTTCTGGCGTTAAACCCGGGAGCTCCAACATAGATGGCATCTGCACCACCATTTAATGCTGCATGGAATGTTTCGATGGTACCTACAGGCGCTAACAATTCAATTTGACTCATATTTTATCTTACTTAGCTCTCGGATTTATCTAAGAATCGGAGCATAAAATGAAGGTTCAACAGAATAAACAAATCAGCCGCAGCATGATGTAAGCTACGACTGATTCGTGATTTTCACTGCCTTACACAGGAGTTTCTGAAATAACACCAGAAACTCCTGAAGACTATGTAACATCATAAAAATGATGCAACCGGCCAGGCACTTATCCCGGCTTATTTCCAGTTTACCGGGAACAGATAGTATAAGGACGAATAGTGTGATGGGAATACAAGTGAGAGCAATTGTTCAATTCATTACAATCAGGAAACTCTTTTCCAAAAAAACTCCACCCCATGTTCATCCACACGGTTTAAGGCTTCCGGAAAAGTTTTACACTCCATTTCAAAAACTTTTGAGGCAATGAGATCAACATCATCATCGTACTCAATATCGACAGCACGCTGAAGAATTATAGGCCCCTCATCGTATTTTTCGTTGGCAAAATGCACAGTACAACCTGTCACAGTACAGCCACGTTTTTTTACATCACTATGAACATGGTGACCATAGAATCCATCCCCGCAAAAACTAGGAATAAGAGATGGATGTATATTGATGACCCTCTGCATAAGAGCGACAGGTGGAGTATACAACTTCAGATAGCCGGCAAGACAGACAATATCTATATCGTACTTCCTGATAATGTCATTGATAGAACCATTATCTGCTGCATGAAAAGCGGGATAACCATATTTTTCTGCTTTCTCAAGCCCCAGCACTCCTGCGACATTTGAAATCACAACCTCTATGGAAGCATTGAGTCGTCCGTCCTCAATGTGATCATGGAAATTATCAAGTGTACGACCACTTCCAGATATCAACACGGCCAGCTTTAACATAATTACTCTCCGTCAAAGTAATTGTTCGCATCCACATCAACCTTTTCAAGCCATGCAGAAATTGCCGTATCATAGGCGGCGGTCAGGGCATATACTTTTTTCATGAGGTAAAACCTGGTCTTAAGCGTTGTATTACCTGTTGCCTTGATTTCTTCAATGACTTTTGGATAATCTGCAGGATCAACGATTACGGTCACATCATGAAAGTTCTTAGCAGCTGCACGAAGCATGGTAGGACCACCAATATCAATATTTTCAATGGCATCAACCAGAGAACAATTGGGATCTTCTACCGTTTTATTAAATGCGTATAAGTTAACCGCAATAATATCTATATTCTTCAAACCATGATCAGCACACTGGCTCTGATGATCCTTATTGGCTCTCTGATTGAGAATACCACCATGTACTTTAGGGTGTAGAGTTTTAACTCTTCCATCAAGCATCTCAGGAAAACCAGTAAAATCTGAAACATCCATTACCGCAAGCCCCGCATCACGGAGTTTTTTTGCAGTACCACCAGTGGACAGCAGATCAATCCCCAGTGAAGCAAGTTCCTGTGCAAAACCTTCAATTCCTGACTTATCTGTCAAACTGATCAGTGCTCTTTCTACCTTACCCATAATCAACTCCTATTCATCTTTTCGTGTAAATGTTCTAATTTTTCGTCTATCTCTTTTACTCGGTTTATTTCCCGGTGCAGAATATCCATCTTTTGACATCCGGCGCAAATCCCTCTGTTCTTCTCTTTTTTTGATGCTTTCTTCTGATTCTACATACAGAAGTTGAGCCTCTTTTGCAGGCCTTCGATATTTTGAAATTCCTAAAACAGAGATATGAAAGGTCATAAAGCCAATAGTGATAATCAGTTCATCACCAATTGCAACATTACGTGAAGCCTTAACTCTCGATCCATTCAAATGGACCTTACCACCATTCACTGCTGTAGCAGCCATGGACCTGGTTTTAAAAAATCGTGCAGCCCACAACCATTTATCGAGGCGAACAGCAGGAGTATCCTTTTCCATAAGCGTATTATCTAGATTTGTCTTTTGGGATTTACAACAAAGAAGCTGTACAGAATACACTTAATTAACAACAAACGCATGAAATTTTAATCGCCGTCAAAACAACAAAGAAAAGAGTATTGTCTATAATGATCAAACAGGGTATGTAAGAATCGTTTCTATGTAATAAAAGCCGCGTTCTACGATGCACAAAGACTAAAAGTAGAAAGACAACTCAGGATGTGAATTACGTGAACAAACCTATGTATATCCAAACAGTCGGTTTAAAAGACCTCAGGACCCCTATTCGTGTCAAAGAAAAGGACGGAGGTCTGCAGAATACCATTGCCACTGTCTCCATGCAGGCAAATCTCTCAGAGCAGAGCACAGACAATTGCGCAGACATATTCACATCTGTCCTGCACGAGCATATTGACGAACTCTCTGTTGCCAGCTTTTCCACAATACTATCAAAGCTACAGACCGAGTTGCAGGCGAAAAGTGTCAGACTGGAAATGAGTTTTCCATACTTTATCAACAAAAAAGCCCCTGTCAGCGATACCTACAGTATGATGGAGTACGACTGTACTTTTTCAGGCGGTATAGGGGACAATGATGGCTTTATTCTAACCATCCGAGTTCCTGTAACAACTCTATGCCCATGCTCAAAGGAGATAAGTGCAGGTGGAGCCCACAATCAACGAGGTGAAGTAACCCTTAATGTAACATTTGAAAATTTTATTTGGGTTGAAGATCTCATTACCATGGTTGAGCAGTCGGCATCCTGTGAGGTATATACACTACTCAAGCGTCCTGATGAAAAATACGTTACAGAAAAGGCCTTCAACAATCCAATGTTTGTTGAAGATGTTGTTAGAAAGGTGGCGGTTCTTGCACTAGAGCACCCTGACATCAAATGGTTTTCTGCAAGTGTTGAAAGTTTTGAATCCATCCATAAGCATAGTGCCTACGCCTATGTGGACAGTGACGAAGTTCGCTAAAACCGAGAAGCCTTTTCCACTATTGCTCTCAGCTGTTTTGGGTGGGGGCCTAGAGTTACAACTTTGTGGAACCAAACCCATCAAAGCGTTTTCTAAACTCTCCTGACTCTTTTTCTCCGTCCAGCATCCTACGGAGCATATTTCGCTCCTGTGTTACTATCTTCAACTCAGCCTCCAGGGAGGCGATGTCTTTAGGCTCGGCGCTATCAATCTTTTTCTGTAACTGATCTACGCTCTGCTGTGCTTTGTATAAATCTTTTGCCATTAATCGTATTGACATCTCTACTCACTCAACCAGATTATCGCTGGCTATCTCAAAATTTTGCGCAACTACTCGGTTACGTCCCTGATTTTTCGCTGTATACAAGGCTTCATCCGCATTCCTGTAAACGGCATCAACAGACGCTCTTGCATCTGACGGTATAGTCAACACTCCAGCGGAAACCGTAATAACAGATGCCACCTTACTCCAGTTATGCTCTAGTGCTCTTTCCTCTACGGCCTGTCGTATAGATTCAATAAACTCCAAATGAGAATTCGAATCCTGCTTTGTATAGAGTATACCAAACTCCTCTCCTCCAAGCCTGAAGCAATAATCACTGCCACGGGAGAGTTTTCCCTTCATAATCGCTGAAACTTCCTGCAAAATCTTATCGCCCTTCTGATGCCCGTAATTGTCGTTGTACTGCTTGAAAAAATCTATATCAAGCATTGCAAAGACGATATCACATTTTTCCCGTTGTGCTCTACTGAGTTCTTTTTTGATAATCACGTTAAAAAAGCGTCTGTTATAGAGATCCGTCAACTCATCAGTGATTGAAAGATGTTCAATCCGCTTCTTATCAGTGATATCCTGGTAAATCACAGAATAGCCAATAAGTTTCCCACTATCATCTTTTTTGGGCAACACCTTAGTGTCCGCCCAGAAACAATCACCATTGTCCCTGGAATGTTGTAATTCCCCGGACCAACTCCCCTCTCTTTCAAGAGCTTCCCAAACCTCATCATAATATTCTTTTGGTCTTGTTTGGCAATAGAGCTTGTCATATCTCATACCCACAAGGCTATTTTTATTAACCCCAAGACTCGTTGCAAGAGCACTGCTTGCCTCCTGAAAATTTCGCTGTAAATCTAAGGTTCCTCTATGAATATTTTTATCAATAAGATCTACAGATTCAGTCAGTTGTCTGTTTTGCTGTGAAATTTTCCTATACAGCTTAGTTGGACCCATTGAGATCAGAAAAGCAAGGGGTACAGAGAGAAGAGCGATTATTGCAATAATAAAGACTGCGGCCTTTTGCCTTTCTTCCTTCATCGAATTGACTATTTTTTCATCGGCATGCAATACAAGCATTGCCCCGTCCTTAAGCAATAGATTGCCAAGGGAACCAACAAACAGATTACCCAAACTCAGCAAATTACCACGCTCCACATGATGGAGGATCTCATTTGCATATTCGGGGTAAACTGTCTCCACTGAGTGTCCACTTTCTGTATATCTAGACCATGAATATTCCGATTGATGAGCTACAAGAAAATATCCATCCTGATCCAAAAGACAGAGATGAAACATACTGTTGTGGGTGAGCTTGTTAAGGAATCGCTTCATATGAACATTAATTATTACGATTCCCCTAAAATGCTGGTTGTAATACACAGGGGATGCAACGCGGAGAACAGGTTTTTCCGGCATTTCAATCTGACCATGCTCGATATTAAGATCAAGCTTTGAATACCAGAAGGAAAATGGAGGTGTTTGGGAGGCCTCCTGAAAATAATATCTCTTTCTTTTGTCCTGCAAACCGCTTTTTGGAACAACCAGAGCCCTTTCCCTGCCAATGGGCCAATCGGCCCTGACCCTCTCCATCCCATATTCGTCAATATAACGAACCTGCATAAGGGATGGATTACTGTTAGCAACAGTACGATAACAGACCGTTAGATTGTTATAATTTTCTTCACTGGGATTTTCAAGATAGTCAAAAAGAACGGAGGTGTCACGTAGGGCACTCACAACGTATTCCAGGCCTGCAGTAAAATGTTCAAACTCTCCAACGGTTTGATCAAAGACATCTTCAGCATTAACCTTCAGCTTGGCGTCCATGGCAACGGTATCAAGACGATAGCTGATAACCGCCGTAAAAAATGCGATAGCAACTCCAAACAGAGCAAAAAGCCCGATGTAATACCACCTGTTTGCCCTGTCTCTTACCTTACCTGCCATATTTCTCCCAAGATAATGAAGTTACTAAAGGAACGTTTTGAATTATTTTACATCATTAGCTACTCTCTCTTCAAATTTTGGGACTAACTATTTTTCAACAGCTGATCTTTTTCAAGAGCAGCCTTAACTATACGAAAGACCTCCTTATAGTGATTATGAAATCTGGTCTTAACATATTGGTGTACAGTTCGACGTAAGTCTCCACCATCTATAGAGTATTCTTCAATCAGAGCATCAATCTGTTCACCATACCAGTCAGGCTCCCAAGCTTTACGCTGCTGCAGGGTCGCTTGCTGTTCCTCAATTGCTTCAGTGATGATTGCGTCTCGTAATCGCTCTGCTTCATGGTGGAGTTTATTCTCTTTTAACTTGGAGCCTTTTCTGGCCGCAAGAAAATCGAGGATATCAGAGACATTCTCCTCTCTCATCAATTTGGCCATATACTTAACCTGACGTTTGCGGGAACCACCTTTCACCTTGCGGCACTGATGGATTGCCTCTTTAAGTTCATCACTGACCTCAAGTTTTTTAAGATCCTTATCTGAGAGCAGAGCAAGCTCTGAGGCGGCTTCCTCTTCCTGCTTAAAGCGCCGTTTCATTTCCGATTTACTTATTCGTTCAGCCATTTTTTATTCTCTAGTATGTTAGTGCCTTATTCCTGAGCCTCTATATTAAGTCACAAGAAACATTAAGACACCATTTGAAACCGTAAAGTCAACAATACTTCAAGGCACTTACCCCGGCTTATTTCCAGCTCAATGAAGTTATCGCAACTTCAACAGGGAGGGCTCATAATCAGCAGGAGGTTCAAGCCCTAAAAGAGTACACAAGGTTGCTGCCACATTTGCAAGACCCGGATCATTCACCCCACTTAATTCAAACGCATTGGCTTCACTATAGTCCTTTACAATAAAAGGAACCGGATTCAGAGTGTGCGCCACCATTGGATTTTTAACACCATTTTTAACTGACCACATACAATCAGCATTCCCATGATCAGCAGTAACAACCAGGATCCCCCCAGCATTTTTCACAGCTGACTCAATGCGCTTTAAACAGATATCAACCGTCTCAACCGCTACTCTAATCGCTGCTTCATCGCCGGTATGCCCCACCATATCGCCATTTGCAAGATTGAGACGTATAAATTTATGGGAACCTGATTTAACAGCATCCACAACTTTATCAGTCACCTCCCCAGCCTTCATCCACGGCTTCAAATCAAAGGCTATTTTATCCGAAGCAATCTCTTCATACTTTTCATACTTCTCGTCAATATAGCCGGACTTATTACCATTCCAAAAATAGGTCACATGGCCAAACTTCTGCGTTTCTGATATTGCATAGGAGCTTACCTTGCTGGCACAGAAATACTCACCAAGGGTTCTGTCAATTGCCGGAGGTTGCACCAAAAAATTCTCGGGAATCATAGCATCACCATCATACTGCATAATACCCGCATAGAAGACATCAGGAGTCCTCACCCTGTCAAAATAAGGGAAATCCTTATCTTCAAAGGCCTGAGATATCTGGATGGCCCGATCACCTCTAAAATTAAAAAAGACAACGCCATCTCCGTCCTCAATGGTGCCCACAGGGCCATTAGCATCAGCTACAACAAAACTCTCCATATACTGATCGGTCATTTCAGCATCTTCATCGTAATAGGTTTGTACAGCATCTGCTGCTGAACTAAACTTCCGACCATCACCTAACACATGCGCCTTCCAACCCCTTTCAACCACAGACCAGTTGGCATTATATCTATCCATGGTGGTAATCATACGCCCGCCACCGGAAGCTATTTTATAGTCAAATTCCGCACCATAGCTTGCGATTTTTTCTTCGAGGGCAGCAATGTATATCAATGCACTTTTTTGGTCGACATCACGACCATCGAGAAGAACATGTAAGCGCACCTGAGGGATGTTTTCGGCAGCGCATCTATCCAAAAGAACAAACAATTGCGATATATTAGAATGTACATTCCCGTCTGATAACAGACCAATAAAGTGCAGGGCATTACCGTTTTTCGCTCGCTTCTGCAGTTCAGCCCAGACGTCACTTTCAAAAACAATCCCGGAGGTCAGGGCGTCATTGACCAACTGTGCACCCTGGGCAAATACCCTGCCTGCACCAAGTGCATTATGACCAACTTCCGAGTTACCCATATCACCATCAGAGGGCAAGCCAACAGCCGTACCATGGGCCTTTAATTTAACCATAAGTGGTTCCCTTAAAAGCCGATCTAATATCGGAGTATTGGCCATATACACACCATCCTGGTCATCCTGGGTACCAATCCCCACCCCATCCATGATGACGGTTACTACGGGACCATTAAACGTATTATATCCTTGGGTTGGCTTAAGTGCACTCAGTGTCATTTCTTGTCCTTTTAAGGTGTTTTAAGTAAATTGATTGCATTTTTTTATATCGCTAAAACAAAAATAGTTGTAAATATATGAGCATACCATACGGCAGAAACACTGGTTGTGTTGTGATCATGCAACATCACCTTCGCCGGAGATTTGACATGTACATGATAAGTTTTAAAAATGGAAGAGCAACACCCCAATTTAACAACCACATTAAGTGTCACACCTGACTCTTATCATCTTTTCACCACCATATTACAATCTGGTATAGAGGTAAAGACCTCCAGCTCTACTCCTATTACTGCTTTTCTTTGTCAGCTCCCTGGTTTCAGTCCCCAATATATTGGTAATACTGTAGAAACTATTTTTTTAAATGGAAACCCCGTCGATGATTTAGCTCTACCCTTTACCGGCAAGTCACCAACACTTGCCCTGTCTGCAGCTATGCCTGGTCTCGCCGGGGCAATTTTCAGAAAAAACAGTATCCACTCCGCACTCAGAACCCAAACAGATACAACCGATAGTCAGACAACAGACGACCTTGAAATCGTTGTAACCTTAAAACTATTTAATACCATTGCCAAAGAACGTGGAAGAGATCTCCTCACGAGGGGAGTTTCAATCAAATCAACAAAGGTTTTAAACTTTCTTAAGAGCCGCTCTGGACTTTGTGATTATATAACTGATATTGAGTTAGGTAGTAACTCTATAACCTACATGGAATTTCTTAATGAAATTTCACAATTTCAAACAACTCATCTCAAGGTCATAAACGCAAATGGTTGAAAATACGACAACAAAAGACATGCTCGGCCGTGGGGGCTTATGCACCGTCCCCCAGGCACAAGAGATACTCAAGGATCGACTAAAAACAATCCCTGTCGTAACGGAAGAAATACCTCTTAAAGAGGCCTTCGACAGAATCCTTGCTGAACCAATTCTCTCAAAAGAAAACCTGCCAGCACATCCTCGCTCTACCATGGACGGTTATGCCGTTCGTGCGGCTGACACCTTTGGCGCCAGTGAGTCCATGCCCTGTTACCTCAACATTACTGGGGAAATATTCATGGGCAAGCCTCCAGTGGGCGAAGTAAAAAAGGGATGTTGTTATAAAATACCAACGGGCGGACTTTGCCCTGAGGGAGCAGACAGTGTTGTGATGTTTGAGCATACAGTCCCTGTAGATGAGACCATGCTCGAAGTTGTAAAGGGCGTTGGCAGTGGCACAAACCTCGTACAAAAAGGTGAAGACATAGGCGCTGGCAGTCAGGCCTTGCCTGCTGGGTGGCGTCTGCGTCCACAAGACATTGGTCTTCTTGCTGCCATTGGTATCACAACCGTTAAGGTTACGAAAAAAATACGCGTTGGTATCTTATCAACGGGCGATGAAATCATTGACCACTCAGAAGTTCCGCAGCCTGGACAGATACGTAACATCAACACCCTTGCAATCTGTGGTCTTGTGCGCCAGGCCGGCGGTGTCTATGTGGATTACGGCATTGTAGCTGATAAAAAGGAAATCTTTCTTCCTGCAATTCAAAAAGCTGCAAAAGAAAACGATATCGTCCTTTTTTCAGGTGGCAGTTCAGTTGGGGTACGCGACCTCGGTGAACAGGTCATAGAAGAATTAGGCCCTCCGGGCATTCTTGTCCATGGAGTAAAACTCAAACCGGGAAAACCAGTCATAATTGGTCTAAGCGGAGAGACTCCAATTTTCGGGCTTCCCGGACATCCAGTATCTGCCATGGTCTGTTTTGACTTTTTCATAAAGCCCACCATACGAACACTTTCAGGACTATCTGGTGTTGATCCGTTACCTGTTGCCACCGTATCCGCCAGGCTTTCAAGAAATATTAATTCCGCTGCTGGTCGCATGGATGTTATTCGAGTCCGGCTTGAAGAGATCGATTCCATATGGACTGCCCAACCTATCATGGGTAAATCCGGCTCCATCTCCACCCTTTCCAGAGCCCACGGATACTTTATCATCGACGATGACAGCCAGGGAATTTCCGAAAATTCAATTATAAAGGTCACACTCTTCCAATGAGCAAGCGAAACGTATACGTAAATAACAAACCCCTCGCCGAGGCAAAAGAGCTGTGGCTTGCAGCACTGAAAAAGCACGGATTTTTCACCAACAATACCGTTGAAGAAATCCCTGTTGACGACAGTCTTGGAAGATTAACTGCAGAGCCCGTAATAGCCAGGCGTTCATCGCCCTCCTACAATGCCGCTGCAATGGACGGCATAGCTGTTCATTTCAATGATCTTGCAGGAGCCACAGAGGCGTCTCCTTTGCGCCTTTCAGATGACAAATATCAACCGGTCAATACTGGTAATGCCATCCCTGAAGGCTATAACGCCGTGGTGATGATTGAAGATGTTCATCAGGTAAGTGCCAATGTTGTTGAACTGCACTCCCCAGCGACACCCTGGCAGCATGTGCGAACCATCGGCGAAGATATCGTTGCAACAGAACTGATAATTCCCGAGGGGCACACAATCCGCCCAATAGACCAGGGTGCAATGCTTGCAACAGGAGTGACCACCGTTGCTGTTCAAAAACGACCAAAGGCCCACGTTATTCCCACAGGCAGTGAACTCATTCAACCTGAGCATAGTCCAGAACCTGGGCAAATTATTGAGTTTAACTCCCGTATTCTCGCAGGATATCTTAGTGAATGGGGCGCTGACACAAGCCGCGGTCTTCCGGTAAGTGATAACCCTGAGCTTTTGAAAGAGAGTCTTGTAAAGGCCGCTGCCGAAAACGATTTAGTGGTTCTTAATGCCGGAGCCTCCGCTGGAACCCGTGACTATAGTGCCAAGGTTCTCGATGAAGTTGGCACTGTCATTGTTCATGGAGTTGCTATAAAACCTGGAAAGCCGGTTATCCTTGCCATGATTGGAGATACACCTGCCATTGGCCTGCCCGGTTATCCGGTCTCTGCACTTCTCACCATGCGGATTTTCATTCGTGACATCCTCTCCATGTACCTTGGTAAAGGATCTCCAGTTCGTGAATGTGTACCCGCAACCCTCTCCCGCCCTGTACATTCTTCCATGGGAGTTGATCAGTTCGTCCGTATAACTCTTGGTAGAGTCGGTGACAACCTTATGGCCACGCCATCAGGCAAAGGTGCAGGAGCTGTTATGTCGCTAGTCAGGGCTGATGGCCTTTTAACAATTGGTTCTGGTAATGAAGGCATAGGAGCTGGCGAAGAGGTTGAAATCGAACTACTCAGGCCCCAGACAGAAGTTGATGCCACCCTTGTATGTATAGGAAGCCATGACAACATCCTTGATCTCATGGCCAACCAACTCTATAAAAAGCGCCCGATGATTCGTATCTCTTCAGCCCACGTAGGTTCAATGGGAGGGATTATGGCAATCAAACGAGGTGAAGCCCATATTGCCGGAAGTCATCTACTCGATGAAGAGACCGGGGAATACAACGTCAATTTCATCCAGCGCTTTCTAAAAGACATTCCCCTCCAGCTGATTAACCTCTGTTACAGAGAGCAGGGACTGATTGTTGCTAAAGGCAATCCTAAAAACATTACGAGCTTTCACGACATTGCTAAAGAGAAACACACCTTTATCAACCGACAAAATGGAGCTGGAACCAGATTACTCACAGACAAGATTCTTCAGGATGAGGATATCTCTCCAGCAACTATCCCTGGCTACGACCATGAAGAGTATACCCACATGAGTATTGCCGCCTCGGTTGCAAACGGAAGCGTTGACACAGGGCTTGGAATACGAGCGGCTGCCAACGCACTGAATCTCGACTTTGTGCCCGTCGCAGAAGAGAGATATGACCTGATCATACCCAGGCCTTTTATGGACAATCATAAGGTTGCGACTCTTCTGGACCTTATTCGAAACGACAGTGACTTCAAAGAATCCGTATTACAACTCGGAGGCTACAACCTGAGAGATTGCGGCGAGGTCATGTACGAACAGTAACATTCGTACGAAGAAACAACACAACTTGAGCAACGAATCAGCAAAACATAACAACAAGGAGAACAACAATGGCTGATAAGATTTTTCGCGTAAACATGACGGACCTTACTACCTCTGTCGAAGATGTGCCCGAAGCGTGGGCCGGACACGGTGGACGGGGTCTTACTTCTACTATAGTTTCGGAAGAAGTTGAACCAACCTGCCACCCACTCGGGGCAAGAAATAAATTGGTAATCGCACCAGGCTTACTCTCTGGTACTGTTGCTGCAAACTCCGGTCGTCTCTCAATCGGAGCTAAAAGCCCTTTAACTGGCACCATCAAGGAATCCAATGCAGGTGGAACCTCTGCTCAACTTCTGGCAAAAGCCGGCTGTAAAGCAATTATCATTGAAGGTCAGCCTAAAGAAGATAAGTGGTACAGCCTTGCACTCACTCCAGCTGGCGTTACCATCAGTGAAGAAACTGAACGTATTGGCAAAGGAAACTTTGATGTCATCAAAAGCGTCAGTCCTGATGCTGATAAGAAAATAGGCATACTCTCTATTGGCCCCGCTGGTGAGATGAAAATGAGCTCTGCCAATATCTCTATCCAGGATCCAGATGGCGGCCTGCGTTCAAGTGGTCGTGGTGGACTTGGTGCGGTTATGGGCTCTAAGAAGATTAAGTTCATCACCATCGACCCTCAAGACGGTACAGTTGAGATAGCGAACCCGGAAGCATTCAAAGATGCTAATCGCGCCTTTGCAAAAGCCCTCGTGAACCACCCTGTAAGTCAGGCTCTCGGTGCGTATGGAACCAACGTCCTTGTTAATATTATTAACGAGTCTGGTGGATTACCAACCAAAAACTTCACCCAGGGACAATTTGAAGGGCATGAAGCCATTTCAGGTGAAACCATGGCTGATACCATCACCCAGCGCGAGGGCAAGGTAAAGCACAACTGCCACGCAGGTTGTGTTATCCAGTGTTCACAGGTGTACAATGACGCCAAAGGCGACAAACTCACCTCAGGTTTTGAGTACGAGACTATCTGGGCCCTGGGCGCTGACTGTTGCGTCGATAACCTTGACCACATAGCAGAAGCAGATCACCTCATGGATGATATTGGTATTGATTCCATTGAAACCCCTGTAGCCATTGGTGTTGCTATGGAAGCAGGAGTTCTTGAGTTTGGTGATGGCGCTGGTATCTGCCGCATTCTTCGTGATGAAGTTGCCAAAGGAACCGGCCTTGGAAGAATTATTGGAAATGGAGCTGGATCTGTAGGACGCGCCTTTGGAGTGACCAGAGTTCCTGTTGTAAAAAACCAGGCTATCCCAGCATACGATCCGCGTTCAATTAAAGGTATGGGTATAACATACGCAACCTCTACCCAGGGCGCTGATCACACAATGGGTTACACCATTGCGACTAATATCCTGAACGTAGGTGGTCAGGTTGATCCTCTTTCAAAAGAAGGACAGATTGAGCTTTCCAGAAATCTTCAGATTGCAACTGCTGCCATTGACTCTACCGGTATGTGTCTCTTTATTGCCTTTGCAGCCCTTGATGACGAAACCTGTTTACCAGCTCTCATTGACCTGTTGAATGCACGTTTTGGTATCAACCTCAATGGTGATGACGTTGTCGGTCTTGGCCAGCATATTCTGAAAACTGAAAGAAAGTTTAATATGGCTGCAGGATTTACCGCCGCAGATGATAGACTTCCAGAATTTTTCTACGATGAGCCACTACCACCACATAATGTAGTGTGTGATTTCACCGGTGAAGAAATTGATACATTCTGGAACTTCTAAGAAATAGAGCAATCTATGAATATCACAGTTAAACTTTTTGCCTATTTTCGGGATAACCGCTTCAATATTGAAAAGTGGGATATACAACCGGGTACCACTG
Organism: Desulforhopalus glucosivorans; assembly: GCF_054397165.1. NCBI lineage: Bacteria > Pseudomonadati > Thermodesulfobacteriota > Desulfobulbia > Desulfobulbales > Desulfocapsaceae > Desulforhopalus > Desulforhopalus glucosivorans. Next base: position 2,149,962 of record NZ_AP044854.1, read on the forward strand.
TTGGGAGTATAGTCGATTCACTTGATATTGATCGGGAGGAAGTTGGTGTACTTATGATTAATCATAAACACACCCAGTTTGAGGTGGAACCCCAGGAGGGTGACATACTTGCGATCTTTCCCGTGGTGGGCGGCGGCTGAAATCATTACAGCCAATACGTAGTTCAAAGCCCGAATCACTCCATTGTGATTCGGGCTTTTCTATTTTTTTTCAAATTTCCATTTTTATACGTAGGCTTATCATTCTACATTTATTACCTTCCTTATGTACTTAACGAACTTATAATGATACAGGTCTATTTTGAAAATCCGGTTTATCTCTCTTAGAGCTCTTCATAAACAATCCTTCCAACGTTTAACAGGTTAACGTTACGATACATGCTTAATTTAGACATTTTATGGTGGGGACGATCAGACATCAATTATTCCCGTAATAGAGTTATTCGAAGCTGCCTTAAACGACTAGGATGCCACTTCACTGAATTTAGCCCTATACTCTCACCCTTAGGACTTATCGAAGCATATATTCGAAAACCTTCAAAGCCATCTCTTATCTGGGTACCATGTTTTCGCCAGCGTGATATTGACTCAGCCTCATTCTGGGCTCAAAAATTTGATGTACCTTTAGTGTTTGACCCACTCATCAGCGCCTATGATAAACAGGTCTTTGAAAGAAAGAAATTTACGGAGGGTGACAAACAAGCCGAGAAATTGCTTCGATGGGAAATGAAAATATTTCAAAAAGCGGAACTTGTCATTGGCGACACAAAAGAGCATTGTAATTTTTTCCACAACACATTAGGTGTGAAACAATCACGGCTAGTTGATATTCCTGTTGGAGCTGAAGAATCAATATTTAAGCCTATTTCAGCCCTCCCCCGTCAGTCCGCCCCTCTCACAATCCTCTTTTATGGAAGTTTCCTTGGACTCCAGGGCCCTCTCACTGTAATTGAGGCAGCCAAGAGATATAGTGGTCCAGAAGTTCGATGGAAGTTCATAGGAGAAGGCCCTCTCTTACATCAGTGTAAACAACACGCCAAAGGTGTTGAGAACATAACGTTCATCCCTTGGGTTCCCTATGAAGAACTACCTAACCATATTCAATCAGCAGACATTCTTCTTGGCATATTTGGCACTTCTCAAAAGGCCCACAGGGTGATACCAAACAAAGTATATCAAGCACTTGCATGTGGCAAACCTCTTGTGACAATGCAATCTGGTGCGTACCCTGCTGACTTCATTTCAAATGATAACCTTGGCATCATCTGGGTCACATCTGGTGATCCTGAGGACTTAGCAGTATCGGTTTCAAAACTTGCCAGCAATAGAGATAAACTGGAGTCTCTTGGAGAACAAGCCTACCAGACATTTAAAAAACACTTTTCTGAAACTGAAATAGAACAACAACTCCACGGTGCACTCCAACAGTTCGTACAGTAATAGTCCAGTAGTCGTTCAGAAACGATCAGAACAGTTCCAATCACCTTTATAGCACATTTATCTGTCAAGAAATCTTCATTGGTTGATGTATAAAATTTTTCAATTTCACTGGTAAAAACACGTTTCTGTTTTATCTATAGTAACTGTACATAACCAGCCCCAGAAAAAGAGCTAATTATCTCGCTTTTAATCCTCAGCAAGCAGATATACCGTTGTTATCGATTAACTTTTTCTATATACGTTTCTGGGACAAGGCACTACAACAACTCATCAGGAGGCCCTATATGGCTGATTTAGAACAGCGTATTTTAGATATTATCCACAAGCCACAACTTGCAGCACTTGCAACAGTAACAGAGCAAAATAATCCATGGGTACGATACGTCGTAACAATAGGAGGAGGAGATCTCTCCCTTAGATGCGCAACCTTTGTTGACTCCCGTAAAGCCGAGCAAATTAACAACAATGACAATGTACACATTACTTGCGGGGTTAATAGTCTAATGGAGATGCAGCCGTACCTTCAGGTCCAGGGAAAAGCTCGTATCACAACTGATAAAGACGAGCGACACGCTTTTTGGAACGATATGCTCGCTCCCATCTTTGATGGCCCTGACGATCCAAGATATTCGCTCATAATAGTAGAACCATACAGGATTGAGTATTGCACTCCCGGGTCCTACGAACCTGAGGTCTGGACCAAATAATCATTCACGACCGACGAACCTTCATGATAAATAATGGTTTATCATGAAGGTTGCCCTCCCTATTTTCAAAAAAGTGTTTTAACGACCCGTTACAACACTATTTATTACAATATTTCTAAATACCTTGATAATAAGGTACGAGGTGTTATGAGAAAGGCAGCGGAAGTCGAGATAATTATCGTCGGCAACGAGATACTGACAGGGGATATTTTAGATACCAACACTAACTGGTTATGTCAACTCGTCCATGGCCGCGGTGGTATTGTTACGAGGGTAACAACTATTCCTGATATTCTTACTATTGTGGCCGAAACCGTTCGCGAAGCAGTTGCACGTAAAAGTGATATCATCTTCACCTCAGGAGGACTTGGGCCAACATCTGATGATCTCACCCTTGAAGCAGTTGCAAAGGGTACTGACAGAGAAATCGTTTTACACCCAGAGGCTCTAGAGCAGGTAAGACAACAATATGATCGTTTTTTTGAACAGGGCATCATGTCACAGGGTGGACTCAACCCTGCCAGACAAAAAATGGCCTGCCTCCCTGAGGGCGCTGTTCCCCTTCACAATCCCGTAGGAACGGCGCCAGGCGTACTCCTTCAAGTTGAGCAAACAACAATTATCAGTGTTCCTGGCGTCCCATCTGAACTCAAGTCGATTATCAAAGAATCTCTGCACAATTTTCTTGACCAGACCTTTGGTGACGGTACAGCTCTATCAAAATGTGTGGGAGTCACCTGTAACGACGAATCCCTTCTGGAACCAATACTTATTGATATCGTGAAAAGATATCCAGATATTTACACCAAATCTCTAGCGACAACCATTGGGGAAAACCCTGAAATGGATATTATTATGACAATTTCTGGAATAGGCGAAAAACAGGCTATGATCGAAAAGGGATTTCAGGAACTTTGTAACGGTATTGTTGAACTTGGTTTCGCTATACATATAAAACACATTTCATAACCAATCCTCAATGTTACGGCATATCTGTGCAATTACGTGCCTGATCACAACACCTCTGCATACAACTTTTTTTCGCCTATTTCAAAATAGTGACACATATTTTTCCATGTAAAGCATTCCAATTATTAGTTTTGCTATTTACTTATTGAAAATTCAACTTGTGTTATAGCTTCTTTTCCTCTATAGTCTGCCTCCATTTGCCCTATTTCGTCCCAAAATTAAGGAGTTCTCGTTCATGAAGATTGGAATTGTAGGTTTACCTAACGTCGGTAAATCAACACTGTTTAATGCCCTCACCAAGGCCGGTGCTGAGGCCAGTAATTATCCGTTTTGCACCATCGAACCCAATATAGGTATTGTAAAAGTTCCGGATGAACGCCTTGATGTTCTAGCTGTCATGGGAACCTCAAACAAAATCATCCCCACCTCCATCGAGTTTGTTGATATCGCAGGCCTTGTAAAAGGAGCATCTCAGGGTGAGGGTTTAGGAAATCTTTTCCTAGGCCACATCAGAAGCGTTGAGGCCATTGCCCACGTCGTCAGATGTTTTGATGACGAAAATATTACCCACGTTCACGGGGCAATCGATCCCGTAGGCGATGTTGAAACGATCAACCTCGAACTTATCCTTTCAGATCTTGAACTCGTTGAGAAGAGAATCGTTACTGAAGAGAAAAAAGCCCGAGGCCAGGATAAAGAAGCAAAGATTAAGCTTGCAGGCTTTCAAAAGGTAAAGGCAGTTCTCGAAGATGAAAAACCAGCACGCCTTGCTGATTTAACCGATGATGAGAAAACACTTATTGCCCGTGAGACCCAATTTCTTACCAGCAAAAAAGTAATCTACGTGGCTAACGTCAGTGAAGACGATCTCGTTTCCGGTGAAGACAACGCCTACGTAGAAAAACTTCGGGCTTACGCTGAGACTCAGGGCGATGAAATCGTCTGTGTTTCTGCTAAAATTGAAGCTGAGCTCTCTGAGATGGATGATGAGGAAGCAAAAATATTCCTCGCAGATCTTGGTATTGAAGACTCAGGTCTTGCCCGCCTCGCAAAAGCGGCCTATTCACTTCTTGACCTGATCTCATTTCTGACAACTGGTGAAAAAGAGACCAGGGCCTGGACCATTAAGCGTGGCACCAAGGCACCTCAGGCTGCAGCCGTTATTCATACCGACTTTGAAAAGCACTTCATCAGGGCAGAGGTTGTTCCCTATGACGATCTCGTTGCTGCTGGCTCCTGGGCCGCTTCAAGAGACCTGGGGAAATTACGTACAGAAGGAAAAGACTACGTCTTTCAAGACGGTGAAGTAACAGTATTTTTAACAAGCGCCTAATCCCCTGCATACCATACCAGAGTTATTTGCACTGCCTATAGCTCTGGTCCCCTCCCCGCCTCTTTTTTTCGCCACATTACCTCCAATACTATTTACTTACCAAAACCTTACTCCATTTCCCCCACAGGGTAAGGTATTTGTAAGATCACTTACACATAGTGAATTTTATAAATACCGGAGGCTTACATACATGACTGCCGTACAGAAAGAAGAATTATATAACAAATGGAACTCATGCGACCGAGAGACAAGGATTCGACTTGCCTGTAAATATTTAAAAATTCTGCGCACAGATGAAGAGCACATAAGTTGGCTGCTCTTTCTACAAAATTACATGGAGAAAGAATAATACTACAATGAGTCACAGTAAAACCCTGACAGCTGCACAAAAAAAAGACCTGCTTATCGAATGGAATCTCTATAGCGAAAGCCAAAAAGCTCCTATTCTATTAGAATTTAGTAATAGTTGTAATGATACATACAGCCAGGATGACTTCCTGGAATTTCTACGATATAAACTTCAAATTGATGGATATTGGAAGAAAGTGGGAATATTGTAAATTTTCTACCCCCGATAAAAGGAAGTAAGTCTGGATAAGTGTCTTCACGAAATTCAATCGTAAAAGACAAGAATTTAATTTCTAAGGCACTCATGTATCCTTGCCATCGCTGAATATTTCTTATTAACACTCAGTCACCCCAACCTGATTTAGCCCCTTAACCATTTTGAATTCTTGACTTCCTCTACAGAATAGGAAAATATAGGACTCTCACTTAAGCTTATTTGTTTTGGTCGTATTACAGCTTTTAGTTAAAGTCACGTCAGGTATTCATATGGATCCTTTCACTCTTCTAGCAGTCGCATCTGCTGCCGGCTTTGTTTTTAATAAGCTTGCCAATACATTTGACGGTGAAGAACGCCGTGAATTTACCTATAGCAAAGATCTCGTTGCGAAAATCAAACCTGATAATAGATCTGAATTTGATCTGAAAACAGTAGATGTTTTACCTGAGTACAAGCTGGTAAAAAAACTGGTTGAATCAAAATTTCCCTTAGTATTTATCACTGGGGGAGCTGGTACAGGAAAAAGTACCTTTGTTCGTTGGGCTCTTTCTGAATTTGATGGATCTGTCCTGCTTGGAGCACCGACTTCTATGGCTGCTCTTAATGTTGGTGGAAAAACACTACACTCCCTCTGCAGCCTGCCTCCCGGTTGGATTGTAAAAAAAGATATCAAACAGTTTCCCGCCAAAAAAGAAATCAGTGAAGCCAAGCTTTTGATAATTGATGAAATCTCAATGGTTACATCCAATCTACTCGATGGTGTCAGTGCCTTCCTGCGCGTCAACAGAGGGGTGAACAAACCCTTTGGCGGGCTTCCCGTCATAATGGTTGGAGATATGTTCCAGCTCCCTCCTGTTATTAAACATAATCTGCAGCCCCTTTTTGTGAAACACTATGGCTCTGCCAAGTTTTATAATGCCAAATGCTTACAAAACAGCACATATTACGGCGTTGAACTCAATCGAACCTACCGGCAATCAGACCAGGAATTTGTTGATATACTTACCAGACTTCGTGAAGGAATTGATCTTAGAAAAATAGTAGATCGGCTCAATAATGGATGCACTATTACTTCCAATCCTCCAGAAGGATCAGTCTGCCTCCTGCCTCGTAACAAGGAGGTTGAAACAAGAAATAATCATGCGTTGCAAAAACTCCCGGGAACAGCTAGGTCCTATAGAGGTATAGTATCTGGTGGGTTTAATTCATCCAGACTTCCTGCTCCCAAAAATCTTGTCCTCAAAATTGGTACTCAAATTCTTTTTACCAGAAACGACAGAGCCAAAAGGTGGATAAACGGTACAATAGGTGTTGTTCAGCGGCTGCTCAATGATAAAATTTTTGTTCGCCTCACAGAATCTGGCAAAGTAGTGGACGTTGGCCGGGTACAATGGGCCGAACATCACTACGGCTGGGATAAAAAAAGTAACAAGATACTCCGCAGCCAAATTGGAACCTACAGTCAATTCCCTCTGATCCCCGCCTGGGCCAGCACTATCCATAAAAGCCAGGGAAAAACCATTGAAAAAGTGCATCTTGATTTGGGAGCAGGCTCTTTTGAAACTGGGCAAACCTATGTAGCCCTTAGTCGCTGCCGTTCCTTAAAAGGACTCAGTATGTCTCGACCACTGAAAGTAGATGACATTCTCGTAGACTTTGAATCAAAACATTTTTACGCAGGTCTACGTGAAATCATAAGTAAACTACCACCCCATAAAATGTTGCAGACACTAAACAACAGTGAAAATAAACATTAGGAAATAGGATAAACTTATGGAGAATAGTATGCTACACCCCGCTTGGATTAAAATTCTGTTTGTATCTTTTATTACTGTTGCTCTCTGTTTTGCCATGATTTCCAGTTTTTCCAGAAGCTATTATAAAAATACCCCCATGGGCAGGCTCAGCCATAGCCAATTACGTGTTAAACAAGGCAATGCCAATATCGAGCAGCGACTCAACGTCTTTGTCTTGTCCCTGCTCTTTAGTGTTACCAATCTTCGTATCCTCATCATTACTCTTCTTATCGCCGTAGCTATGAATTTTATTTTAATTTCATAATTATTTCGTTTTTTTGTAAATATGAAAAATTCAGTCATTTCAACAATAATGATTACCAAAACACTCTATAGCGCACGGCACTTATACATCCTATAAATATTTTTTACGTCAGTTCACTATGACTTATCATCAATCTGGTTTATAGTATTGTCTATACACAGGCGGAAATATAGACAGCGTCTGTGAACTCTGTTTGAAGTTGTTTTGAAACAAAGATGTTACATGTTGTTTTTTCATATAGTTACGTTAGTTTTAGAAATTGATTAACCAACCGCATCACCGTAAGACCTGTATCAAACCACTTGTTTTCTGGGTATCACCCGCTGTCTCTTCCCCCTTTTACTTTATTACATGCAGTCTTGGCATATACTGCCTACTGGGAATATTCAGGAGCCAAAACAATGATGTTTCAACCGATCAACAATTACACCATGCTCAGTCAGCCATCCACCGTACAATCTGTGGTGAACCTGCTATTTGAAGATATATCATTACGGGATCGTGTCATTCTCGCAGGCCTCAGTGAAGAGGAGTTTGATTCCCGGGTGTATCTTTCAATGGCAAAGATAATCCGAAAAGAATTTGGCCTCTACAGTGGAAACGATGAACTCCTTCAATCATGCTATTCCTATCTTGGTCGTGAGTATGACTCTTTTGAAGATCCTGCTATGGTAATAATTAAAGAGCTATGGAAACGTGTGAAAAAAGGACACAACCTGCGACTTGTTGATAAAAACGAAGCTGCAACAACCTCCGTGTAAATTGTTTTATTACCATTTCCAGTAACAATCTACAAATACACTGATTTTTACTAGACCTTTCTTGCTATTTCTGCAATTTTCTCTGGCCAATTCCATGAGCTAAATGTAGAGTGAGAGTCACTTTATAGTTACTCAATCGTTGCACTAGACGTTGTATTAGACGTTGTACTCACTCATTACATAAAGGGTTGGCCATGAACACAATAAAAAAAGCTGATTTCGTCACTTCCATTGCAGACAGCCTACAGTACATTTCCTACTACCATCCTCTCGATTTTGTAAAAGCTGTTCACAAGGCATACAAACGTGAAAAAAACCAGGCAGCAAAGGATGCTATTGGGCAAATTTTAACCAATTCTAAAATGTCAGCCGTGGGTAAACGCCCCATTTGTCAGGACACTGGTATAGTGAATGCGTTTATTAAGATTGGAGCTCAATGCCAATTTGACACTGAGGAAACCATTCAGGAAATGGTCAATGAAGGTGTACGACAAGCCTATGACAATGAGAGCAATCGTCTTCGCATGTCAGTCGTTGCAAACCCTGCCACAGATCGCAAAAACACAAAAGACAATACACCAGCGGTTGTCTACACAGAGATTGTCCCCGGTGACAAGCTTGAAGTACATATTGCCGCCAAAGGTGGTGGATCAGAAAACAAAAGTAAATGCGTGATGCTTAACCCAAGCGACTCCATAGTTGAATGGGTTAAAAAGACTGTACCAACCATGGGTGCTGGCTGGTGTCCTCCTGGAATTATTGGTATCGGTGTTGGTGGTACAGTCGATAAGGCCATGCTTTTGGCTAAAGAGTCGCTGATGCAGCCCGTTGATATAGATGATCTTATTGAGAAAGGTCCTTCTACCAAGCTTGAAGAGCTTCGTCTTGAGCTATTTAACGCTATCAACAGTCTTGGTATAGGTGCCCAGGGACTTGGGGGGCTCACGACTGTGGTTGATGTAAAAATAGCCGAATTTCCTACCCATGCGGCATCCCTGCCTGTTGCTATGATTCCAAACTGTGCAGCCACAAGACACACCCACTTCACCCTTGATGGTTCAGGCCCTGCTCAGCTTACAACTCCTGATATCAATGAGTGGCCTGATATTTCTATTGGAACTGGCAATGAAATAAAACGTGTATTTCTTGATGGAATCACAAAAGATGAAATTTCGACCTGGAAATCAGGCGAAACTCTGCTCCTCAACGGTAAGATCCTCACCGGCCGCGATGCTGCACACAAGCGTATTCAGGATCTTCTGGATCAAGGCAAACCCCTTCCTGAGGGAGTGGATTTTAACGGGCGTTTTATCTACTATGTTGGTCCCGTTGACCCGGTAGGTGATGAGGTCGTTGGACCCGCCGGTCCCACAACGTCAACCCGCATGGATAAGTACACCGATATGATGCTCGACCAGGCAGGGCTCATCGGTATGATAGGCAAATCTGAACGTGGCGATGCCACCATAGATGCCATAAAAAAACATGGCACGGTCTACTGCATGGCCGTAGGTGGCGCTGCATATCTTGTCTCAAAGGCCATTAAGAAATCGAGAGTAGTTGCCTTTGAAGACCTTGGAATGGAAGCGATCTATGAGTTTGAGGTAGAAGATATGCCCGTAACCGTGGCCGTTGATTCCAGTGGGGAAGCAGTTCACAAGACAGGCCCAACTTTCTGGCAAAAAGAGATCTCTAAGATGTAACTACCCAACAGATGTTCCCCACAAGCCAGTGACTGGTCGGGAGAGAAGGGATACTCAAGTGTAGTGGTTCAAACTGATCTGACAGTTGCCTGGCTTTTAGCTGCAATTGTCAGATCAGCTCTACACTCATTCAGTTTCAAGGCAATATGCCGGAATTTGTACAGTACATTTGTAGCGTATAAGATTACGCTGAATCTAAGGCAGCACTCCTACATTTATCCATATTTCGGACAGCGAGTTGCACAATGTCAACGTTCTCTGTCTTCTACGCCTGTCAACAGAGAAACAGGGCTTTGGTGCGATCAAACGTTCACGCTGACAGGCTTCTGTACAATCAAGCTTTCCCCAGATAATCAGCGGTGAATACAATTCAAAAATAAGGACACAGGAAAAACAGTCCTGTTGCTTACCAACAATTCTACAAATTTTCAGCGTATCAGCTTTCAAAAATATTGCATTGTATCTGCTGGTTACAGTGTAAAGTCACATCAAATTCAACCAAACACACATGGTTTTATATAAATATTGTTCAAATTCTCCTATTTATGATTCAATGAGGAGTATAGGTTTTAGATAATAAGCTTGGAAAACTGAATTTTATGAGGATTTTCTATGTCTAGAAAACCCAGCTATGAAGAGTTGGAACAGCGCGTAAAGGAGTTGGAGTTTGCTGAATCAGAGCGAAAGCTACAAGATACTACCACCCAAGCCAGCAATGAACTTCTGTTCTTTTTTATAAAATATTCTCCTATCTCTGCATTTTTAAAAGAAGTTTCCAAAAAAGAGAGCAAATTCATTTACATCAGTGATAGTTACTCTGAAATACTTGGTATTCCTGCATCAGAAATTACAGGCAAGACCATGGGTGAGCTATTGCCCCATGAACTTGCCGAAAAAACGACCCAGGACGATCATGACGTTGTGAATAGTCTTGAAAAAAGAGCATTTTGTGAAGAAGTAAACGGCAGACGCTATATTACATACAAATTCCCACTTCAGCAGGATGGAAAAACATACCTGGCTGGTTACCGGATTGACACAACTGATTTAGAGCATGCTAAAGAGGATATGGAAAATATCTTTAACATGTCCCTGGACCTCATTTGTATTGCTGATATCAATACTGCAACCTTTCTCAAGGTAAATTCTGCATTTACGGAAACATTAGGCTACAGTCAACATGAATTATTAAATAAACCCTTCTTAGATTTCGTCCACCCTGATGACTTGGATATAACCCTTAATATCATAAGCGAAAAACTCCAATCGGGAGCCAAGGTAATTTCATTTGATAACCGATATCGGTGCAAAGACGGAAGCTATCGCTGGCTAAGTTGGGTCTCTCATCCGGTTGCTGAAAAAGGTTTAACCTATGCCATTGCCCGCGATATTACAGAATCAAAGAAAGCTGAAAAAGCTCTCCAGGAGAGTGAACGAAAATATCGTAATCTTTATCAATTCGCCCAGGTAGGTCTTTTTGAAACACATCTTAAAGATTCTACAATCATCACATGCAACCAGCGATATTGTGATCTGGCTGGGTTCCCAGATATCACAAGTGCCATTGGTAAGGATACTCTCCAGCTTTATCACAATTCAGACGATCGTGAAGAAGTCAAAAATATCCTGATTAAAGAGGGGAGCATTACAGACCACGTAATCCAGATACATAATCGCCAGACTGGTATCCCTGTCTGGATCGAATTCAGTGCCCATTTAGATAGGGTCAGGGGAACAATTGAAGGAACTCTCATTGATATAACCGAACGGAGGATCGTTACAGAAGAGAAGATACGTCTACAGAGGCGCCTTACCCGTGCTGAGAAAATGGAATCTCTTGGGATACTTGCGGGGGGTGTGGCCCATGATCTTAATAATGTGCTTGGAGTCGTCCTTGGATATACTGAATTACTGCTTCTAAAAGCTGAAGATTCAGACCCAGGGAGACCCCAGCTTAAGGCTATTATGAAAGGCGGCCACAAGGCAGCAGCGATTGTAGATGACCTGCTGACTCTTGCCAGACGTGGTGTTCCTAAAATGGATGTTTTAAACATCAACACAATCATCGTTGACTGTCAACAATCCCCTGAATTTGAAAATTTACTTCTCCACCACCCCTTAGTCACAATCAAAACAGATCTTGAGTCTGATCTGCTCAACACCTCCGGATCTTCTTTGCATATCAGTAAATCCATATACAATCTGGTGTCCAACGCAACTGAAGCCATGTCAAAAGGTGGCACAGTTACTATTAAGACAAGTAACCAATATCTTGATAGACCTGTTCATGGATATGACAAGATTGATGATGGTGACTATGTCCTTTTATCTGTGTCCGACGAGGGAGAGGGCATCAATGAAAATGATATTAACCGAATCTTTGAGCCATTTTACACAAAAAAGGTCATGGGAAGAAGCGGAACTGGACTCGGCCTTGCCGTGGTCTGGGGTACAGTGAAAGACCATCACGGTTACATTAATATCCAGAGTAACGAAAATACAGGGAGTACCTTTACCATTTATTTTCCTGTCACAAGGGAGAAGATTGTATCTGAGAAGACTCCTGCAACAATCTCTGAATTAAAAGGGAACGGTGAATCCATACTTATTATTGATGATGTGCAAGAACAACGAGATATTGCAACAATCATTCTAGAAGAATTGAATTACACCGTTAACAGTGTTGCAAGCGGTGAAGATGCTGTGGAGTATTTGAAGACAACGACAGTGGATCTATTGGTTCTGGACATGATAATGGATCCAGGAATTGATGGGCTCGACACGTTTAGAAGTGTGCTTGAAATACATCCAAATCAAAAAGCGATTATTGTAAGCGGCTTTTCAGAGTCGGACCGGGTGAAAGATGTCCTGTCTCTTGGTGCTGGGGCTTACGTGAAAAAGCCTTATGTCATCGACAAACTGGGATTGGCTGTAAAAGAAGAACTTGAGCGAACCAGGCTATAATTTTTTCCTCCCTGCCTCGTTAGTATATTCCTGACGTCGTCATGACATACCTAAACACCACCATAGCTGGCACCAAAGAAAAAGACATATCCTATTGGGAGGAAACCGAGCCTGTTACAGGGTGTAAAGAATACCGCTTGCCTATAAAACTACTTGTTGTAACTGCTTTTTCTTTCTGCGTAGAATTGCATTTACATCACATTCCGTAAATAGCGGCTCTGTATATAAAAAGAGTTTATTGCCGGGATTTGCCTTTTCAACTTCCCTGCCCTCTTCATCTTCCAGCCTGGTTATTTTGACAGCTTTACATTCAATTCCCCGAAGCATATACTCAATTTCCTCTCCGGGTCGTACGGTATTGCGGATCTCAACAAAAGGAGCATCACCTGACTTGCGTATTACAGCCACCGGTTCGTATGCCTGCTCTGCTCTTGAAGAACTGTAAATCATTTCAGAGCTTCCGGGTTTATCTATTATGAAATTCTCGGTCATGCCACGGGTTCCAGAACGACTGATCTCTTCCATAAACATTTGTGGATACTTGATAGTCTCAGGCTCTTTCCAGGCTTCTGCTGGCAGTCCTTGCAAATAATCAAGAGCAGCACGGTAGATGCGAACCACAGCCCCCACATAAAAGATGGACTTCATTCGCCCTTCAATTTTCAGTGAATCAACGCCTGAAGCCACCAATTGTGGCAACATTTCAAGTAAACACAAATCCTTTGAATTAAAAATATAGGTGCCCCGCTCATCTTCCTGCACCGGATAGTATTCACCGGGGCGTTTCTCCTCAACAAGAGAATAGCTGAACCTGCATGGGTGGGCACAACTGCCCTTATTTGCATCACGACCTGTCAGATAATTGGAAAGCATACACCTCCCGGAATAGGAGATACAAAGAGCACCGTGTACAAAAACCTCTAGTTCACCCTTGGTTTTATTTCGAATCTCGGAGATTTCAACAAGGGACAGCTCTCTTGCAAGGTTAAGTCTTGATGTTCCCTGCTCAAACCAGAAATTCGCTGATTCATGGTTGGTCACATTGGCCTGGGTAGAGAGATGAACAGACAGACTTGGAACCGTACGCTTTGCAATATTCAACACTCCAGGATCAGAAATGATAATCCCATCCACACCAATTTCATCAAGCTCTAAAAGATATGAGGGAAGCCGTCCAAGATCCTGATTATGTGCAAATATATTAATCGTCACATAGACCTGTACCCCATTCTTATGTGCGTATTCCACCCCTGCTCGCATGGCATCCGGACTAAAATTACCTGCCTTTGCCCGAAGACTAAATTCTTTTCCTCCAAGATACACGGCATCAGCACCATAGTGCACTGCGGTGACTAATTTCTCATAGTTTCCTGCTGGAGCCAGAAGTTCAGGCAACTTTATAGTTCCGCTCGTACTTTGATATTCCATAGACGCTTTATTTAAGTGATTTTCAGTCATGATGTGCTAAAAAATAGACTTTTATTTTCTTCTGGCCCTTTAGAATTTTCATTCATGTACTACAATGGTACAGAGAATTTTACATGGTGTTTCATGCGTTGGCAAAAGTACACGGATATGTATGTATGAAACAGTATAATTTCAAGGCAATTTTATCTGCGCCTAGCAGCGCTCACTACTGGCACACAAGTAATTATGAATATAGGTATCGCGATGAGCGGTGGGGTTGACTCCACCGCCTGCGCATTGATGTTAAAAGAGAAGTATCAGGTTAAAGGTTTTTTTATGCGCCTTGCCCAACCTGACTTTGACATGCAAAAAGAACGGGTTGAGACTGTAGCCAAACGTCTTGATATTGATCTTGAGATCATTGATCTGAGAACTCAATTTGAAGCGGCAGTTTTAAACTATTTTTCAGGAAGCTATTTCAGCGGCCTCACCCCAAACCCATGCGTTATCTGCAATAAAGAGATTAAGTTTGGTCTTTTTCTCGATGCAATCCTTAGTGCCGGAATGGATAAGATGGCAACGGGACACTATGCACAAGTCACACATGATGATGACAGGTATCTTCTTAAAACAGGTTTCGACCCGAAAAAAGATCAATCCTATTTTCTCTCAAGGCTCAGTCAAAATCAGCTCAGCAGGATTATCTTTCCATTGGGAGATAAAGAAAAAGAGTCAATTTATGAATATGTTGAAGATAAAGGATTCAATCACTTTCGTGGCCAGGAAAGCCAGGACGTCTGCTTTCTTGAAAAAAACCAGATCGGCAATTTTCTTGATACAAGAAAACCAGCAAGTAATCCTGGCGGCAACATCGTATCCACAAGCGGTAAGGTGATGGGCAAACACACCGGCCTTTTTCATTACACCATTGGGCAGCGCAAGGGCCTTGGTATCTCCCACCCCGAACCACTCTATGTTATCCGCCTTGATGGAGAAAGCAATAGCGTTATTGTTGGCTCTAATGAAGAGTTGTTTAGTACAACCATACGTGTAAAAGAACTCCACTGGCTGAGTGGAACAGCTCCTGATTTTTCAAAATTGTATAATGTCCGTATCAGATACAGTCATAAAGGATCACCAGCTCAACTTGAACTACGCAACGAAACAAGTGGCACCTTTACCTTTTCCGAACCTCAGCGGGCTATTACACCGGGCCAATTTGCTGTTGTTTATAATAATAGTGAGCTGCTTGGCTCAGGAATCATCGAGTAGGTTTTACCTTTTATGAAGAAAGTTTTTATCACCACCCTGGGCTGTAAGGTCAACCAATTTGAATCCGCTTCATTTAAAGCAGGTTTTGAGGATGCAGGTCTAGAGATTGTTTCTAAAAATGAGCCTGCCGATATTGTGATAATTAATAGCTGCACAGTTACCGCAAGTGCCAGCGCGCAATCCCGCCAGACTGTCCGTAAAATGGCAAGGAACAACCCGGACGCGAAAATTATTGTAACCGGCTGCTACGCAGAAATTGCGGCGGAAGAACTTGCAAAAGAAGAAGATCTCAAAGGTCGAGACTATACCCTTGTAGGGAATTCCAAAAAAGATGTTCTGGTGAGCAATGCACTTACAGATTATGAAGCAACGACAAAGATCATACTGGGCTCACTCAAAGATGCCCAGGAAATTTGCGAGCTTCCTGTCCGAAAATTTGGTGAACGTTCGAGAGCCTATCTACGGATACAAGATGGATGTGAGAGCTACTGTTCCTACTGTATAGTTCCATACACCAGGGGGCCGAGCAGGTCGCTTGCTCCAGATAAGGTGCTGGAACAGGCAAGGGTATTTGAGCAGGAAGGTCACAGGGAGATTGTCCTCACAGGTATCCACATCGGTTATTACGGTAAAGACCTTGATGGCGAGCACGATATTGTATCTCTTATCGATCAACTCACCCTGGAAACTCCAGGGGTACAGTACCGGATCAGCTCACTTGAACCTGTGGAGATTAGTGACAATTTACTTGATCTCATGGTCAAGCGAGAAAATATCCAGCCCCATCTGCATATACCGCTACAGAGCGGACACGATGAAATCCTGAAGCGCATGAATCGGCGCTACGACACAGCGACCTTCAAACAAATTATCGATACTTGTAAAAATCGCCTCCCTGATGCGGCCATTGGTATAGATATACTTGCAGGTTTTCCAGGGGAAACTGAAGAACAGTTCAATGAGGCGCTTGATTTTTTAGAGGATCTTGATTTTACCTACCTCCACGTCTTTCCCTACTCAATCAGGCCTGGAACGCCTGCAGCCACCTTCCCCGATCAGGTTGAAAAAAATATTAAAGAACAAAGGGTTGCCAAACTCCGAGAACTCAGTGATTATAAAAGAGACTCTTTTTACACAAACCAAATTGGACAGACAGTGACTGTTCTTGTGGAAGGCCTGCGAGACGATACTGGCCTTCTCAAAGGATTTAGTGACAATTATGTAGCCGTTCGTTTTAAGGGGGATGATTCTCTCATTAATACGCGGGTGCAGGTAAAACTCCAGGCTCTTGTTAATAATTACGTTCAAGGAGAATACATTGACTCCAATGAAAGTTGAAATAATCGCCATTGGGGATGAGTTGACATCAGGTCGCATCCTCAATACCACGAGCAGTTTTGCAGCAAGACATCTTTTCGAGGCGGGCTATGACATTTACGCCATGAACACCATCGGCGACAGTCCAAAGCTCATAGGCGAAGCCCTAAAACGCGCACTTTCAAGAGTAGACGCAGTTCTTGTAACTGGCGGCCTTGGAACGACAGATGATGACATGACCAATGAGGCGGTATCGAAGGCCCTCAACCGGCCAACCATGCCCAACCTTGAAATTCTCGCCAACATTCGCTCCCATCTCGACGAAATTACGCCAAATCCTGTGAGTCATCTTGAAAAACTGGCATGGCTTCCTTCAGGTGCTGAAGCCCTGAACCCGCAGTCGCAGATGGCTGGATATCAACTCATCCACGAAGATAAACCTATTTTCTTCCTCCCAGGTGTCCCAAGGCAAATGCGACACCTGATGATTGAGCAGGTACTTCCTAAGCTCTCTAGCTGGCATACTGACCATCAGATGGCCACCTACCATAGAATTTTTCGGATTTTCAATCTTCCTGAAAGTGAGGTTAACCGGCATATCACAAGTATCGACCTGAGCCCTGATGTACATATTGGCTATTATCCCGTATTTCCTGAAGTCCACTTAAGCCTCACCGTAAGAAATCAAAAAAACAACAACGCCAAACGACTGTTCAAGTCTTCAGTAAAAGCTATAAATACCGTTCTTGGAGATTCCATATACGGTATAAACCGCGACTCCATGGAAAAGATTGTGGGTTGTCTCCTTTCAAAGCACGGCCTTACCCTAGCTGTTGCTGAATCATGTACGGGGGGGCTTATCTGCTCAAGCCTCACTGACACCCCCGGAAGTTCTGACTACCTCCTCGGTGGCGTTGTCTCCTACTCCAATTCCTTGAAAGAGAAGTACCTGGGTGTAGCTGAATCCCTCCTTGCAAATCACGGGGCTGTCAGTCGCGAAGTAGCTGAAGCTATGGCAGTCGGAGTACGTGAACGCAGTATGGCTGATATTGGCCTTGCAGTCACTGGCATTGCAGGACCTGGCGGCGGCAGTGATGCAAAGCCTGTTGGTACTGTTTACATAGCCATTGCAACGGCTGAAGAAAACTGGGTATCAAAATTTCACTTTGGTGGTAACCGCAGACAGGTCCGAGAGCACAGTGCCCAGAGCGGACTGGACCTGATACGAAAATACCTTCTTAGAATAGAGGATCAGTATCTGCCCCCAAGTTAAAATTGAGAATTCGTACTTTTATCATTTTTATTTATTCAGAAAATTATGGTAGATAGTAGCTATCAAAATACGTGTACATTTAATTATTACCGGAGAACAATATGGCTTCACCAGCTAAAAAAGATAAAGGCAGTAGTGTAGACAACGCAATCAGCCAGATCCAAAGACAATTTGGTAAGGGCTCCATCATGAGACTTGGCTCCGCGGAAGCGGAAAACATTCCTGTGGTTCCTACAGGTGCTCTAAGCCTTGATATTGCCCTTGGAGTCGGAGGATTTCCTAAGGGACGTATCACAGAGATATATGGTCCTGAATCATCAGGAAAAACCACCCTTGCGCTTCACGTCGTGGCCGAGGCACAAAGGAGTGGAGGAACTGCAGCTTTTATCGATGCGGAGCATGCTCTCGACACCTCCTATGCTGAACGCCTCGGGGTAAATGTTGATGATCTTCTCGTTTCACAGCCTGACTTTGGTGAGCAGGCACTTGAAATTGCCGAAATCCTCATTCGCTCCGGTGGTGTGGATGTCATCGTCATCGATTCAGTAGCAGCACTTGTACCCCGTGCTGAAATCGACGGTAACGTGGGAGACTCCCATGTTGGACTGCAGGCACGCCTTATGTCCCAGGCCATGAGAAAATTTACCGGTGTTTTGAATCGAAGTAACACCATCCTCATATTTATCAATCAGATTCGTATGAAGATCGGGGTAATGTTTGGTAATCCTGAAACGACAACCGGTGGTAACGCTCTTAAGTTTTACTCATCTCTTCGTCTGGATATTCGCAGGATCGGGCAACTCAAAGACGGTCAAGATATCATAGGCAACAGAACTAAAGTAAAAGTCGTAAAGAATAAGGTTGCTCCACCTTTTAAAATTGCTGAGTTTGACATTGTTTACGGTGAAGGTATCAGTAAGGTTGGTGATATGCTTGATCTTGCCGTTGAACTCGAGATTGTTGAAAAAAGTGGCTCCTGGTACTCCTATATGGAGGAACGAATTGGTCAGGGAAGAGAAAATGCTAAACGTTTCTTAAGCGACCAGCCAGAAATGTGTATAGAGATAGAAAACAAAGTTCGTATGGCATACGGAATGGCAACTGTAGATGCACCACCTGCATCCGCCCCAGCTGATTCCAGTCCGGCTGCCGAATAGCCACACTGTTTGATCATCCCGGGATCTCTTTTCTTAACTGATCCCGGGATCGCCCTACCAACATTGATCTCATTCCTTACAGCAGTAGTAATTTCGTGAGACTCAATCTTTTGTCACAGCCCAACCACTCCACTTGACTCCTTTTGTTTAAAAGGTGTATTCTTAAACCACGTTTCACGCTCTCATCAAATGATTCTAAAAACCTGATCCAGCATACATACCAACTTGGCCCTGCTGATATGAAATATTTTACATAGAAACATTAAATCTTCATGAGCTAAATTCATTTGATTATTTTATAGTTGACTCTCTAATCGAAGTTGCTATAATAGTTCTCAATTAGGAATTATTATCATTAATTAAATCTTTTAAGGAGATATCAAAATGGAAAAATGGGAATGCCCTTGCGGTTATATTTACGATCCAGCAGCAGGTGATGAAGACAATGGTGTAGCACCAGGAACTGCATGGAGTGATTTACCAGAAGAATGGGTTTGTCCACTGTGTGGTGCAGACCAGGACTCTTTCTGGAAAGTTGACTAAGTAACAACTATAAGCTACCTCTTTTTACCAGAGGTAGCTTTTTTCTCACCCTCACTGTTAGACACCCCTAATCATATAAGAGTACACAAACACACATAAAGGAACTTTAAATGAGCTTACTTGTGACCCAACCTGCACCAGATTTCACCGCAACTGCGGTTTTACCGGACAACAGTTTTAAGGAAGATTTCAGCCTATCTGATTATAAAGGGAAATATGTATTACTGTTCTTTTATCCTCTGGATTTCACCTTTGTCTGCCCTTCTGAAATTCTTGCATTCAATAAGGCTGTTCAGGAGTTCAGTGACAACAACTGCCAGCTGATTGGTATTTCCACTGATTCTGCATTTTCCCACCTTGCCTGGAAAAACACGAAGATAAACGATGGTGGCATTGGTAATATCCAATACCCTCTGGTGGCTGATCTTGACAAGTCTATTTCCAGATCATATGAGGTACTCCTCGATGCAGGAATTGCACTACGAGGACTCTTTCTCATTGATCGTGAGGGAATTGTTCGCCATCAGGTGGTCAATGATCTTCCACTTGGTCGTAGTGTCAATGAGGCACTTCGTGTATTACATGCTCTTCAGTTTACTGAGGAACATGGAGAAGTTTGCCCTGCAAACTGGAATAAGGGAGAAGAAGCCATGAAGCCAACAGCTGCAGGAGTTGCTGAATACCTAACCAACCATATAGATTAATTTTACCTGTATCACCCAACACAGGATGAGGACAGATTTGTGCTCATCCTGTGTTTCATTTTCTCCCCCCGTACTCCTGGCTACACAACAAGCCCCCATATATTCAGAGCAAAATACATTGCGTCCAATCATATCAGATGCGCCAATGGTTGGCCGATGAAATACAGACCAAGCGCTCCAATGCAGATACCTGCTAGCTTACGAAAAAAAGTACTTCCGCGCTGCCAGGCACTATTTTCCAAAAATCGTTTCACCAGTGCTGTGGAACTACCGGCAATAGCTATGGGGATACAGTGCCCAAGTCCAAACAGGATAATAAAAACGACACCTGTAAGAATTTTCTGTTGAATGGTAATGATAGCAAGAATAGGCGCTATAAAGCCAAAGGTGCAGGAACCGGAAAGAATACCGTAGGCTAACCCAAGAATGAAAGCGCCAGCCATCCCTCTCACCTTGATTGTAGCAAGTAAGCCATTTGACATAGAACAGTGGGCAAGGCCTAAGATGTCAAGGGACACCCAGATTAATATGCCCCCTACAATTATACTCATATAGGGCCCAACGTCCCCAAGCATACGACCAAGAAGCGCACAGACAAAACCAATGGTTGCGATGGTTATAAAGAGACCAATGGTGAAGAGTACGGCGTAGAGGGCGGCTTTACGACCCTCAATTATCTGATTTTGCCCAGCCACATAACTCACAATAAGCGGTATTGAGGCAAGGTGACAGGGGCTGAAAAGGACACTCACCACCCCCCATAAAAAACAGCCAAGGCCCCCTAAAAGGAGGCCCTGATTCATCCATGAATTGATAGTCAGAAAAATTTGATCCATGGCTATTTAACCCCGAGTTGAGTCAGCTCGGCGATTATTGCATCTTTATCGAAAAAGCCCTCATGACGCAGTACTTCTTTCCCATGGGCATCGTAAAAAATCTGAGTCGGGATAAGACCAATACCAAATTTTCGTCCAGCCTCAGGATTCTCCCAAACATCTATAAAAATTATAGCAGCCCGACCCGTATACTCATTTTCCAGGTCTTCCATGATTGGTGCCATCATCTTGCATGGGATACACTTTTTTGCGCCAAGATCCACCATGGTTACCATTCCCGGAACAGGTACCTGGGGAAGCTCTTCTGCAACCAAAAAAGTGGATGTTACTCCAACAAGCAGACCAAGAGCAATGAATACGATGAGGCTCTTACATAACCTCTTATAGTGATTGTTTACCACATTCAGCTCCTTAACTTATCCACTCTTCAACTTCACTTTGTTTTGGAGCACGCCCAACACATTTAACCTCACCGTCAACAACCACAGCGGGGGTTGAAAAAACACCAAGTTGAGCTATTTCCTGAAAGTCAGAAACCTTTATAACACTGGCCTCAATTCCCTTAGCAGCAACTGCAGCTTCAACAGTTTTTTGCGCCTTTTCGCAGGATGCACATCCTGGCCCACATACTTTGATTTCCATAATTTCCTCTTTTGTTGATTTATTATAATTTTTAATAATATAAGGTGGTGACGTAACAATTGATGCCATAGGACCAGCATCAGATGACCAAGTTAAATAAAAATCCGGTGAATAATATTCCACAGCCTACAACTGTAATAAAAACTGCTATTAATTTAGGTTTGAGTACCTTGCGGAGAATTACCATTTCAGGAAGGGACAAGGCGATAACACTCATCATAAAAGCGAGTACGGTGCCAAGTGCGGCACCTTTTCCAAGGAGCGCCTCAACGACTGGTACTATACCTGCGGCATTTGAGTACATGGGAATACCAACCAAGACCGCACCAGGAACCGACCACCATGCATCCTTGCCCATAATTGAGGCCATAAAGGTCTCAGGTACATAACCATGAATAAGTGCTCCTACACCAATTCCCGCAACAACATAGATCCATACCTTACCGACGATATCACGGACAGCTTCTTTACCACGGTCAACCCGATCGGCCCAGGACAGCTTTTCCTCAATAACAACAGCTTCACCCGCCCGCATCGCCTGTACCCAGTCTTCAATCCAGTTTTCGAGTTTGAAGCGCCCAATAACCCATCCTGAGACAATAGCGATCATAAGACCTGTAACAAGGTACAGTGCAGCGACCTTCCAGCCAAGCAATCCATACAAAAGAACAACGGCAATTTCATTGACCATGGGGGCTGCAATGAGAAAGGAGAAAGTCACCCCCAGCGGCACTCCAGCCTGAACAAAACCAAGAAAGAGGGGAACAGCTGAACAGGAGCAAAACGGCGTGACAATACCCAACAGAGCAGCCATAACGTTACCTGCTGACTCTCGTTTTCCGGCCAAATATTTGCGGGTTCGCTCCTGGGTAAAAAAAGAGCGAATCATACCGATTACAAAAACGATAAGAGTCAGTAGCATCATCACCTTAGGAGTGTCATAGACAAAAAACTGGACGGCCTCACCAAGGTGACTTCCCTTTTCAAGCCCCAGGGCCGAATAGGCGAAAAAATATGAAAAAGGCTCAAGTTGCTTATAAACAACATACCAAAGAGCAAAACCGAGAAGTCCTAAAAGTATGGCTTTAATCTTGCTGATGTTTGAATTGCCCGGGCCCTGTTCAACCTCTTCATTATCGATATCTCCACTCGTATCGTTGGCTCCGGTTTGAATTACTTTCATGAATGTATTCCTCTTATTTTCTTGCACACATTACCAGGAAACTGTTCCAGATAAAAACAGTCCCTTCTTTACGTAAACATTTTCTGTATCATTCGAGCTGCCAGCAGTAAAAGCATGACACCAAGAAACTTTCGTACTGCGGCCGGACGCATATTCTTTTGCATGACGACGGTTCCGAAATACCCTCCTATCCAAGCTGAAACTCCTACAAAGCCAAGGATTTCCCAGCTAACTGAGCCCATACTGGCATAGGCGAGAAAGGCAGTAAACGAGGAAAATGGAACTGCAAATGCCGTCACTGTAGCAACCTTTTTAGGGTTAAATCCCTGAAGGATCATGAGTGGTGAAATCAATCCACCACCGCCAACGCCTAATAACCCCGAGAGAAACCCCGAACAGACTCCGGTGAAGAACGGTCCTGTGACTGGCCTGTCCTCCCGGTATTGATCCTTGAATTTTGAACCGTTAAAAAATAGGATCATAAGCCCTGAAAAACTCAAGAATGTAACAAAGGCATACATTACATATGTAACAGGAATATGTAGACCAACCCAGGCGCCAAATGGAGCGAGCAGGATGGAAGCAATAATGATTGGCAGACCCAAGCGAATATCCAACCGTTTTTGTCTGATATTCGACCACGTTGCCCCCATCATGCTCACGCCGTTCACAAATAGTCCAATGGATCTCGCCTCCGCAAAAGGTAAACCGATCCAGGTAATCGCAGGAATCAACACAAGAGCTGACCCAACCCCACCGAGGGCAAAGATAAAACTCAATACAAAGGACATTGCGCTAATGGCAAGGATTGAAGAATCCATGATACGTCCCAATTACGCAGGTATTTTAGTCAGTGGTCCAGGCTTAAAAGCGCCAATCATCTCTTCCATAGTAGCGGTTAAACCTTTTACCCTGGTAAAGCCATTGGCACGGAGATATGTATATGCAACCGCACCACGGAAGATGGATGAGCAGAAGGCGATAATACATTTGTCTTTGGGCAGTTCAGCAAGCCTTGCAGGGAGTTCATTGAGTGGGATATGAACTGCAAAAGGAAATTCGAGATAGCCTTTTTCTTTGTCAGTACGTACATCGAGGAAGAGGAACTGCTCGTTTCCAATGACCTTACGCATTCCCTCTACACTCATGGCGTGTTCCCCAGTTCCAAGAAAATCAAAGTCCATTTCTGATAGTGTTTCATCTAGTTCTTTCATGATTGTTCCTTTACTATTATTTGTTTTCCAGAAAGCCCGGGAGAGAAAGTATACACACCTTAATTTCGTCTCGAACTCTCCTATAATGAACTAGTTTTTCTTCATCGGAGCCTGCGTGTTCAGCAAGCTTTGGCGGATCATCAAAACCGACATGAATCCTTTTTCCCGGGAAAAACGGACATGTATCATCGGCATGGCCACAAAGGGTTATAACCCAATCAAATTTTTCAATGGGTAATTCATTAATCAGGTTCGATTCCTGCTTTGAAATATCGACACCTGCTTCTGCCATTGCTTTAATCGCAAACGGATTAAGCCCATGCTTTGTAATACCTGCGGAATAGGCATCTATCTGCTCGTGTTTCAAGGCCTTTGCCCAACCTTCAGCCATCTGGCTCCTGCAGGAATTTCCTGTACAGAGAAACAGAATTGTTGTTTTCTTATATGTACAAGTTGTCATGTTTATTCATGGGCCTTTGGAGTGAGTAGCCTGAATTAAAACTATGTGGAGCAGCAGCATCCTGGAAAGAGAGGTGGCTTTTGTGAAACCCTATAGCTTGCAGCGTAAATGGAATTTTTTGCAAGTTCTATATCCTCCGGATCCAGCTCTGCCTGCTGGCGATCATCAATTCCCATTTCTGTTAGATTAAGGGTGAACTCTGTTATGCATTTCTGCTCTTTCAACGTCTCTAACATACACTGCTTATGACACCCATCGACAGTTATACAGCGGTCAGAACTGTTTATCGCCTTGCGGACAGTTTCCAAGTCCTTGATTTCGTTTTCTAAGAGCACTCTCACCTTGTGATTGACAGTCAGCTCTTCTGCTGCCTCCACGACTAATCTGGCTAAGTAGGAATCCCCAAAACATGGGATGATGAGGATGTCGTATACTTTTTTAGGATCGATCGTTTCCATATTTATCTCTTCCTCTACCCATTGACCCTTTTGAATCAGTCAACACCCTGCTGTTTCAGATGTACGTGGCATACGCCGGATAGCGTCTTTTTTTCATGGGGAAAATATTTCTTTTTTAGCCTGAGGGCAACGCCAACCAGAGCAATCAAGACAGGAACTTCAACCAGAGGGCCAATAACAGCTGCAAATGCGACACCGGAGTTGATGCCAAAAACAGCAATAGCAACAGCAATTGCCAGTTCAAAATTATTTGATGCGGCTGTAAAGCTGAGTGTCACAGTTTGCTCATATGTCGCCCCAACCTTCATCGAGAAAAAGAAGGAGACAAGAAACATAAGAAGAAAATAGATGGTAAGCGGTACAGCAATACGTATTACATCAAACGGTAACTGGACGATGTACTCACCTTTTAAAGCAAACATCACAAGAATGGTAAAGAGCAGAAAGATCAGCGTGAGTGGAGAGATCTTCGGGATAAAGACAGTCTCATACCACTGCTTACCTTTCATTTTTATACCAATAAATCGAGTCACCATACCGCCTAGAAAAGGGACCCCGAGATAAATAAAGACAGACTTTGCAATTTCCGCAATGGAGATATCTACAACTGCCCCTTCCAGCCCAAACCATGCAGGTACAATGGTGATAAAAATCCACGCATAGAGTGAAAAGAAGAAGACCTGAAAGATAGAGTTGAAGGCAACAAGTCCTGCACAATACTCAGTATCTCCATCTGCCAGATCATTCCAGACGATGACCATAGCAATACATCTGGCGAGACCAATGAGAATCAGTCCGACCATATACTCATGGTGTCCAGAGAGAAAGGTTATGGCTAACATGAACATCAGTACTGGGCCGATAATCCAATTCTGGACCAATGAGAGCAGCAGAACGTTTGTATTCCTGAAGACCTGACCCAATTCCTCGTATTTTACCTTTGCAAGGGGTGGGTACATCATCATAATCAAGCCGATGGCTATGGGGACATTGGTTGTACCCACTTGAAAGCTATTGATGACCTCATTGACCTGAGGGTACACATAGCCTGTACATACCCCGACAAACATAGCCAGAAAAATCCATAGTGTAAGATAACGGTCAAGAAATGAAAGCTGTTTATTTGCAGGCATGTTCATCACTCCTATTTATTGCAAGCACTTTGGCAGGGTAAATTATTTTTAGTTAAGAGAAATTGTTTACATCTTTTTTCGTCCTCAACGGCTTTTGCCAAGTCCGAGCAGTGTTCCTTGATTCCTTGCAGTATTGCAGATCCGAGAGCCTGGTCTTCAACGATATCGTAATACATCCAGGTCCCATGCCGTTTGCCATCTACCAGTCCTGCGCTACGCAAAAGTGCCAGGTGACGCGATGCCGTTGATTGTGGAATCTCTAAGGACTCCATCAAATCACATACACATAGCTCACCGTGATTCAGTAGGAGAAGAAGCATCCTCAGCCTGGTACTGTCGGAAAGTGCTTTGAATAATTGTAGTTCGGCTTGCATATTCACATCCATTATAAAAAGTGGTGCCCTATTGCTATCATCACACACACCCTTATATCCGCATATACGGATGTATCGCAAGTAATATTTTTTTGGTATTTGGTTTGTTCAATATCTAAGAACCCATTACTTAATTGGCAAACCCAGACGGACTACTTGCAATTACGACCTAGTATTAGTAGCTTAAAGTGAAAAAGTAGAAATATTGTAAGAAGTATTACATGTGGTTTGTGAGTGTTATCTATTTCGTCAAGAGACTGAGGCTCAAAGAACAACCCATAGATGTAGGGTTTATATATTGTGAGCCAGAACAGATTAAATGCCCCACTCTGCCTTACAGGATACCTGTAATCGACACAGGCGCTCCAAAATGGTGGCAGTTTTGGTGGTATTATATCATCTTTTCTGCCACTATTTAGAATACAAAAACTTGTAATTTCGAGATATTGAAGATCTGAACGTACTGGCAGTAGTTACGTTTCTTTAATAGTGGGGAGGGTTATTTGGACTGTGTCCTGAATTTTCTTGCATTCGCCTTCTAGCATCTTTGCTAGAACCAACTCTTTTTCCGCTGGTATGTAATTGGCTAACGTGACAGCTGATGGTTCTTTGTACGTCGCATTCACATGAACCTCCCCTCCACTCTCTGCTGCTTCAATACAAAGAGTGGTTCCTCCAGTAGCACAATCGTAGAGATTGTCCAGAACAACAAATATGAGCGCTTGAAGCGGGAGTATACAGGTCTTTATGGTAATATCTGGGCATTGAATGCACACCTTAACCGATTTTGATGCCGCCTTACGTGCGCTGAGCGCAACCATTAGCTCTAGTGTTTCCCGTAAATTCGCCTGACTGACGGGCACATCTCCACTGTGAGCAAAACGGTTAAGATTAAGCATGATGCTATTTGACCTTGTGACCTGCCTGGCAATAGTTGCAGTTGCACCATCAACATGACGAGATGGGACAGCGCCATCCTCGCCGGCCATCATAGCAAGATCATTAAGTAATCCGGCGTTTTCATTTATAATAGAGAGTGTGTTTTTGATTTCATGGGACACTGCGGCTGAAATTTTGCTGAACACTTCAACGCATAGAGCATCCACATCACATTTGTTTTTCATATAACACTACCACTAAAAATTATTTAAACTGCGACTAGTATGCAAAGAGTTCATGGCCGAACAACTGCTCCTACCCTACCACAACGCTGTACCGGTCATAGCTGTAATACCTGCAATACCTATTAAGCTGTTGCTTCAGCGATTTTTTCAAGGAGCAGGCTAAGCTCAACCGGTTTCATGATATAGTCAAAAGCACCAAGTGCCATACCCTGATTTCCAGCGCTGAATGATCCGTGGCCAGTCAGTATTATTACTTTTAAATCCTCATTATTTTCACGTAGTTTAGCCAGAACCTCCAAACCATCGAGGTCTGGCATCTTTAAATCCAGCAACAGGAGATCTGGAACCTGTCTGGATATAGCCTCAAGGGTTTGCTCACCTGAGCTTGCGATATCGGTATCATAGCCCCTCAGTTCCAGTCTTGTAGCAAGTGTCGAGGCAAACTCAACCTCATCATCGGCGATAAGTATTCTAGAAGTGCTGTTGTTTTCTTGGCTCATTGTTTTAGTTCTTTTGTGGAATGGTTATAGTAAAAATGGTTCCATGACCAAGGCGAGATTGCACGGTAATATCTCCACCTAATTTTTTGATAAGTCCATAGGTTATAGATAGCCCAAGCCCCGTTCCTTTACCGGTTTCCTTCGTGGTGTAAAAAGGCTCAAATATTTTTGGCAGCACCTCATCAGCTATTCCAGGACCGTCATCCTCTATGGTAACCTGTAAACCAGAATCTGCTTTCAGAGAGCGTATCTGGATACGCCCGCTGTCACCAATGGCATCTATCGCGTTGTTGATGATATTAAGAAAAACTTGTTGTAACTGAAGGCGATCACTTGTGGTCAATGGTAAATCATCATATAGATCCAGCTCAAGCTTTATCCTGTTATACAGCATAGCATTATCTAGAAACTGTATAACTTCACGAATAATTTCATTAATATCGAGCTGCTCTAAGTAGACATCCGTGCGCCTGGCAAAGCCCAGCAGCCTGTGGGTAATTGCTTTACAACGATCTACACTCTTATTTACCACCTTCAGGCTGGACTGTATTGTTCCTTTATGGTCAAAATCGACCTCTGACATCGCCAGAATATCCTCAACAAGGCCCACTTTTTGATCGATTATTGCCAGTGGATTATTAATCTCATGACCGACTCCCGCTGCCAGTCGCCCAATAGAGGCAAGTTTGTTCGTGTGTTCTGCTTCTTTCAGCATGGCCATCTGGGTTTCATCTGATTTCCGGATAAAGGTTGTCAGTACCCTAACAAGGGTAAAGGTAACAAAGAGACTGATCACCAAAGAAGCTAGAATTATCTGAACAAGCCGCTGCTGGAATCTTTTCCAGTCATCCTGATGGATATACTGCCTTTCTACTAGCACCAGGTTCCAGGGACTACCTTCTATGGGGCCAACAGCTTTAAAGATATTTTCACCACTATCAGAGATGCTATGCTGAATTCCTGGTTTGATTGAGTATTTAAATTGTGAATGAATTTCCCCAAAATAGAGTGAAGAAGTCTGTAGTATACCCTGATTATCAACCAAAAAAAGATCATCTGTGGCATTTGTTTTTATGGTGCGGGTAAACTGCTGCAGAGCGGCTGCATCAATTGTAGCCCTGAGGATCCATCTGGAACTGGTCCTCGGGTCATCGTTACCAACTGCAATGGCAAAATGAGGAACACCACGGTGGCCCGAATACACGTCGCTCACATACACCCCAGTATCAAAAATAGCCTTAAACCATTCTTCTCCTGAGTAGTCAGTCCCAAGGAGATCATAACTGCCGAAATAGGCCTGCTGTATACCGCGCTGATCAATGACTCCAAGGTCGGCAAGCAAAGGATAATGGGACTTGACTCTGGTAAAAAGCTGTTCCAGCTGATCCCCTGCTATCAGCTCGAGAAAACGATCCCGCTTGGCGGCAAGTTCAATGACCGTTTTAAGACTTTCAATCATATACTCTATCGATTTAATTGAACCGTCAAGTTGCCATTCAAGTTGCTCCTCTTCGGATGTCTGAAGCAGCTGCTGATAGTTGTAATAGCCAAGGCCACCTGCCAGAAGAAGAGGCAACATGGCCATGCCGAACATAGTTGTGAAGAGAATGGTTCGGAGTCGTTTGTAACTTCTCTTTTTCAGCCCAAGATCAAAAAAACTCTTAAATACATTTGGACTCAGCCTGGTAAATACAGTTTCACGCTTATTTGGTTTCATAAGAGGATATTTTTTCCTTGTCTGGGTAAAGCACCGCTCCTTGCTGCAAGGTACCATCCAGGGTTTTATCAAGGACGGTTTGCCAATCTCCGATAACACCATCGAGTACATTTACTTTTTTCCAAACAAGAAAGTTGTAATGTAACTCTTCAATACCATTGCAAACCATAGCAGTAATATGCTCTTCAACTACCATATGGCACAACTCTTCATCCGATGGGCGTTCCATGATAATGGTTTTGGGTTCCCCAAGCAGTGAACCATCTTCATACCTGGCAATGAGAACCTCAGTTGCCAGATCAAACCTGGGTGCGACAAAATCGCCTTGAATGGGAATCATTAATTTTTGCACACAGAACCTCAGCTCATATTACATAATGGCAAATGTATTTAATAGGCATGTATCGCTTAAAACAGAGGTTTTCATTACTCTCTGATAGCAAAACATGAATTGTTGTGACACCTGGCATGCCTTGTTCTATTTATGACAGCAAGCCATATTTCTTCATCTTACGCCACAGCTTCATCCGAGTCCATTGGAGATGGGATGCAACTTTCTTTCGACTACCAGCATACTCTTTGAGGGTATCAATGATCATCCGGCGTTCAATATCATTCCAACTCTCCTGTTTTGGCTCAGACAAAACAATTGCAGGGTTGGCCTGCGCCGCTGTATCCTGCAGAGATTGAATGTGAGAATTCTCATCATCACTGATGTGAGGTTCAGCAGGGACATCAGGGATTGGTTCAAAGATATACCCCGGTAGATGTTCGATCCCAATCTTCTTCTCTTTGCACATGTTTACGGCATACTCAACAATATTACTCATCTCCCTGACATTTCCTGGGTAGATGTAACTGAGTAGCGAATCCATGGCTTCAGCGGTAAAGCCGACTATATTACTCCTTAGGGCAGCCGTAAATTTGTCGAGAAAATGGTCTACAAGGTAACGAATATCGACATCTCTCTCGCGGAGAGGCGGCAGGTGTACGTAGAGAACATTCAATCGATAAAAGAGATCTTCTCTAAATTTTTTCTTTTTCACCTGCTCCTTAAGTGAGCGATGCGTTGCAGCTATAATTCGAACATCGACACTGATACTTTGCTCTCCGCCAATGGGAAAAAATTGTCTGTCGTCCAGAACAGATAGTAGTTTTACCTGTAACGGCAGAGGCATATCACCAATCTCTGTCAAGAAAAGTGTGCCCCGGTCAGCCAGTTTAAACATCCCGGCCTTATTGCGTGTTGCTCCGGTAAAAGCCCCTTTTGTGTGACCAAACAGCTCAGACTCCAGAAGATCTACAGGAAGGGCCCCGCAGTTGATTTTAATAAAGGGAAATCTGGCCCTAGGTGAGTGATTATGAATTATTTCAGCAATCTTATCTTTACCTGTTCCAGTTTCACCCGTAATCAGAGCAGATGCATCGGTTTGTGCGATGAGTGGTATTTTGTCGAATACCTCCTGCATCTTAGGACTGTAGCCGATGATCTCGTTTGAAGAAAAACTCTTGTTGCTCGGATCTTTTTTAACCTCATCAACCTGGATCACTTCTGTAACAACAAACAAGCCTCTCCTGTTATTTTCACCATTTGCAAGAGGTGAAATATAACAATGTACCGGGATCTTACGTCGATAGCAGTTAAGAATATCCCCTTCTAAAGTTACAGGTTCCCCTGTTTCCAGCACTGCTTTGAAATGGCGATCTCTGTTATTGCCAACATTGCTGCGTAACACCAGCTCACCATGAATGCCCTGCACCTCATCTATAACATGGCCGCTCATTGCCTCCATGAGTCGGTTCATATCAATAATCCTGAGCTTATCGTCGAGCACCATCGCCGGAGACGGTACTCCTTCAAGCAGGGATTTTATGTCTGGAGTAAACATTGCACCTCTTGCATTGCTGGCGGTTCACCAAAAAGGTCAGTTTTACTTGTCGACAGGCAGTTTATCGAGCAAACTCCCATAAGTAATAGATTGATTACTTTACCAGCCCTTACTTTTAAGAATTTTTTCAATCTCCTCTTGGGACTTATTTTGCAAAACAACAACTCGCCTGTTATGGGCATTTTCAATCTTGTTAAGCAAATCAGCTATATCAACCGGCTTTTCCAGCAGGTCCTCTGCCCCTATTTTCATAGCCTTGACACTGTTTTGAACAGAGGCGTGGCCAGTAAGCATTATTATTTCTGCATCGGGGTGCTTTGCTTTAATTTGCTGCAGTGTCTCCAGGCCGTCCATACCGGGCATGGCAAGATCCAATATTATAGCGTCAAAGGAATACTCATCAACCATATTGACTGCATCCTCGCCACGGTTGACGGTCTTGACCGTAAGGTTACGAGCCTCAAGTCGCTTGGAGAGAGCATCGGTAAACTCCTTTTCATCATCCACCAGAAGTACTCTTGCGTGAAATTTTTTATCCACTTCCATCCTCCATTTATCACCCATTTTCTGGGGTACCATTTTTACTGGCAGCTGCAGCGGCTTTTTCACTGGCAGCCTTTATTGTGTCAGACAACTCTTCGATATCTACAGGTTTATTCATATAAGCAAATGCACCCAACTCCATACACTGCTGCATGTCATCCATGGTACCATGACCTGTGAGAATTATTACTTCTACCTCAGACGCAAGTTCTTTTGTTCGGCGCAGTACTTCTACACCATGAAGACCGGGCATTTTAAGATCAAGCACCATGACATCTGGCTGATCTTCGCTGACAACTTCAAGTGCTGTTTCTCCATCATACACACCATAGGTTCCAACATCACGGCTGATCAATCGTTCTGAAACTGTCTTTACGAACTCTTTTTCATCGTCAACAAAAAGCACCTTGGAAGGCAACTCGAACTTCTGTCGCCTGTAAATAGAGTTTTTCGTACTGGGGCTTTGCTTGACGGTAACCGTACCCACACCTTCCACTTGCCTAGCCTGCAGAACCAGCTCTTCCTCTAGTTTTTTAAAATTAAAGACATCCTCCTGCACGGTCAGAGTAACATCTCCTCCTTCAATAATTATATCAACTTTATGGCCTTTTTCGAGGAGATTATGTTCAATCTTTGCGCCCACCATTATATCCTTGACAGCCTGCTGTGACTCATTAGTGCGCAACACTGAAGTAGTGTGAAAACATTTCAGAGTCGCTTCTACCAATTCTTCATCAGTTTTTTGATCTACAGGAATAACCAAATCATATAAAGAACTGTCATAAGCCTCCTTGCCAAAGAGAAAATCGGTCCAGCTGTAGGCTAGTTTATCAAAATCTTTTCTCGATTTTTGCGCCTGTTTCTCGCTCATTCCACTGGCAACAGCATATGCGATGCGATCTGCCTGGGAAGCAACAACCAAAACCTTAAGAACGTGCTTGATACTTGATGGGATAAGTGAGGTTAAAAACCCTTCAAACAAAAACTGATCTGTACTGTCCAGTTTTTGTTGCAATGTTTGCCTCAGCAGATTGATTGACTTCTCTCTTTCGAGGGTAAACTTGTTGAACACTGAAGTCTTGCCAAACATTGCCTTTCTTAATTTATCTACACTGACACCCGATGCAGCAGCAGTATCTGCCACCAGGTTCTCATCAGTATATATTTTTAGAGTAAGCCTGCTCGCTAGTGCATGAGCAATGTTTTCAGCTGGAGTGTGACGACATGGAAATATTGCGATTGATGACATGACCTACCTCTTAGATATTATTTGAGGATCTTAATGAGTAACGGGTTGATACGACTTCCTTTGCGAGTTAATTTGCATCAACCGTGCCACATCTTCACTTCGTCTGATTATTTAATAATATCTGCATCTTGACTCGGCATCCTACAGTTTACCCAATCTCTATATACATGGCCTCGCCCCAAAAGTAACACAATGCAACATTAAGTAACATTACAGCCAGGCACACAAGGTGTTACATTTTTCAACCAACATATATATCTCGTATAATTAAATATATAACAAGATACCAACAGTAGTCAAGTTACGCCCACACCGCATTACCCCACCTCGAAAAGTATCGTTATGTAACACTTAGTAACATCACAGCAAGTTTAAAAGTAGGTTTTCACAGAATACGCAGACTCCACGACAGCTCTACATGCCTAATATAAAAACATAAATACAGTTAAGGTCCGGGGTGGAATGCGTTTTGCTAATATGCAGATTGATACTTTGTAGAGAACGCTAAGCTTAAAGCTGAGCAGATTATAAAGAGTAATACAACCTATGGAGAAGTCATGCATAGTGAAAACTTCGATGTCCAGAAAATCATGATACCAGTAGACGAGTATCCCAGCATTAGAGAGGACGAACCTATCAGCAACGCTGTGGCACTTATACTTGCTCATAGCTCCTCAGACAGCCAGCACCTGCACTACAAAGAACTACTGGTAATTGACAGCAATGACAGGTTGGTCGGTATGCTCGACGCAACAAGTATTCTGAAAAGCTTCTTTCCCTCTATTCTTGGAAATCCCACTACCCAGGTTTACGTGGGAAAAAAACAATCACATACCGACCTGTCGGTACTTCTCGAAGATCATTTTCGTGTGGAGTGCAAAAGGCAAACAGCAATAGCGGTCAGAGAATATATGCACAAACCACACCGATCCATAGATGCCTCTATGCATATACTCCATGCTCTTGAAATAATAGTAAAGGACCAGGAAAGAACATTACCGGTAACTAAAAACGGAATTTTACTCGGGGCGGTCAGAGTGACAGACATCTTCAGAGCACTTGGTAGCTACTGCACAATATGATTTTGCATATAATAACATTACGATAGCTTAAAAAGGGTATGAGTATGAGTGAGATAACTGTATCAGAAGCAGGTGAAACAAGTGGTCCAATTGACTACAAACGATTCTTTTTCATGTTCTTGGGGATTCTGTTTTTTTCAATAGTGTACTGGTCACCTCCGTGGCCGGACGCCATTGACCCCTTGGGTGCAAATTTTGAATTAAGCAGAGAAGCCAAAGGAGCACTCGCAATATTTGCTCTTGCCGCTACCTGGTGGGTATTTGAGGTGGTGCCCATTGGTGTAACGAGTATCTTAATCGGCACCCTGCAGGCTCTGTTTTTAATTCGCTCTCCCAGTGTTGCATTTAAAGACTTTATGGACCCCTCGGTGCTGTTCATTTTTGGCTCCATAGTCATCGGGATGGTCTTCACCAAAACCGGCCTCACCAAGAGACTTGCCTATAAGATGCTGTCCATAGTAGGTGAGCGCACAAGCATGATTTATCTCGGTTGCTTTGTAATGACTGCAGCTCTTGCTCATCTTATGGCTCATACGGCAGTTGCAGCAACAATGTTTCCGCTTTTGATGGCAATACACGCCCTGTATTCAGACAGCGATGAACCGACACGTTTTGGCAAGGGTCTTTTTATCGGCATGGCGTATGTCGCCGGAGCTGGAAGCATTGTCACCCTGCTGGGTGCAGCGAGAGGAGCCGTCGCATTAGGGTTCTACAAGGACATCATGAACGTCGATGTCAGCTTCTTTGAATTGTCAATGTATATGTTCCCCATAGGGTGGATCATGGTCTTTCTGCTGTGGGGATTTTTCATGATCTTTTTCAAGCCGGAAAAAGCCGCTATCGCCGGCCTCAAGGAACGTTCGAAAATAATGTATGCAGAATTGGGTGCCTGGACTCGTAAGGAAATTCTTACCGTAACCATCGTGCTTGCGACAATCATACTTATCGCTCTCAAAAACTTCATCCCTGCGCTCTCCTCTCTTGACAAGACCGGGATCATGCTCTGCTCAACTGTTGCATTTTTCATGTTTAATATCCTTGACATAGATGACCTGGAAGAGATCCCTTGGAATATCATTCTGCTATTTGCCGGTGCTATGTCAATTGGTTTCTGTCTCTGGGAGACAGGTGCTGCCAAATGGCTGGCCGTAAACTGGCTAAAGCTGTTCGTTAATGCGCCAGCAATGCTCTTTATCTTAGGAATGGCCTTTTTTGTAATGATGATGACTAATTTTATCATGAACGTTGCAGCCATCGCTATATCCCTTCCAGTCGCGCTGGTTATAGCGCCTTACCTGGGTGTGGCTGGCGAAGTAATCCTTTTTTCTTCACTGGTTGTAGCGGGAATGCCTTTTCTCTTTCTGGTAGGTGCTGCACCTAACGCCATCGCCTACAACTCGAAACAATTTACCACCGGTGAGTTTGCAATGTACGGTATCCCTGCGTCAATCCTGCTGATGGTAGTGACCTGGCTTGCCGTGGCAGTTATCTGGCCCATGATGGGTATGGAAACGATTATTCCGGCTGTTAACGGATAAGTTCAACGTATCAGCTTAAACCAAGCCAGCTTCCGCTGGCTTATGTCAATGTAATGTAAAGGAGTACAACATGCAGAGAAAGTACCTTTTTAGCCTGTCAGCATTTTTTCTGACGACACTTACAACCTTGGGGCTAGCCTCAGCAGCCTCGGCTCCAGGTGGGTCAGAGGAGGTCCTGTCTCTTACCAACCACTGGGCTGGTTTTATCGCAATAGCCGTTTTTGTGATCGCCTATATTTTCGTCATGCTCGAAGAAGTTACCCATATGAGAAAATCAAAACCGGTCATGCTTGCAGCCGGTATCATTTGGGGGCTGATCGGCTTGATATACGCCATGAATGGTATTACCGGAGTAGCCGAGGTCGCCATCAGGCATAATATCCTTGAGTATGCGGAGCTGTTTCTCTTCTTGCTCGTTGCCATGACCTTTATCAACGCCATGGAAGAGCGTCTAGTGTTTGAGACGCTGCGTGTAAAGCTGGTAAATGCAGGTTTTGGCTTTCGCAAGCTCTTCTGGATTACCGGTGTACTTGCATTTTTCATTTCACCAATTGCCGACAATCTCACAACAGCTCTACTGATGTGTGCCGTTGTTATGGCAATCGGTAAAGACAATAATAAGTTCATCCTGCTCTCCTGTATCAATATCGTTGTTGCAGCCAATGCAGGAGGTGCTTTCAGCCCCTTTGGAGACATAACTACCCTGATGGTTTGGCAGAAAGGTATAGTTCAATTCCAGGAATTTCTGGTTCTGTTCATTCCATCCGTCGTGAACTGGCTTGTTCCGGCAGCGATAATGCACTTTGCAGTACCTAACCTTCAACCAGATGCGAACACCGAAGACATCAAGCTCAAACGAGGTGCATTTATCATCATCGGGCTCTTCCTTTGGACGATCGCCACAGCGGTTAGTTTTCATAATTTTCTACACTTGCCACCTATGGTTGGTATGATGGCCGGATTATCCCTGCTCAAGATGTACGGCTACTATCTCAACAAAACCCATAAGAAAAATGCTGCGACCTATGATCCTGAAAAAGCCCAACAGCGGATTGGACAGATCGTACCATTCGATGTTTTTTCTAAAGTAGCCCGTGCTGAATGGGACACCCTGCTTTTTTTCTACGGTATAATTCTCTGCGTTGGAGGCCTCGGCTTTATGGGGTATCTGGCACTTGTCTCACAATTCATGTACCTTGATCTCGGACCAACAACAGCAAATATCCTGGTAGGCATTCTTTCAGCCATCGTTGATAATATTCCTGTAATGTTTGCAGTGTTAACTATGATGCCGGATATGTCCCATGGACAGTGGCTACTCGTCACCCTGACAGCAGGAGTCGGTGGTTCTATGCTGTCAATCGGATCCGCTGCTGGTGTTGCATTGATGGGACAGGCTCGCGGGAAATACACCTTCTTTGGTCACCTCAAGTGGTCTCCGGTAATTGCCCTGGGGTATGTCGCGAGCATTTTTGCCCACTTCCTGGTGAATGGTAAACTGATGTAATTTTTTGAATTACTTGAGATCGGAACGTTAATTCCACATAGCCCAGATAAGGTTTACACTTTTTCTGGGCAAGTGGAACCTCATTCCCTATGAGGTTTCAATTCCACTTATTTCCATCTGTGATATATAGACACATCACCTCCTCACCCTTCTTCGAATTTTACTTGAGTCTAGAGTGGTACAATGCCTCAAACCTTACCTATCTATGGTTACAAGAGATTGAAATAAATCTTTATTCTTCTTAACCTCCTGAACAATATAATCAATGGTTGTCTTCACCCGGGCAAGTTGGCGAGTGTCCGGGTTAACCTGAAGCCAAAACTCTCTTTCAATTGAATTTTCAGGCAGGACCGGAATCAAACTGTGTATCTGATTGGCCATAAAATATGGTAATACGGCAATCCCACCGCCCTCCAACACCGCGTGCATCTGAGTCATTGATGTTGAACTGCGAAAGTGTGTTGTCAGACTGGTGCCAATTTCGCCTACAAATCTAAGATCCTGATCAAAAAGCAGATCATCAATATACCCAATATTTCTATGCTTACTTAGATCTTGAAGACTTGTAATGGGCTCTCTCCCCTCAAGATACTCAGCTGTTGCAAACAGACCAAACTTATATGCCGTAAGCTTTCTTCTCACGATATTCCCGGCGGTAGGTTTTTGAAGAGTGATAAGTATATCAACCTCTCGCTTGGACAAGCTGTAATACATCGGAACAGCAAGTAGTTCGATCTCAACCTCTGGATGTGTTTTTTGCAACTCTATGAGTTTTGCAGGCAGAAAATAATTACCTAAACCATCAGGAGCACAAATTCTGACAATGCCCGTGAGCTGCTTAT
This sequence comes from Desulforhopalus glucosivorans, assembly GCF_054397165.1. Lineage (NCBI taxonomy): Bacteria > Pseudomonadati > Thermodesulfobacteriota > Desulfobulbia > Desulfobulbales > Desulfocapsaceae > Desulforhopalus > Desulforhopalus glucosivorans. The sequence continues at coordinate 2,188,428 of NZ_AP044854.1, forward strand.
TTCTTCCTGCAACTGATTCATGCAGTTGAATACATGTACTCTCCAACTGCTCAGCATACGGAAGAAGCTTTTCTCCGGCTGGGGTAAGGCGGCAACCCTTTTCCGTTCGTTGAAACAGCTGGGTTTGCAGTGAATGCTCCAGAGCCGAAATCTTTCTACTCACGGTTGGGTGGCTGGACTTTAGTTCTATTGCTGCCGCCACAAATGATTGATGTCTGCACAGTGCAAGAAAAATTCGCAGATCATCCCAATTGAGCTCCGGCTGATATTCTTGTTGTATTCCTGACATGTTACCTCATGCATTCCTGTACAATGATTATCTCCCTCTTCTAGGTGTACATTTATGTACACCAGGTAGGCACTTTCTTCTATTTACCGAAAACTAACATTCACTATAGTAGAAAGCAAGAAACAAAAAGTCCTTGGAACCAAGGATATAATCAATATATAAGAGGTGAATCATGGAAAACAAAGAACTTCGTAACGACTTAACACAACAAGAAGAACTGATTGCCAAGGGAAGAAAACTCCATACTGAAGCAGTTCAACAAGCTATCACCTTCCTCCCAAAAGAACTTGGAAAATCTATCTCCAAACTTTTTGGTGCTGGAAGCCTGGGAGCACATCCTGCCAAGTAAGTAAAAGTATCTGGTTTGGTGCAGCAAAACAGAAAGTGCAGTTAGCAAAAAACGGGAGTAGAGTAAATTCTACTCCCGTTTTTTTATACTGTATAACCAAAGCCCTATGGCAAACGACCCTCATCTCTACATACCACCTACATCAGGAGCAGCACACAAAGTCCAAGCCCCGTTGCTCCAAGAAGAATAGAGCCTACAATCGCCCCAAAACGCCACCCTCCTGAGTAAACTGCAATACAGCTTTTCACTACACTATTTGAAACCACCGCAATTGTTACCCCCATGGCACCTACCGTATGGGACAACTGACCTGCCTTAGTCTGCTCGGTAATCGACAGAGTAATTGCATCAACATCGGCAAGCCCGCTCACAAGTGAAGCAAGATATATTCCTTTATCCCCAAGGTACATATTCGCAAACTTAGCCACAAATAAGATCCCCACAAAAAACAGGGCAAACTTTATCGCAGGGCCAAGAGAAAAGGGATTTGAAAGCTGGATTGCCTCAGAAGCATCACCATCGTCTCCCTCCCTTCCCTTGACTGATTTAATCCAGAGTACAAAAACAGCGCCCCCTGCAGCAATTGTCATGGCACCTATTGACCAGAATAACGGGATAACAAGGGGCCAATCCAGTATTGCAACCACTACAAGCACCCTGCCAAACATTGTCGCATTGGCAATAATGGTAGCAAAGGCAAAGGCGTTAAAATGTGCAGGATACTGTTTTGCCTGGGTCGCCATTGCAGCAGTTACAGCGGTAGATGAGGTTAGCCCTCCAACAAGGCCTGTTAGACCGAGCCCTTTTTCTGTTCCCAGAAATTTAGTGAGAAAATATCCGATAAAGCTAATCCCTGAAATAAGGATGATCAGGAACATAATTTTATACGGATTAATCACACTCCACGGGTCAATCTCTCTATTGGGCAGAAGAGGCAGAATAATCAGAATGATTGCCAAAAATTTTAAGGTATCAACAAGCTCTACACGCTTAAGCTTGGTCACCGCGCTATTCATAAACCGCTTTAATGACAGAAGGGTTGTTACAATCAGAGCAATGGTCCCCGCAGCATATGGATCAATGTAGCAGAGCATGCCAAGACCACAGCAGACAACAGCTGCAATCTCAGTGGTTATTCCCGGATCTTCCTTGTATGAGACCATGTACATCGCAGCGATAAAAAAGATAAGCCCTGCCATAATAATAGGGGCCACAAAGGGATATTCACTACCGACAAGTGCCGTTAAAAATCCTCCTAAGGATAGTATTGAAAATGTCCTGACCCCTAAAAATGTATCGGAAAAGGTGTTAACCTCCTCCTCGCGTTCCTGAGCGCTCGACTCACCTTCACATTTTGATTTTGGTGGCTTTATAGAGCGCTCTAGCCCCACCAGCACCCCAATCCCCAAGGCATATAAGATGTTTAGAAATACGTCCACAGGCAGTTCCATTCTCTCCCCTACTATAATTATGAATTACCAATTGATTTTAGACTGTTACCTTATTTACTTACCAACTCCCTCTATTGTGATCAAAGTATTTTTTGCGCTACTATGTTCATACATAGTTTGTTTTTACGATGGTTGTACTCAATCTCGCCACACACTTGTATATACGTCATCACGCAATCCAGAAACGTTCACTCCTCTTTACATATAGTCAAACTTATCCTGCCCCCTGTTGCCAAGATGCTGGAGGGCCAATATTAGTATTGAAAAACTACAACCACATTTATAGTGCAAAACCGTTTCATCCCCTGTATCAATAGAAGAACAATTTGTATATACATCTGAATAATATTGAGGCCACATACCATCCATGTCACAATCAGTTCTAAGAGGCAAATTCATGGAAACCATACGCATAGTTCCTGGCAAACTCAGTCTTGGCCAGGCACGAAAAATCAACTCCTCCCCTATCCGCTTAGAGCTCGACCCCTCTTCTCGTGAAAAAATAGAGTCATCGGTTAAAACCGTTCAGGGAGTCATTGACCAGGGACGGGTTATTTATGGAATAAACACCGGCTTTGGTCTACTTGCGAATAAAGTTATCCCCAATAATGAGCTAACGGAACTACAACATTCTATCGTGCTTTCCCATGCTGCTGGAACTGGCAGGGCCATGGATGTATCCACCGTACGACTCATCATGGCACTAAAGGTGAACAGTCTGGCAAGGGGATACTCAGGTATTCGACAAGAGGTTATCGAGGCAATACTATCACTTGTGAACAGTGAAGTATATCCATGGATCCCACAAAAAGGATCAGTAGGAGCCTCAGGCGACCTTGCCCCTCTAGCCCATATGTCTACAGTACTCCTCGGAGAAGGTGAGGTCTTTTACAAGGGACATATTCTTTCAGGAAAAGAAGGTCTTGAGGTAGCAAAGCTTAGCCCAATAGCTCTCGGCCCAAAAGAAGGCTTGGCGCTTCTCAATGGAACCCAGGCGTCAACAGCATTTGCCCTTCAAGGTTTGTTTGCAGCAGAAGACCTTTTTGCAGCCGCCATGGTTAACGGTGCACTCAGCGTTGAAGCGGCCCTTGGTAGCAGGCGACCCTTTGAGCCTCTGATTCATGAGGTTCGCGGCCATCAAAGCCAAATCGATTGTGCCGAGGTATACAGGGACCTGCTTGATCATAGTGAAATCGAAGCCTCCCATAAATACTGTGAATCTGTTCAAGACCCATACTCGCTCAGATGCCAACCCCAGGTGATGGGGGCATGCCTCACCCAATTGCGTAATGCTGCAGATGTACTCCTCATCGAGGCCAACGGAGTCTCTGATAACCCACTGGTATTTTCAGACCAGGACGATATTATCTCCGGGGGAAACTTCCATGCAGAACCTGTAGCCATGGTCGCCGACAACCTGGCCTTAGCCTTTGCTGAGATCGGAGCCCTCTCAGAGCGTCGAATGGCACTACTTATTGACAGTCACCTCTCAAAACTACCACCATTTCTAGTGGAGAAGGGAGGACTCAATTCAGGGTTTATGATAGCCCAGGTAACCTCTGCTGCCCTTGCCAGTGAAAATAAGTCTCTTGCCCACCCTGCATCTGTAGACAGTCTACCAACCTCAGCCAATCAGGAAGATCATGTTTCCATGGCAACCTTTGCAGCACGAAGGCTTACTGATATGAAGGAAAATAGTGCGGGCATACTTGCCATCGAACTACTTGCGGCCTGTCAGGGACTTGATTTTAGGGCACCCCTTAAGACATCTACAAAGCTTGAAGAAGCAAAAGGAATGCTGAGAGAAATGGTTCCCTTTTATGATAAAGACAGGTACTTTGCCCCAGATATTCAAAAAGCTACCAAGCTTGTCTTGTCAGGAAAATTCAACAATCTTATGAGTAAGAATCTTTTGCCAAGCCTTATCCCGGATCCACAACAATGAGAGACAGAGCAATCGTATGATAGATAGCACAACACCTACGCCAATGTATCGGCAGATTATGGACTATATCCTTGGCAACATTAACTCAGGGGAGTGGCCTGTCCATGAACGAGTGCCATCGGAGGCCCAACTTGTCAAAACGTTCAACACCTCACGAATGACTGTAAACAGGGCTCTTCGCGAGCTGACCAAGGAAGGTCGCTTGATCCGCAGACAGGGAAATGGAACCTTTGTGGCCCCAGCCAAAGCGCAAACCGCCCTTCTTGAAATACACTCTATTGCAGATGAAATCACGCAGAGCGGCGGCATCTACTCTTGTACAGTGCACCTGTTATGCGAAGAAAAGGCGTCTCCAGAACTTGCAGTTCAAATGGAGCTACAACCGTATAGTCGAATTTATCATTCTATCATTGTACATAAAAACAAGGGCATTCCAATACTTCTAGCAGATAGGTTCATCAATCCTGCAATAGCTCCAGATTACCTCAAGCAGGATTTCAGCAAAACACTGCCCACTGAGTATCTTTTAAAGATCGCGCCAGTAGAGAAAATCAATCATGTGGTCGAGGCACTTATTCCACCAGCCTGGATTAGGGATCTTCTTGAGATCAACGAGTCAGAACCGTGCCTGACCCTCTATAGAACCACCTGGTCAAAGACAGTAGTTGCAACAAAAAGCAGCTTCTACTACCCCGGTTCCCGGTACAGCCTTGGCGGCACATTTTCCACTTCGAGTACAGGAGATATTCTTATTGTTTAAGAGATATTTACCTCTTAACTATTTGCACATATTCCATGGAGAACCTTTACCACTCAGGTGATATCCACTGCATCCTCACAGCTTACAGAACACTCCTGCACAACATTCTATTGTTTTTTTACCCTTATCGATCTTTGTTATTTGTTCATTCGGAGACCCCACCTACCTGCTTGATGGAATCATTACTGGCAACCAGATAAGATATTGAATTCATACACTTCTTCTCTTCATATTCTACAACATACCATTCTTAAACTTTCATTTATTAAGTATCACCATCCAACATAAAACCAAAAAACAGCATATTTTTCATAATATCATTTACGCATTGGCACACCTAACACCCCTCAACCTCACCTAATTGTTTATTTATTTTTTATGTGATATTTTTTTTATAATATATTTTATAAAATCTTTTATAATATAATTGACAAGGGCTTTTGTTTCTGTTTTCATTAGCCACAATTCAAATATTGATAACGATCCAATTAAGGGGAAATACTGTTATGGAATATATAAAAAAAGCAGAACTCAGTTTCGAAGAAGCGAGTAATCTAAAACGGGTTATAGTTGAAGGTCTTCTAGCCGAAATTAAAGAAGGCGGCGAGAAGGCTGTAAAAAAACTCGCTAAAAAATTTGATAGCTGGGAGGGAGATTTTATTCTTTCTGATGAGAAGAAACAACAGCTCATCAACCAGGTTCCTGACAGTGTTAAAAGGGATCTTGAATTTGCTCACGCACAGGTTCATGGCTTTGCAACAGCCCAACGTGAGTCTATTACAGATTTCGAGAAAACAACCATTGAAGGTGTTCGACTTGGCCAAAAGGTCATCCCTCTGGCGGTAGCTGGTTGCTATGTACCTGGTGGTAGATTTGCCCACGCCTGCTCCGCTATTATGAGCGTTGCAACTGCAAAGGCAGCAGGTGTAGAGACTGTTATTGCCTGTTCCCCTCCTCGTGGTGAAAGTATTGCCCCTGCAGTTGTTTATGCAATGCACATTGCTGGCGCTGATATCATTCTTGAGATGGGTGGTGTACAAGCCATTGCCACCATGGCATACGGCCTTTTCACTGGCAAGAAAGCAAACATCATTGTTGGTCCAGGTAACGCTTTTGTTGCCGAGGCAAAGGCAATTCTTGTAGGTTCCGGACAATGCGCCATCGACGTTTTCGCTGGCCCCACCGAATCTTCTGTTATTGCAGATAAAACAGCTGATCCAATGACTGTTGCAATCGACCTGGTTTCCCAGGCAGAACATGGACTCGATTCTCCAGTATGGCTCCATACTGATTCCAGAGAAGTCGCTGAAGCGGTTAATGAGATTATTCCAAAACTGATAGCTGAAATGCCAGACCCTGCAACTCCTGAAGCATCATGGCGTGATTATGGTGAAATAGTACTATGCGAAGACCGCGAAGAAGTCGCGAAAGTAAGCGATGAATACGCCTCAGAGCATGTACAGGTTCTTGCTGAAGATCTTGACTGGTGGACAAACCGCCTCACCAACTACGGCTCTCTCTTCTTAGGAGAAGGTTCCACTGTAGCCCAGGGAGATAAATGTTCAGGCACCAACCATATACTCCCAACCAAAGGTGCTGGACATATCTCCGGGGGACTCAACGTTCATAAGTTTCTTAAAATTACTACCTATCAGGAAATTGGCAAAGAAGCGAACCTCACCGTAGGTGCCGCAGCTTCAAGACTTTCTAGAGTAGAAGGCATGGAAGGACACGCCAGAGCTTGTGATTGGCGTCTTCGCAAATTTTTCCCTGAAACAGAATGGGATTTCGAGGTCTACCAGCACACCGACTACACCAAAGCGTAAGTGACCACCCGGGCATAGATTATAATCTAACCGTGATTTCTGGTCCCAGGTTAAGCCTGGGACTATCAGGAGAGAGATATGACACAGGAACTAAAGAAATTCACAAAAGATTTCACCCTCCAGGAGCCATTATCCGAAGATGCTATTGCAACTGCTGTAGAGATCATGCGAAGCGGCAAGCTACATAGATACAATGTTGCCCCAGGTGAAGATGGCGAAGCCGCTCTACTTGAGCAGGAATTTGCCTCTTATATGGGAGCAAAATATTGCCTGTCATGTGCGTCCTGCGGTCAGGCCATGTACCTTGCTCTAGTTAGTGCTGGAATTAAGCCCGGTGACAAAATTCTCTGTAATGCCTTTACTCTTGCCCCGGTTCCGGGAGCCATTCATCATACAGGTGCTGAAATTGTACTCGTTGAAATTACCGACGACTACACCGTTGACCTTGATGATCTTGAAATGAAGGCTAAGGAACACGATGTCCACTATTTCCTAGCCTCACATATGCGCGGCCACCTCACTGACATGGAGCGGCTAATGGAAATATGCGACAAATATGACATTGTTCTGATCGAAGACTGTGCCCATACTATGGGAGCGTCCTGGAATGGCAAAAAATCCGGAAGCTTTGGCAAGGTTGGTTGTTTCAGCACTCAAACCTATAAGCACATGAACTCCGGTGAAGGTGGGCTTCTCACCACTGATGATCCTGATCTCATTGCAAAAGCAATCATTCATTCCGGGTCATATATGCTCTATGAAAGGCATCTTTCACGACCTGACATGGACGTCTTTGAAAAAGTGAAAAAACAGACTGCAAATTATTCCTGTCGTATGGATAATTTGAGAGCAAGTATGCTCAGATACCAACTCCGAAACCTCGATAAGCAGTGCGATCGCTGGAATTCTCGCTATGTCCTTCTCGAAACAGCAATCAACAAGGTTCCTCAACTCGCCTGTCCTAAACGCCCGGATGCCGAAAAATACGTCGGCAGTTCTATCCAATTTTCAATTTCCGGGCAATCTAAAGAAAAAATCCACGAGTTTTTAAGTACAGCGCTTGAACGGGGTGTGGAAATTAAGTGGTTTGGCCATAGTGAACCTGTAGGATTCACCAGCGCTTATTCCAGCTGGGAATACCTTGGAGACCTGCCAACGCTTCACAACACAAACCGAATTCTTGCAAATATGTGCGACATGCGCATTCCACTCACATTTAGCCATGATGACTGCAAACTGATTACAGAAATCATAGCCGAAGTAGCGGAAACAGTTTTTTAAATGACCGATATTTCAAATATTATACGCAGTAGGGTCTGCGTATAACCAAGATTTCACTCGTATGAAATCGATACTCTATCAACAGACATTCTGTACAATAGAGGATTAACTGAAACATTCTTAGGAGAACGTGATGTTAAAGAAGATTGCAATAACAACAATTGCCGTTTTGGCAATGGGACTCAGCATTCAAAGTGTATCCGCAAAGCAGGTATTTCGTGTTGGAATGGGAGATGCTATTGACTCCGATCAGGGCGCAATGGCAAAGCAGTTTAAAAAGCTGGTTGAATCTCTTTCCAAAGGTGAAATTGAGGTTGAGCTTTTCCCCAACGGAGCCCTCGGCACCGAAACTGAAATGCTCCAGAATACCCGTCGTGGTACCCTTGACATGGCTTTTGTAGGTGTTGGTAATGCAGTACCTTTCGTCCAGGCTCTTGGCACACTTACCATGCCGTACCTGATTGAAAATCATTACGAAGCCATTCAGGCTACCACCGGTGGTCTTGGTGCACATTGGAATCAGCTTGCAGCCGAAAAAGGTGGCTTTAATATCCTCGGTTGGACTTACTCCAACTTTCGTTACATCACCAATTCTAAGCGTCCAGTTGCAAAGCTTGCTGATGTAAAAGGTCTTAAGATTCGTATCCCTCAAAACAAAGTACTCATGGCCACTCTGAAGTCATGGGACGCAAATCCAGTACCTATGGCATGGTCCGAAACCTTCACTGCTCTCCAGCAGGGTGTTGTTGATGGTCAGGAAAATCCATACATCGTAAACTACACCATGAAGTTCCATGAAGTTCAGAAATATATAACTGAAGTTCATTATCAGTATTCTCTTCAGCCACTCATCGTTGGCGTAAAATCAATGAAGAAATATGACGAAGCCACCCGCGCTCTCCTTATCCGCGCTGGCATTGAAGCTCAGCAATTCTGTATTGCTTTTCAAATTCTTGAGGCCGGAAAAGCTAAGCAGGGAATGATTGACGGCGGTGTTGAAGTAAGCATTCTCGAAGATGAAGCAGAGTGGAAAAAACTTGCTACAGAGAAAGTATGGCCTGAATACTACGATTTCATTGGCGGCAAAGAAAACCTCGATATGGTTCTCGACGCCCTAGGAAAGAAATAACGGCTGATTTATGGGAATGGCGTGGGCTGGTGCTATTACCATCCCACGCCAACATTATGAATCTTCTGGGGAGAATCCCATGTTCAAGTCACTGCTATCTTTCTTAGATAATCTAGAAAGCTATATCTGCCAGATATTACTTAGTTTTTTTGTTGTTATTTTATTTTTACAAATCGCACTAAGGGTTTGTTTCAACTATGTCATTCCCTGGAGTGAAGAAATTTCGAGGTTCGCCTTTGTCTGGTTTGTCTTTTTTGGTGCAGCGTACGCAGCACGACTGGCTGCACATAACAGGGTAACCATTCAGTTTAAACTGTTCCCTCCAATAGTTCAGGATATAGCAGTCATTATAACTGATATCATCTGGATCGTGTTCAACCTCATTCTCATCAAAAAAAGTATTGAAGTAATTCAGGATCTCACTGAGTTCCCTTACATGTCACCGGCCCTTGAGTGGTCTATGGCATATGTATATTGGATATTCCCCATCAGTTTTGGACTAATGACTCTTCGTATTATCCAGGTTGATGTGATGAAATATATATTCAAGATAGACATTAAAGACGTTGATTCTGTCGATCTTGAAGAAGCTAAACAATCCGTCGTAGTAGCAGACAAAGCTTAGAGGAACACAATATGTCAGCAGCAACTATTCTGTTTATCTCCTTTGGCACTCTGCTTCTCATGGGTGCCCCTATCGCTGTATCTCTTGGCGTTGCCGCCATGGCGGCCTTTTTATCTGTGGGCCAGGACTTGTCAACCCTTGTACAGGTTGCCTTTTCTTCAGTTAACCAGTTCCCTCTGATGGCTCTACCTGCATTCGTTTTATCTGGCGCACTAATGGAAACCGCAGGCATCTCCCGACGCCTTGTTAAAGTCGCTGAATCCCTTGTTGGCTCCCTCGATAGTGGTCTTGCGATCTCTACAACTTTAGCCTGTATATTTTTTGGTGCTATTTCCGGTTCTGGCCCCGCAACTACGGCCGCGGTCGGCATGCTCATGATACCAGCTATGATAAATCGTGGTTATGACAAAGGCTACGCGTCTGCTGCAACAGCTGCATCCGGTGGAGTTGGAATCATCATTCCGCCCTCAATTCCTATGGTCATTTATGGTGTAACAGCGCAGGAATCTATCACCGAAATGTTTGTCGCTGGAATTGTACCAGGCTTTCTTATTGCCTTTGGCCTCATCATTGTCCACGTTATTCGGTGCCGCGGCAAAGGATACGGCAAGGGTATGCCAAAAATTTCGTTTGGTCATATTGTTAAAACCATCCGTGAGGGCTTCTGGGCAATCATGGCTCCTGTAGTTATTCTCGGCGGTATTTACTCCGGTTTATTTACACCTACAGAGTCAGCCATCGTAGCTATATTTTATACCCTCTTTGTAGGTATTTTCATCTATAGAGAACTTACCATCAAAGGGATAATGAGTTCACTTCAAACCACAAGCTGGCTTACCGGTCGTGTACTCATCATCATGTTCACAGCCTATTCCTTTGGTCGTCTACTCGTTCAGTACCGAGTACCTGATATAATTGCAGAAGCTCTACTATCAATCACCTCAGATGTGCATCTCATCTGGGCTTTGGTCATTCTCTTTCTGCTTTTCATGGGCATGTTCATGGAGACACTCGCAATCATCATGCTTGTAACTCCTGTACTGTTACCCATTATGGTAGGCCTCGGTATTGATCCAATTCATTTTGGTATCGTCCTCGTATGTTGCTGCGGTGTTGGTTTTTCCACTCCACCTCTTGGAGAGAACATGTTTATCGCCTCTGGTATTGGCGGTGTTACTCTTGAAGAAATTTCACTTAAGGCTCTACCCTTCTGTGCGATTACCATAGGCGTCATTTTTCTCATGGCCTACTTCCCGGATCTGGTCATGTGGCTCCCACGAGTAATGGGTTATTAATTTGGATCGTTAGTGCCTTACTCCTAATTTTCGATAATAAAAAACAAGAAAATGGGAGTATCTATAAAACTGAGAACTTACCCATAGTTACAAGGCACTTATCCCGGCTTATTCCACGTTTACCGGGGTTAGAGAGTAACGGTATCGTTGTTGTAATTGCAGTTCAAAATTGAAGTAAATTTATTTTTCAGTTGTTAGTTACGTTACTAAAAGGACACAAACTATGTCAAATCAAGCCATTCAAACAACCAAAGCCCCTGCCGCTATTGGACCTTACTCCCAAGCGGTTATTTCCGGAGATTTTCTTTTCACCTCCGGTGCACTGCCTATCGATCCTGCAACAAGCACCATGGTTCAGGGCACTATCGAAGACAGGGCCCATATGGTCTTTAAAAACCTCGCAGCAATTGCTGAAGAAGCGGGAACATCGCTTAACAACACTGTCAAAACAACTGTATATCTTGCCAATATTGCTGATTTCCAAGCGGTAAATGGCATTTATAAAGAATATTTTTCAGAACCTTTTCCAGCAAGAAGTGCATTTCAGGTTGCTGCACTTCCTCTGGGAGCTGATCTGGAAGTAGAGGCTGTAATTGCAGTAAAATAAACACGACAACTTGCGTGCAGCAACCGAGCTGCACTGTTATCAAACAACCATAATTACCTAGCCCTCAATGCGGCTAAAGGAGTACCAAAATGGATTTTACTAAATTTGCACGACGCGGATATCTTCAAGGTCAAACCCCTCTCGAGCCAATGGAAAACCTCAGCAAGGCTCTTGGTGGCGATGTAAAACTTTACATCAAACGCGATGATCTTCTCCCAGGTGCTGCTGGTGGAAACAAGACCCGTAAGCTCGACTTCTGTATCGCAGACGCTATGGAAAAAGGTGCTGATACCATTATCACTTGTGGTGCAGTTCAGTCTAACCACGCTCGCCTCACCGCTTCATGGGCTGCAAAAGAAGGTCTTGAGTGTCACCTTGTTCTCGAAGAGCGCGTTAAAGGCAGCTACAAGGAAGATGGCAGTGGTAACAACTTCCTCTTCGAAGTGTTAGGTGTGAAAACCAAACGTGTTGTTGAAGCTGGTTCCGATATGATGGGCGAGATGGAAAAAACCGCAGAAGAACTGAAATCTGCAGGCAAAAAGCCATACATCATCCCTGGTGGAGCCTCTAACTCCATCGGTGCTCTCGGTTACGCCGCATGTGCTGAAGAATTAATGAACCAGATCAACGTATCTGGCCTTAAGGTGGATCACATTGTTGTACCTTCAGGTTCTGCAGGAACCCATTCCGGAATGGTTGTAGGTATTTCTGGAACCAACGCTGGTATTCCTGTGTCTGGTATCAATGTTTCCCGTCCTAAAGATGTTCAGGAAGAGATCGTTTTCAAGCTTGCTGGTGATACCGCAGAACTCCTCGGTGTTAAAGGTGGAGTTGCTCGTGAAGACGTTGTTTGTTACAGCGAATATGTTGGACCTGGTTACTCCATCCCAACTGAAGGAATGATTGAGGCTGTAAAGCTTTTCGCCCAGGAAGAAGCAATTCTTCTCGATCCTGTATACTCAGGAAAGGCTGCTGCAGGACTTATTGACCTGGTTCGTAAAGGCACCTTCCCTAAAGGTTCTACTGTGGTATTTCTCCATACTGGTGGTTCCCCTGCACTGTACGCATACTTGGATACTTTCCGAGCATAGTCCTCCCCATAACTATTAGCGACAGCTGCATCCTCCAGGAGTGCCGGGACATGTCCCGACTCTTTGAAATTCCACTGGCTTTAGCCAGTGGAATTATTTTTTGCCAGCACGTAAACAAATACATAATTTATACAATTCATAATCCCATTAACCGGTTAGGTCGATACAATGAGCGAAAAAATACCAGGAATTATTGGCGGTATGGGCCCTGAGGCTACCGTTGATCTTATGCAGCGTATTATTGCCAATACCCCCGCAGGCGATGACGTTGACCATATCCATTGCATTGTAGATAACAATCCCAAGATACCTTCCAGGATAAAAGCTATTCTAAATGGCGATGGTGAAGATCCAGGTCCTTGTATGGCCGATATGGGTAAAAAACTAGAGGGTTATGGGGCGGATTTTCTCGTTATCCCCTGCAATACAGCTCACTACTATTATGATGATGTCGTAAAAGCGGTGAACATCCCTGTCATTAACCTCATCGATCTGGTTGTTCATCAGGTCGTATCACAAAACCCTGGTATGACGCAGGTTGGAGTTCTTGGATCAACGACCATCGTTATAACCAAATTGTATGAAACCCGTTTTGCCAAGTTCGGTATAGAAGTAGTTTACCCTGACAAACCTGCTCAGGAAGACCTTTTTCAAATTATAAAAAATGTTAAAAGGGGAAACACAGGTGAGACCGTTAGGAAAAACTTTTCAGCCATTGGTGAGCACCTCCAAGCTAAAAATGTTACTCTCGCCATCCTTGGCTGTACAGAACTGGGAATTATTGCAAATGACCTTCCCATAACGTATATTGATGCCGCTGAAGTTCTGGCCCAAGAGATTGTCGAAGTAGTTAAAAACGGTAAGGCTCCACACGTCTGCAGCACCGCTTCTTGACAAAGGAAGTTGCAACAATTAACTAGCAAACGAATAGTTTGCTAGTTTATAATAATAACAATTTGAATAATCAGGGAGAACAACTTGGCAGCTGACGCATCTTCAATGAAGTCCCTTGTGGCTTATCAAAAAATAAGAGATCTGATTCTAGATGGTCAGAAGTTACCGGGTTCAAGACTTATCCTCCAAGACCTTGAGAATGAGCTCGAAATTGGCCGTGGTCCTATCAGAGAAGCTCTTATGAGACTCGATCGATCTGGACTTGTAAAGAATATTCCCTACAAGGGTGCTATTGTTGCTAGTCCTCCGAGCCAAAAAGAAATCTATATTCTGTTTGATATCAGACAGGATCTGGAAGTCCAGTTGATATGCGAGGCTATTAATAACTTAACACCTGAAAAACTGGATTCTATCGTTCAGCTCCATAACCAGATGCAAACAATTGACTCAGGTTTTTACAATCTTGACAGGCAGTTTCACCGTACAATCAATGATACAGCCAATATGCCTCATATTTCTGCGATTGTTGATAAACTTGTAGAATCCGTGGAAGCATTTCTGACGATTTACATGCAAGATACAGCTGACAAACAAAAATTCATTGAAGAACATGCTCAGATTGTTGCGGCCTTACAGGCTGGAGATATTGACCTTGCGGCTGAGGCTATGAAAGCAAACGTACTGAGTGGTCTTGAAATTGTTGAACGAACCTTGTCTCGATTTATCATCAAGTAACCCGTACATTTGACAATTATCCGGCTCTACATTCATTGTAGCCATCAGCAGCATACTCCTGAGCCTACCCAACTTTTTATCATCCCAGAAAAAACTAACCTATTTTCATTAGATTATTAGCCTAGATATAAGGAAATAAATGACTATCACACGTATGGAAACAAAACAAAGAATGAGCAGATGTGTCATTCACAATGACACTATCTACCTCTGCGGACAGGTTGCAGAAGATTCTACAAAAGGGATCAAGGAACAGACTGAAACAATGCTGGACAAGGTTACAGTACTTCTTGAGCAAGCCGGCAGTGATGCGAAACATATACTCTCAGCAACCATCTATATCAAAACCATGGATGATTTTGCAGACATGAATGCAGTTTGGGATAATTGGGTTCCTGAAAACCATGCCCCTGCCCGCGCCTGCGTCCAGGCAAGCATGGCAAGAGAAGAGCTCTTAGTAGAGATATCAGTAATTGCTGCAGTAATAAAATAGCTCACGTACAAAGGCTCCTCAGTAAGAACTGGTCCCTGTCTTTCAACCAGTGGCCAGAGTTTGTAGTTATAGCACATATCTTCGTTTTTCTGCCTCTCCCCCCATGGGGGAAGATTTTTTTCAAGCTACAGCTTTAGCCAATTTTTCCAAATAAACCTCCTCTGATATTTGATCGTCCAATGAGTTGTGGTGTCGAATCGAATTATATCGTAGCATAAATCTTACTATTCCTTGTTCAAGCTCATCAGGGAGTGTTGTTACGAATAGCAGGAAACATCCAAAGCTCTGGTGTTATTGCAATTTTGAGAGATTTCATATGTGAAATCAGTGTTTTCATGAAGTTCATATATCTCCTCTAAACCTGATGTTTCTCTTTGGCCCACCATATATCAAGCTTCTCTTTGAGAGATATAGAGGTATGATAGATATGATTTCAGTAACTTAATCAATGAAACATTTAAGGATTGATCTGAGAAACTTTGACTAATGGACGCAATGACCTGTACTTGAGTTGACGTCCTCCCAACGTTGGAAGACAAGGAGGACCTTACATGTGAGATGACCTGAATAGGTTTTGGAAAGACATTGATTAACTACAGCCATTTTGCTAGATTTAATGTGATGTCATCGTCACATATCTTCTCTTCTATTATTTTTTACTTCTTTCTATCGGCAATAAAAATACAGTGAACAAAACATCCGAAACCAGTACTAAAAAGAAACGTGTCTCATCGGGGATACCTGAACTAGACCGGCTCATGGGCGATCTGTATATCGGTGATAATGTTCTGTGGTACGAAGATGTCAGTAGTTTCTCATCCGCATTCTGTCTGAGTTTTATCAAAGAGATACTGGGCCGGAAGAGGCCGCTAATCTATGTGACCTTTGATCGTTCACCTAAAAATGTGGTTTCTTTCCTCGGGTCGCAGGCTGAAAGTCAGAACCTGATAATTCTTGATTGCTTTACTAACGGCAAGGGAGATGGATCAGAAGTTTTCAACAAGTTCTATGAAAAAGATGGAGCCCTTTGGCCCTATAAAGTTATCAAAGTAAATGATCCTACGAGCCCGGGCCGTGTCGGCGAGGCTATATACGGTCTACACAATACTCTCTCTGGAGACGTACACTTTATTCTGGATAGCCTTACTGGGATGCAGTCTCTTTGGGGGGGAGAAGATCATGTTATTGACTTTTATGGCAAGACTTGTCCTCGACTCTATGAACTCGATACTATCGCTTACTGGCTGATCGAGAAAGGAGCACACTCCAACAGACTTAAAGCAAACATTAACAAAATAGCACAGGTTGCAATTGATCTTTCTGTACGCAGGGGAAAATCGACGCTCAAAATTCTCAAGGCAGAAAAGCGGAGTTCCAAATTCCTCAATGAACATCATGAGTATCTCTGCGAGGGCTCAAATGTAATTTTTGAAAGAGAGAGGCAGCTCAAACCTAGATTTGACCTTGGAGCAAAAATAAAATCTACCCGCCTTATGCGTGGTATTTCACAAAAGGAGCTCGCAGGGCTTACGGGAGTGACTCCAAGTACAATTTCACAGGTGGAAAAAAACCATATCTACCCTTCGCTTCCCGCCCTGTTTCGCATAGCTGAAAGTCTTTCTGTTGATGTAGCCACGTTATTCAAGGAGCATGGAACGAGGCAAAATGTCTATGTGTATACTGCGGACAGCCGATCAGTTACCAGCTTGGCGAAAATTGTAAAAGACAACGCTGAAGCGGAATTGTTGTTACCGCCAGATATCGATACACCAGCTGAAGCAACAATTATACGAATTCGAGCTGGTAAAAAATTGGCAGGCCATTTTGGAGCCCATAAAGGAAAAGAATTGGGCTATCTCATTTCTGGACAACTGGAGATGACTGTTGATAGCCAATCATACAAAGTTAATCCGGGCGATACCATTTATTTACAAAAAGATATACCTGGCAGTTGGAACAATACATCTGACCAGGTTGCGGAGCTTCTCTGGCTGAAGTTCAAAGAATAACGCGGATCGTGATTTCGCTTATAATTTAAATCTTGCTCGTTAGGATATTGAGGTATAAATCAAAAAATAGGCACATCGAGCAGGTATCAAGATGTGCCTTGTACATTATCGTTATTTTTTATTATCTCTTGAGAATTGCTTCAGCCGATTCTTTTTGAGCTTCTGTCAGGAACGAAATCCCTGTTTCTACTTCTGTTTCACGGTTGGCACTGAACAAGTCATCCCTTGAAATCTCTGATAAATTGAATTTTCGCACACCAGCCATCAATTGCTGCAAGCCGCAAGAGAGCTTATCAACATAGCCTGCTATAGCCACTGCACCGAAAGGTATATTCTTCATTTCATCAGCGCCAACTTTTTGTTTTACATCTTCCCAGGCCGAGAATATCTCTTCTGGGTACTTACCAAAACTTTTTACGGTTTGGGGTAGTTCGTCCCAATTTCCATTTACTTCCGTTCTTCTCTCTGGGTAGAAAGCTCCTTCAATGTTGCTGCCGAGATATCCGGGAATCATCGGAGCACGACCCATGCAGACAAGTTTTGTGTAAGGAGCACCTATAGCCAGAGCTTTAAAAATATGATCCTCCCGGGCAAAACCGCCGGCAAAAGAAATATCTGGAACTTTAATACCTTTATCGTCAAGAATCTTGCAGTAATCATAGGCTTTGGCGTGTAATGCAAGTGATGGTACGCCCCAGTGTTCCATCATATTCCATGGACTCATACCAGTTCCGCCACCTGCACCATCAATGGTTAGCAAGTCAAGTTTGGCATCCGCAGAATAACGAATTGCCATGGCAAGAGCCTCCATACCATAAGCGCCTGTCTTTAATGATATTCTTTTGAATCCAATGCTTCTTAAATAATCAACAGAGCTCATAAAGGATTCACGAACTTGGTCAACGGTATCGAGATCAGTAGCCCCAAGTCTGCTATGCCTGGCAAAGGATGTGATGGCACGACGCTCAAAGGCTGCCTGCACTGTAGGATCAGTCGGATCAGGATCGACGACATAACCTCGCTCTTTAAGGAAAATAGCATAGTTAATCGATTTGACCTGGATTTCACCGCCGATTACCTTGGCTCCTTGTCCCCACTTGAGCTCGATTATTACGCCATCTCCGTATTTGTTCATGACGTATTCTGCGACCCCATTTCGGGTATCTTCAACATTGAGTTGAACAAAAATAGCTCCATGGCCATCATCATAACGCTTAAATATGTCGATGCGTCTATCTAATTCAGGGGCTGAAGTAATTTTTCCACCACCTAATTTTGATTCTTTATCAACACCAACGACGTTTTCACCAATAACAATAGGAAACCCGCAAATGGCTGCACCTGTGGCAAAGGAATTCCAATATTTGGTGGCTATAAAGGTTGATCCCAGAGCCCCGGTCATAATGGGTACACGGCACTTCACCTTGACCTCATTACCATAAACTGTTTCGGTACTGGCATTAGGAAAAACGCAGTCATCAGGATCTTTGGTCATCCCCTGACTTAACCCACTGGACCCATAGGCATATCCTTGAATTCTTAGGGCATGATACCCCAGGCCAAGTGAAGTTACATTGCTTGATCCAGAAGTAATTTTACCGAAATTTCTTGGATAGAGCATCTTGCGCCCCCTTAACGAAGACATCCAGGTTTCACACTTACCTTTGCAATCAGAGCTGCAAAGAGTGCATAATCCGGATTCACAGGGATTACCTCTGTTAGTGGTACCAAGAGCATCATTTTTTTTAGGCCATTGAATCATTTGGTGGTCTCCTTTTCTGGTTAAATGAATACCGAAATCATCTTCTGTGAGTCAATCTAGCTGGACACATGCCATGAGCGCTGTAGAACAATAACGAGTCAAGACTCAACAGGAATTTCTTTGTAAGCATTGGTGTCTAGTGCATTCTGGATTTATTGAAACGTATAGAAACCTCCTGTTACAAGTAGTGATTTTCAGAAATCAGAGGCCAGTTGCGGTGTTGTGTGCGGGCAAAAAAAAAGGCATCTGTCCTCTGGGTAGAAGGATCAGACACCGTTGTCTTAATCGTACGAATAAACTACACGCCTTTGTGCAGGTTGGGTAATATTTGGCTGTTTAATTTAGCTGCACTTAATTGAGTTGTCAAGAACAATCCTTTTTTGAGGTAGATCACACGGTAAATATTGTACTATGAGCCTTTTGCAAAACGAGGATTTTCGTCTAAAATCTAGGCCTGTGAAAAATTTTACCCCAGGCATATAGTTAATATTCCGAGGATAAAATTTGTACAAAACAAAGATATTGGCCGCAAAGACACTTTTACAAGTGGCTCTTATGTCAAATGAGTGGAGGGAAGATGAGGTTGGGCGAAGAGGCAATTTCTTCAGGTAGCCTTAAAGCTCTTCCGACAAGATCAGCGCTTCAGCTATTTCCAACATGGATTTACGGGTATCCATACTCCGTTTCTGAATCCAGCGATATGCTTCTTCGCCATTCATACTACGACGATCCATAAGAATCTCTTTTCCCCTTTCGATCTGCTTTCTTGTCTGAAGTTCTTGCTCAATAACTCGTGTTTTTACAATAAGCTCGGTGTTATGGATGGCGACAGCAGCTTGACTTGCGACAGCGCTGAGCATGTTGATATCTGTTTCAGAGAATTTGTAGGGCTGGCTGGTAAAGCAGTTAAGTACACCTATAACGTTGTCCTCCTTACCCTGCAGGGGAATACTCACCATTGAGACTAACCCTAGCCTACTGGCCATCTCTTTTTCCTTGAATCTATCATGATTTTTCACATCATCAATGACATATGGTCGTCGGGTGGAAAGTACATATCCAACAACGCCTTCATGAAGTCGCAATGCCCTGTCTTTAACATATTCAGGCTCAAAGGATTGGGTAGCTTTTAATTTAATTAGAGGCGGATTCTCATTATCATCGACAAGCCATAATGAACATATCTCAACTCCTGTAACCTTGGCAGTTACCATTACAATCAGCTTAAACAAATCCTCTAAAAAAACATCAGAAGTGATGGCCTGACTAATATCCATTAGCGCCTTAACATAGTGGTCATACGTGTGTTGAGTGGATTTGTTCATACAAGCCTATGTTCTAAAGAGATAGACATGAGTGACATTTTTTGTCGCGTATGTCTGTTTGTTTGTTGTAACCATATGGTGAAAAAAGTCAGTTACTGTTCTCCAGATAGTTCAATCCTTTTTGGGTGATAAGGTTATATTGCAGGTCGGTGTCAGTTTGTATGATACCAAGGCTATCCATGGTTTTTAGAATCCTATGGAGTTTGGCAAATTGTATATCCATTATTTTTGCAATAGCAACAGTAGGAACAAGTTGGGGCTGCGGGGTGCGTAAATTATCCGAGAGAATGGCAAGAACTTGAAGCTTATGTTTGTATAAGGACATAGCGACCTCCTGCTGGAAGATAAATCGAAATTAGAATACTTATGAATGTTCATGTTTATACGTTATTATCACTGGATAACCGTATAATAAAATATCGATAGCCGCAATCATATTATTAACCACAGGTAAATATTGTGCCAATTATTTAGCACAAATAAACCTCTGTTCTTCTAGAACAGCATATCTTGATATTTGACCGGGATATTCCTGTGCAGTTACAGTTTTTCGACACTTCAATTCATGTATAGGTAAACCTCATTGAAATCACACAATACTCCGCTAAAAATATTTGATCATCACAGTCGATTCATTTATGTTCTTGTGATATTTACCACAATACTATCACTGTTTAATGGTTGTTCTATCCACGAAAGCCCTTCTCAGTCGTCAAAAATATTTGAATATAAACAGAAGGGAATCGCTTCATATTATGGAGATAAATTTCAGTTACGGAGAACTGCCAGCGGAGAAATATTTAACAACAAATTAATGACAGCAGCTCACAAAACATTACCGTTTGGCACCCATGTGTTAGTTACAAATGTGCAAAACGGCAAGTCTGTGAAGGTCAAAATAAACGACCGAGGCCCATTTGCTCAAAAGAGAATTATCGACCTCAGCAAGGCTGCATTTGCAAAAATTGAAAATTTAGACAAAGGACTCATAAAAGTGGAAATCATGGCTATTGATTAACACCATTCTGCGGTACCTCAACCTGTGCTTTAATTCAGATGCAGGAAGTTTTGTATGCCTGTGAAAATGACCTGCGCAGCAATGGCCGAGACGAAAAGTCCAGTTACCTTGGGCATAATGATTAAACCCTGCTTGCCGATAAGGCGTTTTACACTTGATGAGAGATAGAGCATTAAACCCACGGTGACAACTGCAAGAAAAATAGCAAATCCCATAAAGAGTTTTTCTGTCACACTACCAGCCTCAGCCCCACTTACCAAAAGCACACCAATAACGCCCGGACCTACCGTCATGGGAATAGCCAGCGGAACAATTGCAATATTTCGACTCGTGTTATGGTGTGAAGTGTTATCTTGATCGGAGATCATTGAGAGTGCAGAAAGAAAAAGAATGGTTCCTGCACCAATTCGAAAGGCATCAAGTGTTATTCC
The DNA here is from genome assembly GCF_054397165.1 of Desulforhopalus glucosivorans. Classification (NCBI taxonomy): domain Bacteria; kingdom Pseudomonadati; phylum Thermodesulfobacteriota; class Desulfobulbia; order Desulfobulbales; family Desulfocapsaceae; genus Desulforhopalus; species Desulforhopalus glucosivorans. Next base: position 2,209,743 of record NZ_AP044854.1, read on the forward strand.
AAAAAGTTCAAAGATATATTTCCCAAAAAGGAAAAAGACAAAACAACTCACCATGACGCCCATGGTCACACGAATCGCCGTCCTTTTCTTTTCAAAATCTTCAAAATCATTGGTCAGTGAGATAAAGGCCGAAAGCACAAAAAATGGCGTAAGAATGACAAGTATTTTTAAATAAAAATTAATAAATGTATGTACGAGCAACGCGAAACCTCTTTGAAAAATATTTTACATTACCCACCGCAAAACAACCGATGAGACAATAGTATTTAAGAGAAAAAAATTCGGAATATGATCTTACAGATTTCAGCATCAAGGCTTTATCTCATCTAACAGTTCAATTGTACATTCTCTTTGCAAAGATCTAATTTGCTGTTGCTCTATTTCTTTGTAATTCTTTTGAATTATCTACCAAAAGTTACCAATTGACCGTCGTTTTTTGATTCTATCTTATCATTAATCTGCCGTTCTGGTAAATTTTTCTTAGATTTCATGTTCACAACTATCTTTTGGTGATAAAATAAATAAAAGAATTTTAATTTAATACACCGTGCTCTTCCTTCCCACCTGAAAAACAAAGAATATGAAAAAAAAGATACTATCTGCTGATGATGACAAATTGACAATGGATTCTGAAACTTTCAGAAGCATGTTCAAAGAACACAGTGCAGTGATGTACATCGTTGATTTGTCGACATTTGCCATCATTGATGCCAATCAAGCGGCATTGGATTTTTATGGTTATGATCTGGACACAATGCTCACCAAACGTGTTCCGGATCTCAATATCACACCTGAGTTAGAGATTCGTGCAGAGATCAAACGGGCACTAGATGAAAATCGGTCCTATTACGTATACAAACACCAGCTAGCCAATGGCGAAATACGTGATGTAGAGGTATACGCCAATCCAATTTCAGTCAAGGGGCAAGAGTACTCATTTTCAGTCGTTCATGACATCACTGCCAGAAAAAATATTGAAGACGCTTTACAAGACAGTCAAGAGCGCTTTAAAGCGTTATCGAATGCTACCTTTGAGGCCATCTTTATCTCCGAAAATGGTATTTGTCTTGACCTCAACAGGACAGCTGAGCAGATGTTTGGTTATTCACCTGATGAGGCTCGCGGAAGATACGCAACTGATTTTATTGTCTCCGAAGATCGAGAAAGAGTAAAATCCAATATTCACTCTTGCAGTGAAAAACCTTATGAGGTGACCGCACTTCGCAAGGATGGCTCCACCTTCCCTTCTGAAATCCAAGGCAGGATGACTACTCTCAAGGGGGCAGATGTCCGTATAACTGCATTGCGAGATATAAGTGAAAGCAAACGAACTGAGAAGGCTTTAAAAGAGAACGAGGAAAAATATCGAACCTTGTTTGATATGGAATCAGATGCGCTGGCTGTGATTGAAATCAAAACTGGTAAGATGCTTGAAGTTAATAACGCATTTATTGAGCTCTATGGTTATAGCCGTGATGAAGTCATCAAGATGAAAAACACAGATTTTTCTGCCGAGCCGCAAAAGACCAGAAGTGCCACTCAAACTAGAGGTACATATATACCGGTCAGGTATCATAGGAAGAAAGACGGAACTGTTTTTCCAACAGAAATTTCAGCCAGCATTTTTAATTATCAAGGCCGCGATGTACACATTGCCGCAATTCGTGATATCACCGAGCGTCAACGCCTGGAAGCTCAGATCCAACGCTCCCAGAAGATGGAATCCATGGGCCTTTTAGCTGGTGGTGTTGCCCATGATTTGAATAACATATTATCCGGGATTGTCAGCTACCCGGAATTGATCCTCATGGATTTGCCAGAAGACAGTAGTCTCCGAAAGCCCATCAAAACAATGCAGGCAGCAGGTAACCGTGCGGCTGCAATTGTTGAAGACTTGTTAACAATTGCAAGAGGGGTCGCAACGACTAAAGAGATACTAAATATTAACGCGCTTGTTAACGACTATCTGGAATCACCGGAGTTTGAAAAACTTATCCAGTTCCATCCTGCCGTCAAGGTACGTACTGATCTCGATGCCAATTTGCTCAACACCATAGGCTCTCACTCCCATTTGCGTAAAGTTGTCATGAATCTGGTCTCAAATGCTGCAGAGGCCATCGAAGGTGGAGGGACAGTCACCCTGTCGACCCATAACATATTCGTGGACAAACCATTAAAGGGCTATGAGGATGTTAACATTGATGAGTACGCAGTTTTAAAAGTTGCCGATGACGGGAGAGGGATTCCCTCAAATGAAATTGAAAGAATCTTCGAACCGTTTTACACTAAAAAAATAATGGGCCGAAGTGGGACTGGATTGGGTCTGGCGGTTGTATGGAATGTTATGCAAGATCACGAGGGCTACATCGATGTGAGCAGTGAGAGTTGCGGCACCACCTTTCAGTTATTTTTTCCAGTCTCCAGAGAAGACATCATTGAGAGTTCTTCATCAATAGCTTTTGAATCCTATATGGGTCATGGGGAGACCATTCTTGTCATCGATGATGTCGCCGCTCAGAGGGAAATTGCGTGCAACTTTTTGGAAAAATTGGGTTATGTAGCCACCGAAGTTTCCTCTGGAGAGGCGGCTGTAAAGTATCTGATGAATCATACGGTTGACCTGCTGTTACTCGATATGATTATGGAGCCAGGCATAAGTGGCCTCGAAACATATGATCAAATATTGAGGAATCACCCAGGTCAGAAGGCTGTCATCGTGAGCGGCTTTTCAGAAACAGATGCTATCAAAGAAGCTCAACGGTTGGGAGCGGGGAAATTTGTTAAGAAACCTTATACCTTTGAAAAGATAGGACTTGCCATCCACCGAGAGTTAAGCAGACCAAGGAGTAGCTCAATATAGTGCACAGATCTAAAATGTTCGTACAGTTTTAGTCTTAAGCCCCACGATGAGATGCATTTCTACAAGTAAGGGTACCTTGAAAAATCAGGTCCAAAACAGCAATGACAAGTGTGTCTTATTAATCAATATTATTGGCTATAGCGCCTAGTTCAGTCAACATTGACAAGAGACATTCAACAGCTAATTTTCCGCTATTTTTATCAAAGGTCTCATTTTTTCCGTGGGTTAATCGTATTGGAGAAATATTTCTCTGGGATCTGGTTCCAGGTCCCAGAACAATTGGATAAAATCGTTGCTTACATTGATCATCCATACTGCGGGTTACAATTGTAGCATCAGAAACGCCTACGTTATACGTTTGTTTAAGACGCAGGTGCTTATTTTTATACTCTTTAAGATAGCTTAAAATATGATGATTTGAAAAAGCCTTGTCATAGTTCATCCCTTCAGAGATTGAAAAATCTTTCACTTGCCTGTAACTCAGCCCATCAAGCTGGCTATGGACACTTTCAATTGTATCAAATGAGCGGTTACTGAGAACCAAATGATGTACGACCGGCGCCTGCCCTTCTGATATATATATTTTTGAAGGTATAACAGCAAAACCTGATTCATCGCCAGCCAAGAGAAGATCACTATCCAAAGACTCTGCAATTACACTTGTCAGTAGATTTTTCTCCCGAGGAACCGAACAGACATGCCCTCCTTTCTGCGTTAAGACTTTACCTCCTTTACCTCCTTTACCTCCGATACTTTTAGTATCTATGTCAGGGCGAATACTTACCGGGTTCCATTGACTCAACTGAGATAGAATAGTACGCAAACGATCTAATGTGTCAGATACCCGAATAACAAAGTTTCCCCGTTCAGCTGTATAAAAACTAAAAATTGAAGGATCTGAAACGGTTACGTTATTTTCAAGAACAATAAAGAAAGTATCCTTTTCTGAAATTGGGAGAACAGTGCCTAAATCCTCACCTATCTGGCGAGATGTCTTAATACCTGCCCCTTCTTCTTTGAAGGTGATAGTGAACACCAGATTGGATAATTTAATTTCCCCAAGACGAGCAAGCCTACTGATTAAGAGTTCAAAAGCTACACCCGCTTTACAATCACTCACCCCACGCGCCACCATCTGGTACTCATCTTCATACAGTGAGAATGGAGAAAACGGTTCATCCCATTCCAACGGATCTGCATCCACAATATCCATGTGCGCACTCAGATAAATAATATCCTGATTCACATCAATTTTTTCCGGGCAGGCGATCAGATTTTTCTTCCTGTCTCTGTAAACGCGGTATCCCATGAGATTCTGAGACAAAACATCCTGACACCAGCGCATTCCGGTTTCAATCTGATCAGGTTGCGTGAACACGGTGGGTATTTTTACAAGATCTCGAAGACAACCCAGGTATTCTTCAAAATCAATTTCATTCTGCCGTATCATCAACTCATCTCAACCTATATCTTTACCCAAGGTAGATATTATACATATCACTATTTAGAATAGCGTACCTTTTAGAATAACGGGGAAACAGTGTATGAAGGGGGGATCAGATAATCCCGGGGCTTCATCAGCCTGGAAATACCTCTCTTAAAATATAATAAGAATAGAATGTCTCATTACAGCCTCCTTGAAAACTCGTTTCTTCTGATCAGACGAAACACACACTATTTTCCTTCGGATCAATTCTTCATTTTCTTCTCCAGGATTTTTTTTGCACGGTAGACTCTGGTTTCTATGGTCTTGGGGCTAACATCCAAAATTGCGGCGCTTTCAATCTGACTCTTTTCTTCTAAAGTGAATAAGATAAGGGCACTTTTTAGTTTATGTGGCAGTTGAGAGATATATTTGTGCAAACGAGCAACGTCCTCTTTTCTTTCATTTTTTTCCTCTATCCCAGCATCATAACCAGTATCTGGCGATTCCTTCTCCTCAGCCTCGTTAAAAGAGAATATTTTACGCAACGCGTGTTTGCGACCTTTATCCCTGCATAAATTTAAGGCGATTTGATACAACCAGGTTTTAAAACGATATGCCGCATTAAAAGAAGCAGCCCTCGTATAGACCCGAACAAATGTTTCCTGAACAATATCATAGGCAAGAGATTCATCGTGAATGTATCTGAGCACAAAGTGATACAGGGGGTTCTGGTAGCGCTGCATGAGAATATCCAGCACAAGATCTTCTCCTGAACATAACCTTTTTATCAACTGCTCATCACTGTCATCATGACCCGGAGCAACTGTCATCATGGATTGTTTCGAAGCCTCTCTACAACATGGTTTTGAAGAACTTCGGCTTGCTCAGCAGTTAACACAGTTTTTATTTGAGCGAGATGTTGTAACGTCAGATGTTGCAAAGCCCCCATAGGAGTGTGGATCGCCATCACAACATCTGCGACATCCTCATCTTCATAGCCCTTTTGTTCGATGATCTGTGCCAGTTTGTTATTGGCTGCAGCCATCTGTTCTATGTAGATCTGCTTTTGTTTGAGGTAAGCCTCTTCAATAGGTGCAAGAAGAAGTTTCTGCTCTTTCGTCACCCCAAGGGTTGTGGTGTAAAATGTGTCTATTTCATTATGGGAGGCCGGAACACAGTGAGCGTTCTGGGTCTTAGCGGGTGCTGTTTTCTGACCAATAAGTACACCAAGAGAACCACCTGACAAAAACACAATCACGAGTACAATTAGGGGAAATAGTTTCATGGTAGAGTTCCTTGACCATTGAGAGATAATAAGTTTGTGGTCGTCAGGCTTTGATGGGAGAAATATCGCAGATCAAAGAGATCCGGCTCACCTCCTTTGTCAAAACTAATCTGAGATAACGCAAGACAAGAGCCTAAAATAAGGACGAGGGAAAAAACCTTCACCCCAGGGCTTAAAGTGAGATCAAGCCAATTTGGCGGCCCATCTTTTTCTCTTGTAGCCCTGACTTTTTCCCAAACATCTGTTCTCAAACTACTCAGCGCATCAAAGGAGGGTTCCTGTTGAACTGAGTGAGCTATTTTTTTATCAAGTGTATCCATAAGTCACTCCTATAAAGGGATTCTACCATTAATACGTTTAAGATCGAAATATCCCTTAATAATTTTAGGCACACCCCTTTAGTCAATTAAGGCCCTGAATGCATAAATAGTTGGGGATATATACCCTATGACGGACGATACAGAAGGAATTTTCTGCTAAATCATTTTCTTACGCAAGTCATGAAAAACAGATTCAAGATGTATTGATTTATCACTCGTGATCTTCTCCATGTGCTGCTCGACCACTTGCTGCATTGAAATATTCCCAAGATCGGAAAGTTGGGCGTAATACCCTAGTCTGCGCCCCAAAATAAAATTATTTTGCTCATCTTCAGGTAGAGATAAAAAGCTTTTTAGGGTAGCCATAAGTTTTGCCTTATCACCTGGTAATGTACCATCCACTTCCGGAAGGAGATCAACACTGTGGAAGTTTCTAAAATGACTATTAATACCTGTGAGCTTACTCAGAATCTCAAACTCTTCTTCAATCATCTCAACTTCTGATAGCAGAGTAAAGTTACCGTCATCAATCATCTGAGCCAAACCAGTACCGTCTTTTACCCCTAGGGTAAGGTTACGTATTTCGCACGGATCAACTTGGTTTAAAACATCGATTGTTCCCTCTACGTGCAGCTTTGAGAGTTCCTTACCACCCAAACCCAGAATGACAAACACCATCATTTTCATCCCAGCCTGTTTTGCCCGACGAGAGGATTCTATAAAATCTTCAGGGGTTGTGCCTTTTCGCACCTTTTTAAGCACCTCAGCAGATCCTGACTCCAAGCCACTATAGAGCATATTTAAGCCGGCATCGCAGATCTCCTGCATTTCAGCAGCAGATTTTCTCATCATGGTCTGAGCTCTGCCATAGGAGCTGATTCGTTTCAATGACGGAAAAGCGTCTTTTAGGGCGCTGAGCACCTCAATAAGATTGTCTGTACCCATTACAAAGGAATCACCATCCTGCAAAAAGCAGGTTTCAATAGGTGCCCCATTGTAATAGTGCTTTGCAGCAATAATATCTCTTTTAATATCATCCACTGATCTGATGGAAAAGTGGGCCCCTTGAAATAGAGTGCAAAAAGAACATTTATTCCAAGGACAACCTCTGGTGGTTCTAATCAGGAGGCTATCCGCCTCAGTTGGCGGTCGAATTGGGCCTTGCTCAAAGTCAATCATTTCCATATTCACCCTGGACTCTTTTATAATGAATCATAAAAGGAGGTAGGCTATTAAAAACATATCTCCCTTCTTAGAACATAAACCTCAGGCTATTTTACTCATTTCATTGACCGAAAATGCCTCTACTGCACCTTCAGTTGCGGCCATATACTCCTTGAGATGCGTATTCCCCACATGTTTCTGCCACAGTTCACGGGATTCCCAGTTTTCATAGAACAAAAAGTGAGCCGGATTTTCATTGTCCTGATGGAGATCATAATTAATACACCCCTCTTCTGCACGGGTAACGTCGATCAACTTCAGTAGTTCTGCCTTTACCAGTTCAACTTTGTCTGCCTTAGTCGTAATATTTGCTACGATTGTTATTTGAGCCATTTTCCTCTCATTGTATAGATTGATACTACTCATTAACCTGCAATACATACCTGCAATACATACCTGTAATAATAACAATAATAATTGTTTTATAAAAAACAGAGAAAGACTTTTACAAAATGAAGATCTTGTGTCAGATAAAAGCAGAATCCGAAAGGGGTAGTTTTGTAAGTGGTTCTATAGCCTCAATATGTTACTGTAACTCTTCTCATTACGTCAGAAACAGATACTACAATTTCGATAAATATAAGTCTTGGATCAAGGTCAAAATGTCTCCCAAACAAACCATAGATATAAACAAAGCATTTTCTGCAGAAGAGTTTAAAGCCAATGGATATAAAGTGGTGGATATTCTCGCGAATTACCTGGAAAAAGCTGAGAACAGAGCGCTCGACAATGTACTACCACCAGTTACACCTGAAGAAATGCTTGAAAAGTGGAGTGGAGAGTTCCCTGAAGAACCTGGCACTGATTTCACCTCCCTTATTGATAAAACAATCGAATTATCAAACCATCTTCACCATCCAAGATACGTTGGCCACCAGGTGACGTCTCCCCTGCCCCTTGCATCACTCTGCTCACTTGTTGGCGCACTCTTAAATAATGGTAATGCCGTTTATGATATGGGACCTGCGACGACAATTATGGAGCGCAAGCTCATCGTTTGGATGTCTGGCCTCATCGGGCATACAACAACGGGCGATGGATTCTTTACCTCTGGAGGTACTCTTGGAAACCTCACCGCACTTCTCGCTGCTCGTCAGGCTAAAACAGACTATGACATTTGGACTAAAGGCGCTAAAGAGACAGAGAACCTTGCTATCATTGTCTCTGAGCAATGCCATTATTCAGTAAAACGTGCTGTCTCTGTGATGGGGCTTGGAGAACAGTCTGTCATACCAGTACCGGCAGACGATAATTTCCATATGGATACAACCCAGCTTCAAAGTGCCTTAGATAAGGCTAAAACGGATGGGAAAAAGGTCATTGCTGTAGCTGCAAGTGCATGTTCTACAGCAACTGGTAGCTATGACAATCTTGAAAAAATTGGCGAGTTTTGTGAGAAGAACAATTTATGGTTCCATGTAGATGGGGCCCATGGCGCATCAGCTCTTATCTCAAATAAATATAAACATCTCCTAAAAGGTGTTGAGAAAGCAGATTCCCTCGTTTGGGATACTCATAAGATGATGCTTATGCCCGCGCTCAATACCGCAGTCATCTTTAAGAACCCTCACAATTCCTATGAGGCATTCTCCCAAAAAGCCTCATACCTCTTTGAAAATGAAGCAAAAGAAGAATGGTATAACATGGCCCACAGGACCATGGAATGCACCAAATTAATGATGGGTTTCAATGTGTACACCTGCCTCTCTGTCTATGGAACAAAGTTTTTTGGGGATTATATAGACCAGGTCTATGACCTGACAAAAGAATTCGCAAGAGTCATCAACAGTAGTCCCGATTTTGAGATAGCTATCGAACCCGAGTGCAATATAATTTGTTTCAGATACCTTGCAAAAGATCATCCAGACATGGACAATCTTCAATTTGATCTACGAAAAAGGCTCCTGAATGAAGGATCATTTTACCTCGTACAGACAGAACTAGCAGGCAAAGCATATCTACGATGTACCATTATCAATCCACTCACCACCATTGATGATCTTCAACTACTCCTGAACCGAGTAAGACATTTTGTTTTGGAAATGTAGAGAGGTACAAAGGTAAGATTTGTAGAAGGGATAAACGTAACTCGTAATTAATGGAAATGTACACATGGGCAGAAAAGACTACATACTGATTGCTGTTTTATATGGCTCACTTATCTCCGGTGTTTTCTTCCCTCATATCTCTGAACAAGTCTCGCCGTATATAAAATACCTGATGATGACTATGCTTTTCTTGTCATTTATCAAGATTTCGCCAAAAGATGTCGGCGATGCAATCGTCTCCAACTGGCAAGGATTAATATTAGGTTTTATCCTTCGTTTATGTATCGTTCCCATCCTTGCCTACTATGTTACATTAATGATTTATCCTCCCCTGGCACTACCGATCCTACTACTTGCCGGGGTCTCTACCGGGGTTTCATCACCATTTTTTATGTCACTCTGTAAAGGAAATATTTCCTACTGTCTGGTGATGGCCGTTACAACCAGCCTCTTTGTCCCCATCAGCCTTCCTTTCATGGTTAATACACTGGCCAAAAGTAGTCTCAACTATGATTTGCTATCCATGGCAATCTTTCTTGCCACTGTCATATTTGTTCCGCTCATTGCAGCATTTAGCTGTAGAAAGATATCACCGAAGTTGCTCGAGCAAATCAATAGAAAAGGATATCCGATTGCTCTGGTTGTTATTGCTGCAATAAATTTTGGTGCATTGGGCAGATATGTCCCCTACCTTCAGGCGAACCCGGCTCAAATCCTCTACTGTGCTCTTTTCTCTCTGGGACTTGGGGTCACGTTATCTTTTATTGGATGGATGTCAGAAAAAGGTAAACATTGGCCTGATAGAGTGGCAGCGGCAGGAAGTCAAACCTGGGTTAACAATGTACTTATTATTGCTTTGGCCATACAGATTGATCAACCCCTGGCCGCCACCTTGAGTGTCTTCTATTTTATCCCACTGTATGGATCTGTTGTCTTTTTTACAGTTCTTGCAAACCGTAAATAATTTATAGATCGGTCAAGGGCCGTTACGTTAAAAAAACTGTGGTGAAGTGTTATACTGATCCAATTTTATCTCTCTACCAGCAAGCCTTAGATACCATCTAGAGAAAAAGGGTTTGTTCCCCAAAGCCCATCTGGATTCGTACATTCAAACGCTTATCATCACTACGTTACATACTGCGTAAAGATCCATTTTAGGTATTATATAATTCCTACATACATTAAGACTGCATTTGAGCCAGCGAAATAGTTGCTAAAAATTTTGGCTATCCTCTTGTATATAGTTAATTTGCACACCTAATTTCCTCGCAGCATTAAACGCATATTCAAGGTCCTCTCCGTCTGTCTTCATGGTTATCAACCGCTGCTTTTTTCCATAATTATGATGGATATTCATGGATAATATTAGCACCCCATAGCGTCGTAAAACCGCAAGAAGATCGTAGAATTCATCGGAAGTTTTACCCATGATAATTTCTACCCGTACACCGTCTTCATTTACAGCGAATATTTCCATAAAAGCCCTGAAAATATCAGACTCTGTTATTATACCCACAAGTTCACCATTCTCGATAACTGGCATTGCACCAACCTTGTGCTGTCGCATTCGTTTTGCAACCAGTTCCAGAGGAGTCATCGCTCCCACCCACATGGGATCAGCCGTCATTATTTCGCCAACGCTCGTCGACTCGGAAAAGAGCAACGCAGACCCAGCAGAACTTCCATCAAGAGTTGATGGCAGGGCATTATACATATCAGTTGTACTCACAATCCCAACTAACTGCTTTTCCTTATTCACCACAGGCAAACGCCTGACATCAATATCCCGCATTAAAAGCCGGGCTTTTTCAACTGACGTCGTCGTTGATATTGTAGTAGGATTTTCGGTCATCCATAGCCTGACAAACATTTCCCAGCCTCACAGCAGAGTTAATAAAGAAATAGAAATACGATGTATATTGAGTACCACCTACTTCTAACCGAGATAAACGGGATAAGTACCTTGTGAATTACTCGAAACAATGAATGTTCCTGAACTCAGTTTCTCGGAGTCTACGCTATCTGTTTTTTTAGGCATCTTTTCTGGAGCAAGGTACTGAGTTCGCTATCAGATGGGATTTACCACTATCTCTGCGGTTGTGGTATGCATTTTAATTACAACACCACTCATTTCAGAATGCAGAGCCATGGTCTCATTACCAATTCTAATTTGACTCCCCCCAGCAATAGTTCCATGAACAGTCACGGTTTCCGGAGTGTAAAATGAGTCATTATCTCCAATGGAATCTTCCCGTGTCCCGGGGATAAGATTTAATTCAAACAGTTCTTTTTCTATGGCCCTCAGTGTTTTTTCCCGCCGTAGTATTACACTCTTTGCCTGCTTCGCCCTACCGTGTCGATGGGCTAAATCCTGGGTTTCCTCAAGTACTGTTTGATATTCTTTTTGTAAGTTCTGATAGAGATAATACCTCGCAAGATCGACACCTACTGCAAGAGATATTGGTTTTGCTGTTGAAGAACCAATTTGTCCGCAACTCACAGAGCCGCTCGCAACGATATCTCCGCCAATAATCTTGACACTCTCAGGGCAGTGCAAATCTCCACCTGCTTGAATTGAAGAATAATATGCCCCGGAACGGATCACAACATTGCCACCGGCAGAAAGCGTACCATTTTCAATGTGATTCAATTCAGCTGTCCCCTGTACACGAATTTTAGTCTTTTGACCTACAATGCCACCCTTAACTATTATATTACCGTGCGAATTGACTGAAGCAGACTGAACGTTCCCCTCAATAAGCACATTCCCTTTTACTGAGACAATAAACCCGGGCTGCACTGAACCTGATATTTCTACGCAGTTCTGAGATCGTATGTTTCCTGTATGATAATCGATATCTCCATCGATCTTTTGCTTGGACAAGACACGGATTGTATCCTCGTTGACCACACTGAGTACGCCAGAAGCTGTGGCTCGTATTGTTCCATCATCCTCATTGTAGTATGTGTCATCAGAAACCTTAACCGTGATATCCTGGCCATCTGGTGCTTCAATTGGTTCTCCCGCCAGATTGCATCCAGGCTTACCCGCTGTGGCCGGAACCTTACAGGCCAGCAATTGCCCCTTTTTGACGCCAACAAACATGAGGCGTTCTCGAAAATCGATGGTTCCATCTGCCAGGATCTTTCCCGGTAAAGGACCGATTTCCACCTCAAACCTGATATAGGCATCATCACCATGGACAGGTCTCTTACCTCGGGCAATCAAATGGTCAAAAATCGGTTCACCAAGTGTATTGAGTGCGTCAAGAGCCACAGTAACGGCCTGAAGATCAACACCAAAACTCACGTTTTCATTTTCCAGGACATCCTGTACGAGGCCAAGGTTAAGAACGTTTGCAGGTTTTGTGGCTGGAAAGAGATTGATTGACGCCTCCATTTTATTATCCGTTACAGAGACCAACCTACACAGTGTAACAGATACCTTCGCCTCCTGTTTTGAACTTGTGACGACTGTTTTAGGATAACCATAGCACGAGGCAAGGAGTTGACTGCCATCTGGACTCAACTCTGTACTATCACCCGAGACCAGTTCAGTTGTTGGAGCTGCTTTTTCTCTATTAAGGGACAAGAGGAGTTGACCGGGAGTTACAAACGTATCACTATAACCTTGCCGATCTCCTTCTCCTGAGACCGTCTTTGAGGGATTTTCCGAGAAATGAATAATTACTCCGGGAATTACTTGAGACAATGTGCCCATATCCTTGTGCAATGTAATGATAACTCTTGACGAGAGTAATTGCGTAGACCCGCCACTGTAATTTGAATGCAAGCCGTCCGGAGAAAACTACATTATTTGTGACTTTGAATTGTAATCAACACACATAAAAAATGCTGGTTTCCAGACACTTCTCACCTGTTGAGCCACACCTTACCTGTAGTCAAAAAATAACAGTTTTAGACCTGTCTCCTGTCAGAAAAAATCTGCGCCAGATTATTATCCACAACATATATACAAATCTCTTTTGCACCCTGTCTTGAATAGCGAAATTTCTTTTGTAATTTTTCAATCATAAAGGTGACATCACTCTGAATCTTGTCATCATACGTTTTGAAATCTTCATGGTTAAAATCTTTAATCGCTCTACGAAAATTTTCGTTTTTCATAAACGGTTCAAGCACCTTTTCCTTCAAGGTATGAATATATTTTTCGTGGAGATTGTGATAAAGCGATGTCTCTGTTATTCCGAGCCCATCTCGTAACATTTCCTGGGGCAATGCTGTTGTGGTATAACTTCTTTGTACATTGCTTCGAAACGTCAAAGCACTCGTTGATTCAATCTGCAGACGCGCTTCAATCTGAGAAAAATAATCGTCGTTTATCTCTAGCTTATCCCCTGTAAACTCACACACCTCTGTGGTTCCGGGCTCAAAATTGACCGCAAATATATAGTTGACGAGATCTCTTGAAATCTGATCTTCATTATAATAGTAGAGGGATTCTTTGACCTCCTGGAGCACTGTGTAATTATACATCCTGAGAAGGGAGTCGAGAAAGCCCATGGGCAGGATGGCCTTATTTTCCTTACACTGTTTTCTAAAAAATTTGCCGAGCATTGACATATCAATGAGTTTATCATCTTTTGCATAGGTTGAATAAAACTCATTAAATAATTGGATTGAATCCCTGCCGGAATAGCCTGTCCAGCCATCTTTTTCAGATTCGGCTATAATCTTATGTCGACGCTTTGAGGTAAACTCTGAAACATCCTCTTCAGAGAGCCATTCAGGGATATGCCCTGTGAATATTTCCATCTTTAAGAGTTGCAAATTGGTATCACAATAGAGCTCATATTTCTCAGGATTTCCAATCCACTCCTTCATGGCGTCAGACTCTGTTCGAAGCCTTGTTGCAATGATGATCCGTGCAAAATTATGTAATACCCGCGGCAAAAATCCTTCATCAATGTGCTTACCAAAGTTCTCTCTGTAGATATCCACCTCGGTTTGCAGATCGAGTACATAGGGAATGTTTATGTATTGCACCCTGTCGGCAAAGGCGTGGAGATCATCAAGGAGTTTTTTATCCTCTGGATTCATCAGCGCAAAGAGCAGAGAATCAACCTGTTCTTCTATATCTTCAACCTTATGGACCCCATCACTGATGATATTGTGTAGTTCCATTAACCTGTCAGTATTATGGGACTTAATATCCATAAGGGCATAGATACCATTGTTGGTCTTGGCATAGCGAGAGTAGAGATAGCTCACCCGCTTTCCGGAAGTAAAAAATGAATCCAGACTACGCTGGATCATTTCACTGGTCATTACCCCATGACGTAGAGGCTTATCTCCGGGATTAAAAACTGATACACCCTCGCCTATGCGCCGATTAAAGATGTAAGGCCTTGCAAATACACACTCCATCACCTTCATCGGATCCTGAAATTTCCGGAGCAATTCCTGATACATTGAAACACAAATGGTGCACGGTTCCTCATGGAACAGCCAGTCATACTTTTTCTCTGTGAAAAGGTGCCATTTAATTTCATCATTTTCAAAAAGATCATCAAAAAACTGACGGCGGATCTCTTTTGGGATGAGGAGCAGCGGATTATCGTGGCTTGGACAGGGAACATCAAAATAACTTCCTAGTTCAGCATCTTCCTTACAGGCACATTTAACTCCTGCAGCCAGATTATTTTGACCATCGTTTTCTAATACCCAGGCGAGCTTGTCGGTGATTGCATTGAGGTTATGGGTCTCACTCATTGCCTTATCATGCTTCATTCTCCAGACGACTTCATATCTGGAACCTTGTGGAGAGTTGGCGTATTCTTCGAATTTTTGCAGAAAATTGTTTAAAAAAGTTGATTTCCCGCTACCGTGGGGGCCATCAAATATATAAATTTTGTTCTGCTTGGCGCCAACCTTAAAACTATCGACATGCCTCATAAGACGATTGGCAAAAAGTCTATCAGCAAAAAAAGGTCTGTCAGAACCGTGTACAAATAAATCACCACAGTCATACTTGAGAAACTGGATGCTTTCCGGATCATCACTCTGCTCGTCTACACCGTCACAAACATACTGTTTGACCATATCCGGATAGAGCTGATAGACATTTCGAATATAACGATCCGGATATTTGATAACTTCTTGCAGGAAATCAGCAAACGAAAGTACAGGAGACTGTTTCCACTGCTCTTTCGTCTTTTTAAAGTTTGCGAAAACCTTGCTTAAATCGCGCATACAATTCCCCTTAGCCACTATATATCTAAAGAATTTACCTCTTTTAGGTAAATGATGGGTGAGCAACTGCTACTAATCGATAACAACCCTCATCATCTTCTTTTTATGCATTGTATATTTTACTCTTTTCCACTGAATCCTTTGCTGAACAGATTCCTGCGGGCCCGGCTGGGCTTCTTGCTTAACGGGCTTTGCTTCATGGGTAAAAAGACTCACCTTATTTCCCCACAAATATTCTATACCCATAAGAGTCCCACCAATATATTCACGAAATAGAGGCTTATTTTCAAAAATATGATTTATCACCAGGCTGTTGTCGTCATCAATATCAACCTTCACAGCGGGAGGATGATACAACGAGTCTGCAACCATCTTTTTGTAATGTTCAGCCTTTTTTGATTTTATATAGTATTCCCAGGTCATACGCTGTTTATTTAGTCGTTTGTCAACCACAAGCAACTTATGCATATCCACAAATTCCTGGTCTATGAATGTATTTACAAACATCGAATCGCAATAATTCTCACGAATATCGAAAATAAAATCCCTTCCAGCGCTGGTATTTTTATTAAAATTATTCCGTTTATGCTGATCAGATATCCGCTGGTAATCATATGACAAGCGGCCCTTATTCGCCTGCTCCTCAAGATAGTAAAACAAGCGCATCCCCAGAGCATATGGATTGAGACCAACCTTAGGAAGCGAGGTGACCTTGGCGTTTACGGCTGCAAAGGCGACTTCATTACCGCTGATTCTGTCATCTTGTAAAAAGAGCGTCTCATGCCAGTAACTGGCCCAGCCCTCATTGAGGATCTTGGTTCTGATCTGGGGTTGAAAATACAACGACGTAGAACGTACAAGCTCTATAACCGAAAGCATCCATTTATTATCTTCACGGTTCAAGAACTCCGAATGTTCCATTATGAATTGAAGCAGATCAAGCTTTCCAGGCCCACTTTCCCGCTGCTTGACGGCTTTGCCATACAATGACTCAAATTCAGCATGCCGTGACTTAATATCCTCAACAAAACGGGCATCCGCCCCTTCCTTAAAGTCACGCCTAAACCCATTATATTTTTCGATCTCAGAAACATAACCGGCGATCGAACTGTCATCTTTGGCCTGGATGAAGCTATCAAAATAAAAATCGACCCTGCTGAGCTTCTTACTCTTAGCCGTATAGGACTCCAGAAGATCGTAGTAACCAACCAGATTATCAATTGATCGTGCAAACTCAATAATGTAGTCCACCCAGCGACCTTTTTCTGAACGAAGCTTTGCAAGCAGCCTTTTTTCAGCAAGAGCCTTTCCTGCAAAATCGTAATCCCAGGTATGACGAAAGTAGAGATTGTTCTGGAAGAAATCGATATGGCCAATCACATGATAAAAGATCATCACGTTCAGCCAGTCCGGGTTGTTATCATTGTAAAAAGAGATGGGCGGTCTTGTATTAATTACAGTCTCGTAAGGGTTATTCGGATAGAGTTCATACTGCCCCTGTTCCTTCATCACCTCAACATCCTGAACCCAGTAGTCATACAAGGTCGGGATCATATTTTTAGGGGAGAGTTCCAGAAAATCGCGATTGGTCACAATGTATTCAAGACTTTCATCCTGGAATCGCAGACCAGCATCACGGGCCCGCTCTTTGCAGCCTTCCATGATTTTTTTCGCATGCTGACTTACAAGTTCCATATCACCTCACAAAAAACATGGGTCATAACTATGACAGTATAGGTTACGAGATAAGCTCCCGTATTCCCTTTATTAACCTGGATTCATCTGTATCCTTTGTTATCACATCCATCCGCAGAAGATCGCTTTTCTCCATGAGCAAACCTGATTTCTTGATGTATTTTTCAACCTCAGTCTGCCCTGAAATGCCATAACCATTTTCGGCGATTGTTATTCCTACCCGACTTGCATACTGGAGGATTTTTTTCAGCTCCGGAATCGATTTTTCACCTTTCGTATCCCAGTCATCTCCATCGGTACCATGGAAAACATAGATATTATTCTCCAAGGCAAGGGACTCGTCTTCTACTATTTCATTGACAAGTTTATATGCACTTGAGACTTGAGTTCCCCCGGCGACAGTTGAATTATAATAGACCTGAAAATTTTCAACCTCCTTGGCTTCAGTGTCGTGGAGGATAAAACGCGTCTCAACCTGGTTTTTATATTGGTAGGTCAGCCAGGAATAGATCAGCACATGCTGATTCACGATCAACTCAGTGGGCTTACCACCCATTGACCCTGAGTAATCCCGTACAAAAAAAACAACCGCCTGGGACTCATAGTCCTTTTCTTTTGAAAGAATCCTATAAACCCTGTCATTGGGGGACATCAGAAGTGATTCAGGATCAACCTGTTCACAAGGCCTTACCCGGTTAAGCGCAATATTTGTTTTCAATACACGCCTAAGCGTTGCCTTTTTGTCCAGAACCTGACCAAAACCCCTGTTCTGATCTGTCAGATCGTAGGTATACTTACTCAGGGATTTCTTCTTCCCCTTATCTTTGAGATTCGGCAATTCAAACTGTTCGGTCAGAATTCGGCCAAGATCATAGGCGTTGGATTCAACATCATGCTCGCCACCATCTCCCTGGCCGGCACCACCCTGGCCTCCCTGCTCTGGTCTTACCTGCTCCTCACCGATAATATCGCCTTCTTCTCCATCACCGGTTCCGCCATCTCCATCTGATGGGTCACCATCCCCCTCACCCTCGCCTTCTTCATCAGGACGAACCTTGTCATGGAAAAGCTTTTCCTCAACTGTTGTGGGTACGATGACTATCTTGTCATCTCCATCCTGACTGGGCTTAACCATTTTGCCCACCCTGATTTTTCGAGGAAAGCCATCCTCCTCCCTCTGCTTATCCCTTTCAAGCAAATAATCAAGGGACTGAACAGTATTGAGTGCCATAAGATTAGGGGGCGAGGCATTATGAAGCATCTCCAGATCGTTATAGCTGTAGATGCTCTTAATGCCAGGCTTGCCAGGAAGATGGTGTTCTCCGTCCAAAGCAAGCAAATCCAATTCATAACGGATTTTCTCATCCTGAGCCTGGGTGAGACCATCTTTTTTCAGGGATTCATAGAGTGCATAAAGTTTGTTTTTCATCTAGTAACACCCTGTTTAAACATTGGTTCTACGAGTAACTTCTGTGACTTCAATTTGCCTGAGCCTTTTCAAAAGTAGAATTTTCATTCAAGATCGAGGCTTGTGAAAAATATTACCACAGGCATATACAACATATCTCGAAGTCTACGCTTATCTGAGGATAATATTTTAAGCAAAACGAAGATATTGTGTAAAAAGACACTTTTGATCAGTTTTCATCCACCTGAGTACAAAAATATTCAATAGTCTTCTGGGCACAGGTTGTGCAATAACCAAGTTTATTTAACATGGTTTCAATCATACGATCGTAGAGCTTCTGATTCTCCTCATTCGTCCTATTGGCAAGTGCTCCAATCAGACTTCCAGAGCCTGCAATATCGGATTTTAAACGAACATCTGTGACCGCTTTAACAAGTTCCAGGTTATCCATAAAATCATAATCTGGCCGAACAGAAATCTTTTGACCGTAGATCTTCCTGATGGAGGTTCTAAAGGAGTCCTTCTGTTCTTTGGTTTTCAAACCAAGACAGTCCTCAACTGAGTTGATATATCGTTCATCGATCTTGAGTGCCTGCAGTTCACCTGTCTGTGGATTTTTGTACTTCCACATCTTATCGGCACCAAGATTTTCGGCATCATTACCTATGATCATGTTCACATAGTTCAAGACATCCTTACGGATTGCCAGCGGCTCATCCATATAGGCGTTGAACATCTCTGTCATGATGCGCTCACGGTAGAGACCTTTTGCAATTTTCAGGTCATCGAGGAACTTGGCGCGATCCTTTGCCTCCGAAACATAATCAAGGATAACCCTTTCAACGGCATGGAACACATCGTAGGCAAACATACACTTGCCCTCATTGGTCTCTGAACTCTCGAGCATCAACTGAATTGACCTACCGAGATTTCTCTGCCCCAGTCCCTTTTGACCAAATCGCTTGGTGATCTGATGTTCCTGACTGAGGGTATCAATCACCTCAGATAGTGTTTTAAGACTTTTTTCACCTGCGACCTCTCCTGCTGCAAGTTTCATTGTCTCAATGGGAGTAAGCTTTTCAGAGCGTGGGAGTCTTGTGAGGACAACACCCACTGAAGCAGCATAATTAAGGTTTGGATCCTGGTGCATTGCATCACCGGTTAAAGTGGTTTTCGACTCATTACCAATTGCATATGCGGTGAGATTTTTTTGCAGATCATAGTTGGTGTTATGGGACACATAACAGATCCTGCACCTATCAACGATCGGTGCCTCCTCCTTTTCCTCAAGAAAGCGGTTAAACTCGGAGTTATTGCTGGTCGCGACAATCAGAGTATCGATGGGCCACTTGTAGCCATCAATCTCAATACATCTATTCTGAATGATGCCTAAGTAGACCTGAACAAGATCTTTTTTGTTCTTGTAAATCTCATCGCTGAAGTGAATACCACCTCCGGCAACCCTTGCCAGAGCCCCTCGTCGTAGATCAAATCTATAGGGATTGTTGGTGTCAGTTATATGGAGCAGCCGCTGAATTGACTCTTCACCCAAAAGATCCACGGCAGAGGAGGTGATCTTGTCTTTTGCAGGATACTTACCCGTCACAGTACCAAGACTTTCAATAAGCGGGACCTGAACAATCTCAATAAAATCGAGAATATCCTCTAATTTGCCACCCGTATACTCACGAATATCATTTAGAATATAGGCAGAACATGCTCCCAGAGGCCGATAGTTTTCATACCACTCTTCAAGAAGAGCAGAAGAAGCACGGTATCTTGTCGCCAGATATTTTCTGGACTCTTCCTTTGTCTCATGAAGATTCATGGCAAGAACCATAGGATCTTCATAGGTCTGGGATTCGATTGTTTTTATATTGCCGTAAGAACCGAGTTTATCAAGACCGACAAAGCGAAAGGTGTATTTACGGTTTTTGGGAATAGACAGAAAATCCCTGTACATGGCACATAAGTACTCTACTAGGAATGTCTTTCCGTTGCCGGGCTCCCCCACAAGCACAAAGGCCATCTCAGAAGAGGAGCCGCCCTGGGAGGCATCTTTAACAAAGGAGACAAAGGAATTAATTTCATCGTACATACCGATGATATGTTTTTTCCCTTCCCTGAAAATTCTGAAATCAAAGGTTGATTTACCGTTAACTACAACCTTATCGATTTCCCCCTCCAAAACCATACGACTGACACTTTGAAAGGCATTTTCAAATATTCTATCGCCTTTTTTTACAGCGGTGATGTGCTGGTGAAGTACGTTTTTTCCTTTTTGGGCCATCGTTCCCCTCCTGAGCAGGTTGAGATAGATTGATACAACTGTTTGTAATGTATTATCAGCATAATTGTTTTTTTTTACAAGGGATGACCGGAAAATATTCGTTTATATTTTGATAGGTTGCTCTTAAGATCGTCGTATATCTGCAGCCCAGCTTCTTAATGCAATGAGCTGCTCAACAACGAGGGACTGGATTTTTTCATCGACCAAATTACCCGATTCATCATAGCTGCCGCTAAAGGCATTGCTCAACAGTTCCGGTTTATTTAATGGGTGAATATCTAAATACACACACACCTGACGAAGATGATACTGCGCTCGTCCAGTCCCCATCCCCCCACCTGCGCCGACAATGGCGGCGGGCATACCAGCAAGCAGCGCATTATCAGGAACCCTGGAGGCCCAGTCCAATGCATTTTTGAGTGCAGGCGCCATGGAATAATTATATTCAGGACAGCCAAGTAACAGGGCATCAGCTTCCTTCAGCTCGTTAATAAATCTCTGAACAGGAACTGGAATAATTTTAAGATCAGCATTGTAAAACGGTAAATCAGCCAAGTCTGCAATGTGAACAACAACCCCCTCGGGAGCATTATCTCTTGCATATCTAAGTAAGCCCAGATTTGTTGACTGCTTCCTAAGACTGCCACAAATACCTAATATTTTCAGTGTTTTCATCTATTTCATCCCGTTAACTTTTGAGTAGAGATACTATCTGAGCATCGTTTTACGTTTGCCTTGGCTCATTGCTCACAAAAATTCAACAATATCATTTGGTCCTTCACATCTTCAAATATAAGTCAACATGACTACAATTTCCATTGACCAGCATCCCCTAAAAAAGCATTACTAAAAGCCAGTGTAACAGAAAATTGAACTTAAGACCTTTTACACCGGGACGTTTTTGCATATAATAAACCAGCATCACAGGAAAAATTAACTCAGTACACATAAAATTACCGGAAAGTCAGCAATGGTACTTTTTTTCAGATTATATATGATACTCATACTATGGATGGTGAGTTCAGCTACTGCTTCAACAACAGATATAAGTGCCCCCGTTAACACCTCCGACAAGGTAATCTTTTCGACAGACGACACTCCAGACACCCCGCTCTATCATTGGATGGACCTATTGTATAAGGATCTATTTTCCAGAATGGGGTATTCTTTTGAACTCTTGTCAATGCCCTCCAGGCGTGCAAATTATGAGGCTGAATCAGGCCTTATTGCAGGTCAGGCGAAGCAGGTTAAAACATTTCAGGAAAAGGTTCATAACCAGATCAGAGTCCCGGAATCACTCTACACCCTAAAGGTGATAGCGCTTACGAGAAGATCACATCCTATTATGTATGAAGGCATCAAAGATTGGCAGGATTTATTGAAATTTAATCCGAATGTGGAATATATTCAAGGTTACCAGACTGCAAAGAAATATCTCAATTCTCTATTTAAACAGACGCAAATCAGCACTGCCGTTACAGCGGAGAGCGGCTTTTATAAATTAAAATCTGCATACACCGATGTTTTAATCATGACCTACCTGGAAGCCTTACCTTACTTGAATTCTGATGAATTTAAACATTACATAGCTCCTGCAGGAATACTGGCAGAAATGGATGTACATCCCTATGTCCATAAAAATTTCAGCTACCTGATTCCTCAGATGGCTGAAAGCTTACAAGAGATGAAACAAGAAGGGGTGATCAAGCAGTATTGGTGCGATGCCTACAACATCAGTGGCGTATCTATTTACCCTCATTAATAACTGAGACAAGCTTCAGGTATAGACGTATTCAGAAATATTTTAGTGTTCGTTCCCTGTTAACAGGACTTAAAAAAATTGCTGTATAACAATCGTAAAACTTGTAATAGTTCGTATTACTATCATGTTAAGATACTAAGAACTTCATACATACCCTCTCTACTTTGATACTATTGTTTACGATGATGCAGTTCCCCCTTTTCATTTAACACTAACAGGGTTTATGAGAAAATTATCACACCCCACCCTCCAGACTGTTCTTTTGCTGCTCCTCATGGTCCTTATGCTCCCTCTGGTATCATACAGTGCCGAAGAGGTGACGCCTGTAGAAACAGATAAGAAAATAGCTGCAACTGTTGAAGAGAAGACAACCCTCATCAATCTCTACTCATGGGCCACTATTCTTCCTAAAGAACTTATTGACCTGCAAAACGAAATATCTAATAACAAGAGAATCATAGCAGTTCAAAAAGAGCTCCCGGCTTTAGAAAATGATATTGAGACCATCAGATGGGATACCACAATGGCTCAAACGAGCCCTGACCTTCAACTTTTACAGATAACAAGCCTTCAAAACAAAACACAAAAGATTGTAGCTCGCCTAAAGAAAAACACAGATTACATCAATGAGACAATCTCATTCTGGTCGGCCACAAGAAAAGAATGGCTCAGAAAAAAAGAGCAAATTCTTCTCATGGATGAAAACAAAGAAACTCCACTTATTTTAGGTGCAGAACAACATAAAAAGCTACTGAGTACTATCGACGAAGCAATTTCTCTCATTGAAAGCCACCTCAAATTATCCCTTACTGTTGGAAAAGTTATCGGAGAATTGCAAATATCGCTCTACACCATTGACGGAAACTTGGAGGCTTTAGACGAGGAGTTAAAAAGTACCTCAGTTCAACAGACCGCCCCATCAATGTTATCTGCTGAGTTTTATTCCCGCTTAAATCGTAACATTATTGTCCAGAGTTACAATCGAACCAAACTCTTTTTTGAGGGACGTCTTAAAAGTGTCAAAGATAATCTCCACTACCTGATTGTAGGTTGTACCGTTTTTTTAATACTGTGCTTTGTGATATCTAAATCAAAACATCTGATTGGTCCAAATTCAGAGTGGATGCCTTTTAGTAAACGGCCCATCGCCACAACAGTATTCATGGCATCAACCATTAACGCCATTGTCACCGTCTTACCGCTCAAAGCTGAACTCCCCGAACAGTGGGATGCACTTCTTCAGGTAATCACGCTGATTGCTATCACACGAATCAACACATTTTTAATGGAGGACATAGATAGGCGTAAACTCTTAAACAAATTGGCCTTATTTATGGGTGGAGCCGTTGTTATCCTACTTTTAGGCCTGCCACAGATTTTACTACTCCTCTATGTCTTCTATGTCTCAGTAGTTACCTTTTGCTACTATCTCTTCCAACTTCCATTTACAAGAGGCAAAAATCTAAAAGAAGTATGGAGAAAGAGAGCCTGGGGGGTATTACCAGCCTTTGTCATTATCTCTGTGGTGACAGGATACGACCACCTTGCCATTATGACCTTTTCTATCCTGCTCTCCTCAGTCATTGGTTGTCTCGTTATCTGGGTTCTCTACCGGTTTAACCTTGGATTTATCGACATGATACTTTCATTGTTACCGTCAAACCTCGTTAAGGAAAACTATGTAGAGATACTGCAGAGTGTTCGACCCATCATAAAATGGTTACATATTTTCATTCTCATTACCATTCAGAGTGTTATTTGGGACATCTATCCTAATATCAGCACAGCATTTTTAAGCATAAATAATCTTGGCTTTGATATTGGTGAACTCCATATCTCCCTGCGTTTTATTTTTACGGTGGCCTTTGTCTTTTATGGAGCCTTAATTACATCAAGAGCAGTGCAGACACTGCTACTTAAAAATATTCTTCCACGCTATAAAGCGGAAAAAGGTGTACAAGCCTCCGTTACCCGCCTCGCCCACTACGCAATTTTGACCTGTGGATTTCTCATTATGCTGCGGGTCCTCGGTTTTCAGCTTAACCAACTTACCCTACTTGGTGGCGCCCTGGGGGTTGGTATCGGATTTGGACTTCAGGCTATAGTCAATAATTTTGCAAGTGGTCTTATTTTGCTGTTTGAAAGACCTATTAAGGTTGGTGACACCATCCAGATCGGTGAACAATGGGGCGAAGTTAAAGGTCTTGGTTTAAGAGCAACCATCATTCAGACCTTTGATAATGCAGAAATTGTCGTCCCAAACTCTGATCTTATCACAGGTCAGGTAACAAATTGGACACTTGGGGATCGCAGGGTCAGGGTAAAAGTACCTGTTGGGGTTGCATATGGGACTGACGTGAACCGTGTTATAGAAATTCTCACATCCTGCGCACATGCCAACCCTATGGTTCTTGGCACCCCAAAACCAAGTGCGTTGTTCCTTGCCTTTGGCGCCAGTTCCCTTGATTTTGAATTACGTGTTTGGATTCCAGAGTTTCTCGATAAACTCCAAGTGCTGAGTGACTTAAACCAGGACATTGATTCTGAATTTTCACTCAACAATATTGAGATTCCATTCCCTCAGTCGGACCTCCATTTGCGTACAGTGGATGAGTCTGCTGCTGCAAAGTTAAGTGGTACGTCGAGAGAAGAAAAACTACAAAACAATATACTTACCACTTAAACTGATAGGATAATACTACAATTTTTCTTTTGCATTTTATTCTATCAGTGATTTTCACGTGTTACCTAAAGAGGGTGCGGGGATAAATCCCCCACACCCCACAGGTCGCTCTATTGGCAGTAATTATGTGACCTCGGCAGCATACCCTGCCAGATTTTACCCATATACGATGGGCGAATACAGTTACGCTAACAGAAAACCCCGTCTGTTACTCGGAAGGCGGCAGTACAGGTATGATGGCATCAGCCAAATCCTGGGTTACGGGAAGCCCCGTATCCATCCAGGACACGGATGATTCTGGATTCTCGATGCGGTCCGTCCTGGTCTGAACAGTTACTTTATGTGGACTTCGGTTCTGAGGGAGCCTGGTGGGATACCCTCTGTATCCTTCATAGACGTTGTCATATAATGTTCCCTGAAATCCACCACGGCCGCCCTTGCTGTTCTCTTCTTCTTTCAATATGTTATCAAGCTCGTAAATGTTGGTGAATCCGAGGTCTTCGAGAAACAATGCGGCAGCGGTACTTCGACCGCCGCTGCGGCACATCGTTATAAGCGCCTGGTCTTTATCATTGCCAAACTCCTGGAGTGCTAATGCTCCGAAATTGGGGTTATTCTCAGTTACCACCGTCCCATCTGCACTGAATGTTTTAGTGAGCCAAGGAATGACATAAAGCCCATCGATCCCGACATACGGCATCCCTACCCAAGAACATTCTTCCAATGTTCTTACGTCAATCAGAATGGCATACCCGTCGTTTACCATATAGTAGGCTTCCTCGGCGGTGACATTTTCATACGCAAAGGTAAATCCTGATCCCAGAATTATAAATGACACAATCGTGCATAATAATAGTTTAGATTTCATTGTAGCTCCTTTAATATGTATTGTAAGAGTAACTAAAATCTGCATGCCTATTGAAAGCCATAATCATATCGATAAAACAACTTCCTTCGGAGTGAGACATTAATATTTCAAGAAGTAATCAGCAGAGTCAATTGCGTATAAGAGGTTTTTTGAAGTTCAAATTCATACTACCTGTCACTATGAAATAGTTTTATACTTATCTCCAACAAAATATGCAGGGCTGCATTGGCCAACCTCCTTTAAGGGTAAGTGAATAACCTATTGCTTGACAAGTTGTTCGATTTGCTCGGTTGAAAAGAGTAGCATCATTAACAATTATGATGCACATCAACGATAGTGATACCACGCCTAACAACAGGAGTCAAAACAAAACATACTCTCGCTACATATCGTTGATCTTCCAGTTATCTACGAAAATGTATACTGGCAAGCAACTAACACAAAAAAAACCATCATGTTTTACAGTTTATTATTAAATACATACGCTGTCTATCCATGAAATTGAACAAGGTATAAAATGGTTGATGAAAACACTTCCTTGGAAACTCTCAGTGCACTGATATCTGCAAAGGAAAATTCCGAATTAGCTACATTCTTTGAAACACTCAGTCCCCAGGACACAGCTCGGGTCGTCTCAAGACTTTCTGAGCGCGATAGACTGAGCTTGTTTAGTCTATTGAGTCCTCAGGATGCTGCTGATGTTATCGAGGACATACCTGAGGAGCAGGCGGCAGATATGGTCGAAGATATGCCGTCTGACCAAGCAGCTGCAATAATGGAGGAACTCGCCAGTGATCACCTAGCTGATGTGTTAGGTGAAATGGATAGTGGCGCAAGCAATGCTATCTTATCGAACATGTCCCATGACGATGCAGAAGAAGCACGACTCATGATGGCTTACGATCCAAATTGTGCGGGTGGCTTGATGATATCAGAGTTTCTTGCCTACCCTTCAGAAAACACCATTGGTGATGTCCTGAATGACTTACAAGCAAACAGTCAAAAATACATAGATTATAATGTTCAGTATTTTTATGTGACTGACAAAAGAAAACAGCTCGTCGGTGTACTTCGCATTCATGATCTGCTATTTCCGGCGAGAGACACCAAACTTACCGAGGTTATGATCAAAACCCCTCTCAGTGTTTCGGATACTGCTACTTTACGAGAACTGAAAGAATTTTTTGAAGATCATCACCTGTTTGGTGCACCAGTTGTGGATGGAGCAGGAAAGCTCGTTGGTGTGGTTTTACCCAGAAGTATTGAGGAGGCCGATAACAAACAGAAGACAAAAGCATTTCTGCGATTGAGTGGAATTATTGGTGGCGAAGAATTTCGAACAATGCCTTTACTTTCTCGCTCAGGACGACGCCTGTCCTGGTTAAGTCTTAATATTGTTCTCAATATTATCGCTGCGAGTGTTATCGCTCTCTACCAGGACACTCTCGCTGCGGTGATTACCTTAGCTGTTTTTTTACCAATGGTGAGTGACATGAGTGGCTGTTCTGGTAATCAGGCTGTCGCTGTTTCAATGCGTGAACTTTCACTCGGTTTAGTTCGACCAAAGGAGTTACTCTGGGTTCTGGCCAAAGAGGCTAAAGTAGGCGTAATAAATGGCCTGGTGCTCGGCTTGCTGCTTGGTGGGGTTGCGTATTTATGGAAAGGAAATCCCTGGCTTGGTTTTGTTGTTGGAGGAGCGTTAGCAGCAAATACGCTAGTTTCTGTAAGTCTCGGTGGAATGTTACCACTCATTTTAAAAAGGTTTAAGCTTGACCCAGCTCTTGTTTCAGGACCACTGCTCACCACTGTCACAGATATGTGTGGTTTTTTCTTCGTTTTGAGTTTTGCAAGTGCCGTTTTAACACAACTAGGAGGCATGTGATACTTGCCTTCTCAGCTTCGTTGCTATCAAGACTAAAGAGGTGTTTAAAGTATGTATTCTCTTTAAACACCTCAACGTTCTACATATTACTCTTCAGGTGGCTCGGTTAAGAGAACACTAGAACCTAGTTCCTCCATGACCTGCAGCTCAAGGCCATCTTCTTTTGATCGTAATTTCTCGAGTTTATCTGGACTATATTTTCTCGGTAATTTACCGAGGTTGCATATAGGTTCACCAGGACTGATGGAAGGTAGACTGGTCATTCCCATCACGACACCATTGAATGGAGAATGAACAGTACTCTGTCCTTCGCCAATAATTGTTGTATTGGTCGCAAGTGGTTGATCTTTTTCTACGATATCACCAGGTTGGATATGAAAATCGAGAAAACCTCCCTGTTCAGCCCTAATCCACTTTGATTTCTCAATTACTATCTGATAAGGAGGACTTTCTATATCAGAGTCCAACATTTCCAGTTCGATGAGCACGTTTTTTATTCCACGAACTGCAGTTTCTACAATGCCGGGTTCAACTTTCCAAACTTCTCCACCTTCCATGATGATGGTTGGACAACCTGCACGACACGCTTCACGGCGGAATGAATTTTTAGGGCCTTTTCCGTTGATAATAATTTCTGCACCAAATGCCTCTGCAATTCTGCGCACTTCAGGATTTGTTAAATCACCCCGAATTGTAGGATAATTAGTTCGTCTCACTGATGCTGTATGTAAATCGATACCATAATCACACCTCATTACAATCTCGTTGAAAATTGTAAATGCCATTCTACTGGCCAGGCTCCCATCGGCAGAGCCAGGAAACGAGCGGTTCAAATCACGACGATCCGGCAGGTAACGAGAGTGTCGCTCAAAGGCAGGAAGATTCAGAACCGGGATTAAAACAATTGTACCTTTCAGTAATTGAAACTCCTCGTCCTGAATCAATTGTCGAATGGCTCCACAACCATTAATTTCGTCACCGTGTAAAGCGGCTGTAACAAAAACTACTGGACCATCTTGAATTGCACGACGAATGTGAATCTGTATTTCAACATTCCTGCTACTATAACTTTCGCCTATAGTAAGCTGAACATTACGTGATTCACCAAGTTCAATTTTTTCGCCAAACCAATCGGATATTGATTTACGGGATTCTAACTTACTCATTGTTGGTCATACCCTTATCTGATGGTATTGAGACGGATTCGATTGTTCCCGATTCTTTATATACCTCATCAGCTACAGGAAGTTCAGGCAAATCTTTAACTTTTGGCCGGCGTTTACGGCGAACCTTTCCTGGAGTCATGCCACGCATTAGTTCAAGCTTACCAAAACAGAGCAGGCGATCTCCTGCGAGCAATTCTCGACTAGGTTTGGGATTAGGTATGACTTTAGTATTTCGATGAAGAGTCAGTACCGTAATATCTTTTTCTCTCAGACCTGATTCAGTAATAGTTTTTCCTACATATTCAGACCCCTCAGGAATATGGATTTCAGCAACTCCGTATCCACTACTCACGGTTAAGCGTTGACGAAGATCAATTTCAGGAAAATCCACCTGAGCTGCAATATAGTCAATTATTGATCCGGCAATATCGAGTTGTGTACACCCCTCAATTCCTTCCAAGCCTGGTGAAGAATTGACTTCCATTATTTGCGGACCATCTTTTCCTTCAAGTAGATCCACTCCGGCCACTCGAAGTCCTAAAATCTGGGATGCTCGCACAGCAGTCTCTTTGTAAACATCATCTAGCTCTACAGGCTCAGTAATACCTCCCCTGTGGACATTACTTCGAAACTCCTGTCCTTGAGCTACTCTTCGCATTGCCCCCACCACTCTATCACCAACAACAAAGGCTCTTATATCCCTTCCCTTGC
Organism: Desulforhopalus glucosivorans; assembly: GCF_054397165.1. Taxonomy (NCBI): domain Bacteria; kingdom Pseudomonadati; phylum Thermodesulfobacteriota; class Desulfobulbia; order Desulfobulbales; family Desulfocapsaceae; genus Desulforhopalus; species Desulforhopalus glucosivorans. The sequence continues at coordinate 2,239,584 of NZ_AP044854.1, forward strand.
TTTCTTTAATGAATTTCTGGATAAGAACACTCTGTTTCTGACTTTGTAAAAGTTCTATGATGCCAGCTGCAGTACTGATGGAGTTCGCCAGAATAACACCGATTCCTTGAGTCCCTTCAATCAATTTGATTACAACAGGGGCTCCGCCAACTCTCGCTATTGCGGGGAGAACATCTTTTTTATCTCTGACAAATGTGGTTTGAGGAATGCCAATGGAATGGCGGCTGAGTATTTGTAAGCTTCTTAACTTATCTCTTGAGTTACCGATACTCGCAGATGAGTTTGCGCAAAACACATCCATTTGTTCGAATTGCCGTACAACTGCGGTACCATAGTAGGTGATGGATGAACCTATTCTTGGCAGGACCGCATCATATTGAGAAAGACGCTTTTGACGAAAGTAGAGATCAGGCATCCCCTGATCCAGATCAATTGCAAACTTTAACGTGTTTAAAACCTTAACGTTGTGTCCACGTTGCAGAGCAGCTTCACGCAGTCGACGAGTACTGTAACTGTTAGCGTTACATGAGAGAATAGCCAGTTTCATAATCGCCCTTATTTTTGAGATTTACTATCTGTATTTTTACGTTTTGGTGTTTTAACCGTTTTCTTTCGTTTTGGTCTGCCACCATAATAAGATTTACCAGCGTCAACGAGGAATCGTCCTCTGAATGCTTCACGCCCCAGAAGCATCCTAAAACCCATATTATCTCGACTTGCAAGTGTTAATTCAACAGGCCATCTCTTACCAAGTAATTCGATCTCGGTAATAATTACAGGTCGCATCTTTGCAATACCGCTTGAGCTTTTAACAGACCTGAATTCAAGAATTTTCGCCTCCACAACCATTTTTTTTTCATGGGAGCGTTGGAGAGGATGAACGTTAAAGCGGACCCATTGGTCCCCATCCCGATCAAATGTTTTCAATTCGAAGGCATGCAAGGATGATGAGCGTGCACCGGAATCGACTTTAACTTTGATTCTTTCAATACCGATTTCAGGCAGACCGACCCATTCTCGCCAACCAATAACAGGTAAATTGCTTTGCTCTAATTTAACCATCTTTTCTCATACCTTTTTCTATTGATGTTATTTTGTGTTCCGTTGAAGTAATACTACTTTTTACTGTTTTTGCTCTTGTTTCAATCATTATCCTCAACTAATTAAGAATAACTATTAACGACTATATGTTATTCTAATGCTATAGAAAACAGTTTTTAATTAAGAAAGAGGACCATAGTCTAGTCTATCATAAGATTTTGATATATTGCTCCTCTTTTACCGAGATATGAACTTAAATAACTGCCGATATTACTTGAAAAATAGTGCTTGTATCGAATGTTATCCAGTCAGGCTTCAGAACAGTCTGGTCCTCAAAAGAGACAAGGTTACATACCATGCACAGTAAAATACTTATAATTGTCTGCTGTACTCTATTTCATTTATACCCCTTTCATTCCTGGGCGGACACATCAACAGATTCCACAGTTGCTCCACAAGAGCTACCAACGATTGAACCAGGAAATGACGTTACAACTATGCTTACGTCTCTGCTTGAGCTTCAGAACAACCTGAAAGAACAAATTCGAATATCTCAGAAGAAGTTAACCAACAGTAAATCAGAATCAGAAAAAAGCGTCATTAAGGAAGAAATTTCTCAGCTTGACAGGCAGTTGTCAGAAACCGTGAACGATTTTGAGCGCATTGCAACAGGAGTAGAGCCAGCACTGTTTGTGGAAAAAAAACCAGAAACATTCAGCTGGAAGAATGAGCTGGCCACTCTTGTAGAGCCGGCAATCAAAGAACTGAAAAGATTTACGATTAGATCAAGACAAAAATCAGACCTAAAAGACAAGATTGCTGAGCTGCGCTTATTAGAGACAACTGCAATACAGGCAGTCGATCACCTGGAAGTTGTACTAAAAGAGACCGAAGATAAACAGGTTGGAAAAGAGATTAAAGCCCTGCAACCAGAGTGGCTTAACATTCAAAAAAGGCTTGGCAATAAACTAGAACTCGCTGAAAGAGAATTGGCCCATCTAAAGACGCAGGAGTTCTCTTTTATCGAAAGTACAAGCAACTCACTCCGGGAATTTTTTCGTAACAGGGGGTTGTATCTGTTTTCCGCAATTCTGGCTTTTTTTGTAATCCTGATGTCTTGTCGGTTATTATACCGGTTGCTTGCCAAAGCCTTGCTGAGATTAAGTTCAACCAATGAACAGCGGTCTCTTAAACTCAGGTTTTTATATGTCGTATTTCAAGTATTGTCTGTAGTTCTCGCTGTTATTGGCCTGTTTTTTGTCCTTTACCTGGCTGAGGACTGGTTCCTGTTAAGCATGGCTATTATTTTTTTTCTGGGCCTTGCCTGGACAATCCGCCAAGCCTTACCGAAATTATGGCAACAAGGAAGGTTGATGCTCAATATTGGTTCTGTTCGCGAAGGTGAACGAATTATGTTACACGGGGTCCCCTGGAAGGTCGAATCTATTAATGTATTTAGCAGACTCGTCAACCCCTCTCTAGGGGTTGAATTGCGTTTGCCTATTGAAGATTTGATTAGCCTTATCTCACGTCCTTATAATCAGGATGAGCCCTGGTTTCCTTGTAAAAAAGGCGATTGGGTTGTCGTTGGTTCATCATCTCGGGCAAGGGTTGTCAGTCTCTCCCACGAGCAGGTTGAACTGGTTGAACGCGGAGGAAGAAGAATAACGTACCCAACAGAAACCTTTCTTCAAGCGTGTCCTGCCAACCTTTCTCGTAACTTCAGGATACGGGTAACCTTTGGACTCAGCTATGAAGTACAAGATGAAGTAACATCCACGATTCCAAAAGTATTGAAAGATTTTCTAGAATTAAAAATAGCCGAAGAAGGGTATGATAAATGCTGTCTTAACCTCCAGGTAGAGTTCTTCCAGGCCAATTCTTCTTCACTCGATCTGATAATTCTAGCCGATTTTGAAGGACGCATGGCTGATCTGTATAAAAGACTGGAAAGGGCCATACAGCGATGGTGTGTTGACTGCTGCACACAAAATGATTGGGAAATCCCCTTCCCCCAGCTCACTGTACATAGAGCCGAAAAATGAATGCGTTATAGGTTTTTGTATTGCTGGGGGTATGAATAGTATTTTAAATCAATTCCTTTACGGACGAATGAAAAAAATCTCTTATTTTGCATGTAGATTTGTGATCATTGCAATTCTTCTTGCCTGCTCATTACATGTTTCTGCTGCGGCCGAAGAAAAAGTAGCTGTCCCCACAGAGAAACAAAAAACAACATTCATAGATCTCTATTCATGGGCAAGCATACTACCCAAAGAACTCATCGATCTACAAAATAGAATTGCCAAAGATAAGAAGATAACGTCGATTGAAGGAAACATTCCACAATTGATTGCTGAGACAGAAGCGATCAGGTGGGATACGACAATAGCTCAGACGAATCCAGACATACAACCTTTTCAAGTAACTAACCTACAGGAGAAGACTCAGAGACTGGAGGGGCGCCTTAAAAACATTACCGAACCAATCAACGCACTTATTTCTTTTTGGTCCGACTCCAGGAAGCAATGGATAACTAAAAAAGAACAGATTCTTGCAATCGAGCAACATGAAGACTTCCCACTGATGCTGGGAGTAGAACAACATGCAAAATTAGTAGATACCGTTAACGAAGCTCTATTGATTGTAGAAACACATCTCAAATCGGTCTTATCTATAGGGAAGAAAATTGGAGACATGCAGATCATTCTCTATTCAATAGATTCTGATCTTCAATCTTTGGATATAGATATTAAAGAAACCTTCGTTCAGCAGACATCCCCTTCAATGCTTTCTAATGATTTTTACTCCTTACTCAGTATTGATATGGTTTCGAAGAGTTATGAGCAAACTAAGCAATTCTTTTGGGATCGCTCTGAAAACCTGCAAAATAATCTCCGCTATCTGTTAGTAAGTTGTTTCGGATTTGCTCTCATCTGTTTCGCCATAGGCAAGACAAAAGATCTCATTTCTTCAGACTCACACTGGCAACCTTTTGCTAAACGTCCGATTGCTACAGCTATCTTTATGTGTTCGAGTGTTAATGCAATTGCCAATATATTTCCTCTCAACACGAATTTAACCGAACAATGGGAGGCACTGCTGCATGTACTTACATTAATTGCAGTCATGCGCCTGACGAAGCACCTCATGCTCAACAGAGTGAAAAGAAAATTACTCAATCAACTGACGTTTTTCTTAAGTATGAGCATGATTCTGTTCCTGTTGGACCTTCCGCGGATGGTAGTTTTACTCTATGTGTTTTATGTCTCTATCGTGGCTTTTCTCTACTATCTATTTAAACTTCCCTCTACCAGAGGTAAAAATTTCAGCGATGTCTGGAAACAGAGAGGGTGGGGAATTTTTCCTGCAGTAATAATTGTTTCAGGACTGATAGGATACAATCAGTTAGCGATTATAGTTTTTTCTACTTTACTCTCTGCAATAATTGGATGTTTAGTGATTTGGGTGCTGTATCGTCTTCATCTTGGTCTGCTGGAACTCATTTTGTCTCTGTTGCCATTTACACTGATCAAAGAAAATTTCTCTGATATCATACAGAGTATTCAGCCTGTCATAAGATGGTTGCATATAGTCATATTAATTACTCTTCAAAGTGTCATCTGGGATATTTACCCCACCATTCCTACTGCATTTGTTGGAATTAACAACTTCGGCTTTGACTTTGCTGGTCTACATATCTCATTTAAATTTATTTTAACTGTAGTGATTGTCTTTTATGGTGCCTTTATTACCTCAAAAGCTATACAGGCACTGCTTTTAAAAAATATACTCCCTCGATATAAGGCTGAAAAGGGAGTGCAACTATCTATCACACGCCTGGCCCATTATGCTATTCTGGCCTGCGGTTTTCTGATCATGCTGAGGGTGCTTGGTTTTCAACTCAACCAGATTACTTTACTGGGTGGCGCTCTAGGTGTCGGTATCGGTTTTGGGTTACAGGCAATCGTCAATAACTTTGCAAGTGGTCTGATTTTACTCTTTGAAAGGCCTATTAAAGTTGGTGATACCATACAACTCGGCTCAGAATGGGGCGAGGTTAAGCAACTCGGCTTGCGTGCTACGATTATACAGACTTTTGATAATGCAGAAATAGTTGTTCCTAATTCTGATCTTGTTACAGGACAGGTAACTAACTGGACTCTGGGTGACAGGAGGGTACGAGTTAAAATCCCGATTGGTGTTGCTTATGGTACAGATGTCAGCAAAGTTATGGAAATCCTTGAGACCTGTGGAAATGCGAACCCCATGGTACTCAGCCACCCTAAACCTTCTGCGCTTTTTCTCGCTTTTGGCACCAGTTCGCTCGATTTTGAACTTCGTGTATGGATTCCTGAATTTCTTGATAAGCTACAGGTGTTAAGTGATTTAAATCAAGATATTGATAATGAATTCTCAATGAACAACATAGAGATTCCGTTCCCGCAATCTGATCTCCATCTTCGGTCTGTAGATGATGAGGCTGCTGATCAAATTCGCAGAAATACACAATTGACTGAAGAGTGAGGCAGAGTATGAAAAATGATGGGTTAATCCATGCGGTTTTATTTAATGGCAATGGTGGTGGCCGTGAATTGACTTGGGACGAAATCAATGCCTGGACTGAGGAAAGTGGAACAATTTGGATTCATCTATCATATATGTCTCCAGAGACAGTTACTTGGCTCCAGGATAAAAGTGATCTGGATCCATTTATTGTTGAGGCACTTTTAACCGAGGAAACAAGACCTCGATCGACTGTCATCGGTGAAGGACTACTATTAAACTTGAGAGGTGTTAACCTTAATCCAGGTGCAGATCTCGAAGATATGGTTTCCTTGCGAGCCTGGGTAGAAAAAGGAAGAATCATAACTACCAGAAAACGTCCTCTTCTCTCTGTCAGCGAACTTAAAAAAATGTTGCTTAAAGGAAGGGGGCCCGTTTCACCGAGCAATTTCATCGTAATGATTAATGAGCTGTTAACATCGTACATAGAGGAAGCCGTTGATAAAATAGAGGATAACATATCAACTCTGGAAGAACAGGTCTTCTCATCTCATGAAGCTGTTCTTCGCTCGCAGATATCAGCTATACGCAGAGATGCAATTATCCTTCGTCGTTATCTGGCTCCTCAAAGAGAGGCAATAGTAAGACTGCAGGTTGATAGTCTCACCTGGTTTAGTACTAAAGATGAAAGACCGTTACACGAAACAGCAAATAGTCTTATACGAATTGTTGAACATCTCGATTCCCTAAGAGACAGAGCTAGCGTGGCCCAAGAGGAACTCACAAATTCTTTATCTGCTCAACTCAACTCTCGTATGTATGTGTTGTCAATTATCACCGCCGTTTTTTTACCTCTGAGTTTCTTTACCGGATTGCTTGGAATTAATGTTGGAGGAATTCCCGGCGCAACCTATAGGTGGGCTTTTCTGATTGTTATTCTGCTGCTTATACTTGTTTGTATTGGCCAATTTTTTTATTTTCGTAAAAAACGTTGGATATAAGGTTTTTGAGGCGCTCTAACGGAATAACAGGCCGCTGTTGAGTACCTCCAACAGCGCCCGTTAAAGATCATAAAAAATATTGGCACATTTCAGGAGAAGACATCTACTTCACGTAACAGCTTATTCAAAATTTTGAGCAAAGTGAGCGAACCCTTCCGCTTCAAGTTTTTCCACCGGAATGAAACGAAGCGAGGCAGAATTGATACAGTAGCGCAACCCTGTCGGTGCAGGACCATCTTCAAAGACATGTCCCAGATGGGAGTCACCCTTTTTACTTCGAACCTCAGTGCGCACAGAGAAAAGAGATATATCATCTTTTTCAACAATATTTTCATTCACAAGAGGTCTTGAGAAACTTGGCCAACCGGTCTTCGAATCATACTTATCTTTTGAGCTGAAAAGCGGCTCATTTGAAACTATATCAACATAAATTCCGGCTTTTTTATTATCCCAATACAAATTACTAAATGGAGGCTCAGTCCCCTCTTCTTGAGTCACTTCATATTGAAGGGGAGTAAGCTTTTTCTTCAGCCCATTTTTTTCCACTACTTTCAACTCTTCTTCTTTATCGGAACCCCATATTTTCGTAAGGAAATTGTCCCTGCCAGAACGCGATCGATAATACTTATATCTGATAGGATTTTTCTTATAGTAGTCCTGATGATATTCTTCAGCTGGATAAAACGGCGCTGCATCAAGTATTGGTGTAATAACTGTCTTCGCAAAAACACCGCGTTCATTAATTTCTCGTTTTGACTCCAGAGCAATCTGTTTTTCTGCCGCATTATCTACAAAAATGGCAGTGGTATAGCCGTGTCCACGATCAACAAACTGTCCACCAGCATCGGTTGGGTCAACCTGCTTCCAGTACACATCAAGCAACTCCTTAAAACTGACAACTGTTGGATCATATGTGATTTCTACTACTTCAATATGACCATCTCTCATATAGGTGTTATAGGTCGGATTTGCCGTTTTTCCTCCTGAATAGCCTGAAACAACACTACTTACACCTTCAAGCTCTTCAAAAGGCTTTTCCATACACCAGAAGCAACCTCCTGCTACAATCGCTGTGGCTGTAGTACCTTCTAGAGCTTCCACCACTTTACTATCTTTTACAGCCCCTGCAGTTTGCATACTTTTAGCCACCACAGTACCCACAGCTGCAGACAACACACATACGAATATTATCACAAGAGATCTCATTGTAACCTCCACAACGTCTTATTATATGAATCTAAAATTACACCTACCCTAGTTTGGCTCACCTGGGACAGTGCGTATATAAGTCCCTGACTGTTTCAGGGATCGTTCCATGGACTCAATAGATATTTTGCCCGGATCATACACCACACTATTTATTTCACGACCGTTCCGCCATCCCTTATCCACTTCAATAACTCCAGGCTGCCCATCCAGGACAGCTTTTCCAACATCGTATCATCCCACTTCGAACGTCGCCTGATTCTGCTGAGACTCCATGGCCAGGGAGACCGTTGCAAATGATAGAAGAGATGATACAACCAGTACAATGAATACGTCAAAAATCTTCATATTCCTTCCTCCTAAGAGTTGTTATTGGCTAGACACAAGATAGAACAGATCACCTACTCCATTTTTTTCATGTCACTGCCCATACTACTCTCCATCTCATCCTTCATTGTCTCAGCTTTGCCAGTCATATCTTCTGCCATTGGCTTTTCCATTTCACTGACCATCATTTTTCCTTCATCTTTCATCTCAGTGTGCATTGATGCCTTGTCCATATGATCCATAGTGTCTTTAGCCATATGATCTTGTTCTGCACATGCTGTTAATGCAAAAAGGCTTACCAACATTGCTGCAGACATCAAATTCAAAGTAGATCGTTTCATGATTATCCCCCGTAAAATTTTGGTCTTTTGTTTCGACTTTTTCTATTGTTACAGATAGAGGTCTTTCCTCTTACGGAGTACTATGGGGACCAGATGTAAAGGGAGTTTAAAGGAAATGTAAAGATTAGATAAAGAAAATTTTCTTCTCTATTTGAGGTGCACTCCACCATTATGAAGTGAATATGATACGAAAGTGTACAGCTAGTTAGAATTATTCTGAGGCAGGGTAAACCAGATATGAGTCTCTCCGGGAATACTCTTTGCCCCAACCTTACCACCATGTGCCTCAATGAGTTCTCTAGTGATGGCAAGACCAATACCTGCGCCTCCTGCATCACCAGCACCCCTTGAACGGGACTTGTCAGCTCGAAAGAATCTCTCAAACACATAGGGAAGATCTTCTTCTAAAATACCAGGTCCACTATTTTGAAAATCCACCTTAACCCCCGATTTAACGGGCGATATATCAATAACAACACGTCCTCCGATCTCAGTATATTTCCAACAATTTTCCACCAGATTTCTAAGCGCCTGTAGTATCTTGTCAGGGTCAGCCATCACCCAGTACTCTTTCTCAGAAGCGGGTGTGGACATCTCAATTTCCTTCTTACTAAAATTGGGGATTTGCAACTCCACCATCTGCATAACAAGCTCCCGAAGGGAGATCTTCTCTCGTTTAAGATAGGCCCTGGCGGCATCTGCTCTTGCCAGCTGCTGGAGGTTTTCGACAAGATGGACAAGGCGTAAATTTTCCTGCTGGAGCATTTGGAAGGTTTCTGGTGTTGGCGGAATAACCTCATCGTTAAGTGCTTCAAGATACCCACGCAGGTTGGTCAAAGGAGTCCGTAGCTCATGGGCAACATCAGCCACCATGGTTTTCCTCAACTGTTCAATCTGTTCGAGGCTATCCGCCATACTGTTAAATGCATATCCAAGCTCCCCCACCTCATCATTTGTTGTTACCTCTGCCCTTAAAGAAAACTTTCCTGCAGCGATTTCTTTGGTGATAGCAGTCATTTGAGAAAGCGGCCGCAATACCCTTCTTGTAAGCAGATAACTCAGAATAATGGCAAGCCCTAAAGCTGCAAGGCTAGCCCAGATAAGATAGTAATGGATGGAGGTCAGAAACATATGATGTATTTCGTCCGGAGAAACATCATAGGTGTCCATCAGCGCCATAAAATAATTTGCGGCAAGCTTGTCAACCGCAAACCAGACAATGAGAAAGATTACAAGAATAACAGGGACAACATTAGTCAGGAGTAACTTCCAGAGTAGACGGTTTTTCATAGCAGACTACCCTTACCCTTCTGTAAAAGTGTAACCAAACCCGCGAACAGTGAGGATAAACTTTGGTTGTGCTGGATTCACTTCAATTTTTTGCCTGATTTTACCTATATGTACATCTATTACCCTCTCAACGACAGTCTCACCATGTTCGTAAAATTTCGCTAACAGGGCGTCTCTCGAAAACACCTGTCCAGGTGAGGACATCAAGATATGTAACAGTTTATATTCAGACGTCGTCAGACTTATAACCTTGTCATCAAGGATGACCTTACACTTTTGAGGATCAACGCTCAGTCCTCCATGCCGTAGAACCTTATTTGTCTCACTTACAATTTTTCTTGGCTGTGTCCTACGCAAGATTGCCTTAACCCTCTCAACAAGTTCCCGCGGGCTAAAGGGTTTTACCACATAGTCATCAGCCCCCAGGGAAAGGCCAAGAATACGGTCAATCTCCTCTTCCCGTGCGGTGAGCATAAGGATGGGGACATCAGAAAATTTTCGTAACTCCCTGCAAATCTCCCAACCATCCACCTTTGGCAACATTATATCTAAAATTACAAATCCGGGATTCTTTAACCTGGCAAGGGATAGGGCCCTCTCCCCATCATAGGCCGCAATGGTGTTAAAACCCTCTTGTTCTAAATAGGTTGCAACCAACGTAGAGGTGTTTTTGTCATCCTCCACTATAAGAATGGGACTTTCAAGCATTGCGTATTTTTCTCCAGATTTATGAGCTACATATTGTATAGAAGAACGAACATGCATAAAAGTATAAGAATTGAGATAAATATTGCTTAGTATTCTTCGCCTTTATGAAAAATGTTTCCATCCCGGCAGCAAAATAATGTTAGAATGAATCACTCTTTAATTACACTGAAACTTTCGTAAATAACTTGTTTATAATAGTATAATTACATGTAGTTACGGTTGCTCATTTTATCCCCTTGGAGAAATATATAATGGCACAAACAAAACCTTCGTTATTACGCTCCCCTGCTCTGAAAATTGGTCTTGGTGTTCTTTTTATCCTTTTGTTGATTGTACTATTTATTCCACAATTAAGTTCGACAAGCTTTGTGAGTGAAAAAATCAAAGCCATCATCAGCGAAAAAGTTCCAGGCCAGGTAGACTTCTCTAATATAGAGCTCTCATGGACCAAAGGTCTGCACATTGCAAATCTCCAATACCAGGATCAACTTCAAGGCATTATTTTCACTGTGGATGACGTATCCACCTCCAAGGGGCTCTTTACCCTGGCAACAAACTACAAGGATGGTGGGGTTATCAACATAACCAGGCCACAGGCCAGAATAACCATCCCAGAAAAGGAAGTATCTGCATCCGAGACAATAGTCAAGCCAGCTAAAAAGGTTGAAACACCCAGCCCACAAACGGTATCAAAGAATAAGGCAGAGACAGAAGGTGAGCCTTCAAAAACTCCTGCACTTCCAACACTTCCACCAATAAATGTTCAGATAAACATCACAGAAGGCTCCCTCATAACCGTCGAGCCCGGTAATGTTGAAAAATCAATCATAGAAAATTTGGATGTACATCTTAAGCTTGATGGCCCAGCAGGAGCACTCAACTACAAACTATCCTTTAACAATGGTCAGGCTGCTGGCACGTTTACAGGTGAAGGCGATTTAGTTCTTCCACAGGGTGGAGCGGTTGACCTTAAAAAACTAGAATCACAGGCTAATATTTCAATATCCGAGTGGCAAATTGCTGATTTTCTTGACCTTGCAGCATCAAGAGCCGATAGTCCTGAAGGAGAGGGGCTACTTAATGGCACCTTGCAACTGACAGGTAAAGGCGTATCTGCATTAACGCTTACTGGCAATCTGACCGGAAGTGCAATTAAATTACATGGTGGTCCCCTGCTCTCTGATACGCCATCTATAGAAGAGTTTACAGTACATCTCAATGCGATAACTCAAAATGACAATCTTGAAATAGAAGCTCTTAAACTCAACTCACCATTTGCCACAGTAGATATCTCAGCCAAGGCACGTGACAACATCCTGCAAACCCTCACTGCGAAGGGAAAAATTGATATTGCTGAAATTTTCTCCCAATTTCCAGCGACCCTTAATTTGCAAAAAGATATGCAGGTGTCAGATGGTATGATCGATATTGATGCAAACCTTACTAACAACAATGGTGAGACTCTTTTCAATGCAAATGGTCATCTTAAACGTTTAATAGGCACAGCAGGGAAGAAAAAGATATCACTAAACCAACCTGTAGACATCAACATTGCTGGCAGTCAAAATAATAAAACCATCAATCTTGACAACCTTGCTATGACATCTTCTTTTCTCACAGCTAAGGGAAGCGGTAATAGTAGCGCCATGCAGCTCAACGTCAAATCCGATATTGATGCAGCTCTTAAAGAACTTGGTAAGTTTATTGATCTTGATGGACTTGAATCAGGCGGAAAACTTAACCTCACACTGACCACTACAGGTAATGAGGCTAATACTACACAAGTTACCGGCAACCTGCTTGTCGATGGCTTTAGGCTTTCTTACGACAAGGCCGAGATCAGCCCAAAAGACACATTGTCCGTTAATTTTGCAAGTGAGTTGCTCCTTGAAAACAACTCCATTCTAAAAGAGATACGTAACACCAGGCTTCAATTTGCTTCATGGCTGGGGCAAGGTACTGTAACAGCCAATTCTATTGTCCCAAGTACTAAAGAGACACCAGGGATTATAAAGCAAGGCCATTTAAAAGGTAATTTTGACCTTGACCGCCTAACCACCCTGCTCCACTCCATGGAGTCTCTTCCAAAAGAGCAGCATCTTTCTGGCCCACTTAAATTGACAGCAAAAGTTGATGGAGAAAATATTGAAACCCCGACTGTCCATTTTTCACTCAACGCAAGCCCGTTTACCTATACAAGTTCTGGTAAAAAATACACAGATGATAGTGTAAACATGGAGGTCGATGCACATATAGATCTCATAGAGAAAAAATATGACTTAAAAAATCTCACCTTTGCATCTACTCCCGTGGCCCTTGCCAGTAAGGGCGAGATGTTAACCAAAAATAAGGAACAGTACCTTACAGCTGATGGAAAAAGTACATTTGATCTAAAAGTCCTGAGTCAACAACTGCAATCCTATGCAGACCTTAATCTTGAAATGACCGGGGTTTCTTCAGAACCATTTGAATTACAAACTAACACAAAGGGCGGACAGTGGACAGAGATCCCAAAAGTCACCGAGTTCAGCACCTCATTTCATGCTGATACCATTGTGGGTTATGGTCTGAATATAACGTCACTTGACTTACCAATCAGATTAAAGGACTCAATTGGTGCAATTGACTTTAACGCCAAGGTCAACAATGGCCTTATGACCTTAAAACCAACAGTGGATTTTTCAGGCGATTACCCCGTTGCCTCCCTCCCGGAAAACAGCTCCATACTTAAAGATGTTGAGCTGACAGAAGATATGGCCAACGATTTGCTTTCTAAAGTCCATCCACTTTTTAAGGGAGCTGCAACCACATCAGGAAAAGTCAATCTCAACATGAAACATATGAGCTGGCCCGTTGGACAAGATCAGCAAAAAGATGTGAGCTTTACAGGGGCATTTATCTTTGACAAGGTACAGCTTCAAGCGGGCTCTCTTTTGTCTCCACTTCTAACGATTATGAAGACTGACGAGGACAGTATAACACTGAGCAATGAGCCCATGACCTTTACCGGTGCAAACGGAAGGGTTACCTGTTCTGCTCTTACAGCGAGCATCAATGAATACTACTCTATCATTTTTGAAGGATCAGTCGGCTTTGATCAGAGTCTTGATTATGTAGTAAAAATACCGGTTACACGTAAAATGGTAAGTAGCAAAATATATAAGTATCTTGAGGGCACATACATCACAGTCCCCATCAGCGGAACGGTATCCAAACCAGCTATTAGTAAATCATTTGTGCAAAAAGCCCTCGGTGACCTTGCCCTGCAAGCAGGGACAAAGGAGCTCGGGGACCAGGCAGGAAAGCTACTACAAAATCTTTTTAAGTAGTGAGCCTTTTGCAAGGGGCTCTGATATGTCACGACCAGCGACACAACGTAGTAAGGGGGCAGAATGTATAGTGAAATATTGAAATTTTGGTTTGAGGAAATCAAACCAGCTCAATGGTTTAAAAAGAGTGATGATTTTGATCAGCATATACGAGAAAGGTTCTCTCACATCCATGAACAGGCCGTGCGGTGTGAACTCTTTTCCTGGAGAGAAAGCCCTCAAGGCCGCCTCGCTGAGATTATTGTGCTCGATCAGTTCTCAAGAAATATGTTCAGGGATTCACCTCTTGCTTTTAGCAATGATCAGATGACACTAACACTTGCCCAGGAGGCTGTTGCTCAAGGAGTTGACCAACTTCTGGAAACAACCGAAAGAGGTTTTTTGTACCTGCCATATATGCACAGTGAGTCCCTTGCAATACATGAAATTGCAGAACAGCTCTACACCCGTCATGGGGTAGAAACTACACTTGAATGGGAGTTAAAACACAAGACAATCATAGAACGTTTTGGTCGTTTTCCCCATAGAAACGAGATACTAGGCCGTACCTCAACCAGAGAAGAAATCGAATTTCTAAAGCAACCAAACTCCAGCTTTTAATGAAACAGACCTCACTTACAGGGAAAATCATATTTTAGATATATCAACGACCGTAAAGGAGCACTCTATGCAGGACATTTATGGGATCGAAGTCACTACAATCGATGGAACGGTAACAACTCTTTCACAATATACAGGGAAGGTTTTACTTGTTGTGAACGTCGCCAGTAAATGTGGTTTTACCAACCAGTATGCTGGACTTGAAGAACTATATCAAAAATATAAGGATCAGGGTCTTGTAATACTCGGCTTCCCGTGCAATCAATTTGCTGGACAGGAACCCGGTTCAGAAGAAGATATTTTGAATTTTTGCCGACTTAATTATGGTGTTACATTTCCAATGTTTGCCAAAATTGAAGTTAACGGTAACAACGCCCACCCTCTTTATAAACACCTAAGAACACAGTGCCCGGGTATTCTTGGCAGTGAAGCCATAAAGTGGAACTTCACCAAATTCCTGATTAATCAAAAAGGCGAAGTCTTAAAACGTTACGCTTCAGCTAAAAAAATATCTGAAATGGAAAATGACATTATCCAACTGCTAGAATAGGAAAACGCTTGTTTACTGCTTCATCCCCAAAGGTTACGGGGAGAACCGTAACAGCACCAACAACACTCGTCTATCTTCATAGAAGATGATTCTTAAAAGTGCCTTTTCACTCAAAAAAGATATTTATTTAAAATTAGACATCATTTCAACGTAACCCGTTCATATGTTAATACAATATTTCAGATCAGACGAAACAAACAAAATAGGCCCCTTACAACAGTATCTTGGAGCATGGTGCTTTTGCCTGACTATTTCTCTACTAGTGCTGCTATCTGGCTGCTCCAAGCCACAGTTATTACTTATGCCTACCCCGGTCATTTACAGTGACGCCGAAGTTGACCCATTCAAACACCTCAGGGATGATCAAAAAAGCACAAAGTCGGAAATCTTTTATGTCACCAACCGAGGCCCCGAAAACAAAAAGCAGAAACTGAGTTATGGGAACACATATGATACATCACTTCACTTTGGAACTGTGACAGTTCAACTAGGACACCCGGAAACAACATGGGATGAATTATATAACGCCTCCCTTTCAATTGATACAAGCTCTACTCTCCCTATAACCGTTGACAATATTACCTTAGATAGCTCCATGAAAGTTAACAGTTCTGTTAAAGATATTGAACTGACTCCTGAACTATCAGATTTTTTTAATAAAATTAACGCCAGCCTTGCCGCGGCCAATGATAAAGAGATTATGCTCTATGTCCATGGCACCAAGGTGGATTTTGCTAATTCTGTGATTTTAACCGCCGAAGTCGACCACTTCGCAGGAAGAGACTTTGTGGGAATAGCCTTTGCCTGGCCTTCTCATCAGGATATATTCCACTATCTGATGCGAACAGACGTAAAACGGGCTAATCAGTCCAGCACCGCACTAAGAGATCTTCTGCTCCTGCTATCAAAATACACAACGGCTGAACAAATCAACCTGTTATCATATAGCGCAGGGGGTAAAGTTGCCTCTAAAGCCTTACATGAATTGCGCCAGGAATATGTAGAATTAAACGCAAAAGAGTTGAAAGAAAAACTGAGAATTGGCTCCGCTGTATTTGCCGCAGCGGATGTTCAGGTTGATGTCTTTATCGATAGAATATTCTCAATAAGTGAAATAGCTGAACAGGTCGTCATCACAATTAGTGACTCAGATAATGCCTTGCAAGCTGCGCAACGATTTATGGGTGGTACGTACAGAACCGGGTCATCGGAAGCTGAGGCCACTGAAAGAAAGTTTATAGCTGAAAACAAACTGGATAATGTTGAAATCATCGATGTTTCAATCGGACAGGAATTGCGAGGCTTTGATATTGTCGGCCATCACTACTGGTACAGGCACCCATGGATGAGCAGTGATATTATCTTTCTAATGCGAACGGACCTCCCACCGGCCCGAAGAGGTCTTACCCCTGCAGATCAGGACAGTATCTGGTATCTCCCCAGTGACTACCCCAATCAAATAAGAGCTGCCGCAAAAGCTGAACTCGAAGGTCAGTGGTGACCGACTTTTAGAAAATAAACCAACAAAAATACAGCAATGAATCACCCCGTACAACCAGTGACTATCTCTCAGTCAACCAATAGAAACTATAGCCCGGAATCACAAGACTGTTTTTAAAAACATCCGGGCTTTCTCCTCTGTATAAATCCACAAGAGACCGGTACCTTGTTTTCCACTGGCCAAGGTCTTCAAGATTTAAATGTTGGGGCTTATTGCTAAAATTTGCAACCACCAGAACCTGTTCTGTAGGTTGATGGATGTGATACCTGCCAAAGACGAAAAGGTGTGGATTTTCCACGTCGATCAGTTCACGATTATTAAAATCTGCAAAAACATCAATTTCCTTACGTACGGCAATCATCCGCTTAAGAGCACTAAAAATTTGATATTCAACCGTACCTGGGATATTCCGCTGCTCTGCCTTCTCCCAATCTATGGACGGGCGGTGAACCCATCTCGTATCCCCTTTTTTATACGGGTCATCCTTATAGGAATCATCGTTGAGGGTTCCTGTTTCATCACCATAATAGAGGAGTGGAATACCACCAAAAGAGAGGATCATCCCATGGAGCAACAAGATCAGTTTTATGGCGTCGTTAATCGCGACACTATCTCCGCTCTCAAGTGCATACTCAAGTCCTGCAAGAGAGGCAAGAGACCCTGAAATCCTGGCATCACCAGTCTTTGGATTCTCACCGAAAGGCAGACCACGGGCATGGGAGACATCAAATTTCCCGGTAAAATAATCGATCAGAAATTTCCTATGTTCTCCTGGTTGATAATCACAGAGAAGGATATCCATGTCATCAAACCCAAGACCTATATCATCATGGCAACGTACATAATTAAGCCATGTGGCACCATCGAGTTTAACAGGAAGACTCTGGATACCCTGGTTCAGTAAACGAGTATTCTTTGTGGCCACCGCATCCCACAAAAGAGCCATAAAGGTAGCATTGTAGGCAATCTCACATTCCTTAGCGATAACTGCATCTTCTCCGAAGTATTTAATCACCTCCACAGGGGCAACAATGGCCTCAGCAATAAAAACGACGCCTGGGGCCGTAACCTGACAACAATCTTTTAAGAGTTGCAGAATAAGGTGTGCTTCCCGTTCATTCTGACAGGTGCTGCCGATCTTCTTCCAGAGAAAGGCGACCGCATCAAGTCGCAGGATATCAGCGCCCTGGTTGGCCCAAAAGAGAATAATATTGAGCATCTCAATGAAGACAGAGGGGTTACTGTAGTTGAGATCCCACTGAAAGTCGTTAAAGACCGTCATCACCCAGCGGTTCATCTCTTCATCCCAGGTAAAGTTACCCGGCGCAGTTTCAGGAAAAATTTCAGGCATACTCTGCTCGAACATATCGGGAACATTTCGATTCTCAAAGCAGTAGTAGTAATCCTGAAACTTCTTATTGCCCGCCTTGGCCTGCTCGGCCCAGTAGTGCTTATTTGAGGTGTGATTTACAACGACATCAAGGACTAGAAAGATATCCCGCTGCTTCATCTCGGCAGCTAAGGCCTGCACATCTTCTAAGGTGCCAAGCTCAGGATTAATTTCCCTGAAATCGTTAACAGCATAGCCCCCATCACTACTGCCTTCAGGGCAGCGCATGATTGGCATTACATGCACCAGATTCACCCCTAATTCCTGAAAATAATTGAGGCGTTCCTTCAAATTAGCCAGATTACCGGCAAACCCCTTGCAATAGAGTGCCATACCAACGAGCTGCTGGCTGAGAAACCAGTTGAAATTTCTTTCCCGGGCTAGATCGAGTGCACGAAGGTTCTCCGGCCGTTTGATATACTGCATGGCCATTGCTTCCACAAGCTTTTGCGCCTGCTCTGCAAAATCGTCACGATCCCCATATAATTTTTGAAACAGACCATGGATACCATAGAAATTGGCCCCCAGCCTAGTATAAAAATAGCGAAGATCCTGTTCTGAAATCTCAGGCTTAATGCCATTGAGAATCTTATTAAGAAGCGTGTGGGAAACCTGTTCGTACATACTCTACCTTTCTAATCTGACGTTTCTGGTAACTACTGCCTGTAGATTCCACTAACTACCTTATGGGGTAATAAATTCCTGATAGAATTCAAGATCACTGGTCGTTCCACCTCTGAGCCCCACAACCTTGCCAGCAAATTTTTGTGCCTGTTGAAGATTACTATCAACGGACAACCGTTTTTGTAGGCCATGAATATACATGGAACTAAAGGCATCCCCTGCCCCCACAGTATCGACAAACCGAGCAACCTTGTCAGGGATCTGGTGATACAACTCCCCTGCCGCTGTTCTGACAAGTGCGCCCTCTTCTCCCTGGGTAACAATAAGTTGTTCTATCTCATATTTGGACTGAACCTCACTCATCAGGTCTTTGACATCTGCACTCCTGGAAGCAAGCAACTGCAACTCATCCATGTTCATCTTGACCCAATGGGCACTTTCAAGCATTCGATATAGTTCTTCCCTCTTCCACCATGGCGAACGTAAATTCACATCGAAAAAAACTTGCAAACCCTTATTTTTGATGAGTTTTTCATAAGCCTTTCGAGAAGGTTCGTTACGTAAAGAGAGGCTACCGTGATATAAGATTCCATCCATCACCTTCTCAGGTAACTCTTCTGCCGATATAAAATCATACGCGCTGTTATTTACTATATTATAGCTCGGCTCATTATCCTTAATTATTACCTCAACCTGGCCGGTGGGATACTCTTCATCCACCTGTATGCCGGATATATCCATCCCCCACTGTTTCATTGCCTCCAGCACCTGTGTGCCATATTCATCCCTTCCAACTCTTGAGATAAAATGAGGGTTATCTCCCAGTGCATAAAGATGCCAGGCCAAATTAAAAGGAGCGCCACCAAGTACCGACTGCCCGTCTGGAAAACAGTCATACAGGACTTCGCCTACAATATAAATTTTATTCATTTCACTCATTTCAGCTCCAACCTTTTACCCACTTCAGGTATGTAGTGTACAACTCCCTGCACAACCCCTGCTGAATAATTGCCACCAAGGCTATACGTAGTATCCTGCGCCAGATAGAGAGAGTCCACATTACCATTTTCTTTTGCCAACTCTACTGCCTGCTTTTGTATCTCCGGGTGGGCATTAGCAACTAAAATCGAATTAACATGGCTACCTAGAACCAGCAGGTCGTTACCACTATCCCCTGAAAAGATTGTTCTTGATAAATCATATCCCAGTTGTTGTTGCAAAAACAAAATTGCGTGCAGTTTCGTGGCATTTCGAGGAAGGATATCCAAGAGTCCAACCTCGGCCTGCTCATCAATACTCAGAACTAAACTTGCCAAGACACCACACACTTCAAGCTCTCTCGCAGCCAAACCTACAATCTTTTCATGGTCACTACCCATTGGGAGATAATAGCTCAGTTTATAGTCACTCTGTTTAGTCTCTTCCTGTAACGTAAGATCAGTAAAGTGACTGAGAAGTTTCTTTAGCTCAACATGACTTTTTCCACGCCAGTCTCTTGAAATTTGCTCCTGCCAGGAAGACATCTCCTGCCAGTCACCGTTCGTATTTTCGTAAATTTTACTCCCCACATCTGTAATTGCATAGGCAGGTATGGGCAGGCTGTACTCTTCTATGGCGTCTTCCACCAACTGCAGATGTCGCCCGGTAACATACACAAGTTCAACCTCAGGCAGGTGACACATCTGTCTAAAAGTATCCCTTGCCATGGGGTGTTCGGGCTGAGATCCATTGGGGATAATGGTCCGATCCATGTCGGTACAAATGAGTAATTTATTCACTTCCTTCACTCCCAGCTATTTCCATGGGATCTTTACAGCTACCGAAAAAATCATAATACTCAAGGGCCTCCAGAATCCCCCCTGCATTAGGACGTTTTGAAAAATAGATCCTATCTATATCGTCTAACTGGGACAACTCTTCTTCATGGCGGTTAGCAACCACAGCAGCGAGTGTATTACCACGCATCATATCTTCATCAGCCCCAGATCCGCCGGCCACAAAGACAGATTCCAGTGGGAGGCATAATTGTTCAACCACATAACGCAGAGCCATCCCCTTTGAGGCCCTGAGGGGAAGAATATCAAGAAACTGGCCAAACGCCGTTTGGATGAAGAAGGATAATTCCTCACGGTGCAGTAACTGTTTAATCTCCTCGACATCAACCTTCTCAGGATCAATATAATAACTGATCTTAAAACTACTCCGATTAACAAGGGGCTGACTTTTAAGGCCTGGCATATCAAGCAGAAGGGACCTGATTTTACGGGGAGACCACTGATAATCAATATGTTTTGCCCACGCCTTATCAGCGACTAGTTTTGGTGCGTGATAGATCTCCGTACCGCTGCTGGTGATAAGCACATCCGGTTCAGGGATTTTATGTTTTTTCATCAATTTAAGAGCAGAATCAAGCCTCCGCCCTGTTGCAATGATGAAATAACTGCTGGTTCGATTGACCCTTAGAACAGTGGCCAGCTCTCGAAGGGATTGGTCCTTACCAATCAGGTTATGGTCAAGATCACTGACAATAGCACGATCACGATAGAGACCGGCACGGGGTTTAACTGGTATGCGTAAAAGTTCCTCTGACCTTTCGGCAATGGGTTTCACCACTGTGAAATAACGTTTGGCATGGGCATCCCAGGAGTAGTTTTCTTTAACTCCAGAAAGGCCATCCCTGGAGTATTGCTGCCATAACGATTTATTTCCTAAAAGTTTAATTAAGGCTTCAGATATGGTTTTTGGCTCCAACGGATCAATAAGAAAACCATTATTACAGTTGCCAATAATATCACGGGGACCACCATCTTCTGTGGCCACAATGGGTAAACCAGATGCTGCCGCCTCGATAAGTGTTAAGCCAAATGGCTCTGTGAGTGCTGGATTGACAAAAACACCACCGGAGGCTGCTGCTATCCGGTAAATCATCGATACCTGATCCCGGCGGTGATGCTTAGGCAGGGTAACCGTACCATAGAGATCGTAACGATCTATTGCTACCAGTAATTCGTAGAATACCTCCTGGGCACTGTCTTCCAACTCATCTATATCATCCCGATTCCCTGCAATTATTATGAGATTAGCAAGTTTTTGAAGCTCCGCAGATAAACCAAAGGCTTCAATAAGAGCAACGATGTTTTTACGACTATCCGGCCTTGAAAGAGCAAGAACAATTGGTTTCTTGGGATTTTTCAAATGTCTTGTCAGTTCATCAAAAAATGGTGTTGTTAATTCTTCACCTGTCGACGGAGTGAACTCATTCAGATCGGTGCCCGGTGGAACGACCCTCATCTGATCCGGCTGATAGTGGTCATATAACTCATATTGCTCAGCAATTTCCTGCCGGGTACTAGTGATTACCCTTTCTGCAGTGGCAAGTGTCAGTTCTTCAGCCTCAATACGCCTGCTCATATTAAAGCGGGTCTCAATTTCACCTGCACTCAGTCCACTTGCAAGAAGTCGACTGCGTTTAACCCGGCCAAGGGAATGACCGGTATGAATTTGAGGGACTCCGAGTAAACGTGCAAGCCTTGAGCCGACATAGCCAGCATCAGCATAGTGGCTGTGTATGATATCTGGAAAGCAGTCATTCTCACGAAAGAATTCAGCAAGGTTATCCGTGAAAAAATCCAGGTGATCCCAGAGTTCTTCTTTAACAAGATACCCTTCATGTCCGGCATCAATACGCACTATTCGAAGACTATCAGAGAATTTTTCTATCTGCTGTCCATAGTCATCAGAGACATTTTCATCCACAACACGCTGGGTAATCAGATCCACCTTAGCAATACCTGGAAGTCGGGCTAAGGCATGGGCCAGCTCGACGACATAGAGGGTCTGCCCCCCCGTATCTGAATCTCGGCCTAACTCCAAATCGTTCCAACGAATCAAACCGTGTATGCTTAACAGTACAATATACAGTCCATCTGTTTTTTGAATCATTGAGTCGCCTTGTTTATTCCTCTATTTTTTCAGCATTAACTCCTTTAAAGCCAAACACATTACCTGACAGTGAAACCTATCGACATTACATGGCAAAATCAATACTTTAAAAAAAAATGCCCGCTCAGACATATCTGGCGGGCATTTTTTCAGGTAATTCAGGTAACAGTCAACGGGTGACTGTGTTCATTTGTTGAGCATTAAGAGTCAGATAAGATGAGCGCTACTCCAACTCCTCTATGGCTAAACCACCGCCAAGAACCTTATATAAGTTGATCTGATTGACGAGTTGTTGCCTTTGGGTCTCAATGGCACCTTGCTGGGCCGTAAAGAGGTCTCGCTGGGCAACCAGAACATTTAAATAGTTGTCGATTCCCTGACGGTACCGATTAAAAGAGAGGTCATAGCTATCCTGGGTTGCAGCCACAAGCATCCTCTCTGCCTCAAGTTGCTTGCCAAGAGTTTCATAGGCTGCGAGCTCGTCTGCGACCTCACGAAAAGCTGTCTGCACAGTTTTTTCATAGGCTGTAACTGCAATTTCCTGATCTATTTCGGCAACCTTAAGGGTCGATTTATTAAGCCCTGCATTAAAAATAGGCAGGGAAAACGAAGGCCCAAAGGTCCAGCCCCCACCTTCAAAAAGATCACCAAGGTTTTCGCTTGCAAAACCGACGGAACCGGTGAGGGCTATCCGTGGATAAAAATTTGCCCGCGCAGCTCCAATATTAGCTCCAGCACCACGAAGAACATATTCAGCCTGTTTAATGTCTGGTCGTTTCAGCAGCACCTCTGATGGTAGACCGACGGGGAGGTCCTGCAGCAGTGCAACACTCCCTAAATTATCCTTGAGCGGGATTCCTGACGTATCACGCACACCTAATAATAAAACAAGGCCATTCTTATCAAGCTGAACTAAACGACGAAACCGAAAAAGATCAGCCCGAGCGGTTTCAACTGAAATACTGACCTGTGCAAGATCAAGCTTTGTTGAAAGACCAAAATCATAGCTTTTCTTAATAAGATCATAGCTTTTGTTTTGGGCAGCCAATGTATCCTTTGCCAGATTATAGTTTTCCATATCGGTCACGAGCTGCAGATAGGTCACAGCAATTTCCGAAATAAGCGATATGGTCAGACTTTGTTGTGCCGTTTCAGTCGCCAGGTAACTATTTAACGCAACATCACTCAGACTCTTGATGCGTCCAAAGAAATCAAGTTCATAATAAGGTACGGCAAGTCCCACACGATACAGCTCAGAAGTGGACTCGCCGTCAAAATACCCCTGAAGATCAGCAGCAGCATCACCATTTACCTTGGGATACAGGTCTGCTCTTTCTATATCATAGGTTGCGCGCGCTCTATCAATATTAAGAATTGCCGTTCGCAGGTCTTTATTGTTTTCAAGACCGAGTGAGATAACAGTCTGTAGCTCTTCTGATTTATAAAACTCTTTCCAGGGGATATCACTTGCAAGTGTAACCTCAGTACCTGCTGATTCTTTTATGTCTGAAACCTCATTCCAGGTTTGCAGCGTCATATCCTGGGGTTGTTTATAGTCTGGCGCAAAAGCGCATGACGAAAGCAAGCTACACCCCAGAAGTAGAGTAAGATATTGTTTTTTCATCTATTTTCCTTCATCAGTTTGCTGAGCCAATTGAGGCGATTTTTTACTACGTAATTGAGAGAGTTTTTCAAACAACACAAAAAAGAGGGGTACGAAAAATATCGCAACAAATGTCGCAGTAATCATACCGCCAATCACCGCAATACCAATGGCGTTCTGAGAAGCAGAACCTGCTCCTGTTGACTTAGCAAGAGGTAGAACACCAAGGGTAAATGCCATAGAGGTCATAATAATAGGTCGAAACCTCAATTTTGCAGAGGTGGTAGCGGCCTCAAGTACGTCCATACCACCATCGTGTAGCTCTTTTGCAAATTCAACAATTAGAATTGCATTCTTGGCACATAAACCAACTGTGGTAAGAAGCGCTACCTGGAAATAAATATCGTTACTCAGACCAAAAACAGAGGTGGCTATAATAGACCCCACAACACCTAGCGGCACCACAAAGAGCACTGAAAATGGAATGGCCCAACTTTCATAGAGTGCTGCAAGGCTTAAGAAAATAATGATAAGAGATATCGCATACAGTGCGCCAGCCTGGGAGCCTGAAAGCTTTTCCTCATAGGAAAGACCCGTCCATGCATAGTTGATTCCGCTGGGCAGAGTCCCTGCAATTTTTTCCATCTCCGCCATGGCCTCACCCGTGCTTACACCCGGGGCTGGCGCTCCCTGAATATTCATTGAAGAATTACCATTAAATCGTTCAAGACGAGGGGAACCATAGGTCCAATATGCGTTGACGATACTTGCAAAGGGAACCATCTCACCAAGCCCGTTTTTCACATACCATTTATTAATATCATCTGGCTGCATACGGTAGATGGCATCACCTTGAACATACACCTTCTTGATTCGGCCGCGATCAATAAAATCGTTTACATAACTCGACCCCCATGCAGTGTTCAAGGTTGAGTTAATCTCACTAATGGAAACCCCAAGAGCCCGCGCCTTTTCCATATCTACATCAAGTTGATACTGCGGTACATCATTAAGTCCATTAGGACGAACACCCACAAGTTTCGGGTTTTGGCTGGCCGCACCCAAGAGTTGATTCCTCGCGGCCATTAATTGTTCATGGCCAAGACCTGTCTGGTCAATAAGCTGAAAATCAAAACCAGAGGCATTACCAAGAGCAAGAATCGGAGGAGGATAAAAGGAAAAAATCAGAGCATCTTTGTACGGTGCCATAGCGCCCATGATACGTCCGGCAATGGCCTCCATGGATTGATCGGGATTTGTACGACTGTCCCAATCCTTTAGCATAATAAAACCCATACCGGCATTTTGGCCATTTCCAGCAAAGGAGAAGCCACTGACTGTCAGGAATTCTTTAACATTAGCATCTTCTTTTTCTAATAAATACTTTTCAAGAAATTCCATCGCCTCAACTGTTCGTTCAATAGACGCACCAGCCGGAGTTGAAACCATGGAAAACAGTACACCCTGATCCTCATCCGGTAGAAAACCGGTGGGGATTTTTTGAAACATAAAAAAGAGACCAGCGCAAATTAGACCGTAAACCACAAGAGATCTCTTCATCCTCCCAGCCATATACCCCGTAGAAGAATGAAATCCATCCCTTGATTTATTGAAGTATTTATTAAATAAACCAAAAAATCCGGTGGTTTTTTCTACATGCCCCTTCTTCACAGGTTTAAGCAGAGTAACACAAAGGGTTGGGGTGAAAACAATTGCGGTTAAAACCGACAGAGTCATTGCAGAGACAATCGTAATGGAAAACTGTCTATAGATAGCACCGGCCGAGCCACTGAAAAAGGCCATGGGAACAAATACAGCAGATATTACCATGGCAATACCAACGAGAGCCCCGGTAATCTGATCCATTGATTTTCTGGTTGCCTCAAGGGGTGAGATCCCCTCCTCACTCATAACACGTTCAACATTCTCCACAACAACGATGGCATCATCCACCAGTAGTCCAATAGCAAGCACCACAGCAAACATGGTGAGCGTATTGATGGTAAAACCGAAAACATTGAGGATGGCAAAGGTACCAAGGAGTACAACCGGTACTGCAAGTGTCGGAATAAGTGTGGCCCGAAAATTCTGAAGAAAGAGAAACATTACTAGAAAAACCAGAATAATGGCCTCAATCAGTGTATGAAAAACACTCTCAATGGAGATCTCAATAAATGGCGTTGCGTCATAGGGAAAACTATACTCAACACCTTCAGGTAAGAACTCGGCAAGTTCAGCAATTTTAGCTTTAACAACTTCTGCAGTTTCAAGAGCATTAGCGCCCGTGGCAAGGCTAATTCCAAGACCAGTAGCAGGTCGCCCAACATATCGCACGATGGCTGAATAATTTTCTTCCCCAAGGGCAACGCTTGCGACATCGCGGAGGCGAACCTGAGACCCATCTGTATCAACACGCAGAATTATGCTTTCAAATTCTTCCACCGTTTTAAGGCGGGACTGTGCCAGAACAGTGGCGTTAATTTCCTGGCCTTTTACTGCTGGAAGACCTCCAATTTGCCCTGCAGATACATCAATGTTCTGCTCACTAATAGCCTGGATAACCTCATTAGTGGTAAGCTGGTAGCTATAAAGTTTATTTGGGTCGAGCCAAATACGCATAGCATAAGGATCGCCAAAGGCCTGTACACTACCTACACCCGGTAAGCGGGAAACGGTATCTTTAATACTTGATGCTACAATATCAGAGAGGTACCCCTGGGTCATCTCCCCATCTGTTGAGAAAAAAGATACGACAAAGAGGAAACTTGCTGACGATTTTTCTACAACAACACCCTGTGCCTGTACTGAAGCAGGGAGAAGAGGTGTTGCCGTCTGAACCTTATTATTCACCTGTACCTGGGCAATATCAGCATCCGCTTCCGGCTCAAAGGTGACAGTAATAGTAACAAGCCCCGAAGAATCACTGGTTGATTTGAAGTAACGAAGATTGTCAATACCTGTCAGGCTCTGCTCAATTACCTGTGTAACACTATTTTCAATTGTAGTAGCAGAGGCACCGGGATAAAAAGCGCTTATGGTAACCTGTGGTGGAGCAACCACCGCAGGATACTGCTCAATGGGCATAGATTTAATTGTGATTACGCCGGCCAGCATAGTCAGGATAGCAAGCACCCATGCAAAGACCGGTCGATCAATAAAGAAACGAGACATATTGTGTCCTTTTAATAATAGGGAGCCTTTCTATTAATTGTTATTTGCGGCAGGGGTAACAACAACTGGTGTATTGGGACGAAGCTTCTGAAAACCTTCTGTAATTATAGTATCACCCACATTAAGACCTTCAGTCACAATCCAGTTATTTTCATGGCGTTCCCTGGCGACAATGGGGACCAGTTGAGCAGTCTTATTATTATCGATCACCCATGCTCTCATTTGTCCACCTGATCCAAGAATCCCAGCCTTTTGCGGGATGATTATGGCATCAACAGTATCAAGGAGCAGGGTTGCTCGTACAAAAAGGCCAGGGAAAATAAGCTGATCCGGATTTGGGAAGATGGCGCGAAGCTCAATACTTGAGGTTGTGGGGCTAACAGTTACATCAGAAAATTGGAATTGCCCCTGGTGCTGATAAATATAACCATCACCCAAATCCAGGGAAACCATTACCTTATCGGTATTTTTTGATTTATTACGAAGACTTATGACTTTTTTCCGAGCTTCCTGCATATCCACATAAATTGGATCAAGTTGGGTTACCGTTGCAAGAGGATTGGATTGATTTGCGGTAACAAGGGCACCTTCAGTGTAGCTTGACTTACCAATCTGTCCACTAATTGGTGAATATACCTTGGTGTAGTTCAAATCAATTTCAGCAGACTCAATAGCAGCTTGAGCAATTGCAACTGACGCCTTTGCATCGAGTAGAGCAGCTTTAGCATCATCATAATCCTGTTCACTGACCACGCTCACCTTAAGCGATTCACGATAACGCGACTCTTTGGCAGATATTGACGCAAGGTTTGCTTCAGCACGCAACAGATCCGCTTTCACCTTGTTATAAACAGCCTGGTAAGGTGCTGGGTTTATTTGATAAAGCTGTTGCCCCTGCTTTACCATACTACCTTCAGTAAACAATCGTTTAGTAATAATACCTGTAACCTGCGGCCTGATTTCCGATACCTTATAAGCCACTGAACGTCCAGGAAGATGTTGAGTGAGTTGAATTTTGGTTGCTTCAAGTTTAATTGCTGAAACGGGAACCGCACGAGGGGCTTGTTGCTGCGGTTGCCCATCGTCTTTTGCTGCGAAAACGGGTTCAGCGCTTATCATAAACAGTATGATAATGGCTAGGCTGCATAAAAAGGTCTTTTTCGTCATGTTAAGTGTCCTGATATTTTAATGGATATAATTACGCCAAAATTTTGCTATGATTGGAAAATCAATTACCCGCGAGATTACGTGTCTTCATTACTGAACCAAACGACTATTGTTGCTAACAAGAGCATACTCGCGGCCAGTTGCACGCCGTCTTTTATGTTATCGAAGAACTTCATAACCATGGGGCTGGATATATTATTGTAAGACATTTTATCCTCTCATTGGTTGACTTATCTTGTTAAACTGGTTGAAGTTGTTGCCATACAGAGTGGGATACTAGACCAAATTCTTTAAGATAACGTGCAAGGCTTACCCCAAAATCACTTTTCTCCCACTTGATATCTGTGGACGTCCAGATGAGGTGAAAACTCACATCACTCTCTACATTTTTCATCCGATAGGTTTTGATCTCGGGTTGAGAAGTTTGTTTTCTCTGATCGTGTACCCTTGACATTAACGTCCTACAGAATTCTTCTGACAGGGTAGTTGTTCCCCTTAGCGAGATGATTTCTACTATGGACATCACTTCTCCTTTTCTCAAATAATGCACTGTTGCTCAACCATCTTTGACTGAACCAAAGTACAACGAAATTTTATTCAAAAGAGTTAAGCGAATATCGTGCCACTATTAACATACTATTACTTTCAGTTACTTAAGCAAAAGACATCTAGAAATGTGTGATATATGGCACCTGAACAGGTGTCACATATCACACCTTCAACAAATAAGTGCCATATACGGCACACAGGACTCACATAAGGAAATAAAACCGGGGAAAAGAGTGTTGCTTCTCTCATTGCGCCACAATCTTTGAGAGAATAATTTATCGAAAGTACCGTAGTGCATCCCTCTTCCTGGAAATGGCGTAACTTTACAGGGAGACATGAACCACTAGGCAGAAAAAAAGTAAATCAGTTACTCTACACTTTTAAAATCATCGTTCCTCTCATATTTATCCACTATACGCCTGATATCCCCGTTCGCTTTAAGCTCACCAAACGCTTTGTCGATAGCTGGAAGTAACTTTCTATGCTTTGAAAGCTTGCTCATCATCAAGTGCATACTTGTAGGTCCGAACCTTGCTGCAGTAACCTGAATTGAGTCTTGTAAATTGTGCTCTCTTATCACATCAAGGCTTGGAGCCAATACGTCTATTATAATATCTGCACGCTTGAGGGAAAGAAATGGAAAGATTTGTGATTCCCTATTCAAATATATTGTTTGAATACCATAGGCATCTATATTTTTTTTATGCCAACCGTTCCCTGCATTTGTCACAGGTATAATTTCGAGACGTTTTATGTCATCAACAGTTCGTATTTTTTCTATCTTTTCAATGAGAGGATGGCCTTCGTACGTGAATACATGGAGATAAAAATCGTAGAACACGTTTTGAGATTTATCGGAGTACTTTAGCCGCTCTTCTGATGGCATCATGATTGTAAAATCAATCTTTCCAAGCTCAAGGTACTTCTGACACCTTTTCCAGGGAAAAGTTTTAAAAACGACCTTGTAACCCAATTTCTTTTCGAATATTTCCTCCAGTATCTCAGCATAAATACCTCGAGGTTCACCATCTTTCGAAAGGTAATATATAGGCTTCCATGGGGTATATCCAAAGGTAATTGTCTTGATAGTTTCATCAGCATTTACCCCTGATGAAATCCCCAATATGAGGCATAAAGCTGACACAAGAAAGATATTTCTCAAGTTCACCTCATTGTTGCATGAAAGGGTTAATGTAAGTAAAGGACGATGTGTAATAACATATAACACTATTTTGCCATCCCCTTGAACGATTTATCCTGATAGAAAAGTTGAAGATTACTGCTATCAATAATAAACGACAGTAAAAACATGGCACATCTCAGCCCACCTTTACATCTCGCCCATAGGGAATGTTCAATTTTTGCATCTTATTTCTAAGGGTGGATGGGTTCACTCCCAATAGAGTTGCTGCTCCATTTTTACCTTTCACCTTGCCATCAGCCATTTTAAGGACTTCCAATATATGTTGTCTGGTAACATCATCAAGCAAAATAGGCCCCTTGGGCTTATTATGTTCAACCTGTTTTTGATTGATAGGTGAAGTCGAGTCCAGGCTACTAAACTCTAAATCTCTGCTTGGAGTTTCAAGCATATTGCGAATAATTGTGCGTTCAACAATATTTTCAAGCTCGCGAACGTTTCCCGGCCAGTGGTAGGCTTGGAGTCTATCAAGGGCCCCAGGAGCCAGAACTGGTTGCTTGCGCAAATTCATTTCCTGTCCCTTTTTCTCTAAGAAATATTGGGTTAGAGCAAGAATATCTGACTTTCTCTGACGCAAAGGAGGAATCGTAATTGGAAAAACATTAAGCCTAAACCAAAGATCCTCCCTGAATTGTCCCTGATCAATCATTTGAGGCAGATCTCTATGGGTAGCGGTTATAACACGTATATCCACAGGAATTGGACTGTTCCCGCCCACCCTTTCTATCTCTTTATTTTGTAAAACCCGAAGCAGACGTACCTGGGCTGTTTGTGGCAACTCGCCTATTTCATCTAAAAAAATAGTTCCTTTATCCGCCCTTTCAAACAAACCTCTTTTAAGGGACAAGGCCCCTGTAAAGGCACCTTTTTCATAACCAAACAGTTCACTATCAATTAAGGATTCGGGTATCGCACCACAATTAACTTTTATAAAAGGTCCACCTGCTCTGGGAGATGAGTAGTGTATTGCATTGGCAATGACCTCCTTGCCAACCCCAGTTTCTCCCATGAGCAAAACCAAACTTTTTTGGGGAGCGATTTGTCTGACCATTTCCATTACATGCTTTAAACCAAAATCGGAACCTATAATTTCATCTCCTGCAATACGATGTAATTGCCGGTTCAGGTACTGATTATCGTCTTCTAACAGCTCTTTGAGCTTTAAGACTTCCTTGTGCTGTAGATGATTTGACAATGCAATCGCCGCAGGATCATGAACAAGTTTTAGAAGCCGTTCATGTTCCTTGCTATACTTATCATGTCCCCTGGCAGCAAAAGCAAGGACACCTAATTTTTGGTCATCAACGACAAGCTTGAGAACAAGAACAGACACCTCTTTCACATCCATTTTTTCTAAGACAATACGGCCCAAAACATCGTCTTTCAGCCGATTTAAAATTTCGGAAGCGCCATCACCTTCATTCTCCATTGCTATAACAGCTTCACTTGAAAGATTTACAGGCGTAGTAGGTAGTTGCATGTCAGGTGTTCCAACGGATGCTATGTTAACAATGGTTTGAGTCCTAGAGTCGTAAATACTCATACCAACACTATCTACAGGCATATAATGCTTGAAAAAATCTAACGTTAATTGCAAAACTTTATGGAGATCTAAGCTGCCACAGATAATTTTTGTGGCCTTGTGAAAAAAAGCCATATCACTATTTTGCATCTCATATTTCCTTATCTATTGAGCCTTTTGCAAAAATAGGATTTTCGTCCAAGATCAAGGCCTGTGAAAATTTTACCACAGGCATATCGTTAATATTCCTGTGATAAAATTTTGAACAAAACGAAGATATTGGGCGCAAAGACACTTTTGCAAGTGGCTCTATTGGCTTTAACATCCTTACAACTGATACAATCACTAGACGGTGCTTTGAAAAATTAGGTGATTCGTTCAAATTCGAGACGCTTGAAAAATACAACCGATTACATGCTATCCTTTCTCTGTATAGATTCAATTTTTTTCATATAACTGCCTAGCATATCCGCTTCGAATTCTTCATTAGTCGCATATACTCTGCCAAAAACTGGTTGCCACAAACTCTCGTCTTCCATACACATGTAAAAAAAGACCTTCTCCTTCCAATTATCAGGGAAGGCATTATACACAGTAGAAAATAGATCTTTTTTAATATCAAATGGGTAGCTAAGCTTACCACCAATCTCTTCCATGGGCATCTGTAAGATTGAGCTACTCAGAAAACGTTGTCGAATACGCTTTAGGACAGGCTTAATAAATGTAAGCGTTCCTAAAGAAATCATAACCACCTCTTCCGGTTTAAACATTTCGGTTAACCTGGAGACAATGTCCCTGTAGTCGTTCTGCCACCCTTCATACCACACCATTGGATGCAGATGAAAACCAACTGGGCTGTTTTTATCTGCAAGTAATCTGGCACTTTCTAATCGTTTATCGAGACCTGCCGCACCTTTTTCTTCATGGCTGATTACAATCGGTGGATTAAGCGACCAGGTAAAAACCATATTGGGAGGTGGTTGATGCTCAAGAAAATATTCAACCCGACCACTTTTAGATTTCATCTCCAAAATTACGTTAGGATGTTTTTCAGCAAAATGCTGGAGAGACTTATGTAAACCAAACCTATTTCCCCACATCAGGGAGTCGGAGGATTGGCCTGTTCCAATATGATATATTTGATCGGGATCCAGGTCCAACTGTTCGAGGTGCAAGTCAATATCTTTAATGAAGCGCACCTGATTATTATGATAGAACGACTGAATAGAACAGTAACTACAGTCAAAACCACATTGCTGGACCGCATCAAGAGTTTTAAGATTACAGCACCTGGTTTTCTCTGATGCAACAGGACACATTCCCATGATATTGCCGCTAAGAGGAGTCTCTACCAGCTGCTCTGCCGGGAACTTTCTTTCTCCAGTATTTGCTGGGATCTTGCTGTCGTAGACTTTCTCCCTATTTTTGACCTTGTCATACCCGGCCTTTATCTGCTGAAAGATTATTGCAGCAGCTTTCTTCCCCCGTGCCTTCGCAACTGCATCCGGAATATAAAATTGCTCAGGCGAACCGGCATTCCAACACACCATATCCGCACAGTATTCGGTGATCATCCTCAGCTGCTGATAGGAAAGCAGCCAATTTTCTGCAAGCAAAGTGAGCCATTCCTGCTGCTCTATGTCAAGCTTTTCAAATAGGGGGATTGAATCAAATTTAGTCTGTTTCATTACTTCAAATCGCCCTAAGCAGGCCCTGGCTAAAAAGCATTATAATTCAAACATCTTTAGGATGTATGACTTCCAGTAAGAAAACTCATGCACTAATATAGTATCGCCCGCAAAAAATTCCATTTGAAATCAGAAGATTTTTTTGACCGGCCTATTATCCGCTTTTATAGAGCAATGCAGAAAGTGATCAGAAGTAAAAGCAGGACTGATAAGCCCTACTTCAATTTTTTATGATACGATTGAAGGTACCTTGCGTGTGGTTGGATTAATTGGCAAGTTCATTGAAGCGGCAATGTAGTAACAGGTCACCATCTTCATGGTCTATGGTAACCTTGTAAGGCAATGTTTTAAAGAGATTAACCATCGCCTTATTCGTAGGGATTGTGTAAGCGACAAGACCTGCAAAACCATTTTCCCTCGCTGCTTCTGCAAGTTTTTTCATAAATATAGTTCCCAGGCCTTTTCCCTGGAAATCTTCGCTGACAGAAAAAGCCACCTCGGCCATGTTATCACCGGTAAGTTTCAAACTCTCTGCTACTGCCACAATCCGTCCAAAATCGACATCTCCAGCCACAGCAACCAGGGTCAAATCATTTATATAATCTATGTGAGAGCGATTTTTCATATCTGCCCGTGCAAAAATAGTTTTCTCGCTAAAAAACCTCATCAGCACATCATCTTTGGATAGGGTGTAATAGTGTTCCTGAATTTGACGATCATCAACTGGTTTAGCAGGACGGATAGTGACTTTTTGCCCATTGAACTCCAGGGTTTCTTCCAGACGTATGGGATAAACCGCCCGTGATGCTTCTCCCAGTGTCCTTTCAGTGTCAATAAATCCTAGCTCCTTGGCATCCTCCAAAAGGGATTCTCTAAAGTCTGGATGCGCTATGCTAATCATTGCGATTACACGCTCCTGAAGACTCTTTCCAAACAGATTAACACAGCCATATTCAGTGACGATATAGTGAACATCACCCCGTGGAACAACGACTGGGTCATCGTTGAAGGTGGCAACAATGCTCGACTCCAGACTATCTTTTAACCCCCTGGTTGAATAAAGCATAATGATTGATTTACCTGCAGGTGCGCGCCTTGCCCCACGAACAAAATCCGGAATACCAGAAACGCCTGCAAACCTAGTTGATGCAGATGCCTGTGCAGTAACCTGGCCTGTAAGATCCATCTTACTTGCAACATTGATAGAGATCATTCGGTTATGTTGAGAGATTACAAAGGGGTCATTGACATAATCTGATGGGTGAAACTCGACAGCTGCATTATCGTCGAGGAATTCATAAAGATTTGGGGTTCCAACGGCCATCGAGGCAACCATCTTCCCTTCATTAAGCCCTTTTTTCTTATTTGTAATATTTCCTCTGGCGTATAACTGCATAATGCTGTCGGTAAGAAACTGCGAATGGACGCCAAGATCGTTTTTATTCGATAGGGTTTGTACTGTAGCCTGGGAGACTGCATCAAGGCCTATTTGCAGGGTTGAACCATCCTCTACCAGTTTGGCAACATGATTACCTATCTGTTGTGCCACTTCAGATGAGACCTTGTCCGGTAGTATTTCCAAAAGATCCTCTTCATGTTCAACAAGTAAATCAACATCATTTACATGGATAAAGCTTTTACCCATCACTCGCGGCATTTTCGGATTCACCTGGGCTATAACAAAACTTGCCGATCTTGCCGCAGCCAAGGTCACATCAACGGAAATACCAAGGCTCATCCAACCAAAATCATCCGGTGGGGAAACCTGAATCAACGCGATATTCAGTGGGAGTTTTCTTGTGGTAAAAAGACTCGGCGCATCGGACATATTCATTGGGGTAATAAAGCGTTTTTGTTTGGCCAGATTTCTTGAATTCGCCCCTCCAAGATAGATGGTTCTGATATTAAGATTGGTATCCTGGGTTTTATCTGCAATGGCGGCAAGGGACGCAGTTTCCCGACCAAGTAAACGAACAATCTCCAGTCCACTAAAATTATTTGATTTCAGAGCGAGTTGCTGCACAAGCGCCTGGGGTTCCCCGCAGCCTGAGCCGATAAATACCCGATGCCCAGAGCGAATTTTCTGAATAGCTTTTTCAGCGTCTACCCGTTTTTCCAGATACGCATCTGCCCAGTACTTGGATTGTGTCATATCCTGCTCCGTTTGCTTTTAATTGTGGTTTCACAATAATTACGTTAACGTTCACGTTAATTACAATATCATAGTTTTTCAAAAGCATCTATACTTTTTGAAACGTCCGTGACTATCGGTTGGATGGGAGGAAATTAAAGCAATATACCTGGGAGTGTATTACAAAATCAGGGGGGAAATTAGGAGAATATTGCAAAAAGAAAACAGCCAGCTCCTGGAGTTCAAGAGCTGGCTGCTTCTGTATACTTTTACTTTATACCTTCAAAGGGCTTAAACAAAATCAACAACTGCGGCAGCAGGGTCAAGGCAGTAATTAACGCGATAAACATTGCAAGACCGGTAAAGAGACCAAAATAAATAGTAGGTAAGAAATTAGAGAGCATCAGGATCGAAAAGCCAACTATAATAATCATAGAAGTATAGTACATAGCATGCCCGATTGAGTGGTGACAGCGGTGAAGAGAAGCGTAGTAATCACCATCTATCTCAATTTCTTCCTTAAAACGATGGATATAATGGATAGTGTTATCAACCGCAATTCCAATACTGATTGCTGCGATTGTAATGGTCATCATATCCAGAGGGATATCCAACCACCCCATCATTCCCAGCACGGCACCCGCTGACAACAGATTAGGGAATAAGCCGATAAGAGCAATTTTCAGAGACCTGAACAAAACCAAAAACATGAGGAGTAAGGCGATAACCACAACTCCCAAGGTCTTAATTTGTGATGAGAACAGGCTTTGGAGCATATTGTTGTAGAGGATCATAGCTCCTGACAAGTGGACCTTATCTTCTTCCAAGCCAAGTTTATGAACGAGGTCGTACTTAATTTCCTTAAGTAGTTTGTCTCTTTGTAGGGATTTCATCGAATCTTTAATTCGTACTGAAAAACGAAGCTCATTATTCTCAAAAGAGACATACGGCTTTAATACTAACCCTTCATATTCCTCAGGTAGTTTTTGATACAGAACTCCCATATCTATACTATCCAACGACTTTCCGTCGTTAATATGACGACCTATTTTCAACAGCGTCCCAAGAGACAGTACTTTTCCAATTTCTGGTCTGTTATCAAGATAATCGTGTACTTTTTCAGCTACCTCCAGACGTTCATCCATAAACCAATACTTACCAGCAGCATCCTTTGCGCCCTCCTCTTCATCAGCAAAGAAATCGTCTTCTTCCTGAAAATCATCAAACGCTGCATCATCCTTATCATCTTCATATGTTTCAAACTGAACAATAACGTCGAGAGGTGTTGTTCCACCGAGCTTTTGATCGATGATTTTCATTCCCTGATAAATTTCTGTCGACTCCTTAAAGTAGTCAATAAAACTGTTCTCTACTCGTAACTTTGAGACCCCAACAACCGTTAAAATGGTAAAGATTAAGGTTAAGAGCAAAATTGTTTTACCGTATGACTCTGTGATTCGACCAAGAAACCCGGTGAATGAAAATGTAATATATTTATTTTGCTTGGGTAAACCCGGTTTATCCATGAGCATTGCACATGCGGGTAGCAACAAAAAGGTGAGTGCCAAGGATAGAACAATACCAAGACTCATCATGTAACCGAAGTGTATCACCGGCTTTATGTCACAAATCATGAGTGAGGTAAAACCTGCAATGGTTGTAAGAGTTGCGTACAGGCACGGTATAAATTTGGATTGAATTGTTTTTACAACCAGAGTGTGGTTATCCGCTTCTGGGAGTGTCACTTGATACTCACGAAACCGGACAACTAAATGGACTGAAATAGCCAGGGTCAAGATGAGCTGTAAAGAAATAAAATTAGATGAAATAACTGTAACGTCCCAGCCAAACGCGCCCAATATCCCCATCATTGAGATAGCAGATAAAAAACAGCAGAGCATGGGAAGTAATATCCAGCGTTTACTCTTAAAGAATATTCCCAGCATCAAGGCCAGTAGGAAAAACACACCTATGCCGAACATTTTCAGGTCATTTTTGATATAGGTGATCATATCGTCAGCTATCATGCTGACCCCGCCT
Source organism: Desulforhopalus glucosivorans (assembly GCF_054397165.1). Taxonomy (NCBI): domain Bacteria; kingdom Pseudomonadati; phylum Thermodesulfobacteriota; class Desulfobulbia; order Desulfobulbales; family Desulfocapsaceae; genus Desulforhopalus; species Desulforhopalus glucosivorans. The sequence continues at coordinate 2,277,012 of NZ_AP044854.1, forward strand.
AAGAAAAGCCTGCCCTTGTCACGACTACCATTCATTATAGTCCTGACGGCCTCTATATTTTCGTGTTGTTTGGTATTGAGTACAATCTGCCTGTCTCTGATCTCACTTACTATGCGGTCGTATTCAGCGGCTTCTGCAGATGAGAGTTGCCCTTCTGCCTTTTTATCGAGGAATTCATTTCTTCTGGTGGTAAGTGCAATTGAGGTTGGATCGGCCTTAAGGTTAACAATAATAGCCGTGGTCTGCATGTCTCTATCAACGAGCAGGTCGCGATAAAAGTGACTTTCAGATAGCTCAATTTTTGCCAGTTTTTTATCGATAGTTGGAGATGCCAATGAAGGAATATCGCCCTTAGCAAGATCTGTAAAAGATACCGGTGGACTTTCAAGTAGTGGAACATCTAAGATTGTGAGGACCGACTCTACCGACTCAAGCTGGTTAAACGAATCCCGTAATTTCGTTATAGTTTCAAGATTTTCTTGATCCAGCAACTCGCCCGACTTGGGAGTAAAAGCAATCAGTAGGAAGTCCTGCCCCTCATATCGTTTTGAGACTTCTCTTGCATAACGTAAATCTTGATCATTTTCCAGCAACAGCGTCTCTGTCGAGGCATCGATCCGAAAATTTCTAGCCTGGTAACCTAGCACTCCCACCATCAAAGTGAGGACCACGATTGCCAAAACGGGTTTATTAAGAACCCAAGTCGTATACCACCGAGCAAACTTCCCCGAATTATTGTCCATTATGTCCCTTCGTACTGTAATTTAAGCAAAGAATTAAACCACCAGTTTTGCCGGTGACTCGCAACTGCACAATGTATCTGATGATTCAAACTGAGTGCCTCGGTAGTTTCCTGCTACCGACTTCTAAAAAGATAAGGTCTCCAGTGAGCAGACTGCAAAGGTTAGCACATGCAATGTAGCAGTGCAATATCAAGTGATTTGATGTCCATAATATTGATCAAGAAGATGGAGGAAATCCACTAGAAATATGGAAACAAATCAACGCCTTTGACAACGGATTAGTCAGGATTTACAACATTGTCCAACTACACAACAATGAGGATACAGGTATTATGCCACAGTGTGTGATACCCAAAATATACATTGGCAAACTATACTATTGATTGTTTCCATTTTTTGGAATAGAGCCGGATAAAATATGGTATTTTCCTGAAACGGTAATACCTACCATTTGTTAAAATGTAAAACTGTTTTTAAGCTTATAAGGAATGTACATGTATAAATATCTTTTCGGACCGGTTCCCTCCAGACGTCTGGGGATTTCGTTAGGCGTTGACCTTGTTCCCCATAAAACCTGTACTCTTGATTGTATATATTGTGAATGCGGTGAAACAACCAACCTGACAATGGAGAGAAAGGAATATGTTCCAGTTGACCAGGTACTCAAGGAACTTGAAAACTACTTTAAGAATAACCCTGATCCGGACTATATAACTTTTTCAGGATCAGGAGAACCGACCCTCAATATAAAAATTGGAGAAGTCCTGGACTTCATCAAGCAAAAAAAACCACACATATCCATAGCTGTCTTAACCAACGGTACTCTTTTAGGGCTTGAAGACGTAAGAAAAGATCTATTAGGTGCCGATCTGGTCATGCCATCCCTTGATGGAGCATCCATTGCTGCGTTACACACTCTCAATCGCCCCCATGACTCCATTGACATAGAAAGCTATATTAATGGTCTTGCACTTTTTCGCTCAGAATTTACGGGAATATTTAACCTTGAAATCTTTATATTACCAGGGTGCAATGATAGTCAGGAAGAAATAGCATTGATGAAAAAGGCTATACAAAGAATCAATCCTGACCTTGTACAACTGAATACTCTTGACCGGCCTGGAGTCGTAGCTGACATCAGTACAGCAAGTCTACAGGACCTTCAAAAAATAGCAGAATTTCTTCAACCAATTAAAACAGAAATTATTGCTTCAGCTCCCCAACGAAAGGCAGTTAGCTCCTATCAGGGAGATATGGAATCAGCTATTCGGGAAACCATTACCAGACGCCCCTGCACCTTGGAAGATCTGGCCACCTTCCTGGGCACCCATATTAATGAAATTAATAAATATCTTGGGGCACTCGAAGAAGCTGGAGATATTGAGTCTGTCCGTGGGGATAGAGGAATCTTTTATCAATCCAGAAATAAATTCACTGAGTGATCAGGCCGATAAACCAGATATCCCAGATCATTTCCCCTTATATGTTGTCATTTAACGGTATAGGTTAAAATGGGAAGCATTGAATCATAGTCTGCTGTATTTATAGATAGTCTATGGTCAATGCTAAATACACATGGACTGAGTTGAATTGATCGAAGATCTCTTCTCACCCATTTTGAATAAGAAAAACGAGGAGAATGGAATGGCAACATTGCAAGAACAAGTAAGAGAGGCCGCAAGGGTTGCGGAAGAACAGAGTGTGGATGAAGATTTTAATGCAATGTCCTGGCTAGATCTTTTACTTGAAGAAAATCCTGAATCATTTGATGTCTTTTTTGATACAGCCTGGACTGATTTATCTGAAGATGAAATGATGCAAAGAAACGCCGCAATTAGAAAAGTACTTTAACCCGGCAAACAGGTAAACTATTAGTATCGCTGAACAAGTACCATGGAAATGGTGCGATATCAGTAAGTTTTCCAGCACTCAATTTTCATGCACGTAAACTGAAATCACCTTTGTCAGCAAAAGTGTAAGATAAGGTCTCTGCCTTGAGCCCAATTTCAGTTTCAAACTATCCCCTCTGGAGCTTGAAAGATTGAGTGCAGAGATATTGACTCTAATTGTGCTGATGAAAAAGATCGCCTTTGCACTATTGTGCTGGAATTATGATATTTTCAAGACAAACAGATCTGTAACTCAATGGAGGATAAACTGGAATGACAACCTACTCACCCCCAGATTATAACGTGGCTCTGGAGATTGCGTTCAGCGACTTCAGATGCATCGTCGGTGTCGGATTCGATGTGACCATTGTTCATAGCAAAAACAAGCGGCACATCCCAGGTATGTTGATCATCCCTGAGGTAAACGATTTTCCCGAGGCGTCATCAACAGCGACCGCCTGGCTGTGGTTAGACGATTGCCCCAACATGCTTGAGGGAACACGCATCAAGATTACAGTGGGTGAGCCGTGTGACCCTATGTTGTCTCCGGAGAAGCATACTGCAATGGCGAACCACACGGGCTTGGGTATAGGAGCTTTGGTGATAAGAAACTGGAACACCGAACAAGCAGATCCGAGCGATGCCTAGTACGCGCCATAACCATTTATTGCACCCAAAGATAAAATCAGATAACATTATTTAACGTACAAACATTAAGCGTTACAAGACAGTATAGTGGCTATGATGAAGGGAAAAATGTTGACTCTCTGCCAAGCTGGATTGCTACATATTCAGTTACTATCGTGCAAACTGCCTGACAATCCAACAGTAGGTTTTCTGCGTATAACCTGCTTTCGATGTACAGGAATAGTCTAAAGTTGCGGGTTTGCTTAAATGGTTAACATTGCCAATACGAGCCTCTGCCACCGCGGCAATATGCGCATCCATAACCTCTCATGGACTAAGTTCTGATATCAGGCTGCTTGTTTGATGTTAGGTTTTGAGAAAGGTCGAATTTTCAGGGTACAGTAATAAGATTCTGGTTTGAGAAAATTGAGTAATGAGAGATTGTTAAGGAAATGTATAGGAATTAAAATATCTTATATGATACTTCCTCGATCAGTATTTTTTCGACTAGATTATCAATCTGGCTTTCTAGATTTATATAATATATCGACTGATTTATTATACTTGTCTTCAATCTGCCTGATGTTATACACCCATAATATCTAGAGGCCCAAAATCAGACAGCCTTGGCACACATTAAGAGTCAGGGTTTCTGGGCCAACAGTGCATTGTTTCAGAGTACAACATTGGCGTACAATACAGTTCGCTGGATGGCCTTATTGAGCGGAGATAAAACCTTGCGCCGTTGGGAACCTGATACCACTCGAACATTTCTTGTTCGAATGGCGGCTAAATTTACCACTGGAAGTCGTCAGTGGAAGCCGACTGTCCCTGAATGCATGCTCTATAGCCAACAAAGGGGATGCCTGGGGTGGTGTCGGGGAACCCTGACTTAACCTTAACCTACCCGACACAAAAAGAGAAGTTAACAGCACAATAGAGAACGTCCACCTTGCCTATGGTAAAGTGCGCGAATGCAAGTCTACTTTTTGCGTCAGCACTGAAAATTGTCTTGATTTTAATTATCAGGAACTGAAAAACACGAGTCGTTTTCTGCTACGGAGTCAATACGTGCGACCATGTAGCACGTGCTGGCGGTCGGATTTACCTTTAACTACAAACTGCAGGATTTAGGTAGTATGTTTTCTATCTATAAATGGGGATTATTTTCTGTATTCCCTTCTGCTACAAATGGATAGGTTCACTAGCTATTTCTATCATACTTCTTATATTATTCTTAATACATCTTAATCCTAGTCAAGGAACGTAAACGAAAAAGACCTAATCACTTTTATTAAAAAAAATATGGCTGCCAAAATTAAACAACTAATAAACACAAAGAAAAAGTAAGAGGAAAATATGCCTATAATATTTTCACAAAAGGCACCAACTGATGGTTTAATTCTTATAAAATCGCATTTATCACAATCGCGAAGCATCGTATCCGACAGTGGCCTTTGTAATCTAATGGGTAAACAAGCATTACATGCAAGTGATCCTATTCAGATATGGAGTGTTGATTTGAGAGATTTACACGTAAGTCCTTTGAGTAGTGTCACTAAAAAAGGGGAATGGCGCTACCATGTTTTTGATGGTAATAATGCAATAACTGAGGTTCAATTAGGTGGCGCACCTGGCACAGATGTGTCCGCTACTTTATATGGTCCTACTACGTCGGGTATCCTCGACGCACTTGTAATCGCTGAAAAGTTACCAGAAACACAAACACAATCCTTTGAACCAAGGCTGCTTCTTATTCCCAGTATCCCTTTTTCTGGATTATGGTTACATAGTTCAAACAACGAGAGTAAGGATCTTGTGATTCCAATACCTCCAAGTTCAATATCACTTAAACCATTTAAACCTATATCATTTGCTAAATTTGATTCTGAAATTAAGGATGAAGCATTAGAAACATTAGCTAAGATTAATGCAGCTCCCGGTCCTTCAGGTGGTTCCGGTAGAGACATCTCTGCAGTTGGTTACGCCAATGCAATACCAACTATATTTAATCTCACTCCTTTAGATTTGGATGTAGTGGAGCCGATGTCCCCTGATAAAAAACTTGAAACTCGGTCTAGATTACCAGAATTCATGCAACATCAACAACAATCAAATTGGTGTTGGGCAGCAGTAGGGACATCTGTCGGGTTACTTTTTGAAACAGGTGAATGGTCTCAGTGTGATACCGCGACCAATTGTCTTTTCAATGAAGATTGTTGTAAAAAACCAAGCCATTGTGATGTATATGGATATCTTGACAGGTCTCTTACTTACGCAAAATCGTTTGATTACAGCACAGAAGATACAGCTACTTTGGATGATATAATTCAGCAGATTGAGAACCATAGGCCGGTCTGTGCACGAATAGCTTGGAATGGTGGTGGTGCACATTTTATGGCGATCACGGGCTATGATGGAAACAGTATAATAGTACAAGATTCTATATTTGGAACAACCAGCATCTTATATAACCTTTTTCCAAAGTCATACAACAGTGGTGGTATCTGGACCCATACCTTTTATTGTAAACCGTCCTGAATCATATATTTTTTCTTCGATGAAAATATGAGATGAGAATCCCCCCCCAGTTTTGTAGATATATACCTCTAATCATCAAGCAGGTTGCCTTTGTCAGTAGCTAACCTACTTGATTTTTATTTGAGACGAGACCAAATAAAGTGAAACAGTATCAATAAATTAAGAATGACAAATTTCACTTTGATTTAATCATATTTTGTCATCCTCAAACATATACGCCTATAGTCTGAGTATCTATTAAGGTCTAAAATTGTATTCTCTTCAGAATTGGCAACACTAACCCATTCAGGCATATGCCTAACGCACTCACGATACCGAGCGTTAGTTCTTGCAACACCTTTATTAGGGACACAACCAATTTCAGACCATTTGGAAGCCACCTCCTGCATATCAGAAGCACGCTCAACTTGCACATAAAAATCTTGCTGCCCTACAGCGAAAATCATATTTGGTTTTGACGCAAAAAGTTGCCACGCTGATGCAGTAGATTCCGAAACAGACTGAAAAGCAAGTTCGGAACAATTCCCATTTCCATTGTCCTCACAATTTTCAAGATAACAAACAGGAAGTTCAACAATTTTTTCGTTGGTCCTATTAGAATCATCGTTTCCAGGGAGATACAAGTTGATTACGTGAGGTCTTGTTAAATCACACCCAGAACAAATAAATACCAGAAATAAAGTAATTATAGACATATTTTTAAGCATAATCTATAGCTCCACACCTGAATTTCTAGCGTGAGTTTGGGCAAGCTCGTCAGCTTTCACAAAAGCATCATGTATAGTATCCCAATCGTCATCTAGAGCCTTGTTTGTGACCGTATGATAACCAAGAATACGAATATTTTCCTCACCATCGTCAAGAATCAGATCATGACCACGTGTTTCCACCTTCTGGCGTTCTTCGTTTCTAGTGTACCCTCCACTTCCACCAAAGTTAATGCCATATATTGATCCTGCTGCGGAGCCTCCTGCGCTAAAATCTTTTTTGTAATCATATTCCCATTTTTGAGTGTTATTGAAGGTCACTTTAAATCCGCGACATACAATCAGATGGGTGGGAACGATATGAAGAGTGCCTTCATCCCCAAGCCATCGATCAAACATTCTAAGATTTCTTAATATGATGGGATTCTTGAAAATGTTTGGGGTGTACCAGGTACCTGCCTCGAAAGGTATGGCCATTAGAGATTTAACGCTGATAGTCATTTTTGTCGTAGTCTTGAACTCATCTTCTATGGTTGTGCTCGATTCAGCTCGACTTCTCAACTTAAATGGGCCATATGATACTCTACCAGAGTAATTCCAATCTGTTGTTATTTTTGAACTTGCTTCGCTTTCCTTCGTTATATCTGAACTCAGGCTACCTAAGGTGGAGTCTGTGATAGTCTTAACTGCTACAGTAGGTAACATCATGTATGTGTTAATAAAGAGATTTGAATCATGAGCCGGTAGACTAGCAAAATAGGTAACATTAAATTTAGCACTCTCTTCTGGAGGATAAGTGTTATCCTCAAATCGAGGATAACGCATAGTAGAGGCTGGACTCACTGCTTTTTTATATGCATCAAGTAGCGCTTTGTGGTCTGGGTTTTCGTATTGCCTATCACGTATAGCTATTTGTAATGCAACTTTTAAAGTTTGGTCCTCTCGCAATTGCTTTAAAGTGTAGCTGTCTGCTTGCCCCTGGAGCCAATGTGTTTGTAATGTTATGTTGGCTCTGTCTGTCCCAGTGGCATCACAGTGGGCGATCCACTTCTTCAATAGCCGTGTGGAAATGCGATATTCTTTCTCAGAGAGATTTTCAATCTCTACTTCTAGTTTGTCAAGTTCCTCAAGATCATCTTCATCAAGCTCCTCAATTTCCACTAATTTTAGTGCTTTTGAAAGTAAACCTCTATATTCATCCGAGAGTTTTGTCCCTATCTGAAGACCTCCACTCAAGGTGTCCGTTACAGGTTTTGGTTCTAAAGCTACATTAAAAGCGAGGTTTAAGTGACCGCGAGAAAACCACTCGTAATCCTCTGCATTAATGTCAAGCGGGATGGATGTAGCTTGAATTTGGTATTTTCCACCACTCGATATTTCACCAAGAGCATTTTTGATAATAGAATAAAAGTGGTCTATCGATAGTGTCCAATTTTTTAAAACATCTACTTCTTGAATTGATGACATTTGTGTTCTCCTTTAATTATTCAGAAATAAAAGATGATCAAAATAATTTGTCGAAAAAGAACTAAACAAAGCAGGATGGGCCTAGGATGTCTTGATGTCATCTTGATAAGATGACAAACGAGAGATAAATAATTCCTTTAAACGTTGCCCCATCTAAAAGTAACCTTTTCTCTTTATTCAACAAAAACCCTAATTACATTTTGTAGATGTAGGTCAAGAGGCGTAAAGCCGTTAGTTACGCCAGAAAAGTAGCTTCTAACAGTCTCATATTCTAAAAAGCTACTTGAGGAACGACCATACTGATAGCCTCTTGACAGCACACCCTACTGATACATTGTGGTACTGTAAAGAGGGTATTGATACTAGTTTTTCACATAGGTATCAATACCTACAGGGGGAGGTGTTGTGTTTTGACAGAGCTCAGATAAATGCTAGGTTATCGCTCTCAAATCAAAGTTTTTGTTACAAAAGTGGTGCTGCCTTAACCAATAATTGCCACGATAAGCCTTAAGGTGCTGAGCAATTGGCCAAAGTTTACATGTTTCCTGTATCTCTTGAAGCATGCCTCTATGCAAAGTTGCTCCATTTTGAGCAAACCCGATGCACGATACTACTTTCTTATCAACGTCTGTTTCAAACTCGCAGCCACCTATTTGGGTAGATATACTTTCAAGAACAAGGCTTTCATTTACTCAACTTACAAGTACAGGTATCTCTTATCGATTTTGACTGATTAGTTCAAACAAATTTTCTTCAAGATGATGCCTAAATGCTCAGGGAGGAATCCTGCAAAACACGGCGTATTAACCGTAATAGCTACATCTACAATTCAGTATACAATCGTTTGACGACCTCTTTGCCATGCTTTTTTTCAAGCTTTCGCATTATGAAGTGTCCCCTTGCCATATCTTGAAAATGATCCATAAATATAGTGTTAATTATCGCTCCTCCAGCAGCACCAATTGCAGGTATAGATTGAGCGGCTGCCTTTTCTGTGACTTGAATACTAAAGCGTTTCGCAATCAGAGATATTAACCTGATTAATACCGGCGCACCTTCGTCGGTTAAGGTTTTACTTACAAGAAACTCTGAAGCATCAGCGAGTGATTTTGAAAGTGTTGCACGAACCGCGTAATAGCCACTTTCGGCTCCGTCATCCAACTGACTGTTTCCGCCAAGGGCGAAAACCTCAAGGCATGCCAGCTTAGTCTCAATAGTTGAGATGGATTCACCTTCGCTCCTTGCAACATCAGCTATTGAACGCAGCATTATTGACGTTGATATTGGCAGTTCTATGGCTATTGCAGAAATCCCGAAAAATCCACCAACACCACCGCTAACAGCCGCACCTAATTTGTGCCAAATGTTAGACGACGCTTCACCAGGAATATCTTTCATTGTGAATATTGCGGCTTCTGAAGCCTTAAGCAGAGCAGTCTGGGTTACGTCGCCTATGCTCTTATTCCAATTATCTGGTAATAACCCCAAACCTTTTTCAATTGGAGTCCCTATAAAACTCGTTATTTTAGAGGCAATACCAGGATTTTCTAAAAGTTTTTTTGCAACCTGAAGTTCTCTTCTATCTTGATTTGGGAAACTTGATGTCATATGAAACTCCTTGATTAATCCCCATTATGCCACATCCACAGTCGAGAATTTCGTCATTGTGCATGACTCTCGCCCCAGTTAGCAATACGCGAAGCCAAACGTCCCCAACCAGTATCATTCCTGTTTATTCGGTGACCATTTGCGAGAAGATTCCTGTGAGCTATACCACCTTCTGTAAAACAGAAAAGGTATGCTTCAATATCCTCTGGGTCATTCTGTCCATCTCCATTCAAGGTAACAATAAGGACGAACAGTGCAGCTTGCACGCCGGTCCTTAAAGCACCACTTTGTCCATATTGTCGAGTCACAGATTAAGGAAACATGAAGAATAGCCAAACTCAAATTGAAGTACTTTATAAAATTTTGGTACCTGACATAAAAATTACGGCTGCATGCACAATAACGTATTATAGCTTTACTAGAAGGTTCTCTCTAGAAAGGATAAACTTTAGACTGGATTCTTAGGCGAAGTGTATTGAGTAGCAAAAAATTACAAATGGCACGGGAGCACAATGCTTGCTCTGCGTGAAGCTCGCCCCTATGCAAAATCGGATAAAATCACCTGAAAATCGAGGGACACTTGGAACTTTTTCCGGAGTATTTACTCCGAGTATCCTGACCATTCTCGGCATTATTCTTTTTTTTACGTCTCGGCTATGTTGTCGGTAGCACCGATTTAATGCATGCCCTCATCATAATCGCACTGGCCAATGTGATTTCTGTTCTAACAACCTTCTCACTTGCCGCCATTGCCACTAATCTTAAAGTTAAGGGCGGCGGCGATTATTACCTGATATCAAGGACCCTTGGGTTTGAATATGGTGGTGCCCAGAAGGTGCGGCATCGTTCTGGATAATTTTTGCTGTGTTTTTTCCAGCTGTTACCGGATTCACTCAGGGAGTTAAACAATATCGAAGTGATGTCTTCACAAAGGTTATTTCAAGCCAACACTATCCTCGTGAACTGGATCGATGAGCCTGACAGTGACAACAGAAATCGGCTACTTCGCTATGGACAATACTTGCAGCATGGCCATAGAATTGGTTGTCATATTATTATTCTTTCCACTTCCCAGGAATCCTGGGATGCAATGGATAATCAACATAATGAAGACAGGCGTATCAACGTTTGGTGGCGCGGTAATGCCTCCAGCAGGCTGATGCTGTTGCTTGCTTATCTCACCACACGTGACGAGAAATGGCATGACGCAAAAATCAGGGTTCTTGCAGTGAACTATTCGAAACAGTCAGAGGAAAACCTTGCAGATCTCGTGAATCTCATTGCCGAGGCGCGCATAGATGCTGAGCCAGTTCTCGTTGATATAGCGAATAAGTCACAGCTCATCAGCTATTCGTTTGATGCCGCATTAACCCTTATGCCTTTTGATCTGCGTGATCACGAACCAAGAGATATTTTCGGATATACTTTGGGGGATGCAGGAGGCAGGGTTAGACAAGATAGGTATTAGCGAGACGTCTGATCAGGATCGAAAGGGGCAATTATTGATTCAATACTGACATGTAGTGTGGTCATAAAAAGAGGCCTTGTCCGCCACTCTGTTTTATTTCACAATATCTTTGTGGAAGACAACGCAGTCATTGAAAACTCAATAATATTCCGAGAGTCAACGCCAGAACAGACGACTGTTCATTTGGCTAACTCAATTTAATAGTTTTTATAGTCCGGTGCTTCATAACAATAAAATATATAATTCAGATGAAAATCCTTTTTAAAAGGGGATAGACATGGAACGAAAAACAGTGAGCAGCCCATCTGGGAAAACTACCGAGTGGACATATCGATTATTGCCATTTTTACTCTGGTGGCCTCATGTTACCAGGAAAACAGTCCAAGCTGACGTGGTTGCCGGACTTACGGGGGCTGTTGTAGCTCTCCCCCAGGGGGTTGCTTTTGCTACTATTGCTGGAATGCCTCCTGAATACGGTCTCTATACGGGAATGATTCCTGCAATTATTGCTGCACTGTTTGGCTCTTCGTGGTTATTGGTTTCAGGACCAACGACTGCCGCTTCTATTGTATTGTTTTCTTCCTTAAGCCTGCATGCAACTCCAGGGAGCCCGGAATACGTCCAGCTTGCCCTCACCCTGACCCTGATGGTTGGATTGATTCAACTGAGTATGGGCCTGGTTCGTTTTGGTTCTCTGGTTAATTTTATATCACATTCAGTTATTGTCGGATTTACTGCTGGCGCTGCTTTTTTGATTATTGCCAGCCAGTTAAAGCATTTTTTTGGACTGATCTATCCAAGGGCTGTTCATTTTCAAGACTCGATCTATAACTTCACAATACATATAAAAGAAATTAATCCATACACCACTGCTGTTGGCATTTTCACAATTATTACTGGAATACTGGTAAAAAAATACCGCCCGAATTGGCCATATATGATTGTCTCGATGTTGGTAGGTAGTGCTGTCGCGGCGTTCATCATTTCTTTTGTGGGTAGAGAAACTGCAGTTATTGCCACAGTCGGCTCCCTACCGGCAACACTGCCTCCGCTTTCAATGCCTCATCTGACGATGAGCAATATCAAGCTCCTGGCTCCCACAGCTCTGGCAATGACACTCTTTGCCTTGACTGAAGCTGTATCAATAGCAAGATCTCTTGCAGACAAAACCGACCAGAATCTTGATGGTAACCAAGAATTCATTGGCCAGGGGCTCTCTAATATCATTGGTCCTTTTTTCAGTGGATATGTGGCCACCGGTTCTTTTAACAGGAGCGGTATGAACTATGAGTCAGGTGCTAAAACTCCTCTTGCTGCGATATTTGCTGGTATTCTGCTGATCGTAGCTGTTCTCTTTATAGCTCCGTTGGCGACATATCTGCCAAACTCCGCGATGGCTGCAATTTTGTTTCTCGTTGCCTGGAAATTGATTGATCCCCATCACATCATGAAAATAGTCAAGACCAGTAAAACCGAGACTGTGATCCTGGGCTCAACCTTCCTGGCGACACTGTTTCTAGAACTCCAGTTTGCCATCATGCTTGGTATTATGCTGTCACTGGCAATTTACCTCAACAGGACATCCCACCCTAAAACCTTGGTACGGGTACCCGATTCCCGCCAGAAATCGAGGGCCTTTGTCACCGACCCAATGCTGCCTGAATGCCCGCAACTCAAAATCGTCCGAATCGACGGCTCACTCTATTTTGGGGCAGTCAACCATGTCAGAGCCAATCTGCAGCAGCTCATGCATGCAAAACATGAACAAAGAAACCTTCTGCTCATTGGAAGCGGAATTAACTTTATTGATATGGCAGGTGCCGAACTACTACTTCAGCTTGTAAAAGAGAGAGAAGCGGCAGGTGGACATCTCTATTTCTACGACATGAAAGAAGGGATTTGTAGTCATTTTAAATTTTTAGAATATCTTCTCGATATTGGTACCGATAATATTTTCCTCTCGAAAGCGGAGGCTATTTCTGAAATATTTACGCGCCTTGATAGATCTATATGCAACGATTGTACTTCTAAAATTTTCATAGAGTGCACAACGATTCCGATTGATAGCCTTACCGAAAATATACACCAAGAAAATAATATACTAAGAGAAAGTCCCAAGTTATCTACCTGAAGGAACTCTTTTTTAGCGGAAGGTCGATTTTAAAAGAGGTAAAAGGAGGACATCATGTCATCTGAAATATTACGCGAAATTCGTATCAATCCGATTATTCCAGCAGAGTCGGTTTTGATTGCAACAGCAAGAGGCAACAGACCGCTTGAAAAACTCACAACTTCTTTTATGGATCGTCGTGAGATTGTACCAGAATGTCAGTTTTGTCGCGGCAATGAGCATCTTACTCCTGCAGCTATCTTGAATCTTCCTGATGAAGAACATTGGCAGATAAGGATAGTCCGGAACCTCTATCCTGTCTTTGGTGATGAACATAGCCTGCCTGACATTAACCTGGGTATCCATCATGTCATTGACGGCTACGGTCAACACGAGGTCGTTATAGATCATTCCAATCACGGTATAGAAGTTTGTTCAATGGAGTTATCTCATATTGCCTCACTTTTTGGCATCTATCGGGACAGAATGAAAAGACTCTATGACTCAGATGAAAGCCATAAATATGTGTTGGTTTTTAAAAATTTTGGCCCAGCCTCAGGAGGCAGCATTGCCCACACCCATAGTCAGATAGTTGCTATGCCGGTGATTCCCTTTAACGTTGAAATGGAAATTACCAGCAGTCTGAGATATTTTCGGGAACATAAATCGTGTATCTTTTGTTCTCTGATGGATGAGTCATTAACCTATGAGACCACTGTTTATGATCGACTATCTGGTCCACTCAATCGCAGGATAGAGGTTAGTAGATATATTGTTGAGAAAGGAGATAGTTTTGTGGCCATTAAACCTTTTGCCAGCAGATATCCATGGGAACTTCATATTCTGCCACTCTGCCATAGCCACGATTACCGAACAATAACAGATCTTGAATGCTTTGACCTGGCGCGTGTCTTACGCCGGGTAATGTTGCGGTTACGAACGATACTTGGCGATGTGCAGTATAACTATTTTCTCCATTCAGCCCCCGCTCATCTGCAACACCAGGAGTGCCAAGCCAGTTTTCATTGGCACCTGGAGATTTGCCCAAGAACTTCAGTTCCCAATGGGTTTGAACTTGGATCAGGTCTGGCAATTAATACGGTTAGCCCAGAAATAGCAGCTGAAAAGATACGTTCAGTAGAATTATAAGAAATGCAGACTTCATCATTGGATGAAGAACCGAATATTTTTGGTTATGTTTAATACTTTATCTCAAATAACAATGGAGAATATATGGCGCGTTTTTTGAAAAGCAGTGAACAAACTGCTGGATTGTCTCCCTGGTCTCCTGTTTTTGTCGGTAACCAGAAAATTGACAAATCGATCATCCGCATATTTGATTACGATCAAAATTCACTCGAAGAACTCGATGTCCAAAATCCAGAGGATGTAAAACGGTTTCTTGATACGGATACCGTCACCTGGATCTGTGTATATGGGCTTCATGATGTGGAGATGATTACAGAAATAGGTAAGATTTTTGGTATACATCCACTCATTCTTGGGGATATCGTCAACACAGGACAACGCCCGAAAATGGAAGAAGATGAAAATTACATTTATCTGGTCTTGAAAATGTTGCGATTTGATCAGGAAGCAGAAATCGTAAATTCAGATCAGCTTTCCATTATCTTGGGAGAAAATTTTCTTATATCTTTCCAGGAAAAGCCTATCGATATCTTCGCGCCGGTAAGGTTACGTATAACTAAAGGTAAAGGGCGAATCAGGGCCAACGGGCCAGATTACCTAGCCTATGCCCTTCTTGATACAATCATAGATAACTATATGATTGCTATTGAAAATATGGGTAGTAAAATTGAGGATATTGAAGATCTCATTTTAGATGACCCCAGTCAGGAACTACTCAGCCAGATCACCAATTATAAACGGGAGGTGAATTATCTTCGAAAAGCCATACGTCCGGCCCGTGAGTTAACAATACAGTTGGCCAAAAATGACTCTGAATTTTTAAGGCCCCAGACAACTCCATTCCTCAAAGATCTTCAGGATATCGCCACCCAGGCGACTGAATCACTTGATTCATATAGAGAAATGCTCTCCGACCATCTCAATATTTACAACACAACGGTGAGTAACAAGCTTAATGAAATAATGAAAGTGCTCACTATTTTCGCCGCCATCTTTATCCCACTCACTTTTATTGCAGGAATTTACGGGACAAACTTTGAATATTTGCCTGAACTGCACTTTAAATACAGTTATTTTATATTTTGGGGGGTTATGCTGTTGGTTGTCTTTGTGATGTTGCGCTTTTTCAGAAAGAAAGGCTGGCTATAGTGCATTTTTACCAAACAATTCAATAGATTGCCTGCAAACAAAACTCACTGTACAAAACATACCTTTTGATTTTTGCTCCACAACTGCCGGATTTATTCTCCGGCAGTTGTTTTATTTTTCTCAACCTCATAATGGACACTAATCTGCCAGTCGAAATATTCCAGACCTGCATTGCGAAGTTGTTGCAGCAGTTCACTCTTAAAGGTGGTTTCCAGGGGAGCACCACGACCTGGCCAGATTCTAAATTTTATGCGTAGCAGAATATCACTGAAGCCTGTCTCTTCTTCGATACTCGGAGGATAGATAAACAACCCCGGAAAACGATCGGTAAACGAGATCATAGATGTTTCAAGCAGAGGTCTTAACTCAGGATAATGATTGTTACCAGAGATAGGTACGTCAATCAGACACCTGACATATCCTCTTGGATAATTGATAACGTTAGTAATGCTTCTGTTGGGAATATAGACTTGGGCTTTCATGCTGTTTTCAAGAAGGGTAAAGCGCATGCCTATTGACCTGATTATACCAGTTTGTCCACCTATCTCGACCATATCACCAATATCTATAAGATTTGAAAATACCAGAGTCAGTCCGGTAACCACATCCTGTACGAGGCCCTGAGAACCGAAACCAACCGCCAGGCCGATGACAGAGGCACTTGCAAGATAGGCCGTGAGTGAGACACCGAGAGTTTGAAGAATAAATCCTATCACCCAGAAATAGATGCTAAAGACAATGAAACTGTTCGCAAGACTTGCAATTGATCTGGCTTTAGGAGAAACTCGGCCCGTTTTATAATTGACAATTTTGGTGGAGAGATGTCGGATTGCAAGAATTGCCAGATGAGCAAAGGCTGCAAAAATCAGGATATAGATGATTTTTCCGGCAACACTGTCGATTCCAGGTGGATGATACGTGGAAAAAGTCATTTTCAGGTATATTTTTTATAGAGAAGATAAGTAATTGTCCTCTCAGTCTAACAGGGTCCTGATTTTTTTATCAAGAGGTAACATTGATACTGCCATAAATGTATCAAAAACATATTTGCAGGATGTATACCATTGCCCCGTTGCAGTCTTTAGCAGATAAATAGTATTAACACGAACCGACTGCACTATTTCTATACAGTTACGGAATTCAACACCCTGAACTATCAAGGATATTGTGCAAGGTTCTGCTGTAACTAACTGCAGTAATACTCATAATCTGGATTCATACCAATTTCACCTACCCTTTAGGAAATCAACTGAGTCTTACATTCAGAGAGAATATTAATCATTGAAGATATTTTAAAATATCGTGGTATAATGATCAACTAATCAGTCAGGCCCTGTCCTGTTCTCTACACTTTTTAATATTCAAGGAAGAAACCCATGAAATGGTTACAGTTTTTCACACCTGTCTCTTCAATTAATTGGGTCGAAGCTCACAAACTCCTTGAGCAATACCCGAAAGGTGATGTCGTTTTCCTTGATGTACGCCAACCAAACGAATATCAAAATGGCCATCTCCCTGGGGCAAAATTATTACCTGTTGGAGATCTTGGAGAGAGGATAGACGAACTGAATAAGGCCAAACCTCTTGTTATCTACTGCGCCACTGGTGGGCGCAGCCGGGTTGCTGCGCAGCTGCTTGCTGGAAAAGGGTTTGAGAAAGTCTATAATCTCACTGGAGGAATTAAGGCCTGGGAAAAAGAAGTTGCTGTTGGTCCTGAAGATTCAGGAATGTTTCTTTTTGTTTCAGAGGCGACTCCTGAACAAGCAGTTATCACTGGTTTTGGCCTGGAGGTAGGACTCAGAGATTTTTACGTTACTATGCAGTCTAAAGTTACAACAGAAAAAGCAAAAACACTTTTTGCCCAGCTTGCTGAAATTGAAATACTTCACCAAAAGCAACTCATAGAAATCTACATGACTATTACCGGAGAATCGACCACTCTAGAGGATTTTAACCAAAAGATAGTGCAACCTGCAATGGAGGGCGGCCTTACTACTCAAGAATATTTGAATCGATACAATATTGATCAAGAAAGTGAGGTTGAAATACTGTCTCTCGCTATGGCTATTGAGGTTCAGGCGCTTGATTTATATATGCGTGCAGCTGACAACAGTGGATTAGAAGCTACAAAAAAGACACTTTTAAAGATTGCCGATGAAGAGCGTAACCACATTACAAAACTTGGACAACATATAGATCAGCTAACGGAATCGGCATGAAACCACATCTTCTTCTTATAGGTGGAGGTCATGCGCACATGATCACCCTCCAAAATATCGATAACTTTACCGAAAAAGGTTATCAGGTAACGGTAATTCAACCTTCACCATATCACTATTATAGCGGTATGGGTCCAGGAATGCTTGGAAATACCTACCACCCTGATGACATTCGGTTTGCAACCCAAAAACTTGTCGAAAGTAAAGGAGGTACCTTCCTACAGGATACAGTTTATCGGATAGACCCCGAGCAGCAGATTGTATATCTTCAAAACTCCAGGCAAGAGTTGTACTATGATATGCTTTCATGTAATGCGGGATCTTATGTTCCAAAAGATGTTGTTCAGGGAACAAGCAGCAGTATCTTTACTTCCAAGCCAATTGAGGAACTGCAGCGTGCCAAGGAAACCATTTTAGAACTTACCCATAATAGTGGTGTTTCCATAGCTGTTCTTGGGAGTGGCCCGGCAGCAATAGAGATAGCCGGAAACATTCATCAACTCTGTAAACAGGAGTCGCTTTATCATCCTCAGATTCAACTTTTTGGAGGCCGGAAATTTATGTCAGGAAGGCCATCCAGAGTGCAAAAGTTAACTCGCAAAATACTACAAAATAAAGGGATTGAAATAATTGAGAGTGGTTACGTCAAAAGTGTTGTTGATGGTCAAATCACCCTGGAAAATAACACGAATCATAGGGCTGACATCATCTTCCCAGCTTTAGGTGTCAGGCCGTCAAAAATATTTTCCAGATCTGGATTAGCAGTTGGGCCTGACGGAGGGCTAAATGTTAATGAATTTTTACAGTCCACAAGCCATGCAAATATTTTTGGAGGCGGTGACTGTATCTACTTCGAGAAACAACCTTTAGACAAAGTCGGGGTTTACGCTGTTCGTCAAAACCATGTCCTTTACAACAACCTCATGGCGGCACTAGCTCAACAGCCTTTACAGAAATTTAGCCCCGGTGGAGATTACCTCTTAATCTATAATCTTGGAGATAAACAGGGTGTGTTATCGAAGTGGTCTTTTACCTTTTCGGGTAGACTCGCTTTTGAAGTTAAAAACTATATCGACAGAAAATTTATACAAACTTTTCAGGAGTAATGCTCAGGGTTGACTGCTAAATGACAGCTGATTGCAAGCCCCGTTAAATGAGGGCGCGGAGCGGTCTCATTTAACGGCGAGCTCAGCGGCAAAGTGGCCGCGCGCCGGTCACTTTGTCAGACTGTAGCGCCTTGTTGGGCGTAATCACTAAACCGCTGAAGTGCCCCACTTGGGGCTATAGTAATACGTAAAAAATCTATCTTAGGACATCTGAAATAAGAGGGTACACTTTCGACACTTCCTGCGCATACAAAACCTGCTCGCCTTTGAAGGTTGTACCATTTAATATCAGATCAAATTTTACTCGAACATACCAACCATCAACACACGGCACTGGTTCCAACTTTTCCGAATTATATGCGGTTTGGCCCTGTTGCCAGAACCCACCTGAATAGTCTTCGATCAATATCACAGGTTTTTGCCCTGGAAATTCATAGGAAAAGTTTCGAACAAGAAGTGATTCAATATTCGGATTACGGCCCGCTGTGGTGCCTGTAGTTCGTATAAAAAATTGAAAATATACCGATTGGGGAGCGTGTAAATTCTTATATAGGAAAGGTATGTGACTCTTAGTCTTTGGGAAACACGATGGAAACGTAGAGATGACTAATTCATTATCTTTATCGAGGGTGAAAACGTGTGATTCATACTCATACTTAGTGAACTTAGCACAGCTAGCAGAGACAACAGTGATTAGGACTATTGTAAAAAGTTTTATTAGGGAACAGCAGTATCTGTGTTTAATTCGCACTGATTAACTCCCTACAATATTTTTCATAGATTTTTTACACGGATATCGAGCTACCACCTGACCAATTTGTCGCCCAACGATCTCGCTCACCAGCTTAGCGAAGCGTAGTCTGTGTGAAGCGTTTAAATAACCTGCCACGGGAAAAGAGTATTGGAACTGTGGCGATTAAAAATTTTAAATACCTATGAATTCTGTTTCGGAGCTAGGCCCGTGGTCTGAGTTGATTTAGTGGTTACATTTTTTATGTTCTGTTTGTTTTTGAGCGACAGTTAGGTTTTCTTGTTACATGCTCATTTCAATTGGTGTTGCTGTCTTTTTCTGATACAGAGGATGAACAGGCTCACCACTAACATTTTGCTTCAAGCATTTTATGTTGGAGATTAGTTTTTTGATTTCGCTTGACCTGTTCATAAAAGAACCATGGTTTCCCCATGCTCCAACAATAACTCCTGCCTTTTTTGCGAACTTTATTAGGAAGGCATCATTTTCTGGACCGATTGGATCATCAGTATTTTTCATATCTGTTGGTTTGGTTGCTCTAAAACTAAACAGATTTACCATACAAAGTCCACCATATCCCCAATGCTTGGCGTAATTAATACATCTTCTTATTGTTGGATCATCTTCAGTCTCATCGGCAGTTGAAGGATTTAGACAGATAAACATTGCATAGGGTTTTTCAGAATCCCAAATTCTCCAAAGAGCATATCTGTACTTTCTACAATCCGAAAATTTCGCATCTTTAATCATATATACTCTGATGTTGATTTGAGAATGTAACGCCCAAGTTCATTTACGCGTTGTTTGCGGCCATTGAAACTTATGGTTGGAATGAAGTTTACATTACAAGGTTGTGCTTAAATAAATAGTCATGGCCTTCAGATGAAACATTCCATGTCTCATGTCTAAAGTAATAATGGGCGAGTTTTTTGTTTTCTAAGACCCTTAAACGATGATTTACAGAGGTTTTGGTTTGCTTTAATGAATCGCAAATGGTGTTAATATGGCTATCTTTATTGTCGGCAAGAAACAACAGAATGCTTTCGGTTTTCTCATCAAAACTCTCGCTCCCAGGAGGCTTTCTATCTATGCGCTCTGTGCACTGGCCACTATCTGTCAGTTCTGCTATCTCGTTTTCCTTGTTTTCAAGTTTGGATTTGAGATCCTCTATCTGAAGTTCAAGCGAATTCACCTTTTTTTCAAGAGCAGTATATTGATCCTGAGCGAGAGCGATCCTCTCCCGAAGGATGGTGGATGAGCCGTGTTCGTTTATCAGTTTCTCTATCGGAGCAAATATATTCATCATTTTTTTTAGGCTCGCTAACCTGTTTTATCAGGTTGAGCGTTTTGGTTGGGGCGGATTACGATTCCACATGGGAGACAATATCAAGGCCCCAACTAAAAGCGTTTTATTATTTGTCCCGCCAGCGTACCAACTCCCAACCTCCGTTGAATTCAATATTCCAGTCTCCCTTCTATTTGCTGGGGAGAAGCGGGATGATTGATAAAACGCTCTCAGTTAGTGTGTAAAAATGCCCCACTCCGAGCAACCGCTCAGTATGAGTCTTTACTCAGTATGATGCTTTATTGTCATCCGACAATATTTGTAGACAAGTAATAAAGTATCATACTCAAACTGACCTAACCAACTGATTTCAGGTAGCGTCAAAATCCACTTTTAGAAATAAAGTTTCATACTGAACGGTCGCTCGCCACGTTTGATGCAGTAAATTTGAATAATAAAGTATCATACTGAGCGATTCCTCAATATGGTGTTTTATTATTAAGGATGAGTCTTTACTACTCTCCGACAGGAAATAAATTCAACTTTTTTCTGAAAGTAGTTCTTCTCATAACAATCTTTAAAAGCTGTAAAATTAGACTTTATATTTCCCAATAACCCTCTATCTGACCAACAAACTTACTCTTTAATTCTTTATTATTTCCTAATTTAACTTCAAGAAATTCAAACATATAGTGACCATTATTTTTCCTCCTTAAAGCGAGAACAGAAGCATTCCAGACTTACCTCCATTGCCAACTTATCTATCTATAATTAACAACTCTTTTCGGTTGAGATTGTCTATGATTAAGCTCTGCTAAAAAGTCATTTCCTCACCATTGTTTACAGATTAATTTTTTTAACGAGATCGAGTCCAGTATAGTTTTTTGAAAAAAACAGACAACTTATCACGCACTAAAGAGAAAGCAACGATTAGCGTGTAAGCCTTTTGCGCGGGTATTTGCAGCAGATCATACAAGTCATGTAAATCTACTTATACGTCACAAATGAAAACTCAGATATTTTGACAGAAACTTTCATTTC
Organism: Desulforhopalus glucosivorans; assembly: GCF_054397165.1. NCBI lineage: Bacteria > Pseudomonadati > Thermodesulfobacteriota > Desulfobulbia > Desulfobulbales > Desulfocapsaceae > Desulforhopalus > Desulforhopalus glucosivorans. The sequence continues at coordinate 2,298,872 of NZ_AP044854.1, forward strand.
AAATATACATTTCTGTGTTTATTGCGTAGGATTTATCCCACATATTTGAAAATATCAGCCACAATATTTTCAGCACTGTAACTTCGTTCAACTGAAATCTTTTGGATCAAGATCAAGTAAACTTTTTGCGTGTACAATGCCTGCACCGAATCCATCGTTAGGTAATTTGTGATGAGTATTCGCGGAATGTTTCAACATCCTGACAAACCCATCAGACAAATTCGCTTTACCTCCAAAAATTTCTACTAGATTTTGTTTCCCCCAATGAGCAAGCCACAATGCTGCAACACCTGCGATATTAGCCACCGCATAACTTGTCCCACTTGATCGCTTCACCTTATTAGGTGTATTGATATCTGCTTTCCAAACGTTCTCTCCTGGGGCTGTTATGTCAACTTCTTTACCGCGACAGCTGCCACTCCATTCCGAATTTGAGTAATTGCTGGCAGCAACCGCAATGACATTCTTGTATTTTGCAGGATAAACTACAAAACGAACTCTGTTACCTGCAGCTGCTAAAATAATACTCCCTGCTTTTTCTGCTCTGTTGATTGCCTTCTCTAACGCCTTACTCTGAGAAATACTTTTAGTTCCACCAAGACTGATGGACACAATGTTTGCACTTTCATTTTCAGCATGCTCAATAGCTTTCCTCAAGCAGCGCATCCCTCTACCAAGCAATACTGGCGCTGGCACCAATTTCTTTACTTTTGCAATTCGAATTGGAATTAACGATGCTTTTGGTGCTATTCCTTTTATAAGTCCAGTTTCATTGCCGAGGATTACACTCGCTGTAGCTAATCCATGGGTGGCTTTTGAGTATGCAGCATCATTGTCATTATCAACGAGATCAAGCTGTCTTTCATTTAGTACCCTCCCTTCATCTTGTGCTAATTCCCTGTGATCGATATAGCCTGAATCAGGATGTGATCTTGCCACAATAATGTGGAGCCCCAGTTAAGCCGCTTTCCTCTCAGACCACCACTCTTCTTCAAAAAGAGCAGGAGCCTTATACCCGTTGGTTGAATGCTTCCGTCGGCGGTTAAAATAAACTTCGATATAGTTGAACAGAGTTCGCTCTGCCTCCAGGGCGTCCTGGAGTCGAACATGATGAGTCAGTTGCGTTTTCAATGAATGGAAGAAAGATTCTGCCACTGCATTGTCCCAGCAATTTCCCTTGCGACTCATGCTCTGCACAAATTCGTGCTTCTTCAGAACAGATCGAAAACCGTTACTGGCATATTGTACTCCTCTGTCGCTATGAACCAACAAACCTTTCTCTGGCCTTCGTCGCATGATCGCTTTATTCAATGCACGAATAGCTGAGCTTTGCTCCAGGGAGTCACTCAGATCCCAGCCAACAACAACCCTGGAAAAGAGATCTATAAAAACTGTGAGGTAATACCATTTTTTTCCCACCCTCAGGTAGGTGATGTCACTTACCCACGCAACATTGGGAGTATGTACAGCAAAATTACGATTCAAAATGTTCGGTACAACTGGTTTGTTGTGTTTTGAATCAGTTGTAACAACAAACTTTCTGGTAGTTTTGCATTTCAGATCCATTTCCTTCATCATACGTGCGACACGAGGCCGACTCACTTTGGAAAATTCCCGATCATCACGAAGGTCTGCAGTAATAATAGAGCTGCCAACCATCTCATTGTGAGAAGCGAAGATTGCTTTTATTCGCTCTTTGATCCTTAAATTTTCTTCTTTCCTTGGAGAATGTGGCGATTTCAACCAACGATAATAACCGCTCTGAGAAACTTGTAACACCTGGCACATCTTCTTTACCGGAAATGATGAGCGGTTCTCTTTGATGAAGAGATATGTCATTTCGGTACCCTGCTGAAGATGGCCACGGCTTTTTTTAAGATATCTCGCTCCATCTCAGCATCTTTAAGCTTTTTCTCAAGGTCCTTGATTCTCTTTTCCTGCTCCATTAAAGCCTCTTTACCATGGCCGGGAAAGGCGAGTCCGTCTTTTAACCGCAATTCACGGCGCCAATTATAAAGAAGGTCTTTGGATATGCCGAGGTTGGCTGCTACTTCTTTTACTGTGCGACCAGGATCTTCTGTCAATCGAACAGCATTTCTCTTAAAATCGGAATCGTATTTTCTTCGTTGAACACTCATGGTTTCCTCCTACCAATTCTCTTAATATTGGCTTAACCATGTGTCCACTCTTATATAGCAGGATCATAGTCTCCTAAAGAATCCTGAAATGAAGTCATCTTTCGATATGATCCAGGCGCCACTCCAGCTAATTAGTTGCAAAAATAGCAACATTAGCTAGCTGTATCTGGTTAGACAGTAGTCATTTTTATTATCTATATTTGTCGGTTGCCTACCCTAAGGACTTGATATTGGTTGCCAAGACCATTCCATAAATGATTCTCCCATTTTGACAGGCACAGGCGAGCTATCTTGAGTATAGCCACTGCAATCACAGGATCTCTTATGATCTCTAGTTATTTTTGCATTATTTACATTCCTTTTACAATCAGGTTGTCCAGGGAGAGGAGAGCAGTCGTCAGGTATATGTGTATATTCATCACATAATCCAGTCTTAGCTTTCAGCATTTCCTCATTATCATTGAATTCATATGAATCTGTACCACAATCACCTGTGCTATATTGATCGCACCTACCTACTTGACCATCACACAATTCCCAATTCCACTTATCTTTCCACACTATTTTGAATTTTTGATTAATATGAAGAACTATTGTCCCTAAAATCGAATTGTTTGGATCTTTTAAGTATACTTCACCATCACCTTCTTTTGGCATCATGTTTTTATTAATTTTGAAGTAGATAAATTTATCCCAAGAACTATTACCCTCTTCAATACTTAATTCAGAGATCCAATTCGATCCTTCCAATTGAAAGTTACACCCATTGACACCAATTTTATAATTTCTACCTTCATTAATTACCCAGATTTCTTCATGCTCAATTTGGTCGACAACAGCTAATGTCTCGCCTTCATTCTTTCGGTATGAAACACCACCAATAGGCCCAAATTTTGGGTCGATAGCAGTCCATCCCAATCTAATTGATCCATTGGGTCTCACCTCTATTCTACCGGTCTTCAGGGTAAAAGGTCTTTGCCCAACGTTGTCGATAATCCCTTCTCCTGTAACCTTTGCAGTGTAAAAGTTCTCTGGGTCAGGCTCAAGCGTACCCTTCCAATAAAAGCTCCCCACTTGGGTGCCACCTTTAAACAATTTGTGAGTCAACTCAATTTTAGAATTCACAATTTTTGCATTTTCTTTGTGAGTATAATCTCCTAACTGTTTGCTGCATGATGTATATTTCCCATCATAAAAATGTGTTTCGACAAATCTTAAGACTTTAGGAGTACCCTTAAATGCACTGATGGGTAATGATCGAGGTCCTCTAGGTGGTAGAATATTAACAAAACATCTATTTGGCCCGCCAGTTGAAGAGATGAAACGGTTACTTCCAGCTGCAATTTCTGCGATACCAATATGTTTAGGCCAAAGCAGTATATCGGATGGTACAGTTGGAACATTTTTTACCAATGCCGCTTTAACTCCCCATCCTGATGGAATCTTCCAATTATCCGGACTACTTAGAGTGACCACATTCCCTTTTGCTTCAATACCTGCAAATTCAGCTATATTAGTAATAAGACCTGAACAATCTATGCCTGCAGTTAATTGGTAGTTACAAGAATCTATTGGTTTTGACCTAACGTATGGATTTTTGCCTCCAAAGACATAAGTCAAACCTTTTTGGGCGGGCATCCAATCTGGAAAAAAGATGTTAGCCTCTCTATCCCAGTCTGTACAGGGGGCAGGATCACTCCTGCGAGCACAAGCAAAGTGCTTGGCTTTTCTAAGCATGATTTTTTGTATAAAATCCAATTTGTCACCTGCTGAAGACTCAAGAAAAAGCTCCTTATCAACGGGTGGATCTGATAGTCTTGACCCATTTGGCATTATTATCTCATCTGGGGAAAGATACACATCGGGAAGAGTGGCAAGATAATTATCTTCTTGTTCTGATAACCCTTCCACTGCAATAGGATTGAATTTTATTCCTGATATATTACTGTCTTCAATCCTCATATTGATGGATTTTGGATCAAAATCATAAAACTCACTTTTAGGGGAAAGTGTGTAATTCCCGTTTTTTAGTCCTGTGAATATGAACTCTCCTAATATATCTGTGGCAACCTTTCCAACTGATGGTCCAGATAAATGAATGTCTACATTTGAAATTCCATCAACAACACCCGATATAGTGTATGGTTTACAACACCCATAATACAATGCGATACCATGAGGACCTCTACCATAATCACTCACTACTTCAACATTTTCTCCATTTAGATTTGATCGTTTGATCACACCTTTTATCTCTGTCCCACTGGCTGCCCAATAAATTTTCTTTTCACCCAAATCTAATTTGATACCTTTTGGGCTGATTTCGTTCTCAACAAGCGTTTCTAGCTGCTTATCAACAATAGATAGTTTCATTATTGAACTACTAAAACTACTTTCCGAATTTCTTATAATTGAACGAGAAGAATCTGTTTGCGAATTGAAAGATGTAAAATACAGTGCTCTTTCTTGAGGATCGAGAGCAAGCATATAAGCCTGTTGGTTGGTTAATTTTTCCGTTTCTGTTCCATCCAGATTAGAAGAAAAAATGCCGTCAACCTGATCTGCCCAATAAATCTTTTCTCTGATAGGATCAATTTCAATTCCTCTAGGAGACATTAATCCGCTTTTAATAACCCTTATCTGACCATTTGAGTCGAGTCTCAAAATCTGACCAACATCGTCTTGATACAATCTCCTTGTAAAATAGAACTCTCTTTTATCGGGTGCTATCGCGAATCCAAATATGCGGCCTTCTTTATCAGAAGTGACGTTACGTTGATTACTGCCAGTGAAATCTGAGCATACGATTACAGAAGTATGATTACTCCAAATCCAATTTCCTGTCCAACACAACTCTTCTCCCTCAATCTGTAAATCCAGTGGATAGACTATGTCTTTAACAAGTTCATTATTATTATTACCATCCCTATCCATTGAATAAATTCTTTCCAGGGTGCTATCTGACCAAAAGACATCAATATCATGATATTGCTCAACAAATATTAAATCTGATACATTTTTCTTCTCTATAACAATGTTTTTGTTTGCAGGCTTATATATATGACCATCCTTAGAAGGAGTAATGGTGTACTGACCAGTTTTAAGATTTGAGAAGACAAAAGTACCGAATTCATCAGTAATTGTACTCATTGAAGCAGTGCCATTCAGTTGGATTTTTACCCCCTCACTACCACCTTGCACTATTCCTGAGATAAAATAGTATCTTTCAAAATTCACACCACTTACATCCTCATCTAATATGCGGACTGCTTTTCTTTGGGGGTTAAAAAAATAACCCTCCTGCTGGGGGGTTACGGTGTAATCCCCAGCTTTTAGTCTAGTAAACTTGTATTTACCTTTATCATCTGTGGAAGTTGATTTTATTTTCTTTCCGGAGAGATAAACAGGAACCCCCTCAACAGCTTTGATTGATCCAGAAATCTTGTAACAACCAGTCAAACCTATTAAGCACAAAATTAGAACAAAAGGTGTTAATGAAAAACCCCAACTATCTTTTTCCATAGTTTCAGCTCCTTTAACATAATTATCTATTTTGTTTTCAAAAGGCATTACAGGGCATGAGATTGATAGGCACAGGGCCCTGTTTTATAAAACAGCAACAACAAATTCGATTAATCTTCCTTTCAATGGTCTTTATCACTATATTGCATATTGACAATCAATACAATTGATAATACCCTATACCCTATCAAATTGAACGACCACCTAATTGTGAACTACAATTATAAGGATATCCATCATGAGGACACTTGTACCTTGGGTTTTATTGATAATTTTAGCTATATCTCTATCAAGTTGCTGTGGGTTAAATAACTTTTCTGTTGAAGACCAACACCATCAAGAACAAGACATTTGGGGTATCAAGCAATCGTTGAATAATAAAATCGATATCGTTTTTGTTCATGGAATGGGAGGATACGCATCAGGTGATCCTACTACAGCTATTGAATATATTGTAAAAGAATTATCTCTCACAGAACAGTCACAAACGCTAGTGACAATACCATCAAACAATCCGGATATCCCCAATAGTGGGACAATAAAGATTATTAAAACAGAGAGTAAGGACAGAAAAAAAATCGTTGTTTTTTACATAGTTAAATGGAGTCAGATCACAAATTCATTCACTACTCCATTGTACAACAATGATGAATTTTACAATGACAGAATGGTTAAAGCGAACAGAAACATTAAAGAAGGACTACTCAACAATAGATTAGCCGACGTACTGCTGTACCAAGATACTATTGTTGGCCCCGCAATACGCAGCACGGTTGAGGGGGTTTATAACTACATTCAAGATGACTCTGATCTAGTTTTCATTACTTACAGCCTCGGAAGCAAGATAATTTTTGATCTCTTTTTTGAGAAACTTCAAACACTTAAAGACAAAAAAGAATCTAAAAAATATGCAAACCGTTTACAATCAGTCTTTATGTTGGCAAATCAGGTTCCATTACTTGGAATAGGGCCAGGTAATACCTTTTGGGCATCTGTAAAAATGATGACAAAACTACGCACAAACCCAAAACATTGGATGGTAGCCTTTTCTGACATAAACGACATTTTGTCCTATGCCTTAGACACAGACCTCCCCGTACTTGAAGATTCTTTTATAAACGTCTTGGTCACTAATGAAAGGTGCTCATACTATACTTTCAGTAAGTTTGGCAAAATAGTTAATCCCTATCCCGCTCACTTAGGATACGGAACAAACAATGAAGTGCTCAATATTATTGTTAATGGATACAGTAGATGAAAATGAATTTGATCGGACAAAAATTACTTTTCTATGACCTACTGTGGTAACTAAATTCATAAAGTACGCATAGACCAGACCTAATTTGTAATAGCAAAAGGAGTATTGGCAATGAGATCCTCGATACTTTTTATTACATTTTTTGCCTTGACGACGTTAATGGCGTCTTGTGCTAAAATAACGTCCATTCAGCCCAATCCTACTGTACCTGGTGCAAACGTAACAATAAAGGGCTGGGGATTTGGAACTGCACAAAACAATAGCCAAATTCTATACGATGATTCAGAGCTTACAGCTAATTTTTGGTCTTCCAGGAAAATCATAACACAGATCACTGACGGACAACGCGTTGGAAATTTTGACTTAAAATTAACCTTAAAAAATGGAAAAAAATTATCATCTAATTTAGCCATAGAATGCGCTCCTCCTGAATGCAGAAGTATCTTATTACCCCCTTCGGGTGGTGAAATCAGTCTACCTGGAGTTATTGTTCGTTTTTATGATTATGCATTCCCCTCTAATAGACAGGTTCGTGCCGAAATAACCGAAAACCCTGGTACTGATATTCTATTTAAATCATTAGCAGGGTACTTAACGACTGCTGCAAGGATCTCTAATGAAATTAGAATAAACACAGGAGAAACACCGCCACTCAATAGTAAAGTAACTGTTTCACTCTCAGTACCTCACCGTCACTTTAAGGCTTTGCCTCCTCGTTCAACTATTATTCCTTTTGTTCAAGTTGACGATTTCACAGACACTGAATTGAAAACCTCTTTCATTGCTATCAAGCCAACAGATAAAGTCGACACAGCAAATGATAAAGTGAAGCTGAATTTTGACCTTAGTAAAGACTTTTTTACTCAAAGCCCAGATGGCTCGTATGAAGCAATTATTATTTTAGCACCTACCTACAATATTGATGAAGTATCTAATGTTAAAACAACAAGTACTTGTCAATCCGTTCAGATTAGAGCACCTCTTTTAGGGAGTCCTAACGTAACCGATCCTTTCGACCCTACAGCCGGTCACCGCGGTGTTGATTTTGCAGTAGCAAACGGCACCACTGTAGTTGCTGTAGCTGATGGTAAAGTTGTGTCCAGTCCAGGGTCTCCAGGAAATCCCCAAATTCGGCAATGCTATCAAAATGAAACACGCTGTACTGCTTTGGGCCTTACACATAGAGGCGCTGGAAACTTTATAATAATTAAACATGGTACTGGTGATACCTCCAGATATACCACGTATTTCCACCTCTCAGATGATAGTAATTTCCCAGCAATGGGAAGTTCAGTCTCAAAAGGGCAAGCTCTTGGGCTATCTGATTCAACTGGCGGTGTTACCGGTCCACACCTTCACTTCGAGTATAGGAAAGCTCGTTTTGGTGAACACATCGACCCTGAACCTTGTTTCGATTGCACAGGTTGTATTGAAAAATATGTCGAAATGCTACCAAATGGTTGCCCTAACGATCCGCCAAATTACAGATCATTTGGGGTAACAAATAGCTGTGAATCAGATGAGTATATGCATTATCACTGTTTCAATCCTTCAGACTCAAATCCTTGTAAGGGTAAATGTGGACCACACTTAGTTGCGTGGTTCTGTAGAACAGGTCAGACCTGCCAAGGAAATGGCTGCTCACCAAGTTGTTCAGGCGGTGAATCCTACAGAATTCATAAAGCTCCGTGCCCTTAATAATGATTTTCGCCTATATTCTTCGTGAAAAAGTCACTGTTCAGAAATATCGATATCATATGGTGTACCTGTTTGTGAATTTACAACTTCCATATTCGTTCCATTCTGATCTGCACTAACCACTTCTCCCCCTTTTTGGGTCCAGTATAACTTTTGTCCCTCAGTATCGAGGACAATCCCATTAACTCTTTCTAAAGTCCCCCCTATAAGGTCTTCGGATTGTGTTCCGTCTGTGTTCACCTTTTTAATATACGAGTGTCCACCTGCTGTACTATAATAAAGTTGCCTATTCTCAATATCGAGGGTAGCGAAGAACGGTTGCCCCCCAATTACTCTTCCAGAGTCCATCCCATCTAGGGAAACCCAAGATATCCCATCCATGCTGTCAGTCCAATAAAGTCTGTCGTTTTTCAAATCTATCTCCAAAGAAAACGGAGCACGTAACCCTGTACGGATATCATCTATATCCCCACTACCGAACCTTCCTTTACGAATTTTGCTTTGGTTCTCCCCTATAGTCTCAATCCAAAACACTTGTTTTGGTCTTACATTTGGCCGAATAGCGACATCTGTAACATTCCCCAAATTTGTAAAAATATCTCTCTGGTTCGATCCGTCAGTTTTTGCTTCTACAATACGCCCATTTTTCGAGCTATCTACCCAATAGATATAGTTTTGATAGACAGTAATTCCTAAAAGGTTATTCAAACCAGATACAATTTCCTGTCTGACACCTCCAGGAATTTTTAAGCGTTGTATGCTCCCTATTGAGGGCTTAAACCCAATACGGTTTACCCAATAGAGATATTTGTCTTTTACTTTCTTGGAGAAGTCTATATTGTATACATCGTCATTAGTTATTGTAACGCTGGATTCTCCTGGAGTAAAAATAACATCTTGCTTTTTAGGTACGATGGTATAATCGCCTTTTTCAAGTCCTGCAAAATAGTAATTCCCATCAGTAAGGGTATTCGTTGAAATGCCATTACCAGATATAGTAATGAGAACATCTTCTGCACCCTCAATCTTTCCCGAAACATTTTTATGAGGACAACATCCAGCTATAGAAGACAAAAACAGCACGCTCCAAATTGCAATTATTTTATAGTTGAAATCTTTCATTTCCCCCTCCCTTTTTGATTAAGGCGCAATTACGGCTGCTCTGAAAATGCAGCACATATTCATCCTCCCACTTGTTTAAAAAAATTATTCCAATCAGAAAATGTCTAATGGTCCCCCTAACCAATCTTCATATCTTTCAACTTTATACTTCCCGCTTATCATAACAAAAGGTAGCCCAACTATAAAAACGCTCTGCCCAACTATTTATTGAATAAGATGTATCGTCCAAATCATCACCTGTACTTCTAGGGTGAGGAATACGCTTGTAACCTTTGGAACCACATAAGGTGTTCAAAAATGTGCTAGGCCAATTAATCGATTTCTTTAACAACTTCTTTTCAAAAGTAGCAACATTCTTATTCCATTTATCATGACTATCCAGCATCAACAATAACGTAGACAAGGGGACACCATCAGAGGTATCCACCTCAACGACATGGAAACACCGACCACCAACTTCTAGCTGCACGACTACATAACATCGGGCATCTTCCCCGTTTGCCATTACATGTTTCTTGCACCTTTTTATGGATGGGAGTTTTCTTTTTTCTAGGGATAAAATCTTGCACTTGTAGTCACTCTGCAAAACTTTGATCATCTGGAAAAAATTATTGAATCGATTCTGAAAAGTACTGTTCCCCTCTTCCTCCTCAGGAGTATCCATCCAGTCTATAGGTTTAATGGTTCCACTTATTGTTGATTCTTCTAGGCTACCGACATTTGATGGATTGTCAGAGATGGTGTCATCAGGTCTACCAGCACTACCGACCTTTTGCTTTTTATAGACAAGTTTCGTTTCTAATTTATTTACAAAACCAAGTGGAGCGATGCCAGCATCCAAGAGCCGATGGTTCATGTCAGCATTAGATTCATCATCAGTTAAACTATGATCGTCTGCTCCAGAATAGCTTGGAAATCTCCCCCTTTGACCTGATCCTCTTACATTTTCCTCCATCCCATGATGAAAGAATTCAACATAAGGTGGTGTCTTATTAATTAGCCGATCTACTGACAATATTTCATAAACATACAGACAATTAATCTCTTTTATGTACCTGCCCCGTGTCTCCATATACACACCTCTTAACGGAGGCGGGCTAAAACTGAAATCAAATCTACGATAATTTTGGGTGTCTTCCCCAAATTTTAACTGGTGCATCCCAATACTTTCGTACGACCGGCGAATCTCATCGTCTAATAAAATCCACGCCAATGTCCGCTTTTTTTCTCTATTTTGGACTGACGCTTTTGGATAACTAGACACAGGCTGGATATTAATAGTTATCCCACCATCTTCTGATGTATCAACGCTAAACTCAGTTTTCAATGAATTTGGCTCAAGTGATAACCTGGCTAAATATGTATCTCTAAAGAAAAGATAGCGAGCTAATTCAAACTGAGGAAGAACAATTTTTCTTCCTGTAATGTCTGTAAAATAAAAACAGTATTGGCTCTTCTCAACTTTTAACAATGGGATATTTTGCAGCACATCACATTCACCAATTCGCATCGCTTGCCAATCAGACGTATCTGAAATTTTTATTGGGAGTTCATAACCACTTGGAGCGTAGTTTTGAGTTGGATTAAGGTATTTTTTACGAGCTAGCAATGGAGCATATGAAAACGTTAGTGAGTCATTTTGTTGATAGGGCTCCACTTTGAGACGGATTTTCCATTTTCCAGGATTCTTAGGGCGATACAGATATCTCACCGACAGAATTTGTGTGTCATCCCCTAGCCCTTCAATTTGATATTTTTCCATTGCTTTTCACGATTTGTTTTAGAAACATTTTTGCTTTAAACGTTATCCTCTCCTCACTCAAACCTGACATCCGCAATATTTTCCAAATCACTAACTGTTGTTGCTGCCTTAATACGTTAACAGCAGTACGGATTCTTCGAATTTGAAAATCCTCTCGATCTTCACAGTATTTTTCAAAAAACTTGCTAACGACTGGAAGTTTATGGAGATTTTTCTCAACCGTAGATTTACGCTCAAGCTGTGCCAGAAACCAATTTTTTGTCATCTGTGGCGATGCGCAATTCTTTCGAGCCAAATTCTTTATTTTTATTAAATGTCGAAGAGTGTTTCTATCTCTTTTCAGCCAATCTACTCTCGTGTTTACTGGCTCAAAATCGATTTTATTTTTTCCATTTACCCTAAGGAACCATTCTCTGTCATTCCTATAAAGCCAGGCATAGATTCCCCCACCACCAGACAAACGAGCCTCTTTAATTCCCTTACAAGTCAACAACTCCAACCATTGACTACGGTATCTATCCCTCGCTTCTATATCCGTAGCGATACAAGATGGCTTAATTGATTTTTCACGTACTCTCTCAGAAGTTTTCTTCACTTCCTTTAATACATCTGCTATTTTCCAACCTTTCGGTAATAAAGAATCAAGAACGATAATATGCTCAAGATAGCTGAATGCCTTGCGGTGTTTCCTAAATATTGCGCGCAACCAACACGATTGTTTATCCGTCAATCGAAGGTTATGCTCTTCCAACCACCCTTGTGTCCATTGGTTCATCACCCGCTCGTGAATCTCCAAATAGTTTATATGATGCCCTCGACCACAGCCATTTTGTTGTGCCAATTGCTTATAGTATGAAGTCCACTGATTATATGAAGGCGATTTTAGAGGTGAACAATCCAACAGTTTCAAGACTTGTCTTGAAATTCTGAGCGACTCATCTTGTCTGTTATTCTGTGTTTTTGCAGGACAGGTTTTGGGGGATGCATCAACATAGGCATGTCGTTGATAACCAAAATTATCAATAGCGGCATCAACTAATTCACCATGCTCAATACAGCTATTGGCTCCACTTACCTGCCATCTTCTATCCCAATAGTACTCACCCTGTTCTAGTTCTTGGAACTGCATACATGTCGGACAATATCTCAGAACACTCAGTCTATTAATTTTTGATGCAGCAACTCCAAGTGCCAAGTGGGTGGCCCCTTGTGACATGTCTACCATATATTTCAGGCAGCGCTTGCGACGAGATTCTTCCACAAAAGGTGCATAAACCGGGAATAATGTATGTTTGTATATTAGTTTCTCTACAGTTATGTTTTTACTTGCAGGAAAATGCTTTGCAATACTCTTTATGTAGCAAGGTAGATCAAACGTAGCAATGACCTTTCTATTATTAAAAACTTCACTCAGGATCTGTTTTGGACTTAACAAACCCATATGCACGCCTGCCCTAGCAATAACACTATAAAGAAGCTCGTTTTGGTAAGGTAGCGGGAAATTTTGCATAGTTACCCTGTTCACTCAAGCCATTGTTCAATATCAAAAATCATATCTGTTTTTTTCAATTGATCATACATAGTTTCACCTTCTGATAACTGAGAAAACTTATATCTTAGATCTTCTGATTCCAGAGTATGCCATTCTTTTTGTTTTATTGAAGGAGCTGCTGTAGTTTTTGGAGGAGTCTTTGAGATAGGCGGTTTACACAGATCTAACGCAATTGGGACCAACTCTCTTGTATTTTTGCCTGGGTGCAACTCAAAAGCTCGTTTTGCGGAATCAGAAGCCGGCTGAGGTTCTATGTCACATGATTTTAGAATGTTGAACAAAAGCTCTTCCTTTTCGTCTCTATAAGAACTTCTTTCGGCTATATGGCTATCCTCCCTTTTGTGCTGGAGATGATTATTATCCCTTAATCCAAATAATTTCTTTTCAAAATTATGAAATTTAATATCTGAAAAGTGGATAATTTTTTCAGGGTCACCAGACCTCAATGCGTCCAGCATAGGATGAACCGGAGCCAACTCTTCATCATAGACCACTTTCATCATTTTTTCGTCTATACGTTCAATGCCTGTTGCAATTGCCCGAGCCTGACAAAGAATGAACAACTGCACTACAATTGCTAAAACACCTTGTGATAAGTCGTACCAGAGATTTTTAAGTTCAGTGCTAAGAACCTCTTCACGGTGATGCAGTAATTGATTTTTCCATAATGTGTTAGCAAAGTAAGTCCATTCACAATGCTTTTCCGATTCCCTCGGCTTCATATTTTCCCAAAACAACGCACCAAAGCCGGCACTGCGACGAGCAGACCTAAGATCCCTCATAAAAATTTCATTAGCCAAAGGAGTTCCTACTAGAAAGACTGGCAACCCAATAACATTTACAAGATTCACGAAGAAATTCATCATTTTACTCTCACCGCCAGACCGCTGAAGGCTCAAATGTTGTATTTCATCTATCACCAGTATGCCTATCGCATGAAGATTGGCAACTTGACTCATCAGACCAACCAGATCTTCTATACTGTGCCTTTTTAAAGCATATCTCTGTTCATAATTCGTTTGTAAAACAGCATCTACTCCACGAAAGAAATTGATACAGAGGCTTTTCAATGACCCATCAAAAGGACAATCTATTTTCAGATAAGGAATTTGTAGAAAATTGTGCTCTTCATGGAAAATACCCTGAGGGTAACCCGTAAAAATCTGTTTAAGGGATCTACTTTTCCCACAGCCAGAACATCCAACAAGAGAAGCGCTCAAAGCAGTAGACTCAGCTTTTTTAAACCGAAATGCCTCCCAGTCTCCCTTCATAATTCTTTCATAACCATTTTGCAGGTGGCTATTAAGTGATCCGTCCTGAAGGTTTCGCCCTTTATAACCTTGACGAATCATAACAGAAATTTTTTCTTCCAGCCTTATATGCTCAGCAAATGGCAAAAAGAACTTATCCACTATGGAAGCTATCCGGTCAACACGATTTGACCCGTCTTTAAAAATATCTTTGGACTCAAAGCTTACATTCTCCTCCAGTAACAAACCGACCTGTTCCTGATTCATTCTGCGAGGTAAAGCCTCTATAAAAGGATTTCCTCTATATTCAGGGACCCCAGTATCTCTATAGACGGCCGGCACAACACCTGGAGGAAGTGTCATTTAATCCTCCTTATCAAACTTCTTATTAATAAAGTTAGGATATTGATAGCTTGTCTCGTCTTCCTTAGATATAGGGATTACACGGGCAGAATCCCCTTTACGCTTCTTTGGTTTTACATATGATGCATTTTCACGCTCATTTTTAAGTGACTTTGCTCGATTTTCTCTAATACTCCCTATGCGTGTCTTTTTCGATTCGCCTTTTCTAGTAACAGTACCGCTCTTTGCGTCTTTTATAACTCCATCAATGTAATTCTCGAGTTCTCTTCTCTTTTTTTCTGAATTCAGCTTACTTTTAGCCAGTGTTTTTTTCTGTTCCTCCTTCAATTGCCAAACATCATAAAAAGAACATCCTGCAAACTCTCGACTCCTTGGTGTTAAGCTACAAATCCAATATTCGATGCTATTTGCCTCAGGAATCAAATAGATATTTTCAGCATTTCTTGGATCATAACGGACTTTTACTTTACCAGGCCTTTTGACCACTTTCGATCTATGCAGCCATCCTTGCTGAAGAATTTCTGAAGAAGTATAGTAAACCCCAAAAAGTTGCACTCCTTTCTCAGACACTGTTGCCAATGCATCTGGCATTAAGCTGACTTTCAATGCGTCTTCGGAAACAACCCTCAGCCGACCAGTTCGATTTGAGACGCCCCAATTCCACAGTGATAGCGGTGTCATTTCCAAATCCGGAGGAATATCAATATCTCGATCATATTTTGAAAGTGCCTTGTCGCAATTATGATACATAATCGATTCAATTATTATTCCAGTAAATTGGTGTAACGTGAATGTTGCATCTAAACGATAGTCTTTTCCTCCACGTTTTTTTATATTCGTCCCCAAAACAACACCAGGTGCAAACGGTTTGAATTCAGCCTGTAAGGTTTTAAATTTTCTCTCAACAATACCTTTTGCATCACCACGATAAGGTGGTGTATTTTCAATCCGAACTGAGAATACAGTTTCTAGAGCTTCGATCTGATGCCCAAACAATTCACCTCTGTCGGCTAGAATTGCGTCCGGAATACCAACCGTAGGCCACTCCTCAGCCAAGATTTCTATCCCAAGTGTTTTGCAGTACTCTACCTTATCCACCATTGCCATGGTAACAGCCTGCATTGCAGCAACATAGGATGGATTTTCCAAGCCGATATAAAACCCTGCAATCATCCTACTAAAAACATCAACGACCAGATAAATAACAGGACGTCCTATAATGTTCTGTCTTTCACTGTCTGATAAAAGATAAATATCTGCTATTGTTGCATCGATTTCATATCTGGAACCAGGACCGAGAACTTGAGTGTTTGCTGTAGATGTTAATGGTCGAACATCTTTATTATAATCAATGTTTGACAATCTCTTTTTTATACCGTCAGTAATGGAGTACTCCCGGTTATAAAAATGCATCATTTGGGAATAACTTGGTATTTCTGATTCCGCTATACCAGGATTCAAATTAACATAGAGAGATTTGAACTTACGATGTGCGTAACCAAAAGTATGTTGTTTCTTCGTAAGTATGTATCTGTCAATTGCTATACGGAACAGTCCTTCAATATGGTCGTCGATTATTGCACCAACACCGGGTGTATATTTCCGTGGTCTTCCAAGTTTCTTGTTTTTAGCTTCGCGTTTTTTCCCTTTTGCTCCAGACTTCCTATAATCGGGAATCAATGCGTTAGCGGTTTGTCCCCTTTGCCAATACCTTCGAATCAACCTCAACAAAGTTTGCTTGGTAGATTTTCCTTCAGCAACTATTTCCTCGATTAATGGCCCACGGACTTTTGGATGGAAAAATTGTGAATTAGTAACAATTGGTTTAATGAGCTGGAAATTATGGTCTCTTTTAACTTGTGATGTAGATCCCTCTTCCACTCTTAAAAAAGCTATATCTGAATTCGGGTCATCAATTCGAATTAGAGCTTCATCCAATATTGCTTGTGACAAAGTTTCAGTATTTTCGATGCAGGGAAAAGCTTTTTCATTATCAAGTTGAATCCATACGATTTCATCTTTAAGAATAGCTAATACCCGGTACCATTCTTTATCATATTGGAGAACTTCATTGACTCGAAACACGCCATGCCTCCTTTACTATCCCAACATCAGCAGCTTTCAAATCTGTTATTTTCAACTGCCGGACAGGTATATGCATATCAAAACTGAAGTACCCTTGGGCAATCAACTCTCTAATTTCCCGTAACGACTCTCCATTTAGCATATCGTAGGAAACATCTAGCTTTTTGCAGAGATTTATAATCGTATAATCTGGATTCTCATGAAATTGGTATACATAAAACTGAACACGATCTTCAATTTCACAAGCAGACAATTCGACCCTTTGAGCAGGATACAACCATTCAATATTCCTAAATGCTACAGAGGGTACCTCTTGCTCGGTCACAATCCACCAAGGTATGTTTTTACTCTTCCAATATAGGTTCTCTATCTCTATCTTTTCTACAGTTTTGGGAGATTGCAACGATTTAGAGTAAATTGCCTGGAGTGCAATTTTAGGAAAAGAGGAATTTATTGTGTCTATGAGAAAATCAGATGTTTGGATCTGGAAAGTCCCACCTGCAACCGGGTGCTTTATTTGAGCCTTTTCAGCAAGCGCGCATGTATCAGAAATACCCAGGGGGAAGTGTTCCCTTATGTCAACAGTTTCAGAATGCCACTCAGAAATTAAAAAGACAGCTAACTCTAGGTTAGAGGAAAGCTGGTGGGTTCGCCGCGTTTTATGGCCAAAAACCCTATGTACTTTACCGCCTGACGTAAAATCCCTAACGGTAAGCCAAGGTTTATACTCTTTACCATGGCCTTTACCACGACCTTCTTTAATCCATTTTTGTATTTTAGTTTTTGATAGTGAACGTTTCACAGCTCCATCCTAAGCAAAGTTTTCAGGATTACCATAAAACAACAGTTAGTTACATCTTTTGAATATAATGATGATTATAGCACAAAGAAACACATGCCGCTCCTTTTTTGCGCGAGGCAGCACTCACCAAATTATGTTAAGCGTTTAATATATACTTCTATCAAAATCTCATCTTGCAATCTCCCAATGGCAATAATCATCATTATTACCATTAGCCTACTAGCCCTCATTAGAGGACTAATCCTCCCTATTCAGCAGGATGTGACAAATATAAGAACTTGCATTTTTGAAACCCTGTTCTTCTGATTCAAATTTAATTTTCCGCCTCAAATCCTTCGGTATTGATAGGAGAAATTTCCCCATATCATCCTTTATAGATCCTTCATTTTTCCCCTCTTTTTTCAGAACCTCCTCAACATTTTCATAGAGATGCCCAACCAATACGACTTTTTTACCGCTATTCTGTTTTGACATGAACCAAGCCCTGCTAATTGTAAATCAATAAGTACAACACCTTGCCCCTATTTTGGGAGCACGCCAGTTCTATCTTACTTTGCTCCTAAAATGGGGTCAAGATAAGATGGAAAAGACAATTCATAGCAATACATACAAAGCCGTCCGTGACTGGCTTATCAAAATGCGTCACGAGCGCGGACTTACCCAGCGTGATCTTGCTGATCTACTTGGTGTTCCACACTCATGGGTGGGGAAGATTGAGGTCGGAGAAAGACGATTGGATCTTGTGGAGTATATAAGAGTGTGTAAAATTCTTAAGATTGATCCTCATGAGGGTATCGATATCGGCCTAAACAACATCGAATAGGCCCCCCCCATTTTGACTATGTGATTCTGCACCCAAATAATTCTCCTTTGATCTGGGTTCCATTCTCCATCAATATTTTTTTTACTTTATAGATATCTTTACTTGTCAATCGAGCCAATGAACGGCTTCCTCTTGAAAGTATCTCTACCGAAATAGGCGGTCTCGAGATTGAATCAGATGTTGAAAAAAATATGATTCCAAGACGTTTGACATTTATAGCGGAGCGAGTATCCGAAATGGTCGAGCTAGTGACGAACACGGCAGACATTTCTACATGCCTAGATATCTCTGCAAGTAAAACAAATCTAGAAGAGACCTAAGACAGATAAATGGCTAATTTTTGAATAGCACTTATCTACAAATTTAACTAACCTGGAAAAATATTCTCAATATGGAATTTTTGAGCAACCTAGCCCCTAAATAATTTGGGCTCCCTCTGATATAGTCTGGGCTATCGCTTTGGCGTTCATCTCTTGAATAATTTCTAACTTAAGATTGACCTCTTCATAATTTTCCAAAACAATTTGTTGTTGTTCACCTTTGAGTGTTTGGTTCTTCACGTCAAAACCAAACAATTTTTGAGCGTAAAAATAAAACGCTGCTTTGATGCTAAATTCTCTGCGCCCATCAATCATATCGTAGTCCAACTCGATACAAGATTTTTTCCCACCTTTTAATTTAGGATGTGCGGTTATTAGTAAACGGATATCAGTGTTCCAAGCATAATCAAGAGATTTACCAAAATCAGATTCGCACATATCGTATATTTTCAGCACTCTGCCAATATTGAAATCACAATAAATATTTTTTTTGTAACAAAACGCTCGAATATGCCAACGATTACCATCATGAGCCAACGAGTGGGGTGAAATCCATCTTTTTTGGGGAAGATCGCTAGACATTGACTGGTAAGATATTCTGATTGCACGTTTGTCTTTTATTGCAAGCACGATGCTTTTCAAAATTTCTCTATCAACGTACCTTCTTATTCTAGGCATTTCTTCATAATCAATGATCGTTCCACAAAAGAATTCACTTGACGGTCCTTTTCTCTTTAAATGTAACAGTCTCGTTAGGTAGTCTTCTGAAGTCGGTTCACCAAAGTGTGGTGTGAAATCCTTAGTAGCAACATACTGCTTGGCTTTAGTATCATAGTTAATATTATTTGGAGCCAAATTTGTGTACATTTTGATGTCTTTGGTAGCTTGTGGTGTAGATGTTCTAAAAAAATCCTCAAGATTTTTCCTACGAATACAACCTTCCCAAAAAAGCCTAGAATCAATAAACTTCAACCGCTTTTCCATTGCTAATTTCATACATTCTCCATCTTTTAACGACTACTACAATGTAGCCCGACACAAGACACTCTAAGCTTTTTAAATATATCAATCAACTGCATCATTGACATACTTTATATTCGGACTTATCTTTGTTTTTGTTCTATTAACATTCGGACTCTATGTCAAGAATAGTTTTTAATTGAGCGAATCGAACAAGGAGGGACATAAAGGCAGCTACTTATTTGAGACCGTAAAAAAACTTTAAAATAAACAACACCCTGCATAAGGAAAAAAAATGTCTCTTCAAACACAATATATAAAATTTGCAGATGCAATAGCACTCACTCGAAAAAGTGAAAATTACAGAGAAGCCCGTGAAAAAGACAACTTAATTACGCCGAAAGTTGAAGCAGCTTTCAAAGAAGAAGGTTACGAAATAAAACCAAACTTCCTTCAAGGATCTCTAGCCACAGATACTGGAATTATACCACTAGATGGTGACTATGACATTGATCGTGCCATAGTTATCACAAAGGAAAGTTCCCCCGACAACCCCGTTGACACTAAAAAGATTGTTAAACAAGTTCTTTCTGATCACGGTTTTAAAACACCAGTGATCAAAAAGCCTTGCGTTACCGCAAATTATAAAAACAAACCCATACACATTGATTACCCTATTTATCGCCTTGATAATTCCGAGAACTATGAATTAGCTGTAGGGAAGGAAAATTCTGACGAAAACAATAGGTCTTGGGACAGTGCTGATCCAAAAGGACTTCTAAACTGGATAAAATCTAACACGAATCATCAATCATTTCTGAGTTCTGAAGAACTAACTAGTAAAGAAAAATCACAATTTTATCGGCTCGTTCGGTATATCAAGCGATGGAGAGATGTTAAGTATGGATCGGAGAGCCAACGGAAGAAAGTGTTTTCAATTGCGCTTACTGTGATGTTCAAAGAGTCTTTCTGCCCAAACATTGATACTGAGAATGGGAAAGCTGATGATCATACAGCCCTGAAAGACACGCTTGATGTGATTTTGAATCACAAGGAATATTTTTTCTCAAATGATGCTGATAGCTACAGTATAGGTGTAAACCTCCCTGTCACACCCTACCAAGACATTTTTAACGAGAATAGTAAAACTGTTGGTACATTGTTAAGAAAACGCTTGAAGAGACTAGTTGATGTGCTGTTAGAAGTAGATGAAAAAGATAGTTTAAGGAAAAAAACTGAAATTTTAAATAAGCATTTTGGGAACGATTTCCCTATATTTGAAAATATAAAAAAGAAAGCAGCAAGTAAGCTAAGCACATTGTCAGCAACGAGCGGGCCAAGTTTGCTCCAAGCGGCGACATCACCAGGTAAAGAGAGTAACGCTGATTATTCTTTTTCTAATACCAAAAGAACTCCATTACAACCAAGGGGGTTTGCATGAGTTGGTGGATATTTCAGGCCAACCGAGCAAATACGGAGAGGGAGTCAATAACTGTACTCGAAGAACAATCACCCTGGTTGAGTAATGTTTGTTGGTCATTAGATGATGATCAGTTAATTGTGAGTTTTGATATAACATATGACGGTGAGGTATTTGAGCTCAAAATGTTGTACCCGCCTATCTTTCCAGATACTCCCCCTTTAGTCTATACCAGAAAAGAAGTAAGAATATCGGACCATCAGTATGGACCAACAGGTGAATTATGCCTCGAATATAGGTCAGACAACTGGGAAGAAACATTGGATGGCTCCAACATGATAGAAAGCGCTCATAGATTAATTCGTGGGGAAAGATCAACCGATGAAGGTTTGATTGAAATCAGAGATGGTCATAATGTATCTCTTGGGCAACTTTTCAGAAAGGAATCTCTAAGATTTCTTATAGACCCTGAGCAAGAAAAAATATTTAACGGTTTAACTCCTTATGCTCCGTATACCATAGAATTACGATCTAATTCTGTGCAAAAGATATACTCTACAAGAGTTGATAGTGTAAAAGATAAAGACACATTAGTCTGGAGGGACGATTTATCCATAAAACCAAATACATGGATCGACAAAGGGTTAATTATCTTTGATCCAGATGGAAAAATTGACACAACAAAAGAACTAGAGGAAATTGATAAAGACCTTGAAATATTTGTTTCTAAAAAAGGTGTCCTGTCAGGAGTTAAAAAGGGAAAAGACGTTAATTTGCTTGTTGGCTCTAATGAAAAGTGGTCATTAACTTGGTTTTACGAGAAGGAAGGCGAAATAAAAAGATTTCATTATAAAACGATTCAATCCCCTAGCCATCAGGAGAGACTACCTGCAACTTTTCAAAATCTCCAAGATAAGACTGTTGGGATTGTTGGGTGTGGGTCGGTGGGGTCGAAAGTTGCCGTAAGCTTAATCCGTTCGGGTTTGAACAATATTTTATTGATAGATGACGACATATTCTGGTCAGGGAATTTAGTCCGTAATGAACTGGACGGCTTAAATGTAGGATATCATAAGGTAGATTCACTTAAAGAGAGAATTGAGAGAATAAACCCTTCTGCAAAAGTAGAAATTCGTAAAGTTGCCTTTGGTGGACAAGAAAGTTCAGCTACAACTACGTCTGTTTACCAGAAACTTGGCAAATGCAATGCGATTATTGACGCAACAGCTAATGATAAAACATTCAGTCTTTGTGCTTCAATTTCTCAGAGGTATAAAATTCCATTAATCTGGTGCGCTGTTTATGCTGGTGGTGTCGGAGGATTAATCGCAAGAGCAATACCTGATATTGATCCTATTCCTCAACTGGCTAAAAAACAAATATATAAATGGTATGAAGAACAAAACACAGAATGGAACTTTGTAGGTCGTCAAGAAAATTACTCTGTATTGACTGACAATGAGTTACCAATGGTTGCAAGTGATGCTGATGTATCAGTCATTAGTTCACACGCGACCCGTTTCCTAATAGATTCATTATTAAATCCTGAAAATCCTCAGTTCCCATATTCTGCATATGTTATTGGCTTATCAAATGAATGGCTATTTGAGCAACCATTTGATACCAGACCAATCAAATTAAAACCTGCCGGGCAATGGGGAGAGCTAGAAAAAAATATCAATAAAGAAGAAATTATAAAATTACTAAAAGCAACGTCAAACGATGTCAGAATATGACGGTTAAAGTTACTCTCCCAAATGAAAAGACTATCGAATTCAAAAAAGCTTTACGCCGATCCGGTCGACGAGAAATGGGTGGAATTTTAATGGGAGAACAATTTGGTCCTAATAATTTTAAAATCGTTGATTTTACTATTGATGATAAAATCGGCAGTGAAGCACATTTTTGTAGAAATCCTGAAGAGCATTTAATAGCACTTGAACAATTCTTTGCTAAAACAAATCATGATTATTCGCGATACAATTACCTTGGGGAATGGCATTCTCATCCCACCTTTACAGTTGAGCCAAGCCTACAAGATATTATAGAAATGAATAAATTAGTTAGAGGAGAACCAAATATTCATTTTGCAGTCTTGTTGATTGTTAGGCTGAGATGGTATTTTAAATTGGATGCAGCCGCCACAATATACTCATCTTCAAATCCTGAAGAAGTTGAACTTTCTAGATGAAAAATTCTACATTATTAATGTACCACTAATTGCTCAAAAGGAGCTCACATTGACCTTTCACGAAGCTATGTTCATCCAGACGACTCATCCTACACTTGATGACATGGGACTTGTAGAAGCTCATCATAAATTAATATCTACAAATCTTGATTGGTCTAAAGTAGGCATATTCACTGACCAAGAAGCAGGAAGCCAAAAATCTGTTTTAACAATTCTTTTAGACAAGGAAATTGTAGCTGCGGTTTTTAGAGTCTGCCTTGAAACACCAGAGAAAACTCTTGAGGCCATAAACCTGTTTGTTAATGATGAAGAACCAAACATCATATTTCGAGTTTACCAAGGCGAATACTTTACTTTAGAAGAGATCCGATCATTACCAACATTGAATAAGTTATGGAAAATTACAAGTGCGCAATCGACAGAACTCAATCCAATACAACAGATTAGTGTCTATAAAAAAATATTTTCTGAGTTTCGAGAAAAAGGTCGTGGAAAGGACTTTAGTTCAGGTACCAAGCAAAAAGTTAACATGGATGCACATGGAAGATGTATGTACAGAGGGTGCGGACTTAATCTTAAGATAGATGGATTATCTGGTGAAGCAGGTAACTATGGCTACCTTGCACACAACGTCGCTTCTGCTGAACGAGGTCCAAGAGGAATACCTGGGATATCTGAAGAGCTTTCCGATAATCCATCGAATGTTCTATTGTTATGTGACAAACATCACAGGCTAATCGATAAAATAGCCGCAGTTGATTATCCTGCTCATCAACTGTCTAAAATGCGATTTGATTTTTGTAATACAGCTGCTCGCCTTCTCAATGCTCTATCATACGACCCTGTACCAGCTACTGCAGTTCTCTGGCCGGTTCAGCGAACTGTTATATCAGCTCCAAGTAATTTACAAATTAGCCAAAGCCTTGCTAAAAAGAAATGGAGATTGTCATCAACCTTAATCAGTCCATGTTCCGATAACGATTCCATATTTCGTAATTTGTCTCCTGACAAAATCCGCTCATTATGGCCAGACTTGATTGTTAATGCAGCAGAGAAGGTGATGTCTTGTATTGGTGACAACCAGTATCGATCTGCATTGTTTGCATTCGGGCCTATGCCCCAATTAATAGCTTTAGGTGCTAAATTAGGAAACAAACAAGAAATCATTCCAATGCTACGTTTCAGAGACGGCAATCAATGGATATGGCCTGCCGATAAACCTCAAGGGGCCTGTTATGATATAACGGGATTATCTGAATTAGGTGAAAATGAAAACGAAATAATTCTACTGTTAAATATAACAAATAAACCACCTCAGTTTGATTCTTTTGTGGCCCAAAAGGGGCTTAAAAAAGTAGAAATCACGGCTAATAACAATTCTATGGGCAATGGAGCAATAGGGCACCCGCATGATGGGATTGAGTTTATGGCAGATATTCAACGGCTTCTTCATAAGTTAAAAGACTCACATGGAGTGAAAACAGTCCATTTACTCCCGTGTGCATCAAATGCGGCTTGTGTCTTTTTCGGTAAAGCCTTCGATATCCATCATCCAGAACTTATTGTCTATGATTTCTCAAAAAAAGAGATGATACCTTTTCTAAAAATCACTAATAAAAAGACACAATGTGAAATAGAACTTGTTGACGTCTAGACAAAAGAGTGAAAAGCCATAAGATAATACTGGACTCCGAATTAGACCCATTATCCTTCATCCCGTATAGCTGGTGTTTGATTGTTGATATCATACAGGAAAAAACTAGAGAGTATATTTATACAATCAAACTTTATGATATCAACGGGGTGTTCGGTTTCAGGTCTATATGCTACTATTCTCCCGAATATGCCAATCTTCGAATGATAGATCTAGACCAGACTCTTTCCATCTTTTGACTAATCCAGCCGCGTTATCTATGTTTTCAGCAACAGCCTTTACCGCATCCAACCATTCTTTCAAACCTTGAACAATTTGGACATCTCCGGCTTCTAATTCGGAATGATAAACTAATCTTCGATTCTTATACGATCCCCTTGTAGATTCAAAATCATCACCAAAAATCATCTTTTCGATTATGACTGACACATCATCCTCTATTCCATCAGTCAATATTCGTACTAAACGACGACTAGACACACCTCCCAATTTATCTTTTAAAAGGTTACCTATTTTTTCAATATCATGGCCATTTCCAACCAGCCTTCTTTCTCTAATCTCATCCGCAGAAGTTAATGATGATTTTTCCCCTAACTTTTTTAATGAAACTTCAATAGATTGAAACAAAGCATTAACGAACTGAGGGACCATATCTGGATTATCATTGAGATACGTAACATCATCACCAAGTATACGCTCAGCAGCTTTGACATAAGATGTGTTGGTTGATTCGAAAATAGGCACGCCGCGCCCCCCTTCCCTAATTAAATGTTTACTAGACCCGTATGGCCCACTGCCTGACGGATGTGTTCACGATTCTCTAAAGTTGTGATACCAAGCAACACACCTTAGTGCTATAAGTGGTATATCTCACTGTCCAACCTTTAGTAAATAACGGTGAAATAACCTACCACCACGGGAATCCCCCCTCTTTAGAACGAAATTTATTCCAGTTAGGCATATTAATTGGTTATGTGTTTATATGTTTTGTGCTTGTAAAATAATATGCAACAATACCGCCAATAAGAGTAGAAGCAAAAGCTAGGACCTCTGTAAAATGAGGATTATTGGTGAATGCCAATAATGACAAAATTGTTAACATTACGAATACTATTCCCATCGCCAGTAGAGGTTTTGTTCTCTTGTTAATTCGTTCAGTAGTCGGCTCTGCTAACCCAAGACCGCCGCACGTTCCACATGTTAACCCAAAATACTCTTTTCCTTTTAATTCATGGTACTTGCTACAAGCAGCGCAACTTGCTTCGTTTGAACCATTCTTGCATGTACCGGTACCCGCACAATGTGCGCAGGGAAAAAGATTAGCTTTAATTTGTTCCATTTCCATCTCATCGTCCTTCTAAAACATCACAAGTGATCATGCAAAATTGCCCATCACCCTATAAATGTATTATATGCTGTAAAGACATTATCATTTACTGAAAATTCTCTTCTGCAAATGTCAACATTTTTCCACTAAACTTTGACAAAAGTTTAACCCCACACTCACATGACCAGCCCTCCTACGACTCAAGATCACTATCCAATAAACGTTGCCCCTTTTCTTTAACTGAGCCATCACCATTTACATAGTCATAGAGTGTCGTTGTCGTGATCCCAAGACTTTTGGCAACATTTGAGGAATTTGAATTCGGGTCAGTCATGGCGGCCATTGCCATCTTTAAAGTATCTTTTGTCATTTTTCGTGGTCTTCCACCCATACGGCCCCTAGCTCTTGCTGCAGCAAGGCCTGCCATAGTGCGTTCTCTTATTAATTCGGCCTCGAATTCAGCAAGTGCTGCAAAAACACCATAAATAAGACGACCATTAGCAGTCGTTGTATCGATTTCGGCTCCGGCCCCAGCAAGAACTTTCAAACCGACTGATCTTTTATTTAAATCTTCAACAATATCTATCAGGTGCTTTGTGCTCCGCCCTAAACGGTCTAGTTTCCAAATCAAAAGAGTGTTTCTAGGCTGCAATGCCTTCATACACTCTCTCAATCCTGGTCTGTCATCTTTTCGACCGGAAGCTAAGTCTTCATAGATTCGATGTTCATCAACTCCTGCAGCTAATAGCGCATCACGTTGTAAATCTAGTACTTGACTCCCATCATTTTTCGAAACTCTGATATATCCAATCAACATATCTACTCTCAGTACCAAAAAACTTAGTATCAGGCCAACAACCTGCCATTGTTTTTCTTATTGGGTTTTCTTGTCACCCTAACAACAATAATGTACCGTTTTCAAGTTAACAAGGAAAACGTTCGTTTTTCTGGTGAAGGAGGAGGTACTACGAAAACTGAAATTATGAGAAAACTAAACAAAGAGAGGAAAAAGGACATACTGAACGAAATGCTGCAGGCTAAATCCTGAGCATACGTTCAGTATGAAACTTTATTATTAAGTATGATACTTTATTATTTGGTATGAAACTTTATTATTCACCCACAATATTGTCCAAAAGAGTAACCAAAATTATTCCACAGTAACGCTTTTGGCAAGGTTTCTGGGCTGATCCACGTCACATCCACGCCTTGTTGCTATTGCATAAGAAAGCAGCTGAGCGGGGATGGTATAGAGTATTGGATTCATCCAATCAGCAACTTTAGGAAGATAGATAACATCATCTGTTATGTTTTTAAGGTGTGTATCCCCTTCAGTTCCAAATAAAATTATTCTACCCTGACGCGCCTTAATCTCTTCAATATTAGAAATAGACTTTTGGTACACATCATCCTGGGGTACTAGGCCCACAATCGGCATGTCTTTATCAATGAGCGCTATGGGACCATGCTTGAGTTCTCCGGAGGCATAACCCTCTGCATGGATATAGGAAATCTCTTTTAGTTTGAGTGCACCTTCAAGGGCAATTGGGAAATTAGCTCCACGGCCCACAAAAAGAAAATCCCTGCTATCGTAATAGGACTCAATCATAACGTCGACATCTTGCTGGATCTTGACGAGCTGGTTTTCTACAATACCCGCGATATCAATTAAATCCTTACCAAAGTGCAGACACTCTTCATTGGTTAAGGTCTTTCGTTTTTGTCCAAGAAATATTGTAAAAAGAAACAAGGCGGCTAATTGGGAAGTAAATGCCTTGGTTGAGGCAACCCCAATTTCAGGTCCTGCATGGGTATAAATGGTTCCATCAGCCTCCCGGGTCATTGTTGAGCCGACCACATTACAAATGGTGACAACCTTTGATCCTAAGTCTTTAGCTATCCTGAGCCCTGCAAGCGTATCAGCTGTTTCTCCTGACTGAGAAAGGGTAATAGTCAGGACACGATCATCGATTAATAAATGTCTGTAACGAAACTCAGAAGCAATATCCACTTCCACTGGAATGTTTGCGTATTTCTCAATCCAATACTTTGCGACCAGTGCTGAGTGCCAGGACGTTCCACAAGCAACAAAGACAATACGGTCAATATTTTCCAGTTCTGAATCAGTAAGATTAATCTCGGGTAATTCAACCACGCCTGTTTCAGGATTAACACGCCCACTCACCGTATTTGTGATGGCTTGGGGCTGCTCGTATATTTCTTTGAGCATGAAGTGTTTGTAACCAGCCTTTTCCGCCATTGCGGAGTTCCAGTTAATAATTTCCACCTTCTTTTCCACAGACTTTCCGGTTTCAAGGGAAAATACCTTCTGTTCACTGTCTGTAAGAACAGCTAGCTCCATGTCCTCGAGGAAAATCACCTGATTGGTGTATGGAAGAAGTGCCGGAATATCTGAAGCGAGAAAACTCCCCCCCTCCTCACTCACACCTAGAACAAGTGGACTCTGGTTACGTACTGCAACAAGTTTTCCAGGTTCTTTGGCCCATAACACACCAAGTGCATAGGAGCCTTCAACAAGAGCAACAGCTTTTTTAACAGCCTCAACCAAATCACCATCCAGATTATCTTCAATAAGATGGGCGAGAACTTCGGTATCAGTTTCAGAGGTAAACGTGTGACCTTTATCTTTTAGTTCATTTCTAAGGGAGTGGTAATTCTCGATAATACCATTGTGAACAACAACAAGCTCTCCAGTACAATCGCTGTGGGGATGCGCATTTTCTGTCGTCGGAGCACCGTGTGTTGCCCATCTGGTATGACCGAGTCCAATGTGTGCAGGAGCAATAATTGCGTCATCTATTATAGCTTCAAGTTTTGCAAGCTTTCCTTTGGAACGATGTTTAATCAGCTCACCGTTTTCAAGGTATACGATACCAGCAGAATCATATCCCCGGTACTCAAGACGTCTGAGACCTTCAAGGATTACCGGAATAACTCGCTTGGGACCACAATAACCAACAATACCACACATAAGCTTCCTCTCTTTATATTATAAATTTTGTAATAGATACAAGTGTATCGGATCACAGGGATTGCTCAACAATACAATTACGTAAGCAATAACTGTTCCGGAAGTGAAGAGTTTCAGGCTAAGATAAAGAACCTTAGCCTAACTATCCTTTTGCTACAATATACAAATTTTGCTTTCAACAATACTTAAAAGAAGGTAACATTGCCGCAATTTTTTAGAAATGTTCCATTCCCCCATTATTATAGCGAGAGTTAGAAAAACACCATGGATGACAGACAACGATTAAAAGAAATTCTTCTGGAAAAATCATATAGAAAAGGTACATTTACCCTTACATCTGGGAAAACTTCAGATTTTTATATTGATGGAAAACAGACCTCCCTCTCAGCAGAAGGTGCATATCTCTGTGGGAAATTACTCTTTGAACTGTTGCAAAAATCACCCACTCCCATCGATGCAGTTGGCGGTATGACTCTAGGGGCAGATCCCCTTGTCACAGCCGTATCCATCGCAAGTTTTCTTGAGCAAAAACCTATTCCGGCTTTTATTGTACGTAAAGAAGCAAAAGGACACGGTACAGGAAACTACATTGAAGGTCTTAAAAACATGCCTGAAGGCTGTACTGTTGCCCTTCTTGAAGACGTTGTAACAACTGGCGGCACTCTTATAAAAGTTATCGATAGAGTTGAAGATGCAGGTTTTAAAGTTGGCTTAATTGCAACTGTCATCGAACGCCAGGAAGGTGGTACAGAGGCCCTTGCAAAGGCCGGTTATACCCTGGAGTCAGTATTTACCCGCGAGCAACTGTTAAGCTAGTTTTATGAAATGTCGTAACTGTTCAGGAAAACTTGAGGTCCATCGCATGTGCAGAAAAGTTCGCATGCGATGCACTTCCTGTAAAAAAGAATATCAGATTCATGAAGTGGCATCTGATCTTGACGCAGAAACAGAAAAAATCTTAGAACGATACACTGCTATTGTTTACGATTGAACCGCAATTCCCCTCCGCATCTTAAATTTGTGGTATTTCAAAGTACCTAGACAATTATTTTTAGAAAAAAAAGCCCTTGTAATTGTGCCTTCTTCACAGCTATTTTATACTTAAATAAAGATACATTACAATTAGTTGTAGTTTTTTTGTAGTATATTATTATTATTTTGCATGCAAAATTTGATAAATTTCAATTCGGTTTATATAATATAGCATGACAAATCATACACCTAGTAATAAAACATTTGTGAAAGACGACAGTCAGGCAACCATCGTTTGCCCTGCCTGTAGTTCTGCAAAAACCATATCAGTAGAAGAGTTTCGCCACCGGCAACATGTGCTAAAGGTAAAGTGCAAGTGTGGGAATTCTTTTAGCCTGCAGTTAGAATTTCGTCAGTTTTTTAGAAAAGATACAGAACTGCAAGGGGTATATGACATTAAGCCGCCAGCAAGAGGTGGTGGGATTGCCAATATTGTTAATCTCTCACTGGTGGGTGCATGTTTTGAAGTTCGCGGAGTTCACGACCTGAAGATCGGACATAAGGGTTCTCTTGTGTTCACACTCGACAACAGAAAAGAAACCGTACTATACAGGCAGGTTATTATCCGATCTGTGGACGGTAACCGAATCGGCGTTGAGTTTGTTGCAGAACGAGCCTTTGAAAAAGAGCTTGGATTCTACTTGCTACCATAAGTCCCTATCAAGATCTTTACCCATTAGCTTTTCACTTACATTCAGGAATTCCCCCAGGGTCTCAGAGTTCACAGCTGAGACCACTATACCCTCTTCACCAATATTTTCCCGAACAGTCGCTTCATCTTCAACCCTATCAATCTTGTTGAACAGTTTCAAAATTGGAATTTCCCCAAGCTCTAACTCTCCAAGGATCTTATCCACCACCGCCATCTGCTGACGAAAGGACGGATTAGAGACATCAATTACATGGACCAGCAGATCCGCCTCTTCCAATTCCTCCAGTGTCGCCATAAAAGCTTGCACCAGTTCTGCGGGTAGATTTCTGATAAAACCAACCGTATCGGTCAGAATAACCTCCATCTCAGTGGGGAAACGTAATCTCCTGCTTGTAGGATCAAGGGTTGCAAAGAGCTTGTTCTCTGCAATGATATTACTATTGGTAAGGGTATTTAAAAGCGTAGACTTCCCGGCATTGGTGTACCCAACAAGGGAGAGTACGGGGAGATCTTTCTTCCTTCTCTTGGCCCGACGCCTGTAACGCTCCTGACTTACTTTTTTTAACTCTTTTGCAAGACGTGCCAAGCGGTCATTGATACGCCTTCTATCAATCTCCAGTTTTGTTTCACCGGGTCCACGTGCACCAATTCCACCTGTGAGTCTTGATAGGGCATCATCTCTTGATGATAAACGGGGCAGCATGTATTTAAGCTGGGCCATCTCCACTTGCAGCTTACCCTCGCGGCTCAGCGCTCTACTTGCAAAAATATCTAAAATAAGTTGCGTACGATCGATGACTCTTAAATCAGTAAAGTCGGTAATGGACCGGATTTGAGATGGGTTCAACTCTTCATTGAAGATAAGCAGATTAGCATCAACCTGAAGGGCCATAATCATGATATCAGCAAGCTTACCCTTACCAAGTATCAGCCTTGGATTAACCCGGTTACGTCGTTGCAGTACAGTCTCAAGCACCACGACACCTGCTGACCGCGTCAGTTCGGCAAGTTCACTGAGTGATTCTTCAGCCTGAAGTTTTTTATCTGTGGATACTGAAACAAGAATTGCCCGATCCTTTTTCTTATCGACCTGGCTGACCTGTTGCCTGCGACTGAGTTCCCCTTCAATGGCGCTGATCAGTTCTTCTGCAGACTCTGTCTGGTTGGCTGGGTGAACAGGGTCAAGAAATCCCCAGTTCTCACCAGGCACAGCACCGGGAAGGAGATGAGCCGTATAGAGCCGCTCAGGCAGTCCATCAGCCGTCACCTTAATGACCGACATAAAGTCTAAACGCAAAAAGAGAAGATCCATAAGATCTTCATCACTTATATCTTCACCTGCCAGGTGGGTATGAATGAGCCTGAGCCCACAAAGCCTGCCACCGGATGCACGGGAAGTCTCAAGTGCTGGAATCATAACGGAAGTATGACTTCCAACTATCACCGCCTCAACCTTGCCCGAGCGCTGAACAAGTATACCTAGCTGACGATTTAACTCCGAAGAAAGTTGACATAGAGTTCTTGCCATCTCCGGGTTAATCATTAAATCACGCTGGACTCTTTTTTTGCCAATACGCTCAAGCGCCTTAATCTGGTTCGTTTTCAAGCCAGACGTATTTCCTGATACCAGTCCGATGGTACAACCTCTTATATTGATGAATAGATTTAATTTAAGATGCGATCAGCTTCACTTTGCCCAGGCCGCTTACAAAGGGTATTCACATTGTAATCTTTCCAGATAGGATCAGCATAACTATCATGACAGCCAACGCACAGCCCAAGCCGGAGAATAGAACGAAGCTCATCACCATTAAAGGGGCGTAGCTCAGGCCTTGAACTATGCTGTTTAGCTACACCATCCAGGCCAACATAGGCATCAAGCGGAACAGTCTGTCCAACAGCTGTCACTATACCTTTTTCTGTGGACTCAAAAACCAGTTTTCCATCAACTTGTTTTATACGGCCTTCACCGAGCCCTACTGTTTTTGTGGATGCATGACAGTCAAGGCATTCACGACCTTTTGCCTGGGTAGTATGGGGATTAATTGCAGCCATGGTAAATCTATCAAAGGCTTCTTCAACTTCCCCCTCATCGTTCACCAGAGTAACTATATCCTGACAGCCTGGGGTAACCACAACAATTTCATCTTCCCAGACGCCGAGCATTGGCCGTTCGTATCGTATGTAGGATCGACCTTCCTCCCAGAGACCTTCTGTTTCTTTAAGTGCGAGTTTATCAAGGTGTTTACCGGAGGCATCTCGTTTTACATGACACCCATAGCACTGGGCCACCCAAGTAGAATGACATGCCTCACAGGTAACCCTTTTGTGACCTGGAAAGATGCAGACACCCTGTTTAGGTGGTTTTAATGTATGTCGTTTTTCTTCAACCTTACCAAACAGAAAATGTTCATCCCCTTCTGATTCAACATTAGTAAGATCATCACCCTTTCTAGTCTTACCAGGATTGCTATCATGGCAGGACTTACAGGTAATTTCCAGTTGGTCTTCATAGTGCGCATAGCTAGTTCCATCACCCATAATTTCATTGCGGGTGTGGCAATCTATACACTCCATCCCCTTAGCGTGATGTATATCATCTGCAATCTCAAGGTAAAAGCGTCTTCCCGGCAACTGTTTATCATTCACGCTACCGTTTTCAAAAGGAGTACCGTAACCCTCAGATTCAAAAATCCCCATATAGGAGATACCAATTCGACCAGAACGGTTGTGACAACGAACACAATTGCTACTACCGACTTTTTTAGTGATAAGAGGATGGGGCTTTTTCTTCTCATCGCCCTCTTCCTCTTCAAACTCGTCATCATCGGCTACAAGTACGAACTCGTTACTATGTGAACCTGGAGTAGCAAAGTGACAAGCGGTACAACCACCACCCTTATCATTGAAAAACTCAGGAAGTCCGGGAAGGTCGTTTTTCTGTTTCCAAAGATGACAGGTAGCACACAGTTTTCGGTAATAATCAAGAGCAAGGGAGCTTTCACCGGACTCAAGCAGTTCTTCCACCGTGAGGTCTGTATCCTGACTGTCAGTCTCTCCCCAATAATAAAGAAGTGTCCCGAGGATACCACGGTTGGTGGCCATAAGTGAGTTTTTCACCTTATGCAGATCAGTGGGGTGACAACCTTCAACGGAACAGGATTTTTCGGCTACTCGCAGATCACCAGGGTTAATTACCATCCCTTTATGACCTTCTTTTTCTGTAACGGCAAGAGGGTCACCAAGGTGACAGACAGAACAGCCTATCACATTAGCGTCATGGGCTGCATCAAGCGCAACATCTTCATGACAACTCAAACACATCTCAACGTTGCCTGAGCTTGTTATAAAAAGCTTTTCAGGGCGCTTTGTTCTCGACTCATTATATATAAGGTAGAAAAATGCAAACAGCAGCACGCCACCGAGCAAATACCCACCGAGGGTTCTGTATGGAGTGGATTTCTTCAACAACCTCAGCCCTGGTAATTTTGAACATTGGGATAACGACGACCAAAGCCAAAAGCCTTAGATGTCACCTTAAGTCCCATGGGAGCCTGCTTACGCTTATATTCGTTGATGCGAATTCTTCTAAGGAGATCTTCGACAATTTCTTTGTCATAACCCCGTGCAACAATTTCCCGCAGTCCCTGTCCTTTTTCAAGATGTAACTCAACAATTTCATCAAGAACTTCATATGGAGGGAGATCATCCTGATCGGTCTGATCCGGTTTGAGTTCAGCAGATGGAGGTTTCGTGATTATCCGTTTGGGAATGACTTCTCCATCTCGGTTCCTGTATTCTGATAGTTGATAGACCAACTGCTTTGGGACGTCAGAAATGACCGCCAGGCCACCGTTCATATCACCATAGAGGGTGCAGTATCCAACAGCCATTTCACTTTTATTGCCGGTGGTCAGCAACAGGTTGCCAAATTTATTGGAAAGAGCCATGAGTAGGTTTCCTCTAATTCTGGCTTGCAGGTTCTGTTCAGTAACATCCTCATCCATTCCCTCAAAGAGCGGACCAAGGTTTTTACTAAAGGTTGCAAACAGTTCCTCTATGGGGATTACTTCAAACCTGCATCCTATATTTTCAGCAAGTTGCTGGGCATCTTCCAGAGACTCTTTGGAGCTATAGGGTGATGGAAGAGCCACAGCAAGGACGTTTTCAGGCCCAAGGGCATCCGCTGCAACTACTGCTGTAAGGGCTGAATCAATTCCTCCTGAGAGACCAAGAACGGTGGTGGAGAAGTGACATTTCGTCACATAATCTTTTACTCCAAGTACAAGGGCGTCATATACAGCTTCTTCCTCGCTGATTTCAAGTGCGCCCTTCAACTCCCCTTTCCAGCTCTTTGTGTCAACAACCAGACAGTCTTCTTCAAAGCCTACAGCCTGGGCACAAATTTCACCAGACTTGTCAATTACAAAGCTTCGACCATCAAATATCAGGGAGTCCTGACCGCCCACCTGGTTACAGTAGAGAAAAGGGACCTCGTATTTTTCACAAAATTCTTTGAAGATACTCTTTCGTACACCTTCTTTGTCACGTTGAAAGGGTGAGGCTGAGATATTAATTATACCATCCAGGCTGAAACCAGATTCTTTTGCCTTTTGGATAAGAGAAGCAACCGGCTTAACTGTATAGTCATGAACAGCTTCACTCCACACATCTTCACAAACAGTAACGCCAAAGCTCATATCACCGATAGTGTAAATCTCGCTACTCGTTCCCGGTTCAAAATAGCGTGTCTCATCAAACACATCATAGGTTGGTAACAGTTGTTTACGGGCACGAAAAACAATTGCCCCATCTCGTATAACTATGGCTGAATTATAAAGCTGCTTTCCATGGGCAAGTTTACTCTTTTCAAAGCAGCCGAGCATAACGTCAACCTCAGGCAGCTGGAATAATAACTCTTCCAGAGCACTGTTATGGTCTTCAATAAAAGATTGTCTCTCCAGTAGATCCTGGGGAGGGTATCCGGATATAGCCAACTCTGGGAAAACAACAAGTTCACAACCCTGCTCTTTGGCGTGAATTGCCCACTTAAGTATTCTTTTACAATTATTGGCAAAGTCCCCAATAACGGGGTTAATTTGTACAAGGCCGATTTTCACAGTGTTCTCCAGTTATCCAGACAAATTTTTTACAAAAGGCGTTTTAATTGAAGCTACTACTTACCTTTTTTTACCTTTTTTTTCCGCTGATATTTTTGTACTGCGCGATTATGGGCGGCAAGATTTGTAGAAAATTGATGTGTGCCATCATTTTTAGAAACAAAATAGAGATTAGAAGATGGTTCGGGGTGTAATACAGCAGTAATCGCTTCTCTGCCTGGATTGCAAATAGGGCCAACGGGTAAAGCAGGAATGGTATAGGTATTATAGGGGGTCGGGGTTCGTAAATGTTTCTTTGTAATGACACCATCATAGTCAGCTACTCCATAGACGACAGTGGGATCAGACTGCAGCCGCATACCACGCTTTAGCCTGTTGTGGAACACACCTGCTATAAGGGGGCGTTCAAATGGTGCAGCTGTCTCTTTTTCAACAATAGAGGCAAGGGTGACCGTCTTATCAACGTCTGGAACAGGCTGAATTTCAGCAACCTCCTCAACCCATACTTTTTTGAACCGATCAAGGAGGATATCAATAACCATATCAGCCCCTGACACCTCTTTTGTAAATTGATAGGTATCAGGATAGAGAAAACCTTCAAGAGATGGTCCCTTTGTAAGGCCAAACTCTTCTATCCGCTCACTATCACCAACAAGTTGCAAAAACTCGTCTTCCTTACACCAACCATCTTTGGCAAAAAGGGCCGCAATTTCAACTGCGGTCAAGCCTTCAGGGATTGTGATAGAATAAGAAACTGCTCTGGCAGAAGAAAGAAGTTCAAGAATTTCAAGCGGTTTACTGCCAAAAGGAAGAAGGAATTCTCCTGCTTGCAGGCGAGTGGAGTATCCAGAAAGCTTAGCTAAAATCAGAAAACGAATATCATTTTTGATAATACTTTCTTTACCCAGGATGGCTGCAATACTTTTTACTGAACTACCTTTAGGAATAGTTATAACGATACTTTTTCCGCTGTTATTACCGTCAGATTGACCAGTGGGTCCGGGAGCGTTTACATAGCTCTTGTAATACGCAAAAAGAGCAATAGTGATAAACACAATCAGGAGAATTGTTCCAAGAACAATCCTCCTGATTATAGAGCCACCGGACAAATTACATACATTGAAATCTGTCACTTTAAAACGTTATTATGCTTTCTTTTTTGCTTTGGGCTGTACCGCATCCTTTACAGGAAAAGCAAATTGTACAACCTCATCCATATCCTTGACAGGGAAAAACTCCATTTTATCCCGGATATCCTGAGGGATTTCCATAAGGTCCTTCTGGTTCTGCCAAGGAATGATAACCCTGTTAATACCAGCACGAAGCGCAGCCAGGGCCTTCTCTTTAAGCCCACCAATTGGCAGGACCCGACCTCGAAGCGTAACCTCTCCAGTCATTGCAGTATTGCTTGCAATGGTCTTTTCTGTAATTGCCGAATAGAGTGCGGTGGCCATGGTTATACCAGCTGAAGGTCCATCTTTAGGGATGGCTCCTGCAGGCACATGAATATGAAAATCCACCTTATCAAAAAACTCATCATCTATCTGGAGATCTTCACTCCGACTCCTGCAATACGTGAGTGCCGCCTGGGCAGACTCTTTCATCACGCTACCAAGTTGCCCCGTGAGTGTGAGCTTTCCTTTTCCAGGCATTACGTTTACTTCGATCTGGAGAATCTCTCCCCCAACCTCTGTCCAGGCAAGGCCGGTAACAAGCCCTGGCTGCTCAAGCATTTCCATTTCGGACTCTGGTAAAATCTTAGGAGGCCCAAGATAGAGATGAAGATTACGCATGGAGACAGAGTACGGTCCTTTACCGCCTTCGGCCACTTTTCTGGCAATCTTTCTACACACCTTACCTATTTCACGCTCAAGGTTTCTAAGACCAGCCTCAAGGGTATAATGGGTGATGATATTTTTAAGCGTATCATCATTGAGTTTAATGTGACGGGGTTTGAGACCATTCTCTCTAATCTGTCGTGGTAAGAGATAACGTTTTGCGATTACAATCTTTTCTTCAAGCGTATATCCGGAAAGTCTAATCACCTCCATCCTGTCCAAAAGCGGCCCAGGAATGGTGTCACTCATATTGGCGGTGGTAATGAACATCACCTTAGACAGATCGATAGGCATATTCATGTAGTGATCAGAAAACTCTGAATTCTGCTCAGGATCCAGCACCTCAAGAAGTGCAGAAGAAGGATCGCCACGGTAATCTGAGCCAACCTTATCAATCTCATCCATCATGAAGATCGGATTATTTGTACCAACGGTTTTTAACCCTTGGACAATACGTCCAGGCATAGCACCAATATAGGTACGTCTGTGCCCGCGAATCTCAGCTTCATCACGCATACCACCTAAAGAGATTCTATAAAACTGCCTTCCCATTGCACGGGCCACAGATTTACCAAGGGAGGTTTTACCAACACCTGGAGGCCCTACAAAACAGAGGATCGGTCCTTTAGTGGAATCATTGAGTTTACGAACTGCAAGATACTCAAGGATACGCTCTTTAATTTTATCCAGGCCATAGTGATCCTCGTCGAGAATCTCTTTTGCATGGACAAGATCTAAAAGATCTTTGGAGCTTTTCTTCCAGGGAACATCAAGTATCCAATCAATATATGTTCGTATGATTGTGGCCTCAGAAGAATCGGGATGCATCATTTCCATCCTGCTCAACTGCTTATTCGCTTCCTTGCGAATCTTCTTGGGCATTTTGGTCTTCTTGATTTTCTTCTCAAGCTCGTCAATCTCCTGACCGCGCTCATCGGTATCACCAAGCTCTTTTTGCAGAGCATGGAGTTGTTCGCGGAGGAAATATTCACGCTGAGACTTACTCATCTCTTCTTTAGCGTCATTCTGAATTTTCGCCTGAACAGTGGAAACCTCAAGCTCTTTAGTCAAAAGTTCACTAACAAGCTTTAACCTTTTAACCGGATCAGTCTCTTCAAGAATCTTTTGCGATTCAGAAATTTTCAATCTAAGATTTGACCCCACAAGATCAGCAAGACGGCCAGGCTCTTCGATGTTATTGATAATCATCATAAGATCAGCAGAGAGAATCCCTCTAAGAGACATGATTTTCTCGGTCTGCTCACGAACGGTGCGCATGGTGGCCTCAACCTCCACACTCACATCTTTTACCTCAACATCTTCAATGACTTCAACTGCGACCTGATAGCTTGGCTCTTTCTGTTCAAAGCTTTTAATGCGCGCCTTTGACATGGCCTGTACCAGCACCTTCAAACGTCCATCGGGCAGTTTCAGAGTCCTCATAACCATGCAAACCATACCAACATCATACAGATCTTCCTCTGCGGGATTATCCTTGGTAGCATCTTTCTGGGTCACAAGCATCAATAACTTGTTATTTTCAAGGGCCTCATTGACAGCCTCCACAGATCCTGGACGGCCAACAAACAGAGGGATAATCATATAGTTGAATACGACCACATCCCGTACCGCCATCATGGGCAGAACTTCAGGTATTTCCATTTCTTCATTATTTGAAAAATCGTCCATACCTATACTTAAAGAATCATTAAATTCCACTCAATCCTCCATCAAAACCCTAAAAAGTATTCACCTCATAGAAGGCGAATAGCACATATATCAATCAACACAATTTCGTATATTTATCATCGTTCCAGACAGATAGACACTCTCGCAGTAACTGTCCGTAAAATTCACGGAAATACTAAACATGCAAGCAACTTAAGTCAAGCCACCAATATCGACCATCTCGTCATATCAATAATTTCGCTTGAACTCTCTGTCTAATTCTTTCATAGTAACTTACGTTATTGCAATACTTATTATTCTACAATCTATGAGGAACCTTATGATTTCAGTACAATCGTTTTTTAATCTAAGTGATTTTCCGAACGCTGACCTCTTTGATGCTACAAGTCCTGTCTGGCAACCACTTAACGATCTCAAAACATATATGGATGGCTACAACTATCCCAAATATGAGCAAGTATATTTTACAACAGGAATGCCCCTTAAAGAACATGTAATCATTCATGAGGGCAAGATGCTCTGTTTTAATGATTTTGAAATCGAATTTGGGGATACAACCAAGAAAGGCTTGCAGGTGAAACGTGGCGGAATGATCCTCGAGGGCGCTTCTGTCATCATGGCGGGTTCTGTCATCACCGGCCAGCAGATTGCCATAGGCAAGGGCGTACTCATTGAAACCGGTGCGATGGTTAAATCTCCTGCCATTATCGGTGACTACTCAGAGGTGAGACAAGGAGCTTACTTACGTGGCTACTGCCTGACCGGAAAACATTGCGTTCTTGGTCACACCACTGAAGTAAAACACTCCATTTTTCTCAACAATGCAAAAGCTGGGCATTTTGCCTATGTAGGCGATTCAATCCTGGGCGGAAACGCCAATCTGGGCGCTGGAACCAAGTTTGCCAACTTGAAATTTATTGGCGGCAACATCCATATCCTGCTCGACAACGAGATGGTCAACACAGAAAGAAAAAAATTAGGCGCAATATTAGCCGATGGTTGTCAAACCGGCTGCAACTCTGTCACTAGTCCCGGAACACTTATGGGAAAAAACGCAGTACTTTTACCCAATATTACGGCTAAGGCAGGTCTCCATGAAGCAAGGGCTATTATCAGATAGTATATACCTGTTGCAAATTAGGTTTTTCGTTCAAGATCAAGCCACCCACGACACATGATTACAACACTTGAAGTGCCGGCAGCAACATAAGGGTGGGGGGAATAAGTTAGATAATTATATTGACTTATTGGTTTCACCTTTGTTAAGTCTCTATTACGTTTTAGGTGCTATTATTTTAGCCTATGAGGGAATTCCGTGAAAATCGGAAACGGGCCCGCCGCTGTAACTGGGGACAGAATCCACCTTAATGAACCACTGGGAATATTCCTGGGAAGGTGTGGATGAAGGATGATCCAGAAGTCAGAAGACCTGCTTGAAACGCTGATGTAGGTAATCCCGTGGACAAGGATAGCCGCACCCGAGACGAGGAAACAGGGAATCCCCGGATCATTAATTTGATCCGGGGATTTTTTTATTCCACCACCTGGTGTTGCTCAGCAATCTTTTACATGTTGGATTTTGGGTGAAGAATATAAGCCGAAGTACGTTATTCGTCACTATATTGAATTCTATGAGAAGGTGGACAGATAATGCAAGGAACGTTTTATGTAGTAGGTGTTGGCCCGGGTGACCCACAGCTAATGACTCTAAAAGCCGTGAATGTGCTTCAAAAATGTGATACCTGGTTTGTTCCCTCCGCCTTTGAAAACGGTGGCAGTATGGCCCTTAAAATTGTTGAGGGCACTGTACAGTCAGCCGAAAAAAAGATACTCAGTCATCATTTTCCCATGAAGCAGGTGAAAAGATGTGCTGAACCGGACGCTGAGGTTAAAGCAGCATGGAATGAAGCTGCTAAAACTATCATAGAGATTCTCGATAGTGGAAAGGATGTTGTCTTTCCCACCTTGGGAGATCCTGCAATCTACTCCACTGGATTTTATGTCTGTGAAACACTTCAGGAGTATGGTACCCCGTTCAAGTTAGAGATTATTCCCGGAGTATCAGCCATTGGAGCAACATCTGCGGCTTCTGGGATGCCTCTCTGTCTCGGAGATGAGCGCCTTGTTGTGATTCCCGCGACTTTTGAAGACGAAAAGATAAAAGAAATCTTAACAAATAGTGACAGTGCTGTTTTCATGAAGGTTTTCAAGGTGATGGATAAACTTGTGCCACTGCTTGAAGAACTGGACCTGATCGATAAGGCAGTGCTGGTTGAGCGATGCAGCCTTGAAGATCAAAGGGTGTGGACAGACGTTAGAGAAACTGTCGGTAAGGAGCTCCACTATTTTTCCACAATGGTTGTACGGAAGTAATTAACTCTTCTATACTATTCTCCAGACTGTAGCAGTACAGCCGGGAGTTATCATACTGAGCCACTTGCAAAACTCACTTTTGCCCAGTCTCGATGTTATGCTCATTTTTTGTACTTAGAGGTAAGCGTAGACTCCAGGTAAGCGTAGACTCCAGGTAAGCGTAGACTCCGATATCAAGTGCATGCCTGGGAAATAAACACATGCCTTGCTATTGAAAAAAGCTGTCATTTTTACAAAAGGCTTCATTGTTTTTTAATTTTTCTTTTGAGAGTATGGAACAAGAACTCCTTTCAGCGCTATGGCCACAGGTCATTCTTCCCATTGGCCGAATCACCTGCTTCATCATTTTAGGGTTATTCATTGCAAGCTTTATAGAAAGCCTCAATTGGACCCACAAGCTCGCCACACTGGCACGGCCGCTTATCAGGCGCGGACACCTCTCCACATTAACAGGTGCAAGTTTTTCCGTAGCCTTTTTCTCTGGTGTTTCAGCCAACACACTTCTTGCTGAGGCATATGACAAGGGACAAATATCACAAAAAGAGCTGGTCCTTGCAAATCTTTTTAACTCTCTTCCACGTTTTTTTCTCCAT
Organism: Desulforhopalus glucosivorans; assembly: GCF_054397165.1. Classification (NCBI taxonomy): domain Bacteria; kingdom Pseudomonadati; phylum Thermodesulfobacteriota; class Desulfobulbia; order Desulfobulbales; family Desulfocapsaceae; genus Desulforhopalus; species Desulforhopalus glucosivorans. The sequence continues at coordinate 2,341,408 of NZ_AP044854.1, forward strand.
CTGCCAACGGTATTTTTTCTTACTGCACCACTCATAAAATACGGAGCCATCATATATGTTGGCCTCACCTTTAGTGGAGCAATATTACAGACCATACTGGTAGTTACCTTAGGGGCCGTTTTACTGCCGAAAAATACTGAACCGCTCCCTGATCCACCGGCAGGCAAAAAGAAAACAACCATCCCCGAAGCCTTTTCAAAAAGTGTAAAGAGGATAAAAAAACGAATAGTTAAGATTCTTAAGTTTCTTATCCCTGTCTATCTGGTTTTCTTTTGTCTTAACTGGTATGGCATCTTTGAGACCCTAGAACACTATTTTGCAGAGAGCAGCATCCTGATAAGCTGGTTAAATCCCAAGGCTGTGGGTATCGTTTTGCTACACGTTACAACCGAATTTTCGGCAGGTCTTGCAGCAGCCAGTGCACTACTGGCCGAAAACAGCCTCACCTACAACGAGGTTGTCATGGCGCTTCTGGTCGGTAATATTCTTTCCACACCAATACGGGCAATACGACACCAACTCCCATACTATACCGGGATATATACACCACGCCTTGCTGTTCAACTTGTAGCAGTAAGTCAGTTGACAAGAGCCTTTTGTCTTATATTTGTTTCTGTAATTTATTTTAGTCTGAGTGCAATATTATAGGCCTTTTGGAAAACTATGCGCACAAACCCTTATAAAAAGAACCTGCTATTGAGTTGCTGCCTGATAGCCTTGCTCCTTTGCACAGTTATCATTTCAACCAGCATGGGCTATATGCAGATCCAATGGCAGGACATTCTACGGGTTATAGGAACCCATCTTTTTAGTGCGCCTGAATTGAGCATCAATGTTGAACCTTCTGTTCCCTATGTTGTAATGGACGTACGCTTGCCCCGCATACTCACAGCAGCTCTAGTGGGAGCAGGCCTTGCTCTAAGTGGAGTTATCTATCAGGGAATCCTACTGAATCCCCTTGCAGACCCGTATACCCTTGGTATCAGTAGTGGGGCCGCATTTGGGGCCTCTCTTGCACTACTGGCAAACCTTACTCTCTGGAGCCAGTTTTCAACACCACTTTTTGCCTTTGCAGGTGCCATTGCAACACTCTTTGTTGTTATGCGCCTTTCCACTTTCAATGGCCTTATCTCTGCCCAGACTCTTATACTCTCCGGGGTCATTGTCGGTGCAATTCTGTCCGCCGGAATAAGTTTTATGAAGTACCTCGCCGATGAACAGGTTGCCATTATCATTTTCTGGCTGATGGGAAGCTTTGGTTCATCCACCTGGAGTGGAGTTCTACTTCTTTTAGGAACAGTAAGTTTTGGACTCTGTATCACCCTCTACTTTAGCAGAGACCTTAACATTATGTCCCTTGGTAAAAGGTCTTCAGATTCCCTTGGGGTTGAAACGGCTAAAATTCGCAAGATTCTTCTTATCAGTGCATCCTTTGTAACAGCAATATGTGTGGCTCTTACCGGAATAATCGGTTTCATAGGCCTAATAGTTCCCCACCTCATGCGATACATTGTGGGGCCGGATAACCGAAAACTCATCCCGGCCTCCGCCCTTGCTGGAGCTATTCTACTTCTCATTGCCGATACTATTACAAGAGCCGTCCTACCAATGGAAGTACCAATTGGAGTCTTGACAGCACTCATAGGCGGGCCATTTTTCTGTATAATATTTAGACAGAAACAAAAGGGGCGGGCCTATGAGTAATACAATCGTTCTTGCCTCTGAAAACGTCGACTTTTCCTATGGTAAAACAGCTACGATAAAAGACATTACTGTTAAACTGGAGGCAGGTAAGTTTTATGGCATAATTGGACCAAACGGCTGTGGAAAAACAACCTTTTTAGATCTTCTGACAGGTAATAAAAAGCCATCATCAGGTACTGTGCGCCTCTTTGATACACCACTCACCAGGTACAGTAAACGCGATCTTGCCCGGCAATTGGCCCTTGTACCCCAGGAATATGACACAGGCTTTGGTTTTACAGTGGAAGAAGTTGTGTTGATGGGAAGACATCCGCATATTCCACGATTTGCATCTCCTTCAAATACGGACTGGGAAAAAGTCGATCAGGCCATGGATGCAATTGGTATTTCAGATCTGCGTGACAGATACACCTCCACACTTTCCGGAGGTCAGAAACAGCGAACAGTAGTGGCAAGGGCTCTTGCTCAGGACACTCCCCTACTGCTCTTTGACGAGGCTACTTCAAGTCTTGATATTAAATACACCCTGCAGATCTTCAATCTCGTAAAAAAACTAGTGGAACAGCAGAACAGAACCGTCATTGCTGTCATGCATAATCTTAACCTCGCAGCTGCCTACTGTGATGAGTTGCTCATTATGAACAACGGCACCATTGCCAGGACTGGTGCCACCGCCAGCACTCTCACAACAGAAATCATTGAAGAGGTTTTCGGGGTGGAGAGCACCATCGTATGGGATGAATACAACCAGTCACAACAGGTAAATTTTCACTATCAACAGGAGATATAATGACTGGTTCATTCTTCATTAATAGTGCCAAGGGGTGTAGATCGAAATCATCTTCTATTTTTTTGGTATGTGCTCTGACACTATTTATTACAGCTGTAAATAATTCCTGTGCTGGAGAAATTTATGACAGTCACGGGAGAAAAATTATAGTGAGCAAACCGTTCACAAGAATTATATCCCTCTACTCAGCCCATACAGAAAATCTCTGTTCCATGGGAGCGATGGATCAACTGGTCGGCATATCACGTAGTGATGATTACCCTAAAGAAATACTGGACAAGCCAAAGTTTTCCTACCGCGAGGACCCTGAGAAATTTATCGGACAAAACCCTGATCTCGTTCTTATCCGCCCCATGGTGGAACGATCATATCCTGAGTTTGTAAAAAAATTACGCTCTGCTGGAATTGAGGTTATTTCACTCCAGCCAACCAGTACAGAGGAGATGCTTACGTACTGGAAAAACCTTGGGATTTTAAGTGGTCACGAGCAGGAAGCCCACGCCATGGTGGAGCAGTTTGAAAAAGAGATTGAAAAAAATCGACAGATTGTTGCAGGTATTCCCATGGAAGATCGGCCCACGGTCTATTTTGAAGCTATTCATAAGAAAATGAAAACCTTTGCTGAAACAAGCATTGGTATCTTTATTCTTGAATCGGCGGGTGGTATCAACATTGCGAGTGATGCAGACAGGGTCAGAAATACCAACATTGCCTACTTTGGTAAGGAAAAGTTACTCAGTCGAGGCAATGAAATTGATATCTTCATTAGCCAGCACGGACGTATGAACCCAGTCAGCATTGAAACAATTGCGAATGAACCCGGATTTAAAGCCATACGTGCCGTACGTGAAAATAAGATCTACCTTGTTGAAGAACAGCTGGTATCAAGACCCACGCTACGAATCTTAGAAGGCATCAGCAGGCTTCATACTCTGTTTTTTGAGCCCCTTGATCCTGTATCGGAGATACAATAATGACAAACAAGATCCCTGCCTGTGTTATTTCAGGAACATCCAGTGGCTCCGGCAAAACAACTGTTACACTAGGACTCATGGCGGCCTTTAAGCAAATGGGGCTGCGGGTTCAACCGTTTAAATGTGGTCCTGATTTTATTGATCCCGGCCTCCATGAACTGGTCACAGGTGTAAAATCAAGAAACCTTGACCTCTGGATGAGTGGGGAAGAGCATACAAGAAAATGTTTCTCTACCAATATCCAAGATGCTGATATAGCGGTTATTGAAGGCGTCATGGGGATGTTTGACGGGGGAATATCGTCTAGTGGCGAACTCTCACGAACCCTTGGTATTGCCAATATCCTCGTTTTAGATGTGCGTTCAATGGCAGACAGTGCTGCAGCCATCGTTAAAGGTTTTGAGACCTACAAAGAAGGCGCTGACATCAAGGGCGTAATACTCAATAATGTTGCAAGTGAGAGGCATCTACAACTTGTAACCGATGCCATCAAAAAAAACTGTAAGGCCGAGATACTCGGATATTTACCTAGAAACCTTGAATTTTCTATTCCCTCAAGACACCTTGGCCTGCTCACAGGGGATGAAGCACCAATATCTTACAAAAACATTGCAGTTCTGGCCCAGACAATACAACACCACATTGACCTCGACAGACTCATGGAACTCTGTTCCACCTTTGCCCCCATTCAGAACAAAACAAAGACCGCAGTTGAACCCAAAGAACCCTGTAGAATTGCAGTCGCCCGGGACAAGGCATTCTGTTTTTACTATGAAGACAACTTTGACATCTTCAAAGAACATGGGGCCGAGTTGGTCTTCTTCAGCCCTCTGACTGACAAGAAACTACCTGAAAATATTAATGGTATTTATCTTGGTGGTGGTTATCCTGAGCTCTATGCAATGGAGCTGAGTGAAAACAGTTCCATGCTTGAAAACGTAAGGACCTGGATTGAAAATGATGGGGCTGTTTACGCAGAATGTGGCGGCTTTATGTATCTCACAAAGGGTATAGTCGATCACGATGGAAACCAGCATTCACTGGTTGGTGCATTTCCGGTTCTATCTGCCATGCAGAGCAAAAGAGCAAGTCTTGGGTACAGGGAGGTCATAACGCAAGCCCCCTCCTGCTTTGGACCAAAAAACACAACATTGCGTGGCCACGAATTCCATTATTCTAACATTGAAGAAATGGACAGTTCTATCCCGCGCATATATCAGGTAAACAACGGCGCCCAGGAAGGATACAACTATCGCCGTGTCCTTGGGGGTTATATGCACCTGCATTTCGGTTACTCACCACAGGTGACAACCGCTTTTATCAACTATTGTAGAGAGTAAGAATATGGCTGTAAAATTACAACAAATTGCACCTGCAGATATAGAAGCTGAAAGTTTTAGAATTATTGAACGTGAGATCGGGGACCACTCTTTTGATCCCATCACCTTTAAAATTGTCCAACGCGTCATCCATGCAACCGGAGATTTCGGGTTTGCCGAAAATATGCGTTTTGCACCGGGTGCTGTTGCGGCTGGTATTGAGGCCATAAGAAGTGGGAAGAACATCCTTACTGATGTGAACATGGTCGCAGCCGGCGTCAGTAAAGCGATGCTGAAAAAATTTGGTGGCGAAGTTATCTGCAAGGTTGCAGACCCCAATGTAGCAGAGGCTGCCAAAAATGCGGTTACCACAAGATCTGAAATGGCGATTTCACAATACCTTGATGACTCCATTGGAATTGTTGCCATGGGTAACGCCCCTACAGCACTTGTTCAGGCCATCCGTACAACGGCTGAAATGCAAGGGAAGCGCCCTCTTCTAGTTGGTGTTCCCGTTGGCTTTGTTAATGCTGCTGAGTCAAAGGATCTTCTTGTGGAGCAGAATGACTGCTACATAACAAGCCTTGGTCGTAAAGGTGGCAGCCCCGTGGCTGCAGCTATCGTCAATGCAATGATCAGATTGGCTGCGGAGTAAATGGCAAAACGACTAAGAAGTGGCTTCACCACAGGTGCTTGTAGTGCAGCTGCAGCAAAGGCTGCAACTATTGCTGCTGTTACCGGTGAACCACCCGCAAGTGTTGAAATCACTTTTCCGGATTCTTCTCAAAAATCTTTTGCTGTACACTCGTGTGTCACTGAGGGTGATACGACCACTGCGTCTATTATAAAAGACGCAGGAGACGACCCTGATGTCACTAATAAGGCCGAGATCTGTGCGACAATTACGCTTCAACACCCCATAAATCCCGATGGGCCCTATGTTGTCTGTAACAATATTCAACTATATAGAGGAAAAGGGGTTGGCGTGGTTACCAAACCAGGGCTTGCTATCTCTGTTGGTGAACCAGCTATAAATCCAGTTCCAAGACAGATGATATTTGGGGCAATACAAGAAGTTACCCGAGAGGCGCTCACAGTTACGATTTCGGTGAAAAATGGTGAACTCCTGGCGGAAAAAACCTTGAACCACCGACTGGGAATTATTGGTGGGCTGTCCATTCTTGGAACAACGGGTATAGTCCGTCCTGTTTCTGCCGACGCCTGGACTGCTACGATCTCAGCATGTATGGATGTGGCAAGAGAAGCTGGCATTAATGATGTTGTACTTTCCACAGGCAGAACATCTGAAAAAGGTGCCCAGCAGCTACTCGATCTCCCCGAAGAGGCCTACGCCATGATGGGAGATTATTTACACTTTTCACTTAATGAAGCAAAAATCAAAGGTTTTAGCACAGTCCACTATTCCGGGATGTGGGCAAAGGTCATGAAGGCTGCACTTAAAATCCCGCAAACCCATGTGAGAAATGGAGCACTGGAAGTGGCCCAAGGGGCTGACCTACTCATTTCCCTTGGGGCCAAGCCTCCACTAATAGAACTGCTGCATAAATCAAACACTGCCCGGGAGATGCTCACTCATATTGAAGCGACGGGACAGACTGAGCTCATCACCAAGGTGTGCCACAAAGCAAAAGAGTATGCAGAAGAAATTGCCGGGACAACGGTGCATATTTATCTGATTGATCATAAGACTGAGGTAATTGCCCATGTTTAAGCTCTTTGTCATCGGTGTCTCAGATGAATTACTAACAGCAACCAACAAACAGTTACTGACTCAATGTTCCTACCTGTTTGCAACCGAGCGCCTGCAAGGTCTAGCTGCAGAACTTAATATAGCAATTCACAACATCAGCCCGGTCTCAAAAGCCATTGAAGAGATCAAAGAAAAGCTTAATTACGGGAACGTGGCAGTACTTGCTAGCGGAGATCCTCTTTTCTATGGAATAGGCAAAAAAATCTTAAATGAAATTGGACCAACACCAGTTGAGTTTCATCCGGCACTCTCCTCCATTCAACGAGCAGCCGCCCTCTGTAAGACCCATTGGGACGATGCTATTATTCTCACACTTCATGGCCGTGAACATGGGCATATCCCAGGCCTTGTATTACCCCATAAAAAATCCATATTGCTTACGGACAAAACTAACAGCCCCACTGTCATTAGCCGTTCCACTCTTGAATACCTTAAACTCATTGAAGAGGACAGGCTGGTAAGTGACATCCGCGTCATGGTTGCAGAAAACATTGGGTTACCGGACCAGCGACTCTTTTCAGGGAGTTTAGCTGAGGCCAGTACCGAGAGTTTTGCGGCTCTTAATGTGATGATCATCACAACAAACAGCTCTAAACAGGAATCACTCCCTGCAACCTTTGGTCTCACTGAAGATGAGGTAATTCATAGTCGAGGACTCATTACAAAAAATGAGGTTCGGGCAGCAACCATACACCAACTAAGGCTCCCAAAAAAAGGAGTACTCTGGGATATTGGGGCTGGAAGTGGTTCAGTCTCCATTGAAGCGGCCAGAACACATCCTGAGCTCACCATTTTTGCCATTGAACACAAGCCAGAAGAGATTGCTAACATAAAGGCTAATATAAGAAAGTTTGGTTGCTATAATATTGTCCCTGTCTTTGGCAAGGCCCCTGAATCTCTTCAAAATCTTCCAGGACCAGATCGGATTTTTGTGGGCGGAAGTAGTGGTACACTCCCCTCAATCACCAAACTTGCACAAGAACTGCTCCCCGAAGATGGGCGTATCGTCATAAATGGCGTTATTGCAAAAACAATCGAGGAAGCCCCGGAGCAGCTCAAAATCAATAGTTTTGCAGTGGAAACAACGACTATCAATGTCACACGAACCGACTGTAACAACACTACAGTTACCTTTAACCCCATAACCATTACTACAGGCAGTCGATGAACCAGACACCACCCAACCAAAGCAATGAGCAACCTGCCAACCTCGTCCACTTTGTCGGTGCCGGACCAGGTGACCCCGAACTCATTACGGTAAAAGGTCAGCGCCTCTTAAAAGAGGCGGATATTGTAATTTATACTGGCAGCCTTGTGCCTAAACCTCTTATCACAGGGCTTTCTGCTACAATACATAACTCTGCTGGCCTTAACCTCGATGAGGTCTTCGCCATCATTCTTGCAGGATATACAAACGGTAAAAAGATTGTTCGTCTCCATACCGGTGACCCATCAATTTATGGGGCGATTAATGAGCAGATTGCGCTCCTGCGCGAGAACGACATCCCCTTCAAAGTTATCCCAGGCGTAAGTTCAGCCACAGCTTCTGCTGCTGCACTGCAGACAGAACTCACCCTGCCGGAAGTATCGCAAACTGTGATCTTTACCAGAAGAACAGGAAGAACACCTGTCCCTGAGAAAGAAAGTCTAGATCTTCTCGCCTCCCATCAGGCCACAATGATGATATTCTTAAGCGTTGGAATGATAACTGACGTTGTTAAAGAATTAATCGAGGGTGGATACACCAGTGAGACCCCTGTGGCTATTGTTGAAAAAGCCAGTTGGCCTGAAGAACGCCAGATCCGTGGAACACTTGGGACCATTGCCCAGCAGGTGGCTGATGCAAATATAACAAAAACCGCAATGATTGCCGTTGGCGATGTACTAGCCGACAGTCCACCTCCCGCTCTTTCAAAACTGTACGACAAGGCCTTCACCCATGAATACCGAAAAGGAGTGAAGCCTTAATGAAGCTCGGTCTCATTGCAGTCACAAAGGGTGGCAAAGACCTTGCTTCCACCATTGCGGACAAACTTGAAACAGCCCACCTTATTCCAAGAAAAGATTCGGATAAGGTGGCAGACCTCTTTGCCAGACACTGGGATGAGTACGACGGCTTTATTTGTATAATGGCAACTGGAATTGTTGTACGCTCCATTGCCAGCCTGCTTGGTGATAAAAACTCTGATCCCTGTGTGCTCGTTTGTGATCAGAACGGTGCCCATGTTATCAGCTTACTATCCGGCCACCTGGGTGGAGGCAATGCACTTGCAACAGAGATTGCAACCATAACAGGTGGAAGACCTGTAATAACAACAGCATCTGACACCTTAGGGCTCGTCGCACTGGATTTGTGGGCTAAAGAAAACAACCTGACACCACCAGGTAGAGATGAGCTAACAGCAGTAAGCACAGAGCTTGTAAACTCCGGCTGCCTCCCTGTCTATGTAGAAGTTGAGATAGCCCCTCTTCCAAAAGGCTTGAAACGGTGTGACGATGTTAACGCTGCTCGAATCATCGTCTCCCATAAAAAATATGATGTTGCCCATGCAGTACAGTTTTACCCTCAAAACCTTGTGGTTGGAACCGGTTGTAACAGGGGTACCCCTGCCAGCGAATTTGAAGAGGCGTTGACCGAACTTTTTTCTGATCTGCAACTCAGTACAAAAAGCATACGAAACCTCGCTTCCATCGATAAAAAAAATGATGAAGTGGGATTATTGCAATTTGCTGAACAAAACAACTGGTCCATAGATTTCTTTGACAAAAACAGTATAAACTCTCAAACCAATCTGGAGATTTCCTTTGCCGCTTTAAAGGCGGTAGGTGCCATTGGGGTTGCCGAACCGGCGTCTCTCTTGAGCGCTAAAAGTACTCTCCTTCTTAGTAGGAAACGCAAATGGAAAAACATAACAATGGCAGTGGCACAGGCACCCTTTTCGTCGTAGGAACCGGACCTGGTTCTGCAGAATATATGACTGTTGCTGCGATCAATGCCCTGAAAAAATCAGATGTCATCATCGGTTATAAAACCTATCTCGAGCTTATTCCTGAATTTTTAGAGAATAAAGATGTCATTTCATCTGAGATGATGAAAGAGGTGGATCGCTGCAGAAAGGCTCTGGATATTGCAGAAGAGGGCAAAAGCATTTCCCTTGTCTGCGGTGGAGACCCCGGTATTTATGCCATGGCAGGTCTCGTCTTTGAAATGGCTCAGAAGTCAAACACCACGTGTAAGATAGAGATACTCCCAGGGCTTGCCGCAGTGAACAGTTGTGCTGCCAGACTCGGAGCGCCACTGATGCACGACTTTGCAGCGGTAAGTCTCTCTGATCTCCTCACCCCATGGCCACTTATTGAAAAGCGCCTTGAGGCAGTTGCAATGGCGGACTTCGTCACGGCAATCTACAACCCTAAATCAAAGAAAAGAACTGAGCAGATTGTAAAAGCTCGTGAAATCTTTCTCAAGCATCGAAAGCCCGAGACTGTGGTAGGGATTGTTACAGCTGCGACAAGAGAAAACGAAACAATCGTTATCACCACACTTGATGAGATGCTGAAAAGTGAAATTGGGATGCAGTCAACTGTCATTATTGGCAACAGCCAGACCTATAAATGGAACGACCTTATGGTCACTCCCCGGGGTTACAGCGATAAATACAGCCTTTAATTGAGCAGTTTTTTATTTCGATAAGCGACGCTGGCGCCATTAATCCATCCAGCGTCGTTTGATTTCATGAATTTCGTCAAGATTACTAAAGAACAGCTCGATGACGTCGGGATCAAAATGATTGCCGCTTCCCTCCCGAAGAATCTTCTGACAAAGCTCATCTGGCAACGGCTTCTTATACGGCCTCTCACTTCCAAGAGCATCATAAACATCAACTACTGCTACAATCCGAGCAATCATTGGAATAGCTTCCCCTGATAGAGCGCATGGATACCCGCTTCCATCCCACTTCTCATGGTGGCACAGTGCAATTACCATCGCCATATCAAGGATAGAAAGCTGCTCGAGATCCTCAGCCATGGCATGTATTTCGTTAAACTTTAGTTCCTCAGCCTCCGGATCCGTTGTATAATGACGCAGGATATTACAACCAATCTCACAGTGGGTTTGCATAATCTCCCACTCTTCTCCGGTGAGTTTCCCAGGTTTTAGTAAAATCGTATCTGAGATACCTATTTTACCAATATCATGCAGTGGAGCTGCCTCCCCAAAGGTCTTGGCAATGGAATCTGGCATACCGCTAGCCTTACCGAGAAGGGCACAAATCTCCCCCACTCTGATAACATGACGGCCAGTTTCATTATCCCTGTATTCCGCTGATTTACCTAGACTGTAAAGGAGTTGCCTCTTGGTTTCCTCAAGTTCATAGGTCCTGAGGTCAACCATTTTTTCGAGATTTTTCTGATAATGACGATTCTGCCTGGCAAGCTCAACTCCTTCCAAAGCCCTCACTATGGTGTTATCAAGCAGTGAAAAATTCTCAATGGGTTTAGTGATAAAATCCCGACCACCAAGACGAAGAGCTTCTACTGCCTCTTCAACTGCACCTATGCCAGAAACGACCACAATGGGTAATTCAGGCCATCTGGCAATTGCTTTCTCAATAAAGGTGTGTCCATTCATGATTGGCATATTCAGATCGACGGTCACGAGGTCTGCAGACCACTGTTCCAATATAAATAAACCATCAAGACCATTTTCGGCAGTTCTGGCATCATAGCCATTATTACAAAGATAGTTGGCTATCAGATTACGTATTTCCTCTTGATCTTCTATGACAAGTATACGATGTTTTTTACTATTCGTATCCATACCGCTCGGTTGCATTTCTGTCACAATTTCGCCCTTAAAAAGAAAACTAACAAATGACTATTAACAATCTATTTAAGTATACCTAAGAAAAATTATTTTTCAAAAATGTTCTGATATTTTTCGCATTTAATCAATTTGGCCAGGATGACTCAAATTTATGTATCACCATTTTTCTCTGCAATCTTTTCTCTTTTTATTCGTTCTTCAAAATCCTTTAGTTCCAGGCTTATTGCATCAACAGATATAAATATTTCAATAAGAGACAGTCCGAGAGAAGCAAGAAGCAACAACAGACTTCCGGTAAATAATATTTTACCTGCCTGTAACCAGCCGCCAAAAAGTACAAGCATACAAAAAACACAAAGAAAAAGTCCCCCCACTCCACAGGCTTGCATATTACGAATAAGAACAACTCGTTTTTTTAGACTCATAATCTGAGCAATGATAACCTCGTCAGATCTCTCTTGATACCGCTCATATAAACTTCGAATCCGCGCATTAATAGCAAGAAATCTACTGGTGTAGGCAACAAGTAAGAAGGTAACAGCAGGAAACAGTAATGCAGGTGTGGTAATTGTAATATCCATATGAGTACAGCTAATATAAGTTAAGGTTTACTTGGGGAATGATGAAAAGACTTCATCTTCTTTCGTACTACTACTGGCCTAAACCGCTCCATTGACATTAATCGCGGTCTTCTCAAACCATACAAGGCCGCATATCTTAAACGTTTAGAGCCCTATTCTGCTACAAAAAATTGATTTCAAAACCATCCACAGTATCCTAAATGGGTAACCTGATCTCCCACATCAGTACAGGCGGCCTCAAGACCATCTACCACAAGGTTGAGATTCTCTTTATCGATGATTCCGTCCTCACGTTTAGTGAGCCCAGGATCAGTGAGAGTCAAGCACCATTTCTGCCTATGATTACCTGCATGCAAGAGTAGAGTAGCGCAGTTTTTTTCACATCCCTATTATAGTTCATAAAAAAAATCAAAAAAAAGGGTGAATGTCGCCTGCGACATTCACCCCGTACAAATCTCAACCTCCTAATTTCATCCTCACAGGTGAAATTAGTGAGTTGCGGCTTCACCTCACTCAATGAGGGGGGTATCATAAAGAAATGAAAATTCTTCCAGATTTTTTTTAAGATAAGAAAACAATTGATCCCCTAAATCTCTTTCATAATAATTAAGCATGCTGTCTGCCAGGGATCGTTCACCGAGAAAGGTCAATCGTCTAACTTCCCCAATGACTTTATTCCTGAAATCCGGTTCATCAGACTTCAGAGTGAATATCCTCTTCTGAGGCTCCTTTTCAAAGGCTCCTGGGAAATACTTCTTTAGGTTATTAAAAATATTCTTTTCTTGTAACGAATTACCATCAATATAATACTGAACGATATCTCTTTTGGGAAAACAGACAGGGGAACCTGTAAATCCTTCAGATGTTACAACTCTATGATGACGATGAAACAGATCATCGTCCATTTCAGAATTTAGATGTATTTCAATAAATATTGATTCAATTATTCTTGTTTTTACTCTTGTTTTAACCTTCCCTCCCAGCAGCAAAGGAATACTTCTTGTTTCATGCACAAGATGGATCTTTTGAGATTCACTTGCACTAAGCGATAGATACAGTCCCAGTTCACTTTCAGGATTTTTAACTTGCCAATTAATAGGAACCACAAGTTTTTTGTCCTGGAAACCAAGAAGAAATTTTGTCCCCAGCTGAAAATGACTCTTAAATTGCTTAACTAATATAACAATGAAACTCAACTGACAAACCAGATTCACAACAAATAAAAACAGTGGCACCTCTTTGAACACATATAAGAAAAAAGCACAGACAATCCATGAAATTATCGAAAGAGCACCAACAATAGGTGAATACCAAGAATACCTAATCACATGGTCAAGTTTTAGGTTATCAGCTCTTTTAATATCCATTTACCACCCCGTTTACTTTTTTCCTACTCATCAGCACCTTTATTAGCGGTTCTATCGTCACCTTTAGTCATCATCTCGATGCACAGTATCAGGAGAAAATGCAGGCAAACAAACTGCTATATATTCTGCACCGTCGTTATGAGGAGTGCTATATTGGACCCACTCGTTTGCATTGACAATAATAGCTTCACCGGCGGATACCTCAAATTCATCGGACTCGGTTTTTACTCGTAAGATTCCTTTTAAGACGACTGTATATTCGGTAAACTCTGGCTTCTGTCCTGGCTCAACCCAACCGCCAGGGCTGACCATACGGGCAATGCTCAAATCTGAGTTTTGCGAATTGACGAGACCAATATACTCTTCAATTATTTTTGGTTTGTTACCCACAGATTCAATAATTGTTGGTGTATTTATCTTTTTTGCCATATCGGTAGTTCTCCTATATGTCGTGACAGCTAATGAAACATCTCATTAACAGATTTTAGATTTCATCTGTGTTAGTGAGCGTCCTTCGAATAGCGTCCTGCCAACCTGCATACTTTCTGGCACGAACATCTTCTGAGAGGTTTGAGGTGAATCTCTTATTGAGTTTCCAGGTTTTGGCAAAAGCCTCTGGCGATGCAAATACCCCTGCTTGCAGTCCAGCAAGATAGGCTGCTCCCAAGGCTGTAGTTTCAAGAATTTCCGGACGGTCAACTGGAGCATTGAGAATGTCAGACAAAAACTGCATGGTATAGTTGGATGCTACCATGCCACCATCAACCCGCAGCACAGTCTCACCCATATTTTGCCAATCACCACGCATCGCCTCAAGTAGATCACGGGTCTGAAAGCATACAGACTCAAGAGCTGCTTTTGAGAGTTCGGCAGGGCCAGTCGCTCTTGTTATTCCAAATATTGCCCCTCTCGCTTCACCGTCCCAATGTGGAGCGCCTAAACCAACGAAAGCTGGAACCATATACACGTCCTGATTAACATCCGCCTGTCTTGCAAGTTTACCCGTCTCAGATGCCACTTCGATAAGTCCCATCGCATCACGCATCCACTGAACAGCAGCACCAGCAACAAAAATTGAGCCTTCAAGAGCATAGGTGGTTTTGCCATTTAACCTGTAACCAATTGTGGTAAGAAGCCTGTTGCTAGAGGAGACCGCCTGGTCTCCAGTGTTCAGAACTACAAAACAGCCGGTGCCATATGTGGATTTTATCATGCCTGGTTCAAAACATCCCTGACCCACGAGGGCTGCCTGCTGATCACCAGCAATCCCTCCGATTGGTATCGGTGAACCAAACAGTTCTTCAGATGTTTTGCCAAAATCTGCAGCACAATCTTTTACTTCTGGCAGTAGAGATTCTGGTACAGACAGAAGCTCCAACAAATCTTTATCCCAACAATTTTCATGGATGTTGTACAGCATGGTACGGGAGGCATTAGTTGCATCCGTTGCATGGACCTTACCTCCAGTCAAACGCCAGAGTAAAAAACTATCCACAGTTCCAAAGGCAAGTTTACCATCCTCAGCTTTTTCTTTTGCTCCCTCTACATTATCAAGAAGCCACTTAATTTTAGTACCTGAAAAGTAGGCATCAATTATCAGACCAGTTTTACGGGTAACCATCTCACCATGTCCCTGTTCTGTAAGCATAGTGCTAAAATCGGAAGTCCTTCTATCCTGCCATACAATCGCCTTATGGATAGGTTTTCCAGTCTCACGGTCCCAAATAATTGTTGTTTCACGCTGATTAGTTATACCCACTGAAGCTATATCAGATGCGTTTAGTCCAGCATCGGCCAATGCTTTTTTACACGTAGTAAGAGTGGTATCCCAAATTTCTTCAGCATCGTGTTCTACCCAGCCGGATTGTGGAAAATATTGTGTGAACTCCTCTTGCGCAACAGCTATTATTTCAAGCTGACTGTTAAAAACAATTGCTCTACTCGACGTTGTTCCCTGGTCTATTGCTAGAATATACGTTCCCATATTTTTCTCCACTTTGATCGATAATATACAATTTAAAATCGGTAGTTGATCGTACGTGACCTAAGCAACCCTCTTCTCAATTAATGTGCAGCAGGCATTAGCTATCTCAAATTCTTCATCAGTTGGTATAACCCAAACCTGTACCCTGCTATCAATATGACTAATTCTTCTAGCAGACTTTCCCTGGGACAGATTCGATTTTTCATCAAGCTGAATGCCAAGAGATTCAAGATTTTCAAGGCAAGAAGCCCTCAATGCGGCATCATTTTCACCAATTCCTGCCGTAAAAACAATTGCATCAACTCTTCCAAGAGCCGCATAGTAGGCCCCTATATATTTTTTAATACTGTAAGAAAGCATCTCAAAAGCAAGGACAGCCTTATCATCTCCAAGTTGTATCGCCTTATGTATATCACGCATATCTCCCGTACCACAGATACCCAAAAGCCCACTATCCTTATTGAAAATATCGTAGATCTCTTTTGAACTCTTGCCAGTTGCCTCTACAAGGTATTGACTGAGACAAGGATCAATGTCTCCACAACGGGTACCCATAATAAGGCCGGCTGTGGGAGTCATCCCCATTGATGTATCAATACAAACGCCACCCTTCACAGCAGTCATGGAACTCCCGTTTCCCAAGTGGCAGACAATATTGTTAATTTCCTCTGGTCTCTTTTGTAATAAGCGGGCCAATTCGCGGGAGACATAACGATGGGATGTACCGTGAAACCCGTATCGCCTTACCTTTTGCTCTTCGTAAAATTTTTCAGGTATTGCATATCTATAGGCATAAGGTGGGATACTATTTGAAAACTGCGTATCAAACACAGCAATGGACGGTACATGCTTAAAAAGTGTTAGCGCCGCTTTTATTCCTGCGATATTTGCAGGATTATGCAGAGGGGCGAGAGGGACCGTCTCATTAATTTTACCAAGTATTCTATCATCAACCAGACAGTTTTCTTTTAAAATTTCTCCACCATGGGCTACCCGATGTCCAATGGCATACAGATCATCCTCCCCTTCTATAAGAGCCGATTCTTTATCAGTAAGTAAACCCGAAACCAATTGGATAGCCTGGGTGTGGTCTTCGAAATCCATCGATATATTTATCGATTTCCCTTTCCCTCTCTCATCAATTACTGTGTGAGTTACGATTGATCCAGCCTCACCAATACGTTCGACGATACCAGCACACAAGACACTCTGATTTCTCATATTAAAGAGTTTATATTTCAGAGATGAACTACCTGCATTTATAACCAGCACTTTTGTTTTTGGCTTTTTACTCTTTTTCATTCCCCACTCCATACAGACACTTTTTCAATATTTTTATAAAATCGAAAAGCCGCGTCTCTGAGCGCTTCAGCATCAAAAGAACCAGGATAGACAGTGACAATATCTTCTAGAATTTCTAGTTTTTCTATTAGCTTTCCTACAAACACTTCTGAGTAACAGAGGCTGCCTGTTAGTATAATCTGATCTGGTCTATTGGGAGAAAAATCAGCTAAACGACTGAAAATCTCTGAACTGATCCCTGTAACTAATGAATCAATATATATAGATGATTGATCATCTTTTTCAGCGCGCTCCAACAGTTGTTCAAAATCTACAGAGCCCAGGTAACTACTCAGTCCTCCTGAAGATTGAAATAGACTCTTCATTTTTGATTTTTCATACCCGGAATAACAGAGTTCAATCACCGCCTCAGTAGATAATGAACCGACACCGGAAAGACTCATTGGCCCATCGAAAAGAGCGTCATTGACATTAATACACTTTCCGTTTCGATGGGAACCAACGCTGACACCAGACTGATCAATATGTGCAATAATCAACTGCTTTTCCTCATAACTGCTATTCTCTGAATCTGTGTACATTCGCGCAACCTGCCTTTGACTCAGCGCATGCCAGAACGGAGTAATCTGAACACCCTTAAGTCCGCTAATCATATTCTCTGGACTCATCTGGTTTAGCGTTGGGCTGTCGCATGAAAGAACGGGGATATTCTCTTTTAATGCTATCCGGTACGCAAGAGATGGCCCAATATTAATGGGGTGATTGGCAGTACTATCTTTTTCCAATGTTTCCAGCATCTTTTCATTGACGTAATAGCATCCCGCTTCTACATTCTCAAGCATCCCACCAGGTGTGATGACAAGATCGATATCTCCCAGGTTAATCTTTTCGGAGGCAAGATAATTTAAAATAGCTGGCAATCTATCACTTTGCCCATTGCTATCTGTCTCCCATGTTCCTGCATCAATATTTGAGCGTAAAAGGAGCAGATCTCCTTCAAATAAGGACACTTCTGTTTTGAGATAACCAGGAACGATGGTCAACACCTTCGGATTTGGGAAAAGTGGTGTTTTTGCGGCAAGTGGTTTTGTACTCTTCATCCGCGTCAGTAACAGTAGTTTCGCCCCCCTGATAATCTGGGTCACACTGCTTCCTCTGGAGTAGTCTAGTACCTGTCCGTTCATCCCACCCATTATCAGGGAACTCTTGGCCCCCGGGTACTGTGTGTTAAAAAGATGATAGAGCATGTTCCCCTCATCAAGCGTTGGCACTATGAGTACATTTCCCTCCCCCGCTCCTTTAAACTCATCGAGTTTATCCTTGAGTTTCACCTTTGCAGCATCTTTAGAGACGGCGACACTGATCTGTAATTCAGCTGTAATTGAGATAGACTCGTAAGCGTTATCTCTTTTTTGCAATTCTAAGAGTTTTTCCTGTACGAGAGGTTCGGCCTCTCTGATTGTTTCAACACTTGGTCCCTGTCCTGATCCCTTTGTTGAGTAAGAAATAAGGGCACCGTTAATATTAGGTAGTACTGAATGGGGAACAATATCTCGGAGGGTTTTACAGGACTCTATAGCGATATCGGCAAGCTGCTTGGCACTTGGTCGTAGATTCAGAGCCACATCAGCAAACATAACAATATTTTGTTCCCAAAGAGAATTTGCATCCTCCGGCAGGACAAATAGCCCCATCTCAAAAGCCGTCCCTGCAGATTTGATCAACCTCAGACAAGGTGCAAGAAAGTCCTTGGTGGAGTAAGCAACCCCACCAAGACTGGCATCGGCATAGCCCTGACGTACAAGCATGGCTCCAAAAATTACTGGGTGAAGGACCTTCTCGAAAGCCTCATCAAGACTGTATTGCCACTTACGTCCCTCAGAGAGTTGACATAACTCCGCTGCAAGCTCAGGCACCAGAGGACTTTCCTTTGGCTCTATAATGACAACATTACTGAAAAATCGTTCCCGCGAGCATAAAAACTCTACGGTTTTATAGTCACAAAGTGCCCTAATCTCTTCTCGGTCACCAAGAAGTACAATCCGTGCAACACCAAGTAAGCCAGATGCTGCTGCAATTATTCTAGGATCTGAGGCTTCTGGAAAAACGATTACAGGTTTTGCCACCTTAGATTCTGACAACATTTCCCCAAGCTGCTTATCTACTGATTTATCCAAATCAAACATAATGTCATTTCCTTACATGAGGATATGTTTTTTTATCTCACTATTAGGTGAGGAAATGACAACCTTACTGAGCAACAGTCCTGATTCAAGCAGTGAATGCGATCCGGCCTCTACGGCCGCTTCAACAGAGCCAACACGACCGGTTAAAATCACCACGGCCTTCCCGGCAAGTCCTGTTGCGAGCCGAACTTCAATGAGTGAAACATTAGCGGCCTTTGCGGCCTTATCGGCTGCAACAACTGCAGAAGCTGAGGAGTAGGTCTCAATAATTCCTAAAGCTTTAATTTCTGGAATAATATTTGAAGAACTGATAGCAGGAAAAACATCCGGATGAATGTTTGAAATAACAAAGTGATCAACTATGAATTCACCAGCTAAGAGACACCCCTTTTCCACTGCTCGCTTAACAGCACCGGTATCACCGGCTACCATGACAAGATATCTACCAGGACAGACAGACCTCGCTATAACCAGCTCTACATTGGCCTCTTTAACCATTTCGTCGGCGGCCTGGAGACCTCTTGCGACACTGTTCAATTCCACAAGTCCCATTGACTTATACATATCTTACTCCTTTACCAAGTGAATCATTTTGTCATCAATTTTGGCTACCTTGCCGGTAATACTTGCATGGAGCGTAGCCCCTAATGCTTTTGGTGGAATATCCGCAACAAGCTGTCCCTTTTGAACGATATCTCCAACTTTTACCACCGGTATGGATGGCGCTCCTATATGCTGCTGCAGATAGAGCCCGACCTTTTGAACCTCAACCACTTCGCCAAACTCTTGTGGCTTTGGATAGACATTATACTGAAGGATATTAAGCTTACCCATAAGGCGTTGAACCGGAACCCGTCTGTAGTCTGTCTGAGGGTGTTTACCTAGTTTGCCTTTTGCGACCTCCTTAGGCGTTCCGTTCACCTGTTTTTTCAAGTAGGCATTTACCTCTCGGGGTGAAATGTGCATTGGACACGACCACTTTTCACAGATTCCGCACTCAGAGCAGAGTAGAGCTTCTTTTTTAATCGGATGGTCTGCCGGCGCATCAATTGTCCGCATAATCAGATGAGGATGAAGATTATGCCCAAGCAGGTACCTGGGACAAAGTTCTGTACACAGGGTGCAATTACAACAGACTACTTTAGAAATACGAGCCAAGGTTACAATATCTATTGTTTTTCCAGTCACCACATTATGGTCATCTGGCAAAACGATGAGTCCACTGGTAGTCTTTGTTACATAACTACTCTCGGGATCATCCAGAACCCGGCCCATCATTGGCCCACCATCAATCACCTTGCAGTTGGGGGCTGTCATACCTCCTGCCATGCGGATAACATCTGCAACCAACATCCCCACTGGAACACGTACTACTATGGGCTGAGCCACTTCCCCTGCTACATTAAGTGTCCTGTAGGTCACTGGGGTGTCGTTCATGGCGGCGGTAATATTAAAGACCGATTCGACATTACTTACAACAACACCTACCTCAAGGGGTATCCCCCCCTCAGGCACGATTCGCCCAAGCGCCACGTTAACCGTAACATGCTCATCTCCACCGGGATAAAAGTCATCCATTGGGAAAACAGTAATACTATTATGGCCTTTAAGAGCCGCAGTTAATATACTGATGCACTTCTCATGTTTCTTCTTCAGGCAGATCATACCTTTAGCTGCCCCCACCGACTCCATTACCAGCTCAAGTCCTTTGATCACTTCAGCCGGCTTATTTTCCATCAGGTAGACATCTGAACAGAGCAGTGGTTCACAGGATGCGCCATTTATCAAGACAGTATCAGCCTTGGCATTGATTTTAACATGGGCAGGAAAGCCAGCACCACCACCTCCTACCACCCCTGCTGCCCTAGTTTTTTCTACAATTGGATTTTCCATCTACATAATCCTTTTTTCTGCATCTTTTGCTTTTCTACGCTGCTCTCACAACCGACAATATGCGCCAAGAATCCATTAAAAAGTCTAGATACGATTCGTCCAGAAATGAGGCATTTTCTTCTAAATCGAGGCGCTCGATGAATTTAACCGCAGGCATATAGCTGATATTACAAGGATTAAATTTTGAGAGCAACGACGAGTCAGGAGAAAATGACCATTTCTGAATGGGCACTAAATGATCCTAAAACCATCAATCAATACACAACGCCGCTGTCTGCAAAAAGATCTTGCTGAAGTAAGGCCTTCGCCGGTTGGTCCGGCAATGGTAAATGTTGAATGACCTTCACCATTAAGCCCAATACCAGCGTAAGATGGCCCATTTTTCACAAAGATTGTTGTTTGAATTGCCCGCGCCAAGGCCGTGAGATGCTCAATATTGACTGAGTGCATCATGGCTGTATGGCGATTACCCTGTTCAGTTTCCACAGCGAGATCAATACCTTCCCACACATCTTTTACCCGAACCAGTGGTAGAACCGGCATCATCTGCTCCAGCCAGACCAAGGGGTGATTACGATCGGTTTCAAACACAACACAGCGAAGATTTTCGTTTGCAGCAAGTTCATTAAAGCCCGCAGCCTTTAAGATGATGCTGATATCTTTTCCAATAAATTTTCCATTGATATGACCATCTGCCTTAACAACCAGGTCAGTAATTTTCTGGGCTTGTTCTTTATTGAGGATAGCGGCCTTACCAGTCTCTGCCATAAACTTCATCAGGTTATCAGCCACCTCATCAACCACAATCACTTGTTTTTCAGCAATGCAGAAAATATTATTATTGATAGAATGCCCGTTGATAATATCTCTTGCCGCATTTCGAATACATGCTGTCTCATCCACAAGCACCGGAGGATTACCAGCTCCTGCACCAATCGCTTTTTTCCCAGAACTGAGGACTGCAGTAACAACAGCCTTACCACCTGTTGCCACAAGAAAATCGATGTCAGGATGTGACATTACATCCTTGGCAGATGCCATATTCGGCGATTTGATCATACCCACAACACCTTCAGGTCCCCCGTTATCAACAATAGCCTTGTGAAAAGCCTTAATGACGGTGGTACAGATTCCAACAGAAGATGGATGTGGATTAAAAACCACAGTATTACCTCCAGCAATCATACTGATGGTATTGTGTATTAATGTGCCGGTAGGATTTGTCACAGGAGTGAGTGAACCGATAACTCCAAATGGTGCGTATTCGGTTAACGTTAGTCCCTTATCACCTGAGACTGCATTCTGGACCAGATCATCAAGATCACGGGTTTTGGTTGCAGCGAGGATATTTTCCTGAACTTTATCCTCAGCCCTACCCAGTCCAGTCTCTGAAGCCGCAGCAATAGCCCACTCTTTTGCGCTTGCAAGAGCTACTGCTTTAATTGCGTCAATAATCGTCTTTCTTTTTTCAAGAGGAAGCGATACAAACCTGGGCTGTGCCGCCTTTGCAACGGCAACAGCCTGATCTATAGTCTCATGGATACCTGAACCACAATCAGCATGTTGCTGGGTGTTCATCATCTCCATAAATACACTGGTGATCATGTTTTCCAACGCCTTATCATCTACACTCATTTTACGATTCTCCTTCATTCCAACAGTCGATATAGTTTATAGCTGCAAGATAAGTAGGAAGAACTCCATAATTTCGACTACCTATCATGTTTTTTTCAAAAATCACGAGTCTTAACTACCTGTTTTGCATCAGATAAAATGCACCCTCCAGTACGTCAGCGCTCAAACCATTTAAGGCATCAATGGATTCAGCACGCCGATAGAAACTATCAAAGTCAAGTAAGGTATCAGGAAGCAAATCCTTTAAGGACGCTGCCATCTCAAGCATCTCAGCAAATGCTGTAACCGCTGCTTCTGCGACACTCATGTCTTCTTCAACAGAACCACCACTTATACCTATGGCACCAACAACATCTCCAGCTACCTTGAGTGGATAACCGCCACCAAAAATAACAATTCGACCCTGATTGGTTAACTCAAGGCCATACAATGATTGACCAGTCTGAACTATGCCTGCAACTTCATGGGTGGGGATACGAATAGCGGCGGCAGTGTATGCTTTATTGACGGCTATATCTGTACTGACCGGTAGGGCTCTGTCCATACGCTCAAAACGAACAAGCTCCCCGCGCGCATCAGTGAAGGCGATGACCATTGGTACCGCTATCGAGACAGCTTTTTTCCGTGCAACATTACTGAGTACCCGAGATAAATTGTTATTTATGTTAGCGGTAATTTCCATCGTCAAGCTCCTTTTTCACCAGATCCCGAATTTCAATTGTCCAAGATAATGAGAACAACAAGTCAGACAACCGGTTGATATATTGTAAGATAAATTCGTAGCCAGAGGCGCCCTCTACAGCTGTAAGTATTCGTCGTTCAGCCCTACGGCAAACTGTACGTGCTACATGCAGTGCTGCGCCTATGCTTGTCTCACCAGGGCTTACGAAAAACCTGGGGAGTCCATATATTTTTTCAAGTCTATCGATACAGCCTTCGAGCTCTTTTATATCGAGAGCCGTAATTGGAGATTTGAGCTCTGACCAATATGTTTTCACTGAAGAAAGCTGCATCCCTGCTCTGAACAATCCCCGTTGAATTTCAATGATCAGCGTATTTAAACAGATCGAACTATCTTCTTTTTCAAGTAGAGAACGACAAAATCCCAACTGGGCACTGAGTTCATCCAAGGTGCCATAGGCTTCTACCCATTCATCATTTTTGGGAATGCGGCTGCCTGAAAGCAAACTCGTATATCCTTTATCACCGCCACCTGTATAGATAGACATCAGTTTTCCCTCAACTCACATCAATTTCATCGATAATACCAATGATTGCTGCATCAACAGGTGCATCCCCAATTTCACAAGCTTTTCTAGCACCGGACCCCATGGTAAGGATGACCTGTTCCCCTGCTCCTGCACCAACGGTATCTACAGCCACATAAAAATCACCATCAAGAGCAACACCCGCGGGGGTGATTCCCTGAACGATCAGTATTTTGCTACCTACCAGCAGTTCGTGCTTACTTGTGGCAACAACGGTTCCAATTACTTTGCCGATAATCATTGTTAATCCTCGAATGTACTAGTGGACATCAGGTTGCTAGCCCCGATGAACGGGATAAATACCTTCACGAAATTCACTCATCAAAACAACAGATAAGTGCAGACTTCGAGTGAATTTCTAAGGCACTAATAAACATCAACCCTGGTGCCATATTGTTGGGCCAACTCTTTGGCCAGTGGTGTAAATACGGCTCCAGCCATTGCCTGGATAGCAACTCCATCCCTGTTTGCTTTTCTCACCGTGGCAGCATCAACAACACTCACCCGTAAAGGGACGGAAACTTCTCTGAAAACATTTTTAACAACCTTTGGTGTCAACGACTGAGCAGATTGTTCGCCTAAAGAAATAACAGGTGTCTTTTGAACGTTTTGCTTAGCTTCATAGTCATTTAAAAGAATCCTTTGCCCAACAATTCCAAGTTGAGAACTCCAGGAAAGACTTCCTCCAAGATCAGAAAACTGAATAAGCCTCTCTGCAACAGCCCTTTGCAGTCCGGCAGAACCCTTATCAAGCCCTAGTGCCCTTCGATCAGCACCACCTGGTGCAGCTCCGTCAATTGCGGCTATCAGAGGCTTACCCATAAAAAGCGCCTGAAGAATAATATTGCCAGTGAGGGAATCAGCCATAAGACCACTTGCCTTTGAGAGTGCATTAACACTAAGCATGGGAACAAGTATTCCTTTTGCTGCCTGAATTTCTGTGAACCAGTTTCCAGGCTCCATCATGGAAGCGCCCGGCCATGGAAGCAACCGTTCATCAACGACATTCCCATATAGATGACGCGCAGATTCACTAAGGACAATTTTCATTGAAAGCCCACTCAACATAAGGCTCTCAAGCCCTGTAAGGGCTTCTTTGAGCCCTGCAGTCGCTCCGGTGAAAACTGTCACAGCATAATCATCCGTGGTTATCTGACGCTGAGCAATTGCATAGAGAACACGTTGTACCAATTCCCCTATCCATTGTTCATTCCCCATTATCCCCTCTGATTTTTCTTCTACATTAACCATGGGATATCGCCTTATTAGCGCTAGTTTTCGCTGCCTGAAGTGCTGTACCTAAGGGTGTTACAAGAAGAGGATCACTTGGTAGAATCACAGGTAAACCTGTCTCTTGGGCAATCATTTTATCCGCATCAGGAAAACTGCTTGTGCCACCCACAAGATAAATAACATCAGGAGTATGATCTTTGATGTGAGCCCTGACGATACTTCCCATCTTTTGAAATACAGGCCACACTGATGAGGCCAGGCTAGATTGATGTTCCGGATCATTTTTCAATTTCTCCGCCTCGTCAATACTTATGCCAAGGTGTCCAGCGATAACAAGATCAAGATGGTGGCCTCCGGTTGGTTCATCTCCAGTATAGACAACGGTGCCTTTTTCAAGAATTGAAATTCCCGTCGTGCCTCCACCTATATCGACAACACAACCATCTTCAATTCCAAGAGCAAGGGCTGCTGCACTCGGCTCATCAATAAGACTTGCCACCTCAAGGTTCGCACCGTTTAGAATATGACCAAAAGAATCTCTATTTCTTCCCACAGTGCCAGGTGGATAGGCAGCTGATGCAAGTGCAATTTCAATACCTTTTTGTTTCAGTCCATTGATCTGAGATCGCAGGATGTTCATGGTACCCATGTAGTCAAAGACAAGACCGTCACGGACATTTCGTTCGCTGCGAGTCAACATTCCTGCAACAGGAGTACCCTCCTGATCAACTACCGCCGTAACTATATTGGCAGTACCAAGATCTACCCCTCCATATAAAATTTGCCCACTATCTGGGATTTCCTGCAGGGAAAGACTGGTTTTAAATTTACGGATCAAAGTATTAGTGACTTCTAAATTCACAAAATCCTCCCGGACCGTTAACTCTTAAAAGATATTTTTTGTACCGTAGAAATTCATTTAAAGTCTTCGCTTATCTTGTGCTTTTTTAAATAAATTTCGTAATGGCTTTATCCCGTTCATCGGGATTCGCCTGCAACTGTTTTAAACTGATGCCAACGCAGCCTCTGCAGTTTTGGCTGCACGTTCCACCTGAGAACTCGTACCTGAAACGGATAAACGCCCGACTGCTCCAATTTCATTACAGTCTATGAGTGTCACTGGTGTATCTTTTTCTATCTCATTTGCAACCCGGAGGGCATAGGCCGCAGGTTCACACTCCATTGTAAACAGATCGGTTCCCGGCATAAGGAGAGAGGCATTTCGATGTACGTTGACCATCTGAGCATGATACGGATTAACCCTTCGAATGATTTGAGAACTCACAACCCTGGGCTGCTGAATATCCGAACGACTCACTCCCAGACCGTTTAAGATGGAATCCCCTGCATATTTAACATCAGCCTGCGCATCTGCATGAAGTTCAAGAAAACCAAAATGACGCTCCACAAAAGATTTCCCAGGCCGAACGTTTGATGATTTTAAAGCACAATCCATAGCCTGGTTAATGAGAATACCTGGATCAACTTCAACAATCAGAGCTGACTGGCCACCGATAGGCAAAAAACCGCTACAACCAGCCGCAAATGCAACAGCGAGTTGCGGCTGCAGTCGATCTATGAATACAAATGCTCTGAGTTTATTTTCCACGGCTCCGCTCACCCCAAATTATTTTTTCTTCTTAGGATCGGTTGATGACCCAGGAGATGGCGTCTTTGTTTTCGGCTCTACCGGTTTAGCGGCAGAGGTTTTAGATGGAGCTGTTTTGGCTGGAGTACTTTTAGGCTGAACAGTTTTTGGCGTAGTCTTCTTTTGGGTTGGTTTCTGTTTCACGGGAGTCGAATGAGTAGCTGTTTTCACAGCCTGAACCTCAGTAAATTTGCCTTCTTTTCCCTCAGAACCATCAGAGCTACTATCTGGTTCAATGACCGATGGTACGTTATCAGCAGAATGTACAAAGACATTCACTAATTGCTCATCAGGTCGTGCAATGACATGGGTCGCAACCAGGTTGCCAAGCCTTTCAGCAGTCGCCGCTCCGGAACTCACAGCAGCCTGGACAGCTGCAATATCACCACTCAACTTTATGGTGACATATCCAGCCTTATTAAGCTCATAACCAAGACACTCAACATTAGCCGCTTTAAGAGCTGTATCTGCAGCTTCAATCGCCGTGACAATCCCTAATGTTTCAATGAGACCGATACTTTTTACCTTCTTCATTCCTCATCCTTTTCTTTCGTTAATTTACGAAATTTTGTCATCTATGACTGTCAAAAACTGGGCGGAAGAACTGCCGGTTTTTGATTAAATCTACATGGCCAAATCAATCCAAAATGAACGGATCCCCTTTAACAAGTCGAGCCGCATTTCTTCCAAGTATCTGTAAACTACCTACTGTTATTTCATCCCCTGAAAGACACATTAAAGGTTTCTCAACAGGTAAATCTCTATGGTGTAACAGGGCTATGTTTTCTTCTCTACTCACTACAAGTCCTACATTTACCCTAGACGCATCAGCAAGTTTTCTTGCTACCAGTACCGCTTGTTTCAACGAATCAAATTCTTGTTCCCTTACCAAATGAGTATCAGGATATTGAACCTCATAAGGGATACCTTCTTCTTCCAATCCTTCCTGCAGCGCTTGAATCATCTCAGCACAGACATTACCTATGGAACCAATCATTACGTTTGGTTTTTGCGCAACTTGAAATAAAAGAGGATTACTTGACATAAGAGGTCCTTCTTGAAAGGCACAAACCAGTTGCAACAGCATTCCGGGGGCCTTCACACCCCCTGATATTACCCTTCCCAAGTACCACTCCATACTCCTCAAGTGCGTCAGATATCATTTCGGGAATTTCAAAATCAAGTGCGGATCCCCCCACCAAGGCCACAAAGTGAATGAGACGAATATTTCCGTTAGGAGCAACTTGAGCCAGTGCCCTCAGAGCATTGCAGACAAAGACCTTTTCTTTAGCCTTACGGCGAACATTAGCAATCTGATTGAGATGCAGATCGTGTAATATCGGGACGGGACCAGTCTCGGTCATTATTGCTACCCTGCCAAAGAGTGCCGGATCGAGATGAGTATCAAAAAACTCTACAGAACCGTTTTCATGGCGAATGTGGAAGAGGGTTTCAACCTTTGCAAGGGGATACCGTTTTATTTCTTCAGCGAGTTCAATATCGTCCAAACCAAGCTCAGTGTTGATGAGCATGGTCACCATATCGCCAGCACCTGCCATATGAATGCTTTTTACGTCGCCATTAACATGGATAATTGATGCATCTGTTGAGCCACCCCCAAGATCAAGAACGGCTAACGGTGCTTCTGTTCCTGGAGTTGTTAGCGCCCCAAGGATTGCCATCTCTGCCTCAACACCGCCAATCTCAACGGGTACAGCAATCTCTTCATTTATTTTCTTTGCCAAACGTTGCATTGGGATATTCTGGGTCATTACCATTGCTGCAAGACCAACAGCTGATCCTTTTGTAAACTCTCCGGCAAGTGCTCCGAGCACGTGTTGCGGCTGAAGCGTATTAACGGCTAACACATCCTGTATATTAATAAGACTGACAGGCTGATCGGTTAAATCAGCCATAACAGTTCGAACTCGTTCAAACATCCCCCCGGCATTCGTTCCAGATTCAGACTGAATTTCCACCAAGGGAGCAATTTGTGCCAGCTTTTCCATAATTGCATCAGCACCATCTTCAATACTGACACGTTCCTGACGCTTCTCACCAATCAGGGTAATAGACCCTGCTGGAATGCGTCGTTCACGGATATCACCTTTTGGGGTTTTAATAACCACACCACTACGATTACCGGTCAAGGCTCTGGCGATTGGGGTAATCTGCCTGGTCTCTTCTGGGGACAATTCAAAAAGAGTCGCTATATCATACGGATTAGACAACTTCTCAATGGACCTTCCCACCTGTGCCACTTCAAGTGCTGCTGGCATACCCATGGGCACCTTGTCGATGTGCTTAACCTCATCGACAATTGGAATAAGACGGTCAAGGCGGTTATTAATAAGAACACCATCGTCTTTTTTGACCACCGCCCCAACGACTTTCACACCATTTGCAAAGGCCTGATTAATCATGCTGGCAGCTGCATTAAAGTTGACACTCTCATCGACGACAACAATACAGCCTGTGGACGGGGCCAGTCGTTCAGCCTCATAAATATCCACAGTTATGCCAACACCCAGCCCAAGCCCACCTGGAGTTGAAGGATTATGACCAATCATCGCAGATTCCGTGATGATTGTTTCGGTGATGGTCTCCATAGCAACATCACCAATAACCGGAGTTGCCTTGTTGAGAAGAATAAGATCCAGATCAGCACGTACCATGTTAATAGCCGATACAGCTTTATCTACCGCATCGATCACACACATGGCATTTCTAAGAGTGCCTTTCAAACCTATTGTTCTTACAAGAGAACTCGATAAAAACTCAACCTCCCGCCCAATCCTTGCAACAGAAACCTCAGTTGAGTTGTTACCTATATCTACCCCAGCTATCAGCATAATCCGATCACTCCGAGACCATCATTTAACGATCGCCTTTGAGGCGCTTGCTCTTCTCATAGACTGTGGCTGCTTCCCGTACAAATTTTGCACAGGTCGCCGCAGCGTACTTTCCTTCCAGCTCGTCAGCCATACTGAGCAGCTCCTGCTTGGTAGCACGATACGGGCGCAGAAAATTGTACATTTCCAATATTCTCTCATCGGGAATTTGTGTCATTTCACCTGCTCTACGTAAATTATCCGCAAGCCTTGGGCGATTAACACTATCTGCAACTTGAGTTTGCAATGATAGTGTTTCCGGACGGGTCTTGATATCTTCAAACTGAATTTCTCCGGATACAACCTTGTCTAAGGTAATATCATCCAGACTTTTACCGGTTGCTGATCTCACCAGATCTTTGCGTTTCTCTCCCAGTGGATATGAAGACGCATCAATCTTATCACCGCTATTACTTGGGCTTGTGGCCGCATTTAATCCGTTACCCTCAAGATTTGACAAGACCTTTCTGACGGCACTTTCTAAAACTTGCGGGGAAACTTCCTGCCCCACACCCTTCATGATCTCGGCAATTTGCTCTTTTGAAAATTGAACCATTTTTGTCTCCTTATAAAATGGCAGGGGCTTAACCCACTACCACTTCAACTACCTGTTTTTCAGGCTTCAAAAACTCCACTTCCTTGTTATGGAGTAGTGCCGCCAAGCCCTGATACTTTGGGCGTGCCATTGGATCATTGCGAACCGGTACTGGTGAAGGATTTTCCCCTTTAGCATACTTCGCCGCATTTTTTCCCATTGCCCTGAATGTTTCTATTTCAATCAAAGGGGCCTGGGGAAAAAGTTCGAGATTCTCAAGGGGTGCAAGATCTTTCTGATGTATAACCGCTGTTCCCCTGGACAAAAGACCAATACCCACTCCAGAGCCACTCAGCTTGGCTGCAGCGTGTGCTATAAAAGCAACATCAGCAGTCTGATAGTTACGAACAAACCTGACAGCCAAACCCTCTTCTTCTATGCCTGCGGCTATTTCAGCGAGCACAACTGAATGGGGGATATCAATAATAGTTTTAGTCGGTGTTACGCCAAATCCTGGAGGGATACCAACCACAACTTCATGGGGGCTACTTCCAGTAACGGATAAACCTTTCTCAATTAAATTAAGTGGTTTATCGGTATCCACACTTAGTGAAGCAGAACTACCAGTTGTGCCATTTTGCATCTGAGCAACAACATCTGTTATGATCTGCTTGAGCACTTCTTCAGTCAGTTTCATGTTTCTTCTCCCTATATATCTTCAGGGCTGACCGCCTGAGGAATGTTTTTAAGCATTTCCCATCGTTCGCCTTCCAGTCGATAACCTGTTCCCGGCCCCTGGTAATCATTAAGGTTATTCACCGCACTAATCACCTTGAAGTCCTTATCTACGATTGCAGAAGTATGGAGATAATCACCTGAGACTTTCTGCTTAAGCATGCCAAGAACTGATTCGGCGACATCAACGTATCCATTCTTGTAAAGAGCTCTAACAATATCCAGACCGGTTTTCCCTGAATTTAAGAATTCTTCAATTGCTCTTAAATCTTCTGGCTGATTCCTGTCTGGCATATCTTTTGAGCCATGGGCGTAGGTAGCCGCTTCAACTTCTTCATCTGTGATAGGAGGTAAACCGATGTCCTTAAAAACTGCCTGCATGGCACTGGCCGCCTTATTTCTTACGGCAATGACATCTTCCTCAGTTACAGGGCGAAGTGCCATGTCTGTTTGAAGATCTCGCTGCAGCACCAGCATATCATCGAAATCATCAGAATCATGGGTCGAGCCGGCAAACATGTTGTCATAGTTTGGAACACCTGAGTACCCGGAAAAGACATAGTCCGTACCTGGCAGAAACTGCATTAACATACGGGCAGTATTTCTGATGGGCGAATGGGTAAAGGTTTGATCATTACCGGAAGCACATTCCAGATCAAGAAGGACTGTTGCCACATTTTCAGCAAGCACAGCACGAATACCACCCGGTACAGCACCCGGTACACCAATACAACTGATGGAACCGTTTTGCAGTCCTTGTACTCCAGCGCCTTTTGTGACCATGATGCACTTAATCTCAAGATAGAGCATCGACTTCTTGTTCGCATACCCCATTTGTACTTCAGAACCTGTACCTGAGGTAAAACGCATTTTGATACCACGGGATGCATATGCAGAGGCAAGAAATGCTTTTGACCATGGAGTGTCATCACCATCAACAAAAACCTGATCAGTACCATATACAGATACGGTTTCTGCGTAAGCAGTCAGTCCGCGCATACCCATATTAAGTTCCATAGCTTCTTCAACTGCACACTGAGTCAAAGTACCCTGGCAACCGATCTGACCACCTACAAGCAATGCTATGGCGTTCATTGGAGCATATCTTGCGATACCAACTGTGGTCTCAAGCTCCTGAAATCCACGAAAACTACCTTCAGCAGCATCAGCTGCGAGAAGAGCAGGAGTATCTTTAACGTTTGTTATATGAGCCTGATTTGCAGGAGTACGTCTGGCACGGAGTTTCTGCATTGCCATCATCAACTCAACCACATTCATTTTTTTCAAAATGTCGAGTATTTTTGCAGGAGTCAGTCCAGGAACAAGACGGTTAATATCAGCTCTACTGACATGAATGTCGACCAGCATTCTGGCAAACTCTGTAGAGTCAATAGCCATTGCCTCTTGGGCAACCTTTGTGTCTATGCAATAGTTGGCAATGAAGGTATCGATCATATCGAATGAATCGCTTGGAATGCCATCCATCTCAACAACTTTGCCGTTTTCAATCTTGATTCCAGGGTGAGGATCGTATTGGCTGTCCATGGCTACAAGCCCGACTTCTTCCCACTCTTTAATAAAACCATCTTTATTAACAGCCCGTTCCTCCAACGCCACGAATCGCTTTTGTCTTTTTTGCAATTGATTACCCTCCTAAATATAAGGAATGTGCGCAGATGGACATGGCTGACCCCATGCAGAGAGTAATGGCTTACCTACTTCTCGACCGGCAATGATTGCCTGTCGTACTGCGCCAGAATCTCCAGAGACTGTAATATACACTTCATTACTCATACTCGTTCCATGTGCTGGGGAGCCATAATCAAGAACCTCAACGTCCGCTGACTTTACTGCAGCATCTATCATGAGCATTCCAATAGCAGCGGGTGCACCAAGAATTAAACCAAAAGCCTTTCCTTCTGGTGCGCCAAAAACTGTTGACAAACACTTGCTGGCTCTGGCTGTATATTGCAACTCCAGGTGACCGGTATCATTGGCGTACACATCTCCAAAAAACTTAGGTACATTATCAAGAGTCACTTCAACCGCACGACGAGCATCGGAAACATCTTCAGCACCAAATACAATCAAACATCCGTGCCCTGCACCACCCTTTGTATCTCTTGGCAGTTCTACTTTTAAAATTTCGGTGTTTGTTGCCTTTATAGCTTCGTCTGCAGCCATAATTTGGGGACCGGCACCTGTTCTCGCGCCGATAATTCCAAGAGATCGATATTTTTTATCAAATCCCATAACTGTATGAATTTCTTGATCCAGATTTGCAATCACCAGTCCCAGAGTTTCACCAAATTCACTGGTACCAACAAACTCGGTAAGACTGTCTGCGCTACAGCATGAAACAATATTTTCAACAGAGGACTCTGCCCCTTTTTGTTCTGGAGCTTCCACTCTTTTCATTACTTCTTTCATTACAGCATTGAGTATGTCTTCCTGCATAATTATCTCCTTTATGAACTGTTATTCGACTTACTCTGCTAAGGTCTTAGGCAGGATCGTTTCAACATCTGTATGTGGTCGTGGGATAACGTGCACAGACACGACCTCACCTATCTTTGCAGCAGCTGCTGCACCAGCATCAGTTGCAGCCTTTACAGCACCGACATCTCCGCGTACCATGGCAGTGACAAGACCGGAACCGATCTTCATATGCCCAACAAGTGTTACATTTGCAGCTTTCACCATAGCATCAGCTGCCTCTACATTAGCTACCAGTCCCCTGGTCTCAACCATTCCTAGCGCTTCTCTTCCAACCATTTTTTCCTCCAATTAGACGTAGTTATACGACAAAAATAATACGATTTTTTATTCCCGAACAAACCAGTTGGCCAATTCGGCAAAGTATTAATTAATTAATTTCATATGAAATACAGAACCCAGACACCTGATTACTTGCCGTCCCTATATTGTTTGCAATAGGCATCTGCTGCCCAAATAGCAGCTTCGACTTTTTCAGCTGTAACGGGAAACCAGGTTGAATGAATAGTCTCACCCTCCGCTGTAGTAGCGACTGCTACAGCCTTGATTTCTTCACGAGTTGGGTTATCAATTCCCAGATCTTCAAGACAAATCGGCAGACCTATTTTTATACAGAAATCGAGCACTTCTTCAATCTGTGCGTAGCTTCTGCCTTCCATAAAGAGTTGAGTAATTGTACCAAAAGCAACTTTCTCTCCATGCAACTTGCCATGGGATTTTTCCAAGACAGTAAAACCATTATGAATAGAGTGAGCACCAGCGAGGCCACCACTTTCAAACCCAATTCCTGAGAGCAACGTATTAGCTTCAACAATGGCCTCAACACTTTCAGTAACTACATTTTTCTCTACCGCTAACTTGGCGGCATAACCATGTTCCAGCAAAGTTTCATAACACAGTTTTGCAAGTGCCAAAGCTGAGAGCGTTGGAGGGGTTGCCCCTGTTAAAGCGTTAGGCTTACAACTTCTGCTACAGGTATCCGCTTCCCAGTAAGTTGCCAGTGCGTCTCCCATTCCAGACACCAAATAAGTGCCAGGAGCATCAGCTACGATCGCAGTATCCACAAGAACACAATCAGGATTATTGGGAACAACCAGATAGCGATCGAAGACACCATCTTCTGTGTAGATTACAGAAAGAGCAGAACAAGGAGCATCTGTTGCTGCAATTGTTGGAACAACGGTAACAGGAACATTCATTTCAAATGCTACAGCTTTGCCAGTGTCAATAACCTTTCCACCTCCAACTGCAATCACAACATCACAACCACTTGCAATAGCAAGTTCTTTCAATCGCAAAATCTCTTTATCACAGCATTCACCGTCAAAAAGCTCCTGCTTTGCTCCCACTTCAACACTCGCCAAACTGGCTTCAATTTTGGAACCACATAATGAAAGAGCCCTTTTCCCACCTATAACAAGTGCTTTTTTTCCCATGCTGGAAATAAAAGAACCAATTTCAGAAATAGCTCCAGCACCCTGGACGTAGCGCCCCGGTGCCAATAACATCCTGCTCATTTTGAACCTCCCTCTTATTTGGAGTTGATGTAACCTAATCTAATAAACC
Organism: Desulforhopalus glucosivorans; assembly: GCF_054397165.1. Taxonomy (NCBI): domain Bacteria; kingdom Pseudomonadati; phylum Thermodesulfobacteriota; class Desulfobulbia; order Desulfobulbales; family Desulfocapsaceae; genus Desulforhopalus; species Desulforhopalus glucosivorans. The sequence goes on from NZ_AP044854.1 coordinate 2,376,114, forward strand.
AGCGGCTTTGGTTTATATCAGTTCAAGATGTGCGGATTATACGTGGTTTGGGTTGTGTCACACAATTCCCCAAATGAGGGAAAAGTATCCCCCAAACGGGGGAATATAGGAGGGAGCAAACAACAAGGAAGGGGAGAATATGTCAGTCTAGAAAGGATACGTCAGAAAACTTCTTTACAGCCTCCACCCTGTTTTTAACACCAAGTTTTTTATAGATATTTTTAATATGGCTCTTAACTGTTTCGACACTAATAAAGAGCTGTTTGGAAACGTCTTTAGTTGAAATCCCATGGGAGAGATGTTCAAGGACCTCACGCTCTCTTGAAGTTAACCCGAAATCATCAGGTTTAACTGTATTAATAACCGGTTTTTGTTCCAAACCAATATTCACAAGATATGGTGAAAAGCATGTTTCACCATTGACATACTGCCGTATCACGCTCTGCAATTCTTCAAGAGGTATATTTTTTAATAGATAACCATCAGCACCTGCTGCCATCGCTTCACGTACCAGCTTTTCTTCACTGTACGTTGAAAGAATGAGCATTATCAAATCCGGCATTATTGTTTTTACCAAACGAATCGCAGCTATCCCCGTAAGTCCAGGCATATCTAAATCAATTAAAACAATATCAGGCTTATCTTCTTTTATTTTTTCAACGGCTGTATAACCATCAGAGGCTTCACCTAGAATAATAAAATCACTTTTCATTCCAAGGCTATATTTTAGACCAGAGCGAAACAGAGGATGGTCATCTGCAAGAAATATCTTTATCGGCATTTTATTTTCCATAATTCCTTGTCAGGTGATGAGTATCGAGCTGATTAGTTCATACAATCAATTATCTACACTCATAGATACCATAGAATAGCGATAAAAAGCTTTTAAACTGAGCCTTTTGCAAAAATAGGATTTTCGTCCAAAATTAAGGCCTGTGAAAAATTTTACCGCAGGCATTGAGTAAATAATCCTAGGATAAAATTTTGAACAAAACGAAAACATTGGGCGCAAAGACACTTTTGCAAGTGGCTCAACTGAAAACATTTGCTCAACTGCACAGTGATAATGTCCAAGAAAATATTGGGTGTTGCAGTTCAACCAACAAGAGGGAGGATAACATTAAAACAACTCCCACGACGTCGTTCTTCAGAGTATTTATTTACTGGTGATTTAACCCATATTACACCCTCATGTGCTTGAACAACCAACCTGCAAAATGCAAGACCAAGCCCAGTTCCGCTGCGACCTTGGATCGGTCCATTTCCATTTTTAATCGAAAAGAATTTATCAAATATTTTTTCCTGCATTTTGAGAGGAATCCCAGGCCCTCTATCTATTATTTTTATATGGCAATAGTTACGGTTTGTATCCAGTTTTTTGGAGACTGCTGCAGGAAGTAAATGATTCTCTAATTTGGCCCTCTTTACCGACACAAGGACAGTCTGACCTTTCTGGCTATACGCTATTGAATTGGTTAAAAAATTAGTGAAAGTGCGCAAAAGTCGTGTATAGTCCCCGTCAACTTTAAAAGAATCTCCTTCAAACAACCGAACTATTTCTACATTTTTTTCTCTTGAGAAAAGTTCTACCATTTCAATACTTTTTGTCAGTATCAATTCGACATTAACGAGCTGTTTCCTTAAAAGAAATCTACCATTTTCACTTCTATAAATGTCTAAAAAGTCACTTACAATACCATGTAACTGGTTACCCGTTCCAAGAGCAAGGCGCAGAGTTTCCAGTTGAATATCATTCAACTCACCAAGTTCTTCATCAACAAGCAGACGTAATACCGACTGGATAGAAAGAATAGGATTGCCCATGTCATGGGTGAGCATACCGACCAGATCCTCTTTCATTATCTCCATCTTCTTTTCTTCTGAAACATCTCGCAAAACTGCTACAAAACCTTCACCAACCCCATCATTTGTGATATTAGAAACTGCGAGTTGAACTGGAAATGTTCGATCATTCACAGCACAGGCATTAAGATCAATCCGGCACTGCCCCTCCACCTTATCGCCTACATGCTTTTGGAACACCTCAATGGGGGAAAAATCGACAAAAAGAGACTTGAATGATAAACCAATCATGTCATCTTTCTTATAGCCAAACATTTCAGCACCACCATCATTAATCATCGTAATAAATGATTTTTCATCGGTTGCAATAATACAATCTGAGACCGAATTAATCATCCTCTCCAGATAGCGCCTGGAACGTTTCAGGATTAGGTGTTTTTGGATGGCCAATTCACTGATAGTCCTAGTAATTACTTCCATAAGACCAGCTATTTTTTCCAGCTGATCGGCACCCAGTATCGGCACCTGATCCAACTCCTGTAAATAACCTTCAATATCGACTATTCCTATCCTGCGTGCCCTCTCTATAGCAACGTCTCTATCAATCTTTTTATCAAGAACCTGCCCCATTAGAACAGAAGCAATATGTTTGCCATTCACAATGATAGGTGCTGCACTATCCAATAACCCCGCATTAAAACATTCATAAATAACAAATTCTTTGTTTTTTGCGGATGTAACACCACCATATTCATCACTCTGCTGACATCTTTTGATCCCCTCAGGAGTTGAACGACAATATTTTCTGCAAAGCGAACTAAAGTTCTGCGGGGTAGTCAGGGGAGTGCCATCAATGTTTGTAATTATACAGGACACACCAGTGGCAATCGTCATTTTCTCTAATATTTCGTCGAGCTTTTCTTTCTCGACCAAATCCAATAAACTTAGAGCCAGCATCTTCACACCTTAGAGCAATATTTAACGAGTCAACTCAACTTAACTTGCATAGAGATGTCTAACATGGACCACTTTTTTTTTCGTGGCAACAATTACATATTAGTTTTTCAACCATTTAACTACTCAAATATTTTCCAATAATCCATTCATACTTCCCTGGATTACAGTGACAAATTTCCTCAAAAGAATTTTGTAGCCATATATTTGGAAACAATCGCACAGTTGAAATCGTAAAACGTATAGAAATACAGAAACATAGTGGAGATACTCGGGAAATTTCTCTGCAGCTACTTCAACAGGTTATGGCAGGAAATTTAAATTCTACATCTATCAACTCGTAGACTTACACACTTTGAAATAGAACAAAATAGAGAGACCAACTTGAAGCTGGCCTCTCATTTTAATCATCCAACAAAATGCTTTATACTATTTAAAACCAATGTTGCTGTGGCAATTGTGCAAGCTGGTGGATCGACGTGATTACTGCCGTGATTATAGAATAAGCGTGCCATTACTTCTTGGAGTAAGGTATAAGCCATGCCCACTCCTGCCCCCAGCAATATAGCGCCCTCAGCTCCAAGATTATCGCCAAACAGCAGATAACTCAATGCGGAAATAATACCCATTCCATGGAATATCGGTGTCTTAATATTACTTGCTGAATTGCCAAACAACAGAGGTAGAAAAGCGATTACACCTACGGTCCAACCCAAGATCAGGGGCACAACAAATGCAGCTGTTGCGGATATAGTACCTGCAGCAACTAATGGAGTTAAATGCACCTTTGTACCCATGGCAAGAGCCACAGAAAAAGCGCCCACTGCAAATCCAATGGGAAGTGATCGGGATACTGGTGCCATCCAGGGTACCCAGGAAATAGCAAAATTATTAGTACCGAAAAGTCCGTGTTCTTTTATGGATTCACGAGACCCGAATGGACCCTCTTTTTGAAAGAGAAGCCGTGAGGTGACATTACTGATAACGACTGCAAGGGCGATACAATCCGCCATTTTTATAACAGGAATTTGAGTAAGTAACTGTAATACTACATGACCGAAGACAGCGGCAACACCTCCCACAAGCAACACATCCCATGATGTGTCAGTGAGCATTGCCAAAACATCTTTTCCAGCACCAGTCGGGTGGTTCCCCTTCATCCCTGCAGCGTACGTACTTGCTGCAACACCAGCAGCAAAACCACCTGCATGTGGTCCAAATACAGGCCCTAGCCCCACCTGGAGTAGTAGAAAATCATTCCCTCCGGCCATCACCATAATACAGCCACCGAGAACAAGAAATCCGCAGATAACAAAAGAGAAAATAGCGCCCAGTGAAGCACTGATCACGCCTCCGCAAAAACACAATAAAAGTGTAGCCATGCTCATAGCTTCCATAAATGATCCTTTTTAATATGTTAATTAATTCAAGTCGTGAAATTGCATAATTTTATTATTAGCCTTTTCACCTACTGCAATAACTCAACTGTAAGGAATCTGATATACACGTTTGACACTAGCCGCTGCTTTAAGTCACAGTATAAAGCCAGAAATTTTATTGTGAGACAATCCCGTAAAAGGAGGAAAAATCTCCCCTAAATAGGGGAGACCAAAGGGGAGGTAAATGGAAAAAGGAAGGAATATTCATTGGAACAATAGATTCTGTATTTACATATGGGCTATTCTCTTTATCGAATTGCCCTTTTAACAAAACAGACCAACGTAATAGGATTACTCCGTTTGTAAGAGCTGAGAAGGTATGGATAATGACAAAAGTGTGGGGAGTTCCATATACCGTTTAATGGAAAGCAACTTCACCCTCAACCGACCTTCCTCCTTCTTTTGCCCACATATATAACCAATTCGGGTGAGACTTTTCCTCCTTTTACGGGATTGTCTGTACCATTATTTTCTGTTTCTATGTTGACATATACACATAGACATACATGCACCGCTGGTAGTCTCGGTAAACAACTCAACATCAGCACCAATAAGCACCAATAAGCACCAATAAGCACCAATAAGCACCAATAGATTGTGTGATTCTGTACTCATTTGACAACAAGAGTCCATCACAGAAAGATCAATTACATCACTTAACCTCTACCCCCAGTAAATATGCCGGGATGAGTATCTTTGTGCTTATCCTAAATACTTAATTTTAAAATACACTTCGGATTCCTGCTTTTATTCATCTCTTCCGGAGGAAAGTACAAAAAGGAGAAATGTTATGAACTGTTTTATGTGCGCTCAAGAAGGAAAAGAAACTCCCGCAGTAGCAGTATGTATTGCGTGTGGAATGTGTGTTTGTCAGGAACATTTAGTGAGAGAAGATTTGCCACTCGAGGATGTCAAAAATTTTGGGTTCAGTACCCAAAAGATCGTCCGTGCTGAAAAGATGCCTCGAATATTATGCAATCCATGTCATGTTGCGTTGAATAGTTAATTTTTAACAATCTCCTGAACTGACTGTTTCCTCAGCTCAGATGGAAAAAGTTCTCAGAATAAAAAAAGGGTGAATGTCGCCTGCGACATTCACCCCGTACATAATCATCAAAGCACTATTTTAATCCCCTAAACAGGTTCCAACATTTCTGGCAGCCCTTATCCACGGATGGTCCAGTGGTACCAGTTTTTTATTACCCACGACCTGTTCTAGTGGTACAGCCTTAGTTCCTTCACCATCTACTGCCACCATAACTCCTGACTTCCCTTCCATAATGTAGTCAACGCAGGCACTGCCTAAGCGTGTTGCCAGCATCCTATCAGCAGCCGATGGTGTTCCACCTCTCTGGTAATGACCAAGAATAGTTAATCTTGACTCAAGCTCCGTCATTTTTTCAAGCTCTTCAGTCAATCGAACGGTGTTTGAATTCCTTTGCCTGGAGAATTCTTTCAGGGCTTCAGAGGCTTTTTTACTCGCCTTTGAGTCACCCTTTTCTTTGGCGACCACTTTCTTTTCTTTTAATTTCATTAAAGTCGCATGCCCTTCTTTACATAGAGCACCTTCAGCCACTGCAACAATACTAAAATTAGTCCCCCGCTGTTTCCTGGTTCGAATAGCAAGGGCTACAGAATCAAGATCGTAGGGAATTTCCGGAATCAATATAACATCTGCTCCACCAGCAACTCCAGCACCGAGTGCCAACCAGCCGGCATTGTGTCCCATAATTTCCACCACAATTATTCTATGGTGACTGTGGGCGGTTGAATGTAAACGATCAATAGCCTCAGTCGCAATTTCCATGGCAGTATGAAAACCAAAGGTTACATCTGTCATAGAAACATCATTATCAATGGTTTTTGGAAGGGTAATAATATTCAACCCCTTTTGCGCCAGGCGGTAGGCATTTTTCTGTGTTCCTCCACCACCAATACAGATAAGTGCATCAAGATTATGCCGGCGATAGTTATCACAAATAACCTCTGTCATATCCATCACCTCACTACCGACCGGCATTTTATGGGGTTTATCCCTGCTTGTACCGAGTATGGTCCCCCCACGGGTGAGTATCGATGAGAGGGTTTCACGATCAAGACGCATAATTCGATTTTCCATAAGCCCGCGAAAACCATCCCGAAAACCGATTAACTGTGTATCACTCAAAGCAAGGGCAGACTTCCCTATCCCTCGAATAGCTGCATTTAATCCTGGACTATCGCCTCCAGCCGTAAGAATTCCTAATTGCTTACTCATCGTGCTCCTTTTCAGGTTTGTTTTTTCGAGTATGCCTCAGTGCATATCGTTAATTATGCATGTTTGTGCTATTTACTTCAAATATTTATGTTTCAAATGGTTTGTGGATTACACATTTAAATCATTGGTGTTTGTGGGAGTGATGTCCCGGATCCTTTTCAACCTTACTCCGTTGCAAATCATGCTCTCTCAATACGGGAAATCCGCTGATAAACGTATTCTCCTTAGGTTTAGGTGCAATCAGCTTCTTAATATAAAATCGAAGTGGTTTGACTGAAAAACCGAGCAAAATAAATGCGGATAGTAACCGTACACTATGTGGAATAACTTCAACAGCATCTCCAATGATAGCCTTAGGTGAGATATTAAGCGCCTGGTATAACCAATCGACTCCAAGCCCAAACATGACAGCGCAAAATGAGAGTGATGCAAGGTATAAGAGACTGCTCTTTTTACCTAACACACCAATAAGCACCGAAAGTGAGGTTACATTGGTTGCAGGTCCCACCAACAGAAACACAAGGGCGGCTCCAGGACTCACACCTTTCAAAATTAATGCGGCCGCTACTGGTGTTGACGCAGTTGCACATATATAAAGTGGTATTCCTACCAACAGCATAACAAGCATTGAGCTTAAACCGCCGCCTAGAAAGGTGGTCATAACCTCATCAGGTACCAGCACGGTGATAAACGCCGCAATTAAGACCCCTATAAAAAACCAGACGGCTATATCGCCCCACACATCCTGGTAACTGAACCTGAGTCCGGCCACTACTTTTTCTTTATACGTGTGGTGATGTCGGTGCACTTCATCGGGACAGTCCACACCATCACAACAACCATCAACCGGGCAACTACGGTCCACCACAACGTCCTGTTGTTTTTTCTCCCAGAATAATATATTTTCTGCAAACCCTGCAAAAACTGCTGTACAAAAAGCAGCGACAGGACGAACAATGGTCATAACGGGATCGAGCAGTGCATAGGTTACGGCAATGGAATCAACCCCAGACTCCGGAGTTGAAATTAAAAAAGCCGTTGTTGCTCCCTTGTTGGCCCCTTGCTTTCTCAGTGATGCTGCCGCCGGCAGCACGCCACACGATCACAATGGCAGCGGAACACCAAAGAATGCAGCCTTCACAACAGACAAGAAACGTCCTTTTCCGAGGTGTTCAAGAATAGTGTTTGGATTGAGACTCACCTTCAATAAACCCGCTATAACAATGCCAAGCAGGATATAAAACGAGGAATCAAGAAGAATAGACCAAACTTCAGCTGTAAACGCTGCCACAAAACTCATTATTTAACCTTCTTTCGTTAGGGTATGATTAACAATTGGTGAAATTTCATCGGACAAACAGAGAAGAGACCCCGCCAACACCTACTACATAGTAGTGCACACAAAATTCATATCAGTCAAGAAAACTGGATGCAATTTCTCGGTCAATTGACCATAATGACTATTTTTACGAAATTATTTTCCCAACTAATAATACTCATATAAAAACATGGAAACTGCCGCGCCAGATAATCAGGGATGTCTCTACATTATTCCCACTCCCATTGGAAATCTTGAGGACATTACCCTTCGTGCTTTAAGAATATTAAAAGAAGTCGACCTTATTGCGGCAGAAGACACACGGCACAGTAAAAGACTCCTTAACCACTTTGGCATAGACACCCATCTGACCAGCTACTACAGAGAAAAAGAGGTAGAGAAGAGTAGCTACCTCATCCAGCTTATAAAAGAAGGGAAAAATATCGGGCTCATCAGTGATGCTGGTACCCCCGGAATTTCTGATCCCGGTGCAATTCTTGTGCAAAACGCTCACCTGGAGGGAGTAACAGTGGTCCCACTTCCAGGACCGTCAGCTGTAACGACAGCAATGTCTGCTTCTGGCTACACCGGCAATGGTTTTCTATTTATCGGCTTTCCGCCGGCCAAGAAAGGGCAGCGGCAAAAACTACTCAATTCTCTTACGAACTGTGAATATCCCGTTGTATTCTATCAGTCTCCACGGCGTATTGAAGGCTTTCTTACCGAGGTCATGGAGGTTTATGGAGACAGGTTAGCGTTCTGGGCCAGGGAAATCACAAAATCCTATGAAGATCTTGAAAGTGCAAAGCTCTCCGAACTGCTGGAAAAAGCAAAATCAAAGCAGATAAAAGGTGAGTTTGTCCTCATCATCCACCCTGGCCAAAAAGAAGACGTTACCGGTGAGACCATTGAAGAACTTATTTGCTGGTACCGCGACAATTCAGATCTCAGTTTAAAAGATGTGAGTAAAAAACTCGCGACTGATCTCGGTGTGTCCAAATCAAATGTTTATCAGCAGGCTCTTAGTCTATGGAAACAAAAATAATGAAACGAATAGAAAGCTGCGTTACTCCCGAAGGTGAATTTAAGTACGGAATCCACAAACCATCCTATAGTGTCACCAACTTAAGAGATACAAAGGTTCTTGATACCCTTGGAAAAGATCTCCATGGGGCGGTTGTTGAAAACAGCAGAAACTACCCTGACTTCAACGTAACCGTTGACGGTGCCGATTGGATTTTCGAAATCCCCAATCCTTTTCCATTCAACGGCCGCACCTTTATAGATAAGGAGTGGGCGGACAGTAGTGCTGAAAACTATGACAGAATTTGTATCAAGGCTCCTGAAACTGTCTCACTTTCCTCAACCCTTGCTGAGGAAAGAATTGATCCCGCAATTATCGAAAAGCTACCGCAACCATTATTACTTGGTCTTGCAACGAGTTCTACCGACGCCGAAGATCTCGTGCGTCTTGCCAAAATCAGCTGCGAGTTTGTGGAAATTAATGAAAACATTCCCGGTCTGAGATACAAAGACCGTGGCAAGGGTGACCTTCGCCCCGTCATCCACAACCACCTGCTTTTTGAGGCTGTAGCCAACAACCCAAACCTCCCCGACCAGTATAAGATTGCAATGGTTATCAGACCGGGAGCCCAGGGCGGAAGTGAAATCGTTGGCGATTACAGTGAAAATGACTCAACCCATGTATACGAATACCTCCGCCGCAATTCGTATATAGCGGGCGGCCACTATGCAGCGAACATGGCCGATGATGCCATAAGGTATTCCACCCGCGATCTAAAAAGAGAAGACTTGCGCGGTTCAAGACATCTCTACTACCAGCGTACCTTTGTGCGCTTAGCAGAATCCCTTGGCATAGATATTCCCGGGAACAACCGTACACTCAATGTTCATGAGCTGGAAACGTTACGGCTCGATATCGCAGACAAAATCACCACATCCCAAAACGGGCAGGCCACGTTATGGGGATGGAACTTTGGCTTTGATTACGCCCCTACAGGGTATCGTCTCCACGCCTCACACCAGCAGATACACCAACAGTACGCTATGGTCCCCGAGACTGTCACCGAATACCGGGGCGGCACAACTCAGACCACAGGAAACCTGTCCGCCTACTGTTGTGGAGATCTGATCACCGAGGTCATTGAGCAGTATCGAGCTCAATACAACAGTGAGTTCTTTATCGATTATCAAAAAGCTATTTTGGGCAACAGGAGAATGGATGAACGGGGAGATTTAAGCTCCGATCTCATTGTATATAAGGATGAGCATGTGATATTATTTGTCCCCAAAGCACAGACATCCCAGTGGGAGTTACAACTCATGCCTCGTATCAGTGGAAAAACAAATTGTCCTGGAAATATTCTCGAATGTGATACTGCTGTACGGGAGTCTCTTGACACCGGCATCTACAAAGCACAAAAGGCTCTTGCCGGCCTGGGGGCGCAAATGGTTACATCAATAGAGTATTCAAAACGTCTCTACCAGAAAACCCCACTAGTCCAACCGTTACTCTACGCTTTTCTACCAAGACTGCCTGAATCGCCGGGAGCTTTCAGTGAAGCCCAGCACCGCTTTATCAACGGACACTACCCGGAAGATTTCGCGGCAGTCTGTAGAGAACAACTCGGCTAAGGTACACCAGAGTAATCGTACTACATACCATCCATAATGGTGGTGTTCGTTTTTGGGCGGGTTATTACCTTTTGAATACCTATACGTTTTTTAGGGTTGATAACGATGGGGCCGCGAATATTGGCGTTAATTGATTCCCCGCCAGTTTGTTGGTCCTTCTTTTTAGAGAGCACCATAAAGATACCAAGATCTGTAGCCGAATCAGCCTCAAGTGTTGCAAATTCTTCGTCGCTGAGTTCCAGCTCATAGCTCAGACCGTACTGCTCGGGCTCAACCAGGGTAAAAGTTATGGAGTCATCGTCACAAGATTCCAGCCAATACGCACCTAATCCATTTTCTTCCTTGTGATAAACGACATAAGTAGTGTATTTTTCAAATCCCGGAATTCCCAGGGGAAAAGTTACGATCTTATCAGCATTGACTGCGGGACTGTCTTTGACATCTCCATCTTTTTTCATACGATCCTCCTTAGCCAGAAAATTCTTATATTATTTTAAGTAGCTTATCAAATTTTCTGACAGAGAGCCAAGTAATTATTACCTTTTCCCTGATGAAACAACAATTTGATACAACTTTATACAATTCGCAGATAAATTCGCAGATAAATTCACTATAGGCACGAGACGACGGAGTAGAGAATGGACACAAAAGGTTATTTTGGTAATTGGGGCGGAGCATTTATCCCTGAAATTCTACATGAAACATTTGAACAGCTAAAAATCAGTTACGCTGCCGCCAGGAAAGACCCCGCCTTCTGGGAAGAGTATGTCAATCTCATGGGATCATATTCCTGCAGACCAACACCCCTCACATACGCTGAAAATCTCACTCAACATTTTGGCGGAGCTAAGATTTATATTAAGCGCGAAGACCTCAACCATACAGGTGCCCATAAAGCCAATAACGTAATGGGCCAGGGTTTACTCGTCAAAAAAATGGGTAAAAAACGGGTTATTGCAGAGACAGGTGCAGGACAACACGGCGTTGCAACCGCCACCATGGCTGCAAAATTTGGCTTTGAGTGCACCGTCTACATGGGTGAAGTCGATGTACAACGACAACGTCCTAATGTGTTCTGGATGGAAAAAATGGGTGCGACTGTAATTCCTGTAAAAGATGGCTCCAGAACCTTAAAGGATGCTATTAATGAAGCCTTTCGCGACTGGGTCACCAATGTAGATTCTACCCACTATGTGTTCGGCACTGCCTGTGGACCTGCACCTTTTCCTGAAATGGTTTCATGGTTTCAATCCATAATAGGCCAGGAAGCTCAATCACAAATCCTTGCAAGCCACGGTAAACCTCCTGCACGCGTATATGCATGTGTCGGTGGGGGGTCCAATGCAATGGGAATTTTTCAAGGGTTTCTAGACGACAGCAACGTTGAACTGATAGGTGTTGAAGCTGGTGGTAAGGGACTCGATTCTGGCCTTCATGCATCAAGGCTTTGCGGTAATGATGCCACACCAGGGATTGCGCAAGGGTACAAGACCATGTTTCTGCAAAATGATGAGGGCCAGATGCTTGAGACCCATTCTGTCTCGGCAGGTCTTGATTATGTTGGCGTGAGTCCCATTTTATCTGACCTCTGGGAGAAAAAGAGGGTGCGCTTTGAATCAGCAACAGATGACGAGGTTATGCAGGCTCTTGATCTTACCATGAAAATGGAGGGTATCATCCCTGCCCTTGAATCCACCCACGCCTTTGTCCAGGCATTCAAAGAAGCACCAAACATGAGTAAAGACGAGGCTATTATTATTAATCAGTCCGGTAGAGGTGACAAAGATATTTTCACCATCGCCCACGCCTTCGATGATCCTTCATGGAAGGATTTTATTGTTGACCGAGCCAAAGAATACAACAAATAAATCTCACTACTGATCGAAGTCTTTGTAAAGACACTATATATTTGGAATAAATCTTATGTTACTGGAAAAAACTTTACGTGAAAAATCTCAGGAAAAAGATATTCTCCTGATGACCCATATAGTACTTGGTTACCCGTCTTTTGAAGCCAATAGAGAGGTTGTCGCCCAGATGGTTGAAAATGGAGTTGATTGCATAGAAATGCAAATTCCTTTTTCAGAGCCCATGGCTGATGGTCCTGTAATATTAAAGGCCAATCAGGATAGCCTGGCCCTTGGTACTACAGTTAAAGAGTGTATCGAGTTTGGTGCCGAAATGGCTGCTAAATACGACATTCCATTTCTTTTTATGACCTACTACAACATCATATACAAATATGGTGAAGAACGGTTATTTCAGGACTGTAAAAAGTCAAACATCCAGGGACTCATTATCCCTGATCTTTCCCCTGAAATGGGAGAGAATTTTTTCAAGCTGGCAAAAGAATATCAGGTCGCACCAATTCTTATCTACGCCCCAACCTCCACCGACAAGCGGATGAAAACCTTGAACGACCACGCAGACGGTTTTATTTACTGTGTTGCAAGGCGTGGGGTTACCGGCGTTAAATCTTCCTTTGATGATGATTTTGACAGTTACCTGGAACGGTGTAAGGCTGCAACTCACCTGCCCCTTGCTGTAGGCTTTGGTATTCAGGACAAGGACGATGTAGAAACCCTTAAAGGCAAGGCCGACATTGCCGTTATCGGCTCTCAGACTATCCGCCTGGTTGACGAAAAAGGAACTGAAGCGGTTGGGCCTTTTATCGCAGGCCTTCGTTAATAATTTGACATTGCACGAGTATAGGACAGCCAACATCTGGAGATAAAAATGACAGAGACCAATCCTCTTAATGAACAGTTAAAGACAACAGATATCATCTGGAACCTCGGCGACCTCTATAGCAGTGTAGAGGACCCGGCAATAGATAGTGATATTAACTGGTGTGAAACTGAAGCAGTAGCGATTCGTGATGCCTACTACCAAAAGATGGCCTCTCTCGGTGGAGAGGAGTTTCTTCAACTGGTCACTCGAATTGAGAGCCTAGATTGCAGACTCTCAAAACTTGCGACATACTCCTTTTTAAACTTCACCACCCAGATGGCTAATGCCGAGGCCGGTGCCCTTGATCAACGTATCCGGGAAATAGACTCAAAATGTGGCACAGATACTGTATTCTTTGAACTTGAGTGGAATAGTCTCAGCGATGAACAGGCAAACAGTATTATAGGAGATAGCAGTCTTGAAAAATACAGCCACTATCTTTCATCTCTTAGAAAACATCGCCCCCATCAACTCTTAGAAGTAGAAGAAAAAATTCTTCTTGAAAAAGAGGTTTCTGGCAGAAGATCATGGACAACACTGTTTAACAAGGTACTCAGCAGCTACAGGTTTGGGGAGCAACAACGAACTGAAGAGGAAGTTCTCACAGATCTTTACAGCGAGTCAAGAGAGGTTCGCAACATAGCAGCAGATGAGCTCACTGATGGTCTCCAGGCAAACAGCCATATCCTGACCCATATCTTCAACACTCTGGCAGCCGATAAAATGGTGATGGACAAGCTCCGGCACCATGACAGCTGGGTCAGTTCCATGAACCTTGATAATGAACTCAAGGACTCAACCGTTGAGACGCTTGTTGAAGCGGTGACCTCGAGATACGATATAGTTCAGCGCTACTACAGGGTTAAGAAAAACATACTCGGTCTTGAAACCCTAGAAGATTTTGACCGTTACGCGCCCTTACCGTCTCTACCGCTCACAAAGGTGGACTGGCCGTCGTGTAAAGAGATTGTACTCAAATCTTTTAGCGCCTTCTCACCCAATATGTCAGAAATTGCAGCTGATTTTTTTGACAAGAAGTGGATACACGCCCCAATTAACCAGGGAAAGCGTGGTGGAGCATTTGCACACCCTTGTGTGCCTGAAGTCCACCCATATGTCCTGGTGAACTATACTGGGAATTTAAGAGACGTTTCCACCGTCGCCCATGAATTAGGCCATGGAGTACACCAGGTACTCGCCGCAGGTACAGGACACTTTAACAGCAACACTCCACTGCCCCTTGCTGAAACGGCTTCTGTTTTTGCCGAACTCCTGGTCTTTAACAGCCAGCTTGAACTCCTTAAAGATAAAGATGAGCGTCGCGCCTTTATCTGCCAGAAGCTGGAGTCAATCTTCGCAACAGTCTTCAGGCAGACCGCCATGAACCGTTTTGAAGAACTCATGCACCAGGGCCGCCGCACCCACGGTGAACTCTCCAGTGAGCAGTTGAGTGAATACTGGCTTGAAACCCAGAGAGCAATGTTTGGGGATTCTGTCACGCTACGAGAAGACTATGGTATCTGGTGGTCCTACATACCACACTTTCTCTCCACCCCAGGTTATGTGTATTCATATGCCTTTGGCGAGCTGCTGGTACTGGCACTCTACGGAATCTTCAAAAAAGAGGGGGATAGCTTTGTGGACAAATATGTGACACTCCTCTCAGCAGGAGGCTCACTCTCTCCATACACACTCATGGAACCATTCGGCATTGACCTCGACGATCCGAATTTCTGGCAGGGTGGATTAGATGTGATTGAGGAACTTTTGAAGGAAGTTGAGTAGGTAGTTACTCGAAAGTTATTGAGAATGATGATTTTGATTATAATCGGGGCGTTTGTGACCAAATAAACGCAGCCATATATAACATATGGCGAGCATTATTTTGTCACAAACAAAGAAGAGTATCGTCAGATAGCGTAGACTTCGAAAGAACATTCTCTCAAGTACGTTTGTTGCGTCGCCAATGAGGATGAGTAATACCTAATTTACTGATTTTGTAATTCAAGGCCCTGGGACTAATACCAAGTTTCTGGGCCGCATTTTTTTGTACCCACAAACATTCTTCCAGAACCCGTAGAATCAAATCCTTTTCTTGTCCTGCAAGGGAACCATTCAGTTCATTGCCTGAAAGTTCAACCTCGACTGTTTCTTGAGTCGCAACTACATCAGTTACCTGCTGCTTCATAATTTTTTCAGGCAGAGCTAAATTCTCTGAGTGAATATTATTACCATCTTCTAAAATCACTGCTCGTTCAATGGTGTTCGCCAACTGACGGATGTTGCCAGGCCAGTCATAACTTTCAATCTTAGCAATCGAATCATCTGTAAAGCCTACAATCTCACGGTGCATGGATGTACAACATTTATTAAGGAGCAACTCCGCAAGAGGTATCAAGCACTCTGGTCGCTCCCTTAAAGAAGGAAGAGTCACAGGAAGAACATTAATCCTGTAATAGAGATCTTCTCTAAAATGCCCTTCTGCCACCTGCTTGACCAGGTCTTTATTTGTAGCAGCTATTATCCGAACATCGGAGTAAATAGTCTTATTTCCACCTACCCGCTCAAATGACTTTTCTTCCAGAACTCTCAGTAACTTAGTCTGCAAGCTCAAATTCATCTCACCAATTTCATCAAGAAAGATGGTGCCGCCGCTTGCCTGTTCAAACCGGCCTATACGCTGTTTGTCAGCCCCGGTGAAAGCACCCTTTTCATGACCAAAGAGCTCTGATTCAAGCAGATCTTCTGGAATGTTTGCACAGTTTATCTTAACAAAAGGCTTTTTTCTACGAGGTGAATTAAAATGAACCGTACCTGATAGAAAAGACTTACCAGTACCAGTATCGCCGGTAATAAGAATTGTGGAGTCCGTTTTTGCAAAGCGCTCCAGACTTTTCAGGATGGTTTTCATCTTGGGGCTAAAAGCCACGACATCCTTAAAATCATACACCACATCCTGTTTTCTTCTGTGGTAGGCAATCTCAAATCGTTGATCACGGATTTCAATTGCCTTATCAAATGATATATTGACCCGAGTGGCTGAAATTGGGTGTATTAAAAAATCACTGGCCCCGCTGTTCATGGCCTGTACAATCATTTCTGCTTTTTCAGTATCGCTGGTCATGATTATAGGCAGGAACGGATCTTTACTACGCATATTCTCAAGCAGCTTAACAGCGCGACCATTCATCGAACCATTATCCAGGAAGATCAAATCAAACTGTCTTGATTTAATTTCTTCCAGGAAAGAGCCTTCATTGGTTATGCTTGTGAGCCGTGCACGATCTTCTAGAGCCGACGTCAATGTTGGCTGACTCTTTCCCGAACTATCGAATATAAGGATATTATACATAGGATTTGTATTACAAGACGGTAAATGTTATTTCAATTTTGTAACTAACTACTTATGTTATACGAAAGATTACACTTAAATTCAAACAGAAATGAATTAAAATGTATCTCTTATGTATAAACTTTCAAAAATGAGCTGATATTATATTTAGATAAGATGTTTCATCGCCCAGCTGCACAGACGCTACACACTCAAACCATTCAACATAATAACATACACTTACACACAAAAACCTTATCATATGCAAGCAAAACCCCCAATAGTCGTCGACGATACAATCTGGATGTCTAAAGCCCTGGAATTTGCTCGAAAAGCAGGCACCAAGGGAGAAGTGCCCGTTGGAGCGGTTTTAGTGCAAGACAACAATCTGATCGCAGGAGGAGCAAACAGGCCAATTGGAGATAATGACCCAACGGCCCATGCAGAAATTGTTACCTTAAGACGAGCTGCAACAGAGCTTAATAATTACAGATTGCCCGGAACGACCCTCTATGTCACACTGGAACCATGTACCATGTGTATTGGGGCCATCATCCATGCTCGGGTGTCGCGCCTTGTCATAGGGGCCACAGACCCTAAGAGTGGTGCAGTATACTCTGTATATAATATTGGTAGCGACAACCTGCTTAATCACTCTATTGAAATTGAAAAAGGTGTTCTTGAGGAAGAGTGTCGTGATCTACTCAAATCATTTTTTAAATCAAGACGAATCCTCAAAAAAGAAGCCCGTAAGAAATAGATGCTGTTTTTTTTTCATTAATGCTTACTTTTTGATTGCTAAATATTGAGCGAAGGTTTACATAGTACCTCACATTTTTGAGCATACCTCCGGAGAGGTGGCCGAGTGGCTTAAGGCGCACGCTTGGAAAGCGTGTGTACGCAAGTACCGTGAGTTCGAATCTCACCTTCTCCGCCAAAATATTGAGTTCGACTTTGATAGCCGGGCCCTGTGCAACAAGGAATCGCGAACCCCGCCAGGTCCGGAAGGAAGCAACGGTAGTGACACTCCTCGTGTGCCAGGTCACCCGGCTATCATTTTTTCTAAGGCTCGTAAGACCCCATTTACTACCAGCCACGGTGCAGCATGTCTTACCTCGTACTCGCTAGAAAATCCAGACCCCAGACCTTTGAACAGGTTGTAGGCCAACGACCAGTCGTAAAAACCCTGCGTAATAGTATCTTACGTGGCCGTGTTGCCCATGCGATTCTTTTTTCCGGCGTCCGGGGCGTGGGAAAGACCACACTTGCCCGCATCATGGCGAAAGCCCTCAACTGCTCGGGAGACATTGAAGGTCGCCCCTGTGACTCCTGCCCTTCCTGTACAGAAATCAGCTCTGGAGCCTCCTTAGATCTGTACGAAATTGATGGTGCGTCCAACAGAGGTATACAGGAAATAAGAGAGCTTAAAGAGAAAATCCGTTTTTTACCAACTGCTGCACCCTATAAAATCATCATAATAGATGAAGTTCACATGCTGACCACCGAGGCATTTAACGCACTGTTAAAGACCCTTGAAGAACCACCAGCCCATGTACACTTCATGTTTGCCACAACTGAGATTCATAAGATCCCAATCACTATTCTTTCCAGATGCCAGCAGTATGAGCTGAAAAGAATTCCGGCAAAGGAACTTTCTGCCCACTTTGACAAACTTGCCACTGCTGAAGGTTTCAGCCTTGAGCCTGCCGCCCTTTCGCTAATCGTCCGTGAATCTGGTGGATCTGTTCGCGATGGCCTCAGCCTTCTGGACCAGATGTTCTCCTTTGGTGACCGAACGATCAGCAGCGCTGATGTGTCTGAGGTTCTAGGACTCATAGATAGAGAAGTACTCACTGACTTAACAAAGGGTCTGCTCGCAGGTGACAAAAGTGCCGTTTTTCAGGCCCTGCACACCGTTTTCAGTTATGGAATGGACAGCAAGAGATTTCTGGAAGACCTTCTAACTCAATTTCGTAACCTTCTTCTGTGCAAGATTGACGGCTGTACTACCCTTCTTGATTTGCCTGAAGATGAATTACACGACTACCAGCAAATTGCCATCGACTATACCAGCGAGACTATTCACCTAAAACTCGCCCTACTCATGCAACTTGCAGATGCACTTAAACATTCGAGCCAGCCGAAAATAGCATTTGAAACATCGTTTCTTAAAATCATAGAAGCAACTAATGTGGTCCCGCTATCTTCGCTCTTAGGCCATCTCCAGGAGATCATGCCGCAACTGGGGGCAACAGAAGGTTTAGTTAATCAAACAGTTCCACCACAAGAAGCAGCCCCTAAAAAAAAAATTGAACAGTTCAGAGTAAAGACCGACGTCCAGCCTCCTCAGACTGCTCAAATAGCTTCGGTCAATCAGCAGCGACCAAGCCCACCTGCTCAGGAAAAATCCCCGGCACCAAACCTCTCCGCACCTCCTCAAAGAGACGAGCCACCACTGCCGCCTGAACCCCAGGGATTTTCCAGCCAGTCAACCCCCAACAACCATGCTAAAGATCCAGAAAAAGACTGGGAAGGTTTTATTGATTTCATAAAAAAAGACACAGTATGGATGGCGACAAACTTACAGCGGGCTCAATCAGTCAATCATGACACTATAGGTGAGCTGCAAATTCATTTTGCTGACGGAATGGACTGTTCACTCTTAAGACAGAAAGAAAACGCTCAACAATTAAACAGCTTTGCCTTGGCTTTTTTCAAAAAGCCATTAAAGGTTACATTTGTAGTGCCTGAAATTGATGACACGCTAGACGAAAATGGTGGTGTATCACCCCAGAAAAAACGTCAGCAGCTTATAAGCGATCCACTGGTACTCATGGCAACAGAAGTTTTCAATGGCCAGGTCGGAGATGTTCGCTTAAGCACTAAGAACCAATAATTTACACTTTACAGATAATACAATGGATATTAACAACATAATGCAGCAAGCCAAGTCCATGCAGGACAAAATGGCTAAAATTCAAGAAGATCTCAGTAAAAAGACCCTTACCGGAAGTGCTGGTGGCGGCATGGTTGAGGTTACAGTCAATGGTCAAGGTGAGGTTCTGGGAATCTCCATTGAAAAAATTGTAATAGACCCAAACGAAGCAACTATGCTTCAGGATCTTATCGTTGCGGCGACCAACGACGCAGTACGACGTGCTAAGGAACTCAGCCAGCAGGAGCTTGGCGGACTCACAGGCGGACTCAATATTCCCGGCCTCACGAACTTCATGAAGCCGTAACACCTATGCAAGTAATACCCCCAGCGCTCGACAAGCTCATCGAGCAACTTTCACGTCTTCCAGGCATTGGCAAAAAGACAGCAACCAGGCTTGCGTTAACCATCTTACGTAAGCCAAAAGGTCTTGCCCATGACCTTGGAACTGCACTACTTGATCTCCACTCCTCAATTCAACTCTGCTCCTGCTGCTTTACTTTTTCAGAGTCTGACCCTTGCGCAATATGTGGAGATCCTAAACGTAACGGTGAGACAGTTTGTGTTGTTGAACAATCTGGCGATCTTATGGCCATTGAAAAAACCGGTATATTCAGAGGCCACTACCACGTACTCCATGGGGTACTCTCTCCAATTGATGGTGTTGGTCCTGAAGAAATCAAGGTTCGTGAACTGGTAGCCAGAATTAGAAGTGGTGCAATCTCAGAGATAATTATTGCAACAAGCTCCACAGTCCCGGGAGAAGCAACAGCTTCTTTTCTGACCGATGTTATAAAAAAAGAGAAGGTCACCCTCACAAGACTTGCCTGCGGTATCCCCATGGGTATGGATATTAAATATGCGGATAAATACACTCTTGCAAAAGCCATCGAGGCAAGATCACCTACCAGTTGATTGACACCAGACAATTGTTTATAAATAACGGATCTTCTCAAGGCACCTACCTCTGCCGCACCTCCGTGCCCCCCCTCCTATTACAAATGTTTTTTAAAGCTGAAAAATATTTTGAATAAACGTTTATAAATGTTTATTTTTTACAACTCTATCGTTAAAAATATATTGCGATGAAATTTTAATCGTGGTAATAAGTGGCTCTTGCGCATGCCGTACAAGCTTTTCTCTAAAGTTTGATTGGCTCGCCGCTTACAATAGTATTTTCAGGCGCGTAGCTCAGTGGGAGAGCGCCACCTTGACGTGGTGGATGTCGTCGGTTCAATCCCGTCCGTGCCTACCAAGATAAGAGGCTAAAGTTAAACACTTTAAGGAGTGTTCCTTCTTTAGCCTTTATTTTTATACAGAAGAAACCCATGACTGACATAACCGTATCCGTTAAAGACGGAGAATCTGTTACAATTTCTGCAGGAAGCAGTGTTCAGGAAGGTCTCCTGCCAC
The DNA here is from genome assembly GCF_054397165.1 of Desulforhopalus glucosivorans. Lineage (NCBI taxonomy): Bacteria > Pseudomonadati > Thermodesulfobacteriota > Desulfobulbia > Desulfobulbales > Desulfocapsaceae > Desulforhopalus > Desulforhopalus glucosivorans. The sequence continues at coordinate 2,396,949 of NZ_AP044854.1, forward strand.
TCCTCTCCAACAAACAACGCAAGCAGACTGTAGCCGCCAAAATTGGCGACCAGCTAGTGGATTTCACCACTCTGCTGACGGAAGACACGGTTCTCACCCCCGTTCAGATTGGTACAGACGAGGCCCTTGAGGTACTTCGTCACTCAACTGCACACATCATGGCCCTTGCAGTAAGAGACGTATTTGGCACCGATGTTAAGGTTGCCATCGGCCCTTCTATTGATAACGGTTTCTATTATGATTTCCTAAGAGACGAACCATTTACTCCTGAGGATTTCGAACAAATCGAAGCCCGTATGACCGAGATCGTCCGAGCGGCTCTTCCATTTCAGAAAACTGAAATGAATAGTGCCGATGCCATTGCAAAGTTCAAGGCAGAAGACGAAAAGTTTAAAGTAGAACTCATTGAAGACCTCGGGGAAGAGAGCGTATCTTTCTATCAGGTGGGTGAGTTCACCGATCTCTGTCGTGGTCCCCATGTTCCGAACAGCTCTTTTATAAAGTCCTTCAAACTTCTCCGTGTAGCTGGTGCGTACTGGCGTGGAGATGAAAAACGTGATGTACTTCAGAGAATCTACGGAACTGCATTTTTCGATAAAAAAGAACTCAAAAAATATCTCAACAGTCTTGAAGAGGCCAAAAAAAGAGATCATCGTAAATTAGGCAAAGAGCTCGAACTCTTTACCATGAAAGACGAGATCGGCCCCGGACTCATCCTGTGGCAACCAAAAGGTGCCCAACTAAGAAGACTCATTGAGGATTTCTGGAAAGATGAGCACTATCGTCATGACTATGAACTGCTCTACACTCCACACATTGCTCGTCAGGATCTTTGGAAGACCTCTGGTCACTTAGATTTCTATAACGAGAACATGTACTCACCCATGGTAATTGATGATGTTGAGTACCAGCTAAAACCTATGAACTGCCCTTTTCATATTGGGGTGTTCAATAGCTTGAAAAGAAGCTACAAGGAACTACCGGTTCGCTGGTGTGAGCTAGGAACAGTATACCGTTATGAACGTGCGGGTGCTCTGCACGGACTCCTAAGAGTCAGAGGCTTTACCCAGGACGACGCTCATATTTTTTGTACTCCTGAACAGTTGGAAGATGAGATTTTCAACATTCTTGATCTCAACCTCCATATCTTGAAGGCCTTTGGTTTTCCTGAGTATGATATTTATCTTTCCACCAGACCTGAAAAATCTGTTGGTACCGATGATCACTGGGACAAATCAACGGAAGCACTCAAGCTGGCCCTTGAGAAAAAAGGTTTAGATTACATCATTGACCCGGGTGAAGGTGTTTTCTACGGACCTAAGATTGATATTAAGATTAAAGATCAGCTGGGTCGTTCCTGGCAATGCTCCACCATTCAGGTTGATTTCAACCTTCCTGAAAGGTTTGAGATGAGCTATACAGGTGCCGATAACAGTGAACACCAGCCAATTATGATCCATAGAGCCCTTATGGGTTCACTTGAACGTTTTATTGGTGTACTCATTGAGCACTATGCGGGTGTTTTTCCTCTCTGGTTTGCACCGGTCCAGGCACGTATACTCAATATTACAGACGATCAATCCGAATACGGAGAAGAGGTCTTCAAACAACTCCGAAAACTCGGTGTACGTGTAGAAAAAGATCTTCGTAATGAAAAGCTGAACTACAAAATCAGGGAAGCACAAGTTGCGAAAATCCCTTATATGCTTATTATCGGAGACAAAGAAAAAGACGAAGGCACTGTTACTGTGCGTCTCAGGGATGGTAAAAATTTACCACCAATGTCTGTTGCAGATTTCGCAGCAATGGTTGATACTGAAGTAAAAGAAGGACGGGGTTACTAATCCCGGTAAACGAAGGGCGTGCCTTTGTGCCAGATTGTTCTGGCTCTTTTAACAATAACTCCAGTTTTCTTGTTTTTTGTGACAACGTTTCTGGAGTAAGGTACTAACCCCGATAAACGGGATAAGTACCTTGGAAATAATTTTAAGTTCACAATGTTAAAAGGTCCTCCAGTTTTCTTGTTTTTTATAACAACTTTTCTGGAGTAAGGTACTAAATAGTAAAGAAACGTTTACAATTTGACACCGGTCTGATATAGACGGGGAAGCAAAAACATATAAGCTCGTAGAATCGAGGAGGTAAAGTTATTAACAGAAGAGGAAGAGGTGCTCCGGTACAGCGTGAAGTTAAGGCACTAACGAATGAGGCAATTCGTTTCCCAAAGGTCAGATTGATTGACCATGAAGGCGAACAAAGAGGTGTTGTTTCCACTGAAGAGGCGAAAAATATCGCTGATGAAGCGGGACTTGATCTTGTTGTCGTCTCTGAAAATGCTGATCCTCCTGTTTGTCGAGTGATGAACTACGACAAATTCCGCTACGAGCAGAAGAAGAAGACACAGGAAGCAAAGAAAAAGCAGACCACAGTTGAGACGAAAGAGATCAAATTTCGTCCTAAAACAGATGATCACGATCTTAACTTTAAAATTAAGAACGTCAAAAAATTCCTCGGTCAAAAGCATAAGGTAAAACTTACCATGCGTTTTAGAGGAAGAGAGATTGTCTACTGTGAGACTATTGGAGTTCAGGCGATGAATAAGATTGCAGCCGCCCTCGAGGGTGATGCGATTATTCTTCAGCCACCTCGGATGGAAGGTCGTCAGCTCGTTATGTTCGTCGGCCCGAAAGCATAAGTTTAGCAGTACGAGCCCCGTTAAGCTCATTTTTATATAGAAAATCGCTGTGGAATGGTGTACCCATCTCCAGCAGATACTAATAACCACTTATCGACAGTGGAAGATATTGAGGGTAAAGGAGTTACACCATGCCAAAGATGAAAACAAATAGAGGTGCTGCAAAGCGCTTTAAGCTCACTGGTTCAGGTAAGATTAAAAGAAGTAAAGCCTACACCAGCCACATTCTAACCAAGAAGTCCACCAAGCGTAAGCGTGGTCTCCGTCAGACTGATACTGTGGATGCGAGCAATGTTAAAGGAATCAAGCGTATTTTGCCTTACGCTTAATGAGTTAAGCTCAAACCATAGAGTTAAGCTGCTCAGTATGATCGATCATAAAACCTGCTGAAACATTAGCAGGCAGCAAAGGAGTTTAAGATGCCACGCGTTACTAGAGGCTTTAAAGCCCGTAGAAGAAGAAACAGAGTACTGAAACTTGCTAAAGGTTTCAGAGGTGGACGTTCACGTCTGTACAAGACAGCTACTGAAGCTGTTGATCGCGCATTAGTATATGCATACCGCGATAGACGTACCAAGAAAAGAGATTTTCGTCGTCTCTGGATTACCAGAATTAATGCTGGTGCCAGAATGAACGAAATGAGCTACTCCAAATTGATGGGTGGACTCAAGAAAGCTAATGTTGATCTTGACCGTAAGGTTCTTGCTAACATGGCGATTCTTGATGCTGGCGCTTTTACCAAAGTAGTACAGATGGCTAAAGAAGCGAACGCATAACTGGTCGACTTTTCAATATTTATTTCCTTCGCGCCGGTTTTGGTTTCTGTAACCAATAACCGGCTCGTTGTTTCTTTCTGTTCTAACTTTCGCATTCGACATGGAAAAAGAGTTACAAAGCCTGGAAGCTGAGGCCAAGGAATTCCTGTCAAACCTCGAGGATATCAAGCAACTCGAGGAATTCAGGATTCGCTTTCTTGGTCGTAAGGGACAATTCAGTACTATCATGCGTTCCCTCGGCTCCGTACCGGTAGAAGATAAGCCTCGTCTTGGTCAACTGGCAAACAGTGTAAAAGCCGAAATCGAAAAGCTCTTTGAGGAGAAGACCCAGTCTCTCCAACAGCAAAGTGCTCAGGTCAGCAGTGGAAGTGGACCTGATCTCACCCTGCCCGGACGATGTCCTGCTCCCGGCACTCTGCATCCTGTTACCAAGGTCATGCAAGAGACATGTGCGATATTTGAAAGTTTAGGGTTTTCTGTTGCAGAAGGGCCTGATATTGAAACGGATTATTATAACTTTGAAGCGCTCAATATTCCTGCACACCATCCTGCACGGGATATGCACGACACCTTTTATGTCAGCGAGTCAACACTTCTAAGAACCCACACCTCGCCTATGCAGGCACGGGTCATGGAGTCGCAGGAGCCACCCCTTCGCGTTATTGCTCCTGGCAAGGTATATCGATGCGACTCAGACATCACCCACACACCAATGTTCCATCAGGTGGAAGGTGTACTTGTCGACAAAGATATCTCCTTTGCAGATCTCAAGGGTATCCTGACAGTTTTTACCCAGAAGATGTTTGACAAGGATCTCCCCCTTCGTTTCCGTCCCTCGTTCTTCCCTTTCACCGAACCCAGTGCAGAAGTTGATATTGCCTGTGTTATGTGTGACGGTGTCGGCTGTCGTGTCTGTAAGAAGACAGGCTGGCTTGAGATTCTTGGCTCCGGAATGATTGATCCTGAAGTCTTTAAAATGGTCGGATATGACCCTGATATTTACAGTGGCTTTGCCTTCGGTCTTGGTATCGAACGAATCGCTATGTTGAAATACGGGATTGATGATATCAGACTTTTTTACGAGAACGATCAGCGTTTTCTCTCCCAGTTCTAGTTATATCCTATACCTAAATTAATGTTATGAAGTTTACACTCAACTGGTTAAAAGACTACATAGACACAGGTGATCTCACCCCAGAACAACTCTCAGACGAGCTCACCATGCTCGGCCTGGAGGTTGATTCAGTCACCCCACTCTTCCAGGACCTCGCCGTTCTTAAAACCGGCCTCGTCGTTTCAAGAGAAAAACACCCGGATGCTGATAAGCTCAGCCTCTGTCAGGTGCAGATTGGTGAAGAGACACACCAAATTGTTTGCGGTGCTCCTAATGTACGTGAAGGCTTGGCTGTTGTAGTTGCACTGCCCGGCGCCGTGCTTCCCGGAAACTTTAAGATTGGAAAATCCAAGATTCGGGGTGTCAAATCCTTTGGCATGATCTGCTCAGAACGAGAGCTTGGTCTTAGTAACGAGCACGATGGTATTATGGAGCTGCCCGAAGGCACAGAACATGGCCAGGCTTTTATTGATGCCATGGGTCTTAGTGATCTATGTATCGATGTTGATCTTACTCCAAACCGTCCTGACTGCGCCTCAGTCATAGGAGTTGCCAGAGAAGTTGCAAGTGTTGTCGGCAACAAACTCACTATGCCTGTTGAGAATGCGACGATCGAAGAAACGAGTAATGAGTTCAGTGTTGAGATTCGAAATCCTGAACTATGCCCACGCTATGCTGGCAAACTCATAAAGGATGTCAAGATAGGCCCTTCCCCATGGTGGCTTAGAAAATTGCTGATAAGCGTTGGCCTTCGCCCCATTAACAACGTTGTTGATATTACCAACTTCGTTATGCTGGAGTATGGTCAGCCTCTTCACGCCTTCGATTTTGACAATCTTGAGGGCGGAAAAATTATTGTTCGTACTCCCACTGAAAGTGAACTGAACTTTTCTACCCTTGATGAAACAGAACGCAAGCTTGATGCAGATATGCTCATGATTTGCGACGCTAAACAACCAGTTGCTGTTGCTGGTGTTATGGGTGGCTTAAATTCTGAGGTTTCAGATACTACCACCAATGTACTTCTTGAAAGTGCATGTTTTAATTCAGTATCTGTTCGTAAGACCGGTAGAAAACTTAATCTTTCAACCGACGCATCATATCGTTTTGAGCGAGGAGTAGATCCGGAAGGGACCATTAATGCACTTGAACGTGCAGCCCAGCTCATCGCTGAGCTTGGTGAAGGTTCCATGGGCAATGATGGTATCGACAGCTATCCTGGAAAGGTTGCTATTGAACCTATCGCTCTCAACGTTTCACGAACAAACACCCTCCTGGGCATCGAACTGAGTAGTCAGCAGATATCTGATATGCTGAGTTCCATTGATTTGCAATGCGAAGCAGAGGGTGACAACATAATTAAGGTCACCGCTCCCGCATTTCGAGTCGATATTGAACGAGAAGCTGATTTGGTTGAAGAGGTTGCTCGTCTCTACGGGTATAATAATATCCCTACCTCTCTTCCAACTGTCAACCTCAGCTACCCTGCACAGGATCCCAGTCGTCTCAAAAGGCTTTCTATCTGCCAAAAAATGACGACCATCGGATATACCGAGGCCATCAACTATAGTTTTATAGCGGATAAGCACATCTCTATGCTGGGTATTGACGCTAAAGACAGTCGCTTTGCTTCTGTTAAGTTGCTCAATCCATTAAGTGAAGATCAGGCGGTAATGAGAACCACCCTGCTACCTGGCCTCCTTGAAAACGTTAAGAGAAATATTAACTTCCAACGCCCTGCAGTTAAACTCTTTGAACTTGGTAAGGTCTTTTACCCACAAGGAGTTAATGAGCAGCCAATAGAAGAGAATCGCCTCGCTGGCTTACTCTCCGGTAATGTCCATGGTGAAGGTGCTCCCCTTTATTATAAGCACAGTCCTGTAGATATCTTTGACGCCAAAGGTTGTGTTGAATTTATTTGTAGAGAGATGGGTCTTGGCAACATCAGTGATGATAGCGCTCTTCAATTTACTATCCCTGAGGAAAATCAGGGAGAAGTATACTCCACGAGTGGCTATAGCCTTGATCTTTACTACAACGATGAAAAAATTGGCTCTGTAGGTCGTATTAAGGATAACATCTTGCGTAATTTCTCGATCAAAAATGAAGTCTATTATTTTGATCTTGATTTTGATGCATTGTGTGGGTTAGATACAAAAAATATAAAATTCAGCTCGCTTCCGGTTTACCCATCTGTTAAAAGGGACATCGCGCTTGTTGTAGAAGAGCAAGTATCTGCCGGACAGCTGTTATCAGCCGTACAGACCAGTAAAGATAAACTCATCGAGAACAGCGAGATCTTCGATGTTTTTCAGGGTGAGAAGATCCCAACTGGATACAAAAGCGTAGCTTTAACAATTACTTACAGATCACAAACAAAAACGCTTACGGAAAAGAATGTGGAGAAGTCACACTCGAAAATAGTACGTATGCTTACAGAGAAATTCGGGGGTAGCTTCCGCAATGCATAATAATCACAACCTTACCAGAAAAGAACTCACTGAAACCCTAGCCAACCAGCTCGGCTTTTCCCAATCAAGTTGCTCTCAAATTGTTGATTGCTTTCTTGATAACATGAAACAGTCTATGATGGATGGCGAGTCTATTAAGCTCGTTCATTTCGGTACTTTTACCGTTCGGAACAAATCACCAAGAAGAGGACGCAATCCTCGTACCGGTGAAACGATTACCATTAAAAAGCGTCAGGCGGTAAGTTTTAGACCAAGCAAAAAGCTGAGAGAGCAGGTCAACAACTAACATTCTGACACGTCACTGAGAGGGTAAGGCTGGCATATGACGATTTCGATACCAGATAAACTCTATTTCAAAATCGGTGAAGTTGCCAAAATGGCCGATGTACCTACACATGTGCTTAGATATTGGGAGTCTGAATTTCCAGGCATTAAACCCAAAAGAGCAAGCTCAAAGCAACGACTCTACAGACGTCAGGATGTGGAGTTGATACTTAAGATTAAAACGCTTTTACATAAGCAGGGATACACCATCGCAGGGGCCAAGAAATTGATCCAAAGTGGTGCAGAGATTCCTGAACCTGTAAAAAAAGAACAAAAGAAGGCTAAAATTAATGTCAGTGACTCGCTCAGTAAGATCAAGCGAGAACTCTTACATTTACAGGATCTTTTAAACCCCAAAAAAGATTAAGCCTTCCTACCAGAGAAGTTGACAGCAAATTCAACAAATGGTAGATACATCTCACGTGTCGGAATGTAGCGCAGCCTGGTTAGCGCACTTGTCTGGGGGACAAGGGGTCGGAGGTTCAAATCCTCTCATTCCGACCAATGAATTCAAGCACTTACAGTTTTCACTGTAGGTGCTTTTTTGTGTTAAGTGCGTATTAAGTGCGCCAAGTGCAAAACACATGTAATAAACGTATTATTTACCGGCCTACCCTCTTCCACTCTTGAATCTCCCTAAAGTTGGTTTACGATATCCCTATGAAGAACTTCAACATAGGCACATGCTCCTGGAAGTATGATTCATGGCAAGGGCTCATCTATCCAGACAAGAAGCCTTTCAACTACCTCGAGGAATACAGCAAGCACTATAACTGCGTAGAGGTTGACCAATGGTTCTGGTCGCTCTTTCCTGGTGACAAGGTTGTCTTACCTCGGCCTGAAGTAGTTCAAGAGTATGCAAACTCGGTACCGCACGGCTTTCGCTTTGGTGTTAAGGTTCCAAATAGCATCACATTGACCCACCACTATAAGAAAAAGAAAACAGACCCACTGACACACAATCCGCATTTTCTATCTTCTGGCCTGATGCTCCGCTTTCTGGAGACGCTTGAACCATTACATGGCAAGCTCGGTCCTCTGATCTTCCAGTTTGAATACCTGAATAAGCAAAAGATGCCCGGGGGATTACCTCAATTTGAGGAAAAGGTGGGGCTATTCGTTGATAGCTTGCCGACTGGTTTTGATTATTGCATCGAGAATAGGAACCCTAATTACTTGAACGAAAGATATTTCGCATTCCTTGATAAAGTAAACCTGTACCATGTCTTCCTGCAGGGTTATTACATGCCCTCGATATTTGACCTCTACAAGAAACACAGAGAACAGGTTAAGGATATGGCTGTGATAAGGTTACATGGGCCTGACCGGCAAGGTATCGAGAAGATAACAGGTAAGGATTGGAGCCAAGTGGTAGCCCTAAAGGATGAAGACGTCTCAACCTTGGCCAAAATGCTACCGTACATGGAATCAAGAGGAGTGCAGACTTTTACTTTTGTGAACAATCATTTTGAGGGGTCTGCTCCTAGAACTATTGAGAGGATCTTGTGTCACTGACGATCTTATTAACCCGGTGGGCATTCATATATCTAACTGCACAAGCTAACCGGCTGTAATATCGTGATTGAAGGTCTCGAAAGCGGACCTAAATGCCCGCCTGATTAATAATCGCTTGGCTGACGCAATTAATTCTCACCTCATGCGAGATATAATGAGAGAACACCTAGTAACTTGGGGAAATTAGAACTTCAACACTCTATTCGCTTCTAGAGATCAAAAGATGATTGTTTTTTATTAAATATTTTTGTGCTTTATTTAATACACTATTTTTTAAAAAATGCGATTTCTGGTGATAAAATAAGAGTGATTCTTTCAGAATGTCTTTTGATGGATTTTTAAATTTCTTAATCGAGTTTTCGACTAGTTTGTCCCCATCAAAAAAAGCACTGTAGTATCGTTCTGAGGTGTTGCCAGTTGATAAAAGTAAGTCAAAAAGTACATTGCCTTTCACACCATTTTTATGCAACTCTTCCTCAACAGAACCAAGGTAGTTCATTGGGCTGTCAACGTTTGTTGAAAATATAACTGCAGACAAGTTGTCTGTGTTGTATTTATGAATGTGATAGCGATATGACATTTTTAAGGAATCTGATTATACGTTTTTTCAATTGTAGTGAATATTTCTACATTCAAAGCTTGTGCTTCCTCTTGTCTTTCAATTATAGCAGTAGTTGTCACTTGTTTGTCAATGTGAAAGTACGGATGTCTTTTGGAGTGATAGAGAATGTATGACTCTTCTATTGCTCGTTCAGTTTTTTCACAACCAATCTCTCGTTTGACGAAATCTTGAAGAGGGAATATTCCAGATCCATTCTTATCACAAAAAAGAGATCCTACTTTTCCTGAATGTAGAGTTTTGTATGCAGTTTTGCATCTAGATTTTAAAAGCTGTCTCAAGTAGCCTTCTAGTCCTCTCAATGCTGGTGATACAAAACAAGTATAATCATCTAACTGTATATTAATACTGTTAAGGGCCAAAGAGAGCTGGCTCCGTAAATTTGAACAAGCTGTTAAGTGGAATACCTGCTACATATTGAATGACCAGATGGTCACAATTATGGAGCACAACAATGGCAAAGAGAGGACGTAGAAAACATTCAGGTGCCTTTAAAGCGAAAGTAGCTTTGGCAGCTATGGCTGGAGATAAAACTGTTGCTGAATTGGCGCAGCAATATGAAGTCCATCCAAACCAGATTACTCAATGGAAAAAGCAACTTAATGATCAGGCAGCTGATATCTTCGACAAAGGCAAAAAGGTCGAGCCGGAAATAGACATAAAGACCTTGCATGCTAAGATTGGCCAATTGACGCTTGAGAATGATTTTTTAGAAGGGGCGCTCACAAAGGCGGGGTTGCTGAGCGCAAAAAAATGATTGACCGCAAGCACCAGCTATCTATAAGCCGCCAGGCGAAGCTGCTGAATATATGCCGAGGCAGTGTGTATTACCAGGCAAAACCTACTAGTAATGCAGATCTTGAGCTTATGCGTAGGATAGATGAGTTGCACTTGGAGCATCCCTTCATGGGAGCTCGAATGTTGCGTGACCAGCTTAATAGATTGGGTTTCAAGGTTGGTCGTAGACATGTCAGTACACTGATGAAGAAGATGGGAATCGAAGCCCTTTATCAAAAACCTCGAACGAGTAAGAAGCACCCAACCCATAAGATCTATCCTTATCTGCTGAGAGGTAAAGTCATTAACCGCGCCAATCAGGTGTGGGCGCTTGACACAACGTATATTCCAATGGCTAAGGGATATGTATATTTGATAGCTGTTGTTGATTGGGCAAGTCGTAAAGTACTTGCGGCAAAGGTTGCCATTACCCTGGAGGCTGTTCATGCAGTTGAAGTACTACAAGAAGCCTTCCATCGGCACGGCAAGCCTGAGATCATCAATACAGATCAGGGTAGTCAGTTTACTGCGTATGAATTTGTTCAGGCTGTAAAAGATGCGGGTTGTCAAATCAGTATGGATGGAAAAGGTGCCTGGAGAGACAATATCTTTGTTGAAAGATTATGGAGAACAGTAAAATACGAACGAGTATACCTCTATGCTTATGAGTCAGTTAAGGAGGCACGGATGTCAATTATGCAGTATCTTGCCTGGTATAATCAATCGAGGCCGCATTCAAGCTTGGAGAAAATGACACCAGACGAGGCATATGGAACTATGCTGCCGGCGGTACCCTTGGCAGCATAAAGTAGGCAGGGATTCCACCTAAGGAACACCAGGTAATTGTTCAAACAAACTGAACCACTTCTCTGGGAATCACTCATAAGATTGTTGTGAAAAATTAAAATAATGGAATAAATATAGAAAACTACATTAATCACCTAACACCATTTAGCCTCACATTGCACTTTGTAATTAATCTTGTATAAGTGTCTTATGAAAACAATATTGCTTACGATTTTACTAATATCGAAGTAACCGGAGAAAAGATGGAGAGCGAAGAAAAGATGCCGTACCTCACAGAGAATGGAGAACTCATAATCTCAAGTGACGCGTGCGATAAATACAAATGGTGGGCCGGTGGTCAATCGGTAAAGGAGACTTTAGAAGAGCTTGAGGCTCCGGAAGAAGTAGTTCATAGATATATCAGCCAGATGAAAGGGCTTAAAACTTGATGATTAAGATTATATATATATGGCTACTCCAGATTTTACTGATTGCCGCCCTTCCTCTGCAGGCCCAGGCACTGACTGGCAAAGTTATCAGTGTTGCAGATGGCGACACCATCACTATACTCGATTCCTCCAGGAGGCAACATAAGATCCGCCTCTACGGTATCGATACCCCTGAGAAGAAGCAGGCCTTTGGTAAAGCTGCCAAGAAGTACACATCACCCTTACCTATAAGAAACAAGCAACTGTAACCACCTACGACACCGACAAGTACGGCCGTACTGTGGGGGTTGTGAAGGTTGGCGGCACGAACGTGAATGAAAGTTTGATCAGGTCTGGTTATGCCTAGCAGTATTGGAAGTATTGTAAGGAGAAGTTCTGTAAGAGTTGGCTACGGCTCGAGGAAAGAGCCAAGACCTCAAGCATCGGTTTGTGGAAAGATAAAGATCCGATACCGCCATGGCAGTGGAGGAAGGGAAAGCGTGACAGTAGCAGCGTGAAAAACGTTTCAGGAAAGTATTCTGCTGTTTCTGGGGGCTATCATGGTAACGTGAAGTCTCATGTGTTCCATTCACCATCGTGTAGGCATTATAATTGTAAGAACTGTACTGCTACGTATTCAACTAAGAAGGATGCTTTGAAGGTTGGATATCGTGCTTGTGGGCAGTGTAATCCTTAGACCTTATACAGCGATGAAATTCATAGACACCATTCCAGAGCATCGCAAGACTCCTGACATCACACTTGACCTGCATACTAAGTCAAAACGCGATCAACTGTGTAAGGAAATATCGGGTCGAACAAAGATTTATTTAGATACAAATTTTTGGATAAGATTTCGGGACGTTCTTTTAGGAAGAATTACAGACACTACGATTCAATCAAGCCTAGATGTCCTGCGTAAACTTGTTGCTGAAAACAAAGTGATTTGCCCAATCAGTGATGCGATTTACTATGAACTACTTTTACAAACTGACCATCTCACATTACGTAAAACTGTTGAAATAATGGATGAGTTGTCTCAAGGGGTGACGATACTCTCCACCGATGAAAGAGTTAGGTTTGAGATACTGTATTTTTTGCGTAGTTTTTATGATGGCCAAGATTCGATTTTACAACCAGATGAAATGATTTGGAGTAAAGTCGCCTATAGCTATGGTTTAACTCATCCAACCAATACATTTTTCAATGAAGCTGAAGAACTTGTTATTCAAAAAAGTTTTTTTGATCAAATGTGGTCGATGACCTTAAATGACCTAATAGAAATAATGGGGATGGAAAACATACGCAAATGGCCGAGGCATAAAGATCTTTCGGGAAAACTTACAAGAGAAAAGGTGCAGTATGCGCATGAGAATAATTCTTTCAAGCAGGTGTATTTATCTGAATTAGCAGGTGTTTTAGATGTTTATAAATCAACAATAGTAGAGGGGTTTATATATTTTTACAGAGAGAAAACGGGTTCAACAGAGACGATAACAGACCATGAGAAGAAGGAGTCTCAGAAGTTTGTAAACGCAATTTACAACCTCTTCAAACTGAACAAATTGGGGGTGTTTTTCCCAAGCTTTATAGTTGAGGCTGGCCTGTATGCTTCTGTTCGCCATGATATCAGGAGAACCTTCAAGAAGAATGATCTGCCAGATTTTAGTCATGCTAAAGCAGCGATACCATATTTTAACGCCTTTTTTACTGAAAGAAGCTTAAAAGATCTAATTTGTCGTAACAATGTTGCATTGGATTTGAAGTACTCTTGCAAAGTCTTCTCGAAACCCAAGGAAGCGAAGGAATACTTAGTTTCTTTACATAAATAGGAAGTGAGATGGCCAATAAAGCAAAACCAGAAGATGTTGTACCGCTTTGTGACGCTTTGAACATGGAGATCATGACCAACCAGGCATTAATCAATCTACTAGTTTCAAAAGGTACCATTACCCAGGAAGAGCTGATGGCGAAGATTGACCTAAAGTCCACATCTTTCCACTCGGTCTTTCCAGGTCCATAGCAGATATCTTTACTTTTGACCTCGGCGACATCTATCTAGCCCCCCCTGCACATTTTCATAAAAGGATGCAAATCTTTCTTTCAGGACCAAAATCAAACTGAAAGGAGGATATCATGAAAGTAGCCGACACGATCACCTATTACATCAATTACCACAAAATAAACTCACGGCCAACCACTCTCGCAAATTACGAATATCTTCTTGGGAAATTTGGACATTGTTATCGGAACAGAAACATTAATGCCATAACGACAGAGGAAATGATAGCATTTCTGGCCACTATAACTGAAGGGAGAAGAAAAAATACCAAACGGACCAGATACACAACCCTATCAGCTTATTTTAACCTCATCATCAGCACTTTATAGCCTGAGATGAGAAATCCATGTCTATCACCTGCTGTCAAAAGTCTCTTCCAGAAGCCCAAAGCAACTCACTGGAAGATCTTCGACAAAGACATCATTGATGAAGCGACCTTCAGGACACTGAATATCCGAAACAGGTTACTCCTTGAACTTATGGCCAGAGGTGGCATGAGGATAAGTGAAGTGCTTGAACTTAAACCTAAGGATCTCGACGGTCAAAAGCTCTTACTCCATACACCCAAAAGTGGGAGGGAACAGGAGATTGTCTTTATTCCAAAAAATTAAGTAACCGCCTACACAATTACATTCGAGATATACCCATTGCTTTTGACCATCTTATTTTTCCTATCACATATGCTGGTGCTAGAAAAATAGTAGTTAAAGTTGGATATATGGTTGGAATTAAGTTAAGACCCCATGACCTTCGACGCCATGCTGCAACCTATATGCTTCAAGATCAGGAGTTCCAATCGAGATTGTCAGCAAAGTAATCCTTAGACATGCTGATCTATCCACAACACAACGGTATCTCGGTAAGGTATCCGATCATGAAGCGATTAGATGGATTGAGAACCTCCATGGGTAGATATGTAGGTGGGATTAATTACACATAACAGTAGAAATCGTAAGGTGGTGCTCTGTTACATTTTTGAAAGATGTCCTTGGTAACTCTTCTTTAGAGTTACTCCACTTCTATACCATCTCATGAAAGTAGGCATGTCTGCCCTCACTGGAATAATGTACACATCAGGTAAGAATAGAATCTCAAGATATTCATATTGCCACTACCAACATGTCATTATCGGGCGATTTGAAAGTGACCGTACTTTTCCCAAAGGTTTTGCTTGAAATGCCTAACAGGTCCTCATTCCTATCGAGCTTGTAAAGGTGTAGTTTCAGTCTTGTTGTCCTCACAATAACTAAAGAAGTTGATACTCCTATCAATAAATGGTAGCATTAATACACGCAAAGGAGGGTGTTGTATGAGTTAGGAGTGACAAGGGATAAATATCTGAAACCTAATCGTAACTATTTGCTATGGGACATTTTATATGGGAACAATAGAACCTGTTACTAATGATGCAGATGAACGGCTACCAGGAATCAATGACATTCCAAATGATGCTGTCATAGACAGAAGCACTACTTGGGTGCTTGTAGTTGGAGTCATTTTTGTAGCCGCGGCTATTGTCTTTCTTATGTCTGTTACTGTTGTTAGTTTTTTTAAAGAAAGTTTGCCAGCTGATGCGAGGCCTCTTATTATTTTCATATTTTCTGCGTGTATGTCTATGGGGTCAGGTTTTATTGGTGGATATGCAGTTGCAGAAGGTAAATTACCTATGCTTAATGATAAAAGTCCATTAACCTTTGGGGTTGGAGGTGGAGTGGCTGTTTTAATAATATTATTAGGTGTTTGTTCATTAATATATCCCTCGAAAGTGATTCAAAACAAAGATCAAAATCAGTTAACTACATCTGAACAACAGGTTAATTCTTTACGGAGAGATATAGCTGCTCTTCGAGGCTCATTTGAAACTCTAGGTGAAGGGAATAGTTCTGCATTAGATAGAGTATCAATCGATGCACCTAGGTTAGGTGACAAAATAACAGGACTCGACTCCAATAAGATGAAATTGGGCTACCAAATTGACCAGTACCAATACGGTGCTTACGCGTACATGATGGCAGCTGATGCTGCATCAAGAAAAAAGGGTTTTACAACAAAAAGAAATGAATACATCGATAAAGGAATGGAACTAGCGAATAAGGCGCTTTCACAGGTTGAGAAAGCACGTATTAATTATTCGAATGATATAAATATGAAATATACGGCTAAATTGATAGATGAAATTGAAAGTAACAACGATAAAGAAAGGATTAAGTATATAAAAGTAATGCTCATGGCCAATGATGCTCTCACCAGAGGGAAATATAGCAGAGAAGACGTTGTTGATGCTCTTAATTCAATCGACAAAACAATATTGTCCCAACAGTTAGAAGTAT
Source organism: Desulforhopalus glucosivorans (assembly GCF_054397165.1). Classification (NCBI taxonomy): domain Bacteria; kingdom Pseudomonadati; phylum Thermodesulfobacteriota; class Desulfobulbia; order Desulfobulbales; family Desulfocapsaceae; genus Desulforhopalus; species Desulforhopalus glucosivorans. The sequence goes on from NZ_AP044854.1 coordinate 2,412,846, forward strand.
TCCCAGAGAAAGATGCGTGGATTAGTCAGGTTATCAATAATGGAGGAAATTGATATGAAAAATGTATTCACCAAAATGTCAGTTACATTTTGTCTCGTTGTGGTAATTACTGCGGGATCAAGTATGTTTTTAACAATGCTTGATATCACTTCACCTGCCTTTGCTACAGAACAATCTAATAAAGATAAACAAGATCCAAATGAACGTGATACTTTTAAACGTGCACCACTTCCAGGTCAAGATAAGAGCTAACATTTTATCTGTAAGAAATCATCGTGTGTTAAATTTGATACTGCTAAGATGAGTCATAGCGTCCGAATATTACGAAACATATTACACACTGAAATTTAGGGCATGTCAATATGCTTAGACAACGTAAGGGCCGTCCTCCCTGCCTTACTGGAAGCCGTCAAGTAGATTTATTAATACCAATTAACAAGTGATATTTTTGTTTCATGTAACAATTTATTGGCTGTGAGCGATACCTTGTGCCGACATTGAGAGCATTGGTGAAGATTTCTGGTGGTAATAAATCTATATCAACACAGTCTGATAACCTGTGGTTTTAGTTTTTTTCTACTGATTGCCACCATGGTTTCCACTATGTCGAAATCCGTGAAATTCCACAAACACTTGCAGTATTACGACAATCACAAACGCTGCTTATGACTGTACCAATGACATACATAGTGAGGACATTTAAAACAAATGAAGATAATTATTGCTACCGCTATAGCATTATTTTTATCAGCAGGCTTGGCCACCGCTTCAGTCCCAGGAGCAACCATAACTGAGACAACCATTGTTTCCAACTCTAAAAATAATTTTTCAGTCCGTGGCGGTGCTGGTTTTGTATTCGGCCAGAGTGATGAGTATGTGTTTAAGACTAAGGATAGAAACAAAAAAGAATCTGAGCTCAACTGGACTGTTGATAGTTTATTGATGGTGGGTGTAGGCGCCACATGTACCTATAATTACAGGTTTAAGGTGAACGTTGATGGTTGGTTTAAAGCCACCGAAGGTAGTGGCAATATGGACGATTATGATTGGAGGAGCATGGACCCATCTGGTAATGGGTATTGGTCTGATCATTCATGGCATGACTCTGAGATAACCGATGCTTCTATGGTTGATATCAATCTCGAGACTGTTGCCTATAAGACAGAGGATATGACCTTCTCAGGAATTGTTGGATACAAACGTGACTATTTTAGATGGGACGCCACTGGTGACTCTTACATCTACTCAGAAAATGGCGGCTTTAGAAATGAGGTGGGTACCTACCCAGATGGATGGAAAACAGTCAGTTACGAGCAGATTTTTGAATCAGTATACTTTGGAATTGGCACCACCTATCAGGCTGGACCTGTTGCAATTGCAGGTCGCATTATCTATTCTCCATTCGTAGAAGGTGAGGCAATTGACAAACATTGGTTCAGTATGGGGTCATCAGATGAAATCGATAATGGCGATATGTATGGATTCGATGTGTCAGCCACATATGCCTTAAGCGACACTCTTGGTCTGGAACTAACGTACCATTACCAGAATTACTCTAGAGAGCAGGGTGATTCTACTTACTCCTGGGAGGACGGTTATACCAAAGAGTATACAAATAAAATTGGTATGGAGCACTATTCCAGTCTTGTATCTGTCGGCCTGCAGTATACTTTCTAAAGTATTATACTATCGTATCTGTGTTTTTTATACTGTCGTGAACAATTCCACACCCACAACAATAGCTTTATAGAGGATTTGATTTTTCTGGTACAGTATTGATCCACGGTTAGGGGGATGATTTCCATTAAGCATGGAAGTTAAATGTAGCCCAGGTTAAAAATGACCCGATCCACTGCCTGTACGCCATATTATAGAGCACTCAAAGAACTTAGCAGTGCTTCACCTTTGCAGCGGACCTCCGTTTCAAGAATCAAGGTCTACCCCCATACTGAGACAAGGCTTTATCTTGAAAAATAGGCCGTTCTAAAAACCTAACCACAAAATTGCAACTCCATACTAGGACTTAGTCCATGAACACCTTTGCCTAAGAGGTGAGGTAGCTGTAGCTGAGCTAATTCCTGATAAGGTTGCTGTCCAGTATACGTAACAAATCAGCTTGACCAAAAGTCAACATATTTCCACTACACCTTGAATTTGACTCCTGACTCAGAGTTAAAAAGGTAAGTCACCACAATGTATCACATATGAGTATTATAATTTCAAACTCATCGGAACAATACCAATAACATGTTGTGATTACAAAAGGTTTCTATCCAAAAAGTGCAGCTCACAAGAGCGGTTTTCATATGAAGAGCTGAAAGTAAACTGGTTACCCAAATTTCTCCAAAAAAACTGCGGTCACCTACCCGTCTATAACTGTAAGTCCATGTCCAAGAAAAAAGGAAGGGGGAGAGGCTACTTTGCAGGCCACCGCTTAGTGTAGTTGACCGCCTATTAATCTGTGTTCAGAAAAGTATATAATGACGAACAGTCTACAAACTGCCATTCCACATGTTCTTTAACGTCTAAATTTCATTTTTGAACACAATGTATAAGATAAGCTTAGGAGTTGCTGAACAGTCGACACAGGAGCAAAAATGGCTTGAATCCATTGAAACAAATGCGAGCAATTTATCACTTAGAACTGAAGGTTGTATCTCTTGATTTTCTTATCCAGCCCTTGTCTGGAAATTTTCAGTAATTTAGAAGCTTTGGTTTTGTTGAGGTCACAACGCCTCATAGCTTTATTAATAAGTATGATTTCCAGGCGTTTAACCTGATCTACCAGTGCCAAATCCCCTTCAGCTTCCAAATTTGACTGCTTTGCCAATTTAGTATAGAGGGAATAAAGGTCGCCCGAAAGCTGCACTGATCTAATCAACTCGCCATTTTCGGTAAGCGCTACAAGGCGCTCTATTTCTTTTTGTAACTGCCGAACATTTCCAGGCCACCAATAATTTTCGAAGACAGACAGCACCTCTGGAGAGAAGCCAATAACATTTTTTCCAAAACGTTCATTGGTTGATCTCAGAAACGACAAAGACAGAGGCAGAATGTCATCTTTTCGATCTCGCAATGGAGGAATGTGGATTTCTACCGAAAAAAGACGATAGAACAGATCTTCTCTAAAACTGCCCTGCTTGACCTCATCTGCTAAGTTACGGTTAGTAGCACTTATAAGTCTTAAGTTATACTGTCGAAGATGATTACTACCAAGTCTCTGCCCTTCGCCCTCCTGAATAGCTCTTAATACTTTGGGTTGGATCATAATTGGCATTTCACCAATTTCATCCAAAAACAAGGTTCCTCCGCTGGCCTCCTCAAATAACCCACTTCTACTACTGTCAGCCCCAGTAAATGCCCCTTTCTCATGACCAAAGAATTGACTCTCTGCCAAACTTTCTGGCATTGTTGCACAGTTAACAGGCAGAAAAAGAGAACTTTTTCGGTCACCATAGTGGTGGATCATTCGAGCAATTAACTCCTTACCAGTACCATTTTCTCCTTGGACAAGTACATTTACCGGAGATTTACTCACCATGCGTACCATATCCAGTACCTCCCTCATGGCAGGGCTCTCAGCAATTATTGTCACCCCATGTATTGTTTCTTGCTGTAGGTTACCTACTTCTTTTCCCATAGACTCGGCTATACGAGATATTTCATTGATAAGTACAATAGACTCAATTGAGAACGATAGGTAATAAGCTATCTCTTCAAGCCTTGCAAAATCCTCTTCAGTAAACTGTTCCGAGTGTAATTTATTAATCAGCTGGACTGCACCAGACACACCATTACCGCTAAGACTATTTATTGGGACACACAGCATATTGTGTCCTGTAAATCCGGTGAGTTGTTCGATGTGTGAGTGATAGCCTGCATGATTTTGCAGATCGTTGATCATTCTTCTTTGACCAGATTTAATAACATCCCCTACAATACTTCCGTCCATGGGAGGAACAAGTTTTTGGTCTAGGCCCGTTCCATAAACAGAACAAATCCTGTCACTTTTTAGTTCTAAAACAAAAACCGTACATCGTTCAACCCCCATTATATTTGGGATAATCGAAGAGTAAAATCGAATAAAATTCTTATAATCATCAGTACTCCAAATCCCTGCTATCTTGGATAGTTTCCACTTTAGTTCAGTGAGATATGAATCAAATCTACCCGAATCATTCATCTTCTTATTACCTCTGTAAACTTTGTTTACTACACTTACGACAATCCAAAATTATCTTCAGAACTCCTCAAGGTCAGACAGTTACAAAAACACATTTTTGATATCAATCCGACCACACGCATTTCAAGTACCACTTCAAGTACCTAATGTTTTGCATGTTTATGTGATCATAGATAGAACCTCTATCTATGCAGTCAAATATTGTCACCTTCAAGATGAGTGTCAACTTTGTTTACAGTATTCTTTATTCGCCGCGATTTACAAATTGTCGACATAGAATAAATAGGAAGCCAAAGGGATAATTTTCTTTTATCTCGGCCCAATCACCACCATAACCAACTAGAATAATATATATTTTACCATTCTCATCACAGACAACAATATTGTCGTCATACTTCTGGCACAGGAAGTGCTATTACAACACAAAACAGGGCAACTATTGACCTAACCTAAACTTCACAGGTAATAATTATGAGAATTGACAAGAACAAATTACAACTTCGACAAAATGGAAAAGGCTTTATCGTTGTTAACATTGATGGATTAGCTGGAAGAAGACTCACAAAAACCTTCATCGACCAGAGTAGGAGAATCTATGTCAAAATCAACGGTGAACTCACTCTGCTTACGGCGGCACACAACCTACTACCCATAGATTGACCATAGTGAAAAAAATCGCTGATACTTGAGCCTAATCTAGTAATAATAAATTCAGTGCGTACAAAAATGTAAACTCGAACAGTATCTCAGTTTTTAGCTTATTAACTATTTGTATTCAAACGAGGGGAGATTCAATTTGGCTTTCTTTATGATTCGTGATCCAACCACGCCAAAGAATAATAGATGCAGGCACATGAAAAGCCGTAAAAAGAGAAGGAGGTTTACTCTTACTACATACAGTTTTCAGTAATATAATTTTTGCAACCTACAATTTCAGCCGAGGCTTTCGATAACCGGTCAAGAGATGATTGGTCCGCCTTGCCGGGGTCTTCTAAGATAGACCTGACACGTTTTACCACATCTTCCATTTCATTTTTTGTGTGACTTTGGTCTTTATAATCGTAGTAGAGAGCGAGACACCTGCCGCTGGATATTTCCTCATATTCATGCTTGTCTTTAATACCGCACATACTATTTTTATATTCTTCCAGAAAGTCGACGTCTGCTTTCATTTTCGACGGTGACTCACCGTACAATGAGGAATAGGGATTGCTACAGGAGCTAAGTAAAAGCACTGAAGCTATCAACGGGAAAACAATAGTGAGTAGCTGATTTTTTTTGATAAAAATTGACACCGTTTTATGATCGTGTGATGAGTTTGGAATGTACATTAGTAACCGATGGTTGGCTTCCTCCATAAATAGGGCCTCCGCTATTAGAGTCTTATGAATCAATAGATTGTAAAATTTGATCATCCTTACTTACGATAGTAGTAGTTTCAGTATGATGATCAAAGACAATAAAGGCATCTTTAGATTTGAGTTGACGTAAAACTTGGGTCATTTTAGCTTCAAATGAGATTTCGGTTTCACCGTAATCAGTCCCATTACGTGTTACAAATTCTTCAATAACACCGTTCAAGGCCTCTTGGCTCAATTGATCATGTGGAATTTTAACAGCATTCATTTTATAATTTTCAAATAGGTGAGACCCTGAAGGCACAGGCCTGAAGGCTCTCCAGTTGGGATATATCAATCAAACTAAGCTGACTAGAAAACCAAATGCATTGAGCATGGGGTATAAGAATTACTCTTGAGTCTCTGCGTCCTTAACTTGCTGAGTATGTTGATTAGCCAGCTCAGCAGTTTCCTTGGCCTTATCCAGCGGATCTTTTATGTAGTCAACTGCTTCCTGGGCAATCTTATCTTGCGTCTCTTTGAGGCTTCCTTTCTCACCAGTATCTTCAGGACCAGAACATGAAACCATCAGAGACAAGACAACTATCTGAAATATATACAAACCTGTTCGTACCATCATAGTGATATGACCTTTGCAAGAGTATTATAGTATTATAAATAAGAATCAAACAACTTCAAAATTACCATAGACGAGGAGGGAAATACATTATTTTCACAGCCAGGACTATTCTTACCTTGTTCCAGTTATGATCAGGAAAACAGTACTTCCAAAACCTGAATTATCGCTACAAATACAACACCCTACCTAAAACTATTATAAGAAAAATTCAGTCACATAGTAGACAAGTAAAACTGGACAATAAAAAACGACCTACCGAATGATGAGCCCGACAGGTCGTTTAGGAGAATTAAATGGATTAAAAGAGCAAGGGGAGAATCCTTGCTGAGTCTGAATAATAACCGATTAAATATTCTTTGCAATAAAAAAGTTAGGTGTTCCTTATTTTTTATTTGTCATCAAACAACAAACCTCCCCCCTCTCTCGCAAACATCAAAAAAAACGAGTCAACTCTCCTTCAATCCGACAGACTCCAAGGTTAATTGTTCACACCTCCTGCGCCGCCCAACCATAAAACAAAATACAAAGAGATAAAACTGAGGTAAATAAAACGGCTTATATGTACCACCTCAATCTTGCAATTAACAAGTTTACCGGAGATGCGAGGCACCGGAGTTACATACGTATAAATATACTGCAAAACTCCGGAAACAACGCAAATTCGGTGAAATTGTTAATCCCGAAGGGTAGCAATTATGAAAAAATATGACTCATAAAAAAGTAAGCAGTCAGTGTAGATAATTCATCCATAAAGCATTGTTATTTCGTTGAAAAATTATTTTTTAAATTGCGCGGGCAAGATTTAGGTACCATATATAAACAATACAATTACGGGGTAATGATTTTACATAATCAGGTGTCTGCATTAATGAGGATGGTATGCAATTGAAAACAATAAAAATCTTGATGGTTCTACTCGCTCTAATCTTGCATTATGAACAAGTATTAGCTGATGGTAGTAGGTTGTTACGGTCGTGTGAAATATTATTAGACTGGCCTGCTGATCCCGCAAAAGGAGAGCGCTATGAGGCTGGATTCTGTTTAGGGTATATTTCAGGTGTATATGATCTCAATGCCTCATACCAAAATGATCTTAAAATTCCCAATCCATATTTTTGCGCGCCAGATAAAGGTGTAACCAACGGCCAAAATGCTCGTATTTTGATAAACTATCTTGAGGAGCACCCCGAGAAGCTTCGGCAAGGAAACTTAAACCTCACACTCGCAGCTTTCATTGATGCCTTCCCATGCCAGAAATGAAGCAGATCGTGAATTAAAATATTGCTCAAAATGTAACATCATACGTAACGGCGCAGAGAAGTGTGCCCCAAGGTTTGCCATAGAGGAGCGCATTTTTTAATTTTACAGATATGCCACATTGTCATACACTGTAGTTATGAAACAACAGTCTAAGAAACAATGGAGGATTTTATGACGGACCCTAAAGATATGTACCAATGCCAAATCACCAATTGTGGATTTGTCTATGATCCAACGAAGCCAAATCGGAAAACCAAAACGCCGGTAGGAACAAAATTCGAAGCTCTACCAATGCATTGGAAATGTCCGGTTTGTGGAGCATCAAAGGATAAGTATAGACCGGTCATCGGACCTGGATCCGTAGCCGAGGACGGATCATAACATTCACTCCATTTTTAATGGAAAACGTTATCGTCATTACTTAAGAGCAACCGAGTCAGCTCACCAAAAAGCTGACTCATGCTACATCAACGAACTGCTATTTAGAATTGCAAGTCTATTATGTATCGTAAGCAACTAGCCTGACACAAAGTTTCTTTTCCAGGTTTTTAATCTTTAAAAGATCATTCTCATCCAGATTAGATGTCGCTGGTGGGGTATAGTAGGCCATAAGTCTTTTGCCTAATTTTTGTTCCAATTTTGCTATTGCCTTGATTTCTTTTTCGCCGAGATAGTCCGCATACGTGTAATCAAAATCCATTTTAATCTCCTTTGATTTTGCAGCTGAGTATTAATTGCCGGAAAGCACTTAATCGGCTGTTATAGTGGCCCAAGCCACCATTGAATATACATACATTAAGAACTGACATAAAAAATAACAGGTCTCACCATACATTAGCTTACGTGGAACAGTTTGAGAAAAAGGTTTTATTATCACTTATAAGGTGTGAGTTTTAATAGACGTCCACCAACTTTGTCTTCTAAAACCCAAATAGCACCATCCGGTCCCTGTTCCACTTCTCTTATTCGTTTCCCCATTGGGAATCGTTCAACTTCTTTAGCGGAGTCTCCTGAAATTTCCACTCGAATAAGAGCTTTAGAGGCAAGACCTCCTATAAATACATCCCCCTTCCAGCTTTCAAAAACATCCCCCGAATAGATGACAAGACCGGATGGAGCAATAGTTGGAACCCAATATGCTTCAGGAGCGTGAAAATCGGGCCGTGTGTCATGATCCGGAATATCAAGACCAGAGTACTGATTGCCCCAGGAAACAATTGGCCAGCCGTAATTATCTCCCTTCACTATCAAGTTGAGTTCATCCCCATGCTTAGGCCCCATCTCATGGGTCCAGAGCCTTCCTTCTCCATCAAAGGCGATCCCCAAAAGATTCCTGTGCCCTAGTGACCAAAAAGATTTTGCCAGCTTCCCCTTATCCTGGAAGGGATTATCTTTTGGGACTGAACCATCATCATTGAGCCGGATGATCTTGCCTAGGTTCTGTGACCAGTCCTGTGCAGGCTTCTGTTTTTGTCGCTCACCTGAGGTGATAAACAATTTTCCATCAGGACTAAAAGCTATTCTATGGGAATAGTGACCCCTTCCCTTCACTTTTGGAGTTTGCCGCCAGATAACGTTAAGATCTTTCAATGCAGGACCATCCTGATCCACGACAAATTTTGCTCGCCCGACAACTGCCCCTCTTCTGCCAAAGCGCCCCTTCTCTGCATAGGACAAATACACCAGTTTATTGTCAGCAAATTCCGGATGCAGAACGACATCACCTAAACCACCCTGTCCACCATAGGCAACCTCGGGAACTCCAGCAACCTCACGTTTTGCAAAACTATCTTTACTCACAAGGTACAAGATGCCTGGCTTCTCAGTAACCAGCATATTTCCGTCTGGAAGAAAGGTCATGGCCCACGGCTCATTAAATTCAGTAATGCTTTGAGCATTTAATATTGACCCTGCCGTCCCCGTTATCCGCCGTAACTGTGACGCCTCAAGCGCACTATTAAGTGGCATAACAATCCCTACAACGAACAAGATCAACACTACAGTAACTAGGGGAAATGTTGGTATATTACGTACTACAATTTGTGCAAATCTCTTACGAAAAAGAGAAATCATAGCAATTCTCCTCTGATGATTTTTTAGCTCTTCAAATAGAATATGCATTCAACTACCAAGAGTCATGCAGATTCATATTTATTGTTAGAAAACAACGTTTCAGAGAACTTGCATTAACAGGAGTAGTAAAAGAAGTAGTGGCAGGCTTAGCCAGTCATTACGGGAGGCTGTCAGCACAAGGCCGGTTCTTTCTTCAGTGTAACACCTTGAAGTCATGGCGATTGCCAGTTGATCACCATTTGTAAAGATCCGATACATGAGTGGGATGGTGAGCTTAACCAGCCTATAGACCGGATTTTTCCGCACTTCCACACATCTTGCCTTTTGTGCATCAAGAGTATCCTGAACCTGACGCAGGATGAGAGGTATGAATCTGATGAGAAGACTGAGCATTGTGGAGACCCTTTTTTCCGGAACCCCAGGCACCTTTGAAAAATAAAATTCCACTGCTGCTTTTATCTGATTAGAAGTGGTGCTGGTGATAAAACCAAGACTTATGAGAACAATAAGGGAAAGACGCCAGCAAAAATGTAGCCCTTCAATGGCTCCCTGATAGGTAGGAGAAATAACTGAAAAAACAAATATTGGATCGCCCGGAGTGGTGAGGCTTCTGGTACAAAAAATAAAAAAGAGAAAATAAGGGAAAACTTTAAGTTCTTTTGGCACTGCGAGAATGTTTACCTGCGCTGCAAACAGTGCTGTAAGTATCACAATAGTCACTATTGCAAGCCCAACAAATCCGCACGACACAGTTCCCATACTAAGCAGAACCATGTATAGCAACTTAAACCTTGGGTCCAGTTGGTGGAGTTGCGAGTCGCCCTTCTGGTAACAAAATACTGTTACTCCAGCCATGACCTCACCTCTCCACCAATCCTGGAACTACAGGGCTGACGAACCCCAAACTCCTCTAACTCATGAAAGAGTGACTGCGGTTTATCATCACGCACTATCATGCCACCTTCCATGATCAGTAACCTATCTGCATGGGCTATCACTTTTTCAAGGTCGTGGGTGGTGAGTAAGATGGTATGTCCCTGACTATGAAGGGAGACTATTTGTCTGAGCACAGAAATAATGCCAGGAAAATCCAGGTTTGAAAATGGTTCATCAAAAACAAGAATGGCCGGTTCCATGGCAAGAATTCCGGCTATGGTGAGACGCCTTTTTTGACCACCTGAAAGAAGATGGGGGCGATCATCAGTACGTCCTGATAAACCTACTACCTCAAGAGCCATTTCAACCCTTCTGTTAATTTCAGCTCTACCCAGTTTCAGGTTTTCAGGGCCAAAGGCAATATCTTCAAAGACGGTTTCTCCCACGATCTGGCTGTCAGTATCCTGGAAGACCATACCGACCTTTTGCCTGGCCAGTGTAAGATTATCAGAAACTGAAAAACCTTCTACCCTCACCTCGCCTTCCGTTGGAAGGAGTAAGCCATTGAGGTGGCGTAACAGTGTTGTCTTACCAGAGCCATTTCGGCCCCCAAGCACAACAAAACTACCTTTATCAATACTAAGATCTATATCCTTAAGGCCAAGTGAACCATCACTAAAACGGTGGGTAAGATGGTCTATTTCAATAATACTTGTCATTCTGGCCCACTACTTTATTAATTTCTTTGAAATAAGTGGGGATAGCGCCCTGGCAATAAGAACCGCTGCCACAATTTTAATAACATCCCCAACTAAAAAAGGAAGCATGCCTACAGCCAGGGCTTTACCAAATGTCATACCAGTCGCCACCTTTAACCAGGTCACACCTATACCAAAAATAACTACATGGGCGACCACCAAGCTCCCGGCCCTGACAACCAGGGCTGTTGATCTTTTTGCAACAAATCCTACAATAAAAACTGCGGGTAAGTAGCTGATAAGATAGCCTCCGGTAGGGCCAAAGAAGTGTCCTAACCCGGCACCTCCTCCGGAAAAGACAGGCAGACCGCAGATTCCTGCAAGTAAATACAGACCGACACTCGCCATACCCCACCGAGCACCAAGCAGGAGGCCCGCAAGCATCACAAAAAGATTCTGCAAAACGATTGGGACCGGCCCGATGGGAATAGCAATGAAGGCACCCACCGCAATAAGGGCTGCGACAAGAGAGCTATAAACGGTCATTTGCAGCTGGCTGGAAATATTTAAGTCATTTTTTTGTTCAATTGAAACACTCATAACTGAATCCCTTGTGTTGATTAAGGTGTGACTACCTTAGAAGTTCGTTTGAAGTTATCGTTTTTCTGATATTTTATGAATCGATTTTTTTTTTATACAGACCTCTACAGATGAAAACAATCACCGTAGATAATTTTCTTTACTGTGCCATCGTCCTGCTGCAACATCAGTGCTCCTGAATCATCGACATCGATGGCCTTACCCTCAGCAGTTTCTTTTAAGGTGACAATTTTCACCTGTCTACCAATGGTCATAGTGTATTTTTTCCACTCTTCTACTGCATTACCCGTTTGCAGATTATCAAGCCTCACGGCAAGTCTATCCAAAAAGCCTGTCAGCAGATCTCTTCTTTTCACTTCTCGGCCCAGCTCGTTTTTAAGAGAGGTCGCCGTTTTTTCTTTTTTTGTTGGATCATTATTCACGTTGATCCCTATGCCGATATTAACAAACGACACCAGCTCCTCTGATGCCTCAAGCTCTGACAACATACCTGAAAGTTTACTCTCACCAATCAGGATATCATTGGGCCATTTTACCCGTGCGTCCAAACCGGTCTGTTCTCGTATTGTCTCAACCAGTGCAGTGGACGTGATAAAATTCATGAGAAATGCTGATGTTGCGGGAATTTCTGGTCGAAGAATGAGAGTGAAGTAGAGTCCGCCTCTATCGGAAAACCAGATGCGCTGCATCCGTCCTCTTCCCTCTTTCTGATAATCAGCCAGTACGACTGATTGATCAGGAGCTCCCTGCCGAGCGACTTCCTTGGCCTTGCTCATGGTCGAGGCCAAACTGTCAAAGTAATAAATTTGCGACTCTCGGCCTGCAAACTCCCAGGCGAAAAGAAAATCATTATCGGCGCTATAGCTGTAACCCTTTGGACTCGTGAGGATATTATACCCCTTCTCCTGCAGGGCCTTTATATGCTTCCAGATTGTAACTCTGCTCACCTGAAGTTCCAAACTCAACTCTTCACCGGAAATTACATCAGGGGCCTCTTTTAGAAGCTGCAATATTTTTGATTTCATTACAATTGTTTGATATCGTTTTTCTCGTTAACCTCATCCAGAGACAAGGGTAACGAAATTATCAATATTGTCAATTAAATTCAGATATGAGACATCAAGGGTTGCTACATATTTATAGGATTATGACTCAGCGGAAGGACTCCGCAACGATTATTACAAGAAATAGAATGTAATACACAACTACAGTCAGGATAAATCACACTGGGACTCGTGGACCAACCGATTCCAGAGTTGTTCTTGAAGGTCGGTATCAACATCTTCAAAACGTACACAAAACCTATCACCATCTACCCATGTGACGACAGCCTTTGTCTTAAACTCTTCCAGCAATCCTTCATGGGCAGCAAACTTAACAGAAAAGGAGATACTATCTTCCTCCTCAAGGGCAAAAGTCGCCTTCTTCATTTCACATATATGCACTGACAGGGATACAACTATTGCAGTACCTTCCCGATCTCCGTGAACATAGCTGGCATCTTGCCCCTGAAGAGCAAAGGAGAGTCCCGAGGTCGTTGTAGAATTGGCTAAAAACTCATCAGCTGCTTCAAGGCTATTGAAGATATCAGCTGTATAACCTTGCATTTGACCAGCCATATTGATCATTTGTTTTTTTATGATTTTCGTTTCATCTATGACCCGAACCACCCTCCCCACCCTGGCATTCACAAGGTGATTGGTGATTTTCCTAAACGTTGGCAAACTATTCAATGCAGCAAGGGAACAGGCAGAAAGGTCTGTAATAACATCAAAACCAGGCTTAAGATCAGCCACACCAAACCTGATTTCCGTATAGATATTGTCCACACTCTTTTTCGTTATTTCCTCGGCAACAGTTATGGTCAATCTGTTTTTCTTTATGTTAACCGCCACTTTAGATTTTTTTACAGTCATCCTGAACACACTATGAAGTTATCAATTGTACTAAGAGATTTCTCCAAATAATGTTATCGCAAATAGCTGTGAAATAAAAGGCAGCAAGTTGGCCCGCTTCAAAGCAAATGAAACTGATTTTACGTTAACCAAGGGCCTTTACAGTGTCATACCGACAACAATCTACCAGATGATCATTTACTATGCCCATGGATTGCATGTAGGCATAGCAAATTGTCGGGCCTACGAATTTAAAACCTTTTTTCTTCAGATCTTTGCTCATCTTTTCTGAAAGTGGCGTTAAAGCGGGAATCTCGCTGGTATCCTTCCAAGCATTCTGAATAGGTATTCCATCAACAAACTTCCATAGATACCCACCGAGGGTCTCCCCCTGGTCATAGAGATCCAACACACACTTTGCATTTTGCACCACCGCCCCAACCTTTAGCTTGTTGCGGACAATCCCTGAATCAGCAAGCAGTCTTTGAATGTCTTCATCTCTATACCGAACAATCTTTTCCTTATCAAAATTATCAAAGGCACGCCTATAGCCCTCTCTTTTTTTAAGGATTGTTATCCAACTTAAGCCCGCCTGGGCCCCCTCAATACAAAGTAATTCAAACAACTTTTGCTCATCATGCAGTGGGACTCCCCATTCTTTATCATGATAGTCAATATATATGGGATCTTCACCGCACCATGTACATCTTTTTTCCATTCTCTTCTCCCATATCCTTAGTACATTTCATTATCACCCAAACGATTACAACTCGCGCGAGTCAGACTTGATTAACCAGACTAAAAAAAAACATTTCACCTATATTACGAATACATTATGCAGACAGGCAAAGATTGATTATGATTTGAGGAGGTATAAAATTCCAGCCAATGCTATGCAACCTTACCCTAGATAACCTGAAATGGAGGCCTATGCAATCCATGCTCAGACAAAATCTACTCAAGCTACGATCTGAAAGCCCAAATGATGATGCCCTTATCCAGAACATTGAAATACTCGTAAAAGAGGAAGGGCCACTCGCCATCCAACAGACGTTTCATCTCTTAGGTGACGTCGATCTACCTTTGTCTGAATGCTATAGACACTGGCGCAACCTCCTTGACCATCGCCAGGAGATGATGACAAAATTAGGGCGACCTGTCAATCTCACCACCGTATTCTGCGATTACCTGCAGAACACGACACATTTTTTAGATTACCCACGCATCATTGAGACTGCTCGCTACGAAAATGCAGTGCGTAAAAGCCATTACGACACCCTTACCGGACTTTTTAACCGGAGTTATTTTGATGAAGTATATAGCCAGCAGGTCGCTGTTGCCAAAAGATACAGTGAGGATTTTACCGTACTCTTTCTCGACATAGACAATTTTAAAGCTATAAATGATGACTATGGTCACCATAGCGGTGACACTGTGCTGAAAACAATCGCTGGTATTATCGCCAAAGAAAAACGAGATAGTGATATTGCTGCACGTTTTGGAGGAGAAGAGTTTATTCTTCTCCTTACCCATTCAGACAATATCAGCTCCTATGTATTTGCAGAACGACTTCGACAAAAAATAGCTGAACATGAATTTTCCTTCTCTGGTACCACACGAAAGATTACCATAAGTGGAGGTATTGCTTCATTCCCATTCAATAGTGGAAACCCGGAAGAATTGATTGAAATGGCAGATAGTGCCATGTATCTTTCAAAAGGTGCCGGGAAGAATCGTATATCCCATTACAAATATGAGAAGCGACGCTATATACGAGTGAAAATTGAGGAACAGGTTCTCTCTAAAGAGTTGGATTTTAGCAGCACACCACCAGTCAACGGTACAAGCAAGGATATTTGTGTAGGAGGTATTCTCTTTGAAAATGACAAACCACTCCTGCTGGGATCGCTCATTTCAGTCCAAATACAGCTGGCAGAAAGCCAAAGTCCTGTCATACTGATCGGCAATGTTGTACGAGTCGAATTGCTCGACTCAGGTAAATATGATATAGGAATGACCACCTCTTTCAAGGAACTCGATGACATCGTATATAAGGAAATTGCGTCCATCCTGCCCATCGATTAATCACATCAACACCCAACCCTTTAACACTGTTTTACGGTTGTTTTAACTCACTGACCAATAATGCTTCTCGAAATCGATAATTTCAATTTATGGTTTAACGGTTACGACCAAAATGGTCACAAAACCAGAACCCAAACTCTTTTTGACATCAGTCTCACCCTTGACCGTGGCAAAACACTGGTACTCGCGGGTGAATCCGGCTCTGGGAAATCAATTACTGCCCTCTCTATTCTTCGCCTGCTTGAAACAAGCACCAATGTATCATCAACCGGTACCATCGCCATTGATGGTGTTGATCTATCTTCTCTTACCAGTGCTGAAATACGCTCAATTCGAGGCAGCAAAGCAGCAATGATTTTCCAGGAGCCCATGAGCTCACTTAACCCGGTATACACCATCGGCAACCAGCTCATAGAGCCGCTCATGCTCCACAGAGGGTTTGATAAAAAAGAGGCGCGTGAACAGGCCTACCATTACCTTGCTAAAACCGGTATCGACGATGCAGAGCGACGTTTTTGCTCTTATCCCCATGAACTCTCGGGTGGACAAAGACAACGGGCGATGATTGCAATGGCACTTGCAGGAAATCCTTCTCTCTTAATTGCAGATGAACCAACGACCGCTCTTGATGTAACCATTCAAGCACAGATCCTTACCCTTATAAAAGAGCTGCAGATTGAGCTCGCCATGGGCCTGCTTCTTATCACCCACGATCTCTCCATAGTGCGTGACCAGGCAGACCACGTCTGCATTATGAAAGAAGGATGCATCGTTGAATCCGGCCCCACAGGGCAAATATTTACGAACCCACAACATTCCTATACTAAAACGCTACTCTCGGCACTACCGCAAGGCACAAAGCAACCTGCACCATCCGGGCCAATACTACTGAGTACAAAAGATCTAACCTGTAGTTTTGATCAGAAAAATAAATGGGCAAACCCGTTTAAGAAGTCACAAACAACGATAAAGGCAGTTAATAAAATTAACTTATCGATAAAGGGAGGGACAACCTGCGGGATTGTTGGAGAATCAGGTTCCGGTAAGACCACTCTTGCCATGTCTCTGCTACGACTCAATCAGAGTGTTGGTGATATTTTTTTTAACGGGGTAAATCTACAAAGTCTTTCCCAAAAAAAACTGGGACCACTTCGCAGTGATTTTCAGATAGTATTTCAAGATCCTTTCTCATCCCTTTCACCCCGTCTTTCTGTTATGCAAATTGTCGAAGAAGGACTTCAGGTTCACCGCCCCGAGCTGAGTCGTGCCGAGCGCGCAGTCCTGGTAAACGAGACATTACATGAAGTGGGTTTAGATGAAGAAATGTCCAGTCGCTATCCCCATGAATTTTCTGGTGGACAGAGACAACGAATCGCCATTGCACGGGCAATCATACTTAAACCAAAATTTATTATACTCGACGAACCGACATCTGCTCTTGATGTAACCATCCAGAAGCAGATCATAGAACTACTACTCGCCCTGCAGCAAAAACATAATATGAGCTATATGTTTATTTCCCATGACCTCAGGGTAATCAGAGCAGTTTCAGATTATGTGGCGGTGCTTAAAGATGGAATTATTGTAGAGTCCGGGCCCACTGCTCAGATCTTTGAAGCACCTGAGCATGAGTATACCCGAACTCTTTTTTCAGCCTTGAACTTAGAGAAAATAGCACCTCTCTAACCGAGCCTTAAAAATAGTTACTCTTCAGTGACCAGTTCTTTTTCTTTTTTCTGAGAGCACTTATCGCCTGCGATGTCATCTTTAAAAAGAGAGTGCCCTCTTTCCATCGCACAGAAATCACCGCACATGGTACAGGTGGACTCATTCTCTGGCTTTCTACTTTGACGAACCTCTGTCATTTTTTCAGGAAACATTGAAAGCTTGAAATACTCTTCAAAATCACTGTCTCTTCTGGCAATGGCTGCCTTCTTTTCCACCTCTCGCTTCTCAGGATATTTTGCAATATCACCGATTCTTGCTGCAAGCCGTGTAGCCCGAACGCCTTCACGAACATCGTCTTCAGTTGGCAGTGCCAAGTGCTCGGCGGGGGTAATGTAGCAGATTAGATCTGCCCCATGCCACGCAGACTGAGCAGCACCAATGGCTGCTGTAATATGATCATAACCGGCACCGGTATCTGCAGGGAGTGGTCCAAGTACATAATATGGAGCCCCACCGCTCATTGCCTTTTCAAGCATGATATTACCGCTTATCTCGTCAAGAGGAACATGCCCCGGGCCTTCCACCATCATCTGGCAACCCATGTTTCTACCAAGTTCTGCAAGTTCACAGTTGATGATCATTTCAGCCATCTGCGCCCTGTCATGACTATCGTGAATTGCACCTGCACGAATACCATTTCCAAGGGATAAAACAGCATCATACTTCTTCATCAGCTCACAGACCCTGTCGAACTGCTCATACAGAGGGTTTTCTCTGTTATGGTATTCCATCCATGAAACCATAAAGGTACCACCTTTAGAGACAAGGCCTCCATAACGAAACCCCTGCTTACGAAGTCTCTCGATGGAGAACCTGTTAATACCACAATGGATAGCCATGAAACTAATACCATCCTGAAGTTGTCTTTCAATAAGTTCAAAGAGGTATTCAGGATCCAGCTTATTGGGGTTTCTATACTTTTTAGTGGCTTCGGCAAATGCCTGATAGAGAGGAACGTTACCCACAGGAAGAGAGCAGCTGCCAAGGACAGATCTGCGGATTGCATCAAGATCCCCGCCAGTTGAAAGTTCCATCAGGGTATCAACTTTTTCATGCTCTGCAATACGAGCTTTTCTGATCTCAAGTTCAACATCAGATATATCCGACGAAGTACCTATAGATGCGTTGATTTTTGTCCGTAGACCTTTACCGATTCCTACTATTTTCTGGTGGGGTCTAACAGCACATCCAGGGATTACAATATGTCCTTTTGCAACACGATCCCTAATCTCTTCTCCGCTGAAACCTTCATCATTTGCAACCTGTTGCATCTGAGCGGTGACCGTCCCTTCATTTGCCAATTCAATCTGTGTTTTCATTGCATTCTCCATACAGTTACCCCACCCATGGGCAATAAAAAAGTCCGTACCACGGCAAGCGTGATACGGACTTTTTTACGGACGGGAAAGTCTATGTTCAAACAGGCAGGTCTTCTGACTTACGGATCATCCTCCATCTGCACCTTCCCACTTTTTGAGTATTAAAAAGCAGTGGTGTATAGCAGATGTTGTCCCCGCTTACAGCGCTGGCCCAACGCTACGGATTTTCACCGTATTCCCTTTTCAGTAACATAACAGTTACCACCTGTGAGATATGTAGTTTTACTGCAGGCAAATTACAGGAAAAATTTATTTATGTAAATCCCTATTTTGCAATTGTAAGCATGTAGCCTTTTTGGAAAAATGTTGTACCGTAAACCAGGTGAGACAAGTGAACACAGACATATCACTCTCAACAAAACCGTTCGCCAGCACCACTACAAAAATTTACGTTTTGATCGTAAATACAGATCCATACAAAGAATTACTAAGGTTATTTACAACACAATGTTTCCCCAATCAATTCTATCATCAGCCCCGCACACACCGGGGGTTTACATTATGCAGGACCAGAAATCCACAGTCCTGTATGTAGGCAAGGCCAAGGATCTGCATAAACGGCTGTCATCATATGCACGGTTTTCAGCAGCCGAACATAATAAAACCAGCATAATGCTTCAAAAAGTCAGTAAAGTTGACGTTCTACTCACCCATACCGAGAAAGAAGCTCTGATCTTAGAGGCTTCTCTTATTAAAAAGCATAAACCCAAATATAATATCATTCTCCGCGATGATAAAAACTACCCATACATCAAGGTTACAGTACAGGAAGAATGGCCAAGAGTACATATGGCAAGAAGGAAGTCCCGTGACAAGGCACGCTACTTTGGTCCATACTCATCATCTGGAGCCATGTGGTCTACGCTCCGTCTTATCGCAAAGCTTTTCCCTCTTCGAAACTGCAAGGGTGGCAAGCTGAAAAAAAGAGACCGCCCCTGCCTCAATCGTCAAATTGGTAAATGCCTGGCACCATGTGCAGGAAATGCTGATCGTAAGCTGTATATGGAGCATGTGAAAAAAATCATCATGCTGCTTGAGGGGCGTAACAGAGACCTGATCAAATCATTAAACGAGCAGATGCAGGCAGCCGCACAAGCACTCGAATTTGAAAAAGCAGCAACGCTCAGAGATCAGGTTGGCGCTCTATCTAAAACACTTGAGAAACAGGTCATTTCTGCAAGCCACACCATGAATCAGGATGTCTTTGGCTTTGCTAGAAAAGACGCCGCTGTCACTGTCTCTCTGTTATTTATTCGCAATGGACTGATTAATGGCAGTCGGTCCTTCTTCCTCGCTGACCCTTATGGTGATGACGCCTCAATCCTGTCTCAGGTACTCAGCCAGTTCTACACAGATGAGACAGTAGTGCCCTCTGAGATTCTCCTCCCCTTTAGCCCAAGCGACCTTGACCTCCACAGCGAATTCTTAAGCGATAAATCAACCACCAGGGTCGAGCTAAAAATTCCCCAGCGGGGTGAGAAATTACAACTCATAGCCATGGCGAATACCAATGCAATGCAGGTCTTTGAAGAAAAGGAGAAAAAGAAAAGTTCCTGGGAACATTTAAGTAAAACAATGTGCAAGACCCTCCACCTCGACCGCGCACCAAACCGTATTGAGTGTCTGGATATTTCAAACATCAGCGGCAAGCAAGCTGTGGGCTCACTTGTATGTTTTACCAATGGTGAAAAGGACACCTCCAACTTCAGGCACTATAAAATTCGAACCGTTGATGGGCCAAATGACTACGCCATGATGAAAGAGGTCCTTGAAAGACGACTCACAAGAGGGATTGAAGAGGACACCCTTCCTGATATGTTTGTGGTTGATGGTGGCAAGGGGCAGCTTGGTATGGCACTCGCCGTGGCAAAAGACCTTGGTATTACCAAAGATATTGATTGGATTGGCATAGCCAAAGAAAAGGAAGATGAAGGTGAAAAACTGTACAAACCTGATCGCAAAAACCCCATCGTTCTGCTGCCCCATAATCCGATCATCCTCTATCTCATGAGAATTCGTGATGAATCTCACAGGTTTGGTGTAACCTTTCATAGAAAGCTGCGTAACAAGGCAACACTCACATCAGAACTTGACCGAATACCTGGCATTGGAACGGAGAAAAAGAAACAGTTACTCAAACACATGGGAAGCCTCAAACGTGTAAAAACAGCGAATATTGAAGAACTGTGCGAGGTCCAGGGTATTGGTCCTGAAATCGCATCAACAATATTCAATTTCTTCAACCAGTCAGTAACTTAAAGCGAATACCTAATGTTTCTTGGAGCGCAATTACTCCAGCAGTAGACGAGATAAAACATCAGTCAACTCCACTTGACTCTCACCTATTTTGCTGACATAATTATAGAATAAAACAAACAATTTTATGGACCGGGGGGCCCAATGAATTTTCTTGATGAGCTGTACCTTGAAAAAACTATGTCAGGTACATCGACTGGCACCAAATGGCTTGAAAGTAATGGTAAAAAGAAAATAGCTGTCACGTCACCAGTTGACGGTGAGACTTTTGCCCATGTCACCAAGGCCACGGGGAAGGATTATCAGCTTGTCATCGAACAAGCTGAAGAAAGCTTCAAAGCTTGGCGTACTACGCCTGCCCCCCAAAGAGGTGAAATAGTCAGGCAGATAGGCTTGCGAGTCCGTGATTTCAAACTGCCACTGGGTACCCTGATATCCTACGAAACAGGTAAGCCTCTCCAGGAAGGTCTGGGTGAGGTCCAGGAACTCATTGATATATGCGACTATTGTGTTGGACAGTCCAGAATGCTCTATGGAATGACAACCATGTCTGAAAGACCTGAACACCGCCTCTTTGAGCAGTACCAGCCCTTAGGGATTGTAGGTATTGTGACCGCCTTTAATTTCCCCATGGCAGTTTGGGGGTGGAATGCCATGATCGCAGCCATCTGTGGCGATGTGTCGGTCTGGAAACCTTCTTCCAAGGCTCCAGTATCAGCGATTGCTCTACATAAGATCATTGCAAGGGTTCTTGACCAGAATCACCTTCCTGAAGGCATCTTCTCCCTTATTATCGGTGACCGCGACAATGTTGGCAAAAAGCTGCTGGAAGACAAACGTATCCCACTTATCTCTTTTACCGGCTCCGTTAATTCAGGAAAGCTCGCAGCCAAAACCGTTGCAGACAGGCTGGGTAAGAGCATACTTGAGCTTGGTGGCAACAATGCAATTATCATCACAGAACACGCCGACCTAAAACTTGCTATCCCGGCCGCCGTCTTTGGAGCTGTAGGAACAACAGGCCAACGCTGCACCTCAACAAGACGTCTTATCATCCACAAATCCCGCTACAAAGCAGTTAAAGAACACCTGATAACTGCCTACAATAGCGTCAGTGTTGGCAACCCCCTCCTTGAACTAAACCACATGGGGCCACTCATCGACAAGGAGAGCGTCAAAACATACCAAAAGGCAATCAAGGCCATAGCTAAGCAGGGTGGCGAGATCCTCTTTGGTGGAAATGTCCTTAAAGGCGAAGGGTATGAGTCACAGTGTTATGTGGAGCCTACAATTGTACAAATAGACAAAGACGCCGCCATTGTAGCCGAAGAAACATTTGCCCCCATCCTCTACCTCCTTGAATATGACGGCCCTGTTGAAAATGGTATAGCCATAAATAACAGCGTTAACCAGGGACTCTCATCGTCTATTTTCAGCACAAATCACAACGAAATTGAGAGATTCTTAAGCGCCAGCGGCTCCGATTGCGGTATTGCAAATGTAAACATAGGCACCTCGGGGGCTGAGATTGGAGGAGCATTTGGCGGGGAAAAAGATACAGGAGGCGGACGGGAATCCGGCTCCGACTCATGGAAGGCATATATGAGGCGGCAAACTGTAACCATAAATTTTGGCAACAGCCTGCCACTGGCACAAGGTATTCGTTTTAATATTGAATAATTATTTTGGAGTACATCTCTAAGGAGAGCAGTCATGACAAGCGCAGCCGAGGTTAAAAACATTCTCAGCAGGTACATTCTCGCAGATGGGATGGATATAATCGTCGATCTTGATGTATCTAAGGGAAGCTGGCTTGTCGATAAGCGTAATGGAGATCGCTACCTCGACTGTTTCTCCATGTTTGCCTCCATGGCAATTGGCTTTAACCATCCTGCTATTGTTGAGATATCGGATAAATTAGGCAGACTTGCTATTCAAAAGCCCGCCAACTCCGATATGTACACAGAGGCCATGGCTGAATTCCTGGAAACATTTGGCCGTGTTGCCATGCCCGACTACCTCCCCCACGCCTTCTTCATCGAAGGAGGCGCTCTTGCTGTCGAAAATAGTCTTAAAGCAGCCTTTGACTGGAAGGTTAAGCGTAACTACGAATCAGGGTTAAAAGAGGAACGTGGGCACCAAATAATCCATTTTAAGCAGGCTTTTCATGGACGCTCCGGGTACACACTCTCCTTAACCAACACTGCCGACCCTCGTAAAACCCGATATTTCCCAACCTTTGACTGGCCGCGAATAACTAACCCAAAACTCAGTTTTCCCTCTACAGAGGAAGGCCTGCAGCTGACCATGGCCCTTGAGCAACAGGCTTTAGCTGAAATTAAAGTTGCTCTACACAGAAGTGGACCAGACATCGCAGGCCTTATTATTGAACCCATCCAGGGAGAAGGCGGTGATAATCACTTCCGCAATGAGTTCTTTGTCAGTCTACGCGGGATTTGTGATGAGAATGACCTTTTATTTATCATGGATGAGGTGCAGAGCGGCATCGGTTTAACCGGAAAATTCTGGGCCCACGAACACACCTCTGTCACTCCTGATCTCATCAGTTTTGGTAAGAAAACACAGGTTTGCGGAGTTCTTGGCTCAAGGCGACTGGATGAGACACCAAGTAGTGTCTTCACTGAGCCCAGCAGAATCAATTCAACCTTTGGCGGCAACCTCATTGATATGGCCAGATGCTCTGCCATTCTTAGGGTAATTGAACAGGACAACCTGATCGAAAATGCCCGATTGAGAGGCGATCAGTTACTACAAGGTCTGGAAGCACTGGCTGCACAATACCCACAGACTATATTCAGCCCAAGGGGCAAAGGGCTTATGTGCGCTTTTGACCTCAAAGATTCAGCTACCAGAGATATCTTTTTAGAAAAGACCTTTAAAGAAAAGCTACTGCTCGTTGGTTGTGGAAATAGGAGCATCCGTTTTCGCCCCCACCTCACCATCACCGAAGATGAGGTGGATATAGTACTCACCAGACTAAAAAACGTTATTACAGCAAGTTAATAAACAAACCTCTAATATACATCTCCTTAAAAAGGAACTTACAATGAGCAATAGTGTCGACTTTACCGATTATATGAATCTGAAAGAACTTCTCAGTGATGAAGAACGACTCGTACAACAGACGGCACGGGAATTCATCAATGATGAGGTCATGCCAATAATCGACAGTTGCGCCCAGGAAGAAAAGTTTCCACTCCATCTTGTTAAACAAATGGGCGGTCTTGGTTTTTTAGGCCCGACACTTCCTGAGAAGTATGGCTGTGCTGAACTGTCCAATGTAGCCTATGGCATTCTCATGTATGAACTCGAACGTGGTGATTCAGCCATACGAAGTTTTGCCTCGGTACAGGGTTCTCTTGTTATGTTTCCTATCTTCACCTATGGTAGTGAGAAGCAAAAACAACATTGGCTGCCAAAGATGGCAGCTGGCGAGGCTATTGGCTGCTTTGGACTTACAGAACCGGACTTTGGCTCCAACCCATCAGGAATGCGGACCAAAGCAGTTAACAATGGAGATGGGACCTGGACCTTAAATGGCTCCAAAATGTGGATCACCAACGGCTCCATTGCCGATGTTGCAATAGTCTGGGCAAATAGTGCCGATGGTATTCGGGGTTTTCTTGTAGAAAAAGATACTCCAGGCTTTAGCACAGTCCATATGAAGGGCAAGTGGAGCCTCCGCGCCTCGGTTACTTCAGAGCTAATTCTCGATAATGTTGTACTCAACGAGACACACTCAATGCTGCCCAAGGCAAACAGCCTTAAAGCCCCGCTCAGCTGTCTCACTCAGGCAAGATATGGTATTGCATGGGGTGCACTGGGTGCTGCAGACAATTGTTACCAGACCGCCCTTGAATACTCCCTGCAACGGGTTCAATTTGACAGAAAAATTGCTTCATTTCAGCTTCAACAAAAAAAACTTGCTGAAATGGTCACCGAACTCACAAAAGGACAACTTCTGGCCCTGCAACTTGGCCGCTTAAAAGATAAGGGAAGTTATAGTCCTGCCCAAGTCTCAATGGCAAAAATGAACAATGTTAAGATCGCGATGGACATCGCAAAAACTGCTCGAACCATGCTTGGAGCAAACGGCATCATGGGCGAGTACCCGATCATGCGCCATGCAAACAACCTGGAATCGGTCTACACATACGAGGGAACCCATGACATGCACACCCTCATCATAGGTGAGAAAGTGACAGGAATCCCTGCATACAGATCATAACACCACGCAACACACAAGAAGGAAAAGGCTCCCATTTACAGCGATTTGCAAAAAAAAAACCACAAAAAAAGTTAATCACATTTTTTCTCGATGGTCACTTGCGAACTCAATATCTACCATCTCTTTTTACTTTTCATGGTAGATTTGATCATCTTACCAAAGGCCTTATCCTTCTTTCTTTTTTCGGAATATGACATTTCGTAAAAGGCTGACTCGCTTCTCATCTTCAAATAGTTTCTGTATCGCTTCTCGGGCAATCTTCCATCTTTGATAGCTGCTAAAACAGCGCATCCCTTTTCGCTTTGATGACTGCAATCACTAAACCTGCACTCATCAGACAGGGTGACAATCTCAGCAAAGGTCTCATCCAGGCCAATATCAATGGCGATATTACCCAACTCTCTCATACCAGGAGTATCAAGAAGAAGTGCTCCACCTGGTAATTGCACCAGCTCTCTTCTGGTTGTGGTGTGTTTGCCCTTACCTCTTCGTTTACTCACCTCCTGGGTTACAAAGGCCTCACTACCCATAATATTGTTCAGCAAACTGGTTTTGCCCACCCCAGAAGACCCAAGAAGACAGTATGTCTGACCTGAACAAAGAGTATCTCGTATTGGAGCTGTACTTTCTTCAGACAGGTTACTAAAAGCAATAACTTCAGTGCCTGGACTGACAGCGCTGATTTGCCCCTTAACGTCATCTACCAAATCGTTAGATATCAGATCACATTTACTCAGGAGTATTACCGGTGTAATGCTGCTTTCATGCACCATAACAAGATATCGCTCCAGACGATTCATATTCAGATTATCGTCCACCGCCTGAACGATGAAGGCAATATCGATATTAGCCCCTATGAGTTGGTACTCAACAGCCTTCCCCGAAGTCTTTCGTTTAAGTAAGGTCTTCCTCGGTATCACTTCATGAATTATTGCGTGACTGTCATCATCATAAAAATCCGCCCAAACCCAGTCACCTGCAGTGGGTAGTTCAAGCGAAGTTTGAGCTGTATAGAGTAGATTGCCAGTTAGTTCAGCAAAGACATCCCCCCCTCCCTTACTCAGGATATAACTTTCCCTATGAACTGAAACAACACGTGCAAGCTCATGGGGAGCAATCTGTTGGCTCTCAGCATGGCTCTGAACCCAACTGTCATAACCTAGTTTTGTGAGTGAGTGCATGATATTCACTATCCTCCGTAAATTTATGTTCGTATTACTACAAAAGATTAAGCGATTAACAGTCAAACTGTATGATTCGGTGTCCCGCAAAAAATCCAGCTCTGGTAATCGCTTTTTGTGCTGCGATATTCTCTTTTTCTGTGGAGCATATTGGCTTTAATCCCTTCCCTTGAGTAATGCGTACTAACTCAGTCATTATCTGAGTGCCAATCCCCTGCCCTCGTAGTGCCCTATCAACAATGAGTCCAATATCACCATAACCTGACTGAACATGATCATCACTCCGGCTTTCCCCCGCAGCAACAAACCGACCATTTTGTAAGAGACCAAAGAGTTCACCTCGATTAATCAACGCACTATAGTAGCCCATTAACCATCCTTCATGGGCTCCAACGTTGAGCTTTGCAAAAGCAACGGCCTCTGCCAACTGATTGTGAGTTAAGGTGGTTAGCTGAAGAGGTGCTGTATTAATTTGATCTTCAGATTGGAAGCTACCCAACTGATACATAAAGGTGTGAACCTTGAAACGTGGAAAGAGATCAAGGCAAAGTGCCAGATATCCAGGTTCTGCAGTACTTACAAATGCGCCATTGACTTCAGGCACCACTTGGTGTTTGTGAACCAGCAGTTCCTCAAACAGTAATCCTGCCTGATCTTGAAATTCTTGACACACATACAACTGCAGTACATAACCATCATCATTTATACAACAATAACCGACCAGTTCTTCATTTTCATAAAAACCAAAATGGCTTGCCCTTGGCACAAATCCACGGAGCCACATCCCATCTAATGCAGCTGTAGTCTTCTGTAGATATTGCTGTTTAAGTTCATCAACCTGCGCGATTGATACGATTTTTCTTATTTCTGCCATTTTAATCTTCTTTTTCGTTCCGACATAGACCATATACTGACTCTATGAGTTTGGAGCAAATTGTGCCGAGAGGATATTGATTATAAACTGCAAAACAATGTAAGGCTACCCCATCTAACATGGCAAGAAGTATTCTACGTTTATGTCAAGCGTATTACTTAAAAGAAGCAACTGCCTGACAACGCAGATAGAGTTATAAAAAACATGATTTTCAGCAGCACTTAATGTACTGTCTTGGGCACGAAGATCAGGATTCACATACCCACGACAGAGACGCAGCGAAAAACAACCAGACTAATATTTCTGAATATAATAGAATGCTTACCCTAAATGATGATCTAAAAATAAGTCATGGCAAAACAAGAGATTGCTATGAACACCCTGCAAATCCAAATCTCGTTGTCAAAACAGCTTTTGCAGGAGATAAGGAAGGTGACTCATCAAGTATCATGGAGATGCAAGCATATCAGAATTTGATGCGCCTGCACCCCGATTTATCATGCATAAGCCACTGTCATGGTTTTATTAGTACAAATAAAGGTAAGGGATTATTATGTGAATGCATCCGTAATTACGATGGCTCAATAGCAAAATCAATATATGATATAATTCTTTATCAAGAGAGCTGTGATATTCAACATATTGAGATGATTATATCCAATTTCTGTGACCATCTTTGTGCCCAAGATATCTTCATCTTCGATATAAACCTGAAAAACATAGTCCTACAGTTACAGGAAGATGGAACCTACATACCCTATATAATAGACCTTAAGAGTCAGGTTGATACGAAAGAATTCATTCCAATCACAAAATACAGCAAATATTTTGCCCGAAAAAAATTAGCTCGTAGAACAACTCAACTAATCAGCCGTATCAGCGAGTACTACCAGAGAAGATCGTAGCTCATAGGGCAAGATAAGAATAACAACCAACTTTAGCTTTTCGCTTAATTATCCTTAATCTGCACCATAATTAACATCCCTTTAGCCGTTACGACACCCTCTGCCGCCAGGGTAACGCCCACTGTCACCTTACGACCCTTAATTTCCTCTACCTTAGCCCTCAATTCTACTTCAACTCCAACTGGCGTCGGTTTTTTGTAGTCTACTTGTAAGGATGCTGTAACAAACCGTGGCATTGCCCCAGGTTTTAAAACAATACCTGATTCTCTCGCTTTTGCAGCCGCCGCGGTCCCTGCCCCGTGACAATCCATAAGTGATGCAATTAAGCCCCCATAGAGAATCTCTTTCATCCCACCGGAATAATGATTTTCCGGCAGGATATGACAAACACTCTCATCTCCATCCCAGTAACTTTTTATCTGGTGTCCTTTCTCATTGAGGCGACCACAACCATAACAGTGCGAATAATCATCAGCATAGTAATCTTGAAAGGCCTTATCAGACATCACATCCCTCCCCAGTCGATTTAAAGTGTTTTTGTTATTAGTCGTAGAAACAGTAACAAACCTTATGTGATAACATACTCAAAAAGTATCAGTTCAGCAGTATAACGAGGTCTGCTACTATTTCACCATTTCTTACAAGAGCAACACCCTCTTTTCCTGCAAAGTTATCCCAGGTTTCATCAGGTGAACGAAATTGATACAACGTATCATCTTTCCGCATCAACTTTAAGATCACACGCCACTGGCTGTTATTATTGCCAAAAGGAACATTATGACCATCAACCCAGACCATGTTTAACGCTGTAGCTTCTTCTATTGAGATCTCATCACTAAGCCATGCAGGCTCCGCCTCTATTTCCTGATCGCGTAGAACAATATCCAGCTGATATTTTTGATAGTGATAGGACAATTTACGAAACAGTATAACAGGATAAAACGCGACCACAATAACCGAAAGAATGAGTCGCAACACAACACTCTTTACTGCTGTAATGTTTTCATTTTTGATCAGACAATGCATTTTCAAGTCAGCAACTTCCCAATCAACAAGTTGTCGAATTGGCGATTTAACGACAACAAAGACCATCCCTAACACGACGTAGCTCAATAAATATTCCATATTTTTTCTCCATGTATAATAATTCATAATCACTCAAACCAATCTCCAGGACCCCGCAACACCCTGTGTTTTTTTTGATTTGGCCTTTATAATTATTTACGTTAACATAGTTGGTAGGACAAATAGTGTCCTACCAATATTTAAATAGGAGAAAAATGAGTAAATTTAAACCACAGCACAATCGTCTGCTCTTCATCGACAAAGAAATATCAAAAGGAACGTATCCAAACTGCAGTTTTTTAGCGAAGGAGTGGGAGGTAAGCCACAAAACAATCCAGCGGGACTTGGACTACATGCGCTATCAACTCAACGCCCCACTGGAATATTCTGCAAAGCATAGGGGCTACTACTATACTGAAGAAAACTTCAAACTTCCGGCTCTTTCCATGAAAGAAAGTGAGCTGTTTGGCATGTATCTCTCCGCAAAACTCCTTGTTCAGTATGAAGGAACCCCTATTTATGATTCTCTCTGTGCAGTATTTAAGAAAATAGAACTATCCCTACCCAACAAAATTAATATAGACCCCAGTACTGGTCAGGAAAAATTCACTGTCATCCCACCCTTTAGCACCACAGTTACACCTGAAGTATGGGAAACAACTCTGGAAAGCTTACGGACTTCACAACAGATCCAACTCAACTACAAGGCTCCCGGTAAAAGCCTTGAGTTAAGAGTTATCGATCCCTACCATGCAGTCCGTTTTGAAGGTGACTGGTATATCATTGGTTACTGCCACCTACGTAATGAAATACGAACCTTCAGCCTTTCTCGAATTGTCTCCGCTGGGAAAACTGGAAATACGTTTCAAATACCCGATGATTTTGACTTTAAAAAGCTATCAGGTAGTCATTTTGGAGTGCACTGGAGTAACGAGGAGATCAAAGTAAAAATACGTTTTAGCAATAGAGTTGCAGACTACGTTCAAGAACGAACCTGGCACCCTAGTCAAAAAATCACAGGATGTGAAAACGGCGACCTTATCTTGTCTCTTTCGGTGAATCACCTTCTCGAATTAAAACGCTGGATCTTATCCTGGGGGGAAGATGCATGTGTAATAGAACCACATTCTTTTGCCAGAACAATCGAAGACACCTTGAAAAACTCTATCCACAATTACTCAAACAACCAGTAGCTTCTAACCTGCAACAAGCTGGTTAGAAAAGAAAAACAATTTGGATTTGTAAAGTTTTTCCGTAGGGGAGCATATGCCCGGTCTTGACTTCTACTCGCAGTAGATTTTTCATCGTATGGGTATGTACACAATGTATCAGAGCCAATTCAATTTTTGCTTATCAGGCCGCCAGATGATAAAATGCAGGTTGTCTTGTGTTACAATTTACGTTCTTCCTGCCCTAGAACGAGTTCAGTACAACAAAAGCATAGACAGCCCTACTTTCGAGGAGATTTTAATCGATGCCTGACACACCCACCTATAAAGAGTTGCAGCAGCGAGTAGCTCTACTCGAGAAAGAGTTAGAACAACATCAGCGCGTTGAAAGAATAAATACTACGTTGTTCAATATTTCCAATGCTATAGAAACTACAGCTAGTTTAAACGAACTTTACAAAACAATACATCTCGCCCTCAGTTCCATAATCGACACGACTAATTTTTATATCGCTTCCTACAATAAGATCGATGATTCGGTAACTATTCCGTATATCGTTGATACAGTGGATGTTAACTATCCACCGGTAATAGAAATCAGTAAAACTGCCTCTTTAACAGCAGAGGTAATCAGAACTGGTACCCCTATCATGATTACCAAATCAGAGATATTGGCCCAGCGAGAGAAAAGCCGTTTAATAACTCCTGAATGCACACCAGCAGAAATTTGGCTTGGAGTTCCTTTGAAGCATTTGGGAGAGATAGTTGGGGTCATGGCGGTTCAAAGTTATGACAATCCTCTCTGTTATGATCAGACTGATATGAAGGTAATGGCTGCTGTGGCTGATCAGGTTGCAATTGCTGTTGAATTAAAGCGCACAGAAAAAGCATTGATGGAAAGTGAGGTCCGATTTCACAAACTTTTGCAAGAAATTCCATCCGTATCAGTGCAAGGCTATAATTTGGATGGGACTACTCATTTTTGGAATCAAGCTTCTGAGCGTTTATACGGATATACAGAACAAGAGGCAATAGGCACAAATCTTCTGGACCTGATCATACCGCTTAAAATGAAGGGTGATGTCAAGCAGGCGATACAAGAGATGGCCGAAACGGGTGTTCCGACTCCGGCATCAGAATTATCTCTTCTTCGTAAAGATGGTTCCAGTGTCACAGTATTTTCCAGCCATGCAATTGTTGCGAGTCCCGGACGGGAGCCAGAGTTATTCTGTATTGATATTGATCTCACTGAACGTAAACTGGCAGAACAAAAGCTTCGAGAGAGTGAAGAAAAATTCCGAAAGTTAGTAACGACATCACCGTACGGAATTCAGCTTACAAATATCGAGGGTAAAATCATTTTCAGCAATCCAACCCATCACAAGATCCATGGATATTCTGATGGTGAATTGACAGGAAAGTATATTTGGGACTTGATATTAGACGACAACGATAGGGCCCACACCAAGTCCTACTATCAACATTTGGTACGAGAACAACCTGCGCCAGAGATCTTTTATAGCCGAGACAAAACTAAAGACGGTCGGGAAATTGATGTCCAGATAAACTGGGACTACATGTACGATTCAAGTGGGAATCTTGAAGGCATCATCAGTATAATCAGTGACATAACTGAGCAAAAGTTGGTTGAAAATGCTGTAAAAGAATCTGAGCAAAAGTGGCGAAACATACTCGTTAACACACCTCAAATTGGTATCAGTCTGGACCAAAATGCAACAATCACTTTTGTTAACAAACATTTTCAAAAACTGACAGGATGGGAGGAGCAAGAAATCGTTGGTCAGAACTGGTTCGATATGTTCATTCCCAACAATATCCGTGAAGAGGTCAGTAAAGCTTTTTTAACCGTGATGAAGCAAAAGAATACTACTGGATTTTCCACTTTTGACAATGAGATCCTTGACAGGTATGGCACTCCTATCAATGTGTCCTGGTCTAATGTTCTTACCAAAGACATTCATGGGGATATCATTGACGTAACCTGTTTAGGTGTTGACCTGACAGAGCGTCAGCGAGCTGAAACAGCACTAAAAGAGAGTGAAGCCTACATGCGAAGCATCTTCCGGGCCGCGCCGACAGGCATTGGTGTTGTTCAAGACAGGGTCTTCAGGCAAGTTAATGATAAATTTTGTGATATGCTCGGTTACTCAAAGGATGAATTAATTGGCAACCAGTCCTTACTTATTTATCCTTCAGTTGAAGAGTTCGAGAAAGTAGGCCAGGAGAAGTATGAACAAATAAAGACAAAAGGAACAGGGACTGTCGAAACAGTAATGAAGCGGAAAAATGGTGAACTTACAAATGTTTTAATGAGTTCAACACCTATCGAAGTAAATAATTTAAGTGCTGGCGTTACTTTTACAGCACTTGACATTACTGCAAAAAAACAGGCAGAGAAGGCACTTCAGGATTCACATAAACAATTTCTCACTGTGCTGGACAGTATTGACGCCAGTATCTATGTGGCAGATATGGATACCTATGAGATTCTTTTCATGAATCAGCATATGATTGATAGTTTTGGCCAAGACATGACAGGTGAGATATGTTGGAAGGCTTTCAGGGGAGAATCCGCCCCATGTCTGCATTGTACCAATGATAAGCTTGTTGATACAAACAATGTTCCAACTGGTGTTGTTGTCTGGAATGATGAAAATCCAAAAACTGAGAAGAAGTATATTAACCATGATCGGGCAATAGAATGGACTGATGGTCGTTTGGTACGACTTCAGATCGCAACAGATATTACAGATCTATTGTCAATGGAGGAACAACTTCGCCAGGCTCAGAAAATGGAATCCGTCGGAAGGCTGGCAGGTGGTGTAGCGCACGATTTCAACAATATGCTCAGCGTGATCCTCGGTCATGCAGAATTGGCTATGGAGGATTTGGATCGAGAACATCCTATTTATAATGATTTACAACAAATCCAACAGGCCGCCAGTCGTTCCAGTGATATCACCAGACAACTTTTGGCCTTTGCCCGAAAACAGATCGTTTCACCTAAAGTGATTGATCTGAATGAAACCGTGGCTGGGATGTTGAATATGTTGTTACGACTTATTGGTGAGGATATCGATCTCGCATGGTTACCAGGAAAACAACTGTGGCAGATAAAAATAGACCCATCACAAATCGATCAAATTTTGGTCAATCTCTGCGTCAATGCCAGAGACGCCATTGCAGGAGTTGGTAAAATCACCGTTGAAACTGAAAACTGTATGCTCGATGAAGAATACTGTTCGGCTCACGCTGGCTTCGTTTCTGGTCAATACGTAAAAATAGACATAGGCGATACTGGCAGTGGCATGGATAAGGAAATAGTGTCCCATATCTTTGATCCATTTTTTACTACCAAAGATGTTAATGAAGGTACCGGTCTTGGTTTGGCCATGGTTTATGGTATCGTCAAACAAAACAACGGCTTTATCAATGTTTACAGTGACACTGAACAAGGAACAACCTTTTCGATTTACCTTCCTCGATATGCGGAAAAAACTAACACTGGAGAAAGTGAAGCCACGGAGGAATCAGCTCGACATGGCATTGAAACTATTCTGCTGGTGGAAGACGAACCGACAATGTTGAGTATGACCACGACGATGCTTGAACGCCTAGGCTATACCGTGCTTGTAGCGGGTACTCCCAATGAAGCCATTCGTCTAGCTGGAGATCATTCTGGAGAGATTCATCTTGTCCTGACTGATGTAATCATGCCTGAGATGAATGGTCGAATATTGACGGAAAGACTTATGATAATTCGACCTGGGCTGAAATGTCTATTTATGTCAGGATACACAGTAAACGTGATTTCCCATCAGGGGGTGTTGGATGATGGTGTAGATTTCATCCAAAAACCATTCGCCAAACGAGAATTAGCGACAAAAATTCGACAAGCATTGGGTAATGAATAAAAAAATCGGGTAATTGCACTGACACAATTACCCGATTTTGGTCTACCTGGTAGACTTTAGAGTTTTTGGCTAATACCTGTTAGCAGTATGTACTATGCTGATCGTATTTCAATCGTTCTGGGCTTAGCGGCCTCCGCCTTTGGCAAATGAAGCCTAAGTGTCCCATCTTTGAGTTCAGCATTTACTTTTGCAACATCAATTGTTTGAGGTACTGAAAACACTCTTTTGTATTCTACATCACCAAACTCTTGCCAGCTTTCAACGCCCTTTGTCTGAAGATTACGGACAGCTGAGATTTCCAGTTTACCATTATCTACGTTTACTACTATTTTATCTTTTGTTACACCTGGCATATCTGCGTGGAGCAATATTTCTTCATCGTTTTCATATATATCCACGACAGGAGCAACAGTAACTAAATCTTGTTGCTTTTCAACCATATTCTCTGATCTTTTTGTAACTTCCATATTTTTATTCATTGCTTCACCTCCAATAAATCATGAAATAGATAAATGGAATTTTTTAGTTGATAGTAATCTGCTTAGGTTTGGCAGATTCTGCCTTAGGAAGCACCAGTGTTAACAGACCATCTTTCAAGACAGCTTCAATCTTGTCGGCATCAACGTCAGCGGCCAGGGTGAAACTACGTGTAAAGGTTGATTGGTCGCGCTCAGCCCTATGAATTTTATATCCTTTAGGTGCATCAGATTGTCGAGTACCGCTTAGTTCCAGGTAGTTACCTTGAATCTTAATATTGAAATCTTCTTTATTCACACCTGGCACCTCTGCAACAACCTTAAATGAATCGCCATTATCATACATGTTAGTCTTTGGGAAACCGCCTACTACCCTCCAGCCTGAACCTTCACCATAGGACCTGTCAGAGTTAATTGAACGAAGCAGATCCATAGCGGAAAACATACGATCAATCTCATTCATTCTTGTCCACATAACTGTACCTCCTTTTATAGTTGCTCTTTCTCTCCGGCTGCCTCAAAACAGCACAGACTCATGCCTCATATAGATTGTTTTTCCAGTGACATAGCCGATTCATATGTCAATATTTTTCTGCCATCATTTCTCTTTGATGCAAAAATAAATACGGTGATATCTCATGTCAATACCGTAAATAACTTTTTTCACACTAGCGCCATATATTACTTTAAAGGCTACTATTGACAAAGTAATATCAGCTAGGTATTTTATAAAAAAGGAGGTGTTAAGATGAATAACAAGAACAAGTTAAGTCTTTTAGAACAGCCGAAGATTTCTTTTGATGATCTAAGAATGAAACAATCTGTTCGAACGACATTCAAGTTACCAGAGGAGGTCATTAACTTACTTGGCATAATTGCGGGTCAGTTGGGTATTAAGCAGAAATCGCTTCTGGATCAGTTAACTGAAGATTCCAGATTACTCCTTAAGCTTGCCAAAGAGGTGAATATCACCACCAGTAACAAAGAAAAGCGCCAAGCAAAGACGTTTGTAATCAGTAGAAGTGCGCTGCAATCAATTAACGAAGTCGCTCAGAAGCAGAAAGTTCCTCGAGACATTCTTGTGGAAATATCAATAAAAAGATTGTTGCCAATTATAGAAGGAGAACTCGAAAAACACCTTAAACGAAAAAAGATCCTTGATAGGATGAATCAGTTGATGGAGCAAGGGGAAGCACTTCGTACTCAGGCAAAACAGTCCCTGGGTGAAGATGACGATATGTATAAAATGATTGATAACCAGGTCCAATTAGAAAAGAAAAATATCACAACAGCCCAAACAATCATTAAAAAAGGGATGCCAATGGAAGACTGGTAAGATGTAGAGGATTGATCAAGAAAGCATTAGCCTTAACAGCTAACTTGAACTGTTGATAGACAAAAGACAGATGCACAATTATTCCACAGATTATTCTGGACAATATTGAAGTCATGATTTTATTCAGGAGGATCTACAATGCCCCAGAACTATTACATAATACTAGGTATACCGAAGAACTCATCACAAGATGAGATAAGAGCCGCATATCGAAGACTTGCCAAAGAATACCACCCCGATCATTATGGAAATGATCAGGCCCCTTTTCAGATACTGCAAGAGGCTTATTCAGTACTCAGCAACCCAAAGAGCAGAAAATCCTACGACCACTCACTGCAGCCAGAATCGAGAATGAGCAGCCCAGTAAGGCACACCGAGAATGAGCGATATGCAAATATAAATATTGAGCCACTTATTCCTGGGACTGATATCAATTTAAGTAACCTGAACTCTTCTAAGCGATCTTTTCAACAACAAAGACCTGGTTTCGATGATATGTTTGGTCGATTGAGGTGGGAAAATAGTGAACTATATGATTCTGAAATAATGCGACCACAGGACGTTTCATTTGAAATTTCTCTATCACGTGTGCAGGCACAAATTGGCGGCAATGTTCGTGTCCACCTCCCTGTTCAGGTAACTTGTCCATCATGTCAACGACATTTCAGGTACACCTTTGTCTGTAGGCGGTGCAATGGTACTGGTGTTTTAATGACTGAGAGGCCTGTGCTGATAAGGTATCCGGCAGGAGTAAGAGATAATCACGTTATTAAAAGTGTATTACATCCTCATGATACTCAAAAGATTTATATGAATGTAATTTTCAAGATCCACTAGAATCCAATCCTTACAATGGAGACAGCGACGTACCATTAAACTTTACATTTCCAAACCGATGGCAACAGTGCTGGTTTACCCTTTAGCTTAGGGGGCAGGTGAAACATTTCACCACAGCTATACAGCTAATATTATGCGATAAATTTTTTACCGTATGGATGAAGTTGGGCTGCCATGTTTTTAGGACAGCCCTTTTGATTTGAATTCGCGGTAGATATACTTCAATCAGCTCTTTTTCTGGAAGTTCGAATCGAAATTGTTCACCTCAAATTCACCAAAGAAATTACTGACCGGATGCCCTTGTTCAATCCAGGCTAGAACTCCACCATCGAGATTGAAGACTTGGGTATAGCCGAGCTCTTTCAGGCTCTGGGTTGCAAGAACGCCCCTGGCTCCTTTAAGGCAGTATACCACGATGGGCTTGTTCAGGTCTTTTACC
This sequence comes from Desulforhopalus glucosivorans, assembly GCF_054397165.1. Classification (NCBI taxonomy): domain Bacteria; kingdom Pseudomonadati; phylum Thermodesulfobacteriota; class Desulfobulbia; order Desulfobulbales; family Desulfocapsaceae; genus Desulforhopalus; species Desulforhopalus glucosivorans. The sequence continues at coordinate 2,450,322 of NZ_AP044854.1, forward strand.
TTTTTGGTGAATTGAAACTCGACTAGGCCGCGTGGGATTGACAGATAATCGTCCGCCTCAATTTTTCCAGCATTCACTTCACCTGGTTCGCGCACATCGAGCAGAACAAATTCTTTCTCATCGGCATCAAGCCAGTTTCGTAAGGTTTTACTGTCAATGGTTTGAATGTTTTGTTTGGCAGCTGTAATCTTGTTTTTTAGTATCTGTGCCGGATCATTGAGCTCTGCTGCAAAACTGCTTGCCGCAACAAAAACACTGAGGATAGACGCGAGGATTGCTTTTTTAATCATTGGGTTACTCCTTGATTCTTCAATGGTTTTACAAATAGTCTATGGTCGGACAGCCCGAACATAACCCGTTTTCCCGTTATAAAATGTGCGGGATGGGCCGCACTGATCTCCAATTTCAAAGGTCCCGACGTATGGGGCCCCGTGATTCTCTGCCAGCCAGTAGCTTCCTTCCAGCCTGATCATGACATTACCGTTATCTTTGAAGTCAAAGATGTTGAACAGATTTTTTAACTCATGTTTGGTGGGTAGTCTCCAGTTGTTAAATTCACCCTGATTAAGTTGATTAATGTATGCAATGGCATCTTGGGTGGTTTTGATTTTTTTAGATCGTTGCACCTGCCAAACTCTCCCAAGATTTTTTTCCTGAAAAAGACTATCTGAGATCTGCACTAATGATTCTTCTGCCCGGCAATTGCCTTGGAAAAAACTACTAAAAATGAGAGTCGTGCAGAGAATTAAACTCGTTATTAGTTTTTTATGAAATCCTTTACGATGCATTGGTCACCTCTTAAAGTTACTGGATAGGAACAATGGCATATCCTCTGTTTTGATAACCGGTAAGGGAAACAAAAGTGTTTCCTACCACGGATATTCCCGGTAGAAGAGTCTCGCTATCCACCTTGAACAAGTTTATAGCTATTGCACAGGCTTCAAGACGTACGCCTAATTGAGTAAGTTCTGCCATTAAGCCTGCTGCCTGACTCAGGCTTTGCTGGTCCTCTTCTTCAAATAAACCTGTTTCACTGTTGATAAGACGAACAGAAGGACCACGAAAAGCGATAACCATCTTGGGCTTTAGTCCTGCACTGACAATATCGTCATACGTCATCTTGATAACTTGAAGATAGAGTGCAAGTTTTCCAGCATCCTTGATATTAATATCAAATATTGTTTGGGTGCTTTCAAGACCATCCAGGGAAATATCATTGTTGAAAGTTTTAGAGTGAGCTGATATTGCAATGGCAATGATGGAGCAACTCATTAACGTGATGATAATGCTTCTGATAGTTCTAGTCATGATTGTCCTCGCTTAGGTTAAAATGAATGTTCGTTCTAGTTGTTGATTTTTTAAAAATCAGAGACTGCCACACCTCTCCAGGCGCAGTCCCAACATTCGTCGAGATACGTCGGAAGAGGATTTTCAAGAACACCGTCCAATCGTAGAAAAATCAGTCGAATAGCTCCACCAAAGACTGTTACTGCGGCTACGTTCGGGTCTATATTCCGAATAACTCCCTGATTGATTCCTTCAATAATAATCTGCTTCATAAGGGTAAAAGGTTGAGAAGAGCAGACCGGTTTTTCTTCAGGCATAAACTCACTATGTTTTGCATAGAGCATGTATTGCATAGTGGCACTTGTCTCTTCGGTAAGAGTAAAGAGATAGGTTATTACAGCCTTGCACCGATCATGGACTGTTTCATGCTCGGCCATAATGTTAGTGACAGTGCTAGTCATTTTCTCTTCTATATGATGAAAGAGAGCCTTGGCGATAGCCTCTTTATTTCCAAAATGATGATAGATTGAACCGATACTGACGTTGGCTTCTTTCTGTATATGATGCACGGAGGTATTAAAATATCCATGTTCTGAGAAGAGGCGGAGGGCTGTGGTTAATATCACTTCCCTGCGGTCTGTAATTGTCGGATCGATCATTCTCACACTCCTTTGAAAGTTTATAGAACAAGCGTTCGTTCTAGTGTAAGAATGACCTAATTTAAGAATTAAGTCAAATAGAAAAATACCACATATGACCTATTAAGATAACTGAATGTGATTAACGAAGGCTCTACTACTTAATATAAGGTGTACTATTACCAGTTACCGATCACCTTCCCGGAACATATGCCCCTCAATAGCAGCCGCAAATAACAGGGGTTATACAAACCCTTAAGAGCTTCACCAAAGATAAGGTTTATAACAACTGAACCTACATATTCCTCTGTTTCAAAACGTACTGAAGTCACATTGGATAGTTCAATTATTCATCATCGAGCAGAAGAAAATAAAGCCAAGGCATAGTCTTGCTGCTCTCGGAAGGTTGTTTCATACACTCAGGACAGACATCTTCAACACTTATTTCATCACCAATAAACAGTTCGAGATCATCAAAGTACATGTCAAGAACATTAATTTTATTTTCAGGATCACTCCATTTATTGTAAAGCCCTGTTTTGAAGTGAAGGAAATCGTCCTCGGTCGGATCGTAGGAATCTGGCAGAGTTTTCACATTATCAGCGGAGGCAAGTAGCTCGCCATCTTTATATACCCGCCAAAAACCGTTGTCGGACGTTGTCCACAAAATTTCATAGGTAAAGGACATCCATTGTCCTATATTGATCTGGAACGGCACCAAAGTTTCATCGGGGATAGCCCTGTATCGAAAACTGTATATTGAAGGGTCTTCCTCATCCGCTTTTTTCAAATCATTAAAAATGCCACCACCATAGGCTATAGTGTCATCGGTGGCAGTCGTGCCCGGCCCATTCGGATACTTTGCAGCTCCCGAATGAATCTGGTTAAAGGACATCCAGTTCCAGACAATGTCGATGTTCAGAATATTATCGTTTGTGAACAGGACCTTCCATCTCATTATATGATGCTGATCCGTCAGCAGTCCTTCTCCGGTGGCTGTAGTTAGAACATATTCTGATTTTTCGCAATCGCTGGTATCCGGAAGAGGAAGTGATGGAAAAGAGTGGGATACACCTACATAATCGGAAGTATTAAGACCTGCTTTTATGGGGTTTTCCACAACTTCAGTATAGGACTCCTGATCGTTACCCCAAACTGCCCAGAAGTTTGAGAATTTCACAGGTTCCAGCCTTCCCCACTCAAAATCTGCAAGGGAATAGGCGTCAAACTCCACGGCCCGAACCACCCCTGACATTTCTGACATCTGTGCAATTTCCAGATCAGTTAACACCCTGTTGTAGATTCTCACATCATCAATAAAACCTTTATAAAAGTAGCTGGCGCTAGCGGAGTCTGTACCAAATGCGAGGCTATAGTCATAATCCTCCAATGTTGGATAATATGTAATGGCTCCCTCATTCACGAGTACCCCATTCACATATTTTTTTAGGGTTTGGCCATCATATATAAGCGTAAGGAGATACCAGCTATGTTCATCAAATTCATCCTTTGAGACAGATATCCCCGTCCAGGAATAATCATAAAAATCTGTCCGGAACATCCCATAATCATACCAGTAACTTACTGCGTATCCACCATGACGACCATAGCCATAGGAAACCATGGGAACAGAATATCTGTCTTGCGCCTGATCAGGCTTTGCCCAAAACGACAGTGTCCAGCCTTCGGTATTGACGTTGAGAAGCGAATGATCCGCAGCAACAATTATACTGTCGTTACCATCGAAGTAGTAGGCGGAGGCCGTATTACCATTCCTGTCTGTTGCCGGGGTCGCGCCAGTCTTAACGCCGTGGTGCCCGCCTCCTGCAACATCATTGGTATTACCATCGAATGGAAGATGGAGAATCAGCCCTTCAGCAGGAGCTGTGGCTTGAGCCAGGCTACCTTGAAGCTGGCAGAAAATCAAAAAAACAGGTAACAGTAACAACTGCATCATCATAACTATCCACGTGTCATTTGTAAAAAATGAATTTCCCTGCGACTGATTTATTTTGGCAGGCTCCTGGGTTTCAGTATAATTTCATGCAGGATATTTTGTCCATGGTTAAACACATACTATATGTGGACCTTAAGATAAAAGTAAAACTACCCCCGATGAAGGGATAAGTGCCTTGGTGACAAGACTAAACTTACGATTTCAAATTCAATACCTGAGTTGCTTGTTTTTTTATGACAGGCTTTTAGCAGCAAGGCACTAAAGAGTCGTTAATATGTTAAATTATTTCAAAATTTTACCCTTATCTGACTTACGGTATCTATTTTTTATTCTATTTATTTCAGCAGGCTATGGCCATGCGGATTTTGCACTCGGCGAAGACATACGCTCCGCGGTGGGCAGAGGTTCGGGCTCTGACACAAACATCTATGAAGAGATATGTGCTCAGAGAGCCTATGCTAACTGTTACTATGTTTCAAATTCCGGCAATTACCCCGACAGTACCGAGGGTAAACACCTTTTTATTGAGGACATCTCTACACACTCCTTTGCCCCGGGAGATATCATCCTCTTTAGAAGAGGTGATGTATGGAGGCAGGAAACAACAGATTCCATAGTAACGTTAACCTCGTCCGGGACAGAGGAGAGTTATATCATTCTCAGCGCTTTCGGATCGGGGGCAAATCCCGCATTTCTTGGCTCTATCAAAGCAACGTCCTGGTTCAATATTTCCGGCAACATATGGGGGTCCGGAACGAATATCCCAATAGATCCGAACACCATAAATTACGGGGCCGAGTTGTTTTTCGAAGATGCCCAGGGAAGCGCCTTTTTTGGCCATCGAGAAAACTCGACCACGGGATTTGACAGGGCTGGAGACTGGACCTGGAGTAACAACCGGGTATATATCTACTCAACCGAGGACCCTAACAGTTCCTATGCATCTATCGAAGTACCCCAGGCACAAAGGCTCATCCGGCTGAATAATCAACAGTACGTTGGAATTGATTCCATTAGCCTCAAATACATGGTCAACGCAGGCATTTATGACAATTACGGAAACGCTGCTGGGCTGAAAGGCCTGCAGATAACCAATTGTGAGATCGGCTACATCGGCGTAAAAAACAGTGGCTCTGCCTACGGAATATCACTGGAAAGATCCGAGGTCTACATTAGGAGGAATACAATCCACGACTGTGGCCGCAGGTCCATTTCCCTTGTATTATACAACACAGATCCTTCAGTTATTGAAGATGTGATAATTGAGAGCAATCATTTTTTTAACGGCTACCATACAACGGGGGTTGATATCCAGTCAAATACAGCCAGAAGTGGCAGTCACCTCATTCAAAACATCACCATTCGGGGCAACCTCTTCGAGGGCGATCCCAACTACGACATCCAGGGAGAAGATGGTTCTGCAAGTAATCATATTTTTATAAACCAGGATGACAACTCGATACTCAAGAACATTTTCATTCACAATAATATCTTCACCTACGCCCACGGCAGCTCAATAAAAACCTCCAGCGGCGATGGCTACTATATTTACAACAACACCTTCTACGGCTTCAACCACAGCTACGACAATTACCAGGCACACATCTTCGGGGGTAATGATTCAACGAATACGATAATTAAAAACAATATATTTTTCAGCGATGCCACAAACAGCCGATACGCCTGTATCGAGATAGGTTATAATCGCCACAGCCACTACCAAATCGATAACAACCTCTATTTCAATGCAGCGTACAGTGACGCCCGCCTTCTCTGGGTTGACAGAGGAACAAGCTATTTCTTTGATGACGACTGGGGCGACTACACCTCTGTCACAGGTTTTGACAGACACAGCCCCAAACCAGCCGATCCATTATTCGTGGGCGCAACCTGGGATTTTCGTCCTACTCAAACATCCCCGGTGCTTGGTGAGGGAGAGGTTATCAATTGGATTTCTAAAGACTATTTGGGCAATCCCATAAATAACCCACCGGATTTAGGGGCCATTCAAGACCACATTTCACGACCATCGTACATCCCGGCCATATTCAACCTGCTTCTTCAATAAGTAAAGGGGTGAGCTCGGCTATAAAGCTGACAATCTTCGCCTGTGCCTGGAAAAGTGGGTCCACCTTCGGGCCCCCTATATATTTAGAGGTCCCATAATGATTTACCGATCGATATGAAAAGGATACATTTATCTACACTTTTCTGAAAATTAGAACCTCTTTTCTACACTCCAAAAACGTGAGTTCCTATTACCGGTTACCGACTGAATTGCTTTAACACGACCTATTTGTAACCAATTGGAATTATTTATCCGATTTATATTTGGCGGATGTATTGTTTAAATACTTCCTTTATGGTCGAGCTTATGGTATCTCGCGCATCCTCTTCCCAAGATGAGGTTCGAATGGTCTCGATTTGTCCGGTCGAGACGTTTAGAAGATAAACTCTCATATCCTTTACATTACAATTGTCTGACCATCTACAACGTATGTTCATAGTGCCAGTTAAAGCGAATTGAGCTCCAATCTCTATTGATGTGTCTCTGATTAATTCTACAATTGGTTCATCATTATTATAAAATTCGTTGGCTCCTGGCACATTGAGTTTGGCGATTTTCTTCATTTTGTAGTACGACTTATCTAATCTCAGCTCTTCTGAATCATTAATGTAATATTTAATATTCTCACTCAGAATAGTTACAAATGATCCAGCTTCACCCTTTAGCAACCAAGGAAAAATTGCCACTGACTTTTCGCTAAGAGATTGAACTGGAGTGGGTATTAATATTGTTTTTTCAGGTCTTTGAATTTTTGCTATTGAGTTCACAACCTTTTCATAAGGATCTTTTCCCGCTGTTTGAGTATTTTCTTTAGGTCCGTTAGCAGTTTCCTGGTATGACTCAATTTTTATATCTTCAGCAAAACCTTCCTGAAATTTTTCTAAAAATTTTTTCTGCTCATTTCCCAAAGACGCTGTACCCTTCCAATCTTCACATTTATATGGAGGAATTTCCCAGGTATAGCGTAAATTAAAAACGTCGTGAGTGTCAGTGAAAGCAGATAGATCACGAATTAATAAACAATTTGCCGTGGAAGGATGATAGACTAAGTCTTGTATATACCATTTTTCTCCATACATTTTAGTTGCAAAACGTTTGATTTCTGTACTCCCTGAAGGAGCTTGAAAAATCCAGTTTTCTGGGTTGTCGTAATAATCTATTTGGGTCTGGTTAGCCTCATGAAGAAAAACATGTATGAATGCAGTACGGTGGTTCTCCTGGTCAATGAACTGATGCTGGTATTGTCCTAAAACACCTTTTCTATACTCAAAATTCTCGCCGAAGGTTATTTCAAGACTCGGGTTCCGCGTTGAATAATAGGTGTTACTGTCAAGCATTCCTCTCTTTGTTGTAACACATCCAGTAAGTGCTAATGATGCAAGAATGCAAGATATGAGTAGATAATACATACGTAGGTAATCTCCACCTGTATATTTTGGGTTTACCTTTTCCTTGGAACCTATTTAAGATGAAATACTCTATTCAATGTTATGAGGATATCTCTCGTAGACTCAGCAAGAAGACTAGTTTTATAGGGATCATTAGGAAATCGAATGTAAACAGGTCGAGTTTTAATTGTGCCTCTACTGGCATCAACTGTCAGCCAGCGATCGTCAATGTAGACCTCATTCCAAGCATGTAGTCCGAAACCTTGACACCAATCCCCAATGTATATAACACCTGTCACTTCACGACATGGAATACCCAGTGAACGAGCAAGTGTCATAAAAAGAAAAGCGTGCTCTGTACAATCTCCTCTTTTGCTATTTAATAACTGTGATAAATTGGCATCAAAGACATAGGCATCATCAAGATATTTATCGACAAAAAATGCGAGCTTTTCAATCTGTTTTTCTGGGTCTAGAATACCTTCGACCACCTCTTCAGCTATTCTCTTAACTCTTTTTTCTTCAGACTTCATTCGACTGGTCAATTGTGTGAATTTATGGTTGATTTCTTCCTTAATATCACTCTCCATCGATGTGTCAATCAAGTCCGTCTCAATTAGAGTTACTTCACAATGTTCTACTGTCTTGCACATTACTTGTTGACCAGGATAAGACTCCAGTAAATGTACATTCGGCCCCGAAATACTCAGCTGGAGCTTCTGTATGGTATCAATTTTTCCAATTGTTTTATCAATAGGAATTATATTACTCGTATAAATGTCTTTTGAATTTTGAGTTGGAAGTAGTGGTTTGTAGTTCTTCAACTGGTAAGTAAGTTGGGATGATCCTGACATAAAAAGAAGTTTACCTGCTTCATCGAAGTTTAAATGGCTAAAACCGTCATTTTGGAACGTGGTCATAACGTCATAAACACTACGACCTTTCTCAGAAGTTCTTATATCCTGGACTTCTGCTAAAATTACTCCAACGTCAGGAGTGTCAATTGTAAGACATGAAAACGATTCAGATTCTCCTTTTCTTGGTTTTGTCCGTACCCACATTTCAAGGTCCAGCTCATCAGATAAATTAAAATATTGTCCTGTTAACGTCTGATTTTTTTTATTCTTCCCATGCTGTAACGAATAACTGTAATTTCCAGCACCTAATCTATGAACCCATAAAGAACTATCTGACAGCCGATCTTCATAGCTATATGCTAGTAAAGGGTAAGGTGGTATGGATGAGAATTTTTTTATTTCACGTGTAGAAAAAATATTTGTCGTGCCGAGTATTTGTAGACGTAGTTCCTTTTCCTCTGAGAACTTGTAAATTGTTTTTCCATCTTCTTTTTGAATAGTCCTCTCACTTTTAGCATGACCAATTCTTACACCAGCAAATTGCACTTCATACCAACGTACTCCCATAGAATCCTTGAAGTGATTAATAACAGGAGAATCTGTTGTACTGTTATTGACAACCGTATCAGTCCTATCTTGAGGAGTGAAACTACAACCCGCAAGTAAAGTGATAAATAATAAATGAAACAAGTTATAGGAGCTTTTCTTCGAAAAAAACGGTGTGTAAAACATTATAGATGCAAGTGGTAGTAATTTAACAGTTAGCTCATCAACGGCTCAGTTGAAACATATGAAGAATATCAAAATTATTGAGTAATAATCAAATTTTATTAAAATCTGTGACCACCTCTATTACATTTACAAAACTGTATGGTGAATTTTCATCATCCATGGGTCAAAACAACGATAAGAGTCTGAAATCCACTGAGCTAACATAAAATAGAGCAACTATGTATCCCTTCGTTTGGTAAGACCTTGAAACTCGTTTCGGCGATATTAGGCGCATTGGAGGATTCTATGGTATTGTCGTGTAATCTTTTTGATGATAAGAGCTCATCGCTGCCAGTCTAAAAGGAGTAAAAAACTTCATGAGCTTTATTGCAGAGTAACGACTCCTTTCAAAGACTCTAACGGCACGTCAATGAAACATCTTAACAAGATGATATACTAGAATTTTTCACTGACACTTAACTATCCACGAAGCGGTAAACTAGAATTGGTGAATCGATTGCAAAGCGGTTATCTGGGCATGTAGCGTGACCACCGCTGTATCAACTTTTAAAATTCTGTTTCCGATAGTACAACAATCAAACTTCTGACCTGCAAACTTCTCAACCTCGTATTCAATCCAGCCACCTTCCGGCCCGATTGCAAGGAGTGTTCGGCCTTTTTTTCCTACAATGACATCCACAAGATTTTTATCTCCCGTAGGATGAGCACAAACCAGACTACTATATTCATGGATTTTAGAAGGAAGATAATCCTCAACAAAGGGTTTAAACTTATCATGTATTTCTACTCCAGGAACTCGTGTGTCAACTGCCTGCTCAAGACCCTGTAACAGATGGACCCTATATTCAGATGGCTCTAGAATAGATGCTCCCCAAAAACTCTTTTCAACTCTTTTAGCATTTACAAGAAAAATTGTTCCCACCCCAAGGGCTGTTACCTGGCTCAGAATTCTTTTAAGCATTATCGGTCTGGGTAAGGCCAGAATAAGGTCCAAATGCGGTTTTGGTCTCATCTCTTCAGACAGCTCCACCCGTAACTCAACTTCAAATGGATATTTTTTCTTGATTGAACATATTTCACCCAAGCCTAATTTCCCATCAACACACCCAAGCTTTACCTTTGCTCCGACATCTGCCCGCAAAACTTTTACAATATGTTCTGCTCTATTGTCGCTAAGATATACAGTGTTTGCTTGTATTTCTTCTTCCTGTACGAGTATTATGTTCATTCTATACTACTTACCTATTTAGATGTGCCGATTTATGGACATCATTGTATTTATAAAAATTCCCAAAGGGAAACAGTACCAAACCCGGTAAACGAAACAATTAGCAAGGATAGTTTCCTTGAAGATCTCTCTTTGGTCGCTATCTAAGAATACTTCGAGGTCTTGATTTTCAAAATTCTCTCCGGGTTGCTTATGTATTGCAGCCTCTCCGGAGTAAGGTACTAACAACTGATTGGACGTACTATGTTTATTCTCTATAATATGCTGCAGCTACTCTTCCTAGTCGTTTTTTGCCCTTTTATTCTTATCTTTGTGCTCTGTAGCTCAAAGTATAGAGACAGAATTCCAGCCCGCCTTGGTTTTGGGCTCAAAGCTAAACTACGCCAGAAAAACCTCGCGACTGACGCCCCTGTTACCTTCTGGATACACGCTCTCTCTGTTGGGGAAACAACCTCCGCCGAACCATTAATTCGTGGGCTTAAAACTCACTATCCTCACTGCAAAATAATATTTTCTGTCACCACTAAAAGTGGTAAACATGTCGCTGACACACGCTTAAAAACATTAGTTGATGTAGTTCTGGATGGCCCTCTGGACATCCTGCCAGTTGTCCACTATTTTCATTTAATGATTTGTCCAGATTTTTTTATTCTCGTTGAAACCGACTTTTGGCCTAACAATCTACTACTTCTCAAACAGAAAAACGTTCCTACGATACTCGTAAATGGCAGAGTCTCAGAAAAATCCATAACCGGATATAAGCGCATGCCATTCTTTTTTGGGCCGATGTTTAAAAGCTTCTCAGCACTTTGTATGCAAACTGCTGGAGACAAATCCAAGATGGAATCCCTTGGCATTCCGGCTGCTAATATACTCACACTGGGAAATCTCAAGTTCGACACCCCAGAGTTCATCTTTCAAAAAACATTGTTCCAAAAGCATTTGCCGAGTAAGCGAACCGTTTTTATCTGTGGCTCCACGCATCCTGGAGAAGAGGAACTCCTCATATCAAGTTATCTCGAAACTCGACATGAATACCCTGAACTATTTCTCATCATTGCCCCACGTAATATCAAACGTGCAGGTGAAATAAAAGATTTTGCTATTAAACAAGGTTTATCGGTTGCACTTAAAACGGAACCTGACGCTGGAGAAATTGATATATTAATCCTGAACACCATTGGTGAGCTTGCAGCCTATTACAGCATCTGCCAAATAGCATTTGTTGGCGGAAGTCTAGTGGCAAAGGGAGGACATAATCCCATTGAGCCTGCATCAATGGGAGTTCCTGTTCTTTTTGGCCCCCATATGGAGGATTTCAGTGAAATAGCCGAATCTCTTATTACCTGTGGCGGCGGCAAGACAGTGAGAAATACAATTGAACTTGGCCTCGCACTGAGAGACTATGTAAACAATATTGAACACCGAGAAACTAACGGGGCTGCTGCGAAAGCATTCGTCAACAACCATAGAGGTGTAATTAGAAAACATATCGACCTCATACAGACATTACTTTGAAAACACCAGGCTCATATCTCTTACACTATTTCCTTCCCCTGCTAACGGTTTGTTGTATAACAGGGATATGGTCTGTTCCGATACTTAGTCCACATTTTTCTATTGAACCCTTCTCCCCTATCCTGGCAACGTTTCTTTTTTCCTTAGTTGCCATTCTATATCTACAAGGTAAAGGAGCCACAACAGTATTTCTATTAGCTGTATGCTCCTTGTTTGGTGGTTATCTTCACGGCAACGCCCATATACAACCGCCCCATACTTTGCACCATATCTACAATCTCATTGAGAAAAAATCAGAGGTTGTTCTTACGGGGCACCTCCATGAGATGGTAACCTACGATGGGAAAATGAGTAGAGCTGTTGTCAACCTCGATTCCATACGTGAAAAAAAAGATACATTCCACACACCTGCCCAGGGTATGGTGAGACTGTCATATCATGGTCGATGGCCCGCGGATATCTTACCGGGCGATTACCTGGCCATACGAGCAAGCGTAAAACGGCCTCGAAGTTTTTATACCCCGGGAGTATTTGACTATGAAAGGTATCTAGCTCAAAAAGATATCTGGATCACAGGTTTTATTGGCTCTCCCCTCTTTATTCAAAAACTTTCAAATATCGATTTCTCTCCGTTTAGATTGAAGTATGTTGCTGAACGATCACGGACACGAATTGGTTCTTATCTGGACAAAACGTTACCCCATGAATTTGCATCACTTTACCGTGCACTATTGCTTGGAGATCGAAGCCGGGTCACTTCTAAGCATTTAGAACTTTTCAAGGCCACAGGCACCTTTCACATACTTGCTGTATCGGGGCTACATATTGCTGTAATTGCAACACTTCTTTACATAGCATTCTATTTCATACTGAGTAGATCGGAAACGCTACTACTCCGATTTCAAATTAAAAAAGTAGTCGCCATTCTTACAATCCCTTTACTACTTAGTTATGCACTCCTGGCGGGTATGAACAGCCCAGTCACCCGGGCTGTTATTATGAGTACAATTGTAATACTGGCTCTTTGTTCAGATCGCAAAAAATCTCCAGCGCACCTTGTGGCTGCTGCAGCCCTTCTCATTGTACTATTTGAACCCCAACAAATTTTTACCGTTTCCTTCCAACTTTCATTTACGGCCACAATGGGTATCCTCTTTATATTTCCGCACCTGCAGCGCATACTTACAAGCACGATCCAACAAGAACAACAACGTTTACCGCAACAAAAATTCTACCTGTATATATTCTCAGCGTTTCTTGTTTCCCTTGTGGCAACAATTGTTACTGCTCCAATCACTGTTTCAACATTTAACAGAATTTCAACAATCGGTCCTTTTGCAAACCTCATTCTGGAACCGCTTATTTGTCTCTGGTGCCTCCCTTTTGGGATCCTCGCCCTACCATTTATATGGATATATCCACCAATAGCAGATCTACTTTTACAATTTGGCTCGTATGGTATCAGTTCAGCACTATATATTGCTGAAATCTTAGCAGACATCCCTCTAACATTTGTTTACCTGGCCGATCCTCCTCTTCCTCTGACTCTTGTCTACATAGCTGTTCTCTGTAGTTGTGCCAGCGGTCTACTATTACGATCCTCAAAGGCCATAATACTGACTGGTTCTATCATCACATGCATGACCCTATTAATGTTTGTACCATGGTCACTGGGAAGAAAAACAACACCTCAGATATCATTTTTAGATGTTGGACAGGGTAGTGCTACAATCATTGAAGATGGTGACAAAACAATCCTCATAGACGGTGGAGGGTCTTCTTTTTCAAGTAGAACAGTTGGCGAAACAGTCATTGCCCCTTATCTATGGCATAAGGGCATTCAACATGTTGATACTATAATTATTACCCATCCCGACGCAGACCATTACAACGGGATGAGCTATATTATTGAAAAGTTTAATCCGAAAGCAATCTGGGTTCGCGATGTTGAGGGGCATGATAAAGCCTACAGAGATGTATTAGCATTAGCGCAGGAGAATAGAGCTAAGGTTATTGTCCCTCAGTCAGGAGATATAATTCATGAAGGTGCTATACAACTACAATGTCTTGCTAATCTTGGAAAATCAAACGTCAAAAAGACTCGATCTGCCAGCTCTGCCAACAGCGGACTGATCCTCAAGGGGTGTGCTATGGATACGTGTTTTCTCCTTCCTGGAGACATCAACTCATCCATGGAACACTATCTCATTGAACAGAATTATGATTTATCAGCTGATATTATGCTTAGTGCGCATCATGGATCGGCAACATCAAACTCCACGGAGTTTCTTACACAAATATCACCACAATATGCAATAGTGTCTGCTGGTGCGTCCAGTAAGGGCTACTTCCCGCACAACAGTTTTATCAAACAATGTAGAGAAAAAGGTATAACGATATTCAACACCTCAATTGACGGAACGATTGAAATCAGCCTGGCCGCAAACCAAATAAAATCACAAAAAACCAAGAAATATCAGAATAATCCTCTCTACCCTTTTAGAATGGAGGATATTCAATGACGACCTCTCACAACAAAAAAAAAACCGGAATGAAATAGTAATTTCATTCCGGCATCAACCTTGTACTGCATTACAATTTACACTTCAGTAAAATCAGATGGAGCTTTTTTCAAATACTTAACAAACTTAGCCTTCTCAACTGCATTTGAGTACGCATCATCTGCTCCAATCATCTTCTTGTCGAGGAGGAACTGAATAGCATCATCCAGGGTCTGCATGCCGTACTTTTTACCAGTCTGCATGGTGGATAAAATCTGAAATGTTTTTGCATCTCTGATCAAGTTTCGTACCGCTGGTGTCGCAATCAGGATTTCCAGTGCCGCACACCTGCCCTTCACATCTACCCGTTTAAAAAGAGTTTGGGAGACAACAGCTTTCAGAGCATCCGCTAAGGTTGACCGCACCTGTCCCTGCTGGTTGGCAGGGAAAATTTCTATGATACGATCCACCGTCTTCATGGCGTTAATAGTATGCAGGGTTCCAAAGACAAGGTGACCTGTCATAGCAGCTTCCATGGCAAGGGAGATTGTCTCAAGGTCACGTAACTCACCTACGAGGATGATATCCGGATCCTCACGCAATGCTCCACGGAGTGCCGCTGAAAAACTTTCAGTGTGGGTATGAACCTCACGGTGATTCACGATACACTTTTGACTCTTGTGAACAAATTCTATCGGATCTTCAATGGTTAGGATATGGTCCTTACGTGCCTTATTACACTCATCAACAATGGCAGCAAGGGTCGTTGACTTACCAGAACCCGTTGGTCCTGTAACCAAAACCAATCCCTTTGGCAGATGGGCCAAACGAGAAATAACAGGCGGTAACCCCAACTGATCAACAGTCATGATCTCACTTGGAATTTCACGAAAAACGGCACCGACACCATACTTTTGTTGAAAAAAGTTACAACGATACCTGGCAAGACCGGGGATTTCGTAACCAAAATCGATATCTCCTGTCTCTTCAAAAACTTTGATTTTTTCTTCGGGGCAAATCTCGTAGAGCATGGCGCGTAGTTCGTCATTCTCCATCTTCTTGAACTTGACTCTCTCCATATCCCCACGAATACGCAGAAGTGGTTGCTGCCCTGCAACCATATGTAAATCGGATGCTCCTTCGTCATTCATCAACTTAAAAAAGCCATCTATTTGAGCCATATCTTACCTTAGTATTATTAAAAGAATTACGACCTTTACAAAAAATCTACTGGCCGGAATTCTCTTTTAAATATTGAACTACTTCTTCTGGATCATCAAGTACCTTAAATAGTGAGATATCTTCTGGACTAATATTCCCACTTCCAATCATTTTATCTTGAATCCAATCAACAAGTCCACCCCAAAATTGACTTCCTACAAGAACGATGGGAAAAGGTTTGATTCTTTCAGTCTGAATCAGAGTAAGTGACTCAAAGAGTTCATCCATAGAACCAAAGCCACCAGGCATACAAACAAACCCCGATGAGTATTTCATCAACATTACTTTTCTAACAAAGAAATACTTAAAATCCAAAGAAAAATTGGCATAAGGATTCAGGTCTTGCTCATGGGGCAGGTTTATATTTAAGCCAACGGAAATACCGCCAGCATTGAATGCCCCTTTATTGGCGGCCTCCATGATACCAGGCCCACCACCAGTTATAACGCCGAAGCCTTCATTGACGAGCCCTGCTGCAATTTTTTCTGCCAAAAGATAATATTCATGGTCTTGCGGAGTTCTTGCAGAGCCGTAGATAGTAACAGCCGGGACATCAATTGCCGACATGCCATCAAAGCCTTCAGTAAATTCAGCCATTATGCGGAACATTCTCCATGAATCACCTACCACTGAGTTATCAAGGCAATATTTAGGCTCTTTAATTATCCGACCATTGTCATTTTTCATTCATTCCTCTTATTTCTCTTTTCTTAATATAGAATCACACGACCTTAAGCCCTGCTTTGCTCTCTTTTCTATTTGGGTATCAAGCTTGTTCTGTTGCATGACTTTATTAAACCAGCTTGCAGCCCGTTTACACTGCGACTCGTTTAAATAACCTTCTCCCATTAAAAGCTGGGCATATGGCTGCAACGCTTTTCGTCTCAAACAATGTCCCAGTAATTCCCGAGATTCGGCATACCGACCTATTGATACATATATTTCAGCAAGATACAACTTGTATTCCGCATTATCCGGGTCTAACTCGACACTCTTTTGACAATAGGTTACGGCAATATCTTCACCTTCTCTTTCTTCCAGGTATAGCCTTCCAAGTAAATTAAGGGATCTGTCATCAAACCCGTCAAATCGTAGTGCTCTCTCAAGAACCCTGATTGCCTCTTTGGTATTGCCACACTTAAAGTAACTCAACCCCTGATAGTAATAAAGACGACCAGCCTCAACAGTCTCACCTTCTCCTGCAATCCAACTCTCTATATATTTAAGGGCCGCATCATAATGTCCTGTTTCACAAGAGAGAATTCCCAACTGCAGTGTTAAATCTTTTAATAAATAGGGATCAACATCTTCGGCATGACTGGCATCATAGGCTCGACTGAGGTACTCAACAGCCTTATTATTTAAGCCAAGACCTTGCTTTGATAAGCCAAGATTATAAAGAGCCATGAAGTTTTCCTGATCAAGTACCAGCGCCTCTTTAAAGCTATCGTTAGCCTGCTTGGTTCGATTCATCATCGCAAGGGTGACACCGAGACTATTATAAAGGTTAACATCACCTGCAAAGCAGCTAATCCCCCGCTTATATTCTTTTATGGCAAGTGTAAAATCACCATCACCAAAATAGACGTCTCCGCTTATATTAAGTGTTACATGATCAAAAACGGCAGAACTTGATGGGCCAAAAAATGCCGCATGCAACAAAGCTTTCTTGCAGCAAAACGGGGCTTCTGATTTTCTAATATTGGCATAGGGGTAACACGTTATGCCAGCAGAGATATGAACGCCATTGGATTCATCTTTAACTTCATCTAAAATGAGGTCAACACTCTCTTGTATCTCTCTCGCATCACCAGAAAAGTACAACACATAAAGGTTGTCCCCAACTGTAATGGTTTTATGATCCACTACTAATGGTGAGATACATTGAGAAGCGGAACTGGCCTGATTATCCCCTTGAAACAACACGAGTGAAAAGGAGTCAAGGGACGAACACCACCTGCCGATTTTTCGCACAACTGCCGAGTTCGGTACTGCAAGTGTCTGATTCTCCGGATAGGCGATATGCTGGTACTCACAAAAACTAAATGGCCCCCTCCGTGAGGCTCTGTGCAAGGCTGTATACGCCTCATCCAAAAGAGAGGTACCATCAAAACTTCCAGAACGGGGAATTCCATCTTGAAGAGTTACACTGGAACCAACATGAACACGATGACAACCTGCTTTTTTGAGGTAAGCAACGAGGTTTGATTCCAGGGTCGAATTCTTTTTATCTTCGCCCTGCCGCAGCACCAGTGCATAGGTGTTGTGCCCAAGGTAGTGAAGTATTGATCCACCTCGCACAAACCCCTTCAATAACGTCACACACTGATGTGTATATTTTATACAGTGTCTAAAGCCAGTGGAAACAGGAGGCAGTTCAACCAAAGCAACGAGGAGATTATTGGCAGAACTTTGAAAATCTAACAGCGAATATAGGTTCGCCGTATTCAACAGACCGGTTTGAGTATCTACTCTGGCTTGTTTTAATAAGTGAAATTCCCGTTCAGCAAGATCAATCCTTTCAATGATCCAATCCTTACTTGCCTTTTGCAGAACCATAAAATCTGCACCAGTGAGAACTGCGACCACCAGCCCATCAACCACTGGTAAACCAAGCAGTATATACCCTTTATATATAAGGTAAGAAATGCCACCTTGCTGAAGTCGTTCAAAACTATCGGCTAACTGCTGATCAGTACTAAACGATTCGTCACTTGCCAAAAATTGTTCAACATCAGCGAAAAAGTGAATACTCTTTACTGTCGGTATATGACGAATCAATATTTCAGCAAAACTTGAAGAAAAAACAGTATAGTCATCCACAAGTAACTCTCTGTTACCTATGGAGATAGGATACTTCTCAATCACGTATAACCTCACCTTCAAAAAATTGTAGCAATAACACAGCAAGCTGAGCGACCTCTCTATCCTGAATTGTTCTCATATCAAGAAGCAGGCAATCATTTTCAATACGACCGATGACAGGAGTAACAAGTTGGCGTAAACCTCTTTCAAAATCGACCAACTTCATAGAACACGGTTTTAACCGGATAGCGGAACTCTCTATGTTATGTTCTGGCAGCGCACCACCTCCAACTCTTGAGACTGTTGGAATAAGTTCAACATCACATACATTCGTTAGTGTATTTTTTATTTTACGCTTAAGTAACTGAGCTCGTTTTTTTATAACTCCAGGTGGCGTGGTGAGCATCCTGAGAGTAGGAACCTCTTGAAGTGCGTTATTAATATCGTAGTATTCCCGGAGTACACTCTCAAGGGATGCCAATGTAAACTTATCGATACGAAGAGCACGGTTAAGGGGATTCTTTTTTATCTTATCAATAATATCTTTATTACCGACGATGATTCCAGCCTGAGGACCACCTAGGAGTTTATCTCCGCTAAAGGTTACAACATCAACGCCAGCTTTTACAATCTCTTGCACTGTAGGCTCTTTTGGAAAACCAAACTGTGAAAAGTCTATTAAACTACCGCTGCCAAGATCCTCCATGGTAACCAGGCCTTTTTCTTTTGCAAGACCAACCATTTCATCTGGCGATACCTCAGATGTGAAACCGATGATACGAAAATTTGATGTGTGGACTCTCAACAGCATGGAGGTTTCTTCGGTAATAGCTCCTTCATAATCTCGAAGATGTGTTCTGTTTGTTGCTCCAACCTCGACAAGGGTCGCCCCACTCTTTTCCATGACGTCAGGAATACGAAAGGAACCTCCAATCTCAACAAGCTGCCCTCTTGAGACGATAGCTTCTTTCCCTTTTGCAAGAGTATCAAGCGATATAAGCACAGCAGCAGCATTATTATTTACAACAATCGCCGCCTCTGCACCTGTAAGATCGCAGATAATGTCTTCAACAAGACTATACCGACTTCCCCTTTGGCCTGTTTCAAGATTAAACTCAAGATTTGAGTAGAAGCCTCCTGCCTGGACAAGTTGGTCTGTGGTCTTCTCTGATAATATAGAGCGCCCTAGGTTGGTATGAATAACGACACCTGTACCATTAAAGATGCGCTTAAGGTGGGGGGTCATCCTCTTTTCAATTTCAAGTATAAACAGTTTGTACCAATCTTCTTCTTTAAGGGTGGCAGGAGCAGAAGAATGTAAGATTTTCTGCCTCTCAGTTTCAATAACATATTGCACAGAAGATTTGATGATTGAGAGTGGAGCCAGCTTATCATCAATACTTAGTAGGTGCGCAATACATTCATCTACCTTAGGTATAGCTCGTAGGGCGAGCGATTTGGAGTCCATTTGCATATTAT
>NZ_AP044854.1:2475000-3140000 GCF_054397165.1 Desulforhopalus glucosivorans
CCCCGTGAACCTTTACTACAGCTTGGCATTGGTTTTTGAGGTAACATGTGTAGGATAGGTGGGAGACTTTGAAGTGGGCACGCCAGTGTCCATGGAGTCACCCTTGAAATACCACCCTTGTTATCTTAGGAATCTAACTGCGGTCCATTATCTGGATCCAGGACATTGTCTGGTGGGTAGTTTGACTGGGGCGGTCGCCTCCTAAAGAGTAACGGAGGCGCGCGATGGTTCCCTCAGGCTGATTGGAAACCAGCCGTAGAGTGTAAAGGCATAAGGGAGCTTGACTGCGAGAGAGACATCTCGAGCAGGTACGAAAGTAGGTCTTAGTGATCCGGCGATTCCGCATGGAAGGGTCGTCGCTCAACGGATAAAAGGTACTCCGGGGATAACAGGCTTATCTCCCCCAAGAGTCCATATCGACGGGGAGGTTTGGCACCTCGATGTCGGCTCATCACATCCTGGGGCTGAAGCAGGTCCCAAGGGTTTGGCTGTTCGCCAATTAAAGTGGTACGTGAGCTGGGTTTAAAACGTCGTGAGACAGTTTGGTCCTTATCTGTTGCGGGCGCAGGATATTTGAGGAGATCTTTCCCTAGTACGAGAGGACCGGGATGGACGAACCTATGGTGCACCAGTTGTTCCGCCAGGGGCATTGCTGGGTAGCTAAGTTCGGCAGGGATAACCGCTGAAAGCATCTAAGCGGGAAGCCCACTTCAAGATGAGATATCCCATGGCATTAGCCATCTGAAGGGTCGTGGTAGACCACCACGTTGATAGGTCAGGTGTGGAAGAGTAGTAATACTTGGAGCTAACTGATACTAATAACCCGTGTGGCTTATCCATATTTTTTGATTAAACTAACTACTGATTATTCTACTATTCGATTATTTAGATACTCTTAGTATTGCAAGAGCCTAGCTCTTGCAACGCTTAGAGAATCGTATCCCACGAGCCACAGGCGAGATGGGATTACATAGTAAAACAGTGCACGGTAGAATGGATACAATCCTCCCCTACCCCAGGCACAAAAAGTTTTACGGCGGTCATAGCAAAGAGGATCCACCCGTTCCCATTCCGAACACGGAAGTTAAGCTCTTTAGCGCCGATGGTACTGCACGGGCGACTGTGTGGGAGAGTAGGTCATCGCCGTATTTTTACACCAATCCCCAATCAGCATTTATGCTGGTTGGGGTTTTTTGTTTTATACAGGTGCAAGTATTGTTTATGCAAACAACCGCATAGCCTAGACAAGTGTCATGGTTACTTTCCTGTTAATTCCGCTCTAATTGAAGTTAAGCTCTCTCGGAGTCTCATTTCATTCGCTTACCGGCACCGAGGTACTGCACGGGCGACTGTGTGGGAGAGTAGGTCATCGCCGTATTTTTTACAAAATCCCCAATTAGCATTTATGCTGATTGGGGATTTTTTTGTTTTATTTATCAGCTTTAAAAGTCTCTTTTGTACTTACAGAGGACACTTCTCTTTCGTATTATTCCCTCGCCTTATAATATTCTTTTGTATTTCCATGTAATGATCCCCACTCTTAACTGTCCTGAGACTCCCCCGAGTTCATGTTATAATATTAAGGAATTCCAATGCTATTTGGTTTATATTAGAAATATTGGTATTATATAATATTGTAATTTTGTTATGAGCTCTTCCTCTAACTTTTTTAGATCATAATGGTGAGCGTATGTCATTTCCGAGTAAATCAGACCAATCGAGTTCAACTAAAACTGTTCTTTCTGTAACTGAGATAGATGATCTGTCAAACCAACTTCTCGAGTTAGATTTAGAGTTGAATTCAAATATCCCGACGACCCTATGGATCAGTGACCTCCACGGTGAGGGAGACCGATTCAAGTCGATTCTACGCGGGCGATTTGGCATGCTATATCAAACCTGCCGTGAAGCACTCCCCAGTACCTTTAGCGCAGAGAAAATTCAATATCTTACAAAGATCATCAGAAAAAAATCATATTTTCTCGATGTTCATATCAAAATGGATATGCAGGATGTTATCCTCTGCCTGGTTGACATACTCAAATACAAACTTGCCAATATAAGGCTTCATAACAATAAGGTTTTTCGTCCTGAATTTCATGATGTAATTAGCCGTCTTATGTCGGGACTTCCCGTTCCTGACCCCATTTTTGAAGAGAAGATCATAGCAGATCGACTTATTGCACACCTTTCTCACACCATACGACAAATACTTCTAGATCGTATTCAAGTTCTTGGAGACGTGTTTGACCGAGGAGATCAACCGGATAAAATATTACGAATACTCTCTTCCCACCACTACAAGAATGGAGTTGACTATGTGTACGGCAACCATGACATCCTATGGATGGGTGCAGCGGCCGGTTGCCCTTCTCTTGTAGCCGAGGCTTTACGCATCACCTGTAGATATGACCACTTCACATTTCTGGATCGTCTTGGCTTTAATACCGATGCCCTCGCTCAGTTTGCTGAAAAAACGTATCCGGTTGATAAGGTCACTGGAAACATAAAAGCTAAAACGGACAAAGGCCGGTCCATGGAGAAAGCTCTCGCTATAATTCAGTTTAAGCTAGAAGAGCAAACCATCCGTGATTTTCCTGAGTATCAGATGAGTAACCGTTTATGGCTTGATAGGCTTGCAGAAATGCTCAAATCTAAAAATGTCGAAGGATTAAACGATGTACACTTTCCAACAATTGATCTGGATGAGCCTGGTGAACTGACGAAAGATGAGGACAAGATTATAAAGGATCTTACCCGTCAGTTTACTACCAATCGAAGGCTCATGCGATTACTCAGCTTTCTCTACACCAGGGGTAAGACCTATCACATTCAAAATAACTTTCTCAACATACATGCTCTGGTACCTTCCACATCCCATGGAGATTTTGAAGAGTTCTTAGGCCGTAAAGGCAAAAATCTATTGAGCTATATTCAGGATACAATCAAAAAGGTTGGACGTAATTATATTGATGGTAAGCCGCAACATCCTGCTGATCAAGCCCTCTTCTTTTACCTCTGGTGCGGACCTAAATCTCCGTTTTTCGGCAAACATGCCATGAAAACATTTGAACGTTATTTTCTTTTGGATAAAGAGACACATGTTGAGAGGAGTCTTTTCTGGAAAGATAACATGCAAACTGACATGTTTAAGAAAAAAATGCAGCAGGAGTTTGGGGTTCAACGGGTAATCTTTGGTCACACTCCTGTTAACTATAAAAAGGGTATTCAGATGGCCAGTGAAGATGGAGTTGCCATTAATGTTGATGGTGGCTTTGCCGCAGCCTATTACAACCGTGGCCACTCCCTTGTTCATACGCCACATCAGCTATACGGAATAATTCTACCCACCCCGGAAGAAATAAAAGAGGCCGAGCAAAAACTTGAGTCGGCACCACTGGACATCGAACTCATTGATGAGTTTCGTGAGCCTATGAAAATTAAAGATACCATTGCTGGTAAAATACTCCAGGAAAAGAGAAATGAGATCATGGATAAACTCCGTGAATCAAGTGAACTCAATGACTACAATGTATCCCCTCTATAAAATAACCAGGTCTCTTTTATGAATACTAACTATGGAATGGAAATCGTCCGAGCAACTGAAATCGCAGCCCTCACTGCTGCTCGAATTCAGGGTCTTGGAGACCACATTGATATTCTCAATCAAACACGCAAAGCAATTGCTAAGACCCTCAATCGTCTTGCAGTTGAGGGGACTGTTATTAACGATCGTTTTCTCAACAGATCTGAAACGTATCAGCTTCCCACTGTCCTTGGTTCAGGTGGTCAAAAAACTGACTTAATGGCCATTGCCCTCGAAGCATATAGATCAGCAGCCGATGGAAAAAGCAATTCCAGTTCTTTTGCAGTAATTGGAAAGGCTGGATCCATTCAGTCTGTACCAAACCTTAATATGTATAAAATTGTAGTGGGACCTGATGTAGGTCAGGTCATTGATATTAATCAGCCACCTATCATCAACGTCAAGCGTGTTGCCAGAGCTCTTAAAAAGTACACAGAAAATGTTACCGTCTGCATACTCAATCAGACCAGACACAAGCAGCTCATCCATGAAATACGAAGCTGTGGAGCGCGGATAAAGCTCATTGATGAAGGCGAGGTGTCAGGATGTCTTTCCGCTATTACCGGTGAAAAAGCAGACATTTACATTGGTTACGGCTACGCACCGGAAGCGGTTCTTGTAGCGGCTGCCATTAGCTGTCTAGGTGGATATTTTGAAGGAAAGATATTCTATGAAAATGATCGTGACAAACAGGCCGCCACTCGACACAGCATCACCAATTTCGAGAAGATCTTTCGCGCCCAGGATCTCATAAAAAGTAAAGAGGTGGCCATAGCAGCCACAGGTATTACAGATGGTGAATTTTTAGACGGTGTTCGCTTTACCCCAAATGGTGCGATTACCCGCTCTTTTGTCGCCCGGGGTGAGTCCCGCACCTACCGTACTCTTGAGACGCGTCACTTTTTTGACTATAAACCTGTTTTCTAAACTATTCTCCATTAATTTCGAGCCAATAATTTTATTATGCCAGTTATTCCACCAAAGAATGCCATTCTTCAACGTGATAAAGAAACCTACGCTATCGTCCCCAGAATACCTGGAGGGTTACTCAAAAAAGAGCATTTAGCCGCAATTTCAAACGTTACTGAAAAATATGATATCCCAATTGTTAAAATAACCTCAGGTCAGCGCATTGCTCTTGTGGGAGTCAAGGAAAGCGATTTAGAAGCCATCTACGTTGACCTCGGTATGGAACCGGGACATGCATCAGAGCTTTGTTTACACTATGTTCAGGCCTGCCCTGGTACAGAGGTTTGTCAATTCGGCATTCAGGACTCCCTCGGTCTTGGAATTAAAATCGAGAACATCCTGTCTCATATTGATCTTCCCGCCAAGTTTAAAATAGGTGTGTCCGGATGTCAGTTCTGTTGCGCCGAATCTTTTGTCCGTGATATTGGTCTAATTGGCAAAAAGAATGGTTGGACCGTCATTTTCGGAGGTCACTCAGGTAACCGCGCTCGAATTGGCGACATTATTGGTACAAACCTTGCAAACGATGAAGCCATAGAGCTTCTTAAAAAGTGTATTGACTACTATTCTGCAAACGGAAAGAAAAAAGAAAGGGCTTCGCGCTTTATTGATCGTATTGGAGTTGAAGAATTTAAACAGCAGGTCCTTTAACTTAATACATCTTGTATAACCCTTCACTTTTTAAGCCGCTCTCAATTTAAGATACTTGCTTCTCTTACAGATTCAGGTGTTTTAGACCAACTCTACAAGCGGCTTATAATTTTGGACACCCAACACAAAGCTGAAACAATCATTGAGGAAAATACGCAGGAAGAATTCAAAACTCTACCTCCCGTACACTCAATCCTCAACAAAGGCAGATTTACCGCCAATGCTGTTTCAATCGAACGCCGAAGTACCAGTAATACTGTATTCCATGTAGATGATACTCCCTTCCAGTCTACTACCCCTGCAGCAACCCACTGGTCTGTAGCATGGTCCGATCTTATGATGACCATGTTTGTGCTTTTTCTCTCTATGTTTGTTTACCAAATGGCCCATGATGATTTTCTTGAGCCAATACGACAGGAAGTGATTGGTGGCGACACCACGGAAGCCTTGCAATCAACAGATGCAAGTGGTGCATCATTTCCATTTGCACCAATTAGCCCGAGCCTTCCCCTAATGACCGCCGGTACAATCAAGAAGGTGGAACGAGTTCCCATCGAAGAGTTTGAAGAGATAACTGTCCCTGTGGAAATCCCTGCTCCCACTGAAGTAGCCGAGCCTGAAAAAGAGATTTCTCTCAATCCGGCGATCCCCACAACTGTAACCAACAGTCTCGCTATTATCATTGAACAGGGTGAAGACATTCCCCCACCTTTGTCGCAGCAACCGCTTCCTATCCCGGGTGATACTATTCTCGAACCACGGCCGCTGATTACCGAAGCACCAGAACCTGTTCCCATGGCTCCCAGCACAGATCATATGCAAAACATTTTCAGACTCAGCCAGGAGGCCCTGGAACAAAATGATTTAAGTAAGTTTGCAACTGTTGATCTGGTACCAGACCAAACCATGAGAATTATCCTTACAGGAGATTTGCTTTTCTCCCTTGGCAACAGCGAACTATCAAAATCTGCTGAAAATTCACTCTACGCACTTGCCACTGTGCTACGTGATACACCATATATGATCAATGTAGTTGGTCACACGGATAATATCCCAATGGCTTCCAGCAGATACCCCAGTAATTGGGAACTCTCTGTTGCCAGGGCCAGTAGTGTTGCCCGCTTTTTAATACATGAAATAGACATGAACCCGGCTCAATTTGTTGTCAGTGGCTATTCCTCATACCGACCTGTGGCTCCTAACAGTTCTGCTGATAGTCGTGCTAAAAACAGAAGAGTTGAAATAATTATATCTAAACGGCTGCCAAAGCCTCTACCTGCAACTCCCGAAAACCTGGACTCTTTATAATGAAAAACAAAAATGTCATCGGTCTTATACTCTGTGGGGCCTTATTTATCGCAGGATTTCTTATCAACGGCAATCTCAGTCTCTATTTCAATATTTCCGGTTTATTTATTGTCATAGGCGGAACGGTATGTGCTTCTCTCATCAGCTTTAGATTTGAACAGATTCACATCGTATTTAAAGTACTGAAAGCTGCCTACAAGAAACCAATCAAAAAAGAGACTGATATTATCAACATCCTTATTGATCTGTCAATCAGATCAAGAATGGAGGGAATTCTCTCACTTCAGAGTCATGAAAATGAGACAACGATATTGTTTTTACGAAGAGCCCTTGGTTGTCTTGTGGATGGATATTCCATAGAACAGATACGCGACATCTTAAATACGGAAATGTACTTCTTTAAGCTACGAAGAGAGGATTCAGAGCGGGTCGTCAGAGCCATTGCAGACTATTTCCCGGCATTTGGTATTATGGGATCTGTAGTTGGTCTCATTACAATGTTAGGCGGCATAGGCGATACATCTGTGATTTTAAAATCCATCCCTATCGCCCTTACATCAACATTATATGGTCTGCTTTTCGCTAATTTCTTTTTTCTTCCCTTTGCTGCAACCATAAAGGAAAGAACTAATCAGGAACTGCTGTTACAGAAAATTATCCTGGAGGGCGTTGTCGCTATCAACTCAGAGATGAACCCAGTTATATTAAAAACAAAACTCGAGTCCTTCCTCACTCCTTCAGAACGGGCAACAGAACTTGTGTCATATGCAAAAATTAAAGATCGGTTTAATATTGCAAAGCAGCAGGAAGAAGAAATGAAGATAGAAGCGTAATTAAGAAGAGATAACTAACTCTGATCAGGCCCCATGGAGTTGTCCATTCGGACAATTCCTTCAAGCAAAAGATGATCGATACGTTCATTAATCAGTATTTCTTCTTTAGATGGATACTGATTACTATAAAAAAAGAACATACCTTCTTTCCAGCTCAGGGTTTCAAAAAAAGCCTCTCTTGCCTGATTTTGCAGCATATCTGAGAGATCTTCAAATGTTACAAAACCCTTCTTCACAAGAATATCACCGAGGCGACGACGTCTACCATGCTGTGCATGAAACTCAAGTCCTTGGGAAAGTTGATATGCACTAATAACACCGGAATCAACAAGCATATCACCAATCTTTTTCTGATTGACACTGAGGGCGCCAAAAATCAGAAGACCCTTCTGAAAAAAGAAGCTGGCATTATTGTCGTCACCTACAACGCGCAATTCTCCAGAAACAGTAGCATAATCGAAAAATTGAAAGATATTATTCAATTCAATGACTGCAATATTTCCCTGAAGAGAGACACCAGTTTTATGGCGGGAATCTAATATCATCTAATAAAATATTCTTAAGAAAACGTTAACAGTAGAAAAAAATCTTTCCACACTCTCAACTTGAAAACATCTATACAAAATGAGGATTATCTTAGTATAGTACGAGCATAAAGAAAACAGAAGGAAATAACATGGAAATCTAACAAATACAATATGAAGAGTGAGAAAGGCGGGTAAAAAATGCCTTTTAGCCGTTTTAATTGGTCAATATCTAAACAAATGGGTCAGGATGATACCCAGCAAACAACAAAAAATGATATCTCACTCACTACACTGGGTAACTATTTAAATACACACCACAAAATTCAACCAAACGAAAAAAAGCAGTATAACGTACCGTTTTTATTCAGCTAACCAAGTCAATCATCAGCCACGAAAATCCAGTGCAAATTGGCCTTGTCTATGCTAATAATCATCTATCCTGAGATTTATTCCTCTACAAAGTGTTCGATATACGTATCCGGTGAACGATAAAAGTGAAAACTTCTCTTCTCTTCATAATACAACTTTGTTGTGCTGTTGCCATCGTGGCCTGTGCTCCGGTATCTCAAAATTATTACGAAAAACAGGGACTGGAGCCACTTAGCACAGAACAGCTGGAGACTGAACTAACTGGTAAAACTCTTCATCTGGAATCCATTGACTTTGATGCACTGGTATCATTTAAAACGAAACACATACTAAAAGCAGAGAGCATTTCAGGCGGCGATGATAGTGGTCGCTGGTTTTTAGAAGGTGATGACACTATCTGTATGGAGTTCTCATCATGGTACTTTGGTGATAAACGATGTTACCGCCTTATAAAGAGTATAAAGGAAGAGAATCAATATATCTTTTTCACCCTCAATGGAGCTCATAGCTACACAGCAACTGCTGCTCCAAAACACAACTCTACAACGGTATCTGGTAAGCAGAAAACTTCACCAAACACCAGCCCGACAGTCGCCAAAAGTACTACAGAAACTACGCAACATGCAGAAACAGCAACGGAACGTAAACAACACTTTATCAGGCTTGCTAAAAATTGTCCCGGCTGCAACCTCAGTGGCCTTGACTTAAGTGGTGGTCAACTTACCCGAGCCAATCTTGCTGGTGCAAATCTTAGCGGGGCAAACCTATCCAATGCTGAACTACGGCAGGCAAATCTCGTAGGAGCTGATTTATCTGGTGCAATTCTGATACGGGCAAACATGCCAGGAGCCGACCTCAGCCGTGCAGATTTATCAGATGCTAACCTGAGTGACTGTAATCTGATACGGGCAAATATTGAAGGTGCGACAACCACCAACACCAATGTAACCGGGGCCCACCTCGAAAGTATACAAGGAACGTTTTAATAATATGAGTGCAGGATTTACCCATCTCCATGTCCATTCCCAGTACAGTCTTCTAGACGGTGCTATCCGAATAAATGACTTACTCGCTAAGTGTAAAGAATTTGAAATGGACAGTGTTGCCATCACTGACCACGGTGCCATGTATGGCTCGCTTGAGTTTTACGTCAAAGCCAAAAAAGCAGGAATCAAACCTATAGTTGGTTGTGAACTCTATATCGCGCCGGACGATATGAAGAAGAAAAAACCGGTTGATGGTCAGGTAGCATTTCACATAGTGCTGCTTGCCATGAACCATACCGGCTATAAAAATCTGATGAAAATGGCTTCCATTGCGCAATTTCAAGGCTTTTACTATAAGCCCAGAATTGATATGGAAGTACTTAAAGAACACAACGAAGGGGTTATTGCTCTCTCAGCATGCCTCCATGGTCAGATCCCCTACCTTATTCATAAAAACGACTTTTCTGCTGCAAGAAAAAAGGCCAAAGAACTCCATAATATTTTTGGAGATCGCCTCTACTTTGAGTTGCAGGAAAACGGCATTTCCGACCAGCAACCTGTCAATGACGGGATGAAAAAATTGGCGAAGGAAATGGGTGTTAAACTTGTGGCCACCAACGACTGTCACTACCTTAACCGTGAAGAGGCGCACGCCCACGAACTCCTGCTTTGTATTCAAACCGGAAAGACAATCAACGACCCGAAGAGGTTTCGATTCTCCACAGACGAGTTCTATTTTAAATCACCGGAGGTGATGAAGAAAAGCTTCGCCCACTGCCCGGAGTCAATTGCCACAACCCAGGAAATTGCTGATCGATGTAATCTTGAAATAAATTTCGATGACTACTACTTCCCCGACTTCCCCGTTGAAGAAGGTGAAACCCTTGACTCCATGTTCCAAAAGGCCTGTTGGGACGGCCTTGAAATTCGTTTTAACGAAATGCGCGCGGCTGGAACCTACAATGAAGATGTCGATAAAGCCTATAGGGACAGACTCAACATGGAGATTGAAGTAATCACCACCATGGGGTTTCCTGCCTATTTTCTTATAGTGGCCGATTTTATCGTCTGGGCCAAGGAAAACGAGATACCAGTCGGGCCCGGACGTGGATCGGGAGCCGGCAGCCTTGCAGCCTTTGCCATGTCCATTACAAATATCGATCCGATCCCCTACGGTCTTATCTTTGAACGTTTTCTCAACATCGAACGTAAGTCCATGCCGGATTTTGATATCGATTTTTGTCAGGAACGACGGGGTGAAGTTATTGATTATGTTCGGAGAAAGTATGGAGGTGCTGAATATGTCGCTCAGATAATCACCTACGGCTCCATGAAGGCAAAGGGTGTTATCCGCGATGTGGGTAGAGCTCTTGATATTCCGTTTGGTGATGTGGATAAGGTCGCTAAACTCGTTCCGGACGAGTTGAAAATGACCCTCAACAAGGCGCTCAAAGAGGAGCCGAAACTCCAGGAAGCCGCTGACTACGATCCACGTATTGAAGAATTACTTTCGGTCTCCAAAACCCTGGAGGGTCTTGCCCGTCATACCTCCACCCATGCTGCAGGTGTTGTGGTCTCCCCGACCCCAATGACCGATTATCTGCCCACCTGCAAGGGAAGCAACGATGAAACCATAACCCAGTATGATATGACCCATACTGAAATGACCGGGCTTATTAAATTTGACTTTCTGGGCCTAAAGACTCTTACGGTCATTGATAAAGCGGTTAAACATGTAAAACTGGATAATGGTGTTGATCTCAATATTGACACCATCCCCATGGATGATGCCAAGACCTTTGAGCTACTCTGCAGCGGAGATGCGCAAGGGGTCTTCCAACTTGAAAGTTCCGGTATGCGTGAGCTTCTCGTTAAAATGGCCCCGGAGGTTTTCAGTGACCTTATCGCCCTTGTTGCACTCTACAGACCTGGACCACTTGATTCCGGTATGGTTGATGATTTCGTTGAAACCAAACATGGAAGGAAAGAGGCATATTACCCTCTCATGGAGATCAAAGACGTTCTGGAAGAGACATACGGCGTTATTGTCTACCAGGAACAGGTAATGAAAATAGCCAACATCCTGGCAAGTTACTCTCTTGGTGATGCTGATATTCTCCGTAGAGCCATGGGAAAAAAGAAGCCTGAGGTTATGGAACAGGAGAAAATAAAATTTCTCGCAGGCGCCAAAAAAAATAATTTACCTTCTGACAAGGCAGAATATATTTTTGACCTGATGGCAAAGTTTGCAGGCTATGGTTTTAATAAATCCCACTCTGCAGCCTATGCCCTTGTCTCGTATCAGACAGCGTATCTCAAAGCCCATTTCATGCCTCAGTTTATGACTGCTCTTCTGTCCTGTGATATGAACAACACAGACAAGGTGGTCCTCTACATCAATGAGTGTAGTGAACATGATATTGAAGTGCTGCCACCTGATATCAATGAATCTGTCAAAGACTTTAGTGTAATTGATGACCGGATACGTTTTGGCCTTGCAGCTGTTAAGAATGTTGGTGAAAACGCACTGGATTCCATTGTTGAAGAGCGAGAAAAAAACGGCAAGTACACATCACTCAGTGATTTTTGTAACCGCGTCGATTCACGAAAAGTGAATAGTCGGGTTATAGAAAGTCTGATTAAATCCGGTTCTTTTGACTCTCTTGGATATAAGCGGTCCCAATATATGGCGGTACTCGACCAGGCGATGGAACAGGCAAAAGCCGTGCAACGGGATCTTCAAAGTGGTCAAATGTCACTTTTTTCAGTGGCCCCCGAAGCAGATAATCAGACAGAAATATCCCATATCCCCATGCCCGATATTCCCGAATGGGAAGAACGCAAAAAACTCATCCACGAAAAAGAGACCGTGGGGTTTTATATTACCGGCCACCCGCTCGACGAAGCAATCCATGAGATCAATACGGTTGTCGACTGTCCAATTCAGGGCCTTGCTGAATGGGGGGAGGAAAAGCCTGTACGCATTGGTGGACTCATCCGCAGTTGTAAGAAATTAAGAAGTAAACGGGGAGACCCAATGGCCTTTCTCTCCATAGAAGATCTTGCAGAAGCTGTTGAAGTAGTTGTTTTCCCAAATACCTATGCTGAATGCGAGGAAATTTTATCCTCACCTGATCCAATAATCATACAAGGAACAGTCCAGCAGGATGAGCGAGGCCCAAAAATCATCGCAGAGGCCATCGATTCGCTTCAGGATGCAAGAGAAAAGTATACCGATTCGGCTAAGATTAAACTGAACTCAGAGAGACTTTCCAGGCAAAAGCTGGAAAAGGTGAAAAAAACCCTCTACCAATTCCACGGGTCCTGCCCGGTTCGACTCACCCTGCACTTTGCTGATCGCGGTGATGTTGATATTGATGTGCTTAAAGACCTGACAATTCGTCCATGCCGTGGTCTTACCGACACCATGGAAGAGATTCTGGAATATAAGGCTATCACCTTTTCAAAAAAGCCAATCATTGTGCGCCAGAGGAAAAAACGCTGGGAAAATAAGGCAAAACCGAACTGATACGAGCCTAAGAACAATATCGTTTAACCTTATGGGGTTATTCAAGCCTCAAAAGAAGGCAACCTGCTGTGAGACTGCTAAGGACCAAGTACGAATAGACATGGTCCTTAGCTCACATTCTATTTATCCAACAACAGCTCTCTTAAGCTATTCTGGTTCTGAAATTTAATCGTCAAATAATACACCTGAGCCAAACACTCCTTCCGGGTCAAAGCATTTTCGAACCTCTCGCATAGTACCCAGAATTTCCTTGGAATATTGAATTGTAAGCATCTCTTTCTTCATCCTGCCAATACCATGCTCTGCTGCGACCGCGCCCCCCATTCGGACAACCTCTTTCGCCCAATGGCCATAGAGTTTCTTAGCCTCAACAAGCTCCTCCATATTTTTAGGTAGTAGATTCACATGGACATGGTTGTCGCCAATATGGCCGAAAATAACACTGTCGATACCAGATTGTTCTAAACCTTCACGGTACATAGTGAACACATCAAGAAGTTTATCATCCGGTACGGCCATATCTGTCCCAACCTTATGAAGACCGGGATGCTCACGTTTTCTTTGTCCTATTATTGAGTTAACTGCTTCAGGAACTGCGTGGCGAAATAAACGCTGGGCGGCCATTTCACTCGGCTCCATGGCAGCCCAAGTATCATCAAGACTCAAGCCAAAACCTTCCAACACCTCTTCTAGAGGCAAACATGCCTCTTCCGTTTCTTCTTCGGTGCCTGAAAATTCGAGATAGATTCCACAGCCATCCCAATTGGGGATATCTGGAATATGACTGCCAGCTCCATCCATTTCCTTTTTATCTTTTAATAATCGCAAGGCTGCAGAGTCGAAAAATTCGATGGCATCAAAACGTAAAGAATCATTGGTACGCAAGGCATCAACCAAGCTTAGGGCAGTCTGCTCTTTCGAAACAGTCACTAAAACCCCGATAACCGATGGGGATCTAGAAACAATTTTCAGCTCAACAGCTACAATGATACCAAGCGTTCCTTCGCTACCAATAAAGAGATCGATTAGATCCATATCCTGCTTTAATGGATACCCGAGGGTGGTCTTGGTCTTAGGCATGGAAAAATCGGTAACCGTTACTTCAGTCACTGAACCATCAGGTTGTTCAAGCTTAAAAAGCCCGTTTTCTGCAACTACTTCCCCACGGCGAACGGTGACCTTTCGGCCATCGGCAAGAATAATATTGATTGAACGAACCCAATCTCTGGTCGCTCCCCAGCGAAATGTTCTTGCACCGGAGGCATTGGTTGCTACAATTCCTCCAATATGAGCAGATGTTTCAGTGGGATTCACAGGAAACCAAAGCTGTAAAGAATCATCCCCAGTTACCTGCTCCACACATAATTGCTCAGCCTCTGAGAGATCACAGCATCTCTCAAAGTCTTTTTTCATCAAGATACCGGTTAGTGATGCCAGAGACATTCCAGGGTCGGCTCGAACATAATACTCTTCTCCGTCCTGACCGATCCCTAGAAACCGCGACAAACCAACGAGGGAAATGATCGAACCACCATCAACAGGAACAGCTCCTCCGGCTATTCCCGTTCTGCCTGCAGAAATCACACATTTCTTGCCTTTGCTCCGTATATCCTGTACTGCCCAGGCAACCTCTTCAGCCGTTTCAGGCAAATAGATCGCCTCAATACTTTCAGCGCGTAGTTTACTCTCATCACCAAGTAGATCATTATATCGTTCTGCGATGATCGACTGATCAGTAATTACAGAACATTCTGCAGCCTCACAAACGACTGGTTGAATCAAATTCATCTCCGCTCCTTGTAATATTTCCTTCATTGATAAACCCAATCAACGACAAATTATTCATTTTTTTCTTTATGTTAATCAGACTGAACAGTTACCTGTCAGCTCATGATGTCCGCTTATAATGTAAGCCAACACTAATTAAGGGCGATCTCCCATGGAGAATCGCCCTCAATACTACTGTTACAATTCATACTTCTATAGCTAATGTTACGCAGCCAAAAACATTTCCTTAATCTGGCAATTCAACTACTTTCCCGGGATTAAAGAGGTTTTCAGGATCAAGTGTTTTTTTAATCTGACGCATCAATTCCAGTTCAACTGAGCTTTTATATCGACTCATCTCACTCACCTTCAATTGACCAACACCATGCTCCGCAGCTATAGAACCCCCAAGTTTATCCACCAGATTATGAACAATTCGGTTAACATCGCTCCATAGGCCTAAGAACTCTTTAGGGTCCATGTCCTGGGGTTGAGTTATATTAAAATGAACATTTCCGTCCCCCGCATGGCCAAAACTGCAAACAATCACTCCAGGAACAGCTTCTTCCACTAAACGACTTCCCTCTTTAATAAAGTCAGCAAGTTTATTAAGTGGCAAGGAAACATCATGCTTTATGGACGCACCTTTTACCTTTTGGGCAGCAGATATCTGATCTCGAAGGTTCCATAATTTTTCAGATGTTTCCACGCTTTCTGCAACAATATGGGAAAATGGAGTTTTTTGAAGTAAGGTCTTTATAGGTTCGCTAAGATCAAGATTTGGATTGGTGGAGTTCAGTTCGATCAGACCATACCAGGCATGGGGCGCCGCAAAAGGATCTTCGGCATCCTTATCGTATTGCAAAACCACATCAATCGCATTTCTTGAGATTATCTCAAACCCGACCAGGTTTTCCGCAAATTGCCCTCTAACTGTTGCAAATATGTCCATCAGTTCCGCAATGGAATGTGTAGCCACCATTGCAGTCTGTTGAATCTTAGGCAACGGATAGAGTCGTACGGTCGCAGCAGTAATAACCCCCAGTGTCCCCTCCGCACCAATATAGAGATGCTTGAGATCATATCCGGCATTATCTTTTCTGAGCCCGCGAAGTCCATGCCAAATTTCTCCACTGGGAAGAACCACCTCAAGACCAAGAACAATGTCCCTTGTATTGCCGTATCGTAAAACGTTGGTTCCTCCAAGGTTTGTGGAAATATTTCCTCCAATCTGACACTCAGCCCTCGCTGGACAACTTAACGATAGTAACAGGTCAGCCTCCCGCGCTACATTTTGTAAATCACCCAGGATACACCCTGCCTCAACGGTCAGTGTGCCATTGAGCCTATCAAGATCTCGAACAGTGTTCATCCTGGCAAGATTTAAGATAATACCACCCTCAGGCACTGCCCCACCACAAAGACCAGTATTGCCGGACTGTGGGGTAATAGAAATACCATTTTCCTTACAATAGCGAACAACCTGAGAAACTTCTTCAGTTGACGCTGGTTGAACCACTGCAAGACAATTTCCTTCGTATAGCCCACGTCTTTCTTTTAAAAACGGCGCCATTTCGTCTATGCTGCTGGTTAGACCTTTATCACCGACGATCTTTTGTAATTCATCTACTACGGCTGTACTCATCTGTTTCCCTCCGCTACCACCCTTAACGAATGCCAGCAGATTTTACATTTACATCGTAACAATGGACGACTTTATGCTTAATTGCCGAAGAACTCTCATAACACTTAAGAGCAAATGCAGGCTAGGCAAAACAAAGCCCACACTCGGGACACGCCCCAACAGTGGGAGAGAATTTACACCCGCAGGCAGGACAAACTGTTTCAGCAGCCTGCTCGTCAAAGACCACATCTGCATGCTTTAGATCTTCAACGTTCAGGGCGGTACTTTTAACAAAATCCCGGGCAAGTACAGCAGTTGCCTCATCTATATCCGTAGATCTGATCTGTACAATCATCTCAGGGCCACAACATCCCTTACCACAGGTGTCATCATCTCCTGCTAAAATGGCTGGTATGCGTTCTTTTTTAAGAATACTCTGCAGAACCTTCATATCTTTTAATGGTCCTTTACGGATTGAAACCAGCTCATCTTCAGGTGAAATCTGCATGTTTCTTGAGTTAAAAGATGCATTTTCTTCACTCTGCTGCACAATCTTTTTTTTACCTGTAATAAGAGACACATTACAACTCGGGCATTTCTCAATATCAGAGCGAAACTCAACCTCACATTCGGGACAGTAATTCATCTCCGGGTCAATACCGTTTACAAGCTGCCCGACATCCTGTGCACTGTCCTCAGAGGACTTCTTCTTACCAAAAAACTTCAGAAACATTATTACTCTCCCTAACCCTATCAAATGGGACACCCATCGGCATACATACCTTCAATAAGTATATACCGAACCACTAACGATTCCTGCCTACAGGATATATCTGCTCAAATCCTGATCCTGCACAATCTCACTGAGTTGCTCTCTCACATATTCAGCAGTCACCTCAAAAGATTCACCGGATAGATCTGAGGCATCAAAGGATAAACTATCGAGCATCCTCTCCATTACAGTATGAAGTCTACGTGCCCCAATTTCTTCAGTTTTTTCATTGACTTCAACCGCAATAGCAGCGAGTTCTTCAATGGCATCATCCGTAATAACCAGCTCAACCCCTTCGGTCTTCATGAGGGCAATATACTGTTTTACCAGAGCGTTTTTTGGTTCAGTCAAAATCCGAACAAACTCATCTTTCCCAAGTGGATGCAACTCAACTCTAATTGGAAATCGTCCCTGGAGCTCAGGGATGAGATCAGACGGCTTACTCAGGTGGAAGGCTCCACTTGCAATAAAAAGTATATGGTCGGTCTTCACCATCCCATGCTTGGTATTAACAGTTGCCCCCTCAACGATTGGCAGTAAGTCACGCTGCACCCCTTCCCTTGAAACCTCAGGGCCGCTGCCGCCACTGCCACCTTTTGAGGCAATCTTATCGATCTCATCGAGGAAAACAATTCCTGACTGTTCAGTGCGCTTAACTGCTTCCTGAACAACCTTTTCATGGTCGATAAGCTTTGCTGTCTCTTCTTTGATTACAGCTTCCTTAGCGTCCTTCATTTTCATCTTTTGGGCTTTTTTCTTTTTAGGAAAAAGTTTACCAAAAGCGTCTTGAATATTTGACTGCATATCATCCATACCCGAAGAGGTCATAATCTCCACCATGGGCCCTGGCTTAGAATCAGTCACCTCAACTTCTACTTCTCGATCGTCAAGCTTACCATCACGAAGCATCTTGCGGAATTTTTCCCGGGTACTATTCTCAGTGCTCTCCTCCTGTTTCACAGGAAGATCGGGATTTTCAATGGTAAAGGAGCCAGTACCATCCGGGCCAACAGTTGAAACTGCCCCAGGAGTTGGCGGCAAAAGGATATCAAGAATTTTATCTTCAGCATTTGCTTCAGCAACGCCTTTAATCCTTTCCTCTTCCTCCTTTTTGACCATGTTAATGGCAAGATCAACAAGATCTCGGATCATGGACTCCACATCACGGCCCACATAACCAACCTCAGTATACTTAGAGGCCTCAACTTTTATAAAAGGTGATTGGGCAAGGGTCGCGAGACGTCTTGCAATCTCTGTTTTTCCTACCCCGGTGGGACCTATCATAATAATATTTTTCGGTGCAATTTCTTCCCTGAGAGGAGATGGCACCTGTCGTCTTCTCCAGCGATTACGTAGTGCAATTGCAACAGAGCGTTTCGCGTCAGCCTGGCCGACGATGTATTTATCAAGTTCAGTGAGGGTTTCTTTGGGTGTAAAAGACTGATTAGACATCATATTTTTTCAACTATTATAGAGTTGTTAGTATAAACACAGATATTACCTGCTATATTGAGTGCTGCTTCACAGATCTGTTTTGCATCAAGGTCACTATGCTCTACGAGCGCAAGAGCCGCCGCCTGTGCATAGGGGCCACCTGAACCAATGGCCAAAATACCCTCATCACCTTCAATCACATCTCCAGTGCCTGAAAGTAACAGTGAATGATCTTTATCCACGGCAATGAGCATTGCTTCCAGTTTTCTAAGATACTTATCCGTCCGCCAATCTTTAGCAAGTTCAACAGAGGCCCGTAAAAGATTTCCCTTATACTGTTCAAGCTTTTGTTCGAGTTTATCAAAGAGAGTGAAGGCATCGGCAGTAGCGCCTGCAAAACCAGTTATCACCTGATTGTGATATAGTCTTCTGACCTTACGGGCGTTATGTTTCATTACGGTGTTCCCTAAAGAAACCTGCCCGTCACCTGCAAGAGCCACCTCGCCCTTATGTCGTACTGCGACAATTGTTGTAGATCGTATTTTCATGCGTACACTAATAAATGAGCTTTATCTTTGCGAAAACCAGTTAAGATTTCCACCATATCTTTTTTACTACTGAGCCTTTTGCAAAACAGGATTTTCGTTCAAGATTGAGGCATGTGAAAAATTTTACCACAGGCTTATAACTAATATTCCGAGGATAAAATTTTGAACAAAACGAAAATATTGGGCGAAAAGACACTTTTGCAAGCGGCTCTACTGTTTTTTATTTTGAGCCATGGGGTGCGCCTTATCATACACATCCGCCAAATGGTCCAAGGTGAGATGGGTATATTTCTGGGTAGTGGATAAACTTGCATGACCAAGTAATTCCTGCACCGAGCGTAAATCGGCACCCATTTCAAGAAGATGTGTTGCAAACGAATGTCGTAATGCATGGGGAGTTACAATTTGCAGTATCCCGGCCCGTTCTCCATACATCTTAACCATCCTCTCTACGCTACGCACAGACAACCGTCCACCACGACCATTGAGAAAAAGGGCTTCTTTTTCAACCGGGCGACCACGCCCTGCTCTTTTTTCCATAAGCTGCAAGCGTTGACCCTGCCAAGCGGAAACAGCCTCAATGGCGGGGGCACCAACGGGTACCAACCGCTCCTTGTTACCTTTGCCCCGTACCGTAAGCATTTCCTCTTTAAAATCAAGATCTACGAGATCCCTTGTGACAAGTTCAGAAACCCGCATTCCCGTTGAGTAGAGTAACTCAAGAATAGCCCTGTCCCGTAACATATAGGTATCACGGGATGAAGGTGATTCGAGCAGGGCAAAGGTTTCATCTACTGTTAAAAAAACAGGAATATACCGTCCCACCTTTGGACCTGTAATAGAAGTCACCGGATCGACACTAATACGCTTTTCACGCAAACTAAAACGAAAAAACGTTCGAAGCGCTGATAGTTTTCTGGCAACGGTTGCCCCGCTGTTATGTCCGTGCAAACCTACAACAAAACGCCTGATATCTGAAGCTGCCACAGCATTCACAGAACAATTCTTAGAAAGAGTAGAAGTAAACTCAAGAATATCTCGCTTGTAACCACTTACAGTATGGGAAGAGTAGCCCTTTTCAATTTCAAGCCACCTTGTAAAAATCTCAATAGTTTTTATCATTAGTGTTGGTTTAGCTCCAATGAGAGAAGCAGAATGTCTTCTCTCTTTTGAAAAGCAGCTGGTTTATTCCTTTTCCACTCGACTTCTTGCTGCTTACATAATATATACGGTGATATTTTAACAAAAATAGTCCTTGTTGGTTATCTGACACAACACAGTACTAGCTCGATTAGAGGTTCCAGGCAACACTCTTTCGTACAAACAAGATAGAAATTATGGCAAAAAAAACGTTTGAATCAGCTCTTACCAAGTTAGAAAAAATAACAGAAGAACTTGAAGATGGTGAGTTGAGTCTTGAAAATAGTTTGAAAAAATTTGATGAAGGTATTCAACTCGCAGGATTCTGTTCCGAGCAGCTTTCTGAAGCAAAGGCGAAGGTTGAGCTACTGCTGGAAAAAGATGGAAAGTTAGAAACCTTACCTTTTGGCGAAGAAGAAAGTGGATATAAAGACTTATCTGAATAGACAAAAATTAGTCGTTGAAGAGGGATTAAGCACCTATATGCTTGAGGCAACGGGTCCTTTTGCAAAGCATATAGATGCCATGCGTTACAGTCTTTTTGCAGGTGGCAAAAGAGTGAGGCCTATACTGTGCCTCGCGGCAGCCCATGCAATTAACTCCTCTGACAATCATGATCAAAACCTGATGCCTGTGGCTGTGGCACTTGAGTGTATCCACACCTATTCCCTCATCCACGATGATCTCCCTGCAATGGATGACGATGACCTGCGTAGGGGAAAGCCAACGAACCATGTACTCTATGGTGAAGCAGAGGCAATTCTTGCAGGAGACGGCCTCTTAACTTGGGCTTTTGATCTTATTACCAATCAGGAACACAACACGCTTTCTGCCCAACAACGCCTTGATATCGTTCAGGTTATTGCAAGAGCAGCCGGCTCACTTGGAATGGTAGGTGGACAGAGTCTTGATATAGAGAGTGAAAACACAGAATTTCCATTTTCTACCCTTCAGACAATTCATAAAAGTAAGACCGGGGCGCTTATAACCTGCTCTGTTCATGCTGGAGCAATAGGAGCAGGAGCCAATAGCGAGCAAATCAACGCTCTTATAAACTATGGTGATCAAATCGGTCTTGCCTTCCAAATAGTGGATGATCTGCTGAACGTCACATCAACCACGGAAGAACTCGGCAAAGCAGCAGGTTCAGATGCCGACAGAGGTAAAGCAACATATCCAGCATTTTTTGGCGTTGAAGAAACCCGTAAAAAAGCTCAACATG
This sequence comes from Desulforhopalus glucosivorans, assembly GCF_054397165.1. NCBI lineage: Bacteria > Pseudomonadati > Thermodesulfobacteriota > Desulfobulbia > Desulfobulbales > Desulfocapsaceae > Desulforhopalus > Desulforhopalus glucosivorans. The sequence continues at coordinate 2,496,266 of NZ_AP044854.1, forward strand.
CAGTAGCATCTGCAGTAGATGCGATAAAGGATTTTGGTGAACGTGCCGATCCCCTTCGAGCCCTTGCGGAATATATATTTATCAGAAGTAATTAACCCAGGTACGCATGACAACAAGCCGGAACTCAGTTCAGTACTCGCTTGACGGGTATACGTGTTTTGGCGGTAACAATTAACTTTACGATTTTAAGTAGTGTTGCTGAATTTCTTGATTTTTATGATAGAAGTTCAGGACTAAGGTACTAATAGCCCAATTTCGTGAGCATTTTTATGCATACGCTACTTGAGAATCACTACGAGAATTAAGCTCCAGATAGGCCTTATGTCAATACCACAGCCAACAACAGCCACAAGTCTACTCGAACAAGTTCAGAGCCCCGCAGATATGCGGGACTTTTCCATTGAGAGCCTTGAGGAACTCGCACAGGACATTCGGGATACCATTGTCAATACAGTTTCCAGAACTGGGGGACACCTGGCACCAAGTCTTGGTGTTGTTGAGTTAACCATCGCTCTCCACTATACATTCAATACTCCAGAAGATAAGATTATATGGGATGTTGGTCACCAGTCCTATGCCCATAAACTGCTCACAGGAAGACAAGATCAATTTGCAACTCTCAGGCAGTACAAAGGAATGAGCGGCTTCCCAAAGACAAAGGAATCCCCCTACGATTCATTTGAGACTGGACACAGTTCTACATCTATCTCAGCGGCAACGGGCATAACACTTGGCAACCTGCTTAAACACGAAGATCATAAGGCCATAGCAGTCATAGGTGACGGTTCAATGACAGCCGGGATGGCCTTTGAAGCCCTGAATCATGCAGGACACCTTGATAAGGATATGATCGTTATCTTAAACGACAATGAGATGTCCATATCCCCCAATGTCGGAGCAATCTCAAGCTTTCTCAGTCGAAAGCTTACCGGTAAAACCATGAACCGGGTTAAAAACCACCTGGTTGAAAAACTTGGTATTTCCGATGTTGGTGAAAACATCCTCAATATTCTTAGAAAAAGTGAGGAATCATTTAAGAGTTTTTTCACACCGGGCATGCTCTTTGAGGCCTTTAAGTTTAACTATGTCGGACCAATAGACGGTCACAATTTTGAAGACTTGCTTGAAACCCTTGAAACGGCAAGGGATACCTCTCAGGGGCCAGTCCTTGTTCATGTATTGACCCAGAAAGGTAAGGGCTATGAGCCTGCAGAGAAAAACCCTGATATATTCCACGGAATAGGCCCATTTGACATTCTAAGCGGCAAGCCCCACAGCTCCAAGGGACCCATTGCCTACACCAAGGTGTTTGGCAACACAATAAGTAAATTAGCGCGGCGAGATGACCGAATTGTTGCAATTTCTGCAGCTATGCCCTCAGGTACAGGCCTTGGTGAGTTTGCAAAGGAATTTCCCGATCGGTTCTTTGACGTTGGTATTGCTGAGCAGCATGCGGTCACCTTTGCAGCAGGTCTCGCATCTAAGGGGTTGCGCCCTGTTGTTGCTATCTACTCAACGTTTTTCCAACGAGCCCTCGATCAGATCATTCACGATATCTGTATCCCTAATCTTCCCGTTACCCTGGCCATTGATAGGGCAGGAGTTGTAGGTGACGATGGTCCGACCCATCATGGAACTTTTGACATTTCTTTTCTGAGTTTCATCCCCAACATGGTTATCATGGCCCCCAAGGATGAAATTGAGTTACAGCACATGCTCTACACGTCCATAGAATACAATGGCCCCTCTGCGGTTCGTTACCCGCGTGGTCCTGGAGAAAATAGGCCGATGGATGAATATGAAGAGTTACAGCTCATTCCAATCGGTTCAGGAGAACTCCTCCTCGAAGGAGATGATATTCTCCTCCTGCCTGTAGGAAACCGGGTGTATCCTGCACTTGCGGCGGCAAAAGAATTAAAAGAAATTGGAATACATGCAGCTGTTATCAATCCACGATTTATTAAACCTCTAGACGGCAGCCTCATAGCGAAATGGGCCAAGCACACCGGGAAACTTATTACGATTGAAGATAACAACAAATCAGGTGGTTTTGGTAGCTCTATCCTTGAATTGTTAAGCAGCCTTGGCATCTATCAGGTTCAGACCCAGATGCTCGGTCACCCGGACACCTTTATTGAACATGGGCCGCAGAAGACCCTATGGAAGAACAGCCTCATCGATACTCCAGCAATTGTACAAGCTGCAAAGTCTATGTTGAATAATTCCTGACAAATCCCAATATATCAGTATTAAAAAAGGGGGACTTCGCAATGCGAATTCCCCCTTTTCTCTTTTGTATCAAAATCTTGCGTACTAAGTTTCACTTATAAAACGAGGACGCTCAACCATCTATGGAAAGATTAGATGTTAAAATATCCCTTATACCAATCCACAAACTTACCAATTCCAAACTCTAGGGTTGTTGCAGGTTTATAGGAAAAGTCATCAACCAGATCATCAACATTAGCATAGGTGGCTGGTACGTCTCCCGGCTGCATCGGCATAAAATTCTTCTCAGCCTTTTTGCCAAGACAATCTTCCAAGACCTCAATATACCTGAGCAGTCTTTCCTTATTATTATTACCTATATTATACACCCTATACGGACAGTATGAGGTCGCAGGATCGGGACTATCACTACTCCAGTCAGGACTGGCTTCAGGAGTTTTGTGTATTACCCGGAACACCCCCTCAACGATATCGTCAATATACGTAAAATCACGCTCCATATTGCCGTTATTAAAAACATCTATTGGCTTATTCTCAAGAATTGCTTTTGTAAAAAGAAACAGCGCCATATCAGGACGCCCCCAAGGACCATAGACTGTAAAAAACCGAAGGCCTGTGGTGGGAAGATTGAAGAGATGACTATAGGTATGTGCCATCAACTCATTCGCTTTTTTAGAAGCGGCATAGAGTGAAACAGGATGGTCCACATTATCATGGACTGAAAAAGGCATATTTGTATTTGCCCCATAGACAGAACTTGATGAGGCATATACAAGGTGCTTCACTCCGGAATGTCGACACCCTTCCAGAATATTGACAAACCCCACAAGATTTGTGTCCACGTAGGAGTGGGGATTTATGAGTGAGTAACGCACCCCCGCCTGGGCCGCTAGATTAACAACTGCATCAAAACTGTGCTCCTGAAACAGTGCTTCAACCGCCCCCCGATCAGAAAGCTCAATATTTGCATGTTGAAATTTTTCACCTTCTCCAAGAGCTGCCATACGATCAATTTTCAACTGTGGATCGTAGTAATCATTAAGATTATCAAGAGCAACAACTTCGGTACCTATGGCAGTCAAACGCCGGGCCAAATGCGCGCCTATGAACCCAGCGCCACCTGTAATGAGTACTTTATTAATCCCGTTCATTCTTATTACATTTCCCTTACTGTTTTTGGGTTAATTATAGAGCCACTTATAAAAGTGTCCTTGCGCCCAATCTTTTCGTTTTGTTCAAAATATTATCCTCGCCATATTAATTATACGCCTGTCATAAAATTTATCACAAACCTCAATCTTAAACGAAATTCTTAGTTTTGCAAAAGGCTCCATGCATTGCAATTAGTCATCAAAATCGCCTTCTGGCCCCTTATCAACGACGAGGGTTTTGGCTCTTTCGATTATTTTTTCAGTGGTCCAGTCTGCCGGATCCTCAATCAGCTTTCCTTTAGCTCCAAGATCATAACTACCTGCCTTTTTGAGTAGCTCCTTACCTAGAGTTCCGGTGCCACCAGCATTGAATACGTTTACAAGCATGTTGTACACAAAATCATCAACCCGCTTGGTCATTCGGTCCCTGATCTGTTTTGGCTGAGCAAAAATCTTGGTTTCAAAGGGAAGATTCAATTTCTTGTAATCACCAGCCTTCCATCCCTGTTTATCAGCATACTCAACCATCTCTTCCCAAATTTCTTCAAGCAAGCCTTCACCAGCAACTTTTATAAAGTTACCATTGTCATCTTGCAGAGCGTTCCCATAATCATTGACCTCAAGGCCCCAGGACACCATCTGCAGAGCAGTTGCTACATTTGCTTTGGTTGTATTTGTCTTTGTACTAATTGCCCGCAATTTATCCGAATTATTTCCAGAGGTCCCATGCTGCGCCCCCGAAACTCCATAGGGCTCAAGATGTGCATGAATATCTGCTGTCAACTCAACCTGGATCCCTGTACCGCTTGCCTCAAGACCGTGGGAAGATCCATTATTAAGAGCAATCCAGTCCGCAAATATATTTCTGCTGTTCATCCCTTTGATGAGAAAGGTTGCATCATCAACTGTTGAAAGCCCTTGGTTTCCCTTTATTTCGCCAACCTCAGTCTCAAGACCCGCCCAGGTGGGAATAAAATCGGCGAGTTCAATATTTGCGAGTAGGTTTTTATCATCAGGCATATGTGATGCATCCACTGCAATTGAGGTAATCCCTGCTTCAAACATTGAAGGAATTTCCATCTTGGCAAAGGGTAGATCACCCTCATTTTTTATTCCATAGTGATCCGCATGGATTGCCACAGGAATTGTAATTTTAAGCTCATTGCATATGGCATCCACCTGACGAGCTATATTGTAAAAATTAGTCGGGCAATAATTACACTCTGATCGGGCGATTTCTATTAAAATAGCTGCATCAGCACGCTGTGCGGCCATTAGTGCACCACGTATTACAAGACCACTACGACCATTTGCAGCAATTGTCATGGCATTGCCCTTAGCAACCATTGCTTGATCAATTACCTTACCACTGACAATAAGTGCTTTAGAATGAGGGAATAATTTGGCAATGTTTGGTGGCCGGCCAGTTTGGATAAGTTTTTCATAATCTGAATCATACATAAATAGTACCTCCATATACGATAATTAACCGATCAGCAAAAGGTGAATCACCCTCCACATCCGGTGTATAAATAGTCACAATCAACACTCTCACTTATACTGCAAAGCGTATGATAAATCTAGTTAGGAAGACGGGCGTTTTTATATTACTCCAGAGCAGCAGGCTCATCAAAGCCACTAAAACCCTTTCGCCCAAATAATCGTACAGCAATTATACTTATTTCATACAACACCACGAGAGGACCACCCATCATCAACTGATTGACGATATCAGGTGTAGGTGTAAGAATAGCAGCAATAATAAAGTTAATAAGAACTGCATACTTCCTGTTTCTGGTGAGGAAACCTACGTCTATAATTCCAACTTTAGCAAGAAACACCATAAAAAGCGGCATTTCAAAAATCACCCCGAAGGCCAGGAGCAACCGAGTGGCCAGAGAGAAGTATTCACTCACCCCAGGCAGGGATGTGAGAAACTCATTATTATAGCCCACTAAAAATTTAAACGCCGGAGGGAAAACAACAAAATAGCCAAAGGCAGCACCTCCTATAAAACAGAGACTGGAAAGTGCCGTAAAGGGAACAAGTACTCTTTTTTCGTGTTTAAAAAGACCTGGTGAGATAAAGCGCCAGATTTGAGAAAATATTGCAGGACAACCGAGGAGAAGACCACACACTAACGCGAGCTTTAGATAAAAAAAAACCCTTCCTGGTACGAGGTAAAGATCAGGGACGTCCCCTCGGGGAGTACTTCTGTCAGCGGTTTAAAAAACCACGTACCAATAGGACGTATAACTGTATAGGAAAGACAAAAGCCTATGAATACAGCTATAAAAGATATAATCAAACAGGAACGCAGTTCACGTAAATGATCTGTGAGAGCCTGTTTTTCAAGATTTTCACTTCCACCTTCAACATTCATATGTCATATTTACTACTACGTGGCTTTCAATAGACAAAAACCTTTTACTCTTATATACAGGGCTCTTACCACTGTACCCAACGTTACAACAGATAAGGCAGTTCAATACCATTTGCACTCACTTTTGGCAAGAGAATCACCACATTTTACAACCATGGTTTTCAGTACACAATCTAACGAGAACAGAGAACAAACTGGAATGACAGCAAACACAACAGCCCCACAGCCACTAAATAGTGCTCAATGGTATATCTATATAGTTGAATGCTCTGATAAGACCTATTACACGGGAGTAACCACTGATATACCCAGGAGGCTTCATGAGCACAACAACACAATAAAAGGAGCAAAGTATACCCGCTGCCGGCGCCCTGTCAGATTAATCTATTTCGAAGAATCAGATTCAAGACAAAACGCCTGCAAACGAGAATACGTCATTAAAAAGATGCAAACCAGCCAGAAAAAAACTCTGGTACAACTCTTTAATAAGAGCGATCAATCAGCCAAGTGCTGTTCTGATCTTTTCTGAAACACCCTTTGTCAATTCAAGAACCCTCTTGGCCTGTTCAAAAGAAACAGCACCAGTACCACAGCTTGGTGTAATAAATGTCTGTTTATAGACAACATCTTCTGTAATTCCAAGGGCCACAAGTTCTTTGGTCTGTGCAAACCATTTTTCAACCAGTCCGTCCACCGTCTCTATTTCTATAAACTCGGGGCTGGTGGGCACAATACCTGTTGCAAGCATTCCTCCACGGCCAAAAAACTTAACGAGTTGATCTGCATAGAGAACCAGACGATCAAAATATGAATAGGCGTCATAACTAATGATATCTACACCCGCATCAAAGAGTACCGGCCACTCCGTATTAGCACAGACATGCACCCCGGTAAGACCCTGTTCTTCTTTTACTCCAGCAAACACCTCGGATAGACAGGCAACAATTTCTTCCTGGGTTATTGTGATAAATGCTGAAGTCCCAAGCCCTGCAAGACCAGGCTCATCAAAAAACATAATGGGTGTCCCGCCCATCTCTGCCATTTTTTTGGTCTGCCACCTTGCTTTTAGCGAAAGATGTTTAATGGCAATGTCCCGCAACTGATCATCATAGTAGATGGCCCTATTGTCCTGATCCACAAGTCCTGTGCAAAATGTTACCGGCCCGGTTGTCTGTCCTTTCAGACTGACAAAACTATCCTTTCGCGTTTTAGCAGCATCTAAAAAGCTAAAAAAGCCCTTTGCAGTCTTGTCAGTCAGCTCAAATCTCGATCCATCAAGAGGAGCTCCACCTTCTGCAATCATGAGATACTCTTCATAAAACGCCAGTATTTCAGCATCAAAACTAGAACTCGTACCGTCAATAAAGAGCTTTCCATCGCACTCATCCACTGCTGGAAACCCTTCCAGGTACTGGAGAATCATTCCTTCTTCATTATACTTGGGTAACTGGGGCCAAAGCGGAAATTCAGGGGTGTAATTAAAGATAAGTTCTGTTGCTTCACCATGATCAGACATGGGTAAACTACCAATCAACAAGGGACGACATTGGGGAGAAATCTGTGACATACGAGGCTACCTTTTAGAAAAAGTTACGGATTTAATAAGTTCTAACAGTAGCAAGAGAGTAAGAATAAAGTGAATTTTGTCACCTTTTTTTCCAAAATTCGTTTGAAATATCAACCACCCATCAGATGATTCACAGCTCCTTCAAGGCCATCGAGGGATAATTCATACATAGGGAAAATAGAACTGATAACCTTAATAGTATGTGTATAGGGCCAGTGTTTAGCAGGAATTGGATTGAGCCAGACTGAATGGGGGAAACGTTCAGTTACAAACTTTAACTGCTCAACGGATGGCTTACCGCTTCTCTCAAAGGCGTAGATAGAGCCATCGGTAGACATCAGTTCATAGGGAGCCATACTGGCATCACCCACCACTATACACCTGGTATCCGGGTCATTTTTTATAAAATCCGCAATTGGCAGAGCCTTTTTATATCTACCGGGATCCTCCCAGACCAGATCATACACAGTGTTGTGAAAATAATATATCTGCAGGTCCTTAAACTCTGATTTGGCATAGTTAAAAAGTGTCTGGACCAGCTGCACGTGCGGGTCCATCGACCAGCCACCATTATCTATGAGAAGAATGACTTTGAGGCGATCAACCACCCCCCGTTCAAAAACAAGGTCAATCTCCCCGCCCTTACGGATGGTTTCACGAATAGTTTCATCTATATTAAGACTATCTTTTGGACCTCTTGGAACAAGATTACGCAGTTTCTTTAAGGCCTCCCCCATTCGACTTACAGTAAGGGGGGTGGATGATGAGTAGTTCTTATATCTTCTCTCACCAGCAACTTTTAATGCAGATTTATTGCGTGATGTTCCACCAACCCGGAGACCACCAGGATGGTTGCCGCCATGACCCACAGGGGAAACACCCCCTGTACCAATCCATTTGGAACCGCCATCATGCCTGCCCTCCTGATCCTTTAAACGCTTTTTAAAATACTCCAGCACCTCTTCAGGGCTCATCTCTGAGAGCTTATCACGGTCAACTCCCAGAGCATCGGCTAGTTCTTTTGGGTTTTTCAGCCATTCATTCACCATACTCCCGGCAAGAAGTTCCAGCGCCTCTTCATCGATATCAACAAGCTCAGTTCCAGCAAAAATATGGGAAAAGACCTGATCATACAGATCAAAATACTTTTCACTTTTTACAAGCACCGTTCTAGCCGTACTATAGAGGTCATCGAGGGATGTGACCAGCCCCATGGCAAGGGCTTTGTGCAGGGTGAGAAATGATGTAGGACTAACCGGAACACCAGCATCACGAAGTGTATAGAAAAACTGAACAAACATTTCCGCACCTCTTTAATAGAGTCTTAATAGAGTCGTTTTCTCATAAGGTTCGCAGTTGCCTTCGCATAATCACCACTCTTTTTAAAGAGTACTCCGAGATAGGGAATCTCTTTTTTCAACTTATCGCCACTCTGGAAATCCGGGTCCGCCTGGAGGGCTCTCACCCAATTGATAAGTTCTCTCGTGGCTGGCTTCTTCTCAATACCATCTAGTTCCCGTAAACCAAAAAAAGTCTTCACGGCATTATCCACAAGAGTCCCCGAGATGTCTGTAAAATGAACAGCGAGTATTTTTCGCATCATCTTAGGGTCGGGAAAGGCGATATGATGGAAGTTACACCGCCCTAAAAAAGGATCAGATAAATCCTTCTTGGCATTTGAGGTAATTATAATCACAGGACGATTTTTGGCGGTAACCACTGCATCTGTCTCTATGATATCAAATTGCATCTGATCGAGCACATCCAGCATGTCATCCTGAAACTCAGTCTCCGCTTTGTCAATTTCATCGATCAGCAGCACACAACGTTTACCCGCAACAAAGGCCTGCCCGATCTTGCCCATTTTAATATAATCATCAATATTACCCACATTGCGTTCCGAGTCGCCAAAGCGACTATCGTTAAGCCGTGTCAGGGTGTCATATTGATAGAGTGCCTCAATGAGCTTCATGCTCGATTTCACATTGAGGGTGATCAATTCCATTCTAAGGGTTTCTGCGATGGCGTGGGCAAGCATCGTTTTTCCGGTCCCGGGTTCGCCCTTTAACAGAAGTGGCATTTCCAGAGCCATCGAAATATTGACAATTTTCGCAAGTTCCTGATCAAGAACATATTTTTCAGATCCACTAAACGCTGAAAGCTCCATGTATTCTCCTTAAAACTTTTGTCTAATATAAAAAGATCTTTTCCCCATCATCGATGATGCATTACAAATAAAAGTTCCATTGCAGTGTTACATTTTATAACCAAACCGCTGATCAATAAAACTAATAAATATCCCAGATATTATTGATAAATTTGAATTACATATCACCATCGTACTTCTCCACATCACAAAAACAACGTTATTACAATATTTTTAGTACCATACGAGCTTTATCCTTTTAACGTAAAAGTAAAGATAACACATTCACTATTTCTGTCAATTTTCTATGTGTTTTCATTAGGATTGACTTTTATTTTCTCTCTCTGTACAGTGATAACCGCTAGAGTGTTGCAGATTAGGATTAAACGGCAAAGTACCGGTTAAAATAAGCTGAACCTTTGCTACTACATTTCGTCTGAATTCTTGAGGGGCCTTAGGAGTGCGACAGTTAACTTCACCCATTCTCATGTTATTTATCGTTGGTGTAGTATTTCCTTTTTTTGCCTCCCTCAATCTGGCATACAAAAAGCCACAAGCCTGTTCCTGGCATACCCACTTGTCCCGCCCCCCCTCTCCAAAAAGTTTTATTTTCCAGCACTTATACAAACTAGTTTTTTTCATATATAGCTCCATCTTCACACACAAAATTCGGGAAAAGGACAGAACTATTATCGGCCCTTTAATCCCTGATATTTTATAACGATTTTGAGACAAGCGACAATACATTACGTTGAAATACAACTGAACTGAGGAGGATATTTTAGCACGCTGGCGTAATTCATTTTAACCCCACAATTTCGATTGGTTGACTGTTTGCTTTACGTGTTCAACTTCCGCTAATTGGATAGGAAAAAAGGAACAACATCAATGTCAGAAAGTACCATCAAAATCAAAGGAAAAAAACAAAGCTCCTTTCTTGATAAGTGCAAGGAGATAATCCCCGATGGAGGTAACCTCAACCTCTGTCTCACATGTGGAGCCTGCGCATCTGGATGCCCTGCAACCGGACTTGCGGATATGGACCCACGTAAATTCCTTCGCATGTGCGCCATGGGCATGGACGAAGAAGCCACCAAATCAGACTGGGTATGGATGTGCACAATGTGTCAGCGATGCATCTATGTCTGCCCAATGAAAATAGACATCCCCCAACTTGTATTTAACGCCCGGGCAACCTGGCCAAGGGAAGAACGCCCCTCAGGTATTATGAAGTCGTGCGATATGGCACTTCGCAATGATTCCAACAGTGCCATGGGTACTGCCCCGGATGATTTTGTTTTTGTGGTCGAAGATGTTTTAGAAGAATACAAGGAGTCCCAACCTGAATTTAAAGATATGGAAGCACCCGTTGATAAGGAAGGTGCCTTCTTTTTTCTTAACCAGAATTCAAGGGAGCCGGTGACCGAGCCAGACGAGATGGTCCCCTTATGGAAGATACTCAACCTCGCCGGAGTCGATTGGACATACGGTAGCAGGGGTTGGGCGGCCGAGAACTACTGTCTCTTTCTTGCTGATAATGAATGCTGGGAGAGGGTTACCAGGGTTTCCGCGGAGCAGGCCGATTCACTCGGCTGCAAGGTGTTTCTCAATACCGAATGAGGACACATAACATTCTCAGTCCGGGCCGGACTGAAAAAATTCGGTATCGATCACAAGTTCGAAGTTGCTTCAATTTACACCTATTATGCCAAGTGGATACGTGAAGGCAGACTCAAGGTAAGTTCCGACTGGAACAAAGACAGGAAGATCAAATTCACCATACAGGACCCTTGCCAGATAATTCGTAAGGGAGAAGGTGACATTGTAGCAGATGACCTGCGCTTTGTTGTTCAATCTGTTGTCGGTGAAGAAAATGTAATCGAGATGACCCCAAACAAGTCGAACAACTACTGTTGTGGTGGCGGTGGTGGGTTTCTGCAATCAGGTTTTACCGAAGAGCGTCGTGCCTATGGAAAGATTAAATACGATCAGATCATAGAAACAGGTGCTGATTACTGCATCACCGGCTGCCATAACTGTCACGCCCAGGTGCATGATATTGGGCATCACTTCGGCGGCACCTACGGTACTGTTCACATGTGGACACTCATCTGTCTTTCACTGGGGATCTTAGGGCCTAATGAAAGAGCATATCTTGGAGATGACTTAAAAGATGTAGATGTATTTCACCCTGAAAGCGCCCTGTTCTAGACAGGGCAGGTGTATCCAGAAACACTAACGAGCTGGTATACTCAGATTTTGGAGGGAAAGAAATTTATGGGTTTTCAAAAAAGATTAGCTTCAAACGAATTTGCCGTCCTTGCGGAAATACACACTCCAAAAGGAATCAACATATCCAGAATAGTCACTGACGCCAAACGACTCAAAGGCAGAATTGACGCAGTAGTCATTCCGGATATGGATAACGGAATTATGCGCATGAGTGCACTGGCTGGAGGAGCATTACTCCAGCAACAGGGACTTGAGGCGATTATTCACATGTACTGCCGGGACAGAAACAGGATGGCCTTGCAGGGTGACGCCCTGGCGGCCCATGTTCTGGGCATTCAAAACATCATTGTCGCAGATAGTGCGGATATTGGAGAGAGCGATCACAGTGACGCCAAGGTAGTCAATGATCTCGACGAGGTACAACTCATAGAGACCCTAATGACTTTACAAAATGGCAAAGATCTGAGCGGCTTTGATCTGGATGGAAATCCAGATTACGTTATCGGCTGCTCACTTCCCAGTTTTGCAAACGACGAAGAACTGACAGCCGCACTTAATGTTGCCAGAAAAAAAGTGGCCGCAGGTGCCCGTTATGTCATTACCCCACCAGTTTTTGATGTGGAGAGCTGGGGGCCAACCCTTGAAAAGATCAAAACTCTTGATGTTCCTGTCATCGCTTCAGTCTTTCTGATTAAGTCATTGGCCATTGCCCAGTACATCGCAAACAGCGATCCTGGTGCTCATATCAGCCCTGAGCTGATAAGTCGAATCAGAAAGTCATCGAACCGTGACCAGGAAGGAGTTGTCATAGCCGGAGAAACGATTTCAGCCCTTAAAGAAAGTTGTCAGGGAGTACTTATCCAGACGCTTGGTTGGGAGTCTAAACTACCGGGGATTCTTGATATTGCTGGACTATAAGCACTGAATCCATTGAAGCAGACGATCCAAGGATTGACCGAATAGCTCGATTAACCCTGCTAATTTTGTGACTAGAAAGGTAACAATGCAGAATTCAAAAAGAAACCAAAATAACAAGGTGCTCGTTGTCGGCGGCGGACTTGGTGGGATACGGACTTCTCTTGATTTAGCGGAAGCTAAAAAAGACGTTGTTCTTATAGACAAGGATTACACTGTTGGTGGGTTGATGACCCAGCTTGACCGAACCTTCCCAACAAACAACTGCGATCTTTGTACTATTGCTCCCCACCTGTCTGAAAGCAACAGAATGGAGCATATTGAACTCCTACCCATGACTACGGTTACGAACGTCAGTGGAGAAAAGGGGAATTTCACCGTCTCTCTCACCTCGAAGCCGCGTTATATTAACCTTGAAAAATGTACCGCCTGCGGGGATTGTCTCACCAAATTCCCGGAGTGTGTCAGATTTAACCCAGGGCTTGATCACAGGGCTCCTACCTGTATGCGTTACCCCCAGGCAACGCCCCAGGCCTACTCCATAGATCTTGACAAGTGCAACGATGTTCAGGCACTGGTTAATGTCTGCCCCGCAGGTGCCATCAACCCTGATGACATGCCGATTAATAGAACCATCCAGTGTTCTTCAATTGTGCTTACACCTGGCGCTGATGTGTTTGATCCAAGTCATCTCGATTATCTTGGATACAAAAATCTTCCAGATGTCGTTACAAGTCTTGAATATGAGAGGATTCTTTCAGCTTCAGGACCAACCGGCGGCCAACTCCTCTGTCCATCCACCGGCAAGCAGCCTAAAAAAGTTGCCTGGATCCAGTGTATTGGTTCAAGGGGCCTGCAAAAAGGCGCTGGAGCGTATTGCTCCAATGCCTGCTGTATGTTTGCCCTCAAAGAGGCCATGGTCACCAAGGAACGTTTCCAGGAAGATATTGAAACCACCATATTTTATATGGACATGCGCACCTTTGGTAAAGATTATGAGCTCTACCTGAACCGTGCTAAAGATGAATACGGAGTACGCTTTTTACGAAGCAGACCCCACTCCATCCTTCAACCTGAAGGCTCAACCGACCTGACACTCAGCTACACCAGGGAAGACAGCACTAAGCAGCTTGAAGAACAGTTTGACATGGTGGTACTTTCCACAGGTTTTAAAACCTCTGAAGAGACAAGACTTCTAGCAGATAGAGTCGGAATCGCCATGAACGACGACTTCTTTCCCATCACTGAAGAATTTAATCCGGTGGTCACGTCAAAACCAGGTGTCTATGTCGCTGGAACCTTTGAAGGCCCTAAGGATATTCCGGAGACTATGGTTCAGGCAAGTGCTGCTGCATGTATGGCAGCCGCTGATCTGCCTGCACGGGTCGTTCTGGAAGAAAAAGTTGCAGAAGAACCACTGGAAAGAGATGTCACAGAGGAAGAACCTAAGGTTGGCGTTTTTGTCTGTGACTGTGGCGTTAATATAGGTAGTGTTGTTAATGTGGACAATCTTGTTGCCCATGCTGCGACTCTGCCCCATGTTGCTGTTGCTAAGGCCGAGGGCCATGGTTGCAGTAGGATTTCCATGGAAAATATCCGCCAGACCATCGTTGAAGAAGGGCTCAACAGGGTCGTTATTGGTGGCTGTTCTCCTAGAACCCATCAGGAAAAATTCCAGGATCTTTTACAAAAAGCCGGTCTCAACAAGTATCTTGTAGATATTGCAAACATCAGGGATCAAGCCACCTGGGTGCATAGTGGTAAACCTCAAGAGGCCGAAAATAAGGCCAAAGAGCTCATCGCCATGTCCGTTGCATCAGTGGTACGAGCCCAGCCTCTTGTAGATCAGACACTGCCGATGAACAAAAATGTTCTTGTGGTTGGTGGCGGTATTACTGGCATGACCGCGGCTCTGAATCTTGCAGATCGTGGCTATCAGATATATCTCGCCGAAAAAAGTGACAAACTTGGTGGACTTTCTAACCATCTGATCAAAACTCTAGAAGGCGGAGATGTTCGGGCACTGCTCTCAGATATGTCTGAAAAGGTTAAGAACCATAAAAATATTCAGGTTATGACCAGATCACTCATTGTTGACCACTCCGGAATGCCAGGGATGTTCACAACGGGTATGCAGAGCGGTCCTCAGATGTTCTACAAGCAGATTGAACACGGCATTACCATACTGGCCACAGGCGCACAACCAAATCGCCCCAACCAGTATCTGCTTGATAGCTCGCCCCTCGTCAAAACACAACTGGAAACCCAGCGATACCTGTTTGAACAACCAGACAAGGTAAAAGAATGGGATAATGTTGTAATGATTCAGTGTGTTGGTTCCAGAACCAAGGAGAACCCCAACTGCTCCAGAATCTGCTGCCAAAATGCCATTAAAAACTCTCTTGCTATTCTCGATATCAATCCGGATGCAAGGATTTTTGTACTCTACCGTGATATGCGTACCTACGCTTTCCAGGAAGAGTATTATCAGAAGGCACGAGCGCGCGGTGTTATTTTTGTCAGATATGAGCAGGAAAAACCACCTGTTGTTGAGGAAGTTGACGGTAAAATTGACGTTACCTACTATGACACCATCCTGAGCATGAATGTCACTGTTAGTGCTGACAACCTCTGCCTCAGTACGGGTATAATTGCAGATCATGATTCCAACGAGGAATTATCCATGATCTTCAAACTACCCCGTACAGAAGATGGTTATTTCTTAGAAGATCACGTCAAACTTCGCCCTGTTGATATGCCTGTTCCCGGTTTCTTTGTAGCGGGAACTGCCCACTCACCTAAGCTGATCAGGGAATGTGTAACCCAGGCCAATGCAGTGGCTGCAAGAGCACAGACCATGCTCGCTCTAGATGAGATCAGCCTTGGTGCTGCAGCTGCCAAGGTAGATGGGAAAATGTGTGCTGCCTGTCTTATCTGTGTCAGGGAGTGTCCATTTGATGTTCCATTTATTAATGCGGATGGCTATTCAGAGATTGATCCAGCCAAATGTCATGGTTGTGGTATGTGTGTATCAGAGTGTCCGGCCAAAGCAATTCAACTGATGCAGTTCGAAGATGACAGGATACTTGCAAAGGTAGAACAATTATTTGAAAGGATAACTGCATAATGGAAAATTTTGAACCGGTAATTGTGGCCTTCTGCTGTCACTACTGCGCCTATACGGCTGCTGACATGGCGGGCAGTCAACGCCTTCCATACCCATCTAATGTTAAAATCATTCGGGTTCCCTGCTCTGGCAAGGTAGATTCGCTACACATTATGAAGGCCTTTGAAAAAGGTGCTGACGGTGTCTATGTCGCCGGCTGCCTTGAGGGTGACTGTCACTTTAAAAATGGCAATGAAAAGGCTGCTAAACGCGTAAAGTATGTACAACAACACTTAGAAGAAATCGGCCTTGAAAGCGAACGGCTTGAGATGGTGAGCATCTCTGCTGGTATGGGGCACCGATTTGCAGAAGTAGCTTCTACAATAACAGACAAAATCAGAAAATTAGGGCCTAGCCCTGTAAAGGCGGCTGCAGCCCTGTAATCGGCAGCGTAGAGAGTTGACTGTAAATTTATAAGGAGAGTGAAACACCATGATCACTGCTGAACGAAAACCTTTAGAAGAAATCATAGAGTATATTAAGCCCTTTAAGCGCGTACTCCTTCTAGGCTGTAATGAGTGTGTCACCGTCTGTGCTGCCGGTGGACGAAAAGAAGTTGGCCTGCTCGCATCGGGCCTGCAAATGGCCAGATTAAAATCAGGTACTGACATTGATATTCAACAACACACTCTGGAGAGACAGTGTGACCCAGAATATGTTGAAGAACTGGTTTCAATGATTGACGGCGCCGATGCTGTTCTTTCTATGGCCTGTGGCTGTGGCGTGCAGCAGCTTGCCATGCGCTACAAAGATACCCCCGTATTTCCTGCGGTTAATACCAAATTTATGGGAGCTTCCGAGCGTCAGGGCGTCTGGGCTGAGCGTTGTCAAGGCTGCGGCGATTGCCTTCTTGGTATCACTGGTGGAATTTGTCCAATTTCCAGATGTGCAAAACAGTTAATGAATGGCCCATGTGGTGGATCTACCACTGGAAAATGTGAAATCAGTGAAGATGTCGACTGTGCATGGCAACTCATCTGGGATCGGCTCAAGGCCCTTGGTCTCACTGAGAGATATTTAGATATCATGCCGGCAAAGGATTGGAGAACTGGTGGGGGAAGTGGACCTAGAAAGATTATCAGAGAGGATTTGGCAGAATGAAAACTGAAAGCAATTTAGAAAAAGTTTTGGCAGCAGGACATCTGGCAGTTACCTCTGAGTGTGGTCCCCCACGGGGATGTAAGCCGGATGAGGTGATTGAAAAGTCAAAATATCTTGATGGAATCGTTGATGCTGTCAACGTCACTGATAACCAAACCGCAATGGTAAGAATGTCAAGTCTTGCCGCATCTGTTATAGTAAAACAACAGGGACTTAATCCTCTGTTTCAGGTAACATGCAGAGACCGTAACAGACTTGCCATGCAGGCTGACATCATTGGTGCCTATTCCCTTGGAATTGATACCATGCTCTGTCTTTCAGGTGATCATACCAAATTTGGTGATCACCCACAGGCTGCAAATGTCCACGATATTGACTCCATCCAGATGATTCAGATGGTCAAAGACATGCGTGACAAAGAGATTTTTCAGGGTGGTGCTGATTTAAAGGGTGCTCCAAAAATGTTCATCGGTGCTGCTGCAAATCCATTTGCAGATCCATTTGAACTGCGAGTCATGCGTCTTGCTAAAAAGATTGCCGCCGGTGCCGACTTTATCCAGACTCAATGTATTTTCAATGTTGAAAAATTTGAGAAATGGATGGAGGGAGTACGGGAGCTTGGACTGCATAAGAAGTGTTATATTCTCGCGGGTGTAACGCCTTGTAAATCACTTGGAGCTGCTAAGTATATGTCAAAAAGAGTTCCTGGAATGGATGTTCCCCAGGAAATTGTTGACCGTATGGCCTCTGTACCTAAGGAAAAGCAGGCAGACGAAGGTGTGGCAATCTGTGTCGAGACAATTGAACGGCTCAAAAAAGTTGAGGGAGTAGCCGGTTTTCATATTATGGCTATTGAATGGGAAGAAAAGGTCGAAGAAATCTGTGAAAGAGCGGGCCTTCTACCCCGTCCTCAAGTATAAACCTATTGATTGAGGGAGATCAAAGTATGAGCGACAATAAACTGATTCTCGTGGTTGATGATGATACAGATCTCGTGGAAATGGTTTCCATGAAGCTGGAAAGTGAAAAATTCCGTGTCACCAAGGCTTATGACGGCATCGAAGCGATGGACCGGATTAAAGAGGAACAGCCCGATCTTATCGTGCTTGATGTTATGATGCCCCGTAAAGATGGCTACACCCTCTGTGATGAATTGAAAAATTCAGCTGAGTACAAGAACATAGTAGTCGTTCTACTCACGGCGGTAACAGAAGCCATTAAATCAACAAACTACACGCATATGGGCGGTAAAACTACCCTTGCAGACGACTTTGTTCCAAAACCAATTGATCTGGATAAGCTCGTTGAAATTGTAAAAGATAATCTTTAATATAAGGCAGTGCTCTTTGTATTCTAGTCCCGATAAACGGGATAAGTACCTTGAAAATACTTTTAAGTTCGCAATGTTAAAAGGTTCTCCAGTTTTCTTGTTTTTTATGACAGCTTTTCTGGAGTAAGGTACTCAGGGAGCACTGCTTTTTCAGATGGGACGTTTCATTGACTTTTAAAGAAAAGATCCCCATAGGTGGAATAAAGTTCAGCGAAGAACGGATCCACTACGCCGTTTCTTGTCTAGGCGACACCCAGGCGACGATCAAAAATTTTCTGCAGCATATTCACAACAAGCAGATCAATATTCCTTTTTTAGCCCATACAAGCTTTGGAGATTCAACTAAGACCTGCTTTTGCGTTTCAAAAAAGGATGCCCCTTTAATTACAAAAATAATAGAAAGCTCACCTGATATCCCACTTGATATTACAACGCAGCAACAGGTAACATCCGTTACAATCTTCCCCCATAAAAAGGATCTAACCTTTGTCGCTATTATCATGAGCCTGCTCGAGAGCTTACAGTTACCAGTCTATTCGTCATGCACTTCTATTTCCGCATACGTCTTCAACACAGAAAGTGATGCACTGCAGACAATAGCCTCCGAATTCACCGACATTTTTTCCCTGCCTGAAAATCACTCTCCGTTTCATCAGGAATTTAAGCTGCATCAGCCCCGTACTCCAATAGCACCCTGAGGTATTCAAATGGAATCTATTGCAATATATTGGGAGAAGCAGGTTAAGGTATATGGCATTATTTTAAAACACGATCTAACGCTTATGGGTATAGAGTTTAGTCAAACTAAGACCTTTCCCTGGCATAATTTGCTCACCCATACAGAAACGTCTCCCATTGCATTTGAACTGCTTGCATCAGTCCCCTGCAAGAGTAATGGTAGTATATTATCAGTTATTTTGGATCAAGAGCAACTCTGTTCATTTCAAACAAGCCTTGAAGAAAAAAGGGAGCTCCAGCAAACATCATTTACTCTTTCATACAAAAATGTAGAAATGATATATCTTCATGGTCCTCATTTCCAGGAGAGATTTGGTATTCTTGCACGTACCCTTGAACCCTTATACAAAAAGGGAATTGAACCTGTCGTAACGGGATGCGCCGGTAATAGTATGTATATTGTAGTCGATGAGGGCCTTGGTATACAGAGTACTGAAATTCTGCAAAATACTTTTCAAATACCATCTTCTCTGTAAAATTACGCATCCAATACTTTTACATACCCATTTTTAAAGAACGATCTCAAAAAAATCATCGATTCAGCAGGTACTGATTTATAACCCATATGAACCCATATAATTACTTCTCCACAACAGAAGCGGACTGGCGATTGAGGGTATTTGACTCCCTTTCGTTTCCAACACTGGTATTAAAGCCTGACAGAACCATTATTGCGGCCAATCTAAAATTCCACGAGCGCAACGAAACCACAGAAGCTGAAATTCTTGGTAAGCGATGTAAGGATATTTTCAACGCAAGCAGTAGTATGAACCACCTGGTCTGCCATGGCAAGAGTTGTCCTCTCAACCGTGTTCTTCATTTTAAGAAATCACAATCCGTCATTCAACAAAGCAAAGATAAAGAAGGTAATGAGCTCTGGGAGGAACGACTCTTTTCCCCGATTTTTGATGAAAATAAGGAAGTAAAATATATCATGGAAAGTCTCCGTGATATCACCGCTGTAAAAAAGTTAGAAAAGCAGTACAGCGACATGCAGCAGTTGATCGACAAGGTGGTTCAATCATCGGTCAGCGGAATCATGGCAGCGGATCGGAAGGGTGAAATTATACTTATGAACAAGGCTGCTGAAAAGCTCTTTGGTTATTCGGTGATAGATGCAAATCAGGTAAACATCGCTGATTTTTACCCCCCAGGTGTAGCTAAAGATATCATGCGACAGCTCCGTGATGAAACTATCGGTGATCGTGGCAAACTGCCAATCACCCAGGTTAATATTGTCACAAAAGAAGCTGAAGAGATTCCTGTAGAGATGACCGCAGCAATTATTTATGAGGGTGAACGTGAGGCCGCAACAGCTGCCATCTTCAACGATTTAAGAGAAAAACAGGCGGTACAAAAGAAACTGGAAGAAGCTGAGAACCAACTCTATCAATCGGAAAAACTTGCGTCCCTTGGCCGTCTTTCTGCCGGAGTCGCCCATGAAATTAATAATCCTCTCACGAGTATCCTCCTGTACGGCAACCTGATGAAGGAAAAACTCGAAGAGGAGCATCCCCTTGCCAATAACCTCAATTACATTCTAGAAGATGCTGAAAGATGCAAGGAAATCGTTAAAAACCTGCTGGCATATAGTAGGCAAACTCGTCCAAGCAGAGACATTTTTTATCTGAATACTCTTATCAGTGAGAGTTTACGACTGATACGTGACCAGAAACTCTTTATGAATGTGGAAGTCATAAAAGATCTCGAAGATCAGCAGATTCTTATTAATGCTGATAAAAACCAGCTGTGTCAGGTGCTCATTAACCTTGTGATAAATGCCATTGATGCGATGGATGGCAGAGGAGTACTTACCTTAAGAACATATCGAAATCGTGACCTGTGTAAGGCCTATATTGAGGTTTCAGATACTGGAACAGGAATTGCGGAGGAAAACCTCACCAAGGTCTTTGACCCATTTTTCACAACTAAGGAGGTCGGTAAAGGAACAGGACTTGGTCTGAGCATGGCCTATGGTATCTTAGAAGAGAATCATGGTAAAATCAGTATTGAAAAGACCGATAACACCGGCACTGTGATACTCCTTGAACTCCCTGAGGAAGAGGTCACCGACCAGTTTCAATTTATGTCCATAGGCTGAAATTATGCTACAGCCTGTTTTTTGTTCTTTTTTAAGATGGTATAGATCAATATTTTTTATATATTTTAAATCAAAACTCGACGTGTCTTATAAAAAACGGTATATTTCCTGATAATATCAGTCTTTCATGTAGTTGCATAATCTTCGTTTCATGTACAGATCATATTAGGAGGAAGATCAATCAGAGAACCAGCTCTGCCCGTAAAAGAGCAATCTCAGATCTGATAACCAGATTAATATTCCAAACTCTGGAACAAAACTGAAGGTGTAAAAAAACAATCATGAATTTTAACATCCTATTATCCTTCTCTGTTATTGTTTGTCTCCTTGGGTTAGCTTTACAATTTTCTCAATGGTTCTCCCGAGGCCTATCACCTCTTTCCTCCCCTTCCCCCAGTTCACGGGTTATCAGTGGTATAAAAGCAGTTTTCACCACACTGTTCAGCACTAAAATTATTTCTGTTGTCCAGGCTTTTTTCGTTGATATCATTTTCCAAAAACGGATCTTCGATAAGAGTAAATTACGTTGGGCAGCCCACACATTAATCTTCTCTGGCTTTATTCTACTTTTTTTGTTTCACGCACTCAGTGCAACAGTAAGCGAATCTCTTTTTGCTGACTTTCAACCAACCCTCAATCCTTTTCTCTTTTTACGAAATGTATTTGGCCTCATGGTCCTAGTAGGACTTGGTCTTGCTATATATCGACGAATAACCTTAAAAACCCAACGCCTGAAATCGGCGTCTTCAGATTGGGATGCCATTATATTTATAAGTCTCATAATACTGTCAGGTGTATTTCTTGAGGCCAGCAAAATGTCCTCTTACAATACCTACCAGAACATGGTTGAAGAATATGCCTCTCTAGACGAAGAAGAGGAATTGGCTCTGGAGGCTTTCTGGATTTCTAAAAACGGTCTTATCTCCCCTCACTTTGAATCGGCCCCTTCTGCTGCAATGGTTGAAGCTGGAATTGAGGTAAATGCTGACAGCTGTATTGACTGTCACGCTTCGAACAAAAATGGTTTTGTCAGTTACTCCGTAGCAACAATCATCGGCCCTGTTTTGGGCGCAGGTGGTGGTGCTTTTCAGGTCAACTTTTTCTACATGTTACATATCGGTGCCTGTCTGGGTTTTCTTTGCTGGATTCCATTTAGTAAAATGTTTCATATGTTTTCCGCTCCCATGAGCCTAGTTGTGAAAAATGTAAGCGAAGATAGTTATTCAGGACTTGCCACCTCCCTAAACAGCCAGATGATCGGCTTATCTGCCTGTACACACTGCGGATCATGCTCAGTAGAATGTTCATCGAGCATGTTTTATGAATCATTTGACAATGATTTTATCCTGCCTTCTGAAAAGGTTCAGTTCCTCAAAAAGATTGCAACCAACCAGATAACAGACCCGGACGTCATTAAAGAAGTTCAGGAAGGACTCTACGTCTGTACAAGCTGCGATAGATGCACAACCATCTGCCCTTCCGGAATTAATTTAAAAGAATTGTTCGTCAACGCTCGCTACACCCTCCTTAAAGACGGGGCGCCAGAACCGACGCTCCTGAGCCATTTTTCATTCCCACTGGCACTTGCTCAAAATTTTGTGGACGACCACCTGGCTGCTCTAAAAAAAGTTACAGAACTCTTTAAGGCAACTTTCACTCCTCTTTCTGAAAAAAACAGTCCGCTCACCCTGGGAACAAGTTTTTTCAAAGACAACAGTTCCTTTACCAGTTGTTACTCATGCCAGCGCTGTACTAATATTTGTCCTGTGGTACGCAGCTATGATGAGCCATCCAAGGAACTTGGACTCCTGCCCCACCAGATTATGTACAGTTTAGGTATTGGTGATCTTGATCTGGCGCTCAGCTCACAAATGATCTGGAACTGCTCCACCTGTTATCTCTGTCAGGAGCATTGTCCAAATCAAGTTGAATTATGTGATATCTTCTACGGTCTCAAGAACAAGGCTGTTCAATCAATCAAAGCAGGAGCGAACTCATGAAATATGCTTTTTTTGAAGGTTGCAACATCCCCATACGCATCCAGCAGTATAGTCAGGCCATGATTGCAGTAGTAGAAAAATTTGGAATCAGTCTGGAAAAAATAGATGAGTTCAACTGCTGCGGGTACCCCGTTCGTAATGTTGACGAAACAGCCTATATCCTCCCGTCCATGAGAAATATGGCCATTGCTGAAAGCCGTGGCCAGGATATTTTTGTTATCTGTAATTGTTGTTTTGCAAGTTTGCAAAAAACCAAGAACATGCTCGCAGTAAATACTGCATTAAGAGCTGATCTTAACAAGATACTTGCCAAGGAAGGCTTAGAATATACCGGCAAGGCCCAGATAAAGCATTTCCTTACCATACTACATCAGGATATTGGCCTTGATAAGATTAAGGCCCAGCTCACTAAAAAGTTCACTGAGCTCAACATAGCAGTTATTCAAGGATGCCATATTCTGCGGCCACGGGAAATTACTCTTTTTGACGATTCTTTTGTCCCGCGTATCACCGATGAGCTCCTTCAGGTCATCGGAGTAAGCAGCCTGGACTGGCAAGGTAAACTTGAGTGTTGCGGGGCGGCACTTGCGGGAATCAATAATGAGCTATCGACCAAACTCTTACAAGAAAAAATCAGTGGAGCGCTTACCGCCGGTGCAAACTATATCGTTCCCATATGTTCCTACTGTTATCTGCAATTTGACACAGCACAAAAAGAGATTGCCAAAAGGCAGAGCCAGCACACCACACTTCCGGTCCTTCTCTACCCGCAACTTCTTGGTCTTTGCCTTGGTATAGACCCTGAACAACTCGGAATAGAAACAAATCAGACCATTGCTTCTCCACATGTTGAAGAACTGGTTTCCCTCTTAGGACCACCTGTTGAAGAAAAGAAGAAAAGAAAGAAAAAAGCGGTTTCTGCATAGTCCTTTTCCAACTGATTGCCCCAACCACCCTGATTAATCACAATCTGGGTGGTTTTTTCTTTTATTTTCCCCCACAATGTTTACTATTCTGCTATCGTAATTCTAGAAAGGGAGGATAGTTAACTCCTTGTATTTTTCTTTATTATTTTGTTTCAGTGCACATTAAATACGGAGATTTGTATGAGCAAAGTTATTGCGTTTGCAGGAAAAGGTGGAGTAGGTAAAACCACAGTTGCATCACTTGTCCTTCGTCATCTGGCAAATAAAGATAAAGGGCCGGTACTGGCTGTTGATGCCGACCCGAACAGTAATCTTGGAGAAACCCTGGGCCTTGATGTGCCGAGTACCATAGGAGACATCCGAGAGACCTATATGAAAGATCCCCAATCCATTCCTTCGGGTATGGACAAAATCAATTATCTTGAACTTCTGGTAGAACAGGCCATTATCGAAAAGCCGGCCTTTGATCTCATCGTCATGGGGCGCCAGGAAGGCCAGGGATGTTACTGCATGGTCAATAATATCTTAAACAATTTCACCGATAAACTCAGCACCCAATATAAGTACATGGTGGTCGATAATGAAGCTGGAATGGAACATCTCAGCCGACGCACCAGCGGTGAAGTTGATATGCTATTTTTGGTAACAGACTATTCTCTGCGTGGATTACGTGCGGTCCGGCGCATCAACTCAATGCTGGATCGTTTAAAACTCAAAGTCAAAAATCTCGCCATTATCGTCACCCGTGGCCCGAAAGATTTAAGCGAACCATTCTTAAAGGAAGTTGCTGAAATTGGTTTACCAATAGCCGGTGTAATTCCTGATGACCCTCAGCTACTTACCTTCGATATGGAGTGTAAGTCACTACTTGAACTCCCAGATGATTCTTCATCCGTTCAAGCCTTGGGGCAAATCATTGATGAGTACCTACCATAATAGCACCTCCGCTCCCCATTACCGGGTCAGTTCCTACCACCTGCAGCGATACCCTGAGATATCAGCGCCTGTGCAGGTGGTTCTCCATAACTTCTGTCAATTTGACTTATATCAAACCAAGCCAGCCTTTACTCCTGTATAGTTGTACATAGGTTATTGTTTATGGGACTTCATCCCCAATATGTATGTATACCTATTACTCCAAGGAGAACTACTATGAAATGCCCGGGCCAGGATATGAAATACTGGAAAGATGACGCAATTTTTGATGTCAATTGTCCTGAGTGTGATGGAGTTGTAGAATTTTATAAGGATGACACCTCAAGAAAATGTCATACATGCGGACATCGCTTTGTTAACCCCAAGCTCGATTTTGGATGCGCCTCCTACTGCCAATTTGCAGAACAGTGTCTTGGCACTCTTCCCGAAAACTTTTTAGGTAGTCGTGAAGACCTACTGAAAGACAAGGTGGCTGTACTACTTAAGAGACACCTGAAAACCGATTTTAAACGTATCCGTGAGGCAACAGAACTTGCCCAACTCGGAGAGAACATATGTAAACAGGAAGGTGGTAACCTTGCTGTGGTTCTCTGTGCGTCCTACCTGCATGGGGTTGAAAAACCTGCGGCTGATGGGATTTTAAATGAAGCTGGTGCCAGCGAACCTCTCGTGGAGATAATATACGAAACTCTTACTCCTGATACCTTAGCAGCCAGTAGTCCTATTGAGACACTAATCGTTGCCGATGCAATGAAACTCTATGCACTTATGACAGCTCTCAAGCAGCAACCAACTGTCTCCCCTGTCATACTCTCTGAACATCAACTACATACAGCTACTGCAAAAAAAATTCTTTCAGAACTAACGCAGTAAGGTCTAATCGTGTTAGAGCTCTTTTTTCTGCATCCTTCACTGCCTGAAAATACTCATGAATCAGTACTGTTTTCCTGAGTTTACTATCCATTGCTTGATAGCTTGTGTACTATAAGATATTATCTAGAAACAGGTGTACGTTTCTCACTTGAACTTATCAGTAAGTAATAGTTCGTCCTGATCTCTAGGAAATAAGTAAAGATCCGTACCTAAGCGGTATACATTCGTAACATCCCAACAGATTGAATGCATTACTAAGGTACAATGAATCAGATATCCAACCACAAGCGAAGGTTCGTATGGCATTAGTACTCATCGTTGACGACGAACGGGGGATGAGAGATTTCCTCAAGATTCTTCTCGAAAAAGAAGGCCATAAGGTCCTCACAGCAAACAGAGGGGCAAAAGCTCTTGAAATTCTTGAGACGAAGGTTGTTGATCTGGTTGTCAGCGATATCCGCATGCCTGAGCTTACAGGGATCGAACTTCTTGAAATAATAAAAGAAAAAACACCAGAACTGCCCGTTATTATGATTACGGCCTTTGCCTCTCCTGATGACGCGGTAATGGCCATGAAAAATGGTGCTTTTGATTATATAAGTAAACCGTTTAACGTGGAAGAAATCATCTCTGTTATCAGATCTGCCACTAGTCGTACTACCTCCAATGCCCAGGCCCAGCAGCTTGGCGACTCATTTCCCGAAATAATTGGTCAAAGCCGGGAAATGCTTAAAATATTTGACATGATTCGTAGGGTCGCGCCAACACCTGCCAATGTACTTATCTATGGAGAGTCCGGAACCGGAAAAGAGCTCGTTGCCCAGGCAATTCATAATCACAGTAACGTCGCATCAGAGAATTTTGTTCCCATAACCTGTAGTGCCATTCCTGAAGACTTAATGGAGAGTGAGCTTTTTGGCCACGTCAAAGGGTCCTTTACCGGAGCAATTGGTGATAAAGCTGGTCTCTTTAATGAAGCAGACAAGGGCACGGCCTTTCTCGACGAGATTGGTGAGCTTACGCCAATCATCCAAACTAAACTCCTCAGGGTTCTGCAGGAACGTGAAATTAAGCCTGTAGGTGGTAACAAGGTACAAAATATTAATGTGCGCATCATAGCGGCCACCAATAAAATCCTTGAAGATGAAATAAATGAGGGAAGGTTTCGGGAAGATCTCTTTTACCGGCTTGCAGTTGTCCCCCTACGTGTACCACCTCTTCGAGAAAGAAAAGGTGATGTCCCCCTTCTTGTTGAATTTTTCCTCCAGAAATATTCAAAACTTCTCGGGAAAGAGGTGCAGGAAATCTCATCCTATGCTTTACAGGTCTTAATGAACTACGATTTCCCCGGCAATGTCAGAGAACTTGAAAACATTATAGAGAGGGGTGTTGCTCTTGAGAGCTCCAATATAATCCTACCCGAAAGTCTCACCTTTGGAGGCTCTACCAGGTCCAAATCAACAGATACAGGAGCCGAGGTAACTAATCCCTTGCTTCATGCCGCTTCCAGTGAGGAGGAGCTCTACGATCTTGGAATCGAAAAAGTAATTGAGAATCTTGAAAAACGCCTTATTTCCCATGCCCTTGAAAAAACCAATGGTTCAAAAATGAAGGCAGCGGACCTCCTTAAAATCAGTTTTCGCTCCTTTAGGTACAAGGTCAAAAAATATAATATTACCTAATACATGTTTCTTAGAAAACTAATCCGCCGGGCAAGGGCCACCACTACCACAGAACATGTGCTGCGCAATCAGCTGCTCTCATTGCTGATGTTACGCATTATTCTATATACGTTACTACTGTTGATGAGCTTTATTTTCCACGGCTCACAATTTCAGTTCATATTTGTACCACCAGCCCTGTTACTTTTTTTAGTCTTTGCCATTTATACAGCCTCCCTGTTTTCAGCTTTTTTTCTTCTGGTATTTCAAGGTAATCTCCGTGCATTCGGCTTTGGCCAATGCTTTCTTGACACATGTTTTGTAGCGATCCTGATCTTCTTCTCAGGATCATCCAATTCCACCTTCACATCAGTGTTTTTCTTCCCTATTGTGGCAGGAGGCCTCATTCTTCCTAAACGGGGCGGTATCCTTGCAGCAAGTTCTGCAACCCTGCTCTATGGTTGCCTGCTCTTTCTTGAAAGCAATGGTCTATATCCCTCCTATTTTAGAGGGATGCTCGATTTTAATCCCATTATCAGTCTGAATCATTTTGCCATAAACGGCCTTTCGTTTTTTCTGGCGGCTCTCATTAGCACATTTTTTGGCATTCGCCTTCAAAAGACTGAGACTGCACTTACAGCTTCCATAGAAAAATATGACCGACTGGCAATTCTTTACAAGCGTATCTTTGAGAATATCACTACCGGTATTATTACTATTGACTCTAAAGGGATTATCACTTCGGCCAATAACGCAGTGCAACATATTACAGGTCTATCTCCTACTCAACTCATGGGGAGTAAACTGGACCAGGAACTATCCTGTCTCAACCTCTCTTTTGAGAACCAACGCCTTACCACTGATTTTACAAAGCATAATGGTCTCACTGTTCGAATAGGATATGCTTTCATGGATATTGTACAGGACACAAATTCACAGACAGTGACGAATGATAAAATCATAACCCTTCAAGATATCAGTGAAATTGAAAAATTAGAACGGCAGGTGAGGCAAACTGAAAAATTAGCTGCGATCGGTATGATGAGTGCATCCATCGCCCACGATTTCAGGAACCCACTCACGGCCATATCAGGTTCCGCGCAGGTATTATCTGCAGAATTTTCCAGCAATGGAAACAATAACTATACCAACTACGAACTTGCCAACATAATCATTAGGGAATCAGACAGACTCATTGATACCATTGCTGATTTTCTGCGATTTTCCAGACCAGAGCATGCAAATTGTAATTGGTTTTCCCTAAAGGCTTGTTTTGAGGAAGCCATAGAGGTTCTTGAAGCTGCTCCAACCTGGTCAAGCTCCATAGATATTTCTCTCAATCTAAGCGATACTATTGCTATCTGGGCCGATCGAAAACAGATGTTTACCGTATTCATTCACCTTATTCAAAATGGTCTGGCATTCTGTCCGGAAAGTGATGAACACATTTCAGTTACAGCTGTAGAGATAGATGCGCAAGATGCTGAAAATGGTAATGACGTTATCAAAATCACAATCGCTGATAATGGTACCGGAATAAAGGAAGAGCAGATGGATATAATATTTGAGCCCTTTTACACAACAAGGGCTGAGGGAACAGGCTTGGGACTCGCCATTGTACAACAGACAATAGAAGAACACCATGGTAAGATTACCGTTACTAAC
Source organism: Desulforhopalus glucosivorans (assembly GCF_054397165.1). Classification (NCBI taxonomy): domain Bacteria; kingdom Pseudomonadati; phylum Thermodesulfobacteriota; class Desulfobulbia; order Desulfobulbales; family Desulfocapsaceae; genus Desulforhopalus; species Desulforhopalus glucosivorans. Next base: position 2,525,386 of record NZ_AP044854.1, read on the forward strand.
TCCGAAAATTCAGGAGCCATCTTTACTATTCTACTGCCAATCCCACGTCAGGATTACTAGAATTCTTTATTCTTCTACAGGCTTTTCTACCTGAGCTGAGGGAGGACCATCTTCCGAAAAATCAAGAAGCTCAATATTAAGATATACAGTACCTGTTCCAGAAGGGTCTACGGCCGCAATCTCACCTGCAACCCATATTTTATTACCTGCCATCATCTCAGCCAACTGAGGGTAGTCCTCACGCTGTATGCTGCCCTGAACGACGATTCCAAAACCGTCCTCTGAAATATCGAGAACAATGGTTTCACCACCACCCTCAAGGGATTCAAGACTAAAAAAGTATACAGGCCATAAGACCCTCAAATACTGTAGTTTTTCCTGGGCAACGCTCTCCTGGAGATTTTCCATGCTTGCCAGTTGTTCAAGTAATTCAGTAGGAGATGGACGTAAGTAAAATGAATTAGTTTTTTTGGAATCTCCCTGCTGACCGGAAGCAGCGCTCTGATCTTTAACCCGTAATTCCACCTTGATTGGGTCTTTTTTGGGCGGTGCTTCCTTGTGCTGGTTATTACTTTTCTGCAGGTAAAGCCCCAAACCTACAAAAACAAAGAGGCCCAGGCCAAGACCAATAATAGTTGCCCTTTCTTGATGTGTTTTTAGAAAACTCAGAACTTTTTCTAACATGTATCTCCCTGGCACCAATAAGCGAAGACGTGAAATGAGTTAATAAGGCCTCAAAACGTGAATCCCAGAACACGTTGTTAGTACTATCACAAAGAGAATCCTACTCAATCAAAGTCTATCCTATTATTCATCTTCTTTCCAGACCCTGGCACCAAGTTTTGTGAGTTTGTCCACTAGATTTTCATAGCCACGTTCCAGATGGTATATCCGTGAGATATCCGTGCGTCCACTGGCAGATAATCCAGCAATAACCAGCGAAGAACTTGCTCGTAGATCCGTTGCCATAACAGGAGCTCCTTTTAACCCTCCCATTCCACGCCCTTCAACCCTCGCAGAATTACCGTCAATACGAATGTGAGCTCCCATTCTATGGAGTTCGGCCACGTGCATGAATCGATTTTCAAATATAGTCTCATTGACTACACAACTTCCGCTACACTGTGTCATCAGCGCCATAAACTGAGCCTGCAGATCTGTTGGATAACCAGGATATGGCATAGTTTTAATATCCACACCATTGAGCTGCTTATCACTGCTGACACCATCCTTCCAGGACACAGTTATGGTATCTTCTGTTTCGCTTACCACAACGCCAGCAATACGAAGTTTTTCAAGCAGAGATGGCAAATGTTCCGGTCTGCAATGAGTTACCGTCCCAGTACCACCCGATGCAACAATCGCTATAAGATATGTTCCTGCTTCAATTCGATCTGGAATAACAGCACAATCAGCAGGAGCCAACTCCCTTACACCATGGATAATGAGATTATCAGTTCCCCGCCCCTCAATACGTGCTCCCATCCCGACCAACATATCCACAAGATTTCCAATCTCAGGCTCCTTCGCTGCATTTTTTAGAACAGTCGTACCATCTGCTAAGGTTGCAGCCATCAGAAGATTTTCAGTCCCGGTAACAGATGGAATATCAAAGTAAATGACTTCACCTTTGAGTGATCCTTCACTTCTTGCATCAACATAGCCGCCTTCAAGATCACAATGGGCCCCAAGTCGCTCAAGCCCCATAATATGAAAATCAATGGGTCGAGCCCCAATGGCACAACCTCCGGGAAGCGAAACCTTAGCACCACCAAGCCGTGCAACCAGAGGTCCTAGAACAAGAACAGATGCCCGCATGGTTTTAACAAGCTCGTATGGAGCTTCCGCACTTGTGAGTGTTGTGGTATCAAGGTACAGAACATCCCCTGCACGCTCACTTTTCACCCCTAGATGTTCAAGCAGTCTGATAAAGGTCCTGGTATCCCGGAGGTCAGGTACATTCCTCAGACAGTGTTTTCCGGGAGCGAGCAGGGTCGCCGCCATAAGTGGAAGGGCCGCATTTTTGGCTCCACTAATTCTCACCTCTCCCTTGAGAGGAATTCCACCTTCTATTACCAGCTTTTCCATACCCCTACTCCCCTTCTATATTTCAGTTTTTATAGCGTGAAGAACGCGGTCACGCCCCGCATAATCTTTTAATATTTCAACTTTTGAAAAGCCGCTGAAAACTTCTACATTCGTCTCAAACAGTGTCTGAATCTCACCCGCCTGATCGGCACCAAACTCCATAAAAAATTGTCCACCAGGCAAAAGTACATTTTCGAGCTGTTGTCGAATTATGTAAATAAGCTCCATCCCCCTTTTTCCACCGTCTAAAGCAAGATGTGGCTCAAACTCAGCAACTTCCGGCTCTAAATTACCATTCACATCAAGGTGACTCACATAGGGCGGATTGGATACAATAAGGGAAAAATCGGAATGTGTGGAAAAGGCAGAAAGTAGGTCACCTTGCACAAGATGAACTTTATCCATGAGATGGTGACGAGCCAGATTTACCAGACTCACCTGTAGTGCCTTATATGATACATCTATCCCATAGACTTTTTGACCAGTTTCATGGGCAAGAACGGTCGCTATCACACCACTCCCACAACACAGATCGGCTATCTTGCCCCTGAGATAATTTTCTTTTTTAGTTTTTAAGAGTACTTGTTCGAGTAAAAACTCTGTTTCAGGTCTTGGGATAAGGACATCGGGGGTAACGGTGAAGGTGAAAGACCAGAATTCCTGCTCCCCTATTATATAGGCAACAGGTTCTCTCTTAGATCTACGACCTATCAGTTGGTGATAATGAGATATTTCATTTTCGGTAGGAATATCGCGAGCAGCAAGAAAAAGCTCAGTTCTGTTCTTACCAAGGACAAATTCGAGAAGCAGTCTGGCATCAAGTTCAGACTCTTCAACTCCTGCAATGTCGAGAGATTCGGTTCCTTGACGCAGGAGATCATTTACTCGCATACTATCCGACCCCATGGATCATGTAAGAGAAGATTTCAACGGCAAACGCTATCTATTGCAGGTCCTTGAGCTTTTCAGCCTGATCGTGACTGATAAGAGGAAAAATAACTTCTTCAAGTTTACCACTCATAATTGCGTCGAGTTTATATAGAGTGAGATTAATCCTATGATCGGTCATTCTTCCCTGCGGAAAGTTATAGGTTCTTATCCTCTCACTTCTATCCCCAGTTCCCACCTGGCTTTTCCGCTCCTTACTTATCTTGTCATGGTGAGCCTGTTCCACCTGATCAAGTAGACGTGCACGTAGTACAGTAAGGGCCTTGGCCTTATTCTTATGCTGTGACTTCTCGTCCTGACAGGTTACAACCAGGCCGGTTGGGAGATGTGTGATACGAACAGCTGAATCTGTAGTATTTACAGACTGGCCACCCGGGCCAGATGAGCGAAACACATCGAATTTCAATTCACTCATATTGATATTAAGCTCAACCTCATCCGCCTCAGGTAGAATAGCAACGGTTACAGCAGAGGTGTGTATACGACCCTGGGTCTCGGTTTCTGGAACACGCTGAACCCTGTGAGCCCCGCTTTCATACTTGAGTTTAGAAAACACCTGCGTACCGCTGATAAGACCAATAATCTCTTTAAAACCGCCTACGCCTATGGGACTGGAACTCATCACCTCGACCTTCCATCCCTGACTTTCAGCAAAACGAGTATACATTCGAAATAAGTCTCCGGCAAAAAGAGCAGCCTCATCGCCACCGGTACCAGCACGAATCTCCAGGAATGTGTTTTTATCATCGTTGGGATCTTTTGGCAGAAGAATAATTTTTAGATCCTGATCCAGTTTTTTCTCCAACTCACTTAGCTCTTCAAGCTCAGCTTTAGCGAGTTCTTTCAGGTCCGGATCTTCATTGTCATCGAGAAGAATAGCTTTATTTTCTTCTATATCATTCTTAACTTTTTCTAATTCTCCGAATTTATCATTGAGTTTAGTCAGATGCGCATGTTCACATACAACCTTCTGATACTCCTTCTGGTTACTCACCAGTGCGGGGTCGGACAGGCGTCCTTCTAGATCAGAAATTTTGTCTTCGAGATCTGCAAACTTCTCAAACATAGTGGTTACCGGAGGCTAAATAAAGAAAAAGTCCACAACCATGACAAGCATCGTTGTGGACATTATCGCTAAAGCGAGTAGGCAGACTCAACCTACTGTACAAAAAGAGGGTATCAGTCTTTTTTCTCGTCTTTTTGTGCGTAGTGCTTTGCATAACGTTGCTTGAACTTCTCAATTCTACCGGCGGTATCAATAAGTTTTTGCTTACCGGTGAAAAATGGATGACATGAAGAACAAATTTCAACTTTCATTTCGCTCATAACTGAACCGAGTTCAACTTCAGCGCCACAAGCACATGTTGCATTAAACTTATGGTATTCTGGGTGTATTCCTTCTTTCATAATAACTATTCCTCCAACGCATGATTCATGTCATGCTATATTTAATAGAACTATCTATATATTAATAAAACACAAGAGCGTTATAATAACTAAAACAAAATTATTTTCAACTAAAAATAATAATGCCATCAACTCTTATTTTTAATTTAGCCATTCATCGAGTCAAGAAAGTCTTCATTGCTCTTCTGGTGTTTCAATTTATCAACTAAGAAGTCCATACAATCTGCAGGGTTCATAGAACTCAGCAGTTTTCTTAAAATCCAGATACGATTGAGAGCCTTTGGTTTAATGAGCAGATCTTCTTTTCTCGTTCCACTGCGTTTGAGGTCAATAGCTGGGAAGATTCTTTTCTCTGACATCTTTCTATCAAGTACCAACTCCATATTACCGGTACCTTTAAACTCTTCGAAGATAACCTCATCCATCTTACTACCGGTTTCAACAAGAGCAGTCGCAAGGATCGTAAGGCTTCCTCCTTCTTCAATATTTCTTGCAGCACCGAAAAATCTCTTTGGCCTGTGCAGAGCGTTTGCCTCAACACCACCGGAGAGGATCTTACCACTGGCTGGAGTCACAGTATTGTATGCTCTTGCAAGACGGGTAATACTATCGAGAAGAATAACAACATCCTTTTTGTGCTCAACGAGTCTCTTGGCCTTCTCAATGACCATTTCAGCAACTTGAATATGTCGCTGTGGAGGTTCGTCAAAAGTTGAACTTACAACCTCTGCCGTCTTCACACTACGAGACATTTCAGTAACCTCTTCCGGTCGCTCATCGATCAGCAGTACAATAAGATACACTTCCTTATGATTACGAACGATAGAGTTAGCAATCTTCTGCATCAATACGGTCTTACCGGTACGGGGAGGTGCCACAATGAGACCACGTTGGCCTTTTCCTATGGGAGCAAAAAGATCCATGATACGCATGGACATGTTATCCGGTTGCCACTCAAGGCTGAATGTTTCGTTAGGATGAAGAGGTGTCAGATTACCAAACAGTGTTTTTTGCTTTGCTGCATCAGGCGGATCGAAGTTAACACTGTCAACTTTCAAAAGTGCAAAATATCTTTCACCCTCTTTTGGCGCACGAACCAAGCCTTCTACAGTATCGCCAGTTCTGAGATTAAGGCGACGTATCTGAGAGGGGGACACATATATATCATCAGGACCGGGAAGATAGTTATAATCAGGAGCTCGCAAAAAACCAAACCCATCGGGAAGGATCTCAAGTACACCACTACCGCGCATCTTTCCGTCTTTCACAGACTGCGCCTTCAAGATTGCAAAAATAAGCTCTTGCTTTCTTAGTGAACTATAACCTTCGACTTTGAGGGTTCGAGCCAGTTGTACCAGCTCACCAATTTTCATCAGTTTGAGTTCCGCCAGGTTCATTAATCTACTTCTCCTTTGATAGATATTCGGCAGGATAATGGGAGATATAACAAATAACATAACAGCTACAGCTGAATGTTATATGGATAATCTCTTTGAATGTATACACTGGGTATTACAGGCGAGTAACTTGTACGCAGTAATCTGGTAGCCAGTGATTCTAAATTATATTGTTCTTTATGATTTGTTTGAGCGACTCGTATTTTTGATTTACAAAAATGCAGAATGGAATCGACGACCACGTCAATAGAGAATATCTATTAGCAGATTTCGCTGGCACAAATAATAATCAGGAATGATGCAAAATATCGAGCGAAAAGAGTTAGTAAATTCTGTATAGACAGGATTAGAATTTCAACGATCAACGTTATTCTTATACGGTTATAAACCTAAGCTGTCAAGCATTTTAGTGCCTTATTTCTGAACTTCTACCATAAAATCCGGGAACCCTGTGAACACACCCTGAAACAGTGCTGTTTTATCTTGCCAACAAGTCACTTACCTCAATTTTTTTCAGTTAACCAGGCCCACAAGGATACTGATCTTTTTTTTCACACATTTCATTTTTTAGAGAAGTCGCAAGCCAGGCAGTCTGTTGAGCAGTACTTACAAATGTACTTCCATTATCAATTATATAATCAACAAGGGGCTCTTTGCAAGCCATGGAAAGCTGTAAATCTATTATTCTTTTAGCCTCTTCTTTTTCAATACCATCACGGTTTACTGTTCGAGCAATACTGGTCTGGGTATCTACTCTAACAAGAACGACGATATCAAAATCGTCCTGCCAGCCTACCTCGAATAAAAGCGGTACTTCCGTCACGAAAATTGACGAACTACCAAGACTGGCCTTGCCCAATAGACGAACCCTTTCACGAACCAGAGGATGAAGTATCCCCTCCAACTTCTCTTTGACTGTATTATCAGAAAAAGTCGCCTCTCTTAAAAGAGATCTGTTAATTTGACCACCAGGGCTTATAAAGCGAGAACCAAATTCACGTATCAGGCCCATATAACCATCTTCATCAGGTTCGAGTAATTCCTTACAGATGAGATCAGTGTTGACGAGTGTTGCACCCAGATAATCTGCAAGCAGTCTGCTCACACTGCTCTTTCCTGAACCGTAACAACCGGTGATAGCGATCTTCACCAACTCCCCTCCTCAACGGGATCAAGTCCTTCGAGAACAGCAGCAAAATCATCCCATAGGGGAGCTTTAATATCCATTTTTCGACCTGTTACAGGGTGGGGCAGGATGAGACGGGAAGCATGCAGCATCTGCCGCGGATAGATTCCTTTATGTTTTGCTTTTCCGTAGACGACATCACCTAATACAGGAAAACCGAGATATTCCATGTGCACACGAATCTGATGTGTCCTGCCTGTTTCAATTCTCACCTGCAAAAGAGAAATACCGCCGACATAGGTTTCAAGCAACTCCCAGTTAGTGGCTGCATGCTTACCACTAATGGTTTTTACAGCCATTTTCTGACGGTTAATATGATGCCGGCCAATAGATGCAACAACCCGCCCATCGCACTGTCGCGGCACGCCCTGAACCAGAGTAAGATATTCTTTTTCCAGATTATGTTCTTTAAAACACTCGACCAGGGCCCGATGTACAGTGTCTGTTTTGGCGATAACCATTACACCGGATGTGTCCTTATCGAGCCTGTGAACAATACCCGGACGTACGCTATCTCCAACCCCTGCAATTGTAGCACAGTAATGCACAAGCCCGTTTACCAGGGTCCCTGTGTGATTACCTGATCCGGGATGAACAACAAGCCCCGGAGGTTTTGATATAAAAAGCAGCCACTCATCTTCGTAGAGAACCTCAAAATCGATCTTCTCAGCCGTTACTTCAAGAGGTTTATCCTCTTGAACACGACCCGATATTGATTCGCCGAGCTTTAATCTGTAACTGTTTTTTTTTGATTCGTCGTTAACGAGAATATCCCGCCCACGTATCGAAGCAGAAATTTGACTTCTGGAAAGCTGGGGAAGTTGAAGTGCCAGGAATTGATCCAACCGAACACCAACATGCTTTTCATCTACTTGATATGCAAATTGGTGTCCAGCAAGGTGTTCAAAAGAATCCATAAAAAGACGGAGTAAAGACTAAGACAATAAGAGAGAGATACACGTAATAGACTAGGAAAAAATAGCTTCGATGGTTTTACTCACATCATCTTCAGTGTAGTTTTGCGCAAGAGAAAGCTCTTTAACTAAAAGACCTTTGGCGGTATCAAGCATTTTGCGCTCACCATAACTTAAGTCTTTATCAACACTTAATAGAAAAAGATCGCGTAGGACAACAGCTACCTCGTGCACAGAGCCGGTTTTAATCTTCTCCATATAATCACGATACCGCCTGTTCCAGGTCTGGGTACCGAGCTCAACTGTTCTGTCTGAGAGTATATCGAGGATATCGCCAACCTCATCTTTTCCAACGATAGCCCGCAGGCCTACATTGTTACTACTGTCAGTTGGAATCATGATACGCATACTATTATCTAGAATTTCTAGAATATAGAATGATTGATCGATACCACCCACAGTTTTTTTCTCAATGGCTTTAATAACACCTACACCATGGGCTGGGTATACAGCCATATCACCTTCAGTAAACACTGAAATCTCCTTTAAACAAGGCGCCTTGCACAAGGCTTATAAAAAATTAAAAGAAGTACAAGACACTGCGCAATCATTAGCCAATCTAGGAAAGTACCGGCTTATACAATCTTCATTGCCGGTTTTATTGAATTAAGAAGATAGTAGAAGCAACTATTCTTTTATTTGGGTACTTAATGAATGAGTATAACATATTCCGCATTGAAATGCCGTACTTTTTGCACATTTCATACCAGTAAAGCAACTATTGCGAATTGAAAACCAACAGGCTCAGTTAAACAGTGACCTATTTAAGACTGTTGAGAATCCCTTTGGCGCGACCGATATCACCTTCGAGTACATATTTAAATCCGTCAACTATGTGGTCGATTCGATCATCTAATATACTCAATTCTTCACTTGAAAAGTTACTTAAAACATATTTTTCCACAGGAAAATCCTTATGTACATCTCCCTGACCAGGCCGTCCTATACCAATCTTTAACCTATAGAAATCATTAGTCCCAATAGAAGAGACGATGGACTTAATACCGTTATGACCACCAGCACCCCCACCCTTAGTAAGCTTGACCCTCCCTGGTGGCATATCAAGATCGTCATGAACAACAACAAGCTTATCTGGATCTATCTTAAAGAATGTGAAGGGTTGCGATACAGACTGACCACTCCGGTTCATATAGGTCAGAGGTTTAAGAAAATGAACTTTATCATGCCCATAGGTAGTTGAGCCATAGAGGCCATTCCACTTTTCTTTAAAGTTGGAATTTCGCTGGAAATAGTTATAGAGAGCGTCTACTATAAGAAATCCGACATTATGCCTGGTATCCTCATACTCAGCACCGGGGTTTCCCAGCCCAACGATCAAATTATCTTGCTTGCCCATGGGTTCTCTTAAATTACAGAAGGCCCGGAAAATGAATTTCCCGAGCCTTCTATATCAATCATGCAATAGTATGCTGCACTACTCAGCGGCATAGAATGTGCTACATGTTACTCAGCAGCAGCTTCTTCACCTTCTTCATCTTCCTCAACTACCTTAACACCAGGTTTAACAACCGAGACAGCTACTGAATCGGCGTCATTTAACATGGTAACATTAGCTGGAATAGTGAATGCACTACATTTTTTCTCATCACCGATCGCAAGACCAGTAATATCCAGGGTGATCTCATCTGGAATATCGAGAGGCTTACCCTGAATGACAACATTTTCACAAGGTGTCATAAGAACTCCACCAAGATCAACACCTTTTGCTATACCCTTATAGACTACAGGTACTTTATAGGCGCGCTCTTTTTCGAGATCAATCTCGCAAAAGTCTACATGAATCAAGGTGTCACGAACAGGATCGGTCTGAACTTCACCAATCATAACGTTTTTAACACCTTCGTTTTCGACATCCAAAGATACAACTGTGTTATGACGATAGAATTTCAGAAGTTTTGCCATCAGACTCTTGGTGTCCATCTGAAGTTTCAAAGCTTCTGCGCCACTACCATATACAACAGCAGGAGTCATTCCTTCCATACGTAATTGACGCATGGGTCCCTTCCCTGAGCTCTTTCTAACAGAAGCGGACATTTCTACCTGAAGCATAATTCCTCCTTTGCCAACCCATCGAGTTACTACTTAAAAAACGACCGGGCAAAATATTTTAAATATTTCTTTTAAATTAATAGAGTAAGATCTGAAGGCTATATAAAAAGAGAGCTAACAGAATCTTCGTTATGTATTCTATTGATTGCGTCACCCAACAGGCTTGAAACAGACAGGACTTTGATCTTATCGCATTCCTTAGCCTTTTCATTCAGCGGTATTGAATTTGTCACAACCAGCGATTTTAAACTTGAACCATTAAGTCTGTCAATTGCAGGCCCCGAGAGAACCGGATGCGAACAACAGGCATGTACTTCTTTTGCTCCATTGGCAAGCAGGGTCTCAGCACCAGCACATAAGGTCCCGGCAGTATCAACCATATCATCCATCAAGATTGCAGTTTTACCTTTAACGTCACCAATCACGTGCATAGCCTCGCACACATTAGCTTTCTCACGACGCTTATCAATAATAGCAAGACCGGAATCCAGGCGCTTTGCAAACGCTCTTGTTCGCTCTACACCACCAGCATCGGGTGACACCATGATAACTTCATCATGGCCAAAGGTACTTTCGATATAATCGAGCAGAACGGGTGCTGCATATAGATGATCAACAGGGATATTAAAGAAACCTTGAATCTGCCCTGCATGGAGATCCATACAGAGAACCCTGCGCACACCTACTGCCATAAGCATTTCAGCGACAACCTTTGCGGAAATAGGTACTCTGGGAGCATTCTTACGATCCTGACGCGCATACCCGTAATATGGAACAACCGCAGTAATCCTCCGCGCAGACGCACGACGTAATGCATCCACCATAATAACGAGTTCCATCAGATGGTCGTTAACTGGTGTACAGGTAGGTTGAACGACAAAAACGTCCGCGCCACGGACGTTTTCTTGTACTTCTACGAATATTTCTCCGTCACTAAAGTTCCGTACATCGGCTGCTGTAAGCGGAATATCTAAGTGAGCGGCAATTTCTTTTGCCAGTTCCTGGTGGGCATTACCGGAAATAACCTTTAAATCTCGCATTATCTTATCGTGGAGCTCGACTAACCTGATTTTATTTTAATGATGGCTGGGGCGGCAGGATTCGAACCTACGAATGCTGGGATCAAAACCCAGTGCCTTACCGCTTGGCGACGCCCCAGTACACGCTCTTGATATGTATACTTTATTCCCATATTGCTTACGTAATGCATCAGCAATATCTTGAAAATCAGAACTGATCGACTCTCTTACATCTGGAAAAACTCCGAAAACTGTTGGCCCACTTCCAGACATCAAAACCTTCGATGCCCCTTTGCCCAACAAGCTCTCTTTCATGCTGTCAATTTCCGGATGCGCAACTGATGTAACATCCTCTAAATCGTTGTGCATCTCGTCGACTGTCAATCGATCTAAATTGCGCTTTCGAGAGCGAGGTACTTTAGAATTTATTTCGCCACTTGTCAACAATAAATTTTCAAAAACCCATTTTGTTGAGACAGAAAAATCAGGATTAACCAGAACGAAAGTATAATTCATCAGAGAATCGACAGGATACATCTCATCTCCAATTCCTTCAGCAATAACTGCATTCGCATCGATTGCAAAAAAAGGCACATCAGCGCCCAGTGGACGTGCCATACCAACAAGGGTCTTCTCATCAAACTCAAGACCGCTTAATTGATTGAGCCCGCGCAGCACAGCCCCGGCATCGCTACTCCCCCCACCTAGACCTGCAGCGACCGGTATCATTTTTTGCAAATGAATCTTCACGCCGCACCCGATTAAACGTTTACTCTTGGAAAAGAAACTTTCCGCGGCACGTACGGCTAAATTATCAGAGTCAGTGGGAAGATTGCAATCATCACATGTCAACTCGACCCCGGAATTATCAGTTATGGACAGTTCTAGAGTATCACCGAAATCAAGCTTTTGCATCCAGGTACTGAGATTATGGTACCCATCCTCTCTTTTGCCTAGTACATGAAGAAACAGGTTAACCTTAGCAGGTGCAAAAATACGTGATTTTTTCTCTGTTTCCATAACTAGACGCAGTGTTACTTGCTCGCGTTAACAAAACGCAACTTGAGATCATAAAGAATGGTCTTCAACAACTCTCCCTCATCCACAGTCAGGTTTCCCTTCGTCTTTTCCTGCATGAGTGCAAGTGTGTCTATGGCATGACGGGCAAGATCAAGTTCCACTATTTTTTTTCCTGTACTCGGATCAGCTATCTCACCCAAGTGATACAGTGCTGAGGTATTAAGTGACATAATAAATGCATGAAACGTAACTTCGGGCATAACACACTGCCCTTCTTTATTTGGAACCTTACCTTCCCCACAGCCACATCCATTTTTATCGGTACCTGCCATCTCAGCTCTCCTTATACAGAAAATCTACTCATTATAAATATACATTTCAGCTCATGAACTCCCTCACAGAACCATTCCAAAAACATAACTACCAAGAATGGTAGGTTCAGAAATCCAAAGGTCAAGTCTTGTTCCTCTTTTTCTCACCCCTGAGACCGCATAGGTTGTGGTGCTCGGATTGTGACTATACAGGTTTCATTACCCCAGAACAACCAAAAATCTGTTCCATTGCTCTATCTTGACTCCATCGCTTAACTGTACCTACAATTACACATATTCAGGGGCGGCAAAATGCCATTCTACTTGAACTATGGATGTGAACAAGATATATAGCATAACGCAAAAGTATCCTGCTATTTTCCGACTACTTCTTGCCATCATTTACGACACAGCTTACTCTGTCCGTAATCGTATAAAACACATAGAACAAATTGTTATAACTCAGCACGCAACAGGATAAAAGGAGTCTTTCATGCGCGAAACACGTCTACGCTTTCCCCCCAGCCCCACCGGGTATCTCCACATTGGTGGAGCCAGAACCGCATTGTACAACTGGCTCTATGCCAAAAAACATGATGGGAAACTGGTCCTGCGCATTGAAGATACCGATGGTGACCGATCCAGCGAGGAATCAATTCAGGGGATTATTGACGGCCTAGAATGGCTTGGCATTGATTACGATGAAGGCCCATATTTCCAAACTGAATTTGAAGCTGATCACGCAAAGGCTGCCCAGGTATTGCTTGATAAGGGTGCAGCGTATAAGTGTTTTTGCACCAAAGAAGAGTTGGAGGCAAAGCGGGAAACTGCAAAGGCTGCCAAAGGATTTCTAGGGTATGATAGAACCTGCAGACATCTAACAGCTGATCAGATTGCAGAAAAAGAAGCGGCCGGCCTGCCAGCAGTTCTGCGATTTAAGATTCCTGAGCGCACAGGACTACTCGGCTATGACGATGAGATTCTCGGACGAATTCAGTCAGACTACAAGGAAATGGATGATTTTGTCATTGTCAGGTCAAATGGTAAGCCCCTTTACCTCCTCTGTAATGTAGTTGATGATATCCGTGACAGGATCTCCCATGTCATTCGTGGCCAGGATCATATGACCAACACCCTGAAGCAAGTTCTTCTCTACGAAGCTCTTGACGCTCCTCTTCCCGTGTTTGCCCACATGCCGCTAACACTTGACACCAAAAAGGCGAAAATTTCAAAACGAAGCCATGGGGAGATAGTTGCTGTTCAATTTTACCGTGATATGGGTTTTATTCCATGGGCTTTCAATAATTTCCTGGCGCTCCTGGGCTGGTCAGCAGGTAACGATCAAGAGTTTTTTACCAAGGAAGAGCTGATTGAACAGTTTTCCTTAGATAGAATTAATAAATCTAGTGCTATATTTAATTACCGTAAAAACGATCCAAAGTTTTTCACGGATCCCAAGGCCATTTATATTAATGAGCACTATCTCCGCACCATGGATATCAAGCAACTCGGTACGCTTGTGCGAGCAGAACTTGAGAGTGAAGACCTGTGGGATGACAAGTATGCTGGCGAAAAAGAACAGTGGTACCTGGACACCCTGGATCTTATCCGCGACAGGTTCCACACCTTAAAAGACTTCACGACTCTTGGACGAGCCTATTTTGCTGACGATTTTACAATTGAAGAAAAGCCTCTCAAGAAAAACATTCTTAAGCACGAAGGGTTAAAAGAGTGGTTCCCAGAACTCGCCAACCGCTATGAACAACTGGGTGACTTCAACCTTGAAGAAACTGAGCGGGTAGCAAGGGAGCTTGCAGAAGAGTTAGAGATTAAACCTGGAATTCTTATTAACGGCATGCGAACAGTAGCTACAGGTCAGCTGGCCGGTCCATCCATGTTTGATATTCTTGTCACCATTGGCCAGGAAAAGATCGTAGCTCGACTGCGTAATATAGACTCACTTTTTGCATAATTCAGGTTCAACACAAATCGAAAAGAGATCCATGGAAAATACAGAAACAGAAAAACGCCCCTTAGATTTTATTCGTCAGATCATTGCTGATGACCTTAAATCCGGTAAACACGAGCAATCGATTACCAGATTTCCACCTGAACCAAATGGTTTCTTGCATATTGGTCATGCAAAGTCCATCTGTCTGAATTTCGGGGTTGCTGAGGAAAATGGTGGTGTTTGTAATCTGCGTTTTGATGATACCAATCCAAGCAAGGAAGATGTGGCCTATGTTGACTCAATCAAAGAGGACGTACACTGGCTCGGATTTGATTGGGGGGAGCAGGTACATTTCGCCTCTGATTATTTTGACACCCTGTATGAACTTGCTGTGGAGTTGATCAAACTTGGTAAAGCCTTTGTCTGCGAACTCTCTCCTGATGAGATGAGACAATATCGCGGAACCCTGACTGAACCCGGCACAGAAAGTCCTTTTAGAAGTCGAAGTGTAGAGGAGAATCTTGACCTGTTTAAACGGATGAAAAATGGTGAGTTTGACGAAGGTAGCCATGTGCTTCGTGCAAAAATTGATATGGGCTCCCCGAACCTGAACATGCGAGATCCAATCATCTATCGTATCCTTAAGGCTCATCACCACCGCACAGGCGATACATGGCAGATATACCCCATGTATGACTACACCCACTGCCTCTCTGATATGCTGGAGGGAGTCACCCATTCTCTCTGTACGTTAGAATTCCAGGACCACAGGCCCCTCTATGACTGGGTACTGGAAACACTGAACACCCCCTGTCACCCGCGACAGATCGAATTTGCACGACTCAACCTCACCTATACGGTTATGAGTAAGCGTAAATTGTTGCAAATGGTGGAAGGAAACTATGTGAGCGGCTGGGATGACCCTAGAATGCTGACAATTTCAGGACTCAGACGAAGGGGTTATACTCCGGCTTCTATCAAAAACTTCTGCAAAACCATCGGTATTGGCAAAAGCGATAGTCGAATCAGCATGGGAGTCCTTGAAAACGAGATTCGAAACGATCTTAATGTTAGTGCAGAACGCCGTATGTGTGTACTGGACCCGGTAAAGGTGATCATTGATAATTACCCCGATGACCTTATTGAAGAAGTGGCGGGTAAAAATCACCCCCAAGACCCTGAGAAGGGCCAACGCATGATCCCTTTCTCCAAGGAAGTATTTATCGAGCGTAGTGATTTTATGGAGAACCCATCCAGGAAATACCACCGCCTTGGCCCCGATAGAGAGGTACGCCTGCGTTATGGTTATCTTGTTCAATATGCCTCCCATGTCAAAGACGAAACAACTGGGGAAATAGTTGAAATACACTGCACATACGACCCAGAGAGCAAAGGTGGTTCTGCACCGGACGGCAGAAAGGTTAAGGGAACCATCCACTGGGTTTCCGCATCTGAGGGTGTTCCTGTTGCTGTAAATATGTACGACCGATTATTCAAGGTAGAAGACCCTGAAGGCGACAAGGATGTGGACTTCCTTGAGCAGCTCAACCCTGATTCACAACTCATTATTAGTAATGCAGTGGCAGAACCCAGTCTTGCACAGATGCAACCTGGTGAAAGGGTACAGTTTGAGCGCCAGGGATATTTCTGCCTCGACCCTGTTGAACCGGTGAAAGACGGGAAACCACACTTTAACCGTACCGTGACGCTCCGCGACTCCTGGGAAAAAAAGAAGTAGAACAGACTCACCGCCGCAAGCTACCTCCTCCTCAGATAACCATTAACTTCTGAGGGGGAATACATAGAAAGTAACCACTATATAGACGTAGCCTTTTTGGTTCCTGTAACTCAAAATTCACTTCAAGAACTCTAGGAAATAGTATGTCACAGATCAATCTACGCCAAATGGAAAAAATGCAATCCGGAACCATCACGAGTGTCAAAGTTGGTGGAGAACTGGGACGACGCATTCGGGAAATGGGACTTGTTCCCGGCACAGAAGTTACCATTCAAGGTCGTGCCCCCCTTAATGACCCTGTTGCTCTGCGTGTACTCGGAGGCACTCTCACCCTAAGAAACAATGAAGCTGATTATATTATGGTCGAGGTTGATTAAGTTCGGCCTCACTTCAGGCTAAGCACCGCTCCTGCAACAGCGTACTTCTTTCTGATCCCGCTGTTGCCGCTTAAAACTGCTTATTATCCTACAATAACTACTAAAATCTCTCCCCATACCTCCCTGCTCCCCCTCCCACTACAACGGCGCCGCTTTTCAACTCACTCAACTCTGCATACACATTGTTAGGAGCTGCTAAATATATTAATAGATCTTGAAATAACTGTTGACTGGAACTAATGTTTGGAGTACCTAAAGATCACATTTAATGGTGAAATGATGAGAAGAAGAAAGGGAAAAAATCATAATTGCAGTTTTGGTGAAAAGGTAAGAAATTGTTTTGGTAAATCTCCGTGCCAAAAGATTGAGATGCCGCTTTCTGAAAATGGTTATTGCAGAAAAGTTAAGGTTTGCAAGATTACCGGAGACAGAAAGATTTGCGCCCGAATGGCTTCACTCGGTCTATACCCCGGCGTTGAGGCGGATGTTATCTGCTCACAGCAAGGCAATCAGTGTGTTGTTAAAGTCAATGGAGGCACCATTAGCCTCGATTCAAACATCTCTGAAAACATCTACGTTACAGATCTTTAGCCCCATCCTTTCCGTTTACTAAGGCTAAAGCCTTAGATCCAGTTCTCATTTTTTTTGACCAAAATGTTAGGAATGACTAACACCATCATGCATGGATAACCGTTATGGAACAATTTGAAAACATCATAATCGCAATCATTCTCATCCTCGTGATACTCTATCTCTTTCGAAATTTTTATTCTAAATGGAAGTCATTAACCGATCCATCCTCCCCCCCCTCATGTGGTGATGGCTGTGGTTCGTGTCCGCAATCTAGTTGTGATGATAGAGAATTTCCTACAAACGGCAAATAAAGAAGATCTTCAAAAGATACAAGAACGCAAACGTTTAATTAGAGACTTGCAGTATTAGTGACAAATAGTGTAGTAAAAATGGTCACGTATAATTGAGACAATAAGAGCATAATCTGTAATGCCGGTTACCATTATTTTAGAACCAACTATAGATAGCAGTAGTGCAAATAGATACGATACTTACAACGTACCTTTTAAAAATATTATTAGATTTCACCATAACCAATGCAATTAAAAATGGCCCTTCTGGGCAACCCTAATGCTGGAAAAACCACTCTTTTTAATGAACTTACCGGAGCGCGTCAGCATGTTGGTAACTACCCAGGTATTACTGTGGACCACAAGGAGGGGTGCATCCTCCATGAAAAGGCAAAAATTACCCTCACAGATTTACCAGGCACTTACTCTTTGACAGCTTATTCAGTTGAAGAGATCGTTGCAAGAAACTACCTTGTTGAAGAAAAGCCTGATGTTGTCATCAATATTGTCGATGCATCAAACCTTGAGCGCAATCTCTACCTCAGCTGTCAACTCCTGGAACTTGGATTACCAGTCGTCATAGCCCTTAACATGATGGATGTTGCAAAAAACAGAGGTATTGAAATCAAGATTACGACTTTTAGTAAGCTCTTTGATATTCCTGTCATTCCAATCATTGCACGAACAGGTAAAGGCACAAAAGAACTTCTGCAAACATGCATTGAATTGGGTGAACAAAAACTGCCGTGGAATCCCAGGGATATCTATTACGGGGAAGACCTCGAAAACAGCCTTAAAAAGCTTGAAGATGAAATAAATGCAGCAGATTTTCTTACTCATTTATACCCGCCCAGGTACACAGCCATCAAATACCTGGAAAATGATGAGCAGATTTTAGAGCGGGGAAAGGAGATCGCCCCTGAGACATCTGCTGTGCTTGAAAACATTGTAGACGAAGCCTCTGCACATACAATGAAAACTCTTGATGTCTACCCTGAGGCGATCATAGCAGACCATCGTTACGGCTACATTAAGGCTATTTTACGCCAGGGAGTCGTCACCCACAAGTTTGACACAGACCGACTATACACCTCTGACAAAATTGATAAGGTCCTGACCAATCGTCTCGTTGGGCCCATCATCATGCTGCTCATTCTCCTTGGGCTCTACCAGTTCACGTTTAGCTGGAGTGAAGTTCCCGTTGTCATGCTTGAAAATGTCTTCGGCTGGCTTAGTGGAATCGTAGAATCGACCCTTCCCGACGGCGTGTTAAAATCCATGATCATCTCAGGAGTTATTGATGGCGTGGGAGGGGTCCTTGGTTTTGTTCCTCTTATTATGTTTATGTTTTTTGGCATCGCCATACTGGAAGACTCCGGTTATCTCGCCCGGGTGGCCTTTATGATGGATAGGATATTTCGAATTTTTGGCCTACACGGCTCTTCAGTAATGCCTTTTATCGTATCTGGGGGTATAGCCGGTGGTTGTGCTGTCCCTGGTGTTATGGCAACACGGACACTCAGATCTCCAAAAGAAAGAATGGCGACGCTACTCACAGTGCCGTTTATGAACTGTGGAGCCAAGCTCCCGGTTCTGGCTCTATTGATCGGCGCTTTTTTCGGGGAACACAAGGCAGCATATATGTTTTTCTTCACCCTGCTTGCCTGGGTTATTGCACTTATTACAGCCAAACTGTTTCGTTCAACGGTTTTACGAGGCGCTCCTACCCCCTTTGTCATGGAATTACCCCCTTACAGATTTCCTACAATGCGTGGCCTGCTCATTCACACCTGGGAACGAACCTATCAGTATATTAAAAAAGCTGGAACTGTTATCCTGGGGATCTCCATTCTACTGTGGGCCCTTATGACCTACCCTGGACTTCCTGAAGAGAGCCAACACCTCTATGAGACAAAACGGGTTGAACTATTGAGCCAAAATAGTACTTCAGTTGAAGCGCTGGCAGAAGATGAATTGTCGGAAGTTTTACTCGGAGTAAAAGAAGAACTCACCAAAATCAACAATCTTGAGCAAGAGGCCGCACTCCGCTATTCCATTGCCGGAACACTGGGCACAAAGCTTGAGTCAATTACTCAATACGCTGGCTTTGACTGGCGAACCAATATCTCACTCATTGGAGGCTTTGCAGCAAAAGAGGTGATCGTTTCCACACTTGGCACCGCATATTCAATGGGGGAAGTTAACACAGAGGAACCGGAATCCCTCGGACAACGACTACAAAATGATAGTCACTGGAACAAGGTCGTAGCAATCTCAGCACTCGTTTTTATTATGTTCTACGCCCCTTGTTTTGTCACTGTGGTCTGTATTGCAAAGGAGTCGTCCTGGAACTGGGCATTTTTCTCCATGGCCTTTAACACCACCTTTGCCTTTCTTATGGCAATTGGTGTCTACCAGGTGGGGATGTTCTTTAACCTTGGTTAGGTATTGTGCGGCTTCAAGTAGCACAACTGCTCTCTAGCCCACAATTCTGACTGCCCCACCCCTTCGTGGATCACCAGCGCCCTCAATCCCAGGGATAACTGCATGTACTCCACCGAAGTAGACATCTCGCCCGCTCCAGACATTGACAGGAAGTAGTTTTCCAACGACATCAACAGCCTCCTGCTCATAGCCAGGCTCAATTTGAAGTAAGCCTTCATCGAGATATAACCTGGGGCTATCCACGGCATCCTGCAGGGAGCGTTTATGCTCAACCACCTGGGAGATTACACTACTGATGGCTGTACGAATTCGCTTTGACCCCCCACTGCCAATGACCAATTCAACCTTGTCGCCATCTAACAACAGAGAGGGTGACATCATGGAAAAAACCCGTTCACCAGGAGGGCTTGAGTGGAATCCATTTGGGTGCAGATCATCTTCTCCCATCATATTATTAAGCATAATCCCTGTTTCAGGAGCTACATAGCCTGATCCTTCACCGTTGGAGCAGGTCATACTCGCACAGTTCCCCTTACTATCTGCGACAGAAACATGGGTGGTCCCCCGACTAAATAGTCGTATTTTTTTTGCTGATTTTTCCACAATCTCCTTATCATCAAGAAATTGAGCCAAGGACTCAGGATCTGTTACCCCTTGTGTGCGTAAACGCTCAACTTCCTGCATAACAGCAACGGTAGAGGCTAGGTGCTGCCCACTCCCCCAGGACCCAGATTCTGCGGCCATCTGATCTTTTAAGAGTAGTGAGACTCCAATAAGAGTGCCTCCCATGGAGGGTTCAGATGCCGTTACAAAGGTCCGCCCCCTGTACGGAACTGTCAATGGTGTACGCTCTTTGACTGAGAATGCGGCTAAGTCCTGTTTTGTGAGTAAGCCTCCCTTTTCACGCATTTCTCTATCAATTTTTTCCGCTATATCGCCTACGTAAAAACAGTCACCCCCTTCCTCCACCAAACGGTCAAAGAACTGAGCAAGTTCCTGATTTCTTAACATTGCTCCAGCCTTTAAATAAACTCCTCCTGGCTGATAGATGCTTTTCGCCCTCTTGCTCAGGGTCATGATAGGTTGTAGCAGGCTTAAGAAATGGCCCTGCTGCTGGTTTAAGATATGACCGGTTGCAAGAATTTTAGCTGGCTCCATAACATCGGCCAGGGGTATTGAGCCGAGTTTGGAGTGGGTATGAAGTAAACCTTTAAGCACTCCCGGGACAGCAACTGATGCACGTCCAACATTAAACTCCTGGGTAGAACCGGAGAATTTCACTTGAACCGGAAAAAAATCTTTTTCTCCATGGTGATTTGTACTACCACGTCCAGGAGTATCCACAAAGAAATCGTAGTATATGTTTTGTTTCTGATTCCTGGAATATCCAAGCAAAAGCCCTCCCCCGCCAAGGCTCGTTAGGGCGGGTTCTGCCACCGCTGAGGCAAAACCTGCAGCCACCACAGCATCAAAGGCATTTCCTCCCGCCTCAAGTATTGCTGCTGCGGCATCACTCACCAGATTATGCCCTGAGGCTACAATGGCCGTACTCTTTTTCGACTCTCTCAAGACAAGAACTCCCTCTATGTAGGATTCTATTTCCGTTATAGGATAAGCAACACCGCCTTAGCCAGACATTGGAGGCCATTCCATGGCCACTCTGGCAAGCCAGTCTGCTCCAATCCCAAGAACTGTTTCGTCAAAATCAAAGGTTCCACTGTGGGCAGGACTATTTTCATTTAAACTGTTGGCACCAAAACGCACAAGACACCCATCCACCTGTTGTTGATAAAATGAAAAATCCTCAGCCCCAAGACTCGGTTTTCCCTGGGAGACGACCTGCTCCCTGCCGACAATAACCTGTGCTGCCTGCCGGGCTATGGTTGCAGCCAGTGTAGAATTAATCACCGCAGGTAAACAATCATGGAATTGGATAGAAGCCACAACACCAAACTGATCTGAAATACTTCGAGTCATTCGCTGAAGTGCTGCAATGAGTCTATCTCTCAGCTCAGTCTGAGTCGAACGCAGGGTACCGTCAATCAGAGCTTCATCAGCTATGATATTGTGCGCAGTCCCGGCTGCAAAACGACCAAGGGTAAGTACTGCTGCCTGATTGGGATCAGTTTCTCTTGAGATCAGTGTTTGTAAGGCTGTCGCCAGATATGCACCTGCCACCAGGCTATCTTTTGCCTCATGGGGTCTTGCCGCATGCCCGCTCTGGCCAAGGATTCTAATGGAAAATGGATCTGCGTAGGAGCAGATAACCCCTTCATCCACAGTTATGACACCGGTCGAAAAGTGTGTATCAATATGCCCTCCGAACACGACTTGAACACCATCCGCTAAAGCCCCTTCTTTAATCATTTTTTCAGCACCATTGCCATGTTCTTCAGCAGGCTGAAAGATACAGGACACCCGATTTTTGCATCCATGTTTTTTCAGTAAGGCAGTAGCACCAAGAAGCATTGCCACATGTCCATCATGACCACAGGCGTGCATTACTCCAGGGATTTTTGAGGCATAGGAAACCTCATTTTTTTCTTCCACAGGAAGGGCGTCCATATCGGCCCGAAGACCAACATGCGATAGAGTAGCATCGGCTTCACCAAGGGTGGCAATCACCCCGGTGCCACCAACACCTCCACGGAAGGGGACGCCAAGTTCGATGAGTTTTGCCTGAATAAAAGCAGAAGTATTATGCTCTTTGAAACTAAGTTCTGGATATTGATGCAGATGTCTACGAATGTTCCGCATCCAGTCAAGCAGATTGTCGTCCACACTGCTAAAAGAAATGTTCTGACCCATGAATCAATCACTCAAAAAGGACACGTCACTGCACCAGTACTGAGGTATCGCTGTTATATTCTTAGTATCTTTGGCTTTAATCAATCTTACCAGGAAATAAGACTACGCATAAAAGCAGTCTTACTCAGCAAGGAGTCAAAAATACACATTCCGGCTCATTATTAAATATACCGGGAGCGGACTATTCTATGATGATTGAACCAACATCGGCGTCTGGTGTGCGATTTTTCTTTGCCTTCTCAGGCTTTGGCTCTTCATCACCTATCACATCAAATTCTTCTACAACCACTACCTCATCATAAGTACTATCGTCTTCTGTAGATAGGGGCTCGACAACAAATTGTTCTTCCTCAGGTGACTCAACCTCTTCGTTCTGCAGCTCCTCTTCTTCCTGAACAGACGGATAAAACGAGTCAGTTTCAAGACTGAGAGGTTGTTTAAAAACTGCAACCAATCCATCCATTGTCTCCAGTAAAGATACCAGCTCCCACCCCGACTTCCCATACTCATTCAGGGAAAGTTCCACTTCAGATTCATCGAGAAAGGTGCTTCCAAGAAGACCTTCTTTTTTTAATTCATAATGTACAGTTTTATAACTCCACCGCATTGTTTCTACCTATCTTGTTACCTTTACATGTATACAATTGAGCCGATTACTATTGAGCCGGTTACAAAACACCCTTCTCAGAGTCTGCTCTTGCCTTTCCAACATTTTTGTTTTCATGGGAACGGTTTTCAAATCAGGATGTTACTGTTCCTCTACAAACTGATCATTTTCAAAGAGTCCCTTATACACCTTACCATTACGGGTCAGAACTCCCTTACCATTTCGCTTTCCAAAGCTAAACTCACCTTCGTATCGACTGCCATCAGCAGTTTCCAGTACACCTTCTCCATGGGGTAAATCATCTTTAAAATCACCGTCATAGTAGCTACCGTCCGGGTAGGTAATCTTTCCAGAGCCATTAAAAGTTCCGTTGGTAAAATAACCTTTGTAGATACTTCCATCCGCAAAGTAATACTCACCCTTACCATGGAAGAAGTCATTTTTAAAACTTCCTTTGTACTGAGTGGAGTCCGGATAGAGGAACTCTCCACGACCATGCTTCTTCCCTTTTACGAGGCTGCCAATATAAGACCGACCATCCTTATAACGAAAAGTTCCTTTACCATGGATCTCCCCTTTTTTCATTTTGCCTGTGTAGGAATCTCCATTAAGGAACATAAGTGTGCCCTCACCGTGCATTAAACCTTTCTTAAAATGACCGTTATAGGTACGCCCATCAGAAAAGCTGATCCCTGCATCCCCGGTCAGCGGCTTCATGGTCTCTCCATCATAGACAATGCCATCCCGGACTGGAAAAGGAACGGTGGAACGTAAGGACTCGACTACTGGAGTGATAGGCGGTACCTGCTCTACAATAGCTGATCCTGTAAAGGTATCAGAAGAACCGCCACTTGCTACCGCTACAGCTACTGGAACGACCACTGGTGCCGCAGTGGCTGCGTCAACTTTTGCCGCTTCCGGCTGTTGCGGTTCTCCATTTACAAATCTGCCGTTAAAACGGGTACCATCAGCATAGACAATAGTCCCTTCACCATTCATGGCATTAGCTCTGAACTGCCCTTTGTATTTCGTTCCATCAGCAAAGACAAGTTCACCCTTGCCTTCACGTTTACCTGCTATAAACTCTCCGGTGTACTTAGTTGTATCTGAATATTCCTGCACACCTTCGCCATCTGGAAGGGCATCAACAAAATCGCCGGTATACCTCAGACCATCAGGATACTCCATGACCCCCTTGCCTTCTATAACTCCAGCCTCAAAACTACCTATATACTTTCTCCCATCGGTGAACAAAAGAGTCCCTTCACCATGATAAAGGTCGTTTTCAAACATCCCCGTATACTCTTCCCCATCTGCAGTCTTATAGGTTCCATAACCATTTTTGTCCTGTCCCCGAAATTCACCAGTATACAGGGCCCCGCTTATATACTTCCGTTTACCGTGTCCCGCGGGTTTACCATTATGAAACATTCCTTCATGCCAGCTGCCATTGGCATAGATAAGTTTGCCCTGTCCGTCAATTATACCATTTCGAAAATCCCCCTGAAATTCCCGACCATCAGGAAAAAAGAGGATACCCTTACCATGAAATCGTCCGTGGCTGAATTCTCCAATATAGTGCGAGCCGTCACCGCGAATCATAGTCCCCTGACCATGGATAACAGAGTTAACAAACTCACCCTCATATCTGCGTCCATCCGGATGGGTCAGCTCACCCTTCCCGTGAAATTTTCCTTCTGTAAAGCCACCCGTATAGATCGTTCCATCAACAAATTTAAGAGTTCCTGTCCCATCGAGAAGACCATTTTTAAAGCCTCCGACATAATCCCTTCCATCAGATGAAGTGAAGTGGCCTTCTCCGTTTTTACAATTTCCCTTAAGGCAATCGGCTTGCAAGGAAAGAGGCAGGGCACACATCGACACAAAAACCATCAGACCGAACACATTCATTATATTTTTCAATCGTAGTCTCTCTTATGATTTGGAACCATTCATTACTTGAGTAGTGCACTTACAGTACTGCTGTATCCCGCGCATTGCACCTAGTATACGCTGCATCCACAACCTCAGCGATGATTTCAAGTCCCTTACGGACATCAACATCATTCTGGGAGTAGGTGATCCTCAGGCACTCATCTTTATGCCGCCATTCATCCTGTAGACCCGGGAAAAAATAGTGTCCTGAGACGACCAGTACCCCTGCTTTTTTCAATTCTTCATATAGTTCAAGGCTTGTTATCGGCAAACCTTCGAACCAAAGCCATATAAACATAGCCCCTTCAGGGACGTGGGCCCGACATGGAACATCTTCAAAGAGTTCTTGAATTGATTCAACGACCCTGTCTTTCTTTGCAAGGTAGTACGGCTGAATCATCTCTTTACTGAGTGTTGTAATCCTACCGCTTGTCACAAGTTTTTCGGCGAGTTGAGCACCAAAACTATTGGGAGAAAGTGACATTATGGCATTCATACTGGTGAGCGCCCTGATAATCTTTTTTGAGGCAACTGTTATTCCGGTGCGTACAGCAGGTAACCCGAGTTTAGACAAGGAGAGAGTCACAATGAGATTCTCATTCCAGCATGGTGTTGCCTCTGTATAAATCATCCCTGGAAACGGTAAACCATAGGCACAATCAACAATAAGAGGAATGTTGTTTTCCTTTGCAAGAGCAGAAAGTTTTCTCAGCTCACGATCTGTAACAACATTGCCTGTTGGATTGGTCGGCCTTGATATACAAATTGCACCAATTGTCTCGTCAACGCGAAGATTATCAAAATCTATGCGGTACTTGAAAAAAAGATCATCTAATATTTCAATAGCCGGTTTTGTGGAGACAAACAACTCCTCCCCAAGACCAAGATCAGCATAGCCTATATATTCTGGTGCCATGGGCAGGCAGATTTTTTTGAAACTGCCATCATCCATCTCACCTCCAAAGAGGTTAAAGAGCATGAAAAATGCTGTCTGACTGCCGTTGGTCAAACATATGTTTTCCGCAGTGACATCCCAGCCTTGCTCTTTTTTCAAAAGCGTAGCAATACCTTCAAGGAAATCAGCTTCACCCTGGGGAGATCCGTAGCTCCCTACCAGCTTTTTAAACTCTAAGGGGTCATTACATATATCAAAAAGTTCCTGTCTCATTATATCCTGAAATTCAGGCATTTGAGCAGGATTTCCTCCCCCCATCATCACCATGCTATCCCCATAGGTACTCTTCGCCTTACCCAGGTCATCCATGAGCGAGAGAATCCCGGCATTGGATGTCATTTTTTTGCCAAATTTCGTAAAGTTCATTGTTCTATTAATATCGTATTATTGTCTTCCAATGTGAGCTGAACCGGTTCGTTTACTCTTTAACTGAGTCATCAACTTCACAAGTAGAAAGGTTACCAGAAGCGAGAAAGCAATCCGTCCCCAGAGTATTCCTGCAAACTTACCTCCAATTGCTGCCATAATAAGTGTATCTTCGAGTAATCCGTGGCACAATCCCATGAGCACCATGGAGTTAAAAACCTCGTCCCGACCAAGCTTTCCCGTTGCTGTTTCTCGTATAATGAGTGCTCCACCATAACCGATACCCATAATCATCCCCACAACCGTGATGGGGGCTGCCTGCTTCCCCATACCAAAATGAGGTAATACCGGTGCGAGTAAGCGCTCAAAAAGGTCAAGCAGTCCTACCAGCTTAAATAGACGCATCAATATGATTATACACAATATAATCAAAATTATAAGACAAAGATTACCGAGGAAATCAAGGCCCCAGCTCAGATAACTATCCGATGATTCAGTTGCAGTAAAAATAACCCGTGACGGCTCCTGCCAAATATCAAAGCCATGACAAAGGATGTTGAGTAGATAACCGTATACAATTGCGCCAACAACACGTATCACCGCAATGGGCATCAACCTTGCCCCAGCCTTAGTACTCACACTCAGTTCTATCGGAAGCGAGTGGGCAACGAGCATTATTGAACAGAGAACTGTAACCTGAGCGGCGCTGAGTTCTACCCCCGGTGCAATAACAGAAAACACAGCAATAGCACTATAAAGGCTGGAAAAAATTGCTGTCGCCCACACTAAACCAAGTTCACCAGGCAAACCGAGCAGATTCATTAATGGCTCAAGTAATTGACCTATATATGTAATCAGTCCAAGTTCCGCCATTATTTTAGTCACAATGGCCACAGGAATAAGAATACGAATCAATTCCCAGCTGGTAAGCATGGTCTCTTTGAGTAGTTCAAGGATAACGGACTTCACACTTTTTTTCTCTGTAACACCCTCAGACATACCAATCTCCACCCTTACCAAGGGCCTTAAGCAACAATACCTGAACCTGAACCTGAGCCAGAGCTGCCACCACGTTTTTTTGCAAGAAAGAGCTGACACTCCAGTCCCGAGTTTTCATAAACAACCCTGGCCGGATTTTTCTGGCTTTTAAACCCCATGGCCCTGCAACCATAGGGCCTCGATGTCTCATAGGTGATAAAATAATGAACACATTTTATACAGAGCGGTCGTACGGACATAGCCAACATTCCTGAATTCAATATGACAATAGTCGTTTTCCACTACCCACTGTAATGGCAACCAGTACAGTGAGCACTCCAATAACCATATACCCCACAGCAAGAGTATAATAATCTCCCACAAGGCCAATACACATTGGTAAAAAACCTCCGCCTATTAAAAAAGCACAAGGAACACAGAGGGAAACTGCAGATCCCCGAACCTCTTTTCCACCTAAACGTGAGAGTACAGCAAAGGCAGAAGGAAAGAAACAGACAGCCACCATGGGCTGAATTACCACAAAGACAAGCAGGCCCACCCCGCTAAGTAGTCCCAGCGGGATAGTCAATAAACCTGCCACCAATAACACAGCCCTCAAGAGCCTGCCATTTCCTAATTTATCCCCAAGCCATCCTCCCACCAAGGGCATGAAAACAGCACTGATTCTTGAAAAAGCAACCAGGGTATTCGCCGCCTCATTTTCCATTCCATGCTCTGCAGTCAAATAGAGAGGTAACATAGAAAATAAGCCAAGGGTGGAACATATGGCAAAGGACAACAGTATAACCATCTGCCAGAAGGGGACTAAGCGCAAAACCACTTGCGTGGTTGCCCAATCGAGTCCCTTTGCGGCCCCTACCCCGCTATAACCACGGAACATATAGATACCTGCAACAGATATCAGAAGAGTCCCAAGGATATACAACACCGTATTGTAACTGAAATACAGGAGAAACAATGTGCAGATAAGGGGGGCCACAACAAAACCGAAATTAGGAGCCATCTCATGCACTGCAATTCCTCTTGCCAAATAAGAAGGAGAAACCAGAGACATAATTGTTGAAAGACCTGACTGCAGATACAACCCCGCCCCATATCCCAGAAAAAAAAGACCACAACGGATATACAAAAGGGTCTCAAAGGTGCCAATGAGAATAAGCATCACACCACAGCTTAATAGCGACAAAACAATGGTGTTCTTGTGCCCAAGGTATTCTGACACCTTGGTTGATAAAAGGATAGAGATAAAATATCCAAGTGAGATAAATAAAAAGAAAGATCCTGCTGCCCCGTGATCAATATCAAGGGATTTTTCAATCTCCGGTAATAAGGGAGAAAAGATTACCCTTGCCGTAAAATTTAAAAAGAAAATCGAGGTGAGCAGGAGAAGGTGTGAAAGAACACGACGAAATTGGCCGCTCTTTTCCCCACCCTTGGAAGATGTACACTTCACTTGTTACCCCACAGCAGCATCGTTTTTAGGAAAATCGAAAAAAAGCAACTTCCCATCACAGGCCGCTGAAGAAAAACCGCTCGCACCAGCATACTCAATTGCCACGATACCACAGGTAGGCACATTGGCAATTGCTGCACCAGAGAGATATCCGGCGAGATCTGTAATGGTAAAATTATGTCCCACCAGAAAAATAGTATCTACTGTTGCAAAGCTTTCCTCAAGCAGGCTGATATAAAACTCCATCGAGCCCATATACAGTCCTTCGTTGTACTGTATCTTATCCTTTGAGTAACCTGTTCCCTTTGCCATATAAACCGCTGTCTTTTTTGCGCGTTTTGCAGGGCTTGCCACAATAAGATCGGGTAGTACTGAAAGGCGTGCCAACCGTGCTGCCATTTCAGGGCCATTTCGTTTGCCTCTCTTATTAAGGGGTCGATCGAAATCAGGCAGATCAGGCCGACCCCAGCTTGATTTTGCGTGACGTATAAGAAAAAGTCGTTTCACTCAAATCACCCATCGGTTTACTTATTTTATGCTCTTATCATCAAGAGCGATAATCCGCATTTATCTTTACATAATCAAGTGAAAAATCACAGGTATACATCTCTGCCTCGCCACTACCTTCCTGCAAAGAGATAGAAACGGTAAACGCCTTTTCCTTAAGGATCTTTGTGGCACGCGATTCAACTTCTACGCCAAGACCCAAACCATTTTCCACCATGGTGACATCCCCAAAGGCAATAGAGACTTTTTCCTGATCAAAAATAACTCCAGCCCTACCCATGGCTGCAATAATACGGCCCCAATTTGCATCTTCACCAAAGAAGGCGGTTTTAACAAGATTTGAGTTGGCAACCGTCCGGGCTATCTTTTCTGCATCAGCATCATTTGCCGCACCCTTCACATGTATGGTGATTGTCTTGGTGGCACCCTCCCCGTCCTGAACAATTTGCAGGGCCAGATCCTTCATAACCAAGCCAAGAGCATCGCTAAAATCACTCAGCGCCCTTGAGTCACTTCCGTCAATAGAATGATTCCCTGCCCTGCCATTTGCCATAACAAGCACCATATCGTTTGTGCTGGTATCACCATCAACTGTAATTCTGTTGAAGGTTCTATCTGTTGTTTCGACAAGAGTGTTCTGAAGCTGCTCCCTAGCAATGTCTGCATCGGTCACAATAAAAGCAAGCATGGTTGCCATATTGGGCATTATCATCCCTGACCCCTTTGCCATCCCGAAAATATGTATTTCCTTACCTTGAACGACTACCTTCGCAGACGAAGTCTTCTGTACAGTATCGGTGGTCATGATTGCTTTTGCTACATCATCACTACAATCAACACTGAGGGAGTCCACAAGTGTATCGATATTGTCCTCAAACCCTTGAACATTTAATGGCTCACCAATGACACCAGTTGAGCTCACCTGCACCAGATTATCATCAATCCCCAGCCTACTCGAGATTAACCTGCTTGTGGCAAGAGCAGCCTCCATACCCTTGGCACCAGTACAGGCATTGGCGCATCCGGAGTTAACCAGAATCGCCTGTGCCATACCGTTTTCATCAAGTCGTTTTGAGTCAATAATGACCGGTGCAGCCTTTACCTGGCTTGTGGTGAACACCCCAGCAGTGACACATGGCTGGTCACTATAAATAAGACCAAGATCAAGCCGCCCCTTATATCGGATTCCCGCCTCAACTGCGGAAAATGAAAATCCACTCACACTCATAATAGTCTTCTACCTTTTAGTTCCATACTCTTTAAATACTACCCCAGTCAAAACAATCTAAAATCTATTTTTCATTCGTAACGTCCAAACAAGCAACATGGAACTTATCCCGGCTCAACTTATTTCTTTCCCGGGGTTAGTTCCATACTCTTTAAATACTACCCTAGTCAAAACAATCTAAAATCTATTTTTCATTCGTAACGTCCAAACAAGCAACATGGAACTTATCCCGGCTCAACTTATTTCTTTCCCGGGGTTAGTTCCATACTCTTTAAAACCTATCTAGCCAAACAATCTAAAATCTATTTTTTATTTGTAACGTCCAAACAGGCAACATGGAACGTATCCCGGCTCAATTTGTTTCTTTCCCGAGGTTAGTTCCATACTCTTAAAATCCACTGAAAAATACATCTACCACTTATCCCTTATACCGTGCTACTTTAAAAGTAAAAATAACTGAATCACTATTTTTGTAACCACATTTTATAAAAGATGTATATTTCTATGAAGATAAGAGGATAAGAGACTAAAAGTTTCATTACCATTTTTATTGTTCAACTCTTTATACCCTATGGAAATACAGAATATACATTGGAGTTACACATTTTTTTCAACCGGTATACTCCTCGCCGATTTACTTATCCGCATCGGTCTTTCCCTACGAATAATCATGCGAAAACGCCCCTATGGTGTTTCCCTCGCATGGCTTGTTGTTATCCTTCTCATTCCATTTTTTGGTGGTTTTTTCTACCTGCTTTTTGGCGAAAACAGACTACCTGAAAAACGAATGGCACGAACCAGAGCCTCTTTTGATCTATATATATCCTGGCTACAGGGGCTTGCCTCAGGCCCCCCTCTCATCTGGGAAGAAGAAAACCCCAGCTATACCTCCCTGCACAGACAAGCAAAAACACTTGTTGGTCTTCCTGCCTTAGGTGGGAACAAACTCACTCTCATATCAAGCCCTGAAGCAATATTAGGCTCTATCAAAAGAGCCATCAACAATGCTCAATCAACCTGCCATTTGCAGTTTTATATCTGGGAATCAGGTGGCCGGGTTGATGACATTATCACAGCACTTTACAAAGCTGTTGAGCGTGGTGTCATCTGCAGAATACTTGTTGACTCAATTGGTAGCAGGGATTTTTTAAAAAGCGCCACAGCTAAAGAGATGATCGCAGCCGGAATAAAGATCCAGGAATCTTTACCTGCAGGGATTATTTCCGCCCTTTTTTCGAGGATTGACATTCGTAATCATCGTAAAATTGTCGTTATTGATGGAACACTTGCCTATACAGGCAGTCAGAATATGGTTGACCCCAATGTCTTTAAGAAAAGTGCAGGAGTAGGGAACTGGGTTGATACCATGGTCAAAGTTCAGGGTCCTGTGGTGGAGACATTGGCAGGCACATTTTTAAGTGATTGGTATCTTGAGACAAATGTTGGTTACTTTGGTGACAACACACTCAAGACAGACATGAATACCATTAGACGGGTAAGTGACCTGCAGCCCTGCCCTGCTCAAGGAGAATCAAGGGTTCAACTCGTACCTTCTGGCCCCGGTAGCGTTCCTGAGGTTATCCACAGTCTTCTACTTACAACTATCTATACAGCCCAAAACGAGTTGATAATGACCACACCGTACTTTATTCCGGATGAGCCACTGCTCGCAGCCTTAAAAGCGGCGGCCCAAAGAGGAGTGAATGTCATAATCATTGTTCCGGAGAAAAACGACTCCAGACTTGTGCATTACGCCAGCAGGGCCCGTTATGAAGAACTCGCTGATTCAGGGGTAAAAATCCTCCTTTTTAATGGGGGACTTCTCCACTCAAAAACTATCACAGTTGACCGAAAATTTTCCCTCTTTGGTTCAGTTAACCTTGATATGCGTAGCTTCTGGCTCAATTTTGAGGCGACCATGTTGATCTATTGCAAGAGCTTTACCAAGAACCTTCTACAGATCCAGGAAGGTTATCTTGCTAACTCTACGGAGCTTGATCTGGAGCATTTTAAAAAGAGAAACCATTTTGAAAGGTTTAAAGAAAATGTAGTACTCCTTATAGCCCCTCTTCTCTAACTGTAGCATATGAAACAACACCTGTGACACCAATGACATGCATTCTTCTTATATCTGATATACACGGAAACTACCCGGCCCTGCAGGCTATTGGTTCTTACTTTTGTGATACTCATTTTGATAAGATCATCAATTGTGGAGATTCCACTGTTTATGCCCCATTTCCAAATGAAACACTAGACTGGTTACGAAGCAACAATACAATCAGTATCCTTGGTAATACTGATAAAAAAGTCATCAAACTTCTGCAGGGTAAATCATTTAAAAAGCCGGGAAAAGCGGATAAGAGAATAATGTATGAAACAACTGCCCAGGAGCTTACCCTGCAAAATGGAAGGTTTTTGCAAGGTCTCCCCAAAAAGAGTTCATACTCCTGTACCCATATCGATAAAGGTATTAGTCCAACGAATACAACAATCGGCGTCTATCACGGAAGCCCCGCTGCCCACCATGAGTTCCTCTTCGCAGATACCAAAAAAGAGCGTTTTATCGAACTTACGGAACTAACCGATGCTGATATTGTAGTCACAG
The DNA here is from genome assembly GCF_054397165.1 of Desulforhopalus glucosivorans. NCBI lineage: Bacteria > Pseudomonadati > Thermodesulfobacteriota > Desulfobulbia > Desulfobulbales > Desulfocapsaceae > Desulforhopalus > Desulforhopalus glucosivorans. Next base: position 2,558,646 of record NZ_AP044854.1, read on the forward strand.
GACACTCACACACCCCGTACCACAAAAAAATCGGTGACGTTCATTTTGTTAACCCCGGTTCAGTAGGTCGTATGTTTGACGGTAATCCAGAGAGTTCCTGTGCTGTGTTACTGGTATCCGACGGTAAGATCTCTGTTCGTCACTACAGAATACCGTATAATATTGAGACAGTGACAGACCGAATAGCTCAAAGCAAACTTCCAGCAATCTACAGTAAAATGTACCGTGAGGGACGTAAACTTAACTAATAAAAACAAATTTTCATTTTCTACATCTTTTTGATACTATAATCTAACCCCGATAAACGGGACACGTGCCGTGGAGGTAGCTTGTATCAGCAAGCATCCCCCACTAATTTTCTCGGAGTCTACGCTACCTGTTTTCTGTGACAGCTTTTCCAGAGTAAAGCACTAATAGACGTATCGATCCCTGTACCTCAATCAAAATTCAGTCTCTCTCTTCAACTAAGACAAAGGATACCCCATGGCAAAAAAACAGAGTAAAGGAAAACAGAGTTCGAAAGTTGCGAAGGTAAAACTACTTGAAGAGACCGCATATAAAAATCTGCATCGTAAACCAGGTGATGATAAAACTGCGATCTGGATAAAAGATGAACATCTTAAATATGAGATTGAGTTGAAAAAGCTGCAAATTGAGCTGATGAAGCTACAATCCACCATGAAGCTTAACGGCCAGCGAATTCTTGCCATTTTTGAAGGACGGGACGCGGCCGGAAAAGGCGGCACTATAAAACGTTTAATCGCCCATCTCAATCCACGGCACACCAGGGTAGTTGCTCTGATGAAACCCAATGACACAGAACTCAGTCAATGGTACTTCCAGCGCTATATTACCCATCTTCCTTCAGCCGGTGAGATGGTAGTCTTTGACAGAAGCTGGTACAACCGCGCTATGGTAGAACCGGTAATGGGTTTTTGCAGCGATGAGCAGAACAAACGCTTTTTAAAAGATGTACCGCTTCTTGAGGAGATGCTTGTCAAAGATGGGATAAAACTTTTTAAATTCTATTTCTCTGTCTCTAAAGAGATACAGAAAGAACGATTTGATTCAAGGAAAACTGACCCGCTCAAGCAGTATAAAATATCCCCTGTTGATAACCTTGCCCAGCAGTACTGGGACCAATACTCCGTTCGTAAGTTCCAGATGTTGTCCGAGACCAACAGAACAATTTCTCCCTGGACCATAATCCGCTCAGACAACAAGAAAAGAGCCCGAGTCAACTGCATGAAGCATATACTCAGTCAAATGGATTATGACGATAAACTACCAACCAAAGACCTGCTACCAGACTCCAAAGTCGTCATTTCAGGCATCGATGAACTCAAGCATATGGAAGATAACCTTATGCAGCCTGATCAACTGCGCGGCTAGTCCAAGGCTGCCATGAACATTATCAAGTTCAGGAGAACCTGAATTATAATAAACGAAGGGGCAATGGCGATATGCCATTGCCCCTTTGTGTTACTAGAGATGTATGCAGAGTAGAAATTTACGCTTCTTTACCACAGCACCGCTTATACTTCTTACCTGATCCGCATGGGCAGTCAGCATTACGTCCAACCTTATCACCATCGCGTTTTACTGTACTGACAGTTGTCTGTTTATTGGCATTTATCTGATTCATCCGTGCCTGTTCCTGCTCCCGACGCACCCGTCGTTCTTGCTCAAGACGTTCAACCTCATCTTCTCGTACGACCCTTACCCGCATAAGCGATGATACAGTCTGAGATTTTACCGTTTCAACCATGTGGCCAAACAACTCATACCCTTCACGCTTATACTCATTGAGAGGATTCTTCTGACCGTAACCCCTGAGGCCAATTCCCTCTTTAAGATGATCCATGGAGAGCAGATGATCCTTCCAGTGGCTATCAACAATCTGAAGAAGAATAAGCTTTTCAAGCTGCCTCTGGGTTTCTGCCCCATTGACCTCGTCCTGCATCTTGTATTTTTCTTTTACGAATGCACGAATTTTATCTGTAAAGGCATCGAGGCTTAAATCTGTATGTTCTTCCTCACTCCACTCGGGTTCATGATGAAACGCTTCACCCATGCGAGCTGTAAATCCAGCCCAGTCCCACTCGACAGACTCCGAACGATCCTGGTAAAATTCTCCGGCAATATCCTGGACAAGATCTTCGATCATATCATCGATAACCTCGACCACATCTTCACCGTTTAACACCTCACTGCGTTGCTGGTAGATGATTTCTCTCTGCTTATTCATAACATCATCATACTCAAGGAGATGTTTACGAATGTCAAAGTTATGTCCCTCAACCTTGCGCTGGGCATTTTCAATGGCCCGTGAGATCATGGTATGCTCGATGGGCTCATCTTCTTCCATTCCAAGCTTATCCATAATGCCGGTAATGCGACCTGAGCCAAAAATACGAAGGAGGTCATCTTCCAGCGAAAGAAAAAATCGTGATGATCCAGGATCTCCCTGACGCCCTGCACGACCACGCAACTGGTTATCGATACGTCTCGATTCATGGCGGGAGGTACCAAGGATATGCAACCCGCCAACCTCGACAACTCCTTCTCCAAGCTTAATATCAGTACCACGACCTGCCATATTGGTGGCAATAGTCACCTTGCCAAGTTGTCCGGCTCCTGCGATGATCTCAGCTTCCCGCTCATGGTGTTTGGCGTTCAATACCTCATGTTCAATCTTTGCTTTTTTAAGCATGTTGGAGATTTTTTCTGAGACATCAATGGAGATGGTACCAACAAGAACGGGCCGACCTATTTTATGAAGTTCTGTAATTTCTTGCACTACAGCCCGGTACTTTGCAGCTTCGTTCTTATAGATTACATCGGCGTAATCATCACGAACCATTGGCTGGTTGGTGGGCATAACAACAACATCGAGGTCATAAATTTTCTTAAATTCAGGGGCCTCGGTGTCAGCTGTACCTGTCATACCGGCAAGCTTTTTGTACATTCGGAAGTAGTTCTGGAAAGTAATAGAAGCAAGAGTCTGATTTTCCTGCTCAATCTTAACTCTCTCTTTTGCCTCTAAGGCCTGATGGAGTCCTTCACTAAAACGCCTGCCTTCCATTGTCCGTCCGGTGAATTCATCAACAATGACGACCTGATTATTATTGACGATGTAATCCACATCTTTATGGAAGACGATATGAGCCTTTAATCCCTGATTAAGGTGATGTAATTTTTCTATACTGGTTGGGTCATAAAGGTTTTCAACCTCCAACAGTTCCTCACCAAGGGCTATCCCCTCTTCTGTAAGGGAAATCTGACGCGCTTTTTCATCAAAATTGTAATGTACATCTTTCTCAAATTTTGGAATGATACGATCAACCGTTGTATACAACTCCGTCGACATTTCAGCGGGACCGGAAATAATAAGCGGGGTTCTCGCTTCATCAATGAGGATCGAATCGACCTCATCAACAATGGCAAAATTAAAACCGCGCTGGCAAAAATCAGCCTGCTCAAACTTCATATTATCGCGCAGGTAGTCAAAACCAAACTCATTGTTGGTACCATAAGTAATATCAGCAGCATACGCTGCTCTTCGCTCGGCATCATCGAGGCCATGGACGATATTACCACAAGTCATACCCAGGAATTTATAGACCTCTCCCATCCACTCACTATCTCGGGCTGCAAGATAATCGTTCACGGTTACTACATGCGCGCCTTTTCCAGTAAGGGCATTAAGGTAAATAGGAAGAGTTGAGGTGAGGGTCTTACCTTCACCTGTCTTCATTTCTGCAATTTTCCCCTGATGGAGAACCACACCACCTACCAGCTGCACGTCATAATGGCGTTCGCCAAGTACTCTGCGTCCTGCTTCACGCACAACAGCAAATGCCTCCGGTAACAGGTCGTCAAGGGGCTCTCCCTGTGCAAGCCGCTCTCTAAATGCAACAGTCTTTGCCGCTAGTTCCGGGTCACTGAGTGACAGCAGGTCCTTTTCCAGATCATTGACCTTCGAGACAATCGGTCTGATCTGCTTGAGATACCTGTCATTACTGCTGCCAAAAACCTTTGTGAGTAATTTTCCAATCATTATATCCAGCCGTTAGTTATGATTTAAGAACTATCGAAATATTAAGAAGTTGCTACACATATAAATATTAAAGCCCGAAACGCCACAGGAAAAATCTGCGATGTGCGACACCACGCGAATAAGAATAAAATGTTAATTTATTTTTATTTTTACCGGTTTCTTATCGGCACGAATGAGTTGAGTACTATTTTTTCCCTGTTGTTGTGGTGCCTTTCCTACCTTACTTGAACTATGCGGAGAAAGCAGTGTCTGCCCAGACCAGACGCCAAGAAGGAACATCCAGAGAAACAGACAGAAAACAATCACGCCTACCCCTCCAATCCCACTTTTGGTCAATTCAAACTTGACCTTTTTTACCTTTGGTTTTCGCGTTGTTGCCATGAAAAGCTTACATTCGTTCAGGAGCTGAGAGGCCGACCATATTCAAACCATTTTTCAACACCACCTGAATAGATCTGATGAGGCAGAGGCGAGCTTTGGAAAGAGCCTCATTATCAGTTAAAACTTTGTGCTTGTTATAGTAGCTATGCAGCTGACCTGCAAGTTCCATAAGATAAAATATGATTTTATGAGGCGCAAGATCAAGGGCTGAGGTCTCCATCGCCTGGGGAAAACCGGACATTGTTTTGAGTAGTTTGAGCTCTTCCGGCTCCACGAGAAGCGTAGAATCCACCTCACTGAACTCAGGTATCGTAAGTCCCTTTTCCTCGGCTTGACGCATAATTGCACAAAGACGGGCAAAACCATACTGAACATAATAGACCGGATTTTCCTGACTCTGCTTGGTGGCCAGATCAAGATCAAATTCCATCTGACTATCCGCCTTTCTCATCATAAAAAAGAAACGAACTGGATCAATTCCTACCTCGTCTAGCAGTTCATCCACGGTGACAAAGTTTGCCTTTCTGGTGGACATCTTCACCTGCTTACCATCACGGGTAAGTGTTACAAATTGATGCAGAACAACGGTCACCTTATCCGGATTATACCCTAGAGCCTTTACACCTGATAAAACATCAGGCACAGTGGCAATATGATCGGAGCCAAACACATCTATTAACCAGTCAAAATCCCTTCTGAACTTTTCTCTGTGATAGGCGATATCCGGTAGGCGATAGGTTGGCTCCCCACTGCTCTTTATGATAACCCTGTCTTGCTCTTGTCCAAGCTCTGTGGTCTTAAACCATGTTGCGTCGTCTTTTTCATAGACAAGTCCTTTGGCACGGAGTTCATTTACAACATCATCAATATGACCATCTTCGTACAGAGACTGTTCGTTATAGTAGTTATCAAACTCTATTCCAACGCGCTTAAGGGTACCGGAGATATCATTAAAAATGAACTGTTCAGCCTGCTTCTTAAAAGGCGCCACATCTTCATGATCCTTTAAGCTGTCCCCATGCTCATCCACAAGGCTCTGGGCAATCTCTATGATATACTCACCCTGATAGCCATCTTCGGGAAATTGAAATTCAGCACCGATCAGTTCGAGGTATCTTGCTCTTGTGGACTCACCAAGTACCCTCATCTGCCTGCCAGCGTCATTATAGTAGTATTCTCTGAAAACATCGTGGCCTGTAGCTTCAAGCAACCGTGCAATGGAATCGCCAAGAATCGCCTGCCGACCATGTCCTATGGAGAGAGGTCCTGTCGGATTTGCACTGACAAACTCAACCATCACCTTACGACCTGCTCCCACCTCACTCTTACCAAACTCAGCTGCACTATCTATAATTGCAGGAATCAGATTACGCCAGACCTGCTGATTGATGAAAACGTTAACAAAACCTGGACCTGCAATTTCAACACGCTCCACAAGATCGCTCACTGCCTTAAGTTTTTCACTTATCTGGCCTGCGATTTCACGGGGATTTTTCTTTTCAATACCGGCAAGGACCAGGGCAAAATTTGTTGAGAAATCCCCCTGACCTTCATGTTTTGGCAGTTCCACAGCAAATTTCCCAGCTGCCTTATCAGACCACAGTCCCTCTGCGACCCCATCGTTAAAACAGGTCTCCAGGACCTTCTTTAGTTGTGAACGAATCATCCTAACCTACTTGGTAGTTTCTATTATTATTGTGTCCAAGCATACAGAGGACTTCATAACTAATGGAGTCCATCTTTTCTGCTATATCATCGGCGGTAATAGCCCGAGAGCCCTGGCTGCCAAGAAATACAGCCTCATCACCTGCTACAACCCCATCAATTTCTGTCACATCAACCATACACATGTTCATACAGATACGACCACGCACCGCAGCTCTCTGGCCACGTATAAGAACCTCTCCTTTACTCGAAAGAGAACGGGAGTAACCATCTTCATACCCCACAGGAAGTACCGCAATTTTTGAATCAGTCTGTGTACTATACGTATGCCCGTAACTTATGCCTGTACCAGAAGGAACCTCTTTTACCTGGAGCACTTTTGAACTAAACGACATTGCGGGTTTAAGCTGCTCTTCTGCACTCTGACTGTGGGTGCTTCTACCTGCAGGATGATATCCGTACAGGGCAATTCCAGCACGCACCATATCCTGATGGGCGCTTGGAAAATTAAGCACTGCTCCGGAATTGGCAATATGGCATACGCCAGCTACACGTTTTTTTAATATTGAACAGAGTCCAGAGAAACTCTCAATGCCATTAAGGGTAGTAGTTGATTGAGGATTATCAGATTCCGGAAAGTGACTCATTATTCCGGCAAGCTTTAGCCCAGGCAACGCCTCAACCCTCTCAAAGACTGCAGGAACGTCAGCCGGAAAAAATCCCAGTCTTCCCATTCCGGTATCAACCTTAATATGCACATCAATTGTTCTATTGAGACTCGTTGCCATAGCAGACAATGCATTTGCTGCATCCATACTATAGATGACAGGAACAAGATCATACTGAAAAAAATATCCAGTATTCTCTATAGCAAAACCAATGGTCACATAGATTTTTCCAGAGACACCAGCTCTACGCAGAACCACAGCTTCTCGTAATTCAGCAATGCCAAAAATGGTACAACCAGCTCTTGTAAATGCCCTTGCAGCCTCCACACCCCCATGTCCATAGGCATCCGCTTTCACCATAGCCATTACAGGTGTTGAATCGCCAGCAAGCCTTTGTATATATCGGAAATTATGTTCTAGCGCTGAGGAATCTACTACAATTTGGTTAAACGAGGTGACATCCATTACAACTGCATCTTTATAATTTATTTACAGCCGGCCCACGCCCTCCAGCCATGTCGACTGGAAGCCATCAGAGCCAAACCAATGGTTAAGTAGATAAAACTCAATAGAGTCATCGGCAAAGACGAACTTCTCAAGATAACACCCATGCCGATCATACACAATACCATGAGCCATGTTTTTACTGAATAAACTGCGCCGAGACAGGTTCCATCCTCAAAGGACTGGATTCTCCTGATACCTTTAACAGCAGCCCTATCAAGCATACATCTAGATTTAACAGTGGCCGCCAGAATTGCAGCTATACCTATAGCGAGCTTATACTCAGGTAAGGGTGTCAGTCTAAAAGCCCCCTTGCAAACGAGCATAAGGCCAATGACAGTCCAAAGACCAGCTGACACCAGCAACAGGGTTTTCTGTTTGACCGCAGGCTTAAACTGTTGCAGGGGATACCCCATGATATTTAATCACTTCAAAATAGAACAAGCCCACCTCCTTTAAAGGAGATGGGCTTGTCGAACAAAGCAAAAACTGAAATGAATTAGATTTCAGTTACAGTAATAGCTTCTTCTGGGCAAACTTCAACACAGGTCTCACATCCGAGACACTCATCAGCTTCAACAGCTTCTGCTTTACCGTCTACCATCTCGAAAACCTGCGCTGGGCATGCTGCAACACATTCTTCGTCACCACTACATTTTTCTTTATCTATAACTACTTCCCACATAATACACCTCCGTAAAGTGATCTTTAGATCAAGTATTCATTTCACTTAATCAATCTTTTTTGAGCATCGTTCTGATACCGTTGTTGCGTGTCATATTTGCATTAATGTACGGCCAGATATTTGTCAAGCAAAAAGGTTTGTCAATCTATCTCCAAAATTAGTCTTAATTGATGTAACGGTTTACTTAAATTTCCATCAAATCCAGTAGCCCATCTTTGATGCGCCCGACCTTAACTGAGATATAACTATTGACCAGTTTCTATTATTTTATATATTGCGTACTCATTTTCCGGTAGCAGGGCGACACTGACCCTGGAATAATTATCTTCACCAAATTCATTCATAAAAAAGACAATCATTCTATGAAAAAAAATAAATCAAAGAAGAAGCTTCAAGTTGAAAAAAGAGAAGAGGCGATGATAGAGGGTATTCTAGAGGGAAGCCCCGATGCAATCGGAGTTGTTGTCATCAGACTCGATTGCGGTTGCAGAAAAATGGCTGCTGTTGCAAATGATGGCGAACCCGCCTCAAAAATCATAATGTACCGAGACCAAGCCACCAGCATCTGCGACAAATGTAAGGACGATAACGGCTCGTTTATGCGCGTTGAAGAGTCCTTTATTCACTGGGTTGAACCAGCACCCGATGAGAAAAAGCAGGAAGAGATTACGACCAAGGTGCTTGGCGCACCAACCCAGCACTAAGCCACAAATTTCACCCTATGAAATATGAGGATTAGCAGCTTTCGTCTCCAGGGCGGTATCACACCGCCCTGTTCATCTCACATTTAGCAATAAACCCTGCTGCCCACTCTGGCGTCCCTTCTGCGTGAACATGGGTATAAAGAGCAAAAACGTTTTTATAGCTTAAGCCGTCACGACCGTCTATAAAGCCTGTTCCTCGCTTCATCTTCACTGTGAGTTGCTCACTTCCTCCTCGCCAGTCGACGACTTTTGAATAACGAAACTCATGGCCTTTTACTTCAGTTCCAAGGGGGTAGTAACCGTTGTCACGATCGACCTCGAATATGGAATATCCATGGGCCTGGGGTTTTTCTGACATGGAAAACTGAGCCGGAAAAACACCTGTGAGCGGATACGTCGTATCAGACAGACTGATGGATTCCCCAAGATAGATAAGCCCTCCGCATTCAGCGTAAATCGGAAGCCCATTATCTGCCGCCTGCTTTACAGACTGACGAAAACCACTGTTGGCAGCCAACTGTGCAGCACCGGTTTCCGGAAAGCCACCTCCAATATAGAGACCGTCAATTTCTGGAAGACAACTGTCAGTCATGGCATTTATATAGACAAGCTCAGCCCCCTCCTGCTCAAGGGCCTCCAGGTTTTCAGAGTAATAAAATTGAAATGCTGCGTCCTGCAATACACCTATTTTAACCTTGGACTCCTGTGGTGATTTCAGTTCGTTATCAGGCCGTAGAGCAAAAGAATCATCAAGGGGTGCCATAACCTCTTTTATTGTATCCAAATCAAGGTTTTCTGAGATAAGATCAACGAGGAAATCAAGGGCATCTGAACTGTTATTATACTCCTGATGGGGAACCACACCCAAATGACGCATGGGAAAGATGTCGGTCTTAAGACGTGGAATAGAACCCAGTACTGGTAAGCCCGTATACTGTTCAACAGACTCTGTAACAAGTTGGCGCTGTCTCTTTGTACCAATCTGATTAAGAATAACGCCTTTAATGTCGATTCTTGGGTCAAACATTTTGCAGCCAAGCACCATAGCTGCAACTGTGCGAGTAGTCTTGGTGCAGTTAACAACCAAAATTACCGGCAGTTTAAGCATAAGAGAGAGTTCAGCGGTTGAGTAGCCACCTGTGGCATTCACCCCATCATACAGCCCGCGATTCCCCTCAACTATTACATAATCTGCACCACGTGATCGTTTTGCAAAAGATTTTTCAATCGCCTCCTGAGTCATCATGTAAGGGTCGAGGTTATAGCAGTTTTTCCCCGCTCCAAGCTGCATCCACCCCGCATCAATGTAATCTGGCCCCTTTTTAAAGGGAATTACATTATGCCCCGCACGTTTAAGCGCCGCAGTTATCCCTACAGAAACAACGCTCTTGCCAGACCCGCCAGCCAGACCCGCAATAACCACTCCCTTTGATGGATTCATACATTCTTCCTTTACAGCATATCATTACAGCTTCTACCAGAGATGACAGGCAAAAGCTGACGTATTAAAAAAGTCTAATTCCAGTATTATTCAATCTACACTTTGGGGCTTTAATTCATAATGGGAAGATTTACCATATTTTGCCCACGCCTTGGTATAGAGTGCATTGAGTTCATTTTCAAGTATACAACGATATTTTTCAAGCTCTTCAGCGTCCAGCTTTCCAGGAACATAAAGAGGCTCCCCAAAATAGACATCCACGCATGAAAAGGGCTTCGGCACTGCGGTTTTATCCCAGGAATTAATAGTAAAGTAGTTGGATGCAGACCAGGCCATTGGCACAATAGGCCTACCTGTTTTGGCTGCAACAAGAAGAGCACCGGGCTGAGCAACACGAGGCGGTCCCTGGGAGCCATCAGCTACAACAGCACCGCTATCTCCCTTTTTCACGCTCCTCAACATCCCTTTAAGCGCCTCAACCCCCTTATTATTCCTGGACCCCCGTACGGTTCTAAACCCGAATTCCTGGGCAAGCCTCGCAATATATTCACCATCGCTGCTGGCACTCACCATCACAGTTGCCGGATATTTGCGTAAGCAGTAGATAATGAAGATAATCGAATAATGCCAGAACGAGGCAACAATATTGGGACCTTCTTTGGGGGATGATAGAATAGTATCGCCGTTATGCATTTTCACTCGACAGGACCCAAACCAGACTCTCATGATCCAGGACAAAAGCTTAGGGACAACACGAATTAAAAACTTATCTATAGCCTTACTACTCATCCTATCTCAATCTCCAGCATCCTCATTTTTTTAATCCGATCCCTCAAGTCTGCAGCCTTTTCAAAGGCGAGTTCTTTTGCAGCCTGTTGCATCTCTTTTTCCAGTTTACCAATCTCTTTTTCAAGCGCTGAGATTGAAGTAAACACCGGCAGTTCCTCAGCCGCTTCAAGCAGGCCTTCTGCGAAATCATCCGCCACATAACCGGAGTTATGCAGGTGCTGCTGCATTGTGTCTTTAACCGCTGAGATAATCGTTTTGGGTATTATACCATTTTTACGGTTATATTCTTTCTGAATAGTTCTTCTACGCTCAGTCTCTTCAATTGTATACTGCATAGAACCTGTAATAGTATCTGCATACATAATAACAAGTCCATCAGCATTCCTGGCAGCCCGACCGCAGGTCTGCACCAGCGACCTCTCAGAGCGCAGGAAGCCCTCTTTATCTGCATCAAGAATTGCAACCAGCGAAACTTCAGGAATATCAAGCCCCTCACGGAGAAGATTAATACCAACTAAAACATTGTACTCCCCTTTTCTTAAATCTCGAATGAGTTCTATACGCTCAAGGGTCTTAATATCCGAGTGGAGATAGCGTACCTTAATATCCAGGTTTTCGTAGTACTCGGTGAGGTCTTCCGCCATCCTTTTGGTGAGCGTGGTAACTAACACCGCCTCCCCCCTGTCAGAACGGATCCTGATTTCTTCGAGCAGGTCGTCCACCTGACTGGTGGCTGGCCGCACTTCTATCTGAGGATCAAGAAGACCTGTTGGCCGGATAACCTGCTGGACAACCTTATTATTTGTCTGTTCCAGTTCATATGCTCCTGGAGTTGCTGAGACATAAATCACCTGATTAATACGCTTGGTAAATTCATCAAACCTGAGAGGTCTGTTATCAAGGGCAGATGGCAGGCGAAAGCCAAAATCCACAAGGGTCTGTTTTCTTGAGCGATCCCCGTTATACATACCATTCAGCTGACCTATTCCGATATGACTCTCATCTATAAACAGGAGAAAATCATCGGCAAAGTAATCAAGCAGATTAGGGGGCGGAGCACCTGGCAATTTACCTGTGAGATGCCGGCTATAATTTTCAATCCCTGTGCAGTAGCCAAGTTCCTGAATCATCTCAAGATCAAATAGTGTTCGCTGATCAAGGCGCTGGGCCTCTACTAACCTGTTCTCTGCATAAAAGGTTTCAAGTCTTTCCGAGAGCTCTGTTTTTATAGTGTCTGTTGCCTTTTGCAGCCGATCTTTTGAGGTTACAAAGTGGCTACCCGGGAAAACAGTGTATTCGTCAAGTTTATCATGTACCACTCCCCGCAGCGGATCAATTACTGAGATGCTCTCTACTGTATCCCCAAAGAATTCTACACGTATGGATATATCCTCCTCATGGACGGGAAAAATATCAAGTACATCTCCCCGAACCCTGAAGGTACCGCGATGAAAAGAGATATCATTTCTCTCATACTGCATGAAAACCAGACGTCTTTGAACCTCTTCGGTGGGATAATCCTCATCCACCTTGAGAGCAAGGTGCATATTCTTATACTCATCTGGAGAACCAAGACCATAAATGCAGGACACAGAGGCCACGATAAGAACGTCCCGGCGGGTTAACAGCGAACGGGTTGCGGAGTGGCGAAGTTTATCAATTGCATCGTTAATGGAAGAATCTTTTTCGATATAACTGTCCGATGATGGAATGTATGCTTCCGGCTGATAGTAATCGTAGTACGAGACAAAATACTCAACTGCATTGTCAGGGAAAAGCTCTTTAAATTCACTGAAAAGTTGCGCTGCAAGGGTTTTATTGGGGGCAATAACAAGGGCTGGGCGCTGAACCTCCTGAATGACATTTGCCATGGTGAAAGTTTTCCCGGAGCCTGTAACACCAAGGAGGACCTGACTTTTCTCGCCATTTTTAATGCCAGCAGCAAGGGTCTTAACGGCTGTGGGCTGATCCCCGGAAAGATTATATTCAGATCTAAGTTGAAAAGCAGTTTCCATGAAATTTAGTGAGCTGATTTATAAGGAATTGAAGCAAGGCACCATACCAGATATTATATCGAACATCCAACATAGCTATGGGAAATGTATGTGTCAACACACAGAGGTAAACCTATACAACCAGAAAACATCTCAATATGCTAAATTTTCACAACTCTTGTGGGGATCTGAACAGAAAAACATGCACCTCTACCGGGAACACTCGAAAAGGTAATGGTACCGCCAAGACTTGTCATCGTCCCATAGGCAACAGAAAGGCCTAAACCTGCACCTTCCACTTCAGGTTTGGTTGAGAAAAATGGTTCAAAAACAAGCTCCTGAAGCTCGCTCTTAATGCCACTACCATTATCACATATACAAAGGTTAATATATTCTCCTGCCAGTCTACCTGTAACCTTAAGCTCGCCACCTCTTTGCAACATCGCGTCAACACTGTTTGATATAATATTACGAACAACGAGGGTGAGTTTATTCTTGCTTACCCGATAACCTTCTAGTTCAGGCTGAAGTTCCACATCACATTGGATTTTTTCCGATGTGAAAAGTAAATCATATTCCCTCAATACATCTTCCACAATGGAATTAATTCCAACATAGACCTCATCGCTTGTGGACTCCAGATAAACATCCTGGAACTCCCGAACCATGTTACGCATTTTATCGCACTCCACATTAGCAAGCTGTAACAGATGAGCATCTTCAGGCGAGAGTTGTAACCGCTCAGAAATATCTTTTATAACTGAACGCACACCAAACAGAGGGTTACCAAACTCATGGGCAAAGCTTGCAGACAAGCGTCCAACCGCCTCCATTTTCTTTGAATTAAGCAATTCATCCTGCAATGCCGCCTCGTAAGAGACCTCCTTACAGACTGCAATTGTATTTATGATTCTATGGCTGAGATCAAATACAGGAGAGATCACACAGTATACTGAGACAGAAGCACCCCATTTGGAATTTGTACGTATAACCCCTTCCCACTTCTGGCCATTTTTAAGCTGCTGCTCTAACTGCTGTACAGTCAATGTAGCTTCAGGGGAGAGTGTTACAAATGAGAAGAGTGAATTACCAAGTAACTCATACTTACTATACCCAGACCAGCGTACCGTTCCGGGATTAACATACTCAATTGCATTCTGATCATCGGCGATAACAATCATAACAGGAGATTGTTCAACTGCCTGGCTCAAAAGTTCACGTTCATGCATGAGTTGTCTTTTCTCGCTATTATTCTTTATGAAAATAATCGCACCTGACACCTCACCGTCCTGAAAAACCGGATATGAACGAAGAGAAACAGGAATCAATGTCTTTGACGGCAGGTTGAGATAGCCCTCATCACTATGAGTACTACAAGAAAACTCCATGGAAGAGGAGATCACTTCACTTTCAGAACTTGTCATATCTGAATTAAACTCTTTATGGACAAATAGAGCTGAAAGAGGCTTACCTATGACAGTCTCATAATCAACGAGGCCAAGCATCTCCATACAAGAATCGTTGACAAAAGAACAATTTCCATCACGGCTCACCCCAACGATAGCCTCTTCCGTTGAGTCAAAAAACAGCAGTAGACGCTCTTCATTTTTTTCGAGCATCGTCAGCGCATCATGAGCCTTTTCACGCATAACGTTGAGATCAGTCACCACCTGATCAAGCTCATCACCCTGGTAACTGTCTCTTCGCTCAAGGACAATCGGTTCAGTTGATTTAGTAATATCCTGACCTTGAATCTGTCTGGCAATATCCTGCAGATGACGGGTTACAAGAAATTGAAACATCAAAAAAACAAAGGCTGCTATGAGAAATATTTTAATACCGTTTGTTACCAGGCTATGGAGAAACTTTTGATAGATATAATCTCGGACGGGAGAAATATCGGTGGCCACTTTAAGAACGGCGGCATTCTGCACCTTTTGTTGGTTAACCCAAAATGGTTGACTTGCAACCACCTCGTAGCGACTCCCCCTATTCCCCTTTTCCCAGGTGACCTCATTCTCTACGATTACAGCAGCATAGGCTATAGGGGCGACTCCCAACATCTTTTGCAATACGTTACCCACAGACTCTGCATCACCGGCTGCAATAAACCGTTGGATCTCAGGAAGTTGATGTTCTGTAACCTCGCCCACGCGTTGCGATAGACGGTTAAGGTATGCTTGATAATCAAAATAGAGTTCTGTAGCAGTTCCGATGAGTGTCAGGCTTGAACTGACAACAACAAGCCAGAACACCAAGGTGCCAGCTATTTTGTTGACTTTCAAACCTTTCATAAAATTCAAGAGGAAAATTAACTGTTTAGCAGAATATATAAGCGATGTTTCAATCAAAAACAGGTAGCGTAGACTCCGAGAAAACTGGAGAATCTTTTTAACATTGAGAACTTAAAATGACTTCCAGATAACTCAACGTAGTGAAACCTTCGAGGTCCAGATCCCGTTTATCGGAGTTAGTTCTACAATTAAAGGTTTATTCTAGACGAAAGAATCAATAAATCAAGTTGATATTAACCCCTAGCAGTCTATAGGTATATATACCAACATTAACTTGTAACATAAAACAGGTTTATCCAATATTGTCCCAACCAATACAATCCTTTGGACAATTTTTAATTGCCTCATCCACGAGTTCGACCGGATAGTTGCAGCATTCAATGATCTCCATAATTCCCATGGCACTGTTATACCTGAAAACAGCAGGGGCAACCTCGATACACCCACCACATTCGCTGCAACGACTCAGATCAATTATCGGAAATCTTTTCACTTTTTTAACAAAACACATCGTAACTCCCTTGACAAAAGTGGTCCTTTAAAAATCCAAATCTAAAAATAGCAACGTTAATTTTTTATAGCAATAGACACCAATGTAACTATAATAATCATTCCTAAATCAAATAACAGTTGTGATTTTTTTTATATCCCCATCATAAGGTTGTAATACTTTTTACTGTCCATTATGATAACAGCACCATAAAGATAGATAAGAGTGACTGACTTCGTAAAAACAGTTGGTTACCGATATATAAAATCACTAATTTAAATGAGTACACACCACACGATTGGAGCTTGAAATGAGTAGAAACGAACTAGCCAAAGGCATTCACTGGGTTGGAGCAGTTGATTGGGATATCCGAGACTTTCATGGATATTCAACATATAAAGGAACGACCTATAATGCTTTCTTAGTCGTAGATGAAAAAATCACCCTATTTGACACGGTTAAGCGTTCGCACATGGGTGAACTGCTAAGAAACATCCGGGCAATTGTCGATCCGGAGAAGATTGATTACATCGTGGTCAACCACGTTGAAATGGACCATTCCGGCAGTCTCCCAAGGCTTGTTGACCTCATAAAGCCTGAGAAAATATTCTGTTCCCCAATGGGCAAAAAAGCTATTCTTGACCACTTTCATCAGGAAGACTGGCCCTTTGAGGTTGTTAAATCAGGAAGTGAAATCTCTTTAGGCAAGCGTACTGTACAGTTCATCGAAACCAGAATGCTCCATTGGCCAGACTCCATGTTCAGCTTCTTAAAAGAAGACGGCATACTCTTTTCCAGTGATGCTTTTGGCCAGCACTTTGCCAGCAGTGAGCGCTTTGATGACGAGGTAGATCTCACCGTCGTCATGAAAGAAAGTGCCAAATACTATGCAAATATCCTCTATCTCTTTGCACCACTCATCAAGAAGTTACTTGCATCGGTGGCTGAGATGAACCTCGATATCAAGATGATAGCTCCAGACCATGGTGTGATCTGGCGAACCCACCAAGATAAGATTCTTGAAGCTTATGACAAATGGAGCAAGAACGAAGCTGATAAAAAGGCACTTGTTATATACGACTCCATGTGGCATTCAACC
Source organism: Desulforhopalus glucosivorans (assembly GCF_054397165.1). Taxonomy (NCBI): domain Bacteria; kingdom Pseudomonadati; phylum Thermodesulfobacteriota; class Desulfobulbia; order Desulfobulbales; family Desulfocapsaceae; genus Desulforhopalus; species Desulforhopalus glucosivorans. The sequence goes on from NZ_AP044854.1 coordinate 2,575,420, forward strand.
GAAGAAATGGCCCACGCTGTAAGTGCAGGTCTGATTGAGGCCGGTGTCAGTACCAATATGGTTAACCTTCAGGTGCACCACAGAAGTGATGTCATGACCCAGGTACTTGGGGCCAAAGCCGTAGTTCTTGGCTCCTCTACCCTCAACAATGGTCTGCTTCCCCGTATGGCTGGCTTTCTCATGTACATGAGAGGTCTTAAACCCACCAACAAGATCGGAGCAACCTTTGGTTCGTTTGGCTGGAGTGGTGAAGCCGTCAGCCTTATGAACAAGGCTCTTGAAGAAATGAAGATTGATGTTATTGAAGACGGACTCAAAATTAAGTATGTACCAACTGAGGATAAACTTGATGAGTGCCGTGAAATGGGTCGCAGAGTTGGAAAGGCTGTTTGCGAAAGTTTTAACGAATAACAACAAGTAATTATGCAGCGCATATCTCAACACAACATATTGCTTGGTGGGGAATCATTTGCGCACTGTAGTGACCAGGTCCATAAGTTTTTTGACCTTACATCACTCGTTATCTACGACTGCATTGAGATTCAGGAGGATAAGTCATTCTCCGGTCTCGATGCAGACTTTTTTCAACAGATTGACCTCGCACAGCAAAAAAATGAGCAACGAATCAAGCGGTTAGTTGATGAGTTGTATGATTCCGGCGTTGAAAAGACACAGGACCTTGTCAATATTGAACAAGGCTACGTAAGTAAAACACTCCACCTCCTCAGCCATTTCCTTGACGGCTTTATCGGAATAGACTCCATTTTTTACAACCTGCTTGATGACAGTCACCGACTCGTCGCCGACACCCGAAGACTCATTATACAAAACCCTGGCCACTACTGGCTTCTCCACGTTGACGGCTACACAACCACCCCTGAAGAAGCAAGCCTGCTCCATAGTTAGTGTAAAAATAGGTCAAATAGGTGCAACGGACAACAACGCACACTTAATGTGCAGAGGAACAATACTATAATGAACTGGACAAGCCTCTTTTCAAAAACAGAAGAAATTTCAGTTGCCAGCGCCAAGAAATTTATCGAAGCAACTCCCCAAGCGTCATACCAGTTAGTTGATGTCAGGCAACCTAAAGAGTATCAGGAACAGCATATTCCAGGAGCTCTGCTTATCCCTTTAAACGAACTGAAAGAGCGTGCAGACGAACTATCGGAAGATCTTCCTACCATTGTTTACTGCAGGTCCGGGGTTCGATCTAAGGCGGGTTGCCAGATATTAAAAGAAAATAATTTTAGTCAATTGCACAATCTCACAGGGGGAATTCTGCAATGGAACGGTGCAACAGCCTTTGGCGGTGAGGAATTTGGCCTGGATTTCTTTCTTCAAAATGACTATACCAGCGGCTTGGAAATGGCCTATCACCTGGAAAAAGGATTGCACCAGTTCTACAATTTGCTCTCAACAAATAACCACATATCGGATATCAAGACCTTACTCACACAAATGGCCCAGATGGAAGATGGCCATATGGCAACACTTATCAACCAGGCCAAAACCGCTGGACTCACAATTGATACAACCCTGCCAGAACCATCCGTTCTAGAAGGAGGACTGTCTGCCCTGCAACTGCAGGCGGCCTTTGGTGATAACCTTACCAGCAAGGAAGCTGTAATTCAGCTTGCAATGATGTTTGAAGCCCAGGCTTGGGACCTCTATAGTCGTCTGTCCAGAAAGAGTGCCACATCTGCTGACAAAACCTTTTACCTTAAAATGGCCAAAGAAGAACAGAAACACCTTGACAAACTCAGCGGAGAACTCGATAATCTATTGTAATAACATAATGTTACTCAAGACTATTTAATAGTTCTGCAACATCAAATTTAGCTTGATGAAGGAGATTATACATGTCCCTATTTACCTACAGTGCACTTGAACTCTACACCTGGCTCACCGACGAAGCAGATATGATTGTGCTGGATGTTCGCAACAAGGTCGATTTTGGTCGTTTCCAGGTTGAATCGCCTGTCCCTTTTACCATGCTCAATGTTTCCTATTTTGACTTTATGGAAATTGAAGAGGAATGTATCGCCCAGATTCCTCCAAATAAACCCATCAGGGTTGTTTGTGCCAAAGAAGGTTCTGCGAAATTTGTGTCTGAGATTCTCATAAAACATGGCTTTGATGATGTTGGCTATCTTGCAGGTGGAATTAAAACATGGGGTAATTTGCTGGTCCCAAAGCTGCTTTCGCCTGAAAAAGATTATGATCTCTATCAGTTTATACGACCAGGAAAGGCCTCATGCTCCTACGGTCTTATAAGCGGTAAAGAAGTTATGTTCTTTGACCCCAGCAGGAATATTGACTTCTACCTGGACTTTGCAAGCCAGCATGATTGCAAGATTATATATACCTTTGAGACCCACCTCCAGGCGGACTATATTGCCGGAAGTCGCATATTATGCGAAAAGAGCGACGCTGTTTTTATGGCTAATGAAAATGATTTTTCAGGCTCAAAGGTTAATTATACTGCGCTTACAGACTCCCAGGAATATACTTTTTCAGACGGTGGCCCCAAGGTACAATGTGTCTTCACACCCGGACACACTCCCGGATCTACCAGTTTTTTCATTGATGATACCTATCTGATCACAGGGGATACTATCTTTATCCACTCCGTTGGGCGCCCCGACCTTGGAGGACAGGTTAAGGCCTGGTCCGATACTCTTTTTGATACCCTCCAGCAGCTTAAGAACTACCCGGACACCATCCATATCCTTCCAGGACACTATATGGACTGGAGTGAAGCAAATGAAGATCTTAACTTCTGCGCAACCTTTAAGGCAACTCGGGATTACAATAAGTCCATTTATGCCATTGATACCAAGAGTGCCTTTTTAGATTTTATCGAAGGCAACATGAGAAAGCAGCCGGATGAATATGCCACAATCCGCCTTATTAATGCCAACCTCGAACAGGTGGACGACGACAAGGCAGAAGAACTTGATCTTGGCAAAAATGAGTGCGCTGCCACTGCCTATGCAGCACAGCAGGAAAATGCTCGCTCCTGAGTTTTTATGGTAGAAATATACGACGACTATGGGGATGAACCAGAGGACCTGTTTATCCCCATTCCAGATCATCTTTCCTGCAGCTACTATGATCTGGAGATGGATGACTACACAGAAGATATAACCTTTTTTGATGAGCAGTTGCCTGAACAGGCAAGTATCCTTGAACTTGGATGTGGGTCAGGCCGTGTTGGGCGCGGTCTTTTAAACGGCAAACGACGACTCACAGGTATAGATATATCTATACCCATGCTGCAAAAGGCCGTACGGTATGACGTGTCACCATCTGCGAGGTTTGTGGCCATGGATATGACCAAACTTGCCTTCAACTGCACCTTTGACTCCCTTATCATTCCCTATAACAGTTTAAATCTACTGATAACTCAGGAAAATATCAGCAACTGCCTCCATGGCTGTCGTGGGCACCTGCGTGAAGGCGGACTTTTTGTAGCTCAAATATTTATCCCAACCCACAAGTTCCTCACAGATAAAAAGAAAACATTCCAGTTTCAGATCTTTGATATGGCTCCTGGTGGTCGACTCATTAAAGAAATTTTAAAAGAGTACCACCCCGACTCAGAGACCATAACTGTTGAAGAACGATTTCGTTATCGTCCTGAGACAAAAGGTGAAAGTCCAACTGACCATAACAGTTGCTACACTGTTGCTGCATACAATAGAGAGACATGGTTGCAACTCATAAAAAAGGAAGGTTTTCAGATACTAAACACCTATGAGGACCTGGACAAAACCCCTCTCAACACTACAGATGCATCCTCTCTGATCGTCGTTTGTACATGATTCCGACCTAACTCCTATGGGTAGAAAGAAATGCATGTATACATACATTATGCCCTAGACATTACCCCCATATATTAATAGCAACAGCAAGACACACCAAAGACAATCTTTACAACACTAATAATTTAAAAAAATATTTATTCTTGACCTAGATCAATCCCCCTGAGACAATTCAAAGGTAGTATCTCTTCTTAAGATGGGGACAATAATTTTACCCCATCCATTTTTCAACCAGTAGAAAAGCAAACGGTATTCATCAACAGAATACATTTTACAACCTCAGGAGGTTAATATGTTTTGTAATCAATGCGAGCAAACAGCTAAAGGTACCGGCTGCACCCAGATCGGCGTATGTGGAAAGTCCGGTGATGTCGCTGCACTTCAAGATCTTCTCACCTATGCAGTCCAAGGCTTATCTCTTGTAGCTGTCGAGGCACGTAAGGTAAACATCGTAGACAAAGATGTTGACACCTTTTCACTCCAGGCTATTTTTGCATGTCTTACAAATGTTGATTTTGATCCACTTCGTTTCCAAAGCTGGATTAACAAATCTGTTGAACTACGCGAAGGCCTTAAAACAAAAGTTGCCGCAGCCGGTGGCAATGTTAATATCGCCAATGGTGCAGCAAGCTATTCTCCTGCTGATTCTGTTGCTGGTCTGGTCGCTGAAGGTGAAGCCTTAGACTTCATGAACAAGCTTGATGAAAACGAAGATTTACGTTCTCTAAAGCAAATTACTGTGTATGGCCTTCGGGGTTTAGCTGCCTACGCCGATCACGCGTCCATTCTCGGTAAAGAAGATGATTCAATTTACGTATATATCCACGAGACTATGGCAGCACTTGCTACTGGCGGGCAAGACCTTGGCGCCCTCGTCGCACTGGTACTCAAATGTGGAGAAGTAAACATCAAAGCGATGGAACTTCTCGACGCTGGAAATACCGAGACCTATGGACACCCTACCCCAACTGAAGTTCCACTTGGCGCTAAAGCTGGTAAGGCTATCCTTATCACAGGTCACGACCTTAAAGATCTGGAACTCCTCCTCAAGCAGACCGATGGTAAAGGAATTAACATCTACACCCATGGTGAGATGCTTCCATGTCACGCATATCCAGAGCTAAAAAAATACAGCCATTTCTATGGACACTTTGGGACGGCATGGCAAAACCAGGCCAAAGAATTTCCAGAATTCCCAGGTGCAATCCTTTTCACCACCAACTGTATTCAAAAACCTGCAGAGTCTTATAAGGCTAACGTCTTTACAACCGGTCTTGTTGGTTGGCCAGATCTCGTACACATTGGCGATGACAAAGATTTCACTCCTGTAATTGAGAAGGCACTTTCTTTGCCCGGTTTTACTGAAGATACAGATAAGGGTTCGGTACTTTCCGGATTTGCAAGAAATACAGTTCTTGGTGTAGCTGACAAAGTTATTGATGCAGTTAAAGCAAAAGATATCAGACACTTCTTCCTCGTTGGAGGTTGTGACGGTGCCAAGCCTGGTCGTAACTACTATACTGACTTTGTTGAGCAGGTACCTAAGGACTGTATGGTACTCACCCTGGCCTGTGGTAAATTTAGATTTTTTGATAAGAATCTTGGCGACATCGGTGGTATTCCAAGACTCCTCGATGTGGGACAGTGTAACGATGCCTACTCCGCGATTCAAATTGCAGTGGCACTTGCTGGAGCCTTTGATTGTGGAGTGAATGATCTGCCACTCTCCATGGTTCTTTCATGGTACGAGCAGAAAGCTGTGGTTATCCTTCTGAGCTTATTTAGCTTGGGGATTAAGGACATCCGTCTTGGGCCCTCCCTGCCAGCATTTATTTCTCCAAATGTACTTGATGTACTGGTTGAAAATTTTGACTGCAAGCCAATCGCAGAGACCGCTCAGCAGGATCTTGATACCATCCTCGCATAACCCTGCTTAAACAAGATAATACAGTAAAGTAACGCTTTATGCGTCACTGAGTAAAAAGAAGGCAGTGTACCCCGGGTACACTGCCTTTTCTTTTTCCCTTTCTACAATGATTTTGTCTCCTAGTGAAAACAGCTCTACACATTGTTTTCAAAGTCACTGAATAAAAAGTGAAAGAACTTGACCCAAATCAAAGAAAATCCCTGTAAAGAGACTATCATATAAGGACACTAACGAAGTAAACCACGATTGCTGGTGTGACCATTATTACTTAAATATGGCCAACACCCGACTCAACATACAGGAGATAACAATATGAAAGCTGTACGAAAAATTATTCAAATTGACGAAGAACTTTGTGACGGATGTGGACAGTGCGTACCTGATTGTGCAGAAGGTTCTCTTAAAATTATTGATGGAAAAGCCAGACTTGTGGCTGATAAACTCTGTGATGGTCTTGGGGCGTGCCTAGGTTCATGCCCAACCGGAGCCCTGCAGATTATAGAAAGAAATGCGGATGAGTTTGATGAGGAAGCTGTAGAAAAATACCTCGCTGAAGAAAAGAAAAAGCTGGAGTCAGCTGCACCTGCCACTATGGATTGTGGTTGTGCGTCAACCCATATCCAATCTTTTAAACCCGCTGAGCCCAAAGCTGGAGCTTCTCCTTGTCAATCGGCCAATATTCCGACCATTAACGCGAAGCAGACGAAAAGTGACTCAGAGTTAACACACTGGCCTGTACAAATCCGCCTGGTTCCTGCCCATGCACCATTCTTACAGAATTCTAACCTGCTTGTTGCAGCCGACTGTACCGCTGTTGCTGTGAAAAACTTCCAGGAGAACTACTTAAAAGATAAAACTGTAATGATGGGATGTCCTAAATTTGACGATGCCGATAGCTACGTTGAAAAATTTGCCGATGTACTTGCAACCGCAAATCTAAAAAGCCTGACGGTACTCATCATGGAAGTTCCATGTTGCTCTGCCATGAAGGTTATCATTAAAAAAGCAATTGAAAAGTCAGGAATCACTCTGCCAGTGGAGGAGATTACCATCTCCACCCGTGGACAGGAAGTCGCTCGTCAAAGCTGGTAAATTCATACCGCTTTTCCATAGCAATTACCGTGCTATGGAAAAGCGTTTACCATTTCAGATGGATTTCATTTTGTATTTCTGCTACCCGTACGCCAAGGGGGTGGAGGAGTTGGAACAGAGGTCTGCCAAAATAGAAGAGTTCTTCATTGAGCTTTAGGTCAAAGTCCTTTATTATCCTGGTCCTGAAACGTAGATCATGACGAACTCGTTTTTCAACATCCTTTTTTTCTGCAGCCGACAGTGTACGGTAGTTTTTTTGCAAATATTCCAAGTCATCACAGGGACATATTCTTTCATGTTCTGCAATGATTGGAATCATGGGGTGTTCCTCCCCAATTATCAGACCTCTATTCAGGGTGTCTTTTTCAACGAGAGCTAAAATCTCTTCAGTGTCCCAACATTCTAGAGCCTTGCATGCCTGCGGTCGATTTTCATAAATAGTGCACCCCTGATCTCTGCAATAATAGATACAATTCCACTGTTGACCAGTACCAATCAACTTAACGAGCTCAACACCTATACCCTGAACCTCATCAGTTTTGGGATTGTGGGCCAGCTCTCCTTTACGTAGGGTGATCAGTGATGAAATGGGAATCTGACCACTGCGGATGAGTTCCATATCCTGAAAATGCAGGGCAGGACCTCCCTGCTCACAGCATTTCCCACACTGTTTGCACTGATTCATCGTTGTATGCATAGTCTCCTAACCCCGGTTGGCAGAAAAAGATACGCCGGGATACATGGCTTTAATCTCTTGACCCTTAAGATGTGTCGCCACATTATTGTTATCGGATTGAGTCAGAAAAATTCTTTTTTCTTTATAACACGCTTTCAACACACTCACCCACTAGCCTCAATATTATCACTCTCACATGGTGGAAAGCAGACGAAATTTCTGGCTGTGTAACAACTTCAACACCTTATCGGGCTTGAGACTATTAACCCGCATATAGATTTTTGCCACGTCTTTTTTTGTATCTATATGCATAAGCCCCCTGAGTACGACATTATTGGCAGCACAAAGAGTAGACAACTCCGAAAAAATATTCTCACGGCCATCATCCTCTATCACAAAACAGAAACTACCATTTTCAAAGGAGCCGAACAGACTCCCATAGGCTGAAGTGAGATCCAGAAGCGAAAAGAGGCCAAGTACCTTGCCATCCTCATCAACCACGGGAATAGCACCGACTTTATCCCGCTCAAATATTACAAGGGCATCTTCAAGACGACCATCGATTGTCAGCGTTGAACATTCAGTGGTCATGATATCTTCAGCGGTACTTTGCTGCACCCTATCAAAAGCCAGAACAGCCTCTTCTTTAGTCGTAACAGATGAGGGATAAGCAGAACGAAGATCGCGATCAGTTAAAATTCCAATTAAACGATCGTTTTTGTCTATAACCGGAAGATGTCTAATCTGGTATTCCGCCAGGATTTTCCTTGCCTCAGGAAGCGAAGTAAGTCCTGAGACTGTAATTGGACTTGACGTCATATATTCGGATATATACATTTCACCTCCTACCGGGTTAAACCGGACTAACTATTGATCTTGCACAACAGGGATAGAGATACGTCCTCCTTGGTAACATTGTATCACACAACTATATGCATGATGAAGACAACTGTGAAAAACATTGTGTAATTATATTATTCCTGATTATACAATAAGCGCCTCCCGGAAAAAGAAGCTGGTTGTTTAAAATGAGCACTTTATGTAAAATATAATTATATAGATCCTTGTAGGCGTTGTACCTCAATACTTCTCAACTTTAGCCATCTTTCATGCTCATTACACTTTATAAATCTTCACTTTGTCCGCGGTGTTATCTTGCCAAGAAAAGTTTGCTCACACTTACACAGAAAAATCCAGAGATCCAGATCGAGGAAGTGGATATTCTAACATCCCCGGCAACTGCATGGCGCGATGGTATCAAAATGATCCCTGCCATTAAAATTGACGAAGCAGTACTCTCATCTCTTTATCTCAGTCCTCGAAAAATTGAAGACTTTGTTTCCAGCTGTTTAACCCGCAAAAAACTATAATCTCTCACGTGAAATCTTTTCTTCGTCATTCAATAGGTTATCTGGACGCAGTCTCCTGGATTTTGGTTTGTGTGTTTTTCTGCGGCAGCGCTTTAATTTTCAAGGGCAATCTGCTTCTATCTACAGCTGGCGCCTTAGGGGTTATAGTAGAAATGTTTTTCATAGCTGTCTCCATAGAGATAGTTATTGAATGTCTTAAAAATACAAAAGGAATTGGTACGCTTACCGGGTTTATCACCAACGGCCCGGAAACTGTTTGCCTTATTGTAGGGCTTGTTGTCGGAGATATTATTTTTGCGGCCTCTACCCCTCTAGGTTCAAACTTCATGAACCCAGTGCTTTTGGTTATTGCGGCCCTCATACTCGTGCAGGGTAAAGCAATAATGTCTCAGGACAGAAGCTACACCCTTATCACCATAGCAAGCACGACTCTTTTAGCTGGAAGTTTTTTCTTTCTGGACGCGGCATACTACCCGATATGGCTAATAGCCTCCGCCATTGTAACAGTTCCCCTATTTTTTCTGCGACCGTCTGAAGAAGCCAATAAAGAAGATGAGGAACATTCTTTCTCTCCTTCATTATGGCTCTTCCCTGCCATCACCTGTCTCACCGTTGCAGGGTATTACCTTGACCCTGTGGTATCATATGCAGCAGAGCACTCTAAGGCACCAAAGGGGGTCATCGGCTTTGTGGTTCTTGCAACACTAACGAGCTGGCCCGAATTCAAATCATGTCTTGCACTACTCAAACGCAAACAGATTCTTGCAGCAATTTTAAACATCACTGTCTCAAATATTACTAATATCTGGCTCGCAGTAATAGGTATAGCAACGTATCTCTTGGTTAAATAAAAGGAATTGTCCCTTGATATAAAGGAAACCGCATCTATATGAGTGGATATAAAAGAAGGAATTTTTTTATAAAAAAAGCTTTTCAGGCAAAACTACTGTTTGGATATTTTTTCTTTGTCATAAGCGGGGGGCTTTTTTTTATCGTTCTCATGGGCTTTTTCACCACCGATAGCATGACTATTTCATACAGCAGTAACGATCTTGAGATGGTTCATACGCCAATTGCATTACTCAAACAATCAATAGTCAACACCTGGCCGTACCTCCTTGTCGGTTCACTTTTTCTTGCCGTTGTTGCAATACACGTCACCCACCGAGTTGCTGGCCCCCTGTATAGATTTGAACAGACACTTGACAGTATGCTCACAGGTAACCTGGGTGATAGTATAAGTTTGCGCTCAAAAGACGAAGGTAAAGAATTAGCAGCCAAAATCAACACCTTTAATTCCGATCTTTCAATGTCTATCCATAGGGTTCAATTCGAATCCAATGCCATTAAAACCCTTCTGGAGGAGGCCCATAGGAAAGCGAGTCTGCTTCCAGAAGACAAGAGAGAAGACCTCCAAAGTATCCTCTGGAGTATAGATGAAAAAAACAAAAAGATTGCTCTAGTGGGAAAACGATACAGTGCAAAAGTCTAGATCATGTGACAAGGGTACATTTTAAAACAATATCCATATTTTCATTTTTTTGTACAACTGTTCCAAGTCAGGTTAAACCGTCGCTGAGCCTCTCATTGTCCACGAAGTACGCGAAGAGCTTGTTTTGATTTCTCATCGTCTGGGTCGAGAAGAAGGACCTGTTCATACTCTTCAATCGCCCGATATTCGACACCTTCCTTCCTGTAATAATCACCAAGTAAACGGTGAAATATGACCTCAGCAGGCAACAGTGTAATAGCTCTTCGAATGACCAGTACCGCCATATCCTCTCTTTTTTGCCGCAGATAATATCCATGGACATCCAAAAACCATTGAGGGTCTACAAACCTACTTTCCCCAACTACTTCCAATGCCCCTGCGTAATAAAAATCAGCACTATATAATAGGTTATTTGTCTCACTTGATTTTGCCAACTCCAACCATAATTCAACACTTTGTGGAAGTATTTGTCTAAGTTCTGCCCGTGTCACCATATTGCTTTGCATAAATGATAACCAACTCTGGACATCGGTACCCCCGGGTACAATGGCCTCTTTTATTAAAGCAAGAGCATCTTCTCGCTTACCATGGTTAAAAAGCCACTCACCATATCGTTGGGCCATAACTGCATTTTGCGGTGCCCGTCTATACCCCAGCTCAAGTAACTCAAGCCGTTCAGAATTTTCTTTATCACCGATAAGGGCAAGCTGCTGAAACACCTGGCCGTTCATAATGTTTTTAAACCCTGACCTCAGCAAATATTCCCCTGCATTTTTCTCATATTCCAGTGCTAACTCTAGTAAACCGAGCCTATATGAATAAACACTTTCCAGTGGATCAAAAAATACCCCAGCTAAGAGAGTATCCTGCTCCACGGTATACTGAACTGAAGAAAGTAGTGTATCTTCTAAGACAGATGGAATGTTTTTATTAAGATAGTCTGCATACCAGCGCCCCCCGTAAAACAGGATTGATGAAATGAAGATCAGAAAAGTAAAGATTGTGAGCACCCAGCGAAAGACAGATCGAGCCTCTGTACAATAAGATATCGGCTCAAAATATTGAAACCTGCAGTTCACAGCCGCAACAGTACCCCCCATATACCCTGCAAGGTAAAACCCAGAAGCTCCACCATAAAACTCTGGAAAGAGAAAAGAGTGCAGGAGTAACGCAATACATCCTGAAATAGAGCCTATACCGATGAGGGTAACAAATCGGTCACCACGTTTTTTCACCATCCGGAAGACCAATAGTAAAAAAGAGAACAGGAACCATGTCAGTAAAGCTATACCAGTGCAACCAGTCTCAAGAAAAAGACGCATAACGATCGGCTGCACTGTTAATCCATCTGCTCCTATGGGACCTGCAAGATAATGATATATGAAATCATAGGAGCCAAGGCCAGTACCTAAAAGAGGAAATGACTGTATCATTTCAAGTGATGTCCGTAATATATCCGCTGGCATGGACACCACTGCAGAAGTTTCCAGTCCTCTTTGTATTGAGTAGATCCCAGTATCATCAAACAGCCCTGCAACCAGACTTCCCACAACCAGAAGGATCAATAGAACCCAGGGGCGAATAGTTCCGGTAAACTTAAAAGCGTACAGCACCAGAAAAAGTGTTGCTGTTATATAGATACTAAAAACAGCGCCCCACTCTACGGCAACAAAGAGTGCAAGCATCATCACCACAAAACAGCAAAAGTAAAAAACATGAAAGTGAAAGGCGGGCTCTTTGTACAATACTCGCAGTGCAATCAGAGGAGAGACATTTTCGATTTCTACCGGCTTATAATAGAGAAACAGGCCAAAAGTTATTGGCAATAGTAGCCACATTACCCCCACAAATTGGAATAAATATGGTTCAGGAGAAAAAAGGTTTGCAACTATAGACCACGCTCCAAGCATTGTCAGAACTGCAATAGTCTGTGCAATATGTATCTTTATGGTGTCTCGGTGTGAAAATAGCTGCTGTACGAGAATATAGGTAGCAGCGTATCCACAATACCTGAAAAATTCATGCAAGGTTCTACCTGGTACTATTGCTAGAGATATCCATTTATCCTGTGACGCTTGTTCCAGCAGAGGTTTATACAATTGATAGGTATTTGGTGATATTGCCTCTACGATAAGAGGCGGAAGCGGGATGAGCTGAATAAGCAGCAACAGAAGGAACAGACAGAGAGGAACCAGGCCAACAACATTAAAGAAATCGTAACGCCTAGAAACTATTCCGATGAGATAGATTAATAAAGCAAAAGTAGTGAGAAAACTCGCACCCTCCAGAGGCAACTGATCAGTAGCACCATAAAAATACGGCGTAAACACCAGATAGAGAATGAGCAGGATTCCAGACACTCTTTTCATTGTACCAACAAGCATATTTAAAGTTTCTCACCCGGAAGTAGGTCACACTCTTGCGAAAAGTTCAACCACTATCCCATAAGTTTACCACAAAGAGTCTCTAAAACAGAACAGCCTGGCAACTAAAGAACCACAGGAAACATTGAGCAGTACAATATCGAACTGAATACGCCCATAAAAAAAGCTCCAATGACGGGGGACGTCATTGGAGCAGCCAAGGTTGAGCTATTTGTGTGCAGAATTATTCCTTCACGTCAAGTAAGTTAAGTCTATTCAAGCTACTGAGCACCGCCTTAATTGATGCAATAATGATATCTGTATCAATTCCTGTACCCCAGCATTTTCGGCCATCAGGACGTTGAATTTCAATATAGGCCGCAGCCTTTGCACTAGAACCTCCATCTATGGCATGTTCGTGATAATGCAATAGTTTGAAATCCCCTGTAATATGTTGTTTTAAGGCAGAACAAAATGCATCCAGAGGCCCGTTACCCGAGGCCGTAATGGGACGCCCTTCACCATTAACATCAATTGTAGCCTCGACATCTGCCTTAGACTCTGTAACATCTGCATTGACATGTCTTTTCACTACATGGAAATCTTTGAGGCTGTATGGACTGCTCAGTTCAAGATAGGCATCCTCAAAGGCTGCAAATATTTCTGTATGTTGCAGTTCCCTGCCCTCTTTTTCAGTAACTTTCTGAACAACTCTGCCAAATTCAGGATGCATCGCCTTTGGCATCTTAAATCCAAAGTCTTTTTCCATGATATATGCTACGCCACCTTTACCGGACTGACTGTTGATCCTGATAATAGACTCATAGGAGCGCCCCACATCAGTTGGGTCGATCGGTAGGTATGGAACTTCCCAAAGCTCCCCTTCAGCCAGATCATATGCATGCATACCCTTATTAATAGCATCCTGATGGGAGCCTGAAAAAGCGGTATAGACAAGTTCTCCAGCGTATGGATGTCTTGGATGTATAGGCAGACGACAAACCCGCTCATAAACGTCAATGAGTGTATTGATATTTGAAATATCGAGACTTGGATCGACTCCCTGGGTGAACATATTCAAAGCCAGGGTAACAATATCCACATTACCAGTCCGCTCACCATTACCAAAAAGAGTTCCTTCAACCCGGTCACCACCAGCCATAAGTGCCATTTCTGTTGCGGCAACAGCACAACCTCGATCATTATGGGCGTGTAAGCTGATTATGACACTATCCCTTGATGAGATATTATTACAAAACCACTCAATCTGATCGGCATAGATATTGGGAGATGACAACTCAACCGTTGCGGGCAGATTGATTATTAATTTATCATCAGGAGTGGGTTCTAATACCTCCATCACCGCCTCACAAATTTCAAGCGAGAAGTCCAGCTCTGTCCCGGTAAAACTTTCCGGCGAATATTCATATCTGAACTTTGTTTCAGGATATTTTTTTTCTTCTTCTTTGAGTAACTCCGCTCCATGAACAGCCAGTTCTATTATCTCTTTTTTACTCATCTGAAAAACTGTTCTACGCTGAAGAGTCGATGTCGAATTGTACAAATGAACAACCGCTTCCTTAGCTCCAGCCAAAGACTCGTAGGTTTTCCTGATCAGGTGCTCCCTTGCCTGGGTGAGCACCTGGATGAGAACACCTTCAGGGATAAGGTTTTTCTCAATAAGATGTCTGGTAAATTCAAACTCCACCTCAGATGCTGATGGAAAACCTACCTCAATCTCTTTAAAGCCCATTCCAACCAAGAGGTCAAACATTTCCAGTTTTTTGGCTAGACTCATCGGCTGAATCAGTGCCTGATTCCCATCTCGAAGATCAACACTGCACCAGGTTGGAGCTTTTTCTATCTGCTTGTTCGGCCATTGCCGATCTGCAAGCTCTATACGAGGATATGCTTGGTATTTTTGAATTTTGTCCTTCATTACTATCTCCTTTTGGCTAAACAGTAGTCAAATCTACAAAAAAAAAGGCCACGGTGTTTACACCGTGGCCTTTTATGGAATGTCTTAATTTTCTACAACAAACTAGGACGCCTCCTCATTAACCACGGTCTTGGTCAACGTGTCATCTAGAAGCAGAAGCAGTAGCGAGTTTGTGTTTGTCATAAGAATCATCAAGTATTGATTAAGTTTGAGATAAATCTACATCGAATAATACCCTTGTCAAGATTGTTTTGCCCTCTAACGCTAATATAGATGAAAATAGATGGTTTTATACCTGACTCAACAAGTACAATAAACTTTACAGCTATTTTTTCCCTCACCACACTTCTCTCTGGTCGATCTATACAAATGGTGTCAACATATGCCTTCAAAGTCTTTGTTGGTTGACAGAAGCACAGTTCACAGATATATTTTCTGCTTGCTTCATAGTCGTTAGTACCTTGTTCCAGAGAAGATATTTGTTACTGTACGTAATGGATACGGAAACAGGAGGTTGTTAACGGTCTGTGGCCTACAAAACAACAGGCCACAAACTACCAATAACTTTTGAGGTACAAACGTATCCCGGCTTTACTTGCCGTTCGCCGGAGTTAGACTATTCAATTTGTTCTTTGCTACGAAGAAGAACTTTCTCAATCATTATAAGGAAAGAGACTGATGGGGAAAATTAGTGGATCCCAGGCCATCGTCCAGTGCCTCAAAGAAGAAGGTATAAAAACTATTTTTGGTTATCCTGGAGGTGCAGTTATTGACCTTTATGATGCCTTAATGGACTCAGATATAGAAAATGTTCTTGTTCGCCATGAGCAAGGAGCTGTCCATGCAGCCGATGGACTGGCACGAGTGACCGGAGAAGTGGGGGTAGCTCTACTCACCTCAGGCCCAGGTGCAACCAATGGTGTCACTGGTATAGCCACAGCTTATATGGATTCTATTCCAATGGTTATCCTCACAGGTCAAGTTCCCCGTGCCCTTATCGGTAACGACGCCTTTCAGGAGGTGGATATTGTCGGCATCAGCAGACCATGCACCAAGCATAACTACCTGGTCAGTGAGCTTGACGAGCTGGTCCCAACCCTTCGTGAAGCTTTCCATATTGCGAGATCTGGACGACCTGGTCCAGTGCTTGTGGATCTTCCTAAAGACCTTGTTGCAAGCCAGATGACATATCCTCCCAAGAAAGATGTCAAATTATCCAGCTACCAACCAACCTACAAGCCTCATCCGGTCCAGATAGAAAAGGCGTGCAAGAAAATCATGAAGGCCAAGAAGCCGGTTCTTTATGTAGGCGGAGGTGTTATTCTATCGGATTCAGCAAAAGAACTCACTGAACTTGCCATCAAACTTAATATTCCGGTTACCATGACTCTTATGGGGCTTGGTGCATTTCCCGGCACCCATGAACTCTCAATGGGGATGCTTGGAATGCACGGTACATATACCGCTAATATGGCTGTTGCTGAGTGTGATCTTCTTATTGCCGTTGGTGCCAGATTTGACGACCGGGTTACTGGAAAACTTGAAGATTTTGCAGCTAAATCTGAGAAAATACACATTGATATTGATCCCACTTCAATCAGTAAAAATGTTAAAGTCGATGTCCCCATTGTCTCCGATTGCAAAAACGCTCTTGCGGCTTTAAACGCCTGGTTTGATACAAAATCTGACATAGACCTATCTGCTGAAGCCGAAAGACATATCCCCTGGTTTAATCTCATCAGAGAGTGGACAGTCAAACACCCGCTATCATATGACGAAGACACTTCCATTATCAAACCTCAGTTTGTTATTGAAACACTCCACAAACATACCAATGGTGAGGCGATAATTACCACCGAAGTAGGACAGAATCAAATGTGGGCAGCCCAGTTTTACAAATTTGACTACCATCGTCACTTTGTTACCTCCGGCGGCCTTGGCACCATGGGCTTTGGTTTGCCTGCTGCCATTGGAGCTCAGATGGCCTACCCTGACAAGACGGTTATCGATATTGCAGGCGACGGTTCTATTCAAATGAATATTCAAGAACTCGCAACCGCAAAACAGTATAACTGTCCTGTGAAAATTGCGATCCTCAACAACAGTTACCTCGGGATGGTCCGGCAATGGCAGGAACTCTTCTACGATAAACGCTATGCATCAACCACCATGGATGTTGCTCCTGATTTTGTTGATCTTGCCAAGGCCTATGGGGCAGTTGGCCTAAGAGCTACAACTAAAGATGAGGTAGAGCCGGTTATTGTAGAGGCTCTTGCAACAGACAATGTTGTTATAATGGATTTTAAGATTGAAAAAGAAGAAGGTGTGTACCCAATGGTGCCTGCTGGTAAAGCAAACACAGAAATGTTGCTTGTTTGATATTTTTCACTGATTCAATATACACTTAGCTAGGATCCTATAGATGAAACATACTATTTCGGTATTACTTCAGAATAAACCGGGTGTGCTATCCCGTGTAACCGGCCTGTTCAGCGGACGTGGATTTAATATTGAGAGTCTCTGTGTAGCCGAGACCCTTGAGAAGGGAGTATCCTGCCTGACAGTTGTGTCACGGGGTGACGATGCGATCATTGAGCAAATAACAAAACAACTCCATAAGCTTATTGATGTTATCAAGGTAACGGATATCTCCGATCAAGAATTTGTTGAACGTGAGATGGTACTCATTCGTATGAAGGCCGAGTCACACACCAGAGCAGAGGTCTTACGTGTTATAGATATTTTCAGAGGTAAAGTTGTTGATGTGAGTGCAAAAAGCTACGCAGTTGAAGTTACAGGATCAGCATCCAAGATAAAAGCTGTAATAGATATATTACGCCCCATCGGCATTAAAGAAATTATTCGTACCGGAACTATTGCAATGGCCCGGGCGACAAAAACTAAATAGCTTCAACTCTCTATAACAATACATATTATGCTCACTCCTAAAGTACCTGTTGCCAAAGAAGGGTATCCTTTTATTGGTTTTAGTGCGTTTTGCACACTACTGCTCACTATTGCCGGCTACCAACTCTTGGCCGGTCTCATGTTCATTGTCACCACCTTTGTATTAGCCTTTTTCAGGGACCCCGAACGATTTGTCTCATTTGATGAGGATGCCTTAGTTTGTCCTGCCGATGGAAAAATCATTTCTATTGACGAAGTGCAAGATGATCAGTTCACCGAGCAAAAAGTCAAAAAGGTGTGCATCTTCATGAATGTATTTAACGTTCATGTGAACAGGCTTCCTTTTTCCGGCTCAGTGGAGCGGATCATCTACCATCCAGGTAAATTCTACTCAGCCGACAGTGACAAAGCGGCCCTTGAGAATGAATATGCGGCCATAGTAATTGGGCTTAAAGGCGATAAAAAAATGGCCGTTGTTCAAATTGCGGGTCTCATTGCAAGACGAATTATCTGCTGGCTTGAGCCTGGTGATATCGCAGTTAAGGGAAGACGCTTTGGTCTCATTCGTTTCGGGTCACGTGTTGATCTCTATCTACCAATGGAAACAGAACTATTTGTTACAACTGGCCAAAAGGTCAGAGCTGGAGAGACTATCATTGGTAGATTACGATAAACATCGTCAATGATTGAGATGACTGCCTTTGAAAAAAATCAACCCTAATAATATGTTAATATTGTGAGAATTATCAGTGGTTCAGCACGAGGACGAAGGCTTGTCGCACCGCCAGCAAAGGACAACGCCATACGCCCCACGGCAGACAGGGCTAGAGAGGCTTTGTTTAGTATACTTGGACAAAGGGTTCAAAATTCAGCGGTACTCGATCTTTTTGCCGGTACTGGTGCTTTAGGTCTTGAAGCTTTTAGTCGTGGAGCTAGTCGAGTTGTTTTTGTTGATAAGGGACACACCTCACTAACAGTCTTAAAAAAAAACGTATCAATCTTCCCAGACATCCATCTGCAAAACAGAGAAATTATCATCATCAAGGATGACCTGCAAAGACCTTCATTTATAAAAAAATTCCCTGAAAATACAGATTCTCAGTTCGATCTTATTTTAGCTGATCCACCCTACGGCAAGAACCTTTCACTTCCTGTTCTACAGTATATCTGTGATCAAAATCTACTCAAAGATGATGGCCTCCTTGTTATTGAAGAACGTCACAATATAGTCCTTCCAGAGACGCTTTCATATCTTGAGCTTACGAATAGGCGAACCTACGGTGAAACAGGTTTTTCATTTTACGAGAATGTTAAGACACAAAGCACCCCAGACGATAATCAAACAATTCCACCTGGTACTAACGTGAAAGGAGCAGCTCAATGAGTGAAGAAAACAGTCACGAATATTCCATCGCTGTTTATCCAGGAACCTTTGACCCTATCACAATGGGTCATGTAGACATCATGAAGCGAGCTTTGAATTTGTTTGACAAGGTTATTGTTGGGGTAGCTGTAAATTCAGCAAAAGATCCTGTTTTCAGCCTTGAAGAGCGGATTATGATGATAGAAGAAACCTTCAAAGATGAAAAGCGAATCTGCGTTGAGTCGGTCTCTGGACTTCTCGTTAACTATGCTTACGAAAAAAAAGCGAAAGCCATTGTCCGTGGAATTCGTGCTGTGTCAGATTTTGATTACGAGTTTCAGCTGGCACTCATAAACCGTAAACTTCAGCGAGAAGTTGATTCCGTTTTTCTCATGCCCGGATTTCGCTGGATATATATCAGCTCCTCAATCATTAAAGATGCCTCGAGAAACGGCGGGGACGTGAGTGATCTCGTGCCTGAGCATGTCAACAGAATGCTGATTGAGAAGTTTTCTAAGCATGGTACACAGGAAAATGAGCCGAGATAAAACCTCTCACTTCTCTATGGTGCCGCTATCTGAAACTTATCTTAACAATCATTGGCGTTATAAGACGTGGGATTCCACGTTTGACATCGCAGCTTTCTGATTACGACACTAATATTTTACAGAGCACAACTTTCTTACGAGAATGTCTTACAAACTATCACGCAGATCTATTATAGCTTGGCTTGCTGCTTTGGGCCTCAGCTACCCGCTTCTTCGTTTTATTGGCTTTAAAGTCCCACGAAAGCCGGTACTGGTTGATATACATAAACCGGCTCCAGCTAATGGTATTATTATCATGAAAGATTTTATTCTTTTTGATAAAGAAGATGCTTGCTGGGCCGTATCCAGAAAATGCACCCACCTTGGCTGCAAGCTCAATTACCTCGAAGAAAAAGATATTCTAGAATGCCCCTGTCACCAGAGTAAGTTTCACCCTACCACAGGTGCTGTCCTAGAGGGCCCTGCTAAAAACTCACTTCATTTTTTCCCGGTCGAAAAACGCGATAATGACCCACTCTATGTTGTCACAATGTAAAAAAGGGATATCTCAACTGGCTGGGTATGGAGTAGATACTTTTTACCAGATCAAATGGGGAGCCTGGTCTCTAATTGCCCTCTATTTTTCAATAGTTTCAGGAATAATCGTCGGCCTTCAATACGACTACTCGACACCATACTATTCCTCCTCAGCTCTGGATATTCTTATTCCTTACGGTTATTATTTTCGGTCTCTTCACTTTTATACAAGCCAATTTTTCTTCTTTTTTACCTGTTTTCACCTTATTGCAATCTACCAGAAAACTGAGGATTACAAACCGGTTGAGTGGATAAAACTCATAGCCACCATTCCAGTTATTATACTTCTACTTTTTACAGGATATATTCTAAGAGGAGACAGTACTGGCGCCTCAGCAGGTATGATTGCAGAGAGTATTGTTCACACCATACCAATTCTCGGAAATGTCATTGACAGTATTTTACTGTCCGTTGACAATAGTGGCCTGCGTAAGGTGTACGTCCAGCATGTAGTTGGCCTCGACGTTATCTTATTTATTCTTCTCTGGAGCCACCTAAGAATATATAGAATAAAATTAGTCAACTATTTACATATCAGCGCTGTAATGCTTCTATTCTCCTCAGTCATCTATGCTCCAATGGATCCTGAAAAGCTGGGAACGACCTATATAGCTGGGCCATGGTTCTTCCTGGGCCTTCAAGAGCTTTTACGATATTTTGACCCGGTGATAGCTGGTGTAATCGTGCCGATCATCTTTGTAGGGCTCATATTCTCAATACAACCCTCACATCCTAAACATAAATTATATATAAAGTTACTTTTTTTCTTTCTTCTCATTTATGCTGGATTAACTGTTGTAGCATATATCAGATAAAAAAAAGGTTGCTCCGTAACAACGGGGCAACCTTTTATCTTCTACTATTACTCTACAGTTACAAGACGATTTATCTATTCAATATAACGTGATAAGCAGCTAAATTTTATCAATTTTCAACACCTGAGACTTCTTTTTTTGTTGTAATTTTCAAATATTGTTCAAGGTACATTTTTCAGGAGTAAGGCACTACCCCTCTTCCCGTCCTTTTTTGAGCTCACTTATCTCGTCCTGTAAACTCTTCCTAAGACTTGATATCTCGTCCTTAATATTTACGGGCGGCTCACCTGAACCACCTGGTGACTGTTCTGCCTCGATATCATTGAGCACATCGTCTTCAAAAGTCATAACCTCATCGCTGGGATTACCAAGCTCCTGAACGAATAAAGGTGCGGCCATTTTGGCACTATCAGCGGTTTTTCTGCTATCATTTGAGATTATCTCTTGCTGCCAGGCCAATACCTTAACCGTCTCTGAAAGAATCAAATTCTCTTTCTTATCTGTTTCTTTCTGGCTCAGTGCTAATGCATCATAAACTGATTTAAGAAGCTCATATGCACTACTACCTGCTTCATAGCGGTATCGATCAATATGAGTTGCTACCGATCGCAGAAGAGAGACAAAGGTTCGATCAAGGGGTTGTCCAACAAACTTTTCGTCAAGCATCTGCAGTTCGTCTAATAAACCGGAGAGAACATTATCTTCGAGTTCGAGCCCGGCAGCTTCGATACACGAAGCTAATCCATCAAGATCACAAACAGTGTCTACGACTACAGAATCAGTTTCACTAGTCGCATCAACAGACGGCTCAATATCCGGTACATCGAGTGGTTCCACTACAGGATCAGCACCATCTGAAAGCGAAGCAATTCCGCCAACAGCTGCAACGCCGGCTAGCTCATTTATTTCTTTATGTTCTGTTTCAAGTGATTCTTCAACTAGTTCAAAAACAACTTCTTCATCGATACTATCTTCAATATCTACAGCTACTCCAGTACTATCATCTGCGTCAAGTCCCATGGATGGGAACATATCGTTTGCTGAATCTTCGCTACCAAAATCATCACTGCCGAAGAAATCATCGAGTTGCCCCTCAATGTCCGTGGAAATATCGTCTTCACTCTTTTCCTCCGCGATTGCAGAAGATGATTCTTGTCCTGCTAAATCAAATTCATCGTAGCTGACAGGAGGCTCAGCAGGTGTACTATCCTGTAACGCTTCCAAAGAATCAGATATCGGCCCTGCTTCCTCTTCTATCTCACTAGTCGTAGAAAGATCAGGTTCAAAACTTAGATCCTCATCAAGCTCCAGAGGCCCTTCGTCTGAAATTTCATCAGAGTCAAATTCCGTCTTTTCAACCGACTGTTCTTCCTCAAAGAAATCAAGAACAGTATCTGAAATCTCATCTTCTAAACCATCAGACTCAATGACTTGATCTAATTTTTCGGCGTTAAATAAACTAACCTCATCGTTATCTGCTAAGGCAGGAGCAAGTTCACCTTCTAAAACCGGCAGCGCTTCTTCATCAGAATCATCGTCTGCTTCAGATTCAACATCAACTCCTTGAAGAGCAAAACTTTTATCAATAGAGCTGAAATCTGCAACAACCTCATCTTCACCGTCATCAGGAAAGGTTACCTGAATAGGATCATCTTCGATTTGCACAGATTCCTCTGCGAAATCTGATGCAACAAGTTCATTAGCCTCTTCAGATATAGGTGAATCAGTAAGAGAATCATCGTCAAAAGAGAGTGCAGGAGAAACATCTCCCTCATCACTATGAAGAACTGCAACGTCTTCTTCGTCTTCTTCATCACCTTCTTCGACATCGACACCCTGAAGAGCTGTACTCTTATCCACAACCTCAATGTCACCGCTATCAGAACCACCAAACTGACTTTCCATTTGAGCGGCTAATTGTTCAGTTGGTTCACGTTCATCTACAAAACTATCTTCACCAAAAAAGTTAGCTACGTGGTCATTAACATTATCTGGATTTTCTATACCTAGAGCAGCTGCCTCTTTATCGGCCTGAAAGCCCATCACATCGTCTTCTGGAAGATCCGAAAAAGCAGGGGTAAGTGAACCTGCCGACTGACCAGGAGCATCACCATCCTGGTTTTCATTCCTACGATTAATTTTCTCGGGAGATATCGTTTCACCGAGCAGAGATTTAAACTCATTAAATCTTTCTACTGCTGGAAACAGTATGGCCTTTTCTTCATCCACACTCATCGGAGAATCGACAATCTTTTCTAAACTATCATAGAAAAGGTGTAATACTTTGAAAGCATCTGCATGGGAATCACTTTTTTTGACCTTAATATACGCACCAATGGTACCTAAACCCTGCAATAAGATCAATTTAGGCCTGCTTCCAGCAAACAGTGTTTCAAGGCGTACCACTTCTTTTCTGAGAGCACTGAGATCATCATCGGTTATCTCCCAATCAATGCCTAAAACAATTGCTTTAAGATTGATAAGTTCACTCTCTCCGCCAGCTAGAGCACCAGAGGCAACTTCCTCAACTACTGTACGAGGAGCTACCGCAGAAACCTTTTTTCCAGGCGTCTTAAGGTGTGACTTTAAATCTTCAAATCGCTTAACATCTTCAAGGAGAATCGATTTTTTCTCACCTGCTGATAAATCATCGGAAGTGACTATCTTTTCAAGGTTATGATATAGTGTTAAAAGAAGTTTAATGGCACTGGGATGTGACTCAGCTTTTTTCTGGTAGATATACTTACTCAACTTCTCAAGGGCCTGAACGTAGACCAGATTGATCTTCTCACCTGCCCAGATGTCTTTTAAATCTAGCAACTCCTCATTAAATTCCATGAGGACATCATCTGTAATCTCCCAGTCTATAGAGAGTACGAGACTTTTTAAACGACTTATAGGTGATTCTTCATCAGGAGTATAGTCAAAAAGGTCCTCAGCGCCGGTATAATAGGAGTCATCATATTCGCCGCTGCTATCGGTCAAGTCGTCATCGTATTGATTTTCAGTATACTGTTCCACCACAGCTCTCTCTAGAGTAATTTTTTCTGAATTGAAATCACAGAAGAAGATATTATTTTTTTCAATGTCGGCGCTACATTATAACCTGTAATGGCGCTTGCCTCAAAGTAAGGAACTTTCAATCGACTATTGAGATCTTTATCTAGAACTTCTGTTGGTAATATGGGAATACCATGCTCTTTGAGATCAATTTTATTATACTGCATGACAAGAGGTATCTTGAATATACTCTCTTTGTAGGATTGCAAGTTCTCATGAAGTTGATTGAGGGATCGAATATTTTTTTCCCTCTGTTTTTCCATAGCATCAGCGACAAAAACGATACCATCAACTCCACGAAGCACCAATTTTCGCGTGGCGTTATATTTTACCTGCCCTGGAACAGTATAGAGCTGTATTTTAATATCATAGCCTTTGATTTGGCCCATATCAAAGGGTAAGAAATCAAAAAATAAGGTTCTGTCACCGTGGGTCTTCAGACTTACCATTTCAGATACAATCTGTTTTCGATATGTCCGATTAATATATTCTAAGTTTGTGGTTTTCCCACATCGGCCAGGTCCGTAATAAACAATTTTAACCTGAACGACTTTGTCTTTTAAGTTGATAAAACTCAACGTTTCACTCCCTATCGGCGTATCGCCAAATAACAATCCTTAAATAACAATTCAGCATATTACGACTACTTGAATATGTGCTGACTATGTTATTGTTTGTCCCATATAGACCGTATTTTTTCTATTACATCCACTACGTTAAGACGCAAAAATCCAAGAGAAATATCACGTCCAAACATTGAGATCAGCAACAATTCATCATCAATCTTACTAAAATGTATGTTCGACTCTTGCCCTTTATGAAAAAGCAACGAAAACTCCTGCTCTCCAACGAGTTTTGCCATCGCGTCAACGGTTGCAAAATTTCCTGCGGCTAATGCAGCAAAAGAATACACGTCATACTTACTTTCACCATTATCTTTTGCAGTTATTATATTTCCAGCCATGTCAATAATAATGACACAATCGACACCGAGCTTTATCAATTTTTCCGATAAAATCCCATCTATCTGCTCGAGTTGTTCTTGACTGACAATCCCATAATTCATGCCACAAACCTCATTGTAAAGTTGGTTGCTACGATCAGCTTAATTGAAGGTCAAATAAAAAAATAATTCTTTTATGTGATTTAGATATTTGAAAATACGACTAGCTACTATACGAAGAAACAATTTATTTATTCAAATAAAGAAATAACTATTCCCTTGTATCTTCTATGATTATAGTACTTTCATATGTGCAAAATATACAACAAAATTTTACTGTTAACAATATACGACAGATTTCTTACGATATGAAGAACTATTTTACCTATTTATAACAATTTCATCCCTCTGACGATATATTCTGGTTAATGAGCATCCTAATTCCATGCATATCTTCTATTTTTGGCCTTTCAGCAAAAGTGTACAATTTTACCAAACAACATTATAAGGCGATTTTCTTTTGAAAAAATTACAACCTGACTTTCCCACGCTACCAGAAAACCATTACCTGGTTGACAGCCATTGCCACCTGGATATGGAGCTCTTTAAAAATGATCTTGATGAAGTCCTTGATCGAGCATCTCTTCATGGTGTGCAAACTACTATTACAATTGGCATTGATGTTGACAGTTCTCATAGCGCTGTCGAAATCGCGAAAACGTACCCAAATATTTACGCAACAATCGGTGTACATCCCCATGAGGTCGACAAACTCAATGAAGATGCGTATGAAGTTCTTCGATCACTATACCAGGCCAACTCGGACAATATTGTTGGATACGGCGAAATAGGTCTGGACTATGTTAAAATGCACTCCCAACCTAAAAATCAGCGTTTTCATTTCAACAAGCAAATAGATTTGGCGACTGAACTTCAACTACCTATTATTATACATAACAGAGAAGCTGAGTCCGACACGCTACAGATACTACGCAGTAAAAAAGATTTTCTTCAGGGTGGTGTTATGCACTGTTTTTCTGGAGACTACGATTTTGCCAGGCAGATTATTGATTTAGGAATGATAATATCCATCCCTGGAATCGTTACTTTTAAAAATGCTACCACGCTCCACGAAGTTGTAAAAAAAGTCCCCATGGAGAATATGATTATAGAAACAGACGGACCTTTTCTTAGCCCTCACCCTTTTCGTGGGAAACGTAACGAACCTGTCAACGTCCTTTTCACTGCTGCCAAAATTGCAGAACTAAAAAATATCGATATATCAGAAGTCGCTCACCAGAGCACTTCTAACGCACGTAAACTTTTCAATCTAAATTGACAACATGATTGCCAGCAACCTTCGACAAATAAAAGAAACCATTCAATTAACAGCCATTAAATGCGGCAGACCCCCTACAGACATAAAACTTATTGCAGTATCAAAGCGTTTTTCTGCCGACAAGATACAAGAAGCTTTCCTGGCTGGCCATGAGCTTTTTGGTGAAAACTATATACAAGAAGTAACGGTTAAAAAGCCCCTCATTCCAAAAGAAGCTAAAATTCACTTTATAGGCAACTTACAAAGCAATAAGGCGAAAGTAGCAGCTGAGTGTTGTGATATGGTAGAAACCGTTGACCGGGAAAAACTTGGCCGGGCATTAAACAAACATTGTGCAAAACTTGGCAAAACACTCGACATTCTCGTACAGGTTAATATTGGGAATGACCCAAACAAATCTGGCGTTGCAGAAGGTATGGCAGCACCCCTGCTTACAAAACTCAATGAGATGTCAAACTTAAAAGTCTGCGGGCTGATGACCATCCCTCCTCTCACCAATAGTAAGGAAGAAAGTAGATTCTATTTTCGAGAATTACGAAAGTTGTCTGAAAAACTTAACAATCAAGGATTATTTCCAAAAACCGACAGGATAGAATTATCGATGGGAATGTCTGGAGATTTTAATATCGCTATTGAGGAAGGAGCAACAATCATCCGCGTCGGTACAGCAATTTTTGGACAAAGAAGTTAACGTTAGCCTAAACAAAAAAGGGGCTATATCTCAATTATGAGACAGCCCCTTTTTTCAAATAATTTAATTTTAACAATTATTTTCTTTTTGATGCTCGCTTTGCTGCTTTAAGAGGGTTGATGCGTACTGTTACAACATTTATCTCAGGTTTAGCGTGGGTAGCAAAATTACACATGCCCAGTTTCCACTTTGCCTCAGGATAAAGATAACTCTTGCAGTACTGAACACCTTCTTGCTCAACAACTCGTCCGCAACCATCACACTTTTCGGCAATTGGCTGAAAACGGCCATCGGCATAACTTACTGTGGTCTCATTTTTCATATTGTAGTCCTCCGACCCATCAAAATACTTACTGGTTTTCACCAGAAAAAAGCTCTAACAGCTATGATTAATTATTGTCAATAATTCAAGAACCAAACAATATAGCAAGCCAAACCGCACAACACAAGCTGTTTTTAAAATTATTTGCCTTTTTCTTTTGCCTTTTTAAACATAAAATTTGTCTATTTTAGTGATTTAATGGCATAAAAATTGTCAAAAGGTTGAAAACAATAACTGCATGATATATAATCGTTATTGCGTACTCGATCAATTTTATTTTCTAATAAAAACATTGCTTAAGGTTAGCACAACTGGAGAAGGGAATGCCAACGTATATCTGGAAGGGGAAAAACTCATATGGTGAAAAGCGCAAAGGTGAACTTGAGGCCCCTGACCTTGCATCAGCTACTTCTCAAGTTAAACGACTTCGAATTAGTGGTGCTGTTGTAAAAGAAAAGCCAAAAGATATCCTTGAGAACATTTCCATCTTAAAACCAAATGTTACAGGAAAGGACATTGTTATTTTCACGCGTCAGCTCTCAACGATGATTGATGCGGGCTTGCCTCTTGTTCAGGGCCTTGAGATTTTAGAGAAACAACAGAGTAATAAAACGTTTAAAGAAGCTTTAGGTGAAATCAGATCAGATGTTGAAGCAGGTTCTACACTTGCTGATGCCATGCGCAAACGACCTAAAATTTTTGACAACCTTTTCACAAACATGATAGAGGCCGGTGAGACAGGAGGTATCTTGGACACTATTCTATCAAGGCTGGCTGGCTTCATGGAAAAATCCATGGCCTTGAAGAAGAAAATCAAGGGTGCAATGACATATCCTATTATCTGTATTGCCATCTCTATATTAATTCTCGCCGTGATATTAGTTTTTGTTATACCTGTCTTCCAGACCATGTTTGAAGATTTTGGTTCTGCTCTCCCCCTTCCGACTCAGATAGTTGTCGCTATGAGTGAGTTTTTAAAGCACAACTTCTTATACATTATCATATTTTTCCTTGCTCTCTTTTGGGTTGTCAAAAAAATTTACTCCACAGAAAAGGGACAAATTGCAATCGATAAAGGATTGCTCTATTCCCCTGTTGTTGGAGTATTACTCAGAAAAGTGGCCGTAGCCAAATTTACGAGAACCCTCAGCACCATGCTTCAGAGTGGTGTTCCTATCCTCGAAGCTCTTCAGGTTGTTGCAAAGACCTCTGGTAATAAAATAATTGAGAGAGCAGTATTTAGGGTTGGCGATTCCATTGCAGAAGGTAGACCTCTTGCTGACCCATTAGAAGAAACTGGTGTTTTCCCTAATATGGTTGTGCAAATGATTAATGTTGGAGAATCTGTTGGTGCCCTTGATGCCATGCTTGAGAAAATTGCAGATTTCTATGATGAAGAGGTGGATCAAGCAGTGGAAAACCTCACCGCGATGATCGAACCCTTTATGATGGTTTTTCTTGGTGGTATGATCGGTGGTCTTGTTGTAGCCATGTATCTACCTATATTCAAAATCGCTTCTGTTGTATAAATGTAAATATGATAGTTTTTTCTTCATAGAATTTGACTTTCCCTGTCCAAAGTATATGATTAATAAAGGTTAATTTACAGACCAATTAATAATGGAGAGAAATATGACACTTACGAAAGCTGATCTCGTTCAGCAGGTATATAAGAACCACGAGGAACTCACTAAAGCACAGGCAACAGATTCTGTTGAGGCTTTTTTAAGAATTTCAAAAGAATCGTTGATTGGTGGGGCGGATCTGCTACTAAGTGGTTTTGGTAAATTCAACGTCAAAAATAAGACATCCAGACGTGGCAGAAATCCACAAACAGGAGATGAGCTAACCCTTGATGCTCGGCGAGTTGTGACATTCAAACCTTCAGGAATCCTCAGAGATAAAATTAACGCATCGTAATTGCTACATATTGGTTAACCAATTAACCTCTTAAGTTACTTATGACTCCCCTAAGTGTTACCCACTTAGGGGAGAGTCATTTCAACAGTTGAATATCATCGCTCTTAATGAGCAAGCATCTATTAGACTATTCCCACACACTCAAGCGAAAATGATAGCTATCACAGTCATGACCGCAATTGCTTGGCCTCTTTTATTTCAAAAGCAGAATATACAACGTCCAGTCACTGAGACACTATTTTATAAGCTTTAATACATCGCTTATATTCAGATAGTGAAACATAAGCATTTTACATATCTGTGCATTAACACAACTTATCCGCTACGATAAGCACAAATTTACTCAGATATCAGTGGGATAAAGAATCTTACCACGGACCAACATATCCTTACCATATGATTCAAATACGGGTTGCTCTAATTTAGGAGATAGATCTCGGGATTTAACATCGAGATTAGCAGTAAGACTTTGCCCCGAATCACCAGCAAATACTGCTCCGTAAAACAAATAAGCATAGTCATATAACTCTTCAGCGAGCAGACCTCCATGGAGTATGGACCCACCTTCTACCAGTACAGATGAAATACCTTGTTCAGCAATTTTCCTTAGAGCTTGCTTCAAGTTAATCCCATTTGACGTCTTATCCACAGTGAGAACACAAACACCCTGTTGTTCAAACATCAGTCTACGATCAGAATCAGCTTCCTTAGAGCATATAACGTAAGATTTTCCTTCAGAACTATTTACATACACCTTCGCAGACAGAGGAGTCGTCAGATGAGTATCGATAATTATCCTGGCAGGGTCTCTATGGTCGTTCCCAACCAGTCTGGTCGTAAGAGACGGATTATCAGAGAGGATTGTTTTAGAGCCAACCATTATTGAATCGTAGCGATCCCTAAGTTGATGCACCTTCAGACCAACTTCTTCTCCGGTCATCCATCCAGGCACTCCTCGCTGATAATTAAGCCTGCCGTCAAGACTAACCCCAGCTTTCATCACCATATATGGTAAGGAGGTTTTCATGCACTTTATAAAGGGGAGATTAATATCAATACATTCTTTTTCAAGAATTCCATAAACCACCTCTGCACCACTTTCACGCAAGTATAAAATCCCTCGACCGTTAACGACAGGATTCGGATCTTTCATCCCGACCACAACACGTGATATACCTGTTTTGGCAATAGCCTCACAACATGGCGGCGTCTTTCCGGTGTGACTACATGGTTCCAGAGTCACATAGATAGTTGTACCCTTAAGATTTCCTGTTGCATTGTTTATGGCGTGAATTTCAGCATGAGGGGTTCCCGCTTTTTTATGATACCCCTTACCAACCACCTTGCCATCCTTTACAATAACAGCACCAACAACAGGATTTGGTGAAGTACGCCCTACTCCTTTTTTTGCCTCATCAATGGCAAGCCGCATGAACTGCTCATCAGTCATCACTACTCACCATCTGTTCTGGCATCCAGTAAGCTCTTGAGCTCATCCATAAACTCGTTCACATCCTTAAATTGCCTGTACACAGAAGCAAACCTGACATACGCAACCTCATCAAGCTTGGATAAACCATCCATAACCCATTCACCGACAACATTTGCTGGGATTTCTTTAGCACTGTAATCTTGTAGTTTATGCTCAATATTATCTGCAAATTCATCTATCATATCACGGCTAACGGTCCGTTTCTCACATGCTTTTTCAAGACCTATGACCAATTTATGTCTGTCCCAAGATTCGCGTCGTCCATCCTTTTTCACAAGGACTGGAAGCATAACCTCTAACCTCTCATACGTGGTAAACCTCTGATCACACTTAAGACACTCCCTGCGCCGTCTCGTTATTGTCGCATCCTTGTTCAGTCGCGAATCGATAACCTTGTTATCAAGGTGCTCACAATAGGGGCATTTCATGAATATTCTCCTCACTTATAATTACAACAGGTCTATCAAGAGTTAAAACACAATAGCATCTTAAAATTATAATACCCTTAATATACAAAATAAAAAAGCCAGCTTTACAAATGCAAAGCTGGCTTTTTATCAATTTATCAATCTGAAAAATTATTAACTAAATTTATCAATTCTGCTCTGATGTCTACCACCAGCAAATTCAGTTTCAATCCAGACCTTTACCATCCGTAGCGCCAAGTCTTCACTTAAAACTCGGGCACCTAGGCATAGTACGTTGGAATTATTGTGTTCACGGCTTAAAGAGGCAGTATTCTCATCGAAGCATACAGCTGCCCTGATGGCCATATTACGATTAGCGGCAATTGACATCCCAATGCCAGTCCCACATACCAAAATGCCACACTCAGCACACTTATCTGTTATAACATCAACTGCTTTTTGTGCATAATCAGGATAATCAACAGAGTCGCTTGAATTGCATCCGACATCAGTAACGCTATGTCCCTGAGCTTTAAGAAATTCCGTTATTTTTGCTTTTAATTCATAACCGCCATGATCTGCTGCAACGACTATATTCACGTCAAACTCCTTATCCTAATTCTGCTTAGATCTTTTTCATCGCAACAACAGCATTGGTACCACCAAACCCAAACGAGTTTGAAATCGCAGCATCAATTTTCATATCGCGGGCTTCATTTGGGACATAATCCAGATCACATTCAGCACTTGGCTCATAATGGTTAATGGTCGGCGGGGCAATTTGATGACTCACACTAAGAGCTGTAAACACAGATTCAATGCCACCGGCTGCCCCAAGCATATGCCCGGTCATAGACTTTGTGGAACTCACAGCAAATTTTTTGGCATGATCTCCAAAAACTGTTTTTAGTCCATGGGTTTCGCACTTATCGTTTAGAGGAGTTGACGTACCATGGGCATTAACATAATCAATATCTTCAGGATTGAGCTTCGCATCCTTTAAAGCCATTTTCATAGCTCTAACACCACCCGCACCATCTTCAGGAGGTGCAGCAATATGATACGCATCACTGCTCAACCCATATCCACAAACCTCTGCGTATATCTTTGCTCCACGAGCTTTGGCGTGTTCATAATCTTCTAATATGAGCATGCCTGAACCTTCAGACATAACAAAACCATCACGGTCCTTATCAAATGGTCTGGAGGCCTCCGATGGATTGTCGTTTCTGGTAGAAAGAGCCTTCATTGATGAAAATCCAGCAACACCAAGACCACAAATAACCGCTTCAGTACCACCTGAGACGACCATATCGCACATTCCATACTTGATGTGCCTATAGGCTTCACCTACAGCATGGGTACCTGCGGCACAAGCTGTTGTGAGACAGAGATTAGGGCCGGTACTATTAATGTCCATGGAAATATGACCTGAAGGCATATTAGGTATAACCATGGGGATAAAAAATGGAGTCACCCGCTTAGGACCTCTATCAAGAGAAACCTTATGGTACTTTTCAATGGTAGGTAAACCACCCATCCCACATCCAGTAATGACACCTACTCTATCCTGATTACCCTCAGTCACTTCAAAACCACTATCCTGCAGTGCCATACGAGCAGCTGCAACTCCATATTGGACAAAGAGGTCAAGGTGCTTTGCAGCTTTTTTCTCAAAGAAATCCTCTGCGTTAAAATCCTTGACCTCTGCAGCAATCTTCACCACGTAATCACTGGTATCGAAACGAGTAATGAGATCAACTCCACTCACACCGGCACAGATGTTTTTCCAACTTTTATCAACCCCTGTTCCCAGAGGCGTAACTAACCCGACACCTGTAACTACTACCCTTCGCGTCACAATGAAACTCCTTTCCTTTTATTGCCACACTGGACTACTGTGGGAAAATAAAAATAGCTGCTCTATAATATTATACTATTACTTCTGCTTATTAACGTAATCAATTGCATCCTGAACAGTACCAATTCCTTCGGCATCTTCATCTGGAATTTCAATATCAAAGCCTTCTTCCATCGCCATGATCAATTCAACGAGATCAAGAGAATCTGCACCGAGATCATCTACAAAAGATGCCTGAGGTACAACCTTATCTTTTTCTACGCTCAACTGCTCGACAATGATATCAATCATTTCTTGTTCTATAGCCATCGTGTTCTCCCTTACTAAGATTTGACATGGTTACTCACACTTACCATGCTCAATTTTGTTTTAAAAAATTGTAATCCTCATTCAGATTACATGTACATACCACCATTAACATGCAGCGTCTGACCTGTAACATACCTACCATCGTCAGAGACGAGATATGCAACAGCACCTGCAATATCTTCACAACTTCCAAAAGCGGCAAGAGGAATTTCACTCTTGATCTGTTCCTGAGTACCGCTTTCAAGGAGATCTGTCATCTCCGTTTCAATATATCCAGGCGCAACGCAGTTAACAGTTATATTTCTTGATGCATACTCACGGGCCATGGCTTTTGAAAATCCAACGAGTCCTGCTTTGGCAGCAGAATAATTTACCTGACCTGCATTACCTGAAAATCCGGAGACGGAGGTGATATTAACTATACGCCCGGATTTATTTTTCATCATGGACCTTGAAGCGGCTTTGGCACAGAGAAAAGCTCCTTTGAGATTAGTATCTAACACACTATCCCAATCCGACTCTTTCATCCTGGCCATTAAACCGTCACGGGTGATTCCAGCATTATTAACAAGAATATCAATAGAACCAGCCTCTTTCAAGATTGCCTTGAATGCATCTTGAACAGCCGTACCGTCAGCTACATCAAAGCCAACAATTTGACCGTTACCACCCGCCTCTTTAATACGTTGCAACGTTTCTTCTGCAGCCTCAGATCTGGAAACATAGTTTACGTATACAAAAGCCCCAAGGCTCGCAAGCCGCAGACAAACAGCTCTTCCGATACCTCTGCTTCCACCCGTAACGACTGCCACCTTACCGTCTAAACTCATCCTTTTCGACGCTCCTCAATTTTTACAATCAATTTAGGCACGATTTCGAAAATGTCACCTACAATACCATAATCAGCAACATCAAAAATTGTAGCATTTTTATCCCTGTTAATCGCAACAATGGTCTCAGCAGACTGCATTCCTGCAACATGCTGAATGGCACCGGAGATACCACAGGCGATATAGAGTTTAGGAGCTACAGTTTTTCCAGTTTGCCCAACCTGATGGGGATATGGAATCCATCCTGCATCAACTACAGCGCGAGATGCAGAAACATTTGCATCCATAGTATCTGCAAGCGTGCGTATCAACTCAAAGCCCTTGGCACTTTCAAGCCCCCGGCCACCTGAAACAAGAACATCAGCTTCCTGGATGTTAACATTAGAAGCTTCTGCAACGACACTTTCAAGAACACGAACACCACTGACCAGTGTTTCGTCCGCGAGAGGTATCTCAATAATCTCGCCAGTACGCGCACCATCAAACTCAAGTTCCTTCATAACTTTTGGACGAACAGTGGCCATTTGCGGTCTGGAAGTTTCACAGACAATCGTTGCCATGATATTTCCACCAAATGCCGGCCTCGTCTGTAAGAGAGCACCATCAGATTCACGGATTTCAAGCTGCGTACAATCTGCGGTCAACCCTGCATTAAGCTCAGTGGCCACACCTGGTATAAATGACCGGCCGATTGCAGTAGCACCAGCCAATATAATCTCAGGTTTGTGCTCGCGAATCAACTTTGTAGTGACACTACTGTATACATCTTCTCTAAAGCTTACAAAGGCATCGTTGTCCGCGACATAGACCTTGTCTGCACCATGTGCAATAAGGCGCGTGGCTGTATCACCTGTGCCACATCCCAGAAGCACAGCACTCAACTGTACGCCCCGCTTGTCGGCGAGCTCCCGACCAATTCCGAGGAGTTCTAAGGAAACCCCGGCCAGTTCACCGCCTCTAAATTCACAGAAGACCCAGACACCTTTCCATGAGGAAAAATCATCTTGCTTTTTGGCTTCTTGAACCTCAAGGGTAATTGCTTCATATTCACAACTTTCAACACAGGCACCACAAAGTGTACAACTATCACCGGCAACGGCAAGCCCATCAACAACCTCAATGGAACCAAATGGACAGCTGTCTTCACAAATACCGCAGCCTATGCATAATTCTTTACTAATTTTTAACATATCAGGATCATCCGGTATTTCTTATAGGTATGGAACAAGCTTGTCGACAAGTTGGTCAATCTGCTCATCGATGGTTCCCTCAAGCACTGCACGTTCTGCTCTTGCCTGGGGTGGAAAGACATCCACAACTTTAGTAGGAGATCCTGGTAATCCAATACAAGAAGGATCTGCACCAATATCTTCAGCCGAGTAGGTAATAATCTCAGCCTTCTTGGCCTTCATCTTACCTTTCAGAGACGGTACCCGAGGTTCGTTGATATCTTTTACCACTGTGACAAGGACAGGAAAGTCAACAGCCACTACATCATAGCCATCATCCATCATCCTTTCCATAATCAGTTCCTTGTCGTTTGCCTCACGTACTTTTTGTACGCAGGTGACAAAGGGAATGCCTAATCTGGTGGCAAGTCCTGGACCTACTTGAGCAGTATCGCCATCAATGGCTTGCTTTCCGCAGAGAATAAGATCATATTCGCCAATCTTTTTCAATGCATTTTCAAGGGTATAAGCAGTAGCCCACGTATCTGCACCGGCAAAAGCGCGGTCTGATACCAGTACCACTTTATCCGCACCACAACTAATGGCAAATCGAAGCATTTCCTCTGCCTGAGGAGGTCCCATGGTCAGGGCAATGACTTCCCCGCCATGCTGTTCTTTTAACCGTACGGCTTCTTCCAAAGCGTGCTGATCATAAGGATTCATAATGGACTGAACCCCTTCTCTTGCGAGTGTGTTTGTCACTGGATCCAGGCGTACATCCTTGGCATCTGGAACCTGTTTGATACATACTATAATTTTCATGTAAATCTCGTTATCTGGGTGTTGAGCGATGGAGCTATTATCACTTGGAGTATTCTTTATTGAGTTCCTGTCCGATAACGTTGCGCTGAATCTGATTGGTTCCTTCATAGATCTGAAGAATTTTAGCATCCCTCATCATCTTTTCAACCGGGTACTCACACATATATCCATAGCCACCCATAACCTGCACTGCATCAGTACTCACCTTCATTGCCATATCAGTGGCGAAGGTCTTACACATTGCTGAGGCTTTAGACATATCTTTTGGATGTGCCTGAATATGTTTCGCTGAGGCGTAAACAAGTGACCGAGCGGCTTCAACACCAATAGCCATATCTGCAAGGAGATGTTGTACTGCCTGAAAGGCAATGACAGGCTTGCCAAACTGTTTTCTCTGCTTGGCATAGCTGGCAGCCTCATCAAGGGCACCCTGACCAAGGCCCACACCAAGAGACGCAATACCTGGTCTTGAAAGGTCGAGAGTCTTCATAACTGTGATAAACCCTGTTCCCGGTCGACCGATAACTCTATCTTTAGGAATTCTACAATCCTTAAAAATAAGCTCTGTTGTGGAAGATGCGCGAATTCCCATTTTCTTTTCTTTTGGTCCGCAAGAAAACCCTGGATCACCTTCTTCGACAACGAACATTGTTGCGCCACGGGCACCGCGGCTACGATCGGTAATGGCTACAACAGTATAGATCTGAGCCTCTCCACCGTTGGTAATCCACTGTTTTGTACCGTTAATTACCCACTCGTCACCATCGAGTACTGCTGTGGTCTGAATACCAGAGGCATCTGAACCAGCGTTGGCCTCAGTGAGACCGAATGCACCGAATTTTTTACCAGCTGCGACATCCGGGAGATATTTTTGTTTCATCTCCTCGGAACCGGAAATGATAATTGGATACACACCAAGGAAGTTTGCCGCAAAGGCAGTACCTACCCCAATACATCCTCGACCCAATTGTTCAACAGCTAAGACAATATCAAAACACCCACCACCAAAACCACCGTACTCTTCTGGAATTGGCACTCCAAAAAGGTCGGCCTGGGCCATTTCATTTAAAATTTCCCGGGGAAACTCATGTTTTTCGTCGAGTTCTGCTCGGTTGGGTATTATGCGCTCATCAGTGATTTGTCGAGCGATATCGACGATCATCTGCTGTTCTTCTGATAAAAAATAATCCATGTTCAAATCTCCTGTCTACCACTTAATCAGGGCTGCTCCCCAGGTAAAACCTCCACCAAAGGAACAGAACAAAACCATGTCACCTTCAGCTATCAATCCTTTACTATTTGCATCATCTAATGCAATAGGGATAGACGCAGCCGATGTATTACCATACTTAGAAACGTTTATAAACACCTTATCCTGGGGCACTTTTAGGCGGTCTACCAGCTTATGTAATATTCTGATATTTGCCTGATGCGGAATGACAAGGGAAACTTCATCAATACTCACACCTTTATTTTTAAGAAGCGTATTCACTGAGTCTTCCATAGCCCTGACGGCATGTTTAAAGACCTCACGTCCTTCCATACGAATAAAGGCTCCATTATTACCTTCGACTTTTAACTCAGGATTTGAACTTTCAGGGCCGTGCATATGTAAAAGTTCCCAAAGGCTGCCATCGGAAAGCATATGAGTTCCAATGATACCTCGATCACCTTCCACATGACCAAGCACAGCAGCTCCAGCGCCATCGCCAAATAGGATACAGGTATTACGATCTTCCCAGTCAAGGCGACTGGAAAGGGTCTCAGCTCCAATCACAAGCACCTTCATGTTGTGATCAGCTAAGATATATTTATAGGCGAGATCAAAGCCGTAGAGAAAGCCTGAACATGCGGCATTTAAATCGTAAGCAAAGGCTTTACTTGCACCAATCTCTTTTTGCACAAAACAGGCGGTGGATGGCATCTGCATATGTGAACTGATTGTGCCGACTACTATGAGGCCAATTTCATCCGCAGTAATGCCTGCAGCTTCCATTGCACCCAGTGCAGCTTTTGAGGCAAGCATATAGGTCTGCTCATCTTTTCCACCTATATGCCGTGATTCAATACCGGTTCTGGTCCTGATCCACTCATCGTTCGTATCAACAATGGATTCGAGATCCACGTTAGTCATCACTCTTTTCGGCAAACAAGAGCCGGTACCCAATACAACAATTCCCATTACATCTCCAAATATTCGGCGTTACACCGCCAGTCCTTTGAGAATATCGTGATTAATGTTGCCTTCGGCCATCTTTCTGGCCTCAAGTACCGCATTTTTGATAGCCTGGGAACTGGACTTACCATGACAGATAATTCCTATGCCATCGATTCCCAAGAGCGGTGCACCACCATATTCAGCATAGTCAACACGCTTTTTAAAAGACTTAAAAGCCTTTCTGGCAAGCAGATAACCGATTTTAGCAAGCGTTGATTTCATGATTTCATCACGAAGCATTGCCATTGCAGCATCAGCCAATCCTTCACTCACTTTCAAACAGATATTACCGACAAAGCCATCACATACGATTACATCAACATCACCCTGAAAGACATCTCTTCCCTCAACATTACCGATGAAGTTAAGGTTGCTGTTTTCAAGGAGTGGATATGTTTCTTTAATCAGACTATTGCCCTTTCCTGTTTCTTCCCCAATGGTCAGCAATCCAACACGAGGTTTGTCCAAACCATGAATACTGGAAAAAGCGGAAGCCATTACGGCAAACTGAAATAAATGTAGAGCTTTACAGTCTACATTCGCACCAATATCCATAAGGACAACAGGCTTTTTTCTCGTAGGAAATATTGAAGCGATACCAGGTCTTGCAATCCCGTCCAGTCGACCGAGTTTACGAATAGCAGCTGCCATTGTTGCACCGGAATTTCCAGCACTGACAGCAGCATCCGCTTCACCACTCCGAACAAGATCAAACGCAACCATAACAGATGCATCTTTCTTCTTTCGAATAGCATCTACCGGATGCTCATTCATCTCTACAACCTGGGATGAATGAACTATTTTAATCGAACTTGCAGTTTTGGAATCAGGGGCAAGGGTCTCAAGATGAGATCGAAGAATACCTTCATCTCCGACAAGACTAACCGTTAGGTCAGCCTCTTGGATGGCTAGCAACGCCCCGGCGATTAATTCCTCTGAGCCATGGTCTCCGCCCATGGCATCCAGGGCTATATGCACAGCGGTCTCCTATTCTACTTCAGCATCAAGGGAATAAACGGTTCTTCCCTTATATGTACCGCAGTTACCACATAGACGATGTGGCTGCTTTGGCTCACCACATTCGCTACATACTGAAAGACTAGGAGCGGTCAGTGCATCATGCGCTCGTCTTTGACGGGTACGGGAACGGGAGTGTCTTCTTTTAGGTACGGCCATTTTATCCTCCAACTTTGGTATATTTTATACCAGATTGATTGCTACTTTTTATTAATATTACCAAGAATCGCAAAAGGCGAATCACTATAATCAGCAGAGCAACTACAGTTTTCACTATTTAATTGCGCTCCGCACCCCTGGCAGATGCCTTTGCAACTTTCGCTGCACAACATCCGAACAGGGCTCTCCAGATAAGCTTGCTCACGCAAAATCTCATCGGTATCTATCTCTGGTTGCACAAGATAGAGCGTGTTCACATCATCATCTGAACACTCAACCTCCTGCAAATCCGAACTTTCTTCCTTCTTACCAGTGACAACGTATTCAAAACAACTCTCGATTTCACTGTCAACCTGCTTTCCGCAACGCCCGCAAAGCCCCTGAAGAGTTCCCTTCAGTTCTCCTTTGAGCATTACAGTTTCAGGATCTAACCGACAAACCGAAATCCATGGAGTGGTGTGTACAGTAAAGCTACCGAGCTCTTCCGGGGACCAACCTACAGCCTCCAAATCATATCGATCTGTTTTTCCGACAATTTTATCAAATGCAATTTTCATTACTTCTCACATTTTACTGACACTGAGGCCAGCTCAAAAATTAAAGGAAAGGAAAAATAATCAATTTCTTTGCAATTGGCTAGAAAAAAAAGACAAACGACCCAAGATTCTGTAGATAATCGTCTTTGTAACTCAGCTACTATACGTTGACTCCAACAAGAAAACCCCGTCTAAAGATAAGTAACCATGGAGTTAAAGGTTATAACTCATCAAGACAAACCTTCCTTTACATAGAGTGGCCCTTCGATCGATTTTCACAAATAAAGTTGAATAGAACTCCAAACCACAACGGCTTCTCTTCACAAAATCAACAAATCAACAGTCACTGGAACTAAATCCATCTATACTGCATATGTTTTTCTACTCACCTTCAGCAAAGGCCTTATTCTTTTCTTCTAGAACTTTCACTAATCCTTCATACTTATCTTTTCTGAGAATAGACTGGAACTGCTGCTGATAATTACGAACAAGACTCACACCTTCAATATTGATATCATAGACCACCCACTTCTCATCACCCTTACGCATAATATAATGAACAGGAAGTTTAACCCCACCCTCT
Source organism: Desulforhopalus glucosivorans (assembly GCF_054397165.1). Taxonomy (NCBI): domain Bacteria; kingdom Pseudomonadati; phylum Thermodesulfobacteriota; class Desulfobulbia; order Desulfobulbales; family Desulfocapsaceae; genus Desulforhopalus; species Desulforhopalus glucosivorans. The sequence continues at coordinate 2,615,993 of NZ_AP044854.1, forward strand.
TCTATCATAGTAGTGACTTGTGCCCTTGTTCCTTTTTTAATTTTTTCTTCAACATACTCTATGCCACCACCTGAATACCCTTCGAGTTTTCCGACGTAGACATTTTCCATGAGCTTAGTCATTATTTCGGTAAAGTTTTCTTTCTCCGCGTCATCTAATGTCCCCCAGGTTTTCCCGAGAACTAGCCTGGACATCTCCTTGAAATCAAATCCTTTCTTAATCTCTTCCATTATTTTACTGCGACGCTCTTCCTTTTTCTCATCACCTTTAAGACTTTCATCCCCCAGTAAAGCAACAAGACTCGCAAGAGACGGCTTTAAATCTTCAGTGGGTGAATCCCCAGCAAATACCGGAGTAACTGATACAAAGAAAAGAAAACAGATAAGTTGAAGTAAAATTTTCATAATAGTATGCCCTATAAATTGATTGTGCAGAGTATATGTATCTTTAACCCAAAGAAGATTTGGGTTAGTCCAAATATTTTCACAAGCTCGGCTGCACGATAAAAACTGTCCAACAAGAAGTCAACTCCAAGATTATTACTAATGAAATGATATCAATATGTTCAAATGAAGTACAACTGTAACAGTTTCATCCTTTTTTAGGATCAAAACTCTCTCGTAGCGCCTCACCTATAAAGATAAGCAAAACAAGCATTCCCACAAGGACAGAAAAAGCGGAGACAGACAACCACCACGCCTCAATATTACCCTTTCCCTGTGCAAGCAACTCCCCAAGGGACGGTGTGGAAGGTGGAACACCCAAGCCTAAGAAATCAAGACTTGTTAAGGCCAGTATAGAAGCAGACACCCTAAACGGTAAAAACGTGATCACAGGAGTGAGACTATTGGGCAAAAGGTGGCGGACTATTATTTTGCTATTGCTCACGCCAAGAGCTCTTGCAGCCTTCACATATTCAAGATTACGGCCCCGCAAAAACTCCGCCCTGACATAATCGGACAAACCCATCCAACTAAAGAGTGAAAGCAAAATAAGAAGCAGTAAAAGACTTGGCTTAAATATCGACGCAAAAATAATCAGAAGATATAATTCAGGAACGGCCCCCCACACCTCTATAAAACGTTGAGAATACAAATCCAGCCGCCCACCAAAGTAGCCCTGCAGCGCACCAAAAAAAATCCCAACCAACGTTCCAACAGCAGTCAACGCAAAACCAAATAACACACTTACCCGAAAGCCATAAATGATCCTTGCAAGAACATCCCTCCCCCTGTCATCTGTCCCCAAGAGATTCGTGCCTGATGGTGATGAGGGAACTGGGCCGTAAACATACTGATTAATGGTATTGTAACCATAAGGGTTGGGCGGAAATATCATAAAATTCCCATCTTCTGACAGCCTTTTCTGAATAAACGGTTCAAGATAATCAGTTTCAGTCAGAAATTCCCCACCAAACTGTGTTTCAGGGTACTCATTAAAAACAGGGAAATAAAAACCACCCTGATACCGAACAACTATTGGGTGATCATTACTTACAAATTCCGCAAACAGACTGACCACAAACAAAAAAGTAAACAGAACAAGACTTACATAACCACGGCGATGTCTTTTAAATCTTTGCCATATAAGGATGTTCTGACTGGCAGAACGAGTGAGTTTTTGACCTGATTCCATTATCTACCCGCCTCACCAAAACCAATACGAGGGTCAGCAACGGCATAACTAATATCAGAAAGCAGCCTTGCCACAAGTCCAATAACTGTAAAAAAATAGAGGGTGCCCAGCACCACAGGGTAGTCCCGATTCATCACTGACTCATAGGCAAGCAGCCCCATACCATCGAGGGAAAAAATCGTTTCTATAAGCAGACTGCCGGTGAAAAAAGATGCAAGAAAATAACCGGGAAAGCCAGTAATTATAGGAATAATAGCATTTCTAAATACATGTTTATACAGAACCCTCCCTTCAGAAAGACCTTTTGCTCTTGCAGTCAACACATATTGTTTACCGATCTCTTCAAGAAATGAATTCTTAGTAAGCATTGTCATTACAGCAAGACTTCCCACAGCAGTGGCTGTAATTGGCAAAACCATATGCCAAAGGTAATCAACAATCTTCATGACAAGGGTCAACTCAGAAAAATTATCTGACACAAGCCCTCGCAGTGGGAAAATAGACCAAAAACTTCCACCACCAAAAAGAACCACCAGGAGAATACCTAAAACAAAACCGGGAATTGCATAGCCAACAAGAATAACGGTAGAGCTAACCACATCAAAACGAGAGCCATCAGTAACCGCTTTTTTAATCCCTAAGGGGACACAAACTCCATAAACAATCAAAAATCCCCACAAACCAAGGGACATAGAAACGGGAAGTTTTGAAATAACCAGATCAACAACAGTCTGGTGAGAGTAATAGGAAACACCAAAATCAAAAACCAGATACTTTCGCATCATTGAGATAAAACGAGTAACAGGAGGCTCATCAAAGCCATACATCACCCTCAACTGCTCAACCCGCTCGCTACTCAGGCCACTATCGCCACGGTACAAGGAACCGGACGACACCACCTCACCGCCAGAACTGCCAACACCCTCAAGCTCTGCCACAAGCCTCTCAACAGGCCCTCCCGGGACAAATTGTGCGACCGTAAAGGTAACAAACATTACCCCGACAAGGGTTGGCACCATCAATGCTATTCGTTTGATTATATATAAAAACATAGATCATCCACACCCAAAGTGTTTATAAAAACCGGGGTCAAGACTAAAGCATCAACTATAGCAAATAAACCAGTGAATAGAATAATAATTCTTGTCTTTTACTGCTCTTTATGTCTTTTTACAGCTATATAGACTATACTCTTTTCTAAAGCAGGAGAACCTACTATATACATATTTTATTATACCCTGAACACACCTTAAACGGTGGTTTATTCAGATATTTTACGGCAGATAATCGAAGTTAACTGATAGATATTTTTTAGCAGACCAACAGGCACCAGGCATGGAAAAGTTGAACACATTAATTCAAAACGAATCGGATCTTAACCTACTCGTACAAAAAGCACGACAAACTGACGCAGTAGCCCTGGACACAGAGTTTGTATGGGAGAGAACCTACTACCCTCAACTTGGCCTCATTCAAATCGCATTATCCGATGAAGAATGCTACCTCATTGACCCAATTGCCATTAAAGATCTCTCCGCCCTTGGAAAACTTCTCTCCGATCGAGGAGTCGTTAAAATATTACACGATGCTCCTCAGGACCTTACCATACTCCACCGCGCCACTGGCGCTGTACCACAGAATATTTTTGACACCAGACTCGCTGCAGGATTCTCTGATCTTGAGGCTACACTTTCACTGGCCTACCTGATCAAAGAACTTCTCGATATTGACCTTGCCAAAAATGAAACTCGGACCAATTGGATCAAGCGCCCACTCTCTGAGGCACAGGTTGAGTATGCATTAGATGATGTACGGTACCTCCGCGCAATCCGAGTACTCCTTCTCACCCGAATCATAGGCCCCAAAATAAAGTCCTGGCTCCAGGAGGAACTCAACCTTCTCAATAACCCTGCCAACTACAACTGTGCCAACCAACATGAAAGATACCGGAAAATTCGAGGCGCCAGCAATCTAAGTCAAAAAGAACTCGCTATCTTAAAGAACTTATCCATCTGGCGGGATGGTGTAGCACAAAAACGAGATCGCCCCCGCGGTCATATTATTAAAGACACCGGACTTCTTGAGATCGCCAAAGTACAGCCCCGTGACATAGAGATTCTCAAGAACAAAACATCACTTTCTGACAAGGCTATTTCACGATATTCAAACAATATTATTGGAATTGTCTCAGCCACAAAGGAGCAGGATCCCTCACACTACCCTGAACAGAAACTCCCAACACGCTTAAACAGTGGCGAGAAAAAGACCCTTGAGAACCTCAATGGTTTAATTGCTCTAAAATGCGAGCTGCTGGGCATAGCCCCCAGTCTTATCGGTAACGCTTCGGAACTTAAGCAACTCACGAGAACCTTGCGTACCAACAAAGCTCTGAATATTGAACAACTGAGACAAACCTCAGGGTGGAGAAAAAGTTTCCTGGAAGATTTTTTCAGACAAGCCAGGAAAGACAGAAAAAGCTGAGATAACAGACAATACCGAGATAAACTACAAGCCAGAGACCATGTCACATTATTTTCAGAGGTAGCATTATGAAATCTATATATACAATTACTCTCACAGCAATCCTTGTCCTGTCATTTTTCATTACCACAAGCACAATCTGTTTTGCCGCTGAGACATACAAAGGGTGGGAAAAAGATTCCAACTACAACGCCTTGTACAATCACAAAGAAAGAGACTCCCTCAAAGGAAAACTCCTCAAGTTCAAGAAAATAACGCCACTCAAAGGAATGGATACAGGAACTGCGTTTATCCTCCTTGAAGGTGATGAAGAGATTCTTGTTCACCTCTGTCCATGGGACTATGCAAACCCCAAAGAGACCGGCCTTCGAAAAGGTGTGAAAACAAAAATCAAAGGTGCCTGGGCTGTCATTGATGATGAAGACGTTTTTATAGCGGCAAAAGCTAAACAAGGCGAAGATTATGAGTTTAAGGTACGACTCACTAAAGATGGTACCCCATTCTGGACCATGTCGGACGAGGAACTCGCAAAAGAAGCCGAAAAGCAGTAGGCTGCCTGCCTCGGCAAGTAGACTTCAAACCCGAAAAGACACGAACTGGCTTATTGCACAGACTCTTCTCCACGAACTTCATCCTTTAACGATGTGATCGGCGAATCATTACAGACCAACGGTTGCTCTGCGCAAAGTATTTCCAAATTACGCCGGGCAACCTCGTTTCCGTTACCAGCAGCCCTGCTCCACCAGAGATGTGCCTTATCTACATCAGCCTCAACTCCAACTCCCTTAATATAACAGTACCCCAGCCTACTCTGAGCAAGAACAAAACCCTGCCTGGCGGCCTTTAGCCACCAGTCAAAGGCCTTTTCCTCACTTCGCTCCACACCTTCGCCTTTAAATAGCATCCGTCCGAGATTATACTGCCCTGCGGGATCACCATTAGCAGCGGACGTCTGATACCAGTATACCGCCTGCTCACTATTCTGGGTCACACCAATCCCGTGACTATATTTCCAGGCTATAGTATTTTGGGCAAGAAGATAATCCTGCTTTGCGGCCTTTAAAAACCACTCGGCAGCCTTCTCCTCGGATAAATCGGTCCCATCTCCCTTAGCATACATCATGGCAAGATTATATTGAGCACTGGGCACACCTTTTGACGCTGCCTGAGACGTCCAGTAAAAAGATTTCTCTACATCTTTATCCACCCCATCACCGAGGTAATACATATTTGAGACCTTTCCCATCGAAACAAGATCACCACCCCGGGCAACGGTTAAGAATTTCGTAAATGCAAGGGCCTTATCAATCGGAACCCCATGACCGCGATAATACATCCATGCGAGTTGTTTTTCAGCATCATGATCACCAGCAGATGCCATCTTTTCCAACCAAAATATAGCGCGTTCAAAATCCTTATCTATTCCGTCACCGGACAAATACATCTCAGCGACCTGGCCCATAGCAGGTGAGAAACCATTTTCAGCGGCGCGTAGAAACCAACCAAAAGCACTCCTCTGATCTTTACCAACCCCTTGCCCAAGAAAGAGTGCCCGCCCATATTGATATTGACCTTCAGCATTGCCTGCCTGGGCAATTTTTTCTAGCCAATACATCGCTTTCCCAGGATCCTCTTGCACACCTAACCCAGCGAGGTACATTGCAACAACCTGTCCCTGTCCCTCCAGGTTACCCTGGCGAGCCGCCTGCAGAAACCAGCGGTACGCCTCATGCTTATTACGGTCGCCCTCAAGATAATACTGCCCCAATTGCACCATGGATGGCACATCTCCCTGATTACCCTTCTCAATCAGGTCTTCAACTCCCCCCTGAGCACAAACAAATGACGCCGACAGGAGAGAGCTAATAAAACAACCAAGAATGAGTTTTTTCAAATAGGACATATTTTCTCTTTTAACAGCGCAATACAACAGTCTGAAAAACACACAATATCAATTCCCCCCTACTCTTTAGGAGTGGTGGGCAACTGATCGAGATACCACTTCATTGGGTCGATCAGTTCAAAACCAATATCCACTAGTTTTTGTTTTATATTTATCACGTTATTTGTGAGCAGGTATGGAAAAATTGCCCTCTTATTATTCTCCCAATGTCTTGTCACAAGCACACTGCCAAGAGAAATATTTTCTTCACTTATTACATCAACGACCTTTTTCATCTGTCCAGGTTGCTCAGTCACAACAATACACAGTAAAGTACCTGGCTCATCAATATTGAGTACACTAACAAAGGCCTTTAACAAATCTCTCGTCGAGAGAATGCCCTTCAAGTACCCCTCCTCATCCACCACCGGCAATGCACCAATTTTTTTCTTCTGCATTACCAAAAGAGTGTCCTGCAGGGTATAGTATGGATAAATAGTTAAAGGTTTTGGAGTCATTATATCGGACACAGGATAACCACCGATCTTGCCTAGCGTAGTTTCATAGTCCGGCTTTTTCAATAGAGTAGACGGCATTGCATCACGCATATCCCTATCCGAAACAATCCCAAGAAGCTTTCCACTCTTATCCACAACAGGCAAATGACGTATATTTTTACTCACCATCAATTCTTTTGCCTCAAAGATCGCCAACTCAGGTTCAACAGTGATCAGGTCAGTTGCCATTCTTTCACTTACAAACATAATTCCTCCTGTAATCCTATCATGTTAACACGCTAAAACCACAATCTATGTATTTTAAAATGATCGCAACTCACAGAGCATCTTGATGTGATTTTCAACAAGCAAAGGAAGCACATCAAGGTTATATCCACCCTCTAACACCGACACGACCTTACCATCTACAAAACGGTTCACGAGATTAAGTATCACATCACTTACAAAGTCATAACCATCTGTCGTGAGACTTGTACCTGACATCATATCCTCTACATGGGCATCAAAGCCCGCGGATAATAAAATAAATTCAGGATTAAATCTTTTTACAGCAGGAACCATATCCTGCATAAGAAGACGGCGATACTCTTCATCTCCTCTACCGGGCAAAACCGCCGAATTTTTCGTAAAACCTTCCCCCTCCCCCACACCTTCCTCAAAGTCCCGTCCAGTTCCCGGGTAGGCAAAAGAGGGGTGTTCATGGATAGAATAGTACAATACTGAAGGATCTTTATCAAAAATATGCTGGGTACCATTGCCGTGATGAACATCAAAGTCAATTATGGCCACCCGTTTAATATTATATTGTGCCTGTAAATACCTGGCTCCAATAGCAACATTGTTAAAATAGCAAAAGCCCATGGGCTTATCGACCTCTGCGTGATGCCCAGGCGGCCTCACTGCACAGAAAGCCCGCTCCACATCACCTTTCATCACACTATCGATTGCTGTCAGCACTCCACCAACTGCCAGATAAGCAGCATCGTATGTCTCTCTACATATAGCGTTGTCTGCATGTTCGAACTCTCGCAAGCCCCAGGAACACGCCTCTTCAAACCTTGTAATATAATGGATATTATGCACAGCCTCAATCCATCGCTGATTGGCGGGCTCTGCTTCGATTTTTGTCAGTTTCTCTAGAGTCCCTGTTTTCACCAGATAGTTGTATATTGCCTTTAATCGCTCAGGAGACTCAGGATGAGCCTCACCTGTGTCATGCAACAGATACCTTTCATCGTAAACAAATCCTGTTTTTTTCATAAAAGTTCCTTTTCCGGTTGACCACTCTTCCCAGCACCCCCAGGACAGCCTTACAGATTTACCCTGCCATGTTCACCACTACGCGCCCTCTCTGCTTACCATTTAAAATGAAACCTATTTCAACATCAAGATCCTCAAGGGTAACTTCACGACTGATTGCTTCTAAACTACTCAGCTTCCAGACTGTACCAAGCTTATTCCAGATCTCCTTGCGATAGCTAATAGGACAGTTTTGTGAATCAATACCCACAAGAGTCACCCCCCTCAAAATAAAAGGGAATACGTTTAATGGAAGATCAGCAGATGCAACATTACCACAACAGGTTACCACACCCAGAGGATTGGTTGCCTTTATAGCGGCCACAAGCAGATCGCCACCGACAGTATCAATGACACCTGCCCAACGTGTCTTTAAGAGCGGACGCTCAGCACCCTCTGCTGCACTTGCCCGATCAATCACATCCTTTGCCCCAAGGTCCTGCAAAAATTTTTCAGCACCAACCTTACCGCTCACGGCCACAACTGAGTATCCAAGCTGAGCAAGGATCGATACTGCAATGGAACCAACACCACCAGTTGCACCTGTCACCAAAACATCACCAGCCTCGGGGCCAACAGTACGCACTAAGGCATCAACCGACATTGCTGCTGTAAAACCGGCTGTTCCATACACCATACTCTCTTTCAACTGTAACCCATCTGGTAGAGGCACCACCCAGCTGGCGGGCACTGTAATAAGTTCCCCATACCCTCCTGGAGTATTCATCCCAAGGTCATAGCTTGTAACTATCACCTGATCACCAACTTTAAAATTCGCATCCCTGCTCTCAGCCACTATACCTGCGGCATCAATCCCCGGAGTATGTGGGTAGTTCTTAGTAACGCCTCTATTTCCGGTGGCTGACAGCGCATCCTTATAATTAAGAGAAGAATAGTACACCTTAACGCGCACCTCACCATTGCCAAGACCTTCAACCGAACGTTCTTTTATACCCCGGGAAAAGGTTCCATCATTTTCTTCTGTCACCACCATGGCACGAAAGGTTTCACCCAGCATCACTTCCTCCTCAAAAAAAAGCATTATACAATTCCTGACAACTCCAGCACTCGTGAGTTTATGAACAAATGCCCAAGCATGCCAATTAACAAGGCCCAACATCAAGATAAAAGGCCCAGACAAAAACCACAACAATCTTATTACCCTAATTACCTTCCTTCTTTTTTCTTGACAAAAAACCAAGACCTAATATAAATAAAGAGTAACATTGTTACTCATTATTTATTTTTATCATTTAACTTATACACACAGTTATACTTTTTACACGTTTTTTCAACAAGAAAGAGTGCTTTTAGATTAAAATAACAACAATATACTTTTTCACGAACAAGCTGAACAGCAATACATTTTAACTAGATATTTCAATTATTTAAAAACGAAGACACCCTAAGAAAGACAAAATATGGTTGGAAACGATAACGATGTTAGACAACCTCAATAAAGATGTAAAAAAAAGACTTGAAGTTGCTGTTATGGAGGTTTTTTCCACTTCCGACTTCCATAAGGCAAGCATCAGGGACATAGCCGATAGTGCGGGTGTCAGCTTTACAACCATCTACAAACACTTCGGTAGCAAGGAACGTTTACTCTTTGCCTTCGTCAATTTTTGGATGGAACGTCTAACAGATCGTATTGAAGACCATTTAAAAGGCATCGAAGACCTGAAGGAGAAGTTGAGAAAGGTTTTTTGGTTACACCTCGACTTCTACGAAAGGCATGAGGAACTCGGAAGAATTCTCTTTATAACACTACCCATGAAAACATGGATGGTAGATGAAAGTTTCGACCAGAAAAGAAGGGTACGGCTCATAATTGAAGTTTTCAAAGATGGCCAACAACAGGGCATTATCAATCCAAACATGCGGGCTGGGTCTCTACTTGATTTTCTCTTAGGCTTTATCCAGCGCACGTTTTTCATGTGGATTATCAGAGGGCAACAGGGCAATCTCGCAAGCGAAGCAAATGGACTGTTTGAGATGGTTTGGCAGGGAATCGCAAACCCAGCCATTATTGAATATAAGAGCAGCACCAGTACAGATGAAACTGAGTAATTACGGTTATCCAACAAAATCTTAACCGCAACGCAACTTAAACTGATCAGGGAGCTCACAACATGTCAGTAGCTAAAAGGGAATTCCTCCAGGAGAAACGAGACAAAATTGCTCTGGGAGGCGGTGAAGACCGGATAAAAAAGCAACACGCCAAAGGTAAAATGACGGCGCGAGAGCGCCTTATCCATCTTTTTGATCCCGGCACTTTTATCGAAACCGATGCCTTTATCAAAAACAGATGCACCCGATTTGGCATGGACAAACTCGATTTTGAAGGTGAGTCAGTTGTAACAGGTTACGGCCAGGTAAATGGTCGCATTGTATACGCCTTCTCCCAGGACTTTACCATCACAGGTGGAGCACTAGGCGAGATGCATGCAAAAAAGATCGTGAAAGCGATGGACAGTGCTGCCAAAATTGGATCTCCAATTGTAGGCATAAACGACTCGGGTGGCGCACGCATCCAGGAAGCTGTAGATGCACTCTCTGGTTATGGAGATATCTTTTTCAGAAACTCTATATACTCTGGCGTTATTCCACAAATATCTGCCATCATGGGCCCATGTGCCGGTGGCGCAGTCTACTCACCAGCTCTTACGGATTTTATCTTTATGGTGGATAAAACATCCCAGATGTTTATTACCGGTCCCCAGGTAATTAAGACCGTAACAGGTGAAATTGTATCAGCAGAGGATCTTGGTGGGGCGATGACACACAATAGCGTCTCAGGCAATGTGCATTTTATGGCTGACAATGAAATTCAGTGTCTGACTGATATTCGAACGTTGATCTCTTACCTGCCCTCAAATAGCCTTGAGACAACACCAAAGTCTGAAAGCCAAAATGACATTAACAGGCAGATCGACGAGCTCGATGACCTCGTCCCAGACAACCCGAATAAGCCATACAACATCCTTGATGTGATTATCCCAATTGTTGATCAGGGCGAATTTATGGAATACCAGCCATACTTTGCAAAAAATCTTGTTACAGGTTTTGCCAAAATTGATGGTAGATCAGTAGGAATTGTGGCCAATCAGCCAAATGTAATGGCAGGATGCCTCGATATGAATGCTGGCGATAAGGCAGCACGCTTTATCAGAACCTGTGATTCATTCAATATTCCTCTGCTCACCTTTGTTGATGTCCCCGGCTTTCTCCCTGGCACTAATCAGGAATATGGTGGGATCATCAGGCACGGAGCAAAGATTCTCTACTCCTACAGCGAGGCAACTGTTCCTAAACTTACCGTTATCACCCGAAAAGCCTATGGTGGAGCCTATGTAGCCATGTGCTCCAAATCTCTTGGTGCAGACATGGTCTTCGCCTGGCCTTCTGCTGAAATTGCAGTCATGGGGTCTGAAGGAGCTGTAAACATCATCTTTAAAAATGATATCGCAAAAGCCGAGGATAAAGTTAAAACAAAGGCAGAAATCCTCAAAGAATACGCTGCTGAATTTGCGACCCCTTATAAGGCTGCTGAACGAGGTTTTGTTGATGATGTCATCGACCCCCATGCCTCACGCCAGCGGATCATTGATGCCTTCAATATGTTGGAGGGAAAACGTGAAAAACGACCTGCCAAAAAACACGGCAACATTCCACTCTAACAGGAGATATTCATGACAACCACAGAACTCCTGGAAATTTTTGCTAACGGTGAACTTATAGAGTCTCTTTCCATGGGAGACAAGGTAACAGCGAGCCTGATTACGACAGTACTTGGAATGGGAATCACCTTTTCAGCGCTGATTGTTTTGCTGTTCATCATGAACTGGATGAACAAAATACTGAACAAAGAACCTGTAGCTGTAACAACAAATCAACCAGCCCCTGCCCCCCAGACAACACCGAAGCCCCCGGCCAAGCCACAGGTTGATGAAAATGAGGTTGTAGCAGCAATTACTACGGCAATCGCAATGTCACTTGGCACATCTGCATCTAATATTGTGATTCGAAATATTGAAAAAGTTGAAAATCGGACCCCACAGTGGAACAGGGCAGGCGTCATAGAACAGATGAACAGCAGACTATAACTACGCAATCATTACGCACTATAATGAGGAATAAAATGAAAAAGTTCAGAGTTTTAGTTAACGGTAGCGAATACAACGTTGAAATTGAAGAACTCAGTGGAGGTTCCACTGCACCTGCCCCGGCAGCACCTGCGCCAAAACCTGCAGCACCTGCTGCCAAACCGGCAAGCCCAGCTCCTGCAAAACCCACTCCTGCAAAAGTCGAAGCAACCGTAGGTGGAGCTATCATTGCTCCTATGCCCGGCACAGTCCTCAGCGTGGCCGTTGAAGTTGGCAGTGCTGTCACTAAGGGACAAACCCTGCTGGTTCTAGAAGCTATGAAAATGGAGAATGAGATACAAGCTCCTGCTGACGGCACTGTCCAGGAACTTAACGCTTCACAGGGACTCTCAGTCAATGCAGGCGACACCCTTATCGTCCTGTCTTAATACCCAGGAGACACACCATGCTGGATGCACTAATCGATTTCTTCAAAAGCACTGGTTTTTACGGGCTTACCTTTGGTTCAATTACCATGTTAGCCGTTGCTTGCCTGTTGCTCTATCTCGCAATCGTTAAGAAATTTGAACCTCTGCTCCTCGTTCCTATCGCCTTTGGCGTACTTCTCACAAACCTGCCTTTTGCCGGACTCATGGCAGAACCTGTGATGGAGATAAAAGAAAATGTTATCCACACCGTACAACCCGGTGGTTTGCTCTACTACCTCTTCCAGGGAGACCACTTAGGTATTTTCCCGCCCTTGATATTTATGGGTGTGGGCGCAATGACTGACTTTGGCCCACTTATCGCTAACCCAAAATCTCTACTCCTTGGTGCAGCTGCCCAGTTTGGAATTTTTATCACCTTTATTGGCGCAATCGCCTCAGGGCTCTTTACCGCCCAGGAAGCAGCATCAATTGGGATTATTGGTGGTGCTGATGGACCGACTGCGATTTTTCTTTCATCTAAACTCGCACCGCACCTCCTCGGCCCAATTGCCATTGCAGCGTACTCCTATATGGCTCTTGTACCTATTATACAACCGCCTATCATGAAGTTTCTGACCACCAAAGAAGAGCGCGTCATTCGCATGACCCAGCTCCGCGTTGTTACCCAGAGAGAAAAAATCATATTTCCAATCATCGTCACTGTAATCGTCTCACTCATGGTACCCCCCGCAGCGACTCTTATCGGAATGCTGATGCTCGGCAATCTCTTCAGAGAGTGCGGTGTTGTTGGACGCCTTGAAGATACCGCAAAAAATGCCCTTATTAATATCATTACAATTTTCTTAGGCGTAACCGTTGGTGCTACGGCCACTGCTGAACAATTTTTAAAAATCGAAACACTTGCCATACTCGCCCTTGGAGTAACTGCATTTGCAATCGGTACAGCGTCCGGTGTACTCCTTGCCAAACTGATGAACAGACTGCTTAACATGAACATCAACCCACTTATCGGATCTGCAGGTGTGTCTGCCGTTCCAATGGCGGCTCGGGTCTCCCAGGTTGTTGGCCAAAAAGAAGATCCAGGCAATTTTTTACTGATGCACGCCATGGGACCAAATGTGGCTGGTGTTATAGGTTCCGCTGTATCAGCCGGTGTGCTTCTATCACTTTTTGGAACCAATTAATCACTAATTTTTAAGGACTCAGCTCCAAGAGACAAAAATGCATAGAAACTTAACTCAACAGGTTGCCTAATGAAAACAGAACAACTCAATGCGGATATTCATAAACGGCTGGAAGAAGCTGTGCTTGAAATCTTTTCGAGTTCCGATTTTCACAAAGCATCTATCCGCGACATTGCAAACCGTGCAGAGGTTAGTTTTACTACTATCTACAAGCACTACGGCAGCAAGGAACAACTTGTTTTTGCCTTCGTAGATATTTGGATGGGAAAACTGACAGACCGCATTGTGGATCATCTACACGGCATCGAAAATCTTAAAGAAAAACTCCGTAAGGTCTTTTGGCTTCAACTCGACTATTACGAGCGACACGAAGGACTTGGCAGGATTGTATTCATGACCCTGCCCATGAAAACCTGGATGGCCGACGCCACATTTGACCAGCCCAGAATGATGAATCTTATGATCGACGTACTGCGCCAAGGACAAAAAGAGAAAATCCTCAACCCTAATGTGCGCGCTGGTACCCTGCTTGACTTCCTCATGGGCTTTGTTCAGCGAAGCTTTTTTATGTGGATATTGCGGGGCAAAACTGAGTCCCTGACAGACCAGGCAAACATTATGTTTGAAATGGTCTGGCAGGGCATGATCAACCCTGAGACATATAAACAAGATAGAATCACGACAAACAAATAACCGAGAAAGAAGAAACGCCATCTGGCACCAATTCTGACTTTTGGGAGAAACAATCATGGAAATACTTAAAATTGACCACTTAGGAATTGCAGTTAACAGTATTGATGATGGAAAGAACTTCTGGTCTGAGATCATGGGCCTCAAATTTGAGGGTGCAGAAACAGTTGAAGCACAAAAAGTTACCACCGCATTTTTTCCTGTCGGGGAAAGTGAGGTTGAGTTGCTAGAGTCCACCTCTCCCGATGGCCCTGTTGCCAAATTCATCGACAAAAAAGGCACTGGCTTTCAACACGTTGCCTTCAGGGTCGCTAATATCGAAGAGGCTCTCGAAGAACTGAAAGAAAAAGGTATTCAACTCATTGACCAGACTCCAAGAATTGGAGCGGGAGGAGCCAAAATTGCCTTTCTCCACCCTAAAGCAACTGGTGGCGTCCTCGTAGAACTCTGCCAACGTGATTAAGATACATTTTTTTTAATGTAAGATATTTAAGCCAATTCAATTGGCAAACTAAGGAGTAGACAATGCCACAGCACCCCGATTACAAAAAATGGCAGGAACTTGCCGAAAAGCAGATGAAAGGCAAACCCATAGACAGCCTTAACTGGAATACCCCTGAAGGTATTACCGTAAAGCCCCTCTATACCGCAGAAGATATTGAAGGACTGGATTCAGTCAATACTCTACCGGGTATTGACCCATATGTCCGTGGTCCCATGGCCACAATGTATGCCGGGCGTCCCTGGACCATTCGTCAGTATGCTGGTTTTTCCACCGCAAAAGAATCCAATGCTTTCTATCACAAGGCTCTGGCCGCTGGCCAAAAAGGTCTGTCTGTAGCCTTTGACCTGGCAACCCACAGAGGGTACGACTCTGACCACCCCCGCGTTGCCGGTGATATTGGTAAGGCTGGCGTTGCCATTGATTCTGTTGAGGACATGAAGATTCTCTTTGATGGTATTCCTCTTGACAAAATGTCTGTCTCCATGACCATGAATGGCGCTGTCATTCCAATTCTTGCGGGTTACATAGTTGCAGCTGAGGAACAGGGCGTAAGTCACGACCAGCTCTCTGGTACCATCCAGAATGATATACTTAAAGAGTACCTCACAAGAAATACCTATATCTACCCGCCCACCCCTTCAATGCGCATTATCTCGGACATTATGACATTTTGTTCCCAGAATATGCCAAAGTACAATACCATCAGTATCAGCGGTTATCATATGATGGAAGCGGGTGCAAACAGTGTTCTGCAAACCGCCTTTACCCTCGCTGATGGTGTTGAGTATGTCAAGGCAGCGCTCAAGAGCGGCATGGATATTGATCAATTTGCGCCACGCCTCTCCTTCTTCTTTGGCATTGGCATGAATTTCTTTATGGACATTGCTATGCTGAGAGCTGCCAGGTTCCTCTGGCACCGACTCATGAGTGAATACAATCCAAAGAATCCAAAATCTTCAATGCTCAGAACCCATTGCCAAACTTCAGGCTGGAGTCTTACTGAACAGGATCCGTACAACAACATCATTCGCACAACACTTGAAGCTATGACATCAGTTCTTGGCGGAACCCAATCTTTGCATACCAACTCTTTTGATGAAGCCATCGGACTACCTACTGATTTTTCTGCGCGAATTGCCAGAAATACCCAGATCATTGTCCAGGAAGAATCCCAGGTATGTAACGTCATCGACCCATTGGGTGGTTCCTACTACGTTGAATCTCTAACCAATGATATTATCAACGAAGCACAAAAGATTATTGATGAGATCGAAGGACTCGGCGGCATGGCAAAGGCCATTGAAAGCGGTATGCCGAAGATGCGCATTGAAGAATCAGCAGCACGCAAGCAGGCACGTATTGACCAGGGAAGCGATGTTATTGTTGGAGTGAACAAGTATAAACTTGAAGACGAACAGATCGACTTTGAGGTTCGCGAAGTTCCCTCAACAGTCCGGGATGAGCAAATTGCTCGTATCGAACAGATCAAGGCCAGTCGCGACTCTAAACTCGTTGAAAAAACCCTTGCTGATCTCACTGAAGCTGCTAAAAACGGTGGGAACCTGCTTGAAGCTGCACTCCCTGCAGTACGTGCCCGTGCAACCGTTGGGGAAATTTCTGATGCGATGGAATCAGTGTTTGGACGCTTTGTTGCTACCACCCGCTGCATCTCTGGAGCCTACTCTTCAGAGTGTGATGCCAATCCAGAAGCCATCAATGCAATTAAACAAAGAACAAACAAATTCCTTGAAACCCAAGGGAGACGTCCTCGACTGCTCGTTACGAAAATGGGTCAGGATGGTCACGATCGTGGTTTTAAGGTTGTGGCAAGTGCCTATGCAGACCTTGGCTTTGATGTTGATATCAGCCCAATGTTCCAGACCCCTGCAGAAGCTGCTAAAATGGCTGTTGAAAATGACGTTCACGTTGTTGGCGCATCAAGCCTTGCTGCGGGACATAAGTCCCTTATCCCAGCACTCATTGAAGAGCTTAAAAAACTCGGGGGTGAAGATATCATCGTGGTAGCAGGCGGAGTCATTCCACCTGTAGATTATGATTTCCTCTTTGAGTCTGGCGTTGCCGCAGTATTTGGACCTGGAACACCTATTCCTGATTCCGCTGGCCGCACACTTGCGTTACTTGAAGAGAAGTACATGGGCTAAACCACAGCGCCCATGTATGACACAACAGGTGAGCTGAAATCTTGTGATTCTTCTCACCTGTTGTTATTTTATGTTCTGTTAACTCAACATTTTATAAGCAACCTTCGACCCTTCAGGCAAGACAACTCATGATGTTACAATCAGCACAAGACTATGTTCAGGGAATACTTGCAGGCGACAGACGAACCCTTGCACGAACCATCACCCTTATCGAGAGTGTCTTACCTGCGCACCAGGATCTCGCGCGGAATATCGTTGATAAACTCCTTCCCCACACTGGTAAATCTGTGCGTGTTGGGATTACAGGGGTTCCCGGGGCTGGAAAAAGTACCTACATCGAAAGTTTTGGAACAATGCTCACCGAGATGGATCATAAGGTTGCCGTTCTCGCTATCGACCCCAGCAGTACCAGAAGTGGAGGCTCTATACTTGGTGACAAGACCAGGATGGAGAAACTGGCAACCAACGAAAACGCATTTATCCGTCCCTCCCCCTCCAGCGGGACCCTTGGTGGAGTTGGTAGAAAAACCCGTGAAACTATGCTTGTGTGTGAGGCAGCAGGCTATGATGTCGTGATCATAGAAACCGTTGGAGTTGGACAATCGGAGACAACTGTCGCCTCCATGGTCGATTTTTTCCTGGTTCTTATGATAGCAGGAGCTGGAGACGAACTCCAGGGTATTAAAAAAGGTGTACTGGAAGTGGCGGACGCCATTGTTATCAACAAGGCCGATGGCGACAATATTGACAAGGCCAAAATGGCCAGAAGGGAGTATGAAGCGGCCCTGCACATGCTGATGCCAGCAAGTGTCAACTGGAGCCCTCCGGTACTGACCTGTAGCTCACTTTTCTCTGAAGGGATTCAGGAAATTTGGGACACCATCATTTCCCACAAAGACACCTTCACCGAAAGCGGCGAATTTGAGGAGAAGAGAAGAGAACAGGCCCTTGAATGGATGCATTTTCTCTTAGACGATGGTCTGCGCAGCTGGTTCTACAACAACCCTGAAGTTGCAGAGCTCTTACCAGAGCTGAGACGTGCCATTGCAGAGCAAAAAACCTCTCCTACAGCAGCCGCTGACAGCCTGCTCACGCTTCTGAAAAAATAGCTCAGCCGGCACCGTGCTAATCGTTCTTATACCAGCCTGAATATTTGATATAGTTGTTGGCAATCCTCTCTATTTCACCAGCAATGAGCTCACTGCTAATATCCTTTACCTTTTTTGCAGGCACACCCGCATAAATAGTCCCCGCTTCAACTGTAGTTCCCTGCGTGACCACTGCACCCGCTGCTATAATAGAATTACTCTCGACCACGCAATCATCCATTACAATTGCACCCATTCCGATCAATACATTATCCTTAACCGTACAACCATGCACTATTGCATTGTGGCCAACTGAGACATTGTTACCGATATTCGTTGGAAACTTCTCATAGGTACAATGAACCACCGCACCGTCCTGAATATTCACCTTATTTCCCAGACGAATATAGTTCACATCTCCTCGTAACACTGCTCCAAACCAAAGAGAACACTGATCGCCCATCACAACATCTCCCACAACCACGCAGGTCTCAGCAAAATAACAATCCTCGCCATAGGTGGGAATCACTCCATTGAGTTCTTTTAAAATCATGGTAGCTCCATTTTCTTTACAATCTCAACCATCTCAAACAGAACAGGCCCCATTGAAAATCAAAGGGGCCTGCCACTGACTATACTTCTTTGCTTAGAGTGTTATGTTATTGAACAAAGCACTGCACCCTTTGCCACAGTATCACCACTGGCAAACTTTATACTCTGGACTGTACCATCGCAAGGAGCCGTCAGACTATTTTCCATCTTCATGGCCTCAAGGACAACAACCGGCTCGCCCTTCGTAACTGTATCGCCTGCTTTTTTCGCATAACTTACTATCATTCCAGGCATAGGAGCAAGAATAAGGGTGCCGTCCGCTGGCACATCAGCCACAGGGGCCTTAGCGGCAGCTGGCGCGGGTGCTGCTGCCGGAGCCGCTGCCTGAACAGGACGGGCCACTTGGGCTACAGGAGGCGCGAATGCTTGCATATCACCTGTCGGATCAACCTCTACACTAAAGAACTCATTATCCACAAAAACGTTAAATGATCTGATATTCTCCGTCTTTTCAGGTGTATCAGCTTTAGCTTCGACAAGCTCGCCTGCTTTTGCCTTTTTAATTATCTCATCTTTAGCCTTCACCTCATCCATGGTGATAGCCTTAACAGATGCAGGTGGCTCTGATTTTCCATATTTCCATTCGAGGAATTTTCGTCCTGTAACTGGAAATTGTGCATAGAGAATGAGATCATCCATATCCACAGCCAGATCACCAACCTCTTCTTTCGCCTTATCAAGCTCTGGCTCAAGCACTTCAGCAGGACGACAGGTGATAGGCTCTTCCCCTCGGGGATAACCGGCAAGCGCCTTCTTCTGAACTTCTGGGTTGATTGGCACAGCAGTTTTACCATAGAGACCGTAACAGAGATCCTTCACCTGGCCAGTGATCATCTTATATCGTTCATCAGGAGTATCATGGAGAACGTTATTGACTGTCTGCACACCCACAATCTGACTGGTAGGTGTGACAAGAGGAATCTGACCGAGATCTTTACGTACCTTGGGAAGCTCTTTATACACTTCATCAATCTTGTCCAGTGCATCCATATCACGTAACTGATTAACAAGATTTGATAACATACCACCAGGAGTCTGATGCAAGAGCACATTAATATCGATAATCGAAATCTTCGAATCATCAAGGAGATGCTTGTATTTAGGCAGGATTTCTTTTTCAAAAATCACATTGATCGCGGCAAGCTTTTTAATATCAAAACCGGTATCACGATTAGTCCCCAACAAACTCATAACAAGTGGCTCTACCGCTGCATGGGACGTTCTGTAAGCATACGGGGTCATACAGGTATCGATAATATCTACGCCCGCTTCAATTGCCTTCAGGTGTGTCATAGGTGACATGCCTGAGGTGAAATGACTGTGCAGATGAATCGGTACTGAAACAGCTGCCTTAAGAGCCTTGATCAAAGGATACGCGTCATAAGGAGCCAAGAGACCAGCCATATCCTTTACGCAGATCGAATCAGCACCCATGGATTCAAGGGCTTTTGCTTTTTCTGTGTAATACTCGAGATTATACACCTCTCCACCAAGACGCGGCTCAGTAAGGGTATAACAGATACAACCTTGAAAATGCTTACCGCTCTTTTTAATCTGCTTAACCACAGTCTCAAAATTGCGATAATCATTGAGTGCATCAAAGGTTCTGAACACATCCATACCGTTTTCAGCAGCTCTGTCCACGAACGCGTTTGCAAGATCATCGGCATAGTTTCTGTAGCCAACCAGATTCTGCGCACGAAGGAGCATGGAAAATGGGGTCTTTTTTATGTAACGCTTTAATGTCCGTAGTCTTTCCCACGGATCTTCATTGAGAAAACGATGCATGGTATCAAAGGTAGCACCACCCCATGTCTCAATTGCCCAAAAACCGACTTCATCCATCATTTCTGCAACCGGAATCATATCTTCAGTCCGACCGCGTGTTGCAAATAGTGACTGATGCCCATCTCTTAGCGACAGATCCATGATCTTTACCGGATTTTCTGCAGGTGCCCTGTCAGCATCATAATTTAGTGGGGTCATCTTAACTTGATCGCTCATACTATATTTCCTCCTACCTTCTCATAATTGAAAGAAAATCAAAAGCGGGTAAATGTACGCATTTGGATTAGTCTCCGCAAAGCCATCATTTCCTGACGACCACTGTGGCCCCACATGGTCAATTGTGTTCCCGGAGCTGCTTGTTCAGAAACCGCTTGTTCATCCTGGGCTGCTTTTTCCTGCTGCAGATAGAGACTCACAGCAGCAAGAGCTGCAGCCGTCTTTTTACTTTTGTTTGCCATTGGCACACCCGTTTTATCCTTATTCCTTAAAATACTCACATCACGATATTATTTATGCGCTGTACATTGCATACTCGGTTTCCTCACCAAGTATCTCATCTATCTTGGTCTGAACCTCTATTCGCTTTGGATCATTCACCCAGCGATTCCAATCTTCCACAGAACGCCAAGTACTGATCACCATACATTCATCTTTTTTATCAATTCTACCCAGAGTCTCACCCGAGATATATCCGTTCTGCTCCAGGGTAAGAGTGCGGAGCATTTTCAACAGCGCAGTCAGCTCTAAAACATTGTGCTCCTGCACCTTCCGCCTTATAAAAATCTTCACCGACATGGGAATCTCCTTTAAAAGTGAACAAACAGAACAACATATTGTTTTAAACAACTGTATCAGTAACGTAGGTTTTACAAAGGAATATTCCCATGCTTTTTCATAGGATTAGTATCCCGCTTGTTGTCTAAAAGACCTAGGGCTCTTACAATTCGAGCTCTGGTTTCAGCCGGCTCAATAATATCATCTATATATCCGCGCTGAGCAGCAACATATGGGTTAGCAACAGTATCCTTATACTCTTGTTCTTTTTCAGCAAGATAGGCCTTAGGATCATCTGCATTTCTTGCATCGCGACCGTGTAAGACCCCGGCTGCCCCCTTAGCACCCATTACCGCAATCTCGGCGCTAGGCCAGGCGTAGTTAATATCACCGCGAAGATGCTTGGATGACATAACACAATACGCGCCACCATAGGCCTTTCTGGTAATGACTGTAACCTTAGGGATGGTTGCCTCGGCAAAGGCATAGAGAATCTTGGCACCGTTACGAATCACACCACCATATTCCTGAGCAGTACCTGGAAGAAAACCGGGTACGTCCACAAAGGTGACAACCGGAATATTAAAGCAATCACAAAAACGTACAAACCGGGCACCCTTTACTGAGGAGTCAATATCCAGAACTCCAGAGAGATGCAACGGCTGATTAGCGACAATTCCCACAGGCACCCCACCATATCTTGCAAAACCTACAATGATGTTTGGTGCAAAGTCAGCTTTCACTTCAAAGAAATGACTGTTATCTACGGTTTGAAGGATGACTTCCTTCATATCATAGGCCGAATTGGGATTTTCAGGAATAATATCGTTTAAGGCCGGAGTATCTCGTTTGATGGAATCAGTTACCGGAATAACAGGTGGATTTTCCATGTTATTCTGCGGTAAAAATGAGAGAAGCTCACGGATATATTCTATTGCATCCTGGCCTGAGAGTGCCGCATAATCAGAAACACCACTTTTACTTGCGTGCATGGCTGCACCGCCAAGCTCTTCAGTGGTTACATCTTCATGGGTCACAGATTTAACAACTTTTGGCCCGGTCAAAAACATATACGACTGATTCTGCACCATGACCACGAAATCTGTAAGGGCAGGAGAATAGACAGCGCCTCCTGCACATGGCCCAAAAACTGCAGAAATCTGTGGAACTACCCCTGATGCCATAACATTTCGCTGAAAAATCTCAGAATATCCAGCAAGGCTTTCAATACCCTCTTGAATACGGGCACCACCAGAATCATTAAGACCAATGACGGGGGCACCATTTTTCATGGCGAGATCCATTATTTTGCAGATTTTCTCTGCAAAAGTTTCTGACAGTGATCCACCAAGGACAGTAAAATCCTGGGCAAAAACATATACAGTCCGACCATTTACTGTACCGTGACCTGTAACCACGCCATCACCGGGATAGACCTGGCTTTCCATGCCAAAATCCGTACAACGATGGGTTTTGAACATGTCAAACTCCTCGAAGGAGTCCTTATCAAGGAGCAGATCTACCCGCTCCCGTGCAGTCAAACTTCCCTTTGCATGCTGCTTATCTATACGAGCCTGTCCACCACCGAGTCGAGCCTTAGCCCGTAACTCCTTGAGGTGCTCGAGTTGGTCATTTGTTTTCATCGGGTCTCCTTACGCAAAATTCACACTCTCCTGTTTCATATATTCTTTGATACATAATCAGGAGAACGCCTCCTTACAGAGTCGGCCAAGAGAACCAAGGTCCTCACACACATAGAGCCCTGCTTCCTGCATTGCAGCAATCTTTGCTGATGCTGTACCCTGTCCACCACTCACGATGGCACCAGCATGTCCCATCCTCCTCCCGGGAGGAGCTGTGAGGCCAGCAATAAACCCAACAACAGGCTTTTTCATATTTTCTTTAATCCAGGCGGACGCCTCTTCTTCCGCGCTTCCACCGATCTCACCGACCATCACAACCGCTTCGGTGGCTGGATCTGCGTTAAATGCCTTCAGGCAATCAATAAAGCCGGTGCCGTTTACGGGATCACCACCAATACCAACACAAGTCGTTTGGCCGAGTCCTACACCTGTTAACTGATGGACAACCTCATAGGTCAAGGTTCCTGAACGGGAAACTACACCAACAGGACCACCAGGAGTATGAATTGGACCTGGCATAATGCCTATTTTACATTCACCTGGTGTAATGAGCCCCGGACAGTTTGGGCCTATCAGGCGTGTGTTTTTTGTCGCCAGATAGTTTTTCACTTTCAACATATCCATTACAGGTACGCCCTCTGTGATACAGACCACAAGTTCAATACCCGCATCGGTCGCTTCAAGTATCGCGTCAGCTGCAAATGGTGGCGGCACCAGAATCATAGAAGCATTGGCACCCGTTGCATCTCTTGCATCCTGTACTGTATTAAAGACAGGAACCTCATCCATCTTCTGTCCCCCTTTTCCGGGGGTCACACCAGCTACAATTTTAGTCCCGTACTCAACACATTGACGAGTATGGAACTGCCCTTCCTTGCCGGTAATTCCCTGGACAAGGACACGTGTTTCGGAATTAATAAAAATGCTCATTTTTTTCCCTTACAGTTTTATTAGCAATGCTCCTTTTTTGTGACAGGCATTTGGTCCATCACTTTAAAGGAAACAGATCTATCAGCTTTTTTATCGTGTAATAACAATATTTTTGATACTAATATCTTTGTGTCTCATGTTCACTAAGTAATCAGTAATCCCAAAATATTACCTTCGTTTATGATATGTTTTCAAAAACGTCTCGTTAATAGAGTGGATTTTGATTTAGAAGTTACTTCACAAAAGAATGAGTATTAAGCGACAATTTCAGCTACTTTTTGCGCAGCATCAGCGAGATCAGTTGCATTTATAAGCTTAAGCCCTGACTCTGCAAGTATTCGACGCCCTTCCTCGACATTGGTCCCTTCCATCCGTACAACAACAGGAACAGACAACGATATTTTTTGTGCAGCCTGGACAACACCCTGTGCAAGAACATCACAGCGAAGGATTCCACCAAAGATGTTAATGAGAATTCCCTTCACCTTATCGTCGCTCAAGATCAGTCTGAAACCATTTTCAACCATTTCAGCATCAGCCCCGCCTCCGACATCGAGGAAATTTGCAGGTTCAGCGCCAGCCTGCTTGATAATATCCATTGTAGCCATCGCAAGCCCGGCCCCATTCACCATATTCCCGACATTACCATCGAGGTTAATGTAATTGAGGTTAAATTTTGCAGCTTCCGCTTCGATTGGATCATCTTCATTTGGATCGTGCATCTCAACAACATCGGGATGCCTAAACAGTGCATTGGAATCAATATCTACCTTGGCATCAAGGGCGATAATGCGATCGTCTTCAGTTATGACAAGTGGATTGATTTCAACCATTGAGCAGTCATAGTCAACAAACATATTATATAAACTTTTTAAAACCGAACCGAATTCTTTCATCACAGGTTTTTCAAGCTCAAGTCCGAACATGACCTGTCTCAGGTGATACCCCTGAATGCCTGTAACTGTACTAATGGGTACTTTGATGATTCGTTCTGGAGTTTTTTCTGCAACCTCTTCAATGTCCATTCCACCGTCCTGGCTGGTTACAATTGTAATGGTTGCCGTCGCTCTATCTGGAATGATAGAGAGGTAGAGCTCTTTTTTAATGGCGACTCCCTGCTCTACCAGTACTGTTTTCACCAGTCGTCCCTCTGGCCCGGTCTGCTTTGTCACAAGAGTCATTCCAAGAATGTCTCCGGCAGCAGCAGAAACCTCTTCTGCAGTTTTTGCAATCTTTACCCCACCACCTTTGCCGCGACCACCCGCATGAATCTGAGCCTTCACAGCAACAGGATAGCCCAACCGCGCGGCATGCTCTTCAATGCCCTGTATCGTTGTAGCCACCCCGTTTTCAAGGGTAGGAACTTTATACTTTTTAAACAGCTCCTTTGCCTGATATTCATGAATCTTCATAAACAATAGTCCTAAGAAAATGGTGCGGAAAAGACAACTCCGCTGTTTTAATAAAAATGGCAGCCTCCTCTAAGAAAGCTGCCATCCCCACGCCTACTACTTCACATAGCCCATCTGAGTTAAGGTCTCAGTGATTTCTCCTAAAATTGCAGGATCATCAATTGTTGAAGGCATCTTGTAATCTTTATTGTTTGCAATTGAACGCATGGTTCCACGAAGGATTTTCCCAGACCTGGTCTTAGGCAAACGAGCTACCTGACAGGCATCACGGAAACAGGCGATTGGTCCGATTGAATCACGTACCATTTTCACCAGCTCATCCTTTATTTCATTACCATCGCGGGTAACGCCTGCTTTAACAACAAAAAAGCCAACAGGTAACTGACCTTTTAACTTATCATCTGCGCCAAAGACCGCACATTCAGCGACATCCGGATGATTGGAAATTATCTCTTCCATGGCGCCTGTGGACAGTCTGTGTCCTGCGATATTGATAACATCATCCATACGACCCATGACATAGACATAATCATCTTCATCCATGTAGCCGCCATCACTTGTTTCATAATATCCTGGGAATTTAGTCATATAGGATTTTATAAAACGTTCTTCATTCTTCCAAAGCGTTGTCAGGGTACCAGGAGGCAGTGGAAGCTTAACCACGATATTACCTTCAGTTCCTTTAGCGACCTCATCTCCAGCATCGTCAACCACTCGGACATCCCAACCAGGCATTGGCTTTGTAGGGGAGCCCTCTTTAACAGGAAGTTCTTCAATTCCCCGGCAATTTCCAACAATCGCCCAGCCTGTCTCAGTCTGCCACCAGTGATCTATGACCGGTACACCAATAAGGTCTTCAGCCCAGTGCAAGGTATCAGGGTCAGTTCGTTCACCTGCCAGATAGAGGCAGTCAAAACATGAGGTATCATATTTTGCAAAAAGTTCTCCATTAGGATCTTCTTTCTTAATGGCTCTAAACGCTGTAGGTGCGGTAAACAGGGTCTTAACCTTATGCTCCGAAATAACACGCCAGAAAGCACCTGCATCTGGAGTCCCAACAGGTTTACCTTCATAGAAAACAGTTGTAGAACCCTGGAGAAGCGGTGCATACACAATATATGAATGACCAACAACCCAACCGACATCAGAGGCTGACCACCACACATCACCCGGATCGATATTATAGAGGTTTTTCATGGTCCAGTAGAGCGCCACTGCATGACCACCATTGTCCCTCAAAACACCCTTTGGCATTCCAGTGGTGCCTGAGGTATAGAGAATATAGAGAGGATCTGTTGCATCAAGCTCCACACATCCCACAGGATCACTCTTAGCTACAAGTTCAACCCAATCAACGTCCCTGTCACCCTTCATCTCTGCCTTTACCATATCCCTCTGGAAAAGCACAACTTTTTCAACTTCATGGGTAGATTGATCGATGGCACTATCAACAAGAGGCTTATACTCTAAGGTCTTCTTGCCTTCAATTGCACCGGACGCTGTGATAAGAATTTTGGGTGCAGCATGATCAATCCTGATTGCAAGTTCATGGGGTGCAAAACCGCCAAAAACAACTGAATGCACGGCACCCAGACGAGCACAGGCAAGCATCGCCACAGCCGCCTCAGGTATCATCGGCATGTATATAACAACGGTATCACCCTTAGTAACGCCTAGACTTGCAAGACCACCTGCAAATTTTGAGACATCATTCAACAGCTCGTTGTAACTGATTTTCTTAACAGTATTTGTTACAGGACTATCATAAATAATCGCGGTCTGATCACCCAAACCGTTTTCTACGTGGCGATCAATTGCGTTATAGCAGGTATTCATCTTACCGCCCACAAACCACTTATAAAATGGCGGATTGGAATCATCTAAGACTTTATCACACTCTTTAAACCAAGTGATATTCTTTGCTGCTTCTCCCCAAAATTCCTCAGGACTTTCAACACTACGCTGAAAAACCGCATCATACTTGCCCATAGCTACTCCTTTTAGGTCTGAATTTTATTCCATCCACCAGTCTCCACTCAATTGTATAACGTAATTCAAAACATAGTTCAACAGATATATTTAACAATGTTACACCTACCCTACAAACTCACTGAAGACATAAACCACCTTACTACTGTTTTTTCAAATACTTAACTCATCTCAAAAGCCAGATAAAACAATCTTGACGATTTCTTTATTAATCTTATTAAAAACAAATTGTTACTCCAACTAAATGTAACTTATATCGTTTATTTTCATACAGTTACACCACTCACAGGTCATTATAATCGCATACAAAAGAACATTGTTACTCAGTGTTTTTGTTTACATATTTTACTTATCTCAATGTTCAGTTTTATTTATTCTTTATAATTAACGACTTGCAAGGTATAAAGAGTTTGCACTTTTCTTTAAACAACTGTTATTTTGTTTTAATTGAGTTCCAGATACCAGAGGGACGTAAATAACGGTCTATCAGTGAACAACTATGGCGCATACGCATCATCATCATGAATAATAGTATAGATAATTGTGTTACGATCACGAACCAGCAAAACAGACGCCACATTTGCACATAGGTCCGCCTAACAACCACACTGTTTTTAGACACTTAGGATACACATGAAAGCTCCTAACAAACCACCGATGCCAAACGCCATACCCGCAAAGATTTTCATGCCTGTACTACTGTCCATGTTTCTCTTCATTGGCACCTTCTTTGGTTACATTCTCCCTAAGGTTGAAACACATCTAATGGACAGAAAACGTGAAATGATCCACGCCCTCAGTGAAAGCGCCATGAGCTCAATTGAGTATTACGCAAAGCTTGCTAAAAATGATGCAATAAGCATAACGGAAGCCCAACTCCAAGCCGCATCACATCTAAAAACCCTTCGTTACGGCCCAGACGGCAAAGATTATTTTTGGATTAACGATACCCACCCAAGAATGATTATGCACCCATATCGCCCTGACCTGGTCGGCCAGGATGTTACCGACACCAAAGATCCTGCAGGTAAAAAACTCTTCCAGGCATTTCTAGAAACTGTAAAGGAAACTGGTGGAGGTTATGTCAACTACCACTGGCAGTGGCAAGATGACCCGAGCCGTATATTTTCTAAAATATCCTATGTCCAGGAGTACAGTCCGTGGCACTGGATCGTAGGTACAGGCGTATATGTTGAAGATGTGCGTAACCAAATCGCAGCAATAACAGAACGCATGACCTTCATTTTCCTAGGAATTCTTGGTGTAATTGCAATACTTTCGGTATATGTCGTCTGGCAAGGGGCTGCCGGAGAAACACATCGCAGAGAGATTGAACACTCTCTTAAAAAAAGTGAACTCAAATACCGCTTACTTGCAGAAACAGCTCGGGAAATTATCCTTCTCTTTAGGGCAGACTTCACTATCACATACGCCAACACAGCCTGGAAACGAATCAGCAACTACTCACAGGATGAAATGGCAGGCCAATCCATTCTAGAACTGGTATCGCATGACTCCAGAGATACGTTTAAAGACACAATTGAGAAAGCGACAGACAAACAGTCCTATGATCAATTTTTCGAAACTGAACTAACACTTAAAAATGGTTCCGTCATAGCGGTTGAGGTTTCATTTGCACGAATGGAAACCAGAACAGAGGGTTCCACTTTCCTTATGACAGCCCGCGATATCACAGAAAAGAAAAAAATTGAAGCCCAGGCAAAAATGCATCAGGAACAGCTCATGCAAACGGACAAAATGGTCTCACTTGGCACCCTTGTTTCAGGAGTTGCACACGAGATCAACAACCCTATCTCTTCAGTTATGCTCAACATACAGGTCTTTGATAAATTCTGGAGAGCGGTCAGACCAGTCCTCGATAACTACCATGAGTTAAATCAGGACCTTGAGATCGGCACCATGTCCTACCCTCGGATCAGAGAACGAATCCCCAAACTTCTTCAGTTCTCTGAAGAAGGCGTGGAACGTGTGAAAAGAATAGTCGGAGACCTCAAGGACTTTTCAGGGGATAAGCCCTCAGATCTACGTGAAACAGTTAATCTCAATGAAGTTGTGGCAAAGGCAATGGGACTCATTTCAAGCCTTACCAAAAAGGCCACGAGTGACCTGCGGATCGAATATTCAGAAAACCTGCCTACTTTTCAAGGCAACAGCCAGAGACTCGGCCAGGTGGTTATCAACCTCGTTGTCAATGGCTGCCAGGCTCTCGAAAATAACCAAAAAGGTCTCTACCTTACAACGGGCTACCTCGAGGAGTCTGAAGAGATTTTCCTCGAAGTACAGGATTTTGGCAAGGGGATGAGCCCTGAGGTGCTCAGTCGCGTCAAAGATCCCTTTTACACAACCAAACGAGACGACAACGGCACCGGTCTGGGACTTTCTATTTCTGATACCATAATCAGAAACCATGGGGGCTGGCTTGACTTTAAATCCGTACCCGGCGAAGGAACGACAGCCACCATCCTGCTCCCACGTTACAGTAACGATGAAATCCAAGGACGAATGATATGAGCATAACAAAGAATCCGGAACACCCGATCCTTGTGGTTGACGATGAAGAGTCTATCTTACTGTCCATTGACACAACCCTCCAGCTGGCTGGAATGAATAATATTATTACATGCAGCGACAGCAGGCAGGTCATCGGCATCACTCAAAAAAAACCACCTTGTGTAATTCTTCTGGACCTGAACATGCCCCACGTCAATGGAGAGGCAATCCTTGACCAGGTACAGCACCAATTACCCAACACCCCGATCATAATCATTACAGGTCGTATAGATGCAGACACCGCTGTAAACTGTATGAAATCCGGAGCATTTGATTACATCGTAAAACCTGTTGATGAAAACCGACTGATAGCTTCTGTGAAAAAAAGCCTGTTGTATAGTGAGTTACACAGAGAAAACCTTGCTCTCAAGGAAAAGCTTAAAAGCAAAGACCAGAAACGACCTAAAGCTTTCAAAAATATCATCAGTGAATCTCCCAAGATGGAAAGTATCTTCGACTATGCCAAATCCATCGCCCCAAGCCCAGAGCCCGTACTTGTCCGAGGCGAAACCGGCACAGGCAAAGAACTCATAGCAAAGGCTATTCATGATTTAAGCGGGGTTCCTGGCGAATTTGTTGCAGTAAACGTCGCAGGCCTTGACGAAAACATGTTTTCAGACACCCTCTTTGGCCATGCCAAAGGTGCATTTACAGGCGCTGACACCAGTCGAGCCGGTCTTATTGAACGGGCCGCGAAGGGGACCCTTTTTCTTGATGAAATAGGAGACTTGAGCAGTAACTCTCAAATCAAACTCCTCCGCCTGCTCCAGGAAAAGGAGTACCTGCCAATTGGCCAGGACCAGTATAATACAAGCAGTGCGCGAATAATCACCTCCACCCACGTAGATCTATGGCAGATACAGCGGACTGGTCAATTCCGGGAAGACCTGCACTATCGCCTCAGAACCCACCGTATAACTCTTCCACCTCTTCGAGAAAGAAAAGAGGACCTCCTGCCTCTCTGTACCCACTTCGCAGAACAGAGTGCCGCATCTCTTAAGAAAAAATGTCCTAGGTTTCCTCCTGAAATGATCCCGCTCCTTGCAACCTACACCTTCCCGGGAAACATAAGAGAATTGCAGGCAATGGTATTTGATGCAATCGCCCGTAGCAACAACGGCATACTGCCACTCACCTCTTTTAAAGAACATCTACATAGAGCACAACTAAACGAAACAGTAGCAAACAGCATTCCCATAACCTTTGCAGACCCACTTCCAACCCTGAAAGAAGCAACACACCTCCTCATCCATGAGGCTATGATAAGAGCAGAGAACAACCAGTCCACCGCGGCGACCATGCTGGGCATATCCCAACAGGCTCTTTCTAAGCGATTGAAAAATATGGGAAATGAATAGCCCTACAACCTTTATTGTAGACACAATAAAGGTTGTACTTCCAAGAACCCAATGGCTCTGGGTGATAGCCGACTATCCCACCTAACACCTACAACTTTTATTGTAACCGTACCTTAGAACACCAATAACACCAAGCAGCTGTATTTATTGAACTATTAAACATTCAAATAGTGGCACATCCATTGCTATACCCCTTGTGTAGGTTTTCAATTTTTTCTTACTAACATTCAACAGATGCATGAAGGAGAAAAACATGGCAAACGCACAAGCTCCAATGGGAAACCCAGCAGTAGTCGGTCTCGCAGGTTTTGGTCTCACCACCCTTATTCTTCAAATTCACAACTTAGGTCTCTGTGGCCTCGGCCCTGTAATCGCCTGTGGTATTATTTTTGGTGGCCTCGCTCAGCTCATGGCTGGCTTACAGGAATTCAAGGTTGGAAATAATTTCGGCTATAGTGCGTTTGTTTCCTACGGTGCATTCTGGATCGCACTTTGTATCATTTTGATGTTCAACAAGTATGACATCTATAAGTCCAGTGGAACCGACATTGGTTATTTCCTCGTAGTCTGGACTCTTTACACCGCGATCATGTGGGTTGGTGCAATGCGTATTCATGGCGCAATGGCCTCCACCTTTACCTTGCTTCTCGCAGGATTCATCCTCCTTGACCTCGCTCATTTTGGATACCCTGCAATGACCAAGGTTGCCGCCTATGTACTTATTCTTTGTGCCCTCAACGCCTGGTACATGATGGCCCACGTAATTTTCATGCAAGTTTTCGGTCGTGATGTTCTACCTGTGGGTAAGCCATGGATCGAGCCTAAGCCAATTGCTCAACCTGAAGCACAGGAAGCATAGGATGCATATAAGTGTAGCAAACAGTTCAATTGTTAAAACCTAAGGGGGTAGATCAAACAACTTCCACAAAGGACGGAATCCAGACTCCAACCAACTAATAATCTGGTCCATCCAACCGACCTGAGTGTGAAGCGACAAGTAACCAGAACGCCCCTTTTTTCAAGACAATCCCGGAATGAAACCCTCCAGTTCATTCCGGGATTTTTTATTTTTTTCCTTTCTCACCATACTTCAACAAGTTGGCAAAAAGGGATTAATGTCAAAACAACTCGACGTCGTGCCGTATATAGTTAAACCTTTTGCAAGTGGCTCAGTTTTGAACTAATCCCCTAAGAGCACCTTACACATCTCCTATTTTCAAAAGAAGTTGTACTTGGAAAATTCCTAAGCTAAGATATAAACATAGCTACATTTTTATCTTACATTCAGCAGTGTAACAATCCCATCACAAGGAGCTGATCATGCCAAATACTGAGTACTGGGCAGATACCTACCTGGAAAAGTCAGTAACAGCCGAAAAAGCAATTTCTACAATCCGTTCTGGTCAGCGTGTCTTTATTGGCTCTGGATGTGGAGAACCGCAAATCCTGATCCAGACACTCGTAGAAAAAACCAACAACTTCAGTGGACTTGAAATCGTTCGTCTCCTGGGTCGTGAAACTGCCTCGCTTACCGCCATTGCAGACAGAACCAAAGATACAAACTTAAACATCCGCTCCATCTATCTGGGGTCAATGCGACCTGAGTCCATTGCTAAACAGCAGCGTTTCATCACTCCGATGAATATGTCTGATGTGCCTATGCTTTTTACCACAAGAAAACTTCCACTCAATGTGGCCCTTATTCAGGTGTCACCTCCAGATGATTTTGGCTGGATGAGCCTTGGGATTTCAGTTGATGTCACTATGGCTGCAGCTAGATCTGCCGACTTTGTCATAGCCCAGGTAAACCCTATGATGCCTAGAGTCATGGGACAGAGTTTTATCCATGTCAACGACGTTAATCTCCTGGTCGAGCACGAAGAGGAAATCCTCGCTATCCCGCCCAAAGAGGTTTCTTCCCCGGCGGCCCTTGAAATTGGCAGACATATTGCAAAACTTATTGAAGACGGTGCCACCTTACAGATTGGCCTTGACGCCGCCTCCCAGGCTACAGTTCAGGCATTGTCCAATAAAAATGATCTCGGTGTACACTCACAGTTTTTCACCGATGATATCATGCACCTCTACGCGACCGGCAATATCAACAATAAAAAAAAGGGCTTAAATGAGGGTAAAATGGTCTCCTCCATGGCCATTGGCAGCAGCAACCTCTACGAATTTCTCAATGACAACCCTGCCATCGACTTTCACCCATCAGATTACGTCAATGATCCATTTATCATTGGTAGACATAACAAAATGGTCTCCATGAACATAGCCAGCACTATGGACCTCACGGGGCAGGTTTCCACAGCGGCATCTGCCGCCACAAGATTTGCTGGCGTCTCCGGAATCCCAGATTTCGTTCGGGGTGCAAGACGATCTCCCGGCGGCAAGTCTATTCTCATGCTCTTTTCAACCTCAGCGACAGAAAACGGAATTCAATCAAACATTGTCCCACAACTCAACAATGAAGTAACTGTGGTTCCCCGAGGCGATGTACAATATGTGATATCTGAATATGGTGCGGTGAATCTTTTTGGAAAAAGCATCCAGGAACGAACCATTGCGATGATCAGTATTGCCCACCCTGACTTTCGTGAGGAACTGTTTGAAGCCGCTAAAGAACAAGGTTTTATTGGCTCAGAGAGAAGCCTTGGCGAGGCTTCAAGGGCGATTTACCCCATTCAACTTGAAGAGACTCTTGATATTGATGGGGAAAAAATCCTCGTCAGACCTGCGAAACCCGTTGATGAGAGACGCATACAGGAACATTACTACAGCTTACCAAAAGAGGATGTTCTCACTCGTTTTTTCTGCCAGAAAACTATCTTCGGCAGAACAGAAATGGAAACACGATCCAATGTTGATTACATCAACGACCTCACCCTGGTCGCAGTTGTCGGAGAGTTTGGATTTGGCAAGGTTGTGGCCGTTGCTGAATCCATGAAACTTGAAGGAAGCAACATTGCAGAGGTTGCTTTTTCTGTTAGTGAGGACTATCAGGGGAAAAGGCTGGGCTCCTACTTTATCAAAAAACTGGCGGCTGTTGCCCGCGAAAGCGGCATCAGTGGTCTGACCGCCTACACATTCCCTTCAAACAAGGCGATGATTGCCCTATTTAAGACTCTTCCATATAAGGTAAAGACCGTATACGAAGATGGAGATCTCGTCTTAAGTTGTATGTTTAACGAATTAGCGGAGTAACCAGCGCCTGCTTTTAATTATCCACTGAGTTCTAAAATCTGCTCTATCAGGACCAGTGGATTGTTGTTTCCCTATCTCTTGTGCTGCTAAAAAGAGCTCCCTTTGGGGCTTTTAGTCAGCCGTTGCAGATACTATGAACTCACCATACTTTTTATCTTCACCAACAATATGCTCCATCCACCACTGACGAAGAAAAATATATGTCGCTTTCATCTGTTTATCCTCTTCCATTCCGGCTCCATCCATGAGGGATTTTACCTTTTCCCGGTAACTCTGGTGTAAAGCTATATGGTTTTCATACCCGGGATAATTATTATCTTTTAGAAGTTTCTCTTCCTCTGCAAAATGGTACTCTGCATATTTACTCATCTCTTCAAGTACATCTTTAATGACTGCTTCCGATTCCCTATCACGCATAACCCTATAGAGCTTATTGATAAGTTCAATAAGCTTTTTATGTTGTTCATCCAAGACACTTACCCCTGTATCATAGGACTCCCGCCATTTGAAAATATCCATGCAGCATCTCCTTAAGTAAAATAACAAAGAGGCTGACAGTTTTACCAGCCCAAAGGAATGTGTAACTATCAAGGGCAGAATTACCCTACTCCACCAACCTATACTACACAGTGTATATCAACGGTAACTCCCATTGCAAATTTACCCGACCATGGAAGACGTGCCGGCTATAAGCCAAAGTCATAATAAATGGCACAAGTCTACATTTAAGGTGACCCAAATTGTTTTTCATCCTTAAATTTTGGTACTATTATACCTAGATATAACTATTCTACTAAGATCAATGCAGAGTCACGACTACTCTATTCAGCAATAGAGGTTTTGAAATATACAAACAGGTATGAAGAAAACAAAGATATTCGCAGATCATCTGGACCCTTCAGCTCTTCAACAATTTACAAGCGCAATGGAACAGAATTTCAGTATTCAGGGCGCTTTGATGCCGGACGCTCACACTGGATATGTGCTTCCAATCGGTGCTGTTATTGCAACGGACGGTGTGGTTATACCCGCCTGGGTTGGTTATGACATAGGATGTGGCATGTGCGCACTTCCCACCTCTTTTGATCCATCCCGAGTAACAAGTAAAAGTAGATCCATCTTCAAAGAGATTTACCAAGCCATTCCGGTCGGTTTTAATGTCAACAAACACCCTGTCGACACGTCACTCAATCCGGACAAACTCACAAATCGAGGATTAAAAGTCTTCAAGAAAAGAAAAGAATTCAGGGCTCTTGGTTCGCTTGGCAGTGGCAATCACTTTATCGAGATAGGCAAAGATGAAAAGTGCAGAACATGGATCATTATACACTCTGGTTCCCGCGGCGTTGGCCATGGAATAGCTTCAGAATATATGCGACTCGCCTCGGATTCCACCAAAGCTAAAGAGGGACACTTTGGCCTTAGAATCGACAGTGATAAAGGTAAGGCATACATCAATGATATGAACTGGGCCTTAGAATTTGCTCTTGCCAACCGTAGAGAAATGATGAAACGGGTAATTAGAGTAATAGCAGAACACTGTGAAGGTGATGCTAACTGGGACCTTCTGATCAACAGAACCCACAACCATGTGGAGAAACGCGAAGACCTGTGGATACACAGAAAAGGTGCCACCCACGCCGAAGATAAGATGATGGGTGTCATACCCGGCAATATGCGTGATGGCTCATTTATTGTCCAGGGTAAAGGAAACCCTCACAGCCTCTACTCAAGTTCCCATGGAGCAGGACGTGTACTTGGACGTAAACAGGCCAAGCGTCAACTTAACACCAATGAGTTCAAGGCAGCCATGCAGGGAATAACTGCAAAGGTGGGCGGGAGCACTCTCGATGAATCACCAATGGCCTATAAAGATATTTTTGACGTTATGTACCTTCAGACCGACCTCATTGACGTAATTCACCATATAAGGCCAATTATTAATGTAAAAGCTTAAAACCCTTTATCCAAGTTGCAGCCCGGCTATACACTAACTCAGATGAATGGGGTAAGAATTTGCTGAGTCGGCTGTATTTATGAGAGACCGAGCTCTTGTTCTATCTGATCAATTTCACTTTGCAATTTTCTCTTATCCGATTCAGATAACTCTGTATTTTTCAATTGCTGACGTATACCAAGAAGTCTCATCTCCGCTCTGTAGTCATCACAGGTGTACTTAGCAGGTTTGGATGTTTTTTTATCGTTCATACATTGATAATTACAGACAAGAGGCAAAAAGGATCATAAGCGGTTACGCTTAACATTATCAGCAGAGATAGTTAAAGATCAGATTCAAACGTAAAGCGCTGAACTTGCTTACCATTTACCTCAACCAACTCGGTGAACATTGATTTTGGTCGAACCCACATGTCAAAATCACCATATAGACACTGATAAACAACCATCTTCTCCTCAGTTTCGGAGTGAGTGGCTTCACAAATAACTTTATACTTTTTGTTCTTATAATGGGTGTAAATTCCTGATTTCAACTCACTCATAACGGCTTATATTCTCTCAATGCTTAGTGGTATGTATGGGCAAACTCTGCCCACTTCACAGTATTCATTTCACCCCATTATTTCAACATATTACGCATTTCTTCTTTCCTATCATCATCTGCAAAACTTGCTTCAACACTATTCAATGTCAGTTGATGGGCTTGAGCCTTCGTCATACCAAGCTCACGGGATAATCCCATAAAGTTTTCGGTCATATAGCCACCAAAATAGGATGGGTCATCCGAGTTAACAGTTACGCAAAGACCAGCATCAAGCATTTCCAGTATAGTATGTTCAGCCATCGTATCAAACACCCGTAGCTTCACATTTGATAATGGGCATACTGTAAGCGGTATTTGGGCCACAGCAAGATGGCTCATCAACTTTGGATCTTCAACAGATCGTACCCCATGATCTACACGTGATACCTGAAGATCATGAATCGATGTCCAGACATTCTCTGCAGGCCCTTCTTCTCCGGCATGTGCAACAGTTAACAAACCTAATTCCCGGGCTCTTAAAAAAACCCGACTAAACTTTTCAGGAGGATGTCCCTGTTCAGAACTATCGAGTCCTACAGCCTCAATTCGATCAAGATATGGTTCGGCCTCTGCCAGGGTTTTGAAGGCATCATCCTCGCTCAGATGCCGCAAAAAACACATGATCAGCTTACTTGTTATGGCAAACGTATCCTCCCCATCTTTTAACGCCCTTGATATACCACCTATAACAACCTCAATGGGAACATTCCGATCAGTATGGGTTTGTGGATCAAAAAACGGCTCGACGTGAACTACATTTTGCTGCTTACACTGCGTCAAATAGGACCAGGTCAGGTCATAAAAATCCTGCTCAGTCCGTAGTACATTTGCTCCCTGATAGTATATATCGAGAAAATCCTGCAGATTACTAAACTCATATGCGCCACGAACTTGCTCCACAGTATCAAAAGGTAACTCAATATTGTTCCTATCAGCCAGTTTAAACATTAACTCTGGCTCAAGGCTCCCTTCCAAATGCAGATGTAACTCCACCTTCGGAAGTGAATTTAACCAATCAAAGGTAACTTCTGACATATAGTTCCTCTTTATTCTTTTTGACTCAAGTACGTTAAGCTGCACAAATTTTACGTTTTCCAATTAACCAGTCAGATGAGCTATAGTAAAACGTTAAAACAGGTCGGCAAAATATCTATTTGATGAGTTCCATGCAGTGCCCCAGCCCCTCCCAATACCCTCCTCAACAAGTCAGGAATACGTCTCCAGCCAGCTTGCAATTTGTTTAATGTTATGACTAATCCCTCTAACTGTTAAATCTTCACAAAGATGAGGAGGATCATCAGCATTAAAGCCGCCGGGACGCAGGTTGCTACAACTAAGACTTGAAAACGCTTTTTCAAACGAGTGGGCCAGTTCCTTGCACAGGTCGATAATACTATCTTCAGGGATGTTTCTTGCTCTACCTATTACACCTACTGACATAAGCGTTCCTTCAACAATACCACACTGGGCTCTATAGCCTCCAGCTCCATGCATACCAATTGCCGCATCAACCACCTGTTTATCAACACTAATATCAAAGTATTCTGAGATAATGAGGATTGCAGTCGTTGCACAATTTAAATCCTGGTCGCCAAAGTATGTCCTCACCCTAGTTTTTACAAAATGATCCATTTTCCTATTCAAACCTTAAAGGATTAACCTAATGTATTGTTACAGTTTCGTGTTGTTCATATATCGAGCGCAAACCCGGTCAACCATAATATGACTGGATTTATGAGCGAAGAAACACCCTCGAAGCCGGTTACTCTAAATAACAAAAACAGTCCTATAATAAGATATGGTCCTGCCATATAGAGGCCACGCCAAATTTTATCAAGCCCACCATCACCCGCCATAACACTTTCAGCAAAAGCGCCTCCAGGCATAGGTGGAATAGGTATGAGGCTATATACAGCCATAGTCACATTAACGAGTACAATTGTGGAAAAGACCTCGTCTACCACACCATACCTACCCAAAATCCAGGATAAGCTCGCTGCAATATTAGCCATAAGTAAATTCGCAACAGGACCAGCCAACCTACTTGTAATCAGCGATAATTTCTGATGATTTTTAAAATTGTCAGCATTGATTTTTATCTCTTTTACCCAACCAAAACCCGCCACAAAAAAACAGAGTGTTCCAAGAAGACTCATGTGTAAAAACACATTGAAGTGATGCCGATCTTTGGCCCCGGGAACGGAGTCACCAAGAAAAGTAGCAGCAAAGCACTGCCCCTCAGCATTTACCACAATTGCCGTAAACATGGCCACACAGAAAATGGCAATATCTTCAACAACCGGTTGTGAATAATTGAGCAGATACGGTAGATACAGTTCCCCTTCCATATGACCTCTTTGGTTATAGGTTTTTACTTTTGTTAGGTTTTTTTTACTGTACCCCATATTGTAACTGTGGTGTAAAAAAAAATGGCGGAAACCATACGGTTTCCGCCATTTTTACAGACACTGATGGATGGAATGTCTGTATTACTTCCCAATAAACTACAGTATTACTAGCCTACCATTTTCTGGATTTCGTCCACAATTTCAGGATTCGCAAGTGTCATAACATTACCCACATCTCCATTATTAGAAATTGCACCTAAAACCCTCCTCATGATCTTACCGGATCTCGTCTTAGGCATATCTGGCACTATCCAAACATTTCTACATTTAGCAATTTTACCGATCTGAAATGTAATAGCATCGGCAATTTTTTGCTGAATTGCTTCTGAGGGTTCAAATCCAGGCTTCAAAGAGACATAAACCTCTGGCTCCTTGCCTTTAATTTCGTGATTAACCGGAACAACAGCTGCTTCAGCAACTTCGTCCACAGTCAGACACACAGACTCAATCTCTTTGGTTCCAAGACGGTGACCGGAGACATTAATTACATCATCTATCCTGCCGAGGATTCTGACATAACCATCGTCTGCAACAACCGCAGCATCACCTGTGAGATATGGCCAATCTCTCCAGTCTTTACTATTTGGGTCCTTATTATACATACCAAAGTAGGTATCGACAAAACGTTGCCTGTCACCCCAGATTGTCTGGAAACAACCTGGCCATGGATTCTGAATACAGATGTTACCTGCCTTTCCTGCGCCAGCTGGAATCTCAGCACCATCTTCATCAAAGACAATCGGGTGAATACCAGGAACTCCAGGCCCTGCACTACCAGGCTTCATTGGCTGCATACCAGGAACAGTGGAGCAGAGAAAACCACCTGTTTCAGTTTGCCAGTAGGTATCAACAACTACAGCCTTTCCTTTACCGACTTCCCTCTCATACCACTTCCATACCTCAGGCTCAATTGGCTCACCAACTGTTGTCATATGCTTGAAGTTGTAGTTGTACTTGGCAGGCTCATCCGGCCCGATCTTTCTGAGAGCTCGAATAGCTGTAGGTGCCGTATGGAAGATATTAACATCGAGTTCCTGAGCAATTCTCCAGGATCTTCCAGCATCCGGATATGTCGGAACACCTTCATAAATTACAGACGAGGCACAAAGTGCCAGCGGTCCATATACAATAAAGGAGTGTCCTGTTATCCAGCCAATATCTGCCATACACCAGTACACATCCTCAGGGTGGATATCCTGAATATACTTTGACATTGCAGTAACATAGGAAAGATATCCGCCAGTACCATGCTGAGCACCTTTTGGTTTTCCTGTGGTTCCACTAGTGTACATTAAAAAGAGAGGCTCTTCAGCTAGCATCTGCTCGGGCTCAACTCTTGCCCCGTAATATTTTTTCAATTCATTATTTACGATGACATCACGGCCTTCCACAAGTTTTGAGTCAGTTGACATCTTACCTGGATAACGCTGCCAGATAAGAAGTTTATCAACATTTTGCCCATCTTTTGCAGCAAGCTCACACGCCTCATCATCAACAGCCTTATGGTTGAGCAATTTACCTGCACGGTAATAAGCATCCATGGTGATGAGAACACGACTATTTGAATCAACAACCCTATCTGCACAGGCACTCGATGAAAAACCACCAAAAACAACTGAGTGAATAACACCAAGACGAGCACAGGCAAGCATGGTGATGGGGAGTTCAGCCGACATAGGCATATGAATTGTAACCCTGTCGCCACGCTTTAATCCTGCAGAATCACGTAAGAGTGCAGCAAACTCATTTACCCGAACATAGAGCTCTTGATACGTAATGTGCTGAACCCGCTCTTCTTCCAATTCTGGCACAAAGTGGATAGCAGTCTTATTTTTGTTATCCTTAAGATGTCTGTCAATGCAGTTATAACTTGCATTTAACTTACCACCCTTAAACCACTTCCAACACGGGGCATCACTGGTATCGAGAACTTCATCCCAGTACTTATACCAG
Organism: Desulforhopalus glucosivorans; assembly: GCF_054397165.1. Lineage (NCBI taxonomy): Bacteria > Pseudomonadati > Thermodesulfobacteriota > Desulfobulbia > Desulfobulbales > Desulfocapsaceae > Desulforhopalus > Desulforhopalus glucosivorans. The sequence goes on from NZ_AP044854.1 coordinate 2,657,155, forward strand.
GTAAGAAGGTCCGCGAACTCAGTATAGTAGTCAGGAAAATTATCGAGACTAAATCTTTCAAAGATCTTTTCGTCTGTTAAATTTGCCTGAGCAATAAACGATGGTGATGGATGGTAATACTCTTCTTCTTTCCAGTGTACAGCAATTTCAGCTTCTGAGGTTTCAACTGATTTTTGCTCGCTCATATATTTTTCTCCTCAAAAAGTTCGAAAAATGTGGGACAGCTCACTGTCCCCCCCAGTTAACAACTCAAACTTTATCAGCTCTGAGCTGGTGCAGTTTCTCCCTCGACCTCAGCCGAATGGATCGGACGTGAAGTCATTTGAGCCAGGATAACGCCCGCTACAAGCAGTGCACCTGAAAGATAGAAAGCATAGTTCAAACTACCGGTTACATCTTCAATAGTTCCGGCAAGCCGTGTTACAAAAACACCGAGGCCCCAACCGATAAAGATAAGACCGTAATTCATACCGAGATTTTTCGGTCCAAAGAAATCTGCTGCAAAAGACGGCATAAGTGCAAGTCCACCACCATACTGCCAGTATGCGATACCGACGGCGAGGAACAATAGGCCAACACTTTGTGTTCCAATGATATACGGCAGTGCAAAGAGACAAAGAGCAGAAATACCACAGTTGAGACAATAGGCATTCAGACGACCAATCTTATCTGAATAAAAACCTGTTCCCACTCGACCGGATGCATTAACAAGCCCACCATAGGATACAAGAATCCAGGCATTAGCAGCAAAAAATGGCATATTCTTAGCAGCGGCAACCATCAAACCTTTTGCGTTACCAATAATCAATAAACCGGATTGAGTAGTAAGAATAAACATCACAACCAGCGCATAAAACTGCCAGGTTTTTATAACATCGGCAGGTTCCCAGTTGGTAACAGTTGAGTTGGCAGTAGCTACCCCGGCTCCAGCAACAGTTGGTGCAACATATCCCTCTGGTGGAGACTTCAACATCTGCCCTGCAATGACAACAACTATAGCGAAAAAGCTACCAAGACCTACAAAACTACCTGTAATACCATAATTGTTAATGAGATACTGACCTAGCCCACCAATATACAGTGCTGCACCACCATAACCACCAACAACAATACCTGCGATGAGGCCTCGCTTATGAGGACCAAACCATTTCAGGGCTGCGGGAGTTGGAGCTGCATAGCCAATACCCATACCGAGTCCACCAATAATACCAAAACCGAGCACGATACCTGTATAGCTTTTCATTAAACCCGCAATAATACAACCAGCAGCAAGGGTCAATCCGCCCATAGTGGCTCCAAACTTAGGACTGATCCTATCCTGAATACGCCCACCAGGGATCATCATCAGGGCAAACATAATTACGCATAGTGAGAAAGGTGTAGCGGCTTGCGCATTATTTAGATATGTCCATCCTGCATTGATACCGGTCATCTGTTGACCGGCTAAATCCACATTGACGAGAGCAGATTTCCATATACTCCATGCATATAAGATTCCTAGACATAGATTTATTGCCATACCTGCAAAAACCGTAACCCAAGCTTGGGTCGGTACCGATTGATTTTGTTGCGACATCTGTATCTCCTTATGAAAGAGTGATAACAAGATTGTCAACCATCCGTGCCTGGGCCTGTCTAGCCTTAGTTTTCTGCAGTTTCATCGTTAAAACGGATGACCGAATAAGTTCTCAATGAATTGCAAATTCACATTTTACCTTAGCGCTATGTCCTCCTTAATTAAGATTAATATCTCGACAGGCTTCACAGAAGTGTTCATATGACTTCTCCGCAGAAATGCTATATAAATTCCCCTTATATCAATTTTATTTATCAACAATTCCAGTTTTACTCAAGCATAAAATCGTTTTGAGGTCTATTTAAAATCCACTATCCATTACGACTGTGTCGCACCCACCACAACCACCCCAGCACTCATCCCCCTATTTTTTCGTATTTTAATATATCATACCAATGAATTATGTCATATCCATCTATGTAGCAATTGCTCTTTCTATTACATTTTCCACCATCAAATTTTTTTTAATTATCTATGAATAAATACTATTTTTCATGCACATATTAACGGCAAGACCACTTCATATAGGTTTACTTAAAATACCAGAGTCAATCTTTTTTTAAAAAAATGCTAGTCAACAAGGCACTTTCCCCCCTGGATTCATAACGAGAGAAACATTTTTACTTGAGTTTTCTCGATAGAGCAGCACAACATTCTCCAGACTTACAAGTGTATTTTCAAACACTTACACAAAAAGCCACCAATAAATATTATACAATATAGTATGATATTATATCAAACCTCATACACTATTCCTTTCTCTAATGAATCGCCCTCATCACCACTCACTCTATTGCAAACATTTCCATTCAATAATCTTGCGAAAGAATACTTCAAAAACAACTGAAGCTAACGGATTCCTATCTTGACAGAGAGCTATTATGAAAATATACCTGAGGTATTACCCACGGATACCTTGAAAAATTAGGTAATTGGTTCAAGCCCAAGACTTGCAAAAAGAATTACACCACAGGTATACACCTAATATTCCAGGATAAATACCTGAGTGCAACGATAAAACTGTGCGAATCAACAATTTTTCAAAGTGGCCTTAAAGTAGTGATACAGCCAACTTTCTCTAACCTCTACCCGTGAACCAATTGCCGATGACCTCACCACACAATTCACTCCACAGAATATTTATTGCAGTCACTTTTATGTTTATCATCGTAGGTTTACCTTCAGAAAGAGCTATATCAGCTGAATTGATAAGTCACAAAGACATAAGTCTCCGACAGGCTCTGGAAGCAATCTCTTTCCCTGATGGTGAAAAGAGTGGTGCCTATATCTTTGAAAAGGGTGAGGAAGCCCTACTCTCCAGAGCCTGGTTGACTGAAAAAGCCACAGAAAAAATCGATGTTCAATACTTCATATGGAGTACTGATAATATCGGAATATTAGCAGCTGAAGCTTTACTACGGGCAGCCGATCGGGGAATTAAAGTTCGCGTTATTATCGACGATCTGTTAATCGATGCACCCGACAAATCTATGTTAGCTCTTAATAAACACCCAAATATTGACATCAGGATCTATAATCCAAAACACTCAATGGGGGTTTCAGTACTTGAGCGTGTAAAAAACATTGCTCTCAACTTTCGCTCGTCAAATCAGCGGATGCACGACAAGACCTTTAGTGTTGACGGTCAGGTTGCCATAACTGGCGGAAGAAATATGGCCGATGAGTACTTTGACTTTAACAAAACCTACAATTTTAGAGATCGGGATGTCTTGCTGATCGGCCCCGTAGTCAAAGCTATCGAGAATAATTTTGACACTTTTTGGAATTCTGATTTTGTAGCATCTATTGATGAACTACTCAAAGACCAGACTCCAAGTCTCTCAGCACAAGATCAACAGGACATATATACATATCTGTACAACTACGCTTTAAAACAGGAGAATTTTGAACTATCAATACGAAAGGCAATCTCCAACCTTCCTGAAAAACTCCCCCTACTCAATAAGGCGATGACTTGGGGGGAGATTTCATTTTCCCACGACATTCCAGGGAAAAACAAAACTGGTTCTCTCTCGGGGGGAAGCAAAACATATAACCGCCTCATAAAAGAAGTATCTCAAGCCAAAAAGAGCATCATCATCCAATCCCCCTATCTGATCATACCTGAAGGGGGCATTGAACTTTTTAACGAGCTCACCAGTCGAGGAGTCAAAATTGCTATAAGCACAAACTCACTCGCCTCCACAGACAACCTGCAGGCATTCAGTGGTTATGCAAAACAACGGAGAGCGATCCTCGACGCGGGAGTAGATGTGTTTGAATTTAAACCTTCTCCAGACATTCAGCGCGAACTCATTGAAAGATATAAGGTTCTTGAAAAAGCAGTACCTACATTTGCAATCCACGCAAAAACCATGGTGATAGATGGAGTGACACTCTTCGTTGGGACATTCAACCTCGACCCGCGCTCAGCCCATCTCAATACAGAAGTTGGCGTCCATATAACCAACAAGGATCTTGCCAGAAAAGTCGAGGACGCCATCCGCAAAGATATGCAACCGGGGAATAGTTGGAATAGCCAGAAAGATAACCCAAATCAATACGCATCTCTGAGCAAAAAGATCAAAATGTACTTTTGGAAACTGTGGCCCCTTACCCCGATATTATAACAACACTGTCATCTGGCATTTAAAGGACAAGCTCTACCGTAAACCAAGGGTAATTCAGATATACGTTATTTGCTTGCGTAATACTCTATTTTGGAATCGAGCAGGGACACATCCGGCAAGCCCTCTATCTGATCCACGACGGTACCGTTTTTGAAAAATATCAGAGTCGGTACCCCCTTTATTTTATAATATGCAGGGCAGCCCGGATTCTTAGAAGTATCGACAGTACAAACGATTATCCGTTTAAAGTATTTCCTCGTCATGTTCTTTAAGACAGGAGCAAGTGTACCACAGGGTCCACAGGTTGGTGAGAAAAAGTCGACGAGAACAGGAAGCTTTTCAGCTTTTATAAAACTATCCATTGTACCATCAGTTAGTTCTACGGGGACAACATAATCTTTAAGTTCAAGATCAGATTTACACTTGCCGCACTTTGGTCCCAGGTGCTGCTTCATATCCGGAATTCTACTTTTTACTCCGCACTCAGCACAAGGTACAACAATACTTGCCATAACGTCTCCTTTAGCAGGTTAATAATCTATACATTTCTACAAGTTTCCCCGGAAGGGCTTCAACATTATCAATAAATACAAACTGTCCCAGACCGAACATATGTCCAAGATATTCATGGGCTGACTTATCAATAGTGACACAAAAAACCTGTACCCCCATCCCCCTGGCCTCGAGGATTGCCTTTCTGGTGTCTTCTATGGCGTACTTCCCTTTATAGTCGTCATAATCTTCAGGCTTTCCATCTGAAAAGACAATAAGCAGCCGAACTCGACTGTCAGTCCCCATCATTTTTTTCGTCATATGGCGAATAGGCGGTCCCATTCGGGTATATTCCCTAGGACTAATCCCTGCAATGCGTCCTTTTACTACACTATTATACGGTTCCAGTAGCTCTTTTATGGGATATACCTCATTTTTTGAGCGGCGCATTCCTGAAAACCCATAAATTGAATACGGATCTCCGACAATATCCATTGCTTCAGCCATGAGTACCAGGGATTCTTTAACTGCAGTTCCTACCCACCCTTCAGTTGAATTTGACATATCTACAAGAAAACAGGTGCTAATCTCACGACTATCCCGAAGAAGGCGTAGAAAGAGTCGATCCGATGGAACGAGTCCTGCCTTTGCATCGCCTTGTGCATCTACAAGTGCATCAAAATCTATATCATCACCGTGACGGCGCCTGCGAACAAATCTATTTTGATTACGCAACATCTCAAACTGCCTTCGTATCCTGTGCATCTGCCCCTTATATTTTATGAGCGTATCAGGGATAAATGTAGATTTAACAGGACTCACTGGCTTTTCATATAATGTGCACCAGCCCTGCCTGTATCCCCCTCTCCTATAATCCCATTCATCGTATGGATAACCGACAAGTCCGGGAGGAGTATTGCACCAACTATCGCCTGTTTTTATAGCTTCTCTATCATTGACTCCTCGACCAGCCATACCGGATGCGGCCTGAACATAGGCCTCCGGAAGTTCGCCTACATCGGACTCAATAGATTGAATAATAGTTTTAAGTTCTTCTGAGAGCTCAAATTCACCATTCTCTAACAGGAAATCATCTCGATTCTTTTGATCGTTAATGTTCTCATCAGCAGAGAGGATAAGATGTGTTCCTCCAGATTTTTGTTCACTCTCTGCTACGGACTTATCATTTTTCCTCTCATGCTTTTGTTCAATGGCTTCCGCCAGAAGTGTAAGGAATACATTTTTATCCTTCAGCCTTCGCTTATGAATCAGCGTGAATGCTCTGTCAAAATCAAAGTTGCCCAGGATAATTGAAAACCCTCCAAAATCACAGTCTCCATCAATTCCATGAAACGATCTATACAGATCCGGCAAGACATCAATCACGCCCTCACTACCCAACCTTTCCACAACTGAAATGAAATCATGCCCACGATTTAGGGTGGTCACACCTTGTTCGCTACCATCACCAATTGCATCCCTTAATAGGCCTTTAATAGCTTGAAGGTAATCTGAACAGGCAGAAGCAGTGAGCGTTTCAAGTAACTGGATATAGAGCGGTCTCACACTCCTGATGAGACCGGGCAGATTAGTACGCAACCATCTAATAGAAGAAATACACTGAGCAACTGTAAAGAGTTCTTTGCCACGATCCTGGTCAGACAAACTCTTAAAAAGGGCTGATTCATAAAGAGATACACCAGATACATCCAGGGCAGCTTCAAAGAGCCTGGACTGCACATGGGCCCACTGCAAAGATATGATAAATTTATAAAGAAGGCTATTTCCTGCCTGGTCTGGAAACAGGTCAAGAAACTCAGGAACAAATATTTTTTCGGTGTCAGTCTGAGGTATTGAAGCGATCCCAAGTTCGATATTAACGCCAGAGATTCCGTTCAAGTAGAGTTGCATCTTTTCCTGAATTTCAGAAAACGATAGGCCACATAACCCTTCCATGGGACGAAGAAACAGACGCTTAGGGTCGGCCATAAATTTTCTGGCGGAAACAAGACCGCCAGTTTCGTAGAGACCAAGAATCCTCCTCGTCCATTCAGCAACCAAACTATCAGGGATACAGGAGATACACTTCCCCCCATCCTGTAAAAAAGCAAAACAGAGACTATGGCTGACAGGCCAGATAACTGTAATCTGCGCAAAAAGAGCTTCAATGTGCTTACTGGGCAGATCACAAATATCTGTAAGCACATCCTCAACCTCCCAGTCATTTGGAAGAGATGGTGCGACAATCGTGAAAAACCTTTCTTTGAGTGTCGTGAGCTGCATCCCCTGGAATCCCAACTAAAATAATGAAAGTATCATTTCATCCATTGCCGAGAGAAGTTCAGCATCGTCTGTCAAACTCTCTGTCATCCCGGCACGGCAAGCATCTATTTCAGAGATACCACTTTCAACAAGTCTGGCAGTTTGGATTACAAGCCGCGTAGATGCACCTTCCATAAGACCTGAATCTTTAAGCCCTCTTGTCATCACGGCTAACTGTACGAGCCTGTGGACAAGTGTCTCTTCAGCACCGCATTCACCGATGACAATTTTCTCTTCGAGATCTCTTGGGGGATAACCAAAATTCAGTGAGACAAATCGTTGTCTGGTGGATGGTTTAAGATCTTTTAAAACACTCTGATAGCCGGGGTTATATGAGACAGCGAGCATGAAATCATCAGGTGCTTTAAAGATATGACCTAATTTTTCTATGGGCAACTCCCTCCTGTCATCAGTTAGTGGGTGTATGACCACCGTAGTATCTTTTCTTGCCTCAACCACCTCATCGAGATAACAGAGCCCCCCGGCTTTTACAGCAAGTGTGAGCGGCCCATCCTGCCAGACGGCCTCGTTACCTCTTACCAAAAACCTGCCAACAAGATCCGAGGTAGAAAGATCATCGTGACATGACACAGTTATAAGTGGCAACTGAAAACGCCAGGCGAGATATTGCATAAACCGACTTTTCCCACACCCGGTTGGCCCCTTCAACAACAGCGGCAATTTATTATTTCTTGCCGCCATGGCGATTTCTACTTCATTGCCCTGGGGCATAAAAAAAGGTTCACTAACAATTCTATTTTCATCTATCTTAAACCCTTCACTTAAATCCATTGCAAAGTCCTTTTTGGGCTTTAAAACCAGAAATTCCAATAACTCTTTGTGAGTCTATATTGTATGAGAAATATGAATTATTAACTTGCCACAACACAATTAACCTCAGTGCACATATGCAAAACCAACCATATTGTTGAATAATCCATTTCTTTGTATCAAAAATATGACATATTAAGGCGCGACACAAGTATCTGAGTAATATGTGTAGGATTGGCCAGAATTAGGCAGAATGAAGACCAACATTACAAGCGCGAGACCATATCAAAGACCACAAAAAACCACAGTGAACCAATTTTTTAACTCGATTGCGTTCCTTTCTTGACAACCTTACATATATAAAGTATTTTTCTTCTCTTTTGATCTTTCGCCAACCAAAGGAATACTGCTTATCATATATAGGCTGTTTCCCACAATGTGCGTGGACTTTTAAGAACAAAATGGACAATCATCAGCTCGATACGATCCTATCTACTGAGTGGGATACTTCGAAGCAGGTGACGTAAAAACAATAAATATAATTGACGAGTGCTCCAAAATAATCCCATCCACCGGGTCATGAGCAGAGAGTTTCAGAACTCATATTTTTTGTTTATCGGGGCTAGAAACTATTTAATGGCAAGAAAGTACTATGTTTGAAAATTTATCCGACAGACTTGAAGGCGTATTTAAAAAGCTACGAGGCCATGGCAAGCTCTCTGAGGAGAACATTGCTGAAGCTATGGCTGAGGTCCGTAAGGCCCTCCTTGAAGCAGATGTAAATTTTAAGGTTGCCAAAAATTTCGTCGCCACCGTTACTGAGAAATCTGTCGGTAGAGATGTTTCAAAGAGCCTCTCACCTGGACAGCAGGTCATCAAGATTGTTCACGACGAACTCGTAGAACTTCTTGGCGGTAAAACAGAACAGATAGAGCTTGATGGCCGTCAGCCAGTCACCATCATGATGGCAGGTCTTCAGGGGTCGGGTAAAACTACTACCACTGGAAAGATCGCAAAGCTCTTAAAAGCAAAAGGTAGAAAGCCGTATCTTGTGCCCGCGGATGTGTACAGGCCAGCCGCTATTGAGCAGCTACAGATACTCGGCGAAAAAGTAGGTGTACCAGTTCACCCGTCCACGACAGATGCCAGACCAGTAGATCTCTGTCAGCAGGCCCTTATTGAAGCTGCAAAGCAGAACTGTGACACGATACTCATTGATACTGCAGGTCGCCTGCATGTTGATGAAGCCCTCATGGGCGAGTTGAAAGATATTCAGACTGCAATTCCACTCTCTGAAGTGCTCTTTGTTGCGGACTCCATGACGGGTCAGGATGCGGTCACTGTTGCTGATAAATTTAACAGCGACCTTGAAATTACCGGTGTTGTCCTTACTAAGATGGAGGGTGATGCCAGGGGTGGTGCTGCGTTATCGATTAAAAACGTTACTGGTAAACCAATTAAGTTTGTTGGTATCGGTGAAGGACTCGATGACATTGAAGTGTTCCACCCGGAGCGTGTTGCTTCACGTATTCTTGGTATGGGAGATATTCTCACCCTTATCGAGAAAGCAGAAGCTGTTGTCGATAAAAAAGAAGCTGACAAGATTGCCAAAAAACTGAAGAAGAATCAGTTTACCCTTGAAGATTTTCTCGATCAGATTCAACAGATTAAGAAAATGGGATCGCTCGATCAGATTCTGGAAATGGTTCCCGGCATCAACAAGCTTAAAAAGATGAAGGATGTCCCTAAGCCGGATGAAAAAGAGCTTGCTAAAACTGAAGCTATTATCCGCTCGATGACAGCCAAAGAAAGGAAGAATCATACCATCATCAACCCAAGCAGGCGCAAAAGAATTGCTGCGGGTTCCGGTACTCAGGTCAGCGAAGTAAACAGAGTACTGAAGAGTTACTCTGAAATGCTGAAGATGATGAAAAAAATGCGCGGTAAGCCTGGTGCTATGTCAGGCGTTAAACGTAGGAAGTTGCCTAAGGGCATGAAAAGAAGATAAACTGTTCCTGAAGATCTTTTCAGGAAATTTTAACCGACATATTAACCGGAGGATATACCGGAATGGCAGTACGTATTCGACTAACTCGACTTGGCAGAAAGAAGCAACCCTTCTATCGTATTATCGTTGCTGACAGCGAAAGCAAACGTGATGGAAAATTTCTTGATATTCTTGGAACCTACGATCCACTTCAGGATCCAGTTGTAATCAAGATTGATAACAGTAAGCTCCAGGACTGGATGGGTAAAGGTGCTCTTCCTACCACTACTGTTAAAAGCCTGATCAAAAAAGCTGCTGCTGAAGCGTAAAGATGGAAGAGCTAATAGCCGTTATTGCCAGATCTCTGGTAGATAACCCGGATGATGTAAAGGTTACCCGTAGTGATGAAGAAAATAATGTCACTATCGAGTTGGCTGTAGCTCCAGAAGATCTTGGTAAGGTAATTGGCAAACAGGGAAGAACGGCGCGGGCCTTGCGATCAATTCTTGCGGCAACAGCTGCAAAAGAAGATAAGCGCTCGCGTCTTGAAATAGTAGAATAAGCAGGTAAGTAGTTAGTCCATGGAAAAGACGTACCCAAACGACAAATACCTGCTCGTTGGTAAAACAACGAAGCCTCACGGCCTGCGCGGTGAGATTAAAATATACTGTTTTTCCGGTCAGCCTGAAAATTTTTTAGATTACAAGGAGCTTACGCTTCGAGATCTAAAGAACAGGCTTATCGGTCCCATTGCTATTACTAAATCACGCATTCAGGGGAAAACAGCTGTGGTAAAATTTGCCACTATTGCTGACAGAACTGCAGCTGAACAAATTGAAGGTTTTGAGGTTTTGCTTTTAAAAGAGCATCTCCCTGAAGCTAAGCCTGGAGAATATTACTGGCATCAGTATCAGGGGAAACAACTCGTTGACAAAGATGGTGCAGTTATTGGTACTGTTAAAGAACTGTTCAACAGTGGTGCCCAGGATATTCTAGTAATAGACACAGAGGCAGGCGAAGCAATGATACCAGTTATATCCGACTTTATTGTTGAAGAAACGGATGACATCATCGTTGTGGATCTTCCTCCAGGGCTACTTGAAATAAACGTTGACCCAGCAAAGTGAAAACGGTGCGGGTTGTCGTATGATTTTTGACATATTGACTATTTTCCCAGAACTGCTTGACTCTCCTCTCGAGGAAGGGATCATCAGACGGGCTCTATTACAAAATAAAATAGACGTCAATATCATTAATATCCGGGATTTTGCAACCGGACCTCACTCAATGACCGACGACAGGCCATTCGGTGGTGGAGAGGGTATGGTGATGAAACCTGAACCTCTTGCAAGTGCAGTTAAAAGCAGAAAAACAGACTCCAGCAAAAAAGCTCGAGTTATTTTTCTCAGCCCTCAAGGCAGGACGTATAATCAAAGTCTTGCAAAAGAACTGGCCGCAGAAGAGCATCTTATTCTGGTTTGTGGCAGGTACGAGGGAATAGACGAGAGATTTATCTCTGAATATGTTGATGATGAAATTTCCCTGGGAGATTTCATTCTCACAGGAGGTGAACTTGGGGCAATGATTTTGGTTGACTCCATTACTCGTTTGGTACCTGGTGTACTTGGTTGCCAGGACTCTGTTGATAAAGATACCTTCAGCAGAAGTCTTGTAAAACACGGTCAATACACAAGGCCACGCGAATTTGAGGCCATGGAAGTTCCTGAGGAATTACTCTCGGGAAACCATAAAAAAATTGAAGAGTTCAGGTTTCTAGATTCTGTTAAACGTACACTGAGAAAGCGACCTGACCTTATACAAAACGAATCCTTTTCAAAGGCTGAACGTAAACTGCTTAAATCGTGCGGCTTACTCGAGCAGATTGAACGGGAACAGAAAGCAGGAAAAGATTGATGTATCAAGGTAAGCGTTCTCTTCACATTGCCTTAGTGCATCATCCTGTGGTAAACAAGAAGAAAGAAGTAATCGGTTCCGCTGTTACTAATTTAGATATTCATGATATCGCCAGGACAGCAAGAACATACGGGGTTGGCAGTTATTTTATTTCCACCCCCTACGAAGATCAGCACAAGCTGGTACATGAGCTGTTAGACCACTGGCTGAGCGGATACGGAGCATCGTATAATCCCGCCAGAAAGGAAGCACTTGAAATTGTTCGACCTGTTTATTCTGTGGAGGAGGCAATTGTTGCACTCACCAATGAATACGGCAAACGACCAACTCTTGTGACAACCAGTGCAATCGAGCAGGAGAATACTGTAAGCTACGCAGATCTCGGACAACAAATTAAGGAACAACAGCCGGTTCTATTGTTATTTGGAACCGCACATGGGCTTGCCCAGGAAATTTTAGAGCAGTGTGAGTTCAGTCTTCCACCTATTAAGGGTGGTACAGACTACAACCATCTTTCAGTACGCTCCGCCGCTTCGATCATCATGGATCGTTTGCTCGGATCGTAATAGGTGGCAAGAAAACAGCCCCCGGTAAACGGGAAATAAGGCAGGGTAAGTGCCATGGTTGTTATTTAAAATATTTATTTTCAAAAAATTCTCCAGTTTCTTGTATATAGTACAGGCTGTGGAGCAGGCACTAATTAACCGTTGGATAGTTATCCACTGATACTTCAACCAATAGAAGACGTTATGAGCACAATAATCGACAGAATTAATCAAGAGCAGATGCGTATGGATCACCCAGACTTCCGTCCAGGTGACACCGTTAAGGTTCATATCCGTATCATCGAGGGAAGCAAAGAGCGTGTACAGGTATTCCAGGGCGTATGCATCAAACGCAAAAAAGGAACCATGGACGCAAGCTACACAGTACGCAAAATCTCCCATGGTGTTGGCGTAGAGAAGACTTTTGCTCTTCATAACCCACGTATTGAGAAGATCGAGCTTGTTATGCGCGGACGCGTTCGTCGTTCACGTCTTTACTACCTCCGTAATCTCACTGGTAAAGCTGCACGTATCCGTGAACGCGGACTACCTCGCTAAGCCACTCGCATTATTTACAGCCACTGTTCTCTTTTTTGATGCAGTGGCTGTTTTAGGCAGGCCTTCTCACTGAGCTCAATATGATAGAGCTATTGTCTGAGACCACAATTGGTAAAGATAATTTCATATTTGAGAAAACATTGCGTAAGCACGGCTATAGATCTATTGCCGGATGCGATGAAGTTGGACGTGGTCCCCTTGCCGGACCTGTAGTAGCTGCTGCTGTTGTACTTCCCCCCTCGATTGACCCCACGATTTACCTCGATTCAAAAGTCCTCTCCCACAAAAAAAGAGAACTACTTGCGTCTACGCTTGCAGAAAGCGGTGCCCGTATCGGAATTGCATTTGTTTCTGAACAGGAGATAGATCGCCTTAATATCCTACAAGCATCACTTCTAGCAATGAAGATTGCCACAGAAAGTATTAGTGGTGAACCTGTAGATTTTCTACTGGTGGACGGTAAATTTGCGGCTCCTATACCAATAGAGCAACAGACCTTGATCAAAGGGGAATCAAAAAGTGCCTCCATTGCGGCTGCCAGTATAATTGCCAAGGTGCAACGAGACCAGTTCATGGCCAAAATGCACGAAAAGTATCCCATCTATAACTTTGCCAAGAATAAAGGCTATCCCACAAAAGAACACCGCCTGGCCCTGCAAAAACACGGGCCCTGCCCTATTCATCGTCTGAGCTTTAATGGTGTAATGACTCATGGTTAATCTCAGACAGATTCTCGGTATGGAGGGTGAAGCATCTGCTGCTCGCTTTCTAAAGAGAAAAGGGTATACAATTATTGAGAAAAACTATAGGTGCAGTTACGGAGAGATTGACCTCATAGTGCAAGATGGAGATACCCTCGTGTTTGTCGAAGTGAAGACAAGGACCAGTAAGGATTTTGGTGGTCCTGCAGCAGCTGTTAATCACCGGAAACAGGTACAGATTTCAAAGACTGCCCACAATTTTCTCACAGAACTGAAAAAGGATACCAATGCCAGATTTGATGTGGTCTCTATTCTCATGGAGAAAAACAGAGAAGTACAAATAGACCACCTTACCAACGCATTTGATTTCGTTATATCCTGATCTTCAATTTTCGAAATTGTTTGTGTAATTTCAGATTCAAAATTGTTCAACGGTCTATTCAGCGGCGACTATTGCATATTATATATTTAAAGGTACACTAGAACCATGAGCATAATTGGAATTACAATGGGTTGTCCTGCCAGTATCGGCCCTGAATTAATACTAAAATACTTTTCTCAAGAACCTTGTGAGGATAATCTTACGCCTATTGTTTTAGGTGATAGTGGTGTGCTGACTTACTGTGCCAAAAGTCTTGGGATGAGTGACATACAAATTGTTCCATGGCAAATTGGCGAAAAACCACCTGAGCAAGTACCTAATGTTGTACCTGTACTCAACCTTTCTAAAATAAGTGAAAAAGATATTACATGGGGGAGCCCAAATTTTTCAACAGGTCAGGCAATGGCAGGGTATATTACAAATGGTGTACAACTTGCTCAACAGGGTATTATTGACGGTATCACCACCTGTCCTATCTCTAAATATTCACTCAACGAAGCGGGATATTCATTTCCCGGTCACACTGAGATGCTTGCAGATCTCACCGACAGTCCTGATTTTGCAATGATGATGGCTGGAGATCGTCTTAAGGTCACCCTTGTAACAATACACTGTCCACTTGCAAATATTCCGACACTTCTGACCCAGGATGCCATCAGCCAGATGATCAGTATCACACACCGTGCCCTGACTGTGGATTTAGGTATTACAAACCCTAGAATTGCAGTAGCTGCTCTTAATCCCCATGGCGGTGAAAAACAACTTTTTGGTTCTGAGGAAGAAACTACTATCACTCCTGCAATTGTTAAGGCTTCCATGAGTGGTATAGACGTTACCGGGCCATTTCCTCCCGACACAATATTTTTCAAAGCTGCCCAGGGTGACTATGACGCTGTTGTTTGCATGTATCACGACCAGGGTCTTATTCCATTTAAACTGCTTCACTTTGATGATGGTGTAAATGTCACCCTTGGACTACCCATTGTACGCACCTCCGTTGATCATGGAACAGCATATGATATTGCCGGAAAAGGTATAGCCAACCCGTTAAGCCTTACAGAGGCAGTCAAACTTGCCGGCAGAATAAGTGATAACAGAAAAGCGTATGACACTGATAAAGGATGAGGACATGAATCACGGACGAGGCATACTTATCGTATTTGAAGGTACAGACGGGACAGGGAAGTCCACCCAGTTGTCACTCCTTGCTGAATACCTTCAACAACACTCTTACCCCGTAGTGACAACCCGTGAACCCACTGAAGGCCCATATGGTCAGAAAATTCGTGCGCTATATCAGAACCGGGGGGACTGTACCCCAAGAGAAGAACTTGAGCTTTTCCTGGCTGATAGAAAAGAGCACGTAGATCAACTTATTGAACCTGCTCTTTCCAGTGGTAAAATTGTGTTATGTGATCGCTACTATTTGTCCACAATCGCCTACCAGGGAGCTATTGGTTTTGATATCGAAGAGCTTATTAAGCTGAATAGTTTCGCCCCGATTCCGGATGTGGCCCTTTTATTTCACGCACCCCTTGATACCAGCCAACATCGTATAACTGATGGTCGAGGCGATACCCTCAATGATTTTGAGCAACTCGATAATCTGCAAAAAGTTTCAGATATCTTTGGCTCACTCAATATGCCATTTATACAGAGGATCAATGCCCAAGGCTCCATTGAAACTGTACAAAAGAGAGTCCTTGAACAGATACAACCGATTCTTAAAGAAACACTTGGGAGTGTAGCATAGGATGAAATACTTTCGCCTGCTTATTCTTACCCTGTTGTTTCTGACGAGTTGCAGTGAAAAACAGGCGGAACTCACTCCAACGGTCGCTCCCCCACCTGATCAAGTCGACTTTTCATGTTCCTCCTTCTATTTCCTCTGGGGAACTCATGCAGAATACTCCGAACATTATTCTGAAGCCCTTGAAGCCTATGAAAAAGCACTCATCTGTGATCCCAGCGCTACGTATATTAAAGAGAAACTTCCCATCCTCATGCTTAAGATGGGGGATTTTGACACAGCCGCAGCATGGCTTACTGCTGCAATTGAAGAAGAACCGGAGAATACGACCTATCTGCTCTTTCTAGCCAATATCTATGTACAGCAGGAACGAATACAAGAGGCGGTAAATCTCTATGCAGCAATCCTTACTCTTGAGCCGGATAACGAACCAGTCAACACCCGCCTTGGTATCCTCTACACCCATCTTGGGGATTATGACACGGCTGAAACCATTTTCAGGGACCTCTTAAAGCATAATCCCAACTCCTACTTTACCGCTCTATCCCTTGCCCGCCTACTCAACCAAAATCATGAGTACAATGAATCGAGTGAACTGTATGAGAAGGCCTTATCTCTCAACTGGTCTAAAGAGCTGGCATTTGAAATTGGCTATCTCTACTCAAGCCGTAATGAATATGACAATGCTCTCCGTATATTTACGACCATTACCGACAACGACAGATTTGACGAACGTGCATGGCTCAGCCGTATCCAGAGTCTTCTTGATCTCGAGCGACTCAAAGAGGCGGATGAACAACTTCAACAGGTTCGACTCTTTAGTGAACAACCTGAGAAAATTGATATTATTATCAGTAAGGTGTACCTGCAACAGGAGAGAACTGACGAGGCGCTTGTTATTTTACAACAGCTTGAAATAAACCCTGAAGCCTATGAGGCAAGGTATATGCTGGCACTGCTTGCCTACCAGCAGGGCAACTACCTTGATAGTCTCAGTTATGTCGACAGGATTGCTCCGAGTAGCAGCATGTATGAAGAGGCTGTATATCTCAAGGTAAAGATCTATGGTAAACAGCAAAAAACTGCGGATGCTATCACATTACTCACAAAGAACCTCCAGACAGAAGAGACCAGCAGTCCCCTCTTCTACGCCCTGTTATCATCTATCTATTTAGATGATAACCGTAAGGAGTTGGCCCTCACAACGCTTGAAGAAGGGACAAGAATCTTTTCCAAAAACCATCAACTCCATTTTGAACTCGGCTTGTTACTGGAAAGAAGCGGCCGTACTAATGAGGCTATTGTTGAGATGCAGAAGGTTTTGGAACTGCAGCCCAACCATGCTGATGCGCTTAATTTTATAGGATACAGCTGGGCCGACCAGAATCACAACCTCGATGAGGCACTTACTTATATTCTTCAGGCCATAGAGCTGAAACCTGAAAACGGCTTTATCATCGACAGTCTTGGCTGGGTATACTTTCGTATGGGACGGTTTGAAGATGCAGTAGAAGCCCTTCTGCATGCGGTTGAACTGCAACCCAATGACCCGCACATATTTGAACATCTTGGAGACGCCTATGGTGCTCTAGGGGAAAACACAAAAGCAACCTACGCCTATGAAAAGGCATATGAACTCTTTGAAGATAAAGATAAAAAAACAGTAGTTAAAGAGAAGATTGATGCAACCCGTAAAAAGTAAACAGTTCTCAAAAAAGATTTTCCCTTACCTCCTCCTCTGTGCATCACTTACCATAAGCGGCTGTGCCCACAAACCTTGGGGTAGTTCCTTTGAAGAGAAGGAATATGACGCAGGCTTACAGCTCGTAGAAGAGCTCACTGCACAGGGCGCAAAATGCAACAAAGGGTTTCAATCTGATCTCACCGTTGAGTACTCAACTCCCTTAGGTAAAAGGACATTTGCTGGATTTTTACAATATTCGTCAGGGCCAAACTATAAGTTTGTTGCAAGCAACCCCCTTGGCCAACCTCTGATAATAATAGCTGGTAACCAAAAGTCGTACCAGGTGATTAACACTCTGGAGTCGATCTATAGTTCCGGAGGAATGACCGCCTTTGCCCTTAGAAACAAACTCCCCATCTACTTTTTAAAAGGCAGGTGGGACGACTGGATTACAGGAAGAAACAGTATTGCCACTGAGTACGTCAGCGACATCAGCCCTGACAAGGAACAACGGGGTATGTGGGTGACGCTGCCAGACAACAGAGGGGCTGGAAATATTTCCCACATCCTCATCGATACAGAGAAAAGACTCATTATTGAACGTATAATAGAGACAAGGAAGGAAAAACCACTGGCCACTATTGTTTATAGCGATTTTTATCAGGAAGAGGCCTGTACTCAACCACAGAACATTGCTATTTCAGGCCTGGACTATGGAACATTCATTAATCTGAAATTTTCTGATGTTGAACTTTCCTCTGATTTGAAAAAATTTCATCTCAAACCACCAAAAGGTTATTTGCAGCGTTACCGACCCTAGCCACCTGGTAGCTGAAACTGGAAGAGGGGATTAGATTTTCGTAATAATCCTCGCGTACCACCAGCAGGTAACAATCCACAAAGATTCTTACCTGCTCATGCCATGATGTATAATGTCAATTTTCAAACAAAAAACTATTGAGCTGTATTCTCAGCAGGAAGTTCATTTACAATGAGGACGAACAGGTTATCATTTTTGAAAAACACCTGTTGTAAGTCGTAGTCGCGATCCGGGGAAAGATCGAGGACGACACGAACCTTATCCTTGTCAGCATGATATGCAGTTCTGATTCCTTCTACATATTTTCCTTTGGCATCGATCGTTGTCTGTACATCTCTACTTAAACGCATATTTTTAAAATCGCAGAGTATACGTGGTTTGTTTTTCTCAAGAGCCGAGACAGTTGGGGGAAAGAAATCGTTGAGATGAAAGAGGACCATTTCACCCCTGTTTGAAGAATCATCAAAAGAAACCTCTAGAAGCTGTGGTAATCCAGGCGGTACATCACCAGTATCAGCTACAGTTTGCTCCTCAGCAACTACCATAACCGCTGGTGGAATCGGCTTTTCGTCAACGGGGCGGGAGTCAAGTTCCTTTGCCATGACTTTTTCCATCATAGCAGGAGCCTCTTTAACAACCGGTTCTTCTACAACTTTCGGCGTTTCCACCGCTGCTGGAGTCTTTACTACTGCAGCCTTATCTCCGACAAGCTCACTCTTTACCGGTTCCGATACTACTTCTTTTTTGGCTGGTTCTTTTTTCTCCGCCACTGCTGCTACAGTCTCCAGCTTCTCTCCCCGACGTAACACAACCTCAAGAAGGTTCTCGCTTTCTAGAAAACTATGTTTATAGTCCACAGCGTACGATTTAGAGAGATCGATAACTATTCTGGCTTTACTCTTAGGTTCCTTATGCAATCCGATACGAATAGTATTGGCCAGCTCGCCATCGGCTAGAGCTATAACATTTTGTCCCTTATATATTGCTTCAGGGAAATCTATTACTAAGCGAGGACGATCACCTTTTAAGGCAAACATACGTACAGGAATTTCTGCTGCAAGTTTAAACTGAACTGTCTCCTGCTCTTCTGATTGTTTAGAGTGAGCAATTGATTCAATCTCTACGAGGCTTTCTGATTCTGCCAGCAATAGTGATGGTGAAAAAAGAAACAAACCAATAATTGCTACAGCCAACAGTGACACCAATTTCATCAGATAGATCCTTTTTTTATATTAAAACGTATGCTTATAAGAAGAATTATGTTCAACTTCTTTGATTACCTCATCCATACTTGAAAAGTCAACCAAATTTCAGTAAATGGAAGTGCGTAATTTAAACAATTTCCTCTGAAAGTACAGGCCCTCCGCCTGAGATTCAGTTAACAATCCAACGGACCACCAATGACAGATCGTAGAATCCTATCAGCTATAAACAGACCCGGTCGCTACCTCGGCCATGAATTCAATTCAATCCAGAAAAATTGGACCGAAGCAAGTGCCAGGTTTGCTTTTATATTTCCTGACCTCTATGAAATAGGAATGTCACACCAGGGCTTACAAATACTATATCATCTTTTAAACAAAAAAGACGAATTCCTGGCTGAACGTTGTTATTGCCCTGACACCGATGTTGAAAAATTATTGCGTGAGAAAGGTGCTCCCCTAACCAGCCTTGAAAACGGACGTCCCCTGATCGATTTCGATGTGCTGGGATTCACCTTACCATATGAACTCTGTTATACCAATATTCTGACTGTCCTCGATCTGGCCAATATCCCTTTTTACAGTAAAGACCGGGATGCAACGCACCCAATTTTACTGGCTGGCGGAGCATGTTCACTCAACCCGGAACCAGTGGCTGATTTTTTTGATGCAATCCTTTTAGGTGACGGAGAAGAAGCACTTATTGAGATTGCTGCACTCATAGCCGAAAATAAAAAGACCTGTGACAGTAAAGAAGACCTACTTGATAAACTTGCGAAAGTTGAAGGTGTATATATTCCAAACCACTATCAGGTTGAATACGACACAACCACACCTGAACACCCCATTTCTGCAATTATTCATAAGACTGGGGCCGATAAACGTGTAACACGCCGAATTCTTGCAAGCCTCGATGACATTGAGCACCTTAAAAACCCCCTGGTACCAAATGCAAAAATTGTCCACGACAGACTTGGCATTGAAGTTGCCCGTGGGTGCACCCGTGGATGTAGATTTTGCCAGGCTGGAATAACCTACCGCCCAGTCAGAGAACGCTCCGTAGAGAACGTAATGGCACTGGCTAAAGAGTCCATTGAAAACTCCGGGTTTGATGAACTCGCTCTGCTCTCTCTTTCAACAGGTGATTATTCCTGCCTTGAGCAGGTATTAACTCCTCTGATGGATGAATTTGCCGACAAATATGTTTCTGTGGCTATGCCTTCCATGCGAGTCGGAACCCTGACCCCTTCCATTATGGAGCAGGTGAAGCGCGTTCGTAAAACAGGGTTTACCCTGGCACCTGAGGCCGGAAGTGAACGACTTAGAAGAGTCATCAACAAGGGCATTACTGAAGAGGATCTTCTTAACACTTGCACTGAAGCGTTTGAACTCGGTTGGCGTATCATTAAGTGCTACTTTATGATTGGTCTCCCCACCGAATCCCAGGACGATATCGA
Source organism: Desulforhopalus glucosivorans (assembly GCF_054397165.1). Taxonomy (NCBI): domain Bacteria; kingdom Pseudomonadati; phylum Thermodesulfobacteriota; class Desulfobulbia; order Desulfobulbales; family Desulfocapsaceae; genus Desulforhopalus; species Desulforhopalus glucosivorans. Next base: position 2,677,946 of record NZ_AP044854.1, read on the forward strand.
CGGTATTGTTGACCTTGTTCGCAAGATGCTCGCCACAAGAGGTGGCGGCGCCGGTAAAGGAAAAAAACAGATCAATGTCAGTGTTGGAACCTTTGTCCCTAAACCCCACACCCCATTTCAGTGGGAAAAGCAACTCACCATTGAAGAAAGTACAGCCAATTTCCGGAGTTTAAGCGATAACCTTCCTAAAAAAGGTGCTAATCTCAGATACCACAATCCCAGGGTAAGCTATCTTGAAGGTGTGTTCTCGCGAGGGGACAGAAGACTCGCAGCTCTAATAGAAAATGCATGGAAAAATGGGGCACGGCTCGACGGATGGACAGAACATTTCAATATTGATGTCTGGTATCTTGCAGCTCAAAACTGCGACCTTTCAATGGATACATATTTACGAGCAAGAGACCTCGATGAGATTCTGCCATGGGATCACCTGCAAACAGGAGTTGATACCCAGTTCTTTAAAGATGAACTCGAAAAAGGAAAGGCGGAAGGCTATACACCAGATTGTCGTTATCATGCCTGTCAAAAATGTGGCCTGTGCGATTTTGATACCATCCTTCCAATTGTGCATAATCGTAAGGGTGAAATGGCCCCGCCTGAAAGAGCCGAGGTAACTGTTAAACGTGAGCCAGTTGAAGGGCATTTTAAATATTTGGTCCACTACTCACGTGTTGGTAACATTTGCTACCTTGGACACTTAGAGATTCTTCAGGTTATCTTCAGGGCTCTTCAACGTGCAAACATTGAGACAAATTACAGCCAGGGGTTCAACCCCTCACCCAAGGTGTCCTTTGGTCCTGCTCTTCCTGTTGGCACGGAGAGTTACGGTGAATATTTTATTATGGATTTAAAAGCCCCTTTAAGTGACACTGAGGCGACCAAGAAAAAACTGAACAGTACCCTTGCTCCTGGACTTGAAATAAACGGTATTGAGCTTCATTCTGGAAAGGTCCCCCAGAAAATGAAGGTCTCGTACTCAATACACTTAGACAGGGAGGCGAGCCAGGAGCAGAAAGAGGCTGCGCAATCCTTTATTGCTGCAAGCAGTTTTACAATCAGTAAAACCCGCAAAGGCAAAACTAAAGAAATCAATATTAGACCACTCATAGAAAAAATTGCCTTTACCGGCTCCAACGACATTGAACTTGAAATTATTGCTGAAAGTGCAATGCCTGGCATAAAACCAGTTGAGGCAGTATCAAGCATTCTACAGCTTACAGATGAGGATATTACCCTCATGAAGATTGTCAAAAAAGGTTGGATACAATTGGACTAGGATGAGCCCCAGAAGAAATGACATAAGAAGAAAAAAACAACAGCGAGTAGCAGCCACCGGACTTCTACTCGCTGTTATATCTTTTATGTTCTTTTTTGTACTTGATGTATCAGCCGTATCTCATAGCGAAAAAAATTCATTATCAGAACTAATCACAAACGGTGGTTATCTTCTAGGAACAGAGGACAAAGCACTCGCTTACCAGGAAGACAGGCTATTCCTTCCCGCGTCAACTCTCAAAATTATTACCACCCTCGCATCCTTTGACCTACTTGGACCAGATTTTCGCTTTGAGACCCACCTCTACTTAGATAGCAACCGCAACCTTTATATAAAAGGATTAGGAGATCCATTCTTAACCTCTGAAGAAATCCTGCGCCTCTGCTACTCGCTACAACACTCGCTAAAAGAGTTGGGCGTTACATCTGTGCAGAGCCTTTTTCTTGATTTTAGCGCGTATAGTATTGGTAAGAAAACTCCAGGAAGTCTTGACAGCAACAATCCATATGATGCACCCAATGGAGCCCTTGCTGTTAATTTTAATAGCCTTGCCATCAACAAGCTTTCAGATGGTACCATCATATCGGCTGAACCGCAGACCCCTACCCTTAAGATCATGCAGTTGGCAGCAAAGGATTTACAACCAGGAAAACAACGAATTAACATTAATTCGGTTAAAACCAAGACAGAACTGTCTGCATCTGAACAGTATGTGGGAGAGTTATTTCAAGCACAGCTTCAAATAGCGGGCGTAATCGTTGAAAAAAGATTTGAGAAAAAAACTGTTCCACCAGGTCTTTCCCCCGTTCTTCAATATAAAAACAGCAAAACCTTACAGGAAGTTATGCGGGAATGCCTTCTTTACTCTAATAATTTCATAGCAAACCAGGTCTTTCTTTACTTCAGTAGCAGGCAAGGTACCATCGCCGCTACGTGGGAAAAATCGAGGGACCTGGTACAAAGTTATCTTCTAACCCACCTCGGTCTTTTGTCTGAACAGTTTACAATTTATGATGGGGCCGGCCTCAGTCGCAAAAACCAGATATCTGCCCGTGGACTTGTCAGGGTGTTAGAGAATTTTGCGCCATATAAAAATATTCTCCCACAAAAAAATGGACTCTATGTAAAAAGCGGGACTCTTGATGGAGTATACTGCTATGGTGGCTACCTGAAGATAAATAACCACTCGGTTCCTTTTGCAATTCTCCTCAATCAACAGCGCAACACAAGAGACGATCTACTCCAACAATTAGAACTGCTCTATTTTTCTCAGATGTAGATCTCACTTTTATCTGCCCTCCAAGACTCTTAGATCCGACATTTTCCTTGCCGTGCCTTTCTTCCTCAATTATTCTTGGTGTATATGTGTGTTTTCGTATCAACATTTAATAAACATTCAATAAATGAGACAGTGTGATGACAATGCAGATTAAATCAAGTTGTTGCTTAGCCGCTATTACTCTTTTAGTAACTGTCTGTCTATCGAGCTGTGGAGCACCAGACGGCGAAAGTGAGAATGGTAAACGATGGTACAGTATGCACAACTGCTCTGCGTGCCACGGTATGAATGGAGATGACGGTCGAGCGATCAATATTGCAGGTATTGATATGAGATATAGCAGTTTTGTTCGTATACTTCGACGCACTGATGCTCCTATCATGCCTTATTTCCCAGAATCAAAAATTTCTGATCAGGATGCCGCAGATATCTACGCCTACCTAAAAAGTGTTACCCCATAAAGTGGTATAGTTCTGTTCCCGAACGTCTCCCCTGCAAAACCCTGTATTATTCCAAGACCCAGTGTTTTAGCTTGCATGCTAGAATAGTTGGGTGTAAATGACAGCTACGCCAATTTTAGTGTTATTTTGTCCATTTTTCAGAAGAGAAACCGTCATGCGCAAACGCAGTACATCATGTTTTTTAACAAAGACCATATTATCTACAATTTTAATAACTTTTGTAATGCTACCAATAGCGCCGTTTTCATCCCTGGCAGCTGAAACCAATAATAGTTCCGAAGTTATTATCCTTAAAGATCAGAGTAAATCAGTCTCCAACTCTCCACAAGCAGAACCCCCAGTGGGAAATCAAGTCGTTTCTAAAGAACAATCTTCATCTCAATCAGAACCTGAGACACCAGAGGTTGACGATAAACCGATGTCCACAGGAATGAAGATTGCAATTGGTGTCGGGGCTGGTGCCGTAGCTATTGCTGGAATTGCTGGCCTTGCTGGTGGTAGTTCTTCTGATTCGCCCCCTACTCCACCGACTCTTGATCAAATGGTTGGTACCTGGCAAGCTGAGGCACATTCGGCAGATGGAAGAAACTATACTGGAACGTACACTCTATATGCAGGAGGCTCTCATCAGTATGATGTGTATATCTCAGACGGGAATCATATCGTTGGTAGTGGAGCCTGGAAACTCAATGAGTATTTTCTGGAACTAAGAAATTACAACCATTCTACCTACCAAGGTTCATTCGCAGAAGGTGTGAAAAATACTGTCACTTTAGTAAACACCGCAGGTACATGGAAATTGACAATTACAAAGTAATTGTTTGAAAAAGTTGAGCTGGTATTATGTTTTTCCTGTGTCAGCTCAATTTTTGTTCAAGCTCTTACATGCACTGGCTACTGCCATAGAATGACAAACTAGAGAGATTTAAGCGCATTAATTGGCTCAAGATTAGCCGCTTGCATAGCGGGATACAACCCAAAAAATATACCAGCAAAAATGGCCAAGCCAAAGGGTAGTGCAATAGACAACAATGTCACCTCTACTGCCCAACCGGCAATTCTCTCAATAATTAGAACTACAGCAAAACCTGAAATCAATCCGGCAATGCCTCCAACGAGAGTCAGTAGCACAGACTCAGTCAAAAATTGGAGTACTATGTGGCTCTTTGTAGCTCCAACAGCCCGACGTATGCCTATCTCCCGCTTTCTTTCTGAAACGTTAGCAAGCATAATATTCATAATTCCAATTCCGCCGACAAAAAGAGATATTCCTCCTGTGACAGCGAGAAATATATTAAAAACCGACTGGGTTTTCAGCGACTGATTGAGGAGCTGGCGAGGCACAACCATACTGTAGTCACGAACACTATTATGATTTATATAGAGCAACCGATCAATCGCCTCAGAAGCTTTAATAACATCTACATTTTCTGCTATGTTCACTACAATCTGGTTTAACTGAGAATTCTGATTTGAACTCAAGGAATCATCGCGGCTCATGAAAGAGAGAGGAAAAGATAAGAAAACCATCTCATTACTATCTTCTCTGGCAATCTCTTTAATCTCATCACCAGCATTTTCTGTATCTTCCAATACACCAACGACCTTATAAAGCTGGTTATCTAGACGCAGATATTGTCCAACCTTTCCTGCAGCACCAAGAACCTTTGCAACATCAGCCCCCAGTACACAAACCTGATTGTTTCTTTTTGTATCTTCCGGCACTATCTGACGCCCTAAACCAAGCTCTTTCCCCGTTATATCCATATACGTTGGACTTGCATACACCACCTTGGCACTTACATTTTTTCCCAGTCCAAAAGGCTCTTTGCCGATCTCTTTTATACCAGCAACACGTTCAACATAATCTTGTTTTGTAAGGCGATGAATATCATGCCATGACAGACCATAGCTGCCAGCGGTGGACGTAAGCTGACGCGTATCGCCATTCCCCGTAGACCGGTATACATAGATGTTATCCAAGCCCAGTCCCGCTAATTCAGAGAGCACCTTCTTCTTTGCCCCCTCACCTGTTGAAAGCATTGCCATTACGGCCAGAACTCCACAAACAATGCCGAGAACACTCAATAAGGATCTCAGCTTATGGGTCAAAAGAGAGGTATAGGCCACAGGAATAAATTTGAGTGCACTTAGCATATCAACAGGTTAACCTACCACCTTGCATAGTAAAATTCCTTTTACTCATCGCTGCCACCTGCGGGTCATGGGTCACTAAGATAATTGTGGCGCCTCTAGCATTCAACATTTCAAAAAGAGATAAAATTTCTTTACTGTTACCTTCATCGAGATTACCCGTGGGCTCATCTGCAAGTATAAGTTTGGGCTCAATTGACAGAGCTCTTGCAATAGCAACTCGCTGCATCTCACCACCAGACAGTTCTGCGGGACGGTGATACTTCCTCCCGCTGAGACCAACAATGTCAATTGCAGCTTCAACCTGCCTTTTAACGAGGGTTGAATCAACATCTCTATACAGATATGGAAGAGCTACATTTTGCATTACATTCTGTTCAGATATAAGATCAAAAGTCTGAAACACATAACCAATCCAGTGTGCTCTTATCCAGGACCGCTCACGATCAGAGAGTGTATTTACCTCACGCCCATTCAAAGTATACTGACCACAATCAGGACTGAGAAGCGTTCCAATAATGTGTAACAGAGTTGTCTTTCCCGAACCGGAAGTACCCATTATTGATATGAAATCACCTTCTTGGATATCACAATCTATACCTGACAATACTTCGACACTACTGCCTCCCAGAGTGTAACACTTTTTTATATCAGTCAACTGTACGAGCATATTGTTTGCCATTATGTTGGGTCCTGTTTAACGAGACTAACCTGTTCTTTCTCTGACAATCCTGAAACAATCTGAACAAAGTCTTCATTTTGAGCACCAACAACAACCTTTCTCCGCTCATACCCGACCAGGACGTTACGAACAAAACAATAATCAGTACCCCTGTCATGGAAAATAGCCTGAAGTGGCACAGTTAAAACATTTTCCAGAGACTTGGATACAATTTCGACCTGGCAGGTCATTCCGGGTCTGAATCTTTTATCTTCCTGATTAAGAGTGAATAGTATCTGAAAAAATTTTTCCTGCCCCTCCCTGTCGTCAGTCGTAGTGGCAAGAGCCCCAATGAAGGTCAGATCTCCTGAAACTACAGCATCTGGATAGGCATCAACACGTATCTCTCCCCTCTGCCCTAAAGCAAGTTTATGAAGATCAATTTCACGGGCCTTGGTTTTCACAACCATTTTGGAGATGTCAGGCAGATACAAAATAGGCTGATTAGGAAAAACACCGTCCCCCACCCGCGGTTTACGTTTCTGACCATCCCTGAATGTCTCAAAATGAATAACGATACCATCAAAAGGCGCTCGAATTACCGTATTTGCGAGTTCTTTTTGTGCAAACTCCAAACCATTTTTTTTAGCCTGCATTTTGCTTTCAATCTGTATGAGTGTTGCTTTTGCCTTGGCTATTTTATGTTTCCCCCCCTGAATTGTCTGTTCAACCAACAGATTGCTGTTCTCCTTTTTAGCCAGAGCACTTTGAAGAAGTGCCGGAAGAACATGTTTTTTATAATTCAGATACCTGTCATTTGCAGTAGCAAGCTTATCGCGATATACGGCAATCTTTTCTTTTACCGTGGCCATCTCAGATTTGTTGTCAAAACCATCTTTCTCCATAGCCTGAAGATCAGAAAAAAAGGCCTCATATCGCTGAAGTTCCAGCTTTGCCTTATCTTTTTCTTCTTGCAAAGCAGAAATTTTTAGCGGTCCGTCTCCATCGCGCAGACGGGTATACTCCAGTTCAGCAACCTTGAGGTTATACTTCGCATTAGCTATTTCGCTTTCAACCTGGTTAATTTCATAATTAACGGTCTGCTGGGAAGCCAGAACAGCTGCTTCCAGACCAGTAGCTTCAGCTTTCAACTGTTTAACCATGCTCTCATATGGCCCGGGATCAAGACGCACCAGCACATCACCACTCTTCACCCTGACACCGTCTTCAATAAGATAAATAATCTTACCCTTGGAATCCCTAATCTCAGAGGAGACCATATGAGATTGAGCCGCATCCAGCACTCCGACAACATTTAAATCAATTGTAAAACTTCGCCTGGTTACAGCTGCATCAACGATGTCAATTTTGGGAGCGGCCTCACCGAGGTGAAAATACAACGCTCCTGCAACAGCTGAAACGAGAAGTAGAAAAACCAATGCTACTGTTTTCATTACTGAACACCCTCTCTCTCATTTCGATCTATCAGTGTACCGATAACAGATCGCAGCCTATATGTACCAACGATATAACCAATTCTGTCAAATATGAGGTCCGTCTGGGCTCTCTGGAGCTCACTCTGTGATTCGAGCAGATCAAAATTGCCTGCCATCCCATGGCGAAATTTGCTTTCCGAAAGCCTGAGCTTCCCATGTGCCTGCTTTGCCTGCTCTTTACGTATAGCTATCTGCTTTTCCTGTTTTTCAAGCCGGTTCAATTCAGTTCGTACCTCTTGAATGATATTTTGTTTTGTTTCCTCGAAATTAATAAGAGTTCGACGGTACTGAATATTACTTTCCTGGAAATCATTTTTCTCAACCCTTCTAAAAATGTCAGTATCACTTTTGAGAGAGACGGTCCAACTCTCCTCAGGCAAATCAAAAAGAACCTGCTCTCCAAATTTATTGTAGCCAATTTCCAGGTCGAGGCTTGGCAAAAGATTGTTTTTGGCCACAACAAGCCGACGTTTTGACTCACCAATTGACATCTGCCCTTGTTCTAACTCAATTCTATTGTCAAGAGCAATTTCGATGGTGTCACTTTCAACAAGATCAAGTGGTATTACATCTATGGGCGCTGTAACGGTTAAACTTCCTGTTATTGGTAGTGCCAGTATCTCTTTAAGTTGATCACGGTTATTTTCATACTGCTCTATGGTAATTGTTAACTCATCCTGTACTTCCTGAATTCGAATTTCTGCGCGATAGAGATCAATTGCGGTAATCACTCCGGCTTTTTCTTTCAATTTTGCTAGAGCAAGATGCTTGTTGAGACTTTTTAAATGTCCTTGCAGGAAGTCAACTTTTTGCTGAGTTTGGACAATTGCATAAACTACGGTAACAGTCTGGAGTACAATATTTTTTTGCTGTTTATAGTACTCAAGCTTGGCCTGTTCCAGGGCAAACTGACCACTATAGATAGCATTTCTTGTGTACTGGTCTCCCAGTCCACGTAAAAGCGGAATGCTAAGGGACAAACCAACCCCACTGTTATCTCCATCTTCCCCATTTGATATTTCTGGAATGACGCTTGCCACAATACCTGTAGATGTTTTCTTACTAATTGCCGCCCCCACTCTCCAGGCGTCATCGGCATCTGATGAATATCCAAGCAGCCCTGTTGGCATAACTTTAATATCAAAATCCGACTCGAGACTTTTGAGCGTTAACTCAGTTGATTGAAGCCCTAACTGCTCTCGAACAAGCGATCTGTTTTGTTGCAGGGCAATCTGTATTGCATCACTCAGAGTTATAGTTCCAGATAACACTGCATCAGTATTATCCTGCGGACCTACTAAACCTCCTGCTGCAAGAAGAGAATTTGTTGAACCCACTGATATTGCAAGTGTTAACAACAATAGATAAATAAAGTTATTCATGGAGTAATATACTGCACTTTTATGTCAATATCACAAGCCAGCTCTGCTTTATGTAACGCGGGAGTAACCTTGGTTGGAATAAGTTTGAGAAGACAGGCGAGGGATTTCATTAAACATCACATCACATATGTTTTTCAACAATAATTTATTACCACTTTATACCCTAATAATGCATAGTAGACCGTAAGAATTTTCACCTAAATTATGCAATCACTCTTAATCCCCCTCCTGGCAGTCTGCACCGTATCTTTTAAGTGGGGTACATCCAAAGCCTCTAAACGTTCAGGACCTGGTTTTTATCTCGCCTTCCCAGTTTAAGAGCACTTTTTTTATTTCTTATCTAGCATGACAGTTTTCCATATCAAATCAAATCAAAAAACCTTACCACATCCTTCCCCGTACGGTTTGATTTTATGATTAATATAAAGGAGATAAATATGGTAACAAGAACAATCAACAAGCTCTTAGACAGGAAAATATATGTCAACTGCAATACCCGATACCAACCAGCAATGTGGAGTACATACAACCATATGCCACATACAGCCAGTTACTCTTTGCTCCTTTTGCAATAAAACAAAGGTATCTGAAATGAATTGGCAACACTTTGCCAACAATGACTTCTCTGCAAACGATCCGTTGATTTCCCATGGTTTCTGCCCCGATTGCGCGAGAAAACACTTTCCAACACTTGGTTGGGATTATGTCTAGCCTCTTCTTATCAGCCAGTCACCAACCACCACAGTAACTTCATAACCTCACAGAAAATCCTCAGCTAATTGCAACTCGACTCTTCTTTTTCGAACCTGCGACAAAATATTTCCAAATTAATTATCAACTGTTACTATAGCTTGAGTCATTGATTTTACCAGATAAACTCCATGGACCTGAACGCTATGAAACTGCTCCACACCTCAGACTGGCATCTAGGGCGCGCCCTCTATGGTAGAAAACGAAATGAAGAATTTTCAGGCTTTCTTACCTGGATGATTGATACTCTGAGCCGTGAAAAAATTGACGTCCTCCTCATTGCAGGAGATATATTTGACACAACAACACCTAGTAACTGGGCACAGAATCTCTACTATGAGTTTCTCACCATGGCCCAGCAAACTGGATGCCGACATATTGTCATAACTGCCGGCAATCATGACTCAGCAACTTTCTTAGAAGCCCCCGCCGGAATTTTAAAAACAATGAATATCCATGTTATTGGGGCAATTAGTGATAACATCGACAGGGAAATTATTGCAATTACGAATGACAAAGGTGATTTACAGCTCATAGTTTGTGCAGTCCCCTACCTTCGAGAACGGGATATCAGGTTTACAGGTCCTGGCGAAACGGTGGAAGAAAAGTCTCTGAAGCTGGTTACCGGTGTAGAGGAACACTACACAAACCTCATCAGAAATGCCGTTCATTTACGTGCAGCAGCTCATACTTCAGTCCCCATTATCGCCATGGGCCATCTGTTTGCTGCCGGAGGCCAGAGTGTTACCGGAGACGGGGTTCGGGAATTATACGTTGGCTCGCTTGCCCATGTCCCAGCTTCTATCTTCCCTCAAGAAATTGACTACCTTGCCCTAGGACACCTCCATAGCAGTCAACTCGTCGGTCAAAGGGAAACGATGAGATATTGTGGCAGCCCCTTACCCATGAGTTTTGGGGAGGCAAAAACAACCAAGAAAGTCATAATTGTTGAATATACCTCTAGAGTTAACCAGATCGAGACTCTTGATGTCCCCTCTTTCCAACACCTCGAACAACTATCGGGTAGCCTGGAGCAACTCCTCATGGAATTAGAAAGATTAAAAGAACTCAATAAATCTATTTGGCTCGAAATACAATACACGGGTGAGGAGATTGTACCGTCTCTTCAAGAGGATCTGCGTCAGGCTATTTCAGGAAGTCAGCTTGAAATCCTTCGAATTGTGAACACCCGAATCATCGCCTCCTATCTTACGAGTGAAAAACCCCAGGAAACCCTTGAAGAACTATCTGTCACCGAGGTTTTCAATAGATGTCTGGATCAAAATGAGATCAAAGCCCCTCAATCGAGTGAATTACTATTACGATTCAATATGGCTGTCGATCTCCTACAACAGCAGGAAATTGATTAACCAAACGAGCCTTTTGCAAAAATAGGATTTTCGTTCAAGATTGAGGCATGTGAAAAATTTTACCACAGGCATATCTTTAATATTCCGAGGATAAAATTTTGAACACAACGAAAAGATTGGGCGAAAAGACACTTTTGCAAGCGGCTCAAACGTAAACAAGAGTAAAGTACTTTAAGGCTCCAGGGTAAATGAAAATACATACAGTACGATTTAAAAACTTAAATTCCCTTTCTGGCGAGTGGTTAATTGATTTTAGCGATCCCCACTTCACCTCCAGTGGTATTTTTGCAATTGTTGGTGCCACCGGAGCCGGAAAAACTACAATCTTAGATGCCATTAGCCTTGCCCTCTATGGACGAACTCCTCGCCTGAAACAAATTAGTAAATCGACAAATGAGCTCATGAGTCGCCAAACAGGTGAGTGTTTTGCCGAGGTGGAGTTTTCCTCCATACGAGGCAACTATCGAGTTCACTGGAGTCAACACCGATCTCGTAAAAAAAGTTCAGGAGAACTACAACCCCCAAAACACGAATTTGCTGATGCAAAAACCGGCAAAATCATCGCTTCAAAATTAAAAGATGTTTCTGATGAGGTCATTGATGCCACCGGTATGAACTTTGAACAGTTTACCCGTTCCATGCTGCTGGCTCAGGGGGAGTTCAGTAAGTTTCTTCAGGCAAGCTCTGACCAGCGGGCCCCCATTCTTGAACAAATTACAGGTACCGAAATATACAGTTGTATCTCTAAACAGGTTCATCAGTGTAAGACAGACGAAGAGACTAAGCTTCTTAGCCTTACAAAAGAACTCGAAAGCTTTAAAATCCCGGATAAAGAAGAGTTAATCATAATAAAGAATAAACAAAAAAAGCTCATCACAGCCACTAGTCAGCTTCAAAAAAACATACAACTCACAAACATCAACCTGCACTGGCACGAAAACCTTGTAAAGCTAAGAGATAAAAAAAAGGAACTAGAGCAAGAGACCAATAAACTCAAAGAACAATGGGAAGAAAATTCCCCCAAGAGAAAGCAGCTTGAACTGGCAAATAGCAGCCATCAGCTTCAACTACCTTATAATCACCTCAATCTTCTTCGGCAAAATCAAAAAGACGAACGTCATCAGCTTTCAACACATAAAAATATTTTGCAACAAACCGATCAGAAGCTTGTTCTACTAAAGCAGCAGAGGACCAATGCGAAGGAGTTACTGGACAAACACATAAAAGAGCAACAAAGCACTGCTGGAACAATAACGATAGTCCGACAACTGGATTATGAAAATGAAAAGTCCTCTCAGAATATCGAAACCATAAGAAAGAACATCGCATCTTTGGATGAAGAAATTGATACGTCCAGAAAGAAATTACAGGGGGTTGAAAAAGATATCGCTATCAGCCTTGAGTCTTGCGAAAAAATTAAGGCATACCAGAAGACCAATGCAAAGGATGAATCTCTTATTGAAACCTTTTCTGGAATCGAGGAGAAAACCGCACAGCTAGAACAACTCTTTCAGGTTACACAAAGGCAACAATCCCTGCTTCAATCAACCAGAAAATCACTGGTATCTCAGACCGAAAGTGAAGCCATAAAAATAGCTGCCATTGCAAAAATAGCAGAACAGGAAGGTATAGTCATACAGGCAATAGAAGCCAGAGAGAAACAGGTTACACAACTTGCGCCCCATGGCATACCAGCCAAGTATACCAGGCTTCAAGATCTTCAGATGGATCTATCTTACCTGCGGGAACTTCAAAAAATCACTGAAGAACACACACAACTTACTGGCAAGAAACAGACAGAGCAAACAAACCAAGATACCCTCAAAAAACGGTTGGGAGGGCAGCAGAAAGAGCTCGTGGAGGTGAATAACCTCTTAGAACTCCAAACCACCATTGTAAAGAGTAAGGAAGAGCTTGTTCTTCTTGCAAACAAACTGGAAAGTTTTGAAAAAGAACGGGAGAAACTGCAAGACAACACCCCCTGCCCACTCTGTGGTTCACAGGATCACCCATACAGTTCCAGCGTAAAGCCAGGCAAAGATACAGCTCAGCAGAACCTGGATGCAGAAAAACAAAAACTGCGCGAACTCACAGAAAAAAAACAAGCCACAGAAATAGAACTACACCGCATCCTATATAGTCTTGATAACAGCAAGGCCAGGAGTACAGAACTGAGTGAGAAATTAACCGACTTAGGACAGGCAATTCGAAAAAAACGGTCGAACAAACCACCAATAGAGGACATCACTTCAGAAACGAAATCTTTAGAGGAAAGAATTGTCACCCATCAACAGACTATACAAACCCTGGAGGAATATAATCAGGATCTTGCAAGTCTTGGACAACAACAGAAGGAGCTGAGTAAAGAACTTCAATCCCACAGGGATATCTTACAACAGTTACAGCAGAAAAGAGGAAAACTTGAAAACGAAGTAGACGTTCTGACTGCAACAGTCAACGAAACTCAGCAAGAGGTATCCCAACAGAAAGCAGCTCTTACTGAACTCATTGCCCCCTATACAGGTACAGCAATAACTGATCAAAAATCCTTTACTTCAATCCTTCAGGAACTGAGACAAAAAACACTACTCTGGAAAAAATCCGTTGCCTCTCTGCTAGAACAGCAACAGTTGTTACAACATTATATCTCAGAAAAAGATAAGGCCCTACAGAGTATTGAGTTGCACTCCAAAGAACAGAACAAATTAACAAAGCAGCTCGCAACACTATCCGCTGAACACCAAACGTGCGTAACCAGGAGAACCAGTCTCTTTGGCAAAAAAGATCCCTCACAAGTAGAAAAGGAGATGCAGCTTCAGGTAACAAATAGTGAGAACACTCTAAGAAAAATAGAAGAAGAGTTACAGAATACCGACAAACAACGATCAATCCTCCATGAACGCACTCAACAACTGGAGCACTCAATTGCCAAACGAACAGCAGAACTGATGATTGAAGAAGGAAAGTTTTCTGCAATGCTCGCAGATTCAAATTTTGCATCTGAGGATCTTTTTTTGCAAGCCAGGATGGAAGACAACCAGAGAAATCAGCTCAAGATCTGGCTTGATGCAATGGAAAATAATGTTAACGAAACAACAACAAAGCTTAAAAACCTTGAAGAAACAATTAGTGAAGAAGAAGTAAAACAGCTAACACCCCATAATTATGATACCCTAAAAACTCAGTTGGTTGAACAAACAACTGAGCAGAGCCTGTTGCAGCAGCAACTTGGAGCATTAACCGAACAACTTAGTAGCTACGAAAAAAATATAGCAAACCTCAAAGACAAGCAGGAACTATACGAACGACAAAAGACTGAATGTAACCACTGGGCACAGCTCCATAGCCTCATTGGTTCTGCTGACGGGAAAAAATTCAGAAATTTTGCGCAGGGCCTCACATTTGAGCTCATGGTTAATCACGCCAACCAGACCCTTGAAAAAATGAGCGATCGTTATCTTTTACGACGAACCATTGACGCGCCTCTTGAACTCACAGTAGTAGACGCCTACCAGGCTGGAGAGATCCGTTCGACATCAAACCTCTCTGGAGGGGAAACCTTTATTATCAGCCTGGCGCTTGCTTTGGGGCTTTCTGCAATGGCCAGTCAGAAAGTACAGATAGATTCTCTGTTTTTAGATGAAGGATTCGGCACACTCGATGAGGATTCCCTTGAAATTGCCCTTGAGACCTTGAGCACCCTGCAACAGCGTGGGAAGATAATAGGAATAATATCTCATGTCCCTCTTTTAAAAGATCGAATTGATGTCCAACTCCACCTCCACCCCGGCCTTGATGGAAGAAGTATAATATCCGGTCCCGGAGTAACTCAACCTCACTCTAATTAAAATAAGAGTAAACCTGCAGGACAATTTTCAGTCACCCATACACCTCAATTGCAGCGCGCCCCCCGTAGCTGTAATTGACCCTGTATTATCAATAGCCTCGCCCAATTGACACAATCTTTATGTTAGCTTTTTTTCTAACTGTGATACAATAATAAAAAGTAATTTGACATACTCTGAATCTTTGATACAACTCACTAATAGTATTCATATTTATATTTTCATTGCGAGCGAAGACATTGAATTCCAACAAAACATTAAAAAAGAACTTGAGTGAAATCCCCCTCCCTCATCTCCCTCAGGTTCTGATCCAACTCATTGATATATGCAAATCAGAAGAAGTGGACATTCGTCTTGTTGCTCAGACAGTCGCCCAGGATATTACAGTTACCACTAAAACCCTACAGCTTGCCAACTCTGCCTTTTTAGGCGCACGATCCCAATTCAAAAATATTGATCAGGCGGTTATTTTCCTGGGCGTTGACACAGTACGTAACCTTGCTATCTCAGTTACCGTACATGAAGTTTTTGCAAAAAACTCAAAGCCAAAGGGTTTTAATTGTGAGCAGTTCTGGTATCACAGTCTTCTTACCGCTCTCCTCAGTAAAACCATAGCCCAGAAAAGCGGCTACGACGATCCAGGTGCGGCCTACCTTACAGGACTACTCCACGACACAGGAAAATATCTGCTCTGCCAATACCTTGGTGAACAATACCAGAAACTCCTTACTGAATATAGCCATCATGAACTCGTCGTTGCTGAAAAAGAACATTTTGATTGTTCACATCCCGACGTTGGAAAATGGCTACTGGATAGCTGGAATTTGAGTGAAGAATTAGGGATTGCAGTAAGAGACCATCACAGCATTGCAAGAGAAGAAACAGAGACCAGTGTTCTTGGAAGAATATTACGTCTTGCAAACACCTTAGCTCTAAAGCAAAATATTGCCGACGAACAGACAATTAAGGATGCCTCTATCCTCTGTATTGCTCCCACCGCCCTACCTGCAATAGTTGAAGAGCAGGTGGCCACTCTTGAAGATTTGGCCGGGTCTCTTGGTATCAAGATTGAGGAACCGGAACAAGCCCCGACATCACCACAGGTCGATCAGGAAAACCAGGAACAACTCAAGAATAAAATAGCAATTCGATCACAATTGTATGGTTTTATGGATAATATAATCCAAGCCAAAACAGTTAATCGTGTTTTCCTCACCTTAGAAGAAACTCTTTCCCTGTTATTTAACTGTAATGATCTCGTCTTGCTCTTACCAGAACCTGCTGGTACCACATTCACTTTCCATGGCTCGTTTCGTAATAACATTGCAAAACAGCTTAAAACAACAGGTGTAGTTGTAACCAGTGACACTTGTCTTATTGATGAAAACGGCAGCTCCGCCAGCATCAATGAATTAAACAGAGTTACAGTTATAACACCCCCTGAAAAAGAATCTGTACTAGCCCCATTGGTTAACGCGTTTAACAACGATTCTATACTTGCTGTCCCAGTTAGAATTTCCCCGGAGAGTCAGGGCTTACTGTTTATTTCGCTCACATCTGAAAACAAATTAATTGCCCAAAAAGAAGAAACACTCCAACTCATAAGTAGTCACGTCGGTAATCGTCTCTATCAGGAAACACTTAAGGAAGAATATGCAAGTAATTTTGCACAAGAGAGGATTACGGCTATAGAAGAAATGGCGAGAAGTATCGCCCATGAAATTTCAAATCCACTGGGAGTTATTCAAAATTACATTACTCTCCTCGCCCAAAAAGCAGGTATTGACACCCAGGTCAACCAAGAGCTCTCTATAATCAATAATGAAATCGAAAGAATTGCAAACATCAGCAATCAACTGGGAGATCTATCCCTCGTTTCTGAGGAATCTGCTAATATATACATAGATATTAACAAATTACTTACGGACACAGTTACACTTTATCAACAATCTCTGGCTGCCAATGTAAATATTTCTATTGAATATACTCCTGTTCCACACCTACCAGCACTGTGGGCTGAGGAGAATCCTCTAAAACAGATCCTCGGAAACCTTATTACAAACAGTGTGGAGAGTTTGGAAAAAAACGGTACTATTGAAATCCTCTGCCGCCATATTCCTGAGTCAAAATCACAAGAAGTCGGAGAAATTGTAATCGTCGTATCTGATAATGGTGTCGGGGTACCTCCATCCATTGCCAATACAATATTTCGTGCCGGAACTACAACAAAAGGCAACGGCCATGCGGGACTTGGTCTTGCCATAGTAAGCAAACTCACAAAGGACCTGTCAGGACGTATTGCTCACAGCAGCGGCCAACAGGGGAGTACCCAGTTCACTCTTCACCTTCCATTGTTAAAACCTATTCCATAATCTACGCTAATCTTTATTCTCAGGAAATCCTATGCAGTCCAAGCCAGCCACTATTTATCACATTACACAGGACTGCCATGTCAGATAAAATACTAATAGTAGATGATGACTCCCTGTTTCGTAATTCCCTGGAACGGTTACTACAGAGACACCATTCAGATATCGAATCTGCCGCAACAGGAGCTGAGGCCATTGCAAAGCTGAGAAGTAACACTTTTGCTGCTGTCGTACTTGACCTTAAACTATCCGACATCGAAGGAATGGATATTGCTCAGTTTATTCGGGAGCACGATCCCCATTGCGCAGTCATTATACTCACAGGCCAGAGCTCGATTATACCTGCCAAACAGGCGATACGCATTGGCTGCTTTGACTACCTGACCAAACCGTGCCATGCCGATCAGGTCAGCCGTGTTCTCACCAATGCCATTGAAAACAGACGGCTTAAAATTGAACTCGAATCTGTAACCATCAGAAATCAGCAACTTGCTGAAGCCAGTTGGGAGTCCATTGCGTTCTTTAGTAAAAACGGAATACGTGAGGTAAACAGACAATTCTGCAGCCTCTTTGGTGTGTCTGAAGACAAAGCCCGGGATTACAAAATATTTGATTTTTTACCTGAGCTATCTCTTTTACTGACCCCCGGAAATGAAAATGCCGGTCAACCAGCATCTATCATAAAAACTGAAGCAATCCATCTCAATGGCACCATCCTGCCCGTGGAATTGCGCCTTGCTCCCCTTAATAGTGATGATGAGCTGCAATGGGTGGTTGTAATACGTGATCTTAGCCAATTCTACATGGAAGAACGCGCACGAAAAAGTCTTGAGAAAAAACTGAGCCAAGCTCAAAGAATGGAGTCAATTGGATTAATGGCCGGCAGTGTAGCCCATGATCTCAACAACCTGCTCAGCAGTATGGTCACCCTGCCAGAACTTTTGCTTTTGGACATGCCTGCAAATGCCAAATACAGACATGATATTAACAACATTCAAAAGGCTGGTAAACAGGCTGCTGCAGTGGTGAGTGACTTGCTCACTATCACCCGGGGGTCAACATCACCAAAAGAAATAAATAATCTTAACAATGTGGTTGATGAGTATAGAAAATCCCAGGAATTTTCTTATCTCAAAAAATCAAACCCTGATATTTCCATAGAAGTGGACCCTTCCCTTAAGGTGAGCAATAGCAGACTTTCTGCCATTCAGGTCTTAAAATCAATCATCAACCTCGTCAGGAATGGAATTGAAGCCATCGAGACAAGTGGTGCGGTGACAATCCATACCAGCAATCAGCGATTTTCTACCAATTATCATGGTTTTGAAACTATTCCACCAGGGGAGTATGCTGTTCTGACCGTCGCTGATACCGGTGTGGGCATCGAAAAGCATCACCTGGAACACATATTCAAACCCTTTTATACCAATAAAAATCCTAATGGCACCAGAGGAACAGGCCTGGGCCTCACCGTTATTGAGCACACCATGAGGGATCATTACGGATATATTGATATTCGTAATGGCTCAGTGGGGACAATATTTGAGCTCTATTTCCCTGTCATTGCGCAACAGGAACCTGCTTTCACACCAAACCTATCCCTTGAAAACATGCTTGGTCAGGGAGAAACAATCCTCGTTGTTGATGATGAGCGGGAACAGAGGGAGATCATTGGAGCGGTACTCAAAAGACTCGGTTACAACACAAAAACTGTCGATAGCGGCGAGCAGGCAATAGAATACCTGAAAGAAAACCCGGTGGACCTCATCATTCTGGATATGATCATGGCACCCGGAATAAACGGTTACCAGACTCTCAAAGCCATTCGAACCATCAACCCCGAGCAAAAAGCCGTCATCACCTCAGGTCAGTTCAACCACCCTGATAGAGACAAAACAGAAGCTCTGGGGATCAGTCAATATTTAGCAAAACCTGTAACCATGAGTAAACTCGCTCAAACCATACAGGAAGAAATGAGGAGTACAGAGGGGATACTGCTCACGACTACGCCGTATCCAAATCAATAACAATGCTTTGTGGAAAAAAAAGAGTCACAAAAAACTATCAGCGTTCAGCCCAGATAACGTAGCCCTGGCTTTGGTAATCATTCACACACTGATCATTTTTGGCAAAAGACTTCTTTGTTCCCCACTGATCAACATCACACTTCACAAATTCCATGGTTTCTGGATTTTGCAGGATGACTGATACAGATTCATCGGACATTCTAGCGCAACTGCAAGCAACAAAAAGAGTCACAACGGCAAGAAATACAACAGTCGGCATTTTCATATTCCCCTCCAAATATAAATCGAAGAGACATCAGGCATAGAGTTCAGCATCTTTCAAAAAGGACCCCAAAGAATCTTTTTCTGATAGTCTCGGCTGAACCTCGCCCGGCCAATCGATAGCAAGGCCAGGATCATTCCATATAATACAACGCTCGTGTTCTGGGGCATAATAATCAGTGGTTCTATAAAGAAATTCAGCAACCTCTGACAGTACAAAAAAACCGTGGGCAAAACCTTCGGGCACCCAGAGCTGTTTTTTATTTTCTCCACTGAGATGCACACCAACCCATTTGCCAAAGGTTGGAGAAGATTTCCGTATATCTACAGCTACATCATACACTTCGCCTGCAACAACACGAACCAGCTTTCCCTGGGACTGCTTAATCTGATAATGCAGACCACGCAAGACCCCCTGCACAGAACGGGAATGATTGTCCTGTACAAATGTTCTGGTCAGACCAGTTTTTTCAAGCCATACCTGTTGATTAAAGCTTTCGAAAAAGAAACCTCTTTCGTCACCAAAAACAGTGGGTTCAACAATCAACACTTCAGGAATTGCGGTTTTCGTCACTTTCATAATTAATTCAACTCTATGTTTTTCAAGACTTCCATAGCGAAAGACTAGCCACGGCTATACATTGTATCGTAGTAGTTCTGGTACTCGCCATTAACGATAGTATCTATCCACGTGCGATTGGCAAGGTACCAGTCAACAGTCTTATCCATCCCCTGCTCAAAGGTCATTTTCGGCTGCCAGTTTAAATGATCTTTAATTTTAGATGCATCGATAGCGTAACGACGATCATGGCCTAATCGATCATCCACATAGGTGATAAGCGAACGCCGAGGATCTCCTGAGGGTGCAAGGCCAACTTTTTTATCCAGTAGGTCACAGACAACATGAACCACCTCAAGATTCTGCTTTTCATTGTTACCACCGATATTATAACAATGGCCAAACTGTCCACCTATAATCACTTCCAGAATGGCCTCGCAGTGATCCTGAACATACAACCAATCACGAACATTTTTTCCATCACCGTATACAGGAAGGCTTTTTCCATGGAGAGCGTTATTAAAAATCAGAGGAATCAGTTTTTCTGGAAACTGGTATGGACCGTAGTTGTTAGAACAGTTGGTAATCTTAACCGGCAGACCATAGGTGTGAAAATACGCACTGGCTAAATGATCCGATGATGCCTTTGAGGCCGAGTAGGGAGAACGGGGATCAAAAGGAGTTTTTTCTGTGAAAAATCCGGTTTCTCCAAGAGAGCCGTACACCTCATCGGTACTCACATGGAGAAAGCATTTATTATCTATGTCTTCTTTAGCTCCAAGCCAATGTTTCTTAGCCGCTTCAAGAAGTGTAAAAGACCCCACAATATTTGTTTGAATAAAGTCGGCAGGACCTGTGATTGACCTGTCAACGTGGGATTCAGCTGCAAAATGAACAACGGTATCTATATTTTCTTCAGCAAAAAGCGATTCAATCAGCGCGCTATCGCAGATATCACCTTTTACAAACCGGTAGGATTCACACGTGTCGATACCAGCCAGATTATTTAAATTTCCCGCGTAGGTTAATTTGTCGAGGTTAATTACTCGCCAGTCTTTACACACATTATTGACAAGGCGGACAAAGTTTGCACCTATAAAGCCGGCACCTCCGGTGACCAGGACCGTACGTTTATTTTTCATGATTATCAGTTTTCTATTTGCATTATTGGAAAAAGACCATATTCTAGAAGGTTTTCTGGCTATTCTTATAATAACTTCACCGAATAATTCAAAGTCATATTTTCCTATAATGAGCAAACAACAAGATCTTGAAATTGCCAAAAGACGGACCTTTGGTATTATCAGCCACCCTGACGCAGGCAAAACTACCCTCACTGAAAAACTCTTATTGTTTGGTGGCGCTATTAATATGGCAGGGGCCGTTAAATCCAGAAAGGTTGAGCGTCATGCAACAAGTGACTGGATGGCCATTGAGCAGGAACGTGGAATCTCTGTTACCACCTCGGTAATGAAATTTACCTACCGTGACTTTGAGATAAACCTCCTCGATACCCCTGGTCACCAGGATTTCTCTGAAGATACATACAGGGTTCTCACCGCTGTGGATTCTGCGGTCATGGTAATCGACAGTGCCAAGGGTGTTGAAGCGCAGACTGAAAAACTAATGGAGGTGTGTCGGATGCGTAACACACCTATCATAACCTTTATCAATAAACTTGACCGTGAAGGCCAATCTCCCCTCGATATCATGGCTGAGGTTGAGGAAAAGCTACAGATCGAGTGCACCCCACTCTCCTGGCCTATAGGCATGGGTAAGACCTTTAAGGGCGTCTACAACCTCTTTCATAAAACATTACATCTTTTTAACCCTGGTCAGACCATCAGTGATGCAGAAAGAATTGTCATTGAAGACTTAAATGACCCTAAAGTTGATGAGCTCCTTGGAATTCAGGCAGATGACCTCCGTGAAGACATTGAACTCCTCGAAGGTGCCGCTAATCCATTTGAGTACGATCACTATCTCCAGGCAAGCCAGACACCTGTGTTTTTTGGTAGTGCTATCAACAACTTTGGTGTTCAGGAGATGCTCGACTGTTTTGTGGAGATGGCTCCGCCACCGAGTCCCCGGGAAACTGTTTCACGAGAAGTTGCTCCCAGCGAGGAAAACTTTTCTGGATTTGTTTTTAAGATTCAGGCCAATATGAACCCCGCCCACCGTGATCGAATTGCCTTTTTCAGAATTTGTTCGGGAAAATTCACCCGGGGAATGAAGGTAAAACATCACAGGCTCGGCAAAGACATTACCCTTTCCAATGCAACCATTTTCATGGCCCAGGAGCGCGCCCATGTGGATGAAGCATGGCCTGGAGACATTATCGGTCTACACAACCATGGAACAATTAAAATCGGAGACACCTTTACTCCGAAAGAAGAATTAAAGTTCACGGGTATTCCCAATTTTGCACCGGAGCACTTCAGAAGGGTTATCCTAAAAGATCCTCTCAAAATGAAGCAATTACAGAAAGGACTCCTCCAACTTGCAGAAGAAGGAGCGATCCAGGTTTTTCGTCCTCTTATCGGCTCAGACTATGTTATGGGAGCGGTCGGTGTACTGCAGTTTGAGGTCACCATGGCCAGACTTAAAAATGAATACAGTGTGAACGCAATCTATGAACCCATAGATTACCAGGCAGCCAGGTGGGTTCACTGTGACGACAAAAAGGCACTTGCAGAATTTGAGCGAAAGAATCAGGCCGCTCTTGCCTTTGACTCTGAGGGGTTTCTAACCTACCTTGCCCAAAGTGAATGGATGTTGAATTACTTTATGGAAAAGTGGCCAGGTATTGAATTTAGCAAAACTCGCGAAAACCTGTAAAAAAATACCTGCGGTCATAGTCTAACCGCAGGTATAGTTAACAACCCAAAATCATTCGTCTTCATCATCAACAAACACAATAGCATATCCTTCAGTTAAGGCTGTTGAGGTCTTTTTTCGTGCAACAGTTATAATTCTTTGAATCGTTCCGCGGGAAACTCCCATACTCTGGCCAGCTTCCTCCTGGGTCATTCCTTCGGCATCACAGAGGCGTAAGGCCTCAAGTTCATCTCGGTGCAACTCTACTTGTCTAAGTTCTGTCAGCGGTGTGCCTGTAGGCTTAAATGCTTTCCCACAGAAACTCCCCTCACATTTACGGATCTTTTTTGGACGTGGAGACATTTTTTTTTATTCAATTACTCACAGATAAGATTATCTATGAATTAACGGCTTAAACAATTCAACCAGTAACGACCTGTTGAATGCTGTTATTATCCTATGAACAAAAATACCACATCTGTCCACAAATAGCCTAGTATATTCGTGGATAATATCCTATATATTCTACCTGAGTACGTAATGAAACTTTACACAAAATATATTTTTCAAGTATTATTCTAAATACTTACCGCCATAAACACCGATCTGAAAATATATGCTGGATTACTTAAACTCAAAAAATTATTGCCCACATCCGCTAAACCCAATCGCTAGAAATATTCTTTCATCAATACTGTATCAGGAAGACATGCACCAAAGTTTGCATTACAATGTACCCTTTTATTCCACAGCCAGTAACGATGAAACACATGAAAAGGACGTGTTCAGACACACGCTTAATGCTGACAATTACCAGATCCCTTGCACACCTGATCTGCATTCATAACTGGAAGCTGTCCTGCAGAGAATTGAGTAACCGCCTCACCCACCGTTTCGATACTGCTTCTATCTGCGAAATAGACATTAATGCCGACGCCTGCAAAACCCTGCATCGGTCTTGCACCCATGCCGCCAACAACGATTGCTTCTGCCCCAGCTTCCTCTAGAATCTTAACTGGCACCATACACCCACCAGCCTTATGGTCACCATTTGCTATTGTTGACACTTTCTCGACTTCATTGTTTTCATCCAGATCTACGATGGTAAAAATATCACAATGACCGAAATGATCTGAACGGCCAGCATCAAGGCCACCGGGCTTATTACTTGGTATCGCTATACGCATGGGAGTTTTCCTTACTGTAAATTTAATTTATTTTTCACAAACAACATTATGTGCATATAAACACTATCTTATTATCACGCTTTCGTTGACGTTGAAAAGACCACCTAAAAAAGAGAAGAGAGAAGTATTCTTGAGGCGGAACCACATGGACAACAAAGAAGAGATCAAGTAGATTGCAAATAAACACATTCAAGCATACAATTTGACATAGTTAACCTTAAAAGGCTATCCATTACAAGTGTTTCGATACTCAGATTGTAGATAGTTCAAGTCTATTAACAACAAGTACCGTATTACAGTTAAGATATATACATTTTTTTACATATTCATATAGCGACACCAACTATGACCACGATTTTCAAACGTATCATTATTTCCATCATAGCTCTTCTTATAACCGGGACCACCCCAGTACAGGCTGACAGTAATCGTCAGGCAACCATCAAAGAACTCACAGCAACTACTTCAGAAACCCATCTTATCATGTTTGGAACTCTGGTTAATAGTTTTACCTCCGAAATGATTGAGATCCTCAACAGTGGTATTCCACTACATTTTTCATTTTTTGTTGAATTGCACAAAATCGAAAAAAACTGGCCTGAAGAACAGATAGCATCTCTCAACTTTCAACATATTATGATCTTTGACACCCTAAAGGAAATGTACAGGGTAACGACCGAGGAAAATTACAATAAAGAACAGAGTTTCAAGTCACTCTTTGAAGCGCAAAAAGTAATCAATGAAATCAACGGTGCTCAGGTTGTCAAACTCAAACAACTGGTACCTGATACACATTATAAGCTTAGGATTAAAGCTGAATTATTAAAGAAAACCTTACCGCTCAGCCTGCATTCGATATTCCCCTTTCTATCATGGTGGGACATTGAGACAGAATGGCATTCAATTGAGTTCAAATACTAGCTCCCATGACTGAGCCTATCACCCCACACAAACCTGCTCTTTCAAAACCCGATAAAGAGCAACTAGTACGCCAAAAACGTCGTCTGGTACGACGAGCAATATTTTTCTGTATCCTCCTTATCCCGGTCTTTATCTGGATACAGAGCCAGCTTTTCAAGAGCAATCTTCAACTACCCTTTAACAATAACATTCTCATATTCGCTCTTATCAATGTGAATGTTCTTCTCGTTCTTTTCGTTCTTTTCCTTGTCTTAAGAAATCTGGCCGAACTCCTTTTTGAACGTAAGGTTAATAAACTTGGGAACAAGCTTAAAACAAAACTGATTGCCTCTTTTCTCTCCCTTACACTAATCCCGACCATTCTTCTGTTTTTTGTATCCCTTCAGTTTGTCTCAACAAGTATGGACTACTGGTTTAATTCTTCCATTGAGGATTCTCTCACAGAGTCTCTCAAACTTGCCCAGTCCCTTCTCCATGAGAAAGAGGAACAGGCAATTTTAATGAGTGAAACCATAGGTAAACAGCTTGATGGTCTAGACCTTGAGGTATCTGGATTTGAAGAAATCCAGAGAGAACTTGAGAATATTCTTCGTTTTAATCCCATCAATGGCCCTGATGGGATAAAAATTATCACTGAGGATAAAAATTATGAAATCAGTGTTTCAGGCCCACAACTACGCAACATTATCATCCCCCAAATACCTCCAAGCGTATATGAAAGAATTGTTACCACCGGTAAACGCGAAAACCTGCTACAGGAGTTAAAAAATGGTGATCTGGTCAACTGTATAAGTAAAATATCCGTTGGAAAGCTGCAGAAAGATTCTGCAATCCTCATTACATCTTTGTTAATCGGCAAGGATCAACGAAACCGGATGACGACAATCTCAGGGGGAATAGAGGGCTACAGACAACTGAAACACTTTAAAGAACCTTTTAAATTCTGGCTGTTGATTATCCTCCTCATCGTTACCCTTCTGGTGATTTTTGCAGCCATCTGGTTTGGGCTTTATATCTCACGGGGTATTACGGAGCCTCTAGAGAATCTTGTTCTGGCAACGGGCCGCGTGGCCGACGGTGACCTGGCTTTTACCATGGAACGAGAATCTAACGATGAGATGGGCCTTCTCGTGGATTCTTTTAACCGGATGACGGCAAATCTTAATTTAAGTAATAAAAGACTCGAAGAAACCCATACAGCACTTGAACTCAGTTCACAGGAATCTGAACAGAGAAGACGCTATACAGAAATCATTCTCCACAACGTTTCTGCAGGAGTTATCTCCCTTGATGAAAGCGGCAAAATAACCACCATTAATCGCTTTGCAGAGTCCTTACTAAATATTGACAAGTCCCTGTTTATCGGTCTGAAGTTTGATAATGTTCTACCGCCTTATCAGGCTGATATCGTGAATGGTTTTATTGAAGAACTGAGAATAACAGGAAAAAATACCGTAGAGCAGCATATTAAGCTCAATGTCCTTGGTAAAAACTATTCCCTATTGATAAATTTTACCCGCCTGGAAGATGAAGAGAAACAACCGGTAGGTTTTGTTCTCGTTTTTGATAATTTGACGAAACTTGAAAAAATGCAAAGGATGGCTGCCTGGAGAGAGGTTGCACGGCGTATCGCCCATGAAATTAAAAATCCTCTCACACCTATACAGCTCTCGGCCCAGAGGCTCAGAAGACGCTATCCTGAAATCCTTAACGAAAAAAATAGTGTCTTTGACCAGTGTACCAATACAATTATCACCCAGGTGGATGAATTAAAAACCCTCGTGAGTGAGTTTTCTCAATTTGCGCGGATGCCCAAGGTGCAAAAATCCACAGGCAATCTCACTGAGCTTACCCATAAAACACTTTTTCTTTACAAAGAAGCACATAAGGATATCAACTTCACCTGCACGGAAAAAGAATCGATACCTCCATTTAGTTTTGATGGAGAGCAGATCAAACGCTGTATCATCAACCTGCTTGATAATGCAGCCGCCGTGTTACCTGAAGGTGGCAAGATAGATATTGAATTAAGTCTTGATGAGGAGCAGGAAAGTGTCTTTTTAAAAATTGCTGATAACGGACCTGGAATTAGTCAAGAGCATAAACTCCGACTCTTTGAGCCCTATTTTTCCACAAAGAAAACAGGAACCGGACTCGGCCTTGCCATAGTATCTACTATTATTGCTGACCATAACGGCTACATCAGGGTACAGGACAGCGAACCAACAGGCACCATATTCATAATAGAATTACCACTCAAAAGCCAGATTGTCTTCGGCGCAACGTAAACTACCTATTTTCACATCGTATTTATCGGAGCACGCTATTCAGCCGGACCCAGAAGTTATTGCATATTTGAGTACACCATATGAACAAACGCATATTAATAATAGATGATGAAGTACGTATTCTTGAGTCTCTTTCAGGCATCCTTGAAGATGAGGGGTTTACACCTGTCACTGCAGTTTCGGCCGAAAAAGGTCTTCGTATCATCGATGAAAGTCACATTGATCTCATTCTTCTTGATATCTGGCTCGGCAACAATATGGATGGCCTTACTGCACTTGAACAGATTACAGCCAATCACAACATCCCTGTAATCATGATTTCCGGGCACGGCAATATAGAAACCGCTGTCCAGGCAACCCGCAAGGGAGCCTTTGATTTTATAGAAAAACCGCTTTCCTATGACAAGGTCATTCTCTCGATCACCAACGGTTTACGCTTTGCCCACCTTGAACAGGAAAACAGGATTCTCAAACAGGGAGTAAGACCACAATCAATTTTAACAGGTGAAACTCCTGTTATCATTGCTCTAAAAAAACAGATAGAGATGGTAGCTCCAACCGATGCCTGGGTCCTTATCCGGGGGGACCACGGCACAGGCAAAGAACTTGTTGCTCAATCTATCCATAGGTCTTCACGTACCGCAGACCACCCAATGATCGAAGTCAACTGCGCAGCTATTCCTGAAGAGCTGATAGAATCTGAACTTTTTGGCCATGAGAAAGGCTCATTCACCGGAGCCCATACCAGTAAGCGAGGTAAATTTGATCAAGCTGATGGTGGTATACTTTTTCTTGATGAGATAGGAGACATGAGTCTTACTACCCAGGCAAAAATTCTACGTATTCTACAGGAACAAAAATTTGAACGAGTTGGTGGTAATACAACAATCAAGGTAAACGTCCGCGTTCTTGCCGCCACCAATAAAAACCTGGAAGAAGAAATAGAAGCAGGTAATTTCAGAGCTGATCTGTACTGGCGACTTAACGTTGTACCAATTATGGTTCCTCAACTAAGAGATCGACTTGAGGATATTCCCTTACTTGTTTCAGCACTATTGAATAACCTTAACAACAAAGGTCTCCAGGAAAAGATATTTTCTGAAGATGCCTACAAGGCTCTCATGGAGCACCATTGGCCAGGAAATGTTCGAGAACTCAGAAACTTTATTGAAAGAATGGTTATTATGTGCCAGGAAAAGACAATCAGAGGTGATCACATTCGACTCTTTTTGAATCCTAATGGGACTCTAGCAATGGACACTGATAATATGCGATCTCTTAGTCCTTTTCTGGAAGCTGACTATAAAACAGCAAAAAAAATGTTTGAAAAGGAATATCTACAGCAAAAACTTGCAGCAAATGATAACAACATTTCAAGAACAGCAGAACAGGTAGGGCTTGAAAGAAGTCACCTGCATAAAAAACTCAAATCTTTTGAAATACTTCAATAGCAGTATATTTAAAACTACACAACCATAGGAGATCAAATGGTTTTCCCAGAATACAGACCAAGACGTTTACGGAAAAACAATGCATTTCGCGCACTCGTTCGCGAAACAGAACTTTCAGCAGCACAATTTGTCTATCCGCTCTTTGTAATGCCAGGAAAAAACAAGCGTGAAGAGATCAGCTCAATGCCAGGTGTCTTCAGAATAACTGTAGATCAACTTGAAAAAGAGGCCGGAGATTGTCTTGCCCTTGGCGTAAACTCAGTCATTCTTTTTGGTCTTCCTGAAACAAAAGATGGCGTTGGCTCCGGGGCGCACGCTAAAAACGGTATCATCCAGACGGCAATCAAAGAGATCAAGAGAAAGGTGCCTGAGATGCTTGTCATCACCGATGTCTGTCTCTGCGAATACACAGACCATGGTCACTGCGGTTGTCTTATCAACGAAACAGTTGACAACGATGCCACCCTTGAGATCCTCGCCAAAACCGCATTATCCCACGCTGAAGCCGGAGCGGATATGGTCGCCCCTTCTGACATGATGGATGGCAGGGTAGCAGAGATCAGAGCAGTTCTAGATGAAAACAATTTCGACTCCATTCCAATCATGAGCTATTCAGTAAAATATGCTTCAGCATTCTACGGTCCATTTCGCGATGCTGCTGACTGTGCTCCGCAATTTGGTGACAGAAGAAGCTACCAGATGGATCCGGCCAATAGTCGTGAAGCGCTTAGAGAAGCAACCCTTGATGTGGATGAGGGAGCAGATATCCTCATGGTAAAACCTGCTGTTGCCTATCTGGATATTATCTCCAGATTACGGGATGAATTTGACCTTCCCATTGCGGCCTACCACGTGAGTGGTGAATACGCCATGATCAAAGCCGCTGCTGAAAAGGGGTGGATTGATGGTGATAGGGTAATGGAAGAGACCCTCCTTTCTATCAAGAGAGCTGGTGCAGATATTATCATCACCTATTTTGCAAAGGATATGGCAAAAATACTACAGAACAGATAACAAAAAAAGTGGTCGTTGACAGGCGTCAACGACCACTCATATTGTAATACAGTCTTAACTCTATAAAACCGTCTACGCTGCTACATCAAGATATTGACCCGGAGGTGCACTTCCCTCGTCACCAGCTACTGGTGTGCTCACTTCCTGAGATTGTTGATCCACTTCAACTTCCGGGCTTTGTTCAACAGCAGTTACCGCAGTTCTTGATAGTTCTAAGGCCGCTGTGGAAAATGTGGCCACATCTGCAGGAGCCTGCCTACTACTATTTTCTTCAGTTTCATTGTTTGCGCTCTGATCACGCTGGATTTGGGTGGCCCTGCTTACCTGTTCCTGATATACAAAGGCACCAATTCCACCAGATTCCCCAATCATAACATCCTCCTGAATTGTTATCTGATAATCATTCCTTCAAACGAATTATATGATTGCTTCAGCGAGAATGCAAGCTTACTCATGAAAAAAACACAAACTAATTTCCATGAAATGATAAGGAGATAGAAAAATAACCACAGAAATCTCTGTAGTTATTTTGGCTATGACCTGGGTAAGATTTTGTAAATTAACAACTTCTTAGATACAAACCACCAAACACTACAAACCAGCAAAGGACCAACGGTATCAGCCACAACATCCAGAACACTCACATAGCGCCCGGGAATAAAAGACTGATGAAATTCATCTGATATACCATAGATCAGACAGGTGATGACGGTAAGGAGTATGACCTTAACTGGATATAAGGTCCTATAACTCTTTTCCCATGCGTAAAGAATAGTCGCGGCCAACACTCCGTATGCGAGCATATGTGCCACAAGATCACTGTTACTGAAATCAGGAAGGGTAATTTCATCTCCCCTTTGATGGGAAAGAAAAAAAATGGTTCCCATGACCACGACCATGGGAACCAATCTATACAAACTATACGACGATTTACACATTTTTATGCAGGATCTTCTACCGAGGTAACATGGACCTTTTCCAACTCTTCGGGAGTAAATTTTTTACGGATTCTTTTAATCGCCGCATTCAACTCCTTGCTTGGACCACTAGGGAGAACTGTAACA
Organism: Desulforhopalus glucosivorans; assembly: GCF_054397165.1. Classification (NCBI taxonomy): domain Bacteria; kingdom Pseudomonadati; phylum Thermodesulfobacteriota; class Desulfobulbia; order Desulfobulbales; family Desulfocapsaceae; genus Desulforhopalus; species Desulforhopalus glucosivorans. Next base: position 2,708,578 of record NZ_AP044854.1, read on the forward strand.
GCCTTATCTTTATAAGCAGTAAGCTCTATCTGCTTATTCACGACCTTAAAAATATGGCTCCAGTTAATCTCAATGGTTTCACTGTTCTCATCAATTGGCGGCTCAAGGGCCGTGCCGGCTTCAGCTACCTGTACACAGTCACAGTCAGTCATCTCCATAACCCAGGCATCTCCTTCCACTGTTGAAAAGAAGAAAAAGACCCCAAGTTCCCGACTCATGGCTTTTTTATTAACAGCATCATCTTGAATCTGCTTGACCGCATCCATCAAAGTGACCTTCATCGCCTGTTCAGGGGTGAGTGCTTTGATCTGCTCCCTCTCCTTTAGTGCGCAACAGTGTTTGAATTTTTTGCCACTGCGACAAGGACATTTTTCATTTCTGCCGATTTTTGCCATGAATAGTACCTCTGAACATATTTAATTCAATATTACGAACATTTACTGTAACCGCACTCGTGACAAGTTTCACAACCTTCTTCAAACCGCAATGCTCCAGCACACTCGGGGCATGAAGAAGAAAAACCCTGCTGAGTACCTGCCATAAATGACTTGAAAAGCTTACTTAATTGAGCCGGAAGATCTAGCATATGCCCACTTGACCTGTCAAGCTGTTTAATAATCTCATCCATGGGGACATTAAAGCGCAGTGCAAGGGACACCAGGCGACAGGTAGTCGTCCACATGGTAGATTTATCTTTTAAGTCGACACGATTATCAAACGGGAATTTGGCAAAAACTTCCATGGGTTTTTCATTCTCATCAAAACAGACGATGATATATACCGACTTCTGTTGCTGATCCTTCACCTTATAACGTTTGGCATCAAGGGTATCAGGCAGGTTACGCTTCACCGGTCCCGCTGCAGAAACAACTGCTGTCTGATCTTTTTCAGACATTTCCTTGGTGTTAAGAACCTGATGATCCCGTGAACCATCACGATACACTGTGAGCCCCTTACAACCAAGTTTATAACCGCTGATATAGGAAAGCTTTACCTCTTCTCGGGTTGCATCATTGGGCAGGTTAATGGTTTTTGAAATAGAACTATCAACACCATTCTGCTGGAGTAGACCCTGCATCTTTATATGATCTTCCGAAGCAATATCCTGGGCGGTACGGAAAATTTCCTGCCATTTCTCAGGAATCTCATCATGGCCGATAACGGTACCACTATCCGCTACCTTACTCATCAACTCATCGGAGTAGAAGCCCTCTTCTCTTGCAACTTTTTCAAAGAGTTTATTGACCATGATGAGCCGATCACCATCCATCACATGTTTAATCATAACAATGGAAAAGTATGGTTCACAACCGGAGCCACAATCTGCAATCATCGAGACAGTTCCCGTAGGCTGGATCGAGGTAAGTGCAGCATTCCTCCTGGGTTTATAGGTGTTTATAGCAGGATCATACGCTGGAAACGGCCCTTTCAACTCAGCCATTTCAATGGAACACTCTTCAGAGGACTTACGAATAAAAGCCATCACAGCAGCTGAGACCTCGCGTCCCTTATCACTTCCATAGGGAATCTCAAGCTGAATGAGCATGTCGTGAAGGCCCATAATACCCATTCCAATTTTTCTGGTTTTAAGGGTCATCTCCTTAATTTCAGGAATAGGGAAACGGTTACAGTCAATAACATTATCGAGAAAAATCGTGGCATAGCGTACTGTTTGCTTCAAACGGTCATAATCAATCTCTCCATCTACAACATAATTTGCAAGGTTAACAGAACCAAGATTGCAACTTTCATATGGGAGAAGCCATTGCTCACCACATGGATTTGTTGCCTCAAAATCCCCAAGCTGTGGAGTCATATTATCTTTATTAGCCGCATCAATAAAGAGTACTCCAGGTTCTCCATTATGCCAGGCAAGATCAACTATTTTTTCAAAAACCATACGAGCATTCAGAGACCGAACAACAGCACCGCTGCTTGGCTCAATGAGGTCATAATCAGTATCATTTTCCACAGCCAGCATAAAGATATCGGTTACTCCAACACTGAAATTGAAGTTGTTAAACTTATCCTGATCTTCTTTGGCTGTGATAAATTCCATAATATCCGGGTGATCGATACGTAGCACACCCATATTAGCACCGCGTCGCTTTCCGCCCTGCTTGATGGTTTCAGTTGCTGCATCAAAAACCGCAGCAAAGGATAGCGGACCAGAAGCCACACCCTGGGTGGAACGAACAGAGGCATTCTGTGAACGAAGCCTGGAAAAAGAATACCCGGTACCACCACCAGTCTTATGTACAAGAGCGCCATTACGGATTGCGGTAAAAATACCATCCATTGAATCTTCAACGGGAAGAACAAAACAGGCAGAAAGCTGTCCAAGATCTGTACCGGCATTCATCAAACATGGGGAATTAGGCAGAAAGTCCAGTCTGTAAATCATATTGAAGAACTCTTCACGAAGCTGCTCGTAGTTCTCGCGGTCCTCATCTACTTTTGCAACAGCATCTGCTACACGTCTAGACAAAGTTTCCCATGTTTCACAGGTTTCACCCGCCGCGTCTTTCAAATAATATCTTCTGGCCAGAACTGTTTCGGCGGTAGCCGTCAAAACCTGTTTCGTCATATCAGGTGTCATGGAAAACCTCTTCTTCGTAATATTTAATCAAGGATTGTATTTCAACGGAAATGGCAGACGTGAAACCGCCCTCAGACAGGGACCTTTCACGATAAAACTCACTGTAGCCACGAAGACTTTATACACCATATTTATGTAGTCAACAAGAGCAAACTACAACATATAGTGGTTTTTTACAATACACACACAGTTACAAGGAGTTCAATAAAAAGTAAATTTTTCAATAAAAATATTACTCAGAGACGAAATATTTACATCAATTACATGTTCCATCTGGGAAGCCTTGATAATACAGGAAAAAACAGGATGAGGGATATGACTGTTATAGACAAACGTATAAATACGTACGTTTTCTGAAGCAGCAAGACCTATTAATTATACCTTTAACCCTGCTGACCAGACCAATATAACTTAACGAGACCACATCAGGTAGTGGTCTCGAACTTATTACTATATGCACCATTCTATAAGCGCCATTCTATATTTGCATCTTTACGCTTGGGAATCCTTGCATATGATAATTGAGGATATCCAAGCATCATCGCTCCGTAGGATGAATGTCCGTCAGGCAAATTAAGAAGATCTTGCATGGGAGGATACGCGTTGGCCGCAGCATTAAAATAACCGGCCCAACATGCTCCCAGCCCCCTTGCACTTGCAGCAAGCTCTAAATGACTAAGAGCAATGGTACAGGAGGCCGGTGCCATTCTGCTCTCTTTTTCTGCATAGGCGACAATAACCATGGGGGCATCACGTAAAATTACATCCTCTCCTTTTTTCCAGCTCTCAAGGGTTACATCCAGATGAAGTGAGAGTGCAAACTCTTTCATATTGGTCAGCATATACTCCATCCAGCCTGCAACAGCTTCTTTCAGCTTTTGCAGCTCATCACTATCCGCAATCACCAACCAGTTAACACCTCCACTATTGTGCCCTGATGGGGAATAACGTGCAAGATCCAAAAGAGCTTCAACATCCGCTCTCTCTACCTGGCGTTTCTTATATTGTCTAATTGAACGTCTACCCTTAAAGAGCTGCTCGTTCTGCTCGCTGGAAACGCTTAGTTCTTTTCTGAGGGGGAGACAATCCGTCGCACGCATCTCCCGGTGATCAATGCAGCCAGCAGGACAAATAGCGACACAATGCCCGCAGTTAATACATCGTTCATCTGCATCATCCATGAGGACTGGATAATTATTTTCATCCATTTGGATTATTCGTGCAGGACAGACCATAACGCATAATTCGTCCTGTTTACAGCGTTCTCGATCAATGGTTAAAAGTGACAATGTGTAACCTCCCCTTTATAATTAACGCCTTGAAACATTCTCATCCAGAGTACAAACAAATAAGCGGCTCGTCCCTACAAAACTGAGGAACGAACCGCTTTACTTACAACTAGCCTGTCAATGTCGATTTAGTACCTTTCTTCTGAAAGCCTGTTATAAAAAACAGGTGGCGTATACTCCAAGAAAACTGGAGAACCTTTTAATATTAAGAACTTAAAATTACTTCCAGATAAGTGAACGCAGTGAGACCTTCGAGGCTCTTATCCCGCTTATCGGGGTTAGAATCTAACTCGAACACCAACACCAAAACGGCCATAATCATACAGTTGTCCCAGTTCGTCAAATGCGGAACGAATTTCAACAAAAAGAGAAGCATTCACATCTTCCGGCTCGCCATAAACTCTTGCGCCAAAGCCTGCTATTGCTTCAAATTGACTGTCTTCGGCCCTTGGATCAAAATTAGGATCGTCAGAACTATCGTCACCATCAGTGATCCAGCCACCAACACCAAGATCAACATAATATCTTGAACCAAAAGAGTACTCACCTAACAGATCGGCAGTAAATGCAGAGGCACCGTCATACCCTTCTATCTTAGGAGCTCCACCAACAAGACCAAGAACTGAAAACTGCTCATTAATCACATACTCCAGACCCACACGGCCAAAGAGATAGTGAGCCGGGTCAAACTGGCGATAGTACCCGGCATCTACGATAAATCGAAATGGACTTGCAGCGACAACTGGTGCCGCAACTACAGGCTCTTCTTCAACAGCAACCGGAGGTGGTGGTACTACAGCCACAGGAGGTGGTACCACAACAGGTACAGGCTGAACGCCCATCAAAGCGATGTTACCGCAACCAAGAGGAACACCAAAGGTGTATCTCTGTCCTTCATGGTCAATATCAAACTTAAAACCTTGAAAAGGTTTCTCATTTACCCAGGTAACGTCTTTAGCAACCCGAACAGCACCTTTTCCTTTTTTCTTAAAAAACATCCACTCAAACCAGCTACCTTTCTGAAAATCAACCTTCTCAATTTCAGCACTTGGCAACTGAGCGACAAATGGCTCATACAACTCAGGGTTTCCAGCTTTTTCAAATCCTTTTTTTACATCCTGATCCTGATCTACCACCATTGCCTGCAATGTATCCACAGTGGTCAGTGGTGGCTGATGAAATGGGCTCCGTCCTATCTCCATCAATCTGGTAGAAGCGTTTGCAGTACCAAGTCCCAGTACCAGCAGAGCAACTGTGATGACAGACATAATTATTCTGTTCAAAATTTTTCCTCCAATGTTAAAATTAATTATTATATATGTTTCATGAAATCTAACAAAATTCTTCTGCTCATCATAATTCACCTTACTCATTTTATCCAGTAAACAATCAGTAAAAAACCATAACTAAAAGTGTAATATTTTCACTTTCATATGTGCAATTTTCTCTTCAACCTACAAAGCTAATTTATCTCACTACCGCATCATATCGTTTTTAAATAACGAGGTATTAAGGAGATACAGTCACAAAAAATAATCGCAACTATATATTCCATGCTCTACATAGCAATTACGAGACCATATTTAACTTAAAAACAAGATACCTTTTGCTCTTGCGCCCAGTGTTGACAAAGCTGAAGAGGAAAAGTATTTTCCTTGTCTTTACTCCATATTAGATCATTTGATCACTGGATCATCCACTTCAACCCAGGCACACTTCATGAGCAATACGATTTCTTCAGCCAAAACCCAAAAGTCATATGAAGTTACCAAATGGTCCATATTTTCTATTCTGATACTTACCTACGTACTCGTCTATTTTCACAGGATGGCTCCGGGTGTGGTTTCAGAATATCTGATGAGTTCTTTTCAGATCACCGGTACCAAGCTTGGAACTCTTTCTGCCATTTATTTTTTTGTTTATGCGATGATGCAACTCCCCTCCGGTGTTATTGCTGATACCCTCGGCACCCGCACATCAGTGGTTTCAGGCAATCTAGTGGCAGGACTTGGTTCTATACTTTTTGGTCTTGCTCCCACCTTTGAAATAGCATGTGTCGGTAGATTTCTTGTAGGTCTTGGGGTTTCTGTTGTTTTTATTTCAATCATGAAAAACAATGCCGTCTGGTTCCATGAAAGAGTTTTTGGAGTTATGAGCGGCCTCACCCTTTTAATAGGCAATCTTGGATCAGTACTCGCAGCAGGCCCTCTTTCCATTTTACTTACTTACTATGAATGGAGGGTTGTCTTTATTGGTATAGGCTGCATCTCACTCATCCTTGCTGTCCTTGGATTTCTTATTGTGAGAAACCAACCTGAAGACATGGGCTTTAATTCACCAAACCAATATAAGGAAGATTCCAGCCAAAAGTCAGACACTCACTGGACCCACAATCTTTTATCTGTTATCACCTCACTGAAACTATGGCCCGGATTCTGGATTCAATTTGGAATGATCGGAGGCCTATATTCGTTTATGGGATTGTGGGGAGTCCCATATCTAAGAGATGTCCACGGCCTGGACCGCTCATTTGCCGCAAATCATATGACAACCATGCTGTTATCATTTGCATTCGGAGCGATCTTCTTTGGCTGGTTTTCAGATAAAATTGGTAGAAGAAAACCGTTACTTATCCTCTGTACCTTCTGCTACCTATCTCTACTTGTTGTCCTTACTTTTGTCCCCTTGGCCGCTGGTTATCAGACAATGTTACTCTTTGGAGCCATCGGATTTATCGGCTCTGTTTTTGTCCTTACCTTTGCAGCTGCAAAGGAAATTATGGATCCAAATCTATCCGGCATGGCTGTGAGTGTCGTAAATATGGGATGTTTTATCGGCACAGCCCTCATGCAGCCTGTTTTTGGTTATCTTGCAGATCTGTCATGGGACGGAACAACAGTAAACGGTATTCGCATCTATATGGAGCAGGATTATAGAAATGGTCTTCTGCTTATGATTATATTTGGGGTTCTGGCATTCTTGGGCTCTCTCCGAGTGCGAGAAACTTTTGCACGCAACCAGTACCACAAACAGTAAAAGGGCCAGAGAAGAACTCTGACCCTATTTCACCCAAAGGTTCTCATCCATCAGGACGACATCCAACACCGGAAAAACTTCGAATAGATACACATATTACTCAGCTTACTAAACGGCAAACTCGTATTTAATGCCGGGATGATGCTGGTAGTCCACCAACTCAAAATCATCTACCGTCACCCATGTTTCAAGATCTTCCAGGCTTTTAATCTTAGGGTTAATCTTTAGCGTAGGCTGTGGGTACGGTTCTCTTTTAAGCTGCACGTCTCGCAGTAATTCGAGCTGGTCTTCATAAACATGCACATTCACAATTTTGTGGAACGCCTTAGCTGCTTTGTGCCCTGTTATCTGAGCCATAATCATCAATAACCAGCCCACCTGCACCTGATTAAATCCGTGGCCCAAGGGCAGATCATCAGAGCGCTGGTATGACGTAAGATATAATTCTCCATCGAGCAAACTAAAGGTATGGGTGTGCATACATGAGTTCAGACAGGCCCGGTCCCGCTCTCCCGGGTTCATAAAGGTCATAATCTCACACCTATTATCAATACCCTGACGTAGATCGTTATAGACATTTAAAAGCTGATCCACCCGTTCATTTTCAGGATTACGCCAGTCCCGCCCTTGAGCGCCATAGCATCGGCCCATATCATCTTCGCCTTTGCGAAAAGGATTCGCCAGCCAGTCTGGATTGTCATTGGCATTCGCATTCCAGGTATTACAACCAATTGAGCGAAACTCCGCCGCACTCGTATAGCCACGTAAATAGCCAAGCATCTCAGCAATGGCTGCCTTCCAAAAAACTTTTTTTGTCGTTAAAACCGGCAGAACGCCCTCACTCACATCATATTCAAGGTCTGCATTTATAACAGTCAGGCAACGCTTGCCAGTACGTTTATTCTCAACCCACTTACCATGATCAACAACTCGTTGAACCAGGTCTAAATATTGTTTCATATAACCCCCTAAAATTCTTTATTTACTCACGACATAGTGACACAAATTATCATGATTCTCATGAAAGTAAAGTTCATTGAAAGTTCATGGCATCACAAACTTTGATAGAGTAGTGCATTCACAGTTTTCATCATCAACCAAAAGATAAGTACGGGCAAAAACAGGACCTGAATAAAAAAGACACCGAGATAAAGAAAGGTGAGTTTGAGCAGATTCTCAATAATAAGAGCTTTATTTTCAACAACAACCCCCACTGCATTTTTGAAATCAATCGTCTTATTTTTTAAATACTTCGCACTGCTTTCGATGGTTTTTATCATCCCGCTGTACTCAGGTATTTCTATTTCTTCAATGGTATCCAGCGAAACAGTACTATCGGACAGTTTTGCGTTGGCCTCAATTATTCTATCCTCAAAAAAGTTTTCCTGAAGGAATCCATTTGCAAGGGAAGATACGGAAAGACAGCACCGGCCAATCAAAACAATAATTATCAGATTCATTACTACCCTATACATAGCGTTGAATCTTTCACCCTTGCACCAAAGTATCACTGATAACAACAGGACTAAAATCGCCATCACAGAAGGAGCCAGAACCACACCAATTTCATGCATGATTTCCTGCACACCCAATGACGTAATAGACAACACCAACACATCCGAGAGCCTTTCCACCATGTCATTAATTGGATCAACTATCTGCCCTACGGCAAGTGACATGCCAATCCCCGCCGGTTCCAGTTGAACACTGGACTGTTGAATGACGGAAACAGTACCATTGATAATCCTGCACACGCCATAGCTCACTCCAGCTTTTGCTATGGAATCTTTAAAATAAGACTCTGCAGTTGAATCCAGGCCGGGCACTTTTATACCGGATGAAAAAAATAGACCGACGGAAAGCAACAAGCCCACAACCGTTTTCACTACTCTAATCTTATCTATGCTCTGCATATGGTTCACTCAAATCGTTATTACGGCGATCTTGCCAGTACACGGACATTTCCTCACAATTATTTCAACATATTTTCTCACATAAGTGAAGTAATGCAGGAGTTCACCGCACCTTACCTTCTCAAGCTGTTGCCCAGACTATTACGATGAGATTACAGCGGTACAACACTAACATTTATAATTATACGATGTATTGTGTGTTGATGCTGGACAGTGAATTAAACATTTGCTGAAGTATCATTTTACTTACACATGACTCTTAACCCAACAGAAAAGGAGCATTATGGATTCGATAACTATTTTTACAACGGCGCTCAAATATGAAGAGAAGATCCGTGATCTCTATTACTCTGCAGCTCAAACAATCGATGATGAACGTGGTAAGCTTATCTTTACATCGCTGGGAGACGATGAGCAATCCCATGTCGATTTTCTACTGTATAGCCTTGAACAATTGAAGTCTGATAAGTCTATTGATTCGGGCCTCCTCCAAACTGCAATTCCTGAGCTTGGGCTCATCAACAAAAACATTGAAAAGATGAAGGCCGAAATACCAGAGCAAATGTTAGGTTCTATCAAAACTGTATTAAACAAGGCACTCACACTCGAAAAAGAAACATCTGATTTTTACAGAGATGCAAGAGATAAAAGTGAGGGACCAATCAAGGATATATTAAGCAAATTTCTTGAAATAGAAGATCGCCACGTTGACGTGGTTCAGATCGAAATTGATCACGCGAATAATAGCGGCATGTGGTTTAATTTTATGGAAGTGAACCTTGAATCAGAGTGATAAACAATTGATATACTGAAAAACAGCTCATCTCTCATCGGTGTACACTTTTCATGTTTTTTAATAACTCTGTACACCGGTGAGTCTGATTTGCATTCCCCAGATGGTAGAGATACTCAGACACATGTATGATTATTCCAACGCTTGAACCTCTGAGTTAGAGACATACCTCTCCTGCATAACAGATCGGTACAGGTTATCGACATGCCCCTTTGCAATCCAGTAATAACCTGCAATTAAAACAAGCAATTCAATCACTTTGAATTGACATCAGCAACTTAAACTCCAAGCCAGAGTCTTAAACGTTCCATAAAAAGGCGTAAAACCATTGTTATAAATCTAATTTTAATGACATTACAGTGGGGGGAGAGAATGCGCTTGTTTAGTTGTTATGTACAGCAGAGTTACTGGGCTCCCCACCTATTTCAACCTTAAGGGCTGATAACGAAACATTCACATCCGCAATAAAAAATAAGAGGCCAGTAATCAATGCTCCCATGCAACAGATAAATATAACAACAATAAATAAAGCTGCCTCCACCTGAGCGATCTCAACTAAAAACAGGGCTATAACGAGAAAAGCCGCAAGCAGCAGACTCAACGAAGCAAAGGCAATCGCTGCACGGAGAATTCGTGCTCTACGCATCATAATAACAAGCTGATTGTCGATATTATTCTTTTTGCTATCGGAAAGCCCATGCTTTGACTCAGCAAGACTCCTGGAGCGATCGATGACACGACCAAAACGATTGGTTATTGACAATAAAACTAATCCGGCCCCGGATATTACTATTACGGGGCCAATTGCGAGTTGGAGCATCGGAACTATCTGGTCTAAATACATTTCTAATTCACCTTAATTTTGATCTAACGTAACGGGTACTACAATAACGACTTGTCCAGCAAGAAGCGACAGAAACCATACTCAGTATTCACATAATTTTTAAAGCTAATAACAAATGAATCTTTTGCGATTGAAAATTAAGTGTGCAAATTAGTTGTTTAATTCGATACGATCTGTAACCACTGTTATAGGGGAGTGTAAACAAAGACTTTGGAAAATGATGATACATATTTGGTTTGTAAAACGAGCTTTTGTTTGTCCGGCCGGCAAAACTCCAAACTCCCCGGATAGGAGAAAATTAAAACATCAGGTACATCAACTTGTATTTGATTACAATCACCTACCACATTGTCATAATTATTCTTTACATACCCAGCCCTATGGTCTAGCAGTCCATAATTTATAGGAAAGTTGGCCATAATAGTTGCTGATGGTGGGTAGTTATTTTCTATGTGCTGAGACACCTCTTCTTGTGTTTTTACAGCGTGAAGGTAACCCATATCTGCATCAAAATTAAACTCATCTGATGAGTAATACTGAAATGGTACAACAAGGCACAAGGCTGGCAGTATAAAGAGAGTATATCGAGCTAGGTGAAAGTTCAGCATTGATACTATTAAGCCAAAAACGATAAAGACACAATCTGGAAAAAATCTGTTGGAATGAAAATGAGACATAATCAGTATGCAACTGGAAAAAGTACCAACCGTGCCTTGCTTTCTGAACCAGGAGGAAAATACCAAGCAATAGAATGGGAGTAGATGATGAAAATATGCAGAGGATATTCTCTTTAGTTGCTCGGAATACCAAGCGATCTCAAAACGATTCCTGGGTAAAAATCAACATTTGCATAGATATTACGATCTATAAATAATTGGTCTTCAAGGGCAGTCTCTTCTAGGCCACGTGCAATGTCCAGTAGTGGATCAGTTATATTGAGATTTGTCTGCAACTTGTAGCACATACGCCTTAGTGATGCTAACTGGGGACAATTGAAGCTCTGCGGCAGGGGCAAATTTCTCTACCAGTATCAGAGTACGTCTCGAACGTTGTCAGACAGCATTTTTTTGAAGTAAATGGAAAAAGCTAATACCTGCACACAACCGTTTGTCATCGGCAAGTTACCCCTCGCTCAACTTTCTCATACCGGAGAAACAGACCGAAAACATTGACATGCCGACAATGTTAGAGTATACTAAAAAATCAATTTAGTGACATGGCCGTTCGTTTTTCTGATAAATCAACGTCCTTTTCTACCTCACATCTTGTGGTAGTTCTACTATCAGATTTCTGCCCTTCAGCTATCTCGCCTGAGCCAATCGGCACAAAAGAAAAGATATAGATCATATTTTTGCCGACCTCATTCGCACAACTCCGTGTTGAATTCCTGCACCTTATGGTTCGGCAATAATTCTGGAGGAATACAATGCAAAACAGAACTCTCCACGCTGATTTTGGCGGGGAACGGGTACATACGGCTTTGCTGCTTGCAGCAGGCACCGGTAGCCGTCTCTCTCCCCTAACAGATATGACCCCTAAATGTCTCGTCCATGTGAATCAATTTACGATACTGGAAAGACTCGTTCGCTCCCTTCAGGAGCATGATTTCAAGCGACTGGTCATTGTTGTCGGTCATCAGGAAGATTCGGTCCGTGAATATCTAGGAACGCGAGCAGGTGGGATGGAAATATCGTATATTACCAGTCCTCTTTACAAAACTACCAATAATATCTACTCGTTATGGCTCGCCAGAAAAGTCATTGATGAGCCGTTCATGCTCATAGAAAGTGATCTTGTCTTTGATGCCCAAATGCTAGAAGGCATGTTGATACCTGATCGTATAGCAGTTGCTAAGATACGGCCCTGGATGAACGGAACAACTGTGACAGTAAACGGAGAAAATGAGGTTGACGCCTTCCATTGTGGGATAAACAACCTTGATACAAGCCATTTCAAGACTGTCAACATATACGCCCTTTCCAGAGCAACCTGGGCGTTAGTTTGTGAGAAACTGGACTTGTATATCTCTAACAACTTAGTGAATGGTTACTATGAAACTGTCTTTGCTGATATGGTGAGTGAAGGGTCTCTCTCTTTCTCGCCCGTATTTTTTGACTCCAGTCTCTGGTATGAAATTGATACAATAGATGATCTGAGAGCCGCGGAGACCGTTTGTGAACTCTTCGATCTGCCACTAGACAAAACACCTTGCATCAGTGAGTCCAGTATGGTGATCCATTCCCCTGTTCTTGAAAGTGCTGTGTCATCAATCTCTTCACTAAAGGTTGTTCATTAAGAATTATGTCAAAGAAAACAACGGCTGCTACAGAGCGCTACGAGAATATTTCCAATCAACATGGTGGCTATTGGCGTGATGATTTTATAGATCACAATTATCTCTATAATCTCTATTTTCCGCCTGAAGATTTTTTTTGCCATTGTGCAGAAAACCTCCATCAGCTGGTTCTCAATTATCCTGTCGGTCAAAGTGAGATTGCGAACCTGACAAGTATGTTGATTCAGCAGCCACCTGATCACATAGTGGTCGGCAATGGAGCGGCAGAATTTATTAAGATTATTGCCGGGATGAATCGAAAAATGATTGTTCCGGTCCCGTCGTTTAATGAATATGTCAATGCCGCCCCTAAAGGCAAAGTTATTGAATTTCCATTGCAGGCACCGTCCTTTGAGCTTGATATCGATGCATTTGCAGATGAGGCTATTGCCAGAGAAGCGCGTATTGCTGTAGTTGTTTCACCCAATAACCCGACCTCCCTGCTGGTGCCTAAGACAGAACTGGTTCGACTGTTGAAAAAACTGGCAGATCATAACTGTATGCTCATCGTCGATGAGTCCTTTATCGATTTTGCGGAAAACGGTGAGAGTGAAAGCCTTGAAAATGACATTGGAGATTTTCAGAATCTGGCGATTGTTAAAAGTATGAGCAAGGCCTATGGCATCTGCGGAATACGCATAGGTTATCTCTTAACTGCTAACGCGGATTTTCGTGCAGAAATCCAACAGGGACTCCATATTTGGAATATAAATGGGTTTGCTGAAGAGTTTCTACGACGAGCGCCGCAGTATGTAGAGCAATTCAAAACGAGCTGCAAGAAAGTGCAGGAAGATCGAGACGAATTTTATACACTTCTCTCAGATATTCCAGGAATGGTAGTTTATAAGCCCGATGCGAACTATATCTTTTGCCGTCTGCCAGATGGTGGTCCTTCGGCTCCTGAAGTGACCAAAAGTCTGTTCACCGAACACAATATGTACATAAAACACTGTGAGGGTAAAACATTGCCTGATTCAGATCGTTATGTCCGTATTGCCAGTCGGACTAAGAAAGAAAACCGTGAACTTACGCAGGCATTACGCACTGTTCTTGAAGGTGTTTAGGTAAAGTATGAAAACATCGCAAAAAACTATACTTTCCTATGCTGGAGATCTTCCTAATATCTGTTCACTGGTTGGCCTTTGCTGTTCTCTAATGGCCATATATTTTTCTATTCTTGGTCTCTTCCATGCAGCAGTGATGAGTATGATCTGGGCTGTGTTTTTTGACTGGAGTGATGGCATTATCGCCAGAAAGATGAAAGGCCGTACAGAAGAACAGGGGCTGTTTGGGGCACAACTTGACTCACTTATTGATATTGTCAGTTTTGGTGTCTGCCCGGCACTGTTCCTACTTAGTTATGGCAATTTCAGTGCCTGGTACCTGCCAGGTGGTTTTTTCATACTTGCTGCCGGAGTCATTCGCCTCAGTTATTTTAATGTCTTTGGTTTGGTTGATACGTCGACCTACTTAGGCCTTGCTCTTGACAATAACGTTCTCCTGTTGGCTGTCGTCTTTTTGTTTAGCCCTTTAATGAGTCAGCACGCATTCTCGGTTGTACTCTATATCGTTCTCATGGTTTTGGCGGTGTTGAATGTTGCACCGATCAAAACACCTAAGTTTACTGGGAAATGGTTCTACGGCCTCACAGGCTTTACAGTGCTGATGTCGATATTATTTTCCTGGCAGTGGTATACCCTCTAACCGTTTAACGTGGTGAATATTATGAATATAAAAATGAGAAAACCAAGGCCTCGGTTAAGAGAATGTATTTCGAATAGTGATAATGACCTGGTCATATTTGGGACGGATAATTTTTCGCAATTCCCCAGGCGAGACAACTCCATTCGATCAAGCTGTGACCGGGCTCTTCCGGCGGCATCCAGGTCAGATCTGGTTGTCCTCCGTGGCAATCAGAACCGTGAGTATTTCAACTGGCTTCGTTCTTTGAGATTAGGGCCTGATAATGTTGTCACCTACAATCAGCTCTCCTCTGAATTTACCTTAGCAGAATGTATTATCAAGAACCCTGAACCGATAATACAGTGCATAGAAAAGACAGGCAAAAATCCTGTATACGTTCCATGGTATTCAGGAACGATGGAAGCGGAAGCCGCAAAAATTATAGGTGCAGATCTTTTTGGCGCAGCAGAGGCAACCACATTACAATACAACGACAAGTCTGAGTTCAAAATAATCTGCAAAGATCTGGGGATACCAGTTGTAGAGGGAACCTCTTTTGAGATTGATCCAGATAATAGCGACAATGGTCGTGATATGGGGCGCGTCATCCTCAGTATTCTATCAGAACATGACGAGGTTATAGTTCGTGGTACCCTGGGCGAATCGGGTATGTCGTTATACAGAACGACCGGAGGTGACATCCCGTACCTGTATGACAAAATAGCGTCCAGTGGTGAGAAGAGGGTAATTATTGAACCTTTTCTAGACGTAATATCAACACCTAATGATCAGTGGGCAATTGATAGAAACAGAACTATTCATCATCAGGGCCTGGCCGATCAGATTTGTGAAAATGGTCTGGTTCATATTGGCACCCAGAACTGTCCGCTACCAGCAAAACGGGTCTCTGATTACATCATGGAGACATCGCATACAATCGTCGAAAAGATGTGTGCATCCGGCTATACAGGTGTGCTTGGCATAGATTATATAGTTACCGGTGATGGTATCTACCCTGTTGAAAATAATGCCCGTTTTAATGGGTCAACATTTGTTCGCCTAATTCTCGATCAACTTGAAAAAATCCACTTCTCCACCGAATGCTGGAAATTTATCAAGCTTACAATCACCCCCTGTACTTTTTCAGAACTCATCAAAAGACTTGGACCACTGCTCTTTGATGGCAACAAACGCAACTCCGTTTTTCCATACAACTGCAATGCAATAGAATCAAACGGCTGTTTTTCGATCATTCTACTCAGCGAAGATTACAATCATCTTGTGCACCTTGAACACTCACTTCGTAAACGTGGAATTAAAAGAGCCTGATGAGGAGTTAATGCATAGCGTTGTACCCACAGCACCAGAAGTATTCACACTTATTTGGAGCGAAACAATGACAAAAGAACGTAAAAGTAACAGAGAAGGAAAGAAAAAAGCAACTCTGACCCCAAAAGAAAAAAAGGCTGCCAAAAGGGCAAAAAAAGATCCAACTATGAGTATCCTTAAAAGCTAGCACACTTAAGACATATCAGACCGATAACATGTATAATTTACCCGTTGTCCGTAGTCATTTTCTCGGTATCGGTTGACAATTCAATGCAACGGACAATGGGATATATATGAATGTTCTCCATATCTCGGATCTTCATTTTGGACCTCGACATTGGCTCGGGGACGATGATGTCCTTCTGAAAAAGATAAACTCCTATGATGCAGATATCGTAATCAACACCGGTGACAACACGACCGACGGACTTGAAGATGAGTTTGCAAAAGCGGGCAAGTTTCTGAGTGCTATTAAATGTGAACACGTCATTTCTACCCTTGGCAATCACGATAAGAGAAATATGCGCTCACATGAGCTTTTCCGTAAATATATCTCTGACAGGGAAATAATTCGAATAATTGAATCTGGTACAACCCGTAAAAAACACCTCTTCCTCAATCAGAGCATCACCAACGTGGATGATCATTTCACTGATGTAAATTTCGTTCAACTCGTTCAAGTAAATGGCATGAAGGTTCTATTGATCGGTATTGACTCAAACGAACTATACTGTGATGACGGATTTGTAGAAAAAGAGGTATTAAATGCTGTATCAGACGCGGTCAACCAGACCAGCCATGACCTGGCCCTTTTGCTGACACACTATTCAATATTGGGGACGGATGAATGTCCTTTGAAAAATTCAGCCGTTTTGATTGATTTTGTTCACCAGCATAAAATCGAGTTTGTCTTCTGCGGACATACCCATGATCTTGAGTTAATGAAAACCACTGATTTGTATCAGGGGCACTCTTTTAATCATTTCATGTGCGGCACCCTATCATCAAGCAATATAGAAAACAATGACAACATGTTTCTCTTCTATAAAGATTTAGGAACAGACCATATGAGCCTCGTTCTCATCAGGATTCATCTCAAGAATGGTCACATGCATTTTACAGAAGAAACAGTTTTTTAACTCCAGCACCAAGAGTTGCGAGAAAGTAGCTCAGAGATTCTTAGCACAACATTCATACAATACATCCTCTGATACAATTAATAAATTCACACATTCAGAGATGAAAAAATCATTTGAAACGGCTTCACAACAACTGTGGAGTTGTCTCAAGCAGAGTAAAAATACAACAACACCATAATGGCATCATCAAATTTTGAAAAAGAAAAACAGACCTTCATCGATTACGTCAATGACAATATCGAACTACTACGCAACGCCGAGTCATCCTTCTCAACACTCATACAATCACTTCTGGCAACCTCTCCAGAGTTATCGAGATCCACTGTCACCTCACGCCTGAAAAGCCGTAAAGAAAGCATTAAAAAGTTTTCCAGGAAGTACCAGTCGAAACTTGAGAAAGGAAAAGAAGCGTATGAAATAAAGGACTATATCACTGATCTGATAGGCGTTCGGATAGTCTGTCTGTATGAGAAAAACATTCAGGAAGTCGGAGATATCCTTAGCGACAACCTCTGTTTAATTGATTCTACGGATAAATCGCAGCTCATTGAACAGACAGAAAACACCTTTGGCTACAAAGGGCTGCATTTTGATATGAAGCTTGATGAGGCACGTGAAGCAATGCCTGAATACAGCAGATACAAAGACTTAGTCTTTGAGGTACAGATTCGCACAATCATTCAGGATGCGTGGTCCGTTTTAGATCATAAAATAAAATATAAAAAATCAATTCCCCACGGGTTGAAAAGACGAATTAACAGCCTTGCGGCACTTTTTGAAACAGCGGATAGAGAATTTTACAGTATTCAGGAGGAAACTGAGAAACTGGAACAGATAATAAAGGCTGAGTCAAAGAGTACCAATGCTGAAAATGAAGTCTTGGATGCATTCCATTTCGCGAAAATATCTGAGACCTATTTTCCAGGAACCCGCCTAGCCTCGCACAAGGTAGATGCACTGGTTGAAGAAATAGTCAAAATGAAGCAGATCACCAACGGCTTTTTTGAACAAGTGGTCAGGGATAATCTTGAAACAATAAAGGAATACCAAGAACTCCTTGATGGAAAACATACACTTACTCTCTATACCGTTATTCGGCATATCCTGTATTTTTGCGATAAGCCTTCATTTGCGCACATCTTATATGACAACCAAAGAAATTCTTTCGACAATTGGCTTGAAAAACAAAATCGGTCCGGTTGATAGGGCATCATGTTTTTCACTCCTAACCATTAACTATAAGGTATTGTATGCCTCCGTTGCGAATTCGTTATCAAACTATTGAGATTGAGGGTGTTGATATTCATGTCAGAACTCTACGGGATAACCAACAATATTCGGACCCGGATGGAAGGGCATCAAGTCTTGGAATATCATCTGCAATTTGGCCACTGTTTGGGATAGTTTGGGCTTCTTCAGAAGTGCTTGCACATCTCATGATTAATTATGAGATAGACGGTCTTCGTATTCTGGAAGTAGGATGCGGTATTGGTCTCGCCAGTCTTGTTCTTAATCATCGTTTAGCAGATATTACATCCACTGATTACCACCCGGAAGCAGAAGCATTTCTTCGAGAAAACACAAAACTCAATAATGGCCCGGATATTCCTTTCATACGTACTGCCTGGGGGGATACAAATACCAGCCTTGGTACATTTGATCTCATTATAGGAAGTGATCTCTTATATGATAGAGGCCATTCAGCTGAGTTATCACACTTTATAGAACAGCACTCGAACATACATTGCGATGTGATAATTGTTGATCCTGGAAGAGGACAAGCTTCCAGTTTTAGTAAAAAGATGAATCAGTTAGGCTATTCTAGCGGCAAAACGCAGATCTGTAATGACATTTTAAGAAAGGAGTTAAGGGGAAAAATAATGCATTATCACCGATAAGTCGTTTTTAATTCACTTGCTGTAGCATAACTGAGAAATGGTGCAACAACATTACCAGATCCTGAGAACAGACTCTAGATGAACCATGTGAAATGGTATATTCGTAGTGCCTCCTGATCCAGCATAACTCTTTATTTAGAGAGGCCCACAAGAATACAATCTGAAGCTAATATGATGTCATACAGAAGAAACAACAAAGGGTTTGCAAGCTGTTTTGCTCGCAAACCCTTTGTCTATATGGTACGCCCGATATGGTTCTAACCTATGACATACGGATTATAAGTCAGTATTGTTAGTTTGGCTCAACCTTGGAGTAGTCAAAAGTAGTATCTTGCAAAGAAATTATGGGAAATGGTGCAAAACGTTTAGTTGAGCGGCGAGCTTCAGCGAGTCCGTCTCGAACGACTGGTTAACTAAATCTATTTGTATTTATGTTATTGTTTTTATACTGTTTTAGATGTTGTTGTGTTTTTAAATGCTGTTGGTGTTGCTTTTAATTTTTTATGTTGTTGATTTCCTAAAGCATCAGTCAGCTAGAGGTACTGTTTAGCATATTTCGAAAAATCTTCTATTCAATAGTGCAGGAATTGAGATAAACAAAAAAAATAGCACCGCTCCACTCACCGCCTGGAATGTTGAAGCAATCAGCATTCCGGATAACCACCCGACTAAAGCACACACAATTATAAGCCTTTTAGTGCCCTTTATTAGTTTCAGTTTGGTGTTGCAGCTACGGCACTTCAACGAACTACTAAATAATAGAGCTAAAATATTTATAAGCCCATACACCGTTGTTACTGCATTTCTCTTACAGCTTGGGCAGCTGAAACTTTTATCCATTTAATAATTTTTTTATAGTTGAGCCACTTGCAAAAGTGTCTTTGCGCCCAATATCTTCGTTTTGTTCAAAATTTTATCATAGGAATATTAACGATATGCCTGTGGTAAAATTTTTCACAGACCTTGATCTTGGACGAAAATCCTATTTTTGCAAAAGGCTCAGTTAACAAGAGATTTACCAAAAACTGGCTAGCCTGCATTTTGTAATGTTATACAGAAATAAAAAACACCCTCGTGAAAGACTCACAGTCAATGATCAAACTTAATTGCCAATACCAAAACTCATCTGCCTTCACGAAGGGGTCACAATGGGGTCACAAAAACAGCACCTATCAAAAAGCCAATAAATGCTTGATATAACTGGTGGGCGAGGCGGGATTCGAACCCGCGACCTTCGGCTTCGGAGGCCGACACTCTATCCAGCTGAGCTACCCGCCCAAATATGAAAAAAACTTGTGATGTTGAAACTGTCGCAAATATACAGCATGGTCGTTTGAATGCAAGGGGATATTAGGACAAACACCGCTCCTAAAACGCCTTCTTCAAATCCAGCTGATATTCTGCCATAAGCTATTACCTATCTGAACAGGCCCAGACCTTACAGGGATATAGTTTGTTATTCTTTAAGAAGTTGAAGTAGTCCCAACACATCTTTCATATCAAGTTTGCGGTCACTATTGAGATCACCATTCAATCCAGCACAATTACTGAAATTGGCAGTATCCCCGCTTGTGATTTTCAGCAGCTTGATTACATCGAGGGCATCTGTTGTGCCACTGCAATTAACATCAGACATTGCATAGGTCGCCTCAATATCAAGGTAGTTGATATAACCGATCTTCTTATACTTACCCATTATAAGGGTCAGTTTCTTATCTTTGACCTCAATCTGTTTGGTACGGGTTATCCAACTATTATTTGTAACTTCATTGTCCATA
Organism: Desulforhopalus glucosivorans; assembly: GCF_054397165.1. Lineage (NCBI taxonomy): Bacteria > Pseudomonadati > Thermodesulfobacteriota > Desulfobulbia > Desulfobulbales > Desulfocapsaceae > Desulforhopalus > Desulforhopalus glucosivorans. The sequence goes on from NZ_AP044854.1 coordinate 2,729,214, forward strand.
AAGCTTACGCCTTCAATGACGATATTCTGATATCTTGTACTACTTCTTGAGCCGGCACACGCTGTTACATTATAAGTTCCATTGGGTAAATCAAACTCGAAGACATCTTCCCGGCCCCAGCTATCAATAACTGAGCTGCCCAGAAGTTCTTTAGGCTCTGGATCTATCCATTGATCCCAGTGTGGATAGAAATCATCATCATCTACTTCGGCGTCTTTCATCCAACCATACCCCACATCTGCGTCATAGAGATCATCACCAATTTTCATATAGGTGTGACCATTATATGTTACATCTCCCTCTGGCTGCCCTACTGGATCCTGAAAATTAATATAATAATTTCCTGGAGACCCATCAGACCTTGAATGTTCCGATACCGGTTCCAGGTCTGGAATGGAATTAATCTCTCCACCCACTTTCAGCCCAATTACCCTCCGTAAATTGTAGAGGAATTCACTATCTCTGCTATATGCAACCGTATAACCAATCACCTTATCCACCTGCGTATCAGCGGAGTTAGATTCATATGGCTCGGGTTGCTGACTAGTATTTAAAAGATGGAAATATTCATAATCCTCAAGGCCGTCCCGCATCAGTTCAAGTCGAATGGAGGGAACAAATCGGTGGCTATTGGAACCATAGCTGATACTACTATTCGTCTCGGATGGTGGATATATGAGAAACAAATTGCCGTTTTGACCTGAGTTTAACGGCCGGGTCCATGGATTTTCGCTCCAATTATTGAAAGCATAATAACCAAAGCCGCGCAATCGATATTTCCATAAAAACCAACCCAACAGTTTTCCTTCAATACCCTGGTGATCAATTGTGAGAGGATTAAAGCGTGGCAACATTGTACCATGAAGAAAATAGATCCAAGTCTCTTCATCATGATCATACATTCTTTCAAAAGCGGTTTCCGGATCAAACTGGATGCCTAAGTGTGCCATCCAGATATCGATTTTCGCTCCCGGGTAGTCCGGATGAGCATAAATCTCAGGTTTTGGCTCCTCTGAAACCATCAGTTTTAGATGTGGAGCAGCCTTTTTCAACTCCTGGGAGTACCAGGCAACTGCGTCATAATCCGCCTGGTCCTGGGGCTCGTTGGCGATGTAATAATAGGCCTTATCGAGATAACCAAGACCATCTAAATAATCCTCCATAGAACTGACATAACTGAACCACTTTGTATTATAGGGAGAAGCAGGATTGTTTGTGAGATACCAGTCTGACGCAGAAAGGGTAGATCCACAAAACGTTGTTGGTCGCTGATCATCTGAAGAATCATTATTTTTAAATGTCGCAATCATGGACGACGGATAACCTACACCACTATTAAATGAATCTCCAAATTGTCCGTCCATATGTCCTACGCCATCCAAATAACGACTAGCAGCTTCTTCAAAACCCCAGATGCTGTCATTATCTGTCCAGTTACCTGTAGCACAGTCATAATCTATAAAAGGTTCGGCTCCGTTCGTTGTTAAACCACCAGACCAGAGCGTACTTTTAGGCGTCATACGATGATCAATAAAGAATTGCTTCATCTTATCAACATACATCCAGTAATCATCGCCCGTTCCCGTAACACCATATTTTGTTAACATGGTGTTATAGTCAAAATTCATTTGCGACTTCACATGCAGGTTTTCTGGTATCGCAAAATTAAAGACATGAAGCATTACGGGAATATCCACCCCTCCTATGGAAACATTGGTTGTATAATCACCTGAAGGTGTTGTTTTTGCAATATGAAGAGAAAACCAGAATGCAGTATTTTCATTTGTTGTAACACTTACAGTGCCCCCATTACTAATGGGCCACAATGGGTCAGGATTATCGCCAGTTTGACCAAGGTAGTCTGTCGCCGTATCGATATCGACATACTTAACCTGAAAAATCTCTGCTGTGATACCCGAACCAAAATCATCTATACCCACCGTAACAGCACCAGATTCCGTAGGACGAACAACAACCTGAAGCGGCTCAAACTCGTTTTTGGCTGCATACACCTTGACTTCTGAACCAATTTCAGTTGGCGGTGCAGAAGTCTTAAACACCTTTTCGGACGGAAGAGTTGTCCAGAGTTTTATGGCAGATGTTGACTGAGTAAGACTGTAGGTGTAGGACTCAAGACCAGAATACACAAGACTGGGGTAAAACAGCAGAGAGGTAAGTAAAAGAACAAGAGAGCAAAGTATATTACCTTTAAAATGTAGATCTCTTTTCATACATTTTCTCCTTGAGTGGTCTACGTATTGAAATTTTTCCCCAGATACTCTTCCCACTCAAGAGGCATCATACTTTTTTTAAGGTTGTTACATTTTTTACAACTCGGGACAAGGTTGTCCTTTGTTGATCTGCCCCCCCTGGCAAGAGGTACAAGATGATCCATGGTGATATTTTTATAGGCGACTTTCTTTTGACAATAGTGGCAAAGTCCTGATGATGTTTTCTGCTGCCACCATCTTGTCTTGCGTAAAGCCCTTGCCTTATCGCGTTCAGCGCGAATCTCTCCATCAGTGGGGGCATCAAAATCAAAGAAGTCGTGCCCCATTATACAAGATCTCCACACAGTAGATACCGAACAGCGCCAATCAGGTACAATGAACCACCAACCACTATCACATCGTCTTCAGTAGCAAATTCCTGTGCGGCGGTGAGTGCTTCTGCAACATCAGCATAGCCTGTGGCCCTCTCTTTTTGATCGTCTGTAAGCAGGGACAGGATATGTTCGGGAGTGGCGGAACGCTCTGAATCAGGCTGGGTGATAAACACTTTGGAAAACAGCGGCAGCATACAATCGAGAGTTGCCGTTAAATCCTTATCCACCATGGAGCCCCAGATCCCAATGAGCTTTGCACCATAGAATCGTTCTTCCAGGGTCTTGGCCAAATTATTGACACCTGCAACATTGTGCGCCCCATCGAGGAGATATGTCAGTGTCTTTGGTGCTGTTGCTGCATCGTTTTCACTTTTCTCTGCTTGGTATTCTTTTTTGAAGTATTCCATCCGACCAGGCCACGAGACCTTGCCAATACCCGCTACTATCTCTGGTAAATCAACATAGATGCCATGATCTTCTAAAAGCAAAAGCACCGCTATGGCCAAAGATTCATTCTCCTGTTGTACAAGACTTGGACTGGTTGAAAGTATTGGACCTATATGCTGACCTGTAAAAACGTCGCCCCCTACCCACACCCATGTGCCATCTTCATTGACATCGTAGTCAAACTCTTTGGTAAAACTATAGAGTGGTGCCTCAAGGGAGCTACAGGCTTTCTGAATCACTGGTGCCACTTCTGGATCAATAGCAGCAGAGACAACGGGTACCTTCGCTTTGATAATACCTGCCTTTTCACCCGCAATAGCGGATAAGGTATCACCTAAGTAGGCCTCATGATCCATACTCACACTTGTGATAACGGAGAGAAGTGGCGTAACCACATTGGTTGCATCAAGGCGCCCGCCCATGCCTGTTTCCAGCAGAACCAGATCAACATCAGATTCGGCAAACCAGAGCAAGCCGAGAGCGGTGGTGAATTCAAAATAGGTTATATGATCCTCACCTAAGACGTCACAAATACGACTGCCAATTTGAGCAAATGATTTCTCACTGATATAGTCGTCACCAATCCTGAACCTCTCCCGCACAGAGCTTAAATGTGGAGAAGTGTACACTCCAACCTTATACCCGGAAAGATGAAGAGCACTTGCAACAGCAGCACAAACCGAGCCCTTTCCGTTGGTTCCTGCAAGATGAACACATTTGAGACTTTTTTCGGGCCGCCCTACTTTTGCAAGAAAGTCCTGCATAGCGCCAAGCCCCAGCTTGATTTTATGCATTTGCAGTGCGTCGAGATGGGCAACAACTTCATCGTACGTCATTTTTATCTCACTCATAATAGTTCAGATATTTGAAACCTCTTTTTACATCGGGTGATTACAGGATTGTCAACTTTGCGTAGTCGAGGTGAAGCGTCTTTAAGCCGTGTCTGTCAAAATGAATATCCAGGGAACGACCTTTAGATAGCTTTGCAACAACACCTGTACCAAAAAATGGATGGGATACCTTAGCACCTACACTAAAGTCTGCCATATTAAGCTTCTTAGACTTTTTCTTTTGTACTGGCGGGCTATAGGATTCAGACCTGTTGTAATAGGTCATTCCACTTTCAGAATCACTATCGGAAACCCGCTGAAACAGGCCTCCGCTTAATTCACTTAAAAAAGGTGACATCCCCGTCCGCTTAAACTGTCTGTCCGGAGTCATCAATTGCCGAGGATAGGTCAGGTATAAATATTTCCTCGCCCTGGTGGCCGCAACGTATAGGAGGCGACGTTCTTCTTCCCACTGCTCACTAAACCCTGCCGAGCCATGGGGAAACCTGCCATCAGCAAGGCCGATTACAAAGACGGCATCAAACTCTAATCCTTTCGATGAATGGATAGTCGAAAGAATAAGTTTCTCGGTCCCGCTGTCATCAGCCTTTGACTCTTCAGGTGGATCGAGAGTGGTGTCATCTATAAAAGACTGCAACTCCTCATAGCCATCCATTATTCCCTTTAACTGGTCCAGATCCCTTTGGCGTTTAGGAAAATCATCACTGTAGAGGCGTTCAAAAATTGGTTGATAATACTGCAGGGCAAGTTCAAACAAGACTGCAGGTTTCTGATTGCCACCGAGCAGATCCTCAAACAGTGTAACGAGTTTGGCGTAGGACCATTGCCACGCCTTTCCAGCGGGATATTTCTGCAGGGCCTCAAGAGGGTTATCCGAAACTGCAATGGTGTTTGAAATCTTCTGTGCGGTTGCAGGACCAACCTTTTCCAGCTGCAGCAAAATTCTGTTCCAGGAAAGCGTATCCTGGGGATTTACAAGAACCCGCATAAAGGCAATCATATCCTTCATATGGGCAGATTCAGTGAGTTTTAAGCCGCCCCTCTTCTCATAAACCAGACTGTGCTGCCCCAACTCTAGCTCAATTTTATAGGAGTGAAAACTTGAACGAAAAAGAACCGCAATTTCGCTCAGTGCAGTACCCTGCCGAACCAGCTTATTTATGGTGCGTACTATAAAAGAGGCTTCATCTCTCTCGTCTTTTCCGGCAAAGACCTTTGGTGTCCAGTCCCCTTCCTTACTGGTAAAAAGAGTCTTTGTGTATTTTTCAGCTGCGTTCTGAATAATATTATTAGTCAGAGAAAGAATCGGCTGGGTTGAGCGATAGTTTTCTTCCAGTTTAATGATTTTTGTATCATTAAAGACCTTGGGGAAACGCATAATATTGTAAAAATCAGCCCCTCTAAATGAGTAAATAGACTGAGAGTCATCCCCTACCACCATGACATTATCATGAGTATGGGCGGTACCTCTAATGATATCCGCCTGAATAAGATTAGTATCCTGGTACTCATCCACCATAATGTGGGAGAATCGCTGGGAAATAGTTTGCTGCACCTCAGGAGATTCCAGCAGAAGCCGTTTCCAGTTTACCAACAAATCATCATAATCCATGAGGCCATGGTCAAACTTAAATTCCTTATAGTGTTTCTGCAGTTTCAGTATATCTTCCAAATGATCGAGCAGATGCCCATACTGTTCATGCACCAGATCCTCAATATCAATGGACTTGTTAACAGAGCCACTTATCATGTTTATCATGGCCCGTTTGGTTGGAAAACGTTTATCCTTTTTACCAAGACCAAGGGAAGATTTGAGCAAATTGACAATGCCTTCAGCATCTGATCTGTCTATAATTGTAAAAGACGAACCAAAGCCGATCTCTCCGCCATAACGGCGGAGCAACATATTGGCAACACCATGAAAAGTTCCACCAAGCACTCGGTTACAATTTTCGTTCAGTAGCCGGCCTGCACGCCAGAGCATCTCCTGGCTGGATTTTCTGGTAAAGGTAAGAAGGAGAATAGACTCTGGAGCCACGCCTTGTTGTACAAGGTGGGCTACCCGATATACAAGGGTTCTGGTTTTGCCACTGCCAGCTCCTGCAATTACAAGTACAGGACCTTCCGTTGTAGTAACAGCCTCATACTGAGGTTCGTTAAGGTCTTGTAAGTTAATAATTCCGGAGCCTTGGGCCATTGGTTTGAAAGGGTCATCAGTAATCATGGCGGCTACTTTAACACAGGGGATTTATGGAGGCAACGCTGGTTGACAAAATTGGTATTCCTGCTTTATATTGGTCCAGCTTAAGAACTGGTAGATTTATACTATAGTTGTGTTACAAGATTGCTGAGATATGATTGTTTATTTAAAATAACAACTACCAGTACAACAATTGTAGTAAATAGCTAAAACAAGCACCCTCACTACATTCACTTATGAAAACAAGACATGAATGTAAAAGTGCTCATACAGTTGTATCAACTTCACTTTTGCCTGAAGAGAGACTATGAAAACAGATAATTTTTCTACAATACTTACCGATGACGCTCTCGCCCAAATTTTTCCTAAAGAAAGAAGTAATGAGTTTTTTGATGCCCTGTTTGGCGATGCATCTGAAGGTTCCTATGATATAGAACTTAAATATAGAGATGTGAGCAACAACACTCTTACTATGGACTTGCGCCTTCACGAAAGGCCAAACTGCTGTCTGGCCTGCAACCTGACCCAGGGCTTACCTCAAGTTTTCTCCAGACATCCTATCATTAATATTGAAGGGGTTGTACGGGAGATAGACGCACTTATAGGTGATGATGCGACCTGCGGGGAATGGACTCTTGGTCGTACCGAGCAACAACAGAGCAGCCTTCATGTTATCCCAATCCATATTACTATTTCTTAATTTTTTCATAGTTTGTTCCCAACAGACAATCAAGTTAAGAGTTGTGAATAGTTAATGAACCATCAGAGAAGCTGACATAATGTCAGCTTCTCTTTTTTTACCCAACAAACTCTCCCCCCCACTCTCCTCTCTACCTGACAACCATCCTCAGTCTGAACATAATTACCCTCTGAAAAATAACCAGCCCGAAAAGGAACAGTAATAAACCAAACGACACATATTCAGCCACATACTCAAGAGTCTAAAATAAAACGACTTATCAGAAGACACACATTTTGTAATAACAAAATCATTTACTATGAATAAAATCCTTTTGTAGTACTTTCAATATCTCCGTTTATTTGGTTTTATACATAATCGTATCTGTAGCAAGACATATGAAACAGGCAAATACATCACAATAACAGGGTATTATCATTTTGCCTCTTTAGTCTTCAATTGGTTTATTACAATACTAAAACGTTTCCTCATCCTGAAAAAAGATGCGCCCAAGAAAACAATATCGCTACCCAGCTACGCACTGGTTCAACAGCAGTCCATACAAACAACGACAATCTGCATCGCCTTAATGCCTTACTCCTGGAATCCTGTGATCAAAAAACAGGTAGCGTAGACTCCGGGTAGCGTAGACTCCGAGAAACTCAGGAATTGAACTTGAAATCGTACGTTTAGCCTTATCACCTGATAGTGAACGTAGTGAGACCTTCGAGGCACTTATCCCGTTCATCGAGGTCAGAACAGATATTAGCCCAAACATGTATCTAAAAATTACTACCAACAAAGGAATCACCCATGAAAATTGACCAAAGTATTCTTAAACAAGCAGCAAAGGCTTCAGGTATACGTGTTGATGATCTAGTGGCCTTTTTTGCTGAAGGTGAGCAACGTATTTACACACCAAATGAATGGCTCTTCCATCAATCGACGCCCCGCACATGGGCTGGTATTATCCTCGAAGGGGATGTCGAACTGGTTCGGGGACTACACGGATCTTCGAGACATATAGGCTCAATGATTGCCGGTGCTCTGATTAGTGAAGGTGCATTTCTTGAGGGCGACTCCCATAGTAATGGTGGCTACACACGAAATGGCGCGACTATCTGGCAAATTTCAACAGAAAAGATTGATGCCTATAGGGAGAGTCATCCCGACCTGTTTTACCGAATTGTTTCCAGAATTGCAGTCGGTATTAATAGGCGATTACGCGTTCTTTCAAAAGAATTACACCGAACTCGCACTGATACAAATATTACTGTAAGCGGCTTTCGTCTCGAACATGATTCCCTTGGACAGCGCGAACTTTCTGACCATGTGTATTACGGTGTCCAAACCCAGCGTGCCATGGAAAACTTTGCGATATCCGGCGCCTTTGTCAGTAATTTTGAACATCTCGTTGAAGGTTTAGCCATGGTAAAAAAAGCTTCATCACTTACCAACAACGAACTTGGTGTTCTTGATGATCAGAAAAATGATGCAATATGCAGGGCCTGCGACGAAATCATGGGTGGAAAACTTCACGATCATTTCACCGTAGATATGTTTCAGGGTGGAGCCGGAACCTCCACTAATATGAACGCCAATGAGGTTATCGCCAACCGTGGTCTTGAGTTGCTGGGCTTTAATAAAGGGGAATATGAGCACCTTCATCCAAACGATCATGTGAACTGCTCCCAATCCACCAATGATGCCTACCCCACTGCCATCAAACTTGCTGTTCTATTGTCAAATCGAAACCTTATTCGGGCAATGGAGGAGTTGAGGGATGCTCTTACAAAAAAGGCTGATGAGTTTTCAGATATTCTCAAAATGGGGCGTACTGAAAACCAGGATGCCGTTCCCATGACACTTGGTCAGGAGTTCAGTGCCTACGGGGTAATGATTGGCAGTGCTATTCGAGCACTTGAAAAGACAGTGGACGAGTTCTATGACATCAATATGGGAGCAACAGCTATTGGCACAGGAATTAACAGTCCTGCAGGCTATGCAAATCTGGTGACCGAAAAACTTTCAGAAGTGAGTGGTTTCAAATTACGTCGGGCAAAAAATCTTGTTGAAGCAACTCAAAATGCAGGAACCTTTGTCCAGATGTCCGCGACGCTTAAAAGAGCAGCGGTTCAAATATCAAAGATCTGTAATGATCTGCGCTGGATGTCCTCTGGACCCCGATGCGGTCTTAACGAAATCAACCTCCCTGCCATGCAGCCCGGCTCTTCCATCATGCCTGGAAAAGTTAACCCGGTAATTCCTGAGCTCGTCAATCAGATATGCTACCAGGTCATGGGTTATGACGCCGTAGTTTCCATGGCAGCTGAGGCAAGCGAACTTGAACTCTGTATGGCAGAGCCTATCATCGCCTACGACCTTCTCCACGGCATGATGATCCTTAAAAACGGCTGCGTTACCCTTGCGTCCCGCTGCATCGTAGGAATCGAGGCTAACCGAGATGTTTGCAGAGGTTATGTTGAAAAAAGCATAGGACTTATCACAGCCCTCGTTCCAGTCATTGGATACGAACAATCAGCCTTAATTGCCAAGGAAGCTCTTAAAACAGGCGGTAGCGTCTATGAGCTTGTTATGGAAAAAGGAATCCTTTCAAAGGAAGACCTTGATGAAATGCTTAAGCCTGAAAACATGACAGACCCCCGGGAAATACCAATGAAGTGACCATAACAAACTGAATTTAAACCATAAAAACTATGTCATTTTCATGACAAATCTTCACAATATCTTCACAAAATCTTATAAAGAGGCAATTATGCAAGGTAAGCTTAATGCTCAGGAGCTCAAAGAACTGGTGGACTCTGTCTTTTCTCTTACTCATGAGGACCGACACCTTCTCTTTATCGTCGACATACCCGATGATATTCTTCCAGACACGGATGCCTGGCGTATCCGTCGTGGACTTGCTGAAGAGTGGTGCAGGGATCTCCAGAAGGTACAAGACACACTGGGTCTCGAAAGTGTGCGACTCCTGGCCTATCCCAATGTACACTCAAACAATGCCAACCTTCCAGAGTGGGGCGTTTTCATTGACAGTGGGCTGACCGAATTAACTGGTGAAAGATTCGCGGCCATGAAAGCTAGAGTCAACTTCAAGGAGGTCCTAACTCAGACTCATATCGTTATTGCTCCAACCCAACTCTCCACCACTGCTCCTCTGAAGCTACTTTCAAGACAGCTCACCTTTCGAGCAGCAACGATGCCCGGATTTTCACCAAACATGATACCGGCTCTGCGTATCGATTACAGGGAGGTCAATCGCAGAGTTGACCTTATCACCAAAGAAATTTCACTGGCAAAATCCCTTGATGTTCAATTTACCGTTGATAGCGAGGTTAAGCACACAGTCCACTTTGACCTCCGTCATAGACAGGGCCATGCTTCAGGAGGCAGATTTCCTACAATGGGAATGGCTGGGAACCTACCCTCCGGAGAATCGTATATCGTTCCATATGAGGGCGAATTAGAAGATATCTCTGAATCTATAGGCACCCTGCCCGTTCAATTTGAAGAGGAAGTAGTTGTCTATCGTATTGAACGAAATAAAGCTATTGAAGTTCTTACAGAAGGTCCGCACTCCACTGTGGAAGCTCAGCGGATTTTATCAGAGCCTGCTTACGCTAATATTTCTGAGCTGGGTTTTGGTGTACTCAAGGATTTTGGGCTTCATCCTACTGGTGTGACCCTTCTCGATGAAAAATTAGGCCTTCACATTGCATTTGGAAGGTCGGACCACTTTGGTGGCTCTATTGGTGTTAAGGATTTTTCAAGCCCTGAGGCCGTTGTGCACATTGATCGTATTTATATCCCTGAGACGGCCCCAAGGATACATGTGGATTCTGTCACCCTGTCGTATGCAGATGACACCATGAAAAATCTTATGCTTAATGGCAACTACACTATTTTTTAAACATAAAGGAGTTAATTACAATGTTAGAAATCCTATTGACCCTGCCTGTAATTGCCTTTGTTATCTACGGAATTGTCAAAGGCTGGTACACCCAAATTGTTTTAATTATGGCGGGTTTCGCATTACTGCTTGCCGGCTGGCTTACAGGACACAGCCCAATCATCAATGACGTCGCAGCAGGAGGGGTTAACCCCACCGGAATTTGGTTCTTTGATCTTTTTGAAAAATTTCGAGGTTTATTCAGCTTTAACGCTGCAGGTCTTGGAATGAATATTATGGCGGTGGGTGGATTTGCTGCCTACATGTCCCATATGGGTGCTTCCCATGCCCTGGTCCGTATTTCAACGGCCCCCATGGCCAGAATAAAATCTCCCTATATCGTTATTGCACTTGGATATATGATAGGTGTTTTCCTCAATATGTTTATCACAAGCGCCACAGGCCTCGGACTCTTGCTCATGGCAACCATGTACCCGGTCTTTAGGGGAATGGGCCTGAGTCGACTCTCTGCTGCAGCTCCAATTGCGACAACTGCTGCCCTGGAACTTGGGCCAACCCAGTCAAATGTTATATATGCTGCAGGCCAATCAGGCCTTGAAGTAACAGAATATGTGTTCGGTTTTCAGTTACCTGTCGTCATTCCGGCAATGCTGGTAATGGCTGTGCTACATTTTTTCTGGCAAAAGTTCATGGACCGCCGTGCAGGTACACTACCTGGCACTGAAGAGGTGACAACGGACAAGACTCAGGATGAAGATCCCGATATGAACAAAGCACCAGGCTACTACGCCTTATTGAATATGATTCCACTAATACTTGTCATTGTGTTCAGTAAGATGACAAATGTTGGTTACACAATCCACCTGGTAACAGCCATTTTGGTCAGTGTATTTATCTGTATATTCGTGGACATGATCCATAAAAAGAATGTCAAAGATGCGTTTCAGAGCTTTAAGGCTTTTATGGACGGCATGGGAAATGTTTTCGGATCAGTTGTTACACTAGTGGTTGCAGCTGGTATTTTCGCCGACGGCCTTAAACAGGTGGGAGTTATAGATTTGATTCTAAAGTCTGCAACTGAATCCGGCTTTTCACCCGCTGCTATGATGGTTGTTATAGTCTGTGTTATTGGCGTTTCAGCTATCCTCATGGGATCAGGCAATGCATCCTTTTTATCTTTTGGAGAACTGGTCCCAGATATCGCAGAAAAATTTAACATTGCGCCTGTCAAATTACTACTGCCCATGCAGGAGACATCTTCTCTTGCCAGAACGGCATCTCCTATTACTGCAGTAATTATCGCTGTAGCTGGACTTGCGGAGGTGGCTCCCTTTGACCTCGTTAAACGAACCATGGTTCCGATTGCTGGAGGAACCATAACTGTTGTGATCCTTGATTACATATTCTATTTTTAGATCAGTGTAGAGAGCGTTTTTTAGGCCAAAAAAAAGCCCCTTTTTCCAAGGGGCTTTTTTACATACTATTCATATACTCCAAACTCATCAATCCACTTCAACTCTTGCTCGACCTTCAGATTTAGCGTGATAGAGGATATCATCAGTTCTTTCCATCCAGCTTTGTAATCCTTCTCCATAGTTCATCTCAGAAAGGCCTATAGATACACCAAGTTTTGTGGTGTCATTTGCCCAGATTTCAAGTGAATCTATAGCAACACACAGTCGCTCTGCAAGAATTCTAGCACTTAATTTATCAGTCTGGTCCAGAACAATCAAAAACTCATCACCACCCATTCTGACAAGAAGATCGGTGGAACGTACCGCTTTTTTTAGTACATCAGCCACAGTCACCAGTACTTGATCACCAGCCTGATGCCCGAGATTGTCATTAATTGCCTTGAATTTATCCAAATCCATGGAGATCATTGAAAGAGGATGGCTATACCGATTAGCACCATCCATCATTGCGTGGATACGTTCTTCAAAGACACGCCTGTTTGAAAGACCTGTTAAGGCGTCATTACTTGCCTTCTCAAAAAGATCTTCATACTCAAGGCCACGCTGTAGACATTCTGCTAAAATCTCAAGTGAATTATTAACAAGCTCAATCTCTTTATCCTGAAGTTCGTGACCTTCTCTCAATATGAGTAAGAGTCCTTCATCTTCGGACGTCTCAAAAATCCATTTATACGCATACCTTCCATCTTTTTTGACAAAAGAACCGCGTTCTGATGTGGTATCATTAATGAGTTGTTCAGCAAAAGCGATTGCTCGTCTTCTATTGGGACCATGCCCTGAACAGAAGAGATGCCTTTTCTGCCTGCTGTTGTTGTTATATCCAATAAGCTCATGATTAACGAGGGGCATCAACCATACAGAGTATGTTTCTATCATACCAGTAAGACTAAGAACACCCGCCATCCTCGCATGCAATTTGTTTGCGAGATCAAGCCGTTCCGACTGCTTCTTCAGATTATCAAGCTCAGCCATCACATCGGCTAACTGAGGCTCGCTTATCTTAGAATCGGTGTATAGATATTTATTTGTCGAAATTGTCATAATTCCCTTCCAAGCTCATGTGCAAAAATAAAGTATTATCTGGTATCTTACTTATCGTCTGTCTGTGAAATATCTTAAATACTTTTTGATAATTTTTATTAAGCACAATGCGTGCCACACAACAACACTCTTTACCAAAGCTACAATCACACATCTAATATCACAATGTTTACAGACACATACAATCAGTAGATCAATTATTTGACACTATTTATGGTATTGCATTTTACACGAGAGCTAATCCAGGCACAAATTTGTCATAATATTGACACAACCAGCGAATTTAGATATTTGTGTTATAATATCATAAACTTAAACAAAAACTTACCAGATCCACTATGTCGACCCCATCTCTCAACTCAATGATTGGCCAGTTATTTATCGTCGGCTTCAAAGGCGCATCTATAACTGAGGAAGATCCCATATATCTCGATATTAAGAAGCGACATCTTGGTGGGGTTATTCTCTTTGACCGCCACCTTGCAACGAAGGCTGACACAAATAATATTACGGGTTGTGCACAACTCGCAACTCTCACAGCGCAGCTACAGAGTATACGTTCCTCAAAACTTTTTATCGCGGTTGATCAGGAGGGAGGAAAAGTCAATAGGTTCAGGCAAAAGTATGGGTTTTCAGAAACGCCAAGTGCAGAAGAGTTAGGCAAAGCAGTCGATGTCAATCGTACCCGGGTGAGCTCCAGACAAACCGCAGAAATGCTTAGGAGCTGTGGTATAAATCTTAACCTGGCACCAGTCGTTGATCTTAATACAAATAGAGAAAACCCCATTATAGGGAAAGTCCAACGTAGTTTTTCTGCCGACAAGGGTATTGTCTATGAACATTCATCGGCATGGATTGAAGAACATAAAAAACTTGGTATCGGACACTGCCTCAAACACTTTCCCGGGCACGGCAGTTCTAAGGCGGACTCACATCTTGGATTTGTCGACATTACCACAACATGGGAGGAAGAAGAATTAACCCCATATAAAGAACTCATAAAGAACGGTCTTGCAGATGCAATAATGGTCGGTCATCTCTTTAATCAGACTTTTGACAGGGATTATCCGGCAACACTATCGAAACGTACCGTAAGCAATCTTCTGCGGAAAGAGATGAACTTTGAAGGTGTCATTATTTCTGATGATATGCAGATGAAGGCCATTACTGATAAATATGGATTAGCTGAGGCCTGTGTACAAGCAATTAATGCTGGCGTTGATCTGATTATCATCGGCAACAATCTAGAACATGACCCTGAAATTTTTACAACCCTTCATAATGCAGTTGCTCTCGCTGTTGACAATGGTATTCTGAGTGAGAATACAATCATAAGAGCATATGAACGAATACAACAATATAAAACCAACATTGGATAACTGATATGAAGACAGAACAATCAACAACCCACTCTCTTATGGTCGGCTATATCGTCTGGATCTTTGGTTTTCTGGGCGCACACAGATTTTATTACGGAAGACAGATCTCAGGTACAATATACCTCTTCACCTTTGGACTTTTTTTCATCGGCTGGATCGTAGACCTCTTTTTGATCCCCGGCATGAATCGTGATGCGGATATTCGTTACAATGAGGGAGAGATAGACTTTAATCTCAGTTGGATACTTCTCACATTTCTTGGCGCATTTGGAATACACCGTATGTATATGGGCAAATGGGTTACCGGACTCATTTACCTCTGCACCTTTGGCCTTTTCGGGATTGGATACATATACGATTTCTGGACATTAAATGACCAGATAAGTCTTATTAACGGCTCGAACAATTATCGAGAATATTGATAACCTTAGGTCCGTGTCACGAACCTTAATCGTTTGACACACCTTCCCCTAAAAACTTCAAGAGTACAGTTGACAGATCGCGCATGGAAATAGGTTTCATGCAATACTCATCAATACCGGCTTTCTTTGCATCCTCTTTTGAGACGAGGTCTGAATAGCCGGTAAAAAGTACAATAGGGATATCCGCCCTGATACATTTAATACGAGTACTGAGCTCAAGTCCGGTTAAACCGGGCATCGTCAGGTCGGTGAGAACGAGATCAAATTCATCAGGAGAAGCAGAAAACAGTTCCAGGGCCTCCTCGGGAGATGTTTTTCCAACAACCCCGTAACCAAGATTTTTCATTATCTCTCCGGTAACCTGCACAACCTGTTCCTCATCATCCACCAGAATAACTCTACCTGAACCTCCTTTTAGTTCCGTGAGATCTCCAACCACCGCTGATTGACTTGCCTGAACTACAGGGAGACGGATTCTAAAGGTCGTTCCCTTTCCAACCTCACTCTCAACATCAATATGGCCCCCCTGGGCATTTATAATCCCATGCACCATGGCAAGGCCCATCCCTGTTCCCCGGGTTTTTTCCTTGGTGGAAAAATAGGGCTCAAAAATCCGTTCAAGATCTTCAGCATCGATACCGCTTCCACTATCACCTACACTCAGTTCCACCCAATCCTTACCGTCGGCTGACTGAGGGGCTGATGTAAGCCTGACAGTCAAGGTTCCATGTCTGCCGTTCATTGCATGGGAAGCGTTGGTGCACAGATTGATCAGCACCTGGTGTATCTGAACGGGATCAATGAGCACACGACCACAGGTCTCATCAACGTCTTCCAGTATGGTAAGCGTACTGGGTAGAGTAACCCGCATAAGCTTCATCACTTCTTTAATTATCGGATGCAGGAACTGATACACAGCCTTTTGCTCATTACTTCTCGAGAAGGTTAGAACCTGTTCTACCAGTGACTTAGCGCGTTTAGATGCCTTTAGAATTTCTTCTAGATAGGTGTATACCCGCTTACCGGAATACCCATCCTGCTCAAGTTTAAGGCGAATTATCTCTGTATAGCCCATGATCGGAGTGAGTACATTATTAAAATCGTGGGCCACTCCACCGGCAAGCGTTCCAATAGCCTCCATTTTCTGGGTATGTCTTAACTGTTTTTCAAGGGTGTATTTTTCCGTCACATTTTGAGCAATAACTATGATTCCGCTGACTTGACGATTAGCATCATAGACAGGAGACGCGGTTATATCAAAAACAATATCATCTGTTGTGCCCCCCTCAACAGCGATGCGCTGGGTGCTCGTCTCAATCCGTCCCGTTGTAATACATTGCTGGAAAGCACAAACTTTGCACTGCTCATTTTCTACACAAAAAATTTCATGACAGTGCTTACCAATTGCATTTGGAAATTCCTGATGGGTCGCATCATTTACCCACTGGGCAACCATCTTGGTATCAAACAGGATGAGAATGCTGGAAAAACCATCTACAATTGCCTTTTTCTGAGCTTCACTTTCTTCAAGTTGAGCCAGTATTGTTTGATTATCTTTTTGATCCAAATCAATCTCTCTTTGTCAATATGTGGTCCAAACCTTAAATATCCAAACTCCGATAAACTCTACAGGAACGTCTCATTACCCTTGATCAAATTGATATTAGTACCTTACCCCAGAAAAACTCTCATAAAAACAAGAAAACTGGAGAACCTTTTAACATTGCGAACGTAAAATTACTTCCAATGTACTTATCCCGTTTATCGGTGGTTAGTTCACCTGCAACTCTCAATCATACTGAAAATTGTACCACTACAATACACTGATTACAAAAAACTATTACAGATAGTCATGAGTTCAATGCAGTTTTTATACGAACCAATGCAATTCGTCTTTACCTTGACTCTTTATTCCGCATTCATTATTAGTGATGCATCGACTTAAAATACTCTTATTTCGTTTAGTGCCTTACTCCTAAACTTCTGTTAAAAAAACAGGTGGCGTAGACTCCAAGAAAATCCGGAATTGAATTTAAAATCGTACGTTTAGTTATATCACCAGATAGTGAACGTAGTGGGACCTTCGAGGCACGTATCCCGTTCATCGGTGTTAGTAATTCATGTATTCACCCATTGTCTTCACGTATCTCGGATGTACGCCTACCCGAAGTCTTCGCTTACCTGTTATGTACCATGAATGAAATTGGTGAAGATTTTACTACAACACATTACCTCCAAACCACTTATCCCGTGAATCGGGTTAGATTATTTTTCACAATTACACTATTACACTATGACACTCATAAAGAACAACACCCCTGGCGATGGCCCTGAACGTCCTGAAATTGAATACCCATGTTCTTGGGTTTACAAGGTAATTGGAGAAGACTGCACTCTTCTAAAAGATGTTATCACAAAGACCTGTGCCCCGATTGATGTCACCATCACCCATTCTCATATGTCTTCAAAGGGTAAATACCATAGTCTTAATGCTGAACTCATTGTTCCAAATGAGGAGGTCCGACTGAGTATTTATGAGGGCTTGAAACAATCCCCTGCTGTTAAAATTATCCTTTAGGAGTGATGTGAGCCATGCAACCTGCACAAAACAATAATTCACAACTTGTTCAGTCCCTCCGTGAAGCAGTTGGACTGGTACAGATGATTGTCTTCAAAGAGATACGAAAAACAATCGACAACAACCAGCAACAATTAGAGTCTACCGAACGTTCAATGCTGGCGGGATCTATTACCAACGAAATTTTTGGCACCCCAAACCCGGAAGAGAAGTTTGCAGCATTTCGCACAAACCATTGGGGAGTGATCGAACAGGAGCTACTCAGCATTAAAGAAAGTAATCAATTCCTCTGCCGCCACATTACTGACGCTTTGCGGATACAGACTCTTTGTGACAGCCAGGAAGGTGAAGACAGTTCTGATATCCTGTTAAAAGCAAAACAATATGGATACCTGCTTGAAGAAAGAGAAGTCCCCCTTCCTTCAACCTTTATGACGATTATTCGTGAACTGGGTAAGGAACATGGTCTTGTCGTGCCCCCCGTCCAGGTGACTGCTGAACAGGACAAGGCACTAATACACTAATAGTTTTCAAGTGAGAACATTCACACGAACGACGCCTCTTACTGAGTTACAGATAAAGACGGCGTCACAATTTTCAATATCCTCTTTTAAAAGTACCTTTTCTTTAACCATTGGTGAATCCTCACCTTGTAAAAGCAACTGCTCCCGCATAACTCCCGGCAATAATCCACACTGAACAGGCGGCGTAAAGTAGCATCCATCTTTTAGCACTATTACGTTGCTTATACAGCCTTCCGTCAGCTCGTTCTGGTCGTTAAAAAAGAGAGCATCGGTCTCACCCCTTTCAAGGACTTTTTTAAATTCACTATCGTACATTGCCCGGCGGCTACTCTTATAATATATATAGGGGCCCAAGTCCGCAGTACTTGTTGTCACACAACGTACAGACCCTGAAATTGGGCGGGCACCAAGGTCCTTTGCTGCAGGTAAGCGTATAAAAAGCGGACGATCACACTCAGTTGCCGTTATTGATATCTGCCCATCTTTTTCAAGTACCAGTCGAACCCGTAAAGCTTCTGCCGTAAAAGAGGACGCATGTGTTGCCAGCTGTTGCCTTATAAGCAATGGGTCAAAAGAAAATTTAAAATACTCTGCGCCCCTTGCTAAACGTGCCAGATGTTCCTCAAGTAAATAAAAGCTACTCTCTTTTTGCCAAAGCATTGTCTCAAAAAGTTGAAATGGGAGTTGTAAATGGGTTAAGAACCGCCCCTTCAACAAAGACTCATGCCACTCCTCAGCAGGTACAGAACCGTGGGTTATCCCCGCGCCTATACCCATTTCGCCCTTTTTTCCAGCTAGACGAATGGTACGGATTGGCACATTAAATACTGCATCACCACCGGGAGCAATATAGCCAATTGCTCCGGTATAAACGCCCCGTGGCTCTTTTTCCAGTTCTTCAATAATTTGCATGGTACGAATCTTTGGCGCACCGGTTATTGAACCGCAGGGAAACAGTGAATGAAAAAGACGGGATAAGGGTATGTTTTGTATTCTGTTTTTTGAGCAAACACCTTTAACTGTTGAAGTCATCTGTAAAAGAGATTCATAGGATTCCACATCAAACAGAGAAGTTGTTGTAACAGTGGCTTCGTTTTCGTTAAAAAGTAATCTTGACAGATCATTTCGAAGGAGATCCACAATCATTACATTTTCTGCACGATTTTTACCGTCATAATGGAGAGTATCCTTATACTGCTGTTCTTCATCAAGGTTGTCACCGCGAACAGAGGTCCCCTTCATAGGACGAACTGTGATTTCTCCTGAAGTCTTTCTAAAAAAAAGTTCCGGTGAAAATGAGAGGATATGTTCACCACCATTCTTAATGTAAGCCCCATAACTCACTGACTGGTTTCTTCTAAGGGACTGATACAGTGCCTCCACTGATCCTTCAAAATCAAAGAGCAGTTTCATGGTGTAGTTGACCTGATAGGTGTCTCCAGCCTCGATAAGCGCCTTTACAGCCTCAATGGCCTCCACAAACTCATCCTGCTCCATATTTGGGCTGAGATTCTTTATTGTATAGTTCTCATCTTTAGCTGTGGATTCACCTTGAAAATGAGACGGAAAATTATTCTTACCCGTATGATGGTTAAACTTATACGGTTTTAAAAAAACCCCAAAATCTGCGAGAATTACAGGTGGTTCAGAAAATGAACTGGTATCCCGCACATACCGCCCCTCCAACATTGAACCAAATTCATAACCAACCCAACCCGCCAGATGATGTCCTGAGTCCAGGGCCTTTTGCAATAGTCCCAGATACACCTCAAGGTCATCACCCTCCCTGCAAACTAGTCGTTCAACAGGCTTAACAAACAGTAATGACAACCTATTTTCATCATCAGGAAGGGATGTGTCGAGAAAGACACAATCATTTTCAAGAGAACAAAATTGGAGTAATTCTTTCAGAAGAGAATCCTGAATCCGCAGCATAAAACATTCCTTTCAACACATATAATCGAGACTACCACGTACCACAAAATGATGGTGTTTTTTAACCTTTCCATCAACCACTATTCTATTTTACTTATAATACCAATCAACAATTCTCATCCATTGCAGTACCCGGGTAAATATCCTATACTTGCCTGCGTTAAAATACTCTGTATATGTTGTAATTCGGTGGATTGTAGACTATTATCACCGGGTGTTTCGACACACGACAGAACAGACCCTTCAAGGTATTTAATACTATTTATGCAGTTTTCGCCACCTTACAGGCACAACTAATAGTAAAACAAAGGAGAACACATCATGTCGCGAAAGATGGTAACTATTGACGGCAACCAGGCGTGTACACACGTCGCCTATGCCACTAGTGAAGTCATTACACTGTACCCTATTACTCCCTCAACCCCTCTTGCAGCTGAAGCTGACACCAAGTCCGCTACCTTGCAGAAAAACATATGGGGAACAGTGCCCATAGTTAACCAGATGCAATCTGAAGCAGGTGTTGCCGGTTCCATCCACGGATCACTTACTACAGGCGCTCTTTGTACAACGTTCACCGCTTCCCAGGGTCTGCTCCTCATGATCCCTAACATGTACAAAATTGCCGGTGAACTCACCCCGACTGTTTTCCATGTTACCGCTCGTGCCATTGCTTGCCAGGGTCTATCTATCTTTGGTGATCACAGTGATATCTACTCAGCCCGTCAAACCGGTTGGGCCATGCTTTGTGCAGAGAATGTGCAGCAGGCAATGGATATGTCACTTATTGCTACCCAGGCAACTCTTGCTTCACGTATTCCTTTTGTACATTTCTTTGATGGTTTCAGAACATCCCACGAAATCCAGAAGATTGAAGAAGTAAGTCACGATGTTATGCGTGAAATGATTGACGAAGATAAGATCGTTGAGTTCAGATCAAGATCCCTCTCTCCTGATCATCCTACCATCCGTGGTACTGCTCAAAATCCTGATGTATATTTCACCGGTCGTGAGACTGTGAATAAATACTACAATGCGGTTCCTAGCATTGTACAGGAAACCATGAACAAATTCGCAAAACTTACTGGTCGTCAATACAATCTGTTTGACTACCATGGTGCACCTGACGCTGAAAACATTATTGTTATGATGGGTTCCGGTTGTGAGACCGCTGCAGCAACCGTTGACTACCTTGTAGCCCAAGGCGAGAAAGTCGGAATGGTAATGGTTCGTCTCTACAGACCATTTGACTGTAAAGCAATGGTTAATGCACTTCCTGAAACTGTTGCCCGCATTACTGTTCTTGATAGAACCAAAGAGCCTGGTGCTCCTGGCGATCCTCTCTATCTTGATGTTCGTACAGCAATTGGTGAAGCTGCCGAAGCAAACCCAACCGTATACCCACCAGTGGTACTTGCTGGTCGTTACGGTCTTGGTTCTGCAGAATTCACACCTGCTATGGTTAAAGCAGTATTCGACAACATGGTGTCTATGGCTCCTAAGACCAAGTACTGTGTTGGACCAAACGATGACGTAACCTTTGCAAGCCTTGACTACGACTCTTCTTTTAACATCGAAGGTTCTGACGTTTACCGCGCAATGTTCTACGGTCTCGGTTCTGATGGTACTGTTGGTGCAAACAAGAACACCATTAAGATCATTGGTACTGAAACTGAGAACTCTGCTCAAGGGTACTTTGTTTACGATTCAAAGAAATCAGGTTCCATCACCACCAGTCACTTACGCTTTGGTAAAAATCCTGTTGTTGCTCCTTACCTCATTGATAAGGCAAACTTCATCGCCTGCCATAACTTCACTTTCCTCAAGCAAGTAGATATGCTGAAGAACCTCGAAGATGGCGGCACCTTCCTGCTCACCACCTCCTTTGATAAGGATAATGTTTGGGCAGAACTCCCAGGTAAGGTTCAGCAGGACCTGATCAACAAGAATGCAAAACTGTATATCATTGATGCTGTTTCCTTAGGCCTTGCACTCGGTCTTGGCGCACGTATTAATATGATCATGCAGACCGCCTTCTTCCTGATCTCAGGAATTCTTACCCAGCAGGAAGCTATTGATGCGATCAAAAACGCCATCAAGAAGACCTACGGTAAGAAGGGTGACAAGGTCGTACAGATGAACTACGACGCTGTCGACGGTGCTATCAAAAATATCGTAGAGGTGGCTCTTGGAACCTCTGTAGATGGAAAAGAGATTCCACCTGTAGTACCTGAGCACGCTACTAAGTTTGTAAAAGAAGTAACCGCTAAGATCATCGAAGGAAACGGCGACAAGCTTAAAGTTTCTCAGATGCCTGCAGATGGAACCTGGCCTACAGCGACCACTCAGTATGAAAAGAGAAACATTGCTGTTTCAGTTCCTACCTGGGTTCCCGACAACTGTATCCAGTGTGGTCAGTGTGCACTCGTTTGTCCACATGCTGCATGTCGTATTAAGATTGTTCCTGAAGTCAAAGATGCTCCTGAAGCATTCCTCAGTAAAGACGCAGTTGGCAAGCAGTTCAAAGGCCAGCAGTTCTCTCTGCAGATCTTCACCCAGGACTGTTGTGGATGTACTCTCTGTGTAAGTGTTTGTCCTGCTAAGACCAAAGCACTGGTTATGGCTCAAAACACTGACGAGATCAAAGAGCAGGAAGCTAAAAATGTTGATTACTTTCTGGCTCTCCCAGAGATTGATCCAGCAACCATCAACCTGGCATCTATCAAAGGCAGCCAGTTAATGCGTCCTCTTTTTGAGTTCTCTGGTGCGTGTGCCGGTTGTGGCGAGACTCCTTACGTTAAGTTGATCACCCAGCTGTTTGGTGACAGAATGATGGTCGGTAATGCTACCGGTTGTTCTTCCATCTATGGTGGTAACCTGCCAACAACTCCATATTGTACCCGTGATGATGGTCGTGGACCTACCTGGGCAAACTCACTGTTTGAAGATAACGCAGAATTTGCAGCTGGTATGAGAACCACCGTCAACAAACTTGACGAGCAAGCGAGAGAGCTTATCGCAAGCTGTGTAGAAGAGGGAATCCTCGCACAGGATCTCGCTGACTCTATCACTGGCGCAACCCAGGATACCCAGATGGACATCGAAGCTCAACGCGCTCGTGTTGCTGAGATGAATGTTATTCTTAAAAAGAGCAGCAGCAAAATTGCCGCTCGTCTCGTACCAATCAGCGACTACCTCGTTAAGAAGTCTGTATGGGCTTTTGGTGGTGACGGCTGGGCATATGATATCGGATATGGTGGTGTGGATCACGTTCTTGCTTCCGGCGAGAATGTAAACATACTGGTCATGGATACAGAAGTGTACTCCAACACTGGTGGTCAGATGTCCAAGTCCACTCCTCGTGCTGCAACTGCACAATTTGCTGCCGGTGGTAAGAAAATGCCTAAGAAGAACATGGGTATGATCTTCGCCACTTATGGTAACGTATATGTTGCACAGATCAGTATTGGTGCCAATCCTACTCAGGCGATTAAAGCAATCGCTGAAGCGGAAGCATACGACGGACCTTCTTTGATTATTGCTTACTCACATTGTATCAACCATGGTATCAACATGGCTCTTGGTCTTGAGCAGCAGAAAAAAGCTGTTGCATGTGGTCACTGGCCGCTGTACCGCTACAATCCAGAGCTCGAAGATGCCGGTAAGAATCCACTGGTTATCGACTCTAAGAAAGAGCCTACCATCAGCTTTGAAGAGTACGCTCTTGGGGAAAACCGCTACAGAACATTGAAGCGTGTTAACCCTGAATCTGCAGATCAGCTCCTTGCTGATTCCCAGAAAGATGTTCTTAAGGGATGGAAATTCCTCAAGAGTCTTGCGGCAGCACTCGAGCCAGAAGTAGAAGAAGGAGAGTAATCCTTCCAGGCGACTTCCTCAGAATATCTTTCTGAGGAAGTCGTTTGACTGGCTGTTCAAAAAAAAGGGTGTGTGGAAAATTTTTCCACACACCCTTTTTGTTTCGAACTTTACCAAAGCACTCAGCAATCAGATCAACCAAGAAAGCACATTACTTCACATAAAGATTTAAACACCAACAAACATCGTCCCCCAGGCAACCATAAGATTACGAGGGGGGGGGTAATTTGACCTTATCTCTTCATGCTTCACCATAACGAAGAGGAGATCAATTACAACAACGCTTATTTAATACCGGTTTCTTTCTTATCTTTTTCAGTCTGAGCTTTGAACTCTTCATACTCTTTGACAGACTTCAGCACAGATGCATCCTGCTCAACCTTCATAGCAGCAACTTTTGCCTTAATTTTCTCTTCCTTGATATCAAGAGCCTGCGCACCAAATAGGGTTGCGGCTAAATACTTAAAGGAAAAGAGCATCAACTCCACATCATCTTCTTTGATTTTCTGGATGGTTTCCTCATCGAGGATATACGTGTCGAGAAAAGAACTCTCAAAGATAAATCGTCGAAAGGTAGCGAGATCAGTTGACGCCATAAAAAACATACGCTTGGCCTGCTCAGAAAGAGTTGCTTGCAGTCCATAAGACTTACGTCGCATAACAAGACGAAGCCACTCTTTATTCATCTCATCCCGAACATCAACACCCTGGTCTTTACGCCACTCACGTACAGTCCATTCCTTATCCTCCTCAAACCCCTTACAATGATCTTCGCGAACTGTGAAAAAGAATTTTTCTTCTTCAGCAACATTCTCATTGCCATCGGCATCACGGCTACCACCTTCATGAAAATCTGCCATTCCAACAGGGTAGTATCTACATGCTGTAGGCCTGTCAGTATATACAGTACAACCTTCCGGGGTTACAAAAGGACATTTATTGTCATCTTCGCGAAGCTTAATCATAACACCAGGCATATCTGTTTTTTCAAGATATGTGGGTAAGGTGTAGGTATGAAGGAATTCGTGGGCCGCAATCCCCAATCTTTTTGTAAGCTGCAAGATATCATATGGAGTAAGAACAATCTTAATGCCACCACAGCATGCGGTAAAACAGCTCACCCCAGGGTGACAGCGAAACTTGATATGGCTATCAAGGGTGAGTTTTTTAGGTTGAATTGAAGATGGATTTTTCTCATCACCAAAGAGCATTTTCTCTTTTACGTTGTTATTATCGTTACTCATCACATCACCTGAAGAAAAATTATATATGACTCCATATTAGTGCCTTACTCCTGAAAGCCCGTCAAAAAACAAGAAACTCAGGAATTTAATTTGAAATCGTAAGTTAGTCTTACCACCAAGACACGTATCCCGTTCATCGGGATTAGGAGCGTAGTTTCAAACTTGAGCCGAGTATAATAAACAGCTGTGCGGATTGTGTAAACCTATTTCGCCATTTGACAAACCGATGGATTAACAGTTATCGCTTTGTAATATTGAAGAAACAGTGTACCGATAGCAAAGACAAGCATCTCCCACCTTATCTCTTGCAGTTTTAGGTATTTTTTCGTATATCATTTAACTTCGAATGCGTTTTAAAACTAACCCCGATAAACGGGATACGTACAGAAGTGATTTTAAGTTCGCAATGTTAAAAGGTTCTCCAGTTTTCTTGTTCTTTATGAGATTTTTTCTGGAGTAATGTACTAATATGAAGTAACCCAAAGCGGTAAGGATTTCACCTAGAATGAAAATATTTTGTAGTCCCGTTGACTTAACGGATGTTGATACTGTTGTCTACCATCTCCACGATGGTCCTGCCCTCTCCATGAAAATTGACGGCATTGAAGATTACCTTGATTTCGAACTGGAACGTGGTCATTTTTGTGACACTTCTGATATAGATGGCACCCTTCATTTCTTTCCTAAAGGAAATGCATAAGAGATTTTTCTCTTTCTCTTACTTCTCGTAAAAACACTCCATGGGTTCTCATCAACTCCAACTGGCACATTGTGATTCCCACGTCCACACAAAAATGTGTGGCCACGCCATTGGAGAAATGGAAGACTATGTCATTGCTGCCCTTAATAAGGGTTTGCATCGCATAGTCTTTTTAGAACACATGGAAGAAGGTGTTATTACCCCTAAGTCCTCCTGGCTCTCGGAGGAGGATTTCGATTACTACTTTAGTGAAGGCAAACGCCTGCAGGAAAAATACCTGGGGAAAATTGAAATAGGTCTAGGTGTTGAGTGCGGCTACAATCCTCATTGTAAAAAAAGATTGCAGCAGAGGTTGCAAAAGAGATCCTGGGATCAAATTGGTATCTCCTGCCATTTTCTCCAGATTGAAGGAGAACGTGATCACCTTAATCTTCTCAGCAAGAAACCTGAGAGTATGGCAAGAGCCAATCAATTGTACACACCCGAACTCTTCAGTAGGTACCTCGATATTCTTCTCGAGGCTATAACAGAACTGGATGGGACTGTTTTGTGCCACCTTGATGCCGCCTTTCGCTGGGTCGCAGCTCACGAACTAACAGCTGAACACTATCAGAAAATAGACACACTGCTGGGTGTTGCCGCTGGGAAAAAGATGGCCCTTGAAATAAACACCTCAGGTATCACCATCCGCAACGAACCCTTCCCAAACAGCAGTATCCTTGCTCTTGCCAAAAAACATGGCATGACCCTTCAACTCGGTTCAGACGCACACAAACCTGCAGACGTGGGTAACTACTTCGAGAAGTTTTAACTCGATACTTTTGTAAGCACTTTCTCCATTGCATCACCCAGGGTCTTTGCATTAAAGGGCTTATTCAAGATAGAGTTAACCCCTGCCCCAAGGGCCGCTTCATTGTCCTGGCTCTCATTCTGAGTAGTAACCATGATCACTGGCAATAATTTTGAGGTGTAGCGTTCTCGTATCTTTTCTGTGAGTTGAATACCTGTAATGTCAGGCATATTCAAATCAGTAAGCACCATAAGAGGCTTTTCGGTCGCCAGCCACTCAATGGCTGAAGCAGGAAACTCAAATAAGACAGGGTCATAGCCAAGTTCATGGAGGGTTGCCTTATAGATATTTAAAATCATCCTTGAATCATCCACCGCAACAACCTTAGGACGAACTATTTCTTCCTCTTCACCGGTCAACTTTCTGGCAAAATCATTTTTTCCATTCTGTTTTAATAGCTGATAGTAATGATTTCGAATATCCTTGTGGGTGTGGGGCAGATAGACGAGGGCTAACTCTTCAAATAATTCATCATCGGCAAGACATAAGAAGATATTATCAACTTGAGCATTCACAATGATCTTTGCAATATGCCTGGCCTCATTTTCCTGGCCTCTGAGCAAGTTTTTAATACCTGCACCTAAGATTGAAGAAAAGTTTTTATCAATTGCCCGAGCAGCGGCCACACAAACATGATCCTCACAGTCAGTTAGCCCTGCAGTCAAAGTATAGGCACCCTTTTTAAGCGGCAACAAGGCCAATGCCTCATATGCTGCAAAACGAACATTGGCACTTTTTGGCTCGTTTCCAAGTAACTTCCTAATGGGTACAACTGCGGACTCATCACCTATGTCCCCAAGGACATTGAGGGTGTGTATGAGGAAATCCGGATCATCTCTTAGAAGATTATCTATAAGTACAGGAACCGCCTTAGGACCAATCCTCACCAGCTCTGCTTTAGCAAACGTTCGCATATGAGCATAGTGGGAGCGGATTGTATCGTTGAGCTTTTCAAGGGATATCTGATCCTGGACTTCAGCAAAGATAGATAGAATCATATAATCTATCTCATTATCGGTTCCCATTCGTTCAGCGAGACGATGCATTGCAGTGGGTGTGCTGACCTGCCCCAAGGACTGAATTGCTGCAATAATCAATTCTCTATTTGCTGCATAGAGATAGTCTGTCAGGGTGTTGATTGATTCAGGATCGCCAATAAGGCCAAGACTCTCAATTATGGTATGAATCTCAGCTTCGTCTTCACATTCGGCTACTATCTCCAGGAGCTTAGGAGTGGCAGCCTCAAGTTTCAGTTCGCCAACCAATCGAATAAGCTCTGTTTTATCGTCGATTCTGGAAGACCCCAGAAACTCGATCAGCTTTTCAGGGTAGGCAAGCAGGATAGAAAGAAGGGTTTCCCGGATAATGGGCATGTCATCGGCAACATCCGGATGATTTTGCAAGATATAAATAAAAAGAGGTACTGCAAAATCAACATCAGCCCGGGACAAAAGGTAAACTAACTTAGTTCGTGTTTTCTGATCAATGCCCCCAAGATGTGACAAAACCAGCTGGGCTTTTAGGGCGTCACCTGTTTTTATATTATCCTGAATCTCTTCAATCATATGCTGCCCATTCAACTCAGCCATACCAACCCCACAAGCAATGTTTGTAATTATCATTAACTACGTGAAAACTTTTATAATAGAATTGCTTATCATAGCATAGGCCTTCACCACTTGTCTAATACAGGTAGTAAAAAACAAACGGTTTTTCACTCAACCAGCTCATGGGTGAAAGCCTATACAGGCAACATCAAAGCTGACTTATTCAGGTAACCATTCGGAGCCCATTTTCTTAATAAGATTAAAGCCTCCAGGCAATACCAGAGTGTCTGTTATACCGACAGCATCAAGCATAACCTGAACCTCAAATGACCGTGATCCAGCATTACAAAATATGATCATTTTTTTATCTTGAGGTAGTTCGGAGTAACAGCTGCGTACCTGCTCATAGGGCATGGACTGCCAAAACTCCGTGCCAAATTTTTCAGCAAAGGGTGCTACCTCAGCACTATTTCTCACATCGAGCACAATCCATTCTTTATTGGTTTTAGGACTCAGCATTGCTGCATTAAAATCACCAATATCTATCTGTCTCATCCTACCATCACAGAGATTGTCTGCTATATAGGCTGCAGCATTAATTGGATCAATTGCCGGTGAAAAGGGAGGGGAGTAAGCCATTTCGATTGTTCCAAAATCATCTATTGTGGCACCGGCACTAATCGCAACTGCTGCTGCATCTAGGCGTACAGACAGACTATCATTTACAGGGCCTGAACCTTGAAGACCGAGCACGCGTCTTGTTTTTTTATCAAAAACAAGCTCAAGACATATGACATTATGACCGGGATAAAAATGTGCCCTGTCAATAGGTGTTGAAAGAGAACATGCTGCATCAAAGCCCTCTGCCAGTGCCATTTCATAACTGAGCCCTACAGCCCCAACAGCTACATCAAATGCTTTAACAATAAAACTACCCACACCGCCTTTAAACACCGAAGGAATACCTGCCATATTATCGGCAGCAACCCGTCCCTCCCTGTTGGCCATACTGCCAAAAGGTGCAACAAACTTCTTACCAGTTACAAGATGGGGAATTTCTACACAATCACCCGCCGCGTAGATATGAGGATCAGAGGTCTGCATCCGCTCGTTGACTGTTATTGCACCCCTGTCAGAAGTTTGTAAACCTGCTTCCTTTGCAAGCTCACCCCTTGGACGGATACCAGCCGCAATGACCACAATATCTGCATTCAGGGTTCTATTAGCCGTTCTGACACCGACAGCCACACCATCTTTTACAATGATTTCTTCAGCACCCTCATTAAGGAATAGATCAATATTGCTTTCTCGAAGGTTCTTCTCCATTATTTGGGCAATGGGTTTATCCACTATACGGGGCAGTACCTGATCCATATATTCAACGAGGGACGTTTCAACCCCCCAAAGGTCGGTGAAAGCCTCAGCCATCTCAATTCCTATGGCACCTCCTCCAATCACAACCGCACTACTCACCTTACCTTTCGCTATCATATCTTTAATAGTGATAGCCTTATGAAGATCACTGACAGTAAAAACGTTAGGAGCATCAGTTCCAGGAATGGGCAGCTGTATTGGAGTACTCCCTGTTGCGAGCATCAATTCATCATATTGAAGCTCTGACTGTTTACCTGTTTTAAGATTTTCAACCAGAACAGTTTTTTCTCTTCGATTAATGGTCAAAGCCCTTGTGCTTGTAAGGGTTGTTACGCCTTTTGCTTTCTCAAAAAAGTATTCATCACGAACCATATGGAAGCTTGTTGAACGTAACTCTTTTTCATCGGCAACATCACCCGCTACATAATATGGAATTCCACAACCGCCATACGAAATAAGGCTATCCTGATCAACAATCGTAACCTCGGCGTCGGTCATCACCCGCTTCAATCGACAAGCAGCCTTTGGCCCCGCAGCAACTCCTCCAATAATAAGTATCTTCTTTCCCATAACTGTGTCCTCAACTCGACGAAATTAAATATAATTTATAAAAAACAGTATCGATCCATCGACACTGTTATAATCATATGTACAATATAATAACTAAACCTCAAGCCCATTTTTATGCGAATTGAAACATTATGGTTAAGGCGTGCGAATATAATCTAATCTGAGGCGATCTCTGTCATCAAAAAAGAACCTTGCTGAAAGCCATATTGGAGAAATAACAGCAAAACCTGTTCCTGCTTCTAGCAAAAATTCCCTCTGAAGGTATAAGATCAGACAGTGCACAGAGCATGTGTGTTATACCAATTCCTGAATCCCCGAAAAGGCCAAGCCAATTTCCCTTATTGAGATCAAACGAATAAGGTCCCTAAGCAGAGAATTGCTAGTTATCAATATGGAAAAATGGAGAGTTCAAGACATAGCAGGAAAGCGGATAGTAAACGTTGTCCCTTCACCCTCACTGCTCTGAACGGACAACCGGGCCCCATGACTGACAATTATATTTTGAGTTATGGCCAAACCAAGACCAGTTCCTTTATTTTTGTCAGTAAAAAATGGTTCAAAGATCTTCTTGCTTTTCTCAAGCGACATTCCATCGCCTGTATCCCTGATAGAGATTTCATTTTCACCTTCTTCGTTTTTCCTGGTGGTGATCTGAAATTCTCCCCCCTCCTCCATGGCCTGCATCCCATTAACCAGGATATTCAACAATGCTCTGTACATCAGGTCAGGATCAATATTATTAGGAGGCAAATGAGGTGAGAGATCGGAAATAAGGTCGATGTTTTTTCTCTTTAACTCAGGTGAGATAAAATCCAACACCTTTCTCACAATATCGTTGAGCCCCTTCAACTGCAGTTGCGGTTTCTGAGGTCGTGCAAAGTCAAGGAATTCAACCACAATATTATTGAGTCGCACGGTCTCATCAACTACAATTTTTGCTAAATGCTCATTGCCCGGTGCAATTTTTTTAATTCTTTTTACTAATATTTCAGCAGTACTACGCACAATACCAAGGGGGCTTTTTATCTCGTGACTAACTGTTGCCACCATGGTGCCAAGGTGGGCGAGTCTTTCTGCCTGATTGAGTTTTTCTTCCAGGCGTTGTCGTTCTATGGCACGCTTTTCAATCTTTTCACCTGCCCGGGAGACAATGGAGCGCAATACCAGAAACAAGATTCCCATGACGATGCTGGAGACAACAATAATACGACCCTGAAATTTGATAATATGCAGGTAGTTTCTTGAAAGATCCTTCTCGATCTCTATCACCCCCATTATCAACTCACCTTCTCCGTCGTTTCGCACCTGTTTAAAGGGGATGAAGGTTCTGAGGTTACACTTCACCTTATCTGTAATATGTAAAAGACTCAGAACAGAACCATTATATGCCAGTCTGGAGTTAGGAACTCCCTCAAGGGCCATACTATACTCAAAACCACCAAGATCTTTTTTACCAATCAAGTCCTGATCAGTTGAATATGAGATGATATTTCTTGAAGAATCGTAGATGGTAACAGAACCAATTTTCATCCCCTGGGTCACACTTTTAACAACTGAATCAAGTAGCTCAAACTGTTCAGGTTTACGTAGTGCGATACCCCCATAACGTATCACCGCAGGCAGTACAAAACGTCTAAAAACCTGCTGATTAATATTTTCAGCGAGCAGAAGAGAATACTCCTCATTCTGTTCCAACATTACCTTTCTTGCGTTATCTGAAATCAACCAGGAGAGAATAAGAGTAAAGAGAAGAAAAACACCGAGACTGGAAAAGGAGAAATACTTTACAAGTTTAAAAGACCCAAGCCCTGACCCGGGATCTGCCTGATGCTGCTTGCCATCCCATGACTCCTTTAACATAGCACTTGCTCCAGCAAAACAGTTCTTCGACATGAAACTACTTTGATAATGGCTAAATGATGAACATCAGCTGAGAAATTAGAGTCCATGGGAGAACCACTATGGAGTCGGAACCATAAAAGAACTATGGTCATAGATCGGGCACTGCTGAAGCAGTACCCAGATAATGGGACTGAGAATTGTTTATATATTAAAACTCAGTCCATTTCAAACAACAACCCCTAGTTGGCCTTTTTACGCAGATAGGTTGGCGTTTCCAGATAATCGTCATTCCAATTAATTGAATTAGCAGCCTTACCTTCGGGGACGTTTGACGCCCCTAAATTTTCAAGTGGGTCAAACTTAGAACCTGGTAAACGGGCTACGCGGGGATGATTATTGGGAGCGGCTGGAGCACCTTTT
Source organism: Desulforhopalus glucosivorans (assembly GCF_054397165.1). Taxonomy (NCBI): domain Bacteria; kingdom Pseudomonadati; phylum Thermodesulfobacteriota; class Desulfobulbia; order Desulfobulbales; family Desulfocapsaceae; genus Desulforhopalus; species Desulforhopalus glucosivorans. The sequence goes on from NZ_AP044854.1 coordinate 2,761,701, forward strand.
ACAACGGGCTCTTTTTCTTTTAATGGCTGTGCTATTGGTTTACTCATATGATCTTCAACAGGATTAATTGTGCCCTGTTCATCAAGCATATTACCAACACCCGTTGCAATCACTGTAACATGGAGTTCATCACCGAGGGCATCATCATAAAGGGCACCAATTACAACCTTGGCGTCATCATCAACCTTATCCTGAATAAGAGCAGAAGCCTCCATGAACTCAGACATGGTAAAGGATTCTTCGGAGGCAGAGATATTAATGAGCAAGCCTCTTGCTCCATCAATACCAAAATCCTCAAGAAGTTGATTATCAATGGCCTTCCTGGCAGCCTCGGTAGCTCTGCTTTCACCAACAGCTGCACCTGAGCCCATAATAGCGGGGCCCACTTCCTGCATTACGGTGCGTAAATCGGCAAAATCCGCATTAATCAACCCCGGTACATTAATAAGATCAGTAATGCCTTTTACAGCCTGTAACAGTACGTTATCGGCCATTGAAAGCATATCTGAGAGTTTGCTGTTTTTCTGCATGATTGAAAGCAGGCGATCATTTGGTACAGTGATAATTGTATCAGCATACTTGTGCAGCTCGGCCCACCCTTTTTCAGCATTTTTGGCGCGAAACTTACCTTCAAAACTAAATGGCTTTGTCACGACAGCAACAGTCAGGGCGCCAAGCTCCTTACTGACCTTAGCCACAACTGGAGCAGCTCCCGTACCAGTACCACCACCAAGACCGGCGGTAACAAAAACCATGTCACTGCCCTGAAGAGCCTCTTTAATCTCCTCTTCGGACTCCATCGCTGCCATGCCACCCGTTTCCGGATCAGCACCTGCGCCCAGTCCCTTGGTGATACCAGGTCCAATCTGTAGACAGATATCTGCCTGAGACTGATTCAGTGCCTGTTTGTCGGTATTTGCGGTGATAAATTCAACACCTTGTAATCTATTGGCCACCATTGTGTTGATGGCATTTCCACCACCACCACCAACGCCGAAAACTTTGACTACAGCAACGCCTTCTGATTCCGGTATTCTAAACGGCATAACAACCCCCTCATCTATTAAACAACCACTTTAGTGGTGATAAAGTGCAAATGTATTCAATGCTAAGATACAGCATTCTGAAAAATCCGGTCAATACTAAAAACCTTTACATGATTTTTTTAAGCCAGTCTTTTACTCTACTGAGAACAGTGGTTTCCTGGCGGCCACCTTCATCATTATTGGTTCTGGCAAACAGCACAAGCCCTGCAGCCGTGGTACATCTGGGCGAATGTAAATCAGCAGTCTTCCCTGTAATACCGGTAGGGTACCCAATCCTAACAGGTAAATCAAATATTTGTTCAGCAAGATCAACAAGATTTGCGAGAAGTGCAGTACCTCCGGTAATAACAACCCCACCATTAATTTTATTCTTTTGTCCAGAAGCCACCAGCTCACTATTCATCATCTCGAGTATCTCAAGAACTCTGGCTTCAAGAATATCCACCAGGACCTTCTGAGTCACCTTACGAGGCTCCCTGTCACCAACAGTCGGGACGTCAACCACCAAGTTTGGTTTAATGATAGAAGATATGGCACCGCCATAATCTTCTTTTAGTCGTTCAGCTTCCTGAAGAGGTGTCCTGAGACCTACGGAAAGATCATTGGTCAGATTGTGCCCACCCAAACCAATTTCACAGGTGTGACGTATGGTTCCATCACAAAATACTGCAAGGTCAGTGGTACCTCCACCGATATCAATAAGTGCTACACCCAGCTCCATCTCATCCTTACTAAGGACCGCATGGGAAGAGGCAATGGACTCAAGGACAAGGTCCGCAACCTCTAATCCGGCCTTATTACAACAGGTGACAAGGTTGTGAACTGCTGCAATATCAGCTGTTACAATATGCACATTTGTGACAAGCCGTACTCCTGTCATGCCCACTGGATTCTGAATACCGGTGTGATCATCCACCATGTACTCCTGAGGCATTACATGAATAATCCGCTGATTTTCTGATATCTTAACGGTTCGTGCAGCAGCAATAACTTCGTTAATATCTGCTTGTTTAATCTCACGATTATTAACAGCAACAATACCGGGGCTATTAAAACCCTTAATGTGATTCCCTGCGATCCCGACATAGACATATTCAGACTGCAGGTCATAGCCTGCATCTTCTTCTGCCAGGTGCACTGCCTCTCGAATTGACGCAACGGTGCTTTCAATGTTTACCACAATCCCTTTTTTAAGACCCTGGGAGGGAACAGTTCCAACACCAATGATTTTTATACCACTGTCGACCACTTCGCCAACAACACAACAGATTTTTGTGGTCCCTATGTCAAGTCCGACAACCAACTCACCAATCTCCTTGAGGTCCTCAAGGGGAGGCTGGGTTATCAGCATCTCAGTATCATTTACGTCACTATCTATCTTTTTCTCATCCATTCGTTTTCTTCAACCCTGGCCACTTTGTGCAACAAGCACTTTATCCTGTAGATAATCCATCTGAATATATTCTACTTCTGATATGAGATCTTTACCTTTTTCTTTTTTATACAATGCTTTAAGCACTTCAACAAGCCTACCATACTTCTGCTTAGTGTTACCATTTCCAAAGAAAATTGGAAACGGATATTCTACAAGATAAACAACCAAATTCCCATCTTGAGTAACGTGAACCTCAGATAAAGACTGAACAGGAAGGTGGGGATCATTTCTTCTGGCTTTATTTAAAAAAATAAGAACTTCGCTCAAAGCCTCATCCCGTTTGGTCTCATCCTGTATTTCTGTGAGTCCTGTGACTATTGGAAAATCAATTTTACCACCAGGGGTCAACGTTAAAAATGAGTTTCCTCGTTTATCAATGTAGCGCAGTTCAGTACCATTTGCTGTGTTAATATGTAGAAGTGCAAGGGGTATATTTTCAACGATATCAATATCAACCCCCGAAGGCCAGTTACGCTCTACTGTCGCCTTGGCTATCCAGGGATTAGCTTGTAGTTTTTCTTCAATATTTGCAATATCAAGCCCCAGCAAACTGGACTGGTGAATTATAATTCCAGCCGTAGTTCGTAACTCTTCTTTTGAGAGGACCGATTCTCCCGAGATGGAAAGTTCCGTCACCTTAAAGAACTCGACCTCCTCTAATCTTTGCTTAACAATATCACCACCAAGCATCCAGAAGAAACCTAAGGCCCCAAGACACAAGACTTTTCGACCAATTTTCATACCACCAGATTTTTTCACCTGGGGGGAATAAATATTTTGATCTGTATGATGCCTCAGCCTTGTAAAGCGTTTAATAAAAGACAACCTTGACTTCGACGTTGAAAACTGTTCGTTTTTCGTAGAAACCCCTCCAAAAGAAATATCACCTGACTGATAGCTTCTCTTTTTAGTAGTGTCTGTTGAAAGACTTAGTATGTTTTTTATCCGAGAATAAAGGCGCATGGCTGCTCTAAAGTTAGTATCCATTTTAGTTGGATGGCTCAACGAGTATTCTACAATACCAGATTACCAGATCAAATCACTCATCTCTTTACATAAGGTGCAATTCTGGTTCTAAATTCACATCAAATCGCTCATACACCTCACGTTGCACACGTTCCATAAGACTTAATACGTCGGCGGCTGTGGCTTTTTTATAATTAATTATAAAATTCGCATGTTTTTCAGACACCTTAGCTCCTCCAATTGACATACCCTTAAGACCGCATTCCTCAATGAGCTGACCTGCACTTTTCTCTGCTGGGTTCTTGAAACACGACCCTCCATTGGGGTAATTGTGCGGCTGGATGTTCTTTCGCTTTTGTAAAAGCTCTTTCATGCTATGTTCAATGAGCTTACTGTCTCCCGCAGTTAATGAAAACAGAGCATCCACAATAACAGCCTGCCTTTCAAATGTACTAAAATAGGGCCAATACCTGTATGAAAAGTCCAATTGATCACCGGTAAGTTTCTCATACCCTAACGCTGTGATCACCCCGACCTCCGTAAGCACTGAGGACAATTCTTTCCCCCAGGCTCCGGCATTCATAAGAACTGCCCCTCCAACACTGCCGGGAATACCGTAACTAAATGCCAAGCCATTATAGCCTTTGCGGCAACAATGGTGATTAAGTTTTGTTAAACTACAACCAGCGCCAACGCGCAGTGAAATTGTTGAGTTGTCGCAATGGTCAGCAGTTGCAATTTCCGCGAACTCTCCGCCCAAGATAATAACAACACCCCGAAATCCTTCATCATCTATCAACAGATTACTTCCCTTACCTATAACCCTCCATGCTACTGACTCCGCGTCTAAAAACGGCAGAAGTGAAGTAAGTTCCTGATATTTTGAAACAACAACCAGAGCGTCCGCCGGCCCTCCAATGGCAAAAGAACTGTAACGGGCGAGTCCACAATCAAAAACAACCCCTCCAGAGCACATTTTTTCAAGCCTCATCCGAAGGTCGCTATTCATTCATGCCTTCTCCGTATTTTCATCCAAAATATCAAGAAGTTCCTCTCCAACCCTTACAATATTTCCAGCTCCTAAAGTGAGAACAAGATCATCTTCCTGCAGCATTGGGACAAGTTCACCCGCCATACTCGCCACATCTGCTATATAATGGGTATGACGCTGACCATGTTGACGGGTGGCTGCCAACAGCGTTTCACTGGTCACTCCCTCAATAGGCTGCTCCGAAGCTGCATAAATATCGCACATGATAAGGACATCAGCCCTATGAAAGCAGGTCTGAAATTCCTTAAAAAGAGCCTGAGTCCTTGAATATCTATGGGGTTGAAAGAGAACCACCAGTCTCTTTTCAGGCCAAGCCTGCTTAATTGCGTCAAGTGTTGCTCGAATCTCTGTGGGATGATGGCCATAATCATCAACCACACTGATCCCCTTAAGCTCTCCTTTTTTCTGCATTCTTCTTTGAACGCCAACAAAATCTTCAAGGCCCTTCTTAATCTCCGGGTAGGTGAGTTCTAGTTCCAGACCAACACATACTGCAGCAAGAGCATTGTACACATTGTGAATGCCCGGGGGAGTAACAGAGAGTGTTCCCAATTCTTTTTCCTGATCTTTCACCACACAGTTAACCCGGCCTGCACTCCAGGTGATATTTTCCGCATGTATATCAGCCTGGGGAGTTAAACCATACGTCAAGGTGCGCCTTTTAATCCTGGGCAGTATATCTGCAATGTTGGCATCATCGAGACATAGGATTACAGCACCATAGAAAGGTATCTTGTCGATAAACTCCAGGAATGTCTCTTTAATATGATCTAAATCCCGATAATAATCCAGGTGCTCTAGATCGATATTAGTGACCACCTCCACCACAGGGGAAAGCTTCAAAAAAGAGCCGTCACTTTCATCAGCTTCAGCGACCAAAAACTCACCATCACCAAGTTTTGCATTACCTCCAAGAGCATCGACCTTTCCACCAATTACGACAGTTGGATCCAGTCCTGCAGAGGCAAGCATACAACTCACCATAGATGTGGTGGATGTCTTCCCATGGCTGCCAGCAATAGCAATACCATATTTTTTAAGGCGCATGAGTTCAGCCAGCATTTCAGCACGCATAATGACCGGAACGGCATTCTCCCGCGCCTGAACCACTTCAGGGTTGTCGCTTGAGATCGCCGAAGATGTCACCAAGACCTCAGCCCCTTCAATCCATTTTCCGTCGTGACCCTTATGTATTTTACCCCCAAGAGATCGTAACTTTTCAGTAATGGGGGATGAATTAAGATCCGAGCCAGACACAGTATAGCCAAGGTTAAGCAGTAACTCCGCGATACCACTCATACCAATGCCACCGATCCCTACAAAATGGATATGTTTTGTTTTTCTATACATTATTCGCCACCCTTCATTCGCTCAAGACAACAGCTGACTATTCTTTCTGCAGCGTCAGGGTATGAAAGTTTCTTCATGGCAGCTGACATTTTTTCTCTTTTTACCGGATCTGTTAACAATTCTGTCACCACCAGCCCTAGTTGTTCGGCTGTAAGTTTTTTCTGGGTGAACTGCATAGCCCCACCACCATTCACATAGTATTGACCATTTTTTTCCTGGTGGTTATCAGCAGCATATGGATAGGGTATTAGAATCGCGGGTATTCCAAGAACTGAGACCTCAGCCAGGGTGGTGGCACCAGCCCGTGAAATTATCATATCAGCATCCTTATACACTGCATCCATTGCCTTAAAAAAGGGCTCTACCTGTACCTCTACATCATATTTTCCGTAGGCACGTCGAACACCATCCACATCTTTATCACCGGTCTGATGAATCACGCGAAGTTTTTTGGTCACGTCTTCACCCAGCTCTCCAATTACTTTTGGCAGCAGTTCATTTATAGCCTGCGCACCTTGACTTCCCCCTAAAACCAGTATGGTTTTCAGTTCAGTCTCATTATTCTTTTTTTTACCTGCCAGCTTTCTTATATCTGTTCGTACCGGATTTCCGGTATAAACAACTTTTACAGCTGGGAATTGCTCACCACTTCCAGGCAAAGACAAGCATATCCGATCGACAATTGATCCTAATTTTCTATTGGCAAGCCCTGGAACTGAGTTCTGCTCATGTATAATAGATGGTATTCCCATGGACTTAGCAGCTGAAACAACAGGACCGGTCACATAGCCCCCAACTCCAAAGACGATATCCGGCTTAAACTCTCGTATTATCTTGAGTGACTGCATATACGCACGTGGAAGAGTCACAATCGCCTTTAAAAGCTGATACGGATTTTTCCCTTTTACTCCGTGACAATCAATGGTCTTGCTGGCAAATCCATAATTTTTTAGAGATCCAGTATCTACCTTTCTTTTAGTGCCAACAAAAAGAACCTCAGTGCCCGGAAACTGATTTTGAAACTCCTGCGCTGTAGCCACCGCCGGAAACAGATGCCCACCGGTCCCACCACCTGTAAGAAGGAGACGAATTCTTTTCTTTTTTGACCCTTCACTCATCTCGCTTCACCTATCTAATCTGAAAGATCCAGTACAATTTTTTTAAAAACATCGCCTCTATTGCCATAACTCGTAAACATATCAAAACTTGCACACGCCGGAGACAATAACACTGTATCTTTTGGTCTTGCAGCCTGAGACGCCTTTGAAACTGCATCCTCCATACTTGAGGCTGGTATACAATTAGTCACGTCACCAAGACTTTCTTTAAGCTTTGTCGCCGCCTCGCCTATAAGCACCAGCGTATGAACCTTTTCCTCAACGCTTTTTCGAAGTACGGAATAATCCTCGCCCTTACCCCGACCTCCTGCGATGAGAATCACCCCTTTGGGCATTTCCTGCAGGGCACCGACAACAGCACCTGTATTTGTGGCTTTGGAATCATTGATAAAAGTGACATCATTTTTCTTTGCAACAACCTCTAACCTGTGTGGAAGTCCCTTGAACTGCCGAAAGCCCGTAGCAATTTCGCGGCCAGTGAGACCCATTTCCTTGAGTGCTGCATATGCAGCCGCAAGGTTATAACCTGTAAAACCTATGTCTCTACATAATCCATGGGCAAATTCTTCAGCGACATTTTCACCTTTGCGGGTTAAGAACGATGTATCAGTAATGCATAAATTGTTCATATCCCCCCTGCCAAAGGTTAATATTTGCGCACCTGCGATGGGTAAAATACTTCGGCACAAATGATCGTCCCCGTTCACCACAGCAAGGCTATTTTCTCCCATGTTAGAAAAAATCCGGCCCTTAGCTTCTGCGTAATTTTCGATGGTTCCATGGCGATCCAGATGATCCGGACTAATGTTGAGGAGTACCGCAACATCTGCTGCAAAATCGCCACTGCTCTCCAATTGAAAACTGGAAACCTCCACCACCACCACATCATACTCTTTAGGGGAGAGACAATACTCATACAAAGGTGTCCCTATATTTCCACCGACAAAAACCCTTCTCCCATATAAGGATAGAACCTCACCAATCAGTGACGTTACAGTGGTTTTACCATTAGTCCCGGTCACCGCAACTATGGGGACCTCTATCTCACCTGCCACAACTGCAAGCTCACCCGCTATCTGTACCCCTGTTGTTTCAAGTGAGACAAAAATTTCCTTTCGAAGGTCAATCCCCGGACTAGGTAACAAGACCTTACACGTACTGCAAAAATCAAGGGTATGCCCACCTGCCTCCCACGCAACGCCGGTTGCATCGAGAAACTCACCCTCTTCTGCTAAAAATCTTTCATTGTCCCGGGCATCAGAAACTCGTACCTGTGCCCCTTGTGCCAGGCAATATTTCACAGCAGCCCGGCCGGTGACACCAAGGCCCATGACACATACAGTCTGACCTGGATATATAAGTTTCTTTTCTTCCATTAACGTAATTTCAGTGTTGCAAGAGCTAAAAGCCCGAGGATTATTGATACTATCCAGAATCTGACGACCACCTTAGATTCATGCCACCCCTTCTTTTCAAAATGATGGTGAAAAGGGGCCATTAGAAATATCCGTTTTCCCTTCGTCCACTTAAAATATCCAACCTGCAAAATAACCGACACCACCTCCATAACAAAGACACCGCCAACAATTGCCAGAAGGAACTCCTGTTTAATAATAATGGCAACCCCACCTATGGCACCTCCAAGGGCAAGGGAACCTACATCTCCCATGAACATCTGAGCAGGAAAGGCGTTAAACCATAAAAAGCCGAGACAGGCCCCAAAGATTGTACCGCAGAATATTGCAAGCTCACCGCTACCTGCGACATAAGGGATCTGCAGATAGTCAGAAAGAACTATGTTTCCCGCAAGGTATGAAAAAATCAAATATACAGTAGTCGTAACTATGGTAGGCCCCGCCGCCAAACCATCTAAACCATCAGTCAGGTTGACAGCATTTGAGGCCCCAACAATGACAATAATTGCAAAAATCACATAAAAAAACCCAAGGTCCGGCCTGAAATCTTTTAAAAATGGCAGACTCAAATGACCATCAAAGCCCGGATGCAGATAAATAAACATCCCGACAACAGAAGCACCTGCCACCTGTAAAATAAGCTTTCCTTTCGCGCTCAGTCCATCCGAATTTTTCTTTTTGATCTTTTTAATATCATCGATTGAACCGATACAACCATAGAACAGAGTAACAAAGAGACTCAACCAGACCAGGGAGTTATCCCATCTTGCCCATAAGACTGTACCAATAGCGATAGCTGAGAGTATCAGCAAACCACCCATGGTTGGGACGCCCTGCTTTGCAAGATGGGTCTCGGGGCCATCATCTCTTACCACCTGACCAATCTGAAACCTACGCATCGTGCGTATGAATAATGGTCCCAGCAGAAGAACAATAATAAAGGCAGTAACCGCCCCACCAATGGTCCGAAAGGTAATATAGCGGAAAACATTAAGACCGCTCAGGCTCGTATGTAATGGATAGAGAAAATGATACAACATAGTCTGTTACTTTTACCTGTTTCGTTTAGTTATCGATTTTTCCACATTGTTTATGGGGTGTATAAAAAAATATAGTGTACTACCGAAAACATTCAACCATGGTTTCAAAACGTAAGCCACGGGATGCCTTAAAGAGTACGAGATCATGACTCCCCAGATTACCCTGAGTCACCTGATCTTTCAGATACTTCTCGACGTCTTCTTTTGTTTCAGCCATCATTATATTATTTGTATCTGCACCACCGTCCAGCATCCCTTTTATAATATCTGAACTCCACTCGCCAAGACAAATGACAAAATCAAGGCGTAAAGCTGCCGCGATGCGACCAATTTCATAGTGTGCCCGGCTGGAATCATCGCCGAGTTCCAGCATGTCACCTATTACCGCCAATTTTTTTGCCGGTCCAATGTCAGCCAGGGCCCGGAGTCCTGCCTCCATTGATGCGGGATTTGCATTATAGGTGTCATTGAGGATCTGAAAACCACATTTTGACGAGAATAGTTCCATCCTCTTATCCGGTGCTCTAAAATCTGCCAGACCAAGGGCTATTTCATCCAGAGAACATCCTGCCGCAATCGTAGTGGCTGCCGCACATAGTGCATTTACAACATTATGTTCACCAGCTATATAGAGATGTATCTCCTGGCTTGCCTCATTATGATGCAGGGAAAATGTAATAACACCGCCATCCAGCATCTTAATATCGGTTGCAAACACATCAGGCGTCACCCCCCTGTTTAAGCAAGTATGGCCAAAGGTAATCTTTTTCTGTGCATATTTTTCTGCCCTCGCTGCAACACGAGAATCATCAAGATTCACGATAAGTGTACCAGAAGGTTTTGTTGTCTTATACAGTTCTTCCTTCGCATCAGCCACCCCTTCAATGGAGTGCAAGCCCAGTAAATGCGCCCCGTGTATGTTAGTGATGCAACTGATATCAGGGTCTGCTATTTCAGCAAGGCGTTCAATCTCACCTGGAACATTCATCCCCATCTCAAGTACAGCAACTTTCTGGTGAACCCCAATGGGTAGTAACGACAAGGGTAAACCAATAAGATTATTATAGTTACCCTCGGTCTTTAACACTGCATTTTCGGGGAAATGTTCCCCTTCCGGGAATTTTCTCTTTACAATTGCTGCAATCATTTCTTTGACTGTCGTCTTACCACAGCTTCCAGTAAGCCCAATCACAGTCTGTTTAAATTCCTGCCCCAACCGTTTTCTGCGAAATGCTGCAAGATCTCCGAGAGCCCGCAGAGTATCTTTTACTACAATTTGACAAGCAACAGAATCAATAGAATCCAGCCTGCGACTTACAACAAGGCAGCGGGCCCCATTTTCCACAGCCTGACCAGCAAAGGCATGGGCATCATGATTTTCACCTTCTAAGGCCACAAAAATGCCATCATCAGTAGACAATCGGCTATCTGTCACAACCTCACCTAGAAAATTCTCCATGGGCCTCGCGTCGGTACACTCGCCACCTGTTGCCATGGCAACCATCGGAACACTCCAGGAACAGAGGGCATCTTGTGCCTGCATCCGATCATCGAAGAATTTTTTTCCATGTATCGTAAGCTGATACGGCTCATGTCCCTTGCCGGCGATAACTACAATATCACCCTTTTGACTATTTTTTATTGCAGCAAAAATCGCCTCGTGCCTGTCACGGATAACAACGCAGCCCTTATCACCCTTATTTCTGAATGTTAGCCATTCAGCATCATGGGTCACATGTCCCGCCTCAGTAACACCTTCGACCACCTGAGCAACAATTTTCCCAGGATCTTCTGTTCTTGGATTGTCATCGGTTACAAGACTCACATCACAGAGCGTAGCTCCAATCCTACCCATAACAGCTCGCTTACCGGAATCCCTGTCTCCACCGCAACCAAAGACACCATATAGTTCCCTGTGGGGTAGTTCTTTTGCAGTGGACAGGACCTTTTCAAGAGCATCCGGTGTATGGGCATAATCTACAAATACTGTGGGACCACAATCCCCCCATCCCTCAACTGTAATTCGTTGCAGACGCCCAGGAGCACCTGTGGTTGAAGACACTCCTGCCAGAATATCTTTCTCCTCAAGACCAAGAGCAACACAGAGCCCCATAGAAGTGAGAAGATTATCCACATTATAGTCGCCAACAAGCAAACTACTTGTAGCAACCAGCTTGCCCACGCAATCGACTTCAAGATTTGTTTTGTTAAGATCTGAGATGTGTTGTATCAACCTTATATCGGCGCCTTCCCTTGCTCCCCAGCTTAAGACAGACACCCCAGCCTGCTTGCAGCAATCATAGAGTTCAGCGACATGGCCTCCCACGTCATCACTCCCTTTCACCTGGGGTAATATAGCCGTTGCACCTGGCATGAGATGACGTACGAACAGACTTTTTTTAGCACTAAAATAGTCATTCATCCCCTGGTGATAATCCAAGTGATCTCTTGAGAGGTTTGTAAAAGCCGCTGCTTGAAATGTAAGCGAACCAACCCTTGATTGAGCAAGGGCATGGGAAGATACTTCCATAATGACATAGTCTACGCCATTATCTGCCATTTCCCTGAGTACCCCCTGAAGAGAATACGCCTCGGGGGTAGTAAACCGGGTCGGTAAAAACGTAGTTTCACCTGCGCTTGTGGTATATCGATTATTCACCGTACCGATAACACCTACACTTTTACCCGCCTCTTTGAAGATATCCTCAACGATATAAGTGACTGTAGTTTTACCGTTGGTTCCGGTAACCGCAGCCAAGGTGAGTTCTCTTGCAGGATTATTGAAATAATTAGCTGCAATTATGGCATACGCTTCATATGTGTTATCAGCCTCAACGAAAACCACTTCCGGATGTTGTTCAGCTAAGCTCTTAAGCCGACCGGTTCCACCAACAACAGCAGTAGCCCCACTACTGATCGCACTCGTCACAAAATTATGACCGTCGACACCAACACCTTCAAGAGCAATAAACAAGGTCTTTGACGTTACCTCACGGGAATCAGACGTGATATGACTGACATGTGCTTTTGCCAAATCACTTTCCCCGGCATTCATCAAGCCAATACACTCCACGCCTTCTAGAAGTGATGATATGGATCGCTCATTTTTCTTTGCTGTCATCAGTGTCATTACCTATCAACCACCCAAAGAGTCTATCCCCTTATTATTGGTGAGTTAGTTAGCCTTATCCTCGGTGAATTTTTCAAACTTTAAATCTTCATGCCGCTCTAAAATCAATCTACACTCCATGTCCTGCTTCAATGGTGTACCCGGTTTGGGGATTTGTTTCACAATCCGCCCCGTTCCTTCAATTTTAATTTCAACAGGGGAACCTTCAAGTAATCTAAGTCCTTTTCTTAAACTTAAACCGATAAGATCGGGCATTGCACCAGGGATAGAGGTGATATGTTTAACCTCTTTATTCCACTCAGAAGAGGTACTGTCATCCTTACCTTGAAAATTTCCTATATCCATATGTTCGGGTTCAACTACATCTGCAATGGTCGCCGAAATTTGCTGCAATACAGAAATCCGTTCCATCTTGTCATCGAGAATATCTTCGATGAGCCTGCCTTTCTGTTCTCTTTTCTCTACACCTCCAGGATCTCGGTATACCACAACGAGCATATTAAGCTCATGGCTATCGGCTGGAATTGTAACAAATGTTAAGTCTACAACCGAGAGCTGTTGATTGCCTCCAGTAGATTCTGAAGCAAGCAACACATTATCACGCAGAAAATAAGAAGATGAGTCTTTTTGTACCGCCATTGCCTCAAACAGCGCTCTCACCTCAGCACTTGGCTTATGGGGAAAGGTTTCGACAAACGGTTCGTCTGGGACCATTCCTTCCAGTGGCACTTCCTGCCCACTTTCAATATCAATAATTTTTTTTACAACAAAAGGAGAACGTTCACTCACGCCATTTAAAAGCACCGAGTATGCAGCAAGCAGTCCCATTGGAGTTGTTATTTCTGGGATAAGCCCAAAAGAGACGTTTTTCGCCCCAACTCTATTCATTTTCTTCTGTATCTTTCCAGTGGATGTCTTAGTGGCGAAAAAATCTGTTCTCGACTGATCACCAAGTTTCAGCCACTCCCACAGTTGCAACTGAGTACCAATTCTCCCCACCCCACCTTGTACGCTCCACGGTAACGAACGTAAGTTTTCTGTCGTTTTGTCATAGACAAAAGCACTATCACGGAGCAATACACGAAACGCATCTGGAAGGAAAATAGGGCTAAAGAATATATTTTCAATTGCCCGCTGGGTGTATTTGGTAAAACTATTTGGATCAAAGCCGGGATATTGCGCGCCACCAATAAGTTCACCTGTTCCACTTTCAATCACATAGGCGGCAACCTTATGGGCCTTTTCATTTTGCTCAATATCTACAACAAGATCTTCTAATATTCTTTGGATTTTAAGGTCAATGGTAAGGACAAGATCCTGTGTATTGCTGAGCGGTTTTTGCTCTTTTTGTTGCTGAGTTTTTCGCGTGGCCAGTAGGCGGTCGTAATAAAATTCAACCCCCGACAAACCTATACCATCTTCCACATAGCCGATCAGATGTGCTGCCTGATCCCCATTGGGATAATATCTTTTTTCTTCTTTTTGCAGGTGGATTCCAGGCAGATCAAGATCATTTATAGCCTTCTCCTGCTCCTGACTTATATCTTCAGCCACCCACAGGCGAAGTACCCCACTCTCAAGCTGGCCTTTTAATTTATCAAGATCAATGCCTAAGATGGAGGCCAGTGATGCTGCGGTATCCGCGATTGATTCTATTTCTCGGGTTCTTACATAGACAGCGACCCGCTCCATGGTAACGGCGAGTTGCTTCAGATTTCTATCGTAAATGCCTCCTCGATCGAGGGCATTTTCAGCAAACTTCTTTTTTGCCTGGGTGAACATCCCAAAAAGCTGAGACGACAAATTATAATGTTGTTCACACTGGTACAAAAAAACACAAAGCAACCCGACGATGATGAAAAGCTTTCGGTTCTTTCTTTTCTTCCTAACCTTAAGCCGAGACTGCTTGGTCATAGCAACCGCTATCGATAGACGAAAGTGCCGTACTGGCGATTAAACAAGCCAACCTGACCTCTCTTCACCTCAACTAGCCCCAGCTTATCCGCTGCAAGCTGTTTAACACTTGCATCGGATGCAATAACGGCCTTTTTCGTAAGCAGTTCTACGTTTATAGAATCGAGCGTCTGATTCGCCTCAGTCACCTGGATGATGGAATGATTCATGGAGCTAATCGCTGAACTACACATGACGTTGAGTATCAGTAATACCGGCAGTAGCCAAATAACGATTTTCCCAATCTGCTTCCATTCAGACAACTGAAGTGATAATTGATTAACTCTCCGGGGTCGTACATGCTGGCGAACACCATATTTCGCGGTTGGACGAGTATATGAGCCTATGCTGTTATAATTGTTCATGCTTCCCCCCTCTCTTTGTTTAGCTATTTCTTCTCAGCTACCCTTAACCTCGCGCTGCGTGAACGCGGATTAGCGGCAATTTCCTCTTCAGTTGGCATAACCGGTTTAGAGGTCAGCACAACCAGCGAGTCGTTGTTTCTAAATTTTCTTTTTACGATCCGGTCTTCAAGCGAGTGAAATGAAATCACACAAAATCTAGCGCCGGGCTTGAGGTATTTCACCCCGTCATCTAAAATTTTCCCCAGATTTTCAAGCTCAGTGTTAACGGCAATACGCAGGGCCTGGAACACCTTTGTTGCTACATGGATTCTTTTAGGGTGAAATCTCTTTGGTACTGCTCGTGCTACTACTCCAACCAACTGCTTAGTTGTTTCAATCCTGCTGTTCTTTCTCTCGGCTACAATCGCTGCTGCAATGGGCCTTGCCTGACGTTCCTCACCATAGTAGAAGAAGATATCCGCCAACTGCTCCTCAGTTGCAGTGTGTAAAATGGAAGCTGCGGTTGTCTCTCCACGATTATCCATTCTCATATCAAGTGCTTCGTCCACCTGAAAGCTAAAGCCCCGATTCCCCATATCAAGCTGCAAGGATGAAAGGCCTACATCGATCATCATGCCATCAACCTGGGCTATCTTTGCACTATCAAGGCCAGAGGCAATCTCTGCAAAGTTGCGACGAATTATCTGCAGTCGATCTGCAAAAGGCATTAATCTCTCTGTTGCCTTTTCGATGGCATTTTCGTCCCAGTCAAAAGCAACTACACGGCCTTCTGGAGACGATAGCTGTAATATTTTTTCTGTATGACCACCCAACCCCATAGTGCCATCCACATAGATCTTGCCACTCTCAGGACAGAGAAAGTCCATACACTCATGGAGCAGTACAGATGTGTGTATTTTTCCAGCAGGATGAGTCATTAGAGTATTCCTAATTGCGCAAGCTTAGCCTTGTGATCATCAAATTCGTTTCTGGTGGTATCTGTCTCAGCATCCCATGCCGATTTGTCCCAGATTTCAACCCAGTCCAACATTCCTGTCAAAACCACATCTTTTGTAAGATTCACATCTGCTCTAAGAGCAGGCGCCAAACGGATTCTTCCCTGCTTATCAAGGGTGCATTCAGTCACGCCACCAACAACGTATCGAACAAAGCTGCCAAGTTCTCCGCCATTGGTGAGTAGTGTTGTTTCCAAAATCTCCCATTGGGCAATGGGATAAGCTCTAAGATGGTCTTTCCACGGGGCAATCATCAGGACGTCAGAACCCAGAGAACGCAACACATCACGGAATCGACTAGGGAAGTTCAATCTCCCTTTTGAGTCGAGAACGTGCTCTGTTTTGCTTCGGAATCTTGCCTGCGCCATGCCACCCCGCCTCACTACTTTAAACCACTCTTCCCCACTTTGCACCACTGTACCCCTTTTTCTATCTTAGTTATGGACAATGTGTCAAGGAAAAAATAGGCGTAACTTCAACAGGATACTCACCACAGCTCGAAACCACAGAAATACAACATATTGTGCACACCACCAACAACACAACACAACATAGTGGGTTTCAGCTTAAAAAACTGGAATTAATGCCTAGCTTGAAAAAACCTTATTAAAACGGACTATCCCTGTATTTTCAGTACATTCGAGACAAACAAAGAAACATAGACTTTGCCCTATATTTTTTTCATGGGGTGCAAAGTGGGGCAGCTGACCACCCACTTTAAACCACAAAAGGCGAACTGAATGAAATTCAGTTCGCCTTTTATTGTTCTTTTGGGTGCACGACAGCTGCACACACTCAGAAATTTGTCAAATACAAAGCACTACATACTTATGTCTCCAAAAGAGAGTCGTAGTCTGTTTCACTTGTAAAACTATGTTCAGCCGCCGGGTATGATCCATCCTTCACTTCTTTTTCATACTGCTTAATACCATCTTTTATAGGAGATGAAAGATCTGCAAATTTTTTAACAAACTTAGGAGTGAATTTATCAAACATACCAAGCAGGTCATGGGTTACAAGAACCTGACCGTCACAACCACTTCCCGCCCCGATCCCCACAGTCGGCATATCAAGTGATGAAGTAATCACCTGAGCAAGCTTGTCAGGCACACACTCCAGGACAATACTAAAGGCTCCTGCCGCCTCCAGCCCTTTGGCCTCAGCAAGCATTCTTTTGGCATCCTCCAGACCCTTTCCCTGCACCTTGTATCCACCAAGCTGGCTCGCTGTCTGAGGAGTCAGACCGATATGGGCCATAACCGGAATTCCAGCGCTTACCAGAGCCTCAACCACACCGCACATACTGAGCCCCCCTTCAAGCTTTACAGCATCACAATCGGCCTCTTTTAAAAAGCGAATAGCATTGTTAATTGCATCCCTTGTTCCGGTCTGATAAGAGCCATAGGGCATGTCCCCCACCACAAAACTTTGAGGGGCTCCACGGCGCACAGCTTTTGCATGATGCAACATCTCGTCCATGGTCACCGGAACAGTGGAATCATAGCCAAGCATTACCATCCCGAGTGAATCACCCACCAACAACATATCTACCTCACATCCCTCAAGTATTCGAGACATCGAAGCATCATATGCAGTCAGCATGGTAATTTTCTCTCCACGTACCTTCATTGAGCGAATATCTGAAAGTGTTTTCCGCATGACTCCCCCGCGTACGTATTCACGTACCGTAGAAATTTAGATTTTAAGTTATTACCCTGCAGGAAACACAATACCAATCTCCTGCAACACACAACAAAAAAGAGACGATTCTAACCGCCTACTCGTCAAACAGTGACTGCTGCACAGCCAACTGACGAGGTACTTTTCTTTTAAAATGCTCGTAGGCAACGGTGGTTGCAACCCGGCCTCTGGGAGTTCGTTTAATAAACCCTGACTGAATTAAAAATGGTTCATACACATCTTCCAGGGTATTTTTTTCTTCACATACTACCGTGGCCAGGGTCTCAAGCCCAATAGGGCCGCCTTCAAACTTATCAATAATGGTGAGCATGATCCGACGATCCATATCATCAAGACCGTACTTATCTACACCAAGCATAATAAGGGCATCATTTGCCACCTGCTTATTCACCACCTCATGACCACCAACTTCAGCAAAATCCCGAACACGTCTGAGTAATCTGTTAGCAATTCTTGGAGTTCCCCTCGACCTGCGCCCCAGCTCCAGCGCCCCACTATCATCAATCTTCATGCCCAGAATCAGACCAGAACGTTGCACGATGGTAACCAGCTCTTCAGGTGAGTAAAACTCAAGACGCAGCACAACACCAAAACGATCACGCAGGGGTGGAGTCAACAAACCAGTACGGGTCGTAGCACCCACAAGTGTAAACTTAGGCAGATCCATCTTAACAGAACGTGCACCAGGCCCCTGACCAATGATCAGATCAAGCTGATAATCTTCCATGGCGGGATACAACACCTCTTCCACAGCGTGGTTAAGGCGATGAATTTCATCTATAAAAAGGACATCACCCTCCTGAAGAGAGGTGAGAATGGCTGCCAGGTCCCCCTGCTTCTCAATAACAGGACCGGAAGTTACTTTTATACCGGCCCCCATCTCCTGAGCTATAATGTAAGAGAGTGTGGTCTTACCAAGACCTGGAAACCCATGAAACAGAACGTGATCAAGAGGTTCCCCTCGCCCGCGGGCTGCCTGTATGAAAATAGATAGACTCTTTCGAACCTGTTCCTGGCCTATATATTCATCAAGGCTCTTGGGTCTCAGGGAATTATCATTTGAAGTTTCCCGCACCTGAACATCAGGGCTAACGAGTCTGTCATCACCGTTAATATCTTCTTCAATATTCATGCAAGTGACCTCAGGGTCATGCGAATAAGGTCTTCAACCGTAAGTTGTGCAAATTCGTCGTCACCCACCTGTTTTTTCACAGCGGCAAGGGCGGATTGGGCAACACCGTCAGCATAACCAAGATTTGACAGAGCAGAAACAGCATCAGCAAGTTCAGACCCAGCCGTTACAGCTAAGGCGGCAGGAACGTCTGAATTAGTCCCTGTACCATGGGCCAAATGACTCACCTTTTCTTTGAGATCAACACAGATACGTTCGGCAGTCTTTTTTCCAACCCCGGGAAGACTTGTTAATCTCTTGATGTCACCAGCACCAATAGCCTGGCAGATATCTGGGACCCTGAGGCCTGAAAGCATTGCAAGAGCCAGTTTTGGCCCTATCCCGGATACCGTTTTCAAGATGAGGAAAAGTTCTTTTTCTTCTTCTTCTAAAAAACCGTACAGGGTAATGGCGTCTTCTCTAACGTTGGTGTGAATAAATAGAAAAACAGATTCATTTTTTTCAGGCATGCGAGCGATGGCATCGGTTGTGACAATGGCTTCATACCCCACACCACCCACATCGATTACTGCACGATCGATGGTTTTATATAATATATTTCCGCTTAAGGTGGCTATCATAATTGCTCACAAGTTGAGTTGATTCGCATGACATATTGCCACTGCAAGGCCATCAGCCGCATCTGTACTTGGAGTGCCTGAAAGCCCAAGTAAGAGTCGAACCATGTGCTGCATCTGGCCCTTATCCGCCTGACCATAGCCACTCACAGCCTGCTTAATCGTTCTTGGGGTGTAATCATACACCTGTAAACCATTTTGTATGGCAGCCACAACAGCAGCACCTCGGGCCTGACCTAGTTTTAATGCCGAGCGGGGATTTTCAGCTAAAAAAACATCTTCCACAGCAGCAACCACGGGGTTATGCACCTGCACAACCTCATTAAGGCCGTCAAAGATTTCACCCAGCCTATGGTTGAGCGGATATTTAACAGTGGTCTTAATCACACCGCAGGCGACAAAGCGCAATCGCCCTCTATCCGCATCTATAACTCCATATCCAGTAATTCTGCTACCTGGATCTACCCCTAGAATTCGATCCACTGAGTTTACTGCGACAGAACTTCCATGAGCTCATCATCGATATCAAAATTTGAGAACACATTTTGAACATCGTCATGATCTTCTAGACTATCCATAAGCTTCATGAGAGATTTACCAACGTTTTCCTCGGTCACATCAACAGTGTTTTTAGGTATCATGGAAACTGTCGCCTCTAGAAAAGTTATGCCGGCCGCCTCAAGAGCGCCCCGCACATCTTCAAAATCTTCAGGTGCGGTATGGATATGAAATTCAGTTTCCTCTTCGATGACATCATCGGCACCCGCTTCAAGGGCCTTGTCCATCATCTCTTCTTCACTGATACCTTCTTTATCTACCAGAATCAGACCTTTTTTCTCGAACATCCAGGAAACACAGCCTGACTCACCAAGGTTACCGTTACTCTTGGCAAAGTAGTGACGAACATCAGCTACAGTTCTATTACGATTATCAGTCAGACATTCCACGAGCACAGCAACACCACCGGGACCATACCCTTCGTACATGATCTCATCGTACACTTCTCCAGCAATCTCCCCTGTACCCTTCTTAATGGCTCTGGCGATATTGTCTTTTGGCATATTCTCAGATTTAGCACCGGCAATGGCAGAGCGAAGACGCGGGTTACCCTCAGGATCGCCTCCACCACTGCGGGCAGCAACGGTAATCTCCTTAATCAGACGGGTAAAAATTTTACCACGCTTTGCATCATTGGCGCCTTTCTTTCTCTTAATTGTTGACCACTTAGAATGTCCCGACATATATCACACCCATTTTTTATTTTTTATTCGTATAACAACTACTACCTATATTTTGCATATCCAGTACGTAGCGAAGACTCCGGGTAGGGAGACTCCAAAATTTTCAGTTGCAAATTTAGGCACTATTTTTGTACGTATTAAGAACGTTTCTTAAAATCCATAGCCAGCAGAAAAACTTCGCGGCTCTCTACTCGTGAACTCTTTGGTTTCAAAACCTTTACCATTGCAAACCGTTTCTTGACATCTTCAACAAATTTGGGAAAATCTTCTCCCTGAAACACTTTGCAAAGATAGTGTCCTTTATTGAGTAACAATTCCTCTGCAAGAGCCATTGTGTGTTGAACAAGAATCAGTGATTTCTGAGCATCTGTCCATCTGCACCCGGTTGTCTTCGGCGCAAGATCAGAAATCAAAGCCTTAAATGAAGGTCTGAATTTCCGAACAGCGGGTATAAGTTCAGGTTCCAATATATCCTGACACAACCAGTGAATCGGAGCACCATCAGGCCTTTCAGTCTGATCTGCCTGATTGAGATCCACTCCCACAACTATCCCTTTTGGTCCAACAACTTCAGAAGCAAACAAAGACCAACTCCCCGGATAACAGCCCAAATCCAGCACGCTGTCCCCACGTTTAAGGAACTTATACTTCTGCTGAACCTCTTCCAACTTATATACGGACCGAGCCGGGTATTTATCTTTTTTTGCTTTTTTCGAATAGTAATCGTTTATTTTACGCACGTTTTAGTCCATTTGTTTTTCTTTGACAAGACGAAAACCGGGATATTCCAGCCTGGCATATTCATCCATTTTACTCGTCTACAGCTTCCTGCTCCAGAAACTGCGTGATCCATTCGAGGGCCTGTCCCCTGTCTACGACGGCTCCCTCCACCCTTGCCAGCTCAAGCTCGGCCATGATATGACCGAACTCAGGGCCTGGAGTGAGACCAAATTTTTCAATAAGATCGTGGCCCGTAACAAGTTTTGGTCCCTTGACCACAGGCTCTATGGTCTCTTCATATATTTTTTGTACCACAGTAAAAAGTTCGACCAGCTCAGCCTCCATCTCCTCCGGCTTTTTTTCCCCTTCACTGGCAAGACTATCTGCCATTGCGAGCAAGAACAAGCCAGCAATATTATCTCCGGCCCGCTGACTGAGTTTAAGAGCTGCCTTTGCTGACAACATTTCAACTCGTTGCACATTGCAGAGATGAAATGGGTGCATATGCATTGCAATCAAACCGCCTACCAACTCGCTATCTACCTGGCTCCATTTTGATTTCTTGGCGTACTTGGTGAAAATTGTTTTTCCCACCTCATCATGACCATAAAAGGTAACCCGTCCATCTTTATCTTCCCGGACGGCACGGGTTTCAGGTTTACCCACATCGTGCATAAGTGCTGCCCACTTCAAGCCACGAACCACAGCGGGGTTAGCAAGATATCTATCAAACAGTTTTCCATGCTCCGGATAATATTTTCTGGGGTCCGCAATGATTATTTCCATCATCTTCAAGGCAAGAAAACTATGACCCAAAACGTCAAGATGATGAAACTCTGGTTGCTCGACTCCATCAGCCTCATACAATTCCGGAAGAAGGTAGACCAGTAATCCATCTTCAGCCATCTGCGAAAGAGTTACTGCGGTGCGGTTCGATTCAAAAATATATTGCAGCTCGTGGCAGACACGTTCTGCTGCAACACTTGTAATTCGCTTCGCCTCCTCGGCAACCTCTTTTCTGGTTTCAGTGCTGAGTTCAAAACCAAACACTGCAGAAAGCCTATAGCCGCGCAGAAGCCGTACCGGATCATTCACAAATGATCTGGGTAAATTACGTACAATTCCATGTAATAAATCGTGTTCGCCACCTGTTGGGTCGATTAAGACCTGCTTGCCACCATCATAAAGAGATGCATAGTCAATTGCCATGGCATTTACTGTAAAATCTCTTAGATGTAAATCTTCTTCAATCGTGTTAACCCCGCCTCTAAAAGAAGAAAAGTCGACCTGTTCCCCCTTACACACTACCCTGACAGCAGCCTCAGCCCCCTGCGCGAGTGGCACAACAGTTCCTGTACCAAACTCTTTCACAAGCATATCCGCACATTCATAGGGATCTATGCCCACTGAAAGATCGAGATCATTGGATGCTATTCCAAGCAGGTAATCCCGGACCGTTCCGCCAACTGTATAGAGTGGCTGATCAATCTTTTGTGCAACCCGTAAGAGTGCATCTAAAAGCCGTGGAGAATAGTTTTCCCCTAGCAGTTCTCCAGGTGATTGTGTATGTAATTCGCGATCAGACATGCTAGTGCCAATTTTCTAAAATTGCCTAAATAGTTCACTGAGACGTATGGCTACCCATTGACGTACCCTATAGTAGCCACTATAACCAGAAACTGGCAAGGATACCACAACACAGTAGCTTAAACAGGACCTCAATAAACAAGCAACATGGAAACGACATCTCCCAGCACACCATTTATCTATCTCGCCCCAATTCGAGGTCTTACAGACGCCCTGTTCAGAGAGGTACTATTTTCTCATTTTAACGGTTTTGACGCAGCAGTTGCACCCTTTATAAACCCTCAGGGTGCTTCATCCTATGACGATAAGATGTTACGAGATGTGCTTCCAGAAAATAACAAGGGTGTAGAGATCATCCCCCAACTCCTTAACACAAAACCGGAACATTTTCTTATCTTAGCCAGGCGCCTTACTGATCTTGGTTACACCCATCTCAACTGGAACCTCGGTTGTCCAGCCCCGATGATTGCCAAGAAAAAACGAGGCTCTGGTCTCTTGCCCTATCCGGATGAGATCATTGACCTGCTTGAGTATGTCATCCCAAGACTTGAAATCGAACTCTCGATTAAAACCCGCCTTGGTTACTTTAATGTATCAGAAACAGAAAATCTGCTCCCAAGACTCAATGATTTTCCGCTCAAAGAAATCATCATTCACACCCGCCTGGGCAAACAACTCTACAAGGGAACAACCGACCCCAAAGGCTTTCAGCGATGCCTGGAGATCAGTGACCACACACTGACCTATAACGGGGATATAAATGACCTTGGAATTTACTCATCGCTTAACAAGAGATTCCCAAACACGAACAGATGGATGCTCGGAAGGGGCGCCCTTGGCAACCCACTTATAGCAGAAGAGATTAAAGGGTTAAGCAGAGATAGTGACGCAGAAAAAGTCCTACGCCTCAAGAATTTTCATGATGAATTACTACAACGCTATGGGGTTCGACTCTCAGGACCTAGTCATATACTTGGCCGGATGAAACAACTCTGGGCACAGATGATCAGATCCTTTCCCGGTAAAGAGAAACTTCTCAAAAAGATCTTGAAAACCAGAACGTTAGAAAACTATCAGGCCGCTGTCGATCAGGTTTTTTCTGAGTAGACCATACAATAAGCTTCAGCTCCGGGTTTACCAGAGCTGAAACAGGTTATTCTAGAACCCAGGCCCTATATTCGTCACCTTCCATGGGAAGAACATTCAGAACACTCTTCTCTCCGGCCAGCCAGCAGGTCACATCTCTTGCAACCAGGCCCTCTTTATATTTTCTGCCATAGCGCACAACAAGGGATGCTGCAATAGTCAAATCTCTTTTCTTCGCAGTTTCATCCGTATACTGGTCAACCTTCTTCAAAAGAGCGCTGGGACCGGGCCAGTCTTCCATACGCATCAAGGCATCTTCTGGTTGTCCAAGCTGCTCTATACGCTCATTGTCCTTCTCATCTCTACCAAGAATCAACCAGCCGCCACCGGGCAGCAATAACTGTCTTCCAACAAGCAGTACCCGAACATCAAGCACAGATACCTGCGCTGCCTCTAGAATTGACTGATCGGAGTACAATTGTTTGATTCGCCTACTGAGTATAGGGTCGGCCAGGACACAGCCTCCCGCAGGAGTTGGATAGTCAATGATTCCATATTCCTTTGCAAGGGCAATTTGGGCTGAACGCCCCCTGCCACTCATCTTCATAAGCTTACTGCGATCCACCCAACCTTGAATTTCTGGTTCTGTTTCCTTCATTAACTGGGCACAAAGGGGACGAAGCAATAGAGACCGTGTTTGCGAATCTCTTTCAATCACATTCATGGTGTCCCGTCGTTGGGACATTGGCCGCTGGCCTATCACCTCACCCGAGATAAGAAATGATGCTCCACATTCATCAAGTAAGGCCTTAGCTCTTTTAAACATCATTATCTTGCAGTCGATACAGGGGTTAAAATTCTTACCAAACCCATGGTCGGGATTATGCAACAGTCTCAGATACCCTTCACTAATGTCTTCCACACGAACATTGATCCCATATTTTTCGAGCATCAACGCCTTATGGGCTTCTACATCCTGCAAAATATCATAGTTAAAAAAAGGTGTTACAAACTGTACAGCCAATACTTCAATATCTTGAGCCATCACAAGTCGTGTGGCCAGGATAGAATCAAGCCCCCCTGAGAACAGAGAGAGCGCTTTTATATTTTTCAACAGACTTCAACTCCTTTACTTAGTAAATCTTTCGCCCATGCCTGGGTCTGCTCTGTGGCGGAATCCCCCGCCAACATCCGTACTATTTCTGAGACTCGTGCCTCTTCAGATAACTTAAGCACCTTAGTCTGGGTTCGCCCTTCCTGTACACCCTTTGCAACCTGAAAATGAATATTTCCTCTTGCCGCAATCTGGGGCAGATGGGTTATACAAAACACCTGATGATGACTTGCAAGTTCCTGAATTTTCCGGGCAACAGCTTCTGCAGCCTCGCCACCAATGCCTGAATCCACCTCATCAAAGATAACCGTTTCAACCATATCTTTTTTAGCAAGGAGACACTTCATTGCCAGCATGAGCCGCGACAGCTCACCGCCTGATGCTATCTTTGCAAGGGGCTTGGGTGATTCACCAAGATTGGCAGAAAAATGAAATTCTCCCTTATCCCAGCCCGTGGCTCGGATATTTTCCGGAACCTGCGTAACCTCTGCCCAGTTAACCTTAAAGCTCGGGCTGTCAAAAGCAAGAGAGGTGAGCTCAGCAACCATGGCCTTTTCAAGTTGAGCAGCTGTCTTTTTTCGATTTTTCGAAAGCCTGTCAGCACTCTTGCACATCTTTTTTTCAAGGGAGTCGACTTCAAGTTCAAGGGCGGTGATCTCCTTTTCCATATTCTCAAGCTGTTGTAACTCAGCCTCACCACTTTCTGCAAACTCAAGGATCTTTTCTATTGAATCTCCAAATTTTCTTTTAAACTGTTGCAACAGATCAAGACGCTCATTCACCTGATCAAGACGATATGGGTCAGTTTCAAGATTATCCTTATAAGCGCGTAACTCCCCAACATAGTCTTCAGCCATAAAGGTAAAACTACTGATCTCTTCAGCAAGTTTGGCAGCACTTTCATCAAGCTCCGCCAACTGGGTCACATTTTGTCTAAGCGCAGACATCCCATCCATTAGATCATAGGAGAGGAGCTTATAGCTGGACTGACTCAGATTAATAAGCAACTGTGAATTTTTAAGTCGTTTCTTCTCTGCAGCAAGGGTCTCATCTTCTCCAAACTCAAAACCCGCTTCACGAATCTCTTCCACCTGAAACTTTAAAAAATCCTGTCGCTGCTCTTTTTCTCTTTCTCTGCGTTTTAAGGCGTCCAGCTCATCTCGTTTGAGAACCCATTGTTCGAATTGCCCCTTCAATATACTCCGATCCTGCAGAAGATCCCCTATGGTATCAAGATAATCAATATGCAAGGAGGATTGGAGGAGCTGTTGATGGTCATGCTGGCTTGCAACATTAAGGAGTTCCTGGGTGAGACTTGCGACCATTTTGGCTGTGGCAAAGTAGCCATTAACATAAAACCTGCTTCTGCCAGCAGCACTTAAAATTCTTTTAATCACCAGAGAAGGCTCAGAACCAAATCCTCCATCTGAAAGCTTTGACAGAAGATGATGATGCTCTGGTTTGATCTCAAAAAGAGCCTCAACCTCGCAGTTATCCTCACCGCTACGCACCCAATCAGCAGATGTTCGTCCACCTGAGAGTAGATGAATTGCACGGAGCATTATCGATTTTCCAGCACCAGTTTCCCCGGTCATGACAACAAGCCCGCCTTCACTATTTTGATCAAAAGAAAGGTTCAGAGACTCAATCAGCGCAAGGTTTTTTACACGTAATTCACAAAGCATCAGTTCATTTTCAGTAAGTTATAAAAAGAAGTCCCTGCTTGACTCCACAGTAAAAGGACTGTAATTTGTCAATGGTTCCCGAGGCCGAATCGCGACTCGACTACTCGCCTTCCGACCACTCTTTTTTATTATCCTTTAATGCACAAAAGTCCAACATGAAAGAAAAAACAGACCTCAGTGCCAGCCTGGAAGATTACATCGAGGCTATCTATCACATAATAGAAGAAAAGCTGGTTGCAAGAAGTAAAGAAATCGCAGCTCGTCTCGACGTCAGTCGTGCATCAGTTACAGAAGCATTACGGGCCTTATCCAAAAAAGACCTTATCAACTATGCCCCATATGAAGCAATTACCTTAACACCAGAGGGTAAGCTTGTGGCAGAAGATGTCATTTTCAGGCATGAAGCCCTCAAGAAATTCTTCATTGAGGTCCTTGCTATCGATAAAACTATAGCAGAAGAAGGCGCCTGCAAAATTGAACACACAGCCCCTCCTGAAATCATTGAACGAATGATAAATTTCACCAAATTCATGCAGATTTGCCCCAGAGGAGGCGATACCCTTATCAAAGGTTTTGCTGAATTTTGTGATCGAGGCAAAACAAGTGAAAGTTGTAATACCTGTATTTCAACTTGTGGGGATACGCCCAAACACTCTCAGATAGACTAATCGAACTCCTACAGTATCAAACTAACCAATCAGACCTTCCACTTCCCCTTCTTCGGGGAAGCGGTTGAGATTCTTTTTAGAATAGATCAAACGTCCATCCACAACGACTTCAAAAACCCCACCTTCAGAAGGGATCAATTGAACATCTGTGCTATATTTTTCTTTCAATAACTCCCCCAGACCGGAGGCTCTTGGTTCATAGTTTCACTTTGTGCAGTATTCTATGGATATTTTCATAGTTCTTCCCTTATCATCATGACCTGTATTAATCACTCATGCAGACACCATCCCATAGCATGCATATAGTCTTACAGTATACTGTTCCTCACGTGATTGTAGGCATTTTATAAACGATATCAACTGAGTTCTAAAAAAATGGCAGAAATAAACAGTACATCTTTTACTATGAGCCGTCTCGAACAGCTTAACCAAACCGAGAAAAAGGTTTTATCAGGTAGAGCAACTTTTTCAACCAGCAGTAGGCGTAGACATGAGGAAAGCCCCCTTGGCTATCGGCAAAACTTTGCCCTTGATGCAGACCGCATTATCCACTCCAGAGCCTATAGTCGCTACATTGACAAAACCCAGGTGTTCTCACTTATTGAAAATGATCACATCACCCACCGTGTCCTCCATGTTCAACTTGTGGCAAGAGTTGCCAGAACCATAGGCAGATTTCTAAGGCTCAATGAAGATCTGATAGAAGCCATTGCCCTTGGCCATGACATAGGCCATCCACCCTTTGGTCATGATGGGGAAATGTTTCTCTCTAAAATCTGTCTATCCCACGGTTTACCGGCATTTCAGCACAACATCCAAAGTGTCAGGTTCCTCGATACACTTGAACGCAAAGGCCGAGGATGGAACCTTAGTCTTCAGGTTCTTGATGGTATCCTCTGCCACGATGGAGAAGTCCATTTAGGGCAGATACAACACTGTCCAATACATACTTTTGAAGAATTAGAAACCAAGCTACAGAATAAATCTGACAACCCAAAGCTCTCCCTACTGCCAGCAACCCTTGAGGGCTGTGTTGTTCGAATGGCTGACACCATTGCCTATATAGGTAGAGATATTGAGGATGCCATTGTGCTTGGCCTGATTACACGGGACGATCTTCCTAAAGAGTGCACAGAAATACTTGGGAACACAAATGGCACTATCGTTTACAGTCTGGTAACAGATTTAATCGAGAACAGTGACATAGAGAGTAGTTCACCTTCCATAGGTTTTAGCCCCATGATCTCTGAGGTTCTCTTAAAACTTAAGCAGTTCAATTACAAAAATATCTATCTCGCCCCTGAAACAAAGAAACAAACACCGCAGGTAGAGGCGTGTTACTCAGCCCTTTTCATGCATTACCTTCGATGTCTCAGAGACAAGACAAGTAACCTGCCTGAAAATATAGATTTGATGCAGGATATTTATGTTACCCCCCATTCAAAATATTGTGATGAGGAACGAGTACGAGACTTTATGGCAGGCATGACTGACAACTTTTTTGTGCAGCAGGCAACTTCCATCGGTTGTACTGTTCCTGTAAAGAGCAGACAACCGGTTCAATAAGTTTTCATATCTGAGCCAAAGACAGTAGCACAACAAAGTCACTAGTGAGATGAACAATTATTTTTAGAGGGGACTGGTGACCTCCCCTGTGGAGCGGTCACCAGCACAAGAGTGATTGGGTTTATTGAGCTCCTACTATCTGTCCGCTCATCTCTGCAGCATACTGATCAGCATTAAGACCGGTCAGCAGATGGATAAGCGAATCATCAATACGAACGACCGCTCGTATATCCTGCTCCACCAGCAAAGCATCATCGATAGTATCAATGTTTCGAACCCTTAGCCGCAGCCGAGTCTGGGCACAGGCCTCAACCGTTGATATATTCTCAGCCCCACCTAGAGCTACAAGCCACTGAGCAACCTTCTGTGGAGCATTCTGATCACGAAGTTTAGGTTTGATCTCTGCTTCCACATAGGGGACCTCTGACAGTTTATCAAGATCTGTCAGTTCAGCCTCGTCGCCTGCTGTCTCCATGTATATTTTCATGTCCGTCATCAAGTTCTCTGAGTTTGGACCAAAGATGGCCTGGAGTCCATTACCCACAGTTACCACACCAGCTGCGCCCAGGGCTTTTAGTTTTTCAGGATTTGTTTTTCCCATATCTGCGACTTCGACCCGCAAACGAGTAATGCAGGAATCGAGACTCACTATATTACTCCTGCCACCAAATGCCAGAACCAGTTGATTGGCCATGGTGTCTGCTGCAACATCCCTTGCCTCTCCGACATCCGTATCTGCATCTTCCCGGCCAGGGGTTTTCAAGTCTAAAGTTTTAATGGCAAAGCGAAACACAACATAATAGAAGGCTCCAAAAATTGGTCCCAATATAAGAATCATCCACGGTTTAATATCAATGGCATAAAACAGGAGATAATCTATCAGTCCGTGGGAAAATGAATACCCCATACGCACATCGAGAAGATAGGTAACCAGAAAAGCAAGAGAGACGAGTATTGCATGGAAAAGGTACAGTAGCGGAGCCAGAAACATGAATGCAAACTCCAGGGGTTCTGTAATCCCTGTGAGAAAAGAGGTCAACGCCGCAGAGAGCATGATACCACCGGTTCTGACCTTGTTTTCTGGCTTTGCCATATGATACATCGCAAGAGCGGCCGCTGGTAGACCAAACATCTTGAAGACAAAACCACCGGCAAGAATACCCGCCTCCCTGTCTCCTGCAAAAAAACGGTTCAGCACACCACGCACCACCTCTCCGTCTGGGGTGGTATAACTGCCCAGTTCAAAAAAGAACGGAACGTTCCAGATATGATGTAGGCCAAAAGGCAGGAGCAGCCTCTCCACAAGTCCGTAAATAGCTACAGCCAGTGCCGTATTGCCGTGTGAGGCAAAATCAGAAAAAGCGTTAATAACACCCTGAATAGGCGGCCAGATAAAACTGAGCAGCACACCAAGTCCAATAGCAGCAAAAGCCGTAACTATCGGTACAAAACGTTTACCTGCAAAAAAGCCAAGATACGGCGGCAAACTGATTCGGTAATATTTATTAAACAGGAGTGCGGCGAGACCTCCCACCAAAATACCGCCAAAAACCCCGGTGTCAATGGACTCCATCCCCATAACAGTTTGAGTTTCAATCCCCTGCAGATTGGCAATAACCCCCATAGTGCCAACCATAACTGCATATCCTACAGCAGCTGACAATGCAGATACACCGTCATTTCTGGTGAGCCCCAGAGCCACTCCTAGTGCAAAAAGAAGTGCAAGGTTCCCAAATATCGCCCCACCTGCGGCCTTCATCAGACTATTAACAATTTCAGGGATCACAGCAAATTCAGCACTACCAACCCCAAGAAGGATACCTGCCGCAGGCAACAATGCCACAGGAAGCATGAGCGATTTGCCGATTTTCTGCAGAAAGGCAAACGAATTATTCCACAATTTCATTATCATCATTTCACCTCTCATTTCCTACCAGCTCACGAACCTCAGAACCGGAAACAGCATTTAAACTTTTTTCAGCAAGAAGCCGGCAGTCAATCTCCGACCACCTTCGCACCTCAGCCTTAATTGCCGGTATCGCTGGCACAGATACAGACAGCTCATCAACACCAAGACCAATCAAGATCGGAACAGCGTCAGGATCTGATGCCAGACCGCCACAAACCCCCAACCATTTACCGTGTATATGTGCCCCTTTTACCGCCAGCTCAATCATCCTGAGAATAGCCGGGTTCATGGCATCGATTTTAGACGCTAGTTTTGGATGGCCACGATCCATGGCGAGGCAGTACTGGGTCAGATCATTTGTTCCAACAGAAAAGAAATCCACCTCTTCTGCAAATTGTTCGGCCATGACAGCGGTTGACGGCACTTCAACCATTATCCCTATATCTATGGGATCGGCACCTAATTTCAACCGCTCTTCTTCCAGCATCGCACGGGCATCGCGCAGCTCCTGAATGGTTGCAATCATCGGAAACATGATGCGTATCTTTCCGTGGCCTCCGGCACGCAGTATGGCACGAGCCTGTACCCTGAAAAGATCAGGTCTCTCTAAACCGATACGGATTCCGCGCTGTCCAAGAAAAGGGTTTTCTTCAACCGGCAAGGGCAGGTAAGGAAGGGGTTTATCGCCACCCACATCCAAGGTCCGCACAATGAGCGGAAAACCTTTGAGTGCCAGCAGCACATCACGGTACACTTCATATTGTTCGTCTTCTGTTGGTGCTGTTGTTCTCTCTAAAAATAGAAACTCGGAACGGAGCAATCCAACCCCCTCACCTCCAAGCTTGATAGACTCCATGGCCTCCTGCACCCCACCGATATTGGCAACCACCTCAAGCCGTTTACCGTCGGTGGTCTGTGCAGGCTCAGCTGCTGCAGCAAGATCTTGCTCTTTCTGTTTTTTAATGGCTACTTGCCTGGCAAGAGTCTCTTCCCGCAACTCACTCGATGGATGTATTCTTAGCGTGCCTTTCGTTCCATCTACAATCAGGGGTGTTCCATCTTCTATATCGAGTATAGCAGCCTCTATCCCCGCTACAGCTGCAATATCAAGGGCTCTTGCAAGAATGGCCACGTGGGAGGTTGCCCCTCCGGTCGTAGTACAAAACCCCTTCACCTTGTTAGTATCCAAGGTCGCAGTAAAAGACGGGGTCAGTTCTTCTGCGAGGAGTATGGTATTTTCGGGCAGCTCAAGCTCTTCTGCCTCCTTACCTGTCAGAATCCTAAGGACACGTTTACCTACATCACGAAGATCGTTTGCACGACCGGCAAGTACCTCATTTTTCAGACCTGCCAGCTGCTGTGCATACGTTGTGTAACTTCTCTGCCACGCAGCTTCTGCACTCTTACCTTTAGCTGTCAGGCTATGTGCAATATCCAGCAGGTCCGGGTCATCAAGTATTTCCCGATGGGCCGCAAAAATTGCTGCCTTAGCGGGATCCGACTGAGTATGAAGATTAATTTGTAGAGCTTCCAGATAATTTTTGGCCTCTTCAATAGCCACATCAAGGCGAACGTTTTCCCTATGGGTATCCTCCGCTTCTTCTTCGTATTCAAAACGTTCTTCACGTATCCGCACCGCTGTACCAACTGCAATACCTGGAGCCGCTGAAACACCTAAAAGAAGGTCGGGATCACCGCTTTTACGTGCGGTCACAGGCTCAAACTCTTGAGATATTTCCACAGAAGCAGGAGAAAGGACAGGCACAGTCCCTTCATCACCCAGCCCGCCTTCCAGTTCGGGTAGTATCTCAGCAACAGCCGTCTGAGCGTCTTCACCCACTGCCCGCAACTGCACCTTATCAAGGTGCCCAACCTCCAGCTTCATGATGCCCACAACAGACTTGGCATTTGCTGTCTCTGTACCTTTTACCAACTCAACTTTGGCCTTAAACTTTTTTGCAAGACCTGCAAGAACCGCGGCGGGCCTTGCATGAAGTCCGGTGCTATTGGGAATAATTACCGCATCTGAAACAATCTCAACCCCCGAGGTTTCCATCTCCGCTCCTGTTTCAGTACTCAGGGCAGCTATAATAAGTTCCGTTTGACCGCACACTGCAGTGCCGCCTGCCTTTTCCACCGTTTCGATCATCTCACCATTAGTCAAAATGATCTGGGTAAGCAGGCTTTTTGCGTTGGTGGCGACATAGTCCAGATCAAAAGCTATAAGTTCATCGCCCTCCTGAACAATCTGCCCTTCCTTGACGTTGACACGAAAACCTTTCGCCTTCAAGGCAACGGTATCTATTCCGATATGCATCATCACCTCCAGCCCTGAACCATGGGTGATGGTGACCGCATGCCCCGCACTGTGCAGTTGGCTAATGTGCCCGTCAAAGGGAGCTTTCAATATATTACTGACAGGATCAATGGAAATGCCGTCACCCACCATCTTCTGTGAAAACACGGGATCTGGAACCTGTTCAATAGGGTATATGACACCCGACAAAGGTGCTTTTACAATAACCTTCTCCATGCATCTATTCCTTTTGATATAGTTATAAATTCACGTTCAACTTAACACCAAGAACCGTGACATCGGAAAATTCTTTAGAACCATTGGGATTTGTAATGTACTGTACAGAGGGCATCAACTCCAGGCCGTACCCCAAAGCGACATTGTATGTGAGCTCTACAATTGTTTCATCACCACGTATTATTCCTGACACATAGTCATGGGTATAGGTGTTGTGCTCGGAATGCTCGGCAAAGGTGAACATCAACCCAAGCCGATCATAGTTCCTTGATGGAATCAGACCCTCATAGGTAAAACCGAGGGTATAGATCATAGGCAGGGCTGAGATTTCATCATCACTGCTACAAACAATGGAACCAAAGGTTGCCAGGCCTTCGCTCAGGCTCCCCCCTTCCCTAAAAAGCATCCAATCCGCCAGCAACCAAAATGATGTGCTTCCATCGGTCAGTTCACCAGTTTTCATGTTATTGAAATCCCCGGTATGGTGAGTCGCTCCAACTTTCACTACTTTTTGGGCACCACCCCCAGAGGCACGGTCGAAATAAACCTGTATTTCACTGGCAAAGACAGTACCATTCTCACCAAGAGTCCAGTCCCAACCACTGTTATCCTGCTCAGTCCAACCACCGTCGAACACCCCCACCCTTAACTCCACCATTTCACCAGCCTTAAAAGCGGTGTGAATACCCGCTGTCGCATCAGGATAGGCATTCAGGGAGTATGGAGTAAAAACACCTTTAGGGCTACCGCATATAGCATTGTTCATGAAGTTGCAGTAAAGATCAGAGCGCAGAAACAGGTCGTTCATGACCAACCGGCCATAATCCACAGACCAATTGTCGCTCAGATTTGTGGTCAACTGAAAGTTCACAAGCTTAGTTGTCTGCCCACCGTATGCCTCCTGGCTTTTGTTGAAATATTCGCCATACACATATCGACCATTTTCGGCATTGTTTGGGACAACAGACTCTTCTGATAAATTATCTCCGCTGCGGCTGGAATATTTTGCCAGGAAGGTTGTGTGGGGAATCCTGATTAGTTTCTGAAGATCGAGTTTAAGTTCCGCATTTATATTGTGCAGGTAGGTGTCCTCTTCCTCATACCCTCCTGATACCACGACTGCCGGCTCCGCAGTATAGCTCAATCCGAACAGAACCCCAGCTTCATGGAGCTTTGTTCTGTACCCTCCCCAGTCACCCGTTGCATATTGCTGGTACGGATAGAGTTCATCGGCATAAGCGCTGAGAGGTACACAACAGAGAGCTAGACCAATTATTACCCGTTTTAAACAACCAAGCACGCACATAAGGATCTCCTTGAATTATGGAATTTTTCAAAAGTACCCGGAGCTAACCCGCTTTTCTCATCAAAGATATGCTGATAATATGCTAATAATATACTGGAAATATACTGAACAATTCACTACCCGAATAACCAATGAGCATGGTCATGTAATCATTTTACTTTTGCAGAATGACCACAAAAAGAATCTTTTCGTTAGGTAGTGTTTTAATTGTTACAAAACAGGATATTGGAAGTCAAGTTGCAACTAGAAAACACCTTAAAAAGGCAGAAACACCGTGATAGGTATTAATACTGACAGACAGTCCCCCCACAGAATATGAGAGGGTATTATTTCGTTAGAAAAAGAATGGATTCATTGGTTTTGAGATAACTAAGCGGATAAAAAGTGGATCGCCAGTAGATACCACCATCACGCCAAATCCTCCACGCAGCCCTAATAATTGTATAGACCAGAATATAAGGAGCAATCAAGGCCCCAAGACTGCACCAGCTATGTAGTCCCAACAGGCGTGCCCCAAGTAACGCTTGCAAAAGCTTGATAACAATAATCATAGCAAAAATCACACGGGTTAACCCATCAAAAAGAAAAAAGCCCCAGAGCGGTAAAATATTAAGGGTTATCATAGTTACAATAAGCGGAACCAGGAACAGAAACCGAAAATTAATTACCCCAAGACAATTTTTCATCAAGCCATTCACCATATCAGCCACAGACGCATACCAGGGTAAGGTTACCATCTCATGCCCCAGTAAACACTCCTGCGATCCACCGCTTCTCTTGATCACTTTTCCAAGCATTATGTCGTCAATGGGATGGGTTTTAAAGGATTCATGGCCACCAATTTCAATATACTTCTTTTGGCGCACCATATTGAACGCCCCCACACCAACAAAATGACGCGAGCTTTTGTCTTTTGCACGCCAGACCCTCAAAACCTGGAGGAGGCCTATGCCCGCATCCAAAATCAGACTATTTAAGAGCCAATTTGCAGAACTGTTTTTGAATATAAGTGTCAAATGATCCAGATGATTTATTTGCATTCGCTGAACAGACCTGGAAATAGTCGTTGGAGCCATTGTTACATCCCCATCCGTAAAGAGCAGATAGGTTCCGCTGGCCTCCGCAGCTCCCACATGCATAGCATGGTTTTTACCCAGCCAACCAGACGGTAACTCGTTTATATGAATAACAGAAAGACGATCATCACCCACACTAAGTCGATCAAGGATTATTCCGGTATCATCTGATGACCTATCATTTACGGCAATGATTTGCAGATCTGTATAATCCTGCATAAGCAGTGCTGAAATAGCTGCCTCTATCTCTTCACCTTCATTACACGCTGGTATGATCACAGAGACCAGAGGCCCCTTACCATCTGTTGTCGGAGGGATATCTTTGATGTTTGTCATGCTCCGGACCCCGAAAAAGACATCAAAAGCAGACAATGTGTGAAAGAGTAAAATCACTATAGCAATTAAAAGCGGCCACATACGAATCTTCCTGACTGAGGGAAAAACACCTGACTTTTAAGAACAGACAACCAATTAGACAAAAGCGTAAATAAGAAAAGCACCAAATGTCATTATTAAAAAACCTGCAACGCGACTATTGTTTTCTACCAGTGATATGGCCCACGATATTGAGCGATCAAAGCGTTTACGACCTATAAGCGTTAGAAACAGAGCTATACCAATACAAAACAAACCAATAGTATCAGTTATAAAAGGAAATTTAGATGAGCTGGAGAGGGAAAGCATAAGAACGCCAAAAACAATCCGAACAACGACATTAAGAACATGCAACGCCACTTTGCCTACTTGCCTATGTAAGTAGCCGCATATGAGTGCTGAATTCATAGCAACAACAGTGCCGACCAGAAAAGTCAAAGCACCAAACAGTATTATCAATATGGTCATGATCCGCCTATGGGTCTGGACTATTTTGTTTGAGATCAGAGTAGCCGGTTTAGAAAGACTAACGTATATTTATTGAAAAAGCTCATGACATTACCATTGATTTCCAAAGAAGATCATGGTATCCATACCAGCGCTAAGCACCCGTAGCTCAGCTGGATAGAGCACCGGACTTCGAATCCGGGAGTCGTAGGTTCGAATCCTACCGGGTGTACCAAAGATTCTAAGCACCTAAAGCGTTTCGCTTTAGGTGCTTTTTTTGTTTTCGCCCCTCACGTATCCCTATGTAACCACTTTCTCGGCGATACAGTCAGCGAGAACACATAGGTTCAGCAGCGGCAAAAACTTGCCAGTATGATACTTTATTACTTTGTTTTTTGATGGAAACTGCCATGAGCGTTCATTCAGTATGAATCTTTATTTTTTAAGTAGTTTTTTTGCTACCTGTAATCAATAATTTACGTCAGTTTGAGTATGATTCTTGCTTACTCGACTACACTAATGGCTGTGGAATATCATGTCGCAATTTATGTTCGGCTCTGATTTTACCTTCCGCTTGTTAAAGGCAATCGTCTCCCCCTGAGTACACTACCCAACTGGCACCAGGCCTCCTCATTAATTTTCTGGAAATATCGCAAATATGGGAGAAAGGGGCATTGGCCGATACTCTCCTGATTAAAAAAACTAGAAATGAAGGAATTGTAGTGTTAGGCTTTAGCCAATGCAGTTGCGGGTATTTGTGATCGAACTTGAAAAAGAACTTCGTAATACGACTACACACACGTCAACTGCCTGAGCTCATACCCCTTATGCTTCTTATAGTACATGTTGTCCTATCTTATGAATATTATTAGTTGATCTGTTGTCAGGTTGAGAGATTCAACACGCTATTTCCAGTACCCATGTGACTCGGTAAAGCGATATGTGGGGTTGTTAACATTGTGGACCTCATTCATTGAATGAAGTTACCAGCTGATCCGACCATAACATCCAACAATTTTCAAGGAGGGAACAGTAATGGCCAAGGCAAAGCAAAAAAAATCTAAGAGCAAGGCGAACAAGGAAAAAGATGGTTCATTCGAACGACTTGATGGATTCTTGCTCAATACAGTAGCGGATGCGCCAGATATTCGTGATTACGCTTATCAGCCTACACTTCTTTCCTTGAAGGACAAAATTGAATGTCCAAAAGACCTCACAATTCTCGACCAGGGTACGGAAGGAGCATGTACTGGATTTGGCCTTGCCGCAGCAATCAATCTACAGTTGGCCCAACGTGGAGAGCAAAGAAGGGTCAGTCCAAGGATGTTATATGAGATGGCAAAGAAGTTCGATGAGTGGGAAGGTGAGGCGTACTCGGGGTCAAGCTGCCGTGGTGCAATAAG
Source organism: Desulforhopalus glucosivorans (assembly GCF_054397165.1). Classification (NCBI taxonomy): domain Bacteria; kingdom Pseudomonadati; phylum Thermodesulfobacteriota; class Desulfobulbia; order Desulfobulbales; family Desulfocapsaceae; genus Desulforhopalus; species Desulforhopalus glucosivorans. The sequence continues at coordinate 2,799,731 of NZ_AP044854.1, forward strand.
CGGATGGTATAACACAGGGGTGTGTTCAGAGGAACTTGCCCCTTACACCGCATCGGCGGTTGGATGGCAACTAACTTTAGATCAGGCCAGAGATGCGCGGGCAACAACAATCGGTGCCTATTACCGTATCAATAAACGGTTATCGGATTTTCATGCTGCTCTCAACGAAGTAAACGCAATCTATGTGAGTGCTTCAGTACATGAAGGATGGCGGAAAAAAAATATCAAAAAGGGTGTCATTCCATTTAAAGGAGCACCTATTGGCGGCCACGCTTTTGCAATTGTTGGATACAATAGTGACGGTTTTTTTGTTCAGAACTCCTGGGGAGAAACATGGGGGAACGATGGTGTCGCCCTATGGTCATATGAAGATTGGCTGGCTAACATCAAGGATGCCTGGGTTGTACGACTCGCGCTTTCTACACCACAAATCTGGCATCTCACACCAAATGCATCGACTCAAAGTTCAAAAAATTTAGGCTTATTCAAAAAAAGTCCAACTCGATCTGAAATACTTGGTCATTTTGTTCACATCGATGATGGAGAATTTGATGATAAAGGTAAATACTGGATGGATCTGCCCAGTATCAACGATACAGCAAAATATGTTGCTGAGAATAAAAAATACAATCATTTATTACTCTATGCCCACGGTGGCTTGAACAGCATTACCGATTCAGCTCGCAGGATTGCAGCCATGAAAGAGGTCTTTAAGGCAAATGGCATTTACCCTTTTCACTTCATGTATGACACAGGATTACTGGAAGAAATCAAAGACATCGTCTTTGGGAAAAAGGATGATGTTGAAAAGCGTGTTGGTGGATTTACTGACTTCACGGACTCGCTCATTGAAAAAGCGACCCGCCCTCTTGGCCGTGCACTCTGGCGTGAGATGAAAAGTGGGGCAAAAAAACCTTTTGAGCCGGAGGGTGCTGGCACTCAAACGATAAAATCCTTTCTTGATGCCTTTAGTGCCGACGGTATACAACCTAAAAAATTGCATATTGTTGGTCATAGTACCGGAGCGATCCTGCTGGCATCCCTTCTGCAATCCATGGGAGGCTTTGCCAATGTCCCTCGCGTGGAATCCTGCTCTCTCCTTGCTCCGGCCTGCACTCACAAAGTTTTTAAAGATGTATATCGGCCACTGCTTCATGCCCGTGATGCAGATACCTTCGGCATCAATAAAATGGTCATCTACAACCTCAATGGTGATCTGGAACGTAAAGATACCGTTACACCGTTGTATCGAAAATCCTTGCTTTACCTGGTGTCCAATGCCTTTGAAGAGAAGATAGGTGATAGAATACTTGGTATGCAGATGTTTTATCGCTTTCTTAGAAATCTACCCGGATCGTCAACTCTGCGTTTTGAGGTGAGTGACGGTGAATCATCGTCTCCTCTCAGAACAAGCAGCGAGACTCATGGAGGATTTGATAATGATAGTAATACCATGAATGATATTCTGAGAACTGTGTTGAAGTCTCAACCGAGCATGGAATTCACGGAAAAAAATCTTGATTACTAGTGTCATGTGAACAGTTATACAACACAATTTTACTGCCCGGCAAGGGATGAGTTTAGGTGCGTAGTTGCTTGCGCTATGCACCTAAATGAATAAACGAACTAGTTAAATGTTTATCACAATTTAACTTATTCCAGTGTTTCTTCTGCGAAACGCCTCAACAGGCGAGCTATAATGTCGTCAGGCAGCATGCAAAACAGCACAGAAAGACCTATAGAAAAAAAGATTTTTGATCAAATTTTAACCAGTAGCCCTACCGAAAATTCGTGGAGACATTTTTAATTTGGTTCAATAGGTATTGCCTACTGAAAAAATAGTTATTGTACTGACCACCTTTCTATTCTGAGGCTATCATTTTTATACAAAATTATGGATTTGTCAGCACAGGTTTTACTGGTCAAATCCGATGAAGAGTAATTATTACAGGCCGTAACTGTATCGCAGCTGCCTCCCACAACAAAAATATTCGCAAGCCCCCCGTCTGGAGAGTTGCTGCATGATTCTGGGAGGGGGATACCTATGGCGGTTGGAGAGACAGAAGTAACCAAACCTTCGGTGGAGCACGCCACAGTCTGTGAAGTTACTCTTGAACAAGGTGAATATTCAAACTGTAAGGTCCAAGAACCAGCCCCGGTAGAAGCTGTTGTACTAGTACCTGAAGAGGAGCTACTACTTCCAGAGCCAGAAGATCCTGCTACTACAGCTATTACTGCAGCACCTGCGGCAACCCCGCCCCCTATCAACCACGTATTGAGATTTGAACTTTCAGATGCCTCAATTGTTCCATGATAATGGCCGCTGCTTGAGGTGCCGCCTGTTTCCCTGCGATCATACAGACCTGCAAGAACACCATGTTTTTCAGATTGTGTCACGAGACGAACTTTAGTCTCTTCGCTAAAACCAACAATTTTGCCAGGGACTTTAGTTGTTTCAACTGAGACATCCACGACATCCTGTTTAGGGTCAGCAGACAAATCTTTTTGACCTGTGACAGTGACCGTACTGGTTGTGGAGGTGAAAACCCTGTTGTTGTATGTTTTCACCAGAAAGAGGTACTCAATTTCTGAAGCTGTACCGTCTGGAGCGGGGAGTATGCTGTAATATTTGGATTTACTGGAAGCTATCATTGGGACAAAGTAATAGGGGGTGCTTCCCACTGCGCGGAAATAAATCCTGACAATTTCGATTCCTTCAGCAATGGAAATATTTGCTGTTACTTGGATTGTTTCACCCGCTTTTGCTTTTTTTACTGCTGATTGCTCGATCTGGAGCGTGAGTTCTTCATCAGTTGGAGCAGCAAATACAGGAAAAGGGAAATGTACCAATACGATAAAGGGTATGAGCAGTTTGGCGATGAGTTTCCGCAAGTTTTTCATAGGTCAAATTCCTTTGGAATTCTGCAAAGAAAAACAGCTTCGAGTCTTTGCAATATTTTGTAAATATTCAACACTTTGTATGAGTGGAACGATTCTGTCGTCCACTCAGACACAATGCTCCAAAGGCAGAATAATATATTTTGGAGATCATGGCTAGGACAGAGGATTTTTTATTAAAATACCCAAAGGTTAAGAATAATATGACAACATCACCAGTAGGAGAAAAAAAATCTGGTTAAACCATAGTGTCTGATGGCAGCCATCTATATTACACTCCCTTTCCCTTAACTCCCCCACTATTTCATCCGATTGTATTCTACAAATCATCTTAATTCCTCTCCATTTGGCACAGAGGGACAAGAACATGATGATCACTGGTTTATCTGGTGCACTATTTTGTTAATAAACAGTTGCGACAAGAGTCAAAAGCCGTCGAGTACACACTGCAGTGTATGCGGTATGGTTTCCGATAACGGAATATTCGCGGGTTGGTCCTCAACATAATTGCCACTAGCAAATCCTGTTACATTATTAAAACGATAAGACCAACAATATCTGGGACCAGATTCTGAGTATGTGACCAAATTATCAACCAGGACGACGTTTTTAAAATGACTTAACGCTAAAAAATAGCCGAGAAATTTGTTATTACGAATGTCAGCCCCTTCAGCTTTGTACATATACATGCCACAGTTATTAAAAATATTGTCGTGCACATAGGTGGTTTGCTGATTGTTGTCATTATCACCAGAGTATTGAATAAAACCTAACCTGCCGTTGACTGATCCATTGTACATGGTGATTCTATTGAGGGCGATGACGTTGTCAGTTCGCTCCCACGTGACGATGGGACCATCAATATATCGATGATCCACGCCTTCAGTGCCTTGATCCATGATATTCTTAACAATAAAAACATTTTTTCCACTGGTGTTGACGATATCCCCACCACGATTATGGTGAAAATAATTGTTCCGAATTAAAATATCCCTATCTTCTCGCCCAGCCCCTTCAATATCAACACCAAACTGCGGCGACGTCCCCCTGATGTGATGAATTTCGTTATTGTCGATCGCGACTTTAATTCCGCCAACAACAGATATGCCTTGGCGACGATTGTTATAAATAGTGTTACTCGTATAGTGTACGTTATTCGAGTTAAGTAATAATGACCCATCACCGGTCAAACTGTGAATGTTCATATCTCGAACCAAGATGCGTTCACTGCCTCCCCAGACACATATTCCATGTCCCTCATCGTGGGTTGTAGAACCATCACTGGATCTGGGAGTGAATATATGGTTGTCACGATCGCCTTTGATCGTCCCGCCATTAATAATCACATTGCTCACACCTTGTGCTCTAAGTACACAATAGTTCCACTTATCATTGGCTGCCATCTCAAGCGTGGCATTTGTCATCACAAACTCGGTGTTACCATGGAGGTCAATACCGGATTGATAAATATCATTACCGTATTTACCTATGAGATAGTGTCCAGCTGGTAACACTACACGACCATACCCTTCGTGACTGGCCCAATCAATCGCCCTCTGCAAATTATCCGTTGTCTTCTCCGAGTTAATGCCATTGTTTGGGATATCCCAACGCTCTAGATCAATCACATACAGAGAGTCACTCGATATAGCTGGTGATTCCACCTTAAAATCAATGGCTCTTGGTAATTTGTTAATTCCAGCAATGATTGCAGGTAAGAAGTCTAATATAGAATCCTTTTCACCAGCTATGGATGAACTAGAGATACTACTCAAAACGATGAAAACCCAAACAACTGAACCTCTAATAAGCAGCGCCATTGTTAATCACTTCATTAAATCTTAATAACTACTACAATCTTAAAGGTTTAGACAGCCATCCTCATCTACCCACAACCCTGAAATTTATAACAAAAGCATCAATATGCTGGAAATGGAAGGTGAACTGTCATCCCCAGCTAGTGTCTCGATCTCATACTCATCGGCCCCTATATCATAACTTCCGCTCAGCCTTGGGCCTCCATCAAAATCATCCTCAACCGATAACAGATCAATCCCTTGATCAACAACGCCATCAATAGCAGTCGCTAAATGCAGATCACCCACACTCACGTCCGTAAACCAATCGGGCTGCGCATTAGTGCTATTGGTATTTACAGTACAATCCCCTGCTCCACAGCCACTCGACCTATCTGAAATAGACATATTCGTTAAATTATTCTGAATAGTTATATTCGTTGTATCCGTAAATCGATACTCAATACCATTGGAATAATCGGTAAGATAGACCGTGTTATTATACATCTCTGTGCCAGGAGACGACTCCAAAGAAATACCAACATCAAATATTCCACTCACCCCCCCTTGGTACACCATATTATTTTTTATAACTCCGCCACTATTTCCAGAACTCCCCAGGCCAAACCCAATCCCTCGCGCACAGTTAATTATTTTATTTCTTTCGACCGTAGTATTCGACGTCTCGGACCAGAAATGGACTGCATGCTCAGCCAGTTCAAATTTATCCGGGTCATAGTCTTCACAATAGATGTTTCTAAAAACATTATCCCTGACGACCCAGCCATCAGCGGCATGAGTATCAATGCCTCCAGTGTAGCATGGATATCCATCCGCGTTCTTTTGGATGAATTCCCTCCCAGTGTCGGTCAACTCCAAAAGAGAACATTCCAAAACTCCGTTATCATTTCCACTATCCCCATTTGGATTCACTTTTACAAACTGTTCTCTTCCGTCAATAATATGTAAATTGTGCAATAAAACATTATGTCCACCGCCCGACACATGGACTGGATGATACCACGATCGTTGTATCGTTAAGTCCGCAATCGTAACCGAATCACCCCTGATATTGAGAATACTTTGACTGCTTGCATAGTTTCCATCAATAATAACCAACTCCCTTTCCCCTGAAGCTGACCGGATTGTCACTCCAGGACTACTCACCCAGAGATTCGACACGTGGTACGTACCAGTCTCTAAACAAATTGTATTCCCAGCTCCTGCTGTAGACACGGCATTACGTAGTTGATCCGGCCCACTCACAATGACATCACAGGGATATTTAGCCGCATCCAAGGGACCACATGAACCTATGGAACAGGTTGCTGTCAAAAGAGAGACTACGACCATAAAATGTAATAAGATAAATGCTTTAACAAATAGCTGCATGGTTCTCTTTCTAATTTTATAGAAAACAAATCTCTGATCGATCATAACAAAACCTCTACCTCAAATGCGTGTGCAGGAATTTGATGGGGACAAACTTTTTTGTTTTTTAGGGTCATCTTTCTTGCTATCTTGTATCACTTCACAATTGATTTACGATCAATCCCATGATGAAAACCCACATATTCAAATATTATGAAATCCAAGAAAAGTAAAAACGAAACATTAGTGTATTCTACTGAGTTTGGTAAAGCTTGTCCACAATGCGGAAAGCCGAGTAAAAAATGCAGTTGTGGCAAGACCGCCCCAAAAGTACCAAGTGATGGGATTGTAAGAATCAGCAGGCAGACAAAGGGGCGTAAAGGAGCTGGAGTTTCACTCATAACGGGTATACCCTTAGAGGGCACAGCTCTCAAAAACGTTGCTAAACAGCTTAAACAAAAATGTGGGACTGGTGGTACTCTCAAATCAGGGGTTATTGAGATTCAGGGTGACCACCGGAACGTGTTGAAGCAGGAGCTGACAAAGCTCGGTTACACCGTAAAATTATCAGGTGGTTAAAAGGTAAAGAACTGCAATCATTTAGTTATACATAACAATGCCAACACAAAAAGAAGGCAAGGCCAGCGGAGTTGTTCCCTGGATTCACCAGTCAGATTGGGATGAGATGCTTGGGGTCACAGTAGCTATCTGTGAACAACTTGAAGATTCCAAAGTGGAGGTGATACAGCATATCGACGATATTATTACTGCCTATAATGATCTTGACAATTCACTCAATCATTTATGTGAAGCCACCTGCCCTGCCTGTGAAGACGTCTGCTGTATAAAAGCCACTGTTTGGTATGATAGGCGGGATATAATTGTTTACCACCTTGTTACCGGTTCCTTTCCCGAGAAACAGGTCTCAAGAAGTGCAGCAGGGATCTGTTGTCACCTTGGGGAAAATGGCTGCAGGCTACCCCGCATAGAGCGCCCTTTTATCTGTACCTGGTATATATGCGCAGCCCAGCTTGCAATACTCAGAAACAAGTTGGCCGCCCCTTACACAAAAATCCAGGGTCAAATTCACTGGATCAAAGAGACTCGAAAAATAATAGAGGCTCTCTGCCTACAAAGGTAATACAACACACAGAACCACGAAAATAGAACATATCAAAGTCATCCAAATGATTTTCAGTGGTAACGCCCCATGTTTTTATTGTAGTGATCAAGATAAGTCTAGAGCCTACACCTGAAATACATTTCATTTTCCTGTACAAACTCTCTAACTTACCTCCTAAAAAAAATGTTCTCTAACCTCCATTTGCTACTTGTACAGCTGAACTGCATCTGTTTATATATAAGGTATTATAATAATCCAACCGAACACTACCTTGGGGATTTGCCATGAGCGAGAGAAAACCTTCAACAAGCAAAGGACGCACCCTAACTACAATTGGAATTATTATTGGAGGCTTGTTCCTCTATAAGCTTATCATCGGGCCAGATGAGAATTTAGCACGGAACACTCAGCAACACTCCGATTATGCTAAAAGATATGGCCTCGCCATCGTTTCATCTGCCATTGCCTCCAAGGCTACAGCCGAATTTGATATCCCGTCAACAATTGTGTCTCAGATAGGTGCAACCACCTACCAGCTTGCAGGCAGCCTCTCCACAAACGACACGATCTCACAAAAAAAGCACCATTCCTGGTACGTTCAAATTGAAGCCATACCACACTGTTTTGACTACAATTCCTATTCCTGCTGGGTCACAATATCTGGTCCATCAATCGTACCGGAATAATCAGTTTTTTACTATTTTCAAGAAAAAATGATTATTTTTTACTGAAAAAACAAGAATTGTATCAGCAGTGTAAGAACATTGTGAGCTGCTCTCTTTATAATGCGCCTGACAATCAAACAACCTCTACATTACAGGAGACGATTATGGCACATGTTAAAGAAAATGACGTAATGATAGACTTTTACCTCTGCCCGAGCCTTCTACAGAAAAAGATCCTCGATACATATCAGGATTTAGGGACTCGTGGTGAACAACGGGAAAGCCTGCTGGATTATCTTGAGGATAAGTTTATTAATGAGATTAGATCCTGCTCCAAAAACAAACGCCCCTCTGCATAAAGCAGAGAGACGCCTAGTTTTTTAGAACTAACCCCGATAATCGGGATAAGTACCTTGGAAGGTCATACTTTAAACTGTCCTACGAGATCATGTAGTTTATTCGCTACTGAAGAGAGGTCGTCGGATTTGTCATTTACCTGTCGACTCGATCCTGAAATCTCTTGAACCAGACTGTCTACCTCTGTAATTTCACCTGTTATAGTACTTGCCACCATGGATGTTTGATTCACATTACGGTTTACCTCTTCTATACCTCGTGAGGCCTGGGCCACATTATCAGCAATCTCCTGACTGGTTGTAGCCTGCTCATCCACTGCTGCGGCAATTGTTTCTACAGTCTCATTTACTTCATTAATCACAGAGGATATTTCCTCAATCTGCCGAACAGTTCCATCAGTTGATTTCTGAACCCCTTCTATCTGGGTTTTAATCTCTTGAGTAGCATCCGAAGTCTGACGAGCTAGTTCCTTGATCTCATTTGCAACGACCGCAAAGCCTTTACCGGCCTCACCTGCCCTTGCCGCCTCAATTGTTGCGTTCAATGCCAATAAATTTGTCTGTTCTGAAATTTCAGTAATTACCTCTGTTACTGAACTAATTTTTATGGCGATACGCCCCAACTCATCAATTGTCTTTGACGCTTCAACTGCTTTTGCTACAGCGGATTGGGTAATACCCTTTGCAGACTCAGAATTTTGTGCAATCTCTCTCACTGTAACGGTCATCTCCTCGACAGCTGAGGCAATCATATTCACATTAGTTGATGCCTGCTCACTTGCTGCTGCAACACTTGTCATATTGCCGCTCATCTCCTCAGTGGCACCGGCAACCTGGTTGGTACGGCCCGACATCTCCCCAACTCCACTCGTCAGCTGACGCGCTATATCTGAAAGGGCAGTTGATGCCCCATTTAAAGTATTTGCGTCATTTACAATATGTTTCACCATATTTTGCAACCGATCCATAAAGGTATTAAACCAGGTTGCCATTTCACCCATTTCGTCTTCCACCTCAACAACCATTCGTTTGGTAAGATCGCCTTCTCCTTCTGCGATATCTTTTAGCATCACAATGGCTGCCTTAATTGGTTTCAACACTAGAGATGTGGTTGCCAGGGCTGCAATAACTACAATAACCATTGCACCAAGTATAATGAGTAACATTGTGTTTCGAAGAGAATAAACGGCGGCAAAAACTGTGTCAGTTGCCCCTGTGGTAATCATCACCCACTCAACTCCTGGAATATCGACAGGGTCATAACGAACAAATTCCGTGCCCCCTGTACTCCCGATTTTTTCTCCAAAACCTGAGTTTCCACCCAATGCCAACTCAATAAATTTATCTGATTTGTCCTCACCCACCTTACCTGATTTTACAACACGATCAGTTCGCAAACCGGTCTTACCAGCCGACCGACCAACAAGATAACTCTCACTCGTATCATCCATACCGCTACGCTGTTGAACAATAGCATTAAATTTATCCACAGGTATTCGCAGGGCAATATACCCCTGGGGCTTATCAAACCTGTCTTTAACATGAGCTATCATAAATGCAGTCTGTATATTATTATCTGGAGCATATGGGGCAAAATCTGCAAAAATATTACCATCAGGATTAATCGATATTTTTTCGTAGGCGCTGCCAAGACTCGACTCCTTTAGAGCACTGTTTGGAATGTTCATGCCTAAATCAGCCCCTTTGGCAGTGCTATATATAAGGTTTCCTTCCATTGAAATCATAAGCAGATCGTAGAAGCCATACTGCTCTACCATGCTTTTTATAGACGCTTCTTTAAATTCAACAAGAGTCCTCCATGAATCATCATCAACTGTATTGCCTGCTGCAACATAGGCATCATTAAAGGTGCGCATACTAGCTTGCATATATGGATCAGTCTGTATGATACTTAGGGCTGAATTTAACTGGGAAAAATACTCTTTAACGTGGTTACGTTTTGTTTCCTGCACAGCCGCAAATTTGGAGACAACTTCAGCTTGCAAAGCGTCACTGGCTTTTTCGATTGCAATATAGGTTACAGAAGCGAGAGGGATTAAACTAACTAGAATAAATGTGGCCAGCAGTTTCACTTTAATCGTCATTTTCTTGAACATCTCTTCAATCCTTCATTGGTAAAGTTAACATTAGAAATCTGCACATTTAAAACCAATGCACTCATTATCCTTCTATGAAAAGCGTATAACAAAAAACACTCAGATACAAATATGCGCCTTCATTTTCATTACAAAATAATGAACATCTGTTTTTTTGATTTCCCACATATCGGTCAATCTGTGGATCATAAAGAGAGAGGAAGTTACAATAAAAGGTGGGTAGAAGTAGAACTAAACATCTGATGATCAACAAAAAAAAAGGTCGCTAGACCCGGCTTGAAAAACCCTTGTCAGCGACCTTGAAGAAGGATGGGATCGGTCAAACTACATGTTGATCACACCAATCTTTGTGAGAAAAACAATTAATACAGCAACCGGAGCAATATAACGGATGGTGAAATACCAGATATTAAAGGTGGTGAGGTAACGACTTCCTTCATCGGTAATTTCTGCCTGTGCAATTTTCTTATCTAAGATAAAACCTGTATAAATAGCAATCAGTAGACCACCAATTGGCAGCATAAAGTTACTCGCTACATAGTCCAGGGAGTCAAGCACTTCCATTCCTTTTATTATCTTCACATTACTCAAAGTTGAATAAGACAATGCAGAAGGAATACCTGCCAGGTAGACTGCAATAGTCATAAAAATGGTCGCCTTTTTCCTGTCGTACTTTTTCTCATCAATCATAAATGCGGTCAATACCTCAAGAAGAGATATCGCTGATGACAGAGCTGCAAAAGCTAAGAGAAGGAAAAAGAGAACCGCTAAAACACCACCCAATGGAATAGTAGCAAACACCTGTGGAAGGGTTTTAAAAATCAAGCCGGGTCCACCTCCAGGTTCCATTCCCACAGAAAAAACAATTGGGAAAATAGCAAGACCTGCAATGATAGCTACGAGAGTATCAAGAAATGCAATTCGAATAGCAACGGGATAGATAGCCTCTTTTTTATCCATGTAACTTGCATAGGTAATCATGGCTCCCATGGCAAGACTCAAGGTGAAAAACGAATGGCCAATGGCCTCGAGAACACCGTTAATGGTAAGTTTTGAAAAGTCGGGGTAGAGCATAAACTTCAACCCTTCAACGGCTCCGCTGGTGGTCATCGCATACACTGCCATAACGATAAGGATTCCAAACAGAGTCGGCATCAGCACACGATTCCAACGTTCGATTCCCTTTTTAACTCCACTGATTACCGCAATTAGACAAAGTCCCATAAAACCGGTAAGGCAGATAAGTTGACGTTGAGGATCTGTTACAAGGGCACCGAACATACCGGAAATCGTTTCGGGATCATGGCCTGCAAAACCGCCACTAAGTGATGTAAACAGATAATCAAGGGTCCAACCGGCAACTACTCCATAATAGGATAAAATAATAAATGCTGAGGCAAGACTGAGCCACCCTATGCTTTTCCAGAAAACGGAGTTTGGAGTCAATTCACGAAAGGAACCGACAACATCTTTTTGTGAATGTCGACCGATGAGAAACTCAGCCATGAGAATTGGTAAACCGCAAAACATAATGGCAACGAGATACACCAACACAAAGGCACCACCACCATTCATCCCCGTAATAAATGGGAATTTCCAAATATTTCCAAGACCTACGGCTGAACCGACAGCTGCCAGAATAAAACCAAACCTACTGCTCCAATGATTACGCACAAAAGCCTCCTTTACACTCAGATTATAAGATTGGCGGTAATGTAGACGAAAGACTGATCATGTCAACAATTTTGTGGCTTTTTTTTGCGTTTTTATTGTTTTTAAATTGAAAAAATTAACAATTACAGAAACTGCATAAAGAAGGGAGGGGGACAGAGGGCGAACAGGGATGGCCGGGCTCACGACCATCCTTGTTCTTGGTGATACATACTACTACTTCAGGTGGATACCTCTTTCTTTTGCTGCATCAGCGATGTGATCAACAAAAATTTTGGCAAACTCTGTATTGGACCCGAGTCCTTCCAATACAGGATTCACATCAAAACCTTCTTTGGTTAAAACTGATTTCCAAGAGTCTTCTTCAGGACCTGCCATGTCATTGGTGGCATGATCACCAGCCACTATCATAAATGGCTTCAGCAATACTTTTTGGGTCTTAGCATACTTTAAATGACCTATAAAATCAGTGATTGCAGGAGAACCTTCTACAACACCAACAAAAGTAGTTACATCCGGATACGCTTCACGCATTTTTTTCTGAGTTTCAGCATAAATACCTGTAGACCAGTGCTCATTGCCGTGTCCCATATAGACAAGAATAGCATTCTCTTCTTTTGCCTGTTGAGCATCCCCTTCAAGGGTTTTTATAACTGCATCCACATCGTCATGATAGGGATAAACGTCACCGGGCATACCAAGGGCAGGACGCCCCATGACAATTGAGTGAATTGGGTTCCACTTCTTTTTCATGGTTCGAATAGAAGCAAGGCCGTTTACATATTGTTGAAGATCATGGGACTGTTCCATGAAAAACATATGGGTTGGCTGTACCACGATATTGGTATATCCATCTTCTAAAAGATCACCTATTGTTGCGATAAAATTCTTCACATAGAGGATCTCTTCAGGGATTCCCTGATCGAGCCATTTTTGCGGTTCTGCCTGACGTTTTTTCCATACAGAGCGAATAATATTTGAAGTAAAGGTCATGCGTACTTCCGTCTTGGGATATGCCTTCTTCACCTCGTCCTGGATATTAATGATTGATGACACAGCAGACGGAACCGTCGTTCCAAAACTTGCGAGAACTATGGCATTTTTTCCGGAACCAGGGATCCCTTTAGCACCGGAAGCAAATGCAGAGACAGAGAAAACACACAAATAAACCAGTACTGCGGTTATACCACACCAACCTTTCTTCATTGCAAATCTCCCAGATAATTGACCAACCTGTTTAAATAAAAAAATCCCGGATCATATAAAATGATCCGGGATTCCCTGATATCCTCGTCTCTTGTGTAGTGTCCCTGTCCAGAGGAAAACTCTACAATGTAATTTCAGATAGGTCTTCTGACTCCCGGATCATCCTAATCACCACGTCTTCCCGGCATATGCCAGTGACTTATATGTGGTTTTCGTCCCCGGTTACAGCGGCGGGCCCGTTCCGGACTTATACCGGATTCCCTTTTAAGCATCTTAATGCACCTGAAAGTTGTTAAAGAAGACCGTAATTTCAGAAACAAGTCAAGCTTTTTTCACTTATTATCAATCACCTACAAAGTAGTATTGTTTTTCGTTGTGCACGAGAATCATTTTCATGGAACAATCAAAACCGGACAAAATATTTTATTAAGCACCTTATGGGTTACACTGCCTAAAAAGAGGCCGCCAATATTTGAGTGACCATGGGAGCCCATAATGATCAAATCATATTCTTTTGATTTAGCACGCTCGGTCAACACCTCTCCCGGTGAGCCAGAGACTGATTCGAGAGTATATTCCGGACCATTTCCGGAAAAAACAGCACCTGCTTTTAACAGACAATCCTTCACAGCTATCTTCCTGTTGTCTCGGATCTGCTCAATAACGTCATCGGACACTTCGGAACCATGTAATTGCCAATCATCACAATATATTACATTAATATGGGCCCCTGTGAGTTTTGCAACACCAAGGGCATACTCAGCGGCATGCATTGAGTATTTAGAACCATCAAAGGGAAGAAGAATATTTTTGATATCCATTAGAAGCCTCCTGTTACATTGAGTTAACGTAATGAAATTCCACCCCAATACGATGAAACAGAGAAACCAACAGCCGCAACAGACAAAGCCGAACCTCCTCATCCTGAGGTGGTTCGGCTTCAACCTTCACTTACATAAATTCTACAGTTAACAGACTGCAACTGCAGGATTATAAAGAGCCCACATCAGGCATATATGTTAACATTCACTGTTCTCTTATTGTATGACAGGAAGCTGTGATTTTCAATACAACAGCGTAGTAGTGCAATAAACACTACCCATCACAGCGCTGCGGATATCCCACGAGTATTGAAGGATAAGGTGCGTTTTACACCCACAACAGGCGCACTGCCAAGCAATGCCACAACTCAACGATGCTTGCGTAGTGTATACAATTTCATTTCTTATCAGTATCTTACCCCAGAAAAGCTGTCAAAAAACAGGTCGCCTAGACTCCGAGAAAACGGGAGAACCTTTTAACATTGCGAACGTAACATTACTTCCAGATAAGTGAACGTAGTGAGACATTAGGGGACTTATCTCGTTTATCGGGCATATTTAAAAAAGCTTAAAAGCTAAGACATGAGACCTTTCACACCATCAGCAATAAATTGAATAGCAAGAGAGGCAAGTAGCACTCCAAGCAGTCTTTTGAACACATCGTTTGCTGTCTGCCCCACAAGGTGCACCAACGGTTTTGCAAACAAAAAACAGATGAGGGTCAAAACATAAATTATAACAACAGCTGCAACTAATGGCAAAAAGGATATTTCTTGTTCACGAACCCCTGAGAACAGAAGGATTGTAAGAGTTAGGCAACCAGGTCCTGCAATAAGGGGGATGGAAAGAGGGAAAACAGAAATATCATCATACGTTAAATCACCCTCATCATCTTTGGCACTATCAGGTTTAGTAATCATTCCAAAGGCAGCATAGAAAATCAGGAGACCACCGGCAATCTTAAAGGACTCCATCTCAATACCGAGGGTTGTCAATAGTCCCACACCCCAAAAACCAAAGCAGAGGACCAGAAGCAGTGACAAACTCACTGATCGAATTGCCATCCTACGACAATAGCCTGCATCGTTCCCCTTTGTCAGGGCATTGAAAATGAGCGAAGCACCAATGGGGTCAACAATCACAAAATATGCAATAAATGCGTTTATAAAACTATCCACTTATCAACACCCTCCTTTATTAAAATGAATGTACGCGAACCACTTGCTAAAAGACTCATCACAAACCGTACTTTCTTTTAAGAGATTTGTGAAAAAACACCAACGCTGAGCAACCGGTAAACAATGCAACAGCCCCAATAATGATAGCAAGACGACCCCAGGGCAAACCATGTTCAACCCGCATGGCCTGTATTACCATCAGAGTCCTGATCCATTCAACAACTCCCAAAACAAGGGCCACTTGGACAACACGTACCACCCAGCCTTTCTTATAGAAAAGCATCAAAGGGAAAAGAAGTCCTGCAACAACTACTATCGTCTGTCCATCACGCATAAAGTGAGCTGCCAGCAGCCAAAAACTCATGATGACTGGAATATGTAAAAGAAATCCCATCATTATCCTTTTTAAAATTAAGTTTTACTTCGATAAGCCATGCAAAAAATCATAACTTTGCACTGCAGATATACTGGAGATACCAAAGATAGGCGATATCAGTGTTGCTCCTATAACTCCATCCGTAACCATACTCTTTTACTCTTCTAGTTCAATTGAAGAAAAGAGTCGTTACCTGTAGAACAGCTTCGCTCTATGTCAAAATTTTAGATGATTTTTTTTGCTAAGTGGGATAGGAAAGTCGATCGATTGACGTTACAATACGTATAATATGTTTTACATAATTCAGTTGGCGAATCAGGCAAACTCCCCGTAAAAGTTTGCATATATAGAGCTCTTTGAAGCACAAAACAACTCCGGTATAACAAGAGTAATTAATGGGAAAAACGCTACTCATTGCAGAAAAGCCAAGCGTTGGCAAAGATCTCGCAACCTATCTTGGAATCGAAAGCCGTGGAAGAGGTTTTTTCTCCTGTAAAGGGGATATCATCTGTACCTGGTGTATCGGTCACATCCTCGAACAGGCTGATCCTGATGCCTACGATCCCAAGTTTAAAAGATGGAAAGCTGAAGACCTACCCATAATACCTGAAAACTGGATTCTCGAACCAATTCCCCGTACCCGCGATCAACTGCAGATCATTGACAACCTCTTAAAAAATACGGACAAGGTCATTAATGCTGGCGACCCTGAACGTGAAGGACAACTGATTGTTGATGAGGTTCTAGATTTTCTTGGCTACGAAGGACCTGCCGAGCGACTGTGGATTTCTGCTCTTGATATTCGTACCATTAAAAAAGGGTTTTCAAATCTTAGGGATAATAACGAATTTAAAAATATAAAAAACGCCGCCATCTGCAGATCCAATGCGGACTGGCTCGTTGGTATTAATGTTACCCGTGGACTCACCCTTGCTGCCTGCCAGCCTGATACTGTCCTCTCAGCAGGCAGGGTTCAAACCCCAACACTTTCACTTGTGGTAGACCGCGACCGTGAAGTAGAGCAATTTACTAAGAAACCCTACTGGGTCATGCGGGCTAATGTTGAGCACGAAGAAGGTACATTTGTTGCCACATGGGAGCCAGATGAACTTGCCCAGGGTCTTGATGCTGAAGGCCGCCTTGTAAATGAAAAAATTGGGGATGAACTCGCCTTGAAAATGCGAGGTGCCCCTGGCGTTGTTGTTACTAAAAAGGATACTCTTAAGAAGAAAAAGCCCCCTCTTCCCTTTTTACTCTCTGATCTGCAAAAAAAAGCTGAGGATAAATTTGGCTATTCTCCTAAACAAACTCTTGAGATCGGCCAGGGTCTGTATGAACGGCATAAGGTCCTGACCTATATGCGAACCGAGTGCAGGTATTTACCAAACGAAATGTTTGAAGATGCACCTTCAATCATTGAATGTCTAAGAAAACAGCAAATAGAAGGTGCAGCAGATGCAGATATAACACTGCAGTCCCCTGCCTGGAATACCAAGAAGCAAGGTGCGGAAGCTCACCATGGTATCATTCCAACTGAAGTGTTACCAAGGAACCTTTCCCCTGAAGAAGTTAATATTTACCAGCTTGTTGCCAAACGTTTTCTCAAACAATTCTACCCAGACTACCAATACTACTCAAGCAGTGCTGAAATTGAAGTAAATGGGGAGAAGTGGAAAGGTAGCGGTATTTCAATTAAATCTCTTGGTTGGATGGTTTTAAACGACCAGCAAACAAAGGAAAAATTACTGCCCAAAATGCAAAAAGGGGATCCCATTACCATTACCAGTGTGGATAAGGAACAAAAATTCACCAAACCCCCAAGCAGATTTACCGAGGCCTCTTTACAGGTGGCAATGACCGAGGTGCATAAGTTCGTCGATGATCCGGTCATTAAAGCCAGGCTCAAAGAAAATTCAGGCATCGGTACATCCGCCACAAGAACAAACATCATTACGGAACTTCAAAACCGTAACTACCTGGAGAAAAAAGGGAAAACACTTATCTCCACCCCAAGGGGCAGGGAGTTAATTGATAAAATCCATCCCTCTTTAAAAAACCCGGGAATGACCGCAATATGGGAAGATGCTCTGGACCGTATCTGTGAGGGAGATTTAGGTAAAGAAGAATTCATTGCAGAGCTCACCAAGCGAATGTCCAATATGGTGAAGTACGCCCTTGCCACCCGTTTTTCAGAAGAGGTCATGGGCAAGGTATATCGATGCCCCTGCGGTGGTCACTTATCCCGTCTTGAATCCAAAAATAAGAAGGGAAAATTCTTCTGGGTCTGTTCCACAGGTAAAGAAAACGGCTGCCCATTACGCTCAGACTTTAACGGTGCACCAGGGGCTGCCTTTATGGACCGTCCCGAGTCTGGTCCACAATGTCCTCATTGTGAAAAAGGCTATCTTATCCGTTATGAGAGTAACCGCAAAATGGGCCACTATTTCTGGGCTTGTTCCACCGGGAAACAAGGCAAATGCCCCTTATTAAGAGACGACAATGGTGCTCCCGGAAAACCTGTGGTTGACCCACAGGCCCCTCAGGAACCCTGTCCAGAAAAAGGCTGTAAAAAGAAAATCACCCGCATCCAATCCCAAAAAAATGCCGATTTCTATTTTTGGAAATGTGCTGATCCTAACCATCCCTTGCGAAAAGATAACAATGGAACCCCTGGGGATGCACTCATTTTTTCAAAATAAAAACGAGCTGTAGCCCGCCATTTGATATCTCATAACAGGGTTTTGATCCAGCAATTGTACTCACCATAACACCCTAACATTCATTGAAATTCCAGTTAGCTTCCCTAGAAGCTAGTGGCAAACATAGTGCATATAGCGTACAGTAGTGTGCACGTTGACGCTAATTATCTTTAGAATGGGACTTAGCCCGCATATTTCACAAGCTGAGATGTTGTCAACTATGCAACCTGACAAGAACAGAGACTACAATTTAATACTATAACTGATCACTTGCATTTATCGGGGGGAATGATGAACCATCTACTCATTAGCATAACCGCACTCGCACTCATCCAGCTATGCTTTGCAGTTGCATCTCCTCAGGCAGCTGAGACATCTCTGTTACCTGAAAGCCTTGCAGCCCGCTCTGAAATTGCTCCAGTTGAAAAAACTTTTACTATCTTTCTAAAAGAAGATGACCCGGAAAAACTTACTCAACTTCTCAATGCATCCAATGAAGAGTATGCCAAGAAAGGCTGGTCAGTTTTTACTATCAACACGTATTCCGACAATGGTGATGTTGATGGTTTCTTTGTTACCTACAGCAAAGGACTTAAGGCTGAGTAATTGTCTGAAAATCTACTATAAGTACTATCCTCATCCCTTCGTAAGAGGTTTTTGATGATAATAATGACAAACAAAATAGTAACCCATGTTTCCATATTTTTAGTCCCTAACTATAGAAAAGCTGTCCTAAAAACAGATAGCGTAGACTCCGGTAAAATTGGAGAACCTTGCGACATTGCCAACTTTAAATTACTTCCAAGGTACTTATCCCTTGTATCGGGGTTAGCTCTTATTTTTCTCTGCTCATGTGCCCCTACAACCTCCATTGAGGCGACAATTAAGACCAGTCCCAACGGGGCACGGATTTTTATCAACGGAGATGAAGCCTTACAACCGACACCTTTTCAACATATTTTTGATTTTGATATCAATCAGCAATATGAGCTCTTTGTTCAAAAAGAGGGTTATTTCGAAGAGGAATTCATTGTCACCAAAGATCTTCCTGAATTGCAGCAAGGATACGTCTCCATACCTCTCACAAGGAGTCCTCTCTGGGAAGCGACCACCTTTTCCCCTGCTACAAACAGCTGGATCCAGATCCGAACGGGCAGTGGTATCACAAGCCGGGAAGCCTGGGAAATCCTTCTTGATACTGTTGTCAAACACTCTCCTGACCTTAAAGAGCTCAACTTTGAGTCAGGATACCTGCAAACTCACTACGCCATTAAAAAGTTTGATACGAAAAATGGAGAATTCCTACTGAGATGTCAACTAACTGCAGCGCTCATTTCATCAGATCCAATTATTTATCGAATTAAAGAAGTTGCAGAATGGTCTGGTAATGGGGTTCAATGGCATAAATATAATCGGATCTTTTTTCAGCACGATGATATGATAAAAGAACTCCAACGACGACTTAGCCATAAAAATGGTGTAATCCCTGTAAATGCTAATTAGCTGGGATCCAGTTTAGTGGTGATAACCTTAAGAGTGTGAAGACTTGAATATTTTCTGCTATTCGCTTTTTATACTTCTCATCTGGTCTACTCCCGGCTTCGGCGAATCACTTTCCCAGATTGAAGAAAAGCTGGCGCTTCGTCTGCAAGGAGCTGAAAACACTACGGTACAGGAATCAGATGTAATCACCAACTCCTGGGACGTTGCCAAACCAATAGAAGATATCCCTCCTGCACGACCAACCCCTCCAATATTAAACTTTGAATCTCAAAACCAGGTGCACGCAGCCGAGAACTTCAGCCACCCATTCTCTGTACAGGTAGGCTCCAGCAGATCTCTAAAATTATGTTACAGGGTTGCATCCATGCTGAGAACTCTTGGCTATCCAGCATTTAGCTCCTCCATTAAGCTTAAGAATAGAGGAATATGGCATAGAGTATACATAGGATCATTCTCCACAAGGGATGCTGCGCAAAAGGTTAAAGACCAGTTGTCCGCAGAAACCATCGGTGAAGGTTTTATTCGACACCTGCCCTATGCAGTGCAGATCGGGACCAGTGGCACCCTTGAGCAACTGGGACCTCTCTACAAAAGTCTACTTGCCAGTTCCCACTTCCCATATTCCACATCTATTCGCAATGCCTCCTCCGGTGTAATCGAAGAGCGCCTGCTTATTGGCGCCTGCTACAAAGAAGAAGACTGTGACCTGCTCCTGTCCAATATAGTTGCTGAAGGCTTTAACGCTGTGGTAGTTGAACGCTAAAACAGGGCTTTATCAATGGAACTAATGGCAAAAGAAGGTTCCATATTATACGATATGATATCACACCATACTATCTAAAAGATTTAGTATCATAATTCTCTGCAAAAATATTACGGATAAAATGTATCAACGCGTGCAACAATCTATAAAAATGCGTACCTTACAGCTCAACCAACTCAAAGAGTAGTCGCAGTGACTCACGACCATAATGTATGCAAAAAAACGCACAGCAAAACTAACAACTCATTGCTCGTGTGTTCTAGAAGATAACAGGAACATTTGATGCAGAGATCAATATTTGAACAGTCCAATGAGCCCACAGAAGTACCTCTTGCAGAAAAAGTTCGGCCAAGACATCTGGATGAGATAAAGGGCCATGCTAACCTTCTGGCTCCCCAGGCTGCACTCCGGCAAATGATCGATAAAGACAACTATGGATCATTCATACTCTGGGGGCCACCGGGAAGTGGAAAGACGACAATTGCCAGGCTTATTGAAGGGCAAACAACAATGAAGTTTTGTGCCTTTAGTGCTGTCCTCAGTAAAATTGCCGATGTCAAAGCACTCATGGAAAAGGCCAAGCAGGTACATCTGTATCAGAATAAAACCACTCTGGTCTTTGTGGATGAAATACACAGGTTTAATAAGTCACAACAGGACGCCTTTCTGCCCTATATCGAATCCGGAGCCATTATCCTCATTGGTGCCACAACTGAGAACCCTTCGTTTGAAGTTATCCCAGCGCTTCTTTCCCGATGCCATGTCTTCCTCCTTGACCCATTACCTGAAGATCATCTTTTTTCAATTCTTAAAAGGGCAGTCTCCCACACGGGCAGACGTCTTGAAATTGAGGATTCTGCTCTTGAGTTGTTGGCTGAAAAAGCAGGAGGTGACGCAAGACGTGCCCTCAACGACCTGGAACTCATAGCAAGAAATGCTGAACTCGGTGACACCATTAGTGACACTGATGTGATCAGCCTGCTCAGTAAACGCTCCCTATTTTATGATAAAAATGGGGAAGAACACTACAACCTTATCTCGGCATTTCAAAAATCAATACGGGGCAGTGACCCGCAAGCTGCACTCTACTGGCTTGCACGCATGGTTGAAGCAGGGGAAGATCCTCTCTACATAACGCGCAGGCTCGTACGAATCGCATCTGAAGATATTGGTCTGGCAGATCCCCAGGCCATCGTCCAGGCCATTGCAATAAAAGATGCAGTCCACTTTCTTGGTATGCCTGAAGCCAATACTGCCCTTAGTCAACTAACCGTATACCTCGCCACGGCTCCTAAAAGTAACGCCTTAGAGGACGCCTATTTTGCAGCAAAAGATGACGCCATTAAAACAAGCCATCTTAAGGCTCCAATGAATGTGCGAAATGCACCCACCAAACTCATGAGAGATCTCGGTTATAATAAGGGGTACCGCTATTCCCATGCCTATGAGAACAACTACTCTTACCAGAACTATCTCCCGGAAGAAATGAAACAAAGCAACTATTACACCCCTTCAAAATTTGGCTTTGAAAAGGAGATACAAAAACGGATCGACTGGTGGAATAGCCTAAAGAAACAGCAGCTTAAAATGGAAGGGAAAGAAGATAAAGACGTAAAATAACAACAGCTACAATGGTCAATTCATTACAGGGCAATAATTGATGAATCACTTTTCCATCTTGTAGAACTAGGCATCATTACTAATATATATACAGGGTAACCTGAATCTACCCAAGGACGCTAATTGGATTATCTCACATCAGACTAACCCGATTTATAATGAGGTTGCTATGGAGAAAAGACGACATGAACGTATTGGAGGCCAGAATTTTTTAGTTGATATCTCTGATGGTACAGGTTTTTTTACAGGAACAGTCAAAGACATTTCCAGGTTTGGCCTACAGCTCGAAGATATCCCCAAACGGCTCGATGACAAGTCCAGAAAGATCTCAGTTGTCATTCAAAACAACACGGCAAGCTTTAAACTTAATGCAAAACCACGCTGGACAAAAAAGAAATCAATAAGCAAAATGGTAGGTTTTGAAATCACCAGCGCTCCATGGGGGTGGGCAGAATTTATCATGGAAAAAGAAGACAAACCCAAGAATTCAATCGGCGAAATAACTATTTAACCCCATTCACACAATAAAGAAGCTCCGGTAAACCCTAAAAAACAGCGATACGGACTGTCGGAACAATTATTTTCAACCTGAGGCAATTACTCAATCGGCAGAGTAATTGCCTTTCTTTTATCCCTGTGGTAGAGATGTTTTTTTTAATACCAGCAAAGACTCTACCCCTTAACGCAAATACATTTTTTATCCACCTCAGGGTGATTTAAGCACTATGAATTATTTCTACGAAAAAATTACCTATATTTTTGATCCCCTCCACCATATATGGGAACATGAAAAACTCCACAAAAAGATTTCTCTCACCCTTGTGCTGTTTTTTCTTATTAGTCTTGTTGCCATAGAAATGAATAGACAGGGTTTGCTGCCCACATCTCTTTCCGGGATGATTCCTCTAAACCATTTCTTTGCCGTACAAGCCGCTTTTACAGTGGTGCTTATTCTTGAGGTAATAAGTCTTATTTTTACCATCCCCTGTTCCTTCAGTCGGTCTGTGGGGAAACAATTTGAAATACTCGCACTTATCCTCATGCGAAATGCCTTTAAAGAGCTGTCATATTTCCCTGAACCAATTTCATTTATGGGAAATCAGCAGGCAATACTTAATATTCTTTCAGACGGCTTTGGTGCCCTGCTGATATTTGCGCTTCTCGGCTACTACTATAAGATTCAGGCCCAGCCAGCCGATGATAAGATGAAGCCCGTTGATATTTTCAGCTTCGTTGCGGCAAAAAAGGGCATTGCCATTATCCTTCTTGTCGTCTTTACCTATCTCGGAATCGACAGTGTAATTTCATCTATCACTGGCCAAGAGCACGCCGACTTCCTCCACAGTTTCTACACCATTCTCATATTAGCTGATATTCTGGTAGTTCTACTGTCCCAGTGCTTTCAACCATCGTTTTATGCAATTTTTCGTAACTCCGGCTTTGCCCTTTCAACACTCATTATTCGGATAGCCCTTGCTGCGCCACCATTTTTCAATGTACTTCTTGGTCTGGCAGCTGCGATCTTTGCCATTCTATTAACGCTTGTCAGCAGGGCTCTATTTTTAAAAAGAAAGAGTGAACACTAAAACGGAATTATCGCCAGACTCCAGCGATTGTAGCTTTACATGTGGGGCAGTTACCATTACCCACATGGTTGCTTGAAAGAGTGAAATGATTTCGCGTGATGAGGGTTGTCCCACAGCCGGGACAGAGTGTTGACGTTCCTTTAGCCCCGGAGATATTACCACTATAGACGTAACGAAGACCAGCGGCGTGGCCGACTCGCAGGGCAAGATCTATGGTGGACTCCGGGGTTGGAACTACTGAAGCCATCTTATGGGCTGGATGAAAGGCTGTCACATGCCAGGGAATATTACGATCAAGACCTGCTAAAAAACCTGCTATTTCTTTTAGCTCTTCTACACTATCATTTACTCCAGGAATGAGCAAAGTCGTCACCTCGACCCACACTCCAAGTCCCACACATTTACGGATATTTTCAACAACAGGGGCCAGACTTGCTCCACAGACCTTCCTGTAAAAATCATCGCTCCATGCTTTAAGATCGATATTAATCGCTGTCACAAGAGGAGCCATCTGCTCCAGAGATTCCTGTGACATATAGCCGTTTGAAACAAAAAGATTGCCGAGTCCTCTCTCTTTGGCAAGAACTGCACAATCTAAGGCAAATTCAAGAAATACAGTTGGTTCAACATAGGTGTAACTCATGGAAGTACACCGGGACGAAACTGCACGACTCACAACATCTTCAGGAGTGCAGTCAGTTACAATGCGTCCCCTGTTCAACCAGTTGGGCAACCCTCCGACCACCTGTGAGATAGAACTATTCTGACAATGGTTACAGGTAAAATTACATCCCGGGGTTGCAATGGAATAGGTGAGTTCTCCTGGCAATACATGGAAAAGCGGCTTTTTCTCAACCGGATCGATGTTTTCTGCAACCAACTTACCATAGACAAGGCTTCTCACTTCTTTTACATCGCCCACTCTCACACCACAACGCCCTATCTGTCCTATACCCAGACGACAATGGTGATGACAGAGCCGACACTCAATAGCATTTTTTGCAGTTTTTTCCAACATATACACCTATTAAACGAGAAACCTGTGCGGGAAGTGTAGACTCCGTATCAACCTCGCTGCTGCCACTCTTCATCTCTATAAATAAAATGAGGGTTAAAGTTTTTCTTATAGCTCATGGCAGAAACATCCTCTATGAGATAACCCAGGTACAAATAATCGACACCCCAATCTAAACAAATATCCACGAGTGTCATGATATTAAATGTGCCAAGACTGCGCTTTGATTCTTCAGGATCAAAGTAGAAATAGACCGCATTCAACCAGTTATCTCCAATGTCAACAATTGAGGTTCCGATTAAACGCCCGGCAACCCGAAACTCTATCTGGGCACTACTCGTGATCCTGGTGAGGAAAAAATCCTGGAAATAACCCTTGGCAGAATTGTTTTCCCGGGGATATCTCTTCGTTAGAAACCTTTCACAAAGATCAAGGTTTTCCTCATCCACCCTCAACTGCTTAAACTCTATCTCAACATCACTATTGAACGTAACGCTTCTTTTTTGATTACGGTTAGGGCGAAACATCTGAGTTTTTAAACGAATGGGGATACAAGCCTTACAATTTTCACAATGCATTGTATAGAGACAATCCCCGTTACGTCGATATCCTGCTGCTAAAAATAGTTCTAATATCCGCTCACTTAATGGAGAGAATGTAGCTTGATGAAAGGTGGCAACATGAGCAAGCCCATATGGGCAGCCTATATTTATGGAGAAGAAATACTGTTGCAGTCTTCGATATATTTCCTGGAACTCCTGATGACACCTTGCATCATATGTTATAGCAGTTACATCTTTCATACCTTCTGTCGTACTCCAAAATACCTGTTCTGTAGAATCCTTACCAAGAGTCGATCTTGCTCTTGCCCGCAGCCTTAAACTAACCCTTGGTCAAGCATCGCATTTACAACTTTAACAAAGCCCGCAATATTAGCTCCTGCTACATAGTTCCCCGTTGAACCATATTCGTCAGCAGCATCAAGACAGGTTGTGTGGATCGATTTCATAATCTGCTTAAGACGATCATCCACCTCTTTTCTAGGCCAGGATAAACGCATAGAGTTCTGAGCCATCTCAAGACCTGAAACGGCAACACCACCAGCATTTGCTGCTTTTCCGGGAGCAAAAAGCACATTCTGATCATGGAGGATATCCACCGCACCCGGCATAGTGGGCATATTCGCACCCTCACACACCAACTGAACGCCACCTGCAACAAGATTACCTGCATCCTGCTGGTTTATCTCGTTTTGGGTCGCACATGGAAAGGCACAATCAGCCCTATGACTCCATAATGGATTATGGTCAAGAGTGGGATCTACAGGTACATAAACTGCTCCTCCGTACGCATCTACATACTCCTGTATTCTGCCACGCCGTATATTTTTCAACTCTTTAATAAATTGAAGCTTTTCTGTATCAATTCCTTCTTCATCATATATATAACCGGAGGAATCTGACAGCGTAGTCACCCTGCCACCAAGCTCAATAATCTTTTCCGTTGTAAATTGAGCCACATTACCGGAACCTGACACCAGACAATTTTTGCCTTCCAGAGTCTCTCTTTTGGTCTTCATCATTTCTGCTGCAAAATATACAGCACCATAACCGGTGGCCTCCGGACGGATAAGACTCCCCCCCCAGGCAAGACTTTTGCCGGTAAGGACCCCGGTAAACTCATTTTTTAGTTTTTTATACATACCGAACATATAGCCAATTTCCCGTGCGCCAACGCCAATATCTCCAGCAGGAACATCGGTATTTGGCCCGATATGTCGTTGCAGTTCAGCCATAAATGACTGACAAAAACGCATTACTTCGCTATCGGATTTTCCCTTAGGATCAAAATCGGAACCGCCCTTGCCTCCCCCCATGGAAAGTGTAGTGAGTGAGTTTTTAAAAACCTGCTCAAAGGCGAGAAACTTAATGATTCCAAGATTAACAGAGGCATGAAAACGAAGGCCACCCTTATACGGCCCCAGAGCACTGTTCATTTCTACCCGAAACCCTCGATTAACATGAACCTGCCCATCGTCATCCATCCAGGGCACGCGAAACATTATGACCCTCTCAGGCTCAGTTACCCTCTCAAGAATACCCTGCTGACGGTATTCAATATTTCGATCCAGTACAGGTTTAACACTTTCAACCACCTCATCAACAGCCTGGTGAAATTCCTGCTGCTCCGGATCTTTCTCACGAATGAGTTCAATGGCTCTTTCCATTATCAATCTCCATTAAAAATAGATTTCTGATTCCACACCTTTTTTCCGTTCACTTCACAATCAGTCTCACATCGTTCACATTTGTCCACAATCACGCTCTCTGAGCGAGTTCCATCGCATTTCAACACAAATGGTTCCTCTGTGCGCACATGGTGTACAAAATTTCCCTTTTCAACCAAGGTCTGCCTCTCCAGCCACTCCCACTTCAGGAAATCATTCACAGTCCTTTTCTCGTTCGCTGCCTCGTCGAGAGTTAAATACGGAATTCCAAGGGATGTAATATTCTGAAAAAAATGCGTCCCCTGGGATGGATCAGCCTTTATGGTGTTGTTTTTCACCTCGATAATCGCAGCAACACCTGAGATATCAGCCCACTGTACCGGAATACCAAGCCATGGATCAGAAGAGCCCCATCTCCCGGGTCCAATAAGTAAAAATGGGGTTTTTTCCAGCTGAAGGCGTCTATTTATCACCCCAATTTCCTGCGCCATTTCATTGGTTTTAGATCCATCAAAACTCGATGGATGCACATAGACGATATCACGAATAGTATCAAACTGCCCATGACCAAGACTGGAACTCACCCTGCAAATCGCTCGCTCGATTTCATTGTCACAGATCTGCACATCAGCATACTCTCCCCCGGTAATCATTGGTCGAACCTGTAAAAAATAAAAGGTAGATGCTCCTAAATCGGGGTCAACGTCCACGGCAAATTCTATTTCAACCTCCCCTCCCATACCAGCCCTGCAAATGGCGAGCAGTTCCAGAAGAATTTCAGCAAGCGGGTAGCTACGGTACTTGAGCATTTGTGCAAAAGTAACAATCTTTGGACCGGGCAGAATAGTATCCCGCACCCTGTCTTCAGCTGGAATATACGTCGAGGCCAAAAGAGAAATAGGATTTTCCTTCTCTGCGTCCTGAACGTTTCTCAGCACCAGGTTTGACGTGTCCCTTTCAAGGCAATTCTCTGGACTCACATCGAGGGCAAAAAACTGACGCTGACTATATTTCAGCATATTATCAACGGAGGAGAATTGAACAAGTTTTTTAGGTTTAGCTGGAGAAAACCACAGCGCCTTACCTCCCTCAACAACCGTCTTGCCGACACCCACTGCAATATGGGCGATCCCTTCCTCCGCCTTCATTCCCATAACTGGATAATAATTATGGGATTGAGCCACCCCTGAGACGCCCGGGTAGTAGAAATTATCGTACTGTTCCCCCACAAGCTGCTGAATGATGACTGCCATAGCATCTTCACGGCCAATTCCGGTTACCTTGGAAAAAGCCCTTGGCCCTTCAAACCAGGTGGAGGCATACACAAGTTTTATGGCACTTTCAAGCTGGGCAAAGCGTTCTTCAAAATCAGGATGATTATTGGCCAGAAAGTATGTTGAATAGAGCCCCGCATAGGGTTTAAACTGACCATCCTCAAGCAGGCTCGACGACCTCACAGAGAGTGGACTCTTCATCTTTTGTAAAAATGCCCTCAAATCGCTGCGCAGCCACTGGGGTAGTGTTGCATCAAGAAACAGGTCTGCGACATGTTCATCGGGCATTTTTTTGCAATAGTAGAGATTCTGTTCTTCCACAAAGGTATCAAAACCATCGGCGGTGATAACACAGGTTTTTGGAATCGTTATACGATGGGAGCTCAGAATTGAGTTCTCGTTATGCTCCCTTTGCAAACATGCCCACATAAAGGCAATCCCCCTCGCCTTTCCACCCATGGAACCATTACCCATTTTGACAAAATCCATGATATCAGGATCATAGGCCTTGGGGTTGAATTTTACCACAACCCCCTGTTGCCTGTGTTTTCGAAGGGAATGGACCTTAAATACCAGATCATCACGAATACAGGAGAGATCTTTCAGATCAGCGATATAGTCCTTATGAATTCGACGGGCCAGAACAACTTCAGCCCTTGCCATTACCCAGTTAGAAAAATGGTTCCTGAGTGTATGATACCGCAAACACTCCTCAGGAATAACCTCAAGCTGTCGCTCAAATTCACCAAGGCTTGATGCCTTGCCAACCACCGTCTCATCGGGCATACGAAAGACAAAATCACCAAAGCCTAAGTAATTGAGAAAAAAACTATGGAGTTCATCGCGAATGAGAGGTGAATTTTTATCTAAAAAAACTGCAGGAATACTCTGGGCAAGATGACGATTCTCCTGCTCTGTTGACACCATAAGTAAAGGTATATCATGGGACTTAGAACGAATATACTCTAAGAATTTACCGCCGGCATGGGCATCAATTTCCCCGGCCCGCTTATACCTGGCATCAGAGATAACTGCGAACACATTGGGCTTATAGGCCTTGTACAGCGCCATTGCCTCTTCGTAATTAGTTGCAATGAGGATCTTCGGCCTTGCCCGCATCCTGAGCAGTCTATGACGTTCATTAAGACTCTCGCTTAGAACCGATTGGGTCTGGCCAACAATCTCATTATAAATAAGAGGAAGAAATAACGACCTATAGAGGGGAGAATCCTCAACATAGATAATAACCCGCACCATCGCTGACTGCGTATCTGCATCCACATTTCGATGGTCCTCAACATTTTTGATAATGGCCAGCAGCAGGTCCGCCTCACAGCACCAGAGAAAGGTCTTGTCTATGCCATAATCTCCTATTCTCTCTGGAAATGTTGCCCGCATATTATGGGCAACGAGGATAACAGGGAGGTCGGGCCTGATTTTCTTTATGGCAGTGCCAAAATCAAAGGCATCCATACCGCCTAAAAACGGCATGGTGATAATCATATCAAAGGATTTTTTTTCTATGAGCTGAAGGGCTTCTTCAGCAGATGAGGTTCTGGTAATCTTAGGCGGCTTGCTCAGGTTCAAACCATGGTATTCACTTATCAGACGGGTCGCAAGACTCCCATCTTCTTCCATGATATACGCATCGTAAAGACTGGAAACAAGCAGGATTTCCTGGACCTTAAAGGGCATAAGATCATGGAAAATCTTGAAGTGTGGGTCAAAATGTGGAAGAACATCTCTTGAATCAATAAACATGGCCTCGTCCTTGTAAATTGTAATAACAATCCCTGGCGATCCTTACCCATGTTCAATATTGTATATCTCTTTATGGCAAAAGTGAAATTTTAAATATACCCGTCAGTTATCCTGTTCAAGAGCTAATTCAACCGCTCGAATTACCATCGTAAAACTGCCCAGTTTGTCTAGGATTGCAATAGGCTCGAGTTCTCTTGATCGCTCGATGAGTTGCTGATCCCTGTGGTTACCTGTAAAAAAGATGACAGGAATATCCAAATGCTCCTTAATCTGCCGTGCCGCCTCAACCCCATCAATATCTCCAGGAAGTGCAACATCCATAAACAACAGGTCAGGCTTATCCTGATGGGCTCGCTCTATGGCTTCCTCCCCCGTTGTAATGATTTCACTTGTTTCGTAGCCATGGGCTTTAATTTTTTTCTTGAGCATCATACCTACAAGCACTTCATCTTCAACAAGGAGAATCAGGCCGTTTTTCTTTTTCTTATCCATGTATATTTTTGAGGGTGAATTTTATATGAAAAGCGGTTCCCTTCTTTTTTTGAACTTCAAATGTGCCGCCCAACTGTTTTGTAATCATATTTGCCGTAATCTGAAGGCCAAAAGACGTTGGGGTTTCGGTTTCGATCTCAGGTGGAAGCCCAACACCATTATCTTCAACGATGAGGTGTAACAAGCCATTTACCTTGGTGAGCTGTAGACGAATTATACCCTTTCGTCCTGCCGGGAAGGCATATTTTACGGCATTGGTAATTAACTCACTCACAATCAAGCCTAAGGGTACCACCTTATCAAAGGGTGCAGTGACCTGACAATAATCAGACCTCACCTCAATCTGATCAGAAAACGTCATATGATCCACCTGAGTACGTGCCATTTTGGCCAGATATTCACCCAGATTAATTTCAACCAGATTTTTAGACTGATAGAGGTTTTCATGGACGAGAGCCATGGCACGTATTCGGTGTTCCATCTCCTCAAAAATCTTAATGGCTTTCTCATCTTCAATCTCATCCATCTGCAGGGCAAGCATGGATATGATAACCAGCATATTATTTTTGGTACGGTGGTACACCTCGCGGAGAAGGATATCTTTTTCATCAAGCAACCCTTTAAGCCGCTTTTCGTTTTGGGATATTTTCTCTTTGTCTTTAACATGATCTGAAATATCAACAAGCGTTCCAACCGAGGCAGGAGCTCCCTTCCAGGTGATAAAAGATCCATCCACTTCCACATCAAAGACCTCATTATTTTTCCGCCTGCATTTGACATGGTGGGGAGCGCTCTTTTGGTTTACCTCACCTTTTTCTCGAAGAGTCAACCGTTGCATTACCTCCGCGTTAAACTCGGTTGCAACCAAATCTATCGGTCCTTTTTTATCAACCAGTTCTTCTTTGGAGTAGCCAAACATCTCCTC
This sequence comes from Desulforhopalus glucosivorans, assembly GCF_054397165.1. NCBI lineage: Bacteria > Pseudomonadati > Thermodesulfobacteriota > Desulfobulbia > Desulfobulbales > Desulfocapsaceae > Desulforhopalus > Desulforhopalus glucosivorans. Next base: position 2,831,174 of record NZ_AP044854.1, read on the forward strand.
TATGGCGGAGTTAACATACTTAAACTTATTACCCTGTATAATGCATATACCAGCAAGGGATGCTTCCATGGTTGTGAGAAGCTGCTTTTCCCTCTCTTTTAAAACGAGAGATATCTTCTTTCTTTTTTCACTTTCATTATGAACCTTACGCATAACCTCACTGAGCAACAGGGTCTTGCGGTGCAGGTCAGCAGTTCGTTCGTTTATGCCATTTTTTAACTTATTTAAATACTCTTTCTTAAAGGATTCAGCCTCTGCAAGACTGTCAATCATTTCATTCATAGCGTCTGACAGAACGCCAATCTCATCGTTTCGAGTAAGGCACGATTTTTTTGAAAGATCTCCTTTTCCAACACTTTGGGCCAACAGAGAGAGTTTTTGAATTGGCCCAACAACATGTCTCACAGCGAGGTAACAGCAGATGAGGAGGAGTAAAACAAGAATGAAGGTGTAAAGTATGAACTTTACCTTAAGAGAGGAGGTAACTCCTCCAAGCGCCTGTTTTATTTGAGAAACAGAAGCAAGCAAATCACTCTCTTTTGCGACCATCACAAGTTTCCATCCCTGTGAGGACAAACTTTCACTTGCGACAAAATAGTTTTCATCTTCAAGAAACAGTTGCTGCACAACGCACTTTGTTTCAAGTATCTTCTCTATGAGATTGACTACGTCCGGGTTCGTTGACTCGCGAAGATTATATGATAACAATTCACTATTTGCTGTATCACTGTTAACAGCAGATGGCATACCAAATAATGACAACAGTTCCATTGGATAGACCACAATGGCCCCATCACTATTTACGATAAAAGAAAAGAGTATCTTCCCTTCCTTTCCATCTTCATGGTGCGCTGCCTGGATGATGTCATCCACAATGGTTTTAAGGGGCAGATCTATCCCCACAACACCTTTGAGCTGCCCCTCCTCATCTCTAAAAGAACTGGCGGCGGTCAGGATCAATTCCTCACTGAGGTATCCCTTATAAATACTGGTCCAGAGTCTGTTTTTTTCTTCAATATTTGTATCTGAAAAGATGGAGAAAGCGACTGTCTCATGCAGGTCAATATCGGTGGATTGAGGGAAATGTAGTAGCAGATCCTCCCCCCTCAGTCCTCCCGCGCTATATTTTGCTATACCTGAATCTGTAACCAAATGAATCGCCACTGAATCGGGTAAAAGTTCCTGTGCCTTTACAAACAATGGATCAATGGTTTTCAGTGCATTAATCTCAGATAAGATGGAGGTAGAGAGTGACCCTTTCCCCCAGTATAGAGTTGGTACAACTTCACTGTCCGATGAGAAAAATATCTTTTTCTCTGCCTGGTACTCCATTGGAACAGATGTTTTAATAAGAGACGCGTGTGCCGCAAGATTCTGGTACATCACCTCAGCCTGGCCTGCAACAAGCTCAGCCACAGATGAAAATTCAGACAAATATGCCTCGTACCTTTCACCCTGTTCATGACCCAAGTGTGACAAATATGCGACAACATGCTTACGAATCTGATCTTCACTCACTCTAGTGGAGTATTCTCCGAACCTGTTTACCGAATTAAGTACATGGAGAGCGATTGGGCCTATGGTCAATAGCAGAACAAGGACAAACATAGCAAAGAGCTTATTGCCAATGGTTTCTGTGAGTCGTTTTTTGATAGGCTCAAACATAAAATTTCGTATTGGTACCTTACTCCGGGTAAACTGCCTGAAACAAAAAACCCGAAATGTATTTGTAATTAAGAACGTAGAACAAGTAACTCGATACTTTTCCTGGCTTATTTTCAGCCTCCAGAGACTAACTGAGGCGTGCCGATTCTAACTGTTCCGGAGTATTCACATTCTGCCAGGCAGAGGCGAGGGAACCTGGAATAACAGGATTGTCGATTTTATGGTGCGCTGCTATTTTTCCAACCCGTAAGTTACCTGTCAAAAGTTGCTCTTCAAGAAGATGCGCAGCCCTGCCATCATACACAGCAAAGAGCGGTTCACAAAATTTTGCGCCCTTAAGGCGTGGTATTCGTCCCCAACACCCTGGTGCATTTTCTGATAGTAGCCACTCTATAGCACTTTTCGAAATAAATGGCATATCACAGGCAATGACAAGCCATCTCTTATTGGGCTGCCAGCGCATGGCGGAGAGTACTCCTGTTAGAGGCCCTTTGACTCCCGGAATATCGGGGATTCGGGTAACATCGATGAGGCTGTCGGGCAGATCTCCTTTGCCGGATACAACCAGGCCATCCACAAGAGGTGTCACCAGGTGAATGGTTTGCTCAATCCAGCTCTCGTGTTTCCGGTCAATTCCTTCTAAGAGATGTTTGGGCTGCCCCATCCTCGAACTCTTGCCACCAATTAAAATACAGGCCCAGACAGGTGTATTACTCAATAATTTGATTTTCCCTTGGAGTTCGTCCCAAAAATCACCTGGCATGGAGGTCGTTTCTCTTTGGTATTTAAGAGCCATACCTGTAGAGCATTCTTCAGAGCCTAGAGAAATTTTATGTGAGGAATAATCGATCTCTGAATCCACAAGAACGAGATCATAGCGCCCACTCATTGTAACTAAATCATGACGGGAATATGTATTCCCTCTTGCAACACCTATATCGAGATGGGCTAATCCGGAACAATGTTGAATAGTATCAATACATGCAGAACGCTCAGCAACGGAACCACCCTGCAACTGAAATAAAGGATACTGGATCATCATTTCTTCCATCGAACTTTGTTTCATAGGACCACACCACAACTGCTCATATGCACAGGTTCCCCCCTATATAAACAACGACTTATCGCTTACCGGCAGGGCCCCACTTGTGCGCCCCTTATGGATAAAAAGTTCAACTGCAGCCCTTCCCTCATCACCTAAGTCTCGTGAAAAATCATTTACGTAGAGCCCTATATGACTTTCAACAACCTCTGTTTCCAGCTCCTGGCTATGTTGTCGTATATAGGGAAGGCACTCTTTTGGGTGGGTGAAGGAAAAATCGACACTGGCCTGAATTAAACGCTCAATGGCTCGAAGTTTTTCAGGCCCAAGACTTCGCCTTGCCGCTATACCACCAAGGGGTATCGGCATTCCAGTGCTTTCCTCCCACCACTGCCCGAGGTCCTGTAAACAGCTCAGGCCTTCCTGGGTGTACGTGAAACGCGATTCGTGAATAATGACTCCAGCATCAACTTCTCCACGCTGAACCGCCCCCATAATATAGTCAAAACGCATCTCAACTAACTCACACGGCTCTGTAAGATACATCTGTAGCAGCAGCGCCGCAGTTGTTAGTTTACCGGGGATTGCAATCCGTCTGCACCGTTTACCACCGTCCACCTGCTTCTCTTTTGCAACAAGAAGAGGACCACAACCTCTACCAAGTGCCCCTCCTGAGATGAGTAAACAGTATTCATCCAGAACGTGGCCTAAGGCGTGATAGGATAGTTTTGTGACATCGAGTTCTCCTGCAACAGCCATACTATTAAGCTGCTCCACATCAGCAAGAATTGGATCACTAAAACGTAAGCCATCACTGACAAGCTTTTCATGAACAAGACTATAAAAGATAAAGGTGTCATTGGGACAGGGGGAAAAGCCTAAACTCAGCGGCGAATTTTCAATCATATCTATACTACGTATGTAGCGCTTGTAAAATTTTGTGTGTAGTTATTGCGGCCTTATTACAGGCTGCTTCTAACTTCCACTCAGATACATTCCGGTCATCAACCATATTTGAAACACAGCGTAACTCAAAGAGATCAAGGGGGAACATGCTGCAAACCTGGGCAACAGCGGCGCCTTCCATATTTTCACACAATCCATTCCACTTCTTTTGCAGATAGTCGCCCCGTACCCTCGTACCAGATACACTACTCACTGTAATAAAAGTTCCCTGCAAATACTCTATCCCTGCACTTTCCACAAAAGTTACAGCCTGGTTCACCAGGCCATTGTTCAAATCAAACTCAATCGGTCCCACAAGGTCTTCCGGCAGGTAGTCTATGGTCTCTCCCATGGAAACGCCCAAATCCCCAAAGACCTCGCGTTCAGCAATACAGATATCAAGAAGCTTTGGCGTGCGACTCTGGTCTGAAGGGTGAAAAAAACCTCCTCCCACTCCAAAATTAACTACTCCAGCTATATTATGGGTTGTTTCAGACAAATAACGAGTGAGATAATAAGCTGTTTTAACGGGACCTACACCAGTCACAAGGGTGAGAAAAGGGAGATCCACGGCACCAGTCTCAGCAAGTAATGCATTCATCTCAAATTCAGTTGCAGCGGTGACCAGAATCATGGTATCTACAAACCCTTTTTAAAAATTATTGTCTATTTTTTCTACTCCGAAGAGTTGACTGGGAAAGATTGTTACTGGTCACAAAGAAAAGTACCTTGCCAGATCAAAGAGATGCGATATCTTCTCTGTACAACAATATCCCCGTGAGAATAACGCATTCTTTCATAACCCTACCACTTTTTACTCAAATAACCGTATAATGCAAGAAGATCTCAGCCTTAAGGCCTATCATTATGACCTCCCCCAGGAATGTATTGCTCAACATCCTGCTGATAAGCGTGACAATTCAAAACTCATGGTGCTTCAAGCCAAAGACAACAGCAGAGAGCACAGAACCTTTAGTGATCTCCATGAGTACCTGGAAAAAGGCGATCTCCTTGTTGTTAATAATACAAAGGTCTTTCCCGCCCGGCTGTTCGGGAAAAAAGAGACAGGTGGAAAAATTGAGGTCTTTCTTCTGGAATTTCCAAAAGTTCAGGAAGGAACCGGAAATACAGCACGGACCCATGGCCTGCTCAAAGCCTCCAAAAGGGCAAAGGTAGGCTCTGTTATTACAATAAGTGACGAGCTTACCTGCAAGGTTCTTGACTACTCTGATGAAGGTAAGGCGCTTCTGCAACTCCATTTTAATGAAGACCTTGGTCTGATGAGGTGTCTTGAACTCGCAGGCGACGTCCCCCTCCCTCCCTATATTACAAGAACTGAGGGAACAACAAAAGAAGACAGTAAAAGATACCAGACAGTCTATGCAGACCAACCAGGCGCTGTGGCAGCACCCACCGCAGGACTCCACTTTACAGATGAACTACTCACAAAGCTTAAAGAAAAAGGTGTTTTAATCGGCGAGGTTACCCTGCACGTTGGTTACGGCACCTTTGCTCCGGTTCGAGACGAAGATATAACGCAGCATCAGATTCACCGGGAGTACCTCTCAATTTCAGAGGACGTGGTGAAGAAGGTCCATGAAACCAAGGCAAGGGGGAGCAAGGTATGGGCTGTGGGAACAACATCTGTCAGGGCCTTGGAATTTGGAGCCCAAAAAACCGGCAAATTGACCACGGTTGAAGATTGGTGCAACCTATATATATATCCGGGATTTGAGTTTAAGGTAATTGATAATCTGATTACCAATTTTCACCTTCCAGACTCTTCTCTAATGTTTTTAGTCTCAGCCCTGTGCGGAAGAAAAACCCTTCTTAACTGTTACAGCTCAGCAATTAAAAAGGGATATCGTTTCTTTTCGTATGGCGATGCCATGACCATTATAGGCGGCACCCCAAAAAAGGCAGGCGGTGAAGCAGATTAGGTAGAGCTTGCAGCAGGACAACCGGCACAGCCAGAATCCGCCTTACAGGGGGCGGGTTTTGCATCAGGCTTCTTGGTGCTGCTATATCCATCGGCGTACCAGCCACCACCTTTCAGCTGAAAGGAACTCATGGACATGAGCTTTGCAATGGGACCTTTGCACTCAGGGCATTCGGTTAGAGGATTGTCAGCCATTTTCTGCTGAATTTCAAAAACTTTTTCACACGCTTTACATTCGTACTCATACACTGGCATTACATTCACCTATGGGCCATAACCATGTTATGGCAAACTAAACCAATAATAATATTACGTAATTCAAAAATTACTCTTCGAAGCTCTTGCGAGACAGGTGCAAATTTAATTCTCCAGACCCCGTCTGTCAACTCCTTGTTGAAGTATCAGCAACTGAGATAAAGACAAGCAGATGACAAATCTTGCCAACTTGTTGTTAATATCATTTTTTGTTATAGATTGGCCCTTGTAAACAAAACCAAACTCAACACGCATACGTAATAGAAAAACCATGATAGGAATCTTTGACTCAGGGGTAGGTGGAATGACAGTGGCAAAAGCCGTAGAACAGCTGCTACCCAAGCATCCACTCATTTACTTAGGCGACATAGCCCGAACACCCTATGGCCCTAAAAGCCCAAAAACAATAGAAAAATACTCCATTGAAAACAGTCGTTTCCTTATTGAAAATGGCGCGACGGCCATTGTTATCGCCTGTAATTCTGCGGCAAGCGTTGCCACCCAAACATTGCGGCAAGAGTACGACATTCCTATTTTTGAAGTGATCACCCCAGCGGTTACAAAAGCTGTTCAACAATCACGATCAGGAAGAATTGGGGTTATAGGTACGAGAGCAACTATTGGAAGCGGTCTTTACAAACAACTCATCACTGAAAAATATGAGGGTGCAAGGGTGATCTCCAAAGCCTGCCCTTTACTTGTTCCGCTTGTTGAAGAGGGTTGGCTTAACAGTCGAGAAACAAAAATGATCCTGCGCAGATATTTAAGCCATTTTACAAATTACCAGATCGACACCCTCGTGCTCGGCTGTACACATTATCCGCTGCTTAGCAATCTCATTCAACACCGGATAGGCAAACGTGTTCAACTCATTGACAGCTCAGAGGCTACAGCATTGCATCTGCGGGACAGCCTTGGAGAATTACAACATATCTCGTCTAAAAAAGATCATAAAGTAGTCGACAATATCTATTATGTAACGGACCGAACCGATACGGCACAACGGGTTGCCAATACTATCTTTGAGAGACCAATTGAACTACGACAGGCATAACACAATGAAATTAAAAAACCATTCCAGCTGCTACCTTCTGTTCTTGATGTGTGTATTGTTGTTTGGAATTTGCACGAACATATCCTACGCCCAGGAAGAATACCCGGAAGATATAGCTCTCAGACTTCAAGAAAAGTACGATACCATGACAAGCCTTGCCTTTAAATTCAATCAGGATACCCGTGGCGAGATTACCGGACGGCCAAGAAAAGGTTCAGGCAATGCCACATTTTTAAAAGGTGGTGAAAAAAGTAAGATGCGCTGGGATTACACCGACCCCAAAAAGCAGATTATTCTCAGTGACGGAACACATTTCTACATGTACTTCGAAGAGCTAAAGCAAATGATAATCTCTCCTGCTGAATCCCTTGAAAAAGATCTCACCTACTCTTTTTTTGCTGGCAACGGACGATTACAGGATGACTTCTATATCCGTCCAGCAAATGCCGAATTTACCGGTGATAAGGATGTCGGCTTCAAAGTGATTAAACTCGTCCCAATTCAGCCCCATTCACAGGTTCAGGATATCCACCTATGGGTTTCTCCAGATTCCCTTATTCAACGAATACATATCCAGGACCATTTCGGAACAGTAACGGTACTTAATCTCAGTGATATTAAACCTGATATATTACAGGGACGCAGCAAAGAAGAGACAGCTGCTCTATTTTCGTTTAATCCCCCCGAAGGAACGGAGATCATAGAGCAATAGCCATGAAAGCTCCTCATTCGGACACATTTAGCATTGCCCTCTGCTCAATGCCCTGGGCAATTTTTAACCGTCCTTCTATTCAACTTGCAAGCCTTGGGAGCTATATCGAGAAAAAGAGCAACTATAGTGTAGACACCTTTCACCCCTATCTCAATATCGCAAGCCTCATAGGTCCAGAACTCTACTCTGAGATAGCGCTTTCCGGCTGGTCTGGGGAGGCCATTTTTTCTGCCCTTCTCTACCCGAGTAAAAAGAAAGATGCTGAAAAACTCTTTTTCGATGGAATTTCCCCTGGGTCAAAAAAAAGAGTAAATTTTTCTCTACTCATTGAAAGCGTAGAAAAAAGTTGTGCGAACTGGCTCAACAAAATGGATTGTGAGCAATATAGTCTCATCGGTTTTTCTATCTGCTTTAGTCAATTACTCCCCTCTCTTTATATGGCCACGTTGATAAAACAGAGTCACCCGACACTCCCGGTGGTATTTGGTGGATCATCCTGCTCAGGTGAGGTAGGCCAGTCCCTCTTGGATCAATTTCAGCAGATAGACTATATTATTGACGGTGAAGGAGAAAACAGGCTACTAGCCCTTTGCAACAATCTGGGTAACGGTGAGTCTAAGGCTATAGATGGGCTACTGAGCCGTCACCACCAACCGGAAAAAGCGTATCCAACAGTGGATCTAATTGCACCAATGGATATGAATACCCTTCCCCTTCCAGATTATACAGACTATTTCAAGGAAATGGGTCAAACGTTTCCCGCCAGCCCCTTTATTCCTGTTTTGCCAGTTGAATTTTCAAGGGGATGCTGGTGGAATAAATGTACATTCTGCAATCTGAACATTCAGTGGGCAAGCTACCGTTTTAAAAGCGGTCAGAGAATGGTGAACGAAGTCCTCCAGTTATCCAAAAAATATCAAAGCCTTCAGTTCACTTTTACAGATAATGCACTGCCCCCAAAAGAAGCAGACTACTTCTTTGAAAAAACAGCTGAGGCACCTGTTGATCTTGACTTTTTTGCAGAAATACGCGGTACCAGTGATAAAAGCCGCCTGGAGAAGTATCGAAACGGTGGATTAACCACAATTCAGGTTGGTATTGAAGCTCTCTCCACTTCACTGCTGAAAAAAATGGAAAAAGGTCGATCTGCAATGGAAAATATTGCTATGATGAAACTCTGTGCTGAACAGGGAATACGCCTTGAAGGTAATATCATTGTCGACTTCCCCACCTCAACAGCAGAAGAGATCAAACAGACCCTTGCCAACCTTCAATATGTGCTTCCATTTGCACCTCTTGAATCGGCCGCATTCTTTTTAGGGTATGGCTCACCAATATATAAGAACAGTGCGGACTACTCCATTGCCGCCATTACTCCCCATACCAAAACAAAGCTATTGTTCCCGAAAAGTTGTTATAACTCGATGACCTCACTTATAAGTGGCTACCGGGGAGATAAGAGTCTACAGAAAAAATTATGGCAACCTGTTCGAAAAGCACTTGCTGAATGGAAAAAATTCCATGAGAACAGGAGCAACAAACAGGTCCCGGCCCTCAGCTATAGAGACGGGGATAATTTTTTGATTATTCGCCAGGAAAACCCACAAGCTGCAACCAATCATCATAGATTAAAGGGTCTCTCCAGAAAAATCTACCTTAGCGCCCATGTTCCAACAAAGCTTGACACCATACAACAACAGTTTCCACAGGTCTCTCCTGCAGCCCTTACAACATTTATCAATGAAATGTGCGCAAAACGACTTATGTTTGAGGAAAATGATTGCATCCTCTCCCTTGCAGTAAGAGAACATTGAAACGACTATGACAACATTTGCAATACTTTCAGACAGCCATGATCAGGTGGCAAATGTCCGTGCTGCCATTGATTACTGTAACAGCGCACGTATTGATGTAATGGCCCATTGTGGTGACCTTATATCACCATTCATGCTTAAACAACTTGCGCGTTTTGAGGGACAGGTACATCTCATATACGGGAACAATATAGGGGACCAGCGACTGATTGCAGACAGATGCGGTCGTGACTTTCCCAACATAAAACACCATGGCATTCTTGGCAAATTTATGGTTGATACTTATAAAGTAGCCATAGTTCATTATCCGGACCAGGCACACAACCTTGCCAGTGAGGATATCTATGATATAGTCTGTTGTGGTCACTCACATGTACCGATGATCCGAAAATATAATAGGTCTCTTTTGATTAACCCTGGTCAGCTTCTTGGTGAAAACGATCAGGCCGGTTTTGTGATAATAGATTTAGATGCTGGTACCACCCGGCGTATAGGTGTTGGAAAATGTATGTTTGATCGGGATATCCCCATATCTGAAGGGGGAGTTGAACAGGTTTCACTCCCAGCTATTGTTAAAACTGATATTCATGATATATAGTCAACAAAGCCAGTAGAACACCGCTTAACTGGCACTAACCTTAAACCGCAGTTCCAAAAACAGGAAGACATGACAGAAGCAAACAGTGAGAGCTTTGAGGATCTCTTCAAAGCGGAAGCCAACAAGAAGATCAAGCGCCTCGAACCCGGGCAGAAAGTTAAAGCAACAATAGTCGGAATAAATGACGAAACGACATTTCTGGACGTTGGGGGAAAGAGCGAGGGGGTACTCAACAGCTCTGAGCTCAAAGATAAGGAAGGCAATTTCACCCATCAGGAAGGTGATTCCATTGAGGTGTATTTCCTTCAGGCAAAGAACTCTGAACGGCTTTTTACCACAACAATAGGTTCTGGCTCTTCAAATGCCCATCTTGAAGAGGCTTTTCGCTCCCAAATCCCTGTAGAAGGTCTGGTTAAGGCGGAAATTAAGGGTGGTTTTGAGATCACACTTGGCGGCAATGTGAGAGGTTTTTGCCCATATTCCCAAATGGGCCTCAGACGTGTTGAAGATGCAGCCAAAGAGTATCTTGAGACTACTATGAAGTTTATCATTACACGCTTTGAGGAAAATGGTCGAAACCTCGTCCTTTCCGCTAGAGCGATTCTGGAGCTGGAACGGGAAGAACTGAAAGATAAACTGAAAGAAACCCTGGCAGAAGGCCAGACCATTGATGGAGTTATCAGCTCAATCCGTGATTTTGGTGCCTTTGTTGATATAGGCGGCGTTGACGGCTTGATTCCGATTTCTGAAATTGGCTGGAGCCGAGTTGAAAAGGTGGAGGAACATTTCACCACTGGCCAGAAGGTTCAGGCAGTTGTGAAAAGCATCGACTGGGAAAAGGATAGAATTTCTCTAAGCTACAAAGAGACCCTGGCAGACCCATTTGATGAGGTCCCCAAGAAATTCCCGGAAGGAACCACCCATACGGGAACCGTTGCGCGCCTTGCTCAATTTGGGGCCTTTGTTACCCTGGAACAGGGTATTGATGGTTTGGTACATATCTCTAAGCTTGGTGATGGCAGACGCATTAACCACCCAAAAGAGGTTTTAGAAGAAGGTCAAGATATCGATGTTAAAATCGAATCTATTGATCTTGCTGAAAAACGCATCAGTCTGGTTCCTGCAGATTATGTTTCTGTTGAGAGTGAAGAGGAACAAGAGCGCAGTGAATATAAGGCCTTCGTTTCACAAGACAAAAAGAAAAAGACTGACAAGGCAGTTGGAAGCCTCGGTGCCCTGCTCGCTGCAAAAATGGCTGCAAAAAAGAAGTAACCTTCTTACTCTTTTGCGTCTTTTTTGATTCTTTTTGCTTTTTTTGATTCATAGAGTATCCGCCCTGTTCTTTTCAATTGGGCGGATACTTTAATTTTTATCCTGAATGTACTTCCCCTTACCAAAATTTGTTGTTTCTGCACCCGCTATCATATAGTAGGAAACCAGTGATATCAACAAAACGACCAGTCCACTCACCTGGTAGGCCCGGGCTATTCCCCAGCCATCCATAAACCACCCCGCAAGAACAGCCCCTGTGAATACTCCTCCACTCATGGCAAATCCAAACATACCCATCATAGTTCCATGGCCATAGTTCTCCTTTGCCTCAATTGAGGCATACCCCCCAAGAACGGCCCAGACGGCGGCCTCCACACAGCCCAGCAGTATGTATACTAGAGCCATCATAGTGACAGTTGAAAAGAACGGAATTGAAAATACTATCACTGAGAGCAAGACACAGCTCACAACAAGAATTACGCGCTTACTATATGCATCCGCCAGTTTACCAAACGGAACTTGAAGCACAGCATTTACAAGGGTTCGACAAGCAATAACAAAGCCTATCTGCAGACCGGTAACCCCTGGCCACTCTGACATCAGAAGAGGAAGAAAAGCCATGCTTGGAACCATAACGATCATAGTTCCATATCTGCCAAGAAGAATACCAGCCGTCTTCCTGTTTCGCAGCATGCTCGCAAGGCTTACAAAAAGCTTTTCATTCTTAGCGTCGAAAGGCGCTGACTGAGATGGCATATAGACAACCACAAGTAACAGTGCAGCAAGACTCAACCCCGCCATGGTGTAGAAGACTGAGGAGAGCCCCCAGATATCTGAGAGAGTACCGCCTATAATCGGACCACATCCTATGCCGCAAAAAACCGCAACATTGAGGTAACTCATATATCTCGCCTCCTGCCCACCAGGAGCCAGCAAGCTCATATAGGCCATTGCAATGGGTACAATCATAGCTGAGCCAACACCATGAAAAGCTCTTATTATTATGAGGTGATTAACTTCTGCTGCCATGGGAATAAGTAAGCCAACAAGACCATATATAAATAGGCCTGCCATAAGAAAACCCTTGCGGCCCCACTTATCAGAAAGATTCCCCACAACCGGTTGTAACAGCCCCCGGGTAACAGAAAATGCGGCTATAATCATCCCAAGAGCAAAGCCTCCTGCCCCAAGTTCTTTGGCAAAAACCGGCATCACAGGGACTATGATGCCTATACCCAAAAGAGCTATAAATACAGAAAGGAGTATGGTTACTAAAGTATGTTTTTGCATTTAGCAGGTAATTCCCATAAGATATACAAATGGCATATTCATACCATCAGTGACACAGCAACGACATACCTAGAGTGACGGAATGTTTACGCCCTCAATCTATGGAGCGGCCTCCATGATTATTGCATTGCTACGAGAAAAGGTTCAGCATAATACTGTCATTTCATTAAAAAAGACAGTATGCTGACTCATGTCAAAAAATTCCATTTTTACTTATTAAGGGCTGCAAAGAATGAGCACGATCAGTTCAACCTTTTTAACAAGCAAAAATTTTTTTTACCCCCTTGTAGCTTTTGTTATCACTTTTATTGTTGTTGCAGCTCTCTATATTAATTACCAAAACCAGGAAGACAGAGATCAATTCAGTAATCACGCTGCTATTATCTCAGATGACATCTGGGCGCTAAACGAAATTGGAGCCAGCACCTACCTTAAACTCGCCATGAAGGCGAATCATTACGCCAGCATAAACGTTAGCATCCCTGGAGATGAAGATTTCCTGGAACTACACCAGGCCCCCTTAAGAGGATTCACCCACTTTCTACATACGGCCCGACTCATTCGCACAAAAGAGTTATCCCTGCCGATCCTTTATAACGACAATCCCATCGGCACTCTCACAGCAGTCCAGTATGTACGAATTATCTTCCCCCTGGTGAACATCCTTCTCGTATTACTGCTTATTCTCCTGACTACTATCATAATTATTTCACTCTTTGTGAACCGTAGACACCTGGAACACGAGGTTGAAGAACGAACGAAAAACCTGAAAAACAGTGAACAGCGTTACCATGATCTGGTCAATTTTTTACCGGAAATAGTTCTTGAAACTGACATAGATGGTAATATTACCTATGCAAATCAGGTTGCAATTGAGCTCCTTGATTCAAACTTCACAATTGCCGCAGAAAAATGTTTTATCGATCTTCTAGCAGAAAGTGATCGCTATGACGCCAGGAAGAATTTTTATGCATCCCTCCAGGGAAACCCTATAGAACTCCAGGAATACTCAATAATAGGGAGCGACAACACTCTTTTTCCGGTTCTCTTAAAGATTGCTCCGCTTATAATCGATGACATTCAGGTGGCTGGTGCCCGAATGATCGCAATCGATATCAGCTCCAGACGACACCTTGAAGAACAACTACTTCGTGACCAGAAAATGAAGGCCATTGGACTCATGGCCGGTGGTGTTGCCCACGATTTGAACAATATCCTTTCCGGGATTATCAGTTACCCGGATCTACTTCTTCTGGATTTACCAGAAGATCACCGTTTTTATAAACCCCTTACATCCATTCGCAGATCAGGAATGGATGCCGCTGAGGTAGTATCAGACCTTCTTACCGTTGCAAGAGGAGTTGCTGCATCAACTGAAGTCACCAGCCTCAACGATCTGATCCGACACTATCTCGAAAGCCCTGATTTCAAGGAAATTCTCAGTAAAAATCCCCACGTGCGTATTATAGTACAACTTGATCCTGAACTGGGTAATGTTGACTGTTCTGCAATTCATGTTCGTAAATGCCTTATGAATATTATTAACAATGGTGTTGAGGCTATAAAAGGGAAAGGATCCCTTACCATTTCATCAGTTAACGACTTTTGTACCCTACCTGCAGCCAGCCAGACAAAGGGCCTCTCTTCACCGAGAAACCCATTGAGAAAAAGCAGGATGTTTTCTAAAATAATTGTAAACGACACTGGTGAAGGTATTGATGATAAGGAAATACAGCACATCTTCGAACCATTCTACTCTACGAAGGTAATGGGTAGAAGCGGAACAGGACTCGGTCTCACCATCGTTTGGAATACCATGCAAGACCACGATGGTACTGTTCAGGTCACGAGCAGCAAGGCTGGGACAACATTTGAACTTTTTTTCCCAAGCATAGATTCAGAAGTAAAAAATAACAGAGCAAAAAAAGACTGGAAGGATTACCTTGGATCCGGTCAATCAATCCTTGTGGTGGATGACGAACCTCGACAGCGTGAAATACTCAGCAGTCTCCTTAACTCCCTCCAATACAAGGTTTTCACAGTATCTTCAGGAGAGGCTGCAGAAGAATTCCTCGAATCCAATACTGTTGATCTGCTGGTTCTCGATATGATCATGTCACCTGGGCAAAATGGTCGCATAACCTATGAAAATATTTTAAAAATTCATCCTCAACAAAGGGCTGTTATTGCCAGCGGCTTTGCAAAAGATGATGATGTACAAGCTACCTTGAAACTTGGAGCAAGTGAGTTTATTGCAAAACCCTATACGATTGAGCAGATCGGTGGAGCAATATACAAAACTCTGCAATCCTAATATATTGGTCGTACTGATTTGGTTCCAAACGTACAAACTATTTTAGCCCATAAGATACCCAGCATTGTGAACAACTATCTTTATACTACTACTCCCTGTTGCAAGGGGTCATTTAACCAAGGAATAATGATGTCTCTAATAAAGACCTTATTAGTGAGTTTCTTTAGCCTCATCGTTCTATCAGCGCCTATTAACCTTCTGGCTGAAGATTCCATTACCTGGATGGAAGCTGTTGCTCCCCCATTTTTTATCCACGATGGTCCACTTAAGGGACAGGGGTATGAAGATCTGATTACAAATATAATTAAAGAAAACCTCCCTGAATATGAACACAGCCACATCATTGCCAATATTTCCAGACACTATCAGCAATGGAAACAGGGAGAGAAATCCTGTGCTCTTGCTATGTACAAGACTTCTGAGCGGGAAGAATTTGCATATTTTTCAATCCCCAGTGTTTTCACACTGCCAACTGTCCTTATCATCCAGAAAGATAATTTCGATACGTTTGGGGGGAGCAAAACGGTAAGCCTTCAACAATTGCTTGAAAGTAACCAAATCACTATCGGAAGATCAAACAACCGCTCCTATGGAGTACTTGTCGATACGGTCCTGAATAACTACGGCAATGAGAAAAACATTTTCAGCTTTGAAGGTGCTGAGCTCTCTCTTAATCTTTTCAAAATGCTTATTGCAGGTCGTATTGATGCCCTGGCGGGACTACCTGAAGAGGCCATGTATCTTGCCGAGACTCTGGGATTTAAAGATGAAATAATGACCCTCAACATTAGCGAAAATCAAAGTAATCACAGCGCTTCTCTTACCTATGTTGCCTGCTCTAAAACTGATTGGGGTAAGAATACCATTGATAAGATAAACGATGTTCTGATTAAAGAACGACCAACCAGTGAATATAGAGCAGCCTACGAACGCTGGCTTGATCCCAGCAGTATTAATAATTACCGAAAACTCTATAAAGACGTATTTTTAAGTATATCTAAATAATATTGTACATCCCAAAATCATTGTGAACCACATGCGTATAGAACTCCGTTCCCCTTTAGACATGCACTTACACCTTCGTGAAGGTGCTATGATGCAAAATGTAACCCCGCTGTCCGCTGTACCATTTGCCGGTGCTGTCATCATGCCAAATCTTGTTTCCCCAGTGGATTGCCTTGAAAAAGTAAAAGGATACAGAAAGGCGATTTTAGACTGCAATAACACTGAAAACTTTACACCTTATATGACGCTCTTTTTCAAGGAATACAGCCGCGAAGAACTTATTGAGGCAAAGGATTCAATAATTGGGCTCAAGCTCTACCCTGCTGGTATCACCACCCAGAGTGAGAATGGCGTCAGTGATTTCAGCTCCATTAATACAACCCTGAGTCATATGGAAGAGCTGGGGATTCCCCTACTTGTACATGGGGAAACCGGCGGTTTTGTTATGGACAGGGAGAAAGAATTCCTACCTGTGTACCAGCAACTTGCAGAACAGTTTCCTAAACTGCACATAATTATGGAGCATATCACCACAGCAGCCGCGGTACAACTTGTGGACAGTTACGAAAATATGTCAGCAACAGTAACCCTGCACCACCTTATGATCACCTTAGATGATGTGGCGGGCGGCCTTTTGCAACCGGATCTATTCTGCAAGCCAATTGCAAAGACACCAAAGGATCTTGCAGCACTTCAAGAAGCGGTATTCTCAGGCCATCCAAGAATAATGTTTGGTTCAGACTCTGCCCCACACCCAAGGCATAAAAAAGAGTGTTGTGGATGTGCTGCAGGGATTTTTTCGGCTCCCGTTGCACTTCCAATGCTCGCAGAACTCTTTGAGGAAGCTGAAAAACTGCATCTACTCCAGGGCTTTATCAGCGACATAGCTTGCAAACGCTATGGTCTTAAACCCCTTCTGAAAACAGTGACACTAGAGAAAAAGCCCTGGCAGGTGCCAGAGCTGTACCATGATCTTAAGCCCTTTGGTGCTGGAAAGACCTTAAGCTGGAGACAGATTTAAATACTAACCAGCTAATCAAGGAGTATTCCTGGGAAATAAGAAATCAAATTACTGCAAAGTACTCATCTAGTTGACTCAAAGACGCATTAAAAATTAGATAATGTGTTCAAATTCAAGGAACATGAAGAATTTTACCGCAGGAATATCCGATATATCGGAGTCTGCACTTACCTGCGAGCATAAAATTCTGAACGTAACGATGAAGTTGGACAAATTAGCAGTTTTTACTTTAACAAAGCCTGTCGTTGTGTTTCAAAGAGTATAACCCCAGCAGCAACAGAGCTATTGAGGGAATCAAGGTCCCCTTCCATGGGGATTGAGATAAGAAAATCACACTCTTTTTTCACAAGTGGTCGTATTCCCTTACCCTCGCTGCCAACAATAAGACAGGCAGGTGACGTGAGATCAACTGAATACAAAGATTTTGCATCGGCATCCTTCACTGCGCCAAAAACCCAGAAACCAAGTTCTTTCAGCTCCTGAAGAGCACGGCTCAGATTGGTCACCTGACAAATATCTATATGGGACATGGCACCGGCTGAAGATTTGGCTGCAGTACCACCAAGCGGCGCTGATCGTTCTCTGGTTACGATGACTCCTGCAGCGCCTGAGGCAAGTGCTGATCGAATAATAGCCCCCACATTATGAGGATCCTGCAAGGAGTCAAGCACCATAAGGCGTGTCGGCTTTTTCTCAGCCATCCTCGCTATCATTTTTTCTTTCAGGTCTTCAAAATCGACAAGAGGAGCCTCTGTAATACGGGCAACAACACCCTGGTGTCTTACCTGAGCACTTCCATCTCCAGTGAGACGCAGGCTCTCAACAAATTGAATTTTTACACCTGAACGTTTTGCTAAATCGATAATTTCTTCGATTTTACTGCCACGCTTATCTTTTTGAATAATAACCTCGGTGAATCGTGCAGGCTCCTTATCAAGCCCTTCAACTACCGGGTGAATTCCCCAGAGCATATCGTCACTGAAACGAATTCTCTTTTCTCCAGGTGAACTTTTTCCACCATGATTTTTTTTCATTGTTACAACACCTCTTCAATTGACTCGCCGGTCGGCAGTCTATGTGCTTTTGCCCTTTCGGCAAGAATGATTGAACGCAGAAGACTGGTGGATTCCTCTATCTCCTTATTGACAATGACATAGTCATAATCAGCCATAGAGGCAAGTTCAGTTTTAGCATTTCTTAAACGAACAGTGACAGTTTCTTCACTCTCTGTCCCCCGCCCCCTGAGGCGTCGCTCAAGTTCGGTGAGACTGGGGGGAGCGATAAAGACAAAAGCTGCATCAACATCACTGTTGCCTCGGAGGATTTCAGCTCCCTGAACATCAATATCAAGGATCACATCATATCCCTGATCCTGCTGCTGCATAACAGAGACATAACTCGTTCCATATAAGTTACCATGAACATCTGCATGTTCTATAAACTTATCGTCATGAATCATCTCAGTAAACGTTTCCCTGGAGACAAAGTGATATTCCCGCCCATCAACCTCACCTTCTCTTGGGGCCCGCGTAGTATGGGAGACAGAAAAAGTCATCTTTGCAAGACTGGACATTACACCTTTTAGTAATGTGGTCTTACCGGCACCCGATGGAGCAGAAATAACAAACAACCTACCTTGGCTCATTTTGACTCCTTTCTCCAGCGGCCACAAGACTTTGGTACTCTGCGAGATGATACCCCGGCTGCAAGGCATGCATACGTTGACTGATAGTATCTGCCTGTACAGAAGAGAGAACAACGTGATTTGAGTCCATCACAAGAATGGATCTCGTTCGCCGTCCCTCAGTGACATCAACCAGACGCCCATCATTCTTGGCAGCTTCTTTTAGTTTTCTAGCTGGCGATGATCCGGTATTGACAACCGCAATCACCCGCTCTACCATCACTGTATTACCAAAGCCTACGTTTAATAGTTGCATAGACAATCACTCATTAAAATTCATATCTTTATTGCAATTTTACTCAATATTCTGAACCTGTTCCCGCATCTTTTCAAGTTCACTTTTGAGATCAACGGTATGGTGTGCAATGGATGCGTCATTAATTTTGGAGGCAAGGGTGTTCACTTCTCGTAAAAATTCCTGAATAAGAAAATCCAGTTTTCGCCCAACACCACCATCTTCCTGAAGAAAACTGCTAAACTGACTGATATGGCACCGGAGTCGCACAACCTCTTCGGTTACATCAGTTTTATCAGCGAGCACTGCAACCTCCTGAGCGAGCCTTGCAGGATCAAGTTGTACATTCCCTAGCAATTTCTCCAGACGTTCCCCAAGATTTTTCTGTCGCTCTTCCAGGAGTACAGGAATATCTTTTTCTATGGTATCAATGGTTGTGGTGAAGGTTTCAAGTCTTGATTGCAGATCGGTGGCCAGGGCCTTTCCTTCCTGCATCCGCATGTCCGTGCAGTTTTGTAGTGCCCGATCAATAACTTTTCCTATAAAAGGCCATACAAGTTCAAGATCCTCATCCAACTGCTCCCTCGTCACAACTTCGGGAAACGAAGCTAGGTCTTTGGCAGAAATCTCAAGAGGCAGACCAAAAGAATCCGATAGCTGCTTCAGCGCCGTATGGTAACCGTTTGCAAGCGCAGTGTTTACCTTAACCTCCTGGAGATCAGAAAAGTCACCACTGACAGACAAAAAAAGATCCACACGCCCACGAACATGGAGCTCGGATACTTTTTTCCGGATTTTTTCCTCAAGGGAATTATAGCCCCTTGGAAGTTTCATCTTCAAGTCGAGGTAACGGTTATTGACACAGCGTATTTCTGCGACCCATACCCTGCCATCACTTTCGACTTCGCCCCGGCCAAATCCGGTCATGCTTTTTACAGCCATTGTACAGCCTCTTTCTAATGAACATCTCAAAATGACAAAACGATGTAGAAGGATTCCCCTCTACACCGTTTCAAAATACAACCTGCTCGTGAATGAACTTACGATTATTTGGCAGCCATAGCCTTATCCAGTAATTTCGTAATAGTATCACTCATGTCTATGGATGGATCAAATGATATAACCCCATTTTTAGAATCAAATATCATTGTATATCCCTGATCCTTACGATATTTTTCCACCACAACTTCCAAAGCTTTAAGAATTGGTTCGAGTTCTTTATCCTGCATCTGTTTCATCTCAAAGCGGGCATCTTCAGTCTTAGCCTGAAGCTCGCGACCACTCTTTTGAAACTCTCTGACCTTCTCAGCTTTCTTCTCTTCACTCCAGGCACTACTTTTCTTTTTTATCTCAGCCTGAAGTTTTTTAAGATCCGCTTCTTCATCTTTGAACGAGGATTGAAGGTCTTTCATCTTCACATCAAAGCGCTCTTTCGCTTCTTTTCCTGCCTTACATTGAACAATAACCTTCTGAACGTTCATAACACCCAGCTTGACATCCGAGGCCATGGATGTTTGTGCTGCAAAGAGTAGCAAAACAGCTACAGCAGCACCCTGCAGTAAATTCTTAATCACAGTGTATCTCCGGTGAAAGTATTCTATCCTTAGCTCTTATTACTCAGCAACAACAAAGTCTGCTCTTCTGTTTTGAGCCCAGGACAACTCATCGTGACCATGGAGAAGCATTCTCTCTTCACCATAACTCACTGTGGTCAGATTGGACTCAACAACACCGAGATTTACGAGATATTTTTTTGCACTGAGTGCTCTTCTTTCGCCAAGAGCCATGTTGTACTCATTGGTGCCGCGGGGATCACAATTACCTTCAATACGAATGGCAAGATTAGGATTGCTTTTGCTGAAATCTGCATTTACTTGAATTCTTGAAACCTGATCGTTGATGATATCAGAAGAATCATAGTTGAAGTAAATCGGCAACATACCTTCAGAGGTTCGTCCTTCACTGATTCCTCGAGGTTCACTGTCAAGGGATTCAGCTTTAGCTGCCATAGCTTCACCGTTGTCAGCTTGCATCATATCATCGGTCTTTGATTTCGAACCACAACCAGAAAGAGTCATGACAGAAACACACAACAACGCGGGTAGTAACGTCTTTACTTTAGTAATCATCAAAAGAGCCTCCATTAGTTCAATATATTTGAATATAACAAACTAATAATATGTATTAATATGAGGAAAACGTATAAACAATCAAGATTTTCCAATAATTCACCAAATTAGCACCCTACTATATATAACAATGGAGATCAAATTCAACTTATTTTTTTCTTAAAAAGAATTTCCATAACAGATTACCGCATCTTGTATATTTTTTGCTTTTGTTTCCTTAATGCAAATATAAATTGAAGTCAGTTTTTCAAGTTTATAAATCGCACCAAGCATACAAATTTGAACTAGTGATTATTATATTTTCGGATTATAAGGTGTGTACTCAAGCATCAGGCAAAATTGTTTACATTTCCTCTCGGGGTTAATGACAACTATACGGAGAACTCTTACATGGCTAAAGTAAATATCAGCCCCAACCGAACCACAGACAAGACCATACGCACCATAGATCGTAAACGGGAACAGGAACGTAAAAAAATGTTCCACCGAGCAAAGGACCATGCTCCTGAATTTGCTGCAAAACTTACTCAAAGACTCATTGACCGCGAGATAATAGAAACCACATCAGCAACTGCTGTGCGTGAGGCATTTGAGACACAACTTGGCAAGCTCGGCTATATAGAAGAATTTGAGCTTCAAATGAAAATTGCTCCTATTCGTACCATTGCTCAGGATCCCAACGTAGTAAGTCTTTATTTTACACAATATATTGTTGAAGATCTGATCGATAACCCTGCAATCCAGGATGTTTTCGGTGACGATCTCGATATTTACAGAGCCGTTGATTCTGTTTTCAGGATTCTCAGACCATAAATGCAACATCCTGACACTATGCCATGTCTGCTATTTGCAGACAAAGATGGAAATATAACTGAATTTGGTGAAATCGAGATGGTCGGCATGAGTAATGGAGTTTTTTGCCGACCTGAACTCGAAGACATTATCCCTCTTCCTGAAGGCAGTGAACTTTTCACACTTCCCGGAAGACTGCCTGTGGGATGGGATACAACCGGGAATGAGCCAACCCTGCTTGCTGAAGACCCATATAATAGTGGTGATGCAGTAACTGCAGTTGCAGCTTTTATTTCACCTGCCCACACCTCCATCTACTCTAGCGGGTACCAAACTCAGGCAAATGCCCCCACACTCCCGCTCTTTGCCTACACAGCTGTTGGCTGGCATGACAACCAGTTCTGGGTCACTGCGTTTCGTAGCGACGAGGATGTCCGACAAGACTTTAGTCAATATTCTCAAGAAGTTGTAAATACGAATACTCAGGTAAAACTCAAAGAGTTCCCGAACAACCGCCTTATCCAGCATCTTGGTAAATGTTGTCTAACCTATGGTTGTCCGGCTGCCAGAAATTATTTTCTTGGCAGATGGGAAGCACCTCTTCCGACGTCGCCGAGTTGCAATGCAAGGTGCCTCGGTTGTATCTCTCTCCAGGAGTCTGGCTGCTGCCCATCTACCCAAGACCGGATCAACTTTGTTCCAACTGTTGACGAAGTAGCTGAAATTGCAATTCATCATCTAAAAACAGCTCCAAACCCAATTGTAAGCTTTGGCCAGGGCTGTGAAGGCGAACCCCTTTTACAAGCTGATATTATAGAACAATCTATAATTAAAATTCGAGAAGAAACCAGCCGAGGCACCATCAATCTTAATTCAAACTCCAGCCTTCCTGAAAAGGTTTCACGCTGTGCTACTGCTGGACTTGACAGTATTCGAGTAAGCCTCAACTCTGCTCAGGAAAAATACTACAACCGCTACTACCGACCCCAGGGATATACCTTTAAGGATGTCATGCAATCCATTGACATGATGAAGGACAAAGGTAAATTTGTCTCGCTCAACTATTTTATTTTTCCTGGATTCACCGATAGTAAGGACGAATTTTCAGCACTCAGCCATCTCATTGCAACCCATCAACCAGACTTCATCCAGCTGCGTAACTTTAATATGGATCCTGAATTATATATCAAAACTCTTGGGATTCGTGAAGATACACCATGCTATGGTGTGCGTTGTTGGCTGAGTATGTTGAAAGACAAATTCCCAAGTCTACAGTTTGGATATTTTAATCCTCAAACAGATCCACAGTCTCTTTAACAACCTCTTAAACAGTCTCTTGATGTACTGTAACGAGTGGCAACAAAGGGTCAATCTTGGATTTTATTTGCATTTTTCCCAACATAGGATACAATGCCAGATAATAAATTTTATCAACTATTTTCTTGAGGTTCTCCCATGGAACAATTGCCAAACATGCGATTGACAACTCAGCGCCAAATAATTCTTGAAGAACTTGGCAAGGTCACATCCCATCCAACTGCTAATGAAGTCTACGATATGGTTCGTAAAAGGCTACCCCGAATCGGTCTGGGAACTGTCTATAGAAATCTTGAACTCATGGCCGACAGCGGTGTCATACTCAAACTTGAGGTAGGTGGAACCCAAAAGAGATTTGATGCCACTGTAGCTCCTCATTACCATATACGCTGCAGTTCCTGCGGGAAAGTTGATGATGTACATATAGAAGTACAACACCACATTGACCAACTGGCAAAGGATGCCAGTAATTATGAAATATTAGGACACCACATAGAGTTTACTGGTGTGTGTCATGATTGTCAGGAAAATGAACAGGAACAGGTAGCGGTTAACTAAGCTAACCAGCCGTCTCTTATAAAAAAATCCGCATAACGATTTATCGTTATGCGGATTTTTTTTGCCCTGCAATACAACCAGTACTACTGTTTCATTCTCAAGAGAGTGAGATTCTCCAGTGAGGTGGTTCACTTCACTGGAGATCGATTCTTTTGACGCACGTCTATTTAGCGTATTCTACCACTCGGGTTTCACGGATAACCGTGACCCTGATCTGGCCTGGATAGGTCAATTTTGATTCAATGGAGCGTGCTATGTCTTGACTCAACAGGGTTGCATCTTCATCTTTGACCTTATTGGAATCCACAATAATCCGAAGATCCCTACCCGCCTGTATAGCGTATGACTTCTCAACTCCGCTAAAATCATTGGCAATGGCTTCGAGGTCTTCCAGACGTTTCACATAACTCTGCAGCATTTCTTTTCTGGCACCGGGACGGGCACCTGACAAGGCATCGGCAGATTGAACCAGAACATCGATGACACTCAGCGGTGGCTGATCTTCATGGTGGGCACCAATGGCATAAACAACCTCATC
Source organism: Desulforhopalus glucosivorans (assembly GCF_054397165.1). Taxonomy (NCBI): domain Bacteria; kingdom Pseudomonadati; phylum Thermodesulfobacteriota; class Desulfobulbia; order Desulfobulbales; family Desulfocapsaceae; genus Desulforhopalus; species Desulforhopalus glucosivorans. The sequence continues at coordinate 2,855,353 of NZ_AP044854.1, forward strand.
AGGCTCACCATACTTCTTAGCAAGATCTCTACCGATAATAGCATGGGAACCTTCAACCTCATGATCAACCGCTTTACCAATATCATGTAAGAGACCCGCGCGCTTAGCAACCTTAACATCCACCCCAAGCTCAGAGGCCATAATACCGCATAAAAAGGAGACCTCAAGGGAGTGCTGGAGCACATTCTGACCATAACTCGTTCTGTATTTCAGACGCCCAAGAAGCTTGATGATCTCCATATGAACCCCATGAGCTCCAACATCAAAGGTTGCCTGCTCACCTGCTTCACGCATGGTAACTTCGAGCTCTTTAGTGACCTTATCTACGACTTCTTCAATACGGCCGGGATGGATCCTGCCATCACCAATAAGCTGTAACAAGGCCTGACGTGCAACTTCACGGCGTACAGGATTAAAACCGGAGAGAATAACCGCCTCAGGGGTGTCGTCTATAATAATATCGATACCGGTAGCAGCTTCAATGGCGCGAATGTTCCTGCCTTCACGGCCAATGATTCGCCCCTTCATCTCATCACTTGGCAGGGGCACCATGGACACAGTTCTATCGGCAACATAGTCACCGGCATATCTGGAGATGGCAAGGGCCAGGATGTTTTTCCCCTTTCGGTCCGCCTCCATCTTCATCTCGTTTTCTATACGGGCAAGGCTCTTGGCTGCATCCATACGGGCTTCACTCTCAAGGGACTCCATTAAGAGTTTTTTGGCCTCATCCTGGCCAATACCTGCAATTTTGGCCAGTTCAAATCTCTTTGTCGAGACAAGACTATCAATTTCCCGATGCTTTTCCTGCCAGTCAGCTTCAACCGCTTTTAGCCGCTGTTCTTTACTCAGCAGATCCGTCTGCTTTCGATCAAAACTATCCCATTCGCGCTTTAAACTATCCCGTTTTCTTTTAAGCTGACGCTGTTCATCTTTCAGATCGTCCCGTTCTGCATTCAACTCTTCTTCCAAGGCCTGTTTGACCTGGTATGCGGCCTCTTTACTCTGTAACAACGCCTCTTTCTTGAGCTGGTCCGCCTCGACAATGGCATTTTCAATTATTTGCCGACTTTGGGTTTTTATATTTTTCTCATTCCCCTCAACAATTATTTTGCGCAGCAGGAACCCGATAAATGAGCCTGCCAACAGGCCTACGCCTGTGAAGAGAAATGGGTGAGTTATGAGGTCCATGGAGCAGTCCTATAGGTTAGCGACTGACAAAACAAGAGAGGAGATACAACAAAATAAGGATGGAAAGAAGATCTTAAATAAAGCAACAGAGAGAATTTGCACCAAACAGGCACAGCCTTCAACCTATAAGACTCTTACCCAAAGATATTCATACATGCAGTAGATGTGGAGGCATCATATACCCCGCTATGCCAACCACAGGAAATCTATGGGTTATTTAAAACCATATATAAACTCCGACCAGGGATATATTTACAGTCACAGAGGGCTGAGTGTACCCCTTCAGAAAATATTTACGTCAAAATTCCTTTACAGTGTAACCGCTGAAAAACCAGGCTAGAAAGTGTGTCAATCGCCCTAAAAACAGAGGATCTTGTAATTAAAAATCATGTTTCGTGGTTACAAAATTCAAAGAGTAAATCCGGCTTTCCTTAATTCGTATTTTATTCAATCAGCCAATATTGCTGGTGTCAATCTTCAATTATATGTTTAACCGGTCACTGTCTTAAAGAGAGTTCATCCGGAGAGTAAGATAATACATGCCTTTTGGGCCATTAAAATTGAGAATCCCCACACTGCCGTGTCACCAGGAAAGTTAAACCTATAAAATAGGTGGGCAACCTCATATTCACTTCAGGTACGTCCCAAAAAGGACCATCCTTACGCAAAAAGGGGAGGTACCCTTTTTTTGAGAGTTGGCTCAACACACACTGATCATCACCAACAGTGCAGGGAAAACTGTATATAAATAGCTATTGTTTTTTACTTTTAAATCAATAGCTACAAAGTAGTCATCATCTAATAAAACTATAGCAGACTTTACTTTAAACTAAAACAAAATAACCATGAAGACATCTACTCAGCAGACAAACCTTTCCTGATTTCATCACTGAGGCCAGAAATTCTTTTTTCTGTGGATTCTTTATAGTCAGTAAACTCCTGCTGTAGTTTAACGTAACGTGATGCAATATTTAAACAAGCAAGTATAGCCTTCTTTCCAGACGCCAGAGTACCAACTGTCGTTTTCGGTTCAGTTTCAACCAGTCGACGAACCAGTGAAAGAATAGCCTGCATCTCCTCCTCAGAAGCTCCAGTATAAAACTTATATTCTTGGCCTAACAATTCAAATTCGACCAGACGTTCACTGTTTGACATGGCAACCGAAGGCTTGCGTTAACCTACTTGAGATTCAGAAACTACTCGCCAGACACAGAAAAAAGATTGTGTTGTACACGTCCTTCATCATCGGTGGTAACTTCCCCACCGTCAACATTTTCAACAGTCTCTTCTTCACCTTCTTCAAGACCAAGTTCCCAGTCTTCAATTTGTTCAACCAGTTTTCCAACACGAAGACTAATTTCACTGCGTTCGCTATCTTTTGAGGATATATTGCCTTCAAGCTCAGCAATCAGGGTATCTTTTTGCTTTAATTTATGTAAAAGCGCCTTCTTCTCTTCTTTAAGTTCTGCAAAACTCAGTAACAGTTTTTCAACAAATTGTTCAAGACGCTGTAGTTCTGTATCTCTATCCATCTTTATGCTCCTTTAGTATTCTTAATCCGGCCTACTCCCGTCACAATAAGGACTGACATCAATGGCCGGGGATTTTTAATTATGTTAGGGGGAATATACCATGGGTTTTCATCCCTGCAACATCAATCAGATTCTTGAGTAGTTCCAATCTACAGGTGAGGCATTATTATAGGGCATATAACCGTGGAAAACCCTGGGATCATTATCAAAAACAAGAGGAAGAAAAAAACGGTCACCTTCCCACATTGGCAGATCCATAATTTTATCTGTATCCATCCAAAGAAGGTCGCCTTCGTCATTACAACTGTTCACGGTTCCTGTAAAACTTTTGATCAGAAAGATAAATCCGAACCAGTCTTCTCCATTTGGCCCGAAACCAGTCCAGTTAATAGTTCCTCGTAGAGCCACATCAACACATTTGATATTTGCTTCTTCTTCAATCTCTCTTGTCAGACATGCAAAAATATCTTCTCCGGGCATCATTTTACCACCAAGGCCATTATATTTTCCAAGATGCTGGTCACTTTTTCTTTTATTTCTATGAACCAAAAGTGTCTGTTTACCATCCGGGGAAAGGATATAACCGAGTGTTGCCATTATGGGTGTATACATATTTAGAGTCCTTTTTCTACAATTGCTCTCAGATACATATTCCGCTGAGACCTTTCTTGTGATATAAATAATTTATGGCAGTTCGTACCTTATCAATTCATTTCGTGGTTTTTATGAAAAAATTTTTTGTTAAAGTACGTCTCCTGTACGATTTTCCCGTTCACTTGGGCCAGATCTTCTCAAATATAATTCTTTTCAACATTTGAAACAAAATACAGCGTTTACAACATGTGCAGTGTAAGAACAAATAGAATAACTTCATATCTTTGGCTCTGCATAGTTGCTATTAGTCCAATATTTTTTTGCCATGGTGCCATAGCAGACGAATTCCCAAGATATAAGGAAATTGAAAAAAATGTACAGTTCTGGGAAAAAATTTACTCCACCTATTCATTAACCCAGGCAGTTATACATGACTCAAAGGATTTATCAAAGATCTACGAGGTTATCGAGCTTCTGGATGAATCCACGCCGGGAGCAACCCAGTTCAACAAAAAGGCACAGAAAAAAGCTGTTCAAAAATACCAGAAAATTCTGAAAAAACTTTCAAAACAGCGCCCTGTTACCCCTGAGGAAAAGCGGGTTGCGTCCTTTTATTCAGGTAACTATCGAAGTAGAAATATGGGCAGGGCATCAGAAACTGTACGCAGCCAAAAAGGTCAGAAAGAGCGTTTCAGACAAGGAGTTGTTCGCTCCGGAACATATATCACTGAGATTAAAAGACTTTTCCGGGTTCAGGGGTTACCTGAAGATCTGGCCTACCTGCCCCATGTGGAATCATCATTTAACACCAAGGCCTATTCAAAATTCGGTGCCGCAGGAATCTGGCAATTCACACGATCGACAGGCAAGCGTTATCTTGGCATTGATTACAGTATTGATGAGCGATTAGACCCCATACTCGCATCCCATGCAGCTGCTCAATATTTAAAAAACAGCTATACACATCTCGGTAACTGGCCCTCGGCAATCACATCCTACAACTACGGTTTACCCGGGATGATTCGTGCACAAAATGAGCTTGGCAGTTATCCGGTAATATTTAAAAAATACAACAAAGGGCATTTCAAATTTGCATCCAAAAATTTTTACTCCGAATTTCTTGCAGCCCGTAAAGTAGCAAAATATTTGGAACAAAAAATCAAAATCAATCGTGCAGAAAATGTCTCTTATCTGAAACTTCAAGGTTATGTGGCTCTCGACACACTCAGCCGTCACCTGCAGATTCCGCCCCAAACCATCACCGGTCTTAATCCTGCCATCCGCCCTCCAGTTATCAAGGGAGAAAAACGCATTCCAAAGGGATATAGGGTACGACTGCCCAACACTGACCAGATACACAAACGGTTGGCCCGACTTCCATCATCTGTATTTAAAAAGGACCAAAGGGCAACCAGGTTCCACCGCGTACAGAGTGGAGAAACTGCAGGTAGTATAGCAAAACGTTACGGCGTTTCCCTTAAGAGTTTAATGAAGGCCAATAATCTCGATGGGTACGCAACTATCTTTATCAAACAAAAACTTCGGATACCAGTTGCACCCACAATTACAGTCAAAAAAATAAAAAAAGACTACACATCAGCAACACCAGGTAATAAACAGCACAAGATACCAACTCTATTTGCTGAGAAGAAACAACGACCCAAAACTCAAAGAGTCACCTCCTTACCTGCCAAAAACCCAACGGTTTACAATGTATACAACCTGCATAGGAAAAACGGAAAACCCTATGGTGAAATTACCGTGCAGCCGGAGGAGTCACTGAGGCTCTACGCCGATCTTCTAAAGACTAGTGTCACCAGTCTACGACAGTTAAACAATCTTACATCAACGTCGTCTGTCACTCCCGGTCAACAGGTTGTCGTTCCATTTGACAAACTCACCCCAAATTCATTTGAAGAAAAGCGACTTGATTTTCTCCAGGAGACAGAAGACGATTTTTTTGCCGCATTCAGTGTAGTGGGACAGAAATCATATACAGTAAGCACAGGAGATACCCTATGGGATCTCTGTTACAACAAGTTTGAAATCCCCCTATGGCTGCTGGAAAGATACAATTCGGCCATTGATTTATTACAACTGAGCCGTAATCAGACCCTCGTCATTCCAATTGTTCAACAAATTTAATTCATCAACAAATACTAGACAACACAAGGAAAGGATCCCATGGATATAAATAAAGCTATAAAAGAACTTAAGCAAAACCCCAAATTCACTGACAATGTGGGTATGATACTTATCCACAACGGAGTCGTCCGTAACTGGTCACGAAAGGATAAGTCCAAGGTATCTGCCCTGCAAGTGACACCAGATCTTGAGAAAATTGAAGCCCTTAGACAAGAATACCTACAGAGTGAAGGAATTTTTGATATAATTATCGAAGCTTACTCAGGAACCTTCCAACCGGGTGATGACCTTCTCTATATAATTGTAGCAGGAGATCTCCGCGAAAATATTAAACCTGTCCTCTCCGAGCTGCTCGACAGAGTTAAAGCCGAAGCTGTAACTAAGAAAGAGATTTTATAACTTCAACTATCTTTGGAGGCATTTCATGTCTACAGCCAAGCAGTTCCTTGATAATTTCTCTGACATCCACCCCCTGCCAAGCGTTGTGGTGACAGTGAATAAACTGATCAACGATAGCGAATCCACAATGAAGGATTTTGAGGATGTTATCAAGATGGATCCGGTTATGGTTGCTCGACTGTTACAACTTGTTAACAGTCCTTTTTACGGACTCACTCAAACTGTAGACTCCATTGGTCGGGCTGTGGCGTTTCTTGGCATGAAAAACCTCCATAACCTCGTCGTAATAGACGCCCTGCAAACCATTTTTGTGGCACCGCAGCAAGCAAAGGGTTTTTCTAAAAAGAAGTTATGGCACCACTCGGCGGCTGTATCCATATGCAGTAAAATGGTTGCCGAACGGATTTTCGGAGTCAACGGAGACGACGCTTTTCTCTGTGGTATTCTCCACGACTTTGGCCTATTGATTGAAGAACAGATTGAACCAGAGGCTTTTGAACAAATCTGCTCTTCATGCAACTCCACCGCCAATCTCCCAGTTTTTGAAGACGAGGCCCTAAAAACTAATCACTGTGAACTGGGCTATCTTATGACCCATAACTGGAATATGTCTGTTGTCATACAGGAAGCTATCCGTGACCACCACCTGATCTCAGAAGAGATGAAACCGGACAGTCTCGCCGGGATAATTCAAATTTCAGAATATATTACAGGCCAACTCGGGCAAACAACACTTCCTGAGATCAAAGTCGATATTTCCCCCCCACTTCTTGAGCACCTCCAAAAAAATCTTGAAGAATACAAGGTCCTGACCAGCGACCTGCCCGAAGAGATGGAAAAAGCGAACGCAATCTACGGATAAGGGCTATCATGATTGATCTTTTCGGTAAAACTGATTCCACAAAACAAAAAGCAGAAGAGTTATTGCTGTTTTTAGAGCAACACCTCTTCCAGCTCACTCCATGGTTTAGGTTGCCCTCTGGTGATGTGTTACCGGCTTCTGATTCCGGCCGTATTGCTGAAAACACAGTAGATGAACTCATTGGACATCTTGACGAAGTAGTTGAAGATGATCTTCCTGTCTGCACCAAAGACCAGACACACTGGGCTGCACGGGTGCCTGAGCTTGAAGGAGTTGTCCTTTTTACTGTACAAAGAGGTGAAACTGCTGCATCAGATATTCCTACTCTTATCTCTCTTGCCATAGACAGCTTTACCAACAAACAGAAAGCAGAAGAATATGAGAAGACGCTCGCTATTCAAAAAAAACAGTTCAACCGTAAGTTTATAGTACTTGAACAGAAATTTCAGGACATGCAGGAGGAGACCCAACGGGGATACCGTATTATTCAGGAACATCAGGAGAACTACTCAAAAACCCTGCAGACTGAAATCGAAAAACAGACCCTGGAATTACGTAAGTCTAAGGCTGAAGCTGAGGCTGCAAATATTGCCAAAAGCCAGTTCCTTGCATCCATGAGTCACGAGATCCGCACCCCAATGAACGGAGTAATTGGTTTTACCGAAATGCTGCTGTCCACGGATCTCGACGACGAACAACAAGACAGTGCCCTTACTATCAAAAGAAGTGGTGAGGCTCTTTTAGGACTCATTAACGACATACTCGATTTTTCCAAAATTGAAGCGGGACAAATGTCCCTTGAATATATCGATTTTGACCCTGAAATCACAGCCCACGATGTGTGTGAACTAATCCGTCCAAGGGTCACCGGCAAACCAATCGAGGTTCTCTGCAGGATAGGTGATGACCTGCCGGCAAACCTCAAAGGTGATCCCGGAAAATTTCGTCAGGTTCTGGTAAACCTCTTAGGTAATGCTGCTAAATTTACCGAACAGGGCGAACTTGAACTGAGCATTGAGGTGCATAAAGAAACTGACGATGAAATTGTTGTCCTCAGTAAAGTTCGAGATACAGGTATTGGGCTTCCTGCAGACAAGCTCGAATCCATTTTTGAGGCCTTTCAACAGGCTGATGGAACCACCACCAGGAAATACGGTGGAACCGGTCTTGGCCTTTCAATCTGCCGAAAAATTGCATCTCTTATGCAAGGCCGTGTGTGGGCAGAATCTGTTGCAGGAGAAGGCAGCACCTTCCATTTTCTTTGTACAATGAAAAAATCGGCAATAAAACAGAAACACAAACCGATTTCCGAAGATTTAAAGGGCATTAAGGTACTGGTGGTTGATGATAACCGGGCCAATAACGATATAATTCAAAATCTTCTTGAAACTATAGAGATGGAAGTGGTCACCCTCCTTGATGAGACCGCCACTCTTGAAACATTGCGGCAGGCAGAAGAGGCGGGAAAACCTTTTAACATAGCCATTCTCGATCTTGTCATGCCCCACTTATCCGGTTATGAACTGGCGAAAAGAATCCGTAATGCTGAGCAGAAATTCAACAACATACCTCTATTAGCATATACATCTTCCACTGAAAAGGTTGCTCAGAGATGCAATGACGCCGGGTTTGATGCCTTTTTGGCGAAACCTGCCCGCCGACAAACTTTTCTCCGAACCATTGCTAAGATTCTTGGGGCAGAAGAAGAAAACACAAAGTCTGGTTCCAAAACTCTTGTTACCCAGTATTCTGTACGTGAAGAAATCAAACAATCCATCAAAATCCTGCTTGCCGAAGATAACCTTGTAAATCAAAAGCTGGCCACCATGATGCTTACAAAGGCAGGTTACCTTGTAACTCTTGCCCCTAACGGTAAGGTAGCGGTTGAGCTGTTTACAAAATCACCTGATGATTTTGATACCATTCTAATGGATATCCAAATGCCCGAAATGGATGGTTATGAGGCCACAAGAATAATTCGGGCCCAGGGCTTTAGTGATATACCCATAATCGCAATGACCGCCAATGCCATGAAAGGAGACAGGGAGCTCTGTCTTGAAGCTGGAATGAGTGATTATATAACCAAGCCGATTAAAAGGGATATCGTCTTCCAGATCCTTGAAAAATGGCTGCACATACGAAGCTGATGCACATATAATATGGAACCAATAGAGAAACGAAGCGATCAATGGTGGAAAGGTTATACAACATGGCTTGACCGAAAAGATGAGCCATCGAACAAACCAGTAGCAGTCATCCGTTATATTCTTCGTCTGGTGTTTATCATCATCCGGCAGTTTAAACGCAACGACCTTTCTCTACGCTCGGGAGCACTCACCTACGCCATTCTCCTCTCCATGGTCCCCATGCTTGCCATGAGTACCGCAGTAGTTAAAGGCCTCGGTGGCGGCGACCAGCTCAAAGAGGTTGCCTTCAGCTACCTTGAAACACTGGAAACACAAGAAAATACAACTCCTGTTTCAACCACCAGTGACCATAGTGTCTCGCCTGTTGAGGATACAGAAAACGATGTAGCGACAAAGGAGCTAAGTTTAACAAGGCACCTGCGTTCCGCTGTCACTCAACTTTTTGACTACGTGGACAAAACAAATTTTGCAACCCTTGGCACCATTGGAGTCATTGGTATCCTGCTCAGTGTCATTATGGTACTTGGAAACATTGAAACAGCAATGAACAGTATCTGGAAAGTATCCGAAGGCAGACCTCTTCTAAGAAAGATTGCAGACTACCTTACACTTCTCATTCTCCTGCCACTTTCCATTAATCTAGCCTTTGCAGCAAGTGCATTTATAAATAATCCCAAGTTATCTCTGGCGATAGACAGTTACATACCTCTTGAGTGGCTCCAGGCATTGCTGCTTAATGCTCTGCCTGTCTTTTTTATCACGCTGTCGTTTTATGTCCTGTACATCTTTTTCCCCAATACCAAGGTCAAAACTCTACCGGCGCTTATTGGGGCAGCCATTGCCGCCTATTGTTGGATCTTCATCCAGAATGTATACATATCAATGCAAGTGGGAGTTGCTAAGTACAACGCAATATATGGCTCTTTTGCCACTGTACCTTTATTTCTTGTCTGGATATATCTTTCCTGGATTTTTATTCTTGCAGGGGCCCAAATTGCCTTTGCCATCCAGAATGAAAAAGGATTCAGCCTCGTTAAAATCCAAAGCAAACCTACGTTTAGATTGAGTGCAGCTTTTGATATAATGGATAGGATTTACCGGGCGTTTAACAATGGGGAACAACTCGCCATAGAACAACTCACATCGGCTCTACCCACCTACCCTCCTCAAATTATAGAATCAGTTCTAATAGATCTTGTTGGCGGCGGATTCTTAACCGTGGCAGGGAGTAAAAATTACTACCTTCCCCTCTTTTCTGAGCACCAGTATAATAGATCTGATATCGTAGCCACAATCTTTGGCAACGACGCCCCTAAGACATCAGGAGGCCAGTTCAGTCTTGAGGCAATAAGAGGTGCAATGCAGGCTAAATCTAGCCATCAAAAAGAGTAGACTTACAATCTTTTTATAACCTCAATCTTCAGATATTTCTTTAATTTTATCAATCCAACGTGATAGACTTATCCCATGGTATCTATCTCTCAACTTCTCAAAGAAACAAGAGCCATACTCAACATGGCTGTGGATAATAACCGCGCAAACCACGAAGAAAAACTTCGTATGAAGCACTATCTTATTTTTCTTCTATGTGGAATAGCGCTTATTCTTGCCTTTGGCATGTACAGTTTCATCAAAGGTAATCTGATCTTATACGCTCTTTTATTTGCAACCCTGTGTATATTTCTCTTTGCCTGGTTCCGGCTCTTCTCCTCCCCCTTTCCCAGGCGTATATATCGGCTGACTATCTGTACCTATGCCATCCTCCTCTGTTATAATTTCACCCATGGAGGTATGTTGGATGGTCGGTCCTTATGGCTCTATACCTTCCCGCTCATTGTCTTTTTCCTACTGGGTACCGCCGAAGGACTCATTTGGGTTATAGTTGTCCCAATTATCTCTATTGCGCTACACTTCTCTCCATTTTCATTTGTGGAAAGCCATCACCACAATCCCGAGTATCTTCTCAGATACCTGCTTGTATATGCAATGCTCACTGCTATTACCTATTGGTTTGAACACTTTCGCTCCCATTATCGCGATGACCTCCAACTGGAACACAAACGCTTCCAAGAAATTTTAACCTATTCAAAAGACATCCTCTACAGAAGAGACCTCACCTCTAACAGATACGACTATATTTCCGACGCCTTAGGCAATCACCTCGATTATCCTGTCGAAGAATATAAAAATTACACTTCCACCGATTTTGAGAACCTCATCCACCCTGATGACAAAGAAGACTACCTGCAACAAATACAAACAATAGCAGACACAAAAAGTGAACGCACAGCTCAGAAATCCTTAGAATTTCGTATGCGGCACCGAAACGGAGAATATCTCTGGTTCAGGGACCAGATTGCCTTTCTTTACAATGAAAACGATGAACCTGAAACAATTATAGGTTCCAACAGAGAGGTAACAGAGTTACGCCTTGTGGAAGAGGCATTGCGCGAGGCTAAACAACAACTCCTTACCATTCTGGACGCTTTTGGTGGACATATCTATGTCTCCGACATGAAAACCCATGAAATCCTCTTTATTAACAAGCAAATGCAAGAGGACTTTGGAGCCGACCTCACTGGGAAAATCTGTTTTAAGGAGTTTCGAAACCGAGAGGAACCCTGTGAGGACTGCTCGAACTATATGCTACTTGATCAGAACAATAACAGTACCGGAGTACATGATTGGGAGGGCTACAACACCATTACAAACAGATGGTATTTAAACCATGACCGGGCAATCCAATGGGTGGATGGCAGGTGGGTAAGAATTCAAATTGCAGAAGACATTACACGGCAAAAATACCTTGAAGAAGAAAGAAAACATAACGAAGAGATTGTCAGCCGTGCCAAACAGCTAGAGACCATTTCAACACTGATCAGCGGAATTTCTCACGACTTTAACAACTTGCTCCAGACTATACTTGGGAATATTGCCATCGTTGAAGACTCAGGGAGCGACAACGATCTCAAACAATCATCTTTAGCTGAACTCAAAGAGGCTGCTCGAAGAGCCACAGAGCTTATCACAAGAATGCTCACCATATCATCGGCACAACCCAAATATTGTCTACCCATGCCCATTGTTCCATTTTTAGAGCAGGTATTAATCGAATGCACTGAGAGGCTCCCCATTGAAAGAGAGTGTATCATTCAAGCAGATCTCAAGAATGTTCTCATTGATTACAGCCAAATCATCACTGCCTTAAAAAATATCATTCAAAATGCCTGTGACAACATTACAGGCAAGGGTAAAATTACAATCAATGCAGACAACTTCACTCAGCAAACAACATCCGAACTGAGCAGGTTTGGTACAATACGGCAAACTGACGGTCTAAAAGATGGTAATTATGTCAGAATTAAGATTACTGACAATGGACAGGGTATTGATTCCAGCGACCTCAACAAGGTCTTTGAACCCTACTTCTCAACTAAGATGAGGGATGCCAATAAGGGTCTTGGTCTGGGACTTACAATATCTTACGCGATCATCACTCAACATAGTGGTATCGTTCAAATCGAGTCAGAAAAAGGGATTGGTACAACCGTTACCCTTTATCTCCCTGCCAGTGAGACAGAACCGGAATACGACTCTGCATAATGTACATCCATGATTGCTAAACATATTTCCAGGTACAGAAGTTATCCCTCTTTTCCTCCTTACTTTTCACCATTGTACAATTCGATATGAATCAACATGACCTTCACTATTTCGAGACATTACTTCTTGAAAAACAGCGCGCACTCACCGCAACAGACACAACCAGCAGTGATTCTACAAAGGCTGTACATTTAGATCAAACCAGTGTGGGGCGGTTATCACGAATGGACGCCATGCAATCCCAGGCCATGGCCCTTGAGACAAAACGGCGCAGGAAGATAGAACTCACAAGAATCGAAGCCGCACTTGAGCGTATTGCCGAAGAGGAATATGGGTATTGTGCCTCCTGTGAAGAAGACATCAACAGAAAACGACTAGAGATTGACCCTGCCAATCCCTTCTGTGTGGAGTGTGCAGCAAAACTATAGTTTCATCGAATCAAACTTAGCGGGTAGATCCTCTGTATTATAAAAGGCAGAGCCAGTAATTGGCTCTGCCTTTTCCTGTCTTACTCGTCTTATCTTCAATGGGCGACAACCCGACAAAATAATTCATTGCTACACCAACATACCGGAGAATCAATCACGCCCATTACCAATAACGCCATCCCCACCTGTCCATACTCCACACACCTCTCTCATCCTATAAAACCAATTAATCCAATAAGATAAACCCCATACTAACAATCCTACATGGACCCGACATGGGGCAATATTGCAGGGTTTCGTCCCCCCTATATCACCAGATATCCGGTTTCCATCAACCACTATCCACCGTACTATTCAAGCATACAGGAGACACAACCCGTAGATAAGGGACATTAAAAAAAGGAGACAAGCTATGAACATGATCAAAACTATTGTATGTCTTTGCCTACTACTGATACCTGCAGTTGGCTTTTGCCACGACAATCATAATAACAAGCAATCACGTCCATGGGGATGGCAGGAAAACTATCATAGTTCTCAATACTACTATGATGACTCCGACAATTACTCCGACAATTACTCCTATGGATATGAGAGAGATTCCAAAAGACGTGGATCCGAACAACACAAGAATAACAAGAGCAAGCGTTATTCTAAGAAGAAGCGCGTACAATCCGGCTGGGATGTTGCTCCCAAGATAGCCAAACACGCACCGAACTGCCGCCGCTACACACTTTCAGCTCAAGGCGGTAAGGGGTCTGCGCGGATCACATCGATACAGGGGAAAAATTATATCCAGGTTAGCGGGACTAAAAGCGGGTACGTCTGTTACCAGGGAGATCCAACTCTGGAATTAGGTAAATTAAACAACCCTAATGTCAAGGTTACCTTTAAGCTTGAAGGAAAAGGAAAGTATAGGTTCCACGGAGGCGAAAAGGGAACAAGATACAAAAACCATTGGTACAGATCATATTGGGGTTTATAATCATTTGAATTCAGCACAAACGAGCCATATTGACTTACAATTACAAAATCATTCCAATATTTTAAGTATATAGATTGTATTTAACTGTTTTGAAAGGGTAGAAATGTCTAGCATATTGATAGTGAGAGGACACTTTGTTTTCACCAAGGTGGCTGAAAAAATGGAGGTATACAAAGACAGTTTTCTTGTTGCAATTGACGGGAAAATTGAAGGAATTTACCCAACAATACCAGATCAGTTTAAAGATCTGCCCGTCCAGGATTATGGGGATAGAATTATCATCCCAGGCTTTGTGGACCTCCACCTCCATGCAGCTCAATTTCTGCAATGCGGGGTCGGCATGACAAAACAACTCCTTGATTGGCTGGAAGACTATACCTTTGAACTTGAAAACGAGTTTAACAACCCTGATTTTGCCTGGAAAGCTTATGAATTATTTGCGGATAAACTCGTCGCTTCCGGCACCCTCAGAGCCTCTATCTTTGCATCCTCATCCACATCTGGAACAGAGATACTCTTTGAGGTGTTAAAAAAGAAGGGCATCGGAGCCTATGTTGGCAAGGTCAACATGGATCGAAATTGTCCAAACGGCATTGCTGAAACCACAGTTGATTCTCTTGCCGGCACCAAATACCTCATTGAAAAGTATGCAGATGAGCCCCTCATCAAACCTATCATCACACCACGATTTGCACCCACCTGTTCAGAATCACTGCTGCAAGCCTTAGGTGATCTAGCCCTGCAACATAGCCTCCCTGTTCAATCCCATCTTTCTGAAAATAAAGAGGAAATACAATGGGTGAAACGCCTGTTTCCTGGAGAGAAAAGCTATTCGGATGTCTATCAAAAATATAATTTATTTGGACAGACAAAAACCCTTATGGCCCATGCTATCTACTTAAGTGACAAGGAGAAACAGCTGATCCTGGAAATGAGTCCTTTTCTTGTGCATTGTCCCGACTCTAACCTTAATGTGCGAAGTGGTATAATGCCCGTTCGAGAATATCTGAACATGGGAATACAAATAGGTCTTGGCAGCGATATAGCCGGAGGCCATAAAATAGGCCTTAATGAGGCGATGGTTCGAGCCGTGCAGCTATCAAAACTTATCAATCTGCAAAATGAAAAATGTCCTCCTCTTTCTATGTCCGAGGTATTTTATATGGGAACAAAGGGAGGCGGGAGTTTTTTTGGCAACACCGGAAGCTTTGAAAAAGATTTTCTCTTTGACGCGCTCGTCATAGAAGACGCACCGCTGATTGCAGAGCAATATTCCATCACAGATCGTCTCGAAAAATTCATCTACACAGGAGATGACAGGAACATCATCGCACGATATGTTGAGGGGAACTCTTTAGAAAAGTGAGACAGGTATCCAAGGGGATACCTGTCTGTACGATAGAACCTTGTGCGGTCAATGGACTACACGGCATCAAGACTTAAGATAAAGGTTGAACCTTCACCTTCAACACTTTCAACCTCAACTGTACCACCATGGGACTGGGCAATGTGCTTAACAATGGCAAGGCCTAATCCTGTTCCACCAACCGAACGGCTTCTGGCCTTATCGCTGCGGTAAAAACGTTCAAACAGTCGTGGCAGATGTTCTTTACTAATCCCGCAACCAGTATCTGAAACACTCATCCTGACGCGACTTTTTTCTTCCAACTCCTGTAGTTCGCACACAACTGAGACCACATCACCGTCCTTACTGTAGGTGATGGCGTTTGCGATAAGATTGATAAGAGCCTGCTCAATGAGTGATCCATTTACATTGGAGACGAGTTCTTCATCACAGGTCAGTGTAAGCTTAACACCTGCTTTTTCTGCCTTCATCTCACAAAACTGCATGGCTGATTCAATCACCGGTAACAGATGACTTCTTTCCCGCTGAATTTCGCCCTGCCGTGCCTCCTCTTCAATCCGGGATAAACAGAGAAGATCATCAATGATCGAATTTAATCGATGGGATTGTTTCAGGACAACGGCAAGAAATTTTTCTGAGTCTTCCCTGCTATCAAGTGCGCCATCTAAAAGGGTCTCCACATACCCTTGAATTGATGTGATAGGTGTACGCAATTCATGGGAAACATTTGCCACGAAATCCCGTCTTATATTCTCCAATCGTCTCAGGCGAGTCACATCGTTCATCACCACAAGCACACCAACATACTCCCCAAGACCATTACTAAGCATCACAACATGGGTCTGAAGAAAACGTTCTCCACCGTTTTCCTGGAGGATTATTTCTTCCTCAACCGGCTCCTTTGTGAGAAGCGTCCTGCTTATTTCCTGCTGCAGTTTCGCATTACGCACAATCTGCTGAACTATCTTTCCTGTAGCCGAACTCCTGTCCACATCAAAAAGCTGTGCTGCCGCATCATTTAGACTTATGACACGTTCTTCAAGATCAATGGCGACAACCGCCTCAACCATGCTTGAAAATACAGTTTCGAGCTGATTACGATGGGTAACAATTGCCTGGATTTTTTCATCAAGCAGTGCTGCCATGCGGTCCATTGCCGATGCCAGAGTAACAATCTCAAGGGATGCTGACTTTTTTGCAACAGGAAGCATCCTTTCACTAAAATCTCCACGGGCAAACTGCTGGGCACTGCGCCTCATCTGCTCTAAGGGGCGACTCACATTTCGAGAAATTATAAGGGTGACAAGACCTGCTAATAACAGCACAGCAAAGGAGCCAAAAATAATTCTACCCTTTATGCGATCAAGGGTCTTCTCAAGGGAGGAAATCGAAACAGAGGTTCTCAGGACAAAACGCTCTTCTGATTGCAACGTATGTTTGATTGTAAGCGGAACCGCCACATAAAGACGACTTTCATCTAACGTTTTACTAAATCGCCTGGAACTCCCGACAACACCAGTAAAAGCAGTATCGATCTCCTCACGACTTCGGTGATTATCCATCACCTCAGGATCTTCATTGGAATCAGCCAGTACAGTGCCATCAGCATTAACAACGGTGATACGCGTCCCTGATTCACGCCCGGCAACAACGCAATATTCCCGTAACTCTAGAATATTATCAACCTCTATATAATCAATAATTTTGGAGCTGAGAAGAACTGCCCTGGACTCCAAATCATTTTCGGTATCCTGGAGATAAAAGTCCTGAAGGATTGTAGCGCCGGACCAACTGACAAGTATAATTGCCACAACCAGGGTTATCGCATTGGCTGGAAATATCTGCCAGATTAATTTCTTTGGCTTTAACATGATTTTTCAGTACTTTCTGTTGTTGATTTATAGCGGTAACCTATGCCCCGAACCGTCTCAATATTTTTGCCGCACTTACCCATCTTTTTCCTGAGACCAAAGATCTGCACATCAATGGCCCGGGGAGTAATGAGAAAATCGTAGCCCCGAACAGAATCGATAATCTGTTGACGGGTAAACACCCAGCCCGGTTTATCAGCAAGAAGAGACAAAATGCTAAATTCGGTTATGGTAAGAAGCACTTCAGAGCCATCAAGTTTCACCTCATGCCGTCTCTTATCTATTTCAAGACCGTCAACTGAAACGACGCCAGATCGTGCATCGCTTGATTCAATGCTGTTAGAAACCGCACGTTTAACAACCGCTTTTATGCGCGCGATAAGCACCTTAGGACTGAAAGGCTTGGTAATATAGTCATCGGCACCGCACTCAAGCCCCGCCACAACATCTTCTTCTTCACCCTTTGCTGTTAGCATAATGATCGGCAAAGATGTATCACTTGCGGACTCAGCCTTTCTTATTGCGGCACAGACATCAATACCACTCATCCCCGGAAGCATGAGATCTAAAAGAACACAATCAATTTCTTCAGCACGAAGGCGTTCCATAGCCTCCTCTCCACTATCGGCACATGTAACATGGAAGCCTGCACGAATAAGGTTATAGCTCACAAGTTGTTGAATATCCGCCTCGTCTTCAACTACCAGAACGTTAATTTTAGCCATTATTCTCTATTGGTTATGATTTGTCGTATGGGTACCTGCCAACACATCGCAGTCTCTAATCGTCTTACAGTTATTTAATGTAACTACTTCTCATTTCACGGCACCCTCTACTGTTGATTTACAGGGATCTTTCATCTTGACTTGCCCTATCCTGTATCATTTTTTCATCCATCGCAACCCCCATACAGCAGTTCTAACGATATCCTAATATTTATCTAATCAGAGAAAAACATAAGGCCTCTACTATATCGATCATTCAATACCACGGCTTGTTTTACCTGTAACTTTCACTGAACATGAATCTGGGTGCAAAATATATGGATCATCACTTTACCTTCCCCCACGAACTTTCAAATTTAAACAAAAAACTGCTCCACCTCAGCACCATAGTGGAAGAGAAAATTCGTACGGTAGCGAGGCTTATAGAACAGTTTGATAGCGATGAGGCCTCGCGAATCATCACCTCCGATTACGAGGTGGATGAACTTGAAGTTGAAATTGAAGAAGATTGTTTAAAGATCCTCGCCCTGCACCAACCGGTTGCAAGTGACCTCAGGTTTATCATTGCAGTTATCAAAATTAATAATGAGATGGAGCGCATCGCTGATATGGCCGTCAACATCGCCATGCGTGTAGACAATATCTCAAAATTCGACAAGGTTTCCGCCCCATCATACAATTTCTCTCCCATGTCTGAGAAAGTTATCTCAATGCTGACCAAATCAATTGATACCCTTGTCAACAGAGATGCATCCCTTGCAAGAACGATATTCCTTGATGACGACTACGTCGATGCCTTCAGAAACCAGTGCTATGAAGACATCAAAATCAGAATCAAAGAAGACCCAAACCATCCGGGTTACCACATCAACACTTATCTACTGGCACGTCATCTCGAGCGTATTGGCGATAGAGCTGTCAACATTGCGGAAGAAGTTGTCTATCTCGTAGAAGGGACAATAACCCGTTTTAATTAATTCTCGCTCATTAGTGATCGATCCCAGGTGAATAACACTATGTACCCCTATCTACTACCCTGCATTCTAGCTTGTGCGATTACCGCCTATTTCATAGGAACAAGAAGGGCAAATGCACTTGCAAGGGATCTCGGAGGAGTTAAACAACTCCACTCGCTTCCTGCTCATTATGGAGTTTTAACGGCAATATCCTGTGCAATACCAGCCCTTATTGTTTTTGCGGCCTGGAGTTTTTTTGAAGATCAGGTGATCAGCAGCTTTGTTACCAGTGCGCTCCCCAAAGACCTGTTAACCCGCTCGCAAAACGAGCTGACCCTTGTCCTCAACGAGATTAAAAATATCGCCATAGGAGGTTTTGCTGCCGGGAGCTCTGATGTTGCCATACAGGTTGCAGCTGAACACTATAGTGCTCTTTTGGCCAGTGGTAGAAATATAGTGGCAGGCCTTGTAATCCTGGCAATGTTTACCCCTGGAGCCATAGCCTATACACGCATACAAAAAGAACTCAGGGCTAGAAATATTGTTGAGATGGCTGCCATGGTATTTCTTATTGGCTGTTCCGGCGTTGCCATTCTAACCACCCTTGGAATTGTACTCTCAGTCCTCTTTGAAGCCATACGATTTTTCCAGGCTGTTCCTTTTACAGATTTTCTTTTTGGTCTTGACTGGAGCCCCCAAACAGCGATGCGTGCAGACCAGGCGGGGTCATCCGGGGCTTTTGGCACAGTACCTGTTTTTGCGGGTACAATTCTCATCGCCTCCATTGCCATGATGGTGGCTATTCCCATAGGTCTTCTTTCTGCAATTTACCTCTCAGAATATGCAAGTAAGACCATGCGCACCTGGGCAAAGCCGATGTTGGAAATTTTAGCGGGTATCCCCACCGTTGTTTACGGTTTTTTTGCAGCATTAACAGTGGCACCCTGTATTCGAGATCTTGGGACAGCGGCAGGCCTTACAGTCTCTTCTGAAAGTGCCCTTGCAGCAGGCCTTGTGATGGGGATTATGATCATCCCCTTCGTCTCATCTCTTTCAGATGACGTAATTCACGCAGTTCCCCAGGCAATGAGAGACGGGTCATACGGTCTTGGAGCGACCCGGTTTGAGACCATTCGCTATGTTGTTATTCCTGCCGCACTTCCAGGAATTGTAGGATCGATACTCCTGGCTGTTTCCCGTGCCATTGGTGAGACCATGATTGTTGTGATGGCAGCGGGTCTTTCTGCAAACCTCTCCTTTAATCCGCTGACTGCTGTCACCACGGTAACTGTGCAGATTGTAACCTTACTCGTGGGTGATCAGGAATTTGACAGCCCCAAAACTCTGGCTGCATTCGCCCTGGGCCTCCTGCTCTTTGTCTTCACCCTTATACTCAACGTCATTGCTCTTCGTGTCGTCCGAAAATACCGAGAACAATATGAGTAAAAGTGAAACCAATGAGCCATGTTCAGTAGTTTTTGTGTCCAACCCTCTGGTTTGGCCATGTTATAAGAAAAATACAACGATAGAACCACAGGATAATGACAAATCTCTTAACACCAACACCGAACTTACGTAAGCGATACAGGGCAGAAAAAAGCTTTAAACGACTTGGTTTATCTGCAATTGTACTATCGCTCTGTTTTGTGGGTTTCCTCTTTTTCTCGATAATTTCTGATGGATATTCCGCTTTTCAACAAACATACGTTGAAATAGAGGTCTCTTTTGTGGAAAAAGATTTTACCGGAGCCAATATAGCTCATGCCAATTTCCCAGGTATTGTCAAAAGATCTCTGAGAGAGATGTTTCCAGATGTCTCAACTCGAAAAGACAAAAAACTTCTCTACAGTCTCATAAGCTCTTCTGCAGCCTTTACCTTAAAGGATGTAGTTGTAGATAACCCGAGGCTTATCGGGACAACTCAAAGCATCTGGGTTCTGGCAGATGATGATGTTGATATGCTCGTTAAAGGTAAAACTAAACGGGACCTGCCGGAGACAAACAGAAGACTCAACGATAAGCAACTCTCCTGGATCGACGCCCTTGTGAGGGATGACAAATTAAAGAAAAAATTTAACACAACCTTTTTCACCTCTGGAGATTCACGGGAGCCGGAACTTGCAGGAATACTTGGTGCAGCCAAAGGCTCACTGCTCACCCTCGTTATAACCCTGTCACTATCATTTCCAATCGGAGTTGCTGCGGCAGTATACTTGGAAGAATTTGCACCGGCAAACCGCTGGACAGATATAATTGAAGTGAACATTAATAATCTTGCAGCCGTCCCATCCATCATCTTTGGTTTACTCGGCCTTGCAATTTTTATCAATTTCTGGGGGCTTCCAAGATCAACTCCAGTGGTCGGCGGTCTGGTGCTCACCCTCATGACCCTGCCTACAATTATCATAGCAGGCAGAGCCTCTCTCAAATCCGTTCCGCCTTCAATTAGAGAGGCAGCTCTTGGAATCGGAGCCTCAAAACTACAGACCGTCACCCACCATGTCCTGCCCCTTGCCCTGCCAGGAATGCTTACAGGTACAATCATCGGCATGGCACAGGCCCTTGGGGAGACGGCTCCACTTCTTATGATAGGTATGGTTGCCTTTATAGTTGATGTTCCCGGGACCTTCACAGACCCATCAGCTGTCCTTCCTGTACAAATTTATCTCTGGGCCGATAGCCCGGAACGAGCCTTTACCGAGAAGACATCTGCTGCAATCATGATACTTCTGGCATTTCTTGTGGCCATGAACAGCTGCGCTGTTTTCCTCCGTAAGAGATTTGAAATTAAATGGTAACACAACCCTAATATGGATCTGTTCTAATAGCTCACAACTTGGCAAAAAAGCCACATATTAACAAACCAAAGTAACACTTATAAAAACTCCATGGAGAACATGTACAATGAAACTTAAGACCATTACAACTGCTGGTGCTCTTTCACTTTTACTTTGTGGTCCAGCACTTGCTGCACGTGACTACATTTCTATTGTAGGATCATCCACCGTATACCCTTTTGCTACAGTAGTAGCTGAGCAGTTCGGAAAGACTTCGGGTTCTAAAACCCCTAAGATCGAGTCAACCGGATCGGGCGGTGGTTTCAAACTGTTTTGCGGTGGTGTTGGTGTCAACCACCCCGATATCACCAACGCTTCCCGTGCTATCAAGAGCTCTGAAATTGAAAAGTGCGCTGCTAACGGCGTAAAAGATATCGTTGAAGTTAAAATCGGCTATGATGGAATCGTTCTCGCTAATTCCAAGACCGTTGCTCCCCTCAAGCTTACCCGTAAAGACATCTTCCTCGCTCTTGCTAAAGATGTACCCGACCCGAAGAATCCTGGGAAATTAATTACCAACCCATACAAGACATGGAAAGACGTTAACGCTTCTCTTCCGGCGACCAAAATAGAGGTTCTCGGCCCTCCTCCAACTTCAGGAACCCGCGATGCATTTGTTGAACTTGCAATGGAAGGTGGTGCTAAAAAATTTGATTTCATCAAGGCGATGAAAAAGAGTGATAAAAAAGCCTACAAGGCTCTTTGCCACACCGTCCGTGAAGATGGTGCCTATGTTGAAGCAGGTGAGAACGACAACCTCATCGTACAAAAACTTCAGGCGAATCCAGCGGCTGTTGGAATCTTCGGATTCTCCTTCCTTGACCAGAACAGTGACGTAATCCAGGGTTCTGTTATCGAAGATAAAGCTCCTACATTTGAAGCAATTGCTGAAGGTGCATACCCTGTCTCCCGTCCACTCTACTTCTACGTTAAAAAAGCTCACGTAGATGTTATCCCTGGCATGAAAGGATACCTCGAAGAGTTTACCAGCGAAAAAGCATGGGGTGAGGAAGGATATCTTGCAGATAAAGGTATGATCCCAATGCCAACAGAAGAAAGAAAGCAGTATCACGACTCTGTTTCAGCTCTTCAAACTCTGTAATCGTACATTTACAGTAACAGTACAGAGGGCGCTTAGGCTATGGAGCCCAAGCGCCCATTTGTTAATTATTCAGTACATTTTAAAAGAGACGTATCTATGGAACTTGCCGCCAATAATATTAATAGTGACTTTCCAACCCTCCTTAGTGGAGACATGGCAGAGGAAAAAATGGAGAGTAGAGCCCTTGCAACAGATCGTAAAACTGTTGGTGCTCCGTTTGTTGAAAATCCACGAATGACCTGCAGAGATGTTGAGGTATTCTACGGTGCTAAACAGGCTATAAATAAGCTCAACATTGATGTAGCCAGTAATGAAGTTTTAGCCATGATTGGTCCTTCCGGCTGCGGCAAGTCCACCTTTCTGAGGTGCCTCAACAGAATGAATGATACAGTTGCATCCTGTAGAGTAACTGGAGATATCAAACTGGATACAACAGATATTTATGATCCTTCTGTGGATGTAGTTCCCCTGCGGGCTAAGGTTGGAATGGTGTTTCAAAAGCCCAATCCATTTCCAAAATCGATCTACGATAACATTGCCTACGGTCCAAAGATCCATGGTTTGACGAGCAATAAAGCAGAGATGGACGAAATCATAGAGACCTCGCTTATGAAAGCAGGCCTTTGGAATGAGGTTAAAGACAGACTCATGGAGCCAGGTACAGGTCTATCCGGGGGGCAGCAACAACGACTCTGTATCGCAAGAGCAATTGCAGTAAGTCCTGAAGTTATCCTGATGGATGAACCATGTTCTGCCCTTGACCCTATCGCAACGGCCAAGGTTGAAGAACTCATCGCTGAGCTCAGCACCCAGTTTTCAATTGTTATTGTTACCCACGCCATGCAGCAAGCCGCCCGGGTGTCTCAACGAACAGCCTACTTTCACCTCGGTGATTTGATAGAAGTAGGTACCACTGCAAACGTATTTACCAATCCACTCCATCAACTGACCGAAGACTATATTACCGGTCGTTTTGGATGATAGCAGTAACTTCTCCCCAGCTTTCATGCCGCAGCGCTTTCCTGCCTGTGGCATTTTTCTTTTCGCAGTAAATACCATAGCGACCTCTCATCTTACTAAAATATCGATATTATTAGAATTAAGACATCTCACCCCGGCACATAGTAGGACTTGTTGCAATCTCCGTTAATGGATATTATAGATTAATACTACTCTCAACAAATTGATCTATTCAAAACAGGAGAAGGGCGTGACCTCAGAAAAAAATCTTGATTCTGAACACTTAGCCAGTGGCTATGTGACCGTAGATGAAGACTGGATTGTCACAGCCTGTAACCAGAAGGCTTCTCTTATCCTGGATAAAAACAAAGATAAGATGATCGGCCAGCATTGCCGTGAACTCTTTGCAGAAGACCCAAGATTTACTCATATCCTCGAACACCTGAGACCACTCTCAAAGCAGAAAACCAGTCAAAATGTTGAACTGACCCTTGGTAACCCTATCAGTGGCGAAAAGAATGCGGTTCGTTTGCGTATTATTACAATTCCAGGAAAAAAGGGTGGGATTACAGGGGCAATTATCGGTTTTGCTGACCTTACGGAACCCCTCGCAGCCAGCAGACTCGCGCTTAACAGTATTGCTGAAGGCGTCTTTACCGTTGATCAAAACTGGCACATCACAAGCTTCAATGCCGCAGCAGAAAGAATAACAGGCTATACTGAAGAAGAGGTCCTCGGTACTTCCTGTAAGGAGATCTTTAAGGCCAATATCTGTAACTCTGACTGTGCCATTTCAGATTGCATCCATTCCAAAACAACAATATCCGGACGTACTGCCTTTATTGAGTCAAAGAAAGGCAGATCTATCCCCGTAAGTCTCAGCGCCTCTCCACTTCTTGATATGTATGATAATGTCATTGGAGGAGTCGAGTCCTTCACTGATATCACAGAAACTCTCCAATACGAACTTATCTTCAACTCTGTGGCTGATGGAGTATTTACCGTCTCCCCCGAGGGAAATATTACCTCGTTCAATAAGGCTGCTGAAACCATAACCGGCTTCACCGAAAAAGAGGTGCTTGGCAAGGTCTGCTCCCAGGTGCTTCTTGGGAGTACAAATTTTGATTCTTGCCCACTTTCAACCTGCATGAAAGAACAGAAGCACATCCTTGACCAGGAGCTGTTTATCATTGGCAAGGACGGCTTTTCCATTCCGGTTTCCATCAGTGCCGCCCCGTTTCTAGGGCATAATGGCAAGGCAATCGGAGGCGTTCAGTCCTTTCGTAACAATACAAACCGACTGCAAAAAGCCCTCATCCTCGATTCTGTAGCTGATGGTGTGTTCACTGTGGATAGAGACTGGCGGATAACCTCTTTCAACCTCTCAGCAGAACTTATCACCGGATGGAATAGAGACGCTGCTATCGGCCAATTTTGTAGTGACGTCTTCTGCTCTTCCATATGTGGAAAAAATTGCGCCATCGCCGAAGCACTCTATACTGGTCTGCCTGTTTCGGGTAGATCCATTACCATCAAAAACAGAAAAGGAAAAAATGTCTCTGTCAGTATCAGCGCCTCTCCCCTTGTCGATCAGGACGGCAATGTACTCGGCGGAGTAGAAACCTTTCGTGATTTAAGTGTTGAGATGCACCTCAGGCAGCAGCTTACCCAAAAATACACCTTTGCCCAGATCATCAGCAAGAGTCCAAATATGCAGAGGATGTTTCAGATCATGCCTGAAATCTCTAAAAGTGAGAGTAATGTTCTGATCTTAGGAGAAAGCGGTACAGGTAAGGAACTGGTAGCAAGTGCTATTTTCCACGCTTCAGCCAGGAAGGACAAACCATTCATCATCGTGAACTGCGGTGCCCTCCCGGATACACTGCTTGAATCTGAACTCTTTGGTTATAAGGCCGGAGCCTTTACTGATGCCAGAAAAGATAGGGAAGGCCGTTTTGCAGCAGCTGAAGGCGGAACAATTTTCCTTGATGAAATTGGCGACATTCCACAGTCCCTGCAAGTAAAACTCCTACGGGTACTGCAGCAGAAGGTATACGAACCTCTTGGCTCCAACGTCCCCGTTAAAGCTGATGTACGAATTATTGCTGCCACCAACAAAGACCTGCTTGAGCAAGTTGGGCGAGGTGAATTCAGAGATGATCTCTTTTACAGGCTCAATGTTGTCAATATAGTATTGCCCCCACTACGGGAGAGAATAGAAGATGTTCCACTGCTCGTTGATCATTTTGTTGAAAAATTCAGGGCAGAACAACAAAAAGACATTGTCGGTATCAGTGAAGAGGTAAAATCGCTCCTGATGAAATATGACTATCCAGGGAATATCAGAGAACTTGAAAATATCATCGAATATGGATTTATACTCTGTCCCGGTGGCTTTATTCAATCGGCACACCTCCCGGAAACGTTTATCAAAAAGAAGGATAGCCTTCAATCGCCACTGCTCTCTGTGTATGAGGGGCTCTCCCTTGAAGAGATCGAGAAGAAGGCCATTGAACTTTCACTTACAAGAAATAAATGGAAGAAAATGCTCACCTGCAGGGAGCTCGGCATTGGAAAAGATACTCTCAGGAGGAAAATAAGCCGCTATAAAATATCCAACCCAATGGATGCGCCAAAGTAGAATATGCTATACAATTCTATTACTATGGTGATGTTGGCACGTGCTTGACAAAAATGCACACCGTCATAGCGTAGTCTGCTCATACTGATTACAAAAATTCAATTCTTTATAGTAGATGGTTTAATGAGAATATTTCTGAACTACACCTTCTCAATCGTGGCTCTTACCTACTATGGTGGTCAGGTCTGACCATTTTTAGAGGCCATGTCCCCCGTGTTACTGGGGACAATCATATTTTTCAGTTTCCTGATCCCACTGCTTGCTCGTCCGCTTATCTATAAAAAGATGGTATTGGGGGTGGATATACTCCGACAACCTCAACGGGCCTTTAATCTCGATTTTTCAATCTGTATCTTTGCGGGTATTCTACTCAACAGCTACAATTTTTTTGTTTACGACCTGCCTCCCACATTTCTGCTATCCCCAATGATCGGCTGTGTGATTGCCGGCCTCTTTATTGGCCTTGACTCAGCTCTGTCCCAGGAACGGAAGATTATTTTACGTGCCATGGAGGAGCAGACTGTTGCCAAGGTGCCAAAAACCTTCTTTTCCGTGACTCAAAAGTTTACTCTGGTTGCAGTAAGTGCGTCCGTGTTTGTTGCCATTGTTATTATTTTGGTATTTTTACGTGACATAGAGTGGCTTGCTGAAAACGTTCAAAATAGTTCCGCTGTTCATGATGCGACAATGTCTGTTATCGCTGAGATCTTTTTTATCATGCTGATACTGATCTTGATAATTGTAAACCTCATAGTTTCCTACTCAAGAAATCTTAAATTACTCTTTACCAATGAAACTGAGATCCTGGAAAAGGTGAGTAATGGCGACCTCTCCTCCAAGGTCCCTATTGCCACCCGGGACGAATTTGGTTTTATCGCCGGACACACCAACCACATGATAGACGGCTTACGGGATCGCTTTAAACTTATCAATTCCCTCAAACTGGCAGAAGAGGTTCAGCAAAACCTGCTGCCCGATGCCAGCCCCTACCTCAAAGGTTTTGATATTAGCGGCACCTCTGTCTACTGCGACCAAACTGGTGGAGATTATTACGACTATTTTCTTTTGCCCAATACCTCAATTGGTATTGTCGTAGCCGATGCTATTGGCCATGGTGTAGGTGCAGCAATGCTCATGACATCGGTGCGGGCATTTATGACATCTGCCATCAAGAGGTATCAAAGCCCTGCAGAACTCCTCAATGAGGTCAATTTTCACATATCCAACGACTGTGCAAAATCCGGTCGCTTTACCACTATGTTCTTCATTGAAATTAACCCGGACAACAAGACACTCACCTGGGTCCGTGCCGGCCACGAGCCACCTCTCGTTTATCACAGTGCACGTCAGAGCTTTTCTGAACTCCAAGGTGGCGGCCTTGTTCTAGGCGTTGACAGCAGCTACCACTATCAGGAAAACATAACTGATAACCTGACAGTCGGTGATATCATTCTGATAGGAACCGATGGTATAAGCGAAGCTACTAATACAGCAGGGGAGTTTTTTGGAAAAGATCGGATAAAAGATTGTCTCATGCAACTTGCACATAAATCTGCCAAGGAAATTCAGTCCGAGCTATTGGCAACACTAACTGATTTCTCAGCTGGTAAGAAACAGGAAGACGACATTACTCTCGTACTCATAAAAGTAACCTCTTAACGACCTATTACCTGTCAGACGCAAGAAGAATGGTTGTAAACGGCTCCACATGTGGTTGTTGCAACATCTATACTTCAATCAAAAAACGATAATCATTATTGACTAACAACTAATCCTCACTATATTCAGAACTGATTCCTATCAACCTGAATGCTCATATAACGGTCCAGGTTTTCCATTCATTTTCCAAACAGCGAGGTACGTATGAAGAAATTTGCACTTTCCCTGGCAGCACTATTGTTTTCCTTTAGCCTCTTTATCTCAAGTGCTCAAGCCCATTGCGAAATTCCCTGTGGAATTTATGATGATGAGCTCAGAATTAATCTGATTCTCGAGCATGCCGGAACCATCGAAAAATCAATGAAAAAAATTGTAGAACTTGACGATGGAAAGAACACCAACCAACTCGTACGTTGGGTTACGAATAAAGAAAAGCATGCTAATCTTCTTCAAGAGATCGTTACCCAGTATTTCATGACCCAGAGAATTAAACTTGATGCAGCGGATTACGATAAAAAAATAACTGCTCTGCATACAATGCTGATTTATAGTATGAAATGCAAACAGACCACCGATCTTGCTAACGTAGAGAAATTACGCGCAGCTGCAGAAGAATTTAAAATGTTATACTTCAAGCATTAAAAGATCCTGTCACAAGACGCTGCCACAAATGAGTAAAGCCCCTGAAAACAGTTAACTGTTTTCAGGGGCTTTTTTCGTTACACAATCAAGAGTAATCAGTCTTTAGAAGCCTTATATAATAAATCCCGCAGAAACTGTATATGATCCTGCATACCTTTTCTGGCGAGCTCAGGATTATGGGTTTTAATTCCCTCTAAAATAACAAAATGCCCACGCTCTACTTCTTCTAAATTTACCTGAACTTCATATAAGAACGAGTGCATCTCTTTAATACGGTAGAACATATATTCGTAAAAACGTTTTGTCAGGTCTATATAGACTGAATTGTGCGTCGCATAGGCAATGCCCATATGAAAAGCAATATCAGCCTCAGTTTCAGCTTCTGCTGACAAAACCTCATTTTCATTTCTGGACAGTGTTTCTTCCAGGAAAATAATATCAGCCTCAGTCGCACGTTCTGCGGCTAGAGTAGAACCATGTAAGCCAAGGCCAATCCTAAACTCCAGAAGTTCATCAACAGTCGATTTTCCAGGGGATATTATTGCGGCAAAGGGATTATTAGAATCTGAAACATCTCTATCCACAACAAAGGTGCCTTTACCTTGCCTGGTTTCCAGATAGCCCATGGTGATAAGCTGAGTGATCGCATTTCTCACCGATGTTCGACTCACTTGCATGGTCTCCGCCAAATCGCGCTCAGGGAGCAGTTGTTCTCCGGGTTTTAGCTGGCCACGATAGATGCTATCTCTGAGTTGTTCGAATACCAGGGTTGATACCTGCTTCTGTTTTACTGGTAAGTATGCGTTATTTTTCATGGATTATGTTTACAAATGGGGTTCAATAATATTTTTGGTCTAACGTGGTGGATGATATATTGTCTAACTCATGTCATACCCTAATGCATTTTTTTTCATCTGAGAAGTATCTTTACTTGCTCCAATCGAGAAGGTCTGCTATCTATGCCAGCTGTTTTTCGGGGTGAACCCGATGGCGGTCACGGCTACCCGCCTTATCAAAACCGAGTTTCCTGCATTTTAGGTTCCCAGTAAGACTCAGCCGTGCTCTCTATTGTTGTTCCCTCTTTTATAACCACAAATCTATTTTTCAAAATTGTGCGTTTGCAATTTTAGTTTTTTTATCGAGGCAACTATGACGGACATAACGCTTGCACTATCACAACTTTCCAACGAATCCCTCTGGCTTGTTCTTCTACTTGCCAACTTTACTGCCATCATTTTATCATATAGATTTTTTGGTAAAACCGGCCTGTACATCTGGATTCCCATATCTACAATACTTGCAAACATTCAGGTATTAAAAATGGTTGATCTACTCTCCATTGGTGTGACACTTGGAAATATCACCTATGCATCATCATTTTTAGTCACAGATATTTTATCTGAAAACTATGGCAAAAAAGCAGCAAGAAAAGCTGTTTTCATTGGCTTCTTTTCATTAGCTGCCACTGTAATTATCATGAATATTGCCCTAAACTTCAAGCCAAATGAGTTCGATTTTATCCAGGAGAGTCTAAAAAACATCTTTGCCATACTCCCACGGATTGCTCTTGCCTCCCTCATTGCATATGGAGCCTCCCAGCTCCATGATGTATGGGCTTATAATTTTTGGAAAAATATGTTTCCCCAGGATACATTCCTCTGGTTACGCAATAACGCAAGTACCATGGTAAGCCAACTCATCGACTCTGTACTTTTCACCTTTATCGCCTTCTGGGGTCTTCTCCCGCAAAATGAATTTCTTCAGATTCTGATCACCACCTACCTGCTTAAGTGGATCGTAGCAGCTATTGATACCCCATTTCTCTATCTCGCCAAATTCATGCACAAAAATGGCACGATTAGCACAGATGAAAATGAGCAAGATTGTAACCCTACCTTCGATTAATAACAAAAGGCCCGCTTCTCAAAGAGAAACGGGCCTTTGTAGATAAACAACTACTTAAAAAATCAACGTACTTTACGATCACCTGGTTGTTGCTCTTCTGCGCCCTGCTGCTCCTTACGTAAGGCTGTGTCTAATTGCTTTGCTCTTTTTTCGGCAACAGCATCGCCTGCTATTCGTAAACTCTTAGGGATAGCCCTATCCACGACCGCATCACAATTACAATTGATCTTTTCGGGACAGTCAGAGATTTCATAACAGGTAGCATATCGAAGTAATTTCTGAATGCCCGGGATTGAAATACCGTCTGAATGAATCATCTTTCTTAAACAACCAACCCACGTTATATCGTTTGCTGAATAGAGTCTTCGATTTCCCTTCCTTTCAGGCTTTAAGAGTCCAGCATCCTCATAAATTCTCAAGGTTCGAGGATGAATATCGAGCAACTTAGCCGCAACACTTATTGGGTAGATCGGTACACTCTTTTTTATAGGTTCTGCGGCTGGTTTCTTTCTCACCATATGGTCGATCTCCAGAAACGTTAACTTGCTGCCCCTATCACATTCTATAGAGACAGGAGACAAGTGAGAAACATTTGACCTTAATCCCTTTCGAGGATTAATGATCTTCTGAAACATGTCCTCTAAAAAGACGTTCACCGATAAGAAAGCACATCCCGCACATCGCAACGCCACCTATAACAACAAGGTTCTCGTGAAGACTAGGAACATAGGTAAGAAGTTCAGGATAATCTACAAGCCCCATACCATGATAGGAAGGAACCAGCTGTCCTACGATTACAAGGTCATATCTCATGAAATAGATTCCTATCATACCGGACACAGCTGCAACAAAAAGCGCATTCATGTTACGGCCTTTAACGGCAAGGATGATAACAAAAGGAATCACCATACCAAGCAAGACTTCTCCTCCCCAAAAATTCGTGGCATAGGGGCCGGTCAAAAGAGCCTGCATAGCCTCATATTTTCCAGGAGGTTTTCCTGTTACACCAGTAATCATTTTCCAGGCGGTAAAGAAAATAATGATAGCCATCATCAGCGCGCCCATCTTGGCAACACTTTCCATGGATCTCTTCATCTTATCACTCATCTTCCAGCCATTTGCCTTATAGGCGAGGTAGGTGAAGAAGATAATAGCAACACAGCCGGACATCGCAGCAGAAGTAATAAAGTAAATCGGCATATACGGACCATGCCAGAACTCACGACCATTCAGTAATCCGAAAACTGCACCAAGATTTGAGTGAGCAACAACACCGGTAAGCAGGCCAGCAAGGCCAAAACTGGTTGCAACCTTATGCTGGTTTCTCTGGAGCATGACAAATTCAATCATCATGAAAAAGAGATACGCCCCATACAAGGTACCCATCCACCAGATATTTGATGTGAGGTTTGCTCCAACGACGTTGCCAACAGGCATTCGCCAGGAGTTTTCAATTTCAAAGGCAATAACCAGAAAACCAGCAACGATGGTCGCAATTGACATGAAAACTGCGCGTTTTGCGATTGGGTTAAAATTTTCAAAACCGAAAACGTGACCTACCGATGAAACAATGCACAGCCCGGTGGATGTTACAACAAAAAAAACATAGGCTGCAATTAAAACGCCCCACGGTACCCCGCGACTTACACCAAAAGTGTGTTCATGGCCTACATAAATCGAATGTACGCCGGCACCAATACCAACCAGAGTCAACAAACCCAGTAGTCCTATTGCTACATTATATTTTCCCGATTCTGTTGCCTCAAGTCCTCCTTCGGCGGGCAGAATCCCTGCTAAAACATTGTTCATAGTACACCTCTTGAAATAGTTGTTATCTATTAAAGACCATATGGTTAAACATATGGCCATTCATCTGACTTGTTTTGATTGTTCATCAGGTACGGCTTTATTTTAAGATCAAAAAAGGTGTGCATAAGTGCACTACCAATCCAGATAATGAGAAAATATATAGTTTCCATGGTGCCTCCGCTGTTCCAATCTGTTTTTATTTGATGTCAGAGAAAAACCAAACATCATAACTACCGTTATACCTATCAATTGTAATTGTCAAGTTAATGCAACTTTCAAACATCACGACTAACGGCAAACAGATCTAACCCAAGCCACGCATAAAACACATAAACATTTGTTTTTATACACCATTTAGGATGAACAACGCGCAAAAACACTCCATAAAATTTTTTATACAGAAAATACGCATTTTGCGTCTTTTTGTGTAATGGCGCATTATGCGCCCCAAACAAAGGTTATATACCACAAATATGGAGAGCACGTAAACGACCTTTTTGAATCTATGCACAAAAACGTCGTTCACACGGATTGAAACAAGAAAAAAGGCGGTGATTGCATGTTCTTAGCAATCACCGCCTAAAATGTTAGGGAGGCAATAAGAATACTACACGAAATGAATCAGGCGGCTATATCTTCATGCAAGGGAGAAGGTGCAATACGCCTGACTTTCTTAGGAACAAGGGTGCTCGAAAAAAATGCAGAGCAACGCTTTCGCTTTTCAAAAGGACAATCAACGATATTCCAGCATGGAGTAAATTGCAGTAACTTCTTAACAGCGTTAATACTTACACCTTGGTTATGAACCATTTCCCGTAAACATTCTATCCATTGAATATCTCGCAGAGTGTAATATCTCCACTTCCCCTTTCGCATGGGACTGATCAAGCCTGCGTCTTCATAATTACGTAACGTTCTTGGGTGAACTTCCAGCATTTCAGCAGCCATTCCGATGGTCAATAATGCTTTGTTTTCTTTCATTTTACCGGCTCCTACCCATTCACTTTCGTAGAATCAAATCTATCTGCTACGAATCGGTCTCTATTCAATTCTGTACTCGTGAGTTATCTGCAGAATTAGTGGGACTCTGGTGCATTAAAGGTGCTATCTAAAAAACGTTCTCCTATGATAAATCCGAGCCCGACAACACCCATCCCAGCGACAACCAGGAGGTACTCTGCTGTTGTTGGCATATATGAAAGATGCTGTGGAACCCCGACAAGACCATAATCGGCTGGAACAATCTGTCCGGATACCACCAGGTTATATCTTGAGAAGAACTGCCCCACAAGAATCATGAGTGCTGCAGCCGACATGGCATGAATTGACGAGAGCCTGCTTCCCACCAAAATAAGACAGGGGAGTAGTAGACCAATGGTGATTTCAAACAACCAGAAAGATGTGGATAAAGGTCCGGTTATTAGAGCATTTGCCGCCATTATTGTTTCATCAGTCCCGCAATATGCATTGGCAAATTTCCAACCTGTAGCGAGTATCACCAAAAAAGTCATCAAAACCATTATTTTTCCGGCAGTCTGCAAGCCCTTAAAGGTATCTTCCGTCATCTTCCTTCCATGTAAAACATGGGAGTAATGGGTAAAGAGGACGATTGCAGCAGCTCCCGACAAAACTGCACAAGCAAGAAAAAACACAGGCAGCTGAGAACCATACCAAAAAGGTTTGGAATTCAATGAAGCAAATACCGACCCGAGATTGCTATTGGCAAAGGCCTCAGTTAAGGCACCAGCAACACCGAGCATTACAGCAAGGGAGTATCGTTTAGTAAATATCAGATACATCTCAACAAACATTACTGCCACAGCAAGACCATAAAGAGTACCCATCCACCAGATATTTGATGTAATATTGGGGTGCATGATCACTCCTAATGGCATACGCCAAGGGTTCTCAATCTCTAGACCGATAACCATAAAGGCGCCTAGTAAACAAATAATGGATAACCAGACCATTCGGTTAGCAAGAGGTGCCATCTGATTACCACCAAAGGCATGACTAAAAGCAGCCAACACACATAACCCTGTTGAAATTATAGCAAAATATGCATATACGCCTATCAACATCCCCCAAGGCATTTCCCTTGTATTGGCAAATGCATGGTGATGTCCAATCCACTGTGCATAAATTGCCCCACCAAGTCCTATACAGATCATAAGAATACTCAGCCACATAAGTTTGTTTTGTGGTAGTCTGACCGCTGGTGCTCCTGAAAGTGTTACATTGCCTTGCATAGTATATCTCCTCTAGTACAGTCTTATTATCCGAAATTAATTTTGCATGATAGATTCAGGACTCTGCAGCTCCCGATCTTCACAACCAAGCTGCAACAACGCAATCATGGCGATTGGGGCACTGAATGGTCCCAATATGATAAAGAGAAGGAATGAGACCAAAAACCAGATGACTCCTAAAACCCTTTCCACCATATCACCAGGATTTACTGATATAGGCTTACTGTGAGTGTTCATTGCTTGTTTAGATAATGTTATAGCCATGGCTACCTCCATTTTTTATAGAACGTGTACTCCTTTAGTTATTTATTAAATAGCAAGCCCCATGCCACGGCAGAATGCTCCTGTCACAAACAACGCAATACCTGTTAAGGTAGTGTATTCACTTGTTTTATAGAAAACACACAACTCAATTCAGTATTTTTTTGCACCAACAAACCTCCCCGGCCAGGCGTATTTCGCGCCTTACCTGTAATTTTAGACAGGCGTATTGTGCGTCCTACAGGGATGACCTCTAAGTGGTTAATTTTATGAGTCTATTTTGATTTTCAAGAAAGATGAGTTCCAGAGAAGTCTCCGAACTATCGTTAAACAGGAAGGGA
This sequence comes from Desulforhopalus glucosivorans, assembly GCF_054397165.1. Taxonomy (NCBI): domain Bacteria; kingdom Pseudomonadati; phylum Thermodesulfobacteriota; class Desulfobulbia; order Desulfobulbales; family Desulfocapsaceae; genus Desulforhopalus; species Desulforhopalus glucosivorans. The sequence continues at coordinate 2,890,563 of NZ_AP044854.1, forward strand.
AGAATTAAATTTTACGATGCATTTTCATACACTTAAAGAAGAGCAGAGAGGAGAAGGCGTATTTTACGCCCCAAGAAGAAAAATAACTGGAAAACAGGGGGAGGATTTTACTGCTTACAACCTAACCCGATAAACGGGATACGTACCTTGTGACTTAATCGAAACAATGAATGTAGCTCAACTCAGTTTCTCAGAGTCTACGCTTCCTGTTTTTTATGACAGGCTTTCAGGATAAGGGACTCAATTAACAAAGGGCACCCGAAGGTGCCCTTTGTTGAGGGGGATACAATGACAGCGTCGATTCAAGAGAGGTAATGGATCAATGTGCCTTTTCTGATCCATCATGGCCGAGTAGACGCGCTTGACCCCGCACACCTATATGACAGGCTGTACAACGCGTATCTGAAGCAAAAGAAGTGGAACCATCATGACAAGCACCACAATAGCCTCCGTCATACAGGGTTTGCATGGTAAAATCTTCGTTCTCTTCAGCAACTCCAGCCTCCATTTCAAACAAGTCATCATGGCATGAGTCACAATCAAGTTCAGCACCCATTGTGTGTACCTTATGCTCAAAAACCACAGACTTTACAGGCTTGGTCCATATGATAGGTGCTTCAGGTCCGTATGTATCCTCATCATATTCCTCTACTGCTTCAGTACCACTTGCATACAACATAGCGACAGAAAGCAATAGTACAGCGAAAACGGTCAATATCTGAAAATTCTTCATTTTGTTCTCCTACGTATCACAGTAACTCCTTACCCAACAAGGAATTCATTAGCTTTCCACTCTACGAATTTATATAGAATACATTTGGCACAGCTCCAGTTTCAGGGCGCAGTACCCACACCATGGTCTCCGGAGAATGTACTAACTGGTAAATCTCACTTTCAGGATCTGCAATGTTTCCAAAAACCCTGACGTTAGCAGGACAGGCTTCAACACATGCAGTGGTAGTTTCACCCTTAGAGAGTTTGGCCTCATAGCAGAAGTCGCATTTGTCTACTGCTCTATTTTCTTCCTTGAAATAACGTGCATTATAGGGACAGGCCGTCATACAGGTTTTACAACCTATACACCGATCATAGTTCATAACAACAATTCCGGTTTTCTCATCTTTCCAGGTGGCTGTTGTTGGACATACACGCACACATGGAGGTCTGTTACAGTGATTACAGAGCACCGGCATAAATGTAGTCTCGAACTTTTCCCCTCCCAGAGAACGTCTCTTCTCAAGAATTGTGGTTCTAAAACCGTAGGCTGGAACATTATTGGTTTTAACGCAGGCATCCTTACAACGTTCACAATCAATACACAGCTTTTCCCTCAGGACCATACTATAATGGGGACTATATGGATACTTACCTGGCTCAGGCACCACTCCGCCAGAAGCATGGGCATTTTTAGCAGAAACAAGAGAAAGTACACTGCCCCCAAGATACATACCGGTTACAGCGAACCCCAGCTTTAAGAAATCTCTTCTCTCAGCTGATGACAGACTACTGACATCTTCACTTTCCATCTTTTCTAGATCATCAATTTTCATTCTTCAACCTCTTGATTAACTCTACACCCTGGAAGTAACACCGATTCAGGACCGCGTTGAATATATTCTCCCACCAACAGACGTAACAATGGGCAGAACAAGCTCCATTACTCTTTTAACAATGCACAACATACTAAGCTACGGTTACTTAAACCACCGCTGGCACAAGTTGCCCACAACTACAGGACACTCATTAAAAATTATTTTTTAAATAATATTTTTAACATGAGTTGCAACAGGGACTTAAAAACTCCACACAGATGTTTCTAAAAAACCGTCATTGGGGTCAAGTCAGGTGAGATTACAGCGCCCTCTGACACTCTTTTCTATAAACTACTACAACCATCTCAAGGAACCCTGATTCACAACTATTCAACTCGAAAAAAACAGCATATAGAAGAGAAGACATTCTATATATATAGTAAAAACAGCTATCTTTGCCCAAACGGGTATTTGTTCAATTACACGTAACTGCTACGTTTTATCTGATACCATGATTTTTGTCAATAGCATCAAATGACCATTGCAAGTCTATATATGCGCCTATAATCAGATCTTTTAGGAGTATCATAACGATTTGTTTCCACATAATATATTTTCAGTGGCCAAACCCGCCCCGTCCAGATATCCGCACAAAACGCACAGACATGATGGAAATATTATGTTGTTTATTCGAGCCTTTTGCAAAAATAGGATTTTCGTTCAAGACTGAGGCATGTGAAAAATTTTACCACAGGCATATCTTTAATATTCCGAGGATAAAATTTTGAACACAACGAAAAGATTGGGCGAAAAGACACTTTTGCAAGCGGCTCTCTAAAAATATTTTCCACTTATCCCACACCTTAGAAAATACCCTGATAAACACAAGAGATATCAACTATTGTATACAGAGACAAGATGAGATACCTTGACGAGGTGTTGTAGCCATACCAATTCTCGCTGGACTTATACGGAGTTAAATATTCATGTTTGGTAAACCCAATAGCCTTCGACAACGCGCAGCACTCTATATACTTGCTCCTGTATTTGTTCTGCTTATCAGCATTGAGGTCATCGGTTTTAACTATATCAAGTCAATGCTACTGCAACAGATGAGACAGACCGGAATAAGCCAACTCCAGAGAACAGCGCACTACATAGAGTCCCAACTTCGATTACCAAAAAAATTAATGGCGGAGCTTGCCCTGGCTGACGAATTAGAGGTCCGAACATTTTTAAGCGATACCGTACAATCCTTAGATGGAGTTATAGAACTCCGCCAGACGGCCCCACACCCGTTATCACCCATCACCCCAGCAAACAATAGCTCCCCCCCTGAAGTTTTCTACGATCCATTATTTGAGGACAAGACAGTACTCCTCCACACAACAACACCAGGCAACAAACATCAGGACGGCTACAGTGCAACACTATCGATTTCTTTTTACGACCTCGTTGGCCACATACCAAAATCCCCATGGTGGAATGGTGTGCAGACATTTATGTTGGATACTGAAGGTAATATACTTCGCTCGGTAGATTCTGATGAAACCATTACGGAAAACAGCAGTTCTCCCACACTTCAGATGTCTGTTAAAAATAAGGCAAGACTGCAGCAACTCATAAAAGAACGCCCAATTGGCTCAATGTCTGCTGACGACAGCCAAAACACTGAGATTATTTATGGGTACCATAAACTCAAAGAAGCGCCATATACCATGGTGGTCGTCAACGACTCAGCCATCATTCTTAAGCCATTACAAACCTTTCGCCTTGCGTACCTCCTGTCATCACTGATTGTTACCGCCGTAATACTTTTCCTTCTAAACCTCATGGCAGGACGTATCATTCGTACGACTCAAGAACTGTCTACAGCTGCCGACCATCTCGCTAATGGGCATTTTGACAAGCCTTTACACAGCGACAGAAATGATGAAGTAGGCCACCTGGTACAGAGCTTCAACAGTATGAGCAAACAATTACAACAAGGAATACAGGTTCAAAAATCACTCATGCTAGCAGGGGAAATACAACAAAGTCTTCTGCCTCAATCTGAATTTATTAATCAACAATTTGAGGCCTTCGGTTTTTCTTTACCTTGTGATGAAACCGGGGGAGATTTTTTTGATATTTTGCCCTGTAGCGGAGGCAAGCTTTTTCTCATGGTAGGTGATGTTGTAGGTCATGGTGTGGGCGCTGCCCTACTTATGGCAACGACCCGAGCACTTTTACGAAGTGAAATAGAACATGCCTCAGATCTTTCATCCTGTGCAAACAGAATAAACCGTTTGCTCTGCCGTGACACAGCACATTCTGGAAACTTTTCCACCCTGTTTCTGCTCTCACTTGAAAACAGTAATCGAACATTACATTGGGTGCGTGCTGGACATGAGCCCGCCATGCTTTACAATTTAGAGCAGGACGTTTTTACAGAACTGCGGGGCAATGGTATGGTGCTTGGAATTGAAGCCGAAACTGAGTATGAAGAAAATAGCGTTGAGCTTCCTGAGGGTGAACATCTTATTCTTATCGGCAGTGATGGACTTACAGAGCTTGAAAATATGAATGGTGAGCGTTTTGACAAAAATCGCATTCAGCACCTTATTCGACAGCATGTATCAAGCACAGCAAAAGAGATTCTTGCGCAGCTTAACAGAGAAATTACCACCTTTGCAGGTGACAAACGTTCAGATGATGACATAACTGCGGTTATAGCAAAAATCCGTTAACATTAACCATGAAAGACAAAACAAAACCATCTCGAGTAACCGAGAAATCTCTTTTCCATTGGGTTTTTTCTGGCAACTTCAAACTGCAGCTCATCCTGCTGCTGGTGATTATACTGATCGTATTTGCACGGGTAATCCCGCTGGAAATGCAAAAGAGGATAATCAACGACTCAATTGCCCTTAAAAACTTTGATGGCCTGCTCATTTACAGCGGTATCTATATCGTTGCGATAACAGCTGCAGGACTCCTTAAACTTGCCATCAACTATCTACAGGCCCTCATTGGTGAAAGATCAATGAACCTTATGCGTAAGGAGCTATATGAGCATATCCTTACCCTGCCCCTGGGGTTTTTCAGAACCACCCAGCCCGGCATGGTGGTTGCTTCACTGATGACTGAGCTAAGTACCGCCGGCACCTTCACAGGAATGGCCTTTGCTGTACCGCTCACGAACATTCTTACCCTACTCGCCTTTGCTGGCTATCTTCTTTGGCTTAATACTAAACTTGCCGCTGCCACCCTTCTTATTTACCCTATTGTTGTCTTCGTTATCCCCATCCTGCAAAGACGCGCCAATAAGGCCAACAAAAAACGTGTGGACCTCTCCCGTTCAACCTCCAGCCAAATTGCTGAATCTATTTCCGGAGTTCATGAAGTTCAGGTCCATGGAGGCTTTGCAGAAGAAAACAGGAAATTTGGTCGCCTGGCCGACCGGTTAAAAAAGGTCCGTATTCGCTGGTCGTTGTTTCGTTTTGGTATAAAAACAGCCAACAACTACTTTGTTGGCTTGGGCCCCTTTATTGTTTTTATTTTTGGTGGTTATCTGGTTATGAACGGCCAGCTCGAACTCGGAGCAATGGTGGCCTTTCTCTCAGCCCAGGAAAAACTGTTCGATCCCTGGAAAGAGCTCATAGATTTTTATCAAACATATCAGGATGCCTCTGTTCGCTACAAACGAACCATGGGCTATTTCGACGATGCACCTGAATTCCCACTCCTTAAAAAAGAGAGAGAAAAGCCCACGATACATGGTGCTATCGAGGTCAAAGACCTCTACTACCAGACATCCGATGGGCACCGCCTGCTCAATGGTATGAGTTTTTCTTTGGATGCCGGTGAACACCTGGCTGTTGTTGGGTTTTCAGGGAGCGGCAAAAGTACCCTGATTCAGTGCATAGGTAAGATGTACTCCTATAGCGGGGGATCAATTCAGATTGATGGTAATGAGCTATCCACACTGACAAAACATGAAGTAATCCAGGACATGGGCTATGTCTCTCAAAGTCCATTCATTTTTACCAGCACCATACAGGATAACCTGCTCTACTCAAAAAGAGCAGTGGCCGGCATTAATGATGCTGAACACATTGAAGACATAGATCTTGACAGAATGATCCTTGTCCTCCAACAGGTTGGACTCTTTGTCGACGTTATGCGATTTGGTCTGGAGACGATTATCGATCCATCTGACACCAAATCCATGGAAATTATTATTCGTATCAGAAGAAGCCTACAGGAAAATTTTGGAGACAGGTTAAGAAAATTTGTTGAATTTTACGATCGGGACACATACCACCACAACTCCAGTGTTGGGGAAAACATAATTTTCGGTTCAAGTACCAACCCTAAGTTTGGCCCCCACTTATTACCTGAGAATAAAAATTTTCTTAAATTTTTAGAGCAGGAAAAACTTCTTCCCCCGCTCTTCAATCTCGGAATGATACTCGCCAGAGAAGCCGTCGACCTCTTTTCCGGTTTAAACAGTATGGATATCTTTTTAGAAAAGAGTCCTGTTCCTGCAGATGAGCTTGAAAATTGCGAAAAATTACTCATACAACTTAAAGAAAAAACTGTAGAGCAACTATCCCAAAAAGATCGAACACTTCTTCTCACAATCGCACTTGGTTTTACTCCAGGCAAACACAGTATGACCAGTCTTTCGTCAGAAATGCAGACAGGAATTCTTGAAGCAAGAAGACGGTTTCCTGAGTGGTGTGAGAAAATTGCCCCGGGCCTCTTTCATTTTTATGACAACACAAGCTACCTGCTCAATCAATCGATACTAAATAATATATTTTTCGGCAAAATTCGTCCTGGCCTCCCCGGAGCTCAAGATCTCATAAACCAATCCATTACACACCTGCTTATTGAAGAGGATTTTCTTGAGAACGTCGCTAAAATCGGAATGGATTTCCATGTGGGCAATATGGGAGATAAACTTTCCGGTGGCCAACGTCAAAAGCTTGCCATTGCACGAGTTCTTTTAAAACAGCCAAAAATCATCCTTATGGATGAAGCCACCTCGGCTCTTGATAATAAATCACAAACAAGAATCCAGCGATTAATGACCTCGCGTTGGAAGGGCAAACGTACGGTCATTGCTGTTGTACACCGACTCGACATTATAAATGATTTTGACAAAATAGCGGTCACGAAAGCGGGCAAACTCATTGAGTTTGGTACCTATCAAGACCTCATAGACCAAAAAGGAGCACTGTATGAGCTCATCTATGGACGACAGTAATCAGATATCTGAAATGCAGGAAAACCTGGAACTCCTTCAGGATCTTGCTTTTTTTTCAGCCTTACCATTAAAGGCCATAAAACTGCTTGCTTTTGTGGCAGAACGTCAACACTTTAGTAGAGATGACACTCTGTTTGAAGAAGGAGACGATTATGGCAGGGCATATCTTATATTGTCTGGAGAGCTGAAAATGATGAAAACAAACCAGAATCAGGAGGAAGTTATTCAACACTTCAACCAGGGAGATCTCCTCGGTACATTTTCACTTTTAGGGGTAATGCCTTCGCTCTTTTTACTCAAGGCCGACAGCGATACAACTGTCCTCACGATTAGCCGCGAACATTTTAATAAAATTCAGGAACAGTTCCCAGAGGCCACTGCTGTGTCCCTCAAAGCACTACTCCGTGAAGTGTACCAGTGGGAACGAAAAAATCTGACAAAGGCCGAAGTGTGTTGCCTTAATCAGACGGGAGCGACCATATTGTAAAATGATTCATATATTTCAGATTCTAAAAGATGCGGAAGGGCTTACAATCCTGTCTGAACAGCTTGATATGATCAGTAACAGCTGGCAGATCGACAAAAAAGACCTTCTTCAGCTTAATTTGATCCTTGATGAGCTGATAACAAATATTATTGAACACGGTGGCGGATGTGCTAAATGCCCCATTGAAATTCGTATGGAAAAAACAGACAGCCACTTCAAGGTCCAGCTCTCAGATGGGGGACCACCTTTTGACCCAACCAAGGGAAAGATGGCCAACATTTCCCAGCCCATTGGAGAAAGGAAGTGCGGAGGACTCGGTATCCTCTTTGTGCGTAAATTCAGTGACTGCTGCAGTTATCAAAGAAAAAACGATAAAAATATTTTCTCTTTTACAAAAACATACATGGGGAGCGCAGAGTCAAAAAATTCTGCGGCAAGTAAATGAAAACAACCATTAAAAACGAAAACGGTGCCACAATATTTAGCCTTTCAGGCCGACTGGACTCAAATACTGCCCCTCACTTTGAAGATGAGCTGAAATCTTTTATCACCGCTCCAGCACGCCATCTGGTCTTTGACTTCAACGACCTTGAATATATTTCCAGTGCAGGTTTGCGGATTATCCTCAACACTGCTAAAGCCTTTAAGGATCAACCATTTCACTTTATGGCCTGCGCTATGCAGGATCACGTCCTGGAGGTTTTTGAAATTTCGGGATTTAACACATTTATCACCATCCATAACTCGATAAATCAGTCTCTTTCAGCGCTGGAAAAAGAGCACGGGTGAAAATATTCACCTGCCTTTCTTTACCTTATCTGGTCAGCTGATATACTATTCTTGACGGTATAAAAAAGAATAATCTCAGAAGGGAAAGATAATGGGACGAATTGACTGGAATGATTCCTTTAGCGTTCATCATAAAGAGATTGACAGACAACACAAGAAACTGATCGACCTCTACAATGAACTCCACGAAACACTCCTCCATGGAACCATAGAAGAGTCTACAGAAAAACGACAACAAACACTCAACAGCCTTGTTGAATATATCGATTACCACTTTAGCTTTGAAGAAGAATACCTGGAGGAGTTGAACTATGCCCTGCTTGAAAAGCATTGTCAAAGTCATAAAAACTTCTCAAGTAAGGTCAAGACACTTCAACAGGATATACTAAGTGGTAATATGGTTTTTACCTCCTCGCTCATCAAACTCCTTCGTAACTGGATTGTGGATCATATCCTAAAAGAAGATAAGGCATATTCTGTCGTGACTAAACCGTAAAGCGCTAACAGCGCTAACGTTTGACACAAGACACCATAAATAACAGTGACCTGTGTCTATATAGCTTGTGTTACTGGATCGTTACTCCCACAGGACCGTCAACAACTTCTCCTATAAGTGCCACATCCTGTATTCCGGCAACTCGCAGGTCCGCAACCAGGGATTCAGCCTGCTCAATTGGAAGCGACAGCAATAACCCTCCGGAAGTCTGAGGATCATACAAGAGCTCTTCTTCAGAAGAATTGAGCCCCCTACAGAGCTCAACTGAAAATCTAGAGACAAGATCCCTGTTCGCCTTGTTACTTCCTGTGGTCTGACCTTTTTTATACATCTCAAGAGCTCCAGAATAAAACGGCAGGTTACCATAGCTCAGAATCGCATGCACCCCGCTGCCACCAGCCACCTCTAACAGATGCCCAAGCAAACCAAAGCCTGTGACATCGGTACAGGCATGGAGGTCATAATTCAACGCCTTATCCATGGCCACACCGTTAAGGGATGCAATGAGCGGCAGTACATCTCTTTCCAGTTCAGCAAGGGGAAACTTTTTTGCCCTGGTTGCATTAAACAGCACGCCGGAACCAAGAGGTTTAGTGAGTACCAATCCATCACCAGGCCTCGCTCCGGCATTGGTAATAATACGATCAGGATGAACCACCCCATTTACACATAAACCGTATTTCGGTTCATTATCATCAACGGTATGGCCCCCCACAAGATTAGCACCAGCCTCAACAACCTTATCGTTGCCACCGCGCAGAATCTCTTTTAAAATCCCCATATCAAGATGTCCCGCCGGGAACATTACCACATTAAGAGCCGTGAGAGGTTTTCCACCCATGGAGTAGACATCGGAGATAGAATTCGCTGCCGATATCTGTCCAAACCAGTATGGATCGTCTACAGGGGGAGTAATAAAATCCACCGTATTGATCATGGCTATCTCATCTGAAACCTTATACACAGCAGCATCATCAGAGGTCTCTATACCGACCAAAAGATTAGCATCCCGTTCAAACTCCAACCCTTCAAGTGCGTCCGACAGATCCGCCGGACCAATTTTGGCAGCTCAACCGCAGGTTCGAGCAAGACTTGTCAGTGTTTTCTTCTTAAAAAAGTTCATAATCTCATCACTTTATATGTTTTAATTTTCTATTGAACTATATCCATAAGTAAAACTACAGTATAAGTGCAGGGCCTGCAGGAGCAAGGCGAAGTTTTGACTAACTATGTCAAAGCAAATTGAATAAACGTAACAACACTACAAGATATTTGATTTTTCACCATTCCAGGCAAAAACTTTACCTAAACTAATGGGGATATCAAGAGAGCTATTAAACTCGTGTTTACTATGGTTACGAGAACGCATCCAGGCCTGATCAGAGCCTTCATGAAAGTAGAAGAACCGTGATTCACTATCTAAAAATGATTCATCACTAATAGAACTGACATTAACAAAGCATGTTCCGCCTAACTTTTGACGCATAGTTACAGTACCAGAAAACCCATGGGGTAAATGACTATGCCCTGAGACCCACAAGGCGACTCTCTGCTGCTTGAGCACCTTCTCAAATCTCTCGGAATCAAAGATAACCCTGCTGGACAAACTCGAACTCAAAAGGCCACTCCCCTTGAGTTGAGCATGGGTTACGGTGACAATAATCATATCCTGATTTTGCTCCACCATCTCCTTCCACCAGAGAAAGGCATCACTTGATAGATCTGTACGGGAGTCAACAGACTGATCTGACAAAAAAAGAAACAATAGGTTCCCCATTTCCACGGCATAATACTCAGGCTGGGGGAAATATTTGTAAAAGACCTCACCGGAACGTACATCATGATTACCCGCAATCTGGTACCAATCAGTGATTTTTGATTTCCCCCTCGTTTGAATAAACCAGCGAAAGTCCTCGTCTTTGCTTCTTGATGTAAGAAGATCTCCCGCCATAATCCCCATATCAACAGGACCAACACCTTCATTCACATCGGCAACAGCTCTCTCAAAGGTAATACGTTGGGCGGGTGTTGGGGGCTGTATATCTGAAAGCATCCAGACAACAAACTGTTTTCCCGGAATATGCGCTGACCCTTCCTCAAAATTACCGCTGGGAACCGCTGTACAGCCCGTAAGAATTGTAAGTAAAAATAAGAAGATATATTTATTCAACAAAACGTTCTCCCGTAAAGATCATACTTCTATGTATTAAAAAATCTGCCACATTAGAACCTTATGTCATCGGAGCAAGCCTTGCAACAAGGTGAAGTAAATCCCTCAGCACCCGGCCCCTTGCATCGACTCTATATTAAAGGTATTACTTATAGAATATAAAATTCTCTCCATCACAATTTAAGGAACCTTATTATGAAATCAGCTCTGTCGTCAAAAATATTTACAGTTATAGGCTCCCTTCTAGCCCTATTTCTCATCTGGGGTTGCACACCTGCTATGCAGTCAAATAGTGGCACGTCCAATGGCAGTCCAGCTTTACGGGTTGGTATTTCAACGAATATGCCCCCCCACGTGTATAAAACCAGCGGACGTCTACAGGGGCTTGAGGTTGATTTAGCACAGCAACTTGGTCAGTATTTACAAAGAGACGTGAAGTTTGTAGAGCTCAGCTGGGATAAACAAATTCCCTCCCTTGAGGCCGGGAAAATCGACATCATCATGTCCGGCATGTCCATTACCCCCAAACGCTCATATCGAGTCAGTTTCACCCAACCCTATATGCGCTCTGGTCAAATGTTACTGGTTCCAAGCAACAAGGCCGGACTTTACTCATCAGGCATATTCAGTCTAATGGGGAATAAACCCGTCATTGGAACAATCAAAAATACAACAGGAGATTTCTTCATTACCAAAACTATCAACCGCGCCAACATAACACGTTATAGCAAGTCAACCCAGGCGGTTACAGCACTCGCTCAAGGGGAGATTGATGTTTTTGTGCACGATGCCCCTGTCATCTGCTATTTTGCGGCCCAAAACGAAGAACAGCATCTTACTCCAATTATGCAGATCTCAAACGAAGAACAGCTTGCCTGGGCTGTAAATAAGATGGACCAGAAGTTACTTGAAGAGGTCAACAGCTTCATAACAACAGCAAAGAGTAACGGCAACCTTGATAACAGTGTTAAACGTTGGATCCCACTGATGTTTAAGTAATTTTTCAGCTGTTGATACGGAGCACAAGATGCTTCCATACAGGCACAAGGACATATCTCTATCATTTCTCCATCGATGGTTTCTCGCAATCAGGTCTTACGGAATGGCTTCGCCATAGATTTCTCTCTGATTAAGCCATACCTCTGGTGTTTAAGAAGGGTGAAACCATCCTTGGGGGAAAAGTATTCTTTATAATAGGGCGTTAAAGAAAAATTGAAAAGCCCAGCCCGTTAAACCTGGTCCATCCTCAATCTTTTTTTAACATTTTGATAAACTCCTGGGGGGGAACAGGGGGGGAAAAGTAGAAGCCCTGGCACTCATCACAGCCATACTCCTGTAAAAGCTTGAAATGTTCTAGCGTCTCCACGCCTTCGGCCACAATTTTCATCCCAAGACTATGGCCCATGGCGACAATAGTTTTAATAATAACCCGACTTTTCTCGTTCTCAGTACAGCCCATTACAAAGGACCTATCAATCTTTAAGACATCAACCTGAAAGGTAGTGAGGTAGCTCAGAGAAGAGTAACCCGTTCCAAAATCATCCAGGGCAACGCCCACACCCAGCTCCTTGATTCCAATCAAAGTCTTGGCAATAGCGTCATTATCGTGCATCAGAACATTTTCTGTGACCTCAACCTCAATGGCACCACCTGGTAACGAATGATCTTTGAGGTTATTTTTCAGGGTCGTTACAATATCCTGTTCTGCCAATCGATAACCGGACAGATTAACAGCAATCCGGACATCAGGTATCCCCATATCTCTCCAGGTTTTACTCAGCTCACAGGCTTTTTCAATAACCCACCTGTTAATATCTACAATCAGGCCACAATCTTCAGCAATTGCAATAAACTGATCCGGTGCTATAAACCCTTTTTCGGGATGAATCCACCGGATTAAGGCCTCAGCGCCAATAATCTTTTCATCGACCAGACTAAGTTGCGGCTGGAAGTATAAAGTAAAATCCCCGTTCACAAGGGCCGTTTTTAAATCCTGCTCAAGGGAGAACCGTGCAACAGCTGCGGCATTAAGAGATTCCTTAAAAAACTGAAAATTATTCCTTCCAGTCTTTTTTGCGTGATACATGGCCGTATCAGCGTGCCTGAACAGGACGTCAGTGTCTTTTCCATCTTCAGGGAAAATGCTGATACCTATACTCGCTGTAACAGATATCTCATGGTTTTCAATAATCTGCGTCCTTGGGATTGCCTTAAGCAGGCGCCTGGCCACTCGTGCGGCACTCTCCGCTGTATCAATCTCTGAGAGAATGAGAACAAACTCATCCCCACCATGCCGGGCAACAAGATTATCCGGAGCGTCAATATTATTGACACCAACCGTATCACTCTTTCGTATGCACTGCTGAATAATATCCGCTGTATTCTGCAACAGTATGTCGCCTGCATGGTGGCCCATGGTGTCATTGATTTGCTTAAAGTTGTCTATGTCCATAAACAACAGGGCAAATGATCTATCTTTACGCTCAGAGTATTCAATGATTTTATTCAGCCGATCAAGGAAAAGAGTTCGATTGGCAAGGCCGGTTAAGCCATCGTAAAATGCCAGGTAGCGTATTTCATCTTCAGCCTTTTTTAGCCTGGTACTATCCTGAACAACGCCTAGAAGAACATCGGGACTACCATTTTCATTGAGGAGGACCTCTCCATGTATATAGAGGTGTATTTCTTTAGCGCCACAGGTATCTCGCTGAAAATTTATAACAAATGATTCCCGATTCCGGATAGAATCGACAACTGAGTTATACACATCATCTTTACCTGTCCCGATAAGGGTCTCTAAGAGAGAACGAATTGAAATTGATTTTTGCGCTTCTGCCGGCTGGTCCACAAGAGCCATTGCCTCAGCAGAGATCGAACATAAGTTGGTTCGAAAATCGACTTTCCAGTTACCGATTTTCGCAACATCCTGAGTCTTTGCCAGTAAACTCTTACTCACATGGGCATCTTTCAGGGCCTTTCCTGCCCGAAGCATATATCTGGCCCGATGACCAAATATGGTCCAATTAATCGGCTTTGAAACAAAGTCATTGCCACCGGCTAAAAAGGATTCTTCAATTGAGCTTGTATCATCAAGACCTGTCACCATAAGCACCTGGGCATACTCACCCCCCGGGCACTTCCTGATTGCTCGACATGTACTATACCCATCCATATCAGGCATAAGGACATCAAGAAAGACCAGTTCCGGTAGTTTTTCCCGGAAAATATCTATCGCAGACTCTCCGTCACCCGCCTGCAAGGTCTCAAAACCAGCCTTTCTTAGTGCAGCTGCCATAGTAATACGGGAGCCACTATCATCATCTACAACGAGGGCTAGAGGCTTTTTAGTACTGGTTATATCTGTTGATTTCATTTACACCAGTTCCTTAACAAGCTCTCTCTTTGTTTGTGCATATTTTTTTTGGATATTAATGATAATATCTTGATTTTCCTGGGCACTATTCATGTCACACCCCGCCTCAAGCTCTTTTGACATTTGAAACAACACCATGGCACCAACGTTGGCACTACTCGACTTTAAGGTATGGGCATCCCGCTTCATTCTTTCTCTGTTATTATCAACCAGTGTTTCGACTAAACGTGCAACAATATCATCTGCATCCTGAAGATAGCTTCCAATAACCTCCGTTAGCAGATCAGGTTCCTCATCCATCTGTAATAATCGTATCTGTTCCAGTGCTGATCTATCAACAATTGTAGAATTAGAGCCTACACTTTCACCTATATTAACCTCCATCTTTGTCTCAGGCAAGTCTCTATCTCCTTCCCCCATATCCTGAAACCAATGTCCAAGGGTGGTCGCCATCTGATGAAGTAAAAACGGTTTGCTTATGTAATCATCCATTCCCACCTCAACACAGGATTTTTTATCGCCAAGCAGTGCATTGGCTGTAAGAGCAATAATAACCGTTCGTATCTGATTATCCGCCTCTAACTCAATTTGCCGTATGCGTTTTGTGGCCTCATAGCCGTCCATTACAGGCATCTGGCAATCCATCAGGATGAGATCATATTTTGATTGTTCAAATACACTGACCGCCTGTGCTCCATTTTCAGCAACATCAACATCACACCCAAGTTTTCTGAGCATCTGCGTTGCAACAATCTGATTTGTATCATTGTCTTCTACAACAAGCACTCTCAAACCAAAATGTGGTTGCCGCTTCGTTGTCTCGCCCTCAATGCTCAACTGTTCGACATGAGTGTTTTCTCCTCGGCCGTGAATTATTGAATCTATTGCTGCAAACAAGTCACGCTGTCGAACCGGCTTTGTCAGGTATAGATCAATGCCAATATCTCGACTTTTCTCTATATCCCCATAACCGCCAACAGAGGTGAGCATAACAATCGGCACATTCGTAAACTCAGCTATACTCCTAAGGGATTGTGCCACCTCCATGCCATCCATCCCCGGCATATCTTGATCAAGTAAAATGAGATCATAGGGTTTATGCCCCAGAGACTCTTTTGCCAGGGAGACTCCCATCATTCCATTTTCGGCGGTATCGCAGGACATTGCCCAACGTGCTGCCTGGTGAAGGAGAATTTCTCGATTTGTGCTATTGTCGTCTATGATCAGGACCTTTAGTCCTGCAAGACTGGCATTATTGTCTAAGATTTTTCCGCATGACGTTTCATCCGACAGTCCAACAGGAATAGTAAAAGAGAACCTGGAACCGCGATCCAGTTCACTCTCAAGCTTAAGAGTACCCCCCATAAGCTGTATCAACTCCATTGATATCACAAGACCGAGCCCGGTACCTCCGTATTTCCTTGTACTTGAGCCATCCGCCTGGCTAAACGGTTGAAATAATCGTTGTTGCTCATCCTTTCCGATACCAATACCAGTATCTGTAATCGCAATACTTAATTGAATGCCACCATCCTTTGCTACTGTAGATACTCGGACTGTAACCTCACCATCTTCAGTAAACTTGACAGCATTGCCCACAAGATTCATCAGGACCTGACGTAATCTATGGGAATCTCCATAAATAAAAAGGTGGGAATCAGGCGGAATAACTACGGCCAGTTCATTTCGCTGGGACCTGTTTTTTACAGATAACAGTTGAATAACATCTTCAATCAGGTCCTGAATACAAAATGGACGGCATTCAAGTTCCAGTTTTCCTGCCTCAATTTTAGAAAAGTCCAAAATATCATTTATGATTTCCAGAAGAGCATCTCCTGAATCTCTTATTGTTCGCGCAAACTGCTTTTGGGACCTTGAAAGGTCTGTTTCCAGCAGTAGCTCAGTCATTCCCAAAACCCCATTCATCGGAGTTCTAATCTCATGGCTCATATTAGCCAAGAACTGACTTTTTGCCCTGTTTGCATCTTCTGCCACCTCTTTTGCCAGAACCAGCTCATCAACACTTTTTTCCAGTTCTCGTTTTGCTAAAGAAAGGGCCTCTGTTCGTGCAGCAACTTGATATTCCAAATCTTGACTATGATTTCGAAGTGCCTCATCGCGGGAATGAATTTCAGAGATCATCTCGTTAAAATGATCTATCACCACACTAAATTCATCATGAGTAGTGTTCTCTACATAGGCATCATACACCTTATCTTTCGTGACCTTCTCCATACTGGAAATCAGCCTTGAAAGAGGTCCAGTAAAAAGTTTCTGAGCCCAAAGAGATACCAGAAAAACGACGATGAGTACGATTACCACAATATAACTCAGTTGAACCTGAAACCGGTCTAAACGATCATTCAATTGCCTCAGATCATCCACCAGCAACAGAGCCCCCTCAACCTCACCACTGATGACTATGGGACGAAGAACATAACAATAGGCACCGGTAATTTTTGTCATTCCCTCTTTTTCACCCTGTTGTGCCGATAGAACTCTTGATTCTGGAGGGATGATTAGATCCAGCTGTTCATCGCTAAAAGACTGAGCATTACTTCGCTTAAATTGAGCATACATTGCACCATTTTTATCAAAGATACCGGCAAAGGCAATATCGGGCTTTTTCTCTAAAGAACCAAGAACTTCCCTAGCCCCTTTTTTATCATCAAACATAAGGGTAGCTACACTATTCCAGGCCACTACGTCTGCCACGGTCGTTAACTCGTTTACTACCGCATCAACAGCATTTTTACGTTCAGAAATGGTCAAAACAATACTTAACAGGGCCAGGCCCAGTAAAGCTGTCATCAACAAAACAAGCTGTAACTTGTTTTTGATTGAAGACATGGAAAAAAACTGTGTCTTGAAGTTAGTCATTGATCAAGGTTGCTATTTGGAGGAGTCGCGAGCTCATTTGCAGTCCCTGCTCTGATACCACTCTGGGGTTAATGGCAAAACGTAAACGATCGTTGTCTCGATAGAAATGAATCGCGCCACCCAAACGAGTTACCTTGCTGTTTTCTCCAATCGTGAGAACCGGTTGCAGGCGAACAGATGTCAAACTTCGAACAAGAGTATCCGTATCAGTATCTTCACTGTAAAAAATAACCTGGCATGGGGGCAGGGTAGTTCCGGACGATTTTGCCACTATCCGAAGTGATTTTTTTCTTACTTTTTTACTATTTAAATTCATTAATGACTGGGGTGGATTCTTAAAACCGACTACACAGACAACGACTTCCTCCCCGTCAGTTCCAGTGAGGTCTTCAGGCCAATCGGTAAGGAGAATAAAATTGAGAATGAAAGCCGCCTTAACGGCATACTCATCCCTTGGGCCAGCCAAAGCAGAACCACTTCCCCAAATAATGGACATAACAAGTCCAAGGTAAATAAGGCATGTACAACTCGCCTTGATGTGTCGCATACAACTCTCGATCATTTTTACGCCATTACCAGGAGGGTCAAATTTTGCTTTTTAAAAATTATACGTCGCCTTGAGATACACACCACGTTCAACTTCTGTGGGGTAGGACCAGAACTCCTGTACATATTCCTCATGAGTCTCTTCTATAAGATTCTGACCGACAAGAGAAATATCCAGATTCTCAGTCGCCTTAAAGGTGATCTGAACATCCGCTGTAAAATAATCTTCAATGGTATAATATGGCGGTAGATAGGTCGTAACATGCATACACGCGGCATCGTCAATATATCGTCCCCAAACATCCACAACAAGAGACTTACTCAGATGCCAGTTAGCTCTCAGTGAAAATTGATTAACAGGACTTTCACTTCCCCAGCTTTCATTAATATCTGTAAAATCTTCGTTAATATATGAATACGCAAGATCAAGCTTGAGACTCTCCAGTGCCTGCCACGCCACAGCCAACTCAAAACCATGGCTGGTTCCTTCACCTTCATTATTAAATTTGTTATACAGCTCTGCGTAACTGCCATTAAATGATGGTGTTATCGCAAAACTTCGTAAATCATCATAGTCATTATAAAAAATTGCAGCGTCAAAAGAGAGGTTTTTGCCTGCTAAAAAACGATAACCGGCCTCATAAGCCACCACCACCTGTGAATCGAAATCCTTGTTCGAGGTCACCCCGCCAACAGCTTGAACTGATGATGTATTTGGAGGAACGCCTGGCGGAAGAACAACCGTGGTAATTGTTGAATCACGCTCAATTCTACTGGGAGTTCGTACCGCCCGTGCCACAGCCCCCCATAATTTATGATTTTTATGGGGGGTATACAGAGTTCGGATACTCGGTTGAATTTCATAACCGGTATAGTCATTATGCTCAACCTTTGTACCCGCAGTAACTGTGAGCCTATCTTGTATAAGACTATATTCGTCCTGAATAAAAAAGCTCAACAGGTTCGTTTCATCATCTTCCGGTTCTAAGGATGTCCAGAAACTACTGACGAATTGCTGACTAATATATCGGTAATGACCTCCCCAGATAAGATCGTGTTTTTCCCCTAGAAAAAAATGATGCTTAAACTCAAAATCAAGGGTGTCTGACTGTTCATTGTTGACTATTTCTTCACGACTGGAATGGTCATAATAGAACTGAAATTGAATATCACCGCCGGATGCGAGATACTGTGTCCAAGACGCCAGTATATTCCCCCCTTCAGTATCTACTTCAGCAGAATCACTGTAGGAGTAAGGCTCTCCAAGAATCGGAAATTCAAGTTGCTGATTCATATCGCCCCTGTAGATGTCTCCCTGAACTTGAAAACTATCATCTGAAGACAAACTGCCATCAATTCGAAAGCCGCTCCTGTAATCCTGCCATGAATCCTCTGCGTCCTCTCCTGTTGTAAACTGATAGCTGTCTCTATAGGTTCCTTTTCCGTAAAATCTTCCATAGATTCCTTCAGACAGTGTGGTTCCATAACGTCCACCTGCAAAGGCACGCTCTTCCGTTCCAACGCCAACTGTAGCGATTCCACCCTGGGTATCTCCTGCATGCTTTGTTATTATATTAATAACTCCATTAACCGCATTAGCACCCCAAACAGTACCCCCAGTTCCGCGTATCACTTCAATCCGTTCAATATCTTCAAGATATGTGTCCTGAACCTCCCAATACACACCTGAGTAAAGGGGGCTATACACACTCCTACCATCCATCAGCACCAGTAACTTGTCAGAAAACCTTGAGTTAAAGCCCCTCGAGCTAATGGCCCATTTACTGGAATCTATCCGTGCCACAGTCAGTCCCGGCACCATTCGTAGAAGTTCCGGAATACTCGTAGAGCCAGAAGATTTTATATCTTCTGCCGTTATAACATATACAGCTGCAGCACTATCAGACAAACTCTGAGCCTTTTTACTCACAGAGGTAACCTGAATATCCATCAGATCTTCTATACTCATCTGTATGAGTTCCTCCTCAGAGGCAAAGGCCAGGGATTGTGAAAGGCACATCAATACAACAAGCATTACACTCCTGCTATAGTTTTGTTTTAGTGGGTTTATCTTTTGATATAATCTGGTCATCCAATCTCCTTAGTGCTAAGAGAGCGTTCTATTTTGTATGTTATATTTAAAAGTTAGGTTATTATCTCGCAGCACCATAAGATTGTCAAATTGCGGCAATTTTTTTTGTTCTTTCCTCTCATTTTCCTGGGATATATTTTCGCTATTCACCCCCCATATGATTATGTATTGAAAAATAAACAAGGTTATGTTAACACCTGTTAACATGAAAGATACTAAGGGAATCATACTTACTGCGGCTTGTGATATTTACCTTCAGGAAGGCTATAAAGGTATGAGTATGCGACAGGTAGCCAAACGTGCAGAAATTTCTGCCACAGCAATATATCGTCATTTCCATAATAAAGAGGCCTTACATCATCAAGTGCTCCGGGAGGGATTCCGTACATTTGATTCGTACCTCCAGGGAGCACTTGTAGGTACCACACCCCTTGAAAAACTGACGCTTGCTTCAGAACGGTTCTTCGCCTTTGCCACCGAACAAAAGAAATACTACGAGATACTATTTCTCACCATGGATCACACAGTTGAGCACAAAGTAAAAGGTGCACTTACCCATGACGCGACCCTCAGCCGTCATTTTATGGTGGAACGGGTGCAGGAATGTATGGATGATAATAGTTTAAAAAGTGATGATGCAGAAGAAGTTGCACTATTACTGCTTGCAACCTGCAACGGTTTTTTTGGGCTCTATGTTTCAAAAAAACTGAGTGACCCAAAGGAGGAGATGCATAGAAAATACAGAAAAATGTTTCAAAGATTACTTGACGGTTTAGGCAGCTAAGCCATTTTTTTGGCCATCAAGTTAACGCACGTTAACCAAGGAGTTTTACTCATATAAATACAGGAGGCAACAGTAATGTTACTCAACTCTACAAATGATGGTGTCCAGATGAATGAGACCAGGCAAAAAGTGATTTCAGTTACAAAAAACTTACTTCTTAACCCAAAAACTGAAACATATGATCACCTCGATGAGGCCTCCAGAAGCATCGTTCTTAAAACCATTGAATTTTTTGAAACAAAGGGAAAGGAGAAACTCAAAGAAGACGACCATGAACGGGTCTGGTATGAGGATTTCCTGCAATTTTCGAAAAAAGAAAAACTCTTTGCAACATTTTTGACCACAGCTGCCTACGGTGAGGGAGATAAACGCTGGGATACCTTAAGAAACTGCGCAATAAATGAAATTCTTGGCTTCTATGGTCTCAGTTACTGGTACACCTGGCAGGTTACCATCCTCGGCCTTGGCCCTATCTGGATGAGTAATAATGAGGCCGTTAAAGAAAAAACAGCACAAATGCTCGATGATGGTTCTATTTTCGCTTTTGGTCTATCCGAAAAAGAGCATGGAGCGGACATCTACACAAGCGACATGGGCCTCACTCCCCAGGACGATGGAAGTTACCTCGCGAACGGTTCCAAGTACTATATTGGTAACGCTAATGAGGCTGCATATGTTTCAACATTTGGTAAATTCACCGACTCGGGTGATTATGTATTCTTTGTGGCCGAATCGGGACACAGTAACTATGAACTGGTCAAAAATGTTCTCAACTCACAAAATTATGTGGCCGAATACAAGCTCAACGACTACCCGATCAAGGAGGCACAGATACTTGCCAAAGGACGTGATGCCTGGGACATGGCCTTAAATACCGTCAACGTTGGTAAATTTAACCTTGGATGGGCCTCAATTGGTATCTGCACCCATGCCTATTACGAGGCACTCAATCATGCGACCAATCGCCACCTCTTTGACCATTATGTTACTGATTTTATTCATGTCCAGGAGTTATTTGTCGATGCCTACGTTCGCCTTGCAGCCATGAAACTGTTTGCAGGCAGAGCCATTGATTATATGCGTGCAGCTAGCCCGGATGATCGACGCTATTTGCTCTTCACCCCTATGGTTAAGATGAAGGTCACCACCCAGGGCGAAGATGTTGTGAACGCCCTATGGGATGTTATCGCCGCTAAGGGCTTTGAAAAGGACATGTATTTTGAAATGGCCACAAGGGACATCAGGGCGCTGCCTAAACTCGAAGGTACTGTACATGTTAACATGGCGCTGATCGTAAAATTCATGGCAAATTACTTCTTTAAGCCAGGAGACTACCCCACAATTAACAGTCAGACCGGTTTTCAAAATGACGATTTTCTATTTAAGCAGGGGGCAACCAAGGGACTTGGGAAAACAAGGTTCCATGACTACAACAAGATTTACAATCAATTTAATCAACCAAATATCAAGGTGTTTAAGAAGCAGATCCGCTTATTAAAACTCTTTTTGATTCTTGGTAAACCTAATAAAACCCAGATAAAGGATTTTGATTTCCTTCTGAACCTTGGCGAACTATTTACCCTCGTGGTCTATGGACAACTCATTCTTGAGAATGCACAGATACTTGGGATTGACGAACACCTTCTCGATCAGATATTTGACGTGATGATTCGGGATTTTTCCAAATTCGCCCTGCAACTCTACACCAAGGGGTCCGCGAACCTAATCCAACAAAACATCTGCAGACGTATGGTTAAACGCCCTGTTGAAAACAGTGAAAGATTCAAACATCTGTGGGAGACATACGTTTACAGTATGAAAGATCAGTACGAAATGCAGCCATAAATGCAACCATATGAGGTAGAGCAAGCATTAGCTTTCAGACAAAAGACATACTCTATTTCAGCCTGTCTCAATTACGGTAATTGGGACAGGCTGAACAGTTCGCTCTCAAAACTGGCATTGTTGTTAGCCTATTAGAGCATTAATCTCTTCCTCGATCTCTTCTGTAAGCTTTTCGAGGATAAAAGAATTCATACTGTAGGGGGTATGATCCGCTATATATTTCAACTTCATATATAAGGGCTCCGGCAGACGTATCGGAAGATTTTTTTTCACATCTTCTCTCACCCTTGGCTCTTCCCAGGGGAACAACTCATTGGCGTCCTTTTTCCCCGTTCCAGCAGCCGCTGCAAACTGATCAAGACTGGGCGTTTTTTTTATCGCCGGAGTTGACCGTAAAGCCGGTTTCTTTTTATCAGCCACTGTATATCTCCTTAAATAATTGATCCATTTCACTACTTGCCTTTCTGTCCGCTTTCCACTCGGTAACGGACAAACCATCCCTTGCCGATTTTCTAAATGCTATTCGTTCGTGGAGAATAGGCTCTGCAATAGACAAATGTTCAAACCCTTCTCCATCAAAGAATTCTCTGGTCTCTTTATCCTCTCTAACCGAAGGATTTGTCGAGACCCGGTTCAGAACAATGCTCGCCTTAAGACCAGGATTAAACCCCTTTGCCATGGAAACCAACTCATCCATTTGCCTGATAGTCCAGATATCAAACTGGAAGGGTTGTACAGGTACATACGCCCTGTCACAGACCCCAAGGGCGTAACGCAACTCCATGGAATCCCGACCACCGGCATCTATTATCACCTCATCATACCGAGTAGCAAGATCCTGAACCTGAGTCGGCAGGCCTTTACCAAACTTCTGAACACTGGCGATCCGTGGCTCAACCTCAGCCTCCTCGCGGACAGCTGCCCAAAATGATGCAGTCCCCTGCCTGTCTGTATCCAGTAAAAGAACATCTTTGCCATTTTGAGCCAGTATCGCAGCAAGATTAGTAGCAAGGGTTGTCTTCCCTGTTCCACCCTTTTCTCCACCAATTAAAACAATCGCCATATCCCTTTCACCACATATCATTCAATATAGTTTCATATAGGATCATATCACACATAGCACACCAGATGATATGATATCATTTCACAGCACATGTTAAACCCTGTTTTGTCCTTCTCTGCAAGAAAAAAACAACTCAGCTCAAATATCAAACTGTTCTGATTATTATGCTATCAGAGACCGCCTGAAAGTCTGATTCCATAGACGATCATTGCCAGATGAAGCAGGGCTGCAGCTGAAACAAAAACATGAAATATTTCGTGAAAACCAAAAAAGGAAGGTTTGGGATTTGGCCATTTAAAACCGTAAATAAGAGCACCAATCGTATATAAGACGCCACCACCAATCAACATTGAAAGAACGGGTGAAGGCATTACAGCTACAAGAGTTTTGATGGGTACAAGAACAATCCAGCCCATAATAAGATAGATAAGCGTCCCTATACAACGTGGAACATTGATAAAGATAAACTTAAAGACAGTTCCAGCAACGACAAGGCCCCATTGTGCGCCTAAGATCGACCATTTCATAGGTCCATCAAGATAAAGGTAACAAAGGGGGGTATATGTACCTGCAATGAGAAAAAAGATTGCGGTGTGATCTAATTTTCGCCAAAAATTTTTCGCATTTTCCTGCTTTTTATTAGCATGGTAAAGAAAACTTGAACTAAAGAGAAAAATTGCTGACAGCCCATAGGCTAACGCAACGAATTGCATCCCGGAATTACCAGAACAGGTAACAAGCAAAAAGAGTGTACTCATAACAAAAAAGGGAATCGTCCCTAAATGCGAATACGCGGCAACTTTTTCAGAACGAAGAATCTTCACGTAAAACGTACCCCCAGCGTCTTATGACACATAAAAGCCTCAACACATAATTTCATTGAACCGCTCCCCCCAGACTATTCTTGTCATCATACCGCTCTTTCTCATAAGTATCTCTATTAATATTAGGACATTAAATAGCCTGAACAGGTATTACATATTAATTGCGTCTATGGTATTAATTGTATCAGGCAAAGAAATGATCTAACCGCTTGTGCACCCCGTACACACCAAAAAAAATCCACATTGCCAAACAGGTGGCAAAATAGAAGGAAAAATATCCATTTTGTTATTCTTTTAATGGGAAAGGTTATCGGAGTGTAGTATACAACGTTGGTTGAACGACTCTGCAATTTTCTCATTAAAGACAATGTGTGCTGAAGACACAAGTACGCACTGCCCTATTTTTTTAGGCTGGAAATATGAAAACAGAACAAAAAAGAATCCTTGTTACAGGTGGTGCTGGTTTTCTTGGCTCACATCTATGCAAACGTTTACTGGATGAATCCTGTGAGGTTCTCTGTCTCGATAACTACTTCACCGGAACCAAAGACAATATTGTCGATCTATTGAGCCACCCGTACTTCGAGCTCATACGCCATGACGTCACCTTCCCTCTATATCTTGAGATAGATGAGATTTACAACCTTGCCTGCCCGGCATCACCGATTCACTATCAGCACGACCCCGTCCAAACACTAAAGACCAGTGTTCACGGTGCCATCAATATGCTTGGCCTTGCAAAACGGGTAAAAGCAAAGATATTTCAGGCATCCACCAGTGAGGTTTACGGCGATCCTTCTATTCATCCGCAACCCGAATCATACTGGGGCAACGTCAATCCCATTGGAATTCGCTCATGTTACGATGAGGGAAAGCGCTGCGCTGAAACACTCTTTTTTGACTACCACAGGCAACACAATGTTAATATTCGCGTAGGTCGACTCTTCAACACCTATGGTCCCAATATGCATCCAAATGATGGTAGAGTTGTTTCCAACTTTATCATTCAGGCCTTACAAAACCAACCCATTACAATTTACGGTAAAGGTGATCAGACCAGGTCTTTTTGTTATGTGGACGACCTTATTGAACTGATGGTCCGCTTCATGAACGCGGATGACAGCTTTACCGGGCCTATGAACATGGGAAATCCCGGGGAATTCACGATTAAAGAGCTGGCAGAACTCATTATTGAAATGACCAACTCTAAGTCTGAACTATCTTTTATCGATCTACCACAGGATGATCCTAAACAGCGTAAACCTGAGATCAGTCTTGCTGAAAACAAGTTAGGATGGACACCAAAGATCAAACTTGAAGATGGTTTAGTAAAGACCATTGACTACTTTGATACGCTACTGAAAAAACGAGAAGAATAGATTTTTTTCACATCTATGCAATTGACAAAGATCCAATCCGTAGCTGTCCGGTAAGGGTAGATTATTCTGCCCTTGCCAAAGACCTGCAAAAGCTTTGGATACGTATAGCAGCAAACAACAGAGATAATTAACACCTCCACACCGCTCAACCAATACCAGTAAAGAGTGAGCCCAAAGCAGCGGAGTGTTCCCCCATTACTTAATTAGATTATGAAACGATACTGTCCTCAGGATGACGCACAAGTCCATGATGTTTTGGTGGTTGGTGGTGGAATTTATGGCGCATCCATGGCCTATACTTCTACATTGAACGGCCTGAAAACTGTACTTGTGGAGCAAGACGACTTTTGCCAACACACCTCTGCACACTCGCAAAAGGTTATCCATGGCGGTCTGCGCTATCTCCAGAATCTCGATATAAAAAGGGTTGTTGAATCAATTCGTGAAAAGCAGCGTTTTTTCCACCTCTTCCCCCACCAGGTAAAACCGCTTCCATGCCTGCTACCGACATCAGGATTTGCCATGAAAGGAAGTGAGGCTTTTCGAATCGCATTCCTGCTCTATGGCATAATTCAAAAACTTGTCTGTAGAGGCAAGCTGACCAAAAACCTGCATAAGCGCCCACAGATTTTAACAAAAGATGAAGTTGCAAGCCGGTTTCCCCATATGGCCCAGGAAGATATTCGTGGCGGCGCCCTCTGGTACGATGGAATCTGTAATGACCCTGAACGAGTCATCATGGCGCTCCTTGAGAGTTCTGCAAAGCTTGGAGGTAAGATTGCCAACCAGATGAAGGTTGTA
Source organism: Desulforhopalus glucosivorans (assembly GCF_054397165.1). Classification (NCBI taxonomy): domain Bacteria; kingdom Pseudomonadati; phylum Thermodesulfobacteriota; class Desulfobulbia; order Desulfobulbales; family Desulfocapsaceae; genus Desulforhopalus; species Desulforhopalus glucosivorans. Next base: position 2,916,878 of record NZ_AP044854.1, read on the forward strand.
GCCATTGAACGATCTGCAGAAAATCATCTCATTGTGGTTCTATATGACAAACTGAACAAAACTGAACAGAGGATTCACACCAGAAAAATTGCGCTCTGCACAGGTTCATGGTTTAAAGATGAACTTGGCCTTGGGCCCATCCCTTCAGATCTTGACGAAATTTCTCTTATCAGGGGGATGAATGTTATTGTTCCTGCGCTATTTAATTCTCCCACATCCTTTGCCACGAAAGCAGGCGAGGGAGATAGCTCACGATTCCTCTTTATTGTACCCTGGAAGGACTGTTCCATAGAAGGAACCCACTGGGAGGATTGTGCTGATCCTGCAATTCAATGGGAGAGTCACAAAAAGACTGCTGACGATTTCCACGAACTCACCCAGGATGCTATCTCAGGGGATAAAAACAAATCTAAGATACTGTCTACACATGTGGGATATGTTCCCGGAAGTAGAGAAGGCAAGCCAGCAGCATCTGACCGGATCAGGCCCCACTACAAACTTGTGGATAGAGAACTTGAAGCCCAAGGTGACATATTGCAAGTGGTTGGAGTAAAATTTACCACAGCTTTTGATGTTGTTAAAAAGACGTTACAACAACTTTTTCCTGAACAGAATATCAAGGATGTGTTGCAGTTCAATGTTCTGCCCCATGGGAGCCCGGCTTCACAACCATCAGACCTATTCTCTCACTATCGGCAAAAGTTTAAAGATAGAGTGAGTTACGATCAATGCACTACCCTCTTTAACCTTTTTGGATCAAGCCTTCCAGAGGTGATGAAGACCTCCCTTACACCTGAGGCTGTGGGCCCTGCGCCGATAAATGATACAGATTTTTATCAGGCCATTACAACCTATTGTGTTAATAATGAGCTGACCTACCACCTGGAAGATCTCATCTACCGTAGAATATTCCCAAACAATGTGGCACCTATTTCTCCAGAGCTATTAATTGCCCTTGCAGAGGAAATGGCCAATTTGTTAGATTGGTCAACTGAGCAAAAAGAAAGAGAAATCGCACAGGTGATTAACAAACAGGAAACATGTTTATGAAAGAAATATTAGTTGTAGGCGGTGCCGGATACATTGGCTCCCATATGTGCAAATATCTCCATGAAAATGGAATGATTCCCGTCGTACTTGATAATTTGAGCTATGGCCACCGACAGGCTGTGCAATGGGGACCATTTTACGAAGGTGATATGGCTGATACTATTCTTTTGAAAAAAATCTTTAGCGAGCATAACATTGAAGCCGTAATGCATTTTGCAGCCTTCTGCTATGTTGGCGAGTCGGTTGAGGAACCACTCAAATACTATAAGAACAATATCAGCGCTACCCTGACTCTATTAACAGAGATGGTGACCCATAATATTTTCAATTTTATTTTCTCCTCAACCTGTGCCACCTACGGCGAACCTGATAAACTACCACTTCTTGAAGACTTTCCACAAAACCCAATTAACCCCTACGGCCGCTCAAAACTGATGATGGAGCAGATCTTAGATGATCTCGATCATGCAAAGGGTATGAAGGCCGTCTGCCTCCGATATTTTAATGCTGCAGGCGCTGATCCCGGAGGGCTCATTGGTGAAGACCATAATCCTGAAACACACCTCATTCCAATTGTTCTCCAGACAGCCCTTGGACAGCGGGATGAAATCACGATCTTTGGTTCAGATTATCCTACAGAAGATGGTACCTGTATTCGGGACTACATCCATATCCTTGATCTTGCACAGGCACATTTCCTCTCACTTCAGCACCTTCTTGCAGGTGGTGAAAGTAAAAAATACAACCTTGGAAACGGAAACGGCTACTCGATACTTGATGTTATCACATGTGCTGAAAAGGTATCAGGAAAGAAAATCGCCTACAGCTATGCCGATAGGAGACCCGGAGATCCAGCAGCCCTTGTCGGCTCTGCGGCACGTATTACAAATGAGCTGGGCTGGAAACCTGAATTTAACAGCCTGGAATCCATTCTCACCACAGCCTGGAACTGGCATGTAAACCACCCAAAAGGCTTTGAAGAGGCATAGATGACAAGCGATACAGATACTAACCAACTCGATGTACTGGTTCTTGCCCCCCATCCTTTTTTCATCAACAGGGGAACTCCCATTGATGTGCATCTGGTAGTACAGGCACTCTCCGAAAGAGACGATACTGTCGTAGATATGATTGTCTATCCCCAGGGCGAAAATATTAATCTCCCTCGGATCACTGTGTATCGCGTCCCCTTTTGCAGTAAAATACAAGATATTCGACCAGGTTTTTCTTGTAAGAAGCTCTATATCGACTTCTTTATGTTTTTTTATACCTGGAAAAAAGTTCATAGTAATCGCTATTCACTTATACACGCCGGGGAAGAATCCGTCTTTATCGCAATGTTGATGAAATTCATCTACAAGGTACCATATGTGTACGACATTGATTCCTCCATCGCCCAACAAATGGTTGAGAAAAACCCTAAACTCAGACCCTTTGCCAAGCTGTTTAACTGGTTTGAAGGTCGGGCAATGAAAGGGGCTATTGCAAATGCTCCTGTTTGTCATGCCCTGCGGGAACTCTGCGAGAAGAACCACTCCCAGAAAACATTCACCCTGCACGACATTTCACAACTTAAGGAACCGGATCTAGCGCCAACGGGACTTATCAGAAAAGAGATCAATTCTGACGGCCTCATCTTGCTCTACTGTGGTAATCTTGAAGTATATCAAGGGGTCGATCTGCTTGTGGAAAGCTTTCCCTATGTCGTCCGTGAAGACGTCAACGTGGAGCTGGTGATAATTGGTGGCATCCCTGAAGATATAGATTTTTACACCCAAAAAGCTAAAGATTTAGGTGTTGAGAAGAACGTCCACTTCCTTGGCCCACGCCCTTTCGACCAGCTTGACTCCTACCTGGCCGATGCAGACATGCTGGTTGCACCACGGATCAAGGGTGTTAACACTCCCATGAAAATATTCCCATATATGCACTCGGGAAAACCGGTATTACTCACCAAGCTCTATACCCACACCCAGATTGTAACAGACGAAGAGGCCTACCTGGCCGATGCCAATCCTAAAGATTTTGGTGCAGGTATCGTGGCTCTTGCAAAAAGTTCTGAACTTCGTGCTAAACTGGGTAAAAACGGAAGGGATTTTGTTGAGAGAAACCACGTCTATTCTGCCCATAAGAAACGGGTCGATGACTTGTATGACTGGGTAAAAGGCCAATTATCGTCGTAATTACAAAGAGCAATTGAGACAAAACCCAGAACCGACTCTAAAAAAATAATTTCAGAACTCTTTACCGCTAACGCTTGGAATTATTTAACAACATATAAAATGAAATGAATAACACAATAGCAGCTGGCACTAAAGTTATGGTCACCGGAGCCACAGGTTTTACCGGTAAGGTGCTTGTACGAAAACTTCTGGAACAGGGACTCGTGGTCAACGCCATAGCACGGCAATCCTCAAACATAAAACCCTTTGACGGACAGCCGGTCAACTGGTTTCGTGGTGAAGTCTTTGACGAAGCAACAATCCGCTCGGCCATGGAAGGGGTTGAATACGTTTTCCATGTAGCAGCTGCATTTCGTGAAGCCAAAAGTACAGAGCAAGACTACCGCAACGTGCATGTTGTCTCTACTCAGCTCATTGTTCAAGAAGCACGTAAGAACCCGGAGTTTAAACGCCTTGTCCATGTCTCCACAATGGGGGTACACGGTCATATCCAAAACCCTCCCGGCAATGAGGAATCTGCATTTAGCCCCGGCGATGACTACCAATCGACAAAGGTGGAGGCAGAAGACTGGCTTAAAGCATTTACCAAAACACAGGATTTCCCCTATGCAATAATTCGCCCCTGCGCCATCTATGGCCCGGGAGAGCGACGACTGCTAAAGCTTTTTAAAATGGCAGCAGGTAAAGTCTTCCCCATCCTTGGCAAGGGAAAATGCTGGTACCATCTTGTACACGTTGAAGATCTTGCAAATGCAATAATTCTTGCAGCAACAGAGGAAAAGGCTCTTGGAGAAGCCTTTATCATTGGAGCAACAGAGCCTATTCGCCTCGAAGATATGGCGGCCATTATTGCAAAAGAATACGATACGCGCCTCAAAGTACTCAGACTCCCCATCGGCCCCTTTTTTCTCATGGGAGATATTTGTGAAGTGATCTGTCGGCCATTTAAAATTGAGCCCCCGATCTATAGGCGCAGGGTTGCCTTCTATTCAAAGGATAGAAACTTCTCAACAAAAAAAATGCAGGAAGTCCTCGGCTACCAGCCTCTCTGGTCAAATGAAGACGGTATTATAGAATCAGCTCGCTGGTACCTGAAAGAAAACTGGTTGCAGCTTAAAAAATAATTTCAGTCCATGAATATATCAGTACCTCACTCCAGAAAAGCTGTCATAAAAAACAGGTAGCGTAGACTCCGGGAAAACTGGAGATCCTTTTGACATTGCAAACTTAAAATTACTTTCAAGGTACTTGTCCCGTTTATCGGGGTTAGTCTTCTATGACAGAACAAAAGCAAGAAAACACAAAGAGTACGCAGAGGATCGAAAAAGAAATCCTCTCTGAGCAGCTTCATCAGGGAGGAAATCCATTAATCAGATATCGGGACAAGGTCCTTGGCAAGGGAGCAAGTTTTTTTCAACTCTTCCAGTTTGAACTAGCCCAACTCTTTTGTGCCAATCTCGGAGGAGGACTTGGTTACCTGCTGAGAAAAAAGTCACTTGCATCCCTGTTTAGTAAAAGCGGGAAAGGACTTATTCTTGGAAAATCAATTATCCTCAGAACCCCTGGGCATATAAGCCTTGGTGACAACGTTGCCATAGATGACCACACCCTTCTTGACGGTGGTACCGGACCCGACTGCACGATGTCTATTGGTAATAGCGTTGTTATCAGCAAGGGATCAGTGATCCAGGCAAAAAATGGTCCGCTCTATATTGGTGATGAGTGTGATATCGGTGCCCATGTTATCATTACCAGCATCAGCACAATCACCCTTGAAAACAACGTACTTATTGCAGGCAACTGCTATATTGGTGGGGCACGGTACAATCTTGACGACCTTAACACACCAATTATGTACCAGGGAATTTATTCACGCGGCCCTATCACTATTGGTGCAAACACCTGGATTGGTGCCTCTGCTACTATTATTGATGGCGTCACTGTGGGGAAAGGTTGTGTTATAGGAGCTGGCGCAGTGGTAACAAAAGATATTCCTGATTATGCAATCGTTGTTGGAACTCCAGCAAAGATTGTAGGTTCCAGAAAAAGTAACTGATCAATTAAATCACTCGATTTCACAGCAAAAAAAGGGCTATTGGATTGTATCTAATAACTCTTTTTTCGTTTCTACCTGTTGCTATGCAGGATACTTGTTCTAACTTAAAACTGATACGCCAAACCTAAACGGAATGCAATATTATCTATTGGGAAATTACCGTTCTGGACGGTGTCCAGCACACCATACGTATATCCATTAAAAGTCGCATCAACATCAACCTGGGTATACTGCATGGAGATATCCAACAACCAGTTTGCATTCAATGCATAGGTACAACCAAGACCAAGCAGTATTCCTACGGCATCATCAGTAACCATTTCTCTGATCCTTCCATTTAGTGCTGTTGAAGGGCTCCCTGCATCTTCATAATCGGAAGGGGTTTTGTAACCTAGCGCCCAACTTGCTGCCTCATCAAAATCCCCAGAATAGAATCCAACCCCTATGGAGGCGTAAGGACTAAATTTTGTAGAATTGGGAATATGAGCTACAAGACTTATGGTTGGACCAGATAGTGTAACATCTCCATCAGTCTTATCACCTGAATAACCTACTGTAGTTGCACGAGTCTCTGCTGTCACACTATCATATGCAAGCTCTGCTGCTATGTAATCACTGAAAAAGTATTTCATATAAAAAAGATATGGTGTGTAATCCTGAACTTCCTCGAGCGCATAAATAGTTCCAAGATAGGTTCCGGAACCATAGGTTCCACCCTCATGGCCCGAATCAGAATCAGTAAGAGAGCGTGTGGCCATTCTGGTTCCGATCTGCAATCTACCTGCTATGTATTGATCAACAAAGCCAGAACTTCCAGAGTGTGCTTCGTCAGTTCCCCCTTCAAGAAGGTCTTCAGCCACTGCCTGCGGCTCATTTTTGCAATCAGCAACCAATTCAACTTCATTCGTTGCTTCGACTACACCCCCTTCGGCCTGAACATCGACTACAACATCAGCTGAACTTTTAGCACCGGCCACTAACTCTACCGGAGGTACTTCAGTTAGATCTGTCTTTATCTCACCTGCCTGCACATTGTACCCTGCGAAAAAGCACAACCCTACAATGACTGCTACAATTATCTTCATCACTCCACCGTAAATTATTATTTTGTTACAATAAATTTTGTTTTTCTGGTATTAAGACAAGTTATTTAATGAAGCGAAAATACAACTCTGAGCATCCAGTTTCAACATATAAACTGTCTCATAAACTGTCTAAATTGTGACAAATTTGTACAATCAAACTACAAATAAAGATTGGTATAATCACATCAGACATTTGCATTACTCAAGGTCCAAACACTGACTGAAAATTACTAAATGCAGTGCAGATAATATGGAGCTACAACACTGTATTTCTGTGCTTTGCGAGACCCAGCCATTTTTTTTTCAGATAAATCCACAATCTTCTCTATTCAATTGCTTGATTCTTCAACAAATGTGCCATAGTATAACAGCAATAGAGGACATTTATTCTTGCTAGAACCTGACTCATTAACTGAGTAGTACAGCCCGACAAACGGGATACGTGCCTTGGCGGTTAGCATACATACTTGGTTTCAAACCAATATCTGGATTTCTTGTTTTTCTAGACAGGTTTTCTGGAATAAGGCACTAAAGATTTCTGCAATATTACACCGAGGTGAAATATGACGGACCTTATCTTCAGCACCCTCGAAGCAATTGGCTTCGCCCATCCACTCCACCCTGCCCTTACCCATATCCCCATGGGAATGGTAATAGGCTGTTTCTTTTTTAGTTTTTTTGCTCTCATCACCAAAAAAACCATCTTTATCAAGACGTCTCTTCACTGCTCAGTGGTAGGACTTATTTTCATTTTTCCAACAATATTTGCCGGATTTCTCGATTGGCAGCAGTTTTTTGGTTCAACAATGAGTGTTTTTATCATCGTGAAATTCGTCTTGGCAGCGGTCCTTACGGTACTGCTTGCTATTAGTATTCGTGCAAACCTGCAAGGAGCAAGTACAGGAAAACTTTTCTTACTCTACACACTCTGTCTAGCCTGTGCCGGTGGACTAGGATTCTCTGGTGGAGAGCTCATCTACGGCTAACCTCGGAAAGCGTGGAACCACCACACAATCACAATATTAAACAGATTCAATAAAGGAGAAAATTTATGTTTAAAAGGACTTTTGCTGCCACAGCAGCCATATTTTTTGCACTATGCACCATGGTAAGTGTGGCCCAAAGTACTGAGTATCAGCACACTCTCACCGAGAACAATATCACTTTTGCCTGGAGCGTCGAGGGAGACCGGCTCGCGGTTAAACTCTCCGCCAAAACCGATAGCTGGGTTGCTGTAGGTTTTAACCCAAGCAAAAAGATGAAAGACGCCAACATCATCATAGGCTACGTCAAAAAGGGCAAAGTAAAAATTTCTGATGAATTTGGAACAGCTACCACCCAGCACAAAGGCGATGAAAAAGTAGGCGGTGTTGATCACGTTACCGTTGTAGGCGGAACAGAAGAAGGTGGAGTAACGACTATTGAGTTTACTATTCCACTTAACTCAGGCGATGAAAAAGACGGTGTTATAGATCCAGCTGCTGATACAACAGTAATCCTGGCCCACGGTGAAGGACGGGACTCTTTCAAGACAAAGCATAAGGTCCACGCCACCTTTACTGTTAACCTTAGTACCGGTGCTAAAAAATAAATGATACGATGTACAACTCATCCCTGGCTTGTTCCTCTCCTGCTCGTGTTACTTCTACACAACGCAGGAGGGGAGGCTTTTGGTTCAAAAGAGCCAGAGGTTATTGAAGAGCCAACGGGAGTTGTGGAAAAAGGGGGAGACTTTATCCCCCTGGATGCTACCTTTACTAACGAACAAGGTGAAAAAGTAACTCTTGGGCAGCTCATAAATAAACCGACACTACTTTTACCTGTCTACTTTAATTGCCCCCGTATTTGCTCATTTGACATGGCCAACCTGGCTCTAGCCCTTCAGCAAACAAAGTTAGAGCAAGACACATTTAACATCATCACCTTTAGTTTTGATGATCAGGAAACACCAAAGGACGCGGCAAAGGCTAAAAAGAACTACACCAATATGCTTAAAGGGCAGTTTTCTACCGATTCATGGTCGTTTCTTACTGGCGATCAAAAAAATATAAAGCTGGTCACTGATAGTATAGGCTACACATTCAAGGTGGCAGGTGGAGGACTGTTTCTTCACCCGTCTGCTCTTGTGGCATTGGCAGACGATGGTAAAATCATAAAATATGTGTATGGCGGATTTCTTTCAGGAGACGTCGACTTAGCTATATCCGAGGCAGAAAAAGGAACACCGGCGACCTCAATTCGTCGTTTTCTCGCCTATTGTCTCGAAGGTAATCCAGAAAGAAACCGTAAAATATTTGGTATCATGAAAGGATCAATAATCCTGCTTATTGTTTTAGGCGGATATTTCCTAATACGAACATTACGGAAAGACACCCGATAACAACACCGAAAGATAAAGACTCCCCAAGTTGTACCGGGTAAACGTCATAGATTTTTCGGTATAATGGAAACTACTCATTATGTCTGATGTAAAAACGTTTTTTGAAACACCGGCCCCGTCACACCTCACGGGAATCAAGGCATGGCTTCTTACCCATGACCATAAACGACTCGCCATCATGTACCTCTGGGCGGTCCTCTTCTGGTTTACCCTTGCCATCACCCTTGGCTTTCTTATTCGTATTGAGTTGATGACAATAGGCCCCACGATTATGGGGGCCGAGATGTACAATTCTGCATTCACCCTGCACGGGGTGATAATGATTTTTCTCTTTGTCATTCCGGCGATCCCAGCAATATTCGGCAACTTTATATTGCCCATTCAGTTGGGTGCAGATGACGTGTTTTTTCCGCGCCTTAACCTCCTGTCCTGGTATTTGTATATGCTAGGCGGCCTTATGGCCATTGTATCGCTTTTTACCGGTGGCGGCTTTCCAGATACAGGTTGGACCTTCTACGTTCCGTTTAGTGTTACAACCAATCACAATGTTCCACTTACAGTCCTTGCAGCCTTTATCCTCGGCATGTCGTCTATGCTCACCGGACTTAACTTTATTACCACCGTACACAGAATGCGGATCAAAGAAATGGGCTGGATGCAGATCCCACTCTTTACCTGGTCTTTGTACGCAACAGGCTGGGTCCAATTACTCGCAACACCTGTGGTTTCAATTACTCTTCTCCTCGTCATCTTTGAACGACTCTTTGGTGTAGGACTTTTTGATCCGGACAAAGGTGGTGACCCTGTTCTCTACCAACATTTATTTTGGATGTATTCCCACCCTGCTGTGTATGTTATGATCCTACCCGGCATGGGAATTATTTCTGAGATTATTCCAACGTTTAGCCGCAAGGCAATCTTTGGCTACAAGGCCATTGTCTACTCATCCATGGGTATTGCGGTTGCAGGTTCTCTTGTCTGGGCTCACCATATGTACACCAGCGGCATGAGTGACACCGCAGTTTTTATCTTTTCTCTCCTCACCTTTCTTGTTGCTATCCCAACCGCAGTGAAAGTCTTCTCCTGGGTTGGAACCATGTACAAGGCCTCCATTGAAATGACTCCACCACTCCTCTACGCTCTGGTATTCATCTACCTGTTCTCAGTGGGTGGTCTAACAGGGCTTGTCCTTGGTGCAGCTGGAACTGATATTCATGTTCATGATACCCACTTTGTTGTTTCTCATTTCCACTTCACCATGTTTGGCGGTACCGGCTTTGCTTTTTTTGCGGGGCTGCACTACTGGTGGCCTAAAATATTTGGAGTGATGTACAACAATCGTAGAGCATATATCGCCGCAACCCTTTCAACGGTCGGCTTCATGTTCCATTACGTTCCAATGTTTGTGGTGGGAATGATGGGTATGCCGCGCAGATACTATGATTACCTCCCTCAATTCGCCAAAGGTAATGGGCTTGCGGCTGTAGGTGGTCTCCTGATGTTTGTTGGTATCATACTCATGCTCTTTAACCTCATCCGCAGCCTCAAAGAAAAACGCGTAGCGTCTTCAAACCCCTGGGGAGGAGTTACCCTTGAGTGGACGGTCCCCTCTCCCCCACCACTACACAATTTCGTCGAGAAACCGGTAATAAAAGATTACCCATACGATTTTACTGACATAGTGAAAAAGGCTGCGAAAACATGACAAACAAACCCGATTTTCTTGGCATCCGCCTGGGGATGTGGCTCTTCCTCTACTCTGAGATAATATTGTTTGGTGGGCTGTTTGTGCTCTACGCGGCCTACTTTCACGCCTACCCTGAAGACTTTGTTGAGGGAGGTAAACAACTCAATAGAATTTTTGGTGCAGCCAATACCATGATATTATTGCTGAGCAGCTTTACTGTGGCCGCATCCATTACAGCTATACGGCTGGGGTCCAAAAAACTCTCCCTTGGCCTGATTGGATTTTCCTTTTTTTGTGGAATTGTTTTTCTCATCAACAAATACTTTGAATGGGGAGCCAAAATTCACCATGATATCTACCCAAATTCCGAAACACTTGTGGACGGGCCTCCGGGGCAGAATATCTTCTTTGGCCTCTACTATGTCATAACAGGCCTCCACGGATTGCATGTCATTATAGGCATGACACTGCTTGCCATTAGTTTTGTACTCGTAGCCGCAAACAAGGTAAGAGCAGACCGTTTTGCCATGCTTGAGAACTCAGGACTTTACTGGCATCTGGTGGATTTGATCTGGATCTTTGTTTTTCCGTTATTTTATCTTGTATTGTAGGGGATTTTTTATGAGCGCAGAAACCCAACACATGATGAGCTACAAAAAGCTGGCAGCGGTCCTTGTTACCCTGCTCATCCTTACTGGAGTGACCGTCGGAGTCAGTTACTTTGACATGGGCGTTTTCAACGTCCCTGTTGCTCTAGGTATCGCCTGTTTCAAGGTCAGCCTTGTCCTGTTATTTTTTATGCATCTCAAATATGAAAGTAAAGCAATCACTATATCATTTATCAGCACCATCTGTTTTCTGGCGATCATGATCAGTTTCACATTTTTTGATGTCGCCTTTAGGTAACAGTTTTCGCTTTATGAATTTTCACGAGGAATAAACCTATGGATCCAGTAGTAGGCGTAGACCGTGCCTTTTGGTACATATTTGTGGTTTCTATTGTTCTACTTGCGGCTATAACCGCAGTAATGATTTACTTCGTCGTTAAATATCGTCGTAGTAAAAACCCCGTGCCATCAGATATTCGGGATAATTGGAAACTTGAGGTAATCTGGACTGTTATCCCGACACTTATTGCTCTCTCTATGTTCTGGGTGGGTTGGCAATCCTATACAGGCCTGCGTAATGTCCCGGAAGAAGCCCTTGAGGTTGAGGTTTTTGGCCAGATGTTTTCCTGGATCTTTGTATACGATAATGACAAAGAGACGGAGAATGAATTGGTGGTGCCAGTCAACACACCAATCAAACTCAACATCGAGTCCCTGGATGTCATCCACAGCTTTTTCATACCCGCATTCAGAGTAAAGGCTGATGCAGTCAAAGGCCTCCCCACATACCTGTGGTTTATGCCACGAGAGGAAGGAGAATTCGACATTCTCTGCGCAGAATATTGTGGAACTGAGCACGCCTATATGACAGCAAAACTCAATGTCGTTTCACAGGACAGGTATGATGAGTGGTTAGAGGAGGAAGAGGATTAGTGCTTTTCAATAAAAATTCATTCTTTTGAGAATTTTTATTGTCCCCAAAGCACTTATCCCGGCTTGGATTTTTTCTCCCGGGATGAGATGAACGATCAACTTTTGATGCCCAAGAAAGCCACCAATGCAACCTATCCGTCAAAATTCTTTTTTAACCTACTCCAAAGTGGCCAAAGCACCACTCTGCCTCATGGTGGCTGCTTCTAATGTTTTTGGCTATTGTCTTACTCAATCTCATTTCAATCTTGAATTCTTACTCTCCTTTTCAGGCGTCTTCTTCCTCGCCTGCGGAGCAGCCTCTTTCAACTCTATCCAGGAAAAAGAATCAGACGCCTCATACACAAGAACCTGCAAACGACCGGTAGCTTCTGGCTTAATTTCAAAACAGCACGCTACATATTTTGCAGTATTAAATTGCTCCCTGGGGCTTTTGCTTTTAGCCTTTATCGGAAACACCTTACTTCCGTTTTTCCTGGGGCTTGCAGCACTCATTATTTACAACTTCATATACACGCCCTTTAAACCCTACTCTGAATTTGCCCTCCTACCCGGAGGAATATCAGGAGCACTGCCACCAGCAATTGGATGGACAAGTGCCGGGGGCCAATTGGGCGATCCGATGATTTTAACGGTTATGGCACTATTTTTTCTTTGGCAACCCCCTCATTTCTGTTTAATCCTTTTAGAATATGCAGATGATTACAGAAAAAAAGGTACATTTCAAAACTTGATTACAAAGATCCCAGCCGACCGGGTAAAACGAATAATCGCCGTGTGGCTCCTTGCATTTTTATCCGTTGTTCTATTACTCACAATACTGGTACATTATTTACCTCAAACTGTTCGTTTAACATTAATCGCGTGTACACCTCTTTTTGGGGCAGGATTTTTATTCCATCTCTTTAGAGTAAAACACCCACGTTACAAAATATTATTCATTTCACTCAACGGTTTCCTCGTTGGTATTATGGGCCTTCTTAGTATTTCATCAATTTTAAACACCTTATAACTCTGATGGTAAAACACTATTTTAAGAAATCTTACGCAACACAATACCTCGTATTTTTCGTCCTCATCCTCTGTCTTTTGCTCTCAGGATGTGAGAAGAAAGTAGATGAAAAATTCAAAGTATATGGAGAGGTTACACAAGATTTTACATTGTACAACCAGGACGGCCAACTGGTAACCAAAGAGATATTTAAAGACAAAGTCTATGTAACAGACTTCTTCTTCACCACCTGTACGACTATCTGCCCACTCATGAAACGGCAAATGCACCGGGTATATGAAGCATTTAAAGACACCCCGGGCGTACTCCTTTTCTCCCACACCATTGACCCGGAAACTGATACAGTAGAGGTACTCAAAAACTATGCAGATGGACTTGGAATCAAGACCGACAAGTGGCAACTGGTCACTGGTGATCAGCAGGAAATATTTAATATGGCCAAGCAGTATATGCTTGGTGTGATAAAGGATGACACAATTGTAGATGGCTACATCCATAGCGGCCATTTTGTCCTTGTTGATAAAGATCGCAAAATAAGAGGCTATTACTCAGGAACCGATGCCCAAGATGTGGACAGGCTTATTACTGATCTTCGGGAGTTCATCCATGACAACGAGTAAACGACTCCCCTCACTCCTCAATGTTCTCATATTTCTTTCATTTTCACTGCTACCGGCATTTGCCTTTGGCAATGACACTAGGCAAGGAGCCAACCTCTACCTCGCCAACTGCGCAAAATGCCATGGACGTGAGGGAGAAGGTTTTCTCAAACTCTACCCCCCAATTCGCAATTCACATTACCTTAAAGAAAACGTCTCAAAACTTCCCTGCATCATCAGATATGGTTTAAAAGGAGAAATTGTTGTGGAAGGCGTCACCTTTAACCAGATCATGCCTGCAATCCAACAACTTAAAGCTGAAGAGATAGACCAGATTATAGTTTTTTTGCAGGAGAAAGGACAATTTCCAGTCACACAAGTCAATGCTAAAAAGCTATTGGAAGATTGTGAGAACAAATAACTATTAACAACAAAAGAAACAATGGAGTGAATCGGCGAGAGTATGCCAATTTCATTTTATGTCGAGTCGTCAAGTCCCCTTCCGAAAAACAGTTCCATCCACTTACAACCTGGGGATGACATCAAGAAGGAAAATACTGACTTTCCGGCCTAAGAACCACTCCTCAGTTGCCTACACCTTTCGATTATAATAATTTTTCAATATACCATCGAGCGGCCTTATCTAGACCTGAAGAAATTGTGTATTCAGGAGAGTAATTAATTAAAGTTTCGGCCTTGCTGATATCTGCAAGGGAGTGACGAACATCTCCTGCTCTAAAGTCACGATAGGTCGGTTGGGCATTTCCAGCAGCTGGATGAATGGGGGAAACCCTATCTCTTATGAGCATAAAAAGGTCTGTCAGGCTGGTGCGTTCTCCGAAGGCAACATTATAAACTTGATTACTCGCGTCCTTACTGTCAGATGTTGCAGCCATGATATTTGCCTGGACACAGTTTTCAATAAAACAGAAATCCCTACTGGTTTCACCATCACCATTGATGAACACTGTTTCATTTTTAAGTAATGCTGCAAACCATTTTGGAATTACCGCCGCATACGCTCCATCAGGGTCCTGACGCTGACCAAATATATTAAAATATCTTAGCCCAATGGGATTGAAATCGTACACCCTTGCAAAAACAGAGCTATATAACTCGTTGACCAGTTTTGTTACGGCATAGGGTGAGAGAGGATTGCCAATAACATCTTCCTGTTTTGGTAAATCCGGGTGGTCACCATATGTCGAACTGGACGCAGCATAAACAAATTGTTTAATATTCGCATCACGAGCAGCTACCAACATATTAAGAAAGCCGCTAATGTTATTTGCATTCGTTGTGATAGGATCAACTATTGATCTTGGAACAGAACCAAGGGCAGCCTGGTGCAATACATAGTCTACTCCCCTGCAGGCAGCATTGCAGTTATCAATAGAACAAATATCACCTTCGATAAATTTGAATTTTTTCCATTGCTCTGGAGCAACAAGTTGTTCAACTTCATCAAGATTATGCTGAAATCCTGTTGAGAAATTATCCAGCCCAACCACATTTTGATCGAGATTGAGTAGGGTCTCCAAAAGATTTGAACCTATGAATCCGGCAACACCGGTAATAAGCCACGTCTTAGGATTCTCTTTTAAATCGAGTTGCCGCTGTTTATAGTTAAGCATATTGTGTCCACACAAAAATAGTAGTTAAAAAGCAATAGTCTATTGACGAGACATTTGTGACTTGGAAATAAATAGAAGTCTCAGCAGGAAAGGTACAACTATCATTATATTCTGTTAAACTGTTATCATTGACGATTTTATTCATACAGAGGAGCCTAACTCTAATCTTAGGGAAAAGACTATAGACTCTGAAAAATACTGTTTCAACTCACCCCTGCAATATGGCTATACTCCTGACAGTCAACTTTTCAGGTCATATAGTTACTATGCTTTTAAAAACTAAATCAGCAATGAGGCTGGCACCCGCCTTACTTGGATGAACACCATCTATGGAGTATTTATTATTCGCCAAAAACTTTGCGTTCACATCGATATATTTTGCACCTGTTATCGTCGCAGCTTCTTTAATTAACGAATTAATTAGACCCTGTCGCTCTGCATTAATCCCATTCGGATAGTCGACCAAAATTGGAGGGATTGAACAAACAAATACCTTTGGCTTTGAAGATAAATGATGAAAACCATTGATCATTTTCACATAATCTGAAATAAATTCATCAATATGAGTCCAATTATTATTTTTTAAATCATTTGTGCCTAACATTATTACAACTACGCTTGGTGCTGTCTTTTTCAGCTCAACATATTGTTTCTGAGCGACGTATGGGATATCCCCTTTAGAAAGAACAGTTGCACCGTTGACCCCCATATTAGTGACATTCCAAACTCCATTCGATTTTTGGGAAAGTTGAGCCGGATAACTGTTATGTGCAGGATCTGAAAGCTTAAAACCATAGGTAATGGAATCACCAACACAGACAATATCATGGGCAACAAGACTAGAATGAAAAGGAATCTTAGTACCACAGGAAGAAAGGAGTGCCAGTATTATACAACATACAACTATATTTAATTTGTTCCTTACCATATCCCCTCCAACGATTTGGGCCTAACACTAATATTTTCTGGTTTTTTACAGTCGTTTCTTTTTACAAATGTAATCCAGTTATTAGCGTGTCAGAAATAAATTCCAGCCTGTATTTGAGTTTAAATCCACACTACTAATATTACCGGGAGCAAAACTTCCACTATATACGGAACCATGGTCTGTGCGAATTGTTAACCGATACTCCTCAAGTGTCCAGCTGCCACCACCAGCAAATTGCTGCCCATCACTAATATAAACAGCGTAAGATATCGCCCCTGATTGATAAAGGTGATAGGTTCCGGTGTAAGTGAGACCACTTCCGGGCTGATTCGCAGTTGCCTGCCATGCAGAGACGAGAGAATCTGCGGTTGGAGGTCCTGCTGGTTCTGATGATCCACCACCACTTCCACCACTCCCTCCCGCAAGTGCTACGACACCACCAACCAGCACGACAGCACCTACACCGATCCCAACCTTTGCCCCTGTTGAAAGAGATGTTTTCTTGGAAGGAATTGGTTGCGTAGTTGGTTTAGCTTTTTTAGATCCATCCTCTAACATAGGTACTTCAGCAGTTACTTCTCCATCTGCTTTTGTTACCGAAACATTATCATTAACTTTCACAACTTTTTCTGCATTTGCTTCAATGGTTTCAACCGTCGAGACTGATCCAGCTAGAGCCACCTGCACAGGTATGATAGTTGTTAAAACCACTAAAATCTGCAAAATTACTCGTTTTGATTTCTTGTATTTCATGATTTAACCTAAACGTAAAAAATAATCCACTTCAGACAAAAATGACATAAAACGGACAAACTTGAGACAACTTTTTAAGCAAATAACGGCTAGGGAAACTACCAGACTACGAACATAAATGCTAATAAAAATCTTTCCCAAAAATACACCCACCTACACTTTAATTTTACCCCAGCAGGTAAATCTCCATTATAAGAACTATTCATTGACCAGACCTTCGAAAAAAATTATGCTAAGGGATTTGATTTCTTACAATACACCACTCGCAAACACCCTGTTTGCAGGTTTAGAATTATTTTGATTAAAACGTTGAACGGAGCATATAATGTCGGAACTTATTAAAGGTAAACGGTTGTCATATAAAGCGCTGGGGTATATTGCCCTTATTGCGCTATCTACACTCTTTTATGAACTCTCCTTAATTCGAATTTTGGATATCCTTTGGTATCCACATTTTGCCTACATGGTCATAACCCTGGCATTACTCGGTTTCGGTATTTCCGGGGTTGTTACTTCTGTCATAGCTGAAAAAAAGTTTCTTTTTTCTAATACAACGACACTCTGGCTCACCCTGCTTTTAGCGCTTAGTTACAGCGGAATTTATTTTTTCCTCAACAGATTTCACATTGATTTTGACAATTTCAGCAGTGTCGCCTACCTCGGGGCCAAGGTTGCGCTTGTATTTTCCGGTCTCGTAATACCATTTTTCCTGGGCGGCTTTATCCTCTCTATCCAATTTACGAAGCATGCAGAGATGTTTGGTAAATTATATTTTTGGGATTTGTTTGGCGCCTCATTAGGTTGTTTGCTTGTGCCACTCCTGATTCCGGCTCTGGGCGGCCCTGGAATGCTGTTTGTTGCATCCGCAATTACCTTAGTAGCTATTAGTTTAGTAACCCGATCTAAAGTTTTCACCTCAATCTCTTTGATAGCTGCAATTTGTATATCCGGTTTTCTCATTTCAAGAGGCGATGATTATCTAGAAATTGATTACCACATGGATAAACGTGGTTTTAAATCCCTACAGGGCGGCAAAATTTTAACTAAATGGGACCGAATCTCCCGTATAGACCTGATCCAGTATCGTGATGCTTATATTTGGGTTGCCTATGATGGCGGAACACAGACCAGCTATTTCTATAAGTTTGACGGTGATTACGTTAAATTAAGAGAATCACTACCTGAAAAAGCAAGAGATCAATTTTGGGATAAATTTGTTTTTGCCTCTCACTGGTTAAAGGAAGGAAGTCACCCCAATGTCTTAATTATCGGTGCTGCTGGCGGACAAGAAACAAAAGGTGCAGTTGCTTTTGGTGCAAATTCGGTAGACGCTGTTGAGATGGTAGGTTCAGTAATTGAACTTGGGAAAACAAAATACGCCATCGAACCGTATACAAATGAGAAAGTAAACGCTGTACGAGGCGAAGGTCGTAGCTTTTTAAGGGCAAGCAAGAAACAATATGACATCATACAAATGATGTCGAATCATACAACATCCAGTATTGCTTCGGGATCTGGTGCAGTTTCACCAAATTATCTTCAAACAACCGATGCCTATAAAGAGTATTTTTCACATCTTACAAACAATGGTGTTTTACATATTAACCATCATATTTACCCAAAGATGGTGCTCACGGCAGCTAAAGCCTGGAAAGAAATGGGACGAGAGAATTTTGAAAACCATTTCCTCCTCTATTATGCAAACCAATGGTACAACCTGCCAACTCTTCTTATAAAAATGGAGCCATGGACAAAGGAAGAGGTTGACCGTGTTGACGCTCTCATGCACGAAGGTTTTGAGCTGGTTCACAATCCTATAGATCCAGGTAGCTCTAGACTTGATAAATCATTCTTTACAGGAACCTTGTCTCCTGAAATTGAAGCGAGTATTCCATATCGCATTGAAGTTCCAACTGACGACAAACCATTCTTCAATCACATTCGAAAGCGGCTCGCACCTGTTTCTTTTAAAGAACAATATGTAGATACTTCAATCAAAGTACTTTTGAATGACTCCATCAAACACGGTTTACCTATGGATATCATTCATCTTATTGTTTCCGCAGGAGCTGCACTCGCAATAGCTGTAGTTTGCTTGTTCGGACCGTTACTATTTTCAAAAGTCGGACGTGCACAGTGGAAAGGTAAGTTCTCTTTTATAGGTTATTTCGCCTGTCTAGGATCAGGTTTTATTGCTATTGAGCTGGTATTCATACAACTATTCCATAAACTTGTAGGCTTCCCTCTATACACTTACGTTACGGTAGTATTTGCATTCCTACTTTCAGCTGGGATTGGAAGTTACGTAACTGACATCAGTCAGTTAGAAAAGAAAAGAGTAGCTCGTTTCATACCATTTTTGCTTATTCCAATATATGGCCTAACAATGCTATATTTTAAGGAATCATTGCTTGATTACTTCTTACAATGGCCGACAGCAGTTAGAATGCTCGCCGCCTTTGTACTTATAGCCCCTCTCGGATTTTTTATGGGAATGCCTTTTGCTGTCGGTATTGCAGGGTCACATAAAAACGGTAAAGGAGCAGTAGGCTGGGCATGGGCGGTCAATGGTCTCTTTACTGTCCTTGGTGGCGTAGTTAGCGTTGTTATGGCAATTTACGTAGGTTTCTTCATGACTCTTGCAATTGCCCTTTCGCTATACCTTGTTGCTGGAGTACTTCTCCCACGATTCTCCACTGAATAATCCATTCCCCCCGCAAGCATATGTCAAATATGCTTGCGGGGCATTATGGCTTTACATCCTTCCATTATCATTCAATTCACATTCCGGTCAACTGCTGCCTAACAAAGCGCTTCAAAAGTAAAAGATCTGCTCTGTCTACAATCCCGTCCTGATTCAAATCATCCAGAGTCTCTAATCGCCAGTCATCATATCCTCCTAGCTCCAGTGTTCCACAGGACACCTTCCCGTCTTCGTTATCTCTGTAACTAAATTGATTGCCACCGATCTGTGCGTCCTGTCCGTACAATACCTCTCCTTCAGTCGGACAATCGATCGTGACACCACCACCATCGTAGCAACTGTTTTGGTCAGTCTTCACAATGAGAGACCCACCACTACATGAGTCTGAAAAATTTGTACACCCTATGCCAACTACAAGAAAACAGATAAAAGCACATTTCGTTGTTTGTCCCAAAACACTCCCCTCTATTATTTTTTCTTACAACATGAGATATTGCTGTGTGAACACGACCTCAATCAATTCTGTGGGGAAATGAGATGAGATATGTTTTTGCTATTAAACTGACTCGTTTTGAACGTTTCAGGCGTAATAAATACAGGGTAAATGTGTAAATAACAGGGACGAAATAAGGAAATATGTACCTACCAATAGATGTATTTGCGGTAGTGCAAATGCTCATTGAAGAGGTGTAGTGCTTTTGAGAAAATACCAATGTCTTGGACTGTAGACATCTTCGGTCATAGTCCTTCCTGCGTTAGCAAAAACCACCAAAAATAAGGTGAGTAATAGTTGGGGAATGATGTTTATCCCTCCCAGGAGGTTTTATATGAGCGCTTATCTTGTAGAGCAGAAGGGATGGCGGTACGACTTCATGATGAAGGGCGAGAGATACACTCAAGCATGGTTCAAAACGAAAAGAGAGGCCAAGGAAGCGGAGC
Organism: Desulforhopalus glucosivorans; assembly: GCF_054397165.1. Classification (NCBI taxonomy): domain Bacteria; kingdom Pseudomonadati; phylum Thermodesulfobacteriota; class Desulfobulbia; order Desulfobulbales; family Desulfocapsaceae; genus Desulforhopalus; species Desulforhopalus glucosivorans. The sequence continues at coordinate 2,937,426 of NZ_AP044854.1, forward strand.
AAAAGAAACGAACCGAGCTGGGCAAACCGATCTCAACCGACATGGACTTCTTGGAGCTACTTAATTTAAGACTAGATGAGGTCAAACAACGATTATCACATGAACATTATATGGACACTCTATACCACGCACGACGTTGGGCTGATAAATGGTCAGGATTAACTTGCTCAGAAATAACAATCGAGTTAATTACATTCCTTAGGGATGAGAGAAGTTTAGTTTCTAATCAAACAGCAAATAAGGAACTACGTTATCTGCGCTCTCTTTTCAATTGGGGGATGCGTAAAGGATACATTACAATCAACCCTGCACTCAATGTTGATATGATGAGGGTCGAGAAAAAAGAGGTCTATGTCCCTCCAATTGATGATATCAAGAAGGTGTTTGCTGTAGCATCTCAAGAACATAGAGACTACTTACACTGCCTTCAAGACACTTTTGCTAGATCCAGAGAAATCAACAATTTGAGATGGCAAGATATAGACTTCGAACGTAACACTGTAACGTTATATACTAGAAAGAAAAAACATGGGACTAAAACGCCTCGAATCATTCCAATGACGGCAAAGCTCCGTGAGGTACTTTGTCGTCGTAATGATTCGAGAGATCACAGTATTCAATGGGTCTTTTGGCACAGATATTATTCAAAAACACAGGGTAAAACAGTCGTAGGCCCTTATAAAGACAGAAAAAAATTCATGAAAACACTCTGTAAAGACGCTAATGTGAAGTATTTTCGTTTTCACCCGCTACGACATGCAGGAGCAAGTTTCATGGAAAGTATCGGTGTTCCAATTTCACATATCCAGGAAATTCTAGGACATGAAAATCGAAAAACAACTGAAGGCTACATTCATAGTACTGGTATAAACAAGGTAACAGCAATCGATAAATTTGAAGATGCTTGGTCAAAGGTTTAATAATCATGGAATGGATAGAACCAGAATACTCAAAAGAGCGTGTAAAAAAGGCTGGAAAAAGTATTTTATATGCAGACCTTGATAGCCCAGAGTTTCTCCAAGCCCAATCGGTTTTTCATAACTGGAGAGCTGCACATGCTTTCCCAATGCAGATCATGCTAGATCTTCTTAGAAAGAATTCCAGACGAATAGATAAAACTGCATTAGTAGTACAACGGCTAAAACGTAGTGGATCTATTTTCAACAAGCTCGAACGTGAATCCAGTATGAGTCTAAGCCGAATGGAAGATATTGCTGGTTGCAGAGCTGTAGTTTCAAATACTGAACGAGTGTATAAAATTTATGGCAAATTATTAAAGAGCAAAACGAAGAATATACTTTACCGAGAACGCGATTACATCGCTAAGCCTAAAGAATCAGGTTATCGAGGTCTTCATTTAGTCTATAAATACAATGGGACTAAGCAGAAATACCAAGGATTGCCTGTTGAGCTACAAATTCGAAGTAAAGTACAACACTCCTGGGCAACTGCCGTAGAAGTAGTCGGTGCATTCACCAATCAAGCATTAAAAGCAAGTATAGGCGATTCGGAGTGGCTAGACTTTTTCAAATATACAAGTATAGAATTTGCAAAATTAGAAAATATACTCGCTAATCCAAACTCAGAAATTGTTGACCACAAAAAACAACTTGTTTCATTAATCAGTAAGTTAGAAGTAGAAAAAAGTTTAAGTGCATTTAACGTAGCTGTTCAGACCTTAACCTCTAAAAAGAAAAAAAATGCCAGCTATTATATTTTGAAACTAAATATGAAAACTCGGATGTTAAGCCACTACACGTTTAACAAAACGCAATTGGACGTTGCCACTGCTTTTTACGATGCACAGGAAGAAAGATATAGAGACGACCACAGTGTCAATTTAGTTATGGTTTCAGCAAATTCACTGCAGGATCTAAAAAGAGCTTATCCAAATTACTTTTTAGACACAGTATACTTCAGTAGGTATTTATCTTTAGTGATAAATAATTAGGGATAAATAATCATCAGCATTTATCGTATGAGCGAATTTAACAAGGTAAACAAATATAATGAAAGACAACCATACCGAAAAGAAAATTGCCGTTCTCATAGATGCAGAAAATGCTCAGTACACAATCCTTGATGCTGTATTATCAGAACTATCTAAGTTTGGTCACATTATTGTCAAAAAAGCATATGGAGATTGGAGTACACCACATTTATCCAATTGGAAAAAAACATTAAATGAGCTTGCCATTAACCCAATCCAACAGTTTTCTTACACACAAGGGAAAAACTCATCAGATGCAGCAATGATTATTGATGCAATGGACTTGTTGTATTCAAACAAAGTTGATGCTTTTGCACTAGTCACTAGCGATAGTGATTTTACTAAACTAGCATCACGATTAAAAGAATCTGAAATATTTGTTTTTGGTGTTGGTGAGAAAAAAACACCCACAGCTTTTAGAAATTCCTGTGATAACTTTATCTTAACAGAAGTGTTAAGAAAATTAGACATAGAGAAAGAACAACAAAATGGAACAGATAGTCCACCAGAATTGATTCCTCAAACAAAAAAAGCATTATGCCAAAATGCCCAACTAATCAGATTATTACGTGATGCAGTGAGTGAATATGCTGATGATGATGGCTGGACTGCACTAGGCGCATGTGGCAGCTTAATCAAACGCCAACAACCTGACTTTGACTCGAGAAGCTATGGCTATGAAAAACTTTCTACTCTTATAGAAACAACAAATTTATTCGATATTGACAGAAGACAGTCCACTGATAAGAAAATTAACCAGATTTATATTAGAGATAACCGTGCGTAAACTCACACATACACTCACACATAGTGAGGTGAGGAAGATGTTACAAAGATTCACTTCAGACAAACAGCAAAGGACTAACAAGCTGAAATCACTTGATAGTCCTTTATATAAAACTGGTACCCCCGATACGATTCGAACGTACGACACCAGGATTAGGAATCCTGTGCTCTATCCCCTGAGCTACGGGGGTATACCTTTTATTTTCAATAACTTGTGTGGTTCTACAACTCGTTTTCAATAATACTTTAGAAGGTGTTGGGACAAACAAGCAACCATTGAACCAAGATCAAGTTGATGTTTTCTTTGAATATTTACCCTAACTGCCTAATCTGCTAGCATTATTTGTGAAAGACGGAACGGACTATATACCACTCCACGAATTAAATCTACACAATTCTATCCTTAAACCCCACAATATTCAGTCATCTCCATTGAAGCAAAGGATATAAATTTCAATTCTTACTATTTACGCTTTAGCACAGGTCCACCAACAACAATAGCCACAAGTACTATAAAGAGAATCGCATTTGCTGGTATATGTAAATTAAAATCTACCAAAGAATGGGCAAGTATGGCCACAATACCCGCCATTGCACCGAGGGTAATTCCCCATGTTTGACGGGATTGTGATTTGAGTTTGCGAAAACCGGGTATGAAAATGGCATATAAGGTCCAGAGCATGATGGGGATGAAAAACACACCAAGTTCTGAGAGATACTGCAAATAATCATTATGTGCGTAGTAAAACCTGGAAAGCGTACCTGGAAGCTGAAATTGAGGGAAAATCGTAGCATAGGTCCCCGGACCAGAGCCAATTAGAATATGTTCTTTAATCATCAGTATTGTACTCTCCCATATAATCATCCGCCCTCCCATACCGAGTCGTACATCATCATCAGTAAGTGAAAAAGCGCGATCAAATAAGGAAGATCCTGCCAAAATAAATATCCCGACAGTAAGGCCTGCCGCACCAAAGACTAGAAGGAGTTTCTTTTTTCTGAACTTTTTATGAAAGGCTAGAACTAGTACCATAAAGGATAGTCCAATGGCCAAAGAAAACCATCCTCCTCGGGACAGGGTCAAAACATGACACAGCAACAGAAAACCCACGACCACATAGAGCCCAAGAAGAGCAAATCCCTCACGAGCACGGGTCAGAAACAATACAAGTGCAAGTGGAATTGTCATCTCCAGATACCCGGCCATATGATTGTGATTACCATAAACGCCCGAGAGAAACTCCTGAGGATAGTGTAACTCATCATACTGCCAGAGCGGCAACGTCAGACCAAATATCTTGAAAAAACCTATAAGGCATAGGAGACAAGCAATTCCAACAATTACAGAGACAAGCTCTCGTTGATCATCCCTTGAACGGATGCAATACAAGGTAGAGAAAAATATTGCTACATAGCTTACAAGCTGAGTCAACGCATCAAGTGAATCCGCTCTACCCTGAGTGAATATAAAAGAACAACTGAACAAAAATATTATACCGATCAACGGCCTGTTCAGGCGTAATCTCCGAAACTCTGGTTTAGAAGTAACTCCCTTTTCCAGCAATAACAAACCAACCATGAGAATGGCAAAAACAGAAATAAGGGCTTGGTGCCAGGGAAATACAGAGCCCCGCAAAAGTGGTGTAACAATAAGTAGAATATACAATAGATATTTAACAATGACCTTGTATGGGGAACGCAAATCTAATTCCATAATTCTTTACTGGGCCCCCAACTTCGTCTCAAGGCGCTTACGTACTTCCAAGCCTCTTTTGTCTTCTGGCTTTAGTTCCAGCGCCTTCTGCACATATGTAAGTGCTGTCTCAAAATTATCCCCCTGTTCAAAAACATAGGCCATATTCAGGTAAAATCCTGTTGTGCTGGGTGATATTTTAATTGCGCGCTCCCAATCTTGCTGAGCCATGTCATATTTTTTCTGATGATATCGTGCCCATGCCCTGTGACTTAAATGCCAGGCACTCACTTTCTCCGAAACATCTATCGCCACGGTGACAGCTTGCTCGGCCTGGGTATATTTCTTCTGATTATACAACGCCTTGGAAAACTGATAATGATATTTACTTTTTGTAGGATCTAGAACCGTAGCCCTCTGACTGCGCAATTCCATAGTATCCCAATCCTTTAACTTTTCAGCAATTCGAGACTGGAGGAAATAGCTTTCAGGAAGGTATTTTGGGGAATCGATACGAATCAGGTTTGATATCGCCATCTGATACTTGTCCGATTCGATCAGAGCGAGCGCGCGTAAAATACGTACATAATCATTGAGTGCATATTCATTCTCAGCATCAGTCATCAGCTGTATGAATTCAGGATAACGCTTCTCACGATTATAATAGCTCCAGATTTGGCGCAGGCGATTCTCCCTCTCTTTTGTCTTCAAAGAGTCTAAAAATGCTACCCTCGCCTCCTCTATCTGCCCATTTTTAAGATAGAGGCGTCCAAGTCGAACATAATATGAAGAGATATCTTTATTAGGCGAAGGCTTTGGTATCGCTTGAGTATAAAACTCAATGGCCTTTGATAAATCGCCCTCACGTTCGTAGATATCTGACAGCCCCTTTAAGGCGTTGTTCGTATAAATATCCTGATCTATGGCATCTTGAAAAGAGGTCTTCAACATCTCATTCATAGCCATTGAATAAAATGGCTGATTGAGAAGTTGAAAATAGATTGGTGGATAATGCCTCACAGACTCACCTACTATCTCCTGAAGCTCCTCTGTCATATTCTTGCGATGGTAGTATTTGGTCAACAGGGAGAAGGTGTAAAGATTCGCAGGCATCTTAGAGCGTAACTGCTCAAAGAGGGGAAGGACCTCGTGATGAAATTTTTTCTTATGCAGGTAGGGATAGACATTCTCAAGGCCAATTGTCGCACGAACTAGCCCTGTAAAGGCATCTACATTATGGGGATCGTTATCAATGGCAAGCCGATAAAAGCGATCAGCCTGCTCCATACGTTCAGCGTATACAGAAACTTTTTTTGCGGCTTCGGCTTTTAATACATTAATATTCCCAAGACTGACATTTCGTAACACCAGATCTCTTTTAAAGAGTAAAGGCAGACTCAAATGGTCTGCCTTTTGTACATAGTCTTCAGCAATATCGATTTTGCCAGATGTGATGGCATCCATACCACGTTGATAGTTAAACCTGCTCAACAACTGAACAATACACAATCCTAGCACAAGAAGAGATACAGCGGCGAGCACCATGTATATGGGTTGTTTTGCTACCTTGGGTTGAGGGTCGCTCCCATCTTCACGAAAAGATTTCAAATCCACCTACCACACATGAGAGCCTCATACCAAACAAGCTATAAAATAACACCTAAGCTGAAGACTCTTAAAAATTTATCAATCCAGAACAACTACAGGGCAGTTGCCTAATAGCTTATTCGAAAAACTGTTAACTGCCATAATATGACTGATAGTATTTATAATAGGAACCCTTAGTCATATCAGCACGATTGAGCAGTACACCAAGTATATTAGCGTTTGCATTCTTCAACTGCGATGTGGCATCTTTGACGATTTTCTTATCGGTCTTTCCAGCCTCCACTACCAGTATCACACCATCAACCTGTGGTGACAAGAGCAGTGCATCGCTTGCGGGGATAATTGGTGAGCTATCTACAATAACAACATCAAATTTATTACATAAAAACTTGAGCAGATATTGGGTGCGGATTGATCCAATGAGCTCAGAAGGATTGGGAGGGATACTGCCAGCGGGTAACAGATATAGATTTTTCTCATCTGTCTCCATAATATTCTCGCCAATGTTTTCTTTAATAAACGACGCGGTATGCTCAGAGGGTAACAGTTCTTTTGAGAGTTGGGTAAAATCCATAGAGCCGTATGATGACACCTCAATATCATCTTCCTGAATGGAACGCACCACAAAATCACCATCCTCCATATCTGTGGCAACCCTAAACGCCTCCATAACCTGTATGGATAAGATCTTATTTAAGTCCTTCTCTTCCACAAGGCCAAGGGTAAGAAGCACAGCCCCCAACCTTCTCACTGATTTTTTCTGGTGCCCAAGGGCTAACTCGGCCTCATTCTTGGTGATGAGCTTTTCCTGGAGCAGAATATTAGCAAGCTTTTTTGAATCTGGACGATTCTTCCAGTACACATCTACCAACTTTCCTTTGAGGAAAAAGAGCTCCGCCTCTTTTTTACCATTGGAAATATTCATCACACAGGTGCGTAACTGCAGGCCAATTAACTGAATCAGGTCACGTATTCCATAATCCGCAACCTTGCCAGAGTCTACATGTCGTCCAAGAACATCAGCGATGATATTAGATACCCCAGTTGCCTTTTGCACACCAAACCGGATTGAAAGACCCGGTTTTCGTAAATCTGCATCAACCATTAACACAGACTTACCGGTCTGTGCAATTGTGTAGGCCAGGTTTGCAACTGTAGTGGTTTTCCCCTCACTCTGCAGAGAGCTGGTAACAACAAGAGAGCTTAAATTCTTCTCCATCAGTGAGAAATGAATATTGGTTCGCAGTGTCCTGTAGGACTCTGCATATCTTGATTTTGAAGAAAAATTGACCAGTAATGTTTCACGGCCGGGTATATCTTTTTTGGTGGTTCGTAGTTTTAGCATTAGTACCTTACTCCGGAAAATCTGTAATAAAAACAGGTAGCGCAGACTCCGAGAAACCTGAACTATCTTGATATCAAATTGTCAGGGACAAAACCCATTTAACCGGGCTAAAAGTAATCGCCACCCTCTGATTTATCAGCCATCGGGATAACAGATAAAACCGGCAATCCAAGGAAGTTTTCCACGTCTTCTTCTGTCCTGAATGACTGATCGATATACTCCAAAAAGAAGGCAAGGCCAACACCACCAAAAAGTCCAAGTATTAAAGCCAATAGAACATTTTTGGCCTTATTGGGTTTTACAGGAGACATTGGTACAGACGCCATCTCAACAATTCTGATATTGGAAGAGGCACCACTGGAAATAACACCAGATTCTTTCACCTTAGTAACCAGAGTATCATAGAGTTTCTGACTGGTATCCATATTCCGCTGGAGTATGGTGTAGGTCAGTTCCTGACTACTTGTATCAAGAGCATCCTGTTCAAACTCACCCAGGTTGTCTTCCATCACCTCTTCACGATTTTGCAGTATTGTCTTTTGCACCCTCAGGTTCTCGATCTCTTTATTGAGCTCAACCTTCAGCTTTGACCGTACCTTATCAATCTCCTCAGTGACCTGGAGAATCTTTGGATGTTTGCCTTTAAACACCTTACCCAACCTGGATTTTTCAAGCTCGAGGGAGGTAAGATTAGAATAGATATTATCTATGGAACTATTATCCAGAATAGAACGCAGATAACCAATATCGGCACCGTCCTTCATCTGTTTAGAGATCTCACCAAGTTTGGCCTCAATTTCCTGCCGTCTTGTTTTTGTTAAGAGAAACTCGTTGTTCAGCTCAGTGATTTTTTGGTCAATGACCTTTTGCTTTCCTTCAAGGGAAAACACCTTGTTTTTCTGCTTGTATTCATAAAACTTGCGCTCATCATCTTCTAAACGCTTTTTCAAGGAATATACTTCCTTGTTGAGCCATTCAAGATTCTGGTTGTCTGAGTCCAGTCTTGTGGCCAAGTCAAACTCTATATATTTCTTCGCAAGCATATTTGCGAGCAATGCAGCCATCTCAGGGCTCGCATCTAACACCTTTATGGCGAGAAGCCTTGTATCCCTAACGTTAGAAATGACGACTTTTTTCTGAAGCTCAGCTACGAGAAGGTCTAACTCTTCCTGTTCCGTCAGTTCATGTTGCTCAATATTTAAAAGAGTCTTGATGTTAGCCTTTATGTTCTTAACACCATCTTTGACCTGGGCTAAAAGCGCCTTGATTATCCCCTTTAACCCACCAGCTTCTAATTCCTCTGTGTCGTGGCCAGCCTTTTCCAGGTCTGCCAACAGGTTTTTAATCACTGGCTTTGATTTAATAAGGGCAAAATGGGTGTTAAAGTTTAGCATCTGTGACTGGTAGTTTTCAAAATCCACCCTGTCACCAGTAATAGGCGAGGTCGATGTCTCTTTTTCCACTGCCATTCTTGATGATGCCTCGTATATAGGAGTCATCAACACACTTGCCACTGCAGTGGCGAAAACGGTAATAACTAAGAACGAGGTGATAAGCCCCTTTCTTTTTTTAATCACATTCCAGTAATCTGAAAGATGAATCACCTGTACCTTGTTTTCCTGTTCCATTTTATCTCCTATAGCCATGACTCAGGGACATGTACACGATCCCCTGGCAGTAGAGGTACATCAGGGATATCACCTTTGATTACATCTTCTAAATCAATCTTAATCACCTTCTGCTCTCCATTTTCCAACCGTACTATTGTCGTCCTGTTGGGCGCAGCATACTTATCAAAACCTCCTGCCATAATACAGAGGCTTAAAACCGTTAAACCCGGTTGATACTCATACAGATCTGGCTTTTCAACCTTACCGGAGACATACACTTTCAGCTCGCTCTGGTTCTGTCCCTTGGCAAGGGGTATATAGACAGAGTCACCGGGAACAAGTGCAATATTATGACTCATATCACCAGAATCCAGTAACTTGAGTAGATTAACCTTTACAGGTTCAGAACTTTGATCACTCTCCCCAGAAGCCTTACCATCTATCGCTCCATCACGAAGGATATAGGCAATATTACCACGGTCAGCAGTTACGCCTTCCGCCTTTGCGATAAGGTCCATTATCTTCGTGGCAGCCTGCATGGTATATTTCCCTGGCTTTTTTACAGCACCTGAGATTGAAAAGTTCAAACTCTGGTACTCCTTAATACGGATATGTACCTGGGGGCTGACAAAAAAATCCTGCTCCAAAGGACCGACAACGGCTTCTTCAAGCTGGCTGATGGATATTCCCTCGGCCTTGACCGTTCCCAAAAAGGGAAAGTTGACCGTTCCATCGTTTGACACAGTCAGATCAACAGCAACCTGCTCCTCACCTCCGGCAAAAACGGCGACCGAAATCACATCCTTCGGGCCAATTTTATACCCGTCAGCTCCATAAGCCTCTACAACTGCAAGGGATAAAAATACAACAAACAGAACCAATACCGATATCCTGTTTACGTTACTCTCTCTCATACTCGCACAACCTCCACCCAATATTTCATCCACTCACCGGAAAATAGGTATCTAAACACGAACAGGAACAACCTGACATCTCAAAAAAAAACGACGGAGAAGTAACCCTCCCCGTCGAAATGTAGTACCGTAAAACCCCATTGCTCTATAGATACAAACGAATTCTGTTGTAGAAGACTCAACACTCAGGTAAGCGTACAATGCTAAGGTGTACTCAAAACGAACCTCGCATAATATCTGACCTTCCCAGACTATTCATTTACATCTAATACTTTCTATTTACTGCCGAAATCATAAGCTACATCGAGGGTCAACATGACGAATGTATCATCATAGCTTTCCCCATCAAAATTAGAATCTCTTGATTCAACACCACCTTCAAGACCTACAGTGAGTAAGTCGAAAGCCCTGTAACTCAGGCCAATTGCGCCTAAATAGGTATCATCATCCTGATCGGTAGTTTCATAATCAGTATTCATATACGAAGCCCTGACAGTACCTTCTAGTTTCTGCCAGAGTTTATGCGCACCTTCAAAACGGGCAAAGGATGCCATATAAATCTGATCACCAGTGGTATCGTCGTTTGGCTCCTGACCTATACTTAACATCAGATAACTTTTGGAATCTGCACGAGATGTATCAGGGTCTTGTCCTATGACATCAACCTTCCAGGAGAACATGTCAGTATCGTCAATAGTGTCTACATCAAACGCCCTGTGATGATAACCACCACCAGCTAGAATTGAAAAGAAGTTAAACTGACGCTGATAATTAAGAGACACAACGTTAGAGACATAGTCGCTTGAATCCTGGTCGTAGTCCCGCTCCCATAGAGAGTAATCTAAAAATAGAGAAGAGCTGCTATTTAAGTAATAGTAGAGATCGAAGATACCTCTGTTTTCGACTGAGCTCTCAACGTCATCTTCGTCATATTCAGTGATGGTGTTTCTATATTTAACACCAAGACCAAATTTGTCAGCAAAATCGTAAATTACACCTGGCTCAAAATAATTAATGGTATATTTCTCTCGGCTGGTGGAGTTACTATTTACGTCCGCATCTGCGGGATCCCGTGTTACATACAATTGGTCATCCAGGGTCAGAGTGACACGGTCTGTGGCCATATACGTTGTATACAGCGTTCCAGTCACACCAGTGTAATCATCTTCACTCGCGTCACGTACACCATCTGGCGGAGTATCTTGATCATCGTACCAGTATAAATCAACACTCGCGTCAAGTGCCACATCCAATTTAGGTGTCTGATACCCAAGTTCTACCCCAGGTTTAACAGTATAGGTGTTAACCGACACCTCATTATCTTCAGACTTCCAAAAGTTAGAGTTGTTTTCGAAACTCGATTTAACAAACGGTTTAATAATAACCTGCCCCTTGGCCTGGCATTGCGTACTTAAAAACAGAGTGCCCGCTAAAAAACAGACAACTCCAATATATTTCTTTTTCTCACTCATCTTTACTCTCCAAAAACAGCTCTAACAATCCCCCCGATAACCGGGCAACGTACGTCAAGATAGACACCTTGTAGTAAATTCATTTGAACAAACCAACGCAACCGCAAATTTATATAAATTTACAAGGTACTACGACTCTATATGTTCACAATTACATCTTGTATTGTATTTTATGAATTGGGTGAATCAGGTTGGACTACCAGGATTAGGATTGCCACCAGGACCATAAGTGTTACCACCACGGCTTTGGGCATTCTGACGACCTTGTGCTCCTCTTCCGTTTTGTTGACCCTGACCCTGACCTTGGCCTTGGCCTTGCCCAGGAGCCTCATACGCCTCAAGGGCCGTATCAACACTTACACCAAGGGCATGGTTTGCAGCAACAAGTGCTGTTGTATCGTCTAAGCCCGCAATGGTTAAACTATCAAGAGCGGCAAGAATATCAGCGTTAAGAGCATCCTGACCACCTGCATAGTCCGGGTTTGCTTCCATAATTGCAGTTACAGCGTTTGCAAGAGCCTCTTTTGCTGCCAATTCTGGGTCTACGCCAGCTGCAATTAATGCAGTCATTTCTGCCTCAATAGCTGCCTGGTCGAGTGTGACCTCAGCCATTGAAAAAACACTGGTCATCAAGACCAGAGACACTGCAAGACACAGCATTTTCAAACCATTTTTAATTCTCATTGTTCTCTCCATCATTTGCTTTTCTCTTATATGTTTCCGTAAAACCCAAATAATTATTCAATAGTAACTGACTATGTTACTGGCTAAATCTAACTAAATCCAGGGCAGCATCCTCACCTATAAGCTTCCCTGCCCGTTTCACTGCCTTTTTCAATTGCGGCTTTCGCTTCCTGCTACAGTGAGCATCTGACGCTACATAACAACGCCCATTCCCTAACAATATAAACTCACTCATATTTTTTATTTCTTTGCCAAATTTACCGAGCAGGCTATCCCCGGTTATTTGCAATTCAGCACCGGAAAAAACAAGCTCTTGTACTATTTCTTTTTTCCCAAGAATCATATGGTTACGTTCAGGATGGGCTAGAATACACCGAACTCCTTGATTACACAACAGTTTGATGAGGTTTGAGACTCCGTCAACCAAAAACATCTCGGGCAATTCAAGCAGTAAAGCTGCTCCTTTTTCACCAAGCGTCGGGATTTGTCCTGTATTATAGCGGTCTACAAGATCAGGTCCTAATCTCACCTCACCGCCAGGCACTATTTGCACATCCACATTATTTTTTTCCAGTTCAGCATTAAACTCACGGCACCTTTCAGGAATACCTTTAAGCTGGGCTTCATATTGACCGTCAAAACAGTGGGGAGTTGCAACAATTGTTTGTATCCCATCTTTTGCTGCAATCTTTGCCATTTTAATGGCGTCCTGTAGAGTACCCGGGCCATCATCTGTACCTGGTAATATATGGCAATGGATATCAATCAATACTTTTTAACCTCTTCATGAAGGTGCATATCAACATATTTTGCGAGTATCTCAGCGGTCGCTCGGGGCGGACGAACAGAGAGAAAATGATCAATTATCGCGTGACCAAGTTCATGGGCAAGCATGCCTTCATGTACATCTTCTACGTTAAGAAACACGGTATTAAATTCGTGTGTATACCAACCCCGCACTGTGCATTTTTTCTTAAATATTTTCTCAAATGCACTATGTAACTGTTCTTCATCCGAAAAGACCCTGACACGGACCGGGCGCATTTCTTTGCGCATATCAAGGATGCGCTGCACTTTTTCAAAAAGAAGATCAACCTTTCTGGCCAACTTCTCATCGGAGTTCTTGGTTTTGGACGAACCAAAAATTGATGACAGAGAACTCCCCTTTCCAAAATCAATGGCTGAATTAAAAGCTGCCACATCCTGCTCGGCAGAAAAAATTAAGAGCGTGTGCTTTGTCTCAATCTTGTGTTTTAAACCAGCCGCACAACATACCCCAGTACTCAGAGGCCATCCTAATAAAAGCACAATGAGCAGCCGGAAAATAAAAACCTCTATTGCCGACAAACATTTCTGCATCAGCAAGCGTTGTTAGAGTTTAAATTGTGAGTCAATATTCCTTCTGCACGTATCCAATTCATCCCGAAAATCTTGAGGCAGATCCTGAGCAGCTGCAGCCTCGGAGAGTTGATTGAGCTCTCCCTGCAGCTGGGATAATTTTTCATTCAAATTACCCACCATGTTATTCAAGTTTTCTGCCACGCTACCAAACTGATCACCTTGTCTTGTTTGTATATGTTTTTGCAGATTCCCCTGAGAAATCTCTTCAAGATCTTTTTCAAAACGAAACATTGGCCCAGCAATTTTATGTGATATAAAAAGCGTCACCACAATAACAATAAGCCCCACAATCAATGTGGTAATAATATTTGTAAAAACCACAGAAGGAAGAATCGCCAGAGATGTTTTTTCGATCACCAGCTTTGAGCCTTCAAAAGAAGAGGTAAGAGTCGCCTGGGTGGTTAACATGGTAACCCCCACAGAAAGCAGTGCACCAAAGATTAACACCCCAATAAATTTCAGGATAAAGCCAGTCTGAAACTTTTTATTAATGAAGTATTGTCTTCTCTTAAAACTTCCAGCTCTTTGTCTCGCCATCATTTAGTTACCGTTTATTTTGCTGGCCAGTTCCGGGTCGTTAATCTGGATGGTTGCATCGGCCTTCAATTCTTCAATCCAGGCAGCAAGCCGCGCATTAACTTTTAGATCTGTAACTTTTACAATTAACTCCGACCACAATTCTTCCAGGGTGCCTTCTGGCAAAAACTCTTTATTCTCCTGGTAATAGGCTTCAATTTCTTCTTTGGTGACTAGCGTTGTTTTTCTCAACTGTTCGCCTTTATCAGCGAGCAGGTCACGTATCAAGGTACTTTCCCAATAACGCTGAATGGTCTGCCGAAACAACTCCCGTTGATCTAATTGCTGTTTCTTGGCCTCCTGGATAAGTAGCTGTGACTGGATGAGACCTTTCACATACTCTGTACGCGTATCCTCGGAAGGATAAAAATTGCTATCCAGTTCCGCCTCAATTTTCAGGCTGCTGTCAACCTCTTCACTGGTGATAGAGTAGTCATTTACCCGGAGTAAAAAGTCTTCCTTAACAGCAGACTCCTCAGAGCAACCAGTCAGCAAAAAAAAGACACCAATAATAGCAGCGAAAACCTTCAATAGTGCACCAACGTTATCTTCTATTTTTTTAAAAATTTGCAACAATTTACCTACATCAGGTAATGATAACAGACTGTTCCTATCAATTAAAACTTAGCTGATTAACACATATGTCCACCACAGGCAATAGGCATAAATACCCATTTTCAGGATCAGAATAGACTTTTCTTGTTACATCTGCTCAAAAACTAAAAATGCAGAGATTTTGAGCCATCTATCACTTGAAAGAGCATTCTTTCCTAATTTGTAAAAGACTGTCTGTTAGTACAAATTGTTAACAATACAATTGCACATCCGGCTCCAGCAAGGTCAATGAACACATCACCCACCAACCCACTGCGACCCTCAATAAATAATTGTATCAACTCAGAGCCACAGGCAAGTATGGTTACATCTATTAGTATTTGCCATATAGTTCTCGTGCCTCGATACAAAAACAAAACTCCACCAAGCAGACCAAAGAGCATAAAATGGGCAACCTTGGTAATATCAACACTCAACCATTTTTTCGTGCTCAATGTAGCAGTAAGATCAGCAGTAGTGGTACCACCATACTCAACAAGCTTGTCTACTGATGCTTTTGCATGACTGACAATTTCAGACTTCGCACTATTTTTGAGCGATGCAGGAACTGTCGTACCAAGAATTATTGCACCAATAACGAGGATAACAGCACAGGAAGACGTTTTGTTATCGACGCTAGCGATAATGCTAGATATAAAAACAAAAATTATAAAAACTGCCCATATCCCAAAAACCACAAACCGAACAACACTATACAGGGGATTGATATTAACCCTAAAAAGCGACAACTCTTTTACATTAAGTTCGCCGCTAGCATGACCAAGTTGTAAACTGACTATAACATTAGATACTTCTGGCAAAATATTGAAAACTTGATTGTATTCAGCCCAATCGTGAGTACCATCAAGTGCAACAACTACATGTGGAGTAGAATACATTGCCTTGCCTTCAACATATTGCACGAAAGCAACACGACCTTTCTCCCAGCCCTTAGCACCACCGATAATCCCCTCTGACTTCACAGTTGACCGCAAAACTACTCTCTCGCCGAGTAAAGCTGGATCTAACTTTTGAAACAATTGAACAGACGCAACAGAGTCAAGAACGTTTATCATAACTGACCCTACGTTATCTTTCACAATAGCAGATCTATTGCCTTCTAGCTGCCACCCGTCTAAACCACCTCTAAAGCCAGGGTTAATAAGAAGTTGCTCTCCTGTTTCAGTGTATTGATTGATGTTAACATGGACCAAGAGAGTGCAAAGACTCAATACCATGAAAATGATAGTCTTTAGAAAGGTTGACACTGACAACACCGAACTTAAAGCTTGTGCAGTTATGAACTTGAATCCAGTGCTTGCTCATACACCTTAACTGTCTGCTCAGCAATTATGAGCCAATTATATTTCTCTGCAATTTGTAGCCGATAGTCTTCTGTTTCGCCTATGGACAAACCTTTTTCTAAAAGTAATCTCATCTTTTGCAATAACTCTTCAACATCACCACATCTGAAGAATCTTTCGTCTGCAAGAGCTACTTCTTTATTAGCTGGGATATCAGAAACCAGAACGGGAAGCTGATAACTCATGGCTTCAAGTAGGGCTATGGGTAAACCTTCATGATAAGAAGGCAAGACGAACAACTGGGCATGACTAAAAACTTGATGGAGATCTTCACCTGTAATATAGCCTGTCAAAATAATACGACTATCCTGCTTTGCCAAACTCTTCAACTTACGGCTATACGGGGTATCGTGGTCTGCATCACCTGCAATCACCAGCTGGTAATCTCCAGTAATCCCAGAGAAAGCTTCAAGTAAATCATGAAGCCCTTTCTCTGGTACAAACCTTGCCACAGCAAGCACATATCTGCCAGGCACAATATTACGCTTTCTTAGAAAAGAAACATTTTCACTGATGTCAGGAAGAGTGACCCCATTATAGATAATATGCGAATTACGATTACACCTTTTCTTAACTATATCTTGGATCACCTGTGAGATAACTATAACTTCGTTGGCACATCTCCCTCCAAGCCACTCACCTAACATCAGCATTTTTTTAGCGACAAAACCCCATTTACCACGATCATAGTCAGGACCATGATTTGTCCACACAACTTTTAGGCCAAGCAATCTCGCGAGAGGCACAAGCAAGCCAGGACCAACCGCATGGACATGAACGATCTCAACCTTCTCCAAGCGAGCTTGAATTATTGCTATAAAGGTGTGAACGATTGCTTCGAGACTTTTTTTATGGGGGGCAAAGATGTGCCTCAAAGCAATTCCATGCCACTTATCTTCTTTTAACTGAACATATGGAATACGAGTCGCCAGCGACACATCATGACCTTGAACAGCAATCAGGGGATAGAGTTCCTGACAATGTTTTTCCACACCCCCAGGGATATCAGGAATTCCCCTAGTGCCGGTTACAAATATTTTCACCCCCTGGCCTCCTAATCTTTCACCAAAGGCAACGTTGTATCCGGCTTTACTCCTGAACCATCACTATAGGAAGGTAACCGTTCGAGATTTAGATCACCTTGAAGACGATTCTGTCCAACATCAAACCATGGAATATGACTGCTACAAACTTTTTGGCCCAGCAGGCTCTTCATTTTATTTTTGGCAACCCACAGCGCAGGATGTTTGATATATTTCTTCATTACTGGCGCGGCTGTTCCAACCATCCAGCAGTTCTTGGGACAACTAGCAACACGTTCTCTTACCTGTTGTGCCTTTTCACCAAACCAAATCTCCTCGAAACTCTCGACTTCACGAATATTTCCCATGCTCTGTTTCCAGATATTTTCTTCTAAACCGTTACAAGGGTACACCTCACCGTATGGTTCGACAAAGAAATTCACAACACCAGCCTCACACGGTAACATGCGTCGCCCACCGTTGATATAGTTGATCAAACCCATATTAAAAAAGGCTCGAAACCAACTTTTCGGTGCATTTTCTTTCAACAGTGCATTGATCAGTTTATCAAAATCGGCATTCACCTCTTCTTTATTGCTAATAAGATTATCTTCCTTGTGAAAATAGAACGAATTGTGAAAAGCAGCTGTGGCGAATTCAAGTTTCAGTTCACGGGATAATTCATACAGAGGGAGCAAATCCTGATGATTAAGATTTGAAACTGTCATCCCAAACCCAATATCTTTGATCCCCATTTCACTGAGTTCTTTCAATAAAGAGTAACCACGCTCAAACCCTCCAGTGCGCCCACGCAAGGAATCATTTGTCGCCTCTAATCCTTCAAGACTAACCCGTAAACCAATATTAGGGAATTTCTCTGCCAACTTCAAAACCCGATCACGATGCCAGCCTGATGTGGAAATAACTATCCGAGGCGCTTTGCGAAACATCACCTCAACTATCTCATCGAGATCTTCACGTTGAAATGGTTCTCCCCCAGTAAGATTAACAAATTTAAACTCTGGTAAAATCTCGAGTTCTTTGGGCGTAATTTCTTTTGATACATCTGTGGGATACCGCCAAATATCGCACATCTTGCAACGCATTTGACAGCGATATGTTGTTATTATCGACACATCGGTTGGCATCGGTATTTGTTCGTTCATCAATTCTCTCTGGGAATTACCACTATATTTTTTATCACTGCAACAATTCTTGATAAATAGCTATTAACGATTCGCAATGTTGTGTAAGCGAATACTCTTGTTCGAGTTTCCTTCTTGCAGCTGAACCCATTTGACTACGAAGTGATCTATCATGAGACAAACGGTCCATCTTTTCAGTAAGCTCCTGCCCATTACCCATTTCAAATAAAAATCCAGACTTCCCATCTTCAATCTGTTCAGGGATACCACCGATTCGACTACCTATAACAGGTTTTCCACAAGCCATTGCCTCAAGAACTACCATTGAACAGTTTTCATACCACTCTGAAGGAACAATGACAAAAGCTGAATTTGATATAAGATCCTTAAGCACCTGACCGCTCTGGTATCCATGAAAATCAACACTATGATATTTTTGTCGCAATTCTTCTTCCAAAGGTCCCGTCCCAACAACCTTCAAAGGCATGGGATCTTTCATTTTCTGGTGCGCATTAAGAAGGGTCATGACACCTTTTTCTTTTGACAAACGACCGAGGTAAAGACCATATCCATGGTCGACGTAGCAGGATTGATATACACTTTCATCAATACCATTGTGCAGAACTTTCATTCTCGCTTTACCAATACGCTGTTCAGTCAAATCAGCCATAAATTGACTAGGAGCCAAAAAGAGATCGATTCCCGCATAACTTTTACGCCAACTATGGTATAGGGCTTCTGCTGTAAGAAGGAATCCACGCATACGGGAATTTTGGCAATTGGTAGTAAAGGCTTTCCAAAACTTGTTTCCGGCACATGCATTACATAACCAACCATCCTTTAAAGCAATATAACTTGGGCATACAAGTTTATAGTCATGCAAGGTCAACACAACTTTCACACCATGTTTTTTTAGCACAGGAATAATTGAAGGGGTGAGCTGGTGATAAATATTATGAAGATGCGCTATCTGCGGCCTTTCTTTAATTATTAATGCCTCAATATTTTTCACTGCTGTGGGAGAATGAATAAATGAAACAGCTTGGCGGAGTTTTTGGGCAGCACCCTCCATGTCATTGTAACTGGTGTTGGGTACGAAAAAATTAAAATAATAAGATGGAAGGTTTTGTTCATCTAGCATGGAGAAATCAATTACACTATGCCCCTGCTTTAAAAGATAATCGCGTTCTTGAAAGAAAACAGTTTCAGATCCACCATTGAGATAGAAAAATTTATTAGCGAGCAGGATTTTCATAGCTTCTTTCTTAAAAAACTTTTGCTTTTGGATGTACCCTCATTAGAAACACCAAATATATCCAATACAGTAGAAAAGAAATTAGCCATTTTAATTTCTTTTTCAGCTTCAAAGTGTTCTTTTGTTATATTAGAAAAAAACACACCATACTCTTTATGACCACCACTTATCTTTTTATGCGTTGGATTTACGGTGATTTCTTTTGTGTGTAAATTCCAATTCACACCATATTTAGATTTCAAGCAAAAAAGAATATCAGGCAATCGGTCAAGATATTCACCACCAAACATTTCTTCCCTTTCAACAATCCATTCAAAAAGAGGCTCACCGTTTGCTTCTGCTGAAGAGAGCAGCTCCATTACTTCACTTCTTGTTTTGTGAAAATCATCCACTAATTTTTTATTGATGCAAACACCACCAAAAGGGTTTGTCCCTGCAAAGTCAGAAGCATAAGCCTCATTATTTGTGTTTTTGGTTATGTGTTTCCCTTTTTTTATCTTGTTGGCATTTGGAATAAATTTTGCGATCTTACTGATATAATCCTCAAGATTATGTGCATTCATAAAATTAAGAACACCATTTTTCATCTTCTCAATGATGAGTTGCTTACTAAATATTTTCCCTTCAGCAACACTATGCACATAGCCGTGCTTTCGAAGAAACTCATTCACATTGAAACAATGAGTGCATCGCATGCCATGGCCATGGTCGCTAATCACAATCAGCTTGTCATCTGGCTCTAATTCTTTAAGAAATTCACCAATTATTTTGTCAATAAATATATAAAAATCCCTAATCGAATCTTGATGAGGGTTAGGTCCGGGAAATGTAGGGTCATCAGGATCACAATATCGCCAGAGGAAATGTTGGATCCTGTCCATGGTTAGAAAAGTTTGAAAATAGAAATCAGGTTTGTTCTTCCTCAACAATTCTAACCCGAAGTCCGCTTGCTCAGTAGTGTCAGCAAAAGTCTTTTCTACAAAGTCGCCCATTGTGTCTCTGGTAGGGAAGTCAACAATACCACCTAAACTTTGAGGAATTTTAATGCCCACAGTCCAAGAAGGGTCTGAGACCTCGATGTTACCATCAATAAACACTGGCCCATTAACCATCGTGCCATTAACTTGCCAAACAGGGTATGCCATGAAAGGATTAACAACACAGACACTCTTGCCGGCATCACTGATTTTATCCCAAAAAGTCTTTCCTTTAAATGATGACGTGTCAACATTAAGGCGGTCATTCCCTTTGGCTAAATAATTTACTGATTCTAAAATGCCGTGTTCAGACGGATCTTTACCAGTATAACAAGTGACCCATGAGGGAATGGAATCGGGTGGAAAAACAGATCTAAAAGGAGCAATCGCCCCTGATTTAAATAATTTTTTAATATTGGGTAAATCAGTAAGCATGCCGGAAACGTAATCAAAATCCATTCCATCAACACCTAACACAACAACTCTCGAGTGGTTCATGACTTTACCTCCAACTTTTTAAAAACCCAGGTACGGATTATTGAAGCTACATTATCAATAGACTGCAATCCATCTAAATGAAAAGTGTTATTTCCGGATATAGCTTTATAATATTTTTCTCGATTCTCGAGATAGTTTAGAGAGGTCCCGTCGCTTTTCCTTAAGTACCCTTCTTCTGCCGGTAGATCAATTATTATATTGAAGTCAGGATAGTGAAATTTTTTAAGAAAAAAATTATTACTAACTATTTCATTCTGATCTACCGATATATTTAAATTTATGGACTGATCAATGATAAAATCATGTATATACCTGTCCATAATGAGAATTTCTGGCATATTCTTTCTAAACAATTTCAAGTATGCATAGTAATAATCGAGGCAGGAGTAAAACAACCAAAGTCCTTTGATAATAGAATTGCCGAGAATTTTCCTTTTTAAATTAAGCCATGCACCCTGTTCCGCATTCTCATTTTCTACAAGCCCTGAGGTAACACTATTTTTGGGTCTTTTGGTGTATAATGATCTAAACACCTCTATTTGTTTTCTTAGTGAGGGCTCCCACCTAAACCACATATATTCGACATTCAAACCTTTGCTAGCCAATGCTTCAGCAAGAAGTTTGGCTTGAGTCGTTTTCCCACATCCATCTATTCCTGAGAGGTAAATAATTAACATATCAACTAGAGTAAGTAATAACTGTGATGATCATTTAACATCCCAATGACCAGTTTAATCTATCCACTACGTACCACTTAGACCTGGTAACTATTAACCCGGTGGGCATTGAAGCGTAACTTTGCAAATTATAGCCAGGATCTATTTACGCAATATTGGTCAGATAGAAAACAATGCCGTTGGTCTAATCGCCCAACGGCTTAATATCTGCAACGATGTTAAATGAGTCCCTGCAAAAATATTTTTGTGGACATCAAACAACTTTTAAAAAAAGATTTCTTGCTTCTTCTCAATTACGGCAGGCCAAGTATGATGTCCCGATGGAACCAGAAGTATGTCACCAAATACCTCTCTATTTCCTTCCCATAAAGATTACGGACCCAAACTGACCGTAAATAAAGTATAAGAAAAAGTTTTAGATGTTTTAACTCGATTGGCCAAACTTACACATTTAAACATTTTCAATCTTCTATGTACCCCAAAAGCTGTTTTGCGATGTGCGGCCATGAATGTGAAATGACTTTTTCTCTGTTATTACATTTGCCAGATGGTATCTTTTCCAATATTTTTATTATTTTCAAAGGCGAATCCGTATAATGGAACCAATCATCCTCCTCAAATGTATCAGGGAGACTACCGAATTGTGTGGTAATAATTGGTAAATTACATGACATAGCTTCAATAACAGAAAGAGGAGTCCCAATAGCTCCATCACTGCGCATGACAGGGAACACATAATAATCTGCCAAATTATAGAGTTCAGCAATATTAGAAATGTACTCTTTAATTACTTTCACTCCCACACTATCTAACTTCTCCAAAACATGTTCATCATCTTTATTGTAAGTACTACCAACAACAATTATCTCAAGATCCGGCTGTTCATTTTTTATAGAAACAAACCAATCCAAATTCCTTGAATCTTGAATATGGCCAACATGGAGCAAGACTATTTTCTCCATCGATATATTAAATAGACTTCTAATTGTTTGTTTTCTTTTATCTGAAAATTCATAAAACTTTGTAATGTCAACGCCAAGAGGAAGTATTTTATTTCTTATCCCAAATGAACTCAAGTAGAGTGAATTTTTACTTAATGGAGTAAAAGTGCATTTAGGTGTAAATATTTTACAAAGATTACGCGCAAAAAAACCATATTTTCTAGGTTGTAAAGCAAGAACAAATATTTCCTTTGATGTAAATATTCGAAGAATCATTGTACGAAGCAAGGTAAATGTCGTCAACGACGCTTCTGGAATATACAATATATTAGTATGAGGTGCCTTATTGAGGTAACGTAATAAATAAAAATTCAAGAACAATTTATTAGTATTATAGTGACGATTGATCAGATCAATATCGTGTTTTCCACACAAAGATATAACTTCACAACATCTTAGGCGATTGATAGCTTCAACTAAATTGTAAGCGGTTACTTTCGCACCTTCATCGATAGGATCTTTTAGAAGATCAGTGACTATTAACATCTCATTATTGTTCTGATTTAAGATTGGGATTAATGTTGTCACAATAAAGAATTATTGAAACAAAGAGGAACATAAACAAATCTAGACGAGCAAACGTCACATTCATCATTGAGCGGCAAAATGAGAGGAATAAAACCGCAAACACAAAATTGTGCAGAAAACATTTTGGTTTTCTAACAAGAGAACTTCCAACTTTATAAAACGAAAGAATCGAGTAGAACATGGTTCCTATCAAACCAATCCATATTAACACACCAATTAACCCAACAAAACTAATCAATTCTAATAGCGTGTTATGCACGTTCGATGTTTTAAGAACTGAACCGGTTAATGCATAGTCCTTATATAATGACCCGGTAGCATATCCTCGTCCAAGTAACAAATCAGAAAACCTAACATTTAGAATATCCCCCCAAAGATCGGTCCTTCCACTCATTGACGTTAAGCTTGCTAAGCTATCACCACGCTGCAAGTGAAGAAGAATATCGTGAAATATCGTAGGTTGAAAAATCAGGGTCAAAATAGTAGCTAAACAACAATATATAAAAAACTTATTTTTTTGACATAAATATTGATAAAGACAGATCGACAACAACAAAAAGATTAATGCACTTCTGGTGTAACTAAAAATAGTTGTAAGTGCACCTACCGATACAATGCATAATGACAATGAGTTCCCATAGCGCTGTAATTTTAAAACATCATATAGGTATAGACCAAATAGACAGACTAATGCACCAAGAAAACCAACGGCATTTCCAACCATAAGTGGATATCTTGAAGTTAGCATGAAATTAAAGAATGGTGTTGCATGCGCTAGCTGCCGTTGGCTTTCCACACCAAATATTGCAAATTGTATCCAGATCCATACAGCAATCACTGTATAGGTACCAAAAACAAAATAAAGGAAATTTCTGGCTCCCGTTACAGGATTTACCCCGATATATAAGGTAGCCGCAAGAAATATAACAGCCAACAATTCATAACATTTAAAAGCAGTCATTTGCCAATAATACGAATATATTATTGAAACTAAAGTCATACAGAAAAAACAAAAAAGTAGCCCTAGCTTTCCTCTGAATATTTCTCCTAGCTTCCCAGAAAAACAAAGACTCAAGAACGATATATATGATGAGGCTAAAACAGTAATTACTCTGACTTTACGATCATTCAACCCACTTCCAGCAGAGCTTACATCAACACTATTAAAATTGACTGCACCAGAAGTGGAAATAAACCCAATTAGCAATATAATAGAAGCTAAGTAAATGTAACTAGAATTACTGAATCTTAGGCACTTGGCTAACTTACTTTCCCTATCTCCTAAATCACACATACGTCAAACCGAATGCAAAAATCATCTGTTTTTTTTGCCCTTGCAAAATCTATTAAAATAGTATCCATTTTTCATGGCCAGTTCTTTTGCTTTTTGAGTATTTTCACTAAGCCTTCCTACAATCTCTTCTCGATTATCCCACAAATCAATAATCTTTTGAGTCAAAGTAGTACTATCTAAATGAGTTATGTCGTATAAACAATCGCGCATTTCTAAAGTATTCCCTACAATACCATATGTCCTGATGTCACCTGGGTGTGAAATCCATAAGGTAGGGACATGCATAGTAGCACTTGCAATCCCACCATGCGTTCTTTCACTAATTGTAAAATCAAACTCACCCATCACTCCCTTAAGAGTTTTGGCATCATAATCCCCTTCTAACAATGTAATACAATTTTGATTTACCATTTTTTTTGCGACATCTCGGTGTACGTTTCGATCATCGGCCTCTGATTCGGGGCCAATTGAGTGAGGCACGAAAACAATACAACAATTTAATCTATGACATAATTCATCCAAAGTCGTAGCTAATACCTTAATGTGTTTTCTGTACCTCTCTTCATCATTATGACATTTGTCGCC
The DNA here is from genome assembly GCF_054397165.1 of Desulforhopalus glucosivorans. Taxonomy (NCBI): domain Bacteria; kingdom Pseudomonadati; phylum Thermodesulfobacteriota; class Desulfobulbia; order Desulfobulbales; family Desulfocapsaceae; genus Desulforhopalus; species Desulforhopalus glucosivorans. The sequence continues at coordinate 2,962,445 of NZ_AP044854.1, forward strand.
AAATGCCGCTTTAAACACATTTGAACCTTTAACCAACATCACACCAAAAATGGGTTTTTCATTTGCATTCGTAAATATTTTCTTTCCTAGTGTTGAGCCTTTATCAAGAAGGATAGGATCTAATAGAAAGGCTTTATCCGCCGTACAAAATAATGGTACATCTTTCACGCCAATACTCTTTAAAAAATCATAAGTCAACCTTTCCCTAGTTGTTATGAGTGATACTTTATTCAACAATAAAGAACCTAATTTTCGGAACACTCCAGGACTTAAAACTTTAGGCATAATTGTCGTACCATAAACCGCAATAGGTTTTTGCAAAATAATGCCATAAAAAATCAGAAACAGATGGTATTTTGAAAAACTATTATCATGTCCTATCAAAATAACATCGCACTCGATATATTTTCGCCATAATGGACTCTTAAAAAACTTAAAAGATAAATTTCCTACAACTTTATGGGTACACAAAAAAAGCATATGTAAAAAAGCAGACCATATAATCATAAATATTTTTTTTGACTTAGTTATACCATACTCTACTGGAATCAGTCCTGGTGAATCAATCACCTCAACATTATCTTGATATGCAGCTTGATCTGCCTCTCTGTCAGACGAACACAGGTAAAACTGGACTGTATCTTGGCTGTATGCTTGTATTGTTTGACATATCCCATACATCAAAGTTGCTTCACCTTTATTGCTGCTAGGGACCTGCTCTGCAATTAATACTTTTAACATTGTATAAACCTAGTTTAAAAAATTATTTTAACTATCTATTCCAACACCACTTTTTGATTATCACCTTGGAGCTACTAGAGTAGACTTAGATTACCAGCAAGCTAATAATTTCTCTATTCATCACTATTGATTACATGGCGGTTGACTTAAATTATTTGTAAATAAAGAAATATAAATTACCACACATGCACCAACTACCAGTATGACAGAAGTAGAGAAAACTAGAGCCCAAGCGGCTCCAACACCTCCAAACTTTGGAATTAGAAAGACAAAAAGCACAACACAGATTAACAACCGTATAACCTCTAAAATGAATCGTAAGCCAACCCTGTTAAATGCATACATCAGCTGCATAATTGGAATATAAAGTGCTGTAGCACACCAACTGACCACAAGTATCTTAAGAGTATATGCCGCATTTATATAGTCACCCCCGTATAAAAAAGTAAGAATATCTGATGAGAAATATATAAATACAATAAAAACTAAAACAATCAATGAAACTAAACTGTATGACTTACGAATAAATATAAAAAGCAATTTTTTTGACTTTGTTGCGTCTATTGCCTTAGGTAGTAAAATAGTCGGTAAGGATGACACTAAAATACTTAATAACATCGAAGTACGTAGCGCTGCAGAATACACTCCTACTGCTTCAAAGGAGGTAAAGAATTTCAAAAAAAACAAATCTAAGGACCTAAATAAAAAAAATAAAAGTGTCACTCCAATGTTTTTAACAACCATTCTTGACATTTCATGCAGTGAATCATTTTGCCCTATCACTTCTTTTGTTTTTTTCCACAACACTAGCAAACTTACGGTAGCGACGACACACGATATTCCAAAGTAAGTTGCTATAACGATTGAGTAATTCACATTACTAAAAGTGAAATACACAACTAACAGTGCAATCACAATGATAAGATTAAACACTGGAACGATAAGTCCCAGATTAAAATATTTTTCCTGCTCTTGGAAGTAACCCTGCCATAAATTAAACATAGCTAAGAGAGCCCCTGCAACAAATCCAAAATACAACAATAGTACCGACGGATAATTGATAACCATCCCTAGTAAAAATGAAAACGGGACTGCTATAACAATTACAAAAGCGACAAAAAATAAATTAATGACACTAGAGGTCTTTAAATATGACACCCTACATTTACCTTGGTTTAGCCTTGTGAACCTTACATAAGCAATATTACAGCCACCTTGCGCTTGCAAAACTAGCAAAAAGACTGTCAAAAATATTGAAAAAATCCCAAAATTTTCAGGGGACAATATTCTTGCCACCAATATGGATGCAACCATACCCAACAGTCGATTTACACCTTGACTCCCTACTGTGAAGATATAATTAGTTATTGATTTAGTCTTCAGCATGATGATGATCAAAAATACTAATTCAGTAAATTAGATTAGTAGCAATGAGCGCTATATGGGTAATTATCAATAAAGTTAGGATAACTATCACCGTCCATATCTAGAGTTAATCCAAAATCTGCTAATTGCACTCCCCCTCTATAATCCCCAATAACTAATGTAGAATTATCGATAAAAAAATCCCAAGTATGTCCGATAGAAGGTAAGGTTGAATCAATAAACGGAGAAAATGGATTTTTTATATCAACCATTAAAATTCCACTGTAACCATCTGCAATAAAAAGTTTTTGATTAAGACTAAACATATGATAAGGAGGTTGATCTGCCGGTTTTGGATCAGCCAAATCTGGTAGGTCTAAATGAGCAATTATGGTAGGAGAAGCTAAATCCTGTAATTCTAAAACTAGTAATCCACTTTGTTCGCCACCAGCATATAAATAGTCCCCTTGCTTTTCTACCGCCCAAAGTGGATAACCGACCTGAGTTTGGCTTAGAATAACTGGTAGCTCTGGGTTTATCACATCAACTATAACTAGTCCACTATAATAACCGGCTATATAGGCAATACCATTTTCGACGACAACATGCTCAAATTCAGTTGGAGCAACAAGTTCGCTTAACAAAACAGGTGCCATTGGATCACTGATATCAAAAAGCAACAAACTTCTCCTATCACTTAGATATAATATGTTATCATCGACGGTGATAAATGTAGCCATGTCATTTGTATCGAAGCTATCAATTAAAATTGGATTATCAGGACTCTCTACATTGAACACAAATAAACCTTCTGCTCTACACGCAACATATAAAATATCTTCCACTAGGTGGAGTGACCGCGCCCGTCCACCATTTGTCAATGGATACGATCCTATTTTTACCATTGACCCATCAGTTTGTACTTCTAGGACAAGTAGACCATGTGTTCCATCGGCAACAAAAATTGTTTTTCCTGCTTTAACTACGCCTCGAGCTTGGCCTGGCGTATCAAAGTTACTTATACTTTGAATATTTCCACCAAAGTCAGAAATCGTATTATCACATTTTATTTCCGAAAATTCTCCCCTGCTAACAATATTGACCCCATCCAGCAGACCTCCAGAAAACACAAAACTATCATTAGCAGTTATCCCCCATATTTCTTTTGGCAAGCTAACTGACCCTACAACAACAGGTGAAAATTTATCCGATATATCAAGAACCTGAACACCTTTCCCATCTACCCCCATAAATGCGTAATTGCCGGAGGCAAAAATTGACCTTTGGGATGCACCCTCCCCCTCTAGGGGCGCAACAACACCGATAATTTGCATATTGTTCGGGTCTGTGATGTCGACTGTATGGAGCCCACGTCCGTCACCAACAACGAATGCAGTATCTTCTTCAACTACCAGGTCACGTGGTTTAAAATCTAAAAATAATTCACTGGCAAGAACAGGTAGCGTAGGATCTACTATATCTATAGCTAACAATGCATACCAATAGTCATTAACGAAAGCATATCCATCCCTCACAAAGACACCAGTAGCAGCAACAAGTGCATCAAATTGTCCTATCAAACTGGGAAGCTCTGGTGTTGTGATTATGTCGAAAATTAGTAAACCACCACATCTATCAGCAACCATAAGGTAATTGTTGTAAACAAAGACGTCAGTTGCCCGATCAATAGTTGGTACTGTTGCAACTATTTGTGGCGCTAAAATATCAGAAAGATCAACAACAACTACCCCACCCTCTCTAGCTGCAAGATATGCATAATCATTTTTTACATCAACAGCATAAACACTGCCAGGAACTGGAAGCTTCGCAACCTCTAGAGGTGACTCAGGGATTGTTATATCAACAACCAACATTCCGCCATATCCATCTGCAACAAGTAAATGACCACCGACTATTTCGAGATCTCTCGCCTGACCAGCTGTTTCAAGAGTTGACACAACATATAGACTTTCTAAATATTGCTCGGCTTCAATAACATTTACCCCCTCTAGCATGCCACCTGTATAAAGGAATTTGGCATCACCAGTTATACCACATATTGATTTGGGCAAAAAAACATTATCAATAACTTTTGGCGATGTCGTATCAGATATATCAACTACTTGTACCCCTTTTTTATCTACACCCATAAAAGCATAACCAGCTCTCACATAGACTGAGTATTGTGGAAATCCATCTTCTTCTGCAGTTAATGCAACACCACTAATTTCCATATTTGCTGGGTCAGTTACATCGATCGTGTGTAACCCTACACCATCGCCAACAACAAAGGCAGTATCTCCGTCCACCTTCAGATCCCTTGGCTTAAATTCGAGCTGTAGTTCGTCCACAAGTACTGGAGTACTAGGCTCTTGAAGATCTATGGCCAAAAATGCATACCAGTAATCATTAACAAAGACATAGTCATTTTCAACATACACCCCAGTTGCGGCTACTAAATCATCAAATTGGCTTAATAACACTGGTGACGCTGGTATTGATATATCATAAACTAAAACCCCTCCTAACCTGTCGGCGACTACAGCATAAGTATCATAAATTACTATATCAGTTGCCTTGTCCATCGTTGGTAATGTAACTATCACCTGAGGGTCTTTAATATTAATCAAGTCAACAACGACTATCCCCCCCTCACGTGCAGCAAGAAATGCATAGTCATTGTATATATCAAGAGAATAAACACTCCCGTGAACATCAACTCTTGCCAATTCAGTAGGTGAAGATGGAGTTGAAACATCAACTACTAGCAACCCGTTATATCCATCGGCCACAAGTAAGTAATCACCATAAACCTTAATTTCTCTCGTTTGTCCAACTGTGTCCAAGTCACTTTCTATTTCGAGAGCTAAACTTAATTCATGACAAAAAAGAAAACAAAAGGCAAAAACGTAGATGGATACGAATCTTTTGACATTTGTCAGTCTGATAACTGAGTGCATTTTGTGCTCCAATATGTATACTTGTCATAAAATAAGCGGCCATTTCAATTGCATTTATTTTAACTGTTACTCTCAGACAGACACTTTATGTATTTTTTTAGGCTTTCTTTAATTTCCGGATGCTCCAAAGCAAAAGCAAGATTTGCCATCTGAAACCCTGCCTTATCGCCACAGTCAAACCGGGTGCCTTTAAACTTGTAGCCAAAGATTGGTTGTTCAGCCATGAGGCTGACCATGGAGTCAGTAAGCTGGATCTCATTACCTGCCCCGCGCTTCTGCTTGCCAAGAAAATCAAAAATTCTCGGAGTGAATATATATCTGCCAATGGCTGCAAGATTAGAGGGGGCGTCTTTTGGATCTGGTTTTTCCACCATTGATTTAATACGTACAGTGCCATTAAAGGCTGGCTCGGAGTCTAAAATTCCGTACCTTCCAGTTGCTTCTTTCGGAACTTCAACCGCTGCAACTATGGAGGCTCGTACACGGTCAAATTCTTTGATCATCTGGTGAAGAACAGGTACATCACTTTGAATAAGATCATCTGCCAGGAGAACGGCAAAAGGTTCGTCACCTACGATGTCTCTTGCGCACCAGATAGCATGGCCCAGGCCCAGTGGCTCACTTTGGCGTGTGTAAATAATGGTGCCAGAGGTTGGCACAAGGGATTCGACAGTTTTAAGAAGATCGTCCTTTCCACGTTTACGCAAAGTATCTTCAAGCTCGTATTGGCAGTCAAAATGGTTTTCAAGCGCTGTTTTACCACTACCTGTGACAAATATGATCTGCTCTATTCCTGAGGCAAGCGCTTCTTCTACTGCGTATTGAATAATGGGCTTATCTACAACCGGTAACATCTCTTTGGGCATAGCCTTGGTTGCTGGCAAAAATCGCGTCCCCAGGCCTGCTACAGGAAATACTGCTTTTTTGATCTTCATAATATGAACTCTAACATTGAAAATAAAATATTTGCTAAAAGGGAGCTAGGATATTTGGAAAGAGCAGAATTGTAAATAGGTATAAATACCCAGTTTTAAAAATGGACGAATTTTTAATACTTTTCATACATATTTCAAAGTTCTTTCATCTTATATCATTAAGGATTTCAGTCTCATACAAAACATATCCGTACAAATAGGTATTTTTACCTAATTACAATTACACAATATTAAGGTAGGTTGTTTCGTTTAGTTATCCCAACACAGCATATCAGCATACCACAGTGTGGTACTTTAGTTCAGGAGAGAGAAGAGAAGATGTTAAGAAAACAAAGTGGATTGCTCTTGGCAATGCACCAGTGTATCGATTTATGTATTGTCGCGTTATCGTTTTATCTTGCTTATATCACAAAAACTAACCTCCCCAGTCATTTGAGTGGTTTATCGATTGAACACGACTATAATTTCATTTTAGTCCTGGCTCTGGTCTCCTTCCATATCAGTTTACGCTTAATCGGTGGCTACTACCAATATAGACGCCAGACACTTCGCCAGGTTATTTCTAAGGTTATTAAGGCAACTATTACAGGCACTGCGGGTATAGTTTTTCTCAACTATATGATGCATCTCGATTCTATTAGCCGTCTTTTCATTACCATATTTTGCTGTTATTCCTTGATTGGGCTTTCAATCTTTAAGATTTTTCTTTATCGAACACTGGCCAAAGCCCGTTCTCGCAATTACAACACACGATCAATATTAATGGTTGGCTCAAGACAACGAGCTTTGGCCTTTATCAAAGAAGTGAGGAAGAGAAAAGATTCTGGATATCGAATTATTGGTTGCGTTGAAACGAATGACCAAAGAGACTTGATTGGAGATAGAATCCATGGGCCAGTTAAGATAATCGGCGTAATGGATGATTTTAAAACTATTCTTGAAGAAGAAGCCGTTGATGAGGTTGTTTTTGGTGTGCCGCTTAAGAAAATAGAAGATGTACACAAGTTTATTTACTACGCTGAGGAGATGGGTAAAAACGTTAGAGTGCTACCCGACTTTCAGATTCATAAAATTAAATATTACCCACAAACTGCAAAGATCAATATTGAAGAGTTTCTTGATATTCCAACCCTTGCACTCACCTCTGTACCAAAAAACTCGAACGCACTGCTTTTTAAGAGTTGTATTGATTATGCTGGTGCTTTTATAGGTATTACCCTGCTTGCACCTGTGTTTCTTTGTATCGCCCTGTTGATTAAGATGTCTTCAAAAGGGCCGATCTTCTTCTCCCAGGAACGATCTGGTTTAAATGGCAGACGGTTTAAGGTCCATAAGTTTCGTACCATGGTTGTTAATGCGGAAGCATTACGTGAGCAGCTCGCAGAAGAAAATGAAATGGATGGACCAGTTTTTAAAATGAAACATGACCCCCGTATCACCTGGATTGGACGAATATTACGTAAAACCAGCCTGGATGAGTTACCACAATTGTTCAATGTACTTAAGGGTGAGATGAGTCTTGTTGGGCCTCGCCCACCAATCCCTGCCGAGGTTGAAGACTATAAACTCTGGCAGCGCAGGCGTCTTTCAATGAAGCCTGGGTTAACCTGCATCTGGCAGGTGAGTGGGAGAAACGACATCTCTTTTGAGCAGTGGATGAGCATGGATATGGAGTATATTGACAATTGGTCGTTGGGGTTGGATTTGAAACTTTTGATATTGACGGTGAGGGAAGTGACGGTGGGTGGAGGTCACTGAGTTCTTATCTCTCATGAGCATTTTGTCAAAATTTGGAAAAGCTGACTAACTATAAACTGTTAATGTACAACGAACCTCACGTGTGGCTAGACAAAATGCTCACCAAAGATCAGCCTATACGACGGTAGTTTCTTCAGTATTTAGCCAATGGGTATAGCAAGCTATAATCCATTATCAAAAACGTTGAACCTATCGCCGTCTAAGCTGATGAGAAATAAGCGCTGCCTTGGTTTCTCAGCCCGATAATTACAAAAGCAAACTGAGATAAGTACCACCTGAATTGACCTGAAACCAAAGCTGCTTTACACTTCTCTTAATCTTGAATTAGCTATCAAGTTTTTTGTTCAGAAACTATTTAACCTCACCATCCGGAAAAAGGGTTTCGCCATCGTTGAGCGAATCCTGGCGAAAGGCGGTTTCAGTTACACTACCATCAACGACACAATTCCTACCCACTTTATAACCAGCCGGGATCGTAGAGCCCTTACCAATGAGGGTGATCCCTGTATAGAGGTGGCTTGGTTTAAGGCGGTTTACAGTCTTGTGGTTATCTCCATAGCCGATTACTGCATTTTCACCAATAATAACCCGTTTATCTAAGATGGCGAGATCTACGGTGGCGCCTTTTTTAATGATGCAATCATCAAATATTATGGAATTATTTACTGTAGCACCCTCTTCGACAATGACTCCGGAGGCAAGAACTGAATTTGAAACAGCTCCATCAATCCTGCTCCCTGCAGAAACAAGACAGTTGTCCAGAGAACATGTGTCACTAAAACGTGCGGGAGCTCTGTCTGAAATACGGGTGCCACCTTCAACGTTTGTCCGTATCTGCCAGTTCTGAGGTGAGATGCCGCTCCCTTTTTTAAGGACATCCATATTGGCCTCCCAATATGCCTGGATCGTCCCAACGTCGCGCCAATAGCCATAGAATGGATAGGCAAAGACATTGTCTTCAGCAATTGCCCTGGGGAGAATATGCATGCCAAAATCAACTTCAGCTTTATCACGTTTCAAACTATCGAGCAGGTATGCATAGTCAAAAACGTAGATTCCCATGGAGGCAAGGTTAGTCCTTGGAACTTCAGGCTTTTCCTCCCAATCTATGATGCGATCATTTTTATCAACAATGCCTGCACCAAACTGGTGAATCTCACTTTTAGGGACCACCATCATACCTACGGTGACATCGGCACTTTTGGATCTGTGGTACTCTATCATGGCATCAAAATCCATATGATAGATATGATCGCCTGAAAGAATCACAACCTCCTCTGAAGGATTCGATTCGAGAAAATCGATGTTACGTCGTACAGCATCGGCAGTTCCCTTATACCAATCCGATTCACTCTCTCCAGTCCTTGGTGGTAAAATAGTAATGCCCCGACTTCTTCCTGAAAAATCCCAGGCATCACCATTACCCAGGTGATCCATAAGAGAAAGGGGTTTATACTGGGTAAGGATACCCACATTATACAGCCCGGAATTCATCACATTACTAAGGCTAAAATCGATGATACGGTAGATTCCTGCAAAGGGTACAGCGGGTTTTGCCCGTTTTTGCACAAGAATATTCAGGCGGCTGCCAACACCTCCGGCAAGAATAAGAACCAGGGCTTCTTTTGCACGTTTCATTCTAACTCCTCACCTGATTGGATATGTGTAGGCCAACTACCTTTTCTGTGCGGGTGGATGGTAACTCCGTCGCCAATTTCTGTACCTGCCGGTATGCTATTGCCCATACCAACAACAGTGATAGGCGTATGCTCGTCACAAGCTAAAGCACCTATCTTAACATTCTCACCGAAGCTATTGTTAACGTCAGAGACAACCTTATTAATTCGACAATTCTTTCCAACAATGTTGTTATAAAAGAGTATTGAATTCTCGACAACAGCTCCTTTTTTAACATGGACACCTGGAAACAGAATGGAATTTTTAACAGTCCCACCAACCTTACAGCCGTTATAGATTAGAGAATTCTTAACCACAGCATTCTCACCCATGAGAGCCGGCTCATTATCGCGAATATTACGGTGATCAAGGTTGGTTCGAAACTTCCACTCTTCCAGATCAATGGCGGGATCAGTACCCAGCATATCCATGCTTGAGCGCCAGTATTCCTCTATGGTTCTGGTATATCCCCAATAACCACAAAACTTGTAACCATACACATTTAAATTCTGCTGTAGAAGGGATGGGATGATGTCCACACCAAAATGATACGAATCCGTTTTATGATTCTCCTCAAGAGCCTGGTAAAGAACTTCGGGCTTAAAACAAAGAATCGTCATTGAGGCCCAATTAGACTCTGGATTTGCAGGTTTTTCCCAGTATCTGGATAACCTGCCTCCCCGGCTGTCTGCCCCCTCTTCAAATTCTCCTAAACCAAACCTGTGGGCATCTGTCTGAGGGACACGGGTAAATGCAATTGTCAGATCAGCATCAACTTTGGTGTGGTAATCGATCATATCCTGGTAGTCCATATTATAGACATGATCACCGGAAAGAATGAGGATTTCTTCCGGCTCATGAAAACGCACGAAATCCAGATTTTGATAAATCGCATCGGCTGGACCACGGTACCAGTCACCTCCCCCAGCCCCTTGTGAAGGAGGAAGAATGGATAGCTTTCGGTAGCGCCCGGTCATATCCCAGGCAGCGCCAGTACCTATATGGTTGATAAGTGAATAACTCCGATATTGACTGAGCAGAGCAATCTGTTCGATACCGGAATTAAGAAGATTACTGAGAGGAAAATCTATAACACGACCCAGACCACCAAAGGGTACTGCAGACTTAGGGCGATTTGAGGTCAGGACATTTAGATCATTGACCCTACTTCCGGCTAAGATCATAGCCAGTGTAGTTGGTTTCAACATGAAACTACCTCCTAACGGGGGAGAACTCGCGAACAAATAGGTAAGAATTTCAGTAATTCACCTCTATTCCTGCCCGAATTATTTTCCAATTGATATGGTAAAATAATTAGGTCTAATTCGCAACCCTACCACTCCATAAGGAGGAAAAAAAATTATTAACACGTACTGCAGGAAGCAGTTGGGCCTAGATGTGTCGCATAATCAATCGTTTTAAGGTATCCGAGGTGAACTCTTTATCCCCTAAATTCAGATTTTTAAGTGGCACTTCTGCACGCGCCGCACCTTTATGGCCACCAGCGGAACCAAGAGCACCAAAAATCTTATCAGCAAGCTTGCCGGCACTCTTGCGATACCCATCACTGCGAAAAATAACGACGAGTTTTTCCCCATGTATACCAGAGACAAAAACCCAGTCAATTTCGCCTACATGATTAAGAAAATCAGCAACGATTACAAGGACATCAGGGCTACGAACCCGGCCTACATGACTGTAATATCTGCCTTTAGAGTACTTAAGCTCGGCAAGGGCAATATTAAAATATTTGAGCTCTGAACGGCGTAAATCGGTCAACTCAAATTTACGAACCAGTGATCTGTTCGCGATATTAAAGAGATAGCGAAAGGACTTACCATCAGCTAAAACTGATTTCTGTTCAAAGTCCTGGGTATCCACCTTTATTCCATAGAACAGAGCGGTGGCAAGAGCCACTGATGGTTTCATCCCTGCTGCGCGAAGGTACTCAACAGCCATTGAAGACGTGGCACCATACTCTGGGCGGATATCTATAAATTCTGCGTCCCAATCGCCACTGACCGGGTGATGGTCTATGATGGCATGAAACTTAATTTTTTCAAAACAAGGAAGGTGGTCTGGTTGGGAATCAACCATAACCTTTTTATTGTAGTCATCCACCTTCACATCTTTGAGACGCAGCAGTGGAATGCGTAATCTTTGAACCATCTCCTGGTTGTTAAGGCGTCTGATTTCATTTGGGTGGGTTATGGTGACACTTTTTACTCGGTAACGCAGTAAACGTTTTACAGCAAGTGCTGTGGCCAGGGCATCAGGATCAGCATTTATAATGACAAGTACTTCATCATCTTTTTCAAAAACTTGCCAAAATGCCTGTAAACGATCCTGAGCTGTATTTTTATAACTCTGTTTACAATTAGTCGTACTACTTTTTTTTCGTTTCTGCGCCATATACGGTAACAGTGACCTCTAGTACAACAAAACAGATTATGACCTGATAATAAAGCCATCAAATAAAAAAAACCTGTCCATTGCTGCAATCAAAGCCTACATCATCTATTAAAATAGTATAGATTCAGCAGACAGCGTTACAACCTAAAAGCCAGCCACCTCCAGTAAAAAGAAGCTCTGCATACAAACCAAAAGACGGGAAGCAGAGCAGTTAAATAGTGCCAAACGCCTACAATAACATGAACTTCCAAGAAGACAAGTCGTCTAAGCGAAGTTTGGACTATACCATACCGTCAAAAATAATTGCAAGAGATTGTAAATATCCGTCCCTTGAAACGAAGTGTAAGCCCTTGGAAGCACCTCCACAACATTAATAAAAAACAATACCTGAATGAATAGGCACTAGCCCCAGTAGTCTAAAAGCACGCCGGTATAAGTACCTTCATTAAATTCACTAAAAGCAAAATTTGAATTTATAAGGTACTAACCATTGCAAAAGGTATTCTTGACGCCTGCAAGCGTAACATGTTACCTACTTTAGACATTCTACTACTTGCACAAGTATAACATATTTTATGTTCCATTTTTTTGGATGTAGAATCCATCTACCAGTATCGACACACTGTCATATTAAATATTTTATTGTATACACTACGGGTAAAAAAGAGATAAAATGGGAGTATTATTAGGAATTGCCATTGGTGGCGGACTCGGTGCATTAACAAGATATGGTGTAAGTATTGGGGTAGAAAAACTTTTACCTGTCAATTTCCCCATGGGAACCCTTTCAGCCAATCTTCTAGGCTGTCTACTCATAGGAATTTTTTGGTGTTATTTTGATCGGGTACATATATCCCATGAATTCAGGTTATTTCTCTTTACCGGTTTTTTAGGTGGATTTACCACTTTTTCCACCTTCGCGAGAGAAAGTGTACAGTTTTTAAAAGCGGGTGAACCGCTCCAGGCACTCTCTTATATACTCGTGAGTAATATCCTCGGTTTATCAATGGTCATTCTTGGTTTCTATCTCTGTAATCGTATTTTCGTTCTTAAAGGTACTGTGTGAATCTGCTTAATCGATATCTTCTCAAACAATTTTTTATATATTTTTTCACTGTAAACGCCGGTTTTGTCTCTATATATTTATTGGTCGATTTCTTTGAAAAATATGACGACTTTAGAAATGGTGGCAAGTCCCTGGCCATGGCTCTTGAGTATTTCATCCTCACGATACCGGCTATTGTTGATCAGCTGGGTCCGGTCTTTATTCTCCTTTCCGGTGTAATAAGCCTGGGCATACTCAACCATACAAATGAACTGACAGCACTAAAAGCAGGCGGCATTCCATTGCGACTCATTATCAGGCCTCTTCTTGCCGGATCAGTTTTTTTCACCATACTCTTTGTTCTTGCTGCTGAACTCGTTCTCCCTGTTACTATTGCACGTACCAACAACCTCTGGTTTGAACAGCTCAAAGGTAAGGTGATGCTGGGTATTAAAAGAGATGATCGTTACTACTATAAAGGTAAAGACGGCTTCTACTCCTTTAACTGGCCAGACACCTCACGTACCAGTTTCGAATACTTCTCTTTTTCAGAGTGGGATGAAAACTACAATATTAAAACCCTCACCACCGCCAAATGGGCAAATTGGGATGATAACCAGAACAACTGGGTCCTTTACACGGGGCAAATCCAGGATCATGGCGACGGTGATGAATACAAGATAACTAATTTTAAAGAGATAAGGGTAAGACTGCCAGAACATCCGCAGGACTTTCTTGTACCTGCGAATAAAACAGCTGAACTGTCCCTGTCAGGGCTGTACCAGGAAATTGAACGCTCTGACGTAGACCATGAAGTTCGCTCTGCCTGGACAGTGTTTCTTGGTAGAATATCCTATATTCTACTTGGCATTCCGCTCTTGCTGTTAGGCTTACCTATTCTACTCTACTCATATCGTAAATGGGGACGGGATCTTTCTGTCGCAATACCGGTGAGTTGTGGTCTTGCCTTTGTTGCCTGGGGTATATGGGGAGCATTACAATCACTATCAATTGCGGGCTACATCTCTCCCATCATCGCAGCCTGCAGTATTCATGTTGTGTTCTCCATAACAGGTGTATTTCTACTGATTAAAAATGATCGCTGACATCTCATGGGGGCTATGCCCATCCTCTTCACTACCAAGGGATGGTACTAGCTTAAAAAAACAAAAAAAAGGCCCGGCTGGAATTTAATCCAGCCGGGCCTTTTTCTTTTATATAGAATCTCTTACTCTTTTTCTGCCTTCACAATCTCAAGTAACTCCACGTCAAAAACGAGAACAGAGTTTGGCTGAATTTTTGGTGCTGCACCCTGCTCACCGTATGCAAGCTCAGCAGGGATAGCAAGACGAAGCTTTGTACCAGGACTCATCATCTGGAGTGCCTCCGACCAACCTTTAATAACCTGACCTACCATAAATTCTGCAGGCTCTCCGTGTTGGGCAGTACTGTCGAACTCGGTCCCATCAATCAGAGTTCCTTTATATTCAACTTTTACAGTATCTTCAGCCTTTGCCTTATCACCAGTACCTTCTTTGATGACCTCATACTGCAGGCCACTTTCGGTTACCTTAACAGTTTCTTTTTTCTTGTTTTCTTCCAGGAACGCAACACCGGCAGCGAGGTTTTTGGCCTTCATTTCTTCAAGTTGTGCCATCTGCTTTGCCTGCATTTTTTCGGCATATTCTTTCTTTACAGCAAGCATTTCCTCTGGGGTCATAAGAGGCGTTTCACCATCGTATGCAGCCTGAATACCGGTAACAAGAAGATCTTTTTTGATTTCATCACCCGCACCTTTAAAGTAGGTTCCAACCTCAAATCCCATGCTGTAGCTGAGTTTATCTTCAAAAGTAGTAAGCTCTGTAGATTGAGACATAGCAGGAACAGTTAGACACAACCCGAGAACTGAAGATACAAGATATTTTTTCATGAAAAACTCCATATTAAGATTAAGTAATTGCTCAGCATTGCGAACTATTGCAGGCAATCAATATTATTAACAACTCAATTGTCACTCTTATTTAACCAGAGACCGGCAAGTAAAAAATAACACGGACTCATTAATCAAACTATTCACGTAAGTATTACCAGGGTAATACCTTTGTTCTCCCTGTTTATGTGTTGATGGGAGCTGAGATCTGGGTATCTGCGTAACAGATTTTTCATTGGAGCAGCGCGTTTACTAAAGTCTTCTCCAAAAATAAAGTCGTTGATTTGACCTTTAGTTTTCATAAAATCGAGGGATTTCCGACACTCGGTACGAATAACTCCACCTTTTCCACTGGAACCATAACCGTGAATCAGGGTAATAACATTTACCCCATTTCGCTTTGCATCAGCAACAGCTTCAACCATACGCGTAAGGGCCGCCTCAAGAACTGGTCGGCCCATTTCGAGATTTATGGTTTTGTGACTATACCCCGCAGACCTTGAATTAACATCCGCCTCATTCTTATTACCGCAGTAGGGACAGACACTTACACTGTTCTCGATCTCGTTTCCGCAAACTTCACAAACTAAAATCATCTTAATACCTTAAATCAACAATCACCATTACCGTTACATTACAAACGACGAACGGAAATAACAGCAGGAACCTGCCTAAGATGCTGCATCATCACGTTAAGATGGTCAAGATTTTCAACTTCAACAGAAATCGTCATCTGAGCTTGATCAGTAGGAGTCGTGTGGGCTGAAATATCGACAATATTGACACCATCAGTGGAAATTATTGCACTTAATTCGGCAAATATTCCCCTGGTATTTTCTGCCACAACATAGATACTCACCTTGTAGGTTTTATCTTCAATGCCGGACCAGGAGACATCAATCCATCGTTTTGGATCTGAACTCAGCAAATTAGCACAGTTTGCCTTATGTACTGAAACCCCTCTACCCATGGTTATAAATCCAACGATAGGGTCGCCAGGTAACGGACTGCAACACTGGCTTACTTTAACCAGCATGCCATCTATACCATCAATTCGGACACCGGATTTCCCCTTATCTGATTGCGGCCCATGCTGGCCCACCATCAAAGATGCGAGTTCTTCCGGAGGCAGTTGCTCTACCCGGGGTTGGTCATGGTCCTTACGCATTTCTGCAGGTAGTAACCCTTTAATGAGACTTTGCAGGGTTATGGTTCCGCTACCTACTTTAACAAGCAGGTCTTCAAGTGAGTTGCACTTCAGCTGCTTTAAGATAAGCTTAATATGCCCACTCTTAATAATTTTCTTCAGTGAAGTATCATATTTACGAATCTCACGATCACAGATTTCCCGACCAAGCTTAAGAGCCTTTTCCTTGTCTTCTCTTCGTAACCAGGAGCGGATTCTTGTTCTTGCACGACTGGTCTTAACAAGATCAAGCCAGCCCCTACGTGGGAACTGAGTTGGAGATGTAACAATATCTACAATATCCCCATTTTGTAGCTGATATTTAAGTGGGACCTGTCTTCCACCGACCTTTGCACCAACGCACTTATCTCCAACCTCTGTATGGATGGAATAAGCAAAGTCAATGGGGCAGCTTCCTTGCGGAAACTCCTTGACCTCACCTGTAGGAGTTAAGGCGTACACCTCAGGATCGTAAAGTTCACCAATGAGATTATCGAGGAATTCTCTTGGATCTTCAACTTCCTGTATGGATGTCACGAGCTTTTTCAGCTCACGGAACAGTTTAGCATCCTTATTAGACGCCTTTTGTCCTTCTTTATAGGCCCAGTGCGCAGCGACTCCTTCCTGTGCAACCCGGTCCATCTCATCTGTACGAATCTGAATCTCGATAAAATGTCCATGGGGTCCAACAACAGTCGTGTGCATGGACTGGTAGTTGTTGGACTTTGGGACCGATATAAAATCCTTAATCCGACCCTGAACAGGCGCCCAGTTGGCGTGGATTGTACCCAAGGCCTCATAGCACTCATTGACAGTGGAAACGATGATACGAAAGGCAACCTTGTCGTACACCATCTCAAGAGGAATGCTTTGGGCTTCCAGTTTTTTATAGATGGAATAAAGGTGTTTTGGTCGTCCTATGATCCGCATGGGAGTTATATTACTATCGCTCAACTTTCCACGTAGAATCTCTATAACCTCATCCACATAACCTTGACGCTGATCAAGGGAACTTTCCATCTTACTGCTCAGTTCATAATGTTCTTCAGGGTATAAAAACTTAAAAGAGAGATCTTCCAGCTCTCTTTTCAGCCAGTCTATTCCTAAACGGGATGCAAGGGGAGCGTAGATATCCATCGTTTCCCTTGCAATATATAGTTGCTGTTCACGGTCAACCATATCAAGAAGAAACATGTCGAGCAGTCTATCAACAAGCCGAACCAGAAGAACCCGCACATCGGCTGCAATGGCCAGTAACATCTTTCTCAGGTTGTCCGCCTGGCTTGCGAGCTTAGAGTTATAGGTAACCTCTTTGACCCGGCTGGAGCCATCAACTATAACCGCAACATCTTCCCCGAATTTACGGGCAATCTCCTCAAAACTGACACCAGTTTTAAAAATCCCGTGGAGGAGTCCGGCAAGAATCGTATCAAGATCGAGCTGCATAGATGCAAGGGTGGAGGACACTTCCAGGAGGTGCAAAACATACAACTCCCCAGAAAAATGCCTACGCCCTTCGTGTGCTACGGTAATCATCTCCCAGGCTTCATCTATCTTGGACAGGTCCTCATCTTTGAGATAATTGCCGACAAGGACTTTAAGGCCGCTAGGATTTATGGTTGCTACATTAGTCATTCAGAGATCTCAAGTTATCTTAAGGCTGTGAGAATCTTTTCCTGCAGGGTTGCAAGCGCATCTTCCGGGCTCATTTCCTCTACAGTTCCATCTTTTCTATACTTCACCTCAACGAGGCCAGTTTTAGCATAACCTTTTCCAACGGTGACTCTAAATGGAATACCTATGAGGTCTGCATCTTTAAATTTAAACCCTGGACGCTCATCACGGTCATCAATGAGAACCTCAACACCTGCTGCCTGAAACTGTTTGTACAGCTGTTCGGCCGCTTCGGTGATGGCAGTATCGTTTACTCCAAGATTAAGAATAACAACAGTAAAAGGAGCAATTGGAACCGGGAAGATAATTCCATCCTTATCGTGATTCTGTTCAATGGCTGCAGCGACGACTCTCGTAACGCCAACCCCATAACAACCCATGACAAAGTGTTTTTCCTTTCCGTCCTGATCCTGATATGTGGCATTCATCGATTCTGAATATCCGGTACCAAGTTTAAAAACGTGACCAACCTCGATACCTTCGGTGGTTTCAAGTTTACCACCGCATTCCGGGCATGGATCAGCTGTGGTTATCTGGCGAAGATCAGCAACAGCGTCAACCACACAATCACGGTCAAAATTCACATTACCCAAGTGATAGTTTTTCTCGTTGCCTCCAACATAGAAGTTTTCCATATTGACCACTTCCTGGTCGGCCACAACTTTGATCTTTATGCCAACAGGCCCTAGATAACCGGTGGGAACGCCAGTGGCATCGAAAACCTCTTTGTCTTCTGCCATTTCAACCTCGGCGACGCCAAGAAGATTTTTCAGTTTCACTTCTTCGACTTCTCTATCCCCTCGAATAAGAACTGCAACAGGGACATCGTCTGCCTTAAAGACCAGGGTTTTCACCAGTTGGGTAGGATCAATCTTTAGAAAGTCACATACAGCTTCGACCTTTCTTTTTCCTGGTGTCTCAATCTTTTCAAGTTCTGCCAGTGGTTCTTTGCGCTCTGTTTTTTCAACAACAACCGCTGCCTTTTCTATATTTGCGGCAAACTCACATTCGCTGCAAACTACGATGGTGTCTTCACCAGTATCTGCCAAAACCATAAATTCGTGGGAGAAACTGCCACCAATGGAACCTGAATCAGCCTGCACAGCACGAAACCTGAGACCACATCTTGTAAATATTCGCTTATAGGCATCATACATTTTCTGGTATGAGAGACTTGCAGCCTCATCGTCAACATCAAATGAATAGGCATCTTTCATAACAAATTCACGACCACGCATAAGGCCAAAGCGGGGACGAATTTCATCCCTGAATTTTGTCTGAATCTGATAGAGGTTAATTGGAAGATCACGGTAGGAATGCAGCTCCTTCCTGGCTATATCAGTAATAACCTCTTCATGGGTTGGCCCAAGACATGACTCACGGTTGTGACGATCATGAAAGCGAAGCAGCTCTGGACCATATTTCTCATAACGCCCAGTCTCAGCCCAAAGATCAGCGGGCTGCACCATAGGCATCAAAAGTTCCTGTGCCCCTGCCCTGTTCATCTCCTCACGGACGATATTTTCAACCTTTCGTATCGCGGCAAGGCCCACAGGAAGATAGGAGTAAATTCCGGCGGTCAACTTACGAATAAAGCCGGCACGAAGCATGAGTCTGTGACTGACCACTTCGGCTTCAGCCGGAGTCTCTTTCAACGTTGGTAATAAGGTCTCTGAATAGCGCATATGATTATTTTCTTTCTATGGGTTTATCTGTGAAGAGGTTTTTATAGCTGCTCGTTTTGAACTATTATAATCTAAGGGAACATAGGCGAACTAAGGCGCATGTATTGACCAGTTATTTTTTGAGCTTGGCCTCTTTTTCCATCTTTTTCAATTCTGTCATGAAGACGTCCATCAACTCATCTTCTTCTACTTTTTTCCAGATTTCGCCTTTTTTGAAGATGATTCCAACACCATTGCCTCCGGCAACACCGATATCCGCCTGTTTAGCCTCACCTGGTCCGTTAACGACACAGCCCATTACAGCAACCTTTAAGGGGCATTCCATGGTTTGAACAAACCGCTCAACTTCTTCCGCAAGGCCAAAAAGATCTATCTTGGTTCTGCCGCAGGTCGGGCAGGAGATGAGTTCAGGGCCACGCTCACGGATTTTAAGGGAACGCAACAGCTCAAAACCAACCCGTATTTCTTCTACAGGGTCACGGGTAAGTGATATTCGTATGGTATCACCAACGCCCTGACTCAAGAGGATACCAAGGGCTACACTTGACTTTACGGTGCCTGCAATCAGGCCTCCGGCTTCAGTTACACCAAGATGCAGAGGATAGTCAGTTTTTTTAGAGATCTCCTGATAACTGTTTATGGTGGTCAAGACATCAGATGACTTAATTGATATTTTAATATCCGTCAGGCCATACTTTTCAACCATACGAACATTACGCAGGGCACTTTCAATAAGAGCCGTGGTATTGGTTGGAGTTGGATACCCATGGGCTTTCAGGAGGTCCTTTTCAATGGAACCGCTATTCACTCCAACCCTGATGGGAACCTTATGGGCAAGGGCTGCTTCTACCACCTGCCTGGTCTTTTCTTCTCCACCAAGATTACCCGGGTTAATACGTATGGCATCGGCACCATTTTCCATTGAACTGATTGCAAGACGATAATCAAAGTGAATATCAGCAATGAGTGGAATACGGATTTTATCCTTGATCTTTGTAATAGCTGATGCGGCGTCTTGATCCAGCACCGCAACCCGGATAATGTCACAACCTGCATCCTGCAAACGGACTATCTGGGAAACTGTGGCTTCCACATCGGAAGTATCAGTGTTCGTCATGGACTGCACTGCAATAGGGGCATCTCCCCCTACAGGAACAGAACCAACATGTATTTTACGTGTTTGTCGCCGGATAATCATACCTAAATTTTACATTCTTGTTTTTACGTTTTTTTACATTGTGTCGTTACATCAAAAATTGGACAATTTTACGATAATTCATAATCTCACAGGAAAAGTATTTGCGAATTCAGGTCATGCTATCAGGTTATGCGCCTTTATTTGCTGCCAAGGCTTCTTGTTTCTTTTTAAGGTTCAACTCCGCATCAGAACTTCTAACATAGAGCGGTACAGCTGAACCTACATCTAAATATTTATTTTCCAAAAGATCTTCCGCGCAGAGCAAGCCAAGGGATGGAGCTGCTGGCTCGTGGAGAGCTGAAGGTACTATAGTAAGATTGTTACCAATAAGGTCGGAGAAAACCTGTCTGTACACAACGACCCCATCTCCAATCATCATTACTGGTTCGGTAATCCGGGCGGCAAGGTCCTCTGGACGAGCAGCACAGATATCGCAGATTCGTAACAGTTTGCCTTCTCCATCTCTTTTGTACAACGCCGCATACACTTCTTGTTTTCGTGCATCAAGAACTGAACAGATAAGACGGTCGGTAACACATTTTGCAGCTAGTGAGTCAAGGGTTGAGACCCCCAACAACTTTATACCAGAAGCTGCTGCCAAACCCTTCGCGGTAGCCATTCCGATTCGTAGACCAGTAAAGCTCCCGGGTCCAAGGCTCACTCCAATACCATCAATATCACTCCAGGCAACACCAACTTCTGCCATCAGCCAGTCGATACTGGTCAGCAGTCGCCTTGAATGGGTGACATTTGATGACAAACCAAGAGAAGCTATGACCTCACCGTCTGCCAAGGTTCCTCTCGTAAGAGCCAAACCTGTAGCCGGTGTTGCAGTGTCAATTGCAAGAATGAGAGGCTGCATGGTTTCCATTAATTAAAGAGCCGCGCAAGATCATTATAAAAAACAAAGATCATAAGACTACCAAGTAAACCAATACCTACCTGTTGGGCAACTATCTGTGCACGTTCGGCAACCGGCTTTCTACGAACCGCCTCAAGGGTCAAAAAGACCAGATGGCCACCATCAAGTACCGGAATTGGAAGCAAATTTAAAATCCCAAGATTTACGCTGAGCAGCCCCATAAAGTAGATAAGATTAATCCAGCCTGCCCTCATCTGTTCACCGGCTATTTGTGCAATCAAAATGGGTCCACCTAAATCCGATGCAGGAACCACTCTTTGAAAAATCTTAACAAAGCCCATTACAGTGAGCTCAATATACATCCAGGTCTGAAGGCCTGCGCTTTTCAGAGCCGCAACCATTCCCACATTATCGTAGGTGAATTCGTCGCTTTTCATGATTCCGATCATAAAACGCTGCTCTACCTCTTCTCCAAATACATTTTTAACCGTATCAATTGCAGGGGTGACAATAAGGGTCTGTTTTTCCCCTCCGCGATCTACGACCATGGTGATATCTTTACCCTCACTTGTCTTTACTGCCTCAAGTACGTCCAGCCATTTTTCTGTTTTGATCGCGTCTATCTCAACAATGATATCGCCAGGCTGAAGGCCGCTTTGTTCTGCAGGTGAATCGACAGTAATTTTGCCTATGGTTGTCGAATCTGTTGACGTTGGTACACCTACAAAGGCGAAAACCATGAAAAAGAGGAAAACAGAGAACAGGAGGTTAAATAGAGGTCCTGCAAAAACGATCCCGAAACGCTGGAAGACGGTTTTATGTGCAAAGGAGCCCCCCTTCTCTTCTTCAGTCATTTCACGTTCGTCCGGATTTTCTCCAAACATTTTGACAAAACCACCAAGGGGCAGGGCTGAAATCACATACTCGGTTTCGCCAATTGTTTTACCGGCAATTCGTGGCCCGAATCCTAAGGAAAATTTGAGGACCCGTACACCAAACAATTTAGCGAAAAGAAAGTGACCAAGCTCATGGACAAAGATCAGGAGTCCGAGAACAAGAATAAAGGAAAATAGTGTATTCATAGTTTGCTAAAAATTATATTTATTGGGTAATGCAGTACTCCAGAATTCATATCTTAACTGACAAGAAAAATGGACATTATTTTGAATTTAGTTATCCCGGTTGTGCTTCATATTAGCCGGGCCTGAGGAAAGATGGCCGTATCAAGACCCGATGATCCGACCTGCCACGATACGAGATTGTGTATCAGCCTCAAGAATATCTTCAAGGGAATTTTCATCTCCCCCCTGAACAATATCCATTGTTTTGGCAACTGTCTCTGCAATTTGTAAAAATTGTATTTTGCCATCAAGAAACGCCTCAACGGCAACCTCGTTTGCACTGTTAAGTACAGCAGGCAGAGTCCCACCTTCACCTATCGCGTCAAATGCAAGTTGCAATGCAGGAAAACAGCTATAATCAGGTTCTATAAAATCAAGTTGACCGCACTGGGAGAGGTGCAGAGGTTTTAAACCAAGCTCCATGCGCTCCGGATAAGAGAGCGCATATGCTATGGGTATACGCATATCGGGAATCCCTAGCTGAGCGATAACGGAGCCGTCTTTATATTCTACAAGAGAATGAACGATGGATTGAGGGTGGACCACAACATCTATAGAGTCTGTCCCAACGTCAAATAACCATCTCGCTTCAATCACCTCAAGTCCCTTGTTCATAAGAGTCGCTGAATCAATGGAGATTTTTCTCCCCATACTCCAGTTGGGATGATTAAGTGCCTGCGCAGGGCTCACCTTTTGTAATTCTTCATGAGTTCGCCCCCGAAAAGGGCCGCCGGATGCGGTGAGGATAATTTTATGAAGATCATCTTTACGCCCAGCCTCAAGGGCTTGAAAGATAGCGGAGTGCTCGGAGTCAACAGGAAACAGTCTGACCCCATTTTTTTCCACCTCATCCATGACAATCTTTCCTGCCATGACAAGGGTTTCCTTATTAGCAAGACCGATATCCTTTCCAGCGCGGATGGCTGCAAGTGTCGGTAGAAGTCCTGCAGCACCAACAATGGCAGACATGGTAATATCCGCACCATCTATAGCTGCAACAAGCTCATTACCACTCACCCCATGATATATCCTTGCAGAATAGTTATCAGGTAAAATAGCGGTGAGTTCGCTTGCTCGCTTTTCATCTAGCACAGAGATTATTTCAGGCTCAAACTCGAGTACCTGATTTGCCAGTAACTCAACATTGGTTCCTGCAGCAAGCCCTACAATCCTGAATCTATCAGGATACTGCCGTACAACTTCAAGAACGTTTACACCGATAGAGCCTGTGGAACCGAGAAGGGATATACCTTTCATTATAGCACCGAAAATATGAGAAAATAGTACATAACAGGTGCAACAAAGAGCAGTGAATCCACCCTATCTAATATTCCACCGTGACCGGCAAGACAACTTCCAGAATCTTTGGTGCCGGTTCCTCTTTTGATTATTGACTCTGTAAGGTCTCCTGCAATTCCTATTAATCCCAAAACGATGGTTACTATAATGAGTGAAATAATATTAAAGGATGGTAGCAGCAATATGGCAAAACCTATTGACGCAATAAGCGCACAGAGGATGCCACCAAGAGCACCTTCAATAGTTTTATTAGGACTAATGTTTGGGCACAGCTTTCTTTTACCAAAGTTTTTCCCGGCAAAATACGCACCACTATCAGATGATGCTGTTATAGCAGTTGCGATGAGTACCCAACTCGCGCCATCAGGAAGCCCTCGCAACAGGATAAGATGAGCACCAAGGATTCCCACATATAAAACACCCATTACAAGGCGTGCCATCAAGGAATAACAGTCTTCAAGTATTCTATAGCGAAAGAGAAAGTAGCCAACTGTAAGTGCAAATGAAACTATAAGCGCTGGGAGCAGAACTGATGGCAGCGGTTTAAAACAGGCTGTGGCAGCAGGAAGTGCAATGAGTCCATCTAAAACGAGTCGATCAATAGTAGAAGGTATGACTGGAAAGGCCATGCGAATATATTCATCAGCACCTATTAGAACGATAATGAATATGACAAGGTTGAAAATCGGCGCAGACCCAATGAGCAGTAACAACAGCCATAAACCTGCAATCAATAACCCGGGTACGATTCGCTTCATATTTACTCTTGAGTTACCTGTTCACCAGTTTGGCCAAATCGACGTTGTCTCTGCTGATAATCAGCTAAAGCCTGAAAAAACACGTCTTTTCTAAAGTCAGGCCACATGGTTTTACTGAAGTAGATTTCCGCATAGGACAACTGCCAAAGCAGGAAGTTAGAAAGACGAGACTCTCCACCGGTACGAATAAGCAGATCAGGATCCGGTATGAGATGGGTATCCAGGGAATCAGTAATGTGCTTATCGGAGATATTGGCAACATCCAGCTTACCTTCAACACATTCTTGACTTATTTTACGAACCGCGCGCACGATCTCATCGCGCCCACCATAACTAAGAGCAAGATTTAATGTCATCTTGCTGTTATTTTCAGTGGCCTTAATAACATTTTTAAGAGACGTACGAACACCCTCCGGGAGTCTTTCATGGTCACCAATGGAGAGCAACCTGATTCCATTCTTCTGCATCTTGGGCAGTTCTGCCTCAAGATAATGTTTTAGAATGGACATAAGTCCAGTAACTTCCTTGGGGGGGCGTTGCCAGTTTTCAGAGGAAAAGGCGTAGAGGGTAAGATAGGAGATACCGATCTCACCACACACCTCGACGATATTCTGGACAGACTCAGCGCCGGCTTTATGACCAAAGAGGCGCGGCTTTTTTTTATTCTGAGCCCAGCGACCGTTCCCATCCATAATGATGGCAACGTGACGGGGAATACGACTTAAATCAATATCTGGAGTCACAATCATATACAATCAATACTCAGTTAATTTGCAGCAAAAAGATCTCCACCGAGCTCCTACCATCAGGCAAGAGCTTTCGGAGGTAACTTCAGCCAGCCCTTATGTAAAAAGCAGATGCTAGAATTCGCCAGGACAGAGATTAGACCTCCATCACTTCCTTTTCCTTGCTTGCAGTGGCATCGTCTATCTGCTTTACATAGGAATCAGTTTCGCTCTGGGCGTCATCTTGAAACTTGAAAAGGTCGTCTTCTGAGATCTCTTTATCTTTCTTCTGCTTTTTCAACGTCTCAATAGCATCTCGACGTGCATTTCGAATAGCTACACGGAAATCCTCAGCAATCTTTTTAACCATCTTAACTAGCTCCTTACGACGCTCTTCTGTCAGCATAGGAATATTGAGACGAATAATTTTTCCATCATTAACAGGATTGAGTCCAATATCTGATTTGAGAATTGCTTTCTCTATTGCTGGAAGCATTTGAGGGTCCCATGGCTGAATCGCAATCATTCGACTCTCAGGAATCGTTAATGTCCCAACCTGATTAAGAGGCATGCCGCTACCATAGGCATCAACAGTAATTCCATCAAGGATAGCAAGGGAAGCACGGCCGGTTCGAACCTTTGACAATTCTACGCGGAAAGCTTCTACACTTTTTTCCATCTTCTCAGACATCTCTAAAATAACATCACTCATAGTATCACCTTATATTATGCTAACCCGGATAAACGGGGAGTACGTCGGGATAAATACCTTAACAAAATTCTACAATAGAATAACAGTGGATAAGCGAAGACGTCCAATGAATTTTTCAGGTATTAAATAAGTAAAATTCTCTGTCTTTATTAAGAAGTAATAATCGTTCCAACATTTTCGCCAGCAGCTGCACGCTTTATATTACCGGATACGCCCATATTGAGCACCATAATCGGTAAATTATCTTCTTTGGCCAGCGCAATTCCGGCTGCATCCATTACCCGCAAACCTTTACTCAGTACATTCTCATATGTAAGGGTTTCATATTTGACTGCATCGTCATGGATCATAGGATCCTTATCATACACGCCATCAACCTTTGTCGCCTTGATAACTACGTCAGCATCTATCTCAAGTGCGCGGAGTACGCCTGCAGAATCGGTGGTAAAATACGGATTACCGGTTCCTGCTGCAAAGATGACAACACGACCTTTTTCCAGGTGTCTGGTCGCTCTTCTACGTATATATGGCTCAGAAACGGACTGCATGGGAATCGCTGACATCACGCGGGTAATAACCCCTGCTCTTTCAAGAGCGTCCTGCATAGCAAGGCTATTCATCACTGTTGCAAGCATTCCCATATTGTCTGCTGTGGTTCTATCCATACCTTTACTCGCTCCGGCAACACCACGGAAGATATTACCCGCACCAATAACGAGCCCCAGCTCAACGCCGGTTGCTACAACCTCTTTAACTTCTGAAGCAACAAATTCAAGAACACTGGTGTTAATGCCGTAGGAGTCTTCTCCCATCAGCGCTTCACCACTTAATTTTAACAGGATACGTTTATACTTAAGGTTCTCAGACATGATATCTTCCTTTTTGTGAGATTATAGTGGATTGTGCAAAGCTAAAACAAAAAAAAGGGATGGTTATAAAACCACCCCTTGGTCAGGTTAATTATTCAGCACCAACCTGGAATCTCGCAAACCGCTTGATGGAGATGTTCTCTCCCATCTTTGCTACAACTTCATTTAAAAGATCCTGAACAGTCAGGTCAGGATTTTTAACGTATTTTTGCTCAAGAAGTGCTACTTCACCAAGAAATTTCTCAATCTTGCCAGTCACCATTTTCTCAGCAATTGCCTCTGGTTTACCAGAATCGATTGCCTGCTGAATAAAAATGTCTTTCTCGCGAGCTACGAGCTCTGCCGGAACGTCTTCCCGTGAAATCGCAGCAGGATTTACAGCAGCAACATGCATAGCAATATCTTTTGCAAATGCTCTGAAATCTTCATTTTTAGCAACAAAATCAGTCTCGCAACCGAGCTCAACCATTACACCTAAACCACCACCGGCATGGATATAGGTTTCAATACATCCCTCACTGGTTGCACGACCGGCTCTTTTAGCTGCAACTGCAAGACCTTTCTGGCGAAGCAGATCAACTGCCTTCTCCATATCACCCTCTGTTTTATTGAGGGCTTTCTTACAATCCATCATACCAGCCTGGGTCTTATCGCGCAGATCTTTTACCATCTTAGCTGTAATTTGCATGGTAAATCTCCTTATAACTTACGTTGAATAACAATATATGATTTGCGAAATCTACAGGTAACGCAAATTCTCGATCTCAAAACATACGAAAAAGGGGCGGTCACGCGACAGCCCCCTTTCCATAGTTACTTCACCTGACTAACTGGAGCGCCCAGTACAAACAAACTATAAATTACTGTTGCGCTTCTGCGTCGGTTCCTGCTGCCATTTCCTGTCCTGCATCGCCCATAGCTGCGGCAACAGCTTCTTCAGATGCATCTTCACCATCACGCATTGCCTGTCCTGCAAGAACAGCTTCTGCAACATGATGACTCAGGAGACGAATGGAACGGATAGCATCGTCGTTGCCTGGAATAACAAAGTCGATGTTATCAGGGTCACAGTTGGTATCAGTAACGGCTACTACAGGAATTCCAAGTTTAACCGCTTCATTTACGGCGATGCTCTCTTTACGAGGATCGACCATAAAGATTGCAGAAGGAAGTCCCTTCATATTTTTAATACCACCGACATTTCTCTCAAGCTTAATTCTTTCTTTTTCCATAAGAAGGATCTCTTTCTTTGGAAAACGATTAATAGAACCATCTGCTTGCATTGACTCAATGGATTTCAGTCTATCAATAGAGTTCTTGATGGTCTGAAAGTTGGTGAGCATTCCACCAAGCCATCTGTGGTCAACATAGTATTGATTGCAACGCTTGGCTTCTTCGTTGATGATTCCCTGCGCCTGACGCTTGGTACCAACAAAAAGGATACTACCACCTTTTTTGACTTGCTCTGTAATATAACTACAGGCTTTATCATACAACTTTTTGGTAACATCAAGGTTGATGATATATATACCGTTACGAGGTCCATAAATGTACTGCTTCATTTTCGGATTCCATCGTCTGGTTTGATGTCCAAAGTGAACACCTGCCTGTAACATGTCTTTTACACTAGCGTTTGCCATTGTTTTTCTCCTTCCGGTTATTCCTCCATCTTCTATAATTGCATGCCGGTTAGCGAAACCTGACAGACAACACCAGAATTACTAAGAAGATGTGTGTGATAAATGAACAGGACTCCACTAGCCCTGCATATAAAAAACGAACAACATTATCTTTTAACATGAGCAAAAAGTTTTTGCAAGACAACTTCAAGCCATATAACACCACTAAGTTAATTTCTAATCAGGCTCGATTTACCAGTAAGAATGAGCTTTAACCATTCAAAACCAAATTTTTGAAGTTCACTATCTTCCTTTTTTAAACGATTTTTAAAATCCTTACTCAGCTTAAATTGCTTAATCAGTTTATGTTGATCACAAAATCGCCTAAAGCCATCGATATTGTAACAAACCATAAAGGCCATCTGCTGCTTTTCCCCACCTGCCCCTTCACCCTTCCATGGATTTTGTCGGAAAAGAATATCTATTTCAGCCCACAGACTATTCATACTATTGTACTCAATAAGCCGCTGAGACCTCACCCATGAAGAAACATTAGTGCTTTTTTCTTCGTGGTGTCCCTTACAATAGTCGTGATTTGTAAGAAAATACACCTCTTCAAGACTTCCAGACGTAGAACCGATAACACCACGTTCAAGGGGGTATGTCCTACAGGCGGATGGACGATCGCTATAAACCGAACATCCTTCACTTTTAAGAAAAGGACACGCCTTGGGATCATCGTCGATAAGCTTTAATTTAACGGTGGGAAAGAATGGATTGTCACCTTTTTCTAAAAAAGTATGCTCACGGATAAACTGTTCAGAGTCTATTCCTAATACTTTTTTCAAGCGAATAACATCATAGGGATAGAGTGTGAGATTGACATTCTTACAACAAAATGTAAAACAGGAAACACCGGGATGACATTCAAAAGTAAAAGGTGATTCCCCAAGTGGAGTAGCAGATTTATCTGCTGATTGAACTTCATCGGACATATCAGTCACCACAGAAAATAGTAAAAAAAAAGCTGGTAGGAGCATATTGCTCTTACCAGCTTTAAGTACATCTCAAATCAAAGGTCGACTATTCCTCAGTTTCAGGAACCTCGATAACCTCTTCATAACCAACCAGTTCAAGAATGGCCATGCTTGCACAGTCACCTTTTCTGACACCAGTCTTGATGATACGGGTGTAACCACCTTTGCGATCATCAAAGTTGTCTTTGATCTCAGTGAAAAGCTTTTCGACAACGTCCTTGCTTCGAATAAAGCTTAAAGCCTGACGACGTGCATGAAGATCTCCACGTTTTGCCAAAGTGATCATCTTCTCTGCGATTGGACGAGCTTCCTTTGCTTTTTCCGTAGTAGTTACAATACGCTCGTGCTCAAACAGGGAGGTAACCATATTGCGGAACATAGCAGATCTATGTGAGCTGGTCCGACCTAATTTTCTACCGGAATATTTATGTCTCATTTTGTTTTCCTCAACTACTACACAAAACTAAAGTAAGTATATCAGTTATATAAAATTAAAGTGATCTGAGATCAGGCTTCTTCGCTATCAGCTCTCTCGTTTGGTGCAACCCAGTGCTCAAACTTCATTCCGAGAGTAAGATCCATCTCTGATAGTAGTGCTTTTATCTCATTAAGTGACTTACGACCAAAGTTTTTAGTCTTAAGCATTTCCTGATCTGATTTCTGAGCAAGATCACCAATAAAATTAATATCAGCGTTCTTAAGACAGTTAGCAGAACGAACAGAGAGCTCAAGATCTTCAACAGGCTTATCGAGAAATGGGTTCAGTGGCTCAGCAGTAGCTGCAGCATCAACCTTCACTTCAGGTTCAGCCTTTTCCTCATCAAAATTGATGAAGATAGTCATTTGTTCTTTTAATATTTTTCCTGCGTATGCCAGTGCATTTTCAGGCTTAAGGCTACCATCGGTTTCAATCTCCAAGGTAAGCTTATCATAGTCGGTCTGTTGACCAACACGAGCCTGTGATGTGACATACTGTATTTTCTTAATTGGAGTGAAAATCGCGTCGATTGGAATTTGTCCAATAGTAAGATTTTCCTTATCCATCTTCTCTGCAGGTTGGTACCCCTTTCCCCACTCAACGGTAAGCTCAGCGTGGAAGGAGATTTTACCTGTAAGAGTACAGATAATTTGATCAGGATTCATCACTTCAACGTATCCACCAGGATTGATATCCGCGGCAGTAACAACGCCTGGACCTTCCTTTTCTATGGTTACTTTCTGTGAATCACCAGAATTGAGCTTGAGTCGAACCTGCTTAAGGTTCAGGATAATCTCACTTACATCTTCCAGAATATCTTTCATGGAAGTGAATTCGTGCAAGGCACCCTCAATCTTAACCGTAGTAATCGCAACACCTTGGATAGAGGAAAGAAGAATTCTTCTCAAGGAGTTACCAATAGTGGTAGCAAAGCCTCTTTCAAGTGGTTGACAAACAAACTTACCGTATGTTTCGGTATGTTTATTTTGATCGACCTCTAACTTCTCAGGTTTGATCAGCTCGTGCCAATTACGGTGAAATGGTATTTTTTCGTCGGCAGCTTGAGTCATAGATTTCCTTTTATGCGCTACGAAATGCTAACTACAATTCGTGGCAGATAATTTACTCTGTTTAGGATAAAACTTTTTGTCTTACTAAAAACACGTGTTGCGCTACCATAAGTAGCGCTAACACATATAAACTCACGAATTTTACTTGGAGTAAAGTTCGACGATAAGTTGTTCCTGCATAGGCATTGTGAGTTCTTCTCTGTTTGGCAGAGCCTTCACAGTGGCCTTAAAGTTATCCTTATCTAATTCCAACCAGCTTGGAACACCACGTCGTACTACAGCTTCAAGATTCTCAACGATAGAAGCGTTAGCGCGGCTCTTTTCTTTCAGAGTGATAACGTCACCTACTGAAACCTGAAAAGATGGGATGTTAACCTTCTTACCGTTAATAAGAATATGATTGTGTCTTACGATCTGACGCGCCTGATTTCTGGAAGATGCAAAACCGATTCTGAAAATAGTGTTATCAAGTCTTCTTTCAAGAAGTACGAGAAGGTTTTCACCAGTAACACCTTTTTGCGAATCAGCCTTTTTGAAGTAGAGACGAAACTGACTCTCGAGCATACCATACATGCTCTTAACCTTCTGCTTTTCCCGTAACTGGATGGCGTAGTCAGATTGCTTTTTAAATCTAGATTGCCCATGCTGACCAGGGCCAAACGCCCTCCGCTCGAAAGAACACTTGTCGGAGTAGCAACGATCACCCTTGAGGTACAATTTTAAATTTTCTCTTCTGCATCGACGGCATGCAGCACCTATATTTCTAGCCAACGTGGGCCTCCATTCTAATTAGAATTGTATAATTGTAAAACAAAAAGCCGTTAAACACGACGGCGCTTTGGAGGTTTACATCCATTGTGAGGAATAGGTGTTACATCGTATATCTTACTCACCTCAAACCCGGTATTAATGAGCGCTCTAAGAGCTGCTTCTCTACCTGGCCCAGGTCCTTTGACCTTAACCTCAACCTTTCTCATTCCGCAATCAGCAGCTTTCTTAGCTGCATCTGCCAGTGCATTTTGAGCTGCAAAAGGAGTACTCTTACGAGATCCTTTAAAGCCTAAGACACCAGCACTACACCAAGAGACAACGTTACCCTGCTTATCAGAGATCGTTACAATAGTGTTATTAAAGGTAGAATAGATAAAAACAAGACCCTCAGGTATGTTCTTTTTCACCTTTCTCTTTTTTGACACTGCCATAATCTACACCTTATTTAGTTCAATTACTTACGTCGACCCGCACCTTTACGCGGCCCTTTCCTGGTACGTGCGTTTGTCTTGGTCTTTTGACCACGACAAGGAAGCCCCATACGATGCCTACGACCACGGTAACAACCAAGATCTGTGAGACGTTTGATATCCATAGAAACTTCTCTTCTACGATCACCTTCTACGGTATATTCGTCTTCAAGAACCTTTCTGATTCTGTTAACATCGTCACCATCCAGATCGTCACTATTCATAGTGTACGGAAGGTCAACTTTATCTAGTATATTTCTTGCTGAGGTTAACCCAATACCATGTATATAAGTTAACGCTCTATCCATATGTTTATTTTTTGGAAGGTCAATTCCTGCTATACGTGCCAAGACATATCTCCTTGAGAGAAGTAGGTTTAATTAGCGACTAGAGTGCTTTATCCCTGTCTCTGTTTATGTTTTTTTATCTTACAGGAAACGCGAACAACACCGTTACGTTTGTATATTTTACAGTCACTACACATTTTTTTTACAGACGCGCGTACTTTCATTATCGAACTCTCTATTTTTTCTTTTTGGCATTCTTAGCCCGAAACGTAACCCTACCCCTCGTCAAATCGTAAGGAGAGAGTTCTATGGTGACCCTATCACCAGGCAGAATTTTAATAAAATGCATACGCATCTTACCTGAAATGTGGGCCAGTACCTTATGACCGTTATCTAGCTCTACGCGGAACATCGCATTGGGCAGTGGCTCAATAATGGTACCTTCAACTTCAATAGCTTCTTCTTTAGCCATGGTATTCCTGGAAAATCAAAGTTTCAATTAAAAACGGATCAATATAATGTATTTTTTCATTAAAGAGAAGAACTTTTTTTTGGACATTTCAATTTCCCCATGAACTCAACACCAAGGGGCCATTCTCTGTTACTGCAACTGAGTGTTCAAAGTGCGCTGAATATTTATTATCAGCTGTAAGCACCGTCCACCCGTCACGCAGCACCTTAACCTTATGTGTTCCCATGTTAACCATAGGTTCAATGGCAAGGACCATCCCCGGTATAAGCCGTGGTGTTCTTTCTCCCTGGTAGAAGTTAGGTATCTCAGGCGCCTCGTGTAGTGACTGGCCAATGCCGTGTCCTACAAACTGACGCACTACTGAGAATCCATTGCCTTCTACACACTCTTGAACAGCTTTAGAGATATCAGCAATCCTGTTATCAACAACGACCTGTTCAATAGCATTATCAAGTGATTCTTTAGTTACCTTAAGAAGCCGTTCAACTTCAGGAGATATTTTTCCTACAGCGATAGTTACTGCAGAATCACCAAAGAAACCTTTATACTGCACTCCAAAGTCAATTGAGATAATATCCCCTTTACGGAGTTTTCTCTTTCTTGTTGGAATGCCGTGTACTACTTCTTCATTTATTGAAACGCACAACGACCCTGGAAATCCTCTATACCCCTTAAATGCCGGTATGGCATTATTACTGATACAGAAGTCTTCAGCTATCTTATCCAGATCCCAAGTGGTTACACCTACGTCTATACTATCTTTTACGAGCTTTAAGGTATTGGCGACGATCTGATTAGCATCGTACATGACCTTAATATCATCAGCTGTTTTTAGGATAATAGAACGAGGTCCTCTCCCTTCCCCAGATGCGGTCACTGCTATCTACGTCCTTTGACCTTGCCCTGTTTCATGAATCCTTCATAATTTCTCATATGAAGATGGGATTCGATTTGTGAAATAGTATCGATTCCAACACCAACAACAATGAGCAGAGCAGTACCACCGAAAAAGAATGGTATATTAAATTGTGCGATTAAAAGAGTTGGCAGTACACAAACAGCACTGAGGTAAATCGCTCCAACAACGGTTAATCTGGTTAAAACTTTATCAATAAATTCGGCAGTCTTCTTACCCGGACGAATCCCTGGAACAAAACCACCATTTTTCTTCAAATTCTCTGCAACATCTTCTGGCTTAAAAGTAACAGCCGTATAGAAAAAGCAGAAAAATACGATCATTGCTATGTAACAGATATAGTAATAAACCGTTCCAGGTGACATGGCGGCAGAAACCTGCTGAACCCAGTCAATCTGGATGAAGCTACCAATTGTCGCAGGAAACATCATAATTGACGATGCAAAAATTGGAGGAATTACTCCGGAAACATTTATTTTAAGCGGCAAATGAGAACTCTGACCACCATAAACCTTCCTACCTACAACTCGCTTAGCGTACTGGATGGGTATACGCCTCTGGGATGTCTCGAAGAAGACAATCACAGCAATGACACCAAACATGAACAGTACTAAAAACGGAACAAAAAACAGTGCGATCTCACCAGCTTGTATAAGCTGGATAGAGTTCACTATTGCTGCAGGTCCTCGGGCTACGATACCAGCAAAGATGATAAGAGAGATACCGTTTCCAATCCCTCTCTCAGTCATCTGTTCCCCAAGCCACATAATAAATGCAGTTCCAGAAGTCAGGGTCAACATGGTCATCAGCTTAAACTGGAGACCGGGATCAAGGACGATAGCCTCTCCCCCAGGTCCGGTCATACCCTGAAGCCCAGTTGCTATAAAGGTACCCTGGATAATACTAAGAACAACAGTACCGTACCTTGTATACTGAGTAATCTTCCTTTGACCAGCCGGACCCTCTTTTTTGAGAGCCTCAAGCTGAGGGATTACTACAGTAAGCAGTTGAATAATAATTGATGCACTAATGTAGGGCATAATGCCCAGTGCAAAAATGGAGAAATTCTCTAAAGCACCACCGGAAAACATATTAAACATGCCAAAGAGGGTGCCAGCATTCTGGTTAAAGAATGCTGATAACGCTTCCCCGTTAATTCCTGGTGTAGGAATTTGAACTCCGATCCTGTAGACAGCGAGCATGATAAGGGTAAAAAGAACCCTACGTCGCAGTTCAGGAATATTTGCAGCACTCTGCAGTCCACTCATTAGTCGTACCTATTGCCTTACAAATATATTAAATATAAAGGTAACTACAAAACAGAAAAGGCGTAATTAAACTAGGGTAAGTGTCCCGCCTGCTGCTTCAATCTTCGCTTGAGCTGATGCAGAAGCCTTGTTAACCTGAACAGTGATTGCCTTTGTGATCTCACCATTGGCGAGGATCTTGACCAAACTGTTCTTCTTAACCATTCCAGCTTCAACAAGAGTATCAATAGTTACAACTGTATCTTTTTCAAAAGCGTCAAGCTGAGTCAGAGAAACAAGAGCAAATTCCTTGCGGAAAATGTTATTGAAACCCTTCTTAGGAAGACGTCTCTGGAGTGGCATCTGGCCACCCTCAAATCCTGGCTTAACACCGGAACCTGAACGACTCTTGAAACCCTTGTGTCCACGTCCAGCAGTTTTACCATGACCACTACCAGGTCCACGTCCTAGACGCTTTACCTGCTTAGTTGATCCTGCCTTAGGAGAAAGATTACCTAACGTCAACATGCTATATCTCCTCTACTTTTACAAGATGCGAAACTTTTCGGAGCATACCTCTGAGTTCAGGGGTATCCTTTCTTGTGACAGTCTTATTCATTTTGGTGAGCCCAAGCCCTGTTAAGGTTGCATTGATTTTCTTGGTACTCCCAATGCCACTCTTAACGAGAGTAATTGTAATTGTCTCGGCCATCTGACTACCTTCTTTTATAAATATTACTCAACGTTGGTCCAAAAGGTAAAACCACTTTGCACCACGTTGAAATTATGCAGTTATTTCTTCTACCGTCTTACCGCGCAGCTCTGCAATTTTTTGAGCTGAACGCAGTTCTTTTAATCCTGCCAATGTGGCCTTAACCATATTATGTGGATTGTGGGACCCGAGGCACTTGGTGAGAACATTATGCACACCTACAGCTTCAAGGACCGCACGAACAGGACCACCAGCAATAAGACCGGTACCAGCAGATGCTGGCTTGAGCAATACTCGCCCGGCACCGAAGTGCCCGATTACCTGGTGAGGAATTGAAGCCTCGGTAAGAGAAACCTGAAACATGCTCTTACGTGCTTTTTCAACACCTTTGCGGATTGCATCAGGAACCTGATTTGCTTTTCCTAGACCGTAACCTACTTTACCTTTACCATCGCCTACGACGACAATTGCACTAAAGCTAAATCTACGACCACCTTTTACAACCTTAGCTACACGGTTGATGAAAACAATCTTTTCAATCAGTTCCTCAGTGGCAGCACTTTTGGAACGCTTAAAATCAGACAAGGGGCACCCCCGTTATAGTATAAATCATTAAAATTCAAGACCACCTTCACGAGCGCCCTCGGAAAGTGACTTAACTCTACCGTGATAAACGGATCCACCTCTATCAAAAATAACTTTGGTGATTCCGGCAGCTTTTGCGCGGGTTGCAAGGACTTCGCCTACAACTTTAGCTACAGCTACTTTCTCAGTACTTTCACCAGGAGTGAACTCTTTATCTACCGTTGACATTGATACAAGGGTCTTACCTGCAGCATCATCAATAATTTGAGCATATATATGCTTATTGCTCTTGAAGACGCGTAGACGTGGTCTTTCAGCGCTTCCGGTAAGCTTCTTTCTGATTCTGCGAACACGTTTTGCACGAGCAACTGTCTTTGGATTTGTTCTAGCCATTACTTTTTACCATTAATTTTATTACGACCAAGAAGGCCATTAAAATATTTAAGCGGCGCCAGCTTTACCAACTTTACGTACGATATGTTCATCTTCGTACCGAATACCTTTACCTTTATACGGTTCAGGCTTTCTGACCTGGCGAATCTGCGAGGCAACAAGTCCGAGTTGTTCTTTATCAATACAATCCAATGTGATCTTGGTATTTCCGTCCACAGTTGCAACAACACCTTTTGGGAGCGTGTATTCAACTGGATTGGAATATCCAACGTTAAGTGTCAACGTAGATCCACTCACATTAGCCTTGTAACCAACGCCTTCTATCATTAGAACTTTCTGAAACCCATCGACAACACCTACTACCATGTTGTTAATGAGAGTACGGGTAAGACCACGAAAAGCATTAACTTTAGTGGTTTCTACACGATTTTTTACTGAAATGACATTATCTGTGATATCAACTTCGATATCGGCGATGATGTCACGATTCAAAGTACCTTTAGGGCCGGTAACAGTGATATGCTGACCCTTGAGGTCAATCTTCACGCCAGCAGGTACATCAATTGGTTGCTTACCAATACGAGACATAATTTCCTCCGTTATCAGCGGGTCTACCAGACCTCACAAATTATCTCTCCACCAGCATTCAGGGAACGTGCAGTAGTATCTGTCACTACCCCTTTAGAGGTGGATACAATTGCAATCCCGAGTCCATTAAGAACTTTTGGGATGCTGGTTGCGTTAGTATATTTGCGCAAACCTGGCTTACTCACTCTTTTGATACCCGTGATAACCGGCTCATTACTTGGACCGTATTTAAGGTCGATCTTCAAAGTGTCTTGAACACCGCCTTTAACCACTGCGTAATCTGTAATATATCCTTCTTCCTTGAGAACCTTTGCAACACTCACTTTTACTTTTGAGGTTGGCATCTCAACAGATTCGAATCGTACCATTACTGCATTTCTTATCCTGGTCAGCATGTCTGCCAGGGGATCGCTCATTGACATAGCGAACACTCCTTATTTGTAAAAATTGTAAACAATTTCAAACAGAGATGAAGGTTGTTCCTACCAGCTGGACTTCGTTACGCCGGTAATCTCTCCGCTAGACGCCAGTTTACGGAAGCAGATTCTACAAACACCAAATTTTCTGATGAAGCCTCTTGGGCGACCACAAAGTGGACACCTGTTATATTTACGTACACCAAATTTTGGCTTGCGTTGTGATTTTGCAATGATAGATTTTTTAGCCAAACCGACCTCCAAATTCTCTCTATTTAAATAAACTTTTAAATAAGGCTTATTTCTTAAACGGCATCCCCAGCTTCTGCAGAAGAGATCGTCCCTCTTCATTAGTGTTTGCTGAAGTTACAATTGTAATATTTAAACCCTTGATCTTATCAATTTTATCGTAATCTATTTCAGGAAAAATAATCTGTTCCTGAACACCCATTGAGTAGTTACCACGACCGTCAAATCCCTTTGGAGAAAGTCCACGGAAATCACGTACACGAGGTAAAGCGATGTTGACAAGCTTGCTGAAAAAATCATACATCTTGTCACCACGTAAAGTTACGCAGCAGCCAATTGGCATACCTTCACGTAACTTAAAAGTCGCAATGGATTTTTTAGCCTTGGTGATAATAGCTTTCTGTCCTGCAATCCTGGTGAGCTCTTCAGCAGCACCTTCAACAATTTTAGGATTGGTAACAGCCTCACCGAGACCCATGTTTAATACAATTTTTTTAATCTGAGGAAGCTGCATGGCATTTGTATAGCCAAACTCCTCTTTGAGTGCAGGTACACACTCGTTTTCGTAAATATCTTTAAGCGCACCCATGATAACTCCTAGCGTATCGTTTTGATAATCTATGCTTTAGACTCGATGGATTCGCCACAGCTCTTGCAATACCGTACTTTGGTGCCATCATCGAGGATCTTCTTTCCTATGCGACCGGTTTTGGTGCACTCTGGACAAATAAGCAGAAGATTAGAAACATGAATTGGAGCTTCTTTCTCAACGATCTGCCCCTGCTGATTCATCTCCTGAGGTTTGGTGTGGCGCTTAACCATATTGATACGCTCAACTACCACCTTATCTTTATCACCGATAATGCGTAGTATCTTACCAACCCTGCCCTTATCTTTTCCGGCAATTACTTCAACCTGATCATCTTTTTTCAGGTATGTTTTACCCTGTCTCATTGTTGTACCTTTATTCAATCAATGTATCTATTGCTCTAATAGCTCAGTTCTTACAGAGCTTCCGGAGCCAGAGATATAATTTTCATGAAACCTTGGTTTCTTAATTCTCTTGCTACCGGCCCAAAAATACGAGTACCAACAGGCTCACCTGTTGCAGCAAGCATAACTGCAGCGTTGTCATCAAACTTGACCCAGGTATCGTCCATACGCTTCATCTCTTTAGCGGTACGAACAATAACGGCCTTCATTACATCGCCTTTCTTTACCTTCGCATTGGGAATAGCTTCTTTAACCGTAACAACGATAACATCACCAATACCTGCATAACGTTTCCCTGTACCACCGAGTACACGAATACAAAGGACTTTTTTGGCACCGGAGTTATCAGCAACATTTAAAACTGATTCTGTTTGTATCATAATATCACCTGAAATCTCATCTGAAACATAAGATTAATTGATCTTAAGTGGTTAATTAAACCGCTTGTTCCAGAATATTTTTTACCCGCCACCTTTTTCTCTTACTCAATGGACGACACTCTTCAATTTCAACAGTGTCGCCAATATTGCAACGGTTCTCAGGGTCGTCTGCCAAATACTTGACATTTGTTTTCATGAATTTGCCATACAATTTATGGCGAACCTTGCGCTCTACCTGAACGACAACACTCTTTTCCATTCTGTTGCTAACAACAGAACCGGTTCTTGTCTTTCTAGCTTTTTTTATTTCACTCATAATTTAGTCAAATAGTGTGTTTTTTTAGAACCTGGCCATACTAAAAATAAATTTTCAAACCATGTATTAATTTGTAGCTTGTCTGTTTATGGTCTCGATTCTAGCAATGTCTTTTCTAATTTTCTTAAGTCTAGAAGTATCCTCGAGAGGTCGGATCTTATGTTGAAAAGTGAGTTTACCCAACTCTTCTCTAAGGTCCTTTAAATTTTTCTCGAGCTCTTCACTAGACGCTTTACGGATTTCTTCCGATTTCATAACGTGTTCCTTTTTGTTATTACTTTGGTAGAAAATGGTAACTTATTACCAGCAAGTCTCAGAGCTTTTAACGCAACTTCTTCACTAACGCCAGTTATTTCGTACAAAATAACACCAGGCTTAATGACTGCAACCCATGAGTCAGGAGCACCTTTACCTTTACCCATGCGTGTTTCAGCAGGTTTTGCAGTTAATGGCTTATCTGGAAAAACTCTGATCCAAACCTTTCCACCACGCTTCATTGTCCTGTTGATGGTGATACGAGCAGCTTCAATTTGCTGGTTGCTCATGAAACCACAAGCTGTAGCTTTCAGCGCATAGTCACCAAAGGAGATTGAGGAACCACGATGAGCTGCGCCCTTCATTCTTCCTTTAAATACTTTTCTATGTCTAACCTTTTTCGGACTTAACATCATTTACTCCAAATATATAATGGAACTATCTTGCAGGACTGTTATTGCGCAGTGGCTGCATCGTTCTCGCTCAGTACTTCACCATTAAATATCCATACCTTTACGCCGATGATACCATAGGTGGTATTGGCTTCAGCCAGAGCGTAATCAACATCTGCACGGAGAGTATGGAGAGGTACACGACCCTCACGAACCCACTCACAACGAGACATTTCAGCTCCACCTAAACGACCAGAGCAAGATATTTTGATTCCTTGTACGCCAAAACGTAAAGCTGAGCTAACTGCTTTTTTCATTGCTCTACGAAATGCAACCCTGCGAATGAGCTGCTGAGCAATATTCTCTGCAACCAGCTGAGCATCAGCTTCAGGACGACGTACTTCTTGGATATCCAGAGTAACTTTTCTGGAGATCAGTTTTTCAAGTTCCTTTTTGAGGATCTCGATTTCGGCGCCCTTTTTACCAATGACGATTCCAGGTCGTGCGGTAAAGAGCTTGATACGAACCTGCTCTCCTGTGCGCTCGATTTTAATTCTGGAAAGGCCGGCATGCTGCAGACGCTTTTTGAGGAACTTCTTCAATTTCTGGTCTTCAATCAAATATGTGGAATATTCTTTATCAGCATACCAGATTGAATCCCAAGTCCGGGTAATATTTAGTCTCAGTCCGTGTGGATTAATCTTCTGCCCCAAAACAGTCCTCCAACAAATCCATTGTTCTTAAGTATTAATAAGTTTGTATTCCCAATAGGGGAAGACATACTAGATTTCATCCAAAACTACAGTAATGTGGCTTGATCTCTTAATAATGCCTGTAGCTCTGCCCTGTGCTCTTGGACGAATCCGTTTAAGGGATGGCCCACCATCTATAAAAATCGTTTTTACATAAAGATTATCAACGTCAGTTGCATCATCCTGTGTGGCATTTGCAACAGCGGACTCAATAATCTTCTGAAGAATGACAGCGCCTTTTTTAGGCATAAATCTCAGAGTAGTGATCGCCTGATCAACTCCCATTCCACGCACCACATCGGCAACGAGTCGAGCCTTCTGTGGTGATATTCTAATGTGTTTTCCTACGGCTTTTGCTTCCATAGTCTTTACTCCTGATGAGTCGTACCTGAGACCTTAGGGTCTCTTTTTATCTCTTACCCTTCTTGTCTGTTGCATGTCCATAGTAAGTCCTGGTTGGAGAAAATTCTCCAAGCTTATGACCAACCATGTTCTCAGTAACAAACACAGGAATAAATTTTTTGCCATTATGTACAGCAAATGTAAGTCCTACCATGTCAGGACTGATATCAGAGCGTCTCGACCAGGTCTTAATGACTTTTCTTGAGCCACTTTCAACAGCATTTTCTACCTTGCGTTGAAGATGATCATCAATGAAAGGACCCTTTTTAATTGAGCGTGACATACTTAACCCCTTTTATATTATGATCTCTTCTTGACAATCATTTTGTCAGAAGCCTTGTTTGTCCTAGTCTTGAACCCTTTGGAAGGTTGACCCCATGGACTACAAGGATGCCTACCACCAGAACTCTTACCCTCACCACCACCCATTGGGTGATCAACAGGGTTCATTGCAACGCCTCGTACGTGAGGACGTTTACCTTGCCATCTTACACGACCAGCTTTTCCAAACTTCTGGCTTTCGTGTTCACGATTACCAACCTGGCCAATACATGCACGACAGGTATCGTTGAACTTGCGAACTTCTCCAGATGGCAAACGTACTTGAACATACGCGCCTTCTTTGGCCATGAGCTGAGCGGAAGTTCCAGCACTTCGAACCATCTGAGCGCCTTTGCCAATCTTCATTTCGATATTATGGATAATAGTACCGAGAGGAATGTTAGCTAGTGGCAGACAGTTACCTGGCTGAATATCCACATTGTCTCCTGCAACAATGGTATCACCAACGGAAATTCCGTCAGGGGAGAGAATATATCTCTTCTCGCCATCGGTGTAGTTGAGCAGCGCAATATTAGCTGATCGGTTAGGATCATATTCTATAGCTACCACTTTTGCGTCGATACCGATTTTATTGCGTTTGAAGTCAATAATACGATACTTACGCTTGTGGCCGCCTCCGATATGGCGGGATGTTATCCGACCATAGTTATTTCTACCACCGGTCTTTGAGAGACTGCATACGAGGCTCTTTTCCGGTCTTTTGGTTGACAGATCAGCATTCTTTGTAGAAACATGCTGTCTCTTTCCAGGTGATGTTGGTTTGTATACTTTAATAGCCATGATTTCCCAATCGCTCCATCAATAATGATTAGATAGATTCGTACAATGTAGAAGGTTTATACTTTAGTTTAACCGTTTAACCTAAAGCTCATCAGCAAAGTTGATGGTTCCTTCAGACAAGGTAACGTAGGCCTTTTTCCAATCATTGGTATGACCGACCGTCTTTCCAACCCTTTTCTTTTTCCCACGCATAGATACGGTTTTTACATCTTTGACTTTCACGTCAAACATAGTTTCAACCGCGGTCTTTACTTCAATTTTATTTGCCTTGGGATGTACCTTGAAAACTACCTTCCCGTCAATTTCCTGTAACAAGGCAGCCTTTTCAGTCAAACAAGGCCCTTGCAATACGCTATAGATATTTTTCATGCCATTAACCTCTTCTCAAGGCTTTCAATTACCGGTTGAATCAATATCACCTTCTTATGAAGCAGAATGTCATAGACATTGAGGCCTTCAGAAGACAATACTTTATATCCATTCACATTACGGGATGACTTGGTAAGATTCTCCGAAGCATCATTTGTAATAATGAGACCGTTTTGTACATCTAAAACGTTCATGATGCCAACAAAATCTTTCGTTTTTATTGCATCTAACGAAAAATCGTCCATTACAATGAGGTTACCCTCTTGTAATCTTGCACTTAGCGCCATTGAAACAGCTTGTTGTCTAACTTTCTTGTTGACTTTGAAGCTGTAGTCACGGGGCTTAGGACCAAAGGTCACACCACCACCACGCCAGATTGGAGAGTTGTTGGTACCTGCACGAGCACGGCCTGTACCTTTTTGTCTCCAAGGCTTACGACCACCGCCTCGTACTTCAGTTCTGGTCTTAGTACAAGCATTACCACTACGGCGCGCTGCACGTTGCATCCGAACGACCTCATGAAGAATGTATTCCTTTACCTCACGGTTGAACACTTCATCATTGAGATCTATCTCGCCAACACTTTCATTCTTTGTGTTAACAATATTTACAGTAGACATATTTTTCTCCTCGAACCTGTGTAGATCGAAATGCTGTTATTTCTTGTAAATCTTCAACAGGCCGTTTTTAGCTCCAGGAAGTGGCCCCTTCAAGAGAACGACATTTTCTTCAGGACGAATATCAACTACAACAACATTCTTTCTGAGAACAGTATCGTTACCCATACGTCCAGGCATCTTCTTACCTTTAACAACCCTTCCCGGGTAGGCAGAACATCCGATAGAACCAGGCGCTCTGTGGAACATAGATCCGTGACCTGCTCCACCACCGGCGAAACCATGGCGCTTAATTACACCCTGGAAGCCTTTACCTTTACTGGTTCCTTGAACGTCGACCTTATCGCCAACTTTCATAATCTCATCAAGAGAGATTGTCTGACCAACTTTGTACGCTGCTGCGTCTTCAACTCTGAATTCACGAAGGAAGTAAAATCCCTCGGACTCAGATTTTGAAAGATGCCCAGCTTCAGGCTTATTTACTCTTTGAGCCTTCTTGTCAGCATATCCAACCTGTATTGCGCTGTAGCCATCTACCTCAGGGGTTTTGACCTGAAGAACCTTGCATGGACCAGCTTCTATAACTGTAACCGGAATGGATTGTCCAACATCGCCATATACGCGAGTCATTCCGATTTTTTTTCCTAATATACCCATTGTTTTAGGCATGTTATCACCCGATGCTTCAATTAACTTTTAGGTAGCGCCTAAATTATGGCAACTTTATTTCAACATCAACGCCGGCAGACAGTTCAAGCTTCATCAACAGATCAATTGTTTGTTGAGTTGGCTCTAAAAT
Organism: Desulforhopalus glucosivorans; assembly: GCF_054397165.1. Classification (NCBI taxonomy): domain Bacteria; kingdom Pseudomonadati; phylum Thermodesulfobacteriota; class Desulfobulbia; order Desulfobulbales; family Desulfocapsaceae; genus Desulforhopalus; species Desulforhopalus glucosivorans. The sequence goes on from NZ_AP044854.1 coordinate 3,007,064, forward strand.
GTCAAGCAGACGACGATGGGTTCTCATTTCGAACTGCTCACGGGATTTTTTATCAACGTGGGGAGAACGGAGAACACAAAACTTATTGATGGTCGTTGGCAGCGGGATTGGTCCAGCTACTGCAGATCCGGTTCTTCTTGCAGTTTCTACGATCTCTGTAGTTGATTGATCGAGTAACTTGTGATCGTATGCTTTCAAGCGAATACGAATTTTTTCTGTAGGTATCATTCCACACCTTTAGGCATTAATTTCACTGATAACTCCGGCACCAACTGTACGTCCGCCTTCACGGATAGCAAATCGGAGCCCAACATCCATTGCAATCGGTGTAATGAGTTCGACTGATGCAGCGATATTATCGCCAGGCATAACCATCTCAACACCCTCTGCGAGAGTTACTACGCCGGTAACGTCTGTTGTTCTGAAGTAGAACTGTGGACGATATCCGTTAAAAAATGGAGTATGACGTCCACCTTCATCTTTTCCGAGAATATAACACTCAGCTTCAAACTTGGTGTGTGGATTGATTGACTTAGGAGCAGCAAGTACCTGTCCACGCTCAATCTCTTCACGCTTCACACCACGAAGAAGTGCACCAATGTTATCTCCAGCCTGACCCTCATCGAGAAGCTTGCGAAACATCTCAACACCAGTACAGGTAGTCTTCATGGTGTCTTTAATTCCAACAATCTCGATCTCATCACCAACATGTACCACACCACGCTCAACACGACCGGTAGCTACAGTTCCACGACCAGAGATTGAGAAAACGTCCTCAATAGGCATAAGAAAAGGCTGATCTACGTCACGGGTAGGCTCGGGGATGTAAGAGTCGATAGCAGCCATGAGGTCCCAGACACACTTAGACAGTGCTTCGTCTTCAGGATTCTCAAGGGCCTGGAGCGCTGATCCCTGAATAAATGGGATATCATCTCCTGGGAACTCGTATTTATCAAGAAGCTCACGAAGCTCCATCTCTACAAGCTCAATGAGTTCTTCATCATCGACCATGTCGCATTTGTTGAGGAAAACAACAATTGCAGGTACACCGACCTGACGAGCAAGCAGGATGTGCTCACGGGTCTGGGGCATTGCACCATCAGTTGCTGCAACAACAAGAATTGCGCCGTCCATCTGAGCGGCACCGGTGATCATATTTTTGATATAATCGGCGTGACCCGGGCAATCTACGTGAGCATAGTGACGATTCTCAGTCTCATACTCAACATGTGCAGTTGCGATGGTGATTCCACGCTCTTTTTCTTCAGGTGCCTTATCAATATCACTGAAATCAGTAAAAGAAGCCTGACCTTTTGTTGACAGTACACGTGTAATTGCAGCGGTCAGTGTGGTTTTACCATGGTCGATATGGCCAACAGTACCTACATTGACATGCGGCTTAGTCCTTTCAAATTTTTCTTTTGACATAATGGTTCCTCAAAATTTGGACTTAGATCCCTCGTATTTTTTTAATAATTTTCTCTGCCTTCTGAGCAGGCACCACATCGTACTCTAAAAATTGCATGGTAAAATTAGCTCGCCCCTGGGTAGCTGACCGTAATGAGGTTGAATACCCAAACATTTCAGCAAGTGGGACATGGGCCTTTAATATCTGCAGACTATCTTCCGCTTCGACCCCGACTATTTTACCTCTCTTTCCGTTAACATCGGCGATTACATCACCAACATATTCTTCAGGAGTTGTTACTTCTAAGCTCATCACTGGTTCGAGTAACTTTGGACTCGCCTCAGATGATGCTCTTCTGATCGCCATTGCTCCGGCAATTCCAAAAGCCATCTCTGTGGATTCGTCTTCGTGATACGAACCGCCAACAAGACTAATTTTAATATCTGTGAGCGGATACCCGATGAGCGGTCCTGAATCCAGAGAATCGACAATGCCCTTCTCTATAAATTCAAGGAACTCTTCCGGGATAAGTGAGCCGTCAACCTTGCTGACAAACTCAACTCCCTCGCCTCTTTTCAGAGGTTCGACCTTGATCACAACGTGACCAAATTGCCCTTTTGCACCTGTGAGTTGATCGAATTTACCTTCAGCCTCATGGCTTGATTCGATGGTTTCTTTATATGCAACCTGGGGTGTACCCACATTTGCAGAAACCTTAAACTCATTAAGCAACCGATCGACTATAATTTCGAGGTGCAGTTCTCCCATACCTGAAATTATCTTCTGACCAGTATCAGCGTCTGTTGTAACGGTGAAAGATGGATCTTCAAGAGCTATCTTATCAAGCGTCTCTTCAAGCTTTTTCTCTTCCGCCTTACTTTTTGGCTCAATAGCAACCCCAATGACGGGATCTGGAAATTCCATTGACTCCAGGATTACAAAATCACCTTTTTCACAGAGTGTATCCCCTGTTGTGGTGAACTTCAATCCTACAAGAGCCGCTATATCACCAGCCGATATCTCTCGAACTTCTTCACGCTTATTAGCATGGAGCTTCATGATTTTAGATATCTTCTCCTGTTTTTTCTTCACAGGATTATATACCTTATCACCGACAGTGATCGTCCCCGAATAGACCCTTACAAACGCAAGATTCTCAACAAAAGAATCACTCATGAGCTTAAAAACAAGCGCAGACAATTTAGCGTTTGGATCTGATTTGCGAGTAACAATCTCACCATCAGCACCCTCACCCTCAATACTTTTCACATCAAGAGGTGATGGTAACAGCTCTATCACGCTATCGAGTAAAGGCTGAACACCTTTATTCTTAAACGCACTCCCACAAAGCACAGGCACTATATCAAGCGCTAAGGTTGCTTTTCTGAGAGCCTTATATATCTCAGGCGCAGATACTCTAGTATCATCTAAATATTTTTCCATGATCTCCTCATCGAAGTCGGCCAACTTCTCGAGGAGCACCATACGTGCGGCCGTGAATACTTCTTTATATTTGGCAGGGACTTCTTTAACTTCAATGTCCTGTCCTAGAGAACCCTCATCGAAGACGAGTAGTTTCTCTTCTATAAGATCGATGATTCCTTCAAATTCAGCTTCCGCTCCAGCTGGAATCTGAATAGGCAGAGGGTTTGCACCCAGTCGATCTTTTATCATGGAAACGCAGCGCTGAAAGTTAGCGCCAACTCTATCCATCTTATTTACAAAGGCAATACGTGGAATGGAATATTTATTCGCTTGTCTCCACACTGTTTCAGACTGTGGCTCGACACCACCGACTGCACAGAAAACTGCTATCGCCCCATCAAGAACCCTCAAAGACCGTTCAACCTCTACTGTGAAGTCAACATGCCCAGGAGTATCAATGATGTTAATTTTCTTATTTTTCCACTCACAGGTTGTAGCAGCTGAGGTGATTGTAATCCCTCTCTCCTGCTCCTGCTCCATCCAATCCATGACGGCTGTGCCGTCATGAACTTCGCCTAACTTATAGGAACGACCAGTGTAGAACAGAATTCTTTCAGTGGTCGTTGTCTTTCCTGCGTCAATATGGGCCATAATCCCGATATTGCGCACATCAGATAAATCTTTCAAGGCTGCCATAACGTTTGTTCTAATAGAATCTAAGTTTTGCGAGCCCTAATATCTGATATCAGCGGCCCTTAGGGCCACTTTAACTACCAGCGGTAGTGAGCGAAAGCCTTATTAGCTTCTGCCATACGATGGGTATCGTCTCTTTTCTTAACTGCAGCACCACGGTTGTTATAGGCATCCATGAGCTCAGCAGCCAACTTCTCAGACATTGACTTACCTGAGCGAGACCGTGCATAGCTGATTATCCATCTGATAGCCAGTGCATTTCTTCTTGTCTGACGAACTTCCATGGGCACCTGATAAGTAGCACCACCAACACGACGAGATTTAACCTCAACGCGGGGACGTACTTTTTCCATGGCTTCCTCGAAGATGGTTAATGGATCTTCATCCTTCACCTTCTCTTCAACGATATCCATTGCACCATAAAAAATTCTCTGGGCCAAACTCTTCTTACCACGCTCCATCAAACCGTTGGTAAATTTAGACACCAACACACTGTTAAATCGTGGATCTGCATCAATGGGACGCTTTTCAATTGCTCTTCTTCGTGACATTATTCAAACCTCTTATAAGCAGAGAACCAATTAAGATGGTCTCTTTGCGCCATATTTAGAACGACCCTGACGGCGATCAGAAACACCCAACGTATCAAGCGTACCACGAATAACATGATAACGAACACCAGGTAAATCTTTAACCCTTCCACCTCTAATCAAGACCACGGAGTGCTCTTGAAGGTTATGACCAATACCTGGAATATATGAAGTAACCTCGATTCCATTGGTAAGTCTTACCCTGGCAACTTTTCTGAGTGCGGAGTTAGGCTTCTTAGGAGTGGTAGTATAGACTCTAACACAGACACCTCTCTTTTGAGGTGATCCCTTCAGGGCAGGGGTATTCGTCTTCTTAACAGACTTCTTGCGCCCCTTTCTTACGAGTTGGTTAATTGTTGGCATTACGTTTACTGCTCCTGTTTACATACCGTTATAGAAATTCTCCAGCCCAAAAATTGCGACTGTGAACACTTAAATTAAACACGAAAGTGAGGGATTGTACATTACCTGACATACTGTGTCAAGTAAAAAACATCCCTCCCATACGTACTTCTATTGATCTCTTCCGAGACCAGTACCAGCTGAGATCAAGCGGCCCATGATAACATTTTCTTTTAATCCGGCCAGTTCATCAACCTTACCAGCAACCGCAGCATTGGTTAACACCTTGGTTGTTTCCTGGAACGATGCAGCAGAAATAAAACTTTCTGTTGAAAGCGAAGCCTTAGTCACACCAAGTAGCAGTGGTTCTGCTACAGCAGGTTTCTTACCTTCCATCATCAGCTTGTCTCTTTCTTCTTCAAACTTCCACCACTCAACCTGCTGACCAATCATAAAGCAAGAGTCTCCGGATGAGGTGATCATTACACGTTTGAGCATCTGACGTACAATAACCTCGATGTGTTTGTCATTGATCTTAACACCCTGGAGTCGATAGACTTCCTGGATCTCGTTGACCAAGAACTTAGCAAGTTCCTTGACACCCAGTACAGAGAGAATGTCATTAGGAACAATTGTACCTTCCATAAGCGGCTCACCGGCTTGAACAAAATCACCCTCATGGACGATGATATGCTTGGCCTTAGGTACGAGGTATTCCTGTGACTCACCGTACTCAGGAGTTACAACAACACGGCGCTTACCTTTGAGCTCTTTTCCAAAACTAACCTTACCATCAATCTTGGTAATAATAGCAGGATCCTTTGGTTTCCGAACTTCGAAAAGCTCAGCAACACGTGGCAGACCACCAGTAATATCTTTAGTCTTTGAAGTTTCACGAGGAATCTTACCAACTATAGTACCTGGCTGGATCTCATCACCTTCAACAACTGAAATAATAGAACCACCCGGTAAACTATAACGGGCAAAAATATCCGTTCCTGGAAGCTTAACAGTCTTGCCCTTATCATTCTTAACAGAAATTCTAGGGTTAAGTTGAGCACCAGCTGCAGTCTGAACAATAACAAGAGAAGATCTACCTGTAACGGCATCCACTTTTTCCTGCATTGTTGTACCTTCGATAATATCACCGTATCCGATAACACCACCAACTTCGGCTACAATCGGAATTGTATATGCATCCCAATCTGCAAGAATGGTATCTCGCTCTACGACATCCCCGTCCTTGACGAGAAGTTGTGCACCATAGTTAACCTTAAATCTCTCACGCTCACGACCGAGCTCATCTTTAACTGAGATAATAGCACTTCTATTCATTACAATCTCGGTACCTTCAGAGTTGGTTACAGAGTGGAGATTACTAAAGGCAACTGTACCACCTATATTGGTTTTCAGTTCAGCCTGCTCAACAGAACGACTTGCAGTACCACCTACGTGGAAGGTACGCATTGTAAGCTGGGTTCCTGGCTCACCGATGGATTGGGCAGCAATAACACCAATCGCCTCACCGATATTAACCATATGACCACGACCAAGATCACGGCCATAACATGCAGCACATACTCCGCGTTTAGAACGACAACTGAGCACTGAACGAATTGGCACCCTATCAACACCGGACTGGTTGATAACTTCAGTTAACTCTTCAGTGATCTCCTCGCCCATTTCAACGAGTACTTCATCGGTGAAAGGATCGACAATATCTTCAAGAGCCACACGACCAAGGATACGATCTCCAAGTGGAACAATAATCTCACCACCATCCATTAATGGCTCAGCGATTATGCCATCAAGAGTCATACAGTCGGTTTCGACAATTGTTGATTCCTGGGCAACATCAACAAGACGTCTGGTAAGATATCCTGAGTTAGCAGTCTTAAGAGCAGTATCGGCCAGACCCTTACGAGCACCATGAGTAGAAATAAAATACTCAAGCACACCAAGACCCTCGCGGAAGTTCGCCTTAATGGGAGTCTCAATAATGGCACCTGAAGGCTTAGCCATAAGACCACGCATACCAGCGAGCTGACGAATCTGATCTCTTGAACCACGAGCACCGGAGTCTGCCATAATAAAGATTGAGTTAAAGCTAGGGGCTTCCACTATATTTCCATCCCTGTCTTCAAAGTCATCAACCTTGATCTCATCCATCATCGCATTAGCAACATCTTCTGTTACTTTTGACCAGATATCCACGACCTTATTGTACTTCTCACCGGATGTAATAAGACCATCAGTATATTGCTGATCTACATCTAAAACATCCTTTTCACCCTTCTCAACAAGACTTTCCTTCGTGAGAGGAATCTTCATATCATCAATACAGATGGAGATTCCAGCGCGCGTCGCGTATTCGTAACCAATATCTTTTAATCTATCTGCAAGAATTACTGTATCTTTGGTTCCTGCATGGCGATAAGAGTTATCAATGAGTTTAGCCAGTGCCTTTTTGGTGAGCACCTTATTCACTTCACTAAAAGGTACGGACTTTGGTACAAGTTCACCAAGGATAATACGTCCCATGGTGGTGTCTACAATCTCACCCTCACGACGAACCTTAACCTTTGCCTGAAGATCAATCTCACCGAAGTCATAAGCAATGATAGCTTCATCAACATTACTAAAGACCTTACCTTCACCGGGAACATTAATGCGCTCACGACTCATATAGTAGAGACCGAGCACGATATCCTGGGATGGAATAATTACAGGCTCACCGTTAGCAGGGGATAAGATATTGTTGGTGGACATCATAAGTACACGTGCTTCAACCTGTGCTTCCACAGAGAGAGGTACGTGAACTGCCATCTGATCACCATCAAAATCGGCGTTAAAGGCCATACAAACCAGAGGATGAAGCTGGATAGCCTTACCTTCGATTAGTACTGCTTCAAAAGCCTGCATACCCAGTCTATGCAAGGTAGGTGCACGGTTGAGAATAACCGGATATTCAGTAACTACCTCATCAAGAACGTCCCACACTTCCTTGACTTCTTTTTCCACCATCTTTCGTGCAGATTTAATGGTGGTTACAAAGCCTTTTCTCTCAAGCTTGTTGTAGATAAAGGGCTTAAACAGCTCGAGAGCCATTTTCTTTGGAATACCGCATTGATGCAGACGGAGATGCGGCCCAACAACAATAACGGAACGACCAGAGTAATCAACACGCTTACCAAGAAGGTTCTGACGAAAGCGACCCTGCTTACCTTTGAGCATATCTGAAAGAGATTTCAGTGGACGCTTATTTCCACCGGTAATAACTCTTCCTCTACGACCGTTGTCAAAAAGTACGTCGACCGCTTCCTGGAGCATACGCTTTTCGTTACGAATGATAATATCAGGCGCATCGAGTTCAAGGAGTCGTTTAAGACGATTATTTCTGTTGATAACCCTTCTATACAGATCGTTGAGATCGGAGGTCGCAAAACGACCACCTTCAAGAGGTACCAGTGGACGAAGATCAGGTGGTAGAACAGGAATAACTTCAAGAATCATCCACTCTGGCTTATTACCTGAGTCTCTAAATGCCTCAATAACAAAGAGACGCTTTCCCAGCTTTTGCCTCTTGGTCTGGGAATTTGTGGAGAGCATCTCCTCGCGAAGAGACTTGGAAAGGGCAATAAGATCTTGGGCCGCAAGAAGTTCACGGATAGCTTCAGCTCCAATACCTACTCTGAACTGAGCAGGATATTCGTCTCTCGCCTGTCTGTATTTTTCTTCGGTGAGCAGAGTTCCAACAGGAATAGCATCGGCCTCAGAACTTACAACGGCGTATTGCTCAAAATAGAGGATTTTTTCGAGTTGCTTCAGAGTCATATCAAGAACTGCACCGATCTTACTTGGCAGACTTTTCAAAAACCAGATATGTGCAACAGGAGCTGCAAGCCTGATATGTCCTAACCGCTCACGACGCACCTTGGACTGAATGACTTCAACACCACATTTCTCGCAGACGACGCCACGATGCTTCATCCTCTTGTATTTTCCGCAGTTACATTCGAAATCCTTTACTGGTCCGAATATTTTTGCACAGAAAAGACCATCTCTTTCAGGCTTGAACGTACGATAGTTGATTGTCTCTGGCTTTTTTACTTCACCATGGGACCAATCCATGATCTTTTCCGGTGAAGCCAGCGAAATTTTTACATTTTTGAACTTAACTGGAGCTTTCGGTTTTTGAAAAAAATTGAATAACTCTTCCACGAAATCACCTCTCCCTTATATTAAAGGATTTCCCCGGCGCCTGAAACTGCCCAGACCCGAGGAAAATCTTGTCTTAACAAAGCTACTAATATCAACCCGCGACCGGGGACAGCCTTGGCTTATTCTTCAATAAGCTCCATATTCAAACAAAGCGCCTGTAGCTCTTTGACAAGAACGTTAAATGACTCTGGCAAACCAGTAGTCAGAAAATTGTTTCCTTTTACAATCCTTTCGTACATAGAGGTACGACCTTCTACATCATCGGATTTAGCGGTCAGGAATTCCTTAAGCGTATATGCAGCACCGTACGCTTCCATTGCCCAAACCTCCATCTCTCCCAGACGCTGGCCACCAAACTGGGCCTTACCACCAAGTGGTTGCTGAGTTACAAGAGAGTAAGGACCTGTGGAACGAGCATGGATCTTATTATCAACGAGGTGATGCAGTTTAAGCATATACATAACACCTACAGTAACATTGTTTGCAAACGGCTCTCCGGTAAGACCGTCATGGAGTCTTGCCTGCCCTACCTCATCTACACCAGCTTCAAGCAGCAGGTTTCTGATAGACTCTTCAGGCGCACCATCAAATACAGGTGTTGCCATATGTAGTCCTTCATGGTGCCTTCTGGCCCAGTCAATGATATCCTGGTCCGTCTTGCCCTCAGTCAGAGCCTCGAGTTCCGCATCGTTATAGACGGCGCGCATCTTATCGCGAATTTCTTTGACAGCCTCTGCTTTTGCAAGCTCTTCAAGCTGATTACCGAGTCTTCGAGCTGCATATCCCAGATGAACTTCCAGTACCTGACCGACGTTCATCCTTGAAGGAACACCAAGAGGGTTCAAAACGATATCAACGGTGGTGCCATTGTCGAAATACGGCATGTCTTCTTCTGGAAGAAGACGTGAAACAACACCCTTATTACCATGACGACCAGCCATCTTATCACCGACCGAAAGCTTACGTTTAGTAGCAACATAAACCTTAACCATCTTGACCACACCTGGAGGAAGATCATCGCCCTTCTTCATGCGCTCTATGATGCCGTCATATCTCTCGCTGATCAGACGAGCCTGATTAGAATAGCGGTCGTAAATATCTTCTATGGCATCGATATATTTTGCTTTCTCAGAAAAATCAATTTCACGAAGCAGCTCAAAGCCGATAAGCTCAGCCTGCTCCATTTCAATCTTTTTACCAAGACCTACAACAACGTTACCGTGCTTGTCAGAAATATCAGTTTTTGCAGTTCTACCGTCAATGACCTTTCCGATCTCTCTGCATACACCGCGCTTCAGACTGCGCAGTTCGTCAAGCTTATCCTGATTGAGCTTCTCGATCTCAAGATCTTCGATGAGCAGTGAACGCTCATCCTTATCAACACCCTTACGTGAGAACACCTTAGCGTCAATTACAACACCGGACACACCTGGTGGCACTCGTAGAGATGAATCTTTAACATCCTGGGCCTTTTCACCAAAGATTGCACGGAGCAACTTCTCTTCCGGGGAGAGTACAGTTTCACCCTTAGGGGTCACCTTACCAACCAGGGTGTCTCCAGCCTTAATCTCTGCACCAATTCTGACAATACCAGAATCATCAAGATTTCTCAGAGTCTCTTCACTTACGTTTGGAATGTCTCTTGTAATCTCTTCTTTACCAAGCTTGGTATCCCGAGCCATGGTTTCAAAGACTTCGATATGAACAGAGGTAAAGGTATCTTCTTTAAGGAGTCGCTCGTTAATGAGAATCGAATCCTCAAAGTTAAAACCACGCCATGGCATAAAGGCAATAACTACATTTTTACCAATGGCTATTTCACCTGCTTCACAAGAAGGACCATCAGCGAGCACCCTGCCCTTTTCTACTCTGGTACCAGGAACCACGATGGGACGCTGGTTAAAACAGGTGTTCTGGTTAGACTTTTTGTACTTACCAAGTCTATAGACAGCAACACCTGTGTCATAACCATCTGTGCCAGGCTCATCGTAGCGAACAACCACGCGGTTGGAATCAGATTCTTCAACGACACCATCGCCTGCTGCGAGAAGACATGCACCGGAATCTCTGGCCACATATCTCTCCATCCCTGTACCAACAAGAGGAGCACGTGTAATCAGAAGCGGAACAGCCTGACGTTGCATGTTCGAGCCCATAAGAGCACGGTTAGCATCATCATTTTCAAGAAATGGTACAAGAGATGCAGCAACACTAATCATCTGATTAGGTGCTATATCCATATATGTTACGATTTCACTTGTCGTTGTAATAACCTCGCCGTCTTCACGAACAATGAGGTTATCGGACTTAATTCTGTGTTCCCCGTCGAGTTCAATGAGAGCTGGAGCAATAAATTGTTTTTGCTCTTGAAGTGCACTGAGGTAATCGACCTGATCCAAAACTATACGGTCTTCGACCTTTCTATAGGGTGTTTCGATAAATCCATATGGATTGACCCGTGCGTATGTCGCCAGCGAGACAATAAGACCAATATTTGGTCCCTCAGGAGTTTCAACCGGACAGATACGACCATAGTGGGTTGGATGAACATCACGTACCTCAAAACCGGCACGCTCACGACTCAAACCACCGGGTCCAAGTGCACTCAAACGTCTCTTATGGGTAACCTCGGAAAGCGGATTGGTCTGATCCATAAACTGCGACAACTGAGAGGTACCAAAGAATTCTTTGATAGCGGCAGAAATCGGCTTTGGATTAACCAGGTCATGGGGCATAAGCGTCTCAACATCCTGGAGAGTCATACGCTCCTTAATTGCACGCTCCATGCGGACAAGTCCCATACGGTACTGATTCTCTACGAGTTCGCCAACAGTCCTAACCCTTCTGTTACCTAGGTGATCAATATCATCTACTCCACCCTGACTATCTTTGAGCCGAACCAGATGTTTTACCGCATAGACGATGTCATCTTTGGTAAGGGCACGGTTGGCAATATCAATATCAAGGTTGAGTTTAGCATTAATCTTATAACGACCAACTTCAGAGAGATCATAAAGATCCATATTGAAGAACAGGTTGTTAAAAAAGGTCTCTGCAACCTCAGGTGTTGGAGGGCTTGAAGGACGCAGTCTTCTATAAATTTCGATCAAGGCCTCTTCGGTATTCTTGGCCTTATCAAGAGTCAGGGTCTTACTGAAGGAATCTGAATAGTGGATACCATCAATATGAAGAATTTTGAACTCATTCACACCTTCTTCAGCAAATGACTCTAAAACAGTTTCGGTGATCTCTGTATTGAAAAGCGCTAGAGGCTCTTCAGCACCCTCTTTCTCGATGGTTGTGGCGAGCATTGAACCAATCAGAGCTTCTTTGCTCATCTTGATAAATTCAATTCCTGCAGCTTCAATTTTTTTACAGAGTACTTTAGAGATTTTTTTACCAGGCTTAGCGAGTACTTCTCCATCCTTAGGAGAAACAATATCGTACTCAAGTCGCTGCCCGGTCATAAGCTCTGAGTCAAAACTTACGAGAAATGCATCACCATCTGTTTTAACAATGGAGGTAGGATAAAATTTCTCGAGTAATTCCTCGCCTGTATACCCTAAAGCTTTTAAAAGGGTAGTAACAGGGAATTTTCTTCTTCTATCAATACGGACATGAAGGACGTCTTTTATATCAAACTCAAGATCGATCCATGACCCCCGCACAGGTATAATTCTGGCTGAATACAGCAACTTACCGCTGGAGTGGCTCTTACCATTATCGTGGGTGTAAAAAAGACCTGGAGAACGCTGAAGCTGTGATACGATAACTCTTTCAGTACCGTTAATCACAAAAACACCGTCACCGGTCATAAGTGGCAGAGACCCAAGGAATACTTCCTGCTCTTTAATATCACGGATTGATTGAACTCCAGTCTCTTCGTCGACATCAAAGGTAATAAGGCGAACAACAATTTTAAGAGGGATTTCATAGGTCATCCCCCGTTGCTGACACTCCTCAATGGTGTACTTTGGTTCGCCGAATTTGTAGCGAACAAATTCAAGTGAACAAAGACCATTGAAGTCATTAATGGGAAAAACATTTTGTAATATTCCCTGCAATCCAAAATCGTCTCTCGAATCAGGATCAGTCCCCATCTGGAGAAACTTCTCATAGGAAATACGTTGCATGGATATCAAATGCGGAGGCTCAAGTATCCTTTCTGCCTTGGCAAAATTCTTTCTTACTCTTTCCATATTTTTCCTCGAAATTGCCTTAAAATAGAACTATCTATAATAAATACGGTTGTAAAACTGTTTAAACTGCCTGCTCAGGTGACCGACGGGATGGTACTTCTGACCACCTCGAGTGAAAACAGATACACTTGAATGGTTTTGAAGCTGTAGGCGGGACCAGCACAATAATAAGCATTGTCTCTAAGCATTGTAATTATCCTTTTTGGAATTATTCAAAACGAAGAAGAGTACAAGCACCTAAAACACAAACCACGCTGATATAGTTACTTTAAAATATCTTACCCCGGTAGTCGACGAGTAACCAGGATAAGCACCTTTTTAGGATACAATCAATACGCTACACATGTGCATAGCTTACAAAACGAAAAAGGTACTAGCTTCTAGAAAGCACAACACGCCACGAAGCAAAGCTCGTAGCGTGTTGATATCAAGCTAAGTTGCTCAAAAATTCGAACAACCCTGAAAAATCAATTACTTAACCTCCACTGCAGCTCCTACAGCTTCGATCTTTCCTTTGATTTCTTCAGCGTCTTCTTTGCTGGTACCTTCCTTGAGTGGAGCAGGTGCTGACTCAACGAGGGCTTTAGCTTCTTTCAGTCCAAGACCGGTGATTGCGCGAACTTCTTTAATGACCTTGATCTTCTCACTTCCAACATCAGTAAGGATAACGTCGAACTCAGTCTTTTCTTCTGCAGGAGCAGCAGCATCGCCAGCAGCACCAGCAGCAGCTACAGCTACAGGAGCAGCAGCAGAAACACCGAATTTTTCTTCGAATTCTTTGATAAGTTCAGAGAGCTCGAGAACGGACATATTTGAGATAAAGTCGATTACGTCTTCTTTAGTTACAGCCATGGTTAATAACCTCTTGTTTTCTAATATTTTATTCTAAATTAATCTAACTCTGATAATCTAAAATTATCTTTTGCTAGTTACCTTTATACAATTCATTCCATGAATAGAAAATGAATGTATAAGGTACTCATTAATTGCTGCCAGCTTCTTTCTGATCTTTAATGGCTTGCAGTGCGTATGCAAAAGTACGAGGAACTCCACTGAGAACCTGTACAAGCCCAGTAGGTACACTGGACCAGGTGGAGAGCAACTGACCAAGCAGAACTTCTTTCGAAGGAAGTTTTGACAGGGCTATCAGATCCTCTATACCAATTTTTTCGCCATCAAGAGCAACGGAACGAATAACAAACTTGTCATTATCTTCAGCAAACTTGGTAATAGCTTTTGCTGGAGCAACAGGATCAGAATATCCCATGACAACCGCAGTGGTCCCAGTGAAATCATCACTGAGAGCGGCGTTATCTGTATCTGTAACTGCTCTTTTCAGGAGAGTATTTTTTGCTACGCGAACTTCCGAATCACAATTTTTCAGTTCAATACGAATCTGTTGGAATTCGGAAACTTTTAAACCACAATAGTCAGCAACAACAGTTAACTTCGACCGATTGAACGAGTCGTTCAATTCGGAGACGATTGTTACTTTATCATCACGATTCAAAGCACTCCTCCTAGGTTAAGGTGAAACATTATTCGAAACAGCAGCTACAAGATAAAAGACAAGCAAAGAAGATATTAACTCAGAAAGCAATATTTCTGCTCTATTTCGCCTCGGCAGGTCGTGATTACCACGATTAAACGTTACGTACCCGCTGTCTTCGACTACAAAAGGCCCAGAACTACCCAGGCCCTTACTACAAAACTTATTTAATCAATGCTCTTACGGCAATTGGATCAAGTTTTACGCTTGGCCCCATCGTAGAAGAAATCGCGATGGATCTAAGATATATACCCTTACTTGAGGAAGGTTTAAGCACCATAATCTTTTGGATGAAAGCAACGAGATTTTCGCTTAACTTTTCTTTTCCAAAGGATACTTTGCCAATACCAGCATGAACGATACCAGCCTTATCAACACGGAAATCAACCTTACCACCCTTGATTTCCTTTACGATATTAGCAACGTCCATTGTAACGGTACCAAGCTTTGCATTTGGCATAAGGTTACGTGGTCCAAGAACTCGGCCGATTTTACCGACAACGCCCATCATATCAGGGGTTGCAACGGTTTTATCAAATTCAAGCCAGCCACCCTTAATTTTTTCTACCAGATCATCGCCACCGACAAAATCAGCGCCAGCTTCTAGAGCTTCTGCTTCTTTAGGTCCTTTAGCGAAAACCAGTACTCTGGTGACCTTTCCAGTACCGTGGGGTAATGCTACAGAAGACCGGATCATCTGATCAGCATGGCGTGGATCCACACCAAGCTTAATGGCGACGTCAAAGGTCTCATCAAATTTTGCGTATGCTGAGCCAACTACGAGCTCTACCCCTTTCTCCATTTCATGAAGAATGGTTCTGTCAATTTCTTGAAACTTATTTCTAAAATTTTTTCCGTGCTTCGGCATGTTTCGCCTCCTACTCATGCAGAACCAATAATTCTGCCAGCAGTATTTAATTTTTATTAGTCTACTACAGTGATTCCAGCGCTTCTCGCAGTACCCTCAATGATCTTCATAGCTGCATCAATATCGTATGCATTCAGATCCGGCATTTTAATTTCTGCAATTTCACGTATCTTATCACGACCAATCTCAGCCACACGCTCAAGCTTTGGATTACCGGAACCTTTTTGCAGTCCGGCAGCTTTAAGAAGCAATACTGAAGCAGGTGGTGTTTTGGTGATATAACTAAAAGAGCGATCTTGATACACAGTAATAACTACTGGTACGATGGTATCACCCATTGACTGAGTCTTTGCATTGAAACTCTTGCAAAACTCCATGATGTTCACACCGTGCTGACCGAGTGCCGGTCCAACAGGTGGTGAAGGATTGGCTTTTCCTGCAGGGATCTGCAGTTTAATGAAAGCCATTTCTTTTTTTGCCATTGTCTTACTCCAACTATCTTTTATTCATTGTCCCGAACTAAACTGCAGGCAGTCTATCTACCGGGAGTGATATCAAACAACGAAATTAAGTGTTTGAAACCTGTACGAACTCAAGTTCCACGGGTGTTTCACGACCAAAAATAGAAACCATAACCCGTACACGTCCTTTTTCGGGAAAGACTTCATCGACGACACCTTGAAAGTTAGCAAAGGGCCCGTCAATAACACGAACAACCTCACCAACATCAAAGATGACTTTCGGCCTTGGCCGCTCAGAGCCATCCTGAATACGACCGATAATCTTCCCGGCGTCCTCATCTGACAGCGGTATTGGATCCCTGTCATCACCGACAAAACCAACAACCCTTGGCATATTGTCATGGATTGTGTGCCAGGTCTGATCATTGAGATCCATACTTACCAGCATATACCCTGGAAAAAAGCGCCTGGAAGATGTCTTCCTGGACCCTTTGATCATCTCTACCACCTGTTCGGTTGGCACAAGAATCTCTCCAAAGGAATCCTCTAGACCATCTTTGCGAATACGCTCTTCAAGAGTAGTTTTAACCTTATCTTCAAATCCTGAGTGAACCTGAAGTATGTACCATTGTCTTGCCATTTGCTCTGCTATTTATAAGTTAAGAAGTGCAATGTGCGCCCCATAGAACCTAGCGCAAAGAGCAGTATACAACCGGTTTACCTTAAGAAAGACGACACGACTTTTCCTAGCAACAGATCGACAGAACCCAGATATATAGAAATGACTACAGTTAAAACAACAACGACTCCGGTTAAACCGAGAGTCATTTTCTTATCAGGCCAAACTATCTTCAAAAATTCTGTCTTGACTTCTCCGACAAAATTTTTAATCTGTGCAGGTGAGAAAGGTGACTTTTTCTCAACCGCCGCAGCGTTACTACCTTTTGATTTTCCCTTAGCTGCCATTACCTCGCCCTACCTCCAAACCGTTATACACCTTTAGTAAACACAAAATCTATGGCAGCATTTCGCCTTACAACAAACACAAATGGCAGGCCAGGAGGGACTCGAACCCCCAACATCCGGATTTGGAGTCCGGCGCTCTACCAATTAGAGCTACTGGCCTGCAAGAGAAGACTACTTAGTCTCTTTATGCGGTGTATGCACCCTGCAAAACGGGCAATACTTATTGAACTCCAGCTTATTAGGAGTCTGCTTCTTATTTTTTGTCGTCGTATAGTTACGACGCTTACATGTACCACATGCAAGAGTTACTATATCTCTCATCAATCTATCCCATATGAGAAATTGCCTCGGCCACATAGCAGCCAAGGCAATCAAAGTTTTTGGTTATTAAGCGGTAATTTCGCTAATAACTCCAGCACCTACTGTGCGACCACCTTCGCGGATCGCAAAACGAAGTCCGACATCCATTGCGATTGGAGTGATCAGCTCAACAGCAGCTGCGATATTATCGCCAGGCATAACCATCTCTACGCCCTCTGCAAGAGTCACAACACCAGTCACATCTGTTGTTCTGAAATAGAACTGTGGACGGTATCCATTAAAGAACGGAGTATGACGACCACCCTCATCTTTACCAAGGATGTAGCACTCTGCATTAAACTTAGTGTGCGGAAGGATTGATTTAGGAGCAGCAAGTACCTGTCCACGCTCAATTTCTTCACGCTTCACACCACGAAGAAGTGCACCAATATTGTCACCAGCCTGCCCCTCATCGAGAAGCTTGCGGAACATTTCAACACCTGTACAGGTGGTTTTCATGGTGTCTTTGATACCAACGATCTCGATCTCATCACCAACATGCACCACACCACGCTCAACACGACCGGTAGCTACAGTTCCACGACCTGAGATTGAGAACACGTCCTCAATAGGCATAAGAAAAGGCTGATCTACGTCACGGGTAGGCTCAGGAATATAGGAATCGATTTGTTCCATTAACTCCCAAATACACTTTGAAAGCGCCTCATCTTCTGGGTTCTCAAGAGCCTGAAGCGCTGATCCCTGTACAAATGGGATATCATCACCAGGGAACTCATATTTATCCAGAAGCTCACGAAGCTCCATTTCAACAAGTTCGATAAGCTCTTCATCGTCAACCATGTCACACTTGTTCAAGAAGACAACGATCGCAGGAACACCAACCTGACGAGCAAGCAAGATATGCTCACGAGTCTGTGGCATAGCACCATCAGTTGCAGCAACAACAAGAATAGCGCCATCCATCTGAGCAGCACCAGTGATCATGTTCTTGATATAATCCGCGTGACCTGGACAATCCACGTGAGCATAATGACGATTTTCGGTCTCGTACTCGACGTGAGCGGTTGCGATGGTGATTCCACGCTCTTTTTCTTCAGGCGCCTTATCAATATCACTAAAATCAGTAAATGATGCCTGACCTTTTGTAGACAATACACGTGTAATTGCAGCGGTCAGTGTGGTCTTACCATGGTCAATATGTCCTACAGTACCAACATTGACATGCGGCTTAGTCCTTTCAAATTTTTCCTTTGACATTTCCTTGTCTCCTCAGACCGTTGAAAAGTTGTTTTTTCGAAGATTACTACCGGTGTTTACATGGAGCCCACAACCGGAATTGAACCGGTGACCTCATCCTTACCAAGGATGCGCTCTACCAACTGAGCTATGTGGGCAACTGCTGCAACACAACTAATAAAAATGGAGCGGGAAACGAGACTCGAACTCGCAACCCTCAGCTTGGAAGGCTGATGCTCTACCAATTGAGCTATTCCCGCTCGGATATTTCAACCTTACAAAAGGCTCAAATAGAGTGGTGGAGGGGGGAGGATTCGAACCTCCGAAGGCTGAGCCGACAGATTTACAGTCTGTTCCCTTTGGCCACTCGGGAACCCCTCCTCAAGAACTGTCTGAAAAAGACAGCGTCTCTTTTATACTCTATTCAACACTTTGTAAAGTGTTTTTTTCTTTGGAGCCGGCGATAGGACTTGAACCCACAACAACCTCATTACAAGTGAGGAGCTCTACCAATTGAGCTACGCCGGCTTACAAGACGAGAGAATATACTCATTTGAAATTATTAACGCAAGATATATTTTGCTATTTCTTTCTTTTTTTCGCTACTATTTTACAGTGTGCCCACTGTCACAGATTTAAGATACTGAGTTATCGTTATTATGAATAACACATATTTTTCTTTAGAGTATAAAAAAAGGGCCTAGTCAAATGACCAGGCCCTTTAAAAAACAGATTTTACCTGTTTTACATCACATATTTTACACTATTACTATTTTCCAGCATATTCACTACTACGATACTTTTCAAAAGTATACGCGGTGGTTCTGTACAATAAATGAGCAAGCTTAGTGTATGGGAGATACAAAAAGAGCATCATAATAGAAACTAAGTGCAAAAAGTATACAACATAACCCAGAGCAGGCATACCGGCCCAACGCAAGAGCTCTGCACCAAGACCTGTAACACCGACGGCTACGATCTCCCAGATAAGGAACCAGTCATAAAAGGTAGCCTGGGTGTTCTGTTCGGCTTCCATTTTCTTTCTGTTTTTCCAGAGAACTGCAATACCGAATAGAAGTGCTACAGCACTAATATTTGCAAGTATCTTAAAAGGGTCATAGATGGACATTGGTCCGATGAGTGATGGCCAGATCAGTCCAAGTACATCATTTTTAACAAGCGACCAAATTGTCACTACAAAAAGGCCCATAAAAGCGAGCATTAATGGGAGATGACCGCGAACACGATCTGCCTGCTCTCCACACTCTTCAAAACGTTTGTGGGAAACAATTTCAACAATGGATGGCCAGATAAACTTAGTTACAAACTCAAGAACAGGCGGTCTATACTCGGGGTTCATACCTGCATCTTTGGCCATGGCCTTCCACATCTTATAGATTCCCATTCCGCCAGAAAAGAGACCAAGACCCAGGGCGGGTACCATAAAGAGTACAATAAAGAAGATATTCTTAGCGTACCACTTAAATCCCCATTCCCCAAAGAAATGGTGGTAACCATGCTCTGCGAAATAATCATTGCTCGGGATATGCATAGCTCCAGAGAGCAGCCATAGCACAAGAATAATAACAGCTGGGATACCTATGAGCATTGGCAGTCCCTTCGCACTTGAAGCAAGCTTTGCAAGGGGTTTTGGCCATCCATAAAAGGTGTATGCGTATGAACGAATTGCACCTAAGACATCGCCGGGTTTTGCACCACGGGGACAATTGGCAGTACAGTCACCACATTGATGGCATAAAAAGACATCTGGATCGGTAACCAGTTTGTCCTTCATTCCCCAACCGGCCCAAATCATTTCTTTTCTTGGAAACGGCTTTTCTTCAGTTGAAAGAGGGCAAGTAACAGAACAGGTAGCACACTGATAGCATTTTTTCAGTGTATCCCCCCCCGCCTCCTTCAAGGTTCTTATAAATTCTAAATCCGGTTGAACATTCATTTCTTCCTCCTGTTCAATTATCAGTACTATAACTTAGCTAACCCCGGTTAACGGGACAAGCACCTTTCTCAGATTGATTCTCACATTGTAAGAAAAACATACAAATAGAATCTCCAAGGCACTAAGGGCCAATCAAGTAACCACAGGATGGCCCGTGGTTACTCTTGATAAAAAACAGGTTAGAAACCTTTAAAAGGATTAGGGCCCATTTCAACGATTTCTTCTACGAAATCATTAAGTATCTGAGGGATCTTGTCATAGTCTGTAATTGCTATCTGATTAGCAGCACATCTTTCAGGCTCAAGACCAAGAGTAGAAAGTGTATCACCGATGTTTTCCATACGCTTATTAGCAATCTCGGATCCTTTAACAAAGTGACACTGATAGTCATCACCGTAGGTACATCCTAGAAGCATTGCACCGTCCATACCAGCAGACAGAGCATCTCTAATCCAGGCCATATTCACAGATCCAAGACAACGAACAGGAATAAAGCGGATCATATGGTTTATGCCCAACTTCTTCATTCCCGCCATATCAATCGCTGGATACGCATCGTTCTCACAAACGAAAACAACGATACGAAGTCTGTCGTCATCATCTTCTGGAACTTCTACAGCCTTGACCATGGAACCAATAAGATCGATGTTATAATCCTTGAAGCCAATGATACGCTCAGGACAGGCACCCATACAGGTACCACAACGACGACATCTTGTTGGATTTGGAAGAGGTGTACCCTTCTCATCATCATCAAGTGCGCCAAAAGGACATTCCTCAGTACAACGCTTACACTGGGTACATCTCTGCATGAAGAACTCAGGGTATGTTGCATCACCTGATCTTGGGTGTACAGAAACACCTCGATCAGAAGATTCAATACACTGAATAGCCTTCAATGCTGCACCAGTTGCATCGTCAACCGCCTCTTCCATGGTCTCAGCTTTTCTCACACCACCACAGGCATAGACACCGGTTCTTCTGGTCTCATATGGGAAGCAGATAAAGTGGGAATCAGCATATCCATCAAAAAGGTCTAGATCGTTGAAAGTAGGTCCCTGACGATACGCGAGATTAATTGAGTTCTCATGAAGGGTCATTGGCTCCATACCGGCAGCAAGTACGACCATATCAACGTCGATAGTGATGTCTTCACCAAGGAGGGTATCTTCAACAGACACCTTAAGCCCACCACCATTCTCTTCAACCTGGGTAACGCAACCCTTGGTGAGAAATATTCCGTCATTGTTCTGAGCGTTCTTGTAAAATAGCTCCATTGAACCAGGAGTTCTCATGTGCTGATACAAAACATATGCCTTACCTTCTGCATTGTCTTCACAAACATACTGAGCCTGCTTCAAAGCAACCATGGAGGTAACAGAGTTACAGTAAGGAAAATCCTTATCGTTATCCTTACCGCCTGGACTTTGGATGAAAGCGACATTTGCTGGTACCTTGCCAGCCTTTGAGAGCTTCTCAAATTCAGCATTAGTTACAACATTTGACAATTTGCCATGACCAAGATGTTCATATTCAGAAACATCGGCAGGCTTCCAACCGGTCGCAAGAACAACAGATCCAACCATAACTGCATCAGGATTGATCTCAGTATATTTGATCAGTCCATCATTAGGATCTTCTTTCTCACCTTTGTCAATGAGCTCTTGCTCGTCTACAGTAACCTTGGCCGGTGCATCCCACTCTGAAGTGGTTCCAGCAGCCTTAAAGGAAATACCAAAGTCTCCAGGTTGACCAGTAATACGTGCAACTTCAGTTGCCAGCTTAACGGTAATTTTAGCATTACCCTCAACTTCAGCAACAAGAGCTGCAATGGGATTTTCTTCAAGAGAGGTCCAGGGAGCCTTAGTAGGAAATGACTTCCTCCAACCAAGCGCCTTGCCACCGAGAGCATCTTCTCTTTCAACGATGATTACTTCGTACCCGGCATCCGCTGCTTCTTTAGCAGCAGTAAGACCTGCAAGACCACCACCCATAACAAGGATAGTTTTATTGATTGCATCAAGCTGGAAGGCTTCAGCAAGTTCAGTCTTTTTAGCACGGGTACATGCCATACGCATGTAATCACCAGCAGTTTCAGCAAGCCACTCAGCTGCATCAGCTTCAGGCTCTTCACCTTCAGCAGGCTTAACCTCTGACCAGACAACCTGCTCACGAAGGTTGGCACGAACAGTGATTTTATCTGCACCAAAATTAAACTCATCGGTCATAACACGTGGGGAGCATGCACCCACTACAACTGTGTTAACACCTTCTTTTATGTCCGCTTCAATAAATGCACGACCTTCAGCACCACACAGGCAAGCATGGGTCTTGCAGTCCATGGACATTTCACCAGTTACAACTTCGGTAAGCTCCTCAAGATCGAGCGCATCACCAATGCCACAACCAGCACATATATATGCGCAATATTTTTTATCCATCGATTTCTACCTCCTGGAAACTTGAATTGCCTTTAAGGCAGCTGCAGTTGAAGATTGAGTACAAGTCACAACGTCTGCCGCTTTCTTTGCACAACCAGCAGCGATCATAGCCTTGTCAGCATCAGAAATAACAAAGCCGTTTTCGTCCATCTGCAGATCAGCAGGAGCTGCTTGTAAAGCTAGTGATGGTTGCATACCAGTTGCAAGTACCGCCATATCAACCTGTTGTGAAATTTTCTCACCGGTGACAGCATTTTCAGCTATTACAGTTACACTTCCATCTGCCTCAACGGAAACGTCTGCAACCTTACCCTTAATAAAGGTAGCTTTCTCGTCAGCAGTTCTTACTTCACGGAATTTCTCGTACTTACCAGGAGTTCTAAGGTCAATGTAGAACACATAGATTTGTGCATCAGGGTACTGCTCTCTGACATAGGTCATCTGCTTTAGTGTTGCCATACAGCAGATGTGAGAACAGTACTCGAGGTGATTTTCATCACGGGATCCAGCGCATTGAACAAATGCAATGGATTCAATTTCCTTGTTATCACCAGGGCGAAGAATCTTACCACCGGTAGGACCACTTGGAGCAGCCATTCTCTCAATCATCATATTAGTCACGATTGATTGAGACTGGCCAAACTTAAGGTTCTCCATCTTGGTTGGATCATATGGTTCCCAACCGGTAGCCCAAACGATGGAAGCGACCTGAATAGTGCTGGTCTGAACCTGCATGTCCAGGTCTACAGCATTATACTTACATGCAGCCTTAACAGCGTCCGCTCCAGCAGCACTCAGTGCGCTTTTATCTATAACATAGCGACGTGGAAAAGCCATTGCGTGGGGAAGGTATGCAGCCTTTGTTTTATCCATACCAAAGTTGAAATCATTATCGATCTCATCTTCACATGCAGCCGCACAATCACCACATGCGGTACAATTGCTGTTTACATACCTTGGTGCAGTCTCAAGGGTAACCTCGTAGTTACCAGGTCCGCCGCTCACAGCTTTCACTGTGGTCATTGAATAGGTCCTGATTTTACGGTTATCTTTGATACGCTTGAAGTTAATCTCCAGGCCGCAACTTGGTGGACACATCTTCGGAAAATATTCATTAAGCTGAGCTACTCGCCCGCCAAATGTAGCGCTCTTTTCTACAAGAAACACATCATTTCCGACTTCAGCGGTTTCCAGAGCAGCAGTTAACCCGCTGATTCCACCACCTACGACCAATACTGCACCAGAGGTGCCTTGCTCGTCAGTCATACCTACCTCCATAATTACCTAAAATATTATACTATTGCCATGCGAACCAAGCGCTTCCCCACAAAGGAGAAACAATGCAATGACAACTGTTAAACGGATAACAACCTTTTAAAACGTAGAACATTAGCACCGTATCAATTCATTGAGCAACTGTTGCTCAATGAATGTTCGTAAGGTACTAACCCAGGCCTTATTCCTTAAATACCGGAGTTAGTTTTAGCTTATGTTGACCGGAGATGCAAGCTCTCACAGACCAACATAAACCAAAACTACGGATACAAAAAATCTCCAGAAGTCAATGACTTCTGGAGATTTTTATTACTTCATATCAAACTACCTGCACCTAAGATTAAATCCAAGGCTCGGTCTCGATGATATTAACACACTCAACTTTCTCACACTTCCACTCTTCAGTAGCAGGATCAAAAGTAGAGTTTACAAAGCACTTCCAGTTTTCATCATCACAGGTTGGGAAATCAGATCTGTAATAGAATCCTGGGTAACGAGATTCCTCACGGAACTCGATGTGACGGATATGAGTCTCAACACACCAGATACGATGGTAGTTTTCCCAGCAACGGAGCAATTCATGCAGGTCACCAGCAGCCATCTTAGCAGCATCTTCACGGAGAAGACGGAGCAGATCGAGACAGATATTGAGAAGCTTACCAGAGGTCATGTAATAAGTTGCAACTCCACCACCATACTCATCGGTAGCTTTCATGAGACGCATCATGAGACCTGCAGGCTTGCAGTAGTTAGGATTCACATCTTCAGCGGTAGATGCACCAACGTGCTCTTGGTACAATCTAACTGGTGCGTAAATCTCGTCAGCGATTTCCTGAGCGGTTTGCTTGAGCTCTGGTTTAAAGTCTGCGTTATCACGACAGAACTTAACCATCTGCTTAGCACAAATACGACCTTCAGCATGGGAACCGGAAGAGAACTTATGACCAGAAGCACCAACACCATCACCTGCGGTGAAGAGTCCGTCAACGGTGGTCATACGATTATAGCCCCACTTGTACTTGTGAGCACGGGAATCGTTAGCGATCTCAGGAACCCAATCTTCCTCTGGACCAGAAACCCAGATACCACAACAACCGGAGTGTGATCCGAGCATGTATGGTTCGGTTGGCATAATCTCAGAACCAACTTTCTCAGGCTCAACATCAGCACCAGCCCATAGACCAGCCTGGCCAACTGACATATCGAGGAAATCTTCCCAAGCTTCAGACTCGAGATGCTTCCAGAACTTCTTCAGTTTCTTCTCATCCATACCAGCTTCACGACGCTCATCAATGAAAGCGTTAAGAGCAACGTCAGTAGCCATATAGATTGGACCACGACCTTCTTTCAGCTCGTTGATCATCAAGTGGTTACGTAGACAGGTAGGAGTAACTGCAGAAGCGCCATAAGGCATGAATTTTTCGAGCTCATCTTTCACTGCATCGCTGTTTGCATAGAACTCACCAAGACCGTTCTGTACTTTAGCTTTGAAGAGAAGGAACCATGCACCAACAGGACCGTAACCATCTTTAAAACGGGCTGGGGTGAAACGGTTTTCCATCATGGTAAGGGTAGCACCAACCTGAGCACACATGGTGTAAGTGGAACCTGCGTTCCATACTGGATACCATGCACGACCTTTACCTTCACCAGTTGAACGTGGACGGAAAATATTAACCGCACCACCACAAGCAACCATTGCAGTTTTGCAACGGAAGATGTGTACTTTGTTCTCACGGGTAGAGAAACCAGCTGCACCAGCAATTTGGTTTGGCTTGTTTTTGTCAAGAAGAAGCTTAACGATAAAGATTCTTTCCATGATGTTGTCTGCGCCAAGAGCGGTAGCAGCTGGCTCAGCAACGATACACTTGTAAGACTCACCGTTGATCATGATCTGCCATTTACCGGTACGTACAGGGGTTCCACCTTCACGTAGGGTTGCAGCTGGCTTGGAACCATCAAGGTTCTCACCATCAGCATCTTTCTTCCAGACTGGGAGGCCCCACTCTTCGAAAAGCTTAACAGACTCATCTACGTGACGACCACAGTCGTAGATTAAATCTTCACGTACAACACCCATAAGATCGTTACGTACCATTTTTACGTAATTCTCAATTGGGTTCTCACCAATGTAGGTGTTAATTGCAGAAAGACCCTGAGCAACTGCACCAGAACGCTCGAGAGATGCTTTATCAACAAGTACGATTTTCAAGTCAGCAGGAGCCCACTTCTTGATTTCAAAAGCGGTACCACAAGCTGCCATACCACCACCAACGATGAGACAATCCACATCGTGTTCGACAACCTCTGGGTTCACAACCGCGGCCAACTCGCCTTTTGGTTTATTAGGTAATGCCATTTTCAAATCTCCTTAAAAATAAGATTTTTTTAGTTATAAAGTTTCTAACTTAACTTACTTAGGGGTTGGGAGATCAGACTCGAGCAACAAGCACTCATCGTCTAGATTTGCTCCGGTCTCTCCAGCGTAAGCATTGGCAGCACCCTCAGCGGTAGTACGAATTGGGAACTTAAAACGCTTCATATTACCATTACGGAACTTAACAGTCCACATGATGGAATCAGAAGATCTCATAGGATGAACCTGACCGCCCATAGGTACGAAATCATCGTATCCACGAACAAAGATTGCGCCTTGTGGGCAAATCTTAACACAGGAATAACATTCCCAACATGCATCAGGCTCTTGATTGTAAGCCAGCATGGACTCAACGTTTAAAACCATCAAGTCATTGGGACAGATGTACATGCACGCCGTTTTATCTCCACCTTTGCAGCCATCACATTTGGCAGGATCTACATAACTAGGCATTCAACTACCTCCTCAGTTTTTTATTAACTGTTGTGACCCTGAACCGACAGGGTCCACTTAAACTATTTACATCTAAAAAAACATCTTGTTCACATACGGTCTTACAACAGCACGATTAAACAAGCAATACCTTAAAAAACCATATAGATCAGTGCTCTTTAGAAGAAGTTTATGAATGAGCACTCATTTATAATTCAAGGCTTTTTTATATTAGGTTGGCTGGTAATTGTCAAGAAAATTTATTGGTAGGCCCATTAGGCCTAACTGTATTCACCCCGTACAATTACCTCCCGGGGCTTAGCTCCGTCAGCGGGGCCCACGATGCCCTCTTTCTCCATGGTTTCTATCATCCTTGCCGCCCTGTTATAACCAACCCTCAGTCGTCTCTGTACCATGGAAATAGAAGCTTGGCCGGCCTCTGTAACTATGGCGACGGCCTCGTCATACCTTTCATCAAAATCTTCTTTTTCGCTACCTTCAGCTCCTGCCGGATCTTTTTCTATCTCATGCATTACAGCTTCATCGTAAGTTGATTCCCCCTGCGTTTTCCAGAAATCAACAATATCAGAGGTTTCTTTTTCAGAGATATACGCTCCATGAATTCTTTTTATGGCTGAAGTTCCTGGTGCGAGAAATAGCATATCTCCTGCCCCGAGCAAATGCTCAGCTCCACCTGCATCAAGAATTGTTCTCGAATCAATTTTTGAAGAAACCTTAAAGGAAATTCGGGTGGGGAAATTTGCCTTAATTAGCCCTGTCAACACATCAACAGAAGGCCGCTGCGTTGCAAGGATCATATGAATACCTGCAGCTCTTGCCATCTGTGCAAGTCGTGCAATTGCGGCCTCCACATCCTTTGAGGCAACCATCATAAGATCTGCAAGCTCATCTACAATCACTACGATATACGGAAGCTTTTCCATCTCTCTCTGATTGTAGCTATCAAAACTTTTCACCTTGGCTTCTTCTAGAAGCCGATATCGCCTTTCCATCTCCCGTACTGCCCAGTTAAGAGCTCTTGAAGCAAGCTTTGGATCTACCACCACCGGATGCAGGAGGTGTGGAATACCCTCATAGCCTGAGAGTTCAATTCTCTTAGGATCAACCATCAGAAAACGTACTTCTTCAGGGGTCGCATTATAAAGTATAGAGGCAATAATAGTATTAATACCAACACTCTTACCAGCCCCGGTAGCACCAGCTATGAGTAGATGAGGCATTTTAGACAGGTTTGCCATGGACAGATTACCAACAACATCCAGCCCAAGGGCAATGGATAATTTATGGGAGTTTACCCGGTACTCTTTTGCCCCTATTAGCTCACGAATAAATACGATCTGTCGATTATCGTTTGGTATCTCGATCCCAAGGGCCGCTTTTCCAGGAACTGAGCCAACAACACGCACCGACTGCGCCTTTAAACCCAGGGCAAGATCATCTGCAAGTCCTGCAATCTTATTAATTTTAACACCGGGAGCAGGAGAATATTCATAGGTTGTGACCACAGGCCCCGGGGAAATCCCTACAACTTTTCCGGACACTCCAAAGTTCTTAAGCTTCTGTTCAAGCTGCATTGATAGCTTATAATACACTTCTTTATCTATCTTCTCATGAACCTGCTCCGCACTACTCAAGAGTGAGAGTGGTGGAAGCTTCCAGTCGCCTCTTGCAACGGGCATGGTAGCAAACTCTTCTTCCTTCTCACTGTTTTTTTTGCTTCTCGCAGGCTCTTTCAACACAGGGACGGTATTACTCTCAGCCACACTTACTCCAGGCGTTGGCACCTCCACCTTAGGAGTACGCTTTCGCCTCCTCTTTGGTTTCCCCTCAGATTCATGCTCATCTTCTGTCACTGTCCTCCTGGACGCCTTAACACTTGCCCATAGTTTCTTGAGCCCCTTTCCTGTAGCAACCAAAAGCTGGTACGGGGAAAACTGGGCAGACAACATCAGTGAGATGAGAAACACCATAAGAAAAACGAGCACTGTGCCACCATGGCCAACCACAGCGTCCAGTAGGACAAAGCCAGTTTTACCTAAGAATCCGCCAGCTCCAAGAAACGATTCATCGCGAATCGTAAAGGATGAAAGCAGACCACAAAAGGAAATCATGGCTCCGGTTAACCCGGCAACAACATGGGGCAAGCGTTGAAAACTTATCTTAGAACCAAAGAACAAGAAGGAGGAAATCATCAACAGAGTGGGAAGTAAGTAAGCACCCCAGCCGATAAAACCGAAAAGAACTTCTGCTATCAGATTACCAACCTTACCACTCCAATTGGCATCAAACTTAAAGATATAGGCAAAAAGACTAAGATAAAGAAAGAGAGAGAGACAAATACCGAGAACAGCAAGAGCTTCCTGTTTTAATCCCGGTTTTGCAGGTTCAGTTTTTGGAGCCATATTGGTTTTACCACTTCTTAATTTAACATTTTAGCAAGTCCTTCGGGCACACATGTACCCGGAATTCACTATAAATGCAAGAAGCGCCCCAATGAGCAACTACTGCTTTTGCGCAGTCAGTACAGCATCAAGAATACCATTTATAAATTTGGGTGATTCTTCCCCGGCAAATTTCTTGGCAATCTCCATCACCTCATTAATAGCCACCTGGGGAGGCACACTGTCGCAATAGATCATTTCGTACACTGCAAGTCGAAGCAGGTTGCGATCAGTTGCAGCAATGCGCGGCAGTCGCCAGTGGGTAGCTGATTTGCTAATCGTGCTATCGATCTCTTCAAGGGAGGCAGTAATACCCTTCAAAAGAGTAAGAGCGTAGGGCCTTGACTTCTTATTCACCTGAAAAAGTGTGCAAAAAAGCTCAAAACGCTCTTCCAGATCGTAGCCAAACTCCTGACCTGCCGTAATAGTAAAGTCTTCCTGATACAAAAACTGGAGGGCAGCTTCCCTCGATATGCGCCGTATACCCATTATAATTTAAGGTCTCATGTAAGTTTTTTTTAATACTACCCCGAAAACCGGGAATTACGCCAGATCTATACACCCGTGAAAAGCATTCGTTCAATAGAAGAATTAGATCTTAAATCCGAATAAATTTCAAAAATACCAAAAGGGGCCAGTGGAAGTCTCCCTCCTATCCGGCCCCTCATTTCTCTGGCAACATTCTGTCATACTATTCGTGCCTTACCCAGGAAAGTATATTTTTATTCCTGATAAATTCTATTTACAAAAAAGCACGTACCCCGGACAGAGTTTTCACGTAACCGGGTGCAACACAAGACAGTATCAGTCTAGCGCGTCGATCAGATTAGCCATTTCGATTGCAGCAACAGCAACTTCACTTCCTTTATTACCAGCCTTGGTGCCACTTCTTTCGATGGCTTGCTCAATGGACTCTGTGGTGAGAACACCAAACAGAACAGGAACCCCGGTCTCAAGGCTTGCTTGAGCTGATCCTTTTGAGACCTCGTTAACGACAACATCAAAGTGAGGGGTTGCACCCCGGATCACAACACCAAGAACAATGACAGCGTCATATTTCTGGGCACCTGCAAGTTTTTTAGCTACAAGTGGAATCTCAAAAGCACCAGGAACACGAACAACATCAATATCGCTATCCAGAGCACCTGAACGCACAAGACTGTCCAATGCACCTTCTAAAAGCTTTTCAACAAGAAAGGAATTAAAACGTGCAACCACAATTGCAAACTTCTTTCCATCAGCCTTCAGATTACCTTCAATAAAATTAGCCATGTTTTACACCATTGATTTTAGAGCCGTAGCTATATAATTATTTGTCAACTTCTATAAGATGTCCCATTCGGTCCCTTTTACAGGTCAGGTAATCGCGACTTTCATCACCTGCAGGCATTTCAAGGGCAAGGCGTTCAACAACCTGGATACCGTAGCCTTCAAGACCGACAATCTTTTTGGGATTATTTGTCAAAATCGCCATCTTGTTCACGCCAAGATCACGAAGAATCTGTGCACCAATGCCGTAATCACGCAGATCACTCTTAAAGCCAAGTCTGTGATTCGCCTCAACAGTATCAACACCCTCGTCATCCTGAAGGCAATACGCTTTGAGCTTATTCACAAGACCAATCCCCCGGCCTTCCTGACGCATATACAAGACAATGCCACTACCACGCTCATCAATCATCTTCATGGCAGCATGGAGCTGAAGACCGCAATCACACCTGGCTGAACCAAAGACATCACCAGTCAGACACTCGGAGTGAACCCTGACAAGCACTGGCTCATCACCGTTCACATCGCCTTTAACAAGGGCAACATGTTCGAGGTTATCGACGGTATTGGTATAAACGTGGGCTTTAAACTCTCCGGCATGTTCAGTAGGAACACGTGCAACGACTTCACGGGTAATAAGCATATCTTCGCGCAGACGATAGGCTACCAGATCAGCTATGGTTGCAATTTTAAGATCATGCTTTTCAGCAAATATTTCAAGATCCGGCATGCGAGCCATGGTGCCATCTTCTTTCATTACTTCACAGATAACACCTGCAGGTAACTTGCCGGCAAGTCGTGACAAATCGACGGACCCTTCAGTCTGTCCGGTGCGGACAAGTACACCGCCGTCTCTTGCGCGAAGTGGAAAAATGTGGCCTGGGCTAACCAGATCTTCAGGTTTTGCATCAGGAGCCACTGCTGCTAAAATAGTTCTTGCCCTGTCTGCTGCAGAAATACCTGTTGAAACACCAGTTCTGGCTTCGATACTGATGGTAAAACCTGTTCCGTAGGGGGAGGTGTTTTTGGGAACCATCATAGGAAGCTGCAGTTTATCCACAAGCTCTCCAGTGAGGGTCAAACAGATAAGACCACGACCGTGGGTTGCCATGAAGTTGACGGCTTCTGCGTCAACATCTTCAGCGGCCATATAGAGATCACCCTCATTTTCACGATCTTCATCATCAACCAGAATGACCATCTTACCGGCCCTAATGTCCTCTATTACGTCTTCAATTGCACTCACAGCCATAGTAATTCACACTTTTAAAAATTAGTAACAGTATCCCTTATACAGGGTCTACATAAATCCGTGTTGAGCTAAAAATCCTGGGTTGAGAATCTCTCCGGTATCCTTTTCGCCACCTTCTTTAGGTGCGAGCAGTTTCTCTACATACTTGCCAATAATATCTACTTCGATATTAACCTTGCTGCCAACGTTAAGCTGACCCAGCGTCGTTGTTTTTAGAGTATGGGGGATAATCGAAACAGAGAAGGTTCCCCTTCCACAACTATTCACAGTAAGACTCACCCCATCAATTGTAATTGAGCCTTTTTCAATTATGTACCTACCATGCTCCGCGGGCAGAGTGAAGTCAAATATGGTGTAATCACCAAGCGCTTTTTTGGCACTTACACTGGCCAAACAATCCACATGACCAGAAACCATATGTCCGCCTAACCTGTCGGAAAGACGAAGAGCCCGCTCCAGGTTTAGCGTATCACCAGAACCAACATGCCCAAGCTTAGTTCTCGATAAGGTTTCGGGAGATACATCTGCAGTGAAATGACGGCCGCGTATGTTATAGGCAGTAAGACACACACCATTAACCGCAATTGACTCGCCCTCTTCCGGGTCGCTTAGATCAAAACCTGCTTCAATTTCAAATGCAAGTCCACCACCAACGCTTCTCTTGCCTGTCAACTTACCGAGTCCGGCAACTATCCCTGTAAACATGGCCTATTCCTTAGCAGTCCGATCAGACCTCAAGATCTGCTGCTTTTTCAAGATATTTAGCCGCAATATTATCATGCTTAAAATTCTTATGAATTGAACTTATGGTACGATACGCGTCAGCCGCCTTGGACTTATCACCTTTAGCAACATAGATATCCGCCATTTTCTCAAGAGTATCAACGGAGCCCTGAGGATCCCTGTTATCCTGATAATGATCGAGAACATCAAGGGCCAGAGTAATTGCAGCATCATAACGTTCAAGACCGGTATTGGCCTCAATCATCTTCGCCATAACAGCCAGAATACTCATTCGGTCATTGGACTTATCACAAATATCATACGCCTTCTGGTAGTGGGTTAATGCGCTTTCAAATTCCCCACGAGCAATACAAACATGCCCCAGCTGGTTACTCGCATTGGCAATACCGTTTTCATCTTTTTTCTCTTGGAAACCAACCAGAGCGTTATGTAAAGCTACTGCTGCCTGCCCATAAGACTGATTTTCATAGAATTTCTTACCTTCCTCATACTCAGCCTTTACAGGATCAGTCTCTTTTTTTGCCTTACTGTCATCCATTGGCGCAATAGCGTCGAGAGGTTGTATATTATCACTACTCATTGTTTGGTCCCTTTTGTATTGCTTGTATTGCAACGGCTGCAACCTCGGCCACTGTAGCACTCACGAGCTTGCCCTCATCACAGTACAAAAATTCTGAGTTATCGTTTACCAGTTCCATCAGCTGAATAGAAGCCTCTGTTGCCTTAATTCGGCCCAGCAGCCGAACCACCTGACCTCGAACCTGGGCTTCCGGATGTTTCAGAAAATGAAAAAGGTTATAAAACGGAGTTTTTCTTATAAGATCAGGCCTATCACCTGCGATCTCAGCTAGACCCCAAATTGTCTGATTTATGGTCGAAGGCTCCCCAACATAGTTGAGCAGGTGCCGTGCAAAAGCGCCAAAAATATCCGGTCTCAGTGAAACAACATAACCAATGGTCTCAACCATACCCCATGGAGTCGCAGCAGAATCTGAACACGCCTCAAAAAGACGATGCAACAACTCTGACACAGAACCAGGATCTCGTGTAGCCACCCGTTCACAGACCTTGCCAATCATATAGGCGATGTGCCATCTCTTGGCATCATCGGGATCATAGAGAAGACGCTGCATCAAACGAAGTGTCTTTTTGTCATCAAGACACAGTCCAACGAGCGTATCAATATCACCGGCTTCAACCAGTTGCTTCACCAGTCTTTTATTGGATTTTTTCGCAACGTGCCCCTTTGCTGGAGCAGGTTCAACAACTACTGTACGTTCCTCTTTGATTGCAGGAATTACTTCCTGCAGAACGCCATCCTGCTTATCTTTGAATCTCTTGGCGATTTCCTGAATATCAGTGTGCAACCTGACAAAATAAAGAACACCACGTACTGCGCGGCCATCAATATTTTTTTTGGCTACAACCTGATTCTGCCCCTCATCATAGTTTTCAATCCTGCCTGTGAGGTAATCATCTTCCGGCAATAATTCCCAGGCAAAGTCAGCATTATCATTACAGGCATACACAAGGGTTTCCACAATAGCAGAACCAACGTTATGACCTGTTGCATCACTGGTATACACGGCGCCACAGAGGCAACGTCCCACGGGAAATTCATTCATCTTTCTTTCCGGTGCATGGGACGGTTTTGCTACATTCTGCCCACAGAAAGGACACCATGGACGTACAACATTATGATCTTTAGACATTATATATCGCTCTTTTTGTACAGGGAACTCTGTCTATTGGGCCAGCTTTTCCTGAAGACTTGACACGAAATTTGGATCAACAGAATACCCTAGCTCACGGGCCTTATCCACATGGGTCTTGGCCTCACTGAACCGTTCACTAAAATAAAGAGCAACAGCCAAATTGTTATGTCCAAGGGGAGAATCCGGATCAAGTTCCAGCCCCTTAGTGGCTGCGGTTATCGCCCTGTCATCATGACCTTTCATGGTAAGAACAGAGGTAAGATTCATCCATGCACTGGCAAGCTTTGGATCATTTTGAATAGCACGTTCATAGGCTGCAATAGATTTATCTAAATCATTTCTCTGCTGCCAGATAAGTCCGAGATTTGCATGGGCCTGTGCACTATCATTATTTACCCCAACTGCTTTTTCGTTCATCTCCTGTGCCTTATCAAGATTACCCTGGCCAAAATATATAGCTCCAAGATTGATCATGCTCTCAACCGACTGATCATCGATCTCTATGGCTCGCTTAAGCATCTCAATAGCTTCATCAATACGCCCGGCCTTCATATATACTAAGCCTAAATGATGAAAGGCCATTACAGAATTGGGATGTTCCTTACATTTCTTTTCGAGCTCTTCGATAACCTTTGGCAAATCTTCTTTCAAATTGTCTGACATTAAATCCCTCTATTAAAAAATTACAGAAATATTATATAGTAACTTTGACTTAGCGTGTTTTAGGCCCGAAGTAACACCCTGCATTGCCCTGAAAAATCAACAGGGACAATTGAAAACAGTGGCTGTATTGAGCGCCTACACTATAGACACCTTGGGCGTTCTTGCAAGAAGAAAATGGAAGCCGTTCTCATTGTCATATAAACTGGTTTTAATCGTCACCAAGTTGCTCAGAACAGGCAAGGCTTAATTCTAGAGCCTGGGCCTGAAGCACCTGTTTTGCAGTGGAGACATCTTTTGCAATCTGTTGAGAAAGTTCTTTGACTCCATTAAATTTCACCTCACCCCTAAGAAATTTCAAGAGGTTAACTCGTATCGGTTGACCGTAAATATCTTCGTTAAAATCAAAAATATGAGTCTCGGCAACGAGCTTTTCCTCTCCAAAGGTGGGGTTATAACCGATGTTCAAAACACCACCATAGCAACGACCGCCATAGACAACCTGGGCGACATAGACACCGTGACGGGGAACAAGATCTTCTTCATTAAATTTAAGATTTGCAGTGGGAAAACCAATGAGCTTGCCCCCCCTCTGCTTTCCAACCTGCACAGTGCCTCGTATCTGATAATTTCTACCCAGCAAGGCTCTTGCCATGGCCATTTTACCATCTTTCACCAGCTGTCGAATACGTGTGGAGCTGACAAGTTGGTCTTCTGCATATAGCGCTTCAACAACCGTCACTGGAAAACCAAATTCCTCGCCCTGATTTCTCAAAAAATCAATATTCCCTCCCCTTCCCTTTCCAAAGGCGTAGTCATATCCAACTACCAGCTCTTTAATATGAAGAGTATTTATCAAAAAATCCTGCACGAAGGTATCTGCGGTGGTCTTTGCGAACTCTTTCGTAAATGGGATTACTATAAGCACATCAATCCCTGCAGCCTCGATAAGTTCGGCCTTTTGCTCGCAATTAGATATCAGCTTAATGCCTTCCGGCAGCAGAACCTGGAGCGGATGGGGGTTAAAGGTAATCGCTACACTTGTACCATTATGCTGTTTGGCTTTTTGGCTTACCGTTTCAAATAACTGCTGATGGCCAAAATGAACTCCATCGAAATTGCCAATAGTGACACAGGGACAGGGAAATGTATCACCCATCATTTCCATATTATGATAAATCTTCATCTACTCATTTAGTTTTTTTTAAATTCAATCACAAGAAAGTCTTGACAAAAACCCGCTCAAGAATCATATTCATGCCCGTTGCCGAAGTGGCGGAATTGGTAGACGCGCTAGGTTCAGGGTCTAGTGGGGGTATCCCCGTGGAAGTTCGAGTCTTCTCTTCGGCACCAATTAACGATAGGGTGTAATTCTATGATCTCATAGGGTTACACCTTTTTTCGTTTCTACTCTCACCTAACCTCTCTACACCTACACGTCACCTCAAACCACTCCCAATAATGTCGTTTCCTCTACTGTACATCTACTGTGGAGGATGTGAGAATGACCAATATTACAACTAGGAACTTAAACTCAGCACAAGCCAAACCATCACCATACTTTATCAGAGATAGTAGACTCAAAGGGTTCGCTGTCAAGGTATACCCTTCAGGCACCATTAAGTTTATTGCAGAGATCTGGCAGGACGGTAAATCCATACGCAAGACACTTGGAGATTACCCTATAATGTCCTTACCCGATGCACGGCAAAGCGCTATCTCATTTATCAATGAGGTCAGACAAGGTAAACTAATTAGCCAAAAGAAACAACAGACTTTAGGTAAGTTACTTGCTCAGTATCTATCGACTACAAAGTTAAAGCCAAACACCATCAAGAACTACAAGCATGTTGTTCTCTTCTATCTATCTGATTGGCTTAATAAACCTATAACTCAGATCAGCAAACGCAAAGTAGAAGCCAAGTTCTACCAAATACGTGATATCGGAGTTGGGGGTGGCAAACCGACTTTCTCTCAAGCAATCGCTACGATGAGATACCTTTCAGCCCTGATGAACTACGCTATGGCAGATGAGATCATCGATAGCAATCCGGTCCAAGTGTTAAAGCTCAAGAGAGTCGACAGAAGCCTCAGAAAGAGAGAGAACTACCTACCAGCAAATAAGGCTAAGGAATTACTACACATAAGCGCCTCAGAGACACACCCAGTGACCTTAGCAGTCCATCTAATGCTCTACACTGGTTTGAGAAAGAACGAGGCTCTCAAGCTCATGTGGTGCGATATAGAGGCCATTGAAGGCATTGATTGTCTTATTATTAGAGATACGAAGAACAACCGTCCACACTACGTTCCAATAACCTCCAACATTAGGAAGATACTTGCTAAAGCTGCAAATAATACTGAGTTCATCTTCCCATCTACTCAGAAGAAAGGTGCTCCAATGGAGGATGTCAGACCTACTCTGGGGCGATTGTCGAAGATGATAGATATGGACTTTAGATGTCACGATCTACGTAGAACCTTCGCTACTAGAGCTTCTGATGTTGGTATAGATTATCTAATGATTAAGAGAATGCTGAACCATAAGAGTAATGACATTACGGGACATTACATACAGTGGCATTCGAAGGATAATTTAGAGTCTATGCGGGTAGCGTTAAAACGAATAAAATATTGACCCTATTGTAATTACACGAGTTCTTGTTGTATACCATGGGAATCTATCATTCGTTTCAATGGAGAAACTCGCATGACTTTACCCAGTAATAAAATGGCAGGATGGCAATGGTTGCTCGAAGAAAAAGGTTATCAACTAATTAAGTTGGCTCGAAGAAGTAAAGTACCAGTCAGAGGTGAGAGTTATGTGAATCCGGTCATACGAGCCTTCGAGGAAGTTAATTTAGATAGAAATGGAAATGCAGGGGTACTTACTGGTCGAATATCTAAACTCATAGTCTTAGATATTGATGACGAATTATTGTTCCCTCCTGAGTATGATATACCAGATACTTTCACTGTGAAGACTGCAAAGGGCTATCATCATTATTACCAGTTGCCCGATGATGATAAATCTTATCGTTGCCGGAAGAAAGGAGACCTCGGTTTTGACATCAGAGCTGATGGAGGTTACATAGTTGCTCCTTGGTCTAAACATCCAGATGGCCCTTTGTACAGAGCAATTGAAGATAGCCAAGTTACAGATGCCCCATCTTGGTTGCTAGATTTGTCCGAGTCAGTGGCCTCAACCAGTAGCCATAGTAACCAGAGATCAAGGGAAGTCAGGCAGTCATTGCGAACAATCAATGCACCTGAAGGCTTCTTATTACCAACGGTAGATATATCCCTATTAGAGCAGCAACACCCACGAAGTAGACGATCTGATAAAATATGGTTAGCCTTGCATGAACTGGTTCAGATAAACACCCAAGATGATTGGATTTTATGGGTATTTGAATCGTATCCAAACGGTATAGGGGAAAAATATTTTGAGAAGGGAGTCGGTAGAGCTAATTGGTTGCTAGCTCAAATAGACAAGGTTCGGGCAGAGGTTGCTGATAGATTCGCCGACCCAGTTGAAGCTGAGGATCAAGAGTCAGTTGTTTCTCTAACAAAAGAAATCAAGGACTTTATAGCTAGCAATGCAGTGTATATCACTGAGGAACATGAGCAATCAATAAGGGACTTTGTCAATTTACTCATTGGGCTTTATGAAGGTTCAGTGACAGGTTGGTACTCAATCCCAATCCCAGTAGCTGGTGGTAAGACGCAAACAATATTGCATTTCATCAAGTTCCTGTCAGAGCATGACACAAACAGATCCTTTCCAATATCTGTAGCATTTGAGAAGATCAAGGAAATAGAGCGCGCTGCTGATTGGCTTGAAGAAAAAGGTGTGCCTAGTAACTTCTACCAAGTCGTCCACCATGAAGTACCTGACATTACCTCGATCTTTGAGTCTCTCCCGACTTACCCTGTGATTCTTCACACTCACCAGAAGTTAAGTGGCTCCTCGTATGTCGATGAGTATTTTAAATATAATGGAGAGATTAGGAAGCTACTGATCTTCGATGAAAGCATGCTAAATGCTATGACTTACTCAGCCTCATCTAAAGATATATCGATCAAACTATCGAATCTACAGCGAGAGTATAATCTAAACGACTCACTTCAAGAGAGTGTTCCAGCCGAAATAGCACTGTTTTTTATGAAGCTTAATCAACTAATCGAAACTAAGGAAAGAGAGTTGATTTCTGGCACTGAGAAAGAGGTTGTCATTAGCCCAGATACTGGTGATTTAGAAGGTATTGAATATGGTGAATTGATAAGGTATTCAAGAATATTTGAGGGCAAACTTGGTGGGACAGATCTATACAGAAAAATCCTATTATCAGCTTGTGCACCATCGGGTTTACGAGCAATGTCCCTCATAAAGGTTCAAGGGAAACCAGCTCTTTTTGCTACGAAGGAGTTATTTGATGACAGTATAGAAAGCCTCATAACCACAGATGCGTCAAGGGAGTTTCGTAGGTTATTTAAGTATACTCAAAGGTCGGATAGTAAGCAGATCAAGATATATCAAATTGATAACTTCAGATGGGATGATGAGCTTCTAATATCGTGCTACAACAATTATTCTGGACAAAATAATGTTAAGCAGGCTTTCGAAGGAGATGAAGAAGAAAATCCATACTTGGAGAAGATTCTTGAGGTTGTACAACAGGACAACGACTACTGGAATGAAGAGAACCAGATGGCTGGTCCTGACGTAACCATACAAAAGCCTAAATACCTATTCTTCCATTCCAAGCAAATAAGAACAATACCCTGTCAGATTAAACTTAGATTGTTAGAAGAGGGGCTAATACCAGTTGATGAAATTAATGAACGATTGTTCTTCGAGACCTTTGGCCGAGAGAATGCAACAGATGAATATAAGGATTGTGAGGTAATCTTTTTCATCGGACTCCTTCATAAACCAGACAGTGCAATAGATGCGCTATTAGCTGGAGAAGGGTTCGCAGGAAATAAGGATGCGGTTCGAGAGGAGGTCAAGGTCGGAGAGTTTCTCCAACAATTGCAACAGGGGATAGGGCGAGGTGCTTTGAGGCAGGGAAGGAGACAGTTCGTTCATTTCTTCCACCATAAGCCAGAGATCTTTGAGCGTGACCTTCGAAAAGCTTTCCCTATGAGTTACTATAATGGAGTAGCGCCTCCAGATCTTTGTGAGATCGAATACCTACCAGAAGAACCTGAAGATGAAGAGTTTACTTCTGTTGACTGAGACCTCTATAAACTTTTACACAATGGTGGGAAGGTGATGGAAAAGTCTTAAAGATATATGTGTGCATTTTAGGTGCCCCTATAAAGGAGTAATAGAAGTGCACACTTGCACTATTTGATTTCAGAGTTTTATAGGTCCTTGAGGACTCCAGACAATTTCCCCAATTGTGGAATGTTCTATAGAGGTCTAATGCCCCCCGTATCAGAACTTATTGACACTGAGGAAAGGCCTAGAGGGGTTACCTTTGAGGTTACTATAGGTATCTGAACTGCACAATTAGTCAGTGAGTTACAAACAGGTTATCTTTGTTTCCTATCTACTATATCGCTAATAAGGGCCTGCAATGGCAAGGGTATTAGTGCCTCTTATTCTATTGGAAATGTCTACCCAATCTAGAGAAGCTTTATCGTACGAACAAGTGTCGTCTTTTTTGCCAGTAAAAATAGTTAGGGGTGAAGAACAGTAGTAATACAACTACTATGCCTAAGGAATAATTTGCTAAAAAATCCACATTACCTATCGCTCTAGAGCTTTGATTCAAAGGAGTCAGAAGGCAAGCCAATGCAAGTGTTACCCAATTTAATTTCCACCCCCATAATAGGCGCCGATGTAGTCCAACTGAAGTAGTAATTTGAAGACCTGAGGCTAAAAGCAATGCTGCACCAATCCAAATTATAGTTGTATTACCTTCTCCTGCAACTTTTAGAAGAGATAAAGAGTATATAAGTCCACAACAACCACCAACTGGTAAACTGAAATATGTCCAAATTTTCAACCATTTCAACCCAAGGTTCTGGGGATTCTCTATGATTCTCTTATTCCTGAAAGTCTCCCTACCTACAGATTCAGAATGGTAACTATAATCTTTTGCTTTTATAGCAGGTTTGGGCGCATCAAAGAAGATCTGGCCTGTAGGAGTCTCTTGAGTCATCTTGCTTGGAGTACCAGGCTTAGGCCTGTCAAAGAAGATTTGGCTCGTAGGAGTCTTTTGAGGTGTCTTGAGGCTGTTGTTTGAACTGTTATTGGGCATTGGAGACACATTGAGGCTTGTCGCAAAAGGATCTGGGTCACCACAACTAGGACAGGTATCTTCAGTACAGTGTAGCTGAGCTTTGCATATCATACACTCTAGTGATGTTGAAGCCTTACAAACTGGGCAAAGAATCGCCCGCTTGGATAATTTATTGGAGCAATTAGGACAATCAAAAAGTATCGCATTACCACCTTCATCAGCTTCATAGGACGAAAATGATTTATCTATCAAATTGATATTAAAGTCACATTCGTTACAGTGAGCCTCACCTGGATGGATCGTCGCTTGACAGTCAGGGCAAAGTTGACTGCCATCATTAAGCACAAAGATTAACTTTACAAATGGGTCAGGGTCACCACAGTTTGCACACGTATCTGAATCACTAGAGATCTTATACTGGCAAACGGAGCATCTTTGTTTGACACTTTCTCCACATTGAGGGCAAGTTTC
Organism: Desulforhopalus glucosivorans; assembly: GCF_054397165.1. NCBI lineage: Bacteria > Pseudomonadati > Thermodesulfobacteriota > Desulfobulbia > Desulfobulbales > Desulfocapsaceae > Desulforhopalus > Desulforhopalus glucosivorans. Next base: position 3,048,652 of record NZ_AP044854.1, read on the forward strand.
AGCTCTAGGTGAAATTGGGTGAGAGCAATTCATACAAGTAATCAGTTGAGTACTATCGACTTCACTTTCAAGGCTCTTTCCACACTTTTTACACTTAGACTTATATGACCAGTTAGCCTCACCACATTGGGAGCATAACACGACCGGACTTTCTGTACCTGACTCTTTTTCTGTTCTTTTCTTGATGTTTCTAACTATCTTTATTTCTTCAATCAACAAAGTATAGTTTGCTAAGGGGCCCCACTCTTTGGAGTGCATATTGTAAACTTTAGCTGTCTCATCAATCCTGTTATCGTCTAACAAATCTATGATCTCACTTACCGAGAGGAATACGTTATCATTATCAACTTCATGCCTATCTGTTGGTATGAGTAAATTGAATACTAGTTCTGACATCACCCCTCCTGTAATGGGTAGAAGACCGCTACATTAGTCTTAGCCATCTCCACAAGATATTTAATCGCAATCGATGGTAGCTATAGTTCCATTTGAGTCTGTAAAGATCATTGTAAGTTTCAAACCGTATTGCAAGTTGTGACACCTATCTTCGCGAACGCTTTGTTTGAATCCACTAATGTCATTACGTATGATTTCAGACGCTGGTAAATCCATTACGTATCTACTGGTCATATGATTATCTTTACACTCGTAACCTGTGATAGTAGTGTCCTCATCGATACGATAAGGGAAATCAGGAACATCTACTCCATCACATAAATCATACGCACTCGAAGTACTGGTGAGTCCTAGTAAAATTGTTAGAAAACATCCTTGCTTGAATTTACTGAGTTTCATCCCCATATACATTTCCTTTGTTGACAACCTCTAACACCTACCATCTTTTTAGTTAGCTCTCTTCATTTATCATCAAACAGGTCTAACAGGTCGAACAGTCATTCACTGATCTCTAAAGCTCAAAGGCTCAGTCAGTTTTAACAATCCTCATAACAAGCTGCTCATATATACCACCTTCACCATCTACTCCATGCCAGATATCGAAATTAACCCACAATTTATAATCAAACTTCTGATAGAATCTGGAGTCATCAAAGTCATAACTGAAAGCTTCTAGATAATGCACATCATCTTTAGTCTTATGTCTGTGAGTATAACAGAAAACACTACTAGCACCGGAATCGTGCTTCTTCGTTGTGCAGTAGTAGAGGCCAGTTGCAAGATCTCTTTCTTTGACTTCTGTAAAATACTCATTAGATCCTGTTCCCATTGAGACATCAACAGCTAGAGTTATCGGTGGACCATCAGAAACCCAACCAATAAACTCACCCACTAGATCAGGATGAATAGGTTTGCCTTTATATGTGAAATGACGGTTAGCTTCAACTAAGGCACTTTCCATCTCCCTAGATATAGGTGGTGTAAACTTCTCAAGGAACTCAGTGTCTGTTAGGTTACTCGGCGCATCATTGGAGAATGCACAGATTGGAGTAAGAGATACTACAGATACAAATAGTAATACTCTGAAAAAATGCATAAGGCTGTCTCTCCAAGTGATAGATATGATAAGTACTTTCGGTGTATCACGACAGTCTAACAAGTACAATACCACATCGTAACACGGCCCAACCTCACCCCACTAGATACTCTTCTCGTAATCCTTCTTCATAATATTTATCAAGTTCATACTTCAGATGTTCTTTATAAACCTGCTCACCAAGCATCCCATACACCTTGATGAATTTTGCACTAATATACTTGAGACTATCCTGATTGATGTGTTCTTTTCGATACTCAGCGACACTCTTGAATGCATCTGTTACTTCCAAGATAATGTCTCGATCTTTGTAGTAAGTAGTGGTCTCCATATCTGTCTCCGATTCTGAAAGAAGAAGGGCTGGCCAAAACAACATGGCAAAAACCACGACGATAAATCTGTACACGTAAACCCTGAATAAAGGACCATCTACTTGTAAGTCCTCCTTCAATCGATTTCTCTTAATTGCAATAGCTACCATGCCCAGACACACATACACCACCATTGAAATGATGATCATTGCGCTTTAGCCCTTCACACAAGCTTTGTGCTGGCTATCACACTTAAAGCCTATGGGACAATCTGTATCAAAGGTACATTGACCATCTAAGTCCATATTTACACCAACACTGTCAAGGCTTGGAGATCCATAAGATTGTACTCCACTTTTTGTAACGGTTTTCATGCAAGTACCAGAACTTTGCAGTGGTCCTTTGACACATTTACTTCCTATGCCACAGCTGAAATCTGATGAGCACCCTCTGCTTTTAAATACAGATGACTTGGGTTTGGAATAATTGGTACTTGTTCTCAAGTTATTAGCGTAAGATGATACAGGTAAAGAACTAGAGGGCTTATAATATCTCTGCCTTCCGGATTGAACATTTGCGTATGCTCCTAACGCCACCACAGCACCAACAACGGCAACTTTTGCAGTAATTACCAACAATTCAGCAGTAACTTTTCCAACGGAACTTAAAAGGTGTACAAATTTATTAGGCTCTATTGAGTAACTGGATGCCCTCTGTTCAGTAGGTAACTTAGCTTTACTGGTGTTAAATTCTATTTCTCTATTTATCTCTGTAATCTTGGAACTAGCGTCACCAAAGTTGTTAGCAGCTGCCTTAGTATAGTAGTGCCTAGCCTGCTCTAGAGCACGGGGTACTCCTATCCCTTGTTGATACACTAAGCCCAGTAGATAGTTTGTCAGATCAATGCTATCCGCAGCTTCATTAGTAAGCATTGCCAATCCTTTTGATACATCTTGTGGAACAACATTTCCCTCAAGGTAAAACAGTGCTAATAAAGGGTCACCTCCCTTTACTCCACTCGTAGATGCTGATTGTAATAAATCAAATCCTCTTTTGGGGTCTTGAACTGTACCAAGCCCACAAGACAACATGTAGCCCAACATAGCTTGAGCCCTAGCACTTTGTTGATTGGCAGCCTTCTCAAGCCATGGTACCGCCTCTTTGAAATCCTGTTGCATAGATAAGAGTATACCGACTAAGGTTGCTCCACCTACATCATCTTGTTCAGCTAAGGCTTTAGACCATTTGATAGCTTCATCGATATCTTGAGTTACTCCAATCCCAATACCATATAGTTCAGCAAGAGCCGCTTGAGCCGAAGCATTCCCCTGAGTAGCAGCCTTGGTATACCATTCTGCTGCCTTGTGATAATCTCGTGAAGCTTCTTTTCCTAGATGATACAATCGCCCTAGGTTCATTTGAGCAATTGCATTCCCATTTTCAGCAATCTTACGATACCATGCAAATGTATCCTCGTATAATGCGGGATTAACACTATCATTAACAAGCGCTAGCCCTGCTCCATTATACAGCCTTGCTAGTCCTTCTGTTGCTCCCTTGGCATCAATACTCATCGCCTTGTTGTAGTAACCTTCTGCTACCAAAAAGTTCACAGGAGAGCCGTTACCAGATGTGTGATTACTACCAAGCATTAAATAAACAGTCCCTAATACCTTTCTAGCTTTATCATGTCCCAACAACATAGCTTTCTCAAAATAGAAAGCTGCTTCAGTAATGTCTTTTCCGACACCTAGTCCTCCGTAATAAATCCACCCTAGTCTAAAGAGAGCTTTAGCATTATCTAGACTGGCGGCTCGTTTATACCATTTGATGGCTTCTGTATAATCTTTTTGAACTCCAAGACCGTTATCGTAGAGATATCCTATATTGTATTGCGCCTTACTGTCCTTTTGGAGTGCAGCTAACTTGTACCATTCGAGCGCTTCTTTATAGCTCTGATTAACACCTTCACCACTCTGATACAGTGTTCCTAAAAAGTATTGACCTTCTGCTGATCCTTGTTGAGCAGCTTGACGCATCCAGTACACTGTCTTTTGTATATCTTGAGTTACTCCTTCACCTAAAGCGTACAGAAAAGCCAAATCTACTTGAGCTTTAATATCACCACCCTGAGCGGCCCTTATGACTTCCTTGGTAGTGTCACCCGCCACTGCTGGAGCAGGACAAGATGCGAGAATAACAATTAAAATAAATTTCAGGACATTCATGTGGCTTGTACTCCTTGGGATAGGCTAATACAACGGAATCGATCACTCATGTATATCACCTCGAACGGAACGTAACAATACCTCATCATAATAAACAGATTAGCGCCTCCTACTTGTCGTGTAACCTCCTACATTCATCACGATACTTCTTGGCCCACCATTCCAGATAGTGCTCATTGGAGCAGAAGGTCTTCTCTATTCTGACCTTGATGGATCTTCGAGACTCCTTATCACATATTGAGCACCTAGAGATACCCGTCTCTACAGTTGGCATTACAGATCCGTACATAGGAACTCTCGTGTAGGTCTGATTCTCGTATAACCCTGTAGTAAAACGGATACCATTAACCTCAGAGGGGCCATGAGTCTCTGTGGCACATATCTGTAGCAACTTAGACTTGTACTTCAATTGATAGTTACCGCCTGAGAACTTCAGACATCCCTCTCCTTTCCTGACTGGCTTACAATCAGATGCTCCTTTCATCACATAGAATCTCGTAAGGATACCTTCAGCACAATACTTGTAACCTATCCTTACCTCGCTAAGTTCCTTACCTAGCCTAGTTGCCTCCTTCCTGTAACGCTGCAATATCCCCGGTGTCACAATGCCACCAATGGAATCTTCCCAGCACTGAACTACCTCGTCATACGTCAACTCCTCGCACTTCCAGTTGTTACATTTCAGACAGACCATAAGACGCACCTCTCCCGCACTAGTTTGTAGTTATGTTTCTAGGATTTGTGTAGAGATGTCTGTGGGTTACCTGATTAGAAGTACATTATAGCTCTGTAGGTAGACAAATGCAACCCCACCGCAAGATACTGAAATCTTTGAAAATACAACCACTCCCACACAAGGGGGGGGGCATGTTTAGATTCTCAGAGGGGTCCCCCCACTATTGGGAAGATACCCCCACCATTTATTAGACGAGGTCATTTGATTAAAGCAGAAGGATCTGGCAGGATAAGTAAGAGATCTATAAGAAGTAGGGACTCATTGTATTGAGTCTCATTAACTGAGGCGTGTTGCTTATGAGATAAGTAGCACAAACATCTACTGTACATCTACTAGCACAAGGTGTACACAGGATAACAACAGGAAATGACAGAGGATTTATGGTAGACGCGCTAGGTTCAGGGTCTAGTGGGGGTATCCCCGTGGAAGTTCGAGTCTTCTCTTCGGCACCAAATTGATAAAGCATCGTAATCTTCAATGATTACGGTGCTTTTTTTAGTTTATCCGCTCTCGTTTTCCAGCTAGACTACCTGTCCGATCATCATAAGGCATACTATATAACCGTAGCAGCAAGCTGCAAGTAGCTCTTAATCAAATGGCACTCATATCATCGTCCACCTAAACAAAAAAGCCTCATATATGCCAGAGGCTTTAATTGGGTGTGACACACTACCAAAATCTATCTACTTAATCCAGACTGATATGCACCCGGGAAAACGAAGTCTACAAACCTTTCCCGCAACTCATGTTTTGAGGTAATGATACAGAAGCCACATTTACATCAAGAACTCTGCGACATATCCATATAATTTCAACTACATGCAGATCATTTAGCAATGAGCAAGCTGTTCAATTCACAGGCAGCAATGCTCTTAATTGAGTGGAATAATCACCTTACTTAATTTTTTTGCATTTTAAGATCTACCCGGCTTTTCATGCGTAAGTCTGCAAAAGGTAGAGCCTCGGAGAACCGACCACGCTCATACAATAAACTATCAGCGTGGCCTGAGGCGATCAATCGCCAGTCGAGGGGAGGATGCTCGGGGTTAATTGAATTGGCGTGTATCTGTATAGCTGTTGTACAATTACGGGTGAGTGCGTTGTAAAATGCGGGTGTTTTTTTTAAGCTTGTTCATTTCATGATGATACATAGACTCTCCCATGAAAAAGCTAACACAATAAAAGAGTATTTATCCATTGCAAAACATCTTTTAATGATCATTATAAGCAAAACATATGATCTTTCTTCATAGCCCCTTACAACCCACTTTACATGTACATAAATATATTGATCCATGGTCTATTGCCTTTACAAACATTAACTCAGGAGGTCACAATGAAAATTATTTTCCGTATGACACTGCTCGCCCTTTTATTTACTTCTTTTATCTCAACAGCGTGGGCTGATGAATTTGAAGAGACTAAAAAGATGTTCTCTGATGCAGGTATTTCAGAAATGTTTACCAGCGCCTACGGTTACGCCCTTTTCCCAACAATAGGAAAGGCTGGGTTTGTTGTTGGGGGAGCACTTGGTAAGGGGCGAGTCTTTGAACAACACAATTATATTGGTGACGTACTTATGGGCCAAGCTACGGTAGGTTTTCAAATTGGAGCATCCGGCTTCAGCCAGGTGATTTTCTTTGAAGACCAACGCGCCCTTCAGGAATTTACCAGTGGTAACTTTGAATTTGGTGCTGAAGTCAGTGCAGTTGCCCTCACTGCCGCAGCTGGTGCTACAGCCAGCACATCAGGGAGTTCTGCCACCGCAAGTGGCGGGAAAAATAATGCAACAGCCAAAGGCCCCGGGTACAACAAGGGAATGGCTACCTATACCATTACCAAAGGTGGGGCAATGGTCGAGGCCAGTGTCGGAGGCCAGAATTTTAAATTTACAAAAGTTGCTGAATAATTCATTGAACATTATGCTTCCATCTCTTCAGAGAATGGAAGCATAAAACTAAAGATTGTTCCTGTAGGTACATTTTGCTCAGCCCAGATCCTGCCATCATGATCTTCGACTATTCGTTTGCAGATTGCCAGACCAAGCCCTACCCCACTACCAACTCTTTCACTTTGATTTGCCTGGACAAATTTATCAAAGACAAGTTCAAGCTGATCTTCTGCAATCCCCACGCCGTGATCAACAATTCTCACCTTCCATGCGGGATGCATTATATTGTCAATAAGGAGATGGTCAGTACCAATATCAATATAAATTTCCTGTCCTGGTGAGGAAAACTTTATAGCATTGGACAACAGGTTTCTCAACACTTGGAAAATTCTTGTCTGGTTGTAATTGCACAGCAGTGGAAAATGCGGCTGCTGGTAGCTGAGTGTAATATTGCTCTCATCAATCATTGCCCGAAATTCGGCAACGATATTTCCTACATCTTCGCCAAGATCACACTCTTTGGAGTCCGAACAGGCTGAAAGCGATTCAAGAGTACTCAGGTCGAGCAGGTCATTAAGCAATTCAAGCAGCAGGTCTCCACTTGTGACAATCATCTTGAAATAGGACTCAAGTTTTTCCCAGTCCTTAAGCTGTGATCGTTTCTCACCCAGTCGTGCAAAGCAGAGTATAGAGTGCAAAGGTGTTCGCAGTTCATGGGACATGGAGGCAAGAAATTCGGACTTGGCTTCATTGGCTAGCTGTGCAGCATGTAAGGTCTTCTGCAGGGTAGATACATCTGTACAGATTCCAGCTGTTGCATAAATAATGTTGTCACTGTTTTTAAGAGGAAACTTATGAATGAGTAGATTCCTCTCCTGCCCACCGAGATGAAAGGTACCCTCAAGTTCAACGGAATCATTTGTTACAGCGATCTCTGAATCCCTGAAACTAAAAAAACTCGCAACATTTTCTTCAAACACTTCAAAGTCTCTGCGATTCTTCAGCTCCTCACGGGATTTACCACAAATATCCTCAAAGGTTCTATTCACCGCGATGTAACGACCTTGCAAGTCCTTACAGTAAAGCGGCAATTCAATACTCTGAAGGATAGCCTTCATATACACTTCGCTATCAGTTAAAGATTGCTGTTTTAAATTTCTACTTGCCCGGGCACCAACACTATCAGTCCTGTCTCGCAGAGTAAGAAATAACACCTTGTGTTCAAACCAGAGAACCCGTCGTAAGTTAATACGTACATAATAATCGCTGTTATTCAGCCTCATCCAGCATGAAAATGAGCATTCTTTACCCTTTTTGGCCTTTTCAAAATGATCTAATATTGCCTTATTAACGGCTTCCTGCCCCTGTAATATCTCTGATAGCCTCCTCCCCAAAACCTCTTCCGCGGGTACTTCCATAAAATTGAGCATGGTCTGATTTACATCGAGAATTCTCGCATTCAAATCAGCTATGATAATTCCATCATATGAGTAATCAAACAGCTGACGCATCTTTGCCTCAGCGCTCTCTGCCTCCTGCTCCCGTTGTTCGTTTTGCTTTAACACCTCTTCGATATGAGTCATGGATTCTGAAAGCTGATATGTCTGCTGCTTATACAAAAAGGTGGTGATGAGATTATCCCAGAATTGTTCATTCCAGAATTTTAGCTGACCGGCATTAAACAACATAAAGAACACCATGGCAGCCACAATTGGAAGTAACTCGAAAGAACCTGCAAATCCAGCTACAATGATACCTGGAAAAAAGGCACAACAAAGGTAGGTAAGTGCTAAATCACGCCAGATAAAAAAACTCGAAATTGCGCCCGCCCCGATTCCAACAGAAACTATAAGAATAAGCTCAACCGGCAGACCATAATAGTAATAGTAGACAAAAAGAGCCGTTACAATACCCCATATTACACCCATTGTATTAACACTGTAAAAAAGCAGATAGAGGGGTCGTGTACTAAACGCCCTGGTCTGAGATTTGAGAGCATTAATTGCATAGGCACGAAGCGCAACAGCACCTGCCATCAAGATACAAAGTGGGTATGCAAGAAAAGGCCTCTCCAAATGATAACCTGAACCCAGCAGAACCAGTACGAGACAAAGAGGCATTATCACAGTACCCAGAAGCGCACGTTTTCCCAGTTCATGAGAGGCTTTCAGCAACAGGCTATCCCTATCTTCCTTACATAAGGAGATTCCCCGCTTTTTTTCAGCTCTTCTCATGTCCTGTAATACAATCATTATTAGCCCTGGCCTGCGAATTTCAAAACAACCTAAAAGGAGTTCAATTGTAATAAAAACAAATACATCAATATATTTTTAATACATGAACAGTAACTACACAATACATAGAGGAATAGTTAAATTTCTCTTGTACCTATCATTTTCATGCATTTAACTATTTTTTTCAAGCCCAGGACTTGTGCAAAACTTTTTTTAAACTTTTTACAAGTGAATAAAACTGAAGATTTTTTCTACGAGCCCCACAACTCAGCATGTTAGGCACATTCGCTATATTCATCACAAACACTTATACATAAGTCAAGCAGGTATTATCATAAACCCTACAAAAGAGTACTTTCGTTTTGGTTTCACTTCGCTGATCTCAATGAAATCAGGAGCTTTTATCGGTTTCATTTTCTTAACATCTGACAATCTATTGCTTGACTCAAAATGCAAATATTCATATTATGCCAGCGTTTGACAGTTGTTAAATTTAAGTTTTACAAATCAATAATGGTGTGAACCGAGCTATCTGTAAAAGGAGCATGGAATGTTGGAACTCAAGAAAGGCGAAGATATACTCGAAGGCGTTGGTGGGATTAAAACTATCTCAGAAGCCCGGGAAGTCTTTAGCAGCAAAATTGACAGCACAAACAGAGAAAAATTAGAGAAAATCACCAACGAAGAAGCATTAATCAAAGTTGCTAATGCTATCTCCATGTGTCGACCAGACAATGTCTTTATCAACACAGGATCGCCAGAAGATCAGCAATGGATCCGCGAATACTCTCTTGGTCAGGGAGAAGAGAAAAAACTGGCAAAAGAAGGTCACACTATCCACTATGATTTACCCCAGGATCAAGCTCGCCTCGTTAAGCAAACCTTCTACATTGTAAACGAAGGTGAAAAAATGAGTTCTCTTGCCAAAACAATTAAACGAGAAGAAGCTACCAATTATGTAAAGGAATTCCTACCAGGCATTATGGCTGGTAAAACACTAATAGTTGGCTTTTATAGCCGTGGCCCTGTTGGTGCGGAAGCTACGCTGCCTGCCATAGAAATTTCATCTTCCGGCTATGTGTTACACTCAGCTGAAATCCTATACCGAAACTGCTTTGCCGATTTTGATGCGGAGGTAAAACGAACCGGACTCTTTTTCACCAATGTTCACGCTGAAGGTAACAATACACCTGAAGACGTTCCCAATGCTCGAATCTTCATGGACCGCAGCTGGTTCACGACCTATTCAACATTCTGCACCTACGCGGGTAACACCCTGCTATTGAAGAAAGGAAACCATCGGTTTAGCGTAGACTATGCAACATATTACAAACTTGAAGAACAGCTCTCTGAGCATATGTTCATCACCGGAATGACAGGTCCTGACGGCCGTAAGACCTTTTTTGCAGGAGCAGCACCTTCTGGTTGTGGCAAAACTACCACCGCTATGGTTGGCTCAGATTTCATCGGAGATGACCTTGCCCAGTTCTGGATTGACAAAGAAGGTATTTTACGTGCAATCAACCCTGAAAAGGGAATTTTCGGCATCGTCGAAGATGTCAATAGAGAGGGTGACCCCTACCTGATGGACTGTCTCCGCGGAGACGGTACCGAGGTTATCTGGTCTAATGTTCTTATCAATGACGGTGTTCCACATTGGGCTGGCAATGGCGAGGAGCATCCGGACTCTGGTTTCAATTTCCAGGGAGAATGGACCAGGGGTAAAACTGACGCAGAGGGTAAAGCAATACCTATATCCCATAAAAATTCCAGATGTACCCTGCTCGCTTCTGCTATTGCAAACCACGCAACTGATCTTGCCGATAGTCCAGAAGGTGCTCCGGTTAAAGTTATTACATACTCGGGTAGGGATTCAGACACCATGCCACCTGTATGGGTTGCTAAAAATGCAGATGCAGGTGTGGCCATAGGAGCCTCAATTGTATCAAAGGCAACTGCCACTGAGGTTGGAGCCACCGGCGTCAATCGTCAACCGTGGGCAAACGCGCCTTTTATCCCTGGGGCACTAGCAGATTATATGAAGGCACAGTTCGCCTTTTTTAACTCATCTAAATTCAGCACCACAACGCGGCCAATAATGGCTGGCCTCAACTACTTTCTCAACAAAGAAAACAGGGGCGGAGAGGGCACTGAACTTCTTGGCGAGAAAAAAGATGTTAAGGTATGGCTGGGCTGGTTGGAATTATATGCCCACGGCGATGTTGAAGCAATTAGCAGTCCCATCGGATTGCTGCCTAAATATGAGGATCTGGTTGAGCTGTTCAAAACCATTGACAAGCCATACTCCAAAGAGTTGTATGATATGCAATTCGCCCTGTATTTAGATAAAATTGTTGCAAGAATTGACCTGCAGCGTGAAGCCTACAGTAAAGAGGCAGATATACCTCAAACACTTTTTGATGTATATGAGACACAAAAAGGTGAGTTACTGCAACTCAAAGAAAAGCTTGGTCCCATAGTCCGAGTAGACCAACTTTAATATGTTTTTTGTATCTGGAGTTCGCTAAGCGGACTCCAGATTTCACATATGAATCAAACCGAACAGTCTACCAAAGAAAAAACTGCCCTTGAAGTACGGCTCAGATCGCTGACCCATAGAGAAGAACTCAATACTACTTCGCTTATCCTGTCTGCCGCAGGAATTTCCCACCGGATTAACTTCATATCAGACAATCATATAGAAATATACGTCCACATTGACGTTTTAAATCAAGCAAGAGAAGAGCTTGATAATTACGAAGAAGAAAATCTTCACTGGCCACCTCAACGATCGGACGATGACTACTCTCCTGTTTTCAGGGCTATGACACCAATAGTAATTGCAAGCCTTGTGTACATCTATGGTTTAAGTGGTGAATGGAGTGAACATGGTAGACTGTTTAGTGCAGGAGCTGGAGACTCAACAGCAGTATTTGCTTCCCACCAGTACTATAGACTTATAACTGCACTTACTCTCCATGCTGACGCTGTGCACCTTATGGGAAACTGTTTTTTAGGCGGATTTCTCCTTCACTTTCTTTTACTTTCCACAGGAAACGGTATTGGCCTCTTCACGGTGCTCATAAGTTCATGTATCGCAAACTTTATCAATGTGTTTCTGAGGGGACCTGGCCATCTGTTTGTTGGTTTTTCAACTTCTGTCTTTGTGGTTATCGGCATGCTCTGCGTTATTGGCTTTGCAGGAAAATCAAAACAATCAATCCTGCCGCTGCTCATGCCTGTGATGGCCGGCCTGTCTCTTCTTGCGTTACTTGGGTCAAGCGGTGAACGAACTGACCTTGGGGGACATCTTTTTGGTCTTCTCTGTGGCCTGATTGCTGGTAACATTGTTAAGCTTAATGGTTTTAAAACATGGCGAGGTTCCATCATTTTTCAGACCGTACTTGCACTTCTCTCCTACTGTATAGTTCTGCTTTGTTGGCGCACTGCGCTTGCAAGTTTGTAAATAAGCCAACCTACTGATGAATTAAATGACGATTGAGATTGCAATCAGGTCAATGAATTATTAATCTTATCAGTTGACTGAGTAATGAATATTTGGGGAACACACTACTATATTGTTTAGAAGTGCTCAGTTCCCTACTCCATAAACTTTAATACATTGACGAGCAGGAGACCATCTATGTCCAATCAGGATCAACAGCCTCCTTGGGGGAAGAAAAATAAACCTCAAACCCCGGAAGAAGTTGTCGCACAACTGATTAACAAACTTCAGGATTTTTTTGCTGACAACAAAAAGCCATCTCCACCAGGAGAAACACCTGAGAAACCATCAGGCCCCTCAAACCCTTTTGCAAGCATCGGCAAACTACTCGCTGTAGGACTTGTGATCATCGTTCTTCAGGGTGTCTACTCCTCATTTTTCAAGATTGCCCCAAGTGAGGTAGGTGTTGTTTTGCGCCTCGGCGAGTACTCACGAACCACCCCGCCAGGACTGCATTTCAAAATCCCTTACCTTGATAAGCTATACAAGGTTGATGTTGAAAACATCAGAAAGGAAGAATTTGGCTTTAGAAGTCGGTTCCCAGGTCAGCAGGCAACATTTGATCGCCGCGGCTATGATATGGAATCATTAATGCTAACCGCTGACAAAAACGTTATCAACGTTGCATGGATTGTTCAGTACCGTGTCGCTGACCCATACGCCTACTTATTTAAGGTAGCCAATGTTCGCCAGGCCATTCGTGATATGTCTGAAAGTGTTACAAGACGAATCGTAGGTAACATGGACTTTGATTATGTTCTCAGTAACCGTGATCTTCTGGCTGCATCTGTTAAGAATGAACTCCAGGATGAACTCAACGGACTCTTCCCAACAGGAATGCCAGGTGTCAACATTGGAACAGTTCAATTCCAGGACATCAATCCACCCGAGACTGTTAAACCAGCGTTTAATGAGGTTAATGAGGCGGATCAGGATATGAAGCGCCTTGTGAATGAAGCCCAGGAAACATTCAACAAGGTTATCCCAAAAGCTGCGGGTGATGCGAAGAAAATTATTGAACAGGCATACGGGTACAAGGCTCAGCGTATAAATGACGCACAGGGTGAAACCCAACGTTTTACCGATATCCTCAAAGAGTATAAAAATGCTCCTGATGTAACACGCCAACGTATGTACCTTGAAACCATGAAACAGATATTGCCAAACGTAGAATCTATTTATGTGATCGACAAGGATCAACAATCACCAATTCCACTGATGAATATTACCTCAGCTGCAGGAATTGCTAATCAACCTAAATAGATAGAAACTACATAAAGGAAATAAATATGAAACAGATAGCACAATTTCTCCTTGTTGGTCTCGTTCTTCTGGCAATTGTTATTGTCTATGACGGCTTTTTCATCGTTGAAGAGGGACAGCAGGTAGTTATCACTCAATTTGGTGCGCCAGTGGGTGATCCTGTAACGGAAGCTGGATTACATTTTAAAATGCCATTTATTCAGCATACAGAGGTTTTCGAGAAGAAAATTCTCATCTGGGACGGAGATCCTAACCAGATCCCAACAAACGATAAAACATTTGTCTACCTTGATGTTACAGCAAGATGGCGTATTACCAATGCCCTGCAGTTTCTTCAAGCGGTAAATAATCAGGCGCGCGCCCAATCTCTTTTGAGTGATATTATCGACGGTACCGTTCGCGATATGGTCAACAAAAATGATCTTATTGAAATTATCAGAAGTTCTGACTGGTCCAGAGAAACCATGTCAGAATCAACATCTGCTGCTGCCATCGGTCGTAAACCTGAAAACGGACGGGATCAGATTGCAAATCAAATTCTCGAAGTTGCCTCCAAAGTCACCCCCCAATACGGTATTGAGCTTATCGATGTTATGATCAAAAGGGTAAATTACATTGAGTCAGTACGACTCAAGGTGTATGACCGTATGATCTCTGAAAGAAAGCGTATTGCAGCAGAAAAAAGATCAATGGGTGAAGGTGAAAAGGCTGAGATTCTTGGTACTGTGGACCGTAGACTAAAAGAAATCATCTCAGGTGCTAATAAGGAAGCAGTAACCATTAAGGGTAAGGCTGATGCAGCGGCTACCAAAATCTACGGTGATGCTTATTCACAAGATCCTGATTTTTACGCCTTCCAGAAAACTCTTGAGAGTTACTCCTCTATTGTAGGTAAAAACAGCTCTCTCATTCTTTCCTCAGACTCAGACCTCTACAGGTATCTAAAATCTGTCGATGGTAAATAGTAGTTATTCATAATCCTGAGGTGTGATCATCACACCTCAGGATTTTTTTCCGCTGTTACTGCTCGCTCCCACCTTCTGCATCAAGCCCTTCACTCGTCCCAGGATACGCAACTTTCTGCTCTTTAACGTAGGGAATTCTCCCTTTTGCCGTGAGCAGATCGTTAAATTCCTCCAGCTGTTCGTCATCTTCAATCTCATCAACCTTGAGCTGTTCAAATCGACAATTACACTTACTCAATGTCCCGGCGCACCATGGGCAGATCTCAATAACACAGCCGAGTATATGTTCTTCCCCGTCGACGACCCCGCAAGCTGGACAAGTCGTATCAGTCCCATCGTCATCGAGGACATACGGCTCAAGTTCATCTACCTGAGGACACTGTTTTATAAATTCAGCCTGGGAACTGAAACCAAAAAAGGAAAGCACTTCAACAGGTATTTCTTTTAGGTATTCACAAATAAGGAGCACTTCCTCGGGGGACACAACGTACATATAGGCATAGTCAGTTGTAACAATAACAAAAAGACCAACACCACCTTGCTCCATGAGGCAGCTCACTTTGCAAACAGGCTCCTCTCTTGCTTCAGGGAGAACGGTATAATATTCCCTCAACAGTCGTAAAATTCGCTCACTTTCACAATAGGAACTGATAAGCCCCCGTGCAGTTTCGAGATCCTGCTCCCCTACAGCATATTTAACATAGAGCTCAATCTCATCTAGTAATATTTTCTTTTCATCCTTCACTGTAACTCTCTCCTTAATGCATACTAACACCCCACAAGGGGGTATAAGTGCCTTGGGGGGATGATTAAATCTAAAATTTCAACAACAATTCCTGAGCTTCTCGAAGTCTACGCTACCTGTTTTTTTATGACAGGCTTTCAAAAGTAAGGCAGTAAAAAACCGCATCTTTTCAGAACATTCGCTTTGTACCTCCTGTACATCAAGGCATTACAAAAACCAATTCCTTTCCCGATTTGCGTAAAAATTCAATATAGTGTATAGTCTCTTCCTTTAGGTCAATCCAACCACAAAATCATGCCGCGAAAGTAACTCGGCATTTGATGGGCGTTTGAAAGTTCCTTCCGGTTTTTTTACCCTACTCCGTAGTTTAAACCTGGTAAACGAGAAACAAGCCAGGATATGTACTTTCGCTCAATTCATTCTTAAAAAGAAGAACAGCGTCATCGAATGAATTTACAGGGTACTAACACCCCACAAGGGGTATATGTGCCACGGGAGTAAGATTAAACTTAGGATTTCAAAAACAGTTCCTGAGTTTCTCGGAGTCTATGCTACCTGTTTTTGTGACAGGCTTTCAGGAATAAGGCACTAAAACGCAACACTGTTTTCATGTTACCGGGAAACCATCCCAACCTGTTATCAAATATTTCATGAAACAGAAATCATCATTCTGATTTTGTTATATTGTTCCATTAACCAGAGGATTTTTATGTCACAAGAATTTGCAACACTTACCATTGGAGAAGAAACTTACGAGCTACCACTTATCAAAGGCACCCGCGGAGACAAAGCTATAGATATTCGGACCCTCTTAAAACAGACCGGCTATATCACGCTTGATAGTGGCTACATGAACACAGGTGCTACCACATCATCTATCACATATCTTGATGGTGCGAAAGGAATTCTTGATTATCGAGGCTACGCAATTGAGGAATTGGCCGCAAATTGCTCTTTCACCGAAGTGGCCTATCTCATTCTCCATGGTGAATTACCAACCTTTGATGCCCTCGAAGGTTTTAAACATGACATGAGAAGATTCGCACTTCTCCATGAAGATATGATCCACTTTTTTGATCATTTTCCACCTAACGCTTCGCCAATGTCAATCCTTTCTACCACAGTAAACTCCCTGCATAACTACTACCCGGAAATGGATGATGAAGATGACCCATATGGAGGGATCACCGTAACAGCTGCACGCCTACTTGCTAAAACCCGTACCATCGCAGCCTTCTCTTACAAAAAGAGTATAGGCCATCCACTGGTATACCCAAGTCCGCGACTCAACTATTGTGAGAACTTTCTCAATATGATGTTTGACCGTCCTAACCTTCCATATCATATAAAACCACAATTTGTTGCGGCACTTAATAAGCTCCTTATACTCCATGCGGACCATGAACAGAACTGTTCCACATCAACAGTACGACTGGTAGGCAGCTCCGGGGCGAACCTATATGCATCTATCTCTGCAGGCATTAGTGCACTCTGGGGACCATTGCATGGTGGAGCCAATCAGGCTGTAATTGAAATGCTGGAAGCCATCCAAAAAGATGGTGGCGATTATAAAAAATACATCAAAAAAGCAAAGGACAAAAATGACCCATTTAGACTCAGCGGCTTTGGTCATCGCGTCTATAAAACATTTGATCCACGGGCCACTATAATCAAAAAAGCGTGTTCCGATATCATGGAGGAAATGGAAATCAACGATCCGCTCCTGGATATCGCCCTTGAGCTTGAAAACCATGCCATCAACGATGACTACTTTGTCTCGAGAAATCTCTATCCCAACGTGGATTTTTACAGTGGTATCATCTACAGGGCCATGGGAATCCCGACAAATATGTTCACCGTAATGTTTGCCCTCGGCAGATTACCCGGTTGGATTGCCCAATGGACAGAAATGAAGGAAGATAAGGAAAACGCTAGAATCGGTCGTCCGCGTCAGATATACTCAGGAAATACCAGAAGAGTATTTACTCCTATGAAGGACCGCTAAACAAAAATTTAAAAAAGAATTAAAGGGGCCAGATTACTCTGGCCCCAACAGCTATTTAGCAAGGCTTGTTCCTACTTCAAAGTTTACCACCAACGGAACATCCAGCTTCAGGGCTCCTTCCATTGCACCTTTGATAACGCTCTTTGCCTCTTCCAGTTGACTCTCCGGCAGTTCAAACACAAGCTCATCATGAATTTGAAGTAACATACTCGCCTGTAACTTACTTTCACGAATCGCCTCATCACAATGAATCATCGCAAGCTTAATAATATCTGCAGCTGTTCCCTGGATTGGGGTATTAATCGCCATTCTCTCTGCAAAGTCACGCTGATTCCTGTTTTTCGCATGAATATCAGCCACAGTTCTACGTCTACCAAGAAGTGTGGTAACAAAGCCGTCTTCTCTAGCTGTTAGAACAATGTCATCCATAAACCGCTGGACACCACTATACAGATTAAAATACTTATCGATAAATCGTTGGGCATCTTTTCGACTGATCCCTAACTGATTCGACAGACCGAAGGCGGACATACCATACACAATACCAAAATTGATAGACTTGGCTATCCGTCGCATTTCCGAATTCACAAGCATTGAAGATACACTGAATATTTCTGCAGCGGTCCTTGCATGTATATCAGCACCTGAACGAAAAGCATCCATGAGCGCCTCATCCTGTGAATAGTGAGCGAGTACACGGAGATCAATCTGTGAATAATCAGCAGACAAAAAGACCATACCTTCAGCAGGAACAAATGCACCTCGGATACGACTGCCCTCCTCTGTTCGAATAGGAATATTCTGCAGGTTTGGATCACTTGAAGAAAGCCGACCCGTTGCAGCTACGGCCTGATTAAAAGAGGTATGTATTCGACCGGTAATCGGATCTTTCAGCTGGCTCAATTTATCAACATAGGTTGAAATGAGTTTGGCCGTGGTCCGATATTGAAGGACCAGTTCTGGTAACCTATGGGTGGGGGCGAGTTTTTCAAGAACCTTTACATCTGTTGAATAGCCGGTTTTAGTCTTTCGCCCATGGGGTAGTCCCTGCTCTTCAAACAAAATCGTGCCTAACTGACGCGGAGAGTTAATATTAAATTCATGACCTGCCAAAGCATAAATTTCTTTTTCAAGCACGGCGAGTTTTTCTTTAAATTCAACTGAAAGAGAATCGAGAATATCAAGATCAATACAGATACCGGTTATCTCCATTTTGGCGAGAAGCGTAAGTACCTTCATCTCCACATCCCAAAACAGTGAAGCGACACCGCAGGCATCAAGTTTTTCTTCTAACTCCTGCCACAGCACCAGAGTGCCATACACATCTTCACAAGAGTAGTTAACAGCCTGATCAACTGCAACATAGGCAAAACTGTCTTCTCTCTTGTCTCCAGCTACAACCTCGCGAAATGGAGTTAACTTAAGCCCGCGCTCCTGACAAAGATCGTCCAGCTTAAGTGATCTGCCGCCGGTTTCCGTTAGATATGCAGCGACAAGAGTGTCTGCAACAGGCCCCTTAAGCTCAATTCCGGAGTGTTCTCTTAGTACCGTATAATCATATTTCAGATTATGGCCGATCTTGAGAAGTCCTTCAGACTGCAGATACGGTAACAACTTTGCCATAACCATTTTTTCATCAAGCTGACCTGGAACAGGTTTTCCTTCATCATCCAGATGACCAAGTGGTATATAGTATGCCCGTTCAAGACTTGTGCAAAGTGAGAGTCCCACCAGTTTTGCATGTCTTGCATTAAGAGAGGTCGTTTCAGTATCCACAACAAGAATCCCGGCCTTATCAAGCTCAGCTAAAAGGGCTTCTAACTCATCTTCTTTGGTCACTGAATAAAAGGTGTCTGTAGAAACTTTTTTAGAAGTATCAATCCCTTTTAGGAGCGCAGAGAATTCAAGCTCTGTATAAAGCTTTGCCAGGAGCGTGTCATCTGCAATTGGTAAACTAAAGCTATCAACAACTGTCGGTACCTCAACATCTTTTTTAAGATCAATTAACTCTTTTGAAAGATAGGCCTGCTTTTTATTATCAATGATTTTCTCTTTCATCTTCGATTTTTTAAGCGTATCGACCTGTTCATACAAACCATCAAGACTTCCATACGCAACAATCAACTTTTCAGCAGTTTTAGGACCAACGCCAGGGACTCCGGGTATGTTATCTGCTGAATCGCCAACGAGAGAAAAGAAGTCGAGAAGTTGATCAGGTCGAACCCCATACTTTTTCTCAACCTCTGCCTCATCCATCACTTTATTCTTCATGGGGTCAAACATAGAGATATTGCTATCCACCAGTTGTAACAGGTCTTTATCACCTGAGACAATAACCACCCTATAGCCATCCCTTGAATATTTATCTGCAATTGATGCCAGGATATCGTCTGCTTCAACACCAGATTCCTCCAGCAGGAGAATATTTGAAGAAGTGACAAACTCTTTGATAAAGGGAATTTGTTCTCTAAGATCCTCAGGCATAGGCGGTCTGTTCGCCTTATATTCGGGATAGAGATCGTGGCGAAAGACCGGTCCTTTTGCGTCAAATGCAATAGCCAAATACTTTGGACTCTTATCATTGATGAGCTTTTGTACCATTTTCACAAAACCCAGGACCGCATTGGTTGCAACCCCCTTACTGTTGGTAAGAGGTGCAATCGCATGGTACGCCCTGTAGATATATGCACTACCATCAATTAGATATATTTCGTCTTTCACGTACGACTCCGTTTAATTTTTAATTACTCTAGCTCGACTTGCTCATGATCTGTGCTACAAACTGCGTGCGGTAATAGAGAAATCCCATTCCTTCACAGGCAAGACATTAAATATAGCTGGTTTTACCTCGTTTGTATTCTAGAAACTAAGGAATAGTAATGGATTTTGAGCAAAAAAAAGGCTCTGGATTCACATCCAGAGCCATATACAATTATTATGTATGTATTGCTAATTTGACGCCCTCACCCAAGTAGCCTGGGGCCCCTTGTCTCCATAGCTCTCACCAAAGATTACGCTATCACCTTCAGTTAAATCATCTATGCTGAGATTTTTTAAAGAATTTTCATGAAAATAGATATCCCTCTGATCCACAGAGGTAATAAAACCATAGGATTCATGGGGAGAAACCTTTCGTATGATCCCCACACCATCTGACTGATCACTACTTGATGCCTGCTTCTTATTTTTACGTTTTTTCCTCTGAATCTCTTTAAGCTGTAAAGCAAGCACATCAAACGACTCGGTTAAAGCCGCACGAACAATTTCAGAACTTCTACTCACAACAACAGTGTCGTTGGGAACAGTTGCAACAAGTTTGATCTCATAGCCACCCTGCTTATGGGCGGTTGTTGCCTCGATGCTAACACGTAAATGGAGAACGAAATTGGGGTAATGCCGAATAAGTTTCTTTTGCTCCTCTTCGATCTTAGTCTGCCAACCTTTACGTAACTCAACATTTCTGGCTTCGATCTTTAGTTCCATATAATTCCTCCATCAGTGATTAAACAGTGTGGAACACTGCTTTCTCATGCACTACATGTGCAACCTTCCAGATTGAAACCCTGTCCGCTACTGAAAGAATTGTGCAGGGACAAGCTCAACCTGCTTATACTTCTATTATATTCTCCTGTTGGTTTTAATCAAGGAGGGTCGTTTTTTTTCCTCAAAAGAATGAGTGAAATTTCAAGAAATTTTAATTCCTTTCAGTGTTTTATAGCTTTTGTATATATTTGGTATTAAAGTTATTGGCCGAGATAAGATCACACCTAAACCCACGAGAGAACAGATATGAAACAGAAAAAACACGGTATCATACTGCTGAATATGGGGGGACCGGAAAAACTGGAAGATGTTCAACCGTTTCTTAACAATCTCTTTTCAGATCGGGATATTATCAGACTAGGCCCCGCCTTTCTCCAGAAATACATTGCCCGCTATATCGCTCACAAACGTGCACCAAAATCGAGAGGTATCTACCGTAAGATTGGTGGAACCTCTCCACTTAAAAAGATTACACAGAGCCAGGCTGCAGCCCTTGAACAGACCCTAAACAACACGGACAATGATACGTACATCGTCACCATCGCCATGCGTTACTGGCCTCCTTTTTCCGATCAGGCCGTATCAGAACTCCTTGACCAAGGTGTTGATAAAATTACAGTCCTGACCCTTTACCCTCACTACTCTAAGGCCACAACCGGATCATCTGTCTCAGAGGTAAAAAAGAGTATAGAAAAAATCGCCCCCTCAATGCCGACACGCTACATTAAGGAATGGCCGGAGCAACCATTATATATTAAGGCATTGGCTGCAAACATAACCGCAGGCCTTGAAGGATTTAACGATCAAGCCGTGGAGGTCGTTTACAGCGCACATAGTTTGCCGACATCCTATATAAAAGAAGGTGATCCATATGTGGATCATTTGCTCAACACCATTGCAGCCATTGAGAAAATCACGAACATTAAGGGCAAGATCTGTTACCAGTCTCGCAGCGGCCCGGTCGAGTGGCTCTCACCATCAACGCCGGAAATGATACAAACCTTAGCAGATGAAGGTTGCAAAAATATCCTCATGGTTCCTATCAGTTTTGTTTCTGATCATGTGGAAACACTCTATGAGATTGATATTCAATATAAAGAGGAGGCGAAAGAGCTCGGAATAGACCTGAGGTCGTCTGCATCACTCAATACAAATCCTCTCTTCATTGAAGCTCTAAAAGATCTCGTCCTTGCAGAGACAGACTAATCAATCAGCTGCCACCCTCTGACATGGCTGGTTGAAAGCGACGCATTCTCACATTCATCAAAATAGCCAGTCCAACCATGGTGGTGAGCAGAGAAGAACCACCATAGGACACCAGAGGCAGCGGAATGCCGACCACGGGTAAAAAGCCCATAATCATAAAGAGGTTGATCACCGCCTGCCAAAAAATCAAAATCACCACTCCAAAGGAAAGCAAAACCCCAAACCTGTCTTTTGCGTTCATAGCCACATAGAGCCCCCATATCAGTAAAAAGAAATATGTTCCTAAAAAGACAAGCGATCCAGCAAACCCCCACTCTTCCCCCCACACTGAGAAGGCAAAATCAGTATGGCGTTCAGGCAAAAAATGCAAATGCCCCTGAGTGCCTTCGAGGTAACCTTTACCAAACTTACCACCACTCCCAACAGCAATCTTTGACTGCATTATCTGATAACCGTGCCCCATTGGATCATTTTCTGGGTGGAGAAAGGTTTGAATTCTCTGTTTCTGATATGGTTTTAACACCCGTTCCCAGGCAAAGACAGCAAGCCCGAGACCAACTGACCCCAAAATGGTGTAGGTAGACATCTTCAATTTCACAAACACTGTCATGGTAACAAAAATGATCCCAAGCATCAGCGCCGTACCAAGATCAGGCTGTTTTAGGATCAGGATGAAAGGTAGTGCAGTAAGAGCAATGGGAGCCGCCAGATCTCGAATAGAGTAGCCATCATTTATCTCCTTTCTTGAATAGTAACTGGCAAGGGAGATCACCAACATCAACTTAGCGGGTTCAGAGGGCTGTAACTTGAAAAATCCAAGATTTATCCAACGCTGGGCCCCACCTGCAGAGTCCCCAACGACGTAGGAGAGTAACAACAGGACTATTATAGATATGTAGAAAGGGTAGTTCCAGAAATGCAGTTCCTGATAGTCAAAACTGATAATAAAGACAAAGATTGCAAAGCACATAAGAAAAAAATATGCCTGTTTTATGTACGGTGGAGTGCCATAGAGTTTTGGTGGTGAGGAGGCACTATACAGGTTAAAAAATGCCATGGTACAGACAAGAAATATCAGAATCATCAGCACCATATCAAAGTGTTCCAATAGTCTTCTGTCTACGCGAAACATACACACACACCTGAAATTATTTTTGATTTACGCATAATATCGATCAAACGAAGTAATTACTGGACTATCTGATTAAGACGTCCACTAAAGTATTGTTTTAATACAGCTCTTGCAATGGGGCCAGCACCTGAACCACCGTGCAGTCCATGCTCCACCAGTACTGTTACTGCGATCTCCGGGTTGTCGGCAGGTGCAAAACAGGTAAACCAGGCATGATCCCGGTATTTATACGGAATATCTTCCTCTTTAAGGTGCTTGTACTGGGCGATCTTAACCACCTGGGCAGTCCCTGTTTTACCGGCGATACGTAAACCATCTATGGCAACCCGTCGCGCTGTTCCCCGCTTACTGTGAACCACCTGTTCCATTCCATTTCTAATCAGTGAAAAATAGCGATCATAGCCGGTCAATTCAGAGGTTAATTCAGGCTTAAAACTCTCAACTATTTTGCCTTCAGGGTCGACCACCTGCTCGACGAGTTGTGGCCTGTAGACCTTTCCTCCATTAGCCAGCGTTGCCGTCATTAGACATATCTGCAGTGGACTTGTGAGATTAAAGCCCTGTCCAATTGCAACTGAAAGGGTTTCACCTTCCTGCCATTTTGATTTTCGGTTTTTGAGCTTCCACTTCTTTGTAGGAGTAAGACCGGATTTTTCATATTCCATCTCAATACCCGTACGTTGGCCGAGGCCGAGTTTGTTTGCATACTCAGCTAAAGAATCAACTCCAACACGTTGGCCTACCTGATAAAAATATACATCACACGATTGGGCGATTGCCTTTTCAAGATTTACAGGACCATGCCCACTATGCTTCCAGCACCTATAGGTCCTGTTACCAAAAGAGTAGCGTCCCGGACAGTAGAACACTGTGTCTTCATCAATAACCCCCTTAGCAAGCCCTGCAAGGGCCGTGACCATTTTATAGGTAGAGCCAGGAGGATAGGTGGCTTGGGCGACCTTATTGATAAGAGGGTGTTTAGTATTATCAAGTAAGGCCTTCCATTTCTTGGAAGAAATACCACCAACAAAATCCTCAATGTGTATGGTGGGAGCTGATACGGCGGTAAGAACCCGCCCTGTATTCACCTCCATTGCTACCACAGCGCCAGATTTATCACCTGCCTGCATATAGCTTTCTGCAATCTCCTGAAGATCAACATCAAGGGTCAAACGAATTTCCCTGCCAGGGAGAGGTTCCTCGGTTTTCAGCATCTGCTGCTCAAAACCTTTAGCGTCAACCTCTGTGTAACTATGGCCCTTTTCACCCCGCAAGTCATCCTCGCGAAGCCTTTCAAGACCACGCTTTCCAATGGTGTCTCCCCCACTGTAGACATCTCTATCGGAGGTGGCTAATTCTTTTTTAGTTATGGAACCAAGATACCCTATAACATTGGCTGCAAGATCATTGTAATGATAGACACGTACAGGCTGTACCTCTGTACGAATACCTGAAAATTCATGATTATGATTTTCAAGATAGGCTAGAGTTTTCCAGTCAATATCTTCTTTCAAGAGAACAGGGACATATCGCGGTGTACCGGATGCCTCACGAACCTTAGCCCAGAGATCTGCAACCTCCATTTCAAGTATCGGGGCTAGTCGCTCAAGAACATCACTTAAATCGTGGGAATCTTCCTGGATAAGGGAAACATTAAAGGAGGGCCTGTTTGTGACAATTTCTCGTCCAAAACGATCGAGCAGATGACCGCGCGGCGGTGCAAGCTGCCGTATTCTAACTCGGTTACCATATGCTCTTTTCTCAAACTCCTCCCCACTGGTGATCTGTAGAAACCAGAGACGTAGTACAATAACCAGAAAGAAGAATAAAATAACTACAGCGGCTGCCAGCAACCTCTTCTTCAGCTGGTCAAGAGCACCCTCATCCCGTTCTTCAATTTTCTGGGAGTCATTAAAGGATAATTTCAATCTCATTTCTTCACGCTAAAAAGATTTATTGCGACGACGCCGGGGAGGTTTGCCCCGAAGCTGACGCTTCAAGAGATGCTCATACAGAGAGTTACAAAGTAAAAACATTGGGATAGCCGAGACCGTTACAAGAGCAGTACGTTGCAGAGTGACCCCCCATGACCATTCGGGCACTAGATCAGGGGAAGAGAGGGAACAGAGAAAGTACATAAACATCTGAACGAGGAAGTAACTCATCCCAACCAACGGTATCTGGTAGGTGGCCTCTTTGACGGGACTTTTATTTGTCAGTAACTTAAGCCCGGTTAAGGTCAACAGACACATAAGTGGATATATCCCAAGTTGTATACCAGCCACAACATCAAGAATCCAGCCAAGGGTAAATACCAGAAAAATCCCGGGTATCCAGGCAAAACGGTAGGCCACAAAGGCCACAAATATAAAGATAAAATCTGGTCGGCCGAGCCACAGCGGTAGATATTGCAACAAGGTGGTCTGCAACACAATCAATAAGACACCCAGTAACCAGAATATGAGAACCATCATGATTCAGTCTTACCTCTTTGTGGAAAGATCCATAGAGTCTAGAATCTGGCGTCTATCGGTGGGATCGATAAGGACATGTTCAAGCTTTTGAAAGTCCACATGGGGTGTGACTTCTATCTCCTGAAACATTCCTCTTCGCTTTTTATACACCTTTGAAACATAACCAAGTGGCATTCCTGCAGGAAAAACTCCGCCAATACCTGCTGTTACAATTTCATCACCGACCTGAACATCAGCATTTTTCAAAACATAATGCAGAATAAACCCCTTCTCGCCGACACCTTTTAAAATCCCACGAATACGATTTTTCTGAATCATCGCATCGATGGCGCTGGATGGGGCATTTGCCAAAAGAATTTTAGAATAGTGTTCGCCAGTATGTATAACCTGCCCAACGACACCGGCTGGAGCAAGGGCTATCATACCATCGAGGACGTCATCTTTCCGACCGCGGTCTACTACAATTGTCTGATACCAGAAGGCGGGTTCTTTCCCAACCACCCGTGCAGCAAGGGGTTGAAAATGAAGTTTTTCCTTAAAGGCAAGTAACTCCTCAAAATGCAGATATTTACTATAACCTTCCCTGTATTCGCCAAGTTCAGTAAGATATTTATTAACAAGTAACTGAAGACGAGCATTTTCAGCTCTCACATTCCACAGAGCAATATAGTCATTTTTCAGGGAACTAATTCCCCCAACAGTTCGGGTGACTACACTCTGTAATGGCCCCATAAAGTCAAGGGTCAGCTGATGGGGAGTTCCAAATCGTCCACCTAACAAAGAGGCAAGAAGAAGTAATCCCACCAGGGCAAGTATGGCAAGGAGAAACAACACCCTGAGAGAGGAGAAGATTGTTTTATCCTGTTTGCTTTTAGATTTTTTTCTCACGGGTCACTACAGTCAGGGGCAAAAGAAAAGTGGTGGAAGGATATCCACCACCTGATCAACTACAACTACACCGCTTATTCGATTGTAACCTCGCGGAGAATATCGATGTTGTCGAGGGCCTTTCCAGATCCTAGTACAACCGATGAAAGTGGATCTTCGGCAACAATGATTGGCATTCCAGTTGCCTCTTTCAGACATTTATCGAGATTCTTCAAAAGAGCCCCGCCGCCTGTGAGAACTATACCATTGTCAACAATATCAGCTGCAAGTTCAGGTGGTGTCACCTCAAGGGCGACCCGTACGGCCTCAACAATAACATCGACCTGCTCTGCAATGGCGGATTGTATTTCTTCGGCAGTAATCTGCAGGGTCTTGGGTACACCAGACACGAGATCCCGCCCTTTAATATCCATGGTTTCAAAGGGTTCTTCAGGCATCACGTTGCCAATAGTTGTCTTTATCAGCTCAGCTGTTCTCTCACCGATGGCGAGGTTATGTTTACGTTTAATATATTGTAAAATAGCCTCATCCATTTTATCACCCGCCACGCGGACAGACTTGGCATAGACAATACCTTTAAGAGAAATAACAGCTACTTCCGTGGTTCCTCCACCAATATCAATAATCATATTAGCAGTAGGATCAGAGATAGGAAGCCCTGCTCCAATAGCTGCTGCCATTGGTTCTTCAATAAGGTACACCTCCCTTGCTCCGGCGGACTCAGCTGATTCCTTAACCGCACGCTTTTCAACCTGAGTAATACCAGAAGGTACTGAAATAATAATACGTGGATGGACGAGTGTGCGTCTATTGTGCACCTTATTAATAAAAAACCTCAACATTGCTTCGGTAACTTCAAAATCTGCGATAACACCATCTTTGATTGGTCGAATCGCAGTAATATTACCTGGAGTCTTACCAAGCATCATTTTTGCTTCCTGACCTACAGCCAACACCTTATTCATACGACCGTCCTGACGCACAGCCACAACAGATGGCTCGCGTAAAACAATCCCCTTACCTTTCACATAGAGAACACAATTCGCTGTTCCTAAATCTATCGCCAGGTCATTTGACAACCAGCCAAACAAAAAGTTAAATGGTGAATACATGCAGTTTTCCTTGAGAAGTGGGTGTTCCAAAACACCCTATATGTAATTTCCCACCCCGATAGCAAGCTAATCTGAGGTGGGAATAATTGAGTATATTACTTCGAAAAAGCTGTCATACAAGACATGATCTCCGAAGAGTATTTTCTAATCAGGAGTTTATAATAAGCATCAAAATATTTATTATGCTTATTTTCCAGTTTATCAACATTCGTATATCAGAGCAAACAAAGTACTATTGCTAAGCCTGCAAAACATAACAAACCTCATTTTCATTAGCAAGTTATATGCATACGTCATTCATACATTTATCATTTTTTATTGACACAAAAAACAAAGCCTGTTATTGATATCCCTGCTCTGCACGATGGTAGATTTGGGGGCTATAGCTCAGCTGGGAGAGCGCTTGACTGGCAGTCAAGAGGTCGACGGTTCGATCCCGTCTAGCTCCACCAAACATACGTCAACCTAGAGTATTACTAAGATACCGAGGGTTAGACACCTAGACAAGCCTGTAATTACTGCAATCCCGTACACAAAAGCGTACACAAGGAGCAGATGATTATGGGCTTTTCTTTTTCCTACTCACCACCAGAATACCTCCAGATTACTCACACCGGACTCGTCTATTTCCGATACAGAATACCGTCAGATCTCAAGGTGGTATTTGGTAAGTCTGAACTGAAGTACTCTCTTAAAACGAGAAACATCCGTACCGCAAGACAGTACCTTGCTTCGATTCTCCCTTTTGTACATGAGCTTACCCATAGTCTTCGGGGTGACTCTTCTGAGCAACCTACCTCTGTCACTCTTAAGCAGATAATCGATAAGCAAATCCATGACATTAGAATGTCTCTACACCCTCCTGTAATCCACTATACTAACCTTGTAAACCAGTCCCCTCAGAACGCCCCTAAACAGCCCACCATTGACAGTAAAAGTCAGGCTAAACAATCGCACCAAGACACCGCAATCACTCCAGTAACCGCCCTTCAAGAGTCTTTTTTCAACGAGAAGAAGCTATCACAGGAATGGAGGCCGAAGACCAAGGAAGATCACGAGCAAGTCTTCAAGCTATTCGTTGAGATCATAGGTGATATCCCTGTTGAATCCATCGACAAACCAATGATGCGTAGATTCAAGGATACTGTTGCCTCACTACCACCCAACATGAGAAAGGACAAGCGCTACCGGAATAAGTCTATCAAGCAGATCCTCAGGATGAAACCTGAGAAGACTATTAGCACACACACAATTAACAAGTACCTTTCTCGTCTGAGTAACCTGTTCAACTATGGTGTCTCCCATGGGTTCATCTCTGCTAATCCTGCTAATGGACTCAAGGTAAAACTGAAGGGTAGGCCTGACGAAGAGCGACAAGCATACTCCAGTGATGATCTACGTAAGCTGTTTGGTTCTTCAGAGTACTCCAGAAGATCATTCAAGCACTCTTACCAGTATTGGGTTCCCTTGATTGGTCTATATACAGGATGTAGACTCGAAGAGATCTGCCAGCTTCACCTTGAGGACATCAGTAAGACCGATAGTGTGTGGATCTTTGACATTAACGAGAGCAAAGAGAAGAGCCTCAAGAACCTGTCGAGTACCAGAGTCATTCCGGTACACCCTAAGCTAGTCGAGTTGGGGCTGCTGAAGCATATTGAGTTACTGAGACAACAAGGCGAGAATCGATTATTCCCTGAGCTAAGAAAAAGAAGAGACGGTTATAGTCAAGACGTATCGAGATGGTACCAAAGGTTCAAACAGAAGTTTGGCTTTGACTCCAGTAAGAACTTTCACTCATTCAGACACACCTTTATCACGCATCTTAAGCATAAGCAGATCGATCCGTTCATGATACATGAGCTTGATGGTCATACTATCCAGAGTGAGACAATGGGGAGATACGGCAAGAGGTTCACTCCAAAGATCCTGCTAAAGGAAGCAATAGAGAAGATCGACTATGGGATTGACCTCATTAGAATCTGACAGAGAAATGTCTAAGGTGGTATTCAAGGGAGGGAGGCTCAAGTAGTCCCCCCTTCCCTATATTCAATAATCAGACTTCAATAGTCTTCGCATCGACGACTGCTTTCATTACGGACTTTGTTCCAGATTTCGCTCCGGATTCTGAAGCATACCCCTGAGAAGACAAGATAACTTGGTGGTTCTTCGCTGTAAGATTGAAGTAAAACTTACCATTGGTCCCTTCCTTGAACTTGTACTGCCCTTCTTCGGGGCCGTTCTTTGTAACAGACTCAATACCATTTAAGGCAGCAGCCTTGGTCTTGTATCCCTCAGATGAACCAATGTTCTCGCCATTACCCGCTTTAAGTCTAAAACGAAACTCTCCAGCCTTATCTTTGTACAACTCAAACTTACCTGCCATGTGTTCTCCTCCATGTCTGTTAGTGGTGCCAGTAGATATCTATTGATATTGCGTGAATCTACAGTTGGTTATAACCACTAAGAAACTGTAAGCAACCAGAAGAAATGATCTTTACCGAATCTTTGCCTATGTATGTAGACGAGCAAATCGCAGACGCACGGGATGAGGCCAACGAGCGTGGCGAAGTGATCAAAGAGATCCGACTGTCTCATCAGGAGGCCCTAGCGTTTCGGCGTTTAACGTCGATGGGTTATTCGACGGTTCACCCCACAGGTGGACGTAGGCAGATCATTAAAGCCAAGCAGACTCACTATGAGGGTATCAAGATCATCTTTAGTGATACCTACAACCACGACTTCTAAAGAGGTGAACAGATGAGTGACGTAACCATTTTTGACTTTGGCACACTACAGATCCGGACGGTACAACTCAATGGAGAACCTTGGTTTGTCGCTAAGGATATCGCAGTAGCACTTGGGTACGCTTGGAACGCTAGTAAAACTGTGGGACATGTCCCTCCTGAGTGGCGAGGGGTGGAAACGGTTTCCACCGATAAAGGTAGTCAGGATTTGATCGTTCTATCTGAGTCTGGTCTCTTCTTCTTCCTCAACAGATCGGACAAACCGAAGGCTCTCCCCTTCCAGAAGTGGGTGAACGGGGAAGTACTCCCGACCATCCGTAAAACTGGGGGTGCCTACCTGACACCTCAGAAAGCTACAACCGACAGGTGATACAAAAAGAAATACTTTCGATACATTACAGACATATCAAATTGTACCACATTGAAGGATTGAACTGTCTTCTATAGAGGTGTAATAATGCCTACCTTGTACATTAGAGTAGACTGATATCATTAACAAAAGGATAGGCAATGGATATTGATGAAAGAGTGAAGTTCTTAATGCTAGGTCTTGCAGGAAGTTTTGTCTTGATGATGTGGAACGTGGGTGATGTAATACACCACACCGGAGATAGTGATTCGAAGACCTTAATGCTGGTGGGGATAGGTGGGTTTCTATTCTTTGGCTACAAGATGTTCAGAGTTGGGAAATAACAAAAGGTAAGAGGTGTCCTATGGGGTGGTTATCGTCAAAGAAAAAAGAGAAACCTGTACAATACGAAGAAGGATGTGTGAAGTGTGGTCATATTGATTTCGACTATAGCTCATATCACAGCGAGTTTTCGTGTAAGAGTTGTGGGTGGGCTTCAGTAGCCAGACCACGTGGTAAGTTTAATATCGTCTCAAAGGACAATGTTCCGATTCCTGAGAACCTGCCAAAACAGGTACAGCCAGAACTGCACATATCGCAAGAACCTAAAAAGGTAGACCAGACAACGTGTGAAGAGATCGATAGAATCCTCAAAGCATACGGTAAGACACTACAGAATGATTCACCTGATCTTGGGTGTGTTGCCGATGAAATCAAACTTCCGTACTCAAAAGACAAAATCAAAGCTGCTATCATATTAACACTTAAAAACACTGACGACGGTAACGTTAAAGAGCTTCTTAAAGCTGGCTACCTTCAGTTGGCTAACTGGCAAGCTGGTGTTGGAAACGAAAACATAGGTGCCGATGTTTCTGTTCTGAGTAGCGATATGGACATTAGGGAGAAAGCAAGAGTATTTAGCGAACAAGTAGGCCTTGGCAAAGAGTGGCAAGAAAAGTCCAATCAGGAAAGACAATCCTTGCAGGCTGAACTTGGCAAGCTAGGGTTGTGGCGAAGTGTGTAAAAGAGACAGATGGAGAGGGAGACGAAAGAGATCTCAATAACTCGCCACCGGACACCCTAGAAGCCTCACCCCCCCTATGAAATCCAATTCTAAAGTGTTCGGTGTTCTGTACAATCTGCTCCTAAAGTCCTAACTCTGCGCATAAGGAGCGAGTGATCTCTTGAATACTGGCTGCATCCATCTCGGCAGACATTCCTCGTATTGCCATTAGGGAGGTCTTCAGTAGTGTAGCTGGAGAATACCCTTGGGACTCAAAGAATCCACCCAGTGTACGAGCGAGATCCGTCTAGGATGTCTCCGGTGGAATGAATAGTGTATTAGATGTGTCCCTATTAACTCTCAATCCGTCCCTATTAGAATCAACTCCTCCAGACCCCGTATATACTGTGGTCTCTGGGACTATCAGGGATGTGTCCTTATTCCCCTTGGATGTGTCCCTATTAACAGTAGCTCTTCTATATCGCTTCCAGAGGGCTTCAACTGTAACAATATTGGCAGCAGCTACGGCTTCCACGATGAGACCTATGAGTGTTTGTCTGGGATATCCTTTGTAAATACTTTGATGTTCCCGACCGTGTTGCAAAGTACCCTATTGGATTCTAGCAGCTCCTCAATATCCGGAAAGCTAGGTGAAGACACATGGCCATTAACGATAGTTTTAGCCTTCTCGATTACTTCTTGTTTTACTCTTGCCATACTTATTACCTCACTTGGTGTTTTCCTCACTGACAGTCTTAGTTGCTAGTTATCTAGCGTTATCTATTGATACACTTTGACTGACTCACTGTTGGTTGCTTTTAAATGGAAGACCACCACGCAGTTCGAATCCAGTTAACAGTAGTGAGGGCCTGTCTCTGGTCTGGTGGTGGACTATGATTGGTTCTATCTGGTTGTCGTGGGAGATACTTCCGTTGATCTGGTGATGCTTAGGAGACTATTAAGTTTAAGCGATAATGGTAACGATCTTGGTGAGCTGGTGATACTGGTGGTGAACGATCAGGTTAATCTCAATAAAAAATGTCTATACTACGGAGCTTGCGGAGTATCGTTGACCGTAAAGGAGCAGATCCTCGAAGAGGTCTGATCATGCGGATCAATCGATGTAACTCGATAACCTCTGAGAACTATCCAGCAAACAGCTCTTATCTCTGAATGCTTTCACTGGTGTATCCCTCCTGACAGTCTCAGTACCTACGTACCCAAGCTGTCTTCCCGTTATACCCTTATTATATTTAAGGGGAACCCTCTGTATAGCCCGTAAACACTGGATGTTTTCGACATTCTACTACTTTTGAGGTAGTAAACTTCCGTTAATCCAATCTTTCAAGAGTCTTCTCATACGTTCACTGGGCACGTACAAATGGATAGGCGCCCGCTTTCTTACTGCAGATCTAAACACCCACTGGATCAACTCAGATACCGCAAACAGCTCTGCATTGATAGAGACTTCTCTGTCTTTGAAATAGCTCACTAGTCCAGGGGGAAGAAACCTGTTAACTAAGTACGCAAGATGTTTCTTATGGGAATAGTCATTGGTAGCTCTGGCATTATGCTGGACGAATCCCTTTGTATACCCTTTGCCTTTCAGCGCATTCTCGGTGGCCTTAAAAGTGGTCCACATGCGATCCGAACCTTTACCCTTGAGGACATTATGGAAGTAGTTGTACGTGGCATCCTGTAGCTTTTTCATGACTCGCTTACTAGTCTTGTACTTGGTGTGCCAACTGTGGGAAAGCCCCTCATCTCCAATGTCATTAAGTTTACCCTCGTATATATGAAGGTTGTCTTTGAGCCACTCACGGAGTTCTCTGTCATCGTTCTCTGGGTCGTATGGGCTGAGTTCGTAACCATCCTTCCGTGATCCTGAGACACTTTGCATTTGATATGGAATCTCATGGTAATCGAAATAGCACCGCTGGATCTGTCCCATGAATAGGTATGTTAATACGAAACTCTCAGACAACTCTCCGAAGACCTCAGGAGGGAACTGCCATAACAGAAAGGTATTATTGAAGCATACTAAGCGACCAGATTGAGCCTTCTCTATAAGCTCTCTAAAGGTACCTTTGTAGTTCTTAGCGCAATCAGTTGTAGAGACCTTACCTGTCTCTGAATCGATCACTAGTAGCCCCTCATTCCTCAACATTTGAATATCAGCGGGATTAACACACTCCTGATGAACGATGTCCATAACTTCATCCAAGATCAGCGTATAATTGCCCATACGTAATAGCTCACGAGTCTCAGCGTCCACCCTTGTAAACAAGCTGTGCGTACTGGCAATATTCTCCTCATTTAAAAGTAGATCCTTTAGGTGCGTGGACTTACTTGTGAACTCATTATCGGGTGCTTTAAAGTCTGCTGCGTATTCCATTGATCTCGGCCGGGTAGTCGGAGCGAAGCGACGCTGTTATTTGTTCCTTACCTCGTAGTCTGTGTTCACGTCAAGT
Organism: Desulforhopalus glucosivorans; assembly: GCF_054397165.1. Lineage (NCBI taxonomy): Bacteria > Pseudomonadati > Thermodesulfobacteriota > Desulfobulbia > Desulfobulbales > Desulfocapsaceae > Desulforhopalus > Desulforhopalus glucosivorans. Next base: position 3,082,952 of record NZ_AP044854.1, read on the forward strand.
TTGCTTTCTTTTTTCTCATAGATTCTCCTTTAAGTTTTACTTTGTGTGCAGAGTGCACCAGTCGGTCCATAATGGCGTCAGCCAGTGTTGGATCTCCGATCTGCTCATGCCAGTGATCAACAGGGAGTTGGCTGGTTACCATAGTTGATTTGAGGCCGTGACGATCCTCAAGTATTTCCAATAAATCATGACGTTGTTCCCGATTCAGGTGGTCCAAACCATAGTCGTCTAAAACCAGTAAATCCGCCTTTGCAAATGAGGTGAGCAGTTTCAGATACCGCCCATCCCCCTTAGCCAGACTCAGGTCCTCAAAGAGCTTAGTCACTCTCAGGTAAAGTGTATTAAACCCTTCCCGGCAGGCCTTGTTTGCAAAAGCACACGCCAGATAAGTTTTGCCGACACCTGTTGGACCGGTGATTATCAGGTTGTTATGGTCTTTAATCCAGTCGCAACCCGCCAGTCTCATGACAAGAGATTTATCCAGGCCTCTGGGGTGGCGGAAATCTATATCTTCTATGCAGCTGTCCTGGCGCAGTTTTGCCTTACGGAGGCGGGTTTTCATTCGTCGTGTTTCTCTTACAGCCATTTCCCGGTCAAGTAGAACGCCCAGTCTTTCCTCAAAGCCCATGTCATCCAAAGAGTCCATCTGCATTTGTTCATCAAGGGCATCGGCCATACCGGTAAATTTCAAAGTTTTCAGTTTTTCAAGAGTTGGGTGAAGCAGCATGATTGCCTCCTTAATGCAAAGTTGTGTCATAGTAATCAGCACCACGTATGTTGCTGTGTTGTACCGGTTTGGAGTTGTTTTCCTCTGCCTTGAGCGGTCTTTGATCCAACCCACTCTTGAGGATTGATTCTATGCTCCTGTATGAGAGAGCGTTGATTTGTAGAGCACGTTCACATGCAGCTTCCAGCCGCCCATCTCCATAAGACTTCCCCAATCTCAAGATCCCTAATAGAGATCTGTAGGCCTGTTGAGGATGGGCTCTCTGTACTAAAAGTGTCTGAGTTAGGACCTTTGTCTGAGGTCCGATCTTCGCCGCCCAGCGGATAAATCTTTCCGGATTCCACTCAGCATATTTCTGGTGTTTTGGCGGCATGTGTTCTCTGATGGTTGTATGGCGACCAGGAGACTGGTTGCGAATATGACTGGCTATCCGCTGATTACGGTACAGACATTCCACAGTTGTGTTTGTATAACGGATGTCGAGCTGCTTTTTCACCAGATTATAGGGGACGGAGTAATAATGTCCTTCCACCTCCACGTGATAGTCGAGATGAACGGTAGCCTTTTTCCAATAGGCAATTTCATAAGGGTAAGCTGGGAGTGGTTGCAGTGCAGGTTTTTCCATTTCATGGAAACGGCTTTTCCTGCTACCAGAGAGCTTTTTAAAGGGTTTTGCATTGAGGTAGTCAAGTAACCCTTTGATAGCCTTGTTGAGTTCGCCAAGACTGAAGAAGGTGTGTTTTCGAAGTCGTGCCAGAATCCAGCGCTCCACCAGAAGAACACCCGCTTCCGCTTTTGCTTTATCTCTTGGTTTTCTTACCCTGGCCGGCAAAACCGCTGTTTGATAATGGTTGGCCATGTCATGGTAAGTGAGGTTGATGTCAGGTTCGTATCGGCATGTTTTGCTCACACCACTCTTGAGATTGTCCGGGATTACCAGCTCCGGAACACCACCAAAGAAGGAGAAGGCGCGAATGTGGGAACCTACCCAGTCTTCGACTTTCTGGCTCATCGTCGCTTCAGCATAGGTGTAGTTACTGGCGCCCAGGACAGCGACAAATATCTGTGCCTTCTGTATTTCTCCGGTTGCCCCATCGATAATGCCCACTGTTTGCCCGGCATAATCCACAAACACTTTTTCACCAGCCCTGTGCTCATGACGCATTACCACATCAAGCCTGGCGGTCCATTCCCGATAGCTGTGACAGTACCAGCTGTACTGGTACCCATCCGGGTGCTGTTCCTTGTATTCCTGCCATAACAGCATCAGGGTGACATGTTTCCTGGATTGCAGCTCTTTGTGCACTTCGTGGAAATCAGGGAATAACTTAGAGCTATGTTTTGGAGTTGGAGCGGGGAAAAGTTGATGCTCCAGAGATGCATCGCTGATCCCCTCAGGGAGTGGCCATTCAAGGCCTGCCTGTTTTACGCGTTGGATATAATCGCCGACAGTACTACGGCCAATGCCGCAACTTAAGCCAATTTCACGGTTGCTGCGCTTTAACTCGTATTTGAGGCGTAACACCTCTCGTATTTTTCGCATAGATAACCTCTTGCCTGGCATTGAACCCTCCTTTGAAAAATCATCAAAAAATGGTTCATCTACCATCTGGTTTTATGCGTCGCTACTCTCCAATTTAATGGCCGGGATCGTCTGGAATCGGTGGCCGGAATGAAATGGAATCACCGGCCGGGATCAAATGGAATGGATGGCCGGGATCAGCTGGAATACTCAGTCTGCCTCAGGGCAATCTCTTTTGATTCGTTTTACTTCCTCTAAGAATGGTGTAATGAACAGGAACCGTTTCTCAGGGTGTTCGTTGATAAACTGAATGCCCCATGAGGTTTTGCCTTTGCCGCAATGAGCGTCTACTATTGTTGCCATATTACTGTGCTGTTTATTCATACTTCTCCTTTGCTCTCCCTTTGCATGCTTCTTGGTTAAGTTGAAAAAAGAGAACCCACCTAGCGCAAAGGAAGAAAACTAGGCGGGTCTCTATCGTAAAGTCAGGATGTACAGTCCGGACTTGGTTTGGTATTTGAAGTTCCTCTCTGTATCACCTACGTGGCACTATTCTGAAACCCTTATGAACAGGGCGTCTACGTAGGGCTGTCTCGTTGGATGACAGATGTAATAATCTTGTCTACCTCTTAATAAGTGACACTATTACAGGAAGCCCATGGTTACTGAGATAGCGAAGGTCTGGCGAGTGTGTAATCAAAGGTGTACGTTCCGTTACGTCTGACTACTCAGCGCAAGACCAGCAAAGCCATGTAACGAAAGGTTTGTTTTTTATTAAGTTGACATAGTTTCTCGAATGGTCTAAGAGATTAGTTTACACGTCAGGCGCATAAGTGGCGCAAAGACAACCTCAGCTAATCAGGAAGACATCATGGGTGAAAACGTAGGCTACATCAGAGTCAGTACATTAGATCAGAAGACTGACAGACAAAAGCAATCATTTGAAAGGCTAAAGCTAGACCGTTCCTATACGGACAAGGCTTCCGGTAAGGATACCAAGCGACCTCAATTAGAAGCCTGTATAGACTTCCTACGTGATGGTGATACTTTGCACGTGCATTCTATTGACCGCCTTGCTCGTAATCTCATGGACCTTCAGAAGATAGTTGAGGATCTAAACAAGAAAGGTGTGACTATCCAGTTTCATAAAGAGAATCTTATCTTCTCACCTGACTCCAGTTCCCCCATGGCTCAGCTCCAATTGCAAATGATGGGAGCGTTTGCGCAGTTCGAGAGGTCTCTCATTAAAGAACGACAAAGAGAGGGTATTGCTGCTGCTAAGGCCAAAGGGAAACACCTTGGTAGGGTTGCCACGTTGACTATTGAGCAGGTGGAAGAGATCATCGAGAAAGTAGAGCAAGGCAAGCATAAGAAAGATCTGGCTACTGAATATGGTGTATCACGTCAGACTATCTATAAGTCGTTGGCAAGATATAAGAAACTCATAGAAGGTGAGAAAGCAAACTAACATTGTCTTAAACTATCGCCTCAGTCCGTCTTAAGGGAGGCCAGTAACCCTCCACAGTGAAAGTAAAGCGGACCTTATGGGTTGGCGATAGTGTGGGATGGTATAACTATATCTATCTCTATCTGTCTTGCTATCGTCACTATCAGGTACACTATAGTATACTAAGGTTTGCTCAGTTCTCTCTTAAGGGAGGACACTAATAAATAGTCTCGGGATTACGGGAACATACAGAGCACATGATTAGTCGCCCAGTAGAGTGTTTGCGGAAACCTGTCGTATCCTCTTGATTGTAGGCTTCAAAGCCCTCTGTTCCGGCATCTATTAGCCACACAACCACAAACAATCAATCATCATCCAGAGTCTTTTTAAAAGGAGACAACAGGAAGGCGGAGGGCACCACGGGGGTAAACTCTCGTGTACACGTATAGAGATGAGGTCACAGATATTTGTGTCAGATTTCTACTAGGCAACCCCAACTAAATCCAGTACACTAAAGCGTACACAAATACGTACACAAAAGTTAACCACGCAGTAATTACAGACTTGATGTTGGAGGGGCTTCAGCTCAGCAAACCGAGCGCCACAGGGCACTTGCAGGGTCCTGACGGTTCCTCAGCTAGGGCCGCAGGCACGTACTGAGATTGATCCCGTCTAGCTCCACCAAACATATTAAGGGGTTAACTCATTTTGGGTTAACCCCTTTTGTCGTTCTGTAGACGATTTCTTTTATCCTGTTCCGAACCATCAACTCCCCACCCTGTTGTACAACAAAAGATGTATTCATAATCACACCTACGTGAATCACATTGTCAACACAGACAATCAACATAAGTCAGAAACAATTATCAAAGTTGCCGTATGCATGATACTGCCGTGCTCCACGTAACCTTGCACCTATACCCTATAATCATTGGTGATTAATTGGGACTATCAATAGTCATCTTCTGGATGGAGACGATACAACCGGACGGCAGTTGCCAAGCATGGAAAATGGGTTGGGAGTGTGCTTTTGGTAGCCTGCTGTAGAGACCTAATATTATTTTAATTATTTTAGTTTGAGAAATATGTTATAGCTCCAAAAGAGTAAAATCAGCAATCAATAAACGATACAACAATCTTTTAGTCCTCGATAATGATCAAAAATACTGCTTTCTTGATAAAATGCTGTTTAACCCTGTTCTTTTTCTTTTCACTCAAAGTCATAATTTCCTATACGGTCCTATCCAATTACAACCTGATAACCGTCGATGCTGAGTTTAGTAAAAAAGACTTTGTTGATATCTATTACTCAAGTGGGCATGGTTTTCAGAAAAATCATTATGTTCGCTCTCAACCATTCCCTGCAGAGAAACGAATAACTCAGAAAATCTACCTCAACAACAATTCCGCCAAGTACATTCGTATCGATCCCGGTTCTGGTAATGGTTCGATCAAGCTCTACGGAATCAGACTTGTCAGTTACTATGGGAAGAGTGTCTCTCTCAATCCAAAAATTTTATATAACAGTTTTGAGCCTAACACGAATATTAATACATATGCGGTAGTAGATAATTACTTGCTTATTAGAACACATTCAGATGACCCGTTCTTCATTTCGAAAGAAGCTTTACAAATCGACAACTTCTTCCTCGCACATATCTTTCCCTTACTTCTTTCTATCCCATTTTGGATTTTTCTTTCTTCAATTTCTTATCGGTCATTTCCTGCATTTCGAGACCTCAACCATAAAACATCTACAACGGGAGTAAACATAACCTCCCTCGATGGAGTTCGGGGCCTCGCTGCACTCATGGTCCTTGCCGAACACTGTGGATTGGTGGATGGCATAGGTGCCATAGGGGTCTGGCTTTTCTTCGGTCTAAGCGGATTCCTCCTCGCAACACCCTTTGTCCATAACCCTGAAAAAGCATACTCGATTTCATATTTGCAATCCTTTTTGCTCCGTCGTCTCAAAAGAATAATACCACTTTATTACACCTATATTTTGATCACCATGCTATTTTGGGTAAAAAACCCCGAGATATTCAGACACCTCATGTTCCTTCAAGGAGACGGACACATGTGGACCATTCCTCAGGAAATGTTTTTCTACCTGCTACTCCCATTCATTATGTTGCTGTGCTGCATCCCGATTGCCCGACAAAAAAGTTATGCTATACTGTTGCTATCAACTCTTATCGTAATCTCAAACACCTATCTGACATTAGATGTTGTATCACTCTACGGGTATGGGAAATCGCTGCGGCCTTTTGTTGGTATATTTTTGAGTGGAGTTCTCTTTGCCTATATCTACTATTGGCTTCACACCAACACGTTTTTCCAAAAGCTAAACCGCTCCACCAGAAAACATGTGTTTTCATTTTTGGGGTTAACAATACTGATTACTCTGGTTTCGCTCTGCCCTAAGGAAGCTGTAAATGTAACGAAATTTAACATCCAAGATCATTATGGGGTAGTCGGGTTCCTGACAGCAAATTTCATTCTCTGCGTAGTTCTGTCTGGAGACGCACTACTTGGTAAGATAATGAGTTTTTTACCATTGAGAGCGGTCGGGTTGGTCGGGTTTAGTTTTTATTTATTGCATCCCAACCTGATGACTTTCTTTTACTCACTATCACAATACTATTTCAATTTCTCACTTCAAGGAATCCAAATGTTCATTGTCGCAGGTATTGCGACCTACTTCCTCTCAATATTCACCTATACATATATAGAGCGGCCATTTCTCATAACCCATAAAGAAAAGGAGCAGTAGCCGGGATCTTCATACACCAACCACTGAAACCTCTGCTTTCTTGCATAGGTATAATGTCATCTTTCCAATACTTTGAAATTGACCATCAACACGACAGCCAGCTTTGCGAGAATTTAAGGTATGCCAAAGAACATCGTCAAGTTCTGGATGTCGCAACTCATAACGCTTTTTAAATACCTCATAAAGTGATTTGGACATATTATGTTTAGTCACCTTCTCCAAACCTGTAGCAGATTAATCTTTTAAGAGAGGTTAACAGTTCCCAACCTATACCGATGGGAATTTAAACTACCACAACGTTCTTTAATTACACTACCGTAATTCCATCAACACCAACTATCTAAGTCCTTTAGCTCAACTCACTGGAACTACACCTATTGTACGTTAATCTTCAAACTGGCACCATACGTGCTTTACTTCATGCAACAGTTAAAGGGATCAGTTTTTTATACACCAGCTGATCAGCGGATTTTTTAATATGTAAGGAAAAAAATACATCAAATTAAACTAGAGAAGACCTATGAATGACGAAAAACAGCAGCAACTTGAACTTGAAAAACATAAAGACATTGCCAGAATCGATCAGGAATCGAAGCGTACACATGGTTGGTATGTGCGAGTACGATATCAGGGAAAGACTCACTCCAAATTTTTTTCCGATAAAAAATGTGGTGGGCGATATTCCAGCCTCTTATCCGCCATATCATGGCGCAACAAAAAAGAAGATTCGATCGGAAAACCCCGGACAAACAAGCATATCGTCACCACCACTAAATCTAGCACTGGTGTCGTTGGCGTACGTCTCAATGACCAGTTGAATCGATATGAAGTTAGCTGGGTAAATAAACTGGGAAAACAAGGCAAAACCTCAGTCTCCATCAAAAAGCATGGAAAGAAAAATGCATTTCAACGAGCATGTTCAATTCGCCAGCAGAAAGAACGTGACCGATTGGAAGTATAAATGTAACCCAAATAAAAATTCTACAACCATGGTATCAAGTCTTCGAGGTTTTGATGTTCAGCCAGTTTCCATTAAAACGGTTTCAACACCTCGATTTAAGGCCCTGTTACTGATACCTGTGGCTACTTTTTTAGTTGATTTACACACTAGACTTAAGAAAAAAGCTGTCATAAAAAACAGCTAGCGTAGACTCCGAGAAAACTGAAGAACCTTTTAACAATACGAACTAAAAATTACTTCCAGATAAGTGAACATAGCGTGACCTTGGAGGTACTTATCCAGTTTATCGGAGTTAGATGTATTAAGAGAATACTTAGCCCCAGGAATATCTTAATCAAATAATTTCATCGAAAAAGTTCCAATTCTCTGCCCTGTACCTTCTTTTGTACTAAAATTACGTTGAAAAATTCTATTAACAATTGCTGGGGGGGCATCCCCTGTTCATTCCAAACACAAAATTCTACGTGCCGGGAAGTATGCTCACCCCATACTCAAACTATACCGTTTTCATCTGTGGCTTCTAGTGCGTTAGTTAGACGGATGCTCAAGCAAACGAAATAACCAATTACATATCAGAATTAGAGTGCTAACGCTTTTTGAGTTTATCTGCTAAAATAGATAACAGTCAGCTATTGTCCATCGGTAGGCTATTATTTCTTTGGGCTGTAGCTGAAATATTAATACTTGTTATGAATAATTTTTAAAAAGGTTCAGTATGTCGTTGACCAGTTACGCTTCTCTTCTCTTTGCCACCACTTTTCTGTTTTTAACCTCCTGTTCTGAAGAACCTGATAAATTAACAGTAGACCACGGCACCAGTACCCAATCGGAGATGTCACCCAGCCAAGCCATCCAACAACACTCTTTGCCCTCTCCTGCAAAGGCTACTATTAAGACTACTGAGCTTCAATCTCTGAAACAAGGTGAAGAATTTATTTTTAAAGGTGCAGACCAAGAACCGATTGTCATCTCCATAGATACAAGGCATGTAAACAGCGATGGGACAACCTCTTTATCAGGTACACACAAAGGAGAGAAAGGTTCATACCAACTAACAGCTACAGCTGGTGAATCAATAACTTTTGGACGAATTCAGGCACCGAAAACAACCTATACGTTTACTATAAAGGCTGGAAAAACAACTCTTGTTGACCTAAATGGTCCAGGTACTGCGTTGGTACCAAAGCTCAGGGATGACGCAGTAGTGCCACAGATACATACTGAGAATAATACGAGTAACACCGAGCCCTCCAATTCAATCACGCCCACTATGGTAAGCTCTGCGCCTTCAATCAGCGGTAAAACCACTATAGATCTTATGATTGTTTATTCTGACGGTTTTGCAACAGAGTATCCGGGAGACGCCTTGACTACGAGATTAAGTTACCTCGTCACATTTGCAAATACCCTTTACGCCAACAGTAATATAGATATTTACCTTAGAATAGTGCACACTGTCCAAAGCTCTTATCCTGACGATACAAGTAATAGTAGCGCCTTATCTGCCATGCGGCCTATAGAAATAAATGATCCAGTAGATGACGTTTTTTCCGAAATAGAATCACTTCGACAACAACATGGAGCTGATCTTGTCAGCTTTATTCGTCCCTACGACAAGGACAACCACAACGGTTGTGGTATCGCATACCTATTTAAGGACAACTCAGGCTTTACCCCATATGGTTATTCTGTGGTTAGCGATGGCAGTGAAACATCTGGTTCATACACCTATTACTGCTCAGAACAGAGTCTGGCCCATGAGCTTGGCCACAATATGGGTTCAGCCCATGATCGGGATAATGCCAAAGATTACTATGGCAATCTCGTCCCTGGTGCTTACAGCTACTCGTATGGTTTTGGTATAAGCGATAATTTTGGTACGGTAATGAGCTATATCAAGCCTGAAATCGATTATTTTTCTAATCCTGATATAACCTGTGATGCGGGCCCACCCGCTATAGCTTGTGGCCTCAGCGAAGATCTTGCTAACTCTGCCAACAATGCCCTCTCATTAAATAATACTGCCACCTCAGTTGCCTCCTTTATGTCTGCTAAATATTCTGCAGATGTTGACGGTGATGGAGAAACAAATAGTACAGACACACTAAAAGCACTTATACTTCTCAGTGGCAATGCCATCACGGGAACAGTTGACTCTCTCCAAGACATAGATAACGATGGCAAACTCGGACTTGCTGAAGCAATATACAGTCTTCAAAACAGTAAAGAATAATCAAGCTGGAGTTGTATCTAAATACATATCTTTACCTGCCAAGGTGCGATATTTCGCTCATAGCGAATAATTATTTACCCTCCATAATTGGATTTTTTTTCTATCTTCCTCTAAGCTACTCATAGTACTTCACAATTAACCTTCCTACCTCAGCAGAGAACAGTGTGTTTTTTATTGAGAGTGGCAACTAACGTGGTTACGTATTTTTGTTTAGAGATTTTCATACAGATTGCTCTGCTCCTGCAAAGGCAGCCCTTATTTGTATCCTCATTCTCTGTATTATTGGTATGGGGCAAAGCAGTAGTCTGTTCACACTTCCGCAAGATCTCCTGGATTCAGCAAAGACTCAATACGGAGAATCCGCCAAACGCCGTCTATTATCCTGGCAGTCCTTAATCCGTGAAAACTCACAACTCACTGATAGGGAAAAACTTGAAAAAGTTAATGCATTTTTCAATCAGATGCAGTTTGTCGATGACATCTCACACTGGAAAAAATCAGATTACTGGGCAACTCCTGTTGAATTTCTTTCTTCTGGTGGGGGGGATTGCGAAGATTTTTCATTGGCAAAGTACTTTACTATTAAGGCTTTAGGGGTTTCAGAAACAAAAATAAACATGACATATGTTAAAGCCGTGCATCTTAACCAGGCTCACATGGTCGTAACATATTTCAGTACGCCTGGAGCAATACCCTTGGTGCTCGATAACATCAACGGTGCTATACTGCCTGCGACCAAGAGACAAGATCTTGTCCCAGTATATAGTTTTAACGGCTCTGGTTTATGGCTTGCTAAATCCCGAGGCAAGGGACAAAAAGTTGGTAACAGTGATAGACTCAGGCGATGGAGGACACTCCTTAACAGAATGCCCGATGGCTTAAAATAAACTCCCACGGTTAACGTAGTCTTCGAATGAATTTTTTAAGGTACAAAAGGATTATCCTATGACACTTCACAAACAACTCTTTTTATTCACTGTTTTTTTAGTGGGAATTCTTTTTCTTGGAGTCTGGATTGAAAAGCTACAGAGCACCAGGTCATTTTTGGTTACCCAACTGGAATCCCATGCTCAGGATACTGCAACCTCCCTTGGCCTTTCTCTTTCACCAATAATGGCAGAAAACGATCTTCCAACGGTTGAAACAATGATAAATGCAGTCTTTGACCGCGGCTATTATAGAGTGATCAGCTTAAAAGATACTAATGATAGCATTATAACTGAACGTGTTTTAGCGGTTGAAATCGAAGGTGTGCCAAATTGGTTTATTGACCTTATTTCCATTGAGTCACCAAGGGCACAAGCACTTGTAATGGCAGGTTGGACTCAGGCAGGAACAATATATATTGAAAGCCATCCTGGCCTTGCCTACCTGACAATCTGGAAAACTATGGTTCGAATAAGTGTTTATTTTCTTCTTGCTGGTTCAATCATTCTTTTCCTGGGCAGCCGCGGTCTTCGTCTTCTTCTTAAACCACTTAAGCATGTCGAACAACAGGCTGAAGCCATCTGCCGAAAAGAGTACCCAATCCAAGAAGAGCTTCCTAAGACACGAGAACTTCGACAGGTAGTTTTGTCAATGAATCGTATGACCACTCAGGTCCGTGAAATGTTTTCACAGCAAGCCAAGGTTGCAGAGCGGTTGCGCCAAAAGGCCTACAAAGATCAGCTAACGGGTCTTGGCAACCGGCGTTATATGCACGCTCAGGTTGAGGCCAGGCTAGAAATGGGTCGAAACGATGTAAGAGGTGCCCTACTAATGCTTCAGATTGACAACTTACAAAAAGTAAACGAGACATCTGGGTATGAAGCAGGAGATGCCCTCCTACAAAAAATAGGAAAGATACTACAACAGGAAACACAGATAATAAAAGACGTGGCTCTGGCGCGGCTGGCTGGGGGCGATTTCGCCATATTCATGTCCCAGGTCAACTCATCAGACGCCATTGAAATGGCCAAAAAACTCATAACAAATGTGAGTCGTTTAGCTGTTGAGAACCTAAGCCATTCAGATAATCTTGCTCATATAGGAGGCGTGTTTTTTGAACATCCTCCTACCCTGCCAAAACTGCTAGCCGAAGCAGATAACGCGTTGCAGGTGGCACGCCAGAAGGGCCCCAACAAATGGATTATCAAACCTTGTTCAAAAGACGACAAGCAGGTCATCAAGGGAAAACTGTGGTGGAGGGAAACCCTTGAAACCGTACTGTCCAGCGGAAATATAGTTCTATATAGCCAACCCGTTGTTAGCAACCATAACGAAGACACTGTTATCCATCAGGAGCTGCTTTCTCGTATCGTACTGAATTCAGGCGAAATGGAAAGTGCCGGTATATTTGTCCCTCTTGCAGAGCGTTTGCAACTCATCTCAAAGCTTGATCAGGTCATACTTCACAAAATTTTTACGCAACAGTCAATACTGAAAAAAATGCAGACCATTGCTGTCAATGTTTCCCCCTCATCTCTTGCAGATCCAAGTTTTGTACAATGGGTGCTCTCTGAGCTTGGCAAACTACAAGAAAACAGTCCTCATATTATATTCGAGTTTCCTGAATTTGGAGCGGTGCAGCACATCGAATTTGTAAAACACTTTTCAACAGAGGTTCAAAAGCTAGGCCACTCAATTGGTCTTGATCATTTTGGACAGTCTTTTTCTAACTTTGGATATTTAAAATCTCTTCGCCCTAAATATGTCAAAATTGACAGGGGATTCACAAAAGAGCTTGAACGCGACCATGGTGACAGTGGCTTCTTTATTGAAGCACTGGCAGGCGTTGCACACAGCCTCGATATCCTGGTCATTGCAGAAGGTGTGGAGAAAGAAAACCAAAAGAAGATGCTACTCGAGATGAACATAGACGCACTTCAGGGCTATCTTTTTGCCAGACCAACCAGACTCGAGGAGTAACGTCATACCCTCCAGTGCTGAGAATAATCGGTTCTCAGCACTGGATAGTTTCCTTCCTTCCCTTTGCTATCTTACTACACAGTTTGTTTCTCATCCTTAAAACTGAAAATTGTACTTTAGTACAATTAACTTCGAGGAAGAAACGTCATACAATAATCCGGATAAGTAATAAATTTTTCGCACAATAGTAATATCGACATACATCAGAGCCCACATCGCTCTGCATTATAAATAGAAACACGAGGTAAATCATGGCTCAAGTTGGGAAAATTCAAGCACTTTCAGGTACTGCAACTGCAAAAACAGCAGACGGTCAGGTTCGAGATCTCAATGTTGGTGATATCGTCTTTGAAAACGAAATCATTGAAACCGCCACCGGATCAAGCATCTCTATAATACAAGCTGACGGACAGATTGTATCTCTTGGAGAGAGTGACCAATTATTACTTGATGAGTCTGTGACAAGTAACATAGATCCTCGTGATGCCGTTGTTCAGGATGTTGAAGCACTGCAGGAAGCTATCGTTCAAACCCTCGAAGAAGGTGGAGACATTGGTGACATCACAGACGAGCCCGCTGCGGGGGCACTTGATGAAACCTATGACTTTCAAACAGGTTATTATTCAGGTGATGATTCCAAAGGAGATGTTGGAACCTACCTCTTAGATACAGATAACGACCAAACAAATTTCGAATATACACAATATGTAGGTGATGAGCCTGATGAAGAGGTTGTAGAACCCCTAGCATCAATTATTCCAGCCAATAATATACAGAACGATAACACACTAGACGATAACACACCGAACGATAACACACCGGACACTGAAATTAGCGGTCCCGAAACTGTCGCTTCCCAACTGCAAGTATCTATTACCCTCGATGCTAATATCACTGATGACGATATCATTAACGCTACTGAAGAAGGTACCGATATTCCTATCACTGGTACCGTTGGTGGAGATGTTCAGGATGGAGATACCGTAACTCTTACGGTGAATGGCAACACCTATACGGGTACTGCAACTGGTGGAGCGTTCTCTATTGACGTTCCTGGTGCTGAACTTACTGCTGATCCAGATACAACCATTGATGCCTCGGTTACCACTACTGATAACGCCGGGAATACTGCAACTGCGACCGATACGGAAGACTATTCTGTTGATACTGGCATCACTGCAGAAATTACCCTCGATGCTAATATCACTGATGACGATATCATTAACGCTACTGAAGAAGGTTCCGATATTCCTATCACGGGTACCGTTGGTGGAGATGTTCAGGATGGAGATACCGTAACTCTTACGGTGAATGGCAACACCTATACGGGTACTGCAACTGGTGGAGCGTTCTCTATTGACGTTCCTGGTGCTGAACTTACTGCTGATCCAGATACAACCATTGATGCCTCGGTTACCACTACTGATAACGCCGGGAATACTGCAACTGCGACCGATACGGAAGACTATTCTGTTGATACTGGCATCACTGCAGAAATTACCCTCGATGCTAATATCACTGATGACGATATCATTAACGCTACTGAAGAAGGTTCCGATATTCCTATCACGGGTACCGTTGGTGGAGATGTTCAGGATGGAGATACCGTAACTCTTACGGTGAATGGCAACACCTATACGGGTACTGCAACTGGTGGAGCGTTCTCTATTGACGTTCCTGGTGCTGAACTTACTGCTGATCCAGATACAACCATTGATGCCTCGGTTACCACTACTGATAACGCCGGGAATACTGCAACTGCGACCGATACGGAAGACTATTCTGTTGATACTGCCATCACTGCAGAAATTACCCTCGATGCTAATATCACTGATGACGATATCATTAACGCTACTGAAGAAGGTACCGATATTCCTATCACTGGTACCGTTGGTGGAGATGTTCAGGATGGAGATACCGTAACTCTTACGGTGAATGGCAACACCTATACGGGTACTGCAACTGGTGGAGCGTTCTCTATTGACGTTCCTGGTGCTGAACTTACTGCTGATCCAGATACAACCATTGATGCCTCGGTTACCACTACTGATAACGCCGGGAATACTGCAACTGCGACCGATACGGAAGACTATTCTGTTGATACTGCCATCACTGCAGAAATTACCCTCGATGCTAATATCACTGATGACGATATCATTAACGCTACTGAAGAAGGTACCGATATTCCTATCACGGGTACCGTTGGTGGAGATGTTCAGGATGGAGATACCGTAACTCTTACGGTGAATGGCAACACCTATACGGGTACTGCAACTGGAGGAGCGTTCTCTATTGACGTTCCTGGTGCTGAACTTACTGCTGATCCAGATACAACCATTGATGCCTCGGTTACCACTACTGATAACGCCGGGAATACTGCAACTGCGACCGATACGGAAGACTATTCTGTTGATACTGGCATCACTGCAGAAATTACCCTCGATGCTAATATCACTGATGACGATATCATTAACGCTACTGAAGAAGGTTCCGATATTCCTATCACGGGTACCGTTGGTGGAGATGTTCAGGATGGAGATACCGTAACTCTTACGGTGAATGGCAACACCTATACGGGTACTGCAACTGGTGGAGCGTTCTCTATTGACGTTCCTGGTGCTGAACTTACTGCTGATCCAGATACAACCATTGATGCCTCGGTTACCACTACTGATAACGCCGGGAATACTGCAACTGCGACCGATACGGAAGACTATTCTGTTGATACTGGCATCACTGCAGAAATTACCCTCGATGCTAATATCACTGATGACGATATCATTAACGCTACTGAAGAAGGTACCGATATTCCTATCACGGGTACCGTTGGTGGAGATGTTCAGGATGGAGATACCGTAACTCTTACGGTGAATGGCAACACCTATACGGGTACTGCAACTGGTGGAGCGTTCTCTATTGACGTTCCTGGTGCTGAACTTACTGCTGATCCAGATACAACCATTGATGCCTCGGTTACCACTACTGATAACGCCGGGAATACTGCAACTGCGACCGATACGGAAGACTATTCTGTTGATACTGCCATCACTGCAGAAATTACCCTCGATGCTAATATCACTGATGACGATATCATTAACGCTACTGAAGAAGGTACCGATATTCCTATCACGGGTACCGTTGGTGGAGATGTTCAGGATGGAGATACCGTAACTCTTACGGTGAATGGCAACACCTATACGGGTACTGCAACTGGAGGAGCGTTCTCTATTGACGTTCCTGGTGCTGAACTTACTGCTGATCCAGATACAACCATTGATGCCTCGGTTACCACTACTGATAACGCCGGGAATACTGCAACTGCGACCGATACGGAAGACTATTCTGTTGATACTGGCATCACTGCAGAAATTACCCTCGATGCTAATATCACTGATGACGATATCATTAACGCTACTGAAGAAGGTACCGATATTCCTATCACGGGTACCGTTGGTGGAGATGTTCAGGATGGAGATACCGTAACTCTTACGGTGAATGGCAACACCTATACGGGTACTGCAACTGGAGGAGCGTTCTCTATTGACGTTCCTGGTGCTGAACTTACTGCTGATCCAGATACAACCATTGATGCCTCGGTTACCACTACTGATAACGCCGGGAATACTGCAACTGCGACCGATACGGAAGACTATTCTGTTGATACTGGCATCACTGCAGAAATTACCCTCGATGCTAATATCACTGATGACGATATCATTAACGCTACTGAAGAAGGTTCCGATATTCCTATCACGGGTACCGTTGGTGGAGATGTTCAGGATGGAGATACCGTAACTCTTACGGTGAATGGCAACACCTATACGGGTACTGCAACTGGTGGAGCGTTCTCTATTGACGTTCCTGGTGCTGAACTTACTGCTGATCCAGATACAACCATTGATGCCTCGGTTACCACTACTGATAACGCCGGGAATACTGCAACTGCGACCGATACGGAAGACTATTCTGTTGATACTGCCATCACTGCAGAAATTACCCTCGATGCTAATATCACTGATGACGATATCATTAACGCTACTGAAGAAGGTACCGATATTCCTATCACTGGTACCGTTGGTGGAGATGTTCAGGATGGAGATACCGTAACTCTTACGGTGAATGGCAACACCTATACGGGTACTGCAACTGGTGGAGCGTTCTCTATTGACGTTCCTGGTGCTGAACTTACTGCTGATCCAGATACAACCATTGATGCCTCGGTTACCACTACTGATAACGCCGGGAATACTGCAACTGCGACCGATACGGAAGACTATTCTGTTGATACTGCCATCACTGCAGAAATTACCCTCGATGCTAATATCACTGATGACGATATCATTAACGCTACTGAAGAAGGTTCCGATATTCCTATCACGGGTACCGTTGGTGGAGATGTTCAGGATGGAGATACCGTAACTCTTACGGTGAATGGCAACACCTATACGGGTACTGCAACTGGTGGAGCGTTCTCTATTGACGTTCCTGGTGCTGAACTTACTGCTGATCCAGATACAACCATTGATGCCTCGGTTACCACTACTGATAACGCCGGGAATACTGCAACTGCGACCGATACGGAAGACTATTCTGTTGATACTGCCATCACTGCAGAAATTACCCTCGATGCTAATATCACTGATGACGATATCATTAACGCTACTGAAGAAGGTACCGATATTCCTATCACTGGTACCGTTGGTGGAGATGTTCAGGATGGAGATACCGTAACTCTTACGGTGAATGGCAACACCTATACGGGTACTGCAACTGGTGGAGCGTTCTCTATTGACGTTCCTGGTGCTGAACTTACTGCTGATCCAGATACAACCATTGATGCCTCGGTTACCACTACTGATAACGCCGGGAATACTGCAACTGCGACCGATACGGAAGACTATTCTGTTGATACTGGCATCACTGCAGAAATTACCCTCGATGCTAATATCACTGATGACGATATCATTAACGCTACTGAAGAAGGTACCGATATTCCTATCACGGGTACCGTTGGTGGAGATGTTCAGGATGGAGATACCGTAACTCTTACGGTGAATGGCAACACCTATACGGGTACTGCAACTGGTGGAGCGTTCTCTATTGACGTTCCTGGTGCTGAACTTACTGCTGATCCAGATACAACCATTGATGCCTCGGTTACCACTACTGATAACGCCGGGAATACTGCAACTGCGACCGATACGGAAGACTATTCTGTTGATACTGCCATCACTGCAGAAATTACCCTCGATGCTAATATCACTGATGACGATATCATTAACGCTACTGAAGAAGGTACCGATATTCCTATCACGGGTACCGTTGGTGGAGATGTTCAGGATGGAGATACCGTAACTCTTACGGTGAATGGCAACACCTATACGGGTACTGCAACTGGAGGAGCGTTCTCTATTGACGTTCCTGGTGCTGAACTTACTGCTGATCCAGATACAACCATTGATGCCTCGGTTACCACTACTGATAACGCCGGGAATACTGCAACTGCGACCGATACGGAAGACTATTCTGTTGATACTGGCATCACTGCAGAAATTACCCTCGATGCTAATATCACTGATGACGATATCATTAACGCTACTGAAGAAGGTTCCGATATTCCTATCACGGGTACCGTTGGTGGAGATGTTCAGGATGGAGATACCGTAACTCTTACGGTGAATGGCAACACCTATACGGGTACTGCAACTGGTGGAGCGTTCTCTATTGACGTTCCTGGTGCTGAACTTACTGCTGATCCAGATACAACCATTGATGCCTCGGTTACCACTACTGATAACGCCGGGAATACTGCAACTGCGACCGATACGGAAGACTATTCTGTTGATACTGGCATCACTGCAGAAATTACCCTCGATGCTAATATCACTGATGACGATATCATTAACGCTACTGAAGAAGGTTCCGATATTCCTATCACGGGTACCGTTGGTGGAGATGTTCAGGATGGAGATACCGTAACTCTTACGGTGAATGGCAACACCTATACGGGTACTGCAACTGGTGGAGCGTTCTCTATTGACGTTCCTGGTGCTGAACTTACTGCTGATCCAGATACAACCATTGATGCCTCGGTTACCACTACTGATAACGCCGGGAATACTGCAACTGCGACCGATACGGAAGACTATTCTGTTGATACTGCCATCACTGCAGAAATTACCCTCGATGCTAATATCACTGATGACGATATCATTAACGCTACTGAAGAAGGTTCCGATATTCCTATCACGGGTACCGTTGGTGGAGATGTTCAGGATGGAGATACCGTAACTCTTACGGTGAATGGCAACACCTATACGGGTACTGCAACTGGTGGAGCGTTCTCTATTGACGTTCCTGGTGCTGAACTTACTGCTGATCCAGATACAACCATTGATGCCTCGGTTACCACTACTGATAACGCCGGGAATACTGCAACTGCGACCGATACGGAAGACTATTCTGTTGATACTGCCATCACTGCAGAAATTACCCTCGATGCTAATATCACTGATGACGATATCATTAACGCTACTGAAGAAGGTTCCGATATTCCTATCACGGGTACCGTTGGTGGAGATGTTCAGGATGGAGATACCGTAACTCTTACGGTGAATGGCAACACCTATACGGGTACTGCAACTGGAGGAGCGTTCTCTATTGACGTTCCTGGTGCTGAACTTACTGCTGATCCAGATACAACCATTGATGCCTCGGTTACCACTACTGATAACGCCGGGAATACTGCAACTGCGACCGATACGGAAGACTATTCTGTTGATACTGCCATCACTGCAGAAATTACCCTCGATGCTAATATCACTGATGACGATATCATTAACGCTACTGAAGAAGGTACCGATATTCCTATCACGGGTACCGTTGGTGGAGATGTTCAGGATGGAGATACCGTAACTCTTACGGTGAATGGCAACACCTATACGGGTACTGCAACTGGTGGAGCGTTCTCTATTGACGTTCCTGGTGCTGAACTTACTGCTGATCCAGATACAACCATTGATGCCTCGGTTACCACTACTGATAACGCCGGGAATACTGCAACTGCGACCGATACGGAAGACTATTCTGTTGATACTGGCATCACTGCAGAAATTACCCTCGATGCTAATATCACTGATGACGATATCATTAACGCTACTGAAGAAGGTACCGATATTCCTATCACGGGTACCGTTGGTGGAGATGTTCAGGATGGAGATACCGTAACTCTTACGGTGAATGGCAACACCTATACGGGTACTGCAACTGGTGGAGCGTTCTCTATTGACGTTCCTGGTGCTGAACTTACTGCTGATCCAGATACAACCATTGATGCCTCGGTTACCACTACTGATAACGCCGGGAATACTGCAACTGCGACCGATACGGAAGACTATTCTGTTGATACTGGCATCACTGCAGAAATTACCCTCGATGCTAATATCACTGATGACGATATCATTAACGCTACTGAAGAAGGTACCGATATTCCTATCACTGGTACCGTTGGTGGAGATGTTCAGGATGGAGATACCGTAACTCTTACGGTGAATGGCAACACCTATACGGGTACTGCAACTGGTGGAGCGTTCTCTATTGACGTTCCTGGTGCTGAACTTACTGCTGATCCAGATACAACCATTGATGCCTCGGTTACCACTACTGATAACGCCGGGAATACTGCAACTGCGACCGATACGGAAGACTATTCTGTTGATACTGGCATCACTGCAGAAATTACCCTCGATGCTAATATCACTGATGACGATATCATTAACGCTACTGAAGAAGGTACCGATATTCCTATCACGGGTACCGTTGGTGGAGATGTTCAGGATGGAGATACCGTAACTCTTACGGTGAATGGCAACACCTATACGGGTACTGCAACTGGTGGAGCGTTCTCTATTGACGTTCCTGGTGCTGAACTTACTGCTGATCCAGATACAACCATTGATGCCTCGGTTACCACTACTGATAACGCCGGGAATACTGCAACTGCGACCGATACGGAAGACTATTCTGTTGATACTGGCATCACTGCAGAAATTACCCTCGATGCTAATATCACTGATGACGATATCATTAACGCTACTGAAGAAGGTACCGATATTCCTATCACGGGTACCGTTGGTGGAGATGTTCAGGATGGAGATACCGTAACTCTTACGGTGAATGGCAACACCTATACGGGTACTGCAACTGGAGGAGCGTTCTCTATTGACGTTCCTGGTGCTGAACTTACTGCTGATCCAGATACAACCATTGATGCCTCGGTTACCACTACTGATAACGCCGGGAATACTGCAACTGCGACCGATACGGAAGACTATTCTGTTGATACTGGCATCACTGCAGAAATTACCCTCGATGCTAATATCACTGATGACGATATCATTAACGCTACTGAAGAAGGTACCGATATTCCTATCACGGGTACCGTTGGTGGAGATGTTCAGGATGGAGATACCGTAACTCTTACGGTGAATGGCAACACCTATACGGGTACTGCAACTGGTGGAGCGTTCTCTATTGACGTTCCTGGTGCTGAACTTACTGCTGATCCAGATACAACCATTGATGCCTCGGTTACCACTACTGATAACGCCGGGAATACTGCAACTGCGACCGATACGGAAGACTATTCTGTTGATACTGGCATCACTGCAGAAATTACCCTCGATGCTAATATCACTGATGACGATATCATTAACGCTACTGAAGAAGGTACCGATATTCCTATCACGGGTACCGTTGGTGGAGATGTTCAGGATGGAGATACCGTAACTCTTACGGTGAATGGCAACACCTATACGGGTACTGCAACTGGAGGAGCGTTCTCTATTGACGTTCCTGGTGCTGAACTTACTGCTGATCCAGATACAACCATTGATGCCTCGGTTACCACTACTGATAACGCCGGGAATACTGCAACTGCGACCGATACGGAAGACTATTCTGTTGATACTGCCATCACTGCAGAAATTACCCTCGATGCTAATATCACTGATGACGATATCATTAACGCTACTGAAGAAGGTTCCGATATTCCTATCACTGGTACCGTTGGTGGAGATGTTCAGGATGGAGATACCGTAACTCTTACGGTGAATGGCAACACCTATACGGGTACTGCAACTGGAGGAGCGTTCTCTATTGACGTTCCTGGTGCTGAACTTACTGCTGATCCAGATACAACCATTGATGCCTCGGTTACCACTACTGATAACGCCGGGAATACTGCAACTGCGACCGATACGGAAGACTATTCTGTTGATACTGCCATCACTGCAGAAATTACCCTCGATGCTAATATCACTGATGACGATATCATTAACGCTACTGAAGAAGGTTCCGATATTCCTATCACGGGTACCGTTGGTGGAGATGTTCAGGATGGAGATACCGTAACTCTTACGGTGAATGGCAACACCTATACGGGTACTGCAACTGGTGGAGCGTTCTCTATTGACGTTCCTGGTGCTGAACTTACTGCTGATCCAGATACAACCATTGATGCCTCGGTTACCACTACTGATAACGCCGGGAATACTGCAACTGCGACCGATACGGAAGACTATTCTGTTGATACTGGCATCACTGCAGAAATTACCCTCGATGCTAATATCACTGATGACGATATCATTAACGCTACTGAAGAAGGTACCGATATTCCTATCACGGGTACCGTTGGTGGAGATGTTCAGGATGGAGATACCGTAACTCTTACGGTGAATGGCAACACCTATACGGGTACTGCAACTGGTGGAGCGTTCTCTATTGACGTTCCTGGTGCTGAACTTACTGCTGATCCAGATACAACCATTGATGCCTCGGTTACCACTACTGATAACGCCGGGAATACTGCAACTGCGACCGATACGGAAGACTATTCTGTTGATACTGCCATCACTGCAGAAATTACCCTCGATGCTAATATCACTGATGACGATATCATTAACGCTACTGAAGAAGGTACCGATATTCCTATCACGGGTACCGTTGGTGGAGATGTTCAGGATGGAGATACCGTAACTCTTACGGTGAATGGCAACACCTATACGGGTACTGCAACTGGTGGAGCGTTCTCTATTGACGTTCCTGGTGCTGAACTTACTGCTGATCCAGATACAACCATTGATGCCTCGGTTACCACTACTGATAACGCCGGGAATACTGCAACTGCGACCGATACGGAAGACTATTCTGTTGATACTGGCATCACTGCAGAAATTACCCTCGATGCTAATATCACTGATGACGATATCATTAACGCTACTGAAGAAGGTACCGATATTCCTATCACGGGTACCGTTGGTGGAGATGTTCAGGATGGAGATACCGTAACTCTTACGGTGAATGGCAACACCTATACGGGTACTGCAACTGGTGGAGCGTTCTCTATTGACGTTCCTGGTGCTGAACTTACTGCTGATCCAGATACAACCATTGATGCCTCGGTTACCACTACTGATAACGCCGGGAATACTGCAACTGCGACCGATACGGAAGACTATTCTGTTGATACTGCCATCACTGCAGAAATTACCCTCGATGCTAATATCACTGATGACGATATCATTAACGCTACTGAAGAAGGTACCGATATTCCTATCACGGGTACCGTTGGTGGAGATGTTCAGGATGGAGATACCGTAACTCTTACGGTGAATGGCAACACCTATACGGGTACTGCAACTGGTGGAGCGTTCTCTATTGACGTTCCTGGTGCTGAACTTACTGCTGATCCAGATACAACCATTGATGCCTCGGTTACCACTACTGATAACGCCGGGAATACTGCAACTGCGACCGATACGGAAGACTATTCTGTTGATACTGGCATCACTGCAGAAATTACCCTCGATGCTAATATCACTGATGACGATATCATTAACGCTACTGAAGAAGGTACCGATATTCCTATCACTGGTACCGTTGGTGGAGATGTTCAGGATGGAGATACCGTAACTCTTACGGTGAATGGCAACACCTATACGGGTACTGCAACTGGAGGAGCGTTCTCTATTGACGTTCCTGGTGCTGAACTTACTGCTGATCCAGATACAACCATTGATGCCTCGGTTACCACTACTGATAACGCCGGGAATACTGCAACTGCGACCGATACGGAAGACTATTCTGTTGATACTGCCATCACTGCAGAAATTACCCTCGATGCTAATATCACTGATGACGATATCATTAACGCTACTGAAGAAGGTACCGATATTCCTATCACGGGTACCGTTGGTGGAGATGTTCAGGATGGAGATACCGTAACTCTTACGGTGAATGGCAACACCTATACGGGTACTGCAACTGGTGGAGCGTTCTCTATTGACGTTCCTGGTGCTGAACTTACTGCTGATCCAGATACAACCATTGATGCCTCGGTTACCACTACTGATAACGCCGGGAATACTGCAACTGCGACCGATACGGAAGACTATTCTGTTGATACTGCCATCACTGCAGAAATTACCCTCGATGCTAATATCACTGATGACGATATCATTAACGCTACTGAAGAAGGTTCCGATATTCCTATCACGGGTACCGTTGGTGGAGATGTTCAGGATGGAGATACCGTAACTCTTACGGTGAATGGCAACACCTATACGGGTACTGCAACTGGTGGAGCGTTCTCTATTGACGTTCCTGGTGCTGAACTTACTGCTGATCCAGATACAACCATTGATGCCTCGGTTACCACTACTGATAACGCCGGGAATACTGCAACTGCGACCGATACGGAAGACTATTCTGTTGATACTGCCATCACTGCAGAAATTACCCTCGATGCTAATATCACTGATGACGATATCATTAACGCTACTGAAGAAGGTACCGATATTCCTATCACGGGTACCGTTGGTGGAGATGTTCAGGATGGAGATACCGTAACTCTTACGGTGAATGGCAACACCTATACGGGTACTGCAACTGGTGGAGCGTTCTCTATTGACGTTCCTGGTGCTGAACTTACTGCTGATCCAGATACAACCATTGATGCCTCGGTTACCACTACTGATAACGCCGGGAATACTGCAACTGCGACCGATACGGAAGACTATTCTGTTGATACTGCCATCACTGCAGAAATTACCCTCGATGCTAATATCACTGATGACGATATCATTAACGCTACTGAAGAAGGTACCGATATTCCTATCACTGGTACCGTTGGTGGAGATGTTCAGGATGGAGATACCGTAACTCTTACGGTGAATGGCAACACCTATACGGGTACTGCAACTGGAGGAGCGTTCTCTATTGACGTTCCTGGTGCTGAACTTACTGCTGATCCAGATACAACCATTGATGCCTCGGTTACCACTACTGATAACGCCGGGAATACTGCAACTGCGACCGATACGGAAGACTATTCTGTTGATACTGCCATCACTGCAGAAATTACCCTCGATGCTAATATCACTGATGACGATATCATTAACGCTACTGAAGAAGGTACCGATATTCCTATCACGGGTACCGTTGGTGGAGATGTTCAGGATGGAGATACCGTAACTCTTACGGTGAATGGCAACACCTATACGGGTACTGCAACTGGAGGAGCGTTCTCTATTGACGTTCCTGGTGCTGAACTTACTGCTGATCCAGATACAACCATTGATGCCTCGGTTACCACTACTGATAACGCCGGGAATACTGCAACTGCGACCGATACGGAAGACTATTCTGTTGATACTGCCATCACTGCAGAAATTACCCTCGATGCTAATATCACTGATGACGATATCATTAACGCTACTGAAGAAGGTACCGATATTCCTATCACGGGTACCGTTGGTGGAGATGTTCAGGATGGAGATACCGTAACTCTTACGGTGAATGGCAACACCTATACGGGTACTGCAACTGGAGGAGCGTTCTCTATTGACGTTCCTGGTGCTGAACTTACTGCTGATCCAGATACAACCATTGATGCCTCGGTTACCACTACTGATAACGCCGGGAATACTGCAACTGCGACCGATACGGAAGACTATTCTGTTGATACTGGCATCACTGCAGAAATTACCCTCGATGCTAATATCACTGATGACGATATCATTAACGCTACTGAAGAAGGTACCGATATTCCTATCACTGGTACCGTTGGTGGAGATGTTCAGGATGGAGATACCGTAACTCTTACGGTGAATGGCAACACCTATACGGGTACTGCAACTGGAGGAGCGTTCTCTATTGACGTTCCTGGTGCTGAACTTACTGCTGATCCAGATACAACCATTGATGCCTCGGTTACCACTACTGATAACGCCGGGAATACTGCAACTGCGACCGATACGGAAGACTATTCTGTTGATACTGCCATCACTGCAGAAATTACCCTCGATGCTAATATCACTGATGACGATATCATTAACGCTACTGAAGAAGGTACCGATATTCCTATCACGGGTACCGTTGGTGGAGATGTTCAGGATGGAGATACCGTAACTCTTACGGTGAATGGCAACACCTATACGGGTACTGCAACTGGTGGAGCGTTCTCTATTGACGTTCCTGGTGCTGAACTTACTGCTGATCCAGATACAACCATTGATGCCTCGGTTACCACTACTGATAACGCCGGGAATACTGCAACTGCGACCGATACGGAAGACTATTCTGTTGATACTGCCATCACTGCAGAAATTACCCTCGATGCTAATATCACTGATGACGATATCATTAACGCTACTGAAGAAGGTACCGATATTCCTATCACGGGTACCGTTGGTGGAGATGTTCAGGATGGAGATACCGTAACTCTTACGGTGAATGGCAACACCTATACGGGTACTGCAACTGGTGGAGCGTTCTCTATTGACGTTCCTGGTGCTGAACTTACTGCTGATCCAGATACAACCATTGATGCCTCGGTTACCACTACTGATAACGCCGGGAATACTGCAACTGCGACCGATACGGAAGACTATTCTGTTGATACTGCCATCACTGCAGAAATTACCCTCGATGCTAATATCACTGATGACGATATCATTAACGCTACTGAAGAAGGTA
Organism: Desulforhopalus glucosivorans; assembly: GCF_054397165.1. Taxonomy (NCBI): domain Bacteria; kingdom Pseudomonadati; phylum Thermodesulfobacteriota; class Desulfobulbia; order Desulfobulbales; family Desulfocapsaceae; genus Desulforhopalus; species Desulforhopalus glucosivorans. The sequence goes on from NZ_AP044854.1 coordinate 3,109,559, forward strand.
CCGATATTCCTATCACGGGTACCGTTGGTGGAGATGTTCAGGATGGAGATACCGTAACTCTTACGGTGAATGGCAACACCTATACGGGTACTGCAACTGGTGGAGCGTTCTCTATTGACGTTCCTGGTGCTGAACTTACTGCTGATCCAGATACAACCATTGATGCCTCGGTTACCACTACTGATAACGCCGGGAATACTGCAACTGCGACCGATACGGAAGACTATTCTGTTGATACTGCCATCACTGCAGAAATTACCCTCGATGCTAATATCACTGATGACGATATCATTAACGCTACTGAAGAAGGTACCGATATTCCTATCACGGGTACCGTTGGTGGAGATGTTCAGGATGGAGATACCGTAACTCTTACGGTGAATGGCAACACCTATACGGGTACTGCAACTGGTGGAGCGTTCTCTATTGACGTTCCTGGTGCTGAACTTACTGCTGATCCAGATACAACCATTGATGCCTCGGTTACCACTACTGATAACGCCGGGAATACTGCAACTGCGACCGATACGGAAGACTATTCTGTTGATACTGCCATCACTGCAGAAATTACCCTCGATGCTAATATCACTGATGACGATATCATTAACGCTACTGAAGAAGGTACCGATATTCCTATCACGGGTACCGTTGGTGGAGATGTTCAGGATGGAGATACCGTAACTCTTACGGTGAATGGCAACACCTATACGGGTACTGCAACTGGAGGAGCGTTCTCTATTGACGTTCCTGGTGCTGAACTTACTGCTGATCCAGATACAACCATTGATGCCTCGGTTACCACTACTGATAACGCCGGGAATACTGCAACTGCGACCGATACGGAAGACTATTCTGTTGATACTGCCATCACTGCAGAAATTACCCTCGATGCTAATATCACTGATGACGATATCATTAACGCTACTGAAGAAGGTACCGATATTCCTATCACGGGTACCGTTGGTGGAGATGTTCAGGATGGAGATACCGTAACTCTTACGGTGAATGGCAACACCTATACGGGTACTGCAACTGGAGGAGCGTTCTCTATTGACGTTCCTGGTGCTGAACTTACTGCTGATCCAGATACAACCATTGATGCCTCGGTTACCACTACTGATAACGCCGGGAATACTGCAACTGCGACCGATACGGAAGACTATTCTGTTGATACTGGCATCACTGCAGAAATTACCCTCGATGCTAATATCACTGATGACGATATCATTAACGCTACTGAAGAAGGTTCCGATATTCCTATCACGGGTACCGTTGGTGGAGATGTTCAGGATGGAGATACCGTAACTCTTACGGTGAATGGCAACACCTATACGGGTACTGCAACTGGTGGAGCGTTCTCTATTGACGTTCCTGGTGCTGAACTTACTGCTGATCCAGATACAACCATTGATGCCTCGGTTACCACTACTGATAACGCCGGGAATACTGCAACTGCGACCGATACGGAAGACTATTCTGTTGATACTGGCATCACTGCAGAAATTACCCTCGATGCTAATATCACTGATGACGATATCATTAACGCTACTGAAGAAGGTTCCGATATTCCTATCACGGGTACCGTTGGTGGAGATGTTCAGGATGGAGATACCGTAACTCTTACGGTGAATGGCAACACCTATACGGGTACTGCAACTGGAGGAGCGTTCTCTATTGACGTTCCTGGTGCTGAACTTACTGCTGATCCAGATACAACCATTGATGCCTCGGTTACCACTACTGATAACGCCGGGAATACTGCAACTGCGACCGATACGGAAGACTATTCTGTTGATACTGGCATCACTGCAGAAATTACCCTCGATGCTAATATCACTGATGACGATATCATTAACGCTACTGAAGAAGGTACCGATATTCCTATCACGGGTACCGTTGGTGGAGATGTTCAGGATGGAGATACCGTAACTCTTACGGTGAATGGCAACACCTATACGGGTACTGCAACTGGAGGAGCGTTCTCTATTGACGTTCCTGGTGCTGAACTTACTGCTGATCCAGATACAACCATTGATGCCTCGGTTACCACTACTGATAACGCCGGGAATACTGCAACTGCGACCGATACGGAAGACTATTCTGTTGCCATCACTGCAGATCTCGTCATCACTGATGCGACTACCGTTGTAGAAGCTGATGGAAACTATCTTGAGTATACCGTAGGCTTAAGCAATGCTGTCGCTGAAGATGTCGATGTAACTCTTTCTACTGCCGGTACTGCGACTAGTGGTGATGATTACTCCAGCACTCTCGAATATTTTGACGGTACCAGCTGGCAGGCGGTTGCAGGCGATGTAACTCTGCCTGGTGATGCTACAGCCGTGCAAGTGCGGGTTGCGGTAATTGATGACACAATTATAGAAAGACCTGAAACTGTTGTTCTACAGGGTTCTACAACCAGTACATTTGTTAATGATGCTACTGATACAGGTATTGGTACCATCATAGATAATAATGTCATTGCAGAAGACGACCCACCCACGGCCGGCTCCAAGTATTCGGTATATCTCGCTGACAGAGCAAGCGACAACCCTGACAACCCAACTCCTCTTGATAGCTGGTATAACAACGACAGTACTGGCCAGCAAATCAAAATCACAGGGTATGACATTAATGGCAACACAACTGACGTTAATGGCAACCCTATCCTTTACACAGGTGCAGATACTGTCAACAATAACGACAACGTACTTGGCGTAGCTGGAAGCCCTAGACTTTCCGGAGGAATCCCAGATCAGATCGAATATGACTCAACAACTGGTAAGTCCGAGGCTGTTCTTATTGAGCTTAATGGAAATGTCAACCAAGCCCTATTTGATGTATCACGACTTTACGCTACAGAAAGTGGCGGCGAACAAGGTCGTTGGATCGCCTATAGCAATGGTACTGCCGTCGCTACCGGAGTTATCAGCCTTGATTCTGGTAACACAAGAAGTGAGATTCCCATAGATACAGGAGATTATGTTTTCGACAGTGTGAAATTCACAGCATTAGCCTACGCTGATGGTAGCGGTGGATCAGATGATTCAGATTACTTTATTACCGGTTTTTCTGCGACAGGACCAGCTTCTGCCAACGGTGTATATCAGACAACAGAAGACACAACGTTAACTATAGACTCAAGTGTAAGCCTTCGTGCCAATGACATTGATCCAGAAGGCGACGAATTCACGGTGACAGCTATCGATAGCACACCAATAGGGACAACGGCGACCTTAACTAGTGGCGCAACTGTAGTTGCTAACGCAGATGGCACCTTTAGCTATGATCCTAATGGTGCCTTTGATGACCTCGAAGCTGGAGAGGTTGCTACAGATTCATTTGAATACACGATTACAGATGAATTAGGTGCAACAGACACAGCTACTGCTACTATAACAATCATTGGTAAAGGAGATCCAACTGCGGATCCTATAATTGAAAATTATATAGATCAGGTAGATGAAGCTGGACTTGTTACTGGAACTGAGGCTGAAACTGACATTGAAATAACAGATGGCAACTTGTTAAGTGGTTCTTCAACTACTATAGACAGAGCCTCTGTGGAAAGTGTTAACGGCCAGTTAGCAGATGATGTTGATGGAGTTATCACCGTTAATACTGACCATGGAACCTTAAAGGTCTTCACTGTGGAGGGAACGTTTGATGGCTCTGATCGTGCAGCTGGAGATTATGTATACACACTTTCCGCTAAAACTGAAAAAGGTGTAGATGATGTAGAAAACTTCACCTACACCGTTACCAATGTTGACGGTGTTAGTGCAACTGCATCCTTGACCATTAATGTGATTGATGATGCCCCTATTGCCTTACCTTCAATTGCCCATGTTTCAGTACCTGTAGATACAATTTCCATAAGCAATCTTGCTAGTGGTTTCCAGAATTCGGTATTTCTTGGAGGAACTAATTCTGTAACTCAATTGAATACAGACACTGATGCTAAAATTGATTCGATTTACTGGGGGACCCCTGCAACTGGTTCAGGAAAGTCAGGGTATGAGTTAGTTGATAACGTTGATTTCACATCTCCTGCAGGTCAGCAGGTTTCAGCTGGAGATCTATTCATAATTGGTGACTTCAGCCATGAAAACTGGCCAATTTATTCCAATTCATCAACTCTGGATACAATTGAGATGAGTATCTCAATGGATGTTGACGTCAATGGAGTCTCGCAAACCGTAAACTTCACCATTGACATGGATCACAATGAAACACCTAACGATGGCGCGGACCCCCGTGACATCATTACCTTACCAAGCCAAACTGTAACATTCGACCTGGCTGGACAGAGTTATACAGTGAGCATTGAAGGTTTTGTCGATCCCGACGATCAAACACGAACACCGGTTTCTGAAATTAAGACAGATGAAAGTGCATCCAATCACTTCCAGATCGTTGCTGCAATTACTTCGACTGACCCACTTCCCGAACTTACCGGAAGTGTACTAACCGAAGCGGGTGCCGACGGTACGGATGGCGTCGTTACATGGGACAATGTTTCGAGCGACTATGGGGACCTTATTGCCAATGAAGACGGAACCTACCAGTTTACCGTTAATCGGGAAACTAAAGACAGCCTTGAGCAAGATGAACTTCTCTCTCAGGAATTCACCTACAGTATTACCGATGGTGACGGAGACGTTGCCACTTCTACACTAACAATTTCAATTGGTGGTGGAGACACCGATACGCCTGTCGGTGGTGACGGGAATGACACCTTCGGAAGTAACCCCGGCGCAGATGTTATTAATGCTGGCGCAGGTGACGACATTATTTATTTTGACGCTAATGATACATCTATAGATGGTGGGGAAGGTGTAGACACCTTAATAATTTCTGATCCGGATATCGATTTTAGTCAACTGGCAAATCTGGAGCTCTCTAATATTGAAGTAATTCAGTTGAATGAAACCGACTCGCAAAGTGTCACATTATCTGTTGAAGATGTAATTGATATGACAGACTCAGATAATACGCTTGAATTTTCAAGTGACCCTGGCACGCCAGACGATGATACGGTTGACAACACAGTAACAATTGTCGATGAGAATGATGAATACACTGTGACAGAAGGGGGGGCTGGTGAAACTTCAGCAACACTCGTTGACAAAAATGACAGTACGACTGAAGTCACTATTACGAATGATGTCGGTGAAGAAGATAAGACTACTATCTTCACCGATGACGGGACTCCGATTGGTTAACATCGTACTCCAACCCCTGGTGTACACCCGGTATGCCAGGGGGGAGGATGGTGTGTTTTTTGAAACTTTGAAAAGAAAAAGCCGTACTAACGTGGAGGTTAGTGCGGCTTTTTATGGTACTGTGAATGGCAGAGATGAAGAAAGAGCAGTTACACCTAGAATTCTTTTCAAGAATTACGAAAGTGCAAGACCAAGTTCTAGCCGGTTTCTAACACCTGTTTTATCATATATAGAACTGAGATGAGCTTTTATAGTGCGAAGACTAACATACATTGTATCTGCCACTTCCTGATTTGACATTCCTTTCGCAACAAAGAGTGCCACTTCCTGTTCTCTTTTACTCAGTCGATTAAGTAATTTGTCCCTTGATTTTTCTTTTCCTGTTTTTTCTCCATGCCCAACAACATCAATCAGTTTGGAGATAATGTCCGGAGGTAACCAGATTTGACCATCATTAACATTATCAATAACCTGCTTGAGATTGACTTGACGCATCTGGCGGTTACCATATCCCCGTATACCGAGTTGTAAAAGGGTAAAGGCCTCTGCAAACGTTGGAAGTGAAGTAAGGACAACTACTGAAAATTCTATATTTTTTTCTTTTGGCAACTCCGTATATTTCAAATCAACAATCGTAACGTCACTATGTGGGGAACTATCCTTTTTGAATAATTCAATATCATCAACTCTGGTAACATTTGCCGAGCCATACAATCCGATCAATCTCTCTATAAGCTTGTTATCTTTACTACAGCATCGTATTTGCATCATCTCTCGCGTAAAGCGTTATCTTTTGCCCTGAGTATCGGTTTCATAAGATATTGCATAACCGTCTTCTTGCCGGTAATGATATCTACTTGAGCCGTCATACCTATTATGATATGTTTTTTATCATCTTCAGATCCCAGGTAATTGTCCTTACTTTTAATTCGTACGAGATAGAACTCTTCTCCGTTGTCATCAGTAATTGTGTCAGCACTGATGTGCGTCACCTCCCCCTCAAGCCCTCCATAAATTGCAAAATCATAGGCCGTGAATTTTAAAATTGCTTTTTGACCAGGAAATATAAACGCAATATCAGATGGTTTTATTTTGGTTTCAACAATTACGCTCTTATCTAGTGGCACTATCTCAAGAATATCCATTCCAGGTTTCAGTACGCCACCGATAGTATTGATAAGAAGTTGTTTCACTGTTCCATCAACTGGGGACCGAACACTGGTTCTTGTTACTCGATCTTCAATCGCAACCTGCATAAAATTGAGTCTGTCGAGTTCAGCCATAACTGCATTAAGCTCTTCCATTGCATCAGCTCGTCTCGATTCTTCCAGTTCTTTAATCTTCTGTTCTGCCTCAATAATTTGCAAGCCTAATTTTTCGATTTTTTTCTTTGTCCGATCAATCTCCTGATCTTTTTCAAGTGCCTTTTGATCCAACTGCAGAAATTCAAGCTCAGAAATGAGGTTTTTGTCACGCAAAGGCTTGCTGAGTGCTCTTTCCCTGTTAATCATCTTTTTACTAGCGCGAAAAGATGTTAGATCCTGTCGGGCATCTGCTAATTCGATCTTTCGTTGTCGTAGTTGCTGCTCTAACACTGATTTTTGGTTTGCAAACTGCCTGAGTTGTGATTGATATAACCGCTTCTCATTTGCCATAAGATCGGTCATTGTTGAGTCAGTCTCGAATTCGTCCATTGAAGCGGCAAGACCTGATTCAGCTTTGAGCCGAAAAGATTTGGCAAGGAGCTCATTAATTTTACTCGCACTCTCGCTAAAGGAACTACCAATCCCGGTATCATCTATGGTGACAAGGATCGTCCCTTTTTTTACAAACTGGCCTTCAAAAACATGAATTTCTTCTACAATACCGCCCTCAAGGTTTTGCACGACCTGTATTTGACGCGATGGAATTGTACGACCAATTCCTCTTGTCCGCTCATCGAGTTCTGCAAAATATGCCCACGTCACAAAAGCTATCACGACCAGACATATAACATAGAGCAGTCCGTTCAAACGGCTTGCATTGCTGGCAAGCATCGCTCCACTAAGGCTATTCATGAACTCAACATCTTTTTTGCTGTACCTCTGTGACTGTTTGCGAGAAGACTCAGTTTTACTCGTTGTCTCGACAGGAACAGGCTGGTCTTGGTCTGAGGTCACAGTTTTTTGCCTCCGAGTTTTGCAAGTACTTCATCTTTAGGGCCATCCATAACAATAGCACCATCATCAATGACTATTAAACGGTCTACAATTGTTAAAATAGACGGTTTATGGGTTATGATAATTGTGGTCTTCCCCTCTGTCGCCTCTTTAAGATTCTTGATAACCTTCATCTCCGTATTGTGATCCATGGCATTGGTCGGCTCATCAAGGAGTATAATGGGACTCTCCTTTATAAACGCCCGAGCTATGGCAATCGATTGGCGTTGGCCACCGGAAATATTGAACCCTCTCTCCCCCACCTGGAGATCCATCCCTAACGGATGTCTATTAGTTAGCGCACCAACAACACCGAAATTTGATGCTTTTACAATTTCATCGTCAGTCGCGTGAGGTAGAGGTAGAGTTATATTATCGCGCACAGTTCCACTAAAAAGAGTGACCTCCTGAGGGACATAACTAAAACTGTGCCGTAGATCAACCGGGTCGAGTTGCTTAATATCAAGGTTATCAATAAAAACAGCTCCGCTTTCCACTTCATAAAAGCCCATCAGAATCGAGCTTATAGTCGACTTCCCAGAACCGACCTGACCAATGATACCGACCCTCTCCCCAGCCGCTATCTTAAAGTTGATGTTCTTTAGTGCCTTTTTTTCTTCATCGGGATAGGTGAAATCTACTGCACTAAATTCAATATCTCCCTTAAAATCCGGTCGTCTGATAAAGCGCTTCCCGGCAGGCCGTTCTTCTTCTTTGGCCATCAAAGTGTTAAGCGATTGCAAACCAATTTTCATCTGCTGATAATTTGTAAGTAGTGTTGCGGCCTGAGTCCATGGAGCAATAGAGCGTGTCGCAAGAATATTTACAGCGATCAATCCACCCATAGTCAACTCGCCAGCCCTGATAAGGTACACTCCAACAACAATCACCAGAACAGAGCAGGCCTGGGTTAGGAAGGCTGAAAGAGTGGAAAGAGAGCTAAACCTCACCCGTGATCGCAGACTCTTCGATGCAATATCTCCCGTAGATTCCTCCCAGTGCCACTGGACTGTACTACTTGCATTAAATGCTTTTATGGTGACCAGGTTAGATAAAGATTCAACGAGAATACTGTTTCTTTTTCCTATTGATTCATGAGTTGTATCAACAATCTTCTGGATAGAATTTTTCATCGGAACTGTAACGATGAAAAGAACACAGATGACGGTGAGCGGCAGTAAAACGAGGATTGGATGAATCGAGTAGATTACCAGCAGGAAGATGACAGAAAAGGGTAATTCAATAAAAGCGGTAAGCGCAGAGGACGCAAAAAACGAACGAATTCCATCAAGATCTCTTATGTTACTCGCAAATGCCCCAACAGAGCGTGGGCGCTCCACCATTTTTATATTCAGGGCGTGTTGAAATAAAACAGAAGAGAGAATTATATCACTCTTTTTCGCCGCTGTTTCAAGCAGCATCGTTCTGATAAATTTTAATACAATATCGAAAGAGTATACAAGCCCTATACCTATAGCCAACACCCATAGAGTATCTATCGCATTATGGGGTATAACACGGTCATACACATTCATGGTAAAAAGAGGACCGGCTATAACAAAGATATTTATAAAAAGTGACGCTATAACAACACGACCATAAATTCCTTTGAACCGATATAAAGTCCCAAAAAACCAGTTCTCGTGAGAATTGGATGAACTTTGATTGATCAGATTATCCTGCCCACTTTCATCATACTGTCGTTTCAAGAAAAACACATAACCAAGATAATCCTCTTCCAGCTTATCAAGGGAAATGGAACGGGGGGTGTCATCAACCGTAGGAATAATGACCGTTGCAGTCCGTTCTTCAAAAGAAATATGGGTTAAAACACAGGCGTGATCATGTTTTAGAATGAGGATAGCTGGGAGAACCACAGATGGAATAGAATCAATGCTCCGCTGTTGCAAACTTGCATTGAACCCTGCCCGGTTGGCCGCTCTTGAAAAATTTGAGTTAGAGCTTTTTACACTGAAGAGTCTCTGTTTTTCTTCAGTAGGGTCAAACGGAAGTCCTTCAACAAGCGACTCCGCTGAAGCGGGCTTCTTATCAAGCTTGGTTAAGGCCACCAAACAAAGTAGCAGAGGATCTAAGTGTATGTTTTTACTCATGTGAACCTTTATCAATCCTTTAAACAAAGAACCCCCTGAAGTGAGATAAGGTCAGCCTACTCAAGCTCCAGGGGGAATATCAATATATAGGCGAGCTATATAATATTAAACGATAATGGGTCAATTTTGTCAAATATCCTCGCTACGTCCCCTTGAAAATATTTAAGATAAATAAATAGTTAGAAACCGGCCCGTTGGATTTATCTCACAGATATCTCAACCCTGCGATTCATTCTTCGCCCTTCACGACTGTCATTGCTGGCAATAGGATTTTCGATCCCTCTTCCAACAGCATCAATCTGAGACGCATCTACACCTTTTTTAATGAGTAAGTCCTTCACAAGCTTTGCTCTTTTCTCAGATAACTCCAAATTCTCAGCAGTATCATTATCTGATGCAGTATAACCTTCAATCAAAACCGATGACGCAGGATCACCTGCAAGCTGAGCTGCAAATGCGTCGAGTTCATCACTTGCCTGCGCAGTCAACAGCCTGCTGTCAGCTCGAACTTCCAAGGTCAGATGCATTGGAGCAGCCCCACTATTTTTACCTGCACCCAACTGAGAATCTTCAATGGGAGCAGAATAATCGTCTGCTGTTATATATGGCGAAAACTGCCAATTTTCTTCATGGGGATAACCAGTCTTATTACTACTGTCATTATCACAACCGGATATTTTCGCTGCAGCCCCTTCCTTCGTGTTGTCGCATTGATCCTTAGTATCTACGATGGTGTCTTTATCACGGTTACTCTCTATACCGAGATCTTTATACTCATCTTTGGCATATACATCATCACCAATTGGTTCGTCTGGCAGGATAAGCATCTCCCGAATACCGGTATCATGCACTGCAAGTAAAACGCCTGTAGCCTGCATGAGCTGGTACTGCGAAGTTAAGTAGGAGAACTGAGATTGAGTAAGTGACATTTCAGCATCAGTATACTCATTTTCCATATTCAGCAGATCAAGCAAAGTACGTCGTCCCACATAATACTCTTCTTTAAAGGCACCAAGCGTTTTAGCACTGAGGGTAACGTGCTCACTGAGATACTCTTTTTTATGCTGTTCCGCCTCCATGATATTCCATGCGAGTCGAACAGTTTCATTAACATTTCGTCTCTCAATATAGGATCGCTGATATTCCTGCCTCATGGCATAACGATCCCTCTCTTTTGCACCTTTTCTCAGGCCACCGTCAAAGAAGGTATAGCCTAAAGTCAAATAGGCCCCACTCTGGTTAGTCTCACCTTCTTCTCCACCTGTATCCTCTCGGTATTCCCCTCTTAGTTCAAGATCTAGAGTCGGATAATAGGCTGATTTAGACCGTTTATAAGAGTATTTAGTTTTCTCAATATTGTACTGTGCTACTTTGAGTGCTGGATGCTTGTCAAAGGCAATCTGAACCGTTTCAGGCAGTGTCCCTGGAACATGAAATGAAGGGTCAGGTAATACAAATTGAGAAGGCTCAAGAACACGACCAAACTGGCGATGAAAAGATACAAGAGCCTGATTCAGGTCCTGTTGTCTGGATATAAAATTACCCTTGGAAAGGACTAAACGCGACTCTGAGTTATATAATTCGGAAACCCGGTTAAAGCCTGCCTCTGTCTTTTCCCTCACCTGACGCATTATTCTTTCCTGGGTCAAGGCGTTCTTTTCAGCAATACCAAGCAAATTACGAGCTTTTATAACATTAATATAGGACTCTGCGACATTGAGATACACCGAGTTTGCAACATTAAGTACTTCATATGCGGCAGCATGAATACGAGCATCAGTTTCATCAACAAAGGCACTCGTACCTCCACCTTTATACAAGTTTTGTCGAGCATAAAGAGCTGCTCTGTTTGCAATCAGGTTTTTTTCTTCGAAGTCTGTGGAGACACCATCGGTTCTTTCTGGCCCAGTGGAGAGTTCACCACCAATAGTGGGATAGTACTCACTCGTTGCTATTGATCGCTCTGCCACGACGCTTTCATACTGCTTTAGAGCTTCAAGTATAGAAGGATCGGTCTGGGTAATATCCGTTAATACCTGCTGCAAGGTTACTGGTTCGGCGCTAGTTTGAGCTTCTGCATATAATGCAGCTGGTGCGAGACAAATTGAGACAAAAGCAACGGAGATCGCTCTTTTTATCGCCCCCGAACAAAGAAAAAATGACATTATGTACTATTCCCTTTTAAGGTTATATTAAAACAAGATACGCTACGAAACATACCACACTGTTATTTACGCATATGCGGAAAAGACTCTTCGCTAATCCGGAAGCACACTTTCGTCTACGCGGAAATTTTATCACGAAAAACATAGATGTCAACCAAACCCAGGTAAAGATACTGTAAATATAATGAGATAGGGACCGACTACCTATGAAACCGCCCCAATACAATTACAATATCCGTACCAGCTCCACAAGTAAATTTCGTCCATATATAAATTACTGATATACTGTTGTCAACAGCTATTACCTGACCTACTATTGCCTCAACGATTCACTATCTAATAGCGCCATGCCAGCACCTCCAAAAGATATTTTAAGGCAAGGGACTGTATATCTCTATCTACAATGATTATCTTAAATCCTAATTTTGGTAAGAACGATATTTACGATAAAAAATCATTACACTTGAGGTAATAATGAAATTTCTACACACTATGGTAAGAGTAAAAAACTTAGATGAATCTATTGATTTCTTTACAAATATCCTTGGCCTGGTTGAAACAAGAAGGAAGGATTATGAAGAAGCTCGGTTCACTCTTGTGTATCTTGCAACTAACCCCGGAGAGCCGGAGGTTGAACTCACCTACAATTGGGATCAGGAAGAGGCTTACACAGATGGACGAAACTTTGGTCACCTGGCCTTTAGTGTAGAGAACATTTATGATTATTGCCAAAATCTTATGGACAAGGGAGTAACTATTCTCCGCCCACCACGTGATGGGCATATGGCATTTATTCGAACTCCAGACCAGATTTCAATCGAGTTTCTCCAGGAAGGAGAAAAGCTTCCCGTACAAGAGCCTTGGGCCTCTATGGAAAACACCGGAACCTGGTAAACTGCCAACATAAAAAAAGGTAGCGTGACCTTACGCTACCTCTGAACTATTCATGTATTTATTATGCTCTACGACATGGGACTAACGCCTCACCTTCGTCATTGCTCCTTTGACAGAGATCGCATAGGGTTTATGATCTCGTAAAAAGCGCGGTAGACTATTTTGAGCCAATCGAGCCTGAGCAATGGTTGCATATTCGCCATAAAAGACAAAGATTGTGTCAGAAGTAGACAATTTCTTAAAAATATAGAAATTACCAGCCTCCTGCCTGTACCTGTCCTCTCGCAACATTTTCTTCAGATTTTTCTCTGCTGTCTCTGAAGTAAGAACCATAAGCTGAACGGTGAACTTGTCATTTTTTTGGCCGTTATACCAAGGAGTTCCAGCCATTAACCTTTTTTTATACAACTGTTCCACAGTAAAATGAGCATTACTGGCGATAACCTCTCTTACCTCATTTCTGTTTTTTTCTTTCTGAATCTCTTCTTTGATCGTGACCTGTGTAGTCTTCGGCAGTCTTCCAGGACGTTTTTTGGATGAAACATCACGAAGCAGAGTAACAACCTCTATCTCTTCAACAGGCAGAGGAGTATTCTTAACAACCTCTTCCACCACTTCAGCCTCAACGACGATTTTATTCTTGGCCCTCTCTGTAACAACCGGAACATTCTCTTTCACAGGTGCAGAGAACTTCGTCTGCTCTTCAACATCAATTTCAACCTCAGGGATTTCTGCATCCGGGGTCGTCGTAGTCGCTATCACAGTCTCTTTGGCGGCTCCAGAAGCACTTAAATCAACTTCTTTTACGGGTGCAGCATTAGGAACCTTGATAGTATGTGAGCCATCCTTTTCACTCTCTTTAGCAGATTCAATTTTGATGACCACAGGTTGTTCAACAACCTGAACTTCTGTGACTGTTGACTCCTGAACAACCTCTGCCTTCTTGCCAAAAGACAAAAAAACAAGACTCAGCACAACGACACCTATAGCTGCTCCCGCATATGGAATATATGATCTATACTGCTCACCATACTCCTTTACAAGTTGCATAAAGCCAACATTGCGACTTTGTTCTCCAGATTTTTCTTTCACATTTTCAAGAAGAACCATAAAAGAAGTATCATCACCATCTTTGTGCAATGCTTCTTCGGCGAGGATATTCGTCATCCGAAAGTTCCCACCACTCACCTCAAAAATATTTCGAATCACCTCGGAAGTATAGATAGCGCCACCATCCACACCAGAAATTTTTGAGCTACAGTGATATAGATAGTCTTCAGTCTCCTCCTCCGAAAGAGGAGCGAGAGCAATGTGATATTCTTCGTTATTTTGAAAATCACACATCGAAAGTTGCTGACTGTTCTCCATGAATGTTTTTCTACCTGCAAACAGAACATGAATGAGACCACCAGCACTGGAGATCCTATCAAGCATCTTACGAATTCGCTCAAGAGTAGCCAGGTAGATATTTTCAGCCTCATCAAAGATAAGAAGTACAGGAACGCTCTTTGTAAGCAGTGATTCAGATATTTCACCAAGCAGGACATCCACACTTCGCCCTTCTCCACTCAGCTGTGGTTCGAGACCTAGTGCGAGAGCGACAATACGAACAACATCCTCAAAAGAGTCTACAGTCCTTGGGAAAAAAACTGTGGTAAACATGTTCTGCTGATCCTGATCAAGCTTATGGCAGATCATGGTTTTTCCACTACCCTCATCCCCTGATAAAACCAGTAACCTCACACCATCTGCAATTGCCTGGCGAATAGTGTGAAGCACATGTTCTGCATTTGAAGATGCGTAGTAATTGTCTAAAACGATCTCTTCCTGAAACGGCGATTTCACTGAAGCGTCTGTATGTAAAGAAGTCTCTGTCATTATACAAATTATGATTATTAAATTTTACCTTGGATATTCAACCAACCCCGGTTAGCAGGATAAGTAAGTCAAAGGCCTCGCGAGATTCGCTATCTGGTACCTGTTCCAACTATGTTTTCATAATGACGTCCAGCCTCCCTGTTTTTCATACAGATCTTCTGGAGTAGAACACTTAAAACATTTTTTTGAGTGCAACTTAAGTATCTTCTTAATGATAGCCTAATGATACTATACTCGCCTTATAAAGAAAAATACTATTCTTATACCACCTGAGAGTAGTGTAAATGAAAAATAACCTTTTTATTTCAATTAATTCTGATCACTTTTTTTCTCTTACGCAGAATGGTACACTAGTCAAAGACTTTTTAAAGCCTTACGTAAGAGCAACCTACCATCAAAACGTCGATTAGTGTTCGCTCAATCGGGTAATAAAAAGCAACGAACAAACACAAGCGCAATCAGTACTTACACGTACCTATCCCGTTTACCGGGATTAGATAATATTTTGCCATTATGTGACAATGCCGGTTTTTCAATTAACAGAAGACATTCAATTTCCACCTACCCATCTTGCAGAAGATTCAGGCCTGCTTGCAGTGGGTGGGGATTTAAGCCCTGCGAGACTTTTACTTGCGTATAAGAATGGAATATTCCCCTGGTTCTCTGCAGGTGACCCGCTACTATGGTGGTTCACCTCCCCAAGACTTGTTATTTTTCCGGATGAATTCCACATACCAAAACGGGTTTTGCGATACCATAGAAAGAGTAACCTGACCATCACAAGGGATACAGCCTTCGAGGAGGTTATTCACCAATGTGCTGTTATTCGCACCGAATCAGGAGAAGAGACCTGGATTGTTGATACAATGACAGAGGCATATAGCAAACTCCACTCCCTTGGATTTGCCCACTCTGTCGAATGCTGGCAAGATGACATTTTAGTAGGTGGCCTATATGGCATTGCTCTTGGTAAGGTGTTTTTTGGCGAATCAATGTTTTCCAGGATTCGATCCGGGTCACAATTTGCGCTTATTGCCCTTGTCGAATTCCTCAAAAAAGAGAACTTTCAAATGATTGATTGCCAGATGACAACGAATCATTTATTACGATTTGGAGCAAGGGAGATAGATGGTAGTGAGTTTCAGTCACTGCTAAAATTAAATATCGGCGATATTTCACCGCAAGACAATTGGTATAGTGATGAAAAAAACACAAAACAAAACCTGCGACCTCTGCGGCAAGAAGAAAAAACTTAATGCTGTGAATAGTGCCCAACTCTGCTCTTCATGCAGCAGTGTTGTTGAAATCATAGCTAAAGACCCAAATGAATTACAACATCTTGCTGATCTAAGCAACGTCTCGACTCTCAGAGAAAGTGATCAAGTCGCAGTACAGGAACTACCCGATGTACTCGATGGTGTTCGGTATCGCACCACAGACCGGGAACGTAACACCTGGTATGTATCGGTGAGTGAGTTAGAAGGTGATCCTGTTGAGATATTTGCCTCCACAGCTTTTGACCGTGATCAACACCTGCAGTCAAGAATTTCAAATCTTACCACAATCACCAGACTCATCTCCCTCATCCTTCGCCATATCTTCATGCATGAATCCATCACATTGGACAAGACCTTAATCCAGCTACAAAAAAGCTCTCGCCAACCTAATGATCTTCCGGAGATGTTGGGACGGATTCTTGCCAAATATTCCAAGAATTTCAATGGATTTGATAAAGAACAACAACTATAAGATAGACGACAGCAGGAAGGGCTGAACCGATACTGCTAAAGAAAACACCCAGATGGTTAGGCTCCAGCCACAAGGAGGTCATCCCGTAAAGAATGTTACCGATGTGTGTTTATATCTTACAGCTAACGTAATAGTCACGGGACGTATCAAAAAAAATTGCCAGACATTATGTGAACTAGACAGATATTACAGACTAACAATCAAGATCAAATTCATAGGGTATATGGGTCTTATCAAAGTGTCGTAACACTTTTTGCAATACATACAGATTAGGTACTTTAAAGGTTAACTCCCATGCGGGATTTACAGAAGAATAACTGGTCAACAGTTCAAGATTTTGGAGCTGCATTCTCTCCGGTGCAAACCGTATAGCCTGCATCATCTCTTTACGACTAGCTTTAAGAATATGTAATATTTGCCGTTTTCGAACATTCGTTCTTCTCGTTCTCCAGAACACATTAACAGCATCTTCCCGTTGAAACCTGATCTTCTTAAAACGCTCGCACCGCTTATCATGAACTGACAATCCCTTAATTGTTAGAAGAGCACAATTACCCTTTTCTGTAGGATTTGGTTTACAACATGAAGACAATTTTACAGAAACAGGATCAAGGGTTGTAAGCTCAATATTGTTAAATGCTCCAGTCGGTGTGACCAGTGGCGAAACGCCTCCAAGCAGGAGATTTACAATATTCCCCATAACCTCTTTAAGACGTGCCCTTCCCTCTCCAATACTGACATGCAACTGATCCAGACTCTTAACAGAATGCTTGTTAAAAACAAGAGTAGCTTTCTCATTTGCAAGAAGGTCAAAAGGAATACCATATCGTAGCATCTCTTGTCTCAACATCGATGCGCCAATCTCCTGGGTAACACTCCTTCTTCTTAACCTAAATGTCTTGGCGAGTTCACCTCGAGCACGAGCTGTTCTGCACTTTGCAAGAATACTCTGCTCAAAGCGAACCGGTTCCTCGGAACGTATAATCCTCACCATTGCACCATCAGTTAGTACATGGGACGCCGGCACCCGCTTATTGCGAATCATTGCTCCAAGACAGGTCAATCCAATCTGTGTATGCACCCTGAAAGCAAAATCAAGAACAGTCGATTTCACAGGCAAACAGACAAGATCTCCAGCAGGAGTGTAGGTGTACATTTCCTTGATACTGCTAGCCGCAATAACATCCCTATAGGAGATGGAATCTTCAGAGCCGATAACATCAAACATCTCTTGAATTTCACGGAAAAACTTCGCCTGGCCCGTCACTTTTGAGGTCCATCCACGGAATAACCCCTTCTGGGCCTTTCGCTCCATCTCCTGGGTGCGAATTTTAAAGAGGAATTTTTTACCTTCGATAATGGCCCGGGCGTGTAATCCCTGATAGCCAGTGGGCTTAGGATTGGCTATAAAATCCCTAATAGTCCTGGGGATTGGCTTATAGGTTTGATTTACAATTCCAAGTGCACGATAACAGGCGGAGGCATCATCGACCACGACAAGTATTTCAAGTGGTGTATCGATCCGCTTTACTAAAATCCGGCTGCTTACATCATAATAAGCCCATAGTTTCTTTGTCCGGATATTTATTCTACAACCGAAATCATGTTCTTGGGCTGTTTTCTCAAGCCCCTCAACTATTTCCAGCCCCAGGGGAGACCTGCGTAACTGTCTAATATGACCATTAATTCGTGCACCCTGCTTAGGATATTTATACAATAAGGCGAGATTATACATCTCCCTCTTCATATTAAACAAACCGAAAAAGGTTGCCAGAGGAGCATAGATGTCTATGGTTTCATCAGCAATACGCTGACGCTTTGCCTTGGGCATGGCCTGAAGCGTACGCAGGTTATGTAAACGATCTGCAAGCTTAACGAGCATTACTTCTGGCCGCAGGGCTGCTCCAGTAAATATTTTCCGGTGGGTATGACGACTGTTTGCCTGCTTATCTCCGGAGACATGGGTTACCTTGGTGCATCCTTCCACGATAGCACGAACATAGGAGCCAAAATCACGCTCAACAATTTCTGGAGTAACCTCTTCAACATCCTCAACCGTGTCATGGAGTAATGCAGCAGACAATATTTCGGGATGAGTAATATCCATCTCCTCAGCGAGGATCTTAGCCACCGTGCAAGGATGGAGAATATATGCATCACCAGATCTACGCCACTGATCATCGTGGGCATCCACCGCAAAATCCAATGCTGACCAAAAGATATCAACATTATCCTTATCACCAATCAGTTCTTGCATTTGATTGCGGTACAGTTCAAGATCAAAAGGAATGTGACGCATACTAACCTAAAGTTAAAAAGAAACTAATATGGCAGAGCTACCGTCCCCAATCATCACCCTGGGGGGAATAAACCTGTCGTGAACAAGCGAATTTTGAATATATTACTCAGTCCATAAAAGGACAACACAGGTTGAACAACAACCTATGCGTTAACTCTCTTTATTTGCAGAACAATAACATTACCCTTACTCTGAAAAAATACAAAAATCAGCTTAACAAAATTCTCCCTTGGGAGAAAACAAAATTTATAAAATGTCAAAAAAAAGAAATCCAAACAAAAAGTTCTCATCGTTTCACTCTAAAAAAAGAACGAAAGCAACACCCCAACAACTGCATGCAGAAAGTGCAGAGCATGTATTGGTGCGAATCTTATATCATAGTCACAGCACCCTCACCATGCCCGAATTTTTCACAAAAAAGGCCATAAAAAAATTTGATAAAAAAGTAACAAAAGCCGCCATAGAAAAACTTGTCAGAAATGGTGTTGTGAAAAAAACAGGAAAAAACAGCTACGCTATCCACCCATCTGCCCCCCTATACAAAGGAACAATCTCTCAAAATCCCAAAGGATTTGGTTTTGTTATCCCCCATGGAGTTTCTCCAAAAACACCAAAACTCGATAATGACTTATTTATCCCCCCATCAAAAATGGCTGGCTGCATTCATGGCGACACTGTGCTTGTGGTTGGTTCTTTTGCCAAAAAAGGAAAACGCTCAGAGGGCGCGATAGTCGACATCCTTGAAAAAAGAATAAATCAGCTTTGCGGGGTTGTCTCCGTAAGTGGGCATGAGATTTTTGTTCACCCCGATGACTCACGCTTTCCTTTCAAGGTGAGTCTAAAAGAAAGACAGGATCTACCGTTAAAAAACGGTGATGCAGTCATTGCAGAGTACAAACGACCAACGAAACCTACGAAAACACTGTCGGGTAAACTGATAAAGATACTCGGTGATTCCAGTGAAATTGATACTCAGATGGAAATGGTCATCAGTAGCCATGACCTCCCCCATACCTTCAGCGACGAACTACTCCAAGAAATGGACAAGCTTAAGGACACCTTTCCACTGGGTAGTGAGCGGCTCGACCTTCGTAAAATACAACATGTGACTATAGACGGGGCCACCGCAAAGGATTTTGATGATGCCGTCTGTGTCGAAAAAAACAAATCCGGCTTTCGCCTTTATGTCTCGATAGCTGATGTCAGCCATTATGTTACCCCGGGATCTACCGTAGATACTGAGGCCTATGAACGTGGAACATCCATCTACTTCCCCGGTCGGGTGATCCCAATGTTACCGGAAAGGCTGTCAAATGATCTCTGCAGTCTTGTTCCCGGCCAGGACCGATATACGGTGTCCGCAATCCTTGATTTTGATCGAGCTGGAAAGCTTATTAAAAAAAGTTTTCATCGCTCACTCATCCACAGTCATAAACGCTTTACCTATTCAACTGTACACCAGATCTTAGTTGAAGAAGATCCAGTGATAAGAAAAGAGCATAAGCCGTTTCTCCTGCATTTAAAGTGGGCCGGAGAACTTGCAAATGTCCTGCGTGAGCAACGTACACAACGCGGGTCCATAGATTTCAATCTGATAGAACCGTTTTTTAACCTTGATACAGAAAGTCGAATCACTTCAATTTCCAAGGCAGAACGGAACTTTGCCCATCAGATTATTGAAGAGTTTATGCTTGCCGCCAACGAGGCCGTCGCCGGTTTTTTCCTGGAAAAAGATATAGAAGCACTGTATCGCACCCATGAGCGGCCGGACGAGTCAAAACTTGAAGAATTTTTATCATTTGTGAAAACCCTGGGGGTTCCTCTGCAACCCTTTACCAATGATGCCAGTTGGTTTGCAAATACCCTCGGTAACTTTAAAAACACAAAATACGAATATATAGTTAACAACTTACTCTTAAGAAGCCTCAAGCAGGCACAGTACACGGCCACAAATAGTGGCCATTTTGGCCTTGCAGCCTCTGCCTATACCCACTTCACCTCACCCATCAGGCGATACCCCGATCTTATTGTTCATCGTCTTCTTCTCTTTTTATGCGGTGCACATCCAAAAGAGATACTGAATAAAAACAAAACAGAGTCATACAAAGAGGCGGGAGCCTTTCTTTCCAGCCGTGAGCGAGTCGCTGTTACTGCAGAAAGAGATATGAATGACAGGCTGACAATCGCTTTTATGAAAGATAAGCTAGGAGAGCATTTTTCTGCGATTATCTCGGGAGTAACTGAAAACAGTATTTATATAGTATTAGATGAACTTTGTATCAGCGGTGCTGTTCCTGTTGAGCTATTGACAGACGACTACTACATCCTTGATAAAAAGAACTACCGACTCTTTGGAGAAATCTCTGCCACAACATATCAAATAGGTGATTCTGTGCAGGTTTGTCTTGTAAATGTTGACCAGATTAAGAAGAGGCTCACATTTAAGATGGCCCCTGAGGAATAGGCAAAGCTTTCAATTTAACTTGACTTTTGTCCATAACCTACATTATTAAAACAGCATCATTCGTGAGTAATGCTTACGTTATGTTGCTGTTTTATGTCATGGATACAACATAATCCCCACTGCAAAACAGCATGTAACATAAACACTTATCCTTTCGTGGTTATATGGCCAAGCAGTCCTCCCCACTCGACTCCATTTCTATTGTGCTGGTGCGCCCAAGAGTTGCAGAAAACATTGGAGCAGCGGCCCGTGTTGCCTTTAACATGGGAATCAATCAGCTTATTCTTGTGAGTGACACCATGCCACCGCGAGCCCCAATGGCCAAAATGGCAACCCACAAGGCTGCCCACTTAATTGATAACCTGCCAATTTTTGCAAATGTTGAAAGCGCTCTTGCCGATTTCTCAATCGTTGTCGGGACCACAGCCCGTCGAGGCCGTCATCGTTTTGTTCAACAAACTGCACGGGAAATGGTTGATAAGCTCCTGCCGCAAATAACGAACAATAAGATTGCCATTTTATTTGGTCCCGAAGATGCGGGACTCACCAATGATGATCTTAAATTCTGCCATATGACCTCAGCTATCCCCACTGCTGATTTTGCCTCACTTAATTTAGCTCAAGCCGTGGCCATTCATTGTTACGAGCTCCATTACGCTATTGTCCACCAGCAAAAAGACCTCGCGCCCGCCCCTGAACTTGCCTCTACATTTGAGCTTGAGAGTATGTACAGCCACATGGAAGAAGTTCTCACGCGTATTAATTTTATGGATGAAATAAGCCATAACCACTGGATGAGCAATATCAGACACTTGCTTGGTCGACTGCGCCTTACAGCAAAGGATGCAAATATCATCAGAGGTGTTTGTAAAAAATTTAATTTATACCAGCACAACAGCAACTTAAATAGTGGTGATCCATGAAAACAGGTGAGATTCAAACAAGCATCACCCTGCCCTCCAATAAGTTTTACCCGCCACACATTGACGATTCACAATCTCTCTGGCGCACAACTCTGTTAAACGAAAAATTCCCATCCCCTGAAAATAGAAAAAAAGTTATCATCATAGAAGCTCAGGCCGGACAGGGGAAAACAACCATTGTTTCGCAATATTTGCGAACACACGACCTTACATATACCTGGTACCAGATTGGTCCTGAGGACTCGGATCCGGTACTTCTGATCTCTTCGCTCATTGTCAACTTAGAAAACAACCTCCCGGCTTTTAACTGTGATAAGCTTAAAAACATCCTTAGCGAAGGAAGTATCGGTCCCCTCGATCTATCAAAATGCGTTGATCATCTCTATAAGGAGTTAAACCGCTCCCTTAAAGACGATATCTACCTTGTCTTTGACGATATGCACCGTATTGAGTTCACGAACTTAAGTAACGGCCTGTTTGAATACCTGATAGACTCGGCTCCGCCACTGGTTCATTTTGTCCTTATAACCCGGCACCCACTGGAAATTAAGGGAAAAACCGTTCGTAACGGAAACCAGATTGCCTATATCAATACCAGCGATCTTGCATTAACTAATTACGAGATCGAAAATCTATACAACGATGTACTAGGGAAGCATATCAGTGACCAGGATTCCCAAAAAATACTAAGCCTTACCAATGGCTGGATTATGGGGATAATACTGGCGAGTCATCCAATCTCCGGTCGATCCAACTTTTGGCAGGACCGAGATCCTGCCAAAGTTGCCGGACCTGACACTGGTCATATGCTCGATTATTTTCAAGATGAGATTTTTGATCTGGTCCCGGAAAACCTCCATAACGCTTTTTTAATCCTCAGCTTTTTACACGAGATTCCAGCTGATCTAGCAACAACACTTACGGGAGTAGAGGGCCTTGAGCTTATCCTCTCAGCTTTTACACACGACAATTATTTTATCTACCGCCTCGATGATGAGTATCAGCTGTTTCGATTCCATCATTTTTTCCAGGAATTTCTGCAACAACGTGCCAGGCTGACGCTATCTCCTGCAGAAATCCAGAATATTTACCAGTCAGAAGCAAAATATTACCTTGACAAACAACAGATAGACAAGGCCCTCACCTCCTATAAATATGGCGGCGACTTTGAAGCAATGGCGCGTATCCTCCGGGATAAGGGGATGGATCTAATAACGAAAAATAAAACGCTCACCATCTTAAGCTTACTCCAGGGTATAGAACATACGACCTTATTTAAATACAGATGGCTTGTTCTCTACTCAGGACTACTCAGGGTAGACTATGCCCCCCAAACGACTCTTCCTTTTTGGGATGAGGCTCGTAAACAATTTAAACAAGCCGGAGAAGAAGAGGGAGAACTCATTGCACTCTCCCAAACCATCTATTTCCACTTTGTGATTTCAGGTAAGTACAGAGAAGGAACCGACTTACTTCCAAGAACAGAGCAATTATTTGAGAACACGAAAGAATCACTACCCCCTTCAGTTATTATCATGGCCGCTCGAAACATTGCATCAGGGTTCTGTTTCTTTAATGGGGATATGGTCAAGGCAAGGCAATATATTGAGGTTGCTGCAACCTTGGCGACACGACATAAACTCAAAAAATTCATCGCCTCCACAAAGTTTATCCAAGGCTATATTGAGCTACTGAGTGGAAATAGAGCCAAGTTCCTGCGGGAGGCAGAATTCTGTTTTTCTCTATTTAACAATCCTTTAGTTGGTGAATCCAACCGACTGACCATGCGGATTATTAACCTTTGCTACCTGTCAATGAGTGGGGATCATAAGAATTTTAATGCCCAGCAACTAGCCCTGCAACAAACTGTCGCAAAACCTGTCGTAGAACAAACGGTCGCTGCCCCATACCTCTATGTCTGGGGAAGCAGCGCCTACTTCTCCATGGGACAGCCACGAAAAGCCCTCGAACTTCTGGAAAAAGGGCTCGACGTAACCTTTACCGCAGCAACGGACCATATGCACAGCCAGCTTCTTCAATGGCAGGCTTTTGGCCTGGCACTCACTGGGCATAATAATGAGGCATTGCATGCAATTAAAGAAGCCACTCAAAAAAGAGACCGGGCTGGTGGACCATTTTATATCGCCTTTAATTACATTATAGCTGGCTCAATATATATTCGATTAAATGATCACGACAAGGCGATGACTCACCTTGAAAAAGGTCTTGCCATTGCCCAGTCAATCCCATCCACCTACCTTACCATCTGTGGTCTCATTACCAGGAGTTATGCAAAACTCATTGGCATAAACCCGGAATCTGCCCTTGAAGACCTGGAAGCAGGTTTATCCCTTATGAAAATAAACGGTTACAACCACTTCTGGGGCTGGGAACCGGTGATGATGACAAAGCTTCTCAGCCTTGCCGTCCAAAGAGATATAGAAAAATATTTTTCCATAACCTTAGCTCAAAGGCGTCTACAACACAATTTTTCAGAGGATGGGACTCCAATCCCCCTGTTGCAATTTACTCTGCTTAACAGCTTTGAAATCAAAATTAGAGATAAGGTCTTATTCCAGGCCAAAGACCTCACTCCATTCCAAAGAGAATTACTGGGTCTGCTCATCACCTCTAAGGGACAGCGTATACCACAGGAAAAAATCCAGCTCACCCTATGGCCTGACAGTTCGCCTGAAAATGCCAGAAAAAGTTTTGACACTTTGCTTACCAGACTACGAAAACTCCTGGCCCCGCAGCTTCCTCATCCTGTAAAACATTACCTCTATATCCAAAAAGGGATACTCTGTCTGACCAACTATCATATTGATGCTTTGGATTTTATTGAAGCAGCCCGTGTAGGTCTGTCCCACTGTAAAAATAGTGATTGGTGGCAGGCTCAGAACTCTTTACGTACGGCCCTCTCCCTATGGCAGGGCGGGATGCCTGAAGATATATTTCAAAGCGATCAGGCCCTCGAATTTAATGATGAAGTCAGTCATCTACTGATCAGTATAGCCACAACATGGGCTGAAAACCTTGATAACACTGCATTTACAAATGAGGTCATCCAGTTCCTCGAAAGAGTACTCCTCACTAATCCGCTTGAAGAGGAACTCACGTCACTGTTGTATCAATTCCACCTCAAGCAAAACAGTCCTCTAAAGGCGCGTGAAACCCTGCAGCGGTACAAACAAGCACTCCTAAAGGCAGAGTACACGGAAGATGAAGTTTTAGAATTTATTGGTGCCATCACCAGACAGGCCAAGACACAAACTAACCAATACCACAGCTGAAACTCTAATTTCGATTCTGAAACTACCCATACTACTGCATGGTAAAGAGAAAGGTGGAGAGCAACAACACCTCATATAATCTCTTAATATGATTTGATTTTTTACAAAGAGAAGAAAAATTGTTTATGGTTCATTTTTTGCAAATTGAAATGATAAGTAAACAACCTCGGTGAACAAAAAAACAAGCCGAGATAAGTGCCTTCACCTCATTCATTTTAATAAAACAAAAAATGAATTCATAAGGTACTAACCACGATAAACGGGATAAGTACCTTGGAAGTCATATTAAATTCACAATGTTAAAAGGTTCTCCAGTTTTCTTGTTTTTTTATGACAGCTTTTCTGTAGTAAGGTACTAAACTGTATTGGAGTACGTTATGATATCAGCATATAATTCAGCATTATCTGCATTACAAACTTTTGGAACACGACTCAACTCAAACTCCAATAATATTGCTAATGCCAATACCAATGAGTTCAAAAGAACCAGGGTAGTCAATGAGACAACAGAGCCTGCGGGTGTAAAAGCACAGGTACAAAAGGTAGATACGCCTGGTGCTCTTGTTTACGAAGAGACAACCGACGGATACGATCAGGTAGAACTCTCCAATGTGGACCTTGGCAGCGAAATTCCAGACATGAATCTCAATAACACATTATATAAGGCAAATCTCAAAACCATCGAAACAGTAAATGAAATGGCAGGGGAATTATTGAAACTAAAGGCTTAATTTTTTTTATTTTTCAGGGTCCCGATAATACACTCCAAGATTCCAATTTCATTCATTAACCCCCTGTAGCGGACACCTTTCGCACAGGGGGTTATTTTTTTTACAATAGGTTGTGGCAGTTTTGACAATCAGGGCATGGTATTCGTTAAACAGTTCTACATCTTCTGGTAGTTTAGACAGAAACAGATCCTGCATTGATTCATAATCAGTCTCTTCATCGACAAGAGAATGACGACTAAACACCCGGTGCGTATACGCATCAACCACAAAAGCTGGGTGATTGCATGCATAGAGTACAATTGCATCAGCAGTCTCAGGACCAACTCCTTTTACCGACAGAAGGTTTTCACGACACGCCCCATGACTATCCTCTAAAAAAAGATCTAAATCACCGTCATAGATCTCCTCAATCATATCCAGGAGATTTCTAAGGCGCTTAGATTTTAAATTATAATAGCCAGCAGGACGTATATAGCCCGCAACCTCATCTACAGATAAGAGTTTTAGAGAAGCATAATCCAGCAAACCCGCTTCCCGTAGATTATCAATTGCCTTTGAGACATTTGACCAGTTGGTATTCTGGGTGAGAACCGCACCGACGATAATTTCAAACGGGCTATCTGCGGGCCACCAATCCTGAGGCCCGAAATGGTCAAAAAGAAGCTGATAGACTTCAGTATACTGATTTTTCATATATGGAGTACAGACATTAATCTTCTTGACCCCGGACATCCTTATCACCGAAGCATATCCCAATTTCTCTGGCAGTCATAATCTTGTCACTGTTCAGATCAACTTTTTTACGCATCTTGATAGCTTCGGCTATGGGTACTGAATCCATGGTAGAATCATTAAGAGCTACCATATGATCAAAGACTTTGTTTTCCACAAGACGTACAGCAGCCGCGCCAAATCGCAATGCAAGCAGTCGATCAAACGTTGTAGGAGAGCCGCCTCTTTGAAGATGACCAAGCACAAGAGACCGGGTATCTTTATCAGTTTTGGCACGGATCTCAGCGGCTACCCACTCCCCTACTCCACCAAGCACCACTTCATCCCTTCCGAGTTCCCCTTTACCCTTATTAAAACGCTGACCATCTTTTGTCACCGCACCCTCTGCAACAACTACAATGGCATAATCCTTATCACGGAGTTCATTGTCTGAAATTTTTGCACAGACCTCATCCATGTCAAATGGAATTTCAGGTATCAGAATGACATCCGCCCCACCGGATATGCCCGAATAAAGAGCGATCCAACCGGAGTCACGTCCCATTACTTCTACAACCATTACCCTGTTATGCGATTTAGCCGTGGAATGTAATTTATCCAGAGCCTCAGTTGCAGTTGCAACGGCGGTATCAAAACCGAAGGTTCGATTGGTTTTTTCAAGGTCATTATCTATGGTCTTCGGCACCCCAATAACCGGCATCCCTTTTTCGGCAAATCTATGGGCAATATCAAGACTTCCATCGCCACCGATTGCAATATGACAGTCAAAACCCATTCGATTAAAATTGCTCAATATTTTGTCTGAGATATCTATAATCTGAACCTCACCTGCCAAATTTTCAACCGGTCTTGAAAAGGGGTTGCCTTTGTTCGTTGAGCCAAGAATAGTGCCCCCAGTTGCATAAATCCCCTCAACATCTCTTGGGAACAAACGGATCATATCATCAATATCTAAAAATCCTGCATAACCATTCCGGCTGCCATACACCTCCCAGCCCTTTCGTGCACAGGCATGAACCACTGCATAAATCACAGCATTGAGTCCAGGCGCATCCCCGCCTCCGGTTGAGATAACTATTTTTTTCATTTCTTACCCTTTATGATTTATTGACCAGACCTTCACTCATAAAAGCCCTAATATTTTTATCAAACATATCTTATATGTTTTTATGCTAATCTTCATAAAAACATGCAAACGAGATCTCACTGTATCCTAAGACTAATAATATAGATAAAAAACAATTCCACCCTTATTAAATCTATATTATGAATAAATTAACATAATCGAGCCACTTGCGAAAATGTCTTTGCGCCCAATATTTTCGTTTTGTTCAAAATTTTATCCTCGGAATATTTACTATATGCCTGCGGTAAAATTTTTCACAGGCCTTAGTCTTGGACGGAAATCCTATTTTTGCAAAAGGTTCAATCGATATTTTCATATGATTTCACAGTCTCTTTTTACACATTCCGACTAAAATGAGATCATAAATTAAGAAAAAACTTGCATAGATCAAAAGAACTACTATCGTGATTGACCAGATGATTGACTATTCGGCATCTCATCTTATGGTTAGTACAAATAGTTATGCTCTTCGACATTAAGCAGATGCTGGTCTAGAGGGGTTGTTTAGTAAGAAAAATACAAGGAGGCGTTTCATGTCAGATTTTACTGTAACAGATCTTGCTGTTACTAAACTTAAAGAATATATGCAGGCGAATAATATCGACTCTGCTCTACGTATTGCCTTAATGCAGGGCGGCTGAGCTGGTCCCTCTTTGGGTTTGGCTCTGGATGAGCCAAAAGATAGCGATAAAATATTCGATAACGATGACCTTAAATTCTTGGTTGAAGACAGTTTAATGACCACCACAGGTGGAATTACTGTTGATTATGTTGACGCTGGACCACGTTCAGGATTCGGCATCACCTCTGTTAACCCGATGAGTTCTGGCGGTGGTTGTAGTTCTGGATCTTGCGGGGACGGTGGATGCGGTTGATTCAACACATTACGACCTAGTTGTTTGATATTGTAACAAATATCAGAAAAACGAACCATTTCACAATGGTTCGTTTTTTTTTGCTCTTCGCGTCGTGTCAAATTATTGACACGACGTGAAGGCGCCTTATAATCTTCACTGAAATAGAAAAAGCATACTTCTTGGGGAAGTAATAAAGTTTTCACTATAAAGGGGAGATAATCATGCAATTTGACAAATTTACGATAAAGGCGCAGGAAGCAATTCAAGGCGCACAGCAACTCGCACAAACTAAGGGGCACCCTGAAATACAAGTAGCCCACCTTGCATCGTCGCTCATGACCCAACCTGAGGGTATCGTCGCACCTGTCATACTAAAGACCGGCCTCGATGCCTCTGTCATTCTAATGGAAGTCAATCAAGCTCTTACT
Organism: Desulforhopalus glucosivorans; assembly: GCF_054397165.1. Taxonomy (NCBI): domain Bacteria; kingdom Pseudomonadati; phylum Thermodesulfobacteriota; class Desulfobulbia; order Desulfobulbales; family Desulfocapsaceae; genus Desulforhopalus; species Desulforhopalus glucosivorans. The sequence goes on from NZ_AP044854.1 coordinate 3,138,632, forward strand.
GAATCGCCTAAGGTTTCAGGAGCTGGAGCAGGACAGGTTTATGCATCCAAGGAACTGAACTCAACTCTAAATCAAGCTCTATCCATAGCAAGTGATATGGGGGATGATTATGTAAGCGGTGAGCATCTTTTCCTCGCACTTCTAAGAGATACAAAATCGACATTAAACAAAAGATTTGCAACACGTGGGCTCAATGAGAAAAACTTTCTCCAGGCCCTTTCTACACTTAGAGGGAGTCACAGAGTGACAGATCAATATCCGGAAGAAAAGTACCAGGCCCTTGAAAAATACGGCAAAAACCTGACGCTACTTGCAAAACAGGAAAAGATTGACCCTGTAATTGGCCGCGACGAAGAAATTCGACGTATTATGCAGGTACTCTCCAGAAGAACTAAAAACAATCCAATCCTTATTGGAGAGCCAGGAGTCGGAAAAACAGCAATCGCAGAAGGGCTCGCCCAACGGATTGTCAACGGTGATATTCCTGCGACCCTTGCAAATAAGCAGGTAATTACCCTCGATCTTGGTGCCCTTGTGGCGGGTGCAAAGTATCGTGGAGAATTTGAAGATCGTCTTAAAGCTGTACTTAAAGAGGTTGAAGAAAAGGCTGGCGAGATCATCCTCTTCATAGATGAGATCCACACACTTGTGGGTGCTGGTGCGGCTGAAGGCTCAATGGATGCTTCAAATATGCTAAAACCAGCTCTAGCCCGAGGTGAGTTGCACTGCGTTGGAGCAACAACCTTAGATGAATATCGTAAATACATTGAAAAGGACAGCGCTCTCGAGCGTCGCTTCCAGCCAGTACTTGTACAGGAACCTTCAGAAGAAGACACGATCGCAATTCTTCGTGGTATCAAGGAAAAGTATGAAATACATCATGGAGTCCGGATACAGGACAACGCTACGGTGGCAGCAGTCACCCTTTCGAGCAGATACATAACCGATCGATTTCTGCCGGACAAGGCAATCGACCTCATTGATGAGGCTGCCTCGCAGTTACGTATTGAGATCGACTCAATGCCAGTTGAAATTGACGAGCTTGAACGCCAGAAAATCAAACTTGAGATAGAAAAAGAAGCTCTTAAAAAAGAAAAGGACAAGGTTTCACTGGGGCGTCTTGAGGAAATAACTCGAAAGCTCGGTGACCTCAATGATTCCCTTACGTCCCTGAAGGCGCAATGGACACTTGAAAGCGACACGATCCAAAGTATCAGAAAAATAAAAGAGGAAATCGACGAATGCCACGCAGAAGAACAGCGAGCAGAACGTTCTGGAAATCTGAGCCTTGTGGCTGAATTGCGGTATGGCAAAAGAGTAGAGCTTGAAAAAAGACTGGAGGAGGCAAACAGTAACCTCCAGGAAGTTC
>NZ_AP044854.1:3145000-4862500 GCF_054397165.1 Desulforhopalus glucosivorans
CCAAATCTATGCTAAGTGGAAAAGGATGTGGAATTGTTTATACAACCAGGAGGTTGGCTTAGAAGCAGCAACCCTTTAAAGAAAGCGTAATAGCTCACTGGTCTAATGATACCGCGCCGAAAATTTAACGGGGCTAAGCATAGTACCGAAGCTACGGATTCAGAAGCTGATTTAAGTTTATTAATTATGTTGGGATGAGCGGTAAATTTCGCGAGCGTTTTTTGCGAGCAACTACCCTCCCCGGCTAAGCAGTTAGTAAGTTTAAATCAGCTTCTGAATGGTAGGAGAACATTGTGGTCGCCTGAGAAGGTACACCGTAAGGAGTGCTGGAGGTCCCACAAGAGCTTATGTTGACACGAGTAGCGAAAAACAAGGTGAGAAACCTTGTCGCCGAAAGCCTAAGGTTTCCTGTAGTCAAGTTAATCTGCTCAGGGTTAGTCGGCTCCTAAGGCGAGGCCGAGAGGCGTAGTCGATGGGAAACAGGTTAATATTCCTGTACCACTATCATAATGTTATGGTAAGGGGGGACGGAGAAGGTAAGACCATCCGGGCGTTGGTTGTCCCGGTTTAAGCGTGTAGGTTTAGGACTTTGGCAAATCCGGGTCCTTTTAAGACTGAGGCGTGATGACGATGTCTTTTAGACAACAAAGTGGTTGGTTCCATGCTTCCAGGAAAATCCTCGTATCTAGTTATGATTGTGACCGTACCGTAAACCGACACAGGTAGGCAGGTAGAAGATACCAAGGCGCTTGAGAGAACTCTGGTTAAGGAACTCGGCAAAATAGCACCGTAACTTCGGGAGAAGGTGTGCCTGCATGGTGATGTTATTTACTAACTGAGCCTAGTCAGGTTGCAGTGAAATGGGGGGAGCGACTGTTTACTAAAAACATAGGACTCTGCGAAGTCGAAAGACGAAGTATAGGGTCTGACGCCTGCCCGGTGCCGGAAGGTTAAGGGGACGTGTTAGCGCAAGCGAAGCATTGAACCGAAGCCCCGGTAAACGGCGGCCGTAACTATAACGGTCCTAAGGTAGCGAAATTCCTTGTCGGGTAAGTTCCGACCTGCACGAATGGCGTAACGATTTCCCCACTGTCTCAACCAGAGACTCAGCGAAACTGTAGTACCGGTGAAGATGCCGGTTACCCGCAACAAGACAGAAAGACCCCGTGAACCTTTACTACAGCTTGGCATTGGTTTTTGAGGTAACATGTGTAGGATAGGTGGGAGACTTTGAAGTGGGCACGCCAGTGTCCATGGAGTCACCCTTGAAATACCACCCTTGTTATCTTAGGAATCTAACTGCGGTCCATTATCTGGATCCAGGACATTGTCTGGTGGGTAGTTTGACTGGGGCGGTCGCCTCCTAAAGAGTAACGGAGGCGCGCGATGGTTCCCTCAGGCTGATTGGAAACCAGCCGTAGAGTGTAAAGGCATAAGGGAGCTTGACTGCGAGAGAGACATCTCGAGCAGGTACGAAAGTAGGTCTTAGTGATCCGGCGATTCCGCATGGAAGGGTCGTCGCTCAACGGATAAAAGGTACTCCGGGGATAACAGGCTTATCTCCCCCAAGAGTCCATATCGACGGGGAGGTTTGGCACCTCGATGTCGGCTCATCACATCCTGGGGCTGAAGCAGGTCCCAAGGGTTTGGCTGTTCGCCAATTAAAGTGGTACGTGAGCTGGGTTTAAAACGTCGTGAGACAGTTTGGTCCTTATCTGTTGCGGGCGCAGGATATTTGAGGAGATCTTTCCCTAGTACGAGAGGACCGGGATGGACGAACCTATGGTGCACCAGTTGTTCCGCCAGGGGCATTGCTGGGTAGCTAAGTTCGGCAGGGATAACCGCTGAAAGCATCTAAGCGGGAAGCCCACTTCAAGATGAGATATCCCATGGCATTAGCCATCTGAAGGGTCGTGGTAGACCACCACGTTGATAGGTCAGGTGTGGAAGAGTAGTAATACTTGGAGCTAACTGATACTAATAACCCGTGTGGCTTATCCATATTTTTTGATTAAACTAACTACTGATTATTCTACTATTCGATTATTTAGATACTCTTAGTATTGCAAGAGCCTAGCTCTTGCAACGCTTAGAGAATCGTATCCCACGAGCCACAGGCGAGATGGGATTACATAGTAAAACAGTGCACGGTAGAATGGATACAATCCTCCCCTACCCCAGGCACAAAAAGTTTTACGGCGGTCATAGCAAAGAGGATCCACCCGTTCCCATTCCGAACACGGAAGTTAAGCTCTTTAGCGCCGATGGTACTGCACGGGCGACTGTGTGGGAGAGTAGGTCATCGCCGTATTTTTTATACAATCCCCAATTAGCATTTATGCTGATTGGGGATTTTTTGTTCTATCATATGTATTACTTCTCATAAGGTATCAGCAGAAGTGGTCTTTTCAACACAGCCTGGGCTCAATGTTCAAAAATTTTTCCCCCTCTTTCATAGACACCCACTTTTACTCTATCTGCTTTTCGCCACGAAAAAATAACGTGCCTTGCAATTCACTTCTCTTTTTAATATATAATTGAGCTATGTAGAATTTGAAAAATATCCTTACCAATCTTTCTTTATTTACCCTTGAACTACCCTACTAATTATTGAGTATATTATGAATGATTCACTTTCTGTGATCATCCTAGCTGCCGGAAAAGGTACTAGAATGAAATCTGCAAAAGCCAAAGTTCTTCATGAAGTATTTTACGCCCCTATGGTTCAACATGTACTAGATAGTGTTAACACCTTAGAAATTGCAAAAACTGTAGTCGTCGTTGGCCATCAAAAGCAATCGGTGCAAGAACAATTAAAAGATTATGATGCGACTTTTGCCGAACAAACGGTTCAATTGGGTACAGGCCATGCTGTACTGGCTGCAGAACAGGCTCTAGAGGACATTTCAGGCACTGTCATGATATTATGTGGAGACACACCTCTGATTCGTCCAGACATGCTCTCTAAACTCTTTCAAAAGCATCAAGAGCATTCAGCCACAGTAACTCTTGTGACGACCCTTCTTAACGACCCGAGTAATTACGGAAGAATTATAAGTGATACTGATGGAAACATCAGGGCTATTGTTGAGCACAAGGATGCAAACAGTCAAGAGTTGTTAGTACAAGAAATCAACGCCGGTATCTACTGTGTAAACAAAGAATACCTCTTTTCAACACTTAAAAATGTTGGAACTGATAATAGTCAGGGCGAAGTATATCTCACCGACATTATCAAAATGGCTGTTGAAGATGGACTAATTGTCAAAACTTTTGTAACAGAAAATTCAATTGATGTTCTTGGTGTCAATTCACGACTCGAGCTATCCCAGGCGCAAACCGAACTTCAATCACGTAGAAATGAACAACTAATGGCCTCTGGTGTTTCCATGATTAATCCTGAAACTATTAGAATCACACCTGATTCCATAATTGGACCTGACACTATTATCGAGCCATGCGCACATATATGTGAGAAGTCTCACGTCGGTTCCGGAGTAACGATTGAACAAGGTGCAGTTATTAAAGGTTGTGTTATTGCAGACGGTGCTTTTATAGGTGCCCACAGTTATCTTGTTGATTGCACTGTTGCCGAAAATCAACGAATACCTGCACATACTGCCAATTTTTCAACCCATTGAAAGAATTACAAATAAAATATCGCACTTTACATGTACCAACTTTAACGAGGATACCACTATGAGTGATCTAAAAAAAATGTACTCAACCATTCTGGGAGATAGTTTTCCAGCTGATATGACTATTACTTTTGGCGACCAGAAACTTGTATATAAAAAGAAAACCTGGGGAATAAAACAGGAAGATGGAACCATTGATGAACGTGGAGTTCGTTACGGTGAGAACCCAGACCAGGAAGCCGCACTATACGAACTTGTTAATGGTAATTTAAGTCTCGGTGACTGCACTTTCATAGAGCCTGGTCATGGTCTTGTATCATCTATTAATGTTGAAGACATGTTACAGGTTGGAAAACATCCTGGAAAAATTAACCTGACTGATATAGATAATGGACTTAATATTATCAAATATTTGATGGCTAAACCAGCAGCAGTCATCTTGAAACATAACAACCCTTGTGGAGCTGCCTGGGATGCTGATCTTCCTACAGCTTTTAACAGGGCGCTTCGATGTGACAGAATAGCAGCCTTCGGTGGTGCCGTTATACTTAACCGTCCTTGCGATACAATAACTGCTGACCTGCTTGCTAAAAACTACCTTGAAGTCGTGTGCGCTCCTGCGTTTGAAGACGGTAGTCTTGAGATACTCCAGAAAGCAAAAAACCTTAGAATAATTCAGATCAATGATATTGAAAAGCTTAGTGATTTTGAAAAATATCGTTTTGTTGATTTTAAAAGCCTTATAGACGGTGGAATTATTGTCCAACAATCCGCTGTTAATTCAATCCGATATATTGATGATTTATCTCAAGCCACCACTACCTGGAAAGGGAATAGTTACAGCTGTGAACGACAACCAACCCCGCAAGAACTCGATGACATGCTTTTTGGCTGGGCAATTGAACATGGAGTAACCTCTAACTCTGTTTTGTTTGTAAAAGATGGTTGCACTGTTGGTATAGGAACAGGAGAACAGGACCGAGTAGGCGTTGCTGAAATTGCTGTCCAGAAAGCCTATGTTAAATATGCCGATATCGTCTGTTGGGACACCCATGGTATCGGCTATGCTGACCTTGTTCTTGCCATTAGCAAAGGAGAACGACCTGAAGCTGAAAAGGAGGCCATTGACTTTAAAGTGCAAGAAGATAAGGCTGGATTACCTGGTTCAGTTATGATTTCAGATGCATTCTTCCCATTTAGAGATGGAGCGGACGTTGGTATTGCTCAAGGAATTTCAGCAATCCTCCAGGCGGGTGGTTCAATGCGTGACTTTGAGACAATCGAGGCATGTAATGAAGCAGAACCAAAAGTTGCAATGATGTTTACCGGACAACGCTCTTTTAAGCATTAATCCTCCCATTGTATCATCCCACAGCGTAAAACGGCCAGAAGATCAATGATCATCTGGCCGTTTTACTCTCAACATCTCGTTATCTTGTTATTCCAAACTTACAGGCACAAACTTAAAAAATATCTATAGAAGATCTAAAACACTCACATATTGCACTTCAGATTTGTAACCGGGAGCACACGTTTTAAGTGCCTCTAACGTTACCCTATGGGGATGAGCAATGCCAATTGCGACACCACCATCTTTTGCTATATTTATGAGTTTATCTAATTGTCCACAAATATGATCCTGACTGATTTCATTGTCTAGAAATACATTTCTTCTGGCATTTTTAATTCCATATCTTTGAGCACTTTCTATAGCAATACTTGAGGAAGTTGTATAGCTGTCAATAAAATAGAGCGACTTACTGGCAAGCGTAGTCATCACCCCATCCATCGCATCTGTATCTTCTGTGTACAGTGATCCCATATGATTGTTAACTCCAACGGCATAAGGGACCTGCTCAAGACAACGATCTAATTTTTCTTTTTGCAGCTCAGTGGAGTCTGTAAGCAATAAAGCACCAGGTCCTGGATCAAACTCATCCGACTGGGGTTGCAAAGGCAGGTGTAAAAAAATTGTCTTTCCCAAATTGTACGCAGTTTCCTGAAGCTTTTGTGTATATGGAGCAAAAGGTAAAAAGGAAAATGTCAACTCAAAGGGCATTTCAAGTAGCTGTTTACCAATTTCGTATTGATAGCCAATATCATCAATAATCACAGCAACTTTAGGCAACTGCGGTTCAGCGGCTATTACTTCTGCTTCTACAGAAACAGGAGGCTCGACAACCTCTTCTATCAGCAGGGAGATATCTTCCCCGACTGGCGGGTCCGGCTCTTCAAAGACGATACTGTTTTTCAGCACCGGCATTATTTCCTGGGCAAAAACAGTTCGGAAGAAAATCACATAACCTGCGGAGCAAAGGGAAAACAGGAGAAGAAAAAATAGCGTAAAGAAGATTAAAATCCGTCTAATATTTGGAATAAACCACTGCTTTTTTGCAGGCTTTTTTCTCACACGCCTCTTTGATGTTTTTCTAACGACCATGCTAAATTTCTAACCACCAGTGTAACTGTACATACGTTACTTATTTCTCTTGAGAACAAACTGTCCTAATTTTTGCAGAAAATCTCGTTCCCTCTGAACTTCCGGACCACTAAATAATTCCAACTCGGCAAAGGCCTTTTTAATAGCAAGTTCAGCCTGATTTCTCGCAGCGGTAAAACCTTCGTATTTTTCTATTATGTCTATAACTTTATCAACAGATAGATCTTTACTCGCCGAGCTCAAGCCTTCCATTAAATACTGTCGATCTGACTCATCTGCCTTGGTTAGAGCAATAATCAATGGAAGAGTCATTTTACCCTCTGCCAGATCATTTCCCACAGCCTTTCCTGTTGCTGCTGAATCGCCTAAATAATCAAGAATATCATCAATTATCTGGAAGGCACACCCAAGATGTTCTCCATAGCTTCGTAAAGCCGCAACAGACGTATCATCAGCACCTGCATAAATACCACCAACCTCACAGGACGATGCTATAAGCAATCCGGTTTTACCCATAATCGCATTATAATAATCAATTTCTGACAAATTATGTTTATCTGCATTCTGCAGCTGCATAAACTCACCATCCACCATACCCATGGTTGCAGTGCAAAAACTGGCGAGTCCTTTGGCCCCAGCATATTTAGATACCGTTGCCATGGAGTGCGCATGGAGGAAGTCTCCCCCAAGTATAGCAGCCACAACACCAAATTGTTTATGAACTGCTGCTTTACCGCGCCTGGTCGCTGAATCATCTATAATATCATCATGGAAAAGCGTAGCCCCATGAAGGTACTCAAATGCTATGGCAAGCCTGTACACCTCTACAGACGTCATCCCGCATAATCTGGCACAGGTCACAACCAGCATTGGGCGTAGACGCTTACCACCGTTAAATAGACCGTATTCTAAAACCTTATTCAGCAAGGGATCAATTGCTGACTGCATAGCTCCTAGATCCTCACGCATATAGCGATCAATAACAGCAGCCTCTTTTTTTACAACTTCCAGTAAGTCTCTCATATTCCTATAAATAGACTAATATTATGTGTTTGTAACATAGTCTTATTTGTACCTTGAAAAAAACTGTCTTACACCCTCAATCTCCCGACTAACCGGCGCCTGGGGCAGACTCTTCAAAAAGGTTTTTCCATATCCCTTTGTATATAAACGAACATCCATAATTGCGACGACGCCTGTATCTGTAACAGAGCGTATAAGACGTCCAACGCCCTGCTTTAATGCAAGAACAGCCCGGGGAACCTGGTACTCAAAAAAAGGATTTCCCCCATCGCTACGTAATTTTTCAATCCTTGTCTGTAAAACAGGATCCGTTGGAACCTCAAATGGCAGTTTATCAATTATCACACAACTGAGAGATTCACCACTCACATCCACCCCTTCCCAAAAACTGGCTACAGCTATCAAGACACTGTTCGTTTCTTTACGAAAGGTATCAAGTAAGGCAGTTTTAGCCCCCCTGCCCTGTACGAGTATTTTATAATCCAGTTTCTCTTCGAGATAATCTGCAAGTCTTTCCAGTGCCTTAAAACTTGTACATAAAACAAGGCCCCTTCCTGAGCTGAGTTTAAGTAACTCACACACCCGTTTGTTCAATTCTTCTGGATAGTCCTGATCCACAGGCGCAGGAAACTCTCTACCTGGAATATAGATCATCGAATGTTGTGCATAATTAAATGGAGATGCAAACTGTAAGTACGTTGTTTCCTCTTTCAATCCAAGTCTTTTTTTAATATAAGAAAAGGACCCTCCTGTGGAAAGAGTTGCCGAGGTCATAATGCAGCAGTCTACAGAGTTATACAGGTGTTCTCCCAGCAGGTCGGAAACCTCAAGAGGTGTTGCTGAAAGTGCAACAGATCGCTCCCTCTTTTCATACCAACGTATCATTTCACCCTTCTCATCCTTGGATGAAATCGCAATATCCCTTAGTCTTTCCCCAAGACCATTACTGCGCCCGGCAAATGAGAGCCAGCTCTCCCCATACGGCGTAAGTATAGTCATCTCCTTTTCAAGATGAGCAAATCCCGTATTCAGTAACTCAACTTCTTCAAGCCATACCTCGGGTGTAATTTTATCGATAAATGAGTTAAGATAATACCTTCCCGTCTCCTTAGGAAATAAAGCGGCAAAGATCTCTCCCCGTTTTCTAAGACCACTTAACATTGGAAGCAGAGTATCAATTTTTTCAGCAGTTAGATCATTTTTGGCTTGCTGTTCAATATCACTGAGTAGATCAATTAATTGATAGTGACTAAAACTGCAGGAAAAAAAGAGGCTGGATATATCTTCAATATGGTGGGCCTCATCGAATATGACTGCTTCATAGCGTGGTAAAATTTCACCATACCCTTGCTTTTTAAGGGCAAGATCTGAAAAAAACAGATGATGGTTAACTATCAATAACCGTGCTGAACCTGCTTTTTTTCTCAGCCTTGTGACAAAACATTCCGATCCCTCAGGGCAATTACTCCCGAGGCATTGAGAGGACTTCGCAGATATTTTCGACCAAAGTTCTCCCCTCTCTCCAAGCCACTCTAGCTCAGCCTTGTCTCCGGAATACGTTTTTTTTAACCACTTATCAATCCGCTTAATATCATCTGCCGCGCCAACTGAGAGCTGTGGATTAGAGCAGAATTGATAATAGCGATAAGAACACAGGTAGTTTTCCCGGCCCTTGACGCAGACAACAGGTAGATCTTCTCCGACGATGTCTTTTACAAGTGGTATATCCTTGTAAACAATCTGATCTTGAAGATTTAAGGTCGCCGTGGATATAACAATTTTCTTTCCTGACAATGCTGCCGGTATTAGATAAGCCAATGTCTTACCAATGCCTGTCTCAGCCTCAACAACAAGACAACCACTCCCCTCCAAACGATCCACACACCTTGCACCAAGAGCGGTTTCAATGGCAAAGGCCATCTCTTTTTGTCCTTCTCTTGGCTCAAAACCAGGCAAGACGTCTGCCAACACGCCATTTTTTACAAATATATCATCTAACTGAAACATGCATTCACCCTATAAAGTAGAGGCCACTATACACCAGAATCCAATGCTCTGTAATACAGATTTTCATCGGTCACTATTATCTGGTATAATAAAAGAAAGGTTAATGACCTTTTTAATGCATGACAGTCACTTTCTATGCTACAAGTAGAAAAGCAGTTATTGTATTTTAACCGTTCCTCTACCGCTTTCGGTGTCATGGTTGAATTGCGTTTTTCCCAACATCTACAAGAAGCTAGTGCAACAACGTTACTCGCCCAGGACGAGGTTGTAGCTGTTGTTGATGATTCTCCTGAAGTATCTCTGTTGCTGTCCCACTTTCTTGAAAGTGAAGGCTTTACAGTTATTCAGGCGGGAAGCGCCTACGAGTTTCAAGAACTACTCAACACCCATAACATCGCTTTAGTTCTTCTTGATATCGGTCTTCCTGATCGCAACGGTGATGAGTTGCTTAAAGATATTGTCCCCGCTCACCCTGATCTTGGTATCATCATGGTCACAGGAACAACGGATATTGATACAGCTCTTGCCTGCCTTCGTCGGGGAGCTGATGATTATTTAACAAAGCCGGTGTTCAAAAAAGAATTTTCTCGTACAGTTCGAAATACACTCAACAAAAGAAGACTGGTTATAAACAATCGTAGCTTTCAAAAAGAGCTGCAAAATACCAACAGTAGAATGCAGTTTTTGCATCAACTGAACTACAAGATGAATACAGCTTATCTGAATGCCAGAGAACTGCGGGCAATTCTAAAAGCTATTTTAATAGGTATCACAGCCGACGAAGGTCTTCGCTTTAACAGGGCTTTTCTCGCCCTTGAGAATAAAGAGAAGAATCTCCTGGAAGGCCATATTGCCATTGGTACTTCCTCGAAGGTGAAAGCTGGGGAGATATGGGAATCCTTCAAACAACAGGGAATTCAGCTGGAAGATATCCTTAATAGTGGCCTTGGTGATGATAACTCCACTGATGTAACCACAAACGAAATTATTCAAGCGCTTCAGGTTCCAACAGATGATACGGATAATATTCTCATATACGCATTACAACACAAGAAGACAGTGTATGTCGAAAATGGAATTGCCGATGAGTGCACTGTGCCAAGCTCACTCATCGAAAATTTAAAACAGGCAACCTTCCTGGTTGTTCCTCTCTTCTCCCCAAGTCAGTCTTTTGGTGTTATCATTGTTGATAATTTTATAACCCAGGCCACAATAAGTCCTGCTGATACCAATGATTTGGAGATTTTTGCAAGTCATGCAAGTCTTGCCATTGAACACAGTTACCTCTATGAGGAAATGGCATGTAAAATCTCTGAGTTAGAGCTAGTAACAACTGAGTTAAATAAGAACAAAGACCTGTTGCTGCAAGCTGAACGCTCAATGACAATCAATAGAATTTCGTCTCAACTCCTGCATGCCCTGCGTAATCCAATTACTTCCATTGGTGGAACTGCACGACTCCTCACCAAGAAAACCCACGATCAGTACACAGTAGATTTTCTCAATATAATTACAAATGAGACTGACAAGATAGAACAGACCTTGGAAGATTTATTCAGTTATACAGAAGAGAAAGAGATAAAGCAGCAACCATATCACCTCTATTCAATCATCCGGGAAGCCGCCTTTGTCTTTTATTCAAGATTTAAAAAGTATAACATCGAATACCATCTCTGTTTTGAAGGAAATGGACCTGAAATTAGTCTTAATGAGAATAAAATTCGCCAGGTTTTCTCACACTTAATCCGAAATAGTACAGAGGCAATGTTAGGAGGCGGTTCATTAATTATCGAGACCTTCGAAGATGAAAACAACGTTTCTATTTCCATTAGCGATACCGGGCCAGGTATTCCAGTAGAACAGCTTCACAGGGTGAAAGAACCATTCTACACCACAAAGACATATGGAAACGGTATGGGACTTGCTCTGGTTCAGCAGATTATTGCTGCACACAACGGTACATTTCTTATCGAGAATCGCACGCCACATGGCTTAAAAGCAACAATTACCCTACCAAAGCTTTAATCCCGTAGTAGTGAAACGAAACACGCCGTCAAACTGAGTCCTGCAACACACTTCAAGGTCATTGATAAAGCTTCAATAAATGTGTCATTACTGACCATCTGAATACTCATATGACTCAAATCAATATCTGCCCCAGAACTAAAATGACTAAAGAGAACTGTCGCAAGGGTTGCACCAACGACCATACCAAAGTTACGTGCAGTTGCGAGTATCCCTGCTGTTGCGCCAACGCGATTATCTTCAACCCTTGAGAGAACAGATGCACTATTGGGGGATAGGAAAATAGACTGGCCAGCTCCAACAGTTGCGAGTAAAAGGATCAATTGCAGCGTCGAACTGTCCACAGACAATTGAGAAAGGCCAAAAAGTGCAAAACAACTAACAAAGAGGCCGGAGCTTGTTAAAAACTTTGCACCAATTTTATCATACAGAAAACCAGCTGATGGAGAGCAGAGAATTAATGTGGCGGGTACGGCCATCATGATCATGCCAATCTCCCTACTTGTAAGCTTTTGAACGTATTCCAAATAAAATGGGATCATAACAAGTACGCTGAAAAGCGAAGCGAAAGAGATTGCAGCTGTAACAATCCCAACCCAATAGTATCGCTTGGAAAAAATATCTAGCGGCAGTATCGGATAGCCAGCCTTTCTCTCAACCCTGATAAAAAAAATTATCAATAAAAAAAGAGCTATGGCCTTTACCACAGATACCATGGGAGAAACCAAATGCGCTTTTTGCAATAAATTGATGAGTAAAAGAACAATCCCTACCCAGCATAACCCACCCTTCCAATCAAACCTTGTTGCAAACTGTTTTCTCTTTTCACGTAATTTTCTTTTAAAAAGAACAAAGGCACCACAGCCGATCCCACAACTCAACAACGCCATAAGCATATAGATACTGCGCCAACTAAAGTGTGACAGTAATTGCCCACAAACAAATGGCCCTGTAAGCAGTCCACTTGCTGTGGCAACACCCACAAGACCAAGATTACGCCCTAACTCGCCTTCAGCTACAGAAGACTTTATAATAGCAGGCCCCGATGACATCATCATCGATGCTCCAAGCCCCTGAATACAACGGGCAACCAGAAGAACAAAATAGCTTTGACTCATATAGCAGGAAACTGCACCTAGAGAAAAGATAAACAAGCCAGTAAGATACACTTTCTCAAGACCTAATCGATCGGCTATTCTGCCCCAGAAAACGAGTGAGATGGTAATTGTGAGTAGATAGACTGTAACAACTTGTTCTGCAGCTTCTATTGGCAGCTTGAAATAACGCATGATTGTGGGAATAGCGACGTTTATCATCCCACTGTCCATTGTGGACAGAAAGACCCCACCCATTACAACAAGGATCGCATACCAGTTTCTTTCTGCTTTTAGTGGATGCATATTCTGCGGCATAGAGACCTTATAACACAAAAAAAAGCCCAGTGGATAAATCCACTGGGCTTAAGATAACTACTACAACGTATTAAAACGTGGTGTTTCTCAGATTAGAAGCTTAGAGATAAACGTACACCAGTTTCAAGAGAGTCTTCATCGCCAACAGCGTCACCGCCTACGAGATAGGCAAGAATGAACTCAGCTTTCAAGTTATCCATGAGAGAGTAAGTAAGCTTACCATCAAATTCAAGACCAAGCTCATCTGCACCGTCTACATCTTCAGAAAGCATTGCGTACCAAACGTCAGCATCAATCTTTAGTTTGTCAGCAGGCTTAAGGGTAACACCAGCGTTTACAGCCCATACGTTGCTGATTGCGTTACCTACACCACCAGCAGGTGAGGAGTTATCAAATACACCAAGACCTAAGATCTCAGACCAGTAGTAAGACTGACCTGGAGCAGATACGAAATCTTCAGTAGCGTAGAAAGCTTGACCGTGTGCGATACCAGCGTCAACACCAACAGCACCGAGGAATTCGTCTCCATCAGTATCCATGATCTCAAAGCTATTGTATATCAAGGTACCCCAAACAGATACAGCGTCCATCTTCATATCGAAGTCAGTACCGAGGTACCAGTTATCAATATCGCCAGAAGCAGCTGAAGTTTCAACACCATCTGCATCTACGGTTACGGTGGTACCGGCACCAGCAGCGTCATACAGGAAGTATGGAGTTAAAGAAACAGCATCACTGATCTTAATACCAGCGGTAAGACCAAAGAGGTTGCGGTCGAAATCTTTACCACCAGCATCTTCACTGTCTACAGCGATCCAGAAAGGAGTTACAGAAGCAGCACCCATATTTGCGGTCATCATGATTCCAGAGAAATCATCGTCGAAGATGAAACCACGAGCAATTGCAGCACCCTGAATACCAACCTTAGTTCTTACTGAACCCATGGTGAAATCAGCGTAAGAATTCTTCACTTTCCAGGTAGAACCATCTGCTCCAATATCTCCACCGTCGCTATCACCCCAGTTAGAGTTGAACTCAAACTTGTTAACGAATTTGAAGTTGTCGTTAAACTTAGCAGTGTAGTAGAGACGGGTACGATTATCGACGCGGAAGTAGTCTGTATCAGGTGTGAATTCATCCTGATAGAAAAGACGTGTACGCCAGTAACCACCAAACTGGCTTTCAAAAGCTTGAACGGATGATGCAGCAACACCACCAACCATCATAAGACCTAGAGTTGAAGCAATAATCTTCTTCATTGTTAACTTCTCCTGAGTTTTTTGTTTAACCCTTAACGGGTCAAGTAAGCTCTACCAAAATGTGTACACCAAACTACCGGTAAACATTTGGTAAAGTTTTGTTCTGACGCTTGTACGTTAAACCCGCAAAAATCCTTTGTCAAGATTTTTTTACCCAGAAGTATAATTTTTTATACTTTTATCAGTTAATTATTATCGACTTGTTTTTGTTTATAAAAATCTAGGTCGTAAACAGTAATTTTCGTATCATTTGTTCCAGGAAGCATTCCTATAAAGGTACCGCTGAGAGGCATATTTGCCACATAGAGCTGCCCGCTTGATGTAAGCATTCCACTTTTACCTGGCTGTATAGATGAAGTATTTTCAGTTTTTCTGAAGCCATAATCCACCAGATAGCCTTTATAGTGCCCTGTTTTCCACGCTTCAGTGAGCGCCTCACCATTCCAGATAAGGCCCACAACAGAACCTCCATCATAGGATCTCAGTCTTTTCAAAAATCCTAGGGTTCCACTTTTATTTTCATTCACCACAACTTCTGACAAGCCATCGCCATCAACATCGGTCACGAGGATTCGTGCAGGGACAAAAATGAGCTCCCGATCAGCATCTTCATCTACACTAAGGCCAGTTTTTGACTGTTCATCGACAGCACTACCGATACTTGGGCCGATATAAATTTTGCTACCACCATAATTAGATTCACTCACCCAGAGTAATTCATTATTATTACTTATCACCTGAAGCTTCTCATTAGTATCGAGAACGACCAACTCATCACCTTTCTTCCCATCCAGTTCTGCAAAGGCAAAGTCAAAGAGGTTTATACTATCTGGTATCCCGATACGCTTATTTTCAGATATCTTGAAATTTTCATCTATGTTAAGCCAGTACAAGCCCTTGGCCAAAAAATCGGTTTTTGCACGTCCCCGCTTTTGCCCAGCCAACTGCCAGGCCTCATTTGTATTTTTTACAGGTCGAAGATACCATCGAATGTTTTTTGCAAACGTTGTAAAATTTCCCTTTCCATTCCAGCCAATGATCATTGAAGCGACCCATAAATCATCGGTTGCACTAATATAAATCTCTTTTTTCCCATCACCATTGAGGTCTGCAACTGTCAATCCGTGGCTTCGCAGGCCATTGGGCAACTTCAAACTGTCAATTTGTATGATTTTTCTTTCCTGACTTTGGTAAATATTGATATTTGAAGAGGTCAGTGTAATTATTTCATCACTTCCATTGCCATTGAGGTCTCCAACTGTACAGGCCAGTATTCCGCCGGATATATCGAGTGTTCTTTTAACCCCACGGGCTTTTGCTTGAATACCATGGAGGTCAGAATCAACTATGGTTCCTGAATAGAGGCCTTTTTTATATTCTGCCTCGGGATGAGTTGTAGTGAAACCAGCAGTAGCCTCTCCAGGAAAGTCAGGTCTCGTTTCCACCGTTGACTCCCCAAACAGCTTTCCCACAACAGCATTTATAAGTGCATCGTTACCGGCAATGATGTCATTTGGTGTTTCAGATAATTGAGAAAAATTCAGCACCTCGTTTTCAGCATTAAACGGGTACATAGTAATTTGAACCTTTATTCCATGTGCAAGGGCATAAATACTGCCAGTTACCATATAATCTGCGTCAATTGAGCTAAGGTCACTAGAATGATTCTTTGCCAGAGCTGTGACTTCCTTCTTGCTCAGGACCTTGTCTACAACTTCAATAGCATCATTGGCTGAAAGCCGGCTCATCAACATTGTCTGGATACTATCTCGTAAGAATGCATAGTCCTTTGCTGACGTATTATCAAAGGTTGAAAAAATCAGTTTGTAATCTTTGTCAGTCTCAGCGGCAGGTGCCAGTCCAAAAGAAACAAGAAGAAAACAGATACAACAGGTCAGAACAGAGAATAAACGCATACTTTCACCAAAAATTATTTTTGTAATATTGATCAATTAATACTGTCGTGCTGGTGCCTTTAATTTTTACACTATCTATATCGCACTTCCATGCTACTAGCAAGTATATGTACCCACCTGTAACATCTTTCAGGTAGCTATTTAAAATAGCTTGCAATTTGTATCATCCAGGTAAAGTTATATATCGTTTCTGAAAACTTCGTTCAGCTCCATATAACAAACAAATTACACTTGACTTTTTCTTCGTCACGTTACAAAATATACATATAATAGAGTAAACTTTACAAGCATAAAACCGGACCTTTTACACTGTACATATATGTGATTACAATGAGATACAAGCTCCTCTCACTACATATATTTTTTATTTTCTTCCTTGTTGCACCGTGCAGCTATGCAGCTGAGAAGAATACACACCACGCCTACAGGGTGACATCATATAACCTTGGTGCCATTTTAGATTTCCACAAAAAAAGTTCGCTTTTTCAGTCAGGAAACTATAATCCACTCATGATCACCTCCACAACCTCTGATATTCTGAATAATGAACTGACCCCAACTGTTTCCTGGGCTGAACCTATACCCCATACTGCATCCAGCAAAGGTATAGCAGTTTCTGCACAATTTGAAGCAACTGATAGAATCTCACTTCAAGGTGCATTTGGTATCACCCGGAACCTATGGACGCCAGATAATGTAGAATATGAGAATGAGTCCAGCTGGGAGGCCAATCTTGGGTTCATCTACAAATTAGTAAACAATCTCTCATACGAAATTCATTTCGGCTATATGGATACAGGAAATTTATTTACCGATCAATCGTCCTATAGTGATGTTGAAAATATCATCATGGTCAGCAACAGGCTGAGCATGAGTTTCTAATGTAGTTACCTTCCTTTTATACCTCATCGCCTGCTCTTAATATCCACACCTGCTTGACTTCTTTGGCTACTTAGAATAAGAAAAAGTTTCTCTATAATATAATGCGCGCACGCTTATCCGTTTACCATTATTTATTAATGGGTTTCAGTTATTCCAGACTTTGCACATTCGTTATCCTATGCAATTGATCTGAAATGGCTATGCTCTGTTACTGGGAATAGTATTCTTGTATCCGCAACCATAAAACCTGCGTCTTTAGGCCATGATGAAACGAGAAAACAGCACATATAATATCCTGATGTATTCCCACGACACATACGGACTTGGTCATATCCGCAGGACCATGGCCATTGCTAACCATCTGAGGGATGAGAATACCAATGTTCTCATTCTTACTGGTTCTCCCCTTGCTGGACGTTTCAAGTTTCCCCAGCAGGTTGATTTTGTAAGAATCCCGGGGATGATAAAGCACACCAATGATGAGTACAAATCACTCTCAATTAAAATTGAAGAAAAGCAGGCCCTTTCGATTCGAACCAATATCATCCTGGCTACTGCCCAAACCTTTAAACCAAATTTGTTTATTGTAGACAAAGAACCCTTAGGTCTGAAAAAAGAAGTTTTACCAACCCTCCAGTGGTTTAAGACGGACAGCCCCACAACCAAAACCGTACTTGGGCTCCGGGATATTCTGGACCACTCATCGGTTATCCAGAAAGACTGGCAGGAAAAGAATGTCTATTCCTACCTTGATGAACTCTACAGTGAAATTTGGGTCTATGGGAATCGGGAAATTTATGATCCCGTTAAGATGTACAAAATTCCTGCACCCATCCATGATCGCGTTAAATTTACGGGCTATATTCCTCGTAAAAGTATCAGTCATAGTAAAAGAAGGACCGTTCGCAAACAATACAGGATCATGGATGAGGACAAATTTGTCCTCGTCACAACAGGAGGTGGTGGGGACGGCTTTGAAGTCATTGATCATTTTCTTGACATGCATGACTACTATCCAACCTCACTCCCATTTAAATCCATCATCATTACCGGGCCATTTATGCCCAAGAAGGTCCGTGAAGGTTTGAAGAAGAGGGCGAAAAAATTTGGTATTAAGACCCTCCCCTTTCACCCCCGTATGGAAGAGTTGATGGACGCCGCCGACCTTGTCATATCCATGGGTGGCTACAACACAATCTGCGAAATACTCTCCCAGAAAACTCCTGCTCTTATTATCCCAAGAGAACATCCTAGAAGGGAGCAGCTTATCCGCGCAGAACAATTAAAAGAGCAGGGTTTACTTGATTACATTCCGTGGTCCGAGGTAACCCCCCAAGGCCTGCGAGAAAAGGTCTTTGATCTTATCAAACAGCACAGTCGTTATGTCGACAAGATAAATTCTTTTAAACTATCCGGCCTTGATACAATGCTGGCAAGACTCACTCACTTTAAGGATGTTGATAATTCGACCGTCTCCTCTAATGTTGACAAAACTCCTGTGCACAGCCTTTAAGTTATCTGATGTTTATGACAGGTGCTCTTGAGTAACGCACTAAAATTTAAACCACAACGAATTCTCCATGAATCAACCCGCCCCTGCAAACAACAAAGCCCTTGCATATATACTTAAAGGCTATCCACGTATCTCTGAGACCTTTATCTCCAACGAGATCCTCCTTCTTGAAAAATTGGGTTTTTCCATGCACCTCTTTCCCATGAGGCAACCAAGAGAGTCCTTTACCCATGCCTCAGTTAAAGAGATTAAAGCGGAAGTGAGTTATCTGCCAACCGAGCTGGGAGACAACTTCAAAGAACTCCTCGCGCCAGCAATTTTACTCGCAGCTCAGGATCCTAAGAAGTTTCTCAAAACCTTAAAGCTGGCGTCTGCCGGCAAGCCCACAAATAAACTTGCCACACTCAAGCATCTTTTACAGGCAAGTTTTATGGGATACTACCACCTCACAGGTGACACCAGCATTGGTCATCTCCATGGCCATTTTGCCCACTCCCCAACTTCTGTCACAAGATTTGCAGCCTCCCTTTCAGGGCTACCCTATAGCTTTACAGCCCATGCTAAAGATATATACACCTCTAAAAGAGAAAAATTACGCCAGAGAATTACGGAGGCTGAGTTTGTAGTAACCTGTACAAAACACAATAAGGAATATCTCGAAGAACTTCGTGGTGATGGAACAACTCCTGTCCACTGTATCTACCACGGTATTGACCTCGCTCTTTTTAAAAATGATTTGGGAGATAATCAGAATAAAACTCCCCATAATATCTTTACTGTGGCACGGCTTACGACGAAAAAAGGTCTACCTACAATCTATAAGGCCCTCGCTCTGCTTAAACAAAAAGGTATTAATTTCAGTCATACCCTCATTGGGGATGGTGATGATCGCGAAGAAATTGTACAACTCATAGAAACACTTGACCTTGGTGCTTGCTGCCAATGGCTAGGTACCAAAACCCATGAAGAGGTGTTAAAAAACTTTAGAAACAGCGACCTTTTTGTCCTGGGCTGTGAAATTGCTCCCAATGGCGATAGAGACGGCATCCCTAATGTTCTGGTTGAAAGCCTTGCCATGGGAATACCTGCCCTTTCCACCCATATTTCAGCAATTCCTGAGATATTAATTAATGAAAAGACAGGACTCACAGTCCCTCCTAAAGATCCTGAAATAATGGCTCAGGCAATAGAGAGAATGCTCACAGATTTTCAACTCAGAGACCGCCTTATCAAAGGCGGAAAAGAACATGTCGCGGCGCATTTCAACAACAAACAACTCATTGGCGACTTGGCTAAAATTTTCAAAGAGCAGGCCCCGACACTTGCCTCGTTATAATGGACCAACAACTCCAATCAAGCGTTAAACGCTCCCTATTTGGCCTCCTTCGACATGGGGAAACTGAATGGAACACCCAAAAGAAAATTCAGGGCTTGAAAAACTCTCCTCTCACACCTTGGGGGATTAGTCAGACAAGAGCCTGGCTTCCCACCCTTCAGAAGTGGGATTGGGATCAGATTTACGCCAGCGACCTCGGTAGAGTAAAACAGACGGTTGCACTACTTAATGAAGGATTACATATCCCCTTCCATTTTGATGTGAGACTACGGGAACAGAATTGGGGGGACTGGGAAGGTCGTACCATTGCATCAATACGCGCTGAACAGGCAGAACAACTCAAAACAAGAGTTGCACGAGGATGGGATTTTTCTGCGCCTGGCGGAGAGACAAGAGCAAGCGTACGGGACCGGGTTTTTACCGTCCTTAAAGAGATTGCGGATAATAGTCCAGGTAAAAAAACTCTTATTGTCTGTCACCAGGGTATCATAAAGGCAATCCTCTACCACTTAAGTAACCGGGCCTTTCTTCCTGAGGAAGATTCTATTGTCAAGGCAAATAACCTTCACCTCATTACCCACAACGACAATATCTTCACCATTGACACTCTCAATATTGAAAGGGGCGCACGACCATGAGAGTATCCTACTATTGCCAGCATGTACTTGGAATCGGGCATCTTAGGAGAAGCCTTGAAATATGTAAAACACTCGCAGAAAATCATGAGACGACCTTAATCCTGGGTGGCCCTCCTGTATCAGTAGACACCTCAGGTCTGACATTGCTTCAGTTGCCGGGATTGCAGATGGATTCTGAATTCAACAATCTGACTCCCTGCGACAATAACCAGAGCCTAGGGTCCACCAAAGAGTGTCGACAAAAACTTTTATACAGCCACTTTGAAACTACAGCTCCTGAGTGTTTTATAACGGAGCTCTACCCATTTGGCAGAAAGGCATTTCGTTTTGAACTCGACCCTGTACTCATGGCTATTAGTAAAGGTACACTTCCTACCTGCCAATGCCTTTGCAGTGTCAGGGATATACTTGTGGAAAAACAAGAGGGTAAAGAAAAGTTCGAATCAAGAGTCGTAAAAACACTAAATGACTATTATGACGCCGTCCTTGTCCATGCAGACGCCGCAGTTGTGACTCTAGACGAGACATTCACCCTAGTGAAAGAGATTACTATTCCGGTTCAATACACTGGCTTTGTCAGTGAAAAAGTGTCAACCAAATCAGTCGGAACAATACGTAAAAAACTCGGCCTTGATAAGAAACAAAAGCTCATAATAGCAAGTTCTGGTGGTGGAGGCGTGGGAGCCGAGTTACTCCATGCTGTACTGCCTGCCTTTAGAAAGCTCCTTGAACACGAACCGGAGTCCCATCTCCAAATCTTCACTGGTCCCTACTGCACAAAAGATGACTTTGAACTCCTCAAGAACCAGAGCCAGAAGAATATCACAGTAGATCGCTTCACCAGCAACTTCCCTGACTGGCTTGTCGAAGCTGATCTTTCTATCTCCATGGCTGGCTACAATACCTGCATGAATTTATTGCAGACTGAAGTTCCAGCTCTTGTACTCCCTTTTTCCCAAAACAGAGAACAGTCTCTTAGGGTTGAAAAGTTACGTGAAAAATCAGCTATCAGAACCCTTTCAGAGAACGACTTGTCTTCTGACCGTCTATCCAAACTAATGGCCGAGCAGCTTAAACGCCCTCCGATACATAACACTATTAATCTTAGTGGTGCAGCAAACAGTCGCACAATCATCGACAACATTCTTGGGCAATAAAAAATATGAGCAAACCATCATCACAACTATACCGAGTAGGGCTAATGGATGTAGAGTCGCGCATTCAGAAAGCTATTGAAGAGGGTGTACATCAAATTGATGGAAAGGCCACTGTTTTTTTCCGTGCAGATGATATTGGAATTGCTTCGCTAAATTTCACTCAACTCATAGACTGTTTTACTCAGCACAAGCTTCCTCTCTGCCTGGCGACTGTTCCGACATGGCTGACTCCCAGTCGTCTCGCCGAACTGCAATCGCTCACCGGGATTTCAGAGCACCAATGGTACTGGCACCAGCATGGCTATGTTCACCGAAATTTTGAGAACACAGGTAAGAATCAGGAATTTGGCCCAGCAAGAAATTATGAAGATGTGCTGACAAGCCTCACAAATGGCAAACAACGCCTCGACTCACTCCTGGGACCACTCAACAAACCTGTCTTCACTCCTCCCTGGAACAGGTGCAGTGCGGAGACTCTCCAGGCACTTAAATTCTTGGGATTTAAAGCTATTTCAAGATCCCGGGGGGCAAAGCCATCAACGCTGCCTCCCTTCCCCGATTTACAGGTAAATGTTGATCTTCACACAAGAAAAGAACCTTTGGCAGAAGAAAGCTTTCAGAACCTGCTGGAAGAATTGAAGAGAAGCCTTAGCTCAGGCAATTGCGGCATCATGCTCCACCACCAAAGGATGAACAAACGTGCGACGGAGTTTCTGGATATTCTTATGAAATGTTTAAAGAAACAACAGAACATTTCCTTCGTCCATTTTGGAGATCTCATTATTTGACCCTTGCCAGTGACTCATTTTCCACAAAGATTGGTGATAAAAATGACATCTATACAATTCATTCCTATTGTCACATAAGTTCAGGACAAATTCACCAGTTCAGCAACTCACCATTTAGATGAACGTTCCACAGGCACCTATCATTTGGAAATACTATGAATGAATCATATAAAAAATTGATCGCCCATTTCGAAAAACTTGGGCACCTTGAGCATGCTCTCACCTTTCTTCAATGGGATCATATGGTCATGATGCCCCCTGGAGGTAACACAGCCAGGTCCGCAGCAATTGCCGAGCTCACCAGCATCCATCACCAAGAACTCACCTCCGCTGAAACAGGGGAACTGCTCAGTACTGCAAAAGCAGAAACTCCAATTGAGCAGCAATCTATAAAAGAGATGCAACGAGAATACAGCCAGGCAGTCTGTCTGCCTGCAGATCTCGTTAAAGCACAGTCCCTTGCGGGGTCTCAATGCGAACATGACTGGCGTTGTCAGCGTCAGGCCAATGACTGGAAAGGATTTGTAGGAAATTTCAAAGAAGTCGTTGCCCTGTCTCGAGTTGAAGCCCGTGCACGTTTTGAAGCTGCAGTTATCCCGCTTGAGACACCATACGATGCAATGCTTGATCTCTACTGCACCGGCGACAGTACTGACTTTATCACCAAAATATTTAATCGATTAAAAACAGAACTTCCCCCACTGTTACAACGCGTCATGGAGCAACAACAGCTGGAAGTCAAACCCGTTTTCACTCCGCCATATGATATAGACGCACAAAAACGACTCAGCCAACAACTCATGCAATCCCTTGGTTTTAATTTTGAGCGAGGTCGCATGGATGTCAGCGCCCACCCTTTTAGCACAGGATGCCGTGGGGACCAGCGAATTACGACACGGTTTCGTGAAAACGATTTCCTTGATGCTTTAACAGCAACAGCCCATGAGACCGGACATGCAAGCTACGAAAATGGTCTGCCGGAGCAGTGGGATTCCCTACCAATCGGAAGAGCTCGAAATCTATCCCTCCACGAAAGTCAGAGCCTGCTTTTTGAAAAACAAATTTTCCTCTCAGCGCCCTTTATAAATCATTTTGCGTCAGCTATTCATAAGCAGCTTCCTTCAACAAAGCACCTGTCCGGGCAAGAATTACGGCGTGCAGCAATTTCAGTCCAGCCTAGTTTTATCCGGGTAGAAGCGGATGAAGTAACCTATCCTCTGCACGTTATTCTTCGTTTTGAAATCGAGAAAGAGCTCATCAATGGACAGATTGAAGTGAAGGACATACCTGAACTCTGGAATGAAAAAATGAAGGAATATTTAGGTCTTTCAACATCCAATAACTACAAAGACGGTTGCATGCAGGACATGCACTGGACAGATGGCTCCTTTGGCTATTTCCCATCCTATACAATGGGAGCGCTAAACAGCGCCCAGTTTTTCTCGGCTATCAAAAAAACATATCCTGAATGGGCTGAACAGGTCAGTACAGGCGATATTTCGTTTATAATAGAATGGTTACAGGACAATGTATGGTCCCAGGCTTCAAGTCTAGAGGGGCAGGAAATCATCGAAGCAGCAACTGGTGAAAAAACAAATCCTGATTACTTCCTCACCCATCTGGATGAGCGTTATCTTAAGAATTTGTATTAATACTGTAGAAATTCATTTGACACTTCTAGTATCTGCCGATTTGTATGAATAGATTTCGTGAAGGTACTTATCCCGGCTTATTTTCCATCTTCCGGGGTTAGTAGACCATCACCTCAAACTCTAATTTACTGTTCACAATTTTATTGATAAATATTGGTCTCTCGACCTTGCCTTCAGCACTGATAGAAATTTTACTGTTTACACCTAGAAAATTATTTGTCTTATGGATATTGCCGTTAATACACTCCGTATCACTACTATTCCCGCAACGCTCCATAGCCCCTAAAAGAATAGACATACCTTCAGCACCAAGTGCTGCGTATGTCGTTTTAGGGGCATCAAAAGAACTATCGAATATCTTCACCAGCTTTTCACCATATCCTTTCGTCAACACCAAACTGGAATAAAAATCAGTCGCCATCATCCCATCCACAAGGCTGAGGTCGTGATCAAAGTCTAGAATAACCCGGCTTAGAACACCATCACTTAACATAACCTCTGGATTGTAGTTCAATTTACGGCAAATCCTCTTGATCTCAACAACACTGGAGCCATGGAGCGGCAAATACAAAAAACCTTCCCCACTCTCTTGTAACCGTAACAGGATTTTTTCAAGCTCATTATTATCCGACGGATATTCTATACGCTTCGCGTGACCTCCCGCCTCAATAAATTTATTGACAAATATTTCAGCAAGAAAGAAAGAATGCACTCCCTCAGGTTCTACAAAAACAGTCGCTTTATCAATAATCATTTCGTCTAAAACATATAGTGCGGCCACCGTACCCTGAAGTTCATCATCAATTGGTAACTGTGTAGTATAATCGCCCCTGGAAACGTCCGGGTGTGTTGCAAGAAGCGCAATGGCCGGAATTTTTTGCTTGTCTATGTAATCTGTTACTGATAATAAGGCCTTACTTGTTGAGCCCAACAAAATTGCAGAGACACCTTCTTCTCGTATGAGTTTTTCCACTGCAGAAGTTGTAAGAGCCGGGTCATTCTTATCATCTGCGACAACTATTTCAGGACGATCACCATTAAGCAGAAACGGCTGAAGCAATAATGCTGTTTTTACTCCAACGAGACTATTTTCCCCGAGACCGCTGCTCTCACCAGTCAGGGGGCCAACAAAGCCAATTTTAACGACCTTACCACTAGTGCCACTCGCCTCATACGTTTCCTGCGTCTCTTGACACGCAGAAAGAAACAAACAGACCAACAGTATTACCAATAAACATCTCACCTGTTGTATACGTAAATTTTTCATAATATATAGGAAACCTGGGCTCTAATCACAATATCATCTCCAAAATTTCTCTTAATTTTTCGCCTGAACTCATTAAGGTCACTTCTATTCAACTGCTCCCTGGCATGAATCTGTATATCTAATATTTTACTGTTCTGAATTTTATTCATCTTAGTCTTGTGCACGATTAAATACTTACCATTGACAAGAAACCTATCCTTTTCCCAGCTCGACTCAAAAGATGAACGTTCCACAATTCCCTCAAAAGAGACAAACAAAGGAACACAAATAGCCAGAAGAAAGAAGATAACTATACTAATTCCCCTTTTGTTGTGTACAGCAGAAGAATAACCAAGCAAACGAAAGGTGAGTGCCGCCGCCACCACAATACCTATAAGATTTGTAGAAAACAGCAGAAATGCTTCAGAAAAGATATAGAAATCAAAACGACCTAAACCAACGCCAGCCACAGCCAGAGGCGGCACCAAGGCAACAGCAATAGCCACACCAGCCAGACTCTGGAGGATTTCCTTAAATGACTTAGTGTAAGCCCCTGCAACCCCTGCTGCAATAGCCACTGTCAAATCAAGTACGGTGGGATTTATCCTCGCCCCCATCTCACCGGTAAAAGGCTGATACGGTGAGATCAGAGTTAACATTGCAGATGCAGTTAAGGCCAAAAACACCCCGAAGATAATTTTATATACAGATTTCTTGAATAATTTCTGGTCATGGCGAAGCAATCCCATGGCAAGGGATATTATCGGGGCCATAAGTGGGGCCAGCAACATAGCACCAATAATAACCGAGGCGCTATTTAAATAGAGCCCAACAGTTGCAAGCACAGTACTGAGTAGCATCAGTACGACATATTGCGAATTGAGTGATGCATCTTCCCTAAGAGCAATAAACAGATCTTTAAAACGCTCCTCAGAGGCGTAGGTAAAAAAAGGTACCTTGCGGTTGCGTGCCTTTGACAGCTCCTTACCGGCAGGAAGAGAACTGGTGACAAACTTTTCAGTCCTGTCTCCACCGGCACTGGACCGTTCCTCTCCATCCTCTGGCTTAAAATTGAGCTTCAGTGCAGCGGGTTTTACTTCAATGTGAACTGGCAGAGTGGTCAGATCCTCACCATCGATATTAAAATTGAGAGGAGAATCCGAATCAATGGTCAGCTGCGGGCTCTTAATGAATCCTATGGAGGCCGGAACCCGATTTGAGTCCCCGGAAAAAAGGATACGAGTCCACATAAGTTTGAGATAATCCAGCACTGATATTGGAGCCACAATTACAGTGGAAATCAACCCATCCATTCGTGAGGTATTATGCCCTATCATTGCAGAGGCATAACTCTTTTCGGAGTGCTCAAGAATCATACAACCACTTGCCGCTGTCTTTACTGTTGTGACACTCTTTCCCTCGCTTGTAATCTCAAACGGCAACAGTTTCAGAGCATTTACCTTTTTTAGACCATCAATAAGAATTGACCATTTACTGGTATTACTGAGATTATCAATGAGAGGAATCCTACCCACTGTTCCCTTAAAGAGTAATAGTCGGTCATTACAGTAGACAATATCCAACTCGATTGACTCATCACACAAACTAAGACTCACCATTTCACCGACATCTTTTGGTAACAGGTAACTTTTCCGGAGCGTCTGCTGCTCGGGTAGGGGTAAAAGTCCCATAGTGAGATTATGATCTATTGTAAACTGCATCACCTGTTTTATGGCGGAAAGATCGGCTGCAACCACAACATGAGAACCCGGCTCAATTAACCTTTCTCCCAGCTCTATAAAATCCTCAATAGAAACTGATGTGACCTGGACATCATGGAGGTTATTTACAACAGCTTCCCTGTACTGTGCGCCCTCTTCGTTATGAACAAAAAAGGCCGATTTAACATATCCACTCATATTTTGTCTCTTTGCCTGATTCCTTTTTCCGATCAATGCATCTTGATAGTGTATCTATCCGGGTGAAACGATGTCCCTTGCATAAAACAAATTAATCTGGTCAAACTCCATCTATAATTTGCACATTTTTAAGTTCCTGTTGTATATTTTATATCTAGAATTACTTAAGATATCATTATTACATTAATTATTGTTACATAAAAGGAGTAACTTTCCATATGGAGCTCACAAAAAACCAATCAGCCTTAATCCTGGATGCTTCAGAAGATGGTGAAATCACCGTGGATATAGCAGCATCAGATCATACAAACCTCGCCGGAGCAATTTGCCAGGCGATTGCGACCAAGCTGATGAATGATGAAGAGTTCCAGGCCGAGATCATGCAAATGGTTGAAGGCGACATCATGAACTAGCCTGCCTTCCACCCGGCCCATCAGCAAACTCACTGATGGGCAACCTCTCCCCAGCCAAACGTACGTGCTCTATCACGTTTAGTCTCAACGAGCTTTCCTTCTGAATTCACTCTAAAAAGTTATCTTCACTGTAACTTGTTCAATTAGTTTTCTCTACATTGACAACACGTTGATAAGCAGCTAGATTTATAAAGTAGAATTCATCTCTTCATTGTTAGTATTATTTTGTTCCCCTACTTAGAAAGGCTATCAGACCCATGAGACGCTTGGTTGCATTACCTTTGTCAAAATCCTTTCAGATGGCCTACCAATCCATCAGAGTACGATTTTTTCGCTCTCTGGTAACGACCATGAGTCTTGTTCTTGCTGTTGCATTTTTCACCTTCATACAAGCTGGTAATGACACAGCATCAGGTCTTCTTGAATCCGGCAACCCTGCCATAGAACGAAGTCTCAGCAAGGCCGGCTACGATATAAACAGTGAAACCGGGACAATAGCAAGTTCGGCTAAACAGAGATGGATAGTATTTCTTTCCCTGCTCACCTGCGTGGTGGGGATCATAAACGCCCAACTGATGTCAGTTACAGAGCGGTTTCGAGAAATTGGTACTCTTAAGTGTCTTGGAGCACTAGACCGCTTTATTGTTAGAATTTTTGTCATTGAAGCAACTCTTCAAGGGCTTGCCGGAGGATTCTTGGGTGCACTTCTTGGAGGATTTGTTGCCTTTCTCTCCACCCTCGTTACGTTTGGATTTTCGGCAATTATGTATATTCCATGGTCAACCATTTCTCTTACAATGTTTTATGCCATGTGCACTGGAACATTTTTAAGTCTTGTGGGAGTTCTTTATCCAGCCATTGTGGCCTCGAGAATGCAGCCGGTTGAAGCCATGCGCGTTGATCAATAGCTTAAGCTTAAGAGAAGGGACTCTGCTATGGGTGAGAGTAATAATATTGTTAGAGTTTCCGGGGTCACAAAAGACTTTGACCTTGGAAAGATTGTGGTAAAGGTCCTTAAGGGAATAGACCTTGAGATAGAAGCTGGAAAGTATATTTCCATCATGGGCCCTTCAGGCTCTGGAAAGTCTACGCTGTTCAATATGATCGGCGGCCTCGACAAACCTACCGGCGGTAAAGTTTTTATCGATGAAGTTGATATCGCCCAGCTCGACGCCTATGAACTTGCCTGGCTTAGATGCAGGAAAATTGGATATATTTTTCAGACCTTTAATCTGATTCCGGTAATGACAGCCCTTGAAAACATTACCATTCCCATGACATTTGCTGGTATCCCTTCAGATGACGCCAATAAACGAGGAATGCAACTCCTTGACCAGGTGGGCCTTGACGGACGACACAGTCATCGCCCCTCAGAATTATCAGGTGGCCAGCAACAAAGGGTCGCTGTTGCCAGGGCTCTTGCCAACAGTCCATCAATTATACTGGCCGATGAGCCCACCGGAAATCTAGATCTAACAACAGGGGAAGATATCATTAAGCTCCTCAAAACAATGAGTCTTGAACGTGGCGTGACCGTCATATCCGCTACCCACGATTATAAGATGCTTAACGTCTCAGACCAGGTAATCTGGATTCGGGACGGACGGATTGACAAAATCCAGGAAAGAGACGAACTGGATATACAAACAGGTGGCCTTGCGAGTACCAGCTAATCACCATTACGAAAATTCTTAGACCCTATTGAATGCGAAACTCTTCTATCCTACATATCCTTATCGTTCTTCTTACCCTCATGGCCTGCAGCCCATTTGCGGCCTATGGAGAGATCGATAAAAATCGTCTGACTGAAAATATTCAGACCTTGAGTAGTTTTGACAGCAGATCAACTGGATCAGCGGGGTATCTTAAAAGTCTTGAATTCATCAAAAACAAGCTAACTGCACTTGATCTGGAACCACAAAGTTATCTCTACAACCTCCCTGTACGTCGCTTTCTTGGAGCCCAGCTGAGGGTAAACAGTAAAGAATACCCTCTCGCGCCACTTATATACAATGCCATCACCCCCGAGGCCACAGACGGAACTCTCATCGCGCCCATCTATTATGTTGGAAAAGGAGAATTGAGTGACCTTGATGGAATAGATCTCAAAGACAGTATTGTACTTCTTGATTTTGACTCAGGCCGTAATTGGCAGAGACTTGCATCAATTGGTGTCAAAGCTGCTATCTTCCTCCAAAACCAAACGGGTAAAAGTAAGATTTTCTTTACAGAGAAATCAGAACTCACCCCCCTTCAGTTTCCATGCTTTTTCATGGGGTTTGAAGAGGCAGAATCCATTTTTGGCGCTCTTACTCCCAAGAACACCCCGGTGGCACAAAGTGTTGAAGTCAGTTCAAAGGCCGTCTGGGAAAACACGCTCGCTGAAAATATATACACAGTCATTGAAGGAAGTGATCCAACATTACGAGAGCAACTGCTTGTAATCGAATCTTTTTTTGACAACGAGGAATTTGTAGCGGGTAATTCTCCAGGGGCTGATGCATCCAGTTCAATTGCAACCTTTTTAGAACTCGCCACAAGCCTTAGTAAAGCCCCACCCAAACGTTCAGTCATGCTCCTTGCAACCAGTGGTCAGGCACAGACTCTTGCAGGTATGCGCGATGTAATGTGGAGTCTTAACGCCAGATCAAAGGATTTACGCGATACAAAGAAATCTCTAAAAAAGGAACGAGCATTACAGCAGGAAAATCTCGATCTTCTCCAATCTCTCTCCTTCCCCCTTAAAGCCGACAGTGAAAGAGACCTCCTGCTCAGTAGGGCCGTCCGCCACAGCATTAACAACGCCGTCGACCAGATATCCCGCAGGCTCATTCAACTGCGCATGAAGGGGGCAAACAGTGAAGATAAGTCCTTAATTTCTGAGACTGCCAGTCAACGTTTTCTCTATAGAAGGCTCAGCTGGGCAGAAAGCTTCCATGACCTGCCACCTGAAGAACTAGACATCTTTAAGCAGATTCTACCTCAGGCCATAGAACGAGGGCTGAGAGTATTACAGGATATCGAGCACCAGCAAAAAAGCCTCACTTCAGCCACCTCATTTAGAAACACTGTGCGGGATTTTGAGGTTGCGGCAATGGTCAGCCTCCACTTGTCCGGACACGGTGACGGTGTAGGTGCCTTTAATAAAGGCTGGCTCTATAACCTTAAACGAACAATAAACAGAACGGGCATCTACAGTCCCATAGCCAAGGTACTTGAAGATGCAGCTGAACATGCGCCCCAATCTACACGGGTAAATTATCAGGACACCCTGCGTCCAAGCCATTTGCGCAGCTGGGACTCCTGGTTCTTTGACCGCCCCAACCTTGGTGGCGAGGTCAGCGCTCTTGCTGGTTACCTCGGCCTCACCCTAGTGACCACAGGAGATGCAAGGCAGCTCTGGGGCACACCAGATGATACCCAGAAAAACATCGACTGGAACTACCTCTATGAACAAGCACAACTGGTGGAACATCTCATACGTGCCCTTGGAACAAGTGACAAACTACACAACGACAAATTACCCCGAGATGGTTTTGTCACCGTTACGGCTAGAACAAACCTTTTGCTCCAGGGTGAGCTTTTTGCCAACTTCCCCGCTAACAACACAACCATACTCGGTTATCAGGGACTGAGTAAGTACTACTCCATGGTGGATGAACTCGGCTATTTCACAGTTAAAGGATTAGCCGATAAAAAGCATGTCTTAGATAAACTCGTCATTGAAGGCTACAAGTTCGACCCAGAAAGTGGCAAGGTCATTTGGGCCATTGATAAAAAAGAGACCGGTAAAAATAACTACCGTCTTAAGCTCCTGCGTAAGTCGATGCACACTGATCTGGTCATGTTCAACTGCAGGGAAACAACACTTTTTGACCTTCTTGAACCGCGCAGTTTTGCCTTCATGACCAAGCTGCATCTCTTTGATGGCAGAAGAGACGCTCCTCCCGAGCATTTCTGGTACAGTAGAATCGATACAAGGGATTCAATAATTTCTTCTATCTATACAGAACCGGGTACAATGTTGAAACTCACACTGTCTGATACGGTGCTGACCAACAAAATGATCCTCACAAACGGCAATGAGGACAAGGCCCTTGGTATTGGTTACCCGGTTGATCAATATCCAGCCATATTTAACACCACCTACCACGCCGCACAGGACGCCTGGAGACTACTTACTCCCAGAATTAACAACCTGGAAAGTCATGGAATATTTGACGAACGCATCAATGAGCTGAAGAATAGAGGCATGAAGGCTCTTGCGGAAAGCCAAAACGGATACGAAAATTTTGTCTACTCCCAGGCTCGCGAAAAAGCAGCAGAGGCGCTGGCTCTTGCAGCCAGGGTATATGTACAGGTTGAGAAAACCCAGAAAGATGTTCTTTTTGGTGTCCTCTTTTACATCGCTCTCTTTGTTCCCTTTGCCTTTGTAATGGAGAGATTTCTCTTTAGCTTCGCCAATATCTATAAGCGGATTATCGGCTTTAGTGTCATCCTCGTCCTGCTGATCACCATTATCTATAACGTTCACCCTGCCTTTGAGCTCGCCTACAGTCCCATGGTCGTCATCCTCGCCTTTTTCATCATTGGCCTATCCTTTATGGTGACGCTTATCATCTTCTTTCGCTTTGAAGATGAAATGGAACTCCTCCAACGAAGAGCAAGTCATAAACGCCCTGAAGAGATCAGTCGCTGGAAGGCCTTTACCGCTGCCTTTTTCCTTGGCGTTTCCAATCTCAGGCGGAGACGTATCAGGACCATATTGACCTGTACAACACTCATTATTTTGACCTTTACCATAATGAGCTTTACCACCATCAAGTCTAATCAGCAGCAGGTTCGGCTTCTTTTCCAAGCTGAAGCTCCTTATCAGGGACTGCTACTCAAAAAGGTTAACAGACAGAGCCTTCCACCCCAGGCAACAGATATCCTTGTCACCTCCATGGCCACCATTAATAAGCCCGCCCCCAGGGTTTGGCAGGAGAGCCATGATCCCTCTAAGCCTGTCACCGTTCCGCTTAGAAATGGGACGTTTCAGATCAATGCCCAGGGACTCATAGGCCTCAGTCCAAATGAGGCCTATGTGACTGGTCTCAACAACCTTTTATCCACGGGAAGATGGTTCACCGATACAGACCGTACTGCCATTATCTTAGAAGAGCAGATGGCAAAAGAACTTGGAGTTACTCCCGGAGCATCAGAAACAGTAGAGTTATGGGGAAGCCCATTTACGGTCATTGGAACCTTTAACGGAGAGCGTTTTGATAGCGCCATTGACCTTGATGGAGAACCTCTCACCCCGGTTATCTTTCCTGAAGAGGCCGGAGCAGAAATGTCTGAGGAAGAACTTGAGGCCATGGAATCGGGCGACGATGTCAGATCCTTTCAAAGCCGTTACCAGCACATTCCAGCAGGCCAGATCGCCATCATCCCCGCAAGAACGATGCTTGCCGCAGGAGGACGTCTTAAAAGCATTGCAGTGCGTCCTGAGGATTCGAGCAACATTAAAAATATTGCCACAGAACTCTCGGATAGATTTAACCTTGCAATCTTCACCGGAGAGAAAAACGGGGTGTGGCTCTACAATATCAGTGACACCATGAACTACAGCGGGGTTCCCAATATCATTATCCCCCTGCTTATCTCAATACTCATTGTTCTCAACACAATGATTAGCTCGGTATACGAACGAAAAGGTGAAATAGCTGTTTATACATCTGTTGGACTTGCCCCCTCCCATGTGGCCTTCTTATTTGTGGCAGAAGCCATGGCCCTTGCGGTAATATCCGTTGTACTCGGTTATCTTGTGGCCCAGGTTTCTGCCGCAATACTGTCGACAACATCTCTCTGGCAAGGCATCACAGTTAACTACTCATCCATGGCCGGCGTTGCAGCAATGATCCTTGTTATCCTTGTGGTCCTGATCTCAGTTATATACCCCTCAAGGGTTGCCGCCAGAATTGCCATCCCTGATGTAAACCGGACGTTCAAACTTCCGGCTCCTGTTAATAACCAGATTACTGTCACCCTCCCGTTTCTCATGAAGTACAGAGAACATGAGTCCATAGGAGGTTTTATCCACTCCTATCTGATCAGTCATCAGGACATCTCCCACGGCCTCTTTTCCACTGGCCCTGTAGATGTTATCTTCAGCTGTTCCACCGTTGATGAAATTGTCGAAATGGTGAACCTTTCAGACAACCCGAATGACCTGAAATGTCTCCACATCCGTGCCAACATATGGCTCGCTCCGTTTGATTTTGGAATAATGCAGACGGCAGATATTCAGTTTTGTCCGGCAACGGAGGGTGAGGATTTTCTTGAGATAAAGATCACTCTACAACGCCAATCCGGGGAGTCAGGTATTTGGCAGAGAATTAACACCTCTTTCTTGCATGAATTCAGGAAACAACTCCTTATATGGAGATCTCTTGATGATGAAGCACACCGAGAATTACAGCAATCATTTAAAAAAATAATGCACACACCCGATGACAACGGCTCACCTCTTCCAACTCAACCACCTGCAGAGGTAGCCTGATGACAACGAGCGAATTCACAAACAACTCAAGGACAATCAGATGGAGAGCACCTATTGTAGGCATGCTCTTTGCCGTGGCAATCTGCCTGCTCACCCCATATAATAACATATACCTGAGAGCGACCCCTCTTGGTGGAGGGCACTTCCCCCTCGCCCCGTTTTTTATATTTCTGCTTCTTGCAGTTCTGGTCACAATCATCTGCAGAATCTTTACATCACCTCTACTCTTAAACGGTCCTGAACTTCTTATCGTATGGATTGAAATGGTTATCGGTTCGGGTATTGCCTACACCGGTTTTGCCAGAACATTTCTCATTAACCTCACAGTTCCTGTACAATTTGCAACTCCTGGAAATCGCTGGGATGAGGTGCTGCACCCGCTTATACCACCATCTTTGACCCCGACAAACCATACTGCCATTGAAATGCTCTATAATGGTTTGCCTGCAGGTCGTGATATGGGCTGGCTTGAGGTGATAACTGCCATTCCATGGGAATCCTGGGTTAAACCCCTTAGCCTCTGGGGCGGGTTTATCCTGGTCTCATATCTGGTTATGCTTTTTCTTATCAACATTCTTTCACGTCAATGGATCCACAACGAAAGAATGAATTTCCCTTTGTTAAAAGTTCCAGAGATGCTCAGTAATGCGGTAAGTGACGGGAAAACCGGGGAGTTTTTCCTTAATCGTTTTTTGCTCACCGGGCTTTCTATTCCTATCTTTATACATCTTGTAAATGGACTGAACCTTTACTACCCATCCGTTCCATCGATTCCGACTCTCTTTCTAGCTGGTCCATATTTCTCGGATACCGGTCTTCTCACAGGATTTAGTAAATTAAAGATTTACCTCTACCCCTCCTTCATCGGCTTTGCCTTTCTCACCTCAAGACAGATATCCTTTTCTTTCTGGGCCTTCTTTCTTGCGGGCTGCCTCTTTTATGGGATACTCGGCCTTCTTGGCTACTCAATTCCTAGCTCAGAACTTGGGGTCACCTTTGGTCCAACGCTTGCGCGGCCTGAAGAGATGCAAATGATTGGTGCCTACGGGGTGTTCTTTCTTTTCCTTGTCTGGCTCGCTCGCCTGCACCTGCTTGATGTTTGTAAACAATCATTTTTCTTGAAATCACCAGCCCCGGATCGTTCTGAATGGTTTGACGTCCGTATTTCTTTCTGGGGAGCAGTCATCGGATTTGGTCTGCTCATCAGCTGGTATGTGCAGCTCGGAATGACCATCCCCACTGCATTTATGGTTGTAGGTGCGTTTTTTATGATCATGCTTGTGGCAACCAGAATAATCTGCCAGGGTGGTCTTGCATACTTTACCTTAACTGCCGCTCCCACCGATGGAATCATTGCTCTTTTTGGAGCAAAAATTCTTGCCGGTGCTAGTGGAGTACTTGCTGGAATCAGCCAGAAGGTTCTCTTTGTTGATCTGCGTGAATCCCTCATGCCTTCACTTTTACATGGTCGACATCTCCACCAGAACCGTCATCCTTCAATCCTTCTTTTTTCAGGTCTTGCGCTCACCATCGTAGCCTCAATGACAGCATCGATTCTCAGTATGATGGCGCTCTGCTACCGTTATGGTATACGAGAACTGCAGCTTGACTGGGCCACCCAGACCACAACCACGGTGTATGAAAACATCTATAAACTTATAGCAACAGAAACGGTAACGGGGAGCTGGGTTTTTATCTTTGCTATCATCGGTGCACTGTTAATGCTTATACTGGTTACCTGTTACCACCGGCTCTACTGGTGGCCCATCCATCCCATCGGTTACCTCACAGCATACAGTTCTGCCATGAGAATTCTCTGGGTGAGCTTTTTTATTGGCTGGGCCTGCAACACCCTTTGCATGCGCTATGGTGGCGTTGGTCTTTTCAGAAAACTCCAATTCTTCTTTATTGGTCTTATCATTGGAGATTTTCTCATGGGTGGTGGCTGGGCCATAGTTGGCCTATTTACCGATGTAAGTTATCAGGTCTTACCTGACTAGAAACGTTTCAATAGTATTGTCTCAATTTCACTGTAATCAAGGTACTTTCAACATCTTATGTACAAAAACGAACGTATGAGAAACTTGGGACAGAAAGTTATAGGCAGTAGTAAAACTATTGCCAGGCGGTATACATATGTATGACGACAAAGAACTAAAAGAATACCGGGATCTTCTACCTCCCCCAAAGAATTTTGAGGAGGGGTTTGACTGGAAGACTATTATCGGAGCCATCTTTATCGGCTTTCTGATGATGCCGGGATCCATGTACCTGCAGCTTGTGATCGGTCAGGGCATTGGCCCTGCTGCACGCTGGGTTACCATCATACTTTTTGCAGAAATCGCCAAACGGGCCCATTCAGATCTTAAACAACAGGAAATATTTTTACTCTACTATATGGCAGGCGCAGCCCTCGCTTCACCCTTTTCGGGCCTGCTATGGAACCAGTATCTTGTGCAATCAGACGCCGCAAGAATGCTTGGAGTAACAGAGTTTATTCCCACCTGGATTGCCCCTGGGCCAGACTCAATGTCCATGGTGGAGCGAACATTTTTTCACAGGGACTGGCTTATCCCGATTTTGCTGCTTGTAGGCTCCCAGATCATACAACGTATCGATCACTTTGGTCTTGGCTATGCGCTTTACCGTATTACGTCTGATGTAGAAAAACTTCCGTTCCCAATGGCCCCTGTTGCAGCCCTTGGTACCATGGCTCTGGCCGAATCCGCTGAGGAGAAAAAAGAGAGTTGGAAATGGAGGGTCTTTGCAATAGGTGGGGTTATTGGCCTTGCCTTTGGCTTTATCTATGTGCTCCTTCCAATCATTTCAGGGCTCATTTTCACAGAACAGATCCGTCTTATCCCCATCCCCTGGATTGAACTGACCAGATATACCGAAAACGTTCTTCCTGCAGTAGCGACAGGTCTTCAACTTGATCTTGGACTTCTATTTATCGGGATGGTCCTCCCATTTTGGGCGGTAATAGGCGGCCTTATTGGTCTTATCATAACCATAATACTCAACCCAATACTCTATTCGGCAGGAATCCTGAACAGGTGGCATCCTGGAATGGCTACTGTGGATACTGTCTTTGCCAATAATTTTGATTTTTATATGAGCTTTGGTATTGGCTTAGGCCTTGCCATCGGTGTCATTGGTATCTGGTCAGTGGTACGATCATTTCGCGAAAAGGATTCCAACAGAGGAACACTCCACGATCTCTTTAACCCACCTCCTGGACGTGGCGATTTCAATTTCTGGATTGCAATTGCCATCTATTTTTTCTCAACCCTTGCCTATGTTGGACTCTGTGTCTGGCTGGTGCCATCCTTTCCATGGGTCTTTTTCCTTGGTTACGGCTTCATTTATACTCCGATTATTTCCTACATTACCGCCCGTATGGAAGGAATTGCCGGCCAGTTTGTGAGTCTGCCTCTGGTAAGAGAAGCAAGTTTTATTGCAGGAGCGAGATTCTTTGGTTATCAGGGCATTGAAATATGGTATGCCCCAATCCCTATTCATAACTACGGGGAAGCAACAGTACAGTTTAGACAGATTGAACTGACCGGCACATCCCTTCGTGGAATTATCAAGGCAGAGCTTCTCGTCTTTCCTATTGTTATGGTCGCAAGCCTGATCTTTTCACAGTTTATCTGGCGCCTTGCCCCCATACCTTCTGCAAATTACCCCTTTGCCCAGGAACTCTGGCACCTTCAAGCCTTAAACACCCTGCTTATGCAGACCTCGACCCTTGAGGGTAATTCAATGTTCTATCAGGCACTCAACGGTACAACTGTCTTTTCAGGACTTGGGTTTGGACTGGTCATGTATATGGTGCTCTCACTCTTTGGCCTTCCCGTACTCCTTATTTATGGTGTCGTACGAGGCCTTGGTCAATCCACTCCCCATGGTCTGGTTCTTGAGGTAGCCGGTGCACTCTTAGGAAGGTATTATTTCTTGAAGAAATTTGGACCGATGTGGCGACAATATGCTCCGGTTCTGCTTGCCGGATTTTCCTGCGGTATGGGGTTGAGCGGCATGTTCGCCATGGGTTTTGCTCTTATTATGAAATCTCTTGGTCATATGGCCTACTAATATTTTGGGCTTACCACAGACAGCATCACATAATCCGAATGTGTCCTTACTTGACACCGCGCTTTACAACCACCATTATTTCTACTAGATAAAAATGAACCTTAGTTAGTACCTTACTCAGGAAAACCTGTCATAAAAAACAGGTAGAGTAGACTCCGAGAAACTGAGTTGAGGTACATTCATTGTTTCTGGTAATTCACAAGGTACGTATCCCGTTTATCGGGGTTAGTTATATGATAATGAGATGATAGATGAATAAACTACTACCCACCCTAACAGTACTTTCTCTTTTGATTATCTGCTGCACTGTTACCTATGCAAAAGATGCTCAGGTTCCCATCTCCATCGCAGGGATCAGCCTTGGAAGTAATGTGACAGCGTATCCTGAGATAATTGATTCAAACTTCATGAAGGAAGTGGTGGTAACTGACTGGCACGGCTTTAGAAAAGGTGTTATTTCCTATGGCATCTGCCTTAATCAAGATGTTATCCTTAAAATTGATATGAAGTATGAGGATAAGAGTAAAAAGTTTTACAACAAATTGCTCAAAAAGATAAAATCTACCTATGGAGATCCTGATACCTGGAGTGGAGACTCATTTGGTCTAAAGTATATCTGGAAATGGCATTTCACTGACAAAAATGATGATAGAGTCACGCTCAAATTGCAGTATAATAGTAAAGATTCCAATGAAACCATTGGTAATATGATCAAACTATCCTACCCAGACAAAATCGCAGATGAACGTCGATGCTTTATGGATATGTGTGAAGAAAGTAGGGAAGGTTTTGATACTGGTCGCCTTGAAGAACTCAAAAAGAGCGACTGGTCCCATCTTATTCCCGCCCCACAAAAGTGATTGATTCACTCACCAAACATACTATTGCGATCGGCTGGAATGGCTTGCGTCTGCAATCTCCCCAGAATTGGGAGGTAATTGTTTCAGAACCAGAACATCTGGTGTTTGAAGAGGACTTTGAGCCCGTTCTCCAGATTCGCTGGAAGACAATTGGTCCATTAACCGATAAAAACTGGTCTAAAAAAAGTGCAGAATGGTGGAACAACCTTGGTCTCACAAGCAAAGAGACTGCTCTTCCGGCAGAAATGCTGCCTCTAAACGACACCTACACCCACGTTCGCTACTTCCGTGGAAAAGGCCCAATGGAAAGTGGTGGCGTATGTTACTGCAGTCAGTGTAACACCGTTGTTATTTTTCAACTACTCAGCACAACAACCACTGCGCTGACAAAAATATCTCAAACCCTCAGCTCCATATGCTGCCATGGTTTTAAACAGACACTATGGCAGATTCAGGACTTTTCTATTCAGACGCCATTAGAGGTACAGCTCACGGACTATACCTTTAAGGCTGGGCTCAGTCGCTTATCCTTTAAAGCAAATAACTACACCCTGCAAATATGCAGATTAGGTCAGGCCGCAACACGACTTGCAGAAGAATCTCTTCAAAGCACCTTACTCACCCTAGCAGGCACGCGAGAATTGCAGACAGAATTGTCTTCAGATAATATCAGCTGCCACGCCTCACGTTGTCCGAGCCTGGGCAAACAAATATTACTTAGAATGCGAAAAGAGAAACCCTTTATAGAAGCTAGAATATGGCAAGTAGTCAAACATGACAGGCTTCTCGCTTGTTTAATCTCTTCCACTCGCCCAATTTCTGAAGACGATGTGAATTACTGTTATGAAACTTTTAAGATTGTTTAGACGTAAAACTACAGTTCCCCCAGAAGAGCCAAAGGTAACCCGTACAGAATCCCTCGCCTGTGTTCCCGCACGTGTGCCTTCAATTAGCTGGGATGAAGATGAGGCTCACAAGGTGATTATCGAGTACCCGCTTGCCATCAAACCATTTTTTATCAGTATCGCTAAAAAGTTTAACAAGGGCGAGGAGCAGAGACTCACAAAGAAACTTCAACTAGACAACATTGGCAGCAGGGTTTGGCTGATGCTTGATGGAGAAACAGATGTAAAAACCATTATCAAAAAAATAGCTCCACCTGCTGGATTAACCCTTCAAGAAGCTGAGGTTTCAGTGACAACTTTTTTGCGTGAACTTGGACGGCGTGGTCTTATCGTAATTAAATTTCCTGTGCCTTGATCTCTAACAATACTATCGTTTTAAATATATCCCTTATTGGCTGTTTCTGGGGTACTGTCTTCCCTCATGCCTGGCGACATCGACGCTCACTCATTGAGGCGATCCAAAGAAGAACAGGAAGAATCCTAAGTTGCAGGATTTCTTAAATGGTTGACCTTAGCCAAGGCTAACCTCGAGAATAAAATTGTCGGGTTTATCCGCAACTTCTCTGGCACCTTGATTCTATCCCAAAATACCATCATGTTTCGGTGCTCATGGACAAGGCCTGATCTTGGAATGCTTGTTTGGTTTTAGGTTTTCCAGGTATTTTGTTGCTTTTATTTACAGGAAAAAATCAAATTAGAGGCGTTGACATTGCTGTTGTGATCTGATCAGGCAAGCTACGATAGTCAATGTTCTGGAATCATCTTTTTCTGCATAATCCATTACAAACAACCGCAAAAACGTTGCGGTTGTTTGTATGTTGCTAGTAACCAGATAGAATACTATTTGTTGTCGTGGAAATTAGTAGCATACTTAGATGCCCATGCTTTGTCTCTACTGCTATGACAGCTTAGGCAGGTATATTCCACAGTGACAAAACCCTTTGCATACGTTGCTTTTTTCCCATTTTTCTCAACTTCTTTGAACATGTTGGCGTCAGCTGCCGTATTAATCTTTACAATGTGTGTACGTACATCGCCAGTATAGCTGGCAACACTTATTGCCGACTTGCTGGCCTTTGGCATATGACACTCAATACATTCAGTACCCTGCTTGCCGTGTAACGTCTTAGCATAGTTTACAGAGATGTCCTCATGGCAATCAGCACAGAGGTTCTTTTTAACGAGAATAGCACGCTCATGGGGATTATGACATTCTACACAAGAGAGGTCTCCATGAGCACCTGCTTTCAATTCATTAATCTGCTCATGATGACGAATAAACCCGCCCTTTGCTGGAGGTTCTGGCCCGGTACCACCTCGTTGGTGGCACTTACCGCATAAATCTACCTCAGTGACTTTGTTTATAGTCTCTTTAACGGGATTCCGGAGATGCTCCATTCCGGGACCATGGCATTCCTCACAAGTGATTCCATCTTCCGCCCATGTGCCGATCATTCCCGGCATATTGTCTTGATTCCCTTCCTTTGAATATGCAGTCATATGGCAGGGACCGCACTTATAAGGTTTCTTCTCTCCTTTATGGTAGAATGACCAACTCCCATCTTCCAGGTTGTACTGAGTCTTTGCTTCAGAGCCATCTTTGGCTGATGTAATTATGTATCCTTCCTTGTCGATAAACCGGGCCTTTTTGACCGCTCCTCCAATAACGTAAGAGATATCATCCCAGCTGTATCCTGGCGGCAGAGGTAACTTTGCGTACCTTGCTTTTTCGACTTTGCGAAGTTTCCATGGATGCCCTGAAGCCTGCCATTTATTAAACTGTTCAGCATGACATTCAAAACACTTTTCTGAGCCTACATAATCATCTGCCAGTGCTGTAGATAATGTAAAAATACAGAAAATTGACAGAGTAAACAGAAGCAGTTTCGTTCTCATACAGTCCTCCCTTTGAATGATATATGTTAACAGGTCCTTACGACACTGTTTGTCGACAATATTAGAACAAGAGACGGAGAGTGGTGTAGCTTAGCTTGCCACTTTTGTGGCACCCTTCCTACATTAACACCTCTCATTATATCAGCTGCTGTTATGAATTGAAACAGTGGAATTGATACTATAAGCTTGTTCTCCTGAAAGTAGATCTGCTTATTTGTATGGAATGTTCAGAAATGGAGCAACTTCATGATAGACAATGCCAAAGAACATCTACCTCTGTGATGTTGAAGCACAGCTGTTTTTTTGTTGTTTAAAACGATTTCATTAACAGAGTTTGCAGTTAACATTGCCAGATTGAAAGTACCAGATTTGGTTCCATGCTCATGCTTGACCTTGTTCCTGTACATCGCCGATTTTGAGTCTCTGGTCGGTAATCATTTCCTATCCTCTCCTTTCCGGAAGAGATACAAGAATAGTCTACAATTGCGACCCAGTTGATTATTGGAAAGATGCAGTTGGGCAAGTTCAACTATTATTAAGTTAGATTAGAAATAGTTATCTTGTTCGGTTCCTAAAAATATCGTAGCGTTCTTTTCTTGTTTTTGATCGTTTCACTCACTATAGAAGATCCTCACACACTCAACAAAGCTGTTCCTAGCAACACTCTCAATGAGAATTACTAAAATTATTTTAGTAATGTCTGCATCAAACAATACACAACCCTTGACTAACTAAAATTATTTTAGTAAACTTCACCCATAACTACAAAACTAAAGGTGTGGAGCAATTCGTAATGAAACCGTCTGAAAAATGCAAGGCCGAGGGCCTAAAAAGCCTGGTTGAACTGTCTGAGATAATCGGTGAGAGCGTGCAGACTCTTAACAACTGGTACAAACACAAGCCAAAAGTCTTTGATGCCGTGCTTATGTGGGCTGTCCAGCATCAACAGCTAAAGGAGGAAATGAAGATTACGGCAAGAGATTTTTCTACCGGTGAATTAGTCAACTTGACCGCGAAACTTACAACAGAGCATTTAACATCAAAACATGGCCAGCCGGTTATGATAATAAAAGAATGGGGTGCTGGGATCATGAGTTATGACAATTGGAAAATGGCCACTTGCGTTGTTACTGA
Source organism: Desulforhopalus glucosivorans (assembly GCF_054397165.1). NCBI lineage: Bacteria > Pseudomonadati > Thermodesulfobacteriota > Desulfobulbia > Desulfobulbales > Desulfocapsaceae > Desulforhopalus > Desulforhopalus glucosivorans. The sequence continues at coordinate 3,187,699 of NZ_AP044854.1, forward strand.
TCCAGGTAGCCAGGAACAGCAAGAGCTTTTTATAAAATGGGTTCAGACGGATTTGCAGCAAAGGATAGATCGTTTAAAAACGACAGCAATGATGAAAGCAAGAGAACGGATGGGGCCGGTTGAATTGGTTAATTGGTGGGCTACCTTTCAGGAAAATGTCCTTAAAAAGGGTAAGTTTGAGGATCTTGATGAAGAAATACAAACTCAAATCCTGGAATGGGAGGCTTCCCCTTACGAAATTATCAACCCATGAAATTGTGGTAATAATATCAGATATTTTATTCCTCTAACACAGGGAGAATAGTATGAAGAACAAAACCTTTACCTTCGCACCACTGAATAAGAACTCGGCCATTCTACGAGTATTTTTCCTTCTCGTGGGCGTCATGCTGATAATCACGGGTTGTAGCAAACTTTACTATTACGTAGACTTTCGATTGATGGGCGTTGAGACGTCTGGAATAATTGAGCATCCAGCTACCACTACGGTTCTTGGCGGCAGACCTCTCATTCGATACGAGGATGGTTTAGGTAAAACACATGAGTTCAGAAGCAAAGCGAAAACTCATTGGTTCACCAAGCCTCAGAAAGGAGAGTCGTTAAGTATCATATATAAAAGAAAAGAAGGTCAAAGCGCGATTGCAAATAACTTGTTGTATTACGTTATTGGCCCGATCGGTTTCATGGTAGTTGGCTGTTTCTTTTTGTTACAGGCTATTTACTTAAAAAATAAGTTTGGCATTTTTCCTGTCAGACCTCTACAAAAGATCAGCCATTGATTGTTTCTAATCATGCTCACTTTGCTTCATTTTTGAAAGGTACAGGAAAGGATGACATGGCAGTATTATGTAATCTGGCCTTGAAGGTTAGCCCTGGCAGTATCACATTCCTTCATGCCTTACTCAGTTAATACTATTCCTGTTCTTCTTTGGATCATGTCACCCCTAAGTTGCTCCATGCTATGAACATTGAATGGAAGAGAGTACTTTCATATCAGAAACCAGTTACAATACACCCATTTTATGAGCGAGAAATTGCAAATCATCCCAGGTTGCGCGTTTCATTTCAGGATTTTGTAAGAGATAACTGGGGTGATAGGTTGTAAGAACAGATGTTTTTTCATTGCCTCCGAGGGAATAATCATGGAGTTTACCACGCAGTCGTGACAACGACACTGAACGCTCAAGAACAGCCCTTGCTGCAACCATACCCATTGTGCAAATAAACTCAGGTCGAAGTAGTAGGATCTGTCGTTTCAGATAGCTGACACATGCCTGAACATGCTTTGCCTGGGGCGGTTTCTGTTCAGATACCGCACATTTTATTACGTTGGTTATAAATACCTGTTCCGCTGGGACCTTCATTGCATCTAACATCCGAAACAGCATCTGATCCTGCTGGAGCCCAAAGAGAAGATTTTCGTTCGCGGGCCCCGAGCCTGAAAGGGACAACCAATCGCCGACAATCATAAGTCGAACCGGCTGAGTACCACGCCCCGCGACGGGATACACTCTCTTTTCATGTAAATCACACGCACTACAGCAAGCTACTTCTTTTTCTATATCACCTAAGGTATATGACAAATCCTCTGATGTACTCTGAAGAACAGGTGTTTGTTCTTTTACAACAGGCTTTGCAGTTGCACTCCTCGTTATTTCTGTTGTCCCAAGCACAGAAGCAGGCACCGGAGGTCTACTACTCAGAAAGTCACGAATATCATCATTTATGACAACCGGGCCTAGCCCAATCTCGTCGTGATATCGTAAAAGTGACTCGAGACCTGCGTAAAAATCGAGGTTTTTATCCCCCATATATGCACCTCAACAGAGTCAGGACAGAGCATATATGACATCTCTTACACATCATCATTGAGCTGTAAAAGGAAACAAAAAGATATCCCACTCTTCACTAACATCAGGTTTTTCACCCTGGAATACACCGAAATAGTTAAAGCAGTAAGCTACACTTCCAGGGGCTACCGGTATAGTCTTGTCAATTTTCAGTTTATTAGGAGCAAAAGTGCGATAACTAAAAAAAGGACTAACATCCACCGTTTGTAACACAACTCCTTCCGCATCCAACCAGTTTAACTTAAGAAAAAATTTCAACATTATGGGAAACGAATCAGTGAGACTCCTGTCAAACTCCAACTCTCCTTTAAACCGTGTTTCAACATCACTTCCTGACAGAGTGTACTTCACTTTAAGGTCTTTATTATCAAGCAAACCTTCCTCATTGTCAGTTCCCTTATAGACAATGCGACTCTCTTCACTCGCAACGGACCCTACTTCAGGGACGATATAAGCAGCACATCCACCAAGAAATAGACCACACAGACCAAGTATAAGCAGCACATTCAATTGGATTTTCATAGCCTCAATTCCCACCGGGGGAAACCTCAAAATATAGTAGATGATTATTTTCATTCGTCTAAAAGTAACTATAATTACCAATCAACGTAAAAGAGGACAATAATTTCTTGAAAAAAAAGGGAAAATCAAAGCCATTTTATACATTTTTTGGTAATTATTGAACCTATGATTATTTATGCTCTATAGAAGATTATTGCTGTTATCTCATCTCGGCAAATGGGAATAAAGCTGGGTTAAGTACGATTATGATTGGTTTAAGTGTCAAATTTCAAACCCATCTACAGTTTTCTCGGAATCTGGGCTACCTATCTTTTATGACAAAATTTCTGAAGTAAGGCACCAAATAGCATTTAAAATAACAAAGCGGGGTATCACTTTGACAAAAGAAGAATTTAGTCTTGCAAGAAAAAAACTTGAAAAGACTCAAAAACAACTCGCCCAACTCCTCGGGATGTCTCTAAAAACCATCCATAGTTACGAACAAGGATGGCGCACAATCCCCACTCATATAGAACGACATTTATACTTTTTGCTCATCAATCAACGCGGACGTAAAGCCAGCCTCAAACCATGTTGGGAGCAGAAGACCTGCAATATAAAAGATCAATGTCCTGCCTGGGAGTTTCAAAGCGGGCATCTGTGTTGGTTCCTGAGTGGAACTCTATGCGAATGCACTCTTGATACCACTCAAAAAGACAAGCTGGAAATATGTAAAGAGTGCAGCATATTTACCAACCTACTATCGTAGTGGTTACAGCGCTTACAGGACCTCTCTTTTCTGAGGTGTATTAATGGAATTGGAGTAGATGGATATGCCGATTTACGAGTACAAATGTAATGATTGCAACGAGGTGTTCGAAATATTGAGCACCTCAGCTAAAGACAACAAAAAAGTAGTGTGTACAAAGTGTGGTAGTGAAAATGTAACAAAGCTCATTTCTGCAGGTTCACCTGTCTCCCTTACGCCTGCTGGCTGTGGTGGCAATTCGGGATTTTCCTGAGCTTCGTAAGATACCGGCTCCGGGTGAGCCGGCTAACACGTATGATTTCAGCTAGGGGCCAAATATTTTTTGGCCCTTTTGCTTTGGTTACTCTTCTTTATCTTTTTTAGAGTGTTTAGATTTTCTGGTAAAATCGTATACCTTCTCATTAGGCTTCAACAGGTTATACTTTTCACGTGCAAGCTGTTCCAGATAATCAGGGTCAGTCAGCAGTCTGTCAATTTCTGCCTGCAGCTCCATGTTGGCCTTCTGCAAAGAAATTGTTTGGGCCTGAATCCGTTTCAACTCTGATTTTTTGCTCATATAAGAGACGATTCCAAGACCTGGAGCAAAAAAAATCCAGAGTAGTGCACCGCACACAATGAGAAACACGATTTTTTTTACCCGTGCCTTCTCCTGTTCAGCCGATTTATGGGACGGTCTTGGTCTCTTATTTCTATTTGCCATAATATTTTCAACTATGTCTACAACACAACCTATTTGTTTAATCAGCAGCTGCCTGCTTGGTCTCTGCACCCGTTATGACGGTAAAATCAAACAGTACCCTGAAGCGCTATCGGAACCTTCTGGCACCATATTTATTCCTATTTGTCCCGAACAACTTGGAGGCCTGTCAACTCCCCGGGAAGCCGCTGAACTTACTGGTGGAGATGGGAAGGATGTACTCCAAGGCACTGCACAAGTTACCACCAAAAGCGGGACCGATGTCACAGCACAGTTTATTCTAGGAGCAAAACAGGCTCTACAAATAGCTCAACTACAGCATATTGATAAAGCTATACTAAAATCTCGTAGCCCCTCATGCGGAGTAACAGGAAATATCGGTGTTACTGCGGCCCTTTTTAAGAGTCACGGGATAATAACCATCGAAATTGATTAGTGCCTTACTCCTAAAAACCTGTCATAAAAAACAGGTAGCGTAGACTCCGAGAAACTCAGGAATTGTTTTTGAAATCCTAAGGTTAGTCTTATCGCCGGATAGTGAATGGAGTGAGACCTTCGTGGCACTTATCCCGTTTATCGGGGTAGCACACATAAACCATTAGCAAAAGGCTCAAACGTCTTACTGTTCTATATTCTGAGTATCCTTCGTTGGCTCAAAACGAAGCACCTTCAGTATGACTATACCAGATTCATAGAGAAGGTATAAGGGGCCACCCATAAGCAACATATTTACAATATCCGGGGTTGGAGTCAAAAGTGCCGATAAAATTGCGATGAGGAGTACTGCATATCGCCTGTTCTTTTCAAAAAACTCCCTTGAAAAAACACCCACCTTTGCTGAAAAGACCATGAAAATAGGTAACTCAAAGATCGTTCCAAAGGCGAGTATAAAAATTGTAACAAAATTAACAAACTTACCGACCGATATAACTGCTCTCAGCTCCTCTGAACCGAAGCCGAGGAGAAATTTTATTCCAAAGGGAAGTGTAATATAATAACAGAAGACAGTTCCCGCATAAAACAATAGGCAGGTAAAGAAAATAAAGAAAAACAGTTGTCCCCCGTCAAGCCCAAACGGTTTACCCATGGCCCGCCACAAAACGGTCATAAACCACGGCATGATAAGATAGACCGAGGCAAACAGTGATAATTTTACATGGGCCAGAAAAGGTCCAGCCACAGAAAAGAAATATAATTTATCTGCAAGATGCTGTTGTACAAAATGAAGAAGCTGTGGCGAGAGAAAGAACACAGCCAGAGTCAGGCAGGCAAGGACTAAGGCCAGATTACGAATCGATTTTCGTAATTCCCCTACAAATGAAATAATTTTTTCGTGTGCGGCCATGGAAAGATAAGGGTGTTCCGGGTAATTTGTTACGTCTCTCTTGGGACAGATAAGATTGGACGGTTACACATCAGAAGGCTAACGTATCAGAAGGATGTTAAAATTGCAATTTGATAGAGGTTGATTTCACCCTTCAGCCATGCTAAACATGAGTTTTTCTAATACCAAGCTCTGTTTGTGAACAATTTCCAACTTGAAAAGTGCAGCACGGTACAGAAATTATCCCTGATTCTCAAAATCTGACCATAGCTCAAGTAACTGAACTTAAAGTAGACTTATTCAAAATCAACCAGACAAAACGATATGCTCGAATTACGATTTATACGCGAAAATCTCGAACTAGTAAAAGACAAATGTGTCAAAAGAGGAATGGACACTTCACTCGTCGACAACTTTGCCACCACCGATAAAAAAAGGTTGGCCCTGCTATCCGAGGTAGAAACGCTCAAAGCTGAAAGAAACAGAGTTTCTGGTCAAATTGCTGAGCTAAAAAAAGGTACCGATGATCAGAAGAAAGAAGCTGATCCGCTCATCATTGAAATGCGAGAGACAAGTCAGCGTATTAAAGAAAAAGATGTAATCCTGGGCGAGATTGAAGAAGATCTGAAAAAGATTGTTATGTCTATTCCTAATCTTTGTGACGACAGTGTACCTGTTGGCCAGGATGATACAGACAACATAGAAATACGAACCTGGGGTGAAAAACCATCCTACTCTTTTACCCCAAAGCCTCACTGGGAAATCGGAACTGATCAGGATATTATCGATTTTGAAACTGCAGCCAACATTGCAGGAGCACGGTTTGCACTCTTAAAGGGTTTTGCATCAAAGCTTGAACGCGCTCTGATCAACTTCTTTCTCGATCTCCATACCCAAAAGCATGGGTATACTGAAGTGTTGCCACCCTTTCTTGTCAACTCTGCCTCCATGACAGCAACGGGCCAACTGCCAAAATTTGAGGAAGATCTCTTCAAAATTAAAGATTGGGATCTGTATCTTATCCCCACCGCTGAAGTCCCTGTAACTAATATTCACCGGGATGAAACCATCGCTGAAAAAGATCTACCCATTAAGTACACCGCATACACCCCATGCTTTAGATCCGAGGCGGGAAGCCATGGCCGTGATACGAGAGGGCTGATCAGACAACATCAGTTTGACAAGGTAGAGCTCGTAAAATTTACTACCCCCGAAACCTCAGAGCAGGCCCTTGAAGAGCTTTTATCAGAAGCGGAGACAGTACTCCAGCTCTTAGGCCTCCATTACCGTGTAGTTAATCTATGCAGCGGCGACCTTGGTTTTTCTTCATCTAAGACCTACGACATTGAAGTCTGGTTGCCAGGCCAAAACGCCTATCGTGAGATATCTTCCTGCTCTAACTTTCTTGATTTTCAGGCTCGACGTGGCAGTATCAGATATCGCCCTGATGGACAGAAGAAATCCAAACTGGTTCATACATTAAACGGATCCGGCCTTGCAGTGGGCAGAACCCTGCTCGCTATTCTCGAGAATTATCAGCAGGAAGATGGGACCATCAAAATTCCAGAAGTTCTCCTGCCTTATTTCGAAACCCGTTTCTAATTTAAGAGCTGGAAACGACTCAACAGAAAAAGCCATACAATCATAGCGATTGTATGGCTTTTCTTTTCAATATTCCCTATAGGAAATTATTTTCCTGACGTATCCTCGAATTTGCCTAAGCGAATACGAACCTCAATTTCCTCCAAATTATCATTACACTTGAGGGTCTTCACGAACCCTTCAATAGTTCCAGCAAGCGCCTCTTGAATATACTCTTTTATTGGTATCTTATTTCCGTTGACCAGTAGCGCAGTTTTTTCCCCACCATATTTTTTAGTAAGAAATCGTTTTTGGATAAAGAGTGCAATTTCCCTTGCCTCGTCGAGCCTGAACACATAATCACCGGCAACTCCTTCGATGTTAGTGGCCACTGCAATGACACCATGGACCTCATCCCGTAACTTCTGATCATTGTTTCTAAATACTTCGATCTTAGGTATTTTTCGGGCCCTTTTAAAGCCCTCACCTATCACAATATCAACATCGGGAAAATATCGGTGGGCAAGCGTACGAAGGGACAGATCGCTTTTACCAGTCTGAAGAATCATCTGGTCTGGAGCCACCAACATTACACTGTCGGCTCCAGCCTTCTTATGTTTAAAGGTATCAGTGCCCTCTGTATCAAAGGCAATTCCAGAAGCGCTGGAAGATTTGATGACAGCAACCCGGTAGCCAAGATTTTTCAACTCAGTTACCACCTGACAGACGAGGGTTGTCTTACCACTATCGTGCCAGCCAATAAACGAAACAATCGAGGACATCATTCACCCCTGAATAAGAGAAGACTTCATATGGATGAGCCTTTTGAAAAAGTGGACTTTCGTAAGCAGCTCGGATATCGAATACAATTTTATGACTATATATATACGATTATATTCTAATTTCGCAATCTATTCAGAGAATCAGATATTCTGGACTATGGAGTGTATTATATATCAGCAAGAGCTGCGAGGGCGGCAACCAGCTTTTCAAGATCTGGTCGCACGTTAATATCAGTTACAATTATTTCCCGGACTACTCCCTCTTTATCTATGAAAATCAACGCTCTTTCAGCAGTACCATCCGAGCGCAAAACCCCATATTCTGAAGCCACTCCCCCATGGGGCCAAAAATCAGAAAGAACCTTAAACCAGAGCGGTCCCATCTGTTGTACCCATGCATGAAGAGTTGGAATATTATCAACAGTTATCCCAAGTAGAACCGTGTCATATTTTGAAAAGATAGACTCAGCAATATTATAACCAGGCCACTGATCTGAGCAAACAGGTGTCCAGGCAGCAGGCACAAAGGAAAGAACAACATTCTTTTTATTTTTAAACTGGGCAAGACTGATCCATTCACCGTCAATGGATTTAAGCCGAAAGGAAGGGGCTGGATCTCCAACAGAGACATTAAGCTCACTATCAATTGGCTTAAGTGCACCAGGATCATAAATATAGTCCAGCTGTGTGACGTTTTTAGCAAAACAAACGCTCTGTCCCATGAAAAAAGCAGACAGACACAGTAGTAAACTCACAATGTATTTCATGGATTCCCCTCCCCTGAAAAAGCCTACAACCCACTATTTTTGATCATATCCAACAAAAAATCCTCAGCACTGTAAAAGCCGCCGGAATTTCTAATCACGTTTACAGGTGGGTTTGAATCTTTTAATTTATATGCTACAAAACCTGGTGTTCCCTCTCCACCCAACGCCTTATACATACTCATATCCTTATCTGGAAAAAGTGGAAATTTAACATCATAGGTTGAAGCAAAATGTTCAACTTCAAACTGTGAATTAGATGCTCCTAAACCGATAATTTTAATTTTCAGCCCTCTATTCTCCCCCTCTTCCATGAGATGGTATAACTGGTTAACAAGAGGAGCCTCTTTCTGGCAAAACGGGCAGTACATACTAAAGAGTTCTATCACCAGTATGTCTGCATCGATATCGCTCATTTTAAACTGCTCACCTGCTCCCTTAGTCAGACCAAGATATGTGCGGTGTGTTGCGTTTTCAGGTGCAGCGAGCATCAACTCAGGCAGAGTTGAATCATCCTTACTCTCAGCGGCGAAAGCCTGACTGTTAAAAGCAAAACAAACACTGACTAAACAGCAGAAAATCAAATTTTTCATCATCACCCCATGTTCATTAAGTTTTTAGTATCTTATTTTGAGCAGTTCACCTTAGAGAAACGGTTCTAACACTATAATACCACTTTCAACTCATGCAGAACTTATGCGTAAATTCTCATCAACAGTATCCCAGCTTATCTGCTACCAGTGGATTTCAACAGTGTTATAAAAAGAAAGGGGCTGATAATCAGATCGATCATCAGCCCCTCTCACACTACACCAAAACTATGGCCATAAATTATAGCTCATACTTGTGAAGACTATGGAGAATATCCACTTCATGCTTAGGCTTATAACCAGTTTTAATAGAGTCAAGCGAGCCCGCAATAGCAAAAACAGACATGTACACATGGGTCAGGTAAAATGCAACAATACCCATACCAAGTACATTGTGAACAATGGTCAGCAATCGAACGGTTTCAATGGATGCTCCCATTCCCCAAATGATATATCCGGTGAAAGCCATGATACCACCACCAAAAATTGCAAACCAAAAATACATCTTCTGACCTGCATTAAATTTAGCAGCCGGTACAGGTACTTTCTTTTTGCTGAGATACCCACCCACAATAAACATCCATTTAATATCGTGGAGCTGAGGCAGCATATCTTTAAGCCACATAAGAAACATCAACACACATGGCAGTGCGAAGACAATGGCAGAAATAAGATGGGTGTACCTTGCAAGGCGTATCAAGGTCCCACCACCAAGAAAACTGCCAAAAACTATCATAAGTCCTGTGATAACCAATAGTGAAAAACTAATGGCTGCAACAAAATGGACTATTCGTGCATACAATGAAAAAAAGTAAATTTGTGGTCCATCATGGTCAAAATGTTTTGCACCAATGATCAGATAATGAAGAGCAAAAACCACTGGCACCGCTGTTATGATGACCAGAAAAATCTTCCAGAACCACTCACTTTGTAAAAAGGTAAATAACTGACCATATTCCTGCCAGTTTCCCGTTACCACACCAATAAGGTTGTGGTAATAATCAGCCGACGACCCCGCTGCATAATTAGCGAGAGCCCCACCATCCTGGGCAGACACTGATGTAGCTATTCCTGCCACAAGAAACAATGTTAGCAGGAACACAGAATGTACTAATCTCTGCATGATACGCTCCTGTAAAAGCAAGGCCTTCCCCCTACCTTAACAGGTAGAGAGAAGACCAGCCTTTGATTAAGACAAATGTCTGTAGTTATTCTTTGTACGCCTTATTCCAGCCCCAGGCATTTACACCTGATCCACGCTGGAAAACACGTTCGCGATACACGTCAGCTACAACATCCGCATCACCTGCCAAAAGTGCTTTAGTTGCACACATTCCAGCACAAAGAGGTACCTTGCCTTCCGCTATACGGTTCTGGCCATAGAGATGTTTTTCTTCATTACTGAAATTCTCTTCAGGTCCACCGGCACAGAATGTACATTTGTCCATTGCTCCCCGTGCGCCAAAAACGTTACCCTTAGGAAACTGTGGTGCGCCAAATGGACATGCCATAAAGCAATAACCACAACCGATACAGGTTTTCTTGCTCACAAGAACAATCCCGTCGTCCCGTTGATAAATTGCATCAACCGGACAGACCGCGATACATGGTGCATCAGCACAATGCATACAGGAAACAGAGATTGATTTCTCACCAGGTTTGCCTTGATCAAGGGTGATTACACGCCGACGGTTTACACCTACCGGCACATGGTTCCCTTCCTTACAGGCGACGACACAGCCACTACAATCAATGCAGCGCTCAACATCACATAAAAATTTAACTCTTGCCATTTCAGATCCTCCTCATCAGGCCTTAGCTATCTTACACAGGCCATCTTTGGTTGCCTGAATCTGTGTAATAATGTCATATCCATAATTGGTTACCGTATTTCCAGACTCACCGGAAACAAACGGTGCGGTACCCTCTGGATAATTATCGACATAGGATTTACCCTGCAATATGCCTGCAAAGTGATACGGCAGGAAGATTGTTTTATCGTCAACCCGCTCGGTCAAGAACGCCTTAACCTTAATCTTGGTGCCTTCAGGCGAGGAGATCCAAATCATCTCTCCATCTCTGATACCAAGGTTATTTGCAAGACGTGGATTCACCTCAGCATACATTTCCGGCTGGAGTTCTGCCAGATACTGATTAGAACGGGTCTCAGCGCCTGCACCCATATGCTCAACCATACGACCGGTGGTGAGAACATAAGGGAATTCTTTAACAAGCTCAGGATTCTGTTCACTTTCGAATCGAGTATCAACGCGGTAGTGATTTTCCTGATCCTTGTATGTTGGATATTTGGCAACGAGATCAGGACGCGGAGAATGCAGCGGCTCACGGTGGACAGGCACCTGATCAGGGAAGTTCCAGACAACACAACGTGCACGGGCATTTCCAAATGGAGCCATACCTTTAGCGATGGCTTCTTTTAGAGTTTTCTGGGACAAATCAGTCTTCCAGTTAGTCCCTGGTACAACATCCTTAAACTCAGGATAACCACCCTGAACTTCACTACCAGGATTACAAACGCCCTTAGCTGCAAGCTGATCTTCGACTCGACCAGAGGAGTCGTAGGTTTTCTCTACGCCAAAGCGGTTTCTAAATGGCAGGCCACCTTCGGCTACCGGTTTAGAGACATCATAGAGAATTGGGGTACCCGGATGTTCATCAGTCCAACATGGCCAAGGCATTCCATAATACTCACCATCACATGGACCACCTTTTGCCTGGAGATCATCAATATCAAAAGTATGCCAGTTCTCCATGTGCTTTTTGATACGCTCAGGAGTCTGACCGTTGTATCCGATGGTCAGGGAACCACCACCAAGCTCACGGGTGATATCTTCAGGAACTTCCTTGATGTTCTTGTAAAACTCATCCGCAAAGCCCAACTTTTTAACCAGCATTTCCATGATCTGGTAATCGTCTTTTGAGTTGTGAACAGGATCAACAACCTTATGACGCCACTGGATCTGACGGGAAGTGGACGTTACACTACCGGAAGTCTCATACTGGCTTGCACTTGGAAGCAGGTAGATATTATCACTCTCACAAGCGGCAGCAGTCATTGTTGGGAATGGATCCACAACAACAAGAAGATCAAGCTTGTCATACGCCTCTTTTACCTTGGCATATTGAGAGTTGGAGTTCGCACCACAACCCCACTGAAATACTGCCTTGATGGGAGTATACTGATGAATCTTCTCGTTCCCGAGAACACCCTCATACCATCTTGATAGGGTGAATCCTTTCTTGTTCATCCAATCTTTTTCTTTAAAGCGTCCAACCATCCACTCATAATCTACGCCCCATACACGGCACCAGTGCTTCCATGCGCCATCGGAGAGACCATAGTAGGCTGGTAAACTGTGGGAGAGGATACACATATCTGTTGAACCCTGAACATTGTCATGGCCACGGAAGATATTAGTACCACCACCTGACTTACCCATGTTACCGAGTACCAGCTGAAGGATACAGAAACTACGGGTAATGGAACTACCGATTGAGTGCTGGGTTCCACCCATACACCAGGTAAGACTTGTAGGACGGTTCATGGCAAGAGTCTTGGCCACACGAACAGTCTGCTCAGCTGGAATACCGGTGATATTTTCTACTTCTTCAGGAGTGTAGGTCTCTGCAACCTTTACCATCTCCTCAAAACCTGCAACACGAGTTCTGATGAACTCTTTGTCTTCCCAACCATTTTTTACAATCACATGGACCAGACCCATCATAAATGCGGCATCTGAACCGGGTCGTACACGAACATACTCACTCGCTTTTGCAGCAAGCTTAGTACGACGTGGATCGACTACGATAATTGGTGCATTATTTTTTTCCTTGGCATGAAGAACATGCTGCATGGAAACCGGATGTGCTTCCGGTGCGTTTGAACCGATAAAGATCATACTCTTGGCATGTCTCATATCGTTCAAGCTGTTAGTCATTGCTCCGTAACCCCAAGTATTGGCGACACCTGCCACCGTTGCGGAGTGTCAGATTCGGGCCTGGTGGTCTACGTTGTTCGTCCCCCAGAACGCAGCAAATTTTCTATGCTGATACGCCATCTCTGTGGAGACTTTTGCGCTGCCGTTGAAGTGCAGTGCGTCAGGTCCATCATTTTCACGGATTGAAAGCAGCTTATCACCAATCTCATTCATCGCCTGATCCCAGGTGATATTGGTCCACTTACCGCCCACTTTTTTCATTGGGTTCTTCAGACGTTTTGGGCTCGTAACCATATCGATGGCACCAGCACCCTTACAGCAATGTGCGCCGTAGGATACAGGATGATCAGATGCGATTTCCTGACGTACCCAGACACCATTATGTACTTCGGCTTCAATACCACAACCAACCGCACAGTAGGTACAGATTGTCCGTACAGTTTTAGAACCGGCATACGGTTCAGTTTTGCCGGCAGCATGCGCCTTCGTGGTCATCTTAGTGGTCATCGCCACACCGGTGAGCGCAGCAGTTGCAGCCGACAACTTCAGAAAAGATCGCCTGGCGACCTTTGGATTGAGAGTCACCCTGCGACCGGTTGATACACCAGCTCCAGAGGAAGTCTTTAGTTTACTTCGGGCCATTGATTATTCTCCTATTGAAAGAACACTTTTAACGTAAAGTTTTGTAATATTTCTTAAAACTCTCACTCTCGTGATAAAGCGTTTCGTCCGAACGATCAACCGCCGTTACAGTCTTCGCCTTCACGGGTTTGACAATGGCCGCAGTTCCAACGACAGCTGCAGTTCCTGCCAGGATGTGCTTGAGGAATGATCGCCTCTTGCCCTCTTCCTTTTTCATATACAACCCTCCTTTTAATCTCGTTATACAACCCAAGCGGTTCATGTTACACCTTCCATGCTCCGCACATTCAACTCAACCCGGCAAACGAGATATTTGCCCGGGTTGTACGACATAATGCTAAAGTTCTTTAGTGAATTTCGAGACAGAACACCGAGATGACTGGCATAACGAAATTCATTGGCGTATCGAATGAATTTCTACGCCACTAAGCTCTTCTCCAGATCAAGGTAGCCTCCCAGGACCCTGCAACAGAGATAGTAAAAATCGCACTGCTTATTATCCTTGAGCTGTGCTGTAAATTTTTCAGCAAACGGCTCCAAAAACTCTCCGAGCAGTCTTGCCTGCAGTTCTTTTATTTTTGCTCCGGAATCAGTCTTTTCCTCTTCGACCAGGGACGCAAAGGTGTCCAGCATCACCACAAGTGAATCTTCCGGCTCTGAGATATCGTCTTTTTTTACAATACCCGCCTCATCCATAAGACCGCGAAACTCAACAAGTGCGGTGCTATAGCTTCGCCCATTAAAATAGTAGGAGGCGTTGCTCTCAATATTGGCACCTTCAAACGGATCAGTGAAAAGGTTGTAGTACTCAGACTGTATATCCTCGAGATTCTTCTCATTCAAAGCCCTTGATATTTCCTGAACAGCGCTATCAAAACGTGGACTAATCTGTTCTGTACAGAGTGCAGAAAAGGTTCCCCTCCATCTGCTCATTTTTTCAGAATCAGGCTCTTCCACAAAAAAGGACTTAACGAGATCGATAAATCTCAAACGTATGCGGACCAACTCAGTATCATTCATTTCATTCATAGTTATTCCGCCTCAAAAAGTTTAACGACCCTGCAGTCTTCACAGTATTCAAAATGACTCGTATCCACAGACTCTTTCTCCTGAAGAATCTTCATAACCCTGTCGTAGGCCTTTTTCGTACCAAAAACCTTACCGCATTTCTTACAGGCCATTGGCTCGGCATGGGCCAGGGTGACACCCCTAAAAAAATCAGTGTTTAAAGTAAAATGAGGAGATATAGAAAGTGCATTTTCTGGACAAACCCGAACACACAGGCCACAACCAACACAGAGTGTACCCACGTGATTAAGATTCAATTCAGTGGTATCTGCCTGCATAGCACCTATCTGACAATCATTGAGACAGGCCATACACTGGGTACAACGATCGGTATTACAGCTTACTGTAGCAAAAGGGACATAACCCTCGGGTGCAAGACGCACCTCTTTACCACTTCCAGCAGAAAGACCAGCCAAAGCTTCAGCCAGGGCCTGTCTGCGATGAACAAATGATTTTTCACTTACAGTGTGGCTAAAAAATGGCTCAGATTGCTTCTGTGCTTCCCCGGAAAACTCAGCCACACTACAGCTTACGATCGCATCAGTCACACCGTAGAGTTTTTCAGTAAGGAGTGTTGCAAACTGAAGCTGCTTCTTATACTGTCCGGCTCCTGCAACAGGCTCGATCTTATCAAGGACTATTATCCTGCGAACACCCTGACTCAAGAGGCGCAGAAAATGAAAAAGGGAAAGACTGCCAACATTGTCAAATTCGAGAAACAGTAGGTTCTCATAGACAGAACCCTGCTGGTGCCACCATAACTTGTGCAGTGATTCTTCGTCACCAAGCACTAGGGTTCCACCTGTCGGAAGATCCACCCCCGCAGTATATTCCACAAAGGCAGCATCACTAAAACGCTCATTCTGCAGGGCACCAGTAGGACAGGCAGCCACACAGGCCCCGCACTCTTCGCACTGCAAAGCATCAATCACAACACCTTGAGGGCCCTGGGACACAGCCCCATGAACGCAGCTTGAAACACAGAGATCACAACCATGACCAAGCTTTGCGCTGTACTGACATATACTTTTATTATTGGTGATAACTTCATCAATCTGGCAAGGGAAAAGGCGCGAAAAGTAGGCTGTGAGATCTTTCTCAAAAAAGACTGACTGGGTCTTTGCAGGTAGCTCTGTCTCAATGTTCCCGAGGAGCAGAACAGCCGGAAAATCGGCAACCTCGTTGATCGCCCCATGGATATCAATTGCGTCAGCAGCACAAACCTTTTCGCACTCCTTGCAAAAGGTGCACTGATCATAATGTACAAATAAATTTTCAGTGATACAGGATTCCGGACAGCTCATCCCGCAGGCCCCACAGTAGGTACACTTTTCAAAATCGACGGCAGAACGTACCTGATACTCCAACTGACAACCATCACTACGGCTATCAAACTCCAGGCTGGTTACTGTTGGGAAATCAGGGTCATACCCTTTGGTAAGCAGAGGGGTAATTTCCAGTAGACCACTGTAGGTATCAAGAAAATTTCGAAGAAGAGTAACGTCATCGCTCACAACACACAGTCTTGTATCGACATCAACCGTATAGCTGCGATAATTTACGCTGTTTTGTCTATGGAGCTCAGCTTCTGCTATGGTTTTAAGTTCTTGTGCAGTAGTGGTCGTAAGAGCGTGATTGATAAAAAGTGTTGGTGACAGAGGAAAACCGCTTTCAGGCGATATGGATGAAAAGCCCCCGGCAAGCAGCGTGGATTTTCCCTGATCTGGAGAAAAACCATTACCGGGGCGGAGATTGACTTCAGATATCAGGAGTTCGGGCGCATCCGAACCTTCCTGTACCAGCATACACGTGGAAAAAAGCTTATCCATAAATTTTAAACCTTTGTTGCACTTCGTTGCAGGTTTTGCCCCTGCCACCAACATTTCAAATGTATATTTTCAGGCACTTACAGTACCCACAGGGCAGAAATAATCCAACAGCAAGACAGCAAACTACAGATCACAGCTGTTAGTGAAGGTCATTATAGGAAAGTCTTGAGCCAAATTAAATCAGCACAGCACCTTTTGTTTTGTAGGGTGTTTTTTACTGGACCTGTAGGGGTTTTCCCTACAAGCTAGGGGGTGTTCGATTTGAAAAATTCTTTTTCCGTCCAGAGAACTGCACGGCGGGATAATTCAGCTGCGTTTTTAATTCCGAGCTTCTGTTTTACACGGTCTCTATAGGTCCCAATTGTCTTGAGACCAAGCTTCATCCTCTCAGCAATCTCCCTTGTGGAAAGTCCTGAACCTATAAGACGAAACACCTCAAGTTCTCTATCTGTCAGGAGATCAACCGTGGGCGCGGCTGGTGTATCAGGCTGCATCTGCAGACGGTCCAGAAACCTCTCCATGATGGTATGACTTACATGAATTTTACCGTTTCTAATATTTCTAAGTGCTGAGATGACATTCTCACTGGCCTCTTTTTTCATTATATAGCCACGGGCACCAGCACGAATTGCACGCTCGGCCCACACCTGCTCATCGTGCATGGAAAGCACCAGGACAAGTAAAGAACTTCGTTTTCGGGTGAGTTCCTTTACCAGATCAAGACCATTATCTCCTGCAAGTGTGATATCCACAATAGCAAGATCTGGTGCATCCTCATCGATTATCTTACGGGCACTGGCGATGTCTTCAGCAAGACCACATACAAAAAAATCATCCTCTTGATTCAACAACTCGCCCATACCCATTCGAAAAATAGGATGATCGTCAACTATAATAACCCGTGATTTCATTCTGAACCTTCACCGGTCACTGTAATCAGTGTACCGCCTTTTTTATCTGAACTAATAACCAGAACAGCACCAATAGCCTTTGCTCTGTACTTCATTGTGTGAAACCCCAAACCTGTCGCAGCAGGGATGGCACCCAACCCCTTACCATCGTCTACAATCTTAACGGAAAAACTACCTTCCTGCACCTGAACATAAACCCCGATATTAGCCGGTTTGCCATGCCGTGCTGCATTAAAGACCGCCTCCCGAATTATGTAGTGTAAATGGGTGGAAGTGTTTTTCCCAAGGAGTTCCCCCTTCCCCTCCCAGGAAAAATCAAAATTCACCTTAAAAATCGTTTCGACTTCAACCACAAGTTCTTCAATTGCAGCCTCCAGGCCATACTCAATAACATGCACCGGATAGAGTCCCTGGGAGAGTCTTCTGGTCTTTTCAACAGCATCCTTAATGAGCCCACGAATGGTCCCGAGCTGCTCAGATCGTTCAGGTGATTCTGCCGAAAGTTGCTGTTCCAGGGCCTTACTGAGCAATTCTACGCCGGCGAGATGTGAGCCGAGATCATCATGGAGGTTTCTACCTATATTAGAGCGTTCTTCTTCACTGACGGCAATAATCTGTCTTTCCAGCCGGGCAAGCTCTTCTTCTGAACACTGCCGCAGTACATGGAGCCACATCCCCTCAAGCACCATGGTCATCTGCCTGATATCAGAGTTATCATAGTCCTCACTGTTATTAATGACACCTGCCACAACAACAATCTTACCATCGTTATAGATGGGCACGTCCAGGTGTCGTCCAACCCTGTTCGTATATGGATAATAACTGTTGGGATCATTTGCAGGACTATTTACAATAACCGCGGTCTTTCTCATCACCGCCTTCCCTGGCAGTCCCCCCTCTTCAATAGCCCGGGGCAGAGTTAACTCCCCATCTCTTTTTGCGACATCATCCTCATTATGTACAATAAATGAGCAGATGGTAATATGGCTCTGGGTCGTGTTCACAAGGGCCAGATACCCTTCTTCACTCCGAGTTATCTGAACAATTCGTCTCAGGATAAAATCATATTTTTCCTGGAGGGAGTATTTCTCCATCATTCCAAGGCGTAGCAGAGTATCAAGACGCAGTTCATCCCGATGCAGTAAAAGCTCATTTTTAATCCT
The DNA here is from genome assembly GCF_054397165.1 of Desulforhopalus glucosivorans. Taxonomy (NCBI): domain Bacteria; kingdom Pseudomonadati; phylum Thermodesulfobacteriota; class Desulfobulbia; order Desulfobulbales; family Desulfocapsaceae; genus Desulforhopalus; species Desulforhopalus glucosivorans. The sequence goes on from NZ_AP044854.1 coordinate 3,206,129, forward strand.
GTTCTCCACCATCCTGTTGGCAAGTAGGCTCAGATCTTCAAACTCCCTGAAAACCAGATCTCCCGCTGGAATTTTCTCTTTAGAATCGGTTGCCGCCCTAAAAAAGTTGGTAAAAAGACTTATCCCCTGTTTGATTTTAAGGGAATAAAAAAAAGTGCTTAAGAGAAGAAAAATTACAGCAACAGCAAAGAGAACAATAAAGGTGAAGACATTTTTAAAGGAAATTCTTCTATAGGTTTCGGTCTCATTGGCAATACTCTTTTCCATGGCATCCATAAACATGGCGGCCCCGATTCCCCAGCCCCAGTCCTCATAGACCTCAACATAAGAAAGCTTTTGACGACGACTCTCCTTGTCGATTTTTTGGACACTATAGTTTACATAACCATGCTGGGGATACTCTGTTGCGGCGAGGATGAGCTCCTTTCCATACTCTTTACCTTCTGCATCAATGAGTGTGGTAATGGAACGACCAACCAGACGTTCATTCTGATTAGTGAGTATGGTGCCATCTAAACGAAAGCAAAACACCTCACCATCTGTTCCAAACTGAATATTCTGAATTCTTGCCAGAACCTCCTGTTGCAGGGTTTCTTCAAGATCATCACTGTAAATTCCTGCTCCAATAAACCAGTCAAGGGGTGGAAAATATTTAACAAATGCAATTTTAGGAAAGCTTTTGTCCGGGAAGGCCGGCTTTTTCAAAACATATCGATAAAGGCCTGCTTCTTTTTCGCTGATCATAGCAATGATCTCACCTACCACATCTCTGCCCACTATCTCATTAAATTCCCAGTCACTCTTTCCTTCAAAAAAAGGTTCATCGGCAAAGAGTTCAATTTCAGCCTCCTCCACCAGCCCAGAAAAATAGTACCCCCTGCCATTATTCCAGCGCATGGGACGGAGCAGCTCAACCACCATGGAACGGATTTCATCTATACTGGCTTCATCTTTATAGAGTCTGTAACTATGGGAAGCTATGGTATATGCAGCCTGCACCCTTTCTCTTATGTCGAGTTCAACCCTCAAGTCACTCTGGTGTCTGCGATAATCGATGAGTTCAACAACCTTGCCAAGCTCCTCTTTCACCCGTACTTCATACTGGCTCTTATAGGTATTACGTATGTTTACAATACTCTCCTGATAGGCCTGGTACTCGTTTATGGCCCAAAAGATACCTATAAAAAACGCAAGTGAGGTGATGACCACAAGGGAGGCATAAAATGGTGCTGAAGACAGCGATATTTTTCTAAAGAACCGCATATTGATAGTTTACCGGGGTTAGTTCTCGTCTTTAATTTCTTCAACTTCCGGATAGATCCGAGTCAGATGTATGGTGTCCAGCCCTTGATGATCATCTTTGCCAAAATTTAAAACCAATCCGTTAAGGTTAAACTGCCCAACCTCCTCCATCACAGAAATAAATCTATCCCGCGTGAGTCCGTTTTTGACTGAAAGAGCAATCTGACTAAAAAGCTTTCCAACGATAAAGCCTTCATAGCTTGTAAAGCTAATGGGAGCATCATGTTGATATTTAGCCATTGCCCTGGAGTACTCACGGGTCAAACCAATTTCAGTATCTCTAGGGGATGGAATAACCTGGGAAACGATAACTCCCTCGCCATAGCTCCCAAGGACCTCCCGCAAACTCTCGGTTCCAACAAAAGAGATGTTGCAAAAGGTAACATCATCTTTAACCTTATTCTTGCTCAGTTTTATAAACTCAGCACACGCAGAATAAGCACCAACCAAAATAACAGCCTCGGGTTTTTCCTTATAAATATCTCGCATGGCCCCCATGACGGCCACGGTATTTCGTTCATAACTTCCCGTTGAGACAAGCTCCATGGCCCGTTTTTTCAGAGCCCTCTCTATACCTTCAAGCCCCGCAGTGCCATAACTGTCATTTTGATAAAAGCAGGCAATGCGAGTGAGTTTTTTTTCCTCAACCAGATAGGATGCAAGCTTTTCCATCTCCTGGAAATAACTTGCCCGCACATTGATCACATACTTACTAAATGGCTTACGCAGAAATTCCGCCCCGGTAAATGGGCCAAAAAACGGAATACGGGACTCATTGACAATGGGTTCAACGGCTTTGGCTGTCGGCGTACCAACGGCTCCAATCAAGGCAAAAACCTGATCATCATAAATAAATGATTTGGTATTTCTTGCAGCCTTATCCGGTTCGTAACCATCATCTCGACTGAGCAGGATTACTTCTCTTCCATGAATCCCTCCACGATCGTTTACATCGGCAAAGGCTGCAAGCAACCCTGCACGCATTTCAAGTCCAAGGTTTTGTGCAGGTCCGCTGAGTGCGCAGGATTGCCCAAGAATAAGTGGCCCCATAACATCACCTGAAACCGCAGACGCCTTAGATGCACATACAATAATAAAAACAACTATGGACCAGCAGTGTATTTTCATGAATATTCCTAACTTTATTCATCTGACCTCGATAAACGGGATAAGCACCATGGAAATGGTGCGATATCAGCAAGTTTTCCAACACTCAATTTCTCGGAGTCTACGCTACCTGTTTTTTATGGCAGCTTTTCCTGAGTAAGGTATTAAAAAGGTTGCTATCTCTGGATAGGTTCTACTACCAGACGGATACAACAGCAGCTCAGGATAGAAAATAATTGTTTCAAACGCAAGTATTGCCTTAGCTTGACAACAACCGACTGATACCCTATCTCTTTGCACTATACTACGACACAGTATCCCAATAGGGATAATAAATCTCTAATCCTTAAGGTATCTGCTACAGGTAGTCAAATGAGAGGAAAACTAAAAGTGATCAAAAAAGAGCCTTGAAATTGTAATACAGTCCATTTACGCTAGCCTTCTTCATTTATTTAAAAATCCACCCAAGTGATAAGAGATTGACTGACATGAGCAAAGCTAACCTTGTAAGCACCAGCCTTACCATGAGTTCAACAACAACTGTAATCACCCCCACCGGGGCCCGAGAACAGATAGAACAAGTTGCAATCGAAGCCCCCTACTCCATCGCTCTCAACGATGAGACCATTGGTTCATCTATGGTGCTTCCGGTTGCGCTTGAGGAGTTTGGTGCAGGCTTTCTTTTTGGTCAGGGCTACATTAAAGAACCAAAAGAGATACGTGAAGTTGTTGTTTGCCCCGAGGGTAGAATTGCTGTATTTGCAGACGTTGAAGTCACAGAACCAAAGGAAGTGATTATCACCTCCGGTTGCGGCGGCACAGGGAAAATTTCCAAAGAAATGCTGGAAGGTGCCTTCGACCCTCTTGCGGAATGTACTATCAGCTTTCCTGAAATCAGCAAGTTTATCAGACAAGCTCTGCAGTCATCCCCCTTAGGACCACAAACTCACTGTATACATGGTTGCGGCTTCTGGCAGGATGGGGAATTAAAGGCCTACTACGAAGATGTGGGAAGACATAATGCAGTGGACAAGATCCTAGGAGCAATCCTTCTTGGTAAATTCACTCCAAAGGGGGCCATTTATACCACAGGTAGACTCACCTCAGACATGGTCCTGAAATGTGCACGAATCGGGATTCCCATAATTATGTCCCGCACCTCACCATCATCACTAGGTCTTGCCATAGCACGACGAGCTGGTGCCACTCTGGCAGCATACGCCCGGCCTGATCGGGTGAACATTTTCAATGCACCGGAGAGGATTGTACATTAAATTAGCCCATATGATACACACCCCGGTTACTCCCTGTATACCGGGGTATGTGTTGTTGTGAAATGAGAAAGTTAAGACTGACGCCCTTCAAGGCCCAGCTCTATCAGCCTTTCTAAGAAGGCAGGGAAGTCAAGACCAAATTCAGCTGCCGCCTGAGGCATCAGACTTGTGGGGGTCATCCCTGGAATCGTATTAGTTTCAAGAAGATATAACTCATCACCCTCAGTTAAAATCATATCAGTACGACTATATCCCCGTAACCTCAGGACCTGATGGGCTAGAACCCCAAATTTTTGTACAAGGTCACGCTGTTTATCACTAATACGAGCGGGACAAATTTCTTCAGTTGCACCCGCCTTATACTTAGCGTCATAGTCAAAAAACGAAAACCCTTCCCCAGGTACTATTTCTATAACAGGCAGCGGGTCAATTTGGCTATTGCCGATCACGCCAACCGTCAGCTCTTTTCCACTGATGTACTTCTCAACCATTATCTGTGAATCGTGTTCAAGAGCCTTATGGATACCACCAACCAACTCTCCTACAGTTTTTGCAAGGGTCAGTCCAAGGCTTGACCCCTCCCTAACCGGCTTTATCACAACTGGCAGGCCAAACCGTTTAACAAGATCTGCACCATTGAGTTCGTCATCACTGGTGAGAACAAGCCAATCGGCAACAGGCAGGTCATTCATTCGATACAACTCTTTTGCCAGATGTTTATCCATGGCGATGGCACTTCCAAGAACACCTGATCCCTGATAGGGAACGCCAAGCAGATCAAGAAAACCCTGCATGGTGCCATCCTCACCATGTAAACCATGTAATAGAATAAAGGCAAAATCAATCTCTGGAGCGTCGGCTGCAATTTTCGCGAGATCGGTAGCCGGATCATATCGGCTGACTATAAATTTTTCAGAATCCAGATTACTCTCAACACCCAAGGCACCATTAAGAGACACCTGTCGCTCGCCGGAAACCCCACCTGCGATCAAAGCAATACGTAGCCTGTTATCTTCCATAGAGTCCACCCTTTTTCATCTCTGATTATAGTAGATTAGCAGTTGCATGTTAAACAAAAGAAACACCATTTAGTGGTAAGCGTTACCAATAATTATTGGAGTTTACCTTACCACAGCAGCTTCAATGCTGCACTGAAACCTTATGAATACGGTGACAGATTATTCTTGCGTATTACTCAGCCTAAAAAAAACCATAACACCAAACGGTTTCACAGCGTGCAAGATCCAAAATGATAAATAATGACCTCAAAAGGCTGTAAAATTTTATTGACAAAGCTACACTCTATTTATTATATAAGTCAGATTGTTGTTAAGAAACCACAGACACTTACTGAAAAGTCACGTAACACAGTGATCTTTTTACAAAATAATTGATTAATTCGTGAAACGGAGCCAGAAATGATAGAAGTTGAAGTTCGAGGAGATCTTGAGTACGCGATCCGCCAGCTAAAGAAAAAGCTGCAGATAGACGGCATTAAAAGAGAATTAAAGCGTCGTGAGTACTATGAGAAGCCGAGTGTGAAAAAGCGCCGGAAGCAGGCTGAAGCTCGCAGAAAACTCCGCAAGTTCAACAGAATGAGAAAATCGATGTAAAAATCGGTTTCGGCTGCCTTTTAGACAATAGCCTGATGATTTTCACCAGGCTATTGTCGCTTTCTGTTATACAACAGCAGTTGTTAACAATACATAGGTAGAAGCCATCGCACTTCCCCCAAGCTTTGCAGCACTCCATGAGTTGTACCTGCATCATCTCATCTCCGAAAGGAGACTTGCTGAGAACACCATAGAAGCATACTCTGCTGATATTATTCTCTTTCTTGAATATATCCTTTCCCAAAGCAAAAGAAGTCTCAATGCAGTTGATGTAGAATTAATTCATCAATTTCTTGAATATTGCAGATCCAGCAAAAAAGTTTCACACCGTACAAACGCCAGACGTATCTCTGTTTTGAAATCGTTTTTTGGCTTTCTCCTGCGAGAAGAGCAGATAAAACAGAACCCTTTCGCAGCCATTGACCTCCCCCGAAGTGGACGCAGTCTTCCAAAAGCACTCAGTCAGGCTGAAGTAGAAACTCTTCTTAATCAAGTACATAGTCCCTCTCCCATTGCAACAAGAGACAACACCATGCTCTTTTTGCTCTACTCCACAGGACTTCGAGTATCTGAACTGGTGAATTTACCTCTCTCCAGCTGCAATATGACGTCGGGGTTTATTCGTGTTCTTGGCAAGGGTAACAAAGAAAGACTCATCCCTTTTGGAGACCAGGCAAAAGACAAACTCGACAACTACTTTAAAACAGCACGACCACTCATCCTCAAAAAAAGACAGAGTAACTTTCTATTCGTCACCAATCGCGGCACCTGCATGACACGGCTTCGTTTTTGGCAGATCGTCCAGAAAACCACCCTAAGCGCCGGCATAGACAAAAAAGTCTCTCCCCACATGCTACGACACTCCTTTGCAACCCACCTCTTAAGCCATGGGGCTGATCTTCGGGCAGTACAAATGATGCTTGGTCATGCGGACATTGCCACCACTCAGATTTACACCCACATTGATCAGGACCGACTTAAAAACATTCATAAAAAGTTTCACCCACGGGGGTAAATAGAGCATATCAACGCTGCCCCGAAGTTGTCCTTTAAACATTTCTGCCACTCACCAGTTTCAATACTACCCTCTTCTCTAAAAGTCCAATTTTCAACTCCGAATCTCTCCCCCTTGCCTGCAGACCACACCTAACACTAAAACACAATAGACATAACAATCAAATTGACCCGTCGCCTCAATAGTGTTACAAATTACAGCTACTCAATCAACGCTCGTATTTACAATACTATAGACCATACCCAGGAGAGTAAATGTGACTATTTCTTATCTCTACCAAACATTAAAACCTCTCTCGACACACCTTGCAGTAATACTCCTACTCACCTTCTTTTCCTCACTCACATATGCCGCAGGCCCTGAAATCACGATAGCAATCGACACAACAAAACCTCCCATGCAATTCATAAATAAACAGGGTGAAATAGACGGTTTTGAAATTGATCTCATAAAATCTATGGCCGCTGAGTCTGGTTTTACTCCAGTATTTAAACAGATCGATTGGCAGCATATTTTCACAGGCCTCAACTCGGGGAAATATGACGTTATATGTGCCTCTGTCTCAATTACTGATGAAAGAAGAAATATGTTCACTTTCACTGCCCCCTATATCAACCTTGCTCAAGCTGTCGTTATCCGCAAAAAATCGTCAATTAATCGATTAGAAGACCTTGCTGGTCTAACAGTAGGTGTAAAACCAGGGACGACGAGTCTAACTTCCGCCAAACAGATTCCAGGCGTTCTTATACAGGAGTATTCAGTTATTAAAGAAGCGATGAATGCACTCAGCCATGGTGATATCGACGCGGTAGTCTGCGACGGTCCCGTTGCTGCACATTATATTTCGACCAGACAAACATTCCCCCACAAACTCCTGTCACTGCTACCCAATAATAACCAGGAACAATATGCCATGGTAGTCCGCAAGAATGACAAAAGTACTCTTTCCATTCTTAATAAGGGGATATCTAGCATCAGACGCCAGCTCATTGATATCGACCTTCAAAACAAATGGTTTGGTGCCCTGTTAGGGGCTCAGTAATCAAACCCCGATGAAAGGGATAAGTGCCTCGAAGGTCTCACTCCAGTCACTATCTGGCCATAAGACTAAAACTACGATTTCAGATTCAACCTCTGAGTTTCTCGGAGTCTACACTATCTTTTTTTTTGAGACAGGCGTTCAGGAGTAAGGCTCTAATTTATATTTATTGTTGTTTTTCAGCTGATTCAATCTCGGTGATATTATGTCCAAAATGTCAGTAATTTTTCGTCTAGTAGTTTCCCCACAAAAAACTGTAATGAATAACAAGATGGCTGACCGCCACTATGAAAATGATCAGTTAAAACCGCCAGTAAAATGCATATCCAGCTGTCCGGGATTGATCACTCTCGCCTCTTTACTATCACTTTTTCTGGTAATGGCCCCTATGGTCAATGCCCAGCCACTTGAAAAGCCCAGGGTAGCAATTCTAACACCTTCTATTTCAGAAAAAGTTACAAAGACCAACAAAACCAGACTCAACATCGAAAAACTTCAGTCTGAAATGGAGGCATCCTTTTTAGCTACCAGAAAATTTGATGTTGTTACCCGTAACAGTGACTCTCTTAAAGTTATCCGTGACGAACAGAAATTTGCCGACTCTGATTTTGCGGCAGGTAATGCTGCACAAACTGGGGCGCTTGATAACGCCAACTACCTTATTCGGTCACAGGTCAATGTTTTCAGCTTCTATTCAATAATCAAAAAAGTACCAAACCTCCAAAGTAAGTATTTCAGAACTGACCATGGACTTATGGAAATTAATGCCCAGGTCCTCGATACTACCACGGGACAAGTCACCGCAACATTTGATCTCAAAAGTTCTTTTGCCTCAGATAAATGGATGGTCAACTCTAAATACGGTTCACCTTCTCCTGAAAAATTCACTAAACTTGCAAAGGCTGTATCAGGACAGATGGCAGATCAATTTCTTGATCTGGTTTTCCCGGTAATGATCATAAAGGTAAGCGGAGATACGGTGTATCTCAACAGAGGAAAAGATGGAGGGTTTAAAAAGGGAATGGTACTGAACGTTTACCAGCCGGGGGAATCACTGATAGATCCATACACAGGGGATGACCTTGGAAGCGCTGAAGAATATATCGGCAAGATCAAAGTTGACAGAATTAACCCAAAACTCACCACAGCTAAAATTGTCACAGACAGCATTGAAGGCGAGATCAGTACCGGCTGTATTATACGAAAGCCATAACCCGCAACAAACGAGAACAGCAGCAACCATCAAAAGAAACGACCAACGCTACCTCGTAAGGAGAGACCGATATGACATACGTACTTCATACCTTAGCAATATTTACACTCTTAATGATAAGTAGTCCCGTACTAGCACAGGATAATTCAAGTGCCACCGCAGCACCTCCAGCAACAGATGAGCAAGAAGTCACACTTGTTGCAAAAGATGCAGAAGAACTCAATACAATATCCGATCCAAAATCAGTTCCACTGGCCTCGGATAGTATGGATGACTGGTTTGACACAGTCTTTCAGCGATTCAACATCCAGGAAGGTGAAAATAACGGGAAATTTATTCTTACTGCCTCCCAGAGCGTAATGCTGAAGCCAACTGATCCGCAATATGGCAATGCATACATGAACGCCTTCGACAAGGCCATGATAACGCTGCAAAACGAATATGTTAAAATACGTTTTGGTAGTACCGTGGTTGATAAAGTGCAGTCATTCTATGCTGACAATTCAACACTTAGAAAAGAGATAGAATTACCCTCTGTCAGCGATCCTAGTTATATCGAAAAGGTTCTCTTGATAATGCAAAAAGGGTTGGAAGTAACCGACAAACAGCTGGACAAACAGTTAATTGAGCTTGGTGTCTCCCCCAGTACACTATCCCAACTCACCCCAGTCAGAAAGAAAGACCTCTTTCGGGATAAATTTATCCAGAACACTATTACTAAGGCTTCTGGCTCCATTGCCGGACTCTTCCCCATCCAGACAAACGTTATAACGGACAGTAACGGTGATACAGTAGTTGGGGTCGTTGCTATTGCATCAGATAAAACCATACAAATAGCAAAAGACATCTCCCTGCAGCGAGAATCAATCATAACGGGAGCTGGCCGCGATATCCAATCACTATTACCCGAAACAGACGAAGAGTTTCTCGCCACACTTGGAGTCAGACTTGCCTACGATAAAGATGGAACTCCTGCTATTATCTCCTATGGAATTTCATCCTATATGCCCAACTCATCTGACAGTTATATTAACAACACACTGAAGGCCGAAGCAAAAAACGGTGCTGTAGCAAAAGGCAATGCCCAGATTGCTGAAATTGTAAATGGCCGAATGAACACGAATGAATCGATAAAAACAGGAGAGGAAATCCGGACCTACGTTGAAAGAGAAATGAAACCGGACTCGGACACCATTGAAAAAACCATTAAAAACGTCATTAACATCACCAACAGAAATATAAGAAGCTCAGCCAAGGTTAAATTACAGGGTATTTCAACTGTAAAAACCTGGAGACATACCTCAGAGGATGGACACCGATATTACGGCGCCGTGCGTGTCTGGAAATATAGCACTCTTGAGGCCGTTAACGCCTTTAACAACCCACGAAAGGCCGCAGCAAAATCCCAAAAATATGACCAGTCCCAACAGGAAAGTAAACCGGTCAATACAATGGATGATTTTTAGTACCATAGAAATTCATTTGCTGTTCAGTGAATTTCGTGATGGTACTTATCCCGCTCATCGGGGTTAGTACCATAGAAATTCATTTGCTGTTCAATGAATTTCGTGATGGGACTTATCCCGCTCATCGGGGTTAGTACCATAGAAATTCATTTGCTGTTCAATGAATTTTGTGATGGGACTTATCCCGCTCATCGGGGTTAGTACCATAGAAATTCATTTGCTGTTCAATGAATTTTGTGATGGTACTTATCCCGGCGATCTTTTCTCTTACCGGGGTTAGATCTGGTTATAACGACTTTCAACTGTTTATCAAACAACAGGTTCACGATGAAACGACTCTTACTTCTTGGTATATGTTTAATTCTTTTGCCAACGCTGCTCTTGGCTGAAAATGAAGTTCAGATCTTTGAAATCAACGGTACAGGTATAACCCGCAGTGAGGCAATACAAAATGGATTAATTGACGCCTTGCAACAGGCCAAAGGTGTGACCATTGATGCCCGAAAAACCTTTGCTAAAAGTATTCAACAGATAAACAGATCAGGCACAGAGACAAACGCGCAGCAGGTCATGGTAAGCTCAATGAGCAGTGGTCTCGTTAAAGAGGCAACAAGGGGCGTTATTCAAGAATACCGGGTACTGGAGGCCAGCCAGGATGACACTGGAGAATGGCTTGCTCTACTTGAAGTGACACTGCACAGATATAAAACTCCAGGTATCTCTCCCCACAGCAGAAGAAAAATTGCTGTTATACCATTTTATACAAGCCAGCAATCATATGCGTTTAATAAGCGCTGGATTCCTTCCTGGAAAATATCAAACCAGCTCAGCCAAAAGATTGTTACTGAGCTTACCCAAAGCAGAAAATTTAGCGTCCTGGACCGGGAATACACAACGGCATTTCTACAAGAGCGCAACTTTGTCCTGTCACCGAACAGTCCAACTGCTGAACATGCCAAGGCCGGTGAGGCCTTAGGTGTTGATTACCTTTTACTCGGTTCCGTGACAGATGCAAAACTTGTCAAGACCATAGAGAAAGTACCAGTCATTAATGAAATTGTATACGACTTTGAGGGAACGGTCATTGCTGACTATCGCATAATGGTCATGGCAACACGCCAGGTGAAATGGGCTGACACGGTGAGTGTGGTTCTTGATGGTAAAAAACTTGCCGCTCTTAGTAAGAGCGATTCCCCCGAAGTACTGCAACAGACCTTACTCAACTATGCCGCTGAAATGATTGTTCAGCGTGCAATGGAAAACATCTACCCCATACGAATTGCCAAGATCACCCCGGCAGGAGAGACCATCCTTAACCAGGGTGGGTCCTCGGTGAGTCCAGGTGAAATCCTTGATGTCTTCGTCTCTGGCGACACTGTCATCGATCAGTATACAGGGGAATCTCTTGGTCAGACGGAGTCATGGGTTGGTAAGCTGCAAATCGTCAGAGTCATCCCAAAGATGTCCTACGCAAATATTATTGAGGGCTCCCTTGAGAATATTAAGCAAGGCTTCATTTGCAGAAGAGCCGCACTTGCGCAGACATATACTCCTGACCAGACAACTCAAGGTCCTCCAAAGAAAAAACTGCAACCCAAATGGTAGGTTAACCAGTCTACAGGCGACTCAATGGTTTAGACATTACATTCACAGCTCAAACTTCTGGATAGTGCAATGCCAAATTTTTCTTTCTTTTATCAACTGCGTAACCTCAGCTTCCTCACCCTTCTGTTTGCAACTACTACAGCCTGTGTTCCACCCTCCAATATAGGAGAACTGGTCTCAGCCAAGCAGTTAAAAGCCATAGGTAACAGCTTCTCCACGACAGCTCCAGTCCCTTCTACGAGTTCCAAGCCTACTTGTGCTGCAACGACATACTACACAGGGTATTCTAAAAGTTTCCAACCCTATAAAGTCTGCCTTCTTTCAGGCAACCTTGACGATGTCTTACAACAAATGAGTATGGAGGAAGCTCCCTTAGTTAAACAAACAGACTCTGATGAAGAGTTTGCACAAAAGCTTGGTTTACTAGGATTACTGGAAAGAACATCCCTTGCACTGCAGGCGGGAGATATTGAACAATCGTTACGATACAGTAAACTCGCTGAGCTTATTTTTGAAGACCGGGAAAACGAGTCCTACTTCAGCGAAGGACTTGCAAGCGTCGGATCTATGTTTGCAAATGTTGCAGGAGCAGGTGAATACGGCAGATATAGTGCAGTTGGTTATGAGAAGGTCCTCCTCCTTAACTTAAAAGCCCTCGACTACCTGCTCATGGGTGATGTTCGTGCCTTTAACGTTGCACGACTTGGTATACAGTGGCAGGCAGAAGAAAAAGAAATTTTCTATAAGGAGCTTGAAAAAGTAACACAGGAAAATGTGACCCAAACAGATGAAACAGCGAAGGCTGAAAAGAACAAGACCTCTTCAAAATTAGACAAAACATCTGTGTTTTCTGCAATACAAAGCGAATACGCCAAATATGACAGTGAGGCTCTGAAGGTTTCCAGCGCCTTTGTTAATCCTTTTGGTGATTTTCTGGCCGGAACAGTCAATGAGTTTAAGAGTGTGAAAGACAAATCTCTTCTCAGTAATGCCCATATTTCTTATAAGCAGGCACTTGAACTCAGTCCAAACAGCAGGGTCCTTAAACTCGCTGTTAAAGATACAAAAAATAAACGATCAGCCGAAAACCTTATCCAGATAGTGGCCTTTGACGGCCTGGCCCCTGAAAAGCAGGTCCTTAAATTCGGTGTTATGGTCCCAAGTCTTTCGGCACCGCTCAACATAGAGCTCCCCGTATACACAGCCGTCCCCAGTAGAGTGAGGAAAATCCAAGTAACAACCACAGGAGGCAAGGTCCTATCCACCCTGTCACCCATTGCAAACATCACCGCTCTCGCTTTTCGCCACCAAAAAGATATGCTTCCTGCAACACAATCCCTTGTTGTTTCCTCAACCCTCAGGGACGCCCTTATCAAAGAGACAGGTAATCGTTTTTTGAGTGGCTTTGGAACACTGGTCGGCTCTGTCATAGACTCAACCATGGAGCCGAACACATCATCCTGGATGAGCCTACCCTCTCAGGTACTCGGAGGACGGTTTCACTCAAAAAAAGGAATGAAACATCTTAAGGTCATAAGCTACGGCGAGGGTGGAAAACAACTGGCCCAACAACAGATAACACTATCAGAGGGAGACAGGCATCTCCTGTTTATCAGAACGATTGATACAACCTTAGCGACCTACTCCAGTAAACCAATCTGGTCACAATTATAATATCATGTACAGATTTTTTATATTTAAAACAATGAGTTAAAATTAAAAGGAGTAACATAATGTCATACAAGAAGATAGCCTTGCACATCCTATCCATCTACCTGATTGGCCTGCTTGCCAGCTGCACCACAGTCAGTCAGCCAGAGCCAAATCTGTACACCGAATCTAATCAGGAAATAATACAGACAAGGGCCGTTGATACCAGCCATCCTCTACTCACAAGGGTGATTGCCTCGGATCACCTGATCGGCTATATCAGTGTAGTCAACCCCCGTATTGGTAAAACAGGTAATTTTACCAAGGCCCAGATAACCATACAAAACCTCACTCAAAACCGATACAGCGTGGAATATCAATACCAGTGGCAAGATGACCAGGGCTTTGCCGTTGGTTCACCGCGCCCATGGAAGCGATTTGTCCTTGCACCTAAGGAGGCAGAAAATATTCAGGAGATGGCTCTACGACCTGAAGCAGTCAAAGCAATCTTTACAGTGCGCCTCCCCGACGACGCCTTTATCGAACTGAACAAACAATTACAAAGCCGACAATAAAACTAACTCCTATAAACGGGAAAGCTACCACAGGTGTAACTATGAACAAAATACATATCATTGGATACTTACTATTAATTACTGCGGCCATGATTTTAACTGGTTGTGCACAACCGACCTCCATTGGTGGCCAGAGCAATGTCGGCATGGTGGAGGATGGTTCCAGGGTCCACCTTGATGACAGGTTGACAGGAGAAGACTTTGTAGATCTTTCAAGAAAGGTAACAGAGAAAATGATCGCCTCCCGTCCTGTACAAAAATGGGCTACAACAAATAAAAGACCACTCTTAGTTGTCGCTGTCCCCGACAACACAACCCATGACGCCAATATTCTTGCAGTGGATCTTCAGGATGAAATTATTTCTACCATCCTTGACGCAGATATCGCACGGGTCATTGATGAGAGTAGTCTTTCATCGAGTTATGATTATATTTTAAAAACCACAATAACAGACACTTCACAAAGAGGCGCTGGTGGCAGTAAACTGACCTACTATACAGTAAAGTTGCAGCTTTTTTCATTGATGGGTGAACGCATTGGCCAATGGCATGATAAGATTGGTCTTGCAAAGGCTGCTAAAAGTTTCTTTTAGTGTCGTTCTTTACCTCGTCACCTGGAGGTCTCCATGATTATTACACACCGTTCAAAGATTCTACTGATTACAATAGCAGCCACAACCATCTTAACTGGTTGTGCAACACAAAACGGAAGGTATGGGGCAAGCGTAGGCGCTCTTACCGGAGGAACAGCAGGAATTCTTCTCGATCCTCACAACCCCTGGCGTGGTGCTGCAATTGGTGGTTCTCTTGGTGGGCTTTTGGGTGGCGCATTAACCGACAGACCCTACTATTACGACAACTATCCGCCCCGGGGGTATTACCAGCAACCATATTATCCCAGATATTCATATCATCAATATAGACGCGAGGCTGCCTATAGAGGTGCTGCCTACGGAGGTGTAGCCGGAGCTGCCGCCGGAGCAATGCTGGACCATGGAAATAGGTGGCGCGGAAGCCTCATTGGAGGTACCTTAGGCTCAATTTTCGGCGGCGGTATTAACTTCATCAACTCATCGACCATGATTCCTGTACTGCAACCATAATTTATAACTACAGTACATAGGATTTTGGAATGGCCGGTTTTAACACCCATGTTGCAGGAGGCCTTGTTGTCGGGGCCATCAGCGCCGCAGTTGCTCTAGAAGTCTATCACTTTGATATAATACCAACCATCGCCGTGGGCATAATGGGTACCATAGGCGGACTCTTGCCCGATTTAGACAGCGACTCTGGTAAACCGCTCGCCCTCATTTTTGGCGCCATGTCAATACTTATACCCGCCTTACTCCTTGAAAAACTGCCCATTGCAAAACATTTTTCCCCTGAGTTTCTTGTGAGTTATTTTGTCATAAGTTTTTTATTTATCAACATCTTCATCTGCAATATCATCAAAAAATTGACCCGCCACAGGGGTATATTTCATAGCCTGCCTTTTGCCGTTCTTTCAGGTGAACTGGGATACCTGCTCTTCTTACCCTCAGGGCACAACCTTGCCATGCTCGTTGCTGTATCTCTTTTCTGCGGCTCTCTTATGCACCTCGTTCTGGACGAACTCAATTCTCTTTCATTTCGCTATTTCATCATTCCAAGCTTTAAAAGTTCTTTTGGAACCGCTATCAAACTTAAATCAGATAGTTTACTTGCAACCGCAACAATCTATGGACTGGTTGCCCTTACGGGTTATATGATACTGAATTCTTAACACTATTATTAAAAGAAACCAGAGCACTTCCACCACCCCTTTCTGCAAAGTGTGACTTTCACACTTTACAAAAGAGGGTCAAGAATCTATCCTGTTAATATCACATATATTTCGCTTACATCCTATGGTGTAACAAACCCACATCACTCTTGTTAAGGATTTTCCATCCCCCCATGCGCCTTATCACCACACACCTGAATGCTGACTTCGATGGATTGGCATCGATGATTGCAGCACAAAAACTCTACCCGGACGCAGAACTTGCTTTTCCGGGGTCACAAGAAAAAAATGTACGCGATTTTATCTCCCAAAACCTGGTCTATTCCTATAACTTTTTAAAATTAAAAGATATTAATCCAGCAGAAATCGACACCTTGGTTCTGGTGGACACCAGGGATTCGAAACGGATTGGAGCCTTTAGAAACTGCTTGCAAAACCCAGACCTCCAACTGCACATCTACGACCATCACCCTAAAAACGGTGGAGATATTGATGGTGATTTTGAAGTCATAGAAGACTACGGTTCCACCACCACACTTCTAGTGCAAGAACTTAAAAAGAGAAACATCGCCATTTCAGTCGAGGAAGCCACCCTCTTTGCCCTTGGGATATATGAAGATACAGGCTCTCTTACCCACCTTACGACTACCCCGGCAGACCTTGTTGCCGCAGCATGGCTGCTTGAACAGGGAGCACAGCTTGACCAGGTGGCGCAGTTCATCAGCCACGAACTCACCTCAAAGCAGATAACTATCCTGCACGAGCTGATGAAAAACGCAAAACAGTACACCATCCAGGATATTCCGGTGGTGGTGATCACCCACTCACTCAATGAATATGTGGACGAGTTCGCCCTCATTGTGCGCCGTTTTATGGCCATGGAAAACCTCAACGTTCTCTTCGCCCTTATCTCAATGGGAGGGCGGGTCTATCTTATCGCCAGGAGCAGAATAGCCGATGTCAATGTCGGCATTGTTGCCCGGGATTTTGGTGGAGGTGGTCATGCTACGGCAGCCTCTGCCACCCTAAAAGATATGACGTTGATTGAATCCCAGGAGAAATTAATTCGTACCCTGCACCGGCACATACATCCACAGGCCATCGCCTCAGAGATGCTGTCCACTCCTGTGATCACGATAACCCCTGACACCTCTATTGCTGAGACCAAAGAAATTCTCACACGGTACAATATTACAGCGGCCCCCATACAGGAGTTACCCACAAAGGAAGAACCGACACCTGCCATTGCGGGGATTATCACACTTCGAATTGTTGAAAAGGCAAGCCATCATAACCTCGGGCACAGACCGGTCAGTGACTATATGAGCAGTGACGTACGCACCCTGCCAATAGAGGCAACCTTAGCCGACATTCAAGAGCTCATCATTGAAAACAGGCAGCGTATCATCCCTATTCTCGATGAAGCAAGGCTGGCTGGAGTAATCACCCGAACAGATCTCCTTAATCGCCTGGTCAATGATCCTGCGCACTTGCCTAAAAATCTACTCTACGAGTCGGACAACCCATCCCTTGAACGTACAAGAAATCTCAACTCCCTCATAGTTGACACCCTTGACAGGGATATGATCCAGCTCCTGCAAACCATTGGTGAAGTTGCAAGTGTGAATAGATTCAATGCATACGCTGTTGGTGGCTTTGTACGGGATCTGCTGCTGAAAAAACCAAATTTTGATCTGGATATCGTCATCGAAGGCGATGGGATTGTCTTTGCCAAGGCTCTTTCAGACCATCTTGGAGGCCGCTACACAACCCACGAACGGTTTAAAACCGCCATGGTCGTAATGCCAACCGGTTTTAAAATTGATGTAGCCACTGCCCGGCTGGAATACTACGAATACCCGGCAGCAATGCCCACGGTTGAGTTGTCATCTATAAAGCTTGATCTCAGCCGGCGTGATTTTACCATCAACGCCATGGCAATCCAGCTCAATCCCAATCAGTTTGGCACCCTGATGGATTTTTTCAACAGCCAGAATGACCTTAAGCAGAAGGTGATAAAGGTACTCCACAACCTCAGCTTTGTTGAAGACCCCAGCCGAATCTTCAGGGCCATCAGGTTTGAGGCCCGAATGGGTTTTCAGATTTCCCCCCATACAAAGCGCCTTGTGACCAACGCGGTATCCATGGAGCTGTTTGGCAAGACAAACGACATACGTTTTCTCTCGGAACTAAAATACATCATGTCCGAGGATAACCCACTCCCAGCACTTCAGCGACTTGCGGACTTTGACCTGTTTCAATTCCTCTGGCCAGACCTGCGACCACACTACAAGATGGATAGGCGTCTAGCACACATCCTCAATCAGGCCCAGCTTGCACTATCCTGGTATGAACTTCTCTACCTTGATGAAGAGTGTCGTAACTGGATGGTCTACCTGCTGACAAT
The DNA here is from genome assembly GCF_054397165.1 of Desulforhopalus glucosivorans. Classification (NCBI taxonomy): domain Bacteria; kingdom Pseudomonadati; phylum Thermodesulfobacteriota; class Desulfobulbia; order Desulfobulbales; family Desulfocapsaceae; genus Desulforhopalus; species Desulforhopalus glucosivorans. Next base: position 3,224,157 of record NZ_AP044854.1, read on the forward strand.
CATGTCCAGATCCGGCCCTGCCCAACTCTCCGAATTCTGTAATCGATTTGAAGAGGCCCCCAAAGACACCGCATTTATGCTGGAACAGAAGGAACTCGTGGATGCAAAGATACATATTCTTGCGCGGAACGCTTCCATGCGAAATAGCCATATAGTGAATCACTTCAAAGACATGCAGATCGAGGGCTTACTCTATATGATGGCCATTGCCAGAAAGAACCACGTAAAAAAGGCGATATCACTCTACGTTACCACCCTTCGCCATATAGAACCAATATTAACAGGAAAAGAGCTCATCGAGATGGGGTACAAGCCAGGACCAAAGTTTAGAGAAATTCTCACCTTTTTAAAATATGCAAAGGTTGATGAGCGAACCAAAACATTAAAAGATGAGCAACAACTCCTGCAACAGCGTTATCCATTAAAACATAATTAACCCCGATAAACGGGATAAGTGCCTCGAATGTTTCACTACGTTCACTATCTGGTGATACGACTAAACGTACGATTTCAAATTCAATTCCTGAGTTTCTCGAAGTCTACGCTACCTGTTTTTATGACAGGCTTTCAGGAGTAAGGCACTAACAAACACCAATAAACCTTTTCGCTTCATAACGATACTAAACCATGGACAAATTTATATCCGAACTCATCATACTCGCGCCGCCACTTCTACTGGCCTTAACCCTACACGAAGTTGCCCATGGCTACATAGCCTACCGGCTTGGGGACCCCACCGCCAAGGCCCTTGGCAGATTGAGCCTTAATCCGCTCAAACACCTTGATCCCATAGGCACCATTGCCTTTTTCTTTATTAAATTTGGCTGGGCCAAACCTGTTCCGGTGAATCCCACCTATTTTCGTGATCCAAAGCGGGATATGCTTTGGGTAGCCCTGGCAGGCCCTGCAACAAATCTCATTCTTGCCATTGTCAGCGCCATCCTTGCCAAAAGCTTGTGGTTTATCGCATCCTCGCTCCCCTACTCCACCATGGCAGAAGCAATACTCGTCCCACTCAACGGTATGCTCATTGCCAGTGTCTGGATCAACCTTGTTCTTTGCATTTTCAATTTCTTACCCATCCCCCCCTTAGATGGCAGCAAGATACTCATGGGCCTCTTGCCAAACCATATGGCTGCCTCCTTTGGCAAGTTAGAACGCTACGGTTTTATTATTGTACTGATACTCGCGTTTAGTGGGGTACTTGGCAAGGTGATCATTCCTGTGATAAGTTTTGCAAACGGTTTGCTGCTCTCATAATCTGTAATTATGAAGATGTGATCAAACTCTCTCACTGACAGGGGCTGATTACATCTTGATTGACTCAGATTTGTTCAGGCAAATGAATTTCCGACAATAAAAAAGCCAGCAACTTTGACAGCTGCTGACTTTTATCTTTGCCATATTCGGAAATTTTGAATTTTCCATTACTGCAGGGTAACGCTACTAAATCAGAAGCAATTTCCTACAAATTCTCTTTGAGAAATTTAAGAAGTTTCGGAGCAACAAAATCATTGGGGGTTGCACCGGTACAGATGAGTTCCAACTTTTTATAATCAAAATGACAGTCAGAAGGCCAGTCACTCCGGCCGGTAATTTCACCAAGGTTGAACCAGTAGTGACCAACACCAGCAACAGGAACCGCCGTAACATCTGCGCCCGCTTCTTTTAAAGCCTCTACAAAAGGAACGCTCTGGCCTTCAGCCGGGACATCGGGATCTTCCATTCCCCAGGTAATGAACCACGGGACCGTTAGACCATCATTTGACAGCGATACTTCTCCCAACGATTTCGCACTCGACCGTACATAGTGTATAGGTGATGCTTCAAAATAGGCAGCAGGTACATCCATAGGGGTGCCGCCAAAGAAGTCCTCTGCAAATGTTGTCATTCCAAAAGGTGCCCAATCAAATTTGGGATTCTTAGTCCACAACCACCAGCTGGGCATATTAAACACTCCATAAGCAGACACCACAGCCTGGACCTTGGTGCTTTCATTTGCAAATGGATTGTTTGGGTAATATTTCGTGTAGGCAGGCCAGTCTTGGGTGAGAGCGAGCAGCGCCGCCAGTTGTCCTCCCGCGGAATCCCCGCCAACCGCAATTCTGTTCGGATCAACTTTGAATTCTGTTGCTTTGCCCCGCAGGAATTGGAGTGCCGCCTTGCAGTCCAGCAGACATCCAGGCCAAGTAGGATAAGTACCACCAGCTTTAGAGAGACGGTATTGGATCGAAAACACAACATAACCACGCTCAGCCAGGTACGGTGCCCAGTCGTCTGCGTAAAAGTTCTCATCACCAAGTTGCCAAGATCCCCCGTGCATGAGCATGATCGCAGGATGAGGTCCCTTGGTTGAGGGAACATACACATCTCCTTTAAGGAAAAGGTTTGAATCGGGGACATCAGTATGATTGGCGTAAATCACATCTTCAAACACGGAGTATTCAGCAAAACTATCGACCGGATACACAAGAAATGAAAACGAAATGATTGAAATGAAAAATACCGTTAATCTTTGAGTCACCTTACTTTCTCCTTTACTCAACATGTTTATTAATAACTGCAAGATGATGCCCATTAGCATGGGAGTTAGGATATAGGGTTAGAACTTGCTTTTTGTCAAGGTAAGTATGAAGAGCCACCACACTACCGATAAAAAGCGGTCTCATTGAAGTATTCAAATCAAACAAACAGCGGACATTTCAGATGGCTTTAACAGTCTTCATCAGAAAGCCGCGAGATAAGGAAAAGTTCTAATCACAGTTGCTACATTCTGGGATTTGGAAATTCGTAGGATCCAATACGGAACTACGGTGGCATTAACCGTCTCTCCTTGAGGCTCTTGAGATGATGGTTACCTTAATTTACAGGGAGAAAACGTCTCCCTGTTTTTCAACTCAAGAGGTATACCATGAATATTTCATCACATGAACTACGAGGGAAAAAATATTTTTTAGAAGGCAATCTTTCTGTTAGCATCATGGCCTTCAATGAAGCACTTAGCCAAGACCCTGGATCATTGAGAGCGAGGCTCGTTCGAGGAGCAGCCCATCTAAAGCTTGGTCAAATTGATGAAGCACTGGACGACTTGACCACTGTTTTAGAGGGAGGAGGAGATAGTGAAAAGGCCTTCTTCCTAAGAGGTATTGCCTATCTGAATAAAAGTGAATTTGCCAAAGCCCTGATAGATCTAAACAAGACACTCGAATACAATGAAAAACGCGGCGCTGCCATACTTGCTAGAGGGATGGTGCTAACCAATCTGGGGCGGCTCGAAGATGCACGAAAAGATATAGAGAACCCCCTTGTGAAGGCGAATGTTGTCATTGATGAGTTTATAGAAGAATATGCCATTTCAGAGACCTCCTTTAATCAGGTATTGGCTCTCCTACATGACGAAACCAGCTTGTGGAACCTCGTCCTTACCAAAGATGAAATGACCAGGCTTGAAACACCAACAGTATAGGTGGCAAAAAGTACGCTAAGTAGTCCACTCATGAGATGGGTGGAAGCATAAACCAGTGGGGAAGGCTCTCTTTCTTGCCGGTTGATATGATCAACCTGAATTTTTTTATAAAAAAGTTCAGGTTGAGCGTTTCAGGAATGTGGTTAATTTACGATTCTGTACCGTTTTGGACACTAGTCTGTTTCTTCGTTACGCTAGCATCGTGACCTTCGCCACAATCATTGCAATTAACGTTTACTTTATCCTTGCTTTCGCCATGTTTATCCCGGAATTCATCAGGCGTCATATTGTCTATAAGGCCACATCCGCATTCAGGGCATTCCGATTTGATCTGGTATCTTTCCTTTGCCATATTTTAGCTCCTTTGCGTTGTTTTATATTCTTCCCACCAATAAACAATTTTTGAGGCTTTGAAGCGTATTCTAATGTGATACGGCATAACAAACATCAAATAGCCTCATCTCGTATTTATCCGGCATATATGATCTCCATTCCTGAAGCTGAGAACGATATTCCAGGCATCTGGTTTTATCCGGTGAGATGATGAATCAATACTTTTTTAGAAAGCCCCAAATAAACGGCGTCCTGATCGAAAATGCTTGTTTAGGTGCAAGATTATCCTCAATAGGAAGATCTGGCAAGTTTTTCCTCATTCTCCAGCCTCCCTCACCATCACGAGGAATGCTTCATGTAAATTGAACTATTCACTGACAGATAATCAGAGGTGAACAGGAAGTATACGTAACTAAATATTTCAACTGTAGCTCCATTGAATTGGACAACGCTCGCTATGCCAAGGCCTTTTGGGATAGAATGCAACTGTTCGGTTCACTGAGCCAACATTTATTACAAGACACACACCTGGGCTTGTAATCAGATGTCTCTTTCCATTTACTAATCAGATCAGGTTCGCTGAGTAATGGGCGGGCAATTGAAAAATATTTGATATTAGTTGTGTCCAGTATGTCCTGCATAATTTCTGTGCTTCTGTTTCCTCCCATAAGTACCACGGGAGCGTCTACTTCTGCAGCGATCGCCGCTGTCGCCTCGCGAAAATACGACTCTTTATCTTTAGATGTAAGTTTTGTCCTAGCGGGTGCTAGCCCTTTCCCAGACGATTCGTTGGTTGCACTTACCTCCATGAGATCAATTCCCAACTCACTTAGCTTTATAAATATTTCTAGGGCATCTTCATAAACAAGCCCTTCCCCTTCATCCATGAAATCATCAAAGTTCAGCTTAATCATGACAGGATAGTCAGCCCCAACACGGCTACGTATCTCCTCATACACTTCATAAATAATACGAGCACGATTATGGATGTCGCCATTGTACTCATCAGTGCGCCTGTTGTAATATGGGGTCAGGAACATTGAGAGGAAATAACCATGGGCTGCATGTATCTGCACTCCGTCAAACCCAGCTTTTTGTGTCCTTTCTGCCGCGTCGCCAAACAAGGTGACAATACGCTTAATATCCTTTTTCGTTACCTCTTTCGGCATCAATCCTGTCACCCTGTTTTCAATCGCAGATGGTGCAAGAATGTTCATGGAACCTGCCTTTGGATGGTGCGACTGTGACCCTCCGAAAACTATCTGCATTGCAATTTTGGAACCGTGGGCGTGAACTCTGTTTGTCAGTTGACGGTATCCATCAACGAAAGAATCATCATAAATTCCTTTCATCAGAGCATTCGGCTGCTCTTCAGATGAAATATAGGTGTATCCTGTCAGGATCAGGCCAACTCCGCCTTTTGCAAGATTCTCATAGGAATCGAGGATAAAATTATTTATATGACCGTCACTCTCAGAACCTTTCAACCACATGGAGGAACGGATAAAACGGTTTTTTACGGTTATGCTGCCTATTTTTGTTTCTTCAAAAAGTTGCATGGGCTTGTTTCTCTTTTGTTTAAAGGTTTTTACTCGCATGTTATGGCCGCTTCAGTAACAATTATGCTCATTGAATCAGGTTCCCTTCACGCCCCTTTTTCAGGTTACGGGAATCGAGTAAGGGTATGGCCATTGTTTCAAGTCCGTTTTCCAGACGTTTCAGCATGGCCCCTTTGGCACGAGGTAGCATTCCCTGTATCGACACAATGTTTGATGTGTGCATTCCATAAAAAAAACATTTATCAAGCGTCAGATTTTTCAAAAATTCGATCTCTTCTTCAAGGGTTTGTCGCAGGGTATTTTCAGTAAATATGCCTCGTTGCATCTCTTCATACAATTCACTGCCTGGATCGACATGAAGATTGGCAATGAAAATAAGATTTGGCTTCGTTTCGTTGACCAGGGCGGCATTGGCTCTGGCATTTTCAATATTACGTTCCGTTCCAGCTCCACCAATAATGATATTTAGGCTAAAGTCGATCCCTGCTTTTGTTAACCTGCCCAACTGATTCTTAGCAGTAGCAAGATCATATCCTTTGTTAAAGCGTTCCATCATTCCGGGGAGACCTGATTCCACACCGATATTAAGATCATTGAACTTTAAAGCCCGCAACTCCAATAACTCCTCATCTGTTTTGTTCATCACATTGAGGATGGATGCGTACAAGGCGATAGTCTTTACTTCCGGTATAATCTCATTGATTTTCCTGCCGATTGCTTTCAACCTATCCGCGCTGAGGGCAAAGGGGTCGGCATTAACAAGAAATATGCGTTCAACATTTGGAATCGTCTCCCTTGCTTCAAGAAGGTCTTTCTCGATCTGTTCAAGACTTTCTATACTGAAGCCGACCTTGTGATACATTGTGCAGAAACTACATTTGTTGTGACTGCATCCTACTGTCACTTGTAATAGAAGAGAGTCTGCCTCAAAAGGTGGGCGGAAAACGGGTTCTGTATATTTCATTGTGTTTCCTTGGAATCTGATTTCTACGGTGCAAAAGGATAATCGGTATATCCCTTTTCGGTACCGCCAAAGAAAGTCGTAGAGTCTGCTTCATTTAATTGAAGCCCTTCTTTCAACCTCCTGGGAAGATCGGGGTTAGCAATTGTAGCGCGGCCAAAACCAATTAAATCTGCTTCACCGGAGACAATAGCCGCCTCAGCTTTTTCTCTATCGTAATATCCTGCATAGATAATGGCACCGCCGAAGGTGTCTCTTAGTTTATCTTTCCAGCCATCTGGTACACCGGGGGCATCTTCCCAATCGGCTTCCGCGATATGTATATACGCAACACCTATATGGTTTAGCAGTTTTGCTGCTTCAAGATAGGTGCTCTCAGGGGTGTCATCAACGGTTCCGTTCAATGAAGTAAATGGTGCAAGACGAACACCAATTTTTTCTGCGCCTATTTGTTTAGCGATTTCGGTAATTACCTCTTTTAAAAACCGCAGACGATTTTCAAGGGGCCCCCCGTACTCATCGGTACGTGTGTTGGCCTGCGAGTCTATAAATTGGTTAATCAGGTAGCCATTGGCGGCATGGACTTCTACACCGTCAAAACCAGCGTCCATTGCATTTTGCGCTGCAACACCATATTGTTCTACAATGCTTTTAATTTCCGGGATACTGAGTACACGTGGTTTGCTGTGTTGAATCATCTCACCAGCACCGCTTTCATGTCCCTTACCTTCGGGGTCAATAAAAACTTTTACCCCTTCCGCAACCAGTTCTGAAGAAGAGACCGGTGACTCTCCATTTGGTTGCAACTCTACATGAGAAATTCTGCCCACATGCCAAAGTTGTGCGAAGATTACACCATCTTTACCATGAACAGCTTTAGTCACTTTTTGCCATCCGATTACCTGTTCAGGGCTGTAAATCCCCGGTGTCCATGCATATCCTTGCCCCTGTGGCGAAATTTGTGTCCCTTCAGTGACAATCAACCCAGCACTAGCACGTTGTGCATAATACGTTGCCATTAATTCTGTGGGCACATCTCCTTTACCTGCACGAGATCGTGTCATGGGGGGCATGACGATACGGTTTTTAAGTTCTAGTTTTCCTAAGTTGTGTTTGCTGAATAGCTCTTCTGTGCTCATATATAGACCTCATGTTTTGTGTTTCGTTTACTTACCTTCACGGTTTGCCTGCTTGGTGTTGACATAATGCACCAGGCTGTGTAATTATTCAAATAAGACAAATTATACTTTCACATTATAATTCTAATAGATATAGCTATGCTCAATCTCGAATGGCTCAGAACTTTCAAAACAATTTATGAAAAAGGCAGTCTCACGGGGGCTGCAGAGGCGTTGTTCATTTCGCAACCCGGGGCAAGCCTCCACTTGAGTTCTTTGGAAAGTTATATTGGATTCAAGCTGTTTGAACGTCAGCCACGGAAACTCATCCCAACGGAAAGAGGGAAGCACTTGTACAATTCTGTTGTTGATCCTCTCAGGCAGTTGCATGAGGTGGAAACACATTTTCAGAAGTCGACACGTGAAGATATTCCAACTATTACAGCCGGAATGTGTTTTGAAACGTTTCAGATGAGCTTAGAAAAGCATCTACCAGAATTGAATTTCAATCTTATCGCAGAATTTGGTGAATATAGAGAACTTCTGGAAAAGCTCAGACAGGGGGTTATAGATATTGTTGTTACTCCCCATAAAGTTGAAAAGAATGGGTTGGTTTTCCATCCTTTTTCCCAGGAGCATATAATACTTATCGCTGGTCAAGGCACAGATTTCAGTGGCTTCAACCCTGCTCTGGAAACAGGTAATAAGCAAAAGGTTCTCGACTGGATGGCAACACAGACGTGGTATGGAATTGCTGGTGATAATGAGCATCTTCACCGTTTTTGGCAGACAAATTTCGTTGCCCACCCTGACTTTAGACCTAACTTTATCGTTCCCAATATTCATTCAATAGTTAGAAGTCTCTCTTCTTCTCCCGGGTTGGCAGTTATTCCCGACTTTCTTTGTGCAAAGGAGATTAAGGCAGGAAACATCACTTTGTTATGGAAGGGGTATAAACCGATCAGTAATATTTTGTATTTTGCGAGCCAAAAGCAGTCTATACATCCCGAGCAGATACAATCTATCAAGAAACTACTCAAAAAAGAAATGCCTGACCTCGATACATAACCTGATCGTCAAATATGCAAGTTATATTTATTCTTGGGCAATTGAATCATCGATAGAATAATAGAGATGTCGTAAAGGTTTTAGATTTAAGATTCGCATTGGCAATACCAAAAGGCAGTCCATTCATACTCAATGAAGGTGTTTCCTATCTAAAGAATCAGCTCACATCAATTCCTAACAACAAACATGAAATTTGAGATCTGATATTGTCCATGACTCCACGTAACAAAAGTTACCGATAGCACATTTACAATGTTAAGAGGAAAATGAGGCGATGGTTGCCTCATTTTTTGGACTTAGAACTTATTTTTTCCTCTCAGGAAGGTAACGTTGTTACCTTGCTCATTGGCAGTGTATCCAGTGCGCCATAATTTAGTTTTCCTCAATATTTCTAAGGGCGTGGGGGTAGGCGGCTTCCCGATTCTGAAATGAGATAATATCTGGTTTTTGAATTATACCTGCATCAATATTCACTGCTTGTCGAATGGTCTCACTTTTTTGCCAGCTCTCATACCCAGCTAATACGGTAGGCAAATGGACAATGAGGGCTGCAGATATTGACCGTGAAGCACTTTCCCAAAGATAACTCGGTGTATGATCGACGGCGTAATAATCTACCTTTCTAATTGTAAACATTGGATTTTTGAATGAAGTTGGTTTGGCAAAAAAGAATCCCATGCCCTCGTCGCAGCTGACGTCAATAATCAGGCTGCCAGGTTTTAGATACGATTTTTCCTCTTCTGTCACGAAAAGGATGGGATGATCCGGTTCTTGTAGGAGTCCATTCACAATAATCTCTGATTGGCTAATCAGCTCAGTCAACGGTTGTTCAGTTCCATCATGCTCTACCACCAGCATGCGCGCTTCACCTTCATTACCCTCCCGTATCCGGACATAATGACAATCAAGTACTTCTTCGCGCACTTCGTGGTCCGGACGTTGAATGCAAATTGTGATATCTCTAAATCCGTGTGCTTTTAAGGCGTATATTGCGCCACGACTGACCGCACCAAAACTAAAAATTACGACTTTACGCTGGTTACCGTAGTGCCCGTCGATTCCTTTTAGTTGCAGGGCATGTATTACCGCGCAATAGCCTGCCATTTCGTTGTTTTTGTAAAATGTATGGCGGCCAACCTGTCCTTTAGGTCCCCAAACAAACATATCCTCAAAGGCGATAAGAGTCTGCTTGCGATCTATCGCGGCCTGGGTGTGTGCCTTCTGCTGTACACAATGTGGATAGCCCCACAGAATTCCACCCTCGCGTAGTTCTTCTATATCTTCTAATAGGGGTTTGGCAAGGATGACATTCCCAATATCACTTAGCAGTTGGTGGCGGGTTGCAACGCCACCTGACTGCTCAGACAATTTTGAATCGCTAATACCAAAGGGATCTCCATAACCTTCCTCAAATATTAATTGACGACGAATGTGTTCGGGTAGGCGTATCAGGTGTTCCGGATGAATTGGAATACGTCGCTCATCCTCTTTTCTCGAAGTCCCAATGACTCCAAATTGTAATTGATGCATATTGTTTCCATTTCCTGCAAAAGATTGCCTTTGAATTTTCAAGGCTTTTTCAATTCAGCATATAACGATATGTAGCCACAGAATGTGGCTAACAAATGAGCGTGAAATTAGTATCGGATAATTCCTCATTGCAGCTTTTTGGAACACCCAAATGATTTCGGAGAAACACTCGTTCCTTGTGGATGTCAGCCGGTGATATGCCGGCGCGGGAAACATCGCTGAAAGTTCCTGATAAGAACTCTACTGTATCTGAAAGATTGGCAACTACATTTTGCACACTCATTCAATCGTGGCCAATTAAGTTCAGAAGATGCTTCAAGAAAAGCTAGGGGATGGGGAATCTGCGGCAAGTAAGTGGTTCGAAAAATGGCTATCAATTCCTCGTACGCTGCCTGGAACTGCTACAATGTGCAAGCAGTACAGATAAGTAACAGGAATTGAATACCCACTTCACTATTCTTGAGTAGACAGAGTACTGCAGTGCTGTTTCTAAGTCAAAGTATTTCCGTTGTTATTTTTTTCGTAGTGTCGAGTAAGTGCTAAGTCGTCCAGTATGTCCCTAGGAAAGTGCTTGTAAGTGGAGAGAGCATGTACGAATCATCTCATCAGAAGATGCCCTACGCTGTCATGGGCCGGTTAGATTGTATAGGTCAGAATACTAGATTTATGAATATGGGGGGATAATTATACTTCAAGTTACCAACTTCTTTTTGAAAGCCGCTGTGATTTTACTGCTCGAATGTCTTGCCCCCACGATATTTCTTGCCACTGGCCCAATTTGCAGTTCAGAGAGTGGCCCAGTAACAAAAATCCTATCATGCCACTGCAGAGATGGCGTTATTACCGGAAATCCACAGGCAGCTGTTTTCAGGTTGAATTCGTTAATTGCCTGGTTAACGAAGCCGCCATTGGGGCATTTTTCCATAAATCCCGTGGCAAGAATAACTCTTTGACATTGATAACGACCTCGCCGTCCAATGAGCAAGGTGTCTCCGTTTTGACATTGCGTTTCGGTTATATCGTCAGATATGATGGTGAGTTTATTCAGTGATACTGCTTTGTCCAACTCAAGTTTCATGTCTTTTGGAACACTGCCTTTGGCTCTAGCCTCAACTATTTGTTGACGTCTTTGTTCAATCGGTGAGCGGTAGAACCCTTCTGTATACCTTGGACCTATCCAGCCTGGAGCAAAATCGAAATTACTGATGGAAATCTTCTTTCGGGAAATCAATAATACATCAGCGTTCAATTGTTCAGTCATTCTAAGAGCAATATGCCCCCCACTGATACCGCCACCGATAACCACAACCGGACCGTCATTTTGATAACCATCGAGGCAAAAATTGGGATCAAATACATGGCTTACCGACACGCCCTTTTCTCTGAGACGGACTGCCCAATCCGGCCACTGGGGTTGTTCACTCATTCCGATCGCTAGCAGTACATATCGAGCGTTGATCGTCTCATCTGCGGTCACAATGCTTACATATTGAGCTTTATGTTGAAGTTCTAAAACGCGGCCTTGTATATGCAAAGAATCCAGTTGATGATCATCAATCACCATCCGGCAATGTGCATCGAATAATTCCACTGACGGCCTGTTTTTAGGGGAGATAAAATTGGTGATTTTTCTGTTTTCTGGTAGTGCGGCGTACCTACGTAGTGAGAATGGATGGGTATCGATATGGTGAACTGAGGAGGAACGCAAATACTTCATCCCGCAATTTCGTGTGCAGCGTCGCCATTCATGGAGCAGTTCATCGTGAGGATCCAAAATTCGAATATCATCGTGCGTCATTTGGGTCTGTTGCAGTAAACAATGTGCCAGATGAACGCCGTGTATACCGCCGCCAATGATGAGCATTTCAAGCATTAGATGATCTCCTCCGTTTCACTGCATAAGCTTTCCCGTGACTAGTCCAGATAGATGATGTCTAATGCCTCATATATTGGCCCACTGAGTCAACAAAGGTTTCCTGCTAACATTATTGATCCAGACGTCAGAATGTCAATCAGGCTTGAAAATTGCCACCTCACTGCGTCTAATCTATTGAAGACCCATTCTCTAAACACTCGTGAAGAAATAAAAAATAGGAAGTGGTCGTGACCGGTCTTGTCCTAATTCTTTTGCCTCCAAATCGTAGAGTTTTAGAAACGTACAGTGCTGTTTTGGCATTCAATTAGTTTATTTTTGCTGGAAAAGAGACGGCAACTCACATAAGCTGGAAACAATCAATAAATTAAATTCGTTTTTTATATCACTCTGTAATCTGTTCAAATAGGATTAGGAACACTATATGGAAATTGGTAAAGAGCAAAATGAATCGACCATTTTGATAGTTGATGACAACCCGGTTATCGTCAGGCTTTTAGAGGCTCTTTTGACGGGGGCGTCCTATGTGGTTGAGACTGTTTTCAGTGGTGAGGAAGCTTTAAAAGTAATGAATAGAGTGAATCCCGACCTTGTGCTTCTTGATGTTGAGATGCCGGGGGGATCTGGACTTACTACCTGTCAGGCAATTAAGGCTAATTCACTTACCAGAGATATTCCGGTAATTTTTGTTACATCCCGTGGTGAGCGTAGGAATATAATTGAAGGTTTTGAGGCAGGTGGACAGGATTACATAGTCAAGCCGTTTACGCCGGCAGAACTGTTGATACGTGTCAAGACACATTTGACCCTTCGTCAAGTACAAGAAAAATTGCAGGAAAGCGTTGTTCGTTACCGCAATTTATCCATACTCGATGACCTCACAGGCTTTTACAATACACGTTATTTATATCAGTCTTTACACGAACAGTTAGAAAAACACCCAGACACACCACTCTCAGCAATCTTTATTGATATTGATAGTTTCAAAAAAGTGGTTGACACACACGGTCATCTTAACGGAAGTAATACTATAGCAGAACTGGCCGAGATCATCATGCCATTATTACCAGAGGACTGTTATGGTGTCAGTTATGGTGGTGATGAATTTGTTTTGATTTTGCCTGATCATGATCGGACTGATGGAAGGCAGTTAATGGAACGAATACGCAGGGTAATAGAAGAAACACGTTTTCTCTCGTTTTGTGACCTGAATATTAATATTACAGTCAGTAGTGGTATTGCTACTTTCCCATATGATGGAAAAACCCTCGAGGAGCTGCTTGGTAATGCTGATCATGCATTGTTTGAAGCAAAGCGTCTCGGGAAAAATATGGTGGTGAGCTTTTTGGAGTTGTCCAAGGAACCCACTTGAGAAAATGGTGTGAAGCGCTCCTCGTTTAGTAGATACTTCTGACTCTGTCTTCAGAAAGAGATTTTTCCTGAATCTCTTCGTCTGGTAAATCGTGGAGTTTGGTTGTTTGGATGTTGGACGAAGCCGCTCCGCGGCGGAACAACATTACCATGTAGTATACTTCTATAAGTACTTAATTCTGAGTACTTATAACCTTATAGGAGTATGCCATGAAAGCAAAAGAAAAGAAACGGTTTAACGAACTTTACGAGCGTCATTTAAATCTCCTGAAACTGCAAGGCATGGCTGAGAAAACAATCGAGGCCTATGCCCGTGGTGTTCGCCGGGCAATGATGTATTTTGATTGTGTTCCTGACAAAATTACAACTGAACAGCTTGAAGATTACTTTGTTGAACTCGTCAACAAGTACTCATGGAGCACTGTCCGGTGCGATCGGCTTGGCTTGATGTTTTTCTGGAAATACGTGCTTAAGCGCGACTGGCAATGGTTTACCATTATCAAACCACCGAAGGTGAAAACAATACCGGATGTTCTTACCACAGCTGAAGTTGAACAACTCGTCATCAATGCCCGAGAGCTGCGTTATCGTGTTTTTATCTTGACTACCTATTCAATGGGTCTTCGTCTTACCGAAGCGCTATCACTGCAAGTTGGTGATATTGATTCTGGGTACAAACGAGTCCATGTTCGTCGTGGTAAGGGCCATAAAGACCGCCTGGTTCCCTTACCTGACCGAACGTTGCATGCATTGCGTCTACTCTGGAAAGAACATCGTCACCCCAAGTGGATTTTTCCAAATTACCCGGATTCATTGGGGGTACTGCACCAATCCGATCTCCATCTGGGTAAAGTTGGAGCACAAAGTGCCATGAAGGCAATTGTAAAGAGTTGCAAGATTAAAAAAAAGTCTCCATCCATACTCTTCGCCATAGTTACGCTACCCACCTTCTTGAACGCGGCTTAAGCCTGCGCCATATCCAAGCACTTCTGGGACATTCCAGTCCGGCAACAACTGCACGATATACGAAATTAACAAAGGCTGTCGAAAGAGACAGTGCTGCAACCGTAAACGAGTTGATAAACAGCCTCCAATTCAAATCGGGAGGAAGTTGATTATGGAACTCGCAGCTATTGCAACACAATACTATGAGGCCTTTATTGCCAAGTACGGTGATTCCCTTTTACTTAGCCAACGTAAGGCATTGCATGCTATTTGCCGTTGCCGAACACCAGCATCAGGTGAGGTGTATGTCCAATGCTCTGAATGTAATCATACAGAATGGCGACCGTTATCATGTGGTAACAGGAACTGTCCAAAATGTCAGAATCATCAAGCAAGCCAGTGGATCGACAAACAACAGGAAAAGCTCTTACCGGTACCGTATTTTATGGCAACATTCACGTTGCCTTGCGAGCTTAGAAAGTTGGCATGGAGGAATCAAAAAACAGTCTATTCACTGTTCTTCAAGTGTGTTGCATCCACCCTGAAAGACTTCGGGCTTAATCAGAAAAATCTGGGGGCTGAAATTGGCATGACGATGGTCATGCACACAAACAACAGGAAACTCGACTACCATCCGCATATTCATGCGGTGATCCCAGGAGGAGGAATAGACAAACGCCATCGCTTCTGGAAAAAGGCCAAGGGAGAATACCTGTTCAATTCATTCTCTCTGGCCAAGGTCTTTCGTGCCCGCTGCATCGCAGAACTGGAAGAGACCGGCTTTTCTCTCCCTCCTATCAAACCAAAAAAATGGTTTGTGGACTGCCGACATGTCGGTAAGGGAGCGACTATATTGAAATACTTATCCCGGTATCTATATCGTGGTGTTCTCGGTGAAAAGAACATTGTTGCCAATAAAAACGGGAACGTCACTTTTAAGTACGTTGAAAGTAAATCTGGAGATACCTGCTTCAGAACCTTGCGAGGTGAGGACTTCCTCAAACTCTTGTTACAACATGTACTCCCAAAAGGGTTCAGGCGAGTGCGGGATTATGGATTTCTTCATGGCAATGCGAAGAAGTGGCGCGGATTAATCCAGCTTATCTTGTATGTCAAAATCGCATTCCCTAAACCACGAGTAAGGCCGACTTTCAAATGTTCAAGTTGTCGGTCCCCAATGTTCGTTGTTGGGTTTAGGTCACATTTTGAGGGCCCGGGATAAACAACCCTTGAGGCACCGGCCACCATCCTTTTACAGGGAGGTTGAAGTCTTTATGAGATAAACGCTTTTTCAAACCCTCAAGGGTAACAGGTAAGTTGCGTCCTTAGAAAAGTGAAGACAATCCAAATTCACTCCTACCACCTCTCGTTCCAGAATATATTTCCTTATTACTATACCGGGCTTGTCCAACAACGGATAAGATAGTGGTTCGTTCCTCACACTATCTATCCTTAATCGTTAGGCAGGCTGCAAGAAATCACGGCGGTATACGTAACAAAAGCCTCTCTGCTAAAGTAAACATATTTTCACCACAACCTAACTAACAAAAACACTCCCTGACTAAACGACAAACCCTATAATTCATCCCACATGATTGACTAAACTTTAATCCTGAGTTCCTTGTTTTTATGACAAAAACCCAAATTACATCACCAATGCCTCAGCAACGCCCGTCCTCCCTTTTATGATCATTGTAGAAAATATTTAGTTATTCACCTTTTGTTTGACCTTTTCACCTCCCTTATGTAGTTTAGGCTTCGATTTATGAAGCCTGGGGGAGTCCACGGACTGAGAGCTCAATCACGAGCGACCCTTTGAACCTGATCCGGTTGATACCGGCGTAGGGAAAGGATTAATTGGGTCTGCTGTACACTTCTCAAGATTCCGATCCCTATCTACACCCACAAGGAGATCGATTTTGATGAAGACTCAAATGGAATTTGCCCGCGAAGGAATAATAACCGATAAAATGCAACAGGCAGCCGATGATGCCTGCATACCTGCCTCGGAATTGCGTGATAAGATAGCGAAGGGAACTGCAATAGTCTGTCATAACAACCGTCACAAAGGCGGTACACCACTGGCTGTAGGCGAGGGAATTAAAACCCGTGTAAATGCCAACATTGGCACCAGTAAGGATGACACCAGTATCGACAACGAGCTTGCCAAGGCAAAGGTAGCTGTTGCTGCCGGTGCCGACGCCTTGATGGACCTCTCCACCGGTGGCCCCATCGACGAGATACGTGCTGCAATCATTAAAGAGACAAGTATTTGTATCGGCTCTGTACCTTTGTACCAGGCTGCCTGCGATACCGTTATCAAAAAAGGTAAGGCCATTGTCGATATGACCGTGGACGAAATTTTTGATGGGGTTAAAAAGCACCTCGACGATGGTGTTGATTTTATAACAGTTCACTGTGGTGTAACCCGCAGGACTCTAGAGATAATGGATCAGGAAGGCCGACTGATGGAGGTTGTTTCAAGGGGCGGGAGTTTTACCTGTGCCTGGATGGAGCATAACAATGCCGAAAATCCACTCTATGAATATTATGACAGGTTACTGGACCTGGTAAAGCCTTATGATGCAACACTCTCCCTTGGTGATGGATTTCGCCCAGGCGCCATAGCCGATGCCACAGACCGTGCTCAGATTCACGAATTGTCAACCCTTGGAGAATTGACCCAGCGGGCATGGGCCAAGGGAATACAGGTGATGATTGAAGGCCCGGGCCATGTTCCCCTTGACCAGATCCAGACCAACATGCAGCTGCAAAAAAGCTTATGTCACGGGGCACCGTTTTACGTCCTGGGGCCGTTGGTCACCGACATTGCCCCGGGTTACGACCACATTACCAGCGCCATTGGGGGTGCTATTGCCGCAAGCTCTGGGGCAGACTTTCTCTGCTATGTTACGCCAAGTGAACACCTCTGTTTACCCAATGCCCAGGATGTACATGAGGGTGTAATGGCCACCAGAATTGCAGCACATGCAGCCGACATCGTCAAAAAAATCCCCGGTGCAGCGGAGAGGGATTTCGCCATATCAAAGGCGCGTAAAGATCTCGACTGGGAAAAACAGTATGAGCTCGCCCTTGATCCTGCCCTTGCCCGAAAACGAAGAGGTGCAACAGAAGAAGCGGCCGATGTTCATGGAGCCTGCACCATGTGCGGAGAGCTTTGTGCCTATAAGGTTATGAACCAAAGAAAAGAAGCGGCGTAGGATACTAACGACATGGGCTACCTATTACAGGGAGCCCATGTCGTATGGCGAATTACTTATACCGCCGTTGCAAGCACCCGTCTTTTTTCCCTATAGCGCCTCAAAAGGTTCTCAATCACAAAGAGTATTAAGCCTCCCCAGACCATGGAAAAACCGATAAATCGTGCCTGGGGAAACTCCTCACCATAGATAAAAACCCCAAGGATTAGATTTATACTTGGTGCAAGGTACTGCATGAGGCCAACGGTTGAAAGGGGTATCCTTTTAGCGGCATAGCCAAATAAGAGAAGTGGCACGGTGGTGACCACGCCCGCTCCTATAAGCAGTAAAGATTCTGAGACCTGGACATGACCAAAGGCACCCTCCCCATGAAAGGCAAGCCACCCCAGTACCAGTGCTGCAGGAATAAAGAGTATCCCGGTTTCAAGGCAAAGAGCATCAAGTGCCCCCAGCTTACTTTTCTTATGGAGCAGCCCATAGGTTGCAAAACTAAAGGCGAGCACCAATGCAATCCATGGGAACTTCCCATAGTATATAGTGAGATAGAGTACCCCCAGAAAAGCGAATAACAGGGCAAGCCACTGCAGAGGCCGCATCCGTTCGCCAAAAAAGATCATTCCAAAGAGCACATTTAAAAGGGGATTAATAAAATAACCAAGACTCGCTTCCACAATGAAACCGGCATTAACCGCCCAAATATACAGGAGCCAGTTCACACCTAACAAAAGACCCGTGATGGTGTAGGTAATACAATTTTTTCGGTCTCGCAGACCTTCACGGAAGACCTTCATACCACCTGTTACCATGACAAGTCCCAAGGTCACCAACAGTGACCAGAACATACGGTGACAGAGGATTTCATAGGCTGGGACATTTTCCAGCGCCTTCCAATAGGCGGGTAATACTCCCCAAAGTACAAAAGCACCCGCAGCTGCGACAATTCCATTCACATTATTCATTTAATTTTCAAAGATTTTCGCCTGCTTTGCTCATATTAAGTTCAGGGTACTATCAAGGTCACTCTACTTTCATGGAAGGTAGCGCCCCCACCCATATCGGTTACTTTCTGGGAGGTGAGATCATTAATCCCACCTGCGCGGGCACCTGATTCATCGTCCTCTCCCCAGAATAGTCCTTCAGCCACAACAACACCTTTTTGGGTATCGTCGGTTACCCTTGCCTTTCTTCTGGAACGTCCCCGGTTATTAACGATAACAACAATAGTACCATCAGTCACATTAAAGCGCTTAGCATCAAAGGGGTGCACCAGAACTGTTCCCAGTTCTCCACTATACCGCTCTCCAAAGGTACTGTTGAGTAGATCCGGGTGGGGCGGTGTTATGAGGTGTAGGGGAAAACGAGCAAGCAGGTCAGGATCCACGGACTCGCCCGCTGGAAGTACACAGGCTGTAACTGGATCACTACTTCCATCAATTACCGAAAAGGGAATTTTCTCTGACTCGCCTTTTAACACATCACCACTGGCTGAACTTCTGGTGGAATGAACCAGTGCTCCACCCATAATCTCATCCACAGAAATACCTTCTGGAATACCTGACATTGATCCAACATACTTTCTCACTCTCTCTTCACAGGATTCTTTAAATACAGGATCATCAAAACCGCACTTTGCAGCCAGGGCCTGAAAGAAATCGAAGTTACTCCTGGCCTCACCCATTGGCGGGATAACCGGCCGCACAACCCCCATGTAAAAATGACCGTAGCCAGTGTAAACATCCATGTTTTCAAGAAAGGTAGTGGCCGGCAGCACAAGATCTGCGTAGCGGGCGGTGGGCGTCATTACCTGCTCATGTACCACGGTAAAAAGGTCTTCTCTTGCCAGGCCAAAACGGACAGTGCTACTGTCGGGATTTACCGTTGCCGGATTACTATTGTAAACAATAAGGGCCTTAACGGGGTCTTCCAAACCGGTCAGAGCATAGCCCAGATGAATCATATTAATGGTCCGGCCAGGCTCATTTCTGATTGAATCCTTTGTCAAAATATCCCTATCACCGCTAAACGCCCTGGAGCTGAGAAGAACACCTCGTCCGGTGCCTCCCATAAAAAGTCCAAGGGCTGCACTCAGAGAGGTTATGGAGCGTATACTCATCGCCCCCCTGCTGTTTCTTGATATTCCAATACCAATACGCACAAAGGTCTCTTTACAACCGGCCATCTGTCTTGCAAGGGACGTAATTGTAGCTTCATCAACACCGCTATCGTCAGCAAAGTCAGATAATTGCACATCCTGAACATAGGATTTAATGTCTTCAAAACCTGTGGTCTTTCGCGCTATAAAGCTGTGGTCGATGGAGTCGTCTTCTATGATGACCTTCAACATCCCCAGGGCAAGTGCACTATCCCCGCCAACCCTTACCTGAATATAGCTATCAGCAGACTGAGCAGTCTGATTGCGGTACGGATCAATAACAATGACCTTGGCCCCATTTTTTTTAGCTGTCGCTACGTACTGCCAAAAATGAACGTTGGTCACCTTGACATTAATACCCCAGATAATGATCAATTGAGCATCGGCTGCATTTTCAGGGGGACAACCTGGCAGACCTGCGCACTGTTTAGCCCAGCCTGCTCCAGAAGCTGCCGAACAGATGGTTTCACCAAGTTCTGAAGTGCCCAGTTTGCTAAAGAGAGGGTAGCCTGCAAAGCGGCTCACAGCGCCCATATTTCCTGCATAGGCATAGGGGAGAATTGCCTGACCTCCAAAATCTTTTTTCACCTGTAGAAGACGGGCTGCACAAATATCCAGGGCCTCATCCCAGCCTATTCTTTTAAACTTTCCCTCACCCTTTTTTCCCACCCGTGCCAAAGGATAAAGAATGCGCTTTTCAGAATTAACCCGCTCCGGGTATTTCTTCATTTTTCCACAGATAAACCCGTTGGTATAGGGGTGATCCTTGTCTCCTGAAAGAGATACTACCTTTCCATCATCTATTGTTACTCGTATCCCGCAGGCATCAGGGCAGTCCAATGGACAGATTGATTTTGCTATATGTGATTGTTCCATTTTATTCTCTACGATTGGGAAGGATAAACAGGTCGGCAGAACTGGAAGATCTTTTTTTTACAGATAATTTTCCAACTCCTGTCTTGTCAGGGCCATTATTTGAATATATAAATAAACAATTGGTATAAAAAATACACATTATTCTACAAACAGTTCTTTTTTTAACCGCTAAAACACTGAACCCTCTTCACAAACAGGAGACCTGAATGGGTGACCGGACTCTCGATTATGTTGCACTCTGCGTACTCATCTTTGTTGTACTCACTATCATATATGGCATTATCTACATCCATGACATTCCCTACGAGATTGCCAAAAAGAGAAAACACCCCCACCAGGACGCAATCCATACCGCAGGCTGGGTGAGTCTATTTCTCATGCACACGATCTGGCCCTTCCTGTGGATCTGGGCAACCCTCTACAAGCATGAGCGTGGCTGGGGGCTTGCTGGAGAGAAACCGAAAACTGAAAATCCGATACAAGACCAGCTGCAGCTCCTTGAAAACCGTATTAGTGAACTTGAGGCACAGCGGAAAAAAGAAGAGTCCAACTACGTAACTCACCTCAAACAACTCAACCAGGAACTGCAGCAACTACGCAAATCACCACGTAAAGGAGAGGATGCATAAATGGAAGCTCTACTTATTCTCACCTATGCCTCAGTCTGTTGGGTAATATTCAAAATATTCAAAATTCCTGTCAATAAATGGTCACTCACCACTGTGGTCCTTGGTGGGATTGTCATGATGGGAGTCATTCTTGCGGGTATGGCATACTATCACCCCGCCTCAATCACAGCCAGGTCCTACTTTATAACAACACCAATTGTGTCCAACGTTCGTGGTAAGGTTATCGAAGTTAATGTGAAACCTAACGAGCAGTTACAAAAGGGCGACGTACTTTGCAAAATTGACCCCACCCCTTTCCAGGCCCAGGTGGATAACGTTAAGGCACAACTGGATTTTTCAAGAACAAGACTGGAGGAATCAAAGACTCTGGCAGCAGCCTCAGCAGGCAGTGTATATGATGTGGAGAATTTTGAAAAGGAGGTCAAACGCCTTGAAGCTGAACTGATCTCTGCCCAGTTTAATCTCGATTCCACTGTAATAAAAGCTCCAACTGACGGCTTTGTAACCCACCTTCGCCTTCGTCCAGGAATGATGGCTGTGCCCCTGCCCCTGGCTCCAATCATGACCTTTGTTAATACCGATGAACCCACTTTCATCGCAGGCTTTAGTCAGCAGCCCATGCAGAACATAAAAGAGGGTAATCATGCAGAAGTGATCTTTCCTGGCATACCAGGAAGAATTTTCCAGGGCCGGGTAGAACATATCCTGGGCGCCCTTGCTGAGGGTCAACTCGCACCTTCTCTTCACATGGTCACTGTTAATGCCTACATGCCCGAGGGACTCATCCCTGTTTTTATTGAGTTCGAAGATGACATGTCAGAGTTTTTTCTACCAATGGGCAGTATTGGAACTGTAGCCGTGTACAGCGAAAAATGGCATCACGTTACCATCATTCGCAAGATGCTCATGCGCATGAAGAGCTGGCAGAATTTTGCAAAATTTCATTAATTTCAGATTCAACTTCAGGAATATTCGATGATAAAACATATAAGATCCACGGCTCTTTTTATTGGGATGTCAATAGCTTTAGCTGGGTGTAGTGGACCCATCGCAAGCCATGAGGAAGCGGTAACAGCCATTAAAGCTGACGTTGAAAAGAGTGCACTAGTAACAGAAAACTGGTCAGCTGCAGAATCTGGAGGCCTTGTCGATGATGGCTGGATTCGCAGCTTTAATGATCCTCAGCTCCTCACCCTGGTTGAGGAGGCACAGAACAATAATTTTGGTCTCAAGATCTCAGGCGCCAAGCTACAACAGGCTGAAGCCCTGGCAAGACAAGCTGGAGCAGCACTTAAACCCAGTGTAGGGCTTTCTGGCGGCTATGCAGATAGAAACAATGACACCCTGGATGAGCTGTACGGTGCGGGTCTCAAAGTTTCCTGGGAGGCCGATGTTTGGGGACGTATAGGCTCAGCCGAGGCTGGTGCCAAGGAAACCGCAGAAGCTTCCCGTGCCGATTATGAATTTGCCAGGCAGTCCCTGGCAGCGGCCACCGCTAACGGCTGGTTTCTTGCCAACAGCAGCAAGATCCTTAACGACTATGCCGAGGAAGTGGTAAAAATCCTTACGCAGACTCTGAAAATAGCAGAAACCAAAAATCAGGTGGGACAGGGAACCATGCAGGCGGTTCACCTTGCGAAAGCGGATCTTGCCTCCGCCCAGGAAGCCGCACGAAAAGCACTATCCGCCCAGGAGAATGCAAAAAGAAGTTTAGAACTGCTCCTTGGTCGCTACCCTTCTGCTGATCTGGCAACAGATGACACACTGACAGCGGTTCCCCCACCCGTAGCAACGGGTATCCCATCAGAGGTACTCGAGAGAAGACCCGATCTCATTGCCGCAGAAAACCGTGTGGCCGCAGCTTTTTATAAACAGAGGGAAGCAGAACTACTTCATCTACCAAGGTTTAATTTTTCCATAGGCTTATCTATTAATAACCTCAGTGATGCCATCAGCAATCTTGCTGCAGGAATCTTCGCCCCACTCTACACTGGCGGTGCCATTGAAGCGGAAGTAGAACAGGCAACCGCAGTCCAGCAGGAAACAATTGCCGCCTACGGGCAGACTGCACTCACCGCCTTTAAAGAGGTAGAAACAGCCCTTGCGGGAGAAGACCACCTGTTAAAACGTGAGGAATATCTACAAACAGTGGTTGAGGAAAACTACAAGGCGTATACCCTTGTCAAAACTCAATACGATGTTGGCAAGATTGATATGCTCGACCTACTCACCGTTCAGAATAAATGGGTCCAGGCACGGATAGCCCTTGTGGATGTAGAAACCCAGAGACTCCTTAACAGAACGGGTTTGCATCTGGCTCTTGGTGGCAGTTTCGAGTAGTAGTGTAAAAAAGAATAACCACCCGTAATCAAAAAACGCATAGTAAAAAGGAGTTGTAGTGATTTATCAGAATCTTGCTATTCTCGCTTTCCTCGCCTTTTTTTATAGCGTAATAAGTGGTTGGCTTGAAAAAACCCCCATAAATGGCGCTTTTGTCTACACAGCCTTTGGTCTGTTACTTGGTAATACTGGGCTTGGATTACTCGGATTTGAAATTAATGAAGAGGGACTGCGTGTAATTGCCGAGATCACTCTGGCTGTGGTGTTGTTTTCAGATGCCGCTAATTCAGACTTTTCTGTACTCAAAAAAAATCTTGGTTATCCCAAACGGTTGTTATTAATAGGCCTGCCATTGACAATCCTTTTGGGTTTTATTGCCGGGGCCATACTATTTAGTGACCTGTCCTGGATCGCGCTTGCAGTACTCGCAACCATGTTAGCACCCACCGATGCGGCACTTGGTAAAGCTGTTGTCTCAGATGAGGCGGTGCCAGCGCCAATCAGACAAAGTCTGAATATGGAGAGTGGTCTTAATGATGGCATTTGCGTTCCGGTATTGTTCGCCTTTCTTGCAATTGCCTCAGGTGATGAAAATGGGAACGGGCTGTTGATGCATTTGATGATAGAAGAAATTGGCATCGGAATGCTGTGCGGTCTCGCATTCACATCTGTCGGTTGCTTTCTATTGAATGTAGCGTATCGTTATGGCTGGCTGAACGAATCCTGGCGGCAATTGCCGGTTGTAACCCTTGCTGTACTGTGCTTTACCTCCGCACAACTTGCAGGGGGAAGTGGTTTTATCGCGGCGTTCGCAGGAGGCATGCTCTTTGGATGGCTCGCCAGACGCCACAAAGAAGAATTGCTGGTTTCAGCAGAGGCAACGGGTGACACTTTAGCCATGGTAACCTGGGTAATATTCGGGGCTGCTGTTGTCGGCCCCTCGCTTTCCTCTTTTACTCCGGTAGTATTAGTATATTCCCTTGTAAGCCTTACACTGGTGAGAATGCTTCCGGTATTTATATGCTTACATGGAACCCAACTAAGCGCTGCAGATAAATTATTCATAGGATGGTTTGGGCCAAGGGGACTGGCGAGCATTGTATTCGGTGTAATTGTCCTGGGCGAACATCTTCCTGGCGGAGATACCATTTCAACGACCATGATATGCACCGTACTTTTGAGTGTCATCCTTCATGGGGTAAGTGCTAATCCGCTTGTAAAGGCCCTCGCCCGACGACCATAACCAACGCACTGTAACAAATTCTGTTCCAAACAGGGCACACTGTTTCTCATTTGACAGTCACACGCTTGGCTGCTGAATGCAATCTTGGCTACAAACCGCCTGGCCACATACTGGAATGAATTTTGAGTGGAGTGCCGTTCGCATCGCTACCTGTTTCCCCCGGACTCTAATTTTTCGATTCCTCAGCAAAGTAACCAGCGTTTTATATAGATCAGTTTTAAATACGCTTAAAATCTGTATTTAATACCCGCACGATATTTCATTTGTCTACGATCAGTGGATGCATCACTACCTTTAATGTTCCAAACCTCAATATATGGGAGCCACTTCCCCATCAATGAAATTTGCAATTTCATAACGGTAACGTAAAGCTGTAGTCAAACCAAGATCAGTCTTATAAACTATACGCATTTGTGGTTTTAGGGTGGTCTTTGATGATGTAACAGCAATCGACATTTTTGGTTTGAACTTCCACTTGCCGGTTGTATAAGCTAAACCCGGGTCTAATTCGGTTTCGTCGAGACCTACATCTTTAAAAGCCTTTGTTTCGTCTGTGCGGCCTTTAAATTTCATTTCAATACTTGCATCGGCTTTTAAATTTTGAATATCTTCTGAAGATATAAAGCTTTCACTTAGTTTTTCACGACTTGTATGTTTATTACCTTCATCTCCATTTTACTGTATTTCATGGCGAAAATCCAAAGTTGCTGCTGTAGCTGTACCTGATAATACCGTTGCTGCTACAGCAACAATTACTTTGTTACTCAGTTTTATTGTTAGTGGATGTAAATGTAACTTGTAGAAGAGTGAAACTCATACTTGAGTATCATCATGAGGGTGGCTGGATTAATCGGAATGCCCAAAGGTTTCTTTTTGATTCTCTGCCGTTAGCAGTTTTCTTGAAAACCAATATAAGCAGTAGCTTACAACAACTATTCAAAAAAAAGCACCTGCGCCATTTGTCTTTGGCACAGGCACCAATCTTGGACTATCCCAACATGGCATGACCACTGTAAAGATAACGCTTAATTTTATGGGTAGCTGTTTTTATAAACGGTTCCCGACGCTCAAAGACTTTGGCTAAGCGCGAGGACTTAGGCAACTGGTCATTGAGTTCTTTCCTGACATTTTCAAGTAGATTTTCCATATACTGGCGTCTTTCGGTTCTTGAGATGCCTGCAGTCTCTTCGTCAATAACCTCATAATCGGGATAGACCCAGGCCTCAATTTTACCATTATTGTCAACGACCAGGCTTTCAACCACCCAGCCGTAGGTATTGATTTTATGCTCTATTGCCTCCGGATACACATTTTCTCCGTTCGGCAGCACAACTACATTTTTCGATCTGCCGCATACGTGGAGGTTACCCTTTTTATCCATCCGTCCAAGATCACCGGTGCGCAACCAACCATCACTACTCAGTACTTCATCAGTACTCTCCTGATCTTCGTAATACCCACGCATCACGTTCGGCCCACAGATCGAAATTTCTCCAATACCTGAGTCAGGATCTGGATTAATAATTTTAATCTCAACCCCAGAGATTGGCTTTCCTGTGGAACCAATGGTGATTGTTTTATCTCCTGACGGTCCACCAGCGATAAGTGGGGCCGATTCGGTCATCCCATAACCGATAAGGTACGGAAAACCAGCCTCATTGAGAAACTTTTCAACATCCGGGTTAAGAGCAGCACCACCAACCCCCATCAGTTTGAGATTTCCCCCAAAAAAGTTAAGCAGCTTGCGACCAATTTTTCTATAGATCAACTTACGACTCATCCCCACCTTACACATCATTCTCAGAACAGTGCTTTTCTCAATCTGGGGGAGAACCCTCTTTTTGTATATTTTCTCCAGCACCAGGGGAACTGCAAATATGGCAAAGGGTTTTTCGTGGGCACAGAGTTTTTGCAAGATGGCCGGAGTCGGTGATTTCCCGGCGTATGCAATACGGCCACCGCAGAGCAACGGTAGCATAAAACCACAGGTAAACTCATAGGTGTGGGACATTGGCAGGATTGAGAGCCAAACTGACCCGGGAGGTATATCCATTAAATCTGCAGCGGCGTAGGCATTAGCAGTCAGATTTTTATGGGTGAGCATAACCGCTTTTGAGTAACCGGATGTCCCAGAGGTGTATAGGATTGAAGCAAGGTCATCTTCCCCAACCACTGGAAAATATGGGTCCTCAGGATTATCATCAAAAGCTGTAATGGCTTCCACCAGAAAGGTGGCAAAGGTAATAACTGGAACAATACTTATTTCAGCCGTATAATCATCAAGGGTAATGACCAAACCTTTCAATTCATTGCGCAATTCATAAATTTTATCAATCTGTTTTTGCGTAGTAAAGAGAGCTTTGACTTGCATTTCGTTAAGAATATGATGCACATCACTCTCAGGCAAATCAGGAAGAATGGGTACCGCAATGGCACCAGTGCGAACTATGGCAAGATAGGCAATCCCCCAGTTATGTGAGTTTTCACTGAGAATTGCAACATGGTCACCCTTTCGAATTCCCTCGTTTTGTAACTTTACAGCCAGAGCCAGGATTCGCTTATGGAAGGTTCCGTAGGTAAGGGGTTCTTCCATTGCCATACCGATGGCAGGAAGATCCTTATATTTTGTACAACTTGAATCAACGACGTAATTTAACGTCATACCAACTTCTACAACTGCGTTCATATATCACCTCAAGTTTCACACTATTACGTGTGAGGCTCAAATTTCTGATCAGTCTATGGTCCAGAGTGGATAAATGTACACAAAAGTAGCGATGGGGTCAATCTTCAGAGGCAAAACCGAGGCTTAAACAAGTAAGATCAGGGGCTTTCGCAGAAAGAAATTCTATAGGACAGAAATAATTTGACCGTAACTACAAGTAACAATGGCGAGGTGAAAAGGAGTTAGCGCGATTATTCATCGTCCTCATCTTCAAGGAGTCCATTTACAGCAGCCAGAAGAACATCCACAGTGAAGGGCTTGCCTACAGTCACAACCCTGTCAAGATATCCAGCCACAGCAAGATATCTCTCCTTTGAGATATTACCGCCACCGGAAATTGCCACAATTGGAAGATCGGGAACATCAACGCGCAGGTCAAGAATAGTCTGCAAACCATCTTTTACAGGCATAACCATATCAGTCACGACAAGATCGCAGGGATCTTTTCTGAACAATTCCACACCTTCCTGCCCATTTTCGGCAACGAGAACCTCATACCCTCCGTGCAGAAGGATTTTTCGTATCACATCAAGTGCAGTCGGTTCATCGTCTATAACAAGAATACGCTTTTTTTCGGTCATGTTTCCCAGTTGGTATGTTTTAGTTGTCCTTTAAAGAGTATACACCTGAAATATTTTTTTCAACTTAAAATTACGAACTACGTATCAATTCCAACGCCTCCACAGTAAAAGTAAGAGTACCAAAGTCCTCTTCAATCACCCCCAGGAGTCTATACCCCCTACCACTTTGCAGTACATGAGCGTATGTTCTGTAAATGTTAGGGAAAAAAGTTGTTTCAACAATTGATGTTTCATCTTCAAATGTTAAAAACTCCATAACTTCTCCTGTTTTAGTCGAGATCAGCTTTCCCGTGAGCAACCATCCGGCTATAGTTACCCTTTGCCCTACCCGTGAAGGAAGATCTTTAATTTTCACCAGCTGCTTTGCATAAGTCTGTCTACCAGTTGTTTGAGTCTGTAAAAACTCAAGCGGGTGGTGATTACAGAGAAAACCCAGGACCTTATACTCATGGCGCATCTGAGTTATCTTGTCTGGCGGTGGAAGTTGAGGGGCCTTAGGCAAAGGGGTCTCAAACAAGGTTCCACAGCCCCTACTCTTTTTCAGATGCTGGAAACTCGCCCACTGCCACAACAATACTGTTCGGTTAGGGTTCGTTGCAATTGAGTCAAGACCACCTCCATGAATCAGGGCGCGTGCTTCATTGTCTGAAGGTCTTGTTCTGGTGAAAAAATCATATTCTGATATAAACTCTCTTTTTTTCCTCTGAGTGACAATTCTATGAAGAAACTTTTCAGACAAACCGTGGACGGTCATTAATCCAACCCGAATCTCTTCTTCCCTCCCAGTCCAGGAAATCTCACTCTTGTTCACATCTGGTGGCAATACCGTAAGTCCCATACGTCTTGCTTCAGACGCATAAGCAAACGTTGAATAGTAACCGCCTCCATTTGATATTACAGCAGCCATAAACTGGGCGGGATGGTGACACTTCAGATACGCCGCCTGGAATGAAACCCTGGCATAGGAGGCAGAGTGGGGTTTGCAAAATGAATACCCATCAAAACTCATCATCATCTCCCACATACGAATAATTTCCTCCGGGTCGACATTATTTCCAACGCACCCTGAAAAAAATTTATCCTTATACTCACGCAGGCGGACAAACTTATCTTTTTTGGACAATATTTTCCGCAGACCATCCGCCTCACCATGACTAAATCCGGCAAGGGCTACCGCAACCTTTGAGACATCTTCCTGATATACCATCAGGCCAAAGGTCTCATCTAGAATATCACCAATCTCCTCACAAAGGGGTTGCCAGGCACCGCCATGAAGACGCCTGACATATTCCCGGACAAATTCATTTGCGGCTGGCCGAATGATAGATGACTGGATCACCAGTTGTTCAAAATCCCCTGTTCCTGCTTTTTGTTCTAAAAGTCGCATTGCAGGGCTCTCAATATAAAAGCACCCCATGGTTTTGCCGGCAGCTACAGCACATTTTGTAGGCACATCATCCTCAGGATGCCAATTCAGTTCGTCTAAAAATTTACCCTCCTTTTGTACGGCATCAACAGCATCACGAATGACACCAAGACTTCTATTTCCTAAAAGATCAATTTTAACAAGGCCTGCTTCTTCGGTCGAATCCTTCTCCCACTGAATAATCGGAACCCCTTTTGGAGCCATTTGTACCGGCACATATGTAGCGATAGGCTTTGGTGTAATAACAACCCCACCAGGATGGATGGACAAATATCTGGGGAGACCAATTAACTGTTCGGCAAGGCGCAGCACCTGGGGCCAGGGCTCTGAGAGGTCCTGATCCCTTAGAGCCGGTAAAGTTGTCAGCTTATCCGTTAAACTCTCACTTTCTCCACTACTATACATATATGGGATTTTTCCGGTCAGACGTGATATCTCATATCCCGGTAAACCAAAGACCTTCGCCGTTTCGCGGATTGCCATGCGAGGCTGGAAGAATACATGGTTACATACCATAGCCGAATAGCCCTTAAAGTCATCAAGAACATCGCGTATAACCGCATCCCGCTCATCCCAGGAAAAATCTATATCGATATCTGGCGGATCTTTTCTTTCCGGGTTAAGAAAACGCTCAAAATAGAGGTTATATTTCACCGGACAGACGTTGGTGATCATCAGGCAATAGGCAACAAGGGATGCAGCCCCAGAACCGCGACCGCAGATTCTTCGCTGCACCCTCGTGCCATCCTTCTGCTTTCTATGGACAATGTCCCGCACTACAAGAAAATATGAAGAGAAGCCCATCTGGTCAATAATTCTCAGTTCATGTTCAAGTCGTTCAACAACCTCCTCTCCCAGATCCCTCCCGTATCGTTTAGCCGCCCCCTGATACGCCTTTTCTCTCAAATCGGCTTTAGCATCACTTGACCCTTCACCCCGCCATGGTGGCATAACAATACCAAATTCAGGCCCTCTGAAAGTGCATAAGGATGCTGTTTTTGTCGTATTCTCAAGCACCTCAGGCCAGATTGAAAAACTCTTTTGATAATCTGTAGGTGAGCGCAAAAAGTTTACGCCGTCTAAAGGTTTGTCATAGGTGTGCAGGTCAAGACAACGGCCCTGACCTATGGCCTGAACCAATTTATATAGAGGAGCATCCTCACTGTTGGCCAGGTCACTATCAGCGGTTGCAACACAAGGAATCCCATTCTTTTGTGCTTGCTGTCGGAGGGTACGACTGTGACTCCCAGGGGCACTACCAAGATCCCCCACAACATTGAGCCGGGCTCTGTGGTAGCGCTCTAGAAGCGTTATATCAGTGGCGAGAATAACAAGCCCTGCTCCAAGGTCCAGAACATCTGTTTCAAGACTAAAATCTTCTTTTGTATGTCGCAAACTTATGAGCCGACATAGATTACTGTAGCCCTCACTATTTTTCACAAGACAAGTAATAAGACGATTTGAGGCAGGTTCTGATATCTCTGCGCCGACAATAGCCTGCAGGCCGTATGTGGTGCAGCTTTTTAGAAAACTCCACAGACCATACAAGTTATCCCTGTCTGTAATTGCAAGCCCTTTAAAACCAAGAGTCTTAGCCCTGCGACAAAGCTCGTCCGGGGAGGAAACCCCTTGTCTGAGTGAATAATAGGAACGAACACGAAGAGCAAACATATGGTTATAATTGATATGGTTATAATTGATATGGCCGTAATTGAAGAAGTTGTAATACATCGCAAGGATTGCAATTGTATTAAGTTATTCCATGGGAATAAAATGTTGGCGAGATTACGAAGAGAGATATTTTCTCCCAACACCAATACTATCACTACCAAAACGTGTACGGATGCTATCCATGGCACTCGTTACCTTTTCCTCCTTGGCTCTTCCACTCTTTACTGCTGCAAAAAGAGACAGCTGGGGTGATTCACGCTGTAGCCTGTCACAGACCAGCCGACAGGATCTGATTCGGGTTCTCCTTTGCCAACAACGCTTAAGCGCCAGCAAGGCAAGGCTCTGCAGTAAGAATTCAGATGATGTTCCGCTCTTATGACTTGCCTGCCGTACCATTTCTCCACCATCACTATAACGCAGCCAGAGCCCAACACGCCTCGTCACCTTTTTCTGTCCACGCAACACATGGCCCACCCGCCCCACAAGAGCTGCCATAACTGCTTCAATCTCCCGTCGATCACTGGTATCGTCTGCAAAGTTATACTCTTCTGCCACGATATCATCCGCTAAGGATGGTTTATCAATTATGGTGTCATCAACACCCTGACTTAAGGCGTGCAACACCTGACACCTGCGGCCAAAAGGAACCATCAACTGGTCAGGCCCCAGTTGTGCAAGGGCACCAATGGTGGTTAAACGAAATTCCCGCATTTTTTCCAATTCTTTGGCCCTTAGCCCAGGAAGAATATCGATTGGTAAGGGGGCCAAAAAGGACGCTTCATCTCCTGGAGTAACAATATATTCTCCCACCGGTTTAACCAACCGTGAGGCAACCTTTGAAACCAGACGATTCGAGCCTAGGGCCCATATCGGATTAATACCCAACTGTTTTCGGACATCCCGCCGCACCCGCCAGCCCACATCAGGCGCAGGACCATACAATCTATGTGTTCCAGTTACATCCACAAAGAAATGGCCATCTGTCTGCCCCGATTCTATAAGAGGAGAATAGCCCTGTAACTCTTTAAAAAAAGCACCCATAGCCCTTTGATACAGATCCGGTCGTGGAGTGAGGAGAACAGCACTTTTGCATCGGCGCATTGCCTGCTGTATGGGCATGCCCTTGCGTACTCCATCATGGTACGCCTCTTCACTCATATCGTGCACCAGCCCACGGCTGGCACCCATCGGTGCTATGACAATCGGTTTCTCCCGTAGACAAGGATCTTGAATTCGCTCCACCGCTACAGCGAAATCAGCCACATTAAAATGGAGAATTGATCTCTCCCGCATAGTGAAACAGTTAGACACAACAGACCTCAGAGACTTCTCCCTGCTGCTCAAGCAACTGTAGAAGACGTCTGCCATTTTCAGGGGCCCTGGCACGGACATGGTTATTGAAAAATATCACGCCTCGAGTTGCAGATGCAGCCATGCGCATGAGATGTGTATTACGAACCTCACTGAGTTCTGCTCCCGAGTAGTCATAGTCGAACTTCTTCTGCATATTTCCAGAACGCCAGCCGGAGCGGTTACGACCATGAAAGCGGACATAGAAAAGCTCAGGATTTGTGACCACGTCAAGAAGTGGAAAAAGGCCTGGCAACTCAGGTTCATCGACTGCCACAAGGCTTATTTCTCTTCGTTCAAGTTCTTTAAACACTGAATCCACCGCCCAGGAACCATGTCGAAACTCCACAGCCACAGGCAATCCTTCCAAACCACCAAGCAGCCCTGCCAAATAGTTACGATGAGCAATGGTTCTATCAAAGTCGGGAGGAAGCTGTATAAGTACAGCCAAAAGTTTATCTTTTAAGGGGGCGATTCCCTTTCTATAGGCGGCTAGTTGTTCCCGCCACTCCACCACAGGATCGTGGGTCATTGTCCGGGTGAGTTTTGCTGCAAAAAGCAGATGCGATGGGGCCTTTTCAAGCATTCTGGCAATGGCCTCGGCCCGTGCCATCTGATACCAGGTATAGTTCAGCTCCACCACAGAGAAACAACGACTGTACAGCGCAAGCATATCCGAAGTTCTGGTACCCTTGGGGTAAAAGCCGTAATCCACCCACTCTGTATAAGAGTAACCGCAGGTACCAACAAAGGTCTTACAGAGCTGCTCTCCGCCACCCACAACAGGTCCGGACACCAGATCTACAACCCCGGGAGAGAATATGTTACTGTCCGTTACCATCAAATTCTCCATGTTTGCCGCGGATTACCCCAACGACCTTACCCTGTACTAAAAACTCATTAAAAGGATAGCACATCACCGGATAGGCATCGTTTTCCGGGCGCAGTTCTATATGATCCGTAAAGAGAAAAAAACGTTTAACAGTTGCCTCTTCACCCTTAATCAAGACCGCTACAATTTCACCATTCTCCGCATACTGCCGAGGTTCACAAACAACCAGATCCCCATCAAAGATTCCGGCGTTTTTCATGGATTGACCTTTGATACGGAGGCAGAACAGGTTATCTCCGGGAAAAACAGATTCATCCACAACAACGGTCCCCTCCCATTCCTGCTGTGCATACATGGGAAGACCTGCTGTAATCTGACCAATCACCGGTAATTCCTTTCCTGTTCTGAAGCGCAGCCCTTCACCAGGAGGCCCAAGCAGACGAATAGTCCTGCCGTAGCGCCCTTTTCTTTCAAGAACATTTTTTTTCTCCAGCTGGTTCATCATCTGCGCCACAGCAGTATGACTAACGCCCAACTCCACTGCCGCCTGACGCAAACTGGGAATACGCCCTTCCTCATCCATCCGTTCCTGCAGATATTCAAAAAACTGCTGTTGTTTATCCGTGAGTTCCATATTTTTGTATCGTTTAAGGTTGCAGGTCTCAACACCTTTCGCGTATATGTACATTTACTTTACATCTATATTGTACATATACATTTACATTTGTCAATACACTTTAAAGTGTGACGCAACTCTACATCGCCTACAGGAGTTATACGGGAAAGGATTGTAAAAAATACTACCTCATAACTACATAGACCTTTTGAGTTTTCAAGATCATACGAAATCGGGAAAAGTCATGAGATTAGCCACCGATAAGGCACCGACGTATATTCTCCCACTTCTTATTCATGGACCATTTGAGTTTCTCGGCAAAAAGCTGATCGCTTTTATAGTGCTTGCCTGTCTTTTCTCTTTTCAGGAACTTTTTATACTGGCCCGGACCACCGTTATACATGGAGTAGAGAAGACGGGCAAGCAGTCGTGGTCTATCTCCTTTCACCCAGGAGGCGTCACGCAGCACATAACGGTTAAGATAAAGTGCCAGGATCTCAGCTCCCGCAACAGCATTGTAATCAATATCCCAACGCAGACGCTCACGATCATAGAGACCACGCCAGATTCGCTCATTGATCTGCATAACACCAACAGAACTACCATTGTAGGATAACAGATAGGTGAACTTTTTCTTTTTCACCACAAACTGACGAAAACAGCTCTCCTGCCAGGCAAAGGCTGGGATCATTTTGGAAAAAGTACCCTGCAGCGACGCAGGAATTTGATCGTCTTCCACGACCTGATTGGCCGCACGGTCAAGAACTTCACGAACCCTTGCTACATACTCGGGATACGGCTCTGACGGGACTTTCCATTTAAGGATCTCAGCAAATGCCGGGATTGTACCTTTCTCAGCCCCATAGGCAGGAGAGACCATAAAGTTAAAAAAGAAGGAAAGTGGATCCTCATCAACCTCATCCGGCAAATCAACCTCATCCGGCAAATCAACCTCATCCGGCAAATCAATTTCATCCGGCAAATCAATCTCCTTCAAACCTTTTGCAGGAGTTTCTCTCGGTTGCTGGGGGGTAAGATCAAACAAATCCCGTAAGCTATTATCAACATCAAGCAGATAGGGAAGTGTTGTCGACTCCCCGGATAACATTTCTACAAGATACAACAAGCCCTCCTGGCTAAGCTCAATACCAAATGTTGGCCCCATGGCATCAAAAAGTGTCAGAGCATCTCCCGCTGTAAAAAAAGCAAGAAAACCAAGGCTATTGCCTGCAGGTTCTTTAGCAAGCTGCTGTCGAAAGAGCGGTGCGAGATGTTCCCAGGCCTGTAAAAATTGTACACGAACAAGATCCCCCTCGAGCTCAGGCTCTTTCAGAGCTTCCGAAAAGGCATAGCGGGACTCCAGCAAACTATCCATAAGCAGTTGTCGCTCGTCAGCCTCCAGAGGCCCATGGGCCATCATACCGAGCATATAGACAAGAAACGAATCCCACCGTTCCCACAGCTCAATAATCTCTGCACGCTCCTCCGGAGTAAGCGGAGTGACCACCTCTTTGGGCTGATACACCTCTTCAACGTCGGCCACCAGCTCTACAATCAGGTTTTCATCCGTCACATAGGTTCTGCCCCTGTGAAGAGAATCAAGCATACCAGCCATGGTCCCCTGTAATTCCTTTTTAAACATTGGCCCGAGAAAGGACTTCAAATGTGAAACAGGTGGGGCCAGATCAACTCGTACCTGTTCAAGATGAGCGTAGACACTTGTTTTCACCATATCCCAGACAAAACCGGCAATGGATGCAGGCTCTCGCGTACTATTTAACAGCTGGGAATCCCTTATTTTAAATGAGAGGGAAAACTCATTATCTGGGAAAACCGGGTTCTGCCAAAGCACAAGATACCCCTGCCACTGCATGGGAAAAAGACATTTCCCACCTATCTCAGTTCCCCCGTTAATTGTCAGCGCCATCTCAAGCTTGAGCAGATTCTTCTCAATATGGTAGACCGGATCTTCAAGTTTGACGTAAATACAATCGCCTTTCTGCCCAACAACATCTGCACTGCGGCCTGGCCCTGTAAAAGCAGATTCCGTAAGAAGTGATGTCAGCAGTTTTTCATCCAGGGTAAGTGGCAGAGTGACCACCTGAGCCGTAGCTGGGCTTACAAAGAAAAACAGGAAGACAATAAAAAAAAGACATGGACGAAAACAGTGTGTTTTTAAGAACAGCGAAGACATCACAACTCCGTATTATTGAATGGGGATAATTGAGTGAAGGTACTTATACCCCACAAGGGGGCACTGAACTGAGTCCCGACTTATTATCCATCTATCGGGGTTAGGGTTTTTGTTATGTAAAAAAAGGAGAATACCATAATTCATCCTGTTATGGGCAGAATAGTAGCTATCTTCCTGAAAAACCAAGGCATAAGTTTTACATTTCATATGACCTATGATATCGTTACATTCAAGGAATCTGTACCAGCCATTTCTCTTTCACTGGCTGGAATACATTATAGTTATATAACAATAGGAAGAGTGCACATGGGGGCATCACCAAGACTTGGAGATTTACTGATAGACCAAGGCTTCATTACCCACGATCATCTTGATTTTACCCTGCGGGAACAAAACGCCACCGGAGAACGGATGGGCGAGTGTCTCATGCGGTTGGGGCTTATCACCGACTCGGATCTTGCTCTGGTGCTGGCAAAACAGGGTAACAGCCCCTTTATTGATTTAAGAAACTTTCTCCCGGACCCCAAATTACTCGCACTTATTCCGGGTAAGGTCGCTGCCCATTACCAGTTTCTGGTCGTAAAAAAAGAAGAAAACGAACTCCATATTGCCATTGCCGATCCATTTTCAAAGATGGCAGCCGAACAGGCGTACAGGATTACAGGGCTCATCGTCCACGTCCATGTGGCGGGCGCCAACCAGCTCCAAAGAATGATCGAGCGTTTTTATTATCTCATTGAACACCCCATAGAAGATGAGATTAAATCGATCACCAACAAGCTGCGGCTCAACCCAAATATCGATGTTGATGTACAAAAGCTTGTGGATAACCTGCTCGGCTCTGCTATCAGTTACAGAGTGACAGATATCCATATAACCCCCAGTGATATCTCATCCCGGGTCATGTACCGAATCGATGGGGTTCTGAAACCGATCTACGTCTTCCCCATCAGTCTCCACAGCCGGTTGACCACCAACATTAAAGTCAACTCCGGCATGGATATCGCCGAACAGCGCAAACCCCAGGACGGTAGAATGTCCTTTGACTTTTTTGGTGACACCTTTGATATCAGGGTATCATCGGTGAGAACAAATTTTGGTGAGAACCTGGTTCTCCGCCTGCTACCATCGAGGGGTTCTTCAACCTTTAACATCCATGAACTGGGCTTTGGTAAAGCAAAACAGCAAGTACTGCGTAAAACTTTCCAGCTACCCCATGGCATGGTTCTCATCACCGGCCCTACTGGTTCGGGTAAAACAACTACCCTCTACGCGGCACTTCGTGAACAGGATGCCATTGGCAAGAATATCCTCACCGTTGAAGATCCAATAGAATACGAACTCCTGATGATTCGCCAAACCCAGGTTAATGTGCGGGCAGGCTACACCTTTGCATCAGCCATTCGCACCTTTCTCCGGCAAGATCCCGATGTTATGCTCATAGGTGAGATTCGTGACGAAGAAACCGCGGGGCTTGCAGTGCGAGCAGCACTCACCGGCCACCTTGTGCTATCAACCCTGCACTCCAACAGTGCCATCGCAGCTCTTGCGAGATTAAAGGATCTCGGAATATCACCCTACCTTATGTCTACCTCCTTAAAAGGAATTATGGCTCAGCGCCTCGTGCGGCGCCTCTGTACCTTCTGTAAAGAGGAAACCAGTGCCACTCCCGAGGGTATAGAAGAATTCGGACTCGATCCCGATGGAAAATATTACAAGGCAGGACGCTGCAACCATTGCCAGGACACCGGCTATCTTGGCAGGGATGCCATCTCTGAGGTCATACCAGTCAGCGATCAAATAATGCGGCTTATTGCAACAGATGCCTCTCTTGATGCCATTGAGGATGCATGCCGTGCAGAGGGTTTTACCGACCTTCGTTCCTCAGGAATCAATAAGGTACGTGCAGGCATCACCAGCATCGAAGAACTGACAAGGGTTATAGGCTAATGCCACATTACAGCTACCAGACAATGAACGGCGCGGGGGACGTATTCAAAAAACGCGGCAAGTTTACCTCCCTTGAAGAATTGTTTGGTACAGTGGAGCGTAAGGGGGAGATCCTTGTTGACTACAGGAAACAACTGTTCCCACCCTTAGCCCGGCCAGGTGGAAAACTAAAACGTCCGATTCTCGCTGAGTTTTTCAGAAACCTTGCTCTTCTCATCAAGGGTGGTGTCCCCCTTCGTGAGGCCCTGGATGATATGACTAAACCGCCCTGCCATCCGGTCCTCAGTGAAACCTTCAACACCATCAACGAGCGTATTGATGATGGATTACTCTTTTCTGAAGCCATCAATGAAGCACCATCAATCATCCCCAAAATCATGCTGCCGCTCATTGCCATTGGCGAGGAGACCGGTAACCTTGATAGAACCCTGCGGGACGGCGCTGATCACATTGACCGCGTGGAGCATATAATCAGTTCAACACGCCGGGCTCTTATCTACCCAATTGTTGTACTCTTATCAATGTTCGGGGCCCTTGCATTCTGGATGTTGTTTGTACTACCCCAGTTGATGGACCTCTTTTCCTCAATGGGAATAAAAGACCTTCCCATTACCACGAGGATTCTCATCGCTTCAACCGAATTCTTTGATACCTGGTGGCCTGTAATCCCTATTACAATCGCACTTTTCGCACTCTTTTTTACTCTGAGTAAAAAGAATGCGAAGATTCAGTATATCTGGGACCAGATGTGGAATCATGTTCCACTCATAAAACACGTAGTACGGGCATCCCAGCTCGCCTTCTTTTTTGAATATACAGCCATGCTGACTGACGCAGGAGTCAACATACTCCGTTCCATGGAATTAATGGAACAATCCGTTTCTAACCAAATACTTAAAGACGGCGTCCGAATGATGCGAAAGGAGATCAGCGAAGGTAACCCGATGTCTGAGGCCATTAACTCCTTTGCCTTTTTTGAACCCTTTGTCCTGCGGATGGTTCGTGTCGGCGAACAGACGGGAAGCATGCCCGAGCAATTTTCACTTCTGGCAACTCACTACATGACCCAGGTGGACAAACTGGTCTCTGCAATGTCAAAGACAATTGAACCAGTCATCATAGTTATTGCCGGTTTTATCTTTGCAATTATTGCCCTTGGCCTACTCGGCCCGGTATACAATATGATTTCTCAACTCGCGTAATGAGATGACGACCTTTACCCAACCAAAAGCACAGTATCTTGCCCTCTATGGTTTTAGAACCGCACCCTTTGGTCTGAGCCCTGACACTGAATTTTTCTACCCATCTCCAACCCATATGTCGGCGGGGAAAATCCTGAGCCATGCCATAGCAAACGGTGAGGGCTTTATGGTCCTGACAGGTAGAGCTGGTCTTGGTAAAACATTACTCTTAAAGCGTATACTCGAAGGCCTTGATAAGAGAAAACTACCAATCCTTATCCTCAGCCCGGCTGTTGATGCAAAAGGTTTGCTGCAGTTACTTCTAGGGGAAATTGGTCTTGAATACAACGAACAAACTTCAGCGGCCCAACTATTACAGATCTTCCAAAACCATGTTCTTACCATGGCCGAGCAGGACCGTGAGCTCTTCATCATTGTCGATGAAGCGCAGAACATGCCACTCAAGACCCTCGAACAGCTTCGCATGCTCTCAAACCTTGAAACAGGCAAACGCAAATTGATGCAGATCCTTCTCATTGGCCAGACCGGCCTTGAAAATCTGCTGAATAATCCCAAACTAGGTCAACTCGCCCAGCGTATTGTTGTTCAGGAAAAACTGCAGCCCTTAAACCTCATAGAGGTTACCAGATATGTGGAGTACCGGCTTAAGCGAGCAGGAGGAGAGGACATTCAACTCAGCCCGTCAGCCTGCAGGCTGCTGCATAGCGCAAGCCGTGGAACACCTCGCCTTATTAATAGAATAATGGATAGAACCCTGCTCCTGGCAAGTCTGGACTCAACGAGAGAACTGAGCAAAAGACATGTTAAAACTGCCATCAGCACCATGAAAGACATTACAAAAAACAGCGCACGGACAAGAGCCTTTATTAAGCCAGCGGCCCTTGCAACAGCTGCAATTATTCTTGTAATAATTGCCTATTTTTTTCTACCAGATGATCTGAAAGTTTTCTCACAGATGACCGTTCATGACAATAATCAGGCCCTACTTCAACAGCACGCCATGACGAACTTTGCCCACATTGCCCCTCACACTCCAGTTGCTACTTCAGCCCAGGGAATACGATCATGATCCGTAATAAGCAATGGTGTGTCCTGCAAAGACCAGAGGGTGGCTACCTGCTCACCCAGGTTATGAGTAGTAAAAACACCATAACCTTTTCTCCCATCCAGGAGCTTGCAAGCCTACCAAAAGATCTGGGAGGTTCCATACATTTCACCTTTACCCCTGAAGACTACTATCTCTATACTGACACCTTCCCAAAGCTCAAACCTGAGCTTCTTGAACTGCAGATCAAAAAACGGTTTTCGGATCTGGGCATTGCCATGGACCCCTCGAGGCTCCTTCCAAAAAGCAAAGCAATTCCTGGTAAAAGCAGCTCCATAAACTCAATATTTATATCCCAGGAAGACCTTGATCAGAACCTTTCAGCAATCAGTGCCATGGCAGGTTTACGAAACTGCAGCCTCATTCCGGCTGCAGCCTCCATTGCCGGACTGATTAAAACTGTGACGGAAAAAGCTGTGCTCATCTTTCTTATGGGAGAACGTTTTAGTCACGTACTGGTCGTAAAAAATGGGGTTCCGATCTACAACCAGTCCCTTGCCCAAACAGGTCCCGGCCAGGTGGAAGAGGCACTTATTCCCAATGCCGTCGATTTTGCAAGAGTTACTCTTAGAAAAGATCATGACATTGATGAGATCAATATCGTATGTCTTGGCAAACGACGAGAATCCATCGACCTGGCAAGTCTTGATATTGAAGAGTGGCACCCTGATTTCAGCAAGGCAATAACAACCACAGAGACAGACTATATTCTTCGCCACCCGCATCTCTTCGGCGGGTATTTTGCTGAGCCTGCATATAACTTTATTCCAAAAGAATTTCGTCAAATCTGGAAAGTACAAAATTTTTCCAGAATTGTTGCCATAACTGCAGGCCTTACAGCTGTCGCTCTACTTGCAGGCTGGTTCTATTTTCAGCCCGCTCTTAAAAAGCAGCGCAGTCAGTACCTCACTGCCACAACGGAACTTAAGGAAAAAAAAGATACTATCGCAAATAGAATGCCGCAGACCACAATGCTGAACAATTTTGAGCGACTGGTCAACATCAGAACAAAAGCAAAGGACGATTTCCGCCTGGATATTCTAGCCAAAGATCTCTCAGAATCTCTACCGTCACAGGTTCGGGTTACTGAGCTTATTATTCAGCGCAAAACCACTCAAACCAATGAAAACGTAGACCTTGCCCTAACTCCCGACCCAGCAATACCTGAAGATGAACCCACGGACGGATCTCTTAGTCTCCCTGAAAAAACACAATCTAAACCTTTTTCAATGGCTCTGACATGCCATAGTACAGGAAGCTACAGCGAAGTAACCACCAGATTTGAAAAAACAGCAGTTGCTCTCAATGACTCATTTGGAGTGGAAGACTTAACCTGGAGTTACCGGGAGGAGGACAAGGTGGGAACCTTGTATTGCAACCTTTTTCCTCAGCAAAGGGAGAGAAGTAATGAGTTATAATCTACCCAGGCCTTCCCCCCTGTCACTGCTTTTACAGTGTTTGTGCATAATAGCTTTTGCAATATGTCTCTACCTTTTCGGCACCGCGTATCAGACAAACAACGAGTACAAGGTGGCCTTACAACAGCTTCAGGAAAGAAAAATACAACTAAACCAAGCCTACGAACAGGTCGATAAATATATGAAATTTATTGATACAAACCCATATTACCAAAAAAATCTTGGGGAGCCACAATGGGAAAAAGTGGATGAGACATGGGAAGGGTTACCCTACGACCAATTAGTACAACGGTTTTCAAGTCTCTATAGAGACGATAGACCATTTATCCTGGAATATTTCTCAGCATCACTCGAAAAAGAAAGACAACAAACCGAAAACAACAAAGAGACACCCAGCAACAGTAAACTCATTTTTCATCTGCAAGGTTATTACCTATGTCCATGCCAGTAAATAACGTAAAGGCCATGGCCTTAACCTCACTCCCCCTCATGTTGCTTATCGTGCTCACGAGTGTCATCATATGGCAGTTAA
The DNA here is from genome assembly GCF_054397165.1 of Desulforhopalus glucosivorans. Classification (NCBI taxonomy): domain Bacteria; kingdom Pseudomonadati; phylum Thermodesulfobacteriota; class Desulfobulbia; order Desulfobulbales; family Desulfocapsaceae; genus Desulforhopalus; species Desulforhopalus glucosivorans. The sequence goes on from NZ_AP044854.1 coordinate 3,266,444, forward strand.
CTCAAGTCCTGCCATTTGAAACGGGCAGACGCTTATCGGTTCACCAGGCCTTACAAAATATTCCTAGTGGTGATATGGAAAAACGCATGACGGAACTTCTGCCAGAGGATATGTTTGCTGGAAAGGATCCATTCTTCCGTAGTTCTCCACCAAAACCATCTAATCTTGAGCAAAGTAAAGATGTAGCAGCAACTATAGATCTTCAGGAAATACACCTGACCACTATTGCCCAGGGCAAATCCGGAAGATACTGCCTGATCAACGGAACTATTTACAATGAAGGCCAGAGTGGTGAGGGTTTCACAGTGCAGCAAATAGATCCCCAACATGTGCTGTTTTCAACCCCTGCCCAGGCATTCACATTACAGCCGGGAAAAAAAATCACCCTTGAAAAGGGCAGAATACGTATCCCGGTCAAGGAAAAGTGAGACAGGATTCGTTTCAGTACTCGCCTGGCAGGTATGAACAGTTCGAAAAACTCTCTGAATTCACTATCGGGCTTCTACTCTAAACACTTGATTTCAAATTACACTTCGGATTTCTTGTTTCGTATTACATCATTTCCGGAGTAAGATATAAAAGAGACTGACAGGTAAGAAAGCAACTGCTGATACTAACGAGATTACATCTCACAACACATTTGACTATGAATCCATTCGTTACTTCCCACATTCTGGCTTGTGTCAATAAGCGCTGGCCCAACCGCTTCAAAGAGAACAGGTCCATTATCCTCCTGTTTGTTTCACTTACACTGCTTATGATACTTCCGGGCTGTTCTGCTAAAGAGCCTACCCCTGCAGCCGAGTTACACTCTGCACCATCGGTCTACCCTGAAAATGAGCCCTCACTCTTTAGTCAGGAGAAGCAACAACCTGAAAAACCTACTGTTAAACATGTTGCCATTGTTGATGAAGAAGAAAAGATACCACTAAAACCTAAATTCAAAGAACTCTCCCCCCTCGACAGAGAACGTATCAGTGCAAGTTTTACAGAGGAAACCTACCGCCCCATCTTCCAGATTCTTGCACGAGCAGCAGGCCTTAACCTTGTTCTCGCCCCGGAACTCGAACAATTGATCGGCGGGCATAGTCTCACAGCTGAGTACCAGGAGATAAAGGTCAGAACAATTCTCGATGCGATATGTTCAATTTTTGATGTATCCTGGCATGAAGAACATTCAACACTTTTCATCGAACCGTTTATTAGCAGGACTGTCCACCTCGATTTTGCAGCAGGCGTCAACACATCAAGCTTTAGCGTGGGAGGCGATGTTCTTGGTGGCACCAGCGGCTCAAGTGATGATATTCAAAGCCCGCTCACCGGCAGGTTTGAGGTGGAAGGGGCCATTGACAATACAGTAACGGACATTTACACCAACATAGAAGCCACTGTCAGTCAACGCCTAGAAGGTAATGGAGAATTTCTCCTTAACCGGCAGACGGGTACACTTATGATGCGCGCCCGCCCCCGACTCATCAATGAGCTTGAAGAATACCTCGAGACCCTCCATAAGAAATATTCAAAACAGGTCGTTATAGAAGCTCAGATAATTGAGGTAAACCTTGATGAGAGCCAGAGCCTTGGCATTGACTGGCAAAACATAAACTTATTTACGAGTACAGAGCCGATACTAGAGGTGGCTCAAACCCTTGTTAACGTCAGCGGTAGTAGCACTGATTCATTATACAACATCGCAGTGGACACACAAGATTACTCGCTTACTGCTGTATTTAGTGCGCTTAAACAATATGGAAACCTAAAGGTTCTATCCAACCCGCGTATTAAAGCCATGAACGGACAGTCCGCAATGATAAGTGTAGGACAATCTGTTTCCTACCTCAGTAGTCTTACAAAGACAACAGAAGGTACTGGTGACGACAGGTCTGTTGACATAACGACAGAGATAGGCTCAATTTTTGATGGTATTCTCTTGGGTGTCACCCCTGTTATCAAGGAGGACAACTCTGTTACCCTACATATCGTTCCTATCAAAAGTGAAATTGTATCTCTAGACCAACAGCAACTCTCTGATGATTCAGAGGACTCATACAGTATAACCTTCCCTACAGTGAATCTCAGGGAAATTTCAACCACAGTCAATATACGCCCACACACTATTGTTGTCCTCGGCGGGCTCATAATGGAGCGGGAACAGGAGGAAGAAAGTGGCCTACCATTCCTGAGCGATTTACCCTTCCTCGGATGGGCATTTAAACAAGTTGTAACCTCTAAAGAGACCGTTGAAATGGTGATCATTTTAAAAGTGGATGTTATCCAATAACAGATGAGTAAACTATATGATGTTATAACCCGTCTTGAGGATGTTGCATCCCAGGAAGAAACGGGTCAGGATGCTCAGGCACCTCAAATTTCAGAAGCCACTGAAAGGGTGCGTTCTCCATGGCTTAGGCTTGTTGTAATCACACTTTTAATCATTGTTTTCGGAATAGTATTGATAGGCGCTACTGCCTGGTTGCAACAATGGTTTTCAGGCAATGTATCATTTCCCTCTGCTGACCAACCTATCAAAGAGGTTCTTACAGATCCAAAACCAACACCACCAGCAATAGAGACGGACATAACTCCGTCAGTTACTGGAGACAGCAGCCAACCACGAGCATCTCAACAAACAGTCAAACTTATAACCGAAGATTTTCAAGGTGTAATGAGTATTGATGTGGCTACCCAAACCCTCAGCGTTGAATCATTGGACCAGTTAATTGAATCTGACATATTTGGTATTTCAAATTTTTTAGACTCTCCAAAAGCTTCTAAATTCACAATTTTCATCCACGATCTTGATATTGCAGAGGCTGTCAATGAGGATTTCAATGAAGCTGAGACTACAGAGCCTTTGTATTCTCCAAAGAATACCTCTATTGATGATATTAAGGCCAAGAGTAGCAAATGGCTCCACCAGGCAGAATTATACAGGTATGAACAGGAATGGGAGGGAGCCATAATTCTATACCAAAGGGTATGGGAAATTTCCAAGAACCCAGATGTGGCAAACAATCTAGCCGCAGCCTTGATCGAAGTAAACAGAGTTGATGAGGCTCATATTATCCTTAAAGAAACGTCTGCAGCAGCACCACATGATCCAGATATTCAGCAAAATTTACGGATTGTTGAGCAAATTTTAGGGCAGTGAAGACTTTCTAATTTCCTCTTTACCTGAGACAACATATAGTATGAAAATAAGAGTACTACATAGATTATTTTTTACGGAGCGTGGTTTTACTCTTGTGGAAATTGCTCTTGTTATCACAGTAATTGGTCTGTTACTCACTTTTGGCCTGAGTGCCTGGATGTCAATGAAGACATCACAGCAAATTTCAGCCACACTAACAACGTTAAAAACGAGTTCTAGCTGCCTTGGTAACTATGTAATACATTCAGCGACAGTACCGCCACAGACATATTTCGCAAAAAATTGTACAGAGACAGACGCATGGGGGAGGGATATTGTCTATTACAATAATGGTGATGATATAGAACTTACAAGTGCCTCAACAAAAACAGTTCGCGATAGTGATGGCGATCATCCGGATGGACTCTGGTTACTCGTCAGCAGTGGACCCAATGGTGTGTTTGAAACAACCTCCAATTCGTCCCCATGGGATTGTTCCACAGGAGATGATTTGTGTCACTTTACCAGTAAAAATGCTCTCATTTATGAAACCAAAAAATAGACAGGGCTTTACCCTCATTGAACTTTCCATCGTGCTTGTGATTCTTGGCCTCATTGTAGGTACAGTCACTCCTCTTATTATTTCAATAACCAAAAAAAATAAGCTCACCGGAGGACGAAAAATCGTTGAGACTGCGCGGGATGAGATAAAAGGTGATTTTCTACAAAACCGTATATTGACAAGCGATCTTACCTCGATCGGTCACACCATAGATCCATGGAAAAACGATCTGGTTTATATCCCTGCACCTAATCTCGATGGTATAGATCTTTGTAGCTGGCTTGCTGGAGGCACAAATCAGACTGGACTGTCGGTATGTCTTGATGGCAACTGTACTTCGGGTAAAAAAGACAACGTCGCCTTTGTTATTGCCTCCATAGGCCAAAACTTTAACAGACAGATGGAAGCTGCGACTAATATAGATGGTATAGGTGGGGACAGAGAGGTTCGAATATACAGTTACGGAACTGAAATCGACCGTTACACAGCGGATGTCAACCGGGCTACCGACCAATTTGATGATATTATTCAATACGTTACTGTGGATGAACTCGCTCTGCTTGTAAGCTGTACAATTGTACTCGACAACCAAACAGGGCAGACTATTTGTTCACATGGCGCTGCCATAGACAATGATAGCGACGTGGGAATAATTAACTACAATCAGCAGTTCAGCCTTGGCTCAACCATGGACAACTGTACAACCATTGATAGCACATGTGAAATCCTATATGATACCGCCTTAGCCGAGGATACTGATAAAAATGGAAGAGTGGAACTCGATCAAGTGCCCCCCTCATGTGCACTTAATAATGGTTAGCACCCTATCCAGGAAAAGCTGTCATTAAAAACTGGTAGTGTAGACTCCGAGATAACCGAAGAACCTTTTAACATTGCGAACTTTACATTACTTCCAGATAAGTGAACGTAGTGAGACCTTCGAGGTACCTATCCCTTTTATCGGGTTAGTGTAATTACACCCACTCTCTTTTTCGTTATTACAATTACGTTATCCACCTTTGTAAATCACTATAGATACTAATAAAATTTACCATTTCCTTACCAACCAAACAGCACAAATACCTTTTTCACACCACATATCAACTACATAACCTACCTTCACAACAAAACCACTGCGACCTCCATGTTCTGGCATATTTTATGCTATAATATCTATACAATTAATTTTATGTCGGAAAAAGCCAAACCCATTGCAAGATGGGGACGGAAAGCCACGGGTCCCAAGAGGACAGCCGAGTTACTGCTCGATCAATCGTTTTTGACAGAAAAAAAATCCCCGGGGGAGAAATTATGCGAGCAAAATTACTTAGAAACGATAAGGGTTTTACCCTTATTGAAATGGCTATCGTTCTGGTTATTATCGGTTTGATTCTAGGCGCCGTTATTAAAGGCAAAGATGTTTTGAATAGTGCCAAGCAAAAGAAGTTTTACAATAATTCTATCAAAGAATGGGAATTAACGCTTGCCAGTTACTTTGACAGAACAGGTAACATGCTTGGAGACGGTACCGACAATGCCGGAACTGCTGCCACAGCCAATGGACGATTTGATAGCCAGTATATTTATGGTAACCTTGATGATCAAATTAGAAAAATCGGTTTGACGGTTCCTACAAGCACAGGTCCCACAAGTGGGCAATATCTATTTACTGGCGCTTACAGCGGCCCAACAACAGTAAATTTTTATCTGCAAAATTACACAAGTACTTCTACTGCAACCGGAGCTTCAGGTAATAACAATATCTTACGTTTTATATCGCTTCCTGTCGATTTGGCAATTGCTTTGGATACAATTATTGATGGCTCTATAAGTCCAGATTCTGGTTCTTTTCGCATTTACCCTGACAGCAATACAGAGTGGCCTAACGCTTCCACGACTACAGTCCAACAGGCTTATTACATCATTGATCTTCCATAAGAAGGTATTTACAACTAGGCAGGACTAAGGGGCTTGTATCCAGCAAGTCCCTTTCCTTTTATCCAACCTGTGCAAATAGTTTTTCCTAACACTCTAACTTCAGCCCGAACTAACCAACTTCACTAGCACAACAGGCACATCATCTTTGCACAAAAAATCACCTCCAACCACTATAGTCCCTCCAAAAAAGAACATAGACCTTTTATCTCCCATTTAAAATTTAAAGAAAATTAACAAATGTCGTATGACACTGTAGTACTGCTGATTTTCACTCCTCCCAGGTCTCATTACTCTCAAATCCCTATCAATATTGACTTTAATATTAAATATCTTTTATTACCCCACCACTCCACAAATAAAGGTCTAAGTAAAAACAGGGATAATGTGAGCTACCGCTATGGAATTCCATATAAAAAAACGTTGCTTTGCAAGCAATGATTGACTAGGATTGCACCCTTTTGAATATCTTGTAGACGCGCAATTGGTCGCAAGAATTGTTACAAATCTGTAACAAAGAGGCAAAGCGATTTCATATCAGTACGTTATCGCTTATATGAATTTTGAATGATCGGAATAACCCAATCAAAGTCAACATAACATCATTTTACGGAGCATACGATGAAAGACAAAGATTCGGACTTAACGAACCGCATGGAAGACGAGATTTGGGGAGAGAAATCACTGATGGAGCGCTCCCATATCAACAAGGACACCTACCTTACGTGCTGGTGCCCTCATTGTGATAAAGGGCTCAATGAAGACAACAAGGCTGTTTTCAAGATCACTACGAGTAATGGTGATGTTGGAATAAGCAAGATGTCACCGTATCTTAATGTTCTTGACCGGGAAACTACCATGCAGGTAGATGACCATGATGAGCTTGAAGATGTGCAATGCCCACACTGCGACACCTCACTTATCATACCCGGTGAGATTTGCATACAGGATAATTGCAAAATGATGTCTTTTAACGTTTCAGTTTCCGACTCTCAAAAGTTGAATTTGGTCCTTTGCGTTCGTCGTACCTGTCGCTGGTACAAAATGAGCGATGAGGACAACGAACGACTCATTTTAAGGGATAGCCATGAGTGGTAAGAATAATCGCAGGAACTGGACCAAAGGTCTGACAATTGTCATGCTGGTTGCAGTCGCTGGTGCTGTCATCGGCACCATGGGCAACAGCCACGAAACGACAACTGACAGAGCCTACTTAAAGAACACAGCTGGGTCGGTACTTTTTGATCATGGAAAGCACAGTACATCAGCAGAATCATGTGCTCAGTGTCACCACGAGCTGTACGCTGCAACACAATCAACATCATGTGAAGACTGCCACGACGAAGGCTTTACCGCTGATGAGTTTGATCATGCTCAGTTAAAAGAAGCCCATAGCCGTGATTGTTCCAAATGCCACGAAGAGAGTGGCGCTGATGTCAAGCCAGCCTCCTGTCGGGAATGTCACCCGGGAGCACAGCCTAGCGAGACTCAGACAAACAGTTGCATGGAGTGTCATGATGACGACAGCTACACTCCTGAGATTATGGAACACGATGAATACCTGGAAATAGAAGATCACACCTGTCTTGGATGCCATACGCCACAGACTGTATCTACGGTATATCATACAAATTGCACAAGTTGCCATTTAGAGACCTCGCCGGAACGATTCTCCTCAGCTGATGGAGAAGTGACGTGTGGGGCGTGTCATCTACAATAAGGATGTTGTCATGCAGGGACTTTTGAACCTATTTAAAAAGAAACCGATGGTACCACAGCTGACGAGTTACGATCCAGAAATTCGTCAGATTGCGGATCCTGACCGCGTCGTTCTTCCCATTGAATATCCAGGGAAGATACGCTACATCCCCATTGTTGAGGCTGGTGAAACAGTCGCACGGGGACAGGTCATTGCCAAATCAAGAATCGGAAATTGTGTCTGTGCCAGTATAAGCGGCACTATAAAAGAGATCACTTCTATCTGGACGGCACAGAGTTTTCACTCTCCTGCCATCGTTATTGAAAAAGATGACAAAGCGCCGGATGCACCTGAAGAGATTCTTGGTGGGCCCATGGAAACCAAGGACCGTGAAAAGGCTATGGACAGACTGCGCATTGCTGGTTGCGCTCCGCCATGGAGTCTTTCCGGTCGTGAGTATGAAGATGGTGAAATACCTGATCTACCGCCTGTTGAAACAATTGTTATCACAGGTATCCGTCAGGAAACTACAATTTTAACCTCTCAACTGCTTCTTGAGCAAAATGCTGACAAAGCTGTTGAAGGTTTAAAGATGCTTGGCGCTATCGCACCTAACGCCCGCATCCATATAACTGTTCCAGAACAGTTCAGAGAATGGACCGAAACTAAGTTCAAGGGTATCGCTGAGGTTGAGTATCTGCCGGCACACTACACCGGACGGATTGAGCGGGAAGTTGTATCGCGTATTGTGGGACGCAGAATTCCAAACCGCGAAAGCTACCGCTTCCATGGCATCGCCGTACTCGATGTGGAATATCTTCTCGCCATGGTTGATGCACTTGCTGGAAAGTCACCACTGACCCATAAGTGTCTTACCATCAGCGGCTCGGGAATTGACAAGGCGATTACAGTACGTTTTCCCCTTGGAACTTCAATTGCGCATATCCTGACCAGCCAGGGTCTTGATATAGCAAATTATACCCGCCCTGTTGTAGGCGGCCCCATGATGGGATTTGCACAGTACTCTGATATTACCCCACTTACATACAACAACGGTCTTTTTCTCATCACTGAAGATGTTGCCCCATTTGACGCCTTGGCACCCTGCATCAACTGCGGTCGATGTGCCAGAGCCTGCCCTGTTGACATTCAGGTTCACCTGGTAAATCGAATGATAGAATTTGGACAGCTTGATGCTGCCAGAAAACTGCACCCGGAAGCATGCCATGAGTGCGGCTTATGTGGCAATGTATGTCCTGCTGAGCGACCAATTGTTCAACTCCTCCATTTCTGCAATCATGAAATGGTTCATGGTGAACGTTACAACTGGATCACCGGAGATAATTCATGAAAGAACTTAATATTGTAAATATGCCGGCCAAGCAGGAAAAGCCTATGCTTGATGTTGCCGTCGGCCCACACTATCGCATCGGCACCGGGCTTGCTGAAATATACCAGAAGTGGGTTATTGCACTGATACCGGCTATCGCTGCAAGTCTTTACTTTTTTGGACCAGCTTCTCTTAGAATATTCTGTCTTTGCGTGGGCTTTGCCCTCGCCCTGGACTATATTGCAGAGCGAATCGCACCGTCAAGGGATCTTACTTCAAACTGGAGTAGTGTCAGCCTGTCCTTACTCCTTGCATTTATGCTGCCCCTTAACGCACCCGTCTGGTTAATTTTCATCGGTTGCTTTGTTATGGTCATCGTAGGTAAAAAGTTCTTTGGTGGTGTTGGCGCATACCCGGCGCAACCGGCTGTACTTGCAATTGCCATTCTCCAGCTGTCATGGCCCCAGAGAATGGATAACACTGCGGCCCTTGCCAACTTTGACTGGTCTGCCTACATGGTAGAGCCCCTGCGTCTGGTTAAATCAATTGGAGCGTCGGCTGAGTCCCAGTATAATCTCTTTGATCTCTTTATTGGAAAACAGGTTGCTGGAACCGCCGAAGGAATGGTCTTTTTCGTCCTTCTCGGAGGTATCTTCCTTCTGGTTATGAAAGAGATTCAATGGCAGCTCCCCTTTGGCTTTATCCTTGGACTCCTGGTAACTGCTACCGTACTCCATATAACCAACCCAGAAGCAATTGCCTCCCCACTCTTTTATCTCTTTAGTGGCGGCACACTCTTCATGGCTTTTTTCCTCATTACCGATCACACTACATCCCCTGTCAATAAGACTCCCCTAATTCTTTATGGAATCCTGGCAGGTGTGTTACTGATGCTCATCAGAGGGTATTCAAAGCATGTTGACGGCATCGTTTACGCCGTACTCCTTGCCAATTTATGCGCTCCTCTTCTTGACATGATCAAACCAAAAGTTAAGGGAGATAGAGATGTCTGATATCATTCGTATGGTTGTTGTGCTCTCACTGATTGCCGGAGTCTCTTCCGCGGCACTCACAGCAGCCAATATTAAACTCGGTCCTCAGATCGATAAGCAGACTGACCTCTATGTACGTGGTCCTGCTCTTGAGCGTCTTTTCGAACAACCGGCTGAAAAAGTTCTCGGAAACAAGGTTGTTATCAAGGCTGCCGATCAGAATATTCCTGTATTTTTCACCACGGTTGACGATAAGGTTGCCACCCTTGCGGTTGAAGCCATTGGCAAAGGTGGTTTTGGTGGAGACCTGAAAATCATGGTCGGTATCGATCTTAATGCCAGCGCCATGACAGGAATGGAAGTGGTTTCCCACAGTGAAACACCAGGTCTTGGTGCAAGGATATCTGAAATATCCTTTAGAAAGCAGTGGCAGGGACTACCAACTGATAGCCCCATAGCTCTCACCACAGCCGGAGGTACAATTGACTCAATCAGTGGTGCTTCTACAACTTCAGGAGCAGCCGTACGAGGTACCAACGACGCTCTGGCATTTGTACGTGACTACAAGGACGAGATCCTTAAGTCGATCTCTGAGCTTTAAGGAGGATTTTAAGTTATGGCACAGAAATTTTTACCCACATTGACAGCTGGCTGGTGGAAACGGATACCACCATTTCGCCTTGTACTTGGATTATGTCCAGCACTTGCTGTCACCATGTCGGCCGAGAATGGGCTTGGTATGGGGCTTGCTACCGCATTCGTACTGACCTTATCAAACGGCGCAATCTCAAGCCTTAGAAATGTCATCCCAAGTAAGGTACGGATCGCATCATATATCGTTATCATTGCAACGCTGGTTTCACTCGTTGAGTTACTGATGAAGGCCTACTTCTTCCCACTTGCGGAGCAGCTTGGTATCTACATTCCTCTCATCGTTGTTAACTGTATTGTTCTCGGTCGTGCTGAAGCCTTCGCCTCCAAAAACCCTCCACTCATTTCAATGGTGGACGGCTTTAGTGTAGGAACTGGATATGCAATATCTCTTTGTCTCATTGGTTCTATCCGTGAGATCCTTGGTGCAGGTACCTGGTTTGGCAATCCTGTTTTCAGTGAATCTTTTGAACCCATGGCGTTTTTTGTTTCAGCGCCAGGTGCATTTATGACCATTGGTTCAATACTTGCTCTCCAGAATCTCTACTCTCGCTGGAGCGGCGAGAAATTCATTCAGGGGTAAAAGGGAATAATCATGGAATATATCTATCTCGCTATATCAGCCACCTTTGTAAACAATATCCTACTTGGTCAATATCTTGGTAACTGCCCTTTTTTAGGGGTTTCCAAGAGAATTGAAACAGCAGTAGGAATGTCGGCTGCAATTGTCTTTGTTACTTTACTGGCATCTATCTTCACCTGGTCTGTATTCACCTATGTGTTGATACCCTATGACCTTCAATTTCTACAGACACTGGCCTTTATCCTGATCATTGCGTCTCTTGTTCAACTTGTAGAAATCATACTCAAGAAAAAGAGTAGAACTCTCTACAATGCGCTTGGTGTGTATCTGCCACTGATCACAACCAACTGCGCGGTTATGGGTGTTGCTCTTCTCATTGCGAAAAATGAAATGGGATTTATTGAGATGCTCGTTTTTTCCAGCTGTAGTGCAGTTGGTTATGGTTTAGCTTTGATCCTTTTTGCTGGAATTAGAGAGAGACTTCTTCTTTCTTATGTTCCACAAAGTATGCAAGGTACATCTATTGCTCTTGTAACTGCCGGTATCATGGCACTTGCTTTTATGGGCTTCCAGGGCATGGCCTAAATTTAAGGAGAATTATTGTGATTGCACCGGTACTCCTGTTAGTCGGAATCGCCTTCGTGGCGGCTGTCATTCTAGGCATAGCAGCACGTGTTTTTTATGTAAAAGAAGATCCAAGAATTGAAGCCGTGACAGATTTACTGCCCGGCGCCAATTGTGGTGGTTGTGGTCAGGCTGGTTGCAGCTCTGCTGCTGAAGCCATGGTCAAAGGAATTATCCCTGTCAACTCATGCGTTGTGGGTGGTACAGAAGCGGCTGAAGAAATTGGCGCGTTTCTCGGCTATGACGTATCTGGCGCTGAGCCTACCCTTGCATGTGCATCATGTGAAGGTGGTTATAGAGCTGCCAGGAAATTCACCTACTCAGGTCTCCAGGACTGTAGAGCAGCACTCCAGCTTTACCACGGATTTATCCGTTGTGAAAATGGTTGTCTTGGACTCGGCTCCTGCAGGAATGCCTGTAAATTCGGAGCCATTACAATGGATGAGGAGTCAGGTCTTCCTGATTTCGATCCAGAGCGCTGTGTTGGTTGTGGCGCTTGCGTTGCTGCCTGTCCTAAGGGTATTATTAATCTTGTTGGTGAAAAGGTTAAAATACTTCACTGGAATCAGGAAACCCAGTGTCTATCACCATGTCGTCAAAAGTGTCCTGCCCAAATTAATATTCCTAAATATCTGGCCCATGCCCGTAACGGTGAATTTGGAGCAGCTCTTGCCACAGTAAAAGACAACAACCCGCTGGCTACTGCCACTGGTCGTGTTTGTCCTGAACTCTGTGCTACGGAGTGTAGACGTCAGATTCAAGATGATCCTCTTGCTATCAACGCTGTTAAGCGTTTTCTCTCTGATTGGGAACGTGAAGGTGGTGAACGCTTGCAGGTCTCTGTTGCTCCTGAGACAGGACATAAGATCGCTATTGTTGGTGGTGGGCCATCAGGTCTTACTGCAGCGTACTACCTTGCCCGTCTCGGCCATGAAGTTGAGATCTTTGAGATGATGCCAAAGTTGGGTGGTATGCCGCTGTATGGTATTCCTGAGTATCGTCTATCTGAGGAGCAGTATTCCTGGGATATCAACGGTGTACTGGAGCTTGGTGTTAAAGCGCACACCGGAATGAAGCTTGGTCGCGACTTCTCCCTACAATCTCTTAAAGATCAGGGCTTTGAAGCTACCTATCTCGCACTCGGCTGCTGGTTTGGCAGAATGCTTCCTTTTGAAGGTAAAGAGCTTAAGGGTATTTACAGTGGTATCGATTACCTGAGAAGATTCCATACCGACGAAGAGCAGATTAAAGGTAAACGATTTGTCATTATTGGTGCTGGTAACGTGGCGATGGATTGTGCCCGTTCAGCCCTTCGCGCAGGTGCTGAGAACGTACTTCTTATCTTTCGTTTCTCCCGGGATCTTATGGAGGCAAATGCCCATGAGATAACCGATGCTGAAAACGAAGGTGTTGAAATGCGCTGTCTCATCTCACCTATGAAATTTGTAGGAGAGGACGGAAAACTTACAGGTGTTCAGGTTCAAAAGGTTACCCTTAAGGATAACCCTGGTGGTATGCCTGATTGTGTTCCGGTTGAGGATACTATTGAGATCCTCGAGTGTGACGTTGTGATCCAGGCGGTTGGTCAGGGTACCGACCTTGACGAAATCGTGGAAAAAGATGGTCTTGGTAAAACAAGATTCAGTACAGTAGATGCAAGTGAAGATACACTGGAGACTAATCTCCCTGGCGTATTTGCCGGTGGTGACTGTTTTACAGGTCCGCGCCTTCTTGTTGAAGCCGTTGCTGGTGGGCGCTTTGCAGCGAGGTCTATACACTACTATGTCACAACTGGCGAAGTACCACCGGTTGAGAACAGACAGCGCGAAATGATGCCACCTGCTATGGTTGAATCTCTTATCAATGTTGCTCCTATTTCACTTAAAGCGAAGAAACCAATGGTTCCTGTGCAAGAGAGAATAGACTCCTTTAGGGAAGTTGAGGGAACCATCACTGAAGATCAGGTTATCAAAGAGACAAGTCGTTGTCTTAACTGCGGTGTCTACTGCTATGATCAGGATGACCTTCCGTCATCACAGACACGTATTGCAACATCCTGCCCCAACGAGCCACGCATCGTTGAGAAAGAAAAAAAGAAAGAAGTAGCTTAAGTATTACCCCGCAGTCCGGATTCTCTCCGGGCTGCGGTTTTTTTCTTTAGAAGATCCTGTACTATCCTCGTTTCACTTCCTCTTGTTTCGCTCAGTTGTCTTTCACCTTCCCGACAACATATGGCCCATCCGGAATTGCAGCCACTTTAGGAGAATTTTTCAGGAGTTCATCAACAATCTTTTGAACATCATCTATTTTCGTCCCCCCAAAATAACTGATCTCTTCTTCTGACAAGCCAGGTGAATAAATAAATATCTTCCCTGCATGATCCAGAGCCTGGTATATATTTTGGGCACACCACTGGTCAATGACAAAATCTTTAGGGTCACTGTGGTTTTTGTTAAAATCTTCAGGAGTTGGGTTAGACTTCATGATAGAGGAAAATTCCTCATTGCCCAGTCCCTCTTCACATCCACAGGTAACTATAATATCCCCACCTTTTTTCAGAATATCACGAGCACTTGTGAGACATTTGGCAACCTGGTAAAAAGAGGCATCCAGCGGATAACCTCCTGCAGAAGTCACAACGAGATCAACCTTTTCCTCGAGGTTAGCCACAGCATGGTGTTGAACAAGCTCACACCCTTTTTTATGGGCCTCCTCATAGTGACCACCAAACACACCAGCGAGTTCCCGATCCTGATTGATCACAACGTTGAGGATAAAGTCAACACCTGCTAGTTCAGTAACTTCCATTGCGTACTTATGAAAAATATTTTTCTCAAGCCTGCAATTCGCCCCATGCAATTGATCGATTACTTGAAATGAGTGCATGAATTTCATGGTTTCGTAACTCGATATACCAGGGAGAATCGACTTTCTGCTCCCAGAGAAACCTGCATAAAAATGGGGTTCAATAAGACCGGTTAAAATTTTCAGGTCAGCATCAAGATAGTGAGTATTCACCTCAATGGGTGCACCCTCAATTGTTGCTATTTGTCGTAGTTCTTCTGCCTTTTGACAATAGTGATTCTCTATCCTGTAATTGTTCTTTACCTCTTTGCCCACTAGAGCCTCTAACTCATCACCTAAGTTAGGGCGATGCATCCCTGTAGCTATTAAAATGATAATATCATCCCTTGCAATACCACTCTCTTCCAATATTTGTAATAGTGGTGGCAGTATGATGCTATTAGGCACAGGACGAGTAATATCTGAGATCACCACACATGCATTTTTCCTACCCTTTGCAATTTCTCGTAAGGGCGGCGTTCCGATGGGATTATTGAGTGCCTCCATCACTACTGCAACAGGATCGCTGACACCATCTGCAGGTTTGTTCTCAATAAGTATTGCTGATTCTGGCAAATCAATTGTAATTACATCCTTGCCACAGAGTAAATTCGCCTTCATACACGTCTCCAAAAATATAGTACGCCACACCCAAAATAGTGAACCATCAGATATATGCTGATAATTCTACATTGCTTCATTGCTCAACTCATTTACCAGAGGAATCATCCGTTGGCCCGGGAGCACAGAGAGCTCCTTCTGTATTTGAGAGATTTCCGCAATTATTACAGACAAATTTAGGATTCAATTGAAGGGCATTAACCTCTTCAGTTTTTCCTGCAGTTTTCAACTCACACATATGAATCTTATGGTTTTCAGGATTAGTACATAGGTTGTCGACGTTTGGTAATCTTCCACTCATTATTCACTCCACAATTAAAATTTAAAAATACAACTACTTCCTTCCATCTAGAAGGCGAACCCAATCTGCAATTTTTCTGATATCTTCAGGTCCTGTCTTACAGCAACCGCCAATGATACGTGCTCCTGTATCATACCAAAGTAAAGATCTTTCTCCATAGGCAAGATCCTCTGAAGAATAGCTGTGCCATATCTTGTCTATAGGATCATAATGGTGTCCACCATTTGGATAAACGATAATTGGTTTATCTGTTGCTCCCTTTATTTTTTCTATTAGAGATTCAATATACTGAGGGTCTGTACAGTTTATGCCTATGGCAGCCACCTGATGATACCTATCTAACCAGCGCGCGCAATCTTCAATCTTTTCACCACTACTGATATGTTCGCCATCCTTTGCACTAAAGCAGAACCATGCGCAAACTGCCGGATTATTTTGTAGTAGTCGTATCAGTGCTTTCGCCTCTACTAAAGTAGGAATCGTCTCACAGGCAAGAACATCAGGACCAGCCTCAACAAGAACCTGGAAACGTTTTTCATGAAAGCGCATTAAACCATCTTCGTCCAGTTGATACTCGCCCAGATACTCTGAACCATCAGCAAGATACGCCCCATAGGGACCAACCGAAGCTGCAACAAGGGGGCGCGGACGATTACTACGGTTTTTCTTGTCAGCCCAAAATGCATCACGCACCTCTTTTGCTAGAGTCACTGACAATGCAATTAACTTCCCTGCCTCCTTCTCACTGATACCGCGACTCATAAAACCCTCAAAGGTCGCTTGATAACTGGCACTTATCACACAATCAGCACCTGCAACATAATATTGTCTATGCACCTCTGCAATCTTGTCCGGGTTTTCCAGCAGAATTTTCGCGGACCAGAGGGAATCGACTAAATCACATCCTCCTCGTTCGAGTTCTGTGGCAAGTGCGCCGTCCAGGATAAGTAATGGTTGAGTGGCTAGTATCTTTAGAATTGGATTCATAGATACATTTTTAATTATGGAATCAATAATGATCAATAAGAGTTTTGAAAATTTAAACGGTTACTGGGAAAAAAGAGATACTCCAAAGACAGGTTTCTACATAGAAAACCAGATAGACAAAAAACAAAAACCTTACAAGATAACGAGTGAATTTATAAGTACCGAAGCCAACTAAGAACCCCGGCCAAATACCGCCGGGACTCAGTCCAATACCCCCTAGTGGGGCGTAGTACCATCACGAAATTCATTACACTACAAATGAATTTCTATGGTTCTATGCAGGCCAACTGCCAAACGGCTGTTTTTCCATCTGCATGGTGCCATCGGCGCCTTTAAAGATGTTTATCCAGGCCTGCCAGTTTTGATTATCCAATTCCGGATAATCAAGCCTGTAGTGGCTGCAGCGACTTTCTTTACGCATAAGAGAGGCCTTCAGCTTCATTTCAGCGCTTATGATCATGTTTTTTGTTTCATGGGCCAGCCGTAGTTCGTGCATATCTGCTGCCATCAGCATTGGCATATGGTGATCACGCAACTCCTCTACATAGGCCAAGGCAGCCTGTAACATAAGCTCTTTCTTAATATAGAGAACAAAGTTCGGAATCATTATCCCCTGCAGGGTTTGCGTTACCCATGCAGGGCTGTACCCCGCCTTTCTTTTTAGGGGGGTAAGAATTTCTGATTCAATCTGCTGCACTTTTTTGATTGAAACAGATGCGATTTGTACACTGCCACAGTATTCTGCTGCAGCTTCAGCAGCCACAGCTCCCTGCACTGCCGACCCGGCCAGAGAAGACCCAATCTGTGTGTATATGGCCCCAGCCATATATGAACCAAGCGCATCTCCTGCTGCATACAAACCAGGAATGTTTGATTCGCATTTTTCATTTATGGGAACCAGCCCCTCTGCTTTATGAATTGCCATTCCAGCAGAGGCCCCTCCAACAGATGTCCCCATCATACCTGGAGGACCGCCACCCTCTTTCATTCCTGGAGGAGGACCATAAGGTCTCTTTCTTGACGGACGACCTGCCATGTGCTCCCTCATTTGGTTAAACTCAGCTGGTCTATAAGGCCCTCCACCCAAGGCCTCCTCATTACCCATGCCAGGAGGACCGCCTGCAAGAGGACCACCCTTCATATATGCTCTATAATTTCCATCCACCCCAAGGTCGTGGCGTATTCCGACCCCTGTTACATTCGGTGTTCGTTCAAACATGCCATGCCAACCATCATAACAAGCGGCTGCATTCTTAGCCTGGCCAACATGTCCATCATTCCATTCTTTACCAGTAACCTTAGCGCCAATGTCATAGGCCATAACCGTACCATCATGGGTGAGATCACAAATGGGAAAGCCATTTGGTTTAAAACCACCGGCCCCGGTACAGAGAATGACACTTTTTGCTCTGAAAATATGGACTTCTTCCTCATCAAGATTAAAACCTGCTGCACCTGCAATCCGACCATCCTCTTTAATGAGGTGGGTGACAACGATTCGCTCAATAATTGGGATATTGCGTTCCTTGAGCGGTTGAGTAAAACTCTTATTATAGAGGGGCGAATCAAAAAATCCCCATTCACGAAGATCAGCCACCCGGGCAAGGGAGTGTTCTGCCATTTGCCTCGTATATGTCTCGTTATTACTACCAAGAGCCGACCGGGAAACCTTCTTAACAAAATCATCAAGGCTGATTTTTTCTTTTTCAGGATCGTAGGCAAATATTCCCTTAGCAAAAGGAGTTTGCCCTGAGGAACCGAGTCGCCCCTTTGATATAAGGGTCACCTTAGCACCAGCATCGTGTGCTTTAACTGCAGCAAACAATCCGGCCATTCCACCACCGACAACCAGCACATCTGTTGTCTTATCCACACGACCAATAGAAGTAGTATTGACGCTTGATTTATTCGTGGCCCATCCTGTTTGAAGGCCCAATGCTGCAAGAGTAGCCACACCTGCAACACCCCCCGCTGCTACCATAAACTGCCTGCGCGAAATACTATTATCTTCCTGATCCATACTCATCGTACTGTTCCTTGTTCTAATATGAGTGATGCCATATATCTTTTTATCAGTAACAGCACCCCTGTCACTGCAAACAATACAAAATACACAGAGAGGAGTGAATTGACGTGACGCCCAAGATTAATCGAGTGGCAGATAGCTACAATAATACATGGAACCGCTAAAAGACCGTGCAGCCGTCTCCAGGCATTATAACTCATCGGAATTTGGTTCCGAAATAGAGAGGTGAGCCCCAAAAGCAGCATCAGAATCCAGGCACTCATCCCAAGAGCAACCCCCGTTGTATTTACGGTGCTAACAATTGTAAAAAGTGCATCCATACTGCCTGTACCTGCTTCGTACTTCCGGGGCAGGACAAGTAAAAAAGGATGGAGCAGCACTACAATTAAAAGACTATACCCAAGGACTTTATGAATGGTAATAATACGCCCCATTGAGCAGCCATTAAACATTCTACGATTAATACCTGACAAGAAAAACTGTGCCGACATAAGGCTCAATGACAATAGAATGAGAAGCGAAATTGATTCTTTTAATATGGTGCGCCTTGGGAAATCTCCCGTTAGATAGAAAAAAACTGGTAAGCCAATACATGCTACAGTAAGCCACCACAAACCTTTATTACCTGACTGGCCGTGCATTTTCACCCCCATGAAACAAAAACCGGTATCGATTTTTCCGGTGTAATAGTTATTGCATCCACAGGACAATACATCCTGCACAAGTGACAAATCTGACAATCTGCCGGATACTTGATTATTGCTTTTTGCGTTTTTGCATCAAGGCGAAGGACATCAGTGGGGCAGCTCTTCACGCATATACCACAACCGATGCACCCATTAATTGCTTGGATAGTCATTGTTTGTCTCTTTCACATTTTTTGATCACTCATCAGGCATGGTACCGCTATCTATACGAAACCAGAACCATGCCTGATAGCTTTTTACTGCTGAGGGCGATGTCCTTCCGGAACTGCAACTATCTGATTTTCAACAGTCTGGCAGGTTGCCTTTACAGACTCACCACGTCGTCCAGAGAAACTCACGATGTCACCAACCGCCTTTCCTTCACAAGCCTTAATTGCTTCTGGAGGAGGTCCCTGCTGACCACGGCCCTCCTGCTCGTTCTGGGCACATGCTGCGACAGCCATCATTACTACAGTCATCATTGGTACCAATGTCTTAATCATTCTCTTCTTATTCATAACGTTTCTCCTGTTCACTTTTTCTAGGGGATATTAGTTCAGTTATTCTTGGGTCAACGGATCAACAACGGGCGCAATAACACAGAGCAATATTGTCACTGCGATCTTCACCATTGCCCAGCGAAAATATCAGGTCAATGTGCACAAATTAAGTAGAGAATATGTAGAGAATATGGAAATACCTACTTTGATTGGAAGGTCTTAAGGGAATGTATTGAAATCGTGCAAATAAGATCTAACACCAGACTATAAGCTCAGGAAGGCACCCAGATCTTTGGGAGTGACAAGGTTACGAATAGTAGCAGTATCATCTGATCAGACAGGCGCCTATCTACACCTTAACGCCGTTCAACACCATCCTAAGAACCACGGGCAACCTGAATGATCAACTCTGTTGTTCTGTTCTGAGAAATACGACATGGCTCTGTCTAATGTTCAGGCAGTTATGTATCTATGAACCACCTGCATTGCGAATATCTCAATGCAGGATAGTCAGTTTACTCTCTTCTATTTACGTTGGCCGCCAAAACCACCCCCACCTCTACCTTTTCCCCCACCACTGCCATCCCGGAGGCCTTTCCCGCCACCTCGTCCTCTGCCACTACCGACACCGCTCCGAGGCTTGCTTGCGTCTGGCTCAGTTGCATTTGGGGGTTCACTCGTTTGTGGAGTCACAGTATCTGATATCTTGTTTTCTTTTGTTTTCATATTTCACCTGATCTCAGTATGTTATTTTTCATTTGCCCGTTTTAAGCGGGGGACCAGAAGATGTAGTGATGTGAGTTTTACGCTTATCAACATATTGATAAAAAATTGGAAATGCCACAAAGAAGGCGACGCAGATTATATATTCAATTCCTTTAATATGGGTATAAAAATCCACCAGTGTATGTATTGGCTGAATCATACCACTGGCAATGAGATATTGTCGTACGAGTTCAGTTACTTGCCAATTGGCCTGGGATAAGCCTCCCATAAGTGCTGCAATCGCCCATACTCCAAAGAAACATGCTGACCCTATCAACACTATTGTGACAGATTTTATACGTTTTATTGCCATGGAGTCCTCCTGGATTGTATGTTCGATTCACTCGTCTCTCTATTTCACCCGTCAGACTGGGGTACGATCAAGCTATCTCGTGTAAAACTAGAACCCTGTGATCGCAGTGATATATCCTCGTATCATCTGAAGAGGACCAAAACTAATCAAACCGGCAACAACACATGCTGCCGCCCAGGCTCCAATCAATGCGCAGAACACCTTACCTAAGGTAAAAACAAATCCCATAACTTCGTCATTGATATCTACGTTAACTTTCTCTTTAGTGATAATTTGACTTTTCATGGTGTCCTCCACTCTTGTCTGCCTTTTTGAATGATCTGTTGACCACCTCTTAATCTTTTATTTGCATGAGACATGCCATACGAATACTCTTGAAAAAGAAGTCCACCCCTCCTTAGACATCAAACTAAACAACTGCATTTACTCGTATTAACCTTCCAATCTAACAAGAGAAAGAATACGACTTTGGGAGAAGTTATTCGTATTAGATCAGAGTTGCTGCGGTGAAAAGGAGGGTGACACAACACTACTACACTTGTGTTGCACACCCTCCTAGAGAGGTTAGGAATTGTTAGTACCCTAGAAATTGATTCCTTGTTTTTCTTATGGATGTATTTCGTGAAGGTACTTATCGCGTTTATCGGGGTTATAACTTTCCCCCCATTCAAAAACTATGGGCAGTCGATATACGATAAAGCGGTAGACAACAAAGTAAAAAGCATAGAGGGTTACTGTCAACACCACCTCTTTCCAGTGGGGTACTTCCTGATACATCTGATAATTAAAACAGTAAATTGTTGTATTAAGTCTATTCCAGATAATACCTGCCACCGTGATAAAGGCAGCAATACGAACCGGTCGTACTGCACCATCATGTACACCTTTTGCAAACAGCACCATGGGTAGGAACACCCCGAGGCCTACTTCAAGTAGATAGTAAAATCCCCAGCCTGTGAGCAGATATGCCCACTCGTTATCATGGGCAACTGCCACAAGTTTAATGACCAGATAGGTGATCATTGCATAGGTTGCGCCCTTGGCAAGACCAAGTGTTAAGCGATCGAGACTTTGCCTGAAATCATGGCCACACCTCCAGTGCATAAAGTAATTAATGAGGGTCGAACTCACAATTACCATTGCAAGACCTCCGAATATTGCAGAGCAGAGAAAATGAATCCACTGAAACTCAATGGACAGCCATAACGGATGAATTTTAGTTGGAGCGTAGGTAAATAACGCTCCAAGGGCACCCTGGTGGAGGGTAGACAGAATAATGCCTGCAATGGTGAGTCCAAGCGTCATTCGTTTGATATACATTTTCCAGGCCGGTTTATCGATCCACTCAAACAAAGCCGGTAACACCTCAGCGATTTGTACAGATAGATATGTTGCCACATGCCAGGCCACCAGAAAAAGGACCGCAGCCGGTCCCAGTGACACAAACATTGGATAGGCAAGCCTCCATGGCATCCCAAGGTCCACCTCCAGATAAACAACCGCAAAAAAATAGCCTAAGAGGCCATTAAGAAGGGCCAGACGTTCTATGGGATGGAAATCCTTTCGGCCAAAAAGTGATACCGTTGTACCAAGGAGAAATCCTGACGCTGACAGGGGCACCATACCAAAGAGTCCAAAGCCCAGAAAAAGCCCCCATGGATAATCATTTGAGGCATGGGTTACCGAACCAAGGCCAAACAGATATCGTTGGGTTAGCAGGGGCAGTCCAAAAATAAAGATTACAAAGAGCACCCAATTAACAGGGTTACGTCGAAGTTGCTGAAAATAGTCACTCAAGGTAAGGCCCAAAAACAGCCGCTCTTTAATGCTCCATAAGGTTCCATCTGTTTTGTTCGACTGTCGTACGGGCAGATCTACACTAAGAGAGGTTAATGTCTTCATCATCAATCCTCCTCTAGATTGTTGTTTTGAAGTTTTCCATACTCCTCCTTGCGGGTTGCCAATAGGTGGAACCCTGCAAAAAGAGCCGGCCAGATGGTGAGAACCATCGGGACAATAGCCAAAAAACTCGTTACCGAATCAAGTATTGGCTCATGGGGAATATCTGTATTAAAGCCAGCCTCTTCAAACGGTGCGCTTGAGAGATACATCCATGATGTTCCCCCTGCTTCATATTCTCCGTAGATATGATCCACATACTGGCCCTTGTCTTCTTCAATCCTTCTTCTACCTATTTTGATCAGGTCATCACGTTTACCAAATGTTAACGCATCTTGCGGACAGGCTTCTACACAGGCTGGCGGCCTGCCATATTTTAATCTGGTATCGTAACAGAAGATACATTTCATAATACGGGGGTGAAATGCACTTGAATATTTGAAGGTTGGAATATGAAAGGGGCACGCGACCATACAGGTTCTGCAACCAACGCAAACGTCCGGATTATAGATTACAGCTCCCTCAGGTGTCTTAGTGTAGGCATTGACGAAACAGGATGTAAGACATGCAGGTTCCTGACAATGATTGCACTGTATCTTTTTAAAGAGGGGGTGATCTTGACCTGCAATATCGTAGCGATTCACCACCGTGTAACGGGTTTCGTCTGTACGCCTGTGCTGGCTATGTTCTCTTTCTTCAAAAACACTCTGATCATTAAATGGTTTGTCCGGCCTGGGGAGATTTTGCTCAGCATTACAGGCAGCCTCGCAACTTCTGCAACCGACACAACGGGTCAAATCAACCAGTACCCCGAGACTGTCCTGATATTTTTTAATCTCATGGCTGGTTCCCTGTTCAGGGTGCAAAACTATACCTGCAATTGTTGCCGCCAGACCGCTCTTTAACACTGTTCTACGGCTCGTTTTATCAACCATTATCGTACCTCATAAATTTTTCATGATCCTCATGGCCTTCATGAAATTCTCTCAATTTTTAAGCAAAAACCGCTCCCGCCCCAACCGGGTGAACCCATGACATTCCTGGCAACTTGTAGGCCCACTCTCAGCTTGATGACATCCGAGACACTGCAGATGAAAGGCCCCCTTGAGGCTCGGCTTATCGATATGATAGTTGGTACTATCAAGTGTGGCTTTTTTACCAGGGAGGATAGGATCAATGTGGTGTTGATGGCAACCAGAGCAGGAAACGTCTTCTGAACGAGTTGAATTAGAATGGCATTTTTTACAATTCTCATTCTCTGTTCCCATACCTAAGGTATGGTGATGACATGAGCTGCACTCATACATATCCACATGGGCCTGGTGATCAAATTGTACTTCTTCATACAATTCTTGCAGATACCCAATCGTCACAACCTCTGGAGGCTCACCTCTATCCGTGCCAAGGGCAGGAAGGTAAAAGAGAGCGACCCAGAACAGCGAAAAAAATAGTATTGAAATTATCTTGTCACAACTCATGTCATTGCCCCCTCTACATTAGCAGTAATCACGCCCTGATCCTGCCTGGACTTTTGTCTGTCATCACTCTTTTTGTTATTGTCTTTCTTACTGCTGTAACACTGCACCACAATCTCCATCTCTTCTGAATCGATGGTCTCCTTTATTAAAAGGACCTCTGCAAGATCATGGATCAGGCGATTATGATTACGAAGTAGCTTTTCGGTCTCGTCATAGCACTCATTTATGATCCTTCGAACCTCCAGGTCTATTTCCCGTGCAGTGGTTTCACTGAAATGCGTTTTAATATCCACATCCCCTAGAAATTGATGTTGTGTTTGACGATAGACCATGGAACCAAGGACTCCGCTCATCCCCCATTCACAGACCAGTCGATGGGCAATGTCTGTTGCAGCAGCTATATCATTTGCGGCTCCTGTTGAGAGGTGGTTAAACACTATCTTTTCGGCAATACGTCCACCGAGCAGGACTTTAATTCGGTTAAGCAGATACATAAGAGAGTAGGTATATCGCTCTTCCACAGGTACCTGCTGGGTCAAACCAAGGGCAATACCCCTTGGTATAATTGTGATTTTATGAAGACTGTCTGTTTCTGGCAAAAACCGTGCGACAATGGCGTGGCCAGCTTCATGATAGGCAATGACCCTACGCTCTTTTTCATTGATGGCTGCATTTTTGCGCTCAAGCCCCATCAGAATTTTGTCTTTTGCCTCCTCGAAATCACTCATTTCCACCGATTGCTTTTTATACCTGGCTGCGGTAAGGGCTGCTTCATTGACGAGGTTGGCGATATCCGCCCCACTAAACCCTGGAATTCCCTGTGCAATAACGGTCAAATTAAGAGCCGGCGAAATAGTTATTATTCGGGTATGAACTTCCAGAATCTTGACCCTGCCAAGCAAATTCGGAAGAGATACCGTTAACTGTCGGTCGAACCTGCCGGGTCTGAGCAGTGCAGGGTCAAGAACATCAGGCCGGTTTGTTGCGGCAATTACAATCACAGTTTCATTGCTGGAAAAGCCATCCATCTCAACCAGTAAGGCATTGAGGGTCTGTTCTCGTTCCTCATGGGAACCATTGCTGCCACCGCCCCTTCTTGCTCCTATTGCATCAATTTCATCAATAAATACAATGCAAGGGGCAGTTTTTTTAGCCTGACCAAAGAGCTCTCGCACCCTTGATGCCCCAACTCCAGCAAACATCTCGACAAAATCAGAACCACCTATCAAATAAAATGGTACAGAAGCCTCTCCCGCAATTGCTCTGGCCAGAAGTGTTTTCCCAGTGCCTGGAGGCCCCTGAAGCAGGACGCCCTTCGGAATTCGACCGCCGAGGAGGTTGTATTTGTCATGGTTTTTTAAAAAATCAACGATCTCTTTGAGTTCTTCACGGACCTCGTCGATACCTGCAACATCAGTAAAGGTTTTAATGTCACCCGAGCCGGCTTTGATCTGAAAACGATTATCTTTCCATCTACGGGCCCCAATCGATGATTTTCTGGTAAAAAGAAACCATAAAAAAAGTATGGTTATCCCAAACAAAGCCATGGCTAGAACTCGCCCAAAAAGGGTTGACGGCTCTTCGGCACTCACAACAATGTCACGTGTTATTAATAAGGGAACGAGGCCTGGTAGATCCGGTGAATAGGTCCTGAATTCGACCCCGTTCACATCTTTCCCGCGCACTTCTGACCCCTTGATATGTACCGAGGCGATCCTTCCATTTTGTATTTCAGTGAGAAATTCGCTATACATGCGCTCGGGGGGAGTCGTCTCAAGTAACCAGGCGTTATAGCCGAGTACACCAAGAAAAGTGAGAAAGATTATAAGCAAGCCCAACTGTACCCTGCTATTCATAAGTCTCCTCCTCTACTTCCCGAGGTTCGATGACGGCAGTGTTGGCATCTGTAGACAATAGACCTGTGATCAGATGGTCCAGAATTACCCGCCGGTCTGGCCAGGAGGCTGTATTATGCCGAAAGCTAAACTCATCCAGGTAGCTCTGCATATGTGATGGAGCAATAGCTCGCCTATATATAGTAGTGAGCCAGTTTACTGTTTTTTCCTGCAGAAGCTGTCCCCGTTCAAGCTGCTCCCCGGTTGGTTGTCCCAGATGATCAGGACCAATTCGACAGTGATCAGCCAACAATTCACTGTCTTTGATGAGTAGTGTCGCGCTCTCTTCAACCATATTGTTGATCGCATTTGTTATTACCAGAGGTGAATTTGAATCAAGTTTTGTGAATCGAACCCGTGCACTTGCTGAAAGGCTCAGCTCCAGAACCATACCGATATCCGGTGCAATAGTGCCAGAGGGACCTTTAGATTGTGAGGAAACCATATCAAACAGAACAATATCGCGGCACGGTGTTGATTCAGCAATTGCTGCTCCACGTCGCATTTTCTGTAACCAGCCCCAGGCGGTCTGGTAACAGGATAGCTCCATAAGTCGCTGAAGCTCTCGTGCACTTATACCATCACCATTGAAACAGAATTGCCAGGCAACCCGCATCCAGGAAACTAAGCTTTTCTTACTGCCATGCATCAGGGTGTGAGCAGTTATGGACGTTTGTTTACGACAATACCTGCACACCACGGCATAGGCCGGAGCCATCTCTTGCTGAACCGTACCACAAAAAGGACATTTGAAGCCCCAGGGCCAGCGTTTTCGAAACAGATAGGTTACACATGCCTGTTCATTTGAAAATGAAGTTTCTACTGTATGGGCGTTTTCAAACGTCATGTCCTACATCCCCCATGAAAGAATGATCTTCCTATCTTGATCAATATTCTTCTAGCATATGCAATGCCATGGGGATTGCTGTGTGAAAGAGACGCACAAGGTATCGACAACCACCTTAAACGACGACGTATTTAACTATATAGGGAAACAAACGATAAGGAGTTGGGAGGCGATAACGAGAAAAGATACGACACAATTATGGTGCACACCACAGAAGTGTTGCAACACTTCTGTGGTTTACCTGGTGAACAGATCCATGTCTATATGCAGTTCACGTATTTTGCGATAGAGGGTTGATCTATCAATCTTTAATATTCGGGCGGCTTTTGCCTTATTACCTCCCGCTATTCGAAGGGCTGAGATTATATCATCAGAACCTTTTTGTTCCAGCCCTGCGGGATTTTCTGATTCTACCCCAACCATGGTCTGACCATTACCGGGTTCTCCTGCTGATCCTCTACTCACCTTCCTCTTCCTCGACCACTCTATAACTTCTTCAGGCAGGTCTTCAACTGAGATAGTTGCATCCAGGCAGAGAATGCAGGCCCGTTCAATGGAGTGTTCAAGTTGACGTACGTTTCCAGGCCAGTCATACTGGCGAAGAAGCGCCATGGCCTGTTCGGAGATACCGGTTATATTCTTATCAATCCTTGGGGCATAAAGATGGATAAAGTAGTTGGTGAGCAGTTCAATATCGCCTGTTCGAGCGCGTAATAGCGGCAGAGGGATTTCTATAATCAGCAATCGAAAATAGAGATCTTCTCTAAAACTTCCGTCTTCCACCCGAGCCCGAAGATCAACATTGGTTGCTGCAATAACCCGCACATCCACATGGATTTCCTTATCGCTTCCCACCGGATAAAAGGTCTTTTCCTGGAGAAAACGGAGTAGTCGCAGTTGCATGATCTTTGAAATATCACCTATCTCATCAAGAAAAAGTGTCCCCCCCTCTGCCTGAAGAATTCTGCCTGCCCTATTTTCCTCTGCCCCTGTAAATGCCCCTTTTTTATGGCCAAAGAGTTCACTTTCAAGAAGACTGTCCTGAATTGCACTACAGTCAACCATGATCAGCGGCTTGTTACGCCTTGAACTTTCCCTGTGCAGGGCGTGTACAACAAGTTCTTTTCCAGTACCACTGGCTCCGGTTATGAGCGCCGAGGTCTCTACTCTGCCAATTTTTTCAATGAGCAGATAGACGTTCTGCATCTCTCTACTCGCGCCGACCATTTTATGATAATGCGCCCTTTCAGAATGGTCTACACCCTCTTTACGGGTCATATCTCTTATGACCAATACGGCACCAATGGGTGTTCCTGTGCCATTATCCAAAGGGCTGATACAGACACTGAGCACCTTAGACACTGTGCCCAAAGAACACTCCAACCGTTGATCTATCAATTCACTGCCAGTTGTTATAACCTCCGTTGCAGTCCCTGCAAGTTCATGCAACCCAGCCTTGTTCTTCAGAATATTCGTTAAATTCCCTCCTTCAAACAGGTCCAACTCTAATTGGTGGAAAAGATCTGAAGCAGCACTATTGACTTTCATAATGTTCATGTTCGGATCGACGGAAATTATGCTGTCAGAGACGCTTTTAAACAGTGTTTCCAGGAAATGGCGGTATTGTTTCTGGGCTTGATCGGCCACTTGTCTGGCCTGTTCAAGGTGGTATTGTTGAATTGATATTCTGGCGGTTTTAAGAAGAGTTTCTTTCTCCACAGGTTTGGTCAAGTAGTCAAAAGCACCAAGGCGAACGGCCTCAGAGGCCGTTTCAACATTGGGGTAGCCGGTGATCATCACCACAGGACAGTTAACACCCAGTTGCCTGAACCTTCGCAGCAAATCTATACCGGAACGACTTTCAAGAACAATGTCGCAAAT
Source organism: Desulforhopalus glucosivorans (assembly GCF_054397165.1). Classification (NCBI taxonomy): domain Bacteria; kingdom Pseudomonadati; phylum Thermodesulfobacteriota; class Desulfobulbia; order Desulfobulbales; family Desulfocapsaceae; genus Desulforhopalus; species Desulforhopalus glucosivorans. The sequence goes on from NZ_AP044854.1 coordinate 3,294,993, forward strand.
TATCAGATCAAACATTTGCCTGGATACCGCTTTCACCGCCTCAGTAAAAGAAGCCACTGCGATAACGGTTTTATAGCCGGCACGCTCAAGGAATATGCGAAAGGTGTTTCTTAAACTAACTTCGTCATCTACAACAAGGATAGCTGCGTCTATACTATTTTTTGGTGACATCGTGCTCCCTTGGTGAAACAAAATTTTATTTATAGGTGTTCATATCACGAAAAACTACCACTGCCCCCGTTAACATCCCACTGTCCCTGATGGGAGTACTGACATATTCAACAGGGAAATTCGTACCGTTTTTACACCAAAACACATCGCCGGTCTTGTAGTGCACCTGTCCGTCGCGGTACGCCATATAGATAGGACAACTCTCCACCGGGTGAACAGTACCGTCAGCATGGGTGTGGTGGATTAATTTGTGGTGGGTATTGCCAAGCAATTCATCCACCTCCCAGCCTAGCATTAAGGAGGCCGCTTTATTTATGAAAATTACTCTTCCATGGTTATCAAGACCGAGGATACCTTCGCCTGCAGAATCAAGAATAAGGTTCAGTTGTTTTTGCAGTTCCCGCGCCTCCTCTTCCGCCTGAATACGTTCAGCAATTTCTCTGTTTAGTGCTCCATTTACTTTTTGTAATTCAAAGGTTCTTGTTTCTATTGCTTCATCGAATTGCGTCAGAACCTTACGATTCGTCTTTTTTTCGATTCTCAACTCTTTGTTCAACTCATCTATAGTAGCTTGATGTTGATGCAATGAACGCAAGACAGTCAACAGAACAACAAACAAAAGGACCAGGAAGAGAAGTCCACTTACAACAGTAAAAATCGGTGCAGAAGATTGACTGAAGAAAAAGTGCCACATGATGATCAAGCTTAAAAATGCAAGAAATTCCCCTGTAATCAGAACAGCTGTCATATACCGTTTCTTCATTGCATCTCTCTTTCAGCCTCCAATGGTAAATCAATGATAAACCTGGTCCAGTCTCCGGGGTTACTTTGTACTCTGATATAACCGCCATGATCGCTTACCAGTCCGTGACTGATACTCAAACCCAGACCGGTTCCCTCTCCCTTTGGTTTGGTGGAGAAAAATGGATCAAACAATCTGCTCATAATTCCAGGCTCAATCCCAATTCCTTTGTCTGCAAAAGTTAACCGGATGATTCCCCCTTGCTCTTTGCCTATTAATTCCGCTTTGATATCAAGTTTTTTTTCAGGACATGGTTTTGGAAACCGTTTATTTAATGCATACCTGGCGTTACTTATCATATTCAAAACAACCTGCTTTAATTGTTGCTCATTACACATGAAAAGAGGAAGTTTGTTATCAATAGTAACGCAGCAGATAATACCGTCTTTTTTTAATAGATGATCCACCAATTGCAGGCTATTGGAGATCATCGTATCAATTGCCGCAGGAGCGAGTATTTCTTCTCTACGCCGAGCAAAATCGAGGAGGTTTGAAACGATCTTAGCAATCCTCTTCCCCTCACTCATAATGTTCCCTAGGTTTTCTCCTGTTTCAGGATCATCCGGTTCATCAAGTATTATCTGTGCATAGTTGATAATTCCATTGATGGGATTGTTTATTTCGTGGGCCACGCCCGAGGCAAGTTCACCTATTGCTGCGAGTTGAGCAGCTCGTATTGCCTCAGCCCGTACAACCTCCTCCTCGGTGAGGTTCCGGGCGAGTAGAAGAGTGGCATTTATCTCTCCGTTTTCCTCAACAAGGGGACTCACTGTCAGCATGTATTTACCATGAAGACCATGTAAATCTGTTTCGGTTATCTGGGTTTTTTGACAGCTGATAAACTGCTCCAGTGGACACCGGCTTTCCTCTGCATGACCTCCATGGAGAATGTCACACACTTTTTGACCAATTACCTGGCTTCGGAGTCTCTTTGCCGCAGCACACGTTGCAGGATTTGCTTCAAGAATTCTGTTATCATTGGATACCACCAGCGCAGGATCTTGAATGGCAATAAAGATCTTTTTCCACCTGGCCGTAAACATTTTAAGCTGCTGATCTGCCGCCAGGTTTTCTGTTTCATCAATTCCGATCATTACAAGGCCAACCTTACCTTCCTCTATGTTCTGTCGGATGGAGCTATGCCAGCTAATATAACGTTCTGCACCATCTTTGGTGAGTAGTGGCGCTGTGAAATGGATATTCCCCTGCTGTCCTTTGAGTGCTTCTGAAAAGAGCTGCTGAAATTCCAATCTGTTGTGCGGGGGCGTCAACACATCTACCCAGTATTTATCAAATATTTCCTGTTCCCTGTAACCGGTCACCAGTTCAGCCCTCTGATTAAAGGAAATAATTGTTCCACAGGGCCTGATAGTCACCATAAGTGCCTGAATGGTATCGACAATATCTTTATTAAAATCCCTCTCTATCGTAAGCTTTCTCGCAGTATTCTGTGAATACAATGCAAGGGCAATATCGTCTATTACATTGGTAATAAACTCCATTTTCAAGTCACAATTATTGATCCGTTCCTGGCAATGCATGGCAACAATTCCATACATATGATTCTGGTAACCTACCGGCCAGATAGCACAATTAACATCTTCAGATCTCTTCTCATTAGACGAGTCAGTAGCAAGGTGGGTGTAGAGTGGCTTCGTAAGGGAAGTGAGATCACTGCTACACTCAGCAACGACTATTTTGGTCAGATGCTTTTGTATGGTGGAATCATGAAAGGCTGAGGGGGGCGATGCGGCGTAAGGGATCAGACAATTTCGTTCTTTATCAATATCACCTGCCCAAACAAAATCGCAGTGAAAAGTGTCTGTCAGAATATCGCAACAATACTGAAAAATTATTGAATAACTTTGTTCCTCAGGATCACAAAGGCTCTGTTCTCGGATAATTGTCAGCAGCCTGTTACGTTGCTTAAAAAGGCTAAGAGCTTCTGCATCCCTTTCTGTCAGTGGTTTAGCCATTAGTCACCTTCCTAGTGGATGATGTGTAAATCCAATTTCCAACCGACCTGATAAAGTACGTTTAAATTACCCCCTCAATAGAACTTTCGCAATACATCATCCACACCATCAATATGTGATGGTGTTTAACTCTTCCGCCCACAGACACTTAACATAGTCAAGTTGCACATTGATTAATACAAACCCTCATCTTTTTTACTGTCCTCACCTGAATCATCATTTTCAGGATTTTCAAGATCATTAACAAGTTCTTCAAAACTTGAGATAATATCTTCTGGTTCCTCTTCTGCCGCGGCTTCAATTTCTGCTAACTCAACATCGGGATTGAGCGATACGCTAAGAGGACTTGATGCCATTACAACAAAATCACCCTGTTCCTCAGCTACAACTTCAACACGTTGTGTTGATCGCCATAGGGCAAACATCGCGACTGAGCATAACATTACACCAAGACTTCCATAAAAAGCCTCCGGCCCAAAGATATCCATGGCAATGGCGGTACAGGGGGCCCCGACTGCCGCCCCCGTTGCACTGAGCAGCACTAAGGTACCACTTGCAGCAACCATCTGGGTAGGTGTCAAATAATCATTGGTGTGCACACAACAAAGAGAATACAGAGGCATTGACAAGCCACCCACTGCGGCGACAATTGCATAGAACAGTACACCTTCTCCTGTAAAATTCATGGCCAAAAAACAGACTAAAGCCCCCCCGACACAACTGAAAATAATTATCCTGATCGGACCACACTGATCAGAAAGCCACCCCAGGGGGTATTGAAAGAGAAACCCACCAAGGATGAGTACCCCCATAAAAAAGGATACATCCTTTACCGATAAACCAATTTCAGCTGCATAAACCGCCCCCATCCCAAAGAATGCACCAATGGTCATTCCGGTTACAAACATTCCAACGACCCCCAAGGGAGAGACTTGATAAAGTTGTACAATACCGACGTGTTCCATCACTTCTATCTGAGGTCCTTTGGCAGTTGACAGGAGTATTGGAATAACTGCGAGACTAATGAGAAGTGACACTAATAGAAATAACTCAAAACCAGAAGGATGGGCAATGTTAAGCAACATTTGACCGCCAGCCATTCCACCAAGAGAAACAATCATATAAAAACTGAGTACCTTTCCCCGTGTCCCGTTTTCGCAAGCGTCGTTAAGCCAGCTTTCGACAACTATGAACATACCAGCATAGGCAAAACCTGTGATCACACGCATTACCCACCATACCCCAGGGGCAACAAAAATGGCTTGGACCAGTATTGATGTCGATGCAAGAGAGGCCAGGGCACCAAAAGTACGAACATGGCCAACCCGACCTACTATTTTGGGAACCAGATTACAGCCAATAATGAGACCAATAAAATAGCCTGACATCACCAGACCTGTAATAGTTGTCCCAAAACCTTCAATGGAGGCACGTACCCCGATAAGCGTTGCCTGCAGGCCGTTACCTAACATGATGAGCCCCATACCAAAGAATAAGGCCCAGCTATTTGAAATAATATGTAACATTTTAATAGGTTGTTATGTTTTTCTTTACAATTAATGAATTCAAGATCGAAAAGGCGAACCCATACATATATGGCTGCGGCTATTAATTCAAGTAATAATCACTCAATAATAAGAGCTTAGAGACAATTATTTTGGACAAACATCCACTGGAATAGTCCCTTTTAAGTCTCCTGATTAGAAATCAGGTATGTACCTCCCAAGCTATCCTTTTATGCAATGATGTGTATGCTGGTCAATCGTCAATACAACTCCGATTAATAAGTTCCCACATTACAACCGGAGGTTTCGGATCGCTCGACCAGAGGCAGAATATGATGGACAACTAATCGATCTTACATAAGGAAAAGAAATATCGAGAAAATACTGATTGGTGAGGGTTTGATGATGGCAGCGATGCCAGAAAGATGGAGATGTGAATCTACCTCCAGTGGTTTGCAGTATAACTAGTTCCGCCTGCAAATATTAACAACTCCATTCACTTAGTCTCGAACCAGGAATTTATAAACTGTTTGGCTTCTGTACGTATCTCCCTGCTTCAGTACTGTTGAGGGAAAACTATTTTTATTAGGACTATCAGGAAAGTGTTGCGTTTCTAAACAAAGGCCAGAACCCTTTTGGTAAACAGCCTCACCTTTTCCTGTAACGGTGTTATCAAGAAAATTTCCGCTATAGAATTGAACTCCTGGTTCGGTTGTATATAACTCCACAAGCCTCCCTGATTCAGGGTCATAAACACTGCCCGCCAAACGGGAACTATCTGCCTTTGTATTAAGGACCCAGTTTTGATCAAAACCACCAGGGCCGATCTGGAGTTGTCCGTAATCTTCACGTATACGTTCACCAATACCAGTAGGAGTTCTAAAGTCCATTGGTGTTGCTGTGACCTCCCACAGTTCCCCAATTGGGATACAATCATCAGAAACTGGCGTAAAATAATCTGCATTTATCATGAGTTCATGACCATGAATATTACCTGCACCAGAGAGATTAAAATAGGTATGGTTTGTAAGGTTTAGAATGGTGTCCTTGTCTGTAGTAGCCTCATAATCTATGGATAAACCATTATCCGCAGTTAAAGTGTACGTCACTTTTACAGAAAGTGTTCCCGGGTAGCCTTGATCCCCATCCGGGCTTGTGTATGTCAATTCAAGACCTGGATTGATTTCACACGGTAGTTGTTTTGCTTTCCATACGACCTTATCAAAACCCTGAAGGCCTCCATGCAAATGATTTCTTCCGTCATTTAACGGTAGCGAATATTCATTACCACCAAGGGTGAATTTTCCGCTAGCAATGCGATTTCCATAGCGCCCGATAATTGCACCAAAATAGTGAGTGGAATCTATATACTCCTGCAAGGTATCAAAACCGAGCACCACATCGCCAATTTCTCCATTTCTATCTGGAGTTTTCAGGGTAACGATTATACCGCCATAGGTAGCGATGGAAACTAACATTCCACAGCCATTAATGAGTGTGTAAAGATCGACGACAGTGCCGTCAGAAGTCGTGCCAAAGGGCTGTTGTATAATTCCCATTTTACCTATCCTTCCAAGTGTCTATCCATTAATGGAAAGACACGTACTAACACACCATCTACCGGATTCAGGGTTCAATTTTCTTGAGTAACTTTGATTATCGCACTTGTGCCGGGAAAAGGCAGGTAGAGAGATATCCCCCAATCCATGAGAAAGGTTCCTGAGAACAACCCTGAACTTTTTTCTGCCAGCACATCAGAAAGTTGTGTAATCTTTACCGGATCAACAGGGTGAAGAAACTGAAGTTCATAGCTCCCATTTTCGTTCAAACCGGTAAGAACAACAGATCTATCAGCGGACTGTACATCAATTTCACACTGATGGACAAAGAAGATAGCTTCAGATCTATCCTCATTTACAATCCCATAGCCTGTACGGTTGTTACTACGATCGTCTAACCGCACATAGGTCCCTGTGTGGAAGAGTTCTCTATGTTCTTTATACAAAGAGATAAATTCACGAACTTTTTGCTCACTTTCAGGAGAAAGCTCCAGAATATCAAACTCAAAACCAAAGTGATAAGCGATAGATACAACAATCCTGAAGTCAATTTCAGTGACCCTGCCAGAGGTATGGCATAACTCAGGTCCTGCATGACTACCGATTACTTCAGGGGGGAAAAATATACTGGCGCCTTTTTGGATTTGTAAACGACGAAAAGGATCATTGGAATCACTTGCCCAAAAACGTTCAGTACGCGCCAACACTTCATAATCAACACGTCCCCCGCCAGAGGCGCAACTTTCTATTTCCAGCCGGGGATGTTTCTTACGTATTTTGTCAAGTAACCCATAGAAGGATCTTGTCTGTTCGGATACAGCAGCAGCTCCGCTAGACCCGGCTTCAGTAAGAATTCTGTTCATATCCCACTTTACATAATCAATGGGATATGTCTCCAGTAACGTGTCTATCTTTTCAAATAAGTATTCTATGACTTCTGGTAGGCAAAGATTCAGAACCAGCTGGTTTCTGCCTCGCTGACGATTAAAGCCATCAAGGCAAAGTATCCAGTCAGGATGACCCGTAAACAGCTGGCTCTTCTCATTTACCATCTCCGGCTCAAGCCACAAGCCAAATTGCATCCCCAACTCTTTGACATGCTTGCAGAGTGGACCTAATCCTTCAGGATATTTTTTGCTGTCCGGCCACCAGTCGCCTAGAGCCTGGGTATCATCGGATCGATCATGAAACCAGCCATCATCGAGCACGAAACGCTCTATTCCAAGCTGTGCCGCCTTTGAAGCCATTGCCTTTAACCGATCCATATCATGGTCAAAGTACATTGCCTCCCAGGTGTTGACCTGTACTGGTCGATCTGTCGACCGTATAGTCTGGGGGACAATATTTGATCTGAAAAATGTATGGAAGTTTTTTGAAATAGTGTTCAGGCCTGAATCAGAGCAGGTTGCATACACCCATGGGCTCACATATTCACAGCCTGGCTCTATTGTACCTTCACCCGGCAGAAACAATTCGCCAAACTGTAGCTGCTTGCTCCCATCCGGAATATGTTCAGCAATAGATCGGGAATTACCACTCCAGCCAAAATGTGCAGCGTAGATTCTTCCCGTTGTTTCCTCAATTGTGCTCTCGGCCGCAAGCAGAGCGGGGAAATATTCGTGGGAGGTTCGTCCAGTTCTGTTTTCAACTTGCACGCTCCCTTCAGAAAAAGGAACAGTGCTGGTCATAAACTCACCGGTCCAACAACCGTGGAATTTCATCACATGCTTGCAAAATGATGGTACAGGAAGAGAAGCAGCAGCACAAAAATGAATAGAGTACGGGGAGACACCCTTATTTACTATGCACGTTCGTCTCTGCAGAACATTGCTCGGACCATCAATTGCTACCTCTAAATTAAGAGCAATGTGTGCCTGCTGATCTTCGTAGCTAAAAACAGCACTATTTGGGGTTGAGTCAACAGCAACGAGTGTAAAGTTCTGCGCCCAATGTTCCCCTTCGCGCTCGCCTATAAGGGCTGGACTGCCCCTAAAGCCGGTACCAGTTTCAGGAAAAATATTGAGTTGATATGGTTTATCGAGACCAGCTTGAAAAACTGGGGCATTGTGAGCACCTGTTAAATGAGCTGTATCCTCATTCTCAGGTAAACGACTCCCCCAATAGCTGACCACAGGTAAGCTGTCATCTGATATACTCAGGAGATAGGTACAGTTTTCACTATCGAGTCGAACCACAGACATGTTTTTATTATCCCTTTGTTGAACCTAGAGTAAGGCCTGCGATAAAATGTTTTTGCATTGCAAAAAACATGGCCACCGGTGGCAGTGCAGCAATAATCGACCCCGCTGAAATCATTTGCCAGGAAGCTGTCCACTGACCCTTTAATGCCTCAAGACCTGCTGTTACCGGCCGCACGGAATCACTCTGGACAAGTACCAGGGCCCAGAAATAATCATTCCAGACAAAGGTGAAAATCAGCACTGCCAAAGCTGCAAGAGCGGGCCTGATCAGTGGCATGATTATGGTGAAAAATATCCTCAACTCCCCAGCCCCGTCGCATCGTCCTGCTTCTATAAGACTGTTAGGTAGTGCCTTTATAAAATTTCTGAGAAAAAAAGTACAAAACCCTGCCTGAAAGGCAATGTGGAACATCACCAAGCCCTGAATAGAGTCATACATCCCCATACTCACGGTCAGATTCCTCACAGGTATCATAAGAATCTGAAAAGGGATAAAGTTGCCAGCAATAAACATGGCAAAAAGAAAGGTGTTCGACTTGAATCGATATTTGGCCAGCGCAAATGCCGCCAGTACAGAAATTGTCAGCGAACCAATCACAGTAGGAACAGTTATCAGAAGACTATTAACGAGAAACTGCCCCATGGGGGTGGTTTTAAAAACTCCTGTATAGTTTTCAATTATCCTCCACTCAGTGGGAATGCCCCAAAAATTTCCCATATTAATGTCGGCAAGGGAACGAAATGATGTCATAAACATGGCACCAAGGGGAAGCAACCAGATAAGCAGTACAACAACTACACCTATCTTATATACTCTTTGGGTCGTTACAGACCGGTTTTCTATGGGTTTAGGATACATTATGCCCCCGCTTTTTCCTGGTTGAGAAGTCGAATTAAGAAATAGGCGATATACACACTCATAATGAGGAATAATACTGTAGCGATAGCCGCCCCATACCCCATTCTGTAGTTTGTGATTGATTGTTCATACATAAAAAAGGCGAGAACACTGGAACTATTATAGGGCCCACCCTGGGTCATAATGGCTATCAGGTCAAAACTTCTGAGAGAACCAATCACCGTAACAACTATCGCAATAAATGTTGCTGGCCGTAACTGCGGTAAAATAATATGCCACAAGGTGTGTATCCCCGTACAACCATCAATCTCAGCGGCCTCAATTAGACTTTTATTCACCCCATTAAGACCTGTTAGATATAAGATCATGCAATAGGCGACCTGTGGCCATAAGCCGGCGCCTATAATGGCTAGAGTAACGCCAGTTTCACTGGATAAAAGTGCAAGGGGCTCAGATATAATATGCATGCCCATGAGGACCTTATTGAGCAGACCAAAGCTCGGATCGTAAAACCAGGTAAAAACCAAGCCAACAACAATCTGGGAAATGACAAATGGGAAAAAGAAAAGTGATTTCACCACTCTCATCATCCTGCCCTGTTGATTCAGGAAAAGAGCAATAACAAGTCCGATGGGAGGTGCTAAGAGATAAAGGATAACCCACATAAGGTTGTTTTTCAGCGACGTCCAGAAGACTTCATCATCAAACAATTCTCTATAGTTATCAAGTCCAACAAATATCTTTTCCGGGCTGAGGCCATCCCAACTATAAAATCCCAGGATGAGACTTTGCATAATAGGATAGAGAACATACAAAGAAAACATGAGCAAGGCTGGCGCCAAAAACAGCCATGGGACGATATGTACCTGATTTTTTTCCCAGAAATCTTTCATGCGGACTCCACTACAATATGTATAGAGAGGGTCTGTACCTTCTCATTACTTTTGTAAATGTTCAGTAACACCCAGCGCATGTCAGGTCAGCCCAAACTCTATGGTTCTACGTATACTGTCTGGACTAACCTGACATTCCTTTGAGCCCCATAAACTCGCTCAGAGGTATGTATGGTTCAAAAACTTCATTGAGTGCTACACTCTATTGGACGACTATTTCACCTTATAGATTCTCTTACGAGCCTTTTCTATTCTTTCTAAAATCTTGTCGAGACGATCCGGTTTTGCCATAAATTCCTGAAAACCTTTCATGCCGATCTTTGCCATTTCAGGCTTGGTATCACGATCATAAAATTGAGCAGTTCCTGCTGACTCAGAAAGCATTTTATTACCAATATTGAGGTAATAATTATCAGTCACGCCAGCGTCTTTATGGGTTGGTAGCTGCTCTAGAGCATCGTTCATTAAACGGATAATTTCTGGTCGTGCGATAAATGCGAGAAATTTCTTGGCATCTTCCTTGTTTTTCGCCTTGGCTGGAATTGCAAGAAGATCTGTTGGAGCATCTTCATACATTTTTACAGCCGGGTCGATGACAGGAAACTGAAAGAATCCCATGCTATCTTTTAATTCTTCAGGGAAGTTGGGAACAATAAAGTTACCAATCAGATACATTGCTCCCTTGCCTTGATAAAAGAATGGCTGCGCATCCTGCCAGGAGTATGAAGTGTGATTTGCAATATAGTAGTCTGCATCAACCAGCTCACGCCATTTAGCAAAGGTATTTTTAACCCGCTGATCGGTATAGGCGATCTCCCCGCTCATTAGCTTCATATGAAAATCCAGGCCATTAACCCTGAGATTCATGTAGTCAAACCAACCGGCAGCCGGCCAGAGGTTTTTAGTACCGATTGTAATTGGCGCAATCCCATTTTCTTTCAGTGTCGCACAAGCTGCTTTAAAATCTTCCCAGGTTTCAGGTACCCCAATACCATACTTTTCAAAGAGATCTTTTCTGTAATAAACGCCCCACTGGTAGTAGGTATAGGGCAGGCCATACTGCTCACCGTCAAAGGTAACACCAGGTTTGGTGGAGGCCATTTTGTCGCTCAGTCCATTCTGCTCCCAGACGTCACTAATTGGCTCAATCAAACCTTTAGCTACGAAACTGTTCATTCTCTCGCCGGAATACCAAAACACAACATCGGGGGCCTCGCTGGACAACCAGTTTCTGATGGATGCTTTATAACTTTCATGGTCATAAACATTGAGCTCAGCGGTGATATCCTTATGCTCTTTGTTAAACTGTTCAACTGCCTGGGTAATAGCCTTTTTAGGGGCAGGATCTGATGTATCACTATTTATGATGATTGTGCCAGCGAATGCACTCTGGCCCGTGAGCAACAAAGCTCCAGATAAAACTGCTGCTAATACTCCCGTTTTCATAATCTGACTCCTCTGATTCCATTATTTTTCATTATATTGATCAATAATTCTCAGATATTAACTACCTAAACACACCAAAAATCATCATCAATACCAAACCAACAATGCACTTATCCGATTCGTTTTTCTGACTCCGGATCAAAAAGATGTAGTTCGCTGTTGTTAATACAGATCTTTTCCATCTCTCCTCCCTTAAAACTTTTTCGACCTTCTATCTCGGCCACAAGCTCAAGATTTCCAGCCTTTATATCAAGAAGAGATGAGCTGCCTGTCATCTCTGAGAAGACGACTTCTCCCTGAAATGAATTTTCCTTAAAAGAAAGTGTTTCATCATAGAGGTAAAAGGCTTCTGGTCGTAAGCCCAAAATAACATCCTGACCTTCCACAACATTTTCACTATTCTTTTCATTCAGTTGGATATCAATATCACCAACCTTTGCAGCCAACCCTGTCTCTGTCTTAACAATTGTGCTTTCAATCATATTCATAGATGGATTACCAATAAATCCAGCCACAAACATATCAGACGGAGTTTCATAGACTTCAACAGGCGTACCTACCTGATGAATATTGCCATCCTTCATTATTACAATCCGGTCAGCAAGAGTCATTGCCTCGACCTGATCATGGGTAACGTAAATAGTCGTGGTTTTCAGTCGCATATGGAGCTTTTTCAATTCCATACGCATCTGTGTGCGAAGTTTTGCATCAAGATTAGATAGAGGCTCATCAAAGAGGAAAACCTCAGGATCTCTCACCAGAGCCCTGCCCATGGCAACCCGTTGTCGCTGTCCACCGGAAAGGGCTTGGGGCTTTCGCTTCAACAAATCAGTAATACCTAGAATTTCTGCTGCCTTTTCAACGCTTTTCTTCCTCTCAGCAACAGGAACCTTCTTCATTTTCAAACTAAACGCCATATTCTCAAACACCGTCATATGCGGATACAAGGCATAATCCTGAAAAACCATGGCGATATTTCTCAGTTTAGGTGGGATATCATTGACTAATTTGTCACCTATAAATATTTCACCGCCGGAAATACTCTCAAGGCCAGCTACCATCCGAAGCGTTGTCGATTTACCGCATCCTGAAGGCCCGACCAGGACAATAAACTCACTGTCCTGTATCTCCAGATCGATGTCGTGAATCACCTTGATATCGCCGTATTGTTTAACAACTTTTTTCAACAGTACCTGTGACATAGCTTCTGATCCTTAATCAAATTTTAGTACCTTACTCCAGAAAGACTGTCATAAAAAAACAAGAAACCTGGAGGCTAATCTAACATTGATAACTTGGTATAACCGACAAGGCACTTATCCCGGCTTTACTTCTCGTTTACAGGGATGAGTACCTTCACCCCTCAGGTAATCGTGAGACTCCAAAGGGGTACGTATGCACCTTGCGTATTTCAAGTTTGCCAGAGTTAAACAGACCTCATACTAGTCCCATCTGACGCCTTACACACATAGAGTTGTGGCAGAATATTCATCCGTTTTCTATAACCTGCCCCCACATCCTGTATAAAATTCTGTTCGCTACCCTTTTTAACCAGTGCAACCGCACACCCCGCAAAACCGGCACCAGTCATCCTTGCGCCCAGGCATGCCTCGTGCTCCATGGCACACTCCACGATGATATCAAGAGCATTGCCGGAAACCTCAAAATCATCACGCAGGCTGAGATGACTCTCATGCATGAGTTGTCCAAGCAAAACGCCATCACCATTTTCCATAGCCTCTGCTGCCTGAAGCACACGCTGGTTTTCAGAGATAATATGCTTTGCCCGCAGATATGAGAGTGGAGAGAGTTGGCCTTTGTGTTGGACAAGAAGGTCATCACCCGCATCACGCAACAGCTCAACATTCATTATTGCAGCAGCATCAAAACATTGTGTTCTGCGCTCGTTGTAGGCTGAATCGACAAGTCCCCGCCTGGTGGTTGTATCAAGGATGACAATGGAGCTATTTTCGGGCATGGGACAACTTGTGAGTTGAATATCTCTGCAATCTATGAGTAGCGCGTGGTTTTTCCGACCATTGGCGCAAATCATCTGATCCATGACACCACAATTCATGCCCACCCAATCATTCTCCGCCCGTTGCCCTGAGAGTGCCATAGCAACAGGGTCCCACTCGATATTTGAGCTGTAGCAAAAAGCCTGAAGGGTCGCTAGTTCTAGCGCTGCAGATGATGACAAGCTCGCCCCCACCGGAATATTACTGGCGATAACCGCTTCAAAACCTTTCACATCGTGCCCTTCTTCCCGCAGGCCCCAGCAACACCCTTTTAGATACTCACCCCAACTGAACTTCTCTTTTTCAAATGAATCTGTTGAAAACTCAACTCTATTATTCAAGTCTGTTGAAACCACCTTGACTACGTTATCTTTCCGCGCTTTCACAGCCATCACAAGATACCGGTCAATGGCCATAGGCAGGACAAAGCCACCATTATAATCCGTGTGCTCACCTATCAGATTTACCCTGCCGGGAGACCTGATAATTCTCGTTGGGGGCGACTCAAATTCGTCTGTAAATCTACTGCAAATCTCTTCTTCTATTTTGGTTATATTTTTATCCACAATATTATTTGGTAGTTAATTTGTAATGAATACCTGATTGTGACCTGATCATTTCAGCAGCCTGCTCAGGCAGGATATCTCGTTGGGGGCAACCGAGCATTTCATAGCCAACCATAAACTTTTTGATATCGGCTGATCGAAGTAGAGGTGGATAGTAATGTGCATGAAGCTGCCAGTGGTCATTGTTTTTTCCATTTGCAGGAGCTCCATGCCATCCCATCGAATACGGAAACGATGTTTGAAAGAGATTGTCATATCTCACCAGCAACTCTTTCATAATTGCTGCCAGATCATGACTTTGGTTCCCATCTAAATCATCAAGGCGGAGCACATGCTGCTTTGGAAGTAACAGTGTCTCAAACGGCCAGATTGCCCAATATGGCACCAGACAAATCCAATGGTCATTCTCAACGACTATACGCTCCTGTTTTTGCTGTTCATGGGCAATATATTTGAGCAGTAGATTTTCTTTATACTGTTCTTTGTACGCTTGTTGATGTAGGTCTTCTTTAAAGGGCTCTTCAGGAATAAAATCACTGGCCCATATCTGTCCATGGGGGTGTGGGTTAGAACAACCCATTACCTCACCTTTATTCTCAAAAATCTGGACCCAGCAATATTTTTTATTGAGTTCTGCGCTTTGAGATTTCCAGACATCTACCACCTTCAGTAAGCCAGGCAAATCCATCTCGGCAAGGGTCAAGTCGTGACGCCTCGAAAAGCAGACCACTCGACAGATTCCATCAATAGACTCTTCTTTGAACAATCCATCCTCGTTGCTCTCATGCCCCAGATCACATTCGGCGAGTGCCTGGAAGTCATTATTGAAAACAAAGGTATCCTGGTACTCTTCATTTTTTTGTCCCTGCATCCGTGTGTTTCCTGGACATAGATAACACGTGTTGTCATACTTCTGACCAGATTGAGAAACGGCATCCTCAGTCTTACCCTGCCAGGGTCGCTGGGTCCTTTGAGGGGAAAGCAGCAGCCATTCTCCGGTGAGCGGGTTGTATCTTCTATGGGGCCGTGAATTCTTTAACTGTTCGTCCATCATGTGGATTTCCTGATGATGAGTTTAGTCTTTTCTACCTGGGTAACTGGTGGTACATTCTCACAACCTTTTTCAATCTGCTCCAGCAGTAATTTGGCGGCACTTTTTCCTATATTATAAGAAAACTGATCCACGGTCGTCAGGGGTGGATCAATAAGAGATGAGAGTGGATTGTTTGAAAAACCAGCGAGTGCTATATCTTCTGGAATTCGTATACCCCTCTCTTTTAAAACTACAAATGCCCCAAGCGCCACTGGATCGTTAACTGCAAAGATCGCATCCGGTGCAGGCAACAAAGTAAGAATTTTTTCTGCCCCTGATCTCCCATCTCGTCTACGATAGCCCCCACGTATAATAAGAGAATCATCAACCGCCAGACCAAGATCCAAAAGAGCATCCCGGTACCCCCGTTCTCTCTCCCTGCCGATCATGATATTTTCCGGTCCGGCAATATGTGCAATCCGTTTATAACCACGCTCTACAAGATGCGTAACAAGCTCATAAGCCCCCTGATAATCATCCACCACCACCTGGGTAGCAGTTATGTCTTTGTGGGTTCGATCAAAGAAGACAACCGGAATGTTCCTTTTCTTCAATATATCGAAATGACTGACATCAAAGGTTGTCTCGGAAAGGGAAACAAGAAGACCGGCGACCCTATTTGAAACGAGGGCGCGAAGGTTGAGTTTTTCACGCTCATAGTCTTCGTTGCTTTGACAAACCATGATCGTAAAACCAGCATTATACATAAGCTCTTCTATTCCACTGATTGCAGAGGAAAAAAAGTGATGCTGAATTTCTGGTACAATTATGCCAATGGTAGTTGTTCGCTGGTTTTTAAACCCTTGGGCAAGGGTGTCTGGAAAATAATCGAGGCGTTCAGCAATTTCTCTTACTTTTTCTTTAGTGGCTTTGCTGATATCGGGATGATTTTTCAAGGCACGGGATACAGTGGATGTAGATCTCCCTATCTCCCTGGCAATATCTGAAAGTGTAGCTCTGGACATAATACCTAACCCCGATAAACATAAAATATGTCAGGATAAGTACCTTCACCAAATTATCTGGAAGTCCACGCTTATCTCTCATCTAAAAACGCTGAGATACGCACCGATTTCGAAATAATGTATAAGGTGAGTCTTTTGCAAAAATAGAATTTTCGCTCAAGCTTGAGGCTTGTGAAATTTTACCACAGGCATATAAGTAATATTCCGAGGATAAAATTTTGAATAAAACGAAAATATTGAGCTAAAAGGCACTTTTGCAAGTGGCTCAGGTACTAACCTCTAAAGATTGTAATTAAGTGTTAGTGCAATCGATCCCGCAAACGTTCCCGCAAACGATTGCGGTGGTTGCAATAAATTACTATTTATGTATTCTGTCAATGTTTTTCACAAATAATTATTTATTTTTCGCTGGAGCATACAATGATCGGAGTTTACTACTATCCTGAACAATGGCCGGAAGCTCAATGGGAAAGGGATATCCAAAACATCAGTAAGTGTGGGATGAAGCATATCCACCTTGCAGAGTTCTCCTGGATTCATCTTCAACCAAACGAGGATGAATTTGATTTCCATTGGCTTAACAGAGCTATTGACCTTGCAGATAAACATAATCTCAAAGTTGTGTTGTGTACTCCAACAGCAACGCCTCCTATCTGGATGACTAAAAACCACCCTGAGATTCTCATGGTTAAAGAGACCGGTGCAAGAGTAACCCATGGATCACGTGCCCATAGATGCGTCAACTCTGAAAAATTCAGAATGTTTTCAGAACGTATCGCAACAGAGATGGCAAAGCGCTATGGACAGCATCCTGCTGTTATAGGTTGGCAAATAGACAATGAAATAGGCCATTACGAAAATGGAGGTTGCTACTGCAATTCATGCCAGCAAAAATTCACCCATTTTCTGAAAAACAAATACAAAAATATAGAAGAATTGAACAAAAACTGGGCTGGGGATTTCTGGTCTCAGAACTATCAGAGTTTTGAGCAGATTGAATTACCAAATGCTTACGCCTTACCCTACCTGCCCAATGAACACGCCCTGCTTGATTTTAAACGTTTTTTTTCTCTGTCGCTTTCAGACTATCTTGAAGATCAAAGTGAGATTCTCCGCAAGCACATCAATGAGAAGATGTGGATAACCCACAATTTCATGAAGGATGATCCCCACCATTTTGCCGGTCACGTGAAAAGTGGACTTGATCTGTACACCTTGACCATATATCCGGTGGCGGGTTTATACCATGGACAACAGGGCCGTGAACTCCACCGTATCGGCGATCCATACAATATTGCCTTCAACCATGACAAAACCAGAAGCCATAACGGCCGCTGGGGCATCATGGAGCAACAACCAGGACAGGTGAATTGGGGGCCACATAATGTCAGACCCTATCCCGGATCGACACGACTCTGGCTCTGGACTGCCATTGCCCATGGGGCAGAATTTCTTGATACATATCGGTATCGTCAACCGTTAGGCGGATCTGAACAGTACCATGAAGGAATTACAACTCTTGATGGGGTGGGCCTTTCTCCTGGCGGGCAAGATTTTATAAAAACTGCTGAAGAGTTACAATCTTTAGAAGAGCTGTTAAATAGTGAAAAGACTGGGACCGCGTGCCATACACAAAATCGCATTGCCCTCTGTATTGACTGGGACAGCCTTACCGCCCTTTCCATCCATCCCCAGAGTGAACTCTTTTCTCCCCACCAGTGTCTTGAATATTTTTACCGTGGATGCAAACGGCTTGGCCTTGAAGTCGACATAATTTATCCTGAGAATATTGAACAGATCTTCTCCTACGAACTTACCTGCGTTGTTCTGGTAGACCTTGCCAGTGATCATTTTGTCGATACCATCAGTAGATATGTGGCCGAGGGGGGCCATACAATTCTTTCTCCGCGGAATTTTTCAAGGCTCACCAACGGTCATTTTCCTGAGATAGAATATTCCCAGAGATTTGAACAACTGACAGGTTGTGTGTTTCAAGGATACGACGTTATGATTCCCGGCCATAAAGGGAAAATTGATCTACCGGCCGACTCAAAGAGTATTACCTGGCAGGCCTGGGCTGAACAAGTTCTACCTCCAGACAATAGTGAAATATTCGCCCTCCATGCAGACCAGTTCTACCAAGGGCAAACTGCGTCCTTTACAATGAAGAAAGGAAAGGGGCGAATTTCTTATATCGGTTTTGCAGAAAAAGAAGGAGTCGCAACACTTATGGAGCGCTATATTAAATATACCTTTCCAAAAAGTCCCGTTCTTCCGGATAACACCCTTTTCACTCGCCAAGGTTTTTTAGGGTTCTTTTTAAACTACAATGATCATGGGGTTACTCTACCAGCAGAAATACTCAAGAATGGAAAACTGCTATTGGGTGAACGGCAGGTGGGGCCTGCTGATCTGGCGATTGTTCAATATCCGTTATAAGGGTCACTTACTGATAATCTGACCCGAGTTGTTGCGTCGTAATGTACAATACAACAACCGGAGTCAGAAATATCATGCAGGAAACGGTGTTCCCTTTAAAAAAAATGATCCCATCAACTTAACTATTTTCAAAGAATCTTAAACTGATGTTTTATGCTGTAATGAATCAAGCCCTGCCCCCGGACCACTCTTCGACTATCAGATTCACGAGGGATCCAAAACTTTTCGAATCAAGATACCAATATCTTTTTTGGTAAATGGTTTCAGTGCAAACTCCTTAATACCCATGAATTTTGCTTTTTCCTCTGAGATAATAGTGGAATAACCTGTGCAAAGGATAATGGGAATATCAGGTCGAATCTGTAACATTCGTCTACTTAAGTCACTACCTGTCATACCAGGCATAGTCTGGTCTGTTATAATAAGATCAAACTGATCGGGTTGGTTCTGAAAGGTTTCTAAAGCCTCAAGACTGTTAGCTCTTACGGTTACATGATAACCAAGCCTCTCGAGCATGGCTTTGCCCATCGTGGCAAGTATTTCTTCGTCGTCAACAAAAAGGATTCTTTCTCTGCCAATTGGTATCTGGTCATTTATTTCATTTTCCAGTATTTTGCCTTTGTTTTCGACGGGCAAAAACACATGAAAAACCGTTCCTTCACCAAGTTCACTGTAAACGGTTATAACCCCACCATAACTTTTCACTATTCCATGGACCGTTGCGAGGCCCATCCCGGTACCCTTACCGACCTTTTTTGTTGTGAAATATGGGTCAAAAATTTTATTTTTAATGGCGGGCGCTATGCCTGGGCCTGAGTCGCTAATTGAGAACTGAATAAAATTCCCACATGCCACATCTGGTTCGTGTATAAGATCATCACTGCTGAGACTCACCTCTTTCATTGAAATGCCCAGTTTTCCACCAGTTTTTTCCATGGCATGAAAAGCATTGGTGCAGAGGTTCATCAATATTTGATTGAGTTGAGTTGGGTCAACAAAAACAAGACCTGTTACTGCATCAATATCTTGCGTAATATCAATGGTGGATGGCAATGAAGGACGCAGTAATGCTATTGTCTCTTTAATAATACTTGCCGGTTGCAAGTGTATACGCCCAGCATTATCTTGCCGGCTGAAAGCAAGTATCTGGCGAACGAGACTCTTGGCACGATTTCCGGCCTCTAACACCTCATCTAAATCTTCGGAAATAGTTGAGCCAGGTTGGCTTGCATCCCTTGCCATCTCGGTATAGCCAAGGATTGCTGTAAGGATATTATTAAAGTCATGAGCAATACCACCTGCAAGAGTACCGATTGATTCCATTTTTTGTGATTGTTGGAGTTTTATCTCCATATTCTGCTTCTCTTCTGCAGCGATTTTTTTGCCTGTCACATCTTTTGCCATGCTGACTATTAATTTCTGTCCACTAGGAAGTTCACCTAGGGGAGCCGAGCTAAAATCCCATACAATAGTATTGCCATCCTTTGTTTTGATTGTAAATTCACCCTCATCAACTCTCTCCTTGATGTTGTAAAGTGGTTCGATCAGTTCCCTGACTTCTTCATGCTTTTCTCCATAGACCTTTGCGGTCCAGTCGGCAATGGTTGGGATATCAGCATGTGAATATCCGGATAATTGGGTCCATGTCTCATTGACCATGATAATGCGACCATCTTCTGCATGCACCACGATGGGAAAGGGTGAGTTGGTAAATACATTACGAAGACGTTCTTCACTTTCAAGCAAGGCTTTCTCTACCCGCTTACGATCAGTGATATCTCTGGCAATGGCACAATTGTAAGCCTTACCTTCAAACTCGAAGTAGGTGGCGGATATATCAACAGGGATCTCTCTGCCTGTCTGATGCCTGAAAATCATTTCAGCTTCGACAGCTCCATACCTTGTCAGGTTTAGCCAGCTGGTTTGCCAGCCATCCATGGTTAACTCGGGACACACATCGATGAGGCGCAGCTGGGAAAGTTCCTCCTCTGAATATCCTAACATCGTGCATGCTGAGTTGTTAATTTGCTGAAAACTTGAATCAGAATTGATCCAGAATACAGCATCCTTCATATTATCAATAGTAACGCTATGGAGCCGAAGCTCTTTCGTTCGTTCCTCGATTGTTTGTTCCTGATTCCGAAAGAGCAGGGCATTGCGAAGCATTAAGGCCAAGACTTTCGAGAGTGTTGTCACCAGCTGTATTTCAGTTTGGATATGCAGTTTGTCAGGCAGCCCCAGGAGAAGCATGGCGCCAATACGTGTCCCTTGCGCGAGTAACGGGGCAGCTATAGATACGGCAAAATCATTCTCGGACAATAGAGAAGAAATATCCGAAGGTTCAGTCCCTTCCCAAAGGCTGGTTTTGTTCAATGCATGGCTGGCTTCATATAACAGTTTTGTCTCCGGCGACTCTGCCCATTCCCGACGTCTTTCTGGATTTACGGCCAAGAGATTGTGATTATCGTCCATACACTCAATAAGCAGGACACAGCGAGCGCCGGTTAATTCTCTAATTTCTTCGGTCAAATATTTGGAAAGCTGCCCAGGATTCTCCGAACGGGACAACATATTGTCCAGAATTTCCATTACCATTGCTGGAAAGGTGGGGTCTTGATGGATTATATCATAACTCATGCAGCCCCCCTGATCCATGCAACTCGTCCATAGCGTCCTGAATGCATTTACGCAAAGGCTCAAGCGATACCTGCAAGACTTCCCAAGGGAGGCCACAGTACCTTGAGCACTCCTTTAAATCTTCAATTGGCACCGGCTTTATCCCTGTATCTAAATACATAAGTTTGCTGTGCATTTCCCTCATTAAGCCTTCTGCATTGGCTTCATTAAGGCCCAGCTCGTTTTTAAAAATATGGTGCCAGCGGCTGGCCCACTCAGGTAAGAGAAAAAAAACACCTTCATGGGAGAGTCGTTTATACTCCCTACTCCCGAGTATCTGGTGAATACAGTTATGACCATGGACACGAACAACGTCAGGACTTTTGGTCAAGTCACTCATTTGCATGCAACAATCGCCATATATCAAAAGGGTTTTCTGATCCTGAGCACTCTTTCCTTCGAGCTGGGTCGAAAGTTTCTCCCCCAGCAGGTCCGGCCTCATATGAAGCATAGAACTTAAAAAGTTAATCGTCAAATTTGGCCAATAGCGCTTTTTCAGTACCAGAATCTCATCCTTATAAACCCCACAACACATGGCCGTAGATGTTTCTTTATTATCAGATTTACCCAGCATTCCAACCTACCTTTGCAAGCGCTTCACGCATGGCGTGCAGATTCTCTGGAGGTGTATTGTAAGGTACATCTGCACCCAATGAAACTAAGATGAAATGTGGATCTTTTTCTTCGTCTCGCTCATTAAGAATTGATCGACAAATAGTGTACACCTGATCAGCATCCATCACCTCCAGGCTTGGACCATGTGGCCCACTTAATAATACGGGACCGGCCCCGAGTACCTGCCGAGCCTTTGACAGGCCTTCTTCATAGCTGAGAGCATAACCAACAGCCGCGGGAAGTCCTTTTAGAATATCAAGGTGGGCCAGAAAGGTTGCACCACAATGATGAAGTACGGCAGGCCCGCTGATTTCGGAGAGGGCCTTGTCAAGCGCTGGGCGAAGTAAATGCTCTACTGTGTCACGCATGAGGACCGCAGGGGATGCATAACCGCAGGGCAGAAAAGCGATCATGGCACCTTCAGCAAACAGGGTATTGGTAAGCATGACAAAAAATTGATTAACTCTTTCCAATACCCGCTCAGCGTTTTTTGGATCAAAGAGCAACAATTCCATCCAACCCTCCATCCCCAAGACCAATGCCGGGATGTCTATTGGAGCCGGCAGACAGGCTGCCACGGGAACCCTCCCTTCAAATTCTGTTGCCATTAATCTAATGGATTTTCGAAGATAAAGTAGGTGAGGATTCGTGTCAAGGTCAGGCAAGGCGAGCCGGTCCCACTCTTTTAGTGAGGAAACAGCTGGTTTACTTATGTTTGGTGGGTTACTACGGGATTTCTTGATCTGACTGCCAAAAGCTGCACCTACCAAAGCAAAGGCAAAGGGGCCAAAAAGGACATCCGGTTTAAACTCATTGTTTACTGCAACCTGTCCGGCAGTATATGCTTCCGGATCAGAGTAGTATTGATCAAGGGGACAATCAGTCAATCGTGCTCCATATAGACTCAACACCGGAATAAAAGCCCTTCGATCCAAGGGGTTGCCTTGAAGTGTTCCATCAATTCTTTCGAAACAGTTCATGACGAATCCTCCGATAAAAGTGATGCGTCCCAGAGACGCTGGAAAAGAACCGGAGCGTCAATGGCAGTACGAGTCGTTCCATCACCTCCAACTTCCAGATCAAGTCCAGGGCAAACCAAGAAAACTGCGCCACCTACAGCGAGCTGAATACGGCCTGTCAGTTCCCGCTGGTCTAATTCTGCCCTCAGCTGTTTGATATTATGAGCGGTGGTCCGCATCATGGCAGAAACACCGATTACCCGGGCACCTATCTCAACAGCCTTATCCACAAACTCTTTAGCGAGTACATCGTTGCCAAGATCCTCCACGATCCAGCCATCTGCTTGCAGGAAGGTACCAATCATGCGTCGGCCTAACGAGTGGAAGTCGTCTTCGATATTGCCAATAACCACTGGTCCTTTAGTTGGCAGTATTTTATTACCATCCTTTTTATGCTCTGCCGCTTTTAACAGCGCATCTTCTGCTACTTTTGCCGCCATATAGGATTGAGCCAAGGTAAAATTTTCTGCAGTTCGCCATTCCTCACCAATGAGCAGAAGCGTTGGTTCCAAAACATCTTTAAGTAACCGATCATACCCGTGTTCATCTGCCCAGGTATCAAGAAGCAGACTTGCACTGTGGCGATCAGCTTTCTGAATCAGTTCTATTAAAGCATGCTGAATATCCATTGTTGCTATCTCCTTATCCTTTTCCAGGGGCAAAATGCTATGGTCAGATTTATTAACATATCCTTAGCTCTCGATTTCTGGCCGATATCTGGCATTGTATAAATGTTATCATTTTTTAATGTCAATTAAAAGACACTATCATACAAAGTGGCTTGAGCTCCAACTGGTTTTGCTGCAATGTTAACCACCACATTGTTCCATCTATCAATTAGTCCGTAATGCTTATCTTTAACTGACTATCTGGCGAAATTTTGCCAAATTTGCCTCTGTGAGGTAACAAATGACTGCAAAACAATTAAAAGGCGGAGAATACCTGATTGTGAATATGCCAAGCGAAAGCGTGTTCACTCCTGAGGATTTCAGTGACGAACAGAAACAATTTGGTGAAACGACGGAACTGTTTGCTAAAAACGAAAAAAAAATAAAAAAAATCTTGAGGAAATTGATCGTCAGAACTTTGATTTAGTCATTGCAGTGATGCGTAAATGCGGTGAACCTGGACTTTTGATGATGGATGCTCCATCATATCAGGATGCTCAC
This sequence comes from Desulforhopalus glucosivorans, assembly GCF_054397165.1. Taxonomy (NCBI): domain Bacteria; kingdom Pseudomonadati; phylum Thermodesulfobacteriota; class Desulfobulbia; order Desulfobulbales; family Desulfocapsaceae; genus Desulforhopalus; species Desulforhopalus glucosivorans. The sequence continues at coordinate 3,318,965 of NZ_AP044854.1, forward strand.
TGACAAGATAATCTTGGAAAAGAGCAACATGCTTTGGGCTGCTGTTATTAATTTTCAGAATTTTCAACTGGCTCTACTTCTTTACCTGACATTTTTTTATTCACGATTTTTCAATTTACAGACAACCATTACACCAGTCTCAGGAAGTAGAGATCAGGTTAATTCTTGCAAATAGCGTAGCAGGCATAGAAAAGATACGGTATGCTCCTGCTGCTCCCTACTCAAACCTTTCACATTGCAAATAAAAAGAGAAGATGGAAACAGAGCTTGTCATTCCGCGGTTTCTCGCATCCAATACTGAGATGCAGAGCCTTCATGTCGATGATGTCACCTGTGTCGAATACAGAACCTCAAGAGAAGCCCGCAATATCAGAATACTTGTCACCACCTACCTCTTTGTAGTTGTACTGCGAGGTGAAAAAATCATCCACCTCCCTGATCGGGATTTACATATCAGAGCCGGACACGCGTTTTTTGCACGGCGAGGGAGCTACCTCTTCTCAGAGATACTTACCTCCAGTGATGAGTACAGAACACTTGTATTCTGCCTTGATGACAGTTTTTTACATCGCTTTCTTAAACGGCATGCGCCACTGCCAACTGCAGTTAAAGCTGGTCCCGATGAGCCAATTTTCAGAATCCACCAGACACCTCTGCTGCTTTCCTCCATCCAATCACTGCTACCCTACTTCATTCATACCAGTAACAACTCAGGGAGCCTGTTGAAACTTAAACTTGAAGAGTTGCTTTTACTTATAATCGATGAAGACAGTAACCAACTTTTTCGATCCTTTCTCCATCAGCTGCACTCCATACGTAAGCAAAACCTACTCGATATCATGGAGGATTATTTTAGAAAGCCCCTGAAGATCGAAGAGCTGGCCCAGCTCTCTGGTCGCTCACTCTCTTCGTTTAAACGTGATTTTCAAAACCTCTTTCAGGAGAGCCCCAGACAATGGGTTACAAATCGCAGGCTTGAGGAGGCACGGGCACTGCTTTTAAGCTCTGAAACCAATGTGAGTGAGGCCTGCTTTGCGGTTGGTTTTGAAAATGTCTCTCATTTCAGCCAGCTTTTCAGAAAACGATACGGGCGAAGCCCCAGCACTATGAAGGAGGAAATGGGTCAAGCTCCACTAATTGCCTTACGGTAATGTTCATAATTGCACCGATAGCGATAACCTTTGAGCCATAGAGAACAGCAGAAAAATGTCAGCAAAGTATCATCCTTGTCAACAGCTACAATGCAACAGGGAGTAAGATCCCGGCAACAGAAAAAGGAGATACCTATGAAACGTCTACTCATCCATGCGGCAATACCATTTTTTTTAGCAAACAGTGCAATGGCTGCTGATTTCACCGTCACAAGCCCCCAACTCAAAGATGGAGAGACAATGCCCATGGAGCAGGTACTAAATGGCTTTGGCTGCACTGGAGCCAACATTTCCCCGGAATTGAACTGGGAAAATGGACCAGAGGGAACAAAGAGTTATGCCGTAACGGTGTATGACCCTGATGCCCCAACCGGCAGTGGCTGGTGGCACTGGATCGCCTTCAATATACCGTCAAACGCAACCGGCCTGCCCACAAACGCAAGCGTCAACCCAGAAGCAAACGGTATGACCCAGAGCAGGACTGATTTTGGGACCTCAGGCTACGGTGGAGCTTGTCCTCCTGAGGGAGACACACCACACAGATACCAGTTTATGGTCTGGGCTCTTGACACTGACCATATTGATCTTGACGCAGAGGCTTCAGGAGCAATGGTGGGCTACTTCCTGAACATGCACAAGCTGGGAAAAGCCGAGCTCACTGTAAAATTCGGTAGATAATCCGATCCTCTAGCCTTTTTGGCGCTTCCATCCTGATCCGTCCTGCGTGGAAGCGCCGCATCTGCTCGACCATTCCTCCCAGACACCAACTCTACGGTCTTAACCTGAGACTATAATCGATATTTTCATGCTGCTGAATACGATAAAGTTGCAGGATGCTTTAGACATAATGTTCAAAAGTCGTATGTGATGCAGAAGAGGCTTACCGGTCGTCATATTACCGCCTTGAAGATGATTGGTGATCATTGCAATGGTGGGCAATTTCAGATCATTCATTTGAAAAAGGGAGACACCTACCAAGGCATTTTCCGCTTCAGTACACCCCATTACCCAGGTATTACTTCTCACCTTCGATGACCTTGCCTATCCGATTCCAGCGAACTCCAGATGGGCCTATAGAAAAATAGATTTGCTGTACCCTGCCAACAAGATCCCTCAGATCAATCGGACCAAAATCACGGCTATCGGTATGCTCAATCCCATTGTCGCCACCGGAAACAAGCACCGAGCCATGGGGAGCTGTCGCCGTGGTACCATCTGCATAGGTGACACTCTCACCCGGCAGAGCCGCCACCCGCCGAATATAAACCATGCTGCGGTCATCCGGATAGACATGGATGATAATGTCACCAACCTTAACCGGACCATGCCGGTAGATCATCCTGTCGACAAAGACATAGTCACCCTGCAAAACAGCCGGCCCCATGCTGCGACTAACTATTTTATAGGGAGCGACAATCCGTGTACGAGCATAATTTTCAGTGATACCAAGACAGATCCACCCAAAAATGAACACGGCTAAATAGACAATTCCAGAATTGTACGCTCTGGTAATATACTGAATCTGTAGTCGTGTACTGGTCTTTACTGCGTCAATAATTGCCCAGAGGTAAACACCGATTGCCGAGACAATAGCGAGAACAACAATAACAAGCAAGTATCCGGCAGGCAGAAATCCAGCTGCGTGCAAGATAATTTGTGGAACAGTCAGAAAAAAAAGTAGAAAACAGGCAGCCTTGATCAGCTCACCATTATAGACTTGGCCGAGACCAGGTATGCAACATGCCAGTAGACCGGCATATAATGTACGTCGTGGACTATGTTCGTTTTTCATTACGTTTACCTTGAAGTTATTGATGGCTAAGGAGCATTCTTTGGCGCTGGATATCAATGGCACAGAACCGGCAATAACAGACTACAGCCCAAACGTGCCAGTTGGGTTATTGCCAGCAGTATTGCTGAGCAGGATATCCCCCAACGCAGCAGCGGAATACTAAGGAAGTCTGTATTCTTTGCGTCCTCTGTTTTGCGCTTGTTTTCATATTTTCGTACGCTACGCATCACCCTTTCGGTGAAATCAGCAGGAACTCGATATTTACTCATTTTCATACCCTCCAAAATATTCTTTAAGCAATATGGTAAGTCGATTTCTCGCCCGGAAGAGACGGGATTTGACAGTTCCTGGAGCAATCTTGTCTTTATCGGCAAGAGCCTGAATCGAATAGCCATCAATGCTGCCGAGCAACGTGGAACGGTACGGTTCATCAAGCCGATGTAAACAGTCCCTCAAGGCCTGCGATTCCTCTCGGCCAATTATCATTTGCAATGCTGACGGTTTGCTATCCTCAGGTTCTTTAATAAAAGCGCACGTTAGATAATCATGGATTTTTTTCTTTCGTACAGCACTCTTTACCTGATTTCTGGCACAGATAAACAACCAGGCAGCAAAGGGTGTACCACGATCCTCATCGAAATCGGGCAGTGATTTATACACACTAAGAAACACCTCCTGACTTATATCTTCAGTGATCTCACGATCCAGAACGAGATGGAAAATATAGGACAGCAGCTGCCGATGATATTTTTCCACCAGCAGGGCGTAGGCCTCAACATCACCCGCTTTGATCGATCGAATTATTTGTCTGTCTTCCTGCATGCAGTTCATCTCCAACTGGATTAATCGTTGTCTGTTACATGTATATACGCAGAAAAATCGAAAAGGTTCCCGGTTTGCCCCTATCAATAAGTACATTTCTAATCCCGATAACGGGATAAGTAGTTTGTTAACTAGTCGCCGCTGAGAAACCAATCAACATATTGATATAAATGAACAATACCTCATAACACGAGTACTGAAATTGCAAATAAATGGTAATATCCCCCCCATAACCTTGCAATTTTAACCACGTTTATGAGGCGAAAATGAAAGGTAAGAGCCCAGACCATCGTCAACTGGATATGTTTAATCAGCGGTTAGCTGATCAGTTAAATCCCAAGCATCCACTATATCGTTTAGGCAATACGATACCCTGGGAAGAATTAGAGCATGAATTTTCTACACTCTATTCAGATATTGGCAGGAATGCGCATCCAATCCGCTTGATGGTAGGATTACTTATCTTGAAGCAGTTACGTAACTTGTCTGATGAGTCCGCTGTAGAAAGGTGGGTGGAAAATGGTTACTACCAATATTTCTGTGGCGAAGTATTTTTCAAATGAAAGTTTCCTTGTCACCCAACCAAGCTCGTTCTATTTCGCAAAAGAATTGGTGAGAAGGGAATTAAAAGAATACTCCAGATTTCAATCGAACTACACGGACCTAAAGCAAGAGAATATGAGCTACTGATCCATAGTACTGTCCAGTTCATGGGTAAGCGTTATCTTCAGACGTTATAAATGCTGTTAGGTTTTGGGAGCAACATGATTATGATACAATTCACACATTCCTTAGTATGAAAAGACCCTATCTAAACATGACATTTTTCAAGATACCAAACGGTTAATCCTTCGCAAGATCCAAAACTCCCCGTACCGTTTCCGCCAGATCTTTCTTGACAAAAGGTTTATAAATAAACGCCTTAAAACCAATTTCTGATGCTGATTCAGCTGATATTTTTTTACTATAGCCGGTGCAAAGAATTATTGGAATATCCGGTCGGACAGCCATACATTCAATAGCGAGGGCATCACCTGACATATTTGGCATGGTCATGTCGGTAATGATCAGATCGAAATCCTTTGATTTTGATTTGAAGAGCTCCAGTGCCTCAATACTACTGGTTCTTATAGTGACTGTGTACCCCAGACTCTCAAACACTCTGCCACCTATCCTGGCTAAGGGGGCTTCATCATCGACGAATAAGATCCGCTCGATACCTTTCGGGAGTTCCTCCTGCTCAAATGATTGCTGCACCTGACGCTTTTTAGTTATTGGCAAATAAACGCTGAAGGTGGTCCCTATTCCGAGTTGGCTTTCAACTCTCACCTTACCACCACTTTTTTCAACTATACCGTGTACCAAAGAGAGTCCCAAGCCGGTTCCTTCACCTTGAGCTTTGGTCGTATAATAGGGATCGAAAATTGATTTGATTGCATCGGGCGCAATACCAGTTCCAGAATCCGATACTTTTATCCTGACATATTCTGCAGGTTGCAATCCTTCGTTAATCATAGGTGATAATGCATCGATGCTTACATCCTGTAAGGCGACACCCAAAATACCACCGGATTTTTCCATGGCATGTACAGCGTTAGTACAGAGGTTCATCATTATCTGGTGTATTTGTATCGTATTACCCATGATTATAGAATCGCAGGTAATGTTCTGCCTGATTTCAATTGTTGTTGGAGTGGATGATCGAATTAATTTCAGTACTTCTCTGACGATTATATCAATCTGAATAGGTTTCATGGTCTCTTCTGATTGCCGGGAAAAGGCCAATATCTGCTGGACCAGATCTTTTGCACGTATTCCAGCTGAATATACTTCACGAAGGTCATCGACCAAATTTTTATCCGATTGTACTCTGGCAATTGCCAATTCGGTGTACCCGAGGATGGCTGAGAGAATATTGTTGAAATCATGGGCAATGCCCCCTGCCAACGTTCCGATAGATTCCATTTTCTGGGCCTGCAACAATTGATTCTCCAGCGACTTTCTCTCTTCTTCAGCGACTTTCTGCTTTGTAATATCGGTGACCAGACCAAAGCTCCCTGTGAACTCACCTTTTTCATTACGCAGCACCGATGGCGAAATTTCAGTGAGTAACGGAGTTCTGTTTTTTTGCTGCCAGATTAATTCGTAGGACGTTGTAATATTGCTTTTTCGAAGGATCAACTGCTGCTGTACAATTTTATTATTGTCTTCGTCAAGAAAAGCCCCATATTCGCAACCGATAACTTCTTCCACACTGTATCCGAGCATCTGCGCAAATTGGTTGTTACAGTAGCTGATAAGTCCTTTTCGATCGATCACGACAACGCCTTCACGCATATTTTCCAAAAGCGTGCTATTACGACGTTCGCTCGTCGCCAAAGCATGTTGGGTCCTGCGGACTTCGGAGATGTCTCTTGCAATTGTTAACTTGCCTTTATTATCCTCTTGGTAGCTTATTGGAGTGTTGCTGATATGGTATATTTTTCCGTCATTTGGAGATTGCAGCTCATAGATTACTTTCTGGCCGGACAACACCTCAGATATTTTGCACCACGGACAAGGACTTTGCCGATTATACAGTGCCGTATAGCAAAACGACCGATCATCGAATAATCGCCGTTCCAGATTCGGATTTGCATAGATTACCTGGTAGTCACTGGATGTAACATAGACATCGTCATCCATGGATTCCATAATAGCGCGATATCGTTCTTCACTCATGGCCAGGGCATTTTCTGTCAGTACACGACGATCTATTTCCACCTCTAATTGACTATTTCGTTCCGACAATTCTTCTGTACGCTGGGTTACTTTGTGCTCAAGCTGCTCATTGGCTTGACGCAGAGCCAGGTCGGCCATTTTTTTTCGTATCTGTGCCATGGTCAGAACACCAGAAAATCCGCCAATAAGGAGGACACCAGCAATAATCGCCCAGCGAAAGTTTCGTTTCAGCTCGGCAATGGATGAATCTAATGCTGCGGTGGGCACCTGTGAAACGATTTTCCAGTAATAATCATCCCCGTTCAAAATCCGGCTGCTTTTGCCTGTAGCACTCGCAGATCCTGTACTTGAAACATATCCTTTGCGCAAAGGACGAACCGTTGTAAAGGTGAACAGACCGTCCTCTGTTGTTACCTGACCTGTCTCTCCCCCATCGATTGAATTGTTCCACAGATCCGGGGCTATAGTTTTTAGACAAAACGATTTCCGTCCCGGGAACATAAAGCCCCACTCCTGTTCACGATTTTTTCCGTGCAGCCAATAACCTTCGCTGTTGAGCAACATAAGGTCGCCTGGCTGCGTAAGAGCCCAATTATGGATCTTGTCAAGCATCTCCTGGCCCTTATAATTCAAAATAACAGCCCCGAGTTTATTTCCTTGGTTGTCTACGACCACCTGACCCACGCGAAGCATAGGTTTTAAGGGATATTCAATTTCACGATTTTCTATATTGAGATCCAGTGGAGAGATAAATACCTCGCCCTTTTTCAACTGAATTGTGTCCCAGAAATAATAGCGTTTACCCTTGTCCTGCAGGAGTTCTGGCGGGACAACAACAGGGACATCCTCACCGAAGTTGACCCTGATTTGCTCCATTCCGTTTTTGTCTAAAAGCCGCACTTGGTCGTAAACTGGATGGTTTTTAGCTAAAGAAAGGAATATATCCTCCAGTCTCTTAATCGCGGCTTTGCTCTGATGTTTATTCTGTGCTTGTAAAAGATTGTTACTGCAGATTTCCGCAAGGAAACCCAGGTCGGCCTGAATAGGATCGATGGTATCATGTATCAGTTGCAGGCCCGTACGCACCACGACTTTTTCCTTATTGGCAACAAGTTCGCGGTGGTTTGCCGTCTCAAGATGATAAATAAAGAGAGAAATTGTCAAAAAAAGAACCACTAGAGGGGCGAGCAAAAGAACAAATCGATACAAAAATGTGGCCGGAAATATAACAGGTTCAATTTGCTTATTAGCCATTAGGATTCCATCATTTTTACTATAGGCTTAAAATTCTGGACACCAAATAAATCTATTCAAAATAAAGGGAAATTCTATTTATTATGTTCAGAGTATTAGTGAAAAGTCAATGCTCAGGTTTGAAAATGAATTTCGTAAATCTGGGTGAGAAAGTTTGGAATCTTGCATGAACCAATCGGCAAACAAGTAATATCCAACACGCTAGTCCATGTAGAACATATTAAGATAAAAACGTATTATTTCGGAATCTTAAATCAGTCGCGACCACCCCCTTTTATGGGAAAGCCAGACTTTTCGTCGGGTACCATGACAAAGCTCCAGTTGCGATCCGGCCAATAGATATTCTGCTCATGGTGCTCAGCTGCAAGGTCCTGAATGTAGTGATAAGCATCAATCGCACCTTGCTCCATAGCTGCCTTTTGTTCGCTTTAGTGGAAGAATGGCTTGGAGGGAGAAATTCCTATAGTCTCAGGCATTCCCATCATTACCTTGTCTCGCTCTTTAACAGGTTCAATGCGTATTATTGCATGTAAATCTTCAAGCGCCCTTAAGTCATAAAACAGAAGAGTATAGAGAGGGTATTTCGAACCGTCTACAAATGTGGTTTTAGCCTGCCCTGCAGCTTGCGCAAGACAGTACAACTCCATAGTTTTGGAGTATTCGTAGGTATCCTGGTCGGTTGCTTTTAGTCCTCGTATGGACCTGAAAACAAGGCTAATTCTATAGGTCGAGCATTCCTATTGTCAAATAATGTGAGCCCAGACCTTACTTGATTGCGAGCCCTAGCGTTTATCATTGCGGTCCGCTAGACCTAACGCGCTAATCCCTATAAGGGAAAATCTCATAAAATTCTTTATTTCAGCATGTTAATTTAATCGATAAACTTTTTAGGACCCATTTTTGAAGCGAAAAGGCAACCTGTTTTTTCATATGCCCACCTGCCACTGGTACACCCACTATTTATAAAATATCAGTTAGTTAACAATCATCACAATGGTACAGTTCCGTAGGAACATTCTCAAACCAACCCCCTAATGTCATTTTCAGTTGTTTTTCATCTCCAAAACAATCTGTATCAGGAGATACAGGAATACCCTGCTCCACATGTTAATATTGCCATCACGAAGGTGTGCAGTCTACTCAGCTACTCACTAAGAAGGTTTTCATGGAGAAGCTAGAATTGCAGGCTCGATTTTTTCTGTTAGGTTTTCATGCACGTATTCATTTTCGATAATGGACTGTATCAGTCAAGCAGAAGTACCTGGTTGTTTATATTTGATATGGCAAGATCAAACTTCCTTATCTCTGACAAGCCAGAATTCAGGTACCCTGCCTACTTATTGCCAAGGCAGGAAGTCCAGAAATTGGAGGTAGGGTGCTGGGAATTTGTAACACACTATAAAATCGAGAGATTATAATATCCAATGTCCTCTTTAAAGCTGACCTCCTGCTCCCAAGTCATCCGACCTTAAAAACAGAGGCCAGCCCAACCTGCCGTTATTAAAGAATATTAATGAGTTAACAAAAACAGCGATTTCGTTTCACCCCTACTTATTTCGTTTAATCTGGATCTATTTCATTTTAAACGTCTAATAATCGTCTAATGAAAAACAGCCAATAACAGCCAACTCCCCACCAAGATTTTGAAGCACACCAATTAGGATCTTTTTGAAAGGCAGATTTTTCTTCAGCTCCATAGTATCCTGATTCGAACATTTCACAAATCCTAACCACTAAGTAAGCACTAATATCCAAATGTTAGAATCAATAATGAGGAGCCTAGGAAACATCTACGATTTCAGTTTCAAATAAAACATTCATATTCTAACTCTGTTTTTTAAACATGTATTTACCTGCAGGTGTATCGAACTAGTACCTGACTCGCAATAGACACGAAATCAACGGGTGAAATTTTACGTTTCCTCATTTTCCTTCATACATCTCCACATAAATGAACTCTGGGGTTACTTCCGCAAGGTATCAATGGGTCAGATATGACCTATTGGTCAAGTGAAACCATCAACCATACCTGGAATCCAATTCATGACCAATCATCATTGCTGGAATGTACTTTTAAATTAGTAGGTTGAATACATATTGAGGGGTGGCTGAATCTGGAGCGAAGTTTGCTATATATTTTATGAATTTATGGTTTTGCAATCAGTTCCCTAGGCTATAGAAACAAATTTAAATTGAGCCTAGTTTCAAGGGATGATGACTATGGTAATGGAGGAGAGGATATGTGGCTATGGACATTGACAGCTGTTACGCTGATAGTATTACTGGTATTTCTCACAAGGAAAAGGCTTAAAAAATAGGTTTTAGAAGAGTTACCTGCCTACCGCTATATAATACCGATGTGCACTCACCAACCTCTAATGGTCAGATATAACCTATTGGACAAATATGACCTTTGCTGAAGGCTCTCGTAATCGGCCTTGCTAATTTCTGTAGCGAAATACGGCCAACAAAACAGACTGATACCTCTATTGCCTCTGATTTAATCTGAGCTGGCATTCTACTTGCTCTTTATATTACAACGTCGAGTCTGATGTTGAAGATATCAAAAATATGTAACAGCCATCAGCATCCGTGCTTGTTGAGTGAAAATGTTTGTCGAATTACAAAGCGATGAACACACAATGGAGACATGGCATGAGAAGTGAAAAAACATTTATAGTCAAGATAAAAGCTGACATCGCTCTTGCAAGGGCTGCATTGGCCCGGTTCAGAGTTCGAGGAATGGCTTTTACAGGCGAGAAAAAAGACAGACATGATGAGCATATCGCCCATTTGGAATTGAAAATAGATCAAATCAATAGTGACCTTAGATATCGATACAAAGCGGGTGAACATCAGTGGAAGGATCTTGATAATGGTCTACTAAATAGCTTGAGAGAACTTCAAGCTGAGCTTTCAATGAGTATAGAGTCACTTCACAATGAGCATAATATGGTAGACACTCACGGTGAGGATGACGGACGATATCCTTATGGCGATCTAAGCGGTCGTTCTTCAGAGAAAACAACTGAGCGAGGAACAGTATCATGGGAGACAAGGGTGGCAAGAAAAACAAGAGCAAAAAGATAAAAGCAGAATCAGGAAACAGCCTAACGTGAGCCCGACTTCCGGCGTAACCCGCAATTCAAATTAAGAGTAAACGTATTTGGGAGGGTAACCCAATAACTGAATCATGGTTTTTTTGAAGGAAGTAATGCCAATGTATTCATTGAAGTGGCGTCGAGGGTTGATGAATGAGACAAAAGTATTGAGATAATTTTATTCGCGCCACATGCTGTTTGGGATAAATCTACTGAAAACACACGCAAAAAAAAGCATACAGGGAGATGAACTCAGAGGAGTGTTGCAATAATACGAGCGAACAACACAGTGCAGGATAAATTTAATGGCTTCAAAGCATGGTAGAAACAAACAGTAGCCCATCATCTCTTCTCGAAACTGATGCTGATCGGCGGCGTGAGATTCTTGGGAAGACCACTCTCACAGCTGAGCTGGTTTCCGCATTTTCGGGGGACCGACCGCTCACAAAAAAAGAGATACATCGGCTAGATGAAATAAAGAAAAAGCGTGGTCAATTATTTTACCCTGACCTTCTTTACGCCATTTCCCATCAGCACTTTCCTGCAGAAATAGCAGAAAACCTGTGGATTGAAATAATCCAGCACAAGAAGCAGGTATCAATATTGTTAGGAAGAAATATTAGGATTGTAGTTGCGGCACTGGATTATCTTTCAAATGTCACCTACAGGATGAATTCGCCAACAGTGGTATGCGAAACCGTTATTGAAGAGATAGTAGAACTGTCCCTTCGAGATGGTTTGACTGGATTGTTTAACCATACCTACTTTTATCAGCAAATAGACCTCGAGGTAAGACGATCACAACGATACGAGACGATAATTTCACTATTGTTGATAGATATCGATGATTTTAAGACCGTCAATGATACCTACGGTCATCAAGAGGGTGATAGAGTGCTCAACGTAATGGCAGGATCATTGCTCGTTGAAGCCAGGGATTCCGATATTTGTTGTCGCTACGGTGGAGAAGAATTTGCAATAATCCTCCCCTGCACAGATATTTATGAAGCATCAATTATTGCAGAAAGAATAAGGATAAAAATGGCCGAGCAGCTGCCTGATGGTAGGGAGGTAACTGTCAGCATAGGAGTGGCATCATATGGAGACAACGAAATTAAAACGTCTCAAGATTTTGTGAAGGACGCAGATACCGCTCTATATAGAGCCAAAAGCAGCGGGAAAAATCGGGTTTCAGAGACCAAAAGAGAAATGGATAATGGAAGGTAACAGTAAAAATTATTATAAAATACTTGGCGTTGCAAAGGATGCTGAGAATAATGATATAGATCGAGCCTACAGAAAACTCGCATTCAAATACCACCCTGATACCTGTAAAGAGAGTGATGGTGATGAAAAATTCAGAGAACTTAATGAAGCAAAAGAGGTATTAAAAGATCCTGAGAAGCGAAAACTTTATGACACCTATGGCAAAAATTGAGAGAAAGTAGGCTAGCTCCTCCCGACTGAAATATGATCACTTCATTTGGCATCTCCTTTGCCATGGCCTGCACACTATATCATAATTTACCGCCCTCTGGTATACGGCTTAAAACCTATCCTTCAAATCAGCGAAAGATGCAATGGTGTGAGCAGGCAGATTGCTAACAGTATGAAAGTAAGGTAAAATTATCAAGAGATACTTCGTAGTCTGAATGTTTCATATCTCACAACTTGATATCGATTATTTCAAATATGTATTGAATTATATTCAGTGCAACACAACGCTTCCCGGCTCAAAGCCATTGAGAATTATTTATGGAAAAAGCCTTTCTGCAAATATTCGATGATATCTTAGGGTCAGTTCGTGAGCCCCTGTTGGTGCTCGATGTCAATTTCAGGGTAATTAAGGCCAACCAGGCTTTTTACACCATCTTTGACGTCAACCCAGACGAGACGGTGGGAACCATTCTCTATGATCTTGGCAATCATCAATGGAATATTCCACGCTTGAGAGAACTGCTGGAGTCTATTCTTCCTCAGAATACTGTGTTTAAGGACTTTGAAGTTGAACATACCTTTGATAACATTGGCTTCAAGATAATGCACTTGAATGCCAGGCGAATTTATAGCAAGGAGAATAAAACTCGTCTTATTTTATTATCAATTGAGGATGTGACCGAACGAGAATACTACAAGAGACACCTTGAGGAAGCTGTTGCTGAGCGGACTGTCGAGCTAAGAACCGCACAGGAAAATGCAGAAAAAAGCAAACAAGTCACTGAGACTACTCTTGTACAGGTCCAACGGCTCAAGGATCAGCTAGAGGCAGAGCGCGCTTATCTCCAGGAGGAGATTAAACTTGAGTTCAACCATGACAACATCATTGGCCACAGTGATGAAATCAATTACGTCTTTTATAAGGTTGAGCAAATCGCAGCCACCGATACCAGTGTCTTGATCTTGGGCGAAACTGGTACTGGTAAGGAGCTGGTAGCCAGAGCAATTCACAGTTTAAGTAAGAGAAAAAACCGGGCCCTGGTCAAGATGAACTGTGCTGCGCTACCTGCAAATCTCATTGAAAGTGAACTTTTTGGTCACGAAAAAGGCGCCTTTACCGGGGCACAGTCCTGCAGAAAAGGGCGCTTTGAAGTAGCAAATGGAGCAACTCTTTTTTTGGATGAAATAGGTGAACTCCCCCTGGAATCACAGCCAAAACTGCTCCAGGTCATTGAGAACGGGAAATTTGAAAGACTCGGTAGTTCAGAGACCCGCACTGTTGATGTCCGTATTATTGCAGCCACCAACCGTAATCTGGAAGAGGAGGTGAATAATAAAAGATTCAGGGAAGATCTCTGGTATAGACTCAATGTCTTTCCCATTACGCTCCCACCTCTCCGTGATCGTCTGGGAGATATTCCTCTACTGGTTCAATTTTATGTAAAGAAAATTACCAAGCGATTGGGCAAGACCATAGAAATCATCCCTACACATGTAATGAATGAACTGCAACAGTATCATTGGCCTGGCAATGTTCGGGAGCTGGAAAATGTCCTTGAAAGGGCAGTGATCGACTCATCTGGTCCGAAACTTCACCTTGTTGATGAATTGAAAAAATCGTTTAAAGATCTCGCTGCTAGTCAAAGAACACTGCAGGCGGTTGAAAAAGATTATATCCTTAGGGTGCTTAACCAGACCGGCTGGAAAGTCAGCGGCAAAAACAGTGCTGCTGAAATCCTTGATATTGATCGCAGTACTCTCCGTGCCCGAATGCGTAAGCTTAATATCCAAAAGCCCTGAGTTCGTTTTGTAAACCTGCTAAACCCTCGCCAGCAGTGGGATTCCAAGGAGAGTCCCTTTCCTCTCAGTACACCAAAGTCCGCGAAGATTATAAAGGTCATATATGACAGACTGGTCATATATGATCACTTTTTCCTCCTCTGTTGGATTCATCACATACAAGTAGTTCTCTTTAATCACCCATAATCAATGCAGATACACTCAGTTTCGAGTGTTTTGTCCAATTGGCTCAAAGGTTGCTACTTAAAGAAGAGAATAGCCAACACTAAATAATTCTTCCAAGAAGGCGCATTTATCAAAGAGAACATCGGAATCTTTGACTGGCAGTACATCTCAGCTCCGGCATCTATTGATAAATAATTTGTTGTCGAATTCAAATTCCAGAGAGGCTCAAAATGCAATTATCAAAAGAAGATTTAAAAGCCGCAATTCTAAAAAAAGCTGAAACATCTAAAAAATCACAATTGTACATTAAGGACTTCTATAGCTGTGATCCTGAGACAAAACCACGTCAGTTAAAAAACTTGGCCAATGACCTTGTGAAAGAGGGCAAATTGATGTTTTGGTCATCTGGCTCAACTACCATGTATGCCCTGAAGAGTCGAATCAAGAATGAAGAAAGCTCTGGAGGGATCTAGCTACTATTTTCATAAAAATGTTTCCTTGTTGAAAATCGACACACAAGGGGGGAACACGTAGTCTCGGTACTCACTCTTTGGACCGGGGCTCAACTGCCTGACAATTAAAATCATGTTGTTTGGGTGTTGTGATCAATTTTATCATAGACCAGAAGTTGTAATACATGACTGCAATGTAAATGGAACCTTATGTTCCAATTTTAGAATAAGTACCAGATAGTTGAAGTATCATTTTTCTTTTTCCAAATAACAAGGGGATGGGTCATCAGACAATCCTTTCACCTAATGCTGTGAGCCAGAATACGATGATAATTGTCAGGACAGTTCTGAACAGTTTACCAGAGAAGCAAAAGGAAGTGCTACAAACGCTCCTCTCAATGGTTGAACCTCCAACTAACGGCAACGGACTCCTTGGTCATGGAATTTACAACGACATTGAAGACAAGTCGGTTTTTACGCTGATGTCAGAATGGAAAACTCGAAAACATGCCGATAGCCATTTGAGTTCAGATCAGTTCAGTGTGCTGCTTGGTGCCAGAATTTTGCTCAGCAAACCGGTTGAGGTTCAGATTTTTACGGTCTCCCTGGTGGAAGGAATGAGTGCAGTGCGATCAGTGCGAAAGGCTAAAGGCGATAAAAACTGGACAATACTATGAGGTATTCAGCAAATCGTCCTGTCTTTGCACTACAACAGTCCTCAGTTTGACGACGGAGAGTGGCTTCTACTTTTACGTCAAAAGCCATTCCCGGGAGCACAGAGAGAAACTCGATTAACGCTATATTTCTAGTGGCTGCACCACTCCAGACTGCATTGAGCAGTGTTATATCACTACCTTTAAAGGAATGGTCCGGCGCTAATTTCAGGAGGACATAAATATGCAGAATAGAACATTTTACACCGACCTCGCAGATGAACAAGTAAGAACAGCCCTTTTATTGGCTGCTGGGACAGGTAGCCGCTTGGCTCCCTTAACTGACTCGATGCCAAAGTGCATGGTGGAAGTTAACGAAATTACCATATTAGAACGATTAATTTCCACCCTTCAGGATCATGACTTTAACCGTCTCGTTGTTGTCGTTGGGCATCAGGGGGAATCTATTCGCAACTATCTTGGGGCCCGAAAAGGTGGAATGGATATCACCTACATAACAAGTCCTTTATACAAAACAACAAACAACATCTATTCCTTATGGCTTGCAAGAGAAGAGATAGACGAACCCTTTTTGCTAATAGAAAGTGATCTGGTTTTTGACTCAGAAATGTTGACGAATATGCTGTCCCCGGATCGAATAGCAGTCGCGAAAATAGAACCCTGGATGAATGGAACCACCGTTACACTTAATAATCATATGGAAATTGAGGCATTTCACAGCGCGCCCCTCTCACCAGATGAAGAGTACTTTAAAACAGTCAATATTTACAGTTTCTCATTGAGTAGTTGGCAATTGGTTAAGCAGCGATTGGATCAGTACATTTCAAATAACCAGGTGGACGGCTATTATGAAACTGTTTTCGCAGATTTGGTAAAGGACAGGTGTCTTATTTTCACGCCCGTATTCTTTGATAACAAGAGTTGGTACGAGATTGATACAATCACAGATCTTCGTGAGGCTGAATTGATATTTACCTCACTACAGTTGCCCGCCTTTGATGCAACGGCGGTTGGGGAAGGTTCTTCTAAGATTAAAGTGCCTTTACCAATGGCACCGACTTCGAACCTACTACAATAAACTCTAATGACAACTACAGAGCCTACTGCAGAAGAGCGATACGAACATATCTCCAGTCAACATGGTGGATTTTGGAGGCACGATTTTATAGATCATAACTATCTCTATAATCTCTATTATCCACCAGAGGAGTTTTTCAGTCATGCTCGCGATCATATCAAGCAATTGGTCCTCAACTATCCAGTGGGCCAGCAGGATCTGGCATACCTTGTGGGTACGTTGATAAATCAACCTGCAGAGAGAGTAGTTGTTGCCAACGGAGCAGCTGAGCTCATTAAAATTATTGCTGGGATACATCGTAAACTCATAGTACCGGTACCTTCATTTAATGAGTATGTAAACGCAGCACCAGTCAGTAATGTAATCCAGTTTCCTCTATGTCAGCAATCTTTTGAACTGGATGTGGACAAGTTCGCTGCTGTCGCTATAGACGGCAAGGCGCGATTAGCGGTAGTGGTAACACCAAATAACCCCACCTCGTTGTTGGTCCCCAAGAGTGAACTTCTTCGGCTGACTAAGATACTAGCACCTCATAACTGCATGCTCATCGTTGATGAATCTTTCATAGATTTTTCGAAAAACAGCGAGAATGGGTCGCTTGAAAACGAAATTGAAAGACATCAGAACCTGGTAATTTTCAAAAGCATGAGCAAGGCGTATGGCATTTGCGGCATCCGCATCGGTTACATGCTTACCGCAAATGCCGACTTTTTAGCAAAGGTCCGTAAGAGAGTTCATATCTGGAACATTAACGGATTTGCTGAAGAATTTTTACGAATGGCCCCAAAATATAAACAGAGGTTCAGGGAAAGTTGTGCTCAGGTTATGGCCGATCGAGATCTGTTTTACAAGCAACTGCAATCAATTCCGGGGATGATTGTTTATCCGCCTGATGCCAACTATATCTTCTGTCGCGTCCCGGACCACAGCATGTCCGGCCCGGAGGCAACCAAAAAGCTGTTTGTTGATCACAATATCTATATCAAACATTGCGAGGGTAAAACTATGCCCGAATCTCAGCGTTATCTCCGTATAGCAAGCCGTACCCAAAAGGAGAACTTCCTTCTGGTTGAAGCATTGCGGACTATTTTACAAGAGGGCTGTGAACCATGAAAAATCCTCAAGATAATGGTCCTGTAACAGAACCCGTCATTCAAAGGACAATACTTTCACATGTGGCAGATTGGCCCAACATCTGCTCCCTAAGCGGTCTTTTCTGCGCTGTCCTCGCCATATATTTTGCTGCTATTGGTATGTTTCACGCCTCAATGATCGGTATGATATGGGCGGTGGTTTTAGACTGGGCTGATGGGATTATCGCGAGAAAGATGAAAAATCGGACAGAAGCACAAGGTCTTTATGGTACTCAGCTTGACTCCATGATCGATATTGTCAGTTTTGGAATTTGCCCTGCAATCGTCCTTCTCAGTTATGGGTCATTTAGTCTGTGGTATCTCCCCGGTGCATTTATCATTATTGCTGCATCTGCACTTCGTTTAAGCTACTTCAATGTTTACGGCCTGGTGGATAAATCAAGCTATATGGGAATGGCCGTGGATAACAACGGCATTATTCTGGTTTTTGTCTTTCTGTTTAATGGACTACTCAATCAC
Source organism: Desulforhopalus glucosivorans (assembly GCF_054397165.1). Lineage (NCBI taxonomy): Bacteria > Pseudomonadati > Thermodesulfobacteriota > Desulfobulbia > Desulfobulbales > Desulfocapsaceae > Desulforhopalus > Desulforhopalus glucosivorans. The sequence goes on from NZ_AP044854.1 coordinate 3,337,025, forward strand.
CATACATTTTCTATCATTCTGTATATCCTTATTTTATTGTTAGCCGCGTTAAATGTTGCACCAATCAAAACTCCAAAACTTACCGGCCGCTGGTTTTATGTCCTGATCATTTATGCGGTGGTGATAACAACAATACTGAGCTGGCAATGGTATCTCAAATAGAGTGTTTGTGGATATCCACAGCCTAAAGTGATTGTACATGACAACATATCGCCCTTTAAGAGAATGTATATCGAGCAATAAAAATGAGCTCCTGATTTGGGGAACGGACAGTTTTGCTCAATTTCCCTCCCGGGATTCTTCCATAAACTCACATTGTGATCGTGGTTTACCAGCTGCCTCTAGTGAGGATTTAGTGGTGTTACGGACAAACCAGGACCATGTCTATTGCAATTGGCTCCGTACCTAAGGGTTAGGGCCTTATGATGTTGTTGAATATAAAGAATCATCAAGGGAATTTTCTCTTTCAGAGTGCATCATCCAAAACCCTACCCCAATTCTCAATAAAATTAAGCAAATCGGTCGAAGGCCTGTTTACGTACCGTGGTATTCCGGTAGAAAAGAAGCTGAGGTTGCGAAAATACTTGGAGCGGATCTCTTTGGGGCGGCGGAGGATGTGACGACAAAGTATAACGACAAGGCCGAATTTAAGGAAATATGCCATCAACTCGGTATACCTGTTGTGACTGGAACATCTTTTAGAATGCACCCAGAGGAGGACACAAATGCAACAGATATGGCTGTGGTAATCAATAATATTCTCACAACCCATGAAACTGTGATTATTCGTGGAACCCTGGGGGAGTCAGGCATGTCCTTATATAAGACAACGGGCAATGACCTCCGAGAACTGTATGCGAAGATTTCAGCTACCGGTGAAAAAATGGTCATAATAGAGCCATTTTTACCTGTAATTTGCAGTCCCGGTGATCAGTGGACAATAGACAGAGCTGGCGTTATTGACCACATTGGCTTGACAGATCAGGTTTGCGAGAGAGGTATGGTCCACATCGGCACACAATATGGCCCTCCAATATCCAGGCGTCTCTACGAATTAATCAGCCAGACTTCGCTTAAAATTGTTCAACATATGTCAGAGTGGGGCTACTGTGGTGTAATTGGTATTGATTACATTGTGACCGATGAAAACGTCTACCCGGTTGAAAATAACGCTCGTTTTAATGGTTCCTCCTATCCCTGGCTTATCACGGATAAGATTAAAAAATGCCTGCCTTCAGTTGATTACTGGAAATTCATAAAGATAAAGACTCAGCCATGTACATTTGTGGAACTTGTCCACCGGCTTCATGACATTATCTACGACGGCAGAAGGGTGAATTCTATTTTTCCATATAATTGCAGGTTATTAAGTGTGACAGGAGCCTTTTCTGTTCTGTTGCTCGCCGAAGATTTGAACCATCTCACCTATCTTGAAGCACTCTTAGGGGAGCGAGGGGTGAGAAGAGGGAAATAATAGGCTCTCTACCTGTTTGCATGCCTGTTTTTTCTAAATATCCGCTTTATTATAAAATTCCTTAATAACAAATATTGTGATACAATTATTAGTTAAAATAGAACAGCACTTTAATTGGGTAAAATGTATTGGATTTTGTTTCAGTAACGTACCTTTCATAGAAAAAACAGAGAAAGCCAAAGCTGTTGAAAAGCAGGGACGGACCCCCTCAGACTCCAATTAACGCTGAGAACCATTCTTGGGATATCAACCATGACACTCGGCTTTGTTGGTTTGAGGGAACCTATGGTCGCAAAGAAAAAAACAGAAGATACAACAATACAGGTACAAGATTCAGTAACCCCGCGGCAAGTTGATACTGAAGCCAACAACACCTTCTCTGTCGTCGGAATAGGTGCTTCAGCAGGTGGCTTGGAGGCATTTGAAGAGTTTTTCAAGGCCATGCCGGAGAATTCAGGCATGGCCTTTGTTCTTGTGAGTCATCTCGATCCTCATCATGTCAGTATCCTTCCGGACCTGATCCAGAAAAAGACATCGATGAAGGTCTGCCAGGTCTCTGACAATATGCGGCTTGTTCCGAATCAGGTCTTCATCATCCCACCGAACAAGGAAATGGTTATCTTTAACGGTGCTTTGCAGCTTTTAGAGGTGTCAGTGCCGCGAAAGGCCAATCTACCCATCGATATTTTTTTTCGCTCCCTTGCCCAGGATATGGGAGAGAGAGCAATAGGTATAATTCTTTCCGGCACAGGTACCGACGGCACCACCGGTCTCCGATCTGTTAAGAGTGAGGGAGGTCTGGTTATTGCCCAGGAGCCTGGGTCGGCTAAATACGATGGTATGCCGAGAAATGCTGTTAATACCGGCCTGATTGACTATATACTGTCCCCCGGCGAGATGCCTGAGCAACTCATCAATTATGTTCGGCATGTGTCCGGCAAACAGACAGACAGAGTAATTGACGAAGATGATGCTTTGAAAGGCGTCATGCAGAAAGTATTTGTCCTGCTCCGTGCCGCTACTGACCATGATTTTTCACTCTACAAATCAAACACCATCCATCGTCGCATTGAAAGAAGAATGCATGTCCACCAGATCGATACACTCAAGGAGTATGTTCGGTATTTGCAGGAATCCGAGCACGAGATCACCATCCTCTATCGGGAACTGTTGATTGGTGTGACCAGTTTCTTCAGGGATTCCGATGCATTTATATCATTGCAGAACAAATACATAGCCGAAATAGTAAAAAATAAGCTCGATGATGATAATATCAGGATCTGGGTTCCGGGATGTTCCACCGGTGAGGAGGTCTATTCCATCGCTATCATTTTCCAGGAGTGTATGGAGGCGATGCAAAAACACTTCTCTGTACAGATTTTCGGTACCGACTTGAACGTTGAGGCTATTGAAGAGGCAAGGACTGGGATCTATAGTGACGCTGTGTGCGCTGATGTCTCTCCCGAGCGCTTGAAAAAGTTTTTCACCAGGGAAGAAGGTCACTACAGGATAAAGAAGAGCATTCGGGAGATGGCGGTTTTTGCTCCACAGAATATTATCAAAGATCCGCCCTTTACCAAGCTCGATATGCTTTCATGCCGTAACCTGCTTATTTACTTTGGCTCGCAACTGCAGAAAAAGGTGATGCCACTTTTTCACTACAGCCTCAAGCCGGAAGGCCTACTCTTACTAGGGCCATCTGAAACCATTGGACAGTTCACCGATCTTTTCACTCCTCTTGATAAAAAGTGGAAGATATTTAAGCGCAGTACAGCTGATAACATTCTTTTTGCCAAGAACCTCAGGTTCTCTCCCTCACCCACCCCTGCCCCCCCCCATGTTGACCCAGATATTCAAGGTCTTGAGGAAAAAAAGATTGGAGATTCAAGGTCTCTTGGCGATATAGATTCGCTCAAATTGCTGAATATGATTATTGCCCAAAGCGACATGTCAACATGTGTGATCATTGATGACCACGGGAACATTCTTTATATTCACGGTCGAACCGGGCGTTATCTGGAACCTGCTGAGGGAGAGGCAAACTTTAATATCCTGGAAATGGCACGACCAGGTTTAAGGACCGGACTTACCCAGGCCATCCGCAAGTTGGCAACCGAGAGGCGAGAAGTAACCGTTAAAGGGATGCAGGTTCAGGATCAGGGCGGTTACCTGGACTTTAGTCTTACCATCAGACCGTTGCCGCGTCTGCAAGCAGTCCGTCGTGGCTTGATGATGGTTATTTTTGAGGAAACCCCAATTCCTGAAAGTAAAAAGGCGAATAAGACAGAACAACAGCAAAGAGTGGTTGGGGGAGATGAACTGTCAAAGCTTGAAAAGGAGCTGCAGTACACTAAAGAAAATTTGCAGAGCACCATCGAGGAACTGGAAACATCCAACGAAGAGTTGAAATCCACCAACGAAGAGCTGCAAAGTACCAACGAGGAGTTGCAAAGCACCAATGAAGAACTGGAGACCTCAAAAGAAGAACTGCAGTCACTCAACGAAGAGTCAGCCACGGTTAATTCCGAACTGCAAGGCAGAATCGACGAGTTAGTCACAGCAAATGATGACATGAACAACCTGCTTGACGCTACTGAGATTGCCACAATATTTCTTGATATTAATCTGAATATCAGACGTTTTACTACCAAAGCGACCGAGTTAATCCCTCTGACTACAGTAGATATCGGTCGGCCAATCTCTCATTTCTCCTCCAAGTTGAAAGATGTTGACCTGAGCATACATGCCCAAACTGTTCTACAGGACTTGGGAAAATTGGAACTCGAAGTACAGGACACCGCTGGATCAACCTATCGCATGCGCCTGCGACCCTATCGGACGACAAACAATGTGATCGATGGAGTGGTGATCATCTTTGATGATATAACCGAAATGAAAAAACTGACCCAGGCAAAACGACTGGCTGCAATTGTCAACGCCTCCAGTGAGGCCATCGCTCTACACGACCTTACGGGCAATATTCTTGCCTGGAATAAGGGGGCGGTGAAAATGTTCGGATATTCTGAAGCCGAAGCTCTGCAGATGAATATCTTCGATACTGTTTCTGAGGAAAGTGAAAAAGAAATCAAGGCGATATTTGCCAGCATTAAAAAGGATGATGAAGCCAGGCCTATTTCCCTTGAAAGGAAAAATAAAGATGGAGTTAGAGTACCTGTCTGGCTAACAATTACACTGATTAATGATGAAAATGATCGCCCTGAGTTTATCGCCACCATGGAAAGAGACTTGAACCTGCTAAATAAAGAGGCTTTGCACAGTTTAACAGGAGACCAACATGGAACAGGCTAAGGGTGTACCTCGTACCAGCTTCGCTGAACTTCGCAGGCGGGCTCAGGCGTATTTGTCGGCCTCCCCTAGTGATGCAGAAGTACTATCCCAGGAGGATGTTATTAAGCTGGTGCATGAACTTGATACCTATCAGGTTGAACTCGAACTGCAGAACGAGGACCTGATTCAAGCCCAGAGGGAGCTTGAACAATCTCGCCACCGGTTTTCTGACCTTTATGATTTTGCTCCTGTAGGCTACCTGACCATAAGCGACAAGGGTGCGGTTATTGATGCCAATCTGACAGCCGCAGACATGCTTGGTGTACCAAGGGGGGACCTTTTTCTCCTGTCACTCTCGAGCTTTATCTATGAACCAGATCAGGATATTTATTATCTCAGCCGGAAAAAACTTCTGGACACAAGAGAACCGCAAACCTGTATTGTGCGTATACGAAAAGGTGACGACAACCAATTTTATGCTCATTTAAGGGCGGTTGTTGACCCTGATATAGATGATGAAGAGGGGCAATTTCGGGTAACGTTAACTGACATTTCAGAACAAAAAGAGTTAGAACTTGCTCTCTTACGTAGTAAGGAAGAATGGGTTCAAACCTTTGATGCCATCGCCGATATGGTTATCATTCAAGACAGTAATATGTGTATCCTAAAGGCCAATAAGGCAGTTGGGCTGTCCTTTGGATTGGATTATCAGCAGATTGTGGGCAAAAAATGTTTCGAGCTTTTTCATGGTTCACCAGACTATTGTCCTGATTGCCCCACTCTCCAAACATTGAAAGAGATGGCTATTCATACCCACACAATTTTCCATAAAGAGTTAGATAAATTTTTTATGGTCACCTCTTCATTAGCTCCCTTTAGCGCGAAAGATTCCTTATGCTGCGTTCATGTTGCCAAAGACATTACAGAGCAGAAAAAGAATGACAAATTGATCCAACAGGCCCAAAAAATGGAGTCCATCGGGACTCTTGCGGGTGGTATTGCGCACGAGTTCAACAATCTGCTTATGATAATGTTGGGTAGCAATGAATTTATCATCGAAGAACTCCCCCCATCTGGTCTTTGTAGAGAAAGTGCGGAAGAGGTTAAAATTGCAGGATTACGAGCAAGAGATGTGGTGAAACAGCTTTTAACCTTCAGTAGACAGGATAATTCTACGACTAAGGTAATAGATCTTGGTTATGTCGTAGAGGAATCCATGCAACTCATTCGGGCATCTACGCCTGCAAATATTGCGATTGAGCAGAGTTTGTCAGCAGATACGTATCCGATCATGGGTAATGAAACGCAGATAACTCAAATCATAATAAATTTATGCAAGAACAGCGCTGACGCTCTCCCTGCACAGGAAGGTCTAATAACTATAGAACTGTTAAATGAAACCATTGATAAAGAGCAGATTAGGCACCAGAAAAGATTAAAAGCCGGTGACTATGCTAAGCTGATAGTAAGCGATAACGGCATAGGAATAAATAATGATCTCCTTAGTAAAGTATTTGAGCCCTACGTTACAACTAAAGAAATCGGAAAAGGAACTGGCATAGGACTTGCCGTGGTCCACGGTATTGTCGAAAGTCATAGAGGGACGATACTGGTTGACAGTAATCCTGGCCAAGGAACGACCTTTACCATACTTATTCCAGCATATAAAGGTCCGCTGGAAGAGGAGATAGACGAGCAAGATGATCTTCCAACCGGAGAAGAATGCATTTTGTATATAGATGACGAGGCACCGATAGCACATGTTGGTAAACGCAATTTAGATAGCCTTGGTTACAGAACGGAAGCAACCACTGATCCCTTAAAGGCCGTAGAGATGGTCAAATCAGATCCATATAGATTTGACTTGATAATTACAGACATGGCTATGCCCAATATGACAGGTGATCAGCTGATTGATGAAATTTTGAAAATCCGCCAGGATATGCCAATAATCGTATGTACTGGTTATAGAACTGAAAATTTGGATAACAAGGCAAAAGACTTCCGAGGGTGTTCATTTGTCATGAAGCCTTTGGCTAAATCGGATTTGGCAATAAAGGTGCGCAACGTATTAGATAACGCTCAATAATCTCACCTCTCTGGAGTTTTTCTCCGAGTAAGGCAATCTTCAAGCCATATATTCAGAATGACGAAAAAACATTGATACCAAAAGAATGTTAGAGCAATCTGAAAAATTAATCTAGTGAAATGGACATTCGGTTTTCTGATAACTCAACGTCTTATTTCCAACTCACATCTTGGGGTAGTTCTACTATCAGACTTCTGCCCTTCAGCTATTTCGCCTGAGCCAATCGGCACAAAGGAGAAGATATTGATAATATTTTTTGCCGCAAGCCTTCGCTCAACCTGATTTTTCAGGACAAGTATAATTAGACACCCCGCCCTGTTGTCAGGAAGGCAGGAGGTCTGTAAAATAGAGGCAGAATGCCCAAAGATCGTATTTTTGTAATCACGTGTATTTTACGACTCCAGAATGTGCCTTAGAAGCGACACCCTTCTCCCAAGGCGTCCGACCCTAAAAACAAGAGCAACTCCAACCAGCCGTTATTAAGGGAAATTAACGAGTTACCCAAAACAGCGATTTCGTTTTCCCCCTACCTATTTCGTTTTATATGGATCTAATTCGTTTAAAACGTCTAATAATCGTCTAAAGTTTCTTTTGAAATCTTTGGATATGTTTCGGGTAATCCTTCGGAACATGTTATACCCACTTTTTTCAACCTACCTCTGTAAGTTACAGCACACAACATGTGAACCCTACTGACCTTTCTAACTTCGCCCAAAAATATCCTTTGCCTGAACTTCGTGACTTTGGTCAAATAAGCCAACATTTCTTTAGCGAAATGGATTCGTCACCAATACAGGGCAATTAGCTGCTCTTAGAACCTGTTCAGATACACTGCCTAAAAGAATTTTACCCTGTGTCTGTTTTCCATGAGATCTTAGAGGATTACATAACAGCACTGCCTCAGAGACTAGAATTGGCAAGGTTAACCATTTAAGCAAACCTGTAATTTATGACTATTCCTGTGTATACGTAACAAAACCCGTTTTTTCATGTTAATTTAGGTTTTTACCTTATTACTATTTTCGCTGTTTTTTACCTCCTTAGTCAAGTTTTTTCCCTATGAGAGTGAATAGCAGTTACCGGTTCCGAGAATGGGCCCTCAAGTATGCTCGTCGTAGGAACCGGTAACTGGTAGAACGGGTCACCAACCATCATCTAGTGCATACTCTGTCTTTGCTTTTTGCATGATATTGTCCATGGCTCTATAGTAATCACGCTGGGCTATGTTGTTAGAAAGACGACAGTATCGCTGGGTCGTTTTGATCCTCGTGTGGCCAAGCAGGTCCTGTATTGTAACCAGAGGCGCATCGGCGTTTAGCAGTTGTGTAGCCATGGTGTGACGAAGTTGATGGCAGGATACTTTGATCCCGCTCTTTTTGGAGTAATATTCCACTCGCTTCTGGATTCCACGCACAGAGATTGGTTTGCCCCTGTAGGTCCCTTTCTCTACCAGGAACATTCTTTTTTCTCTGGAAACTGGTCTCTTCCGTAGATATTTAGCTAAGGCAGAAGCGGCATCATTGCTGATATACACAACTCTATCTTTATTGCCTTTACCAGACCTCACCATTATCTGGCTCCTGTTGTAATCAATATCGCTGAAAGTCAGACCAGCAACCTCTTCCACTCTGAGCCCGCATCTTAACATGATCATAAAGATCGCAACATCACGGGGTTTTGTGACCACTCTTAAAAAACGTGTAACATCAATATCCTGTAGATGTTGTGGCAAAGGGCTTGGAAGTCGCAGAGACATCCTCCGGCTTACAGGGTTGCAGATAGTATTGTCTACTTCGTCCAGTAAGTATCCATAGTACCTCCGAATGGCGATCAAGTGGCTATTTATCGTTTGTGCTACGAGCCCCCTATCAAGAAGGATATCTATATAACGTTTGATATCATCTACACTTACCTCATTAACTGGTATTGCTACCCAGACCACAAAACGTTGTAATCTATGAAGATAATTTTTGATCGTATGAGCGGATAAATTTCTTCTCCTCAAATACTTCTTGTAGTTCGGAATTGACTCTATGAGGTTCATAGGTGCCTCCGTTTTCAATGGCTGTCATTGCTTTAAAGTATTCTACCTCCCTCGTGGCATCAGATAGCCTGGCATAACGCCTGGTTATCTCGATGGATCTGTGTCCGAGGAGTTGTTGTAATACCTCAAGTCTTAAGCCTGCATTGAGCATATCAGTTGCGAAAGTGTGGCGTAGGCTGTGTAGGCTGTATCCCTTGCCAGTAAGGCCAGCCATCTCTATTGCATTTTTCATAACCGTCCAGGCAGCAACGTAACTGATATTGTGCCGGGAATGACTGTAAAATAGATAATGCCGTTCTGGATCACGGATGGCTAACCAGCTCTTCAAAGCTTTTTCCGCATCTTCGCTATAGTAGACAACCCGGCCTTCATAATTCTTCTCCCCTACATACAAAAGGATCTTTCTCTCTGAGAAGTGAATGTCAGACACTGAGACATTTAACAGCTCACCGATCCTCATTCCTGTTCGTAGCAATAGTAGAATGAGTGCTTTATCTCGAATGCTCTTAAGTTGAGTAAAAATTGCGGTAACATCTTGGGAGGGGATTGCTTTTGGAAGTACTACTTCGCGTTGAATATGGATTTTCTTATGAAGTATTTCATAAGGTAAAATCTCCCTATCAACCAGGAAACGTATGAAAGCATAAAGTGCTCTCAACTTGGTTCTTATTGCACCGACCTTAAGACCTTTATCCTGATCTAAATCAACATAACGACCTATGACTTCATTCGTTACGTCTTCAATATTTACCTGCAATCCTTCTAGGAACTGCAAAAATGAAAGAAGGACACCACCAGATGAAGAAATGGTAGATGCTGCAAGATTTTTACTATATTTTTCGCGAAGGTAAGCTATGGACAGCTCAGATCCGGTACAATTGCTTTTTTGTAAACGTTCGCAGAAACGATCAACCGTTGCACGTCTCTTTGAGGGCCGAAACAAATCCATTACCCCATGAAGAGGTGAAAAAATTAGTTCAGGATGGGATGAATCTCGGCCTGCATCAAGACGTTCTAATGGATGATAATCGACAGGCCAGGGTTCAACCGCTTCATTAGTGCCAGAGTAATTTGGGTAGTAATTATTAAATGAACAGATTGGAATGGTCATTTTGCCTCCTTTTCCTTTTGTAGAAAAAACAAGGTTTTAATGACCATATTCTACCATATGGTTATTTCATCTTTTGTTACGTATACTTCCTGAGAAGGTAGATAAGTCTATTATCTGTGAATTGATCAGAAATGGAGCAACTGTAGACCTAAGCTTACCAAAGAGCAGTCAACCTCTAAAGCTGGCCAACGAATTTAACATTGCCAGTACGAAGGAGAGTGGGCTACTAATTTACTCTGACAGAAGGTGTCTTCTGAGATATGCTCTACAATTCAACTATTTGTTTTATTCGTGAAAGGATTATTGGAACTCTGGATTGGCTCGCCCATCCGGTGGAAGATGACCAGGAAGCGCCTCATGAAATAGATGACTTTCTAAAAGATCCTGGAAACTTTCAACCAGGTGCTTTCGCAATGCAGTTTCAGCCTGAACGATCTCTCCTCCCACTTCGGGCCTTCCGTCCAATACCGTCACTATATCCTCCATGTCATGGCTCATCAGGTAATCACCTTCGCCCCGGTTTCTGAAGGCTGCCAACTTACATGCAAGGAAATATGGTGCTGTGATCATGTATATGCGTTTCCCTGATGGCAAAGATTGGAGAGTTGCCGCCTCGAAGGCTTCTTGGTACCATTCGCTTCCGAAACCAAGTAATTCTGGATTAGTCGGCATAACATCCAAGAGAAGGCCACCTGCTTTCCAGCGGCAAATAGGAGCATTCTCACTGCTGTCTTCTTGGAAACCTCCTGATCGCAACTTTTCAGCCAACAGATAATACTCAGTCATGGTAGCTACCTCAGTAATGACATCCACATCCTGTGTTGCACGAATAGGAGGTGCGGCCATGTCTGTGAGTAGCAAACCGGTGGCACAACCACCCAGGAAAACCAGTTGATCGATCAATTCGTCAAGGAGTTCAACAGCTATTTCAAGGATTTCAATATTTGGGTTTGTTATCCGATGCATATTGCCTCAATCGCAAGCTCAATTTTTGAATGGCTATCTTTCTCTCTCTGGCTCGACCGCTGCGAATCACGTCCACCAAGGTTAGCAACTGATAGAATTCTTTATCGGTACGCGCGGCCTGGGGTGCTGACTTATGGAGCGGTCGAAAAGAGATGCCACGAACCTCTCCATCTGGATCAGGCCAAACCGGGGGCGGCTCCATAGCGGAGCTGACAAACAATTCAGAAAGTGCTGGAGCTGCATAGGCTGTCGGCATTCCCCTTGTCATCTCTCCCTGCTCAGCCCAAAAGACATATTTGAGTCCATGGATAAGAAATTCCTCAAGGTTGCTAAAATGAGGCACTATCTTATCATTCTGTCTTATCGCTAATTTTGCAGCCAACATCCGTTTGACTGCCGCATGAATCTGAGATGGGCTTATCCCTAGCTCCACAGACAAAATAGGATAGGACCATGGTTGTGATTTCATTACAACCAGCTTAAGCAGTATAAAAATATCCTGTGACTTCAACATATGCTATTCTCCATTCTAGATTCCAGAATAAAGAATAGTATAGGCAAAGAAAAAGTACAAATTAATTTTACTTTTTCCGAGCTTTGTTACCATGAAATAGAGATTCCAGTTGGCAATTATAAAGCAAGAAAGAAATTCAAGACTTTACATTCCTAATATGGTGGACCTGCCTACTACCACAAAACTGCTTAGAAATGGAGCAACTGCAAACTGAACCTTACCAAAGTAACCTCAGCTAATGAGCGTGGAGCTTTACATTGCCACAATGAAGATTTGTAGCTTAACCACCTGCTTCAAAAGTAGATTAAACTGCCCCCTGGCAGTTGGAATAAAAGAAAATTGACGGGAACAAATATATCTACCTAGCTGGAATTGAAAGAGGGAGGGAAATTTTGAATAGTTCTCTGCACGCAATCAACAATCCTGATTGCATGATTTGGGAGATTTTTTTGGAAGGGGTATACCACCCTGCAGCTGTGTCAATGATTGCACACAGCTGCAAGCAACTACATAACATTTATATGTTCAATGTATAGCACCATTTTTGCTAGCCTTACGGTGCTATCATTTACACAACACTTCTAACCAACCGGCCAAAACCACCCGGAATTGTACCAGATGACCAGAATGCACGACCCTGCTTAAAATCAACAAACCAATACCCACCCGGCTTTCGTTGGGCATCCACAAAGACAAAGGGTTGTTCTTTCGAAAAACAAGGGTTCAGATAAATGTCCTTCTTGTTTTTAACAGGTTCCATTAGAGACATTGCCTCTTCCATTGTCGGCAATCTCCAATCGGAAAAACCACCATAACCGGCTTTATTCAGCTTTTCGATTTCACGCTGTATATGGCGAGTGGACCCAATATCAATCCCTCCTGCCTGCCACATCAAATTAGTACGTAAATCAACAACAATTTCCTCATTGCCTGATACTGCTAACGAATTCTCAAACCTGCCTTCAGGATTGAGCTCTCGGTCAAAGAAATCCCACTTTTTTATAAGCGGTTCAATCTCATCATCGGTGATGATTTTAGCTTCTACTGGTAACGCAACAGTTTCACCTTTATACTCAGTACATGTCACATCGGGCAGCTGAGCGCCCATATCCTCAACGTATTTTTCCACGACCTCTGGAACAACCAGATTGGAGTCACCATTATCCAGGACATTATCAATCAGCCACTGCTTAATAGTCTCATTGATGGCGTAACTCTTCTCAAAGATAGATGACGTGCCCTGCCCTTCAACACAATCTTTAATGATATTCACCGGAGCCTTAATTTCCGCCATAATTTTTGCATGTTTGACAGCTCTTTCCATCAAACATAGCTTTGGTGTTTCACCCCAGTTATCTACAAAAAAGTAGTACACACACTCATCATTGTTGCGCACTCTCTCCCGACCACCCCAGGATTCGAACGTTCCAAAGGATAGAGCGGGATCCATCTCCCAATCAATTGGGCTGATGGTCTGATCACCAACTTTCAACTTATGAAACATCCCCATAAAGCACCTCCACATCACATTGTTATACAGATTTTGACTTTTCCCTCTAATTCCTTACAATATTAATAAGCATAAAGAATCTTTCGTTAACTAGCCCCGGCTAACACAAAATAAACCGTGATAAGTACCTTCACTCAATTCATCTTATAAGCAGACAAACCGAGTATTGAAACAAGCGCACACTTCAGATAAGCGCAGACTTCGGGTGAATTCATAAAGCACTCATTCTCCTAGTCACTACAGTGTAGTAGTTATAATAATTATTATCAAGAAATGATCAATACAAAACATAAAAATGTTCACAGGGGGTATCCTCTTCCACGGGGAGCCACGTCACTTAAAGAAGGGATAAACTTCTCGATTTTTTCAAGGAATGCTCGAGCTGTGACCCTTGTGATTCAATACGTAAACCCGAAAAACGGTAAAAACAACACTGTCTTTTTCCCTCTGGATAAAGAGGAGAATAAGACAGGCGACATGTGGCATATTTTCTTAACCACCCATAAGCAATCCTTTACCTATGGCTACCAGATAAGCCATGACAGCGACACCACCAAAGAAAGTGACCCTATCCTTCTGGACCCCTATGCGAGATCCTTAACACCGAGAAACTGGGGGGACGATGCAACATACGGAACCCGGCCAAGTTGTAAAATCGAGTCAGATAATTTTGACTGGCAGGATGACAGACCCCTCAAGACACCTCTGGCTGACACCATCATTTATGAACTCCATGTAAGAGGATTCACCCGGCATCACAATTCAGGAGTTAACTACCCCGGCACCTATCTAGGACTCATAGAGAAAATACCGTACCTTAAAGATCTTGGCATTACTGCAGTTGAACTCATGCCAATCACAGAATTTGATGAAAACGATAATATCTTCCACAACCCCGATAGCGGTGAGAGATTAAGAAATTATTGGGGCTACAACCCGGTATCTTTTTTTGCTATTAATTCTGGATATGCTGATAAACCTGACATCGCACTTACAGAATTTAAAACCCTGATCCGTGAACTGCACAAAGCAGGTATCGAGGTATTTCTCGACATGGTTTACAACCACACGGGTGAAGGAGGCTATGAAGGCAATACCAGCAGCTTTCGTGGTATCGACAACTCAATCTACTACCTCCTTGGTGCCGACGGTAGCTACCACAATTTTTCAGGCTGCGGTAATACCTTTAACTGCAATCACCCTGTTGTCCGTGATCTTATTAAAGAATCCCTCCAGTACTGGGTAACAGAGATGCATATCGATGGCTTTCGTTTCGACCTTGCTTCCATACTTGGTAGAGACCAGCAGGGAAATGTACTACCAAATCCACCCATGATTGAAATCATTGGCCAGGACCCTGTACTACGCGATACTAAAATGATTGCAGAAGCCTGGGATGCAGCAGGCCTCTATCAGGTTGGCAGCTTTTCTACAGACTCCCGCTGGGCGGAATGGAATGGCCGGTTCCGCGATGATGTCCGCACCTTTATGCTTGGTCGAAACAAAACAGTCACCCAGCTCGCAACCCGAATTGCTGGAAGCTCTGACCTTTATGAAACAAGCGGCAGAAGCCCGCTGTGCTCCATAAATTTTATAACAAGCCATGACGGTTTTACCCTCTATGACCTTGTCAGCTATAATGAAAAGTACAACCTGGCAAATGGAGAGGACAACCGGGACGGAGACAACCACAACCTCAGTTATAATTCTGGCCATGAAGGACACAGCAATGATCCTCAAATTGAGCAGTTCAGACAGACAAAGATTAAAACCTTTGCCACCCTGCTGTTACTCTCCCAGGGCGTGCCAATGATCCTTGCAGGAGATGAGTTTGCCAGAAGTCAGGGCGGAAATAATAATGCCTGGTGCCAGGATAACCAAACAAGCTGGATTGACTGGTCGCTACTGAAAAACAACCAGGGCCTGTTTAACTTTTTTAAGTATTGTATCGAACTACGCAAAACCTACAAAGCCTTCAGACAAGAACGATTCTTTGCTCACTCAACACAAGATGGGAACCATCCACATACAACTTCAATTCACTGGCAATATCTGACACCTGAATCACAAAATTGGGACGACAACTGCCATGGCCTGGCATTTCACCTTCGTTGTGAGGAATCAGAACCCAGTGATTTTTTTCTTATGATAAATAACGGAGAACAACCGCTGTTATTTACCCCACCAGCCCTCAGGAGCAAAAGAAAATGGTACACAATAATTGACACATCACAAAAATCACCCTTGGATTTCAGCGAGCTGTCTCAAGCTGCGGCACTAGCTCAAAATGCCAGCGTAAAAACCATGCCATTTAGTTGTGTTGTTCTTCAGGGGAATTAGCCCACATATTTCATGAAATGCTAAGATCAAAAACAAGTCTAACAGTTTAATATCCAACTGTTAGACTTGTTTTTGTCTTCAAACTCCTCGTGACAGTTTGCATCTTAACCAATTGTATGTTTCTCACCCTGCGGGCTCGCTGAGATGATCAGCTATCCTTCGTTATCGTAGAAAATTACCTACTCAAGTAGTATAACTTTCTACATGCCTTGGCTCGCTGAACCACCTCCTTTTACAGCTATATTTTTTATTATTGGCCATAATTCATTAGGTTCAATATTCATCTTGTGCTACTGTGCATACGAATTTAAAATTAAAAACCACCGATGTAAATTTGCCTAATTACACGATTAACTATAAACTTTATAGATACAGTTTTCCACTGACCCGTAAAAGTGGGTATCAGGAATTTTAGTAAAATCTCATTATGTATTGTATCGCAAAGGACTTCTTTACATGACTCAGGTGTTGTTACTCGGAGACTCCCTTGTTGCCTCCCACAGTTGGGAAAAACGTCTCCCCTCATACAAGGTCACCAACCGCGGAGTAGCGGGTGTGATGACCTCAGATGTTCTTTCATTCATAGATGACATAAAAAACGAACAACCCTACGCCGATATCATTATGCTGATGGTTGGTACCAATGACATCCTCACTGGTAATTTTGAATTTATTCACACACTGAGAAAAATTTGCATCGAACTCTGTAAAAACTACCCAGCATCTGAAATTCTCATCACATCCATCTTCCCGATGGACCTTCCCCATCTCCCTTACAACACAGTTTCAAGCCTTAACTGCCATATAGAAGCATTAACTATGCAAACGGGCTGCTGCTTTCTGGACATACACAGTCGTCTGGTAAATTTGCCCTCACCCGTCTTTCAGGAAGATGGTGTGCATGTAACCAAAGAAACTTACGAAATTTGGACTCGATCCTTGCTTGAACATATTGCCTTTCTTATTGAAGATGACTAATATCCTGAGTCGTAAACAAACCAACTGATTTATTCCATTTATAGGGGTTACATTATGTACTCAAGATTTTCACTTGCTGCAGTAGGACTATTTTGCCTATTGGTTTCCTTTTCACCTGGTAACAGTGCGGCCATGCCCGGGTTAGCTTCGCCATCCGGGGAAGACGTCGTTTCAGGCACAGTCAAAGAGACCATGAATGCGTCTGGATATACCTATATGCTCGTTGATGCAGACGGCAAAGAAGCCTGGGTTGCTATTCCAGAGGCACAGGTAAAGGCTGGGGCTACGGTTAACTATTTTGCAGGAATGGAGATGACTTCATTTAACTCCAAAACCCTCAACCGCACTTTTGATTCTATCATTTTCAGCCCCGGCTTAGCTTCTGACACTCCAGCACAAGCACCTGTGGCAACAACTGAGTCAAACGACTCTTTTGCTTCAGCTGTTAAGGCAGAACAATCAGCACCTTCGGCAGCCGCCATAAATGACACACAGGCCTCAGGCGGAAGTTCTGGTGCCATCGTTCCTCTTGCCGAAATCTCCGTTGAAAAAGCTGTTTCTCCAAACGGTTATTCAGTAGCTGAACTGTTTTCTCAAGCTAAAGAGCTTAGCGGAAAAAAAGTACAGATCAAAGGCCAGGTCGTGAAAGTAAGTCCTGCAATTATGGGGAGAAACTGGGTACACCTCCAGGACGGAACCGGTGATCCGATGAACAACACCCACGATCTCGTGGTAACCACCAATGAGACTGTAGAACTTGATGCGGTTGTTACCTTTGAGGGAGTTATCATTGCCAATAAGGATTTTGGGGCCGGTTATAAGTATGATGCCATTGTTGAAGAAGCAGCACTCATCCAATAAAGGTTCGCAATGCACTATGTACTCGTTGGCCCGGGAGCTCTGGGTTGCCTACTAGCTTCTACTGCTGCCAGGGGTAGCAAGGATGGTGAAACTTTCACCATCCTTGATTACAACAATGAACGCGCAAATCACCTGAACCAAAATGGCATCTTGTACCAGGAGGGTGAGCAACAAACTACGTTTGCTGTCAGAGCCGTTTCCGACCCGAAAGAGCTACAAGATGTTGATGTGATTTTACTCTGTGTAAAATCCTATGATATCAAGTCCTGCCTTGAAGTCTGTGCCCCAATACTTAGGAAACAGACCCTTCTTGTCTTTATGCAAAATGGTATTCGACATCTGGCTTGTGAAGAGGCTCTACAGGGGGCAACAGCTGCCTACGGCACAACAACAGAAGGTGCGACCCTTCTCGGCCCAGGGAATGTTAATCACGCAGGAAGAGGTGCCACCCACCTCGGTTTTCTTAACCCCCAAACCGATTTTTTCAATACCAGGCTGGCAAACACCCATGGGCTCCTCAGTCGAGGTGGACTTGCAACAAGCCTTACTTCAACTGTGCTCACCAAATTGTGGGCAAAACTCTTTGTCAATGTGGGTATCAACGCTCTTACTGCGACCCTTGGCTGTAAAAATGGTGAGATTTTAACCCTACCAGGAGTTGAGCAGAGGATGCACGCGGCAATCCAAGAAGCGATACAAGTGGCACAGGCCAAAGAGATCGATATTTTAGGTGATCCCATAACTGTTGCTCAAACTGTTTGCAAGAACACAGCCACCAATGTGTCATCTATGCTTCAAGATGTGAGAAAAAAACGTAAGACAGAAATTGGTGCGATTAACGGGGCCGTTGTAGCTTTTGGCAAAGAGCTAGGCATTGAAACCCCGGAAAATGCACTCCTCATGCAACAGGTAAAAGACATTGAAAACAACTACTAAAACAGCCCCCGTCCATACACTTGAAAAGGATTCTGTACCGCTTAACCAATTGGGTTTTGATTTTGACGGAGTCATTGCAGATACGGCAACAACTTTTTTAAAAATTGCTAAGAGCCAATACGGATACAACTCATTTTCCAAAGAAGATATCACCAACTTTGAGCTGGAGGAGTGTATCAACATGCCAAAAGATGTTGTTGAGAGGATATTTACTGATATTCTGACAGACTCTCTTGGCACCGGCTTACAACCCATGGAAGGGGCGGTCGCCACTCTCAGTCAATTTGCCCGACACGAAAGACTTACCATAATCACGGCCCGGCCAATCGACCAGCCTGTACACGACTGGCTAGAGACGTACTTTGATAAGTCGCTTCTCAGTAACATTAACGTAGTCGCAACCGGAGACCACAACGACAAGATACGTCATATCCATGCAAACGGGATACAGTTCTTTGTCGATGATCGGGTTGCAACATGCCAATCACTGGTTACTGAAAACATTTGTCCAATTGTCTATAACCAGCCATGGAACGCAGGGCGGCATAACTTGACAACGGTATCAGACTGGGATGACATATCTACACTCGTAACTCTTCCACGGTAAAACCTATGAAATGTCCACACTGCCAAGGCGATATAAAAATCTACAGGAATCCTATTCCAACCGTAGACATCATCATCGAAATTGAAGATAAAATTGTATTGATTGAAAGGAAAAACCCACCCCATGGCTGGGCGCTGCCAGGCGGTTTTGTTGATTACGGGGAATCATATGAGACGGCTGCTGTCCGTGAAGCAGAGGAAGAGACAACCATTAAGGTTACCAACCTTCAACAATTCAAGACATACTCCAATCCAGACAGGGACCCCAGGCAACATACAGCATCAACGGTTTTTATTGCCACCGGCACAAACAACCCCATAGCAGCCGATGATGCTCTGAAAGCCGAGCTATTTTCTGAGGATAATCTTCCGGAACTTGTCTTCGATCATCAGGAGATTTTAAAAGATTACTACATGAGTAAAAAAAAGTAGATCCTCTCACACAAGGACGACAAAGAATACCACCCACCCTTAACTAAAAGGGTGGATGTAACCTTATCTGGCAGAGAGAAATTCTATTGCTGCCTCAGGCTTGATGTTAGCTTGGGCGGAGAGAGCTGTGTTACTATTTGTGAGAATCGCTTTCATGGTCTTTGGTAAAAGCTCCTCCGCTGCTTTCAAATCAATCACTTCTGAAACTTCGCTCATTTTCTCTGATTGACTCAGCATCACATTATCGCCAATATTTTTTCCAGCTGCACCATTCTCTGAAGAAATATTTGACCTACCTTTTTTACTTTGAGATGTTTCCGTTTCAGTTTTCTGATTAGATAAATGACTTTTAGCTAATGAAACGTTTGAGACAGAAGATAATGTCATGAGGCACTCCGTATATTTATGATAATAACTGTTTTAAAAATGATTTTTCGTACTACATAATTACCTATCGACACAAACTGAAAATTATTTAACCATTAAATAAAAGAACACATCAACACCACGTATCATCGTTTCTGACATATAGTATATCAGAAAATTCTACTCTAAACTACCCATCTCAGGTGAGTAGTATCTCCTTGAAGTGAAGTTTCCCTACTGATATCAAACGTTCTTAAATATTTAGACGTATGAAAAAAACAAAACTGGCCCGTTTACCAAGAGGTAAACGGGCCATTGTATTTTGTTACAGAGACATTAAAAAACAGTATTAAGTACCCAGTATCCTAGCAGACCCATACCTATGGATCCATAAATCATCACTCAGGGAGTACACTCACTCCCAAATTTCTTAGCTATAACACCAAAGGTGGCAAGACCTATAAGACCTGCCACAACTACAAAAACTATCTCTTTCACGGAGTATTACCCCCTGATTTTAATTCCTGGTCTCTTACGTAATCTGATAGATTCAGGTGTTACTTCAACCAGTTCATCGTCGTTAATATATGCAATACAATCTTCCAGACTCAACTCTGTAAATGGAGTCAGAATAACTGCCTCATCAGAACCCGAAGCACGCATATTGGTCAGTTTTTTACCCTTACCAGGGTTAACAACCAGATCATTAGAACGGCTACATTCACCGACAATCTGTCCCTGGTACAAAGGAGCTCCCGGCCCTACAAAAAGCTTACCACGATCCTGGAGATTAAATAAAGCAAAAGCTATCGCAGTACACGCATCTTTAACAACAAGCACACCATTAACTCTGTTGGTAATCTCTCCAGCATGGGGACCATACTCGTCAAACACGTATGCCATCATACCCATACCCTTGGTATCGGTCATAAACTGCGAGCGGTAACCGAGCAGACCACGGGTTGGGATGGAGAACACCATTCTCGCCATTCCATTCTCACTGCTCATTTCTTCCATCTGCCCTTTGAGTTTACCGAGCTTTTCAATAACAGGACCCTGATATTTCTCATCAACATCCACAGTCAGTTTTTCATATGGTTCAAGTACCTGGCCATCTTCTTCTTTTAGAATAACCTGGGGACGGGTAACCTGAAATTCATATCCTTCACGACGCATCTTCTCAATCAAGATGGAGAGGTGAAGCTCGCCACGACCAGAAACCCTGAACCCAACGGCATCCTGTAGTACTTCATACTGCAGTGCCACATCAGAAAGAATCTCCTTTTGCAGCCTGTCACCAATGTGTCTTGAGGTAACATACTTACCTTCTTTGCCCGCAAATGGAGAATCATTAGGGACAAAGTTCATGGAGATAGTTGGAGGATCTATGGTAATAAGCGGTAGCGGAGTCGGATTTTCCTGATCGGTGAAGGTAACACCAACAGTCACATCGTCCATACCAGCGACAGCAACAATTTCACCAACACCTGCTGAATCGACAGAAACTTTTTCATCACATTCGAAGCGGTAAATCTTAGAAATACGAACAGGCTTAATAGAACCATCACGACGGGCAACAACGATGGGCTGATTAATCTCCATAGTACCGTTTACAACTTTACCAATACCCAGTCGACCAAGGTAGGGAGAGTAATCAATGGTACCAACCTGCATCTGCAGAGAAGCATTGCTGTCACCTGCTGGCGGTGGGGTATGATCCACAATCATTTGCGATATATGTTCCATGGTTCCACCATTTTCAACTGGATCGTTTGGATCAAGAAGAGAAAAACCATTTTTGGCAGAAGCATACACGATTGGAAAATCAAGAGTGTCATCAGGTGCATTGAGCTTTACAAATAGGTCAAAAACCTCATCTACAACCCAGTCACAACGGGCAGCTGGCTTGTCAATCTTGTTAATTACAACAATAACCGGGAGGTTGTTTTCCAAGGCCTTCTTAAGAACAAAATAGGTCTGAGGCATTGGACCTTCCTGAGCATCTACGAGAAGTAGTGCTCCATCAGCCATACGAAGGACACGCTCCACCTGACCACCAAAATCTGCATGGCCTGGGGTATCAATGATATTAATCCAATGATCCTTGAATTTGTAAGAACCATTTTTCGCAGTTATCGTAATACCGCGCTCTTTTTCCAAGTCCATGGAATCCATGAGCCTTTCAGAAACGTCCTGATTATCACGGAACATACCTGAATTTTTAAAAAGCTGATCTACAAGCGTTGTTTTTCCATGATCAACGTGGGCTATGATTGCCACATTCCTAATTTTACTCTGGTCCATGTTCTACCTATATATTGTATTTAGTACAGCCAGACCGAAATCGATCTCGCTCAAAAACGAAAGATTGTATAAAGAAAAAAAGCACATACCAGAACCGGTAGCGCCCTTAAACAGTATATTATATATAAAAAACATTACAGACTACCACAATCACCCACATTAAGCAAGAAAACCTTGAGAGCTATTTTTTCTCACCGGTTGGTCCAAGACAAACTTATCCCACTAAAGTTCCGGATAAATTATTAATAGAGACGGCAACACGCTAACTCCCTTCGACACTAAAAAACCGCTATCAGTCCCTTTCAGGCGTGAATAACCGAAAGCTGTCTGCTCAAAGTAACGATAAAAATCCTTCCCTCCCTGCAATTTTAATCACTACTACGCTCCATGGAATTTTTAGGTGCATAACAGTTTACAATGCAATAATATATCTCATATACGCTTACACACATAGGGATACATATTAAGGATAAGGTAATGACAACACTGAATGTTTTTGCAGGAATCTGTGGGTTTTCCACCA
Source organism: Desulforhopalus glucosivorans (assembly GCF_054397165.1). Taxonomy (NCBI): domain Bacteria; kingdom Pseudomonadati; phylum Thermodesulfobacteriota; class Desulfobulbia; order Desulfobulbales; family Desulfocapsaceae; genus Desulforhopalus; species Desulforhopalus glucosivorans. The sequence goes on from NZ_AP044854.1 coordinate 3,359,367, forward strand.
AAATAACCGCCACCGATAAAGGTGGCTATATGGCAGAGCTCAGCCTAGTAAGCGAATGTCCTAATTGGCAGAAAATAGATCAAATTTTTGCAGGTAAAGAACGTAATGTCATGGCAGAACTTTTCAAAAACAAGGAAACAGGTACCCTGCAATCTGAGATTATAGACACTGTCCTTAGCTCAATCCCCCATCTCTCCTGCCCTGTGCTCTCCGGCGTCCTCAAGGCCCTCGAGGCCAGCGTAGGACTTGCGCTACCTAAAGATGCGACCATTACCTTCACCGAGGAAAACTCCTAAGAGGCCAAATCAGGTGAACGAATTCAGCCGAAAGGTGATAGATGTCTTACAACAGATCCCTTGCGGTAAGGTCACAACCTACGGAACAGTCGCCTTTCTTGCCGGTAGCCCCGGTGGAGCGAGGCAGGTCGCACGACTCCTTCATTCTAGTTCAGACAAATATAAGCTTCCTTGGCACAGGGTGGTCAACCGTGAGGGTAAGATTCCACCAAGGCCTTCAATGAGTCATCTTCAGCAACAAAGACTTCTTGAAGGCGAAGGTGTTGAGATCAGCAAGGGTGGTTTTATCGACCTTGATGTTTATCTTTGGGTTCTGTGAGAGAGTGTTAGTGCTTGTTACCTTAAGGAAAGTATTATCTTACATCGAGATTTTCGGAAGTGGAGCAAAACGATTAGGTTAATTAGATTGATTCAATGAACGGTGTTAAAAGGTTCTTATAAATTATTTCTAATAATTAACCATTGAAAGCTAGCAGAAAGAGATTTTATGCCTTTTTCTGATAGCACCACCACCTCAATACTTGTCATAATTTTTGACTTTTTTGCCAATAATTCTAGGAATTCATCTCTCGTGTGCTCAAGAGATACTAACTTACATATTGATTCACCATTCGTAGGTTTGTGAAATTTTGTAGTTGTTTTTCTCAAAGTTGGTATATCGGTTGATAAATCCAATCCTAATTTATCAGATAAAAATTGGGCAGATGATGCTTCGGCCAAGGTAAACTGTGCACAATAACTAACTTGACCAAAAAGGTTCATTACGCTTTCACTTTCAGGGAGACTTAGCTCTTGCTTTACCTCATCATATTTTATTCCAAGATGAGTATTTATCGGAATATCTGCTATGCTATTCATAAAATTCCTCTCTTTCCTTAGTCAGTACAAAACGACAACTATATTAAACATTTACATAATTTAACACGGCACTTCACGTAACAAAAGTTTGCCCCAAACACAATACTTAATTTTTCACAGTTCAGACAACACAACAGCCCTGGCATTAGCCGAACGCAACAATGTTGGGATATTTTCATCCACATAATCAAACACTCTGGCCCGTTTATTCTTAGCCGGTCGCATTACCCGACCAATTACCTGTAATAGACGCCCCTCAAAACTTATGGGAGTGGTCAGGAAAAGAGTCGAGAGTCCTGGACAATCAAATCCTTCTGAGATCAGCTGCAGTGTAGCAACAAGCACCTCAACATTACCAGCCAGAACCCCTTCAACAACCTCACTTCGTTGCTCGGGTGCCAGTTGCCCTGAAAGCAACTCTACCTTCAAGCCATGCATTGCAATTTTCTCTACAAAAAGACGGCAGTGACTGACACGATCTGAAACCACAAGAATAGTCCCGCAGTCGGGCATTTTAGAAACTTTTACAATGTCATTTATGATCTGTTGATTTCTACCCTCATGGTTTACCAATGCCTTAATAAGTGCCTGATAGTCACCACGATAGCCATAATCAAAAGAGGTCGAGGTTCGAATAACTTCAGGTGCAAGGATTGCTCCTGTTGCCATGAGTTCATCACGATCAACCCTATGGATACGATCACCCATAAAAAAGTAGATGAGTTTAGTCATTTCATCGTCGCTACGATAGGCTGTGGCGGATAGGCCCAGAAGATATTGACAATCAAATGCTGAAACCACATCGGTAAAAAGACTAGCGGGTACTCTATGACACTCATCAACCACAAGCTGGCCAAAATAAGGGAACAACTCTTTCGCCCTTTTCCGAGCTGTGTTTACAATGGCAATAGTGACAGGGGCAATATCAAAGCGCCCATCTCCAATTAATCCGGCATCAATACCTAGAAACTGTGTAACCCGCTCCTTCCACTGGTAGAGCAACTCCTTTGTATGAACAATAACGATGGTGGGTTGACGTCTTTTGGCAATGAGCGCAAGGGCCATCACAGTTTTCCCACTCCCCGTGCCCGCCTCAATAACGCCAAAGGACCTAGGAGTCGCCTTATCGACGGCTTCCTGCTGATACGGTCGCAGGCTCCCGCAAAACTCCAGTTCTATCTCGTCAAGTACTCTTCTCTCATCGACAATCTCAGGATCTTCTCCTGAAAATTCACGACACAGAAGTACTGCCTGGTTGGAAAAGCCCCGTGGGAATCTCAGACCACCGGGAACAGGATCATAATATGTAAGATGGGGCTTGAGCTTTTTTCCAATCCAACGACCATATTTTTTGGCTGCCAAATATTGTGGATTATCGATGGTGAGCTGTTTTTTTATCTCTTGCTCAAAGGAAAGGTCGATTCCTTCAAGCAAACAGTCTGAACTGACGGTGAGCGTTGGCTTCATTATGTAAGTCCGTGGATGTGTAATGAAAATAATTAATGCTTTTGCCTCCTGAGTGCACTATTTTCTCTTCCACTATCACTCAGGTGATTTTGACTTGTATTCACAAAAGACTACTTTAAACATTTAGAACTTTTGACAAAGCTCGATGAGCTTGGAGTAAAAAGTATTTTTTCTGAGTAGTCTACAAATAATCTACCTTACTCATTCTGTGCCACCTTGCCAAACACACTCTGCCATATTGGAATTCAGGCTCCACTCAACGGATTTGTACTACAAAAATCTGATATCCTCTGGGTGATTGTAGCCTGTATAATCCCCGACCTTCCCTGGGTATTGCTAAAGCTTTTATTTGCTGTAACGACCTTCAACCCTTACGACATCAGGCTGTTTTGTACTGCCCAGGCAAGCATGTTGTTCTGTTTTCTACTCTCTGCAGGCCTCTCACTTTTGAGTAAACATTCGGGCAAGGTTTTCCTCATCCTTGGGGGAAACAGCCTTTTCCACCTGCTCCTTGATTCACTCCAGAAAAAGTGGGGTAATGGTGTGAATATAATAGCTCCATTTGACTGGAAATTATTCCATCTGGACCTTTTCTGGCCGGAATATACTGGTACCATTATCTTTACCATCGTAGGATTTTGTTACCTCATCAGATACTGGCCCAAAATTGTTCGCGCCAATCCCCTGCAACTCACGCCTCACCCTGTAAAATATGCAGTTGCTTCACTCTTTTTTCTCCTCTACGTTACTGCTCCTGTCTACTTTATGGATCAGCTCGAAGAAGCAGACACCTATTTCATCCACACCATGCGAGAGAGTAAAGAGCGACCCGGAAAAACAATCAAACTTGACCGAGCACATTACTTGAGTGAGACACAGGAAGTGAGAGCATGGAATGGAGAGAATTTCAAACTGAAAGGTAATCTTCCCAAGTCATCTGGCAGGGTCTCATTTTCAGGTGTTTTTCTTGACAGTTCAACTATCCAGAGTAGAGAGTTTCATCTCCACAAAAATTACAGAGATCTTGCTTCTCTTCTCGGCCTATTTATGGCTTGCACTTTGGTTCTTCACTCGGTAGTTTTAGCCAAATTCAACAGAAAAAAACCTTATTAAGGATACTCTATGTACCGTCTTTTCAGACTGCTGATTACAATTTCTCTATTTTTCCTGCCATTTACCCAGCAGGTAATGGCTGCAGACCCCATACGCCTCACAATCCCTCAATCTGTCATCACAGAGGTCACACGTGCCCTTTTGCCGATTAACATCGCTACCCATTCAAAATCGGTTGATGGTGATATTACAATTATTAATATCAGTAATGTTAAGTTAACAAACAAGCACCTTGCATGCAGACTGCATCTTGCAGGCAATAACCTCGCACTGCTCACTGAAATTGCAGGCCATGAAATACGATTAAAGGTTGGCTCGATTGAGCTGGATGTTACAACCGATGCAGCTCTACGCTTTGATGCAAAAAAACAGATCCTCTATCTCAAACCTGTGATTAAAAATATGGGAGGAGGCAGTGACGGAGCAAATGGTGAAATTGGCAAGGCGCTGATTGCGATGCTAAACGGAAGGGAATTTCCCATCAATATGCAGCAGTTGGACCCACTCGTTGCACAGACAGGAACAAAAACTGTGACCATTAATTCAGAGATCGTTAATATTGAAGCTAAACCGGAGGTTATCCAGCTTAGCCTCAAACCAATAATTACAGCTCAGTAGAAGACATTACCAGACCAAATCGTCTGGGATCTTATAATCTGCATATGGGTCATCAGGATCGTCTGGTTCATCCCCGGTTCTCTCATTCAGGATCATCACTGTTTTCTTATCAATGGCGGTGATCTTTTCAACCACAACCCGGGGTAATACTTCAAAGTTTTCTGCAAATACGACTATACCCAACCTGCCATCACTGAGTTTATCAGCAACTTCTTTTGAGACAAAGATTCGCTGAATTTTCCCATCTACATTAAATCGATACGCGATTCCCTTCTCATCTTTTTCTACTCTATTCTGCTCAATAAACTGTTTGATCTGGGCAACTTGTTCCCGCTTTTTCAGCTTAGCGTCCCGCTCCCGATTAAGCTGACGTGCCCTTGCCTTCTTTTTCTCTTCGACCTTTTGGGCAAGCAGTACGTTCTCATCAATAACCTGATTTTTTTTAAGAGTTTTTCCCTGCTTTTTCTTTTTGTGATGTTGCTGCTTTTTGGCTTCATTCGCCTTTTTCTTATCAGCGAGTCCAAGAGCCAAAAGTTGGTCCTGAAATGATTTCCCCATCTCGTATATACCGTTTTTTAATATGTAATAATTTGCATTGAAACCTTACTGATGCTTCGACGCTGGATATTTGTATACAATTGTAACTAAGATTTAATACTTTTTAAAGAGCACGATCATAAAAACCTATCAGCCTTAACATGGTCATCATGCTTATACAACAGGTATAGGAAGGCAAAAACAGATGCTCCCAAATATATATTTCGTAAAAAAGAAAGATTATCAGAAAAAAGTCCGAGCCCGCATCCCAAAATTGTAAATCCAACCGCTATAAAAATCTGCGAGTAATGACTTTTGATAAAAATATAGCGATTGTCGCCATTCTTCCCTGCCAGATCAAAAAAACGCTTATTAAAGGTCAGGCGGAAAAACGATGTACAAAAAGCAATTATCAATAGCATCGCTATCTGTGTGACCTGCCCAAAAGAGGCTTCAAACATGGCCCTTAACAACCAGGAGAACATATACAGTCCCACACCGATTTGATAAACTAGCTGTTTATCTATCCGGTCTATCCGGTTTTTAATAATAAAGAAAATCGCCCCGAGTATGACTGCCAGGACGATGACTACCCCCCCTAATTTTACAAAGCTCTCTCCAACCATCAAAAAGATAGAGATGACCCAGAAATAACTTTCAAGATAGAGAAAAACACCATCAAAGGCAAAAATTAGCCTGGAGTTGTATCTATCGTTGAAACGAAGAAGCCTTAAAAGATTCATGGGCTCTTGTTTGTTCAACGTTTGTGGAAACAAAAGATCCCCGCGTGCTCTAAGAAAATAGACAACTCCGATGGATGAAATAACTGTGGAGACTACACATACCGATGCGATCCCACTATTTTCAAGCAGCAGACTTCCTCCTAAAATCCCTATTTTCAGGACAATAAGAATGTATATCTGAAAATTACCAAAACGTTTTCCGCTATTTTTTTCGCTTCCTCCAGAGAGGAACAATATTCGCTGGAGCGTCCAGTACAAGCAACTGTAAGATCCGTTGACTATTGCAACCAGAGCGAGGGGTGCTTCCATGACCAGCAGGGCGAGAAGGACGAGTTCTAAAAGAAAGGAAAGCAATAAAGGCCAGAGGTAAGAGCTACTGCGAAGGTAATCGAGACAAAACAGTGTGCATGAAAAAGCAAGCCCTGTGATCGCGATAAACCAGGAAATTTCATCCAGTCCGGCCCCATTTTTATAGAGATAGACAGGGAGGAAAAAGGGAAACAGGCCGAGTAGAAAACTGTGAAACCCTAAAAACAGATAAAAATTCTGTGCAGCTTTTCCCATGTTAATTCCAGGTTTACTTCTCATCTGACCAATCTGACCAATCTATCCAATACAACATTGTTATCAAAAAATATCCTTTTGATCTATCTGCAGTTGCGATAACCTCTCATAGTCTGCGGAAAGATCTTCTTTCTCTCCATATCTTGGAACGTCATGCATCTTCAGGTACGGCCTTGAGTTCACCTCAAGAAATATACATTTTTGTTCCTTGTAACTTTTGTCGATACCCTCATCAAAAATTGCGTCAATGCCAAAGATATTTGCATTAAAAAGAGAAAGCACCTTGGTAAAAAGCGCAACGTTTTCTGGAGGCAAAGAGTTCTTATCTACAATTTCAACCACTCCACCAGGTGCAAGCGCCACTCTATGAAACAGATAGACACGCTCGCCTTCCTCCACCACGGAAGAAAGGGACAATCCCTGCTTCTTTAGATAGGAAATGACCTGAGGACTTTTTTCAATATAATGAATTGTAGGAGCAAGCTTCATCTCCTTTCTGATCTCGTTTTCTTTATCGATAAGACTCGTAATAGTTGAACTACCGTCACCATCTACAAATGGAGGATAGCGCTGTATAACCGACATTATCTTTCCCTCTACCACTACCACCCGGTAATTTTTTCCCTCAAGATACTGCTCAACTACTGAGATCGGCCACCACGCCCGCGCAAAAAACATTGCCCGCCACAGTTCAGCATAATTGGTAATGGGGAAGTGACTGCCCCTTGAGAAACCGCTCACATTGGGTTTCACCACCAGGGGGAAACCATGCTCTTTTGCAAAACGAACGGCCGTAAAAGGATTAAAGAATGTAGTACCTTTTGCATGGGGGATATCATGGGCTGCAAACATTTCCCGAGCCTGTAATTTAGACCTGCAGCTCTTGCGAACATCAAGGCTGTTATAACTGGAGCAGCCCCCTAAAAAATTCTGATCTATCCAGCGATAGAGGATTCGTTTTATGGCTTTCATTCTTTAACCTTATAGTGGGCAACAAGCTTTTTAAAAAATATCGGACATCGCTCTGACGAGGAGAAATCAACCTTTGAGGCAAGTCTCGCAGAAACTTTCATGGAGTGACGTATAAACTTCAGTTTTTCTTTTCGACTGATCTCTTCGTCCAACAGCATCAGAGGCATTGGCAGATAAATATTTATTTCAACCACATGGAAATTACCGGCAACAATTTCTTTAATGGAGTCTGCCTTCAGCCCAACACGGGCTATATAAAAACAACCAATAGCACTGAGGGTCTGCCACAGATGCTCTCGCTCGTCATCACTGAGTTGATCACCCACATCCTTATACACAGAAGATGTATTGTTAATACCGTTAACGACAAGGGATTCTCCACTCTTGTTTACAGTTTCAGTGAGAGAAACCGTCTCATACCTATCTAAACTATCACCATTACGAATATAAAAGAACTCAAATTCACGGGCTTCAGTAGCGGCCTCTTGCAGAAGATAGGTAACTCCCTTCCCCTTGCGGTTTCCACGAAGTTTATTGAGTTCTGCAAGATTCCTCGCGATGCCTACGCCATGGGAGTTTTGTCCCCACTCCGGTTTTACAAAGACCGGGAAATCGGGGACGATGTCACCATCATCCACCACCTGCTGTAAACGCCACTGATCTGGGATATGGCTGTCCAGATCCAGCTTAGAAAAGATATTTTTAGTTCTATTAAAGTAGGTGTGATTAAGTTGGAAAAAGTTCCATGGTTTCGTCCAATAACGAATGCTGTAGATAATAAGCCAGAACACCAGTAAAAAACGAACCATAGTTATTGTCCCGCTTTATATGCCATCCTGCACTAACAGTCCCGCACCACTTTGTTCCAAAAACTGTGAATCCAGAGGGTAGTCGTCATAACATTTGCCAAGCAGGGCATCATTGGAATACATATGCACGCTCAAACTCTCTTCCAAAGCAGTTATCCTGTGAATAGCATTGTCAAATCGTCCGGCAACACCCTCGACACAAAAATGATCTCCTGGCTCCATAATACATGACGTTACAGGTTCAGGGCCAGCAGTCCCCATAGTAAAATGCTCCACACCGATGCGTCCGGAAACCAGATGATAAAAGGCATAATCGGGGTGTCCATGGACTGCACCGGCAATCCCTCGATCCCAACGGATAATCATTCCTTCGAATCCTGCTTCATCCCTTGCTATGATGTTTCGGGAGTATGATCGTGTGGCTTTTGGAAAATCTAACAGGGAGAGATCCAGCTTCTTTGTGTAATTCAACACCTCTCGGCAATAGTGTTCTCGTTTCTCCTCCCTGAAAAGAGAGGAGAAAAATGAACCTAACTCAGAAGACTCTGCTGATTGTATATAGGTCGCAGGAACAATACAGGTCATAAGCTTCTTCCCTTTTATTGCTGAATCAAGCGATTTCCCATTTCGATAACATTTGAGAAAAAATTCTTCACATCAGCTGTTGTGGCATCAGGATTAGTCACAAGCAGTCTCATCACCATCTTTCCGTCAACATAGGCAACACCAACAAGGCTTGTCCCTTCGTGATAGAGTTTTGTGCGCAGTGCAAGATTAAAACTGTTTGAATTTTCTTCGTCGACCTTATAGCGAAAACAGATGTTAAAAGACGTTCTGGGAGCGACCATCTCAAGCTCATCACTTTCCTGGACTATTTTTTCTGCATATTCACACAAAGTGAGATAGTTCTCCACCCTTTTTGCAAGACCTTCTCTGCCGAAAAACTTCCAGTCAAGAAACCACTTTAGACTATCAACCCTTCTCCCACATTGCAGGGAGACTGCGCCAAAATCCTCAACTTCATTCACCTCTTCATCCCTGAAAAGGTAGCTACCATCGCCAGCACTTAAAACATTACCCAAGGTGCGAATGCGATTATTGATAAGAAAGATATTACACATGAGAGATGCACCAAGCATCTTATGAAAATCACAGGTAAAAGAATCTGCTCCCTCAAGGCCTTTAAGATAGGTCTCCCTTAAACGAGGGCTGAGCACTGACGCTCCCCCCCATGCACCATCCACATGGAGCCAGAAGCCAAACTCTTTTCTGAGCTCGAGTAGCGGTTCAATGGGATCATAAGCGCCTCGTACGGTTGTACCAGCTGTGGCCGAGACAAAGAATGGTTCCCCACCTTCAGTCAGGACCTTCTGTATCGATTCCCGAAGGGCTTCGGGAATCATCTGACCATTACTATCAAGGACTACTTTAATAAGCTGAGAAGTACCAAGACCTAAGATGTTGGCGGCCTTATCCATAGAGTAATGGGAGTCGGCACCAACAAAGGCGTACAATTTTTTCTGTCCGTACAAGCCATCTGTCTTTACACCTTTGTTCCAGGTATTTCTCGCCGACATCATGGCAATCATATTGGCATTTGATGAACCTGTGGTCATCTGCCCCTCACCATTTACAAAACCTACAAGATCCAGCATCTGCTCGATCATGTATTTTTCAATAATTGTGGAAACAGGAGCCGACTCGAAGGTGCAGGCCGAGGTGTTTGTTACTGCGGCAATGATTTCACCGACAACAGAAGGCAGGTTCGCACCAACCCACATCCTGTTAAGAAAGGCCGGATGATTGGTTTTCACAGAATAGGCCAGATACTTCTCCACCCATTCAAAAATCGCTTCCCAGTCACCATTTTTTTCAGGACTATGCAGGTTTAAAACCTCAGAAAGCTCACTGGGACTACGATACTCAAGTGCCTTTCCATCTTTCTGAGAACCGCGATAGGATTCTACAACCGTTAGTAAACGGCTAAATATCTCATTTTCATTCATTTTTTCGTTATAAACTATAGATTCTTATAACACTGCGATTTTAGCAAACCACCCACGATCACCTGTGGAAAAAGCAACACAATCAGTATGTGAAAGGAAACATCAGTTAAGTGGCATTACACAGGCTATTTGCCTTGTTAGTACAATTTTAGCAACCAAATTATCATATTTCCCTGTTTCTGGGCTCCAAAAGTAATACTACACTTTACGGATTGCAAGAACAGCATTGGCGGTAAAAATAAGTAGAGCACCGCACCAGCCTACAACCTGCAGGGGAGGATCACCAGCTAACAAGGGGCCGAGCAAGGCTGCAAGTAAGATTCTTGAAGATGATATTATGGAACCTTCCACTGCAGTTACAAACAAAAAACCATAGGTAAGCAGGTATTGCCCAAGCACTCCGGCAACAGAACAGAGAAAAAGGTAATAGAACTCCTCTTTATTGGGCCAAAAGATAACCTCATGATACCCACAGAGGATAACCACCGCTCCAAGACCAAAAAGTACAAACAGGATTGTCTGGGAATCGTGATATCGTCTGCTGACATTTAAATATATGATGGCGGCGGCAGCAGCCACTCCGGAGCCGAGCCCCCAGACACTGCCAGTATCAATTGTCATGCTCGTCATATCTTCAGGTACGAGCACCATCCACACTCCTAAAAACGCAACGACGACAACAGCTAGAGAAAAAATATCCCTCTGATTTTTTAAAAATACCCAGGAAAACAGAGCCACAAAGAGTGGGTAGGTCATGTTAAGGATATTGGCCTCCGACACACTTCCCATGGTAACAGCCTTATAAAAGCAGAACACAGCTATGGTATTTGCAATCGTCCGGCCCAGCAGGACGTGATAATTTTTCGGTTTCAACTTCTGTTTTTGTAGCAACATTGTGGAGGAAACGACGAGAAACCCCAGAAGAAATCTTGAAAATACAAAGAAGGCGGTATCAATATCAACAACAGGTTCCGACCACCTGATAATAAGAGTCGCGAGATAGAAGCAAAAGGTAGAGCAGAAGACTGCCAGCCAACCGAAAAGTTTACGGGAAAAGATATTTATTGATTGATCTACAGGCATTGTCTCCCGTTCCTCTGGTGTCGTTGAAAATCATTTTCTACCCATAGTTTAGAAGGAGCATGGGACATTGTTCGCCACAGAGTAATACCACACTACCCCTAACTGAGCCATACTATCCTGCATAGTAGTACAAGGCAAAGAAATATTTACATAAAGTGCATTTCCAGCTTGGATAATTTTTCTTTTGCAGTATCCTGACAAAGGAGTTCAAAAGTGCAGGAGTTGATGATTATTCCTGTTGTCATATTCTCTTTTTAGTGAGGTCACCATGGCACAATTTCTCTTCGTTTTACAATCCAACGACAATGAAAAAGCAACACGATGTTTTCAATTTGCCAAAATTGCCCATTCAAAAGGACATAATGTGAACATGTTCTTTATAGACAGTGGTGTTGACTGGGCCATAGCGGGAAAAGACGGCAGCGAAAAAACTGTAACAGGGGACTGTGTAGCCGACTATCTTCCGTATCTTGTTGAAAATGAAGTCACCACAGGAATCTGTACCCCATGTGCAAAAAACAGAAACCTTGACGAGGCCAACTTCAACTCCAATATGGTGCTTGATGGTGGTCCTCACCTGATCGATATGGCTGCAGAATCAAAGGTATTTAATTTTTAAGGCCTGTATATCAGGAAGTATGATCAAGAAGTATGAAAAATCAAAAAACCGGTATGACTGTTCCAGTCATACCGGTTTTTTGTTAAAGCATATAAGAAACATGCTGTCAGGTCATTGTGTGTTCTCAGCGCCAGCAACCTGGAAGACGGGGTGCACTAATCAACCTTTGCCTGAGCCATCAGATAACTATTTAAAGCTTCCTGCAGGGTACGTATAGCTAAATGGGCACAGTGCTCTTCTGATTCAGGAAAGCGTCCAACTTCCTGAAGTACATCGTCACCACGTAAATCAAGAACCTCGGTAAACCCCTTGCCTGTTGCAAGCTCTGCCGCGAATGAACCGGCAATGGAACTGGAGCTGCATCCATCAGTGAAATAACTCACCTGATTAACCAGTTGGTTCTGAACCTTGATATACATTTCCATGGTATCACCACAGTCACCAGTGAGCTTAGCATAACCATCAGCATCATCGAGACGACCACAAAACTTTGGATTCCGCCAGCGATCAAAACCCTTTTCACCAAGGGTCTCCCGTGCTTCCTCAAAGACCTCACTCTGAATTTTGTCCATCAGAGCATCAAACTCCTTGTCGTTCATAATCCTTCCCCTTCAACTACCAGTGTCCATCAGTGTTTGCCGCTTCACTGTAGGTGACATCACCGGCATTAAAACGTGTAACAACGTCTTGAACAGTCCCTGTTATATCATTTACGACCTTCACACCCGCAGCTGCAACAGTTTTATATGCATTTGGTCCACAGTAACCTGTCAATAGTACCTCGGCACCTTTGTCTGCCACCATGGTTGCAGCCTGTATACCTGCACCTTTAAATGCGTTAACATTAGTGCTGTTATCGACAGCCTCAAAAGCCATGGACTCTGTATCCACAATAATTATAAATGGTGCCCTGCCAAAGCGGGGATCAACATCTGAAGACAACTCCTGTCCTTTCGACGTAACTGCTATTTTCATTGGTCTACCTCTTATACAGTCTGATGAACTGATACCTGCATTATGCGATGGCTTATCAGGTCTTATTCGACGCTACCTACCGAAAATGAGAACCATTGAGGCGCATGAAATAAGATATATTTCAAGGCCCCAAGACGTTCACAAATCCGGTCAGATTGCTTCCCGTTAACAGGGATTAGTGAGCACCACCGCCACCACAAACCTGGTCATCTCCAATAATCGGTAATTTCTCAGCAATCATATCTTCAACCACCGGACGAATATCTCTTCTTTCGCCATCGTAATATACATCGATACCTACCTGGTTAAATCCCTGGAGGGGACGCATGCCAATACCACCAACAATAAGACGCTGAACCTTTGCTTCTGCTAAGATATTCACAGGCACCATACAGCCACCCTGAACATGCTCTTTGTTTTGAAGAATGGAAACTTCTTTAATTGCTCCATCTTCCACATCTACTAAAGTGAAAACATCACAATGTCCAAAATGGCCTGCTCTCATTCCATCAAGCCCACCTGCTCCTTCCGAAGGTACTGCAATACGTACTGTTGTCATTCTCACTACTCCTTTATTATTTTATTTAATTACTGCTGCAAAATCCTTAATTCCCATCTCATTCATAGACGAAGAATTCTCAATACGTCTCCACACATCAAGAAGAGCTATTGCCGCTTCTGATTCAGGAGCATATTCAAGAACACTTTTTCCCTGAATCATTGCTTTAACAAATATTGGATCAAATGGTACTCGACCAACAAGCTGCATATTGTGCTCTGTTGCAAAACGCTCTATTTCCTCTGTCATATCAGGATTGAGATCAAATTTATTGACCACAACCAGGCCCGGCACTCTAAAATGAACAGCAAGTTCTGCTACGCGCTGCATGTCGTGCAATCCAGAGACCGTTGGTTCTACGACAATAACGAGAGCTGTCGCACCACCAATCGCCGCAATAACGGGACAACCAATTCCTGGGGGACCATCGGTTACGATCATCTCGCATTCTTTTAATTCGGCAAGTTTTCTGGCCTCCTGGCGGACAAGACTCACAAGTTTTCCGGAGTTTTCTTCTGCAATCCCTAAACGGGCATGGACCATTGGCCCAAAACGGGTGTCAGACTGATACCATTCACCACACTGCTGAACCGGAAAGTCAATCGCACCCTCGGGACAGAGATCGACACAAACCCCACATCCCTCACAACTAAGAGGGTCTATCTTAAAGTCAGATGAAACTGCACCAAACTTACAGAGTTCAAGACAGCGGCCACACTCCACACAATCATTCTCGCGAATAGAGGCAAGCGAGCCTCCCATAAAAGCTGTTGTCTTTCTGACGACAGGGGCCATTAACAAGTGAAGATCAGCCGCATCGACGTCGGCATCACAGAGGACACTATTTTCAGCTAGGGCTGCAAAGGCGGCAGTCACACTGGTTTTACCCGTTCCCCCCTTACCACTGACGATTACAAGTTCTTTCAGCATTGCGCCTCCTTTATGCCACGGCTGTGTTGCTCAATATTTTCATATAAGTCTCGAAATTTTGTGGCCCATTCTGGGAATTCTACAACCATGGGAACGCCTTTTGAGTAGGCCTCAGCAATCTTTCGGTCAAAAGGTATTTCGAGCAACACCGGAATGTTTTCCTCTGCAGCATACCTGACAACAGAATCGTCTCCCAAGTCCGACCGATTAATAACGAGCCCGCTTGGAATCCCTAAGACCTTCACAGCTTCCACCGCAAGTTTAAGATCATGCAAACCAAATGGTGTTGGCTCTGTCACCATCAGCACAAAGTCACTTCCTTTCATCGCTGATATTACCGGACAGGATGTTCCGGGAGGAGCATCGATGATTGTAATGTCCCGATCGTTTTCAACCGTGCGTACCTGCTTAATAAGCGGTGGGGACATTGCCTCACCCACCCGCATACGCCCAGCATAAAAGCCAACCTCTCCAAAATGCCCTGATTCCATCACCCCAAGTTCCCGCGAAGACGCAATAATGGCACCCTCCTCACACACTTCAAGACACCCCTCACAGCTGTGACACAGTTCTGGGAACACCAGTAGTGACTTACCGGCAATAGCAAGTGCCGAGAAACGACAAATATCTGTACACTTTCTACAAAGAGTACACTTTGTCGTATCAATCTCCGGAATGAAGGTGCTAACCGGCTCCACTTTCTCAATTTGTGGTTTTAAAAACAGATGAGCATTAGGCTCTTCCACATCACAATCAAGAAGGTTTACGTCACCATGGAGAGACAGGGCAAGATTTGTCGCCACCGTAGTTTTCCCTGTCCCCCCTTTACCGCTTGCAATACTTATGATCATTACAATAAATCTCCAGTACTTACGCGTTCATGAGTCCTGTTATTGATTGATACAATTCAACCATCTTCAACGCATCCTCTTCATCAGGGCTTACAGGGATCTGCATAAAAATCCCGTAACCTTCTGTTGCCTCATGGAAGGCGTGAGGGTCCAAATCACTCACCATGGCACAGTTAACAAGAGGGTGCTTTTTCATTAGGGTCTTCGCGAACTCAAGACTCTCACAATCTGTCAGCTTAGATCCCACAACAACCACATCAACCTGATTATTTTTAACGATGCTTAAACCAAACTCCTGCGTACTACAGGTGCCTAGACTATTGTTCCAATCACTGGGCAAGCCTTTCATAAATCCATCGAATTCCCCGGGCTCTCCGGTAACAAAAAATATACGCGTCATCATTTTCTCCAGTTTTGAATTATCAGTTATTATACAATCTCAACAATCTTCACAGGCGACCTAGCAGGACATCTCAGTTCCCTTTACGCATTATCAGCTGGATCTTTTTTCCCTTCCATCGCATCAATTTTCTGCATGAGGGTTTCAAGCATCGTTTGAGTCTTTTTATATTCAGATTTTAGTGCTGACAGTTCATCCGTCTTCGCCTGCAATTCTTCATTAGCAGTGGACTGCTTCATCTGCCCCTGTCCTCCCGCAATATCTGGAAAAGAACCGCGACAGCGGCCGCCCATCCCCCTCCCCTGACCATCTTTTCTACCCCTCAAAGAGAGCTCATCAGTTCGCCTGCACATTCCCTGTTGTCTTCCACTCATTGGTCCGTTTCCCTCAGGTCCCTGTTTGTTTAATCCTGGCATAATATTTCCTCCTCTGAAGGTTAGTGTCTTAGAAATTCGTTCTTGGTTTTTAAGATTGAATTTCGTGTAAACACTTATCCCGACTTATTTCCTTTTTATCGGGGTTAGTGTCTTAGAAATTCGTTCTTGTTTTTTAAGATTGAATTTCGTGAAGACACTTATCCCGACTTATTTCCTTTTTATCGGGGCTAGTGTCTTAGAAATTCGTTCTTGTTTTTTAAGATTGAATTTCGTGAAGACACTTATCCCGACTTACTTCCTTCTTATCGGGGCTAGTGTCTTATTCCAAAACTCCTGCCGTAATGACAGAAATTGTGTTGGTTCATTTCATAGCTGGCAGAAAATATTGTTCTCACATGCCAGCTCTACTGTTGCTCTTTTTCCCTTCTAAATTTACCGCGACAACATCGTCCATTACGGCATCCTGGCATGACAAAGTTTGCAAAGTCAGCTCCTTCCAGATAACCATCAATGAACACGTCAACTTCTCCAGTCAAAAATGATATGACCTCTACACCTGCAGCCTCTACCCTGTTAACAGCGTTCTCACACATGGCTCCACAAACCAGAAGCTCAACCTCATTTTCAACAAGTAGAGTAATAAAGCTCTCATGCAGTCCGGGCTGAAACAATTTCAACTCACGACCAAGGGGTTCAGTATCCCCCAGCTCCACGAATAGCAGAGTACTTGCAGCATCGAACACAGGTGAAATACGGTTGCCCCATACTGTAATGGCAATTTTCATAAGCAAGACTCCTCTCCTTTTCTATTATTAACATATGCAAGGAAAGGACCAAAAATTAGAAAATAGACAACATGCTGAATTATTTGATTATTTCAGGAATGAGGCCAAAAAGACACAGTCGCATTATCGCAACCGTACAAGAATACAGAGTCGCACACAGCACTCATAGATTGCGACTGTGCAACCCTGCGACCCTACTGTCTATCTATGGAATGAAGTAAAAGTGGTGAGAAAGATGGAACTGATTTCTAAGGCCTGAATCAAGCCCCCTTGTAAACATGAAGAAAGTGATTCAACATAAAGATCTATACCTTAATTCAAGATGGGGGAGGGTAGTTGTCGGAGGCCAATAAACTTTTATCAGTTACAATATAGTTTGATCAAAATTGGAAAGTATCAACACTATTATTCGAGCTATACTTTCTGTTCTCCTGGAATCAGCTTTGTAGATACAGTTTCAGGTGTTTTCCTTTATGAGTTTTATCCCCATACCCATGAAAATTGTTCCTATCACCTTATTTAACAAAACTTTTATCTTTGGATTTGAGCGAAGATTTTGAAAGCTAAGTGAAGAAAAATAGGCCAATCCTAAGCACCATATTGTTCCTGTAAAAATAAATATTGCTCCAAGAATTAAATACGAGGAAATCTGATATTCACCTCTAGGGTCAACAAACTGAGGAAGAAATGTCAAAAAGAAAAGCAACCTTAGGGTTCAATATGTTTGTTAGAAGACCTTGCTGGTAAATTTAAAAGGAGTTTGAGATAATTGCTTCTTTAACCTCAAGTTGAGAAACTAGGTCATTTTCATTTCTATAAAGTAACATTGCACCCAAATAAAAAAATAACCAGCACCTATCCATTTTATTAATGAAAAGAGCAGTGCAGATGAGGCAACAACGGCTGAGATACCAACAGATGCTGCAATCGTATGGATGATAGACCCTGAAGTCATGACTTAGAATCAAAGCTGATAACACAAATAAGGGAAAATCTTGGCTACCTCATTAGGATTAAATCTTTTTCAAATTTACACATTTTTTAGTGAAATACTCAGGGAATTCCTCCTTAGGCTTACCAACTGGTTTACCATACAAAACCTTTTGCTTTTCCTCTGCATAGCATAAGGTCATTTTATTACCATTGATTTTATAAATAGCGTATGGGGTCTTTAATTTGCTATTTAGGGCATAAATAATTGTGTACAGCTTATATGGTACATCGCTGGTATCAACGGTATAGGAAAACTTTAACTTATACTCTCCGCCCTTAATATCTAGTGTGTTCCCGTTTAGACCCAAAAGATCACCTTTAAACGTTAGCGATTTAATCTTGTTCGATGGATTTTCAAATGCCCAACTTCCTGCCAACTCTGGGTCAATACTGTTGTTGCTACATCCTGAGAAAATAAACAGCGCAACGAGTGCTATATAAAAAGATGTGATATTCATGCTTTCTTAACCTGTGTCTAAAGTTGTTGTGTGAAACATTCCCTAGTATCAAACATATAGAGCACTATATCCAGGAAATACCGTTAGACAACCTGCAAGATAGCACGGCATTAATTGACCATCAAAGAAAGAGCAAAATGGTCAAACTATATTGTTCGCCGACAGTAGTACAAATAGCATTGTAACTTTCGACTTAGCCTTTGCGACTCCTGCCGTCGCGGTCGGGAAGTTCAATACCGTATTTTTTGAGTTTTCGAAAAAGAGTGCTCTTGTGCATACCGAGTTCTTTGGCTGCGGCCAGGCGGTTGTAGTCACACCGCCTGAGACTCTCAAGGATGATGTCCACTTCAGCTCTTTGCAGATTTGGAACCATCTCTGGGCCAGGCACCGGTACAGTTTTTCCTGATTGATTACCCAGGTATGTTGGAAGATGTTTTTTATCTATTTCACCTTCCTGACAAAGCACAAATCCATGCTCTATTATATTTTCAAGCTCCCGGATATTTCCTGGAAACTCATGGGCAAGAAGCAGTGCCATTGCCTCCTGATTAAGCTGGGTAATACAACGACCTTTAATACGATTGAGTTTCTTGATAAAATGCTCAACCAGAAGCGGCAGGTCCTCTTTTCTCTCTCTAAGCGCAGGAAGCTTGAAGCGAACAATATTAATGCGGTAAAACAGATCACGTCTAAAACTACCCTCTGAAACCTTCTCCTCAAGATCAAGATTGGTTGCCGCAATAATCCTGGTATCTGTCGTACATTTTTCAACACTGCCAAGTGGCTGAAACTCTTTTTCCTCAAGCACCCGCAGCAGACGAACCTGGAACGCGGGGCTGGTATCACCAATCTCATCGAGAAAAATAGTCCCCTTTCCAGCTGCTTCAAAAAGACCTGGCTTATCTTTGTCAGCCCCGGTAAAAGCCCCCGCTTTATAGCCAAAAAGCTCTGATTCCAGCAGAGAGTCGGGCAGAGCACCGCAGTTAATCGCTATAAAGGGTTCATCTTTTCTCCCGGAATGACTATGGATTGTGGACGCAAGAACCCCCTTTCCTGTTCCGGTCTCCCCTTCAATAAGGACCGTTGAATCACTTTCTGCGACCTGGGGAAGAATGTTAAAAATCTGCCGCATGGAGGCACTCCTGCTCACCATATCCCCAAGGACATAACTGGCAGTAATTTCACGCCGCAACTCTTCCACCAGTGAGTGATCTCTGAAGGTTTCCACACCTCCTAAGACCTCACCCTTATCATTTTGCAAAGGGGAAGTAGAAACTCCGATGGGCACACGCTGCTGCTTGTTATTGATTATATAAGTGGAAGTGGAGACAAATGATTTATTCTCCTTCATCGTTCTTTTGAGTGCACAATCCCCCTCACACATATTAGAACGGAAGACCTCCCAACAGAATCGCCCTATGGCCTCTTCTCGTGGTGTCCCTGTAATGTTTTCCGCGGCACGGTTGAAACTCATTATCCGCCAGTTATGATCCACTGTAAACACACCGTCAGAAATCGACTCCAGTATGATTTCATTGGCTGCCTCTGAAAACACTTTTTTCTTATCATCCATCACGAATTTACCGATTCAATAACGCGAATAACATAAGGATAGATATTCTCAACAATCACCTTATACCCTTCTGCATTGGGGTGTATACCGTCACCCTGATTCAGATTTGACCTCGTGGCCACATCTTCAAGGAAAAAAGGCATCAACTCCACACCCTTTTCCCTGGCTATTTGAGGATAGGTCGCATTAAACTCGGCCACGTACTCAGGTCCAAGATTCCACACCATCTGCATTCCCGCAACAAGGACGGCAACATTTCTTTCCTGAAGAATTGTGACAATTTGTCTAAGGTTCTCTTCAAGCAGGTCCGTTGTAACACCACGCAAACCATCGTTTGCTCCAGTCTCAACGATCACAATGTCTGGTTTTTGGGTAAGAATCCATTCAAGCCTTGCAAGAGTCCCACTGCTGGTCTCACCGCTGACGCCTGCATTAATCACCCTATAATCATAGCCATTGGCCTTAAGTTTTGTTTCAAGAAGAGAGGGATAACTCTCACTCAGGTCTACGCCAAAACCGGCAGTCAAACTATCTCCTAAGGCAACAATCGTCTTCACAGGTATTTCCTCTGTTTGTTCTACATTTCGGGCAATGGCTTTCTCTGGCTCCCCAATACAACCAAACAACATACATGCCATCACGATAAAAACTGACACTAGATTTCGCATCATTACTCTACACTCTTTTTTGAAAGGAACTGGCCTGGCTTTTTTCTAATAATTGATAATGATGATACAAGTCCCGTTGAAACCACAATAACAGTTGCTGATCCAAGTAACAGTAAGCAGAACATGAGATCCGGACTGTGTTTGATATCAAAGGCGAAGTTACAAAGCGTCCAACTGGCAATCTGCGAAATAAGGAAGGCGCATCCCCCGCTCACAAGAGCAAGGATGAGGTTTTCTATGGCGAATACCCGCCATACAAAAAAGGAGTTTGCGCCCAGAATCTTATAAAATACCGCCTCTTGTATCCGCGCAAGACGGGTGGCGAGAATTGAACTAACAAGAATGAGAAGACCTGCAACAATAGAAAACAGTGAAAAGAAGGTGATCACAGAAGAAAGTTTTTCCATTATCTTCCCGAGTTCTTTGGCTGTCTCAGCAACATTTATCGTAGAAATATTTGGGTACTTTGCAACAACTCTATTTTCAACCTGACCAATTTCAGCAGATGGAATTGTCAATGCCGCAAAAAAAGTCTGGGGAGCAGGACCAAGGTCTTTCTCTGAAAAAACATAATAAAAGAAGGGATACAGCATCGATTTAGTACGACTTCTCACCGACACCACTTGGGCCTTCAATGTTAAGCCTTGTACATTAAAGGTGAGGATGTCGCCCATGCCCATATTGCCCATTTCTGCAACGGAATCAAGAAGAGAAACAGGAACAAGTCCCGGCTCAACAACTCCTGTACCTAAAAGAGAATCGCCTTCTAAGAGGACCTCATCCTCAAGTAAACTATCCCGATAGGTCAAATTGAATTCCCGGGCAAGACTATCACCCCTTTTTTCCAACTCCTGTTCCCGCACGACCTTTTCACCATTTATAGCAAGGAGTCGTGCTCGAATTACAGGAAACAACTCAGCTCCACCTTCTCCTAGCAACTCCACAAAACCATCTTTTTGGTTTTTTTGAATATCTATACAAAAAAGATTCGGCGCATCGTCAGGGTAGGAGGCAATATAGGTAGATCGAAGATTATTTTGAACAAGGCCTATGGTGAGAAGCAGGGTCAGAGCGGAGCTAAGGGTCACAATGATTGTTTTTGCAGCATTCCCAGGTCGCAACAGACTTCTCAGCGCCTGACGGGACGAAAGCGTTCCCGATGATATCCGCCCCATAAAAAACAATAACAGAACAACCAGCAATGTTGTCACGGCCACCAGAGAGAAGATTCCCGCCACAAAATAGAGTCCAATCTTAACATCATCGAGTTGCCTGATGATAAGCCCTGTAAAAAGAAAGACGCCACAAAGAAAGAAGATATAGGTTGATTTGGAATATTCAGCCTCCGTTTCCTTTCGTAACACCGCAACCGGCTTTACCAAAGAGAGAGAGCGCAGGGGAAAAAATGAAAAGAAGGCAACCACAGCCAGCCCAAGTAAGGTCCCTTCAACAATATCTATTGGCGATAATCCAAGCTGTATATTATCCGGTAGCAGTCCCGCAAAAATTGTAGTGAAATTCTGTTGCAGAATATACGCCCCAAAGATACCAACTCCACACCCCACAAGGCTCAGAGTAAGCACAAGAACGATATAGTGTTTAAAGAGAAATGAGGAACTTGCGCCAAGGGCTCTGATGACCGCCAGACTCTTTTCTTTATGGCGTAAAAGTGCAGCCAGTGAGCTCTGCATCCCAATGCCTGCCAAAAGCATGGTGAAAACGGAAATAAGAGAGAGAAAAAACAGTAGGTTATCAAAAAAACGTTTTACACGGGAGGGGGCACTTACATAGGTAGAAACATTTTCCTGCCCCGGCGTTGCAAGTTGTTCAAAGCTCTTTGCCAAAAGATCGGGATCACTCTCGCCATCCATTTTAATAAGAGCCTCATAATGTGCCCTGCTTCCAGCTTTTAAGAGATCCATCGCTTCCAAGTCTGACGAAGAGACAAAAATACGCGGACCAAAATCAAAGAAATTGACTGGTCTCTGGGACTCTGACTCAATTACATCTGCAATTGTAAGCGATATAGAACCAACCTGAATCTTTTCTCCAACCGCTACCTCAAGTCTTGCGAGCAAAGAAGACGCAACCACAGCCCTGCCCTGTTGCAGTACATCTTGAAAATTGTTTTCGGATGCAAGACGTACAGCCCCATACAGAGGATAGTATTCATCCACTGCCTTGATATTTGCTAGCACCGTCTTTTCCTTGGTGGCAGACCGCGCAACCGAATAGAATTCCCAACTCCTGCTGACGTCAACATCCTTAAGATCTTTCAACTCCCCCAGCTTAGTGACGATTCCTTGAGCGAGGGGATGATGGGAGCGAATGATAACATCACCACCGTGTAATTTACGGGCATCAGCCATAAGTGACTGATTCACATTACGGTGAAAACTATTTATCGCCACCAAACTCACAAGGGACAAGGCAACACAGACCACAAAGATCAGGCCCTGTCCGCGGCTATGGGATATTTCAGAGAGAATGAAGCGAAAATTCATCACATACCCCGCCCTTCTTCAATACGTCCATCATTGAGACGGATAATCCGCCCAGCCCGGGCAGCAAGGGAGTGACTGTGTGTTGCGATGACCAGGGTCGTCTTTGATTCCATATGTAAGCTGTACAAAAGATCAATAATCCCTTCGCTATTTTCTGAGTCGAGATTTCCAGTGGGCTCGTCGGCAAAAACAATCTCAGGTTCATTAATCAGGGCCCGGCAGATGGCAACGCGCTGCTGTTCACCACCTGACATCTGCGACGGATAGTTCCCGGCACGGTGGCTCATCCCCACCGTATTAAGGAGGTCTCTTGCTTTTTCCCTGGCAAGACTATCTTTTTTAAGTTCCGCTGGAAATTGAATATTCTCGATGGCTGTCAGTGATGGAATGAGGTGAAAGGACTGAAAAACAAAACCGATCAACTCATTTCGAATGGGAGCGAGCTCATCCTCAGAAAGGGGTGTGATATCAACAGATGCCAGTTGAACCCGTCCATCGTCAGGCTTATCAAGCCCCGATAGCACGCTTAAAAGAGTAGACTTACCACTCCCACTACTCCCCGCCACCACGACAAACTCTCCGGCATCAACCGCAAGACTGATGTTATCTAAGATCTGAACACGTTGGCCCCCAGGAGTAAAATGTTTTGAGATGTTATCCGCTTCAATAATCTTTGTCGTCATTAGTCAATCCTTTGCAATAGAGCCTCAGTATTATAGAGATACCTGACTACTATAATACCTGTTCAGAGAAACAAAAGAGGGGTATAGTATTTGGCCATTTTTCATTATTTGAACTCAACCATGCAGGACATAAATATGACTGACAACGACAACCAGCCCTTAACACCAACTCTTTTTGATCAACTCAGTTCCGGTTGCGAAAAGGAATGGCAAGCCTACTGCAACCATGAATTTGTCAAACGTATCGGGGCTGGCACTCTTGAGGAAAAATGTTTTCGTCACTACCTGATGCAGGACTATCTTTTTCTCATACATTTTTCACGGGCATGGGCCCTTGCCGTATATAAATCAGAGACACTGGCTGACATGCGTGCGGCTGCAACAACGCTTAATGCACATCTCAATTTTGAAATGGATCTCCATGTTTCCTACTGTGCACAGTGGAACATTACCGAGGACGAGTTGGAAAAGATCGACGAATCAAACGCGAACATGGCCTATACCCGTTACGTACTTGAGCGCGGCCTTGCAGGAGATATTCTCGATCTCCATGTGGCTCTTGCCCCATGTGTTATAGGCTATGCAGTCATCTGTAAACGTTTAATGGAAGATCCGGCCACAAAACTTAATGGTAATCCATATAGAGACTGGATAGAAATGTATGCTGGAGATGAATACCAGGGGATTTCACGAGGTGCAATTGCTCATCTAGACAAACTTGCTGCCTCACGAATGGGTAATGACCGCCTGCAAAGCCTCCAAAAAACATTTAAACAAGCCACAACCCTTGAGATAGGGTTTTGGGAGATGGGGCTGCATTTGAGTTGATACGATACCTACGGAAACAGACAAAAGAAGAGTTGGGAAAAATGAGCATATCAGACACTCGTGTGCTCTTCTTTTACTTTTCCTTCCAGCTATAGTGCAGGGCGTCAAAATGACAGCTGTCCAAACACTCGCCGCAGTTCCAACAATAGCTACTTCCCCCCTCTCCCTGCTGGGGATCAAGACCCATTGGGCAGACCCGCTCGCAGATACCACAATTGACACAATTTGACGTATCGATTGTCACCTGAAGACTTCTTTTCCTACCGATAAAAGCAAGCAGAGCCCCCAACGGACAAAAACTTCTACAAAAAAATCTACGGGTAAGAAGCTCTAAAAATAAGATGAGCAGCAAAATACCCCCCTCAAAAGCAAATGTCTTAAAATAGACCATCATCATAATCTCCCGTCCAACAAGCCCTGGCGGAGAGAGAAAAACAAAAACAGGAGCACCTAAAATCATACTCAGCAGAAGTTCTGCAATAAGAGTAAACCACAACACCTTCTTGGCGACGAGAAGACCATTATTAATATACTTCTTTCCTGTAAAAACTTTTCGAACTCGATCAAATATTTCTAATATAAAAGTTACTGGACAGAGCCAGGAACAAAATACCCTACCAAGAAACAGGGCAAGTAAAACTGGTATAACCATTCCTGCTATAGAAGGGAGGTAAAAAGCCTTACTTATGAGCAGACTTTCTAACCCTTCAAGTGGAGATACGAACCAGAGTTTGCCTATTCCAAGAGATTGATACCATCCTTGAATAAAATTTTGATGCAGATAATAGTTAACAAAAGGGTTAATTAAAATAACAAGAAAGGCCAACGATAAAATAAAAAATCGATACCGCCCATAATACGTTCTTTTTCCGGGCTGACTTTTCTGTAGGCCCAGCTTTTTATTTCCTACACCAATCATTGAGTCACCTTTTCTTTTGCATAGAGCGGCTCAATATTAACTGCTTTTTTCCCATCTACTGTAGTCACAGGACAGGCATGGGTACAAAGACCGCAACCTGTACAAGCATCCTTATCAATGACTGGCCGTAACTGATCAAGCCTGATTGCTTTTTCTGGAAAAGGACATTTATCATAGCAGGTTCGACACATGGTCTTTCCCTCCCATGCTGCGCATACGAACTTGTTGATCACCGCACATCCCATTCTCGTTTCAGTCTGCTTAATTCTCTTCAGACTTCCTGTTGGGCACACATCAACACACTTCATACAGAGGTAACAGGGAATTTTTTCTGCCTCAATTAGTGGAGTCCCTGCATGGACACCTGAACGAATATCCAACATGGTGATTGAACGATAAGGGCAGACTTCCACGCAACGACCACATCGAATACATTTTGCGGGAAATATTTCTTCAGGAACTGCGCCAGGCGGCCGTAGACGGTTTGTTACAACGGGAGACTTCAGGACTGAAGCAAATGACGAATGTGTAAAAACAGGTAGAAGTGAAAGGCAGGCGGAGCTCCCGCCAAGAAATTGTAGAAATTTTCTCCGTTTCACCAGATAACCTCAAATAGAGTTAAGAATGAATTTCAATTAACTGAAAGTAACATACCATAGTTACAAGGCAAAAATAGTATATTTTTTCAGTCTAGAATAACAGAATATTCCAACACAACATTGAGTTTTCTATTTAAATACAATCAATTACTCGATTAAAGAACTCAGCTAGTCCAGGAATGATAACAGGCCATAAACAAAAAAAGTATTGTTGGCCTACCGACCAACAATACTTTATAAAACTTACACTATTAACCGATGCAAACAGGAGATACATCGGGAAAGCTCCCTTGATGCCGCAAACCATTCCCTAATACCTCCGGTTATTGTTTTTTCGTTACAATTTTCCAGGAGGAATTAATCAAACAACGGAAACAATCACGCTTTTATTAGAAATTCCTTCATTTTTTTCCCTTTTTCCACCTGAGCCTTAAACACATTCGGCATACGGCCTTGCCCTGTCCAGGTCACACGTTCGCCCGCATCATTTTTTATCTCATATTTCGGTTCACGCGGAGCACGCTTTGCTGTTTTTTTAGCTGGAATTGCCTGCAATTCTTCGACTGCAATTCCATCAGCTACTAGCATTTCCTGAATTTTTTTAATTTTCTCTAACCGTTCTGCATTTTCTTTCTTTTGCTCTTCAAGTTCCTTAGCACGATCTATAATTATTTTATCCAGCTTCTGTTTAACTTCTTCCAACTGTTCTACAGTTAATTCTTTAACAGCACTTTTAAATCGTCTTGCATGACAAAGAACAGCAGTAAATTCATTCATGGAAATTCCTTTTTATGGGTTAATAATATTGTATGTAACGAAATTTTCACCTTACAATTAATCCCTTTCTCTTACTTGTCTACTTATTTCTCACAATCATATTATATTAATCCATTACAACTAATCCAACTACTATAAACATCAGAATATGTTTCTATATGCACAGGATACGTTTCTCCAAATATATTACACACAGCCCATTAAGTTTCCCAGTTAATCTATTTACACCCATAGACATTTTCGATATAAGCACAAGTCATTTTATCAATATTTCAATATATTATTAACAGGTTAAACAAAACCGAAATATAAGCTACAGAACTGTTTCATTTGCGTACGAGTTGTCAAATCTGATACAGTATGAAACAAACAATCTATTAATAGACAGAGATGAATGAAAAACAATGAAAAACACACTCCCAATTGACTAACTGCGAAAAAAAGTGTTCTTTTGCATTATCTAGTATTCAATTAGCCTAATCTCTTTTCTGGACCTCACCAATGCCGCTTCAACATATACTCCCCAGTATTGATATCACCGAGTTTGCCAAGTTATTATTACAGTATGGTACCGACGGTGTGCTCCTCACTGATTCCACCGGTCGTGTTGTCGCACTGAACGCCACCTATAGTAAAATATTTCAGATACCAGTCTCAGAGGTCCTTGGATGTAATGTATTAGAACTTGTGAAGCAGGGAGCATGGTCTCCTAACCTGTTTCAGCGTGTCATACAGAAGAGAAAAACGATGTCCGTTGTCCAGACTACCCAAAAAGGAAAGTCTATTCTTTCCACCGGAACACCAATTTTTGGTGACAATGGAGAAATCCGTTATGTTCTTTTTAACGATCGGGACATGTCCCTACAATCCCTTCTGGAAAAAGACTCCAGTAAGTCTGTTGAATTAACTATTAATGCCGACACAAAGGACGAGCACTTAGATGCAGAGACAGGACAATATACCCTTAACGGCATTGTTGTAAAAAGCAATGCAATGAAGAGTAAGCTTAACCTGGCTCTCCAGGTTGCGAAGTTTCCTATCCCAGTACTGCTAACCGGTGAATCCGGAGTCGGCAAAACCATGTTTGCCCGTTTTATTCACGACCGATCGTCAAGAAGAGAAGGGCCATTTGTCGCCATAAACTGTGGAGCGATACCTGACCAGCTTGTCGAATCTGAACTATTTGGCCATACCAAAGGTGCATTTACCGGAGCAACCGCAGCAGGAAAAAAAGGGCGAATTCTTGCAGCCGACGGAGGAACCCTGTTTCTTGATGAAATCAGTGAACTCCCATATATACTGCAGGTGAAACTATTACAATTTCTTGAAACAAAGCAGATCTATCCAGTTGGTGGGACAGTACCAATTAATGTTGACTGCACCGTGATAGCCGCGACAAATAATTGTTTAGAAACAATGATGGAAAATAAGTTATTTAGAAATGACCTCTATTATCGCCTCAATGGTATGCCCATCCAATTACCCCCCTTACGTGAACGCAGAGAAGAAATTTCAGTCCTCGCCCGTTTTTTTTTAGAACAATATTCCACCCGCTTCGGCTTAACAGCCACACTATCTCATACGGCCCTTAACACGTTGGAACGACTACCACTCTTAGGTAATGTGCGGGAACTATCTCTGCTTATTCAGAGACTTTTAATTGTTACCGGAGGTGGTGAAATTAATGCGTCCCATGTTCAGGAATGGGCCACAACTAAAGAAGATGATACACCCCAGATAAGATCACAATACGCAGGCACCCTGAATGAACAGGTATCACAATTTGAACAGGACATAATTAAGAAAACCATACAGCAATGCGGCAACCAGGCCGAAGCCGCAAAAATATTAGGAGTACACCAGTCCACTCTTTCGAGAAAACTCTAACCAGTTCATTTCGCAACCCGACCCCGATATGCATAATTGCATCACAAGTCGCATATTCGCATGACAGCATTTCGACAGCCGGGACAAATCCAACACAACCATCTGCAATTAAACACTTTATTATCCTGGCACGACTTCTGCAAAGTAAATTACACATAGAATACTGTAGTTAATTTACTTTAAGTGAGGATCCATCATGAATCAGAACATAACTCATCATAGCGTGCCAAAAATGTCCGAAAACAAAAATCATATACGCAGAATACTGTATGCGACTGACTTAACTCAATCAGCTCCAAAAGTGTATCAGTATGTACTCTACCTTGCTCAGCAGTTTGATGCTGACATCATCTGTTTAAACGTCATTGATAAATATTCTGATGATGCATACCTGACCATCAAGACCTATTTAACAAAAGAGATGCAACAGGAAATTCGTCAACGGGAAACCCAAAAAGCCCTAGATGAAATGGCACGTAGAAATCGTCAGAGTTTTATCCGTCAGCAACTTGGTTTAGAAGATGGCCTCTGTCCTGACCAGCTAGGACTCTCTATAACCGACAAGGTTGTATACGGTAACATTGAAGAGCAGATACTTAAAGCATCTGTTACCGAGGATTGTGATCTCATCGTCATGGGAGCCCATGAAAAACCATATTTTAACTTCACAACAACCCTCTCGAAAAGGGTCATGAAGCGATCTAAGGTGCCTGTCACTGTCGTACCGTTGCCAGGTGAGCGAAAGAAACAATCAAAATGGTTTCTGCCAATTTTCTCCCCTCAGCTTCGCAGCCAGGTTTAAGAAACAAACTAGCGACCTCACTTTGGCTCTGTTTTACTTTCCTTGTAAAACAGGGCCTTTTTTATGCTCAATCACCCCTCTTTTTCTAAGGGAAGTAATCTCTTTAACAAAAATCACAGTGACATCCTGCCAGCTTTTACTTATCTTCTTTAGCTTAACGATATAATTTCTTTTCTCTTAACAACTTCTACGGACCATCATTTGAAAACCCGACTTTCATCCAAGAAAGAAAAGGATAGTTCTAAAAAGATAACGGCAAGTGAGCTTAAAGCCTTACTCGGCCCTCTTTTCAAGGCGCATCGCTACCGACTTCTTATAGGCTTTGCAGCCCTTTTACTGGTCGACCTCCTGCAGCTCACTATTCCAAGGCTGATAAAACGTGCTGTGGATGGTCTGTCAGAGCAAACTATTGATCAGGGGAACCTGCTCCAGATCGGCCTTATTATACTTGGCATAGCGATACTCGTTATTCTACTTCGTTTCTCCTGGCGCTACCTTATTATAGGTTTTTCCAGGTTACTAGAACGAGCTATCCGTAACCGGCTTTTTAATCACATTATCAAAATGGACGCCCAGTTTTTTGAAAAGCACTCAACCGGCGACCTCATGGCCCACCTTGGCAATGATCTTTCCTCAGTACAGATGGCTTGCGGCATGGGCCTGGTTGCCGCAGTAGATGCCCTTGTTATGAGTATTGCAGCCATCGGCTTCATGTTGGCTATTGACCCTGCGCTCACGGGACTTGCTCTTCTCCCCATGCCGATTCTAGCAATATCCACTCGAATTCTCTCTGGCAAACTGCATAAACGTTTTGCAACTGTGCAGGAACAGTTTTCCAGTATGACAGAGTTCTCACGCTCCACACTGCTTTCCATTGACCTCATCAAAGCCTACACAATGGAAAATTTTCAGGAATCACGCTTTAATGTGCTTGGTAGAAATTACGCAAAAGCCAATATCAATGTTGCAAAAATCCAGGGATTGATCACTCCCCTTGCAAGCCTGGTTGGTAGCTGCGGCATGCTCATGATTCTCTTTTTTGGTGGACGACTTGTCATCTCCTCCACAATCAGCCTTGGCGATTTTGTAGCCTTTATCACCTATCTGTATATGTTAATCTGGCCAATGATGGCCATCGGCTGGGTTGCCAACCTTGCCCAGCGCGGCCTCACATCACTTGGTAGGATTCAGCATATTTTAAAGGCCACACCTGACCTAATTGATCGTCCTAACTCTGAAAGCACACCAAGCCTTAAAACTGTTGATTTTTCTCTAAAAAATCTCTCTTTTAGTTACAATTCATCCCTACACCCCGCACTGTCAAATGTATCACTTAATTTTCCTCCAGGCGTGTACGGAATAACTGGAAGAACAGGCTCTGGAAAGTCAACACTTTGCAAAATTCTCACCCGGGTCTATCCTCTAGATGATGGGATGCTCTATTTCTCTGGAACCGATGTGAATACACTTTCCATCGACTATATCCGCTCCCATATTGGTTATGTTAGTCAAGAACCGACTCTTTTTTCCGACACCATAGCCGCAAATATTGGTCTTGGCAGTCCTCTGAGTTCGCGTGAAGAGATCACCCAGGCTGCAATAAATGCTGCCATCCACAAAGACATACTTGAGTTTAAGGACGGCTACGACACCCTTATTGGTGAACGGGGAGTAAAACTTTCAGGAGGACAGCGCCAACGACTGAGCCTTGCAAGAGCTCTTCTTTGTGACCGTCCTGTAATCATTATTGACGACGGGCTATCCGCTGTGGACGTCTCGACAGAACACGATGTCTTCAGCGGAATTAGAAAACATCTTGCCAATAAAACAGTAATAATTGTCTCTAACCGCATTAAACTACTTTCCATGACTGATCGTATAACCATCTTCAAAGAGGGTGAGATTGAATTCCAGGGAAGCCACGAATACCTGCTCAGCAAAAGCCCCCTGTATCAAATCATGCATGAAAAACAGATGAAAAACAACGATTCCCTGGAGTCTTCCGTCCTATGAGAAATTACGGTTATAGCGAGAAGGGACAGCAGGGATCTCTCAGTGATTTTCGACTGTGGCAGCGAATCATTCGCTTTTCAGCACCGTATAAGCTAGGTCTTATTGCGGCAGTGCTCATTTCATTTTTAATAACGGCCTGTACCCTTGCACTACCATATCTTGTGCAGACAGCAATCGACAATTACATAACCGCAGTTGACCTGGCCCAAAACCAGCGTCTGGCAGGCCTTAGCCAAACGACCATGCAATATGGCGTCATTATTATCATCGTCTTTTTTGCCACATTCAGTCAGATACTCACCCTTGAATGGGTTGGTCAATCGGTCATGCACACGGTGCGTCAACGTCTTTTCAGTAATACCTTGTCCCTCGATCTCACCTTTTTCAACAGTAATCCCACAGGAAAACTTGTTACCAGACTGACGAATGATATACAGAACATGAACGAGATGTTCACCTCTGTTATTGTGACTCTTTTTAACGATCTTCTCCGCCTTGCAGGTATCCTAGCCCTGTTGTTTTATATGAACCCGAGGCTAGCCACGATCATGGCATGCTTTGTACCAATTGCCCTTTCCATAACCATAATTTTTGCAAAACTTGCACGGGAGAGATTTAGGGAGATCCGAACAAAACTGGCCCAGATGAATTCATATCTATCTGAAACCCTTGCCGGCATTTCTATACTTCAGATTTTCAACAAACAACAACAGTGTAAGAATAACTTTGAGGAACTGACAGAAGGTTATCTTCAAAAGACCCTGAGACAAATAAAACTCTTTGGAGCTTTTATGCCGCTCACAGAGTTTATGAGTTCTGCAGCAGTGGCAATTATTCTCTGGTACGGAGGGGGAGAAATACTTCGGGATCGCTTAACGCTCGGTGAACTTGTGGCCTTTATTTCCTATATGCGCCTCTTTTTCCAACCGCTAAGGGAACTGTCCCAAAAATATTCTGTTGTGCAGTCAGCCATGGCCTCAGCTGAACGCATATTTCAGTTACTTGACACCAAAAGCGGCATTAAAGAAATCCCTGCACCAAAAAAAATTACAGCACCAAAAGGCCTGCTGGAATTCAACAACATACACTTTAGCTATGAACCACAATCTCCAATACTTCAAGATATTTCATTTTCTCTTCAACCGGGCCAAACAGTAGCACTTGTTGGTACCACCGGTTCTGGAAAGACAACCCTTGTCAATCTCCTCCTTCGCTTTTACGAGCCCCAGAGTGGACAAATAACCATAGACGGCCATGATATCCGTGATCTTGCTCTTAGTGATCTTCGTCAAATGGTTGGCGTAATTCTCCAAGATGTCTTTATCCTTCAAGACACACTATTTGCCAATATTGTTATGGACACAGGGTGTAACAGGGAAACAGTAGAACAGATATTGTTACAGACTGGAATAGACAGGTTCAGTAGCAGATTGTCTGACGGTCTTGATACTATGATTGGGGAGGGAGGTGTCAGCCTTTCAACAGGTGAAAAACAACTGCTTGCCTTTGCCCGGGTACTATGTCGTAACCCTGCAATTCTCATCTTAGATGAGGCGACAGCAGCCATCGATACTGAATCTGAAAATATCCTTGAATCAGCAATAACTGATAGTTTTACCGGCAGAACCAGCCTGGTCATTGCCCACCGACTTTCAACGATCAAACGTGCAGATAAGATCGTGGTAATGGACCATGGTACCATTGTAGAACTCGGCACCCATGAAGAACTCGTCTCGTTAAACGGCCACTACTCAACACTTGTGGCAATGGACCTTGAAGAGGAACAGATTTATACAGGAGCCAGGACAACCATATAATGGATTCCACCCTCAAAAATCGCCACAAACCAGTTACCGCTTGAAACAAAGTACTGTGTATTTTCAATGGTTACAGAGCGTGCACCATCGGGTAAATGGTCAAGTAGAGTCCCTGTGACAAAAGGTCCTGCCCCAGCAAGGGCAGACAACTCAACGACCTCATCAATGGGATCCTCAACAAAATACTTCCCTGCACCCGGTGTAGCCGTTGATAAAATAATCAATACCGGCAAAATCAGATTCCATACAATGGTACTCATAGCATTCCCCCCTTATTTTTCGCAATAATCATCCCCCACGTTACTAATAAAGAATGTGCAGAGAGTATGCCAGACACATATAAGAATTTTTCTCACATGTTTTCAATGGGTTGGTCTGATGATGTTACAATGAGCCGAAGTTTTTATGGGAATATTTTGCACACCAGTTCATTTATTTCCCACTAAAAAAGTGAGATAAACAACCTAATTTCGAAGGGTGGCTACTAAGCGTTTAGGAGTAAGCAACAGATCAAGAGCGTCATTTATATCCTTACACATAACGTCACAACCGTGCATTGCTGTGGGTGACAGCCCCTCTATCTGGAGCACAGCAATACCAACGGACGCTGCTCTAAGCATCATGCCATCATTTCTACCGTTGCCAATAGCAGCACAATGTGGACCTAGAGTTTCAAGATACGAAGCTTTTTGAACATCTTCCTGCCCTTCACTAATGACATGAACTAAGCAAACAAGCCCCTCTACCTTTTGGCGCACAGTTCCGTGGGTATCTGCCGTCAGTACATGGAGCTGTATTTTTTGAGACAGTTGTTGTAAGCGTTCTGTAACTCCTTCTATCAATTCCCCGTCGAGGGCAAGGGTCCCATTATAATCAAGAACCAGATGATCAATTATGAGGTTTCTGTCAGAAGAAAAGTTTATCTCGATCATTTTTTTCTACCTGTAAAGTGTAATAACCTTCTATTACTGTTTTTTATCTTGCCTTGGGCGCAAAGAAGATGCACTGTAGTTTCACCTTATTAACAAACACAAAGGTACAACTTCAATGCAGAAAAATCATGAAGTAAGCGATGAAGAATTAAAAAATGTAATCGCTGATTTTCTTGAAATGGGTCATATCGATAATATTGTGGCAATGTTTCGTCAGGATCCGAGATATTACTCATGGAGTGGAGACATTCTAAAAGACCAACGGTTTAATGTCCGTCTGGGCATGGCCGTACTCTTTGAAGAGCTTAAAATAATTCAACCGACTGAACTGGAAACAGCACTGGATTCCCTACTCCCTCTTCTTGATGCTGAAGAGCCGTTATACCGTGGAGAAGCTGTTTCTCTACTTGGAATAATCAATAGTCCTAAGGCGCGTAAAGCCGTTGAACAGAAAAGAAATGACCCCAACCCCCAGGTTCGTGAGATGGTAGAGCTTGTCCTCGAAGGCGATATATGACAATGGATGAAGAAAAACAACAGGACACAATAGTCGAAGAAGAGCAGACAAATCAGTCAAAAAGACGTACTCCGTGGTGGGTCAGTATTCTTTGTGCCATAGCTACCTACTGCACACTTAAGTACCTATTACCCGGTCTGAATCCACCAAATCAGGTCCTGCAGGATCTTTTTCAAATGGGCCCTACTGCGGCGCCTGTTATGACCATTCCTTTTTTACTCCTGGCAGCTAAGCAACTCTATGATGTTGATATTCCGGATGAAGAGGTTAAGGATGTGGATGAGGGAAAAAAAGATTAAATTAGACTTTGGAAAAAAAGATGACCGCTACCTATTGAGCAACCACTAACCCCGGCTAACAGCAAGAGAGACCGGGACTCAGTTCAGTACCCCCTTGAGGGGTGTAAGTGCCTTCACCTAACTCATCCCCAAAAAGCCGGGAATGAATTCATAAGGCACTAAAAATCTTTCGTATTTAGAGAAAAAAAGCTACTATTTATAATGACCATCAACATATAACCTAATTTTTATCATATAATGATTGACGATACAGACAAAAAAATCCTGACCATTTTGCAAGATAACGGGCGTATTACCAACTCTAAGCTCGCGCAAGAGATTGGCTTATCACCACCTGCGGTCCTTGAGCGCGTCAGGCGCCTGGAATCATCGGGGGTCATAGATAAGTATGTAGCGATACTCGATCGAAAACAGACCGGTTTTGAAATACAGACCATTGTTATGGTCTGTGTCAGCCACCACCAGACGCCCTCGCTTGAAAATATTGTCAATCGACTCACAGGGATGGAAGAAGTACTTGAGTGCCACCAGCTCACCGGAGAAGTGGACTTCCTGCTCAAGGTTGTTGTCAAAGACATGAACAGCTACACTGATTTTGTTAATAATAAGCTTTCAGGGATACCAGGGATTCAGAATGTTAAAACCTCCTTTATTCTTGAAACCATCAAAAACAGTACTTCACTGAATTTCTCAGGAGACAAGTAACTCGCCCCTCCTCAATCATATATGTAAACCTGATACATTTGAAGAAAGATCATGATAAATTCATTAAGCAAAATCAAAGGATGAATTTATAAAGCGCTAACTACTGGAACAAAAGAGTTATTCCGAGAAACATCCAGAAGGGGCACATTCTGCAGGTGATAATTTTCCCATATCGGGGTATATGGGAGAAACTTTTATATTATACTTACATTTTACAGTGACCACTGTTGTACCGTGATAATTACTTTTCTCACAGCTAGAACAGGTAAAATATAGGTTGTATTGCATTTAATCTTTCACAGAGTCGAACGTACCATGAAAAACCGAGAAGATCTTAAGGGACAGGCATCAGCACTTATCAGACAGGGTGATAAGGTTTTAGAAACCGAAACGGCGACCACCAGCAATTCCAATCCACTGGTCAGTGAACAAAAATTCCACGAATTTCGAATTTCTGCACTCTCCTACCTGAGCAGGGTCTTTGGCAACCATAGCACATACTATGAAAGCTTTAAGGCAGAAGTAACCCACGCCACTGCCAGTCGAACACGAAGAGGACTTGCAATCATAAAGGCTGGTCAAAAAGATATTGAGGGTGACTGGCTTGAGACCACCCGGGGTGCGGTCACCAAGGACATCCTAAGTGACATGCTGAAAATGGCAAAAGCTCAAGCGGACCTTAAAAACAATAGTGCCGCTACTATTATGATGGGCAGTATTCTTGATGAACTGCTCCGCTGCCTCTGCCTGAAGGCTGAGATCAAGTTGCACAATGAGATCCAGGGTAAGGCGGTTGCCAAAAAAGGTATACAGCTCACTGGGGAAGCGTACAAAAAGAAGGTGTACGAACGCCAGGAAAACAAACAGATAATAGCCTGGCTTGAACTCTATGATGCCGCCTTAGCTGGCAAAACGGAGGAAGTCACCCCTGGTAAAGTAAGTCAGATGTTAACCGGTATGCAGAGTTTTCTTTCAGCGTGTTCTCTGTAAAATTTTTCGTCCCAATCCCTATTGTTGAATATGGAACAGACGCCTCAACTATTACGACCCGACACCCAGCTCTTTATATACTATATTGAAGGGATAATTCCAGCTCACCACCGGGTTGATCACTCAGGTTTTATCGGTAACTGGGTTGAAGATAATTTTAGTTTTTTATTCTTCACCCAACCGGCAGCAGAAGTCGTCAAAACAGTCCTTAGCTCCTTTCCTGACTTTACTCTCGTTGATGAATATGAGATGAGCTATGGTGAGTGGCAGGGGGGCAGTGTCGAACCCATCCGTATAGGTCGTTTTCTCCTCAACCCAACATGGATTAAAGC
The DNA here is from genome assembly GCF_054397165.1 of Desulforhopalus glucosivorans. Lineage (NCBI taxonomy): Bacteria > Pseudomonadati > Thermodesulfobacteriota > Desulfobulbia > Desulfobulbales > Desulfocapsaceae > Desulforhopalus > Desulforhopalus glucosivorans. Next base: position 3,396,225 of record NZ_AP044854.1, read on the forward strand.
CTCCCCTGGCGAAAACGAAATCGCAATTACCCTTGATTCCGGCGTGGTCTTTGGCAATGGCGGGCACCCCACAACTCAGGCCTGTCTTGAGGCCATGGAAATTGCCTGTAATGGGAGTAAAACCAAGAGTATGCTCGATCTCGGTTCAGGAACTGGTGTACTGGCCCTTGCAGGAGCAAAGCTGGGATGTGAAAAAGTTCTCGCTGTGGATTACAACTTCCTTGCTACCAAAACAGCGCGCACCAATGTTTCAATCAATGGTCTGGATAAGCAGATACTTGTTGTAAACGGTAAGGCGGAGGAACACCTCTCATCCATAACCGATCTGCTGGTGGCAAATATCCATTACGATGTGATGAAAGAGTTGGTCAAGCAGGAAGGGTTTTACAAGCAGAAGTGGTTTATTCTCTCAGGTCTGCTCACAAGTGAGGCCGATAAAATTCTCTCATTTTTAAAAGATCAACCGGTTCTTATCCTCAAACGCTGGGGAGAGGGTGAGATCTGGCACACGATACTTGGTATTACTCAGTAACAAGACAAGTACCCTCAGCACAAATAAAAAGCGCCGGGCATTAGAGCCCGGCGCTTTTTTACGTTGTTGTACCAGTATTTTTAAAGATTGCGTAAGGCTGCTATACGATCCTCAAGTGGAGGATGGCTTCTAAACAGATTAGCCAAACCACCCTCTTTAGGACGAATACCAAAGGCTGCAACCTGATCAGGTAACTGCGAAGGTTCGTGACTAGCCTGCAACCGCTCTAGAGCACTCACCATCTTTTCCTTACTGGTCAGAAAGGCTGCACCCTTATCAGCAGTAAATTCTCTTTTTCTTGAAAACCACATGACAATAATGGAAGCGAAGAGCCCCAAAACAAGTTCTAAGACAATAGTTACAGCCATATAACCCATGAATCCAAGCCCGCCTCCTTCCTCATCACCGCTCAGAAAATTGTCGATAATATTTGCAGCAATCCTGGATAGGAAAATAACGAAGGTATTCAGTACGCCCTGGATAAGAGAAAGAGTCACCATGTCTCCACAAGCCACATGGGTGATCTCATGGGCCAGAACAGCCTCAACCTCATCCTTTGACATATTTTGCAGTAACCCTGTAGAAACGGCAACCAGAGCATTATTTTTATTCATACCTGTAGCAAAGGCATTCATATCCGGTGAATTATACATGGCCACTTCAGGCATTCCAATTTCAGCCTCTTTTGCCATGCGCTGCACAGTCTCGTAAAGCCACTTCTCAGTGGGATTGCTCGGTGTCTCAATGACATGAGCCTTGGTAGATTTTTTTGCAATCCACTTAGACATGGCAAGGGAAATAAAAGAACCTCCCATACCAAAAACGCCTGCCATGAGAAGTAAGCCGGAAGTAGAACGACTATCAATCCCGAAAACAGTCATTACAATGCCAAGCAGGACCAGAATAGCCATATTTGTGGCAAGAAACAGCACAATTCGTAACACGTTAATCCTCCATTTTTTCGTCTCTATCTACTCTGCTGAGTATTCCATAACTCCCTCAGGCAGAACCCTTTAATTTACATTTGGTTAATTTAAACATCCTTTTGTCCGCCACAAGCTTTACATCTTCTTTTTAGAATATTTTAAATATAGGCTACCGACTACTTAAACGTTTGCAGTACTTTTTTAACAAGATTTCCCTCAGCTGCTGCACCAAAATGCTGCATAACCGGCTTCATGGCCTGCATAAAATTTCCAAAGGCGGAAAAATCGATATTAGCCTCAATCCAGGCCCGAATCTCTTCCTCTGTTGCCTGCTGGGGTAGATAGCTCTCAAGCACCTTGATATAAGCGGACTCTTCTTCACCCTTTGCAGCAAGTAATTCCCGCTCAGATTTTATAAGTTTTTTAATGATTGCGATCACCTGATCATCACTGAGTTCTTTTTCATTTTGACGACCGAACTCCCCCATGATGATACGAACAGCCTCTTTCTTCTCAGTATCTTTTGCCTTCATTGCCGTGATCAAATCAGTGTGCATCTGTTTCTGTAAACTCATTTCTTCTCCAACAAACTGTAGTATTATATAAATATGTTATATAAATGTATTGTAATCGTACCTGTAAAAGACTTCTAAGATACCATTTACGAAGGATTTACAACAGCAAATTTAGAACACAAATGTATTTGTCGAACCGATTTATGGTCACAAAACTAAAATTTTAATTTTCATTACACAAAATGTTAGACGTCACAGCAGCTATTATTCAAAGAGATGGACAGACTCTCGCTGCACGCAGAAAACCGGGTTCTCATATGGAAGGCTTCTGGGAATTTCCAGGCGGAAAGATTGAACTGGGTGAAAGCCCTGAGGAGTGCCTGCAAAGAGAGTTAAAAGAAGAACTGGGGATTGATTCTGTAATTGGCTCTTTTTTTGCTGAATCATGCTACAATTATGGCACCAAGCATGTCAGACTGCTCTGTTATTTAGTCGAGTATAATAAGGGTTCTTTTTCCCTCAATGACCATGACGAGATCAGGTGGCTCAGCACTGACCAGATCCTTAGCGTCAACTGGGCTCCTGCGGACATCCCCATCGTAAAAAAACTGGGCAAACTAAAAAGATAACTTATCTTATTAGGATCTATAGTAATTGAATACCAATCCTTCTCGACCTAACCCCATGGAACATATATGACACTCCTACCAGCAATAGAAACTGAAACCGGACCAAATCCCAGCTGCTCAGTAATATGGCTCCACGGCCTTGGCGCTGATGGCAATGACTTTGCACCAATCGTCCCTGAGTTACGCTTACCAGAGGAACTCTCTGTTCGTTTTCTCTTTCCCCATGCGCCATCAATTCCTGTCACCGTAAATGGTGGTTTCGTTATGCCTGCATGGTATGACATATTAGAAATGGATATCGACAGAAAGGTTGATACCGATGGTCTCATTGAATCATCTGATCAAATTGAAAAGTTCGTTGATCGTGAAATCGAAAGAGGCATTGACAGCAAGAAAATTGTTATTGCGGGGTTTTCCCAAGGGGGTGCGGTGGCCTATCATTTTGCCCTTGGCTACAACAAACCTCTCGCAGGTCTGCTTGCAATGTCCACTTATTTTGCAACTTCCGATATTTTGAGCTTGAGTGATGAAAACAAATCAATCCCCATTGCGGTCCAGCATGGCCAACACGATCCGGTTGTCCCTGAACTACTTGCCAGAAAAGCTATTGATGACCTCAACTCCAAAGGGTATTCACCAGAGTATACTACCTACCCCATGGAACACTCAGTCTGCCCCGAGCAGATAGGTGACATATCTAAATGGCTACAGAGCGTAATCAGTTAGCAACATACGAAGAGCAGCCAAAGCTGCACTCCAAAAAGGATACATTCAATGGATTTTCTTACATCTATTGCAGAACAGAAGATATTAAAGGCCATGGAAGAAGGTGACTTAAACTCTTCTAAATGGAAGAATAAGCCTCTACCACTTGAAGACGATCACCTCGTCCCCGAAGACCTGAAGATCGCTTATAAGATGCTAAAAAACAGTGGTTATCTTCCACCTGAAGTGGAGGATCGTAAAGAAATTAAACGTATTGAAGATCTCATAGCCGCGACAGAAGATGAGCATGAGCGACTCAGGCAGATGAAGAAACTCAATGTTCTTCTTATGAAAGTAGAAGAAAAACGATCTTTTAGCTCAAACATTGCTGCCCAGGACGACTATTACCGAAAGGTTGTCGAAAAAATTTCGGTGAAAACAAAGGCCAGTAAACAGTAAGGAAATTTTGTACTCAACCTCGTATCGTCATGGGCGCTAGAAAATACCCCTTCGGCGTTTTAAACTTCGCTGAGAGATATTAGTACCTTCCTCCTCCCGGCCACTCCACTCCCTGACCTCTTGTACTTCCTCCACAAGAGGTCTAATATATCCCAGCTAAAACGACCACAAATTAGCGACATAGACTTTTTCCATATTATCTCAATAGTTTGATCTCTATAGAAACTTAATATTTTCGGTAATTATGCCGAAAAGTAGACAGTTTCCCGAAAAAATTGCGTAGAAAAATGACGGATGGGTTTTTCTTTGATAAAATTCAATAAGAAGCAAAGTCTAAACTACGTGTTGATAGCTCAATTCACCCTTTTTCTATGACAACTTATGCGATTTTGTAACGATTGTGGAACAGTTCTGAATCTCTTTGGTAACAGAGAAAAAGAACTTTGCTCCGCCTGCATCCAGCATAAGAAAGAAGCAGAAGTTATCCATATTCCTGCAAAAGTTAAAGAAACTGAAGAGGCCAGTATCCTCAGTGACACAAAAATGTCCTGTGAAAATGGCAAAATCGTCCTTCGCTCAAAAGAAGGCTGGGAACTCTGGAGCGCTAGCCTTAATAGTACAACTGAACTACAAACTATTATCAAAAGAGCCAAACGAATTTATGAAATCAGGCTCCGCCGACAAAAAAATTAATCCAGGCAAAGGTACAGGAACGCCGGGATACATCAAAAAAAACGAATTATATGCCAATAAAAATTTCAATAGGCTCGGGTAAGGGTGGCGTCGGCAAAACCATGATTATGGCCAACCTTGCCATGTTACTTGCCCAAAGCGGTAAGAAAGTATGCCTTGTTGATCTTGATATCGGAGGAGCGGACACCCATATATTGTTCGGACTATTCCAACCCAAAAAAACCCTTACAGATTTTATCACCAGAAATGTCGAAGACATTCAGAATGTAGCTCACACTTTTTATGCACATAATGGTCTACAACTGATTCCAGGCACAGGCGACACGCTGCAAACAGCCAACATGAATTTCCAGGAAAAACTCCGCCTTCTTAAAGCCATAGACAATATAGAGGCTGACATTGTGCTTCTTGATGTGGGTGCAGGGACAAGCTATCATGCTCTTGATTTTTTTATGCACTCAGACATACAGATCTGTGTCACCCTGCCGGACCCAACTTCTATTATGGATCTGTATAATTTTCTTCAACTGGCCACCATCAGAAAGATGCTCACCAGTTTTCTTTCAAAAAGTGATGTTGCAACTGTCTTAAAAACCACCAATTTCAACTCCCTAGGAGAAGTCTTTACCCTCGCCGAACAAACGAGTGAAGGGGCAAGAGACATGGCCCAGGACGCATTGAAATACTTTCACCCACTTCTGGTCGTCAACAGAGACAGCGACAATGGTAGGCTCAATAAGGGTAAACTGAAAAAGATGGTCAACAAATATCTTGGAATTGACATCCCTGAATTAGGTGAAATACCGGATGACCCTCAGGTACAGGTGGCCCTTAAAACGTTCCTGCCCATATCAGAGCTTTATCCTGACTCACCATCCTCAATTGCACTCAAAAGTGCTGCAACTAAACTTGGGAAACTGGTTGATCTTTTCAGTTTCCACAACAGCACAAATAATGCGTGAACATTTACATTCTTCGTAATATTTTATGCTCTTTCATAGTTTCTCTGTATTTACTGTGAGAATATACCGCTTGATTAGCCTCGCCCTCCACACACTACATTTGCACTATACGTTTGATTTCCCTATTCCCCACGAGAGTCCAAGGTAGCCTTAATAAGAAAAACAGCCACAGGAATATAGGCTGAAAGAGCAAGGGCTGCAATATTTGGAAAGATGACACCAGTATCAGGCGCATAGATCAAAAGATAGGCAACCAGAAGTGGAACCTTATCGAACTGGAAGAAGGTGAAAAAGGCCAATACAAACCTGCGCATAAGATCAGGATTGGTATCACTATTCCCTTTGGATGCCATGTAAAAGAGATAACAGGAACCACTAATACCAAGTAAAAACATGATGGTGCCAATGAGTACTTCTGTACTGAGTGCCGAGGCATCTGCTGCCAGACGCATTTCATCGGAAGGGAACCAGTAAATGGAGGAGAGAAAAAGACTTGTTAAGTAGCCGCCAATTCCACCAATCAAATACTTAAAATGTACTGAAGAAGCCTCTTCTGACTCCACCTGTTTTATCTTTAGAAGAAACAGGCCTGCGACCATGCCAAAAAGAATAAAGCCGAGGACAAAATATGGCCAGGCAGGTACCTGTTCATGGATTGGGAAAACCAGCCTGTCTGCATCAACAGGCAATAAAAACAGACCGCCTAAAAACAGAGAACTTACTGCCCCAAATCCTACAAGCAATGCAGTCATCAAACGTGCAAGACCAGTCAGATAACTGAGACCTGAAACCAACGAGGCAAAACCCGCTATAAGAATTCGTACAATCATCTTGTATCTGCTCCATCATCAATTATTAACAGCTTCTCATCACATAGTTAAAAGGTAACTCTTAAATGATGGTGGTGCAAATAAATCGACATGTGAAACTACGGTTTTCTCAAGAAAAACTTAAGAGAACTCCAAAAGATGCAAGTATCACCCCCGACATCTTTTCAATATAGTACATGGTTCCTCCTAACTTATCTTTCACTCCCTTTTGACCAACAAATGCTGCAACCATTGCATCCCACAGAAATACAACACCCACCATCCAGATCCCATAGAGACTCCTTATAAAAAGTGACGTTTCGGGGGATACCATGGTTGAAAATATTGCCAGGTAAAAGATGGCATTTTTCGGATTGAGGATGCCTGAGAGAAAACCCAGGTAAAATTGTTTTACATGGTTCTGTTGGTGCATAAAACCAGACGTTCCCTCAACTGTGATAAATTGCCTGGAAGAGCGAATCAGCATGATCCCTACAAAAATGAGATACCCACCTCCAAGGTAATGTAGCCCCTGCTGCAATAAAGCGGACTGGCTGACCAGTTCGAGGCCCATGATGGCAAAGGCGAGATAGATACCATTTGCCATTGCAATACCCAAGCATAGTGCAAGGCTATAACGCAGGGGAAGACGCAATGCTGCCTGCAGGATGAGAAAGAAATCTGGTCCTGGGCTGAGTAGTGCCAGAAAATGTGCCACTGCAAGTAGTAGAAATTCCATAGTATCCTCCATTGTTAAAATGGGAATACTAAAAAACTATGCAGGAAAATTATTGTACAAAATTGACACGGTACTGGGATGGAGTGATTGTGGTCATCGCCTTAAAATGTCTGTGTAGGTGTGATTGATCAAAGAAACCACATTCTAGTGCTGTTTCTGCTATATCAGCGCCCCGCTGCAGATATTTTTTAGCTCGATCTATTCGGCAATTCATCCTGTAGGCGTGGGGAGTAAGACCTGTGACTTTTTTAAATTGCCTGAGCAGGGTATAGGGGTTTGCACCAATCTCAACAGCAAGACTTTCAAGTGTGATGTCATCCTGTAGGTTTGAGCCGAGCTTACATCGCAGGTCGTCGATACCGGCAGTAACCTCAACCGACTTCTGCCCCACCTGACAGGATACACGAAAAATTGAGACCATAAGTTCAACGAGCTGTTGTTCTTTTTCCAACAGATGACTCTTCTTATCCATGAGGAGTGTCATGGTCGAAATATAGCGTTGATACAAACCTGGACTATCAAGGCGAACAGATGATACTTTCCTGAAGGCTGGAACATCCCATAATGTTCTTTGTACCTGATGGCACCAGTCCACATCGAGGTAGAGCATATAATAGCTTCGCTCACGTGTGCCCACGCTATTACAGGCGTGAATAACCTCTGGATTGATAAGAGCAAGGGAACCCTTTTTGAGGCTACTGTCTTCAGAGCCCACCGTATATGCAACTTCACCACGGTCCACAGCCCCCACACTAAATGTTTTATGCATGTGTGGCTTAAACTGCCCTGCACTCCGTGCTGAATAACGGCATTCAGCAAACGGCATACGACTGTCCTTAAAAAAATGTTCTCTACCCATTGTACGGATTTTTTCCTTTGTAAATCCTAGGACTGAAGATGGTCATGATACAGCCCTTCTTTTATGGCCAGATTGCTTTTTGCACTGTTTTCAAGCCTTGTCCCGATCCTGACCAAAAACTTTCCAAGCAGGAGACTCGTCCGAGCTATGAGGCCTGGATTTGCCCTGTTGTAGAGGTTAACCAATCGACAATGGTTTGCATTTTTCTCCGCCTCAAGTTTCTTTTCCTTAATTATCACTTCTATCAATAATGGATTCATAGTTACACCATTTGTTCTCCCGTCTCAATACTCCCTATTGTTTTAACAAAAGCTACCCAGCCCACTCAGACCGGAATCCCCAGGAGGACGACGAAGCAGTTCCTCCACAGCACCAGCAAGAAGCTCAACACCCTCTTTAATCTGCTCCTCATCAATCCAGGCATAACTGATACGGAAACAGTGGACAAAACGTTGATCGATATCAAAAAGTGGTCCCGGCAGAAACGATACACCCCTCTCAACTGCTGCCAGAAACAGTGCAACACTTGAGTAACCTTTCGGAAGGGTCAGCATCAGTGAAAAACCTCCACCTGGTCGTGACCACTCCACACCTTCCGGCATATATTTCTCAAGACTATCCATCATCACCGCGCAGCGTCTAGCATAGATTACTCTCATCTTATCCGTGTGACTGTCATACCTGCCCGAAGTAAAAACGGTATGTGCAATACCCTGGATAAGCGTTGGACATGAATGGTCCATGAGCCGCTTTAGTCCAGCCAACTGCTGGATACGCTCCCTTGAGCTAATTATCCACCCCAGTCTTAGGCCCGTCATAATCGACTTTGATAACGAACTGATGATGATCGTCTGCTCAGGCCCAAGAGCCCGATAGAGACTTGGCTGAACCTTAGCTGTAAAACTGAGGTCCCTGAACAGTTCATCGGCTATGAGAATACTGGAATTCTTCTTTGCCCATTCAACAAGGCTCTTATACCTCTCACTACTTAAGTGAACTCCCGTAGGATTATGGGAATATGGACAGAGATACAACAGGTATGGATTCTGCCCCTCCCCTTTTACTGGAAGCTGCGCCATGGTTCCCTTGTGATCGACTGAAACAGTCTCTACCCACTGGCCAAGTGCTGTGAAGGCATCCGTTACCCCTTTAAAACATGGGGTTTCACTCAACACCTTGTAGTTCATGTCGAGATTTAACTGGGCCACAAGTGTAATTGCCTGCATGGAACCATTGGTGATAAGCACCTGATCAGGTCCCACAAAACCGTTCTCTTCTGAAAACCTTGACGCTATTTCCTGTCTAAGATCATAGTTTCCAAGGGGATCAGTCTGCTCATACAGCGCCCCCCTATCCCGTGTTATTGTTTCCTCGGTAACCTCGGCTAGAAAATTTTCACCTAAAAATTGCGTGTCAGGCACTCCTCTTGTCATCTGAAGGATCCCCGGTTTGGCTGCAAGTGACATAATGTCAGTGAGCGCCTTGCCAACTCCCATCCGAAGCCTTCTTGCTGCAAATTCGAGAGATTTATTCTGTGCCTCAACAGGCGATGTTCCAATGTCAGGTGAAAACTGTCCGCCTGATTCAACCTCACTTTGCTGATCGTCTGGATTTTGCACAAAAGTGCCCCTACCTACATGACAAGACGTGTGCCCTGTTACTCGTAAATCCTTCAAAGCCCTGCGCACAGTGGCTTGAGTTACACCAATACGTTTCGCCAGATCAATTACAGACGGCAGCCTATCCCCTGGCTTTAACGCCCCTGTCTCTATAGACTCTTCAATAAGAGATTTAATCTGAACATAGAGTGGAACATCTGATTTTTTATCTATTGCGTAATTCATTGCATCAACCTTTCTGTGAGACAAAACAAGCTTTTTAAACGTCAAAAATAGTGAAAACAATGGAAGTTATCAGCATACGACCGCCAAACAACCATATCAATACGGTATCAATACAGTACCTATGCATTTCCTGTCAACAAAAAAGTGTCACAGCCAGACCCTTGCACCACAATGTAGGATGCTTAAGTTGACATGATGGACATCTGTTTTTGCCAGATCAAACAACATCAATAGGTCATCTATGAATTCAATTGCACCAGCAACCGATTTGGAAACACTCGAATTTGATAATAGCTTTATTAGGGAACTCCCTGGAGATACGCAACCTGGCAACCATGTTCGCCAAATTCAACACGCCTGTTATTCAAAGGTACTGCCGAAAAAAGTCAGCAACCCTCAACTTATCGCCTACAGTAAAGAGGTGGCAGACGAACTTGGTCTGTCCGTGCCTAGTTGTACTTCAAAACGTTTTACAGAAATCTTTTCAGGTAATGCCCAGCTTGACGGAATGGAACCATTTGCCATGTGCTACGGCGGCCACCAATTTGGCAGTTGGGCAGGCCAACTTGGCGATGGCAGGGCAATCAATCTTGGTGAAGTGATCACAAAAAGTGGTAACAGACAGGTATTACAACTCAAAGGCGCTGGGCCCACACCTTATTCAAGAAGTGCCGATGGTCTTGCGGTTCTTCGCTCATCAGTTCGTGAATTTCTATGCAGCGAGACTATGTATCACCTGGGCGTACCCACCACGAGGGCGCTTTCTCTTGTCACAACAGGGGAATCAGTAATGCGGGATATGTTCTATAACGGTCATCCTAAAAATGAACCGGGTGCCGTGGTCTGTAGAGTATCCCCTTCATTTATTCGTTTTGGTAACTTTGAAATTCTCTCTGCCAGAAAAGAACTCTCACTCCTAAAGCAACTCACTGACTATACGATCAGAACCGACTTCCCACACCTTGGTGCTCCCTCAAAAACTGTCTACCTCAAATGGTTTCAGGAGATCTGCGATACAACTGTTGCTATGATTCTTCACTGGATGCGAGTGGGCTTCGTCCATGGAGTTATGAATACTGATAACATGTCTATCCTCGGTCTGACCATAGATTATGGTCCATACGGTTGGCTTGAGGGTTATGATGCCAACTGGACACCAAATACAACAGACGCCCATGGCAAAAGATACAGTTACAGTAATCAGCCCCACATGGGCCAGTGGAACCTGTTTCAGCTTGCGAATGCTCTGTACCCACTTATTCAGGACAAAGAGGCCATAGAGGACGTGCTGAAATCCTACTCTACTAGTTTTCAGCTTGGCTGGAATAGTATGATGGCTACTAAACTCGGTCTCTCTACATTTGATCAGGAGACTGATGACGCGCTGATTGGTGATCTCATTGATATACTCCAGGAAGTGGAAACTGATATGACAATCTTCTTTAGAAACCTTGTTAAAGTTCCTGAGTCAGAAGATCCAACAGATACGGCAAGTCCCGACCACCCTCTATATGAAGCCTATTACAGCCCTGAAAAACGAGGCAATGAATGTATCGAAAAGACAAATCGTTGGCTTGGTCAATACCTGAATCGTCTTACAAAAGATCCCAAGAATAACAGGCAGAGAAAGGAGGCTATGAACCTCACTAATCCTAAATATGTGCTGAGAAATTACCTTGCTCAACTTGCAATTGACAAGGCAGAACTGGGGGACAATTCACTTGTGAATGAACTTCTTGAGGTGTTGCGATACCCATATAATGAACAGCCAGAGAACGAGAAATACGCAGTAAAGAGGCCTGAATGGGCAAGAAACAAGGCGGGATGCTCCATGCTTTCCTGCAGTTCATAAGTCAAGTCGTACACAAAGCTCATTTCCCGGGATCTAGTCAATACCGGGAAATGAGCTACCCTTCAAACGTTATGCAGATAAGCCAAGGCCGAGCCTCTTTTCTTTAATTCTCTCATCCATGATTTCTGCAGCTTTGGCAAAATCAGGTTCCACCATGAATGAAGCTCCAAACACATCTTCTAATCCGGAAAGAGCAAGATCAGTAACAAGCTTAGACCCGGTGATCTGTGGAGGAGTTCCAAGCTGTACTGGGATTCCTGATGCTACACAATATAACCCGATAGCAACCGCTTTCTCTGAGTACCATTCAGGTGATGCGCCCCAAACGGGCAGGTCTGAAATATCGACCCCAAGGGCATCTGCCACCAGACCACATAACTGAAGAACCCTAGAATTATCCACACAGGAACCAAAATGAAGAACAGGTGGAATATCCAGAGCTGAACAGATTTTTTTAAGCCCCGGCCCCGCCATCTCCACCCCTTCAGGAACCAAGAGTCCCGCCTTACCAGCAGCGGTCGTTACACACCCGGTGGCAAGTACAAGGATGTCACGCTTTATGAGTTCCTTGGCAAGGCCTACATTTTGGGAATCATGCTGAAACTTTGGGTTATTACAACCGACAATGGCACACACTCCACGTATTGACCCGTCCTTAATGGCATCGAGCAGCGGCTCAAGAGAGCCACCTAACATATCAAGTAGTGCCTCATTGGAAAAACCTGCGACAATATCCACCGGTTTGCCAGGAATTTCAACTTTGGATTGATCGCGCATCTTGTACGCCTCAATGGCCATTTCAATTATTTCCCGCGCCTGGGCACCTGCAGTTTCGGGCTTAAACGAGATATGGGTGGCTCCGGTAAACCGTGCCTTATCTGCTGTGGTAATAAACTTTGTATGATAGCAGGCGGCTGCCTGAACCATGCTTGGCATAATACATTGGTAGTCAACTACCACGGCCTCAACAGCACCGGTCACAATAGCAAGCTCAGTCATGAGGTGGTTCCCCGCCATTGGAATGCCCTGACGACCAAGAAGTTCATTACCAGTACAACAAAGACCACCAATATTAATACCCTCTGCACCAGCGTCCTTTGCAAGAGCCTCCATTTCAGGGCTCTGCGCTGCCGCCAAAACCATTTCTGAAACAACAGGATTATGTCCATGGACGAGAATATTGATCGATTTTTCCTTTAAAACTCCAAGACTCACTGTGGACTTAACAGGCTTTGGAACACCAAAAATAATGTCCGAGAGTTCGGTTCCAATCATCGACCCACCCCAGCCATCGCCAAGCGCGGTTCTGGCGGCATGGAGTAAGGTGCTCACCGCATCGTTATCACAACCCATATGGGTACGATGCATCATCTCAGCAATCTCACGGTCTACGCCTCTTGGCATAACCTGTAATTTACGCCATTTTTCTTTACGCACCTCAGGGACACGACTGATAAAACCGAGCTCTTTTTTCCTGCTGCCAAAATCAGAAAAACAGGCATCAACCAACTCAACAGCTACAGCTTGAACGTCCCTTCCCTCAGTTTCAATACCGAGTTCTCCTGCTATGCGTACAAGCTTATCTTCGTCTACAATACTATAATCCGGCGCATCACCTTCAACTATGGCTTCCAGAACTTCGATTAAATCGCGGCCATGGTCTGAATGGCCTGCAGAACCACCTGCCACAAAACGTCCAAAGTTTCTGGCCACAATAACGTCTCCATCAGCACCACAAACTCCTCGCTTCATTTTTCCGTCTTCTTTGAAGCTGATCCTGCAAGGCCCCATATTACAATTTTTACAGGTCAGGCCAAGTTCGCAGAATTTGCACCCGGGTGTCTGTTGTGCAAAACGATCCCATACGGTTTCTACTCCGTCCTTTTTCGCTTTTTCAATCATTTGCTGTGCGTCTTCCCAGATGGACAATTCAGCGGCTGGTCTTGGATCTTTTGCCATGATACACCTCATATCAGAGTTATCGTTTAGGATGCTCGTACCACTCTTTCATAAAGGTCAGAACATACCAGTAACAAACATATGGGTGAGAGAATATCATATGGCCTAGTTAAAAACTGTCACCTACATGACAAAACGTAAAAAAAGGATGTTGATCAGGAATGGACGACACCTGCTACAGATTCGAGCAGACTAATATCAGGAATGAGGAAATTCCCTCGTCCGGATCGAACGATAAGTTCTGCGCGAACAAGGTCACCCAGAAGAGTAGAGATTGTCTGCCGCGATGCCCCCACAAGACGGGCAATCTGCTCCACAGAGAGGTCGATTGTAACGCTAATGCCACCCTCTGTCTCTGTGCCGTGCCTTCGTGCTTCTCCCGCAAGAAGCGCCACAAGACGAGAATTGGCGTCTTTAAAAACGAGACCATCAATGATGGAAAAAGAGGTTTTAAGAATATTACCCAACACCCGTACCATGGCCTTTGTTACTTCGGGGTCTTTCGCCATCTTACGCCTAAAGGTGGTAACATCTGCCATAAGCAATTCCGTCTCCTCCATTGCCTGGACAAATGTTCTGGTATGGGTGGAGTAGATATCGCCTTTGGAGAGAATCCCTAGATTGAACTCTTTTTCTTCATAACCGAGATAAACCCGTACCCGACCACTTGCAAGAATAAAGATGAGATTCTCTTCCTGGCCAGGCTGGCAAATATAGGCCCCCTTGGTAAAAGAGCGTTGGACCAGAGAAGAGAGCAGCTCTGCAAACTCTGGCCTTCTGAGGTGATCCAGGAGATTTTCTTCTAAGAATTTCACTGCGTCTCACCCCCTGCGGCATCTGGCTTTATTGTAAAAACAAATGGGATGCCCACAAGCCCAATCAGTCCACAAAGAACAAAGGTCTTCTCAAGTCCAATCATATCCGCCACAAAACCGACCAAAACCACCACAGCTGATCGAGCAAGAAAACTAATCATCATAAAGACACCATTGGCAGCTGAAGAGCCATTCACCGAATATTCCTGAACCATTGCCAGCATCACCGGCGTTGTTGACAGAAGCGACACACCAACAACAAGGAGCATGACCAGCTGCAGCCAACCCGAAACAGCGGTGAACATCAGCATGGCAATGGGTGCCACGATAAGACAGAACGCAAGCAATCGTCTCCGTCCAAAACGATCACTGAGGCTTCCCACGGCCAATATTCCAACCACTCCGGCCGCCTCAAAACAGGCAAGGGATATTCCTGCAAGCCACAGGTCGCCACTCTTGGACATAATATAAAGAGGTAAAAATGCAGTCAAACAGGCGTGCATAAAACCTCTGACAATGACAATGCCAGAAAGCGGCAGGAGTAAACCCTTCATCTCCCTGCAGGTCTTACGAATTGAAGGCGTGGAGCGCGGATTGACTGTTACCGGCATATCACGAAACTTGAAATACATAACCACGGAGGCAATGACTCCAAAGACCATAATGGGATAGTAGCCATCAAAGCCTAAAAGAGAAACAGCACCGATAATCGTGATGGGACCAAGGGTTCTCGCAAGCTCCCCTCCAGTCATATAAAAACTCATCCCCTTACCGGTCTTCTTACCTGAAACCTTATAGACAAGGGCCGGTGCCGGCACATGAAATAACGAGACGCTTACACCGGTGAAAAACATGAGAATGAGTAGTACAGTGTAGCTTGGTGCAAGGCCTAAAAGTGACATGGGAATGGCTGTCATGGCTGGAGCCAGGATAATAAAGTAGCGAACACTGATCCTGTCTGCCAGTTTGCCGATGTAGGGGTTAAGCAGTGCGGGAATCTGCATCACCGTGGACAAAAATCCTGCCTGGGTAAGGGAGAGACCAAACTTTTCTATAATCAGCGGTAAAAGCGGTGCCAGAAAACTTGAGTACACATCGTGGATGAAGTGACAAAGTGATAAAAGAAGGACCTTACCCTGCTCAAAGGGTACTTCGTTTTTGTTTTCTGTTGTTTGCACGATATCCCACATAAAAAATGAATCTACACAACATTATGCCAAGGCAAGTATTACTTCGGCTATCATAAAAAGTCACACAGATTCAAACCACACAGGGGATATTCTCTCGCAATTCTACAATTTTGTCAGTCCATATTGCCCAGATTTTAATGGCCGTAAACTCCTTGTAAATGACCTATGGAAGGTAGCGAGGATTAACTACAGAGTTCAACATGCTCTTTAAATGAAAAAGGGAATTCACTGACCATAATTCATGGCCGGTAATCCCCTTTACCTTGTATAACTATAATGAACAAGGATAAGAATTAGTTCCAAATCACCATCGTTTCGAGATACTCTTCCTGCTCTTTCTCGCTCGGTTTTTCACTGGTGTTTTTTGCTGGTGCTTGTCTGTTTAATGCACAGACAAATTCTCTTCCGTCCTTAACCTTCACTAAGATAAATGCTTCGTATGTGCCTCTCATGATCTACTCCTTTATGTTCTATAACATTATTGAAGTTCTTACTGTTAACCAAAATCCGGTATTACATACTGCTCAACCGTTTTGCGGCACCCAAGATCACGTTAACACTGGAGCAACGCTACTTCCCCCCCTACTGGTTACCTGTTGTGGGATTATCTCCCGCCATTCACAGTACACTCAATTAACTACTGTATGGTTTATTATATGTCCGCTTTAGGTGAAGAACCAGCCATTTTGAGAATATTTACTGTCTCTTTACCTTTTATTTCACCTTCAACTTAAATTCTTTGACTCTACGGTGTCTTTTCTGTACAATTTTTGGCCAGTGTCTCTACAATCCGATTTGCATCAGTTACGGCCCTATGAATTCGCTCCATATGCCTCTTCTCTGAGGCAGAATCGTCTTTTGCTGCCAAGGAGAGCTCCGCACTACCATAAATTGCGAGTAGCATATTTTTAAGATCGTGTAACAAGACTTTATTTTCACCTCTCTCCGTTTTCACCGTTTCCCCTTCCTTCACTCTCTCTGACGGGATAGTCCCCTCTTCCTCTGGGGATGCAGGCTCTACTCTTTCTGCCTGATCCGACAACAGAGGCTGCAACCAGTGGTGCAATTTTTTCCTGAGTAGCTCTGCTGTAAATGGCTTGCCCAGATAATCATCCATACCGGCGTTAATGCATTTTTCTCTATCTTCCACGGTCACATGGGCAGTAAGGGCAACTATTGGCAATCTCTTATTTCCTCCCCCCCGGCCCTCTTTTTCACGAATCATCCGAGTTGCAGTGTAACCATCCATCTGGGGCATCTGACAATCCATAAGAACGAGATCAACCGTATTCTCTTTGAGATACTCGACAGCCTCAAAACCGTTTACGGCAAGTGCTACTGAGCAATGCATATTCTCCAGCTGGTTGACCACTACCTCTCTATTTATTTCATGATCTTCAACCACAAGTAGTTTAGGGGGCCTGGTCCAGCCCAAAGCGAGAGTGCTTTTTTTCATCTCGTCTTCAACTTCCCTCACAGTTTCTTCACTTGGCTCAGGGAAAAACAGATTAAAGCTAAAAGAAGCCCCCTCACCCAAAACACTGTTTAAGATGAGCTTACCTCCCATCAAGTCAATAATTCTTGAGGCAATCGCAAGACCTAGTCCGGTTCCCCCATATTTTTGGGCGACCCCACTATCCGCTTGCCTGAATGGTTCAAAAATCATAGCCTGCTTGTCTGGCGCTATACCCAGCCCAGTATCGGTTACAGTAAACTGAATACGTACGCCATCCCGTTTCCGTAATATGACTTTGGCAGAGAAATGAACTTCTCCTTTTTTGGTAAACTTAAGACTATTTGAAACCAGATTGCTAAGCACCTGATTAAGCCGTAGTTGATCTCCCACAACCATTTCAGGCAAATTATTATCAAGGGAACTTGTGAACTGAACTTCGCGATCTTTTTGTAGTCCCTGGTATAGAGCACAAAACTGCACCATCGCAGAAGAGAAGTTATAGGTTTCTGAAGAAATCAAAAATTCGCCGGCCTCAATTTTAGAAAAATCAAGGCCATCGGTTATCACTCTCATCAACCATTCACTGGAGCGTGAGATGAGATTCACATAGTGTAATTGCTGGCGAGACAAATCGGTCCTACTCAATATTTCAGTCACCCCGACCATACCATTTAAGGGCGTGCGTATTTCATGGCTCATGGTGGCCAGAAAATTAGACTTCGCCTTATTGGCTTTCCTTGCCACCTCAAGGCTATTGGTTAACTGGTTAAGTAGAGATGCAACATAGAGGGGAAGAACCACGAGTCCTGCAAACAAGCCAAAGGTCACGTGCGAATTCATCTCATATCTGTCGGAAAACAAAACCACAAAGGAAAATCCCAACACACTGAGTGTTGCAGATAAGGCAAGGTACCGCTGTCCAAATCTAAACCCATTTCCGAAACTGACCCAGAGATAGATGATAAAAAGTGGAGTTCCAAGCATCCCATGAAAATACAGGACTGCTGTTGTCGCTCCATTATCTATAACAATGCCCAATACCCGCCGCACAACCGATACACCGGGGACAATCGTTAACCAGAGCAGAATAAAAAAAGCGATGATAAAAAAAGTTCCTGAGGTAAAAAGAACATACCAATCATCACCGGACAGACTTCTATCCCCCAGTATGGTGTAGAGCAGGTAAGCGAAAGCAATAAGCCCCACCCCAACCCGTAACAGTGCCTGCTGATGTTCAAGGTCCGGACGATTATCCCAATAAGAAACGAGGTTTCTAAATCGGTTAGTGCCCATTTTATAGGTTTTTTCCAACGTCTTCATTGCTCTTTAACCTTTTTAAATACTCTTTACTCTACAATGTATCACACATTGAAAAAGGCGAACAAGCCACATTGCTTTTTTTCTGTGTTAACTACAGTAGAAGTACAACTGAAAGAGAAATAAATGAAAGAAGGGTCGAGATGACAATTGCAGAAGAGGCGAGTTCGGTATCACTATGCATCTGAGAACTCAGGACATAGATGGCAGTGGAGGTGGGCAGGGCAAAAAATAGTAACCCGGCTTTAAACGCCACCCCGACCACCCCAAAAGCGGACAAGGTGCACCAACCAATGACAGGAAAGACTAAAAGCTTAAGAAGAGCACCAATGAGAGACAGACTCAAATTTTCCCGAACCCCGTTAAAGGTTAAGGTTCCCCCTATGGAGATCAGGGCGAGCGGCAAAGACACCATTGAAATAAGAGCCAATGAATTATCAATAAACACAGGAAAAGGAATCGCCAGGCGACTATAGAGAATCCCGGCCAAACATCCCAGAATAAGAGGATTTGAAATCACCGCCCGGGAGATTATCTTTGCCCGTTCTCCAGATTTAAGCTTACCTTCCGAAAACCAGATGAGTACTGTCACAGCAAAGAGATTAACCAGAGGAATGACAAATCCAATCAAAAGACCAAAATACTGAACCCCTTCGGAGCCAAGACTATTGAGAACGACAGCAACCCCAATATAGGTATTAAAACGATAACAACTCTGGGAAAAGGAACCGGCCTGAAAGGGTGTAACCCTGCACACCTTAATGGCAAGAGATGATAACAAAAACATGAACAGAAAGGGTAGTATCCCGGCACAGACAAAGATCCAGTCGATACCTCCTGGAAAAGATGCCCCGCCAATTTTCCAAAACAACATGACAGGAAAAAAAAAATAGTAAATTAACCTGTCCGCTGTCTGTAAAAATTCGTTATTGGTGAGAGACCTGTTTTTAAGAAAACCTCCAATAAGGAGCAGTATAACGATAGGAAATAAGGAATTCAGAACAATCACAATCAGGCCCCATATGAATCATTAATGATTTACTCCGACTTTCTCATGAACATTTTGATCGTCAACTGTCAACAGCTTGTATTTGAGACATATGTTTTCAATTTTTAGCACTGAATTGACTGACAAAATGTTCACCAAAGGTCAACCAATCTAGCATAATCTGCTTTGTTGCTGGACCAATAAACATAACTGATTATCGGAGTCTACGCTTACCTATTCCCTGAAACTCTCATCTCCTGGCCATTGGCTGATGAAAAAGTCAGACTATCTATCATGAAATATCGCTTGAACTCTGCACACTGACTATACTATTGTCAGCTGAGAAAAACCCAATAAAAGATCCATATATATACAAAAAGAGCAACAACATGACAGACGAATACAGTGATCGTTTACGACTCCTTGAAGAGAAATTTGAGTATCAGGAACAGATGATCGACAGCCTGAACGAGGTTATTATCGATCAGCAAAAACAGTTAACGAACCTCACAGAACAAGTCCACTATCTCAAGTCACAGATGGCTGCATCCAATGAAGATCAGCCGGCTGGAGAAGATCCACCACCACCCCATTATTAAAGCTAACCCTGACAAACGGAAAATATGCCAAGATTAGTACGCATACCCCAGGAGGTTACATGGCCCAAAAAACTATCGTGCACAAGGGATACCACGGCACAATCAAAGTAGACACTAGCGATTACTCCCTTTTTGGAACAATCCTTTTCATTGACGAAGAGGTTTCCTACAAAGGGAAAACATTTGTGGAATTAGAATTGGATTTTCAGAAAGCTGTGGAGGGCCATATAAAAGCCTGCATAGAAAAAGGTATTGAACCACCCTTTTCTGAATAGCCTGCCACACGATGAAGCGCAATTAAGGAGAAAACCAGCATGGATATTTATTACGTCGGTGGTCAGTTTGTAAAAGAAGACGAAGCCCTGATCTCTGTAAATGATCTCTCTGTCATACGAGGTTACGGTGTTTTCGATTTTTTACGAACATACAACGGAGTACCCTTCCACCTCAACGACCACCTTAAAAGATTACAAAATTCCGCAAGGCTCATAGGCCTCAAGCTGCCCTTACCTGTAGAAGAGATCAAAGTTCTTATAGAAAAAGGTCTTTCTCTCAGTGCTCACAAAGAAAAAAATGTTAAAATCATAGTAACCGGAGGCTTGAGCGAAGATGGCATTACTCCAGGTGAGACACCACAACTTCTTTTAATGATCACGGCCACCATAGCTTTCCCAGCTTCCTACTATGAACAGGGGGCCAAACTTATAACGAGTCATGTAGACAGGTTTATGCCGGGGGCTAAAACCATTAACTATATTCCGGCAATCCTCTGTAAAAACGACGCTAAAGCACAGGGAGCAGTAGAAGCTATCTTTGTTGACAGGAACGGCTATATGCAGGAAGGAACAACCTCAAACCTCTTTGTCGTGCGAGATGGGTCTCTCATAACCCCACCCTGCGACAGAGTTCTTCCTGGAATTACCCGCCAGGTAGTTCTTGAACTTGCAAAAAAATCCATGGATATTATCGAGCGTCCAATCCATAAAGATGAAGTCAGACTCCTCGATGAGGTGTTTATAACATCTTCAGTTAAGGAAGTTATTCCAATTACCTGTATTGACTCAACAGAAATTAACAACAACTATATAGGCCCAATCACCCAAAACATTATGACCTGGTTTGCGGAGAGAACAGCCAACTATATGTGAGTCTTTCGTAAAAAAACAAGAAGAGTGCAAGGCACACTGTAATACAAGCCTTATTGTTTATGTATATTCTTCATATATTGTCTTTATAATTGATGTAATCCTGTGCGGGTACTTGTACAATTGCACTCTTGCATGAAGCAAACACGGGGGACGGGGTATCTTACCATCAGTCAGGGGCTGAGGATAAGGCATCATAGACACGAGTGCCTTTGAAAGGTTTTTTTACAAAATCATGATCACATTTTTAAACAAAATAGCCAAGCTGCCTTCTATTCAAAATGTTCTTCTCCTTTCACATCAAGGAGAAGTTCTGTTTGGTGAAAGCAGTACGCCGTCCTCCCCTGTTACTCAGCAGAACAGCGCTGCTTTACATACTGTAGTTGCCTCACTGAAAAAACCCCAGACAACCACCCTGCATTTCAAAAAAGGCTTCATCTACCTCCACTCTACGTCCATTGGCTATATTGTCATCACCATGCAAGGTGACAAAAATTTAACAAAGCTCAAAGACGCCTGCCTGAATGTTGCCAAAAAACTTGAGCAAAAGAACGTTGCCAAAAAAGTTTTATTGACGATGCTCGGAAAAAGTGATGACACCTTAAAACCTGAGCTGATAAAGGCACTAATCCCCCACGCCGACAAAGATGTTGCAGTGACCATAATAAATGTCATCGCAAATGCTCCTAGACTCTCAGAAGATTCAAAGGATACTATACTACTGGTTGCATGCCAGACTCTTGGCTACTGCTCATATTTTGAAGCAACCTCCTGTTTGAAGAGTTTGCTGGCAAATCATACTTCGGGAAAAGTCTCCCTCAACCCCTATATCGTTGAAGCAGCCCAACTCTCCATTCGGCAATTAAAAGAGATCAACACCCAGGAAATGCAGGCACCACAACAACCTGTAGTCCCTGCACCATCTCCTCAGCCCCCCCCCACAGCCGGCAAGAGTAAAGCGGCCCCTGTTGCCCCTACTGTCCCAGCAGAACTAAAAAATCTACCAGAGAAGGGGAAAATCGAATCCCTGATTGCAGAGGACAAAAAACCTGCAGCACTAGAGGTAATTATAGATCTCATAAAAACAGCGACTCAAAACAAAGAGTTTGATAAGGCTGAAGCCCTTCAAACATGGTTACTGCAAATTGCGCCCATGGCTTTAACTGAAAGCATCAAGGCTGCAGAGCTCATTGAAGAGAGTAAAAAAGCACTTATCAGTGAAGAATTTTACAGTACCTGGCATGGGATAGTAAAGGTTCTGAACAATGATGAGTTCATTGATTTCTACCATGCCATGAGCATAAAAAATTACCCTAACGGGGAGCATATTGTACAGCAAGGACAAATCCGCGCAGAACTGATGTTTGTCAACAGCGGAAGAGTGCAGTTGTATACCCAAATCGAAGGGAGGGAGATAGGTCTTCAAATGGTCCAAGATGGCGATTTACTAGGGCACGATACTTTTTTTGAGCTCTCAGTATGGACCAGCGGCGCCAAAAGTCTGGGCGCCGAGGTGTATTCACTATCGTTTGAAAATTTACAAAAGCTCGAAAAGAAATTCCCTGGCATAGAATCTAAAATGGCAGATTATTGCAGCCGCTTAGATACATCGACGACTCTGATGCGAAAGATGAAGCGTTCCAGACGACAACTTGAACGAAAAGCAATATCCGCAAGAGTTTCTTATGTATTACTGGAATCAGAAACAGAGACAACTGGTGTAAATGGCAAAGGAGATATCCTGGATATCTCCCAGGGCGGCCTCTGTTTTATTGTGCATTCATCAAAAAGAAAAAACACCCACCAGTTCTTTGGTAAAAAGATACTTCTTAAGATAAACAAGAGCCATACGAGCGCACCAGTGGAACGAAATGGGAAGATTTTAGCGGTTAGAGATCACGATATAATAGGCAATGCCTACTCTGTACATGTGCAGTTCAACACCATACTGACCGGTACTGAGCTCCGTGAAATAGTGGCATTTCACAGACAATAGCCTGTCGGAAAAAAAAGAATATCTGTCAAGAACTACCCCCTAGAGTATTCACAATTTCCATGGCATCAGTTTCAGGAGAACAGCTGATTTCGATGGGGGGTTTACTGGGGAGAAGGATAACCTGTTCAGTCCCATGGCTCACAGCACCAAAGTGAAATCGGCCCAAACCAGCCTGCTCACCAAGTACTGATATGTGTTCTACAACACTTGTCATTTCAACATTCTCAGACATTTCAACAACCTTGTTAGCCTTGACGTCACCTGCCAGTATATTTTTCACTTCACGCAGTGGAGTTGACCTGAGTTTGGTGTAGGTATCTCCGGCCAGACGATCGCGACCTTCCTCCTCATCCTCATCACTCATACTCACCGCCTGCATGATAACTGTCTGCAGGGGCAGGTTGATGTTATCTTCAATGTCGGGGCATTTATTTTCTATGAACACCGTCACATCGCCCCAGCCAAAAACAACATGGGCAGCATCCAGCCCCGATATCATTCCAACTTTGGCCTCAACCAGTTGTCCTTCAACAAAATAGAGAATCCCACCATGGGCCGAACTGTTGTCCAGCACACGGGCAGTACAGGTTTTTGCCTCCATTTCCATAAACTGAAAAAACACAGGTGGCGACACATTGTTCATGATACCGCCCTCCGCTTCTTTCTGAAGATAGTTCATAATACTCTTACCTAATACCTGCGTATCAAATGGTTTGGTAAGGTATTCCAGCACACCCTTGGGAGGTATTTGCTTCTGCATCTCCTCTTTTGATTTTCCAGACAAAATAATTACAGGCATATACGGGAAATTACTTCGTATATGGGCAAAGAGGTTAGCCCCCTTCATTCGCGGCATAATAAGGTCAATGCAGACAAGAGAAAAACAGCCGTTTTCCAGCTTTTTAATTGCATCAAGGCCGTCATTCGCAAAAACCAGACTAAAGTGGTCAGCAAAGCCTGCCAGCTGTTGTTCTACAACTATTTGTATGACGCGATCATCATCGACAAAGAGAATTTTTCGGATCATGGTGTGCGCTGTACGCCTCTCTTCTGAATATTGATTTTACTATGAACTTTCATCTTACACCTTAGATCTGTCTATACCATAATAATTCTTATTCAGTTCCTAGCCAAAATACTATTAGTGCCTTACTCCCAGGCTTCTGTAAAAAAACAGGTAGCGTTGACTCTGAGAAACTGAGTTGAGGTGAATTCATTGTTTCGAGTAATTCACAAGGTACTTATCCCGTCCATCGGGATTAGATTAAGCAGCTAAAGCTTCTAACTTCGCATAGGCTGCAAGGAGCACCATCTCCCCATGATCATCAAAGAGTACGGTGAGACGACCCTGCTTTTTGTCCTTAATTGCTGTAACGACTCCAGAACCAAATGCTGGGTGGAAGACCATGAGGCCCTCAGTGATATCTGAGATACCAAGAAATGCTGGTTGCTGTGTGGTGGGCTTAGTATTACTCTTTTCTTTTGGTGCAGAACGTTCTTTTTTTCGAATGAGCGTTGTTTTGGCCCCTAGGGCCAGGAGATAACTCTCTGCGATAATTACTTCATCAGCAGAGTGATCTTGATCACCCGACGCATCGGATAATGACCTGCCAAGAGATGTTGAGAGACCAATATTTGCCTCATACAAGAATCTGCTTGCCCGAAGGCTGCCTGTGGGTAACTTGCTATAATTCTGCGCGATGTTTCGCTTTAACTGGGCGTCGGTTGGGTGAATACAGACGACTTTTTCAATCCCACGGGTCATGGCCACATAAAAGAGCCTTCGCTCATCTTCAAGATTACCATCCTGTTCCCGGTCTCTGTAAAAAGGAAAACTTCCATTTTCAAGTCCTGGCAGAATAACAAGGGGCCATTCCAGTCCCTTTGCCCTATGAATGGAGGTCAGCAGGATAGTCTCTTCATGCTCACCATTTTTTTCCTGCTGTAGCGCATGTATCTTATCGATCAAACCCGCCATACTCAGATTATGGATACTTGCAAAATTAATAAATGCTTCACAGGTTTTCACCCTGTTTTCAGCGGTTGCTGCACGGGCAGAAAAAGAGTGATAAAACTCATAGAGTTTCAGCTTGTCCACCAGCTTTTTGAGAAAAGGCCCTGCCATCCCGGAACGGCCCTGTCTCTGTATCCACTCCCAGGTCTCTGCCGCCTCACGAAACCGCCTTTTTATAAATGGTGGAACATCACCGTCACACCAATCATTTAGAATGGTGGCTCCCCCACTTAAATTCTCAGTAATGGTGGTCGCAAGGGAGATAATTTCATCCTTTCGTACCCCAAGATGCGGCTGAGAGAACATCGCCTCTAACTGCTTTTGCTGCTCTTCAGGAGAATTATCAGCAAGTGAACCAAACCCGAGTTTGAGATAACCCATCAAGGCAACAATTTCTTTACAGTCAAAAACATCCGCACCCCCCTCAAGCCTATAGGGAACCCCGGCCTCAAGAAGCGCAAGCTCCACCGGAACAGTCTGGGCAAAGAGCCGAACAAGAATTGCAGCTTCCGTGAGAGATCTGCCGCTCGCCTGCCAGGAAACAACCTCCTGCAACACCCCTTTGCCACTTTCCGCCTCAATACAGGAGAGTTCAGTCTGGCTGGTTGACTGGTGGGAGACGCAAATTTTTTTATCTCGTTTTCTGTTATTGGCAATGAGGTGATTTGCAGCAAGTGAGAGCTGGTGCCCATAACGAAAGGTGTATGAGAGCTGGTAATTGGTAGGACGCGTAAAGTCAGTTGCAAAGCGTGTGGTTATATATTCTGGTCGTGCCCCTCTCCATTCGTAAATGCATTGGTCAACATCGCCTACAACCATCACTTTGGCACGACTACCTGCTACCGTTTTAATGAGTTGCTGTTGGCATTCATTTATATCCTGATACTCATCTACAATGATGTGCTCAACCCTGTTTGCAACCCAGCCCGCGAGTTCGTCACTATCAAGCATTGCCATCAAGGGTTCATAAATAAGATCTGAGTAAAAACGGATTTTCTCTTTTTTCCTCGCCTCCTCAAACCGGCGAAATGCTTCAGGGAAAAAATGCAGACGAGGCGATAGATCCTGCTCTTTAAAAACCTTTTTCGGTCCTCGAGTAGTTGACTTTACCTGGTCAACGAAGGTGAGAAACTCTTCAATATCGTCCCCCATGAGATATCCATCTTCTTCGCCTGAGTCACGGTAGGCTTCATTTGCTACCTTTCTGGCGATTCGTTCCTGGATATACTCTTCGGTTACTAGTCGGTACTGAGCGAGCGCTCCTTTTTTTGAAAAACTATTCACTAAGCGCAAGCCAAAGGAATGGAAGGTCCGCACTTCTGGCAAAGGTTTATTAAGAGTAGCAAGATGTTTTTCCATGGCCTCCTGAAAGGCATCTCTCGCTGAACGGTTAAACATCAGGATAAGGATGCTATCTGCTGCTACTCCCGACTCTAGAAGATGACCAATCCTAGCCACCATGGTGGTGGTCTTACCAGAACCCGCAACAGCACTTACACGGGCATGACCACCGCTGTGCTCAACTATTCGTAACTGTTCTTGGGTCAGGTTCATGGAAAATCAGAGATGTATACAAAAACAGAAGACAGGGCCGCAGTACATTTCACTGTGGCCCTGAGGTGATTGAAAAACCAGGTGCGATTATTTCTTTTTAGGCGGCATGACATCAGTAATTGAGCCATCCACAATTTCAGCTGCAAAGGCAAAGGTCTCAGCAAGGGTCGGATGGGCATGTACAGTTAAACTAATATCTTCAGCTGTTGCCCCCATTTCAAGAGCCATTACCGCCTCATGGATGAGTTCTCCCGCATTAATACCACAGATTCCTGCACCAATTAAACGGCCGCTCTTTTTATCAAACAGAGCCTTGGTTACACCGCTCGACGCCCCAGCACTAAGAGCCCTGCCACTGGCACCCCATGGAAATTTACCCTTTTCAAAGTCGATTTTCATGGCCTTGGCTTCTTTTTCCGTAAGCCCCATCCAGGCCACTTCCGGATTAGTGTACGCAACAGATGGAATAGTCATGGGCGTAAAGGCTGCATCGTGGCCCGCAATAACCTCGGCTGCCACCTTACCCTCATGGGTTGCCTTATGGGCAAGCATCGGTTCACCAATAACATCCCCAATGCCGTAAATGTTTGCAACAGAGGTTTTCTGTTTTTCATCGGCAATAAGAAAACCACGTTCATCAAGAGCCAGACCAATCTCCTCAAAACCCATGTCTGCAGTATGGGGCCTTCTACCAACTGCCACAAGTACCGCATCGTACTCACCTGTTTCAGGAGCTTTAGCTCCTTCAAAAGCAACTGTTACTCCAGTATCACCAGGAGTAATTTCGGTTACCTTGGTTTTAGTGTGAATGGTGTATTTCTTTTTAAGCTTCAAAAAAAGCGGCTGGACGAGATCCTTATCTGCAGGTGGAATAATCTGCTCAAGCATCTCAACTATAGTCACTTCAGAGCCAAGAGCGCTATAGATCTGGGCCATTTCAAGACCGATAATACCACCCCCAATGATGAGAAAACGTTGAGGAATAGAGGTGAGGGCCAGTGCATCACTGGAATCCCAGATCCGTGGATCCTCCGGGATACCTGGTAGGGCAAATGGGTATGAACCGGTTGCAACAATGGCGTTTGCAAAGGTGATCTCTTCCTCTGTTCCTTCGCCTCTAACGCTCAGCGTATTAACATCTTTAAAAATGCCCTTACCTTGCACTCGAGTAATCTTGCGCGCCTTACAGAGACCATCAAGACCACCAGTGAGTTGCTCAATCACCGCATTTTTCTTGCCAAGAAGCTTGGTGATATCAATTTCTGGTTTTGAGAAACTCACACCATATTCATCAATTTCAGTTGCTTCTTCAATGACTGTGGCTGCATGGAGCAGAGTCTTTGAAGGAATACAACCCACATTGAGGCAGACCCCGCCAAGGCGTTTTTGCTGTTCAACAAGACAGACAGAAAGACCGAGGTCTGCTGCACGAAATGCAGCGGTATAACCACCGGGACCACCCCCCAACACTACCAGATCATATTTTCCTGCATCAGCCATTTATATACTCCTTAATGGATCAGAAATTCACTGACTGTCCAAGCTTTATACTTGTTTCTTGTGAATGAATTTCGTGAAGATATTTACCCCCACACGGGGCGCTGAACTGTGTTCCGCCGTATGTTCTTTTAGCCGGACTTATATAAGAGTTCTTTTCATGTCTTCAATATTCAGTTTCAGGGCCTTACAGAATCTCGCGGCCTCTGCACCATCAATTACTCTGTGATCATAGGATACAGAGAATGGCAGGGTAAGTCGTGGCACAAATTTTTCACCATCCCAATGGGGCTTCATATAGCTTCTGGAAAGACCAAGAATTGCTACCTGTGGATTGGATACAATCGGGGTAAAACCTGTTCCACCAATTCCGCCAAGACTTGAGATAGTAAATGTGGCACCCTGCAGATCGCCAATACCCAGTTTACCAGCTCTTGCGTTTGTACTGAGCTGTATCACATCGCTCGCTATCTCTGTGCAGCTCTTTTGATCCACATCTTTGATGACAGGTACGACAAGGCCATCAGGGGTATCAACTGCAATACCTATATTGTAGAATTTTTTCAAGATGACTTTATCGCCTTCAGGCACCAGAGAACAGTTGAAAAAAGGAAATGCTTTTAGGGTTGCAGCTACAGCCTTTGTTATAAAAATCAGAGGGCTGAACTTTACCTCACCCTCTCGGGAACCACCATTAAGATCCTTTCTGAAGGCTTCAAGATCTGTAATGTCGGCCTCTTCAAAATGGGTGACATGGGGAACTGTAACCCAGCTTCTATGGAGATGCGGTCCGGATATCTTTTTGATCCGACCTAAGGCCAGCTCTTCCACTTCACCATACTTGCTAAAATCTTCAAGGGGTGGCGCAGGCATTGCAAAACCCTGTGCTCCCGCAGCAGGCACTTTTCCGGCAGCCGCCAGCACATCTTCTTGCAAAATACGTCCGTTGGGTCCGGAACCTTTAATCTGAGTAAGATTTACCCCCTGCTCCCGTGCATAAATACGTACTGAAGGCGTTGCATGGGACACAGCTCCAATCTCCTGTTTTACAACAGGCCCCGCGGCATCCTTTACACTACTTTTTACAGGCTTTTCTTCCTTAGGCTCTGGACTCGCCACAGCTTCCTCCTTTACAGGAGCTTCTTCATTTGCCTCTGCACTTCCGCTAGTCTCTATGAGGGCGATAACATCACCACTTGAGACAACATCGTCCTCTTTAACCAGAATCTCTTTAATGACACCAGCAAGGGGGGAAGGTATGTCCATTACCGCTTTTTCACTTTCAAGGGCAATGATTGAATCCTCCACCTCAACCGTATCACCAGCCGCAACAAAGATTTCTACAACCGCAATTTCCTGAACATCACCAAAGTCGGGAATCAGTATTTTTTCAACAGCCATCTAATATTTCTCCAAGTAAGATTGCAAATTTAGTACCTTATAAATTATTTCGAAGTCGGCGTTTATCTCTGCGTTTTTGCGGCAGAGATAGGTGTAGAATTCGAAATAATTTGGTGAAGGTACTTATCCCGACTTATTTCCCATCTATCGGGGTTAGAATCCACATTAATTATCTCTCAAGTGCGTGAGGCTCATCCGGATTCACACCATATTTCACTATCGCCTCGCTTACCTTTGTATACGGTACTTTGTCCATATCCGCTAAGCTTTTCAGGGCTGCAATAACAACATGGTATTTATCAACCTTAAAGAAACGCCTCAGGGTTTCTCTGGAGTCGCTTCTACCATAGCCATCGGTTCCAAGTATGGTGAGAGGTCTATCAATAAAGCGACGCAGTTGCTCACAGTAGGCCTGAACATAATCGGTACTCATAATTACCGGGCCTTCATGGGAGGCAAGCTGCTCCTCAACATAACTTTTCTTTGGCGGCTGCTCCGGGTGCATACGGTTCCAATCTTCAATGAGAACACCTTCACGGTTCAACTGGTTTGCACCAAGGATAGACCAGACATCAGCCTCGACACCAAAGTCGTCACGCAACAAGTCAGCGGCCTCTATAACTTCTCTAAGGATTGCCCCGGAACCCATAAGCTGGACTTTAAGATCAGCATCACCACCTTTCTGGTAGAGATACATGCCGCGATTAATACCGTCTTCCACCCCTTCCGGCATCTCAGGTTGGGCATAATTCTCATTTAAGAGAGTGATATAGTAAAAAATATCCTCCCCTACTCCATACATCCGCTCAATTCCCTTATGGACAAGAACTGCAACCTCATAGCTAAAGGTTGGGTCGTAGGCCACACATGAAGGATAGACCGAGGCAAAGAGCAGGGCCTGACCATCCTGATGTTGCAGACCCTCTCCATTTAAGGTCGTTCGACCAGCAGTTGCCCCCATGAGAAAACCTCTGGCGCGACTGTCCCCCGCCCCCCAGAGCTGATCCCCGATTCTCTGGAAACCAAACATGGAATAAAAGGTGTAAAACGGAATCATCGGAACCCCATAATTGGTATGGGCCGTTGCAGCTGCAAGCCAGGATGAAATAGCCCCGGCCTCAGTAATCCCTTCTTCCAGAATCTGCCCCTTAGGATCCTCTTTGTACCAGGAAACAGTTTCAGAGTCCTGTGGTTCATAAAGCTGTCCGGTGGGAGCATAGATGCCAAGCTGACGAAACAGTCCTTCCATACCAAAGGTTCTGGCTTCATCTGGGATAATGGGTACAACCTGCTTACCGATTGCCTTATCCTTCACAAGGGTTCCCAGCATACGGACAAAGGCCATGGTTGTTGACAACTCGCGGCCCTTTGAAGAGGCAAGAAGTGCTTTGAATTTCTCAAGAGGCGGCACCTCTATGGGCACATGTTTTGTTTCCCTGTATGGAACAGGTCCACCCAGAGCCTCGCGCCTTTCCTTTATAAATTTTGCCTCAGCACTGTCTTCAGGTGGACGAATAAATGGTAAATCCGCCAACTGATCATCTTCTAATGGCACATGAAACTTATCCCTGAAGGTCTTCAGAGACTCAACATCCATCTTCTTGACATTATGGGCTACCATTACAGACTCTCCAGCCTGTCCCATTCCAAAACCCTTGATGGTTTTCACCAGAATGACAGTTGGCTTGCCCTTAAATTTACTCGCCTCTGCATAGGCGGCATAGACCTTTCTCGGATCATGGCCTCCCCGCGTGAGCTGCCATAGTTTTTGATCATCAATATCTTCGACCAGGGCCATGAGTCTTGGATCATCACCAAAGACCTTTTCTCGCAGATAGGCTGGCCCACGAGCTCGGATGGTCTGAAAATCTCCATCCACCATGGAGCCAAATTTCTTAACGAGTAAACCGTCAGTATCACGCTGCAGGATTTTGTCCCACTCACTTCCCCAAATAAGCTTTATAACATGCCAGCCCGCCCCGCGAAAACGGCCTTCAAGTTCCTGGATAATCTTACCATTACCTCGTACCGGTCCATCAAGGCGCTGGAGGTTACAGTTGACCACAAAGATGAGGTTATCAAGACTTTCCCGTGCGGCAAGAGATAGTGCACCCAACGACTCAGGCTCATCGGATTCTCCGTCACCCATAAACACCCAGACCTTTCTATCACCACACTCTTTCAGACCACGGCTGTCCATATATTTCATGAAACGTGCCTGGTAGATTGCAGCCATAGGCCCAAGACCCATGGACACGGTGGGGAACTGCCAGAAATCAGGCATAAGCCATGGATGCGGATAAGAGGACAATCCGTGCCCATCAACTTCCTGCCTAAAGTTGTTCAAGTGTTCTTCATCCAGCCTGCCTTCCACAAAGGCCCTTGCATAAATTCCTGGAGAAGAGTGACCCTGAAAATAGATCATATCTGCGCCAAAAAGCGCATCAGGACCTCTGAAAAACCAGTTATAACCAACTTCGTACATTGCCGAAACAGAGGTAAAGGTTGCAATATGTCCACCCAAGCCCTTACCGTCTTTATTGGCTTTGGCAACTGTCGCCATGGCATTCCAACGCACATAGGCTGCGACATTTCTTGCAAGAAGAGAGTCGCCTGGAATCTGCTCCTCATTTTCAGGCAAAATGGTATTGGAATATGGTGTAAGCACACCAGGCGAAGTCGAGACACCAAGCGAGCGGGCATAGTCGGTCAGGCTGCTCAGCAGATAATCCGCTTTTTCACCACCTTCATGCACCACAACACCTTCAAGAGAATCGAGCCAATCCTGAGTCTCCTGAGGATCCTGGTCACGAAAATAAAAACTCATAAAACACCTCTTTTATATAATCTGTCAAACACAGTACCTGACAACATAACAGCGCACTATCCGGAGTAAACGAAAAAGGAAGGTCCGGATAAGACGCAACACTCATTATTTCTTTTGACCAAATTTCTCGTAACTCACCCGCTCATAGAGAAGAGAGGAGTCGGGCTGGCCTTCTTTTTCTTCTTTGGGGTAACCAATCGCAACGATAGCCTCAACACGCATGTCGTCCATAAGATTTAAGACCTTCTTGACATATTCCTCTGAAGAAAGAATATCGTCATACTGTCGCTCACGAATCTGAACCCAGCAACTGCCAAGGCCGATATCCGCTGCAGCTAAATGTATATTAAGAGAGGCAATAGAACAGTCTTCAACCCAAACGTCGGAAACAGATGGATCCGCACAAACAACTATGGCCAGAGGCGCATTTTTAAGAAAAGTCGCGCCATGGGGTTTTGATCCTGACAATTCCTCGATCACCTTTTTATCTGTGACCACAACAAAGTGCCATGGATTGAGACTTCTTGACGAGGGGGATCGAAGCATAGCCTCAACGAGGATGTCTACATCACCCTGCTTGACCGGACGACTCTCAAATTGTCGTATGCTTCTTCTTTTTCTTAGGAGTTCAAGGAACATAATTCCACCTTTTTGATAGATATGGGATCAGTAAAAGTGTAACATCCAAATAACATAGGGAGAAATAGTATTCATTCTCTGTTAATTTAAAAGAAGTATAACAAGAAAAAAGACAAACTAACCCCGATAAACGGGATAAGTGCCTCGAAGCTCTCACTATGTTCACTATCTGGTGGCAAGATTAAACTTATGATTTCAAAAACAATTCCTGAGTTTCTCGGAGTCTACGCTACCTGTTTTTTATGACAGGCTTTCAGGAGTAAGGCACTCAATCTGTTCTTTAGCGGAACCAAGAAAAATACCATGGATCCACACACATTTATAACCTGTCTCATTGCTGTAACACTGCTCACCTTAACCCCCGGGGTAGATACCATGCTGGTGATACGCAACACCGGCAGGGGCGGATGGTTGGATGGTGCGACCACATCCCTTGGGATCTGCAGCGGGCTCTTTGTCCATGCAACACTTTCAGCACTCGGAATTTCAATTATCCTCTTGAAAACCGCCTGGGCATTTACCTTACTGAAATATCTGGGTGGAGCCTATCTTATCTGGCTCGGAATCTTCAGCTTAAAAAACGCGGCCGTCAAAAATAATACGGCCCCTCCTGCACGCTTTAATATGTGCCCCGGTTCGTTTCGTATAACACAAGCACTTCGTGAAGGATTTTTATCAAATGTATTAAACCCAAAAACTATACTGTTTTATATGGCCTTCCTGCCACAATTTATTGACCCGGCGGGCAATCATCTGCTTCAGTCCCTATTCGTCGCCTTTATCCATTTTTGTATCGGGATGATTTACCAGTGCAGCCTTGCAGCAATGGTGGGTAAGGCAAAACAGTATATACAGGGTGGTAAGATTGCGAGATCACTCAGTGCAATGACTGGAGCCGTTTTCATTTTTATTGGCCTGCGCCTCGCCACAAGTAAATAAAATAACATCACTCACAACAGGGTACATAATTATATTTTGAAAGAAACTAAACAAAGCATGACAAGAAAAGGTGTTATCGTCGCCCACTACGGTGTGGCTGTGGATGTTCAATTTGCAGACGGTAACAAAGAAATGGTCCGGGTAAAGCGTAATTCTGGTCATGTTGTTGGTGATAACGTCATCATCGAAGATGAAACACTCATTCGTCAGGAGCGTATATCTGAACTTGCACGAATGGACGCAAGGGGCGGTGTCCACATAGTCGGGGCCAACCTCGATGTACTCTGTATAGTTGTCACCTGCGAACCACTGCCTCCTCCAGGATTTATTGACAGGGCTATTGTCGCAGCGCGGGCATCAGGCCACACTCCAGTACTGGTGCTTAATAAATCTGACCTTGCCTGTTTTAACGACTACGAACAGTTCATTCGCCCTCTCTATAAAAATTCTGTGGATATTTTCTCAGTCAGTGCCGAAACCAGCGACAACCTTGAAGAGATAAAAACCTTTTTCAGTGAAGGTCATCGTGGAATATTTGTCGGCTCCACAGGGGTAGGTAAAAGTTCTATCTTAAACAAGATTCTTCCTGAAATTATGCTCGCAACCGGCGAGATCAGCGAGTCCAAGAAAAGAGGACGCCACACCACCACCGTCTCAACACTACATCTACTCGATGGTGGCGGAGAACTTGTGGACTCACCAGGATTTAATGATTTTGGCTTAGTTGACACCAGTGTTGCAGAACTTTCGCTCTTTTTCCCAGGTTTTGAAGCTGCAACTGAAGAACCTTGCAGATTCAGAGATTGTAAGCACCACAACGAACCGGGCTGCTCGGTAAGAGAAGCCCTTGCGGCGGGCAACATCAACCCGGACCGTTATAAGACCTACTTACAGATCCTGGAAGAAGTGGAAGTGATTGATCAGGAACCTAAATACAGAGAGAGAAGAAGTCGACGAAAGAAGAATTAGCCTCATGGTGTTTACTTATCTTGAGACATCTGTTTCACCTACTCTACTACTCAAACAATAGCCGCTCCAAGGACTTAACACCATGAAATCATTTATTCTATGCATCTCACTATCTCTATTTCTCACCACTGGCTGTGCAAGTAGCATTCAAAACCTGCAAAGAGAATCAGCAAGAAATATCGGAAATAACCTTACGCCTACTGAGATATCAGTAACAGAAGTTGATAGAAGTGCCATGAATGTACGTTGGAAAGCCACAGCGCCAGATGGAAGTATATATAATTGCAGTGCAGATGACATGGTTCGTCGAGTCAATTGTGTCAAGTAAAGTAGACGTTGTTAATTAAACAAAGTTACCAGACTTTTCAGTAACAACATTTTGTCACAGTGTACTCACAAACGCATTAGAAGTGTTTGCCTGACCAGCCACAATGCTATCAAATTAATTGATAGTACGCAGTGCCATCAACCAACAGACCCAAAAGAAGATTTAAGCATTAAAGATATATTCATATGAAAACAAATTGGCTCACGTCTTTTTTAGGATCGTACGATCTATCACCAGCTATGGTAGAGCTATTTTCCTACATTCTCACTGTGTTTGCTGTTACCCTCACATCAGCAATAGCAACTCTCATTGTTCGCAAAACTCTGTTAAAATTTGTCGTCAACTGGATTCAAACAAATAATTACAGATGGGATGATCCTCTAGCTGGAAACAAATTACTTTCCAAAATCAGCTGGATTGTACCTGTTACTATATGTTCGCTTGCAATAGATATGTTTCTTAACCCGGATGCGACAATCTACCTTCCCGCTAAGCGACTGATAACAGCAGGCTTTGTTATTGTTGCCGTCCTCAGCCTCACCGCCCTACTCTCTTCTGTTAACGATATCCACCGTATTATCAGAAAGAATAAGGGAGCCAGCCTCCGCGGTTACACTGATGCAGGAAAAATACTAACCTATCTACTCGGGGCAATATTTCTTATCTCCATTTTCACAGGAAAATCCCCATGGGGGATTCTTTCTGTCCTTGGTGGTTTAACTGCGGTCACCATGCTGGTTTTTAAAGACTCGATTCTAGGCTTTGTCGCTTCAATTCAGATTAATTCAACCAACATGGTCCGTCTGGGGGACTGGGTTGAGATACCTCAGTATGGTGCTGATGGTGATGTTATAGATATGTCCATCCACTCGATTCAGGTGCAGAACTGGGATAAAACTATTTCAACAATCCCCACATATGCCCTGGTCTCAAACTCTTTTAAAAATTGGCGAGGCATGTCCGAATCGGGCGGTAGACGAATAAAACGGGCAATAAATATAGATATACATTCAATCCGCTTCTGTGATGAACAGATGCTCACAAATTTATCCAAAACATCCTTACTCACAGATTACATAAACAGTAAACGAGAGGAAATTGAGGAATATAACCAGCATCATAGCCATAACCTCAGCAGCCGCCGACAGACCAATATTGGAGTTTTCCGTGCATATATTATCGCCTACCTCAAAAACAACTCCCACCTCAACCAAGAGATGACATTTCTGGTCAGGCAACTTGCTCCAAGCGAGAACGGACTTCCCCTTGAAATCTACGTGTTCTCAAAAGATCAATCCTGGAACAACTACGAAGCTATTCAAGCTGATATCTTCGACCATCTGCTGGCTGCAGCACCCGAATTTGGGCTGCGAATTTTTCAACACCCAAGTGGCTTTGATTTCCGCTCTATAATGAAGGCGGGTCCATCCGACTGTGCCTGATAACAGTAAGAAACGGATCCGATTTGCTATCATGCCAACATTAGAAATATTGATAAGTATATAATTTAGAAATAGAAAAAGAAGAAAACTGAAATTTGTTTCTTTGCATGAGTGTAAAAAAAACATTTAAGCACACCATGTTGGTTCATTTGAACGAATCAACATGGTGACAAAGAACCGACAACAACTAAATCCTACCGCAATTGCGTCTAAAGTTTGCAGCAGAACTGATCTCAATATAGGAAGCACCTTCCGCCACCCCGAAACTACCGGCAAGAACAACAATAAGGTCCGTGTCCTGAAACTTATTCTCACCAATCATACGGCAAATAGATGCCTTGAGTGGTTGATTCTCTGTGAGGTCAAGCTGTTGATATTCAGCGTGAACACCATAGGACAGAGACAACTGCCGTGTTACCCGCCTATCATACACCTGAGCATAGATAACGTTTGCGCCCCGATAAGCAGCTAGAGCTCGGATTGATTGACCGCTCACCGAATCCGCAACAATAGCCTTAGTTTCAAGACGATTTGCCGCCTTAACCGCCGCCTTGGCCAAATAAGCAGCAAGCTTATTACTACTGTATGGCACATCAATATTACCAGGATTTTTCTCCTCAACCTCCATTGCAATCTTGGACATCATACGAACTGCAAGGTCGGGGTATTTTCCGTTGGCAGTCTCTCCTGAAAGCATCAGAGCATCAGTGTGATCCAAACAGGCGTTAGCTACATCTGAGACCTCTGCCCTTGTGGGTCTCGGAGACTCAATCATGGAGTGAAGCATCTGTGTTGCAACAATGACCGGCTTTCGTCTCTCTATGCACTCACCAATAATACGTTTTTGGATCATAGGGATCTGCTCGGTGGGTATTTCCACCGCAAGGTCTCCCCTGGCAATCATGATACCGTAACAATGATCAAGAATTTCTGTGAGATTTTCAACCCCTTCTGAATTTTCAATCTTGGATATGATCTTCATTGGGGATTTCTTTTCATCTAAGATTTCCTGTACCGCCTTCAGATCTTCTTTATTTCTCACAAAGGAGTGAGCGATAAAATCAAGATCATTATCTGCTGCAAAAGCAATAAATCCTTTATCTTTTTCACTCAGTGCGGGCAGGGTGACGTGAACCGATGGAATATTGATGCTTTTCTTCTGATTTATAACACCATCGTTTTCCACACTGCAAATCAGGTATCCATCCTTCTTATCTTCAACACCAAGGGCAAGCAATCCATCATCTATGAGAATAGAACTCCCCACGGGAACGTCATTGACAAAACCTTCGTGGGAAACATAAACAATATCACCCGTAGATCTTTTCCCAGGTGCCCCTTTGATCCTGACAATGTCACCGGATTTCACTTTCAGTGGTTCGTCTGTGGGACAGGTTCTAATTTCAGGTCCTTTCGTATCGAGCAGGATTCCGATATTTTCAGAAACGGCCCGAGTGTTACGAATTACTTCCAAGGCATCTTCGTGCTCCATATGGGCTGTGTTAAGACGTACAACATTCATCCCTGCAGCATGAAGATCTTTAAGAAATGGAACAGAACAGTTTAAATTAGAGATAGTTGCTACTATTTTTGTTTTTCGGCGCATGAATATATTCCCTGAAGAGTTACGTAATCTCGTAACAAAACTACGAGTTGTTTTCTTTTTGTTTTTTCTTAGTGAGTGAAGGTAGCATTTCGGGACTTCTTGTCCAGTTTTTTTTTAAGACCTTAAGGCACAACATCTATTTCACAACAATTATTCGCCTTGCATCAAGAACTTACGATAACTACAATAGTATTGGGGTTAGTGTTCTATGAATATGATTCCTCAATTATTTCTTATAGCGCAGGCTATACGATTTCCCTCTCAAAGTAACAGGAGATTAATTATGAAATTGTTATTTTCATTTATCTTTTTCATTTCTATCTGCTCTACAAGCTATGCAGATAATACAGGTAATGGTGTTCCCTATTCGGTGGATGGTAAAACCTATGAAGGATATTACGCAGTTGCAAAAGCAGGTGCCCCCCTGGTCATTCTAATCCACGATTGGGATGGGCTTACCGGTTACGAAAAGATGAGAGCCAAAATGCTCGTTGAACTCGGTTATAATGTTTTTGCTGCAGATCTTTATGGAGCAGGAGTTCGCCCTGTTGAGATTAAGGATAAAAAGCAACAGACAGGAGCTCTTTATAAGGACCGGCCAAAGATGAGAAAACTGATCCAGGCCGCAGTAACTCAGGCTTCTGACCTTGGCCTTGATACCCAGAACGCAGTTATCGCCGGTTATTGTTTTGGAGGTGCTGCAGTTCTTGAATTCGCCAGGTCTGGTGCTGATCTTAAAGGTTTTGTAAGTTTTCATGGCGGTCTTGCGACACCTGAAGGGCAGGATTATGAGTCTGCCCAAGGCAAGTACCTTATCCTCCACGGGACTGCAGACGCCATGATTTCAATGAATGATTTTGCAGCTCTCGCGGTTGAGCTTGAAGAGGAAGATCTTAATCATGAGATGGTGAGCTATAGCGGCGCTCCCCATGCATTTACGGTATATGGCTCGAAAAACTATCATAAAGAGGCTGATTTAAAATCCTGGAGACAATTCACCCAGTGGCTTGATTCGACCTTACAAGGTAAATAAAACAGAGAGTCCTTCCTGAAGTAGAATCACACAATGAAGAAAGGGAGATGGTATGACACCATCTCCCCATTTTTAATTCAAAAAACTATTACAAAGATCAATCAGCTACACTTGCCTTTGGACTACTTGCATCATCCACAAGATACAGGATTGACCGGTAGGGAATACCGCCATGGAGCGACAGACCAATCTCACAGGTCTTACTCGTTGAATAACCCGCATCACAAGTACAGACATGGTCTTTTAAATCTTTTAATGCCGCCTCATTGAGTTCAGGGAAGTTAAAGCCCCGATCTCCTGCAAAACCACAGCAATACACATCCTCAGGCATGACAACATCCTTAGCACAGGCCTTGGCGAGCTGTTCAAGCTTATCTTCAAGCCCCATTTTTCTGGTTGAGCATGTCGGATGAACGGCTATCTTTACATCCTGTCGTGTGAAATCGAGCTTATCCATAAGGTACTTCAAGACAAACTCTATGGGTTCCAACAACTCCAAACGCTCATCACTGTTTGCTCGCATTCGATACAAACAGGGGCTGGTGTCACAAAGAACAGGTATCTCACCATTATTGGATGCTACCAGCAGTGCATCTGAGAGTTCTTTTGATTTAGCATCGGCCTGCTTGAGAAAACCTTTTGATTCAAATGCCTGTCCGCAACAGTACTTATCAACCTTTTCTGGATAAATAATTTCATACCCGGCCTTCTTCAAAAGGGAAGCCGTCTTTTGCGGCAGAGCATCCCGTTCGGTTTCTTCCCGTGCAGGACCACTCATGGAGCGACTGGCACAGCTTGGGAAATAGACAACCTTTCTTGGGTTTGCCTCGTTGATCGGCTCAGGTTTTATCTTAGGAACACCTGCTGGCATCTCTTTGTTCCAGAGAGGCAGATTATCAAGAGTTGCCTTTCTGGCAAGCCCTGATGCCGTGTCCATAAATGGGGTTCCCGTCATTTTATGGACAGAGTCAACAATATTGAGGGTCGTGCTGATAGTTGGTACCAGGGGAGCGAAACCACCTGCAACCCAGTCCGCCACCTTATTGGCCAGAGGACCATTCGCTTCTTCACGGAGGGCCTTGACCATCTTACCGGTGTCGATGCCAACAGGACAGCGGGTGGCACAGAGACTATCGGCTGCACAGGTATCTTTACCTGGGTACTCATAGGCCTTTGTTAAAGCCTTTACCTCCTTTGGATCACCACCGCTCTCCATGCGCCTGCTGATTTCTCGGCGACCAACAATACGCTGCCGAGGAGTGAAGGTAATATCTTTGGATGGACAGACCGGCTCACAGAAGCCACACTCAATACATTTGTCAACGATCTGGTGGGTTGCGGGTAGCGGTTTAAGATCCTTAATGTGAGCTTCCGCATCATCGTTTAAAATAACGCCGGGATTAAGCAAATTATCTGGATCAAAAAGAGCCTTGATTTCACGCATTAAATTAAACGCGGCCTCACCCCACTCTTTTTCAACAAATGGAGCCATGTTACGCCCGGTTCCATGCTCAGCTTTCAGCGAACCATCATATTTTTCGACAACGAGTTTAACTACCTCATCCATGAAATCGCGATAGCGGACAACCTCTGACTGGATTGAAAAATCCTGGGTGAAGACAAAATGCAGGTTTCCATCAAGGGCGTGACCAAAGATCAGCGCCTCATCATAGTTATATTTTTTAAAAAGATCCTGGAGATCAAGAGAGGCGTTGGCAAGGTGCTCCCCAGGAAAGGCCACATCTTCAATAATGACTGTGGTGCCGGTTTTACGAACTGCACCAACAGCTGGGAAAAGCCCCTTTCTGATCTTCCAAAGAGCATTGTATTCAGATGGAATATTTGTAAACTCTATGGGACGAACAGTCTCTAGAGCGCCAATAGCCTCTACAATCTGAGCAATCTGACTCTCAAGCACATCAACAGATTCCGCTCTTGTTTCCACAAGAAGGGCAGTAGCTGTATCTGATAAGTCTTTGAGATAGGACGGCATACCATCCTTTTCTTCCACCGATCTTAGCCCTGCACGGTCCATAAGCTCAGCGGCAGCAACCGGCTGATTCTGCAGGATAGGGATTGCCTCACAGGCAGTTTTCACATCAGGATAAATAATTAGGGCACTCGCCTTATGGCGATGCTCCACAACGGTGCGATAAACAACATCAGAAATAAAACCAAGCGTTCCCTCACTACCGATCATAAGATGGGTCATGATATCGTAAGGGTCTTCAAAGTCCACCAGGGCGTTGAGACTATAGCCGGTGGTGTTTTTGATTTTGAATTTATAGCGAATACGATCACTCAGCTCGTCATTTGCCAAAACCTTTTCACGAAGCTGTGCAAGACCATCCAAGATACCACCATGAACCCGCTCAAATTCTGCCCGACTCTTGTCTTCAGCTGTATCCACGGCTGTTCCATCAACCATGACAACCCGCATACTATCCAGGGTCTGGTAACTGTTCTGCTCTACGCCACAACACATTCCACTCGCATTATTAGCTAGGATTCCACCAATTTTAGCACTATCAATGGAGGCGGGATCAGGGCCAATCTTTTTGTCAAATTCAGCGAGAATAGCGTTGGCTTGACTACCAATAATGCCCGGCTCCAGTTGAATTTTTTCTGCCCCATCAAAAACTCTGAAATTCCTCCACCCTTCCCCAAGTCTAACCAGTATTGAGTCTGTAATGGATTGGCCCGAGAGGCTTGTCCCTGCGGCCCTGAATGTTACTGAGAGTTTTAACTTACTGGCCTCCCTGAGGATAAGCTGCACTTCCTTCTCATTTTTTACATTAATGACAATCTTAGGAATGAGACGATAAAAGCTGGCATCGGTGCCATAGGTTATGGTTCGAAGTCGATCTGTGATGATATCTTTTTTAGAAATGGTTCCTGCAATCTTCTTATAAAACTTTTCGTATCTCTCAGGCAACATGGCAGACCTCTAGTTAGGGTTAATTATCACTTGATAATTATACTCATTAGCGCAAAGGTTTCCAGCGATAAATTTCAGAAGCTCTGTAAACTCGGTTCAGTAAAGGGACCAGCCTTCGACAGGCTAGTGTAACATATATATCTTCTCAATATTGCGAAGTAAAATCAAATAGAGAAAAGTATTTCCATGAAAAACAGGCAAACAGAAACGACACTATTTCCTTAGAAATAGCTGCAAAATGGTCTAAATCACTATATAAAAGAGGAAAAGAGAAGGGAAAAATGGCTAAAAAAACCGCCACCTTTTTGTCAGAAAAGATAAAAAGGTGACAAAATTGAAAGTTCGAACGACCAGAAAGCTACTTTTGTTGGCAATCTGGACAGGTGGCAACGATAAACCTGGGATCAGCACC
Source organism: Desulforhopalus glucosivorans (assembly GCF_054397165.1). Lineage (NCBI taxonomy): Bacteria > Pseudomonadati > Thermodesulfobacteriota > Desulfobulbia > Desulfobulbales > Desulfocapsaceae > Desulforhopalus > Desulforhopalus glucosivorans. The sequence goes on from NZ_AP044854.1 coordinate 3,438,813, forward strand.
ATTATTAATAATATCTTCGCTTGTATGCCATTCACCATCATAAGGACTGAAAACTGACTGACATGTATCGCACATCTCAACTCCGGTCTCAAGCATTTCAAGTTGATTAAGGGCTTCTTTAAGCTCAGAGACCGTTGCAGTAAGAGAAGACTGAGTGCGCACTAACCTTTCTGCGACCCTTACTCGTGCCTGCAGTTCATTATCATTAAAAGGCTTTGTCATATAGTCGTCAGCACCTGCATCAAATCCTCTGACAATATCCATATTACTGTCACGGCCTGTGAGAAGAATTATATACGGAGGGTTCTCAAGACCCATTTCTTTTACACGCCTGCAAACATCAATTCCATCAAGTTCAGGCATTTCCCAGTCAAGAATCGCAATATTGGGAGCATCGGCGTTTTGTAGTTTTGTCCAGGCATCCTGTCCATTCGTTACACTGGTAACACTATATCCCCAATTCTCAAGACTCACCTGAACCATCATTCGAGTGGTGAACTCATCTTCAGCTATAAGTATCTTCAAAATCTTTCCTCTGCATGTATATCTCTGCAACGGGGAGAAGTTGTTGTTCCATCTTCCAACCTCTGCTGCATAAGAGTATTAACTACTGTAAATTCTGGACTATGTTATATACCTGTCTTGACTTTTACCATCAGAATGTCAATACATCAAGAGGCAAACTTTAGAGAGCAAAAAGCCCTATTACCGCGACACAAGCAGTTCAACTGTGCCACAAAGCAACCATCTTATTATTTACACCTAACATGGAACAGAGCAAACACTTTGCACTAAAACAAAGATTTACGCCTGCAGTTGAAAAAGGTGAGCCACATGTGGCTGGCCACTGGTTTATTTTTCGCGGGGATCAATTACTTATAGATAATAAACCGACCCCTGCGCCTACCGGAACCCCCTATAGCCCGGACGATCATGGAATTACGCTTCAGTTCGCCCAGCTTTTTGGGTATTACGATGGGATACCCTGCTTTCTTGCAGCGGTTGACATAGACCAGACCATTCCGTCCATGCGCCCCGTGAACCTGCGTACACTTTTCGGAACAGTGGATGAAGACTACTTCAGCCTTTCAGGTCGGGCCCTTCAGATACTTCACCACACACGGGAGCATATATACTGTTCAAAATGCGCAACCCCCATGGAAGACCGAGCAGGTGAGCTTGCCAGAATATGTCCCCAATGCGGTTTTATCAGCTTTCCAAGAGTCTCTCCAGCTGTGATCATGTCAGTTGTGAAAGGTGACCATATCCTGCTCGGCCGCAGCCCCCACTTTACAAAAGGTATGTACAGCACCCTCGCGGGTTTCGTGGAGGCTGGAGAAACGCTTGAAGAGGCTGTATGCAGAGAGGTGCTCGAAGAAACGAGTATTAGTGCTGGAAAAGTAGAATATGTCACCAGCCAACCGTGGCCATTTCCCCACTCTGTGATGATTGGATTTTCTGCGCAATATATTGAGGGTGATATAGCGATAGACAAAACAGAACTTGAAGATGCCAACTGGTACCACTACAAAGACCTGCCTCAACTCCCATCAAAAATCACCATAGCCCGTCTGTTAATCGACAACTTTATAGAATCATGTGAAAAGCTATATGGAAAATAACAACTCCAGCTTCCCTAAAGCGCTAGCCGCTCCCTCAACTGATAACACTCTTATTACAACAACGTGCATCCAGGAATGTGTTGAGGCCTCTAGAAAGAGTCCAAGAAAACGAATCATCCTCCCCCTGCATAAGTCGGGTGACGCAAGCCTCCACAGGATGCTCAACGCCATTCAGCCGGGCAGCTATATCCAGCCCCATAGACACCTGTTCCCACCAAAGGCTGAATCAGTCATTGTTCTTCAAGGTGCAATGTATGTGTTTATTTTTAATTCAGATGGAAAAATTATAGAGATACACACGGTTCAGGCGGGTGGTATTAACCTTGGCATCGACTCAGAGCCCGGTGTATTCCACACCTTTGCAGCCATAAAGCCAGACACCGTACTCTTTGAAGTAAAGCCAGGACCATACAACCAGGCTGATGATAAAGACTTTGCGACCTGGGCACCTGCTGAGGGTGAGCATGGAGCTAAAGAGTATCTTCAGCATCTTTATGAGAAAGGAGACAACTGGGATAAGAAGTAAGCCACTTCATATGGCAGCTCCCACCACTCATATTATTCAGGAATAGGGGCAATACCTGGTGGTGTGATTAATACTTTTGCCCTATCCCCAATTGCGAATTCCTGATTTCCCGTGGCAGAAACCAAAAAGAGTTCCTGGTTATTCCACTTCACAGTATACTCGATGGCCGCGCCAATATAGGCTTTTGTCACAATAGTACAGGGCAAACCTGGAGCATTATCATCAACAGTTATAAGTGATAGAGCTTCAGGACGGATTGCAATTTCAATACTTTTGTCAATATATTCAGCAGGCATAGGTTTATCAGTTGTAACCTCAACATCATCAATGCGAAGGAGTGATTTTTCCCCTCCCGCGAGCACCTTGCCTTCAACGATATTGGCATCACCCATAAACGTTGCAACAAATTTGGAATGGGGTTGCAGGTAGAGTTCTTTTGGCGTGCCCTGCTGAGCAATTTCACCATCCCTCATGACAACCACTTCATCGGATACTGCTAAGGCTTCATCCTGATCATGGGTGACATATACTGAAGTAACGCCCAATTGCTGCTGCAGACGACGAATATCCTCTCGCATCTGACGGCGCAGTTTACTATCGAGATTACTCAGAGGTTCATCAAACAACATCACTTTTGGTTCAAGAATTAAGGCTCTCGCCACAGCAACACGCTGTTGCTGCCCGCCAGACATCTGATCAATATATCGTTCCTGGAAGTCATCAAGACCAACTGAGCCAAGAGCCTCAGCTACCCGTTGCCGCCGTGTTGCTTTATCGACGCCCTGCATCTTGAGCCCATACCCAACGTTTTGGCCAACAGTCATATGAGGAAATAAAGCGTAGGATTGAAAGACCATGGCAACATCACGCTGGCTGGCAGACAAAACGGATACATCATCATCACCTAAAATAACCTGCCCTGATGTCGGCAACTCAAGCCCCGCAATTAAACGTAAGATGGTTGTTTTTCCGCAACCTGAAGGACCGAGCAGGGTAGTAAGGGACCCAGCCTGTATATCCAGATCAATTCCATGAAGGACAGTGTTATCACCAAAGCTTTTGACAACATTGCGAAGTTGCACTCTGCTTGATTCTTGTTTTATCATATATATTTCCTAACGAGATCTAAGTCTCTTTAAGCTCTCTCTATCCTTGATCTACCAATAAACTTCTCAACCAAAAAAATAACGAGCAGCATGGTTACTATAAGAACTGAACCGTAGGACACAGCCTGTCCGTAGTCACCATCTTCCACTCGGCCCATTATATAGGTCGTCGCCACTTGCGTATCTGCGGTAACTAAAAAGATAATGGCGCTCACCGTTGTCATGGATTTCACAAAACTAAACACAATTGCAGAAATCATCGCAGGTCGGAGCAGAGGTAAGACAATAGTAAATATAGTACGTATCGAGCTTGCCCGTTGCGTCAGTGATGCCTCCTCCAGCGACTTGTCAATTTGCGAAAGTGCTGAGATACCTGATCGAATTCCAACGGGCATATTTTTAAAAATAAAGGAGATAACAATAATAATAGCGGTACCATTGATGAGTATCGGCGCTGTATTAAATGCAAGGACATAACTAATACCAATGACCGTACCGGGAATGGCAAAACTGATCATAGCACTGAAATCAACCACACCTCTGCCGATAAAGCGTTTCCGGGTTGTCACATAGGCGACCATTAAACCCATGAGCGCTGTCAGAGGTGCACCAATTGCTGCAAACTTCAGAGTAGTAATGTAGGAAGGCCAACCGCCGTAACCGATTCCTCTACTCCAAAGCTCTTCATAGTGGGCAAGAGTAGGTGTGTAATCGGCACCCCAGTTCACCACAAAACCGCCAAGTAAAATACTGCCGTATAACACAGCAGTGAAAATCATCCAGGTGAGTGAAACAGAGGTGGCTATCCTGCTTACCCATGGTGGCAAAGGCTGAAAGTACCCCCCGGATCCTTTCCCTGTCACTGTGACATAGGATTTTTTCCCTATCCACTGGCGTTGAATTATAAAGGCCAATAATGAAAATGCCAGAAGCAGGATTCCCAGAGTTGATGCTCGTGCATAATCAAGCTGAGCGCCTACAATACTGAAGTATATTTCAGTGGCAAGCACGTCATAATCACCTCCCAGGACCATAGGATTACCAAAATCAGCCAGAGATGAAATGACAGCAAGGAGAAAAGCGTTGGCGATACCAGGACGCAGGAGTGGAAGTGTCACATAATAAAATGTCTGGGAGGTTGAGGCCCTCATGGTAACAGAGGCCTCCTCAACTGCGGGGTTAATGGTGGAGACCATGCCAACCAGCAACATAAAACAGATTGGAGTAAAGGATAATGTTTGAGCTAAAAAGACCCCCCAGAACCCATAAATATAGGCAGAGCGTTGAAACCAGCCCTCGTTTCCCGTACCAATAAAGAGGCCATCGTTACCAAAAAGAGCGAGGAGGCCATCATTGATGGTTCCATTGCGTCCAAAAATAAGAATGAGGGAGAGGCCTATGACAAATGGAGGTGTGACGATGGGTAGCATGGAAAATATCCGAGCTAACCCTTTAAAACGTTTGGTGATTCGTACTGTAAATAACGAAAAGCATAAACCCAGAAATGTAGATGACATACCGACAGCTACCGCCAGCATCAACGAGTTCTGTAAGGTTCGGGCCACTCCAAAAGAAGTGATATTCTTATAGAACGCCATTGGGGTGAAGGTGCCATCTTCTAAAAAAACAACCTTTGAAAAAATGGTGGAGATGGGAAAGAGCACAAACACTGCAATGGATGCCATGATTAAAACAATGGCAGTTGTCATGAAAGGATCGCCCTGGATGTAGCCCATACGCGCCAAAGCGAGAGAAAATATAAAGAGAAAGAAAGTCAGCTGAAAAGCTGCTCCATACCCCAGCGACTCATTGAAATAGGCTGCTACAAACAGAGTGAGAACAAAGCATGTAATTGAAACTAGAGCATCTATAAAATTCGACCTGCTATGTGACTTCCAGGGACGGAGCAGAAAAAGAAGAGTGATCCCCAGTGGAATAAATGAAGTATTGATACTTTTCCAGGCAAAGGCGTCGATAATTTCTGAGCGTGTAGATTCAAAAAGTCCATACTCCAGCCCCTTCCATGGGAGGATGATCCACGCCAGGAGTCCCAGTAAAACCCACTTATTCCGTGGTTCCATGGAGGAAAAAAAACTGGAAATAGATGTCGTATTCATACGATTAAGGGGGCCAGAATGATCACAAATTTTTTCTTTATTTGCGAGAGGATCAGTACAAGCGGCTCCTGATGTTCACACTTTTACATACATGTGTTCTGCAGAAAGCCGCTATGGGCGGTGAAAATGTGTACAACTAACGTTCTAGAGGTTTGATTTGCTCAACCCAACGGCTGATAAGTGCTTTACGTTTTTCTTCGCTACCATAGGTAACAAAATCGTAATCAATCAACTTCACATCTTCAGGTCGTATTGCTTCTGCAGGAATTGCCGCCTCAACATTGGTAGGAACCTGGAAGGACTGTACAGTTGCCGCAACTTCCATACCCTCTTTAGACAGAGCCCAATCGACAAACTTCTTCGCATTTTCCATGTTACGAGCATTTTTTATAATACTCAGGCCACCAATTTCATAACCAGTTCCTTCGCAGGGAGCAACGAGTTCAAGCGGAAATCCCTTTCCTTTTTCCTTACCATGATCATGTAAGAAGCCGATACCGACCATAGTTTCACCACGGGCAGCATTTTTACCGGGGGCTGAACCCGACTTAGTGTATTGGCCAACATTTTGATGTAATTTTGTCAGGTACTCAAATGCCTTATCTTCTCCCCATAATTGTGTGAATGTTGCCAGTGCTGTGTAGGCTGTACCTGAACTTTGAGGGCTTGCTACCTGTATTTTGCCTTTGAACTCGGGCTTGATGAGATCATTCCAACATTTAGGCATTTCCATTTTGGCATCTTTTAACAGATCAGTATTGACGCTAAAACCTAGAATACCGATATACACACCAGTGGAATGATTTTGTTTTGAAGCAGCCGGATTACGGTACGGTTCTGCAATTTTATCGAGAGCTGGTGATTTGTAAGATTCTAACAATCCATTCACACCCGCCTGGCTATGCGGATCTAAGGTGCCACCATACCAGACATCACCACGAGGATTCTCTTTCTCCGCCAGTATTTTTGCGTATGTACTACCCGATCCATTCCGGGTCATGGAGACTTTTACGTCGAATTTTTTACCAAATTTTTCGCTCGCTTTCTGACACCAATCACCCTGGGCACTGCAGTAAATCGTTAATCGACCTTCTGCTTGCACACTTTGAGTTACTCCAGCTATCATCAGGGCAGCCAACGGTAAGGATAAAAAAAGATTTTTCATACAGGACTCCTACTGTAGTTAGTTGGGTACCTCTATAACATCAGCAAGGTACCTTGTTTAAGGGGATGGCCAATACTGTATTGTATCCGATACCTACAAAACAAAGCACTATTAAAAGTCAGGTGTAAAATAAAAAGCAGTACGCAGAACACCCACCTGATTAAAAAAGTCCAAGGAAACCAACCTACCTCACCCGGGATAAGCCTAACAACACCAGCCTTCACAGGATGCTTAGCGCTATGCAACCGGAAGAATATATCCAGCCCCACCAACATATCAGTTCCCACCTAAGGAGGAGTCGCTCATCGTTCCTCAGGGGCCAAATTATGTGTTTATTTGTAATGGGAATAGGGAGATTCTTGATATCCTTACAGTTCAAGCAGGTGGCATTAGCCATGGAATCGATTCAGAACCAAGTGCCTTTCTCAAAAAAGGCAGTCTAGCAACGCAATTAAACACAACATAAACAGCTATTTACGCATCAATTCTTTACATTTACATTCGTAAATCATAGTAAATTTTTCACTTAACAGGCGACAATATTGATGATACGCTTAAAAAAAAGACAGCTTTGAATCACCGAGGTAATCTTTTTCTATACTCAATTTAACCCGCACATGGGCAAGCTCAGATGGACAATAATATTTTTTTAAACCTTAGAAAATTTCTTGTCCCTGAGATCGTCTATGGGGCTGGTTCGATTGAACTCGCTGGTCGACATGCTGTGAATTTTGGGGCTTCAAAAGCTCTTGTTGTTACCGATTCTGGCGTAGAGGCAAGCGGCTGGACTGAAAAGGTTGAGCACAGTCTGGTCGACATTGGTATTGAGCATGTTACGTTCTCTGAGGTTTCTCCTAATCCAAGAGATTATGAAGTCATGTCCGGCGCTGATGTATTTTTGCAGAGCAACTGCGATCTGATCGTTGCAGTGGGCGGCGGTAGTCCTATGGATTGCGCAAAAGGAATAGGTGTCGTCGCGACAAATGGTGGGTACATTACGGATTATGAAGGAGTGGATGAAATATCTGTTCCGGTGCCGCCTCTCATTTTTATTCCAACCACCGCAGGAAGTTCCGCCGATGTTTCGCAATTTGCGATCATCTCCGATACCAAAAGAAAAGGAAAAATTGCCATTATCAGTAAAATGGTCATCCCTGACATTGCTCTTGTGGACCCACTGACAACGGTGTCCATGCCTCCTGATCTTACTGCAGCAACTGGTATGGATACACTATGTCATGCCTTTGAAGCATATGTTTCGACTGCTTCGTCCCCACTCACCGACATGGCTGCAATATCTGCAGTACGACTGGTTTCTGATAACTTATTAGGTGCATATAGGGAACCTGAGAATACTCGTTACCGTGAAAATATGATGATGGCAAGTCTGATGGCTGGCCTTGCATTCTCTAACGCAAGTCTAGGTATTGTCCATGCAATGGCTCACAGTTTGGGAGGAGCACTGGATCTTCCCCATGGAGAATGTAATGCCATTCTTCTGGAAAAAGCTGTCTTATACAATTACATGTCAGCAGCAGATAAATACAATGAACTTGCAGAAGCAATGGGTCTGGAACTTCACGATACTAGAAAAGATGGAAATGCAAATGCGGTGGCCGATTGTATTACATCTCTTCGAGATAAACTGAATATAGATGAGCGATTGTCCAGTATGGGAGTTGTGCCTGAAACATTTTCACGTCTTGCCGAATTTGCATTTAACGACCCCTGCTTAGCAACAAACCCACGTGAATCTACTCAGGAAGACATTGAAGAGCTTTTTCGACAAATCTATAAATGATTTATTTCTGTCAATTGTCTCTTTACCAAGACCTGAATGTAAATACAGAAAAATGTCGTACCCTTAGCAATATCGGTTTTATGGTAATGTTTTACCTGTTCTAATGGTTAGCGACTAATGTCGTCACTTTCTTTTGGGTATACGCCAACTATCTAAGATATGAAGAAAAAATCGTTCGAATCAGCCCGAGAAAAATTTTTGGGATTTAGTCTGGAGTCATCTCGTAAGAGCTATTATCCACAGTTATTGGAACAACTTGAAAATGCAAAAAATAACGAGAAACGCCTGCAACTTCTGATCGATAACCTACCAGCTCGTATCTCATATGTAGATACCAAGGAAATTTTTGTATTAGCAAATAGCGGATATGAATACATTTTTAAGAAAAAAAAGGATGCAGTAATCGGTAGTTCGTTAAAGGATGTCCTGGGCGAGGTCAATTATAAAAAGGTCAAACCATATGTAGAGAAAGTTTTGGAGGGAACTGAAGTTCAATTTGAAACACCTGTAATTACACCAGACGGCAAGACATTTTGGAATGAAATCAGCTACATTCCCACATTTAAGACTTCAGGTCAGGTTGATGGTTTTTATGTACTTGCCCGTGACCTAACAAGTAAAAAGCGATCGGAAGAGGAAAAAAAGAAACTGGAATCAAAGCTTTATGAAACAGAGAAATTTAAGACCATAGGTACACTTGCTGGCGGTATTGCTCATGATTTTAACAACATGCTAGGGGTGATTACTGGTTACTCTGAATTGATCCTCGCCCAAACAGACTCATCTCATCCATTCTACGCTGAGTTGGAAGAAATTCGTAAAGCAGCTCGGCGCTCTGCGGACCTGACCCGCCAGTTGTTAACGTTTGCTCGCAAGCAAACCGTAACGCCAAAGGTTCTTAATCTGAATCTAACAGTGGAGGGGATGCTCAACATGCTGAGACAACTTATTGGTGAGAACATTAATTTCGTATGGGCCCCCGGAACTAACCTCTGGCCTATTAAGATGGATCCATCGCAGATTGATCAGATTCTGGCGAACCTCTGTATCAATGCAAGGGATGCTATACTCCCAGATGTAGGCAAAATCACTATTGAGACCAAAAATACAACTGTCTGTGATAACACAGATTTTATATCTAAAGAATTTGTGAAGATTGTTGTGAGCGATACTGGTGGAGGTATGGATAAGGAGACATTGAGCCACATCTTCGAACCCTTTTTTACAACTAAAGGTGTTGGTGAGGGAACTGGCCTTGGTCTCGCCACTGTGTACGGCGCAGTAAAGCAGAATAACGGTTTTATTAAAGCCTTTAGCAAACCCGGTCAAGATACAGCTTTCATAATCCATATCCCTCGCTATATAGGGGAGCCAACATCGACCATAGAGTATAAAGAATCCATTCCCCATGGAGATGAAACCATCATGCTCGTAGAGGATGAGCCGACATTTTTAAAAATGACCAAAAGGATGCTTGAGAAACTTGGTTATACTGTGCTTGCAGCAGGACACCCTAAGGAAGCCATTCTTCTGGCTAACAGTTTCGACGATCACATCCATCTTCTCGTAACTGATGTAATCATGCCTGGGATGAATGGTAGTGAATTAGCGAAACAGCTTTTAGAAATTCGACCAGAAATGAAACGTTTGTTCATGTCAGGGTACGCTGACAATATCATAGCCAACCAAGGTGTGCTGAAAGGAGGAATGTTTTTCATTCAAAAACCTTTCACGATAGACGATATTGCCAGCGAGGTCCGGAGGGCTCTTCGGGGTTGAGATTAAATATTTTCTTCATATCTTATATTTACAACACCACGTAGACTCTCCCTCTTGAGATATTTTCCACCACTTAATATCAAGGGGGATGCTAGAAGCGGGGCAAGCAACGATAGTAAACTATGCCCCTTGCCCCTGCGATGCCCCGGATTTCGTTATATTGAATAATGAGAAACTCTTACCCCGATGAACGGGATAAGTGCCTCGAAGGTCTCACAGCGTTCACTATCTGGTGGTAAGACGTAACGTACGATTTCAAATTCAACTCCTGAGTTTCTTTGCTTATGACATGCTTTCTGGAGTAAGGCACTAACCCCGATGAACGGGATAAGTGCCTTGGTGGTAAAACGTAACGTACGATTTCAAATTCAACTCCTGAGTTTCTTTGCTTATGACATGCTTTCTGGAGTAAGGCACTAAAATCCGTCAACCATCCTGATAATCTGAAAATTATTAGAAAACGCAGTCCGTAGAACAGTCACATAATTATACTGCGCCCTTGAAAGACTGGTAATGGCGTCCAGCAGATCAGATTCCCGCTGCAGACCTTCGTCATATTTCAGCTGAGTAATCCGCAGATTTTCTTCGGCCTGCTCAATAGATCGATTCGCCACATTGACGTTATCAAGACTCACTTCAAAATCGATAAAGAGGTTGTCCAAATCAGTTGTGAAGGTATCCTTTAACTCGGCAAGTTCATACTGACCTGAACGGGATGAAAGCTTTGCCTTTGTGACGTTTGCCTCGGTAGCTCCCCCCCTGTACAGATTCATGGATAGTACCACCTGAGCACGCAGTTCATCCTCGTCTTCACTGCCCTGGCCCGTAATAATATCGTCTTCATACAAGGAATAACTGCCCACAAAATCAACATGGGGATAGTATTCGCTTTTCTCTCGTTTAGCCTGGGCGTTACTCACACCGATCAAAGCCTCAAGAGCCTTAATTTCGCTTCTTGTGTCGAGCATAGTCTCTGTATACTTGACCTTGTCCATAACAGCAGGAAGAGTCTTGAATTCCGCAAAATCGAGATCATCAAAACTGATACGACTACCAACCTGACGGGAAAGATCATTGATACTTTTCCTCAGACCCGCATCAGCTGCTTTTAACGTGATATCCGCATTATCATAGTCAACTCTAAAGGTCAGAAGTTCATTCTTTCCGATCAGGCCAACCTCATACCTGCTTTCTCCATCACGGTACACCTTACCAAGGGTTTCAAAAGCTGACTGGGCAACTTTTTTGTTAGCAAGCCGTTCGTAAACAGAGAGGTAGGCGAGAGCCACGGTGAGTTGCAGGTCCTGCTGCACTGCCACAACACTATATTCTTCAACATCCCGCAGTAGTTCTGCTGACTCAATATTATACTTATCTCTAAAACCAGCAAAGAGGTTATAGCTTACAGCTCCCACAATAGTGGAATTCTCCTTAGCCTCATAAACACCATCTTCATCCAAAGCGTTAGCGGTATAGCGTACATCCACAAAGGGTAGGTATGGAGCCTTTGCAATAGTAATATCTTCTACACTCTGTTCAAGACTAGTGACGTACTGCTGCACCACCTGCCGGTTACCAAGTGCCATCTCCTGCATTTCCGTAAGGCTTACGGCCCAGGCGGTAGAACTAAAAAACAATAACAGGACAAACGTATTAATTAACTTCATCAGTTCGACTCCTTTCAAATCGGATTACAAAGGCAAGCAGTGCCGGAATAACAAACAGAGTAAACATTGTTGAAACGCTCAATCCCCCAAGCAGAATACTTCCAAGACCACGATACAACTCACTACCGGAACCAGTGGACATAACAAGAGGGCTCATGGCAAGCACACTTGTGGTTGCGCTCATAAAAATTGGGCGAATCCTTGTTCGTACCGCATCAGAAATTGCATCCAGCCCCACAAGGCCATTATAACGTACATTATTCAGAGATTGATGGACAATGAGAATAGCATTATTTACCACTGTTCCAATCAAAATAATGAATCCAAGCATGGCCAGAACATCAAAACCCTGCCTGGTGATAAAGGTATTTACAGCCAGTAGACCCACAAAACCACCCGCAGCCGCAAGGGGTACTGTAAATAAAATAATAAGTGGGTAGAAAAAGTTTTCAAATAGAGCTGAAAGTAACAGGTAGGTAATCAGAAGTGCCAGCAACAAATTCCACTGTAAAGCTTCTCCTGTCTCCACAAGCTTATCCGCATTGCCACCAATTGTAATGGAAACTCCCGGTAATTTACCTGCAGCCGTGAGTGGTCCCACAAGATCGTTTTCAATGGACTCAATTGCAGTTTGCAGTGGAATGGTGGAAGGCGGTGTCACCTGAAGTGTAATTGTGCGTTTTCTCTCCAAGTGGTTTATCTGGGGCATTGACTGGCTATACTGTAAGTCAGCAACATCTCCTACCTTGATGAGGTCGCCATAGTTATTAACGATGGTTGCATCAAGTATACTCTCAGGGCTTGTAAATTTCGCATCACTACCTTTCACAACCAGATCAATCTTCTTGACTCCCGCAGGACTGAAATCATCAATCCGCCTACCGTCCATTAAGATATCCACATAGACGCCAAGATCTTTTTCACTCAAACCATTGGCTGCCAACTTTTGTTTATTAGGGATAACCAAAATCTCTGGATAACTTGTTTCAAGTGAAGGAATCGGTCGAATCTGAGCACCTTGTATCTTCTGAGAGATACCGCCATAGAGCATCATGGCAGAACCGGCGATGGTATCAATATCTTCACCAGAGATATTCACCTCAACGGTTCTTCCTGCCCCGAGACCTTGTTCGAAGATACCTGCCTGAATACTAACCCCGAAAATACCCGGAATTGAATTCATAATTCTTGAAAAAAGAGGGATCAGCTCAGAGGCCCTTGTCTCATGGGTTGAGATCGCACCAAAGAGAGTAAATCTGTCTGCACCAACAAAGAACATCTGTTTAATCTGAGGAAAACCGTCCTTCCCATCTTCTTCAAAGTACGGCACAGACTCATTATAAATTCCCTCGCCGATCTCTTTAAATTTGTCCACAGAGTAGCCTGGAGGCGGAATCAAGATATTAAGGATTAGATTTCTATTCCCCTGGGGCAGATACTCAGCCGGTGGCTTGAGTGCATATATTGCCACCACTGAGATACTGGTAAAAAGTACCACCGTCAACAATCTGGTGAAGACATTTTTAAGGCAAAATCCGGATATACCCATGATGAATCTGACAAAGATCGGGCCGACATAACTTTTCTGTAGAGTATTCTTACTCTTTTGCTTCGAATTCTTATACAGCTGATTAATAAGGGTTGGAATCACTGAAACCGAGACAAGCAAGCTGATTACGATGGAAAAAGTGATGGCTATGGCAATATCACGAAACAGCTGGCCCGCTTCTTCCTGCATAAAAATTACAGGTAAGAAAACAGCAACAGTGGTTGCTGTGGAGGCAAAGACAGCGCCCCAGACCTCTTTTGCTCCCACATAGGCAGCATCAAAGGCGGATTTTCCGAGCTGGCGGTGTCTATCAATGTTCTCTAAGACAACAATGGAGTTATCCACTAACATTCCGACAGCAAAAGAGATACCCGCGAGACTCACCACATTAAGATTTCGACCGGTTAACCAGAGGAAAATAAAGGTACCAATAACAGAGATCGGAATGGCAATGGCTGTGGCAAATGTTGTTCTCAAACTGCGCAGAAAGGTAAGCAGTACCACCACCGCAAGCAGGGCCCCCACAAGCACATTCTGTTTTACCAGGTCAAGGGCGGTATTAATGTAACCCCGCTGGTCATAGACCATTTCAATATAGAGGCCGTTATCTCCCATTATACCATCGTTGAGCCTATTGACTTCAGCCTCAACAGCATCACTCATTTCAAGGACATTGGCCCCCGTTTCCTTACGAAGCCCCACAACAAGAATCTGCTGACCATTATGGAGTACCGCTGCGGACTCTTTCTGATATCCTTTATCAATACTTGCCACATCTCGTAAATACACCCTTTTGAGCCCATCATCATAGATGACAACATCAAGAGCATCTTCGGGGGTTTGGAACTGACCTATGGTACGTATTCTGTAATTCTTTCTACCAATTCCAAGGACACCGGCAGAGGTGGTGGTGTTGGCCTGGACCACAACACCGGAGAGCTGATTAATACTCACCTTGTTCTGAGCCATTTTTTCCATATCAAGGGTTATATGGAGTTCATCTTCGGTTCCGCCGAAGATGAACATAGAGCCAACACCCTTAATACGCTCAAAGTTCTGGCGGACATTGTCCTCAAAAAAGGTCATAAAATGGGTGATGTCTTCCTTATTTTCTTCCTTTGGTTTCACCACCATCCAGACAATTGGAGAACTATTGGCCCCGGCCGCCTCGATGACTGGCTTATCGGCATTATCAGGATAATTCGAGACTTCATTAAGTTTATTAGAGACCCTCAAGAGAGCATCGGAGACCTCAGTCTCAAGAGCAAAGGAAAGAGTCACCTCACCAAAACTATTATAGCTCGAACTCTCCATCTTGGTCAGGCCTTGCAGGCCCTTCAGCGACTCTTCCTGTTTTTCGATTATCTCTTTTTCAATTTCAAAGGGGGTAGCACCACCCCAGGTCGTCTGCACCGTAATCTTCGGGGTCTCCACATCGGGCGTCAGCTGAATCGGTAGCTGATTGAGCCCAATAAGCCCGAAGGTAACCAGCAGGATAACGGCAACCGCCACCGAAACCGGTTTTTCGAGTGAATACTTTACAATATCCATTATTTCCCTCCAACAACCGTTACGGGCTGATCAGGACGTAATCGTTCGTTCCCTTCAACCACAACCGGAAAACCGGGTACAATATACGGGGTATCAGTTGCAATCATCTGCCCCATATAGGAAACGATATTTACAGGCATAATTGCAGCCTTATCATCTTTGACTGAATAGACAAAATCTTTGCCCTGATATTTTATAATGGCAGCCCGGCTCAAGACACTCAATTCCTTTTTTGCACTGCTTGGAACGAGGACTCTTGCGGACATATTCTGGGCAACAGTATCCATGGGTGGGATTTTGATCTTTAAAAAGATATTTTTAGTTTTTAAATCTGCCACCGGATCTATGCCAATAATAGTTCCTTCAATGTCTCTATTAAAGGCGTTCAGAGTCAAAGGAATTGTCTCTCCTATCTGGACAAACTGGAGCATATCTTCAGCAATGGGTGCCCGGACAAAAAGATCAGATGAGGAGCCGATACTCACAAGCAACTTTCCCTGCTGCACCCATGCACCGGAGTCGACCCCCTTACTCAGTACAACCCCGCTAAAAGGAGCACGAATCACAGAGCGTTTCTGCTCAAGGAGAAGCTTAGCAAGATTATCCTGAACCGCGCGTTTCTCCATCTGAGCGTCCTGATAGGCAAAATAGGCATCATCAAAATCTTTTTCGGAGACACCTGAACTGTTAAACAATCGTTCCAACCGTTTGTAGTTCTTCTCCTGATTTTTTATCCTCAGATCAGATTGAGCAATACGGGTTTTAGACAACGCTATTTCTTTTTCAAGAATTTCAGTGTTGAGACGAACGAGCAGATCACCTTCTTTGACCAGGTCGCCCTGGCTTACCTTAATTTCATCAACCAGACCAACTACCTCTGTGGAAATCTCGCTTACTCGCTCATAGTAGAGAATACCTGTCACAGACTGTGTTGTAGCAACCTCTTTTTTGACAACCTCCCCCAGTACAACCTTTGCTGGTGGTGGGCCTGCGGCATGGGCTGCTGCGGCCAGTGATAGAGCACCAATCATAATAATTTTCTTTAACATTTCGTCCCCTCACCCTTTGTGTTCAGTGACACATTCTATTCTACTTTTTATAATACTCAGTACTTCGATTGTCTGATTCCGTTGAGTTACATCAATATCTTTTAATAGTTCTAGTCGCATATTATCAAAAGCATCGCGCACCTCTTCACGGATTTGCATCCCATCACTCGTCAAATAGACAAGACTTGCCCGCCTGTCCTCAGGATTTTTCTTACGAATTATATATTTTTTGTTCTCCAAACGATCCAGCAACCTCGTGATGTTCGCAGCACTTTTTCCAGAAAGACAGCAGAGCGCACTCTGGGTTTGCCCTTGATCGCTATCCATTCGCTTTAAGACGTGAAGCTGTTCCATCGTTAAATCATATTTCTTTAGCCACTGATCAGCAAAACTCCGCATAACCTGTGCTGTCGTGCTCACTAAATGTAGCAACTGCTCATTATCACATGCGTATTCCATTAATTGCCCCCTTAATATTTAACAAGGCAACTAATACCGTTTTTCCAGCTATTTTGTCAAGCACCATTGCAATATGCCCTACCCCATGCTGCCCTCTCTTCTCTCGCCACGAGCTGAAAATCATCCACAAGGTGTCATCAGTCCCTCACCTGTATGTATGTTCTTTATTTCAGTAGAGTCTTAAGATTTCTTGTTTTTATTGCACTTTTTCTAGAGTAATGTACTAAGAAGAACTACTGTTGATTGCTAGAATCATACAAAACAACAATGCTCCACCATATTTTATTATTATTTTCCAGGAGGAATCATGTTGCGAATCATGCGCTCTTTTTTCATTTTAATCACCTTTTTGACCCCGATTCTCTTTCTAAACGGCTGTGGCTACAACTCTCTTCAAGTAAAAGAAGAAGGGGTATTCAAAGCCTGGGCCGACGTTGAGGCCACACTTCAGAGGCGAGGCGACCTCATTCCCAATCTTGTTGAAACGGTAAAAGGCTACGCCAAACATGAAGCTGAAACTCTGGAAGCTGTTATAAATGCCAGGTCCAAGGCAACTTCAGTACAACTCTCCCCTAAAGACTTGAGTAACCCCCAGGCCATGAGTCAGTTTCAGGCAGCCCAGGGTGGGCTTACTTCAGCCCTTGGAAAACTCATGGTTGTTGTGGAAAGATATCCGGATCTAAAGGCGAACCAGAACTTTCTTGATCTTCAGACCCAGCTGGAAGGGACTGAAAACCGAATCAATGTTGCTCGTCAGCGTTACAATGAGGTTGTCGAACTCTTCAACGGCTCCATTCGTAAGTTTCCTGAAAGCCTCACCAATAGCCTCATCCTCCATCTTGACCGAAAAGAGTACTTTAAGGCGGATGAAGCAGCTAAAGCAGTTCCAAAGGTTAAGTTTTAAGTTGTTATGAATAGTCATAACATGAAATTTTTCTGTAATCTTAAGTGGTTCGTAGTCTTCGGCTGCAGCACATTCTTACTGTTGTTCGTGACCCAGCAAAGTTTGGCCCTTGAAGTTCCCAAACTGAGCCAGCGGGTAACTGATAAGGCCAGAATGCTGAACTCTGCCACTGTGAGCCAGCTCGAACAGGTGCTCACAGTTTTTGAACAGGAAGAGTCGACACAAATTGCGGTGCTTACCATCGGCTCACTACAGGGGGCAAATCTCGAATCTTTCTCCCTTAAAGTAGTAGAGAACTGGCAGCTGGGTAGTGAAGATCTGGACAATGGGGCCCTGCTTCTCATTGTTCGAGATGATAGAAAAATACGCATCGAGGTAGGGTACGGTTTGGAAGGTAGTCTCACTGATCTTACTGCGGGCCGTATCATCCGTAACACAATAACCCCCCAATTTAAAAACGGTAATTTTGACCAGGGAGTGATCGATGGTGTCTCTGCCATGATAGCCGCTGTTCGAGGTGAATACATCGGCGAATCACCACAGAAGAAACAGGGAAAACAAGAAGAGGTAACCGGATATATTATTTTTATTTCCTTCCTACTTTTTAATCTTGGTAAGATTTTTGGTCGCAACAAAGTGCTTGGTGGCCTGGTTGGGGCTGGAGTTCTGCCTCTGGCGATAAGTCTTTTCGTCAGCTTCAGCTGGTACATGTTTTTAATCCTCATTCCGGCGGGGTTTCTCGTTGGCTATCTGTCCAGTCTTCTCATGGGGCGTTCCCGCTCCACAAGAAGAATAGGGGGGAGCCGCAATCGAAACTCCAGTACCTTCCCAGGCGGTTTTGGCGGTGGAAGTTTTGGTGGTGGGGGAGGTTTTAGCGGAGGTGGCGGCGGTTTTGGTGGCGGCGGAGCCTCGGGAGGATGGTGATATGAAAAGTCTTGCAGAGTTGTTCCTTACATCAGAGGAACAGAAAAACATAACCCAATCAGTTCAAACTGCTGAAAAAATAACCTCGGGAGAGATAGTCCCCATGGTCGTTTCAAAAAGCAGCGATTATCCCCTTGCCTCCGTGGTCTGCAGCGCATCGTTTACTATCCCTATAAGTATATTACTCACTGTTATAATTGGACAAATGGCCTGGATTGGCCCCAGCAATATGTGGCTGTTTCTTACCATTTCCTCTCTACTCTTTTTTCCTGTCTACTTTCTGGTACAAAAAACAGACAGACTCAAGTACTATTTTTTACATAGTGACCATGTTGAAACAGAGGTCAGCCAAGCTGCTCTTGCTGCGTTCTACAGCCAGGGCCTGTATAAGACCAAAGCCGATAACGGAATACTCTTATATATTTCAGTCCTGGAAAAAAAGGTGTGTGTTCTGGCGGACTCAGGGATCAATGAGCACATTCCACAGGACAGATGGGATACAGTAGTTGAGGAACTGACAGCAGGAATCAAGCAAGGAGAACAATGTGAAGCTATATGTGCAGCAATTGGGTCAATAGGTACGGCACTACAAGCCCACTTCCCTCATGAAAAGGGTGACAAGGATGAACTACATAACCTCATAATCGGCTAACACCCAAAAAGGCCGCTACAGAAAAACCGCAGCCTTTTTAAAATTCTAGGAAAAAGACTTACTCTCCCCCTTCCCCTTCCAGAATATCACGACACCATGAAATGGCTGCCATGGTCTGAGGGAAACCAA
This sequence comes from Desulforhopalus glucosivorans, assembly GCF_054397165.1. Classification (NCBI taxonomy): domain Bacteria; kingdom Pseudomonadati; phylum Thermodesulfobacteriota; class Desulfobulbia; order Desulfobulbales; family Desulfocapsaceae; genus Desulforhopalus; species Desulforhopalus glucosivorans. The sequence goes on from NZ_AP044854.1 coordinate 3,457,813, forward strand.
TGGTAGAGATTAACAACAACAGGGTGTGGTAAATTTCCTCCCTGGTAGCACCAGCTTTTTGGGCCCTTCGGGTATGTGAATGAACTGAGCCTTCAGACCTTGCTGCGGCAGCTGCTGCAAGTTGAATGAGATGGCTTGTTTTATCATCCAGTGGTCCACTCGCACGTACTGTTGAGCCCAACTCTTGAACGGCACTAATAACATCAGGATACCGCTTTGATACGTCATGGTAGGTTCTACTCGGGATGTGATCCTTAGTCATGGCAAATCCTGTTGATTGCAATTAACACTATATCCTCGGCACCCCTTTTGGCCTGTTCAGAATACCAAGTTCCTCTCTTCCCTCTAACTACATCACATCTAGAGTAAAAAGCAAATGATTTCATAACGCTTTTATAACTTTTTCACCTATCCGAACAAAGAGCTCATTAACCTTCTTGTGCTACGACCAACTCCCAGACAACGGCTACGCGCAGATCAAAAATATCTGAGCGTCTTGGTTTGATTGCAAAGGTCTCTATTTCAAAGTTATCCACCTCATAATTGTCACCAAGCTCAAGCACCTTATCCTCAATTTCTATGGCAAGCTCATCTATGGCTGCCTGCACATCCTGCACAGCCTGCTCGGCTCTTTTCACATCACTTTTTTCCTTAGAAACCCTGCCAACATTGCGGATTCCTGTAGCCGCCTTGCCAATATTTGTGGCTGAGAGTTTTTTCCTACCAAAAAATGCTCCCACGATAGCCGCTCCAAAGGAAATAATTGAATCTGTGGTCTTAGACTGAACGTCCTGCTCCTCCTTATCAACCTTTGCCATGGCTCTTTGAAGTTTTTGTTCCAGTCTTTCCTGCTTAGTTCGATACTTTGACTCCAATTTTTCTATGGCTTCTTCCTTCTTCTCACGCAGATGATCACTCAGGCGTACCTTAAAATCGACCAAGGGTTCCTCCGGGTCAGACTCCAGCCCCAAGGTGGTTACCCGAAACAGCTCCAGCCGCCTATTCTGATAGAGGTAGTCGGAAAAAGATTTCGTAAGACTTTTGAGATCTTTTAAGTCTGCAAAACCGTCTGGAAGGGGATAGTAATGACTATCAGTGGGTGGGGTTGTGACACAGTCATCAAGAGTGTACTCGGGGACAAAACTACTTTCCCAGTCCGGGCGGGAAAATGTCTCATCTAACTGGAGCTGTTCATTAAGTTCAATAACCCTATCAATATTTCGTTTGGCGTTGAAAAACCGCACTGAGGCGGCAAGACCAAGCCGTGGCCTGAGGCAGTTTTCCTCATGTATAACATTGTGCATATAATAGAGTTGCTCGATGTTTTTCGACACAACTGGCGGCAATCCAGCCCCACGAGCTGTTGGGCCAGATCCTGCCGATTCTTGCTCGGTCAGATTACTATCAGGCGCTACCGCACCCTTCCCACCTGCCATGAGTTTTTTTATATCGTTTTTGGAAATAGGTCCCTTCAGATATGACATGACCCAACGGGTCTCAAACAGCACCGGTTCATCTACATGGGCAGAATTCATTAAAAACTGCCGTCCCTTCATATCAGAGAGTAGAGAACGAACCTTAGGTGCATCCAGATTTCCATCACTGGCTCCAACAATGCCTTCAACAACCTTTTCCTGATCCTGCCTGGTCTGTAACCTGCCCACAAACCATGTCCCGATGTTGGATAAGCCCTTATAATCAAGATCTACAGGATTCTGGGTTGAAAGAACGACACCTACCCCAAAGGCTCGAGCCTGCTTTAACAAGAGCATCATGGGCTTTTTTGAGGGTGGATTGGCCGTTGGTGGGAAATAACCGAAAATCTCATCCATATAGAGCAGGGCCTTTAGAGAGGATGCCCCCCGCTGTCTCCGCATCCAACCAATAAACTGATTGAGGAGCATGGTCACAAAAAACATTCTTTCCGCATCACTGAGATGAGAAATTGAAAAAATAGCTGTTTGTGGAGTACCGTTATCCCCGTAAAGTATTTTCTGAATATCCAGTGGTTCCCCTTCTGTCCAGGCCGCAAAGGTTGGGCTTGCCAGAATATTATTGAGGGTCATGGCAAGGGACATCCGATCCTTTTGAGGGTAGAATGTATCAAGAGAAAATACTCCCACCTTGGTAAATGGAGGACTCACGATCTGCCCGATAAGTGCTTCTATGGAAAGGTCTTCCCCTTTCCGCCAGAAATGGAGCAGCAGTGAACTCAGGAGTATATGCTCTTTGCTCTGGAGCGGATCACCATCAATATTCACAAGGGCGAGCAGGCTTGTAGTGGTGGCACCCACAAGGCTATTGAGTGTATCAGTGTCTGCGAGAACAGACTCATCAGGGGCCAGAAAACCACTGAGAACTGAAATTGGAACTCCGGCACTACTACCGGGGGTGTAGATGGTCATTGTGGTTTTAGAGCGTAACGCCCTAATGCGTTCCGGACCCTGCCCCCAAAAGGCCAGGCCTTCTTTCCAAGTTTTAGCAGTGACTGCTGCAAACTCATCCACAGACATATCTTTTCTTGCAGCCTCTGCCGAATCGACCCATGGGGCAAAATCTTCAGGTTTATTTTCTGGAAAGCTCAGGAGCAAATTACCCATATCACCCTTGGGGTCAATTACGATGGAAGGCACATTATCCATGATCGCCTCCTCAATAAGACCGATCCCAAGACCTGTCTTACCACTTCCGGTCATACCGATGATGACACCATGGGTGGTGAGATTCTTATTCTTATATAAAAACGGTAAATCAGAGGGTTCGCCACTTTGCAGATCGAGTTCCCTGCCAAGGTATAAAAGACCTAACTTCTCATATGGGTATTTGTCAGCCATGGTATCCAGCCTCCTTAAAGAATAAATATTTTCACTCTATTGAATTAGATTATATTTACTGTTAACACGATTCCTTAATAATTCAACAATTTGTAATTAGAGTTTACCTCTCATTTACATTTGCCAAATGGGTGTCAGTGTTTAATTATTATTCTCATTATTTGAGCAGAATCGATATTTACATTTGCTGCCAGAAATGGTTCAGTTTATAGTAATTATGAGCAACTGCTACATTCATATTATGTTTTTATGAATGAGCTACCAAGGCACGTATCCCGGCGTACTCCAGAGAACCGGAGTAAATATCGTTTTATGATGTTTTCAGGGGGCGACTTCCATCCAGATCAAACACCCTCACAGGCGTGTACTTTCTGGGTCTCCGGACATTTTTTGAGAAAACTACTATCCTGAGGTTTTCCGTATCATGCAGACAATCCACATAAACAAAGGTCTCGACATTCCTATCTCCGGAGCTCCGATGAACTCCATCAGGGATGGAAACAAGATCGGCCAAGTTGCCCTGTTGGGTGACGACTATATCGGTATGAAACCGACCATGCTGGTCAAAGAGGGTGACAGGGTCACACGTGGCCAGGCGCTTTTCACCGACAAGAAAAATGAGGGGATAATCTTCACCTCACCCGGTTGCGGCATAGTCTCCTCTATTAATCGCGGAGAAAAGAGAAAATTTGAATCAATTGTTATCCGGCTCGATGGGGATGAGGCTGAGGAGTTCTGTACGCCGGGCACTTCACTTGATTCGTATACCCAGGAGACCATACGAGAGCTGCTTATAGCATCGGGGTTATGGACCACCATCAGAACACGGCCCTACGGGAAAAACCCTTCCATCGATTCTTCACCATCATCACTGTTTATTACAGCTTCAGACAGTGCGCCACTTGCAGCAGACCCACAGACAATAATTGAAGACTCAGCTGACGTATATCAGCTCGGCCTGCAGGTTTTGAGAAAAATGCTCCCCTGCCCGATCCACTACTGCAGCCAGGCAACAGAGTTGCTTGACTGTGAACAGACAGGTGGGGTTGATTATTACAGCTTTCAAGGGCCTCACCCAGCGGGATTGCCATCCACCCACATCCATTTCATTGATCCGGTCCACGAAAATAAAACGGTCTGGCATATCGGTTATCAGGATGTTATCGGCATCGGGCACCTGTTTAGCCATGGTACCCTGCCAACTGAGAAAATCGTTTCTCTCTGCGGGGCCGGAACCATAAACCCTGCACTGGTACGAACCAGAATAGGGGCAAACCTTGCGGAACTCTGTCGGCGTGAGCTTTCCCTTGAAGACAGTCGAATCATTTCAGGCTCTGTCCTCAGTGGCAGGGAGTCTGATGGCGTCACAGGTTATCTTGGCAGATTCCACGATCAGGTTTCCGTCATTTACGATTCTACCGGGCGCTCAATTTTCAACTGGTTGCTCCCTGGACTCAAACGTTTTTCAACAAGGCCCGTCTTTGCCTCCGCCTATGTGAAAGATCTGAAGCTGCCTATGAACACAGCTCTCTGGGGTGGAGGACGGGCTATTTATCCCCTTGGCACCTATGACGAGGTGATGCCCCTTGATATCATCGCCACATCGCTTCTCAAATCCATCTCAAAGGGTGACACTGAAAAATCCGTTGCCCTTGGCTGCCTTGAACTCATTGAAGATGATCTTGGGCTGTGCGGTTTCGTCTGCCCCGGTAAAAACGAATTTGGCCCCGTTCTCCGTAATGTTCTTACAGCGGTGGAGCTGGGTGGATAATGTCCTCCCTCCAATAAAATTGAATAAAAAGGTACTAACTGACCTATGAAATTTTTAAGCAAATTCATGGAAAACCTCGGGGAGCACTTTGAAAAAGGTGCCCCCCTTGAGCGCTGGTATCCTCTCTATGAGGCTTTCGACTCCTTCCTTTTTGGATCGAACCAGACCACAAAGATTGCCCCCCATGTTCGCGATTCCATCGATTTAAAGCGGATCATGACGACAGTCCTCATCGCTCTGTTTCCCTGTACCCTGATGGCCATGTGGAACACAGGCTACCAGGCAAACATCGCACTTGAAGCAGCCGGTATGACAAGCTTTGAAGGCTGGCGCGGCGTTATTATGGGAACCATTGGCTGCAACTCGGCAAGCCTTAGCTCAAACTTTATCCACGGCTCCCTCTACTTTTTACCCATCTACATTGTCACCATGATTGTGGGGTCAATCTGGGAGGGTGTTTTTAACATTATTAGAGGCCATGAATTTTCCGAGGCTTTTCTGGTAACCGGCCTTCTCTTCACCCTGACCCTGCCCCCAACTATTCCACTTTGGCAGGTTGCAGTAGGTGTGAGTTTTGGACTCATCTTTGCTAAAGAAGTCTTTGGCGGTGTTGGACGCAACTTTATGAACCCCGCCCTTGTTTCCAGGGCCTTTATCTACTTTGCCTACCCTGCCCAAATTACTGGTGATTACGTCTGGACAGCTGTGGATGGAATTTCCAGCGCCACCCCACTGGCTCAAGTTGCAGGGGCAGACATAAGCGGTGCCATGGGGGGGCTCAATGTTACCTGGATGCAGACCTTTCTCGGCACCATCCCCGGCTCCATGGGAGAGACATCGACTCTTGCCTGTCTCTTTGGCGCCTTTGTACTGCTTTTAACCCGTATTGCCCCGTGGAGGGTGATGGCTTCAGGCCTCATTGGTGCCCTTCTTTGTGCTACATATTTCTATGTGGTTGGAAGTGAAACCAATCCACTCTGGGCCATTCCTCCCCACTGGCATCTTGTCATCGGCGGCTTTGCCTTTGGTCTGGTTTTCATGGCGACTGACCCTGTATCAGCTGCCCATACCCACACCGGCCAATGGTTATATGGCCTCTTAATCGGAGCTGTTGCTATTATGATTCGGGTGGCTAACCCCGCCTATCCTGAAGGAATAATGCTCGCTATACTTCTTGGAAACGTCTTTGCGCCCCTGTTTGACTATTTTGTAATCCAAGCCAACATCAAGAGAAGGATGGTACGCCATGGCTGATGAACATCCACTAAAACCATTTTATTCGGTTCTGGTTCTAGCCTTTGTTTGCTCTGCACTGGTTGCGGGTGCTGCTGTTGGCCTACGGCCTATGCAGGAGGCAAACAGAATCCTTGACCAGAAAAAGCACATACTCTATGCAGCAGGCCTCTATGACAGTGGCAAAAGCATTGAAGAAATGTTTAGCCCTATAGAAACCAGAGTTGTTGAACTGGCAACAGGTAGCTATGTCGGTGAGGGTGTGGTTGACCCAACAAATTTTAAGCAGGCAAGGGCAGCTTTTACAGACGAATTTGGCCGCCCCCTTACAGGCGATGAAGATATTGCCAAGCTCAAACGTGTTGAAAAATATTCAGTGGTTTATCTCGTTAAAAATGGAGATAAGACTGAGCAGATAATTCTTCCGGTTCGGGGCAAGGGACTCTGGTCCACCATGTATGCCTACGTCTCCCTTGACGCTGACATGTCCACTATTAAGGGCGTCTCCTTCTATGAGCACGGTGAGACACCCGGGCTTGGTGGAGAAATTGAAAATATAGCCTGGCAGAGTAGCTGGCAGGATAAAAAGATCTACTCCGAAACGGGAGATGTTGCCCTGGGCTTTGCCAAAGGAAAAGCATCAACCACTGATGAAGCAGTAGTTCACGAGATTGACGGGCTTTCCGGTGCGACACTTACCACCAAAGGAGTTGATAATCTCATGGAATTCTGGTTTAGCGACCAAGGCTTTAAACCTTTTATTTCACTAATGAAAAAGGAGAACTCCAATGGCTGAAAGTAATAAGGAGCTCCTCTCCCGCTCCATTTTTAAACGTAATCCTATTGCCTTATTGGTCCTGGGCATCTGTTCGGCACTTGCGGTCACGGGCCAGATGACCACAGCCTTTGTTATGTCGATCTGTGTAACACTGGTTGTTGCCTTTTCAAGTCTTACCATCAGTATCGTACGTTTTCAGATACCAAGCAGTGTTCGAATAGGTCTACAGATTACGGTTATCGCAACGCTGGTAATCCTGGTCGATCAGGCTCTAAAAGCATTCTATTTTGATCTATCAAAACAACTCTCTATCTATGTTGGACTCATTATTACCAACTGTATTGTTATGGGTCGTGCTGAAGGTTTTGCCATGTCAAATCCTCCCATCCCAAGTTTTATAGATGGTTTGGGTAACGGTCTTGGTTATGGTTTTATCTTAATGTCAGTTGCCTTTGTTCGGGAACTGTTTGGCTCAGGTTCACTCTTTGGCTACGAAATCCTTCAGCTGACGACAAATGGTGGCTGGTATATTAGAAACGGTTTTCTGGTGCTACCAGCCAGTGCCTTTTTCCTGATTGCCTTACTCATCTGGCTCTTACGTACCATTGATCCCGAACAACAGGAGAGCGAATAATGGAACATCTTCTCGACATCATCATCCGTTCAATATTCCTGGAGAACCTGCCTCTGAGCTTTTTCCTTGGCATGTGTACCTTTCTTGCCATTTCAAAACAGGTCAAAACAGCCATCGGCCTTGGTGTTGCCGTCCTGGTTATCCAGATTATCACGGTGCCCATAAACAACCTGATTCTGAACTATCTTCTCAAACCCGGCGCTCTGGCCTGGGCAGGATACCCTGACATCGATCTCAGTTTTCTGGGGCTGCTCACCTATATCGCTATCATTGCAGCTGTCGTCCAGATTCTTGAGATGTTTCTCGACCGCTTTATCCCATCACTCTACAACACCCTTGGAATCTTTTTACCGCTCCTCACCGTTAACTGTGCCATCTTTGGCGGGACTCTTTTTATGGTGGAACGTGACTACAACTTCTCAGAATCCGTTGCCTATGGCTTTGGTTCCGGGGCTGGGTTCTTTCTCGCGGTGGTTTGTTTAGGAGGTATTCGGGAACGACTTGAATATGCTGACCCACCTGCAGGGTTAAGAGGTCTAGGGCTTACCTTTATTTCAGCGGGCCTTATGGCAATTGCCTTCATGGGCCTTGCGGGCATGGAAATGTAACGAGGTCTCACAACTGTAAACGAGTACACAAGGGAATCAGGCAATGACAGAAATATATATCGGAGTGATCTGCTTCTTAGCAATCCAATTCATTCTGGTCACTTTAATTGTAACTGCTAAAAAGACCCTGCTGCCAAGCGGTGCGGTCGAGATTGAAATTAACGGCAACAAAAAATTTGAAGCCAAACCAGGCGGTAAACTCCTCACGACCCTTTCAGAGCAGGGCGTTATACTCTCTTCAGCATGTGGAGGTGGTGGAAGCTGCGGCCAGTGCCGTTGTATAGTTTCTGAAGGCGGCGGCTCGATCCTGCCAACAGAAAAGGGCCAGATCAATAACCGGGACGCCAAACAGGGGATGCGTCTGTCCTGTCAGGTCCCTGTAAAGCGTGACATGAAAATTGAGGTTCCAGCTGATATGCTGGAGGCAAAGAAATGGCAATGCAAGGTCGTTTCTAACGAGAATGTTGCAACCTTTATTAAAGAACTGGTGATTGGCCTTCCCGAGGGGGAGCAGGTCGACTTTAAAGCGGGTGGCTATATTCAGATTGAAGTACCGCCCCACACCATCGACTACCAGAATTTTGAGATTGATGAACGTTTTCTCTCTGACTGGACCAAGTTTAAGATGTTCCAGTATAAGTCACACGTCCACACTCCGGTAACAAGAGCATACTCCATGGCGAACTATCCCGGGGAAAAAGGCATAATTAAACTTAATGTCCGAATCGCAAGCCCACCGCCAGGTCAGGCTGCAATACCACCAGGACAGGTTTCATCCTATATATTTAACCTACAGCCAGGTGATGATGTGACCATCGCAGGGCCATTCGGTGAATTCTTTATGGATGACAGTGATTCTGAAGTTTTACTTGTAGGTGGTGGCGCTGGAATGGCCCCACTTCGCAGCCATGTTTTTGACCTGTTTAAGGGGAAAAATACCGATAGAAAGGTATCCTACTGGTACGGCGGTAGAAGTATGAAGGAGTGCTTTTATCTTGATGAATTTGAAGAGATTGCCAGGAACAACGATAATTTCGATTTTCACCTGGCACTTTCAGATCCACTTCCGGAAGATAACTGGACCGGACATACCGGTTTTATCCACCTTATTCTTTTAGAAGAGTACCTTAAAGACCACCCTGCACCTGAGGATATCAACTACTATCTCTGTGGACCTCCTATTATGAACCAGTCTGTCTTTGAGATGCTCGATAATCTTGGTGTTGAAAGTGAAAATATCCACTTTGATGATTTTGGCTAATTTGAGATCTGTGATTACTATATAAATATGACAACATTTATACTTTCACTACTCCTTACATTCTCCTGCATCCTGGCAACTGCTACGCTTATCAGCTATTGCAAGAGACGACAGGCGAGAACTAAACATGGCCTCACAGGCATGTGCCATAAATCGGGTGCTGAAATGGGGAGTTGCTGTAGCGCTAAGATGTTTGAAGGTAAGGGCGCATCCTGCAAAAAATAAAAAAAGGGAGGAGGCTTTCTACGCCTCCTCCCTTTTTCACTCTATTCTTGTCCTTAGCTTTTACGATTTATACGGCTTATAATCTGTATACCCCTCAGGACCATCAGTATACCAGAGACTCATGTCATCTGATGGATTCAGGGGCCAGTCGTTTTTCAGCCGCTCCACAAGATCCGGATTAGTAATATATGGTCTGCCAATTGCCGCCACATCCGCAAGTCCCGCCTCTAGTCGCTCTTCAGCATCTTCTTTTGAATATCCACAGTTACCGATAATTACACCGTCATAGTGAGCTCTGAACTCAGACAGGGTCATTGGCTCTCCCTGTTCATGGAAACCAAAAGCCAAACCATCCATTATGTGAACGTAGCCTAGGTTTAATGTATTAAGCTCTTTGATCACATGGAGATATGTTTCCCGGTAATCACTACCCCCCATATCGTTAAAAACACCATTCGGCGAAAGTCGTACTCCAACACGTTCAGAGGGCCAAACCTCCATTACAGCAGCAAGAACCTCTCCAAGCAACCGGTATCTGTTTTCAATACTGCCGCCATACTGATCCTCACGCTGGTTGGTCTTTGAATCGAGAAACTGATTGAGCAGATAACCATTAGCACTATGCACCTCGACTCCTGAGAATCCTGCATCTTTCGCATTTTGAGCAGCAGCTCTATAGTCGTTCACTAAACTGGCTATTTCAGATGTTTCAAGCGGTCGTGGTACCTCATAATCCTTTTTACCTTTTGGCGTGTGAATTTGATCACCGTTTAATTTCACAGCAGAAGCAGATACAGGTAAATCTCCATCATGAAAATCACTATGGGAAGCACGACCACAATGCCACATCTGTAAAAATATCGGCGTTTGCTTGTCTTTTAATCGGTCTGTTACTCTTCTCCAGCCTTCGACCATTTCCCTTGTATAAATCCCCGGAGAACCAATCCAACCTATTCCCTGCTCTGAAATAACTGTGGCTTCGGTAATAAGTAACCCGGCCGATGCCCTCTGATGATAATACTCAGCCATCATGTCATTAGGAACTCTGGTCTCTCCTGCCCGTCCTCTTGTGAGTGGAGCAAGAGCTATTCTATTTTTTAATGTCAGATCTCCAATACGCAATCCATCAAATAATTTCGTCATTTAAAATCTTCCTTTATGGTTAAAGTTACGCCTATTTTGGCATTTCAACACTATAAGTAATATTTTTTAAATGTCTTCTTTATTGATGACTTCAATGAGATCTATCAACTTATGCTATCATACCAACCACTTGTCAGGCGGCCAATTATTCAGAAAACCCAAGTTTAGAATAATTTTTTTGCGGTTTATATAATTTAAAAACATTTTATTTGACTTTTACATAAAATAAAAGTTTATACACTTACATATTCACAAATAAACCAGAAAGGACTGTCATGGAGATTGATGAGACAAACATAGAGATTCTTCGCCATCTAAAAGATGGTAGAAAATCTTTTAAGCGGATCGCTGACGCACTTGATGTTACCGAAAATACGGTACGGAGTCGTGTCAATAAACTCCTCGACGAAGGAATTCTGGATTTTTCCGGTGATGTTGCCATCGATGCCCTGCCAGGACACAGCATGCTGTATCTCGGTATTAAGCTCGGGTCCATGGACCTGAAGGACAAGGCCTCCCAGTTTAGTAAATTAAAGGGGGTCGTTTCAGCAGGAATCGTCACCGGAAGATATGACATTATTCTACAGGTACTTCTTGGTAACAACTATAACCTGCTTGAGTTTATCACCGAACAGGTTGCAACTGTTGGAGATGTTCAGACCGTAGAAAGTTTTATTGTGTACAAAGGTTATAACCTAAAGGTGCCCTACATTCTTTAGGAACATCGGTTCTTTCTTTTTGGAATCAAAAAGAGGAGCCACACCACTTACCCCACTCAGGAGAACGCTATGATCGTTGGAATTTTAAAAGAAATCAAAGTACTAGAGAACAGAGTTTGTATGGTACCTTCCGGCGTTGCAACTATGATTGCCAACGGCCATAAGGTCATCGTTGAGAAAAATGCCGGTGCTGGTGCCGGTTACCCTGATGCAGAATACACTGCTGCCGGAGCATCCATTGCCGACACTCCTAAAGAAGTATTTGATGCTTGCGACATGGTTATGCACGTTAAAGAGCCACAACCATCTGAATACGACTTGATCCGTGAAGGTCAGATTGTCTTCACCTACCTGCACCTCGCTGCAGACCTGCCACAGACCGAAGCACTTGTTAAGGCAAAGTCTATTAACATCGCTTACGAGACCATCGAGAAAGCAGACGGTTCTCTTCCACTGCTCGTACCTATGAGTGAAGTTGCCGGTCGTATGGCCGCTCAAGAAGGTGCAAAATATCTTGAAATGCCACAGGGCGGCATGGGCGTACTTCTCGGTGGTGTTAAAGGTGTTGCTCCTGCTACCGTTGTTGTTATTGGTGGCGGTGTTGTTGGTATCAATGCAGCTAAGATGGCAGCAGGTCTTGGCGCTCAGGTATACATGCTTGACACGAATCTTGAAAGACTTGCATATCTTGATGACGTTATGCCTGCAAACGTTTTCCCAGTTATGTCAAATCCAGCAATTCTTAAAGAATATGTTACTAAAGCTGATCTCGTTATCGGCGCTGTACTTATCCCCGGTGCAAAGGCTCCAAAGCTTATCACCAAAGATATGCTCAAAGACATGAAAGACGGTTCTGTTATCGTGGATGTTGCAATCGATCAGGGCGGATGTATTGAGACTTCTAAGGCAACCACCCACGCAGAGCCTACCTATGTAGTCGATGGCGTTGTACATTACTGTGTTGCCAACATGCCTGGCGCTGTTGCAAAGACTTCTACTCTTGCTCTTACCAACGCAACCCTCCCATATGCTGTGGCAATTGCCAATAAGGGCTGGAAGAAAGCATGTATCGACAACGTTGAGATCGAGCGCGGTCTTAACGTTGTTGAAGGCAAGATCACCTACAAGGCCGTTGCTGAAGCTTTTGACCTGGACTACACCCCTTCAGCTGACGTTTTGAAGTAAGATCTACTGATTCTATAGCAGTAAATAAAAAAGGCCGACTCCTTAATTGGAGCCGGCCTTTTTTAGTTTATAATATTACCTGCTATACTAAACGATCAACAAAGAGCTTACTTGCCCCACAACAGATAAGCCTTAATAAAAGGATCAAGATTTCCGTCTAAAACCGAATCAACATTACCGGTTTCATGCTCGGTTCTGTGATCTTTAATTAATCTGTACGGCTGCAGAACATAGGACCGGATCTGACTCCCCCAGGATATTCCCTTTTTATCACCCGAAAGCCCTTCCTGCCGTTCAGCATTCTTCTGCTTTTCAAGTTCGTACAATTGAGCTGCCAGCATCTTCATGGCCGTCTCTTTGTTTCTATGCTGGGACCTCTCATTCTGGCACTGAACCACAACTCCTGTAGGTAAATGTGTCAGACGAATTGCGGAATCTGTCTTGTTAACATGCTGCCCACCAGCGCCGCTGGCTCGGTAGGTATCTACCCGCAGATCCTTATCCTCGATCTCCACAGTAATGGAATCATCAAGCTCAGGCATAACCATCACAGAGGCAAAGGAGGTGTGTCTTCTCCCACTTGCATCAAAGGGCGAGATCCGAACAAGCCTGTGTATTCCAAGCTCTGATCTGAGATAGCCGTATGCGTATCTTCCGGAGAACATGATGGTCACACTTTTTACACCAGCTTCATCACCAGCAAGATAATCGAGGATTTTGGTTTTAAAACCTCTATCTTCAGCCCAGCGAAGATACATCCTCATTAAAATACTCACCCAGTCCTGGGCCTCAGTACCGCCAGCCCCTGCGTGAATTGCTACAATTGCATTGGAATTATCATGCTCTCCACTAAGCATACACTCAAGCTCTGCCTGGGCAAGCTGACCGTCCATAGCAACAATTTTTTCAGCAATCTCCTCTTCCAGATCAGGATCTTTTTCTTCCACAACCATCTCAAGAAACAGCTCGGTATCCTCAAGCTCTTTCCACTGCTGGTCCCAGTTATTAATCACATCCTGAAGCTGCCCATGTTCCTTTTGAACAACCTGTGCAGTGTCGGTATCATTCCAAAAATTGGGAGCCAGAGTCTGTCGCTCCAGTTCTTCAAGGCGATCTTTTTTCCTGGCTAAGTCAAAGATGCTCCTTCAGAGCGAGCAAACGACCCTTCAAATCACCAATCTTCTGCTTAGAAACTGCAGCACCTGTATCAATTGCCATACTACTACCTCTTATATTCTAGTTATTACTATTGCAGCTCCATACAGCCCTTACGAGTTGCTCTAGGGTTGCTCTCTATGGAGTGTATTTCAATTTCCCATCAGTCTCAATCATCCCTCCTGGCCAAGAGAACAGTCAAGATAAGCCCCATCACTGCAAGTCCTAAACAAATCGGGGCAAAATTATATCCATATCTGACCCAGACTGTCTTTTCATCACTCAGTGTTAATTTACCCTTTTCTGCCCAGGGAACAAAAATATCAGATTTCTTACTTATCTCCCCCAAGGGAGTAATAAATGCCGAAATCCCTGTATTGGCAGAGCGAACAACACTGCGCCTTGTTTCAACAGCTCGTAAAACCGTCATTGCAAGGCTCTGATAAGGGGCACTCGACTTACCATACCAGGCATCATTAGTCAAATTAACGAGGATATTGGCCCCCGCAACCGCCCACTGTCGACTCAACTCTGGAAAAACAGATTCAAAGCAGATAAGCACACCGATCTTACTCTTCCCATGGATAAGGGGGGACTCTATTGTTCCTGAAGTAAAATCTCCTACAGCTTCCACAAGTGGTGCCAGAAACGGTAAAAAACGTTTAAAGGGGACATACTCACCAAAAGGAACAAGGTGTGTTTTATAATATTTCCCGTGATAGAGCCCATCAGCCCCGAGAAGTACAGCACTATTATAAAACTTTATCTTGCGCGCCTTAGGGTCAATAATTTCATACCACGGCGCACCAGTCAGGACTGCTGTTGTATTATCTGCAACAAAGGCAAAAAGTGGAACCATCGACTTATTTGAGGGTGGGTAAAACGGAAGTGCTGTTTCAGGCCAGACGGTCAAGTCAGGAAGATCTCCCTCAAGCAGGGATTCGGTCATACTTGTGTAAGTGAGTACAGTTTTTTGCTGTATCTCTGCTGACCACTTCTGCTCCTGCTTTATATTGCCCTGAACAACACCCACCGTAACCACAGATTCAGTAGCAGCCTCAAACGAGGTTTTCACTTCATCATACCTGTTTGCAGAGTAAAAACAGGCAAGAGCCAGCACAAGACCTGCAGGCACAAGACTAAAAGCTCGCCCAGGTTTCAGTGGATTACTTAAGAGAAAAAAGATAAGGCAGTTGCTCAATACAATACAAAACGTAACCCCATGATGCCCAAAGATATCCGCTATCTGTATCAGGTATGGAACTTCATAGAGCGAATAGCCAACATCCATCCATGGAAAACCGGTCAAAAAGAGGCCCCGGGCCCAATCTATACCAACCCAAAGAGCAGGTAACATCCATAAACTCAGCCAGACAGGTGTGGTTGTTAAAAAGATTCGTGCTCCAATTACAAAAGCAATAAGATAAAAACTCATATAAAGAGCGAGAAGGACCAGTCCCTGGATAGAGACAAACCAGGGCATACCCCCATATTTACCAAGAACAATAACCACCCAGTACAACAGCAAAAGATAGTGGGTCAAACCACAACTCAACCCCACGAGCAAACTGTTTTTCAAAGAGCTGTTGTTGATAGCAAAGAGCAGTGGAACAAGGGCAACAAAAACCAGGGGCCAGAGTTCACCACCGCCAGGAAAGGCTATCCAGAGCAGGACTCCGGTAAGCGACGCCAGGAGAAAATGTCTACTCAAAAAAAATGACACAGCCTATTCTTCCTCCAGAACGCGGGTTACCCTGATTTTTTTTATCTGTCTGGTACTTGCACTGATAACAGAAAACTCCAGGCCGGCCACCTCCACAGTGTCCCCCATTCGGGCAAGTCTCCCCAGCATATGAATAACCAGTCCGCCAACAGACTCAAAGGGCCCATCCGGCATCTCCAACTGATAATATTCTTCAATTTTTTCAATATCTACCCAACCATGGACATCAACAACGCCCTCGGAGATAACATCAAGGAACTGCTCTTCGTCATCATACTCATCGTCAATTTCACCAACAATCTCTTCCAAAATGTCTTCAAGAGTAATGAGCCCCCGCATGGTTCCAAACTCATCGGTCACCATAGCCATGTGGACTTTACGCTTTTGAAATTCACGGAGCAGATCTACGATGGGTTTATCCTCTTCGATAAAATATACAGGACGAAGATAATCTGAGAGAGTCTCAACGGCAGAATTTGGTCTGGCACAGAGTTTAAGCAGATCTTTTGCGTGGATTGCCCCAATGACGTTATCAGGGTTTTCCTTATATACGGGAATCCTTGTAAACCCCGATTCGATGACAACCTCAACAATTTCAGACATGGGTGAATCTTCACCAAAAGAGACGACTTCTGCCGCCGGCGTCATAATCTCTGAGGCATCGGTCTCCCTGAATTCGAGAATTGAATTAATCATCTTCTCCTCTAAGGGAGAAATTAATCCATGTTCTTCTCCTTCTTCGAGGAGTTCCTGAATTTCATGATCCAGATCTTCTTTTGTTCCGGGTTTTCGAAAATCGAGAAAAGATATCAATTTCTTAAATATACTTTTCACTTCATCAGGTGCCTGTACGTCTGTTATCTGTTCGTTATCCATTGAAAGTCGGAGTTTTTTTGACTCCACCAAAATTGTATAAGGGAAATAATCTGTCTGAAGTTATTACATTAATAATGGGATTACTACAGAGCAAGAGAATCCTTCATCTCAGTACAAAGGACCTCAGAGAAGAATGGTCTAATATAGACTCACCAAACTTCAATTATTGTTCAGTAACATAGATCATCTCAACTTTTAAACTACTCACCCCGACAAACGGAATAAGTACCTTGTGAATTACTCGAAACAATGAATACACCTCAACTCAGGTTCCCGGAGTCTACGCTACCTGTTTTTTAGGACAGGTTTTCCTGAGTAAGCTACTAATAACATTTGATACAGAAAAATCAATCATATCAAAAAAAATGCTTCTATCATCGGTTGTTACAAAGAAAAGGTGTGTCAAGTATAAACGAAACGATGTGGACATCCATCACCGGTACATTGCAAAACCATCAAAAAATACATATTTTTTCTTTTCTAATTGACATCACGTGACTATAGTAGCGTCGATTTTAGTTTGATAGTGTAGTTTGATTTGTGCATGTGCAAGAAAGTGACGAAACTTCAGTTACTTCATTTTCAATTTGACCTAAGCGAGGAACAGTTTGGAAGGAAAGGTTCTTATAGCCAATCGAGGCGAAATTGCCATTCGGATCATGAAAGCCTGTAAGGATCTTGATCTCGATTTTATAGTTATATATACAGACGCGGACAAGGATTCTGAACATGTTCGTTGTAATATTACCAGTGGGCCCGATCAGAATGCCTGGAGAGTTACCAGCTACACAGAGCCAAATGATCTTTTTGCGATAGCTGACCATACAGGCTGTACAGCAATCCATCCCGGATACGGTTTCTTCTCGGAAGATTTCCGCTTTGCCAGAAGAGCCACAATTCGTGAGCGGTCACTTACATTTATTGGGCCTAACTGGGAAGTTATCCGAGATCTAGGTGATAAAATCAACACAAAGCGTGTTGCCAATCAACTGGGCATCCCTACAATCCCTGGAACTGATGCTCCCATCTACAACGAGATGGAAGCAGAAGAAATCGCAGCTCAACTCCTGCAGACCCAGATTGAGGATGGCATTGATAACCCATCAATCCTCATTAAGGCCGCAGCAGGTGGCGGTGGTATGGGTATTGAAGAAGTGACTGAGATTGAACAGTTCAGACGGGTATACAGACAACTCCAGAGCTACGCTAAACGACAGTTTGGTGATGGTGGTGTTCTCATCGAGCAGTGCCTGCGTGACTACAATCACCTCGAAGTTCAGCTTCTCTGTTCTAAACATGGTGAGAGAGTTCACTTTAGCTCCAGGAACTGTACCATCCAGTCTACAGGTCGCCAAAAACGTGTGGAAGCAGCACCTGGTTTCCATGAATCCTGCTTTGATTACGATTTTGACGAAACAAAAGTCCTCGACCAGATTGTTGAGTACTCCCTGAAGCTTGCCAACCACGTGAAATACGATAACGTTGGTACATGGGAATGGATTGTCAGCAGATCCGGACAACCATACCTGCTTGAAGTGAACACCCGTATTCAGGTGGAAAACGATATTTCTGCACGTATCAGCTACATTGATGGCGAACAACCAAACCTGATTCGTGAACAGATTCGCCTGGGTCTTGGTGAAAAAATTGGTTACAAGCAGAAACATGTTAAATTTTCTGGAGCCGCAATTGAGCTTCGCATTGTAGCCGAAGATACCCGTAGGGGTTTTGCTCCATGGATCGGAACCATCAACGAATTCAAGTTCCCTGATCACCCATGGTCCACCGTCTACTCACATGTTCCAACAGACAGGCCATACCCAATCCCAAGTGACTTCGACCCAAACCTGGCTCTGGCCCTCGTGTGGGGAGATTCAATGGATGATGCCAAGGAGAAAGCGGCACAGTTTATTGACGAAACAGTCATCCGTGGTGAAGATTCGAGCGGCAACAGCATTATCACCAATCTCGATTACCTTAAAAATAACCTGGACCGTCTCCTCGCATTCTAGGATCAGACCAAAACAGTTTTATAATGAACGAAATACTCAAACAGCTTCTTAAAATTGAAGAGCGGATCAACTATCTGCTGCAGATAAAAGATTTTTCTAACTGGGGCAACCTGGACGGCTTTAAAATCACCTGCGAAGAGCTCAAACAGAATATTTACGAATATAGTGAAGAGTTACTGGCGGGTGAGCTCCGAAAGCTTGATGAATCAATCAGTTTCCTCGAAGAACGGGCAGAAGAACATCTCACCCCCATGGAACGGGTAAGAATTGTTCGCAGCATCCAAAGATTCAGCCTCAAGGACATCCTTGAAAATGTCTACGAGGATTATACTGAGCTTGGCGGTGAAGACGATGCCAATGTTGATCCTGCTATGATTTGTGCAAAAGCCACCATCACCAGACGAATCAAAAACAAACCTGTGACCGCGTCAGTTATGGTCATCGGCCAGGAAACCGGCCACGGTGAAGAGTTTAGAAACGGTGGATCCTGTAAGCCACAGGGCAATGAAAAAGCACTTCGCTACATGAAGGTTGCCGAAACTGAAGGCATCCCCATCCATTTTTATGTCTTTACCCCAGGTTCATACCCGATCGAAGAAGGGTCTGGAGCTGCCCAGCAGATTGCACGAAACATCTATGCAATGACAAAACTGCGCGTTCCAATGATATCCATGATATCAGAAGGTGGCTCCGGTGGTGCTGAAGCGATTGGTCTATCTGATTACAGAATCATGGCCTCCCACGGTTACTATTCTGTTATTTCCCCTGAAGGCGCTGCAGCCATTGAAGGGAAGATTCGGGAAGGCTCCAAGGTACCAAAAGAGCTTATTGAAGTGTGTGCCGACCGCCTAAAACTGACTGCAAAAGATAACCTAGAGCGACAAACCATCGACCGGGTTATTTACGAGCCTGCCCTTGGGGCCAGACGGGACGATTTTTCGTTTTTTGCTAAACTACGGGCAGAGATGCTCCGCGCAACAGACAAGGTTGTACTCTCTACCAAGAGCTTTAGTGCTATGCGCTCCTATGAAATCAGGCGTAAAAAGCACAAACCTGCAGACGAAGAAGAGTTTCAACTCGCCATCTCCTGGGATCTTAACAAAGAAGAGATCAAGCGACTTCTCTCCAATCGTTCAAAAAAATATCTGGCCATGGGCAAAAATGGCTTTTCCGGTCATGCCGAGCAGGAAGAAGGTGTCTACAATCTTGCCAAGGTAAAGACGGAAAAAGTATATTACTCCCTTCGTTATGACGTTATGAAAAACCATAAACGTCAGGTCAGAAAGGTCATCGATGATGTTTCCGGTGAGAGTTCGGTTATGCTTCAGCGGATTAAAGAACCATTTGCTGCCATAAAAGACCTCTGGGGCAAGAAGAAAAAAGAAAAACCCCAACGCCTCATCACCTATACAGGTAACGGCAATCAGGATTCTACTACTCAACGGGTAGACCCACTTGAACTGACCGACACCTACACCAGCCCCCTTGCCAATTCAGACAGGACTGTAAGTTGCCCTAATGCTGAGAAAAAAGGTTGTAAAGATTTATGGATTCCGGACCTTTATGGCGAATTTGCAGGAGTCTGTGAGACCTGTGGACACCACTTCCCACTGGAGCACCAGTGGTACCTGGAAAACATTTTTGATCCGGGTTCTATCAGACAATTTAACACTGACATCACCTCTGGAAACCCACTGAACTACACCGGTTTTACAGAACGATTGCGGGCAGCCCAGACCAAGACAGGTCAACGCTCAGGAAATATGACCTTCCATGCGAAAATTAATGGGATACAGATCATTGTCGCAATGCTCTACTCAGATTTTCGTAACGGTACTGTAGGATCTGCAGAAGGGGAGAAATTCGCCCAGGCCTGTGCTCTTGCCAAGCGAAAGAAACGTCCATTCATGGCCTATATTCACACCACGGGTGGGATTAGAATCCAGGAGGGAACCCTCGGTGTGACCCAGATGCCAAAATGTACCATGGCTGTCAGGGAATATATTGACTCCGGTGGATTATACCTTGTTGTGTATGACAACAACTCCTATGCGGGACCACTGGCATCATTTCTTGGTTGCTCTCCATATCAGTTTGCCATCCGTTCCAGTCGGGTTGGATTTGCTGGTCCAAGAGTTATCCGTGAAACAACTGGTGATGATATTCCACCTGATTATCACTCAGCACGGAATGCCCTTAAACGCGGTCATATACAAGGCATTTGGGATAGAAGGGAATTCAGACGCAACCTGCACAAGGCACTCCTCACCATGGGAAGTCCCAGCCTTTATTACAGGCAATAACAAGCGCAGACAAAAGGCCCTGATCTCTAAGAGATCAGGGCCTTTCTTCTATCTTTTATCCATGTTTTTCACTATCTAAAATCACTTTGCACTGATAACACTATCCCTGCCCATAACTTTCTGCTGATACCAGCTGAACGATATACTCCTCGACTTTCTGAGGCAGGTCAACAAACTCCATCCCGACCCTGTGGTTTGCGGCAACACGTACGCTATTTTTAGTCACTGCCTGTGACACGATAGTCTCCTTACCGAGATGAAAACCAATTTTACCATTTGCACCTTTTTCAAGAGCTCCATCGAAGATAATACCAAGTCCTTTTTGACTGATGTCAACCAAACGTCCCCGCATCTCTGACTGGGCTGTGATCATTTTTACAGGGGTATGTTTTACACCAAAGAGCCGATGTAAATCCTTTTGCATCAGTCTTTTCCACATTCGCTTGCCAAGTGAATTTTCTGGTTCATAATCCCAATCAACAGAAAGGTTTGGGATAGAAGGAATTTTGTCCCAGCTCGATGCCATAAGATCCTCCTTCCAACAAATTTACGGTAAACCATTCGACAACTGCATATCCATCTGCACATCAAACAGTATTATAGAAATGAGTAAGAATTGTAATCCTTACCTATAAAGGTACATCTGAAAATCAAAAAATTCAAACTGGAGCTGTCATATTTTCTTCGCAGGACCCAACATTTATTAACCACAATCTACTCATAAGCACACCTATTCACACTGTTCCCCTCTCAAGTTCTCGTAACCACAGAAGATTCAGAATTACGGTCCTTTACAAAACCCTAAAGACAAGCAAACGATGCGACTCATACTGTTAATTTATTTACAATTATCGATATTCAAGATATGTTATTTAAAGCACATTCACCCCTCATTCAGGAATAACAATGACGTATACTGTTTCAAACGAAGAAATCTGGCAATTACTTGACAATAAGGTCAACCTGCCTTCGCCTCCGGCCATTGCTGTCCAGATTTTAAGTACAGTGCAAAAAGAAGATTTTTCCCTTGATGACCTGGAAAAAATTATTTCTGCAGACCCCGCACTCACCAGTAAAATGCTGCGCCTGGCAAATTCAGGTTTCTATGCTATTCCCAATGAAATAAGGAATATAAGTCGTGCCCTTGCAGTTCTTGGAACCAATGTAATAAAAAACATCGCACTCTCCTTTGTTATTGCAGCAGACCTCAAAAACACTGAAGAATCATACTTTAATTTCGATTATTTCTGGAGACGCTCTGTAACAACAGCTGTTGCTGCAGAACTCGTTTTTGAAGCAATTGGCAGAAAAGATGAGGATATTTTCGTTACCGCTCTTCTGCAGGATATTGGTGTGCTTGTTTTATATCTCAGCCAGGGAGCAAGTTACGTAGACCTGATTAAAAAAGCTGTCAATGATGACTCCCTTTGCCTCATGAAGGCTGAAAGAGATTTTTTCCAGTTTGATCATCAATATTTTGGAGCACTGCTTCTTGAAGACTGGGGTATTCCAAATTCTATCACTGAGCCTATTCGCTATCACCATGAACCGGACCGGGCACCCAGTGACATTCTCCAGAAATCATCCATCCTTGATGTTGCAAACCTGTTATCAGCCATATACACCAATAAGGAAACAGCTCAAAATGTGAGACAACTCCAGGAAAAGCTAGAGTCCTTCTTTTCCATGGATTCTGACAAAACACGGGAGCTGCTTGACACTGTTGCAACGCAAAGTATAGAGATATTAAACATATTTGAAATCGATCCTGGTGATATCAAACCCTACTCACAAATGCTTCAAGAGGCCAATGATGAGTTAGGTAAGCTCAACCTCTCATACGAACAGCTGGTACTTGAATTAAAAGAGAGCAAGGCAAAGGCTGAAACTTTTGCAACTGAGCTGCGCAATGCTAACAGCAAACTTGAAAAGCTCGCCTTTCGTGATGGTCTGACCAATTTATACAACCACCGCTATTTCCAGGAAATACTTGCAAAAGAGATTGCAAGGGTTGAACGTTACGGTCACCCCATAGCGCTACTGCTCTTTGACATAGATCATTTCAAAAAAGTTAACGATACCTATGGACACCCTGCAGGTGACCAGGTCCTCATCAATATGGCCCAGGCAATCACAAAGGCTGTTCGGCCAAGTGACATTATTGCCAGATACGGTGGAGAAGAGTTCGCTGTCATTTTACCTGAAACCAACTTTACTGGAATGAAGGTTTTTGCAGAGAGACTCAGGCGCTGTGTTGCCGCCGTCTCAACTGAAGTAGAGAATCATTCTATCAAGGTTACAATCAGTTGCGGAGGCGCCCATTATACTTCTGGAGATACAATTTCACCAAGTCTCATCATCAGCGCCGCAGATCGAGCACTCTACATGTCCAAGGAAAATGGCCGTAATATGGTAACATCCCTTCAACTTTCTGATCCAGAGTCTACAGCCACATAACATACGCTGCAGGCCTTTTATTCCCCATAGACCTAAGATTTCAGTATGAACTTAAAAACCTGCCTATTCATTTTCGCGCTCTCTTTATATTCTCTCTTTCATTCACTTGCAGATAAAGCCCTGGCAAAGTCTGATACAACATGGCAGGAAACCCTCAACCAAGCCAAAGGCCAAACCGTTGACTGGTATATGTGGGGTGGTTCTCCTGCTGTTAACAGCTATGTCAATGGATACCTTACAACTGAATTACAAACACGTTTTGGGATTACACTTCGCCAGGTTCCGGTTAAGGATATAGCTGAGATCGTCAGCAAGATTGCCGTTGAGAAGCAGGCCGGGAAAATTACTGATGGCAGTGTTGATCTCATGTGGATAAATGGCGAGAATTTCAGAACATGTAAAAAACTTGAACTTCTCCACGGCCCGTTTACCAATACGCTACCCAATGCAGATAATCTTGATTTAGACAGTCCTGCTCTTAAAAGTGATTTCGGCACCCCTGTCGAAAATTTTGAATCCCCATGGGGAAGTTCACAACTGGTGATGATCTACGACAGCGCCAGAACACCACATCCTCCCCAAAGTATTCCGGATCTCCTCACCTGGATACAAGAAAATCCGGGACGGTTTACCTACCCTGCGCCACCCGACTTCACAGGTTCTGCCTTTATCCGACATATCTTTTATCACGCTACAGGCTCCAGCCAGGTGTGGCAGGAGCCCTATAGTAAAGCTGATTTAGCAGACGGAGCAGATGCAACCTTTACAATATTACGTGATATCAAAAGCTCTCTTTGGCGAGGGGGCGAAACCTATCCGGAATCTCCTGTTAAAATGGATACCTTGTTTGCCGACAATGAAATAGATTTTTCGTTTTCCTACCAACAGGGATCAGCCTCTCAGAATATCAAAGATGGCATTTTTAAAGATACAGTTCGTACCTACGTCTTTGACAGCGGAACCATCAGTAACACCCACTTTGTTGCCATCCCCTTTAATGCCAAAGACAAAAGTGGAGCCATGGTCGTTGCAAACTTCCTTCTATCTCCCGAAGCACAGCTTGAAAAAGCAAAAGGTGAAGTGTGGGGTGACTTTCCCGTAATACACCTTGAAAAACTATCACCGGAATGGCAGATCGAATTTAACAACCTGCAAAAAGGCGTAGCGACTCTAAGCGACAGTGAACTGCAAGCGCACCAGCTCCCTGAGCCGCCATCTGAAATCCTTATTTTCCTTGAAAAGGGGTGGCAAAAACAGGTTCTTAGAAACAGATAATGAGCAGATTGAATCCAGAAAAAAAGACCGTCATTTCCAATCCACCAAGCAGTGCCCCTCTGTTTCAACTTGTGTTACTTTTGGGCCCGGCTCTTGTGGTAGTCGCCTTTCTTTTTGGAGGCGGTCTGCTCCTGGGGTTGTTCCAGGCCCTTGGCTGGAACCCAACAGGTGGACTGGACAATCTCAACATACTACATTTTAAAGGTGTTATAACAGACCCGGACTTTCTCACAAGCCTTGGTCTCACCCTTTATATCGCTCTCACGTCGACCCTTATTGCTGCAATTGTCAGTATCTTTCTGGCCCTTGCCATTAACCGCTGGGCAGGAAATAATACGATCATCCATTTCCTCCTGCAAATTCCTCTCGCGGCCCCCCACCTTGTGATCGGTATTTCAGTAATCTTTCTTCTTGCTCCAAGTGGAATGGTTACACGCCTGCTCACATCCATCTTTGGGCCGGAGATACAATCATCATTTCCCATCTTAGTAAATGATAACTGGTCCCTTGGTATCATTCTGGTCTATGTCTGGAAGGAGATACCATTTATCACCCTGATGCTACTTGCTGTTTTGAAAAATATGGGCAACGAACTCCATGAGGTGGGAGCCACATTAAAAGCCACACCATTACAGCGATTTCGTTACATCACCCTACCCATTATAGGACCTAACCTCAGCGGGGCCTGTTGTATTGTTTTTGCCTTCACATTTGGTGCATTTGAAATCCCCTACCTCCTCGGTAAAACCTATCCGCTGACCCTGCCTGTCTGGGCATATCAAAACTACAGCGACATTGACCTGCTCTCCCGCCCTGAAGGGATCGGAATTGGCCTGATCATTGCTGTTATTGTTATTATCTCCGTTCTCCTTGCTGAACGTATGACTTCCAGGACACTCAAAAGTAATGCGTAAACGACTACAGGCTCAGCATACTATACTTACCCTTATCCTTCTGGCAGTCCTTGTACCCTTTGTACCTCTACTACTATGGTCTGTCTCTAAGCAATGGTTCTTCCCCGCCATAATCCCTCAACAATTTGGACTTCGTGCCTGGCACTATATTTTCTCGACGACAGGAACACAGATTATAAGCGGGGTTTGGGCAAGCTTTGGAGTCGCTTTTCTGACAATGACGATTTCTCTACTTTTTGGAGTTCCAGCAGGAAGAGCTCTTGGTCTCTACCAATTCCCCGGAAAACGAATCTGTGTTATCATTCTTCTGCTTCCCATTGTCGTTCCCCCACTTTCAACATCCATGGGCCTGCACCTCTGGTTTCTACAACTCGGTCTCACCGAAACCATAACTGGTGTTGTCCTGGTCCACCTCACCTTCTGCCTCCCCTACACCATTTTTGTTCTTTGGGGAGTTTTCGCTGATTTTAACCCTGATTTTGAGGCTCAATCCCGTACGCTTGGAGCATCAAGAATACAAACCTTACAAAAGGTTACTATACCAATGGTTCTACCGGGAATAACCGTAGCCGCCCTTTTTAGCTTTTTACTCTCCTGGTCACAGTATCTCTGTTCCCTGATTATAGGAGGCGGAAAAATTCTCACCCTGCCAATTCTACTTTTTTCCTTGATGGACAGTGGCGATCGACCGGTCGCTTCCGCCGTCAGTCTTGTCTTTATATTACCGGTTGTATGCCTCTTATTGGCAAGTGCTCATTACCTCGGCAAACGCAGTTTAAGGGGAATGCGCTGATGGGAAATCTAAAACTTGATAGTATAGATATCGGTTATGGCAAGAATACAATTATCAAAACGCTGACCCTGGATGTGCAGGACGGTGAACTCCTGTCACTGCTCGGTCCAAGCGGAGTTGGAAAAACAAGTCTGTTAAAATCCATTGCAGGACTTGCAGCTCCAATAAATGGATCAATCTCCATTGACGGGAAAGATGTTACCCACCGTTTGGCAGAAAAAAAGGACATAGTTCTACTCTTTCAAAAACCTCTTCTATTCCCCTTCCTTAATGTCTTTGACAATATTAGTTTTGGCTTAAAGGTTCAAAAATTAGATTCGAATCAATTAGAGTTGAAGACCCGTGCGGTCATGGAGCTCACCGGTATACCTGCCCTTGGACACAAAATGCCAAGCGACCTTTCAGGAGGACAACAGCAGCGGGTAGCTCTTGCACGGGCACTTGTTCTAGAACCATCTATATTACTCTTAGATGAGCCCTTCAGCAGCCTTGATGCCGACCTTCGCAGGAAGATGCAACGCCTCGTTCGCGAGCTGCAACAAGAAACAAAAACAACCATGCTCTTTGTTACCCATGACCAGAGTGAAGCATTCTCCATCAGCGATAGAATCGCCTTAATGCTTGGTGGTAAAATCGTACAAGTCGGCTCACCCGAGCAACTGTTTTCCACTCCAAAAACTCCTGAGGTGGCAGAGTTTTTTGGTAATCCCAATGTAATGTCAGGCAGGACGAAGGACAATATACTCTTTAGTGATAATATACAGATCCCTGTAAATCACGAGGATGATGCTCATTGCACAGCAATAATCCGACCTGAAGATATCACCCTTTCAGAAAAAAAAATCCAAGGAGCAATCCCTGGAAATATAATAGAACGTCACTTTGAAGGCCCACTTACGCGACTTGTTGTAAAACTGCAGACACGGACGTTTACAGTACTCTCTCCCACCAGTTCTCTCAGCCAACACCCACAGGTATGGCTGAGCCTGTCTAAAGACAAAATACACTTCTTTCAAGACGACCGGGAATAATTCCTTTAACTACGAAGTCGCTGGTAGCATTAAACAGGATTTTTTTCAAAAATCTCTTTTAGTTACTAACACTTTTTTTTCCATGCCCCTATAATTGGTTTCATAAATGTTAACTCCCTTTGGGTAGCATCCATTAACAATCAATTTGGAGAAGAAATTGTTCAAGAAATTACAAACCATCAAATTTACGACAAAACTGTTTATAGCGGTTGTCTTTATCTCTGTCACTTCCATTCTCATAACCTCAGGAAATGGTGTACGAATGTCAAACCAGGGGCTTTACGCCCTCGGTGAAGCTGCAATAGAAGATACCCATAAAGCTGTAATGAATTCTTTTAGCATGTATACAAATTCATCACGTAAAAAACTGATGGGAGACCTTCAACTTTTCAAAGGAGAATTAAGGACCAAAGGTGGGATTATGCTCGACGACGGTAATATGATCGAGCAAAAACTAACTAACCAAATCACAAAAGACACCATCTCTAAAAAAATCCCTCAACTTCAAGTCGGCATCAGCTACCTCAATAACAATTATGACCTAGTAGACAAGATTGAACAAATAGGTGGTTCCTCAGCCACAATTTTCCAACTGGTGGATGATAAACTCCTGAGAATAGCCACAACTGTTAAAACCCTTGAAGGTAAACGAGCGACAGGAACCTATATTCCCTCTGACAGCCCCGTCTACAAATCACTTTTAAGCGGAGAAGTCTTTAATGGAAGGGCCTTTGTTGTCAAGGAATGGCAACTCACAACCTATGCACCATTACGCGACATTGATGACAATGTAGTTGGCGCGCTTTTCGTTGGCCAGCCAATGTTAAGTGATGAATTACAACACTTCATTTCAGAGACTAAAATAGGCCCTGGATATTTTTTCTTATACAAACCAAATGGTGACATCCTTAGTCACCCAACAATGACAAAGAACCTCTTTGAAGAGGTTCCCGATTTTAAAGAACACAAAGAGGGCTTTCTCGACTACAAGCTGGATGGCATCCCCAAGGCAGCGTATATACAATATCTTGAGGAATTCGATGCGTTCTTAGGCGTAGGCCTTGAGCGTAAGGACCTCATCGCAGGCCTTGATGTTAAAATGCTCACAAACAACCTTCTCGTAGGGCTAGTGGTTGTTGGAGCGGGTGTCATACTCACCTTCTTCCTCGTTCGATCAATCAACAAGCCGCTACGGGAGCTTGCCGAAAAGAGCACTCTTGTGGGAGAGGGAGATTATACCATTACCTTTTCTTCAAATACCGACGATGCCATTGGACAGCTTACCAATGCTCTTGGGCAAATGACCATGAGGGCAAAAGAGATGCTCGAAGATATTGTTCACTCATCCAAGGCGTTGGGAGATGCATCTGATGGCCTTGATGACATATCCACCCATATGCTCGAGAACGCCGATTCCACCACCAGCATTTCTGATCAAGCAGCTAAAAATGCCGCTGAGGTTTCAGATAATATGAACTCCGTTTCAGCCGCCATGGAGCAATCCACAGTCAATCTTGACACGATTGCTTCAGCCTCTGAAGAGATGGGCAACACCATCCAGGAAATTGCAGAAAACTCTGCCAGAGCCAGAGTCACCACAGAAAATGCAGTTGTCAGTGCACAAAAATCCCACGCAGGTGTGATGGACCTTGGAGAAGCAGCAAAGTCAATAGGCACTGTCACCGAAACTATTACAGAAATTTCTGAGCAGACAAACCTTCTTGCCCTTAATGCCACCATTGAGGCTGCAAGAGCAGGAGAAGCTGGAAAAGGCTTTGCCGTAGTCGCCAATGAGATAAAAGATCTTGCTCGGGAAACTGCATCTGCCACTGGTAAGATAAAACTGGCCATTGACGAAATTCAGAACCAGACCGGTGAAACAGTCAAAGACATTGAATCGATCACCGCTGTTATCTCAGAGGTCAATGAAATTGTGACAACAATTGTTACAGCTGTGGAAGAACAGTCGATCACCACCTCTGAAATTGTTGCCAATGTAAACCAGGCATCAACTGGAATAGCCGAAATTAATGAAAATGTTGCCAGTAGCAGCCAGATGACCAATCTGCTCTCAGAGGGTGTCGACCAGGTTAAAGACACCTCCATTGCAGTTAAAAACAGCAGCCTCCAGGTCAGGGATTCTGCAGCAGACCTGAAAGAGCTCTCCAATAAGCTGACAGCTCTCATCTCTCAGTTCAAGATTTAACCTCCACAATCCTCCGGCCCACATCCACTGGCCGGAGGATTGCCCACCTCTCCCGAATCATTTGCTTATTGCTGTGCTTTATGATAGCAATATAAGGTGTAATAATAATATATTATACGTGTCCCCCTGTTTGATACTCACCACTGGATGAATAGAGTTTTTTGTCAGGTCATATTTTATCTATCCTCCTGAATCTTACATATATCAGGTTGAGATACTGTGAGCCTATTCATTGCATAACAACGCAATGAATCCCTAGAACATGAACCCTTAAGCTACAACATACTCCCATGACAAAAGAACAGTACGACTTCATAGTTATTGGCTCAGGTCCTGCAGGTATGGCGGCTGCAATGACTGCTGCAAAATCAAAAAAGAAAGTCCTCGTTCTCGAAAAAGAAGGATCTCTTGGTGGTGTTTGTGTCAATACAGGGACCTTCCCCAGCAAAACCCTTCGGGAAGCAGTGCTCCATCTCACAGGACATCTGAAACGAAAAGTTTTCGAAGAAGACTACTGTTCAACACAGGATGCCGAGATATCCATGGAGAGACTCAAGCAACGCCTCCATGATGTTCGGCAACAGGAGCACTCTATAATTAATGCAAAGCTTCAACGTAATGGCATTGAAATAATCCGGGGAAATGCCTCATTTGTTGATCCTCATACATTACAGATCAGACAGGTCGCAACCGATACAACCATTGAGGTGTATGGGGAGAAGATATTCATAGCCACCGGGTCACAACCCAGGAATCCACCGGAGATTCCATTTGACCATGAAAGTATAGTCGACTCCACCTCGATTCTTAGTATGAAGAACATACCAAAATCCCTCATCATTCTTGGTGGCGGAGTTATTGGTTCAGAATATGCCACTATTTTTGCTGCACTCGGAGTAAAAGTCACTCTATTTGACAGGGGAGAGCGTTTACTGAAATTCCTCGATCAGGAAATTAGTGAACAACTGCAGAAAAACTTTCCTAAGGGTAATGTCGAGTATATTAGCAACTGTGGAGACTTCACTGTTGAAAAAACGGAAAATAGCGCAAAGGTCACCCTGGCGGATGGCCTCAGCTATAGTGCTGAATGCCTCTTTTTTGCCCTTGGCCGTGAAGCCAACACAGCTAGTCTGAACATTGAGAATGCCAGGATAAAACTGAACCAATATCACTACATTGAAGTGAATGATCTCTACCAGACCTCGTCCAGTCATATTTATGGGGTTGGTGATGTTATTGGTTGGCCCAGTCTTGCAGCAACTTCAATTGTTCAGGGG
Organism: Desulforhopalus glucosivorans; assembly: GCF_054397165.1. NCBI lineage: Bacteria > Pseudomonadati > Thermodesulfobacteriota > Desulfobulbia > Desulfobulbales > Desulfocapsaceae > Desulforhopalus > Desulforhopalus glucosivorans. Next base: position 3,488,226 of record NZ_AP044854.1, read on the forward strand.
CGTCTTGCGGCACTGAATGCATTAAAAAGTCGTGTTGAATCCTTCCCAACTATATTTCCCTTTGGTATATATACCATTCCCGAAATTTCTTATGTCGGCATAACCGAAGAAGAGGCCAGACAACTCGATTATAAAATTGTTATTGGCAAGTGTATGTACCATGAGCTGCCCCGGGGCCAGATTTCCGGAGAATCAGAGGGGATGCTAAAAATGATTGTCCATAAGGACACCCGCGAGATTCTGGGGGTGCATATTCTTGGGGGAGGTGCCACTGAGATTATCCATATTGCCCAGATGGCACTGTTTCATAATGACAAAATCGATATATTTATAGACAATATATTTAACTACCCAACATATAGTGAAGCCCTGAAAATCGCAGCTCTTTCTGCATCAAACCAGATTTAGCAGACCAAAGTACAGGCAGGATATTTCCATGATTTTACTAAGGGCCCATCTTGCCTGCATGCTGATTGTCTGTATCTGGTCCGGCTGGATTACTATCTCCAGGTATGGCGTTCACTCAAGCTTGCAGCCCGCAGATATTACACTGCTCCGTTATTTAACTGCACTTATCTTTGTTTCACCCCTTATCCTGAGACACAACTGGTCCAAATTCACCATTCCCCAGTATCTTCTCGTGGGTCTCGGCATCGGTTTTCCCTATACCATGGCGAGCTTCTATGGACTTCAGGAGCTAAAAGCGGCCCATGCTGGTGTTCTCGTCAACGGGATGCTGCCAATTTTTGGGGCAATCGCAGCATGGTTTGTACTCTCACAGAGTGTCTCCCGGATGCGATATATTGCAATTTTCATCATCTTTTTCGCCAACTTTGTTATGGCGGGAGGAGATACCTTTTCCCTTACCCATATCGGCGGCATCCTCCTACTCCTTTCGGCAGCCATTTTTTACACCGTGCACATGGTCTGCCTCAAATTGTGGCACTTTGACTGGAAGGACGTTCTCGTAACAGTGCCTGTTGTCAATGTAGCCCTCTTTATTCCGCTCTGGTTTGTCTTTCCAACGAATCTATTTGAAGCTGACATGGTCGATATTCTCAGCCAATCCTTTTACCAGGGAATTCTTGTAAATATTTTTGCCCTGATGTGCTCCACCTTTGCCATCCGACATTTAGGTACAATTACTGTATCTATCTATATGTCGGTTGTACCGGTGACGACTGCTCTACTTGCATGGATCATCTTAGGAGAAACACTTAACAACTTTGAATTAGCTGGTATCACCGGTTGCTCAATCGGACTATTTATCTATAGCCGAAGCCAATTTCTGGAATCAAAACACCACTCACTCCGCTAAATATGGCAAACAATACAACTGCAGGGCAAATGTTCCGTAAAAGAGCAACTTTACAAAAGAGTATTTAGTACACATCATAAAGCAACTTGGATTATTCACCCCGGTCAACAATTCAATAAGCCGGGATACGTGCCTTGATGGTACAATTAAGTTCACAACCTCAACTCGAGTTTCGGATTTTTTTTGTATTTGATATATGTAATTCAGGATTAAGGCACTAACATACACAAACAATTTGGGTCCTGGGCACTCTACACAGTTTGCACCCATCACAAATAAAGAGGAGTTCTATCCATGTCGAGTAGTTTTGGAAACCTGTTTCGAGTTACAACGTTTGGTGAATCACATTGTAAGGCAGTAGGTGTTGTTGTAGATGGCTGCCCTCCTGGCCTTAGCCTTACCGAAGAAGATATTCAGCCACAACTCTCAAGAAGACGCCCTGGCCAGAGCGCTCTCTCAACCGATAGACAGGAAGCTGATCAAGTTATCATACTCTCCGGCACTGAAAACGGCAAAACCCTGGGAACGCCTATCGGACTGCAGGTTGCCAATAAAGACCAACGCCCAAAAGACTATGGCGATATGAGCAATATCCCAAGGCCCTCGCACGCTGATTTTACCTATCAGATGAAATATGGGATCAGGGCTTCTTCCGGCGGCGGAAGGTCCAGTGCCCGGGAAACCATCGGCTCCGTTGCCTCTGGTGCCATTGCAGCTAAGGTGCTTAAAGAAAAGTATGGTGTAGAAATCGTTGGCTGGGTCAGTAGTGTTGGCCAAATTGAGTCCCAGGGAATTGATGTGAGCAGCTTAACTAGAGAAATCGTTGACCAGACAATCATACGCTGTCCTGACACAGCGGCTGCAGAGAAGATGGAAACTCTTGTGGCAGAGTTAAAAGAGGCTGGTGATTCCGTGGGTGGTGTTGTCTCCTGCGTTATCCGCAACTGCCCCATCGGTGTTGGAGAACCCACCTTTGAAAAGCTTGAAGCCAAATTGGCCCAGGCAATGCTTGCCATTCCCGCAACCAAGGCCTTTGAAATAGGCTCAGGTTTTGAAGGTACTACGCAAAAAGGCTCCGAACATAACGATCCATTTACCATTAAAGATGGTAAAATTGGTACACTCACGAACAACTCCGGTGGGATTCAGGGCGGTATCTCAAATGGTGAAGATATCACTCTCCGAATTGGCTTCAAGCCTCCTGCAACCATATCGCTCCCTCAGGAAACTGTTGATTTTGCAGGGATGAATGCAACTCTTGAGGCAAAGGGCAGACACGACCCTTGTGTTGTCCCACGGGCTATTCCCATCGTTGAAAGCATGGCTGCCCTTGTCATACTAGATCTGGTCATGCGCCAAGAATCACGAAAAGCTCTTACATACTAAACAGATAGGGCGGTCTTACAACAGACCGCCCTGGTATTTTCATTACTGATAGTCTACAAATATATTTTACTTGTATCTCCGCTCTAAAAACGCTATTTTCTGTGGTTCTGCGTTATTTTAGTACTTTGCTCCTGAACTTCTGTGCTACAACATAAGAAACTCAGGACACTATTTAAAATCGTGCAGTTGATTTTTTCCAATACCACTTATCCCGGCTTGATTGCTCATGTTCCCGGGTTAGGTGTATTGTTGTTTGTGCATTAGAAATTCATTCTACGTTTTTTTTGTGTTTCACTTTTTATTGATGAATTTCGTGTAGGTACATACCCCTGCTATAGTCTTAATGTAGCAGGGTTATATTGTTATAGACTCAATTATTGCCATTGAATGCTTTAGTACAAATATTCTTGCGCGATTTTTGAAGATTATCATTTTTTGACGGACCCATGTTATGACACCGAAACGGCCCATGCTCAGCTGGTATCTTGATCGTTTTTCTCCACCAGAAGGCCTTCTCCTACTTATACTCAGCGTTATAGTGGGTGCTACCACCGGGGTCGCCTCCGTATTTTTTGTTAAACTTATTTTTGCCATACAGGATATCGCCTACGGCTCACTGTCATCCGCGGTCCCTTTCCTCGGCAAATGGATTTATCTGGTCGTTCCTGTTCTTGGTGGCCTACTTGTCGGTCCCCTCATTCTTATGGCCCAGGAAGCAAAGGGCCATGGTGTCCCTGAGGTTATGCAGGCACTTATCCTCCGTGGTGGTCGCATACGAGCCCGCGTAGCAGTTGCCAAGATTGCCGCATCAGCCATCTGTATCGGAACCGGAGGATCAGCTGGCCGTGAAGGCCCAATTATTCAGGTTGGCTCGGCCCTTGGTTCGTCCATCGGGCAGGTACTTCGCTTATCTGACGAACGTATCCGAAACCTTGTCGCCTGTGGAGCTGCTGCCGGAATCGCTGCAACATTTAACGCACCGATCGCGGGTGTGGCCTTTGCCATAGAGGTTTTGATGTGCGGTCTGCAAATGCGAGCTTTTGGTAACGTGGTCATTGCCGCAGTATCCGCCTCAGTTGTCAGCCGCTCAATTATCGGCGACAAATTTGCTTTTCAGGTTCCAGCCTACTCCATGTCCAGTCCCTATGAGATTATTCTTTATCTCATACTTGGCCTAACTGCCGCTGTTGTGGGAATCATGTTTATGAAGATGCTGAATTATTCTGAAGACATCTTTGATAACTGGAAATTTCCTCAGCTATATAAGCCCGCCATTGGAGGAGTACTTCTTGGTATCCTCGGTATGGCATATATGAATTTGCCAAACCTGAGCTTTCCCCCAGGTTCCGGAGCCCATGGGGCTGGCCTAGATACCCCAATTCCACACATGTATGGCTCGGGCTTCCCATTTATTGAAGCTGCTATTCAAGGAAATGCAGCTCTCTGGATACTAATAGCACTTATCTTTATCAAACCAATTGCCACCTCCATGACCCTTGGTTCCGGAAACTCCGGTGGTGTTTTTGCCCCATCCCTTTTCACAGGCGCTATGCTGGGTGGGGCCATGGGACATCTGTTTGGTTACTTTTTCCCATCAATCAGCGGCAATGAAGGTGCTTTTGCTCTTGTGGGTATGGCAGCCCTCTTCTCAGCCACTGCTCGGGCACCACTGACTGCCATGCTTATCGTCTTTGAGATGAGTAATGACTACTTCATGATTCTACCACTTATGGTGGCAGGAGTTACAGCAAGCTACTTCTCACAATGGCTGCACCCTGAATCCATCTACACCATGAAACTTGCAAAACGTGGTGTTCGCTTCTCAGAAGGTCGCGATATGGACATCATGCAGGGAGTAAAGGTGAGCGAAGTGATGAAGTCTAAGCCTGTAACTATTCATAAAAACAGTTCATTTTCAGAACTAATGGCGCTGTTCCAGGAAAATAATCTACTTGGATTTCCTGTTTTAGCCGACCATAACAGACTCTGGGGCATTGTCACCCTACAGGACGTTCACCGGGCGCAGTCTAAAGAAAACTTCAGCTCCAAAGGACTGACTGTTGAAGATATCGCAGTTGAAGATGCAATAACCGTCTATCCCGATGAACCAATTTACGTGGCGATCCAGAAGATGTCTCCCAGGGATCTCGCACGTTTGCCTGTTATTTCAAGGGATGGCTCCAACACCCTTTGCGGCCTTATCAGCAGAAGCGACATTTTAAGAGCCTATGATGTTGGTATTGTTCGAAAACAACGCGGACAAATTGTTGAACACCAGGTTGAACTGCGTAAGTCAAAAGAAAATGGATACGTGGAGTTTGTCCTCAAAAATGAAGACACCTGCAATGATGCCCTGGTAAAAGATCTATCACTGCCTAACACCATTAATATGGTTTCTATTAAGCGTGGAGACCAGATGATCATCCCAAGGGGAACAACCACCCTAATGACTGGAGATGTCATCACGGTCTACGGTCGGCTCAAAGATATTGAAGGTATTAAGGATATCCTTAACACCTGTACTCTAAAGACCTCTCAACCCCAATAGGGTTCAGTAGTCAATCCCACCCTGGCGCCATTGTACATAATGGAGTCAGGGACTGGTAAGTGAATACATATGCTTTTTAGAACCTACCTCTCCCTTGTGTTCACTATGTTTCTCTGGGGTGGAACCTTTATCGCGGGCAGATTGCTCGGTGAAACAGTACATCCTGTGGACTCTGCATTTTTGCGTTTTTTTATCGCTTCACTCGCTCTCATACCTGTTGTTATATACACGGAGAACAAGATTCCAATACCGCCCGTTAAGTGCATATTGCCCTTGTTTCTGTTGGGATTATCCGGTGTATTTGGCTACAATGTGTGTTTTTTCTATGGCCTTCAACATATTACAGCGGGTCGTGCAGCACTGATCATCGCTTTAAACCCCCTTGCCATAACTATGTTTGCTGCATTTTTCCTCGGTGAGCGTCTCACGATATTAAAGTCCTGCGGAGTACTCACCTGCCTGACTGGCGCCATTGTAGTCATTAGTAATGGCCACCCCAGCGCTCTTTTTACTGGAGGTTTTGGACCAGGCGAAAAAGCCCTTCTTGGTTGCGTACTTTGTTGGACTACTTACTCACTCATCGGCCGACAGGTTCTTAAAACCATGAGTCCCCTCGCCTCTGTATGCTATTCATCCATTATTGGAACATTACTTCTGGCAATCCCCGCTTTTCAGCAGGGACTACTGAGCGATCTTACCAATATCACTCTACCTGGCTGGCTCAGTCTCTTATTCTTGGGCGTTGGAGGAACAGCAATAGGCTTCTCCCTCTACTACCATGCCATACGAAAAATTGGGGCCGCCCGGACAGGAATTTTTATCAATCTGGTACCTGTCTTTTCTGTTCTTCTATCATGGCTCATTCTTAATGAGGCTGTAAAACCCATCGTCATCACAGGAGGCATACTCATCCTGACAGGTGTATGGCTTACCAACTACAGCCCCGCACATCAGAAGCTGTAGTTTTTCTTACTCAACAAGACGTCATAAACTCACAGGTTATTAACCTCTCTAGTTTTATGACTGGCAACGAGCCTTCAGGTTATGATCATTACGAACTTTCTGTAACTTAGCCTTTGCACTAACCATTATTTTTTCAGCATCTTCCGTACTCCTAACCTTTGCATCCTGCTTAATCAATTCAGGAAAAAGCAGGCGCGCTTTCTCAGGCTGCTGCCGATCCGCCTCTGTAAGAACCTCAAGCCAAAGGCCAGCGAGCGCGAAATCTTTGTTCTTTGACTGACTGCTCGACCTTGCATACCCTAGTGCAACCTCATGCTTACATTCTGCAAGGGCTACAAGTCCACTATAGGCATCATCACCCAATTGTATTTTCAAGTTCGCTTCTTTAGCCGCTTTTTCTTTGGCTTTCTGAGCATTATCAGCCTGGGCTCCTGCAATGCCACCGGTCACCGCCCCTGTACTTGCTGCCCATACCGCACCTCTAGCCGCAGCCTCGCCTACATCGCCCCCAAAAACCAGTGCAGAAACAATTCCTCCAACAGCACCTGCAGCGCCACCAACGGCCGCCCCTTTTCCTGCGCCCTGCATTGATTTCTGTGAACACCCGCTGAAAATCATCACACTAATCAATACAAGTCCACAAACACCACTCTTCCAATAGTTTTTCATACTCTGCACCCTTATAGCTATTTTTTGTTTTATCGAGCCTTGATCCTCTTTTCACTTAGACAAAGATACTCACATGTTTACATCAGGCAATAGTTATCATTTAGATTCTGTACATTGAGCAAACGACTCCATCTGTAAGATAACAAACGTGCCTTTTTCATTTGCAATCTCCCGTTTAATTCACATATGCTTTATATTAACCAATAGCAGTACGTCCATTCCCTGAACAGGTCCCTTAACTATGCGTATACTACTCCTTGAAGATTCACCCTCTGTACAACTGCTTACCAAAAAGCGCCTTGAAAAAGAGGGCTTTGAAGTTGATGCTGTTGATAACGGCCACCAGGGTTTCCAATTGGCTGCAGGAAAAAGCTATGATGTCATTGTCAGCGACATCCAAATGCCACACTGGGACGGATTTAAATTTCTTGAGGCCATGCAGGTTATTTGCCCCAACCTGCCAATCATCACTGTCTCCTCAACTGAAGGAAATCCAGACGTCACCAAACGACTGGAAGCCCATAGTAATGTTGTAGCAGCACTTCCCAAGCCCCTTGATTTTAAGATTCTATTTGAACTTCTTGGAAAAGTCCAAATTCAAGGATTTCAAGGGGTAAAAAAGAAAGCACGTATTGTATGTACCATTGGTCCTGCCAGCAATAGCCCCAAAGTGCTCGAACAGATGATTATTGCCGGTATGGATGTGGCGCGCCTCAACTTTTCCCATGGTAGTCATGAACAACACGAGGCCACTCTTACAACAATTCGTGAGGCAGAAAAAGTATGGCACAAACCAATTGCTGTGCTGCAGGACCTTTGTGGACCAAAAATTCGTACAGGGAAGATGGAAAACGATCAGATCATCCTCACAACCGGAGATCAGATTATCATCCAGAAGGACGACATACTTGGGACCAGTGAGCGGATATCCACAATAACCCCTGAAATAATAGCTGATCTTAAACAGGGAGACCCGATTCTTCTTGATGACGGCCTTTTTGAGCTCAAAGTCATAGAAGAAGGAACTGATGAGGTGACCTGTGAAGTGATTATCGGAGGTGTTCTTAAATCCTCTAAGGGCATTAATCTTCCAGGGACCGCATTATCTCTTCCAAGCGTTACTGAAAAAGATTGGGCTGATCTTGACTGGGCTCTTGAACACTCTGTTGATTATGTGGCCCTTTCCTTTGTCAGAACGGCAGATGAAATTACCAGTATCAAAAACTATATCAAGACATCAGGAAAGCGTGAATTACGGGTTATTGCCAAAATTGAAAAACCCGAAGCAGTCAAAAATATAAAAGACATTATAGAGGTCTCTGATGGCATCATGATCGCCCGGGGTGACATGGGAGTAGAACTTCCTGCACCAAGAGTTCCAAGGATACAGCAGGAGATCATCCGCCTCTGCTGGCAGATGAACACCCCTGTCATCACAGCTACTCAGATGCTCGACTCCATGACCACCAACTCTCGACCTACCCGTGCAGAAGTGACAGATGTGAGTACAGCCATTGGTGAGGGTACTGATGCCGTCATGCTCAGCCAGGAAACCGCTACTGGAATAGATCCTGTAAATGTTGTGCGGACCATGGCAACAATCATTTCAGAAGAAGAACACTACTCTCAAATGGACGCCGAACAACTGGATCTTTTAGTACAGGAAAATCTATCAAACCCTGTTCTCACAGCTGTTGCTGGATTTAAAAACTCAGCTGCAACCCTACTACTTGATGCCACCGGAGAATTGTATCCAGCCCTTTCAAAATGGAGCAGAACAATACCATCCGTACTAGTGACAAAGTCATTACATGTGGCACGCCATGCCACACTCTATAAAAACATAGTGCCTCTCATAATACGTGAAGATCTGGACCGTGACCAGACAGTTTTTCGAGGATTGGAACTCGCCACAAAGATCGGTTTAGTCAAAGAAAACGATCTTATATCAGTGGTTGAAGGTGCACGGCTGACACAGGGTGGGATTCTTCAAAAAGGAGCTCTGCAAATTATCTCAGTTCCTAAAAATTCCTCCTACTGAGAAGATTGTTTCAAACCACTCTTTGTAAGAGATATTATAGAAAGTGGTCACCAGCGTCTTTTTCTATGTGTTTAAAAACCTCTTAATCAAACACCAGCCCACACTTCTTGAGACCACCAGCAATAAGATCTGCAACATTACTATGTTTTACAAATCTACCTATCAGAATACGGCCACGGCTAGGGAAGTCAGGTTTAAGGGCAAGTAGATCCTGAGCGAAGAGTCGCCCCTCATCAGCCCGACCAAGGTGCCCAAGGGTTGAAGCCTTGAGTAGCGGCTCCCAAAAGATATTTGGGTTTCTAAAAGACAATGTTTCCTGATAGGCCTGCTCAAGGTTTTCTTGTTTGACCCAATTTACCCAAAGTGCGTGATGCACATAATCACCGTAATACGGGTTTCTTTGAATTGATTTTCTGATCAATGTTGTTCCCTGTCCCCAGTCTCCGGATAAGGTCATCACATAGCCAATGGCGTCGAGAAGAACAATGGATTCAGGATACAGTTCATAGGCGAGCCGAGCCTCTTTTTGGGCAGCAACTGTTTCGCCCGTTACGAGCCTGATAAAAGCAAGAATTGTATGTGTAAACTGACTATCAGGAGCAAGTTGAACCCCTTTTTCAGCACAGATAATAGCCTTACGTTTTGCATCACCATGAACAAACCCATTAATTTCAAATGAATATATAATGATATAGAGACGTGCAAGCATTGACCAGACGGTGCTACACAGGGGTTCATTTTTTTTGGCATGCTCCAAACCGTACAGAGCTTGTATAAAGCCTTCTTCAGTTGGAGCTTGCATATATTGAAGAAATCTCAAAATGGCTTCATATGTGTTTAATTGCTCCGGAGCCTTACCTATGGAGTCCTTAAGAATTGTATTGGCAATAACTCCATTTTCACACCCTATCTGGCTTGCAACAATCTGCACTATTTCTTTTTGAAAAGTTACTAACTGGGAAGGGTTAATGCCACAATTGAGACCTTTAGACCAGAGTTGCAGGTTGCTCGAAGTGTCTGTCAAGGTAACAATCACTTTGAGCCCCTCCATGTCGTTAAGAATCTCTCCATCGAGCACAAATCTGGCAACTGTGTCAACTGAGCGTTTAACTCCTTCGTCTCGATGGCCATTTATTATCAGAATATCCCTGATTTTAGTCATCACCATTCTGAGTTCACTGGCAAAACCCGCTCCTAGCCAGTTAAAAGAATTATCCCCTGTTAAGTTTAAAAACGGGCGAATGAGAATTGTGGGCCACGATTCATCAGTGAGCGTACACCTCTCTCTATTCACTCTTGATTCGACAACAGGAGTAGACGGTGAATGCTCTGTAAAAACCGGAACGTAGGTACCTTTTGGGATGTCGATATGCACTGAGTCGTTCTGCCCCGCGACCAGATAATAGCGTTCCAGGGCCCGTCGTAATTTATTCGCCTGTATACTGACAATGGGATCATTTGCCTGATCAAAATCATCTCCCCGGCCAAAGACACAGGTTGCCACTGTGAATCCCTTAATTTCACTACTATATCCCGCAAGAGTCTGTAGTACGACAAAGTCTAAGAATTTTCGTTGACTTTCCGTAGCAGTAAATTCAGAACTAGCCAGTATGCGCTGCAGCTGATTTCGGATAGAGTCGATTGAAAGTTCTTCCGGAGGAAAAAATGGGATCGATGTTTTTGCCTTCGTCATACAATGAAACCGTTTGGCTGATGATATTCGTATAAAAATCTGTCGTTACATCTGCTATCAGAAAATAGTTATCCTAAACTAGGTGTAAAAAAAAACCATATACTATATCAATTCATAATCAAAAGGATAAATAACAGGTAGAGAAAAGAGGTGACCACTATGCATGAGAGTTACTTTACAGTATCGAAGTATTTTCCTGCTTACCGCCCGTTAATTCAGTACCTTTTTCGCAGTAGTTCTGTTTTTCGGGAAACATGTATAGATTATCATAAATGTTTCAAAGCCCTACACTATTGGAGCAAATTGTCTTCTCAGGAAGCACTCCTTCGAAAACAGGAATATTCAACTCTTCTTGATGAGTTAAAACAGGAAATATTACAATGCGTGCGTCTTTTTGACGACGATATAGCTGCCAGCGGTAGAGATAATATAGGAAAACATAAATGATGACACTGTGCTGTACTCTTTAAGAAAATATTTGTCGCAATACCAGATCGTTATGCTGCTGACCATAATGTAGACTAAGGAGAAAAAAATGAAACACTATCGAAAAGTACTCTGTAGTTGCCTGATCATATCTTGTGTTACCGTGGCACCCTGTATTGCTGGAACAATTGTTTATCCAGCCAAGGGACAGAGCCAGGAGCAACAGACGAAAGATGAAGGCGAGTGCCGCCTGTGGGCAACTGAGACAACCGGCGTTGATCCGCTGCAGGTAGCTAAAGCTGCATCTAACCAGAGCGCACCCCAACAGGAACGTAAGGTAATAAAAGGTGCTGCGGGTGGTGCACTCGCGGGTCTCGCTGTGGGAGCAATTGCTGGAGATGCCGGGAAAGGTGCTGCAATTGGAGCAACTGCTGGGGGAATAGGTGGTGGAGTTCGGAAACATCAACAGCAAAAGGCACAACAGAACAGCGCCCAACAAACTCAAGCTCAACAAAAGGCGAATTTGGATCAATATGAAAAAGCCTACCGTGCCTGCATGACTGGCCGGGAGTACAGTATTCAATAATTAATGTAGTGGAGTACAGTCCACTACACTAATGTCCTTAAGAGTTCTTTATCTCTGGGATCATCTGGGTCTGAACACGCCTGTATTTCAAGAATACATTTAAAGGAAACAATGAAAAAGTTACCTGCTACAGTACAACTGCTTACCACAATAGCGCTGTCAGTTTTACTATGTGCTTGTGCACAACAAACAACATTAGATAAGCAACCCATTACGTCCTTATCAAAAGAAATAAAAGAAATCCATGAAGGAATTTTAGAAGGGTATTTATCAAAAGATGAGAGTCCGAACAGTTTGAAATTAGTACCCCCACCACCACAGGAAGGCTCCGCAGCTTTTACCTTAGATCAAGAAATTGCTGCTCACTATGTGGCTTTGAAGGATGAGGCCAGGAAAGAACAGGCCGCTCAGGATGCCATACTTGCGTTTCCCCAAGCTGGTGGTGCTTTTAATGGTATCTTAGATGTTCAAATATCTGAAGAAACCACACCTCACCTGTACATGCTGATTCGCAGGACTCTGGCTGATGCCGGTTTGTCAACGTATGCTGCCAAAAACCATTATCAGCGTAAACGACCATTTATGGTGAACAATACGCCTATCTGCACGCCTGATGATGAAGCGGCTTTACGTAAAGATGGATCGTATCCTTCAGGCCATACTGCTATTGGCTGGGCCTGGGCATTAATTTTAGCTGAGGTATTTCCCGAACAAGCCGATGTGATTTTAGAGCGAGGAAAACAGTTTGGCATAAGCCGCAATGTCTGCAATGTACATTGGCACAGCGATGTCGTCTACGGAAGAATGATGGGGGCAACAACTGTAGCCGTGTTGCACGCAAATACTGATTTCATGGTTGATCTACAAGTAGCAAAAGAAGAGATTATGGCTTTGAAAAAGTAGTAGATACTACAATATGTCAGAACATGAGCCAAAACCACTTCTTTAGGGTCAAGGCTATGTTGTAAAAAACAAGGAGATGCAATGAGAGTATGTGTAAAAACAAAAAAAATCCTGAGAACGACAGTATGTGCTGTTCTTAGCATTCCGTTTTTCATATCGGTTTCACACGGTGAAATGAGGGAAACCAGTATTGGGTCAGTGGAATATATCGGTGGATACCCCACAAAAGAAACAGCACAGAAATATTACGACGAACTCGATCTACAGCGAGCCGTAGAAGTTTATCTATGGGCGCTTCCCATGGCTTCTTACGGTGCCATGGCTGATGCTCACCGCAAGATTGGAGCAGATGATCATACTGTTATCGTGGTTGATAAGGCGGCGGAATCGCAACAACTGGTCCTTACTGCCAACCAGGACACGATTTATATGTCCGGCGTGCTAGACCTCTCAAAAGGCCCAATGGTCATCGATGTTCCCCCGGGTCTGCTTGGCACGATGAACAATATCTGGCAACAACCGCTGGTTGACATTGGCGGACCTTTTTCTCCTGAGCAAAACAAGGGTGGTCGCTTTCTGATTCTACCACCGAGTTATAAGGGTCCTATGCCTTCAATCTCTTATCATATTGCTCAATCGGATACCAACACTGTGATTTTTTACCTCCGGGCGATCCCCCAGTCCCAAGATGATTTGCCGAGACTACAAAAACTGGTTCGCACCTTCCGTCAATACCGTTTGAAAGAAGCTCAAAACCCTCCTGAAATGACATTTATATCAATGACGGGAAAGAAGGCTGATTTTCTCACCCATGAGGGTTTCCAGTTTTTCGAATCGCTTTCTCGCTACATTAACGACAACCCTCCACGTCCTGAGGATATGGCCATGCTTGGAATACTAGAAACACTTGGAATAGCACACGGTCGAGAATTTAATCCTGATAAGCGGATGCGTGGAATTTTAACTGACGCCGCCAAGAAAGGACGCGCCATGGCTGAAGTTATTGCCTGGCATCCACGGGTACCAGAAAAGGATCTTCATCCCTACGATGGCAGTCCATGGAAAAAAATATTTATTTCTGAAGACCCAACTTTTCATACTCCGGATTATTTATCCGTGGATCAACGCTCGCGCTATGGTTTTGAAGCAGTTGGAACCTCTAAATCAATGACCGTCGCAGCTCCTGGCCAGGGATCACAGTATGTTGGTGTCTATCAGGATGATAAGGCCCAGTGGCTTACCGGCGACAACACCTTTAACATCCATCTTCCAAAAGATATCCCAGCAGCAAATTTCTGGTCACTTTCGGTGTATGATAATTTTTCCCGATCACTTATCCAAAATGATCAAGGACGTGCCACTGTCGGTACTGTACACGGAGTGGTTCCAAACGCTGACGGTTCAGTGGACACCTACTATGGGCCTACACTTCCTGATGGTGTACCTGAAGAAAACTGGATTCAGACAAAGCCTGGTGTTGGGTTCTTCGTCTACCTCAGGCTCTATGGACCACTGAAAAGTTTTTTTGATAAAACCTGGCGACCTGGTGATCCTAAGCTTTTACAATAATGGCAATTAAAAAGTAACTGGTGCGAACGTTATGAATACGAAGAAAATGATGTACGGTATGGGCATTATGCTAACGATTTTGTTGCTCACTTCTTTTGCCCATGCAAAAGGGCCGAAATACGCAGCTGATGTTCCAAAATTTCTGCTTACCCCTGACAAGATTGAGACCGCTTTTTTAGGGGAGCTTGAGTTTTTCGATGGTATGCCCAGTGAATCAACGGTTCAAAAAACGTATGATTTCCTCGACCTATCGCGTGGCGTAGAGACCTTTCTCAACGGAATGCCTGCCGTCTCCATATACGCATTTCTTGAAGGACTTAAAGAGGCCGGACTCGAACCTGGCGACCTGGGGATCACAGAAGATTTGGCAGATGCCCGCGGCCTATTACTAACTGCCCAATCAACAACGCCATATGCGTTCGCTGAAATTAATGTAAAAAACGGTCCCATTGTCGTTGAAATCCCTGGACCGGTTCTCGGAGCAGTGAACGACGCTTTTTTCCGTTTTGTAAGTGATGTCGGACTGACCGGCCCTGATAAAGGTAAGGGTGGAAAATATCTCTTTATTGGTCCGGACTACGAGGGGGATATCCCAGAAGGTTATTTTGTTGCACAGTCCAAAACCTACCGCCACTGGATCTTTATGCGCGTTTTTGTCAAAGATGGCGATTTGAAAGCTTCTACAAAAGAACTTAAAGATGGTTTTCGTTGCTATCCTCTAGCCCAGGCAAACAAACCTCCAAAGCAAAATGTCCACAATCTCTCCGGCAAAACGTTCAATACGATCCATGCGAACGATGAGTACTTTTATGATGAACTCAACGCGGTAATCCAATATGAACCTGCGGATGCATTTAATCCAGAGCTTGTTGGACTCTTTGGGGCCATCGGCATTAAAAAGGGAATACCCTTTGAACCGGATGCACGTATGGAGAAAATCTTAAAAGATGCGGCTGCAATTGGTAATGCCACGGCCAGATCAATTGTTTTTAGACCACGTCATAATGAGGCCTATTTCTATCCAGACCGTCAATGGTACACCTCCTTTGCCGGCGGCTATGACTTTATGGACAATGGAGAGTTAGTTTTAAATGATCGCATCATGTTTCATTATGCGGCTACCGGTATTACACCTGCTATGGTCACGCCAAAAGTAGGCACAGGATCAGCGTATGCGTTTACCCCCCATGATGCCAAAAGCAACTATCTCGATGGAGGTAAAACATACAAGGTGACCTTACCTGTCCCGATTCCAGTCAATAACTTCTGGTCATTTATGGTCTACTCCGGTCAACATCGCTCGATGCTCGAGACCGATCAAAAATCCGCCGGACTTGACAGCAACAGTCCATCCATCAAAGCCAACGACGATGGTTCGTATACGGTATGGTTTGCCCCAAAAGCACCAGAAGGTCACGAAGGTAATTGGATACAAACCCTCCCAGGTAAAAGCTACAATGTTTTACTCCGACTTTATGGACCGTTGGAACCGTGGTTCGATAAAAGTTGGAAACCTGGCGATCTTGAGCTTGTGGAGTAACCAGAGCAAAACTTGCGATACTCAGATCAATATTTATTCTTAACGCCGGTTAACATTGAATGCCGGAAAAAATTCTTTACAAACAAAAAGGAGAACCAGCATGAAACAGATTCTTCGTATGCTACTATTGGCACTATTTTTTGCATCATTCTCGAGCAATGTCTGGGCTGACAAGTATTCAGATACAATAAAAATGTTTTCTGATGCGGGTATCGCCGATATGTTTGACACTGCATACGGTTACGCACTTTTCCCAACTATTGGTAAAGGTGGTATCGTCGTGGGGGCAGCATATGGTGAAGGTCGTGTTTATGAACAGAAAAAGTATGTAGGTGATACCAAGATGGGACAGGCGAGTGTTGGCTTCCAGATAGGAGCCTCTGGCTTTAGTCAGGTTATATTTTTTGAAGACAAACGGGCCTTTGAGGAATTCACGGGTGATAGTTTTGAATTTGGTGCAGAGATGAGTGCAGTGGCACTGACGGCTGCCGCACATGCGTCAGGCAAGACTGGAGGTAGTTCGGCCACTGCCAGCGGTGGGAAAAATAATGCTACAGCCAAAGGACCCGGTTATCACAAAGGAATGGCAACTTACACTATCACTAAAGGTGGAGCAATGGTAGAAGCCAGTGTGAGTGGCCAGGCTTTTAATTTCACGAAACGACCAGAGTAAAACATAATCCAACGTTCACTCACTTCAGATTTGGTGAGCTCATCACAGCGCCACTAATCAGCTGATCAGCTGCAATGATTTTTACTTCAACTGATTTAGTGGTCTTTTTGAGAGTTACCACAACAAATGATACAAACACCTGTTTTTCAGACACGAACATGGAGGAAGCAGGTGTTTGCCCACCAAACAATGTGATCAACAATTACACTGTAATATTCTTCACTGTCTTCATATGCTCAGGTGAGCCATTGTTTTTAACGAGCAGAATCTCACTGATGATCGATACCGCAATCTCTTTAGGTTGAATTGTTGCTACGTTAAGGCCCATGGGGGTGTACAGTTTTGCAATTGTCTCTCTTGAAATACCCTGATCCAACAGATAGGTAAGGGTTTTCTTGATTTTTTTGCTGCTGCCAATCATACCAATGTAACCAGCACCTGAGTCTGCCACCGCTGCCAGAGTCATCCTGTCAAGATCATGGGAGTGAGTGGTTATGGTGACAAAGCAGTTGCTGTCAAGTGGGTAGTCTGTAAGCTCTTGTACCGGATCTCCGCAGACAACTTTTACAGCATCTGGAAAGCGGTCTTTTGTGGCGATCCCCTCTCTATCATCAAAAATTTCAATTTGATATCCCTGCAACAGACCAAGCTGGTACAACTCCATCCCTACGTGCCCACCACCAGCTATGATAAGCCTTGGCTGTGCTGAAAACACCTTAATGAAAAAATGAACCTTTCCACCACATGCCATTCCAAGACCACCCTTTTCAGTAAGAGCATGTTCCACCTCTCTGCTCCTGCCCAATCGAATAGACTCCTGAGCCTCTCCTATAACCTTAAGTTCGAGGCTGCCACCGCCAATAGTTCCACACATGGCACCAGAACTATTCACGAGCATTATTGCACCGCACTTAGCAGGCGATGAGCCACTGTTACTGAGCACAGAGATCAGGGCTACAGACTCACCTGCAGCAACACTTTGGGCCAAGGCTTCAACAACTTTTTTTTCCATCGCGTATCACCAGCTCTATTACTTAGAAAAATAGATTCGTTTCATCTTCACACTTCCTGCACACACAGTATAGCCCGGTACAAAGGTCTGTAAGAGCTTTGCATTTTCAATATTATCATCAGACTCCACCTTATTGATATAAACTATCCGCTGCCCCAAGGAGTGAAAAAAAAGGCCCTTTTCCCCGGTGATAATCCTGGAAAGATGATCAAGAGCGATCTCATCCCCAACCGTTGCTCCTGTAAGCAAGCAAAAACAATCAAGACGGTGAACAAGATCTTCGCTTGCGGCCCTTCCAATGATTTGGATATCCACCACACCAATGGTGTGAGTTGTGTATGGGGGAATAACAGGCTCTGTTTCCAACCAGCCTTTCAACGGCTTTCTGGCTGCCCCGTCGGCTTCCAACAGCACAAGATCAAAGTGGTCTGCACTTTTTAAAAGAACATCACCTGCCAAACCTTGCATTTTTACTGGAGACACCTGCCTTCCAGCGACATAAACGCCGGGGGGCACTAGGATTATTTCTGTATACCCCGAACCCGAAAGATCAATATGATCATATTGGACAGGTTCAGGGATGAACATTTTGGTGGTTGTGGAAACTAAGGTCCTTAGACCTAAAGATTTTGCTTCAGCGGCAAGCCTCCACATAAGACTGGTCTTACCACCAGCCCCAACGATACAGGCAACTCCTCCTTTACCTAGCCCAAAGGCATGGATGAAAGAGGAGTTCTGAGAATACATTCTGTCAGCCTTCACCTAAAAGGATTTTTTCTGCACTGACAGGAAGACTGCGACAACGCAGACCGGTTGCATTATAAATTGCCTCGGTAATGGCAGGAGCTGGTGTGTTGCAGACCACCTCTCCTATGGATTTGGCTCCATATGGGCCTGTGGGCTCGTGGCTTTCTTCAAAGGCCACCCTGATCTCTCCGATGTCCTGCCTGGAGGGGATTTTATACTCCATAAAAGAATTGGTGGCCAAACGCCCCTTACCACTAAAGCGCACCTCTTCATAGAGCCCCATGCCTATTCCCATAACAATACCACCTTCCACCTGGATTCGTGCAAGGTTTTCATTGAGTACAGTACCGCAGTCAACCACAGCAACATAATCTGTAACCTTCGCCTCTCCGGTTTCAAGATCAACCTCAACTTCTGCAAAGCCTGCCATAAAAGGTGGTGGAGAAGTTTCCCCACCATAGGTACCTTTGCTCACAAGCTGATCCATCCCTGCAAAGGAGCAGAGGGTGGTGGCAAGATCAGAAAGAGTCATTTTTTTGTTGCCCGGCCCTGTCAAAACTCCGCTATCATACTCAACCTCCTCGGGAGAAAGCTCCAGGAGTCGTGCCGCTGCGTCACACATCTGATCTCTCATCTGTTCTGCTGCGATAACAGCTGCTCTACCTGTGACATAGGTGCCACTTGATGCATAGGCGCCGGGATCATAGGGCAGAGTATCAAGGTCAAAACTTGCAACGATGATCTGATCCATCTCAATCTCAAGCACCTCGGCAGCGATCTGACAAAGCATGGTATCGGAACCCTGGCCCATATCAGATGCGGCATGGCTGAGGGTGAAAAAGCCATCTTCATTGAGCTTAATGGTGACCGAACCTGTATCAATTTTAGAAATACCTGAACCCTGCATGGTCACCGCCATGCCATAGCCACGTTTCTTATTGGGAGCAAGAACTTGAGCTGGATGTTTTTTCTTCCATTCAATCAACTCCATTCCCTTTTCGATGCACTTGTGAAGACTACTACTGGCCAGAAGTGCCGGAGCGCCGGGAACTGAGCCAGATAAGGCTTCATGGCTCTCACCTTCTCTAATAAGGTTTTTCAACCGCAGTTCAGCGGGATCCATGCCAAGCTTTTCTGCCAGCTCATTGACAGCGGATTCAAGGGCAAATGTCCCCTGGGTTGCGCCATAACCACGTAAGGCCCCAGCTGGGGTTTTATTGGTATAGAGAGCATGGCCGTGGTACCTGCACACGTGAGAATAAAGTGGCAACGTCTTTTGGCCAACCACCCAGAAAACAGTGGGGGCATGTTCTCCATACGCCCCAGTATCAGAGAGTGTATGAATATCCACCGCCTTGATATTACCTTCCTTGTCAGCTCCAAGACGAACGGTCAAAATCATTGCATGACGGCTGGTAGTACAACTGAAGGTTTCGCCCCTTGTGTAGACCAGTTGAGCCGGTTTTCCCGTTTTCACCGTGACAATGGCTGGAAATATTTCAACTGAAGCTGTCTGTTTTCCTCCAAACCCTCCACCCACTCTTGGTTTTAGAATTTTAATTTTACTCTTTGGAAGACCTAAGATATGGGAGAGATGACGACGCACATGGTATGGAATCTGAGTACTGGTCATCACCTGCAGACGTCCCTGAACATCATAGGAAGTGGTGGCCCGATAGGTCTCCATCATAGCATGGGCCTGGGCCTGGGTTCGGTAGGTCTCTTCGACTATCACATCACAGCGACTCAGCTCAGCTTCCACATCTCCAAACTCAAGGCTATGACCTGCTGCAACATTACGGCTGGCATCGCAACCCACATCAAAATTTGTGTGTGGCTGGCTTTCATGGACCAGAACGTCATTATCCAGTGCACTCTCAACATCTAAAACCGGAGTACGCAATTCATAGTCCACCTTAATCTTTGCCATGGCCTTTAGAGCAGTTCGCTCATCCACAGCAGCAACGATAGCTACCTCATCGCCAACATAACGAAGGACAGGATCAAGTATCCTCCTGTCATAGGGAGATGGTTCCGGAAATGATTGCCCAGCCAGGGTAAAGGGCGTTTCAGGGACATCCTTATGGGTCAGTACACACTCAACTCCAGCAACTGCCATGGCAGCTCTAGTGTCGATAGCTACAATGCGCGCCGATGCATGGGGACTACGCAGTATTTTAACAACAAGGGCATTGTTGTGAATTGCCAGATCACTGGTATATGCTGGGGTTCCTTTAACAAGGCCCACACCATCGATTTTAGGGATTCTCCTTCCAACGTACTCCATTACTCAACTCCCATATATTTTACTATGGCTCTCATCTGCCCCTTATATCCCGAACACCTGCAAAGATTCCCGGCAAGATAGTGGTTAATCGACTGGACTGTGGGACGTGTAAGCTCCCGCTTCATGGCAAGTACAGTCATGGTAAACCCTGGTGCACAAAAGCCACACTGCTCTGCACCTTCTGCTACGAGAAAATGGGCAAACTCCTCCGCTTCAGAGGCAAGGGCCTCAATGGTGGTGATTTGGTGGTTTTCCATACGAGCAGTAAGCGTTGAGCAGGAGAGGACAGGTGAACCGTCAACCCATATCGTACATAGGCCACAAGACCCAGTATCGCACCCCTCTTTAACACTCAGATATCCATAGCGCCGCAGCGTCTCTGACAAAAACTCACCGGGCTCAAAACTCAAGGTAACTCTATTTTTATTTATCGTTGTATCAAGCTGCATCAGCTACCTCCAAAAGAGCGCGTTCTATTAATACCGGGCAGATTTTCTTCCTATACTCAGCGCTCCCGCGAGGATTATCGCCAAACTGTATGGTCTCAACAGCGATTTTTCCTGCCTCTTTCGCACTCTCCGTAGTAATTCCGTTCTCTGCGAGATAGTGTTCAGCACTATCAACACGGACGGCTCTACTTGGACGACTCCCAACAACAATGCGATAGCCTTCCTCATCCTTTGCAACAGCACAGTTAAGAACCGCATAATCTGTGGCGGATTTTCGTACGCTTGTAAATGCTGCCAGCACGGAATTTTTAGGAAGTATTATTTTTGTGAGAATATCCCGTACCCCCTTGGCTTCAAGATAATCCTTTAAAAAGACCATTCCCTGGCCATGGAATAGGAGCTGGGCATCAAGGGCTAAAAGCGCTGTAATCGGATCGGAAAATGGATACCTGCCAGCAACACTGCCGCCAAGGGTGACACATTTTCTCAACTGAATGCCAACGATATTCTCAACAGATCTTGCCAGCAGTCCACGACCATACCCAGTGATGAGTGGATTTATCTCAAGTTCCCTGAGACTCACCATGGCACCAATCTCAATCCCGTTCTCAGTTTGAGTGATTTCATCAAGACCCAGTTTTGAAAGGTCGATTGCAGTACCTATCTTCCTTGAGCCGAGGCGCAAATATCCACAGCCCCCCAGGACAACACTGCCGGACACTTCGCGAAGTGTGGCCAATGCCTCATCAAGGCTTGATGGGAATATAATATTTTCGATTTCCAGCATAATGAAAAGAGTCCTTTTCTAAAAAACACACGATAAGATATTGAACAAAGCATCAGTAATCAGGCGTAAATACTCTAGGACAGAAAACAGTGAAATGCAAAGAAATAGTCTTTTACAGCGGCTAAGAGCAGCGTAACTACTGAGCTAACAATTCCTACTTCTCAGTTACTTCCCTACTTGCTTTCTGTTATTAGGCACTTGCCTGACCAGGATTAGGAAGATGGGGTTTTAGTAGATGTTAACAAAGTGGACTACGGGGTGATCCAGGCCAAATGCGCAAGACACCAAAAGCTGCCCTTATACAAATCCAGCACCCAGTAACCCACCAGATTAAATTCAGGGAAGCCAGGCCAAAATACTCTGCAATGATGAGGGATAATGCACTCAGAGACGTTGCAAAGACCACCACATTTCGGAGATATCTAAAATCCCCCGTCCCCCAGTGTATACCGTCAGTTACAAAGGCAAAGGCGGCAATGGGTTGAAAAAGGGTTGCAATCAACCAAACCGGGAAGAAATGATCACTGCTCACCGTAGGGACGAGGAGACGATACACCAGATCTGATCCCACAAACATGAGCACCATAAGGACGACACCAAGCCCACCGCTCCAGAAGCAGACCAGTCTTGCCACCTGCCGTGCCTGTCCTTTTTTTGCAGAACCGTAGTAATAGCCGATGACACTTTGCGCAACCACGGCAGTCGCATCGAGGAAAAATGCGGTAAAAACCCACACCTGACGAATGGCCTGGTTTATCGCCCCGGCTTCGGGACCAAGCCCTGTTGCAAGACGGGTAGCCAGAAGAAGAAATAAAATCATCGAACCTGTCCTAAGCAGCATATCCCTGCCAATTTTCACAAGCCTTCTAATGTTGCTCAGCTCAATATCAGAGGTGAAACCTATTGCTCGGCTGACAACAAGTCCGCAGGCAATTGCTCCAAGGTACTGACTGACAATACTTGCAATTGCCACCCCAGCTATGCCCATTGGAGGAATCGGGCCAGAGCCAAAGATGAGCAGAGCATCGAGACAGATGTTTACCACATTTACCCCCACCGCAATAAAAAGCGGCGTGCGCATATTACCAAGACCATAGAGAATACCGGTAGATGTCATGGTGATGAGTACTGCAGGCATCCCGAGGGCTCGTATTTTTATATAGGTCAGGGCGTAGCTATGGGTAACACCAGCTGCACCCATGAGTGTTGTTAATTGTTGGGAAAAAAAGAGGAATAAGAGTGTGAGAATACAACCGATACTTACAGCGAGAAGAAGGGCAAGACTTGCTAATTTTTTTCCCTGATCAGGTTCCTTTCGACCGACAGCCTGTGAAACCTCAGTTTGGCTACCAACACTTAAAAAATTAAAAAGCCACAAACCACCACTGAGTACCACGGTACCTACACCCAATGCAGCTAAGGCTTCAGCTCCTAGGCGTGCGACAAAGGCAGTATCAACAAGGCCGGTTAAGGGCTCAGCCACAAGAGATACCAGCACTGGAATCCAGAGAAAGAAGAATGATCTGGCTGGACTTACGAGAAACTGCTCCCGGTGTGATCTGTTTTTTTTGCTCAACTTACACCACTATCTCAGCATGTTGACGTTGGTACTCATACATAACAACAGAGGCGGCAACACTGACATTCAGACTTTCCACACGACCATATTGAGGAATGGACAGTCCTGTTACACCTTCATAAGCATCAGGGTCAAAACTGAGGCCAAATTCTTCATGGCCAAAGACAAAACCACTTTTAACTGGAAAGCTTGTCTTAGACAACAGATTATCCCGCTCAGGCTCCATTGTAAAAAGCGTATACCCTTCTTCAGTTAAGCTCTGATAACAGGCATCAAAGGTTGTATGAAAGCGAGCAGGTACCCACTTAAACGAGCCCTTGGCTGATGTACACTCGAAGTAATCAATACCAATAAGATGAACTTCCCGAGCACCAAAGGCATCAGCACTCCTGAATATCTTGCCAATATTATAGGTGGGTTTGAGATTATCGAGGATAATTACAAATTCATGGATACCGGGCCTTGCGTGGACAAGATTATGACGACGCTGTTTTTCATACTGCTTTGCGGCCCACTTTCTGGCAAGCCGCAATGTTTCCTTATGACTTTTCCCCACTGTCTGCTTCCCCTAAGCCCGGTAAAGGCAAAACAAGAAACAGCAAGGCACTGCACCTTTTTTGGGTATTGGCTTACACATCCAGATATTCCATAATACTCTCAGCAGCAGTCCGTCCTTCATAAATTGCAGTGACCACCAAATCTGAACCCCGAACGGCATCTCCGCCAGCAAAGACCTTTTCATTTGTGGTCTGGTAAGGAAAAGTGGATTCGGCAGGCGCCTCGATTAATTTCCACTGGCTGAGTTCAACTCCGTTGTCGCTTAGCCAGTCTGGGGGACTTGGTCTAAAACCAAAGGCCATGATGACACAGTCCGCCTCAAGTGTTGTTTCAGAACCCTCTACTTCAACAGGGCGCCTGCGCCCCTTTTCATCGGCTTCTCCGAGTTCTGTTGAGATCACCTTTACGCCGCATACTTTACCGGCCTTATCAACCTCTATCCCCTTGGGTTGAAGATTAAAGAGAAAACGAACCCCCTCATCTTCGGCATTACCAACCTCACGGACGGAGCCTGGCATATTTACACGATCTCTTCTATAGGCGCAGACCACTTCCCTTGCCCCCTGCCGAACAGCAGTGCGCAGACAATCCATGGCGGTGTCACCACCCCCAAGGACGATAACCCGCTTGTCTTCAAGATTAACGTAGGAATATTCATCTCTTCTAATACCCATCAGATGATCGGTATTACCTATGAGATAGTCAAGGGCGTCATACACCTCAGGTGAATCTTCGCCAGCAAGTCCCGCTCGCATGGAGGTGTAGGTTCCGGTGGCAACAAATACAGCGTCATACTCTTCCAGGAGCTCTGCAAATTGAATATCTTTTCCAACTTCAACCCCTAAGCGAAACTCGATACCCATTTCTGTGAAGATCTCCCGCCGAAGTTCCATCACCTTTTTTTCAAGCTTAAAGGCTGGAATCCCAAAGGTGAGCAGACCACCAATCTCAGGATGTTTGTCAAAGACCACCGGGGTTACACCATTTCGGATAAGAACATCAGCGCAACCAATGCCGGCAGGCCCAGCCCCAACCACAGCCACCTTCTTGCCCGTGGGAGCGACCTTGGACAGGTCAGGCCTCCAGCCCATGGCAAAGGCGGTGTCAACAATGTATTTCTCTATATTTCCAATGGTTACCGCACCAAAATCGTTATTAAGGGTGCAGGCACCTTCACAGAGCCGGTCCTGGGGGCAGACACGGCCACAAATTTCAGGCAGACTATTTGTCTGATGACAAAGTTCAGCGGCCTCAACAATTCGTCCCTCATTGGCGAGCATCAACCAATCGGGAATATAGTTATGTACAGGACACTTCCACTCACAGTACGGGTTACCACAATCAAGGCAACGATCCGCCTGCATCTGCACCTGGGATTTCTGAAACGGATTATAAATCTCCACAAATTCGTGGCGGCGACGCTCTATACCTTTTTTTTGAGGATCGACCCGTTCTACTTCGATAAACTGAAAAAGATTCTGATTCATATTCTACCTTTATTGCACAACCGCGAGGGTTTCCCGAGGTGAGTTTCCACGACGTCCGAGCAGTGAATTCACATCCGATGTCTTCGGTTTTACCAGCTTGAAGAGCGATACATAGTGCTCCTCAAATCCTGTGAGTATTCGCTCGGCCTTTCTGCTGCCGGTCTCTTCTTCATGGCGATGAATAATAGACCGTAAATGTTCCTGTAGCACAGCGCGTCCATCAAGGGTGAGAACCTCCACGAGTTCAGGATTAACCCGTGATTCAAGGGTCCCCGATTCATCGAGAATGTAGGCAAAGCCACCAGTCATACCAGCACCAAAATTTACGCCGGTGGGCCCAAGGATGGTAACAACACCACCGGTCATATATTCACAACCGTTATCGCCAATACCCTCAACGACGACCTTGGCACCGGAATTCCTCACACAAAAGCGTTCCCCCGCCTTACCGGCTGCAAACAATTTTCCTCCTGTCGCTCCGTATAGACAGGTGTTGCCAACAATCACAGCTTCATGGCTCCTGTAACTCACCCCTAAAGGAGGACGTACAACAAGTTTTCCACCGGCCATGCCCTTTCCTACATAGTCATTGGCATCCCCTGTGAGGACCATGTTCAAACCACCGGCGTTCCAGGCACCAAAACTCTGGCCTGCTGTACCGTTAAAAAGGAGAGTAATTGGCGTCGTCTTCATATCGCTATTACCGTGCAAACGGGCAATCTCACCTGAAAGTGTTGCCCCCACACTGCGATCAGTATTACGGATGGCAAAGCTCCCACCGCCACCACTTTTAGTCTCCACCGCCCCACGGAACTGCTCCACGAGCGTAAGGTTAAGGCTGCCTTTATCATCAGGGGTATTAGGATCAGAGAAAAAGAGTCCACTTGTGGCTGGTGCTTCCACCGACTCCAGAATCGGTGACAAATCGAGGCGTTTTTGCTTATCAGTTACTCCATCAAGCTCGATTAAAAGGTCAGTTCGACCTATAAGGTCGGTGAGTTTTGCAACACCAAGCTCTGCCATAAGTTCCCTTGTTTCTCTTACCATGAACTGAAAATAGTTCATGACCATCTGAGGGATCCCGGCAAAGTACTCATTTCTAAGGGTCTCGTCCTGGGTTGCAACCCCGGTTGCACAGTTATTAAGATGACAGATCCGCAGGAATTTACATCCAAGGGAGATAAGGGGGCCAGTTCCAAAACCAAAACTTTCTGCACCCAGGATCGCGGCTTTTACAATATCACGTCCTGTTTTCAAGCCTCCGTCCACCTGCAAACGAACCTTATGCCGTAGACCATTGGCAACGAGCGCCTGCTGGGTTTCTGCAAGACCGAGTTCCCACGGACTGCCTGCATATTTTACCGAGGTAAGTGGGCTTGCACCGGTGCCACCATCATAGCCGGAGATAGTAATAAGATCGGCATAGGCCTTTACTACACCTGTTGCAATAGTACCTACTCCCGGCTCAGAGACCAGCTTAACGCTGATGAGAGCTTTTGGGTTGACCTGCTTAAGATCAAAGATAAGCTGGGCCAGATCTTCGATGGAATAAATATCATGATGGGGTGGAGGAGATATAAGGGTCACCCCTGGAACAGAGTGGCGCAAGGAAGCAATCTGAGGTGTAACCTTATGGCCGGGTAATTGACCACCTTCACCAGGCTTTGCCCCCTGGGCAACCTTAATCTGGATGACTTCCGCATTGACCAGATAGTGCGGTGTAACCCCAAAACGACCGGATGCCACCTGCTTAATTTTAGAAACCCGCTCGGTGCCAAATCTGGCCGGATCTTCGCCACCCTCACCACTGTTTGAAAAACCACCAAGTCGATTCATACCGATAGCAAGCGACTCATGGGCCTCCTGACTGAGAGCTCCAATGGACATTGCAGCAGAATCAAAGCGACTGTAAAATGTTTCAGCTGGTTCCACTTCCGCTACAGGAATTGGCGTTTCAGTGGTTTTAAGTTCAAGCAGATCCCTCAGGCAGGCAACAGGTCTCGTATCAACCAGCTTTGAATATTCCTGATAGTCACTGAATTCACCACCTCGAACAGCTTTTTGTAAACTTTGTACCACATCAGGATTATAGGAGTGGTACTCACCACCATGAATATATTTAAATAATCCTCCACGTACAAGGGGCTTATGCTGTCGCTTCCACCCCAGTTTTGCCAACCGCAGCTGCTCCCTGTGAAAATCAGCAAAGGTTGCACCTTCAATCCGGCTGACAACATCACTAAAGCAGTAATCCACAACCTCACTTGACAACCCCACCGCTTCAAAGAGGTGGGAACATCTATAGGATGCGATGGTCGCGATACCCATTTTGGAAAGAATCTTGAGTAGACCCTTATCGATCCCTTTGCGGTAATTGTATACCGCCTCATTAAAACTAAGGGCCAGCACTGACTCATCGACCAGCTGACCAACGGTCTCGTAGGCAAGATACGGGTAGACAGCTGTCGCTCCCATTCCAAGTAGGACAGCAAACTGATGGGAGTCCCGAACCGAAGCGGTTTCCACAATGATATTGGTATCACAGCGGGTTGAATGTTCCACAAGGGTCCGCTGCACTGCCCCCACCGCCATGGCGGCAGGAATAGGTACAGTATCAGCTGAGATATTTCTATCTGACAACACAAGGAGCACCGCCCCGCCATCCACCTCCTGTTTTACGGAGTCGCAGAGTGTGACAAGAGCCTGCTTGAGATCACCATCAACTGGATAATTAAGGTCACAAGTAACATGCTTATAGTGGTCCTGATCCAATGCCAGCAGGTTT
The DNA here is from genome assembly GCF_054397165.1 of Desulforhopalus glucosivorans. NCBI lineage: Bacteria > Pseudomonadati > Thermodesulfobacteriota > Desulfobulbia > Desulfobulbales > Desulfocapsaceae > Desulforhopalus > Desulforhopalus glucosivorans. The sequence goes on from NZ_AP044854.1 coordinate 3,516,232, forward strand.
TTCATGTCCTGCTCGACCAGAACAGGGGACTGAAAAATCACCCGATATGCATGACCCTTCACCTCATCAAACACATTTTGTTCCCGCCCTATACAGGTGGCAAGAGACATAACATGGCGTTCACGAAGTGGATCAATGGGAGGGTTGGTCACCTGGGCAAACATCTGCCGGAAATAGTCATAGAGACTTCGCTCTTTTTTAGACAAAACAGCCATGGGAGCGTCATCGCCCATGGAAGCAATGGGCTCCTGCCCAGTTTCAGCAATAACCTTTACCACCTGTTCTACTTCTTCACTGGTAACCCCAAACAGCTTTTGATATACAAGCAGTTTGTCATTTGACAACAGACGTGTGCAATCCTCTGCTGCTGTATCTGGAGTAAAAAGAGGTAGGGGCTGACAACAGTTATCCATCCATTGACGGTACGGATGTCTGTTTTTCAGTTCCTGATCTATGTCCCATGAGGTCCAACGAGTTCCATTCAGGGTGTCTATGACAAGTAATTCGCCCGGACCTACCCTGCCTTTTTCAATCACCTCATCCGCCTCATAGTCCCAGATACCGACCTCGGAGGCAAGGGTTATCCATTTATCTTTGGTGACCACGTAGCGTGCAGGTCGCAGCCCATTTCGATCAAGTCCACAGGCGGCGAATCGGCCATCACTCATAACAATTCCCGCAGGCCCATCCCAGGGTTCCATATGCATGGAGTTAAAATCATAAAATGCCCGCAGATCATCATCCATATTGGGATGATTCTGCCATGCTGGTGGAATAAGCAGACGAAAGGCCCGGAAAAGATCCATGCCCCCTGCCAGAAACAACTCCAGCATATTATCGAGGGCTGAGGAATCGGAGCCACTACTATTAACAAAGGGTGCCGCCTCTCCCATATCAGGCAGAAGCGGAGACTTAAACTTATAGGACCTGGATTTCGCCCACTGCCGATTACCGGTGATGGTATTAATCTCCCCGTTATGGGCCAGAAAACGAAAGGGCTGAGCCAGGGGCCACTTAGGCAGGGTGTTGGTTGAAAATCGCTGATGAAAAAGACATATAGAGGACTGCAACCTGATATCTGCAAGATCTGGAAAAAACTGCTGCAGATCAACAGGACGACATAGGCCTTTATAAATAATGACAAGGTTGGAGAGGCTAGCGATATAAAAATCGGAATCATCCGTGATTCGCTTTTCAATCCGTCGCTTCACCATATAGAGTCTGCGTTCAAGGTCCTTTGAGCCCCAGCCAAATGGACCGTTAAAGACAACCTGCACTATCCGGGGCATGGTCTTTTTTGCAAAGTCCCCAAGGACAGTATCGTCTACAGGCACCTCACGCCAGCCTAAAAACGACAGCGATTCAGCCTTTAACTCCTCCACAATCACGTCTTGGGCGACCTTCCTTTTTTCAGGATCCTGGCTTAAAAACAGCATCCCCACGCCATACCGGCCGCCCAGGGCCCATCCGTTCTCTTTTGCAATAGCCTGAAAAAAACTGTCAGGTTTCTGCATCAAAAGTCCGCATCCATCCCCAGTCTTGCCATCCGCTGCAATCCCTCCGCGGTGAGCCATTCGTGCAAGAGATGAAATTGCCGTACGAACCAGCTTATGACTGGCCTCGCCTTCCATATGAGCTATAAGCCCAAAACCACAATTATCCTTTTCCAACTGGGGGTTATATAAGCCCATGGGGTCCTCTTAAAACGTAATCTAAATCTTGCTGTGAGCAGCTTCTGCAATATTAATTTTTCAAAGAAATAGTGAACCATATCGAAATATTGATGTCACCAAACTTTTTTATGATTTTTATATCCTGAAGCCATAACAGACTCTATATTATTGTGATTTCTTTACAGTTCACGGGAGTGCAAAACCAACATCTTTTCAATCTGCATATCATGTATTGTGTGAGGAATGCCACCAATGCCGTATCCTGATTCTTTCAGCCCCGCAAACGGCATCCAGTCAACCCTAAAGGCCGTATGGTCATTTACCATAATAGCCGAACCATTAATTCCCTTGTAGGCCTTCATGGCAAGATCAATATCCTGGGTAAACACTGCTGCCTGGAATGAGAAGGGGAGCTGATTGGCCCGAACCACCGCTTCATCAATATCTGAGTATGAATAGATACAAACAACCGGCCCAAAGACCTCCATCTGACTAACCTTTGCAGACTCTGGAGGGTTAAGCAGTACTGTACAGCTGTAACAACTTTCCGAGAGGATTTCGCCGCCACAAATAAGGGTAGCACCAGCTGCTACCGCCTCTTTCACCCAGGTATCAACTCGTTCAACTTCGCCTGGATCAATGAGAGGACCGATATCTGTTGTACTTAACGTAGGATCACCCACAGTTAATGCTTTGGCCTCTGCTGCAATCCTATCTGCAAGTGTTTGTACTATGGACTCATGGGCGTATACCCGCTGTACGGAGACACAGACCTGTCCTGCGTGATAAAACCCACCTTTGACAAGTTTAGGAATTGCCATATCAAGATCAGCATCCGCTGCAACAATTACAGGGGCAACTCCACCATGTTCAAGGGCGCATCTGGTACCAGGAGATAGCTTTGAGCGAAGCATCCAGCCAACACGGCTGGAACCTATAAAAGAGAAAAAGTCCACTCTGCTGTCTGTCACCAGCTCAGTTGCTATTGAGGAGTCGGCAATAACGAGCATCTGACACCACTCTTCAGGCAGGCCTGCCTCACGAAGTATCTCCACAAAACGGTAACAGGAGATGGGGGTTTTACTGGCAGGTTTAACGATCACAGGACAACCACTTGCGACAGCCGGTGCCACCTGATGAACAATGAGATTTAACGGGTGGTTAAAGGCACTCACTGCCACCACAACCCCGATTGGTTCCCGGGTGGTAAAGGCAACCTTACCAAGAGATGCGGGGTTTGCGCCCATGGGGATGAGCTGTCCAGCCTCCGTGCGCATGGTTTCGATGCAGAGCTTTACCCCATCAATTGCACGGGCAACCTCAACACGGGAATCAGGAAGAGGTTTGCCCCCCTCACGGGCAGCTGCGACTGCAAGCTCTTCAAACTCACCCTGCATAATGGTGGCTGTTTTTTCAAGTATTGCAAGACGCTCAGGCAGAGCAAGCCAGCGGCTCTTATCACGAAAGAGTTCATCGGCTGTTTTCAGCGCAGCTTCAACGGCATCACGGCCTGCAACATCAGCCTCAGCTATAGGCGTAAAATCAAAAGGAGCGGTGACGTCCAGTTTCTCTCCACAGCCTCTGGCGCCAGGCACCAATAGTTTTAATTCTCTCATCAACACTACTCCCTTATAAAAATCTACTTTTCTGTTTTATATCCCGGTTTAATATCTGGTCGTTTTCAGAATAATCAACGGGTATTTCAATAACGTGTACTCCAGAAGTATTAAAACAGGCAGTTATACATTCGGTAAATTCAGCCGCTGTACTCAGCCTATGCCCAATGGCACCATAACTCTCTGCATATTTAACGAAATCAGGATTTCCCACATCTAACCCATAGTCGTCAAATCCCATATGGGCCTGCTTCCATTTGATCATGCCATAGGCATTGTCACAGAGAATCAGAACCACAAGATTAAGGCCCAGACGCACTGCAGTTTCAAGTTCCTGGGAATTCATCATGAAACCGCCGTCACCACAGATTGCCACTATGTTTTTTTCAGGATAAACAATTTTTGCAGCAATGGCCGATGGAAGCCCCGCACCCATGGTGGCAAGAGCATTGTCCAGTAAAACTGTATTGGATTTATACGCCTTATAATTTCTGGCAAACCAAATTTTGTACACTCCATTATCCAGAGCTATTATTCCGTCATCTGCCATCACTGAGCGCAGATCATAGACCAGTCTCTGGGGATACACAGGAAACCTGTCATCCTCCACACCCTCGAGCAGATGCTCTTCTGTTGCCCCTTTGATATCTTTGAAATAGCTAAAATTCCAATGTTCTTTTTTAGTTATCTTCTTAGTTAACTGATAAATGGTGTTAGCTATATCTCCTATTACACCCAGCTGCGGATAGTAAACCGGGTCAACGGCTGCTGAAAGATAATTAATATGAATAACCTGGAAGCCACCCTCTTCCATAAAAAATGGAGGCTTTTCCACCACATCATGGCCAACATTTATTATCAGATCCGCATGGCTGATGGCCCTGTGAATAAAGTCATTTGCGGAAAGTGCAGCGTTTCCTAAAAAGAGTGGATGACGTTCATCGATCACCCCTTTTCCCATCTGGGTACTAATAAAAGGAATACCGGTCTCATCGACAAACCGGCGTAGCATCTTACTCGACTGCTTGCGATTTGCCCCAGCACCAATAAGTAACAGTGGCCGCTTTGCCTTATGAATCATGGCAACCGCCATCTTTACTGACTTTCCTTCTGCGAGGGGACGGCGGTAGGTACTCTTTTCAATCACCTCCAGCGAGGTATGTTCACTGGCAATATCCTCAGGTAATTCTAGATGGGTAGCCCCGGGTCGCTCTTCTTCTGCAAGTCGAAAGGCCTCTCGAACCCGACTGGGGATATTTGACGCGCTGGCAATCTGACAGGTATATTTCGTTAGAGGCCGCATCATATCCACAATATCCACGATTTGAAACTGACCCTGCTTGCTGGACTTAATGGGCTTCTGGCCTGTAATCATGAGCATGGGCATGGCCCCAAGATTAGCATAGGCGGCAGCCGTGACTAGATTTGTGGCCCCGGGACCAAGAGTTGACAAACAGACGCCAGCTTTTCCTGTCAACCGGCCATAGGTCGCTGCCATAAAGCCTGCTGCCTGCTCATGACGGGTCAAAATGAGTTTAATGGAAGAGTCTTTTAAAGAATTTAAAAAATCTAGATTTTCCTCTCCTGGAATACCAAATATATACTCGACCCCTTCCGCTTCAAGGGCCTTAATAAATAAATCCGATGCCTTCATTGCACCACCGATATTGAATTTTATTAGTCAATACAACTTTTTCCCAAAACAACATAAGGACTATTGTCACAAAACCAAGGATCGGATATTTTCAACCGACGTATTTGCTGTATTTTATTCAAACCACCTATTCATGTACTCACTGTTCACAGTACAAACCATAGGATTTAATCGTTAACTTACCAGAGGTGAAAAATGAAATTTGTTACATCAGCACGGACTCTTCTGTCCATTGTAATCCTGTTTGCCTTGTCAACGACATGTTTGGCAGAACAATCCCGTTTAGATACAATTATGGATCGCGGCTATATTCTCGTTGGTTCCACCGGTGATTACAAACCTTTTAGCTATTATAACGAAGAGACTCAAACCTTTGAAGGCCATGACATTGATGCCGCTGCTAAACTGGCAGAGGCCTTAGGAGTAGAAGTTCGTTATGTTAAAACAACGTGGAAAACCCTGGTTCAGGGGATTTTGAATGGGAGTTACGATGTAGCCATGTGCGGCATCACCAGAAACCTCTCCAGACAAAAACAGGTGGGGCTCACCACTCCATATATCAGTGTAGGCAAATCGCCGCTTATTCGTGCCAAAGATAAGGATCGATTCAAGACTCTTGCAGATATTGATACCGCAGGAGTTAAGGTTGGAGTGAACCCTGGAGGCACCAATGAAAAATTTGTTGTTGCCAACATCAAGAATGCTGAAATAGTGGTTATAGAAAAAAACCTGAGTATTCCCGATAAAGTTGCGGCGGGGGAGGTTGATGTGATGATAACCGATAATGTTGAGGCTATGCTCGTGGCTGGTAAAAACGAAAAATTGTATGCGGTTTCACCTGGTAAGACATACACAAAAGATGATTTTGGCTACATGCTCCCCCGTGATGACGTTGCCTTTCTTAACTGGATGAACCTTTGGATGCACCAGATGCACACCAAGGGAGAATTCGAGACCCTTAAAGCCAAGTGGATATCGAAATAACTCGAGGATATCAAATCGCCCTCACGTCATAACAGTGAGGGCAGTTTGTTGCATCTTTTATAGAGTAGGTTGTAAAAATCTGAAAAACAACTTAATAGCCACTGCCAACTATCAGGTTGCTTTTAGACCGCTTTGCAAAGGTATTCTTAACCTTCCCCTTCCACTCATACTGAATCCATACGCCTTTACCATCTGCCGCGGCTAAGGCCTGATAGACCGGAGGAGCTTTTTCCTTTAAGCTCTCACCTGCAAGTGATGGATGCACAAGTAGTTTTCCGTTATCTTCTAAAATAAACACGTAGGGAGTAAAAGCGTCGGACTGAAAACTGGTTGAATCTTTGCCTGCATCAATTTCAGCAACTATCGTTTCAACATTTTGACTAATCGCCACCTTATCTATGGCCAGAGCGCTGGAAACGACAATAAGTAATGATAACATTGAAAGGGCTAAAGCTATTCTTTTCATTGAGTTCTCCTTGTTGAGGAAGTCATACTTGAAACACAACGTATCTCGCTGATACCACAGGCAACTACTTCCAGGAAGTATGTAGCCTGAACTAACAGCCCCACTGTTTTACACTTGCTGTCCTCTCCTCTGGCATCACCTCCCTGAAAGTTTTTGAAAACCCACCATTGGCATAACGTAGCCAAACAAGTCCCCCGCCTCCGGGACGTAGACTCATTTGGGGTAACGATGATCTTCTCATCAAGCACAAAGCATGCCTAACAGTAATTATGGAACTAATGGCACAAATGAACAGTTACAGAAGAAAACTATTGGAAAGGCGGGAATAAAAACTGCATTTTTTACCCACGGGCGGGTAAAAAAGGAGCAACAGCTAACCATTGCTCCTTTAGAAACGAGGTTCTGGCTACTTAACAGAAGCAGATTCTAAATCAGCACCTTTCCAGGCAAAGATCCCACCGGGATAACGGTACACATTTGTATACCCAAGCTTTTTGGCCCACAAAGCGCCGTTGTGACTTCTGGTACATTTGACAAAACCGCAATAGACAACAATCTTCTTTTCTTTGTCAGGTCCCAGAAGTGCCATGAAATCATCCTGACTCTTTCCTGCGGTTTCATTTGCATCCCACTCTTTCATCTCAGGGATTGGAAAAAGAAATTGAACTGCGCCTGGAACGTGATTCTTTTTGTAGCTGGCCTCATAGGGCATGGTGTCGACAATAACAATATCCTCACCACTAGCCTTAAGCTCTGCCAGCTCTGCTGTAGTTATCACATCATAACCACCGCCCACAACCTCACGTACAAGCTTTACAGCTCCTGTTTCTTTCTCAACTTCATTTTTAAACTTTGAACCACCAAAACAAAATGCATTCGATGCGGATAACAAAAGAATAAGTGTTACTGCGAGAACATTCCTCATTTTCATTAATCTCCTAAAATTTGGTTATTTGATTTCCGGTATTTGCAATACCAGATAGAATATACAAGAAGTACAGTCAGTACAACATCTCTCACAATTGCCACCCGAAGACCTTGAAAGGCCCTGTGCTCGGGATCTTCCGGCCCAAAACAGCCACAGTCTATATCGAGGCCCTGGAAGATAGCATTTCCGAGAATAACAATGAAAAATAGAAGCAAGAAGACTGTCAGATACTTACTTATTCGAGAGTTAAACAAAAGCCCCACAGCAAGAACAATTTCAAACATTGGAAGAAATATTGCCACTGGCTGCACAGCCCAAAGAGGTATCATCTCATAGGCGTTTATAATAGCGGCAAAATCAGCAATATTGAGTAATTTAGGAATGGCTGCAAAAAATAGCACTGCAATCACAACATAGCGACAAAGATATTCAGCTGCTAAAAAAAACTTATTCCTGCTTACAATACTCTGTTCCACTCGTGTATCCATTACGTTAATATTTTCGCAGTTTTCCCTCAAAAAACATGCAAAACAAGATGCCGTAAAGGCACACCTTTGTCCAATAGTTTAAGCCTATGTCAAAGCACCCGCCCATCGGTTGATCAGATAGGAAGACTGAACATATACATTTATATTTGGAACTCCTCATATGACCTGATAAAATAAGAGTGACTCAACAAACATCAGTCACGAGGTAAATGAGATGGCCGAAATAAAAACACACACTCCCGCCGCCTTTAAGCTGGCGCTCCTCAATCTCATAGCAGGCACTATTGGTATTGTTTCTACTCTTTTATTCTCGGTAACAAAAGGTGTTGGAGAAATCTCCATCGGCCTTATTCTTTTAGGTCTAGGAGAATATATAAATAACCCACACTACAACGTACCAAGGCCCCCAGGCGAAAACCGGGAAAAACCTACCAGCTATTTTTCCCGTAGAAGAAACGTGAGTTCAATTGGCAATCTTTTAGATATTGCAGGTTTGCTCATGCTCTCAATAGGTGGCGCAACTCTCTTTTTTTAGGTACACTCTTTAGACCACGCGAGCGAAACTGAGTTTTATATCAATATCTTTTTTACATTCAATGATGAGGATCCAGTGCAAAGTACATCCAAACATTTAAAAAAAGGGAAGAAAAAGCAAGGTGCCAATGGATTTCTTCCCTTTGCGATATTTGTTTTTACAGCTCTTGCTGTTGGCCTTGTTGTAATCCTTATGAGAAGTCAGGCGTAATTTCTGTACTTTTCATAGTTCAGCCGATACACTTGAATTAAACGTTGCCCGACCGCCTGATTATTTTGTTTTTTTAATAGGAAACCACGGTTTTCATTGCGACCAATAGAACCAAGGCAACAGAGGCAATGTATTTCATAATATACCAGATTATTACACCTTACATTTAATAATTCATATGTCCTCACCCACGCCGATGGAAATACAACTTTTAGCTGAATTGGACGAATCAAAAAAACTACTCCAAGAAGCTAAAATTCGCGAAGATCAGCTCAAACAGGAAACGGTTTACCTGAGAGAACTCTATGAACGCTCTCCCTTAGGTTACCAGTCCCTTGATGAAGCGGGCCGCCTTATTGAAACTAATCAGGCATGGCTCGACATTCTTGGCTACGAAAGGGAGGAAGTAATTGGTCAAAGTTTTGGAGATTTCCTTGGTGAGGAATGGAAAGAGCTCTATAAACAAAATTTTCCTAAGCTTAAAGCCGTCGGTGAAATATTAGGATTTGAATTTGAGATGATCAAAAAGGACGGGTCTGTCCTTACAGTTAACCTCGATGGCAGAGTAGGCAAAAACACCCTGGGTGAATTTCAGCAAACATATTGTATCATTAAAGATATTACACAACAGGTAAAGGCAAAAGAAGAGCAGAAAAAGCTACAGGAGCAACTGTTACAGTCTCAAAAACTGGAATCCATTGGTCAGTTTGCCGGTGGCATCGCCCACGATTTTAATAATATGCTCACAGCTATTATCGGCCATGCTGAACTTGCAAAAATTCACACCAAAGAGGAACACCAGGTTTACGCAAGACTCGACAGTATTGAGGATGTAGCCCATCGTTCAGCCGCCCTTGTGAGTCAGCTCTTAGCATTTGCCAGAAAACAGACCATTGACCCCAAAACACTCAACCTCAACGATTGTGTGACTACTATCCACAACTTGCTTAAACGTGTCATTGGGGAAGACATAACCCTTAACACTAACCTCGGGAAAGATCTGTGGTCAGTGAAGATTGACCCAAGCCAGGTTGACCAAATACTCACCAACCTTTGTGTCAATGCAAGGGACGCTATTAACGGCGTTGGGACAATTATAGTTGAAACTAAAAATGTAACATTTGAGCCTAAGAACACCGTGCATCCGCCACACCTTACTGCCGGGAAATACGTCCAACTGAGTGTAAGTGATAATGGCGCAGGGATGGATGAAGCAACTATCCAACAAATTTTCGAACCCTTTTTCACAACAAAGGAGCAAGGCAGAGGGACTGGCCTCGGCCTCTCAAGTGTGTATGGCATTGTGCAACAAAACCGTGGCTTTATAAATACCTATAGTGAACCGGATATTGGTTCTACATTTAAAATATTTTTACCATGTGATAAGAAGAAGAGCGAAAGTGCCCATTATAAATTAACAGAACCACCCCTTGGTAATGGGGAGATAATTCTTCTCGTTGAAGATGAGGAGACAATCCTTGAAGTGGGCAAAGATATGCTCAGACAACTCGGCTATAAGGTATTTTGCGCTTTGTCGCCAAGCCAGGCACTGGATTTAGTACAAGATAGCAACTCGCCTGAATTTGACCTACTGATAACTGATGTAGTAATGCCTGAAATGAACGGAAAGGAATTGGCAAACCGGCTTTGTTCACTGGTACCTCAATGCAAGTGTCTTTTCACCTCAGGGTATACGGAAGATATCATAGCCCACAATGGAATACTGGAAAAGGATGTACATTTCCTGCAAAAACCATTTTCATCCACCGAACTGGCCACTGTAGTTTCGGAAATATTAAACACCTAGCCCCAATATCTCATTTTTTTTGATAAGACAGGTGGACGACACCTTACTCAAGCTCCAGGCGCTGCAGAATGAGATCACTGCCTTCATCACGGGTCACAACGAGATCAATCCCCTTGGTTTCCTCATACTGATCAACAAGAACATTAAAACCAAAGAGAAAGGATTCCTCCACAATACCGGCATTATCTCCAACAACAATCTCGGCCATTCGCACACGCTTCATCCCATGTTCACGGACAAGATCCATAAGCTGGGTGTGTAAGCCCTGGGCAAGAGAAAACTCATGCATAGAAACGCCCTCGTAGTACCTTACTCCAGAAAAGCTGTCATAACGTATACATTAAGAATGAGTAACGCAAATCATCCATCTCAGGATGATCTGGTAGACTGGACATGATATTTAAAATAGGAGTGGCAGATTCCTTCGTCTGAAATCATACAGGGCCCCACAGGAGACTGGGGAGAACAGACCATTCCAAATGCGGGACAGTCAGGAGGTAAGCCTCTTCCTGTAATAATTGCATTACATTGACACATACACGACTCTTCGCCTTCTTTGAAGCGAACATTAAATCGTTTTGTTGCATCATACAAAGAAAGCTCATCACGGATCACAAAACCACTTTTTTCAATGGTGCCTAAGCCCCGCCAATCAGTATCCACGGTAAAAAACACCTCAGAAACCATTTTTCGGGCCTTGCGGTTATCATCAGATGAATAAATAAATGCAGAGGTGTCATCAAAGAGCGACTCGTCATTACGAATCTGACGAACAAGGCTCACAATACCTTCAATAATATCAATTATTTCAAAGCCAGCTATATAACAAGAGAGCTTATGCTTTTTGGCAAGATCGGTATAGGCTTCAGTGTCTGAAATAGTATTAATATGATCTGAACAGAGCAGGCCACGAATATTGAGCTCCGGGTCCATCATCAACAGATCGATGGTTGGAGGTAATAGCCTGATTGAGGGTACAACACAAAAATTTTCAACACCAAGCCTGGCTGCTTCTAAAATCGTTTCGGCAACACTTGGCGCAGTGGCTTCAAAGCCAACAGCCGGATAAACAACGGTGTAGCCAGGTTCACGTCTGGCTATATCGAGGGCGTCCATGGGAGAAGTGATAAGTTCAACCCTGGCACCTTTGGACATAACGGACTCGAGGGACTCTTTACTTCCAGGAACCTTTAGTAGATCTTCGCAGCCTGCTGTAATAACATCGGGCTGAACAGCAATTTTAACAAATGCATCAATATGCCCTGCTGGCATAACACAGACACTGCAACCAGGTCCTGCAACGAGATCAAGATCTTCTGGTAACTGATCACGAAGATCATGTTTTAATATCGCCTTGTTCTGTGTACCGCAGACGACCATAAGGCGCATCGGACGATCAACGAGCTTATGCAACTCATCCAACAGCAGCTTTTGACGATCAAGATCCTTACCCAAATTACAGCTCCCTATACCATACCTAAAGCCCAAGCAATAACCATCACCTGGGCTTTAGTATTTTCGTACGTAATTAAGTTACCCTCAGCGAACGAAAAGTAAGCTAAGATACGCACCTTCATGAAGTCCATTCCTAAAGCATACAACCGAAAAGGATTCCTAACGTACTAAATAATCTTAATTTTCTTATAAAAAATTTTACTTTTCGGCTTCCGCCTCTTTTTTCATTTCCTGATAACTTGCCGATTCTGACACTTTTTCTGATTCAAGTTTCTCAATTTCTTCATGGGTAAGATGAAATTTACCACATGCGGGACATGTGCCGTCAAAATCGTCACCAACGGCTCGCGCCTTCAACTCGTCGATGGTCATATGATCAAGCTTTCCACAGGAACCGCTTGGATTTTCTGCGCGAACCTGTGTTCTACGTCGGTTTGACATTGGAGCTTCCTCCACAAAGTAAGTCACCCGATAAACGGAGGACATTATAATAAGATCTATATTACCTTTTCAATCAAAAAAAACAATAAAGGCGGTCAACTAAAATCATCTTTACCTGCCGCCTTTACTTCTCTACCCATAAGCAAAAAGATTATGGTTTCCCTTGATAAAAGCTCTTAACCCCGGTGAACCACAAATAACCGTGGGTACGTACCTTCACCAAGTTCAGAAGGTGCTAACTGACTATATTGTCAATCTCTGTACCTTTTGAATCTTTGATTGAGACTGATACTGGTATGCCGCCATCCAGGCGGTGGGTTGCGCAAGACATTCAGGGGTCGTAGGCTCGGACCGCCATCTCCACCTGATTAAGCAAACCCTCGTTATAGACACCATCTTTGATGAGCGTTGTAGCAGCCTGCTTAACACTCATATTCATTGGTGCAATATTATGGGTTGTACCAACAATGAGATTGGCCTTGGTTATACAACCGTTGTCATCGGTCTGGTAATCATGAATAAGAGTACCACGAGGAGCCTCAACAATACCAACACCACGTCCAGCCTTAGGTTCAGCCTTAGCCCGTACATTTGTATCAGTAATACCTTCCCACTCCAGAAGCTCTATGGTGCGCTCACATGCATAGATCATTTCAATGAGTCGTGCATAATGATAGAGGAGCGTCTGCTGTGCAGGACGACCAAAAGAAGCACGGAATTGTTCAAGTGCAGCCTGGGCCTTTGGTGTGGAAATCCTGTCACAAACATTTATGCGTGCAAGGGTGTTTGAGCGGTAGATTCCTTTAGGAGCAGAAAGCTCCATATCAAAACCTTCATTCCAATTCTTGGCATAAGGCATTTTTGAATACCCCCATGGCTCAACGTGCTCGCCGAGATGGGTAAGGTAATCAGTCCCTTCAAAATCATCGTAACTTCCGTCAGGCTTCATCAAACGAAGCTTGCCATCATACAGTCTGAGCGCTCCATCTTCCCGGTCAACTGTCCCTAGGAATCCGGTAGTAATCACACCAAGCTCGCCAATAACATCCATGTATTTAGAAAATACATTTTCAACGGCAAAATCCAGTGCATAGGTGGAGAAATCTAGCAGAGTGCGACTCCCTTCAAGGAGTTCGAGTCGCTCTGCTTCTGTCATTGGTTTTGCAAAACCACCAACAACACCCGCAATGGGATGAATCGCCTTTCCAGCAAATTTATCCAGCATCATCTGACCGAGCTGACGCATCTTAACAACCTGGGTTGCAAGCTCAGGAGCCGCTTTAACAACACCGATAACATTTCTGACAGAATAATCTGCATCCGGACCTAAAACAAAGTCAGGCGCTGCCAAAAAGAAAAAGTGTAGAATTTTATCATTGATGTGAGCTAAAACCTGGCACATTTCCCGAAGCTTATGCCCTGTTGGAGTAGGTGTTACACCAAATGCTCCATCAACAGCCTTATTGGATGCTAAGTGATGCATCCATGGGCAAATTCCACAGATACGATTAACGATACGGGGCACTTCTTCAGCAGGCCTGCCCTCTATAAATTTTTCAAACCCGCGAAGAGACTGGATATGGAGAAACGCATCATCCACGTTACCATCATCACCAAGATGTATCGCAATCTTAGCATGCCCTTCAATGCGGGAAACTGGTGCTATATTTAATACCTTTCCCATCTTAATCCTCCTCTACGACCTTCTTTTTCAGAGGTCGAAGTGTTCCATGGGCTCCTGAAAACCTCAGTATTGAGCGGCGATCTATAACTGATTTATAGTCAATGCCGTTACTTGCAAGAGCGTTCATCATATCAAGCAGCTGATTTCCATCTTTTCGTACCGGGCCAAAGCAACCGCGGCATGGCACTCTTGCACTAATGCAGCTTGGTGCTCCACGTTTTGCACAACCCGCTGCAGTTACAGGACCCATGCAGAGGTACCCCTGCTCAAGCAGACAGCGCATTTCATCAATTGGCTCACCCGCCTTAAATTCGGCATTGGTCAGAAAACGCTTCAACTCCTTCACTTCCCCCTTTCCTTCCCGCCTGGTTGGACAACTATCACAGACACTCTTTCCAGGCAAAACCGGATCTCTGCCTTCAACAAGTGATATGATAACCTCTGCAATAAGCGCAGGATTTGGTGGGCAGCCAGGAAGCTGCATGTCGATTTTCACCTTCTCATCACATGCATACACACGGTCAAGAAGCGGTGGTACCTCAACACTTGGAATCGGAGAATCAGGATCTGTTGATTCAGTGCTGAATATATCGGCCACCGCATCATCTAAATTCTGCCCATTCATCAGAGCAGGAATCCCACCATGGGTGGCGCAGGTACCAAGGGCAATAAGTACCTGACATTTTTCCCGCATCTCTTCTAAGATTTCAATGTGCTCGTGATTGCTGACGCCACCGGTCACAATTCCCACAACAGCTTCGGGAATTGTGAGGGTCACACCCTCACCACACTGACCAAAATATTTATGATCCATCAACACCGGCGCATGTACAATATCCAGTGCTTCAGTGATTATAGGAACGAGATCTTCACCGATATTCAGGATGGCAATTTCACACCCTGAACAGGATCCCAGCCACTCCATAGCTGTAGTTACACCCATATCTCCCTCCTGTTATGCCGCTTTGGCATCTTCACTGATTACAGGACCCAACTTTTTCACCTGGGCAGTCATTGTAGTGACCGCGTCGACAAATTTATCAGGTTCCGCTGAAGATACCCAGGCAAGGCTGAATCTCTCCGCTTCATATCCAAAATCTTCCAACAACTCTACGACCATATCTGAGCGGGTCATCGCTTTATAATTACCATCCAGGTAATGACATTCACCGAGGTGTCAGCCAAGTACCATAACCCCATCTGCGCCCTGATTAAGTGCATCCATAATAAATTCAGGATGAACCATACCAGAACACATAACTCGAATAATCCGCACATTAGCCGGATACTGCATTCTGGCAGTACCCGCGAGATCAGCGGCGGCATAGGAGCACCAGTTGCAGCAAAAAGCAACAATTTTAGGCTCAAAACTCATGTGATCTACTCCTTTCAACTTTAAATTTTATCTCGAAAATCCCCTCCACGCCGCACAGGGAGAACAACGCATGCGACAGGAGAGGCTTCGATTTAATTCAAGATTTTTTTAAATCAGACAGCAAGAGCCGCCTGTATCTGCGCACTGATCTGCTTCATGGTGAATCCTGCAACAAAGACTCCACGCTTAGGACAAGTTCCCTGACAGAGACCACATCCCTTACACTGCGCCTTATTCACCCTGATGATCTGTCCCTCACCAGCCTCTCGGTCGGTCAGCGTAATCGCACCGTAAGGACAAACATCCACACAGAGAGCACAACCATCACAAAAATTCTCGTCCACAGTTGCCTTTATGGCATCAAGTGAAACACTTGTTTTCGAGAGCAGGGTTGCAGCTCTTGAAGAAGCAGCAAGGGCCTGGGCCACCGACTCTTCAATGGGTTTTGGATAGTGGGCTAACCCCGCGACAAACATACCGTCGGTTGAAAAATCAACCGGACGAAGTTTGGCGTGAGCCTCCTGGAAGAATCCGTGTCCATCAACAGGAACCTTATAGAGCTTACCAAGATCAGAAGCATCAGCCTTAGGTCGTACAGCAGTTGCCAGAATCACAAGATCAGTCTCAATTCTGAGCGGTCTATGCAGAACATGATCCCACACTTCAACATTCAGAACCGTGCCATCTTCAGTGACCTTTGGTTTGCCGTGCAGTTCATAGTTAATGAAAATCACACCAAGCTTTCTGGCCTGCTTATAGAGAGCTTCCCGCTGTCCGTAGGTGCGCATATCCCGGTAGAGAATGTACACATTACGTTCAGGGTTTTCTTTCTTAAGAGCAATGGCTGACTGTACAGAGTGGGTACAACACACCTTTGAGCAGTACATGTTGTCACCTTCACGGGAACCAACACACTGGATAAAAACAAAGCGCCTGGCACTTTTCACATGCTTTTCTTTCAGCTCAAAGAGTTTATCAAACTGTACAGAGGTAACCACGCGGGTAATGTTATCGTAGTTATATTCCTGCGGAGTAAATGGCTCCCCACCGGTTGCAACGATTCCCGCACCATGCTCAATAACCTTACTTTTACCATCTTTTGTGGTAACGGTTGAACGGAAGTTACCAACAAACCCCTCAACAGCAGTGACCCTGGTCTCCTTATGCAGGATAATCTTGTCGTTCCAGATCACCTTATCTACAAGCTTTGCCAACTGTGTCGGCACATGCTCGCCTGCCCAGGTATGCTTAAGATGCAGGGCGTTACCACCAAGGGTATCAGTCTGCTCGATCAGGTGAACTTCAAAGCCCTGTTCGGCAAGGTTGAGTGCAGAGGTCATCCCCGCTACACCGCCACCTATGACCAGACCTTTCTGGGTTATTGGTACTGAAATGGGCTTGAGAGAATCTCCATAGGTTACCTTGGCCGCAGCCATGCGAACGAGATCTTTAGCCTTCGCCGTTGCACCCTTCGGATCCTGCACATGTACCCAGGAATCGTGGTTTCTGATATTTGCCATCTCAACCAGATACTCATTGAGGCCAGCGGCTTTTAGGGTCTCTCTAAAAAGCGGCTCATGGGTACGTGGTGTACAGGCAGCAATAACAATTCGGTTAAGATTCTGTTCCTGGATACGCTTGGTGATCATATCCTGAGTATCCTGGGAACAGCTGAAGAGATTACGCTCCACATACACAACATCTGGAAGCGTCTCTGCATACTGCTCAACCGCCTCAACATCAACGATACCGGCAATATTAGAACCACAGTGACAAACAAAAACACCGATTCGAGGTTCTTCTTTGGCGATATCCTTTTCAGTTGGAAAGGTTGCCTCAGTAGTCAACTCATGTCTTGTTGGAGCAAGAAGATCAGCTACAGCTGCAGCGGCGGCAGAACCTTCAACAACAGATTGTGGAATATCCTTAGGGCCAGCGATGGCTCCACAGGTAAAGATTCCCTCGCGAGACGTCTGAACAGGGGCAAAATCAGAGGTGGCTGCAAAGTTATCTGCAGTCAGTTTGATGTCTGCTGTGTGAGCAAGCTCCAGCACATGCTTTGGAGTCTGCAGACCAACAGAGAGAACAACCATGTCGTAGAACTCTTCTATCTGACGGCCTTCTTCGTTAACATAGCTAAGACGACAATCACCACCAACACCATCGGTTTCAACGCCGTTTACACGACAACGGACAAAACGAACACCTGATTCATTCTTGGCACGCTCGAGATACATATCGAACTCTTTACCATGGGTACGCATATCCATATAGAATATGGAAGTCTGCAACCCTGGAACGTGGTCTTTAGCTATCACTGCTTCCTTGATTGCATACATACAACAAACTGAAGAGCAGTATCCGTTACCACAAAGATTTTCATCCCTTGAGCCAACACACTGGAGGAATGCTACCTTACGGGCAGGCTTACCATCGGAGGGACGGATAAGGTGTCCTTCGGTGGGGCCAGAGGCTGAAAGATATCTTTCAAGCTGCAGCGCGGTGATAACATTTTTATTGGTACCGTATCCCCAGACACCTGCATCTGTTGGATCATATGCTTCAAAACCGGGAGCAAGAACCACAGCGCCCACATTGATTTCGTGCATTTTTTCGGTGTCATCAAAATTAATTGCACCGGCATCACAAACCGTCTCACAAAAGCCACATGCACCTGGTTTTTTTAGACGGATACAGGAATCCGGATCAATTTGATACTTGAGGGGTACAGCCTGGGCATATTTAACATAAATTGCCTTACGCTTACCCGTTGCAGCGTCATATTCGCTATCAACTTTTTTCGGACATTTTTCAGTACATGCCCCACAGGCGATACACTTATCCACATCCACGTAACGGGGAGATTCTTTTACCGTTACATTAAAATTCCCAGCGTTACCATCTACTCCAACAACTTCGCTGAGCGTCATCAACTTTATATTCAAGTGCCGACCGCACTCTACCAATTTTGGCGCGATGATTCACATCGAGCAGTCATTGGTCGGGAAGGTTTTGTCAAGCTGGGCCATGGCACCGCCAATGGCTCCAGACTTTTCAACCAGATACACGTAGTATCCGGAATCAGCGAGATCAAGGGCTGCCTGCATCCCTGTCACTCCACCTCCCACGATCATTACCGACCCAACTTTCTTTGTGTCTAGCATGACGTGTGTCTCCTGTCGAATGGTTCTCAACATCCTCTTGTATCTTCAGAAGGATGTCTCATTTCTAAATATGCCCAGCCTCAAAGAGGATACGAGCACTTCCTCTTAGCTCTACTGCTTATCGGGCATAATCAATGAGTCTGAAACAAGCTCCCAAAGATATTTCACTTCAATACCTAAATCATATTCCTTGTTCAGGGATTTCATGATCTGATCGCGGCAATTGTGACATGGGGCAACAATCAGTTCAGCACCGGACTCAGTGATCTGACGTGCCTTGGTTCTGCCATAGAAAACCCGTTCATCAGCGTATGGTAGCGCCCAGGCACCACCACCGGCACCACAGCAGTATGCACCATTACGGTTGGGATTAAGTTCGCGGACATCATCACAACAGGCACTGGCTACTGCGCGGCCTTCTTCAAAATAGGCCTGACCAAAGGCTTTCAAAGACTTGCGACCGTAGTTACATGGATCATGGTATGCAGTGGGAATATTATGAATAGCCTTATCAAGCTGAATCCTGTCATTCTCTATATATTCAAGGAGAAGATCGAACACAGTTGCAATTTTGAATTCTTTGAGTGCTTCAGGGTACCATCTGTTCAACCCGGACCGGGTTGCAAAGTATGCATGGCCTCACTCTGGGAGGAGGAGGACTTTACAGTTCAACCTCCGCATGTTGTCGACTATTCGCCCGACAACGGTCTTCATCGATTCATCATCACCGGAAAATAATCCCCAGTTAACACCTTCCCAGTTTTCTGTGGAAATGGTCCAGGACTCCCCTGCGGCATAAAAAATTTTCCACCACCACTTCATGTCATCGGGCTCTCCAAAAGGCTCTTTGGAGTTCACAGTAACCAGCACTCTTGCGCCATGAACATCAAGGGGTGTTACAAAACCTGGACAACTTTCTTCTGCCAGTTCTTCCCCAAGATCTTCACAGAGAAAAACAAAGTCATCTTTTGGAATACCGAGGTTATTACCGCGCTCAAGACACATAACCACACCTTTGTGGATGGGCCCTGGCACCTTATCACGCTCTCTTGTGCCACGAATTTTTCGCATAAGCGAGATAATCTGAATGTTTTCAGGACAAGCCTCTTCACACTTGGCACACATGGTACATTTCCATGGCCAGGTTGAATCAACGAGTTCCTTATCCATCCCTAGTACAGCCATACGCACAATCTTTCTGGGATCAAGACCATCTACACCTGAAATGGGGCAAGCACTTGCACAAGTTCCACAGGTGAGACAAGAGTCTGCCCAGGATGGATCGAGTGCCAGTTGACTTTTAAAACCATTTACCGCATAGGGTTCCAAGTCTGTTTCTTCAAAGGCCCCAAGGGCCGATGGATCGACATTAGTACCCGGACTGACATGTGGTTCTCGGCCGAACTTCTCGCAGAGTTTCTGGTAGTCGTGAAACTTCATAAGATACTTTCTACCAGGCCCTTCTGTCGCGGGAAGGGTTCCGGCATTAATCCAGTTTCTTATGGTGTTTCGATGGACTCCAAATTCTTCTGCAAGCTGGCTGACTTTAAATTCGTACATCATAAAAGGTCACCTCACTTAACTTTTAGAGAAAGAACTTGTGAAACCTTCTCACACGCTATATTAACGGCTTTTGTCATTGCAGGAGAAAGCCCCGGCGCAATTTCTTCGGGGATAAACTCAATTTGTGCAGCTAAAATCAACACCTTGATACCGGTGTTTTCCTCTAACTCCTGCAATAAATTAACAGTGGGGAATTGATGGAGGGAAAAATCGTGGATCTTCTTGGCAGGAATTTCAGTGGGGCGAATCTCAAAAACGTCACCCGGAGCCCTGTCTGTAAAATCGACAGCATCCAGAATAACAAGCCTATCAGGCCGCCCTTCTTCCATTAATAGATAGTCAAACAGATATTCCCGTATACAAGTCCCCACGTCAATCGCCTCAACGTGGTCCGGAAGAGCATAGGTATCATTTAACTTGTCAACGACGGAGGGACCATAGGCGTCGTCCCCCATAATAACATTTCCACAACCAAATATTTTAACGACTTCGTCTTTTGTTCTCATTGTGCAAACAGTGCCTCATGTTCAAAGTTTCAGAGAAAGTACCATTGGTCTTCTGTTAAAGCAATAGCAATTTTCCCTAAGATTCCATGACCTACAGCATGTTTGTGAAACTATTACTATTCTAGACCAATTTTTCCTGTCCATTATTACCATAACAGCAAACCCAGCACCACAAAGTGACACTATCCACACTGTTTCAAACACTTAGACCACATTAACTCCAAATATACCACGATGAAGGACCTGATAAAATTGGTATGAAACAGGGGTATTGGTATTACCAAAGACAGAACAAGGACCATAATGTACAGGAGGAAAAAAAGTAAAAAACCAACAGAGAAAGGTAAAAACGAAAACTTATTCAGATGTGCAAATGAGGCTCTAGCGAGAACTAGAGCTTGAAGCAGAACTAAGAAAAAAACTATAATTTACTCAGCAACAACTCACTACAGTTACTATCTGTAGTGAGTTTAATAGGGTACGCACGCAACTCATCGAGACTAACCCGACAAGCGGAAAAAATTTTAGTATCGCTGGATCAGTACCGTGTGAATTACCCGAAACAATGAATTTACCTCAACTCAGTCTCTTGTTTTTTATAACAGGTTTTCCTGAGTAAGGTACTAAAACCCATTGGGATTATTTTTCTGCCAGCGCCAGGTATCTTCGCACATTTCTTCCAGACCATACTGTGCTTTCCACCCCAACTCATCGAGGGCTTTAGCAGGATTTGCATAACAAGCCGCAATATCCCCAGCCCTGCGCTCTACGATCTGATAAGCGATTTCAACGCCAGAAACCTTGCCGAACGCTCTGACCATATCGAGTACGCTATAACCATTACCAGTACCAAGATTATAGATAACAACGCCGGGTTTTGTTACCACCTTGTCAAGAGCCTTCACATGCCCGAGTGCCAAATCAACCACATGGATATAATCCCGCACCCCGGTTCCATCTTTAGTGTCGTAATCATTACCGAAAACTGACAACTTCTCGAGTTTACCTACTGCAACCTGAGAGATATATGGTATCAAATTATTGGGAATACCGTTGGGATCTTCACCAATTTCACCGCTCTTATGGGCCCCAACCGGATTAAAGTATCGAAGCAAGCAGACATTCCATTGATCATCTGCTGCATGCAGATCTGCCAGGATTTCCTCAACCATGAGTTTTGTTCGACCGTATGGATTGGTACATGAAAGAGGAAAGTCTTCAGTTATAGGGACCGTCGCAGGATCACCGTACACTGTTGCAGAAGAGCTGAAGATAATATTTTTCACTCCGTACTCCGCCATAACTCCCGCAAGAATGAGGGTTCCGGTTATATTATTATGGTAATAGAGAAGTGGTTTTTCCACCGACTCCCCCACCGCCTTTTTACCGGCAAAATGAATTACAGCATCGAAACGGACATCAACACCGGCAAACACCTTCCTCAGAGCCGCCCTATCAAGAAGATCGACTTCAAAGAAACTGACAGCCTTGCCTGTCAATTTTTCAACACGGTGTAACGACTCAATACTTGAGTTTGACAGATCATCAACTACAGTTACCTGATGACCACAATTCAACAACTCAAGACAGGTATGACTCCCAATATAGCCAGCCCCTCCGGTCACAAGAATATGCATATAATCACTCTCTTTTTAATTTAGCTGAGATAAAACATTGTGTACTTAAACCCTGCAAAAGACTACCCCAATGAGCGGGATAAGTGTCTAGAAGGCCTCACTACGTTCACTATCTGGTGATAAAACTAAACGTACGATTAGAAATTCAATTCCTGATTTTCCCGGACTCTACGCTACCTGTTTTTATGACAGGCTTTCAGGAACAAGGCACTAACTGCACTTCTAAAAGTGGACTATAAAAATTCCGCTTTGTTCATTCCAGAAAACGGAGTACCTTAGCAAACATTGCACAACCGTCTGGGAAAAAAGGCGTTACCAGTAGTTCATTTGACCATCAGAATAAACAACGAGCTACAGGCAATCACCAGCATCCTTGACATAAACACACAAAAGCACATCAACACATTAACACACAGCAGGAGTCATCACCATGCCATACGTAAACATCAGAGTTGCCGGTACCTTAACAAAAGAACAGAAGGCTGAAATTTCAGAAGGAGTCACTAAGGTTATCAGCAAGGCCGCCAACAAGCCACCTGAGGCGATCCTTCTTTTTATAGACGAAGTACCCCACGAAAACATCGCTAAAGCAGGCAAGCTTCTCGAGCCACCAAAGTAAAACAGTTAATTGCTGAGCATCTGAAGATACTCATCTTCACTGAGTATCTTCACGCCAAGATCTTCAGCCTTTTTCATCTTTGACGCCCCAACCTTTGCTCCGCAAACAAGCAGGTCAGTCTTGCCGGTAATGGAGCTTCCCACCTTGGCCCCCAGATTTTTCGCCTGCTGTTTCATTTCATCACGACCGCCTTTACGCATAGTACCTGTAAAAACAATGGTCATCCCAGAGACTGAACTTGTCATAGTTGCTGCAGAATCACTCTGAATCTCAGTTCTGACAAGATTAAAGCCAAGCCCCAACAGCGTTTGAAACATTTCTTTCACACTTGCAAGACCTGGTAGAATCTCGTCAGCAATCTTCTCGCTAAAACCCTTTATCTCTACAATTTGTTCGCGGTTAAGCTCAAAAATATCTTCTAACAAATAGACCCCAAGAAGCTTTTCACAATTCCCCATCCCCATACGATGGATGCCAAATGCGGCCAAGAACCGCCAGTCTTCAATAGCTTCTTCCCTACTGCGTCGCATCTGACTGACCATATTTTCCGACTGCTTCGGTCCAAAACCAAAGGAAACAAAGTCTTCTTCTTTAAGGCTATAAATTTCAGGCAGGGTTTCAACTCCACCAGCATATATTTTGGCAATTGAAGAAGGTCCAAATCCATCAACATTACCGAGCACCTTAAAAAAGTGTTCAATGGAGTGGGTCTTCTGGGCGGCGCAGTCCATCACATTCACACAGACGAGATAGTCACTTTCCCAGACAAGCGCTGAGTCGCAGCTGGGGCAAGTTTTTGGCAACTGCGGTGTTACCGATTCCAACACCTCCTCAATTTTAGGAATAACCTCCCCACTGCGGGAGAGCCTAATCAGAGCACCCGCCCCAATACCATTATCTCTCACCATACCGTAGTGATGGGCAGTTGCCCGCTGAATAAGAGCTCCACTTAAGCGAGTCGGCTCGATTTCTGCCACAGGATTGACCCGGCCAGACCGTGATGTCTGGGCAACCACGTTCAAGACCCTGACATTTGCCATCTCACTATTCTGCTTATAGGCAATCTGCCATCTATGGTGGTGTCTTGTGGCCCCCATGTGTTCTTTTACAGTTTCATCGATTATCTCAAAAACAATACCATCTATATCGTAGTCCACTGCTTCCCAGAGCTTTCCTACAACGGCCTCAAAGTCGGCAGACAGCTCAGCCCAACTCCCCTGCCAATGGGGTAACTCACTAAAAGGGTAAAAGAGAGCGGCACCTTCAACCATTGCCTTTGCGGCTGGCTCCTCCAACTCCTTTTCCTTAATAAGACTTGCCTGGAAGTTTCTCGAATTTTCGAAATGCTGGGCCAGATGAGCCTTAAAATAGGATTTGGCCACGACAATCTCACCGGGTCCAAGCCCCCGCTCGCCGCTACCTGCAACCTGCAACCCCCGGGCAAAGGCGCGACTAATATCAGTCCCCTTGCGACCGTCCCCTCTGGTATACAGCGTCCTGCCATCGTCAAACGCTGCATAACCATCTAACTTTGGACTGCCTCGAAAAACAAGATCATCAAAGGAGACACCGCACTCTTGTGCGGCTTTTTCAATTCTTTTGCCCCAGCTACACATGCTTGCATAATCATAGGCCTTATCCGTTGAAAGCATCCGGACCGGCAAACTCACGGTTTTAGCACTCGCAAGGGCTTCCGGCTCAACTTCTTGAAGGAAACTATGTTCTGGATTGCGGTTTTTCAACTCGGAAAGAAATGTAAAATCATAACTACTATCCGAACAAATTGGTTCACCATTACGATACAATAGATTTGCGGCTATCAAAAACTCAAGAAGCTCGTCATCGCTTAATGTTGACGCATCGTCAAGACCTGTCACCTCCACAAATGACGCCGCCGTTAGAGCTGAGAAGGTAAAACCGCTCTTTTGAAGTATTTCTATTTGCTTGTCACTCAGCTCTTTACCTATTTCCATTTCACCTTCTCACAAATCATGTTTATATGAGCACCTTAGAAGTCAATTTCTGCGTTTTGCAGGCAGAATTAATTTTGTGCAGGTACTTATCCCGACGTATTAGCCGCCTATCGGCGGGTGGTTCATTACAATATCTTTTATAACGACAAAAGCGGATACTATACTATTTTACTCTTAAGAAAACATAGAGCTGTATCTATATCAGCTACATAATACTTTTTCCATCTTGAAACAACCGAGAGAAACCATGCAAAAAGTGATTGATTTACGCAGTGATACCGTGACCAAACCATCTGAAAAAATGCGCGACGCCATGCTAGGCGCCCCAGTGGGAGATGATGTATATGGCGATGACCCCACCGTGAACTCTTTACAAGATACAATGGCGAGACTCACAGGGTTTGACGCTTCGCTCTTTACCGCAAGTGGAACCCAGGCAAACCTCATTGGCATAATGAGCCACTGCGGCCGTGGAGATGAATACATTGTCGGCCAACAGGCCCACACATATAAGTATGAGGCAGGGGGAGCTGCAGTGCTCGGCTCTATCCAGCCACAACCAATTGAATTCGAGAAAGACTCGACCCTTGATCTTATAAAAGTTGAAGAAAAAATCAAACCGGACGATGTCCATTTTGCTAAAACGAGACTTCTCTGCCTGGAAAACACTCAAAACGGCAAGTCCTTACCTCTCTCCTATATCGAGGAAGCATCAGCTTTTTGCAAAAAGCAGGGTCTCAAAATCCACCTCGATGGAGCCCGCCTCTTCAACGCAGTGGTTGAGCAACAGTGCGAGATTCATACCATTACACAACATTTTGACTCAGTGTCCATCTGTCTTTCAAAGGGTCTCGGCGCCCCGGTGGGGTCAATCCTCTGTGGCAGCACCACCTTTATCGACCAGGCAAGACGATGGAGAAAAATGGTCGGTGGCGGTATGCGCCAGGCTGGATTACTCGCTGCAGCTGGCACCTATGCCCTGAAAAACAATATAGAAAGATTAGCAGAAGACCACAATAACGCAACACTCCTATCGGATGGATTAAAAAACATAGATGGAATCACGGTCGATAGTGTTGCAACGAATATGGTGTTTTGTCGTCTGGAGCAGGCTGTAGCCCGCGAGCTTGAAATCTATCTTGCACGTCACAACATACTCATCAGTGCGGGACCAACCACACGGCTTGTCACCCACCTCGACGTTGATACAAGTGATGTGACCTATCTACTGTCAAAGGTCACAGACTTTTTCAAACTACAAAAACCGTAGCCTACTCCCTGAACTGACCGAGCTAGACCTCAGAGCTAACGGCACAAACAGAGGCAGAACCATCACGGTCAAGACGCTGGTAAAAGCTCTCTACGACATCAGCCACCCACGCCTGCTTCTTGTTGCAATGATCAGCAGTCCAGAGCCAGTGCAGCGACCTGTCAAACAAGGGCCAGTTCGAACAATTCTCTGTGTGTACAGGAGGGTTTAGGATAAGAGCGACTTCCTCAACTGTTGGAAGCCGCCAATTGGTTCTGTTTTCCCAGGAGATTTCGTTGAGATGAGCCACATAATCTTGGGCCTGCTTCCAGTTAAGGGTAAAACCTGCCCCCCTTCGCTGCCAAAAAAGACCACTGCTCTTATCCCTTACAACCCCAGAGTTCAAGACAGTGAATTGCGGTCGATGATATGTAAGCGGACGAAAGAGCTCATCCAGACCAAGCTGTTCCCTGATATCTTTTAACATCACCCTCTCAGGTAAGGATCTTACAATGGGACCTGAAGAGACTGTGGGATTACCTGCAAAGTCACCACTACAGCACGCCTCTTGTTGCAACACAGGAAGAGACTCCAGTGCAAGACGCATGGAGAGAGCACTATCAAATCGATCTTCAGGTTGCCTTGCCACAGCCTTTCCAAGAAACTTCTCCCAGGGAACCGATACCTCCGGTTGCAATAGCGGCAGAGATAGTCCTTTTTTAGATCGAAGATAAAGCTGCCCGGTCACCATACGATAGCCCAAGACGCCAACACTATACAGATCAGCTCTGGCGTCCGCTGTCTCAGGATTCCTCTCCTGCTCAGGCGCTGCATAATACGGAGACCCCACCTGCATACCTGAGATCAACATTTTCTCTTCCCCCCGCACTCTGGAGAGGCCAAAATCTATAATTTTAACCCGGTCATCATTTGTAATCATCAGGTTATATGGTTTTACATCCCTATGGACAATACCTGCAAAGTGCAGTCTCTCAAGCCCCTTGAGGGTCTGCTCCAGATAGTGTCTGGTTTTTCCAAGGGAGATTACCCGGGAGGCATCTTCCACCCTATAGGCTTCGCCAATGAATGTTCCAATAGAGTGGGCAAAATACTCAAGCACTATAAAGGGTTGCCCCTCATGTTCGTCACAATCAATTATCTTAGCCACATGATCATGGGAAACTGTCCCCATAATCCTTCCCTCTTCAATAAATATTTCCTTAAGACGTTCATAGCCCACGAGCGCCTCAAAGATATCATCCCTCGGCTGAAGTAGTTTTAAGGCAACCAGGCGACCTGTAACGGGGGCCTTCGCCTTATACACACTACTCATGCCCCCTCTACCAAGGCGGCCTGTTATCTCATATCGTCCTATCTTCTTCATAACTTACCGCAACCTCAGACCATACACCTTGGGAAAACCTCGCTCAGCAATCCTCGCCATGGCTTTTTCAATATCGTACGCTATAAACCGTACTTCAATCTCATGGGAGACGGTATCCCAGAGCAGATATTTTGCACTATGATCACCATCCCGTGGCTGCCCTACACTGCCACAATTGACAATGTATTTTTTCTGTTTTTTAAGCGTAACAAGACCTTTTTTAAGGGGCTTACGAATCACCTGTTCTCCCTCTCTACATACGAGCTCCAGGTCATGGGTATGACCTACAAAAAAAAGCCTGGCACTATACTCTTTAAAAAGCTGAATTATCCGGTCATCATTTTGTTTGGGCAGATAGCGAAACACTGATTCTTTTGGAAAACCATGGACAAAGTACCCCCCCTCATATTCCAGAACCAGAGGAAGATTACATGAGTAATCCAGGTTTTCCTGAGACAACAATTTTTCTGTTATCTCATTATTTTCAGCGGCCTGAAAATTAAGCCATCTACGCCCCCGCTTGTCACGAAGAGCAAATTCATGATTTCCAAGTACGGACTCCACTCCCTTCGCGCGAAGCATACTGACAACACTATCAGGATCCGGCCCGTAGCCAACGTTGTCTCCAAGACTCACCATGCGATCCACCCGAAACTGTTCAATATCGTGGACAACGGCTTTGAGTGCCTCAAAATTGCCATGGATATCAGCTAGAATCGCAATCTTCATTTCATTTTTCTTCCAGTTTAGCTTCAAGCTCATCCCAGCGAGCATACAACAACTCAACTTCCTGCTGGGCGACCTCAAGTGCTTCCCAGGTTGCGGCCAGTTCAGTAGAATCTGAAACCACCTCAGGGAGTTCCATCTTAGTCTGCAACTCACTCACACTGCTTTCGGCCTCAGCAATCTTATCTTCAATCTGATCATATTCCCGCTGATCCATATATGAGAGACGGCCAGCTTTCTGGACAGGCTTAGGAACCGTAGTGGATTTTTTGGCGATCTTTTTAGCAGGTACAACCTGAGGCAGGTCAGCAAGCCACTGTTCATAATCAGCATAATAGGTTACCCCGCTCTTTCCACCAAAACCAAGAAGACGATCACAGACACGGTCTAAGAGAAATCTATCGTGGGTTACGAGAACAAGTGCTCCAGGGAAATCCAGCAGACTAGATTCAAGGACATCAAGGGAGGCGATATCAAGATCATTTGTCGGCTCATCGAGAAGTAGAATATCAGCAGGACTCCGCATTAATCCGGCAATAAGAATCCTCGCCTGCTCTCCACCCGACAATTGACCGACCGGAGTTTCAAGCTGGTCAGGACGAAAAAGAAACCTCTTGGCCCAGGAAACCACATGGAGGGATCTGTCCCGAAACATCACTGAATCGCCCTCCGGTGCCAAGGCACGCTTCAAGGTAATGGTAGGATCTATGCCTTCACGATTCTGATCAAAATTGACAATCTGGACCTTGTCCGCCACCCGTATCGTTCCAGTATCAGCGCTCACCGCACCATCTTCACCTGCTGCGAGCATTTTCATAAGGGTGGACTTTCCACAACCGTTTCGTCCTAAAAGGCCTAAGCGACTGCCAGGCGCCAGGGTAATATCCACATTTTCAAAAAGAAGGTTGTCGTCAAAGGCCTTTGATACCCCCGTCATCTCGAGTAATTTCTTCGTCTTTCGACCGGTGGCCTCAAAATCAATTTTCACACTGGAAACAGAACGATTACGGGCCTTAACCTCAGCCAAGTCATCCGTCAGCTTGTATGCTTCATCAATCCTGTACTTTGCCTTAGTCGTTCGAGCCTTAGGGCCTCGCCGTAACCACTCGACCTCTCGGCGAGCCTTATTGGCAAGCCTCAACTCCTCTTCCTCTTGCCCTGTTAAAAACTCTTCACGCATTTCAAGAAATTTTGAATAGGCCCCTTCAACCTGAAGGGTTCCTTCAGGGTAGACAGAAGATAGTTCAACAATTCGATTGGTACTGTTTTCAAGAAACCTTCGATCATGGCTGACCAGCAGATATGCACTGGGGCCACCCCCTCCAGCCAGAATTTTTTCAAGCCAGAGAATCCCTTCAATGTCAAGGTGATTCGTGGGCTCATCCATAACAAGGACATCAGGATTAACCAGCAATGCTCTACAGATTGACAAACGTTTTCGCCAGCCACCAGAAAGATTCTTAACAAGTACATCGTTATCTGCAAACTCTGCACGACTGAGAAGAGTATGCACCTGAGTATACTTTTCCGCATCTTCCAGATCTTCTCCATCCAGTGCCACAAGCAGATTGTCAAAGACTGAACAATTATCATCAAAGAGATCTTCCTGGGCAAGATAACTTAAACGAATAAACTTTTGTCGAACCACCTGCCCGGAATCAGCCTCCTCCATACCACAGAGTATCTTGAGAAGGGTCGACTTCCCGGAACCATTTGGCCCGATGACACCAATCTTGTCTCCTGCATGAACAATGAGGTCAATATTCTTAAATAAC
Source organism: Desulforhopalus glucosivorans (assembly GCF_054397165.1). Taxonomy (NCBI): domain Bacteria; kingdom Pseudomonadati; phylum Thermodesulfobacteriota; class Desulfobulbia; order Desulfobulbales; family Desulfocapsaceae; genus Desulforhopalus; species Desulforhopalus glucosivorans. The sequence goes on from NZ_AP044854.1 coordinate 3,546,144, forward strand.
TCCTGAGCACCAAACGACTTGGATACACCTTTACTAACTATTATGTTTGACATTGATTTATATTAAATTGGTAGTGGACGGCACGTTCCCATCTGGATGGACAAATCAAGCTGTACAACAAAAATATCTAACATCCACATGGCTTTCAAGAATATATCAGCCCACTGATTCTGAACGTTTTATATTGAATATATCCCCACATTCGAGTATAAGCTAGGAGATTTTAAGTGCTGTTTTTGGGATATTTTAGACCAGAGCACAACATACTTTTTGTTTTTCAAATTAACAACATTTTTGGATCAGTGCATGGACGACCAGCTCCACATCATCATAGCAGGGGATAGAGGAAAAGTTCTCAAGATCCCTTGTTCGCGTAAAAAAGTTCGCTTTATTGCAACAATTTCAGCAATAATAATTGTCGCGCTCACCGCAACCAGCATCTTTTCAATTTCATTTTTTACCCGCGAACACTTCTCTTCTGACAAAATCAGCTCCCTCCAGGCAAAACTGGATAAGAGCAAAAAGCATCAGCACGAATTAGATATTAAAATTGCTGAGCTAAAAAAGAGCAAAAAAGCGCAGGAAGTTGCATTTAAAAAAGAGAAAGAAAGCCTTATCACAAATGCCGTAAGTGAGCTCACAGAACGCAGTGAGCTCATCGAAGAGATTGTCGGTTCCATCGGAATTAAACTGCCTAAAAAAACATCTACCAACACTGCAAACAGTGGTGGTCCTTTCATCGAAGATAAGGCTCAGTTGCAGGATGAACTGATCTATCAAGCCGACAAATACCTTCAAACCATTCGCCTCCTCCCTCTCGGAAGACCTGTAAAGGGAAGAGTAACTTCCAGTTACGGCAAGAGAAAAGACCCCTTAAACAAGAGATCGGCATTCCACACAGGTGTTGACTTCAGGGGAAAACGCGGAGAGGAGATACGGGCGACAGCTGACGGTGTTGTAAAAAAAGCGTTTCGCAACGGAGGCCACGGCAATTATGTGATGATTGACCATGGCAACGGTTACACCACCTCTTTCTCCCATATGAAAAAATACATGGTGCGTCGGGGTGATCAGATTAAAAGAGGTCAAGTCATTGGCCTTATCGGCAATACAGGCCGCTCAACCGGTCCACACCTGCACTACGAAGTCGCCCTTGATGGCAAAACAATAAATCCTTACAATTTCTTAAAAATCGTAAAATTCAAAAAATAGACAGTTCTATAACGGAGACAACAAGGATCATGGGAATGTTTGGCAAGGTAGAAAACGTAGAACAGGAAATGAAGAAAGTTGAAAGTGAAGCTATCTCTTCAATAATTGATAAGAGCATGTCCATCACCGGAGAAATTTCTTTTAAGGGAAAAGCCCGGATTGACGGGACAATCAACGGCAATATTGACGGTGAGCACCTGATCCTCAGTGAAACAGGTAAAGTCAACGGCGACATTACAGTTTCATCCTTTAACTGCTACGGCGCTCTCGAAGGAAACATCAAGGCCGGCATGCTCACAGCACGTAAAAACTGTTCCATCCACGGAAAACTTGAAGCATCAAGTCTTACCGTCGAACCCGGTGCCAGTATTCAGGGTGAAATCAAGGCCGCAGCAAAAGATGAAACTCCTGCACCCAAACAACAGCCGGCTGTTACAGCAAAAACCGGCAACAAATAACTACTATTTCCGCACAAGGGATTAAGGCGCAACCAGAACTATGTCACTATCACAACCGAAAGTCGCAAACCTCCTTACGTGTCCCCATTGTGGCAACAGCACTGAGTTCTTTGAAATTTCAGACGATGTTATAACCACTACACACTATATACAAAATGGTGATGGCAGCTTCACCATTGAGAGTAAAAGCTCCCAGTCCCTTGGAGATGTAAAACTCTTTTGCGGCAACTGTGAGGAAGACCTCAGCACCTTTCACCAGCGTTTTTCTGAAATGATATTCTAGCAGGAAAACTTCTTGGTTTTTACTGACTCAAATTAAATAAACAAAAAAAGGGCGTATGCTAAAATAGCATACGCCCTTTTTGACTCTACTACGTCAGATTGTGTTAATTATACACAACCTGTAGGCTTAGGAAGACCAGCCATTTTACATGCTCCCTTACCAGGTCCTGATGGGAACAGTTCGTAGATTCTCTTGAGTGGGAAACCAGTGGTCTTGGAAAGAATACGTACCATTGGTGCGATACCGTTCTTCTTGTAGTACTCTTGAAGAGCGTCAATGACTTTCTGATGCTCATCAGTCATTTCAGAGATACCCTCTACACCCTTAACATAGTCAACCCAATCAGTGTTGAAATCATCACCTTTGAGAAGAAATCCGTCCTCATCTACCTCGAAGCTACTTCCGTTGTGTTCAAGTGTTGGCATTGCAAACCTCCTTAAAATATTATTTAGAACTTCTCGCCATTTTTAATTAATTCATAAGCTAACTAGGGCTTAATACTATAGCAAAAACATTTTGTCAAGTGAATGGCTGATCATTTGACGAAACATTTTACATGTTCTATTACAGTAGATATGTTGCGAAATTTCAACAAGATAGACTACCGCCACAAGGTAGTCAAACAGAGAAAAAATATGTGTAATTTGTGCAGGATAGTCAATTTACAACAACGCATACGTACACATCAAACAACATGATTCCAACCATCAATTCGATGAATAACTACCCTCATTCTTTGCATATGTCAAAATCTTTCTTTCTTTACTACCTATTTTTATGAAAAAGATCCCATAGGCTTTTTCTCTAACCGTACAGATGGAGCTGAAAAAGCAATTTTCCTTGCAGTGGAGCGTAAGAAAGAGTAAATCGAACACAATCGTAAACAATTAACTTCGACGACCTTTTCCTTCAACTCCGGTTTATGCGAGCAACGAATTATGCGAGCAATTAGATTTGGTCACATTTATTAACCCGTACCACTCAACTAACCTCCATGCTTCAACTATTACGCAAGAAAGCACAATCGACCTTTATACAAATTATTGTAGTCATCATTGCCCTTGTTTTTATTTTTTGGGGTGTTGGCTCTAATCTTTCCGGTGACCGGCAGGCTGCATTGGTCATTAACGGTGAAGAAGTCTCTTTTCAGGATTACCAGCAAGCCTATGACCGAACATACGAAAGATTCAGTGCTCAGTTTGGTGGCAACATGCCCAAAGACCTCGCCGAATCCCTTGGTATTAAACAACAGGTAATCAACCAACTTATTCAGACAAGCCTATTGAGACAGGGTGCTGAAAAGATGGGGATCTATGTTAGTGCTGAAGAAGTACGCAAGGTTATTGAAGAGATGGTCCAGTTCCAGGAGAACGGATCGTTTAACATGGATCGCTACAAGGCTGTTCTTGCAAATATAAGGACTGCTCCCACCAAGTTCGAAAAGTCCATGCGAACCGACAGACTGGCTGAGGTCGGAGCAAGAGAGATTGGAAATTTTGCCTCTGTTGCAACAGACTCAGAAATCAGAGAGATCTACAGTCAGCTCAACGAACAGGTTGAAGTCGACTTTGTTACGTTTTTACCATCTGACTTTGAAAAAAAGGTTGAGGTCAATAACGACGCGCTAGCTAGTTGGTTTGAAACTGTAAAAGATAACTACAAATCTGCACCACAAACAAAACTCCGTTATTTCGCCTTTACCTATAGCGACATCGCAGATAAGGTCGAAATTGATGATGCTCAGATTAAGGACTATTATGAGAGTAACAGTCAAATGTTCACCCAACCTGAGCAACGTAAAGCCTCCCACATTCTTTTTAAGGTCGGAGAAAATGACTCAGAAGAGGTCAAGGAGAAGCAACTTGCCCAAGCGAATATGGTTCTTGCTAAGGCTAAAGAAGGCTCAGATTTTTCAGAGCTTGCAAAAGAGTATTCTGAGGGTCCCTCCAAGGACAATGGTGGAGAACTAGGGTTCTTTACCCAAGGGCAGATGGTTCCCACCTTTGATGATGCGGTTTTTTCCTTAGGAAAAGGTGAAATCAGTGATGTTGTCAAAACCCAATTCGGATACCACATCATACTCGTGGAAGACATTAAACCGGCAAGCAAAAAGTCCCTCGAAGATTCTAAAAAGCAGATACTCTCCAACCTGCAAAAGAAAGAAGCTGAAAGCCTCGCCTTCCAGGTTGCTAACAGTACCTATGAAAGTATTATCAGCGCTGGCGGACTGGATCAACATCTTGAAGCAACCCCCGACGCAGAAATTAGAACAAGTGATTTTTTCACAAGAGATGACGCTCCCAATGACCTGAAAAATGACGCAATTTTTCTCGACAAAGCCTTTGAACTTAAAAAAGGTGAATTCAGTTCGCTTATTAAGGGCGACACCGGATATGCTATTTTTCAGGCGGAAGATGTAAAAGAGCCTGAGGTTCCATCCTTTGAAAGTATCAAAGACACTCTCGAGGATGATTTTAAAATAGCGAACTCTAAAGATCTTGCTAAAAAAGCAGCATCAGAACTGCTCGCGACTGTAACTGATGCAGGCACCCTGTCAGAAGCCGCAAAGGATCTTGGATACACCACCCAGAGCTCAGGCCTTCTGGGACGTAATAATCAGAATCAGGATACAGACTTCCCTGGGGCACTGCTTGAGGACGCATTTCTCCTTTCGGCAAACTCTTCCCTGCCTAAAGATGTAGCAGAGGATGGTGGAAGCTTTTATGTCTACAGCTTCAAAAACAGGGTTCTCCCTGAAATGCCTGAAGATTCTGAGGAAATTGAGCAATATAAAACGAGCCTCATGAATTTTAAACAACAGCAGCTTATTTCTGCATGGCTGCAAAGCCAGCAGGCACGTGCTGAAGTCGTCATACACCCAAGTTTATAGACTTTTTGACGTACCAAACCGAAGCCTTCAGACGTGTTCTGCGGCTTCGGTTTGTCTGTAGTTCTTCTTCCCAGGCTTATTCTCCAATTATTCTCCAATTATTCTCTCATAATTCTTCAATAGTACTTCAATTCTTTCCCACTCCTTCCCCCTGCAAACGGCGTAGTCCAAAATGTCTTTGCTATACTCCTTTAATATTTCAAACAATCCCCGTTAACCAGACTCCCCCATATACAACAACGACAATATGGTAAAGTTTAAGGTTCTCATTAGCCCCATACAATGCTATAATGGCTGATTGCCTTTTCGACTTTTGACACTAACTGATTAATCAAATATCATTTTCCTCTGATTTCCACATCAAGCAACCATGCAAACCGACCTCTCACTTTTAGATCAATATTACAAACTTTCTCAGTTCGAGCAGACTCTTCTTCAATTTCTATCAATTACCTATGAGCCGGCCCATGCCACTCTCATCGTTAATTGCCTGAGAAAACTCGATCTTAAAAACCCGAGAGGTAACAAACCAACAGCTGCAAACTTAACTCATTACTTTAACAAGTTTGAAGAGCTTGGTCTTCTTACCAAGGATAAACAGGTTGTTGAGGAGGTTGTAGAAGTACTGAGTAAGCTTTCCGTAAAACAAGGGACCTTTGAACTCTTTGCCACCACTATCCAGGAAGAGGCCCCCGTATCCTATTATTACGGAAAGTGGACCACCCGGTGCTGGCGTGGAATGAGGGAAATGCGCATAGGTATCTACACCCAGCAATTTGATTTAATTGACGACGCCTCTGAATTTATCGACAGCCAGTGTCGAGAACTCATTGCTGCTCCCCCTGCCACTGTGCGGGTAATGACTCAACCATTTGACGCCGAGTGGTTCAGGAGTCTACCAACCTCATTTCAATTTTACCTACTGAGTAACGTCCTTCAATATGGCCAGTCAGCACTTATTGATTACCCGGAAATTATAAATTTTCTTACCTCTGAAGAAGAGTTCACCAATCTCACAGTTGATGAGCAACTTCCATTTAAGCGACTTTTATTCAATGAGCTTACCTTCCGGGGCAGAATTGATGATGCCAGAGAACTGGTTCTTGCTCATGATGAATCATTCAACGGCACCGGTGCTCTTGGAGCAGTTCATTTTCTCCAGGGTAAAACCGAAGAGGCAATGGCTGCTTTTGAAGAAGACATCGCTTTTCTGCAAAAATATAGCAACGACAATAAGGTCGCTTTTTTTGGCCCAGCCGGTCTTTTTTATATCCTGGCTCAGCTCTCTACCTGTAAAAAAGATGAGTATTACTTAATCGCCGACTCTATCTCCACAGCACTCACAATGTTCCAGGGTGCTCGAGAAAACGATGCGTATACCTATCTCGCCGCCGTAATGAGTTCACACATTAACAAGGGAAGTAAGGGCGAAGATATTATTCTTCCGGAAAACCCTGACCATGACGTGATTACGGTAGCCTTTGCGGGAATTTGTCAATACTGGCTCAACAGTACAGTTTCAAGCATTGTTGAAGAAGAAATGCACAATTTCTATACCCAGGCGAAAAAAGAGGGGTACTCCCTGCTCACTGTTTTACTTGGAGAGACACTAGGCACAATTCGCCACGGTAATAGTGAATATCACGAAACTGTTGATGCCCTGAGAACAGAGACAGGAATTATTCCAATACTCCCTCTGCTCGTTCCCGAAGAGCCATGGAAAAGAAGCCTTCAGGCATTAATATTTGCAACCACTGAGGAGACCCACAGCAACCAGCAGACCATTCGTATGGTCTGGATGATCGCTTTTGAAGGCAAAGAGGTGACCATATCACCAAAGGAGCAGAAATTATCTCCTGAAGGTGTATGGAGTAAGGGACGGCCAATCTCACTTGCCCGCCTCTATCAAACGGGAAAATTCACCTACCTCACCTCCCAGGATAGAAAGATTTGTGCGGCAATAAAAAAGAGCCACAACCCGACCACCAATGGTATCAATTACAACTTTGAGATGGATAAGGCCCTCGTTGCGATGATTGGCCATCCCTACCTCTATCTTGCTGACTCCCCAGGGACTCCCATGGAGTTTGTGCCAGGCGAACCTGAACTACTTGTGGAAGAACGGGGAGAGAATCTTCATATTCGTTTTGCCCATCCTATCTCTGAAGAAAATATTAACTTCACCAAAGAGACACCAACCCGGATCAAGATCATCAGCATCAATGACAATCACCGCCGTATTGCACAAATTACTGGCAAAAACGGGATTACGGTACCGATGTCAGCAAGTGAGGAAGTGCTCACTGCAATTGGAAACATTTCCTCTTTCATGACGGTTCACTCCGCCATTGCAGCGGACAGTAAAAGCAGACAGACAAGCAATATTACCTTTGTCGATGCCGATTCTTCAATTTACATGCACCTCATTCCCTACGGCACTGGTTTTCGTTTGGAGATGTTTGTGAAACCATTTCTTGAAGGCGGTCATTACCTCAAACCCGGTCAAGGTGTGGAAAACATCATGGCCGAGGTGAATGGCAAGAGACTGCAGACCAAGAGAAACCTGGCCCTTGAGGAAGAAAAGGCTCGAGATATCGAGGAACTATGCCCTATTTTAGACCTTGCCATCGACATGGAACAGGACAATGACCGTGAATGGCATCTCTATGACCCGGACGACTGCCTCCAGGCGCTCATGGAACTTCAATCCATACGGGACAAGGTAATTATCGAATGGCCTGAAGGGGAAAAACTATCGATCTCCCAAAGAGTTTCCGTTGATAATCTTAACCTTAAAATCAGAACCAATAAGCAGAACTGGTTTGCCATGAGCGGTGAACTCACACTTGACCAGGGTCAGGTCGTAGAGTTGAAGGAACTGCTCCTTAAGGTAAAGAGCTCTTCCGGCCGCTTTGTTGAGATCCGTGAAGGACAATTCATTGCGCTTACCCAGGAATTTAAAAAACGCCTCGAAGATATTAACCTCTTTTCCGATGGCCACAGGGATGAGGAAAGCGGGGAAATCCTGGTTCATCCCCTCGCTGCAATCCAGCTCGAACAGATTGCAGAACAGGCAAAGACCCATGCAGATAAAGGCTGGAGGGAACAGCTCAAACGTATCAGCGATGCCCAGAATTTTCAGCCGGAACTTCCATCCACCCTTCAGGCTGATCTTCGTGTCTATCAACGTGAGGGTTTTGACTGGATGGCTCGCCTTGCCCACTGGGGCGTTGGAGGTTGTCTTGCCGATGATATGGGGCTTGGAAAGACCCTCCAGTCACTCGCCATTGTACTCAGGCTCGCCTCAAATGGTCCCTCTCTTGTTATTGCACCAACGTCAGTATCAACAAACTGGCATTCTGAGGTACAAAGATTTACCCCAACCCTCAAGATTAAGTACCTGAGCGCCAAGGACAGAAAGGCGGATATTGAGGCACTGACTAAGTTTGACCTGCTCATTACGACCTACACCCTACTGCAGCAGGAGAGTGAGCTTCTCTCCCAGGTGAAGTGGCAGACCGTTATCCTTGATGAGGCGCAGGCCATTAAGAATGCTGCGACAAAAAGATCCCATGCCGCCATGGCCTTGCAAGCTGAGTTTAAATTGATCACAACAGGAACGCCCATTGAGAATCACCTGGGTGAATTATGGAACCTGTTCCATTTCATCAATCCAGGGCTACTTGGTACCCTCAGTTCTTTTAATGAGAGATTTGCAGCACCCATAGAACGATTTCAGGACAGGGATGCCAAAATCCACCTCAAAAAACTGATTCAGCCCTTTATTCTGCGACGTATTAAATCGCAGGTTCTTGAAGAGCTGCCATCACGAACCGAGGTGACCCTCGATGTGGAAATGTCCGAGGAAGAATCACATTTTTATGAGGCTCTTCGACAAAATGCCATCGACCTCCTTGAGCACTCTAAAGAAAAGAAGGGACGTCACCTGCAGATCCTTACTGAGATCATGCGGTTGCGCCAGGTCTGCTGCAACACCCGACTCATTGATAATAACAGTTCCATTGAGAGTTCTAAGCTTCGAGTATTTTCCTCTGTTGTTGAGGAACTATTGGCAAGTCGCCACAAGGCACTGGTTTTCAGCCAGTTCATTGGCCACTTAAGCATCATCCGGGAATACCTCGATGAAAAGGGTATCAGCTATCAGTACCTCGATGGTGGCACCACGGCCAAGCAGAGAAAAGCCAGGGTCGATGCCTTTCAGGCGGGCCAGGGCGACCTCTTTCTCATCAGCCTTAAGGCAGGAGGTCTAGGACTCAACCTCACCGCAGCTGACTACGTCATCCATATGGATCCATGGTGGAATCCTGCCATCGAAGACCAGGCTTCTGACAGGGCCCATAGAATCGGCCAGACACGGCCGGTTACTATCTATAGACTGGTGTGCAAGAACACCATCGAGGAAAAAATTGTCAAACTGCATCAGGAAAAACGTGATCTAGCCGGCAGCTTGCTTGAAGGAACAGACATCAGTGCCAAGATGACATCTGAGGATCTGCTGGACCTTATAAAAAAGAAGTAATTGTGCTACACCAGGCTCAAAGAACAGTTATTCTTTGAGCCTGTTCAGTATTAGTCCCCAAAAACCATCACTGTCCGACTCAAAATACCAGCCTAAATGGGTTTCACACCCGGAGCAGAGTGCAAAGCTCCAGAGATAACCGCTAAACCAGGAAAATTCTGTAGAAGGAATACCGACAGCACGGCATCCCTTTGCATGCCTATAGCAGCCGAGTTCGAAAACAATTCCCGCAGGGTTAAAAAAGGTGTGACGAAAAGAAGAGTTGATGCTGATGGCCTGTTTTTGTGCAGTTATTTCTTTCCCACAGGCCTTGCAAAAGATAGCGCGCTTTGGCTCATCTTTTGTCTGATGCTTTCTGGCAACAGAAGGCCGACCGGAACCTTTGTCCCGATCGGTCTTTAACCAGTATTTTCTACTTGTCTGAGTCTCCACTGTAGTAATCCACAACAGCATCAACCATATCGGAGATGGTGAACTGGTCAGGTTGTACATGCACCTCAAGACCATTGTCAGTTACAGTTTTAGCAGTAATCGGCCCAATTGCAGCAATCTTTACGTCTTTAAGCAGCTGTTGCAACTCTTCCTGATCCTCTGCATCGATCATCTTAACAAAATTACGTACTGTAGAAGAACTGGTAAAGGTTACCATATCAACCTTATTTTCTGCAAACTCAGCACGTATGCTTGCCTTATCACCTTCCACAGGACAGTTCTGATATATAGGTGTAACTGTCACCTGAGCACCTGCTCCACGAAGTGTCTCCGGCAGAATTTCTCTCGCCTGGGTGGCCCTTGGAATAAGAATGTTACGGCCTTCCACGCCCTGATCAAGCAGACTTTCGGCAAGACCTTCACCGGTAAAGGTAGATGGAATGAGATCAGCATTAAGTCCATACTTTAGCAGCAGGTCTGCGGTACTCTTACCAACAACTGCGATATCTGGCCCTTTAAGATCCCTTGCATCCATACCCTTGGCATAGAGGCGGGCAAAGAAATACTTTACCGCATTAAGGGAGGTAAAGAGAATCCAGTGGTACTCCTTTAAACGCTCCAGCTCTTCATCAAAGGCCTCATAATTCTCAACAGGCTCTATATTAATGGTGGAATATTCAAGACAATTTGCTCCAAACTCTTCAAGCCCAGCCACAAGACCACTGGCCTGCTCGCGGGTTCTGGTAACCACAATACGCTTACCAAAAAGAGGCCTCTTCTCATACCAGTCAATCGTTTCACGAAGTCGTACAACCTCACCCACGATGATAAGGGAAGGCGGTTTAATTCCAGCACCCTGAACGACGTCTGTAATGGTTTCAAGGGTCCCGACGACTGAACGCTGTTCAGGTGTTGAAGCCCATCGGACGACAGCCACTGGGGTCTTGGGATCCCGACCGTATTTAATCAGATTATCAACTATAATGGGCAGATTCTTAATTCCCATATATACAACGAGGGTTCCTGCACCTGTGGCGAGTTTTTCCCAGTCGATATTTGACGTCTCTTTTGTGGGGTCTTCATGGCCTGTAATAAATGCAACTGAGGCTGTGTAATCCCGATGGGTAATAGGAATACCTGCATACGTTGCCGCGGCAGTCGCAGACGTCACTCCCGGAACCACCTCAAAAGAGGCCCCGGCTGCGTATAATTCTTCAATCTCTTCCCCACCTCGTCCGAAAATAAAAGGATCTCCACCTTTAAGACGAACGACCATCTTACCGGCCAGGGCGTGATCCACAAGCATTTGATTGATCTCTTCCTGGGTATGGGCATGTTTACCGCCACCCTTTTTACCAACATAGATCAACTCAGCATCCGCTGGAACGTGTTTAAGCAGTTTTGGCGAGGCTAGATAATCATACACCACTACCTCTGCACGCTCGAGTAGGCTTTTCCCACGTACAGTAATAAGACCAGGATCACCAGGACCCCCACCAACGAGATACACCTTTCCGGTTTTCTTCATTTTCGTTCTTCTTCCATTAGTAATACGAATAAGCGGCAGCTCTACAGCAACTTCACCAACAACTGAAAAACGCTACCTGCAAAACCTGTTTTAAATAAGCTACTTACACAGGCATAGTACGTTGATTTTAAAAGACAAAAAGGGCCTTCCTAATATCCAGGAAAGCCCTTCCACTTATAGCATGTACTCTAAATCAGAGCAGTTCTGATTTCATAACACTGATTTACAGCTCTTTCATGATTAATTCAGTTACATCACCGATGGAAACAGAACCATCAACAGAGATAACTTTTGCGCCATCACTTGCCTTGAAATAATTCACAGCAGCCATGGTTCCGGTTTCTTCATCATAGTAGATACCATGACGTTTGCCGATTGCCTCTTCGTCCTGATCATCTGCACGGGTGTTCAGATCGCCACCACAAACACGACAAACAAGCTTTCCATCCTTTTCCACTGGTTTAATAGCATCAAAGGCGATGTGATTTGGATGATTGTTATCATTTACACAGAGACGACGTCCCATGATACGCTCTTTAGCGATCTGACGATCAAGGACAATCTCGATGACGTAATCAAGGGCAAGACCTTCCTTTTTCAGGGTTTCAGCAAGAGTGATTGCCTGATCCTTAGAACGTGGAAAACCGTCTAAGATCCAGCCATCCTTACAATCATCTTTCTGCAGACGGGCAACCATCATTGGAATGGTAATTTCATCTGGAACCAAATCACCTCTTTCGATATACTCTTTAGCCTTAAGGCCGAGCTCAGTTCCACCACCGATGTGCTCTCTGAAGATAGCACCGGACTCAATATGAGGGATGTCATATTTCTTTTGAACAATGGCTCCCTGAGTACCTTTTCCACTACCATTTGGTCCAAAAAACAGAATGTTCTTACCCATAATTCCAATCTCCTTTTAAACTTTAATTAATGACTGCGGTATCTAAAAAACTTTCGTTTTTGTATGTAACTTCAGGGAAAAGCAACCCCCATGAAAGATTGGTGTGACTCTGGGGCATATACATACTTTTCGATTTGCAACAACCGGAATACTATAGACCAATTTCCAGCTTTGGGCCATAAAAATTTCTCGTCTTCGTTTTGACTTTCACCAAGAAAGCGGTTACTTTCATGGGATTGCTGTCAACTCAGTATATCCCCGCACTTTGCGGACCATTCATACGCGCCTCTTTGATTGATTCACCACAGGCTCGGATTTATTAACATACAACATCACATACACCATGAAAGAAATACGCATTGGTATAATCGGATTCGGTACAGTTGGAGAAGGCCTTGGTCAAACAATGCTCGCTCAATATGAACGTCTTCAACAAAGAACCGGCATATCATTTATTTTAGCATCTGTTGCAGACATCTCACTCACCTCCTTGCCTGCAGGATTTGAAGATGTAACCCTTACAAAGAATGCGGATGATATTTTCACCGACCCGACCATAGACATTGTCGTTGAACTCATTGGTGGAATGGAACCGGCCAAAACCTTTCTCCTTAAGGCCATCGAAAATGGTAAGCACGTCGTTACGGCCAATAAGGCGCTGCTTTCTGTCCATGGTAGAGAAATCTTTGCTGCGGCCAATGAAAACAATGTTGAAGTTGGATTTGAAGCAAGTGTCGGTGGCGGTATCCCCGTCATTAAAGCCCTTAAAGAGGGCCTCGTTGCTAATAATATCAACTTTATTAAAGGCATAATGAACGGCACAGCCAACTATATCCTGAGTCAGATGACTGATCATGGCACACCGTTTACGGAGGTCTTAGCTGAAGCCCAGGCCCTTGGTTTTGCTGAAGCCGATCCTACCTACGATGTTGAGGGAATCGATACGGCCCATAAACTTGCAATCCTCATGTCCATCGCCTATGGCCTCAATGTGCATCTGGATGACATCCATGTGGAAGGTATTTCTTCCATTATGCCCATCGATATAGAATTTGCCAGACAGTTTGGCTACCGTATTAAACTCCTTGCCATCAGCCGCAACCATAAAGATCACGTTGAAGCACGGGTACATCCGACCATGGTTCCAAGTAATCACATGCTTGCAACCATCAATGGCGCCTTTAATGGAATTCAATTTCAGGGTGATACCGTAGGAGACGTTCTTCTCTACGGCCAGGGTGCTGGTATGATGCCAACAGGAAGTGCCGTTGCAGCAGACGTGGTTGATATTGGAAGAAATATTGCGACAGAATCTGTCAACAGAGTTTCTCCCCTTTCCTATCTGCCAGAGACAATGGGAGAGCCGGTTATTACCCCAATGAACGACCTTGTTTGTCCATTCTACTTCCGTATTACAGTCGAGGATAAACCGGGAACCCTTGCTCTGATCACTGACATATTTGGGAAAAATGATATTTCAATTAAGTCCATGATGCAGCAGGAAAATGAATCAGATGGCCCTGTCCACATCGTTTTCCGCACCCACCTCACGACAGAGGGTGCTGTAAATAAGGCACTGACTGAAATCGATGCCCTCGATGTTTGTACAGCACCGACCGTTAAAATAAGAATCATGAATGCTGAGTAGATAACGCTATGAAATATCTTATTCTTGTAGGCGATGGAATGGGGGGATATCCACTGAAACAACTTGGTGGAAAGACCACTCTTGAGGCCGCAAATATCCCAACCATAGATGAATTATGTGCAAAAGGTGATTTCTTTTTGAATCACACCGTGCCAGAAGGTTATCCACCCGGAAGTGACGTCGCCAACATGTCTCTCATGGGATACAACCCAGCGTCCTACTACACGGGACGGGCACCGCTTGAAGCGGCCGCCATGGGTATTAAGCTTGCCGAAGATGAAATTGCCTACCGCTGTAACATGGTCACCCTTGATCATGGTACGGGTGGTAGTGCAACCATGCGGGACTTTAGTGCAGGGCATATAACTAATGAGGAATCCCATCAACTTATCGCGGCCTTGGAAGCTGAATGTTCAACTGAGAAGTTTCATTTTAAACCGGGGGTCAGTTACCGACACCTACTCATATACAAGGGTGAGCATCCCGGTTTTGAAACCGTCCCCCCCCATGACTACATAGAAAAAGATATTTCCGAGCACTACCAAAAATATCTCAACCTTCCCGAGTGGAAAGAGCTGCTTGAAAAAGCTAAAGACGTTCTCGCAGTCCACCCGGTGAACCTCAAACGTATTGAAGAAGGTAAAAACCCGGCAAGCCTTGTCTGGCTTTGGGGAGAGGGGAAGATGCCCAGCGTACCAACGCTTACAGAGAGATTTAATATCAGCGGCAGTATGATTAGTGCGGTGGATCTCCTTAAGGGTCTTGGTGTACTGGGGGGTTTAGCTCCCCTAGATATCCCTGGTGCCACAGGCTATATCGACACAAATTACGCTGGCAAGGCGAATGCTGCCATAGACGCCCTCAAAACTGAGGATTTTGTCTTTGTTCATCTTGAAGGCCCCGATGAAGCCGGCCACAAAGGTTCCATTGAAGACAAGATTACAGCCATTGAGGATTTTGACAGCAAGATCGTTGCCCCTATCATTAGTCAGCTAAGAAAAGCAGGAGAAGATTTCCGTGTAGTCATCACCATGGATCACTTCACCCCAATAGCCCTTCGTACCCATGTATCTGATCCTGTACCTACAGTTCTCTACGATTCACAGGAAAAGACTGCAGGCTCGGGTCAAACCTTTTCTGAGAAAAGCTGTAATTCCTATGCTGCAGAAATGAACAACAGTATAGCTGGCGGCCATGAGATGATTGAAAAACTTTTTAACGGTGAAGGGTAGTACGTAATGTCAGAACATATATTCACAACCACTGTCCGTGTACTCTATGGTGACACCGATGCGGGTGGTGTAGTTTATAATGCCAATTATCTGAGGTATTTTGAAATTGGCAGAACGGAACTTATGCGGGAATGGATTGCTCCCTACAGTGAAATAGAAAAACTAGGCTTTGTTCTACCAGTCACTGAGTCTTGGCTCCGTTATAAGGCTCCCGCTGTATACGATGACCTTCTCACCATAGAAACGACAATTAGTGAGGTTAGTCGGATCAAATGTAAGTTCAGCTGCAAGATCTTACGCGAGCAGCCAGGAGACGCGAAACCTAAACTGCTTGTTAAGGGATACACAATCCACGCAGCAATCACAAAAGATGGTAAACTCACTAGATTACCCTCGGATATTCAGAATAAACTCATCCAATATGCAACTCACTCTGAAAAGGTTTGTGAAACAGCTCAATAGCCATTGACATAAATTTTCAGAGGTGTATATTGACCAGACTTATCGCGGGGTGGAGCAGTCTGGTAGCTCGTCGGGCTCATAACCCGAAGGTCATAGGTTCAAATCCTGTCCCCGCTACCAAGACATTTCAGGCACTTAACTAAATTTTAGTTAAGTGCCTTTTTTTTGTGCAGCATACCTACTGGGTCTACCGCCCCCCCCGACCAATCATGTCTGCACGCCCCACTTCCTATCAAAAAGAACCTGTTGACAGAAAACAGACAACACCTATAATTTCAATTCATTACTTATCTGACATTCGCCAACATCTCCCATTGGGGTAAACATGGATCTATTGAAAAGTCGTACAACAATCTTAAACAGTGGTTCAGCTGAGCAAAAACGAAAAGAAATTCTCGAATACTTCCTTCAAACCTTCGACATAGACAGCCGTCTCTACGATCACCTCACGGACGACCAAGGATTCTACGTGCGTTCAGAACCTCTGCGCCACCCGCTCATCTTCTATTACGGCCATACGGCAAGCTTTTACATAAATAAGCTGAACATTGCAAAACTCTCAGAAACTCGGATCAACCCTGAATATGAATCGATGTTTGCCATCGGGGTGGACGAAATGTCCTGGGACGACCTCAATGAACAGAATTACTCCTGGCCAACCGTTGATGAAGTACGTAATTATCGTAGACAGGTTCGTGATTTTGTGACACAGGTAATACAAGACCTGCCTCTTACCATGCCCATATCATGGCATAGCCCATTTTGGATTATAATGATGGGTATTGAGCATCAGAGAATCCACCTTGAGACTTCATCAGTTATTATTCGGCGCCTGCCCATAAATCTCGTTCAACCCCTTGACGGGTGGACCGACTGTCCTGACTCAGGAGACGCTCCTGAAAATACACTTCTATCTGTTGCCGGGGGCACCGTTCAACTAGGCAAAGATACATCCCATCCACTCTATGGCTGGGATAACGAGTACGGGGTATTTGAGTCGGATGTTCACGACTTTAAGGCGGCCAAACATTTGGTATCCAATAAGGAATTCCTCGAATTTATGGAAGACAACGGCTATACAACGGAGGAGTATTGGACCACCGAAGGATGGCAGTGGCGCACGTACACTGAGGCTACCCACCCTATATTCTGGATTGAGAATTCAGGAAAATACCTCCTGCGAACTGTTTCATCGGAAATAGAGATGCCGTGGAGCTGGCCGGTTGAAACAAACTATCTCGAAGCCAAGGCTTTTTGTAACTGGCTTGCCAAAAAGAAGAACAGAGCGATACGACTACCCTCTGAAGCAGAGTGGTACAGATTGCATGATCTACACAACATCCCGGATCAACCCTACTGGGAGAAGGCTCCCGGCAATATTAATCTTGAGCACTACTGCTCTCCCTGCCCTGTTAATACTTTTGAATTTGACAAGTTCTACGACCTTATCGGCAACGTCTGGCAGTGGACAGAAACCCCCATCTCCGGTTTTGAAGGGTTTGAGGTCCACCCATGGTATGACGATTTCTCCACCCCAACCTTTGACACCCAGCATAACCTCATTAAAGGTGGCTCCTGGATTTCCACAGGTAATGAGGCCACACGTGACAGCCGCTACGCCTTTCGCAGACATTTTTTCCAACATGCGGGATTTCGATATGTGGAATCCAAACAACCCCTTGCAATCAATGAAACGATGTATGAAAGCGATGCTGCGGTCTCCCAGTATTGTGAAGCACATTACGGTCAACGTTACTTCGGGGTAGATAACTTCCCTGAAAAATGTGCCTCGATTTGCCTTGATCTCATGGCCGGCAAGCCCAAGTCAAGAGCTCTGGACCTTGGATGTTCTGTAGGTAGGGCCAGCTTTGAGCTGGCCAAGGAATTTGACTTTGTAAACGGACTGGACTTTTCGGCACGGTTTATTCGCATAGCACATCAGATGCAGGAAAAGGGTTATATCCGATATGAGTTGCAGGAAGAAGGAGAGATTGTTTCCTACCATGAACGTAAGCTCAAAGACTATGAGCTTATGGAGACTGCCCCTAAGATCGAATTTTACCAAGCCGATGCCCAGAACTTAAAGCCCCAGTTTAAAGATTATGACCTTATCTTGGCAGCCAATATTCTTGATAGACTGTCAAAGCCCGGTGTATTTCTGGAAAACATCCATAAACGAATCAATAGGGATGGATACCTCGTCCTCACCTCTCCCTACACCTGGCTTGAGGAATTTACGGCGAAACAGAACTGGGTCGGCGGATTCCGTAAAGACGGAGAACCATTTGCCAGTCTCGATGGTATACGGAATACATTAAACCAACATTTTAAGATGGTTCACGATCCCATAAATTTAGAATTTATAACCCGTGAAACAGCCAGAAAATTTCAGCACTCGATCAGTCAGGTGACTGTCTGGCAAAAACTTTAAGCCTTTACGGCTTCTGATTTTTTCACTCTAACTCCGATAAACGGGATAACTACCTCGAAGGTCTCACTACGTTCACTTATCTAGAGGTAATTTGAAGTTCGCAATGTTAAAAGATTCTCCAGTTTTCTCAGAGTCCAGGCGACCTGTTTTTTACGACGGGCTTTCAGGAGTAAGGTACTAACAACCCGTGTAAGTTCCTATATCCCAGGTATTTACACGGGTAGACTTTGCACTGTAATTATCAGCAACCATCACTCTATTGTCTCATCCTGTAGACACTCTCTGTTACCCTTCCCACGTCTCTACTAATTCTCACAAGTCACTACCATGTGGCATACTCCTTGCTGCTCTATTGTTAGGACCGCACCCCATTCCCAACAACAATGTGCTTAAGGGATAAGGAGTGGTACCAGCTCCATAGGTAAACGCATACTCAAAGGGTAGAGTAGTAACAAACCTATATATCATGAAAAAGACTAGAACCAATTACAATAATTACGTTTTGTTCCTTGCAATAACGATATTGTTATGCCTTTTACCCTGTGCTGCGGTCGCCGATACATCCCGGTTCCAGGACAGCTATGGTCCACAGGAAAACGTATCCTACGATCCTGCCCGTTTTAACTATTCTAAGAAAACATCCAGCTACCTCACAAAGTTCAAAGGACAAATCAGTAAAACCGCCCTTGGTGATTCGGGTACAACGAGACAGGGGAATATGAACATGGAGTATGGTCAGCTCTTTTCCCCATCTGACTTCGGTTATCGTGGATTTAGCTATCTCTCCGCCAAGATTGACAGTTCAAGCAGGATAAAATTTATAACCAGTGTCGGTCATTTTGTTGAGGCCATTGATGGCGACCTGTTTTTCACGTATCGCTTACTAGGAGCTAACCAGGATCATACACTTGCAACTCTTGGTACTATTGATGATCGGCTCTATGAAAACAGTTTTGCGGTGAGTTACACCAGATATTCCGATAGATTTCTTAGGGAAACATCGTTGAACTATAGTTTCAGTACAATACCTGGAGATGAATTCTCAAGGCAGGTGTATCAATCTCAACCAGGAACAAACCTTCCCAGCGCCAACATAGTTGGAGGTTATGGGGACATAATGATCCATGAAATAGACGCCAAGGTTGCCTTCGGCTACGAAAGCCTTGGTACTGGCTTTCTCAGGGGCCTGAAAACCAACCTGGGGCTAGGATACGAATATGGTGTCCAGAATGAAGTGTATAACTATACAGGTGAGGTAAATGAAAGTCTGTCCCTCATGGCCGGTTTTGAACACAAAGCCGCCTTTGGTCTCATAAACACATCCTATAAATATCAGGATTCCTCACAAACCTTGTACGCAGGCTACTCCATACAAGGTATTGATTTGTATATTCAAGAAACCAGGTATCAGGACAATAAAGAAAACATACTCCTCGGCTTTCTGCTTAAATTAAACCTGTGGAATCCAAAAGATCCATTGAGAAAAATCAAAGATCTCTTTGGTAGGAACTCCCGTTCAAAAAGAGGCCTTGAACAGATACGTCAGAGTGTAAGCCTTAATTCAGACAGCTTTTCCGTAACCCCAAAACCTGCTGAGTTTATTGATTCTTAACCACCCTCTTCTTCCCCATAAAATTCACTCAGTGGCAGCTTCTCTACTCTTACGTTGCAGCTCATACAAAGAGACAACACCAATATCTTTTTTCCCCAGACCTTCTATAACATGCCACTTCGTCTGTTTATCTTCACTACTATTGCCTACGGTCAAAGAACGCCCACCCTCCCTTCTGATGCCAATGAAAAATGCCTGGGGCAGATGCTCGTACATCGTCTTTCTGCTGTTGGTTGAGGTTGTTGCTGTAGCATACGTCCTGAAAAACTCGCTATCAGCCTCATCCGTATAACAGCTCATTGACTGAGGAGCGACAATATTCCAAAAGACATTCCGCACACCTGCATGTGGGAGTACCGACAAATCCCCACCTGGACAGACATAAAAACCACGCAGGTTTTCAAAAAGATTTTCAAATGGAAAGAGTCCATGAAAATCTATCACCGTGTCAGTACCCGCATACTCATCCCTCCCTTTATAATACGTCTCAGAATCGGTAATAACATTACCCGAGGACATCATTGTAAGAGTCACAGGATGAACAAGAGGAGCATAAAATTTGGCCCCGGAAACAAGCAGATCATTGCTTCGCCCCAGAGTGACTCCTGCATGGCCAGGCTTGCCTATAAAAGTCAGATCATCAAAGGTGCTATCTCCTACAAAACTAGTGATAATTCCCTGGGTCAGATTGTGAAAAGTTACATTTTTTGCCCAAACATTTACAGCATGACTCACCCAAATACCATTCCATAGATAGTCCTGTTCCTTGGCAGAGCGAACAACTGTACCATCGTTATCTATAAAAGGCTTATGATGCTGATACCCCCCCGGCCACATGCTTTCAAGCCGAATGTTTTCAATCCCCACCTCCTGCACACCATTAAACTGTAAAATGTGTGGTGAATAACTCAGAAGATGATCAAAGCGAGCTGTCTTAGCTAAACGAATGGTATGGGAATCTTTTATCTCTGCGACTTGGACCAGCCAGGTATAATTCTGTGCAGCCTTTCCGAAAGTATCGTGCTGCTGCGCCAAAAGATTGTAAGGTCTTGTTAACTGAGCTGCAATAGCAACTTTATCAGGAGATGGCGACGCCGTATCGATAAGCGGATCTTTCATCGATACAACAACAATCTGACCTGAAAAAAGAGCTGAACTATCCGCCACATGGATTACATCTTCACCACGTTTAACAGTTTGCACAATATCAGTTATAACTACGTGCTCTTCATTGCCTCGAATACTGATAAGCGCACCACTTCGTGCTGCACTATCTGCAGGCACTGTTGCAAGGCGACGTACATTTTCGGCCGGTGCCGCTGAACAAAGATTAAGAATCGTCCCTTTCTCACCTGCTCCTGCACCACGAATAATAATATTACTGCTCCGAATCTTCAGTACGGGTAGACTTGGGTCCTTACGGATTTCATAATGCCCGGATGGTAGGTACACCACACCTCCCCCATTACGTTCCGCACTGTCAATTGCCGACTGAATAGCTAAGGTGTCATCCCTGCCATCATCTGGCACTGCGCCAAAGGGTGGCTCAGTTACTATATATACAGGCCCTGTTGATAATGGGGTTGCACGCTCCCCCATTCCATAGCCGGCTCTTGAAAAATCAGGCAGGGGAATTGTGGAGCCAGCCTTGTTCTGTGAAAGCACTTCAGGAATCCACCCTTGCTCCACAGGATCAGCTGATGTTTCCAAAGCTCCAACTCCCTGCCCTACAGTAAGAGTAGGACACATGTTCAAAACAACCAAAACTAACAGGAGCAGTGGGTGGCGCAGGCCCAGAAAACCTGCCCGGGCAGCTTGTAACTCTACAGAGATTTGAATAGTAATATTTTTCATATCGTATATAAAATCATAATGTTATAGTTGTGTAATTTTACTATACCCCAAAAAGATCGCACCCAAGATCCCATACAATGTTATTTAATTCTCTGCAGTTCTCTCTATTTTTTCTGGTTGTGGTCTCAGTATACTTCATACTTCCACATCGTTTTCGCTGGGTGCTGCTACTGGCCTCAAGCTACTACTTCTACATGTGCTGGAAGGCTGAATATCTGATTTTAATCGTCTGTTCCACATTGGTTGATTATTTTGCTGCCCGAAGAATGTCGACCCACTCGGACCAGAAGAGACGTAAAAAATATCTATACCTCAGCCTCACCTGTAACCTAGGCATACTTTTTTTCTACAAGTATTTCAATTTTTTAAGCACATCGGTTACAGAGACACTACGGGGTATTAATATCTACTACGAGGCCCCACTCTTTCAGGTCCTGTTACCGGTGGGCATATCTTTTTACACCTTCCAAACTCTCAGCTACACCATAGATGTGTATAAGGGGCGTATACCAGCCGAACGACACCTGGGCATCTACGCCCTCTACGTTTCCTTCTGGCCCCAACTGGTTGCGGGTCCCATCGAACGGACCAAACATCTCCTCCCCCAATTCAGAAAACGTTGCACCTTTGAATACGCCCGGGTAACAGAAGGCTTACGCCTCATGCTCTGGGGACTGTTTAAAAAAGTTGTAATTGCGGACCAGTTCGCACTCTATGTAAACCGTGTGTACAATCATGTTGATGACTATCAGGGCTTTCCCCTGCTTATTGCCACCTTCTTTTTTGCAATCCAGATCTATTGTGATTTTTCCGGATATACCGATATGGCCCGAGGAGCGGCTAAGGTTATGGGTTTTGATCTTATGGAAAATTTCAGACAGCCCTATTTTGCAAAGTCAGTCCGCGAGTTTTGGCAACGCTGGCATATCTCTCTTTCCACCTGGTTTAGAGATTATGTGTATATTCCCCTGGGTGGTTCCAGACAGCTCAAATGGCGCTGGTACTATAATCTCATGGTGACCTTTCTTCTCAGCGGGCTGTGGCACGGAGCAAACTGGACCTTTGTTGTCTGGGGCGCCTTGCATGGCATGTATATCGTTTTGGAAAATATAACCAACTCCTTCCAAGCCCGTATAGCTGGTGCTGTATCTCCCCGTAAAAAGAGCTTTTCCAATCGTCTCATTCAGTCCGCCATTACCATGTCAATGGTCTGCTTTGCCTGGATTTTCTTTAGGGCAAACACTATTTCAGATGCGTCCACCATCATTGGGAAAATGTTTCTAATTACCCCAAACGATCCTGGAATTAGTGTGATAGGTGCTCCTGCTTTTATGCGTGCCATTGTTCTTCTCATAATCCTCCTGGTTGTGGATATGACTGAACGAAAGTTTTCAGTTCATACGACAGCAGCAGAGCTACCACTCATGGTCAGATGGCCGATATATCTCGTTTTATTTTGGTCGGTTATTATTGCGGGAGTTTTCGGGGTTCAGCAGGAATTTATCTATTTTCAATTTTAATCGTTCATCTGATACAGGGTGAAATAACAAACATGCAGATACAACGGTTCATACTCAAGTCAATGGCATTTGCCCTTATAAACAGCATCATCCTGTTGGCACTGCTCCTCTATTTTTCCGGAGAAAATCGCAATACACATTTAGACATTGCAGAAAGTGAATCAAATTTATTGGTTACTGGCGAAAACCAGCACTACGATGTGGCCCTTCTTGGTACCTCAAGGGGGCGTGTATTTTCAAGAGATACCAACCATCAACGTGTCGAAGAACTATTGAACAAAAAAGTCGTCAATCTATCAAAGGGCGGTGGAGGAGGTCTTATGCCTGCAAAGCTCCACCTCTCCCATTTTTTTCACCGTGGCAACAGTGTGGATCAGATCTTTTATCTCGTTGATCCATGGGTGTTCTATAGCCCAATCAATAACGACAGGAACAACTTTTTCCTTAGAGATGAGCCCTTTGAGTTGGCAATCTTCTGGCAATTACTCGTAGATAAATATCCACTAAAGACCATTCTTGCATATCTACAAAAGATTGCGGTCAATGACTGGGCGGAAATTTCCCGCTATGCAGGAGCTGGTCTCACAGAAGGTACCCTGCACCATATTGATTCGGAAAAAATTGATAAGGCCAGAATATATTATGCAGGAAGGTACGATCCAAACGGCTTTGAAAAGTATAGTCAATTTGTTGATACCATCAACGGTATGGCAGAGGAACAGGGCGCTACAATCACATACATCATACTTCCTCTTCTGATCGAAAATTTCCCGGGGATTGACCGAGTGGCGGAAAAACTTCAAATAGTTGCACATAAAAACAGCCATGTGAGTTTTCTCAACCTTTCAACCAAAATGCAATCGCCCACCTACTACTACGACCATATGCACTTTAACACCCGGGGCATCGACTATTTCACCAGCACCTTTCTTCTGCCTATTACTCAAAATAATAATACCAGCGCCCTTTCTACAGAACTGCGTCCCCCCCCCCGGCGCGCCTTTAGTCGATTAGTATAATTCGTATATCCATAACATTGGTGTTGGTGGGACCGGTCTTATATAGGTCGCCTACAGCTTCAAAATAGTGGTAGGAGTCGTTTGTATCCAGATAGTCCTGTAGCGACAAATCTAACTGATGAGCCTTTTCCTGAGTCGCCTTGTCCAGAATAGCCCCGGCGGCATCAGTGGGGCCATCTGTACCATCAGTTCCTGCTGAAAAAACCAGAACATTGTCCATATTTTTCTGATGAACACCACTGGCTAAAACAAACTCCTGATTACGCCCACCCTTTCCGCTACCCTTAATTGTTACAGTCGTTTCTCCCCCTGAAATCAGACAGGCAGGTCTTGCCACCGGGTCATTATTTTCCGCAATTTCCTTTGCAAGTGCCATATGAAAGGCAGCCACATCTTTGGTTTCACCCTCAAGCTGAGAGGAGAGAAGAAGCGAATTATAACCAAGCTCCATCGCCTTGTTCTTTGATACTGCAAGTGCGCCATAGTTACAACCAACGATGGTGGTTGAAATCTTTTCAAAAAATCTTTTCTCTAAGGCCCAATTTTCCTGGGTCACGTCCTGGACACCACGCTCTATACAATCGTGTACATTTTTAGAAACTTTTTCTTCAAGACCATATTTTTCAAAAATCCTAACACAGTCTGAAAAACTGGTTGTATCAGCAACACAAGGGCCGGATGCAATGCTATCAAGATCATCCCCGACCACATCTGAGAGAATCAGGCAGATCATTGTCGCAGGAAAGGCCGCCTTTGCAAGTCCTCCGCCCTTAATCCGGGACAGATGTTTTCGAACAGTATTAATCTCATGAATATCAGCCCCGCACCTAAGAAGCAACTCAGTGGTCTTCTGTTTATCAGCGAGCGTCACCCCGTTAACAGGGTAAGGCATCAAGGCTGAACCACCACCGGAAATCAAACATATGATGAGCGTATTTTCATCCGCCCTCTCAGCCAGATTATAGAGAGCCATCGCCCCCTCACGTCCATTTTCATCGGGTACAGGATGGGCCGCCTCCACTGTTTGGATCTTTCGCAGTGGTTGGAGATGGCCGTATTTCACCACAATAAGCCCCTCATCTATCTTATCTAGGAGAAGATCTTCAACGGCTCCAGCCATTGAAGCACCAGCTTTTCCGGCTCCTAAAACAAGAACACGATGATAAGTATTCAGGTCGTAGCGGGTCCCATCAACCCAAAAGATATCGCCCTCACGTCTGCAATATTTTTTTATCGCAGTACCTGGAGCTACAGCCCTTAATCCCGCCTGGAAAATCTCCACTACATCACGTCTCTTATCCTTTGACCCTTTCCCCATCCTTTCCCTCTATCTTTTCACTCAGTGTTAAGCTCTGCAAAAGTCACAGTGTAAAAACCGCATGTTTCAAATAGTAAATTGTTGCACAGACCCTCATATTAAAATAGGATACTTTGCTGATAGTTCAATAGAGATGAATACTGCAGTGATCTACACATCAATATAATTCAGTAAACAATTCGTAGTAAACACAAACTCCAAGGAGAAGCAACCATGACTAAAAAAGTTCTGAGCTTGATCGTAGCAGGTCTTGCCACCTTTTGCTTACTGGCGCCTCATTCAGCATTCAGTGCTGAAAAAAAAATTAAAGTTGCCTTTGCCCTGCTCTGGACCATTGATGATCAAGGCTGGACCACCGGCCACTACGATGGCATCGAATACTTACGAGAAAAAATGGGTGATACAATTGAAATTGCCTATACCGAAAAAGTTCGCGCGGCCGACGCTGAGCGTGTATTCCGCGACTATGCAGAAAAAGGTTTTGATCTGATTTTCGGTACAACCTTTGAGCATATGGACGCACTCATGAGGGTGGCAAAAGATTACCCGGATATCCGTTTTGAACATTGCTCCGGCTATAAAACCAGTCCTAATATGGGGAACTATTTCACCCGCATGTACCAGGCTGAATACCTCTCCGGGTACATGGCAGGTCTCATGGGCTTTAAAAATGTTGGTACAGTTGCCACCCAACCTATTCCTGAGCCTGTACGAGGTATCAATGCCTTCACAATCGGCCTCATTAAAGGTCTTGAGGAAGCAGGTGTTGAGTACGACATAAACAAACTCAACACCGTTGTCTGGCTGAAATCATGGCGTGACCCCATTAAAGAGACCACCCTTGCTGAAACCCTTGCAGCACGTAAACATGACCTGATTCGCCAGATGGCCGATACTCCTGACAGCTCTAAAGCTGCATGTGCAGCAGGTGTTCCTGCCATTGGTTACGGAACCGATGCCGCCGCAGCGGGAGCCGACTGCGCCCTCGTATCCTCCCTTTTTACCTGGGGACCATACTATGTTGAAACCGTTAAAGCAGTTATGGACGGCACCTGGAAACTACGCCAGTACTGGGGTGGATTTGACAAGGACGGCATCCAGCTCAGTCCGTTTGGCAGCAAGGTTCCAAAGGATATCCAAACAAAGGTAATGGCTGAAATGGACAAGTTGAAAAATGGTGATGATCAGATTTTTGCAGGTCCTGTCATGGCACAGGATGGCAGCGTCCTCTATCCTGAGGGAAGCTCTGCAACTGATGGAGATCTTCTTTCCATGCGCGTATTTATAAAGGGCGTTAAGGGTAATATTCCTCAGTAACTCACCCAAAAGTCCCTCATCAGAGCGGGGTAGAGGGTATACTCGCCCTGCTCTTCTTATTTCCTTTTCAAACGATCTCTTCTAATCAAGCTGAACTGCCATGGATATATTAAACGGTCTGGAGTCCGGAGAAAAGTTTAACCTCTCTGTCGACGGTCTCGACTATGACATAGAACTGCCCTACGTACGTATTAACTCAGGAGAGAAAAAACTCAAAATTGCCTCTCTAAACCTCGTCGGCCAGACCCGGTTCAACCAGGATCTGGGCATACTCCTTGCCGAAAAAATTAGAGAAAACAGTAATGACCTTTCAAAGGTTGCTATCCTGACTGTGGTAGAAAAGGCTTTACAAATTACTCAGGTTACAGCACAAGAGCTGAACATTGACGCTGTGGCCGTCGCCTACAACCGTGTCAAACCGCATATGGAGCCAGATAACAGGCCAGTTATCCAGATCGGTTCGGACTCTATTACAAGTGGCAGTAAGTTCCTTGCGATCTATGAACGTGATATGGGAATTTTGGCCCAGGCAGAGTCTGTTATCTTAATAGATGACGTTGTCTCTACAGGGGGAACATTTTTAGGTCTCATGGACCTCCTTGAAGAAGTTGCCCGGCAAAACCAGACCAGGCCCATAGAGGTCAGCGGTATGTACTGTGTGGCCGTTGAAGGCGACAAGGCTCCCATCCTTTCAGCCCCTGTTTATTCTCTTGCCAACCTTCCTGCTCCCGTAGTGGAATAGATTTATGACGCAAAAAGAATCAGCCCCCGCTCTTCTTTCCTGCCATCAGGTTGAAAAACGCTTTGGCCCTGTCATTGCTAATAAAAACATTAACCTCGAACTGTTTCCAGGCGAGGTCCTTGCCATTTTAGGAGAAAACGGGGCAGGCAAAAGCACCCTTATGTCTGTTATTGCCGGCCGCTATAAGCCTGACGAAGGAGAAATCCATGTGGATGGTAAACCTGTTCGATTTTCCTCGCCTGCCCAGGCTTTAAGTCTTGGTATAGGGATGGTCTACCAGCGCTTTATGTTAATTGACAGCCTAACGGTCACTGAAAATATACTGCTCGCAGCAGATGCCTGCGGGAAAAAGGTGTCCCACAAAATAATAGTAGATGAAATAAAGGATTTAGGCCAACGCTACGGACTTGATATTGACCCTGACGCTCGAGTTGGAAATCTTAGCATGGGGGAGAGGCAGCGTACAGAAATCCTCAAACTTTTGGTACAATCAGCAAAATTGCTCATTTTTGACGAACCGACTGCAGTTCTGGCCCAACCTGATGTTGAACGTTTTTTTTCTGTGGTGAAAAAGCTGCAGCAGGATGGACGAGGTATCATTTTTATCACTCACAAGCTTGAAGAGGTCCTGATGGTCGCAAGCCGTATTGCTATCCTCAGGAAGGGACAAATCATTGCCCAGACCACACCGGACCGGGTCAATAGCAAGCACGACCTGGCCCGCCTGATGGTCGGTCGCGAAGTTGTTCTACGGGTGGATAAACCTCAGGTTACAAAAAAAGAAACCATCCTCAAGGTAACGAAATTAAGTGCATCGCCCACCCCAACAGGCGTTCCATTTACCGATATCTCATTTACAGTACAAAGAGGAGAAATACTCTCCATCATTGGAGTAGCGGGAAATGGTCAAACAGCACTGTGTAAGGCCATCAATGGGCTGGGGCGATGCCAACACGGATCCTTAGAATTTCTCGGTCAAGAATATGACGTCCAGGCATGGGTGGCCCTGCGACACCAGGGGATATCATATGTTCCTGAAGACCGGCACCATACTGGTAGTGTCGCAGATATGGATCTTGCTGAAAATTTCCTTCTCACACGGCTTTCCCATGGAACAAATAATCTATGGCTCAACCACAGCCAGATGGAAGAAGATATTGGGACAGCCATTAGACAGTATAGTATTGTTGCCCATAACACCCGAACCCTTGCTGGGCAGCTATCCGGAGGGAATCTTCAAAAACTCATCCTTGCCCGGGAACTCGCCAAAAATCCGGATCTATTTATAGCCGAACAACCAACCCAGGGCCTTGATATAACAGCCACCGAAGAAGTCTGGCAGTCCATCCTTGCCCAACGGGAACAGTCAGCTGTCCTTCTTTTTACTGGGGATCTTAAAGAGGCCTTGTCACTCTCTGATAGGGTTGCAGTCATCTTTGCAGGCAGGATTGTTGAAATTATTGAGACAAAGGACGCTGAATCTGTTGGACGAATAGGTTTACTTATGGCTGGGGCAGGAGGCTGATATGAGACTTACTTTTGAGAGGCGCTATGAAAAGATCGCCATGGAGCCTCTGGTCACAACAATAATATCCCTGACACTTGCTCTTTTTGTCGGAACTGTAATCTTCCTCACCTACGGTGCCAATCCCATAGAAGCATACCTCGTCATGGCCAAGGGAGCCTTCGGTTCAACACTTAGCATCAGTGAGGTCATTGTAAAAGCCATTCCCCTTATGCTGACTGGCCTTGCAGTAGCCATTGCTGCGACCATGCTGCTGTGGAATATCGGTTGCGAAGGACAATTTGTCTTCGGTGCCCTCGGTGCCACCTGGGCAGCACTTTATCTCACCCCCGGCTGGCCAGCATACACGGTACTGCCTAGTCTCATAGCCTGTGGTGCCATAGGTGGTATGGTTTGGGCACTCATCCCCGCCATCTTAAAAACATATTTTCAGGTAAGCGAGATACTCACAACCCTGCTGCTTAATTATGTGGCCATAATCATTATGGAGCACCTCTATTTTGGCCCCTGGCGTGACCCTGGTGGGATGGGATTTCCCGGGTCTGCTCTGTTTCCAGATGTAGCTGCCCTACCCCGTTTTTTTGATTCCCGTATTCACCTGGGCCTTCTCATAGCTATAACAGCTGCCATATCTCTCCACATCCTGCTTAAACATTCGAAATGGGGTTTTCGCATCCGCGTGATAGGCAAGGGCGCTCAAGCTGCCGAATATGCGAATATGAATGTAAATATTGAGGTTATCAAAGTCATGGCCATAAGTGGGGCCTTAGCAGGACTGGCTGGTATGAGTGAGGTTGCAGGAATCCATCTGCGTCTCCAGGAAGGACTGAGTGTAGGATATGGTTACGATGGAATTATTGTTGCCTGCCTTGCTGGCTTTCGCCCCAAAATGGTACCCATATTTGCCATTGTCCTTGGTGGACTCATAATTGGTGGAGAGCAACTGCAAAGTGACATGCATCTGCCCGCATCAATTGTCCAGGTACTGGAAGGGGCCCTTTTGCTCGGCTTTCTTCTTAGTGGTGCGATCCTGCGCTATCGACTGCGATTTACAGGTCCCGATAACCCAACGACAAACTAACCCCAATAAACGGGATAAGTACCTTGGTGGTAATACTAAACTTACGATTTCAAATTCAATTCTTGAGTTTCTTGTTTTTTATGACAGGCTTTCAGGAGTAAGATACTAACCCGCCGTCTTCTAAGGCCTAATGCTATGATCGACGATATTGTCTTTATCTCACAAATCACCATCAAATCATCCATCGGGGTGCTCTTTGCCGCCACTGGAGAAATATTTACTGAAAAAAGCGGCATACTCAATCTCGGTGTCGAAGGCATGATGCTAGCGGGTGCACTCACTGGTGCTGCAATTGGTCTTGCCGGGGGGCCACCGACACTTGCCCTCGCAGGAGGCATGCTGGCAGGAGCAATCCTCGCCATGTTACACGCTTTTTTCTGTATTACACTAAGGGCAAATCAGACACTTTGCGGTCTTGCCATTGCAATCCTTGGAGGTGGGCTCTGCAATTTTTTAGGACGCCCCATTATCGGTGAAGTCGGTATACGCTTGCGAGCTGTTTCCATTCCCTATCTCAACGACATCCCCTTTGTGGGAGAGATTTTTTTTAATCAATCCCTTATGGTCTACCTTGCATATTTTATTATTCCCTTAGCAAGTTACATCCTGTTTCATACCAGAACAGGACTAAAGATCAGGGCTGTGGGTGAAGACGCTGTTTCTGCAGACGCCATTGGCATCAATGTTACTTTAATTCGGTACTGCTGCACGGTCTTTGGAGGTCTTATGGCGGGGCTTGGTGGGTGCTATCTTTCACTTGCCTACACCCCGGGATGGAAAGAAAATATGACAGCAGGCCAGGGATGGATTGCCATTGCAATGGTTATTTTTTCTCTCTGGTCACCGTACCGTGCTGTACTGGGTGCCCTTCTCTTTGGTGGCCTGACTGCACTGCAATTTTTCTTCCAGGCAACAGGAGTAGAGGTTATTCCAGTTTACATTCTGCTCATGCTACCCTATCTGCTTACCATAGGGGTTCTGGTCATCGTCATGCGGCTTAAACGCTCAGGAAAAGGTGGTGGAGCACCAGCCTGCTTGGGAATTCCCTTTAGCAGAGAGGGCTAAATAACAGGAGACTGTATTGGAAGTGCGCTTATCAGCATTTGTATAGGAAAGTAACCTCTTCCAATGCACTTCCGCGCAATGGAGCAACTTAGGGTGTAACATGCTCCAAAAAGAGACAGGAAGAAGCTCAAGAGGGAGCATAAGCCTAAATCCGGCACCTTCGACATGGCAATGTAAACGGCAAAACTCTGTCGCTGAAATTGCCTTGTGAACAAAATAATCAGCTATGCTTCAACACCACTGGGGTAGATGATCTTTGGTAAGGTTCAGTCTGTAGTTACTCCATTTCTGAGAAAATCCATAATTAATCGTTTACGTACCTCTGTATGAAACTCAGCTATGAATTGGTTTTATTAGACTACTGTTGTATTCCAGCAGTGCAATCCGGTTTTTGTAAAAAACTTTCGGAAACCGATGATAGATCAAGATCACGCAGTTTCCTGGCTGAGTTTGCTTAAGAAGCACGATCATTTATCTCAAAAAATAAAGAATTCGTGATTTAGTAACCTATACTAGGTACTGTGTGTGCTAACACATAATCGAGGAAATATATTTATAGCAACGCCCTAATAAAACATAACTGCTACATATAATAAGGCATTGTAATGATAACGTTGGATTGGATAACATATCAGTTAAAGTTCCTACGCCTGTGGACTTCACGAGAATATCAATTTCAATTTAAGTGTATCCCACGTATTTTCAAGAAAAAAAACAAAGCTTTATCCCACCTTGTTCATACTCCCGAATTATCCTTGAATCGTTTGGCGATTTCATCTGTATTGAAAGTACTTGTTGTTGCACTTGTTGTGTTGGTTAGCCCTTCTAACAATGCTCTTGCTCAAGATGGTGATCAAGAAGCCTCGTTGACTGGGCAAAGTAGTCATCTGATTTATTCCCTGTCCATGGAAGAAAAAGCCTGGTTGACAGAACATGGTCCCAAGGTCAGGGTCTCTTTGGTCAATCTTCCACCACTGCAATTCGAGCAAGATGGAGAATTCACCGGGTATCAGGTTGATATCCTCGAAGCGGTCCTAAAGAAGGCAGGGCTTCAACCAGATTACACCTTGGAACCTTTTGCAACCGTGTTTGCGGATTTTAAAGAAAAGAAAACCGAAATTTCACTCGATTTTTTCCCTACAGAGGAACGCCGCCAGGTGCTGCTGTTTTCGAAAAAAATGTTCGACGTATATGTGGGGATTTTTGCACGAAAAGAGAGGACAGATTTAAATTCTATTGAGGCACTGAAAAATGCACGCATCGCCTCCCACCCGGGATATGGACTTGAACCCAAGCTAAAACGTCTCTTACCTGATGCCGAGATCGTTCACGCAGTCGATCCTCAGGGTATGTTTAATCTTGTCTCTTCAGGAAAAGCTGATGCGGTCGTTCATGGCTTAGAAGGGGGCAACTTCATCGTGCAGAAAAACATGATTCTTAACGTTATGAGTCATGGTAATTTTTTACCAAAAGGTGAATCAAGGCTGCAGGCCGCAGAATTTGTCGTACGAAAAGATCTGCCGCACCTCATGTCAATTATCGATAAAACCTATGCGTCGATAGCTGAGGCTGAGAAACAGGCGATCTGGGATGAATGGTTTGGCAAGAACGATTCGAAATTGAAAACCTCGAGCATCCTTTACTCCGATATGGAACGTGCCTGGATAGCTCAGAACCATACCGTCAGGGTTCGGGTAGCGGACCGTCCACCCTTCATCTTTCTTGACAAGAAGCGGCCCGCTGGTCTCTCCGTTGACCTCATTGATGAGGTTTCTAAACGTACGGGGATTCAATTTCACTATGTTCTACCTCCCCGGTCTTTCAAAGAAGATTTGAATGGTCTTATACAACATGTTGGGCCCGATCTTATCTTAACTCTTACGCCTACCAAAGAACGTGAAAAGATTATCGATTTTACAAAATCATATATGTCTTCTCCGAAGTTTATTTTTATCCGTGAAAACAGTTCTTTTGTTGCCTCCCTTGAAGAACTGGATAACAAAACAGTTGCCGTTGTAGATGGCTTTATTGTTCATGATATTCTTGCCCGCGATTATCCGAAAATAAATCTGATGATCGTTAAGAACAGTAAAGACGCTCTCAGTGCTGTTTCTTTGGGAAAGGCCTATGCCTTTATCGATAGTATATTTACCACGCCTGCCATGATAAATAAATTTGGATTTAAAAATCTGAAGGCAACGGCTCAAGTAAGCACTTTACCCGTCTCTTCCGCGAGTATGGGGGTTAGGAACGACTGGCCTGAATTGCGAGATATTTTGGACAAGGCGATTGAGTCGATTCCACCTGATAAGATGACAGCTATGGTGAATAAGTGGTCGACTATCAAATTTGATCACGGCCTCAAACCTTCAGATATTTGGAAATGGGTCCTTGTGGTTGTAGGATTTGCGTCCACATTAGTTTTTCTATTTATTTTCTGGAACAGATCCCTTGCCAAACAGGTACGGGACCGTACAGCAGAATTGGAATATCAGGCAATACTGCTTGAGAATGTTTCGGATGCGGTTGTCTCTATTGACCTGGATTTTCGAATCATGAGTTGGAATGCGGCAGCTGAAAAAACCTACGGATGGAAAACTGAAGAAGTGGTGGGTGAGGTCTTTGCTGAATTGACTGCTATTGAATACAATAATGACAGTCGTGAAGAAGTTTTCAGGCAAATCCCCGAAAAGGGCACCTGGCAGGGTGAAATTGTACAGTCTCGAAAAGACGGTGCAAGGATAATTCTTCAGACGACGCTTTCAGTTGTTAAAAATAAGAATGGTGACCCAATTGGATATGTTGGTGTCAATCGTGATATCACCGAAAAAAAGAAAATTGAAGAGGAACTGAAAAAGAGTGACGAGTATTTCTCAAAAGCATTTCACGCTCAAGCCCTCCCCATGGCTATCATTAATGTCAAGTCGGGTGAGAGACTGGACTTTAATGAGAGCTATATAGAAATGTGTGGTTATTCCAGAAAAGAACTCCAGGAGGATACCATTACTACTCTGAAACTGTGGGGAGAGGATCATGACCGTGAAAAGGGTATCGAACAGTTACTCAGAGAAAGGGTCGTACGTGATGTCTCAGCTGATCTAGTGACTAAGTCAGGAAAAATCAAGAACCTTCTCGGCAGTGCCGCCATGATAGAATTCGGCCAGAAAAATCTGGCAATAACGACATGGCTTGACATTAGCAAACGTAAACAGGCCGAAAAACAAATTCAGGAATATCAGACTCGACTCAAGGCATTGGCCTCTCAATTAACCATAGCAGAGGAAGTAGAAAGAAGCCGAATTGCTGTAGAACTGCATGACCATGTCGGCCAGACCCTTGCCTTTTTACACATCCAGGTCGGAAGAGCCCAAAGGTTTGCCGCAGAAGAGAAGCTTCAAGGAATACTGGAAGAAGTCTCAGAACAATTGCTGGTATCCATTCAATACACTAAAGAGTTGGTTTTTGACTTAAGCTCGGCACTTCTTTATGAAAGGGGAATCACTACGGCTATTGCTGACTGGCTGGAAGATCATGTGAGCCGCAAAAATGGTATTAATACTGAACTGATTGGCAATTATGATGAATTGTTTTTGAGTAGGGATCTGAAATCTATATTATTTCGCAATGTTCGTGAGCTCCTTGCCAATGTTATAAAACATTCTCAGGCAACGAAGGTGACGGTTTCACTTGAAAATAATAGTTCGCAACTCTCTATCATTGTTCTTGACGATGGTGTTGGGTGTGAATTAGGTCCAGAAACAATAGACAATGTATCCAGTAGTGGATTTGGACTTTTCAGCATCAGGGAGCGGCTTGACGATTATGGCGGGTCCTTGGATATAATTTCTTCACCCGGTAAGGGATGCAAGGTTACCATGAGCATACCAATGTGAAAAATTGAAAATGGAAACTCGTATGAATGATATTAAACATACCATACTGCTTGTCGACGACCATCCGGTTTTTCGCAGGGGCATGCGCTCTCTATTGGAAGATGAAGAGGATATTCGGGTCGTCGGTGAGGCTGGCGATGGAAAGTCAGCGTTAACGCTCATGAGAAATCTGTCTCCAGATATAATTATAATGGACGTCACCATGCCCGAGCTTAATGGTATTGAGACGACAAAACGTATTCTTTCTGAATATCCTGATATGATTGTGGTTGCCTTGTCCATTCACGCTGAAAAACAGTTTGTTCATGACATGCTCCAGGCTGGTGCGACTGGGTATATGTTGAAAGACAGCGGGTCCGAAGAACTCATCAAGGGAATCCGTTCCATAATAGCTGGTCAGGGATATTTAAGTCCGGCAATAACCGGACTTGTCGTTTCGCAATTTAGAAAAGCTGTGGCACTGGAACATCATCATGAGGCGGATTATGAAATCCTCGAGACAAAATTTCACGTGCCCATATTGCCTGACAATTATGTTGCTCGACCAAGGTTGCTTAAACGATTAGAAATGAATTGTCGTCTTTCTGTCCAGTGCATTATCGCTCCGGCAGGATATGGAAAAACCACCCTGGTAAGTGACTGGATCACTCAACACGATTGGCCCTATGCATGGGTATCTCTGGATGATTATGACAATGATTTTAGAAAGTTTATTACCTGCGTTGTACAGGCCATTGAGGTTATATTTCCCAATGCATTAGCAAAAAGCAGTGCCTTACTAAAAGCAGCTAGTATGCCGCCTATTCAGGTTCTTGCGACAACGTTGAGTAATGAACTGAACATGATCAGAGAAAATTTCACCCTTGTACTTGATGATTTTCACGTGATCAAGGAAAAGTCGGTGCACGATCTGTTTTCAGAGTTGTTTAGGCACCCGATATCTGTAATGCATATAATTATCGTGAGTCGGACAGATCCATTTCTGCCGCTGTCAAAGCTTCGGGCCCAAAATCATCTTGCAGAAATACGCCTCAATGGACTGGCGTTTACCGAAGGGGAAACAGCAGCCTTTCTCAAGATCATATTTGATAGGGATATAGAGCAATCTGTATCCTGTTCCTGGAATAAAAAAACCGAAGGCTGGATTACAGGATTGCGACTGGCTGCTCTTGCCATTTGTCACAAGGAGGACCTTGATCACTTACTGCGGGAGGCACATGGTAGTGGTTATTATATCAAAGAATTCCTCTTTAACGAAGTATGGGAAATACAACCGGAAAATATTCGCAGACATATTGCGACAGTTTCGATTTTACAGCGATTCAATGCATCGTTGCTTGACGTTCTTTGCCCATATCGTAATGAAGGGTGTGAGTTGAACGGATGGTATATTATTAACAGGTTGAAAAAAAATAACCTTTTCCTGGTTCCTCTCGATAATGATGGGCAGTGGTTCCGCTTTCATCACCTCTTCCAGGAATTACTGCAAGGTCAGCTGAAGCGTACCTGCAGTGATGAAGAAATTGATGAACTTCATTATAAGGCAGGTAACTGGTTTGCGGAGAACGGACTTTTCGAGGAAGCTATACAACATTTTCTTGCTGCGGACAGACCAGATAGAGCGGGAGAACTGGTGGCCGAACTCGGGCATACGCTGATTGATCAGGAACGAGTGGTGGACCTTGATACATTTCTGCGAAAATTGCCTCAGGAAGTCATCGATAATAACCCTTTACTTCTCATTTATGAAGCATGGCTTTCGCGTGTCAATCTCTTGGTTCCTAAAATCGGAGAAAGTCTCAAAAGAGCGGAGGAAATTCTACAACGAGACCCTCCATCCAAGGCCATGTCTGATATCATTTGGGGATATTTGCAAACAATACGCAGCTATGAGCGATATTGTATGCTCGACCACGAAAAAGCACTCTCCTCGGCAAATCTAGCCCTGAAAATTATGCCTCTTGATTTCCCCTATATGAGGGCCTTTGCATCGATCATACACGCTGCAGTACTTCAAATGACGGGTAGGTATCAGGAAGCACTGTCAGTTATGAAATCGGCTCAAAGGGATCCAGGACTGCAACGCAAGCATAACCAGGCAATTTTGCTGGCTGGACTGAGTCCTATCTGTATGTTGGAGGCGGATGAATTCATGCTGCAGAAAACTGCTAGCCGACTACTGCAGCTGGGTAAGGACACCGACCTTTCTGTTTACCGCAGCTGGGGGCGTCTTTACCTGGCCTGCAGCTACTATTTACAAGACGATTTGGAGCAAGCGGAACATATGCTCGCTTCTCACCTTGAAGATCGACATCTTATGTACCCGGATGTTGTCATTGATGGAGCTGTAATTCTTTCTCTTTGCCATCAGCAGCAGGGACGGCCACAGGAAGCCTGTGAAGTGGCTGACTTGCTCAACCGTCATGCCCTGGAAACAGGTCATGACGGCCTGCTGTCAGCAGCTCACGCCTTACATGCTGAGCTGGCCCTTTGCCAGGGACGTCATCATGAAGCGATAGCATGGGCAGAAGCGTTTGAATCCAGAAAACTGCATGCTCATTACTTTTTCTTTTTACCGGAACTCACTCTTGTAAAAGTTTTGATAGTACAGGATACAGCTGACAGTTGTCAAAGAGCACAAAGCCTGCTTCTAGATCTCGAGAAATTTTCCAGATCTACCAGCAATCGATCGGTGCTTATTCCAACTTTGTTATTGCAGGCTATAGTTCTTTATACTCATGACCGGTCTGCCTCACTTGCGAAAGCTACCGAGTCAATATCTCTTGCGCAAACCGGAGGTGGTCTTCGCTTCTTCCTCGATTTAGGTTCACAATTAAAGCATATATTGCTACATCTGCGTGAAAATGCTGCTTTGAAGGGCTTGGTTGAGCGACTGATTACAGGTATAAACAATCACGCGCAGGGAGCCCAGCATTTTCCATCTTCTGCTTACCCTAAACTAGAATGTTTGACTGATCCCTTGACAGACCGTGAACAAGAGATACTGAATCAGTTGGTACAGGGGAAATCAAACAGGGAAATTGGTGAAAATTTATTTATTTCCATCGATACGGTGAAGTCACACCTGAAACGTATTTTCCATAAACTTGATGTGAAATCACGTCTTCAAGCAGTCGCCAAGGCTACTGATCTCGGTATTTTAGATACAAAATCAGCTAGCCCTGGTAAACAGGGTTAGATAACCCTCCCCATCTTTTTCTTATCATTACCCTTACCGTGTCGGCTTGCTTGAAAATTTCACCGACAATTAATAAGACCTCGCTTTAGTTTAATGTGCTGAAAATAATAACAAAAATATTTTAAAATATCTCAGTTTCATATTTCCTACCTATTGCTTCTCCCCCTTTAGGGTGAAGGCTCTGTACCTTCATTCGTCCTATTATCCTACTTTCAGGCGATTTCATTTTCTTTACAAAAAGTATTCAATGAAGATGGGAAAGGTCCTATTTCTAGAGAATATACACAGTACAATTCTAGTTGTTCAATCCATAATGGGAGATTGGCGATTATGCTGAATTATGAGAAGTCAAAACGAATAAAAATGGGAGATACGGTTACTTACAGGATTTGTGTGCAGGGCTATCTCGAAGACGTTTGGTCCGACCGTTTGGCGAATATGACGATTCAGGCAAACGTTGATAACAAAGAAAGTCCAGAAACAGAATTGGTTGGCATAATCAAGGATCAATCAGAGCTACTGGGAGTACTTAACAGTCTTTATGAACTGCGTTTTCCCATATTGTATTTAGCAGTCGAATTGATTGAGTAAACGACTGCGAACTCAATTGGTGATACGAACCTAAAAGTATCAATAGCCATGTAGGAAGAGTGTACAAAGTTCCTCTGCCTGAGGATGAAAACAGTTATGTGGTTCAAATATTTAAAGGTTTACAATTCAAAAGAATGAACCCTGAATCCAATACAATAAGGAGAAAGGTCATGAGAAAAAAAGTAACTTTTGCGACACTCGTGCTTGCCATGTTCTGCCTGCCGCTCGCGGGGGTTGGCCAGGATGCCCAGGTCGATCGCACGGAACTGCCCATCAAGGGTCCATGGTATCCGCCTATTACAACGTTAGATGCGCGGGATGCCAAGGCACCACCAGTATTTGAGGTCAAGGCTCCTAAAGATGCACCTAATGTGGTTGTCATTCTACTGGACGATCTCGGTTTCGGTGGCACCAGTACGTTTGGCGGGGTGATTGATACACCTCATATTGACAAACTCGCCAGTCAGGGACTTAAGTACAACCAATTCCACACCACGGCTCTCTGTTCGCCGACCAGGCAGGCACTAAAGACAGGCCGTAATCACCACTCAGCCAATCAAGCCAAGATAACAGAAGTGGCAACTGCATTTCCCGGCGCAACGGGTATGTTACCTAATGATATCGCTAGTATCGGTGAGATGTTACGGCTAAACGGGTATAGCACCGCAGCATACGGCAAATGGCATGAAACAGCCGTATGGGAAATCAGCCCTTCTGGTCCTTTCACTCGCTGGCCGAATTATCAGGGCTTTGACGAATTTTATGGTTTCCTTGGTGGTGAAACTAACCAGTGGGCACCCGCCGTTTATCATAATCAGAATCGCGTTGAGACCCCGGATGATCCCAAGTACCATTTTATGAACGACATGGCCACCCAGTCCATCAATTGGATGCGCTTCCAGCAGGCACTTACTCCGGATAAGCCATTCTTTGTCTACTTCGCGCCAGGGGCAGTCCACGCTCCACACCATGTACCACAATCCTATATCGACAAACAGAAAGGGCGCTTTGATGAAGGCTGGGACGTTATTCGCCAGCGGATCTATGCAAAACAGAAGGATCTCGGAGTCATCCCTGCTGATACCAA
Organism: Desulforhopalus glucosivorans; assembly: GCF_054397165.1. NCBI lineage: Bacteria > Pseudomonadati > Thermodesulfobacteriota > Desulfobulbia > Desulfobulbales > Desulfocapsaceae > Desulforhopalus > Desulforhopalus glucosivorans. The sequence goes on from NZ_AP044854.1 coordinate 3,585,987, forward strand.
GTTGGCGGACAAACCGCAAGACATCAAGGACTGGGCAGATCTTTCGGATAAGGAAAGAAAACTTTTTGCACGCCAGGCTGAGGTTTTTGCGGCCTATCTTGATATGACCGACCATGAAACAGGCCGTGTCATCAAGGCAATCGAGGATATGGGGGAGCTTGATAACACCCTCATCATATATATCGCCGGCGATAATGGAACCAGTGCAGAAGGTCTTATGAACGGGCTGTACAACGAAATGACCTACTTCAATAACGAGCCGAAGGGATCGGACATTGATTTTATGATGCAGCACTATGATAGCTGGGGAGGCCCATCCACCTATCCACATATGGCGGCAGGCTGGGCAGTCGCTTTTGATGCGCCGTTCACCTGGACGAAGCAGGTCGCTTCTAATTACGGTGGTACCCGCAACGGTATGATCACCCACTGGCCAAACCGGATCAAGGCCAACGGAGAGTTGCGCAGTCAGTGGCACCATGTGATAGACGTCGTGCCGACCATCCTTGAGGCCGCCGGTTTACCACAACCGCGGATTGTCAATGGTACGCCTCAGCGTCCCATCGAAGGTGTGAGCATGGTTTATTCATGGGACCATCCAAAGGCTCCGGGGCGCCATCAAATACAGTATTTCGAGATGTTTGGAAACCGTGGCATTTACTTCGACGGTTGGTTTGCCGGTACCGTCCATATCAAACCGTGGGGCAAGGTGGAGAACAAGTTCACCGAGGACACCTGGGAGCTCTACCACGTCAAGAAAGATTTCAGCATGTCCACGGATCTCGCCAAAGAACATCCAGAGATCCTTAGCAAGTTACAAGATGTGTTTATCGGTGAGGCTGTCAAATATAAGGTGCTTCCTCTGGACGATCGACGACAGGAGCTCTTTAATCCCAAGATTGCAGGAAGACCGGATTTGATGTTCGGACGAAAGAGCCTGACTTTATACGAAGGCATGCATGATCTGCTTGAGAACGATTTTATCAACATAAAAAACAGTTCTTTTGAGATTGTTGCAGACCTTGAAAGTAGTGATAAGCCTGTGAACGGTGTCATCGTTGCCCAGGGTGGTCGCTTCGGCGGTTGGAGCCTCTACGTCAAAGACGGTACACCGATATTCATGTATAACTACCTGGGAATTGATCGTTTCACCGCCACCTCGAGCATCAAGCTCCCCAAGGGCAAGTCCACCGTGAAGATGGATTTTGTCTATGATGGTGGAAAGCCTGGATCAGGAGGGACCGCAACGATTTACATTAACGATAAATCGGTGGGTTCCACCAAGGTCGAGAAGACCGAATTTGCGGTTTTTTCGGCCGACGAGACGGCAGGTGTAGGCATTGATGCCGAAACGCCCGTTTCTGAGGACTACACACGCTCCAGCAGCAAGTACAGCGGCAAAATCGAAAAGGTAACCATCAGCCTAAAATAAGTGAGGCCAATATTGATTATGCCAACACATTTCAGAAAAAGAATTGGTTGGTATAATCAAGGATCAATCTAAGCCTCTGATGGATCTTAACGGTCTGTACGAGCAACGTTTCCAATATTGTATTTAACAATCGATTCGCCGGACGCTGAATAATTATTCCCATCTGTCCATTACTCGAAAAAATGTGCAAGGAGTGGAAATATGAACAATACATCCCTCTCCATTACGTTGTGTGCTTTAATTTTATTCGTTGGATGTTCATCAATAAGTTATGCGGCTGACAATGTAAAGGATTTAGCCAAACAATCTCAAAACCCGGTAAGTACACTCATCAGCGTACCGTTTGAAATGAACAATACACTGAATAACGGGCCGGAAGATGCCTATGCAATGACTCTCAATATTAAACCGGTTATTCCCATGAGTTTTGGTGAAAACTGGAACCTGATTAATCGGGTTATTGCACCGGTTGTCTATCAGGATGAATTTTACCAGGATGAGGGGAGCGTTTTTGGCCTGGGAGACATTACGTACCAATCCTTTTTTTCGCCAAAGAAACAGGGAAATTTATCTGGGGTGTGGGACCGATGTTGATGATGCCAACAGGTATGGATCGACTCACCACGAATCAATGGTCACTCGGTGCCAACGCTGTTGGCCTTACCATGCCTGGACACTGGGTCTTTGGTGCGCTGGTTTCAAATGTCTGGAGCGTTGGCGATGGGTATGACGACGCCCAGGATGTCAACATGTTTTCTAGTCAATATTTTATCAATTACAACTTGGATGATGGTTGGTTCCTGTCTATGTCACCAACTATCACAGCCAATTGGGAAGCGGAAGACAGTGATGATACCTGGACTGTTCCCTTTGGTGGCGGTATCGGCAGGGTGTTTAAAATCGGTAATCAGCCAGTGAATATGCAAGTGAAAGCGTTTTACAATGCTGTGAGACCAGACGATGCTTCTGACTGGAACATGCAGTTAACCTGCATTTTTCTGTTTCCGAAATAAAAGATAAAGGTAAATGATATGAACGGTCAGCAACAAACAGGTCCTTCAGAAGGAATATGGCAGAAGGTCTGTCGTTTTGTACCGGGAATAAAAGCTCTCTCACGGTACCAACCTTCCTGGCTGGGCAGCGATGTGGCTGCTGGCCTGTCGGTGGCCGCCGTTGCCCTTCCCGTAGGTGTTGCCTATTCAGATCTGGTTGGTGTTCCTGCGGTATATGGAATCTATTCGGCAATCTTTCCCCTGCTGGCGTACGCGCTGTTTGGTTCTTCAAGACAGCTGATGGTTGGACCTGATGGGCCATTGTGCCTTCTGGTTGCATCAAGCCTGGCTCTGCTTGCTGGTGGAGACCCGACCCGCTACCTTTCGCTTATGGTCGCAATGACGCTGCTGACAGGTGTATTTCTGGTTGTCGCCGGATTTTTTCGTCTCGGCTTTATCGCTAACTTTTTGTCGCAGCCGATTCTTACGGGATATCTCACTGGGGCCTCTCTTATCATTATGGTCGGTCAGTTGCCCAAGCTGCTCGGGATCCCCGTGGAGGCCAGTGGTTTTTTCCCTAAAGTAGCGCAGCTCGCAAATCGGATAGGCCAGGTTCATCTGCCGACCCTCATTCTCGGCGTCAGCATGATTGTTGTATTGCTTGTGCTTCGTCGTCTAACCCCAAGTCTTCCCGGCGCGTTGATTGTATCTGCCGCCGGCGGTATTGCGGTGGCCACTTTACACCTCCAGGATCTGGGCGTTGCGGTACTCGGTCAGGTACCTGGTGGGCTCCCTCAATTCCATTTACCATCGCTGGAGGTGCTGAGTAGCCCTTCTCTTCTGCGTGATGCCGCAGGCGTTGTCCTGATGAGCTTCACAAGCGGTATGTTGACGGTAAAGAGCTTCGCCCGACGTAATCACTACGATGTTGATGCCAATCAGGAATTGATTGCCTTCGGCGCCTGTAATATTGCCTCTGGAATAGGGCAGGGTTTTCCGGTAACCGGGACAGGATCGCGCACGGCTGTCAACGACGCCATGGGCGGTAAGAGCCAGCTGGTCGGGATCGTCGCCGCTGCAGTCATGTTTTTGGTGCTGCTTTTTTTCACCGCACCGCTTGCTTTTGTGCCAGTAACCGTTCTTGCCGCCGTAATCATTGTGGCCTCCTCTGGTCTTTTAGACTTTGCAGCGCTTAGGGATCTTTCTGCAATCAGCCGCCGCGAGCTTGCCCTCTGTCTATCGACCACAATCGGCGTCTTAGTCTTCGGTATGCTCCCCGGTATCCTGTTGGCCATCATTTTATCTCTGATGTGGCTGTTGAGTGTGGCTTCTCATCCTACAGAAGAAGTGTTGGGTAAGATTCCAGACCAGGAGGGTTTTCACAGCGTCACGATCCATCCCAATACCGAAACAATTCCTGGTCTGTTGTTGTATCGGTTTGATTCCAGTCTTGTTTTTTTTAACGTTGACGCATTTCGAGATGGTCTCCTGAAGCAGGTCAGCCTCAACCAGAGCAAGGTTGAATGGGTTGTCGTGGATGCGAGCAACTTCAACGTCATTGATGCAACTGCGGTGAGTAAGATAGATGAACTTCGTGAAGAATTTCAAGCAACAGGAATACAAATGATTTTCGCAGGCCTCAGGCATGATTTGTCGAGGTTTTTCAAATCTGCCTGGACCAGAAAACGATATGAAGCTGAGGGCCGCTTCGATTATCCAACTATGATCTCAGCGATAGAGGCGTTCAGGGAATATAACGATAATAAATCAACTACAGGCCGACAATAGTAACACAATCAAAGGCACCAAAAAGCATGAGATTGGGAATGGGAAAAATATTTATTTTGTCGGCTGAATTCATCTGTGACTCTTACAACACGCCTAACTAAAAAAAGGTCAATTGGAATTATTAAACACTTAAAAGTCTTAATGAGGGCAAGAAAATGAAAACATGCAAACTGATAAAACTGGTATTGGCCGCATTAATGGTAACCACTCTGATAACCACGGCAGGAGCGAATCAGACTCACGTGGATAAAACTATTACTTCTTTAAGCACTGTAAAAACTGTCCCCGTGACCTGGAAGAATTTTGTCCGTGCCGAAAGCGACAAGATGCTCAAGAGTTACGTTGACATGGGTGGTTTCGGCAAATTCCTGCATATCCCAAAACCTACGCCCATTGATCAGCAAAAGGTGGTTCGCATGAACCGGGATACCATCTATTCGCTTGGTGTCTTTGATCTGACCACACCGGTTACCATCACCAAGCCCGATACCGGCAAACGGTTCCAATCCATGCAGGTGGTCAACGAGGATCAATATACCCCGATGGTTGTCTATAAGCCGGGCACCTATACCTTGACCCAGGAGAAGATGGGCACCCGTTATGTGTTCGTGGTTGTCAGAACACTGGTTGATGCTGAGGATCCTGAAGATATCGAGAAGGTGAATGCAATCCAACAGCAGACTACGGTGGAGCAGGAGTCAGTTGGCACATTTGAGATTCCCAACTGGGACACAGCGTCGCAGGACAAGGTACGCGCTGCTTTGAAAGTGCTCTCCGCAACCATGGAAAACTACGATGGTGCGTTCGGTAGCAAGGACGAAGTCAATCCGGTGAAATTTCTCTTTGCCAGTGCCACCGGCTGGGGCGGAAATCCGCAAAAAGATGCCATGTATGCGGGCGTCACTCCTGAGAAAAATGATGGAAAGACAGCTTACACGATCAATGTGAAAGATGTACCGGTGGACGGCTTCTGGTCTATCAGCCTGTATAACAAGGAAGGGTATTTTCAGAAGAACCAGTACAACGCCTACTCAGTGAACAATGTCACTGGTAAGAAAAATTCGGACGGCAGCATGACCATCCATTTCGGCGGCGACCCCAAGCAACCCAACTTCCTGCCGATCATGGACGGCTGGAACTACCTTGTACGGCTCTATCAGCCGCATAAAGAAATTATGGATGGCAGCTGGAAGTTCCCTGCGGCAAAGCCAGTTAACTAAATTCCAGGAGAGAAAAAATGAAAGCTTATAAAATTAACACGGGGATATTGGCCCTGATGGCTGCGTTGCTGCTTTTTGCTGCTTCTACAGCATCAGCAAAAGTCACCCCTGCCGAGGCTCAACAGATTGCTGAAAAAGCCTATACGTATGGTTTGCAGCAGGTCATCTATTTCGGACAACGATATACCTATACTCAGGATAGCAGTAAGGACAACCAGTCCTATGTAGGCGTTAATCGGTTTTACAACGTCAGGGAAAAAATAACGCCTGATTTCCCGGTTGTCACACCAAATGCCACAACGTTGTATGGCACCGGCTTCCTCGATATGCAGAAAGAGCCTGTGATCATCGAGATGCCGGCGATCACTGACCGTTATTTCAGTCTGCAGATCATGGACCAGTACGGCATCTTCTACCTGATGGCAGGAAATCAGTTCAATGGCACCGAAGCGCGTTCCTACATCATCGTTCCCAACGACTTTAAAGGCAAAATACCGGCCGAGTTCGCCACCACCGAAATGATTCATGCGCCGAGCAAGACAAGCTATGCCTTGACGCGGATAGCGGTGCTCACTGGCTCGGATAAAGACATATCTCAGATCAACGCCTACCAGGATCAGATCAGCATCACGCCATTAAGCAAGTGGGTGGCTAACGGCAAAAAGGGCGTTTCCCAGTCCAAGGTTGGCGTGGTTCCCGGTACATTCAAAAAGTACCCGCGCATGCCAAAAATAGTCAAGGGACAGGTGGACACGGAGACTGCCGAGGACTTTTTCTCAATTCTTCACATGATTCTGAACGACCCCAGCATGACCTTGATGAAGGACTCAAAAAAAGAGGCTGACATGCTGGTTCAGCTCGCAACCATTAATATCGGCCCCGGCAAGAATTTTAAATGGTCCGATCTGGACAAGGGCACACAGACGGCCATGGAGCAAGGGTTTAAAAAGGGGTACGACACAGTCAAGAAAACCTTCAAGACCAGCCTGTTGTCAATGAACGGCTGGATGGTGGTGCAGAATGCAGGAGGGTTTGAAACCGACTACCTGAGCCGGTCGGTCATGGCGGATGCCGGATGGGCGGGGCCTGATAAAAACGTCTCTCATGGTGCGGCGTTTCTGTTTACCGACAACGACGACAAACCGCTCGATGGCAAGAACAAGTACACCATGACCTTCGACATGAACGATCTGCCGCCGGTCACCCAGTTCTGGTCCATCCCGATCTACAATAAGGACGGCTACTTTGTTCGAAATCCAATCGATCGTTACACAATTAACAGCTTCATGATCGACCAGAAGCAGCTCTACGTTGCAGACGGCAAACTTGTGATCTACTTGCAGAAAGACAAACCTAGTGACCCGAACCAACTGAAAAACTGGCTGCCGGCGCCGGAAGGCAGTTTCCGGTTTGCGGCACGTTTTTACGGGCCCAAAATGTCACTCGTCGACGGCTCATACAAGATGCCAAGACCGTTGCTGGTGAAATAGATATTGATTAATCGCGGGGGGCGGAAATCTCCGCCGCCCCTGGCCCTGAATACAAAGGATAACGAATATGAAACAAACTTATAAGATTAAAAAAACACTCATGCTTCTGGTGGCTGGTTTGTTGATACCTTGCATCAGTATGGCAGCTACGATGCCTACCGATCCGATTGGCGGTAAACCACCGGTGGGTTCTAAGGTGTCCGTAAAAGACCTGGATTACCAGGTGAAATACCAGCGCGCCTTCGAGGCCGTGATCTGGTCTATGCCGGCGGTGGCAGTTTACGGATGGTTCAAAGGTGCGAAAGCGATCGGCGCGGGGAACAACACGGTTCTGGCTTGGTCGGGGCCGGCGAAGCCCAATGCGGAATTGCTGACGGCGAACAATGTGACCCCTTATCTGTTCTCGCAGACTGATTTGAGCAAGGGGCCTGTGGTGGTAGACATTCCCGCAGCAACGGACAAAGCAAGTTTTTACGGGCAGATCGTCGATCACTGGCAACTTTCAATTGCGGATGTCGGACACTCAGGCGTTGACAAGGGCAAAGGCGGCAAGATCCTGCTGACGCCTCCGGGATACAGTGATGAGGTTCCTGCCGGGTACATCGAAGTAAAAAGCCCAAGTTATCGGGTCACCTTCGGATTCCGCTCCATCAAGAGCGCGACCGCAACCACAGCAGATGCCTATGCCTATGCCTATGCCAAGACATTGAAAATGTATTACCTCTCCGAGTTGCCGAATCCGAAGCCTACGCAAATCATCGATCCGCTCGATATGAGGTATCCAACACTGCCTTACTTTGATGAGCGCTGGTTCGAGGACGTACACGCTATCTTCAGCCTCGAGAATGCTAAAGAGCAGGACAAGGTGATGATGGGTATGCTGGCCTCACTCGGAATCGAGAAAGGCAAGCCCTACAACCCGGATGAGAAGACGAAAAAGGCCATGTGTCAGGCAGTGATCGATGCCTACTACTATATGCAGCAACGAATCCTCCACCCAATGGATGCCTCCAGAACATGGTGGGAAGGAAAACATTGGAGCAATGGTTTATTTGCCGACGAGAATAGTGCGTTCAGTTGGGTGTACGACAACTTAATCGATATTGACACCCGTGCAGATCGCTATTTTATCGGTACCTACTACCCCAAAAAAGTGGGGCCGCAGCCAGCGACACAATACCTGTTTGCTTTAGCTGATGCAGATGGAAATGAACTTGAGGCAGGTAAAACTTACTCTTTCACCATGCCACCAAATGCACCGATTAAGGAGTTCTGGTCGCTGATCATCTACGATTTAGAAACCTGGGCTTTTATCTACACACCTGAAGGCCGTATAGGACTGTCATCGGCAATTGATATGAAAACCATGAAGAAAAATAAGGATGGCAGCATCACCCTTTATTTTGGACCTGAATCACCAAAAGGACAGGAGAGCAACTGGATACCAACTGCGGGTAAAAAACCCTTCCCTGTGCTTCGTGTTTATGGCGGCACAGAAAAGTTCTGGGACAAGTCATGGACAATGCCGGATATCGAATTGGTGAAATAGATATTGAATAATCGCGGGGGGGGGCGGAATTCTCCGCCCCCCCCCTGGCCCTGAATGGCAAAGGAGATTGAATGTGAAAACAAAAAAACTTATTACCCTGGCACTGGCTGGATTGATGGTATCAAGCCTTGTGGAAACATCCTGGGCAAAATCGCCCAAGATGAAAATGACCACCCCCATCCCGGAAGAGATTACCACGCCGGACCAGGTGAAAACTCGTATCGGCACCCTGAACTTCAAAAACGGCATGCCCGATCAGGCGACCATGGACAAGCTCTGGGATAACCTGGACTTCTCCCGTGCGGTCTCGGTGTATCTGAATGCATTGCCGGCAATGAATATGTACAGCGTCCGAAAAGGGCCTCGTGATGCAGGTGTTCCTGATAACACCATCATGACCATGGAGACCATGATGGACTCCACCGGCATGTATATAACGCCATACCCTGAAGCGGCCCAATCGGAGTTCAGCAAACGGTTGCCAAAATGATAATGTTGTGCCGTAAAGACCATTGCGTGATAAGTCGAGGCATGACACAAGTTTGCTCCCTGCACCCTTGAAAATAAAACCGCATCATCAAGCCAGGTAGTAACTTCTTCAATAAATAAACCGGAATATTATGGAGATATTTCTATCTCCCTCTTTCGGGTGAAGCGAAGTTTCCCCCCTTCAGGCGATTCCACTCTCTCCTTAAAAAAAGTAAGATTACAACAGTTACAGTCAAACTCAGGAATTCTGAATACTGCAGTTCTGTATTGTGCTGAGTTTCGGTATTTGAAAGTCTTTCAGACAGCGCACATATACATTCAATTAACCGATTGATTCGAGAGGTTGCATGGTGAATTCAGATAAAGATATACAAGAGATCGCTTTTGATGAAGCCTGCAGTTTCATCATAAAACTCGGCACGACCGTGCATGGCTATGGGCCAAATGCAATTAGACTTGAGTCCTACCTACATCGTTTGACAGAAGCTCTTGGATATCATGGGGTGTTCAAGTCCACACCGCGGGAGCTGTTTTTTGCTTTTTCTAAAGAAGGTGATCTGTGGCAGCGAACGCATTTAGCAAACATGCCCGGCACAGGTCTCGACCTCGCCAAACTGACCCGAGTCGGAAAACTTGTTGATGATGTTATCGCAGGTCACACGACAATTAAAGACGCCTTGTCTCGCTTGGAAGAGATCGACAAAACACCACATCCCTGGGGCCTTTTGGCCAACGCCATAAGTTATGTCTTCATTGGATCCGGTTTTGCTGTGCTGTTGTCCGGCAGCTGGTGGGACATATTGTTCTCTGCAATCTTCAGTCTTGTTGTGTACACCATCGTCCTCTTGGTCGGCCGCTTCGGCGCGCGGGCAAATGAATGGCTCCCCTTGTCCAGTGCTTTTATCGCTGGAGTTATGGCGACCATGACAAAAGTGTTGGTGCCGGAGCTGAATGTTGTCCTGGTTACATTGTCGGCAATTCTTGTTCTGATTCCAGGCTATTCGATCAGTGTTGGAATTATCGAGTTGACAAGTGGACACGTCGTCTCAGGTACCGTGAATCTGATGAACGGACTTGTCTATCTCGTCAAACAATTTGTCGGCGCCTGGCTTGGAGTTGGACTCATAAAGTTAGGTTTTACAATGCAAATGGCCAATGCTGTATCAGTCAGTCCAAGCTGGCTGTGGATTGGGGTGCCGATTTTGATCATCGGGCTCTGCACGGTATTCCAGACTTCTCCTAAAGATTTTATCTGGGCAAGTCTGGGTTGCTTTATTGCCTATGGTGGGGTTTTGCTCGGTAGTGCCCTGGCAGGTGCAAACCTTGGAAATCTGGTTGGTACAACAATAACGGTTGTTTTCGCAAACATCTGGGCTGCAAATTTTAAACGGCCCACCTCCATTGTTTTGCTGCCGGCTATAGTCTTGCTTGTCAGCGGAAGCATAGGATTCAGGGGGCTTGCTGCCATTGCTGTCGGTCAAACCGGAACAGGTGAACAGCAGCTCGTTCAGATGTTCGTGGTCGCTCTCACCATTGCTGCGGGTTTGCTGGTGGGTAATACAATAGTTCGGCCTAAGGTAACGCTTTAACTTTTTCGAGAAACTCTTTGCGTAATATTAATCTGAAAAAAAACAAATCATTCAAATGATTACGGAGAGTAGATGAAGGCACTCAGCAATTGGTTCTCACCAGCATCAGAATCTTTAGTTTTGCTCAATGGAGTTTTAGCAAACAAGTGGACTCATGCTTTGCTTGTGCTGATAGCGTTCTTGATACTTTCCCGCATGTTACAAAAGATAGTTGCTCGTCATTTAAGTCACGAAGAACAATATGATGAATCTGCTGTTCAAACTTACTGCAATATAACACGTTTTGTCGTGATGGTTCCTGGAATTCTCCTGGCTATTCATATTCTCGGTATCAACTTATCTTCCGTGTTTACCACAAGCGGTCTTTTCGCAGTGGCCCTCGCTTTTGCCATGAAAAATCTTGCTGAGAACTACGTTTCCGGCATGATGCTGAGGGTTGAACAGACCATCAAAGCAGGAGATGTTCTTGAGATTGGAGGGGCCATGATTCGAGTCAAGAAAATCGGCTTTCGCGATACCATAGCCAGGTCAAAAGATGAAAAAGACATCCTGATACCCAACTCTCACCTGGTGCAGGAAAAAGTGGCAAATTACACGTTCCGGGATTCAATTTGCCGGGTTTGGACGTTTATTGGCGTGAGTTATTTCTCCGATTTACGAAAGGTTCGGCAGGTACTTGAAACGGTATGCGATAATTTTGAGGGTCTTTCAGATCAACATGCCCCTGAGATCTTACTCACTGACTTTGGTGAGAGTTCAGTAAATTACAAAATAAGTGTCTGGATTGAAAATCCATGGCTGGCAGGACCTGTGAAATCGGATCTCAACGAAGCGATCTGGTGGGGGCTCAAAGAGGGCGGTATCAAGATTGCTTTCCCTCAACTCGACGTTCACTTTGATAAGAATGTCAGTTAGGAGCAGGTTGCTCATCGTCCGTATTTTAATATTTACAGTTAATAAATATCAACGATTCAAGTGGTTTGACCTAATATTTACGGAGCAGGCAAACGAAAGATCAAGGGAAAAGAAAAAATTGTAGCCAAGGTGGAAAACTCAAATCAGAAAGTGTGGTTTGGTAAAACAAACATGAAAAATTGGAGGAATTACAATGGGAACAGCGGAAAAAACAACTCTTATCAAGAACGTTAATATCTTTGATGGTACGTCAGACACGTTAATTACCGGCCAGGATGTCATCCTAGAGGACAACAAAATCAAAGGATTAATTGCTGCAGGTGGTAAGGAGGACTCCTTCGATGCAGTCATCGATGGAAGTGGAGGCACCCTGATGCCAGGGCTCAGTGACGTCCATACCCACCTGGCCTTGTGCCAACCCCCGCCGCACCTCGTGAACCTCTATTCCTGGGACTATATCGGTGCCGTCATGACCAACGAAGCGGAACGTTACCTGATGCGTGGTTTCACGACGGTTCGCGACGTAGGTGGCCCGACGCTCGGCTTGAAAAAAGCCATTGACCAGGGTTTGGCCAAGGGACCGAGAATTTTCTCTAGCGGCATGGGACTTGCGCAAACCGGTGGCCATGGTGATATGCGAAATCCGAATGCCTACTCGAAGTACTTCGTGGGTGAACATTTCAGATTGACAGATCTAGGGTATTTCGTCCTGGCTGATGGTGTTGCCGAGGTGCAGAAGGCCTGTCGTGAAGCATTGGCGTCACAAGTATCGCAGATCAAGATCTGCACAGGCGGTGGTGTCACCAGTCTGACTGACCCGTTATACTCCGTGCAGTACACGCCGGAAGAAGTCTCAGCGGCCGTTGACGAGGCGACACGCTATGGCACGTATGTCGCTGCACATGTTCATACTGATGAGGGGATCAATGTCGCACTCGATTGCGGCGTCAAAACAATCGAGCACGGCCTGCTGATCAAGGAAGAAACCGTGAAAAAACTGGTCGACAAGGGGGCATGGATCGTCCCCCAGTCCTACATCGTCTCAAAGGAAGCTAACGACGGCAACCCGGTGTTTGCTGACCCTATCCAGAGTGCAAAAATGGTCCAGGCAATGGACGGATCGGTGAACTGCTTCAAGTGGGCGAAGCAATACGGCGCCAAGGTAGCCTGGGGAACTGATATGTTCGGTATGAGAGCAGCCTACGACAACACCAATCTCGAGTTCAAGACCCGTGCCGAGTACTACTCGAACGCGGAACAACTGAAGCAGGTCACCAGCGCCAATGGAGAGCTGCTGGCCCTCTCCAACCTGAAACACCCTTATCCCGGAGCAAAGCTCGGTGTCGTCGAAGCGGGAGCATATGCCGATTTGTTGATAGTTGATGGTGATCCCCTCGAAGATATAAAGGTCATGCTGGATTACGAAAACAATTTCAAACTGATCATGAAGGATGGCATCGTCTATAAAAATACCCTTTAGGGGTGGTGGACATAATCGAAGCCAAAGCTCCAAAAAAAGGCCGGTATCAAGCTGAAACTGGCACTTGAAGGTGGAAAAAAAATACATATGAAAAAATGTCAGCACATTTCCATGTGTGCTGACAGTTTTTCCACAAATCTCGAACTATAGCAATTAGTTTTCAAGTGACTGCTGAGGAGAACCAGTATGACCAGAATAAAAAATCTTGCCTTTGTATGGGCTGGAGGACTGCTGGCTTTGGTAATCGTTGCAAGTAATGCTCATTCAGGAGCAATGGTATATCCAGCAAAAGACCAGGATCAGGTCCAACAAAATAAAGATGAGGGTGAATGCCATCAATGGGCGGTACAAAATTCGGGTGTCGATCCTGCGGAGTTGGCTGCCCAGGCAAGTAGTGGGGAAGTTTATCAGCGGCACCATACAGCGCTTGGAGGGGCCGCCCGAGGTGGGTTGCTCGGATTAGCCGTAGGAGCAGTTGCCGGTGATGCAGGCAAAGGAGCCGCTATTGGCGCAGTAGTTGCCGGAGTAGGCAGCGGTCTGAGGGGGCGACGTGATCTTGAAATGCAGCATCAGGTAACCGCGAACGCTCATGCTGAACAACAGGGACTGCTGCAGGACTACGATAAAGCATATGGAGCCTGTTTGTCTGGGCGGGGTTATACGGTTCGTTGATGAATTTTGTATTGCTTCCTTGCGGAAAACCAGAGCAACGAGGGTACAGCTCATGAACAGATATTCGTCGGCTCTTGTCTTTTGCATTACGGCCCTGTTCGTAGATATTGGGTTTGATACGGCAGTTTGTGCGCAAAACAGCCAACATACTACTGATATTGTCAGGCCTCTAACGGCTGAAGAGGATATCTGGAGTACACCTTTTGGTGGGCCGAGCAGTGTTGGTGGTTCTTTTAAAAAAGACCAAAAAGCAAAGTTGGCGATACATTCAGAAACACCAACTTTCTCGCCATATTTTGACTTTAAAAAAAAGATTGCTGAAGACTATGGACTCTCCTTTGGTTTTGATTACAACGCCTTGTATCAGGCGGCTACCGCAAGCCTTGGTGAAAAAACTGCTTCAGGAGGTGTTCTACGCATGTTTGGTCGGTGGCTGTTGGTTGGAAAGGGCAGCAAAAATACTGGCACCCTTGTGTATAAAGTGGAGAATCGTCATAAGCTCGGGACCGAAATAATCCCTCAGGATCTTGGCTCTCAAACCGGTTATGCTGGGCTGACGGCAGTTCCTTTTTCCGATATTGGCTGGGCATTGACCAATTTTTTTTGGGATCAGCAGCTTCTGGATAACCGCCTGGCCTTTGTTGGGGGATTTATTGATGTCACCGACTATGTAGATGTTTATGGCCTTGTCGATCCCTGGAGTGATTTCAGTAATCTCGCCTTTTCAACCGATCCGACGATACCGGCACCAAACCAGGGGCTGGCTGCCGCTGCCCGGGTGCTGGTGACTGACCATGTCTATTTACTTGGTGGCATCGCCGACGCAAACGGCGACCCCACTGATCCTGGTAATGGTTTTGAGTCTTTTTTTGATCAGGGGGAATACTTTACTCACCTTGAAATAGGCTGGGTTCCCTCAATTAAGCAGGGCTTTTCCGATAATGTACATTTTACCGTCTGGCATGCCGATGAACGGGTGGAATCAGGAGTAGACGACGGCTGGGGGATGGCCGTTTCTGTCAGCAGCCTGATAGAGGACACTTGGGAACCTTTTTTACGAGCGGGCTATGCGGAAGATGGTGGTGCATTATGGGAGAATTCGCTGAGTATCGGCACCGGTTATCACATCCGCAAAGATAAAAATATGATTGGAATTGGGCTTAACTGGGGCAGGCCCTCTGAAGCGTTATTTGGGGCAGGGGCCAATGACCAGTATACAGTAGAACTCTTTTATCGCCTTCAGTTGTTTACAATAGTCACGATTACTCCGGATGTGCAATTGTTGTTTAACCCCGCAGAAAACCCAGAGGAAGATACGATTGCAATTTTTGGACTTCGTGTGAGATTGAGCTTTTAGTGTCTTATATCGAGAAAGCTTTCACTCCGTTCAGTTTGTCAGGGTTAGGATGTATGACGATCCGGGTTCTATACCCAGGCATCTTGAAATCACAAAAGAATGAAAAAGGGGGAGTAAATGAATATCAATAAAAATACATCATTGAAAAAAAAGGTGCCACTCTTAGCATTGGTTCAGGGGGCGTGCAAGCCTCTGTGTCTAGCTCTTATCACACTTTTGTCTACTATGTCGCAGTTACAGGCAGCGGAGTCTAATGATTGGCTGTTTATGGCGGAAGCATATTTTTGGGGAGCATCGGTGAATGGGGATACTGTTTCAGGAAGCGATGTTGATATTGATATCGGAGATCTTATAGATGACCTGAATATGGGGTTCATGGGTGCTTTTGGAGTCAGCAAAGACAAATGGTCATTTCTTGTTGATACCGTTTACCTCGATGTCAGTGACAACAATAATGTTACAATCGATGGAGAGGGCGTAAATGGGGATGTAAGTCTTACTGGATGGATTGTTACTCCGACTGCTGGCTACCAAGTTTATGCCACAGGAGAAACAAACATTAGTGTTATTGCCGGTGTCCGCTATCTTGACCTTAGTACTGACATTGATCTGCGTAATGCCGATCAGACTGCTTCGAGTTTTAGAATGTCCACCTCTGATTCAGGTAGTAACTGGGATGGCATTATCGGTGCTAAGGGTGATATGTTTTTGAATGAAAATTGGTTTATTCCCTTCACCGCAGATATCGGGGCCGGTGATTCCAAATTCACCTGGCAGGTTTACGGCGGTCTAGGATATCGATTTAACAGATTCGATGTTCTCGTAGCGTATCGTTACCTTAGCTGGGATTTTGATGATAGTGATGTTTTTGACGACCTTAATTTCAGTGGTTTTGCAGGTGGTCTAAGATTCAATTTCTAACCTAATGTGACAACACCTTACCTTGGAACCTGTCCGAAAATAAATTTTTTGTACAAAAATACATTCTCAGACATTCATCCGTATTTAAAGGGTAGGTTGTGACATCAGAAACCCAAATAATATCAAATATATTCGTCTATCATGGTGGTGATTTTCTCATGAACGGTCTGGCGGTGCAGTAGGAAGACGCGCTCGATGTCCGCGTTGCGACACGTTGGTTCACTTGAAAAAACTATCGCTCTTAGTTTGACCGGCCTACTACTGTTAATACCCGCCATGTCTATGCCGCTAATTTATACGCAAGTGAGAAGGCGGTTGCAGAACATACTTGAGGCGTAATTGAATAGATTGGGGATACGAAAATGCTTCAACACAAAACACTCTACTACACTGGAATCTTGTCTTTTATTCTTTTTTTAGCCGGGTGTCAGCCAAAGGTGTACTTGATGCCTTCTCCGATAGGCATCCAACCCGACGGGGTGTTGTTTGATCTGTCTGAGGGGAGTACGGATGAAAATCTACTCTACACCCTCTATGCCACCAATCGTCAGCCTGTGGATACGAACAATAAGTCGGATCATTATACTATCTTTCCATCCGAGACACTTAAAATTGGTTTTGTGGCACACCGAGTCGGAAAAGAGAGAATGTCCTGGGATGAAATATATGAAGAATCCCTAAGACGTAAACGGAGTAGAGATCTCCTTTTGACCCGAGTATATGCCCGTGAAGTTCTCACTTATGATATTAAAGACGATCTTACGAAAACATCTGAGCAAGGTGATGGGTTTTTCCTGCGCATAAATGAAATTCTCGATAAACGTATTGATAAAGATCTTCTCATTTATGCCCATGGCGCGAACAGTAATTTCTACCGTGCCACAGCACAAGGTGCGCAATTTCATCACTTTAGTGGTCACAATTCTCTGGTCTTAACTTTTTCCTGGCCTTCTGCTGAAAGTCTTCTCAAGTATAAAACTGATGTTATGCACGCAAAGAAGACTGTACCTGCCTTTGCAAGGCTCCTTGAGTTACTCGCAACCCACACAAAAGCAAAACATATAAATATTTTGGCCTATAGCGCAGGAGCCCAGGTTGTCGCACCAGGACTTGCATACTTTGAAGAAGTGTATCCAGATCTCTCTAAAGAAGAACTAAAGAAAAAACTGCGTATTGGTGAGGTCTATTTTGCTGCCCCTGACACAGCGTTTAAACCCTTTGCTCAGCGGTACATAAAGTTTAAAGATATTGTAGAGCGTACAACAGTTAACATTAATAAAAATGATTCAGTGCTCAGGTTGTCAGCCTTTCAAAATGGAATGTCAAGGCTCGGAAGACCTGATGTCTCAGAGGTGACAGAGGAAGAATTGAATATCCTTGTTGAGGCGTCCAAGACTCCTCAGTTAGATTTGCTTGATATAGGTGGATCCGAGGCCCTTCATATCGGTGGCGCCCATGATTCATGGTATAACAACCCATGGGTGAGCTCAGATGTGTTGATGCTGCTATTATTTAATTCAGATCCTCTTGCGAGAGGTTTGGAAAAGCATGTGTATGAAGATGGTTCGGAGGGATATCGTTTTCCAAGTGATTATGAAACGAGGATACATGAAATAGTAAACGAACACAGGGAAGAGCTCATGAAAAAGCTACAATCTGAAGACCGGAGTTAGTCATGTCATCTTTTAGAATAACTCAGATATAATAGAATATCAATAAGGTAGAACATGCAGGTCAAATGTAGTCACTGGAAAATAGCTGCGAAAATTATTGTGATAAAAGCGTGGGCTGGCACTGTTAAAGGACTATTTAGACAAATTGAACAGTCTGGTACATAAACCGGAATTCTATAACGCCCTTACCCACAACTGCACCACCACAATCCAGATACACGCAAATGCGACCTGGGAAGATGCTCCTCCCTTGGATTGGAGATTTATCGCAAGTGGTCATGTTGATGAACTGTTCTATGATCGTGGAGTAATACAATCTGATTTAGCCTCTGCCGATCTGGGAAAGTTGAGCCGAGTGGATTTAAAAATACAGCAGGAGGGTGAGGAAAACTTTTCAGCCGAAATGCGTGAATATATAAAGAGTAGCGTGAAATAATATTAGAGATATTTGAATTCAAATGGTAGGCAAAGGAGAAAAAAATGAGAATATCACTTTACCTAGTACCACTGATCTTTCTGCTTCTATCGGGTTGTGCAAAGCCTCCTATACTGCAAAACCCTGCCTATCAATTTGAACCACCTACTCGTCAGTTGGAATACCTCGCCGATGTGGAACCGGTTCTTATTAAGAGATGTGTGGTATGCCACTCCTGTTACAATTCTCCATGTCAGCTCAAGCTCAGTTCCTGGGATGGTCTAGAACGGGGGGTTAGTAAAGAACAGGTTTACAATGGCGGCCGTCTAAAAACCATGGATCCGAGCCGACTGTTTATTGATGCACACTCAGCAGGCGAGTGGCGTCAAAAGGGTTTTTCTACGGTAAAGCAGGAAGGCTCACAAGATTACACCGATTCTTTGATGTTTATGATTCTTGACCATAAGCGGCTGGCCCCGAAGGTGAGTGGAGAGTACTTCTCTGAAGCAACGGATCTTACCTGTTCTGAGAACAAGAGCGAACTCAATGGTTACCTTAAAAAACATCCGAATAGAGGAATGCCGTTTGGATTTCCACCGCTCAAACAGGAGGAGTTTAACATGATCGCAGGGTGGCTGAGCCAGGGGGCTTATGGCCCTTCTCCTGCAGAGCAGAAGCAACTTAAAGCGATAGCTAACAAGGACCAGTTAATGGTTGAAAAATGGGAAACATTTCTCAATAAGGCTGATCCGAAACATCAAATGACGGCACGTTACCTCTATGAGCATCTCTTTCTTGCCCATATAACTTTTGATAATGACACTGCTGCATTCTACGAACTTGTTCGGTCAACTACCGGTCCAGGTCTGGATATTGATATCATCCCAACAGTCAGGCCCTACGATGATCCGGGGACGAACCAATTTTATTATCGGTTCAGAAAGATTTATTCAACTATTGTCTTTAAAACCCATATGGTTTTTGGAATGGGTGAAAAACAGTATAAAAGAGTTCAAGAACTTTTTATTAAGCCTCAATGGAATAAATTACCCCATCTGATTGGGTATGATAAGATAATCAGCGCCAACCCTTTTGAGACGTATGCTCAAATCCCTGAACGCTCGCGGTATCAGTGGTTGCTTGATAATGCACACTATACCATCATGACCTTTATCAGGGGCCCAGTATGTAAGGGACAAGTGGCACTTAATGTTGTCAATGACCATTTCTGGATTATGTTTTTGGACCCTGAGTATGATTTGGCAGTGAAATATCCTGGTTTCCTAAAGCATCAGTACTCCAATTTACGTATGCCAGGGGAAGAGGGAAGTGATTACAAATTATATAAATCTCTTCTTGAACACCCGCACTATAAGTTGGCAATTGATTATTATAAGAATCGCCAGCAGTTTTATAGCATGCATTACCCAGATGGCCTGAACACATCTGCAATATGGAAAGGTGATAGCGCTGACGACGATCCACTTCTGACGGTTTTCAGACACTTTGACAGTGCTTCAGTTCATCGAGGTGTAATGGGAGGTTTACCGAAGACGATGTGGGTGGTGGATTATCCTTTACTTGAACGTATCTATTATTCGCTGGTCGCTGGATTTGACATCTATGGCACTGCCGGGCATCAACTTGCCACAAGATTATACATGGATGCGTTACGCATCGAAGGTGAAAGCTATTTTGTTGACTTTATGCCTGAAGATCAAAGAAAAGAAATGATGCAGGATTGGAATATAGGTGTGAAATTTGATGATCTTCACCATACTCCAGCACTAACTCCTACAGGAGTCAAATTTACAACGAAAGAGCCGAAAAGAGAGTTTGTGGAAGAGGTTGTGAAAACGAAGATCGCAGCAAAGGGAATTGATTTTGATCAAAATTATCTACCTGCTGGTGTTTCGTATCCAGAATTGCCAACGAAATATGAATATGTAAGTCATGAAGATATTCTTAATGGCTTTATAGCTGTTTCTGCACCGGGCGTTTCTTTTTTTCGTCATGTTAATGATCACAATGCTAACTTAGCATGGGTTAGGATTACTGATATTCCAGACAGAGAAGACCTCGTTGTCTCCGTGGTCATCGATAGATGGCATGATAACGTTAGAGCCCTTTTTAGAGAAGATGGGCATCTTAATTCGGAAAAAGATCGGGCTGATTTCCTTAAAGGTTTTGTCGGCTCCTACCCTAATTACTTCTATGTAGTGAATTATACTGATCTTCCAGATTATTTTGAAATTCTCAATAACTACGACAATAGTGAAGATTATATCAAAAGGCTTGAAAAATATGGAGTCAATAGAGCCAAAGGTGATTTCTGGGATGTCTATGACTGGTTTCAAAAGGAATTCGAGACATTCCATAAGAGCGATGGGGGAGTCGTTGACTTGAACAGATATTATTATTTAGCAAGAGAACCGAAATAGCCATACAATGAAGATCTGATGGAGTATCTTCACCACATCAATGGCTTGTGTGATGAAGATACAACAGCTGTTTTACCAAGATAGGAGTACCATAACATATGATCTGAATAATCTTCAGGGAGTAGACATTTTTCTCCTTTACTAGAGGTGTGAGTAGCCCATGCAATTATCAAGATGGATTATGGCAAAGAGGGGCGCCAGCCTGCCTCCATTGAGACAAGAAAGCATAAGAATCATGAATATTCAATAATTAAAAGTTTTAATTCATTGCTCCATTTTATCGATAATTGGCGACTGATAGTGCGCTCTGAGATTCAGTCCTCTGTTAATATAGCATGAAGACACCTTTCAAAAAGGAGACTTGACTCTAACTTGAGAGATCTACTGTATCTAAGAAGTTATGCTTTCCCAAATACCTGACAACCAAAAAAGAATTTGAGAGTAAAGCTTATCCATGAACACCAAAGCATGATGGTATTTTGGGATAGAATCAAGATGCCAGAGAAGTTGCGGATAAACCCGACAATTTGATTTTCGAGGTTAGCTTTGGCAAGGTCAAACACTTCAGAAATCCTGCGCCTTAGAATTGTTCCTGTGTTTCTGCTGCGAAACGACTCGACGGACAAGCTTTAATGTTGTCAGGCAGCATGAAATACAACACAGCAGTAACATGCACCATATCGAACACCACAAGAGTTAAGACAAACAGGTAGCTACACCACCAGCTTATTATGGCAGCAGTTCAGGGCTACGACACTTACCCCGATAAACAGGATAAGTACCATGAAAATGGTGCGATATCATCAAATCCCCCAACACTCAATCTCCTGTTCCCCATGACAGTCCCCCCCAAGTAAGACACTAATATATCTTTCTTTTTCTAAAACTAGAACCGATAACATCAAAGCTGTTTTCAACAATGAACAGTGCTTCAGGGTCGATGGAAAAAACCTTCTCCTCCATACGCTTGAGCTGGATATTATTGGTTATCGCCATGAGTATTTCCTTATCTCTGCCAGAATACGCTCCACGACCTTTTATAAAAGTCGCCCCGAGCTGGAGATCGTTCACCATGCTCTCTGCAATTTTAGATGAAAGATCACTAATGACATAGACGATCTTTCTCTGGTTAAAGAGAGTAAGAAAATATTCTATACAGCTGCTGGTAACGAAGGTGAGAATTATTGAGGCAATAAGAATATCTGCCGTATAGTTCGCTACAACCATCGTAAAAAGCAGCACGTTAAAGATAAGAAAGGTCTTGCCCACTCCAATATTGTATAACTTATGAAGAATGATTGCGACGATATCAAGGCCACCCGCTGCTCCAAGTGTTCGTAGTATCAAGCCTCCTCCGGCCCCACTAATACAACCCGCAGCGATGGCGGCATAGAGCTGATCATGAATACCAAAATCCAGAACAATCAGCTCTGATGCTATAGTTATGAGTGTACTGCCATATATGGTGTAGAGAACAAAACGTCTGCTGATAAGAAACCAACCAAGAATATAAAAGGGGATATTAAGCAACAGGAATATAATTCCAGGTGACAGAAATCCTGTCTTATAATAGATAAATAGGCATAGACCATAAAGGCCCCCTGGAATAAAAGAGTGATGAACCACAATACCATTAATCCCAATCACAAATAAAATTGACCCAACAGTAATAAGTAAAAGGTTCCATGGAACGCTGAACTTTATCTCAGCAAATCTACTGGCCATATTACACACCTAAAAGTGATACTATTCATAGTAGTGGCTAGCTTTTAAAAAGCTGACACCAAAACTAAAATTACAAAAATTCTCATTGTTAACTGCTACCATCAGATAGCAGTTATTGAGCAATTCTCAAACCATTTGTCCTGACTAGAGGTCCCCTTCTTCCAGACATCAACTATCTCAAAAAAAAGAGGCTGGGTTATTATCTGAATAAGCCAGCATTGTCAATTACATTATCAGTTTTTATGGCAAAAATAAATAACACCCTTGTCACCCAGCTCACAGACAGCCCGAAAGTGCATTATTAATGTTGCACCAAAGCTATCCCTGCTTCTCTACACTTGTATAAAACTACCCCTTAGATAGAGCTTTTAACGAGTGCAACATTTTCGATGCACCACACTCAGACCAGACATAACACACCGTAGTATCTAAATTTTATTTTTTCTAATGATCTCAATCCCTCAGGCTTTTTAGTGTACCAAAAAGTGCAACCGTGATGTTGCACTTTTTTCCCCCAAGATGTTTAATCTTATAATAGGTTAGGTGCGGTGAATCATAAGTAAAAAGATAAAGACCTGATATTACGTATCATTTAAAAATCCACATCCCAATACGTAAATCAGGCACAGGAGATGCTATAGCAGACTTCGATGAGAGATATTATGAAAAAACCACATTATGCCCATATCATTGCAGTAACCCTTTCCATTCTTTTCGGTAACGTTGAGAACAGCTGGGCACTCCAATCCCATGGGGCGCCGGAGGGCATATACGTCCATCAGATGGCCCACGTGCTATTTCTAGGGGCACTCGGATATCTCTACTGGCACACCAGAAAGTCCCCCGCCATAGAAAGTAAAGGATGGAAATACCTCCAAATATTCTGTTTCTTTCTTATAGCGTGGAATATCATTGCCTTTACTGGTCACGAGGCCTTTGGCCATTTATCCCCATCAGATTTTATAGATAAGGGCAACTGGCAAGAACAACTGGCCCCGCCCATTACAGGAATAAAGGTCCTCTATTATCTCACAAAGATGGATCATTTTCTTAATGTTCCCGGTCTCCTTGCCCTTGTGATCAGCCTGCGTACCTTTTATCAGGAAGCGCTACTGCAGGAGGGCAAATGAACGGCATCCCACTCCTTCCTGCAGTCACTGTCGAATTTTTTGGTTCAGCCCTTGCCATCCTTTTCTCGTTCATGGCACTCCGCTATGCCTGGTCTCTGGTGCGACTCCAACCGAGCAACTTCATATGGGGGTTTTTGTTCTACTTCTGTATTGCCATGACCGCCTTCTCCCTCTCCCGTGGAGTTGGTCACATGGTACGTATTGTACTCGTATACAGCGATAATAGTGCACTATGGAAACAACTGTCTCCATTCTCAGGCGGCTTCAACACAATGTTGATGATCTCCGTTGCAGCCGTCATAATCTATTACCACAAGGGACTTGCTGCATATAAGCTGATTCGTCAAAAAGCTGCCAAACTCTCTCATGCTAACACCCAGCTTGCTCTTAGCGCATCACAACTGCAGGAACTGAACGCCCATCTGGAAGAGATGGTGGAAGTCCGTACAAGAAATCTTTCCGAATCTGAGAAAAAATTCAGAAACTTTTTCGAAAACTCTCAGGATATTATTTATTTCTGCGACCAAGAAGGCAATATCACCAATATCAACAGTAGTGGTATTGATCTTCTTGGATTTGAGCAGCCGTTTGAACAATTGAATTTCCACGATCTATTTGCCGACAAGAAAGACCTGGACGCTTACCTGCACAATCTTAATAAAAACGGTTTCATAAGCGATCTGGAAATTGAGTTCAAGGATAACCACGAAGAAACAAAGCGTATCCTGCTGACCGCAACCGCGGTTTACGACGACCGAGGCACCTTCATTGGCTGTGAGGGCATCGGTAAAGATATGACCCGCCTGCGAACGATGACCGAACAGCTCATTAACCAGGAAAAGATGGCCTCCGTCGGTCAGATGGCTGCAGGCGTCGCCCATGAGATTAACACCCCCTTAGGTATCATCTTAGGCTACACTCAGTTGATGATGGATGACTTCGATATTGAGTCCGAAACCCACTCCAGTCTGTTGGTCATGGAGCGTCAGACCAAGGCCTGTAGAAGAATTGTTGCTGATCTGCTTAAATTTTCACGCCAGGCTGATAGTGCCAAAGCATCCATCAACCTCAACAACATCATCAGTGAAGTCCTTGCCGTAACCGAGCACACCCTCAATATTAACCGGGTTGATATAGAGCGTCATTTCGGTGAAAACCTGCCGCAAATCACGGGTGATGCCGAAAAGCTCCATCAGGTCTTTATCAATCTCTTCAACAACGCCCAGTACGCCCTCGAAGATGGCGGCGAGATAATAGTGACCACCCAAGTTGATGGTGATGAGATAAAAACCACCGTCCAGGATACTGGTACCGGTATCCCCGATGAGATTAAAAACAAAATTTTTGATCCTTTCTTTACCACCAAAGATGTCGGAAAAGGTACAGGTCTTGGCCTGTCCGTCACCTACGGCATCATTAAAGACCATGGCGGACGTATCAGCCTCGAAAGCCCGGTTACAGATCCAGAAAATAACACAACAGTGCAGGGCACAGCCTTTCATATCTGGCTGCCTGTAACAACAAGCCAAAGCGACGAAGATAGGGAGCAACACTAAAATGGCAGAGATACTCGTTTTAGATGATGTGCTGGATGCGGTGATTCTTATCCAGAAAATCCTCACCAGAAAAGGACACACAGTAACAACCTTCACCGAGGAAGAAGAGGCAATAAAATATGCCGCCAAGAACCCAATTGATCTTGCTATTCTCGATATCAAACTCAAAAAAATGAGTGGGATACAGGTGCTGGAAGAGATGAAAAAAACGACACCTGCAATGAAGGTCATCATGCTCACCGGCTACCCGACCATTGAGACAGCACGAGAAGCCATTGAGCTTGGAGCTGGAGAATACTGTGTCAAACCAATAGATAAATCAGAACTTGAAGAAAAAGTAGCAGGAATTCTGGCACGATAAGGCCAGAAAACAGGAATTATCTACGAGGAGATTTTAATGAAGAAATCAGTCTACTCCATATGCGGGATGTGTACTGTCCGCTGCCCGATTCGCGTGGAGTCACAGGATAACAAGGTTACCTGGATCGAAGGAAACCCACACCAACTCGACGGTGCTCTCTGTGCTAAAGGGTCTGCAGGTGTCGCCATGATGAACGACACTGAACGTCCGCAGCAGCCGCTCATTCGTGTAGGAGACAGGGGTGCCGGCCGCTGGAGAAAGGCGAGCTGGGATGAGGCTCTCGATTTTATCGCAGATAAGATGAAATCAATAAAAAAAGACTTCGGCCCCGAATCAGTTGTCCTCTCTTCAAGAGGCGGTCCATGGCAGGGAATGTACAAGGCGTTCATCCACGCATACGGTTCCCCGAATTACACAAACCATGACTGCACGTGCGGCCGCAATACCCACCACGCAAGCCTTTCCATAAATGGGGTTGGCCGCAAGGGGTTTGCATACGACATCAAAAATGCAAAACACCTGGTTCTTTTTGGCCGGGATATGTTTTCTGCTCTTCGTATTGCTGAAAACAACCAGACCCTTGATATGCTTGAGGCTGGTGGTCGCCTCACCTACGTTGATGTTCGCCAGACCATGACAGGCGTCAAGGCCACCCGGTTTTTTCAGGTGCGCCCTGGAACCGATTATGCTCTCGCCCTCGGTGTTATTCATCAGGTCATTAAAAAAGGCTATTACGACAAGGATTTCTTAGAACGCTATGTAACTGGCTTTGATGAACTCTGCACCTTTGTTGAAGAATACACCCCTGCATGGGCTGCTAAAGAGTGTGATGTAAAAGAAAAAGACATCATCGCCTTTGTGGAGGAGATCGGTCAGGACCGCCCTAATGTTATCTTTCACCCAGGCTGGAATCTTGCCCGCTATGGCGATTCGTTTTATGCAAGTCGCGCAATGCACATCTTAAACGTCCTCATGGGCAATATTGAAATGAAGGGTGGGCTCTTTATTCCTAAAGGTGCTGGAGACTGCGGCAAGAAGGGTATCAGAAGTATCGATTGCGGTAAGCCCGATATTAAACGCGGTGACGGTGTAGGCTGGGAATTTAACCATTTCGATAAGGGCCCTGGCCTTGCCCATCTCTTTTTCAACCGCATGATCGCAGAAGATCCGTATCCAATCAAGGCGTGGATCGCAATGCGGCATGATCCATTTAGTGGCATGCCCGATCCTGAGAAGCAGAAACTTGCCATGGACAAGTGTGATCTGCTCGTTTCCATAGATACCAACTACAGTGAATTTGGCTGGTACTCAGATGTTATTCTGCCGGAGTCTACCTACCTTGAGCGCGATACTCCAATCGTTCAGCAAAAAGGCCTTAAGCCACGACTTGCTGTGAGACGAAAAGCGATAGAGCCTATCAACGATACAAGATCCTCCTGTGAAATTTTCACGGCTTTGGCCCATCGTCTCGGCCTTGAAGAGACCTTTCCTTTCAAGACCATTGAAGAACTCTGGGCGTGGCAGTTGGAACCCACCGGCTACACCATGGCTGACTTTGAAGAAAAGGGTTTTATAGAACTGACCGACTCTCCGATCTTCTATGACCGTGAAAAACTTGATGGCCAGTTTAAAACCCCCAGTGGCAAGATTGAAATACTCAGTGAAAAGCTCGACCAAAACAACCTGCCATCCCTCAAACCTTTTGAAGCCCCCGATAAGGCTCCAGAAAAAGGAATGTTCAGGCTCATCTACGGCAAGGTAGCAATACACACCCAGGGGCACACCACAAACAACCCTCTGCTTTCTGAACTCATGCCAACCAACACCCTATGGGTGAATACCAAGCAGGCCAAAAAGATGGGCATTGTAAGTGGTGATCTTGTGGAAATATCCTCAAAAGACAAATCATACAATGCAACCGTTGCAGCACATGTAACTGACCACGTCCATCCCGAGGCGGTCTTTACCACCCACGGCTTTGGCAAGGATATCCCAAAACAGACCCGCAGCTACCTCGCAGGCGTCAGTGACCAGAAACTCATGGTCGGAAAGCTTGACGACTGGGATAAGGCCGGTGGAGGTGTCAACCTCTGCGAAGCGTTTGTATTTGTGAAAAAGAGTATCCGTAATAGCAAGGGGAGAGCAGAACTGTGAAAAAATATATGATCCACCTTAATAGCCGCAGATGTATAGCCTGCCACGGTTGTGAGGTACATTGCAAGGTAAACAAAGATTTGCCGGTAGGCCCATTTCTCTGCGATATCAGCACCACCCCTCTTAAAAAGATTGGTGGCGTTCCTCGCCTTGAAATCACCTTTTCCACCTGCCGACACTGTGATGATCCACTCTGCGCTCCGGTTTGTCCAGCAGATGCGATGATCCAGAGAGCAGACGGGATTGTCTACATTGACCAGGAAAAATGTATAGGTTGCATGGCGTGTAAGACTGCATGTCCCTGGGATATTCCTGTACAAAACCCTGATGATGGAAAAGCTGTGAAGTGTGACATGTGCATGGATCGTTTAGATGCGGGATTAAAGCCTGCCTGCGTCTCTAAGTGTACAACCCACGCCCTTAAACTTGTTGAGCTTCAGCCGGTTTAAGCTGCACACTGTTTTATTAAACCTCCCATTCTGGCGCGCCCCGTTCCCCGGGGCACCAGAACTGTAAGTGACAATGGATGCAACACAAAAACAGAGCGGTTACCTTGATGTATTTCAGGAAGTAACACGGCTGATAAGTAGTCTCCACGACCCCCAGCAGGTGATGGATCTCGTGGTGCGACGGTTGCCTGAACTTCTTGAAGTTGACGCAGCAACGATTCGACTACTCGATGCAGGCACCGGTGGTTTTACCCTGGGTGCCGCGTGGGGACTATCTGAGCAATATTTATCCAGATCTACCATCGATTCCAGTGAGGTGATGGAGTCTCTGAAAAAGGGCAAACCAATCGCCAAAAAGGATATGGACATTATCTGTGATCACGATTCCTGTATTTATTTCACCCAGGAAGGTGTGAAGTCGGCTATGTCACTGCCCATCATTTTCAATAACGAGGTGATCGGGATACTGAGGTTACTCACAAAAGACTCGAGGGAATTTGCCGAATCTGAGATTGCCTTTGCCATGTCCCTTGCCGAACAGGTTGGAATGGCGTTCACCAACAGCCGGTTATTCCAGGAACTTGAAGTCCAGGTGAAGTTTTTGTCCGAACTTCGTGAGATCTCAAGTCTTGTAAATTCCACACTTAATCTCGATGAAATTCTCAAAACCATAGTCAACAAGCTTCCCCCACTCTTAAAGGTGAAGGGATGTACGGTACGACTACTACACCCGGCAACAAACCGGCTCGAACTCGTTGCTGCCTCGGGCCTGTCCCAAACCTACCTGGACCGTGGAAGCATAAGCCGGGAAAATGCTTTTTTCAAAGCGGTTAAAGGGGAAGCTGTAGCCATTTTTGACGCAACAACTGATCCAAGGGTTGATCACCACGTAGCTATAAAAGAAGAAGGTATCAAATCAATTCTGGTGACCCCCATTCGTGACGGTGCAGAAATTATCGGGATCTTACGACTCCTGACCGATGAGCCCAGGTCATTTTCCAAAAGTGAGATCGATTTTACGGTAACTGTTGCCAAAGAAGGCGGCAATGCCATCCAAAAGGCACGGACCTACCGCAAGATCACTCTCCTATTTGAGCAGATTGAAGAGCATGAGCGCTTCCTGCAAACAATTCTTGATTCACTCTGGATGCAAATTCTGGTCATCGGACCTGATAAGCGGATCATTATGGCCAATAGTTTTTTCCTTGAAAGCCTCGATTTCAGGGAGAGTGAGATTCTGGGTGAACTCTATGAAAAGATAGTTCCCTGGGGATCAAACGGCAGTCACGCCTGTCCCATTGATAGTGTTTTTGAAGAGCATAATCCCTTATCCATCATGGATCACCTGGGAGGAGAGGGATCAACAGATGGATCCAAATGGTACGAGCGCCACCTCACCCCAATCATGGGAGCAGATAACAAGGTTGATTTCGTCATAGAAGCTGTTCGTGATATTACCGATCAACAACTGCTCGAACAGGAAAAGATGGAACGTATGAAGCTTGAAGGAGTTGTTGAAATGGCCGGCACTGCCGCCCATGAACTCAACAGTCCGCTTTTTGCAGCCCTAGGTACCGCCCAGCTCCTGCGCGACGACCTTAGCTCTGATGAGATGATCGAAGAGATGGACATGATTATCCGAAATATGAAAAAAATGGGTGAGCTTACCCGTGCCATGACGGAGGCCACCGGCTTTGAAACGCAAGAATACGTCGGTGACACCAAAATCGTCAGCCTTAAATCAAGAGATCAAAAGTGATTGATATATACACAAACGGAGTTCAAGGTACAGTGGACAAAATTAAACAATTCATAGCCTCACCCGTAGGTGTTTTTCTCTACGCCTTTATCACCGGTGCCATCGGTATCGTGATACTCCTGGCATTTTTATCAATGTTCGTATCCACTTCCGCCCTCCCCATGGCACTCCCTGCACTCATCGCCTTTAACTGCGCAGCAGGTGGATACAGTCTCACAGATAAGAATAGAACAGATAACCAACTACCAAAACTATCCCTCTGCCTCATGGCGATACTACTCACCATTGCAGGTTGCAATGTAATCCTGCTTTTTTGCCCATGGGAAAGTCTTGTTAACATTAACCGATACCTCATTTGTGGCTCAGCTGCCCTGATATTCACTTTTCTGGGAGCCTGGATCGCCCGTAAAAACCGTCAACTCAACAGGTCATAACGATCATTAATTCTACAGGAGGAGAGCTAAGTAAGAAGACATAATCAAAAACCTGTACAAACATATCCACCCATTATTCACAGAGGAGAAAACAGCATGAAAGTAATGCGCACCCCCTTTATCGTCCTTGCAAACGTTACCCTGTTTCTGCTGGCAAGCTACAGTCTTTCATTTGCAGAAACTAAGGTCACCACCAACGGCAGTGCCGGCGATACCGTAACAATTGAAGGCAGTATCGAACCAGGTCAGGAATTATACCTGGCAGTAGCTCAGCAGAATGAGTTCAAGCCTTCCGACGCAACGATGCCCCATGAGAAAAAAAGATTTGCCAAAGAGACAAAAAAACAAGGTTTTGCAGCAGACACTTCCATCCCGCCGCTCTACTATGTTTTGACATCCAACCCATCCGCTTTCGGTAAAAAAGCAGATACCAAGTTCGGTGGCCCCAGCATAATCTTCAAAAAGGGCCAGGGACTCTACTCTACCACGAAGTACGCGCTGACAAAAGATTTCAACTCTATTGATGCGGCTGCAAAAGCAGGACTCGGTCCTATCGCCAGCGCAGAACAGTGGAATTTCCTGCGGTGGGCTAATGAAAACAGTTATGGTATCAACACCATCGTCAAGGAAGGCAGCAAGGTTGGTAAAATTGTTATTTTCTCCCGTACTGTACTCACCGATGCCTCCAGCGGAAACTACTGGGACAAGGACACCAAGGTTGATCTTGACAAAGCAACCGGTAAATTCACCGCTACCTTCAAGTCCTATCGTCACACCGCTCCAGATACCAAATTTGACGTCTATGTAAACGGTGCCAAAGAAGCTGATTTTACCCTCGCTGGCAAGGGTTTCTGGCTCACCAAGGGCTACCGCTACATGAACCCACTCTGGATCACAATCGGGGCTATCCTCGTTGGTACCTACTTCTCCATGATCGGTGCCGCCGGTGGTATGCTCATGGCCGCCTTCCAGGTACTCATTGTACAAACCGCAGGACCTGTTGGTGTTAATGCCGCTAACGTGCTCAAGCCTTCCAACATGGCTCTTACCCTTTTCTCCCCGCTCGGATCTTTTTACCGATTTGCAGTGGTTGAAAAGCGTGTTGCATGGCCTGTTGGTCTTTCTTTCGGTGTCGGTATCTTCATCGGTTCCATCTGGCTTGGTAAATACGTCTCTGCTCTACTGCCCATGAAGGAATACAAAGAGTGGCTTGCTGTTCTCGTTGTTATCATGGGTATCAAGACCCTGATGGAAATGACACCCAAGGCCATGAACAAGCGTAAAAACATCAAGGCCATGACCCAGAAGTTCAACGCAGCCGTCAAGAAAGCAAAAGAGACTGGTGAAGCTATGGAAATGGGCTCCATCGAGCCTGTGAAAAGTGGTCTTACCGACTACCGCTTCAAGTTTTGGGGTGAAGAGTTCCGCATCAACCCACTGCTCTTTGCTATCCTTGGTGTTCTCATCGGTATCGTTTCCCGATCTTTTGGTATCGGTGGTGGGTTCCTCCTCGTACCCGCAATGACCACCTTAGGTGCGCTACCAATGTACGTTGCTGTACCTATTTCTCTGATTGGCACATGTTTCTCCAGTATCGGTTCTTTTATCGGTTATGTTATGATCGGTTACTGGCCCGACTGGGTACTCGCTGGTGCTATCATTATCGGTGGTTTTGCCGGTGGTATGCTTGGTAGCCGTGCACAAAAGCTGTTTAGTGAAATGCAGTTGAAGGTCGTTTTGGCCATCACCCTGTTCTTCCTGTTCTTCCGTTTCTTCAAAATTGAAGTTTGGATCTGATACAACAGCGAGAAGACAGCAGTTCGAAGAATACACTGCTGCAAGTCGGGATGTAGTTTTCCGACTTGCAGCATTATTGAAATAAGAGAGTACAAGCAATGGATGCTTTTTTAGATACAGTTTGGGAATATATGGCCGCAGGGTTTATCGTTCTTGCAGATTCTTTTTATGGGGCTCTTCAGAACTTCCATTTCCTGGGGCCAGTTGTATTAATTTTTCTTCTTGCACTCGGCACCATAGGCGTCATCAAAATTCTCACACGCTTGATTACGACCAAACGCTACACTGAACTTGAGAAAAAGTTCAACTACTGGTCTGCAATTCGTGATGAAGCCATGCGGTGTGAAGATAGGGAAAAGGGCAAAAGAATGGCGAGGAATATCGATAAGGCAGAACTCAACAAAGCCTATTACGACTACTTCTTCGAAGGATTTATGCTTGGTATTGCAAGAAAGATTATCCCGATATTTTTTATGTTTGCCTTTATAAATGAATATTACAGAACAGAGAAGCTCACCTCTCTATTTGGACAGGCTTACGTCGTAAAACTCCCATCAACCAGTGGAGATCCGATCCTCGTTGGTGCAGTTTTCTGGTACCTCATTTCCTTGTTTTTGGGGTTCCTGGTTTGGTTTGCGGTGGCAAGAATCATACAGAAATTACAACCTGCCAAAAGAGATTCAATGTCCTCGCTTCACTCCCCAATAAAAGAGACAAGCTGTTAATAGCTTACATAATAACGCGGTGATCTGGAGGAATAATGCAGCTCAATTCATTATTTAAGCATTGGAGTTACCGTATTATCGCGCCTGGGACTCTTTTGCGTGAAAAATATGAGGCGCTGAAAGAACTCCTCAGCTATGACATCAGCTGCCATGAAGAAATGGCAGAATTCCAGGTACTACTCCACGACGGCAACCGGGAAGATTTTGCCCGGATACGAAAACGATTCAGCTCATTTTCCAGGCACGTTGCCGGAATGATCCAGGCCCTTGAGACCATGGATCCAGGCCGCTACTCATCACTTAAAAGCTATCATAAAAAATTTGATTTCTATACCCGTTTCCTCATCGCCACACCCGCAATACATTTCGGGCCTCCCTATGTTATCCCATTTGATATTATTGAAAAAGACGATTTAAATATCGGCAACAAGGCCAAACATCTTGCCATTCTACAACGAACTCTGGGCACCGCAGTACCACAAGGCTTTGCGATCTCCAGTAGCGGCTACCACTACCTCATAGAATACAACAATCTCCGCCAAACCATAGAAACACACCTTGCTGAACTTAATATCTATTCAGGTAAATCCCTTGAACATATTTCACAAAAATTACGCGCAATTATATTAGAGTCAGAGCTCCCCCCAGACATTGAAAAGGCGATATACACAACATACGACAGTTGGGGAACGAGCGGTGATAGTAGTATTAAGGTCGCTGTACGATCCAGTGCCATAAATGAGGATGGAGACGCTTCCTTTGCCGGTCAATATGAAACTGTCCTTAATGTGGTAAGATCCGACATCGGTAAAGCATACAAACAGGTGGTTGCCTCTAAATACTCACCTGAAGCCCTTTTTTACCGAATAAGCCAGGGCTTAGGTGATGAAGAGACAGCCATGTCCGTTCTTGTCCAGGAAATGGTAGACTCTGCCAGCAGCGGTGTTCTTTATTCCACAGGGGTGACCAGTGACAGCCGTGACCGTGACTATATCCACCTGCATATTACTCCAGGCCTCGGGGATCAGCTCGTATCAGGTTCAGTCAATCCCGATTACTATATGATCCAGAAAAAAGCCGGTCACAGTATCATTTGCAAGGAGACCCTCAGTCCTATTATCACTGACCAGCAAGCCCTTGATCTTGCCAAACAGGGGATGATG
This sequence comes from Desulforhopalus glucosivorans, assembly GCF_054397165.1. Lineage (NCBI taxonomy): Bacteria > Pseudomonadati > Thermodesulfobacteriota > Desulfobulbia > Desulfobulbales > Desulfocapsaceae > Desulforhopalus > Desulforhopalus glucosivorans. The sequence continues at coordinate 3,619,663 of NZ_AP044854.1, forward strand.
ATTGAAGACTATTTTGGTACTCCCCAAGATATAGAATGGGCAATAGACAGCGATGATGAGTTATATATCCTACAGGCACGTGAACTACACATTTCAGAAGATGATGACTCATCCACTGATGACAGCGATTACAGAACGCAGATTCTTTTGAGCGGCTGTGAAAAGGCTTCATCCGGTGTTGCTGGAGGTGTAGTATATCGGGTGGACAGCAAGCACGATCTTGAAAATATCGCCCACGGTTCAGTCATTGTAACGCAAGATTCTCCTCCCGACTTTGTTAAGGTTATTGACAGGGTGGCCGCCGTTCTTTCAGAACGTGGCAGCCGTGCCAGCCACTTTGCCACCGTAGCAAGAGAATTTCAGATACCCTTCCTGACAGGAATTGAAAACGCCAGAGCACGATTTAATCCAGGGAATTATGTCACAGTTGATGGTAACAGAGGTCTGGTTTATGATGGTCTGCTTGAAGAACTTATCAAGACCCATCGTAAACCACCCCCCAACAACCCGTATCACCGAGTCCTCAGTGAGGCTCTGAAATTTATCACGCCCCTTGAGTTAACCGATCCCGCTGGAGACAATTTTACCCCGGAGGGGTGCAGGTCGATGCATGACATAATCAGGTTTTGTCATGAAAAGGCCTTATTTTCCATGTTTTCTGGTGCAAAGCCCGGTACAGGCCGCGGCTCGCTGCGTCTTGCCGCCGACATCCCCCTTGATGTATTTCTCTTTGACGTGGGTGGTGGAATTAGCGAGGAGATGAAAAAAGGACAATCTGTCCCCCTCCCATCGGTGTCATCAGCCCCCTTTCAGTCACTCTGGAGCGGACTGTCCCATCCTGATGTGCAATGGAAACAGAAACCCTTTGACTGGGACGCCTACGATAAGATCGAACTGGCAGGAGGAGTCCCGCCCAAAAAAGACAGCTTCGCCTTTGCAAGCTACGCAGTGGTGAGTGCTGACTACCTGCACTTCAACCTGCGCTTTGGCTACCACTTCACTATCGTTGATGTTATGTGCGGAGAAAAACAAGCCGAAAACCATTGTATGCTTAGATTTGCTGGAGGTGGTGGAGATTACGATCAGATGTCCTGGCGGATAGATTTTCTTTCTGGAGTCCTTCTGCGACTAGACTTTATTGTTGATAAAAAAGGAGATCTTCTCGAGGCTAAATTCCAAGGTTACTCTAAAGATATGATAATAGAACGACTGGATATGCTCGGTCGCTTGCTCGGTGCCAGTAAGCTTATGGACATGGTGCTCGACTCCGATGAAATGGTGGATCGCTGCGTTGAAGATTTTTTTGCAGGCCGCTATTCCTTCTCCCAGGAAGGATAAAATCCTTTAATATCTTAATTATACGAGTATAAAAAACATGTCAGGTTACCAACTCACATGGATCACCAATAATCTAGCAGTAGGCCACGCCCCGATGTCCTACGCCGAACTCGACGATATTCGTGATCACGGTATTGATGCCATTGTCAATCTCTGTGAGGAATTCTGCGACCTCCATGAACTTGAAGAAAACTCCGGTTTTGAAGTCTTTTACCTCCCCATAACCGATGAAAAAGCTCCAAAGATGGAGGAAATGGAGGAGGCTCTCGCCTGGATTGATGAGGCCATGTATCTTGGTAAAAAGGTCCTTGTCCATTGCAAACACGGGGTTGGCAGAACTGGTACCTTTGTCACCGCCTACCTTCTTCGACGCGGTCTGGGCTTACGAAAGGCGGAGAAACTCCTCAAAAAGACAAGGGCTAATCCCACTAATTTCAGCCAGTGGTGGCTACTTAGAAAATTCGGAAAAAAAGAAGGTACGTTAAAGATAGGTCAACCCACGGCGGCCAACAGAGACGGACTGGACCTCAGTTGTTTCTATACGCGTTATGAGCAACTTCTTAAACGTGTCGATTTTATTGTACAGTCAAAACTACCTGAAACCGTAACAACCGATCCAGAACGTTGCTGTAAAAACAACTTTTCCCTTGCACCCATAGAGGCTCTCTACTTAAATAGTAAGGTAAACGTCGGACTGTCAGCCAAAGAAAGACAACTGGTAATTGACAAGGCATCTGGGGGCTCTGGCTCCGGAGCCCTCATTGAAAACGCTCATACATCAAAGGAAGTATGCCCCCTATATGGTGAAGAAGGATGTATGCTCCCCCAAAACAGACCTCTGCAATGCCGCCTGCAGGGAGTTGAATTTACTGAGGAACAACTAGCCGAGATAAGTCTTGAACTCAGCGCACTGTCCCAGGAGATCTTTCGTGCCCTTTTTGGCGAGGACAACAAAACAACGCCACCCTCCGTTGGAAGATCGGACGCCATATCAGGAAAATTCATCCAAAACTATTTTCAATTTCTTGCATCACAAAAAAAGAACAGATGACAAACTATAAAAATGGAGAGACAGCAGACCAACAGAAGCTGGTAATGGTGGTCGATGATGAGCCTGATATGCTCTCCATGTTACAACTGGTTTTAAAGAAAAAATGTGACTGCAGAGTAATCACTGCCTCCTCTGGAATTGAGGCCTTAGCTCTTTTACGCGACAACAGTCCTGATGTTGTGGTTTCAGATATCAAAATGCCTGATCTCGATGGCTTACAGCTTTTACAAAAGATCCAGGCCCACGATTCCGCAATATCTGTTGTGATAATGACAGGCTACGGCACCATCGATGTAGCAGTTCAATCACTTAAAGACGGAGCCTATGATTTTCTACAAAAACCATTTGAAAAAGATCACATTGTTCGGGTCGTCAATAACTGCATTGAGCGCACCGCGTTACTGCGGACCAACCAACAGCTTAAAGAGAAAATAAGCACCCTGTCGCCACCCCAGGGGTTTGTGGGCCAGGGCCCGGCACTTACCCACGCCTTAGACCTCCTCTCCCGCGTCGCCAATACCGATGCCACCGTTCTCATTAGAGGAGAAAGCGGTACTGGTAAAGAGGTCGCTGCAAGGGCCCTTCACAGTATGAGTAGTCGTAAGCAGAGGCAGATGATCACTGTTAACTGCCCCGCATTACCAGAAAATGTGCTTGAGAGTGAATTGTTTGGCTATAGTAAAGGTGCTTTTACCGGGGCCAATAATGATAAAAAAGGGTTGTTTTTAGAGGCCCATGGTTCAACCATACTCCTTGATGAAATTGCTGACATTCCGGTTTCTATTCAGACAAAACTATTACGGGTTCTGCAGGAAAAAGAGATACAACCCTTAGGACAAAATAAAACCATTAAGGTTGATGTCCGGGTGGTTGCCTCCACCAACCAGGATCTTGAACAGAAAATCAAAGATGGCGATTTCAGAGAGGACCTCTTCTATCGACTCAACGTCGTTACCGTTACCATGCCTAGTCTCCGTGAAATGCGCGAAGACATACCACTTCTTATTAACCACTTTTTCACAAAGTTTAAAAAACAGTATGAGAGGAAAAACCTGATGGTACCACCAGAGGTACTTCAACACCTGTATCAAAGAAGGTGGAATGGGAACATCAGAGAATTGCAAAACAACATTAAAAGAATTGTTCTACTCACCCCAGGTGACAGAATGGTGGCTGCTGATCTGGAAGACTTACTCGAGCACTCAGAAGAAAAAGTTGTCGAAACTGGAACAACTGCAGGATTTGAGGATCTCTACGCCACCCCGTATAATGAAGCGAAAACGGAGATCATTAAAAGATTTTCCAAAGACTACCTCCACAATCTCCTTACTATTTTTAATGGAAACGTGACCAATGCGGCGGCCTCCTGTGGTCTGGAACGCCAAGGCTTACAGCGTATCATGCGAAGATATAATATCCTTTCGGCCAACTACAAAGAGTGACAGGTTTACAGATCGAGCAATGCCCGTATCTTATCAGTAAGAACCTTTCTGGAAAAGGGTTTGGCAACTAGTTCAAATCCCTCATCAAGAACCCCATTGTGACCGAGGACATTTGAGGTATAGCCCGACATATAAAGAATTTTAATATCAGGAATACGCTCTTTTATTTGTTCACTCAACTCCTTGCCATTCATCTCAGGCATGACAACATCGGTCAGCAACAGATCAATACCAACCTCACTTTTATCAGCACGTCGTAATGCCTCAGAACCACCACTTGCCATTAAAACATTATATCCTGTTTTTTCAAGCATTCTTCTGGTCATATCGAGCAGTGTCAGATCATCTTCCACTAACAGAATTGTTTCGTTCTGACCTTCATTAAGACGAGTCGTCCCACCCCCTTTACCAGGAGAAAGCGGCTCAACACTCAGGGGAAAAAGAATGGTAAAACAGGTGCCCTCACCCTTACTACTTGTGACACTTATATCACCGTAGTTTTGTTGCACAATGCCATAGACGGTGGACAGACCAAGGCCGGTTCCCTGTCCTTTTTCCTTGGTGGTAAAAAACGGCTCGAAGATTTTATCAATCTCAGCCTCGTCAATACCTTCCCCATTGTCAGTTACCTTTAACTGCACCACCTCATCCCCTGGAGAAAATATCATCGGATTTCCCAGGAAATCGTCCTCAATCACCCTTTTCTCTGTGGTAATTGTCAATTTTCCAGTACCGGCTATTGCATCCCTGGCATTAACACAGAGGTTGGCAAGAATTTGATCCACCTGTGAGGGGTCAATTTTAATGGTCAAAACCTGAGGATGGGGTTGCCATCTCAACTCAATATCCTCACCGATAAGACGCCTGAGCATATTTAACATACCATCAACCCCACTATTTATATCAATCACCTCCGGGGCAATGGCCTGCTGTCTACTGAACATCAGCAACTGACGTACAATGTCAGCGGACCTCTTTGCGGCATCGTGGATTATTTTCAGATCATTATACAACTTATCGGTGGGCTCACTATTTCTAAGCGCCATCCCGGCATAACCAAGGATTACACCCAATATATTATTAAAATCATGGGCAACACCACCGGTAAGACGCCCCACCGACTCCATTTTCTGGGCTTGATGCAGTTGATTTTCAAGCTGTATCTGCTTTGTTATATCACGCTTTATCGCTACATAACTCACGACGTTTCCCGCGCTATCAACGATGGGAGAAACAGTTGATTCCTCGGTGTAAATCTCTCCGTTTTTACGCTTATTGACCATGCGGCCAGTAAAGGTCTTTCCCTGGGTGATCAGGTTCCAGAAATCCCGATAGAACGCTTTACCATTCTGTCCACTTTGCAATAGGCGAGGGTTACGTCCCAACACTTCAGCCTGGGTATAACCTGTCACTTCCTCAAATGCGGGGTTAACATAGGTAATGTTACCAAGATAGTCAGTAATCATAACAACATCACTAATCTGTTCAATGGCTGCATTAAGGCCCCGCAGTTCCTTCTCATCCTTATTGCGATCAGTGATATCCCGCATGATACCGAGGTTACCAATCCACTCATTATTGCTGTTAAAGAGTTTCGTTCCAAAGGCTTCGCCCAAAAAAATCCTGCCAGACCGGTGGCGATATTTTGCCTGGTGTAAGATCTTATTTCTAGAGGCATCTTCAGTAAACAGCTTATCTCCTACCTCATCAAAGACATTACTATACGCATACAGCACTTCTGCACTCTTACCAACCAGAGCCTCAGGTCTATAGCCAAAGGTAGACAACACCCCATCATTGGCAAGCTGTATAACACGATTTATATCGGTTATAATTATACCATCCGTGATGGAGTTAAAGATGGTCTCAAAGAGCACCTTCTGCCGATACAGCTCCTGTTCCAAGCCTTGTGAATAATCCGTTTTAACTGTTGATGATCCAGAAGGCTCTGTTCTGGCCATTATTTTAGCGATATGAACTACAAAAATACTTCCATCCACCGGATGAATAATCCGAGATGATTTAATGGAAAGAGAAGCCCCGCTGGTTTTGTGGAGTAGTTCAGAATAACAGGTGAATTCAGTCGCATTATAATCGCGAAAAGCACAAACAGAACACAAACTATCCCGACATGTCAAAATCTGATAACAATAGGTCTTTTGGGGAGAAGCTGTTGAAAAACCAAAGAATTCTTGTGCTGCTTTATTAGCTTTTATTACCCTGAACCTATCGTCTTGGATAAAAACAATATCATCCAGCAGATCAAATACATCTGACCAGATGCCATCTAAGGTATTGGGCTCAACAGCCTTTTTATTTTTGTAATCTATAACAGATTTTTTCTTCAATTCAACCACACAGCCAACAGATACAACGGTGAACTCTTCCTCTAGCAAAGAGCGTATAATGTCCATTAATACTTCTTATAATGATACTTATGGTTGGCACTTAGTAAAGAAATTTTCTCAACAAGACAGATCCTGGCCCAACTCCTTAGTTAGGTTTCAACAGTTCCATCGTGCCGCCAGCCATGCAGCCCCCACACCAGGCAAATGAGACCAACGACAGTTAATAAAGAGGCAGACCAGGCCACAAGGGAAATACCACCAAATTCCCACAATAATCCACCTGCAAGTACACCAATCATTCTGCCAATACCGGAACACGCATAAAAACCGGACATCATGGTAGCCCTTGCACCTGGCAACAACTCAGTACTCAGTGAAAAACTTGTTACCATGACAATCTCAAAGAAGAAGAATACAAAAAACATTCCTATCATGGCATAAGATAGAGCCGTCCCCATGAAGGGAAGGACAAAGTAGGCTGTGCTAACACAGCACAGGCTCATAATAATTGTTCTTTTTTTCCCGAGTTTATCTGCAAACAGAGCCGTTACTGATTCCCCCAACAGCTCTGCCCCACCAATTGCAACGGTGCTAAAGCCTAGAGCCACCAGAGAAACACTAAAACTGTCTTCCAACCATAAGCCATACACTACAAAAAGTGCATCGTTTGCAATGGAAATCCAAAAACCAAAGAGCAGCACCCCAGCAGTACTCCGCCTCCTAAAAAGTGATATAATACGGGGTATAAGGCCTAAAGACTCAGTTGTTCCATCACAGGTTTTAGCATCTTCTGGTAACACCCTTGCTATCATAAACCAGCTCAATGCCCCGAGCGTTGCCAAAACATAAAAGGAAACTCTGAGCCCTGCGTGTTCGATGATAAGAGCAAATGCCGGGATTCCCATAAGGGTCGACCCTGCCCATGCGGTTTCAATTATTCCGATGACCCGACCACGCCTTGCATATGGTACATGCTGGCCCACAAAGGACTGAACTGCCGGATCAAAAATTGTTTTACCAAAACTGGCAAGGACCAGACCTGCAAACACCACCCAATACTCTTGAACCAGTCCACAAATCAGCATGCCAATTGAGAGCATGGCCAGTCCCGCACGCATTACTACTCTGTTGCCGATACGATCAGCTATCGGCCCGCTGAAAAGACCCAATAGCGAGGTAAACTGACTGGATGCAATGATAGTTGTAATTGCCGTCAGAGGTACATCCAGAGACCTGCTAAGGGCTGGGGCAAAGGGATAGATAAAACGCCGACCGGTATTAAGGAGAAGACGAATAAGGAAAATAAAGAGTAACTGATAGGTAAATCGCTGTCCCATAAAGTTTCGCGTATAGAGGTACATCTTATATTGGTGAATAAAAAACAGGTAGCGTAGACTCCGAGATGACTAGAGAACCTTTTAACATTGCGAACTTAAAATTACTCCCAGATAAGTGAACGTAGTGAGATCTTCGAGGTAGTTATCCCGTTTATCGGGGTTGGAATAATTCACATCGTCGATCTCCACAAATACCTCGAGTCCTCCTCCTGACTCTGTTAAGCGGATTTAAGTTGTACTAAGCCCTGTATCATTTTATATTCCTTTTTTCATCATAAAAAAATGTGACAGACCTAACAGTACTGTCGCCGTAAATATAACGATATAGAAGGAAATAATGACTAAGAAAAGTGCATTTGCAGGCTCCGGTAAAACAGCTGCCAAAATACAGAAAAAACAACAGAAGGCAGAACAGGCAACAGCCCAAAACCATCAACCGATGCTACGGGCAATGGTCTGGTATAAAGAAGAAGATTATGAGACCTTACTCGGCCTCTTTGACGACACTGAATTACTTCCCAGGACATATAGTGATTGGGAAAAAAGAGCAGAAGACAAAAAGCAGGAAGTTGAAGCTGCGGGTGATCAGGTCCTGAAGGTGTTTATCGATCCTGAGACATTTCCTGGATGGTGCGAGAGTAAAAACCTCCCCATGGATGCAAACTCACGGTCACAACTTGCCATTGAAGTTGCCCAGGCAAACAGCTTTGCCGTTTAGCATTGAGTTCGAATTCAAGGGACCACAACAACCGGCGAAACCACTGCAAGGGTTTGATAAATGCTGTATTGTAAGCTCAAACAACCTTTTGGGCTTCTTTCAACCTTAGAGAGGATCAGTACACTATGACTTCGAAATATATTCAAGCCCCTGCTGCTGTAGTTATGATACGCCCCCACAGATTTCACCCTAATCCGGAAACTGCAACAGACAACGCTTTCCAGAGAACTGAACGCGATCAGTCCACAAGAAAGATCGCTAAAGCCGCCTACGATGAGGTGACTGCTGCTGCTGAAAAGCTTGAAGACCATGGCGTCAAGGTGCACATTTTTGAAGATCGTGGTGAAAAAGAGACGCCGGATTCTGTTTTCCCAAACAACTGGTTTTCCACCCACCCGGGAGGCCACGTTGCTGTCTTTCCAATGTATAATCCCAGCCGCAGGCGTGAGCGACGATACGACATCTTAGAAATGCTTAAAGCCGAATACCGGGTACAGGATGTTATCGACTATTCATGTCTTGAGTTTGACGACCTCTTTTTAGAAGGCACCGGTGCCATGGTACTGGACCATATTGCCCGGGTAGCCTACACAGCTGAATCGAACCGGGCTAACCCCATTGCACTCGAACGATTTTGTACCCATTTCAACTTTGAACCCATGGCCTTCAGTACTGCAGATGAAGAGGGCAACTCGATCTACCACACCAATGTGATCATGTGTATAGGTACCGATTTTGCCATGGCAGGGTTTGACATCATGAGTAATCCGGACAGGCGGGAAGAGATTCGTAGCAGGATTTCAGATATGGGAAGAAAAGTAATCGACCTCAGCAATCACCAAATACGGGAGTTTGCTGGCAATGCCATTGAGCTCTCCGGTAAAGACGGCCGCATCCTTGCCATTTCTTCACGAGCTGTGGCGTCACTGACACAGGAACAAAGAAGAGACATTGAGGAGTCAGCCAAGATAGTTGCCCTTGACGTTCCAACAATTGAACTCGCCGGAGGATCAATCCGCTGTATGCTAGCAGGTATCCACCTTGCCAGGCGATACTAGGCACGTAGCTCTATATAACACATTTAAACGCCCTCTCATAATTTGGTGAACGGTTTAAGTCACTGGAAAACATCCCTACGTCCCCGATTGTGTGAGTTCATTATTTTCTTTACTTGATTGAAATCGCAAGAATTCATGTTTTTTTATAAAAAACAACAAATAACCGAAGACTTCGATTGAATTTGGTGGAAGTACTAACACTCTTGCCAAAGATGATTATAAAACTATGCATTGAAAAAACATAGTAACCCCGATTCTTACATCCAGCAGATACATGAGGAAATTTTATGGCATGGCTTGTAGTTCTTGACCCTATCGATGGGTTAGCCCCGGAAACCGATACATCTATAGCCCTGATCAACGAAGCACGCAGACAGGGAATCCAGGTGGATACAGCGACCATTGAGGATCTTTATTTTGAAAATTTTGCAGCCGTACTTGCAACTGATAGCAAAGAGCAGAAAAGTGCGAAAAAACTTGGGGATTATGCACTTATTCTGATGCGAAAAGAGCCGCCCTACGACCTCGCTTTCCATTATGCAACACACCTGCTTTCTCTCTCAGGGACTCTGGTGGCCAACAGTGCGACATCTCTTCGAAACTTTAATGAGAAACTTATAGCTCTTCCTTTCAAAAGGCATATGCCGCCGACTATTGTGAGTTCAAACAGAGATCTCATACTGCAGTTTATTGACAAACAGGGTCTCTGCGTCATTAAATCTCTTGATAGTTTTCAGGGCAAGGCTGTTCAGAAGATCTCAACCACTGATAATACAATCATCAGTGAGTTCACAGCAGATGGCAGCAGTCCGGCAATGGTACAACAGTTTCAGGACCGTGTTTTTGATGGTGATAAACGGGTGCTCATGCTGGGTGATACGTTCATCGGAGCGGCCATGCGTAAACCCAAAACAGGGTTTCATGCAAACTTTGCAAGCAGCGACGCCCTTGCCACTCAGCTCACCCCAAAAGAACAGGCGGCAGTGGATGAAATCGGGCCATGGCTGCTCAGCCAGGGAATCCACTTTTCCGGGCTCGACTTTATTGGAGAACAGTTGACAGAGATTAATATAACCTGCCCCACAGGTATCATCCAGATCGGGAAACTTAATGGCAGAGATCTGGCCAAAGAAATTGTCGACTACTTCACCAACCTCAGCCAGAAATAGGACAAGAGACCTCTATGGATGCCCTCAGCATCAACAACGTACACAAGACCTATAAAAGTGGTTTTAATGCCCTCAAAGGTGTCACATTTGATGTTAAAGAAGGTGACTTTTTTGGACTACTCGGCCCAAATGGTGCCGGAAAAACGACCACCATCAGTATAATCACATCTCTTACAACGAAGTCAGGCGGGACTGTGAAAATATTTGATATCGATATTGATAAAGATTTCCCTGCAGCAAAACGACTTATTGGTGTTGTTCCCCAGGAATATAACTTTTCTATCTTTGAAAAAGTTCAGGATATAGTCACCCAACAGGCAGGTTACTACGGTATGGAGCGAGGTCAGGCCCTAAAAAATGCTGAAAAATACTTAAAGCAGCTGGGGCTCTGGGATAAAAAAGACACTATTGCCCAGGAGCTCTCTGGTGGAATGAAGCGTCGCCTGATGATTGCACGGGGTCTGATCCACGACCCGCGCCTGCTTATCTTAGATGAACCCACCGCAGGCGTTGATGTTGAGCTCAGGCGTGGAATGTGGGATTTTCTTACCGATCTTAACAGGCAGGGAACCACAATAATCCTTACAACTCATTATCTTGAAGAGGCAGAACAACTCTGCAAGCAGATTGCCATCATTAACCATGGTAAAATTGTTGAAAACAGCAGTAAGAAGGATTTACTCAAAAAGCTGGATAAGGAAACTTTTATTTTTGAAACCAGAGATCCAGTCACTGCACTGCCCCCTTTGGGCGACATAGCCTTTCAATTAGCCGATGAAACGACCATTGAGGTGACCATCGGCAAACAGCTCTCTTTAAATGATATATTTGCCCATCTGAGTCATCACAACATTACTGTGGAAAGTATGCGCAATAAGTCAAACCGACTTGAAGAATTGTTTATGGAGATGGTGGAACAATGAGACAAAACCTGATTTCCCTGCAATCAATAGCACGAAAGGAGATGATACGCATTTTTCGTATCTGGATACAGACCCTTGTCCCGCCAGTGATCACCATTACCCTCTATTTTATCATTTTCGGCAGTTTCATAGGCTCGCAACTCGGTGATATGGATGGCTACAGCTATATGGCCTATATAGCACCGGGGCTTATTATGATGTCTATCATCACCAACTCATACTCCAACACCGTTTCTTCGTTTTTCAGTGCAAAATTCCAGCGCAACGTAGAGGAACTACTGGTCAGTCCAACCCCTGACTATATTGTTATCCTCGGCTATGTCGCAGGAGGAATGACCCGCGGCCTAAGCGTGGGGTTTCTTGTTTCAATAGTGAGTCTCTTCTTCACCAGACTACCGCTCTATAACGTTTTTTATGCGATTATTTTTGCACTTCTTACAAGCTTTGTCTTTTCCCTTGCTGGAATGATAAATGGAATATTTGCCAAAAAATTCGACGACATTTCCATTATTCCAACCTTTGTCATCACCCCACTTACCTACCTTGGCGGCGTATTTTATTCACTTTCACTGCTCCCTGACTTTTGGCAGACCTTGTCAAAAGCCAACCCTATAGTGTATATGGTGAATGGATTCCGCTATGGATTTCTAGGAACCTCCGACATTAACGTGTATAGCGGTATGGCGATGCTTGTTCTCTTTTCAGTGGTACTGTTTTCTGTAAACCTTTATCTCTTTAAAAAGGGTATTGGTATACGCTCTTAACCCCGATGAACTGGATAAGTGCCTCGAAGGTCTCACTTCGCTCACTATCTGGTGGTAAGATTAAACTTAGGATTTTAAAAACAATTCCTGAGGTTCTTTTTTTTACGACAGGCTTTCAGGAGTAAGGCACTAACTATCGATTCAACACATTTACGGTGACTACAATGATTCAATTATACGTAAGAAAAGGATGTCCTTTTTGTAAGAAAGTAGAAACGGCAGCAACAGATCTTGGACTCGTGCCTGGAGCTGATTATGAACTAATCGATGCGGCCCCCAATACCCCGGGCCGAGATGTTGTCCTCAAAGTTGGTGGTAAGGCCATGGTCCCATTTCTCATCGATGGTGAAACCTCCATGTATGAAAGTGACGATATCGTTACATACCTCAAGAATAGTAAGTAATGTATGCCTGACACGAAAACAGTCTCAAAAGGGATTGTTTTTGTGTCAGCATCAGTATTACCTGAGCTACCCTTACCAATCCCAACAGCATCTTGAAACCAGTACTATTCGTTTATGAACATTCATAGAGATAGTGATTCACCCAGGTAAATAATTGGGTTGTAAGGTACTAATTTCTTCATCTCATTTGACTATCCCCTCACTTACGTCATATATTTAAGTATAGCAGCAATTTGTAGGATATTTATCAGCCGCAGACAGTAATTTTATTTAAATAACACCAGTTCAAAGATTCCTCATTTTACGAATAAGAGATGCGTATACTAATCCTCATGAAGGCACTATTCCCCAAACGCTCTCTATTGCTCTGCCTTGTAACGCTGATACTTTGTGTTTTCCAAGGCAACGCCTTTGCCCACATCCCCATAACGGTGGGAGTATATAATAATAAGCCGACGATTTTCATCAACGAACAGGGGCAGCCTGATGGAATATTTATCGATCTGCTCGAAGAGATTGCCAGTAGAGAAGGCTGGAAGATTTCCTATACAACAGACCATTTTTCCTCATTGTTCAGCCAGCTCAAAAGCGGAGAGATCGATCTCCTTCCTGCAACGGCCTACTCAAAACAGCGAGATGAGGTTATTGACTTCAACTACACAACAGTGGTTGCAAACTGGGCAGAATTATATAGTGGCCAGGATTCAACCATCAGTTCATTCTTAGAACTTGAAGGGAAAAAAATTGCTGTCAAAGCAGGGGACATTCATTTCTACACCCTTAAAGATATGACCAAAAACTTCAACATCAACTGCAGGTTTTGGGAAACTGATGAATACCAGACAACATTTGAGTTACTTAATGCTGGAGTGGTGGATGTTGCGGTTGTTAACAGGCTCTATGGAGAAGAGAACAAACACACGTATGCAGTTAAAGATACATCCGTTATCTTTAACCCCATTGAATTACGCTTTGCCCTGCCAGAGGGGAAGAACCACGTAATTGCAAATACTATCGACACATACATCTCCCAGTTCAAAAACGACGAGTCTTCTATCTACTATAAAACCATCAATAAATGGCTTGTGGTGGATACGAAGAATGACGGCCCCAGATGGCTGCTACACGCATTCTATACTGTGATTGGTATTGCACTGTTCCTCATAGGAACCGCCATACTCTTCCGTAGACAGGTAAAAAATCGTACAGCAGAGCTGATACAGGTCAACAGGAGTCTCACTGATCAAATATCAGAAAGAAAAAAAGCGGAAGAAACCTTACAAAGATATGCCAGGGTGATAGAGGCTTCCAGTGACGCCATAGCTCTAATAGATCGTGACCATAAACATATTTTTGCAAATGGTGCCTATAAAGATATCGCGGCTCCCCCCTCAGACAAACTGGAAAACACCACTATCATTGACTTCTTGGGCAAGGACTTCTTCGATCTCGAATTAAGAGAAGCTGTAAATCGTTGCCTTACCGGAGAAACGATCTATTTACAGACAAGGCCCCGCGCAGGGCATTCCAATGACTTTTACTGGAATCTCACCATCAGCCCATACTATTCAGCAAACAATACCCTTGAAGGCTATGTTATGGACATCCATGATGTAACTGACCAGGTGGAATTGCAAAATCGCCTGAAAAACTCCCAAAAAATGGAAGCTATCGGAATGCTTGCAGGGGGAGTGGCCCACGATCTCAACAATATCCTTTCCGGCCTCGTCAGCTACCCTGATATGCTCCTGATTAACAAGGGGCCCGATGACCCAATGACAACGCCACTCTTAACCATCAAAAAGTCAGGGGAACGAGCTGCAACCATCGTCCAGGACCTGCTTACTCTTGCCAGACGCGGAGTTGGAAATCAGGTGCCCACAAACATTAACATCATAGTGCGTGAGTTCCTTGCCAGCCCGGAGCACCGATCAATTACAAAAGGTGTCACAGGAGTAGAATATATTTTGGATCTTGATAGCAGTTTATCAAATATTAAAGGATCTACAGTTCACCTCTCCAAGATTTTGATGAACTTTTACACCAACGGGGTGGAGGCAATGGCTGAGGGAGGAGTACTCACCATATCCACTAAAAACACGATTCTCACTGAAGAATACGCAGGCTATGAGGTTATTCCACCGGGTGAATACGCAACGATTACCATCTCTGACACAGGAATCGGGATGTCCACCGGAGAGATCAACCGTGTATTTGAGCCATTTTATACCAGTAAAATTATGGGCCGTAGCGGAACAGGCCTTGGGATGGCTGTAGTCTGGGGAACCGTCAAAGATCATGATGGCTATATTGACATTAAAAGTAAACCGGGCAAAGGGACGACCTTTACCGTCTATATTCCAACAACTGATGAATTAATGCTTGAACAGTCTAAAACGACGTTGCAGGATTACCTGGGAAATGGAGAGAAGATTCTTGTGGTCGATGATCTTGAGGAACAACGCACCCTCACCCACGGTATTCTGGGCAGCCTTGGTTACCAGGCAGATGTTGCAGCATCAGGGATTGAGGCCATTGAAAAATCCAAAAAGCAAACCTATGACCTCCTCATTCTCGATATGATCATGCCTGGAGAGTATGATGGGCTGGCAACATATGAAGCAATTAAGTCTTCCAACCCCCAACAAAAAGCGATTATTGTCAGTGGATTTTCTGAAACATCGAGGGTGAAAAAGGCCCAGGAGTTAGGTGCAGGTGCCTATCTGAAAAAGCCGTACACGGTGGAATTGCTGGCAACGGCAATTTACAGAGAGCTGGCAGGATAGATTATAAGAATTTTCTGTTGATTCTCGTCAATTTCGCACGTCACACACAATGCGGATTAATCCTTTCCAAATAACCAGTCCAGATACTCCGTTTCATCTACCCCCCTATCACACAGCAGACTCCTGTTATAATAAGGTAAAATTTTATCCCTGTTGCCCTGTATGAGTGCCTGGAATAACCGTTTTTCTTCCTGCTGGTTATCCGTTTCACAAGCTAAACCAGAAGTGCTTCTCTCTTTTCTATCCGCAATTGCAAAAGGGTTGTAGACTATTTTTTTTCCTGCAGC
The DNA here is from genome assembly GCF_054397165.1 of Desulforhopalus glucosivorans. Lineage (NCBI taxonomy): Bacteria > Pseudomonadati > Thermodesulfobacteriota > Desulfobulbia > Desulfobulbales > Desulfocapsaceae > Desulforhopalus > Desulforhopalus glucosivorans. The sequence continues at coordinate 3,635,288 of NZ_AP044854.1, forward strand.
TGTTAAGCGAAGACTGAGATCTGCCGTGGCAAAGATGTTGGGATACTCTTTGGTGGAAAACCCACCCACAGCCTCAAAGCAGTCTTTTTTTATCAGTGTTATATCCCAATCTGAAAAGCTCATATCCTGCAGACAGTGCAAACCTGCCATATGTCTAGAACTATTACATAAAAACTCATATAAATAGTCCCCACTCCTATTGGCTATATCCGGCAACAGATATGAAATGCCATCACCACCACTGTAAGATGTCCTTCCGCATACTATGGCAACATCCGGCAACACAGACATCGCGGCCAATTCAAACAACCAATTGTCACTCAACCTGCGTATATTGCCATCCAGAAGACAAATATTCGCACACCGAGATTCCGAGATCAGCCTTTGCAAGACCTCTGCCTTACCTTCACCCTTTGCAACTGTGACAATATTCCAAGCATCGCCTCCTGACCCATGAATACAATCCCGTAATGTATCACTCCGGTCTTCTCCTGTAATTACTGTAACGTCGATAATTAACTCATCATCACAAGGAGTAGAGGTAATTGATGTAATTGACGCAATAAACTCAGGACTAAACAATTCAACCTCTTCTGCCCAAATAAACACAGCGTATGTGCCTTTAACAGAGGTAGCCTGGAGCCGATAGAAAAAGTTCAGTTCTGTATCTACTGCCTTACATGGTATCTTCCGACGCTTAAGAGCCATCTCTAGGGCTAAGCGACCAGCCTCATGAGCATAATTTTTCTGATCATGATTAATACTGGTGGAACTTTCAGATGCCCGCCAGTGGTAGAGTACCTTGGGAATATGAACCACAGAATCACACTGCTCTGAGAGTTTCAGCATAAAATCATAATCCTGGGCTCCGTCATATCGACAGTCAAGGCCCCCAACCCTATCAAAAAGAGCCTCTTTCACTACAACGAAATGGGTTATATAATTATGGGAAAGTAGGAGATTCTGATTAAATCCCGGCTTTCTAAAAATAGAAAGGGTCGTACCATCATCACCGATGAGATCTTCATCACTATAGACCATATCCGCACCCTCGCGGGTGAGGGTCTCAACTACCTCAAGAAGACAATCGACAGTCAACTCATCATCATTATCGAGAAAACCGAGATAACTGCCCGTTGCAAGTGCTCTTGCACTGTTGGTTGCCTTTGCAATTCCACCGTTTTCTCTGTGAAAATCCACCTTTATTCTGCTATCTTTTTCTGCCCACTCCGTGAGTAGCGGACGAACATCCTCCCGGGGACTGCAGTCATCCACCAAACATAACTCCCAGTGGGGATACGCCTGGTACAGTACGGATCTGATACAGTTACGTAACACAGCAGGCTCAGGATTATACACCGGTACGAGAATGGAGATAACAGGTGTAGAAGGTAAAGAGGCGACGCGCGGATGTGGGTAGATACACTTAAAAACACCCACGCTCACATAGTGCGTTAGGGCATCTCCCCGGGAGACATCAACATCACATTGTCCTCTATAAAAATCCGGTTCAAACAGTTGAGCTGGACAAGTGGTAGAACTATGTGCTGTACTTAAATAATGCGATAGGGGGTCAACTAATGACGTCTTCCCGCCTCCTACCTGTTCAGTATAGAACTGTGGATCAAAAACCGGAAGCGGACTTTTCCCAATTGAAGCACCGTGTAATTTATAGTGCTTTATGATCTCCTCCCCAACTCCGGCCAGCACGGGATTTTTGTCAAAATAAAAGGCAAAGTCAAAGGCCAAAGATGGGCTCAAACACTGTTGTTTTCCATAGTGGACATAGTGGGTTAGCGGGTCTCCCTCATTGACACTCCAGCCACTATTTTTCCCGTACACGACAGGGTCAAAAAATGGCCCCGGCCTATATCCACTTTTCCAGCCGACAGTCAGGTAATGAAGTAGTGGATTCTGGGATATTCCATCAGAGAAATAGTGTGACAGGTAATAGCTGGTATCAAAGAGAGGATGTGGATCAGCCTGCTGACTCCAACCTGAATCATCGTGCAGAGATGCATCTACTGATTCTCTCCCTGTTCTGACATAGGTCCAAAGAGGATCAAGATCATCCTCAACGGACTGCCCCTTGCAACTCAAATAGTAGCCTGAATCGAATATTTTCAGTTTCCGAAGACGTCGATATTCTCCACTAACGCACAACCGGAGCAGTACCAGAACAACCTTTTTTATATTCATGAAAATCTAGGGATGGAGTAATTTCAGATCAAGAGGTGCCTCTATGATTCTTTTGGCTGAAGTATCCAGAAGTTCATGGATTATAACCTCCATAACCCGCCATACCTTGACCCCGGAACGAATACAGCCAGTTATGGTTTCATCCTCTCTACCACAGGCCATATGCATATGTAAAAGCGGTGTCCCTTCATCATCGCAAAAGAGTGTCCCGGTACCCGCAACTTCATGGGCGTTTGTAAGAGAACGGCTCATCGGATTAAGGGGTAGTTCCCGATCTGACTCAGGACCAACGACCAGCTTGCTACCATCGTCAGCGCCACCAACCACGATAAGTGAGGCGGCTGTTATATTGTGGTCTACTGCAAACTGTTCAATAACTTCGTGGACAATCTCACCATCTTCCAACCGAACAATAAAAACCCTGCCCTGTTTTGCCTCTGAGTATTTCATACGCCACTCCCTTCACAGGTAAAATAGTAACTCTGAGTTGTATCCAATCCCAGTAAAATTGGACGGAAAGGCCCCAACAGAGCCAGAGATAATTCTAATTTTATTTCTTCTTTTTCTGGTATCGCTTAGCGTGATTTGCCTGGCGGGTGGATTTTTTGGCAACAGAGTGGCCAAAGGTACCAAGGGGGTGCCTGCCGAGGGAAAAATATTCGCCATGACAGTAAGCAAGGAGTCCCGCACGTGCGAGATCAAACTTTCCATCCTTATCTATGATACCCTTCTCCACCTTATTGCGTACAATTTCTGCAAGAAACAGATCGTGGGTCCCAAGTTCAGTAACCGAGTGGACTTTACACTCAAGGGCAACAGGACTTTTAGCAAGGGACGGAACGCTGACATCGGCCCCCTCCTCAAGTTCCAGTCCAAAATGTTTAATTTTATCCACCTTTCTCCCCGAACGGCAGCCGCAAAAATCTGTCACTTTAAGCATATCCTTCGTGGTCAGATTAATGACAAACTCACCTGTCGCCTGAATATTTTCATAGGACAGCCGCTCCTTTCGAACAGCGATGGTCACCATGGGAGGCCGGGTACAGGCAATTCCTGTCCAGCCAACGGTAAAAACATTTACCTTACCGACAGCATCAACAGTTGTCACCAGTACAGCAGGAAGAGGTCCCATCAGTACTGAACCCTTAAATAGTTCTTTAGCCACAATATTTCCTCTGGTAAATTAAAACAGAACCTTCCAATCGTACAGCGCTTCTATGTTTCATACCCCGCATCAACCGTTGCAGGAGAATTCTTTGCTGCAGCAACAGCTAGTCTGTCGCATCGCTCATTGAGCTCATTTCCGGCATGCCCTTTGACCCAGTGAAAGCTCACATCGAGTAAGTCTAGTAGATCGAGCAACCGTTGCCAAAGGTCTCTATTAACAGCGGGTTCACCATCACTTTTCTTCCAGCCCCTGGCCTTCCATTTTTTGGCCCACCCCTTTTGCACTCCGTTAACCAGATAACTCGAATCCGAAAACAGATGAATTTTCTGCTCAGTATCACCCAGCTCCTCAAGTGCTACAATGGCTGCCGTCATCTCCATACGATTATTAGTCGTTAAACGAAACCCACCACTATATTCCTGCCTCTCACCATTTCTTTCAATAACAGCCCCATAACCTCCTGGACCTGGGTTATTAATAGCGCCACCATCTGTATAGATAACAATATCATCACTATCAATTGAAACCTCAGGCACACTATTTTTACTGGCAGTCTTGCCTGACTTGGCGGTTTTTTGAGCGTACACAGGATCACTCAGCCAGGCTCTTGCCTCACTTTCTGTGGGAAAGCTCTTATATTTTGCGCCGGCAAAACCCTTGACCTGGCTTTCTGTCGTCGCCCAATCTGTAAACACTCCCTGCGTGCGACCACTAGCAACCGCATAGAACTTCTTTTTGGCCATACTTACTACTCCACATTATCAACTAAAAACCTTCTAAATAGCCTAAAACTTTAGGATAGCTTGAAAAATGAGCAATCTTACAAGGTAGCCTTTACTATACCAGTGACCCTATTACCCTTCTCATTGAAGAAAAGCTTGTCAAAACTCATCATATTCGCCATGGCAATTCCTCGACCATGACTATGTGTCGCTCGATCAGGATCAACCTGCAGATAGCTTCTCCAATCAAAGCCATCCCCCATATCAGTGATGATGAGCTTATATCCTTCATCATTTTTTTCAAAGGCCACCCCCACACTCTTATCTCTGTACTCAGGCAGGGCAAGTCTGGAATCAACCTCCTGCTTTAGTGTGTTTGATTCAAGTAGCCGACCTTTTTTTTCATAACTGATGCCTAGATTTCCATGCTCCACCGCATTTATAAACAACTCTGCAACTCCAGTGAACACCTGATCGGGATCTGGAAAAAATTGACTCAGAAAGACTGCGAGCTTTTCGCCCTCTTCAAGGGTTGCAAAACTACAGTTCAGCGACTGGACCATCGTCATGGACTCCTGACGCTCCAGAAACCGTTTTCTTTGTACCCTGTATCTATGAATTTTAATCCGAGCAGCTTCTACAATGGAAGAGAGCGTCTCAAAGACAAGAGGCTTTACAAGATAATAGAAAACCCCGGCCTCAATCCCTTCTTTAATTTCCTGGGGCTCGCCTGCTGCGGTCTGCATAATTACAGGGATACGTCTAAATCTCGGATCAGCCTTAACCTTCAAACAAAACTCAATCCCATCCATCCGGGGCATGATACGATCCAGTAGAATAATATCAATCAACCCACCATGCTCTTCCATGACACGGAGCGCATCCACCCCGTCAACCGCAGTTAACACCTGATACTTATCCCTTTCCAGCATCGACTCAAGAAGACGGAGTGCTGCTGGGTTATCATCAACAGCCAGAACAGTTGTCTTATGAACCGGTACTATATTAGTGAGATGCACGGCTGACCCTCAGTATCACTCGATGTAAAGCGTAAAAAGTATTTTGAAATACTGTAGCATATTGTTTCGCAAAAGAGAGAAATTTTCAATAGCGAGAGGCACTAAAAACAGAAAAGCCGGATACTCCCAAAAGGAATACCCGGCTTCTGCCCAACTTTACAACCTGTAAAGGCTAGCATCCTTTGATGCCTCAGCCTCCAATGCTTTTCTTCTTCTCTTCCTTCTTTGGAGCGCCTTCTTTTGTCAAAGACCCTGCAACCGCATCGCGGGAAATTTTAATAAGAATGTCTTTTGCAATCTCAAGGGTAATTACGTTATCGGTGATTCCGGTAATGGTACCGTGAATTCCGCCCTTCGTAATAATCTTGTTGCCCTTCTTCAGGTCATTCAAGAAAGCCTGATGCTGTTTTGCCTGCTTTTGCTGGGGACGAATCAAAAGAAAGTAAAAAACAACGAAAATCAGAATAAGTGGGATAAAAGAGGCAAAGCCTCCCGCTGCACCAGCAGCCGGGGCAGCCGCATGAGCAATACCTACCATAATAGTTCCTCCAAAAAAGTAACGGAATTATGCAAACGTCAGCTGAACTAAGCTCTCGTCACATCTGTTTATTAAAACTCTGAGCAAAGTAATCATTCATTCTCAAGCTTGCTATAAAAATCTTTACGAAACTGAGCAAAGTTATCCTCTTCTATGGCCTTGCGGATATCAGCCATCAGATTGAGGTAAAAATGAAGGTTATGAATTGTATTCAGGTGGGAACTTAAAATTTCCCGGGCGTGAAAGAGATGTCGAAGATAGGCCCGTGAATAATTTTTACACGTGTAGCAACTGCATTCTTCATCAATCGGTCCGTGGTCATTACGAAACCGTGCATTCTTAATGGAAATTTTTCCCTTTGTGGTAAACAGGGAACCGTTCCTGGCATTTCTTGTGGGCATGACACAGTCAAACATATCAACCCCCCTGTAGACCCCTTCCACCAGATCAGCAGGAGTTCCCACCCCCATCAGGTAGACGGGATACTCTTTTGGTAGAGAAGGGACAGTCGCCTCTGTCATATCGTGCATCAAATGCTTGTCTTCTCCAACACTGAGCCCACCAATGGCATAGCCGTCAAAACCTATATCAATAAGGGCCGCAGCATGGTCCTGTCGTAGTTCGGGGTACATCCCACCCTGGACGATGCCAAAGAGTAGCTGATCCCGCTTGGTATGGGCCGTACGACAACGCTGTGCCCAGCGGGTGGTAAGATCAGTTGCCTTAATGGTTTCATCCTTGGTTGCAGGAAATGGTATACAAGTATCCAGACACATCATGATATCAGACCCCAGCGACTGCTGTACATGTACTGCATCCTCGGGGCTTAGAAATAATTTTGACCCATCAAGATGTGATTTGAACGCAGCTCCTTTTTCAGTGATGGTCGCAAGTTCTTTCAGGCTAAAAATCTGAAAGCCACCGCTATCAGTGAGGATTGAGCCCTTCCAGTTCATAAATTTATGTAAACCGCCAAAACTTTCGATCAATTCATGGCCAGGCCGAATAAAGAGATGATAGGTGTTGCCCAGAATAATCTGAGCATTCATCTCCTGCAGGTTTTCAGGGGTGACAGCCTTAACAGTGCCCTGGGTCCCTACTGGCATAAAAACAGGGGTCTGAATTACACCCTGTCTGGTTTTCACTTCTCCACGCCGGGCTGCACATTCGGAGGACTGTTTGTGTAATGTAAACGGTGAATTATTGTCCATAATTTCTTCTATTTTTATCTTAATGTTACAAGGAGTACTTCACTTGTATGGTAATGCGTCTTTATATATTATAAGTAGGCTTAACTTTTTTAGATAGGGTCAACAAAAGTGTACCACTGCAGCCTACTCTCTGTCACGGGTCTTAGCATTGCTTAACGGAATTTGCAATGATGGAAAGGGTTACAAACGGATAGAGAGCTCTTTTATGCATTACGCATCTTCACATTTTATTGCCGTTACTGTACAGCTTACCACACCAGAAAATGGAGTATCACTCATTTTCCCGGGCAAGCCTTGCTCATGGGTGTAAACGTAATAATACTTGATTATTCTCTATTTTTCTGCATACTTAAAAGTGGCGTTCTTTTATATACATATTCAAAATAACACGGATACAGCTTTGCACCCCACCTTTAACTCGACATACAAATGAAAACAATTGTCATCATAGAAAATGAAGCTGTGCAGCTCGAGGCCTTAGTCCATTTATTTAATCAGTGGCAAAAAGAGATTAACGTCCTTACTGCCACTGAAGAACAGGCCGCTATCTCCATAATCTCTAAACAGCAGGTGGACCTCGTTGTCTGTGATCTGACAATTCCAGCCACCTTCAAACTGGCCAACTTCTCTCTTTTAACGAAGACCTTCCCCTACGTTCCCTGTATTGCACTCTCTGAAGAGAAGGGTCCACATGCCAAGGAAGTATTGGAATATGGTGCAAGCCACTGTCTCATGAAGCCATTGGACACGGATAAACTCTTGGATTGTGCCTACGAAATTCTTGAAGGATCACCCACCGGAACAACAGAAGGAATCCCAGTCCACAGTTTTCTTCAGATGCTTGAAAGTGAGGAGCAGACTTGCACTGTAGAGGTTAAGACCGCAAGCGATCGAGGTCTCCTCTATATGAAAGACGGTCAATTAATTGGAGCAGAAACCAAAACCTTTGTGGGGGAGGAAGCAGCTCAACTCATTCTATCCTGGCCTGAAACCCGGCTAAAACTCCTCTACTTCAACGGTCAATACACACGACAGATACAAAAGGATCTACTCTCCATAATTATTGAGTCGTTTGAACTTTCATCTGAACTTAACCGTACAAAAGACTCAGAGAAGGTCAAACCATTGCACCAACTGCCACTACAACACGCCACCACCCAAGGCAAGGAACTACCACTAAAGCTGGGTGCCCGGGTGAAAATAATCTTTTTTGATCTTGAGACTGAAGTTGAAACGAATCTCGTGGGAATGGTTAAGGGTAATTCTATAATTGTTGAAAACCCTCTTCCAGAAATAGACCTGGAACCTCAGATTAATGGCAGGCGAGTTCTAATCAAGTACATCAACAATGGGAGAATGTTGATGTTTAAGTCCCAATTGCTCTCTACCACAGAAAGTCCTACCCCCTTACTTTTTCTAGAATATCCAAAAGTTATACACTTCCACGAACTTCGTAAGGCAAAGCGGTCCTCTATATTTATCCCATCCACCTTTCACCTCCAGGGCGAAAAGGAGCTTTATGGAGTCCTCATCGACATGAGCCTTACCGGAAGTCTCTGTCAGATAAAACACACCACCCGACAGGAAGTGCCGGTCATGGATATTGATTCAACGGTTATTCTCCGTTGCCTGTTGCCTGGCATCCCTGAGGAGCAACAGCTCTACGGCAAGGTGAAAAACATGAAGATTAAACATGGAGAAACTCGAATAGGAGTAGAGTTTGATAGTCTACAACCACACTTAACCGATACCATAGGAAAATATCTCTATTCCCTTGATAACCCGGCGGCCTGAACAGAACGTGCTATTTCCAAACGAATACATCATAAGCGCTCAACGCTTTTTATATAGAGACGCAACAGATTTTCTGATAACAGATTCCTGCCGTACTATTTCTTCGAGCAACTTACATTGTTTTTTGGCCCTCAATAGATTTTCCCCGTCCTCCTGAACCCGGAAATATCTATTACCCTCCAAATGATCTGTAAAAAATCGTAGGCCCAGCTCAAAACATATGGACATAAGTCCATCGTAGATAAGCTCTGGTCGCACATCACAACGATTCTCACCATCACCTGAGAAATAACCAGCAACTATCCATTCACAGTATTCAAGGTCAAACCCTGGTGGACGTTTATCTGCGATAGACTCCCCACTGATACTACAGGCAGAACGAAGGCAATCACCAAGATCATGGTAAATAAGTCCTGCCCCCACAGTATCGAGATCGAGCAAGCCTGTGGCCTGTCCTTCTCGTGTAAAAATAAAATTATCAAGCTTAGGATCCCCGTGGATCGTTTGAGAAGTGAGTTCTCCCCTGTTTCGTGCCCTCTCAATGGTGGTTGCTGATTCTCGAAATGTCTCGATTATCCTATGACAAAAAGAAAGGCTTTCCTCGTAATCCTGAACGAAATTTCCCGAACTCTTATCATAGGCGTCAAGATACGAGAAGAGATGATGAAAGCCCGGCAATGGATCTTTGAGGTTACCAAGGGGTAAATCATGAAACAACGTATGAAATTTTGCGAGAGTAACTCCAACTGATTGTGCCTGTTCCCTCGAATCTATGGCATCCACCGGAATGGTTTCAACATAGCTTTGAGCACGCCAGCAATCACCAAGTCCATCGACAAAACAGACGGCACCAGTATTAGTGTAGATTGGAGCAGCCATTACAAGGCCACTAGACCCTGCCTTATCCTTACGCGCGAGATGATGATGTATCACCTCATAATTCTCTATAACCGCAACAGGTTCAGGAAATACTGACCTACTGATCCTTTGCAAAACAAAAGGCTGTGGAGCGGCATCAACTATATAGGTTTCGTTGATATTACCATTACCGAGCGGACGGACGGAACTATCGACATTGCAGGAAAAAGCTGAAAGAATATCAGAAAAATCTGTCATCACGGACTGTTTCCCTCCACCAATTTAGTGCCTTACCCCTGAAAGCCTGTCATAAAAAACAGGCCACAGCAGGAAGAAATCCTACCGTGGCCTGAACTTTCAAAAGATATGAATTTATCACATCACTTTTCAACGTATATCCGATTATTTGTCAGCTTTAAAAAGATGAACATCCTGTTGAGGATATGGAAAGGATATACCCTTTTCATCAAAGGTGAGCTTAATCTTTTCAGTAAGAGAAAAATACACATCCCAATAGTCTCCCGTTTTAACCCATGGACGAACAACCAGATCAACAGAAGAGGCGCCAAGAGCGGAAACCGCAACCGTTGGTGCGGGATCTTTTAAAATAAGATCCTCAGACTGTAAGATTTCCTCAAGGGTTTCCTTTGCCTTACGTATATCATCGTCATAGCCAATGCCTACAACAAGATCGACGCGCCTTGTAGGATTAGCGGTGATATTGGTGATGGTGGCATTGGAAATAGTGCCATTTGGAATGATTTTTCTCTGGTTATCCCCAGTATTCAGGATAGTAGAAAAAACGGATACTGCCTCAACCTTTCCTGTTTCCCCACCGATGGTCACAACATCACCAACTTGAAAAGGTCTGAAAAGAATCAGCATAACGCCGGAGGAAAAGTTCGCAAGAGAATCTTTTAAAGCCAGACCAATGGCAAGAGAAGCAGCACCAAGTACTGCCAGGAAGGAAGTTGTTTTAATACCGAGTTGCCCGGCTGCAGCAATAATAACACTGGCAAGTAGAGCGTAGTAGATAATACCTTCTAAAAACTTTATAAGAGTAACATCTACATCCCTGCTCTTCATAAGCTTGATCACTACATTTGTTATCCTTCTCGCAATCCATTTACCAATTATAAAGACGAGTAAGGCAGCAAACCCCTTACCAGCGTAGGATAGAACCAGCGGCTGGAGAGTTTTAATCATTTCCGGATCAATTACAAAGTTCATAAGTCCCCCTATTATTCAATGTTAGTACCTTATACATTCACTCAACGGCTCCGCTTATCCGAAGTCTGCGCTTATCCGAAGTCTACGCTTATCCGAAGTCTACGCTTATCTGTCTTTTTTTTATAAGTGAATTTACTGAAGGTTCTTATCCTGGGTACATTATCTTTTTCCCAGGGCTAAATGTATGAGATGCAACTACACAGTATCAATGAAATAAGGCAGAAAAAGCAATAGTACAAGTAAGTTTAATGTAAACGTCCCTTACTCATCCAGGGCGCGAATATCCCAAGCCTCAGTTCTGCTATTATTGTCAGGATTTTTAACGATTGTAAACTCAAAAATTTGAGATGAGTCATTAAAGAGTGAATCGTTTACATCAGGGGCTTTAGAACAGTGAAAAAATACGGATTCAGGCAGGAGACCTTCAGCAGTGAGATTATAAAATCTCATAAAACCAAAACCCCGTTCAGGATTATAATTTATGGGTATACCGCGTTTACGTTCTTGTCCATTTTGGGAGGGAATTGGAAGCAGACCCGGGATAAGAAAACCTGATAGAAAACTATCAGCGGTTTCTTTTAGTTCGTGGCTGACATGATCAAAACCAATGACTTCAACCCGACATCCCATATTTTGCAATGCCAGTACCAGTCGAATAAAGTCACCATCGCCTGTGAGTAAAACAACCCTGTCCAAATTTCTTGCCTGTAACAGGGCGTCAATGGCAAGGTCCATATCTGCATTGGCTTTGGTGGTTAAAATTCCTTCATCATCCACAAAGTGTTTAACGAATTTTTTGATAACCTTAAAACCGCATTGACGAATAACATCATGGTATCGATATAACTTCTGTCTGTAATCAGCATCGTCCTTAGTGCGCTCCCTGTCTTCAGCAAGGTAGGAATTGGCTCGGAGCAGAGTTGAGTTCCCAGCTCCTGCAAGCTCTACGAGCACATCATAACGCATGCCGTAGCCACCACACATGCGGATATTTTCCGCATCGACATAGATTCCAGTTTTCAGCATATCAATTAGTAACTCTTCTATAGTTCTATTAAAACATGACCAGGGCAAATGTTTGATAGTCAGGCGGGATAAATCCATTATCCTTTCGACAGCACACCAGGAGCAATCGAAAGGATAGTTAAAACGAAGGATTTAAGAAACCATTATTCCCACTCAATGGTGGCTGGTGGCTTTGAGGAGATATCATAAACAACCCTGTTCACACCGCGTACCTCGTTGATGATGCGAGTTGAGATCTCACCCAATATTTCGTAAGGAATCTTGCTCCAATCCGCAGTCATTGCATCTCTTGAGTCAACTGATCTGATAGCAACCACATGCTCATAGGTCCTGCCATCGCCCATAACCCCAACGGTCTGAATTGGTAAAAGTACGGCAAATGATTGCCAAACTTTGCGATACCAGCCAGCTTTTCTCATTTCATCCAAAACAATGACATCAGCTTGTCTCAGGATGCGAAGACGCTCCGCTGTAACCTCACCCATGATGCGGATACCAAGGCCAGGACCAGGAAAAGGCTGTCTATAAATCGCCTCTTCAGGTAGTCCCAACTCAAGCCCCAGATCACGAACCTCATCTTTAAATAACTCACGGACAGGTTCAATGAGGTCCAGTTTCATGATTTCAGGCAGGCCGCCAACATTATGGTGGGACTTAATAGGAGCCTCACCCCTAAAACTTACAGACTCAATCACATCTGGATAGAGTGTACCCTGGGCAAGATATTTCACCTTGCCAATTTTCTTGGCCTCTTCCTCAAAGATCTTAATAAACCCAAGACCAATCCGTTTTCTCTTAACTTCAGGATCTTCAACGCCATCCAGTTCGCTCAAGAAATACTCTTCAGCGTTGACATCAATGACATTAAGTTTCGATTTTTCCTTAAAAAACCTGAGGATAGACTCAGACTCACCGGTACGCATAAGACCGTTGTTCACATAGATACAGGTGAGTTGATCACCGATGGCCCTGTGGATAATTGCTGCAACAACAGAGCTATCGACACCACCGGAGAGCGCACAGATAACATTGTCATCTCCAACCTGTTCGCGTATGGCTTTAACATTCTGCTCAATAAAGGAGTGCATGGTCCACTCAGGCTTACAGTCGCATATGCCAAAAATGAAGTTCCGCAGGACATCATTACCAATAAGAGTATGGGCAACTTCCGGATGAAACTGGACCGCAACAAAAGGCTTTTCAGTGTGACGAAGAGCTGCATATGGTGAATTTTCACTCACAGCACTCGCCTCAAAACCGTCAGGAATAACCTCAACACGATCTCCATGACTCATCCACACCTGATGGGTTGCATCTCCTGTCTCAAGACCTGCAAAAAGCCCCGCTGTAAAGTGTACTTTAAGCTCCGCCTTACCAAACTCGCGTTTTTCAGCCTTTTCAACCTTCCCCCCAAGCTGCTGCATCATTAGCTGGGCACCGTAACAGATCCCGAGAACGGGAACACCAAGGTCAAAAACTCCAGGATCACTGAGAGGGGCGTCTTCATCATACACAGAACACGGTCCCCCGGAGAGTATAATACCGGATGGTTTGAGTTCTTTAATTTTCTCTAGAGAAGTTGAGAACGGATGAATTTCACTATAGACTTTTTGCTCACGGATACGCCGTGCAATAAGTTGGGTGGTTTGCGAACCAAAGTCGATGATGATAATTTTTTCGCTATGAATATCCATGGATTATCCCGTAAATTCTATTTTTTACTGTAGTCTTAAGCAGTTCTGTAATTTGGAGCTTCTTTTGTGATAATAACGTCATGGACGTGAGACTCTCTGAGACCTGCTGCAGAGATCCGAACAAAAGTAGCTTTTTCCTGAAGCTCCGGAATTGTTGCAGCGCCCACATAGCCCATGCCCGAACGTAGCCCGCCAAGCATCTGATACAAAACGGTGGAGATTGGCCCCCGGTAAGGAACTTTTCCTTCAATACCCTCAGGAACAAGCTTCGATGAAGAGGTCACCTCAGACTGGAAATACCGGTCAGCAGACCCATCCGCCTGACTCATTGCACCAATTGACCCCATACCACGATAGGACTTATAGGTTCTGCCCTGATAAAGAAATGTATCTCCTGGAGTTTCATCTGTTCCAGCAAAAAGTGATCCGAGCATAACCGAAGATGCTCCGGCACCGATTGCTTTAGCAACATCGCCAGAATGCTTAACTCCACCATCAGCTATAATCGGTATATTAAACTTATTGGCAACTTTTACACATTTTTGCAGAGCGGTCATCTGAGGTACACCTACTCCGGCCACAACTCGTGTTGTACAGATAGATCCTGGCCCGATACCGACTTTCACAGCATTAGCTCCGGCCTTAATGAGCGCTTCCGTTGCCTCTCCGGTTGCCACATTTCCTGCAATTACAGACAGGTTAGGAAAGGCGTTCTTCACTCTGGATACGGCACCCATCACTCCCTGGGAATGGCCATGGGCCGAATCAACAACCACAACATCAACGCCTACCTTAACTAATTTTTCTGCATGGCTTTCAATGTTTGGCCCGACACCTAAGGCAGCGCCCACAAGGAGACGTCCAAAATCATCCTTTGCTGCATGTGGATATTTCTTAATTTTCTCAAGATCCTTGATGGTAATAAGACCTGTTAACGCACCAATATCATTTACAACAAGGAGCTTTTCAATTCTGTGCTCATGGAGAAGCGCTTTCGAATGTTCAAGAGAGATACCAGCCTGCGCAGTAACAAGCTTTTTAGAGGTCATAACATCAGAGACACGCAAACCATCATCGGACACGAAACGAAGATCTCGATTTGTCACAATACCGACAAGTTTTCCTTCGTTAAGTACAGGAAGACCAGAGATCTTATACTCGCTCATAATCTTTTGAACTTCAGCCACTGATTGATTTTGGGTAACAGTTATCGGGTCGATAATCATACCCGATTCCGACTTTTTAACCCTTTCAACCATCAAAGCCTGCTCGTCAATGGACATGTTTTTGTGAATGATACCAATACCACCCTCTCTTGCCATTGCAATTGCAGTGCGATACTCAGTCACAGTATCCATGGCTGAGCTTAAAAGCGGCGTCTGAATATTAATGGTGTCAGTTAACCGTGTTGCAAGACTCACTTCGTTAGGCAGAACATCGGAAGCTGATGGAACAAGAAGTAAATCATCAAATGTGAGTGCAGTTTCTATCTGGTCTGGTAACATGTTCCCTCCTTTTCAGGGATTGAAGTCAAAAACTACCTCAGAGCAACCTCTCTTGGGGGTTTTTATACTCTAACCCGGACGAGAAGCTCAGTTGGCCCTTTTGTATTTCTAATTATGCGTTATATTTTAGAGAAGTACAGTAAGGCATTTCTCTAAATAATCTTTTAATATTTTGTATGCTATCTCTTGAGATAACATCAAGGCCGAACCATAAACCTTTACTACAGTAAAAGGATTCTCAGCCAATGCTGCTTGAAATTAATCCATTCAATCCACAGCAACGATTAATAGATCGAGCTGTAAAGATGCTCAAAAGCGGCTCAATCATCTGTTATCCAACAGATACCGGATATGGACTCGGCTGCGACCTCTTCAATGCAAGAAGTTTAAAAGAGATCATGCAGTTAAAAAAACGGCCCAAACACAAGCCGTTTTCATTCATGTGCTCCGACCTGAGTGATATCAGTCGGTATGCCCATGTCTCAAACACTGCGTACAGGCTCCTGAAAAAAAATCTTCCCGGCCCATATACCTTTGTACTACCAGGTACTAAACTGGTCCCAAAGGTTATGGCAACCAAGCAGAAGACAGTGGGTATAAAAGTCCCGACCCATCCGATCAGCAAGCTCCTTTTAGAAACTCTGGGCAACCCCATCGTTAATACCAGCATTCAGCTGGAAGACGACGAAGCCACCCTTGCAGAGCCTTATGAGATAGATGAGTATATCGGTAACAGAATAGGCATCATTATTGACGCAGGTTCTATATATCCCGATCCATCTTCAGTCATTGATCTTACCGGTGATTATCCTGAAATATTGCGTGAAGGAAAAGGAGATGTTACTCCGTTTCGCTGATCAACGCCTCTTTCAACGATTTACTCATGGTAAAATGTAGGGTCTTTCTATCCGGAATATCCATGATCTTTCCGGTACGGGGGTTTTTTGTGGATCGTGGTTTACGACTTCTCACTGAAAAACTTCCAAAACCTCTCAACTCAATACGCCTGTCTTCAACCAGCGCTTTTGACATCGTGTCGAGCATAATATCCACCGCTAGACTTACATCTTGTTTTTGCATGGACAGCTCGGAACTTACCTTATCTACGAGATCTTTTTTCAACATACCTGACAACTATTATAAATAGAGATTACCAGTGCCTATACCCACGGCACCAAAAAAATATAAAAAAAGGTTGTCTAGCCAGAATCCTGGCAAGACAACCCTTTATGCTACATTGAAAGCACCAGTTACGGCGCTACTTTACTCGTTTTCTGTGGTGTCGCTACCTTCTGCTGCAGCTTTGAGGAGGTCACCAAAGGTTGATGGAGCCGCTTCAGTAGCAACTTTTTCAGCCTTCTTGAACTTCTCTACTGCTACTTCCTCGTCGTCACCCTCAAGGGTTTTAACAGAGAGACCGATTTTACGATCTTTTGCAGAAACATTGATAACGATAGCTTTCAGGACATCACCCATCTGGTACATTCCGACAGGGGTCTTCACCTTGTCTTTGGAAAGCTCAGACACGTGTACCAGACCTTCAATACCTTCTTCAAGTTTCACGAAGACACCGAAATCGGTAACGTTAGTGATTTCACCTTCAACAACAGTTCCGGAAGGATAGTTGTTGTACGCTGCCTGCCATGGATCTGGAACCATCTGCTTGATACCAAGGGAGAAACGCTCGTTTTCTTTATCAATCTTTAGAACAACCGCTTCAATGGTCTCACCTTTAGCGTACTTCTCTGAAGGATGCTTGATGCGCTCGGTCCAGGAAAGATCAGATACGTGAATCAGACCATCGATGCCTTCTTCGATACCGATGAACACACCAAAATCAGTGATATTCTTGATCTTACCTTCAATAACAGAACCAACTGGGTAGTTATCAGTAACCAGATCCCAAGGATTAGGCTGAAGCTGTTTCATACCAAGGGAAATTCTCTTGGTCTCGGTCTCGATGTTGAGAACCATAACTTCAACTTCATCACCTACTGAAACCATCTTGCTTGGGTGACGAGGCTTCTTGGACCAGGTCATTTCAGATACGTGAATGAGGCCTTCAACGCCCTCTTCAAGTTCTACAAAGACACCGTAATCGGTGATGGATACAACCTTACCCTGGGTGGTTTCTTTTACTGGGTAACGGTCAACAACGGTTGCCCATGGATCGTCGCGAAGCTGTTTAACACCAAGGGATACACGATCATGCTCTTTGTCGTACTTAAGAACTTTAACTTCGAGATCTTCGCCGACTTTGTACAGCTTAGCTGGGTGCGAAACACGTCCCCAGGAGAGATCGGTGATATGACAGAGACCGTCCATGCCGCCCATGTCGATGAAGAGACCGTAATCGGTGATATTGGTAATCGCACCGGTAATGATCTGACCTTCTTCGAGCTTGGAACGCATTTCTTCACGAAGCTTGTTACGCTCTTCTTCAAGAATTGCACGACGGGAAATAACAACGTTGTTTCTCTTCTTGTTAAACTTAAGGATTTTGAAATCCATGGAATTGCCGATGAGCGCATCCAAATCCTTAACTGGACGAAGATCAATTTGAGAATATGGAAGGAAAGCTGGAACACCGATATCAACAGACATACCGCCTTTGACACGACTTTCAATTTTTCCGGAGATAGTTTCATCAGCTTCCTGAATCTCTGCAATCTTCTCCCAAACTTTAATTGCAATGGCCTTTTCTCGTGACAGGAGGAGTCCACCCTCTTCTTTACGACGCTCTACGAATACTTCGTAGACATCACCAATGTTTATCTCTTCACCATCTTCCAGGCGGAATTCAGACTTAGCGATATAGCTTTCTGCTTTATCTCCAACATCAACAAGGAGGTAATCATCAACGGTTCCGATGATAGTTCCCATGGCGACATCGCCAACGGCAACAACCTTATTGTTTTCTGGCATCTCAAAGAGCTCTGCAAAGCTCATTCCTTCCATACTGTCCTGGGCTGATTGATTAAGTTGTTCTGTCATGGATTATTTTCTTCCTGTGGACCTAAGGACCAACTGCGTTAAATTCATCTACTCGTTACCACTGCAGGGAGATCAAGTAGAAAGTAATAAAGGCCACACTCCACAGCGGAGAGTAACCTTCTCAGATTTGAACAGTATTGTATATCAAATTTTCATCGAAAGGACAACTACTTCTTACCGAATTGTGTTTTTTTATTTTTTGAGGCAGCCACCCTGAGGTAACTGCACTCCCTGCATACAGAAAAAAACAGAGACCAACCACCAACATAACATTTTGAATTTATGAATTTTTCCCATAAACACCATCTATTTTGGCGTAGTATTACCGGTACTGGAAGATGGTTTTTTATGATAGGTCTTTTTTCGTGGTCTCTGTCCCTGTCGTTGTCCTTTTTTATGGGTAGACTTGGGCCGGGCATTGTCGTGGGGCTTTGCAGTACCTTTTGGTGCTGGAACAAGGAGGGATTCTTCAGGAACAACGCACTCAAGTTTTCTTCCAATATATTCCTCTATTTCAGGTAGATAGAACGACCCCTCTTCACAGGCAAAGCTTACTGATTTACCCTCTGCCCCAGCCCTGCCGGTCCGACCGATTCTATGGACATAATCTTCCGGTTCATAAGGGAGGGTATAGTTCACCACAAAGGTAATTCCATCTATATGGATACCTCTTCCGGCAACGTCAGTTGCAACGAGAATCTTCACCTTACCGGACCTGAAACTCTCAAGGCGGGTCATTCGTTTATTCTGCGCCACATCACCTGAAAGCAACACACAGTCAATGCTATTGCGCTGTAGCCTGTCGGCAAGCCGTTTCGTCTCGTTTTTCATATTGGCAAAGACGATAATTCGATCATCCGGATGCGCTTTTATAAGATTATAGAGAACGGCATATTTTTCCTCAGCTGTTGTGAGATACACGGTCTGTTCAACCGTATCTACTGCCACCTGCTCCGGTTCTGCCTCCACCACAGCCGGCTTTACACACCACTGAGAAGCGAGACGTTGAACATCATCTGTTACTGTCGCCGAAAACATCATGGTCTGCCGCTGATCCTTTGCTGCAACGCGACCAATAATACGACGCACATCAGGAATAAACCCCATATCAAGCATCCGGTCCGCTTCATCAAGAACCAGAATCTTACAACGACTCAAATCCACAATTCCTTTTCCCACAAAGTCAAGTAGCCTGCCGGGGGTTGCAACCAGAAGATCACAACCTCTGTTCACTAAAATTTCCTGCTGCTTCTTATAATCGACCCCTCCATAAACAGCCCGTACAGTAAGATTACAATATTTGGCAAGTTGAGTTCCATCCTTTGCAATCTGCACAACCAGTTCTCTTGTAGGAGCCAGAACCAGTGCCCGTGGCTGACCTTTTCTATTCTTTTTACCGTGCAATAATCTAGAAAAAATCGCCAAGAGAAAAACCGCTGTCTTGCCGGTACCAGTATTTGCTTTTCCAACTAAATCCTTCCCCGCGAGCACATCTTTGAGTGCCTTTTCTTGGATCGCTGTGCAATATTCAAATTTAAGATCGGCTATGGCACGCATCACTTTCAACGGTATCTCAAAATCATGAAATCGTGATTTACCTGGCATTGGAGTTACTTCAAACTTATCAATAGACCAGGGAGGCTTTCGCGGTTTCGGAGCTGTCTTTCTCTCTTGTTGCGGCAGAGTTTTGGCCCTCGATGTCTGTTTTACCGGCTCAGCAACGTCCATACCCGCACTCGGCTCCGCCTCGACGATTTTCTTCTCTCCAGCTCCCACAAACCTGCCATAACGCAGCTTGCCCGCCTGGAATATTCGCTTCATTTTTTTGGAAGCGGAGAGGATAATTTTTTTCATTTTAAATACTCAATTGAAGATGGAATTACGCTGAGCTACACTACAGAAATCAGCCGTAAAAGAGAACTACTCAGGTTGCATTGCGTGCAATGGCCATGAAGAGTTAGAATTACCCCCGGAAAATTGGGAAATAAACCGAGCCCACAATAGTAGGCTCGGAGAAATATAACAACAGGAGAGAAATAAATTGCTGCGGCAGACAAGAAATAAAGACAAACTCTACTCTGGTACTATAGAAAAACTGCTGCACCCTCGATAATTACTGACCCTTTCCTGCTATACGAAGTTCATCCATAATTGGCCCAAACAGCCGTTCATACTCAGGAATCGTCTTTTTAAGAACAACACCAATGTGATCGAGTTCCCGATCATTGACCACAAGATTTGCCGAATAGGCGAGGGCCTGCAGATCGTACAGCGTTTCGAATTCATCACCCAAAAGTACATATAAGATATATCGCCTGCGAGACATATCCATGGTGCGCATATAGCTGTGAAATTTTCCAGAAAGAATACCCGCATTCTCATAGCCACTATGGAGAAAAACAGCCGCATAATTAACAAAACGCATCTTCTCAATAGCCTCATCCACATCCTGTACCTGCTCAACCTGATAGCCAAACTTCACTGCGGCCTGGATCACTATCTTTTTAGAAGGAACATCAGGCATGAGGATCAGTGCCCGTGGTATATCCTCAACCACCTCTTCATCATCAAAGATACCTTCAGCCAACCAATTCACGTCAGGTGGCGCCGGTGGCCGGATTTTACTACCAAGGGGCACTGAAGGGGCTGGAGTCTTCTTCCGCACATCTTTAGGTACTGCAGTTACATCAACACTCAGGGCATCTAGACCAAAAGGTTTGGTGCAATACACGCATTTCACCTTGATCTTCTGGCCAGGTGCCAACTTCTCGATACTTTCCCTAATCTTACCACTTAATTTCAGCTGTTTTGCACAATGGGGGCAGTTTACTTGCATGATCTCCTCATACCTTCAAGTGATTTTCCAGACTATTCATGGTGAGTCTGAGCAGCGTATAACAATTTAAGATAACAGCTTAGCGACGATATGAGCCATACCCTTGATCTTCTTCCTCTTCCTCCATGGCGAGACCAGTCAAGTTTGTGGTCGACTCGCCCCTTTCAGACTTGATCCTGTCAAGCCCACGATTCATCTCAGCTCGCTGGGAACAGAAAGTGATAGCACTTTTCTCAGTTATAATTCCTCTACTAAAGAGCTCAAGGATATGCTGATCAAACGTCCTCATATCAAGGGCTGAGCCCTCACTAATTATATTGTAGTAGGTTTTATCTTCTGATTCGCCGTTCATGATGAGATCTTTTACTCTCAAACTGGTTCTCAGAATTTCCATTGCTGCAACTCGACCACCACCAACACGAGGCGGCAGACGTTGACTGACGATCCAACGAAGGGTATCCACCAACCTGTTTCGAACCTGCGGCTGCTCTTCCTGCTCAAACATACCGAGTATACGGTTAATGGTCTGCCCAGCGTCGATTGTATGCAGGGTTGAGAGAACAAGATGGCCAGTTTCTGCAGCCGTCAAACCAATTTCCATGGTCTCCCTGTCACGCATTTCACCCACCAGAATAACCTTTGGAGCCTGGCGCAGTGCTGCCCGCATCCCCACAGGAAAGGTTGAAAAGTCATTCCCCAGTTCCCGCTGGTTAAAAGTTGCCTGCATCTGTTCATGCACATATTCTATGGGATCTTCCAGGGTCACCACATGTACAGATCGTTCCTGATTGATGCGGTTTAACAGTGCGGCAAGAGATGTTGTCTTACCGGTACCGGTGGCACCGGTAAAGAGGATCAATCCATTAAGTTCTGCCGCCATCTTGCCAAAGGCTTCAGGAAACTGCATGTTTTCAATGGAAGGAACCTGGGTCTCAAGCTTTCTCAGGACCGTTGTAAAGTAACCTTTCTGGGTAAAAATATTTACCCTGAACCTCGCCTTATCTGAAAGCGAATAACTCATATCGCAGGAGCCTGTTTCCACAAGGTCCCGCAACAGACGGCGATTATTACCAATGAGATTCAGAGCGAAAACTTCGGTCTGAAAAGGTGTCAACTGAGACACAGGTGGGGCCACTTTGACGGGCACCAACACACCTGACGATTCAACCTGTAAAGACTTCCCCACGGTTATATTTAGATCCGACACGTTGCTGTGAGCCTCAAGCATTGCCGCAATCCAGTAATCTATTTCCGTTTTTTTCATACTGCTCCCCTGAAAAATTGTGCACGACCACTGATTTTCGTAGTATATTGTCGTAAGTCTAACAATTTTTACATGTTTTATGCAAATTTTCTACACATTTCTTCTTGTTACATATAGACAACATATTTTCCGGAGTAAGACATCATGGCGATTCAACTGCGCAGTGCTACAACAACCCAGGGACGAAAAATGGCTGGAGCCCGAAGTCTTTGGCGGGCCAATGGAGTAAAAGAAGAACAATTTGGCAAACCTATCATTGGTATTGTCAACTCATTCACCCAGTTTGTCCCCGGCCATGTCCACCTCCACGAGATCGGCCAACATCTCAAAAAGATCATTGAAGATGCCGGTTGTTTCGCCGCAGAATTTAATACCATCGCAATCGATGATGGTATTGCCATGGGTCACTCCGGCATGCTCTATTCCCTGCCCTCCCGAGATCTTATTGCGGACTCAGTGGAATACATGTGTAATGCCCACACCGTTGATGCAATGATCTGTATCAGCAACTGTGACAAGATCACCCCTGGAATGCTCATGGCAGCAATGCGCCTTAATATTCCAACCATCTTTGTCTCTGGTGGCCCCATGGAAGCAGGTGTTGACGGAGATAAACGCTATGATCTCGTTGACGCCATGGTTCAGGCTGCTGACAAAAATGTGAGTGATGAGGATATAGAACGAGTTGAGCGATGTGCCTGCCCTACCTGCGGCTCTTGTTCAGGAATGTTTACAGCCAACTCAATGAACAGCCTTAACGAGGCACTCGGTCTTGCCCTTCCAGGAAACGGTACTGTCGTTGCTACACATGCCAACCGTAAACTCCTCTTTGAACAGGCCGCCAGACGAATAGTTGAAATGGCCCACGCCTGGTATGACAATGAAGATGCCTCAGTCCTTCCACGCTCCATAGGTTCAAAAAGCGCTTTTATGAACTCCATGACTTTAGACATCGCCATGGGTGGTTCAACAAACACTGTACTCCACCTTCTTGCCATAGCCAAAGAGGCCGGAGTTGACTTTACCATGGCAGACATCGACTCCTTATCGCGCAAGGTGCCAAACCTGTGTAAAGTTGCACCAAGCTCCCACTACCATATGGAAGATGTTAACCGGGCTGGCGGCATTATGGCCATCCTGGGAGAACTTGATCGGGCTGGACTCATCGATTCAAGTGTCAGCCGAGTAGATTCTCCAAGCCTGAAAGCAACTCTTGCTCAATGGGACCTCTCAAACACCAGTCACACCGAAGCGGCAAAGACTCTCTACCTTAGTGCGCCTGCACAAACTGGGTTAAATCTTGTCATGGGCTCCCAGGACACCATGTACCAGGAAGCGGATCTTGACCGGGCGACCGGCTGCATCCGCGATCTCGAAAACTGCTACGACAAGGAAGGTGGCCTCGCTGTTCTCTTTGGTAACATCGCAGAAAACGGCTGTATCGTTAAAACCGCTGGGGTAGATCCTTCTATCTTTACGTTCACCGGCACCGCACGGGTCTTTTCCTCCCAGGATGATACCTGTGATGCCATCCTCGGTGGCAAAATTACAGCAGGAGACGTTATTATCATTCGCTACGAAGGTCCTAAAGGCGGCCCAGGAATGCAGGAGATGCTCTACCCTACCTCCTATCTTAAATCTATCCATCTCGGAAAAGAGTGTGCTCTTGTAACCGACGGCAGATTTTCCGGTGGCACCTCAGGCCTTTCCATCGGGCACGTTTCACCTGAGGCTGCAGCCGGCGGAGCCATTGGTCTTATTGAAGATGGAGACACCATCAATATAGATATCCCTGGAAGGTCTATTAACCTCGATATCTCAGATGAACTGATGGCTGAAAGAAGAAAGGCTGAAGAAGCAAAGGGCAAAAAAGCCTTTAAGCCTGTTGGCCGTCAACGTCATGTGAGTGCTGCTCTTAAAGCATATGCACTGTTTGCCGCTTCCGCCGACCAGGGGGCAGTAAGAATCCTGCCTGAAGACTAGGGCAAAAAAACAATCTTAGAGCAGAACAAATAAAGGGTGTGGTCAGATACGACTCCACCCTTTATTTATTTTCTGCTTTTATCAGATAACTTCTTTACTTGTTAGTAATAAAAATTACTTTTATTTCGTTCCTGAATTTCTTATTTTAATAAAAGTAATTTATAGCAACATACAAACCTCACCTGAAGGGAGACCACATTGCCAGATGCCAATACTAATTATTGTCCGCAATCTCGTATACTGTTGGTTTCCATCGCAGTACCTTTCTTTACAACTCATTTTAACGAAACTGAGGAGTGATTCTTGAAACCGACAAACATCGAAGATGTCAATTACTTCCATAAGGTCATTGACTGCCAATATGCGTGTCCGGCCCATACACCTGTGCCAGAATATTTACGCCTAATCGCCCAGGGCAAGTATGATGAAGCCTTCAAAATCAACTGGATATCCAATGTTTTCCCTGGAATCCTGGGACGCATTTGTGACCGCCCCTGTGAACCGGCCTGCAGACGCTCACGGGTAGAAGATAATCCGGTGGCGATTTGTCGCCTTAAGCGGGTTGCTTCTGATTACAAAAGTGATGACACCAGTTTTCTCCCTGAGATCCCAAAAAAGAAAAACGGTAAAAAGATAGCCCTCATCGGTGGAGGTCCCGCCTCGCTGACTGTTGCGCGTGATCTCCTGCCCCTTGGCTATGAGGTTGATCTCTTTGATGACCAGAGTAGGGCCGGAGGTTTTGTCCGAACCCAGGTTCCATCTTTTAGATTGCCTGAAAAGGTCTTAAATGAGGAGGTTGATCGTATTCTAAACCTCGGAGTAAACACCCATTTTAACCACCGTGTTGACAGCTTAAAAGAGATACTTGAAAAAGATTATGATGCCGTCTTTGTAGGCACCGGCGCCCCCCGTGGCCGTGATCTTCCCAACCTGCCAGGCAGAGAGGAAGCCGACCCATCTGTTTTTATCGGCATCGAATACCTCGCCTCTGTACTCTATCGTCATATCACCAACTCTCCTCCACGGGTACTGGTTCTCGGTGGTGGAAACACGGCCATGGATTGCTGCCGGATGGCCAAAAGGCTTGGCGGCGATGAGGTTAAGGTCCTTGTACGAAGTCCAAAGTCTGACATGAAGGCCTCTCCGTGGGAGATTGAAGACGCAGAGGAAGAAGGTATTCCAATCCTTGACAACCATTCCCCGGTAGATTTTGTCGTCAAAGCCGGGATTCTTGTGGGTATGCACTTTCAAAGAGTTGAAGCCCAATACGATGCAGAGGGCAAACGTTCTCTGATACCAAAAGATGAGCCTCCAGTGTTTATTCCCTGCGATCAGGTTCTAATGGCGGTTGGACAGGAAAACGCCTACCCTTTTCTTGATGTAGATCTTGAGATGAATCAATGGGGTCTTCCGGTCCTGGACGAACTCACCCACCAATCATCCATTCCCAAGCTTTTCTTTGGCGGGGATGCAGCCTTTGGCCCCAAAAATGTGATCACTGCAGTGGCCCACGGCCATGAGACAGCCATCTCCATCGATCTCTTCTGCCAGGGTAAGGATCTGTATGATCGCCCCGGCCCCACCACAACACTTATCAGTCAAAAAATGGGCCTGCAGGAGTGGCTCTATGAGAGCCATATTTCTGAGGATAAGAGATATGCGGTTCCCACTGTGGACAAGGTCAAATCTTTGAAGAACAGGCTGATGGAGGTGGAGCTTGGTTTCAGTAAGCTCACCGGGCACCAGGAGGCGCTTCGTTGTCTTAACTGTGATGTCCAGACCGTATTTGATGCACCAACATGTATCGAATGTGACTCCTGTGTGGATATTTGCCCTGAAAACTGTATCAACTTTATAAGTAATGGCAGTGAAGAGGAGCTCAGAAAAAACCTCATTATTCCGGCCGACAACAAGGAGCAGTCCCTCTATGTTTCTGAACCACTTCCCACGGGAAGGGTTATGGTTAAAGATGAGAACGTTTGCCTGCACTGTGGTCTCTGCGCTGAACGCTGCCCAACCTCATCATGGGAAATGCAGAAATTCACCTTTACAACTCCAGAGGCGGGACAAAAATGAGTAAGATTGAAAGCATAAATGATTTCGTTGTTCGCTTTGCCAATGTCAACGGCTCAGGCTCTGCGAGCGCTAACAACCTTTTCGCCAAGGCAATTTTCAGGGCAGGTGTCCCTGTCAGTCCTAAGAATATTTTCCCGTCAAATATTCAGGGTCTCCCCACCTGGTATGAGGTACGGGTAAATGAACAGGGTTTTCTAGGAAGGCGCGGAGGCGTTGATCTTATGGTAGCCGTCAATGGCCATACCCTATATAAAGATTACCGCGACCTGCTTCCCGGAGGTTATTTCATCCATGACTCCTCAAAAGACCTGCCTGAGGACTTCCAGCGCGATGACATCACCGTAATTGGTATTCCTTTCACCCAGCTGTGCAATAGCGAATTCAGTAACCCCAAACTACGCCAACTCTTAAAAAATATTATTTATGTTGGCTCCCTTGCATATCTTCTGGACCTGAAATTTTCCATCCTCACGGATTCCATAAAAAAACAGTTCCAGAAAAAGCCAAAGCTTGCAGAACCAAATATCAAGGCCCTTGAGCTTGGCTACGACTACGCCAAGGAACACTATCCCGATGCATGTAAGCTTTCCATCAGAGAAAGTGACCAGGTGGGCGATGGCATACTCATGGACGGAAACTCTGCAATAGGCCTCGGTGCTGTTTATGCAGGAGCAACAGTTACAGGATGGTATCCGATCACCCCGTCGACCTCTGTCATTGAAGCCTTTGAACGCTATACTAAAAAATTCAGGGTCGAAGAGGAGACCGGTCGTAACAAGGTTGCCATAGTCCAGGCCGAAGATGAACTAGCAGCAATTGGTATCGTCATTGGTGCTGCCTGGAATGGAGCACGCTCTTTTACTGCAACTTCAGGCCCCGGAGTCTCACTTATGGCCGAGCTTTTAGGTCTCGCCTACTTTGCTGAGATCCCGGCAGTTCTTGTCAACGTGCAGCGATCAGGACCAAGTACAGGAATGCCCACAAGAACCCAACAGTCTGATATTCTTGCCTGTGCATATGCATCCCACGGCGACACAAAGAATGTTTTGCTTTTTCCCTGTGACCCGAAAGAATGTTTTGAACTCGGTGCAATGTCCTTTGATCTTGCAGAGCGACTGCAAACTCCTGTTATTGTCATGTCCGATCTCGATTTAGGTATGAACGACCACCTCTCCGGCCCGCTTGAGTGGGATGATAAACGGATGTATGACCGGGGAAAGGTTTTAAGCGCAGAAGACCTGGATAATCTCAAAGAAAAGTGGGGACGCTACCTCGATGTTGACGGCGACGGTATCTGTTACCGCACATACCCCGGCACCCACCCCACCAAGGGCGCCTATTTTACCAGGGGTACATCCCACAATGAGTACTCCGCTTACACCGAAGAAAGCTCAATCTACCTCGCTGGTATGGAACGACTACTCGTTAAATGGGATACCGCGAAAAACATTTGTCCAGCACCCAGAAAGAAAATTCGTGATCCAAAAAATAAGGTAGGTGTTCTTTTTTTTGGAACATCCACCCACGCCGCCTACGAGGCCATCAGCAGATTTGCCAAAAACGGCCTTAAAATCAACAGCCTTAGAATCAGGTCTTTTCCTTTTCAGCAGGAGGTGGTCGACTTCATCAATGACCACGAAACAATTTTTGTTATAGAACAGAACCGGGACGCGCAACTGCGCACCCTTCTCATGACTGAGGACAACATTTCTCCCATGAAGCTACAGTCCATCCTCAACTATGACGGCCTGCCGATTACGGCTAATTTTATAACTGAAAAAATAGACTCCCTGCTGAGTGCAAACCCTCAGCCTGAGACAATAAATAAGGGAGGAAAGGCATGAGCTTTGATCGACCCAATTTCCGTCACCCGAATCAGAAGAAAAATTCGGCCGGCTACACCAGACAAGACTATGAAGGTGCTATCTCAACCCTCTGTGCCGGTTGCGGGCACGATTCAGCAACCAACGGTATAATCCAAGCCTGCTTTGAGTTGGGAGTGGAGCCACACCGGGTGGCCAAGATGTCTGGAATCGGCTGTTCATCGAAGACTCCAGCCTACTTTTTAGGAAGGTCCCACGGCTTTAACTCTGTCCATGGACGAATGCCATCCATTGCAACGGGGGCTAACATGGCCAACCGTGACCTTCTCTACATCGGGGTTTCAGGAGATGGTGATACTGCATCCATCGGCATGGGACAGTTTGCCCACGCCCTGCGTCGTAACCTCAACCTAAACTACCTCTGCATGAATAATGGTTGTTATGGCCTCACCAAGGGCCAGGATTCCGCCACCGCTGACAAGGGGTCAGCCGGCAAGAAGGGTGTGCCAAATCCATATTCATCCATCGATCTCTGTGAGCTTGCCATAGAACTTGGAGCAAGCTATGTGGCCCGTGGTTTTTCAGGAGATAAAAAACAACTGGTACCACTGATAAAAGGAGCCTTTGCACATAGTGGCCTTGCCTTTATTGACATTATCTCCCCATGTGTAACCTTTAACAACACCTCTACTTCCACAAAGAGCTATGAGTATGTGCGGGAACACATAGAGGCAACCAACACCTTTGATTTTGTTCCTCTGCAACAGGAAATACTTGCAGAATATGAAGAAGGTACCAGCCGGGAAGTCACTATGCACGATGGTAGCAAGATCTTGCTCCACAAGAGTGACAACACTAAAGATGTTACAGACAGGCTTACCGCTGTAAACAATCTGGAGACCGAAAAAGCAAAGGGTCGACTGCTCACCGGACTTCTCTATGTGAATCAGGATATCATGGAAACCCACGATATAATCAACTCCACCCACAGGCCTTTAAACAGCCTGACTGAAAAAGATCTCTGTCCTGGCAACGCTGCCCTGCAGAAAATTAACGAAGGATTGCGATAACATACCCCTTTCACCGTACTGCTTTTACACTGAAGCAGTACGGTCTTATCCCCCACTTTTTTCACTCCTTTTGAGGTAACTCCATTGCACACGCTTTTTAAACAAATTCTTACCTCACGGGTTTATGAAGCCGCCGTTGAAACCAGCCTGGATAAGGCAGAAGCCCTCTCCCTACAGACCGGTAACACCATCCTTTTAAAGCGGGAGGATCAGCAACCGGTTTTTTCCTTTAAGCTGAGAGGAGCCTACAACAAGCTCTCCCACCTCACCGCTGAAGAGAAGAAAAAAGGTGTCATCACAGCAAGTGCCGGCAACCACGCACAGGGAGTTGCATTTTCAGCAAAACGACTTGGCATAAATGCCCTTATCGTGATGCCGGCCACAACACCTGCTATCAAAATCGAGGCAGTGGAACGAATGGGTGGAACGGTTGAACTCTTTGGCAACAACTACTCTGAAGCAGCAGAACATGCAGAAAAGTTGAGAAAAAAAACAGGTATGATCACAGTCCATCCCTTTGATGACCCGCTCGTTATTGCTGGCCAGGGTACTATTGGCGATGAATTGTTGCGGCAGAACCCAGGGCAACTTGACGCTATCTTCCTACCTGTGGGTGGTGGCGGTCTTATTGCGGGAGTAGCGCTCTACATTAAGACACTCCGCCCGGAAATAGAAATCATCGGGGTTGAACCCATCGACAGTAGCGCCATGCACGACTCCCTTGCCAGTGGCGATCGTGTTCTACTTAAAACCGTGGGCATCTTTGCTGATGGTGTGGCAGTCCGTCAGGTCGGCTCCCTCAACTTTGATATTTGTCGCAAATATGTGGACCGGGTAATTAAAGTCAGCACCGATGAGTTGTGCAGTGGCATGAAGGCGATCTACCAGGCAACACGCTCCATTGTTGAGCCTGCAGGTGGCCTCGGTATGGCTGGGATTCTCAAATACATCAAAGAAGAAGAGTGCACGGGAAAAACGCTCATCGCCATTAATTCCGGGGCCAACATGAATTTTGAACGCCTCCGCTATGTCGCTGAGAGGACGCTTATTGGCGAACATCAGGAAGCACTATTTGCCGTAAAAATCCCTGAACTCCCAGGTAGCCTCAAAGCCTTCTGTACCGATTTGGTTGGAGAACGCAACATCACCGAATTCAACTATCGACTATCCAGCAGGAGCGCTGCACACATCTTTGTCGGCATCTCTGTTCGAAACAGTAACGAACGCACTGAATTTGCCCGACAACTCACAACTGCGGGCTACGAAAACCAGGACATCACGGACAATGATCTCGCCAAAACCCATATTCGTTATATGGTCGGGGGCAAATCCGACGTGGTGAATAATGAACGACTGTTCCGCTTCTGGTTTCCTGAAACTCCCGGTGCTCTCACCCGCTTCTTAGAAGCGACCAAGGGCAATCATAACATCTCCCTTTTCCACTATCGCTCCCAGGGTGGTGACTTTGGCCGGGTGCTCATTGGCCTAGAGTGCCCCGAGGGAATAGACAAGAATCTTGAAGATAGACTGGACTCCCTCGGCTACCGCTACAGGGAGGAAACTGATAACCCTGTCTACAAACTTTTTCTGTAACGTCCCTGCTCCGTCAACGAGATAGCTTGCCTAATGAAAGGCAGGCAAACTGACATCATCGGACATGGATGAAACAACTATCGTTTGTCCTCTCAGCCCAGCGAAGAGAACATCAACTTTTCCCAAAGCCATCAAATATGATACACTTTATTTAGCTCGCCCAAATAAAAGGGCTAAATGCCGGAGCTTACGATGAAATTAACTCAGCCAAACGACTGTTATTATTACTAATATTATGTTACACAGGGTGATCTATATTTTGATAAACAATGTTTAATTCATATTGTTTGCTGTACAAAAATTTCAATTAGACCAACGAATTCTACGTTTTCTGGACATTCATCATGACATCTTCACCCACTCCGACTACTCAACAACTACTTGATCGAATAAACGAACTGGAGCAGCAGCTACAGCAAACCAGAAAAGACAAGCAGTTCGAGACAACCGACTCCCACTCACAAATCACGAGTGAACTGCAAGACCGACTCACCTTTATACAAACACTTTTTGATACTATTCCAAATCCGGTTTTTTACAAAAACACCAAAGGAATCTATCTCGGCTGTAACCAATCTTTTGCTGATCTGATTTTGGGTATCAGCCCCCAAGAACTCATTGGCTCGTCCCTATACGACCTCCCTGACGCAATCCCAAAGAAGCTCGCAGATATTTACTACCAGCAGGATCAAAAACTTTTCAACTCCCCCGGTATCCAGGTCTATGAGACTAAAGTACAGTGTACTGACAAAATTTTGAGAGATTTCATTTTCTACAAATCGACCTACGTAGATCATGAAGGTGAAGTAGCCGGATTACTTGGCTTGATGCTTGATATCACCGATCGAAAGAATATTCAAAAGAACCTCGAGGAAAGCGAAGAAAAATATCGATCAATGATGGAATCCATGACCGACGCAGTATATATATGCAGCCCTGATTTAACCATTGAATATATGAACCCTAAAATGGTTGAGCAAATTGGTTACGACGCCACTGGGCGTTTGTGCCATGAGACACTGCATAATTTAGAAGTCAGATGCCCCTGGTGTGCCTTCCCCAGAGTAAATAACGGTGAAACATTGGAGCAGGAAGTGCAAAGCAAGCATGACGGCCGCACCTATTTAGTAACTAATTCACCTATACATCATCTGGATGGCTCAGTATCAAAAATGACCATCTACAGAGACATCAGTAATCGAAAACAGATGGAGACCGAACTACTACTTGCCAAAAAAATTGAATCAACGGGCATTTTCGCTGGTGGCATAGCCCACGACTACAACAATTTGCTTTTGACGATTTTAGGTAATCTCCTTATGCTCAAGCAGTCCACTGCTCTCCCCCCTGATTCTCACGCTTCATCACTTATAGTTGAAGCTGAAGATGCAGTAAAAACAGCTTCACAGTTAACAAAGCGTCTTCTCGCGTTTACCCATGGGGAAGCATTGACCTTTGAAAAAAAATCAATCAACAGCTGTATTGAAAAAGTGTTAGAGCGCTTCCCTACTGGCAAAAAATTCCCTGTAGAGATTACTTTTCAACCCAATCTCAAACCTGTATACATAGATGAAGGCCTTTTCACAATAGTAGTCCGATCAATAGTGGACAATGCGAAGGAGTCAATGGCACATGGAGGTCCCATCACCATTACAGTCTCCAATATAGATATAGGTGAAACGTCTCCACTATATGGAAAGAGATTAATTGAAAAGGTTGGTGATTATATCGAGATTAACATCAAAGATAAGGGGGAAGGTATAGCTAAAGAAGTCCTAGCAAAGGTATTTGACCCCTATTTTTCTACCAAAAAACGTGGCGCCCAAAAGGGCCTAGGCCTTGGTCTCACCACAAGCTACTCGATTACCAGGAAACATTCAGGCCATATAATAATTGATCAAGAAGAAGGTTTTAGCACCGTAGTTACTATCTATCTACCAACATGGAACCCACACTCCATATCTGACCACCCTACTGTCACCCCTAACTTAAAGACATAACTTCCTGTCTAAAAAATCATCCACATTCAACCAACTACTCATGTAATCGCCCGATCAAATGACCCGATCGACATTGCAGGTTTATTCTCTGAGCAACTGGCAACTCATAGGTAGTGTTACTACAGCCGCAAGGCTAACACCTATAAACGGGATAAGTACCTTGTGAATTACTCGAAACAATTTACCTCAACTCAGTTTTCTCGGAGTCTACGCTACCTGTTTTGTATGACAGGTTTTCCTGAGTAAGGTACTAAGTATGGAATTGTTCTGTTTTCGATAGTTGAGGGGTGTTCTTTTTGGTAGGTGTAACCCATTTTCTCATAGAATCCTCTCACATTGGGGTCTGCCAATATACCGATCTCAGTGAGTAAGTCAGCTGTCATCAAACAATATAGTTTGACGTGTTCTACTAATCATCCCCGCTTTCAATGCCCTTCCGCGCAATGGAGCAACTTAGAGTGTAACATGCTCCAAAAAGACACAGGAAGAATCTAAAGTCTGAGGGTGAGGCATAACTGCTTACCTTCGGCTTGGCAATGCTAAGCACGAAGATCAACTGCTGAAATTATGTGATTTTAGGAAATCTCTGTTCTACAGTTACTCCATTTTGGCACAATTCAATTGGAATAGACGGTTCTACCCTTTCAAGAAGAAGTTCAGCCACAAAAACATACAAATCGGTTTACATTGGTGATGTGCATATTCAACATTCTCCTGCACCTTGTGGTTGCGTCCTACAATTTTCCTGGGAATTTTTTGGTCAATCACAGATAGAAAATCAGAGTCAAATTCTTGATCATGCCAGGGTTTGATTAAGCGGGAGTAATATTTAGTCTAATCAGAAAAACGATAGATATAGAATTCTACTAGAGACTCCAATACCGGGGTTCCGTAGGGAGTGTCAATATTATTCTCTGTTTTAAAATAGATTGCTTCTATATCTATTCAACCAACACTCTTTGCACATTTGCCACTTACAGACTTATGTTTAATCGTCATCAAGTTTTGTAATTTCGAATATATTCTCCATGGAGCGACAAAGAATCGATAACGAATTGTATGTTGCGTCGCTATCAGAAGCCTATCCTTTTAACGTATTTCCAAAACTGGTTATACGTATGCTAATTTCTAACATGTATCAACACTTTACAATTCACATCCCTTACACGTCTTTGGGGTTGATAATATCAAACAAAAGATGTAGTGTAGGCGCCAAAAAACATAATAAAACCATGCTAATACAACTATGTACTATTTTGTAACAAATCTCGGAGAGGAGAATCCATGACAAACAAAGCGAAAGAAACTACCGATGCAAAAACAGGCGATAGAGTTGGCCTTGAAAATACCAGCAGGCGTAAGGCTGTAAAAACTATCGTTGGTGGCGTTACTGCACTTGCTGCATACAATATGATGCCTGCAAAATGGGGAACCCCAATTATAGAACAGGTATTCTTGCCAGCTCATGCTGCAACCAGCGGTGGATCAATCATAAATAATCTTGCAGTAGAATACAGATTAGGTGATTCAACTACTAAAAATATCACGGTAAAAGTTAGCGGGTTTGTTAACCCAGCAACTGCTGGAGTGCCTGTAAAAATCGTACTCACACCGTCTAAATCTTAATTAAATGCATGATAAGAATTTTTATATAATGGAGAAGATGAAATGGCTGATAGCACGACAGTAGTAGTAACAACGAACGAACAAGGATACTTTGAAGCCTTCGTTGAGGTAGGTGGAGGTCCGGGAATAACAAGTGTGGCAACCAATGTTACTGCGGGAGATGGCGCAGGTGGACCTGCAAGTGAAGCAGTTGCCTCCGAATCTCGTCCGAGCAGTACAAGTAGTAATAGCAATTCGAGCAGTACCAGCAGTACAACTACTGTAGACGTAACGGGTAGTTGGCGTTTTAGTGATTCTGACAGAACTACCGGTACTATAACTTTTAATGCGAACGGAACTTGGACTTCGCGTATCGACGATGGTACAAGTCCAAGCGGTACCTATTCTGTTTCTGGAAATACGATTGATATTTACGCCAATAATAGCACTGCAGATGAAAACTATGATTTGATAGGGGCCACAATTAGTGATGATGGAAATACAATTACACAGCTTGACCCTAGCGACAACTATAGTGCGACGATGACACGGTAATAACCTGAATTCGGCATCGAAATAAAACGTCTTACTCTTGATTAAGGCTGAGTACGTGGTTTTCCAGACTTGTGAGAACCCCAATAAACTTTAACTATTGTACAGAAATAAAGGATTATGATACTCGTGATGACCAGAAAGGCCCTGCAATAATGAAGGCAGCTGCAGTCACCTTGGAACGTGCAAAGTAGTACTAGAGTTTTTTTGAGTATAAACTCAACAGTCGATACCACCACTTAATTTGAGCAGGATGCCTCCACAACAGACAACGGAGGCATCCGAGAGCCGTCAGCTCTCCATAGTACACGCCTAGCCACCATTTCGACGGTAAGAAAGTAGTCAACAATATCTGAGACAGTGGTTTTCCCTCCGCCTGCAGTTCTTTGCGCCTTTTCCGTGGCCAACCATTAAACGGTAACGGTTCCATGCGGCGCTTGCGAGCCTTCGAAGAAATAAAACTCTCAGGAATACTCTCGAAGTTCCACGGAGAGATATGATGCAGCAACGGCAACGTTTTTTCTGTCAACGGGAAGCGCTCCCGAATCAGATGCCAACCCAAGGTGTGGAAATATTTTTCCGTAAAACTGATGATATCAGCAGCGTTGATCAGCTTGTATGGCTCGTATGTCAACGGCGTGCGAAAGGCGTGTTGATATAGATAGTCTAGGGTTTCCTCGTCACTGAAGGTCATAGCGTCGAAATTTGCAACACTGATTTTTCTTCCCGTCCTCAGCAAATACTCGAAATCAACTTCAGGGTAATGCGGCGGACAGTTCGGATACAGTCCACGATGCAGTTCGATACATATCGTCACATTTTCAATTGTTTTATGCAAAGACGGTAAATGAAAATGATCCGATGCTATCGGAGCAGCAGACTGTATAAAACCGACACTCCTCAGCACTCCCTGGGCCTCATCCACTTCCGATGGTCGAAAGAGTATGTCCATATCGCGCATAGGCCGAAGTCCGGGATCGGAATAGAGAGTACAACAGAGGGCTGCGCCTTTAATGAGCATCGGGGTCAGTCTGTGTTGCTGAAACAAGTCCAGTATCTCTTCCATTACCTGCAATCGCACAGCAGCATGTCGCTGGTGCCGTTTATAAAGGACACTTAGACTCCTGCGGACCGAAGGCGGAATGTCAGCTTCTGATTCCAGCAGATGTTTCCGTAGCAATGGTGCCATACCTTCACGCTCAGAACACTCAAGCAACCCCTGCCAATCATCAAAACCACGACAATACTCCCGCAGTATCTGGTGTTGTATTTCGTGCCCTTCAATCCTGGCGCAGACCTCAAGGATCGGATACCGTTTCATGCAAACTGCTCCGACTTCTGGCTGAAGATGTCCCGCAGGTCATCAAATGAACGGTAGCAGAGAGTGAACGACCGGCATTTTTTGACTATAGAGGCCATTTCAGAGACACCATGCCCCTGCAGGTTTCGTGCATTGACATGAGAACGGAGCAGATAAAGGCTACTTTTGGCCGGTGAGATTTCCTTTAAGCCGGGTTGAGCATCAGGTGCATATTGCGGAAAAATGATATCGCTGGCCTTCGGCTGTCTGGGCTTAAAGTTATTGTTCAGTAACCGATGAGGAATCATGGAACCAGAATCGCTTGTGATAATGCCATCATGCTCCTCTGTCAGTAACCATGATTTATGCGATGGGCCGACCTTCAGGCTGATTGGTCTTGTTATCGGTAGCACCTGCGCGTCCTCATCCAGGAAAACGAGTTCATCCGTCAGATACTGGAATCCGTTCATAATCAGCCAACTGCAAAGTGTGCTTTTACCATTACCGCTCTGACCCGGTAGGATAATACACCTGTTATCTCGATAGACAGCACCGGCATGCAAGGCATGGTGGCTTGTATTAGTATTGATACAACAAAAGAAGACCTCATTCATCAGAATGTAAGCCAACTGATACCGAGAAGTACCAAAATAGAGCCGCTTGTCACCTTCCCACAGAGACAACATCGGGATCGGTCCAGATGAAATGATATCATATTGTTTTATGGAAGTTGCTGCCATCGACCCTGGAAAGTCCAGAAACAGAAACTCAGCTATGCCATAAGCATCATCATTGTTGCAACGCATTTCAAATGTATGATCGCCGAATCCAATCAGGTAGACTCTAGGATTGCCATTCATCTGCAAACTCAATCACACCGTTTGTTTGAAGTGTTTCCAGAGCGGACACAACATCGTCTCCTATTTGCTTTTTCTGGTTTGGATAAACCTCTTTAAGATAACTGATCATCTGACCGGTAGTCATGTTCTCTTTACATAACAACCAGACGGCATATGCTGCATCATTGAGGTAAACTGCCTGAGTCCCTGCTTCGCTATAGAGAAGGGTCTCGCCATCAAAGTTTTCTACTGTAAATGATCGATTTACTATCGGTTTCTGATAATCTTCCATACTTATGTCACGTCATAGAGTTGTTTACATTTGTCGGAGTAATAATTCACTCGATTTCAATACAATTATCTCAGGTAATGTTCCGTACAGATTGGTGATTACGACCCATGCAATGTGACACTACCTATAAAGCATCATCATACCTCAGGCCACGGGAGAGAGACACAATGAGATC
The DNA here is from genome assembly GCF_054397165.1 of Desulforhopalus glucosivorans. Classification (NCBI taxonomy): domain Bacteria; kingdom Pseudomonadati; phylum Thermodesulfobacteriota; class Desulfobulbia; order Desulfobulbales; family Desulfocapsaceae; genus Desulforhopalus; species Desulforhopalus glucosivorans. The sequence continues at coordinate 3,672,654 of NZ_AP044854.1, forward strand.
CACTAAGAATCTAAAATATTTAGAAACCTGCACGTTCACCACAATCCTAGTATATTCAGGTGTAAATGTCAGCTCAAATTCGGCCAAAAACCTGACTTGTAATTGCGCCACTGTCTCGCTAGTGAACGACTAATATTACTTTGGTCTGGGGCCTTGAGGCTGGCAGGAAAAATTTCTTGAGGAGCAGCTTTAAACGGATGAACACCTTACTACTGCGAATCTGCAGTGACACAAGTTATCGCAATGGTACAAGCTATCAATGGCAATGATAACCATTTAAGTAAAACCGCAACTAAGGACTATTCCTGTTTCTGCGAAACGACTCGACGGATAAGCTTTAATATTGTCAGGCAGCATACAATACAACACAGCAGAATCGATCAACCGCTAATAGTAAAAACTGTCTGACTTTATTGTCTGCCTGCATCAGCATAACCTTGACCACCACCTACTTCTTGTTCTGCTTGGTTCCGGTATGGGTAAAAGAACCGGCAATCATACGATAGTGGCCATCCTTATCCACACCTATGGGCTTACCACATTTACAAAACACCTTGTGGCCGACGACATCGGCCTTATACCATTTGGTAATCCTCTCCTTATGGCAACGCACCACATGGCCATGGCCACGTTTTTCATACTTCCACAGCTTCGTTCTGCAGGCGGCACAAAGAATCGTCAGCATAATTACTTCAGAAAAAATGGTTCTCGACCACCGGTAAGAATCTCAGCGCCGTCTGCTGTTACCAGGATGGTGTGCTCAAACTGAGCGCTTCTAAAGAGATCTGTTGTGACCGCAGTCCACTTATCACTCCAAAAGCGACACTCGGCACCTCCAGCGTTAATCATCGGTTCGATGGTAAAGGTCATACCTTCTTCGATCACCTTCTTATTACCCGCTTCATAGAAATGAGCAACATATGGGGCCATATGAAAATATTGGCCAATTCCGTGGCCGGTGAACTCACGAACGACACTAAAACCATTGTCTGTGGCGTGTCGCTCAATAACCTTACCAATCGCATTAAAGAACACGCCGGGCTTCACCACATCGATACCTTTCATCAAACATTCCCAGGTTACCTGAACGAGTTTTTTAGAGGCCTCATCAACGGAACCTACAAAGACAGTCTCGGAGCAATCTCCATGCATCCCATCAACATAAATTGTTACATCACAGTTGATGATATCTCCGTCCACAAGAGTTCTTGCATCGGGTATTCCATGGACCACTACTTCATTGACTGAGGTGCAGATCGATTTAGGAAACCCCATATAATTAAGTGGGCTGGGATAAGCTCCTAACTCAATGGTCCTGGCATGGGCTACCTTATCAAGCTCATCTGTTGTGATACCAGCTCTCACTTGACTCAAAACGGTATCAAGGACATCCCGTGCTATCCTGCCGGCATTACGCATCAGGTCAATTTGGTTTTGATCTGTTTTTTTGCAAGAAAGTTTTTTCGTGGTGGGCTTTCCAGTTACAGCATACTCAGGCCGACCTATGGATTCAGGTACTTCGAGCGTCGGACTAATTCTGCCTGCAAGAACTGTTGGGTTCTTCATCTTTTGAGCAGTACCAGGAGGTGAAGTCTCACCTCTTTCATCTGAGAGGAGGTGACATTTTTTATATTTTTTACCACTGTTACACCAGCAGAGATCATTTCTTCCAAGTAATTTCATGATAGCCAACGGACCTTTTAATTCGCGTAATTTTCAACTTACGTTTTTGTTAATATATAGTGTAGCCGAGTATCTTTTTCAGTTAAGGCCACCTTGAACAATTGGTCCTTCGCCCAACTTCATCGTTGCGCTCAGAACTTTATCTTCCGAAAAGCAGAGACTTCGAGATATCAATTATATGCCAGTGGTAAAATTCTTCACACGTCTTGAATTTGAACAAATCACCTAATTTTTCAGGGTACCCTTAAGAACATATTTTGCATTCTACTCCTCTCTCAGTCGCATCTCTAGTAGAAAAGAGACACCTCAGGTCTCTTTATACGAAAAATCAGCATAAATTAGAAATAGGAGAATACCAGATGTCGCCTTACTATCGCTATAGCCCCAAAGATCCCCCCTCTTAAACTGCAAGAGACCAATGAACTCTTTCCCTTATCATGTAAAAGACCTATAATAGTTGCTTGGTAAAAATTTGAAGGAGAATAGGACACCATCCCCACAGCCCAGACAACGTTTCGCTATTTCTCCAATAAAAAGGATCCATTAATTCACCTGACAGCACGAGGAACCAACCAGTCTATTTATTATGGCACTTATAAAACGATCAGAATTTGAAACATCTCTTAAGGAAAGCACTCCCCTGCCCCTGCCCCAGGTCTTTCTCTTTTTTGGTGAAAGATACCTTTGCCAGACTGCAGCGGATAACCTCCAGGAACGTATATTAAAAGACGCCCCAGGTGCTCTTCATACTATCGATGGAGATCAGGAAGACCCAGGCCAAAGTCTTGCCCGGCTTATGAGTTTTAGCCTGCTACCAGGAAGACAGATCTACCGGGTGAATGACAGTCGTATTTTCCATAGTAAAACTGTTATCTCTAAAATATGGGACAAGGCTCTCCAAAGTTTTACTAACGGCAAGCATAATCCAGCCAAAAGACATCTCCAGGCAATGGTGCAGGCCGTAAATCTCAAGGTTGACAGTCCTGAAACCTTGTCTCAAATCCCCGGTCCTGAATGGAAGAAAATTTTTGGCTTTGAAAAACCGGGCGGCGACCTATCATGGGCCGATTCGGCTCTGTTTCAATCAAGGGATGAGATTAAAGCCAGTAGTGCAGATATTGTTGACCAATATGTCACCGCCCTCGATAAGGGTTTTCCTGGAGGCAACATCCTCATTCTCATAGCTGAAACTGTGGATAAGAGACAAAAACTTTTCACGTATCTTAAAAAAAACGAAACCATCGTTGACTGCTCAGTCGCAGTTGGAGCTTCCAACGCCGCACAGGGAGAGCAGAAGCAGGTACTTAAAGAAATGATGATGCAAACCGTTGCGGGCTTTGATAAGAAAATCGACCCAAGGGCAGTGGATGCTTTTTTTGAAAGGGTCGGCTTTCATCCGGTGGCGGTTGCAACGGAAACAGAAAAACTCGTCCACTATGTAGGGGATCGTCCCAATATTAGTCTTGAAGACCTTGCAGCTATGGTCGGTCGAAGCAGGGAAGACGCTCTCTACGAGCTGACAGACGCCTTTTCCAAAAGACAATTGGGTAAAACCCTTACCCTCCTCAGCAGACTTCAGGAACAGGGGGTACATGGCCTTGCAATCCTCGCAACAATGAGAAATTTCATACGTAAACTTCTTATATACAGATCCTTGCAGATGGCTTCGTCCCCTCCCTGGCATAAGGGAATGAGTGCCAAGGATTTTCAGGGCAATTACCTCCCTGCATTAAAGTCAACAGGCGAGTGGGATGACGTCCTGGGTGGGCACCCCTACGCTTTATATATGAGCTTCACAAAGGCTTTTGAATACTCATGCCCAATCCTCAAACGCTGGCTATCCATGCTACTTTCCGCCGAATTTAACCTAAAAGGATCATCCATCCCGCCGCACCTTGTACTGGAGGAACTCTTTATTTCGATGCTCAAAGGAAGTCCAAGGCTTCCAATCTAAATATGATTTGTGATATATTGAAATAAGAGATTTCATAACTATGTTAATGAAAACTATTATTGATAAGCTTTCTTAAGGGCTTTCATAAAGTAAAAAAAGATACCGTTAAACCATGACCGATACACATAATGACCAAGAAGGATCAGTAGTCACAGAACATATTCTGGAAATAAAGGAGCCGCAGTTATACAAAGTATTACTGCATAACGATGACTACACAACAATGGAATTTGTAATTTCCATATTGGAAACAATTTTTCACAAGACTGCTAATGACGCGGCCCAAATCATGCTTAACGTCCACAATGAGGGAGTAGGAATCGCAGGCGTGTACACCAAAGAAATTTGCGAGACTAAAATTTCAGTTGTACATCAGCTTGCGAAAAAAAACGAGTTTCCCCTACGCTGCTCCATGGAAACTGTTTAAACGGTGAAGGCGTTGCTTTCACGCAAATACACGCTGATAATATGCTGAGTAAATCACTTGAAAAATCACTGATACTGGCGATAAGAGAAGCTAAGAATCATAATCATGAGTACGTCACGGTAGAGCATATGCTCTACGGTCTTCTCCATGACGACCTCACGAGTTTTATTATAGAGGAATGCGGTGGATCCATCGATACACTCAAAGAACAGCTGGAAAAGTTCTTTGTCCGTGAAATTCCTAAACTCTCTTCAACTGGAGTCGGAGAGCCGGCACAAACAATTGCTTTTAACAGGGTGCTTCAAAGAGCCGTGGCCCATGTGCAGAGTTGTGGTAAACAGCAGGTAGATAGTGGTGACGTACTCGTTGCTATATTTGCAGAAGACGAATCCCACGCTGTGTATTTTCTTACAGCAATAGGAATCGGCAAAGTCGGTGTTGTCAATTTTATATCCCATGAACTTCCTGCTGAAGGACTGCAAAAAGAGCCCTTTGATTCTCCTCCTGAGTCTCCAAGCCCTAATCCTCACCAGGGGAATACGAAAGACGCGAAAGCTCTTGATGAGTTCACTGTTAATCTCACCCTTCAAGCGGGCAAGGGAAAACTAGATCCGCTTATTGGACGTGATATTGAGCTTGAACGCATCATGCAGGTACTGTGCAGACGAAAGAAAAACAATCCGCTGCTTGTTGGAGAACCTGGTGTCGGTAAGACTGCAATGGCCGAGGGGTTAGCGCTTCGTATCCATGAAGATAAGGTCGCTCGGAAAAATGGTCACAACCCCCGGGTACCTGACCTTCTTGAGAATATCGACATCCATCTCCTCGATATGGGAACACTGGTTGCCGGCACTAAATATCGTGGAGATTTTGAAAAACGCCTCAAATCTGTAGTCTCTGCTATTGAAAAGAAAGATAATGCCATCCTCTTTATCGATGAGATGCATACAATCGTGGGCGCTGGTGCTACAAGTGGTGGCTCAATGGACGCCTCAAATCTATTAAAGCCTGCTCTTCAGGCTGGTGTACTCCGCTGCATGGGCTCAACTACCTACAGCGAGTATAAGAATCAGATTGAAAAAGATCGCGCCCTTTCAAGACGTTTTCAGAAGATTGACATTGAAGAGCCATCGGTAAACGATACCAAGCTCATATTGAAGGGCCTACAGCCCAAATACGAAGAGCATCACAACGTCCGATATTCACAGAACTCTATCAAGGCCATGGCGGAGCTATCGGACAGGTATATCAACGAGAAATTCCTGCCAGATAAGGCCATTGATGTAATGGACGAGGTTGGCTCTCTATTTCGCCTTGAAGGGCGGCAAGGCTCCATGGTCAAGATCGGCGATATCGAAAAGGTTATCTCGCGGATCGCCAGAATCCCTGCTAAGAGCAGTAGCAGTTCTGAGGTGACCCAACTCAAGGAACTTGAGAATAATCTCAAAAATGTAGTTTTCGGTCAGGATGAGGCCATTATTGCCCTCTCAACCGCGGTTAAGCGCTCAAGAGCTGGCCTTGGAAACCCTGACTCACCCACAGGTAGTTTTATTTTTGCGGGGCCCACAGGGGTCGGTAAAACAGAAGTTGCAAAGCAGCTGGCAAACGTACTCGGTATTCATTTTGAACGATTTGATATGAGTGAGTACATGGAAAAACATGCTGTTGCGCGCCTCATTGGCTCCCCTCCCGGCTATGTCGGGTTTGACCAGGGCGGTCTTTTAACCGAGTCCATTCGAAAACACCCATATTCAGTGCTGCTTTTAGATGAGATTGAGAAAGCACATCAGGATATTTTTTCTATCCTCCTCCAGGTGATGGATCACTCAACCCTTACTGATAACTCCGGTCGTAAAGCCGATTTCAGAAATGTTATTATCATCATGACCACCAATGCAGGTGCCCGTGAAATGGCGACCAAGAGCATTGGCTTTGTAACTGATAATAAGGGAAAAGACAAAACAGCCATAGATAAGTTGTTTGCCCCTGAGTTCAGGAATCGTCTTGACGCCACGGTCTCTTTCTCCTCACTTGATCAAGAGGCAACAGAAAAAGTTGTTGATAAACTGATCACAGAGTTGGAAGCGCAACTGGCTGAAAAACGCGTTTCAATTAAGCTCACCTCTGCTGCGAGAAAATATCTGGCAAAAGAAGGTTACGATCCTGACTACGGAGCACGACCTCTTCGTAGACTCATCATGAAAGAGATTGGAGACACTCTCACTGAAGAAATCCTATTTGGCCAATTGGTCAAAGGTGGCGAAGCACTGGTTGATAGAAAAAAAGACAAGCTGGTTTATAGCTACACCAAATAAAATCTTTCCTTCATACTCAAACAGCAACCGCAAACCGGTAGATATTACTGGTTTGCGGTTTTTTTTGTACTGACCACTGTCATTCTAACAGTTCAGTAAATCGGTTCTCGACAACACCGTAAGAGTTCTATTTCTTCCCTCTCTACACTGACATGGTTAAGTATCTAGACCTATGTATCTTTACAACCGTATCAAAAAACAGTAAAAAGATGACATTATAGTATTTCCCATGTTTATCTCTGCGGTTCCATAGTCAGACCTCTGCTATCATCCAACCGTTACATACTATCTGAGTTGAACACATTGAAAACGAACCTTGTTCTCATGATTCAGTACATTTTCATGGGCTACCATCGCACACTGAAAATAATCACGCACAAAAAACACAACAGAAAACCACGTTAACCCATACTAACTGAAGAGAGACGTAGAATTACAATGCCCCAGTTTCGAGATAAAATTCACTCCATCAGATTTAAACTGATCGCAAGCCTTATTGTTGTCTCCCTCTTTGTTTGTTCTATCTCTATTCTGGTTGGTGGGAACATGCTGTTTCGTTCCGTTGTCAATGAAGCCAATCACCGTATCCAACAAGACCTCAATGTCGCACGGGTTATATACGATGATCGAATCAATGCAATTCGCCTGGCGCTTAAAATCACAGCATCCATCCCCAACAATGACAGAGAAACCACAAGCACGAGTCTGCCTCGTACAGGAGAAATTGATGAATTGGCCAAACAGCTACAGCTCGATTTTCTTGGAATGTCAGACGCCAGTGGACAACTCCTCTATCAATACGACCAACAGAGTAGTTTAAACGTCGGCAAGATGAGTCAAAACCCATTGATCACAGCTGTTCTCAGTACCCTGCAACCCATCTCAGGTACCGTCGTTTTAGACAGTGAGCAGCTGCGCTTTGAAAACCCATCTCTGCGCACCCGAAATGATATGCCTGCACTGGCCATTGGGGTGGCAATACCAATATTTTCCAACAACAGTATTACGGGTATCCTATACGGAGGGTTTCTCCTCAATGAAGACACCAACATAGTCGACAAAATTGGTGAAACAGTCTTTAAAAATGAGACCTATAAAGGCCGGAACATGGGTACCGCTACGATATTCTATAAGGACGTAAGAATAGCAACCAGTGTCAAGAAACCCAACGGGGAAAGAGCATTAGGCACTTTGGCATCAGCAGAAGTTACCCAGCATGTGCTACAAAAGGGTGAAAAATGGACCAACAGAGCACAGGTGTTGGACGACTGGTATATTGCCGCCTATGAACCTTTAATTGATATTACAGGCAAACGTGCAGGTATGCTCTATGTTGGAATACTGGAAGCTCAATACCTCGATATCCGCAAAAAGGCCTTTACAATTTTTGCAGGTATCAGCATGGTTGGGGTACTCATTGCTATTATTCTGGGATGGCTTTTTACCGGTAGGATCATGCAACCGGTCACCCATCTTATAAGGGCCAGTTCTGAGATCTCTGATGGAAATTTTTCTCCAGATATCGGTCCGATTTCTAAAGACGATATAGGTCGTCTGCAAAAGAAATTCCTCAAGATGGCCGGGGCCTTAAAAGACAAGGAACAACGCCATAAAGACGAACATGAGACCCGACTGCTTCAATCAGAAAAGCAGGCAAGTGTTGGTAAACTCGCCGCTGGAGTCGCCCATGAGATCAACAATCCTCTCACCGCTGTTCTAACGTTCACCCATCTCATTCTCCGAAGAGATGACCTGCCTGCTGAGGTTCTAAAAGATTTAGAAATAGTCAAAACTCAAACGGAGCGGGTCAGGCAAATTGTCAAAAGTTTACTCGATTTTTCCAGGCAGACAGTCATCAAAACCGAACCTACAGACATAGACAGGCTTATCAAAGACTGTGTCGGCCTGCTGAAGAACCAGGCACTCATCAAAGATGTAAACCTCTCTTTTGAGCGAAGCAAAGACCTTCCATCCCTTATCCTTGATAGAAACCAGCTCCAAAGTGCCTTTATAAACATTATCATTAATGGATTAGACGCTACCCCCCCAGGTGGACACATAGTCATTAAGACAATGCAAGCTGACAATGAAGGTGAGAGCGGAGTTGAGATAAGAATTTCAGATACCGGAACAGGCATTTCAGAAGAGAATTTAGACCAGCTCTTCGATCCATTTTTTACCACGAAAGAGGTAGGCAAAGGCACTGGACTTGGACTGGCTGTGACTGCCGGAATCATCGAACGTCACGGCGGAACCATCAAGGTATGGACACAAGAGGGCGAGGGAACAACATTCACTATCTGGATGCCCCGTCGAGTAAGTGGTGCTTCTTCAGCCTTACCGCCCCCAGCAAGAGGATCCTGATCATGAAAATACTGATAGTTGATGACGACGCAATTGTAGTTCAAAGCTGCGTACGCATTCTGGAAATGGAAGGAATTGAAACTCAGGTTGCACACACAGTTGAAGATGGAGAAAAGTTACTCAATGCGGTGGGAGCAGCGTTCCCATTTGCACTCATTCTAACAGACGTCAAAATGCCAGGGCAAGATGGATTTGAAATGATCAGGCGAGCCCGAAAGATACGACCGGACATCCCAATACTTATGATGACCGGCTACCTAACCAATAAAACAATGGAAAAAGGTCGCCGCTATGGAGCGGACAACTATATTGCAAAACCATTTACACCGGATGAACTCGTTGATGCCGTGCAAAAAACGACAGTTCAAAAGAGAGGAGGAACCAAAAAATGATCCAATCAATGCTGATTATTGATGATGACACAGCAGTGTTAGCATCCTGCCAGCGAATCTTCACCGAAGAAGGTTTTAAGGTAACCACCACCACAAACCCTGCAGAAGGTATTAACCTGGCAACAGAGAACAAGTACACCGTTATTCTTTGCGACTGGCATATGCCAGAACTCGATGGAATGGACGTTGTAACAAAACTTGAGACTGGTGCACCGGAGTCTGCAATCGTAATGATTAGCGGTTACCCTTCTGTTGGTCGAGCCACAGAGGCCATGCAGCGTGGAGTTATGGACTACCTCCCAAAACCCTTCACTCCTGAAGAGATTGGGGAAGCAGTACAAAAAGCAGTAGCCGCCAAAGTCACCCAGGAAAAAAAGGCCCTTGGGCGTTTTGAGAAAGTACTTGGCAAGTTTCCAACCCAGCAGCCCCTTGATGATAAGGCGCCAAAAAATATAGCAGAAACAGTCGCAGAAACCGTTGGCGTATCAAAGGCAACCTCTCCCTGGCTCTCACTATTTGTTCTTGGTATTATGGCTGGGGCCTATGTTGCTTTTGGCGGACTATTTGCCACCTCTGTCACCTTTGACCTTCCCCCGGAAATGGGCATTGCCTTTAAAAAGCTCATTGCGGGTGGGGCATTTAGTATTGGACTCATGCTTGTCATCATTGCAGGTGCAGAACTATTCACCGGTAATACCCTGATGATCTCAAGTATCATTACCGGACGTATTACCTGGAAAAATACACTAAGCAGATGGACAGTGGTCTACTTTGCAAATTTTGTCGGCTCAATCATAGTGGCTCTCCTTTTCTACTATTCCGGTCTTTGGAAAACGGGCGGCGATGCGCTCGCCGTTGCAGCGGTAAAAACTGCATATGGAAAGGTTCACCTTAGTTTTGCAGAAGCCCTTATCCGTGCCATAGGTTGTAACTGGATGGTCTGTCTGGCTGTCTGGATGGCACTTTCTGCACGTCAAACTATCGGTAAAATATTTGCTATATTCTTTCCAATCATGGGTTTTGTAGCAATCGGTTTTGAGCATTGTGTCGCTAACATGTACTTTATTCCGGTTGGTATTTTCCTCACACAGTATGCGGGTATCGCACCAGAAGGAATGGATGTCAGTTCGATTACCTGGAGCGCCTTTGTCATCAACAACCTTGTGCCAGTTACAATTGGTAACATAATTGGCGGAACGGTATTTGTTGGGCTTGGCTACTGGGGCGCTTACATCAGACCCTCAAAATAAGTCACATTTACTTTTTTGGATTGCACTTACCGCATAATCGTACACGGTAAGTGCAATCCACCTTTCAATTATTCTTCTCAATTACCCCAATAGAGCTGTAATTCGCTGGGATATATATAATTCCTAGCTTTTTTCACAAATATCGCAAATAGTACGTAAGGCTGACGGCTTCTTAAAAGTCACATCCACTCACGTCAGCCATCGTTGCAACGGAAAAATTACCCTCATTTTTTATAAGGAACCGACCATGGATGACTGTATTTTTTGTAAAATTATTGCAGGGGAAATCCCCGCCCAGAAACTGTATGAAGATGACGACGTCCTTGCCTTCTGGGACATTTCTCCCCAGGCACCTAAACACTTTCTCGTCATCCCCAAAAAACATATTAAAGGCCCCTCGTCGGTGACTAAGGAAGATGAGCAACTGATTGGCAAGCTCATTCGTGTAGGTGGCGATCTCGCACGAGAACATGGCGTCGGAGATGATTACCGGATCATTTTCAATAATGGTGCAAAATCAGGACAGGTTGTCTTCCATATCCATATGCACATTCTTGGTGGTAAGGGAAAACCCTGGCCAATCTGATTTGTGTCGATCTATTACCCCAAATTCTCCCAATTTCGTCGTTGGCCCCAAATTGTATTCTTTAAAATACCTTGAATATTCCGAGGATACAATTTTGAACAAAACGAAAAGATTAGGCGAAAAGACACTTTTGCAAGCGGCTCTAGTGTCACAATTTTATTACACAAGCTCGGCTCTTTAGTACGTAACAAGACAAAAACTTATGACTACCACATTTCAGGGCCTCATCAATAGACTCATCAACTCCCTGCCCTCCACGATAGATGGTCAGTCAATCTCTTTTTTGCTTGGACTCGTTGCGATAATTGGCGCTGTTACCACAATTTTCTTATTTGCTAAGGTTTCAAACCAAAAGAGGGAGATACGGCGGCAAAACCTCGCCCACAAGCAAATTCAGGATAAGGTAGACGAACTCTCGCAAAGGATTAATGAGCAATCCATTCGAGAAGCAAAATTGACGACTCTCTTGCAAAATGAACGCAAGCATACAGAGGATAAACTTCGCCTGCTGGAACAGGCTCGAAATGAGCTGAAATTACAGTTTGAAAATCTTGCAGGACGTATTTTCGAAGAAAAAAGTTCCAAGTTCACCGAACTCAACAGTGAACGGCTTGATTCCATACTCCAACCTTTTAATAAAGAGTTACTGTCCCTTCGTAAAGAAATCAACACAATCTACCAAAGTGACAGCCGAGAACGCCTCAGTCTTAAAAATGAAATTGACAACCTACGTGATCTCAATCAACAGATCAATCAGGAGGCAATCAACCTCACCAACGCCCTAAAAAATGACACCAAGGCCCAGGGAAACTGGGGAGAACTTGTACTAGAGCAGGTATTACAACGTTCCGGCCTAAGACTCGGATTTGAATATGATACCCAGCAAGGTTTTCGTACCCATAACAATCATCTGCAAAAGCCAGATGTCATTATCCACCTTCCTGAAAACAGGGATATAATAATCGATTCCAAGGTCTCACTTGTTCACTGGGAAAGATATATGAACAGTGAGTCCGACGATGAGAAATCACAACACCTCAAACAACAGGTTAAGGCTGTCCACGACCACATTAACACCCTTAGCTCCAAGGACTACCCAGGCCTCTCCCAAATACACTCTCTGGACTTTGTTTTAATGTTTATGCCAATCGAGGCGGCCTTTGCAACTGTATGCCAGAGTGACCTGACCTTACTTGAAACAGCACTTAAGAAAAATATCATGGTTGTCACCCCTACGACCCTGCTAGCCACCCTCCGAACTGTAGAGAACATCTGGAAATTTGAGCAACAGAGCAAAAGTTCGGTGGAAATTGCAAGACGCGCTGGCCTTATGTACGATAAATTCCGTGGCTTTGTTGAGGAAATTGAAAAAATTGGGAAACAACTCAACAACTGCAGAACCAGCTATGACAGTGCCCTGTTAAAATTAACCCAGGGCCGTGGAAATCTGGTCTCCCAGGCAGAACAGTTACGAGAGCTCGGAGTGCAGGTCAAAAAAGAGTTACCAAAGAGCATCACTGATCTAAGCGACCATAATCTAAAGAATTAAAGTTACTTTGAAACATTGCTCACGCTTTTCGAATTTGAACCAATTATCTCATTTCTCAAGGTACCTTGATACGGGATTTTCCATCAAAAACCAAACACTTGACAGTATCCAATTAGTGCAAATCCCCAGTGGCGTTGCCAAATCCTGCAAAAAATGTTAGTTGGATCTTTACCAAAGACGTAAATTTTCATACTATATGCAAACGAAGGCTCATTGCTGAATATTCACCTTTCACCCGGAGGTGCCGGTGCTACTCCATCAACAGTTTATCGATATTGCCAAGACATTTGGTAAAAAACTGGCTATTCACGATTTTTCGACCAACAGAGAGCTCACCTATTCAAAGACCCTGATTGCCAGTTTGATTTTAACCCGGGTAATCAAAAAAATGGATACCGGCTTTATCGGTCTCATGATCCCCACCTCTGCCGGCTGTATATTATCGAAAATCGCCATTTTAATGAGTGGTAGAAAACCGGTAATGATCAATTACTCAACCGGAGCTGAGCAAAACGCTAAGTATGCTCAGCAAAAATGTGATTTCAGGACCATTATTACTTCAAAAGCGCTCTTGGAAAAGATCGAATGCCCTTTTATTGACGGAATGATTTTTATAGAGGACATCATGGCCTCTATCACCACAGCTGATAAAATCCGTGCAGCGATGATAGCTGCTCTACCTGCTGGTATCATCAAAAAACTGGTCCATAGGGGAGACGTGAACGATACAGCTGTCATCCTTTTTACCAGCGGCAGCGAAAAAGATCCAAAGGCCGTACAACTCACACATAAAAACATACTCGCAAACCTTCAGGCCATAACTCCAATTTTTGGTTTTAAAAGTGAAGATGTGTTTATGTGTACCCTACCCTTCTTCCATGTTTTTGGCCTAACAGTTGATCTATGGCTCCCCATTTACCATGGGATGTCCATGCTCACCTATGCCAATCCCCTAGATTTCAAGAAGGTTTGTACCATAGTACGGGAAAAGCAAGCGACATTTCTTGTTGGGACCCCTTCATTTTTCTGGGGCTACCTGCGCAAATCAGAGCCCGGTGATTTTGATAGTCTGCGTATAGCTCTCACTGGTGCTGACAAATGTCCTGAATCTCTTAGAGAAGGGTTTAAAACCAAACACGGCATCACCGTATTTGAAGGCTATGGAGCAACAGAATGCTCCCCGGTCATCTCGACAAATACTCCGACCTATAATTGTCCCGGTAGTGTAGGCAAACCCATCCCTGGCCTACAGGTACGCATTGAACATTACGAAACCGGAAAAGAGTGTGAATCAGGAGAAGATGGACGAATCCTTGTGAAAGGTGACTCCGTCATGAAAGGATATTTCAACGATTTTGAGCAGACCTCTCTACATATCCGCAGTGGATGGTATGATACTGGTGATATGGGTAACATCGATGCTGATGGATACCTCTGGCACGTTGGCAGACTCAAGAGATTTGTCAAAATTGGCGGGGAAATGGTCTCACTTGTTAAGATTGAAGATATTCTTGAAAAATTTCTGCCGGAAGAAAGTCACTGCTGCGTTGTCGAAATACCAGACGCAAAAAAAGGAGCCCGTATTGTAGCTGTAGTGACAACCCCCCTTGATGAAAAAGCAGTCCTTAAACAGATGGCAGAACACCTTCCACCGATTTCACTGCCAAAGATTTTTCTGGTTTGGGAATCTCTTCCTAAAATGGGAAGTGGTAAAATAGATTTTAGAACAATCTCTGAAATGGCAAGAGAGCAATTAGGCCGAAAATCAATTTCGTAGTGTAATCATCTGCCACCACCAACGTCAGCAGTCACAAGACAATCACATAACAATCGCATGACAAATAACTCTGCATACGACAAGGATGGTGGTACACAGATACCGTTTTTTCGTAGTCCCTTGTGGGATATTATCCAATTCATTATCCTCCTTGGCGTCCTGGGCTGGCTTGCTGGAAGAAGTGCCAGTAACATTGGTTACAACTGGCAGTGGTACAGAATACCCCAATACCTGCTCACTGAAACGGACACAGGGCTTGTTGCAGGACCTCTTTTAAAGGGCTTATGGATTACCCTTAAAATTTCATCAATCAGTCTGGTTTTTGCTTTTATTATTGGTCTTATTACCGCAATGCTCAGGCTTTCGAACTCCTTTGTTGCAAGATCTCTAGCAACCCTCTACCTTGAAGTCAGTAGAAACACTCCTCTGCTTATTCAGATTTTCTTTATCTATTTTGTCCTTGGCCCAACCCTGGGACTTGAGCGGATACCTTCTGCAATACTTGCCCTCTCTCTTTTTGAAGGGGCTTACACCTCAGAAATTTTCAGATCTGGTATTCAGTCCGTTGCCACAGGGCAAACTGAAGCCGGAAAGACGCTTGGTCTAAACACTTTTGGGATATACAGACACATCATTATTCCCCAGGCAATACGAACTATTTTACCTCCCCTGGCAAGTCAGGCAATTTCCCTTGTGAAAGACTCGGCTCTTGTGAGTACTATTGCAATCTATGACCTTACTATGCAGGCCCAGGCACTTATTGCAGAGAGTTATCTCACCTTTGAAATCTGGTTTACAGTCGCAGTCATTTACCTGGCAGTTACAGTATTTTTATCTCTTGCAGTTGGTTTTATGGAAAAACGACTTAAGTTACCATGAGTAAAGAACTTTTACCCATACATTTCCTACAATAAAGGGGGCTTCAACATGCAACAACGCAGCAATATTTTCCGTCTTATCGCCTTGACTCTTTTTTTTCTATGTCTGAGTAGCTTGAGCTATGCTGCCTCAATCCAAACAGATATCGTCCGCTCCAGTACAATTGAAACAATTAAGAAGAGAGGGGTTCTGAAAGTTGGAATGGACGTCTTCCAACCGTGGGCCATGAAAGATAAGACAGGTAAACTTATCGGTTTTGAAATTGATGTTGCCACGCGACTTGCCGAAGAGATGGGTGTTAAAGTTGAATTCATCCCCACAGCATGGTCCGGTATCATCCCTGCGCTCCTCACAGGTAAGTTTGACGTCATTATTGGTGGAATGGGCATTACCACCAAACGTATGCTACAGGTGAATTTTACCAATCCTTACGAATATTCAGGAATGAGTATCGTCGCAAACAAAAAAATGGCGCCTGATTTCAGCTCCCTTGAGGATTTCAACAAGGCTGGTATTGAAATTGCCGTCAAGACCGGGACCACCGCAGCTGCAGCCGCGAAAAAGTACCTGCCTCTCGCGACGCTTAGAATGTTTGACTCTGAACCCCAAAGCTACCAGGAGCTACGCAACGGTAAGGTACACGCGGTTGTAGGTTCTGCACCTCGCCCTGCATATGAGGCTGTTGAATACAGCGACAGTCTTTATCTCCCTGTAAAGGGAACCTTCACCAAAGAGCCCATCGGTTTTGCCCTCCGCAAAGGGGATCCTGATACACTTGCTTTCTTTAACGGCTGGATTACCATCGTAACCCTTGAGGGTTGGCTCCAGGAACGCCATGACTATTGGTTTGGCAGCAAAGACTGGATTGGACAGGTGGAATAATTTTAACCTGAGATAGTGCAGGCCAGTTTTGGCCTGCACTCTTTCTCCCATGTAAAAGAATCTTCATCCACTACCTGTTCTACGTTGAGTAGGCTGCTTATGCAATCCCCAAAACCTGCAATTAAACCACTCGACGTTGTTGTACTCACAGCCGTTATTGGGCTTGTCGCTTATATTGCTTACCGGTTGTTTTTTTCACTTAACTACAACTGGAACTGGTCAGTTATCCCCACCTACATGCTCCACCAGGATCAGGCAACAGGTAACTGGCGGATGAACTTACTCCTTGAAGGGCTTGTCACCACTATCAAGCTCAGCATATGGGCAACTCTTCTTGCTGTTATCATTGGTTTTATCATAGGTTCAATGCGGGTTTCACCGAGGCTGTTCTTCCGTCTTATAGGAAGGACATATATCGAGGCCATTCGTAATACTCCTCCACTCGTTCTGGTCTTTATTTTCTACTATTTCATCAGCGACCAGCTTATGACCTTTTTTGGAGTGGAGGATTTTTTCAGGGCCAGCTCACCTGCCCTGCAGAAATACTTATCTGTTTTCTTTACTACCCCCAGCCTGATCACACAGTTTTTCTCAGGAGTCCTCACCCTGGCCATGTTCCAGGGGGCATATATTGCTGAAATTGTACGGGCAGGAATTCAGGCAGTGGAAGTAGGACAGTGGGAGGCAGGACAGGCCCTTGGACTAAACCGCTGGAAAACATTACGTCTTATTGTGCTTCCACAGGCCATCAAAATAATGTTGCCTCCACTGGCCAACGAATTTATTAATACTATTAAGTGGTCTTCTATTGTCTCAATAATCTCCATACAAGAACTCACCTTTCAGGCCCTTCAAGTTATTGCCTCAACCCAGGCAACCATTGAGATATGGCTCACCATTTCAGTTATGTATCTTGTGCTTTGCCTCGGCCTTTCACTTTTAGTCCGAAAAGTGGAACATTATCTTGCCAGATCTGAAGGCGTCATGAGCACCTACCAGCAGACTGGACCATAATTTTTTAACACGTCGCAATGTAGATCATACGATGCAAGGATTGAAAAACCATGGCAACATCCGCTTTTAAAATCAGCAACATCAAACTCTTTATTGCCTTCCGGGTGTTTTTCAATGCCAGGTTTTACTATCCTGTTTTCACAATTTTATTTCTCGATTTTGGACTTACCATAGAGCAATTTGCCCTACTCAATACAGTATGGGCAATAACAATTGTCTGTGCCGAAGTACCCTCAGGTGCCCTTGCGGATATCCTTGGCCGGAAAAACCTTATAGTTACAACATCACTGCTTATGGTGGTGGAGCTTTCTCTACTCGCCTTTGTTCCACTTGGCAACGGCACCCTGATTTTCTGGGCATTCTTACTCAACAGAATACTCAGCGGCCTGGCCGAAGCTATGGCCAGCGGCGCCGATGAGGCAATAGCCTATGACACCCTTGTGGACAGGGGTTTAGAGGATGACTGGCCAAAGGTTCTGAGTCTGCAGATGCGTGTTCGTTCCATTGTCTCCATTGCAACAATGACCCTTGGCGCCCTCTTCTATGACCCAAAAGCCGTTAATTCGATCCTTTCCTGGTGTGGGTCTAGCCTTGTCCTCGATCAACAGACCACCATGCGCTTTCCTATATACTGCACACTGGTTCTTGCTGTCCTGGCCACAATAACAGCCTTTAAAATGGTGGAAGCGCGTCCTGAAAGAACGTCTTCTTCCAGCTTCAATACCAGAGAAGCATTTAAGAAAACCATGGGGGCTGGAACATGGATCTGGCGAACACCATTCGCTCTTTGTATCATACTTTTTGGCATGTACTTTGACCACGTTCTCAGAATGATTGTCACCATGACCAGCCAGTATTTTAGATTAATTGGTCTCCCGGAGGCAAGCTTTGGTGTTATTGGTTCCGGAATTGCGATCCTGGGACTTGTTACACCCAAAATCGCAGAATATATGGCTGGGGCCTATAGTCCCGCTATAAATATGTTCATTGTTTTTGTAATAAGTTTTCTAGGCCTGATGGGGTTGACCGGTTTTTATCCTTACTGGGGCCTGATCCCTGTCGCCTTTATCTTTATAGCACTCACTTTCGTTTCATTTTTCACGAGCCATTATCTTAACAAGATCACAGAATCCCATCAGAGAGCCACTGTGCTGAGCTTCAAAGGTCTTGCCTTTAACCTTGCCTACGGCTTTATTGGTTTTGTTTTCGCAAGCCTCATTGCATCACTAAAAACACAGAACAGTGTTGAGTACCCGGCTATGAGTTCAGAACAGGTTGGTGATCTTGCCTTCATCGATGGTATAGGTTATTTCCCCTGGTATGCTCTCGTCGGTTTTATACTTATTTTCAGCTACAGCTGGTGGTGCTTAAGAGATAACAAACCTCTTCGTTAAAAAAGATTCTATAGCTCTAAAAGAATTGCATGGTAAGACAAATAGCCTTGCAGGGAATCTAGCGAGCTTTTATAATGAAAATCAATTGTTGGAATTATACGGGGAGACCACATACCATGCTAAAGAGATTTTCAATTTCACTGGAAGAAAAGTTACTCGATATTTTCGATGAACATATCAAGGCAAACAGCTATAGCAACCGCTCAGAAGCAATTCGGGATCTGATTCGCAAGGCCTATGTTAAAGAAGAGTGGGAGTCAGATAAACAGGTAATGGGTGTTATCAGCCTCGTTTATGACCACCACCAGCCTAATCTCCAGGAAAAAGTCACCATCGTCCAGCATGACTACCACCACCAGATTGTATCAACTACCCATGTACATATGGATCATGACAACTGTCTTGAAGTCATCGTCGTTAAAGGTAAAGCCAAAGAGGTGAGAGATCTTGCGGCCAGACTCACTGCACTAAAAGGTATTCGCGATGGAAACCTTGCCATGTCCAGTACAGGAAAATTCTTGCATTAAGGGAAACTTCAGCGCGCTTCTCCCATAGGCAAGACACCCGCGGAACAACTTTTTTTAGCACATTCTCCGGTCAAAAGAGAGGTTATGTCTCCAATCATTTCGACCTCAAACTCTTCGCCCTACTACCTCACAACCGCTTTACCTTCGAACATCACCTCTTATCGAAGGTTTAACAGTCCAATATAATTTTGACATCCAACTTTCCACTTTGATACCATTCAGGATAGGTTCAGCCAAAAACCATCCCTTACTCATATGGAATCATAATGGATATACAATCACTTCAATGGAACAAGCTGTCACTCACCACCAAAATGGCGTTCTTCACTACAACTGTAGTGTTGATTCTTCTTTCCTTAACAGCTGTATTTCTTATTAAGCAACAGGCCTCACTCAGTTCATACATCTCGGGTCAGTACTATGAAATGATACAAAATAGTTCTGTCACACAGGTCTCAACTGATAAATCTTCGCTCAAAGAACGACATCAAATCAACAGTAAGATAAGTAGTGGACTTTCCGGTTACTTTGTCTACAATTTCGATACAGATGGCCTGAAAAACAATCTCGAGAATTTACTCGAATTACCCGACATCCTCGCAATTCAGATTAAAGATACAGACGGCAATCCCTTTGTATCTGTATGGAAATCGGAGGGGAAAATTCTCTCCGACACCTCTCTTGACAGTTCCATATCACTCAACCCATCAACAATGTTTTCAAATGAAATATTCTATGAGAATGCAGTCGTAGGTACAGTCACACTCTATTACACGGACAAGATATTACTCGATCAACTCGAGCAACAGGAAAAGGTTCTCACAATGGCTCGGGAGACCCTCTTCACAACTATTAAAACCGAAGAAACGAAAGGAATGTACACCCAGGTCATTGCCTTTGGAATTGTCATCATTGTTCTTCTGCTTACAACTGCTCTTACACTGAAGTTTCTTGTTACCAATAGACTAAAAAACATCACATCTAGTCTAAAAGACATCGCAGAAGGTGAAGGAGATCTCACCAAAAGACTCGAAGACAACTATGACGATGAGATAGGGGATTTAAGAAAATGGTTCAATCTCTTTGTCGAAAAAATTCAGGACATTATCAAAGATGTTGATGAAGGTGCGGCGAATCTTAATCGAGCCTCCACAGATCTCATGAATCTTTCAGTAGAAATGAAAGAAGACGCACGTCAAACATCTGAAAAGTCAAGCAGTGCTTCTTCCTCTTCAGCACTCATGAGCGACAACATGGCTTCGGTTGCAGCAGCCATGGAACAAGCCTCTACAAACATTAACATGGTCGCTTCTGCCGCGGAGGAAATGAATGTTACCATTACTCAAATCTCTGAAAATACCACTACAGCCAAACGAATAACCATCGAGGCCGTTGACCAAACAACCAGTGCATCTGAACAGGTCGATCAACTTGGAGATGCTGCAACAGGCATTGGGAAAGTGCTTGAAACCATAGCTGAGATATCAGAGCAGGTTAATTTACTCGCGCTAAATGCAACAATTGAAGCAGCAAGGGCAGGAGAAGCCGGTAAGGGTTTTGCAGTTGTTGCAAATGAGATTAAAGACCTTGCCAAACAAACTGCTGAGGCAACAGATGAAATCAGATCAAAAATTGAAGGTATCCAAAATTCGACAGATGGAACGGTGGCCCATATTGAACAAATTGCAAAAGTTGTAGGAGAAGTAAGCTCTACCGTCGAAACCATTGCAACGGCTATAGAAGAACAATCGCAAGCCACGAACGAAATAGCCAGCAATGTTGCCCAGGCAAGCGATGGGATAAGTGAAGTAAATGACAATGTAGTTCAAAGCAATGAATCAGTGGGATCAATTGCAGCTGAAATTGGGGAGGTCAATAGTGCTGCAGCAAAAATTACCGAAAACAGCGAATCAGTGAGTAAAAGTGCGGAGCAACTTTCAAAGCTTTCGGATCAACTGAGTGCAATGGTAGGAAAATTTATCGTTTAGACAGAAATCTAAAAATCCACGTTAACCTTAAAAACAGGAAAGGACCTACATGAAACTACTTAACAAATTTTTTATAACTACAATGCTGTTTTCCCTGATGGTTGCAGTAAACCAGGTATCAGCTACTGATTTTAAAATTATGACCGAAGAGTACCCCCCATTTAACTATACAGAGAATGGAAAACTCACCGGCTTGTCAACAGATGTAATGATGGAGCTTACAAAACGGGTAGGTCATAGTGCAGACTTTGAAGTACTCCCATGGGCCAGAGGTTATGGTCTTATCCAAAAAAAGAGTGGTCAAATTCTCTTTTCCATGACTCGAACGGAGGCAAGAGAAACACTGTTCAAGTGGGTTGGCCCTGTCGCGTCCAACAAATGGGTTTTTTTCGCTAAAAAAGGTAGTGGAATAACTGTATCCTCTTTAGAGGATGCAAAAAAAGTTAAGAAAATAGGCACCTACAAGGATGATGCTGCAGAAACTTTTCTGAAGGAGGGAGGTTTTTCAAATCTCGACAGTGTTGTAAATGATGAGCTTAATGTACCAAAACTCATGGCCGGAAGAATTGATTTATGGATTGTTGGTGAACTCCAGGGAATATACAAGGCTAAAGCTAAAGGAGTGTCCGAAGATCTCGAAAAGGTAATGGATATTAAAGATACTCAACTATACATTGCATTTAGTAAAGAGACTTCGGATGAAGATATCAGCATATGGCAAAAAGCACTTGATGATATGAAGGCGGACGGCTCCTACGACACTATTTTAAAGAAATATCTATAATCAGTACATCTTCGACGCTCCCCAGAGAGGCAACGCAACTCTCTGGGGAGACATTCGCCTGTTTAATGTTTTACATAACTACCAAATTATCAGGTAAGAGTAGATCAACAATCTTTACCCATCCCCAAACCATCTTATTAAGATATTTTTGGCCATCGAAAAAGACAAAAGCTTGTCGTCCGAAGAACATGGACGGAAGGAGGCCCTCAAGCAAATCAGCCACCAGAATGAAAAGATGTTGCGTTGAGTCAATGATGCCCAGGCCACCAAGGCAGTTAAGGATAGGGGGACATCCATGGGCTTGATCAGCGTCACAACCACCTGCGATGAAGATTGCATTCACATTATGATAGAAGACACCGGAGGCGGTATTCCCGATGGAATTCAAGATAGGATCTTTGACCCGTTTTTCACAACAAAAGAAGTTTGCAGAGGTTCGGGCCAGGGCCTGGCCATATCCCACACCATTATTCGCGAAAAACATGGTGGAGAGATGGACTTTATATCGAAAACAGGTGTAGGTACAACCTTTACTATCAGTCTTCCCCTTAACTACGTTGCCCTATTCTTTCGTTCATGGTAGGACCTGATTCCTGAAAGAACATATCGAAATCTTGTTACATGATATCTCCCTAACCTATCCAGACCAATGCCCAGACAACCGCAATTCGTATCCGTACATGGTGGCCATAGCGGCCAATTTTGTGACCATGCAACCGACGCCCTTAAAGAGATAATTGAACAGTATATTGAACTTGATTTTAACTGGGTTGGTATAACTGAGCACACTCCTGCAATCACAACTGAACTCCTGGATCCAGGCCAGCTGAAGTTGGGTCTTACACCTGAAAAACTCCTCCTTAATTTTGCCTCATATATGGAGGAATGCAGGCGACTACAGCAACAGCACCATGACAAGATACAAATTTTTGCGGCAATGGAGATTGAAACCTATAGTGGCTATGAGCAATTTGTTCCATACCTGATAGATCGTTTTCAGCCTGATTACATAGTAGGCTCTGTACATTTTGTGGATGATATCAGCATCGACTATTCTAAGAAAAACTATGCAAAAGCTGTTAATACGCTCGGAGGGATAGAACAACTCTACTGTAAATATTTTGATCAACAGTACGAAATGCTCTCACTATTTAAACCATCTGTGGTCGGTCACTTCGACCTCATCCGTATTTTTGATGATGAGTACAGAATGCGACTTGAGCGACCTGAAGTGAGCAAACGAATCCATCGAAACCTTGAGTTCATCCAGGAAGCTGATCTCATCATGGATCTTAACCTCCGCGCCCTTGCAAAGGGAGCAGATGAACCCTATATTAGCCGATCTATTCTTGATCTAGCCCGCGACATGGATATTGCCGTCATTCCAGGAGATGACTCCCACTCCATTTCTTCTGTGGGCAATTACATGGACGAAGGAATTTCCCTGCTTGCAGAGTTAGGGTTTTCAACTGACTGGAAAACTCCTCGTCTACTCAACTATTAAAAAACTCATCTCCATCTTTTTCTCAACACGATTATGGGGAGCCTTCCCGCATAGCTGCATTTTAAAGTTAGATAATAGTTATACAAAAGTTATACTATTGGTTTCATCTTCGCTATAATGGTTATTAACAATTGATCTTGTTTGCAGTACAATAGGTCATATGTCACATTGTAACACTTGATTGATGTTTCGTTTTTTTCCATCAAGGAGCATATGAGATGAGCCCACGCCCAGATGAGCAGAGTAGTATAATACGCACTATTATTTCCAATGAGGTGGGCTGTGAACTCTTCAATTCTCTTCAGGACCCTCTCCTGCTCGTGGACTCTAATGGCGTAATAAAAGAGGCCAATCCGGCGCTTGTAACTGCAGCAAACAAACCATATGATGAAATCATCGGCCACGGCATCTGTGAAATTATCCACGGCGGCAGATGGCCCCATATAGAATGCCCCCTCGAAGAATTTCTCCGCACATGCTCACCACGAACTGAAGACACCAGACTCCCGGGACTAGGAGGTGAATACTCACTTTCAATTATCCCCGTCACTGGTGGCGATACCAGTGAGCAGCTTATTCTCCTTATTGCCCGACTCCTCACAAAAGAAGAAATACGTAAGGTTGATTCCATCCGAACAGCACAACTTGCTGCCATTGGCGAACTCGCAGCAGGCGTTGCCCACGAGGTAAACAACCCTATTAATGGAATTATCAACTTTGCCCAGCTTCTGCTCGATGACTGCCCGCCAGACTCAAGCCAGGAGGAGGTTCTAAAGAGGATAGTCAACGAGGGAGAACGTATTGCAACAATCATCTATAACCTTTTGTCATTTGCCCGGGAAACAACAGACACATTTGCAATCGTTGATCTTAACGAAGTCGTACGGGATAGCCTGTCACTTGTTGCCCATCAGCTCAAGTATGATGGCATAGAAGTTACAACGACTCTGCTCGAACCGTCCTGTCTCATACTGGGGAACCATTCGCAACTCCAGCAGGTGGTTTTAAATATTTGCAGTAACAGTAGATATGCCCTTAACGAAAGATATCCAAATTCAGTTCCCGAAAAGAAGATTGAAATAACCTCAACTATTTTCTACCACGACGATCGTAAATATTTTCGCCTGTCCCTGCGTGATACCGGTACCGGAATCCCCCAATCGATTCTTGATAAAATGTTTGAACCTTTTTTCACCAGTAAACCTGCACTTCATGGTTCAGGCCTTGGTCTGAGTATCAGCTACGGTATTGTTTCAAACCACAGTGGCTTTCTCCGTGTCGACTCTATTTTAAACAAATACACAGAGTTAATAATCGACATTCCTGCTGCGGAGGGACTATGAAAAAAGATAAACAGGATATCCATATTCTCATAGTAGATGATGAGGAGAGTATCCGTTTTACGTTTGAAATGTTTCTCCAGCGTGAGGGGTATGGCAAGATTACTACAGCCTCAACACTCGAAGAGGCATTACTGCTCATTAACGAAGAACGATTCGACCTGATAATCAGCGACATTGTCCTTGGAGATGTCTCCGGCACCGACCTGCTCAAACACATTCTGAACACAGGTATCCAGTGTCCTGTTGTTATGATTACAGGGTTTCCAAATCTTAAAACGGCAGCTAAGTCTGTTCGATATGGAGCCTTTGATTATATTTCAAAGCCTGTTAATAAAGAGACCCTTCTTCGTTTTGTCCGTCAGGCCCTGGAACACTGGTCTCTTGAACAGGAAAAAAAAGCATTACGCCTTGAAAATGAACGCTATCGAAGACACCTCGAGGTAATTTTCAGCTCAGTCTCCGATGGTATCATTACCGTGGACAATGACATGAATGTGGTCCAAGTCAATGATGCGGCCTCCTTCTGGTTCCACACCTCCTCTACCGACAATGGACTCAATCTCAGACATATGACAGGGGATGTTGCCCTCGCCTGCCTGCACGATGCACGTTCAGTCATTAAAGCCAGGAAGGCTGTGGATGAACACCATGTTGAGTGTGTGCTCTCCAGCGGTGAAAAACGTATGATCAGCCTGACAGCTGCCCCCCTGCGTGACCAGAATGAAGAATTTGATGGAGCTGTAATCGTGATCCGGGACATTACCCTTGGCGTACCGGAATCAAACAGATCCAGGCTTGCCTCCTTCCATGGTTTTGTCGGCTCAAGCTCGGCTATGCTTTCAGTATACGAACTCATACAGAATGTGGGAAAGGTTGATACCGCAGTACTTATAACCGGAGAGTCCGGAACCGGAAAAGAACTGGCCGCTGAAGCTGTCCATCTTGAGAGTAGACGAAAAGAACAGCAACTAATTAAAGTCGACTGTGCAGCTGTCACTGAAGATCTGCTGGAAAGTGAGTTATTTGGCCACCGTAAAGGTGCATTTACCGGTGCAGACAGTGACAGGCGTGGCAGATTACTCCAGGCGGATAAAAGTACGTTATTTCTTGATGAGATTGGAGATATTTCACCACGTATGCAATTGCGTCTTCTGCGCTTTTTACAGGAGAAAACATTTACCCCGGTCGGTCAGGATACCCCGGTACAGGTTGATGTCCGTGTGGTTGCTGCCACCAATGTAGACCTGCAGGAGAAGGTGAGAAGGGGCGAGTTTCGTGAAGATCTCTACTACCGCCTCAAGGTTGTGGAAGTCGTTATTCCACCCCTACGAGAGCGACTATCAAGTCTCTCTCCCCTTGCGAGATATTTTATTTCCTACTTCGCCGAAAAGCACAATCTTCCTGTTTACTCAATCTCAGACCAGGCAATGGAAGCACTACACAATTACAACTGGCCTGGAAATGTTCGTCAGTTTCGCCACATCATTGAAAGAGGCTGCGTCATGTGTGGTGGAACAACGATCCAACATCAGCACCTTCCAGAAGAAGTTCATTCAAAAACAGATGAACCACCTATTCCCGGTGCGACACAAATGACACGAAATATGAATGTTCGGCATCTTACTCCAAATGTATCTTCCACCAGTGAATTGGAGATGCTTCAACAGACCCTGGCGCAGACAGGTGGCAACAAAGCAAAGGCCGCCAGAATTCTCGGTATTGATAGAAGCACGCTCTACAGGAAGCTGAAACGATATAACTTTGCAGAGAGTTAAACACAACTCCGCAAAATGAGTGGTACAGTGCACCCCTGCAAGTGTTGCATAAGTGTCGCATAAGTGTTGCACCTGTCGCAAACGCAACACTTATGCTGTGGCGCAATAAACATTGACCAGACAGTAGGCTGAAGGATTTATAGAATGAATTCTAACACATAGAAAAACCACCACATTGTGGCACATGACTTGCTATTATTTCCATACAGAGACCCAGCAATATCAACCTGAAACGTCACTGGAAATGGAGATCATCATGAAAACAAGAACAGCGATTACCAAGTCAGGAGTATCGAATCCTTCACTCTCAAGCACTGACACTAAGATTTATACAGTTACCCTCTCAGTGGTCGGTCTTTTCGCTTCTGCCGTTGGAATATGGGCTTTTGCATGTCTCATAGGCGGAATGGTCGCAGGCGGCGGCCCTCTTGGACTTATCACAGGATGGTTTAAAGCTGTTAGCGGCCTGTAAAAAAGCTATTATCTACAATAACATGTCAAATATCTAACAACCCTGGAACGTGGCTAACCTATGGCAATAGTAATAAGAAATTTATTTATACTGTTTCTTGTGCTTCTCTTTTTATCCATAGGTTTATCTGCATATTACATTGAGAATCGTCTCCCTGAAAAAAGTTACAATCTCCTGCTGCAAACAATTGATGCAGGCGAAGTTGTAAGTCTGGATGTTACTGGCAGTAAGGTGGATGTACAGACACAATCGGGATCGTTATTCCGGGTCTTTCTTCCGGATGACTACTCCTGGATGGGAACTGGGATTGATCTAAAAACAATAAGAATACGCTTTCATAAAGATTACAGTGCCTACTATTTTAACGGAGGGTTAGCGTCCATTGTAACGCTTACCCTCCTCATACTTTTTCTATCAGTCTATAGAAAACGTCAAACCGGTGATGATCTGCAATTTGCCAAAGACCGGCTCGTTTTACCTTCAACAGGCCCAACGACTGTCACATTCGCCGATGTTGCAGGAATCCCCGATGCCATAGAAGAACTGCAGGAGGTTGTTGTCTTTCTCAAGAACCCTCAACAATTTCAAGACATAGGGGCGACAATACCAAAAGGATTACTCCTGCAGGGACCGCCCGGTACAGGCAAGACGCTTCTTGCCCGGGCAATTGCAGGGGAAGCGGGGGTTCCATTTTATAACTTTAGTGGTTCTGACTTTGTCGAAATGTTTGTCGGAGTTGGCGCTTCAAGGGTTCGTGATCTTTTTACAGAAGCTAAAAAAAATGCTCCCTGCATCATTTTTATTGATGAGATTGATGCCGTAGGTACAACCAGAACCGGTGGGTCAGCCGACGGCAATGATGAAAGAGGCCAAACTCTGAATGCACTTTTGGTGGAAATGGATGGCTTTTCCACCAGTGATAATATCATGATGCTTGCAGCAACCAACCGGCCCGATATTCTAGACCCTGCCCTGCGGCGTTCAGGCAGGTTTGATCGCCAGATCACAATTTTAGCCCCTGATCTCAAGGGCAGGATAGAGATTCTTGAGACACACTGTAAAAAAGTAAAGCTTTCTGAAGACGTCAAAATAGCCGAAATAGCACACTTCAGCTCAGGTTTCACAGGTGCTGAACTTGCAAGTCTTGTTAATGAAGCGGCACTCCTTACTGCTCGAAAGGGAAACTGCGTTGTTGACAAGGCGTCCTTTGATCTGGCCCGGGACAGAATTCTCCTTGGTGTTGAGAGAAAAGGGATGGTCCTTACTGAAGAAGATAAGAAAATTCTCGCCTACCACGAAGCGGGGCATGCCATTGTTGCAAAATTACTCCCGGACGCAGATCCCATCCATAAGATTACTATTATCCCAAGGGGACGTTCCATGGGCCAAACCCAGCAACTGCCCCTGGGGGATCGCTACGCCTACGGCAAACGCTACCTTATAGACCGGATAACCATGCTCCTTGGCGGGCGTGCTGCCGAGAAACTCGTCTTTAACGAATTTACCACACGCACAGAAAACGACCTGGTACAGGCAACAGACATTGCCACCAGTATAGTTTGCAGATGGGGAATGAATGAAAAACTTGGGCCACAAACCCATGTGGTTCAAGATGAGGGTTTTCTTGATAGCGTCAATATGAGACGCACCATGTCCGACAAAACAGCCCACCGCATTGACGAGGAAGTGAAGAATCTCCTCAACAGTTGTTACGAAAGAGCTCTCAAAATCCTGGAAAGAGAAGCTTATTTCTTACATGCTCTCTCTGAAATCCTCCTGGAAATTGAGACCCTCGACAGTGAAGAATTTGAAATAATACACCAATGCTCTCTCACAAAAAGAGAAGAGCATGGTGATGAGATACAGAACGAAGACAAAGAATGTTCTCTATGCCCTGCCAGAGGACAGTGCCAGAAGAAGGCACATGTACCGATTCACTAATTCCTGATTGAGGGTACGTACCCTAAAATCATAATTTAAAAATATATTTCGCCAATTTACATTTCGCCTTTTGCGAATAAGGAACTAAAAAAACATTTACACGAACCTCAAATAACTGCCTATGTTCTCACTGCGCAAATTATTCTGGTTAGTCTTTCCGACAACTATGCTCCTCCTTGGCATGGTTATCATTCTTGGCGCACGACAATACGCCCTTTCAGGCAAGTATACTGATATTATCACCGAAAATGAGAAAGCACTTTTTCATTTCATCACAATACGTGAGGACATTACAGAAGCTTTAATTACCAAAGATTCTCAAAAGCTCCTGAACCTCATCCCTGATATGGAGAAATTGAATGCTACCTTTTCAAGGATGCAAGAAACTCCATACGTCCCGGCAGAGCTTAAACTTGACCTGCTCAATAAGATCGATCTTCCTGGCATTGTAATTCAAATTAGAACACTTGCCACAGAGGATGGGGGCGGTTCTCTGAAACAAAATATTCAACAGGAAATGCGTAACATAGGGACCTATCTCGTTCAATATGATCGTATACTTGCCACTCAGACGCGTTCGAGAATCCATAATCTGCAACTCATCATCATTGGCTCAATGGGGATTATTCTCAGTATACTCAGTTTCTCCCTCATACTTCTCTATCGAAATTCTATCCTGCCTGTTCTCAACATAACAAAACAACTGCAACAAGAGTCAGTGTCAGACACCGACCTTCAGCCTGCAAACAATGCCAGCCTTGAAACACTGGAACTCGTAGAGGCTATCCACTCTCAAATACGAGCTAAACAAACCTTGAATTCGATACGTGATGAAGAAGAGTCTGCACAATACTCCATTCTCATTGATCAAATCAATGGGTCAACAAACCAGCTCAATGGCCTTATCAACTACGCCCAGCTTCTCGCTGACACAGACGAACACCTCTACTCCGCGCAGCAAAAGAAACTATTGGATAAAATCATAGAGACAAGTAGTGAAATTGAACGATCATGGAAACAATTTTAACAGGAGGGAAACATGACGGATAACAGTCCCGACAATGGACACAAACAGGATGCATTTGACGACCTCACCTGGCAGGAACAACTCGGCGTTTCATGGAAAACACCCATGGGCCTCTTTGGTGTTGGCCTTACCACCATCTGCTTTACCCTGCTGATTCTTGGCCTCAGTGCTCATATCTCAGGACTCATTGAAAACCACTACGCCGCAATTGTTACATTTATGATTTTTCCTGCGGGTATCATCTTCGGCTTGATTCTTATTCCATTATCTTTTTACATGCGTAGAAAACGGTGGTTTAGACATAGCCTTATAGCATCTTCGATGATTATTGATTTTGGCAAGAAAGTCCATCGGCGTGCGGTTTTCATTTTTTTAGTGCTCTCAGTTGTTAACCTCACAATTTTCACTCTTGTTGTCTATGAAGCATATCATTTTACAGAATCAGATTATTTCTGTGGAGTCGTCTGCCACCAGGTTATGGCCCCTGAATATACTGCATACCAACGCTCTCCACATGCCAAAGTCGGATGCGTTGAGTGTCACATTGGTTCCGGAGCTGATTGGTACGTCAAGGCTAAACTATCGGGCCTTCGTCAGGTAAAAGCAACATTTGATGGAAAATTCAGTAAGCCCATCCCTGCACCAGTGGAGCATCTTCGCCCGGCAAGGGATACCTGTGAGGCCTGCCATTGGCCTGAAAAATTTCATGGTAAAAAAATTAAGCAGTTTATTTCATACACAAATGATGATCAGTTAGAGCCTACAGTCGATGAAATTGCCCTGCATATCGGTGGACGCAACCCCCATACCGACACCTTCGAGGGAATCCACTGGCATGTCAGTAACGATGTTAAAGTTGAATATTATTCGTTAAATAAAACAAGAACCTCTATTGGTCAAATACGTGTAACAAAACCCAACGGAATTACCGAAGAGTACAATAACGGTTCCACAGAGGCGGATGCTGAAGATGGAGCCCACTGGCGGACAATGGACTGTATCGACTGTCATAATCGACCAACCCATGTCTATGAAGACCTTGGCCAGAAGATTGACGAGGGACTGTACAGTAGGAAGCTGGATCCATTACTCCCTGGTCTTCGTGAAGATTCATTTACTGTTATGAAAACTGAGTATATCAGCCGGGATGAAGCCAAGGAACAGATTGTAGAAAATCTGATGTCACTACAGGCAAAAAGAAATGGAACTGACTTTGTGGCCGAACACGAAGAACAGATTATAACATCAGGAAACTACCTGCTGGATATATATATG
This sequence comes from Desulforhopalus glucosivorans, assembly GCF_054397165.1. Lineage (NCBI taxonomy): Bacteria > Pseudomonadati > Thermodesulfobacteriota > Desulfobulbia > Desulfobulbales > Desulfocapsaceae > Desulforhopalus > Desulforhopalus glucosivorans. The sequence continues at coordinate 3,703,756 of NZ_AP044854.1, forward strand.
GGTAATGTCTGGCCGAAGATGAATGTAACCTGGGGTACCTATAAAGGGCATAATGGACATCTCTATGCAGATGACGGCTACGGCTGTTTCCGTTGTCATGACGATGAACATGAGACAGAATTTGGCAAAACCATTTCCCAGGACTGTGCCCAGTGCCATGACGAGCCTTAACAACAACCCCTTTACTGACTCTTGATTGAGGTACTCAGCAGCTATGGATGAAAACTCATCCATAGCTGCATGTCTGAGTAACAATTCTACATCGTGTTTGAATGTTTTCCTGCCTGAAAGGCTGTTTGTCATTGCAGGGAATCTTGCCCGGCACCCCAGTGTATATGATAGTTTCGCCTGTAACTACTGGTGCCATCTCAAGTGGTGATCCGACTATCATTGCCTCCGCAGCTGAACTAATATTATTAAAAAAAATAGGTCGCTCCTCTCTCGGACTCCCAACTCCTGACAAAATTGCAGTATGGTGCTGCGCGTAACACCGTTTAATATATCATTACTCTGGCTTGATAAAGCAAAACTGGTATTAATACCTATGGACAACGTTCACTTTGATCGTTAGGATTGCTTCTTCAATTTTTTGATGAGATTTACTCATCATATAAAACTTATGGAGAAACCTATATGAAACATGTTTGGAAACCAGCTATGCTTGCCGTTGGGCTTTGCCTACTTTTACTCGCAGGTGGTTGTGTGACTGCAAAACAAAAAATGTTAGATGCTGGAATAAACCCATTAACAGATGAACAATTGAGAGTTCTTTTTTCTAAGCCCACCGATGTAAATTATAGTGGTAATAAAGGAAATGCATCTATAAAGCATTCACCAGATGGAACCCAGATTATTACTTACAGCGGAGGATCTGACGAAGGATTTTGGAGAATTGCAAATGGTGAAATCTGTGGTAAATGGAAAAACATCCGTCAGGGATCTGAAAACTGCAATACCATGTTTCAAGTGGAAGACAACAAGTACAAACTCGTGAACAAAGCAGGATCAGTGCTTGGCACTCTGACTTTTAAGTAACAAGTTCCTATCCCCCTGGCCATAACTCTAAATGGAGTAATTTGTGACTCCATTTAGAGTCAACAGTGTATCGAATAATTCACACGGTACTTATCCCATTTATCGGGGTTCGGACTTTTGCCCAAGGCAAAAGCAAGCCTTCAAAGCGAAAATCTCCAGCACAGCGGCCATTATCCATGACAAGATTAGTGCATTACGCCTACGATAAACCTATCTTTAAAAAATTCACCCAAACTCCGCCCATTACATTTCACACACAGCGTCTATGATAATACTTACGCTAAGTGTACCATTTGACTAAGAGAAAAAATCTGTTATAGAAAGAGTTGTACATCATTTCTGTATCATAAAGTTTGCATCTAAGTTCACTGCTCATCTAAATATTTTAATATTTTACAGGGAGAGGAAGAAATGGCGCAAGACTGGAACGTTGGAATATTGCTAGGGGTTTCAAGTGGGTATTGGCGTGGCTGTGCTTTACAGGCAGCTGTCCGGTTAAAGATATTCTCCATTCTCGACAGCAACTCCATGGATGCAGAGGAAATTGCAGATCTGGCCTCAACCAATAGTCGCGCCACTGAGTTACTACTAGACGCTCTCTCGGCAATGGGCCTTCTGGTCAAAGCAGGTAACAGGTATACCAATAGCCACTTTGCCCAAAAGCATCTCCACGAAGAGTCCCAGGAATATATGGGGCATATCATACTCCATCATCACCATATCCTTGATGGGTGGGCCCAGCTGGATAAGGCAGTTTGCACTGGGCAGAAGATTGAAAAACGCTCCTACGGTGCTGAGATTGAGCGAGAAAGTTTTCTACTTGGTATGTTTAACCTCGCAAAAGGAATAGCACCACAAATTGCAGCCTCTATTAACCTCTCAGGTCGCAAGCGCTTACTTGACCTTGGAGGAGGCCCTGGAACCTACTCCATACACTTTTGTAAAGAAAATCCTGAGCTTGAAGCTGTGATTTTTGATCGTCCAACCACTGAACCCATTGCCGCAAAGGTCATCGCCTCCCATAACCTCTCTGATAGAATTTCATTTGAAGGTGGAGATTTTAATACAACACCACTTGAGAAGAACAGTTTCGATGTTGCCTGGCTGTCCCATATTCTCCATAGCAATTCCTATGAAGAATGTGAACGATGCATAGAGAATACTGCAGAAGCACTCACTCCAGGAGGCCTATTGCTCATCCACGACTTTATCTTAAACAGCGAGAAAAATGGCCCTGAGTTCCCAGCGCTTTTTTCTCTCAACATGCTTGTTGGTACCGATCAGGGCAGGTCATATTCTGACCTGGAAATCATTGCCATGCTACAACGAGCAGGCCTGACGGAAATAAGTCATCACAGCTTCAGGGCGCCAAACGATTCTTCGATAATTTCAGCTGTTAAGCCTAAATAACACACGGGTACATTATGATTTTAGATGAACTGAGTCAGTGTAATCGCTACACACCACTGCATACCAACTTCAAGCAGGCCTTCACTTTTCTGCAACGGCCAGATATTTTAAGCCTTAAAACAGGCCGTTACGAAATAGATGGTGAAGAAGTTTTTGCTATCATCGCAAAAGATCAAGGAAGGAAAAAAGATGAAGCTCAACTGGAAATCCACAATAAATACATAGACATCCAATTCGTGTTACAAGGCATTGACACCATGGGCTGGAAGGCACGATCAGCGTGCACTGATGATGCAGGAGCATATGACCTGGAAAACGATATTCAGTTTTATGCTGACCTGCCCACAGCATGGTTCTCCACAAGACCTAACCACTTCACCATTTTTTTCCCAGAAGATGCCCACTTGCCCCTCATTGGAAATGATATTATTCATAAGGTTGTGGTAAAAATCGCTGTTTAACAACATCAATTGATCGTATTCAGCCCCCCACAAACACCTGAAAAAACCACGAAAATATACCATATTTACAGCATCTCCAGAGATTTCTTGACTTTAATAAAGTTTGCTTTTCTAATCCACTTTATGGTCTAATGTGAAACCATTGAAAAAATCAACTATTAATTCAACAAATGGTAATAAATACTAACCCCGATAAAAGCGATAAGTGTTTCGAAGGTCTCACTACGTTCACTATCTGGTGATAAGACTAAACTTACGATTTGAAATTCAATTCCTGAGTTTCTCGGAGTCAACGCTACCTGTTTTTTATGACAGGCTTTCAGCAGGAAGGCACTAAAAGCAATATTAAAACATAACGTTAAATACTTGGGAGTGTGGAATACATGGCTGGTAACGAGGCTTCACAATCAGGATCAGGCTTTAAAATTGCTTACCAAATTTTAATCACCATGTTTATTGTGGCCTTAGTGCCAATTGGTGGCCTTTGGTATAACTCCGTATATCTGTCACAACAAAACTGGGAAATTAACGTTACTGAAAACCTCACCTCCAATGCACAAAGTCTGAGTCAGAATATTGATGACTGGACCACCATGAACCTCAAAGTTCTGGAACAAAACAGTCAGACCCCGGCGATCCTCTCCATGGAGGCTGAGTCACAAAACCCAGTACTTAAAACTATCAGTGATAAATACAACTGGGTCTACCTCGCATTTACCATTCTCCCCAATGGCCAAAACCTTGGGCGAAGTGACGGAAAGGCAACGAGGTTTTACGGTGATCGAGACTACTTTAAGCAGATTGTCGAAGGGAAAGAAGTAGGCCATCAGGTACTGCTCGGCAAAACATCCAACAAACCTGCCTTTATTCTTTCCGAACCCATTCGTGATGAAGGCTCAAATCTTCTTGGGGTTATAGCTATTGCAATGACCCTTGAAGAACTTTCAAACACAATAACAAAGAACAAACTCGGCAAGACCGGGTATGCAATCCTGCTCGACGACAAAAATCGTCTGATTGCAAGCGGTGAAGACAACATTTCCTTTAACCTCCAGGACTTTAGCGCCCAACCTGCCATCGCCCAAAAACCTGCATCAGGTAGTGGCTTCTATGTCTTTAATGACAAAGGCCGCAAGGTGGTTGCCTATACGACAAAGACCGAACAAGGCTGGACTCTCATCCTGCAGCAGGATTACAACGAAGCATTTTCCGCAGCCAATAAGGCAAGACAGAATGCCTTCATCCTCCTTGGCGTCACTCTCATTGCTGTCTTGTTCATTGCGTACCTGCTTGCTGTAAGACTGAGCTCACCTATCCAAAATCTGACACGAATCGCCGATGACATCAGCCGTGGCAATCTTGAAGCAAAAATCAGTGAAACAAGTCGAAATGATGAAATAGGGGCACTCGCAAGAGCTATTGAACGAATGGGAGTCAGTTTACAAATGGCTTTTACCCGACTACGGAAAAAATAGAATACAATGAGCGAACAATACATACCATTTGCGGATCTGGTTAAACATATAGAAGTCCTCTGCACACGTAAGGCATCCGGAGTACTATTTATTGCCACAAAAGCCAACCGTAGCGCCCAAATTGTTCTTGAAAACGGTACCATCGTTTTTGTCTATTTTTATAACAAGCAGGGACAGGAAGCGCTGGAACTGATGCTGACTATCCAGGCTGGGCGCTACAAGTTTCAGGAAAATGCAACCTCACCACGACGAAACAAGCTCCCTCCCACTCAAGATATCCTGCAATTTCTTTCCCAAACAGACAACACAAAGACTCTGGCTAAAACAGAACCTCTGACTGAAGCAGAGGTACTGCCGCAACTCACAGATGAACAAAAATCAATTTTAGAGAGTATTCTTGCCGAATTCATTGGCCCCATGGCAGCTATTATCTGTGAGGATCATCTTGACTCAACACCAGATATCACTGCTGCAATTAACACCCTCGCCTCAGAGATACCTTCTCCTCTGCAGGGAGAGAAATTCAAAACGCAGGCAAAAGCAAAGTTAAGCTGATAAACCCTGCCGAAAAATGGTCATCAACCGTTCTCAGCTCTTAGCCTAAGTACAGTTTTTCCAGGGGTACCCTGATCTGAACAATGGTCCCCTCCCCCACAGAAGACATTATACTGATTTTCCCATTTACGAATAAGAGTCTGTCCTCCAGGGAAAAAAGACCAAAACCGTCATGATTAACATCTGCGTCAAAGCCTACACCCTCATCGGCTACTTCAACTATGAGTTTTGTCCCGGTAATTCGTAAGAGTATTTGCCCATCAGGAGTCTCTGCATGTTTTATTATATTGATTACCAGCTCCCTGACAGATCTGTACAAAACGATATTCTGCTTCTGTCCCGGCCTAAGCGGAGAACCAATAAGATTAGTGAAGACCAATCGCATATTATGTCGGCTGTTCACATCCTCAACCAGCCACTCCAGAGCTGCTTCCAGACCAAAATCATAGAGTACCGGGGGACTGATCTGAAAGGTAAGTGCTCGTAAATCAGTTAAGGCCTTACCGAGGTTTTCCTGCAAGGTGTCTAAACCAGCCAGATCATCATGCTTACCTTGAAGAGTTGCAGCATCTTTAACACTCAAAGCCAGTAACTGGGTGACACTATCGTGTAGATCTTCTGCAATAGCACGTCTCTCGCGCTCTTCTGTGGTCACAAGTTCATGGGAAATTTTGGCTAGCTTTTGTTCACTACTCACCCTCTCCTGCTCGACTAATTTTTCCTGAATCGCAACAAGCCGTTCAGTACGCTCAGCTATAATTTTATCCCTGGTAAAAATCTGTTCCTGATATTCTGCCTCTATTTCCTCTGCCTGCTCGGTCAACTTTCGAACCCAGGGAACTGTCAGCATAAGTGCCCGAAACAACCGATTGAACAGATGAGGTTCTTTGTAGTAGAGATCAAAATCCCATATCGCCTGTCCTGCACCACCGGCAACAGTCGGTCCAGGATCAAGGCAATGCGTTTCAACCTCTATATCATTTGCTCCGGCCAATTTACCATAGGAGACAAAACAACCGGCATTCCACTGCATTGTAAAATCACTCACCTTGATTCCCGGATTATGAACAACCCGCAGACCAACATGGCCCTTTTTCAACGAGCGTACACTATACACCTTCGTCCTGTTATACTTTGCCGCCTCCAGGGATACTTTTTTGGCAACCCCGTGCACTCCAAGCAAAGATACTCCCAAGGTTGTCAAAATAAGGGGTTTGGTTTTATATATGGTGCGCCCTATCTTATAGGCAAGCCTGGGATCAGGAATACACTCCTGAATAGCATCGTGTAAGGCTTGAATAAAATCGTGGGAAAACCAGTAGCGTGGCATTTGTAAATGGGCCACAGTCACCGGTTCAATTTTTCCTGTCTCAAGGTTTTCAATATAACAATCTTGCTCTGCTGCTATACTTGCAACTATGGCATCAACGTCTACATCAACATGATATTTGTGAAGATATTGTATAAGCCAGAAGGTATTAAGGGCTGATATCTCCTTTGCCATTACAATGTTTTTTTTTGCAATCGTCATCAATTCTTCGTCATCTATTGTGCCGCTTCAAAGGAAACTCTTATGGTTGTTGTATAACTACTATCATTAGTAATTAATTTACATTGCAGTAAACGTCCACAATTTCAAAGCCTCACGCTCAAAAAACGAAAAAAGCCCCAGGCACAAAAGAGTACCTGGGGCTTTACAGACAACCTGTAACAATAAACCGTTACTGACCTTTAATGCTTTTTTTACCCTTGTAACCAACCTTGTCGCCCAGTTCTTCTTCTATACGGAGCAGCTGGTTATATTTTGCAACACGGTCTGACCTGCAGAGTGAACCGGTTTTAATCTGACCTGCGGCTGTACCCACAGCAAGATCAGAAATGGTTACATCTTCGGTCTCTCCACTTCTATGGGAGATCACTGCTGTAAATCCCGCATCTTTTGCCATACGGATAGCTTCCAGAGTTTCGCTCAAAGATCCAATCTGGTTGAACTTAATGAGAATTGAGTTACCAATTGAATTATCAATACCGCGTTTCAAGATCTTGGTATTAGTTACAAAGAGATCATCTCCAACCAGCTGAATCTTAGAACCAATCTTCTTGGTCAAATACGCCCAACCGTCCCAGTCACTCTCATCAAGACCATCTTCAATGGAAATGATCGGGTACTTGCTGCTCAGTTCTGCCAGGTAATCTCCAAAGCCTTCCGAATCAAAAACCTTGCCTTCACCTTTCAGATCGTACTTTCCATCAACATAGAACTCAGAGGCAGCGCAATCAAGGGCGAGGGTAATATCTTTGTCCATTTCATAACCAGCCGCTTCAACGGCCTGAATGATAACGGTCAACGCCTCTTCGTTTGAAGCAAGATTAGGAGCAAAGCCACCCTCATCACCAACAGCAGTGCTCAGTCCTTTAGCACTGAGTACTTTTTTGAGCTGATGAAAAACCTCTGCACCCATCCGTAAACCTTCGCGGAAATTCTTGGCACCCACAGGCTGGATCATAAATTCCTGGATATCTACATTGTTATCAGCATGCTCTCCACCATTGATGATATTCATCATAGGAACAGGCATCAGATACTCACCCGGGGTTCCGTTCAACTCGGATATATACTGGTAGAGTGGAATGTTCTTGTCAATAGCAGCGGCCTTTGCCACAGCAAGGGATACAGCAAGAATAGCATTGGCACCTAATTTCTCTTTATTTTCTGTGCCATCAAGATCGATCATAAGCTGATCGAGTCCTTTCTGGTCATAGCCATCTTTGCCAATAATTGCTGGAGCAATGCTGTCATTTACAGCCCCTACTGCCTTAAGCACGCCCTTTCCAAGATAACGCGCCTTATCGCCATCACGTAGTTCAAGGGCCTCCCTGGAACCTGTAGAAGCACCAGAAGGTGCACATGCTCTACCCCAGGCTCCTGATTCCAGGTAAACATCTGCTTCAACGGTTGGGTTTCCGCGTGAATCCATTACTTCGCGACCAATTACTTTGCTGATCTTAGACATAATCACTCCTTTCAAGCTATTATCAAGCTATTAATTTCGCCTTAAATACTAACGACGGTTGACTGAATATTTCTTCTTTCCAAGACGAATAGGTAGAATTATTCGTGGCTGTATGATTACACCGGCATAGAATAACAACGAATACACTAAAAGAAAGGAAGAAAAATAAACCTGTTACAACTCTAATCCTTGTAAATGGGAAGAAAATCCGGAATAAGTCTCTTTCAGCGACCTTATTATTCCCAGATTAATAAATGGAAACAACCTTATCGGCACATTGGGTGGCTGTAATAATATCCAGCATATTTGTCGTTCCACCCACCTGTTTTTCTTCTGTTAAACCAAAGTGCTCCAGACAGGTACCGCAAGAAAGAATTATGGTTCCAGACTTTTCATAGTCCTGCAGCTCTTGTAAAACCGGAGATGATGTTGTGGTCAGCTTTACACCACCATTGACAAAGATAAGCTGCCAAAGCTCCGGCCCCATCTCTTTGATTGTTTTCAAATAACTTATCATCAACTTCCGGCCAAGGACATCATCACCGGACCCAAGGGTGTCACTGGTTACCAGCACCAGTACTCTCTGCACAGTCTCGTCACGAACTACTGAAGCTTTCTCGGGAACAGCCGAACCCTGCACAGCACCTGAAGCGGCAACCAATCGAAACACACCATCTTCTTCTGTTTCAGTAACTGAATACCCCTTGGTTGTTAGAAAACGGGTCACGTTTTCAGCAGATCCCGCATTATCAACAAGCACGGAAAGATCTATTCCCGCTGCTTCTTCCACTGCATCTTTTACGAGCAATACAGGCCCTGGACAGGCAAGTCCACACGCATCAATCATCTTTGTCATCTACCCTTTCCCTTATATAAAAAATTGCCATACTACAGCGGCTACAACAACATAAGAAGCAGGATAATGCTCACTGCAACTCTATTTTATTACCACTATCTTCTGTTACATATCCAATTACAGCCGCTTCTTCCACCCCAGAGTCATGCAGGCGTTGTACCAGCGTATCCACATCGTCTTCCCGACAACCAACAAGCAGTCCGCCTGAGGTCTGGGGATCAAAGAAGATGTCTCGCATCACAGGATCAAAGCCCTGGTGCGCGACAATAAGCTCCTGCCTGTATTCCCTGTTATTATGTGCACCTAAAGGAACAAAGCCCATGGAGGCAAACTCCACAGCCTCACTGATGACCGGAACTTTTTGTGAATACACTTTTACACCAACAGAGGTACCGATTATCATCTCAGCCAGATGACCAAGAAGACCAAAACCTGTGATATCCGTGCAAGCTGAAACCGTGAAACCTGAAATAACCTCGGCAGCCCTCCGGTTGAGTGTTGCCATAATCCCTGTAATCTTCTTACAGGTATCATCGGAAGCTAGACCACCTTTAATTGCAGTGTTTACGATTCCTGTGCCGAGGGGCTTAGTAAGGACAAGACAATCTCCGGGGTTTAGCCCCTGATTGGTAAGAATCTTGTCAGGATGAATAAAACCGGTCACTGACAATCCATACTTCAATTCTTCATCTTCTACACTGTGACCGCCAAGAAGTACCGCACCGGCTTCTTTCAAAGTCGATCCACCTCCTGCCAACATCTCTCGCAAGGCTTCTTTTCCAAGTGTTTGCATCGGATATGCCACAATGTTCATTGCGGTTTTAGGCGTACCGCCCATGGCGTAGACATCGGAGAGGGCATTTGCCGCTGCAATACGACCAAAATCATATGGATCGTCTACGATTGGGGTAAAAAAATCGAGGGTCTGAATTAATGCAAGATCATCTGAAACCCTATAGACCCCTGCATCGTCAGCAGTTCCCAGACCAACCAGAACATTTTCATTTGTCGGGAAGTCCATCCCCTCTAGTGCTTGTTCCAGGTCCCCTGGAGCAATTTTAGATGCTCAACCGCCCCCTTTCACACAGGCGGTGAGCCGCTCCATCTTCTTTTTCATCTATTACCCCAACCATAGGAAAGATGCGCCATTCTATTTCAAAACCTTGCGTTCCCGTAACTACAATATAATGAAACAGAGGTACATCCAGACGCTACTTTGATTTCTTTTTACGTGAAGATTTCTTCTTTTTCTTCGACTTTGACTTGCCAGCCTTATCTTTCTTTTTCTTTTTCTTTTTCTTACACAGCTTCTGGGTGACCACCTTTGGACCTGACGACTTCTCAACTTTTTCTTCTGTTTTCTCTTCTGCGACTTCTACCTCTGCAGAAGCTTCAATTTCCGGCTGAACCGGCTCCTGTTGAGCTGAACCCTCCTCAGCAGTACCAACTAATGCCTGGGCAGCCGCAATAAACTTTTTAGCCTTTGAAGGACCAAAGCCACTAATTTTCAACAGATCTTCTTCTTTTGCTGCAGCCAGAGCCTCAGCACTTTGAAAACCATTTTCCATTAATATATCTGCTGTTTGAGCACCAATACCAGATACCGAGGTTATGGGTGTTGCCATGTAACTTCTCCTTCTTTCTCTTACTATTTACGTAGAACTCAACTGTATAATTTTATGTAGCATTCCAACATTCCAACTGTTGTAAATGACTCGTTTCGAATGACCTATTCGATTTTTTGTGGCCAACAATATAGCACAGAAGCGCCAAGATACAACACAACAGTAATAAAGAATGGCAAAAGCACACAAACTCAATATGTTCTACCAATTATTTATCTATAGAAACCTACGAACAGCAAACCAGTACAAACCATACGCTCACAGAGGGATCATCCTCTAACATTTTCTTGACACAAATCGCAACTCACCATAAATGTCAATCATATGCAAACATATATTTTAACACACCAAAAAGAACCACACGAGAGATGTATGCAATACAGTTATGACTGGAAAGATGTTTTCAATCCTGGAGACGCTGATAACTTTTTCACACACCGGTCTCCTGAAACATCACCTGAAGCCTTCGAGCCGGACAATCCAATGTTTAGTCAGAAAAATGCATGGTGGTTATCTGAAATGTCACGCCTTATTTATTCGAAGGGAACAAGAGAAAAAGAGGAAGCTGAGGTAAGAAATCTTCAACTTGAACAACACGGATTACAAGAACCTTGGTTTTACAATGGTAAACATCTCAAATGTGCAGTTATTACTCCAACAGCAGAACTGGATATTTCTTTTTCGGTGCTGGTGTTCAGAGGTACTGCCGGCAACATTTCCAACTGGCTTTACAACCTGAAAACAACATTATCTCCCTGGGGTTCAGGCGGAAAAGTTCACAATGGTTTCAAACAACTTCTCCTTGAAAGTATAGAAGAAATTAAAGACCAACTCAAAACATTACGCCGTCCCGTTTACTACACTGGACATAGCCTTGGCGGCGCACTTGCTGTACTCACCGCCTCTCTACACGCTCCCCACGCAGTATACACCTTTGGCGCACCTAAAATCGGTAACGATGAGTTTTTATCGTCTCTACAAAACATCAATATTTACCGACTGGCTAACTGTAGAGATATTGTCACCACCATCCCACCTCTACCCACAATGCTCCATGCAGGGCTACCCTACTATCTTAAGGGATCACACCACGAAGCCACTAAGCGGCCATGGTTAGGCGCACCAGAGTTTCTTGCGGCACACTCACCTGTTAATTATTCTGCCCGGCTTGAAACCGTTGATCTCTTAGGTTATTGACAACACGGGAAAGAAATCACAGTCCATAAGAATCTTTACCAAGGAGATGCATTGCAGACTCCCCTGCAAACAGATCAAGAAAACTGTCATCGGCGAGATTACAGCGAAACCCCTGACAAACCCTGGGCCTATAATGGTAGATACCGCAATAATATTTATCGTTTTTATGTTTTAAAAATACACAGCCCTTGTCATCGGGATGGATCATATACATCTTCCCATCTTTTTTAGCATCCCGAGTTGCGAGATCCAAACCCTTTTCCCGAATCTCTTTCATACTCACATTAACTCCGACATGCCCTCCCATCTTCTTAATAAAGTCGACCTCTTCCGCCTGTAATGAGATCTTTTTGTATTCTCTACAACAGGTTCCACACTGGCGACACTCATGCAATATCGTTTTTAATACGTTATCATCGACACTCATCTATCTATCCTTATCAGTGCCTTACTTGGTTTGAAATTAAAACTTCAACTCACACCATGGCACGTATCCCGTTCATCGGGTACTGAAAAGAGTCTCGGCTTATTCCATGTTTACCGAGGTTAAAGAGTCCAACAGCTCCGAAATGGGTGGTCTACAAGTAAATTATTTCCTCTTTCAGAGTGCAGAACCCCAATTTTTCCAAGTCTTTTTGTACATAAACTATCCAAGGTCTCCAGAACTGAAGACTCCAGTGAGACCGGATTATACCCACCCTCCAGTACCATTAACAATCGACCGTCGCAGGCAGAATCAGCAGCTTGTTTAATAAGAGCAGTGGCCAAACCAAACCATTCTGTTGTCAGAATGGTCCCACTGATACTATCATCCTGGTGGGCATCGTATCCCGCTGAAACGAGAATAATCTGGGGTAAATACTGTTCTGCTACAACCTGCAGTAATCGTCCAAGTAGAAAGGTATATTCAGCATCACCAAACTGTGAATAGACAGGTACATTTATGGTATATCCCAACCCCTTTTCAGTCCCTACCTCAGAGACATCACCCGAAAAGGGAAAAATATCCCTCTGATGCAGCGACATGACCATCACCTCATCGGTATCATAGAATGCTTCTTGAGTACCATTTCCATGGTGGGCATCAAAATCGATTATAAGAATCCGGTTTAATCCGTACTTTTTTCGAAGATATTCTGCAGTGATAGAAACATTATTAAAGACACAAAACCCCATACCTCTGCCAGGTTCAGCATGGTGCCCTGGCGGCCGGATCAGGGCAAAACCTGAATCCAATTCATCACCCAGCAGTCTATCAGCAAGGTCTAAGCAACCACCAGTTGCCAACTGCGCCGTATAGATTGACTGCTCCATAAGATAGGTATCCTTATCGTAGGAAAAGGGATTCCCATTAACACTGTGTTCCTTCAGCTGTTCGAGGTAAAAACGGGAATGCACAAGCTCAATATCATCAAACCCCGCCTCCCTCCCTGAAAACAACTGGCACCGTTGTGCAAACTGCTCCCTCACAACTGTCGCCAGGTTACGAAGTCGCTCGGGATTTTCTGGGGACGGAGTCACTATACGATGGTCAAGATAACGATCATCAACCACAAGACCAACTCGATTATTCATAATGATATTGATAGTAAAGACAATTTGAATAGGTTGCCTGATCGAGGCGAAACAGATGTCCAACCCGACGAACATGGTGGTCATCATAGCTAAGCGTTTCCACAAGCTCAAAGCCCAGTTTTTTAAGACAGCGCTGTTGGGGGAGATTATTGATATCAGTATACATCTCAACCGCCTCCAATTTTAACCGCTCAAAGAGATTGATAATGACATACTTTTGAGCCTCAGTACCGTATCCATTATTTCGTTTTTGGGGATCAGAAATTTTCAGCGCCATTACCCCGCACTTCTTAAACTCAGACCTCAGCCAGTAGTGAACGGTACCAATGGCCGAGCCACCTTTTTCTTCCACCAGAAACACTCTGTTTTCATCATTCCACAACATACCTGAAGAGATTTGAGCCTGGGCCATCTGGCTATCGAGGCCTTCAGGTGTCAAATACTCCCCGTGAGCATTGGCACTATTACTCCATTTAACCAAAAGGGAGAGATCATCTTGATATACCCGTCTCAGGCTAAGGCGCGGTGTGAGTAATTTATCTCCAAAAATCATAATCAAGACCTGTCTCCAGCTAAAGAGCTACTCTTTTGCTGGAGACTCATAAATTAAAGATTCTGAATGGCACCCTGAAGACTCTCACTGGAACGTACTAGACGATCAAGGGCATCAACACTTTCAGAAAGGGAACTATTGACAACAGAAGTTGATTTCTGATTTTCCTTAGATGAAACGGCAACCGCCTGGATTCCCTGCATAACATTTTCACCACTTGAACAAAGACTTTTTGACTGCAGGCTTAAATTATCTACAGAAGTTGAAATAGTCTGTATCCCTTCAGAAATTGTCTCCATACTCACAAGCGCTGTGTTGATCACCTTGCCGCCATCGCTTAGCATCGTCATTCCTGACTGCATGGCATTGATGGTTTGCATCGAGTCCTTTTCCACCTGCTTGACTATGTCAGATATATCGATTGCAGATTTAGAACTGTTCTCAGCAAGCTTGCGAACCTCGTCGGCCACCACGGCAAATCCTCGCCCGGCATCCCCTGCCCTTGCGGCCTCAATGGCTGCATTAAATGCTAACAAATTTGTCTTGGAGGCAATATCTTTGATGATATCAACAAAGCCTGAAATCTTTTCAAGCTGATTAACAAGCCCGCTCACCATTTCATTATTTTTTTCCATGGTGGCGTTTATTTCAACGAGCTTTTCTTCGGCATTTTTCCCTGCGGCCTTCCCGGTCTCAGCCTCTTTTGTCAGGTCACCCGCAAGCTTATTTGACTCAGCGGAAAGACTCAACATCTCCTCAGATGCCGCAACCATTTCTTTTACCGTTTCAAGGGAATCATCAAGCTTCTGGACCCCATCATCAATGAGTTCATTCATCTCATCAACCTTGCTGTTGGCTTGGTCCATCTGGCTCTTGGACTCACTCACAAGCGCGTTTACGTCACCCACAGCCTCACTAATCAAGCGCTCCACAGCCTTTTCAGCAGTAACATCTGTAATATACTCCAGAGCCCCCTTAATATTGCCTTTTGCATCTTTAATAGGGGATGCGGTGTATTTAATCGGCATTTCTTTGCCATTGGGGTGGGCGGTTGTCTGTTCATTAATAACCGTCCCTGTCCGCATTGCCTGGGAACAGGCACAGTTATCTGTTCTACAATGATCGGTATTAAACATGTCATAACACTTCTTACCGATTACCTGATCAGGGGTCTGACCGAGGACTGAGGCCCCTGCAGGGTTCATAAAGGTGATATTATAGTCGGCATCAATGGACATGATAGGCGTTGGGATAGTATTAAGATTTTCAATCTTCTCATCCGCTGCCTGCTTTTGCTTCGACTCTTCTGTCATATCAAGAACATATTCAAGAGCCCCTTTAATATTACCTTTGGCATCCTTAATCGGTGCCCCGGTATATTTAATGGGGATTATTACCCCTTCTGCCGGACGAGCTATAGTGTGCTCCGTCACAACAGAGTCTGTTCTCATCGCACGGCCACAGGCACATTTGTCGGTTTTACAATGGGGCGTTTTAAAAAGGTCGTAACATTTTTTACCAACAACCTCATCAGGGGTAGAACCAACAACAGCGGCACCTGCAGGGTTCATAAAGGTGATTGAAAAATCAGTGTCAATGGACATGATAGGCGTCGGAATGGTATTGAGATTTTCGATCTTCTCATCTGCCGCCTGCTTCTGTTTGGCCTCTTCCGTCATGTCAAGGACATACTCCAGCGCTCCCTTAATATTACCTTTGGCATCTTTAATGGGAGATCCGGTATATTTAATGGGGATAATAACCCCCTCTGCGGGCCTTGCAATGGTATGCTCGGTTACCACTGAATCGGTTTTCATTGCTCTGGTACAGGCACATTTATCGGTTTTACAATGGGGCGTTTTAAAAAGATCGTAGCATTTCTTACCCATGACCTCATCTGGAGTAGAACCTACAACAGCAGCTCCTGCAGGATTCATAAAGGTAATATTATAATCGGTATCAATTGATAATATCGGCGTCGGAATGGTATTAAGGTTTTCAATCTTCTCATCCGCTGCCTGCTTTTGCTTCGACTCTTCTGTCATATCAAGAACATATTCAAGAGCCCCTTTAATATTGCCCTTTGCATCTTTAATCGGTGCCCCTGTATATTTAATCGGGATAATTACCCCTTCAGATGGCCTTGCAATAGTCTGTTCAGTTACCACAGAGTCTGTTCTCATTGCCCTGCCACAGGCACATTTATCGGTTTTACAGTGGGGTGTCTTAAAAAGGTCGTAGCACTTTTTACCAAGCACCTCATCTGGAGTTGACCCTACCACTGCAGCTCCTGCAGGATTTATGAAGGTGATGGTGAACTCCGTATCCATGGACATGATAGGCGTCGGGATGGTGTTAAGATTTTCAATCTTCTCATCCGCTGCCCGCTTCTGTTTGTTCTCCTCTGTCATATCAAGGATATACTCTAAAGCCCCTTTGATATTACCCTTAGCATCTTTAATTGGTGCTCCGGTATATTTTATCGGTACAATAACACCATCCTGAGGCCTGGCTATGGTCTGGGCCGTCACGATGGAATCTGTTTTCATGGCCTTTGCACAGGCACATTTATCCGTTTTGCAGTGGGGAGTCTTGAAAAGATCGTAGCATTTTTTTCCTATCACCTCATCTGGAGTCAAACCTGCCACAGAGGCTCCTGCAGGATTCATGAAGGTGACATTGAACATGGTGTCTATCTCCATAATTGGAGTAGGGATCACATCAAGATCTGTGGACAGTTGATGCAGACGGCTCTGGGTTTCTTTCAGCACATTGATATCGTGCAACGTAACAAAAGTTGAGCCATTACCGTTCATTGGAACGGCCTTTGAGGTAAAAAACGACAAACTCGTATCGTTTTTATGTATAACTTCCGCCGAAACAGCTTTACCTATTCGCTGTGCCTTATCCACAGGGCAGTCTTTGGTACCACACAGTTGTGACGGGCATGCCTCTTCACAACTCATCTGATCCATGACATTTTCCTCTACAAGATCAAAGCTCTCCAGAAAAGCCTTATTGGCCCATGTGATCACTTTTTTTTCATTAACCACATAACTTGGTTCCATCAATAGGCTCAAACATGAAGTATCTTGCTCAATGTTATTCCCTGCTTCTGTGTGTCCCATTTTACTTCTCCCTGCTGTTGGATTAGGCGTAAACTAATTGTCTATTTGACTACATTTCTTGGCGTATCGTTAGGTCGCTGCTATATCGATATGATTACGGATCAGGTTGTGCACGTTGAGAACGAGAACATGCTCACGACTATTTTCACCGTTATCAAAAACTATGAGGCGATCAAGAACATCGCGCTTACCGGACAATTCTGAATTAAGAGAGGTGGTAGCCTGGTACTGTTCCTGTTTATAAATTGTAACTATAGAGTCCACTTTAAGTGCCAACGTTCGACTGCCAGCCTTACAAATAACAAGCTTCTGCTCTCCTATGATGGACTCATCTTTCTCATAATTAAAAAAATTACGCAGGTTAATTACCGGAACTACATCTCCCCGGAGATTGATTACTCCAGCCCGATATCCGGACTCCCCGGGCAGGTTTATAACCCCATCTTCTTCTATGATTTCCTGTACATCTTTGAGTTGCACAGCCATGGAATTTCCGATACCAAATACCAGATAACAATTTTCAGTAATGAGGTGATGGGCTGTATCAACTACTGCTGTATTATCAACCTCTTCAACTTCATCAAAGTCGGCACTGAGACGACTCATTGCTTTCAACTCATCCAGCCTGTCACAAACCAGATTTTTCATCTCCAGCAGTGTCACATTATCGCCACCCACTCGCTGATAAATTCCACTAACCCCTGCCTGCAAAGCTCCTACACTGCTATTCACAGATAGGATTTCGTCATCAGGAATTGCTTCAATGGCATGAATCTGTTCAACTATGAGAGCAACGTAGCAACCATCTCCAGATAGTACTAAAACTCTGGTGCTTTCATTAAAAGCCCTGTTACCAGTTACACTTCCCCCGCTTAGAAGGCGGTCTGCGTATAAGACAGGTATGGTTCTGCCCCGAAGCTGCAGTGTTCCATCAATATCACCATGCCTAAAAATATCATCTAAAGATCCGGAGAACCCCGGAGGATCATGTTCTTCCTGTCCATTAAACATTTCTGCCAATGAATCTGTGAATGTAATTTCCTGAACACATTCGACCGGCACCCCATACAACTGGCCAGAATTTCCAAAAACCACATACCTTGAATAGGTCTTCTCTTTTGTTTCTGACTGCACTCCCGCAAGGGCTGCACCAGCTTTTTCCAGTTCAACAGAGTTTTCCGCAAAAAGACAGCCAAGGTCCATCAACTCAACTGTCCGCCGTCCCTTTTCCCGTAGAATAAGGGCTGAGATGATTTTATCACTTGTCTGTAAGGCACTATCAAGCTCCTGGACCTCATCACTATCAGCCCCGAACACCTCCCTGATATCATCAAACAACAAGCCATATCGCCTATGAAACAGTCGAACAACAGCGACCTTTGCATCGTCATCGTACTCGTGGCCAGGTAGTCCTAGTCTTTTCTTCAGGTTAATTATGGGAATTGGCTCATCTCTTAAATGCATAATTCCCTCAACAAAATTAAGACTTGCAGGCAAAGGAAGTATCCTGCCGTTAACCGGAGTTGCTTCCGCAACCACGTCGGCCCGCAATGCAATCTCCAGGCCCTCTGTTTTATCGAGCATAAAAGATGCAAACAGCTGTTCTTGTGACATGGTATTCCTCTTTACGACATACTATTGATGGGGATTTTCATTTTTTCGATTACCTGCCCAAGTTCTTCAACGGTCCTACTTGCCTGGGTGATATATCTGGGAGAAAGTTTATGGAACATAGTCCCGTCAATACCTGAGGCATCGGCCACGACAAGAAGTTTTTTCATTCCTTCAAAACATTCACTGCTACTATTCATGAGACAAAGTTCTTCACTATTCTGAACGAATAAAACCACAATATCACCATGTTGGGGAAAGCCAGAAACACTTTGAATTCCAAAGGTGATTGGACCTTCGAGGGCGTAATACTCTCCCCCATATTTCTGGGCCTGTAGTTTATTAAAATACCGCTTAGAGCAGGTGTTAAAATTACAGTTCTCCGCACAGCGAGGACTGGTAACTGTATAGAAAAATGTTTTCATATGCATTTAATTCGGGAAATTCTCTCTGTTAACTTTTCTGCAATACCAACACATACCCTGTCATAAAGCAGTAAACATGCCAGCAAAAAGACCCTGACCCCATTTTGTCATTTAATGCTGTATTTTCAATGCTTTGCTACAGGATTGGCATTTCTCTGAAATAAAAAGGTACAGTATGAAAGTGTTAACAAAAAGGGATCCGTCCCGTTTTGTTAACAGTACAGAAAGCTTGATTGACTGGTTAAAAAGATATGTAACGAAGTCTTATTAATAGGTCGTCTGGAAGATTTGAATTTTCGATCAAGCTCGAGGCGAAAGCAGGTTTTACTATCGATAGGATTGGGAAAAATGCAGTTGTCTGGATCAGCCTAAAAATCGATACCGTGTTTACTGATAAGCTGGTAGAGCCTGGTCCTTGAAATTTTTGACAGTCTTGCCGCTTGGGCAACATTTTTTCCCGATATACGTGCAAGAGTTGTGAGGTAATCATGTTCACATTGTATCTTGTGTTCACTCCAGGGGAGCAAGGAGAGTTCTGCCCCTTCAACCGCCGCGGCTCCGGAATCAGCTTGGAACTTAACACCAGCTCGGGCCTGAATAACCCTGAACTCTGGCGGAAGATGAATTGCAAACAAGGTCGGTCCTAAATTGGGATGAGTAAACACCTGCTCCACAGTTTGATATAACTCGCGCACATTTCCCGGCCAGTCATGGGCCTCAAGTGCCTCGATAAAATCAGCTGCCACCCCTTTAATTTCAAGCCCATACCGACTGCATAAACGTGCCACACAGTGAAGAACAATATCTCTCACATCCCCAAGACGATCTTTCAACAGGGGCAGTTCAATAGTATAGGCCTGCAGCCGAAAGAGCAGATCTGCTCTAAATGTTCCCTTGGTGACACACTCCTTTAAATTTCTATTGGTCGCGGCCACTACCCGAAAATCACTATAAAGGTGTTTACTTGAACCAACGGGCCTATATTCATGCTCCTGAAGCAGTCGTAAAAATGTCTTCTGAATAGACATGGGTAACTCACCCACCTCATCAAGAAATAACGTCCCTTTGTGAGCGTGTTTAATAAGTCCATCACTTGCGGTGTCTGCATTAGTAAACGCTCCTTTTACATGGCCAAAAAGAGTACTTTCGATAAGTGTCTCAGGAAGAGCAGCGCAGTCAACCACCACAAAATTTTCTCCAGCACGATCACTGTTTTCATGTATACAATGGGCAAAAAGCTCTTTTCCAGTACCGGTAGCTCCAGTAATAAGAGCAGAGACATTTGAAGACGCAGCTCGTGCTACCTGATCCAAACAGCTATTGATCCCGACACTGTCGCCAATAATATTATGTCGTTTTAGAGCAACAGGTATTTTCATCACCCGTTCTTTTTCTTCTCTATACTGTAACACCCGGGTCAATTGCAGGGGTAACTCACGAATAACATACGGTTTCTCGATATAACTCCATGCACCACTCAAGACCGCTCTTTCTGCGCCATCGGCCTCCCCCTGCCCCGTAATAATGATTATCTCAGGCCGTGAGGGGGCTCCTGCAATGGCCTCAATATAGTCAAGACCATTACCATCGGGCAACTGTACATCCAGGAGAACCACATCAGCCTGAGTTTCCTGCAACTCAGCCAGACCCTCTACCAGCCTGTGTTTTACCGTAACATCATGACCTTTAGCTCCTATATGATCGAGCAGCATATTCGCCAGTACCTGATCATCATCTATGATCAATATATTAGCCATTTTCCAATACCTTTCGTACAATTTGACGTAAGACCTTATTTCTTACAGGTTTAAAGAGATATTCTTTCAAACCAATCTGCTCCGATCGTTTCCGGTCAAAATGTTCACTGTAGCCGGTCATCATAATGATGGGCAGATCTTTTCGTATTGATAACATTTCCCTTGAGAGCTCAGCCCCTGTCATATTTGGCATTAGCATATCAGTGATCACCAGATCACAGCAATAGGGATCGTCTCTGAAAGCCATAACTGCCTGCATACTATCATTATATGTACTCACCCGGTAACCAACATTTTTGAGACAAGAGGCAGTCACATTTGCAACCTGCACCTCATCATCAATCACCATGATTTTTTCATTGCCACCCTTCTTACTTTCAACCTGTACCCTTTCACCTTTGAGAGCCCTACCATCAAGGGGGAGATATATTGAAAATGTCGTCCCTGTTCCAGGCGTACTCTCAACCTTGATCTTCCCATTATGCTTTTGAATGATTCCGTGGACAACCGCGAGCCCCAAGCCTGTACCCTGCTCTTTCGGTTTGGTTGTGAAAAATGGATCAAAGAGTTTAGGTAGATCCTCCTGTTCGATACCGCAGCCATTATCACTGACCTCAAGTAAGAGATATGGATCTTCCGGGTATGTTAAAGTAGAATTAGCGTCCGCATCACTTGCACACACCTCCTTCAGCGTAATCGAAATCGTACCATGACCACCACCTATGGCCTGCCTGGCATTGGTGCAGAGATTCATAATAACCTGATACAACTGACTAGAGTCGGCATAGACTGAGCCACAATTCATATCTATTGCATGGACGAAATCAATGGTAGAAGGAAGGGATGGACGCAAAAATTCAATACTTTCTGTTATAACATGCTGCATCTTTACCACAGAAAACTCACCACTGGCTTTGCTTCTGCTAAAGGTGAGAATCTGCTTTACCAAATCAACAGCCCTATCCCCTCCATCAAGAATCTGCTGCAAGTCAGGCTGCACTGGGTGATTCAGATCCAGCTTCCCCCTCGCTATTTCACCATAGCCAATCATTGAGGAAAGAATGTTGTTAAAATCATGGGCAATCCCCCCTGCAAGAGTACCCAAGGCCTCTATGCGAGTGGCATGCTGGAGCTGCTGTTCCAGTTGCTCTTCACGGGTAATATTTCTTTTTAAGGCGACAAAATTAACAATGTCCCCGTCACCATTTAAAACCGGAGAAATAGTTGCGTACTCCACATATATCTCACCATTTTTGTGGCGATTTATCAACTTACCTCGCCACACTTGTTTGCTTAACAAGGTGTTCCATAGTAACTGATAAAAATGTTCTTCGTGCTCTCCACTTTTAAGAATACGTGCATTCTTACCGACCGCTTCTTCTTTACTGTAGCCAGAACTTCTCTCAAAAGCGGGATTGACGTATTGTATATTTGAGTGAATATCTGTCATGACAACAGAGTCTGAGGTCTGCTCTATGGCCGCCATCAGTTGATTCTTTTCCAACTCATCCTTTAAATACTGAGACACATCTTTTGCGACATGCACAAGTTGGTGCATCCTCCCGGATTCACTAATAATTGGAAAGGAAGATACCTGAAACGTTTTGTTAACATGCTCATTATAGACGAGCCCCGTGTGCGGACAGCTATCCAAACCGGTTTTAGTTACAGGACAGCCCGAACAGGGCTCATCTTGACCCAAAAACGCCTGATAGCACTTTTTGTTTTTCAGTCCTCCCAGTTCATAACCAAAAAGTTCATGGGCAACTTTATTTGCCCGAACAATCTCCATGTCCATATTCTGGATGGTGACAATATCCTGCAAGGCATCGACTGTGGTCTCCCATTCATTTTTTGCCTGGACAATCTTGCTGTGACTATCTTTTGAACTGATAATTTCCGTTATATCAGTCAAAGTCACAATAGTATGTTTTTCCCGCCCGGTTGTATTTTCGGACGTTGAAAGTGTCACTTTAAACCACTTTAAGCCACCACCATCACCAGCATTAACTCCTATTGTTTTGGAAAAAACTCTCGACCGAATACACTCAACACAACCTTTGAAAAAATCAATGCACAACAAGGGCCGACTCTGTTCTGAGCAGAGAGTATTTTCTATCTCATGGAAATAACCAGCCTGTAATTGCTGGTGTGAACACCCAAGAAGATCTAAAAATTGTTGGTTGGCTGTAACGACAGAACAGTCCTCATTTAAAACGACCAGAGGAAGTCCTATATTTTGAAAAAGACTATATTGATAAAAAGTCTTGGCAGACATACGTTTAAAACCAGCAAAAAGGAACGGTACAATGCAAATCGGGAATATGCAGAAAAGCTTATCTGGCCGTCTTATCCCGCAGCAGACTATGTAGATTTACTACTTCAAGAGCTCTACTCACCTTTGTGTAAAACTCTTCAACGATAAAAGGATCGGTGCCAAAACAATCGCTTGCTCCGCTTTTGAGATAGGCCACCCCTTTCAACCTATCTGATATTGGAGTAAATCCAACAATGGCCAGATCCTCCAGGGTATGGTTTTCCCTGATTTTCTGGGTAAAATTGCAGCCGTCAAAACCGGAGGCCTCAAAATCGGCGATAACAAGTTTAATCTCAGGGTACTGTTCTAATATTTCCTGCGCGGTCTCAGGATTTGAAGCGTTTAAGACTCTAAACTTACGTACATAAAGTAGTTCTGAGAGGTATGTACGATTAGTCTCAGACTGATCAACAATGAGTACAAGAGTATTTTGATTCAGCTCAAACTGACGGATTGTTGAAACAACATAATCCAGACTGTTCGGATCTTCTTTTATGATATAATCAGCAACCCTTTTATCCCAAATTCTGCTTCGTACCTCATTACTCATATTGGTTGTGAATACGATTGAAGAAATACCCTGGCCCACAACCTTATCAATAACCTCTCCGTGGGGTGCATCAGGCAGATTAAAGTCCAGCAGGGCCACCGAGAAATTCCCATTTGCCTGCTCCAATAATTTTTCTGTCTCAGCGAGGGACTGTGCCCAGAAAACAGGAACATCAAACACTTTTTCAAGTCGTTTTTTTGCCAACCTGCCAAACATCATACTGTCTTCGACGAGAAGCACCTGCTGCATATTCAGTCCTGTTTTCCAAGTTTAATTTCAAAGCACTATCCATGGAGGTAGCTGAGCCAAGATGATCATTGGTCCCTCTATCTTTACGCATTACCTATTAGACATTTCTAATCTTATGTGAGATTTCAACCACGAGTCAAATAAATATCTCATTTTTAATTATAAACCCGAAAAAAGACTCTAACTCCGATGAACGGGAAATAAGCCAGTATAAATACCTCCACGTTGTATTTAGGATAACGCCTATTAGGAGCAAATATGTTTACCACCAGTGCAACTCCACACATCACTAAAACTTTTGCTGTGGCAGGAATAAAGGCATAGAGATAACCTGGATCCCTGCGTAGTAAAAATACAATAATTATTATCATTTCTATACAAAGCGATTGAAAACATAGAAAATTCCTGCTACTCTTTTTTCAAGGAAAACTAGTGGATCCCATCCATATTCTGACACTGACACTACCGATATCTATCAACAGATAGAATGGAGGCAGGCATGAAACTGAGATTTTTCTCCCACTCGTCCTTTCAGATAACAACAGATGCCGGTCAGATACTTCTTATTGACCCTTTTTTAGACGATAACCCCACCTCACCTGTTCGCTCAGATGAGCTCAGCGCAGACTACATTATCCTTACCCATGCTCATGGAGATCATATTGGCGACAGCTTTGCCATAGCAAAGCGTACAGATCCTCTTTTTATTTGTGTAAACGAGCTCGCTAACTATTGTATCGACAAAGGTTTTCGTGCCCACAATATGCACATTGGAGGTGCTCATCAATTTGATTTCGGCAGATTAAAGTTTACCATTGCCCACCACGGTTCCATGACACCGGACAATAGTTATGGAGGAGAGCCGGGGGGAGTATTACTCACTATAGACGGAAAAACGGTCTATCATACCGGGGATACAGGTCTATTTTACGATATGAAACTTATTGGTGAAATGAACAAGATTGACTACATGCTGCTCCCCATAGGAGATAACTTCACCATGGGTATTGATGACGCTGTTAAAGCGGTGGAACTCACTTGTCCGCAACTTGCCATCCCAATGCACTATAATACCTTTCCTGTTATTGAAGCCGATCCAGAGCTGTTTGCTGAAAAAGTATCAGCAAAAGGTTATAAGGCACGTGTCATGGAATATGGTGAAGAAATAAAGCTTTAACCACTTAATATATATTAAAGGATTGACATGTTTGACTTTGTAAAAAATATACTTGGCGCCAGTGATAAAAAAAGTAGTAACGCCCCCACCTTTGATGGACATATTGCTCTTTGTGTACTCCTCCTTGAAGCCGCCCATGTGGACGGCGAATGTTCAACTGAAGAAATCAGCCATCTCAAAGAAACTCTCATAACAAAATTTGAAATCAAGGCTGAAGATATCGATGAACTTGTTGCAAATAGTGGAGATACACGAAATGAGTCTGTTGATATCTTTCGCTTTACCCGCCATATGAACAACAACTACTCAAAAGATGAGAAAATAGAGGTCATGGAGTCAGTCTGGTCCATCCTGCTCGTTGACGACTACCTGGAAAAACACGAGGATCATTTTGCCCATAAACTTGCAAACCTGCTGCGCTTGACCCACTCAGAACTTATAGATGCTAAACTTGCAGCGCGAAAACAACTGTCTCAATAATTTTACAGTATGCACCTGAAGTGAGAACTAAAACCAGCTGAAGTACAATTCAAAAGGAGATTCCATGAAAAAGGTACTGATCGTCTACTCAAGCAGGACAGGAAAAACAGAGACCATGGCAAATTACCTTGCCGAAGGATTACGTTTTGCAGCGTGTGAAGTTGAGGTAAAAAAAATTGCAGAGATCGAAAATGAACTCGATATCATGGGTTATGACGGTTATCTCTTTGGCTGCCCCACCTACCATAAGGATATGACAGGCGGAATGAAGCAATTTCTATTTAAAGCCGAACTTGCAAATCTTGTCGGAAAAATAGGTGGAGCCTTCGGGTCCCATACCCATAGTGGAGAAAGTGCTCCTATGATTTATGATACCATGCAGCATGTTTTTAAAATGGATATGACTGATCTTGGTGCGCTTAATTTGACCGAGGCCATGGTCACCCAGGACGAGGGTCTAAAAGCATGTCAGGACTATGGGAAGGCCATTGGTGAGAAACTTGGCTAGAAGTGACTCCTTTCAAGGCAGCTTTCACTTTGAAAACTGCCTTGGAGTAGCTCGTCTCCCAATCACATAGGCCACATTGGCCAGCCTCATAATAGTATACAGGCCCCCACCATGATAGAACATGAGCTCCTTGTGGAAGACAAAATCCTAATAGTCCGTCCAACAGAAGCCCTTGAAGAAGATGACTTCAGAACTCTTGCCCAGCTTGTAGACCCGTTCATTGTAAAGTATGGCCTTTTAGATGGACTCATGATTTATACAGAATCATTTCCCGGCTGGGACAGCTTCGGCGCCCTCATCAGTCACTTAAAATTTGTAAAAGATCATCAGAAAAAAATCACACGGGTGGCAGCGGTTACAGACAGTGGATTTCTCAAAATCATGCCAAGTATAGCTGATCATTTCACCCATGCCGAAATCAAGCACTTCTCCTACAACGATAAAGACGATGCACTTGACTGGTTAAGAAAGAACCAGCAATAAAGGATATTGGAACTGGCAATGCTCATACACAGACCAACTTCACCAAACACACCACTCCGGTTTACATCCACTTTCAGCTATAAAACCTGAATATCAAGGAGTATCCAACACTTTTCGGATTAAGGAGTGCAAGGTGTCTCTGGTGAATGGTTTGGATATGTATTCTTTAATCCCCTGGGCTTTGGCAATCTCTTCATTAACAATACTGCTATAGCCGGTACAGAGTATAATTGGTATTTCAGGTCGCTTTTGCAACATTCTTTTAGAGAGGTCTAACCCGGTCATGCCAGGCATGGTCTGATCGGTTATAACAAGGTCAAATTCGTCAGGTTGATTTTGAAAAATTTTCAATGCCTCAAAGCTATCCATTTTGACAGTGACTGTATAACCGGCTTTTTCAAGCATTCCCTTGACGATTTTTGTAATATTCTCTTCATCATCAACAAATAAAATTCTCTCTGTCCCTCCAAGGATATCAGAGCCACTAATGGGGGCAGGAGTTGGTGTGTCTTCAAAGCGTGGGAAATAAACATGAAACGTAGTTCCTTTACCCATCTCACTTTCCACTGTAACACCACCACCATGCTCTTTGGCGATTCCATAAATTATGGATAATCCCATTCCAGTTCCTTTCCCTTGTTCTTTCGTTGTGAAGAATGGGTCAAAAATCTTAGGTATTGTTTCCTTGTTAATCCCCTTACCAGTGTCACTCACCAACAGTTCTATATATCCCAATACACTTTCTGGTAATTCAGATGGGACAATATCTGCGCGTTTCAATGCAACCGTCATTGTCCCGCCCTCATCCTCCATGGCGTGAAAGGCATTGGTGCACAAATTCAACATTATTTGATGAATTTGTGTGGGATCGACAACGACAGTTCCGCAATCTTTATCAATATTTTCATGAATTTGGATGGTCGTTGGAATTGAAGAACGAAGCATCTTCAACGCTTCCTTAACAATTAATCCAGGCTCAAGTGGAACAGAGTTAATTTGAGATTGGCGGCTAAATGCTAAAATCTGCTGGACCAATTCCTTCGCCCTTTGGGCAGCCTTTAACACTTCACTTAAATCTTCGTATATTTCAGAACCTTTTGATGAATTTTCCTTTGCCAGACCTGAAAAACCAACGATGATACTTAAAATGTTGTTAAAATCGTGGGCAATACCACCAGCCAGGGTACCTATGGCTTCCAGTTTTTGGGACTGCTCCCACTGTTTTTGCAGCTGTTCTTTTTCTAGAGCAAGCTCTTTTTGCTCAGTGATATCGTGCATGAAGCCAACAAGAGTTTCCGGGCCATTCTCTCCTTCAATAACGGAGACAACATCTCTGATCCACCGATAGGATCCATCCGCATGTAAAGATCGGTAGACAAAGTCGTGATCCTGTCCTTTCTCTGTTTCAGTTTCACAAAATAGTATAGCAGCATCTCTATCTTCATGATGCACTCTCTCAGCCCATACGGCCATATCTTTCCAAGAATCAGCAGGATACCCAAGGATCTTCTCTATCTGAATTCCCATGAAGGTGAATACACCACTGCTAAGATCAAGCTCCCATGGCACTGTTGATGTAGACTCCAACACGTTTCGATACTTGGTTTCACTTTCTTTTAGTTCCGTAGTACGTGCTACAACCTGTTTAGCGAGGATTCTGTTCCAGAAGAAAAAGAGGAGGAGTAAACCTGATGCGATTCCCGCAACTATCAAAATCCATTTAACATATTCAGCAGTTGTAGCTTTGTCATAGTGTACTGTGATGTATTTGTTGTAAATTGCCCTTTGTTCGTCAGGAGTTATGCTGGCCAGGCCCTTATCGACAATACTATTCAGTTCAGGCCAATCATTACGAATCCCCATGGCAGCAACCTGATCTCCAAATGGACTTGGAGCTACAATTTTCAAGTTGAGCAATCCTTTATTTAAAACAATATAGGAGGCCATCGTCATATTACCGATGTATGCGTCAGCCTGTTTATTGGAAACCGCTTCCAGAGCTTTGATATCAGTATCAAAGAGCTTAAGCTTAATATTGGGGTACTCCTTTTTCATTGTTTCATATTGGGCTGCACCTTGTATCAGAGCTATTTCCCTGTCACTGATATCCTCCAGGCTGGAAACAATCTTCTTTTCATCAGCACGCATGAAAATCATGTAGGGAGTTCTTAGGTAATCTTTTGAAAAAAGGATGGATTTAGCTCTTTCGGGGGTACGGACAACTATCGGCATCAAATCCACCCCCTGATGTTTTTTGAGACTATCAAGAGCCTGCGGGAATGTTTTCCCTGAATGAACGAAATCGAATGTAACCCCGGTACGTTCAGCAATTAAGTTTAGATAATCAATGGTTATCCCTTCAGGGTCAGTATCATCTTTTAGAATAACATAGGGTGGATAATTAGGGGCACGAACCCTGACAGAATGTTTTTGGGAGAGCCATGCATTTTCTGCAGCTGAAAGTACTACCTTGCGTACCTTGATAGCCGGGGTGTTGAACCATTTGGCCTTTATTCCCTCCAGCTGATTTGGGAGAAAGCTGTTGAGACCTTTGTTGATGATTGGCACCAGCTCCGGTAAGGCAGGATTGACTCCGAAACCTATCTCCGAAGGCCTGTTAAAAAGAGTGTAGACCGGCCTAATACCACTCAAGTTATACTTCGCTATCAAATAATTGTTGCTGGTTAGCCCAAAGGCTAGGTCAACTTCTCTATTATAAAGTGCCTCTAACACTCCAAGGTTTGTAGCGTATTTTTTAAGACTAATGTCATCCCGATACGGTTCAAGGATTTTTTCCATCGGCTCAGAAGATTGAAGGATTCCAACTGATTTTCCTTTTAGAGCATCAAGTGTTGTAAAGGTAAAAGACGCATCTTCTCGGGCAAAAAAAGATGGATAAACAGAAAAGATTGTTTCAGATTTCAATAAACCATTAGCCTCGGCAGTCTCACTCGACACAACCAATACGCCAGCGAGCTGGTTATCTTTGTTTTTCTTCAGTACTTCCGACCAGGAATCAACATCTATACTAAAGTGAGAACCAAGATTTTCATTGAGCTTGCTCAGTACATCAACCATTACACCTGTATTTCTACCGTCCGATGTTTTTATCAGATAGGGTGGAAAGGTGTCAGTAAAACCGAATTGGATATCAGAGTGAGCTTTGAGCCAAGCACGTTCTGTCTCGCTCAGCGGCACCTTAATTGTTTTCTCCACATCCCTGGTAAAAAGCCATTTATCTATAATACCGTTAATTTCTGCAGGTGATATTTTTGCCAGGGCCTTATTGATAATTGAATGGAGTTCCGGCCAGTCCTTACGGATGGAATAGACAACATCCACCTTGCTTCCAGGCACAATGTATTCTGGATGAACATCCGTAAACATTCGGTCCTGGAGGTAATACCTGAAAATGTTACCACCAATCACGGCGTCTACTTTCTTGTTTTGCAACAGCAATACGAGAGCATCCGCATTATCTGCAGGGACAGGGGTAACTTCTGGATAATTTTTTAGAAAATTTTTATGAATTCCAATGCTACGTTGATATGCGACCCGCTTTCCTTTGAGGTCGTCCATTGATGTTATTTTTAATGTCGTAGTGAATATGTATTTATAAGTGCTATATGGACTGTTGGTGAATAGAAAGTATGGCGCTGTCTTTTTTTGAGCGGATGAAACCAACAGACCGTCGATCTCCCTGGCTTTTGCTTTTTCTATAACCTGTAGTCGTTCTCCAACAATGATACGGATATTGGTGCCGGCAATCTCATTAATCCGTTGTATGAGATCCGCCTCAATGCCTGAGAGACTGCCATCCGGAGCAACAATTATATAGGGCGACCAGTCCTGTCCTGTGCCCAGCGTAACCTGAGGGTGTGCTATAAGCCAAGCTTGTTCCTTGAAGGTTAAATCAAGTTTAGATGTCTGCTGTTCACGGTAAAATAAGCCTTCTGGTATTTCAGCGCTGTCAATCACACCGAGACGGGCATAGCCTTTAGCTATTTCTTTGAATCGCAATACATCAATTTCGCCCATTGGAATTAAATCAGGCAGGATCATCTGTTCCGTTACCTGTGACTCGTAGACCAGTTTGTCTCGATCGGCCTTGGGGTCATAGTTATTAATGATCAGATCGATGATCTCATTTTTATTCTTGAGAGCGTATTGCCATCCTTTAATGGTGGCGCGGATCATCTTTTGAGCACGCTGTGGGTTGTTACGAAGTTCAGTTTCGCTGGTAAACAGGTTATCCCCAACATAATCGATCCCGTAGCCGCGAGGGTGGAGTACGTTGAATTCAAGACCACGCTTTCGCAGTTGGTATGGCTCATTTGTTAAATAGGCCGAGACAAGCTGAACCTTTCCATCGATGAGATCATTAATATTGTATGATTGGGGAACAATTTCGAAGTTTTCTGAGCCTCCCAGTGTTTCAAGAAACAGCATATTCAACGAGGCGCTGCTGGCATCGAACATCACCTTTTTACCACCTATATCATAGGGGGTGTAGATTCCTGTCTCGCGAAGGCTGAGAAATATCTGAGGAGAATGTTGGAATATTTGCGCCAGTAAGACAACAGAAGCCCCTTGGGCACGGGCAGCCAACAGCGAGCCATCAGCAACACCGTAATCAGCAGTACCATCTATTACCGGGTTTATCATCCCAGTGCCGCGCTGTATTGTTTGTAGCTCAACATCAAGTCCTTCGTCTTCGTAGAAGCCTTTTTCAATAGCAGCATAGTAGCCAGCAAATTGAAACTGGTGCTTCCAGCGAAGATGTAAGGTGACGTTTTCGGTTGTGTTAATACCGGAGGCTACAGCTGACAGGGAGAGAAAGGATGAGCAACATACAAAAAGGAGGAGAATAAGACAAACGGTTATGAACCTAGAATTTTTATCTATTACTCTCAAATAAGTCACTTATATTATTCCTGTTAGCTGGAAATATAAATTTGTGTTGAGTATGCATTACCCTAAGAATCCATAGACCGTATATAGAAAAATTGTATCGTCATTCCATCTAAAGATCAAACAGATTGTTTCGAAGACACAGTCAGATACATAAAGACAGTTGTCAGGGATACCATCGAAGAGTTTAACTGAAAGAGAGAAGGTAAAAATTGACACTACAAGCCCCCAACGATTCAATCAGGAACTTGTAGTTTTGAGGTAGTTAGTCCGAAAGAACTTTAAACGAGAGTTTTACCCGTGCACGGTACAGTGTCCCCTCTCCGTCCTCAACTTTCAGATCGAGTTTCTCAACCTCTGCGACCCGTAAATCTCTAATACTGAGTCCCGCTGACTTGATAGCGTTCTGAGTGGCATCTTCCCATGAAGTTGGGCTCGCCCCCACCATTTCAATAATTTTGTAGACAGATCCTGACATAGACATTCTCCTTGGCTAAGGTTGGCTAACAGATACTGCTCTCCAGTGCAGGGCAACTGATAACAGTGCCCCACGTACATCCAAGAAATTTCTATAGTTCTTAATGATATCACAACACGCAGAAAACAGGCAGGAAGAATATTAATGCCTTACTCCAGAAAACCTGTAATAAAAACAAGAAAATCGAGAGTTCATTTAACATCAATAACTTGAAGCTAGAATAAAGGTACTTATCCCAGCTTATTTCCCCATTTACCGGGGTTAGTTGACAGCCTGTATCAGCATCATCCTATACCTGCACATCTTCCTCAGCTGCACGGTGTGCAAAGTTTTCCGGAAGACCTTTGATATAGAGGTCCTGTTTTGTATAGGGAATTTCAATTTTCAGTCGTTCGAATTCCTTATAAATTTTACTATTGAGTGCATCAATCACACGACTGCAATAAACAGGATGATAGACCCAGCAACGTAATTCAAAATCAAGGCTGGAAGCACCAAACACCCTGAACCTGAGACTAGGTTCGGGGCTGTTACACACCTGTGGTTCGTTTTTGGCAATGGAGAGCATGGCCTCCCGTACCACATCGATATCTGTGCCGTATGCCACACCTACAGTCAGACGAATCCGCATCTTTTCAGACGGTCCACCAGACTGATTTATGATCGTTGAGTTGCCGATAATGGAATTGGGAATGGTTACCTCAACATCATCCCTTGAAAGAATGCGGGTGGACCTGAGGCCAATGTGGGTAACCTTGCCCCTGCCACCTGTATCCATGACAATAAAATCTCCAACCTTATAGGGCGCATCAGCCAAAATAAAAACGCCTGAAAAGAGATTTGACAGGGTATCCTTTGCAGCAAACCCAACTGCAATCCCTACAATACCGGCAGAAGCAAGCCAGGCAGTCATATCTATTTTCCAAATAACAAAAATCAGATAAAGACCAATACCAAAGATTACAACCTTTGCCACATTATCAAACAAGGTAACAGTTCGACGTTCGATAAAGGCGTATTTATGGGAAAGTGTGGCCAGGCGAGTCAGCAACAGCGACGCCAGTCTGCTGAAAAAAAGAATCCAAACCACAACGCCCAGACTTTGAATGGACCGAGTCCCCATCTGTTGAATAGCCTCGGAGAGCGGCATGAGTGACAAGCCGTAGGTGAAGCCACTCACAAGGCAGGTATAGTAGACCGGTGGTCGAGCAAGAAGTGTAATCTGATCATCGAGTTGAGCCGCAGTTTTAGCTGTAATCTTTTTTAAAACCTTAAAAAGAATCCAGGTAAGAAAAGAGGCCACCGTAAAGGTTGCAACTATTACAGCACTCCCCTGTAGCCAACTGTTACCTGCAAACAGTTCAATTACTGGTTTCAATCCTGAAATAATCGTCTGATCAATACTGCTCGGTGCTTTTTCTGCTGCCGCTAAAAGCAGTTGAGGTATTAACAATACACTGACATACAAGATCCCTTGAGAAACAAACCTCAACCGCCGAACAAACATCCCCATTACTCCTCCATAAGGGTCTCTATAAAAAAATTATTACAACTTAAGATATCAAAGTTTTTATAATATCTTTCTTACCTATTATTCCCACTAATTCATCACCACGCATAACTGGCAGAGTATGAATATTTTCTTCAGACATTATGGTTGCTATATCTTCTAAGGTCGTCTCCTCAAGTACTGTTTTAGGATCCTTAGTATAAATATCACCCACCGTGGAGCCAGCCATTTTCAGTACTTCTTTCTCCATTTTATCAGGGCTTTCGAGATAGATAACAGAATCCAAAATTGTCAGCACAGTAGGAATATGCACTTTTTTCTTCTGGTCTATGAGATCACTCTCCGTCACAACCCCAAGCAAATGACCGGACTCATCCACCACCGGTGTGCCACTAATGCTGTGGGTGGACAGGAGGTTTGCAAGCTCAGCAACGGTTGTGTTTTCCTGTACCGTAATCACATCTTTGGTCATAATATCAAATGCTTTTTTCATCATCAATCCTCCCTGCTTAAATATATCTCACCTACGCTATTACATCTGTATAAGGTAGCCTGTAATTAAATAATACATCTTCTTAATGACTATAAACACTACTTTTCTTTAAATAACTCCATCCTGTTATTTTCTTTCCACCCAGATCCTTCCCCTTTCCCTGACCACACAAATACCTTGTAGTTGCAGACCTCATCCATTCAAGAAAACCCTAACGCAAAAAAGTTAGATCCCAAGCGACATCCGTGATATACAAGAGAGACCAAATTACCACTTTGTACTCTGCTCATTTATCTCACCCTGGTGAACTGAAAAGGTAGCCATAATTATTAAGGAAGAGATCATGTTTACAGTTTTAAGCCGTTATCTCCCTGCTATTATCGGACTCTATCTTATTGGGGCACCAATGGCCAATGGAGCGGTCGGTTGCTCCACCCAGGAATGCCATCTGGGAATCGCCAACATCAAGCCTGATGACCATGAGATGATGCGCACCATCAAGATGATCGGATCCCACCACGGAGACCCGGACGGGTGTGTCATGTGCCATGGTGGTAATCCAAAGGCCGTGACAAAAGAAGAAGCCCACAAAGGAATTCCACCAACGCTTCGAATTGCTCCAGGCCCTAAAGACTACTACCCGGATCCGGGGTCAATCTGGATAGCCGATAATAGCTGCGGTGCCTGTCACCCCGGCTATGTGTACCGCTCAAAACTTGGGCTCATGAACACGGAAGCAGGGAAAATCCAGGGTAATCTGGTGACATGGGGCTTTGCTGAAGTACAGGACTACAATGTACCGTGGGGCAATTATGATACGGAGGACATTGATTCCAGTGTACCATTTTCAGGCACCCCCACCTACCAGAGCTATATGAAGCAGCAGATCGCCATGTATCCAAAACAGTACCCTGAAAGCCTGAAAATGCTTCCACAGGTCACCATGGATCAGGTGAATGCAGATCCGAAACAAGCAGGAATCACCTATCAGCGTCACGACTGTAACCGCTGTCATATTGGAGTAAGAGGGCGAGAAGAACGTGGTGATTTCCGTGGCATGGGTTGTTCCTCCTGCCATGTGCTGTACGGAACAGACGGCTACTACATGGGTGATGACAAGACCATTTCCAAAGACAAGCCCGGCCATATGCTGAGGCATGAAATTGTTGCCACGAGAAAAACAGGTGGCATCCCCGTTGAAGCCTGTAGTTCATGCCATAACAGAGGAAAGCGTATTGGTGTCTCCTTCCAGGGGTTGATGGAATTCCCATACGGCTCCCCATTTAATGAAGAGGGTAATAAACAACCCAAGCTTCATACCAAACGCTACCTGTTTATCTCCGATGATCTCCATCATCAGCAACAGAGCCGCAAAGGTAACCCTAAGGGTGGCATGCTCTGCCAGGATTGTCATACATCAATCGATATGCACGGTGATGGAAATATCCACGGGACGACACTTGCCCAGGTCGAAATAGAATGCTCTGACTGTCACGGCCTTACAAACAAATACCCATGGGAACTCCCTGTAGGCTATGGCGATGAATTTGGAAAAGATCTGAATAAAGACGGTCGTGGAGTTGCCACAGAACGCCTCATCCCTGGAAGGCAGTTCGGTTTTCCTTATGAGGCTGAGGACGGTTTTATCCTCACAGCCCGCGGTAATCCCTTTGGCAATGTCATAAAACGTGAAAACAAGGTTATAGTTCACTCTGCCACCGGGAATGACTTCGAGGTTCCGGTCCTCAAAGGACTCCGTGATGAGAACAAGTGGAAAGATCCTTCTGCAGAAGTTGCCATGAACTCTGTGGCCAAACACATGGATAAACTTGAATGTTACTCCTGCCACGCTTCATGGGCTCCCCAATGTTATGGCTGTCATGTAAAGGTTGACTATACGCCTAAAGATGGCAAACCTGTCACCGGAACCGACTGGATAGCCTCTGGCAACGACCAGAAGACAAACGGCCAGACGGCTGAATCAGTACTTGGTTCTGGCGGTCTCAAGTCACCTGGTAAGATCAGCGAAACCAGATCGTATCTGAGGTGGGAAGACCCGGTTCTTGGAATTAGCGGTGAAGGGCGAGTCAGCCCATTGATACCTGGCTGCCAGGTCACATACACCATCATTAACGACAAGGGAGAACCCCTTCTCAATAACGAAATCGCCTTGAATATAACTGAAGGCAAGGAACTTGGTCAGCAACCTGCTCCGCTTGCCATCGACATGGCACCTGTTCAGCCACACACAGCGCAACGTAAGGCTAGAACCTGTGAGTCCTGCCATACCAACCCCAAGGTTGCAGGACTAGGTATCGGCAACGGTACTTTTGGCAATCGTCAGGGCGAAAATATTGTCATGGATCTTATGGATGCCACAACGCGGGAAATCATTCCTGCAAAATACAGTGTGCAGATTCCTGCAATTCCAAAGCTTACCTTTGACTGGTCACAGATTGTGGATCGTGATGGAAAGCAACTAGCAACAGTCGGTACCCACTGGCCAATGTCCAGAGCATTTAACAAGCAGGAAATTGACAACTTTATGCGTGCAGGAACCTGCATGGGCTGTCACCAGAACATGAGTGAGGCTGAACTGTGGAAGAAGGTCTCCACTGAAGGGACTATTGATCCTATAGCCCACCTGGAAGCGATGAATAAAATAATCAAATTCATGGCAGAGCAGGGAGCAAAACCTGCTGAAATCAACAACTAAAACCTCAATACAAATAAACTGCCCAAAAAGACCTGCGAGGCAGGCGCCTGACAGGTCTTTTTTTATCCACGCTGGACATCCCATGCACAAATTGCTCATTTCTTCTATTTTTTAGGAATTTTTCACAAATTCCATGTATGATACTGTTTGAATTAATCAATTCCACACAATCAGGACGAAGAGTATGAGTACGAGTACGAGTATTATCGACACCAAGCCGCTGTTTAAAACCTGCTCCATGTGCAAGACGATATGGGACAATATGGACGTTTTTTTAAGCGACCCACACCTTTCATTTAATGGGTATCAGCCAAACTTTGGTCAACTGGAACAGGGGATTTTCTTTTTCACCCACAACACCGACGAATGCGGCTCCACCATTGGCTTGAGCGTTCGCACCTTTGCCCCGCTCTACACTGGACCAAGACACACCAGCAGCAAGCAATTATCCAAAGACTGCCCTCGCTACTGTCTTGACAAAAACAATCTCAAACGCTGTGATGCACATTGCGAAAATGCCTATGCAAGGGAGATATCCCAAATCATTAAGAACAAGATGAATAACCCAAGAAAAACAAACATATGCGTACACGATCTTAAAACAGTACCTGGAGTTCTGGAACTACGATAAACCTAACAAACGACATTAAGTAGAGGAGTAACTGCTCACTCCAAACGCCTCATCGGGGATAGATATCTCTAGTTTTTCACCAAGTGCTGGCTTACTACGAAGATAAATCGCCATGGGAACCTTTACCACAAGATTCACCCCAACATTAACCCCAAGCCTCACTGTACCGCTCTCCTGCACTATCTCAGTCACATGCCCTGCAACAACATTAGCTCCACCTGGCTTGCTCTCTTGCCCATAGGTGAGCAGGCCCGATTTAATATGGATTTTTAAAAGAGAACTATCCTGGGGCAGGGTTTTTCTGGGAACACGAAGCATGAGTTGTCCCGTCAGCTGACAAAGCGCTCTATCTTCTTCGAAACCCGCAACCGTAATACGAAAAATATTCTCATTTGCCATATCAGACAAGGCCCCGTGCTGCAAAAGCAGGCTGTGGTCCGCAAGCCTCTGGCCCTGAGAAAGATAATGGGTTGAAAAAATTACTGAGGTGTTCTGTTCTTTATTAATTTTTGCGATGGTCTCAAGGATAATCTGTTGGTTTTCACCATCAACATTTGCAGTGGGTTCATCACAGAGGAGCACCTCCGGCTGCAGGACCAGAGCCCTTGCAAGGGCAATCCGTTTTGTCTCACCACCTGAAAGTCCACGGGCATTATAATCCTTAAAACGCTCCATCCCCACAAGGGCGAGAGCCTCCCAGATCCTTCGCTTTTTCTCCTCACCCTCAACACCACGGACCTTCAGACCATACTCTATGTTTTTCCACACAGACCCTGTGAACATAATAGGGCTCTGATCCAGCAGCACCACCCTTCTACGAATAGCCTGGAGTTGCTTTTCAGTACGCCCCACCTGCTCTCCCAAAAAATGTATGGTCCCACTACTTGGCAGATCCAGAAAGGAGAGGAGCTTTAACAGAGTGGTCTTCCCCGCACCATTTGGACCGATAAGGGTATAAATCTTCCCCGGCACAATGGCGAGGTCATCAATACGTAGAGTGGTACGGGTACCGTGAATTCTTTTTATGTTTTCAAGCTTATACAGTTTCACGTCCCGTCCTTCCCTGGAAAAAGTGGAATAGCATGTTGATTAAAAACGCAAGGCTCATAAGGGTAATACCCAAGGCCACCGCCAACACAAACTCACCTTTATCGTACTCCAGCGCCATGGCCGTGGTCATGGTTCTGGTGAATCCCTTGGCATTGCCCCCAAGCATCATGCTGATTCCGACTTCGGCGATAACCCTGCCAAAGGCTGCAATCACCGCCGCGAGAATCCCGTAACGTGCCTCCTGAAAGATAACTGCTGCCATTTGCAACCTGTTGGCGCCAAGGGTGAGGGCCGTCATCCGGTATCTATCATCAATTCTGCTCACAGCGGCGATGGTCAGCGTCATTATGACCGGAATAATCAGGATAACCTGGCCGATGATAATGGCCTTTTGGGTATAGAGCAGATCAAAGGAACCAAACAACCCCTTTCTTGAGATAAAGGAATAGACCAGAAGACCAATGACAACGGTGGGTAGAGCAAGGAGGGTATTGAGGCAGGTGAGCACCAGCCGTTTACCGGGAAACGTTGAGAAAGCGATAACGAAACCACCAGGAATACCAACAAGTGAGGCTATAAGAGTTGCAAAGAAACTGACATTAAGTGAGACAAGAACAATCTCAATCAGTTCCGGATCAAAGGACATGAACAGAACAAAGGCGGACGCTACGCTATCAAAAAGAAGATCCATGAGCCATAACTGGGGAGAAAAGAATCATAACAACATAAAAACTACGGGAAGATGAATAATCACCTTCCCGTAGTTTAAGACCTTATTCTACTCTTTGCCAGAAACTATTTTGCATCCGGGTAAAAGAGTTGCTGGTCCTCAAGACGATACTCTTCAATCATCTTTTGACCTTTCTCGGAGATGATCCACTCTACAAACTGCATAGCCAGATCATTTTGTACATGTGGGTGTTTGGCAGGATTTACAGGGATGATGCCGTATGGGTTGGCAAGATCTGCTCCGCCTTCAGTTACAATATCAAGATCAACCGCAGGAGTTTTGCCATATTTAAACTTGATGTAGGTACCACGATCACTCATGGTGTACGCCTGCTTTTCTTCAGCATAGGTTATGGTCTTCCCCATTCCCTGGCCAATTGAACGATACCATGCGTCTGAATCAGCAGGAACCTTGGAGCTCACTTCTTTTTTCTTACCTTTTTTTACAATTGTCTGGGTCTGCTCAACGAGCTCAACACCTGACTGCCCCCAAAGATACTGCTCCTTGGTGTGGGTACCACTATCATCACCGCGTGAT
The DNA here is from genome assembly GCF_054397165.1 of Desulforhopalus glucosivorans. Lineage (NCBI taxonomy): Bacteria > Pseudomonadati > Thermodesulfobacteriota > Desulfobulbia > Desulfobulbales > Desulfocapsaceae > Desulforhopalus > Desulforhopalus glucosivorans. Next base: position 3,743,253 of record NZ_AP044854.1, read on the forward strand.
ACAAATGTTGCCTTTACACCTGCGATTTTCGCAAGCGCAGCCGCTGCATCTGAAGATCCTTTAATTTTAGCAGGATCAGCGGATGGCCCAAGGATTACAAAATCATTGTGCATAACAGCGTATCTTTTGGTACCAAAGCCATCGGCAACAAACTTTTCTTCACGGCCTTTTGCGTGAACAAAAATAACATCAACATTACCATCCTGACCATCACGGATAGCAGCACCGGTTCCTTTAGCGATAACCTTTACTTCAACACCGGTATCGGCTTTAAATTCAGGTAAGAGTAAATCCAACAATCCTGAAGACTGGGTACTGGTGGTGGTGGACATTTTCAAAACCTTATCCGATGCAGTCGCTCCGGACTGCATAGCAAACACAACACAGAGTGCCGCTACCCAAACACTTACTTTTTTCAACATGTACTATTCCTCCTGATTAAAATTGTCTGGAAAAAGCATTTTTCCACATAATGATACATCGTATCCCTCAAAACTCGCAGCAAGATCGCGAAACTCTTTTTCATGGAGCAAACCGATAAAATTCTGAATACCTCTCTCAAAAAAACGTTCGCGAAGAATCAAAAGATCAAACCGTTCCCATCTAAGAGGTACAAAACCTAATCCAAGCACCCCTGCTACTGAACGAATCCCCGGCGCAACATCCACTCGACCTGAGAGGACCTCAAGCCCCGCATCCAGATGTTTGGACGCTTCACGCTCATAACCTGAGACCTGACTGGCAGAAATTTCAGATTTAGCAATTTCATAATCGAGTAGTAACCTGGTCCCTGTTCCCAGGGGACGGTTGATGATACGAATATCATTTCGAGCCAAATCGGCCACACCAGTCACCCCTTTCGGGTTACCTTTGGGTACTAATAATCCTTGCTGTCTACGACTAAAATTGACAAACACAGGCGCCTTATCAAGCTCCTGGTCAGCAAAATCAAAATTATACTCTTCATTGTCATCTTGGAGCAGATGACAAACACCTATATGACACAAACCGCGTCTAAGGCTTTTGAGCCCCCCCATACTACCGAGATTTGCAAAAAAACCAACCATTCCCGGATCTTTTTGATGGAGTAGCGACAAGGCCCGTTGAAAAAGCAGGTCATCGCTACCCGCAAGCAGTAAGACCCCCTCATCACCAAGATTACCAAACCCGGGCTTTTTATAGTTAAGGATATGGGTTTCAAGCCAGTCTTCAACAAGTCGCCTTGGGAAAAGCCACTTCCCGGTCACCTTTGTTGCGGGTAAACCCTTGTCGTTGACAAGGGAATAGACCATTTTATCGTTAACATGGAGTAGCTTTGCCACTTCCTTGGTCGTTAGAAATTTGTTTCGCTGTATTTCGTTCATTTTTGCCATACTCTCCTTTAAGACCAGAAAATAGTCACAAAACTGAGGTACTCAATAGCCGTAAATTTTTCCATGAGTACACGAATACAACCCTTAAAATGACCAATAATAACCAAAAGCAACATCACAGGAATGAAATATTACGGAATGAATTGATAAATTGCCCAACAAACAGCCCAATTTTTATAAAATCTTTTGAACTATCGCTATAGTTCTTGTTTTTCCCATAAACTTCAATGTATTATTTGGATCTAGTCATAAGACAATCTGTCAGAAAAAATCAGGACAAGGATGCGTAACAGACCATGGAATCCAGTGACTTTCATGAAGACCTTTCTCTTACACAATCAGACGTTGGTAGTCTGAGCCATCAGTATATCCTGATAAATATTCTCCAGGCAGCTCTCAAGCCACACCCATTTCAAGTCAAAATTCGGAATATTCTAGACTATATAATCGAACAAAAACACCTCAATCTTGGTGAAAGGGCCGTTTTTTTTCTGGTGGATCATGCTACAGAAACCATGACCCTTAAAATCACGAACAGACTCACCACAATTGAAGATATGCCCTGTGGAGACCATCCCATTGGCATCTGCCATTGCGGTCAGGTTGCTGCAAGTGGAAAGCCACAATATTTCTCTGCTCCGCCTCCGCTGCACGATTTTGCCCGTAACCCGCATCCTTTCCCTGGCGCCTATTGTGTTCCAATCACCAAGGACGGCTACACCCTTGCTGTACTATCTATTTATGTCGCCAACCAGCAGCCTCCAACTGTAGAGGTAGAATCCCTTTTAGAGGCTGTGGCCAACATCTTTGCTGTAATCATAGAAACGCAGCAAATGGATCAACAGCTCATTAAGCTGGTTAATGATTTGCGCAATTCTGTAATTAGTCTAAGAGAAGAGAAAAAGTTCTCGGAATCGATTATCCAGGGACTCAAATATGGGCTTATTGTAGCGGATCTTAAAGGGAAAATAATAAAGAGTAATACCGCTGCTGAAAAGATACTTAGATCATTTAGCCGGTCTCTTGATAATCAGTATCTTGCAGATATTTTTGACGATGAATCGGCACTCAAGCTTCTTGAAGTGCTCCCTGCCGGCTCTGAACAACTCGACCGCGAGGTAGCTGTACGTAATAATGACGGTGAGAATAAAATAATTGGTTATTCCAATGTCAGTCGTGAAGACGCGCGGGACAATAAGGTGGGAGTAATTATATCCATGGCGGATATCTCGGAGCTTAAGTACGTGCGAAAAGAGATGGAAAAAATGAACCGCCTCTCCACAGTGGCTGAGATCGCATCCGCTGTTGCCCATGAAGTCCGTAATCCCCTCGCCGGTATAAAAATTATGGCCCAGTCCATAGAAGAAGAGGCCGGAGTCAATAGTGAGCAGCTGGAGTGTTCCCAAAGGATCATTCGCCAGGTCGACAGACTCAACATCCTTCTCAGTGACTTTTTCTCCTACGCAAGACCCGCAGAACCAAACAAAACCCCGACTGCACTGGCAACAATTCTTGCCGAAACAAAACCTCTCATTCAAAATAAACTGAGTAAGAGCAACATCGTCCTAACAGAGGATATAGGGGATAGGCTACCACCCATCATCGCTGACCCTCACCAGATACAGCAGGTTTTCCTCAACCTCTTCCTTAACGCTGTTGATGCTATCCGCCAACAAGGGCACATCAACGTCAGTGCGAAACTCATTGGCCTTGAGGAGTTAAAAGCATACAAAAAGGCCTACCCCGGACTGTTATCTGATGTCCCCTATGTGGTTGTCGGCTTCACAGACAACGGATCCGGCATGCCGCAAAATGTTGTAGATCAGGTATTTGAGCCATTTTTCACCACAAAAACATCAGGCGCCGGTCTTGGACTTTCCATCGTCTATCGAACCCTCAAAGAAAACGACGCAGAAATTGTACTCAACAGTGTTGTAGGAAAAGGCTCAACCTTCACAATATTCTTCCAGGCGGCAATATAGATGAGCTCTGTACTCATTGTAGATGATCAGGAGGATCTGCGATACGCGCTTTCAAAGGTTGTCACAAAGGAAGGCTACTCTGCAACCACCGCCTCCACAGGAAAAGACGCCATCGAAATCCTGCAATCAACGGTCATCGATCTGGTCTTTCTTGATATCGGCCTACCTGATACCAACGGTATTCAACTTATTCCAGAGATTAAAGAGATCAATAATGACGTAGAAATCGTCATCCTAACAGGTCTTAATGACGCAAAAACAGCAGTTGATGCACTACGGGCAGGGGCACTTGACTATATAGTCAAACCATTTGATCTGCTGGAATTCAAATCAGCCCTTAACAGAATAGTTCAAGCGCAAATAACTCAGAAGAAAGCAACTCTCGCGGAAACACCTGTAGGCCTTGCAACAATTATTGGCACAAGCCCTGCCATGTCAAAGATTAAACAAACTATTGTAACTGCAGGAGGAGTTGATTCAGCTGTGCTGATCTCAGGGGAAACCGGAACTGGCAAAGAACTTGTGGCCAGAGCCATCCACGAAAGTCGCCCTGCCCAAAATGGAGTCTTTGTCAAGATCGACTGCGGTACTCTTTCAGGCTCACTCATTGAATCTGAACTATTTGGTCACGATAAGGGTGCCTTCACCGACGCAAGCCATGATAAGCAAGGTTTGGTTGAAATTGCAGCAGGCGGCACACTGTTTTTAGATGAAATTGGCAACCTCCCCATGGACCTTCAGCCAAAACTTCTACGACTCATTGAAGAATCAACTTTTCGCCGGGTCGGAGGAGTAAAAGACATTAGTGTCAATATCCGGATCATCGCAGCGACCAATGCCGATCTTAATGAAAGTATTGATAACTCAACATTTAGAGAAGATCTCTACTACCGGCTCAATGTCATTCCAATCCCGCTACCTCCGCTTCGCGATCGAGGCAACGATGTCATTGCACTTGCGGAGCATTTTCTTCAACAATTTGCTGTGGAATTAAAACGGTCAGTAGAAGGCTTTACCCATGAGGGGATTGACCGCCTGAGGCAGCACGATTGGGACGGCAATATACGTGAACTGCGCAACACCATCGAGCGAGAAGTGATATTTAACAAAAGCCGCTGGTTCAATATGGCTGGCCTTGGTAATACAACACCTGACAAATCAGAAGACAGGTCACCACTTGTCAGCCTCAAAGAGATGGAGAGGCAATATATCAAAAAAGTTCTTGCCCGGGTGAACAATAACAAATCTAAAGCTGCCCGAATCCTTGAGATCTCAAGGACCACCCTCCGAGATAAATTATAAATTCCCGCCACCCGGTAAGTGGCCAGAATTTGACCACCTGACCAGTATCTGACCAGTTCTGTCACTGCCTTTTTCTTCTTACTTTCGCCCTATAACCTTCACTATTCCAAGGTAGCAGCAGTTAAACAGCAATCACTCACTATCTCACAAACTGGTCCAGCTATTGCTATGTGTTATTAATGATTGCGTATGTTCCATGGCGCGACTCCATCGTAGTCGCCTATATTTTGTACACTCGAGATAACAATTGAAAAAAACTGGTGAACCTATGAAACGAGTACTGGTTGTTGACGACGAAGAAGATATGCTCTGGATGCTCCAGAGAAATCTTAACAAAGGCATGAAGGATGTTGAAATCCTCGCAGCAAAATCCGGAGAAGAGGCCCTGGCCGTCCTCAGTGATAAAGAGGTTAACCTTGTCATCACTGATATCAACATGCCCGGTATCAGCGGTCTGGATCTTCTGGTTGAAATCAACAATAAATTTCCTGATACCGGCGTAATTATCATGACTGCCTACCCATCCAACGCCTATGAGAATAAAGCGATGATGAGCGGCAGCCTTCGCTTTATAGAAAAACCTTTTGATATTAAAGACGTCCGCGCTATTGTGGAGGACATTCTCCATCCCGCCGAAAGATTTCAGGGAACTGTCGATGGCGTTGATCTCATTGACATTGTTCAATTCAACGGGTTATCCAGATCAACAGCGGCCCTCAAGGTCACCACAAAAAACAGTGAGGGGATGATCTTTTTCAAAGACGGGTCAGTCGTCCATGCCATGTGTGGTGACATTACCGGTGAAGAGGCCTTTTTTACTATTTTAGACTTCAATGGAGGCTCTCTTCAAAACATAAACGGCGTTCAACCGCCGATTGTCAGTATTGAAAAGAGTATTGAGGCACTCCTCTTTAAGGCGGCAGTAAAAAGTGACGAAAGGTCTGAAGACGATGACATCGCCGCCCAACTCAAGGAGGCCGAAGAACTTATTGCCCAGGGTCTTGAAGACAACTTTGGCACCAGTGACGACGATATTGTTTTTGAATCAGCAGAGGAGACTATTCCAGAGGAAGCTGATTCAGTCGAAGATATAGAAATAGATGACGATGCTACAACTTTAAATGAGGAATTTGAAATGACAGAGATTCAGGCAATACTCGCAGAGTTTACAAACATTGAAGGTGTCCACACCGCATGTCTTGTTGGACGTGATGGTTTCTTACTCGACAGCCTTGCCCGGGCGGATATCGATGCTGAAATGATTGGAGCCATCGCCTCATCTGGCTTTGGATCTGCTGAATCCATGGGTAGTCAATTAGGTCAGGGCGACCTGCGAATGACCATGTTTGAGTTTGAGAACGGCCCTGTCCTGTTTGCACCTGTCGGCGAAGAGGCCTTTTTAGTCATCGTTGCAGAACAGGAAACAAATCTTGGCTGGATCAGAATCAGTATCAAAAAGAATGCTACCAAAATTCAGGAAGCTGCGTCCCTATAATTTTTACTTAATACATTTAAGGGTTATGATGCAAATCATCATAACCCTTACACACAAATCCTACATGTAGGGTATCTTGAAAAATTAAGCTTTTGGGGCAAAATCGAGGCATGTTAAAAATTTTACCGCAGGCATATAACTCATATCGGAGTCTAGACTTACCTCCGAGGATAAAATCTTTTACATAACGAAGAGTTTGGCCGATAAAGCAATTTTTCAAGTTAGCCTGTAGTTTTCTTCCAGAAACCCACTAAACTGCGTAAACTCCACTTCATACTTTTTAATCAGCTTACGAGCCTTACCAAGCCACTCATCTTTTGTTGTCATAAGAAAGACAAAAAACGGCTCCCCATCCACATGGCGAATAATAAAATGATATTTACTTGTGGTAATAAGTATATCATCAACAACCTCGTCATCTGCCAGCAAATTAATAGCCTTGGAATTTGATTTTACTATAGATGCGAGATAGGCAGCCGCCACAGCTGGTTCAATTTCATCATTACGACTCACCTCCGCAATTGACATACCATCTTCAACGGTTACAACCGCCACGGCGAGGATTCCCGGGAGCTCACCGGAGAGCTGGACAATGAGGTTTTGAAGTTGCTTTATCATAGACGTTCCTGCATGTATTGATGTAGAGATTTAGAAAATTTCCTGCAAAGACCTGTCATTAGGGTCATTTTTTATCGGTCAATACCAAAAGTTAAAACTGCATATTGCAAAAGTATATCACACCACTCCTAATAATTTGAAATAATTTCTACATATTAGTGCCTTACTCCTGAACTTCTGTTAAAAAACAGGTAGCGTGGACTCCGAGAACATGAGTTGAGGTACATTCATTGTTTCGAGTAATTCACAAGGTACTTATCCCGTTTATCAGGGGTAGTACCTTATAAAACCCTATAGCACCCTAAAAGTTCATTTTTATTGGATTTGGATTAAGGAAAGACAACCTAACATATTTATTCATCGCTGGACACAGAAAAACTACCCCAAAGAGCAAAGAGATTAAAAAGAGATAAAGGGAAAAAGAATATGAGAACCGTTGTTCAAAGAGTCAGCAGAGCCCAGGTTAGTATTGACGGCATAGTCACAGGAGCAATAGCCGAAGGCCTTGTTGTCTTAGTTGGAATCCAAGCTGAAGACAGCACAAAAGACCTGCAGTGGCTGGCAGAAAAAATAGTCCATCTGCGCATATTCGAAGATGATTCTGGAAAAATGAACAACTCCCTTACAGACATTGGGGGGGAAATGCTTATTATCTCACAATTCACGCTGTATGGAGATTGTCGTAAAGGGAGAAGGCCCGGTTTTTCAACCGCAGCCCCTCCTCAAATTGCGGAACCTTTATATCAGCAATTTATCCATGAAGTACAAGAAAAAGGGATTAAGGTTGTCACTGGCACCTTTCAAGCAGACATGCAGGTTGAACTTATCAATGATGGTCCAGTGACCCTGCTTCTCGATTCAGAAAAGAAAATTTAGCATCCACCTCAAAAGAAGAAGGATTTTTCATGACTTTTACCGAAGGCTCAACATATTCTGGTTTCACCCTTAAAGTTCATAAGTTTATCAATGATATAAATTCAGATGTGTACCTGTTTGAACATAAACTCCTGAAATGTCCGCTTCTCGCCATAAAAAACAGTGACAGCAATAAAACATTTTCAGCAGCCTTTAACACCATACCAACAGATTCTACCGGTGTTGCCCATATCCTCGAGCATTCAGTGCTCATGGGTTCAAAAAAATATCCCATTAAAGATGTTTTTGGCGAAATCAATAAGGGGGGGCTTACAACTTTCTTAAACGCAATGACTGGTGGGGACATCACCTACTACCCCTTTGCCACAAGAAACCTCAAAGAGTATTTCAATATCATGGACGTTTATTGTGATGTTGTCTTTAATCCTCTCCTAGAACGATCAACCTTTGAGCAGGAAGGATGGCACTACCATCAGGAGTCTGCAGATTCGCCCCTTGAGTACCAGGGCGTTGTCTACAACGAGATGAAAGGGGCCTTTTCTGATCCTATCCGTTATATTTTTCATCATGTGTACGCAGGACTGATGCCTGGCTCTACCTACGCCCATGAATCAGGTGGAGATCCTAAAAACATTCCTGATTTAAGCTATGAAGAATTCTGTACCTTCCATCAGAACCACTATCACCCTTCTAACGGAATGTTTTTTCTCTATGGAGACGCACCGCTTACAGATGAACTTGAATTCCTTCAATCTAAGTTCTTTGGTAGTTACAGCGAGGCCGTTGACAAAGCTACCATCACCGATGGCACCCTACCAACGGAACCTACCTTTATAACTGATACCTACGCAGTGGACAGTGACGATCTGCGCGAAAAGACCTTTCTGGCCGTTGGAACCAACATAGCAACGGTCACAGAGCGTGAGAAGAATACCGCCTTTCAGATCATTGCCAACATCCTCTTTAATTCTGATGCGTCACCTCTTAAAAACAGCATTGTTTCAAGCGGTGTATGTAAGGACTTTGGAGGTGTGTATCTAGCGACCTCCTCCTATAGAACACTGATGCTGACCTATCTTGTTGGCAGTGAAGAAGAGCACAGGGAAAAATTCCTTGAGCTGTACAATGACGCCTTACAAGAGATGGTAAAGAATGGGCTTGATAAGGAACTGATTTTATCAGAGCTCAACAAGTTTGAATTCAACTTCAGGGAAGAGTCATCCAAGGCACAAAGAGGTCTTGATATCATTGGTAAATCCATGACGGCCTTGAAATATGGAACCGATCCACTGGAGTATCTCAGCAGTGAAGAGCTTATAGCCTCCCTTCGTCATAAGGCTCTCGAGGAAGGCTATTTTGAAGAGTTAATCAAGACCTACCTGCTCGATAATCCATCAAGGGTTACAGTAACCTTAAAACCGGATCAGGAGAAACAGGCTGAGGGCCAAAAGCTGGAACAGGAACGCCTGCAAAAAGCAAATAGTAATGCAACAGAGGCAGAACAACAGCAGCGAATTGCCAGGACCCAGGAGTTAATGGCAATGCAGCAGGAACCAAATAGCATGGAGACCCTGTCTCTTCTGCCCCAACTCTCCCTTGGTGATCTGACAAGTGACATTACATTCCACTCAATTGAACCGGTGGAGATGTTTGGCCAACAGGTACTGGTAAGTGATCTGCCCACCAACCATATCAGTTATATCGATATTGGCTTTGATATCTCAAGTTTACCCGCCCAGTCCCTGCCGCTCCTCGATCTATTTGGAACTGTCATTACAGAAATCGGAACCAAACGACTGAACTATCAGCAATTTGCCAAAGAAGTCGCCACCTGCACAGGATCCCTTTCCTATTCGCTGACAAGCTATACCAAAAAAAATAATGGTGAGACAACTCGACCTGTTTTCTGGTTACACCTTAAATGTTTGCCCGACTACCTTGAAAGATCACTGGCCCTTGTGGCCGAGATCTTCTCCTCCGTTTCTTTTGCAGACAGAGGCAGAATTAAAGAAATTGTTGCAAGGGAATATGCATGGGCGGAACACGCCGTGCAGAGTGAGGGCTACTCACTACCTGCTTCACGGGTTTTCGCCCACTTGAGTGACGCCGGCAGGTACAATGAAATTTTTAGCGGAGTAACTGCCTACCTTGCCTTAAAAGTTCTAGCCCATAACTACGACCAGGAAGAAGAAAAATTCATCCAGAGTCTACAACAAACGGCCAGACTCCTTTTTAACAAAAACAATCTCATTTTATCAAATACAGCAGACCGAAGAGAACTTGATCAGTTTGCACAAGCAGGTCGTTGCATAATTGACAGCCTTGCAACTGATGAGGTCACCCGTCACAGTGTTCCTGAGCTTAAAATTGACAATCACGAGGCATTTATTACCGCTGCAGAAGTTGTCTTTGCTGTACAGGGAGGCAATCTTTTTAAGGATGGTGTTGGCTATAATGGCCATTTTGAAGTGCTCAAAACCTACCTCAGCCGGGACTATTTATGGAATACAGTTCGTCAAATGGGTGGTGCCTACGGCTGTTTTATTCAGTTTGGCCAGATCAGCGGCAACCTGGCATTTGTCAGCTACCGTGACCCACAGGTGAAAAAGACCTATGACGCCTATAATGATGTGCCTAACGTTGTGGCAAAACTAGAGGTCCCTGAAAAAGTCATGACTCAGCTCATCACCGGAACATATGGTAATTTTGACCCACTTCAAAGTGCTCCTGGCAAGGGTGCCACAGCGCGCAATGAATATCTCAACGGGTTAACACCAGAGTTTAAGAAGCAACGAATCGAAGAGATTATTGCAACCAAACCAGAGGACCTCAGATCTTTTGCGGATAATTTTGCACAGATGACTCCAAAGAGCCACAGGGCAATTATCGGTAACCGTATGAAAATTGAGCAGGATGCGGATCTTTTTGAGACGTTTACTAACCTGTAGGCATGAATTCTCATGAACATTTTCATCAAAAACTGATGAGAAATCTGAAGTAGAAATCAGCTAAAAAATCGGTGGCACAACACGAGCCACCGATTTTCTTTAAATAATTTTATGGTTCTTCATTTTTTCCCAGAGATTTTTACGACTAATCCCCAAAACCTTTGCGGCTTCCGTTCTATTCTCTTCACAATGAGCCAACGCCTTTTCTAAACACCTCTTTTCAGTTATGGCCAACTGATCTGCGAGGTTAAAAGTTGTGGGTTCTTCCTGCATTTGACAGTTTATATCCAAAGGGAAATCGCCCGGCCCAATCACGTCACCACGACAGAGCACAAAGGCCCTTTCAACCAAATTCTTCAACTCCCTGGCATTTCCCGGGAAGTCATATTGCTCTAATGCATTTACGGCCTCTGCCTCTATCTGAACATGTCTGCCATGGATAAGATTAAACTCTCGCAGGAACACTTGGCAGAGTTCATCAATATCCTCCTTATGTTCTCGAAGAGGTGGCATCTTAAGTGGAATAACCTGCAGGCGATATAATAAGTCCTGGCGAAATCGCCCCTCCTCCACCTCACGCTGTAGATCCTTTGAGGTGCAGGCCAAAATTCTCACATCAACAGAAATTGTTTTTGATCCGCCGACTCTTTCCAGCTGACTCTCTTGAAGGACACGTAGCAGCTTTGCCTGCAAGGGGCCAGGAAGATCTCCAAGTTCGTCAAGCAGAAGAGTTCCATGATCCGCAAGTTCAAACTTACCTTTGCGGGAATGGTCTGCTCCTGTGAAGGCTCCACGTTCATGACCAAAAAATTCGGACTCCATCAAACCATCGGGGATGGCTGCACAGTTAATTGAAATAAATGGTTTGTTTCTTCTTTCACTGGCTTTATGGATTGATCTGGCAGCAAGCTCCTTCCCGGTACCAGACTCTCCTGTAATAAGTATGGTGCTGCTGCTGGGAGCCGCCTGATCAATCAACGAATATACCTGTTGCATTGCAGGGCTTGAGCCATACAAAGTATATCCCATATCACGCTCGCAGGTGGCCTCCAGAACCTCACACTTGGCCTTCACCTCCTGAGTCTCAAGAATCCTCGATATCCGAATGATGAGATCATCCATATCAAATGGTTTCAGCACATAATCTGTGGCCCCCTGACGCAGACAGTCAATGGCCGCATCAACAGAACCATAGGCAGTCATTATTACAATGGCGGTCTCAGGGCTCTGTTGTCTCACCCTTCTAAGCAGGGTGAGGCCATCCATCCCGGGCATACGGATATCAGAAATTATCAGGTTGTACTGATGACGCTCAAAAAGCTCCATCGCCTTAAGTCCGTCTTCAGCTTCCTCAACCACCCATCCCTGTTTTTTCAGACTGTCACTGACTGAGATTCTCATGATCTCATCGTCTTCAGCTAGAAGAATTCTCGACATTGTTGTCTCTTATAAAGGTTACTCTACACCTGTCTATGTGCCCTCGGGCCTATTCACAGGAATCTGTATTTTAAAGGTTGTTCCCTGATCGACCTCACTATCCACAATAATCTTGCCATTCATCCGCTGTACAAGGGAGTAGGTAACTGCTAAGCCGAGACCAGTCCCCTCACCCACATCTTTTGTGGTAAAAAAAGGATCAAAAATATGGGGTAGATTTTCTTTTTTAATACCGGAGCCCGTATCCTGAAACTGCATCACCAGTTCCCCACCGAGTTCATAACAGCTGATATAGAGATCACCTCCTCCCGGCATGGCCTGAATGGCATTCAGACCAATATTAATAATGATCTGCTTGCACGCCTCTATATCAAGGAAATAGTCTCTCTCCATGGCAATATCGGTTGAAAGGTTAATGCCGCCCAACTTGTAGGATAATAAAACAATACACTCCTCAAACAATTGCTTTAGGTCAACATTGCTGCTATTGAGTGGCTCGGTTCTTCCAAAATTGAGGAGCTGACGCATCACCGTTTCGATCTGTCTGAGGCCTTTATCCAGCAGCGGCAGGTACCGCTCGGTCAGCTCAACATCTTCTGGATTTTCCCGCATGGATTTTACACAGTTCAGCATGCCCCCAAGTGGGTTATTCACCTCATGGGCAATACCCGCCGTAAGGATTCCAAGAGAAGACATTTTTTCGTTTTGGAATGACTGGGCCTTGGTTTTCAACAGATCAGCCTGGGACCTTTTCAAACGATCACAAAACACAATAAAATTCTCGCCCACTACATCGAGCTCGTCGTTAAAAACGGAGGGCAGCATTTTCTGATCCGGCAAATCCTCTGGAAATGCATCCATTGCTTCTGAAAGCCTATGTATTCTGTGAACAATGAGCGACTCAAACATTAAAAACAGGGCTCCAGTCACAAAAAGGATACTGGCAATACCTGTAAAGATAAGAGAGTGAATATTACGCTCAATGAGTTCATGGGCCCAGTCGATTGGAATGGTTATAGACAGCCCCCCTCTGATATCCCCCTCCTTGTATCCGTGTCTTGAATGACAGGTAAGACAGGACGAAGTCACCTTAAGTGGCGAGATAAAACGGACAACCCTCCCCTCTTCAGTGATGGTGGTCCTCATAACTTCGCTTGCTCCAGCATTGAATTCTTCAAGAGCTCTTTTTTCAAATTCATCGGGAACATTATTTGGATTGACGGGGTGCAAACTCGTCACCCGAAAAAAACCTAAGCCGTCTCTTTTCGCATACGCTGAGAGCTCACGGGTAATCATTGCCGGATTGCGCAAATAATATGTATGTCCTTCAACATCTGTTACTGTGGGCAGGTCGAGGTAAGGGTTTGCCTCGACCCCTTTACGCTTTAAGATAAAAAGACCATTATGATCTGATGCCCACTGCCTGGTGAGAAGGATTTGCTGGTACAACATCCGCGCCTGCTGCTCAGCCTGTTTTAAAATCATGGCCTGATCAAAAACAGCAGTACGGTGGAGCATATAAAAATAGAAGGCAGATATGATCGCTCCGATAAAAATGATAAATTTCGTTCTAAGCGAGACAGACGTTGTAAAGAAACGAGCCATAAATAAATCCTAGGGTTAAACTGTTTTCATACCTGATTCCACAGGCTTTGCGGGCACAGCATTTGCGGCATATTAAACATTGGTCGCAATATTCACACCACCCCACACCAGCAACTATAAATGAATTACACCGTAGTGGCAAAGCCGCTAAGCTGTTGCGAGAACAAGAACCAGTATCTGTTTGTACACCGTTTCACTTCCTTCAATAGTATCTCCTCAGCAGCAAAGAGTAACCGTACGGTAACACCAGCCACCGTCAAACGTAACCATACGGTAACACAAAAGGGCTTCCTGACAAAATATCTTCATTATTACGTAACAATTTCCATGGCACAGAGTTTGCTTAGTTACAGTCTACATAATTAAGCTTACGCACAAATCAATCTTTAGAAAAAATAGTTTTATTTTAAACCACAACAAGGAGGTAGAGGGTGAAAAAACAAAAAGGTCTTCGTTGGATCAGCGCAACACTATCAATGATGGCACTACTCATAATGTCTGTCGCCGCAATAGCGGAGAATACTGAACAGGCGGTGCATCCGGAACTATCTGAGCAGGAAATGTACATTGCATGTTCAGACTGTCACAAAGAAGCAACCCCGGAAGTTGAAAGCCAGTGGTTCAAGTCATCCCATGGAATAGCGATGGTAAAGTGTTACCAGTGTCATGGAACCTTCGAAACATTTAAAGTCACCCCAACCAAATCTGACTGTGCTGTCTGTCATGTAGACCAGCTTGAGAAGTGTGCCAAAGCCGAAGATAAAGCTTGCTGGGATTGTCATGTGCCCCATGTATTTAAAGCTGAAAAATAATCACACGACTATAGATATAAAGGAGAATATAATGGCACAAACAAGACGAGACTTTATCAAAAAAGCAGCAGCTCTGTCAGCTGCGTCCTATGTGGGCATGAGTCTGCCCATCGACAAACTCAACATAGCCCGCGCCAACGAAGGTATTGAATGGCACCGTGGCAGTTGCAGGCTTTGCGGAGTCGGCTGCAGAGTAGAACTAGGCGTCAAAGATGGTACCCCAATGGGAATTAGAGGAGTTGCAGATTCTCGTACAAATTATGGTTATGTATGTATGAAGGGTATGCATTTCTGGAAATGTATGCGTCATCCAGATCGATTGACAAAACCCCTCTATCGTAAAAAGAAGACCGACAAATTCCAGGAAATTTCATGGGATAAGGCTCTTGATATTGCTGCAACCGAATTTGCCAAAGCCCATAAGGAAGGTGGCGGAGAGGCAGTTGCCTATTATGGTTCAGGTCAGGCTCAGACTGAAGAGACCTATTTCTTCCAAAAAATCATGCGCGGCGGCCTGCAATCAAATAATGTAGAAGGCAATCCCCGTCTCTGCATGGCTTCAGCTGTTGGTGGGTACCTCACCTCCTTTGGTGCCGATGAGCCCATCGGTGGATATTCTGATCTTGAAAAGGCACACTGCTTTTTCATTGTTGGCTCAAACACTGCTGAAGCCCATCCGGTTCTCTTTAGACGAATCATGCGTCGTAAGCTCGACAATCCTGATACCGTTAAAGTTATCAATATTGATCCCCGTATCTCCCAGACTTCAAGAATTGCTGACAAGCATCTGCAGTTTAAACCAGGAACCGACCTCGGCCTTCTCAATGCAATGGCCAACGTTATCATTGAAGAAAAGCTCTACGATGAAGAGTTCCTTAAAAATTACGCGACCTTTAGAAAGGGTAAAAAAGAAGCTACATCCTTTGAGGATTTTAAAGCCCATGTCGCCAAATATACACCTGAGTCCGTAGTAAAGACCTGTGGTGGCTCCTTTACTGCAGAAGATGTTCGCACTATCGCGCGCTGGTTCGCAACCTCTAAAGGTACTGTCAGTCTCTGGTGTATGGGCCTTAACCAGCGTAAGCAAGGGGTTTGGGCTAATAACCTGATGAATAACCTCCATATTCTTACAGGCCAACTCATGAAAGACGGTGCAGACAGCCTTTCTCTTACCGGCCAACCTAACGCCTGCGGTGGTGTCCGTGAAGGTGGTGGTCTCTGTCACATTCTGCCTGGCCACCGCCTGGTAGTAAAAGAAAAACTGCGCAACCAGGTAGAAGCTGCCTGGGGTGTTCCAGCCGGTCGAATCCCGCCAAAACCAGGTCTTCACACCATGGCTATGTTCTCTGCAGTCAACGAGGCAAAGGTCAAAGCAATCTGGATTAACTGCACGAGCCCTGTACAGAGTCTTCCAAACTGTAACCTATACAACAAGGGAATGGACAGAGAAGATGTCTTCATGGTGGTCACCGATATCTTTCAAACCCTGACAACACAGAAAGCGAACCTTATTCTGCCCACCTCCTTTCACTTTGAAAAGACCGGAGTCTATGGTTGTACAGAGCGTCGTTCGCAAATCACCAAAAAGGCCATCGATTCCCCAGGTGAGGCAAAGCCTGAAGTGTGGATTATTCGAGAATGGGCAAGAAAGCTTGCTGAAAAATTGAATGATCCTGTCATTACCCAATGTATCAAGCCATTTGAAGGTCTTGAGGAAGGATACGACCTGCCAAAGGCTATCTGGGATGAGTACAGTCAAAAACTCACCGCCCACCGGGATAACGATCTTCGCGGGGCGACCTATGAGGTTTTAGAATCCATGGCCGATGGTGTTCAGTGGCCAGCACCAACCACTGAATTTGCTCTTACCGGTGGTACTGTAAAGAAGTTTGTTAAAGGTCGGGATCCCATGGCTGATAGCGAATCTAAAAATGACCTTCCCTACCAGTTCTACGGTCCGGCCCATGCAGATCGCACTCTGTGGATTTGGCATAGAGACCAGGCTGACCCGGATGAGATTCCAGATGCGGAGTACCCTTTCTATCTTTCAACAGGTAGAATTGTCGACCATTGGCACACCATGTCTATGACCGGTAGGATTCCGGAGCTTCTTCGAGCTAATCCATACGCTTATGTGGAGATTAACCCCAAAGATGCGGAACGCCTGGGGATTAAGCCTGGAGATATGGTAGAGATTAAATCACGAAGGGGTGTAAATCTCCTGCCCGCCAAGGTCTACGAAGGACCTATTGAAGGAATGGTCTTTGCCTACTGGCATGACCAGCACAAAGATCGTATGATCAATAAGGTGACCAAGGATGCCATCGATCCGGGTTCAAAAGAGCCTGAATTTAAGATCTGTGCAGTGCAGGTTAAAAGAGCATCTGGTCCGCAGCCACTGAGGCCTTATATTGTATAGACCTTTAGCGCCGGTATTTATCTAAACACCGGCGCAGGGTTGTTTTTTACCCTCGTACACTCAGAAGCCGACAGATCATTGTCGGCTTCATTATTCTTTATTAATTGTAGTATTGCGGAGTTCAATTCATGCCTATCAGTGGAATCATCATTACCAGCACCCCCGAAAATATAGATGCAGTTCTCGCAAGCTTACAACAGATTCCTGAAGTTGAAGTGCACGGAGCTGACGAAAAGGCAAACATTGTAGCTGTGCTTGATACCAAAAGTTCTGAAGATATGGAAACTATCATCGACCGTATCAATAAGGACGAGAAGATTTTAAATGTTGGCGTGACCTACCTCAACACCGAAGATGAGGCGGATAAAATGGCTCAAGGTGAAAAACTGCCTAAACCATTTGGATTTCGCAAACCTGCCTGCTGACAAACTGTCTCTTAAAAGAGACAGTCACCCTCCCATTTCCATTCATATTCACCACCAATCAGAGAACCTCTATTGATATATTGATCGGTAGTAGATCAAGAGCTCTCCCCGATTTTCAATAAAAACAGTATTATTGTTAGGCT
This sequence comes from Desulforhopalus glucosivorans, assembly GCF_054397165.1. Taxonomy (NCBI): domain Bacteria; kingdom Pseudomonadati; phylum Thermodesulfobacteriota; class Desulfobulbia; order Desulfobulbales; family Desulfocapsaceae; genus Desulforhopalus; species Desulforhopalus glucosivorans. The sequence goes on from NZ_AP044854.1 coordinate 3,760,688, forward strand.
TTCAGTAAAGGTTGTGTTTTTTGCTATTTTGAGATGTTTCTCTTAAGACTCAGCCGATCCTCGGAAAATTTGCCCTGAGGGATTGTACAATGTATAATGAGAATGTAACCTAATTCGATTAGTTATATAGGAAGAACGGCAATGATTTATGGTTGTCACAACGTACCTGATACCAATAATTTCCCCCCGTTGCTCCTAACAATTTTTTTGCACTAAAGATGTAGTGTCATAAATGTTTCTTCACTCAAGACTATTTGATGATTTTCTGCATGAACTTAACAATCTGCAAAACTACAAAGACAAAAAATTTGAGGTTTAGAGGAATATTTGGGGTTCTACTGTTCTTTTCTACCTGCCTCTTTCCTTCTTTGCTCATTGGTTCTGAGCCAATTCGCATAGGTGCGGTTTTCTCAACAACTGGTATTGCAGCCCCTCATAATCGGCCAATGCTGGAGATGACGGAGCTGGCGATAGAGGAGCTTAACAGCAAGGGTGGCCTCCTCGGCAGACCGCTTCAACTGATGGTTATCGACAACAACAGCAGCCCTATCGGCTCTTCTATTGCTGCAAATCAGCTGGTTAAAGAGAACGTCTGCGCAGTGATTGGAGCTCACTGGAGTTCTCACTCTCTTGCGATGGCATCTATCCTTCAAAAGGCAAAAATCCCGATGATTTCTCCGGGTTCAACTAACCCTGAGGTAACAAAAGAAAGGAATTATGTTTTCCGAGCATGCTTTATCGATTCCTTTCAGGGGCGTGCTATGGCCAGATTTGCCTATGACGAGCTCAAAGCCAGAAAAGCGGTCGTGGTGACAAATATAGACGAAGACTACAGCACCACCCTGGCGAACTATTTCAGCTCCTCCTTCATGTCTATGGGAGGTAGAATTCAGAAAAATATGAGTTATCGCGGTTCAGCCACCGACTTTTCATCGGCCATAGAGTCAATTGAGTCCATGAAACCTGATGTGATATATATACCTGGCTATACAAGAGATAGTGGTCTTTTCATCAAACAGTCCAGAAAAATGAACCTGAAAACTATTTTTCTTGGGGGCGATGCCTGGGATGAGATTGAAAACGTTGCCCAGGATCATATCAATGGCAATTTTCAATCAGCACCCTGGCACCCCGAGGTACCTTTTCCTGAAAGCAAAAAGCTGCAGCAGCTCTATCAGGAGAAGTTTGGAAAACCCATTCAGAACATGAGTAGTCCTCTGGCCTATGATGCGGTAATGATTCTCGCACAGGCAATTACAAAAGCTGGTTCAGCTGAACCTGTAAAAATCCGTGAGACACTTGCGGAAACTGATCACCTCGGTGCAACCGGCCACATTCAATTTGACCATAATGGCGACCCGATTGATAAGGCGACGATAATCATTGAATTTCAAAACAGTAAAAGAGTCTTTGGAAAGGTGGTATCACCATGAGAAACTTTTTTATATCATCCTTCACCATCACCCTTTTCTTCTTTTGTTCTACTATCTCCCAAGCTGAAGTTGTAAAGATTGGAGCTATATTTGCGTTATCAGGTAAAGCACGAGCGTCCAATGATCCAGCGATTCGGGGAGTTAAGCTGGCCATGAAAGAAATTGCCAAAATAGAGGAAGAGCAAAACTCAAAAAGAGACATTGAAATCATTTTTTTTGATAATGAGAGTACCCCCATTGGCTCTCATCTGGCAGCAATGAAGGCTGTGGAGCAAAATGTCTCTGTTATCATAGGGGCCAGCTGGAGTTCACATTCTCTCTCCATTGCCCGAGTAGCCGAAAAAAATGGTATCCCAATGATTTCTCCCATCTCAACCATTCCCTCTCTTACCAGGATCGGAGATAACATTTTTCGAATCTGCTATACTGATGATTTTCAAGGGAAGGCCATTGCAACATTTGCCTACCTGAATCTTCCATCAAAAACAGCACTGATTTTCACCGATATTGCCAGTGACTTCAGCCTTAATTTATCGAAAACTTTTAAACATACCTACACTGAGCTTGGGGGTGAAATAGTTGATATCGTGGAGTACAAAACGGTAGATGGGGAATTTCAAGCAAAATTGCAACAGACACAAACATTGAAAGCTGATATAGCTTTTCTCTCAGGCCACGATGAAAGTGGCCATATCGCCAAACAGTTGCGCGAAGCTGGTATAGCCGCAATTCCAGTTGGAACTGATGGCTGGGTGGCCGAAAGTTTTTACACTGGAGGGGGCGACACAATTAGCGAGGGATATTATATCAATCACTGGGCTCCCTGCAAAACACCCAAAAAGTGGCAATGGTTTATTAAAAGCTATAGTGGGAAAAATCGTATCATGGCGCCAACTGCACTGGCCTTTGATGCTGTGATGCTGGCCGCAGAAGCTATCAAAAACTCTCCGACAACCGCGAGATCAGACATCAGGAATACCATCCACAACATTCAAAACTATGAAGGATTAACAGGGGTAATACGTTTTGATCAGACTGGGGATGCCCTAAAAGGTGCCTGCATAAATAAGATTACGGATGGGAGATCCTCCCATTTAGAATGTGTGTCACCCTCGCTGTCGGAAACTGCCTGGAGCCCATGAAATTACGATTAGACAGCCTCTCCTCAAAAATCAACCTTGTTACCATCATTGCATTTGTCTGTATTGCTATTGGAAGTATTGCGGCACAGCACTTTATCAATAAAAACCGCTTTAATAATCAGCTTTCTATTACAGAACTTCTACTCGACACACTGTTTAAACAGAAACAGAATGATCTGGCTAACGAGCTTTTTGCCAACCATGAGCTGGCTCTGAAAAGTTCCCTTGATGATATTAAAAACACTGTTGAAGACATCCAGCTTGTCTGCCTCTTGATTGAGAAAAACCCTGGCAAATATTGTTCCGGCAGCGACAGTGGATTAAGTGATACCATTGGCCCTGAAATTCTGGCCGAGCCACAGTTTAGTCTGCTTGCTGAACAAGCAAATTCAATTGCCGTTTACTCCAACAAGATAGAAGTCATCGGAGAAACAATTGGCCACATCGTCATATACTATGACCTGCAGCATATTATTCGTGAGAACAGAAATATCTTTCTCATCTCCGGCTTCATTATCCTCATTGCCACTGTCACCATCCTGGTTCTCCTCAATTTTTTTCTTTCCAAATCGATAATTGGTCCACTGAAATCTCTTAGAAATGGTATGCATTTACTGGAAGAAGGAGCTCTTGGAGAAACAGTTTCAATTAATTCAGATGACGAGATCGGTGAAATTACCCGGGCCTTTAACGATATGTCAGAGAAACTGCAGCGAAACAGAGAGGAGCTTGATCGAGACCAGGAACAGCTTGAGGAACTCATTAAAGAGAGAACTACGGAACTTGAAATAGCAAAAGAACAGGCAGAAAAAGCAAGCAGCGCAAAAAGTGAATTCCTTGCCAACATGAGCCATGAAATCAGAACACCACTCAACGGGGTCATTGGCATCTCTTCCCTGCTCAGGGATACCAAACTCAGTCAGGTGCAGGCACACTACATTGAAAATCTTGAGGCGAGCAGTAGTTCCCTTCGTACAGTGATTGAAGATATTCTAGATTTTTCCAAGATTGAAGTCGGCAAGATGGAGTTAGAACGAGTCAGTTTCAACCTCCTTGAGTTACTCGATAGTTTGCTTGGTCTGGTGAGTCTTAGTGTAGATGACCACGATCTTGAATTGATCTGCTCCGTACCTCCTGATATACCAACTCAACTCATGGGTGATCCTGGCCGGTTGCGGCAGATATTGCTTAACCTCGTTGGCAATGCAATCAAATTTACCAAGAAGGGAGAGATATACATATCCGCTGAGCTCCAATCTCAATCGGAAAACGAAATGCTGCTGAAATTCCGCGTGAAAGATACAGGGATAGGGATTCCTGCTGAAAAGCAACTCCAGCTCTTTGAGAGCTTTTCTCAAGCTGATAACTCTACGACAAGAAAATATGGGGGAACAGGACTGGGGCTTGCTATTTCTAAAGGACTGGTTGAACTTCACGGCGGCAAGATTGGGGTAGAAAGTATCGCGGGTGCCGGCTCACTTTTCTGGTTTACCTGTTCCTTTTTGAGGGCTCCTGCACCCCATAGGGCCGCTAAGCAAATAAGAATTCCGCAAGGTCACCAGATCGTAATTTTCGAGCCGAACAGGAGTCTACAGACGCTCATATCAGAGAGATTACATAGCTGGGGTGCTACTGTTCGACTTTCCGATGATTATACTGCTATCCTGGATATCCTCCGCCCCCAGAAGGAGACATCATCCCCAATTGATCTGATCTTTATGGATATTGAGGCAGCAGGAGAAGATCTTGATTCTCTTCTCACGACTCTCAGGAAAGAGTCTGCCGATACTGGCACGCAGATAGTAGCCATGTCAACATTTAAACAACTTTCATCGATAAAAACCATTATTGAAAAACATTCTCTAGTTACTCTCCAAAAACCAATAAAATTCAGAGGATTAACCGATATAATCAGATCACGCTATGACAGGAATTCTGAGAAAAAGCTAGACCATGCTGACAACAACTCCTCCCAATCAGCACCTACTCCTGGTGAAAAGTTAAAAATATTAATTGCCGAGGATAACCCTATCAACCAGCAGGTTCTTGCAGGAATCATGAATAACCTCGGCTATACTCAACTGAGTCTGGTGAACGACGGAATAGAAGCAATCAGAGCACTGGAGCAGGAGTGGTATGATCTTGTCCTTATGGATATCCAGATGCCTCGCCTTGACGGTGTTAAGGCAACCATGAAAATCCGATCACAAGAGGCAAATATCCTGAATAAATCTGTTGGAATAATTGCAATAACAGCCCATGTGATGAAGGAGGAAAAGGAAAAATTCATCTCCTGCGGCATGAATGGCTATGTGGGTAAACCCATTGACCCTGCCGTTCTGGATAGAGAAGTGAGAAGGGTACTTGATAAAAGAGAAGAGCAAATAGAACCAGAAGTATCTGTTAAAAACGAAACAGCAGAACCTCCAGACCACAATTCACCAAGACAAAATATTTCTGAAGTAGAGATCCTGGATTACGACTACTTTATTGAAAAACTGCAGGGAGATATCGATTTTGCTCATAATATACTCAATACCTTTATAACAGATATGCAAGAGCAGTTGCAGGATCTGGAAAACTCAATAACAAGTGAGGACTTCGAAACAAGTCGAAAATCAGCCCATAGACTCAAAGGCACCAGCGCTAATATCTGTGCGCAACAACTCCATCTACTCTGCAGCGAAATGGAACTGGCAGCTCAAAATGAAAACAAGCCCAGATTACAGGAGCTAATGGTAAAAGCTCAAAAACAACAAAACCTTCTTATAGAACAGATACGCTCATATCTTGCCTGAGATCAAATTGCTCATGAGCGGGCATAAAGCCCAAAGTAACGTTTTCTATGATATAGTTTCCCATCAGAACAGACGAATATAAGGCAAAACATGATTTAACCCCAGGCTTTTAGACACAGGAACAAGAGAGCTTCGAAGTGGCTATAGTAACGTGCAGGGTAACCGGCGAGCCTTAGTGAGACCGAGTTGACCCGTTTGTTAACCAAATATTTATATTATACTTTGACAATAAGACTCTTTGTTAAAGAGCCTTTTCCATTCTTGAAAGTGCTAATTGTATTTTTTCTTAAGCTTGTACTTTGGAGTGGTCTTACCCTCCATAGTTTCTAAGATATAATCACCCTGTTTGGCGACATCGTAGCACTGCCAACCGTAATTTTCAGGTTTTCTACAAAGCTGATTGTTTTCAATTTTCCATTCCCCTGCAACATTCTTTGTTTTTTGGGGAAGGTCAACCCGTACTTTAAAAGTTTGATCTAAAGTATATGTAAATTTAACACCATATCCATTCATCAAATTTTTCCCCTGAAGAGTACCTGTGTACAGTTCAGATAACTCATTGGTCATAGCGAGGACTGCTGCATCAGGTTTTATATGAGCTGAAGTACCATTCATACTGGTTTGAGTACAGGCAGAAAAACTAAAAATACAACTAGTACAAAGTGCTAATAATACTTTCCAAGACATTTTCTGTTCCTTTTCTTAGTTTGGTTTTTTACTTGCCTTCTGTAGAACTGCTAAATGTGATAAATTTCGGTGGAACATTTTGTAAAGACCAACTTCGTTTCTAGTTTAGAAACGAATTATTCTCTGTTTTCCTTTTTTATATGCTACAACACGACAATCTTACTACCAAGTTAACAGGATATCACGTTTACATCGTGTATTTACACAGAAGAGTATCTCGTTAGGCTAGACACAAGATAACAATTTATTATCAATATGTTACCGAATTTCAGCTTTGCACTGTATGAAGTAAACTGTCTATTGCATGACAGAGGTATGATGTTTCCTGTAAAGGTAGACACACCTATTTCTTACGAATTGTATAGAAATGGAATGGCAGCATAGAAGCTCTACCCAAAAGAACCTTAAAACAATTCTTGTTACCTGCAGGTAACACGCCTCCTCTCACTCCGTTACCCCAAGGTAACAACCACACAATCCCAGCAGTGTAAGTTACTGACATCACAACAGAGGCTAAACTGGAACCAAACTTGCTATTTCGATCAGATAGTATCTAACCCTGATGAACGGAATAACGCTGCAGTCTGGTTGTGTCGCTTGGAAGGCTGCCCGGTCTCCCTTTTATTACGATGACAACACAGCCAAAAGAAAAATTTTAAGGAGGATTACGTGCACAAGGAGTCGAAATCCAAATACAACTCCCACCTCATCAAACTGATTATCGCGTTTGTGATCTTTGGAGTAGCTGCATTTTTCGGTCGACAGTTTTTTATCCCAGAGAGCATGGGACAATACGGTCATTATCGAGGTACTGATATTGAAGACCAAAGAAATGTCCCTGTTAAGCTGCAATCCAACGAAGCCTGCTTCGACTGCCACAAACCTATTCGCAAGATTCACAAGAAGGGTGTCCATCAAACTGTATCCTGTGAAATCTGCCACGGTCCATACGGCAACCACATTAAGGATGGCAAAAAGATAGGGACGCTCCCTGTGAAACGTGATGCAGAAATCACAACACTCTGTTTGAGATGTCACAATAAAATCATTCAGGCAAGACCCCGTGAGTCAATAAAGGTCATTGGTATGCCAGAACATCTAGAGCAGAAAAAGGTTCGAATTACCCACAACTGCAATCAGTGTCATATGGTTCACGACCCACTTCTCTGGGTTAAGCAGGCAAAAGAAATGATGGGTATAGCGGAGGCGAAGTAACAATGACACGAGACGAAATACAAAAAGAAATCAGTCAAGATAGGCGAGGTTTTATAAAAAAGGTATTGGGCGGCACCATTGCCGGCTCTCTTCTTTTAGTACTCCCCGCATCAGCCAGAGAAATAGCAGAGCAGATCCCCGGCATGAGGGCAGAGGACTCGGTTTTTACCCAAAAACGATTTGCCTTTGTGGTAGATGTCACAGCCTGTATTGGCTGCGGCTCATGTTGTATTGCCGACAAGGCTGAATACGACGTACCGGACGGGCATTACAGGACCTGGGTTGAGCGGTATGTTATCGACGATCACGACAACGTGTATGTTGATTCACCTGACGGCGGCCTTGGTGGATATACCACTCCACGATCAGGTCTTCCCAACCCTACCCGTGACACTTTTTTTGTGCCTAAACTCTGTAACATGTGTGAAAAGCCGTCCTGTACCCAGGTTTGCCCTGTTGGCGCAACATACAAAACAGAAGACGGCTTTATCCTGGTGGACAAAGACCGGTGTGTAGGCTGTTCCTACTGCGTCCAGGCCTGTCCGTACTCCGTTCGTTTTATTAACCCTAAAACCCACACAGCTGAGAAATGCACATGGTGTTACCACCGTGTCCGAAAAGGGTTGCTACCGGCATGTGTGAGTGTGTGTCCCGTCCACGCCCGTAAGTTCGGAGACCTCAACGATAAAAAATCAGAGGTCTGGAAAATTTTGCATGAACCCCATGTAATTTCGGTTCTCAAGCCCGATATGGGGAACCAACCGGCTCTGCACTATGTAGGCCTCAGAAGGGAGGTGGTCTAATGAGCGCTGTTATGCAACATGGTGATGCCATTTCTGCACTAACCAACTATGTGTTCCCCAACGACCTGCACGTTCACTGGGGGCTCATGATTGTACTCTATCCCTATATTACCGGAATCGTGGCTGGAGCATTCATAGTCTCATCCCTCTACCATGTTTTTGGGATCACAGCACTGAAGCCGATATCAAGATACTCGCTGGTCTTTGCACTTGCCTTTTTATGCTGTGCTACCTGGCCGCTGCTCCTGCACCTTGGTCATCCAGAACGATCGTTTAACATGTTCTTCACGCCTAACCCCACTTCAGCAATGGCAGGTTTTGGATACATCTATTCGGCGTACTTCATCCTCCTTCTCCACGAAATCCTTTTTATCTACCGCCCCACCATGGTGGCGCAGTGGAAGAAGTCGTCAGGGTTAATGAGAAATCTGTACGCCTTTCTCTCTTTTTATAACGACAACCTGTCTAAAGAATCCCTTGCACTAGATCATAAAATTATCAGCTTTCTCGCTGGTATTGGGATTCCCATGGCGTGTACCCTCCACGGTTACGTGGGATTTATATTTGGCGGCATCAAGGCAAATCCACTGTGGGCAACCCCGCTCATGCCGGTTATTTTTCTCCTATCGGCCTGTGTTTCTGGAATTGCTGGGATCATTTTCAGCTATATCCTTATTAAAAAATTCACTGGACAACCTATTGATGTCACCTGTATCCGTACTGCCCTCAAATTTTTATGGGGTTTTTTCATCCTCGACTTTGTCTTTGAGATGCTCGAGGTTTTCAGCCATTTTTATATGTCCACCCACCACTGGCATGTGCTGGAAAATCTTCTCTGGGGACCACTCAACACCACTTACTGGCTCCTGCAGGTAAAAGTGTTCTCTATTATTCCTCTCGTTTTGCTAGGATTTCTTTGTCTTATTAATTTCAAAGACAAACTCATCCTCTTTTTTGCACCCATTGTCTCTCTGATGATTCTTCTTCAAGTTTTACTCATGCGCTGGAACGTTGTCATCGGTGGACAGTTAATGTCCAACTCCACGAGGGGCCAGGTATCCTTTTTCCCTACATGGGAAGGCAGGGAGGGAATTATCGCTGCAATAATTGTTATGGTGGCTCCCCTCGTTATTCTCTTTGTTCTTGGGAAAATATTCCCGTTCTGGATGGGAGAAGAGGCGGAAGACGCCTCATAGGGCAATACATATTTTGATGTAAACAGTTTTTTATCACTGCCTATGAAGGAGGGATATGGAACGAAACGAAGGGTCGGACTCCCCGACAAAGCGGTTTTTAATTTTTATCAAACTGGAGGAAAAAAATGCAACATTGGCGTAAGGTTCTATCGTTAGCATTCCTCGGGTGTTTTGTTGCTGGGTCAGCTTTTGCCACAACAAAATTATCCATGGATGTCACTAATGAGAAAAACAAGGAAATTAATGTAAAATGCATTAATTGCCATTTAAAGGAGAATAACTCACTGGTTCAACAGTGGAAAAACTCTCCCCATGCAGCAGCACAGGACGGTTCTGTCGCCTGTTACACATGTCATGCTGCAGATAAAGACGACCAATTGGGTTACACCCATGAGGGGGCCTTTATTAAATCTATCCAGACTCCAAAAGACTGTGGATACTGTCACGAAAGAGAAGTCAAAGAACAACAAAACTCCCATCACGCTGCAGCCGGTCAGATCATGGCATCGCTTGATAATGTAGTGGGTGAAGTGATCTGTTCCATGGAAGACAAGGCCGATGCTGTTAACGGTTGCTGGCAATGTCACGGTTCTCAGCTTAAAGCTCAGATCGGAGACGATGGAAAAACTCTGAAGAACGAGCATGGCGCAGTTATGCTCGACCCAATGACATATCCAAACTCTGGTGTTGGCCGCCTGAATCCTGACGGCACCAAAGGCGCTTGTAACGCATGTCATGGAAAGCATAGTTTTAGAGCATCTACAGCCCGCCAACCTGAGAACTGTGGTAAATGTCACCTTGGTCCTGATCATCCACAAATTGAGATCTACACTGAGTCTAAGCACGGTATTGCGTACAACTCAGCATCCCGCGCCCATGGCATGAATGGTATGAACATCATGAAGGCTGGCAAATGGGTACTTGGCAAGGATTACTACACTGCCCCTACCTGCTCTACCTGTCACATCGGTTCCTACCAGAAGTCTGACGGTTCTGTTGTTCAAAACACCCATAATGTTGGTGATAGAATTTCCTGGACTCTACGACCAAAGGTCTCTGCCAAGCTGAACAGGGTTGTCTTTGCTGATGGTACTGAGAAAGATATTCCCGGTGATATTCCGCCACAGGCTGGCTCTGAGATTAAGTACAAAGAGTTCAAGTTTGTTGACGGTGCCTGGAAGAAGGTAGCTGTTGAAAAAGAAGCTGTTGAGGTTGTAAGCTGGGAAGACCGCCGTAACAACATGAAAGGTGTTTGTAAGCAGTGTCATGGCGAACAAAAAGTAAGCAATTTTTACAAGCAGTTTGACTCCCTCGTTGTAACGTATAACGAGAAGTTTGCAAAGCCAACCAAGAAGCTTTACGGCATGGCAATGAAAGATGGTTTAATTCACGGATCTACCTTCCATACCGAACTCGGCTGGCATTGGTGGGAACTCTGGCATCATGAAGGACGTCGTGCTCGTCACGGTGCTGCAATGAGTGGACCGGATTATACCCATTGGCATGGAATGTATGATGTTGCCCATAACTTCTATTTCAAATTCATCCCTGAACTTATGCATCTTGCAGAAAAGAAAGGTATGACTGAGAAGTATGAAAAAGAAGTTGGTGCAATTTTGGCCCGACCAGAGCATGCCTGGTACAAAGAAGGTTTTGATGCTGACTTAATGCAGGAAATCAAAGCCGAACAAAAAGATCGCTACAAGCAATAAACTACTACAGTTAGTTCACTTTATTGCATGATCTTTTGCCTAAACAACCACCCCGGCATTTCGCATGTCGGGGTGGTTCTCTTCTAGATAAGGTTAAAACAAGATTATGAGAAATATGTATCTGCTGCTACTGAGTCTACTCTTCGCCTTGACTTCCGCCAGCCAACTACTGGCTGAGGATGGTGCTACTGCAATGAAACGCCTTGGAGGTCAAATTTCAGAGCTGAAACTTGGCTTTGGTGATTACGTTCTTGGCCAGACACTCACTGAACGACAAAAAGAGACCGCCAAGAAAAATGCGATAGAGAAAACCATAAAAGGGAGCTACAAATTTCAGGATAACTCCATCTTTGTCATCGCCAGTAGCGCGGACGATATGGTTATAGGCTTGTACAAAGAAAATCGTTCAGCTTCCCAGCAAGACATGAAGAACATGGTTGGTGAGCTGATGATGCAGTTTGAAGAGCCAACGAAAATGGCCCATGACAAGCTCGTATACTGGGCATTTAACAGAGAAGGTCACATACCTCAGGACCTTTTTGACCTGGCTAAATCTACAGATTCCGAGATAATCGCAACGGTCAAATTTTCAAGCGATCAACCTATCAGGCCATCAGACAAACCCAAAGAAGGTGAGGAATCAAAAGTAAAAGAGAGTGATAAACCTGCTTCAATATATGCTATGATCACCTCTGATCCACTCTCAAAGATTTTTATGGCTCAAAATAAATAAGCCCGGTACGCTGGGGATAAGTACCTGTCATCAACCTTTCTGGACACTACTATGATTAACAAAATACTCGCCTGCCTTGCACTCAGTCTCTTTTTAACAGGCTGCGCGCAGCAACAACAAAAGGTCCCGATCTATGAAAGAAAAACAGTTGATGACTCAGAAAGAAGATCTGGCCCTGCAATGCTGCTCTATGAACAGGCGGAAATTGATCAAGACATAAATGACAACGTGATAGTCACCCCGCCTGCCCCGGAAAAGACGGATGATTCACACCAGGCTGATACTGCTACCAAACAGTAACACCTCCCCTGCTCGCAGAGCTACTCTGCGAGCCAGGCCTCTGCCTCTACAACCGCCTCTCTATCAAAGGCTTTTATCTCAAGGCCCGGAATTAACATTCCCTCAAATTGGCTAAACGTCTTAACCATGTTTTGTCGCATAGTATTGGAGCACGGCCGAATCGTTTAATCAATGTAAACAGTTCAGGCAAACGTGACAGTTCAATTCCAAGTGCTCCAAGGGTGGGAAATTGAAAATCGCCGATGGTGTAAAGCATGCGACCAGCCTCAATCCCCTCCCCCTTCCCTACGAGTTCATCTAGTACTGCCCGCATATCATTACCATCAAGCTTTCCGGAAGTACGTTACACCCATGGAGTTTTCAATTTATGAGGAGACTCTTACTTCCCAAACAATTTACCAGCAAGACCAATAGCGCCCTCAATTCCACCAATAGCATCGAGTAAAGAGCCGCCGCTACTGCCTTGATCCATGATTTGCGGTAGGGCCTCAGACAAGCCGCCAACAGCCTCATCTGTACTCAAACCAAGTTGTGAGGCAAAATCCGCAATTTTATCTGAGCCTAAAACACTTGTCACCTGCTCAGGAGAAATCCCTTCATTACCACCATCACCGAGCCATGACTTTGCAATATCACCGAGACCACCAGCATCAAGATTACTCAGTATAGAACCAAGATCAAAACCCTGACCACCTGTCAAGCCTGAAAGTGCGGAAACAATTGAGCCAATATCCAGATTAGACCCTGCATCACCGCTCAAATTGCTTTCGCTAAATACCTTTGCGCCCATCTGTAGCAAATCGTCCATGTTCATCCTGTCACCTCTTTGTCATATTTCATTTGAAAAATATCCCTCCCCCATACAATCAGCCCTCAGATATATACTATTGAGGTACGATTTAGAAGGTAATCAATCAACCACGGAGAGACCAGTAAGCTTTTGGTAGTTATTACTCACCTGACCTTAGAATAAGGATAATTTTATTGATAAGCCAGCTCCACCCAGTTGATAACACTCACAAGAAAGGAGTACTTAACAAAGAGCCAAAAAATCATCCCAGATAAGTGTTGTATAGCCTGAACCTTTAGTTATCACATTGCTGGCAATTGCACAGCCCAGTCGTTCAACAGGAATCCCTCTGTATTTTCGCAATCGCCCCATTAGGAACGGCGTGAGTAATGGCCAGATTTTGAGGGTAATTGCCTGGGAAAGACCGTAGCGATTCGTTGGTGTTAAAATCATAGAGGGCATAAAAACACTCAACCGTTCAAACTGCAGACCCTTGAGCTCTTCCACCAACTCACCTTTTGTCCGAAGGTAAAATGACCTGGATTGAGGATGAATAGCAACAGAGGCCAATAGTTGAAAATGGACAATTCCTGCAACCTTGCATCCTCTCGCAAAATCAAGAACAGCATCCTTGTCGATCCGAAGAAACTCCTCACGCCCCATTTTACTGGGCTCTCCAACCCCAAGGGTACAAATCGCGGTATCATGTCCTGCAAGATATCTTTGATAACTTGTTGGATCAAAGATATCAATAGTCTCCTGCTGCACCTTTGTGCTCTCTGGGGCTGGAAAGCGCCTGCGACCAAGTAAGGTCAGTCGCTCGATATTTTCAATGGTAAGAAGTTTATTAACCGTCTCGGTTCCAACAGCACCAGTTGCACCTAACATCACCACTGACTTTTTTTCTATCTCTACACTTTGCATGAATCATGGACCTCAAAGTCTGAAATACTCTTACTTGCTCTTTGCAATAAGGCGATCATTGAGTTGAATGAGCCTACTGTCCCCTCTGGCAAGGCTCTTTGACTTCAGGCACAACTGTACCGTTTTACCAAGTTGATGCTGGGAATAGGCAATTTCAGCTAAGGTATGCCAGTAATAACCGTTCTTTGGCTCAATTCGTAACGCGCGTTCCATTGCAAGCTCTGCCTGTCGGTACTCCTTTTGTGCCAGTAACCCCTGAGCTTTTTTATGCAGTGGTGCTGCAGGTCCGACCAAAACATCAGTCTCTGGAGGTGTCGGAGTAACTTGTACATCCTCAGTTGTGGACTCCGGATAATCCCGCTGATCTGACGGATGATAGACCGGAACTGCTGGCCTTCCACCACAGCCATAGAGGAATAGACCCATAAAAAGTAGTACAGCAAATGAACATATCTTTTTCTGGGTAAACCTTTTTTTTGTATTATCTTCCATGACATCCCACCCCCATGGGGTTAGTTAAACAATTTATTTATTGACTTCATAAGGTTACGTGCTTCCTGCTCAATGGATTGCAGCCCTGATGAAACGGATGTCCTCGTATTTTGGGGTTCTGTTCCTTTGATAAACGGAAGTCGTGTTGTGTATGGTCCCTCATATTCAGGACCATGAATCGAGCGTATATCTATTTCACCCCAGACAAGATCAGAAGATGGTTCCAGAGAAGATGGCCCATCCTCAAGGGACTCCATTATATTGCCCCAGACCTTCAGAGCTCCAGAACTGCCTGTAAACGGCGTTGGTTTATTGTCGTCTCTCCCAAGCCAGACTACCCCACTATAATCATTTGAAAAGCCCGCAAACCAGCTGTCTCTAAGGCCATCGGACGTACCTGTTTTACCCGCGTAAAACCTGTCGGGACTAAAAGGAAAGCCACGGCCTGTCCCTTCGGTTACGACTCTTGACAGGGCATGGGTCAACAACTCCAGCAAGGCCGGTGAAAACCGCTGCTCAATCTCAAGCCCATAGCGGGTAACAAGCTCACCGTCTTTTGTTATAACACTCTGAATAGAGCGTAACGGCAGATAAAAGCCACCAGATGCAATAGTCTGATAGAGTTGACTCACCTGTAAGGGAGACATATCAATAGCCCCCAGGAGAAGCGAAGGGTAGGCTTCTATCTGCTCTCCATAGCCAAGTTTTTCTATGGTCTCTATAACCTTTTCAACCCCGACATTGAGCCCCAGGTGAATAGTCGCAAGATTATAGGATTTGGCCAAGGCATAATAGAAGGGTACCAGTCCATGCTCTTTCTTATCATAGTTCTTAGGTTTCCAGTTTCTATCACTCCACTCCAGGCCATCCACACTGTCAAGTAGTGGAGTTGCCAGGGTATAACCTTCTGAAAGACCGGTTAAAAACACAGCAGGTTTTACAAGAGAGCCTATGGGACGCTGCGCATCAAGCGCCCTGTTAAAACTACCTGAAGAGGTTTCTTTTCCACCAACTAAACCAAGAACTTCCCCACTTTCCCTGCCTGTAATTATGGCTGCTCCCTCAACCTCTTGCGCATTACGCCCTTCTCCAATACTGGCAAGCGTCTCTTTGAGCTGATCCTCAACCTGCCACTGTACCTGAGGATCGAGGTTCGTAAGTATCCGCAGACCACTGGTTTGCAGGTCATCTTTCTGATATTCATCTTGTAATTGAAAACGAACAAGATCCAGATAGGCAGGAAAGCGGTTAAAACCATTTTTCTGTTTCAAACCCAATCCAAGAGATTCGGCCAAAAGTTCTGGATATTCCTCTTTAGTGATGATCTGTTCCTCAAGAAACACCCCCAGCACCACATCTCGTCTGGCCTTGCAACGATCGGGATATCTTCTTGGATCATAATATGACGCACCCTTAACCATTCCGATTAAAGTGGCTATCTGGCCCTTCGAAAGATCGTTTAAATCCTTTTGAAAGTAGAACTGACTCGCCAACCCAAAACCGTGAATGGCCCTTGCACCATCCTGTCCCAGAAAGACCTCATTGATATACGCGGCCAGAATTTCATCTTTTGAGTAGTGATAATCAAGAAGAAGGGCCATTAAGGCCTCATTCACCTTGCGTTTTAATGTCCTGTCACGATCAAGATACAGGTTTTTCACCAACTGCTGGGTGAGCGTAGAACCTCCCTGAACGGTTTTTCCTGCCTTAAAATTTGTAATAAGCGCCCGGCCGATACCAAGTGGAGACACGCCATGGTGAGACGTAAAGGCCTTATCTTCAACCGCTATGATACCAAGTCGGAGTAAATCCGGTATCTCTTTAAGTGCAAGCACCAACCTGTCTTCATGAACTTGTGGATGGAAACTGCCAATGCGGGCAGGATCTAATCGTACAAAGTCAATTTCTTCTTCAGTCTCCCCGGAGCGAATAGTTGAAATGACACCATTTTCAATTGTGAGATACATGGCAACAGACTTTTCAAAGCCTGAAGCAAAGTGAAAACCCCTTGTATAGATGCCAAAGGTTCCTCCCTCCCTGAAATATCCGCCGGCTGCTGTGACGGGCGCCTCCTTTCTGTAATCGGCGAGCTGAAGTTCTTTCTCTAAAAGATCAGGATCAAGTTTTTTAGAAGGATACAGCTCCAAGGGTCTTGCAAAGACTATAGCGGGGAGTTCCCATTTTTTTCCATCAAATTTTTGTTGTATAACTCTGTTAAGCTTCGTCACATAATTGTAGGTAAAATAAGTAACTGATGTTGATACAGCTATGACGAGAAAAAGAAAAACGGGGAAAAATGATCTATTTTTCATGGTCCAAGAGGTTGTTTATTTAAAGTAGAGAACACAGTGTAGTAAGAAAGCTTAATTTTGAAGTTTCTAACGCTACATCCACCTACAGGTTATCACGTGCCCGCGAACGATTTTCTCCACGAACATCCCTACGATGTATTCATACCAGATGGAACCACGAAAATCATTGTCGGAACACTGCCACCACCCCGATTTTCTGTAAAAAAATTAAAAGAAAGGGATGTAGATTTCTGTTACGGCAGCTGTGACGGTATGCTCTGGCCAGTTCTCGACGTAATTTTCGATCTCTCCCTTCGCTTTGATAATTCAACAGAGGCTGTCATTGAGCGAAAAAACTTCCTCAAAAAACAACACATCGGGATCTGCGATATAGTAGCCTCATGCACCCGACAAAAAATTGACGCCTCTGACATTGGTATGTCCAACATCATTCTACGAGATATCCTCTTTCAGTTGAGAACACATAAAAGCTTAAACACAATCATTTTCACAGGGGGAAGTTCTAAAAATGGGCCGGAATATTTCTTCAGGAAACAACTTAAAGAACATGGTCTACAGCTTACTTGTATCCATGAGACCATTCCCAGAAAACATAGATTTTCCTATTCGGGAAAAGAGATAACAACTATTGCACTGACCTCTCCCTCAAATGCTGCAAACAGGGCAATAGGTAGTACGGCGCTGTACAAAAGAAAAAAAGCTGCTCATCCTGACTACACGACACTTGATTATCGGATTGAACAGTATCGCGAAGTATTTCTGAAATAACTATCCCCGGTAAAGGGAAGTACGCCGGGATACGTGCCTACAACAAACTTTTAAGCACATTTATAACAGATTCTTTTCTATTTAAGAGAATAGCCTTCACCTTCTTCTCTTTGAGGTCCAGGATATCTCCCATCGAGAAAGAATCAACATCCAGCCGACAAATTAAAACCCGGCCGCCCTGACTCTTATGAAGAAATTCTAATTGGCGATAAAATCTTGGTGATCCGTCATTTGTTACAAGTAACAGTCGTGAAACACGGTCGCTCTGATTATTCACTTTTTGCAAGCCGTGCAATTCATTTTTTAAGGTCTTTTCAACCTCAGCAAAACCAATAACCAATTCGTCTCGAAATTTCGCAAAACAAATCTGTTTACGCAGTTCCGGGTTGAGTTTTAAAAGAGGAATAGAAATGCTCGAATCACTACAAAGCTCGATGCTCTCTTGTTCTAATACCGCCCGTACACCTGACTCGACGCCTTCCTTCTCTAACTGTTTTGGTAATTTCATTCTTTTCCTATACTACTATTATACACACAATACCTTACGAGAAGGGACTTTGAGCTCTATAAATTAGACTCCCGCACACGTTCTTTACTCAACACGCTCAGTCTCAGGAGCTGTCATTTCATGGACCTTAGCCTTGGTCATATCCACTATTTCTGCAGAACCTTCTTTTGTTTTTACCCAGGTCTTTTTGCTTTTTTCAGCAGCATTTTTGGCAGCATCCTCAGAGGATTCAACCGTTTTATCTATTATTTCATTGCTCTTATCTACGGCGCTAGACCATGCCTCAGCACTCTTTTTTTTCATTTTCTCATAGGATTTCTCTGTGGAATCTTTGGTCTTATCCCAACTTTCCTCAGATGCCTCACCAACTGCTTTTACTGCCTCGGAAATCTCTTTACCGGCCTTACTCCATTTGCTTGGTTGCGCAGCTGTAATTTCACCTTCCACAGGCGCCTCAGTAGCGTATCCATTTGTTGCAACAGGCATAAAGCCCAAAATAACCAATGAGAATAAAACGAATATGCATTTTTGATATAACATCTTTTCCCCTTTTAAATAGAACAAATTAACGCAACGGAGGTGCGTAAAGCAGCCCGCCATCAGTCCATAATTTATTCATTCCCCTCTCTATGTTCAAAGACGAATCGACCCCCAGGTTACGTTCAAAAATTTGCCCATAGTTACCAACCTGTCGAATGATATTCGCCGCCCAGTCACTTCCAAGACCAAGCCCTATACCACTATTTCCCTCAAGACCGAAAAACCTCCTCATATCAAGGCGGTTACTAATCTTCATTGATTCAATATTCTCTCTGGTAATACCCAGCTCCTCACCATTTATCATGGCAAAAAGTGTCCATCTCACAATATTAAACCAGACATCGTCACCCTGTCGAACCACTGGTCCAAGGGGTTCTTTGGCGATGACATCGCTGAGAATTGTCGCAGAATCAGGATTTCTCATCTCTTTTTTAATCCCGTACAAACGAGACTGTTTAAGTGAAATGGCATCACAACTACCACCTAATCCTTTTACAGCAAGCTCCCAGGACTCATAGGGGATGAGTTTAAAATCCATTATATTGCGATCTGAATAGTCAGCGAGCCGGACAGCCTCATCGGAATCAACAGCAACGCAAACCTTTGCCTTTTTCAGATCTTTTACTGACTCCGCCTGCAATTTACTCAGCACAAGAAACCCCTGGCTATCGTAATAACTGGTTCCAACAAAATGAACAGACAGTGCAGAATCTCTTGTAAAGGTCCACTCAGCCTGTCGGGCCAAGAGATCAACCTTCCCAGAAAGAAGAGCGGTGTATGCTTCATTGCTCCCAAGAGGAGAGAACTCAACTTTTGAACTGTCACCAAGGGTGGCAACGGCCACAGCCCTGCAGAAATCAACATCAAAGCCAGACCACTGCCCTTTAGAATCAACAGAGGAGAAACCGGGGACTCCGGTGGACACCCCACATTGCAGGTAGCCTCTTTTTACAATTTCCTCCCTGGTGTAACCATGTACCTGAGAGGCGAACAGAAGCCCGAACAGCAGAGCTAAAATCCAGTTTTTAATTTGCATAACAGTATGTTATTAAATATTTTTCGCATAACGTAGAGTTCTTTCAATATGTATACAAACATACCAGCACCCGTGCTAATTGTCCATTGAAACAGCGACTGCGGTTACTGTTAACCTTCGGGTTACCCCGCCTTTATTTCCATAGCCTGCTGAGAAAATACCTGATAAGATGCTCATTGTTTTAAGAACAGTTCTGACTGTAGACTATCACGCTGTAGTTAATATACGACACTATTTTTTCCATACCAACACCATCAATCCAGGCAGGTTCTTCTACATTGCAAAAACAAAACAACAAATCGGCCAGATATTGTGCCGCAAAAATTCTTTGTTCCCTATTTAAGAGTCAAAAACCCGTAAAACCCATCTTTGATCGTGTAGTCCAGGAAAACAATCTTCCATCCAACGATCGTAACCTCACCATGCAATTGGTGTACGGCGTACTGCGCCAGCGCCAGTTTCTTGATAAGATTCTCGCCATGCTCTCCCGAACCCCAATCCGCAAACTGGACCCTTTTGTACACCAGGCTCTGGCAGTCGGCTTATTTCAGATATTCTTTCTCTCGCGTATTCCTGAATCAGCTGCGGTAAACGAAGCTGTAAATAGCTGTAAGGCAGGAAAAATCCACAAACGTCTCCATGGTTTTGTAAATGGTGTTCTGAGACAAGCTATCCGCACAAAAGATGAATTGAAACAAAAAGCGGGTAAACACAAAGGTAAGAAGATTCCTAATCATCCTGAGTGGATGGTTGCAAGGTGGCAAAAACATTTTGGTAATGATGCCACGACACAGCTCTGCGAAAGTAATAACTCACCTCCCGTACTGTCACTTAGAATCAATACAACCCAGGTAGATCCGGCCAGTTTTTTAGCTCTTCTGGCTGATGATAACATTGAAGCCGAAGCTGGTCGCTACTCAAGTGAAGCTATCATTCTGCCAAACTTTTCAGGATCTATTGCTGCACTTCCTGGCTACGACAAAGGATTCTTCCAGGTTCAGGACGAGGCGGCTCAACTTGCAACAACCCTGCTATCACCATTTATCCATGGAGGGCAATATCTCGATGGTTGCGCAGGGCTTGGTGGTAAAACATCCCATATTATCCAGAAGATTATCCCCCTGACCGGACAGGTGCACGCGGTAGACCCCGAATCCTTTCGCCTTGAAAAACTTGCAGAAAACATGCAGCGCCTTTTTGAAACCCCACCACTTGTGGTTCATGAAACAAGCCTGCTTGATCTCAGCCCAAAAACACTCCCATCCTTTGACGGTATTCTCATAGATGCACCCTGTTCTGGAACCGGAGTCATTGGCAGGCATCCGGACATACGCTGGAACAGGCAATTAGACGATTTACAATATTATCAGGCTGAACAGATCGCCCTACTATCCCATGGGGCAACACTGCTTAAAACCGGCGGGGTTCTGGTCTATGCAACCTGCTCACTTGAGCCTGAGGAAAACGCAGAAGTGGTTCACGCGTTTCTTCTGGATAATCCTGAATATGAGTTGACCGACTGCAGGGATTTTCTTCCGGAATCAGCCCATCATTTCGTGAGAGATGGCTTTTTCCATCCCCTGCCCAGTGGCTCTATAGATGGATTTTTTGCAGCACGACTCATGAAGTGTGGATGAGCCAATGGACACTCAGATGTCCATCTACAAAGGCGCCCATAAAAGTATGCCTTAAGCCAAGCTTTTTCTTTGCCAAGGATAATACTCTGTTGTAGAGTCTCTGCAATTCTTGAATACATTACATTTTAACATTCGATCGATAGTTCGTTTATACTAGAAAAGGACCAAATATGGCTGAAATAAAGAGTACAATGGAAATGGTTTTAGAGCGAGCCGCGAGAATGGCAGAGGCAGCTCCAGAGGTCGTCGCAAATGAAGACCTGATAAAAGACGGAATGAAGCTCGCTGCTGATTATCTCAAACAGGGTGAGACTGACCTGAGTGCATCCCTTGGTTCTCACTCAGCTGCAGATCAGGCAGAAATCATGAAGGGAATGGCCCAGACCCTTTTGAGAAATATTGTTCTGCCACGGGATGAAGAACTTGAGGTCACAGGCCAGGCAGCACTCCAGGGAATTCTCAATCTTTCCCAAAACAACGGTGAAATCCAAACAATTTGCCAGGAACTGGCCCAGATTTTAGCACAATACGGCCAGCATCAAGAACAGAGCACACAGCAGCTCAAAGATGCCCTCAAGGCCCAGATTCAACAGCAGCAGATGTCCATGGGTCAGGAATCCCAGGAAGAAATCAATCCGGTTATGCATCCTCAGTTTAACGAAGAGCTTAACAAGATGATGACCAGCCTGAACAATCAGTACAACGATGCCATGACCCAGCGCAAAGACATGATCCTGCAGCTTTTTTCACAACAGGGATAATTTTAATGTTAGCTAAGCACCTCACTTAGAAACAGCAGCTGTACAAACAGGACACAGAAGCAATGAACTACCAACTTCGGTTACAGAAACTCCGAAAAAAACTGCGTCGGAAAAAGCTGGATGCAATACTGATCTCCCAGCCTGAAAATCGCAGATATCTGTCAGGCTACAGTGGTGGAGACCATGGCATTGCCGAAACTTCCGGTGTGCTTCTGGTTCCTCAAAAAGGTCCTGTATTTCTCCTCACTGATTTCCGTTTCAAGATTCAGGCTGAAAAAGAAACAAGTGATATTCAGGTACTGCTCTACCCCAAGGGACTCATTGAACTTCTCAGCAGAATGCTGCCGGATCTTGGAATAAAGACCCTTGGTTTTGAAGCCCACTACACCCTGCACAGCACTGTGAAACAGATGACTGAACAGTTGGGGAAAAAGAGGGTTACGATATCCCCCCTGGAAGGGCTGGTTGAATCTCTTCGAATGATCAAAGATGACGATGAGATCTCCATTCTCAAGAAATCTGTCCAGCTCAATGAGAAGGTTTTTGAAGACGTTTTCTCCTCTTTTAAAGACTACAAATCCGAGATTGATGTGGCCATAGCCATAGAAACTGCTATGCGTAGGTATGGGGCAGAACGTCCAAGCTTTGATACAATTGTTGCAACCGGTTCTAATGGTGCACTTCCCCATGCTGTTCCAGGCACTGACCGTATTAAAAAGAACAAAAGTCTCACCATTGACATGGGACTTATCTTAGATGGTTATTGCTCTGATATGACGAGGAATTTTGTTCCACATAAAGCTAGCAAAAAATATATAAAGCTACACCGTATTGTAAGAAAGGCCCAGCTTGCAGGGATGGCTGCAATCCGCGCTGGCATCCCTTGCAGTGAAGCTGATGCAGCCGCCAGAAACATTATTGATAAGGCTGGTTTTGGAAAATATTTTGGCCACTCCCTTGGTCATGGCGTTGGACTTGCTGTCCACGAGGGTCCATCTCTTTCCCCACGAAGTAAGAAAAAGCTCAAAGCTGGTATGATTGTCACAGTGGAGCCTGGAATATACATCCCCGGCTGGGGAGGGATACGCCTTGAAAACATGGGTGTTGTTAGAGAAGATGGCTTTGAAAACTTCAACTCTAATTGTACCTGGTTGGATATTTAGAGCCTTATTTAGAAAACAGTTACAACGAACAAAACACAAAAATTCCATCGTCTAAAAAGAGGAACTAACAAGTTACCCACAAGGCTCTTATCCCGCGTAGCGGGGTTAGAGTTGAGAACCGAATCAGCTTTTAACAACAAAGGCTCTTATCCCGCGCAGCGGGGCTTTGGATCTTCGGAAATGTTTTAAGAAATTCAAATTTCAAATTAACACCACAAGCACAAGGATTTTCGCAATGCGGCAAATAGTAATTGATGAACTCTCTCCCATGGAGCAGGACAATATTGACTCTTACCTGAAACGTACCTTAAAGCAGGGGCCTATGGTTGGTTTATACTGGATGGAACTCCCCCCTGACCTGCTCTCTGAGGCCCAGCAAGGCCACGAAGATCACGGGCCTTTTTACCTGGCCGTTGAAGTCACACGAGACGGGGTAAAGTTTGAACTGCTCGTTCGCAGCCAGACCAATCTCCACTGTACCTGCATCGCCCATGCAACAAGCACACAGAGACAATTTGTCCTGGATTTTATGGATAAAATGCTAAAAGAAGAGATGATCAACGCTTAATAATACAAAGAGAAAGGCGAACCATAACAGGTCCGCCCTTCTTGTTCTTGACTTTGCTTCTGTCCTATTTTTATCACATGACCTTCACCGGCTTCTGCTCCTGGTCCTTTCGGGGATCAAACTGAGACTCAGTTGCCAGAGTTTTGAGTAGTGTTTCCTCACTATCACTTAAACTAGTCGGCAAACGAATTTCAAGAATCACAATAAGATCGCCTGCTGTACCATCCTTTTTAGTCAGCCCCTTAGCCTTTACTCGTAATTGCTTACCATTTTGGGCCCCTTTAGGAACTGTTACCTTTACATCACCACTCAAGGTCTCCACAGGTATTTTTGCCCCCAACATTGCCTCCCATGGAGATACTGCCACTACAGTCTTGAGGTCATACTCATTCACGCTATAGCGACTATGGGGCAATATTTTAAGTCGGATATGCAGTTTTTCGTTATTGGCTCCTGCACTACCTAGTCTGATCACAGAACCATCGGTTACACCTTTAGGGATTGTGACCTTAATTTCTTTATTTGCCTGCTCTACTTGCCCCAGAGTTCCTCTTTCAAATATCGGTAGAGAAATATGCTTCACGCGGCCGTGATACACATCCTCTAGACTTACCTGAAGTTCGTACTCCATAGGTGCATCTTGCATTCCCTCACTGCTCTGAGCCCAACCAGTATGTTCTCCAGCACCTGAAAAAGATCCTGCCTGCCCGAACAATTGACTTAGTATATCATCGAGGTTTTCAGATTGTGAGAACCGACCCTGGCCAGAGTAATACTGGTGTGAACCGTTATCATATTTTCCATTTTTTGCATTAAAATCACTAAACCCGCTAAAGCCATGCTCTGCACCCGCAGTTTCAGCTTCCTTCCATTTCTTACCATACTGATCGTATAGTTTTCGTTTTTTACTATCTTTTAGTACCTCATACGCCTCTCCAATCTCCTTAAACCGATCCTCAGCACCTGCATCCTTATTTATATCTGGATGAAACTTACGTGCAGCTGTGCGGTACGCTTTTCGAATATCATCATTGGAAGCGTTTTTAGAGATACCAAGAATCGCATAGTAGTCTTGTGTATGCATGACTTTGCTCCATATTCCAAGTTTTTACTCAGATTAATCATTATTTCACACAAGACATTAGCCATAATATTACTTTTGTCAACATTGCATCTTTAGTAATATGCAGCTCAAGTAACCTCTGCACCAACCCAAATCCCTGTCCATAGTGGGTGGAAAATGGTAAAATAAGAAAAGTATAAAAGATATGATGGAGGTGAAATGATGAAGATCAGACTGCCCAAAACTTTATATCATGGATTTCCACTTTTTTGCATACTTGTTGGCTTCCTGGCCATTGCCCTGCTCCACAACCCCTTTGGAATAGTCATATCAACAGGGTTGTATATCTACGCCTACCGCATTCTCTGGCTGAGACTTTAAGGAAGTCAAAGTAGTAAACTCGTCCAATGCTCACGGTGACTTAACGCCGTTTTTCTTGCGTATATAAACCGTCTTATACACTCGAGCTACGGGAGAATGTGCCTCATCAAAGATATCCACACGAAAGTTTTCATGCATCTTTTTACCGGAGGCAGCCTTTTCACGGAGTTCAGCTAATTTTTCCTCGTCAAGCATGAAATGAGCCATCACCCTACCTCGGCCCGGTTGGACAAATTTGATTTTTGCAGAACTGTCCCAGATAATATAGTCCTTTCCCAGGTTGGCTATGAGCATCAAGACTAAAAATGGATCGGTCATAGAAAACAGACTGCCACCAAAGTGACTCCGCAGATAATTCTTGTTATACCATCGGAGTTTCATGCCAACTTTAATATTTCTCCAGTCCTCACTTATATCTTCCACGCGAACCCCTGCACCAAGATACGGTGGCCAGCTATTGAGCATAAACCGAAACAGGTGGGGATGATTCATCGGGTCAAATCTAGTTTTCATAATGCTCATACCTATTCATGAGCCTTATGCCAAAGTCGTTTCTTCCTCTGAGCCACTATGGTATCGAGACCAAGAGAGAGAAAGAAACCTGCACCAGCCACAAAAATTATAGCAGCGCCTGAGGTTAGGTCGTATCTGTAGGCACCCCAGAGTCCGGCTGCAATAAACCCCATTCCCAAAAGACAGGAGAGCATCATCATCTGCAGCAGCGATTTTGTGTATTTCTCGGAAATATAGGGAGGAATGGTAAGTAAGGCGATCACCAGAATAAGACCCACAACCTGCACCACGATGACTACCGTTATTGCCACTGTACCGATCAGCATGAAATAGAGGGGCCGAACGGCAACACCACGTACCTGGGCAAATTCCTCATCATATGACATTGCAAGCAGGTCATCATAAAAGAAAAATATGATAAACAGTATGGCAACTGTGAGCGCCGCCATGCCTATAAGCTCAGACCCCGGAACGCTTAGAATGGAGCCAAACAAATAGCTCATCAAATCAACGTTGTAGCCGGGCGTCATATCAAGAAGCAGTATACCTGTGGCCATACCAACCGACCACATCACCCCTATAATTGTGTCCGCCCGCTGCTTTGATTTTATCGAAACAGCAGCCATAATCATAGAGGAGGCAAAGGCAAAGCTGGTCGCCCCAAGCATATAGGGCCAGCCCATAAAAAAAGCAAGACCTATCCCGCCATATGCACTGTGGGCAATACCACCCGACAAAAAAACCAGCCTATTTACTACGATCAGCGTACCTACAACCCCACAGATAATAGAGGCAAGAAGCCCCGCCATGAGCGCGTTACGAATAAATTCAAACTGTAAGGCTTCAATCATTTTCTGCCTCCTGCTGACCTTCCGGCTTTCCCTGGGAAAGAACTCCCACCGGGCATATTTCCTCAACTGAACAGGAGTAGAAGGCGTCAAGGACGTCGCTTGAAGAGCCAAAGGATTGATGATAATGCATCCGTTTATTGAGACAGGCTATGGATTTAGCGTAGTTGGAGACCACAAGGAGATCATGGCTGACCATAAGAATAGTTAACTCCTTATTTAACTCCACAAGTAGTTCGTAAAACTCAGTTTGACCCTTGGTATCGATAGAAGCGGTGGGTTCGTCCAGCACCAGAAGCCTTGGATGTGAAACAAGGGCCCGGGCAATGAGCACCCGTTGCCTCTGCCCCCCTGAAAGGGCAATTATTTTTCGTTCTGCACAGTCACCGATACCGAGCTTTGCAAGTGTATCGCGTGCATTTTCACGCTCTGCAGCAGTATTACCGAAACGAAACCTCCTCCCCGGCTTATGATTTCCCATGAGAACCACATCCAGCGCTGTAGCTGGAAAACTCAAATTATGATTCACATGTTGGGGCACATAGCCAATTGCCGCCTCCCCACTTCCACCTCGTGTGTTCTTTTTTATCTCGATACTACCTCTGGTGGGTTTGAGTAAGCCTAAAATAAGTTTAAGCAGGGTGGTTTTACCGCCCCCATTTGGACCGATGATCGAAATAAAATCCCCTTTATTAACAGTCAGATTAATATCGTGAAGAATATCAACCCCACTATTTGAATAGCAGAGGTGGGAAATTTCAACTATGGGCTCGGTGATACTGACAATGTTCATTGTATAGCATCCCTAAATTGCTTAGCAACAAGCTTCATGTTATCCAGCCACTTCTCTGCCAGAGGGTCCACGGTTATAACTTCGCCCTTAATTTCCCGGGCGATCAGTCGGGCACTTTTAGTGGAAAACTGAGGCTGGGCGAAAATAACCTGAATATTTTGTTGTCTGGCAAAAAGAATCAGTTCCTTAAGCTGTGATGATTTTGGTCCCTTGCCCTCAAACTCTATGGGTATCTGCCTCAAGCCATAGTTCTCTGCAAAATAGCCCCAGGAAGGATGGAAGACCATAAACCCCATCCCCTTTTTATCCTTCAAGATCGTATGCAGTTCCATATCGAGTTCTTCAATTTGATTGTTAAAAACGCTCAAATTTTTTTCAATCCTTTTGCTTTCTTCCGGGAGTAGCTTTGTAAGTGCGGCTGCAAGTATCACAGTCTGCTTTTGCACCAGCGTAGGAGAGAGCCAGATATGGGGATCAAGACCATCTTCCATGGCTGCGTCATGGTCTCCATGTTCATCTTCATGTCCATGGCCATCATGATCATCGTCTTCTTCGTGGCCATCATCTTCATGAAGATGTTTTTCCATAGCATTTTTTTCAATACCTGCATCAGTTTTCACAACGAGCATCTGCGGGTTAACTCCGGCTATTCTCTCGAGCCAGGCCCTCTCAAAGGGTACCCCGATGGAAAAATAAACGGCACTGGATGCAAGTTTTTTCATCTGGGAAACTTTCGGCTCATAGGTCGCAGGACTTGCCCCGGGCTTAACCATCACCTCCACATCAACAAGCCCGCCAGCTAACTGCTCAACGAAATATTTTTGAGGTAGAATACTTACAAAAACAGTCGGCTTTTCAGCGGCCACAAGAGCCGAGCTACTCAGCATCAGCCACAATAAGCTGACACAAAAAACAATGTATTGACGCATAGTTCCGCCCCTATAATTAATTAAAATAATTCCGTTAGATAAAAAATACGCCCAGACTTCAGATATGCGAAGACCTCGAGCGAATTTCTAAGGTACAACATATTGTAAGCCAAGTATATTGCGGAGTATTCCTTTTTCCAATAATTAAATAGCCTCGGTATCAGGAGCTACTGAGCTTACTCTAAATAATTGAGCCCATAAGATTTTTTATGGTTAACTCCGGCAGTAAGGGTCAGCTTTCGCCCCTCTACCATCCCTTTGTGGTAGGTATCGCTATCTAAACGACTACTGCGGGAACGCGAGCGTCTTAAACGAGGAAAACACATCTGTACAAAACTATCAAGCCTCCTGTCTTCGAGCACCAGAAGCTCTTTTTGCTCACTTCTTTCAGAGGTCGGTGACACGTTCTGCTCACTAAGTTTGTGGAAAAATCCTAAGACCACACCGAGGTAATAACTGTTTTTCTGGGTTCTTCCACTGACTTTAGCGCTACTGCGAAATTCCCTCCATAGCACATCCAACTGATTCTCCAAAAAATAGTAACAATATTCAGCGATGGATGTGTTCTCCCTTGTGCCCATAATCTCAATGGTTTTCTGCCTGCCATTTGACACCGGTACATAGGCCTCAGACAACACCACCCTCACATAGAAGAAATCCTTTAAGATTCTGCAAATATGACGTTTATAGGTCGCTACCTGTTTTTTTCCGGTTTCTATCACCTTAACCGTAAAATCCTCATGGCCAGGAGATTTGAGGTGCTGAACATGGTACTTATCAATAAGCATACTGGCTTTTTGTAGAGCAGCTTCTGCTTCGTGAATATTTGGCGACTCCCCCAGTGCCAGCAGTTTTTCTATTTTTTGCAGTACTGTGCTTGTCTGCCCGGCACCATACTCCACATTAGACAGTTCCTTGAGTAACTCCACTGAAAGCACACGGCTCCCCCTGAACTCTGGCAGGACACCTAAAAGTATACAGGCAGATTGAAATTCCTCCCCGTGGGCCAAGGTCTCTTCACCAATAACTTCCGAGCAATACTGGTGGGCCATCTCATGGCGTAGAACCTGTAAGGTGGTGCTCCACGGATACGAGAGAATAACGTCTTCACTGATCCGTAAATTCCGGGTCGTACTCTGCCAGCACCCCAACTGAGTTGTACCACTTGAGATCTCAAAAACTGGTGGTTCCAGCATCACTCCATGGGTACGACAAATTATAGAAAACTCTTCCTGCAGCCGAGTGAGCCAAAAGCGCATGAGACTGTTTTTATCAATTTTCAACTTCCCCCCTTTAAGCAGGTTACAATCTTAAATATCTGGTAAATATTACTCCAGGCCACCTTGATATTCCTTGTATCGCCAGTATACTTTACACTGGGTGTAAAATAGTTCATATTCAAAGGATTACCTCCCCGTCACTTGCAAGATTGGAAAATTGCAGGAAGCTTTAGTGACATACATAAAAAACAAACTGAGCTAAAAGTCCACAATGAAAAAGCTATTTATTCTCATTCTCTTAGTCAGCCTTTCTGCCTGTGCCACCAGTCCTACTGGTAGATCACAGCTTATGCTGGTTTCACCGGAGCAGGCCATAGAGTCCTCAAGGACAGCCTATGCTCAAACACTTCAACCGCTGCAGCAAAATGGCAAAATTGATAGCGACATCCGCGTCTCAAAGCGAATCCGTCTTATTACAGGAAGACTCATCGCCCAGGCCATTATATTGTATCCCCACACCGAGGAGTGGGAATGGAGTGTCAAGGTTATCGATGATCCGGAAACGGTGAATGCCTGGTGTATGGCAGGCGGAAAAATGGCTATATACACCGGTCTAATCGAGAAGACTAAGGCCACAGACGACGAAATTGCCCAGGTGATGGGCCATGAAATATCCCACGCCCTTGCCAACCATACAGCCGAGAAAATGTCTGTTGCCATGGCCTCCCAACTTGGACTTATGGGACTTGCAGTTGCAGTCGGAGGCAATGAATACAGGGGTGCCATACTTGCTGGAAGTGCTGCTGCCGCAGCCGTTGCTGTCACCCTGCCAAACAGCAGGACTGCTGAAGAAGAGGCAGATGCCCTTGGCATAGTGATTGCTGCACGGGCAGGGTACGACCCAAAGGCCGCAGCCAGTCTATGGCAGAAAATGGGAGAAGTTGGAGGTGAAGGTCCTCCCCAGTTTCTCTCAACCCACCCATCTCCGGATAATCGTAAAGAGACGCTCACAGCTCTTGCAGAAGAGGTTATGCCCTACTATCTCGACAAATCAGAACGCCCTGTGTATCAGCTTCAATAACCTTTTCGTATCATCCAAACAATGCTCATAGCAACCACGCACAAAAATACGGACTTTGATGCCCTCGCCTCAGTCATCGCGGCAACCCTGCTCTACCCTGGTTGTATTGGGGTTGTTCCTAAGATGACCAATAAAAATGTGGAGCAATTTCTCTCTACCCATAAAACCGCTTTTAATCTGGTGCTGCCAAATGAAATTGACCCAGACAAGGTCGAAAAGCTCATTGTGGTTGATACTGACCAGTGGCACCGTCTGGATCGCATGGAAAAGCTCCGGGATAAAGAAGGTCTTGAGATCGACATATGGGATCACCATATGACAGGCAAGGGTAATATTGTGCCAACATGGGAGACAAGGGAACATATCGGCTCAACCGTTACCCTGCTGATTCGTGAAATGAAAAAAAGGGGCACCAAGCTTACCCCACTTGATTCCACAGTTATGCTTTTAGGGCTCTACGAAGATACCGGCCATCTCTCCTTTCCATCCACAACGAGCGAAGATGCCATGGCGGCTGCCTTTCTACTTGAGAACAAGGCTGACCTTAATGTCGCAAGTTTCTTTCTTAACCCACCCTACGAAGAGACTCAAAAAGAGATCCTTTTTGAGATGATGAAGGCCACCGAAAAGCAGATTATCAATGGACATCCTGTTGGTTTTAACTGTGTTAAACTGAATAAAAAAGTACCTAATCTTGCGGCAGTGGTTTCTATATACCGTAAAATCGTTAATGTCGATGCACTCTTTGTTATTTTTAACAGCGACGACACCAACACTGTAATTGGCAGGAGCGGTGTGGAAAAAATTCATGTGGGTGAGGCGATGCAGGCCCTTGGTGGAGGTGGACACGCGGGCGCCGGTTCAGCAACTGTTAAAAGCCGAAAATATGGTATCGAAAAGATACAGGAGATCATAACAGAGGTACTCACAGCCTCAAAAAGTGAAACAGCATCCATTTCAGACATCATGTCTTTTCCTGTGGTCACAGTTCCCCCTACAACTAGTATGCGTGAGGTACAAGCGACCATGGCCAGGGAGAAAATCCGTGGAATTCTTGTCACCGAGGGTGATGATATTGTCGGAATAACAGTTCTCTGGGATTTTAAAAGGATCAAAAAGCAGCAACATTGGGACAGCCCGGTTAAAGCATTTATGGCTCGTGATGTCATAACAATCACCCCAAAAACCTCCCCCACCATGGCAGCCCGCCTCATGATCGAAAAGGATGTCGGCTACCTCCCCGTAGTTCAGGACAAAAAGGTGATTGGCATTGTCACACGTACCGATATTCTGACATATTCCTACGACCTGCTGCCCGATTAAAAAGAAGCCTTAATGGAAAAATCATATTAAAAAATTGTTGACTTCCCTTTCTGCTTCTGCTAAAAAGCACATCCTCAGCAGCAACAAAATGAGCGGGAATAACTCAGTGGTAGAGTGCAACCTTGCCAAGGTTGACGTCGCGAGTTCGAATCTCGTTTCCCGCTCCATTTTTTCTTTGCAGTTCTTCTTCCCTTTCCCAAATTTTCACGATTAGTTCAACGCAGTAAGAAATTCCCACGTCCGTATTTTTTGCATAAAAAAAATCCCTACCCGCATCGTACAAGTACGTGCAAGCAGGGATCCTTTTATGAGGTGACACTCTATCTGTTAAGCGAAACAGAGTTTTCTCACCTCTTCAAAATTCGAGACAAAATGGGCTGTAATACCCTCTTTGATATGCTCAGGCAGTAACTCAAAATCCTCCTGATTATCTTTTGGCAGTAGTACCTCTTTCACCTTGGCTCGCTTTGAAGCGATCATCTTCTCTTTAACTCCACCAATAGGCATAACCATACCGGTAAGAGTCAACTCCCCTGTCATGGCAAGATTGGATTTAATCGCCTTTCCTGTGACGATTGAATAGAGCGAACATGCCATTGTGATACCCGCAGAAGGCCCATCCTTTGGAGTGGCACCAGCCGGAACATGGAGATGAATCATGTTCTTTTTAAAGAATTCCGCTCCTTCGTCATTGTTCTGCATCAGGGAGCGCACATAGCTATACGCAATCTCTGAAGACTCAATCATGACATTACCCAGCTGTCCGGTCTGCTTAAAACCGGCCTGACCAGTAGGAATTGCCACAGACTCAATATGCAAGGTTGCTCCCCCCATACTGGTGTACGCAAGGCCTGTTATAACTCCAACCCTCGATTTCTTATAGGCCTGATCTTCACTGAAGTATCGTTTTCCTAAGAGATCTCGCAGGTCACTCTTTTTAATGGTGATCTTATCCTCCGGTTTCTCAATGATCTTCTGTACAGACTTTCGAAGGATTTTTTTCACACAGTTTTCAAGCCCACGCACCCCAGCCTCACGGGCGTAGCCGTCAACAATTCCACTTACTGTTGCCTTAGGCAGACTTATCTGCTTACTGGTCAACCCATGCTCTCTCAACTGCTTTGGAATAAGGTGACGCTTGGCAATCTCCACCTTTTCCTCGAGGATATACCCAGGCAACTGAATAACCTCCATACGATCCATCAAGGGACCTGGAATGGTATCAAGCTGATTTGCCGTACAGATGAAAAAGATCTTAGACAGATCAAAACGAACATCAAGGTAGTGGTCAAGAAAGTCTCTGTTCTGCTCAGGATCCAAAACCTCAAGTAAGGCAGAAGCAGGATCGCCATGAAAACTTGCTCCAATCTTATCTATCTCATCGAGCATGATTACAGGGTTTGCCGTCTTAACAGTCTTAATCGCCTGAACAAACTTTCCAGGCATAGCACCAATATAGGTCCGTCTGTGTCCCTTAATCTCAGCCTCATCACGCATTCCACCCAAAGAGAACCGATAAAACTCACGACCCAGACTTTTAGCTACAGATCGTCCTATGGAGGTCTTACCGACCCCCGGAGGGCCCTGGAGGAGCAGAATGGTCCCTGAGAGATCACCTTTAATAACACCTACGGAGATCAGCTCAAGAATCCTGTCTTTAACATCTGTGAGGCCGTAGTGGTCCTTATCAAGAATCTTTTGGGACTTGGCTCTGTTATAACTGTCCTTGGAGTAGACTCCCCAGGGTAGAATTGTGAGCCAGTCAAGGTAGGTCCGGGTAACATTGAACTCAGGCGAAGAACTACCGAGCAATTTTAGTTTTTCGATCTCCTCTTTGACCTTGTCCCTGGCCTCATCCGAGAGGACCAGTTTTTTCAGGCGCTTCTGATACTTTTCAATTTCGGACTGGGTGTCATCCTTTGCAAGACCAAGTTCCTTTTTAATCTCCTGCAACTGCTGTTTGAGAAAAAACTCTCTCTGCTGCTTGGATAACTGCTCTTCAATTCTTTTAGAGATCTTTGCCTTGAGTTTAGATATCTCAACTTCATTTTTGAGTAAGATCAATACCATCTCAAGACGTTTTCTGATTTCTGCAGTTTCTAGAATCTTCTGAATTTCCGACCCTGAAGAGGTGGTCATGGATGCTGCAAAATCGGCAAGCGACCCCGGATCACTCAAGTTAATCCGCTCTATAAGCAGACTTAAGCCCTCTTTAAAGAGAGGATTTAAGTTCACCAGCTCTTTAATACAATCAATAATTGCAACGGAATAGGCCTTAAACTCCTCAATATTTTCCTGAATAGTTTCAAACCAGTACTTCACATGAGCGGTAAACAGAGCCTTATCTTTTCTCATGGAAAGAACATCAAAACGCTCCAGAGCCTGAACGAGGATCTGAAGTGGTTCTCCCTGTTTGTAAGGAGAAACCTGGATGACCCGTGCAGCAACTCCCACTTTAAAAAAATCATTCCTGCTTGATGCCGGGTGTGCCATTCCATCGTCTGTGGGCCGCTGGAGGATAAGGGCAAAATAGAGCGGAGTATTTTTATTCACATGCTTCATGACAGCCTGCTGCAAACCAGGGTCATCAATAATAATAGGGCCCATCATTTTAGGAAACATTGGCCTGTCGTGAAGGGGGATAACCATAATGTTTTCAGGCAGCAGATCCTTTGCCACCATTAAGGATTTATCTGGTCCCAGTTTCTCATCGCCAGGAGATTCGATTCCATCGGGGGTTAAAACAGTTGTTTCTTCAGCCATCTACTCTCTCCTTTTTTTGTGCACGGTGTCTTCTGAGGACACCTCTATAAATTGACGCCCTTTACAGGGAGCGGAAGTATTTGAGAATTAATCTAAGACCGACAGTGAATATTACTACCCTTTTCTTAATAAAAATGATAATCATTTGCAATTAGATATATCTTTTATTTTCTACAATTATTTACTTTTTCTCCTTACCAACGGTTGTATTGTAATATTTTGACTACAATTCTTGATCTCTTTGTCTTAATAGTTATTCTCTTTTTCTGGAACAGGTAGACCTCGCAGTACAAACTCATACTAATCAACTGAGGTGGAACCATGAGTGATACAATTCACAAAGTCGTTTTAGAAGAAGAATTCCGTACCTGCCCGGTCTGCCGATATAGTGATGGTTTTCATACCATGCTTAGACGTGACGAAGAAAACGATCTGGTGCGCTGGCTCTTTATCTGCCCCTCCTGCCATGAAATTTTTGATATAGGCAAGATCGCCTAAAAGACAAGGTGAAATATACTCCTATGAATATTACTGAAGCCATTAAAAGCCGTAAATCTGTCAGAGCCTTTCTCGACAAAGAGGTCAGCCAGGACCAGGTGAAAAATATACTAGAGGTTGCACGACATGCTCCATCGGGCACAAATGCACAGCCCTGGGAGGTTGCTGTAGTTCAAGGTGAAACGAAACAACAACTGACAACTGCCCTTCTTAAAACATTTCGTGAAGGTGGACTTGGGGAAATGGACTACAACTATTACCCTGTAAAATGGAAGGAGCCATTTAAAAAGAGACGTGTAGTCTGTGGAGCTCAACTCTATTCAGCTCTAAAAATTGAACGTCGCGACAAAGAAAAACGTCTTGAACAGTGGGAAGCGAACTACAAGGGCTTTGATGCCCCGGTTCTGCTCTTCTTTTTCCTCGATAGCATCATGGAAAAAGGCTCCTTTCTTGACTATGGCATGTTTATCCAATCTATAATGCTTGCAGCCCTTGAGGAGGGCCTTACCACCTGCGCCCAGGCTGCATTGGGACAATACCCAGAAGTTATCAAGAAAACCCTGGGATACGAAGATGGCTACACCCTTATCTGCGGTATGGCCCTCGGCTATGAAGACACAAGCGCCCTGCAAAATAACTACCGAACAGAAAGAGAGGAGATCGAGGTGTTCACCAGATTCTTTAAATAAAGTACTATCCTGTTTTGCTAAACGCTGTACAATAGGGTATAGGCTTCCCCTGGATACCAGCACACATAAGTAAAAGCGTATGAGCAAAAACAACGGAGAAACTATGTTTACCTTTGGTGACATCAGAAATATAGCAATACAGATTGAAAGAAACGGTAAAGAAAGCTACCTCAAGGCAAGTAAGGTTTCCACCAACCCCAAAGTGACAGAAATGTTGCTCTGGATGTCAGAGCAGGAACGCAAACATGCCATCTGGTTTACGAACCTGAAAAGCACAAAGCCCCTTACCCCTGAGCAGAATGAAATGGAAGCGGTTGGCCGGACCTTATTGCAGGATATGGTGAAAGGAAACAATTTCCTTCTCGATACAAAGAACCTGGAACAATCCAATTCTGTTAAAGAAGTACTCGACATCTCAATATCATTTGAAGAGGACACCATTCTCTTTTATAATTTTCTTCTGGATTTCCTCGATGACGAAGATGACCGTGAGCAATTGCAGCAGATCATCGCAGAGGAGCAGAGTCATATTGCGCAACTTGAACAACTGCTCGCCGATGTGGATGAGCTCCCCTGCTGACAGGAAGCGCAATTCACTCGACCTTTGGGAACCGCAAACACTTAAACAATACATTTCTATGCATCAGACGATAAGAACCACAGCACAGATCATACTGCTCATTATCTTCTGCCTGTTTACTGAACAATTCTGCCTGGCTGAAACAGGAAACCAACTCAGCCAGGGACAGGATATCTATATCCCTGCCTACTCCCACATCTATCACGGCAACAAGGAGACTCCACTGCTCCTTTCAGTGACATTAAGCATCAGAAATATTGACTTAAATAACTCCATCACCATATCAAGAATAGACTACCACGAGACCGATGGCCCTCTGGTTAAGCAATATATTTCTGAGCCCATTACCCTCGGACCGCTGGGATCTGAACGTTTTGTGGTGCCGCAAAAAGATAACACAGGCGGATCTGGAGCAAACTTTATAGTTACCTGGAAAGCCGATACGCCAACAAATCCTCCAATCGTCGAATCAGTTATGATCGGCACCCAGTCCCAATTAGGTATTTCCTTTACTTCACGGGGACAAGCACTAGAGTAATCATTGAGATAGTTGCACAGTTTCAGATACATGAACCCTCTCTGAACACGACTTCTGTGTCCTGAGACACCG
Source organism: Desulforhopalus glucosivorans (assembly GCF_054397165.1). Lineage (NCBI taxonomy): Bacteria > Pseudomonadati > Thermodesulfobacteriota > Desulfobulbia > Desulfobulbales > Desulfocapsaceae > Desulforhopalus > Desulforhopalus glucosivorans. Next base: position 3,797,497 of record NZ_AP044854.1, read on the forward strand.
TATACAACCAACAGTTTGATCCTTAATCATTAACGCAAAACACCATTTGTGAGGAGACTATGGACAATAAAGACTTCATGCAACAGTTACAGGTCGGCGGCACCAACTACAGTTATTTTGACCTGCGTGAACTCGCAAAACAAGGCGTTGGCAATATAGAAAGACTGCCCTACACTATCCGTATTCTCGTTGAGAATTTACTGAGAAAACTCGATGGAAACATCGTCACCAAAGAAGATTTAACAGAAATAACCAATTGGAAGACAAGCTACACACTCCCTGTTGAAATCCCTTACCACCCTGCCCGTGTTCTTATGCAGGATTTCACTGGTGTGCCTGCGGTAGTTGATATCGCCGCTCTGAGAGATGCAGTAAAGGATCTCGGCCACGACCCATCCATAGTGAACCCTAAAGTACCTGTAGAGCTTGTTGCCGATCATTCAGTCCAGGTAGACTACTCAGGAACATATGACAGCCTCACCAGCAATGTCGCCAAGGAGTATGAGCGAAACAGTGAGCGCTATGCAGTCTTTAAATGGGCCCAGACAAGCTTTAACAATTTCAAGGTTGTTCCACCTAATTCCGGGATATGTCACCAGGTGAACCTTGAACACCTCGGTCGAGTAACCATCACAGAAGACGCGGGTGCTGGTCAAGTCGCCTATCCCGACACCGTAGTCGGCCTTGACTCCCACACCACAATGATCAACGGTATCGGTGTTATGGGGTGGGGTGTTGGTGGCATTGAGGCAGAGGCTGTCATGCTTGGCCAGCCCTACTACATGTCTATTCCTGAGGTTATAGGGGTTCGTCTGGTTGGCGAGTTAAAAGCTGGCATCACTGCAACAGATCTGGTTCTAACCCTTACGGAACTTCTTAGAAAAACAAAGGTTGTTGAAAAATTTGTTGAATATTTTGGACCGGGTATGCAGAATCTATCCATTCCGGATCGTGCAACTATCTCCAACATGACCCCTGAGTATGGTGCAACTCTAGGCTTTTTTCCTATTGATGAGAAAACCATCGAGTATTTAAAGCTCACTGGCAGAAATCACCATGCAGCCGTTACCGAAGCTGTGGCAAAGGCCAGTGGACTTTTCTACGAAGACAGTGAAAAACGTGAGTACACGCAGATAGTTGAATTTGACCTCAGCACTGTTGAACCATCCCTTGCAGGCCCAGCCAAACCCCAGGACAGGATTCCACTATCTGCAATGGCAACCGCCTTCAACGCACAAAAGAGCAGTAAACAGAAAAAAACTGCTGAGATTGAGTTCAACATGAACAACAGAACTCAAAAAGTAGGCGACGGTAGCGTAGTCATTGCAGCAATCACCTCCTGCACGAACACCTCAAACCCCCATGTACTCATCGGTGCAGGTCTTATTGCCAAAGAAGCTGTCAAACGTGGTCTCAAGGTCCCAGGATACGTAAAGACCTCCTTTGCGCCTGGATCAAAAGTTGTGAGTAACTACCTCTATCAGAGCGGCCTCATGCCTTACTACGAAGCCCTTGGCTTCCATATCACCGCCTTTGGCTGTACCACCTGTATTGGTAACAGCGGCCCATTAAACCCTGAACTTGATCGGGTAATATCGGATAATAAGCTTAACGTTGCCGCCGTTTTGTCTGGTAACAGAAATTTTGAAGCCAGGATACATCAAAAAATCCAGTCAAACTATCTCGCCTCTCCAATGCTGGTACTCGCCTTTGCAATTGCTGGCAGGGTTGATATCGATCTCAGCACTGAACCTCTCTCCTACGACCCTAACGGAGAGCCAGTCTATCTGGCTGACCTCTGGCCAGAAGCTAGCATTGTGGATGAGATGGTGGACAAATATGTCACCCAGCAGGCATTTTTAACCGAATACAAAGGTATTTTCGAGGGTGATGAATTTTGGAAAAAACTCCCCGTTAAGGAAGGGACAACCTACAACTGGAATCCACAATCAACCTATATCAAAAAGCCTCCATATTTTGATAATTTTGATCTGACCCCTCCTGAAACCGACAATATTATTGATGCTCGTACTTTTCTACTATTAGGCGACACTGTGACCACAGATCACATATCTCCTGCCGGAGCCATTGCAAAAGAATACCCGGCCGGTCAATATCTCATGGAGCAGGGTGTTACTGTAGAAGATTTTAACTCATACGGCTCAAGACGGGGCAATCACGAAGTAATGATGCGGGGAACTTTTGGCAACATCCGGATCAAAAACAAGATGATTGAACCAAAGGAGGGAGCATTCACCCTCAAACAGCCGGAAAACACCGAGATGTATAACTACGATGCATCGGTTGCCTATAAAAAAGAATTAACACCACTTATTGTTCTGGCAGGTAAAGAGTACGGCACAGGTTCTTCCAGAGACTGGGCCGCCAAGGGCGCATACCTCCTCGGAGTAAAAGCAGTTATTGCCGAATCTTTTGAGCGAATCCACCGTAATAACCTCGTCGGAATGGGACTCCTTCCCCTCGTCTTTAAAGAGGGTGAGAATATTCAATCCCTGGGCCTCACTGGTACGGAACTCATTACAATTGAAGGACTTGCGGACATCAGCCCGAGAAAAACGATTAAGGTTTCCGCCAAAAAAGAAGATGGCTCAACGCTACACTTTGAGGTTATTGCCCGACTTGATACTGAGGTTGATGTAACCTACTTCAAACATGGTGGTATTCTGCATTATGTACTGAGGCAAATGGTTAAAGGAGATTAATCTCCCCTGCCTGTACTGACAAATACAAAGCCCCGAATCTGATTCCAGACTCGGGGCTTTGTAGTTTCTTTATTTCCTGTAAAGTGAATGAACAGGAAGCGTTAAATAAAATCAGTTTGCCTCGTCAAAGAGCACCTTTAACTCAGGCTTACGGATAAGAATCTGCTTTTTCAAGGTCTCCACAAGGGCATGATCTGGATGCATCTTGACAAAGTCATAGGCTTTAACATAGTTTCTCTCCACCAGGACATCGATCATGGTTTCGACCTTTGGATGGTCCGGCGCCACATCAAGAATAAATATAACGGCGTTTGGGGTGAGTCGGGCGATATCAGCATTATCGCTGATTGCATAAATTCCGTCAAAGATACTGGACACATGGGGGTGGTCCATCTTTTCCTGAAGTAGTAGAACTGCGATATTAGGATCACGATCAAACATCGCTTTTATGAGGGTTTTAGCATACTTATTTTCAGGATTTTCTGTAATAAAATCGAAGGCATTGGTCAGATTCTTCCTCGCAAGTGCAGTGGTCAACTCGTCAGCAAGGGGATGATCGGGAATAATGGTCAGTATCTTGCCGATGACATCGGAGCGCAATTCCTGAATAAAGTCCCGCTCCAACCCATACATACCCTTAATAATCGAATCACTACCAGCATGTCCCGGCATACGCTCCACAACCTTTACAGCACTGGCATAGCTTAACCCTTTAAGCAGTTGTCCGGTTGTTGCGTACATCTGACCCATAAGAATTTCCGCCTCACTACTATCCGGATATCGTTCTATAAAATCAAATGCTCTATCGAAATCCCAACCGGTCAAATGCCCTGGATTTTTCTTTACCGCTTCAAACTCGGCCGTCATTAGCTTTTTTTCATCACTTTCCACTGGACCCTTTTCGGCTTTTACTTCAGTATCTTTACCAGACATTTTTTTTCGAACCTTACCGAAAAACTTACTTCTTGATTTCTCTTTTTTCATATAGTCAGTCCAATTATTGTAAAATTCAGGGTTCAACTCTCAACCTGAGCCAAAAGTTACGACCCCACCAGAGAGGTCCATGCATCCACTTTTTTATACACCAATATAAGTTCAGTTGCAAATTACTGTTTACGTGGTAATTCAGACAGTACAGGTTTTTTACTGCCCCAACAACGTTGTTGTGTTGATTAAATACAACATGTGTAAAACCAAACAGATTACTCCAACAAAGGACTCCAGTCATGCAAGAGCAAATCAGCCTTCTCCTTAAAAGATATTCTAAACAGCTACTGCGTCCAGACGGAAGTCCTTTTATGGCAATAGATCTTCAAGATGCGAAAGATATAGCTCAAAAAACATCCTCTTCACTCTATGAGGTGGAACAACTTGCCCTTATAAGCGGTATAACCCCCACACGATTTGCGCGTAATCAGCGCTTACTCTCTGTTACTAACCAACTTAGCCTGCACGGGGCCAGGGTCGCAGTTATTGGCCTTGGAGGGCTTGGTGGTGGCGTTACAGAACTCCTTGCAAGGGTCGGGGTTGGCAACCTCACCCTTATTGACGGTGATGTCTTTGATGAAAGCAACCTTAACCGACAGCTACTCAGCACCGTTGCAAATATTGGAACTGCCAAAGTTACCGTGGCCGGCAAACGAGTCCAGGACATTAATCCGGCAGTGCAGGTAACACTTTTTCCTGAATATCTCGGCGATGAAAATGGACATTCTCTACTGCAGGGGGCTGATATTGCAGTCGATTGCCTGGACACCATATCTGCCAGATTTTCACTTGAACGACATTGTATAGCGCTCAACATCCCAATGGTTTCAGCTGCCATTGCCGGAAAAAGCGGACAGGCAACCACCATTTCTCCGGGTACCAGTGGTCTTATCAACCTCTATGGAAAAGAGAGTGACGCGCCCAAACGAGGTGTAGAGTCAGGCCTGGGAACCTTGGGATTTACCGCTTCCCACATGGCATCTATAGAGTGTGCCGAAATAGTTAATCTGATTTTAGGAGTTGAATCACCCCTTAGAAACAGTTTGTTGTTTTCAGATCTTAGCGACTACAGTGTTGAGCACCTTAAAATAGGCGCCTAGTATTATTTACAGAGGTTGCACAATCTTCGGTGAAGAGTAGCATCCTCGCCCAATCACGAAGTAATGCAATCTATTTCGCTAAGCGATAACGGGCCAGTTCAGTGTTCAACCACGAAGAACACTCCACAACCTTGGCGTCCCCACATTGTACCGTATAGACCTTACCGGACATGCTGCTTTTAGTCGCCGCGTATTTGATAAAATCTTCAGTGGTTTTGACCAGGCCTTTTTTCTTCACATACCTGTATTTTTTTGCAATATGCTTTGCGGCTTCCACAGGATCATACCACTTACCATTCCTGTTAAATTGACATCCAGATGTCTCTACAAAGGTAATCAGCTGATCCACCTCAACTGCGACCTGCTCACTCATATCTTTTGCAAAAACAACCCGCACACCCACAGATGAGATGATAAGTAGTATCAATAATAGACTACACAATGCTTTCCCTCTTACCGAGCAACGAATGGTTGCTGATCCTAGAAGTTTATTCAGCATGAAGTCATGGGTTGAATGATCAACAGCAGATTCTACTAACATACATTTCCTATTACGAATTAAAGTAGTTAACCACGCTCAATATCTAATCAGTGAGAGCCAGTTTCGCACCTAAGGTCGCAAAGGACGCCGCAAATGTTCGCTGCATCCAAATGATACAATTGGGAGAATTAACTACATAGTGCCGAACTCCATTGGCGGAAAGACCATAGAGCATAAAAACAGCAAAGGTCATCCCCATGAAAATTATGCCAAGAAGTCCCATCTGCACAACTGGTGACGAAGCTGAGGGCGAAACAAAAAACGGTAAAAACGCCAGAAAAAATATAGAAAGTTTGGGGTTAAGGATATTGATTAAAATTCCTCGGGTTATAACTTGTCTATATCGCATATTCGAACAAGCTGAATCGAACTTCAAGGACCCCGTTTCACGCCACATTCCCCATGCTAAATACATCAGATAGGCAGCACCTGCGATTTTAATGGTCTGAAATGCAACAGCACTGATATGCAAGATTGCAGATAACCCGAGTATACTTGCAAGCAAATGAGGAATGATACCTAACGTACATCCAATGGCCGCCGCAATACTGGCCCGCCAGCCAAGAAAGATTCCATTGGAAATAGTATATATAACACCTGTACCCGGAATCAAAACAACAACCAGGGACGTTAGAAGAAACTCAGTACTCATCGTACTTACCTCCGAAAGTAGGGTCAGTGGAACTTAAGGCTTGATTATACTGCAGATTTCTTTGTATATTTTTTTACTGCTGTGCACGACAAATGGCTCTTCTCCCACCATTGTCATTTTGTAATACACATCATCTTCTTGTCTCTTAAACCAGTTAAGAATGGTATAACAAAAATTCGTAGGTAGTAGAAACGTAGGATTTTTCATCCCCCATTCCATGGTTCCTGAGTAACCTGAATTGTTCTTTACCCCAATCAGTTCGACCTTTGTAACTTCACTGGTAGCAACTGTTTTTAATTCGTTTGATTGACTCACGAGTTTTATTTCGCTGGAATCAAATTCCATAACGTCAAACCGCGTAAACTTGAGATTTTCTCCAATAGTTATCATACGCTTTTATTCTTTTTCCTTGATAAAAAATAGCCGTAAATGACAAAACTTAAGGATACGATTTGTTGGGATGCCAATAGCGGCTTGTGTTGGATAAGCATTAGAGTTGCCATGCTCCCGTTCATTAACATGAAAAACAGCCAACCCTTCCGGTTATTTTTAGCCAGCAGATAACTCCCTAACAAAAAGCCCAGCATTACACCTATCTCTAATACCTGAGAGATGGAAGATATTCCGCCATAATCGAGCAAACTATAACCAACCCCAACCATTATTGAGCCAAATGTGAACAGTGAAGCAACCTTGTCAAAGGTTCTATTTGGTACTTCAGCGTTTTTATACACATTATAGAGGCCAAATAACATTGAGGGCACGCCTCCAGCTTCGATAGATGCAGCAATCCAGTTATGCTTACCTATAAGTATTATAACCCAGGCTGGGACACCTAGGATATAGATAGCCCAGCTAAAAAGCTTTAATTTCCTCTGTAAATCCTCTGCCTTGTTCTCAGCCAGGGCGAAGAGGACTTTATTTATGAGGTAAAAACTACCACCCCAGAGTTGTAATGCTATATCCATATTGTCATCTCATAAATCGAACTAGAATGTCTGATAATGACAAACCATTTCATGGCATGCTGCGGTCTATCAAGCTAAAGTTCAGTTTAATGCTGCAATATAATCGTCTACAAAGCCTTTTACTGAAGCCTCTGTTGTTGTCCAAGATGTAACAAGACGTACTGCCGAGTGTGTCTCATCTATTGCTGCCCATACGTAGAATTCGTACTTGGTCAATAACTGCTCTATTACTCTATTTTCCATAATTGGAAAAATCTGATTTGTCGGGGAATTGATCAAAAATCTGCATCCAGTTTCTTCCAGTTCAGCGACCATATATTGCGCAGATACATTGGTTTTTCTGGCAAGATCACAGTAGAGATTATCTTTAAATAACTCTTCGAACTGAATCCCTAAAATACGACCTTTAGCAAGTAGGCCACCCCTCTGTTTTATCAGGTAGCGGATATCTGCCCGTAGAGTTTCATTTCTTATGACCAGTGCCTCTCCAAGCAGAGCACCATTCTTCGTACCACCTATAAATAGTGCATCAGTCAGCTGATACATTTCAGCCATTGTGAGATCTGCGCCCTTGCAGGTGAGTGCTGCTCCAAGTCGGGCACCATCCATATAAATGAGAAGGTTCTTCTTCTGACAGTAGGAATTCAAAGACTTCAACTCTGACCGTGAATATACCGTTCCCAATTCCGTTGGATTAGAGATATAGACAAGACGAGGCTTTACCATATGCTCAAAATGGTGGTCAATCAAAATGGGATCAATACTTTCTGGAGTAAGCTTGCCGCTCTTAGTGTCTACCGTGAGAAGTTTATGTCCTGTGGCCTCGATGGCACCCGTTTCATGGGTTGCAATATGACCAGTTGCTGCGGTAATACAGGCTTCATGTGGACGCAGGAACGAACTAATGGCGAGCAGGTTTGTCTGGGTACCTCCTGAAAGCAGATGAACGTCTGCCCTCTCATCCCCCAGAGCCTTTTGAATTGAAGCGATAGCATTTAGAGTGTGGCGATCTCCACCGTAACCTTCTTCCTGCCCTAGATTATATTTCACAAGAGCATTGAGGATATTTGGGTGGGCTCCTTCACTATAATCGTTTTTAAAGCTGTACATGGAAATCCTTTCGTGGGTAGCTTATAGAGATCAACAAAGAAATTAAGGTGAGGGATAACTCGCTTCTACCTTTGGAGATATGATTGCAAGTAGATCTTCACTATAGAGATATGGGCAAGGCTCGTCGTAGGGAAAGTCTTTGCACTGCTGGGGACTGGCCATGTGGATGCCGCAACGTTTATTGAGTTTACCATCGACCAAAAAAATGCAAGAACCGTCTGCTTTTACTTTAAAGGTGTTTTTACCTTCAATATATTTCCTGCGAACCTCACCATCACTGATGTTAAAGTGGCGGGCTATGCGGTTAATATCAATGGCTGTTACATAAAGAGTCGAACCGGGAAGACGATAGCAGCAGAAACCGGGGCAATAGTTACAAAATATCCTATGTTTGGAACCTGTACGACCTTCTTCCATACCACAGCCCTCCAAACGTCTCTTCAGATAAGCCCTCAGGATGTGAGGAGTTTAGTACCTTTTGGCACCAGCGCTTCTTTACCAGCCACCTTTGCTACAATTTTCCCGGGTCGCGCAAAACGATCTACACTTCTGGCAAAGAACATCCCTGCCGTACTACTTTTAACAAAAGAGCGTTTTCTACTGTCAGCACCCGTAAGACTATCATTAATTGGATCAACAATTTCAGCAAGAATATCCCCTTTTTCTACCCAGGTTCCGGGTGTCTTCGTAAAGGTCAATATCCCTGCAGATCCGGCTTTAATATAATCCACACCTTCAAGCGGTGTGGCCTCACCTTGAAGTTCGGGTAAAGGGCCAGCCTCACCTGCGATATAGCCCCTTCTTTGCAAAAAGAGAAAAATATTATCTGCGTCCTCTGTCGTCTGGTCGGGATCTGTATCCAGAATCCCCCGCAATTCCACCGTTACAGCAAGGCATGCAGACGGGATTGGATATTCGGGAAATTTTGCTGCAAGTTCCCACCAAATTTTACTGTTTGCCTCGTCAAAGGGCACGTCTCCTGAGTCCTCTGCCAGCAAGTTTACCGACACACCCATCTGGGCTGAAAGATCAGAGCAATCTGGCCAAAGCGGTGTACCCGCATAGATATGCAACAAAGCCTGATGATCACAGTGTAGATCGAGTACAATATCCGCATCGTGGGACAGTTTAATTAAACCATTCTTCAGATGATCCGCCTCTGTGAGGGGCGTTCTGGCCTCTAAAATTTCTCGACTGCAGTCTCGAATCAGTTGTATATTTTTACTTGAATCCTGAGTCAGTTTGCCTTCAATTCGTTCGACCAAATCTGCAGTGAGGTCTTCGTGGTGACGATTAAAGTTAACCTGATCAACCTTGTCAAAGCGTCCTCGAACAATATCCGTATCCCACTGCCCAAGACCAATTGGATTAGCTGCGGGAACCACAATGATTTCTTCTAGAATCTCACCCTTTTCATCGGCTGCGCGGAGCAGATCAATAAGTTTACCTGCAACGAGATATCCCGGAGCCTCATCGGCATGAAGACCAGCCTGAATATAGGTTTTTCGTTTACTGTTTTCTGGTCCGAAATGCAGACTCACAAAAAATCGTTCATTACCAATTGCCGCCTTGGGCAGATGGTGATACTTAACCCGCAATGTCTTCATGGGGAGCCTCTATTTTCACGACACTTTGATCTGCTGGCTGCAGGTGAGCATGCCATTTCTTCTCAAGCTGTCTAATGCAAAAAACCAGAGTGAATGTAATGGCCATATAAAAAAGAGCAGCCGTAATAAATGCCTCATAGGGACTGTAATATCGGGAATTTATGATCCGCGCTGCACCGGTGATATCGATGATGGTAATAACGCTTGCAAGGGCACTACCATGGAGCATAAAGATAATTTCATTGGAATAGGCGGGAAGCGCCCGCCTAAAAGCACTGGGGAGTATTATACGCCGAAGCATCAACAGCTTTGACATCCCTGCAGCCGTTGCCGCCTCAACCTCGCCATGGGGGGTTGCCACAATGGAGCCACGCAGGATTTCCACAGTATAGGCACAGGTGTTCAGTGAAAACGTGAGGAGAGCGCAGAAGTAGGCCTCCTTAAACAGTGGCCAGACAAAGCTCTCTTTTATAAAATCAAACTGACCAAAACCGTAGTACACCAGAAACATCTGGACTAACAGCGGTGTTCCCCTGAAAAAATAGACAAAGGCACGTATGGGCAACTGCACGAAGCTATTGCCAACCACTCGCAATACCGCAAGGGGAATTGCCATCAGTAGTCCAAGTACAAGTGAGATAGACACCAGGATGAGGGTGTTCTTCATCCCCTCAAGATAGACATCGAAATTCCCGGTTATAATTGAAAAATCCATATTCTAATCCCTCCTTACCCCAATTGAATACTTATCTTCCAAAAACTTTAACAGGTAGATGGAGACAGTTGTGATAAGCAGGAAGTTAATGGCAACAACCACATAGAAGGTAAAAGGCATCCTTGTGGCACCAGCAGCCATGGAAGCCTTACGCACCATATCATCAAGGCCGATTATTGAAACAAGGGCCGTTGTTTTCACAAGAACCAGCCAGTTGTTACCAAAACCGGGAAGTGCGTGCCGTACCATCTGAGGAAAAAGAATACGTCGAAACACCTTGAAACTACTCATACCATAGGCATAGCCCGCTTCAAGCTGACCCTTATTGACAGCAAGAATAGCCCCGCGAAAGGTTTCGGTCATATAGGCGCCAAAGATAAACCCGATGGTTAAGACACCGGCAACAAAGGGGTTGATATCGATATACTCATCGTACCCTAATAGCGGCGCCATCTGATTTACAAAGACCTGACCGCCAAAAAATACCAGCAGCATAAGAACGAGATCAGGAATACCGCGAATGACTGTGGTATAAACTGTTGCAGCCCCTCTCAGAACAGCAGAGCGCGACAACTTAGCCAGGGCACCAGACATGCCGAGTATCATGGCAAGAAAAAGAGAAACAAGAGAAACTTCGAGGGTGAGAATTGTCCCCTCAAAGATACTTGGTCCGTAACCGTGCAGTGAAAACATAGGATAGGGGCTACGATAAAAAAACAGGAATTCCCTGCCGGATAATCCGACAGGGAAGGTAAACTACGCCGTTATCGGGCAATTAGTCGCCATAAACGTCAAAATCAAAATACTTATCCTGGATGGACTTGTACACTCCATTGGCGCGGATGGTATCGATGGCCTTATTGAGTAATTCTTCCAGGTCTTTGTCCTGCTTGCGAATAGCAATACCTGCACCATCACCAAACCATTTACGATCGTTAAGATCCGGTCCAATGAACTCGTAGTCCTTTCCTTCTTCTTTTTTCAAAAAACCATCAGAAAGTGCAACACTATCAGCTAAAAGAAGATCAACACGACCTGCAACCAGATCCAGATACGCTTCATCCTGGCTTCCGTAACGCTTAATTTCAACATCCTTGCCATACACATCGGTAAGATACTGATCATGGATGGTTGCACGTTGAACACCAACAGTCTTTCCTTTCAGGGCATCATTTGAGAAAGCAGGAATTGCGCCCTTCTTGGTGATGAATTTTGCAGGAGTTCTGTAGTATTTCTTACTGAAATTAACCTTTTTTAAACGCTCTTCAGTAATGGACATGGAGGCAAGGATGCAATCATATTTTTTGGCCATAAGAGCTGGAATCATACCATCCCAGTCCTGGGCAACGAGGGTAACTTCAGCACCCATTGCCTCACCAAGGGCTTTTGCGATATCAATATCGAATCCTGCGAGTTCACCATCAGGTTGAACATAGCTAAATGGAGGATACGCACCCTCAACACCAATACGAACCTTCGTCCAGTCCTTGGCCATAGCAGGGCCACTTGCCGCCAGAAACATACACAGTGCAAAAACAACCATGAACTTCTTCATTTACAGTCTCCTTTTATGTTTTAAAATATCAGAGTTCGCCTACAACACTCCTATTACATCATTGCTGCAATAAAGGTCTTGAAACGCTCTGTCTTTGGTGAGTCAAAAACTGACTGGGAGGTGCCATCCTCGATGACAAGCCCCTGTTCTAAAAAGATTGTCCTGGAGCTTACTTCGCGGGCAAACCCCATCTCATGGGTTACAACAATCATGGTGCGGCCTTCATCGGCCAAATCCCTCATAACCTGTAGTACTTCACCAACCAGTTCAGGGTCAAGAGCCGAAGTGGGTTCGTCAAAAAGCATAACCTCCGGTTCAATACAGAGGGCACGGGCAATGGCTGCTCGCTGTTGCTGACCGCCTGAAAGGTGGATCGGGTATGCATCAAGCTTATCACCAATCCCAACCTTATTGAGATACTCGATTGCCCGTTCGCGTACTTCTTTACGGTTCTGCTTTAACACATGAACCGGTGCTTCCATAACGTTATCGAGGATGGTCATATGGGCCCAGAGATTAAACTGCTGGAACACCATGGCAAGTTTTGAGCGAATACGCTCCACCTGCTTCATATCAGCGGGTAAACTCTCCCCTTTACGATTTTGTTTCATCAGCACCTCTTCACCTGCAACCCTTAAAATCCCGGAGTTTGGAATCTCCAGCAGGTTCATACAGCGAAGTAAGGTACTTTTACCCGACCCAGATGAACCCAACACTGAAATAACTTCACCCTTATCTGCGGTGAGGTTAATACCTTTGAGAACTTCATTTGCGCCAAAGCTTTTATGGAGATTTTCTACAGAGATAGCATGCTGACTGGTATTCATAAAGCCTATTTCTTCTATGCTGAGGGGGAACAACGATAGTTTCTCTACCCACGAAATGTGTCCATGATATAATAAACAATTACGATGAAAGTCAAACCGAAAGAGTGACAAAGTATTTTTATTGTACCATTGGCTTTGCAACGAAAAGGATGATTCAGTGGGAATATCCGGTTATAGTACATATAGCTGTGTAAAATCCATTGACGAAATTATCAATTTTTCTGTGAAAAAACAAACCACTATGCCACCTGACGTTAAAGAAGAGCTTGCTTCCCTGGATATAGGATCAAAAGTCCGAATTCTCCGAACCAAAAGAGAGATGACCTTACAGGACCTGGCAACACTCACAGGCCTATCTAAACCCAATCTCTCACAGATCGAGAATAATCTGGTTAGCCCTCCCATTGCCACCTTACTAAAGATTTCAAGTGCACTGGGTGTTGCGATTGGACATTTTTTCTTAGAATCTCCCCAGGAAACTGACATAGTTGTTGTTCGTAAAGACAAACGCCACGGTATAGCCAAAGGAAAACATATTTCACATATCGGTTACCAGTACCACCCACTTGCCTACCCTAAAATAAACAAAAGTATGGAACCTTTTGTGGTCCTTATGGAAGAACGGGAACCTGGGGATATCGCTTTTAACAACCATAGAGGTGAAGAATTCGTCTATGTGCTGGAAGGTACCCTGGAGTTTCACAGTGGCGACAAGGTGGTGGTACTCGAAGAAGGCGACAGTATCTACTTCGACTCTGTGGTACCCCACGGTTATCGAGGTGTAGGTGGTACTGCCAAGGCACTTGCCATCATTCACAGACCAAACTGAGTTCTATCTTCTGCCCTCTCCTGCAGTACACTAAACAGTGAAGTATGTTTATTGTATTGTTACTACTTACACACCTGTCCTTCATGGTGAACGAAAAGATCTGTTCAGCCTTTTTTCAAAAAACGTACTGTAATTTTCAAACTGCTCTTAGGCGACAATACTTTATGAAACTTCTTCAAGCAAAATTACGTGGAACAGGCCCCCTTATTAGCAGTAACTGGTTTCAACTCAGTAGCGGTCTTAATCAGTTCCATTTTGCTGATCCTTTAGAAGGGACACTTTTTCTCCGGAGCCTGCAGACCCTTAATCCACTTTTTTCATGTTCAGCAGAAGATCCTTTTAAAAACCTTCCTCACTATGAAAAAAGGGGCAATTATCAGAAACATATCCAACCCGAAAAACGAACCATCGCATTGGGAGTATTCGCTGCAACGGCTACATTAGTTCATGAACTTGGAGAACTTGATCAAAACCTGTACGAAACTGACCGAATTGAGATAGGCAGACGTCTTGATTACAGCCGTTGGCTCAACTTTGTTGAACTATCCTCTTCTACCAGATGGGAGGAAATTAAAGAAAACATCTGTGCGCTCCTTGAACTTCTACCGCAACAGAACAACCATAAAAACAGAGCCAAAGCGTTCACCCAGAGCCTTGATTCAACAGATAGAATAAAAGGCACGGTAGCTGACAAGTTACTCTTTTTTATCAAGCAGATTGAGAAAAATACCAAAAACAAGGATATCTACAGTGAAACAGTTGAACTGATAGAACGGGATAAACATTTCCAGACCGCCAGACAAATTGTACTCAAACGGCTTCCCCTATTCATCTATTTTAATCCCTATGGCGATATTAGCCCTTTGGATCAAACGTCCCAAAACATAGGAACCAGCGACCACATTGAACTAAGCGGGTATCTGAGGCAGATGAATAAGAAGATTTCAACACCTTCAAATGTCACAACCTTGAAGAAAATAATATCCGGAATTGAATTAGCGATTTCTGCAAGCACACGACTTTCACGAATGGATCCTATATTTTTCTTTGATTCACCGGAAAAAAACACGCCAACTTCTGAACATAACAAACTGCAGCAACTCATCTTATCCACAGCAGAAAAGCACCAGTGCTTCTACGTATGTCATAAAGGAAATTTCTTCAGTCCTGAATCAACAGGAAAAAATTACAGTGAAGCTGACTTACACATTGCTCCTCAGGTACCAAACAACAGTTAATAGCCGAAACCTAAAGGAGGGTGTATACTCTGCGGCACTGTATTCTTTTCTTTAACCGTTGAGGCTCACCCCAATGTCACCATTTGTCATATCACAAATCCTTGTCGGGCTTGCCTTATGTACGGATATATTGTCCTTTCAATTTAAAGAGCGTAAACACATTGTCAGCTGCTTGCTCGTCTCCTGTCTGTTAATTTCCAGCCATTTTATGATACTGGGTCACTGGACTGCAGCTGGCCTTGGATGTATTGCAGCGCTACGTTTTACCACGTCTATCTTTTCAACTTCGAGATATTTCATGTATCTCTTCATTGCTGCCACCTGGGTGGTATCTCTTCTGACATTTCAGGGTTTATTGTCCATTATCGGCTGCGTTGCCGGGACAGTCGGCACAATGGGTTCTTTTTGCAAAGAGGATAAGAATCTACGCCAACTCATGTTTGGAGCCACCCTGCTCTGGATTACCCACAACTATCTTGCAGGCTCTCCCGGCGCCGTTATCCTTGAAATATTTTTTGCCAGTTCCAATATCTTCGGGTATTACCGCTTCTATATCCGACCACAAAAGCAGGTTCTCTCACCATAAGATAGTTGTTTCTATGCTTAACGTTCTACAATGAATCACTGCTCTGCAATAAAAAAGGCAGAACCATTGCTGGTCCTGCCACGTATTCATAGAGTGGAATTATTGTGTTATTTCCTTCTTCTGCGCTGCACTCCCGCAAGGCCCAAAAGACCAGCACCAAAAAGCATCATAGTTGCAGGTTCAGGTACTGGTGCAGTACCGATCAATTGACTTTGATTATCCTGGCCGTTTTTTGAAATGTTCACTGCAACTATGTCCCAATCAGCATAATTCAACTTCGTGCTGTTCCAACTATACAGATCTTTTAAATAGTTCCATGAACTTTCGCTTCCGCCAACCTCACCCTCTAACCACCAAATAGCGTCTTGAACTTTTTGATTACTTTCACCTTTTTTATCAGTTAGATAAGAAGCAAATAACCATTTAGTCTCATCCTCAACTTCATCACCGCCAAGTCCAACGGGTGTATAAGTTGCACCATCCCATTGAGTTCCTCCGCCAAAAGCAGTCCCACCTATAGTATCAACTGTATACGTTGCTCCTGAAGTAAAGTACTGTTTACTCTCTAAGCAAAATGAATGATAAATATCATCTCCTTTTTGCAGGCTATAATGTCCATCTTTACTCCACATTGTTACGGTATCATCTTCGTAGATTGGTAATGCAAACCCCTGTGTCGCAAAAAAAAGTAATGATATATTAAGTAATACAATTATTTGTTTAGATATTTTCATATTCTCCCTCTCTTTATAAACATATGCGTTTATATAAGAGGAGTAAAAGCAATAACCATTCCCATTTATGAGAAAAATGTTATGCTTTGCTAAGTTTCTAACATTATTCTAATTTTTATACTTTGAGATTTATAGACTTACATCCAAACAAAAACAATTCCAGCAAAACGAACAGAATTATCCTATTGTTTTTGTGTGTTTTTCCCCACACAAAAGCTTCAACATTGTTTTAAACACACCGTAAACAACACTACTTCTAAGAAGATTTACCGCGATATAACGGGTAATTGCTACCACTATGTAGCACTCACAAGAGAGTGGTTTTCCTTTTAAATGAACCAGGTATGAAACAATTCGCTATTTCGGAATATACGCACAGTAGCCGGAACGAGGTCCAACCTGCGGATGGTTGCGACACGTGTTGGGACGTCTATCATAAATAGTACATCGCCTGCTTGAAGGATCGAGATAGAGACAATCTCCATTTGCCATACGAGTGAGGGTAAAGGTTTCACTCTTTGCATGGTAATGTTCCACCAACCCTTCTTTACTCAGGCGTTTAAAAACGCGCTTCATATTGTCTTCAAGTTCAAAAACGTCCACCACGCCAATACGAACAAGATCTTCAGCCTTAACTTCCACGGGGAGACTGCAACAGGTTCCTCTACAATGGTCACACATTTTCTTTCTATACTTAGCCCAAGTTTTCAGATCATCGATACTTGCTGGCACGCTTGGCATTTTTGACATAATAAATTTACTCTCCCCCGCGGACTGGGATACAAGACGTAACTAACTATTTCTATTTCAAAAACCAAGAAAATTGTTTGTGAACGTCTAAATAGGCTATATTGTTTTCCTCCGATAGTCGGAGAATAAAAAATGGCCTATTTAGCATATAGAGACAAAAAAAGGTAGGGGATTGCGGGAAACAGTTATGGATCGATTCAGAAGAACAGAACAACTACTTGGAACTGAGGTTTTCAAACAACTCCAGGCAAAACACGTTACCGTCATAGGCCTTGGAGCGGTTGGCGGCTATGTACTCGAAGGTCTTGCCCGTGCCGGAGTTCAATCTCTACGTATTGTAGATTTTGACACTATACAAACCAGCAATATCAACAGACAAATCATTGCTATGGAGTCGACCCTGGGCCGAAGTAAAGCAGAAGTCCTCAAAGAGCGACTGCAGGATATCAACCCTCGGTGTACTGTTGAGGCCCTTCATCTTTTTGCAGGAGAAGAGACCCTCGAACAGATTTTAAGCCCCAGACCAGATCTTCTCATTGATGCCATCGATTCCCTCAACCCAAAAACACAACTGCTTCATGGGGCATACAGTAGACAAATCCCCACGATAAGTTCCATGGGAGCTGCCCTTCGAACCGACCCTAGACTTATAAAAACAGGGGATATCTTCGACACATCAAACTGTCCATTAGCAAAACACGTAAGGAAAAGATTACGACGTAGAGAGGTGGGACGAGGAATTACCTGTGTCTACTCCACAGAGAAAGTAAACTTTGATTACACACCGCCCCAAGACGACACAACGATTGGTGACACACCATATAGCGATCGGGGCAGGTCCAGAAATATCCTTGGCAGCCTCCCCACAATCACTGGTATATTTGGCCTCACCATCGCCAATCTTGCAATATTCAAACTCATAAATGTCGAGGATTACGCTTGAGCTTCGTTCTCCCGGGCAATAAGAGCAGCCCCAAAGGCTCCTACAAACTGAGGCTCATCAGGAACCTCAATCTTACGATTTAATTTCTTCCCTAAGAGAGATACGATACAGCTATTTTTTGCAACCCCACCTGTGAACACCAGCCCACCATCACTTTCACTGGAGAATCTGCAGACCATACCCGCCGCCCGCCTTACAACACTTTCATGCAGGCCGCGAGCGATCTCTCGCCTATTCTCCCCTTTAGCAATAAGCGAGGTGACCTCTGATTCTGCAAAGACAGTACACATACTAGAAATACTAATCTCTTTTTCAGCAAGCAGCGCTTCTCCTCCAAAGCCACCTATATCAAAACCCAAACTAACCGCCATGATTTCTAGAAACTTACCGGTGCCTGCAGCGCAACGATCATTCATCTCAAACTTTTTTACTCTGCCATTATCAGCCAGAACAATGACTTTACTATCCTGACCACCTATATCAAGAATAGTGTGAACATTAGGAAACAATCTTCTCGCACCGGTTGCATGGGCCTTTATCTCTGTCACAGTGGGAGCATCAAAGGAGAGTTCAAACAGATTTCGCCCATAACCTGTGGCCATAATATGATCATAAGTAAGACCCTGCATCATGGTTTTGGCCTCTGTCATTGGATCAAAGCCAGTATCGGCCTGCAGCTTATCCTGCACTTCGCCACTCTCATCCACAACAACAACTTCAATGGATCTGGATCCTATATCAATTCCTGCATATCGCATCGTATCTATCGCCTCAGTACTTAGAAAAGTACTTAAGGGTACCTTGAAAAATTAGCTCAAATTCGAAACACGTAAAAAATTTTATCACAGGCATATAACTGATATTCCACGGATAAAATTTTGAACGTAACGATGAAGTTGGGCCAATTAGCAATTTTTCATAGTAGCCTTAGGAAAGTTGTTCAACAAAGGCCTCAACCCTGGTCTTCAACTGCCCTACATCCTCCATGGAATAGTCGGTTTCAATACGTAAACAGGGTATTCCAACATCCTCCATGGTCTGTTCAACAGGAATCGCTTCCATGAGGTAAGGCTGGCAAAACTGGAGACCATAGTGAATGACCCCGTCAGCGCCATAGCTCTCAGCCATTTCTTTAATATGCTTTGTTCGCTCCTGGTTAGGAGTAAAAATTGCACAATCAACTTGAAAATAGCGATTCACAATAGCATCCATCATCTCATCAATAGTTGAGCCACTATCATCAATGAGGTTTCTGGTGCCACGCTCTCCCACACAGGACTCTTCACCCACAATTACAGCACCGGAACTTTCAATAATACTTGGAAGTTTCCAGTTTGGTACAGCCTGGGGGCAACCTGCAATAAGTACTCGAGGCGTTTTCGCTGCAAACGGTCCCTGCTCCTTTGCTATGCGCTGTTCCAGCTCATCACATATTGTATTAACGGAGGCCGTAAATCGCTCCGGATTGTCATAGAAATAGACTTGATTGGCCAAAAGCGCATCAAGACCTGAGATGGGAGCCGGGTTTGCTTTACGTAGTGCCAACAGACGATACATCGCCTTTCTTTTATCGTTTACCAGTCGGATAGATTTCTTCAGGGAGTCCGCTGTAATTGTAACACCGGTCAACTCCTCCACCGCCGTTTTAAAACGATAGTATTCTGCTTTCAACAGATCCCGACCGACTTCAGTTTTCACCTGGGGAAGATCCATCACATACAAATTATCTATCATCTTACCTAAGGTTTCATACCCCTTTTTCTTGCCATCGCAGGTATTCTCCCCTACTACCATATCCGCAGATTCAAGATAGGGGCAAACCTTGCCGATCTTAAAACCAAATGCTGACTTTATAAGGGCACAGGTATTACGAGGTAGAAGCTTCTCCACCTCCTCAATGGCAAAATCAGCTCCTGAACAGAGGCCCACTAAGGTTGCATTGGCAGCAAGGGCAATTTCCTCAGGGACAAAAACACAGTATGAACCAATTATCTTTCTTCCTGCAGCTTTTTCATCAAGGAGCTCTTTGATACGAAGGCCATGGACCTCACTCATTACAAAGTCAAAATATGCCATCCCCTCGGGACGGTCCTTTTGGGAGAGAAAGACATCCTCATACGCCTTACCCAGCACACCTAAAAGCATATCGTGCGCCTCAAGGTCAAGGCCCATTTCTTTCCACATTGGTCGGTAGTCTTCAGCCATATTTTACTCCATATGTATGCGTAACGATTGTCACATCATTATTGATGTGAAATATAAAATGCCATTTTTTCAATAACCTCAAAATTGATGCTGGTTATAACCATTACATTCACCACCTGTCCAACAGGTAATCCCTATAGATACAGCCCCACAAATAGAACTCACCTATACAAAACAGATAAAGGGGGAGCAATAACTTCATTGCTCCCCCTTGCCATCACCATATACGTATATTCTGTTACAACTACAGTAGCTTAATAGAACCCATCACAGTTTATCGGCTATTTCTACTCCCTGGGATATCGCTCTTTTCGCATCGAGTTCACCTGCCTTAAGTGCCCCGCCGATTATATGATAGCCAACACTCTGGTTATCTAACTCTTTCACCAGATCGAGTGCAGATTCCTGGCCGGCACAGATAATAACATCATCAACCTCCAGGTGCTGTTTTTCGCCACTCTGACGTATAGTTAGCCCAGTGGGATCAACAGAGAGATATTCGCAACCTGTCAGCATCTTCACCCCATTTTTTTTCAACGTCGATCTGTGAATCCATCCGGTTGTCTTACCAAGGTCTGCCCCTGGTTTGGTTGTTTTCCTCTGGAGAAGATAAATCGTTCGCCTGGGAGAAGTTTTTACTGGTTGACGCAGGCCACCCGGATCGGAGTATTCCATATCAACGCCCCACTCTGCCATAAAGCCCGAAATAGACTCCTCCTTTTCCCCATGAATTAGATAGGTAGCCATGTCGAAACCGATCCCTCCGGCACCAATAATGGCCACCGCCTCACCCACTTCTTTTTCCCCACTCAATACTTCATTATATAAAGAAACATTTCCGGTTTCACTTCCAGGCAGACTAATTTGCCTGGGGACAACCCCTGTACTTATGACGACTTCATCAAAACTTTTCAGTTCATCTATCGTTGGGGACGATTCCATTTGCACATTAACCCCATGTAATTCTAGCTGTTTGTTATAGTAGCGAAGAGTCTCTGCAAACTCCTCTTTACCTGGAATCTGTCTTGCCAGACGAAACTGCCCGCCTAAATGTGCTGATTGCTCAAATAACGTTACATCATGCCCCCGCTCGGCTGCCGTTGTGGCACAGGCCAAACCCGCTGGCCCCGCTCCAACCACAGCGACCTTTTTTATTGTTCTCGCAGCCACAAAAGGTTTTTGAGTTTCAAAACAAGCCCTTGGATTGACCAGGCAGGTTGAGGTCTTGCGTGCAAAGATGTGGTCCAAACACGCCTGGTTACAGCCAATACAACTATTTATTTCATCACTTCGTCCGGTAACGGTTTTCTTTACCCATTCAGGATCAGCCAAAAACGGCCTGGCCATACTCACCATATCCGCACAGCCATCTGCCAGTACAGACTCTGCAACCTCGGGCATATTTATCCGGTTGGTGGCAATAAGAGGCACACTGACCTCTCCCATGAGTTTTTTAGTCACCCAGGTAAAACTCCCTCTTGGAACGACTGTGGCAATTGTTGGTACCCGTGCCTCATGCCAACCAATACCGGTATTGATGATTGAAACACCAGCCTTCTCCATCAGCTTAGCAAGGGCAACGACCTCCTCCCAGCTTGAACCATCTTTCACAAGATCAAGCATGGAAAGCCGATAAATAATTATAAAATCCTCCCCCACCGCCTTACGAACTCCTCGAACAATTTCCAGGGGGAAACGAACACGATTTTCAAAGGAACCACCCCAGTCGTCGTTTCTCTTGTTGGTCTTTTTGGCGATGAACTGATTGAGGAGATAACCCTCTGATCCCATTATTTCAACACCATCGTAGCCAGATTCTCTGGCCAGAGTTGCACACTTAATAAAATCAGCGATGGTGCTTTTTATTCCACGGACGCTTAGCGCCCTTGGTTTAAACCTGTTAATAGGTGCCCTGATGGCACTTGGAGCGACACAGAGAGGGTGATATCCATACCTTCCGGTGTGAAGGATCTGCATACAAATTTTACCATCAGCTTCATGGACTGCGCTGGTTACAATCTGATGATCTTTTATTTGGGAGGCCTTAGCGAGCCGAATAGAAAATGGAGAAACCCAACCGGAACGGTTAGGAGCTACACCACCTGTGACCATCAGCCCGACACCACCAGCAGCACGAGCAGCAAAATAGGCGGCCATTCTTTTAAAACCATCCTTTTCCTCTTCAAGGCCTGTGTGCATTGAGCCCATCAGCACACGGTTTTTCAAAGTAGTAAATCCAAGGTCAAGAGGTTGAAGCAGATTAGGATAGGTTATTTTCCCCGTTTTCATAGCTGGATGAATCCTCCATAACGTAATGTCTTAATACCTTACTCCAATAAACCTTCCACAAAACAAGTAAACTGGAGACTCTTTTGAAATTAAGAATGCAAATTTACCACCATGGTAGTTAGCCCGTTTACAGGGCCGGTTTTCCTTGCGCCTATAAACTGTTATACTATATAGTTACATCTTGCATACGCAAAGCATAGAAAAATGATTTTTGATCGTAAAACAGGATCTTGCACTACAACAATCTATTTCGTAGCTCGCCTTTTCGTTAATCTTCACATCAGGTGTTCATTATGCAATATCAGGGTAACATCTTCAGACCGCCCAGTGAGGCAAACTCTATTCTCCTTCAGGTTACCACCGGCTGTTCCCACAACAAATGCACCTTTTGTGGCATGTACAAGGGGATTCGATTTTCCATCAAAGATGACAAAACAATTATGGCAGATATTGGCTTTGCTGCTATCCACTGCCAGAGACAGGAACGCCTGTTTCTCTGTGATGGTGATGCCCTCGTCATTCCTCAGAAAAAATTGGTTACAATCCTCAAAGCAATCCAGCTCAAACTCCCATGGGTTACCCGTATTGGCACCTACGCCAACGTCAAATCAGTTAATATGAAAAGTGAGGAGCAGCTCCGGGAGCTCCACGACCTCGGGCTGAAAATTGCCTACCTCGGTCTTGAAACAGGAGATGACATCACCCGGGAAAACATTAACAAGGGTAGCAACAGTGCCCAGGTCATTGAGATGGGAAAAAAGATTCGCGCAGCAGGAATCAAACTTTCCATCACGGTACTACTCGGGATTGCAGGAACCGAACGTTCCCAGATCCACGCAAAAGAGACAGGTCGTGTTCTCAGCGCGATTGACCCCGAATACGTTGGTGCCCTCAGCCTTATGCTCACCCCTAACACCCCGCTCTATCAGGATAACAAAAAGGGTATTTTTAGTCTTCCACGCTCTCACGGCATGTTAGAGGAACTGGCCACGATGTTTGAGGCAACAGAACTCTCAGACGGCTACTTCCATGCCAACCATGCCTCAAACTATCTTCCCATACGTGCCAAACTACCAAAGGACAAGGCTGCAACTCTTGAACTTATACGAAAAGCACTTGACGGTAAGGTAAATCTTAAACCTGAATATATGAGAGGACTTTAAGCCACTTCGATCATGACCTAACGATTGCCGCAAAAAAGCCCCTTGCTGCATCTTTTGGCAACAAGGGGCTTTTGTTTTCATCAAACGTCTCTAATCACCTTAGAATCTGTAATTCAAACCAACGGTAATCAAAAAAGCAGAGGCATCTGTGAATTTTCCGTAAACATTCCCAGCCGGATTAACCAAAACTTCGCGCTCTTCTTTGTAATCATAAAGGGCCGCTATACCTACATCCATCTTGTCATTGACAGCATATTGCATACCGAGAGAATATAGCCAGGCATCTGAATCCGGGATAGAAAAGTCAACATTCTCTGTTGGAATAGGATTGTTGTCATAACCAAATCCTGCCATCAGATCAATTGCATCATTCAATCCATACGTTAGGCCTATACGAAATGCATCGGTATCATCCCAATCTCTTGCAACGGGTGCTTCAAAAGGATTTCCTGGAATTTGTGGAGTATAATTAAAGTCAAGAGTGTCATACTCAGACCAGAAAGTTCTATCCCAAGTTAACTCAACATTGAGATTTTCCATGACATCATAGGCTACTGAAAGTGCTATCACTCCCGGTGCAGGAACAGATACAGTTGCAGGAATGCGCATCGCAGTTCCCATGAGACTAAGGTCTGTTGTCTCATCAAAATCCATATCAACATTTGACCTGAATGTAGCAGATATATTTAACTGTTCCATAGGTTTTATAGAAAGAGCAGCATTCCAGCCCCATTCCACAGTATCACCTTCCATACTTCTTGATACTGGGACACCAATTCCTGAAGCATCACTTGAAACAGTTGCATCAGCATAGATCATCCGAGGCCCTGCTGCGATGGAAACCTTGTCCATAAAAGTGTAAGAAATGGTTGGGTTTACCTCTATAACAGTAAGAGAAAACTCTTCTGCAAAAGCCTTTCCATAACCATCTTCCCAGCGCTTAGACAGGCCATATGGTGCAGTAATCGCTACACCAAAACGCGCTCCACTATAATCAGGAGAGACAACAAAACCTGTTGGAACGAAAAAATGCTCTGACTCGGACTCGTCACTCATCATAGCACTGCGAGCATCAGTGTATTCGATTGGGGAAAGATAAATGTAACTTGCATTGGCCTGAAGATGCCAGGTATCCTCCATCCATCCCATATTTGCAGGGTTAAAATATGCAGCATCAGCTCTTTTAGCTGAGGCGATATTAGCACCTGACTTTGCAGTTGAATCAACAGATTGTTCAGGAATACGCCAACCAGAAGCCATTGCAGAACCCGCTACAAAAATCGATGCTAATGCCAATACAGATATCTTTTTTCTCATACTCTTCTCCCCTCAGTATTAAGAATTTCCTGGACTCCACCCGGACTTGCAGCAGATAACCCAAAACATCCGCCCCAGCTATATGCCAGAACAGAAGCTCCCCGACGACCACATAACCTTTACGTACAGGTAAACAGTATTAATAATATACCCCTTTCCAAAGATATGCTCATTGTCTAATACATAAACCTAATATATGTCAACTATAAAGATAACTTAAAGCTCACCCCAGAAGCCTGCTCCGGCTCTATATTTTGGTTAATTCCTCCATGAATATATCTCAAAAAAGTAACTCAAAAACAACCCATTTTTAGTAATTTATGAAGCGCGTAATTTTTCAATTTCTTGTAGCATCTCACCTTCCATCAAAACGGCCTTACCTGTCTTATCGGCAATGACAAAGGTAATCAGTGCATCCGCTGCCACTTTTCGACTCTCTTTAAAAAGGATTTCCTGCTTTAAGATTACGCTTCTGTTTCCAATTTCTGCAACATCAGTCGTAACCACAAGTACCTCACCCACCGGAACAGCCTTCCTGTAATTTACATTGATATTAACCACCAGAAAAATAACGCCCTGCGCTGCCCATTTTCTTAAATCAATCTTTGACTCCAGCTGCGCCCAGCGGTCTTCTTCAAAAAACTCGAGGTAACGAGCATTATTTACATGACCGTAAAAATCAGCATGGTAGCCTCTCACCTTGATCTCAGTTAATACTTCCATCTCATCCCCTGCTTATTTTAGAATAGAAAAACAAAAAGCACCCTACAAGACACTTACATCTCTCCAATAAATGTAGAGGTAATGGGTCTGTTTATATTACATGGTGCTTGATGTACTGAACTGAGCCCCGGATTACGTATCTTCACCGGGATACATACAGCAACAAGCTTCGCCGCATTTCCATAGAGAATACGGCGAAGTTTTTAAGCAACAGATATCAGGCAGGTTTACCGAAACCCTTTAAAAAATCTTGCAGAGCGTTAGGATTGTTTGATTTAATGGTTCCGGAAAGAAAGTCTTTCATCCCCGGCCGATAGTCGTCTTGCCAAATTTTGACGAAAAACTCAGGACTGGTTTTACAAACGCAATCAGCATTATCCAGAACCCTCCCATCACTTATTTCACATGATTCTGGACTGAGCTGCACCGTCTTTTTGGTATCACCCAGCGAGAAATAAAAACTCATGGGCTTTGCTACAGCGCCTTCTACAAAGACATCGCTTAGACTTGCAAAAATATCGTCAACCATTGTCACTCCTCATGCCTACAGGGCTTGAATTTTTCCAGTTAGCGCAGGAACAAACTCTTTCAGATCGGAAACAATAAGTACATCTGCAACCTCACCTATCGGAGCATCCTTATCTGTATTGACTGCAACAATAAACTCGGACTGTTTCATGCCCGCCAAATGCTGAATGGCTCCTGATATTCCGCAGGCAAGATACAACTTTGGTGCAACAGTCTGTCCTGTTGTTCCAACCTGCCTGTTGTGTTCCACCCACTCAGAGTCAACCACTGGTCTTGAGGCGCCATACTCCCCGCCAAGGGCTTTGGCCAGATCAGAGATCATGCTCACATTTTCAGGTTTTCCAATACCACGACCGGCACTGACGATAATTTGAGCCTTACCAAGATCAACGCCTCCAGCTGCAGCCTGCTCAAAACCTGTGAACTCAACTTTCCCTACAGCAGTTCCACCGATTTTTTCAATGGTTGGCGAGCCGGATGGCTCATCAGCAAGACCGAAGGCACCGCTTTGCAAAGTGACTACCGTTTTTTCGGTATTCGATTTTACATCCCTACGCAGTTTTGCATTACATACCGGTACAACCATCGTGCCATCAGCGACACCAACTACCTCAGAAACCTGGGCAGCTTTCATAGCGTAGGCAACTCTTGGGGCTAAATCCCACCCGTATGAAGAGTGACAGAAAACAACACAATCAGGATTTTCTTTGGCAACTACATCCAGGATAAGAGCCTTATGCCCATCGGGGTTATACTCCCCAGCTTCAGCTACATCAGCAAGATAGAGGGTGCCATCGCACTTGGGAACATCTGCCTCACTACCGACCATGAACATGGCCGTCTCTGCGCCCATGGCTTGTGCAAAGGCTACCAGTTCATAACTGCCGCCCAGGAGTTTTCCTTCTCTGCTTTCCGCAATAAGTAGTAATTTCATATTTCCTCCTAGGCCAGAACGCCAGTTTTTTCTTTGAGTATCTTAATAAGCTGATCCGCCAAGTCTCCAGCATCACCTTCAAGCACCAACCCGCCACCCTTCTTTTCAGGTGTGTACATCTTCAAGGTTTCCTGACGCGGGTCAACCTTAAGTAACTCAGAAATATCAGTTGAAAGCAGTTCTTTCTTCTTTGCCTTCATGATATTGGGCAACGTTGGATAGCGTGGTGTGTTCAAGCCAAGCTGACAGGTAATAACAACAGGAGTTGCAACATTAACACATGCCTTAATTCCACCCTCTAACTCGCGTTTGGCACTGACCTTGCCATCATCATAGGCAAACTCAACCACGGTGGAGACACTTGGAACCTCAAGGATCTCACCAACAAGGACACCAACCTGGCCACTGCCTCTATCCTGGGACTGCATACCTGTAAAAATAAGATCAAAACCCTTATCCCGTGCATACTCTGCGATAACGCCAGCAATCTGCAGCGGTTCCTTACCAGAAGCATCATCGTCAGCAATATGAGCACCACGATCACAACCCATGGCAAGGGCCTTTTTCATGGTTTCTTTAACCTGATCAGAGCCGATACAAAGAACTGTGATATCACCATCCTTTAATTGCTCTTTTACCTGAACGGCCTGTTCAACGGCATATTCGTCATACTCATTCATTCTCCAGGCCAGATCCGTTTTTGCGTACCAGGTCCCGTTATCATCCACTTTAAATTTGGATTCCATATCTGGAACCTGCTTGATACATACAAGTATTTTCATTATATCCCTCCAGTTTTCAGGGGTTACTGAGTTCAACTTACCAGTTTAGACAATTCGTTCTGCTAATATTTCCGCGATATCCTGAGGCTTAAGAACTCCCTCAAGTTCAGCACCTTTTACACCATCTTCAAACATCGTCAAACAGAAAGGACAGTTGGATAGCAGCACATCCGTTCCTGTCTCTGCAGCCATCCGTACCCTTTTAATGTTAATGCGTTCACCTATGTTTTCTTCTGCCATTATCCTTCCACCACCGGCACTACAACAGAAGGCCTCTTCCCTATTTTTTTCCATTTCCACAAGCGTACCACCAGCAGCTTCAATCAACGATCTTGGGGCATCATAGATATCATTATGACGTCCGAGATAGCAGGAATCATGGTAAGTACAGGAGAGATTTTCGGAATTAATCTTCAGCCGACCTTCCGAGATCAGACTTTCCAGAAAAACAGTATAGGTGAGGATTTCAGCCTCAAAGCCCATGTCGCGGTAGTCTTTTTCAAGGGTATTGTAACAATGAGGACAGGTGGTCACTATCTTCTGAACACCGTAGCCTTTGATTGTCTCGATATTTTCAGCAGCAAGAGTCTGATAAAGATATTCGTTACCCATCTTCCTCATTGGCTCACCACAACATTTTTCTTCCTTACCGAGAATACCAATCTTAACGCCTGCTGCCTGACAGAGTTTGACAAAACTTGTGGCAACGGCGATGTTTCTCTTGTCAAAAGAACCGTAGCAACCAACAAAGAAGAGAACTTCAACATCAGCGTCTTCAGAAAGTGGTTTAATGCCAAGATCCTTAACCCAGTCACCACGCTCTGCATAGCCAACACCCAATGGATTACCGTTTACTTCGGTAGCTTCCATAGCAGCCATTACCTCTTCACCAGGGAACTCACCTTCCATAAGCACCATGGAGCGTCTGAGATCGATAATTTTATTTACGTGCTCAATACTGGCAGGACAGATCTCCTGGCAGGCACGACAGGTGGTACAGGACCAGAGGACATCCTTTCCGATGGTGTCCACCAGAACACTGTCAGGTGCATTAAAGGCCACATCGCCCAATTGACTGATGAGTTTCATGGGTGATAGGGGTTTATCTGTATTAAAAGCAGGACAACGATCCTGGCAGCGCATACAAAGAGTACAGGCATCTGTATCGAAGATATCCTTCCAGGTCATCTCTTCTATCTTTGAGACACCAAAACTCTCGGCATCTTCATCTTCAAGATCCAAGGAGACAAGCTTTCCCTTAGGCCCCAGGTCGGTAAAGAAATAGTTGCCACTGGTGGTGAGAATGTGTCTGAATTTTGTATATGGAATGAGGATGAAAAATCCCATCACCAAAAGCATATGAAACCACCAGGTAACCTTATGAAGGGCTAGCAAGCCGCCCTCCCCCATACCCTGAAGAGATTTTGCAAAGATAAAACCAACTGGAGACCAGGCAGCAAGCGGTGTGTTCAGCTCTGTTACCGCCATTCGCGCACCCTCTATAACAAAACCTGTAATCAGAATGATAAAGAGGAGGCCGTGCATTATGGCGTCGTCATTTTTTGTCTCAAGACCTTCAGGTGCGTAGAAATACCGTCTGATCAAAAGTCCACCCAGCATGACGATACAGATGAGGCCTGCAAGATCCAGAACTATTGAAAACAGCTTATAAAACGTCCCCTTTAAAAATTTGATTCCAAAGAGCAGATCAGTAAAATCAGCCTGGATGACAATGAGGGTTGTTCCGATAACGAGAAGTCCAAAGCCCCAGAAAAATAGCCCGTGCAACATGCCCGGCCAGGCCACCTTGCTCACCTTTTTCTGCAGTAACACATTTTCCAACATGTACTTCACCCTCGAAACACGCTGATCATCGCGAGTAAGAGGAAGTCCCTGCTGATACACCTTAATCCGAGCGTAAAATCCTTTAGCCAGCAGACCAAGTGCTACAATTACCAACAGGTACATAGGAACCAAAGTCCACGCTCCATGGCCAACATTCCAATAAATTTCCCTGGTGTATTCCATCATTGTCTCCATTCACAATGTGTCTTCAAACTGTTATACATATTATCTGGTCAGTGAACTGCCAATCACCAGCCGCTGTATCTCACTTGTCCCTTCATAGATCTCTGTAATCTTTGCATCCCGCATCATCCGCTCCACAGGAAAATCCCGTGTATAACCGTAACCACCTAGAATCTGAACGGCCTGGGTTGTTACTTTCATGGCGGTTTCACTTGCCATAAGTTTTGCCATGGCGGCTTGCTGTGAATAACTGAGGCCCTTGCTCGCCCGATAGCCCGCATTGTAAATGAGCAACCTGGAAGCTTCAATCTGGGTCGCCATGTCAGCAAGCTGAAACTGGACCCCCTGAAAGGAACTGATAGGCGTATCGAACTGTTTTCTATCTTTGGCATAGGCAACAGCAGTATCAAGTGCACCTTGGGCAATACCTAGCGCCTGGGAGGCGATACCGATTCGGCCACCATCGAGAGTCTTCATGGCAACCGTAAAACCCTCTCCCTCAACTCCTAGAAGATTTCCAGCGGGAATCAGACAGTTATCAAAAAGAATTTCCATGGTGGGTGAGGAACGGATTCCCATTTTTTCTTCTTTTTTACCAAAAGAAAAACCAGGCGTTCCCTTCTCGACAATAAAGGCAGATATGCCGTGATGCTTGGCTGCATCCTTATCAGTCCTGGCAAAAACAATATAGGTATCCGCCTCACCCGCATTGGTGATAAATATTTTAGCACCATTTAAAAGCCAGCCAGCACCATCCTTTACAGCAGTGGTTCTGGTGCCACCTGCATCTGATCCGGCAGAAGTCTCTGTAAGCCCGAAGGCCCCCATCTTCTCACCTGTCGCGAGCGGTGTTAGAAACTGTTCTTTTTGCGATTCTGAACCAAAAAGGTATATGGGATTGGAACCAAGGGAGAGATGCGCTGAGAGGGTAACACCTGTTGAAGCGCAAACCCTGGACAACTCTTCGACGGCAATGGCGTAACTGATATAGTCAGCCTCCGCCCCTCCGTAGATTTCAGGAAAGACAATCCCCGTAAGACCAAGCTCAGCCAAACGGTCAAACATAAGCGAACGGTCGAACCGTTCATTTTCATCGCGCTCTCTGGCAGACGGCTGAACCTCAGCTTCGGCAAAATCACGAACCATCTCACGCAATAGACTCTGTTCTTCGGTGTGTTCAAAAATCATAACAGGTTCTCCTCAAGAGAGATTACAACTTAGACATCACACTCAATCGTATTCTCCCTCCTTTATAAAAAATGTTTACGTAAAGGTCAAGACATTAAACTCTACTTTTTTCATTCCACCCATATTCGATTATATGGTGCGGAAATCTCACTTTTTCAATTGACATGCCAAGACAGCCCATGCTAAGTTTATGCACATCAGATTACGTAAAGGTGAGGTTTAACCTCCATAAAGGAAGCAAAGATGAGTAAACCAGAGCAGAAATCAGTACAGATAGGTGAGTTAGCTAAGAATCTTAACATCACCACCCGGACCATCCGCTATTATGAAGAAATTGGATTAATGGGGAAAAATGAGAGGCTTGATGGCGCAACCAGATCCTACAGTAAGGATGATGTGCTTCGACTTAAGTTCATCCTCAAGCTTAAAACAATGGGAATTTCTTTGAAAGAAATTCAACAGTTGTCTGATATTTTTGATATTAACGAAAAGAATTTTGATACCATTACACCAAAGCTTATTGAAATTCTCGACAGCCATATAGCAAAGGTAGATGAGAAGATGGCTAACCTCTCATCTCTACGTAACGATATTGTTGAATACAGGGTACGCATTACCGATCTACTCAACAATGGTTTCAACCCGAAAGACAGCTGAAAAACACATTGTACTAGCCAGCAACCAACCCCGATAAACGGGCTATGACAGCTTTTCTGGAGTAAGATACTAAAAAGAACCTCTGCCATCTGGCAGAGGTTCTTTTTTTTACAGCAAAAATCTACTGCACGATTCAGTGAATCATATAGGGTACATGTCTACTCTTTATAAATATATGTTCCTACATGCTCACCATTCAAGGCCCTGGTTATATTGCCCGGAACCATTCCATTTATGATCTGCACTTTTTCAAGAACTTCACTGTTTTGGATTATATCAAGACAAGGCCTCTCAATAACCAGGTCATCCTGACCACTCTCTAACAGTTCTTTTGCACTGATCTCTGGAATAAAGGTCGCATCAGGATCCTTTTTGGGATCATTAGAATAAAGACCGTTCTCATCTTTTACAAACAGCACGGTGTCAGAACCGATAAGGTCTGCAAGAATAACAAGTCCTACATCGGTGCGATGAATTGGAATTCGACCAACCTTAGGCTTAATTGCAAAATAGTCATAGGGCGGCATACCATGCATTACCGGAATAATACCTTCTGCAAAATAGGTCGGCAACTTGACAATATCAGCATGACCAATCTGAACGCCTCCCCACGGAGAGAGTAAGGTTGCAATCATCAGTGCATTTTGCTCTGAGACCATACTACCAAATTTAGCAATGACCCCTGTGGGCATACCCATTTCAAGACCGAGAGTGTAAATGTGCCTGGATCGCGTCCCTCCACCTGTCGTCAAAACCATTTTGTGACTTTTACGGTTCTGGACTATTTCCTTTAAAATATCCGGAAGGGCCTTCACACCACGATCACAAATTGACTGTCC
Source organism: Desulforhopalus glucosivorans (assembly GCF_054397165.1). NCBI lineage: Bacteria > Pseudomonadati > Thermodesulfobacteriota > Desulfobulbia > Desulfobulbales > Desulfocapsaceae > Desulforhopalus > Desulforhopalus glucosivorans. The sequence continues at coordinate 3,830,015 of NZ_AP044854.1, forward strand.
GCCAATCTTCATGAGTTTGACATCAGGGTACAGCTTTTCCTGGGGAGCTATATCCAACTGGCCAATAAACTCTTTACTCACAAGACTTTCACCCATCAGAGTACTTTTGACATGCAGCCTTTTTCCATCTTTTTCTCGCACCAATGCCATGTATTATGTCTCCCTTTTTTGCATAATATGGAATGAAACGTGATTACTTGTTGGACTTAGACTTAGACTTCTTGTCACGCTTTAAAAGAACCAAATCAGCCTTGGTTTCCTTACCAATCTGCTCTATTTCTTTTCTACGTAGATGTGCTCCATAGACCTTCAAGTCAAGTCCGCTTACTGCAACTATACGATATCTTGGGGTCCGTGATCCTTCTTTTGCCTTTGATCGTTCTCTATAAAATATTTTTCCTGCCATTGTTTATCCTCCTGAAAATATTAAAAACCGCAGTTGGTCGTTACAAAATAGTTAATCGGCAAACCGATACTCTTAGTTTAGGTGCTATTAAAACGGTTGGCAAGGGCAAGTGGAGCAATTTTTCCAAACTTTCGAATGTTATTTAAGGTCAGTTAAGGTTATTTAAGGTTTTAAATACCCACTATTCTAAGGCATATATTGACAGAGGGCATGGTCAGAGTTTTATTGAAAATTCATTTTTTATGTAATGCCTTACACGAGAAAATTATCACAACAAGCAAGGAACCTGCGTATTGATTGAAGACTAATATCAAAATTTAATCTCCAGATAGCGGATTCAGAAAGACCTTCAAAATATTTACCCCCGTCTTTTCTTCACGTTTACCGGAGTTATACCAAGGGACAAGATTTAACCCAGAAAGGATAAAATGGAAATATATCTCAGCGTAGACGACACTGACAATTCGACGAGCATAGGCTCCGGCCAACTCGCAGAAAATCTTACCGAAGAACTTCTCCAATGTAACCTTGTCCAGAGTTGCTCGAACATCACAAGACATCAACTCTATTACCATGACGACATCCCCTACACCTCCCACAACAGCGCAATGTGCTTTACTGCCTCAATACATCCAGCATTGCTTCCAGATCTCGTAGCTTTTTCTTCTGATTATTTAAAAAATAATTCCGCACCTGGATCAGATCCTGGCCTCTGCATAGCAGAGAAAAGTGACCAACTGGATGAAGACGCCCTGATCGAGTTTGGCAGACAGGCAAAATGTACAATATTAAACAAAGACAAGGCCTATAACCTGGCAAGTAAGGTGCACGTCCACCTGTCTGAGCATGGTGGAACGGGAGATGGAGTGATCGGAGCGCTTGCAGGAATTGGTTTACGTATCGAGGGCAACGACGGAAGATTCAGAGGTTGGTTCCATATGGGCAGAGCAGGCGAAGAGACAACTGCCGGCAAACTATGCGAGAACCCCAATGTTGTAGATGTTATCGATGAAAATGGTAACTCACTGACCCCCCAAAGCCCCATTCGTATCACCGACGATAAAATCAAAACAATCCTCCATAACCATATACAGGTGATTCCTGTTACTTGCGAGCAGTACTCAGGCACAACCATTTGGAAAACTCTAAGCCGAAAAGAGGTTAAGAAATATTAACTACATTTTGCACTGACTGCATGAGTAAGCAGTCAGTGTAAACTAATGGTGTCGCTGGATAATAGGCCATCTTATTTTGAGGACAATTCTGGCATATTTGCTGCCTTGACTGTCACATTACCTTTCGACTATCTAACTGTATAATCTTACAAAATGTATGTTGTGCAGTTTCTGTATAATTACTTGTGAACCAAAGAAAAAACAACAATTTGAATCAGTAGCAAGCTGGGATATTAAAATAGGAACAGGGGATTTGTATGGCTGATATATTATTTATAATAGGTTTGGTAATTTTCATTATTGGTGGTATTGGCTTTCTCATTGCGGCATTCAAAACAAGTTTGCTCTGGGGGCTTGGATGCCTACTCCTTTCACCACTCCAAATAATATATCTATTTGTTCACTGGAGCAGTGCGAAAAATCCATTCTTTCTTCAACTAATAGGTGGAGCTGTATTGTTGTTCTCGACATATTTACAAGGAAATATAAATATATAACAAAACATTGATGGTAAATTAAAATATGAACATGCAAGTCGGCTCAATAAAAAAATGGAATGACGATAAGGGTTTTGGCTTCATAAAACCAAAATCTGGTGGCAAAGATATCTTTATTCATATAACTGAATACAGCAAAGCACATAAGAAACCATATGAAGGTCTCAATGTTAATTATTTTTTATCTTCTGATCCACAAGGAAGAAAGTGTGCGGTTGATGCTCGTCCAGTTAGCGGTCATAAAAATAATGGTCGTGAGCTTAGGCAAAAATGCTTATCTTTAATACTCACAGTTGTTGCGTTTTGTTCTCTTTACCTTCTTTATAATTTGCAACTAATACCTATAGAAATTATTGGAATATATCTAACTGTTAGCGTTTTGACATTTGTGATGTATGCTAAAGATAAAAATGCAGCTCAACATAATCGGTGGAGAACACCAGAAAACACATTGCATTTTTTATCATTATTGGGCGGCTGGCCAGGTGCTTCAATGGCACAAGGGTACTTACGTCATAAATCAAAGAAATTTTCATTTCGGTTTATATACTGGGTAACAGTAATATTGAATTGTAGTGTTCTATACTGGGTCACTACATCTGATGGGCAAATGTGGATCAAAAGCATACTACAATAATTAAACTTCTACAATAAATACAAATAATTAGAATGTCGCCTAACACCGTTCTCGTTGGTCACTCGGACTCGCTGAGCGTGAATGATACAATACAAAAGTCAATCACTAGTCTTAAAATTGTACCGTACATGATCTATTCAACGTGACACAACAATTCATATAAAAGCTCTCCCCCCTATCCCAATTCCTAAAAAGTCGAACATCATACCTTTATTTCACCTCCCATTCTTCCACTTCCGCTAAGATATCTGTATACTTTACAGAACAGGTCTCACATATCACTGGATTTCATTAAATTATTGTCACAAAGAGTGGATACAAGATGGCTAGCTCAACTGAAAACGCAATCTCATCAAAATCAGACAATTCAGAAAAGAAGGTAGTCATTCTGCTTTCTGATATGGTTCGTTATTCACAGAAGACAGCTGATATGCGGCCGGGTGAAGTGAGAGACTTTACTGTTGATTATCATAAAAACTTACAAGAAGTCGTCAACACAGACAGTAGATTTTTTCAAGAAATAGAACCATCTGCAGGAGATGGGGCTAGGGCAATTTTTGAAAGACAAAAAGGAGAAAGCAAGACCGACCTCTGCGACAGAGCTATTAAAGTTGCAATAAATATCAGCAAGGCTGTAGAAAAGGAAGTTATACAGCAGACCCGAATTGGGCTTTTCGCTGGAGACATAATTGAAGCTCAAATCGGCAATAAAACCATGCAATTTGGTGCGAGTTTTTCAGTTGCAAGCAGATTAGAGGAACTTTGCGGTTATTTTGGTGTTAGTTTCTTAATGGACCGAGAAGTCGCTTTCTGGCTGAAGGACGAAAAAGAACATTTAGTCTCCATTGGAAAAATCACTCCTAAAAACTTTACTCATCCGATCCACGTTTTCTCAATATACAGACCGGGTATTAATAATTGCCCCATAGATGTAGACAGGGATTTGCTAGACCAATTTATCGAGAAAAAAAATCAGGCAGTAGAGTTTTTCTGTGGCAATAGGCTGCAAGGCATACAACCCGACTACCCAACGGCACGTGAATGGCTCCATAAAACCCAAGAACTTTTTGTTCAAATGACCGGTAAGAAGGATGTGCCTTCAGAGAGATTGCTGGAATACATTCAAAATTTTCCTTACCCTACAGACGATTTTCAAAACGTTGGCATGAAGATCAGACAGACAACGTCTGAATCCATAGGAATCCGCCTCCTCCACCTCTCAAATGAGCTGCTCAAGGCTATGGATTACGACTTTTATCAAACACTGGTCATCGATACAGATTGGGAACATCGCTTTAAACTGGTGTGGAAGAAAAAAGGGGAAACAATTGTCAAAATAGATGCTCACCCTGATGGAGTATACTACATCGATAATGGTAGCGTTAACGCTATAGATAAAAACGGTAAGCTTATAACGACTTTAACCGCCGGAAATGTCTTTGGTGAAATGGCCTATTTTTCTGATCACCGTAAACGAAATGCTACGATTGTAGCTAATACAGATGTGGTACTCCGTAGAATTTCTGGTGATGAGTTGGAAAAACTACCAATTATTAAAGAGATTTTTCAAAAAATATCATCAAAACGTAAAAAGGGACTAAATGTATAAAAAATAGCGTTTCGGACTGTCGCAAAATCCGAAACGCTACAGAGGCAGGCTCCCCCAGCTTTGCCGGGGGGGGGGACCTAATAGAACTTAATTGTTGTCCGGGTACAGTTCATTTTCCATAAGAACAAGGCGTGTAGTTTAAAGGTGAACAGTACTGATTTAAGTTGATAGATATGTGGCTTAAACTATTAAGCTATCATCAGTGCATCCTGATCAACATCTCCTGTTACATCAACATAGTCCACATCGTTAGCGGGCTCGATAAAAACAATATCTTCTGTTCCATTTGCGGGAGTTGAGGAGGCCATATCTGAGAGCAATTGACTTAACTGACGATTTAATTCAGTTTCATCCAGAGGAACACTGTCGCTGCTTGACTCTACATTGTTGGGTTCAGTGTTCTCTGTTATAGAGTTTTGAGTTATGTCCACTGATTCATCGGTTTGAAGTGGTGTTGCTTCAGAAGTGGTTAAATCTGTGGAGGACGTTTGCTCTTTAGTGTCTTCGGAATCGCTCTCATACGGGGTCTCTTCGTCCAGTATATTGTCTACTTGGGTGAACTCAATAGTTTCACCGGTGAGCCCTACATCACCAACATCACCTTCACTACCATCTTCTCTATGAAACGTTGTTTCTCCATAAATAACATTGCCAGACTCTTCTCTGTACTCTTCATCACTTTGCAGTTCAATTGAGGTAATATCTGTTTCATCCATGATTAAAAATTCACCTGCATCTGTTTCACCATTGCTGTTTTTGTCCTGCCAGATACCAAAAACATTCCACTCATCATCTTGTTGGTCAAATACGCCATCCTCATTGGTGTCAAAGACCTGCAAACCCTCAAGGTCCGTATTTGCACCCGGTTTGTATTCTTTTAACGCTAGTTCATTGGCATAATGTACAGCCTGATCTTTATCGTAATCGTAGACCAAAAAACCATCATCCTGACCCACCCAGCCTGTTTTCTCAGCCGTACCATCAAGATTCCAATCAAAGGTAACTCCTGCAGCAACATCGATTAACTCAACACCATCGCCATCTAAATCAAGGACCACAGGGCTATAGTGGTAAGTACCATCAATTTTATTTAAATGAGATAGGGTTACTCGAATGGTACCGGTCGCTCCTGCCTGGTCGGCAACAGTCAAAGTCAGGGCTGCATTGTCAACGTCACCTTTAAACTTGAAAGTACCAGTTCCGATGTTCGAACCATCCTGAGTTACAGAGCCGGTGTTTGGTGCAGAGGCACTAATTGATGCGATATCACCATAATTCCCCCAACTGTTCCCTCCATTCTTGTCTTCTGCGTGAAAGTTGAACCAGACTGTATAGCTATTTTTCCAGCCGATACTGTATACCCCTGAAAACGTTGGTGCATAGTTGTGTTCAAGGATGGTAGGGATGGTGAGTGTACTGTCGGTCTCACCTCCATGGCCATCGGAAACGGTATAGCCGACAACTACACTCTTCGCACCTTCTTCAGGTATTACCAAAATGTTTTGACCTGATGTTGTCACATTCGCCTTACCGCTAATTTTATGGACATTAGTAATGGAAAGACTATCACCATCCACATCGTAAGCGTTAGTAAGTAAGCTGGAAAAACTATAATAGTTATCTATAACTTCTTCAGCAGGATCTCCAATCTTCGACTCAGCAAAAGGTTTATCATTTACGGGTGTAACATATATTTCGGACTGGATGGTTGTAGCTGCGCCATGGGAATCAACAACTCTATAACTAAAGGTCTCAACACCGTTGAAATTTTGATTTGGGTTGTAATATATTTTGCCGTCGGCTTCGTTGTAACTGAGTGTTCCGTTATGTGCACCCCAGGCAGTATCAAAGGATATGGAATCTGTTTCATATGGGGAGTCCATCTCAACATCGCTATCATTACTCAGAAGATCAGTTGTCAGAAAAGAAAACGAATTATCCTCAACGGCCCCTGTTATACGTTCAGCTACCAGAATAGGGGCATCGTTTACTGGATCAATATCAAACAGAGCAACTGCAGTGACAGGATCACTAATACCATCGGTCACCGTATATCTAAAACTCGCCTGGCCAGGATGGAGGTTATTATAGTTAAGTTCTGGGGTAAAGCGTATTCTGCCGTCAGCTATAAGCTCTACATTGCAATGCTCTGCCTGATCCACACCAGTGATATACATGGTATCACCGTTGATATCTGAATCATTGGCCAAGAGTTCAGCTTGCGATATGTAGGAGATAAAATCTTCTTGGGTCTCAATGATCTCAGAGTAGACATCCGGCGATGTGTTGAGTTTCACATCAATTTCCGCAACCGCCTGGGAGGCAGCACCTTGGCCATCACTGAGAATGTAGGTAAAGCTGTCTACCCCCACCCAGTTATCTGAGCCCGCGATATAGTGGATGTTACCAGCAGCATCAACTGAGACGGTGCCAAATTCTGCACCACTAACGGAAGTGATAGAAAGAGTATCTCCATCAACGTCATAATCGTTATCAAGAAAGGTCGCTGCGAGAAAGACGTTCTCATAGGAGTTATTGCTCCAGGCAAGAATCTTTTCATCATCCAGGGCGACCGGCACGTCATTTACACCGGTTATATCAACCCCCACATAACCAAGGCCGATGCCCCCCTCACTGTCCAGCACCTTATAGCGAAAAAAACCGCTACCGAAATAATCTTTATGGGGGACAAAATGGGCAATGTTGTCAGAGTCGACATACACATCACCATTTAGAGAACTATCAATTCCATCAAAACGAAGGTTGGTGCCATCTTCCACATCCGTGGCACCACTCATCAGGTCTGCTATGTTAAATAAAATTTCATTATCTTCAAATCCGCTACCAGAACTGTAGCTTACAGTGGGCAGATCGTTGACAGGTTTGACCCCAATATACAGTGTCCCCGGAGCCTCCACCCCCTCACTGTCTGTTGCAAGGTATTCAAGTGATGCCTCTCCATAGAAATCTGCATCAGGAATAAAGGTATATACTCCCCCACTCAGCTCCATCCGTCCACCTTCAACATTGGTCACAACGTCAAGGGAAAGAAGGTCGCCGTCCGGATCAAAGATAAACTTACTCAATTCCTCCTGGTTGAAGGTGAGTGATTCATTTTCCTGTATCACAATGCGGTTGCCTGTTATTTCAGGCTTGTCATTTACAGCCGAAAGCTTCACCGACACCCACCCAGCGGCCTCATGTCCTTCACTGTCGCTTAGAATATAGGCAAAGCCTGCATCTTCGCCAAAATAATTTTCCTCCGGGGTGAATGTAACCGAACCATCTGCGCCAAGCTGCACCTGTCCATGGCTTGCACCACCCAGATCTTTAAACTGCAGTTCACCACTGCCGTCGACGTCTGCATCATTTGCCATGAGCTCAGACACGCTTGTAATGAGAGCCTGTTCTTCCTGTGTGGTAAAAACATCCGCTCCAAAAGAGGTTGGGTCATCCATGGATAAGATATCAAGATCAAGGTTACCGCTCACTGTTCCTCCATTCATGTCAGTTGCGGTGTAGGAAAGAATGGCTCGCCCATGGTAGTTGGCCTGGGGGGTAAAGGTATATATTTCGCCAGACTGGCTCACAGTCCCGCCAGCAGGCTGAAGGTCTGTCAGCACGATAGTATCACCATCAAGATCACTGATGAATTTTGTTATTGTCTCCTGGGTAAAAATAATAGGAGTATCTTCGCTGGCCTCAATGCTACCCAATATAATAGTTGGTGGATCATTGACTCCTGTAACTTCCACTGTCACCGTGGCGGTAGTCTCGCCACCTTTCTCATCCAGCACGCGGTAACTAAAGCCCGCCTCATTACCATAATAATCTGGGTCAGGAACAAAGGTGATTTCGCCTGAACTCGAAAGAGAAACGGTACCGTGTTCAGTATCTCCGAGGCCCGCAAAAGTAAGTGCTCCATCAACATCAGTACCCGCTGCAAGCAGTTCAGCAACAGTAACTGTTACCGCCTGTTCCTCAGTTGTGGTCAGCGTATCAAGACCCATTTCTGCAAGGTCATCTACAGCAAAAATATCCAAAGAGACTGTTGATTCTGCCACAGCCCCCATATTGTCGGTTACCGTAAGGCGAATTTGCCCATCACCGTTATAGTTACCGTCTGGCCTAAAAGAATATACCCCTGACTCTTCGTGTATTGAACCTCCCTCAAGGGCTTGAATAGCTGTTATACTCAAAACATCGCCATCTACATCCGTAAAGAGGGTTTTAAGCAGGTCTTGATCAAAGGTGAGAACAATATCTTCATTAACAGTCAGCTGTGTCTTGGCCACTAGAGGAGTATCATTTACTCCGGTAACCTCCACTTCCACCCAGCCGGTGGATTCAAGGCCTTCGCTATCTTTTACAATATATTCAAAACCAGCATCACTTCCAGCGTAGTCACTATCGGGGGTGAAGGTTATGTTGCCTGCTCCATCCATAGTCACCAGACCATTGCGCGCAGCTCCTAAAGAGACAAAGTCTATGACAGCACCATCAACATCAGTGTCGTTTGCTGTAAGATCGGTAACCGTGGTCGTTACTGCCTGCTCTTCCAGGGTGGTTAAACGGTCACTTCCGGTGTCAATGGCATCATTTACAGGGGTGATATCAAACTCAAGATGCCCACTGACCACACCCCGGTGGTTATCATTTGCCTGACAGTCAAAGGATGCACGACCAGAATAATCAGCGTCTGGAATAAATACATAGATACCTCCAGTAAAACTGATGGTTCCACCTGTTACATTGGTTATGAAATCAAAGTGTAGATCATCTCCATCGGGGTCGTAGACAAAGGTTGCGATCTCTTCCGAGGTAAACGGGAGAATCTCATCTTCTGCAATGGCTACATGGCTGGACGAGACCACCACAGGGGCTTCCCGTACATCCAGAACGTCTACACCAGCCCAGCCAGTGGATGAATTACCAGATGCATCTTCGACATTGTAATAAAAACCAGCCTGGTCACCGGTATAATCGGGTTCGGGAGTAAAGACGATACTGCCGTCAGCTGCTTCTGTAACAACTCCGTGGACCGCTGCGCCAAGACCAGTAAATACAATTGCTTCCCCGTCGTGCTCCACATCGTTTGACAAAAGCTTATCTTTACTGGTTGTTAAGCTATTTTCTTCGAGGATGATGAAATGGTCATCGCCAGTTTGCGCGCCAGTGTTGCTATCAACATAATGGATATTCACCTGGGCCATAACAGGATAGCTGGTGGCATGGTCTCGAACCCAATAGGAAAACGCCACATCGCCGAAGTATCCCTCCTCCGGCACAAAGGCCAGCCTGCCTCCTATAAGTGAGAGCGAGCCATGTTCAAGACCATGGAAGTGATCAAACTCCAGGGTGTCTCCCTCTGGGTCAGAATCGTTATTGAGCAGCCGGTCGAGGTAGAGTGCTTCCCCTTCTATAAGAGTGTAGCTATCATCTGTGAGTTGCGGCGCGTCGTTAACATTTTTGACCACCACCGTTGCGACCTGTTCAACCAACTGGCCATCTGGTGTTTTAAGGGTGTAGCTAAAGGAGCTGGTTCCAACAAAACCTGGAAGAGGTTCAAAGCGGAGATCACCATTGTCATCCTGCCAGACCCTGCCATTGTTTGCCGTACCAAAACCGACAAAGATATAGGTCTCCTCAAAGAGAGAATAGTTGCTTGTCCCGCTATTTTCATAAAGCTCAGATGGTAAGAACCTCAGAATCGAATCCTCTGCCATCAGAAATACTGCTCCCTCCTGTATCCCTGCAAGTTCCTCGGGGATCTCATCTCCTGTCAGGCGACGGCCGGTAAAACTTTCCGCTGCAATATCTACAGATTGAGTGTTGCCAACCTCTGTATCTTGTAGCGAGCCGATACCATCTAAATCGTCATCATCATCGCCATCGTCATCCCAAAGAGCAAGGGGAATGGTTGAGCCGTCTGTGAAAAGTCCATTATAACTGAGGCTCTCACGGTAATGGTAAGCCGAGTCGGGATGAAAGCCAGGGATTATAGAATTATCCATGAGCAGATCAGACCAGTGGTCAGAAAGGAATTCTTGCATCTGCTCGGGGCTATCAATGGCTGGAAGTGGCAGCTGCTCCATTTCCTCACCAGCACCATTTGCAGGTTGGGCAACATCTTCAATACTACGAAGATATGTTGCCAGTTCAACTGCATCAAGAGGTTTAATATAATCGCTGTCGGTTTCAGTTATTGTAGTTTCAGCACCTTCAACCTCAGATGCGAGGGCAAGTAACCCACCTGGAACGGTCAGTGCCATGGCCAGCAGTTCAGCGCCGACCCCAGAAAAAACATTTTTCAAGCTGACAACGCGGTTGATCTCTCCCAACTGTTGTGATGGCAATGGACTGGTGCGCAGGGGCAACGATTTAAAATCACTGGATTTGGCAGTGAAATGCTGCCCTTCAGGGCCCACGTTACCACCTCCTACCATCACTCCGCTACCAAAGGTGGTGCCGTGACGTTCTGTGGTTTCACCGTAGGTGTAGGTAATTCCTTTTTTGACAAATCCATGTCCAGCCATGATCTGGTCTATCTGAGATACGTCGATATCCCCAGAACTGTTTGTGGCGACTTTCACTGCACTATCCAACCGTTCCCCACGGTCACGGGCAAGGAGCACTCCACGGAGCTGGATTGTCTGACTGACGCTGTCATCGAATCTAACGGCAGCTTTACCACCTGTTTCGCTATGGTAGTTAAGCGATGAACCCTCTCCTTGGGTAACGGTAAAACTCGGAAGGTGACCATCAATGAGAAGTCTACCACCACCATTCTTGTAGTCCTGCATCACCTTAAGTAAGGCACTACCCTGCGCCTGCGCAGAATCCTGCATCTCGCTATCACCACCCACATCCATTACCACATTGCCGTTCTCATCAAGGGTAAACGATGCCGTTGCTTCGGGGGGATCGTCGTCGCTGATGAGCATACTAACAGCCATTATCGCTAAACCAACAACAGCACCAACTCCAGTAGTCATCAGTCCAGCAGCAACAGCCATTGCCACCCCTGCAGAAGCAGCGCTAAAAGCAGCCCCAACAACATCTCCTTGAGCAAGTAATACACCTGCGGCAACGAACCCTAGGCCAGGAACCCAGTTACCTGTGGTTTGACTCAAGCTGCTGAATTGTGCGACAGCATTATAGGTGTTAATTGCATTATGCGTTGTGCTGGCAGCTAAATAGGCGATATCGCCCGCATCACCGGACTCAAAGACATCATCCATACTAGCGATGTTCATAGCAAGGCCAGCAGCCGAAGCAATACCTTTAAAAGCTGCGCCCGTGTTGCCTGCTTCAACTCCTATTGCTTCGTCAAAAGCAGTGCCTGCGGCGGTTCCACCCTGGCAATAATTATCTATCCCTTCAAGAAGGTCTGCCGATGATTGGATGATGCTCATATCATCACCGGAGTCTATCGCCCTGCCAAAATTAATCCCAGCAGCGCCCAATCCCAGTACTTTTGATGTTTCACTCAGAGGGACGGAAACCTGACCATTATTTTGTAGCAGATAGTTGTCTATATCTTTAAGTAAATTAAGGGATTCTTCAGCAATCCCCCATTCGTCGCCGCTATCTATAGATTGGCCGAGACCTATACCGCTACTTACAATGTCCAGTGCCGCTTCAGTCTGTTCATTATAGTTATCTTCATTCAAGTCTGACCTATCATCTAAGGCAGAATAATAGTCGATTCCTGTTTGAGCGATACTTATACCATCTCCAGAGTCTATTGCGTCTTCGAATTCGTTTTGGGAACCCATGACTTTGAGATCTGCTTGACGAATGTCGGTTGCTAATTCTACTTCTTTTTGGTGTTCTATTTCTGCACGCTTTAATGCCGCTTCTTGAACTTCGCTGGGGAGCTGTGCAAATCGCTCTGGGTTACCAGGAACAAACTCTTCCCTTTCCCCAAATTCCATGTTTCCGAGATTAAATATCATTTCTTCAAGGGTATCTAACTCAAACATTACTCCTGAATCATGGATTGTTATGTTTTCTGGAGAGGGGGTATTCCCCTCAGGAATATCTTTAACTGGCACTCCCATAAGTTCCAATGCCTGATGACCGAGTGCAAGAGATCTTGCAGACAAGCCATCATAGTCCCATCCACCACCAACATCACAATGGGAACCAGGGAGCCATATCTCAAAGGTTCCTGGATCATTTGGAAATAATGGATCGGTAATACTAGCTAAGTCGAAACTGGTTCTATTCTCGTGCTCTGCAGTAAAATGTAGGGCTGTCACATTTGGAGGAATGGCTAGCAAAAGGTTTTCCTCATATGTAACAACAGAATCATACATCAGCATGATATCCTGGTGAACACCTCCTGGTGGAATAAGGTACCCCTCACCATCAGGATCAGGGCACCCACGTTGCTGTATTAAATTGGCAAAATGTCTTTGAGATGCGGTGCCCCGGCTAAAACCTGCTGTTGATAGATGCACTTCAACGTTGGGGTTTTCATCTTGCCATATTTTTACTTTCTCGCAGAACAAAGTATATGCATCTTCTGCTCTTTGTTCACATTCATCACCGGTCGCGGACTTATATGCTTCGTCAATAACGTTTGTGGTTTGGGTTGCTACCCCACGAATATATTCCGATCCAACGTTATCTGACCTCGGAACCAAACTCTGAAGTATAGCAGGGTTTGTATAAACTGTATCCGGATCAGTGCTGTCGCGGTCATTGCGGGTACCATCAAATGAAAAAAAGAATAGACGTTGGTTGGGGTCAGAGCTATCGAAGGTATCGGAGGTGTCGAGCTGGCTTACCTCCTCATGAACTATATCGTACTGTCTCAATTCCTGATCAGTAAGATCGCGTTTTGGAGTTACATCTTTGACTATACCCACAATTCAGTCCTCAAGTGTATTAATCCAAAGTCTTTTCAAAGAGAGGATAATAATATCGTTTTGAAAACACCCTTATCGGATTTTCCTCTTTTATCCGTTCACTGACTATGTAGCTAATGATCAGATTGTCGCTTTTTATCCGGATCTCTAGTATGGTCATCCCCCCCCATTTATCCTCACTCAAATCATGTATTTTATATTTTTTGACCATTTCTTCGATCAGCAGCTTTATCTCGATTTTTTCATGATATTCACGACCATCTGTAAATTTAAGGTCAAGAGTTAAATCATAAAACGACTGATGTCCTGTATATCCACTTATGTACCGAGCCTTACTACCCTCGGGCCCATAAATATATGTGCCGGAGTCCAATACACCCCTGTCTATGTGGAAGTTTATTGAATAATCAGATAAATTCGGATTTCCAGGCACCGAATAATTATTGTAATCACTGTTTGCACAGCCGGATGTGGTCATCATTATAAGTACCCCCAATAATGGTAGCAGCCGTTTCAAAAAACATCGAATGTTAAAGGGCGACGGGATTGTTTGTTTCATTCTGATTTTCGACATGTATATCGCCTATGCAGATAGTATTAAGGTTTGAGATGCATATTCATCCGGTACAAAAGCCAATCCGCCCGCCGGGAACTTCCTATCACTGCGGGGGGATGAGGACAAAGCTTGTTATTCTGACTTGATTTAATCAGCATATTTAATAATTCCAGTTGTGAGAACATCGAGCTGTCTTTGAGCAACATCATGAAATGATTCACCTTCTTTCACAACTGAACTTCTAAGAAGAAGTACTGTGAACTCATAAAAATAGTCTCCAACAACAAAAAACCTTGATATTCCAAGTGACTTCATTTCTGACGAACGATCAGTATGAACACGATACGGAAAATAGTCTGAGAACAATCGATTCTTAATTTCTCTTTCTAAGATCTCCCCATGTTTTCCTTGATACGATTTATACAGAATTCCCTGTTTTTCTAAAGCTTGCTCTTCCTGCTCACTTTGAGGTTTAAAACGACGTAGGACGGAAGCTGCATCTTTCGGTCGATCTTCACGTAGTCTTGTCACAACAAGAGCTGCAACACCAGAACCTTTCTGGGGAATAAATAGTACATGGCTTGTAATAGGAGTACCATCCGGTCGTTTTGAGACTAATGCCTGGTGTACACTAATTTTATAAGATCCAAATACCAAAGGTACGGCTAATTCATATCCGTGATACGGAGACTTATATATCCCACTAATGACTATATTTTTGAAGTCTTTGATGGGCGAAGACATATAGGGAGGTTTATTCTTCCCTTCAGGACTGCCTATAAATTGATCTTCTCTGACTTGTACTATCTCAATGGTATTCTCTGAGTAATGTACTTGCTCTTGCTGTGTTTCAATTTGCGGTGTTGAACATGCAACTAGAAAAAGTGACACTACAAAGACAAATTGTAATTGATATCTGTGCATAAGTGGCCTTTTTGAGGAGTAATTGATGTTAGCGGTCATCTCTACAAAGCACCCTTCTTCTCAGGTGTCTGGTCAACAATCTTCTGTTGCATGTCCTGTTTATAGAGAGTGTGGTACCTACCATATGGAAGAGCGCCCATTGCCCGGTGGGTTGCCGTTCGCGCATGACGGACATAGTCTGCTGAAGCGGTCTGGGCAGCAGTAACCACCGCCTGTATGATAAGTCCAGCCAAACCACCGCCACCATTATTTCCGCCACTCAAATCAACAACAACTTTGCCGTTATAACTCCACAGGGTGTTAGATGTCTGGGTTGATTTGATTACACAGTCAATGGAAACAGTGAGGGTAGAGGCGATAACAACATAGCTGAGATCCCATTCTTTAATGGTGGTGAAGAGTACTGCGTCGGCACCAAAGTAGTCGTAAAATTTGTTTAGAGGGATATCACGGAGGAGTTCACTGTCGTAAATGCCTTCCTGCTTTAATATTTCTGAGGTTAATTCATAAGGAAATACATAATAGCCATGGAGCAATAAAGGAATGGGAATAGTTGTGCTATAGTAGTCCTTTGCCTCTGCATCTGTTGATTCGTTGATGGGCGGCAGTATGAGGATTGATGCGGGATCTTCCTCATACATCTGTGGGAATTCGGCAAGCTTTGTGGTTTGTTGAACCACGCAGCCAGAGAGTATCATCCCGAGAAGGAGTACTAACCCTGTACAGAGAAGACTGTTAATTCTGGGCATTGGTTTCTCCTTTTTCAGCTGTTTCTTCTACTTCTTCACTCATTTCTCCGATCTGTGCTTCGACCTTTTGAATCATTCTGTCCATGAATATTGTGGCTTCCGGGTAGAGTTGCTTTTCCCTGTTAAAATAGGCGATGGCCTGGTCCGGTTTATTTTCCAGAAGATTCAGGTAGCCGATGTTGGCAAAGGTTCCCGGCGCTATATTGATACCGCTGAGTTCGGAGTGTTTGATGACATCTTCCAGAGACTGTTTCATCTGCATAAAGGATTCATCGGTGGGTTCTTTTTTATGGGCATAGAGCGCTTGTGAACTATCACCAAAATAGTACATTGGTTGTTTTCTTGCAGCACAACCTGTAAACAGGAAGGCTATTGCAATGAGCAGTAATATATTTTTCATTAATTCCATTCCGTTAGGTTCCTGTGAGCGTTAGGGTATCTGAATTTCTCTTGAAATCCCTTCACTCACATAGATTTTTCGATTGACCACTGTTGCACCATTTTTCTTAACCTCGATTTGGCGCTGACCTGGTTCGATCTGAAAAAGATCGTCCACTGTCACCTCATCTCCCAGTACAAAGGATGTACCATCGACAATGATCTCAGCGCCTGGTGTGTTGCCGGTGAAGTAGAGATAGGCTTTTTGCTCTTCAATCTTAACCCCTTCTTTATAGCCACAACCTGCTGTGAGTAAGAGGCAGAAAATGCTGAGAAAAGTGAAAATTGTTGTAATTATTTTTTTCATGGCTGGCCTTACTGTTGAGTTTGAATATAGAGATTTTGAAATTTGCCAGAAGCAATATACTTACTGAGGTCACCCTCTATCACATCACAGAGTGAGATCTCAGTTTCAGGGGTGTCCCCAACAACGGAAGCAACAGTCAGGGTTGCTATTTTATTACCTGGCAGCTCAATCATCATATTTGTTTGTGGATTTTTCACCATCTTGCCACGGGCGAGCACCGAGAAGGTATCTTGAGGCTGAATATTTTGAGACTTGCCACCAGAGATAATAAGTTGGCCATCCTGCTCTGCGAGAATGTAGGCTCTCCACGGCTTGTCCAACATGTTTTCGATGATATTGGAGGCAAGGTCTGCGATTGCTGCTTCAATGACCTTGTCGTTTAAGGTCGAATCGTATCCCGCCTTATCTCCAACCCCGAATACTGTTCCAGCTTCTGAGTATGCAGTACCCCGGCCTTCATCTGAGTAAATGATCTTACCTGTTTGAACGTCGACAATTCTTATATGCACCTTGGCAAAGGCTTCCTGTTTTTTAACCCGGCTAAAAACCCCGACTTCGCTCACATTTTTGCGGCCAAATTCGGTTATCGATCCGAGGACCAGGTAGTCGGCGGCAACGGAAAGTTTTGGTGCCTGACCGGATATCTCAAGCTCTTTTTCTATCTTGGCGATGTCTGCTCTTTCCAACATGAGGAATTTTCCTGTTTCAAAGAGCTTGGCAGAGAGGATATCCATTGCCTGTTTGCCGATTTTGTCATTGTTTTTATCGATGAAAAAACTCTGACCATATTTCGTTTCATTGCTAAAGCGGGCAATAGCAACTTTTCGCTTTAATGATTTTGAGTCTTCAGCTACGGCAAGTGTCGGGCTTACTTTTGGTGTCGTTGTTGGAGTCTGATGCACTGTTTGCTCCGTCATCGTGGCGCATCCCGAAAACGAGAGTGTCAAGAATGTAATTGTCGATACAGCGAGTAGTTGTCTCATAGTATGTTCTCTTGTGGTTTGTTAATAATGTTTGGAGTTTAGCGGCCGCCTAAACGATGTTGTGGGCATTTTTTATTCAATTTAAGCGTTTCAAGTGACGGAATTGAGTAGAGGCATTAACAGTATTGCCTTTCGCTTTCCGTAAATAAGCCAATAAATCTCCTTTATTAAAATCTGTATCGTTAGCGGAGAAAGAGGTCTTTGCTATGTATACATCCCACTCCTCAATATGATTTCCAACGTCTGTTCTTGTGACGATAACCCGACCATTGCGAAGTAAAGACCAATCAGATACACGAGGATTCTTCCTTGACTCATCCAGGTCTGACACTTTTTGGAATGGGCATTTTTGTTTTCCTGCAAAAATAGCATTTCTTAGTTCTCCATTGGAGTAATAACCTACGGCCTCGCATGTTACAGGTAGAGAACCAGCTGGAGATTTTTGGCTAGATGCTGGACCGAATCGTAATTTTTGAGAACTCTCGGGAAACAACCAGACACCTTCAATATCTTCGGATGTCGCCGGGGCTAATTCGGCTCTGTTTGGCGAGAATGGGCAAGGATAAAGTGTCCAGATAGCAGTCGCTACTATTTGAGGATTTGCATCTTCGAGTAAATTATTGCTTTCCAAATAGCGATAAACATTGGTACCCATAGACTGAGTTGATACACTTGGATCGGAGCACAGGGTTATCCCTTGATGACGTTGGAACATATTTTGGATAAATGAGCTGAGTGAATCTGACTGCTCTTCCGCACATACCGTTTGTACGTTCAGAGTAATGCAAAAAAGCAAGACAAGAGATATTACAAACATTGATTTCATAATAATTCCGTATAATAAATTCATAACTTACGACGAATCATCGCACTAAATAGCTTCTGTTAATATTGCTACCCCAACAACCTGTCTGAATTTCTCAAGTAAGGTCATATATTCATAACGAGTTGTATTGTATTCACCGAGTGAACTGAAGTATTCCCGCTGGGCATTAAGTACATCGAGAAGGACTTTGGCTCCTTCATCGTACGAGTCCTGGGTGGACTCCATTGCCAGTTTATTGGCACTCACTGCAAGTTTGTAGGCGTCGATGAGATTTTTTGTATTTTGGATGCTATCCCAAAGAGAAGCAACCGACCGATTCACGGCCCTGTCGCTGCTTTCAACCTGTTCTTTTGCAGCCTTGGCCCGCTTAGAGGCGGCAATGGTAGCAGCTGTATCCTGACCACCAGCAAGAAGGTTCATTTCAAGGCGCACCCCTACTTCAGTCTCTCTTCTCTCTTCGCCGTATCCGAACACGCCATTATCAGGATCGTTTTCTGTGTAATTTGCAAAAAAGACCAGTGCTGGGAGAAATCTACTCTTAGCTGCATGATAGGTGAATTGAGCTACTTTAGACTGCAATCGTTGCAGGCCAAGGTCGCTGTTGTTGCTACGGGCAATGTCGTGCCACTCATGCAAGGTGAGGTGAAGTTCAGGTATCTTAAATGTTACAGGCAGGTCTTCAATCTCTTCTGTGAGCTCTCTATTAATAATTTCTTCAAGCGCTTTTCGGGCGTTTTCAAGCTCTGTTTTTTGAGAGATTTCATTTGCTATTGATAATCTGTATCGCGCTTCAGCATTATACTGGTCGGTGATTGTGCCAAAGCCTAGTTCGAGCTTTTCTTTGGTTGTATCCAGCTGATCAAGAAGCGCTTTACTTTCTCTCTTGGCAAGCGCAAGATTCTGCCTGTTTGACAGGACGGTATAGTAGCGCTCGTGAACCCGGAGTAGCAAGTCCTCAGTGGCTTTTTTCTGTTCAAGCTTTGCCATATCAATCTCTGTCATTCCCCTCAGGGCAACGGAGGCTTTTTCCAGATCGATAATTGGTTGTTTTAGCTCAATAGAGAGTTCTTGCTCGTAATAGTTGGCTACACGATCTTCTAACTCTGCTGGTTCATCGGGATAAAGAGCTTCTCGATTTTTCATATACTCCCCATAGCCCGTGACAACTGGACCGTAGCCCGCAACAGCCTGCCAGCCGTCTGCATTACGTGCCTGGGCAGTATACTTTTCGGCCCGGAGTCGGGCGTCGTTTTCTAGGGCGAGCTGTACAACTTCATCAAGTGACATAGCTCCTAAACTTGTAGGCACGGTTAAGGCAAGAAGTAGCATGAACCATATTGTTGATATTGCAGCAGAAACGATCTGTTTCATATTATTGCACTGTGGATGAGCTGGAATCAGGCGAGCTTTCACTGTCAGTATCTATGGGTTTAAGAACTCGCGCTTTGATGCCACCTGTTTTGGGATCAGGGGCAATCATTTTAAGAGTTTGCCCTGGAAATTCATTTTTTTGGATATCGCGCAACATGTTTTCAACCCCACCAAATGGGGCGACAATATCTATGATCCAAAGGTTTTCACCAGACTTCCAGTCTTCTGGGCGTAATTTACCACCATTATGAAAGAGCCTTTTTTCTGCATCTTCATCCAAAAAAGCCCAGCTGATAAAAGAGATTGGATACTCCTTTTTCATATAGAGTTTACATTGTCCTCCCACCAGTGGTGGCAGTAGAAGCCACTCTAGATCACTGATAAATTGAAAACGCCTATGGGATGACTGCATGTACAGCATTATGACCGGACCCATTGCCGGTAGTCGTTTCAATACTTTTAACGACTGGGCATGTACATGTTCTTGTATCGCCTCGTTGTCTTCCGCTTCACTGGTTCTCATATCGCTGTTATTCTGACTTTCGCTTGTCATTCTTAAATCTCCCGTAAACTTTTATCTTTATAGCGAAACAGTGGGCCGAGAAAATATTGTATAACCCTTCTCTGGCCAACTTTTATATCCGCTGTTACCGTCATCCCCGGAGAAAGGACACCCTGCCTGCCATTGACAATGTTTGGCAGGGTGTAATCGCTCACAGCTACTCGAATGGGAAAGCTTGGTCCCAATTCCTTATCTATAACTGCATCCCGTGCAACCCATTCAATGGTGCCTTTAAGATCCCCATATCTTGTAAAAGGGTAGGCAGTGACTTTTACTGAGACCTCCTGATCTTCAACAATAAACCCGATATCCTTGTTGAGTATTTTTGCTTCTACCTCTAAGCCACTATCTGTTGGGACAATAACCAAAAGTGGCTGGGCAGCCGTCACCACGCCTCCTACAGTGTTAATTGCCAACTGTTGAACTATTCCGTCTGCGGGAGCCTTCAGTTGAAAATGTGTGTGTTTGTTTGTTGCTTTGAGTTGTTCGTTTCTAAGATTTTCCCACGTATTTTTTTCTTTTGACAGTTGGTCAAGAATGTCCCGCCTATATTCTGTTTTGGCGAGCCCCTTTTCTTCTTTAGCACGTTCGAGCCTTGCCACTACTTCCTGGAGCCTGCTTTTTGCAGACTGCAGATTATGTTGTGCATCACCCAACTCTATTTTTGCCTGTAGGAGTTCTGCACCAGGGATGAGTTTACGTTCTGCGAGGGTGGTTTTTTTGTCGTAGATTTCTTGAGACAGGGGCAATGACTGGGTAAGGCGAGTTACATTTGATTGCAATGCTTCACGCTCAGCAGTACAGCGGCGGATTTCCAAATCTAAAGTGGCAACGCGTTCGGCGTGTACAATAAGCGAGTGGGCGAGAAGACGCTCATGAAGGCTTATAGTTTGAGGATCGGCATGTGCTGTTGGGGTGAACAGTGTTGGATCTTCGCTGAGCTGCGCTTTGAGACGGAGGAGCGTCAATTCCGATTTGGACAGTTCATTATCGATTGTGCTGATATCGTTTGAGCTATCTGTATTATCCATGGATATGAGGAGGTCCCCTGCCTTTACCATTTGTCCGTCCCGGACGTGTATGGCCTTAACAATGCCGGGCTCCAGGGGTTGAACTACTTTTACTTTACCCTTTGGGATAACAACTCCCATACCATTGACAACGATATCCATCTTCGCATACCAGGACCAACCTATTACAAAGGCGGCAAATACCACAATAAAAATGAGCATGGCCTGGGAAAAGGGAGCCGGCGGTCGGTCAAGCACTTCAAGTGTTGCGGGCATAAATTCAAAGTCTCTGCGCAGGTCTACCACTGTTGGCTTTTTCTTTGATTCTGTTTGCTTATTCGACTCTGAATCACTGTGCTGTGTATTAGACATAGATGCCCTCATGAATTTTGTGCAAGGTTGCGTAACGACCATTCCTTGACAAGAGGACATCTGGTTTGTCATTTTCGACAAGACATCCTTTCTCTAAAGAGATTATCCTGTCTGCATGACGAACAGTCGACAACCTGTGGGCAATTATGAAAACGGTACGACCTTCACAGATTTTCTTCATGTTCTTCTGGATTAAGAGCTCTGATTCGTAATCAAGAGAACTCGTGGCTTCATCAAAGATCAACATACGTGGGTTTGTTGCCAGAGCTCGGGCAATGGCAAGTCTCTGCCGTTGACCTGTGGAGAGTTGAACTCCTCTTTCTCCCACCGTCGTATCGTATCCCATTTGCAGTTCTAAGATAAAAGAGTGTGCTCCCGCGAGTTTTGCAGCTTCTATAACCGCCTCAATTTCTAAATCTGGAGCATTGAGGGTGATATTATCCCGGATGGAGCTATTGAAAAGAACTCCATCCTGAACCACCACACCAATTTGGCGGCGCAACCACGATGCATCTGCCATGGATAGATCGACACCATCAATGAGCACCCTGCCTTTTTCGGGTACATAGAGACGCTGGAGTAGTTTTGCAAGTGTAGTCTTGCCGGACCCGGTACTGCCAACTATTCCGACGACCTCTCCAGATTGAACTGAAAAGGAAACGTCACTGAGTACTTCGAGGCCATCAGGTTTGTACCGAAAGGAAACCCGGTCAAAGGTCACGTTACCTTCAATGGGTGGCAGGCTCACTCTATTTGGGTCAAAACCTTGCTCGCCGGGGCAGTTGAAAATATCTCCTATTCTTGCAATCGAAATGTTGGCCTGTTCAAATTCTTTCCACACCTGTGAAAGTCTGATTATAGGCGCGATGGCTCGAGATGAGAGCATATTGAAAGCAATGAGCTGCCCAACAGTCAGGTTTCCACTCAATACTTCTTTCGCACCAAACCAGAGGAGGAGTACACTGAGGACTTTACTGATAACGGTTGTGCTCTGATTGATCAAATTTGCAAGGTGCCCACTTTTAAAACCGTTTTTGACATGGCTTGCAAGCTTGTTTTCCCAGTTTTCACGGACACGTGGTTCCGCAGCAATGGCTTTAATTGTCTCTATGCCGCCAATGGTTTCCACAAGAAAAGACTGGTTGTTTGCATTGGTCGTATACTTGTCTTCAAGACTATCGCGCAGGAAAGGCGTTATAATGAAAGAGGCGCAGAAGATAAATGGGAGTGCGACAAGTACGATTGTAGTGAGAAAGGGGCTAAACAGATACATTACCCCTATAAAAACGACAAGGAAAAATAGGTCGAGGAAAAGCATAATGCCTGATCCGGTAATAAATTGCCGAACACTCTCCAGTTCCCGCATCCTCGCAATGGTATCGCCAACCTGCCGGGTCTCAAAATAACTGAGCGGTAATTTCATGAGATGCTTGAAGAGTTCAACACCAAGCATCAAATCTATTCTATTGGCGGTGTGGGATAGTAGATAGGCTCGTAGCGCATTAAGAATTATCTCGAACAACGAGACCATCGCCAAAGCAAAAACAAGAACATCCAGAGTGGAGAGGCTGTTGTTGCTTAAAACCTTATCTATAACGATCATGAAGACAAGTGGAGACACCAAGGCAAAGATCTGAACGAACAACGATGCAAGTATACAGTCTCTCAGAATATTCCAATATTTTGCAGCTGCTGCCAAAAACCACTTAAAGCCGAACTCTTTTTGTATCCCCTCTTGGGCTACATTCTTTTTGACCACCAGAATCTTACCCGATATTTTTGCTTGGAACTCGTCTACAGGTTGCCAGGTTGCTCTCTCATCTGATTGTTTTTGGACGAGCACTTGCTGTTGCGAACTATCATATTTCGCGACCACAACAAATTCACCTGATTGAAGCTGAGCCACCAGAGGGTAAAAGGCTGGTTTAAATTGACTGAGTTTCTTATCAACTATTTTAGCACTAACATTGATTTCCTTGAAAACACGTGCAAGCTCAATAGAAGTTATTGATTCTTTTGAACTGTTGAAATTATGTTGCAGCTGCTCATTGTTTATTGGAAAGCCACTTAGTCTAGAGATTATTGCCACACAGAACAGGCCACTTTGGAGATTAGACTCTTTGTTGCTCATGATTTTAATTGCATAGTGTAAAAGTTTTCAGTCATTAGAATCTGGTTTTTCACGAACCTAATTACACACCTGTAACTCGCGCAACCCATATAACCTATGTAAGCTTACAAAACTCTTACATTTTTTTTAAAGGTGAAGATGATGGGTAATATGAAAAGAGGAGAATTAAGTGTGCCAAAACTCAAAGCATGTCAACTGCTTTTGTTATTCAGGCAAAGAATAACCTATACTGACAACCCAATATAGCCTAGCATTTAAAAGAGTAATTTGAACAAAACGATAATAGTGGGAGGAAAGTGACACTCTGAGAAGACACTTTTACTGAAAGCTCATGTTAGAGATGTTCTGGATGAGAACAATGGTGATATCTGAAAACAGCTGAACAATCTGTAGAAAAATAGTAAAAAAATAGCGTTTCGGACTGTCGCAAAATCCGAAACGCTACAGAGGCAGGCTACCCCAGTTTTCACCTGCCAAACCAGATCAACAAGAAAACTCCTCAGAGTTTCTGGAATGAGGTACTAAAAACCAAGTTTTCTTGTAATTTTTGTTTTCACCGTCTGAACAACAAAAGGCGTCAGCCTTTTCTTCTCCTTTAAGATCTGCTTCATCAAATCTTTTTTCTTTTCTGGAATCTCTGGACGCTCAACTGCGCGAAGAGAAAGGGACTGCGTTGGACAAGCGCTAATACATGCCCCACAACCAAGGCAGTTTTCTTCCATCACCCGCATCTGCTTTTTGGTCTTCTTACCTTCTACATCTATAAGTTCAAGGGCAATTACATTACACGCCTTTTTGCACAGCCCACAGCCGATACAGGTCTCTTCATTGATTTCAAGAGTGTAATTTGTTTTCGCAACTCCCTGTGGGAATCCCTGCTGCACACCACCAAGGAGTTCGCAACAGCAGGAGCAGCAGTTGCAGATAAATGACGGCTTATGACGAATATTATCGGTTATATGGGTGAGGTTTAAATCCCTTGCTCCTTCTAATATTTTTAACAGTTCATCTGTACTACGTTTTTCTGCAAAACCCCTTCGCACCATAAATTTTGCTGCGGTTCCAAGGGATATACATATTTCTTTTGTCGGAGCGTCCTTGTCACAGGTTTGATTTAAGTGTTCTTTTTTATGGCGACAATAGCACATGCCGATTGCGCCATATCCTGCTTTTTTGATAATTTCCCGGGCACTCTCATAGGTTGCAACCTGGGAGGATACAGGGATATGCTCCTCATAGGTAAGCGACCGTGTCAGAGGGGTTTTCGAGTGAAAAAACTCTTTACCCATCTTCATATCCGGATCGCCCATGAGATACTCTTCCATCAATTCAGCAAGCTCTGCCATGGGCAGGTCCTGCCGCTGCTTCATAAACGTCAGCTCAAAAAAGCCAATGAGGCCAGGCATAAGAAGATAGTAGACTTTACCGCCGTACTTCGACTCAAAAACGAGTCCCTTATCCGCCATAATATCCAGCTGGGCTTCAAGTTTGTCCGACTCCCAGCCGGTTGAACGAATAAGCTCTTTTAAGGTCGCTTCTGTGAGGGGAAACCGAGAAGCTATGTATGCCTCATCTTCTGTAAACACAATCTCAAGAATACGTCGCAATGTCTCACTATCAGGCAACCCTATGGGGTATTTATTTAAGCGATCAATGAGCGGTACAATACTACTTTTTCCATCTAAGTGATGACCCATTACAACTCCTTATCCACTACTTATTCATTATGTATGTGTCTCTGTGCCCATACACCTTCTGACAGACCCGTTCAAAACCTTCGTTATCATTAACAGGTTTTTTGATCATTTTGTTGTAAAACTTCTCCTGATCAGAGGTGTTTTCCTGGTTAAGAATCATCTGCAGGGCATAGCCACTGTAATCTTTAATAAGAAGAGAGAAAATCTGTTCAACAACGTCCACATCCGTCTCGTATATTTTTGCATTTTCTAAAATAAGCTGAGCGTAGACGATGAGGGTAAAAAGCTCTCCGGCACCAAGCATGTAATCAATGTTTTTACCTTGTTCCTCGGTTGGAGGTGCACCTATAAGCAGTTCACGAAACAGCTGAACCTGGGTAAAGAACACATTGATATTAGGACTGTCCCAGCCCTCATAGGCCAGGGTGTATTCAGGAAAACAGATGGTCGCAAGCTTTCCGGTTTTCTGCCTGAAAAGATAGTCATCATCCCCTGCTTGATTCATCTGACCAACCACAGGATAATCAATTGGCGCGAAAAAGTAGTTCTTCACAAACTTGATGATAAGAGCCATATTCACATGCTCGGTACCCTCAAGCTTTGGCAGCATTCCGATATCACGAAGAGCCATCTCAAAGTAGGTGTCCTGCTCGTATCCTTTTGCGGCGATAACCTCATGGAGGAGATGTACCACCTTCTCGCCCTGGCCTGTCACCTTCATCTTCACCACAGGATTAAAGAGCAGGTATCTCCTGTCTTCATCTGAGGATGCACGCATATAGTCTGCGGCCCTGAAAGCAAAGAGTTTTGCGGCAATTAGACGCGCGTAGCTTTCACAAAACAGTTTTTTCACATGGGGGAAGTCAGTCACATAACGACCGTAGAGATTGCGAGCAGAAGCGTGGTTAAGCGCCTCATAGAAACAGTGACTTGCAATACCGATGGATGCACAACCAAGTTCAAACTTACCTACGTTGATTGTATTAAGAGAAGAATTCCAGGCATGCTCTCCTTTCGAGAGAATATCCTTTTCTTCTATGGGGTAATCGTGAAGAGCATATTCAGCCACATAGGCTTGACGCACCCCGGAGGTATCAATTTTCTTGACGCACTCGTACTTTTCATGCTCCGGATCAACCACAAAAAACACATATTCGCCCGTTGATTCCATCTTGGCAAAGGTGGAGACAAGGCTTGCGCAGTTACCATTTCCAATATAATACTTTGATCCTTTTGCAAGATAGGCTCCTTTGCCATCATCTTTTAAGATCATCTCGGACGAATAGAGATCAGCCCCGTGGGTTTTCTCTGAGAGACCAAAGGCAAAGATACCGCCATCTTCTAAAAAGCGTGCAGTCTTCTCTTTAACCTCCTCGTTGGTCCCCATCCAAATGGGGCCAAGCCCAAGGATTGTTACCTGCCAGGCGTACCAGTAGCAGAGTCCATAAAAGCCCAGGATCTCATTGAACTCGCTGATACGATACATATCCCAGCGGCCACCGATACCACTGTATTTTGCAGGAGTAAGGAAATGGGCAAAGACCTGTTCTTTCTTTATAAAATCAAGAAAATCATCATACCAGACCACAGCCTGATCATCCTCTTTGATCTTACCCAGACCTTTTTTTTCAAAGAACTCAATGGTTTTACGGGCAAGTTCTTCTGACTTAGGATCAGCATGAACACGATCATATTTTTGCGGATTAATAAGTTCCACTGTTGCTCCTGTTTTCAATAGAGATGAAAAACCCTGAATCAGTGCAACACGAACCCTCTACGTCAATATTGCGGCCACATACAGGTCAGAAACCTCTGGCCATAATCCAGATTCGTGCAATGCATTCTCCAACCGTTCGGGATCTTCCAGTAAATCCATCATAAAGACAATCTCAGAGGCCTTGAGGTAGATATGAAAAACATCCTTCATCCTCCCCTTCAAGAGCTTGTCTATCAGCTGCATGATATTTTCTTCGCCAAGGTACTGATGTAGCTGCGCCACCCTTACCAGTAGTTTTTCCAGATAAAATATCTGCGTTTCCTTTATCCCAGCAATAGTGTAGCGATGCCCTGGCAATACAGTCTTTCCACCCAGTGCTGATAATTTGACAATGGTCTCACAATAGGCTCCATAATTATCAAACCGCTCGCCGGTTTTTAGATCCACATCAAGCAGCGGAGACTGGAATATTCCCTTTAAGAGGGTATCTCCGCTAATTACATACGCCCCTACCGTATAGACCAGATCAGACTGGGAATGCCCCGGGCAGGTAAGAACCTCAACTCCTAAACGTTTTGGTATATCTTTTTCGGCAATCTTATAGTCCTCCGGAAAAGGTGGTAAGATTGCCCCAGTGTTAAATATCTTCTGTAACTCTTCAAGGTAGGCAGTATCAAACCCCAGGTCTGATAGAATTTGATACATGCCATGCACACGCTTATCGTGCAGCGACGCCTTAAGACTGTCCCTAAACGGGAGATAAATCTCTGCATCACACCGATCCTCAAGCCACCGTGCCTGACCATAATGATCAATATGGCAATGGGTGACTATGACATGACGAAGTTTATCCAGGTCAATATGTTCTTCAAGATACGCAGCGCCCTCATCTGTGGGCGGCCCGGTGTCAAAGAGTACAAGTTCTCCGTCAATGGTTGCACTGTAACAGTGAACCGGGCCAACCATATAAGGGGTGTCAATCGTGTGCTGCGTAAAATCGACCATACTGATCCGTGGAAATAAAAATTAAACTTCAGGATCAGAAGAGATATTTCTCCTCTTCACAGGCAGCAGCAGCGAGTGCTCGCTTGGCAGCCAACAGACCTGAAGCATCATATTTAGTGAAACGCCTTACACCCGATAAAATCATGGTGAGGGTATCACCTTCTTCTATATAGAAAGCACCCTTTCTTGCAGCTGTTGCGGTAGTTTCAGCTGCCTCAAAGGCAAATATTTTAACTGCGGCCTTCAGCAGTTCCTGCTTACGTTCACTTGAGCCTGCAATTATTTTCTCTGTCCTGAGAACAGTACTTTCAAGGGCAAATATCTGGATGGCGATATCAGCTGCTGCCATCAGAATTTCCTGCTCATTGGCAATCTTATCCATAAACTTCTGAACGCCCGCGCCTGCAAGAATCAGGAAGAGGGTTTTCAGGTTTTTAATAAGTTCTTTCTCATGAACAAAAAGTACAGACTCGTCAAGCTCTTCAAAACTTGGGGTCATGAGTGCCTCAAAGGCCTTCATGGCTTCAGCCTGCAGAGGCATCTCACCCTTCATGGCCTTTCTGAGAATCATACCGGGGATAAGAAGTCTGTTGATCTCGTTTGTTCCTTCCCAGATACGATTGATCCTTTCGTTACGGTAGTAACCTTCCACAGGATATTCACTTAAGAAACCATATCCACCGTGAATCTGCACGACTTCATCAACAGTTTCTGCAAGAACTTCACTACAGAAAACCTTCGCAATACCGCACTCTGGAGCGTATTCCTCGATAGCCTTGAGATACTGCTCATAGTAGTTATCAACACCCTTATCGATGGTGGCGATCTTGTCATCAAGCATCCCTGCAAATCTATACACAAGGGATTCAGAGGCGTAGATCTTGGCCATAAGATCTGCGATCTTTTCTGAAATTGCACCAAACTTACCGATGGGAGTATTAAACTGTTTACGTTCATTGGAATACTTAACACCGTCAATCAGTGCCATCTTGGCAGCACCAGTAACGCCTGCACCCAGCTTAAAGCGACCGATATTGAGAACATTAAAGGCAATCTTATGGCCTTTACCCTTCTCACCAAGAAGGTTTTCAACAGGGACCTTACAATTTTCAAGAATAATCTGGGTCGTTGAAGAACCTTTAATACCCATCTTTTTCTCTTCCGGCCCAACAACAAGACCTTCAAAGTCTCTTTCCACCAGAAAGGCGGTGAAGTGTTCTTTGTCTATCTTGGCAAACACTGTATAGAGCTGGGCAAAACCACCATTGGTGATAAACTGCTTGGTGCCGTTAAGAACATAGTGAGTGCCATCATCAGAAAGCACTGCCGTTGCCTGGGCACCCAGAGCGTCACTACCCGAACCTGGCTCGGTGAGACAATATGCAGCAATCCACTCCCCTGAAGTGACTTTCTCCAGATACTGTTCTTTCTGGGCATCGGTTCCAAAATAGATAAGCGGAAGAATACCAATACCAGTATGAGCTGTGTAGGTGACAGACCATGGACCAGCATAGGAGATCTTCTCTGCAACCAGCATGGAAGAGGCCTTATCCAGCTCAAGACCGCCAAATTCTTCCGGGGCATCCATCATCAGAAGACCCAGCTCACCACATTTCCGCATACCCTCAATAACCAGATCGAAATTCTTATTTTCAATCTCTTCAAGGTGGGGGTTGATTTCATTTTCAACAAACTGCTCGGTGGTTTCCCCTATCTGCCGCTGCTCATCTGTGAAATCTTCCGGTGTGAATACATCTTCACAAGGAGTCTCAGAAATCAGGTATTCTCCACCTTTGAGTATTTTTTCAGCCATTATATTTTCCTCGCAAAGTTAATATTTTTCAAAGACACCAGCAGCGCCCATTCCACCACCAATACACATGGATACCAGACCATACTTGGCCTTCCTACGTCCCATCTCATGGAGGAGAGTCGTGGTCAATTTAGCACCAGTGCAACCTAAGGGATGCCCGAGTGCAATGGCTCCGCCATTTACATTTATAATATCCGGGTTCAAACCCAGAGTTTTGATGACCGCAAGAGCCTGGGCTGCAAAGGCCTCGTTGAGTTCGATGAGATCAATTTCGTCCTGCGTGATACCTGCAAGTCTTAAGGCCTCAGGGATTGCTGCAATCGGGCCAATTCCCATAAGTTCTGGAGCGACGCCACGGGCTGAAAAAGCGAGAAAACGAGCAAAAGGATCCTTACTTATTTTTTTCAGGTAGTCCTCAGAAACAACCATGGCAACAGCCGCGCCATCGGTCAGCTGAGAGGAGTTACCAGCGGTCACCGGCCCGCCAACTTTAAACGCTGAGCGTACCTTGCCAAGACTCTCAACTGTAGAGCCTTCACGAACACCGTCATCTACCATTACCATTTCTTTGGTCTTTTGAATCTTACCGTTGACCAGTACATCCTTTTCAACCTCAACCGGGATGATCTCATCGCTAAAGGTGCCGTTTTTAATCGCGGCGGCAGCTTTAGCATTACTTGCGGCGGCAAAGGTATCCATGGCCAGACGATCAATACCGTACTTTTCTGCAACCAGTTCAGCGGTGATGCCCATGGAGGAGAAGGCTTCAGGCCAATCCACCATTAAATCAGGATTAGCGCTATATTTTAGACCACCAAGGGGAACACAGGTCATGGACTCAACACCACCTGCGATGATGCAGTCTGCAAAACCGCACATTACACGTTCTGCTGCGTTGGAAATGGTTTGCAGCCCGGAAGAACAAAAACGATTCATAGTCTGTCCCGGGACTTCTATGGGGAGCCCTGCCTTCATACCGGCCACGCGGCCAATATTCATTCCCTGCTCTGCCTCGGGAAAGGCGCATCCAAGATAGACATCATCCACTGTCATGGGATCAATCTCAGTTCTTTCAATAAGCCCTTTAATAGCTACTGCTGCCAGATCGTCTGGCCGCACATCCTTTAATTTTCCTTTATTAGCCCGGCAACCTGGAGTTCTATGGATAGCCAGTATGTATGCTTTTTTCATGATATATCTCCCTTATGGGTAATGAGTACTTTATAATTAGTTACGAAGAGGCTTGCCGGTTTTCAACATGTGCTGAATTCTGGCCACTGTTTTCTTATTACCAATAAGCTTCAAGAAGTTTTCCCGCTCAAGCTGGAGGAGGTATTCTTCACTGATAAGGGTTCCAGGGTTCACATCGCCACCACACATGACGCTTGCTATTATTGTTCCCATCTCTGCTTCGTATTCACTAACAAAATTACCCATCTGCATATTCCACAACTGACTCTTAATGGCTGAGGCAATTCCACGTCCCGGGGCAGGAATATTTTCAACAGGACGCTTAGGTCTATAGTTAACCGCAAGACCTAAAACCTTCTGCTTAGCATCCCCAATGAGGTTATCGATATCCATACTGATGGAATCGCCGTTTCTCATATAGTCCATGCCATAGAGTTCGGCAGCACCCATGGAAACTTTCGCCATGGCGATCTGCTCGAAATTTTTAAAGATAAATGGTTGGACGTCGGTTTTATTTTTCTGAGCAATCTCAATTGCCCTTAAGGCCATCTCTTTGGTTCCACCGCCACCTGGCAACAGGCCAACACCGATCTCAACAAGCCCCATATAGGTTTCTGCATAGGCATTGATAGCATCGGAATGCAGACAATATTCTGCTCCACCACCAAGGGCCATGTTAAAGGGTGCCGACACAACAGGGATCTTAGAGTATTTCACAGCCATGGTGGCTTTTTGAAAGGATCTCAGCACCATGTTGATATCGTCAAACGCACCTTCAGCAAGGGCCACCGCCATCATCATAAGGTTGGCACCAACGGAAAAGTTTGCACCCTGGTTAGCTATAACAAGACCAACACCTTCAGACTCAGCTCTGGCGATTGCCTTATGGGTCCAGGCAAGAATATCACCACTGATTGCATTCATCTTTGAATGGAATTCAAATCCGAAGACACCATCACCAAGATCAAGGATGGAACAGTTTGCATTCTTCTCCACAACCTTGCCGGCTTTTTTCAGGATCTCCAGCTTGATCTGCCCATCCTTCACAGGCACAGGCTTGTACCCTTTTTCGACCAGGTCAAAGTACTCTTTGACTCCAGCGTCACTAAAGCGATAGAAGGACTCTATCTCTTTTAAGATTGGAGGCATTGCAATGCCATCCTTTTCAGCGCGCTTGACGAAGCTTTGCACGCCAATGGCATCAAACATCTCAAATGGACCGATTTCCCAGTTAAAACCCCAGCGCATGGCGTTATCTACATTGACAACGTCGTCTGCTATTTCTGGAATTCTATTGATGGTGTAGATAAGGGTGTCGCGGATCGACTTCCAGGCAAATTCAGCGGCCTTATCAGAGGCTGCCACAACCATCTTCAATTTTTGTGCAGGGTCATCCACCTGCTTCACGCTCATAACGGAAGGAAATTTAGGCTTGGCAAGCGGCTGATATTCGCCACTGTTATAATCGTAGTAGAAAATCTGTTTCTTGCCATCCACCATGGCTTTCTTATAAAAGCCCTGCTTGGTCTTGTTACCCAGTTGACCTGCATCGATCATTTTTTTCATGAAGTCAGGCAACTTGAAGACCGCGCGCTCTTCATCATCCGGGAGCAGATCGTGGGAGTTGGTTCCAACGTGGGCAAGAGTATCAAGGCCAACCAGGTCAGCTGTTCTAAAAGCGGCACTCTTAGGTCGTGCGGTAGCAGGCCCTGCCACTGAATCAACCTCTTCAACTGTCATCCCCATATCCACCATATGCTCTATGCCCTTATAGATGGCGTAGGTACCTATTCTGTTGGCGATAAAATTGGTGGTATCTTTTGCGAAAACAATTCCTTTACCCAAACGCTTGGCGATAAAGTCACTGAGTCCCTGTACGATTGCAGGATCTGAACCTTCACATGGAACGATCTCCATGAGACGCATATAACGCGGTGGATTAAAGAAGTGAGTGGCAAGGAAATTTTTCTTCACCTCAGGTGGCAGAACTGCTGCCATCTCATTTACTGAAAGACCACTTGTATTGGTTGTAAGGATGGCATCTTTAGCCAAATGGGGAACAAGTTTTTTCAAGAGATCAAGTTTGATAGGCATATACTCAACAACAACTTCTATGATCCAATCACAATCGCTGAGTTTTGCAAGATCATCTTCGAGATTGCCTACTGCGATCTGAGAGGCATACTCTTTCAGATAGAAAGGAGCAGGCTTCATCTTGAGCAAACCATTAAGGCCCGCCTGGGCAATTCGATTTCGGACGACGGGGCTTTCAATGGTCAAGCCTTTGGCATTTTCCTTTTCATCCAACTCTTTTGGAACGATATCCAGCAATAGTACCTCTAGACCGGCATTGGCCAGATGAGCTGCAATTGTCGCACCCATTACACCAGCACCAAGTACGGCTACTCGATTAATCTGCCTCATGTTAGTTCTCCAATATTATTTTTTTCGGCTGGGCAATAATGCCACTCCCATTCGCCTCGTACAACTCGTCTACAATATCCTTATATTTCTCATAAATTACCTTTCTCTTCATCTTGAGTGTCGGGGTCAGTTCGCCTCCTTCAATGGTAAATTCCCGTGGTACAATGGAAAAATATTTTATGGTTTTATATGACGGCCAATTTGAATTCATTGCTTCTATTCTCGATGCAAACAGATCAACAACTTTTTTGTTGTGTACCAGCTCATCTATATCGATGTAGCTTACCTCCTCCTCTCTTGCCCAATCGATCAAACGTTCGAGGTTTGGAGTAACAATTGCCACGATATACGGCTTTCGGTCACCAAAAACGATGGCCTGTGAGATATACTTATCAAGCTTCAGTTCATTTTCAATGGGTTGCGGGGCGATGTTTTTTCCACCTGCTGTAACGATGAGTTCTTTTTTACGATCAATGATGTAAACAAAGCCATCTTCATCAATACGGGCGATGTCGCCTGTCTTAAACCAACCATCTTCAAATGCTTCTTTAGTGGCTTCCTCGTTTTTATAATAGCCGCTCATAAGCTGCGGACCTTTCACCAGCAACTCACCATCGTCTGCAAGCTTTGCCTCGGTATCTTTTAAAAATTTTCCCACAGAATCAAAACGAACCTCACCTGCACTTGCAATTGTTACCGCAGGGCTCGTTTCTGTAAGGCCGTAACCGTTAAAAACCGGGATACCAATAATCCACATGAATTCGTTAATGGTCTTATCAAGGGGCGCACCACCACAGAGAAAGAATTCCAGCCTGCCACCAAAGCGGGCACGGATTTTCTTAAAGACCAGCTGGTCATAGATTTGATACCGTAGATTAAGAAGTCCAAGTGGCTCCTTCGTCACATATTTCTTATGTACATATTCACGACCGACTTCAATGGCCTGATGAAACAGGTTTCTCCTGATTTGAGGCATCTGGTGGACGCTTTCATAGATTCTGGAGTAAATTTTTTCAAAAAGCCTGGGCACACTCACCATTGAAGTTGGCCGTATCTCCACCATATTTTCCATTACCGCTGCAACATTTTCTGCAAAGGCGATATGATTGCCATGAAGCAGGGTCACATAATACCCACCGGTTCTCTCAAGCACGTGACTGAGCGGCAGAAAACTAAGGGTCGTCATCTCATTCTGTGGCATTGCAAGCTGGTTGGCCCCATAGTCCGCATTGATCAT
This sequence comes from Desulforhopalus glucosivorans, assembly GCF_054397165.1. Classification (NCBI taxonomy): domain Bacteria; kingdom Pseudomonadati; phylum Thermodesulfobacteriota; class Desulfobulbia; order Desulfobulbales; family Desulfocapsaceae; genus Desulforhopalus; species Desulforhopalus glucosivorans. The sequence continues at coordinate 3,864,528 of NZ_AP044854.1, forward strand.
TACATTGCGCTGGGTCAGAAGAACCCCTTTGGGGACTCCTGTCGTCCCGGAGGTGTAGATAATAGTCAGGATATCTTCCTGTTTAATAGCATCTATCTGTTCTTCCAGAACTGCTTTATCACGATCATCCAGTGGAGTGCCGGCTTCGGAGAGTTGATACTGGGTATACACAGGAAAAGTGAGATCCCCCATGAATCGTTCATAGGCAACAACCAGCTCAACGTTTGGGATATCGTCTTTTACTGAAAGTAATTTTTCGTACTGTCCCTTAGTGGAACAGAACACTATTTTTGCTTCACAATGGTTCAGGATGTAGGCTGCCTGTTTCCCGGTGTTTGTTGCATAAATCGGAACAGTTATCCCACCAGCACTCTGAACCCCAAAGTCTGAGATAGCCCAACCAAGCCGGTTTTCTGAAAAAATAGCCACCTTATCCCCTGGCTTCATTCCAGACTTGCGCAAACCTCTGGCGAGCATCAATACCCGTTCGTAAAACTCTGCATAGGTCAGGGAGAGGAACCCCCCTTTTTTCTTATAACTAATTGCGGTTTTATCACTAAATTTTTGTGCGTTTTCTTTCAGTACTGCCGGGATTGACTGATATGACATAATATTCATACGAACGATCTCCCCAGATGCTGTTCACACTTTCTCACAACCGTAACGTTTACGTTAAATCAACCTTATGTTTTTCTCTATACCTCACCTTAACGTGTAAGTCAACCTGTAATCGTATTGACTTTCAATTGGAAAAGACCTGTGTGTTCACAGGTAAAACGTCATTACCCACATCACACACCAAACAATAAACTAAGATTCCAGTAATTTACTTGAAACCAAACGGTTTAACAATCAATAGTGTATTTACCAGATAATCGTTTTTCTTATCAACGCAGTAGAAACTCTATTTTTACGTTAACTTTAAAAAAGTAATAAATTGCCTTCATTTTTTTCCTATCAACTTCACACCAATCACATATTGATGAAATGATCAAATCAACCCATATAGCACTGATATTCCGTTTATTTTAAAAACAATACCTGGGATTGTATTTATTTCTTTGAGGAAATGATCAAAGACAAAACAGCTATTTAGCCATACCCCAAACGCGGACTTATCTACAGACCATAATTTCATAATATTTTTACATGTATATTCAACACCTTAGAGCTCAGCCACCGTTGCACGCAGAAGTCCCCTAATAACAGGTACATAATTTGCTTAGCTAATTGACAACTATGATAGGTAGTTTGAAAACGGTAACACAGTGAACTCGATGAACTTTTGATCAATCAAAATTGGTGTAAGGACTGCTGCATTTGTATCAGCTTTTGATTACGCCACGTAATGGGACAAAGGACACATGTCATGAACCAGGAACTCGTAAAAGATATTGCCTTAACTGGGAAAAACGGCGTTTTACCTGCAGATGGCGCAGATATCATTAGTAAGGCTGAGGCTGTGGGACTCGATTTACGAATCCTTTACCAAGCCGTCATCGATCTTTCTGCTGATGGCCTGCTCACTGCTAATTGCATCAACCTCGCAGCGGGCATTCTCTTACAAGAGTTGGGCCTGCCCCCCTACTTCTTCGCCCATATCCAAAAAGAATCCCTGACCCAACTTCTCCAGGCCATCGCATCCAGCATCAGAGTACTTGATGGCCGGGCTGCACTTTTTGGCAGGGTCGCCCACATTGATTTTGATCTCAGCTATGGTTCAGAAGGCCAACGTGTCAGAATAGCCACTGAAGAAACCCGTGACAGCATGGAAGCAATACTCGAAGACATGCTCGCCGGCCATAGAAGAGAATACTACTATAGCCCGGAAAATGGCTATTATACTTATATCATAAGACCTGAGACCATCGCAGATTTTGCAAAAGAGGATTTTTCTCAATCACCTTTTCTCTACGCACTGGCAGGAGACTACAGTGTCACTCCAGAGCCTACCCGGAGGCGATACGCCCGGTTCCTCGAACTCTCTCAACAGTCAACGACCCCACTTATTCAGGTGTATAACCTTCCTGAAAGCGGTGAAACACGGCTGATGTTCAAGTCGGATTTTGAGTCACCACAGTTACCCATACTACGGAAAATCCTCGATGACCGCGGCTATACACTTGTGCGTGCATATTGGGAACCTTTTGCTGCCGAATCTGATCTCCCCACCTCTCTTTGCTCACTTTATATCCGCGGTGAACTCACCAGACGTGATGAAAGCGCCCTTGTAAAGGATCTCAAAGATTTCCTTTCATGCCCCACCGGCTCTGCAAACAAACTGTACCTCGATGGCACCTTATCTTTTAAAGAAATGCTCTTTACCATAAACGCCATCGACTTCACCCATCTCTTCATCTTTAAAGAGAGAGAAAATGCAACGGACAAGGATATCCTCAGCCATCTTACAGACAAGGATCATCAGGACGCCTTTGCCAAACGTATCCAGGATTCAAATAAGTCAACATATGAAGTCGGTCAGATTGAGCGGGTCGTTCTAAAAAATCCTGACTGCCTCAAAGAACTCTATAACCTGTTTAAAGCACGCTTTGACCCGAGCATAAAACCACACTTAAGTGATACCGATCTCAAGACTGCCTGGCAGAAATTTGAAAAAATCATCAACAGTAGATTTATCGATTTCCCCATCGGCTATGACATCTTTTGTTTCATGTTTAAGATCGTTTCCGCCACCCTTAAAACCAACTTCTATTGTGAGGAAAAACGATCGTTTTCTTTCCGCTTTGACAACCGCATCCTCGACCCGCTCGTTTTCAGCCAATTTGTTTTTGGTATCTTTTTTGTAAACGGTCACTACGGCTGTGGAACCCATATGAGAGCTGCAAACATTGCCAGGGGTGGCTTAAGACTGCTACGAGTTTCCAGATCTAATTATGACAGCGAGGTTGATGGGGCAGTTCTACTTAACTACGCTCTGGGACCAAAGGCACAACGAATTAAACATAAGGATATTTGTGAAAGTGGTTCTAAAGGAGTGGTGATTCCCCATCCATATTTTGCAAAAATCGGTAAAGAAGCTCTCTATGATTACACAGAGGGTATAATGGACCTGATCCTCCTGCCGGAGAGCTGCGTTGTGGACTACTACAATCAGTCTGAGATGGTCTTTTTTGGCCCGGATGAAGGAACAGCCGGACTTATGGATAGCGTGGCCCTTCGCTCTAAAGAGCGAGGTTACACTCATTGGCGAACTCTTACCACAGGGAAAAGTTTCGGTATCCCCCATGACACCTATGGCCTCCTGGATTCAGGCAAGGCATTTGGTCTCTATGGTCTTGATGACAAAGGGGTCGAGCTGCACATTGAGGGTGAAGATCCCATCGTTACCACCAATATGGACGATATTTTTGAACAAATTGGGGACAATGTAGAGATTTCCGGCATGACGACTACATCTGTCATGTCATCTTTTCGCGCACTCATTGAGCACTACAAGGTGGAAGAAAAAGACCTCAACCTGATGATTACAGGTGGCCCCGATGGAGATCTCGGTGCCAATGAGATCCAATGCTACAAGGGCAAGATCTGTCTTATCATTGATGGAGGTTCTATCCTCTTTGACCCTGAAGGCCTTGATAAGAAAGAGCTACGAAAAATCAGTTTTATGCGTAATGGTTCTCCCCGGGTTAACAGTCTCGGATACCCCGTAGACAAACTGAGCAAAAAAGGTTTTCAGGTCCCCCTTGGTGGACAGAACATTGCTCTTCCAGACGGGAAAATTGTGGATGATTGCGCCATGTTCCACAGAACCTTCCTCACAGCACCAGAAAACAGAGTATATCTGGAGCAGGCAAATATCCAGGCCTTCATTCCCTGTGGAGGTTTTAAAGACACCATCAACAGAGGTAATGTCAAAGACTTTATTCATAATTGTAATGAACTGCGCTTCATCGTAGAAGGCGCAAATGTGTTCTTTGACGACAGCGCCAGACGCTACATTGCGACCAAAACATCAATCAAACAGATTAAAGATTCCAGCGCCAATAAGGGCGGCGTTTTCTCAAGCTCCATAGCCGAAGTGCTCACCGCATTTTTACTCGGAGACAGTTACGAATCACAGCTCCTTGAAGACCATGCCACCCAGTGGGGCCTGATCAAGGACATTATGATGATGGTGAGTCGTTATGCACAGCAGGAAACAAAGCTATTACTGCAACTCCATGAGGCGAATCCCGAAACACCTCTCTTTGATCTCTCAGAGAAAACCAGTGAACTGATCTTTGAACTTCAGGATAAGATCGAAGAGCATATCGAAGATCTCGCTAGCAACAAAGAGATCCTCAGCCGAGTACTGCAGGATTACATCCCGCCTGTACTCACCAGCAAATTGGGACTCGACTACATAATAGACCACCTTGGGAGCGAAGAACTGCGCCCATATCGCAACGCCATACTCAGCAAGAAAATTGCGGCAATGGCCTATTACAAGTATGGCACCGACTGGGATCGATTTACAGCCGACGTGGAAAAAAACTTTGAGAAATCGATCGTCAAGGCACTGAACGATTAACCCCGGTAAACACGAAATAAGCCGGGATAAGTTCCTTCACGAAGTAATTTTCCTGCAAAAAACAAGAAAATTACTTCTAAGTCACTAAACATATTGTACCAATTTTACTTATTTTATTACTTTACTGCGGAGAGAGTAACATGAAGATGATGAAAGAAGATAAATTACGCATACTCAGTATTCTAAGCAATAATCTGACGAATCCACAACCACAGGTTGTCGATATCAAAACAATATCTGCTGCCATCAACCTCAGCATGAAAGAGACCAGACAGCTTCTACTCTGCATGGATAAGAATGGAGAAATCCAGAGTGATATAGACGGTAATTACTCTCTTATCACCCAGGCAGGGCTGTCATCACTGAGTGCATCACAGCTCTGTGCATAAATAACGAACAGAACATCTTTAACGGTTGTCTGTAGACATCATTATTTTCAGACAACCTCTATACTACCCTTGCCGTTTTGTGATGACATGGATAACGTGGACTGACACGTATCAGTTCACACCCTGCTGAATTGCCACCTTTGCAGGGTAAAATATCATATCCATAAGGTGAGGTATATGACCCGACTTTTTCTTATTTCAGGTGGGCTTTCCGCATTCATCGGAGTACTCACACGATCACTCAGCTCCCATGCAATCAAACCATTTCTCCTTGAAAGAGGGAAACTGGACAACTTTAATCTAGCTGCTGACTACCTTGTCTTCCACGGCCTTGCTCTGATTGCAATTGCAATCCTCAGTCACCTCTTTCCCGAGGCAAAATTTCAAAGAGCCGGCTGGACCTTTATCATCGGCTCACTCTTTTTCCAGGGTTCTGTCTTAACAAAGAGCTGCGTCTCTATTGCTCCCTTTGGTTTTATTACTCCCCTCGGCGGTTTCTTCCTTATGGCTGGCTGGTTGTTGCTTATACTTTCAGCACTTTCCTGTATAACTCCAAGCCACTAATCCGCCACTACTTTTCCTTGCTCGCAGCTGACTAAATTCTCAGGAGTCAGCTGCAGACAAAACAGCACCACCCTGACAACCCCCTCCACCAAACACACTCTAATTACCTAACCCTGATAGATTGGAAATAAGTCGGGATACGTACCTTCACCAAATTAATTCCTGCCACAAAAACGCAGAAAATAATTTATAAGGTGCTAAAAAACTGAACTTTTCTGTACCCATTCAGAACAGAATTCTTTGACAAACATCAAATCATGCAATAGAAATTATCACTTATACATATAATAACGGTTTTTAGATTTTTAAATTTAACAGACAGGAGAAAGTATGCACAATTATCTTGCCAGGGATCTCATGGTTCCAATTTCCGAATACGCCACCGTGAAAATTGGGACACCGCTCATCGAAGCTGTTCAGGCTTTGGAGGCAGCTCAGGAAACGTACACGGAAAGTAAATATCAGCATAGAGCAGTTCTCGTACTCGACAACAGCGGTAATGTCGTTGGAAAAATCACACAGTTACGTGCATTGAAGGCAATTGAACCTAAATTCGATTTTGTCGGGGAAATCAAGGAACTCAAAAAGTTTAACTTCAGTGACGACTATCTTGTCGAACTACGAGCAGCATACCGTGAACAGAGTAAAATCATTAACAAGACAACACTTACAAAGGCTGCTGGAAAAAAAGTTGAGCAATTCATGCAAACCCACTCCTCTGGGGAATACATTAACGAAGAGGGAAGTATTGACCAGGCAATTCACAAATTAGTATCCGGTAAGCACCTCTCCCTACTGGTTACAAAAGATGAGAAAATCACTGGTATATTAAGAGTAGCAGACGTATTTGCCGCTGTCTTTGGTGAGATAACAGCTCTTAAAATTTGACCCCATTAAAGGAAAAAAGAGTCTCAAAGACTCTTATATTCTTTTCTTGTTTTTTGGAGTCAGATATTAATAATATTACTGAAAAGGTTGCAAATGAACGAATTAATTAAATTATATCAGCGAATTGTCCAAAGAGTTAACATCAACCTCAGGGAGATGAAATTTGACGTAAACCCCTACGCCAAACACCTCATCGCCATTGACCAGATGAAAAACTTTTACGCCTTTTACGGCATAACAACTGATCATCCACTGGACCTTCATTTTGAACATTCGGCTCTTGCCGGAAGCTATTTTTTAGGTAAGTGCAAGGTCAAAAATTCCATTCTTTACAAGAGTGATATCCGTGGCGATGAGTTAAAGCGCGAAGGAGACGTGTACAAATCACACGGTTTTGAGATCACCCTCACAAAAGATGAAGTTATTGATGTGCAGGACAGTGCCCTTATTAAAACGCTTGTTCATAACTATTCACATGATCCCGAAACTCCAGATCGTTTTTTCATCAAAGATACACTTTCCATGGATTACGCCAACATCCACGGCGCCCCTTCTGATGGATGTTTCTTAGGCCCTTTTGCAACGGTTGACCTCACCACCATGCGAGATTGTGCCATTGGAGCCTATTCGTATATACAGGCGGGTGAAATATCCCATCTCAATGTCGAGCCAGGAACCATCTGGGTTAATAGTCCCGGCAATTTCAACTTCCTCTATAAATACCCCAAAGATGGATTGGAAGAGTATGTCACTCTTTCCCAGGAGAACAACGTTCCCTTAGGAAAACTGATCGACTTTATCGAAGAGAGAAAGGAGAAATTTCAGCGGGTCTTTGATTTTGTTAATCTGGATGATATGGACAATGTTCCCGAGACATCATCGCTGGATCGATACGCAGTTGTACTACCCAATTTTAAGATTGCTGAAAATGTTCTTATATCTCAGCGGGCTTATATCGAGAACTCCAGCCTCGGCAAAGGTGCCAATGCCCAGGAAAACTGTTTTATCATCAATTCAAATCTTGAAGGATACAACGTTTCTGCCCACGGCTCTAAGATCTTTGAAGCTGATCTTAAACCAGGTGTGTTCACAGGCTTTAACAGTTTTGTCCTTGGTAAAGCCGATGCCCGTGTGACTGTTGGAGAAAACAGTATCATAATGCCACACACCATTATCGACAGTGAAACAGCAATCACCATTCCACCGGGGCATATTGCCTGGGGACTCATACGCTCCATGGAAGACCTTGAGACCAACAGTCTCTCCCTGGAACAACTTGAGGCGCACAGAGGGCCACTAACCAAAGGCAGAATGCATTTTGAAGGTAACGGAGCCCTTCTTGTAAAAGCCTTTAAAGACCGTATACATCATATTCTTGAAGTGAATGGTGCCTTTTTCGAAAACGGTGAAAATGATGGCCACGCACAACGGAACCAAAAGCTCTCACTCAACACCATCCAACCCTTCCAGTTTGGCGGTATGGAAGGAATGTACCCCACAATCCGTATACTTCCTTAAGGGTACGTTGAAAAATTAGATAATAAGCAAATTTTCATAGTTGCCGTAACAGGTAACACTGATAACACCCCAAGGCTCATCCGGCATCTGCCGGATGAGCCTTTTTTATTTCTTTTTGGCTAACAAACCAAACCAATTACAACAACACTGCTCCAATGGTCCCACCTTTCGCATAATTATTTTTCAAAAAACCAAAACAATATTGGTAGTACCAATTACCTAAAGTTCGAATGGAATCGCAACACCTTACAGGACATAGACCGGAAAAACCCTCAAAACAAAGGGTTTTAGTCTTTAACAATACCGCAAAAAATCACTTGACAACCCACACCCCCATAGAATACCATCCCGACCATTGGAAAATAATTTTCCTACCACAAACCGATTGGTATCTAGGTGCTACCTTTTCGGATTTGTGACTGGAGCCAGGTTCTTGATTTTTCAGAACAATGAAAAATCATAGTAACAAACTTTATTACAACACGAAAAAAGAGGTAATTATGTCAACATCATTCCAAGCTCTACTGGCAGCAACGCCAATCATTGTTGCTGCAATTCTACTCGTCGGCCTCCATTGGCCTGCTAGGCGAGCCATGCCTGTTGTGTATCTAACAGCTGCAGGTATTGCTCTTGGTTTCTGGGATATGAGTTTCACCCGCGTACTTGCTTCTTCGATTCAGGGAATCATCGTAACGATCGCTGTTCTCTGGATTATTTTCGGCGCCATCATGCTCCTCAACACCCTGCAGAACTCCGGGGCAATCACTACAATCCGTGCAGGCTTTACTAACATCAGCCCGGATCGTCGAGTTCAGGCCCTGATCATCGCCTGGTTATTCGGTTGTTTTATTGAAGGTGCTTCTGGTTTTGGAACACCTGCTGCTATTGCAGCTCCACTGCTCGTTGCCATCGGGTTCCCTGCACTGGGCGCTGTTATGATCGGCATGATGATTCAGTCCACCCCGGTATCTTTTGGTGCTGTAGGTACTCCAATCCTCATCGGTGTAACCAATGGTCTGGACCATGGTGCTTTGGGCGTTCAGCTCGCAGCTCAAGGTTCAAGCTGGGAACAGTTCCTCCGTCTTATCACCTCTGAAGTTGCAATTGGCCACGCCATTGTCGGTACTCTCATGCCGCTTCTTATGGTAATCATGCTCACCAGATTTTTTGGTAAGAACAAGAGCTGGACTGAAGGTCTTGCTATGATGCCATTTGCAATTTTCACTGGCCTTGCCTTCACCATTCCATATGCACTGACTGGTGTTTTCCTCGGTCCTGAATTCCCATCAATCGTTGGTGCGCTTGTTGGTCTTGCTATTGTTGTACCTGCTGCAAAAGCTGGCTTTTTATTGCCAAAGAAAACCTGGGACTTTCAACCACGTGAAGAGTGGCCTAAAGGCTGGCTTGGAAACATGGCGATTAAAAAGCCAAGTGCCGATGAGAAAAAAATCTCCATGGTTATGGCATGGGTACCGTATCTTCTTGTTGCAGCAATCCTGGTAGCAACCCGTGTATCTCCAGAACTCAAAGGATTCGTTAAGAGCGTATCTTTTGGTGTGAAAAACATCCTCGGTGAGACCGGAATCAATGCAGCAGTTCAGCCACTGTACCTTCCAGGTGGAATCCTTCTCTTTGTTTGTATTATTACTCTGTTCCTCCACCGAATGAAGCCTGCTCAGCTCGTATCTGCAGCAGCTGATGCCGGTAAGACCCTCGTTGGAGCGGGATTTGTACTCGTATTCACCATCCCTATGGTTCGTATTCTGATCAACTCAGGTGTTAATGGTGCTGAGCTTGCTTCCATGCCTGTTGCAATGGCAAGTTTTGTTGCCGAGACCTTTGGCTCTGTCTACCCAATTTTTGCTCCTACAATTGGTGCATTGGGAGCATTTATTGCGGGTTCTAATACCGTTAGTAACATGATGCTCAGCCAGTTTCAGTTTGAAGTAGCTGGAGCACTCTCTGTCTCCGGTGCAATCCTTGTCGCTCTTCAGGCAATTGGTGCAGCAGCCGGTAACATGATTGCTATCCACAACGTGGTTGCAGCTTCGGCCACTGTTGGTCTACTTGGCCAGGAAGGAAAGACACTTCGTATGACTGTCATCCCAACCCTCTACTATGTCGCCTTTGCAGGCGCACTTGGTATGCTCGCGATCCATACCTTCGGAATTACAGATCCGCTCGTAGCATTGGCTAAGTAAATTGACCTGGTTGTAGTTTCTCTGTGACAGCAATCCTTTAATGGATTGCTGTCACAGTTCTTTCCCTCCCTAACTATGACGCTCTATCTGATCAATATCGACCAGAACATAGCTCGCCCCCTCTCTCTTCTTTTTCTTGCCATCATCACAGACGAGAAGTAGAAACCTTCTGTTTTTATGCTCTACAATTGTTATCCCTTCTACATTTCTTAGCTTCTTTACACCAGTAAATACCATTCGAACAGTCGATCCCGTCTCCTTGTTCCATGCCCAAAGTCGAGGCCGCATCTTCCCTTTTTTCGTTTCCACCTCACTTACTACAAAATAGAGACCCGCTTTCTTATCATAGGTAAGCGCCCTCACTCCCGCCCCTCCAAGGTCTAGTAACATCTTTTGCTGAGACAATTGAGGACTCGCCTTTTTAGAGGCCAACTCATAGGGATTGGTGAGCTTAACAACTATAGCCTTGTGCTGATATACCGGGGTCCGCAGACCAATCAACAGCTCCTTTTCATCTGCTGTAAATGAAATACCCTCTATGTTCAAATCAGCTGATTTTTTTTGTAATGAGCTATCTATCGTTGCCAGATATTGATTAATTTCTTTGAGCAAACCTCCTCCGCTCACAACCATCGGTTTTGATTTCTTGCCCGGGTCCAGATAAACAATCTTTTCTCTTTTATTCTTTTTCTGCCCCTCTCTGTTTTTAGAATGGGAGGTCATTGCGACAACGATACCACTCTTGCCCAATGCTGCCCCCTCAATATCACTAGCAGCAAGATCTGGAAGCGTTGTTTCAAGTCTTGTTAACAATAGGCCGTCTTTGTCTTCTGTAACTCTGTGAATAGAAGGCGCTTGTCCTTCATCTTCAAAGACCATCACATCCCCGCCAGGTAAACTCACAACAGCTGAAGGCTCGTACAACCTTTCAAAAGATCGGATAATCAGACCATTCCCATCAGCTCCCAATCTTTCATTCTTAGCCATGCCAACCCCATTTGCAAAAATAATGAAAATTATCAGGACGGTTACTGTCACAATTCTCGTCATAGCTCATCTCCCAAACAACTATTTATTACTTCGGTCACAACCGCAAGATAACAGCAAAGTGCTCCATTCGACTCTAAGGTACTCCATGGATTCATCGCAAGGGTATAATAATTTTTTATATTCAAGCGGGGCAGTGCTCAGGAAACAACAGGAATGCTATCTAAGCAAAAGAAACAACAACCCTTGGACGTGGGTGACGATGGCAGGATGTGGTGCGCAGGTGGTACGTAGAATTCAGCACAAAAAGGAAAAGGGGTATGGGCAATTGCCCATACCCCTTCAATCAGCAGATTACTTAATTAAACCAGCTTCTTTATAATACTTCATGGCGCCATCATGAAGAGGAGCAGAGAGACCATCACTAATCATCTCTTCTTTCTTCAGGTTAGCAAATGCAGGATGCAGTTTTTTGAAGTCATCAAAATTCTCAAAAACTGCTTTTACAACCTGATATATGGTGTCTTCAGGAACCTTGGCAGAAGATACAAAAGTTGCACCTACACCGAAGGTTGTGGTGTCAGCATCGGTACCACGATAGGTTCCACCAGGAATAGTTGCAGTTCTGTAAAAAGGATTGTCTGCAATAAGCTCATCAATCTCTTTACCAGTAACGTTTACCATTACAGCGTCACATGCGGTGGTTGCTTCCTTGATAGAACCGTTAGGAACACCAACGACGTAAACAATGGCATCAACTTTGTTATCACAAAGAGCTGCAGACTGCTCAGCTGCCTTTAGCTCAGAGGCAAGTTTAAAATCATCATTAGTCCAGCCATACTTTTCCATCACAGCTTCCATGGTGGAACGACTTCCGGAACCTGGATTACCGATATTCATACGCTTGCCTTTAAGATCAGTAAAGTTCTTAACTCCGGAATCGGCTCTGGCAACAACGTTAAAAGGCTCTGGATGTACAGAGAAAACTGCGCGTAGATCTTTGTTCGCACCTTGATTTTCAAACTTAGAAGTTCCGTTATACGCGTGGTACTGCCAATCTGACTGGGCAACACCCATATCAAGTTCGCCACCAGCAATAGCATTGAGGTTATATACAGAGCCACCAGTACTTTCAACAGAGCAACGGATACCATGCTCTTTCTTACCTTTATTCACCAGACGACAAATTGCGCCGCCAGTAGGATAATAAACACCTGTAACACCACCGGTTCCAATGGTTACAAATGTTTGATCGCTAGCCTGGGAAGTGGTTGGCAATGCGGTAAGTGCCAAGGCAAAACAGGACACTGTGGTTACTGCCAGTTTGTTCATAAGCTTCATACAATTTCTCCTCTTGATGCTGATTAACAGTGATTGCCCCCAACGGACATCGTTTTTCACCGTGCAATCCCCCGCCCCGTACGAGCCTTTACGACTTGAAGGGATTGTAGATTTTCGTAGGATTGATTTTATTGCAAATGGACAACCATTACAAAGGAAAAAAGTGATTAAACCGCAATTTCTCGAATATTCGTGGTAATTTTTCTCTACAGCGGGCTACAAAAAAACAATTAGAAATCAAAAGATTACCCCTACACACTAATTTTCCCTTCCTATTTATTGAGCATATGATCAAACTCACATATGAGATATAATAGTAATTATCCATGATAACTAAAACTAACAATATGTTAGATAGGATTTTGAGGATATAATCAATTTTACACTTTATTTTACATTTTCAAGAGACTATTAAAAATTGAACGCGGAGAATAGAACCATTGCAGGAGATCGCCCGATAGGCTATACGGGACTAAGATTAATACGATACAACTCTTTACATCAAAGGTTTTTACATGATCACTGTCTTTTTAGACCAACCGATCAAAGCGTTTTCACCTTTTATTACAAGATCTCTTATTCTTTGTATCGTTTTGTTATGCGCCTGTTCCTGTAGTTCCAGGGAAGAAAAACAGCAGGAAAGCGAAAAGAAGATAGCCTACATTGAAATCAACGGTTTCAAAGTGCCCCAAATGGCTTCCGCCTCCGAACAGTTCTTCTTGGCCAAAGTATCCGACACTACTCTTCCCAGACAAATTGCTCTTTTTAATTCGGTTTCCATATTATTCCCAGAAGAACGAATGCAGAGAGGAGATACAGAGCTTGAAATCGCCTACCTCCAGCTAGGCGTTGACTATCGCCTGAGTTCGCTCGGCGGGCAAAAAAAAGCTGCAGAAAACTACCTGCAGATAGCTATAAGATATCAGGATATTCCTGAGGTTGCGGCAAAAGCACTCTGGTACCATGGCTGGATCACAACCGACCTTCTTGGCCAAAAGACCAAAGGTATTATCAGTTATAATACGATTATTGAACAGTACAAAAGCCAACCGGTAACCCACCCACCATATGTTCCATGGACATCCATTAACCTTTCGCAAAGCCCAGATGTCTCGGACCAGAGTTCTCCACAGGCGCCCCTTACCTGGGGGGAGATGACCTATCTTGAACTCATCCGCCATGGACAAAGCGCTGCGATCAGTCTTGGTCACTACACATCGCTTCATCAGCATGCTGCAAAAAGCAGTGTAATCCCAAGCGCCCTTAAACTTCTGGCCAACCGGGATGATCTAACCCCAGCTGACATCACTATTATACAAAAAGAAATTGCCCAAACTGAACTTGGACAAAATGAATTAAACGAACTCACAGCACTACTCCTAAAGAAACAGGAGCAGCGGAGATGAAAACAGTCAAAAACCTCTTCTCCACATGGCATCAATCTTTTCAGCTTCGAATCTTCTCTGCCTTTGTTCTTATCATTGTTATCTTTCTGCCAATCACTGGATATTTTGGTTATCTCCAGGCACTCAAGGTGGCTGAAAAACAGATGGAACAGTACACCATCGAAACCGGGCGACAGATATCACGCCATGTTGACTCGTTTCTTGCTCAGCACACGTATAATGTCAGGCTACTGGCATCTTTTTTTGACAACCACCTCATAGATCCGAACCAACAAGATCTGGTCCTGGACTACCTCAGGCTTTTCAAAAAAGACCACCCTGAGTTCGTCAATATGTATTACGCGAGCAGTGCTGGTGATTTTGCCATGGTGCCGCCCCAAAGACCAGAGATCCATAAACTCTTCGACCCAAGGACACGACCCTGGTACCAGGGAGCAGAAACGGCCAAAGATACCCACTGGACTACTGTGTACCTGTTTGCATCTAACCGAAAACCGGGTATCACCGTTTCAACACCCGTTTACGATGAGAATAACGAACTTTCTGGCATCTGCGGCATTGATGTTGATCTCGTCGCATTTTCACGATTTTTACAGGATATAGATATTGGTAGAGAATCCATTGCCTATATATTTGAAAACAAAACCGGACACCTGATCGCTCACCCCTGGCAATTGGCACAACCCGCCAGCAGCAAGAAAGTGAAACTGCTTCGAACAATTAAACTACAGTTTGAAGCCCAGCAGCAAGACACTGGGCTGACACAACTGGGTGACGAACAATTCTTCACCTCATATACAGCCTACAAAAATAACGACTGGACCATCGGTATCACAGTTTCAACCTCCAGCTACCTGCAGAAAATTCATATCATCAAACAGACGACCATAAGTCTTGTAATTGCGGCTATCCTTCTTTCAAGTGTCTTAAGTCTTCTACTCAGCAAAAATATAATCAGCCCTCTGCTTCAACTCAAAAAAGGTATTGAGCGTGTCACCAGCGGCGACCTTGAATATCGTGTACTGGAAAGTGACCCCGATGTCACAAGAGACCTCGCAAAAGCATTTAACAAGATGGCCGCATCTCTTAGAAACAGTTTGACCGAGCTCAAGTCCACCTACGTCGAACTCAGGGAAAAACAAAAACTTGCAGCCGTAGGTAAGATGACAGCAGGTATCGCCCACGAGATCAAAAACCCTCTTGGTATTATTCTCGGTTCAACCCAGGTGGTCCTTGACCAAAAACGTCCATGGGAGATGCGGGAAAAAGCAGCAAGTTTCATTATGGACGAAGTTGTCCGCCTTGATACAACACTTAACTCTTTTCTTGCCTTTGCAAAACCCGCGACTCCCGTATTTTCAGAGATTGACATAGCACAACACCTTGAGGAAATCCTCTCAGCCATGGAAGAAAAATATTTAGCTGATGGTTACCGAATTGTTAGAAATCTTCCTGAGAAGGTACCCCTCATAGAGGCGGATCCAGGACAAATCCGCCAGATTTTTCTTAATATTTTCCTTAATGGTTTCAAAGCAATGCCAGGTGGCGGCACCATTATCATATCTGTTCGTTATGAAACCGACCCAAAGATTGATGGTTCCAGCAAGAGATTCATCTCCATCAGAAACCCATTTTCTGTTGCCAGAAAATGGCTGATTGTCTCCATTACCGATGAGGGCCACGGCATTCAACAAGAGCAGGTCGAAAACATCATGGATCCCTTTGTTTCTTTCCATGACGACGGTGTTGGCCTTGGACTTTCCATTGTATCCCAACTGGTAAAACTCCACCGTGGGCACATTCAAGTTGATAGTATTCCAAACAAAGGCACAACCTTTCACCTCTATTTTCCATGTATAATCAAGGAGCATATTGACAATGTCGAATCTACTGATCGTTGAAGATGAAGCACGAATGCGAGAGGTGATAAAAATGTTGCTCTCGGGTATGGATCTTAACATTTTTGAGGCCTGTGACGGAGAGGAGGCAATTAACACCTTCACCAGTGAAACCATACATATGGTGATCACAGATCTTAAGCTTCCAAAAATAGGCGGTATGGAGGTTCTAAAACATATTAAAAACGCAAAGCCTGAGATCCCGATTATCGTTGTAACGGCCTTTGGGTCAATCGATAATGCGGTTGAAGCAATTCATGAGGGAGCCTTTGATTATGTAACCAAACCGTTCACGGAAGAAAAACTACTCTCAAGCATCAAGAGAGCTCATCAAATCAGTAGACTTACCTCTGAGGTTAAGTACCTCAGGCGTGAAATTGAAGGCAAGTACACCTTCAATAATATTATTGGAGAGTCGGCTGAGATATGCGAAATTCTTAGAATGGCAGGAGAGGTTTCCCACCGCGACACCACTGTCCTCATTACAGGAGAAAGCGGCACAGGGAAGGAACTACTCTCAAGGGCTACACATCTTAACAGCCCACGTTCCAAGCGTCCCTTTCTTCCGGTCAACTGCGCGGCCATCCCGTCTACACTGCTTGAGGCCGAGCTCTTTGGTCACGAAAAAGGGGCTTTTACCGGAGCCCATCAGCTGAAAAAAGGAAAGTTCGAACTCGCCTCAGGGGGTACACTGTTCCTCGACGAAATCGGCGATATGGAGCTTGATGTCCAGGCTAAATTTTTGCGGGTTCTGGAGTCTAAAAGCTTTGAACGCCTTGGGGGCAATAAAACTATCCAGTCCGATGTGAGGATCATTACAGCCACCAATAAAGATCTGGAACAAATGGTACAGGAGAAGACCTTTAGAGAGGACCTCTATTACAGAATAAGTGTCTTTCCCATGCGTATTCCGCCCCTTCGAGAACGACGGGGTGACATCCCTCTACTCTCACAATACTTCATAAATGAATTCAGTAATGCATTTGGCAGGCGTCCCCCCACCATGACTGAGAAAGTATTAGACATGCTCTACAATCATCCGTGGAAAGGCAACATCAGGGAACTGCGTAATGTGCTGGAAAGAGCAATGATTCTCAGCAAAGGTGACAAAATCACCGCCCAACATGTAATCCTCCATGAAAGCCAGGGCAAACCTCTAGGAGAACTCAACCTGACCCAGGTGGTCAAACTCCTGATGCGTGACCACAGAGTCGGCCTGGAAGACCTTGAGAAAAGCTACATTCAGTACGCAATGGAGGTGGCTGGCAATAATGTATCAAAGGCCGCTCGACTCTTAGGTCTTTCAAGGGCAACCCTGCGATACCGACTGGACAAACTATAAATCTAAGGTAACCTTTAGTTGTTTTCAACCAACAACTCACTATCCCGTCCATATTATTACTCATTCACCAGGGGCTCACACTCCATGGGAAAATTGTGGGAAAATAATAATTTATCTCAACTTTGCTTTTAGCTCATCCTATGTTATTTATACTGCGAGACGCTATAATATACAGTCAGGTATTTACGCTGGCATCGAAGACGTACGACCAACTATATTTTCCCACTGATGGCAAAACGCTATAAAAAATATCAATTCATCAAGACCATTCGGCTCACAGTAACTGTTTTACTTTTACTTCTCGCCATTTTCACCCTTGGCTTTAAAACCTACACGAGACTAAATGAAGGACGCGAGCGAGGCGCACAGATGCGCGCAGAGTACGTTGAAGCGCAACGAAAACTCATTAAATTTGAAGTAGATCGTGTCGCCAAACTCATTGACTACGAAGTTGACAAACATTACACCCAAGCCCAAAACATTTCCAAGCAACGAGTCCTTGAAGCCTATGCCATCGCAAAAAATATTCATGAACAAAACAAAGACACAAAAACAGAAGAGGATATCAAGCAGATAATAAGAGACGCCCTGCGACCTGTTCGTTTCGATAATGGTGACGGGTACTATTTTATCATTTCTTTTGACGGGTACGCCGAACTTTCTCCAAATGATCCTGAAATTGAAAAGAAAAATCTGTTAGCAAGTAAAGATTCAAGGGGCAATCCTGTTGTTAGGGACTTAATACACACTGCACAGTCCCACGGGGAAGGTTTTCACTCCTACTTCTGGTCTAAACCCAACAGTGACAGTAACAACAACCAGAAGATCTCCTATGTAAAACATTTTGAGCCATATGACTGGATTATCGGAACGGGGACTTACCTGAGTGCCGTCGAGAAATCCATGCAGAATATCATTACTCACTATGTTACCGCAAATCGGTTTGGCCCAAATGACAGAGGCTATGTTTTTATTAACGAACTCCTCAACATTAATGGCGGGAAAAATTTTGCAAAGGTCTATGCAAACCCCAACCGGCCCAATGATACAGGCAAGACTATTGCTGATGATTTCAAAGATGCTAAAGGCAAGATGTTTCGCAGGGAATTTTTACAAGGCCTGCGAGAACATGGACAATGCTTTGTTGATTACTGGTACAGAAAAATTGACAACCCAAATCCCAGTCCCAAAACAAGCTTTTTCAGGCTTGCGGGAAAGGGACGCTTTATTGTCGCAGCGGGTCTCTATACAGATGATATCGAAAACAAAATTGCAGCAATGCAAAAAAGTCTACAGAAACGCCTGATACATGGACTACTTTTCGTAACGATTATCTTTCTCATAGTATTTTTATTCACCATTTTTATTTTTCACTGGCTGAGTAAAAGGTTAGAAAATGACTTTCTACACTTTGTTGATTTTTTTAAAACAGCAACCCAATCTTCTCAGCTTATCAATAGAGACAACCTTCGTTTTGCAGAATTTGACAAACTGGCAAATTATGCAAATCAGATGCTTACAGATAAGATCAGCATTGAGCAGGAACTCGACCAGGAGAAAAAACGACTTTTAATTACCCTGCACTCAATAGCTGACGGTGTTGTGGCAACAGATACAGAGGGCAACATCCAGCTGTTCAACAAGGTAGCGGAGCAACTGACAGGATGGACACAGGAAAAAGCCCAGGGCAAAAATGTCAACGACGTACTGGATATTGAGAGTTCAGAGCTGAAAAATAACAAAGGTAGCTCCAACACCTTGGCAACTATGCTGAGTAAGCAGCATTTCACTCTCACCTCAAGATCCGGCAAAGAGTACAAAGTGACAATGAGCAGTGCCCCTATTTATACAGAAGACCAGGAGATAATAGGCAATGTTGTGGTCTTCAGGGATGAAACGGAGAAATTAAAAACAGAAGAAGAACTGTTCAAGGCTCAAAAGCTTGAATCGGTAGGACTCCTTGCAGGTGGTATTGCCCATGACTTCAACAACATACTCTCCGGAATTTTTGGCAACATAGAGCTTGCACACATTAAAGTTCAACAGGATGAACAGGTAAAAAAACACCTCCAGATTGCGCTTGACTCTTTACAGAGAGCCAAAAGCCTCACCACCCAACTCCTCACATTTTCACGGGGCGGAGAGCCTTTGACAGAAGTGGTCAACCTCAAAGAGATGCTCATGGACGTTGTTCCTTTTAATCTGAGCGGCAGCTCTGTAGTTGCTCAATACAGTATTTCAAACGATCTCTGGCATATACAAGCTGACCCCGGGCAAATATCACAGGTGATCTCCAACCTCGTCATAAACGCAAAACATGCGATGCCCACAGGGGGCACACTCACAATTGGCGCAAAAAACATTCCAGCGAGTACGTCTCATAGAGGAAGGGACACCATTGAGTTTATCATAGGCGACAATGGTATCGGCATGAGTCAGGAGATTCAGAATAAGATCTTTGATCCCTACTTCACCACTAAAACAGATGGTAACGGACTCGGCCTTTCCATGGTCTATAGTATTATAGATAAGCACAAAGGCAGTGTAAGTGTCGAATCAGCTCCCGAGAAAGGATCAACATTTTCTATCATCCTTCGCGCCTGTACTTCAACTGATCATGAGACCAATCGTCCATTGGTAACATCAATACATCAGAGTAAAGACAATGGACTTAGAATATTAATCATAGAGGATGATCATGTGTTGCAGGATGTACTCACAGGCATCCTCTGTGAAATCGGCCACTCAGTTGATGTTGCCAGTGAAGGAAAGACGGGAACTGCAATGTACCAGAAAGCCTTTCAGAGCAACGAACCCTACCACCTGGTACTATCTGACCTTACAATTCCAGGGGGTATGGGCGGTAAAGAAGCCGTACAGAAGATTCTTGAAATCGACCCTGATGCTAAGGTAATAGCAACAAGTGGTTATGCCATGGATCCGATAATGGCACAGTATGAAAAATTTGGATTTAAAGGCCGCATTGCAAAACCGTTCCGGCTCCAGGATATCCAACGGGAAGTTGAGCGTGTCTATGCTTTATAAGTCAGCTAATCCCGGTAAACGGGAAATAAGCCAGGAGAAAGACCTTCACGAAATTCATCCATAAAAAACAAGGAATGACTTGCCAAGGTACTAACAACATACCCTCATCCTGACACAATATATTGCAACAACTCCAATAAAGCGTCAAAGAAGCGTTTAATTTTTGCCTTCCGGTGGTATAACAACTTCTCCAACGACAATTATAAACCGGATGGGAATTTCCCTTCCTTTTCTTATCACCTATTATATGGTTGTGGCCATACAATGCTCGGAACAATAGTTAATGCTCTTGCTATTATTGCAGGTAGCCTTCTTGGACTACTCTTTAGTAAAGGGATCTCAAAAAATTACGAAGAAATTATCTTAAGTGGTGTGGGGTTGTCCGTTATGCTCATTGGCATAAAGAGCGCTTTAACCTCTGACAATCTTATGATTGTAATTTTCTCTGTTATTATTGGCGCAATCCTTGGAGAATGGCTGAAAATCGAGACCAAGCTAGAAAAATTTGGAGCCTTTCTGGAAAGCAGGGTTACATCCAAGTCATCGGATAACAGATCATTTGCCAAGGGTTTTGTCACCGCCAGCCTAGTCTTCTGCGTGGGATCAATGGCAATAGTCGGCTCTCTTGAAAGCGGGCTAACCGGTAATCACCAGACACTTTTTGCAAAATCGGTCCTTGATGGCGTCACCTCGATTATCTTTGCATCGGCTATGGGCTTGGGGGTTATGTTCTCGGGCCTTGCGGTATTTTTGTACCAGGGTCTGATTACAGTTTCAGCAGGCCTCATGAAAGACCTGCTTGTTCCCGAGACCATTGGCCAGATGACCTCCGTTGGCGGCCTGTTGATCTTAGCCATTGGAATGAACATGCTCAAGATTACAACGATACGAATCGGTAACCTCCTCCCCGCAATCTTCCTGCCGCTCGTATACTTTGCCTTTATGCACTGGACCGGACTATCAATAGGCTAGAGCCTTAGAGACAACGTACAACCATCAAGGTGATGAGACATCATTGAGTTTCCAGTCATACTTGAGGTAACTGATTTTCACCTCACTCTCAACGAGTGTATCTTTCTCTTTTGATTCCAGCCCTAATAGCTCGCCATGGGACAACAGATAGTCCTCCAGAGAATCTATCCCCAGATATCCTTTTCTAAAATCGTCTCCATACCATTTAAAGATTGAGGATACTTCAAAGACGCCACGGGAAAATCTATTCCTTGAAGGATCACTTAAAAATAACATCTCAGCATCTTTTAACTGAGATTCAAGGATTTCGCCTCTGTAGGCCTCAGGCCGTAGAGCAGGACAACCTATACTTGCACAGTTTACAGCAAAATGTATACGGGGATCGTCATAGCTTCCCGGTGCCCGGATAAGCCCATGTTCAATATCATCCAAACTTACATTTTTCCCCAAAAGTGGGATAAACGTCTTCTTCCATGGCGATTTAAAAAATGAACCAAGATCTTTAATTGAGTCCAAATCCGGATATTTGGTAAGAATGAGCTCAACCGTCCAACCATTATATGCATTGATCAAAAAGGCGAGCTGGTCAGGTTTAGACCATCCAGCAAATGTGGTTTCATCTACTCCGGCAACAGCGTTAAGATAGGCCTGCAGCTTCTGCCTGTCACTGGCCACCCCCTTATAATCGACTTCCGTGGCCTTACCATCATTTACACTCTTAACATGTTGCTGCAATATGGTATTCCAGCCAGCGTGATCAAAGGTTGCCGCAAAGACCACAGGGGAAAAGCTGAGTGTAAGAACAATTAGAGCACATATACGAATCATCACTTCCCCCTTTTCCAGGTGTGATATTTTTCAACCCAGCCCAGCAATTTTTCAGGAGCATGGGCACGTTTCCACTCCCCTGCAACATACTTATTGGCTTCAGCAAGAGTGGGATAGGTGTGAATTGTGCCAAGAATTTTATTCAGTCCAAGGCCATGTTTCATGGCAAGAACGAACTCACTTAAGAGATCCCCCCCATGGGCACCAACAATGGTAACACCCAGGATACGATCCTTACCCGGAACAGTGAGAACCTTGATAAAACCCTCTGCAGTCCCATCGGCAATGGCCCTGTCCAGATCATCTATACCAAACCGTGTTACCTCATATGCAATCCCCTTCTCAGCTGCGTCCTGTTCATTCAGACCAACTCGTGCAACCTCAGGGTCAATAAAGGTGGTCCAGGGCACCACAGAATAGTCGGCCTTAAATTTCTTCCACTCTCCAAACAGCGCATTCACTGAGGCAAACCATGCCTGATGGCCAGCAACATGGGTAAACTGGTAGGGTCCTGCCACATCACCTGCAGCAAAGATGTTTGGATAAATAGTCTCCAGGTACTCATTTGTTGTGACGGTGCGCTCAGTTTTAATGCCTAATTTTTCAAGACCATAACCATCGAGGCGAGCGCTCCGACCAACTGCACAGATGAGGACATCATAATCAATCCGTTTTTCAACACCACCAGCCTCAACAATAACAGCCTTACCCTGATCGTCCTGCACACATCTGAGTGCACTGTGCCCCGTAAGAACGGTAACACCATCTTTTTCAAGGGAGGATTTTGCAAAGATGGAAACCTCCTCATCCTCTCTTGCCATTATTTTATCGCCACGTTCAATCTGCACAACACCTGCACCAAGGCGGGCAAAACTCTGACTCAGCTCGCAGCCAATGGGGCCACCGCCTAAAATAACAAGACGCTCAGGTACTTCTTCATATTCGGCAAGTGTATCCCACAGGGTATCGCTGGTCAGATAACCTGATTCTTCGATACCTGGCAGAGGTGGTACAAAGGGGGCTGCTCCGGCTGCAATAATAATTGACCTGGTTGTTAAACGCTGGATTTCACCACCCTCAAGTGCAATTTCAACTGTCCAGGGATCAATAACGGTTGCATACCCTTTTATCACCTCAACTCCTAGAGATGTGTAACGCTCAACACTATCATGGGGTTCGACGCTCTTAATTACAGAGTGCACCCGCTCCATAACTTTCTTAAAACTAAAGGACGGGTTACTATCTTCAAGACCGTAGTGGGAAGCATTCTTCATGTAGTGGCTAATCTTGGCACTTTTAATAAGTGCCTTACTGGGAACACAACCGTAGTTCAAACAATCTCCACCCATCTTCTCAGCTTCTACAAGGGTGACCTTCGCCTTTACCGCAGCACCAATGTATGATGAAACAAGGCCTGCAGCTCCGGCCCCTATAACCACAAGGTTTCTATCAAAGGATGATGGTTTAGACCATTTTGCATATACTTTTTTCTTTTTTAGTCCTTCCGTTATCTTCTTTGCAATAAGAGGAAACACTCCGAGCAGGGCAAAAGATAGCAGCAGGCCAGGTGATAGAATACCTGCAAGGCTGTCAATCTTGGCGAGCTGAGTACCCGCGTTTATATACACAAGTGTTCCAGCCAGCATCCCCACTTGACTCACCCAGTAAAAGCTCCAGGTTTTGATGGGGGTGAGTCCCATAAGAATATTAATAAGAAAGAAGGGAAATATAGGCACCAGACGGAGGGTAAAGAGATACAATGCGCCCTCACGCTCAATACCTTTATTAATAGCAGAGAGCTTGTCGCCAAAACGGTTTTGTACACTATCACGCAGAAGATAACGAGACACCAGAAAAGCAAGAGTAGCGCCAATTGTAGAGGCAAATGAGATAAGCACAAAGCCCCAGGCCAGACCGAACAGTCCGCCACCAGCTAAGGTCATAATAACTGCACCCGGAAGTGATAGAGCAGTCACTAACACATAGAGCGAAAAGAAAACAAAGCTTACAAGAAAAGGAGAATTATCTCTTAACTCAATGAGGTCTGCCTGGTTCGCCTTGATGTTTTCAAGGGTCAACACCGTATCGAGATCAAAAACAAAAAAGGAAATTATGGCAACTACGATGAGAAGTACGATTGCGATCTTTTTCATAACATTGTCCTTCAAAAAATCTGGTTCATTAAACGTCATTTACGTGTATCGGGATCAGGTTCTTACCTCTATAGTCGTGGGAGAATTGAATTCCTTACAATTTTTTTCAAATTTACAGAATATAAATAAGACGCTGAAAACAAGTGGTTATTTATAAATATTATTCTTTTTCAACAATTTTTTGATGTTATTCTTTACCGATTCATCAAGTTGCTCGCGGGGATAATCATCGACTTCTTTCCTGCTCATTCGTCTGATTACATGAAGTTGTTCTTCAAACCTCGTACAGTGACTACACATAAGCAGATGCATGCGTACACCGAGCCTTTGCCAGAGTGACAAATCCCGGTCCATTGAGTCTGAAACATATCTTGAAACCTTATCACAGTGTAACATCCACATACGACCCTCTCCTCACTAAACGCTCTGAAACCAACTATTTTCCAGACATTTTCTAATTGCCAACCGTGCCCTGTGCATAAGCACCCAGTAGTTAGTCGGACTCACACCAAGAACCTTACAAATTTCTTCATTATCAAGATCATCCAGCTCCCGCATGGTAAATGCGTCCCCCTGTTTCATTGGCAGATAATCCATACAGCTCCGCAGTACTGTCATGAATTCTTTTTCTTCAAAGCTCTTTTGCGGATTCTCCCGCCACCTGCCCGGATTTTTATTCCAGCCACCCTTAGAGTCAAAAAAGTCCTCTTCCATAAGCCCTTCAAGCTGCTCTTCAGGCATGACTGTTTCTTTATATTTCCTTCTTAAATGGTCGTATATTTTATTTTTCAGGATGGAATAGATCCAGGTTTTTTCTGAGGACTTACCGGCAAAACCAGAACTTGCACCAAGGGCTGCAACAAAAGTTTCCTGCACCAGCTCTTCAGCCAGAACCTTATTTTCTATCCTGTACAAGGCATAACTGTAAAGGCCGTCGCCATAGTTATCCACCCAACTCTCCGGATCAATTTGACTCATTATTATTCCTAAGTATTACAGTTTTTTCGGTCGATACAGTTGTATTGCTCTGTATCTCACAAGCCACCAAAGATGCCTAGTGTAAAATCTAGGTGTTATTTAATGACAATAGATTTATTATTGTACAATATACAGGGAAAGAAGTACGGCAGAAACCTACGAACGATACTGCATCCAGCCATATGATGCACTCCAAGCTGCCTTAATGAAAGATCTTAAAATGAAAGACTACTATAAAATACTGGAGCTAACCTCTAAATGTACAGACGATGAAATTCGCAAGAATTATCGTAAGCTGGCAATGCGCTATCACCCGGACCGCAACCCTGACGACCCGGCTGCTGAAGAAAAGTTTAAAGAGGTTGCAGAGGCCTATGGTGTACTCACCGACGCCAAAAAACGCAGAGAATACAACCGCTGCAGGGCCAGTGGCACCTCATACAACAACGACAGTTTTAATTACAGCCAGGAAGATATTCTTAAAGATCTGTTCAAAGACCCGAGATTCCAACAGATGTTTACCGGCTTGCTCCGTGAATTTCAAAAATCCGGATTTCGCCACAGCTCCCACTTTGTCAAACGAAGTTTTTTTGGTGGCAAAGGCGGTATGCTCATTGGTGGTGTTTTTCTCTTCGGCTCTCTTGCAAAACCACTCATTACCGGGGCAGCTAAAAAAACTCTCTCAGGAAAATCTTCCGTCTTCAAATCTCTTTCCGGTGCCGTTGGTAATCTCATTGGTGGTAAAAAAACAACTGCAAAACAAACACACAATACACCGCCGCCACCCCATCAGGAACACCTTGATATCACCTATCACACCCCACTGCTTCCGGAAGAACTTGAAAACGGAAAGGTTATTCAGGTCGTTGTCTATGGAGACCGCGGAGAGCAGACACTGAAAGTATCTATTCCTCCAGATAGTCATGAGGGACAAAAGTTACGACTTAAAGGTAAGGGAAGACCAGGCCCATTAGGTCGGGGTGATCTTTATCTGCAACTGGTTGCTAAAGAAAAATAGCGAGCTGTTCAGTATATCGTATTTCACCAAACAATCATACAAACCATATGTCTTTGACAATACTACACCTTCACAGTGAAGTTACGTTTACAATGTACAAGACAGTTTCATGTAAAAGATCACCGGTTTGTATCCAGAACGTCTCTTATAATTCTGGCAAGCTCTGACTTATTCAGCGGTTTGTAAGCAAAAGCATCAATCCTTTGTTCTTTTGCTCCTTCATCATTTATCTCATTGCTATACCCTGTACATAAAATAATCGGAATATCTTCTCTAATATTTCGTAACTCTTTCGATAGCATATCCCCTGTCATTGAAGGCATTGTCATATCAGTTATCACCAAATCAAATGAATGGGGCTTTTCCTTAAATAACTCGAGAGCCTCAATACTGCTGGTTTGTGTCGTTACAATATATCCCAGTGTTTCCAACATACGGTTTCCCATTCGTGCGACAGGAAGTTCATCATCAACAAATAAAATACGCTCTTCCCCTAAAGCAACTGGATCAGTCTTATGTTCTATATCAGCGATAACATCTGCAACCACGGGTAATCGTAAAATGAAGGACGTCTCTTTTCCCAACTCACTCTTTACTTTGATTTCACCTCCGGAGCCATCAATTATCCCTTTCACCATTGCCAATCCCATACCGGTGCCTTCTCCAACCCCCTTGGTTGTGAAGTATGGCTCAAAAATATTATCAATGATATCTTGATCAATCCCCGGACCATTATCAGTTACAGTGAGTTCAACATACTCTCCTGCGTTCCCTTCTGAAGACTCTGGAGCGGATTCCTGATCGACAAATATATCCCTCAAACCGACTTCAACCAACCCTCCTGTTTTTTGCAATGAGTGTATAGAATTGGTGCACAGATTCATTACAATCTGATGCAATTGAGAGCTGTTTCCCATCACCTTCGCTGTACTGTTAATGTTAACTTTAATATCTACAGATGTAGGCGTTGACGGCCTCAGGAGTTTAAAAACTTCAGTAACTATATCACTCAATCTTACCGGACTGCTATCTGTTTCAGATTTGCGGGCAAAAGCTAAAATCTGCTGCACAAGTTCTTTTGCCCTAATACCAGCAAGGTACACTTCATTCAAATCGGCTTTCTGAGACGATCCCTCCGGGGATGCTTCTAGAGCGAGTTCTGTAAAACCAATAATCGCAGAGAGAATATTGTTAAAATCATGGGCAATACCGCCAGCCAGATTACCAATGGATTCCATCTTTTGCGATTGTAACAATTGTTTTTCAAGTAGTAATTTTTCTTTTAGAGCTTCCTTTTGACTTGTAACATCCAGAACAACGCCGGCAACCTTGATTGGCACACCTTGGTCATCTTTGATGAGCTCAGCAATAGATTTAATTGATTTCGTTTTTGGTCCTGAAACAGGGCTGATCTCAAACTCAAGATTATATGGTTTATCCTTTTCAATCAGGTCAATCAGTGCCTGGTGCACCCTGTCTCTTTCCGGGATGCATTTTTCTACATCCTCAGTTGTAAAGCGATCAGTCTCTGGATCGAACCCATAAATAACTTTTGCTTGATCAGAACCCCAAAAAGTTTCAGTCACAAGATCAAACTCCCAATTACCAACCAAACCCATTCTTTGAGCACTTAAATATCTTCGCTCATTTTGTATCAAAGCTTCTTCTACTTTTTTACGCGCAGTAATATCCCGGCCAATCCCAAGCACCCCTATAAGTTCACCGCCTGGAGCACGCATTGGTGTTTTTATGGTTTCAAATAGTCCACAATAACCGTCTGAAAAGGTGAGCTGTTCTTCGTTTACCGATGGGGTATCGGCCTTGATAGCCTCCTGATCATGATAACGGAAAAAATCAGCTAGACTTTTATCTACAAAATCGTAATCGCTCTTACCTATTATTTCAAATTCCTTTGCACCGAAAAACATCTCGAATTTTTGATTACAACTTAAGTAAATGCCTTCAGGATCTTTTAACCACACAATATCAGGTATACTATCTACCAAGCTCCGTAATTGAGTTTTTGATTGTACTAGCTCCTCGTCTGCCTTCTTCCGCTCCGAGATGTCATTCATAATAATGAGTGAGAGATTTTTCAGTGGAACCATATAAAATTCGCATTTCCGCAGGGCACCATCTTTACAGGTTAATTCCCACTCCTGCATCTCAATATCTTGACCAGTTACCCTTGCTTTTTCAATCGCGGTTGACCAAGATTGTTGAACTTCCCACCTATATTCAGGATTTGGATATACTTTCATCCACCACATTTGTGCAGTACTTACATCTTCAACAGTGTAGCCAAACAGTTCGGTGAATTTATCATTTAAAAAACTGATATCTTGAGCTTCATCTGTCACCACCATTGGAAGCGGTGATTTTTCAATCATCTTTCTAAATTGCTCTTCACTCTCTTTTAAAGTTCTTTCCGCCTTTAAAAGATTATTTTTAGTACGGTGTAGATGAATTACTGCAATACAAAGGGAAAGAATAAGCAAAAGCAGAAGAAGCACGGTGATAATGGTTCCATGTACAAGCATTTTGTTTTCAGCGTAAAATGAAACTGGACGATTTATCACACTCGAATTTTCTGGTAAATCGTTTTCACTGATCTTAAATCGCTGCATTGCCTGCCAATCAAACATGTATTGATTGGGACTATTAGTTTCAACTGGCACATCGCTTATGGGAGTCCCCTGTAAGATTTGCAATGCTAGCTGTGAAGCTCTGCGCCCCTGGGATTCGCCGGTAACCATTTTTCCACCAACAACCCCATGACCTATTGCAATATCCCACAAAGCATATACAGGATACGAATTTTTTAATGAGAGGTGTGAAACAAACTGGTCAAATGGAAAATACGCCCCATCGCTTTCCAAAAAACTATTTAAAGGAATGATCACAATATCCTTACCGTGTGAATCGATTTCTTTATCAATTTGATTTATATTTTCAGCCGTGACAGTAATTAGCTCAACCCTATCGAGGTATCGTTCTTCAAGCCCTTCAAGCCATACCATCCGAAACGCTGGAGCCCCAGGTGCTACAAAAACAATTTTCTTAGTTTGTGGATGTAAATGAAGCGCTACATCAATGGTAGCAGTAATATCTGTCTCTTGAATTACCCCCGTAACAGGTTGCTTACCTGTCAACATGTGAGGTTTGTAGCCGATGTACGCAGCAAAAACTATTGGAACACCAAGAAATAAACCGTTTCGTTCCTGTAGTACGAAATCATAGGCTTGATTGTCACAAACTATGATGAGGTCGACAGGTACACTATGGTATTTAATTTTCCACAGTTCTCGTAACTCCTCAAAGTAATAAGGATCTCGATTTCTCTTTGTGTCAATATATTCAAACATTAGATCTACAGACACAGCAGAAGACCCAAAAACATCTTGAATGCCAGAGGTTAATGAATCTGTCCAAGGGTAGCCTTGATAAGCTGAATGAACAATTAATACATGTTGTGGACGGTCTTGTGTACCGGATTGAACTTTAGCTTGAAGGAGATCAGGAGTAAACACACAGAAAAAAGCGACAAACACTATATGTGATAATAAACCTCTCGAAACCACTCGCGATTTCCAATTCATAAAGATTATTCCTGAGTAATAAAAATGATTACTGAATACTGTACTCTTTAAAAAATGTAACCGATATACAAGCAGATAGTCGAGGTAGAATATAATTACTACAAAAAGTTATGTCTTTATCATTGCCCCGGTACAGCTCGAAGCAAGAGGATGTAATTGAAACCGGCAACTCGAGAGCAATGCTGATTGACTAAAATAGGGCTATTTAAAACATACCACCCGGTTCCGCCCCTCTTCTTTAGCCTTATACAACGCTCCATCTACACGTTGTAAAGTAACATTAATCGGCTCTGTAAAATCCCGACAAGTCGTTACACCAAAACTTGCAGTAATAGATAAATTATAGTCTCCACATATGAAGTTGGATTTACTCAATTCATGGCGGATTCGCTCAGCAGCTGTGTTCACACTCTCTATGTCAGTATCTGGTATAAACACCAGAAACTCTTCCCCACCATAGCGACCAAAAACATCATACGCACGTAGACAATTTGTCACTCTTCTTGTCATTTGGCGCAACACCTCATCACCGACCTGGTGGCCGTAGGTGTCGTTAACATTCTTAAAATGATCAAGGTCAATCATGATCACCCCCAGAATATTGTCAGATCGTGCCCCCCCACTACGTTTCATGCGAGAGATTTCTTCTTCAGCCCGATTGATCAAAGCCCCACGATTATAAATTCCGGTAAGCGGATCTGTCACAGCTATTTTCTGCAACTGCAAGAGGAGCTTTTTCAACTGCCGGGTCCCTATATAGACAAGCACATATGAAATGAGAAAGACTAGCAGTAAAATTGTACCAAGAATCAACACCGAATGTAGTACTCTTTGCTTTATTTCCTCCCGATACCGGGTAACATCCAAGTAAAGTTCAATGCTACCAACAATCTTCCCGTCACCATTAACAAACGGGAGATACGTCTCAACCACATCGACATCAAACAGCTGTTCTTCAGCCAGATCAACCATTGTGTCTTTGGTTTCTAAATGAGAATCGACCTCTCCAACTAACGCCCGCTCCAAGCGTTCATTAGCATCATTCACCCTACCTATAATACTGATATCGTTGCTAAATACAACTCGCCGGTCAAGTCCGAAAATTTTGATTTTAACAATTCCAAATGGATGCAAAAACTTTCGAATATTTCCATTTATACGAACTATTTCCTGCTTACTCAAAACAACATTCCGATCCCGAACACTAAAAAGGGCTTCTTCATGTTCAGCCACCATTACAGTAGCAATCCGCTTGGCATCGTCCTCTGCGGTATGAACAACATCTGCAATTGATTGTCGATAAATCCCCAAACCTGTCAGGCTAAGAATCAAGAGCATAGAAATAATTCCGGTAAAAACCAGCAACCGTAATAGGTTATCAGGATTTTGTTCTATACGGTGTATTGACAATATTTGGCTATATGGCATGGCTTCGATTCCTGCAAGTGACCGAGTTAACCGAAGATTTCTCATTTTGTCGACAACTGAGCCTTTTGCAAAAATAGGATTTTCGTCCAAGATCAAGGCCTGTGAAAAATTTTACCGCAGGCATATAGTTAATATTCCGAGGATAAAATTTTGAACAAGACAAAGATATTGGGCGCAAAGCCACTTTTGCAAGTGGCTCAACTGAAAGACCATCAAAAACAAATTCTTTTACAGTATATCATATTTACACCAACATCCACACAGGCATCACTATACTCTATAGGACTAACCGGTTTCATGGTCTCTAGCATTCATCAGAACAAACATGGCCACCACTATAACCAGAACGCCGGGAATTACTTTTACCGGTGGTAAGCCATTACCAAGTAAAAAATTGAGTGCGAGCACGAGTCCCGGGTACAGATACGAGTAGGCAGTCACCTTAGTGGGACCAAGAAACAGTACTGAATATTGGGTGAGAAAAAATGTTATTATGGTTGTAAAAACAGCCAAATAACTGATTCCCCCCCAAACAAGGGGTTCAACATCTCCCCATGGAACGTGAAGTAAATCCCTGCCAACATAGAGTAACAACCAGATGGCTCCGGTTACAAGGACCCAAAAGGTCATCACCGCCATGGACTCCCCGCGGTGTAAGATTTTCACTAGTGGAGCATACAAGCCCATAAAGAAACAACCGCCCAAGAAAATCAGATCACCATAGTTCCACTGCATGGTGAGTAGCCGAACAACATCACCACCAAAAACCACCCACAGAACTCCGATCAAGCCACAAAAAAGAGCAATGAACTGCTCTTTCATGAGCCTCTCTTTTAAGAGAAAAAAGGCATAGAAACATGAGATGGAAGGTACCAGGGCAAAAATAACACTTGTGTTCAAGGCTGTTGTATAGCGCAGTGAGAGGAACATGGCGCAGAAAAAGCTGACCATACAGCCACTAATAAGTGAACACCGAAGAAGTAAAGAGAAGGAAAAATGGAGGCCGTAACGATAATGAACAATCGGACCGAAAATTGAAACGGCGATTACAAACCTGATAAGTGTGAGTAGGGCCGGATCAAGTGCTTCTGTAATTGCTGCTCCAACAATAAATGAGGTGGAGACCAAAATCGCCGAGAGCAGCATAAAAAGGTGTATTTTTAGTAAAGGCCAGCGTACAAACGAACCAGATACTGATTTCATATACACCTTATTATCACCCAACGTACGCGACACATCAACTCAAGCCTCAACTCCGATAGTTGACCACAGGCTCTTGGGCACTGGCGTTACCCCTCTTGCCTTTTACATGGTCAAGGGTTGACATGGCGGTGGCCACCATAGAGCTTACATCACCAAGATTACTAGGAATAATCATGGTATTATTCTCTTTTGCCAGTTTACCAAACTGATCAATATAATTCTTAGCAACTTCAAGATTGGCGGCCTCGTGACCACTTGGTCCGGACATTGCTTTAGCAACCTTGGCAATCCCTTCCGCGGTTGCCTCTGCTACTTTTAAGATTTCCTGGGCCCGACCTTCCGCTTCATTTATACGTTTGATTTTTTCACCCTCAGAGAGAAAAATCGCCTCACCCCGATCACCTTCTGCTTTATTTAAAATTGCCTGTTTTTCACCCTCAGAACGCGCGATTTCAGCTCTTTTTTCCCGCTCAGCCTTCATCTGCTTTTCCATCGCTTCAAGCACTGTGCGTGGTGGCTGAATATCTTTAATCTCGTAACGGAGTACTTTTACCCCCCAATTGGCAGCGGCTTCATCCAGAGCCATAACCACCTGGCCGTTCAAGGTCTCCCTCGCCTCAAAGGTACTATCCAGAGTAATTTTACCTATTGCTGACCTGAGACTGGTCTGGGCGAGCTGGGACGCCGCAAACCTGTAGTCATCAATGCCATATGCGGACATTTTAGCATTTACAACCTGAAGATACAGAATTCCATCAACTTCAAGGGTAACGTTATCTGCAGTAATACAGGTTTGCGCTGGAATATCAGTCGGCTCTTCTTTTAAACTCCGTTTGTACGCCACCTTATCAAAAAAGGGGATAAGGATATGAAAACCAGCTTCAAGAGTCGTTCTGTACTTACCTAATCGTTCAACCACGAATTCTGAACGTTGGGGAACGACAACAGCTGTTTTCCATATTACCGCAACAACTAAAATTATTATAAAACCAAGCGCTATCAGATTTTGTTCCATGTCATGTCTCCCTAAGATCTTTATCTAGAATCTGGTTATCTGCTATACAATGCAGACAGCTATATTTTTTCCACATGGATAACAAGATTATCCTGACGTACAACGGCTACAATCTCACCCTCATCTATTTGCTCGTCAGCAGTTGCACGCCACGATGTTCCTGAGTAGTTTATGCGCCCTTCAGCAGGTGGGACAATTTCAACCGCAATCACAGCCCGGTCACCCGGCACAGCAAGAACAACATCTTCATCGAGTTCCTCGCTATTATCCTCATCCTTAGTATTAAAAAAACGTCGCTGGATCATATCTCGAAGAGTGAGCAAAGAAACCACTGAGGCAACAATAAAAAGACCAAGTTGCCAGGCAATCGCAATTGGGGTCAACCATGCAACAAGTGCTGTAATTAACGCAGCAAGACCGAAGAAAAACAGAATAAATCCGGGTAACGCCATCTCAAGAAAAAGCAGCATTACCCCAATAATTAACCAATACAACGCAGGATCGATGAGGCCCATAGTTTCTCCATAATAAAAGACAAAAAAAGGAGGACGGATAGTCCGCCCTCCCTGTATATTATGCACATCTCAGTGCCTTACTCCAGAAAAAATGTCATAAAAAACAAAAGTCCCGGCTTATTTCCCGTTTACCGGGGTTAGCGTATTACACCAGCTCTTTTCTACTTGCCAAACAACCTGTTGTACACCACGCCAGAAATAACAAGAGCCAAAGGCCAAACCCAGATCAAACCAATACCAAGGGGTATCGCAGCTACAGTAAACAATAGGCAGGTCAGAAGACCTATTCCAGCCACCTTCCACCAAACCTTATGCACAGCCTTTCTTGAGGTTTCGAGAGCCTGCCATGGTGATAGATTCTTATCCACAATGAGCGGAATCGCCATTACATAACCAACAGACAGGTAAATACCCGGTAATATAAGTAAAACAAAACCGATAGTTATAAGAATAGATTGGAGAATGGTCACAACAATAATTTTTCCTGTGAAGGAAAAACCGTGAAAAATCATTTTCCAGGAGACCTTATCACCAGCCACCCGGCGAATTCCCATAAAGAAAAGCCCACCCATGAAAATCATATAAAGCGCCTGGGTAACGAACTGAAACAGAGCAGAAGGAATAAAGCTGGTAAGGGATTCTGTACCAATTTCGTCTGATGGCAGTAACATCGAGCCACCCGCCACAATAACAATGAGCAACAGATACATAACAGCAGACGCTGCCCAAACAGCACCTTTAATGCCTTTAACCTTCTCCCAGGCCTCTTTTATTACACCGCCAACTGTGAATTGTGGCTTCAGCTCTTTTGTTTCTTCATCACCTTCAAGATTTTCTTCCGGGATATCTCCACCATCAAGGTTTGCGCCAGCTAAAGCTACAGGCTCCACAACAGCCTCTTCACCCTCTTCTGCTGGAGAACACTCAGTACAATACAGTCTACCATCAATTGCCACAAAAGGTTCACCAACACTGTCTTTTTTACCACACTGCCAGCATTGTTCCTTATCTATACCGTAAGGCTCATCTTCAACGACGACATCACGAGTATCATCGCCAATCACAACGTCAGGTTGATCGTGTTCATCCACCTCGGGAAGATCAGCGTCCGCAAAGGACATGACTTCTTCTGGTGAAGAGTCTTTAGTTGTTACTATCTCTTCTCTCTGTTTATCATCGTCACCGGCAAAAAGAGGCATAGCAACGTCAGGAGCAGTAAGTGTGGCAAGATTGCTGTCCTCGTCCTCGATCTCTTCAACCTCTATCTCTTGATCAACTGCATCTATTATTTCAGCTACTTCTTCTATATCAGTCAGGTCTTCATCGGACTCAACGGGGGTATCTAAGCTCTCATCAAATAGCGCGTCATCGTCCTGATCCACGGTTCCGAGCACATCACCAAGATCATCTGCCAGAGTAGGTTCTTCCGCTAATTCAAGTTCATCGTCACTTATACTAAGATCAGAATCACCCAAATCGACTACTGGCCCCTCATCTTCACCAAAATCTTCTAACTCATCTGAGGCCTGGGCCTCAGCCTGTTCGCTAGCGGCAATCTCTTTATCCAGATCCGCTTCAAAGCTTCCCCAGTCAAGGTCGTCACCCTCTTCATCCAGCTGTTCTTCGGCATCAACCTCCGCTGCTGAATCGTCCACTTCTTGATCGATTTCATCGTCAAGATCCAGTGAATCTTCAAAAGGTTCCTCATTAAGTTCAGCCAGAGCTGACTCAACAGGAGAAGCAACCTCAGCTGTTGGCTCATCGCGCACAACCTCCTGGCCCTGTGTTTCTGCAACAGTTTCAGCACCGAGATCAGCAGTGAGGAATTCGTCTTGGTCAATGGCCATATCAGGTTTAAGATCAAACATTCCCTGACATTTTGGACATTTTATCTTTCGTCCGCTATATGAATCATCCGCAGAGCCTTTCACTCCACAATGGGGACAATAAATTTTCATCGAACTCCTCCAGCTCCTCTGTTTAATTCAACCTGCTTCTCTAATTGTACTCCAGGCTCACACACCCGAAATATTCCAGAATACTGCAAATGGTATTTTTTCTTTTAACACTAATACGGTAAGGGTACATAAAATAGTATCGTACTACCAGCCAATCTCAAAGGCAAAGGTGGCACTAATATAATTGAATGATTAGCATAATCATCGTATTATTAAATAGAAGCTTATGCAAATACAATATATTTTTCAGTTTTTTCTAACAAAAGATAACAATGGAAATCATTATAATAGCCGCTATGGCACAAAATCGAGTTATAGGTGTTAACAATACACTCCCCTGGCACATTCCTGAAGAGTTGAAACTTTTCAAAAAGACAACTATGGGATGCCCAATGATTATGGGCCGTAAAACCTTTGAATCATTTCCGTCCCCCCTTCCCGGCAGAAAACATATTGTTCTTAGTCGTAACAGCGGGTACCAGCCAAAAGGTGGAGAGTATGCCGCCTCCATGGAAGAAGCCCTTACTATGTGCGAAGGCTCTGAAAAAGTCTTTATCATAGGTGGTGCTGAAATTTTTGCCCAGGGTTTTGACGTTGCGACAGCCGTCTCCCTCACCCTGCTGCATAGAGACGTTGAGGGTGATGTTACCCTCCCTGAATTTTCCGAAGACAAATTCACAGAGGAGAGTAGAACCACCTATCCGGATGGTTCAGAACCCTTCACAGTAGTATCGTATCGCCGAAAATAGTTCATCCCTTAGATATAGAGCAGTGATATGCTTTCGTATGTCACTGCTACCAATCTTCATTTAACTCCTGAATTGAGTTATGGATATCAAAAAACACACTCTTTAACCGCTGATAGCTTTCTACTATCATCGGATCAAAATGTTTCGCCTTTTCCTCTTCAATATAGACCTCTGCATAACTCAGAGAAAATGGATCCTTGTGGGGACGCCTTGACAACAATGCATCAAAGACATCTGCAAAGGCCATTATTCTGCCGGCAAGGGGGATTTCTTCTCCTTTTAAACCTATCGGATAACCAGTTCCATCCCAGCGTTCATGGTGTGCAATGGCAATGTCATGACCTAAGAGAAGATACACAGAACCAGTTTGCCTATGCATATCCTTTAAAATAGCACCACCTCTGGTCGTATGCTCCTTCATGGTTTCATATTCATGATCCAGAAGTCGTCCGCGTTTTTGGAGTAAGCCATCAGGAAGTGAATGTTTTCCTATATCATGTAAAACACTAAGATTGGCTATATCTTCTACCATCTGTTCAGTTAAGCCAAGCGCCGGATGATGAAGCCGCAGGTCTTCAGCCAGAATCGCACAGTACTGTTTGATCCGCAGGAGATGTACTCCCGTCTCCCCGGCCCTTTCTGCTGCAAGTTGAACAAGTCCGCCTACCAGACGATAATGATCCTCAAGCCGTAACTGCCGCAGAGCGCCCTGCAGTCTTAGAGATAACTCCTCTTTTACCATGGGAGTCTCCACAAAATCATCGGCTCCTGACCGAAGACAATCCACAAATACACTTTTTCCGGTATCTGAGGTCAAAACCATCACGTAGGTGTATTGTAGTTCTTCCTTTCGGATAGTCTTCACCACCTCCAAACCACCGGCAACATCCATTTCAAGCGCTGTAATTACAATACGGACTGCTCTGATATTCTCCGACCACAGTTCAAGCCCTTCTTGGCCATTGTTTGCCTCCAGTACATAAAAGCCCTCCTCTTCAATGGACTTTTTCAAACCTGTCCGCTGTAATCTATCGTTTTCAATCAATAATACAGTGGGTTTTAACAGTACTGAATCAGGCATCCAACAAACTCCTTCTAAGGACAAAATGATAAGGGAGATGATTTACAAACAATTATTGGAATTCATTAATCGAATTTATTATTCAAATTGAATCACAAATCGTAATACCATTACAAGTACCACGGTCTTTTTTTATGATTCTATTCGCTCCATGACTAATGGCCCATAGGGTGAAAACAATCGCACTTTACTTTTTTAAAACCAGTGATGATGGTGTAACAAAGCGCGGTTGCAGCACAAAATCTCAACGTAACCTCGTAATGTTAACAGCAATTGCAATCAGGAGAATTCATGGAAGACCAAATAGAAATATCCGTTTATGAACCGGAAAAGAAACAGGGACTTATCGTCATTATCACAGGTAACGGAAAGGGAAAAACAACGTCAGCCATGGGAATGGCTCTGCGTGGATGTGGACATGGTCTAAAAACAACCATTGTTCAGTTTATGAAGGGAGACCTCTACTCAGGCGAGTGGGATGGAGTCAGCAAACTTGCTCCCCTGGTGACCCTCCACCATACAGGCAAGGGATTTTGCGGTATTGAGGGCAACCCCTTTCCCCATTCAGAACATCGCAAAAATGCCCAGGACGCTCTGTTGCTCATTCAAGACATCATCAAAAACGACACACCGGATACCTTAATATTAGATGAGGTGAATAACGCCCTGCAATTAAAACTCATAGATCTGGATCAGGTCCTTGAGATAGTCAACATGCGCCCAAAACAGATGCACCTTGTCATGACAGGGCGAGACGCACACCCCGATCTTATTGAACTTGCCGACACCGTCAGTGAAGTACAGGAGATAAAACATGCCTATCGAAAAGATATAGAGCCACAACCGGGGATAGACTTTTAAACATTGGTGAGCTACACCTAAAGGCCGCAGAGCATGTAGCCTAGAATTGGCTGGCATTTATTTTTGCAGCTGAGATAGAATTCTTTATGGTGTTTTGTAGAAGATTTGTTTGTCTTACCAAAATAGAATTCACTCAGCCCAAGAGGTGTCAGCCCTTTTTGTGCTGCAGCGTGGAGTAGTTTTGGACCACAGCAATCACCTGACCCGATGGGGATTCCCCGCTCTTCATAGAAGGCCTTTAAGATGGAACGTTTCTCACCTTTAAAATTTTGTAGCTGATATAAATCCTGAAAGACAAACATTTTGGATTGAGAATATGTTTTTCTGATTTTCCTCGCATGCTCGTAGGTTTTATATGCCTCTCGCATCTGCCTGCGATGATATATTTGCGCCCCATGATCACCAGCATCCATGGTCTTTTCGTACTGTAGTTTGCACTGCTCTGCCTTGTGCCTGCAAACCTCAATATCGTCCGTCATTTTCTGGATCGACGCCTCAATTTCAGGCAGGAGCTGGTAATAACCATCCAAATCAAAAGCTGGCTGAACCCAGCCTTCTACGAGCCAATGAGCGTTAAACTGTCCGGAAAATGCACGGAGCACGACAGTCTTGCCATAGGCATCCACACATTCCAGCACACCAAACATCTGTCCACCCCTTGTTTCCCAGAGGCTGTCTGTTGAAAAGATTAACTGTGGGTCTGGAGAGTGAAAATCAATCCGTTTCTTCTCTTCCAGTTCTGCTATCAGCTCCAGAGCATATTCACGGCTATTGCCCTCTGTTAGATAATGAACCTCATCACAGTCTGCACAATACCCATAGCAAGTCGCCTCTATGGGAAGATCAGCAATCAATAGTTCAATATCATTAGTATGTAGCATAGAGGAATCATGATGCAAGAATACTCAGAACAACGGCTCCGACTTAAACTCAAGAACGTCACCTGTGACAGGGTGGGCAAAAGAAAGATAACAGGCATGTAGCTTCATCATTCCAGGACCGGTTCCTGTTCCGTAGAGTGGGTCTCCAACAATGGGAATTCCCAGGCCATGTGTAGAGGCAGAATGAACCCTGAGCTGATGTGTTCTTCCAGTTATAGGGGTGAATTCGATTCGTGTTTTACCATCTTTGACCAGGATTTTTTTCCAGTGGGTAATACCCAGTTTCCCGTGAATCGGATCGTAAATCTGATGGGGTCTATTGTAAATATCAAGACGAAAAGGAAGTTCGACAAGCCCCTTTTCTCCATCTAATTCACCGTCAAGAATCGCAATATAGCGTTTATGCACCTCTCGCTCCTGAAACTGAATCGAGATGTTACGATGTACCTCTTTAGTCCTGGCGACCACCAGCAACCCCGAAGTATCCATATCCAAACGATGAACTGTGGGTTGCTCAATACACCCCGGATACAAGGCTTTTACCCGCTCACCGACACAATCGAGGTTTTCCGGACCACGCCCGGGAACAGAGAGCAATCCACTTGACTTTACAACTACGACAAATTCGGGTTCTTCGTGAATTACTCGCATTTCTAACATAAACTACTCACCTTACAATACCCCAAATTATCCGTTTACTCTGATGTTTCCATTACTCCATGGGATCAGATTAAACGTTTTAACATAACAAAATATGCATGTCCGCAGATTCTCCAAGAACCGGGCTCCGAAGCAAGGTACAGGGTTATCATTAAAAAAACATTATCGATCTATCGAAATTGTTTTTCCAGTTCTTGCACACATTCATCGGGAGACAGAGAAGTACCGGGTAGTCCACAAGCTTTACTGAGTTGTATAACCTGGGGATAGTAGAGACCACAGTCAACCATAAGCCTCCGTTTAGTAAAGAGGTCCTGGACGCTACCGTCAAACAACTTCTTGCCACGGGCAAGGGATATAACCCTACCGATATTTTCTGCTACAAAATCCATATCGTGGGAGATGATAATGACAGTCTTTTTTTCTGACTGGAGTTTATTAAGGCAACCGATCAGAAGTGACACTTCATACGGGTCGAGGCCCGCAGTCGGTTCATCAAAAACGAGAACCGGGGTATCCATGGCGACAATGGAGGCCATAGCAATTCGTTTACGCTGGCTATAACCAAAGTCATAGGGATTTTTATTCTTGCTAGAGGTCAAATCAAAAAGCTCCAGAGCCTCCTGCCCCAGTGACTTGATTCGCTCTTTAGAATAGCCCAAATTTTTAGGTCCAAAAGTAACTTCATCCCAAACAGTTCGTTTGCAGATCTGGTCGTCCGGATTTTGAAAAAGGAGTGCAACTTGACCCGCCAATTGTGCTGTCCTGGTGGTTGTCGTATCCTTGTCATCAATCCACACCTTTCCCCCAGAAGGCGTGAGCAAGCCGTTGAGGTGCCTGACAAGTGTTGATTTTCCTGAACCATTGTGACCTGTCAGGGCCACCCGCTCACCAGTTGAAATCTCAAAGGAGATATCTTTGAGTGCCGCAACTGTGTGAGCATAATTAAATGAGAGATTTTCAACACGAATGAACATGGTTCTCTCTTACTGGTGAAAGTCTATCGATAACCTCAACGGTCTCAGACAGAGATGCTGGCAATGGCTGATCCGCCGGTATTAATCCGTTCTTGCAAGCCAAGTCTGCCACCTGACTATATCGGGTCCAGTTAAGATGTATTCTTTGCATAATAGGGGAAGTAAGAACCTCCCTCGGAGTGCCATCCATCACAAGGTTACCTTCATCAAAGGCAAGCACCCTGTCTGCATATTCTGCAATAAGATCCATTTTTTGTTCTGCAATGATGATTGTTTTTCCCTGCTGCTGTAATTGACGCAAGATATCAAACACCAACGTTGCCCCTTGCGGATCAAGAAATGTTGTCGGCTCGTCAAGGATGAGAACAGACGGCTCTGTCGCCAAAACAGTTGCCAGGGCGAGTCGCTGTTGCTGCCCCCCTGAGAGGTGAAATGGTGAGTGTTGTGCGTACGCCTCAAGTCCCATAAGATGTAGTGTCTTCCTTACCCGTTGTTGCATTTCTTCCCGTGCTACACCCCGATTCTCAAGGCCAAAGGCAACTTCTTCAAAAACCGTATAGCGGACACCTGATATCTGGCTACCAGGAACCTGCAGCACCAGACCAACATTAAGCGCAATTTCACCTACCGACGTATCTCTAATGTCCACCCCATCAATTACTATTTTTCCCTGCATCTTTCCATGGTACAACTGGGGAACAACACCAGCAAGGGCGTAACATAATGTCGATTTTCCACAATTGTTGGCTCCGATCAACGCAACAAATTCGCCTGTCGAAATCGTTATAGAGACGTCATGAAGAGCAGGCTCATCGGCCCCAGGGTACTCATAGGTTAAGTGCTCAGTTGTAAGCTGGACCATACTTCACCCAAAAAATCGTAGAAGAATTAAAAATACACATATTACAATCATTAACATGCGCACTATCCGCTGGACAGGATGATCATCGACTATCCGCAGTGAGGTCTTAGCAGAGGCCGATTTAAAACCACGCACTTCAAGAGCAATGGAGCGTTGTTCAACCTCTATAATGGCTCCAACAACCAGGGGAACAATGAGTGGAGCCACACTATAGAAA
Source organism: Desulforhopalus glucosivorans (assembly GCF_054397165.1). NCBI lineage: Bacteria > Pseudomonadati > Thermodesulfobacteriota > Desulfobulbia > Desulfobulbales > Desulfocapsaceae > Desulforhopalus > Desulforhopalus glucosivorans. The sequence continues at coordinate 3,906,593 of NZ_AP044854.1, forward strand.
CGCCTAAAGATATTACCATCTACATGAAGACCTCGTGCGCGTTGGGCAGCCTTTATTGTTTCAATCCTTTCACGCATACCTGCCAGCAAAAGTATCGGACTGCCCAGAAGGTACGCAAGGGATGGCGATTTTCCTGTATCTGATAGCGCAGTAATGAGATCAGCTGGATGGGTTGTGAAGACAAAGAGCAGTGATGTAAGCAACACCACTATCAATTTTAGCAGAGTATTGAGGGCAAACAACAATCCTTCCTGATAAAAAGCAATGGTGTACACATCGAAAAGAATTATCCTGTTGCCGGGATAGAGAAAACCATGGATGGGGATCATAAACAGCATCAGGGGCAGCATAATTGCCCCCAAAGCTGTACCGACTTCTTTAAGGCACCTCCCACTTGCAACTATCAATATATTCGCCAGCAAGAACAGTCCAATATACTCCCAGCGGAAAAGTCCAGAGTATACAGCTACAGCCGTGAGCAGGATATAGGATAATTTAGTGAAAGGATGTAATCGCTGAATCCACGAACCCCTATCGATGAAAAGTGTCGCTGTCGAGTTCTGGGGTCCCATCTTTTCCTGGCTCCGCTAAGGTGTTGGTTGCCTGTGGTCACGTAACTGTAAGCGGAACCAGTAGTGCTACTGCTTCTGTTATGCAGATGAACCCACGCATTTTGCCCGAGGCAGTCTGGCCGTTGTACGCAGTGGCAGTGCTTTAACAATCCCCCAGGCAAGTAGTGCGGTAACAACCTTATCGACCAGATTAGATGTAAAAACAGTGAAAACTACAGAACCAAAGAGGTCTTTACTGAGTGCCAGCATATAGGAGGTGATAAAGTCAGCACCGGACCCGGTGACACCACCAAACATGTAAAGCCTGATTGGTACTGCAACAATCGCATTGAAAACAGCAATGATGACGCCGCTGATAATTGCCAGCCACCACGTTTTAAATAGCCCATATTTAGCACATAGGCCTGCCACAATACCTATAGCCATGGCAACAGGAGAAAATGCCGCAGCAACGGGAGATGTAATCATCCCCCAGATGAGGTTAGTGAGTAACCCGGTTATTCCACCAGCCCAGGGACCCGCCAACAGGCCAACCAGAACAGTCCCGATTGAATCAAGAAATATCGGAAGTTTAAGCATTGATACCAATTGACCAGCGACAATATTAATAACAATGGCAATGGAAATCAGAGCGATAGTTGTCGTAGTAAAATCTTCTTTTAATCGTTTATTGAGATTCATGAATTTGGCTCCTTTTTGTTAGCGGAAACAACTTCGAGTTCTGGGTATCCTGTCTGGGGATCAAATGTCCTCAGAAATGTGCAATCATCGATAATGCCAATGACGATTTCTGCGGTAGTATAAATTTTACAACCTTCCATTAAATGAGCGCCGTAGCTTCTCCCTTGTTCATCAGCGATGGCAATATGGTGGTGGGAGCCATGTTTTGACAACACGCCTGTGAGAGAGACAATCTCAAAGTGCCCCTCAAGGATTTCAGAAGTCTGCTGATTCGCAAAGCGTAGTACAGCGGTGTTCAAACTCCCTACGCAGGTGAGAATGCAGGCTGCTTCAATTTCATGTTGAGCAATACGTTGATCAATTTCAATTTTGAGATCCTGACCGGGATGAAGCCTAAGGGATAATGTTTCCATTCAATTTCACTTTTCGCTCTGTTCTCGATAGGTTGAATTCTGTCTATGGGAGGTCTGCTACTGTATACACAAGAGGTCTCTATATTTCAAATCGGAATATCTTATAGATTTCCGATATCGTATCTCCGAATTCGATACTGCAGATGCTGAGCTCTTGACAGTCACCGGATCAACCATTGTCAGTGGCACCCCTGTCCAGCAAAAGCCCGGATCCTGTCCCAAACAACCCTGAATCTTACAATGAAGATGCTTCTACTCTGGGAGATTTAACCTTTGCAATGCAGCAGTTAGGAGCTATGAAAATATGAAAGAATAAGAGTATTTCTACCGAAGAATCGGTTCGTATCATTCGCGATAATGACACGGTGGCCCTTGGTGGCTTTGTTGGGATTGGATTTGCAGAAGAGATCGGTATTGACTATTTGTTTTCCTTCATTACTTCAAGTATTCAGTTGTGCAGTTTTAACGTGAATAATTGCGTCTTTTCCACCGTGGTCCATGGGAACATTTCGTAAGAAGCCCCCCGTTGCCTTCCAAGGCAACACACCTGACGCCAATATTAACCGATATTTCATTACAAGGAAAAAACAGATGAGAAACAGTCGTTTCATTGTGGGTGGTGTTCCTAAGCTTCTTGATTTTTATGATAGAAATTCTATAGTAAGACACTAAAAAGAGGTGAAATGGTAGGCGGCGATAACAGACTTCGCATGCCCTGAAACAGAAAATGAACAAACCACTGGATGCCATACAATTTACAGCGGACCACTGCATCACATGCAACCGCTGTGTCAAGGAATGTGCCTTTCTGAAAGAATATGGCAATCCCGGCACAATCAGTAAACATTTTCTCTCTAAAACGCTGACCGATCCCAGCATTGTATACCAATGTAATCTATGCAACCTCTGCCAGGCAGTATGCCCACTGGAATTAGATTGCTCTGCGGCTTTTCTGGATATTCGCCGGGAAATCATGAGTGAGCCACAAAAAATACTACCGGAACATAAGACTCTTTGCGCCTATGAAAATCGTGGCCGCTCAAAACTGTTTTCTACACACCTCTTTTCGGATAACTGTACCACAATTTTTTTCCCGGGCTGCACCCTCGCAGGGACACGATCAAAAGTTACCAACTCCACTTATCAATTTCTTTCAACAATAATTCCGGATCTAGGCATCGTGCTCGACTGCTGCACCAAGCCTTCACACGATATGGGACGAGATCCATATTTTCATGAATCTTTTTCCAAACTCATCTCCATTTTCAAAAAACACGGCATCACCCGAATTATAACTGCCTGTCCAAGCTGTCATGACACATTCAAGACCCATGCTCCTGAAGTTGAAACCATAACGGCCTATGAACTGTTAGCAGAGAATCCTCCTCCAATCAAAGGCTCTTACCCTGCCACTGTCTCCATACACGATGCATGTGCGACACGATTTTCCCCCCAAATCCACTCTGCGGTACGATCTCTTGTGGGAAAACGAGTGCAGAAAGTTGAAGAGGTGCAGCATTGCCGCTCAAAAGCAATTTGCTGTGGAGAAGGTGGGGCTGCCGCATTTGTAGCGCCACAGATCACCAGTAAATGGCAAGAAATCCGAAAAGAAGAGACAGGCGGGAAACGGGTTATCACCTACTGCGCCGGCTGCTCCTCCACCCTTGGAAAGACAGTCCCAACGACCCACCTCCTCGATCTTATCTTCGATACAGAAAAAGCAATAGAACAAAAAGAACAGTCCACCAAAACCCCTTTCACATATCTCAACAGACTTGTTCTTAAGCAAAAACTAAAATTTCTGACAAAGTAGCTAAGGAGAGTAGCAAGCCAAAAGGGGCCAAGGACAAAAAACGTTCATTTACTCCACGCATCCTCCTCGTCCTGTTCCTTATCCTGGCAACAGTTACGATACGGATAGCGGGGCTCGACAGCTAGTTCGAGATGATCCATCTCGACAAAACTCATCAACCTTTGTCAGGATTGTCATCCTTGAATCTATATACCATACTTGCTAACGGTCCCGTACTATTCTTGCCAGAGTTCCCTGTAGTTATTGCCGGTGGACTTCTCTATGAACACATCTATGCCTTAATTGGTGCCATTATAAGTTGTGTAGCGCTTCTTTTCTTATATCGAGATATATCGCACGGTTTTGGTTTGAATCCCTTTTCAATAATTAGAAATGGAAATCTCACTTTTTGTGTAAATATTTTCGACAGCAGTAAAATTCAACAGCTATTGCCCAAAAACATTTTCCGCATTACTGAACGGCCAAACCGGTTTCCAGGATGAATGTAATAAAAATTATTAGACTAATATGCGCAACCATTAGAAATTAGTGCTCTTTAGTATTTTTTTTTGTTTCCGGCCCTTTTTTTGCAAAATTAGTAGATATTACATACCGACAATTAACTTGGCTCTAATTGCCAGGAAATCACAGAGATAACAGCAATTATTTCGGAAGAGGTTATTATGAAGAAAATAGGTTTACTACTCACAGGTTTATTTTTAATTGGTACGGCGGGTAATGCTATGGCCCTACTGACTTTAGATGGTTATAGCCCTGACGGAACTAACACTTTTTTTGATCGCATAGATACTAAAGCCGCATCAGATGGTTATGACGGATCTTATTTTGGATATACTGGTGCCGATTGGTCAGGTTACTACCTTGGAACTGTTGCCGGAAACGATAACAAACTCCTTGAAGGCACAATTCGACATTATTTAGACGATACAACTTACTCAGCAAATTTGGATAAAATTGAAAATAAGGTTGGGGGAGAGACAAGTTCGGACTTCAGTGTAACCTATAGTTCCGATTACAAAACTGGTACATGGGCCACAACCAACCCATTAACTGATGCTGTTCAATTTTACGTAATAAAAGGTTCAGACGAATGGGCATTGTATTATTTGGATCCAGCTCAAACTGACGGAAAATGGACCACTGAGCACCTCACCAATGGCGGTGGTAATATCCCTGAAATTTCACATATTTCTGTATCATTAACCGAACCTGTTAATCCAGTGCCAGAGCCAACTACTATGCTTCTTTTCGGAACAGGCCTTCTTGGACTTGCAGGTTTTAGTAGAAGAAAAAAGCAGAAGTAAAGTAATCAACAAAACTATAGCTTTAGTAAAAAAGCAGAACCAAACGGTTCTGCTTTTTTTATTTTACACGTGCTAACAAGTGATTTGAAAACAACACCCAACTACTCCACAAGCCCAGCCATCACCTGTGGGATTTGCTCAATCTTGATCTCATCGGCATGGTGGAAACAGTCCACCAGTCTGTTCGTTGCTCCACCCTCATCTATATTAATAATTGGTATTGAATTGTTACACAGTGATGGAGAACGATCCTGGGTCTCACTCTCTGTTAGTTGCATGGTTGTCTCACCATTCCATAAATATATTTCTTCGTCTCCGTCAACATCACTCACCCACGCAATTGTACCGTTATATTGTGAAGCAAAATTGTCTTCAATGGTATTGTCTACAATCTGACGTATCGTTGTACCGTCTCAATAATAGATTTCCTCATTACCATAAACGTCGTCATGCCAGATAATGGCCCTTCATGAATTGTAATGAAGGAAAGGTGATCAGCAATCTCTCTTTCTCTTCTCTTCGGTTATGACAATGAATTACGTCGACACATTTGATGGGGGAAAATATGGGTTGCCCAAAACAGAATATTCACGAATAATTTCGATCAATACGAAGAACAAAAAAAGAGCCGGACGCCATGCCTGGCTCCGGCTCTTTTTACGCACTATTTATTAGTACTATTGTTATTTTATTTCTGCTGGGCTGCACAGGTCTTCACCTTTTGCAGCAACCCTGCCACAGGACTCGCAGGAATATTTAATGGCATTAAGCTTTGCCTTGCAGACATGGGTGACTCCAACATTTTTTTCACCGCAAAAGGAACAAGAGATCTCTTCAACTACAGGGCTGCAAAGATGCCCGGGATCATCAGCCACTGCACCGCAACTGTTACAAGTATGAGCCATAATAAGCCTCCTCATATATTTAAAAATTAAAAATACAAAAAGAAATGAGAGCAACCCGGCTATGGTTCCTAAAAAGATTGATTACATCGAAAACTACTTGTGGTAGAGAATCATAGAATGGGTTACCTCATTAAAGCTAACCAAACTACACGCCTTGTCAATGGTCGCACCATTTCTCGCTGAAAACAGAGCACCCCATAGGACAAGCTGTTCAACTCAAAAACACCCTATAAAGGTATACAAACAATGCAGATACTCTCTTCAAAATACACATTTTTTTATAAGTTTGTCTTCCTCTTCATTTGGGTGGTAGGCTTTGGACTTGGAGCCAGGGAAGTGATCTTTTTTTCACCTGAATATGATCTTCGGTGGACTCAATACGCCGTAACCTGGGGAGCAATAGCCGTGTTTATATTTTTTGCCACCGGTTCAATTAAGACTGTTACCCTGGACAGAAAGAAGAAGGTGCTTGTGGTATCAAATTTTCTCAAAACTCACACCATCAGTTTTGATAACATTGAAGATATTGATGGGTCATCCCTTCTCAGCCCCAAGCTTGTCTGGTTCACTCTAAAAACACCTTCTGAATTTGGCAGAAAGATCAATTTTTTGCCTGCTGTACGCCCCCAGAGAAGCATTGGCAAACATCCCATGGTCATTGACTTACGTAGGGAATTTACCATGGATAAGTAGTATGCCCGATTCTCCCCTGTTCTTTATACAACAAGGGGAGAATGTCACAAAGGTATTCAGAACCCCTTACTTACTCCGGGTAACTTCAAGACTGACAAACACCTCAACATCTTTTCCCACAACACCCATTTTGTGGAATTTGCCATTGCCAACTCCATAGGCTAAACGATCAACAACTACTTTTCCGTTAAAGCCGGCCACTTCCTTGCCCGGAACTGCTGGATGATCTTTTACACCCGCAAGAACCAGAGGCAGGCTCAAATCATAGACATTCCCCTTCACCTCAAGCTTTCCCTCAACTGTGTATACACCACCATCACCACCACTTACTTTGGTTGATGTAAACTTCATTTGGGGATACTTGCCCTCATCAAAGAAATCTGGAGAGGTAAGATGCTTATCGCGCTTGCTAATATTGGTGTCGATGGAATCCACAGCAATAGTGAAAGTAAAACTACTTTTACCTAAATCTTCCGGATTAAAAACGATATCTGTAGTGAACTCATTAAAATGACCATTCACCTTAGAAAAAATATGATCGACACTGAAATAGACATTTGAATGTGCCTTATCAAGCTCCCAACTATCTCCTGCACCATATGCACTGGTAGACAAAACCGCTGTAAGTACAATGGCAAATAATACTTTACCGAATTTCATAATATCCTCCATGGGATTGAATTAATTACATTGTATATCTGGCTTTCTTATCTGGAGACGCCTTTACCGTTTTTTAGCATCTGCAGATAGATCTTCACCCAGGCAACACGAAGCAATAAAAGTCCGGCCGTAAGTAGCAGAACCCTTCTGGGTGTTCCTGCTGCAAATGATTCACTGACATAGAGAACATGAACTAAGACGAGCAGGACTGTAGAGTAGCCTAAGGGTTTATGGATAGTACGCCAACGCCTGTAATCAAGCTTCAACTTCTCCCTGTAGCGAGACGCAATGACGATGGCAACCAGAAGCCATAACAGCAATGAACCGACCATTTCGGGCCAAAACTTTTTACCTATGGGCAGGTTTGCAAGCCCTTCGGGGACAAGAATAAGCAGCACATGCAGGGCTGCAAAAAACAGGATGAGCACCCCATTTGCTCGGTGCCAGCCCATGATATTTTTTAAGCCAAAGGCTTGGGTAAGAAATGGTCCACCCACAGCCAGAACGACCTGGGAGAAAAGTAGAACTAACGCACACATCCCTGCAAGCTGACCACCACGTAGAATCGTCTTGTCCAGACCAATCTTGTACCAGAGAGTCTGGGATTCATACAAAAAAGGCACACTGAGAGCACCTGCAAGAACCAGAAAAAAAACCGCAACTAGTATAGTTTTTTTTACATACTCCATATCCCCTCCGCTGTGGTAACATCTCACTACAACAATGGGAGCTTTTCAGGAAATGTCAATTTAGAGAGAAATACAGGAACACTTCTACAAACTACTGCAGCCCAGTGCGGACACTCAACTCTTCATCAATGAGCTCAGGATCATCTGCATTATAGCGGATGATATTCTGTAAATGCTGCAAGTTTTCAGGGGTCACTGCGGTGAACTGGATACTTACTTCCCCTTTGGCAACACGTACTATCTTGCCGTGAACAACAACACCAGGCTCCATACGATCAAGTAGAATAGTCACTGTGCAATCCTGCTCAACAGTAAAACCCTCATTGATACTCAGCAGACAACCACCTACACTCAGATTAGTTATACGATCAAGATTATAGGTGGTATCATCTACAGTCAATCTTGCCGCCACCTCAAATACTATCCGACTGAATCTGCGTTTTTCCTCTGTCATATAATCTCTCACTATCTCTATTATGACTGCTTAAAAGTTATTTGTATAATAAACCTCTATATAACTATATCGTTCTGACACCAAAATTCAAGTCAACCCATGAGTTTTATCTGTTGCAGCCGGAGCAATAAAACGACACTATAGATACAATCTTTACTTCTTTTTCTTTGAAATCTTTGGCCACTCCACGTATATCTTTTCTACTATACGATCAACACGCCCCTCCACACTCACACAACAAACGGATAACAACCATGGAAGGTAATACAAGCCCAAGAGGAAGTCTGGTACTCCGCACCCTGGCAATGCCTGCTGACACCAACCCTGCTGGAGATATATTTGGCGGATGGATTATGTCACAGATGGATATTGCTGGCGGTATAATGGCGAGAGAAGTTACCGGCACCCGTATTGTTACTGTAGCTGTTGAATCCATCACCTTCATTAAACCAGTGGGGGTAGGAGACGTGGTCTGCTGCTATGGGGATGTTATCCGCATTGGAACAACATCTGTGACTATCAACCTTGAAGTCTGGGTTAAGCCATCTATTAATGCACCGGTTTCCCCCGACAAGACCTTCCAGGTAACGCGGGCTGCCTTCACCTATGTGTCAGTTGACAATGAGGGAAAAAAACTGACGATACAGCGTAAAGACAAGTCCAAATAAGTTACTTCTCTAAAATCTAATTGTTAGGCGGGAAGTGTTTGGTGGAGGTAAACAGATGGAGAAATAGCTCGATTGCAGCATCTCTTATGGTTTTAAGGTTTTTAGGTTTACCCGCAAGTAAAAATCCCAACAAAGACCGCATCTCTACCCAGACTCTTGGAAGAGCTGACAAGGCATTTGAAATGTTTTCAGCAATATTATTACTGTTTAAACCCATCAGACCAAAGGGCTTAAGAAAGATTCGAATGCCACTGGTAAAAGATTCCACCGAGGTTGTTCGCGCCAGTAAGTTTGAAACAAGGGCGAGCAAAATGATCCGTGTGCTAAAAATAACACTGCTTATAAATGCCTCAAGATGAAGTGTGCCAAAGGGTGTGTTTATCAGCTCCTGACTGCCATGATTAAAATAAAGTGGTAACAAAAACGCACCCAAAATAATCGACCAGAGTTTTTTCAAAACAGAGAAAACCTGACTAAAGCGAAGAGAGGAGAGGAAAATAAGAACAATAATTACCAGAAAGAAAGCGCTGTAAAAGAAAAGGTTCTCATAAAATACTGTCAACAGCGTTGCAGTCAGTACAAAACCGATTTTAATCACCACCGGGCAGCGGTGTATCACGGAGTCTCCCGGCTGATAGGTCCGATTCTCAAGTGATGGCGCAGAAAATGGAATGTCAGTGAGATCAATCCCTTGCTTTGACAAACGGTTCAACACGGCTATTGCCAGGCTCCCTGAAAGCCCTCCCAAGACAACAGAACCCAAGGTGAGCCATGGTACCAGGACAAAGATCCCTGGATGATTGAAAAACATCAGATAAGCCAGCAATAGCTGAACCATGTTATGGACAAATGCCCCAATAATGCCAACTCCCAATGGACCTAATTGCAGAAAGGGTATATGGCCTGAGAGCCTGTGACAAAATGCAGCCACCGAAATACTTGCAAACCCTGCGGTAAAACTCAAAACAAAACCTGGGGATAAAAATGAACCGATAATAAAAGAACTTACTACGGTTCGGAGCAATGTCACCACCAGTGCCGATTTATAACCAAATTGAAACAAGACAATGAGGGAGATAATATTTGCAAGACCCAGTCGAAGTCCTGGAATCGGATACGGCAACATTGATTCAGAAAGCTGGAGCACTGCGGCCGTAGCTATTAAAAAGGAGAGTCTTTCCGGAGAAATATTCGCATCAGCGGCTGATTGCGTCATATTCAGCGTCCTCCCCAACTAATTCGACCGTGATATGATTGGGAAGACATAAAAGAGCTTCCTTAGGTCTTGCAATCCAGCCATGACGTACACAAAGCTGCTGTTTACAATCAGAGGAGGCCACACGCACCCGACCATTGTTGACCTCTAAAATCATATTAACCCCAAATTCTTTCAGATCGACACTGCTGTCCTCACCCAGGAAAAAACCGGCGACTTCGGTTCCCCCCTTACTGACCAATGCCTTTGTTGCACTTTTGTTTACACTGTTTTGTGCCCACAAAAAGTACAATCCGAAAGTAACTATCACAATTGCCGACAGCAAATCCCCAAACTTCCAACTGTACAGGGGTCTCTCAGTATCTAAAGAACTTTTACCAGCGGTTATCATAGCTCATATTCAGCAAAACGTGAGGAAGGATATTCCTCATACTCCCCATCCTGATTACGAACAATAATGAGGCCTTCAACATTTGGCATTTGCTCCACAAGCTTTATCCCCGCATCAGGCCCCATCACCATAAGCGCGGTCGCAAGGCCATCTGCAAGGGTGCAGGTCTCAGCAACAACAGATGCACTGACAACGCCATTGGTCACAGGGTATCCGGTACGTGGGTCCAGAATATGGGAATACACACGACCTTCTGAGACAAAAAAGTTCCTGTAATCTCCACTGGTGGCTACACCTTTTCCCGCAACTGACAGGACCTTATAGACCTGTCCAAACCCAGCAGCACTCGAAGGAGTGTTTATACCAACCCGCCATGGAGTGTCTTTATCCCTTTTGCCGGAGGCATAGATCTCTCCTCCAATTTCAACCAGAAAATTCTCAAAGCCCTGCTCTCTTAGAAGAGTTGCTACAACATCAACCCCATAGCCCTTTGCTATGGAGGCCAGATCAATGGTCAAGCGGGGATCACTTTTAAGAAACTTCCCGTCTGATGAAATTGATATTTTACTAAAATCAACCATGGAAAGGCTGGCTTCTATCTCTTTTTCCGATGGGGGCTGCTCTTTCTGCTCCTCCCTCCCAAAACCCCATAGGGTTACCAGATGATCGAGACTTCCATCCCAGGCACCTCCAGAGCGCAAATAAATATCCATTGCCACCCGCATGACTTCTAAAAAGTCAGCAGAAGGAGAGAACTCCACCTTTCCATCACTCGCATTGAAGATGCTAATTTCACTATCCTCAATATATGTCGACATACTTGCATTAATTTCTTGTAAACGTGCGTCCACAAGGCCTGCAAGATCACCAGTTTTCGCAAACCTGTCTTTCATAATCTTAATGCTATATGTGGTTCCCATGGTCTCGCCGCGAATATCTGTTTCCACGGAGCCACACCCAGAGATGGTTATGCAAATAAAGAGTGCTACAGGAATGACAATTGATCGACTAAATAGTAACAAAATATGTCCTCTATACATCTTGAGCCAATCCTACTTTTGCAAAAGGCTCATCTTATAAATAAATTTCTTCGGCACTGAACTGAGACCCACAATAGTTCCCATGTATCGGGGGTAATATTTGGGTTGTTGCTCAGCTCAGCAAAAACAGAATAAGCAATTAACCAGAACCAGGAGAGGTGTCAACTATTCCTGCGGGAAAAATCGAGAGAAAAGCAAATAAAAGACGAAACATAGCAGATTTGCACTACACAAGAAGTATACGACATTCTATGGCTAGCCATCCACCTCGACACTTCTACTGTCAATAAACTCTATTATGGCCGGCCAATACTCAGGAAACATTCCAATGGTTCCGTGATCCGCACGTTCAATATAAACAACCTTTGTCCTGCCCTTGATATATTCCAGTAGCCTCTCTGTTCTCGCTGGCGGTACGACATTATCCCGGCCTCCATAGAAAATAAGAAATGGAGAATCCACACCGGTCACATATTGTGTTGAGTCAAAACGATGTCGAAGCAGCGCTGAAACCGGCAACCATGAATAAATGGACTGGGCGACTGCCACAAGACTATCATATGGAGTAATAAGTATCGATCCCTCAACCTCACGCTTTGACGCAAGATAGCAGGCCACCCCAGAGCCTAAACTTCGCCCCATGAGGAAAATATCTGAAACGGGATAACGCGCCTTTATATCATCAAATATACCAAGAGCATCAGTAAATATTGCATCCTCGCCAGGCTCCCCTTCGCTTGGGCCATAACCCCTGTATGCAACAAAGAGAGTGGCACACTGAAGCGCCTCAAACTCATCAACGTTCAGATATACATCCTCACCATTGCCACCATAATAAATGATAAGCCTGTGTCTTGCATAGAGAGGATTGACCAACCAACCGCGAACTGTTACGCCGTCTCTGGTAAAGGAGTATTCTTCAACATGATCGAGGTTGATATCCTCATGGGTGGCGATTGTCGGATAAAAGAGAAACGATTCCTGACGCCAGTACATAAAGCCCACAATCCCAAGGTATCCAAGTGCCAGAAAGGCTATGACCTGCAAGAGGAGATTCATTTCTACAGCCTCAATTACTAATTTTTTCTGTTTACTTCACCATTTAGTGAAGAATCATTTTGGGTGCATTTAAAAGAACGGTCAGTTCTCTCTCTAACATATCCTCAACCTGATACTTCCTGCATAACTCTGTAACATGCTGAACAATGCCATGGGGATAGTTGCTATTGATCGTATTATCTACGGCCTCGTGACACCGTTCAAGTTCCGCTGTAAACTGTTTAACCGTATGGTGCAGATCGGAGGTAAAACCTTCGAACATCCGTTTATCACACTCCCGGCTGTAGCTGTGTAATTTCCGACCAGTATAAGAGACTTTAGGTGTCTTTCTGCCTGCTCCATACACGATGAAATGAAAATATGGACATCGCTCCATAAAATAGATTTTGTGACTTTCAGGTTGCTTAATGATCAGTGAGAGAGCATTTGCAAGATACTGCACCGCCAAGAGGTTGTGCTCATCCATCTTAGTTGTAAAAAGTGAACTGATAAAATCTACAAAACAGGACTTACAGATATAGGTTGTAACCCTGGCCCCCGATTCACACTTTTCTAAAAAAATCTGACGCCTTTCCTTTAAGATTTCCCGGGTCAGAAACTGACGAAATTGAGTTGAATCATCACTATCTTCATAGGGGTACTCGCGTGTGAGATACAACTGATGGGGCATATACACATCACTGGGCCGATCCTTCACCAGCAAAGAATCTCCGCCTTCCTGTTCCAAAACCACAAGAAGCAGATCAAAATAGACGTGATCAAACTGGGGTAAGGTTCCCCCACCCACCTTTCTCGCACGATTATTGGAAAGAATTTCTGGAATATCATCTACACACAGGGATGAATAATCGTACAGGTACAGAACTTCATTTATCTCAGAGACGGTATAGTTAAGCGCAAGCATCACCGAAGCAAGCTTGTCTTTGCCCGGCCGATTAATATCCCCCCTTTGCAGCTTCGCAAGGTAGGTATTTGAGATACCAGAGGAAAGACTAATCCTATTCAGATTAAGTCCACTCTCTTTGATCAGCTGCTGAATTTTTGAAGGAAAACGACGCATACCTGTCTGTTAAAAAGGTTTTCTAAGTAATAATCATGCACATACAATAGCATTTTTTAAAATACTTTTTGGTTCTTTTTTTAATATAATGGTTTAGATTTTATTTAAACCATACTATATATGGAACAATAATTTTCCGATAAAAACAATTAACAACTAACCCAGATGAACGGGATAAGTGCATTGGCGATACAACTAAACTTACGATTTCAAATTCAATTCCTGAGTTTCTTGTTTTTTTATGACAGGGTTTCAGGAGTAACGCACTAAAAACATAGTGAATACTGTAGAAGACCAGACCCGCCTCATCGACCTGACAAAAGAACTCATCAGAATCCCCTCTACCCACTCTAGTCCTGCGAAAATCCAGGAATGCAGTCACCTGATACAAAGCTGGCTCGGTGAAAAAGAGATCCAGTGCAGTCTGGTTGAACATAACGATGTTCCATCCATTTTAGTTCTACCCACCACAAACCATACCCCTGTGCTCCTCGTGAGTCACTTTGATGTGGTTGAGGCGGAAAACAGTGAACTCTTTACTCCGAAAGTAAAAAATGGCAGCCTCTACGGCCGTGGCTCCATAGATGATAAATATGGAGTAGCCCTTTCCCTTACCCTCTTTGATCAGCATCTCAGACGTCTCAAACAAGGTGGAAGATTCCAGGACGCAATGGGCTTTGGTCTTCTGATAACAGGAGACGAGGAGGTAGGTGGCGCCAACGGGGCCGCCAAGGCGATAGACCATTTTTCCACGGATTTTTTCATTACCCTTGATGGCGGCAACCCAGACCTTATTGTTACCAAAGAAAAAGGCAGTATACTCATTGAATTGAATGCCGAGGGCACATCAGCCCATGCAGCCCGCCCATGGCTTGGTGAAAGTGCCTTTGACATACTGACCCGTGATTACATTCGAATCAAAGAACTCTTCATAGGAGACCCGCTGGATCATTGGAAAAAAACGCTATCACTGACTCAATGCTCTGCTGGAACCTGTTCAACAAATATGCTCCCGGGTTCTGCCCGGGCACTTCTGGATATCCGCTATACTGAAAAAGATGATCCAGATGAAATTATTCGTCTGATCAATGATGCTACAGTTTCCACTATTGACGTCAAAGCACTGGAGCCTGTGTTTTCCAGTGGTAAATCTCCCTACCTTGATCAACTCATTGACTGCTCAAAGGGAGCAAAAATCGGCCGCGAACATGGGGCCTCGGATGCAAGATATCTTTCAGGCAGGGGAATTCCCGGAGTAGTTTGGGGTGCCGATGGTGAAATGTCCCAGCATACTGAAGATGAACATCTTGTTATTTCATCACTCTTTGATATATATGACCGCTTGGATAGATTTCTTATCAATTTGAACCACTAACACCTCACCATAGACGACACTTACAGCACTGCTCACATGAATATTGAACAACTCACCCACCCATTTCTGGAAATTAATCAGCTCATAACATCCCCCAGTCAGTCATGGTGTTTTTACGGTGAGAATTCCAGTGGCATAAACAATTTTTTACAGCTTCTTGAAGGCCGACTCACAGATGTCACTTCTGTAAAGCTTGAACTTGATCCAGATCCCGGCATACTATCATTTCATGGACAACAGGAGTTGTTTGAAGAAGAACTGAGAAACGATGACACCGATTTTCTGGATAGGATTGATCCAGGCACCACCGCTGCCACATTTCTAGGTTCCCCTGAAAAGGTGTCCAGCCTGCTCGCAGCCTTTAACCTCAACGACTGTTTAGATACGGGTTTACGCCAGCTCAGCTCAGGGCAAAACCGCAAACTTGTCATGCTCCGAGAGGTCATACGTGGAAGTCGTACAATAATCCTGCAAAACCCCTTTGACGGTCTCGATATGAGCAGCTGCACCGAACTCAACCAGGCATTGGAGCAACTATCGGTGCAGGGCGTCTCTATTATTATTCTCGTCAACAGTTTGCATGACATTCCCGCCTGGTGTTCCCATATCGGTTTTTTTGAGGGTGTGCACCTCAGTGAAATTGGACCTCAAGAAACTATACTGGAAAAAATTAAGAAAACAGTTGAAGCTCCAGCGCATCACGCAGCAGCACCCATTGTTAATTACAATAAAGATGATGAGAATTCGTCTGGCCCTTTGGAGTTGATACGACTTAAAAATGGTTTTGCAGGATACGGAGGGAAACCCCTCTTTGAAGGACTTGACCTGACAATTAACCGTGGAGATCACACCCTTGTATATGGAAAAAATGGTTGCGGCAAATCGACCCTTTTAGACATATTAATCGGTGATAATCCTAAGTGTTACGCAAACGACCTTCGCCTCTTTGGTAAACAGCGGGGCTGCGGGGAATCAATCTGGCAACTCAAACAGCAGATGGGTATCGTCTCACCATCTCTGCACAGGGATCATCGCGTACCGGGTACGGCCTTACATGTTGTACTCTCAGGCCTCTTCGACTCTATTGGACTATATGAGAAAGTGAGCACGAACCAGATTCAGCTGGCAAAGAGCTGGCTCACCTGGCTTGACCTTGAGCGATTAGCCGATGTCCCATTTAAGCGTCTTGAATTTTCAGAACAACGGTTAATCCTCATCGGCCGGGGCCTTATCAAAAAACCACTCATCCTCATCTTGGATGAAGCCACCCAGGGCCTCGATGACAAAAACAGATACAAGTTGCTGGATCTTCTCGATCTCATTGCAAAAGAGCAACTCTCAACCATTTTATTTGTCAGTCACAGGACAGATGAATACAGACCGTTTTTCACCCAGAAGATTCAACTCGACAGATACAATGTATAAAGCCACCCCATGGGGAAATCAATAGCTCCCCTGAAACCATAGCCCATCCGGAAGAGGTTGAAATGAACAGTGACGAATTAAGCTCAGCTGGTTACCTGCAAGAACTCTACAACAGCACCCAGGGCAATATCGAAGCACAGGTCTCCATGTATGATATTGGGCTCAACATTGGCATTGATAAAGCTGAAGCTGGCCGAGTTGCAGAAGGATTGATGGTTCAGGGATTGATTGAGTTGAAAACCCTTGCTGGCGGTATAAGCATTACTGAAGAGGGGCTTATTTCACTTGGGATCACGCCACAGAGTGAGAATACTCCAGACGAGCAACTCACCTTTAGTTCAGAACTCATTGCAAATGATAGTGATCGTGATATTTCAAAAAAATTCATCACGGCAATACAAGCTGAGTTAACCAAAGAGAATCTCGAATACACGATCATTGAACAGATAGTTCTCGACATTAAGGCCATTGAGTTACATCTCATATCTCCCACACCAAAAACTTCTGTTCTTCTAGCTCTTTTCCACTCCATTGCACACTGCTTTACCAATGAAGAGATTCTTTCTCGTACCGGTTTAACAATACTCTCTCAAGAAATAATCAAGCAATGAGGCCTCAACACATATCTCATTTCAAAAACACGTAACGTTAATTGGGATGAACAGCGTCATAAGAAGAGGATAATTTATGAAAACCATAGGCCTACTTGGTGGGATGAGTTGGCAGTCGACCCTTGACTACTACAAACAGATCAACAAAAAAGTTAATACCAGGCTCGGCGGCTTCCATTCTGCTAAAATGACCATGGTGAGTGTAGATTTTGCTGGACTTGAAAGTGCCATGGGTACAGGTAATTGGGAATTTTGCGCCACAACACTCATCGATGCGGCTCTATCTGTTGAAGGTGCAGGGGCGGATTGCCTCTTGATCTGCACCAACACCCTCCATAAGGTTGCCCCGCAGGTGGAGGAGGCAATTAACATTCCGCTCCTTCACATCGCAGACGGTGCCGGCCAATCTCTTGTTAAAAACAATATTAGTGCTGTTGGTTTACTTGGAACCCGCTTTACCATGGAAGAAGATTTTTATTCATTACGTCTTGCTGAAAAATACGGTTTGCAGGTCTTTACCCCGAATTCTGCAGACAGGGCGACCGTTGACAATATAATTTTCAATGAACTCTGTCAGGGGGAGATTAATACTAATTCACAAGCCGAATACCTACGAATAATGGACGACCTGAGAAATCAGGGTGCCGAGGCAATACTTCTAGGCTGTACTGAAATTGCAATGCTGGTCAGCGAAAATCACACAGACATTCCACTCTTTGACACAACAGCCATCCACACGAGTATGGCTGTGGATTTTAGTCTATCGTAAAAGAGCCGCTTGCAAAAAGGCTCAAAAACAAAAAACACCTTACCATTGACGAAGTAAGGTGCCTTTAAATGTAACTCAAAAAAGTCGCTACGATTTTACAGCGACCTGAACAGCGAGAAGAGACTCTCCACGGATCACGCCTTTGACCCGTATCTTTTTGCCAACCAGCGGTTTAATCCCGTCCCCTTTAAGAAGAAACGTTCCCCGGTTAGTTGTAATGGCAATTCCATGCTCTCCCTCAAAAACGAGGCCTGAGAACATGCTCTCCTGAGGTATTATAAGTTGACTTAATGGTTCTCCATAGTCCTGGCTCGTTGAGACACCATCTGATTTTGCTGCCACAGCAACCATCCCCATGGCACCAAAACTGGCGAGCAACAGACAAGTGACTATATGTTTCATTGATCCTCCATTATTTTCAGATACAGTCATGTTCAAATATAAAAGAATTCTTAATTATTTCAATTCACAAGCAAGGCATATGCCAGCATTCTTTTTCACATAGATTCGAGTTCTTAAGTTAAGCTGAGTGATTACACGATCAGAAAAAACGCAAAAATTGCCCTCACCACCCATTACTGTGCGCAAACTATGCACACCCCAAAGTCACACCAACCCAAGTCCACACAACTATCCTATTTAACAGAATTTTTCAATGGAAGAAAAAGTGCTACTTTCAACCTCTTGCACAAAAAATTTTCTTTTATACAAATGATGACAGCTGGTATGAGCTTTGCTATAACTAACCCCGATAATGAAAAATATCAGCAAGGACTCAGCTCAATAACGGTGAGCGACGTTTAATGGAAAAACTCTCGAATATGACCAGTAATGGGTTTTGTTTATAACATATTTTCTGGAGTAGGCACTACTTTAAGAGCACACACCACAGATGGCATTTAAAACTGGCATAAAACAGAAGCTTTCCCTGATTTTCTTCCTCTTCTTCCTGATCTTTACAGGTACAGTGGGAGTCCTGCTTTATAACGTCCAGAGTATGGTTCAAACCACAGAGCATATTGTCACCACCAACAACAAGGTCGACAAACTTGCAGATGTCATGCTTTCAAGTCTGTTTGATATGGAGGCAAATCATAAAAAACTTATAATCCTCAAAAAACCACGATATTCAGAATATTTTGTTGAAGCCAAGACTGACTTTGAAACTGCACTAAACAATGTTGTAGAGCTTGCAACCGATGATGGTAGTGGCAAGATATGGCACGAACTCGAATTCAGTTACTATCGTCACAGGGAAGGCCTGTGGAGCGAGGGTGAGATCCCTGAGATTGGCAAAGATTGGATCTCAGATAAGATTGTCTCTCTCTGGCAAGGTAAAATTAGTAACGCTAAATCCACAAACCAAACTGAGATAGAAGCAGCCCTGCACGAATTAAACAGCAAAAGCCTTATCAGTGTCAGAAATGGTCTATTTGGTTTTTGTCTTTCTGTGCTTGTCGGTCTTTTTGGTCTCTGGTATATATCACGCTCGATTTTTTCCCCACTTAAAAAACTCACAACAGGCCTTAAAAGTTTTACCCAGAGCAAGGTGCACAAGCCTATCACTCTACGGGGTGGTCAAGAGTTTAACGAACTCGCCACGGCCTATAACGAGATGAGCCATCAGCTCACGGAAGAAGAAAATATCCGAAATGAGTTTATCGCAACACTCAGCCACGAGATACGTACCCCACTCTCTTCCATCCGCGAGTCTGTTAATATGATTGTGGAAGAGGTCTTTGGTCCTGTAAACAGTAACCAATCCAAGTTTCTTAAGATTGCCAGTGTAGAGATACAAAGAATCAACAAGCTTCTTAATTACCTCCTCAACGTTTCAGTACTCGAGTCTGGTGTTCGAAAAAAAGCAGCATCCAAGGTACAACCTGATACGCTGGTTCAACATTCGACAGAGGTGTTTGCTTCCTTTGCTGAAAAGAAATCTGTCCAACTCAAAATAATTAATCCCAAAAAATCTCCGAACCTCTACGGCGTTAAAGAAGAGTTACAACAGGTATTTATTAACATTATTGGTAATGCTATTAAATTTTCACCAGAGGACAAAACAGTTTATGTCTCCTGGGAAATTAAAACCGAAGGGTTTATTTTATTCCATGTCACAGATTTTGGCCCAGGAATAAATGAAAAGGAGATTTCTCTCATTTTCACACGGTATTATCGAGCAAAAGATGTTCGGGGGCATCTCGACGGCGTGGGATTAGGCCTTGCTATATCGAAAAAAATTGTGACGAGTTACGGAGGAGAGATTAAAGTAGAAAATAATAAGGCTGGAGGTTGTACCTTCTCCTTCACCTTGCCGTCGTGTAAATAAATTTTTACAGTGTGTTCATAGGGGTACCAAGTTACATGAGATCTTTAACTATCAGAAATATCCTTTTACGCCTAGTGACCTTGCTTTTTATGGTCATTGGCACTTCCTCCTGTACTAGTTTTATCGCAAGTTTTGATTTAGTACAGCCCCAGGAGGAGGTCAAAAACACCCAGGCTTCCGCCGATATACTCTTTATTAACGGCGATTTTGAAAACGCACTTCTAGAATACGAGCAGATATACGAAACAGCACTTTCCCACGAAGACAGAAATTCGGCTCTCTACGGCCTTGCATGCACCCAGATGATGCTTGCAAATAGTGATTTGCAGCTCATTGAAGCCATAGACAATCTGCTCAGATGGGATGCCAACAAAGGCCCGTCCCCTTTTACAGAAAACCGACATCTACTCACTCTTGCTCTACGACAACAGAGTTACCTGATACAGCAAAAACACGTTGCCCTTGCAACCCGCGAGAAACGAAAAAACAATGTTATCGCCTATCAAAAGAAGAAAATATCTCAAATGTCCACGACCCTGAAAAATCTGCAAAACCAACTGGAAGAGCTGGAAGAGATAGACGAAACCTACCAGGAAAAAAGAAAACCTCTATGAGCGAACCTAAACATATTCTGATTGTCGATGACGATCTCACCCTACTTGAAGTTATGCACGCAAGACTTACCGCTGCAGGCTATAAGGTTGACAAGGCCCCGAATGGCAAATCTGCACTCAAATTCATGCAGAACCATTCAATAGATCTACTTATCTCTGATCTTAAGATGCCTGAAATGAGCGGCATGGAACTTCTTGAAAAAGTAAAGACAGATAACCCGTATCTTCCAGTCCTTTTTCTCACCGCCTACGGCACAATTTCCGGCGCGGTTGATGCGGTAAAAGCAGGTGCCCTCGACTACCTGACGAAACCCTTTGAGGGAAAAGACCTCATCACCATGATCCATAACATCCTTGGCAAACCAGGAAAGGCAAACAAGGAGCAGATTGACTCCACAGGTTTTATCTGGGGTGTGAGCAAGGAAATGGAACGGGTTAAGGAACTCCTTAAAAAAGTTGCTGGCAGTAACGCCAATGTGCTTGTCCTTGGGGAAAGTGGTGTCGGTAAGGAATGTATTGCCCGCCTGCTCCATAACTTTAGTCCTCGTATTAACGGGCCCTATATGGTTGTGGATTGTGGTTCTACACCGCCTGGTATCCTCGAGAGTGAACTTTTCGGCCATCTGAAGGGATCGTTTACCCATGCAATCAGCGACAAGAAAGGACTCATCGAGTCTGCCGATGGTGGAACGTTATTCCTCGATGAGGTAGGCAACATCTCAGCCGAGATGCAGAGCAGATTACTACGGTTTTTAGAAGAGCGTACCATCCGGCAGGTGGGCGCTGTGAAAGAAAAAATCGTCGACTGCAGAGTTATTGCTGCAACCAACTCAGATCTCAGACAGGACGTAGAAGATGGTAAGTTTCGCCAGGATCTCTACTACAGGCTCAAGGTCGTCACTATCCTCATCCCACCCCTTCGCGAGAGGATTGATGATATTCCTGAACTGACCAGGTATTTCGTTAATAATTACACCACCACCAACAATCTGCCTCCCATTGAAATACCAGATGAAACGATTTCATGGCTGCAGTCCATTGAATGGCCGGGTAATGTTCGGGAATTAAAAAACGCCCTTGAGACCGGTGCAATTTTATGCAGGAACAATGTTATATTACCCGACGACCTTCAGCTCGAGCCTTCTGTATTTTCAACTCCCAAAAAAAATGAAGAGAACTTCTCCATTGAGGAAAGCGAAAAAGAAGCGATCATCAGAGCACTGCGCCAGACAAAGGGTGTAAAAAAGGAGGCCGCTGAACTTCTTGGTATCAGCCGTCGAGCTATTCAGTATAAATCAAAAAAATACGGTCTGGATTCCGCTGATTTCAAGAAATAGAACCAATATACTAACAGTTCGAAGAAAAAGACAAAAGGCCCATCAGATCAACTCTGATGGGCCTTTTGTTTTCTATCAACTTCAAGCTAACCCCGGCATAAACAGAAAACTAACCGGGACTCAGTTCAGTACCCCCTCGAAGTCTTACGCTTACCCGAGGGGGGTAAGTACTTTCACTAAACAATTCTAGTTAAAAAACTAGGATAATTTCTAAAGTACTAACCAGCCATTTTCAGGCCATCAGAGACATCTCTCTTGATCGCCTGACGTCCGTCGTAGGGTCTCATAATATCACGGGGGCACTTCGTGACACACGCTGTCTCACAACTTGGGCCATACTCAATACATGCCTTATGGTCAATTTTAACCACATTGCCTTCATAGGCCACCGCATCGGCAGGACATGCTTTGACACACATCTTACAGCCAATACAACCAACTCCACAGACGGCTTTTACATTCTTGCCTAGTGCCTTGGTCATACAAGGTACATAAACGCGTGCCTTTAATGTCTGTAACTCAATGATTGCCTTAGGACACGCTTTGACGCACATACCACAGCTCACACACTTGTCAGGGTTGACCACAGGAAAGTTTTCAACCATATCGATGGCGCCAAAAGGACAAACATCAGCACACTCTCCAAGTCCCATACAGGCATACTCACAGGAGGAAGGTCCACCAAAACTGAGGTTGGCTGCAGTACAGGAAGCAAAGCCATAGTACTCATGCTTATGGCTCACTTTGCCCTCTACACGGGAACAGCGTACCAGTGCGATCTGATCTTCCACCACCGCCATTTTCTTACCGGTGAGTTCCGCTATCAGATTTGCAACGGGCTCCTTACCAGGAAAACAGAGGTTTGGTGGAACATCTGGGTCGTTTACAACCGCAATGGCATATCCTTCACAACCAGGATAACCACAACCACCACACTGGGCAAGCGGCAGAGACTCTGTAACCTCCTCAATGAGAGGGTTGACTTCCACTGCGAATTTATGGGCAGCAAGTGCCAATCCAATACCGAAAAATAGGCCAATACAACCAAGAAGTACCAGACCGCCTAAAGCTAATTTAATTAATGCCGGATCCATATCTTATTACTCTCTAATGAAATCTATGGGAATCTTTCTCTACCCTGATCTAAAACAACTGTAGACCAGAAAATCCGAGAAATGCCATGGCAAATTGTCCAGCGACGATAAAGGCGATGGGAAGGCCTCTATAGGTTTCAGGAATATTTGCAAGTGCCATTCGCTCACTCACTGAACTCATGAGATAAAGAGCCAGCAGAAAGCCACCACCCGCACCAAGTGCGAGCATAAATGTTTCGTAAATATTGTAGTTGTTATTCGCTACAATCAGTGGAACCGCAATAATTACACAGTTCGCAATAACCAGAACCAGGAAGACTCCAAAGGAGTTAAACAGAACCGGGTTAACCTTTCTTAAAATTGTATCCACCGCCTGTACCGTAAGCGATACAAGACCAATAAAGATTACAATCTGCAGGAAGTTAAGGTTGTATGGAATAAGAATGAACTGATAGAAAAACCATCCCATAATGGCGGAAACCACCATAACGAGGGTAAACACAATTCCCATTCCCTTAGCGGTCTCTTTCTTTTTGGAGGTTCCAAAGAAAACACAGAGACCGAGGTACTTTGTGAATACAAAGTTATTAATAAGAAGTGCAGAGAGCAGGATACCAAAAAGATAACCAAGATACGACTTACTCACCTTAAAGATGGTCTTATCTACTCCACCAATTCCCTTAACTTCTACCACGTGGGTCTGGGCAGTGTTCAGTGCGTCCTTAAACATAAGAGACGCGACTTTACCATCTTCAGACAGGGTAGATGTTTCAAGTACCAGTCTGATATCAGGATCAGGTTCTTCATAGACGGTATAATTTGCGACATCTTCTGCCACCGTCTTATCAACTTCTTGAGCAAAGGTTACAACTATTTCATTGTCACCTTTGAATGTCTGCTCGGCGATTAAACCCTCAGCCTGCACATTAAACGGTGCAAGAAAGAGTGCCAGCAGGGCCAATATCGATATTTTTGTCTTTGTAAGAGTCATCATTTTAACCCTTTAGTACGCTTGTAGAATATTTCAATCCAGTTAAAAAACGCCATCATCACACCAACGACGAAAAAACCGGCACTTGGAAGGATAAAAAACAACAGTGGTTTAAATCCTAAAACATCGTAACCAAGGATCATTCCAGAACCCATAAGCTCACGGAACGCTCCAATTACCATCATACCTACCATGAAACCAAGACCCATTCCGAGACCATCCCAGAAAGAATCACTTACAGACTCCTTACAGGCAAACATCTCAAGGCGCATGGTGATAATAGCAAAGGCAACAATGAGTTTTACAAAGATACCCATCTTCGCATAGGCCTCTGGCATATATGCAGCCAGTACCAGATCGATTACCGTAACCCAGGTCGCAATGGTCAGGGTGTAGGTAGGAATACGAATCCTTGGGTGAATTACATTTTTAAATAGAGAAATAGTTACACTGGAGAACACCTGTACAAAAAGTACAGCAATACCCAGCATAACACCATTCATCACCGTGGTAGAAATACCAACGGCAGGACACATGGACAGCGCCAGCTTAAAAATCGGATTTTCGCTAAGAATACCCCGGCTGATCAACTGCATGCTTGATTTGTCATTTGCCACGTCGACTTCCTCTCACAAGAATTAAAACGAAACAGCCAGTTGCTGTTCTTGAAGAACCTTATCCAATACGTTAATCCGGTAAGCAAACTTAGTAACAATACCTTTCAACCCATTGGTTACTGCCTTGGTTGAAATAGTTGCACCGGTAAGAGCGAAGACATCTTTGCTCTTATACTGCTCTCTGAAAGCAAGGGTCTCTTCTTCAGAGAGCTTTCCATTCAGAGCCTTTAAGTAATCAGATGGGATAGGAGCTTTTACAACATCGATAGTCTTCATAGCCTCAAACGGCTTGCCCTTGAGCTGATTCTTGAAGTAGTCCTGCTCAATTTCAGCACCAAGACCTGGATCCTCTTCATGCTCTAAAACCTCAAAGCCGACCATTGCAAAGTTGGGATCAACAGCTAGCATTACGTTAATAAAGGTTTTGAAACCCTGGAATTTCCCACCAAGGAGATAAGCAATGCGAGCACCATTATCGGTGACGACAATGGTCTGGTCTGCAAAAAGAGCGCTGTATCCGGCTCCGACCACATCCTGAACGGCCTTATTGCGAAGCTCAGCTTCCAGTGCATCTTTTTCTGAGATTTCAACCGGCTTATTTTCAATCATCTTGCCATCAAGATCCACGTTAACAAAGAGAAAGCCACCTTTGTCTCCGTGTCCTGCTGGTAGGAGGTATCCGATGGACTGACTATCATTTCCGCTGATCACATAGCGATATACTTCATGCATAGCTACGGTATCCGGGACCTTCACATCACCCTTATAGCCGAGCAGTTCATACATGACCTTCTGCTCTTTGACATGCTCATTATGCTTTTTTGCATTACTGGTAAAGATAAAACAGACACCCATAACAGTTGCCGCAAGCAGGCAAGACAGTGTGAGACGAACAACGATTGTGATTATTTCTTTCATTTCGCACCTCCTACGGGGGGAGCAAAACGCTTCTGCTTAAACCAACCGTCAAGAACAGTACTAATTGGGTTCATAAGTAATATCGCGTAACAGATACCCTCAGGATATCCACCTTTGAGTCGGATAAGGACAGTAAGAGCTCCGATTCCAACTCCATACGCAATTTGAGCTGACTTATTTGATGGGCTTGTTACATAGTCGGTGGCCATATAAAAGGCACCAAGGATTGCACCACCAGAAAGAATGGCCAGCAGTGGATCTCCACCAAAGTATCCTTCCCCGCCAAATATCCAGGTAAGAACTGCAATGGACCCCAGGGTTGCAACAGGAATCTGCCAGGTGATATAACCACGATAGAGAAGATACGCGCCACCCAGGAGCAAAAGGAATCCAGAGGTTTCACCGATACAACCTGGTCTCCATCCCATGAAAAAGCTACCGTAAAGGCTAAATCCTGAGCCAAACATCTCAGTAAAGGCGGCCATTCCCTGCTCTTTCATCACCGCAAGCGGTGTAGCAGTGGAAACTGCATCAACGGAGGCACCCATGTGGGAAAATATTGCAAACCCATCTAAAGGTGGGAGCCAGGCAGAAGTCATTGCAACCGGAAAGGATGCCAGGAGAAAGGCTCTACCAAGAAGTGCCGGGTTAAAAAAGTTGTAACCAATTCCACCAAGCAGGTGTTTGCCAATATATATAGCAAAGACCGCTGCAAGAATAGGAAGTAGTGGGGAGACTCCTGGTGGGATGACAAAGGCCATCAACATACCGGTGAGCACTGCACTACCATCTTTAATTGTTACTGGTCTTTTCAACGCCTTTTGGCTAACTGCTTCGACCACAACACAACTTACCACAGACACTGCTGTTATAAACAAAACCTGGATGCCAAATACAAACACTGACAAAAGCAGTGGTGGTACCAGACATGCCACAACAGTCCACATAATTTTTTCGACAGACTCACTGCTCTTTACATGGGGGGAAATTGATACCTTCCACATGTTTTGAGCAACTGCAGTCTGATCTTCTGACGCTTGCTGTTTGATCACGACTCTCCTCAAACCTCCAAGTTAACTTACATAGCCCACAAGAGGGGCAAACCATTGAATACCTTACAAATAAATTTATGTGTTTTATGACATAAATTAATCTGCGAACGGTACTTATCCATTTTTTCGGGTAGACAAACAGGTCCTATACGCGTTTTCTATTGCGGCCGTTTTGCCTTCATTTTCGCCATCCGAACAAACTGAACCAAGGGTCGCTTAGCCGGACAAACATAGGCGCATGAACCACATTCAAAACAGTCAAAAACACCAAAAGGCTCAGTCTCTTCACCTTTATTTGCCTCGACATAGATACCAATCTCTTTTGGCTCAAGTCCCATGGGACACGCATCAAGACACCAACCACACCTAATACACTGGGAGTGGGGTCTTGTATCAACCTCGTCTTCTGCCAGAAACAAAAGAGCAGATGTGGTTTTGGTGATCGGCACATCTAAACTTGAAATAGCAAAACCCATCATTGGCCCGCCCATGATCACCTTCTTCAATCCAGGCTGCAAGCCACCACAGTACTCAACGATATCGCTGATTTTGGTACCAACTTTGACGAGTAGATTTGCAGGACGCTTAATACCTTTTCCGGCAATAGTGACAATCTTCTCATAAAGCGGTTTACCGTATACAACACCGTCATATACAGCTTTTGCTGTGGCAACGTTTTGAACAACAACGCCAACAGATGAAGGTAGAGCCATGGCAGGGACTTTCCTACCGGTAATGGCTTCAATGAGTTGCTTTTCAGACCCTTGCGGATACTTAACCTGCAACGGCTGCACCTCAATGGTGTAACCTGATTCAGCACCCTCTTGGGCCGCTTTACTCATCATCTCGATTGCATCGGGTTTATTACTTTCAATTCCGATATAACAGGTATTGATTCCAAGGATCTTTAATATGATCTTGGCACCCTCAATAATATCAGAAGCGTTTTCAAGCATCTGACGATGATCTGCCGTGATATACGGCTCACACTCTGCACCATTCAAGAGCAGTGTATCAACAGGCGATGAGGACGGTGGGTTCAGCTTCACATGGGTAGGAAAACCTGCACCACCCACACCAATGACTCCCGCTGCATGCACTTTTTCAAGAAGTGCTGCACCATCAACATCATGCCAATCCTGCTTTTCGTACTGAGGCGCTTCAGCGTCTTCAGCAACAGCAATGGTAATTGAAGGAACACTCATGCGCATTGGATGCGTTGAAGTTCCGATATTCTTAATCTTTCCAGCAACGGGGGAGTGCAGAGGAACACCGAGACCCTTGGTAACTTCACCAATCATCGCGCCCTCTGTAATCTCTTCCCGTTTACCTACTGTCGGAGCACAGGGTGCACCGATATGCTGACCTAGAATAAGTTCCAGCTCTTTAGGGACAGGCATAACCTCAATGGCAAGCCCCTCAGTTTGCGCCTTAAATTCGGGCGGATGCACTCCGCCTTTTGCAAAAGTAAGCAACGGTTTCATAAACAATTAATTCTTCAGTTAATTGGATATAGCTGTACAGCTCTCACTATATCGATATTCGATTCCCGTATGGAGAGTCCCTTAGGACAATCCGCCATAATACTTCATAAACTGTGTACGTTCAAAGACAGCAGGATCTGCAGCCTTTTCATTACTAAGTTTCCCTCTGAAGTCTCCAATGGAGTCAAAGGACTTCTCATCCATCCACTTCTCCAGACCCTCAAGGATCGTTGCAACTTGTCCCATGCCGTTTTTATAAACAGTGGAGACAATCTGAACCGCAGTAGCACCAGCGAGTAACTGTTTGACAACAGCTTCATGGTCATGGATACCAGTGGAAGCAACCAGATCTTTTTCAATAATGCCGGAGAGAAGAGCAATCCACCTGAGCGGTTGAGTGCCTTCAGCAGGATTACTGAGCAAATCAGAAGACTTCACCACCATTTTATCCACATCAATATCAGGAGAGTAATAGCGGTTAAAAAGAACAAAACCTGCAACCTTATCAGTCCAGCTGAGTTTTTGAATGAGGTTTGCAAGTGCTGCAGAATAGTGGCTCATCTTCAACGCCACCGGAATAGAAACCATGTCACTCACTGCACTGACAATGTCTACATACTGCTTTTCGTTCTGTTCACTTGTCTGATTAGGATTTGAAGGAAGCAAAGACACGTTAAGTTCAATAGCATCTGCACCTTCATTTTCAACAGATTTTGCAAATGAGGTCCATTCTTTGGCTGAAACACAGTTGATGCTCGCTATCACTGGAACATCGACTTTTTTCTTTGCGCCAGCGATGAGTTTGAGGTACGCCTCAACCTCATTACCCCTCGTATATTCACGTACATAATCTGTTGCGCCAGGGTAATCAGTTGCGTAGTCTTCAAGGTTAGCTGATAAATCGGCGAGAATTTGTTCTTCAAATAACGATTTCAGAACAATAGCTCCGGCTCCGTTCTGAGCCAACTCTTCAATTTTATCAACTGAATTTGTAAAACCGCAACTTCCTACTATTAGGGGGTTCTTCAGATCCAACCCAAGGTACGTCGTTGAAAGATCTTTCATATCGTCCGGTTCGTTCTCCATTAAATAAATTTCCCCTGCCTAAGGGTAGAGATGCACTCACCCCAGACAAACGGTTTTGTCAGGATTGCACTCAACAAAAGTTGCAAATTGACATATAGATCCATAACATCATGCGATTTCTAATAGGTTTTCATAGAAAATCAACTACATTTTTTTGTGCAATATCGCAAAACTGCCTAATTACTGATTATTAGTATTGATATTTTTTTATCTACACCCTCAGGTTTATGGCAAAACCCTTATCGCACTGTTTCGTTGTGCATATTATGCTCAATGTTTACCTTCCCCCGCCACAACACAAGCCAGGCAGCGCCTGACACAGGTATTAAAGCAAACCGCCTCACCAACTTGCCTTCTCTGCACAACAGCGCGCCTATTCAATTTTCCACTAATCTGATCATCTATTTTGCTATTGTTACTATTTTCACGGCTTCTCAGAGGGTAGTTTTTTACCTTTGCCACCTTAATCCCAGCATATGCAAAACCAATGAGGTACCAGAAGAACAACAAATAATTAGGCACTTAGTCTAAGTAGCTCCTTCAACGATGAAAATACAAACCCTTGCACCAGGAAAATATTAAGCCAGATGCAGCAATGGCATCAGCAACAAACCAATATTAACCATTTGGCACTCTCAAAATACAAATTTCCGCCCTCTTCCCATGAAGAATTTATTGTTCATACCCCAACGACACTACCCACAATTTTCCACGACAAATGGAGCAGAAACGAGGTCACTATACCACCAAAATCTGCTCTACTTAGACCCTGTATTATTCATTGACTTACAATCCCCACTCATCTTCACATTGGTATTACCTTTAAATTTTACAAAATCCCCCTCAGCCTCCCGCACAATCATTACGATAGGCAGCCAGCAATCAAGGATGAAAGTGTTGCAATCCAGCACAGACGCTCTATAATTTGCTATTGGTACTGTGAGCAACGCAGACTACTCGCTGCTTTAGGTATTGTCAGTGCCATGGATTACAGAAACAATTATTATCCACAAACAAAATCGAACCACAGGGATACTATGAAAATTGCAGATTACAAAGAGGCCCCTGCACATCAATTTAATAATGATGCAGTGCAAGGCGTTACGGGAAGGGTTGTTATAGGTAAAGAGGATCAGGCAAATAATTTCTGCATGCGTGTTTTCACAGTGGAGCCTGGAGGTTTTACCCCAAGACATTCCCATGAGTGGGAACATGAAGTGTTTATACATTCAGGGATAGGTAAGGTTTATCAGGATGGAGAATGGCGCGAGGTCACCAGTGGAACCGCCGTTTTTATCCCTGGCAATGAAGAACATCAGTTTATGAACGGAGGAGGGGAAGACTTCGTTTTTATCTGCATGATCCCATCGGGGGTAGATGAGATCTAACCCTGGTACCCCTTGGAATATCGCAGATCATAGCTCAACACCCTTCGGAGTCTTATGCTGACCTGAAGGGTGTAGTGACCTGCGACTATAATTCATCTATATTTAAATAGTTCTTTTTAGGGCTTTGCCCCACACAACCTTCTTGTTCTACAAAATGGTCTCGTAACCATTTTCCCCTTTGCAGGATTATCTGGTATTATATCCATAATAACTATAATGATACCTAACCCCGACAAACAGGATAAGCACCTTGTGAATTACTCATAACAATGAATTTACCTCAACTCAGTTTATTTGTTTTTTATGACAGGTTTTCCTGAGTAAGGTACTAAACCTCATGATAATCGACACGCATTCTCTATATTTTTTTAAGGCTGGCCTACTGCGACTACTACTCCCTGTAGCTTTAATACTGCTTTTTTCTATTACTTTATCAGAGGCCTCCAGTAACAAGAAGAATGTCCTGTTTCTCAACTCGTACCACAATGGTTACCACTGGTCGGATGGCTTACTAAGAGGAGTGCGCACTGTCCTTGGCAACAGTGAACATAAGATAGATCTGCAGATTGAGTACATGGATGCTAAGAAGTTTTCCTACAAAGAGGTATCCCACAACTTACTGGCACTCTACAAAAAGAAATTTCGGACCGAAGAGTTTGACATCATAGTAGTCTCGGACAACGACGCCTTAAACTTTGTCAACGAATACAGAGAGCAACTCTTCCCCGATGTCCCTGTTGTATTCTGTGGTATCAACGACCTCAACGATTCAGACCTTTCCAGTGGCAATATCACTGGTGTTGTAGAAGTCTTTGACTTTATTGCAACAGTCAAGGTGGCCAAGAACCTGCATCCCGAGAGAAATCGACTGATTGTATTAATCGATGACTCCACTGCCGGCACAGCCATTCGAAAACAGGTTGAAAAAATATCCACAAATTATGACACCGGACTTGAGATTGAATACTGGATTCAACTGAGCCTCCCTGAAGCACAAAGACGGGTAAGCGAACTCCCGGAAGACACCATGCTTTTCATCGCACCCTATTACCAAACCACCTCCGATGGCACGTTTTACACCTCTGAAGAAATAAGCGATGCTATCTATCAACACAGTTCAGTCCCCATTTATACAGCCTGGGAATTTATGGTGGGTTACGGTGCAGTTGGAGGACGGGTACTCTCTGGATTTGAGCAGGGAAAAACAGCTGGCAATATGGCCCTGTCAATTTTGAATGGAACTCCTGCGCATGAGATAGAAATTATTAACAAACCTGGGGGAATATATCTCTTTGACTAC
Source organism: Desulforhopalus glucosivorans (assembly GCF_054397165.1). Taxonomy (NCBI): domain Bacteria; kingdom Pseudomonadati; phylum Thermodesulfobacteriota; class Desulfobulbia; order Desulfobulbales; family Desulfocapsaceae; genus Desulforhopalus; species Desulforhopalus glucosivorans. The sequence goes on from NZ_AP044854.1 coordinate 3,938,601, forward strand.
AACGTTATGCAAAAGCTTAAGATTGATCAGTCACTGCTTCCCTTAAACAGAAAGATCATTAATCAGCCAGCGGCCATCTATTCAATCTCCAAGGATTTATTCTGGACAATCATGATCAGTCTCTTCCTTCTCCTCATTGCTCTCATCTCAATGGCTGTTGCAATGATCGAAAGAAGAAAGGTGGAGTTAAAAATTAAAGATCAACTCACCTTCCAGGAAACGCTGATGGATACAATCCCTCAACTTGTTTCCTGGAAGGATCTTGACGGAAAATACCTTGGAGCAAATAGCGCCTTTACTGCCTTCTTTGGTATCAAGAACACCCAGGGTGTTGTCGGGCTAACCACAGAAGATCTCATTGGAGACAATGATTACGCAAAATGGTCCACCAAGGTTGATCATGCTGTACGTGATAGTCAAAAATCATTTCGTAAACTGCGCCGCCACGTTACCGATCAGGACAACAATGAGGCCTGGGTAGAGGTCAACAAGGTTCCACTGCGAGGCCAGGGCGGCAGACTGCTTGGAGTTCTATCAACTGCTGAAAACATAACAAAGGAGCAAAACCTCGAACGTCAATTGCTCCAGTCACAAAAACTCGAGGCCATTGGCACTCTTGCAGGTGGGATCTCACATGATTTCAACAACATTCTCACCTCTATAATTAACTCAACAGAACTTGCCATTGGTGATATCACTCCTGGTACACAAACTGAAGCAGACCTCAACAGGGTACTCAAGGCTGCCCGCAGGGGTGGTCAAGTGGTCCAGCAGATACTCTCTTTCAGCAGGCCCTCCACAGAAGGTTTTCACTCCACTGATCTTACAGAGATTGTAAGGGAAGTTGTCCATCTTATGGCAGCGTCTACTCCTGCGAACATCGAGGTACTCTCACATATTGAAGAAGATCAGGATTTCTTTGTCCATGCTGACCCGACTCAAATGCACCAGGCAATACTCAACCTCACCACCAACGGGTACCATGCCTTAAGAAAACACGGTGGAAGTCTACGGATTGGTCTCACCAAAACCTACCAGAAAAACGAGGAAGACAAATCGGACTCAAGCGAACCCAAACAGCTTATAAAGCTTTCGGTCGTGGACGATGGCCCAGGTATCCCAGAAGAAATAATGGATAAAATTTTTGACCCTTTCTTCTCCACCAAATCTAAAACTGAAGGAACCGGGCTTGGCCTTGCAGTGGTACACGGCATCATCCTCAACCACCAGGGTTCGATCAAGGTAATGTCAGAACCCAATAAGGGGACCGTATTTGAGATCCTCCTTCCGGCAGTCAAAGGAAAGGGTAAACCCTTATTACAAAGTAAAAGCAACAGCCCAGGCCAGGAAGGATCCATACTCTTTGTTGAGGACGACCCGGACCAGTTACAAACAACACCGCGACTCTTAGAAGAAATAGGGTTCTCTGTCACAGCCCTGCAAGATCCATTAGAAGCCCTCAAACTGGTATCGTCAGGAACGAAACATTTTGATATACTCATTAGTGACTTTGATATGCCTAAAATGAGTGGAGCTGAGCTTGCGAAATGTCTGCCGGACCTCCCGGTCATACTTGTCTCTGGCAGAGAAGATGCCCGACTTGCGGCTCAGGATTGTCCGAACATATTCAAGGTGATCATAAAACCTTATCATAAATTAGATCTCACCGAGAGTCTTAGCGGGATCTGGAAAAACAAATGAAAAGCATGACCAATATACTCGTAATAGATGACGACCTCGAAGCCTGCGAAACCATGGTAAGCCTCATCACCCGTCTCTCTTACAACGCTGACAAGGCCCACACCTTGAGCGCCGGGATCACCCGTGCCCAAAATATGGAGTACGATCTCGTCTTTCTAGATGTCTTTCTGCCCGACGGAAATGGCCTCGACATCTTGCCAGACCTTATGGCCATCCCCAATCCCCCTGAGGTCATCATACTCACCGGCCAGGGTAACGCTGACGGGGCTGAACTAGCCATCAAAGGTGGAGTATGGGATTATCTTCTAAAACCGACCTCCGTTAAGGATATTACCCTCAGCCTCAACAGGGCGCTAAAGTACCGCAAAGAGAAAAAGGGTGATGCATCCCATCCAGATGCAGTTATTGAAGAAGTAATGGGCATCAGCCCTGAAATCCGTGCAAGCCTGAAACTGGCCAACAAGGCAGCGAGATCTGACAGCAACGTACTCATTACAGGGGAAACCGGCACAGGTAAAGAGTTGTTTGCTTCTGTGATTCACAAGCACAGCAGGCGAGCACCTTCAAACTTCACAGTTGTGGACTGTACGGCGCTCACCGAATCCCTTGTTGAGTCGACACTGTTTGGCCACACCAAGGGGTCTTTCACCGGGGCCCAGCAAGACAAAATTGGTCTTGTAAAAGCCGCTGACGGAGGCACACTTTTCCTTGATGAAGTAGGCGAGATGCCGCTTAATATTCAGAAGGTTTTCCTCCGTGTACTTCAGGAAAAACAGTTCAGGCCCATTGGTTCTACCAAAGAACAAACGAGCAATTTCAGACTCATAGCCGCAACAAACAGGGACCTTGATCAGATGGTGGAAGATGGGGAGTTTCGGCGAGATCTTCTTTTCAGGATTAAGACCATGCGCCTCCACCTTCCTCCTTTGCGCCAGAGAACCGGAGACATCCTTGAGCTGACGACCCATAAATGCAATCAATTCTGTCGAGAGTTTGGTCTTGACGCAAAAGAGTTCAGCAATAACTTCCTGGATACACTAAACAACTATAGTTGGCCGGGTAATGTTCGCGAGCTGTTCAACATGCTGGAACGAGCTGTTATTGATGCTGGGAATGAGGCTACCCTGTATGCTGTTCACCTGCCAAGAAGTCTCCGCATTGAGGTGGCCAAGAAACAGATCTCAAGCTATGATGGTTCCAAAGATACCGACTCAAATATCGAACAATCAACTCCTCTTGCTCTCGATATAGGGCAACAGATATTCGAAGATATTTTTGACAGACCTCTCCCACAGCTCAAAGAATTCAAGTGTGCAGCGGAAAAAACATACCTCAGCGAACTGCTCCGACAATGCGATGGAAACATGCAGAAAATCATGGAAACATCAGGTCTTTCCCGCTCCCACTTTTATTCACTCCTTAAAAAGTATAATCTTTCTCACTAGCTGGAAGAATATAGCCAAGACCTGGAAACACATTTTCAGCTTTCCCATCCAAGACACCCACCCGCCTGTCCAGTTTTTAGGACTGCTAATAGTCCAAATTATTTCAACTACTTAATTACCAGAGGACCTCTTCAGGCCCACCTCCACCCCGCCTCTACCAAGTCAGATGTCTTTTTTTTCAGACACGGTGTTTCATCGAATTTTATAGTGTTTTTCCACATACCTATTTGACCAAATCAACCACCAGCGTATATTCCATCCAATTTTCAAGTCCTCAGCACCAGTGCTTCGGTGTCTTTTTTCCCAGACTCAACCTATCCCCCTTAATGCCCCCACACCCCGGTACAACTGCATACCACTACTATAACGTCATATAACGCCAACCAACTCTAATCGGCATGATATATGCATTAGACCAAGCAGGATCGGCACTTTTACTACATTCCTTCAGACACACACCTGATTACGTGATGAACCTGAAAGAGTGTTGACGGTGCCAAATTGGGAGCAGTGCATCACAAGATGTACTGAAAGTATCATTTTTAATTGAGGAGTTATTAATGAAGAAAATCTTTACCATCGGTCTCACCTTACTACTCACCACTGGACTCACCTTGAGCTCAGCAACCGCTGCCAAACGTGAAAAGTTCGGTAGCGACCCCCGTCATGCTGAAGCCAAAAGGGTTAAGTTCAAGCCATCCACTGAAACAATTAAGTGGAAAATGGTTATGCCCTGGTCTAAAGGGCTGCTCTTTTATGATGTTGCTACTCACTTTGCTGACTCCGTAAGACTCGCTTCTGCTGGTCGTCTTAACATTAAGCCTTTTTCTGCAGGCGAACTCGTTCCTGCAATGCAATCCTTTGACGCTGTTGCTAAAGGTTCCGCTCAGGTAGGACATGACTGGCCTGGATACTGGAAAGGTAAGAATGAGGCTTTCGTTGCCTTTGCTTCCGTTCCTTTTGGTCTTGATGCTGAAGGGTATAACATCTGGCTCCAGGAAAAAGGTGGTTTGCAGCAGATGCAGGACCTCTACGGTCAGTTCGGTCTTTTCGCACTTCCTGGTGGACAGCTCGGTCAGGAAATGGGACTTTTCTCTAACAAGCGCGCAACTAAAATGGAAGACTTCAAAGGTATGCGTCTTCGTACCCCAGGCTGGTTCATGGATATCATGAATAACCTCGGTGCTTCAGTATCTCCACTACCTGGTGGCGAAGTATATCTCGCTCTTGAGCGTGGTGTTATTGATGCTGCTGAGTTCAGTTCTCCTGCAATCAACTACCCAATGGGTTTTGACGAAATCACCAAGTACGCTATTCAGCCTGGTGTTCATCAGCCTGGTATCCAGTGTGCACTCTTTTTCAACCAGAAAGCATGGGAAGAGCTTCCAGAAGATCTCAAATGGATCGTAAAGATCGCTGCTGCTGAGACCCAGGCATGGTCCTACAACTGGATTAACGCTCTGAACGCTGAAGCGATCAACAAGTTCAAAGAAAAAGTTGAAATCGTGAAGATGGATAAAGAGACCCTCATCGAGTTCCGTAAGGTTGCTAAGACCTATCTTGATGAAGTGAAGACCAAGCACCCAGATGTTAAGAAAGCCCTCGACAGCCAGGAAGCATTCATCGAAGAGTACTCCGTATGGCGTGAAGCACGAGGTGGCGCTACTCCTTGGCCATATGAGACTTACATTTCAGGTCAGATTACTGAGTAATTTTTAGCTCAATTGCACCAGCGCAACACCAACCCTCTTTAACGTATTCAAGAGGGTTGGTTAGCCAGGGTTTCATCTGTTCAACCATGTGACATAAGGATTCTGTGATGTTCTCAAAAATATCTGACGGCATAGACACATTCACCAGGAAACAGGGTGAATTGACCTCAATGCTTATACTTCCCCTCCTGGGTGTTGTTATTTACGAAGTTATTATGCGTTACGGTTTCAACGCTCCCACCACATGGGGTTTTGAGGCCACCGCCTTTCTGTACGGTATGCACTACATGTTTGGTATTTCCTATACTGATGTCAAAAAAGGACACGTACAGGTTGATATCTTTTCTTCACTTGCACCAGAGAAAGTCCAGGCTGCACTCAGAGCAATTACAACTGTTGTTCTCTTTATGCCGGTTATGATCTGTATGACCGTATCCGCCAGCAAGTTTGCAATCAGTTCTGTTGAAGGTCTGGAAAGGAACTCCACAAGCTGGGCTCCTATTATCTACCCCTTTAAAATTGTTATGGCCCTCTGTTTTGCAATGCTGTTGCTGCAGGGTATTTCCAATCTCATAAAAGACCTGCAGGTTCTTTTTAACAACGATAAATAGAGGTTAATCATGAGTCCTGAAATGCTCACAGTGGCCATGTTTGGCACACTTATTTTCGCAATTACCCTGGGCCATCCACTGGCCTACACCCTTGCTGCTGTCGCGACCCTCTTTGGTCTTATTGATAACGGCTGGGACATCGTTGGCCTCTTTGACATGTTTTCCAATAATGCATGGGGCCTTATGAACAACTACGTACTGGTTGCCATCCCCCTCTTTATTCTGATGGCCCAGTTGCTTGATCGGTCAAAGGTAGCCGATGAGTTATTTGAGACGCTCTTTGTTGTCCTTGGTGGACTTAAAGGTGGACTTGGTCTTGCGGTTGTTGTTGTTTGTACCGTATTTGCTGCCACCACAGGTATCATCGGAGCCTCCGTTGTTGCCATGGGACTCCTTGCAACACCTGCTCTCATGAAAAAGGGATATCAAAAGGAGATGTCTGCAGGTATCATCTGTGCCGCAGGTACCCTCGGTATTCTTATTCCGCCATCTATCATGATGGTTGTGTATGGTGGACTGACCGGAATGAAAGAGACCTCTGTCGGTAACCTCTTTGCCGGTTCCATCTTTCCGGGTCTGCTCCTTGCTTCACTCTACTTTGTTTACATCCTTATTCGCTGTAACATCAATCCCCAGCTTGGACCTCCTATCTCCAAAGAAGAGGCTTCTAACTGGACGGCTACAAAGAAAATTGTAAAGACCTTAAAGTCACTGATTCCACCAATGGCTCTCATCCTCGCTGTGATGGGAACTATCCTCGCAGGTGTTGCTACACCTACTGAGGCCGCTGCCCTTGGTGCTCTTGGTGCTCTTATTCTTGCTATTGCCAACGGAAAGTTCAACTGGACTGTTTTAAAAGAATCCGCCCATGCCACCATGTCGACTACTGCCATGGTTATGATGCTCTTTATTGGTGGTAAATTCTTCTCCACCGTCTTCCTCTCTATGGGTGGTGGTGATGTTGTGGCCGACGTCCTTGTTGGTTCAGGCCTTTCTAAGTGGACTGTACTCCTCATCATGATGGGTATTGTTTTTCTTATGGGAATGTTCATCGACTGGGCTGCAATCCTGCTCGTTACTGTTCCGATCTTCATGCCCATTGCAACCGAGATTGGTTTTGATCCGCTCTGGTTCTCCATCCTCCTGTGTGTGAATCTACAGACTTCTTTTCTCACACCTCCTTTTGGTTATGCTCTCTTTTACTTTAAAGGAGTTGCCCCGGAAGGTTATACCATGGGCCATATCTATAAGGGTATCTTGCCGTTTGTTGGATTGCAGATCTTAGGTCTTTTTATTCTTGGGCTCTTCCCAAGTATCGTAACATTTCTGCCAAACATCTTCTTTGGCTGATACAGACGAGATAAAGAGCAGTATTCAAATGTACTGCTCTTTATAAAGCACCCCTACATTGTAATGACTTAGATATTCATTGTTTTTGTACTGAATTTACGTAGAGCACTAATCCCTGGCTCGCAACCACTTGCCAGGCTTACTTAATTATATAGATAGAAGGATACACAGAATGACTGCGAAGTATCAAAATGCATTTACCGAGATTGCTAAACGGGTGGGTGCTGAAATCACACAACTGGATAGCCTCGAAGAGGTAGCCAAGTACATCAGTAACATCACTAAGGGCACAACCTTGGTGCCAGAGACCCCCCTTGCACAAAAGCACAACCTCAGAACTCTTCTGGCAAATGAAGGAATTGAGGTTTTTACAGATGACTTTCGTACGGCAGGACACGTACCTGAAGCCGGAGTCACTTTCTGCAATTTCTGTATGGCAGATAGTGGCACTGTAGCCCTTGAGTCCACAAACGAAAGTATCCGTCTTGCTACCACCCTCCCTGAAGTACATTTTGTCATTGCAGATCCTGCCAAAATCCTTAAGGACAACCTTGCTGCTGTACCCACTATGACTGAACTTCACCAAGGCGACGATCCTCGCTTTGTCGCATATATCACCGGCCCAAGCCGTACTGCTGACGTAGAAAGAGTACTCACCATCGGCTGCCATGGTCCCAGAGAGTTACATATTCTCCTGGTTAACGACATTTCCAGCGATCTGATGGAAAATTAATAGGGGGAAAATGAAATGAACAAACCAGAAAATTATAAAAAGAACGTTGAGCAGGCCATTGCCAACCCAAAGCTCAGTGAAGCCCTCCACCTCTTTGGCGATGCTTACCTCATAGCCCGTGAAAATGCATACAAGGGTCTCGATTTTGAGGCAATGCGCACAGAGCTCTCCGATATAAAAGATGAAGTACGGGTTAACCGCAAAGAACTACTTGCTGAGTTTGTAAAAAATGCGGAGGCTGCCGGCTCTACGGTTTTTCTCGCTAAAGACACCAAAGAGGCCAACGATTACGTAGCAAATCTTGCCAAAAGCAAGAATGCCAAGCTCATAGCAAAGTCTAAATCCATGGTTTCAGAAGAGGCCCATTTCAATAAGGCCATGGAAGCCCAGGGTATTCGGGCGGCTGAAACCGACCTTGGAGAATTCATAGTCCAACTCGCAGGCCAGCGCCCAAGTCATATGGTAATGCCCGCCATCCATATGTTTAAAGAAGAGGTCGCCCAACTCTTTAGTAAAGATGCAGGTAAAAGTATTGACCCAGATATTAAAACACTCGTAGATCACGCACGAACCCGCCTTAGAAAAGAGTACTTCGATGCAGACATCGGACTTACCGGAGCAAATTTTCTTGTAGCAAACACTGGTGGTATCGGACTTGTCACCAATGAGGGGAATGCACGACTCTGCGCAACTCTTCCTAAGGTTCACGTCGTCTTTGCCAGTACCCACAAACTTGTGCGCAACATGGAAGATGCCATTAAGATAACCCGTCTTCTCCCAAGAAATGCCACAGGCCAGCTCCTCACATCCTATGTAACATGGATTAAAGGCGCTGTACCGTGTGAAGGGGAACAAAAAGAGCAACACATTGTTCTGATTGATGGTGGCCGTGAAGCATTATACGAATCAAAGGCCTGCCAGGATGCCCTTAAGTGTATCCAGTGTGGTGCCTGCGCGAACGTCTGCCCGGTATATCAGACTGTAGGTGGTCATGTTTTTGGGTCCATCTACATTTCTGCCATCGGTATCATCCTCACTGCATTTTACGAAGGACTCGATAAGGCAAAGGATATAACCCGCGCCTGTATTGGTTGTCGTTCCTGTGTTGCTGTATGCCCTTCTAAGATCGACCTTGAAGAGATCATTCTTCACCTGAAAAATGAGGTGACCAAGGAATACGGTATGGGCGTTATTAAAAATGTCGCCTTCAAGGCAATTATGAAAAACCGTGGACTCTTCCACTCAATGGTACGTGCGGCCTCGAAACTTCAGCGACCAGTCACCCATAAAAACAGAGTCCCAGGACAGCAGCGAATTATCCGCCATCTGCCTCTGCATTTTATGAACAAAGACTTTACAGAGTGGCGTGATTTACCATCAATTGCTCCAAAATCTTTTAGAGACCAGTTCGATAATATCCCTCAGACTGTTTTCAACCCTGATTATAAAGTCGGATTTTTTGTTGGTTGTGGAGCGGACTTTGTCTACCCGGAAGTCGGTGTAAGTCTTATAAAAGTCCTCAATTCATTGAACGTAGAAGTTGTATTTCCTAAGACACAAAATTGCTGTGGTATTCCTGCACTCTACTCAGGAGACACAGCAACAGGTGTTGATCTCGCCAAGCAGAGTGTCGAAGCCTTTACCGAAGCTGATGTGGACTACATACTCAGTATATGCCCAACCTGCACCATGGCAGTTAAACGTGACTTTGTGGAACGCCTGGCCGACCATCCACAGTGGGCTGCAAAGGCAAGAGCCCTATCTGACAAAACCATGGATGCTTCAGCATTTTTAGAAAACGTCCTTGGTGCCTCCAAAAGATTGAGTGCTAAAACGAGCAAAACTCCAGTCACCTACCATGATTCCTGCCACCTCAAACGTGGCTCAAACGTATACCAGGAACCTCGCGCCCTTCTTAATAGTACCGGACACACAATTGAAGAAATGAAAAACTCCGACCGCTGTTGCGGCTTCGGTGGAACCTACTCCTTTTTAAGCCATCCTCAGATTTCTAAGCAGATCACCACAGACAAGGTGCAAACCATTGAGGCAACCGGTGTTAAAACTGTTGCCATGGATTGTCCTGGCTGCATGATCATGCTGAAAGGTGCGGTTGGTAAAGCTGATGAATCTATTCGCTGCGTCCATACGGTTGAACTGCTCGCAGAAGCTCTAGATAGCAATAAATAACAATAAGCAACATAGGTGTTAACAATGAAAATTCGCCCAATTAAACCACGACGTATTTCCAGCCAGGTATTCGAGCAGATCAGAGAACTCATCTACAAAGGTGACTTCAAGCCAGGCCAGCAAATCCCACCTGAGCGTGAACTCGCTGCTTCCATGCAGGTCAGCCGCACCTCCGTACGAAATGCAATCGAAAAGCTCGTTAACCTCGGTCTTCTCAATCAAGTACAAGGCCAAGGTACGTTTGTCAGTTCTCCAGAGCAGCGTGAAGGTAACCCACTATCTGCTGCTATGAGTACCGATGAAGCCACATTTTTTGACCTACTGGAAGTTCGTATGGGTCTTGAGTGTAATGCCGCTGAACTCGCAGCACGTAGAGCGACTGATAACGATATCCGTGCCATCAAGAAAAGTCTAAAAGAAATGGAAGAAGATCTCGCGGATACCGGTGTCATATCAACCGCTGCTGATACAGCATTTCATATGGCAATCACCTTCTCTACCAAGAATCCTGTTCTTATTCACCTTACCAGAAATTTCTACGATTTCCTTTTTGTGGGAATCAAGAAAAACCTCACCCACCTGGAAGAACAACACTTGGCCTACGAAGAGGTCTTAGACCACCACAGAGAGGTCTTTAACTATATCAAGACCCGTGAACCTAAAAAGGCGTACAATGCTATGCATAAGCACCTTCTCTTTGTTCAGGAATTCTTTGAAAAACGTAATTCTGTTCAGGACAGTATCCCGCTCAAACACCTTGCAATGTAAGGTGGCCAAGTAACGGAACCCCGATAGACGGGAAACAAGTCGTGATACGTGCCTTGGAATGAATTTCTAAGGCACTAAAAAGGGCCCGCACTATGAGTAGTGCGGGCCCTTTTTATTTCTATCTTAGATTTTTTTTGCAGTAACGATTGCTCTACTCCGAATAGCTCAAGAGTTGTTTTTTCAACTTCTTTGTCACAGGCTTTTCACCAAGCCAGATAAGCAACAGCGCATCAGCAAAATCTTTTCCTTCTACAACACCTTTTTCTTTCCCCGCTATTGTAACAACAGTTCCCTTCTCTGGAACATAATCAAGCTGTATACGATCACCCTCTTTTACATCAACAAACATCTCATTGAAGCGATCGATCCTCGGCTGCAGGGCTTCAACCTCTTCTGTCCCACTATTAGCAGCAAAACCTTCATTCCATCCATCAACAATCTTATCTTTTCCTACTTCTTTATACAAAAAATGCATCACTATACGGCGGTTGCCTTCTGATGCCAGAATCGCCTTCACATCCGTTGAAGGCTTTTCCAGGTACAACTCGCCAATATAAATATCGAAGAAAAACTTCGACCGTATCCCTGCACCATTGAGGGCCATTTCGATTCCCGTATCGGTCTTCACCATCTCCTGCACCATTACACCGGCAATCTCTTTAGCCTGGGACGGCCCTGCAACAAGCAATAAAACAGCGATGAAAAGAAACCTCATAACATCCTCCCTCTCCTGATTTTATAGTTAATGAAACAGAAATATGCCCTGCCAGTCTACATTGTTTTAACCAGAACGTAAACGTCAAGTTAAGGCGCTCATATTTGATGGTTGCCCCAACGGGTTTAACGACTATAATATGGTGACAGTCTTTTCACACGAATAACTTTTAATTATCATACAACAAGCTGGATAAAAATGGCCGATATCATAGAAAGAGTTATCTCCACTTCAGGGGATTTTTTTGGCGTTGCCTGCAACACCACAACACTAGTATCAGAGGCCTGCCGTCGCCATGACGTAGGACCACTGGCAGGAGCCGCTCTAGGTAGAGCCCTTACCGGCAACGCACTACTTGCAGCTCTTTTAAAAGATGACCAGAGCATTCTCTTAAAATTTGAAGGCAACGGTCCCCTGAAAAAGATTATTACAGAGGCCGGTTATAACGGCTGGACCCGAGGCTATGTAAAAGAGCCCCACGCAGATCTCCCACTTAAAGATGGGAGGATTGATGTTGCAGGGGGCCTTGGCCACGCTGGACTCCTTACTGTGGTAAAAAATATAGCAACCAGCCAAAAATACCCTGGAACCATCCCGCTCTACACAAGTGAAATTGGAGATGACCTTGCCTACTACCTTGCCCAGTCAGAACAGACCCCCTCAACCCTTGGACTTACCGTTCATTTTAAGACCGATGGAAGTGTTGCAGCGGCAGGAGGCTTCCTCGTTCAGTCCCTTCCACCAGCTGACGAGACCGCACTTGATCATATAGAGCAGGAAATAGCTCAGTTGCCACCGCTCTCTGAGCTCTTTGGCTCCGGAATGCAGCCCTCTGAAATTTTATCACTTCTTTTTAAAAACGTACCCCATAAGAAGATTCACTCAAAGCCACTCAGCTACAGTTGCAGCTGCTCCCATGAAAAGATGGAAGGAGCCCTTCTCTCTCTAGGCAAAGACGACCTGAAGAATCTGTACGATACCGAAAACAGGGCCGAGGTTCGCTGTGAATTTTGCCGTCAGGCATATGAATTTAATGCAAGTGAGCTGCTCAGCCTTATCAGGAAAGCAAGCCAAGCTCCTGAAAAATCGGGCAGTAATTGATGACTCGATCTCCGCAATGCTGCTGCAGTAAACGATGTTTAAGACTAACTTCGATAAACGGGATAAGTACCTTGTGAATTACTCGAAACAATGAATGTACCTCAGCTCAGTTTCCCCGAGTCTACGCTACCTGTTTTTTTTACAGAGGTTCAGGAGTAAGGCACTAACCGGGCCAGCTCAGACTATTGTATAGTCGCACTGGCCCGGCTCTGTTACATCGTGTCCAACTACTACTTTACAAGCGACATTACTTGGCAGGTGTAAACTGCACCCTTCTGTTTTTAGCCCGAGAAGAAGAGGTATCATTTGGATACGCAGGCTTCATTTCACCATAACCTACAACATCGAGCTTGCTTGACATAACATCCGCATTCTCAACTAACCACTTGGCAACGGCCTTGGCTCGTCTTTCAGACAGCGCCTGATTATACGCTTCCGCTCCAGTGCTATCAGCATGGCCCTCAATGGTTACTTCTAAGTCTGGGTGATTTTTAAATACCTTTACGACCTTATTTAGATCCGCAACACCTTTGTCATTTATGACAGCGCTGTCAAAATCAAAAAGTAAGGCATTGGACAGGGCCCAGCATCCCCTTTCATCAACAGCTGCGTGACGTGGAGTATCAGGACAAGCATCCTTGTCATTTGCAACTCCATCCATATCATCATCACCAGGACCAGCCATAGCCTTTTCTTTCATTGGGGCAGCCTTCATCGCCGACGCATCTGCCATTGCCGGAAGACTATACGCACTCATGATATTCTGCCAGCCTTGACCGCCGTATGCAATTGAACTATTTCCAAAGGATATGGTATCACCACTCACTGTAGCGTATGAGCTGGTTTTCAATATTTCTTTCGCGTCACTTGTTGTGAGTTGAAGACCATAAGCTGACAGGATGGCATGATATTGTTTTGGCGAATATGCGATCATGTTATTATTAAAACTCACCTTATCCCCGTTAATTTTTGCATAACTTGAGGGTAGATTCTCTGCCATCCCTGTATCTAATGTAAGTTGATATGCTTCAAGTATCTCGTTGAAGGTGTTGGATGAATATGCTGTTGCCGGCCTTGAAAAGGTCGGTGAAGCATCCTTTGGAGCGTCGATCGCCATAGCTTGAGCACTCACACAGAGAGCAATAAATGATATACCTACGATCTTTTTAATCATTTGAACCTCCTTTTAATATTTTGCGTTTAATAACCAGCAAGTTAACCACTCGCCTACCATTTGCACTGCGTTAACATTTTCATTAATATTTCATGACAAAGATAGTCAAACAATATGTTATAGAAAAAAGAAATCAAGGTAGAAATTCGAGATAAATCCTGCGAACATGTTACATACATTCCAGGTCCAATATTTTACTCCCGCATAGGTTGTCATATAGAACCTAAAAAAGTAGCGTTTCCCGGACCATTTCACACCACTACACACAAACGGCCATCCTCTATCAAAACTATTGCCCTTTGAGCCAGTGGCTTGCCTTTTTCGATTGAATTTCCTTGCCCGACTACGCTTTATATTTTACATCTTCTATGATAGAAGTAGCATAAATAACAGCTCGTACTCAACTACAGTTTATCCGTGAAAAAGAAGGGAGATAGAAATGCAAGAGATTCGTGATAACGCAAGAAAATTAATGGAACCGCAGTGCCGGGTATGTCCCATTTGTAACGGCAAGGTATGTTCCGGCCAGGTCCCTGGAATGGGTGGGCTTGGAAGTGGCTCTTCTTTTAGAAATAACATTGATGCTCTTGCAAAGTATAAATTTAATATGCGGCTCATCCATAACGTCACGGAGCCTGATACCAGCGTTAATATCCTCGGGAAACATCTAGCAATTCCAGTTCTGGCTGCCCCCATTGGAGGCATATCCTTTAACATGGGCGGCAAGGTCACTGAAGAGGATTATGCCGCAGCGATCATTAACGGTTGTAAGGAAAAATCCATCATCGGTTGTACCGGAGACGGCGTTCCCGAATTTATATACCAGGCGGGCTTTGCTGCCATAACAAACGCTGGCGGGCATGGTATTCCTTTTATTAAGCCGTGGGAAGATGATGAGCTATTCGATAAACTCGCTAAAGCTCAGGATACCGGATGCGACACAATGGGTATGGACATCGATGCTGCAGGTCTCATAACTCTTAAAAAAATGGGCAGACCAGTATCTCCAAAACCACTTGAAAAACTTAGCGAAATCATCAAAAAAAGCGGCATGAAGTTTGTCATCAAAGGAATCATGACTCCCGATGATGCGCAACTGGCCGTCAACAGTGGCGCAGACGCCATCGTTGTCTCTAACCATGGCGGTAGAGTGCTTGATCACGCCCCCGGAAGTGCCGACGTCCTGGAAGATATTGCTGATACTGTCAAAGGTAAAATTACAATTCTTGCAGACGGCGGAGTACGTAGTGGTGGCGATGTATTAAAGCTCCTTGCCCTTGGAGCTGATGCGGTCATGATAGGCAGGCCTTTCTCAGTTGCTGCAATAGGCGGGCTCCAGGATGGTGTTGAAAAATATATAGACACTATCACTACAGAGTTACAACAGACCATGGTGCTCACAGGTTCATCATCTGCAAGTTCTGTGGATAAAGATATTCTCTTTTCATCCTGATCTTCCTGACCCGGCAATAATTTATTGTCCGGGTCTTTTTTACCTGACACATTGTATTGGTTTAGATTATTGTTCAGTCCATCTTAGCTTCAACCATTTTTGTTCGTTGCAATAAGTTAATTGATTACTATTATTAACTAGCTATCAACTATCCGAAGTAACAGTAACTATCGGCTATAAGGTGGGAACATTTCTCCCTGTTATAGCGTACAAAATCTGCTAGGAGTACTTACATGAGCGAAAAAGCAACACTGAATGTTGGCGGAAACAGTTATGAATTTGATGTTATTACCGGGTCTGAAAACGAAACCTGCATAGATATCCAAAAACTACGATCAGAAAGCGGTATCATTACAATGGATCCCGGCTTTGGTAATACCGGTTCCTGCTACTCATCTATTACCTATGTGGATGGTGCCAAGGGCATCCTTAAATATAGAGGGTATCCCATTGAAGAGGTAGCTAAGAAGTCATCATTTACAGAAACCTGTTACCTGATTTTATATGGAGAACTTCCCACACCAGTGGAGCTACGGGCGTTTTCATCCAGATTAAAAGAACACGCTCCTCTACACACAAACCTTGAGCACCACTTTTCTGGTTTTCCAAAAGAAGCCCCACCCATGGCAATTTTATCCGCCATGCTCAACCTGGTCTCCTGTTTCCATCCGGAAGTCCTTGAAGTCCCAACCACAGGAGAGGAATTCGACAGAACAGCATCGTTACTTCTTTCAAAAGTTAGAACCATAGCGGCTTTTGCCTACCGAATGGCTGCCGGTAAGCCTATCAATCATCCAAACCCGCACCTCTCCTACTGCGGTAACTTCCTGCATATGATGCACTCCGACCCGTATCAGGAGTACGAGGTGTCACCGGTTGTGGACAGGGCGCTCAATCTCTTTTTGATCCTCCACGCCGACCATGAGCAGAACTGTTCAACCTCAACAGTACGGGTTGTGGGTAGTTCCAGGGCCAATCTTTTCAGTTCTGTTGCGGCTGGTGTATGTGCACTCTGGGGACCATTACATGGTGGTGCCAATGCTGCAGTAATTGCAATGCTTGAAGATATAAAACAGTCAGGCCACCCCATTCAATACTATCTTGATAAGGCTAAAGACAAAGACGACCCATTTAGGCTTATGGGCTTTGGTCACAGGGTCTATAAAAACTTTGATCCACGCTCCCTCATCCTTAAAGAGCAGGTCCATGAGGTTCTTGCAGCTCTCAATATTCAAGATAACCTGCTTGACGTTGCCCTTGAACTTGAAGAAGTGACCTTAAAAGACGACTACTTTGTCTCGAGAAACCTCTATCCAAATGTAGATTTCTACTCCGGCATACTCTTAAGAGCCATCGGTATACCGCTTAATATGTATACCGTGATGTTCGCCATTGGCAGAATGCCCGGCTGGATTGCCAACTGGAAGGAACTCCATGATCATAACCAGAGGATTTCCAGACCGCGCCAGATCTATACCGGGGAAACTACCCGTACATTTGTGCCGCTTACGGAACGCTAACCCGTTTTTTTCACTAATTTTTTATAATAAATAGTAACTCAAGAGTAGCCCCCGTCCAAAAACGAGGGGCTACACGATACAGACATGGAAGAACAGTTAGATAAATTTCAGATGATGGCAACCCGTACCGAGAGATACGGGGAATTGGAAAAGCCTGAAGGCTACGGAACTCGAACCGGAGAGTGTGGAGACACCATCAACATGTTTCTTTCAATCCGGGCAGATCAGATCCAGATGGTGACCTTTACAGTAAACGGCTGCAGCAATACAGTGGCCTGCGGCAATACGGTTTCCTATCTCATGGAGGGGAGATCAGTCCAGGATGGCTGGAACCTTTCCCCTGAAAATGTGGCGGATTACCTGGAGACACTACCGGAAGATCACTTTCACTGCGCAGAACTGGCGGTGGGTGCCTTTTATAAGGCGCTTGCCAGTTACAACAAGCTGCAAACAGAAAAGTGGAAGCAGGCATATCCAGCCAGATAGCTTACTTCCACCTCTATAAAAGAAATGCGGTACACATCATTTCAGCTGACTACTCATGGATGGTGTCAGCTGAATCGATTATCGCCGTATCAACAACTAGCCCCATACGCTCTGCAGCTTTTGGATTGATGTGAAAAGAAAGGTCTTTCTGGAACTCCACTGGTAAATCACCAGGCTTTGCCCCGGCTAGCAGTTTTCTTGCCATGGCTCCAGTCTGCTTGCCATGGAGATAGTAATCAAAACCAAGGGCTGCAATGGCACCCCGCTTTACAGAATCAGTATCTGCCGCAAAGAGTGGTAATTGTGTCCGCTCACATATCTTCACAACCGCCTCAAAGGCCGAGACCACTGTATTATCGGTGGGCACGTAGATGGCATCAACCTTACCCACAAGACTCTGGGTTGCCTGGAAAACGTCAGCTGAATTTGTAACCGGCCCATCCACAATGGTAATATTCCGCTCTTTCGCTGCTGCCTTGAGACGTTTTACATTGGAGACAGAATTCACTTCACCAGCATTATAAAGAACACCTAAGCGTTTTACTCCCGGGATAAAACGTTTGACCATATCAAGGTGTTTGTCCATGGGCATCTGGTTTGAAACACCTGTGATATTAGCTTCCGGCTTTTCATAACTCTTCACAAGACCCGCTGCGAGGGGATCGGTTATCGCTGTAAAAAGCATTGGAGTCTCAGCAAGCTGAGGAGCCTTTTCATATACCTTGGCACAGGCCTGGGCGCTTGGAGTGGCAATTGCCAGAATAAGATCAGGGGAATCTGAGGCAATCTGAGTCGCTATCTGCCCCGCTGTCCCCATATTACCATGCGCGTTATAATCTTTATACTTCACCTCCACACCATTTTCTTTCAGATCATCCTTAACCCCTTTAAGCACAGCATTAAGTGCGGGGTGTTCAACAAACTGATTCACTGAAATGAGCGGTGTTTGGGCAAGGGCAACAGAGGTCATTCCCAAAAGGGCGCAACCAAGAAAACCGGACAATAACTTTTTCATATCTTCTCCTTATCAATCAAGATTTGTTGTTTTTTAAGATTGGTCGACATTCCTATTGACCTTTCTAGAAGATTATGGGATTTCATTCAAGTTATATATATTTTTCGCTTTCCAGTTTGCCATATTGTGCAAACTCCATTGCATATCGTTAACAAATGATCGCAGAGATACCCCGATCATCCCTTCATGGTGTACATTCCATTTTCAAGGGTAAGGTGAAAGCGAATATCAATAATAAGCCGTCCCATTACTGCATTCTAACCAAGGAAAACCAAGGAGAACTAATGGCAGGAAAAAACGTTTCCCTTTTTATACAGTGCCTCGTCGACTCCATGTTTCCGGAAGCCGCGGAAGCCATGGTCGCAGTGTTTCAAAAATTGAATATCCCCTTTGACTACCCCACAGATCAAACATGCTGTGGTCAGCCAGCCTTTAATAGTGGGTATCGAAAAGACGCAGCTGTTGCCGCAAAGAGGTTTATCGAAATTTTTGAACATGAAGATGTGATCGTTTCTCCGTCAGGGTCCTGCGTTCATATGGTTCGCCATCACTATCCTGAACTGTTCGCAGATGATAGCGAAATGCTGGCAAGAGCCAGGGCCGTTGGGGATAAAACATTTGAATTAACCCAATATCTTGTGGATGAACTGCATCTATCCAACATAGGCTCAGAATTCAACGGCTCAGTCACCTACCATGACTCCTGTCACCTGACCAGAGGTCTCAATATAAATTCGCAACCCCGCACCCTGCTTCGTCATATAAAGGGACTTGAATTCATAGAAATGAAAGACAGTGACACCTGTTGTGGTTTTGGCGGCACCTTTGCCATGAACTACCCTGAGATATCCACTGCCATGGTCGATGACAAAATTGAAAACATCCTTGCATCCGGTGCAGAAGTCGTTACCGGTTGTGACATTAGTTGCCTGATGAACATTAAAGGCCGCCTCTCAAGACGTGGGGAAAACGTCAAAGTTATGCATATTGCAGAACTCCTAGCCAGCACAGGAGGTAAGTCATGAAACCGAAAACAAAATCTGCTTACACCGAGGGTTCCATAAAAGGAATCGCCTCCCCCACCCTGCAAAAGAGCCTTACCAACCTTCAGGATCGATTTGGCAAAGGCGCCATGCAGCTCTGGGAAGACATGGAAGACCAGACCATGAGAGACCGCGTTAAAGATGCCAGAATGCGTACCCTTGCACATCTTGACATTGTCCTGGCTGAGCTTGCAGAAAACGTGCGAAAACGTGGAGGCCATGTCTATTTTGCAGAAACTGCCCAGGATGCCATTGACTACACCTTAGATGTTGCCCGGAAAAACGAGGTAAAAAAGGTGGTCAAGGGTAAGTCAATGACCTCCATGGAAATTGATATTGACCCCGCCCTGCAGTCAGATGGTATCGAAGTCATTGAGACGGATCTTGGCGAATATATTATCCAGCTTGCAGAAGATACCCCTTCCCATATCATCGCCCCATGCATTCATATGGATCGTAATGATATCGGAGAATTATTTACTGAAAAGCTTGGCATCGAGCCAACCACTGATCCACCCGAACTCACCATGGCTGCAAGAAAAGCGCTGCGGGAAGAACTGCTCACAGCAGATATGGGTATCACCGGTTGCAATATGGCCTGTGCCGAAACCGGGCAGATCAGCCTTATCTCCAATGAAGGAAACATTCGCATGGCAACCACCATGCCAAAGGTGCATGTGGCACTTATGGGCATGGAGCGGGTAGCGGCCAACATGGATGAGCAGAGAGAGGCCATCCAACTCATAACCCGTGGAGCCGCCCTGCAAAAACTATCCACCTACGTGAGTTTCACCGGTGGGCCAAAGGCTCAAGGCGATCCGGATGGCCCGGAAGAGTTTCATCTTGTGATTATTGATAATGGTCGCTCGAAGATCTTAGGTGATACGGATTTCAGAGAGGCTCTTGCCTGTGTGCGCTGCGGGGCCTGTCTTAATATCTGCCCCGTGTACGGCAAAATCGGTGGACACGCCTACAACTCAACATATTGTGGGCCCATTGGCGCTGTTGTCACCCCACTGCTCGATGGCATCAATAAACACGCAGACCTCTGTAAGGGTGAGACACTGTGTGGAGCCTGCCTTGATGTCTGCCCTGTGAAAAATGATCTTCCGCGTATGCTCAGTGTTCTACGCTACAAACTTGCCTATGGTGATAATCACTGGAATGTGCGCCAGCATAATGTGGCAGAGTCCTACGTATATGCAGCATGGCAGAAAGCCATTTCACACAGCTCTGCATATAAGCGTATGATTAAAACTGTCCGTCTTTTGCAAAAACCATTTATCGGCGAAAACAATATGATTAAGAGAATGACAGGTCTTGCAGCGGGCTGGACAGACGATCGTGACCTGCCACCTATTGCCAAACGGACCTTTTCAGAAATCTGGCAGGATAAGTATGCAGATAAGGTTCAACAGAGCAAACTGCCGCAAACGGCTGCAAACGAGGAGGAAACCAATGAATAGTGAATTTCCTTTTTTAAAAAATCTTCGCCGGGCTCTAAAAGTTAATCCTGGGGCTTCACGTACCAAGAGTACCTTCCCTGAACTGTTTACCACAACTGACACGGAAGACCTTCTTAGTACAATTAGGTCCCGAAGCTATGCAGAAAAAGAACTCCTCATAGAACAGTTGGCTGACAACTGTGCAGGACTCAATATTACTCTTCATGTTGTGGATTCCCTGAAAGAGGCTGAAGACGTCGTAGTAGAGCTTATTCGCACGAAGCGACCCGAATTTTCCCATAACAGGCATATCATACAGCACACCCATCCTGACATTGCTGCAATGAAACTGTGGCAACGCTTTAATCGCGAATCAGTCACAGTACACACTGCATATCCCGGAGATGAAGAGGTTAAGGAAAAAACAATTGCCTCCTATATTGGCATCACCGCCCCCGACATAAGTGTCGCCGACTCAGCAACGCTTATGCAGCTGACAGGACCGGGCTGCCCCAGATCTACTTCGCTGGTACCATCAATCCATATCGCTGTTACCAGAAGTGAAAACCTTGTAGCCAATCTCGAAGAAGGATACGCACTTCTAAAAGAGCTTGATCCCCGGGAGAGCTTTGTCTTTATCTCAGGACCTTCTAAAACTGCTGATATTGAGGCCCACCTGGTACACGGTGCCCATGGCCCTAAAGAACTTCACCTCATTATATTAAAAGAAGATGAACCGCCCATAGAAGCCCAGCCTGAAGCTGAGGCGATCGCCGAGGACGTTGAAGAAAATACAGAAGAGATGGTCGAGGAAATCGGAACAGAAGAAAATCAGACAGACGATGCAGCTGAAATGGTAGTTGATGAGACTCCTGTAGAAAGTGACAAACAACAATAATCGAATCTCCGCACGCTGAGAGAGGAAAAAATAAAGGCAATTTGTCATGGCCAATCTACAAAAAGAAAATATCAGCAAGATCACTCTCGTGACCCTGGTTGTTCTCATCTCCGGGGTCTTCCTCACCATGATCCATCAGTTTTTGATGGCAATTTTCATGGCAGGACTGTTCTCCGCAACCGTCAAACCTCTGCATATTAAGTTGACAGAGAAGCTTGGTGGCAGGGAGACTGTTGCCTCGATCCTCACGGTCTTTGCCATTGTCACCCTGGTACTCACCCCCCTTTCTCTGCTATTTACCATTGTCATCACCCAGGCAATTACCATTGGCCAATCAGTCACCCCCTGGGTGCAAAGCTTTATTCAGGAACCCACAATAGCCACAAGCTACCTTGAAAAGTTTCCATACTATCAGGAGATTCTCCCCTACAGGGATATCATCATCCAGAAAGCAGGAGAATTGGTTGGTACGGTCTCTTCTTTTTTAATCGACTCGGTTTCCGGTTTTACCAAGCTAACGATGAACGCCGTCTTTTCATCGATTATAATGCTCTATGTGATGTTCTACTTCCTCACCATGGGAGATGTGCTGCTTAAAAAAATCCTCTATTTCCTGCCTCTTGACGATCACAACGAACTGCGCCTTCTCAACAGATTCACCTCTGTAACAAGGGCCACCCTTAAGGGCACACTTATCATCGGCCTGCTCCAGGGATCCATATGTGGTGTGGCCTTTGCCATTGCCGGAATTGAAGGCCCGGTCTTCTGGGGCTCTCTTATGGCCGTAATGTCAATTGTTCCTGCTGTTGGAACTGCTATAATCTGGGGCCCTGCACTAGTGATATTGGCTCTGATGGGCAATTTTTCCGGTGTCATTATTCTTGCCATACTCTGCGGCGCTGTTGCCGGCAACCTCGACAACCTCGTTAGACCTCGACTCGTGGGCAAAGACACAGAGATGCACGATCTCTTTGTGCTCTTTGGAACCCTTGGAGGACTCTCGATGTTTGGCCTCCTCGGCATCATCATCGGCCCCATCGTTGCCGCTCTTTTTATTACAATCTGGGAAATATATGGGGATACCTTTAGTGACTACCTGCCAAAGGTCCGATCAATCCGCCCAGCCAGTGAAGCTCAACTACCAGCAGAAGATGAAGAGTAAAATCACTTCAATTCCTGAGATTCTTGTTTTTTATGACAGCTTTTCTGGAGTAAGGTACTAACTGATGCCATATATCCTTCTCATACTGACAACCCTTTTCTGGTCAGGAAATTTTGTTTTAAGCCGTGGGATGCACGCTGCGATTCCTCCCATGTCTCTCTCTTTCTGGCGCTGGACTGTCGCTTTACTTATCCTGAGTTGCTTTGGACTCCGTCATCTGATCGCAGAGCGTAAACTGATAGTCGAACATAAAAAATTTATTATTACCCAGGGAGTGTTTGGGGTCGCAGGCTTTAACAGCCTCATTTATTACGCAATTCAGACCACAACTGCCATCAATGCGGTGCTCGTCAACTCTTGTATACCCGTCATTATCGTGGTTATTTCCTGGCTGATGTACAATGACAAACTCAGTCCCAGGCAATTTTTTGGCGTCTGCCTCTCACTGAGCGGAGTTGTACTTATTATCTCCCAGGGCAAACTTTCAACGCTCATGGAACTGCATTTTAACAGGGGTGACGTTCTGGTTTTTATCGCTGCTATCTTCTGGGCCTTCTATTCAGCCAACCTTAAAAGGTACCCCAAAGGGTTGCATCCCTTTGCCTACCAGACCGGAATTGTCATTGTCGGCCTTACAGTAATAAGCCCGCTCTATATACTTGAACTCTATTCAGGCAAGAGTATGGTTATCTCCACTCATACTTTTATTACAATAGGCTATGTTGCGCTCTTTGCCTCGGTCCTCGCTTTTATTTTCTGGAACCGTGCTGTCACTATGCTGGGCGCTAATATTGCCGGGCCATTTATCCACCTCATGCCCGTTTTCAGTACAATACTCGCGGTACTTTTTTTAGGCGAAACACTTACAACCAATCACATCCAGGCCATCTGTCTCATCTTTAGCGGTATCCTCATGACCACCTTTATGGTGAAAAAAGACAAGGGATGAAACCTGTTCAAGGTTCACCCCTTTATAATCAGGACCTCTTGGAAAGATCGAAAAATTTCAGCTCGATTTTTTCACAAATTTAGTCAAAATCACAATGTGTTGTCCACTCACCTTCCCTTCAATATGCTCGGCATTGTCAGTCACAAGAGAAATCGATTTTACCAGGGTTCCTCTTTTCGCGGTAAAACCTCCACCCTTTACATTAAGATCTTTAATGAGGGTGACTGAATCCCCAGCACTAAGGGTTGTTCCGTTTGAATCACGATGTACCACACTATCACCGCCACCATCAGGCAAACCCGCTTTTGCCCAGGTCAGGACGTCGTCTTCAAGGTACATCATATCAAGCAGATCCTGGGGCCATCCTTTATCCGCTAAAAGAGTGAGCATCCTCCAGGCAAGTACCTGGACTGCAGGAACCTGACTCCACATGCTGTCATTGAGACAACGCCAGTGATTTTCATCAAGGGCCTCATTACTCTCAACCTGTTCAATACAGGTAGAACAGAGCAATAGTTCCGGTTCAGCACCAGCATTCTCTGGCCCCACGACATAGAGAGCTAAATTATCCTTTGCTGCACACAGCTCACAACTGCTATCACTTCGTTCTCGTAGTTGTTCTTCGTTATTCACACTCGTTTTCCTTTATTAAAGCTATTAAAATCTATAGAGTCTCCTGCAAATGGCTCAATTTACAATCCAGCCCATACTTAATGCAAACTTAATAAATACTTACACAACATAGCAAGACACATAACAACCACCACTAGCCTAAGCAGTGCCGGGTTAATTTTAAGAAGACATTTAGAACCAGCCCAGGCACCCATAACCTGGCCTAGCATCATGATAAGCCCAGCACTCCACATCACCTTTCCAACAATAAGAAAGATACAGAGGGAACCTATGTTAGTGGCAAAATTAAACGTTTTAGCAACAGCAGTGGCATCAACCAGACCTTTGGCCCGCAGAGAGACCCCCGCGAGGGCAAAAAAAGAGCCCGTTCCCGGACCAAACATACCATCATACCAACCAATGAGCGGCACAACCACTCTCTGATACGTCGATCTAGACAGCAATGGTTCTGTTCTCTTTGAGGCCATAAGGGGTGAGAGGATAAAATAGATGGCAATGAGCAGCAATACCAGCGGAATGACGAACACCAGAACCCTGGTATCAATAAACTGCACGGCAATGGTACCTGCAACCGATCCTAAAAATGCATAAAGCATCGGCATCCTCACATCCCGTAGGCGAACCGCCCTTGATCGCAGCATCATAAGAGTTGCTGTGGCTGTGCCCATTGTTCCCTGTAGCTTATTGGTACCAAGGGCCAAAAGTGGAGGTATTCCACTTATGATAAGAGCGGGCAGTACAATAAGCCCTCCACCTCCGGCAAGCGTATCCAAAAAGCCTGCTATAAAGGCTGCAAGAAACAAAAATGCAAGGACATCCATAGAAAGAATTGTTAGTTCCACTACACACCCCAGTGACTATTTGCCTAAAAAAAACTCCCCGCATATCGTAAGATAAGCGGGGAGAAAATACACAGTTCAAAGAATCTTGAACAATTACTCTTTCCAGTCGGGCCTGATATGAAGCTCTGTCAGCTGCTTTCTGGCAACTGATGCAGGGGCTTCAGTCAGTGGACAGGTCGCCTTCTGGGTCTTAGGAAAGGCGATGACATTACGAATAGAATCACTTCCGGTGATGATCATAAGCAGACGGTCAAGACCGAAGGCTAAACCACCATGGGGAGGTGCACCAAGCTCAAGGGCTTTAAGCAGGAAGCCAAACTTCTCATCCGCCTCTTCTTCACCAATTCCAAGAACATCCAAGACCTTAGCCTGAAGATCTTTCTGATGAATACGTATGGAGCCACCACCAATTTCAGTACCGTTAAGCACGAGATCGTAGGCACGGGAGTACACCTTGCCAGGATCAGTATCGAGCTTTTCAATATCCTCTTCTTTGGGCGCGGTAAACGGGTGATGCAGCGCCTGGTAGCGTTTATCCTTCTCGTCATACTCAACGAGAGGAAAGTCAGTTACCCAGGTGAATTTGAAATCATCTTTTTTCAGGAGGTCAAGGCGTCTTGCCAATTCAACACGCAACTCTGAAAGTACCTGAAAAACGACTTTTGAACTGTCTGCACCAAAAAAGAGGAGATCGCCTTCTTCTGCATCTGCTTCTTTTGTTATTGCTGCGCGTTCATCATCGGTGAAAAATTTGGCGATGGGTGACTGCCACTCTCCATCTGCCTTCATCTTAACCCAGGCAAGACCTTTAGCACCAAACTGGGTAACCCAGTCGGTGAGTACATCAAGTTCTTTTCTGGAAAAAGTCGCACATCCCTTTGCATTAATAGCGCGGACAGAACCGCCCTGATCGGCAATAGCGCGGAAAACCTTAAACCCACAATTTGCGGCAATTGAGGTAAGATCCACAAGCTCCATACCAAAACGAACATCGGGACGATCTGTTCCAAATCTCCTCATGGACTCATCAAAGGTGATGCGATCAAAAGGAGGAGTGAGGTCGATATCTAGAGTATCTTTAAAAAGACGTGCTATCATACCTTCGTTAAGAGCCATGATCTGCTCTTCGTCAACAAAGCTCAGCTCCATATCTATCTGGGTGAACTCTGGTTGTCTGTCTGCGCGAAGATCTTCATCACGGAAGCATTTAACAATCTGATAATACTTGTCCATTCCAGCGATCATCAGTAACTGCTTGAACAGTTGGGGAGACTGGGGCAAGGCATAGAACTTACCGGCATTAACACGGCTTGGCACCAGATAGTCACGGGCACCTTCAGGGGTAGACCGTGTGAGCATTGGAGTCTCAATATCGAGAAATCCAGCATCGTTGAGATAGTTACGCACGGTCATTACCGCCTTGTGACGCATAACGAGATTTGACGCCATCTCAGGTCTTCTAAGATCAAGATAGCGATACTGTAATCTTAGATTATCAGATATCTCTGTTTCTTCATCGAGTGGGAACGGAGGCGTTTCACTGGAATTCAGGATTCTCAGCTCGTCAACAAGTACTTCAATGGCACCCGTATTAAGCTTTGGATTCGCCATATCTCCTGGACGCGCTTCAACCTTACCTTTAACGGCAAGAACCCACTCACTGCGAATCTGATGCGCCTTTTCATGGACTTCAGGGTTTATTTCCGGATTAAACACTATCTGGGTGATACCATCGCGATCTCTTAGATCGATAAAAATTACACCTCCGTGGTCACGCCTGCGGAGTACCCAGCCCATCAGTGTTACTTCTTCACCGATATTTTCTTTACCGAGGTCATTACAAAAATGAGTCCGGCTTAATTTTCCCATTGATTCCATGATGTTTACGTATGTTGAATTTTCTCTCTGCTTATTGGTATCAGCACTCGCCCCAACCCATCAAGGCGACTTAAAGAACAGAGAATAAGTATATTAGTACCTTAGAAATTTATGTCTTGTTTTTTTAGAATAATTTCGTGAAGGTACTTATCCCGTTCACCGGGGTTGTTTTATCCGATTGCGGCAGTGACAGCTTCGACAGTGAGTGCAACATTTTGTTGCTCAGCGTCACGGTCCCGCATGTTTCTCAAAACACCGGACTCTGCTTCAAGTTCGGCATCGCCAATGATAAGAGTATGTTTTGCAAAGGCCTTATTGGCCTGTTTCATCTGGGCCTTAAGACTTCTACCTTCGTGATCCATGGCAACAGAAAAACCCTGTTTCCTGAGTCCATGTCCAAGGGCAAATCCAGTACGACTTCCAGCCTCACCAATTCCTGCTATAAAAAGATCAACGGTAGCAGGCTCTAATGCTGCCTGCTTCTGTTGAATAAGGAGGACAATTCTCTCCATTCCCATGGCAAAACCGATACCGGGACTGTCCTTAGGTCCACCGAGGGTCTCAACCAGACCGTCATATCGACCACCGGCAGCTACTGCGGCCTGAGCACCAAGATCTGCGGTGATAAATTCAAAGGTGGTTCGACAGTAATAATCAAGACCACGAACCATGAATTTATTAAGTGTAAACTCCA
Source organism: Desulforhopalus glucosivorans (assembly GCF_054397165.1). Lineage (NCBI taxonomy): Bacteria > Pseudomonadati > Thermodesulfobacteriota > Desulfobulbia > Desulfobulbales > Desulfocapsaceae > Desulforhopalus > Desulforhopalus glucosivorans. The sequence goes on from NZ_AP044854.1 coordinate 3,966,119, forward strand.
CTCCAAGATCAGTCAGGTTACTTTGCACAGCATTAAAGTGATCGCTGCAATCCCCACAGAGATGCTCAAGGATAGAGGGGGCATCACCTATCTGTTCCCGGCAGGTTGGGACCTTACAGTCAAGGACACGTAGAGGATTGGTCTCACTTCTTCTCTTACAGTCACTGCATAGAGCATCGATACGTTCGTTAATATATTCTATCAGAACTGCTCGGTATCCAGGTCTGCACTTGGGGCAACCCAAAGAATTTATTTCAAGACTGACACCTATACCAAGCTCAGTAAACAGCATATCGCCCATGGCCATAAGTTCAGCATCAACCCTTGGGCTTTCTGAGCCCAGTACCTCGACATCAAGTTGATGGAACTGACGCAATCGGCCTTTCTGAGGACGCTCATGGCGAAACATGGGACCGATTGTAAATAATCGCTGAACCGGTTTCTGCACATAGAGACCATGTTCAATATAGGCACGCAACAGAGAAGCGGTCGCCTCAGGTCGCATGGTGACCTGCTTATCGACAAAGGTATACATCTCCTTTTCGACAATGTCAGTGGCTTCACCAATAGATCGTGCGAACAACTGCGTTTCTTCGAGAATCGGCATACGAATCTCAGAGAAATTAAACCTTTCAAATATGCCACGTGCTGTCTTTTCCAGGGACTGCCACAACTCAACGTCACCGGGAACGATATCTTTAAACCCTTTCAGGGCCTTGATCTTCAAACCTTTCTCCAATTTATATATATGAAATGAGACAATATTTTTAATCAAAAACCCTGAATTTAACCGCAATTATATGATTTTGTCAAGCAGGACACGATTTTTTACCTGCAACCAGCACTGACTAACGACGCCATAACAGCGAGATATCCCAACAAACACCTTACAACAGGCCATCTTGTGAGATTTAGAGAATTCTTGACAAACCGCCGGAAGAGATGCATTATCTCAACTCTATTGCTTTTATTATTTACTAACCCCGATAAACGGGATAAGTACCTTGTGAATTACTCGAAACAATGATTTTACCTCAACTCAGTTTCTCGGTGTCTACCCTACCCGTTTTTTATGACAGGTTTTCCTGAGTGAGGTACTAAGGAGTTGCATTTTTATGAAGTTACCCTCGCTTAACATAGCTAACCTTAAAGCTACTTTTCCACTCCTTCAGGGTGGGATGTCAATTCGTGTTTCCACCTCTTCACTGGCCATTCCGGTTGCAGAGGCTGGTGGCATAGGCATAATTGGTGGATCCGGTCTTCCACTAGAAGAGCTCCACGAAGACATTAAAAAGGCCAAAGCAGCAACGGATGGAATCATTGCTGTCAATATCATGTATGCCATGAAAGATTTCTACAATCTCGTCATGACTTCAGTTGATGCTGGCGTTGATATGATAGTCACCGGAGCCGGTTTTTCCCGTGATATTTTCAAAATCGGCAAGGAACATAACACCCCCATCGTCATGATCGTCAGCTCACCAGCACTTGCAAAGATGGCAGAAAAACTTGGCGCTGCTGCTGTGATTGTAGAGGCCAAAGAGGCCGGCGGTCACCTTGGCACAGACAAACCACTGCGCGAAATTTTCCCTGCAATTCGAAAAGCTATCAAAAAAATCCCGCTCATCGCTGCCGGCGGCATCACCAATGGCTATGAAATGGCCGAAATGATGGACAAGTACGGCGCAGACGGAGTACAGATTGCATCCAGGTTTGTCCTCAGTGAAGAGTGCGATGTGTCGGACAAGTATAAACAGGCATTTTTAGATGCCCAAAAAGAAGATATTGTTCTCACCTCATCCCCTGTGGGAATGCCGGGACGGGCCCTGAACAATCCATTTGTAAAGGGAATGAATGCTGGCGAAGATGTCAGCACCAAAAAATGCCCCCACCTCTGCCTGAAAAAGTGTAACCATCACTACTGCATTAACGAGCGGTTGATGCTAGCTAAAGAGGGAAACACTAAAGATGGGCTTATCTTTTCCGGTGAAAACACCTTTAAAATGGACAGCATCCTTCCAGTTGCTGAAATATTCAAGCGATTCAAAGAACAGGCTGAGTCTGTTTACCGAGAGGGCAAAGGCTTTAGCCCAGTCGTATAACAGCCCCCACAATGAATCAAGACACCACTCCAAACGAAGTGCAGGACACACTCGATGTGAACTGCACTCCCGTTATCATTACACCAGACCAGCATCCGATCACAAACAACATGATCGACAAGGACGCACTCTACGTCCTGCGTAAACTTAAAAATGCAGGTTTTGCCGGTTACCTTGTAGGTGGAGGAGTGCGTGATCTCTACTTAGGAAAAAAGCCCAAAGACTTTGATATCAGTACAGATGCAAGGCCAGGACAACTCCGGAAACTCTTCCCCCATAGCAATACCATCGGCAGACGCTTTCGTCTTGTTCAGATATTTTTCAAAGGTGGAAAAGCCATAGAGGTGAGTACACTCAGGTCTCTTTCCGAATTTGACATAGACGGACCGGAAGCTGTTCTTGCACCCAATAACACCTTCGGAACCCTTCATGAAGATGCGAGAAGAAGAGATTTGACCATTAACTCTCTTTTTTATGAGATCCAAAACCGTACAATCATAGACTATGTGGAGGGAAGTAAGGACCTTGACCGTTCGATTATTCGCATAGTGGGTGATCCGGATAAGCGGTTAAACCGCGACCCTGTCCGGATGCTTCGAGCTATTCGTCATGCGGCCCGCAACGATTTCAAAATCGACAAACTCAGCTGGCGTGCCATACGTGACAATGCACCTAAACTTACCCTTTGCCCGCCATCAAGACTCAGAGATGAGTTAATAAAAGACCTGTACAGCGAGGCTTCGGAGCCATGGTTCCACCTCGCCCTGGATTCAGGTCTATTTTACTCGCTGTTTCCGTTTTACAAAAAAATCTTTAGCCCTAAGAGCAAGGACAGTGAGACCCAGCGCGAACTCCTTGGAAAGCTATTTGGCGCAATTGACTCCCTTAATGGACTCTGCCAGGCCAACACTATCCACAGACAGCGAGATTTTTTTCACATCGGCCTTATCCTTGTGCCTTTTGCAGAATCCCGCTACCAGCTATACAGTACATACCGCAAGGGCGGCGCCCTGTTTCAACTGGCAAAGCAGATCCGCCAGGACATCGACCAGGGAATCGGCACCCATCTTAATCTAAGGAAATCATTACGCCAGGAAGTCGTCAATCTGCTGATTAACCTTGCTCAGCTCATTCACCAAGAGCATAATAATAACTGGCCAAAGTGGTTAAAAAAGAAGAGTTATTTCAAGAGAACAAAACTTTTTTACCAGTGTTACCAAAGTGCAGCAATGGGTATTCCCATTGAATTACAGCACATATCCAACAAACCGGTCCAGATACCTGTCTCCTCAGCACCCTCAGAATCCTCAGAATCCTCAGAATCCTCACTACCCTTAATTCCAGAGAATAGCACAACAGCCCCGGCCAGCTCCCCAAAACCTGTTATCTTAAAAAACACCAAAGGCGGCATCTTTGGCCTGCGCAAATAATATCTTTCAGAGGTCCTTTCAAATAACCACAAAATAGTCACACGCACATCCCGCACAACCCCACCCCGACCCGTTCAGATTGACAGGCATTCTCTGCAGGCTGCCACTCACCAAAACAAGCCCCCAGCCCAACAGCATGCACACCCACCCCAACATCTTTAAAATATTGTTGCTTTAGCAGGGTGATGGTGGTATTTTTACCAGACTTTTTGACTCATGTGGCGTTTTTGCACAAGCAAACCGCCGCTCTTACACTTTTTATTGACGCACTCTTTGCACAATGGCTGAAAAGATCCATTACAGGCAACCCGCTCAATTAAAGGGTTGTCCCAGCACCAACCACCCTAGTTCCAACAATTGCCCCCTCTGTTTCCGGGTAGAACCGGCATACCAATACAGCATTAAAACAGGTCACACCCCAGCAAAAGACAAAGAAGAATCTAAGCACAACCACCTGATAAGGCAGGAAATACACAAACAACAGCCTTCATCAACCCCATTTATTTGTCAAAAAAACATTGGTACCTTTTGGGCACCGCGCTATGTAACCCACAAAGCCCATGGGCTTTTTAATATTATGAGTAGTTTAGTTTTTTTTGTTTTCGGCACTGCACGTCGAACTAATCGCGCACTGGCGCACACTTGTTGTCACACAGCAATAGGAGGTTGATATGGCAGACACAGTTAAAAGTAATCTGGACCCGCAGCTTGATCGGCGCGGATTCCTTAAAGGCTGCACAATGGCTGCAGCTGCATTGGGATTATCCGATGCAATGATTCCCAAGCTGGTTGAAGCGGCTGCAACAGCAGAAAGGCCCAGAGTTATCTGGTTGCATTTTCAAGAATGTACTGGATGTACGGAAAGTTTACTCCGTTCCTCCCACCCTGATCTTGCCAGATTGATACTTGATGTCATCTCACTTGACTACCACGAAACCATCATGGCAGCAGCTGGTCATCAGGCAGAGCATAACCTGCATGACACAGTAGACAATCACCCATTCATTCTTGTTGTGGAAGGCGCAATCCCAACAAAAGACAATGGTATCTACTGCAAAATAGCTGGAAAAACGGCAATGGACATTCTGGCTGAAGTGGCTCCTAAGGCTTCTGCTATTATTGCAATTGGAACCTGTGCCACCTTTGGTGGAGTTCAGGCTGCTGCACCAAACCCAACCGGTGCTGTAGGCGTTCAGGATCTCGTCAGTGACAAGCCTATTGTGAACATTCCAGGCTGTCCGCCCAACCCAATATCCTTTCTTGGAACCATTCTCCACTATTTGACTTTCAAGAGACTGCCGGCTCTTGATAACCTCAACCGCCCACTATTTGCTTACGGTCGTAGGATACATGACCATTGCGAAAGACGTGCTCACTTTGACGAAGGTCGCTTTGTTGAAGAATTTGGCGATGAGTTCCATAAGCTTGGCTACTGCCTCTACAAGGTTGGCTGTAAGGGACCTGAGACATTCTCCAACTGCCCGGTCGTTCGTTTTAACGACGTAGATGTTTGGCCTGTAAGTGTTGGGCATGGTTGTATTGGCTGTACTGAGCCAGGGTTCTGGGACACTATGACTCCATTTTATGAGAGACTGCCAATGGTAAAAATCCCTGCTACAGGCATTGTTGAAAATGCTGATAAAGTTGGAAAAACTATTCTGGCTGCAACCGCTGCCGGTATCGGTATCCATGCTGCTGTAGGTATTGGTAAAAGTTTAATTAAAGGGAAGAAAAAAGAAGATACTGAAGCTTAATTGATTCACCCCTTTACACATTATCATTTGCATACGCTTACCGGTAAGGAGATGTAATACTCTCACACCTGGTAATCTAAATTTATATGGAGGTTTCACAAATGGCTCAAAGAATTACCATTGATCCGATCACCAGGATCGAAGGTCACCTAAGAGTAGACGTTGAAGTTGATGGTGGTCAGATCACCAAGGCCTGGTCTTCGGGACAGATGTACCGCGGCTTGGAAAACATTTTAAAAGGCCGCGATCCTCGGGATGCATGGCTTTTTGTTCAGCGTATCTGTGGTGTATGTACCACCGTTCACGCCCTTGCTTCTGTTCGCGCAGTTGAAGACGCACTTGGACTACAGATTCCACTCAACGCCCAGCTCGTGCGTAACATGGTTCAGTCCATTCATTGTCTGCAGGATCATATCGTCCACTTTTACGCACTGTCTGCACTTGACTGGGTTGATGTTGTTTCCGCCCTTGATGCTGACCCTGTAGCTACTGCAAAACTTGCTGATAGTCTTTCTGACTGGACTGGTAACAGCCCTAAGCGTTTTGCTGCAGTAAAAGATAAGGTCAAGACTCTGGTTGCAAGCGGCCAGCTTGGACCATTCAACAATGCATACTGGGGTCACTCAGCCATGAAACTGCCACCTGAGGCAAACCTCATGGCTGTATCTCATTACCTTGAAGCCCTTGATTACCAGCGTAAGGCAACTCAGGCTCTAGCGATCCTTGGTGGTAAAAACCCGCATGTTCAGAATCTTTCAGTTGGTGGTGTGACCACCAACCTCAACCCTGAAAACGAGACTGCAGTTACCATGGAACGTCTCTACTGGGTTAAGCAGCTTATCGAAGAGGTTCGTGACTTCGTTAAGATGGTATACATGACCGATGTCGTTGCAGTTGGCGCTCTCTACGCAGACTGGATTCCATACGGCGCTGGTGTCACTAACTACCTCGCAGCTCCTGATATGTTCCTCGATGCAGCAGCTACTAAAGCTGATCTTCCTGGCGGTACCGTCATGGGTGGCGACCTCAGCACCATCAAGAACATTGATATTCATGCTGATCCATACTTTAAGGAAAATGTGGAAGAGTCCATCGCAAGAGCCTGGTACGATGGAGACTGGTCCAAGCATCCTTGGGAATCATCCACTGATCCTAAGTACACTGACTTTGAAGATGAAGGCCGTTACACCTGGCTCAAGGCTCCACGCTTCCAGGGTAAACCAATGCAGGTTGGTCCTCTTGCCCAGATGGTTGTAGGTTATGCCCAGGGTCATGATATGACCGTTAAAAGTGTTGATGACTTCCTTGGCCGTGTCAGCTCAGTTGCTGGTGTTAAGGTTGGTCCTGAAATCCTCCATGGAACCATTGGTCGTCATGCAGCCCGTGCAGTTCGTGCCGGAATGATGGCTGATCTTGCGCTCAAGCATTGGGATCTACTCGTGAACAACATTGGCTCCGGTGACTATGAGATCTTCAACCCACCTGTATTTCCTAAGGGAGAGCAGCGCGGTGTTGGTGTCCATGAGGCTCCTCGCGGTCTCCTGTCACACTGGATCGTTATCCAGGATGGCAAGATCAAAAATTACCAGTGTGTTGTTCCTTCAACCTGGAATGCAGGTCCACGTGATGCAGAAGGACAGCTTGGGCCATACGAGGCTTCGCTTATGGGCAACCCTGTTGCTGATCCGGAAAGACCTCTTGAGGTACTGCGTACTATTCACTCATTTGACCCTTGTATTGCCTGTGCCGTCCACATGCTCGACCCTGAAGGGAAAGAAGTAGTTAAAGTAAAGGCGATGTAACGAGCTGTTTACAATAACTTCAATCTTTTCTTTTTGGTTCATACCAAAGGAGGTAACTAGAATGGCAACATTTGAAAAACAACAGTGCTGGAGCATACTACTCCGGCTGTTTCACTGGATGTTTGCTCTCTCTATTGTGTTTCTTGTAACCACGGGTTTTTACATCAACAATCCTTGGACCAACACCATGATAGAGGGCAGTGCAAGCTTCCCAATGGCGTATATGCGCTATATTCATTACATAGCAGCGTACACCTTTTCTGGTGCAGTGATGATCAGACTTTTTCTCTACTTTTTCGGTAATCCCCAGGAACGTATCTGGGACATCCTGCCGATCAACAAGAGAAATCTGAACAACCTGAAAATGACTTTGCTCCAATACAGCTACATCAGCGAAGAACATGATGAACGACTCGGCCACAACATCCTGGCCGGCTTGTCTTACCTGTTCACTTTCCTAGTGGCTGTAGTCATGATCATCAGCGGCTTTTTCATGCTCTTCCCTGAAATACCTTTCTGGGAAGGTTGGGGGCTTGCGCTTTTTGGCAGCCAGCAAGCTGCGCGTTACTTACATCACTTACTTATGTGGTGGTTTATGATATTTGTGATCATCCATCTGTATCTCTGCATATGGAATGACGCTAAATCACCTGAGGGATTAATTTCCTCTATATTTACCGGTGTCAAGTTTACCCACAAATCATAAGCAGTGTAGAGTCGAAATCCTCGTCCAGGGCACAGTCCAGGGCGTAGGATTTCGACCTTTTATCTACAACTTAGCCTTGCGCCTTAATATTGTCGGAAGTGTTATCAATACCGGTGCAGGCGTTCGCATCCATGCCCTGGGTGAGGAGTCCACTCTTCACACTTTTACCTGCGCAATCACTGAAGAAGCTCCACCTCTTGCCGTTATCGACTCCGTCGAGTCCAGACCCACACAAGAAGAGTTTAACACCTCGGAATTTTCTATTCTAACCAGCAATAACCAAAACATAGCAAACACCGCAATTCCACCAGATATTAACCTGTGCAGTGACTGCCTTTCAGAACTTTTCAATCCTGATAACAGAAGATTTCACTACCCATTTATCAACTGCACCAACTGCGGCCCCAGGTATACCATAATCAAAAGCATCCCATATGACAGAAAGGAAACCTCCATGCAGGTCTTCCCGATGTGTGAGGATTGCAACAGAGAATACAACGACCCAACCAACAGACGCTTTCACGCCCAGCCAAACGCCTGTCCAGTATGCGGCCCTAGCATTACCTTCCACAATTCAAAAGGAGTTCAGATAGAGTCCTTAGATGCAATTGAGGACGCAGTGCAAGGCATTGGTAGTGGTAAGATCATCGCAATTCGTGGACTTGGAGGCTTTCATCTCTGCGTTAACGGCTGTTCATATGATGCAGTGGCTCATTTACGCTCTAAAAAGAATAGACCCGACAAACCCCTTGCCATCATGGTAGCAAACCTTGAGACGGCACGGCAGCTCTGTCATGTTAGTGACAATGATGCGAAACTCTTGCAGTCATTTGAACACCCCATCGTTCTACTCAAACGTAATCAGGACAGCCTGCTTGCAAACAATATTGCGCCCTGCATAGAAGAACTTGGTGTCATGCTCCCCTACACGCCACTCCACCACCTTCTCTTTGCACATAAAGATTGCCCCAAAGCCCTGGTTATGACGTCAGGCAACATGAGTGGCACCCCGATCTGCACCAAAAATGACGAAGCTATCCAGCGACTCGGTCATCTTGCTGATAATTTTCTGCTCCATAATCGAGAGATCCTTACACGAGTTGACGACTCTGTTGTTAAAAATGTAGATGACCTGCAAATCATTTTAAGACGTGCACGGGGCTATGCTCCTGCAAAAATTAGTATCGACATGGAACTCCCCCAGATACTTGGTTGCGGGGCGGGGCTCAAAAACACCTTTAGTTTTTCTAAGGGAAGCAACATATTTCCCAGTCAATATATTGGAGATCTGGACAATCTGGAAACCACTGAGTTCTACCAGGAATCAATAGAACATTTACAACGGCTGTATCAGATCAAGCCCGAGGCTGTGGCCTGTGACCTCCATCCGGACTACCCCTCTACTCTCTATGCAAAAAGCTTAGGCCTTCCAGTCTATCCCGTTCAACACCATCACGCCCACGCAGTGGCCGTGATGGCAGAACACAGCCTCACTGAACCTGTTTTAGCCATAGTACTAGATGGCGTAGGCCTTGGAGGTGATGGAACGCTGTGGGGCGGCGAAATACTTAAGACGAGTTTGGTTGACTTTGAGCGACTGGGTCATCTCAGTCAACTACCTATGCCCGGTGGTGACGCAGCTGCCGCGGAACCATGGCGCATGGCAATCTCCGCACTCTATACAGTTTATGGTAAAGACGGGATAACAGCTGAGAAGTTACCAGCAACCCTCAAACACCTTGACCCTGCGACTGTCAATGTCATCAGCTCAATGCTTGAAAATGGTTTTAACTGCCCACTCACCTCAAGCTGCGGTAGACTTTTTGACAGTGTTGCCAGTCTTCTTGGCATCTGTCATAGTCTAAGCTATGAAGGCCAGGCGGCTATGGAACTGGAAGCATTGGCAAAAACCGCCAAATCTACCTATTGGCCAGAACTTGAAGCGCACAACCTGCCCATAAATAATGACCAAATCTTGCGTCGCAAGGACGGAAAGTGGGAGATTAGTTCAGCAGAATTTGTTAAACTGCTTCTGGATAGAGTGCAGCAAGAAAAGGATGTTGCGTCAATTGCGCTCGACTTTCACCTCATGCTTCTTACAAGTGTGAGTCAACTTATTGAGACCCTCTCCAAAGAGACAGGAATTCAACAGGTTGTGCTTTCTGGAGGCTGTATGCAAAACAGCCTGCTATTAGAAGGCTTTATGTATTTTCTTCAACAAAAAGGCCTGGAAGTTTTTACAGGAAACTGGCTGCCGATTAATGACGGTGCCATTTCCATAGGTCAGACAATTATAGGAGGTCTGCGTCATGTGTCTCGCAATTCCGATGAAAGTAACCGCCGTTCAGGGTGATCCTGACGATTTCACCACTAATCAAATTGCAACCGTTGATGCGGATGGTATTAGTCGGGACGTTAGACTAGATATCATCGATTACTGGCCAGCAGTTGGCGACTACGTCATTATCCATGCTGGTTTTGCCATTCATTCTCTCGTTGAGGAAGAGGCTCTGAAAAATATTGCTCTTCTTCGAGAACTCGCAGAAAACACCCCAAATGAGCTGCTTTCTTAGAGGGAACGAATGAAACACCTTGATGAATACCGCGACAGCACTCTTGCTCTGCCCCTGGTTGAAGAGCTGAAAAAAGCTGTTACGAAACCTCTTACTGTCATGGAGGTGTGCGGTTCCCACACCATGGCCATCTTCCGTAACGGTCTGCGTTCTATTCTGCCCGATGGCATGAAGCTTGTTTCCGGCCCCGGCTGCCCTGTCTGCGTAACGTCTGCATCCCATATGGATGCCTTTATCGCCATGGCCGATATCCCCGGAGTACACGTCACGATCTTTGGCGACCTTTTCAGGGTCCCTGGAAGTGCAGGTTCCCTTGCTGAAGCTAGCTCACGGGGTGCTAAAGTGGACATTGTCTACTCCCCCATGGACGCTCTTGAGATTGCAAAAAACAACCCGGATGAGCTTGTAGTGTTTTTAGGCGTTGGCTTTGAAACCACAACTCCTGGAATTGCAGCCACAATACTTGCCGCCAAAAATCAAAATGTAGACAACTTCTGTGTTTTTGCGACCCAGAAGACCATGCCCGCCCCCATGGAGGCACTCCTTAACGACCCAAGCCTTAAGATTGACGGGCTGCTCTGCCCTGGCCACGTCTCATCCATTATTGGTGCAGGAGCCTGGGAACCAATGGCAAAGCAATATGACCTTGCCTGCGTTGTCGGAGGCTTTGAGACCGCCGATCTGCTTAAAGCACTCATCCTTCTTGCACGACAGGTCGGATCAGGGGAAATCAAAGTTGAAAATGTCTACCCCCGTGCAGTTGCATGGGAAGGTAACGCCAGGGCAAACAATATGGTCACAGAGATATTTGAGCCTGTTGACATGGATTGGAGAGGCCTGGGCTCAATCCCCAAAAGCGGTTTAAAGATTCGAGAAAAATATAAGGAATTTGACGCAGAGTTCCGCCTCGACATTTCTCTACCTGAATCAAAGGAACCTAAGGGTTGCCTCTGTGGTGAGATCCTCAAAGGCAAACAGACACCAAATGAGTGTCCACTTTTTGATAGTCGCTGCACTCCAGCAACCCCTATCGGCCCATGCATGGTCTCCAGCGAAGGAACCTGCGCCGCCTACCATAAATACGGCAGGGACCTATAGACAGATATCACTGATGCAATTTTTCTTAAGACTCCCCACGAACTCCCATAGAGGTTTTCTCTCATATGTCAGATAAAATGATATTGCTTGACCACGGTAGCGGAGGCCTTGCAAGCCAGGAACTGATCAGCGACCTGTTCCTAAAGCACCTTGATAATCCCATACTTAACTCCCTTGAAGACAGTGCCATTCTTGAAAACAATGGAGGTAGGATTGCTTTTACAACAGATAGTTATGTGGTGGACCCGATATTTTTTCCAGGTGGCGACATCGGAAAACTTGCCGTCCATGGCACCATTAACGATCTCGCCATGCGAGGTGCCCAGCCCCACGCCTTGAGCCTTGGCCTCATTTTAGAAGAAGGACTGCTCTTAGATGATTTAGAAAGGGTTATCATCTCCATTGCCGAGGCCTGCAAAGAAGCCGGCGTCTATATCGTCACAGGTGACACCAAGGTTGTACCCAGGGGCAAGGGAGATAAGATCTTTATCAACACCTCTGGCATCGGCTTTGTCCCTGACGGCATCGATATTTCTTCAAAATATGCAAAAGAAGGTGACGCGGTCATTTTATCGGGCACCATGGGGGACCACGGCATTACCATCATGACCAGAAGAGCTGGTATAGCCGTTCAAGGAGACCTTCAAAGTGACACCATGGCTCTGCATAAACTTGTGGAGAAACTCCTTACAGAATTGCCTGGTTCAGTACACACCCTTCGTGATCCTACCCGGGGAGGCGTTGCTTCTACACTCAATGAAATCGCAGAAAACAGCGGCCTCTCCATAGAACTCGATGATCAGGCTCTACCGGTGCGCCCACAGGTCAATGCGGCATGTGAGCTGCTCGGTCTCGAGCCACTCTACCTTGCCAATGAAGGAAAGTGTCTCGTCATAGTGGCTGGTGACAAGGCTGAAGAAGCCCTGAAAATTATGCAGGCCACGGGTGAAGGTAAAGAAGCCGCAATAATTGGAAAGTTGGTCGCCGGAAAAGCCGGAAGAGTCATCATAAATACACCGGTTGGAGGCGCCAGGGTTGTCACTCCCCTGCACGGTATGCCCCTGCCCAGAATATGTTAAGGTACACAACATGACTGAAGAAAAAAGAATTGGTATTGCCGGTATTGGTAACTACATCCTCATGGATGAAGGTTTTGGAGTTCACGTTGTACACTACCTCCAGGAAAACTATGATTTCCCTGATAATGTAGACATTCAAGATGTTGGTACAGCCGGCATTTTCATGGCTCCTTTTTTTGAAGAATGCGACCCGGTTTTTGTCATCGATGTTGTCGATATCGATGGCGAGCCCGGCTCCTTTCACTACTTTGATATCAACGACGTAAAGGCTGGAAATTTCCAGTTACGGATGTCACCCCATCAACTTGGATTGCTCGAGATACTGGAAGTCTCAAAACTCCGAGGAGCCATGCCCGGTGACATTGAGTTTTACACGGTCATCCCAAAGACTCTTGAAGAGGGCATTGAGCTCTCTGAGGTGGTCGAAGCACGAAAAGTTGAAGTCGCAGAAATGATCCTTGGCAGGTTGACTGACCTCGGGGTTACCTATACTAAAAAACAATAGCTGGATCTACCATGCACGAGATATCGCTTGTACAGGGACTTTTTCAGCAACTAAAAGACCTGGCCGGAGAAAACAAGGCCACCCAAATAACATCTGTGACCATGGAAATCGGTCCGCTCTGCGGGGTTGTACTTGATTCATTTCAGTTTGGTTTTGAAATTCTTTCAGCCGATGACCCGATGTTTAAAGGTGCCAAACTCATCGTCAAGATTCCCGATGTTGAGTATAAATGCACAGACTGCGGACATATTGAAGTCATCGCAGGCCCGCGCCCTGAAGAGTGCCCAAAATGCGGCGACCTGCTTCTTATCCCAACCGGGGGAGAAGACCTGATATTGCTCCAGGTGGAAATGGAATAGATTGCTTCGTTTAAATTTTTACAGTGCATAGAGCATTGCAGTACTGTTGCTCTGTCACTTTACCCTGATATACTTGAAGATTTGCTACTAATCATATTAATGAGGTTGAACAATGTGTGATACATGCGGTTGCCCAAGCCCTTCTGACCATTCTCACGATCACTCCCATGATCATAGCCACAGCAAGCCAAAGATTGTTGACGTACACGCAAGTCTATTTGCAGCAAATGATGCCTTGGCAAAGGTCAACAAAGACCATTTTGATGAAATAGGTGCTGTTGCCCTTAATCTCATCAGCAGCCCAGGTTCGGGGAAAACAACTCTTCTAGAGCACACCATTGATGCACTCAAGGGAGAAATTAATATCGGGGTAATCGAGGGCGACATTGAAACAGAGCGCGATGCAGAACGCATCCGGGCTAAAGGTGTACCTGTTATCCAGCTCACAACGGGCGGCGCCTGCCACCTTGACGCGGCCATGACCCACAAAGGTTTTCACAGACTTCAACAAGAGCCGGGCGGGGATAATATCGACCTTCTCTTTATTGAAAACGTTGGCAACCTGGTCTGCCCTTCCACCTTTGATCTTGGTGAGCACGAGCGTGTGGTTTTTGTCTCTGTACCTGAGGGACCGGATAAGCCGTCTAAATACCCAAAGGCTTTCAGTACATCACAAACCTTTGTTATCACCAAAACAGATCTGTTGCCGCATTTTGATTTTCCAGTACCCGACGCGAGAGGCGACGCCCTGAAAATTAATCCAAATCTTCGCACCATGGAGCTTGCCTCCACTACTGGTGAAGGTATGGACAAATGGCTGGACTATCTGCGAGAACTTGTTGCAGCAATGAAGGCTAAGAAAAATGCGTAAGCCATAGTCCCAAAGCAGTAACGAAAAAAGCCCCTTGATTCGTCATGAATCAAGGGGCTTTTTTTATTGAGTAATACTGGTAATACTAATGTAAAGCATTTGCTACGCAGTATGGCTCTGGAAGTAGATCGATCTTCTTGCGATCCTATTACTTATTTTCTTCTTCAGCCTGAGCCTGTACCGCTGTAATGGCAACGGTGTTCACAATATCAGCCACCAGACAACCACGACTCAGATCATTTACTGGAGCACGGAGTCCCTGTAGAATTGGGCCTACAGCTACAGCACCTGCAGATCTCTGTACCGCCTTATAAGTGTTATTTCCTGTATTAAGATCAGGGAAAACAAAGACCGTGGCCTTACCGGCAACCTTGCTGTTTGGCATCTTAGTCGCAGCAACACCTGGATCTACTGCCGCATCGTACTGAATAGGACCTTCAATCTCAAGGCCTGGATACATTGTCTTGGCTCGTTCTTTTGCCATTTCAGTTGCAGCGCGAACCTTTTCTACCTGCTGGCCTTTTCCAGAACTTCCAGAAGAGTAGGAAAGAAGGGCTACAAGTGGATCAATTCCAAAGAGTGCAGCTGTCTGGGCTGAACTAATCGCAATCTCGGCTAGCATCTCAGCAGTAGGGTCAGGATTTACAGCACAATCACCATAGGCCAGAACACGATCATTGAGACACATGAGAAAGACTGAAGAAACAATAGAACAGCCAGGCTTGGTCTTAATAAACTGAAAAGCTGGTCGAATGGTATCTGCTGTAGTGTGAACAGCACCGGAAACCATGCCATCAACATGTCCCTTGTAAATCATCATGGTGCCAAAGAAGTTCAGGTCTGTCATAACATCCCTGGCAACATCCTTCGTTATACCTTTAGCCTTACGCAGTTCATAGTATGTTTCTGAGTAGTCCTCAAATTCGTCAGCGCCACGTGGGTCAATAATCCGTGCCTTTTCCAAATGAAGCCCGAGGCTTTTTACTCTCTCACTGATTTTTTCTTCATTCCCTAGAAGAGTAAGGTCAACAACGTCCCGGCGAAGTAAAACTTCCGCAGCCTGTAGTACGCGATCGTTCTCACCCTCAGGCAGAACAATGTGTTTCTTGTTAGAACGAGCCCGTTGTAGCAGTTGCGACTCAAACATTTTAGGTGTGACAATTGTGGTCTTGGTCTTGATAATTTTATCACTGAGCGCTTCCATATCAATATGACGCTCAAAAACGGCGAGGGCGTGGGTGATCTTTCTGGTATTGTCAGGGGTGATGGCTGCGTGAATTTTCTCTACCCTGATCGCCGCCTCAAAGGTGTTTTCATTAACTGCAATAATGGGCACCGTATTATGAAAACCTTCTATCACTTTTTGAATAGGTTCTTCGGGAACGAGACCACCTGTGAGCATGATGCCCGAGATATTTGGCATTGTTGCAGACTCAACGGCTGCAAGAGAGGCAAGCACAACATCAGAACGATCACCAGGAGTAATCACTAAAGTACCGTATTCAATTCGATCAAGCAGATTACGCAACTGCATGGCCGCAATGGTAAAGCTACGAACATGGCGGGTCAGATTATCTTCACCGTAGAGGATCTCGGCATTAAGCAGTCGTGCAACTTCCCCCACAGAAGGGTTACCAAGATTTTCATTATTGGGAATCACATAAAAATGCTGGGCACCATTTCCGATCTTTTCTTCAGCTAACCGCTCTTGAATACGATCCACCATTAAAGGATCTGCACGGTTAACTATGGTACCTACAACATCACAACTCCTCTCCTGCAATGATTCGTAGTACACCTTGATGGATCGAACCAACTCATCTGTGGACTTCATCCGGCCACCTGCAACAAGCATTACCGGGCATCCAAGGTTATTGCTAATCTCTACGTTGAGATCGAAATCAAATGAAGCGCTGGCACCTTCAAGCTCAATTCCTTCACAGAGAACAAAGTCAGCCTTAGCTGAAAGAGCATTAAATTTTGCCAAGATGCCTTCATGAAGCTCTTCTGTTCGCCCCATGGAGATCATCTGGTTCGCCTCTGTTACCGTATAGGCGTACATCTCATCACAGTCGTAGCAAAGATGATAATGGTGCTTGATCAAACTAATGGTATTATCAATCCCCGCATGCCGGTCGTCTATGTCAACAAGAGGCCTGAAAAACGCAACCTTTTTGATATTTCTGGTCAACAACTCCATTAAACCAAGAATAACTGCAGATTTACCGGTACGCGGTTCTGTTCCCGCAACATATAGTTTATTAGCCATGATCTTCTCTTTCCATACTCCTGCGTAGATAGGAGGGACAACCTCCCTGTAACCTCAACTTCACAACGTTAATTATACAATACCTCTTAGGACACTTGTCAACTTGGGGCGTAAAAAAAATGCGAGTATACCCAAGTCCCATCGTTATTTCTACAAAATATCATTGATTTTTTAGGCATTTTTTCTTCATATCTCAAGGTCTGCCAGTAATCCAAATCATTGTAAGGACTTAGTTTTCAATTAATGAATAATTATTTTTATATTAAGGTCTTGGACAGCGACGCAGCTTTCTATAATGCTTATTCAAAGCATCAATGATATTGAGGGATAGCGCCGATTTGTTACATTGTTGTGAATCCATGAACAATTATTGTCAGACGTACACACGAAGCCGCATATGCCATAGCCAGACACATTTTATACTTAAAAAGAGAGAGATTGCTTTTTTAGGGGACAATCGATTAGGTTTTCAATGCTTTCACTTTTGCATCTAACCAACTATGTATACTTTTACCTACGGACACACATGTATATTCTCAAATACACTTTTTTCCTTTTTGCACTTACGCTCCTCACCACAATATCACCATGCAGTGCAGATGAACTGAAACCAACCAAAGACTATCTCAAACGCACTGCCCAGGTATTTTCTGAAATAATTGAAACGTGCAAACCTGCAGTTGTCTACATTCAGGTCACCAAGAAGGCGAAAAATAATGGTTCGTCAATGGATGAACTGAGTCCTGAACTGGAAGAGTTTTTTGGTAAAAAAGACAAAACCAGTGACAACAACCCATTTTTTGGCCAACCAACCTATGGATATGGCTCAGGGTTTATATACAACAACCAGGGATATATTATTACCAATAGCCATGTTATTAAAGATGCCGTTGAGGTCACTGTCACCTTGACCGATAAACGACAATTACCGGCACAAGTTATTGGGGTTGACTCAAAAACAGATATTGGACTGATTAAGGTGGATGCTGATGATCTCCCCACCATTCCCCTTGGAAATTCAGACCTGCTCAAAAGTGGCCACTGGGTTCTAGCCATAGGCTCCCCCTATGAATATATCCAAACTGTCACTGCCGGAATTATCAGTGCCACAGGCCGTAATGCACTTGGGATCAGCGATTATGAAAGTTTCATACAGACTGATGCGGCCATAAACCCCGGCAACTCAGGAGGACCACTGGTCGATATTGAAGGGGAAGTTATTGGGATGAATACCGCTTTTCTCACCCAGACCGGCGGATATATGGGAATTGGCTTTGCCATACCCATTAATATGGTACGAAAGGTCACAGAACAACTCATTGACCATGGAAAAGTAATACGCGCATGGCTTGGCGTTGCACTCAAAGATGGAACAGTTGACCTTCCCAACCTGAATTTAATCAGCAATCAGGCAGCAAGAATTGTTGGTGTAAAAAAAGATTCACCTGCTGAGCGTGCTGGGTTTCAAAAAGGTGATCTCATTATAACTATTAATGGTGCCCCTATTGCGGGTGCTGCTGATCTCAGGAATAGAGTTTCCCTTTGCCCGCCAAACTCTGAGGTGACCATAGAGTACGTCAGAGGACAACTAAAAGTTATCGAAAAACTAAAGCTTGGAGTGCTCAAATAGCTGTCCATTACTCCTGATTTCGGAGGGCTGCATCCCCAAAACTACAGATCCTGTTTTAGGCCAGTTGTTTACGATTTGCCTCTATTGCCAATTCAACAAGCTTGATCGTGACAGGACGAATTTTTCTGGTTGAAGCCAATTTCCGAAACTGACCGGCCTCCTCTACGATGGTGGAGATGACATCCCCAGACCACGTCATATCAAGACCACCTTGCTGAGCGAGTTCCAGCATTTTAGTGCGCGTGATATCACAACCCTCTCCACACACATCCATTTGATGCTTGCCACCTGGCCCTTCGCTAAAGGTCAAATCGTAGCAAGGAGCCAAACGCCAGCGGCGGTCGCGACCGAGACGGAAAGAAAAATTCTTACTGTGGTCATCTCGATTATTAAAGACGATATTGAATACAGCCCTTTCATATGCTTTTTGCACCTCACGCTCGTCACGGGTAAACATGCGCGTAGCGCGCAAAAATGTCGAATAATCTACTGAGAAAGGCAACCGAAAATTAGCGTGCAAAGCACCAGCAAGGGTGTGTACAGGTACCCGCATACCGTCTTCCACATCAAAGCGCTCAATACCAAATGCGGCTAGATTTTTATCTAGATCAAAGTAGTGTGTAGTCGGCATATCCAGACCACAGTTACGTGCGAGTTGCGCATACAAATCCTCAAGCGCGCAGACTTCTTTGTGCTCATTCTGGGCCTGAAATTTAACCAGCCACGGTTGGCTATTGGCCATCGGAGTCGTACTCATAATACCCGATTCCGTATTGTAGTAGACCAACACCTTAGGACGCGCTCCATGCGGAGAGCCACCCATCAGTGCTAACTGACGCAGCGCAATGCTATCCTCCCCGGCAATAATAGCCTGAACGTCTTTAGCAAGCCCCAATAGTTTCACGTCCTCTTCTTGTAAGTCCAACATATTCTCGGGCTCAAAAGACAGAGCACCCAATGCACGATCGCCAATGAAAGCCAATCGATCCAGCGAAGACAGTTGAGCCGGCATCATTCCACTCTTACGGAACAAGCGGTCCATTAACAACATGCCCCACCCATCCGGAAGCGAATCCGCAATGAGACCAGGCAAGCGCTGTAAATACTCTGGAAATCCGCCGTAGGCCTGCCCACGCAGCATCAAATGACGCGGTGACATTTCTAACCCTTGCCTTAATGCTTCTGGTGAATATTCAAACAATAACTCATCGCCGTTATCCGCCAAAGTGCCGAGAAGCCAATGTTCACCCCATCCATTATAGTAGACGAAGAGCTTCTTCATTTGACAACCCTTCGAGGGGCACGAATTCGCTTGGATTGTTCTTTTTGCTCCATCTGAGCGATGGACTTAACCTGCAAATTGAATAACTCCTGAAAATGGTCAGCCAAACCAAGCGCCAAACCAAGACGAACAACCGATTCTATTGATGATTGACCTTTATTTTCGATATTTTTTACGGTCCCCGCTGATACGCCAGCCCGTGCTGCAAGCTCCTCCTGGGTGAGCAGTTGGGCTAAACGCTGGGCTTTCAAGCGAGCACCGAGCTCCTTACAAACCTCTTCGTATGTTGAAAAACCAATGTCCATTATAATACCCCTTAAACTGTTTTCAAGACGTTAATGACTAATATATTAACCTTTAAATCGGATTTAATCAAGTTTCAAATCTGTTACAAAGGAAAGTGAACTTCGGAATTTTCATGATGGAGAATTGTGAATATTTAAACTTTGAGAGGGTTTTGGTCTGGTTGAGTGAAATACAATAAGATTAAACTATTTCTTAAAAAGAAGGGTTGAGTATCAAATTGTAGTTTTTCCATTGCGATAGAAATTTTTGTGTGTCCCGAGAGCCAATAGTTCTAATATTACAGAGCCATTTTCGTAGCGATACCCCAGCAGCGACAGTTGCTTTGACATCTTGAACTTGTAAACACGCATATAGGAGAGGTCGCCTTTTTTCTGTTCACCCAGTAAAGGATTTTCCATTAATTCCCGGACTGCTGCATCAAGATCTTTTTTCTTGTTTTTGTGAAGTTTTTTTACGGTTTTCTTGAAACCGGCAGCTTGAAGAACGTGCGTGATTTTAACCAAAATCGTAACTCTCTAATTCTCCAGCTTCTATTTCAGCTTTAGCAATAACCGCCTGTTTGACAAACTCATAAGATAAGTCAGGGTTATCTTCCATCATTTTACCAATTTTAGCCCAATGCTCTATTTGCTTTGGAGTAGTTCTATCAAGCGCTTTACCTATAATTGCAGCTCTGTTTATGAGGTCTTTATCGAGCCGAATGCTTACTGTAGCCATATTTCACCTCCTAGTGATATACAAATTGTAGCAACTTGCTACAGAAAAAACAAGTGGGATCAGTATAATCCGCTTACTACAAGTATAAGCATCTAACAAAAGAGGATGAGAAAATTTGGCTAATGAATTGGACCATCATATAGCATCGAAACGTCGAAGATGATCTGAAAAGTGTTACCCCATCTCCCTGAAGGGCATAAGTTCCATAGTGATATATCTTACAACATAATTTTTAAATATATTCTTCATTTTCTTGTTTTTCTTACAGAAGTTCAGGAGTAAGGTACTAACCCCGGTAAACGGGAAAAAGCCAGGATAAGTGCCAAGGTGGCTATGTTAACTACTTAATTTCAAAAGAGGCTCCAGCTTTCTTGTTTTTTTAGGCAGAAGTTGAGTTATAAGGCACTAATAGGTGAAATCAATTTTTATACACTAAGCTATACTCCATTCAGGATTATTAATATGGCAGACATCAGATGGATACAACGATTTCAAAACTTCGATCGAGCTTTTGTGTTGCTTCGTTCAGCAATGGAAGAGAGACCCATAGAGCAGTTTTCCGATTTGGAGCAAGAAGGGATTATCCAACGATTTGAATATTCTTATGAACTTGCATGGAAAACCCTGAAGGACTATCTCGAGGAAAATGGAGTCATCATAACACCGATTACCCCTCGGAACGTCATCAAAGAGGCCTTTGCTGCAGGTATGATTGACAACGGCCAGATATGGGTTGACATGATGCTTCACAGGACCCTTCTTGCTCACACATACGATTTCTCAAAATGTAAAGAAGTATTGAAAGCAATTGAAGATCATTATTTGGCAGAGTTCAGTTCAATCCATGAATGGTTCAGCACCAAGCAGTTCGAGACCTAAATATTGCATGTCAAACATTCAAAAAACATATTTACTATGTCAATACGTTCTTTCTCGTTTGGAAAAGAAGGTATTAACGAACTCAAAAAAATTTGTTTTCTCATATTTTCCTCCCTCGGGGAGAACCGATTTTTCTTCGTCAACAGCCCCTTGAGGTACACAAATACGTCTACGTGTCTATTGCTTTCATCTCCGGAAGATAACGCAGATTCCGAACCTATGCGATTGCAAATTTAGGTGATACATGAAGAACTTAGGGTTAAACAAACAGGAACTAACGAAGATCCTTTCGGTCTTTAACCGCCATCCAGAAATTATTAAGGTTGTCATTTTTGGATCGCGCGCGAAAGGCACATCACGACCAAATTCAGACATAGACTTTGCGGTGGATGGGATCAGCAGTGACTTGCACATTGAATCCCTCGCCATGGAACTTGACGAACTTTCATTACCCTATAAATTTGATGTGAAATCAATTGCTACAATTAGCAATAGTGCTCTGAGCGAGCATATAGAAAGGGTCGGTGTTACTATTTACCCCTAGCCCGAAACTCCTCAAAGCAGGGGCACTGAAATCAGCCCCCCTATTGTGATCGATAATTCCGTCTCCCCTATTTTGACTCCAACAAGACCTTTACTTCAAGAGGTGCAAAGCGGGCCTGGATAGTACTATCAACAACAGGATAAACCCCGCCTGTATAATAGTCCTGCCAGTCAATTGGGCCTTCTGACGGAACCTCTATGTGCGCTTCTGTATAGGTCCTGATTGTATTCACACAGATCAGCATTCCTGTATTGTATTGCTCTTTGCGAGCACAATGCACGGCTTTATTTCCGCTAGGATCAACTGAGTATTTTGAAATCATTTTGAGTTTCACTGGCTCATCGTCATTTACAACCTGCAACCAGGAGCGAATACTATTGAGGCGACGAATCAACCGGGAGAAATCTTCCTTCCCTTGATCTGTAGAGGTAATACTAGGGAAGGTATAATAATATATCCCTCGACTCCCATGAACAACAGAGAGGAAAGAAAGGCAGTTCATCTCTTCAAAAGTTGGAAGTCTTGGCCAACCGCTATTTTCAAATTTTCCACCACCAAATGCCTGAATGACAGACTGGAGCCGATCTTTTCCAACGTAACCAGCAGCCTCATCCATGGATTCCGAAAGCCAACTCATCGGCATATGGGGGACGGGGTATTGATCCAACATGAAGAAGTCTGCCGCTTGCTCGTAATAAGGTATCGCTTGGGGACGAACAATTGCCATATTGGTCACAGCATTTGGGAAATGGGCTTTAACAGTATCGTATATCTCTTTGGCCGTGGATTCTGAAAATGAATGAATCCCCGGTTCATCATTCACATAATAGGAGAAATTGCCGAGTCCAAGTGTGGAACTAAATTTCTCCAATGCAATCGCAAGCTTCCCAGCATCGCGGGGCACTGAAAGAGTACAACGCATACCCAGTTCAAGACAAATATCAATATTCTCCCGGGTCATTGCCATAACGGCGGTATTAAGGCCCAGTTCTTTTATCTCTTTTACGTTTTTTACATTTGCTCCATAAACACCAAGGGGGAAAAAGTCGGTTTGAAGAGTTTCTCTCTGGAACTCCAATTGAGGGCGTGTATCGCGGACTAACTGAGGGGATCGCATCCAGAAAGTGGTTCCTGGGTAGTCATTTTTAAACAGAAAGATATCGTCCTTCTCAGCTATATCCTCAGGACAAACGACCTGAGCTTGTAGTTTTTGCCATGCATCTATGACCCTGTGGGTGTTTAGTCGATACTCCTTCCCCCAGATTGACACTTCAGCATAGGCCCGAGGATCACTACGATCTTGCCGGTAAAAATCACCACTAAACTGATATCTCTCGCCAGGCTCACAGCTCTGCAGTCTGGTTGACCATTGAGCACTTCTGTCATGGCCCGCCGTAAGCCCGATTGCATAAATGTCGTCACTCCCATAGGTGCCATATAAGAACGTACTATCTTGGATTAAAGATGGCGGCGGCCGAAACCAGTCCAGAGGACTGCCCACACCATTTTCCCCTCCACCCTCTCCTTGACCTTCCTCATTTTGCAGTTGAGGATTTGGGATAAGGTTTTCCTGAAGCGTAAAACCATCTGCAAGCGCAAGTGGTGGATAGCCACATAGAAGTACATAATAAACCACAAGTAGTCTTATCACATCAACTCTGTAGAGAATACTCATTTGCCCCCCAATACCCAACTACGTTCTCGCAAAAACAGAGAAATCATCACCATAATCGAAAGCCACCAACCTTGACATCACTTCAGGCTCACCGTAAGATGTGGCCAACAACGTCCGTTACACATACACAAGCCTATAAAATGCCAACAAATTTTAATCACCGCTTTTTATCTCTTATTTTTGGTTGCCTGGTCTTTACCACCTCAACAGATACACTTGATGCAGCTGAGTTGCAAATCGATCCTACCGAAAACGATGCAGCTTATAGCTACATATTAAAATTGGATCGCATAGAGAAGCTCGCCGGTGTAAAACTCGTCATAAATTACCCTAAAGACCAGCTGCACTTTGCCTCTGCACGCAAGGGAAAAACATTCAATTCATTTATGCATATTGTAAATGACAAGATTCCGGGAAAGATAATTGTGGTAATGGCGAGCGCAAAAGGGGTTTCAGGATCGAATCTGCCCCTTTTAACCCTTAACTTCTCAAGAATACACTCAAATGCTTTAGCTGACAACCAATCAATCAATCCGGTACAATGCCAGTTGATGAGCGAGGATCTTCAAGAAATATCATGCACAACCCCACAACAGGCAAAAGGTAATTCACGCCATTGACAACACTACATGTGCATGTTAATGCTAAATTTTCAAACTATCATTACTGCCGACAAAAATGACGAACACAAAGAAACATAAATTCCTTTTCCAAGTAGTCACTATAGCACTGCTGGTGTTTTATGTTTTCTCTTCCCCCCCTTTTTGTCAGTTTAATGAAACATCCTCAGATCTCAGTCAGATAATCCTGCACTTGCAAGAAACTGGGGAGTCCATCACACCACATTGCGCCACTGAAAATACTCGTTACTTAGACTCGATTCGAATTCTGCAATCAATTGCAGGTTTCAATTCTATGCAGGTTGACAGAGATGACAGTGACCAGAACATCGTGGTTGTTGAGTTAAAAACGTTCCATCTCTTATCTGCTACCCAAGAAGCACCTGCCCTTCTTGTCGGAAAAGAAATTATACATCATCAAACTTTCTTTTATATTTCAATTAACTCTCCACCAGACACACCCCCTCCCACAAGAGATATTGCTTAACCTGTAATGGAAAAAACCATTTTTTTCCTCTATTACTTGGCCTACACTGCATTTTAAGTGTATAATTTAGCGAAGATCTAACCCAGGAATTTAATATGCACATGAAGATAAGCAAAACATTGCTTACTGTTATATCCGCCATACTTGTAGCTTCAACAACCGTAACGGCTGCAGATAAAACTATCAGCCTTTTATCTGACGCAGGTCTGAGTACGATTGATGTTACTAAAGGCAACAGTTTTACTGTCCAGCTTAAAGTAGATGATGCATCAGAAATAGCAGGTGCTTCGTTTACCGTAACCTACGACACTGACAATATAACTCTAAATGGCGTAACCAGTCAATTTTTCGGAACATTTGATGACCAGGCAATCGACACACCAGATACAGACGCTATCGGAGGATACGTTGCTGTAGATTCAGTTAATTACTATAGCCCGCTGGTTCTTGCTTCGGCGACCGATAATGGCAGTATGCTTGCTGCAGCAAGGTTTGATAATGGTTCGGGGATAGATGAAACTCTTTTCACACTGACATTCAGGGCCACAGGGAGTACAGGTATCTATCCCATTTCTGTAAGCCAATCCACCATTAATAATGTTGATGCGGGATACGATGAAGCAGGTGAGAGCATCCCATTTTTCGTTGGCATTGATAATGACACATATCTCAGTTACAATGATTGTACGGTTAATGCAGTTACTGTAACGGTGAAGATAGTCGATAACGACAGTGACGGCATTGATGACGACTGGGAAATCGAATACAACCCAGATGGTCTGGGTATAAATGATGACGGAGTCCTTGACTACTTCACGGCAACTGGTGACTATGACAATGATGGGTACAGTGATTACCAGGAGTATGTGAACGCACAGAATGGTGAAACCGACCCTGATGGTGGTTCATATAATCCAACCGTAGAAAATGCCCCCAATGGCACGGGATATGTCGCTAAGAGAATAATTCCTCCCGGGATAAACCTCCTTCTTTTAAACTGAGAGCCAAATCAATGCGAATTCTTATTCTCACAATCTTGTTTACAACATTTTTTCCAATTTCTGGCTTCCCTGCTCAGCCAAAAGTAACATTAATATTGAAAGAAACGCCTTTAATAGAGGTTTTGGAAAAAGTGTCGATACAAACAAACTTGTCTTTCAAAATTGATGAAAATTTAGGCCAAAAGAAAATTTCTGGAAATTTTGTTGAAAATGACATAGAAAGTTTTATTAGCAAATGTCTTCGCGGTTCTAGTTATACATATGTTCATGAGGCGTCCAATAACACCATCATAATTAGTACTTTTGGATCCCAAAACAATCAACTCGTAGACATTAAACATTCGACAGACACCGATAAAAATAGTCCTCTAATAACAGAGAACATAGGACAGCTTCGTGCAAAGGAAAACATTACCTATGAAGAGTATATAAACAACCCAAAATCTATTGAGCCTTTATCAGGAATGACGCTCCAAGAAATAGCCATTATTCAAAAAGATGAGAATATTGCTTTTAATCAATATCTCAATGCCCCTGATGCAATAGAGCCTTTAACCGGCACGAAATTGCAAGAAATCGAGCTACTCAAAAAAAAGGAAAATGAAGCATATACTCAGACAATTAACAACCCAAAATCTATTGAGCCTTTATCAGGAATGACATTCCAGAAAATTGCAATCCTCCACAAAAGAGAGAATGAAATATACACTGGTAATAGCAATCCATTAAGGCTCAAGCCATAATGTAAACCAAGAAAACATATACTTAAGGAGAACATAAAATGACTGCCCTATACAAACTCATACTACTATCTACCTTCGCCACTGCCTTTTTTTTCGCCACATTTCAATCCTCATTTGCACAAGATGGATATTGCTCAGATGTTATAGTTACTTCTGTAGGTGCAAATAATATTGGAACGATTGTCCAAGCACAAAACACTAGAAGTGATTGTGGAGATTGGGAGCGATTTGCTTATAAATGGTTTTATGTAGATAATAGTGGAGGCAATGCAAACGTGATGGTTGCGGCTGCAATGACAGCAATGGCAATGGAATCGACTGTTACAGTAGTTCACAAATCAGGGAACACCTATACAAATTGGGGTTCGCTAATGCACATTTCTGCTAACAGAAATAGCCCTTAATAATAAAATAACTAGACTTCAGTTGGATTGAGCAATCACCGGTGCTCAACTCAATTTTGACCACAGACTCTAGTTTCACAGAAAACTGTGCTATCAACGAGAGGATTGTTGCAACTACGATAATCCTCCAATAGAATCTTTGTTCGCGATCCTTAAACGCCGAGCGCTCTATAGAGTTTTGGGGAGTCAAGCATATTGTTGGTTTTATACAGGATCTCGTTTTCGTTCTATCTACTAATTTGCAATTTATTTAGGATTCATACATACGGTTTACAGCGTTGCCTAGTTTATTATTGTTCCGGAGCAATTCTACTTGCACGTCGCAACACTTCTTCAAGAACGTCGCATGTCAAACTGATATCAGCGCCAGTAAGCGTTGGATGAACGAGGAACATCAAACTGTTTTCGCCCAATTCCCTGGCAATATGCAACGGTGCAGTGGGTCTCCAGCCGGTGTTATCGAAGGCCTTCTCCATATAGATTTCAGAACAGGCGCCGGAATAGCAGGGAACACCCTGTTGATTTATTTCTGCCATGATTCGGTCACGATTCCAGTTTGACTGCAAACGTTCAGGCTCAACAAAAATGTAACATTTATAAGCCGCATGACCTATATAACTGGGAACAACAGGCACGCGCAAGCCTGAAAGTTTTCGGGCGCTATCCCAGATAAGCTGAGCATTGCGACGGCGTTGAGTAGTCCAGTTTAACATCCGTTTTAACTGGATTCGGCCAATCGCGGCCTGCATCTCCATCATCCGCCAATTGGTACCAAAGGATTCATGTAGCCAGCGAAACCCTCGCCGATGTTTTCGTTCGTACACCGCGGCCCAACTTTTGCCATGGTCCTTGTATGCCCACCCCTGCTCCCACCAGTCCTTGCAGTTGGTCGTGAGCATACCGCCTTCCCCCCCCGTAGTCATTATTTTGTCCTGGCAGAACGACCAAGCTCCAAAATGGCCGATGGATCCAACCGACTTCCCTTTGTAAGTCGCTCCATGCGCCTGGGCACAATCTTCTATGACGTACAAGTCCTTCTCGTCTGCTAGGGCCATGATCGGGTCCATATCACACGACCAACCAGCCAAGTGGACACAAATCACCGCTTTGGTATGAGGCGTTAGTACAGCTCGAATCGATTCTACTGTAATGTTCTGTGAATCAGCATCCACCTCGGCAAAAACCGGAGTCGCTCCGACTGTCACGACGCAGGAAGCCGAGGCAATAAAGGAACGCGGTGTCACCACAACTTCATCGCCAGGGCCAATGTTCAATACTTTCAAGGCTAAGTCCAGCGCCAGCGTGCCATTGGTCAGGGCGATGGCATGTTCAGCTCCGCACCAGGCGGCGAATTCCTGTTCAAATTTCCGACATTCTGTACCAGTCCAGTAATTGACCTTATTGGAGAGGAGAACGTGTTGGATAGCTTGAGCTTCTTCTACTGTAAAACTAGGCCAAGAAGAAAATCTGTTGGAAGTCATACCTTATCTGCCTCATAATTAATCGCATGAATGCAACAAGTTGAGCAAAATTCAACAAAATCTTAATATAAACAAATCAGAAACACTCACTTGACCCGAGCGGGATTACCAAAGACGACACTCCCATCAGAAACATTTTGGGTTACAACAGCCCCCATACCAACGACAACTCCATCTCCAATAGACACTAACTGCTTAACCACTGCGGCAAGTCCGATCCAGCTTATCCGCCCGACAACCACACCTCCCGCCAAGGCCCCATTGGGACTAACATGAACGCCATCGGCCAACCTGCAATCGTGTTCTACAATCGCGCCCGTATTGATAATACATCCCCTACCAATCTTGGCTCCTGCATTCACTGCCGAATTAGCAAGGATAACCGTCCCAGGCAATACCTTAGCATATCGGCTGACCTGCGCCGACGGATGAATGACAATCGCCAGCGGTGCATTTTCTCGTTGCAGTTCAAAAAGCTTTTCAAGACGTACAGTGTTGTCCCCGATGGCGACAACCACACCGTCGAAACGTTTGAGTTTTTTACGCAGTTCGCTACTGCAACCCTTAACAGGCCAGATACCATTATTATTGTTTTCTGGCCAAGCGTCGTCATAAAAAACCACATCAGTCCAACCTGACAGCTCCGCAGCATCCGCAACTACTTTGCCATGACCGCTAGCACCGAGTATGGCCAAACGCTTCACGAGTCATTTCCACGAAATTTAGTCATCGTTGCCACACCTTCCTGATTAATTCCGTCCCGTCTTATTACTTTTTGAATCGTCAAAAATAAGATCTTCATATCCAACCAAACGCTGTGGTTGTCGACGTACCACACATCCAGTCGAAACTTCTCATCCCAACTCAAAGTGTTTCTACCATTTACCTGTGCCCAACCTGTGACACCCGGTCGTACGTCATGCCGGCGAGCCTGTTCAGAGTTGTATAGTGGCATGTATTCCATCAATAACGGACGTGGTCCCACCAGGCTCATATCACCCTTAAGCACATTCCATAACTCTGGCAACTCATCCAGGCTATTAGTCCGTAGAAACCGTCCAAACCGTGTAATACGCTCCGAATCAGGTAACGAGTTGCCTTCACTATTAAAAGCATCACGCATGGTACGGAATTTGATCATATCAATGGGTATGTTATCTCGCCCAGGCCGGGTTTGGCGGAAAAACACAGGAGAACCGAGTTTAAGCCGAACCAACAAAGCTAGCACCGAAATTAAGGGGGAAAGGAGCAGGAGACCAACTACGGAGGCAACGATATCGAAGAGGCGTTTTAGCATTTGATTCCAATTTCTTGAAGTATTTGTGCATTGACTTTATGTACGTTATATTTTTCTTCACTAATCTTACGCGAACACTTTCCCATCCGTGCAATCAAATTTGGATCCTCAATAAATAATTCCATTGCCTTTGCCAATTCCTGTACTTTTTTAACAGGAACTAGAAGACCATTACTGCCCTCCACCACTGTTTCACGACAACCTGGTGCATCAGTTGTAATGATGGGCCGCCCCATGGCCATTGCCTCAAGAACAGTGCGTGGGGTACCTTCACGATATGAAGGCAAAACATAGACTGAACAATCAGCTATAGCAGGACGAACATCATCAAGGTGCCCCATGTATTCAATCTCTCCGTCGCGCTCCCACTTTAAAATTTCTTGGGTACTGATGGAATCGGGATTATCATCCACATCACCAACGAGTTTAAAAATTGCGTTCGGATGACGACTACGCACTTCTGACGCTGCTTCGACATACTCACGAATACCTTTGTCTCCCAATAAACGTGCAATCAAGAGGAAAACCACCTTTCCTTCAGGCAACGGAGCAACCTGAAAGTGGATAAGATCAATACCTGAACCGTTAACTACAGTCGAGGGTGTATACGCAGGCAACAATCCCAACTGTCGGAATAAGGTTTGATCATCAGGGTTTTGAAAAAAAACTTTCTCAGTACGTACTAATGCTATCGAATATAGTTTACGTACTAGCTTTTGCACAAATTTTCGTTTTCCGGTTATCTCGCCGGTAAATGCATAGCCTAAGCCAGTAATTAATGCAAACCGTCGTGGGACCCGAACCATCCAAGCAACTAAGGTACCATATATTACCGGCTTAATGGTATAACAAAATACGACATCCGGCTTCATCACACGCATCAAGCGATATAAGCTCAACACGCTGCACAAATCATGTATAGGATTGATGCCAGCGCGTTGAAGATGGATATCATGACAGCTTACACCCCACTCTTCAAGCTTCACACAGACATCCTGACATTTAGTCAAATCCACGGCTGCAGCATGAACGCGACAACCGGTGTCACACAGTGCTTTAATGAAGGGTCCGCGAAAGTTGATCAACGAACTATTTAAGCCAGCCAGCACTAACACACGTATGGGTGAAGTTTGTTGTGTATTTTCCATACAATAGAGACTTACAACATCTGAGTTACGCAAACCACCTTCTCAACCGAAAATGGTT
This sequence comes from Desulforhopalus glucosivorans, assembly GCF_054397165.1. NCBI lineage: Bacteria > Pseudomonadati > Thermodesulfobacteriota > Desulfobulbia > Desulfobulbales > Desulfocapsaceae > Desulforhopalus > Desulforhopalus glucosivorans. The sequence goes on from NZ_AP044854.1 coordinate 3,996,939, forward strand.
GCCACATACACTTCGTAACGTTGAACCAACGACTCGATTGTATTGATAACCGATACGACAAAAAAACCAATCTACATTGATTAGAAAAAGAAGCATCTTTTTCAAACATTATGCGTCTCCACCCAAGACTGAAACATCAATACATTCCACAAATGGTATTGCCAGTTATGACGTCCACTCAAGTGTTCTTCCCACATTTTCCTGATAGGCCCTACATAAAAATACCCCTCTCGCTCCAAACGTTCTGCAGCTAATAAAGATTCAGCCCAGTCTCGAAGAGGGCAGCGCAACCAACTATCCAAAGGAATGCCAAACCCCATTTTGGGGCGCTCAATTAGCTCTTTTGGTACATGGCGATATAGAACCTGCCGCAACAGCCACTTTCCCTGCCCATGCCGGATTTTATATTCAAGAGGCATGTGCCAAGCCAATTCAATAACTCTGTGGTCCAGCATCGGCAAACGGGTTTCGAGACTCACGGCCATAGCTGCGCGGTCTATCTTTGTGAGAATATCGTCCGCCATGTATGTTTGAGCGTCCATCGCCATCATGGCGTGCTCCAGGCAATCGACATCCGGCCATGCCTCATGGTTCGTGATAAGCGTAAGGGGTTCCTTGCCACCAATAACGACGCTTTCCGGAGCCGTCCAATGGCTAGTCAACTGTCTGTAATAGGCCTTGCCATCCATTAAAGAAAGTACTTCAGCCAATTTCCGAGCTTTTTCACCCGGAATAGAGATTTGCAGCTTTTTGGGTAAAACCGGCCTAGCCAATTCAAACAAGCGATCCCAAGTTCCAGGTGGCATTGCTCTTAAACCGCTTGCGGCCAAACACCTTGCAAAAAGCGGAAGCTTCAGTACTGACCCCAACACTTTTTGCGCAACCATATACCGATTATACCCCCCAAAAAGTTCATCTCCTCCGTCACCACTCAACGCCACAGTAACACTCTGGCGGGCTAGTTGGCTCACTAGGAATGTCGGAATCTGTGAGCTATCACCAAAGGGTTCACAATACATCTCCGCCAATTTCGGGATCACCTCTAATGCTTCGCCTGAACGCAAATAAACCTCGGTGTGATCGGTTCCAAGATGCTTTGCGACTTTTCGAGCGTGCTCAGCCTCGTTATACCCGCCTTCCTCAAAACCAATAGTGAAGGTTTTTACAGCTTGCTTACTTTGCGCCTGCATGAGCGCTACCACAGTACTGCTATCAACTCCGCCACTCAGAAAAGCGCCTAATGGAACGTCTGCCAGCATCTGATCCATAATACTGGAGGTCAATCTACCTTCAAGTGCGTCTACTGCTGCCTCGGGGCTACCGGAAAATGGATTGGCAATTCCTTGGCGAACTGTATTATTCATTGCCCAATAGGGCTGAGAACTGACTTGCTTCGACAATGACACATCATCCCCCAATGGAATAGAAACGAAGTGCCCTGGCATCAGCTTTCCAATACCTCTATAAATGCTATACGGTGCAGGAATATAACAGTGCCTGAGTAGTAGCGTAAGCGAATCGCGATCAATTTCTGGCTTAAACCCCGGATACGCCTTTAGAGCTTTAAGTTCAGAGGCAAACAACAACGTGTCATCACACCAGCCCCAATAGAGTGGTTTTTCACCCACTCTGTCCCTTGCTAGAGTGAGTGTTTTTTCCTGTTTGTCCCAAAGGGCAATAGCAAACATACCTACGACACGCCTGAGTGTCTGCTCTATCCCCCAAGTAGAAAAACAAGCAAGCAGAGTTTCAGTATCAGAATGACCCCGCCAATCAATTTGAACACCCGAATTCGTGAGCTGATCGCGAAGAGTAAGGTGGTTATATGTTTCGCCGTTAAAAACGATAACATAGCGGCCACAAGCAGACTGCATTGGCTGCTGTCCCGCCGGAGACAAGTCGAGAATAGACAAACGACAATGCCCCAACACCACCGAGCTTTTCTCATCAAACCAAACGCCATTACTATCTGGACCACGGTGGTTTATCTCAGCGCACATGCGTTTTGCTGTGGCGACCGAATCTGCCCCCCCACAGGTAAAGCCTATAATACCACACATTAGTGTCGAGCCTCGCACATTACCTTATAGAATCTGGGAGCCTGAGCTTGAAGCGAATAACAACTTTCAACCTGCGAACGTCCTGCTTTTCCCATTCGCTTACGTTCTGATAGCTTTGCCTGTATAAGCTGTCTTAGTGCCTGCTCCCATTCTTCAACCGATTCGGCGAATAGACCATTATCACCACTATTAATAATATTTAAATTCACACCAACCGGTGAAACCACCACAGGCAGCCCACATGCCATATATTGAATCAACTTATATCCACATTTACCCCGCTCCCAGGGTGAGTCAACAAGTGGCATAATTCCAACGTCAAACTGTTGCACAGATTCAACTTCAGAATCTTCAGACCATGACCAAGCCTCTACGGGCGTGTCTTTGAAATCATCAGTATTCACACCTACCGCAACAAAACGAACAGACATTTCTTTTTTTAAAGATTCAAACACCGGCAAAAGTGTTTTCAGATAATGGCTAGTTTTAGGGGTACCAATCCAACCAACGATGGGAGTCTCTATGCCTAATTTCTGCTTTGACTGATAGCGTAAAGTGTCAACTACTGTAGGAATAATCTCAACACTGCTTGCACCGGCACGGTAGGCACGTTCAGCGAGATAATTGTTCCCTACAATGACCGTGGTGGCGTGGCGCATCACCAAGTCGATCTTTTGACCTAACAGCCGCCTTACCCAAGGATTGGAATGGCAGTCGTACTGGTGAAACAGAGCGTCATCGTAATCCACTATGTAAGGTACACCAATGCACTGTAAAATACGTTCGGCGGTTGCAGGCATGAAAGGGAACAGTTCTTTTTCGATAATAACAACATCAAACCGCCGAACACCCAGCAGCGCCAGAACTCTTCCTGTATAGCCTGTCACCACTTCCACCCAGCGGGTGTCACCACAGTATAACGCTTGCAAATAAGCGTCAGAAAGCAGTGGCTTATCCGTCACCTCTACACCTTTGGATTGAAGGTACGGCAGATACTGCAAAAATCGTACGCGAGAGCTGGCGCCTAAAGACCCATATCTAGAAAGAAGTAGAACTTTCATGTGTTATCTCCCCTCTCACCGCGAAAGATATGGCCCATGGAACGCCACAACATGCAATAAGCGGACCAGGTATGCTTAATACCGGCGACATCGCTACGTAACAAACACCAAGAGAACCGCGTAATCGGTTCCAACAGGTTGGTCACGACAACCAATATCCAAGCTTGCCAGCATGGGAAATGTTTAAAAGCATACAACAAACGACTACGAAGAGAGTAGAACAACCTGTTAACCTTGACCTGCCTAGATGCCCCCCCTCCTGCGTGAAATGCACGAGCTTCAGTAAGGTACCAACTATCCCACCCTGCTAGTTTGCTGCGCCTTGCGATATCCACTTCTTCAAAATACACGAAGAATCTCTCATCAAAACCGCCACAGAGCTCAAAAACTTTACGGCGAATGAAAAAGAAAGCGCCGATGATTTGATTAACCTGACGAGTATCGTTGTGGTCCCAATCACTCATACGCATTCCAGTACCCAACAAACCTGGGAACTTATCTAAACCCAACGCCGACGATATTAAGCGTCGAAAAGTAGGGAACCTCGCACAAGTACGACTTACCTCACCATACTCATCAACCAACTGAATACCACAAATACCGACCTTCTCATTCTCCGAATGTTCCATGAAGGCTAAAGGCACTGAAATTGATTCACTTTTTAAGCGGGTATCAGGATTCAGAAATAATATGTGAGGGGCATTACTGGCCTTCGCACCGACATTGCATGCTGCACCGAAGCCCAAGTTTTTCCCAGTAAAAATTACCTCTACACCGGGGACACTTGCAACCACATCAGCAGAGCCATCAGTAGAGCCATTGTCTACAACGAGGATGCGGAATGCTTCATCTCTACTATGGGCGAGGATGGAATCGACACAATCTTTTAATTGATGACCTGTGTTCCAATTTACAATTACTATGTCAAGCATACTTAGATCGTTGGGTTAGATGGGCATTTATTAGAGCTACCGGAAGAAAAATTATCCATAGGTAATCAAATTTCCCAAGATAAGGATTAGTGGCATTTATAATAAGGAACGCACAAAGCGCAGTGTTCAAGGGAAGAAATAGTTTAGCAAACTCAATGTTCTTACGTGACAGCCGAATTCCTTTTAGCACCACCCAAAAAACAGCAATTGAATAGACCAAAAAACCAACAAGTCCAACATTCATCAACAATGCTAAATAGGACAACTCATAGGCCCAAGGCGTATCATGGGAACGAATTACATCGGTAGTACTACCAAATCCATGACCAATTAGTGGAGATTTTATAAAGGCGTCCCATAATGCAGCCGCCTGATGAAAACGTGCACCACTGGACGCTTCTTGACCTTGGAAAGCAGATACAAATTCTTCTAGCAATGCTGCTGAGTCAAGCCCCAAAAAAGTAATTATACCTACTACCGTCAACGAAGCGAGCCCTGTAAATCTCAACGCTAGTGAAAAAAACGACACAGATTGTATTTTACATGCAGACATTTGTAGAACCGGCAATATAATAAATGGTGTTAACAGCATCACTAACCAAAAAGCACGGCGACCAGAACCTAAGGCTGCCCCTATAATCGCAAATAAGAGTAGGTAAACTGCAAGTTTACGAAAACCAGACAATTCATCCCGCCTTACCAAGAGAACGGACAGCACAAATGGAAAACCATACATCACAGTAGAAAGCCCATATGTTCGAAATTCGATGTAACCTCCAAAATTTCCGTAAGCCGCACCCTGGAACTCAAGAATAGGAAAGATAACAGAGCCATAACCAAAGACACCTGCCAGCATAACGAGAAGGGCCATGAGCGTGGCTAAAGTTATTCCAAGAAGTAATGCAGACTCTATAGATTTAATTACCCTTAGATCGTGTACCAATCCAATAAAGAGAAGATAAAGCACTGGCCAAATAAGATACACTGTTGAAACCCTTAACGCTCCTGGTGCAAAACTGACAACACCCCACACGACACCCAAAAGACCAACCAAGATTGTTAGAAGCCAGAGTAAGAAAATATTGCGGTGAACTCGCCATGTCTGGAGCGCTAGTACACTGCCAATCCCCACGATCAAAACAAGAAATACACCACGCTGAACTTGAAGCGAGGTTGGCACAGCAAGCATCAGAACAAAAAAGGACTGAACAAGAAAGAGCCAAGCTTTTGTTGATAATTTTTGAGATACATACATTTAATTGGATTTCTAATAAATTTTCATAGCACAAAATCATTGATTCATAATCACCATCATTTACAATGTGGTTTTGAAAAAAATTAACAGTTTTTCACTGGTAATAAAAGGTGTGTAGTAAACGTTAACACCTTAAAACACAAGTGATTTCACAAACACCATAAACTGCAAAGCCAATTCTGATTCTGAATAATCGCCTGGTATTAAAAAATTGCCCTTTTCAAAAAAAACAGTTCCTTCATTTACAGTACTGCAAGCAGTACTGGTGGCAATATCAATGATCACTGCCTGCGGAAGAGACTCACAAAGAGTCCATGTTGCACTCCCCTTCTCAGTCACAACGAAAATTGGCAATCCAGTAGGTATATACTCAAAGAGTTTACTTGGCAATGCTGCATAGGATGCTGATAAAAGTAACAATCCTCTAACTTTGGGTAACTGCTCTAATAGTGCAGAGCGTGGGATCGCCCCAAGGACCTTAATCTGCCAACCAATGGCCTTAAACCGTGGTTCAAACACCGAAATTTGTGTCAATTCTTCCTCACTCAGTGCACCGATTAAAAGTACAATTCCGGTCTTAGGAGAGTTAGTAAGATTTTTTAATAACGGCTCCAATAACAACGCTGGATATTGTGTAAGCCTAGACCCTGTGAAGCGCCCCGCATGAATCAGTATATTTTCTGCACATGAAACACCAACGCCATCTTTAGCTTTCAGTGCATTTTCATTTTCGGGATAGCCATTTGTCAGCACCTGAACTTTTGAACCTAGTTGAGCATAACGTTCGCACAACAAATCCTTCCACACCAACGATGTCACTTGAATTCCTTTAGCATCTTGCAAAATCCGCCGTTCTAAACGCGACTCCTGCCATCGGCGTAGAGCTGAAGAACGTAATAACGGTTTAAGAGGTTCATCAAGCCAACCATCACGCATATCAACGACATGCACCACAGAAAACTTACGGGACAAAATCCACGCGCCAACATGGGCTGATTCGGGGGGACTTGAAGACAAGATAAAGTGTGCACCCTTCATAGCTGCCAAAACTGTGGAATGACGTGCAGTAGAGCGTGCCCAAACAACAGTCGGATCAGGATTAAATAACCTATAAGCAAGCGCACGGCGCCACTTGTTGGGCTTTCGTGGGTTAACAACAATATCGGATCTCGATTCAACGTCGCGATAAAGCCCAAGGCGATCGCATACCGTTATTTCCTGTCCCCAAGATTCTTCACGTATAGCATCAACGCTACCGGCCCTAATCATGACGATACGATAGCCGTCTGCCACAAGCCATCGAACAAACCGCTCTACGCGGTTATTACCAACATGCCCGGCATGTCGCCAGAACGGTGCGAGAATAATCGCTTTTTTAGGTGTGTTCACCATTATTTTTTCAGTCCATTGTTCAATGATGTGAGAAAACTTTATAAAGCGTTATTAACCCGGCGGCCAAATGCGTCTATGCTGCGTAGCTTATTGCCGGATGGTTAAAATACTTCCTGATCCTTTCGGGTTTCTGTTGTAACATTCTCATATGCCCCAGAACTTTACCTTTGAGAGACTTTTGGTTTCTTGCAGGCGATGAACTACGAATTCCTGTTTTCAGATCACAGTTTAAATACTCATCTGGGTTAAGTTCAGGTGAGTAAGATGGCAGATAAAAGACTTCTATCTCATCCTCATGTCTTTCAAGCCAAGCCTTTACCAGTTTTGCATGATGTACTCGCAGATTGTCCAGAATAAGAAACACGGTTCTTTTGGCATCTTTTATCAACCTTCTCATAAATTTAATGAGAACACGAGCTGTCATGTTCTGCTCATATATCATGAACCGTAACAACCCCTGGTTGTTAATGGCAGAAATCATATTGAGAGAAAAGCGTTTAGCATTGATTTCAACTACTGGCGTTTTCCCTTTTGGAGCATAACCTCGACTGTGCTGGCAATCATTTCTGATTCCAGTTTCGTCACCCCAATAAATTTCAGCATCATCTTTTTTTGCTAACTTTTGGATCTCAGGGTACGTATGGTCTAGCCAATCCTGAACAGTCTTGGGGCTTTGTTCGTATGCCTTTTTAATCGGTTTTTGTGGAGTAAAACCCCAACGCCTCATGTAGTCACCAATAGTGCGTACAGCAATTTTTATTCGCCACATTTGATAGATGGCAGACTGAATAGCTTTTCGGTTCCAGAGGGCAAATGGTAGTTTAAGTTGTTGCGGATTCTTGTTGACCAACAACCGCTTTAGCTCAGATTCTTGAGCCTCCGTTAGCATACGTTGTTCAACAGAACCACGACCACGTTTTTTCAGCTTTATAGCTTTCTCTCCACCCTTTTTCCAGGCGCGAATCCATCTACACACAACGTCGTAATGTACGTCTACAATCGCAGCAATTTCTTTGCGTGATTTCTTCTTCTTAAACAAACGAATTGCTTGATCTCTATTGTGTTGCTGAACTTCTTTTGGCAAATTTCTGGCATCTTTAGTTTTCATGCTGAAACTATACCATTAAAAGACCTAAATGGCCACCAGGTCAATATATAGCACATTTCCTCTTGAAAATCCCGCATATTCAACTCGATAGGTTATTTTTCAGAATCGACTACGTAGCGTTTACCATTCGATAAGTGATAAACATGTACCACGATATCTGGCTGAATACTGCTATCGCTTTAACCGAAGGTTTAATATGGGAGGAATGATTTCATCTCTCCTTAAACATGCCGTTAATACTTCACCGATGTCCAGAAGACTTCTCAAGTTGGCTGAAGTTTGATGGTAATCAGAAAAGAAAAACAACTGATATTTATTAGTTCAATAAGGTGCTAAGTTTACCAAACAAGAAATCGCCGCATGGTCCTCGAAACATTATGCTCATAATATCAAAATCACGTCCGATGGTCTCAATTTTTTTCTTATAGTTAAAAACGAAAAATCGGATAATTTTTCAATTCCAACCCACTGCTGTCTCATGGTTCAAGCTCTACTTAAGCGATATATGATCACTTCACCGATGCCTGATCAACTTTTGACAATGGCTGAAGATCAATGGCAATCATATTTTATTTTTATTTGATTTTCTAAAAACTAAAAATCGATGATGAGGATTCTCTGGAACCCTATATGTATTAGTAAGTAAAAATTGTCTTTTTGATATAAGGAAAAGATCATTTAACACTTTTCGAAATGGGAATTCATTTTTATTAATTTCCCAATAGTGTTCTCCATCGAACTCATGGACATTTTTTATAAAAAATGGTTTAGGAATATGAAAAACCATCTCACCTATTTTAGGTATATGGACTAAATATACCCATAAAGTACGGGCATCAGGTAAACTAATAACTATATCGTTTTGTGCTACCCTCACCATTTCTCCAAATGCTTTTAAAAATTGCTTATACGGTAAATGCTCAAGCACCTGAAATGCACATACACAATCATAAGAGTTATCATCAAAGGGAAGATCCTCAGCCGACGCAAGATAATTCGGCTTCAGTTCAGGGTCGACATCTACGGTTTCCACTGAGAGATTAAAATGACCAGCTAACGCTTTAAATAGACCTGATCCCGGGCCAATTTCCAGTAATGACTGCGGCTGAAGGCGCAAAACTTCATCAATTTGATGCCATACACTTATCCAGCGTTTTTTACTCAAATAGTTTTCAAAATCATAGTGCGATTTTTCTACTTGTTTTCTAAATATTTTATTTTTTTCGTCCATAATATAAACTCGATAAAATAACCCAAACGATAAGTGCAATATATGCGATAGAGCCAAAAAAACTGAATAATACTATTGCAACTAAGTCATCATTGAAAACTTTAAATCCTATATATAGTGCTAATAATTTTGAACCAGTACTAAAAAATTCATAAATTAATAAACCTTTTTGCAAATTTAGGATAGGAACTGCGATAACAGATGGCCTGTTGATAAACATAAAAAACATCCAAAAAGACAAATATCTCGCATACTCACCTGCTATTACCCACTCTTGTCCGAAAACGAACCCAAAAAGTCGCGGCCCCCAAACTATAACGGCCCCAAAAGGAATACATGCAACCAACACCAGTGACAAAGTCGTTTTAATAATAATTCTAGATAAAATTTCACCTTCATATGAGGCTTCAACCAATCTTGGGTAAAAAACTTCAGAAACTGAGTTACCGATTAAATCAGCAGGAAGCCCCAACAACTTAACACAAAGGGCATAGAACCCCGCCGCTGCAGGTCCGGCAAAAGCGGCCAACATCAAAATTGGTAAGCTTTGCGATATCACATTGATAAAAACCTGTGGAGCACGGTACAAGGGAAAATCATAATATTTCTTTGCGACTTTCAAAAGGAGATGATCGTAATTGATAGTTTTATTCTGATTCTTGCGATCAGACGTTTTAATACCCCAAGCCATTATGCCCGCACTAATAACATTTCCCAAAACTGAAAGAAAAATCAGTACGGCCGCCAGCGGTTTGAACAGGCCTATGCCTGTTTTTAAGCCATTGGCCACCAAAGCATTGAGTACTGATATGCGAGCAGTAATATGATACTGTTTCTTTCGAATCAGCCATTGTCGAGCTATAGTTGTAAAAACAGAAAAAATTATGACCAGAGGAATAAGAAGAAAAAAACTTTGAATTTCTTGCATTTGAAGCTTTACTGCCAGCCAGTTTCCACCAAATAAAAAGATTAGAAAAACAGCAGTTCCAGTACTCATAGCAAGATAGGCTGAAAGTTTTGCAATTGCTTTTGCCTCACTGTCTTGTTTTGGCAAAACAATGGCAATGGGATATGTCAATGCTGCAATAGGAGCGACAACTCCAGCTAGAGCAAGAAACGAACCTAACAAACCAAACACCTCAGGGCCATACAGTCGAGTAATAATGGGTGCAAAAGCCATATTGATTGCTTGTGCTCCGGCAGTACCTGTAACAACCACTGCCACATTGCGCACAAATTTACTTTTCACTGTGTGACGCATAGAGTTTTTAATTTCCGCCCAAAAGGCTGATTCCCTAACATTTATCATATCTTTCATTTTTATAAAGGGAAGTGTGAAATATTCTAAACTTTCAAGCCATCATACTTTGTACTATTATTAACATGGCGAAAATTAGGCATTCAGAAAATTTGATCAAATTCCGCATATTTAACCAGTTAAACAAGATACAAGTATCTAGGAAATTAATTTTTCAGCTCAACGGCATTACTTCGAGGACACTTTACGACAGATTGAACCTCAAGCGCCGGCAGATATTCTGGAACAATGGAATGTAGTTTCGTTTTAATTGCCGGGGCATCATGTTCACTACAAAACGCAGCAAGCTGGACAAAGTGTTTATGCAATATGGAGCAAGGACATAAACTGTCTCCCCGCAATACCATTATCTTTTTGTGCTCCGTATCAACAATATCCTCGCCAGCCGTGATAAGCTCTTCATAGAGTTTTTCACCTTCTCGCAAGCCTGTATATACAATTTCAATTTCACTATCTGGCTCTTTTCCAGCAAGTCGAATTAATTCTCTCGCCATCAAATCGATCTTTATCGGCTGGCCCATTTTCAGGATAAATATTTCTCTTCCTTTACCCATCGATCCCGCTTGGAGTATAAGCTGAGCCGCTTCATCAATAGACATAAAATAGCGCGTCATTTCAGGATGCGTTACCGTAACTGGCCCGCCCCTCTCTATCTGTTTTTTAAAAAGTGGAATAACAGACCCGGAAGAACCAATAACATTCCCAAACCGTACAGCCATAAACATGGTATCGTGAAAGGGTTTATCCTCGTCAACAATCTCCTCATAGTAGTCCTTTGACAACACTCTTTCCCATGCTGGGCTCAACGTCTTGTCCCAAGTATTTGCATTATAAGCCTGAACAAGCAACTCAGTGAGTCGTTTTGAAGCTCCCATTACATTTGTAGGACGAACAGCTTTGTCTGTCGAGACCAGAACAAATCGTCGTATTTTATATATAATTGATGCCTCTATTAGTAATTGAGTACCAAAGACATTATTCTCTATTGCTTGCCATGGATTCCGCTCCACTAGCGGAACATGCTTATAGGCTGCCGCATGAAAAACTACTGCAGGTCGGTATTGTTCAAAGAGCATGTTCAATAAGCTTATATCCTGGACCTTCCCAAGGAAAGTGACGGTATCATTAAATCCACACTCATGTAACAGTTCCATCTCTATGTTATAGAGATTCTCTTCACTGCTATCAAATAATAGTATTTTCCCTGGCGAAAACCGTAAAATTTGTCGGCAGAGTTCTGAACCAATGGACCCACCTGCTCCAGTAACAAGAATGGTTTTTCCACTAAGATATTCTCCAATCCTACCCTGTTCCAGCTCTACCTCTTCTCGACCTAAAAGATCATTATACGAAATGTCTCTGATTGTTTTAACCGAAATATTACCATCAATTAATTCTCCAAAGCCTGGAATAACCTTGAATGCAACGGGAATTTCCTGACATAATTCAACAAACCTCTTTATCTTCCGTCCTTTTGCAGAAGCAATCGAAATGAGCACCTCATCAATACGATTAACAAGAGCATGCTCTTTAAGATCATCAACTTTACCAACAACAGGAACACCATGGATTTTCAAGCCCGCTTTTCTTGGATCATCATCCAGGAGTGCAACCGGAATATATGGAAGATTTTGATTGGTCTTTAATTCTCGAAGAATTTTTTCTGCTGCGTCTCCAGCACCGATTAAAAGTAAACGTTTTTTTGGTGGTGTGTTCCCTGCCGAAATCAAATGACTGGAACCATTCGATGAGCTATATAAAAGCCGTAAACTGACACGATGAGCGCAAATCAAAATAAAGGTAAAAATCGTATCAAGAATAAAAACGGAGCGGGACAAGCCTGCAAATCGATTTACATATAAGAACACAACAACCAATACCAGTGTTGCAATCGAAGTTGCTTTGAGAATATTAAAAAGGTCCTCAGTACTCGTATACCGCCACATCCCCCTATAAAGCCCCCAGAAGTAAAAAACAGGTATTTTAACTGCAATGGTGATGGGCAATATAGCTAAAAATTGATGCGACTCCTCTAACTGAAAAACATTCCCTTCAAAACGCAAGGTATACGCACAATAGAGTGAAATTATCAGAAGAAGGATATCAACCGAAATAACAACCCAAAATTTTGGATTTCGACTTATCTGTCTTGCAAATGACAGATGCAGAAAAATAGTCGTACGTAGTGCTGTTAACATAAGAAGCGAAAACACCTAAAAGATTTATATAAAATAGAAATCACGTCACAGGCTTAGCTGAAAAAAACACCATAAAACATTTCAATTATCAAATTCATAGTCCATAGAGCGAATACGAAGCTCTCCATTATTATCCTTTAACACAAAGCGTATTGCCCCTGATCCATGAATTTCGTGAGCATCTCTATATAATAGGTATACTTTAAACCTACTCCGAATTGAAAAACCATTGTCAATGGCTTCCCAGGCGAGCATTGTCATATCCATTTCAATTTGGGACGTTGCAGCAAAAAGGTCCAGGTATACTGGCAACATTGATGTAAAGAGTTTCCCATTCTCTAAGGCATCAGCCTCAAAAAACCTTGAGTACGAAACGGCATTACGCTGTTTATATGTATTGATATATTCGGCAAAAAAACTCTCAATTCTTGCTTGTTGAGCAGCTGTATCATTCTGCGCAATATTTGAATTGTCTTTTTCTACCGCAGCCTCTTCACCCAGCCCTTGCTCAGCAATATCAACATGATTGACCAATTTTTTTCTATCACCCTCGTTACTGCTCAGGCCTGGGATCGTGGGTTCTTTTTCTGTCCCCTCTGGGCTGTTGAACGAAGTATTTGACTCACCATTGTCGTGATGCGTGACGATAGGCGAGGACATATCCCCGGTTTGCTGTGCACCTTCCTCTATTGAGGGAGGTTTATCTGCTTTAACCATCACCTGAGAATCTTCTTTATCAATTATCTTCTCATGTTTAACGACCTTATCCTCAACCTCGAGAACCAGGGCCTGCTCATCTTTATTCACTATTGGCAAAGCTGTAAGAATGTCAGCATCACTGCGATGCATTTCTTCAGGTTGACCGGCCAGCAGGGATTTTTCTGATGCATCAGGAACTACCGCTACTGTGTCCTGCTCCTTTTTTCCAATTTCCTCTTCGCTTATTGGTGTTGAATCTTTCAGCAGCGAATTATCTACAATGACGGGTTCCGCTCTGACATTATCACTGCGTTGATCAACGACTCTCTCCACCTCTTGCCGACGAGAAACTGGCGGCTCAAAAGCGCCTCGACTTTCCTGAAGTCCTGTGAGCATTGCTTGCTTTCTATACATATTTGAAGCAATTGCCGAAAAAATCGCTCCCCCCACAACAAGGACAACAAGCCATACAGCTATACTTTTAGGCCGCTTAGGCCTCATACGCTGTTCGTTTGCTGGCTGCCAATTTCTCTGTGTCGGGAGGACCGGATCTGCTTGCAATTCCCCCCCCCCATCTAAAAGAACATGATACGCCTTTGTAATTTGCATGAATTTTTCAGATGCATCAGGGTCATTACCAGAGGCCGTGTCAGGGTGGTAACGCAGACTAAGTTTTCGATAGTTTTGCTTTATCTCATCACGACTTGCCCCCGGAGCAAGACCAAGAACATCATAATAAGCTGAAGAATTTTCGGCCGGTGTAAACAGGATTGAAATTCGGGAGAGATGTTGCAGAAAATAGTGATATGTAATGGATGCCTGGCCACATTCATTCTTAAGCCAATCAATATTTTCGTTATCGTCGCTTTCAATATTTTTTTGCAACTCTTGGCACGCAGCAAGCATTCCATTGTTGCTGGCCACAAAAGAGATAGATGACTCACCGCCACTATTTGCGGAGAGGAATCTAATGAGTTTTTTTATCTGCTGCCGCTGTTGACTACTCATGCCTATAACTCATCAAATGCGGTATACAATTCACCGGTCTGCACTATCTCAAAATTCCTCAGCCACAGTTGCCCCGACAGTTTATTGTCGATTCTGCGGCTTTCTAGGCGCCGTAACCTCACAACCAGTGCCTGGCATTCGTCCGAGACCCCAAATGCAATATGTATATTGGTCCAATCCTCACTCGCTTCTACCATTTCAGATTTTCTATATGGATTTTTGCACTGATATCCATAGACCTCAATGAATGGTCGCTGATCTGTGGTAAGGTTGCGTGTTTTGTACTCTCCGGTAAACTCATACATTTGCCCCCCAGTAACGGGCACAATCTGGTATAGATGATGAAAATTCAAGTTTTCCCAGCCTTTGAATCTATAATGAAGAGTACGAGCACTATTTTCCTTTGTTTTTTGTTCATGTTTTAAGGTAAAAGCTTTACTCTTAATTGCCCTCCAACCAAACGCCTGCTGCAGAAATCTATTTTCAAAGTCCTGGTTAAATAAAATAGTCTCTGCATTAAAATATGTCCTCCAAATATCCCCCGCAGCTCTCACCTCACCTTTTCCTAGTAACATATTGAGAAAGGAGAGAATCTTCCTTTCCTCTAAATGGCGTCCTCGATTTTGAATCACCTGCCAAAAGAACAGACCCTTCTCAGGTAACTTTCTGGCAATAGTATGATCGAGTAGATATTCTACATTTTCTTGACCAACCTTGGCCAGAAGATCCGCCGGATCATCCCACAAGGTGAATGCCAGCTGCAATGCATCGCGTCGAGATTTGCCGGGCATCTTTTCTATTATGTAGCTCAGTTCGCCTGGCAACATTTCTGTTCGGCCGACCTGATAATCCACAAGAGTCTTTTCCCAGCGGTATCGATGTATTTCTGCAGTGAGCTGATCGATATACTCCAGAATCTGACGGGTCTGTCGCTTCTGACCTTCGTCGTTATTTAACTCCGCCAGACTCAGCCAGGCTGGTATGGAGTACGGTGCACTTAGCAAAGCTTGCTGCAATAACTGCCGGGCCACCTTGACATCGGCCCCAAACAGATATTTTTTCTTGGCCATCTTTGTCAGTAATCCGGCATCACGAATATCCTCCAATGGCAGGTTATCAACGTTAGCCCCGAAAACCTGTTGCTCGTGAACAGAAAAACGCATCTGCAAGACACCAGCAATAAGGAGTAACAAGAAACAGCCAATACGAAATATTTTACTGTGAAGTAGCCCCATACACATAACAGTGATTAGTTTTCAGAATCCTGGCCATACTGATAGTTATATGAGTAATATTTATACCCGCTATAGGAGCTATAGCCGCTTTTTTGCCCGGTTTTATTGATAATTGCACCGAGTATTCTTCCTCCAACATTGGTCACTGCGCGCTTAAAATGTTTCACACCCTCACGCGGCGTATTACCCTCGACAGAGACCAGGATGACCCCGTCAACCATATTGGAGAGCACCAAAATTTCGGCAAACCCTTGATATGGTGGGCCATCAAGTATGACCCGATCATAGTTTCGAGAAACAAGTTGTAATAGCTGTCGCATCCGCTTTGAAGAAAGGAGTTCCGCCGGATTTGGGGGCAAAGGACCACTGCTGATAAAATCAAGACCCGGATAGTCCGTTGCGGAGATGACCTCTGAGAGTTTAGCCATCCCGGAGAGAACCGAGGACAAACCTTTTCCCCTGATTCCGTCCTTAAAAACATTATGAAGACTCGGTTTTCGCAAATCAACGTCAATCAGCAGGCACCTTTCGTCCTCAGCCAGATATGACAGACATGAATTACTGGACAAAGAACTTTTTCCGGCACCGGGCAGGATACTTGTGACCAGAATCGTCTTTGGTGGCGAATCGGCGACTGAAAGTCGAACAGATGTCATCGTCGTCCGAAAAGCCTCGGCAACAGGAGACCTTGGATCATTGAAAAATTTCAATGCCATCATTTTCCGATTATCCACCACTTCTTTATCAAACGGAATAAGCCCGAGAACCGGAATACCAAAGCGATCGGTCATCTCGTCCGGGTTTTTGATGGTATTGTCAAAGTATTCAAAGAGAAAAGCAACACCTACACCACCCACCAGCCCCAGCACAAAACCAAGTGCCAGATTAAGCGGAACCCTTGGTTTAAATGGAAACAGTGGGGGCCGGGCGGTGTCAATTATTTCAATATTGGTAACAGAAGCACCAACTGTTGCCTCAATTTCTTTAGAACGCTGTAAAAGACTTTGATAGATTGATTTGTTACTTTCCACACCTCGTAGGTAAATTTTGTACTGGGTGGCCTTTTCTTCCAACGCCATGGCACGTTCTTTTTGCTCTTCTGCACGCGTTGCAAGATACTCCTCTGTCTTTACTGCTGTATCATAGTCATTTTTAATCGAATCTTGAATAGCTCTTTTTTCTTCAAAAATACTTGCTTCCACATCATCCATCTGTGCCTTGAGCTGCACCATTTTCGGATACATCGGCTTAAACGTCGCGCTCAACTGTTTATATTCGGCAAGTAGCGAGGCATGCTTATTCTTAAGGTTCTGAATAAGCTCATTCTCTATCATCTTAAAATGATTTCCAGACTCTCCAAGGAGACTTTGCTGATATCTCGCTTCCTTAGTTATTCTGTCAGACCGTGCTTTAGCAAGTGCATCGTTAAGCTCTTCCAGCTGACGCATAACAAGATTGGACTTTGGGTCGAGGGAAACAATACCAATCTTTTTTGCGAACTCCTGCAGTTCAATTTCTGACTGCTCTAGTTTAATCTGAGCCCCTTCAATCTGTTTTGCCAAAAACCTGCTCGCGTCATGGGAGGCCTTAAGTTTACTGTCCATATGCATATTAATAAACTCGTCCATGGCCGTGTTGGTCACTTCCGCAGCAAGCGCAGGAGAGGTCGCACTAAACGATATGTCTATAAGCTCACTGTTTCTAATAGGACTCACATGAAAATATTCATGAAAACGATCCAGCGATTGATCCAGAATTATTCGATTTATATTTTCCTCATTTAATAAATTAAGCGTATCACTATTCTCATCTGGTCGAATAAATGACATTAAGGTGTCAACAAGTCCCTGGGCCTGTGCTTCTCCGGATGCGGACGGTGCCTTGCTATTAAAGTGCGGATTATTGATTAAGTCCATTCGCTCAATAACCCTGCTTGCCAGCTGTTCACTCTGCAATAGACGCACCTGGGTCTGCTGAAACTCCATTGTTTTTGCAGCAGTAGCCTCTATTCCCTCAAACTGGGTCAGCTTGTCCGACTGTGCCGAAACCCGCAATACCGCTTTAGCCTGGAATTGTGGCGTTACTGTAAAAGTGTAGAGGGCGACAGCTGAGAAACAGAGTAACAGGCAGGTCAGAATTACGGCTTTTCGCCGGATAATAGTATCGACGAGATCGCGTAGATCTATTTCATCTTTAAACTCAGGAGCAAGCTCACGAACCTCTGTACTTGGCAGATACTGCTGTCTTTCTTCACGTACAACGAGTTTATTATCCATCTCCGGATATACATCTTTATCTTGCATAGTCATTTAATAGTATTGCGCTATATTATTACCTACCCTAAACTCTGAATATGTTCTGCAGATTCTCCTTGCAGCTTTCCAGAATTTTCTCTCCTAACTTCATTTCACTTAATGCCTGCCAATCTTCCTTATTTATAGGAGTTCTGGAGTCATGGCTATGTGCATCCGAGGCTATAATGTGACAAAACCCCCGCTCAGCAATTTTTTGGGCTGTAGTCCTGGCTCCACTGCCAAAATGTCCAAGAAAGCTTCCACTATTGACCTGTATCAACATCCCCTGCTGCGCAAGTTTTTCAAGTAAATCCGATTTTTTTTGAAACTCAGCAACACGTTCAGGATGTGCTAAAATGATGAAAATACCAATTTTTAGCAGGGAGTCTAAAACCTCAAACATCTCGTTTTGATCTCCATGAAAATCGGGCTCCACAAGATAGTAATTACTCTCACCAAGAGGGAGTAGCTCTCCAGCTTCTATCCGATCCCCCAGTTTTTTGTGAAACGCTATCTCCATCCCAGACTCAACTTGTAGAAGAATCCCTTTTTGATCAAGTATGTTTTGTAATTCTTCTACCGACTGGACCACCTTTTCTTTTGTAGCAGACCATGCAGTTCCCGGAAGAAAATGAGGAGTCGCCACCACTTTTTTGACTCCGAGCTCTTCGTAACATCTTGCCAGTTGCAAACTTCCTTCTATATCTTTGGGGCCGTCATCAAGTCCTGGAAGGATATGACAGTGGATATCTATAAAATCACGCACAATAATCATATTTCATATCAGTTCTGGTAATAGTCGATAAACAGGAACAGTACTTTGAAGAGTCCTCTGTCGTCAATGCCTGTTCGGCTTTTATATTCATCGCCCCACAGCGATTTCTAGTTTTTGACTTTTATACGAGCTCTAACAAGGTTCTTTATCTTTTACAGGTTCTTCTACCACCAAAGGTTTTTCAACGCAGGTGACCACAATAGCAAGCAATGTGGTCGCATAGACGAGATTGGCGGGTAACCTCCAACCAAAATCCACAACACCATGGACCAAAAACCCCGACAAACCACAAAAGGCTCCGATTCCTATCACAATTTTTGAAGGATCAATACCAACAGCCTTCCCTGCAAAAAGTTTTTTAAGGACTAGAGTACAACCTACAGTAAGCCAACCAAACAACGCCAATGTTATCGGAATACCCAACTCTATCAATAACTCTAAATACTCATTATGAACTCTATCAAAATGTATGGACTCAGGGAAGCCTTTAAGGTAGACCGGTGAAAGTAATGTATAAGCCCCCATACCTATACCGGTTAACCAATGTTCCATAAGCATAGGCAGTGAAGAAAGATAAATATCAAAGCGAATTGCGCCTGAACTTCCCATGGAGTTAAACCTTGAGATAACAGTATCAAGGCCAAGCATTACACCATAGCTACATACAAACAAGATGAATCCTGAAAGCCCAACAAGCTTCTTTCGTGAAGAAAAAGGTAGCATCAGCGTTAGGGTCAAAGCCACAAAGACCATGGCTAAAATACCTCCCCGAGATAATGAAAATAACACCGCCAACCACATGGCGCCTGCTGCAAAAATTAAAAATATAGCATGCATCTTATTCTTAGCGAAGATCAGGGAGGAAGTAAGATTATCGACCTTTCTTTTTCTTGATACAGATTTATCCCGAGCTGCAACTAAAAATACCGCACCGCACGACACAGCAAGGGGCCAAATCATATTCATGAAAGAGGCATACTGGTTTTTATATATAATAGTACCGTGAGCAGCCCGACCCTTTACAGCCAACCAAAGAATACCGATTTGAGGGCTGATAAATTGAACAAGACCATAGAGCGCCTCAACAAAACCAACAAACACAATACAGATAACAAGGGTGCGAAGGAATAACCTATCTGCCAGAAGAACTCTTTTAAGGCAATAATAGTAGAGCAAAATCCCTAGAAAAAAGGTCCCTCTATACAGTCCTGTAATACCAGTTTCACTAAGGGGAATATACTGTTCTGCAGTTGCAGCAAGCAGATTAACCATCCTCATCCGCTCTGCCCGATAGGGAGATACAATTTCTACAATGTCGAGAGGAAGGGGAATAGCTTGGAAAACGATATATGAGATAAGCAATACCGGAAACCATCCCAGTAATGAAGGCGGCTGAAATTTCCCCCTGGGAATATTCAACAATAACCATCCGCCACAGCCCACAAGCATCAAAGAGGAATACAACCCTGAAAGAAGGGGATGTACTGCACCAAAAATAAGGGGAATCGTTACGACAATACCCAAAATATAATATTGAGCACTTTTTAGTAGTCGCACTTGAAACACCACAGACAGGCTAACACAAACATTTAATGTACATTTTCACCTTAAAAGTCTTTTGCCTTGAACAACTCACTTCGGCAACCGGAAAACAAGCCGAGACCTCAACTTTTCGACAGGTCTATCGCCCACCGCGAGCTTCAGGGTCACTAAACGATACGCCCGTACCCATAAAACCAATTGTCACCCCAGAGCCTGCCATCAATTTTCCGGTGGCACTGGATTCTGCGAAAATAATATCCTGATCCTGAAGCAAAAGGGTATCTCCCACCCCTGCTTGAAGTTGTTGATAGCTGAGACTCACAACCTGCCGCTCCCGACCTCGTCCCATATACCTAACGAGCTTTATGCTGTCGTCATCTGCATAACTGGCCAATCCGCCAGCAAGTGCAATGGCTTCAGAAACTGACATATTATTGCTGATTGGATATGTACCTGGCTTTCTCACAGCTCCATCAACAAAGCATTGACCAGATTCAGGAATGTAAATAACGTCACCACCACGGATAGTGTGATTGCTCGCCATATCACCTTTTTTCATAAGCTCATCTAGATCAACCATATAACTTACACGGGTCCCACTCTTAGGGTCTTGACGGGTAATATAACAAAAAGAGCCAGCCTCATCGGTTAACCCATTTCCCATGGCCAGGATATCTAAAATGCGCCTTTGCGATACATAATTATATGTACCTGGCGTTTTAATCGCCCCGAGCAGGGTAATTTGCTTACTTACATGTTCCTTGATATGTACTGAGACATGGGGATTATACAGATAATCTCTCGCATATAAGGTTTCGATTTTTTCTTCTGCCTCTGCAACAGATAAGTTGAGGACATTTACATCTCCTAACAGCGCGACATTAATAATACCGGAAGAAGAAACTCTCACCTCTGCGTTTAACTCTTCTGTTTCAAAAACGATTATGGAAAGTAAATCACCGGCGCCTAACAAATAATCCCCAGAGACATTATCATCTTCAGGCATAGATGAAGCTAAAAACACATTTTTTTCCGTCGATTTTGCAGACTGCTCCACCGACAGTTCTTTAAACTCTTTGATAGAAACCGTTTCTTGAAAACGAGGATCACTACCACAACCTTGCAATAACGACATGACAAAGCAGAACAGTAGTAAATACAACGTACAACTTAAGCGATCATTAGTGAGTGTCATGTTACCCTGCATCATTCACAGAAAAAGGGTTGTCTCTTATAGATAAAGACAACCCTTCAAAAAACAACAAATTGTTTTTAATTACTTGGGCTCGCAACGGTTGTTGAAGTATCGTCAACGTCATCGTCATCGTCATTTGCAGCTACTACTGCAGCACCAACAACGACTGCACCAGCTACAACTGCACCGATTGTAGCAGCAGTGATTCCTGCCCCCGCTGCGGCTCCACCTGCGACTGCTCCGCCTGCTGCTCCACCTGCTGCTGCTCCGCCTGGAGCGACTGCCAAGATAATTTTATTATTCGCATCAACAGTTTTCATGCCATCGGCAGTTGCAAAAACCATCTTACCTTCTGTTACAGATATCTCAGTTGCTCCATCAGCTCCAACAACTACAGAGCCTTTCACAACAGAACCACTGCTCGCGTTAAAAACGACTTCCGCCACAGTATAGGTTCCCTGGGGAGTGTGGAAGGCAATTTTTCTCGCATTGCTGCTTATTATATAATCAACCTTACCCTCTTTAAGATACAATTTAAAAGTATCTTCAAGATTCGTAACAGCCACCTGAGATTTGTCTGCAGCGATGATGGATATTCCCTCAGACTTTAACATGCACTTTCCATCACACATCAGCAGAGCGCCATCTTCGACAGGATTTTTGCCACTTAACTTGGCTGTCAGTTGACCATTTTTATATACTGAAATATCGCCATGACCAATACTACCACCAGCTGCAAAGCTCATATTAACACAAGCCAATGATAGTACCGTAGTTAGTGCCAGGGCTCTTATAAATGTTTTTTTCATGCCTATCCTCTCTGTGTTTAGTTCTGTCTACACCTAACCCCGGTTAGCGGGAAATAAGCTGAGACAACTCTTTCTCATTCTTCTTCATCTATTAAGGAATATCGCAGCTTGCTATTAAATTCAAGGAATTTCTTTTTAAAAACAGATAACCAAACTGACATTTCCCGCTAATTTACCTATGTTATCTCAACCAAGGCACCCAATTTACTGTGGTCATAATAACCGTGGGTTGCACACCAGACACCTGACAGCCTTATGGCTCCAAAGGTATCATGCATCTATATGCCAGAATCCGCCTGCTGTCGACGAATCTCAAGCAACATCTCTTTACCATTGTTCTGAAGGACATAATCACCCACGCTCATACCGAGGGCTTCTGGATTGTCAGCACTTCCGATCTCTGTTTTCCTTAAAATGATTGAGCCATCAAGGTTTGCAAGGCCTGCTGTTAGGCTGATCTCTTTTCCATCATCACTTAGGGTCGCATAGCCAAACGCTGGAATACTACATCCACCCTCAAGTTTTTTAAGAAAGGCACGCTCGGCGAGCAGGCAGATCTCACTCTTCTTATTATTAAGGCAGTCTCGTACCTGCTGCATTTTTTCAGGGGCAAGTGATGAAGCAACTTCTATGGCGATACAGCCCTGCCCGACCGGTGGGGTGAATTCAGCGGCATCAAACTCATTGACAATCATCGCCTCATAGCCCATACGTTTCACCCCTGCGTAGGCAAGCATCAGGGCGTCACAATCACCATTTTCCATTTTGCCAATCCTGGTCTGCAGATTTCCGCGCATCTCAACTATTTTCACATGGGGATAATAGTTTCTAAGAAAGGCACGTCGTCTCACCGAAGACGTTCCAATGACCAGGGGTTTGGAAGCATCCGTAATATCAATATCCTTTGAATTACTCACCAGTACATCATTTACCTTTTCCCGCTCTGTAAAGGCAATAAGCTCAAAACCTTCAGGTAAAATAGACTGCATATCCTTCGCGCTATGGACTGCGATATCAGTGGTGCCGTTGGCCAACTGCTCCTCCAACTCCACCGTAAACACACCCTTACTGCCAATTTTTGCAATGGATCTATCAAGAACCTTATCTCCAATGGTCTCCATGGAGTTAATTCTGGTTTCGTGTCCAGCATCATTTAAAAACCCGGCAACAGTTTCGGTCTGCCACATTGCAAGCTTACTTTTTCTCGTACCAATAGTTATCATTTTATTCCATTATGTTAGAGCAAGATACTCTAGCCCGAATTTCTCATGAACTTTTTTATTTACAATACAACTGTATGATTTTGCAAACCATACAGGTAGCCAACAAAAAACAGAGTGTTTTTTGAGGCAAATCAAAAATTTCACCCTTACGGGTCGATGATTTTCTCGCAGGATCTACGTTACAAGCAGCTTGCAGTAGTTTAACTACCGAAGTCGTCACTTACCTGCTGTGCTGCTTGCGTCTTGACCTGCGAAAAGCTTATCTGATGAGAAAACCGGCCTAGTACAACCAGCATCCCGCAACGTTTCATGTACAATTATAATTTCACAACCTAATGAGAATACCATACTCACGACTCATGCCAAAATACAACTTTTCTCTCTTTGATGAAAACCAACCGTTGCTACTCCAATCACAAATACGTATCATAGTCATATGAGACTTCTTCTTTACAATATACGATACGGCACCGGCCACGGAAATAACTACCATCTCCCACTGCCATTCACCGGTTTTTTTAAAAAGAGTACAGTTAATTTTCAGCGCATACTTAATTTCATCGGCTCAATCAACCCGGATATTGTAGCCCTTGTAGAGGTGGACACCGGTTCTTACCGGACCGGTCATTTCTGTCAGGCCCAGACAGTTGCCGACACTCTTGGGTATAACCTTGTGGTGGAGCCAAAATACAGTGACAACTCCCTTGCCAGAAAAATCCCTGTCCTAAAACAACAGGGTAACGCCATACTCACTAAGCAGTCGGTGGAACACTATAATTTCCACTACTTTGAAGAAGGGATGAAAAAACTGGTTATCCAGACTGACCTGAAAGCCGTAGCTGTCTTTATCGTCCACCTCTCACTCAAATACAGACACCGCCAAAACCAACTGGAACAGCTTCACGCTCTGACCCAGGATACTGAAAAAGAGGTCATTATCGCGGGCGATTTCAACACCTTCTGGGGCAGTAGAGAGTTAAACCTTTTTTTAGCAGCAACAGGACTTGAAAATGCCAATCTTGGCAATGCACCATCACACCCAAGCCATGCCCCGACACGACAAATTGACTTCATCTTGCACAGCCCCGGCATTCGCATAGACAACTTCTACATCCCTGATGTCCGCCTATCGGATCACTCTCCGCTGATCTGTGATTTTTCCTGTGTACTCACCTGAGTCAGAGGTAAAACTACCCTAAAAATGCTCCCCTCATTTAAGCGACTATCGACTACAACCTGTCCTCCATGGGCCTCTACCACTGCCCGAACATAATTTAAGCCAAGCCCCAATCCCTTCTGAGACCGACTCCGATCCCCACGATATAGACGTTCCCAGATTTTCTCCTGCTCAACGTCGGAGATCCCCATACCGTTATCCTCAAAAGATATTCTTACTTGGTCATCACCTGTGCTCACAGAAATCTTAACCCAGCCACCATCTTTTCCGTACTTAATTCCATTATCTAAAAGATTCGCCCATACCTGCGCTATACGTGTGGAATCAAGTTTTAGAGTAACAGGGGCAAAATCTGTCAACAGCACCTCAATATTTTTCTCATCGGCCACATATTCGTACAGAGTAACAACTTGATCGAGACTCTCTTTTAGAGCGCAGTCTTCTAGTTCCAAGCGCATGGTTCCCGATTCAGCCTCAGCAACACTCATCATAACCCGCAGCATAGCCAAAACCCGCTCCGACTCTTCCAGGCAATCTGAGAGGGCATCCTGCAACCGCTCTGTGTCTCCTTCAGCCTGTAAGCCGTATTCTGCAACCGATCGTAACCTTGTCATGGGAGTTCGAAGATCGTGGGCCACATTATCAAGGGATTGCTGCATTTCTGAGACAAGATGCCGATTCTGCTGCAACAGAACATTGATCTCCCTGTACAAATTATCAAGCTCCGGGCCACTCCCCTCTTCAGGCAAGAGTTCAGTCTTGGCGTCGTTTGATAGCTCCGCCACCTTATCTCTGGTGGCAACCAGCGGTGAAAGACTCAACTTTATAAAATAAAGAGACAGGGGCCACAACAGAACCACACTACTTAGAAATATAACAATAGTTGATTTGATCATCTGGCCAAAGAGTAGAAAACTGCCACTACCATCTTTTCCAAGCTGAACAAGAAAGCCCCTGTCAAAGCGCCTGGTCACAACAGTTAGCACATCGACCTGATCACCAATATCCCCCTGCAACTTCAACCAGACCCCTGACGCTTCAGGAGAAAGGTCCACAAGATTCTTAAAGTGTAAACCACCTAAACGATCACTTACAACCAGGAGCTGCTCGCCCTCATACACAATACGGGCAAACACCACTCCTTCCGGCAGTTGATCCTGCCCGAGCACAACCTTCCCTAAGAGTTCACTGGAGTGTCTACGAAGATTCAGGTATGAATCAAGAAGCTGTTTTGCCTGGATTTGCTCAATGGACTGTAAATGAGACCGTGCGCTGAGCAGGTAGGTAAGAGCCAATAGCCCCCCCCCAGCCCAAAGTAAAAGGAAAACCGGTAGAGCCTTCTTGGAGCGGGACCAGGAGAGATCTCCCCTACTGATCTTTAAGAACATAGCCCACGCCCCGCACGGTATGGATCATCTTATTATCAAAGTCCTTATCGATCTTATTTCGTAAACGACACACCAGAACATCGACAACATTTGTCTGTGGGTCAAACGAGTAATCATACACCCGCTCTAAGATGGAGGTTTTCGACACCACAATGCCAGGATTTCGCATCATATACTCAAGTAGTGAATACTCTTTTACAGGGAGTTCAACCTTGGTACCACTCCTAAACACCTCATGCTTTAAGAGATCCATCTCCAACTCACCCACCGATAACATCATGGGTTGGGTGTTTTTCTTGTCACGCCGAATTAGAGCCTGGATTCTTGCAAGAAGTTCGCTAAAGGAGAATGGCTTAACCATGTAATCATCCCCACCCTTCTGCAGACCAAGAATACGATCATCAACCGACTGCTTTGCGCTCAAAATAAGAACGGGGGTATCCACATTCTCACCGCGCATCTTTTCAATAACAGACAAGCCGTCGAGTCCCGGCAGCATCAGATCTACAATAGCCGCATCATACGTAGAATCAAGGGCTCTAGATAGTCCTAATTCACCATCATGACACACATCCACCGCAAAGCCCGCTTCTCTGAAACCCCGCTCTATAAATGAAGCAATCTTCGCATCGTCTTCAATCAGTAGTATACGCATAGTAACTCTTAATTCTTATGTAAAACTATAACAGAGCCGTTTCGACCTGTTATCCCATTTCCATTTCTAACGGCATCCCTGTAGGAGAAGTAATCAGGTGAGCAGAGGGTACAATCTCCCATAATACTAATGTTAGCCCCGATGATTCCGCTATCCATCAGCTGTTGTTTTGAAATCTGCCAAAAATCAAAATGATCCTCACCCACCCTAAACGGGTAAAACTCTTCCGGCAGCTCTTTTTCATAGTGTATAAACTGGGCACAGCATGGCCCAAGGGATGGTCCAACAATAGCACAAATATTGAGCGGGGCCACAGAATACTCATCCACCAGAACCCTCACCACCTCACCCAGGATATTCTGGACACTACCCCGCCAACCATTATGAACCGCTGCAATAACCCCAACAACCGGATCATAGAGCAGAACCGGTTGACAGTCAGCGTGCTGAACCATCAGAGCAATACCAGGCTGATCTGTAATAAGTGCGTCATAGCCCTCAACTTCCAGATCGCGTGCAAGGGGCCCCTTTTGTGAATGAATCGTTGTCCCGTGGACCTGGAGGGCAGATAAGAGAAATGTGCTACCCATCTTCTCTTTTACATACAAGCGATTGGCAAGAACGTTGGTTGCATCATCACCCACATGGAGGCCGACATTGAGACTCGCATACCTACCACTACTCCTCCCACCATGAAGTGAGAAGAAGCCGTAACGACAACTCTTGTTCCCAGTAGATACTAATTCTCCTAATTCTCCAAATCTTCCTGCCATTTGATCCATGAGACATAACCCGTTAACCTGAATATTTCCTGTAATTTAGCTGCACAGTAAAACAGGATGTAACTTGCGGCAACAAAAAACGGGCTTAACCACTTTGTGGTCAAACCCGTTTATTGCAGAAACTTAAAAACGCGACTTGGATAAAATACACCCAATCCCGGAAAACAGAAAATAAGCCGGGACTCAGTTCAGTACCCCCCTGCGGGGTATAAGTTCCTTGGTGGTATGCTTAAGTATTAGCTTTGAAAGCAGTTCCCATTTTCTTGTTTTTATGACAGCCTCTCAGGAGTAAGGCACTAAAAGTACGCTTCAAAGGTTAAATAGACCTGATCAGCACTCTCAACCGGATCCATGCCCATCATCTGCAGCTTGGCGGTATCCCCGGCATCACTTAGATCATAGGCTGCCATATTCCAGTCTCCTGAACCGGAATAGTCATACTCATAATGCTGGTAGCCAAGTCGGATAAAGGTTTTTGCATATTTTGAGAGAGCTTCACCTGTTGGAAGGTCCCAAATAGTGTACACCTCATACACCTGACCACGGGTGGCAAGCTTAGACTGATAGATTTCATCATGTCCTGGAGCCATGGCGAGCCAATACTGAGATCCGTAGTTAAATTCTGCTCCAAACTTCAACCGGGCAGGCTCAACATCATAGCGAACACCAAGATAGAGGGAATAGCCGTCCTCATTATCGGTATTTGGCCCGGTCATAGAAAAAGGATCGTTAAACATTCCGCTACTATCGGGCTGGGTCTGTGAATATCCTCCAGAAACAAAATAGTTCAAACCTGCAAGCTTAGACTGATAGACCGCTGCAGTATGCCAGATATCACCAAGATTATCCCTGTCCCCAAAACCAGTCATATCGCCAAAGGCAGAGTTGATGATTGGGTCCTGGAAATTTGGATAATTTATGACATCAAAGGCCATAAAACTCTGGATATAAGCGAATCGGTCATCTTTTTTCATGATATCCCAGCTCAAACCAGCAAAATCCATATCATTTAAAGAACTATCCACATCATCCTGCAGACCCGCCTCAAAGCCCCGGCCGTAACAGAAACGTACTCGGCTGGACCCCAGAGGCTCAATACCCCAGTTCCATGCATATCCCATGGAAAGACCATCAAACGGCCAATCCATAAAGGCCATGGGGGTAGCGAGCCTTGCATCGGCTCCCAATCTTATCTGAGCAGGCGGGCCGTCTGTTGTTGGCCTGCGTCCGATGGAAAACCACATGGGCAAGCCACCTATATTATTCCAGTTAACAAAGGCTCGATCAACATACAACGCACTGCTGCCAGTGGGAGTCCTTGTCACATTACCGTCAAAGACCGGCCACATGGCACCACTTTCATCAGTGAAGGCGGACTGATTTCCCCATGTCTTATACATGGCCAGACGGCCTTTAAATTCGACGTTTTCAGTGGCTTTAACCCTCATATTCAAGCGAAGGCGGTTGGTGAGAATGGTATCGTTGTCTATATTTCTGCCAAAGGTTGAGTCAGCATTATAAAGATCACCCCGTGCACGAAAATCTCCATATAGTTTAAAACGTGATGCAAGGTCCCAGTCACCCGAACGATCATCTAAGTCCTCAACGTTAGTGTCGAGCTCCTCCACCGTCTGCTCAAGGGCCTGACTTTTTTCTGCCTGAACCGCCATGGCCGTCTTTAATTCTTCGAGTTGTCTGCTAAGCTCCTCAATTTTTTTTGCCATATCAGCAGGATTTATTTCGCCCCCTGCGACTGCTGCGGCGGGTAGTGCCAACATTCCGGCGAGCGCTAGTACCGAAAGTTTTTTCCTCATGTCTCTCCTCCCAAGATTATATTAAACTTCAACACTCCTCCCAATTACACAATGGTACCAATTACAGCATTTAATTAATTAGGATAATACTACATCTGTCCATCTCTAGTCAATAGTGTATCAAACTTAAGCACTTCCACACAACTAATTGGAGCATTTTTTCTCTGTATTTGTATCTTTTGATAGGTGATTTTCAGAAACTCGCAGTGTATTGTAGGAATTAATACCTAAATCTTGCCCACACAATTTTAGAAAAATATATTATTGTCGAATCAACAGCATCTTATAGGCGAAACACGTACCTTGATAACTAACTTTTTTATGAGTGATATTTTTCTCATAATTTAAACTTGTTAATTGCACGATTTAGATAATACGCAAAACTATCAGCTCCCCAACTTATGAATGACCCTTATCAGCCCATGAAACTACCCATTGTCATTGTCGCCTTTGGCACCACCACCAAGGCCCAGGAAACCTACCAACATCTACATAAAAAACTTACCCAGCTCCTTCCTCAGCGAGAAATTATCTGGTCCTATTCTTCCAAAAGAATCACCAAAACTCTCCGGGATAAAGGTGATGGGATACAGAGTCCTGCAGAAGTTCTTACAATGCTCGCCCAGAAGGGGCATACTGCAGCCATTGTTCAATCTCTTCATTTGTTTCCTGGTACTGAGTTTCATAGCTTACAGAAAATCACTACTGCCAGTTCTCTTTCCTGCAAAGCTGGTCTCCCGCTCCTTACCGCACCTGAGGATTATGAAGACATCGCCACACTCTTAGAACCCTCAATTACCAGTAGACCTGAGCGAGCCATCCTGGTTTTAGGCCATGGCACGACCCATCCCAGCTGGACCGGCTACTACAGTCTGGAAAAGATATTACGAAAAAAATATGGGAACAGTATCCATGTGGGAGTAGTTGAACACTATCCGGATTCTTCAACACTCGCTGAAGAGCTTGGGGCTAAGTATACTGAGGTCACTATCATCCCATTCTTTCTAATTTGCGGGATGCATTACAGGCGGGATATTATCGCAGGCGACCAGCACTCATGGAGTTCGCAACTGCAAGCAAAAGGGCTGGATGTTGAAGTACTGGATAGTGGTATAGGATTACTGCCAGGAATTGAAGACCTTCTGGTGAAACATATCAAGGACGCAGAGAGCAACTCATAATTCAGGATAGGCTATAACAAGGAAAAAAACTCCAGCCTCACAAAAGAGACTGGAGCCAGCCCAGTAAGATTGAACTTTCACATTATCTCTTTCTTGTCAAATTCATATCCCCAAGTACAGAGTACAGGGCGGGGATAACGAGTAGCACCAGTAGAGTTGCTGCCATAAGGCCAAAAACGATGGAGCAGGCAAGGGGAATCATAATCTGCGCCTGCATCGATCGCTCTGCCATCAATGGCAAGAGTCCCATGACAGTTGTCATGGAGGTGAGAAGGACGGCTCTGAATCGTTCCCGGCTTGCCTTTTTAGCAGCCTCCTGCACAGAGACTCCCTTATCGATATTTTGACGGATAAAACTAACAAGAAGAATTGAGTCGTTCACCACTACTCCTGCGAGTGAAATAAACCCCATGATTGACGGCATGGTCAGTGTCAATCCCATGAATATATGCCCCCAGATAACCCCGATGAGCGCAAGGGGAATAATGACCATTACCGCAAGGGGCTCTGTATAGCTTCTGAACTGAAAACTGAGGATAATAAAAACACCAAAGATCCCAAGTAAGAAAGCCTTAACCATCCCTACCATTGAGGTTTTGGTCTCTTTATCCTGACCTTCAAGCACCAGACTTACACTGGGAAAATCTTCTAATAATTGAGGGAAAAACTTCACTTTAGTGTCATCCACAACCTCAGCGGCATTGGCAAGGCCTGTATCAATATCGCCTGTTACAGTCACGGTTCTGAGTGAATTAATCCTTTCGATGGAGGCGTAACCCCTCCCCTGTTCTATGGAAACAATGGATTGGAGTGGCACCCGTTTTCCGGCAGGGCTCATCACATAAAAACCAGACAGTGCCGTAACAAACCGTCGGTCCTCTTCGGCCAGCCGAACCATTACTTCATAGGATTCACCTTGGTACTGGATCTCACTGGCCTCGGCGCCATAAAAGGCAGCTCGTAACTGGGACGCAATACTCTGGGAGGTAAAGCCCATGGCAAGTGCGCCCTCATTGAGATTAATCCTAAACTCCGGCTTTCCAGGACGAAGGTTATCATCCAAATCAAAAACCCCTTCATACCCCCGCAACCACTCAATAAGACTAGTGGATGCCTTTTTAAGCTCGTCCAGATTCTGTCCCTGGAGCTGCATCTCTATGGCAAGACCACCAGGCCCAATACTCGGCTCCTTATAGGCAATGTTTATAACATCCGGGATAACACCAACATAACTGCGCCAGGTGCGTATAATATCATCCATTGTTGTTACCCGGTGTTCTGCACTGAGTAAATCAAGGGAGACTGTCGCCACATGGGGGCCAGATTCACCTGCGTCGGCATTGGTGTTAAAGAGAACTGAATAGTTGGTCACAAGGCTGGCACCACCAGGCTGCTCGACACTAAATTCCTTATTGAGCTGCTGCATAGCATCAACTACTTTTTCGACCACCTTCTCGGTTCTTGAAAATGACGTCCCCTGTGGGAGCAGGATTCGGGCCTGGAGCACATCTCCTTCGGTATCCGGGAAGGGTGACACCTTAAGCACACCACCTCCGATCATGCTGAGCGATACCAAAAAAATACAGACCACAAGACCGAGAAAAAGATACCGCCTGGCAACAGCGACATCGACGATCCTTCCTAGAATATTGTCTCTAACCCAAAAAAGTTTATCTTCAAAATTCTTTCTAAAGCCCGCCTTGCGTTTAGCCCTATAACTCCCGAGGGAGTGCGACAGATGGTTAGGTAAAATTCCAAAGGCTTCCACCATACTGACACTAATTGTCATAATCAGTACAACGGGAATTGCATACAGCACCTTACCAATATCCCCTTCCATGCTAAGAGCCAAAGCGCCAAAGACAAATAAGGTCGTCAAAAATGATGAAAAGACACCTCCGGCAACGCCAGCCACACCATCAATAGTTGCCTGAAGGGTTCCTTTTCCTTTCTCTAGTTCTGAAGCCACATTTTCTACAATGACAATGGCATCATCCATAAGGATACCCACAGCAATCAGCAACCCTACCATGGAAAGCATGTTGAAGGAAAAGTCGATCTGGTTCATCAGGAAAAACGTCATACAAAATGATACAGGAAGGCCCATTGCCACCCAGAAGGACATGCGAAAGCTGAAAAAGAGCCAGAGAGTCAGAAAGACAAGGAGCAAACCCTCAACGCCATTAACAGTGAGCATATCGAGCCTGTCCCGCACAATTTCTGAGACATTCTGGGTTATAATGAACTGGACACCAGGTGCTGCCACCTCTCTTTCCTGTTCTAAAAAAGCATTGACCTGATCCATTATATCAAGGGCATCTTCAGATTTATTCTTATTAATCTGAAGTAGCCCAGCGCGCTTTCCGTTTATGAAAATTGAATCTTCCTTATCCTCAAAACGATCAGTGATCCTTGCTATATCACCAAGTCTGACCTCACTCCCTAAGCGACTGGCGACCACCGTTAAGCTTGAGATTTCCCGGACCGTCCTTCTCTCTTCTGTAAAACGGAGCAGATAATCGGTATCCACCGTCTCAATCGTACCCACTGGCATATCAAGAGACTGGTTTGTAATGGCAGATTGAATATCAGCAATCGACAAGCCAAGCCTCTGGATATTGTAGTACGGTATCTCCACAAGAATCTGGTGATCTGAAAACCCCAGAAGTTCTATCTGAGACACCAGTGAAAGCTGCTTGATCCTGTCTTTAAGCTGTTCGCAATAGAGTTTCAAATGGGGCTCACTCATCGGCCCTGTTACCGCAACAGAGAGCACCTGATCCGTTTTATTGAGTCTTTTAACTATAACGTCTTCCACTTCATTCGGGAAATCGCTGATAGCATCAACTTCGGTCTTAATATCATTTAAAAATTCCGTTGCATCGGCCCCTTCTTCCATCTCAATGGTTACCGTGGCCATCCCTTCTGCTGATTTTGAGGTGATTTTCAAGATATTTGAGACTGACTCCACCGCCTCTTCAATCCTTTCACTGACCGATGATTCTACGGTCTCGGCCGTAGCACCGGGATAGACAGCACTCACAGACACTTCTGTTGAAGCAAAATCAGGAAAGGTCTCCCGCCGAATATCGCCCACAGACAAAAAGCCCAATAGGAGAAACAGCACCATGAGCAGATTGGCCGCTGTGGGGTGGTCGGCAAGCGTTGCAATAAGAGAGTTTTTTACATTCATCAACCTGGTTTCCTATTAGAGCCTTACTCCTCAGTTTCTGCCTTAAAAACAAGAAACTCAGAAACACTATTTAAAATCGTGAAATTGATCTTACCAACAAGGCACTTATCCCGGCTTATTTTCCAGTTTACCGGGGTTGGCCACTGCCATAGCTTTTTGCAAGAGCCATTAACTCCGAATCGAGTTCCGGCTGCACAAGCATACCCTCTATGGCTGGAACCAGATCGGTAAGAATGATCGTATCCCCAGCAGCTAGGCCTGAACCGATTACGGCAAAGTCTCCCATAACCATATCAACCACCACACTACGTGTTTCAAGGCGACCTTCACCATTGACCAGATACACAGTACCACCGTGAAGCGATCGTATGGGGACAACAAATTTTTCCTCATGGGGCGCACCATGCAGCTCTACCTCGCAATAGAGATTAGAAACGAGGGGTGGACGCACACCTGGTTTTACTTTCCCGTAAGGATTTTTGACGGCGATGTAGACGGTAAGAGCTCCGGTTTCGAGATCCACTGATTCACTGGTCCTCCTGAATATTCCCTCCCATACCGCTTCACGGTGGAACATGGGCAGACGAACCGTAGCCTTTAAGCCTATCATTTCACGGACCTTGTCCATATCGACTCCTCCATCCATGATCTTAGCCACGTCAAAGGGGGTGGAGAGTAAATGTACAAAATCGCTGGGAGAAAGCTGAACCGGAATTTCAATTTCAGCAATATTAATGGCTTTCACAACTGTCGAACCAACCTGGGCAAACTCGCCCAGTTCAATATTCACCTCTGAAATACGGCAGTCAAATGGGGCCCGAATGACGGTTCGTTCAATATCAAGTTTCAGTTCTGAGAGGCTGGACTCATCGGAGTTTTTCTGAGCCAGAAGTGCTGTTTCCTGGGAGGGAATAAGGTCCAGGGTATTTAGGAGGTTTTTCAGTGTCGTCTGCTGGTTTAATACATTTTTCTCTTCCTGATCCAGATCGGACTGAGAGATATAACCTTTCTCAGTCAGCTTTCGCTTGCGTTCAAGCTCCTTTTCTGCGAGCAGCAAGGACTCTTTTTCAATCTCAATAAGCCGCCTGGTATTCTCTTCCTGCTGCTTGAGCTCTTTGAGCTGGGCATCCACGTTCATCACCGAGGCAACACCCCTCGTCTCAGCCAGACCATAACTGATCGGGTCAATGCGCAGGATCAGGTCACCTTTTGAAAAAAATGCACCCCGTTTTAGTTCAGGATGGATCTCAATAACCTTACCGCTCACCTCCGGGATAGCTCCCCAGGAGTCAGTCGGCTCAACGTAGCCATACCCCACAACACGTGGGACTACAGACTGAGGCTCCACCATAATGGCAGATACGACTCGACTGCGTTCTTTTGCCTCAGGGCGATTGGGCTCCTGTTTGTTCTTGACCATGGTAATGAAAAAGAGAACCCCTACAATCACAGGGACAAAGAAGACCAAACGTTTGGCATATTTCATTGAACGACCTCTTGGATCTTAATATTATTCTGCTCTAAAGTTGTTCCCACTGACTGATACAGTCCAATAATTGCCGTCTGATAATCAGAAATTGCGTCAATTTCCTTAGCCCTTGCATCTGTCAGATCTCGCTGAAAAAGCATAACCTGATAGCTGGTCGACAAGCCTGAGCGATACTTTTCTTCTTCTGTTGTAAGGGATTCTACCGCATATTGCTTTGACAACGCTGCAGCGTTATACCGTTTATAGGCTGCCCTCATATCCCTCAAAGCTGCACGCACCTCCACCGTAATCTGGGATTGCGTCTTCTGCTGATCAATGAGATATTGGCGCTTTTTTAAAATTGCAGCGGCATGGTTGGCATTTCCGAGCCTGCGTCCTATCGGTAGCTCAAGGGAAAGCTCGAGGCCAGCATACTGATAATCTTCGTAGATATCTGACTCATAACCATAAGAACCTGTGACATCATCCGCCTGACCATCATTGGCCATAAGGGTTGCACTTAAATCGAGCTGGGGTAGTCGCTGGTTATCATAGTAGGTAATATCTGTATCCGCAGAGGCGAGTTGTATTTTCGCAATCTGGTAATCTGTTCTGTACGAAAAGGCCTGTTCAAGCAGCTCTGTCTCATCCACTTCCACGACATAGAGCGCTGGAGGATCACCTGGTTCAATTTTTTCTGCTGTAATAATCGATCCATAAATATAGTTGAGCAGCTGATCCTGGGCATTGTAGAGTGTATTTTCTGCGGAAATAACACTCTCTTCCCTGGAGGCAACCTCCGCCTTTGCCTGGAGCAGGTCAAGTTTTGGAGAGCTGCCAAGTCGAACTCGCTCCTCAAACTCATCAAGGGAGCTCTGTGCAAGGGTGAGAGAGTCTTTTTGCACCTCCACATAGGCGAGGGCATAATAGTAGTTCCAATAGAGGTTTTGGGCCTCTGCAACCGTGTCAATGATAGTCTGCTTTAGGCTGAGACTTGCAGCCAACAGTTCGTTTTCAGCAAGACTGATTGATCTTCGGTTTACCGCGGTTCCTCTATTTTTAAGAAGAGGTTGAGAGACCACCAGGGTGACTGCGGCATTATCACCTTCAGATACCAGACCCAGTTGTTCAACTTCTTTCTCAGTCCATTCAAGGGTTGCGCTCACATCTGTTCCATACTGGAACTTTTTTTCAAGCCCAGTGGAAACCCCATAATCAACGGTCTCTTCGTCTCCAAGACTTTCCTTTGTGTTTTGCAGACCTGAAGAGCCTCCGAGCACAAAACTGGTATCAAAGGCCGCCTCCTCTGCAACCAGATTCTCCTTTTGTATCTCAGGAGAAAGCCGCTCTATTTGTAAACCAAGATTATTTTTAAGAGCCGCTGTCGTCACATCTTCAAGGGTGAGAGTAAGAGCCTCCACTCCTTTTACATTCGTTAAAACAGTCAGGAACAACAGGATGCATATGAGATTTTTGATCATAATCTTTTTACCACCTATGTATTTGAGCAAAAGACTCATTTGTTATATTTTTATAGCGTCCCAACATGCTCTAGCAATTGAAGTAATTAATTCTTTATCGAGCGTAACCAGACCTAAGGCAACATCATTTCCCAGAAAGACCAGACTACTGATGGTCATAAGACCATGGACCTGCAAGGGCATATCCTTGAGCCTTCCTTCCTCTCTTGCCTTTGCCAAAATCATATTCAGGGGGAAAAAAAATGGCCTTGCAAGAGCCGGATCTTTATCAATTTTGCTGAACATCGCTTTACGATATGCCAAACCCTGGGGTGTATTGATATAATGCATCAGGTACCGATGGGCGCCCTCATTGCCTTCGATACTCTTCATAAAATCAGAACAGTATGAGGCAAACTGCACCTCTACCTGTGCCCCTGGATTGTGGTTTTTACGTATATTTTTAGTAATTGACTGACCCGCATATTCCGCTGCGATGTTTATTAACTCCTCCTTGGACTGAAAGTGTCTATAGATTGTCCCCTCGCCAACTCCGGCTTCTTTTGCAATTTTAGCGGTGGAGACATTGACAAACCCGTGCAG
The DNA here is from genome assembly GCF_054397165.1 of Desulforhopalus glucosivorans. NCBI lineage: Bacteria > Pseudomonadati > Thermodesulfobacteriota > Desulfobulbia > Desulfobulbales > Desulfocapsaceae > Desulforhopalus > Desulforhopalus glucosivorans. The sequence goes on from NZ_AP044854.1 coordinate 4,033,995, forward strand.
TGCTACCTTTGTGATGATTGTTTCAACTATTTGCAATTTTTTAACTGTCCATTCTTCAATATGTAGATCCATGGCCGCCCTTTTGTGAGTGAGTAATCACTCGCACTCTATACCTTTAAAAAAATGTGTCAATAATTTTTAATTCACTCCCCCATCAGGGAACTCCCAAGACCATGCCTATCCTGCCAGACGCCTCTTACGCATAAGAAGAAGTAAGGAGAGTAAACCATAGCCTGCGGCACAGTACCAGAGTTGCCTCCAACAGGTGATAATATCCATGAATTCAGCACCCATCTGATTCAAGCGAAGAAACCCGTTCATGGCAGGGACCACAGGTATACACTGCACAACCACCAACAAACTGTCAGGGACTGCAGAGCTTGGCCATACAAAACCTGAAGCAAAGATAAGCGGCATGGATGACAGGAGTACAAGAAGAGTTGCAAGCTCACGCCGTGGAAGGATCAAGCCGAGTAAAATCCCTAAAAAACTACTGCTCAACAAAAATGGGAAAATCAGCAGATTAAGTTCTGCAAAGTCTGCGACATGGGGAATCCCATAAAAAGAAAAAGTGAAACCGAAATAGTACATGCAGAAAAGCCAGTAGATACCAACAAAAATGGAGCATCTCACCAATAACAGCTTCCAGGCTGGCGCCTCAAGCCAGTAACAGTCTTTAGCCCCAGCCCTCTGTTCTTCATTCTGCCCCCCTCCAAGAATTCCAGCGCCCATTAGTAGGGTTTGATGGAGGATGAGTATAAATATGGCAGGAATCACATAGTTAACATAGCCTAAGGTTTCATTAAAGGCGGAGATGATATTGAGTCTCATGGAACTGTATTGTTCAGCCGCCAGCGCCATGGACTGCCCGGACATCACCATCCGGCTTACCTTCACTTCAGCTGCCAGGGTCTGGCCTGCTGCTGCCATCCCTTCGAGGACTGTACCATATATTAAAAAATAGCTGGCATCTCCTGCAAAGGAGAGGGTCGGGCGTTTGTTCAGGAGTAGATCCCGGTAAAAGTTCTCAGGAATGAGTAGTATCCCGGCAAGGCCCTCTTCCACAAAGATCGTCTGTGCTTCTGCCAGGGTATGTGCTCTTCTACTCAGCTGCACCTGTGGGCTTGCATCAACCATCCTCTCAAGACGTCTGCTCATCTGGCTGTCATCCAGATTAACCACAACAACCGCAAGCTCCCGCGGAACCTGCTGAGCATAGGGGAGCGGATAGAGAAAGGAATAAAAAATCACCCCTCCAAAAACCGTCAGAAGGATGGCCGGATTTTTAAAGATCGCACCCAGTTCTTTTATTAAAATGTCCCACCAGCTCATGCCACCTCCCCGGTACCCTTTCGAGGTCCTGCTAATGATTTTGCAATAAGCAAAGCGAGAAGAAAAAGGCAGAGAAATAGACACAGGGCCTTAAACTGAGGAATCACAACAGTGGGTGAGGCTCCATAATTAACCTGACTGAATTGAATTTCAATATAATGGCTGATGGGTATCAGGCTACGCCATATTTTAGCAGGCAGGGTCATGTCGGTGACAGGAAAGGTCACCCCCATAAAGGCAAGTCCAGGCGCTGCGTAGGCTGCGGCCAGGCTCAAGCCCCTTGCCGCATCCTGGGTCACAAGAAAAAACAGGGATGCCACGGCAACACTGGCGCAAGACGTTAAAAACAATGCCACAACAAGAACTGACCAATCCCCATGCATCGGCCAGCCAAGGGCAATATACATGGCCCATAAAAACAGTAGTCCATGGAACCATGAAATCACAATAAGGGGGATATACTTGGCCATGACAGCTTTGAATGGCTGTCCCGCAAGCCATGACTCCAAACCTATTCGTCTTTTTGTACCAGCAAAGGACAGTACGGTGAGTGCCACCATTAAAATCTGCCACAGTGCGGGTAGAATTGCTGAAATAAGAAACTGGGCATAATTGGTGTTTACGTTAAAAAGCGGCGTAATCTGGGTGCCAATGGGGATTGCTGATGACAAGGCGGATGAAAATACCGACGCCCCCATGGCCAGATTCTTCTTCACCTCAACCTTCGCGGTAAAGGTCCCCTGGGCCTGGATCAGGGCAGAATTTATAATTTTACCGATGAGCAGGAACTGTGAGTTTACAAAGGCGGTAATCTCGGGAGCGAGCCCAAGGGCTGTATTTTTCTCAAGCCCCCCCGGCACCACGATCAGTGCATAGATATCACCCGCCCGCAGAGCAGCAGACCCAATAGAGATATCTCCATATCCCTGCACCAGGTCAAGGGAAGGACTTGCATCAAAGTTACGTAAAATAGAGCGGGAAACCTGACTCCGATCCAGATCCACATAGCCCACCGGCAACTCACGGGCGAGACCCTTTGCAAAGACTGACCAGAGGAGAATACCTAAGAGCAGGGGAATCCATGTGATAAGTGAAACAAGCCACGGATCCGTGAACAGCTGTCGCCATTCCCTGTTCAGCATTGTTGAAAAAGCAGGTTTACTCATTTTTCAAGAAGAACACTCATTCCAGCCCTTAGACCATCAATGGTTTCCACAGGTCTCGCTTCAATCTCAAAGGTTCTCATATCAAACCCCTTATCGCCATCCGTTGCGCGCCAGGTGGCAAAATCTCCCATTACAGCGACATGATCCACCCTGAAACGAAAAGATTGTTTGCCAAGGCCTGGGAGCACTGCACTAAACTCAGCTCCCTTTTTAAAATCCGCGAGCCTGTCTTCCCGGATATGGAATACAGCCCAGGCATCGGCCATGTCAATAATTGTGACAACTGGAAAGCCCTGGGGGGCAAGCTCCCCACTCTGAAGCAGGATCTGGGTAACTTCACCATTGTGCCAGCTGGAAATCTTCATATCGGCTGCGTACACTTCAACCTCAGTGACCGCCCCTGCGGCCATACGAGCCTTTCCTGTGGCCGCTTTTTTAGTCTCCTCCCGTGCACCTTCCTGGGCCATCTTATACATTTGCAGTGCACCATTTTCTGCAAAACGGGCTGCTTTTAGCTGTGTTTCCGCCTCGTCTCGTTTCTGTTCGGCCACAACACCTGATGCATAGAGGTTATCGATTCGTTGAAAGGTCTTCTCTCTCAGGTCCGATGCGGCCTTAGCCTGCTGCCACTTATCTCGGGCGGCTTCTATCTGCTCCTTTCGTGCACCGGTGTACACCTCTTCGGCAAGCGCCTCTGCTGCATCCTTCCCCGCCTGGGCCTGGAGCAGTTTAGCGTCAATTTCAGGGCTCTGGATGGTAAAAATCAGCTGGCCTTTTTCCACCATGTCTCCTTTTTTAACCAGTACCTCGTCGACACGGCCAGGAATTTTTGAACTGATATTGTACTGTTGCGCCTCGATCTGCCCCTGTATCCGAACAGGTTTTGGCTGATATGCAAGCCAAAAGGTATACGCCAACCAGCCAACAACGGCCCCAACAATTGCAAAAATTACGACAGTTCTCAATATACGCATCAGCGTACCTCTACAAGTGGTGAAATTTGATATTGGAAAAAGCTTGGCAGATCTCCACTGACCGTAACCAGCTTTGCAAGGGCGACAACATGATTATAGAGAGCAAGTGCCCTTTGAGACTTTACGCTTGCTAGAAAAAGCTCAGCATCAACGACATCAAGAGAGGTTGAAAGTCCCTGACTAAATGCCTTGATGCGCAGGGAAACTGTCTCATCGGCCAGTTGTTCACTAGAGCCAAGACCTTTATACTCTTCCAGTGCCTGCTCGGCCTGTCGATAGGTTTTTTCAAGAAGAATGGTCAGATCACTCATCGCCTGATTTTTAAGAGAATCTATCTGCTTGGCTGTAGATCTGGCAGCGGCGAGTTTTCCTGCACGACCATCACGTTCAAGAATAGGGATAGATACCCCAACTCCTACCATCCAGTCCGGGGCAAGTTCTGTTGCCAGATTCTCCTCTTCATAGAGACTATAGTTACCAAAAATTCCCACGGTGGGATAATACTTACCCTTTTCAACCGCAACAAGTCCCTCGACCTGATCCTTCTTGGAATCTAAGAGTCGCAGGCCTGGATAGACACTGAGGGTTCTTTCAAGTAACTGTTCCATCAGGGGCAGATTCTCTTTTGCAAAGAGTGCATCGGACGGCACCACAGTGTTGTCTTTTTTCAACATCCTGGTGAGGGCAAGCTGTGCAATTTCCAGATCACGTCCAGCTTTTTTCATCTCCACAACCGCCTTGTCGTGGGATGCTTGGGACTGCATCCGCTCAACCTTGGCAATCTGCCCCTGCTGTTCCAGCAGTACGGCGTGTTCAAGATGCTGTTTTAACCCGGATTCAACTTCCTTTCTGGTTTCGTAGACCCTTCGTGCGAGTATGGCACCAAAGTAGTAACGTGTCAGGGTCTCAAACTGGACAAGGGACTTCAACTGCAGGTTACTAGCCGCCTCCTTATATTTACCAGCAGCAATATCCTGGGCGGCAGTTATACGCCCACCAGTATAGAGAGGCCACTTGGCACTCACAGAGCTGATCACTGTTTCCCGGTCTGCAATGGTTGAGGTTAATGCACTCTCAAGCATGGTGGCAGACATTCCGTAACTTGAGGCAAGTCCACCTACAATAGAGGAAACCATGTCGCTGGCAGCCAAGCTATTTACAATTTGTGATGGTGAAAGTGTTACATCATCATCGAGATAGAGATAACTGGCAGAAATGGAGATCTCAGGAAGATAGAGGTCTTTTGCCGCATCCTTTTTATGGTCGGCACCCTCAACTTCTGCTCTTGCCGCCTTCAGGGTATCATTTTCTGCAGAGACAAGCTGCCAGGCATCGGCAAAACTCATGGTTTCTTCCTGGGCCATAGCCGAGAGAGACAGAGGTACACCTGCCATACTCACACCAAGAAACAGTATAAAAATACGTTTAAACATCATCAACTCAATTCCTACCTTGTCGTAGTTATCTATTGGAAATTGGATACATTATGTATGGTTCTCATACGGCGTGCCAATATATCGAGGATATATGCAAACAGCAAGGGTAGAATGAAAAACAGCAGTAAGGGATAATTTTCAATACACCTCTTTGTATTTCCGGTTCAACCTACCTCATCACTACCATGCTATATTCCAAAACGGTGAAAGCTGTATCAGTTTATAATTCAGGCAATTCCATCCTGTCAGAACTTTTTAGGGGACGAATAATTTCAAATTAATTAAAATTATTTTGAATGCTTCAACTTTTTTTGGCTGACATAATGAGCATTCGCTGATATTATAATTAGTGCATATTCACAAAACTATTTAATTTAATAAAGTTGAGACAGATGAAAGAACATCAATCGATCTTTGAAAACCTCCAAAAAATAGCGGCTTCTGTTGTCGCTATATATGGGAAAAATTGTGAATCCTGCATACATGACTTGAGATCGTTAAAAAACTCTCTCGTGTATCTGAGAGGTAATGTCACCCAGAGAAAACTCGGGGCACCAGCCACCGACCTGCTTATCAGAAAACTTAAGCAGGAGGGGCGAAACCCTAAAGATATGCATAACTACAAGACAATTACCCAGGACGGACGAACAGTTAAATCCTCCACCACCTTTATTAAAGACAGTAACGGAGAACCGATAGCAGCCTTTTGCATAAACTTTGACACCACTGATTTTTACAATGCAAGCCAGGCACTACTACCACTACTCAATATCAGCGACCAGACAAGCCATGACAGTCAGGAAAACTTTAGCCATTCAGTTGAAGAGACGATCGAAACTGTCTTTATCCAGGCTGTGGATGAGGTAGGAAAGCACCCTGCAACCATGGGGGTAGATGAAAAAACACAACTCATTACCTACCTTGAAGAAAGCGGTACCTTCCAGCTTAAAGGCTCAGTGGAGGAAGTTGCCCACCTCATGGGGGTGACAAAATTTACGGTCTATAATTATTTGAAGAAAGTGAGAAACCCTGAATTAACCCAACCCTTATGAACATAAAGCAAGAGGTAAACAAATGCACCGCACAATTATATCTACAGACAAAGCCCCAGCAGCCCTTGGCCCATACTCTCAGGCAGTATCTGCCAACGGTTGCCTTTTTATTTCTGGCCAGCTGCCAATAAACCCAGGCACCGGTAAGATGATTGAGGGGAGTATTGCGGATAAAACTACCCAGATTCTGGAAAACGCATCAATTATCGCCCAGGCAGCCGGGGTGACACTTGATAATGTAGTGAAGACAACAATATTTCTTACGGATCTCGGCGATTTTGCTGAAATGAACGAGGCCTACGCTAAACAGTTTGGCGAGACACTTCCGGCGCGATCAACCGTGCAGGTCGCTGCCCTCCCCTTAGGCTCAAATATTGAGATTGAATTTATCCTTGCGACCTAACCTGTATTTCAAAACAGTAAAGATTGAGACAACCTGTTCCAGGAGAACCATATGAGTTTTACGGCCAAAGACATTCTTGAAATGGAAGTCACCCTCGCCCTAGGCTGCACCGAACCGGTTGCCATTGCATTGGGAGCTGCTGCCGCTGCAACCCTGCTACCTGAAAAAGAATTTGACTCCATTGAAATTTGGATTGACCCCAACATCTACAAAAATGGGATGGCTGTGACCATCCCTGGTACCGGTGGTTTGCAGGGACTCGATACAGCCTCAGCGCTTGGAGCCTACGGAGGCGATCCCGAGCGAGATCTTGAGGTGCTCGAAAGTGTCGATGATGAAGTGCTTGCCAAGGTTAAAAAACTACTTGATGCCAAGAAGGTAATCGTTAACCTCCGTGATGAAGTTGGCCTCCATGTACGCACCAGGATTGTTTCAGGGGATAATGTCGCTGAATCCCTTATTATTGATCTACATAACAACATTGTGAGCCTGAAGCTGAACGGTGTCGAGGTAACAGACTCCCCACTGCTTTCATCGGTCAAGGGCAAGGGAGGCAAAAGGACCCTGGCTGAACTTGAGGAATGGTTACGAGAACTCACCTTAGAAGAAATTCTTCATCTGACCAGCCAACTCGACGACGCCGATCTCGACTTTCTTGAGGTTGGGGTCAACCACAATCTAGCTCTTGCGGAATATGGGTTGCAGCACGGCAGTGGCCTTGGAATTGGCAAGGCAATTGATCGCCTCATAAAGCAAAAACTCATGGTAAAAGATATGACCAGCTCTGCGCGTAGACTCACGTCTGCTGCAGCGGATGCGCGTATGGGTGGAGCCAAACTTCCCGCCATGAGTTCAGCCGGTAGCGGTAACCATGGGCTCACAGCCATCCTGCCGATCTGGGCCACCAAGGACTTTATTGACCATGACCGTGAAACCCTGCTCCGGGCCATAGGGCTTAGTCATATTGTTACCGCCTACGTCAAAGCACATACAGGAAGACTCTCTGCCGTGTGCGGCTGCTCCGTTGCTGCGGGGGCAGGGGCCACAGCCGGTATCACCTATCTGGTTGGCGGAGACGTCCACCATATGGAAGGTGCGATTAAAAACATTTTAGAGGACTTGGCCGGAGTTATTTGTGATGGAGCAAAGGCGGGATGCGCGATTAAACTGAACACCGCAGCGGGTGCGGCAGTTCAAGCTGCGCTCTTTTCTCTGCACGGTGTTAACGTTCAGGAAACAGATGGAATCATAGGAGATTCAACTAGAAAAACCATCCAGAACATGGGAGAACTCAGCCACGACGGCATGGTGCAGACCGATAAGACAATCCTGAAAATCATGCTGGAAAAACAGATGACAAGAGACAAAAATAAAGAGAAGTAGGATACAAGTAAAAAAACAGCTTCAACACCCTATATTTAGGGGGGGGGTGTTGAAGCTGAAGACTACACGTTACAAAGAACTATTTAACACACCATTCATAGGCATTCCTGAACATCTTCATCCATGGAGAGACCTCTATCCCCTTCATATCTTCAGGGAGATAATGCGCCTGCCAAGGTAGAAAGACCCGCTCTGGATGCGGCATTAAGGCCAGATGTCTACCATCACTGGAACAAAGACCTGCAAGCCCCTCAACAGAACCATTGGGGTTAAAAGGATATTGCTCAGTGGCCTGCCCATCATCATCCACATAGACCATTGGTATCATGCCACCCTTCTTCACAGATTCAAGCAGAGCCTCATCAGGGAAATGCAAACGCCCTTCACCATGGTCAACATGAATTCCAAAAACCAGATCGTCCATCCCTTGAAGCATCATGGCATTGCTTTTTTGCACCTTAACGGTAGTCCATCTGGACTCAAAACGACCTGAATTATTTCTCACAAAACGGGGTTGTTTCTCAGGCGCAATTCCAGCCTCAGGAATCCAGCCAAGGAGTCCAAACAGCTGACATCCGTTGCAGATTCCAAGGGTAAAGGTATCAGGACGCTCATAGAACTCGGTGAACATTTTCCCCAGTCTCTCGTTAAAGAGAATCGTAGCTGCCCAACCCTTCGCCGATTCCGGAACGTCGGCGTAGGAGAACCCTCCAACGGCTGCAAGTCCTCTGAAATCGTCAAGGTTTACAGTACCTGCCAAGAGATCATTCATACAAATATCCCAGGGCTCAAAGCCTGCACTATAAAAAGCTGAAGTCATCTCCCGGTCTGAGTTAGATCCCTCATCCCGTAGAATTGCGACCTTAGGTTTATTCGTACTGGCAAGAAGCTCTGCAGGAGTACGCTCTGGAGTAAAAGGCAGATTATACTTTGGTCCTTTACGTGCGTATATTGCCGCCTTTTCTGCGTCAGCACAGGTCGGGTTAACCTGGAGTTTTTCAAGCTGGTATGAGGTCTCTTCCCACAGACCACGCAGAACAACCATCTCCTCGTCAACAACCTTTTCACCATTATAGCTGACTTCAATCCGGCCGGTTGCTGTTGATTGACCAATCTTCACCGCAGCAACACCAGTGCTACTCAGGACAGCCAAAACCTCTTCAAGATTTTCCCCATCGCACTCAACCACCAGGCCAAGCTCTTCAGAGAACAACTTCTCAAAAACAGTACAGTCACCCTCAAGGGCAACATCAAGACCGCAATTCCCACTAAAGGCCATTTCAAGAAGAGTTGTTATAAGACCACCATCACTGCGATCATGTCCTGCGCGTATCAATGATTTTCCAATCAATTCCTGAACTGCAAGAAAACCTCTTTTCAAGAGCTTACCGTCATCCACGTCAGGACTCACATCGCCCATCTGCTGGAGTGTATGTCCCAGAGAGGTTCCTCCAAGGCGGTTTTTACCACCACTGAGGTCGATAAAGATAAGAGGTGCCCCCACATTTTTAATATCCGGGTTAACGACTTTTGTAATATCCGGAGTGGCAGCATAGGCAGAAATAACAAGCTCACGGGGAGACTTAACCATTTCATCCCCAACCATGGTGGCCATGGAGAGACTGTCTTTTCCGCCATCAACTGCCATGCCCACATCAATCATCACGTCACGCATGGCAGCAGCGGCATCATACAGGGCAGCCCCTTCACCCTCAAGCTTCGGTGCCCACATCCAGTTGGCAGAGCACTTCACCTGCTCTAGATCTTCAACTGTGCACCATACGAGATTGGTCAAACACTCACCAACGGCCATCCGCGCACCCGCTGCGGGATCAACCAGCATCTTGACCGACTGTTCACCAATGGCTGTTGCTATACCGGTTTTACCAAAATGACTCTGGGCCACCACGGCTACATTTCCAACAGTAAGCTGCAGAGGACCACAACATTGCTGCTGCACAATTAAGCCAGTTACAGCCCTGTCCACCTTGTTGGTCAAAAACCTCTTGGAACCAACCGAGACAAGACGAAGCACATCACGCAATGCAGAGGTAACTGTAAGATCTGCTGGAATTGTCAGCGGCTTACCACCCAAGGGGCGCCTGTTGTCTTCAAAAGTCTTTTGAGGAATCTCACCAAGAAGAACAGGTAAATCGATATCGACAGGCGTAGTGTTATTGCTCGCATCTTTGACAACAAAACGCAGATCACCTGTTACCTCGCCCAGAACCTCACAGCCAACTTTTTCGCGCTGACAGATGGCCTGAAAGTTTTCAATATTTTCAGGTCTAATTAAAAATCCGGTACGTTCCTGGTACTCAGCAACATAGATTTCAAGCACTGACATGGTAGGATCACCCACCCGAATATTACGGATCTGTACCCAGCCACCGGATTTTTCCACCAGCTCTTTTAATACATTAGCAGGACCGCCAGCACCCTGATCATGGATAACATCGATGAGGGTCTTATCACCCATCTCGTTGCAGGCACGGATAACGCGGTTCATCTTCTGTTCCATCTCCGCATCGCCTCGCTGTACCGCATTGAAGTCAAGGCTCGACTCGTTTTCACCCTGGAGCATAGAGGAGGCTGCACCGCCACCAAAACCGACCCGATAGGCAGGACCACCCACCTGGACGATGATCATCCCCTTTTCTTCTTTCTCTTTCTCGGTATGTCTGCCATCAAGCTGACCTACGCCTGCAGTGAACATAATGGGTTTCAAAAAGCCCCAACGCTCACCATTTTCAAGACGCATATCAAACGATCTGGTAAAGCCCTGAATAAGCGGTTCACCAAATTTATTACCGTAATCTGAAGCGCCATTACTGGCTTCAATTTCAATTTCTAGAGGATTGGCCAGATTTTCAGGAACCGGATACTGATTCTCCCATGGGAGATCATAGCCTGGAATATTTAGATTACCGACACAATAGCCTGCGGTTCCCGCAACAACAAAACCACCCTTTCCTGTTCCCAGTACGTCGCGAATCCTGCCGCCTGTCCCGGTTTCTGCCCCTGGAAATGGTGCGACTCCAGTGGGGAAGTTGTGGGTTTCTGCCGTCAGCAGTGGATTATAATTCACCTTCACCGGAACAAAAGGTGATGGTGCTCCTGGTACCTTTGGGATAATTGTATCGATATCATATCCATCTATAACACTGGAATTATCTTTAAAGGCGATAAGAGACCCTTTCGGGCTCGCGGTAAGGGTCTCTGTAACCAGATCAAAAAGAGTTGCTTCCATCTCTTCACCATCAATGATCTGCTTACCCTTAAAAAAACCATGGCGGGAATGTTCTGAATTAGCATTATTAAGATCCATAATCTCAACAATGGTCGGGTTCCGGCCCTGCTGTTTGACAAAGTAGTCATAGTAGAGGTTGCGATCCCACTCATCCATGGAGATACCCGGCAACTCGTTGAGTCCGTCTGGTCCCTTGGTTTTCAAATCCACCTCATAGACCTCTTCAGGCTCTACACCGGTGGCAAAGGTTGTAAGGGGGCTAGGGTAATGACACTCCGTCATCCGGTCATGGTTATTTTCAATAAAACTATCCAGATTCTCATCGCCAGGTACCAGATACCTTCTGGAACGCTCAACCCGGGTCACAACGTCAAGTCCGGTTGCAGAACAGATCGAAACCATATTAGAGGACCAGGCGGTGGCAAAGTTCAGCCTGGGACCAACTTCAACAACCCTCTCTCCGGTCAAAACAGGTGCTTCCTGAACAGTTTCCACCAACAGGCCATCGGCCAAAATCAGGCGAAGACGAGTCATCTCTTCGGGAGTCAGGCTACGATCTGACTCCACATTAAAACAGTAGGCTCTGGTTTCATCAATTTTCCGATACAACTGTGTGACTGTCACACCCATGATATTTCCCTCTATATTTGAACGCATAAAACAAACTATGGACTGTTGTGCTTAAAAGCTGTGAACATTCCTGACTGGTAAATTTCTTTGCTGCAGTATTATTGAGGCTGCTCGCGAATTCGCGACTATAGTAGCATTATTCCCCCAAAGTTTCTTTATGAATTTATTCTTGTTAGGGTCTTTTTCAGATTTACCTGTTACTATGGCACAAAAAGCATACATAAAGTCAGTATCAGGACCAAGAACCATACAACCTAGCTTGAGTATTATGGCACAAATGCAGTAATAGGTGCAGTAAGTTAATGAACGACATGAGCACCTATATTCATTTTTCCATCAAAGGTAATAGTTTTGAATGACAGTAGCCCTGTGGAGATGCGGCAAAGAATTAAGCAACTTCAAAAAGAAAAGGAACAGCTCCTGCAAGACCTTGACGCTTCCCAAAAACAGATAGCCTTCCTGCAAAAACACACCAAAGCAACGTCAGCTCTACTTCAGGAAACCAACGATAAGCTCCGTTTTTTCCACGAACAAAAACGCCTCGAAGATCTTTCAAAATCTGATTTTCTTGCAAATATGAGTCACGAAATCAGAACGCCGTTAAATATCATCCTTGGCATGGCGCATCTACTTTCAGAGACTCAGCTCACTTCTGCCCAGAATCAATATCTCAACAGCCTCAGTGTGACCGGCAAGCAGTTAATGGAAATACTCAACAATATCCTTGAGTTTTCTAGGATAGAGGCGGGAAAGGTGACATTTGAGCCGGAACCATTCAGCCTGCAGAGAATCATCAACCAGATTGAGGCGTCGGCCCTGCCACTGTGCCTGCCGAAACAACTCGAGTTTGTCGTTGAACATGACCCACTGCTTATCATGGAACGGGTTGGAGATTCCTTAAAAATTTTCCAGATACTCTTAAACCTTATAAATAATGCGGTAAAATTTACCCAATCAGGCTCCATAACCCTCACGATCGAGGAAAATATGGAAAAAGATGAAAACCTTACCCTTCAGGTAAAAGACACAGGTTCAGGCATCTCAAGAGACCAGCAGAAAATTATTTTCGACAGATTTACCCAGGCGAACGAATCCTTATCGGAGCAGCATCGAGGTGCGGGCTTGGGCCTTGCCATTAGTCAAAAACTCACCGAAGCCATGGGAGGAAAACTCACCGTTACCTCCCGTTTCGGCCACGGCGCCATCTTCTCCTGCAGCCTGCCCCTCCCCCAGGTCATAGCCTCGGAGCGCCCTAAAATTCGCTTTAGCACTCAAATCATCCTACCGGAGAACTTTCCACAATTAAAAATTCTGGCAGTAGATGATATAAAAGAAAACCTTGATGTTCTTAAGGTGTACGTCAAGGATTACCCGGTTGAGGTACATACAGCCGAGAATGGACAGGTGGCCCTGCAACAGCTGCAAAAAGAGCGTTACGACCTGATACTAATGGACATCCGGATGCCGGTTATGGATGGTATTACCGCGACTAAAACCATTAGAAGCAAAGAGACCCGGAGCGACACCCCTGCAGTGGTCCTTGCTATCACTGCCCATGCTTTTCAGGAACAGAAGAATAAGTTTCTAAAACTCGGATTTGATGGCGTTTTAACCAAACCTTTTTTCAAAAGAGACCTTATCCAGGCCCTGTTCAAATATACAAACAAGCAGGAGATTGTCCCTCCACCCACTGAGCTGGGAAACAAGGCCATTGGTTATTGTCTTGAAAATGAAAAAGCAGAAGATATTCCTGAAAGTCTCATGGAACTCCTACCCCAGATTTTTCAAACCGTTGAAGCAGATTTAATTTCAATAAAAAAAGCCCTGAAAAACCAGGAATACACCGTAATTTACAGCACCTGCCATGCCCTGACCGGTGTTTGTGGTATGTTCGGTTTTAAGAGGCTGGCCACACTCATCAGCGACCTATCAAGTAACGTAAAGGCCAAGAACCATATTCTGGCGAAGGAACTTATATCTGCTCTTGAAATGTACGTATCCCAACTACAGACCCCCCAGCAGAACAAACCTATCTCCGACTCAAACACATATGTTCCAGATGAGGCCCCACTTTTTTCCAGTCAACACAGGGACGACTAAAGCCTTTAACTTCTATGAGTGGGCAACCAAAGGCTGAGTCATCGACATATACTTGACCATATGCCTTAGGACTATTGGTCCAGGAGTCCTGGTCCGGATTTCGGTTTATTCCATAGAGGATAATCCCCTCTGACGTTACATAATCAACAGCTTCCTGCAGTACATTGCGACTTTCCCCTCCATCACCACGCATGGTATAGAGAATAATCCTGGCTCCATAGCGTTGTAATTTTTTCAGCCAGCTGATTGCACCTGGTACCGGCTTACCAATTTCGGGGTACCTGTGATCCACAATGGTTCCATCAAAATCAACACATATATACATTCACTTCTCCAAATAAAAACATCTATCTCCCATAAACAGGAAGAAAAAAGGGACTTTTTATATTCCTCACCCGGTGGCCATACCTTCCTCGAATATCTCTCTTCGTATGCTTTCTGTTACTTATACTAACCCCGATGAACGGGATTTATGACAGGCTTTCAGCAGTAAGGCACTCACCCGACAAGCGGGAAAATTCTTAGCAGGCATATGGTAATGCACCAGTTTAAGTTTACAAGAAAAGAGGTGGTAAAGTCCAATTTACAATGATGGAATGGTCTGATATTTCTTCTCTTTTTCTTGCGGACTATTTCGAGTACAATTTCATACGACCATGGGAGTAAAAGATAAAAAGATTTCCAACTTAACCCCGGTAAAACAGATGGCACAATCATATCGATATAACAGAATGGAGTTGTCCGGTTCCCTTGGAGATCTTGGTGCACTCCTGCCCCTGGTTATGGGGATGATTATGGTAAATGATATGTCCGTCACGGGTATCTTTTTCACCATCGGCCTTTTCTACCTCTGTGCGGGACATTATTTCAAGGTGCCTATTCCAGTACAGCCAATGAAGGCCATTAGCAGTTACGCCATAGCCACAGGAGCCACTGCCACGCAGATAAGCGGCTCAGCTTCTCTTATCTGCCTGTTACTCTTTATCATTGGCATTTCCGGCACCATTGATCTCATCGGCAAACTTATTCCAAGATCAGTTATTAGAGGAATACAGCTTTCCACCGGAACCCTCCTGATGATGCAGGGTCTAAAACTAATCATTGGTCAATCCCAGCAACAAATCACAACAGGGCTTTCCGAACCATTTCTTAGTGTCACGTCCATTGGCCCAATTCCCTTTGGTATATTCCTTGGGATTATTGGTACGATAATAACGCTTTTTATGATGCAAAACAAAAAGTACCCTGCGGCCTTAGTCCTCATTACGCTTGGCTTTATAATTGGCCTTATCTATTCAAAAAACGAAGCACTCTCAGAAATACAGTTGGGTTTCCACCTTCCGGAATTTTTGCCTTTCGGCCTTCCTACACAGCCTGATCTGGTTATTGCCTTTTTTGTTCTGGTGATTCCCCAAATTCCTATGACAATCGGCAACGCTATTTTTGCAAATGTTGACCTCTCAAAGGAATACTTCGGAGACGATTCGAAAAAAGTCACCTATAAAGCAACAACTCTCAGCATGGCATTTGCCAACGGATTAAGCTTTCTCTTTGGTGGAATTCCATTATGTCATGGGGCGGGAGGGCTTGCGGCTCACTACAAATTTGGGGCACGTACCGGAGGTTCAAATGTAATTATCGGCACTCTTTTTGTTCTCCTTGCTCTCTTTTTGGGTAACCAGGCTCTACAACTCATTCATCTACTGCCATTTGCAATACTAGGTGTACTTTTATTTTTTGCAGGGATTCAGCTCAGTCTATCAATCCTTGATATGAAAACCCGTAAAGAGATGTTTGTTATCCTTGTCATCCTCACCCTCACCCTCACAACATCACTGTCCTGGGGCTTTGGAGCGGGACTCATAGTTGCCTACTTTGTACAATCTGATAAGGTTTCTTTGTAAATAAGACGACACCATGGAGGAAAAATCGTTTTGGTTTCGCCGCCAATCGATGATTTAGTGCCTTTCCGTCGGATGGCCTCATACATTATAGCTACCCCATGGCAACCGTTGTCTTAGCAATTCCCGCCAGACCCACAAAGATAAAGCTATACAAAGAAACAAGATACATACATGCTAACACAGAGACACACGGCAGATTAGCCAGCTTGTCTTTCATATGGTAGGCAAATATCGAAAACATTCCAACAATGGGCAGAAGATATCTGCCCTGGGCTTGAAAATCTACAGCCCAGGCCTGATAGAATGCAGCAATCAGTAAGAGAATCGCGCTGACAAAAGTAATAACAACTAAACCCAGTCCTTCCCAGCCACCATTTTTGATGGCAAAAAAGGAAATTACAAGAAGAACAACAACAGAGAGATAGCGGACAAAATCATAGTATCCGTATGAAGCAGCAACGGAGGTATATCCATACTCCCCAAATGATGTCCGAAATATTTTTTCCCCCCACATATGGTGGACAAGCATTCTTTTAAGGCTTACCCCCCTATCTTTCATTCGAAGATGGACAAATTTTTGATCAAGCGGGGTGCTTGGCTTAAACATTTCCCCAGCGTATGTTTCCCGGGCCTCAAGGATCTTTTCACTCTTTTGAAAATCATTGATGGAACTATCAAAAACACGAACAGCCACAAAAACAGAAACCCCAGCCAGCCCGATCACTGCAACACGGAGCAGGATAGACATATTAAAAGTAGTTTTTCCATACCAGAGTCTCCAAATAAAATAGAGAAGCATGTAAAAACCAAAAAAGTAAAAGTTTAACTTCAAGAGCAGTAGGACACCTAAAAGAACGACAACTCCAGGTAGCTTCCACCATGAACAACTGGAGCCATCGATAGTCAGCAATCTATTCCAGGTGGAGTCAGATGCCACCATCTGATAGGCAATGAGTAAGATCACCATGATGGCAAAGGCTTCAGAATTAAAATAACTAAAAATATACCAAATCTGGGGGGAAAGCAGCAGTGGTAGAAAGATAATTCGAAATGTTTTTTTATAGACTGCAAAAAGCAGTAAAAAGGCAAATAAGCTCACATTGAAATATCGAACAAGACGATACTCTGGAATCTGCAATGTTTGAAATAGTTTAGCAAATTTCCCTGCAAAAAAATATGAAATCTCCCCTGAATTCAGTCTCGATATCCCATATATACTATAGGTATGTGCAACAGCAGGATCACCAATTTCAGGAGGTAGATTGTGGTCCATATAATACTGTGCAGCCATCACATGGACACCTTCATCCGGATGCTGATTGTATTTACTTATACTGGCCATTACGATAATCAAGGTCAAAACAATAAGACCTAAGGGAAGCACAAATCGACACTCAAAAAACATTGCCCGCGAAGCAAAAGACAGTGCAAAGGCAAAGAGGATCATCACCAGCATCCTGCTAAGCTGTGCTGCAACAATATTTTCTTTGACCAGGGTTGGGATTGTATAAAAAACATTTGGATCATTGGATGAAGGTTTGACGGTAAAACCTTCTGCTGCATAACTAAAATCCTCTACCCCTCCACCTACCACAATTTTTGCAAACTGTTCTGGAGAATCAATACGAACCGGGGTAAATCCAGGTTGAGAGATAACAAGGGAGATTACTCGAACATTTGCATTTTTTTCAGTAGTATCTATGCGTAGATTTTTGATTTTCTTCAGATTGCCAAGCCGCATGGAGTATTCAGTTACTCCCGATTCCACCAGAACCTCCGCAACCCGTTTTTCAGACCAATTCTCTGAGGAATCGCTGTAATACACTTTAAATTTTGTTCTGTTGTCTGTTACAACTTTCAAGTCAACAACGGCAAGACTTGTCACCAAAAAGTGGTACAGGGCGATGAAAATGAGGGACAATACACCCCCACGAACAATAGTTTTCCAGTGATCCATGTTTTCCATCTGGTCTCTCTTTAATTATCCGGAGTATTTTTCATCGTTACTAGATACATTACACACATATGTTTTGCACTGCGCTCGTCTACATACCACGGACTAAGAGCTGCTGTAAAGCAGTCTGCCGCCGGCCACTATCCTCCTGGCGAACTGCCATGGCAAGAGCTCTTCTTGTCCCCACACCAACAGCGAGTTTTTTGGCTCTTGTAAGCCCCGTATATATAAGGTTTCTAAACAACATTTTAAAATGTTGCGTTAGTAGAGGCATAATAACCGCTTCAAACTCACTTCCCTGGGATTTATGGATGGTAATGGCGTAAGCAAGGTCCAACTCCAACAGATCGTCCTTTTTATATACCACCTCGCGGTTATCCGGGGAAAACCTCACAAGACAGCCAAGATCCACGGTATCTATATCAACGACCCGGCCAATGTCTCCATTAAAAACGTTTAAATCGTAGTTATTGCGTTTATGAATTATCCGGTCTCCCACCCTCAAGATCCTCTCTCCTATCATAACCTGAGCCTTCCCCTCACACGCAGGGTTTACAGCCTCCTGGATGACCTTATTGAGATTGAGAGTGCCCAGACTTCCACGGGTCATGGGTGAAAGTATCTGGATTTCGGTACCCTGTCCATAATACTTTGGTATCCAGTCCGTATAGAGACGCACCACCGACTGTACTGCCGTGAGGCCAAAATGAAGGGTTGACCAGGGATGAATCTTCTTCACCACGGCCTTGAGTCCCTCTATCTCACCCTCCGCCTTGACTATCTTGGCTAAATCAACATGTTCAAATTTTTTCGGCAGGGTAAACGGCGGCTCATAGGATGACAGTATTGGTTCCTCCGTTCTAAAGAGCAACGGATCTTCAGAAGAGCTCATTTCCTCGCGTCCTTTAAGGTCAAAACCGTCGAGCCTTTTAACCCTTGAGATAAAGGAGAGCTGCTCCTGTGTCGACTCATCCGAATCAAAAAACAGACAGTCTTCACCATCCTCCCATAGTGCAGGCTTTTTAAAAGGCGATTCTATCTGAGGAGTCCTGCCACTGTTAATATCATGGGCATATTGAATTATTTTTGATTTTTTTGCCTGGCGGAAAATCTCGGTAAGCTTCGCTACAGGCACAACTCCTGAAGCAATCAAGTCCCGTAGCACATTACCCGCACCAACCGAAGGCAATTGGTCCGCGTCGCCTATAAACAAGACCTGACAACCGTCGGGTACTGCGCGCAATAGAGAGGCAGTAAGTGAAATATCGAGCATTGAACACTCATCAACGATCAAACAATCTGCTCGTAGCGGTTGTTCCTCATTTTTTAAAAATCTACCATTTTGCCACTCAAGAAGACGGTGCAGGGTCTTTGCCTCCCGGCCAATAACCTCACTCATCCGTTGGGCAGCACGCCCGGTAGGTGCAGCAAGCACAACCTTAACGCCTAAAGACTCAAGCATTCTCACAATAACGAGGGTCGTCGTTGTCTTACCACAACCAGGCCCACCTGTAAGTATTGAAACGTTTCTTGAAACAGCGGATTTAACAGCTTCCAGCTGCTCCTTTGAAAGACGAATCTCCTGCCCCTTACAGTGCTTTTCCAGCCACTGATTGACACCCGGTGTAAGTACGCGCCCCGCAACACTCAGCATCCTGCAGAGCTTCTCTGCAACATAAGCCTCATCATAATAGAGGGACTTCGAATAATAGCAGTGAAGAATGTCACCATCTTCTGGCAACAGCCTGAGCTTTAGCCTATTTTCATCCTCCATCTTACCCAGGAGTAACTGTAGACGCTCTCCGAGCTCAAGATCTAATAAGCCTTTAATACCATCCGCTATCTGCTCGCGAGAAAGGAAACAGTGCCCCTCTTCCCTTGAGGCAGCAAGGACATGGGCAATGGCTGCCACGATTCGCTGCTCACTATCTTCAGCAAGGCCAATGGACAGAGCGACCTTATCTGCTGAAAAAAATCCTATCCCGTAAAAATCGCTCGCCAGGCGGTATGGATCAGCCACAACCTTCTCTATGGCTTCTTCTCCGTATTGTTTAAAGATACGAACGGCAAAAAGGGTGGAAATTCCATGACCCTGGAGGAACATCATAACCTCGCGTATTGCCCTATGCTCCCGCCACGCCTTTTCAATAAGGGAAAGTTTTTTCCTGGCTATGCCCTCAACTTCGGTCAATCTTGAAATATCAGTTTCAAAGACCTCCAAAGTCTGACTTTCAAAATGATGTACTATCTTTTTTGCGGTCTTCGGCCCAACACCCTTGATCAACCCGGAACCAAGATACTTTTCAAGGGCTGCACTGGTGGCAGGTTTTTTCTCCACCGCCCGCTCAGCTTTAAACTGTCGGCCAAATTGAGAATGGTACGTCCACGCTCCAAAAAACTCCATGGTCGCCCCTGCAAAAACCTTGGTTTGGTGAACAGTGACAGTCTCTTGTGTCGCAGGGCTATTAAAGGGTGAAACCCGTAAAACGGACCAACCATTTTCTGGATTATGGTAGGTCACCCGTTCAACAATACCAGACACTTTTTCCTTTAATTCCTGCATCTATGTACAGCCACCCTATAACAGTTATGTTGCGTTTATCAGCTTTGCAGCGTCTCAATATTTTCAAAAAGGGAGAGAACCTCAGGATTAATCAAGGCTCCAACATTTTTAACCTCCCTTCCATGGACGACTTCCCGCACTGCAAGTTCTACAATTTTACCTGTTTTAGTCCTTGGAATCTGGTCTACCTGAACTATTCGCGCCGGCACATGTCGTGGACTACAATTTGTTCGAAGTACTTTTTTTATGGCAGCTTCCAGCTCTTCTGAAAGTTTCAAGCCCTGCATTAAAACCACAAAGAGAACTACGCGCACATCATTATCCCACTCCTGACCTATGGCAAGAGATTCCTGTATCTCCGGTAACGATTCAACATACCTATATATTTCAGCTGTACCAATACGAACGCCCCCTGGGTTAAGTGTGGCATCAGAACGCCCGTAGATCTTCACTCCTCCATGGTCCATCAACTTCACATAATCACCATGGTGCCAAACATTTTCATATTGAGCGAAATAGGCATTGTGGTATTTACTCCCGTCACTATCACCCCAGAAGAATGCAGGCTGGGATGGAAAACTTTTTGAGCAAACCAACTCTCCTTTCTCACCAACAACCGCCGTACCTGAGTCATCATAGACTTCAACTGCCATCCCAAGCCCCCTGCATTGACTCTCTCCTCTATATACAGGTAGCACTGGACAGCCAAGAACAAAGCAGGAAACAATATCGGTACCACCTGAAATCGATGATACGCAGAGATCTTCCTTAACCTGGCTATAAAGATAGTCATAGCTTTCAGGCACCAGAACAGACCCTGTGGAGCAGAGTGTCCGTAAATGACGTAGATCGTGATTCTCTTTAGGAGTATAGTTTTCCTTTTTCAGTACATCTATATATTTAGCAGAGGTTCCAAATAGTGTTGCTCCCACCTTTTCGGTGTAATCCCATAGTACGCCCGGGCCCGGGTAAAAAGGAGAACCGTCATACAAAACAATGGATGCACCGCAACCAAGTGCTGATACCAGCCAATTCCACATCATCCAGCCACAGGTTGTAAAATAGAAAACCTTGTCACCTTCTCGCACATCACTATGCAATTGTAATTCTTTCAGGTGCTGCAGAAGTACTCCACCTGTTCGGTGAGCGATGCATTTAGGCTTTCCCGTAGTACCGGAAGAATATAAGATGCATAGGGGATGATTAAACTCAACAGGCAGAAACGTCATTTTTTCACCTGAGTACTCCTTTAGTATTGCCTGCCAATCAAGACCCGGGAGTTCGCCCTTTCCGGTAAAAGGGACCACAAGCGTCTGCTCAAGGCCTGGTAACTGCTCCTGAACACGTTTAATTTTGCCACGTATATCTATGGTTTTTCCGTTATAGAAATAACCATCCGCACAAACAAGGATTTTCGGCTCTGTCTGACCAAACCGCTCCATAACACTGTCTATTCCAAAATCAGGGGAGGTGGAGGTCCAGATTGCACCAAGGCTGGTTGCAGCAAGCATGGCAACCACCGCCTCCGGCATGTTGGGAATATATCCTGCAACCCTGTCTCCCTTTTGCACTCCTACAGACCTCATCCAGGCTGCAATTGCAGTAACTTGCTGATAGAGTTGATCCCAGGTTACAGTAGAGGAGATCTTGTCTTCTGCCTGAAAATATATTGCAATGCCATCCCCCCGTTTACGCAACAGGTTTTCAGCAAAATTAAGAGAACCGTCGGGGAACCAGAGAGAGTGTTCAATATTCTCACCATCAACAAGAATGTTTTCTCCAGGCACACCTATAATATCCATAAACAGCCAGACACTTTTCCAAAACAATTCCCGCTTTTCAAGCGACCAATCGTATAGCTCAGTAAAGGTTTTAATGGAACAACCATGGTGAAGGTTTACATAATTCATAAAACCAACAACAGCAGTCGATTCAATCTGATCTGTTTTCGGACTCCAAAGGGGACTGAGCTGTGCCATATCTGTCTTCCTTTTGTAGTTGAGGTGATGAGTAATTTATTCCTGACAACCTGTTACAAAATATATAACAAAAAAGGGTTCATCCCATTACTCGCAAATCAATGTTTTCTACTTCAATACACCACCCTTTAATAGACATGTCAACAAAGAGAAAAATGTCATACGATCTACAGCTATAACAAACAGTAGAAGAAGGGAAGGGGGTAACTAGCCAGAACCAGCTAGCTTCACAACAACGATTTAAAAGAGACAACAGGTAGCAAGAGCAAATGAAACTATCACTTATCTGCTTGATTTTGTGCCACTAGACCTGCCATCATCTCTGGAATCTGGGCGACTTTTTCTGCATCATCTGAATCAAAACAATCTATCAACTGTCCATCAAACATGACACCTATCCTGTCAGACAGAGCAAGTGCCTCTGCAAGGTCGCCAGTCACTAAAAGTATCCCGGCTTCTTCCCGTGCTTTCAAGAGCAGATTCCAGATATCTTCAGCAGCAGCGATATCAAGACCCTGGGTGGGCTGCTCCGCCACGATGAGCCGTGGACGCCGATAAAATTCCCTTGCGAGTACCATTTTTTGTAAGTTACCACCAGAAAGCTGCCAGGCATAGGCTGAGAGGTTAGGAGGCCTGATATCAAACGCCTCAACGAGATGCTCAGCCTTTTCCCGTGCCTCTTCACGTAAGAGCCAGGGACCTTTAACAAAACCGCCCCGCGTGGTCAGAAGAAAATTATCCAGTAAATCGAGCCCCTGGCACGTTGCAAGCCCCTGCCTGTCTTCTGGAATGTAAGAAAGTGCATTGTCCCAACGCATGTTAGAGAAAAATTTTCTCCAGGCGGCACCAAGGATCTTAACACAATCTTTTTTAGGTTTACGAAGGCCACAGATGCTTTCCACAAGGTTCTTTTGACCATTCCCTGCAACTCCAACAAGGCCGAGGATCTCTCCCTGTCGCAGCTCAAAATCCACATCTTTTAGAAGTTCATCACTGAGATTCTCAACTTTTAAAACAACCTGCCGTGGTTCCATGGGAACGCGATCAACCTCAAGAAGAACTTCGCGCCCTACCATACGACCTGCCAGCTCAGCGGTGGAGGCCACATCTTTCGTAGCGACGGTATCCACCACTTCGCCCCGTCGCAGTATGGCAATATTATCTGCAATCGCCATAACCTCTTCAAGCTTATGGCTGATAAAAACAATACCCTTCCCCTTACTGATCATCTTTTTCATGGTGACAAAAAGATTGTCAGCTTCCTTAGGGGTCAGCACTGCTGTTGGTTCATCGAAAATTAGAACATTAGACTGTCGGTGGAGTAGTTTCAGAATTTCAACCTGCTGCCGTTCCCCCATGGAGAGTTCACTGATGCGAGCGGCAGGATCGATCTGCATGCCGTACTGTTCAGCAAGTACCCTGACCTCAGCCTGCATCTTTGCCCAGTTGAGCCAAAGACTGCCCTTTGTACCAAGAAAAATATTCTCGGTTACACTCAGGTTCTGCACCAACTTAAAGTGCTGATACACCATGCCGATCCCTGTAGCAATCGCCTTTTCAGTGGTATCAAGAACAACCTCTTCTCCCAAGAGAAAAATAGACCCGCTGTCCGGTTGCAACTGGCCAGCCAGTATCGACATAAGCGTCGACTTGCCTGCACCATTTTCACCAAGCAGGGCAAGTATTTTCCCTTCTTCAATATCTATGGAAACGTCACGATTGGCATGAACATCTCCAAAAGACTTTGAGATTCCTGAAAGCTGTATAAGTGGGACATGGGTTGCCATGCTTTAGGGTTTCTCCCGCCCGGCAATGGGTGTTACAAATTGAGATTCAGTATCCCATGGAAAAAGAATCCAAGTATCCTGACTCACTTCAGTGACAAAGGTGTCTACAAGTGGCCGGCCAGCGGGTTTTGCGTACACTGTTGCAAAGTGCGCCTTGGGCAGGATTTCTTTAACCAGATTTGCAGTTCGACCAGTATCCACCAGATCATCAATGAGCAGATAGCCTTCACCCGTTCCTTCAACAGTTTTCAGGATATCAGCCTCACCCTTTTTATCTTTCCAGTCGTAGCTGGAAATACAGATAGTGTCCACCAGGTGGATATCAAGCTCACGGGCAATAATTGCTGCCGGCACCAGACCACCACGGGTAATAGCAATAATCCCTTTAAAATAATCCATATCAAGAAGACGCCAAGACAGGGCCTTCGAATCGCGATGCAGCTGATCCCAGGAAATGGGGTACGTCTTTCTATAGGTAGAATTTGTGGACATATGTTTCTCCAATGCACAGATTATAAGCCTATCGCATTAGGCTAATATACTATTTTTTCATGTTTAAAAAGTTACACACAATCAGCAATTTTCAATCAACCGGCTCAACATTTACACCCAGAGCCGCTGGTTCCTCAGAGCTCCCCTTCTTCCAGGAAGATAAAACCAGAACAATAACTGTCAACGCATAGGGAAGCATAAGCAGCAGCGATGAGGGCAGTTGGGTTCCAGATGCCTGCAGGCGTAACTGTAATGCCATAACCCCGCCAAACAGGTAGGCTCCAAAAACTGCTCTCCCTGGCCGCCAAAACGCAAAAATAACCAGAGCCACCGCAATCCACCCTCTGCCACCGGTAAGACTTGTGGTCCAGAGGTGTGTATAGGCAAGTGATAGATACGCGCCTCCCAGCCCCATAAAGAATCCTCCAACAAGGATTCCAAACCAGCGATATGCAAACACGTTCAAGCCGGCTGCCATGGCAGCACCAGGGTATTCACCAACGGCTCTCAGTCCAAGACCAAAGCGGGTCTTTACAAAAAACAACCACATCAAAGGTGGAATACAGTAACTGAAGTAAACCAGAGGATCGTGACTAAAGAATATTTTACCTACAAAAGGGATTTCAGAGAGAAAGGGAAGGGCAACGGGATCAAATCCAGGCGCCGAAAGTCCCACATATGGAGTACCAAGGTAGTTCGCAAGGCCAGTACCAAGGATGGTAAGGGCAAGGCCTGAGACCACCTGATTCCCCTGAAACCAGAGGCAAACAATACCGTGGATAGAAGTCGCCATGCTGCCGACAATACCCGCGGCTAGACATCCCAGTACCGGGCTGCCTGTTACTCTTGATACCAAAAAGCCGGCTAGAGCACCTAAAATCATTGCCCCCTCTACACCGAGGTTCAACACACCTGATTTCTCGGTAAATATTTCTCCCAACGTGGCATAAAGGATGGGAGTACCCGACTGTACAGCTGCTGCAAGAAGGGGAATTAGTAATTCATATGTCATCCCACCCTCCTGCGTTCAATTTTATAATGTGTAAAAAGTCCACCCGCAAGGACAGTGAGCAGAATAAGACCTTCAAGAATACCACCAAAGGCCGCAGGTACCTGCAAATCGAGTTGCAGGTTTTCAACACCGACCCTTAGCCCTGCGAGAAGAATTGAAGCAATACCAATACTAAGAGGATTAAGACGGGCAAGCCAGGCCACAACAATTGCAGTGTAACCATAGCCTACCATAATCGATGGCTGCAGACGGTTAACTGTGGCCGAGGCCTCAAGAAAGCCGGCCCAACCGGCAAGGGCCCCGCTTATCACCATAACGAGAATAACCAGTCTATCATAGGGAAGACCGGCGTAACGCGCTGCTGCGACATTATCGCCACTGGCTTTGAGTTCAAACCCGAGCCTGGTATACTTGAAAAATCCCCACAAAATGGTGCCAAGGCCAATACAATGGAGCAGGCCCCAGTTAATTGAACTCGTACCAATCTTACCCACGATACCACTCTCTGAGAACTCTGGAGTCATGGGAAACCCAAAACTTGTCGGGTCTTTCCAGATTCCGTAGACCAGATACTCAAGGAACAATATAGCTATGTAGTTCATCATCAGGGTGACGATGATCTCATTGGTGCGAAGCTTCTGTCTTAGAATTGCAGGAATCATCCCCCAAAACCCTCCTGCAACCATGGCCATAGCTATCATTGCAGGAAGAAGGAAATACGAAGGCCAATCGGGAAATAAGAGAGCGATCCATGTTGCCCCCACAGCCCCAAGGGCAAATTGCCCCTCAGCTCCGATGTTCCAGATCTTCAGACGAAAGGCCACGGCCACCCCCAGAGAACAGAGAAAGATAGGGATCGCCTTCAAGACACTGTCTTCCAGGGCCCAGCGGGAACCAAAAGCTCCATAGAACAGGGTGTAAAGACCTTTGACAGGGGGAGTCCCCCCTAAAAACAGCAGAATTCCACTCAACACAAGCGAAAGCGCCAGCGCCAGGAATAAAACAAGACAGGAGCCTCTTAATCCAAGAGGCTCCTGTCTTTTTGCAATACGCATCTGAAGCATAAGGCTTCTATCCGTTTACCTCGCAAGGCGAGGAGACAAATTTTTCTATTAATAGCTCTATGAAGTACCACAATTTAATGCGGGACACCTTTCATGAAGCGTTCTTATTCAGTGGTTCCAACAACGCCTTCAATAAACCAGGTCATACTAAGAAGGTCGCCATCGGGCACAACCACGCCATCTGCAACCTTAACAGCACCCTTCTGATCTTTAATAGGCCCTACAAAAACCTTCTTCTTTCCAGCTGCGATCTCTGCCTTAATACCATTTACCTTATCTTGGAGTTCCTGCGGAACCATAGGTCCAAAAGGTGCAAGATCAACAATACCTTCGGCAAGCCCCGGCCATGCAGACTCAGCTTTCCAGGTGCCCTTTCTCACTTCTTCGACAACCTTGGTATAGTATGGTCCCCAATTCCAGACAGGTGCGGTCATATGAGCCTTTGGAGCAAAGGCAGCCATGTTGGAGTTATAACCGATTGAGTATACGCCCTTTTCTGCTGCAGCTTCTTGAGGACCAGGGGAATCCTGGTGCTGAGCAATAACGTCCGCACCTACATCAAGGAGCGACTTTGCCGCTTCTTTTTCTGTAGCAGGATCATACCAGGTCTTAGTCCATACAACTCGTACGGTTGCATCGGGATTAACAGACTGAGCACCAAGGGTAAAGGCATTAATACCACGGATAACTTCAGGAATTGGAAATGCAGCTGCGTAACCGATAATGTTAGATTTGGTCATTTTACCTGCGACTATACCTGAGAGGTATCTCGCCTGATACATACGTCCAAAATAATTACCCATGTTCTCAGACTGCTTGAAACCAGAACAGTGCAGAAAGGCAACCTTGGGGAACTTCTTAGCAACTTTCAGCATTGGATCCATATAACCAAAGCTGGTTCCAAAAATCACATCATAGCCTTTTCTGGCCATATTAAGGACAACACGCTCTGAGTCAGGACCTTCTGGCACAGACTCAACATAGGAGGTGGTCACTCCGTCCATTGCTTCAACAGCCTGACGACCAACATCGTGAGCATAGGAATAACCTGCATCCCCAATTGGAGACACATAAACAAAACCAACCTTCATCTCTTTGTCTGCAGCATTTGCTGTGGACATAAAGAGTGATAAGGTAATTATTAGTGCAGCTTTTAACATTTTCATCCTCTATCCTCCTGAACTGAGTTCATTCTTACACCGTAAAAAGGGGTAAGTGCATATACTATTCAGCATCAATATACTGTTGCTGACAATTACAATACCTGTTTTAAGAAAAGCTTAGCCCGCTCTTCTGTGGGGTTGGTAAAAAAGTGATCTGGGGTGCCAACCTCTACAACCTTACCCTCATCCATGAAAATGACCCGGTCGGCGACCTCTTTTGCAAAACCCATCTCATGGGTTACCACAATCATAGTCATACCTTCCCGCGCCAATTGTTTCATAACATCAAGTACCTCTCCCACCATCTCTGGATCAAGTGCTGAAGTTGGTTCGTCAAACAACATGACCTTGGGATCCATTGCAAGTGCCCTTGCAATGGCAACCCGCTGCTGTTGACCACCGGACAACCTTGAGGGATACTCGCCGGCTTTATCATGAATTCCAACCTTTTTCAACAGCGCATATGCTTTTTCTTGTGCGACTTTGTGGCTCCTCTTACGAACTTTCATCTGGGCAAGAGTGAGGTTTTCCACGACCGTCTTATGGGGAAAGAGGTTAAACTGCTGAAAAACCATACCAACTTCCGCTCGAACCTGATTGATATTCGTCTTTTTATCGGCGAGATCAACACCATCAATAATGATATGACCATCATTAAAGGCCTCGAGGCCATTAATGCAGCGTAAAAAAGTAGATTTACCCGAGCCGGACGGACCGATAACAACAACCACTTCTCCCTGGGCAACTTCAGTTGAAACCCCATCCACTGCACGGACAACACCATTACGGCTCTTAAATATTTTAACCACATTCTCTGCTTTAATCACTGACGGCAAACCTCCGTTCCATGTAGTAGACAATTTGGGACAATATGGATGTTACCAGTAGATACATGGCAGCAACAACCAACCACACTTCAAAAGTCGCAAATGTTGAGGTAATAATTTCCCGTCCCGATTTTGTCAGATCGGTAATAGCGATGACAGAGACGAGTGAAGAGTCTTTAATGAGGCTGATGAACTGACCGGAAAGAGGTGGGAGTATCTTTTTTAATGCTTGCGGCAGAATAACCTCTACCATGGTCTGGAAGGAATTCATTCCAAGGGACCTCGCTGCTTCAGCTTGACCTTTCGGTATAGCCTGGATACCGGCCCGTACAATTTCTGCGACATAGGCCCCGGCAAAAAGGGCAAGTGCGCCAATACCACAAACATTTCTACTTAAATCAAAAACAGTTCCAAGAAAAAAGTAGGCGAGAAATATCTGTACAAGAAGTGGCGTCCCTCGAATGCACTCCACATAAATCATGGAGAGCCCCCGCAGCGTGAAATTCTCTGAGATTCTTGCAAGCCCAGTGAACACCCCGAGAACAAGAGCAAAAACACTTGAAACAGCAGAGAGCCATAGCGTCGTCCAAAGCCCCATCATGAGAGGGCCCAAACGCCATTCTTTTAGAAAGCCAACGGTATCACCTTCGAACAGATCGTCACCTTCACTCACTTCAAGAGCATCCGAATCTACCGAAATCGTAACCTTTTCCGAGTTCTCAGAGAGAAGCTGAACTTCTGTCGTTGTTCCTTTGTCTTTAATGGACTGTACAACTCCATCAAATGGAATTTTTTGTGCATCTTCAGCGAGGTACATAAAATACTGTGGAACTCTGTACCAACGCCACTGGTAGTCAATCTTCTGAACCGCACCCCAAGTACCGGCAGCCACCACAAGAAGGATGACTACCAGTAACAGTTTCCAGGGCCACGTCTTATTGGTGGCTATCAAAATAGGGATTCCTTATTTTTACTGGATTTCTTTCATCCAGGCACTGTCCTGGAACCACTTCTTATAAATTTTGTCATATACACCGTCATACTTGACCTGTGCCATGAAATTATTCAACCAGTTCAAGAAATCTACATCACCACGCTTAATGGCCCATGCAAGAGGTTCTTTAGTGAACGGCTCGTCAAGATGAACAATTTTACCAGCACCTTTTTGACCAACAGCAATCGAGTTAAAAGGAAGGTCATAGATAAAGGCATCAATCTTGCCATTTACAAGCTCCATAACACCTTCCTGCTCAGTTTCGTAGGAGATATATTTGGCATTTCCAATCATACGTTTTGTTGCCTGCTCTCCGGTGGTACCCAGCTTGGACGCAACAGTGAATTTAGCATCGTTAAGATCTTTATAGGACTTCACGCTATCTGCCAACTCTTTCTTCAAGAGAATAGACTGACCAATAAGAATGTAAGGGGAAGCAAAGTTTACTGTAAGGTTTCTTTCCTGGGTCAGGGTCATACCGGACATAATGACATCAAATTTGTCGGTGAGAAGAGCAGGGATAATTCCATCCCAGGCTGTTGATACCAGTTCGAGTTCCACGCCCATGGCCTTTGCCATTCTCTTAGCCATATCAACATCAAAACCAATAATATCGCCTTTTTTATTAGTCAGCTCAAAAGGCATGTAACCCGGTTCCATACCTACACGAAGTACACCCCGCTTTTGTATTGCAGCCAGGCTATCCACTGCGAACGCAGAATTGCTGGAAAAAGTCACCACCGCCAGGACAACGGCTAACAACAGAGTCATTTTCTTCATTTACATCTCCTTTTTATTTTTCTAATAAAAGGGGGCCCTCCCCCATACCAAACATTATTTCTCCATCAGAGTTGTGTAATCTTGCATCTTTCATACCCAAAATCATAAACGGACATAAGATTTTAAATTGTTCTTCCTATGTTTTTTCCACACTGTGCTGAAACCCTTTATGGCTCACAAAATACACCATAAACCCCAATAACACACATACATTTTCGAGTAGTATGTACGAGAGCTTCAAATACTACGTCTCATACGACGAATATAACAGATATGTATAAAAGAGGTGTTTTTTACACAGAATTGTCCTCCTTCGGGCTCTAAGAGGTCCTAATATCCCATCAGTATTATTTTTTACAGTAGAATATCCCTGTAACTGTACTATAGTAACTGCGCTTGTATTATCTTCTCGTATAAAACCACGTCTCCACAATAAATCGCACAAAAGGTTACCTATGAAAAATGTTATTATTTCCGGCTCTCTTGCCTATGACCGTATTATGAACTTTTCCGATAAGTTTTCTAACCATATCCTACCTGACAAGATCCATACCCTCAACGTATGCTTCCAAGTAGATGGAGTGACAGAAAACTACGGAGGAACTGCTGGAAACATTGCCTACGCTCTGAAATTAATGGGTAACGCCCCAATATTTTCCGCAACAATTGGCAGTGACAACCACAAGTATTTTGAGTGGCTGGAAGAAAACGAGATATCAGCTGCAGGAATAAAGGTCGTACCTGAAGAACTTACCGCCGGGGCCTATATAACAACTGATACATCAAATAATCAGATCACAGGCTTTAATCCCGGTGCCATGAAGTACTCATCGGAACTTGATTTTGCAGAACTATCCTCAGAAAATGATTTACTTCTGGTGTCCCCTGGTAATCTGGACGATATGATTAACTACCCCAAAGAAGCCAAGACAAAGGGAATGAAATATATCTTCGATCCAGGCCAGGCCCTGCCGGTATTGCAGGGAGATGATCTCATTGACGTTATTACGGACTGCTACATTCTTATTGTCAACGACTACGAGTTCAATCTTATCCTTGATAAAACCGGGAAAAGCAAAGAAGAACTGCTGGCTCTAGCCCAGAACAGCATCATAACCCTCGGAGGAAATGGCTCTGAACTGTATACCGATGAAGGCACAACCGCAATTAAGCCATTTACTGCAGCAAAGGTTGTTGATCCCACGGGTGCAGGAGACGCATTTAGAGGAGGGCTGATCAGTGGTCTACTCCAAGGAAAGGATTTAAAAGAAAGTGCCGTTTTAGGTAGCGTCTGCGCCTCTTTTGCGGTGGAGTGTAACGGAACCCAGGTCTACAACTTTACTCAAGAAGAGTTTAACGCCCGTTTTAATGCCGGTTGATAGCCACACAACCTGATCCCGAATTTATCACCAACTTGGTGATAAATTCGGGCCATGAGATTACTTCCCGGCTTCAAGAGCTTTTTTCAAAGGACACGAGTCAGGAACATCCAGTCCCTCACGATACCTCGCAAGCAATTCCATGGAACGTTCAGCGAGCATTCTGCGTACCTCTCTTCGACGCCCCTTTACCCTTGCAATTGACATAGTATCATAACCGGTGGTCTGGTGTCTGAGCCAGGCTACAACCGCACGTGCTGCCCTGTCTTCCACAGGGATACGTGTAGTCCTTGCCACAGTTCCAGAGCCAACTGGCGTCGCATGAACGGTCACGGCATAGGCAAGCTTTTCTTCAAGCGCCTTATAGCAAGGGGCAAATGAGAGAAAGGAAGCAACTTCAGAGGAAAATGTAGCTACGTATTGCTGATGTAACCGCTCCTTTCTCGCAAGATCACTCTTTCTCTTTTTGGCGTAGGAATCAGTAGAACGTTTTTCTTCAATCTCACGCCTCCCCTCAACAATATGGTTTTTATCAGTCCAAATCCCTTTAGAGATCAAGCGCCTGCCCTTTTTTACCTGGACAAGCCAACTCGGACCCTTGGCTTTTACACATTTGGTCAGCGGACCATCACCAGGCTCAAGGAGTTCCCAGCCCGCCGGGATATGCAACAATTCCCCATCCTCGCTCAGAACTGCTCCAGGCTTTTTTGAGGGTTTTACAATTCTGTTAATGTCTGACATTACTGTTTGGTTAGTACAAGTTTGATAGCAAGTCCCAGAAAAACGGTCCCTGCAACTCGGTTAAGGATTTGTTCTGGTTTTTCAGATGATCTCAGCTTCGCACCCAGCCATCCGGCAACAAGACTAATAGTGCCAAAAATGAGGAGTGTTGAAACAACAAAAAGCACACCCAAAATTAAAAACTGCGGCAGGAGTTGTCCAAGGGCAGGGTCTGTAAACTGGGGGAGAAAGGCAAGAAAAAATATTGAGACCTTTGGGTTAGTAATATTCATAATAACCCCTCGAAGATACAATTTCCCCACACCAGGTGGTGCTTCCCCACCCTGCTGTACACTACTACGTCCCGCCTTCCATGCCTGAAAAGCAAGGTAGAGCAGATAGGCCGCACCAATGTATTTAAGCAGATTGAAGGCAAGGGCCGAAGCACTAAAGAGTGCTGCGGCTCCTAATGCTACACCAAGGGTGTGAAATAAAACTCCGGTGGATAAGCCTGCTGTTACAATGAGACCGGCAAGCTTTCCCCGTTGAGCAGCCTGCGCAAGAACAAAAAGATTGTCAGGGCCCGGTGTCAGCGCTAAGAGCAATGAGGTCGCAAAAAACAGTGACAAGGTCTCAACAGGCTGCATTAAAAAAACTTATTTCAAATTCTTATCAATTATCGCAACAAGATCTTCTTCCTTATAGGGTTTTGTCAGGTAATCATCAGCACCCTGCTTCAAGCCCCAGAACTTATCACTTGCCTGATCCTTGCTACTAACGATAACAACCTTTACCTCTTTGGTTGCCTCATCATTCTTGAGCTGGCGACAGACTTGAAAACCATTTTTATTAGGTAATATCACATCGAGTAAAATCAAGTCCGGCTTGACCTCAGCTGCGGTGGATACCACTTTATCTCCTTCTGTTACCACTACAGTCCTGTACCCCTGATCCAAACAAACAGCTTCCGCTATCTTTCTATCTGTAGGACTGTCTTCCACTATTAAAATTAATTTAGCTGCCATTTTGACTCCATCTTTTTTGTTCAATATCACTCTAAATCCATGACGACTCAATCCGCCAGGAATTACTATAATCCAGAAGACTTACTATTTAATATTACGTACATAACCTGATCTGTTTCTACACAATACTCAGACAAATACCACCGACATCTGGAACCACTCCCACCTTATCTCTACCGAGGGAATACGCCCCTCGGATTTTCCCACTATTCTTTGGCGTTGAGAAATCAACCAGTGAGGTGAACGAGTTGGTCAGTTTTAAAAATTGTGGAGAAGAATCCGATTGTATAATTACTCTTTGTAATTTTTTATTTTCATCTACAGATCGAAGCACCATGAACTTTTTATTGTCACCCCCGCCACCTCCTGAAAAGCCAAAATACTGTTCTAAAGAGAGGACAGGGAGAACCATTTCCTGATATCTTGCGACAACCTGTGAATTTGATGAATCAACAAGCTCAAGCTCTTTTAATACAAATTCTAACTGAGCACGACTAAAAATCCAATAGAGTTCCTGATTTTCTGCATTGCGACAACCCGCCCGAACGAGAGCGACCTCAAGATCAGTTCCCATAACATCTACACCCTACCCTGTTAGTGCCTTACTCCTGAAAGCCTGTCATAAAAAATAAGAACCTCAGGAATTGATTTTAAAATCGTGATGTTAGTCTTACCATCAGATAGTGACCGTAGTGAGACCTTCGAGGCACGTATCCCGTTCATCGGGGTTAGCACCTGATAAATTCACTCAAGGTCTACGCTATCCTGGCTAACACTCTTCTTAGCTGAATTAGCTACGCTGCTCTTCAATTTTCTCCAATAATTGTACAAAACTATCCTCTTCATACGGCTTGGTCAGATAATAGTCCACGCCCAATTCTCTGGCTTTTTGCTGATGCTTCTCTGAGGCTCTGGAGGTCAACATCACAACAGGTATATCTTTATACGCCTCCCTGTTGTTGATATTTGATTTAAATTCGTAGCCATTCATCTTCGGCATTTCAATATCAAGAATAATGACATCGGGAGTGTAACTTTCAAGCTGAGTCAGTGCGTCAAGGCCATCCACTGCCTGTTTTTGCACCCAGCCACAGGATTCAACCAGCCTTGCAACGGAATAACGTACACTGATGGAATCATCAACTATCAGTACCTTTAACGGTGCCTGTTGGGCTGATGGCTTGTCAGTTTCTACTGCCATCTGCACCACTGGTTGAGCCACATCCACCAGCTCTCTCAGGTTAAGAATGGGAATAAGATCACCGGAACCACTCACGGTAACCCCACTTACCCCACGGACACGGGCAAGATGACTGCCCAGACTTTTGACTATAATTTCACGCTGCTCAACAATTTCACCCACCGAAAGTATAAGTCGTTCTGCATCTTCACCACTCTTAGAAGTGGTTGAGAATAATACTGCCGCACCACCAGAAGTATGCGCATCTTCTTCCAGCTGCACATAGGATGCTAAACTGCCAAAGGCTATATCCTCACCTTGAATATGCAGACTGCTCTTGCCATCTACTAGTTGTACATCTTCCGCCTTGAACTGCCTGATCTCTTCAACATCCTGAAGTGGTATTGCAAACATACTTCCGGCAACATCAACAAGAACAGCTCTATTCACCGACAGGGTGAATGGTATATGTATCTCAAAACGTAAGCCCTCTCCAGGGCTGTTATCAATGTGGACTGATCCGCGCAGTTCCTGGATGTTTTTTCTCACCACATCAAGGCCGACACCTCTACCGGACAATTCACTCACATCTTCTTTTGTACTTACACTTGGGAAAAAGATGTATTCAAGAACTTCTGAGTCACTAAGAGAGTCGAGATTTTCTCCAATACCACTCTCGGACAATTTAGCTCGCAGCCTTTTAGGATCAATACCCGCACCATCATCTTCAATATGCAAAACGACGTAACGACTGCGCTGCTCAGCTCTCAGGGTAATTCTCCCCCTCTCTCCCTTTCCAGCTCGTAGCCGTACTTCAGCCTCTTCTATACCGTGATCCACAGAGTTACGGAGAATATGTACAAGCGGGTCGGTGACTCTGGCCCACACGAATCTATCCATGTACACATCTTCGCCGACAATGTTGAAATCAACGGTCTTCTCAAGTTTTGCCGAAGCACTACGTACCGTACTGTAGAGTACCCTCGAAATGGAGGAAAGCGGTGTCATTCTAATTCGCATCAGCTTATCCTGCATCTGTCGCATGGTAAGCTGCTGCTTTGAAACCTGGCCTCCGAGATCTCCGGTAAGCGATAAAAGAGTTGAGTATATTGAGCTAACATCAACAGAGATTTCATTCAGCGAACGAATAATAAGGTTTAACTCCGAATATCTATCAAGCTCAATAGGGTCAAACTCGGCCAGGTCCTGGCCACCCTGATCATCTACCAGCATAAGTGGCGCCACAGACTTTGCAGCCGTTGCCTGGCCACCATAAAGGGCCTGTACTTCAAAACCCGATTCAAGTTCCTGGCTCTTTCTCCTTAGGTTCTCTTTAACGTTTTCAAGATCCGTAAGAGTTGCAGTAAATTCATCGACCATCTTTTCAATGGCACCACGGGCTACAACCAGCTCACCCTCAACTGAGAGGAGTTCATCAAGATCATCGAGCCGTACCCTTAGGGTTCCTGAATCTTCAGGGAGTATTGAGCGCTCTGGAATATTCTGTTCCAACTCAGGCGCGACCTGTACGACATCATCTTTCTTATCATCAGCCGTCTCAAGATCATCGATCTCAGTTTCCAGACTCTTCTGCTCTGACAGATAATCAGTTACGTTTGCCTGGAGCAGGTCTGCCTGCTTTGTATCCGGGTCAGCAGCAAGACGCTCAAGGGTTTCGACACTACTACCTAGCAGCTGGATCTCTTTATTGCCAACAGGCTTTTCGTTATCATACAGCCAATCCAGCATATCCTCTAAGACATGCGCTGCACCGGCCAGCACATTAACCCCTGTGATGGATGCGGCACCTTTCAGCGTATGAACCGCCCGGCGAATCTCACGCAGGGATGGGGTGATACCTGCTCTATCTGAAGAATCCAGGGCCACCTGCTGTTCAAGATCATGCAGAGATGCATTAATGGTGATAAAATGTTCTTCACACTCTTCTTTGAATATTTCTGCAAGTGCATCCTGCTCAGGGTCTGTGTAAGCTATGGGTTCACTCTCATAACTATCTTCGACATCTTCAGTTTCCGTAAAAAAGTCCGCGACGTCAGCGCTATCTTCAAGAGGTTCTATTGCTGCAGTATCACTTGCTTCTACACATTCTTCATCTTCTTCATCTTCTTCATCAGTTTCATTATCTTCAAAGAAATCTAAGACAGCCTCATCTGCTCCAAAATCAGGATCGTCATCAAGTTCTTCACCTGCCTCACGGGCTTCATTCGTCTCGTTGATCTCTGTTGCAGGTGACACGTCCATATCGGACAACTCATCAAGAAACGAAAGAGAATCATCTATATTGTCTTCATCGCCAAAAAGATCGTCTGCCGGGAAATCTGGTTCCTTTTCCTGTAAAGCATCTAAACTATCACCTGCTCCCGAAATAAATAACAGTTTTACCTGAGCAAGCTGTTTATGAATTTTTTCAAGGGATTCTGAGCGGTCTTTTAAGTTTTCAGAAAATGCCACCTCAACAAAACCAAGGAAATCTTTAACCAGACCAGCAACTTCATCCTGCTGTGGATGTCCACCTTCCGCAAGGGATGTCAGCAAGCTATGAAACTCATCAAACAATAGGCTCTGAACTTCCAGCCTACTGCTTCTGGTAAGATGGGTAAGAGTTGAGAAAGCAGATGCTAGCCTATTATAAACGGCTCTATTCTGCTCCCTATGGGTTGCGTCATCTTCAAGACAAACCACAAGCTCATTTAATAACGGTAACAGGGAGCGAATGGTATCAAGAGCCCCCCCTGCGTCTACGTCACCCTCTTCTCCTAAAGGCCAGGCCATAGCTTCTATAGCCTCACAGAACTTCTTTTCAACAACTGTATCTGAAGATTCCATTTCAACAAATACAGTAAGGAGCTCTATGGCTTTTTTAATAGACTCAACACCAGCATCTAATAACGGGGCTTCGCCTTCAACAATAGCGGAAAGGTACTCTTCCACCACTCGTGAACCATCGCTTAAATGGGATAGTTGAACCTGGGCTGCAGCACCCTTAACATTGTGAAAGAGTCGATGCAATTCACCAACGGCATCGATATCCTTTGATGCCAAAACTGCACTGAGCCCATTTTCCATTTCTGGAATATATGATTTCACTTCCTCCAGAAACAACTCAAGGAGCTCTGATCTTGAAAAATTCACCATTTCAATTGATCCTTCTTATACAAAACATACCAGACTACCATAGCATCAACGTACCTCTGAAAAGTTCACAAGCTTTGAGTGGGTGAGAAACTTCCCAACATTCAATATAGAGTAGGACCTCCCCTCAACAGAAAGGCGTTCAGAAAATAGCACCTTGCCGATTGAACTCTCAGATTCCACATCAGAGTTTTCAATATCGCTTAAATATTTCGTCACGGTTCCCACAATAGCATCCACACCAATTCCGACCTTCATCTTCTCATTACGCAACACAACGAGCTTCTTTTCACCGCGAACACGGGCCTGTTCCTCTTGCAAAAAACCTGGGAAATCAACCATAGAGATAATTTCACTACGAATATTCATAATTCCCAGAATCCAGTCAGGAAGATTAGGTAAAAATGTTATTTGTGGTACTGCGCCAACCTCAGCAAGACTATCAATAGCTATCGCTAGATGGCGCGAGCCAATGGTAACAAGAATATATTTGGCCATGGGCTCCGGTGCTGCAGAACCAAAAGCGTTGTTTTCATCAAAATCTGCTACCCCTTCAAGATGGCTATCGATACCATGAATAAGGTCTTTTAAATCAGGGAAATTTGTCATTTTTTAATCGCAGCTAAGAAACTGGCAGGTAAATGCTGTGCCACAGTTGTGAGTAATTTATTAGGGTCAAAGGGTTTAGTCAGATACGCAACGGCTCCTGCCTGCATCCCTTTTTGTCTATCGGTTGCACCGGTTTTCGCCGTCAACATCACCACAGGAATTTTTTTGAGCGCTGCACTTTTCTGCAGCTGAGTGAGAAGACTGTAACCACTCATATCGGGTAGCATGGCATCCAGCAAAATCAGCTCTGGTGCTTTGGATTCTATTGCTGCAAGAGCCTCCTTTCCTGTTACTGCCTCCCGTAGCGGATATCCCTGTCTGGTTAAAACCATAGAGATGACTTTTCTCGTAGTGGGGCTGTCTTCCACAATAAGAATGGATGGCCCGGTTACTTTTGTCACGGGTTTTAATGGAGTCGCCTGGAGAGCAGGCTTAACTGTTGCCTTAATGGATCTTTTGCCTGGCTGAGCGGCCTTTACAACAGGAACCTTACGCACTGAAACTTTGGCGGTCTTAGCTGTTGTTGATTTAACAAATCTGTCCAGAACCTTAACAAGCTTTGCCGGATCAAAAGGTTTCGTTAAGTACTCATTAGCTCCACTGGAAAGGCCCTTCATACGGTCGGTACTGCCTCTTTTTCCAGTCAGCATTACAACCGGAACATCTTTTAATCGTGCACTTGACCTGATTTCCGAAAGGACCTGATATCCATCCATATCAGGCAGCATGACATCGAGTAGCACCAGATCCGGCATAACATCAACAAGACGGGATATTGCCTCACCTCCGGTGGTGGCCTCGACTATATTATAGCCCTGACGCGTGAGCACCATTGAGATTACCTTTCTTGAGGTATTACTATCCTCAATAACCAAAATGGTCTTTGCACCAGAAGGGGTAGAAACAGGCGCAGCGGCCTTCACAGGTGCTGATGCAGGTACTGACTTTATCGTCGTGACAGGTTGTTTGGATGTTGTTGCTTTTACCTTTGGAACCACCTGTTCTACAACGGGTTCCGCTTTTGGGGGAGTGAGATTATTTAAAAATCGTGCAGTTTTCTGAAACAACTGCTCTTTTGGTGAAACAACGAGCGCCTTGTCCAGATAGCCCTGAGCGGCTTCAACATCTCCCAAAGAGAAATTACCAAGACATAAACAGTAGGCAATACGTGAGTTCTCCGGATTCAGTGTAAATTCAGCATCATACAACTTCAGGGATGCCTTTAATTCCGCCTGTTCTCCCTGCTTCTCATTTTTCTTTGCAGATATTGACAGACAGCAATTACAGGTGGAGCAATATTCCTGTCCCGTTTCCACTATGGCCCAGCAGAAAATACAACGTTTTACAGCACCCTTTTTATCTATCAGCTGGGGCTCAATTTTAGCCAGTTCTGCCTGAACCACCGCGTCGTGACCGCCCCATTTCTTCATCTCAGCCACTGCTTTCTGCAGATATTCAGCCCGGTTCATCAGCCTTGAGTGCCAAAGCCATGCCGGATAATAGAACCTGTTATTTCTCAGGATTTCTACCAGCCGTGCCCCTGCCTCCTTTCTACGAAATTGAAGAAAAAGATGGACAGCCTCTTCCAAGGCCTCCGCCTCATCAGTGAATTGTTCTGCAGACGAGACTGAGGATACCTGCTTTACGATGTGTACGATCTGATCATAATTGACAGTAACATTAGGAACGACGATGTCCTCGGACCTGGTCGATGTTATTTCTCCCAGCCCCTGGGTCACCAGAGTAAAAAGCGCCCCGTTACCAATCATATCTCCGACGCTAGCGGCAACAATAGCACCGCCTCTCACCTGAATACAACCTGAGTAATGAGCTGTCTTGACTTCCACATCAAGATCACTTGTGAGAAGACGAAGGGAGCTCAAATATTCAAGAATATCTCTATCGCTTTCTCTGAACTCTTCGTTTGATTCATTCATTGCAAAACCCTTGAACGTAGAACTCTAACCCCGCTTTGCGGGAAGTAGGTCGAGATAGTTAACTTCACGAAATTCATTGGTGCAAAATAAGTCCGTACAGCTTTCAGATAAGCGAAGACTTCGGATAAGCGAAGACTTCGGATAAGTGAAGACTTCGCTTAAATTTCCAAAGCCCTAAAACTCGCTATCCGGTGAAGAAAATACAGCTACACATCTGGATTTAAGATTATGGACAGACTGTCTCATGGGCAGTATAAATACCTTCCTCACTGATCTTTACCACAACGGCACATTTCTCGGGGTTACCACTCTCATTAAAGGTCATTTTTCCGGTGGCACCATCAAAATTTTTGATCTGGACAATACTCTCTCTCAACATTTTACGATCTTTAAGCAGATTTCCAGTCAGACCCTTGGTATCTTTAATTGCCTGAATCATGACATGAACAGCATCCCAGGTCAGAGCTGCCGGCTCATCGGGATACTCGCCATATGCAGCTCGATATTGATCAACAAAGGTTGCATTAATACCTTTCGCATTCCCAGGTGCGTAGTTTCCTGTAAAAAATAAACCGGCACAATCGTCCCCGCATTCTCCAACCAGATCACCGCCAGCCCAGGAATTACTTCCCATAATTGGTAGGGTAATATTCATTTCCTTGGCCTGTTTTACAATAAGTGGGATTTCATTGAAATGTTGAGGTGAAAAAATAAACTCCGCGCCTGCTTCGGAAATAGATTTCAGCTGTTTAGAAAAATCTGTATCCCCTGTTCTGAATTGTTTAAAGGCTACAACAGAACCAGCACCATTTACTGCCTCAAAGGACTCTTTAAATGATTTCGCCATTCCTCTGGAATATGCATTCAGTTCATCATAAAGAGCAGCCGCTTTGGTTGCCTTAAACTCTGATGCCGCAAATTTTGTAATCAATGGCCCCTGAATAGTAAAAACAAAGCAACTACGAAAAACAAACGGCCTATTTTGAGTGGTTAACGGAGAGGTTGACCATGGCGTGAGCATAGGTGTAGAAAAAGCCTGGGCCATCTTGGCTACCGGAATAGCCTGACGACTGCTCAGAGGACCTATAATACCAATGACCTTGTCATGGCTCACCTGATTTACAGTAAGGGCTGAAGCTGCTCCAGGGTCAGACTTATTATCACGGTAAACAAACTCTACTTTATACTTCTTACCGCCGACCATTATACCACCTGCAGCATCCACCTCTTTACGAACCAGCTCGGCTGCATTTTTTGAATGATTACCAACCAGCTCAAACATCCCGGTAAAGGGAAGGTTGAAGCCGATCCGGATGGTCCCGTCACTGGCAAAGATAAGGGGAGTCTCCATTACCAGAAGTACAAGGGTAAGCAAAATTATCGCAATCGTTTTTTTCATTCGTCTCTCCACTCTGTACAAGAGAGCGACCTGAAAATGTCGCTCTTTTAAGATGCACTGTAGTGCCCTGCTCATTCAATCCTGTCTTAAAGCAAATACATAGCAGTTATTGCAGAGCTATTGCTTTAAAGAGAGCACCAAGGCATGTATACAATTTATTGGAACTGGAACTCCTTTACGCTTCCTCAGTTTCGCCAATCTTAAAGACATCAACAGCAGAACGCAGATCCCGCGCTGTCTTACTGAGAATATTCATTGACGCGGCTGTATCCTGGGTTGAGAGAGAAGATTCTCTACTTACCTCACCAACATCTTCCATGGTTTTGGAGATCGTTTCAGACATCTGCACCTGGTTGTTTGTTGCAGCGGTAATAGCATCAATCAATTCAGCAAGTTGCCTCGATACATTTTCAATTTCCTGCAGCTTATCATGGGCTCCATCAGCGAGTTGAGATCCTGCCACAACCTTGCTGATACTCTCATCAATCCTTGTTGTAAGATCCTTGATCTCCGCCTGGATACTTTTTACAAGAACTTCAATCTGCTTTGTTGAGTTACTGGAACTATCCGCCAGACGCTGAACCTCATCCGCAACAACTGCAAAACCGTGTCCTGCATCACCGGCCATAGCAGCCTGGATAGATGCGTTAAGAGCAAGAATCGAAGTTCTATCAGCAATGTCATCGATGATCTGAACGATATTTCCAATCTCAAGAGAACTCTCTCCAAGCCTTTTAACTGACCGGGCTGTCTCATTAATTTCTTCCCGAATTTCAGACATCGCTTTGTTCGTTTCCTGTACAGCCTCAGCTCCTTCCTGTGCATTCTTTCTCGATTGCTTAGAAACCAGTGCAGAAGTCTGGGCATTTTCAGCAACGTTCTTGATCGATCCAACCATCTCATCAATCGCTTCAACCGCTGTGGTAACACCTTTCACCTGATCAATATTCTTTTCGGCAAGTTCCATTGTCTGACGTGAAACCTCATCTGAAGTAACACCAACAGCCTCTGTTGCAACCTTAACCTTAGAAATAATATCGGAGAACTGATCAGCCATTGCGTTAAAGGAGTCAGCAATTGCACCTGTCAAATCCTCGGTTACCTCAGCACGGGCGGTAAAATCACCATCACTCAGAATACTGATCTCTTCAAGCAGCTTCATGATCGATTCCTGAATCGCATTCCGCTCGTCCTGACTCTGAATAAGGATTGTGATATTATCCAGCATGTTGTTCAGGGTGACAGCCATAACTCCAAGCTCATCATCACTGACTACTTCAGTTCTCGCACCGTAATTCTCAGCTTCCATCTCACCGAGCAGTCCCATAATATGGTTAACCTGATTGGTCAGACCTTTTGAGAGCCGGATAGCAATAAAAATCGCAAATAGTACCGCCATAAGACCAACACCCAGAACAATCTTCTGTACCATGGCTGAAGTGTCTTCCATGTCCTTGGTCGCAACTGCCTCATTTTTTACGGCACTATCAAGAAAAGAACGAATAATTGGCTCAGCTTTCGCTGCAGCAGTCTGGTATTCCTGAATACGCTCTACAATGGTAGCATCAGTCTTTTTAACCTCAGCAAACCACTTGACAAACTCCTCAAAGGTTTCATTGAGTACGGCCTTGTTGGGGGCTGGAACTGTAGGGGACTGCACGAGTATTTCCAGCTTATCCTGGGACTCAACTACTTTCATTGCATTTTCAGGAGTCTGAACCATCAGGTAATCCTGCAGCGCAGCTTTAAGCAGGAAAAACTGATTTCGAACCCTGGGGGATGGAATCGCGTTTGCAGCCTCTCCAAGAGCGTCAACACTTTCCTGAAGCTTCACAAGCTCACCGAATTCTTTATCCACCCGAAGTTCAAGAATATTTACGGTACCAACAAAGGCACTAAGGTACTCATTGATTGAATCCATAGCGGACTGAGCTGACTGAACACCCTCGGTATCTCCGGATGCTTCAGAAATACTCTGAATTTCATATAGCGTTCGGTAAGCTTCACCACCTTGTTCAATAAAAGGAGTAAGATACTGTTCCTTTGCGTCACGAATACCAACTCGTTCATGCTGTAAGAGAAAGTCTTTTTCATATCCCTCCATAATGCGCAGCGTCCCTTCAGTCTCGAGACTAAGCCGTGCAATCTTTCCCTGCACCTGAACAAGATCATTAATTGTTCGCTGGGCATACGTTTGAGAGATCAGTGTAATTGCAATCACAAGGAGTGTGAGTGCAATAAGAATCATAAACGACCAAAGTAACTTACTTCGAATTTTACGACGCCCGACTGCTTGGATCACATCAGCGCTTTCTTCTTCAATACCATTAGTTATTGCTTCCATCACGTCTCCATAATTTCTTTCCCATCTGCAGTCACCACCCAGACAATCCAGAATGGTCATACACCCGCACTGGCAAATAGCATCATCACAGTGTTAGGACTATTTTCATCATTTTGAAGGATACATTAAAGCGATATTCAGATGCAAATTTTTTTATTGATTTCGATTGGTTCTTTACTGACCATTTACCAAATAAAATGGCCCGCTTCCTCAAATTAAGAAAGCGGGCCAGATATATCTAAAACCAGAAAGCAATTCTACTTTTTCATTTCCAGAATTTTCTTTTTGATATCATCAACATCAAGACCCTGGTGAGGTAGTTGCTCAGCAATACCACCATGGCCTATCTTACTGGTTCCAAGGAGTGAGTACCCCGGTGTAAGACCACGTTCCAAGAGCCAACTTCCGTACCTTGCTCCCAGGCCTGTCTTGCTGTTCTGACTCTCAACAACGAGTACAAACGGGCTCTTACCAACCTTTTCGACCATCTCTTCATCGATAACGTTAAGGGTTGGTTTATTAACCAGACCAACACTGTG
Source organism: Desulforhopalus glucosivorans (assembly GCF_054397165.1). NCBI lineage: Bacteria > Pseudomonadati > Thermodesulfobacteriota > Desulfobulbia > Desulfobulbales > Desulfocapsaceae > Desulforhopalus > Desulforhopalus glucosivorans. The sequence goes on from NZ_AP044854.1 coordinate 4,078,525, forward strand.
TCCCTCGGCCCTTAATTGCTCTACGGCATCAAGACACCTGTAGGTCATTTCACCATATGTCACTATATAACCGTCACTTCCCTCACGTACGATCTCATCCTTGCCAGGCTCAAAGGTGTAACCATCATCATAAAGCTTGCTACCATCTTCGGTGAGCAGGCATGGTGTTGCCGAACGGGTTGAGAAGATAAATCGCAGACCTGAATCGGTGAATACCTTTTTGAGCATTGCACGCAGCTGCAGGACATCTGCAGGGAAATAAAGCCTGGTTTTATCACCTTCTGCAATGGCATTATCGGCAAAGAAATTATTAATACCAAAGTGACAGGTGTTATCTGCCATGTCATCGATTCCGGAATGAGAGAAATGGGCGAGAACATTTGCATCGTTGAGACGAGCCATGGTGATCTCGGAAATAACCATTTCAAGAAATGCAGCAAAGGTTCCAAAGATTCCCTGACGACCTTTTTCAGAACCAAATCCTGCGGCCACTGAATAGTTATTACGCTCCATGATGCCACCGGCCACATACAGCTCAGGATGGTTCTTTCGGATATGATGCATACCGCACGATCCTTCCAGATCAGAGTCCACGACCAGCACCTTATCTTTGGCGTTTTCTGTGGCATCAAGTAGCTCGCAAACCACCTTACCGAAATCATCCCTGACCTTACCCATCTCGGGAGTACTGCCAAGATAACTTCTTTTGGACTTATCGACTGAAAAGTTGGTCAAATAATCAGCGGCCTCCGTGAGACCTTTTGCCTTAAGGTAATCGACTGCAAGATCAACAGCAATTACATCATGTCCCTTTGGCAATCCCTCTATTCCAGGAACGCCAACAGCCATTGGTCGCTTGTTCACCAGAGCAACTGGCCCATCAGCCACCATGGCCTGCTGGATTCTTGCAAAAAGTGCGTCAATATCTTCGCCGTCACCTGAATTCGCCTCAAGACCATGCCCAGTCATGGTTTTTTCAACATCATATCCCTTTAGATACTCAGTTGGATGCCCTGCAATGGTTACATCATTATCATCAATAAACAGTTTCACCTTGAGATTTCTTGCTACAGCGTAACGGGCGGCCTCTGCGTTATCTCCTTCCATCTGCGAGCCATCGCTGCCAAACATGACAACGGTTTTACTGGTGTCAGCCTCAGCCACCCCATTAACATAACTCCAGAGATGCCCAAGACGTCCTGAGGAGAAGAAAACACCAAACTTATCGTCTCTCTCGGGGTGACCATAGTAGCCCTTATCATATTCACGATAATGCAGCAGGGACTCAGCTTTCTGATGACCATTCAGCACTGCCATCATATATTGAATGGCTACCCTGTGTCCTGCCTCATCAAAATAGACAGGATGAACAGAATCAGACCCCTTCATAAAGCCATCAACGATGAGTAACTCAGGTACGATATCAAAGGCGCCACCGGTATGCCCACCAAGGCCTTTCACATTTGCAAGTGCGGTGAAAAACACAATGCTGTCACGTACGATCTGGATATTCTTAACAAGAGTTGTACGCTGGTCTGCTGTTAATTCTGTTTGGGACAGATCGAGCTTAAGTGGCACATAACCACCTAAATCAATAGGGAAATCCATTTTTACCTCCAAGTAAAAACTTATGTTAATTCAACTATTATTGTTATTGAGTTATACTTATAATGTATGAGCGCTTAGTCTTCTGATGTCTCTTCTGCACCTTTCGGCAGGATAATATTGAGCAATATGCCAAGAATACCGGCAAGGCCGATTTTTTCAATGGCAAAACCACCTGCACTAAACTTCATACCACCGATACCACAGACAAGAATAACCGCGACAATGATGAGATTACGTGGGGTGGTGAGATCTTGTCCTGACTTAACGAGGGTGTTAATGCCGACAACGGTGATCATACCAAAGAGAAGTATCATAATTCCGCCCATTACAGGGACCGGAATAGTTGCCAAAACAGCGCCAATTTTACCAATAAAAGAAAGCAATATGGCAACAATGGCAGCCCAGGTCATAATGGCAGGGTTATAGGCCTTGGTTAAAGCCACAGCACCACTCACCTCTGAGTAGGTTGTATTTGGTGGCCCACCGAGCATTGAGGCAATGGAGGTTGCAATACCATCTCCCAGCATAGTATTTTCAATACCTGGATCTTTGACGTAGTCCTTACCAGTAATCGACCCCACAGCAAGAACATCACCAAAGTGTTCAATGGCAGGAGCGATCGCCACAGGAACAATAAACAAGATTGCCTCCCATCTCCATTCAGGAAAGACAAAGGCCGGCATCGCAAACCAGACTTTTTCGGCCACCGGTGAAAAGGAGATAAGGGCTGGCCCTGTCCAGTTAGTCAAGGTCCCGGGGTCAAATCCAGCCTGGGTTGAAGCGGTGAAACCTGTAACATCGAGTCCAAGGGCGGTAATATAACCTGCAATAATTCCGCAAAGAATAGGGATAAGTTTCATCCATCCCCTTCCTATCAGTGCAACAAGCGCAGTAGTCACAAGAGATACTCCGGCAACAATCATCGCAGTGGTTTCAGGAACCAACCAGGCTGAGCCATCACCGGTGCGCCCCATGGCCATATGCACAGCAACTGGAGCGAGTACTAGACCAATCACCATGATAACAGGACCTGTTACAACAGCAGGTAAATACTTATGTAGAATGCCTGCTCCAAAAATTCGTACAATAAAGCTGAGGATTATGTACATAACCCCCGCTGCAGCAAGACCACACAAGGTACCTGGGACGCCCCAGGTCTGCACTCCATAAATGATAGGGGCAATAAAGGCAAAAGAAGAGGCGAGAAAGACCGGCACCTTTCCTTTTGTGATAACTTGAAAAGCCAGGGTACCGACACCTGCTGTGAACAGTGCCACGTTAGGGTCAAGGCCAGTCAGAATAGGAACCAATACAAGGGCTCCAAAGGCAACAAACAGCATCTGCGCCCCGAGCAGACAGTCGCCAAAACGAAATTTATAATCAGAATTTACAGAAACTTGAGACATTACTAAACTCTCCTCACACAATAATTCTACCCCTGACTGCTACCGCATTACAGGGATAAGTGACATAACAAACTCCACCCAGAGAACAGCAGGAGTGGATTCAAAAAACAAGCCTACCGCTACCCATTGACCTCAATGTGCAATTTTGGGTACACAGAATAGGCACAAAAAAAAGAGCCATTACAGAATCTGCAATGGCTCTTTGCCTTACTTGGTGCCAAAGATCTTATCCCCGGCATCGCCTAGCCCCGGTAAGATGTAACCGACCTCATTAAGTCGTTCATCCACGGAGGCTACATATATCTCTATATCGGGATGGGCATCGGTAATTACCTTCAGCCCTTCAGGTGCCGCAACAAGAAAAAGACCTTTGATTTTTTTACAACCAGCTTTTTTCAAGGTTTCAATGGTGGCCATAAGGGTTCCACCGGTTGCCAGCATAGGATCGAGGATCAGTGCAACTCGTTCCTCAATACCACTGGCAAGCTTTACATAGTATTCAACCGGCTGCAGGGTTTCCTCATTTCTGTAGTAACCCACAACACTTACCTTAGCCGAAGGAATGAGATCGATAACACCATCCATCATACCAAGCCCTGCACGAAGAATCGGTACAATAGTGATTTTTTTTCCCTTCAGTTCATCAACCTCAACAGGGCCGGCCCAGCCTTGAATAGTCTTCTTCTCAGTAGGTAGATCTTTTGCTGCTTCATAGGTCAGAAGTCTTGCAACCTCGGAAGAAAGATCTCTAAAGTCCTTCGTTGAGATATCATGCTGACGCATCAATCCAAGTTTATGCTTAATGAGCGGATGATCCGCTATATGTACAGCCATATTTTTCTCCCTGGGAGGGTTAAAGATTCACAGACCAATCTGCAATTCCGGTATTATAGATGTGTTGTCTTTGGAGAGCCCTGCTGCATACAGACGAAATTCTACTGAAAGGGCAACAATTTTCCAGGCTAACATTACACTTTTTCACGTTCCCTTCTTTTAAAAAAAATTGCAGAAAAAGCAAGGTATTTTCAAGGAAAACCGTTTTACCGCCAGTCATGTTTTTCCTCGGAGCAACACTATTCTATTGGACTATGACAACTCCATTCAGTATATATAAAGTTATAAGGTATCGAATATTAAATAAATTGGTCAAAGGCATTATTTTATCTTCACGCGGCCTACATAGAGTGATAGCATAAATAATACTGAAAAATCATAATTCCCAACAAGGCCTTATCATGAGAACTCCTTTCTTATCTACACTTATTGCGGCCTCACTCTTAGCCTGCCTGGCAACCCATGCCTATGCCCTTGAAACTATAGGGATTATCAAGTCGGTCTCTGGCAGCGTCTATCTCAGCAATAGCGCCTCAAGCATCAGAGCTGTCCCTAACATGAAAATTAATGAGGGAGACACGGTAACAACTGGACCCAAGAGCAATATCGGTCTTATTTTCGATGATGATACCGTTGTATCACTGGGATCAAACAGTGAAATGTCCATTGAGGAGTTTATCTTTGATCCAGCCCAGAAAAAATTATCTTTTGTCGCACAACTGATCAAAGGAACCTTTTCATTTATATCCGGGCAGATAGCCAAACTTGCCCCGGACCAGGTTAAGCTCGAAACTCCAGACGCAACACTTGGCGTGCGTGGAACCAAGTTTCTGGTTCAAATACATTAACCTCCGAAAACGAAAAAACTGAATAAACCTTTATCAAGACCTCATCAAGGGACATCATATGTTTTTAGCACAACGATTCTTCATAAGGACGTTTGTAGTTGCTGTTCTCTTCACAATTGGCTCCAGCGGTTGCGCAAAACAAACCCAAGTTGTGCTTCTGCCGGACCCCAGCGGCAAGGTTGGCAAGGTCAGAGTTACCTCAGATGGTGGCTCAGTGGACATCACAAAGGCCCAAGAAGCGACTGTAGTAAAAGGAAGACAGTCTGCCCCCTCGACACCAACCATCCTGACAGAAGATGCTATTCAAAAGGATTTTTCTGAGGCGCTCCAAAGCCTGCCTGAACAACCAAAGCATTTCATCCTTTATTTCAAGCGGGACTCAAACAGGTTAACCGATGCGTCCACCAAGTTAATACCTGAAGTGCTTCAAACAGTTCAAAAAAGAGAGTCCAAAAATATCAGTGTCATCGGCCACACCGATACAGCAGGTAACCCTGAGTACAACCTACGCTTATCTAAACTAAGGGCCCAGGCTATCGCTGATATTCTTAAGAAGAAAGGTCTTAATAAAAGTTACATAACAACAACCTCTCATGGTGAAAACAATCCGCTCATCCCTACAGAAGACAACGTTCACGAGCCCAAAAACAGGAGAGTAGAGGTGGTTGTGCGTTAATGGGAAGTAAGGCCCAACCCACATATTTCATGAAAGGCTAAGTTCAAAAACAATAATACAACGTAATATCTAACTGTTAGACTTGTTTTTTGTCACCAAATCTAGTGACAGTTTGTACACTTAACTCAGTGTATGTTTCTCACCCTACGGGCGCGCTGACATGGTCAGCTATCCTTCGTTATCGTAGAAAGTGACCTTAAACTACTCCAAGTGGCTTGTAACGCTGTACCTGCGTAAAGATATTTTAACCCGAAGGGTGGGCTTTTTGATTTCAAACAAAAAGCACACTGTTATTTGCGGCATTTACTTTGGTAAGTAAAATCATACAATTAAGTTTGGATTGTAAAAGCTCATGATAAATGCGCGCACTTCCCATTGAGCCTGCACCTGCAACCACGACCAACATGCTAACACAAATTCTTCCTCAACTACATCCTAAGGGAGCGGCCGGATTCTCTCTCTCTCGAACTCTATCCATATGGAGTGCTTGCCTTACTCTGCTGCTCATTGCTCTATACCTGTTCACCCCCACAGGAAAATTCCTTGACCTGCTGGCAGTGGATTTCCTCCTCACGAACACAGCGGTGCAGACACCAGAAAAAGAGACAACAACCATCACCATAGACGACAACAGCCTGTCACAATATGGACAATGGCCCTGGCCAAGATATCGAATCGCTATGTTGATAGAAAAATTAGAACAAAGCGGTGCCGCAACCATAGCTATTAATATACTCTTCCCCGAACCTGACCAAACATCACCGGCAAGATGGAAGCAGGCCCTGCATCAGGATCTTGGTTACTCCATAGACACATCTGCCGTTCCACCACTACTCCTCGACCATGATGCCTACCTTGCAAACACCCTTAGGCAAAGCAACGCCGTGCTCGGTTATGAGTTCCTGTTTACAAAAACCGGGCACAGAGCCCAGAACTGTACTCCAGCCGCCGCACCTTTGAATGGTTCGACAAATCAGGATGCGGCAATATCGTTATATCAACCAATCGATATTCTCTGTAACAACAACACAATTAATCAAGCAAAAACGCCGTCAGGGTTTTTCAACGGCACCCCTGACAGCGATGGAATTCTAAGACGCCTTCCCCTCCTTCTAAAGTACGATGGTACGACATATCCTTCATTCGCTCTACAAATCCTGTTTCAAACAAAAAATACCCAAAACATATCTATTGCAAAAGGGCTCCTGGGAACAAAATATATCCTCCCGGGAAGAATACCCATAGACTCAAAAGGCAATATGCTGCTCAACCCTGCTCCCCATGTCAAAACCACGCACATCTCAGCCGCTGATATCCTCAATGACAGCATAGATCCTGCACTGCTTAAGGATAAAATAGCTTTTATTGGTATTACTGCATCGGGCCTGGCCCAAAAATATCGACTGACAACAGCAAACAAAGTTTCCATGGTAGATATTCATAAACTGACCTACCAATCACTCACTGCCGGGTACCATACCACTCGAGGTGACCTCTACTGGGCCATTGAACTGTTCTTAACCTGTTTATTTACACTGGCTCTGGTCTATAGCATCGCTCGACATTCCACCTTTTTAACCGGGATTCTTTTTATATTGAGCTTGTCTCTTATTGGTGGTTGCTCTCTGTATCTCTGCAGAAAATGGGGATTGCTCTTTTCACCTCTACTGCTCTGGAGTTGTCTTCTCACTAATTTTTTCATCCTACGGACTGTTAAGTATAAGTTCCTCCAGCAATATTCTGCCTCAGAAGCAGGAAACGCCCTTCAACTCCTTGAAACCAGCCAGGAAACTCTTCAATCAATTTTAAACACCATTCCGGATATTGTTTTTCGTCTGGACAAAAAGGGACGAATTATCTTTATCAGCTCTGCTGTTTCCAGATACAAAAGGCTCAATTCTCCACTTCTTGGCCGATCGATTTTTGATCTGGTTGTCCCTGAAGACCAGGAGAAGGCCCAGCATAAACTCAACGAACGAAGAACAGGTTCCCGAGCGACCCAGGACCTGGAAGTGCGACTCCGTTTACTTGTTGAAGATACTACCGGCAAGAGTGAGTTCCGTTACTTCAGTGTTTCTGCGGCTGGACTATACAGAGAAGCAACGGGCGAAAGAGATGCATTTATCGGCACCCAGGGCATAGTAAAAGATATAACTGAACGAAAACAGATTGAACATCAACTCCTTCAGGCCAAAAAAATGGAAGCCATTGGGAATCTTGCGGCCGGCGTTGCCCACGACCTTAATAATATCCTGAGCGGCATAGTCTCTTACCCCGATATGATTCTTGCTGACACGCCGAAAGATGACCCGCTCTACAATAAAATTTCCCTCATAAAAAAATCAGGCCAAAAGGCTGCCATAATTGTACAGGACCTCCTCACTCTCGCTCGAAGAAATATTCACCGCCAGGAAGTATGCGACCTGAACACAATCATATCAGACTATCTGGAGTCCACAGAACACAATGAGGCCCTACAGCGTAATCCAAATGTTACAGTTATCGCTGAGTTCTTAACTCCACAGGCAAATATCATTGGCTCCTGCGTTCATATGTCGAAGACTGTGATGAACCTTATTAATAACGGCATGGAGGCAATAGTTGGCCATGGGCAAATCACTATTACAACCTCAAAAACAAAGCTTAACGAAGTATTAAAGGGATATGAGGATATTCCAGCTGGAAACTATATTTCCATCCAGGTGAGAGACAGCGGCACAGGAATTCCGGAAGACGATATTACAAAGATATTTGAACCATTTTACACCCAAAAACCATCCAGGAGAAAAGGAACGGGCCTTGGAATGACCATAATCTGGGCCACCGTTAAAGATCACGACGGATTTTTTGACATCACCAGTACTGAAAATGTCGGAACGACTATCAGTCTCTACCTCCCGGCAACGAAGAAGCAAATAACCAATACCGTGGAACCACAGACCCTTCCCGGCGCCAGGGACAGTGAGACAATCCTCATTATTGATGACCAGGAAGAACAACTCATCATAGGAAAAAACATATTAGAGAAACTGGGCTACACAGTGTTTACAGCCCAGAAAAGCACAGAGGTCCTTGATCTCATGCAAAAGAGAAACGTAGATCTGCTTATTGTAGACATGATCATGCCTGGTCAACTAGATGGCCTTGAAATATATAAGGAAATACTACGCTTGCACCCAAAGCAAAAAGCTATAATAGCCAGCGGTTACTCTGAATCAGACCGTGTTAAGTCCATGCAAAAACTCGGCGCAGGGAACTATATCCAAAAACCGTATTCAATGGAGAAACTTGCCCACACCGTAAGAACAGAACTGGACCAGTAATCTGAACCTGCGACTTACACAAAGGGTTCAACAGGCTCAAAGGGGCGTCTCTTTCTCTTTTGATGTTTGTCCTCCCACTTCGCCAGTCGTTTTAAGTACCCCTCACTCCTGGTAAGCCGAACATCCTTTTCACCGGTTGAACTTTTCTGGGCCCAGCCCCACCAGTCATCTTTTACTAAAAAATTTGAGTAGCCAGGGTGCTGCATCACCAGCAATTGAAAGATCCGCTCAACATGGGGCTCATTCAGTTCATCATCACCCATTTCAAGCATGGAGACACCATCTGTTTTCTTTTTCCCCTCCCTGAGTTTACTTTCGTAGGTCCACTGCAAATCATCAAAAACAATCCAGGCGTCTTCTTTCAGGAGTTTGTCCGCGAGGAAAAATGCCGCCCCATCTATGGTCCAGTTTTTTGCCCCATCTATAAAACAGAAATCGTAGGATGGGGAACAGACATTTGCCACAGTTGATGCGGCTATCTTCTTTTTAAGAAACCAGTTGTACCCCGTATTTTCCCGGATAACGGTAACCCATTTTGACAAACCTGTTTTTTGTAACAGATTTTCAATTGTAGGATCCTGCCACTCTTTAGCTCCCACGAGATCCACAGAGGTCAGGTGGCCTGCGCCCAACTCATCCAATGCTGCGGCAACATAACAGCTGGAGGCTCCGTGACCAAAGCCCAGCTCAAGACACTCTTGTGGCTTATGGGATAATACATGATGGTAGAGATCATATGCCATATCATCCATCACATAGGGAATACCCTGCACCTGTTTGCGTATTTCTTCAAATTTCATCGACCCATCTCCTGCTCACTATTCGTTACGCACGGCTATTCATCACTTTTCGTTGTTTGCCTGCTCTACAAGTGAAACGACAAACACTCAAACAGGCAAAATAACCACAACACCAGCTTACCGTATAATTTTTTACTGCAGTGGTCGTGGCTTACCAAGTCCTGTAAGAGGCAATAACTCCACAAGTAAGATTGCCCCAAGAATCATCGCTGCTCCTGAAACCTGAAAGAGACTCAGTCGCTCGCCAAGAAAGACCATTCCGCCCATTGCGGCAAACACAGTTTCAGAGCTGAGGATTATGGCTGCATCTGGTGCCGGGGTGTACCTCTGGCCAACGACCTGAAAGGTAAACGCCATACCCACCGAGAAAAATCCAATATAGCAGATCCCCCAACCGGCCCCGATAATTTGAGCAAATGACGGTGCCTCCACAACAACACCAAGTACTAAGCCGACAAAGCCACAGACAAGAAATTGACAACAGGCAACAACCAGTGGAGCTCCGGTTTTCGAGGCCATTATCCCCACTAAAATAACATGACTTGCCCAGAAAATTGTGCTGGAAATCACCCACAAATCTCCGATTGTGAGATGAACTTCCTGGGCCCCGCTCAGTATATATGTACCAAGAAAACAGAAAATGGAGGCAGGCCATATTGAAAAATGTACCTTTCGTTTTAAAAACAACAATCCGAGAACTGGAACCATTGGTACATATAGCGCGGTGAGAAAACCGCTATTTATAACCGTTGTTCGAAGAATACCATGTTGCTGTAAGGCCGCAGCTGTAAAAAGAATAAAACCGGTAAGAATCACCCCGAGCCAATCCATGAACACAAAGGGGCGTTGCTTAGTATTCACTGTTTTGAACTGGCGCAAGGCAAATGGGAGCACTACAAGCCCCCCAAGGAGAAAGCGCGCCCCGGTGAAGGTTATTGTCCCCAGTTCACCTGTTCCGATCTGCTGCACAACGAAGCTGGAACCCCATATCATGGCAGCCAGAAGCAGCGTTAAATTAGCCTGTAAACGATTCATTTTTCCCTAAAAAACTTCGATATTTATGCAAAAATAACGGCAACAACTTTTTTATCATAGAAAACTGGCAAGATTATACAGAGCGTGAATCAGATTACAAGCGTCAACTCATCCAGGCCTTCAAACAGAGTATTTGGCAACAATGAGCTGCCAACGACCTTTCCAAAACCCGTGACATTAGTTTCATATGAAATACAAATTGACATTACTGAACCTTCGTTGAATAATAGACAAAAGGTGCTCAATGAAAAAAACATCACAATTACGAGAGGAACTTGTATGGAGATATTGTCAGAGAGACATAATAAAATTTTAGGACTCGCCAGGAAAAACGGCAGGGTCGAGGTGGAAGAACTTTCCGCAAGCTTTACAGTATCTCCCCAGACCATTCGAAAAGACTTAAATGAACTCTGCGACAAACAGCTGCTCCAACGTGTTCACGGAGGGGCCATTGTGGGTTCCGGCATTGAGAATGTCAGTTATGAAGCCAGAAGAATGCTCGCACCCGCTGCCAAAAAGGCCATAGGCCAAAGCGCTGCAGAACTCATCCCCGACAACTCGTCTCTACTCCTCAACATTGGAACCACCACTGAGCAGGTTGCCCACGCCCTCTATAACCACAGGGGGTTGCTTGTCATCACCAACAACATCAATGCTATTGATATCATGAAGCACTATCCAAACATAGAACTCATCATAGCAGGTGGACAGGTTCGACTCTCAGACGGTGGAATCGTCGGCGTTGCCGCCGTTGACTTTATCAATCAATTTAAGGTCGACTATGCTGTAATAGGTGTTTCAGCCATTGATGAAGATGGTTCACTTCTGGATTATGATTTTCGTGAAGTTCGAGTGGCCCAGGCTATCATAAAAAACGCAAGGCACGTTATCCTCGTTGCGGATACCATGAAATTCGAAAGGAGCGCTCCAATTCGCATAGGACACCTTTCACAAATCACGACACTTGTGACCGACAAAAGGTTACCGGGGAAACTTAGTGATATCTGTAAAGTAAATAACATTGGTATCGTTACCGCCCAATCCTAAGGATTTACACCCCATTCACAATGGAATGGTTTTTTCACAAGAATGTATAAAATTAGGGGGTTTTCGCTTGCCTCATAATTTTATTTCGGTTATTTATCATTTAGACTTGCGTTCGAAAGCGATCACAGCAAAAGCTGAAACCTCTCTCTTACACATATATTAAACTCAACAGAGTGCCGATCATGATGACACCTGTTTACGATGTAGCAACAACCGATTGGACCACTAGTGACTGCGGCATAAACCACTATGCTGCCAGGATGGACTTTTCTGCTATTTTCGATTTATCCGCCCACAAGTCACAATTCACTATGCCTCTCCTAAAGAGGTTTCCACAGCGTTTAATTCATTTTTTAGTATTTAGGGTGATCTTTATTTCTTACTCTAAACGGACAGCAACAGATACAGATGTATTGTGGCGACAGGAAAGATTCAATCGTAAAGAAACGAATCGTGAGAGTACTGTCCTTGATGGTTACATCAAAGAACAACTGGCGGCATACCTACAACCGCCACTGACGAGGAGAAGTAATGCAGCTTGAGCTACGCAATGTAAGTAAAAAAGTCGGGAAGGATTTCCACATCACCGACGTTTCTCTTGTATTCGAGCCGGGAACGTTGAATATCCTGCTCGGTCCTACACTTTCAGGTAAAACAACACTTATGCGTCTTATGGCGGGCCTGGATCAACCAACAACCGGCACGGTTCACTTTGGAGGAAAAGATGTTACTGGCGTTGCAGTTCAAAAACGTAATGCAGCCATGGTATATCAACAGTTCATCAACTACCCGAACCTCTCCGTCTTTGAAAATATCGCCTCCCCCATGCGTATTGCAAAGGTCGAAGAATCTATAATTAAAGAGAAGGTTGCAAAGGTTGCCTCCCTTCTAAAACTGGAAAACATGCTGGACCGTGGTCCAAATGAACTTTCCGGTGGACAACAGCAACGAACAGCCCTGGCCAGAGCCCTCGTTAAGGGTGCTGACCTGGTACTGTTGGACGAACCCCTTGCCAACCTTGATTACAAGCTGCGAGAAGAACTCCGCGAGGAATTGCCACGCATCTTCTCTGAAACCGGTGCTATCTTCGTTTACGCAACAACTGAACCATCTGAGGCACTGCTGCTTGGTGGAAATACCGCCACCCTGCACGAAGGGCAGGTCACCCAGTTTGGTGGTACCATAGAGGTGTTCACAAGACCTGAAAACCTGATCACCGCAAAGACACTCTCTGATCCCCCACTCAACACACTACCGGTGGTCAAGCTCAACGGCAGAATCCTCTACAAGAGCCATGTTGAAGTCCCCGTTCTTGGCAAACTACCCCAACTTCCAGATGACGATTACACCATCGCCTTCAGGCCCCATAACCTCTATCTAGAGCGGACAAAAGAGAGTGACATCAGTGTCAAGGCCAAGGTTGCGGTGACCGAAATAACAGGATCTGAGAGCTACGTCCATGTTGATGTGGCCGGAGTTCGCTGGGTACTGTTGGCGTCTGGAATCCATCAGTTCGACGTCAATGAAACAATCGAAATTTTTCTTGACCCCGATACATTTTATGTATTTGACAGAAACGAGTCTCTGGTTGTAACGCCGGAAACTGTGACCGGTGTATAGAAGGAGAATTGTATGGCAAATATTACACTTAAAGATATCGCACATTGTTATAGCGGCCCCTCAGACAACCCTGAAGACTACGCTCTCAAAAAGCTTAACCTCACCTGGCGTGATGGCGGAGCATATGCCCTCCTTGGCCCCTCTGGCTGTGGAAAAACAACCCTGTTGAATATTATTTCAGGTCTTCTGATTCCCACCGATGGTGAGGTGAGGTTTAATGAGGACAATGTCACAAAGCTGCCCACTGAACAGAGAAACATCGCTCAGATCTTTCAATTTCCAGTGATTTACGACACAATGACAGTGTTTCAAAATCTGGCCTTCCCCCTAAAGAACAGGGGGCGTTCCATGGAGGAAATTGAGCCACGGGTCATAGAACTTGCCGAGATGCTAGGTCTCAGTGAGAACCTGCACACCAAGGCACAGCATCTCACAGCCGATGCTAAACAGAAGATTTCCCTTGGTCGCGGACTGATCCGTCAATCTGTTAATGCAATCCTCTTTGATGAGCCCCTCACTGTAATTGATCCCCAACTCAAGTGGGAGATTCGCTCTCAGTTGAAATACCTGCACAAGCAGTTCGGTTTCACCATGATCTATGTTACCCACGATCAGACCGAGGCCCTCACCTTTGCTGACGAAGTTATTGTTATGTACGAGGGTCAAATCGTACAGGTCGGTACCCCTGAGGCGCTTTTTGAGCGCCCCGAGCACACCTTTGTCGGTTACTTCATCGGTTCACCGGGAATGAACATTGCTCCCTGTACACTTGCGGGCGATTCAATTGTTGTTGAAGGAAATGAAATTACTCTAGGTCTCAACTACCCTGTTCAAAAAAATGGGGACAAAATTGAAGTCGGTGTGCGACCTGAGCATCTTAACCTTACAACAACTGACACCCCCGGCGGCCTCCCTGTGACCGTTACAAAGATTGATGATATTGGCAGGTATAAGATCATCCGCGTCCAACTTGGAGACAAGGATTTTAACGTCGTCATGGATGAGTTTTCATCCGCAATCGGTGACAAGGTCAGCCTGCACTTTGACACCAGCCACACCCATATTTACGTGAATGATCACCTTATATCAGGAGATGCCAAATGATCGAAAAACAAGTAAATCAGAAAGCATGGTTTATGGTCCTGCCGGTTTTTCTTCTGGTAGCATTTAGTGCCATCATCCCACTCATGACCGTTGTAAACTATGCCTTCCAGGACACCTTTGGTAACAACCAGTTCTTCTGGATTGGCATGGACTGGTTCAAAGACATCATCCATTCGGAAAGATTCCACGATGCTTTTTTCAGACAGATCTCGTTTTCTGCAATCATCCTGGCCATTGAAATTCCTTTAGGTATTGCCATCGCACTTGCCATGCCTAAAAAAGGCTGGGCTGTACCGGTCTGCCTAATCTCCATGGCCCTGCCACTTCTCATTCCATGGAATGTTGTGGGAACCATCTGGCAGATTTTCGGCCGTGTTGACATTGGCCTGCTCGGACACAGCCTCGCATCCCTTGGAGTGGACTACAACTATACCCAGGATCCGGTTGCAGCATGGATTACAATTATTGTAATGGATGTATGGCACTGGACCAGCCTAGTTGTGTTGCTCTCCTATGCTGGACTGAGCTCTATCCCCGATGCATATTATCAGGCGGCAAAAATTGATGGTGCATCTCGAATTGCAGTATTCAGATATATCCAGCTCCCTAAAATGCAGCGTGTTCTGCTCATAGCGGTGCTGTTGAGATTTATGGACAGTTTCATGATCTACACCGAACCCTTTGTTATCACCGGTGGTGGCCCTGGAAACTCTACAACCTTTATGTCTATCGATCTTGTGAAGATGGCCATTGGACAGTTCGACCTCGGTCCCGCTGCAGCGATGTCACTTCTATATTTTCTCGTTATTCTCCTGCTCAGTTGGGTGTTCTACACTGTCATGAGCAACATCGGAGAAGAAAGCTCAAACGGAGGTGCCTGATATGCGCGGTAAGTGGATCATACCAACTCTATATATAATTTTTCTCATGTTGCCCATTTACTGGCTGGTCAACATGAGCCTTAAGACCAATGAAGAAATTCTTTCCGTCTTCAGTCTCTGGCCACAGAACCTGACCTTTGACAACTACATGGTGATCTTCACCGATCCGTCATGGTACTCAGGTTACATTAACTCGATGATCTACGTTTCTATAAACGTGGTTATCTCGGTATGTTTTGCCCTGCCTGCAGCCTATGCTTTTTCCAGATACAGCTTTATAGGTGACAAGCATCTGTTTTTCTGGCTGCTCACCAACCGCATGGCACCACCTGCTGTTTTCGCCCTGCCGTTTTTCCAGCTCTATTCGTCCATTGGTCTGTTTGATACCCATTTTGCGGTGGCCCTTGCCCACTGTCTCTTTAACCTGCCACTGGCTGTTTGGATTCTTGAAGGTTTTATGTCCGGTATTCCAAAAGAGATTGATGAAACCGCCTTTGTTGACGGGTATTCCTGGCCACGATTTTTCGTTAAAATATTCATCCCGAATATTGCTTCAGGTATCGGCGTTACAGCCTTTTTCTGTTTCATGTTCTCCTGGGTTGAGCTTTTGCTTGCACGAACCCTTACAGCGGTCAATGCGAAGCCAATCTCCGCCATTATGACCCGAACGGTATCCGCCTCAGGTCTTGATTGGGGTGTTCTTGCAGCAGCCGGTGTATTAACCATCGTTCCAGGTGCCCTGGTCATCTGGTTTGTCCGTAATCACATTGCCAAGGGTTTTGCCCTCGGACGAGTATAGGGGGAGAATGCTATGAATCTTAGCTGGATGGCATGGACTAAACCGACCGCCACTTTTTTTATTACTATTTTCTGTATTCTTATCATTATGACAATCTGGGAGAAGAAATCTCCCGGTGGCAATCCTCGCGTGGGTGTATTACGGTTTGAAACCACAAGGGGAGATCGCCTCTTTGTAACACTTCTGGGATCCGCCTATATTCATATTCTCTGGCTTGCTTTATTTGCCAGTTTCAGTTTATGGTGGGCTTTTGGAATCGCTTTAATATACGGAGTATGTGTATTTAAGTGGGTGTAATAGTTGTTTTTAGTGTCTTCAAATGTCAAACATATTTGACAACCTGTTCTTCATTGTGATAGCACAGTAAACGGGAGACACTACCCCCCGGTATCAGGTTCTGCATTCTGGGGTTGGTTTTTTAATTCTGTCACACTCGCTGTGACAGGAAAATCGTAAAACAATAGAGGAGAAAAAT
The DNA here is from genome assembly GCF_054397165.1 of Desulforhopalus glucosivorans. Lineage (NCBI taxonomy): Bacteria > Pseudomonadati > Thermodesulfobacteriota > Desulfobulbia > Desulfobulbales > Desulfocapsaceae > Desulforhopalus > Desulforhopalus glucosivorans. Next base: position 4,094,981 of record NZ_AP044854.1, read on the forward strand.
CGATGATCAAAAAGCTCGTAACAGCAACAGCCGTGGCAACCCTGCTGGCTGGTCCCGCTGCAGTACAGGCGGGGATCGACGAAGCAAAAAGTTGGGTAGAAAATGAATTTCAGCCATCAACTCTTTCCAAAGATGATCAAGTCAAGGAAATGGAGTGGTTTATTAAGGCTGCTGAGCCATTCAAGGGTATGGAGATTAAAGTTGTCTCAGAAACCATCACCACCCATGAATATGAATCCAAGACTCTTGCAAAAGCTTTTACAGAAATCACCGGTATTAAAGTAACCCATGACCTTATTGGTGAGGGTGATGTTATTGAAAAACTGCAGACACAAATGCAGTCAAACAAGAACATCTATGATGCATACATTAACGATTCCGATCTGATCGGAACCCACTTCCGTTATCAGCAGGCTGTGAACCTTACAGACTGGATGGGTGGAGAAGGAAAGGCAGTAACAAACCCAGGTCTTGACCTCGATGACTTCATGGGCATTTCTTTCACCACTGCACCTGACGGAAGCCTCTATCAACTCCCTGACCAGCAGTTTGCCAACCTCTACTGGTTCCGTTATGACTGGTTCAAAAAGCCAGAGCTACGCGCCAAATTCAAAGAAGCATATGGATATGAACTTGGTGTACCAGTTAACTGGTCTGCATATGAAGATATCGCTGAATTCTTCACCGATAAAGTAAAAGAGATCGATGGAAAACCTGTCTATGGTCACATGGATTATGGTAAAAAAGATCCATCTCTTGGATGGCGCTTCACCGATGCATGGTTCTCCATGGCCGGTGGTGGTGACAAGGGAATTCCAAACGGTCTTCCTGTAGACGAATGGGGTATCCGCGTTGAAGGTTGTCAACCTGTAGGTTCATCTGTTTCCCGTGGTGGTGCTACCAATGCACCTCCTGCAGTATATGCGCTTACCAAATACATTGACTGGCTTAAAAAATATGCTCCACCTGAAGCTGCTGGTATGACTTTTTCTGAAGCTGGTCCAGTACCTGCCCAGGGCGCTATTGCACAGCAGATTTTCTGGTACACAGCATTTACCGCAGATATGGCCAAATCAGGAACCCCTGTTGTTGATGAAAACGACAATCCTAAATGGCGCATGGCTCCTTCCCCACGTGGACCATACTGGGAAGAAGGCATGAAACTCGGGTATCAGGATGCTGGATCATGGACCCTGATGGAATCAACACCTGTTGATCGCCGTAAAGCTGCCTGGCTCTATGCCCAGTTTGTTGTTTCCAAGTCTGTATCGCTGAAGAAAACCCACGTTGGTCTCACCCCAATTCGTAACAGTGACATCAACCATGAGTCTTTCACCGAGCGTGCACCTAAACTTGGTGGACTCGTTGAATTCTATAGAAGTCCTGCCCGTGTTCAGTGGACTCCAACCGGAACCAACGTACCTGATTATCCAAAACTTGCTCAACTCTGGTGGCAGAATGTTGCTGACGCAGTAACCGGCGACAAGAATCCTCAGGAAGCAATGGATTCACTTGCAAAGCAACAGGACAAAGTACTTATGCGTCTTGAGCGTGCAGGCATCCAGGGTGAGTGTGGTCCTAAGCTTAATAAGCCACAGGATCCATCCGTATGGCTCAACATGCCTGGTTCTCCAAAAGCAAAACTTGCCAACGAGAAGCCTCAAGGTATAACTGTTGATTATGATGAGCTCATCAAAACCTGGGCTGAAGCAGCAAAATAATTAGTAACCCTTTCGTCTAGCTCACTCGCTTGACGCTAGACGAAAACAGCCCCAGCCTGTTACAGGCAAAAAAAACAGGTTGCTGGCACTTGCCGCAACCTGTTTTTCTTTGAACAAAACGTACATATTATGAGCAAAGACACTTTTGCAAATCGCTTAAAATTTTAGTGTCCGTATTAACCGGATTCGCACATAAGGAGATCAGCGATGGCATCGCACATTCTTGCAATCGACCAGGGAACAACCTCCAGTAGAGCTATCATTTTCAATTCGAACCTTGAGATAATTGCATCCGCCCAGGAGGAATTTGAACAGTTCTTCCCTCAGTCGGGCTGGGTTGAACACGACCCAAATGAGATTTGGGGCACCACGCTTTCTACCTGCAAAAAAGCTCTTGAAAAATCCGGCCTTAGTGCGACAGATATCGCGAGTATCGGCATTACCAATCAGCGGGAAACTACAATACTCTGGGATAAGACAACGGGCCAAGCCATTCATAAAGCCATAGTCTGGCAAGACCGCAGAACGACCTCATATTGTGCTGAACTTAGTGAAGCAGGGCACGACGAGATGATAACCGCTAAAACGGGACTCCTCCTTGATTCCTACTTTTCAGGCACCAAAATCAAATGGCTTCTCGACAACGTCGAGGGCGCAAGGGCTAAAGCTGAGGCGGGAGAGCTACTCTTTGGTACAGTGGATACCTTTATCCTCTGGCACCTTACAGCAGGAGAAAGCCACGCTACCGACGCCACCAACGCCTCCAGAACAATGCTCTTTAATATCCATGAGAACTGCTGGGATAAAGAGCTCCTTGAGCTGATTGGCATCCCCGAATCAATCCTGCCGAAGGTTCTCGACTGTTCTGCTGATTTCGGACAGACCGACCCAAATGTACTTGGCGCTCCAATACAAATCGGAGGAATTGCTGGCGACCAGCAGGCTGCCCTTGTAGGCCAGGCGTGTTTTAATCCAGGTATGATTAAATCCACCTATGGAACCGGTTGTTTTGTAGTACTCAATACCGGTGACAAGGCGGTGCGATCAAACAACAAGCTGCTTACAACCATCGGCTACCGAATTAACGGCAGAACCACCTACGCCCTTGAGGGCTCAATCTTTGTTGCCGGTGCGGCAGTACAGTGGATGCGTGATGCCATGGGGCTTATTGAAGCAGCGTCCGAAACTGGAAAGCTTGCGCGGGAAGCTGACATTAATCAAGATGTATATTTAGTACCCGCCTTTACAGGACTTGGTGCCCCCCACTGGGATGGCGAAGCCCGGGGTGCTATTTTTGGCATTACCCGTGCAACCGGACCTGCCGAACTTTCAAAGGCGGCCCTTGAATCCGTCTGTTACCAGACCCGCGATTTGCTCGATGCCATGCGTAAAGACTGGACCGATATGGGAGAGACTGTTCTCAGGGTTGATGGCGGCATGGTTGCCTCCAACTACACCATGCAGTTTCTCTCTGACATCTTGAGTGCACCTGTGGATCGTCCTAAGGTTCTCGAAACCACGGCTCTTGGAGCTGCCTATCTGGCAGGACTTTTCGCCGGCATCTGCCCATCACCAGAAGAAATGGGTGATGGCTGGCAAAGGGACAAGAGATTCACCCCAGATCTTGATGAAGATATCCGCGCCAGAAAATACAAAGGCTGGCAGGACGCAGTTTCCAGAACCCTGACTAAATAGTTACATCACAGAGCAACCTTACAACCGTGATGCAACATCATGGTTGTAAGGTTGCCCCTTCTTTTCACCCTCACTATTCCACTCCCACCTGCTGTCGTCAGACAATATAGTTTGGCCACTTACATTAAAGATTGACCAAAACGGCAAAGTGACAATAAAGTTTGTCCATTTTTCACCTTAATTCAATTCAATTGTTCATATGAAAGTATTATCAACGCCGACGATCGCCGAAAATGGAGTAGTTGTCTCGGTTAATAATCGGGAACATTTTGGGCTGGGGTATAGTTTTTCTTGTCAGGAATATCTTGCTTTAAAAAAGACCAAGAAGACCTTTTTATGTTGCTAGGTTTATGAGACGAGTTTTCCATGACCTTCACAGGAATAGTCCTAATTTGCAGGATTCCTTAAATAATTAATACTGCCATTACGAGCCTAAATCCTTGCGATAACGATCCAGCGATCAGATGAGTTTCAGCTACTATCTTATACGTAATAAAACTGATATGATAGACACAATGATTTTTAGAAGGCTGACCTTTTTCATCTATAATGGGAGAAAAGTATGAGTATTCAATTTAGACATTCGAATTTATTGATAATATCTATATTGTTTTTAACCTGGTCAATCGCAGGGGCTCATGGCTGGATGGCCCCAAAAGAATTTAGCAAAATGATCAATCCTATTACCCTGGATAGTGCCTCAACATCCAGAGGAGAAATTGTATTTCTGGAGAATTGCGCAGCATGTCATGGTGATAATGCCAAAGGGTTAAGTACAGAAAAAACTAATCTGGAGATAAATACTCCCAATCTAGTGCAAAGATTAGCCACCCATTCGGATGGTGATTTTTTCTGGAAAATACAGGAAGGAAAAGGTGAAATGCCTGCTTTCAAAAAAGATATTGATGACAATGATATTTGGAATGTAATCAATTTTATCAAAGCACTCAAGTAAGTCATGAAGTAATTCGCACAAACTAATAATTCAAAATACCTGACAGAACAGCTGACTCAATTTACTTGTTCGTATAAACTTACCGATTATGAATCGAGACTTTTCTGCCGTAAGGTAACAAACGAATCCCCTAGCTTTTGCATATTCATCAACATTGCCCGTTCTATTGTTCCGTAAGAAAAATAGGATTTTAGATCCAACGACTGCGTAGAATTGTGTTGTGCAATAAGAAATATCAGTCTTGAAAACCTTTTTTGCAAATTTCCTTGCTACGAATCCGTGCAATATAATCAAACAAGAATAGTGCAGAAAGTCTCTTTCCTCATCAAACCTCATTTAAAGAACAATGAGGGATCAGTATCTTTTATTCGTATATAGAGTAGGACGTTAAAATAAAACAACTGTACTACAACCCAGGTATCTACCTACTATGCTACGTACCAGAAGCCTTAAACAAAAATTAGCATTTTTAGTCATTCTACCTCTTTGTCTCATTTTGCTAGTTGCAGGTAGTATAGGTATCCGGCTGATAGAAAATGTTTTATTTAATCAGTGGGAAGAAACTGCCATCAGTAAGATGCAAAGATCTGCTCACAATGTTGATATGAGATTGATGCGTCCTAAAGAGCTCTTTCGTTTTTTTCAGCAAAACAGACTAAAAGAACTTTCCTGGAGGGATTTACAGTTACTTATTGAGCAACTCAATGCAATTGATGGTGTTGTAGAGGTTAAATCGAATTTCTCACAGGAAAATCAAAATTTCATGGGAGGGATGCATAGCTTACAAAATATACAAATATCATCACTCGACTATAATTCTAAATTAATGGGTCAAACCGTCTCCGTGGTCGCTCAATTTGGACCAACAAAAATTCGCAATGAGTCATATGTCGAGGTAGTTGTCGAATTTATTGATCTCGTTGAACAAATAGTTAACGCCCCTTGGTGGAAAGGAAACAAGGCATTTGTACTCGATCAAAACGGGGCAATACTCGTAAGCACAGAGCGTAGAAAAGATGTAACAGAAAATATAGATCCAACTAAGAGAACTTTTGGATCGGCAAATGAGCTTGAAGTTATGACATGGCAAGCCATACAAAACAACACTTCTGGTACGGTCTTTTCTCCAGGCAAGACTCCTAAAATGGTTAGTGGCTTTTATCATCTCAAAGAAGCACCGTGGACCATTGTTGTCATGGCAGATGGGAAAAGCGTGTTGCAACCAATCCTTACTTTCAAAAAGTATTACTACCTTTTGTGCACCATAGTCATCCTATCAGTACTCTTGTATCTATGGGTGATTACAAGCAAAGTGACACGATCCATAAATCGAATATCTACAGGGGCAAATAGCCTTGCAATGGGAGTCTTTGGTTCCCCATTGGTTATTGATAGCAAAGATGAAATTGGTGATTTAACACATAGTTTTAATACTATGAGTGCTCAGTTAAAAGAGCGTATTCATCTCCGCCAGGAGATGAGCTTAGCCGGAGAGGTTCAAAATAACCTGCTCCCTCACGTAGATTTTAAAGCAGAGGGTTTAGATATTGCTGTTGCAACAAAATACTGTGATGAAACTGGTGGAGATTACGTCGATATCATCAAAACATCACATGCAGAAAGTAGGGCGACTGTTGTTGTCGGTGATGTGGTTGGTCATGGCATAGGCGCATCACTACTGATGGCTACACTGCGCGCCCTTTTAAGAGGCAGAGCAAGCATGCCTGGATCGTCAGAAGAGATTACCGGTGATGTTAATACACTTTTGTGTAAAGACACTCTTCGTTCTGGTAATTTTGCAACTCTTTTTTATATCACGATCGATTGTTCAGAAAAATCTATCGAATGGGTGCGCTGTGGTCATGAGCCAGCTCTACTATATTATCCAAAGCAGAGCACTTTTACAGAACTAAAAGGATCTGGCCTAGCAATGGGAATTGACTCAAATTATCAACCAACTATGAATAAGAAGACTTTTTTAGATGATAGCCAAATCCTACTTATAGGTACAGATGGTATATGGGATGTTGAAAACAAACATGGTGAAGCATTTGGCAAAAAGAGAACTAGAGAGCTTATAGTTAAATATGCTCAATTGTCGGCAAGGGAAATAACAAACAACATTCTTGACACTATTGAGGTGTTTCGTGGAAATCAGTCACAAAATGATGACATCACTTTGGCAATAATTAAGACACAATCTGCTAAAATAATTTAGCGTTAAGCTAGAATAATTTGCAACATCAATATGCTTTTTTACATGTAAGAGAGAGAAGGCAACCGGCGGATTATATACTTGGAGGACAAAATGGTCTTAAAAACAGTTATACTCTCCTTGCTCGTTGGATCAATTTCTATAATACATATAACCTATGCGGGATCCGAAATGGGATTCCACATTCTGCATCAACAACTTTTTTTCATCCCTCTCATACTTACAAGCTTCTGGTTCGGATTGCAAACCGCATCGATAACCGCCCCAGTAATCAGTTTGTTATATGGTCTTCCAATGCTGTTTGGTGACCACGAACATAGCAGCCATTTAATTGTTTTTACCCAAATTGCCCTTTATTTTTTCGTGGGCTTGCTCATCGGTTGGTTATCTGATCGGCAACGCAAACAGCAACGCAAACTAGTTAAAAACGAGAGAGGCACTGCTCTTGGTAAAGCAGCCTCTGCACTTAGTTTTGAGGTGCAAAGCATTGTGAGGCGAATAGAGTCTATTCATAAACTAGCAGGATCCAATGGGGGCAAGTCTTCCTACGATGACATGATCTCCGAAATAGATCGGTTAAAAAATCTTCTAGCGTCCTTAAGTAAATTCAGTAAACCACTCGGTAATCTGTCTTTATCCCGTGATCTGAATGAGTTGATTCAACAGAGGCTACCGACGTATCAAAAACTTGCCCATGAAAAGAGAATAAAGATTCTCACAGATCTTGATCTAAATGGTTGTCCAACAATGATTACTTCCGAATCCATACCAAGGGTTATCGACTCGCTAGTTGACAATGCAATTGATTTTTCAAAGAGCGGTCAATCAATCGTCATATCCTCAGCAGGAAGAGGGGAATTTTGTCTACTCGGAGTCTCTGATTCCGGTCCAGGAGTCTCAAAAGAGAATGAAAATAAACTTTTCAGTGTGTTTTTCACCACAAAAGAAGATGGATATGGACTTTCCCTCTCTTCCGGGAGAAAAATGCTGCGCGACCTTGGAGGTGATCTATTTTATGAATCGAATGAAAATGGCGGGGCTACCTTCAAAATGAAAATTCCTCGAGATAGTCCAAGTGAAAATGCTGGCGATTACGTCAGTTCCACCCTGCCTGAACAAAAGCAGAAAACTGATTCAATTTAACCTCGATAGATCTTTACAGAGACAGCTCGAATTTCCACCCCCCACAAATTAGCCTTTACTTAGCAGGAGTTACTATGAAAACCTTATTGTTATCATTTATAGTTTCCAGTATTTTCTTGATTTCAACTCTCGGCATGGCACAATCAAAACATGGATCTACTACGGAGATGCCCATGCATGATGCCATGACGATGGAATTGTCAATGAACCATCAAAATATGAAGGAGATGGGGCAATTGATGAAGAAAATGAGCGACACCATGAAAAAGCATATGATGACGCATGAACAACAATCTGAATGCGCCAGAATTATGAATGAATTATCCAATACAATGCTGGATTGTGCTGCTGATGTTAATTTGAATGATGTTGATAAGCACAAGGATGGAATAAAGGAAATAACCAAAGAATGGGATTACTTCCAAGATCAACTTTTAAAGAACGACGGTAATTAAATGAAGTAGTATGAACATTATCTATCCTTCAAGAAGGTAATATTTCACGCACTTCAACGGATGGCCGGAAGCGTCGCGGTTTTGGTCATCCGCATACCTCCACGTTATTATTACCATCTCGAAGGTCTTAATATTCTACTAACGTTCCGAGTTTACACTATTCCTGTGAAGTTCGGACTTGATCATGCCTGGAAAAAATGTCAGAAATGGAGCATCTTCAAATCAAAGATAATTCCAGATTGTCAGATTGTTAAGGGAGACCATTAAAAACAAAAAAATAACGAAATGGAATAGTTGCTCGCCTCAAGTATAATTTTATAGATCAGGTAACATGCCTGCTCCAAGTAGACCACGTTATTCATGATCAAAAACATAACCTAGAGAACGCCTGCTCTTAAAAAAAATAGGCTTTTTAGGTTGCTCTTCAAAATAGCGCCGAAACCGAACGATATAATTATCCACAGTGCGTGTTGAGGTTCCTTTGCTATATCCCCAGCCGATTTCAAGCAGTTTACTACGAGAAAGAGGTCTTCCTTTATTTATGATAAAAAGCTTCAGCACCTTTATTTCCTGCTCTGTGAGCTGAATTTTACCAGTATTGCATTCTGCGACGCCGTTGGTGAAATCTATAGTGTTCATTCCAAAGCGATATGGAACTTGTCCACCCACACCACCGATTGGCGAATTACCTTTTTCATGCTGCCACTGGTCCCGTGTGAGCAATCGTTTGACTCTCAGCAAGAATTCTTCAAGACTGAAGGGCTTAGTCATGTAGTCATCAACCCCAACAACAAAACCTTCAATCCTGTCAGACGGATCAACTTTTGCTGAAAGAATAAGAATAGGCAGACGCTCATCTTCAAGGCGAATATTTTTGAGAATCTGCATTCCATCAATGCCCGGCAACATAAGGTCAAGTACTATCAGTTGGGGAGACCACTGCTTCCAGGCATCCAATCCTTCAATGCCATTCTGCGCCACTTTCACCTCATACCCCTGTAGACTCAGATTCAACTCAATCCCTTCAGCGATATGAAGATCGTCTTCAATGATTAGAATACGCTTTTTGTTCATTGCATCCATTGTAATTTCTCTGTGGGTTATTCCACTCTTCCCTGTTTGGGGGTTATCATTGGCAAAGAAATCGTAAAACGTGCTCCTTTACCGGGTCCTTCACTTTCTGCTGAGATCTTGCCTTTATGGAATTTAATAACCTGTTCGGCCATATACAAGCCAAGGCCTGTTCCTCCAGACTGGCTCCAATCTGCCCGTTCAATCTGGAAGAACTTTCTAAAGATTTTTTTGACATAGGATTTTTCAAAGCCAATACCATTATCAAAAAAACTAACCAGTATATTTTTATCCGTCTGGCTAAAAGTAATAGTGATCCGAGGGCTATCACTATTATTATATTGTATGGCGTTCGATAGTAAATTCATCAGCAGCATGTGGAACAGAGAAGGATTAATGGCGCAGTAGTAACACACATCATCTTTCTTATTGATCTGGATATCGCTGCCTCTAAATAACTGCACATTGTCCTCACAAAAACCTTCAACTTTCTCCCCAAGGTCGACCAAAACCAGTTCTCCCCCAAAAATCTTCGCTTCAAGCCGAGCCAGATTAAGGATACCATTAATGTTTTCAGAAAGTCTTTCCACATCAGCGAGCATGTACTCAAGATACTTCAATTGCTTGTCTCGGGGCAGTTCATGTTTGATGAAGGTCTCGAGATAGAGCCGGAGTGAGGTTGTTGGAGTTTTCAGCTCGTGGGTAAAACTATTGATAAATTTATGCTGGGAACTATACAACGCAAGAGTTTTCCGCTGATAAACAAAGATCATGAAAATACCAATGAGAATAATGCCAACCAGGATTGACATAATCATGATCACGACCCAGGTCTGCCAGGCTACAAACTGTTGCGGGTCAAGATTGGTCTTTTCAAGTACAGCCTTCAGCCCGCTACTGACCTCTACATACCAGTAGATATATAAAAACAGAGAGAGCCCAAGGGCTATAATAGAGAAAATAAAGATAAAAATTGGGTGCGCAAACCAGAAAGCACGTCTCATCACATTCAGATGTTTTGTAAAAGAATTGTCATTTGAAAATCTTATCTATCTACAAGGAATTTAATACCTTACACTAATAATATCTACTTGAGAGAGTATAATATTAGCAAAGGAACAACAATGACAAATAACCAGCCCGTCCACCACCTCGGCACCAAGGCAAAAGTTCTCCTGACCAGCGTTTTTGGTCCCTATGCCCAAGACGATGAATATGGCAGCAGTACCCTCAATCCAATGGAATTATACCACAATCAGGTAACCCGCGAACAGGGAGTTTTTTCACTGAGAATGTTTCACCGCTCATTTGGCCTGTTGATGATCAAAGAAAACATTGATGGTCCATGTACTCTGCTTGACTTTCCTGAGCTTGACTCATTCACTCAAACAATCAGTGACAATCAGTATGATATTATTGGTATTAGTGCCATCATACCTAATGTTGGAAAAGTCAAAAAAATGTGTCAAATTATACGTGCTATTCAACCTAAGGCCATCATAGTTATCGGTGGACACATCTGCAATATGGAGAGTATTGATGAGATTCTCGACGCGGATCACATAGTCAAAGGGGAGGGGATTGAATGGTTTAGACGCTACCTGGGACAGGATACCAAAAAACCGGTGAGACATCCCGCAGTAGCCTCAGCCTTCGGCACAAGAATTTTAGGACAGACCCTATCGGATAAACCAGGAGATACTGCCGCAGTTGTTGTACCTTCCGTTGGCTGTCCCATGGGGTGTAACTTTTGTTCAACCTCAGCTCTCTTTGGTGGTAAAGGCAAGTTTAAGAATTTTTATGACAGCGGCGAAGAACTTTATAACGTTATGGCTGATCTTGAAGAAAAACTCAAAGTGTCATCATTTTTTGTCCTTGATGAAAATTTTCTTCTCCACAAGGAAAGAGCATTGGCACTGCTCGACCTGATGAAAAAGCATAACAAGAGCTGGGCACTTTTTGTGTTTAGTTCAGCGGCGGTTTTGAGGTCCTACAAAATAGAACAACTGGTAGAGCTTGGCATTACATGGGTTTGGATGGGACTTGAGGGTAAGAAAAGCCAGTATAATAAACTCGCAGGTATTGATACAGTGTCTTTGGTGGAAGATTTACAAGGGCATGGCATCAGAGTACTCGGTTCATCTATCATTGGACTTGAAGAACACTCTCCAGACAATATCGGCCAGGTCATCGACTATGCCACATCTCACCCAGTAGATTTCCACCAGTTCATGCTCTATACTGCAAATCAGGGTACCCCTCTATATAATCAGCTCAAGGAAAAAGGGACCTTGCTTCCTCCAGAACAATTCAAGGTGTCTGACAGCCATGGGCAGTTCCGTTTTAACCATCGTCACCCTCATATCTCAGCAGGTGATGAAGAACAGTATCTGATCAATGCATTCAGGCAGGACTTCCAAAATAATGGTCCTAGCCTCTTTCGTTTGATTCGCACCATTTTAAAAGGTTGGCAACGTTATCAAAGCCATAAGGACCTGCGAATACGAGCTCGTTTCGAGACCGACGTCAAACCATTGCGCAGCCTGCACGCAGGTGCTGTCTGGGCGATGAAGAAGTGGTACAGGGACGACACCGTTCTTTGCCAGAATCTTGATGAACTCCTCCATGATATCTATGCGACACTCGGACTCCAACCTCGAATTATCGCACCTGTTGCCGGTAGGTACATCTATTGGGCAATGAAAAAGGAAGAAAAACGGCTTGTTGCAGGCTGGACTCTTGAACCAAAAACATTTTTCGAAAAAAACAAAGCGGCCAGTAGTGAAACCACAAATCAGGAGATCGTGAATACACCTCTTGTCTCGGCGACTTTTGTGGATGATTTGACCGAACTCGGAAAAGCTTCGGCTATTATACCAGGCAATCAGCCTCAAGCAGCCCTGGAGAGTGACAGCAGGTAAAAGGGTTAATTCCAACAAAGGTACGAAACGCACCACAGGATTTTTCACATCCCCTGTGTGCTGGCGTTTTAGGGGGGGTTCTGCCCCCAAAACGCTGCTATGTTCAGGCAGATATTTTTTTTGGGGGGGGGAGAATTCCAACAGATGATCCCGTTGTTAATAAGCCGGGTGCAGGTCTCGGCGACTTCCTGGCTTTCTTTATCGCCTTGGGTATATCCTCTTGGATTGCCAACAGAAACAGCGCGAGTGAAACGATTGGAGAGCTCCACCTTGCTCTGAGGGTGTGAACTGGTTCGTAATGAAATCTGTTGCTACTGCTTCAAAAGAGCAAATCGAAAAGTTCATTCACGTTATGCACTAGTACAGAAATGGAGCAACATCAAAACAAACCTTACCAAAGTTATGTTGCGAGTCGGTCTATCTGCTTGAAATGACATAGATTTCTCTGCAAGCACTAATTATCACTTTATTCTATTTCATTTCAGATAGTTATGCCATTTTTAAGAGTGATTCTCTTTTTTTATACAACATAATAAGTCGGCCTGTTTTTCACCTGTCCATCAACCTTGCGGAGATCGGAAAGCACTACAGACTATCGAGCCAGTCTAAAATTTCCTCCTTGTTTTCCCAGTCGAGTAGTTCACCGACCTTGTCATCCTGATTGAGCAGCGATTGTGTATGATTGATGAACTTTTTCTGTATTCCTTGCCGTTGACCTAAATCGAGGTGTAGATAGATCATAGTTGATTTAACGCTATCGTGACCGAGACGGTTTTTTATATCAGATATAGGGTGTCCTTCCAGAAGCATATTGACGGCACAGGAGTGTCTGAAGCTATGTGCAGGGTTGAGGTCTTTCAGCCGCTTTTCCGGCAAGGATTTTTCCAGATATTTCCGACACAGTCTATATATTCCGTGCCGAGTAAGTTCTTTTCCACGCTGGTTTAGAAACAGACGATTCCTGTAAAGAATGTGCGGTGTTGTTCGATATCTTTCGACATATCTGGAGAGAAGATCAACAGTTTTGGGCCAGAGTGTTATCATCCTGAAGTGACCACCCTTGCCTTGAATGACCAGCGTTTTCTGCTGTGGATCAAAATAGTCGAGATCGAGTGTAGCCACTTCACTGGCCCTGGCACCGGAATCAAAAAGCAGATTGAGTATGGTATAATCTCTGAAGCCTTGTACCGACTTGAGGTTCACGGACTCAAGAACTGCCAGGATTTCTTCTTGGTTGAGAAAGCCGATGACATTCCTGTGGTAGCGTTTACAGGGAATATTCAGTATTTTCTCTGCAATATCTCTTTTTTCAGGATGCTTATAGAGGATCATTTTAGCCAGAGACTGTATGGCCGCCAATCGGTGATTTCTGGTTCTGGCGCTGTTTCCTCGCTCTTTTTCGAGCCAACCAAGAAAGTCCACAATCAACTCCGGGGTGAGCTGTTCAAGTTCTAAGGAGTTGATAGGCATACCAAATGTATCCCTGGCAAAAGGTAGAAAAAGAGAGAATGCATCACGATAGGACTTAATCGTGTTGAGCCCGTATCCTTTGATCCGTGGCAGATACTGCTCAAAAAATTGATGGACACAGCTGACAAGTTTCATGGGGTTAGTGGGTACTTGATCATGAAATCAATGAGATTCCGGTGTTGGTCCGCATCGATCAGTTTAAGGTAGTAGATTGTGTAGAAGTACATCCTATGCCCCATGTATACAGAAAGAACAGGCAAAGCGTTTTGTGGCGAATCACCTCGTTCTCTTATCCGCCTGAGGGTATTAACTGCAAAGGAATGTCTCAACGAGTGCGGTGTAGGAGCGCTGATGTTGGTATTGCCTATAACCTGCCTGGTTTGTGTGAGCCCGATCTCTTTTCTTGCCCGGTGGAAATAGTTGCGAATACGCTGGGCATATCCTTTGGTGGGATTTTTGGCCAGGAGATACGGGTTTTGATTATTCACCGGCAACAAGGTTTTGCGGAGCTGAAGATAGTCCGACAGATGGTTTGCCACGTCCCTGGGAATGGGGATTAGCCGATCCTTGCTGAACTTTGTTTTTCTTATATAGATTGTTCTCTCATCTAACCTGAAATCACTCACTTTTAATTTCAGGGGTTCAGATATCCGCAAACCGCAGCGGGCCAAAAGCTGCAGAGCCATACAGCAACTCATGTCCCCCAGAAAAAGGTGTTTATGTTCCCTGCGTACCTGCTGCCAGGCAGCTTCAAGTAGCTGCTCAGTCTCCCGTTCAGAGAAAATAAAGGGAATAATGTTGTTTCTTTTGAAACGTGGAACTCCGGTAAGAGGGTTAGTCTGGCAGAATTCGATCCGCACGAGATATTCAAAGAAACCGCCCACCCCATCAATCACCCTGCTTTTTGTATTCTGCTCTATCTCCAGATCTTTCAACATTTTCAGAAAGAACAGAGGTGTTAGGTGCTCGATCGTGGTCACATTTTCCTTTACCAGGTAACGATCAAACAGTTTCAGCCTGTTTACTGCTGCTGTGGAACAACCAAGGTTTTGTCGATATTCACCATATTGTTCCATCTGCAGTGCCAGAAAGCTTTTAAACAAATTCGCCAAGAATAACCCTCCTCATGAGTTTGAGATGAATATGGAGGTACGTGTTGGTCGCTTCAATATCCTCATGACCAAGCATTTCCTTGATCTCAAAGAGCGACGCTCCGGCTTCCAGTAAATGTTGCGCATGGCTATGTCTCAGCCAATAGGCCGTAGCTTCTTTAGGTAAACCGGCTTTTCTCATACAGCTTTTTATTGCCCAACAAACAGTCCATGACTTGGCAGGCCTGAAGGGTCGGTGGCATTGTAGGAAGAGTTCCCGGCAATCGCTTTCCGGGCGACCTCCGACCAGGTAGGCCGCAATGGCTTTCAGCGTTTTCTGCGGAATCGGCATCGTGACCGGTGAACTGGCTTTGCGGTATCGCACACACATTTCGGCTTTGCCGAAAGCAATATCATCCAGAGTTAATCTGCTGATTTCCTGTGGCCTCAACCCCATCGTGTAGGCAATATGGACCATCGCATATGCCCGTAGTCCAGAAGAGGTTGTCTCGGTCATACTTTCAAAGAGTTGTTTGATTTCGCCCGCGCGCAGAAAGCAAGGTGGCTTTGCCTGATGGTACATTCGCGGCACCTTGAGTAATGCTGCAAAATCCCGTTTGATCGCATGACGATCATGGTAGAGGTACCTCAGAAAACCCCTGAAACATTTGCGGTTTAATTTCTGACTTTGCCGGGCATACGGTGCATTATACTCCTGATCAAAGGTGTCTATTTGTTCTATAGTTATTGCTGAAAGTTTGAGATTATTGCGTTTGAGATAGTGGCTGAATGCTTCAAGAATCCGCCGTACATGCTCTACCATTTTTGCGGTATCGTAGCGGGTTGTCGCACAATAATGCAGATAGTGTTCAAATATTTTTGGCAATATTGGTCTTGATTTTCTCGGAATGGGCTGGGGAATAAGTTTTTCCTGGTACAGGAAACTTGCCAATCCCCGGACAGCCCCTTGTCGTCTACTGATGTCATTGCCAGCATGCATAAATTCCCGCAATATCTCAAGGGTGAAAATTGCATTCCATTCCTTTACCCGCTTCTCTACAAATATTTGAAAATCCATCAGTATTTTATACTGGGAGGTAATGTCCGTGTCCCGGTATCCTTGTTCTATCCGTTGCAGAATATATTGCTCAACTGCCAGCGAGAGTCTTTCAGAGTCTTTATCATTCATGATTGCGGTTGAGTTGCTTATTCATGATTTGCTCAATCGTGGCCCTGTCAAATGTCTTCATGTCATCCTGGTTTTGAAGCACTTTGGCAGATTGGATTACAGGGCTTCGCGGCAAAGAGAGAACCTGGAAAAAAGTACCGTCAAAGGCGACTAGATCTTTGTCTATCAGCAGGTTGCGGGCAACTATGTAGTCATCTAAAGAAATCCCAAGCAAAGAGCAGATCTTGTCATAATGGTAATAGGAAAGTCCCTGGCGGTCGGCCACAAGGATCAGGAAGAAATACAGGATCAGTTCATGGTGGCCGAGGGTGGTAAAATACCCACCCCGTAGAAAGCGGTGACCGATCCAGGCGAAGCTCCCTTCTATTGTTCTGATGCGATCGCCGACAAGGGGTTTTCTGCTGGTCATATGCTCCTCCGAAAAGTCAGAATGGCTTGAGATTGGCTTCTGTCTTCCGTCTCCCGTATCCCCGGCGGGGGAAATGTTCAACGACAACGCCCTTTCCACCACAAAAATGACAACAGGGGACGATAAACGGGTCATCTTGAGGTAATTTATCATACGTGATTACGACTGTTGAAGATGCATCAGCCACGGTTTTTTCAGAAACCTGCATCCTGCGTCTTCTTTCAGCTTGTCGGTGAGCTTCCCGGCCTTTTTCTGTCTGGCGATATCTTTGCTGGGCTAAGCGGTGAGCTTCTCTCTGGGCATATTGCCGACAAGGATCACTGCAATATGCCTGTCCACGCCAGCAACTCCGGCAAATGTAAAAAATCCTGCCACAGCATCTGCATGACACAGCCTTGAGTAGGATAATCTCCATTCTTCCGTCTTGAACAAAAACGAAAGCCGTGATTAGATGAAAGAGCTTGATGGGCTTCCGTATTTACGGGATGTCTAAAGAAAGGCCCGAAGTTGCAGCTTCGGGCCTTTCGTCCGTTATGAGACTTTCCCGTTATTATCGTCGGAAAAACGGAAGAAAAAAAAGAAAATCCAAAGAAAAAGTAGGAAGAAGAGACAAAAGTTTACAACTTTAAAAAGCGGGAAGAAAAATAGAGAAGAAAACACGCAACATAACGGATCTCGCACCATAACCAAAGAGCACCTCGATTTGGCTTATAGAAGTTTGAAATGAGCCGAGCTTTAAAATCCACACCTCTAGTACCTGAACTATGGGCTTGATATTGCCAAATCGAAGGTAATGAATCTTGTTACTTGCCACAACTTGAGGTGTTTCCTGTGGCTCTCAAGGGCGAGGATTGCTCCCCGCCCTCATAAGGAAAACCTATCCGTATAATGTTTCTATCCACCTGATAGCTTCAGTATCATTCACCTTTCCGAGATACCGTTGAGTTGTTGAAAGGTCAGCATGTCGCAGAATGACTTTACTGACTATTTCGATGGGAGTTCCAGATCTTGAGGCATACGTGGCTGCATGACGCCGTAGATCGTGTGGACGTAATTCTATATTGACCAGCTTGCCTGCTTTTTTCACCATAGACCAGGCGGCAACATAAGAAATAGGAAAAATACGCTCCGTACTTTCAATTTCATACGATCTTACGTAGCTGGTTAACCTTATCATTATTTTTCGTGGAACATAAACCCTCTCTTCTGGTCTGCCACTTTTCGGGTTTTTGATGGTCAGAAAGCTTTCCTGAATATTGCCGGGTATGAGGTTTAAAACTTCACCGATACGCATTCCTCCCCTTGCCATGAGTTCCAGTATCAACCTGTTCCGTATGTTCATAGTTCGGAAAATGATTTCATCAACAGTTTCTTTGTCAACAATTTGCCATTGAATTGCGTGAGGTCGTTTGAAGATTTTTTTTATCACTGCCGTGTTGCAGGGGTTGGTGAGTGAGTATTCCAGCTGATCCCGGCCATCCATTCCATTTGATCCCGGCCGGTGATTCCATTTCATTCCGGCCACCGATTCCAGACGATCCCGGCCATTAAATTGGAGAGTAGCGACGCATAAAACCAGATGGTAGATGAACCATTTTTTGATGATTTTTCAAAGGAGGGTTCAATGCCAGGCAAGAGGTTATCTATGCGAAAAATACGAGAGGTGTTACGCCTCAAATACGAGTTAAAGCGCAGCAACCGTGAAATTGGCTTAAGTTGCGGCATTGGCCGTAGTACTGTCGGCGATTATATCCAACGCGTAAAACAGGCAGGCCTTGAATGGCCACTCCCTGAGGGGATCAGCGATGCATCTCTGGAGCATCAACTTTTCCCCGCTCCAACTCCAAAACATAGCTCTAAGTTATTCCCTGATTTCCACGAAGTGCACAAAGAGCTGCAATCCAGGAAACATGTCACCCTGATGCTGTTATGGCAGGAATACAAGGAACAGCACCCGGATGGGTACCAGTACAGCTGGTACTGTCACAGCTATCGGGAATGGACCGCCAGGCTTGATGTGGTAATGCGTCATGAGCACAGGGCTGGTGAAAAAGTGTTTGTGGATTATGCCGGGCAAACAGTGGGCATTATCGATGGGGCAACCGGAGAAATACAGAAGGCACAGATATTTGTCGCTGTCCTGGGCGCCAGTAACTACACCTATGCTGAAGCGACGATGAGCCAGAAAGTCGAAGACTGGGTAGGTTCCCACATTCGCGCCTTCTCCTTCTTTGGTGGTGTTCCGGAGCTGGTAATCCCGGACAATCTCAAGAGTGGTGTGAGCAAAACATGCCGATACGAACCTGACATCAACCTCACTTACCATGACATGGCCAACCATTATCAAACAGCGGTTTTGCCGGCCAGGGTAAGAAAACCAAGAGATAAAGCAAAAGCGGAAGCGGGTGTTCTTCTGGTGGAGCGCTGGATTCTGGCACGACTTCGAAAACACACCTTCTTCAGTCTTGGCGAACTC
Source organism: Desulforhopalus glucosivorans (assembly GCF_054397165.1). Classification (NCBI taxonomy): domain Bacteria; kingdom Pseudomonadati; phylum Thermodesulfobacteriota; class Desulfobulbia; order Desulfobulbales; family Desulfocapsaceae; genus Desulforhopalus; species Desulforhopalus glucosivorans. Next base: position 4,113,792 of record NZ_AP044854.1, read on the forward strand.
AACAAGGCTATCAAAGGGTTACTTGACTACCTCAATGCAAAACCCTTTAAAAAGCTCTCTGGTAGCAGGAAAAGCCGTTTCCATGAAATGGAAAAACCTGCACTGCAACCACTCCCAGCTTACCCTTATGAAATTGCCTATTGGAAAAAGGCTACCGTTCATCTCGACTATCACGTGGAGGTGGAAGGACATTATTACTCCGTCCCCTATAATCTGGTGAAAAAGCAGCTCGACATCCGTTATACAAACACAACTGTGGAATGTCTGTACCGTAATCAGCGGATAGCCAGTCATATTCGCAACCAGTCTCCTGGTCGCCATACAACCATCAGAGAACACATGCCGCCAAAACACCAGAAATATGCTGAGTGGAATCCGGAAAGATTTATCCGCTGGGCGGCGAAGATCGGACCTCAGACAAAGGTCCTAACTCAGACACTTTTAGTACAGAGAGCCCATCCTCAACAGGCCTACAGATCTCTATTAGGGATCTTGAGATTGGGGAAGTCTTATGGAGATGGGCGGCTGGAAGCTGCATGTGAACGTGCTCTACAAATCAACGCTCTCTCATACAGGAGCATAGAATCAATCCTCAAGAGTGGGTTGGATCAAAGACCGCTCAAGGCAGAGGAAAACAACTCCAAACCGGTACAACACAGCAACATACGTGGTGCTGATTACTATGACACAACTTTGCATTAAGGAGGCAATCATGCTGCTTCACCCAACTCTTGAAAAACTGAAAACTTTGAAATTTACCGGTATGGCCGATGCCCTTGATGAACAAATGCAGATGGACTCTTTGGATGACATGGGCTTTGAGGAAAGACTGGGCGTTCTACTTGACCGGGAAATGGCTGTAAGAGAAACACGACGAATGAAAACCCGCCTCCGTAAGGCAAAACTGCGCCAGGACAGCTGCATAGAAGATATAGATTTCCGCCACCCCAGAGGCCTGGATAAATCTCTTGTCATGAGACTGGCGGGTTGCGACTGGATTAAAGACCATAACAACCTGATAATCACCGGTCCAACAGGTGTCGGCAAAACTTATCTGGCGTGTGCTTTTGCAAACAAGGCCTGCCGGGAAGGGTTTAATACACTTTACCTGAGAGTGACTAAGCTCTTTGAGGACCTGAGTCTGGCTAAGGGGGATGGGCGGTATCTGAAACTGCTCACCTCATTTGCAAAGGCGGATTTACTGGTTTTAGACGACTATGGTTTGGACCACCTGAATCGGGAACAACGTCATGATTTATTGGAAATACTTGAGGATCGTCACGGCCTCAAATCAACTATGGTAACCAGCCAACTCCCTGTTGATCACTGGCATGAGCAGATCGGAGATCCAACACTGGCTGACGCCATTATGGACCGACTGGTGCACTCTGCACACAAAGTAAAACTTAAAGGAGAATCTATGAGAAAAAAGAAAGCAAACTTGACGTGAACACAGACTACGAGGTAAGGAACAAATAACAGCGTCGCTTCGCTCCGACTACCCGGCCGAGATCAATGGAATACGCAGGTGAGTGCCGGAAGACCAGTGTTAATGCTGAAATTGTAAAAAGATGAAAGCACAGAGTAACGATTTCTTTTGGTCGCCTGTTTGTTATTCTTAGTCAGAGATAACAGAAATTCTAGTACTTCCTCTTGAGAAATACTGGCTAAGTCACGTTTGCCGAATCGAGAAGAAAACTTTATGAGGACGAACTCACATGTCTTGATGGTATTTTTTTTTCGAATTGGCCTGGTGATACTGCAGATGAAAATCGACAGCTTGAGAAACCTTCATTATGCACCTCCTGTTTTGTGGTTTTTGGCGGAAATTGCCATTGATTAATGATACCCTAGATACGGAATTGACAACAGGAGGGATGGGGTAATGGACAGGAAACACCTCAACCGAATGATCTTTTCCCATTTTAAGAAGTGTTACCTGGCAAGCTAAACACGTCCCCGCTTACGGACAAGAAAGTAATATCTTTCCTGCGACTTTCAAAAATGAAGCAACCAAAGATAGCGATATGATATAATTATTGCATATCATTTGCTTCACTTTACTAAGAACGGAATAGTTTTTAAATTAAAGAGTCAAAGATAAGCGGGGTTATTGAATTGAGGTCATTCGTTGTTATAATTGTTAGCTTTTTATTCCTTTTTTACGTCCTTTTCTTTTGCTCAATGCTTTACCACAGACCGGATTTTAAAAATTTCGTTAAATTGCTTAAGTTTGACTTAGAACCATTTTCTAAAAATGACATTCTTGTAAGTATTGTTTTTGGACTTTTCTTTGCGTCAATTAGCTCGATATCACTCTTATGATGTTACCTGTCCACGAAGACAGGGTCTCGTACAATAGCTCAAATTGACCTCTCAAACTCCATATATATTTTCCATAGGAAAGTACTATCAACACTTGAGCTTTCTAGAATTGGAGCAAAATACATAGCCCTGAGCCAATAACCGCCAATCCTATCAAATTTTTCTTGAATAGGGTTTTCGTTTCTGCCCAATTATCGAGAACGAACCATACACCAGCAAATGGAACTAAGGTTACAACAAGACCCACATGGAAAGAATATTCAAAGGCTAATATTACGATGTTTATCCAGTAGATTGAGCTGAGTAGCAACCCCAATATCATTAATGTTATTCCTACGTATTCCATGCATCAGTCTCTTTCTGTGAAACTAGTTTTTTGTGAACTAGAAAGTAGTATCAACACCTGAACTGTTGGGAAATGGAGCATCATTTCATCAATATTGCTATACTAATATAAAAGCAAAATCAGCCAATAAACATCAATATTTATGGCATCTTAAACAATAACAAAGGGTGATTAATGGTAGTAATTTTTTCAGGCATAGTTTGTATAATATTGGGATTGTTAATTATGGTTAGCCCTATAATTTACAGCAAAACCTATTCAATGATCCTTGATTATAGCCAGATAAAATACCCTCTTGGCTTTACATTTATTATAGTTGGATTCTACCTTTTTTATAGGCATAACAAAATGCAAAACCCTAAACACCGAATACAACATTGGATTTGCCCTGGATGCCAAGATACGTATGTAAAAACTGGTCTCGATAGATATACATGTGATAACTGCGGTCAAGCTCTTGAAACACTAGATGGCTATTATGAGCGTCATCCTAATGCTTAACCAATGAGTTTTTAGCAGGTATGGGTATTGATAGTACGGCATTATCCGCGCGTCACAAATTTAAGATTCGCACTGGCAGGTTTACACTGCATATAGTCTGACGCGGTGAAGGTGTTTCCTGTATATACGCAATAAAACGAAGACCAGAATAGTGGTATAATAAGGTCATCAACATCCTGTTTTTTCATAAGAAGAAGGAGGAAAAGATGACCATCACTACAAGTATATCAGAAAGCTTTTATCCTAAAGATTGGTTGGAACCGCTCTACTCAACCAGCCATTCCTTCCTCGTCCCCCTCGAAGTTCACTCTAATCCCGACGCGAAATCGATCCGCACCTTGTTTGCACCATCCGCTGGTGCACTATATGTTTACAGGCCAAGCAGGCGTCGGCGGGCTTTAAATAAAGCTGTTGATAAACTAGAGGCAACTCGTTTGCCAGGTTTTGAATATGTGATTTCATATCTTTATGACAAGTATCGTCGGAATCATTCGGTCAGTTCTATAAGTCAAACAGGAGGAACTTTGCATGCGTTTCTCTCTTTTTACAAAGAGCTTGGCGGAAAACACATTGAAGACATCCAACGCAGCGATATTGCCGGTTATGTAGAGCATGAACAGGATCGGAAACTGAAAATTAATTCGGTACGGAACCATCTACATTCTGTTTATGCTTTTCTTCGATATCTTACGGATCACGAAGTTTTGCCCCTTGATATCCTACATAAGAAGATCAAACTCAAAATGCCGGAAGTCTTACCAAGGGCTATACCAACAGAAGATCTGCAACGAATACTCTCAGTTATAACCAAGGTTCGAGATCGTGCTTTTATTCTTCTTTTGTTGCATACCGGAATGCGTATAGGGGAGCTACTTAGTTTAAAACTGGTTGATATTATTTTCCATGAGAGAAAGATATTGCTCTACATAGGCGAGAAGAATCTCCACGGACGTACCGTCTATTATAACAGCGCGGCTGAAGAGGCCTTACTAGATTGGTTAAGGATAAGGAATAAAAATAGCGATCATCTTTTTTACGGTAACACTGGAGGTGAGTTGTCTTATGTAGGGGGCTGGAATATCATGAAAATGGCTCTTGAGAAGTGTGGTTTGAAGCATAAGGGCTACAGCCCACATTCCCTGCGTCACACTTTTGCAACCAATATGCTCAATGCGGGAATGAGGTTAGAGGTATTACAGCAACTCCTAGGGCATCTCACAATCGACATAACCCTCCGGTATGCGAAGATATCCAATGTCACCAGGGAAGATGCTTACTTTGAGGCTATGGCAATCATCGAAAAAGGTGGACGACATGAACATGACAGAGTCAATCCTGAATTACAGGCAGTTTTTGAAGAGAAAAAACTTCTCGACTTTGACAGTTAAGAACTATCTGCATCGTCTGAAGCTTTTCTTTAGCTGGTTGGCGGTTCCCATGGAGTCAACTGCTGTAGACAATGTGAAAATATATGTTGATTATATGCTGGAAAATAGAATGGCACCTCGTACTATCAACTGTCATCTATCAACAATTCGAGGGTTCTATGATTACCTATTTCATGAAGAAAATATCAAAATAGATAATCCAGTTAGGACTGGGATGATGCTTAGAGAACCTCACCCGTTACCTCGGTACTTGCATGACAATGAGATGGAGGTGTTCCTGGGCCAGATCTCATCAAAACGAGATCTTGCCATAGTTATGCTGATGCTTCGTTGTGGTTTACGTGTGCAGGAAGTTACCAATCTTACACTGGATGTCATTGATTACAGACGTAGCCGTATTTTGGTTATAGCCGGTAAAGGTGGAAAAGACCGCATCGTATTTATCAGTAATGATGCTGCAGTAGCACTTGCCAGCTATCTCAAAGAACGTTTCAAGTCCCACGAACGACACATCTTTCTCGTGGAAAAAGGTCGCTGTAAAGGTGGGCCTATATCTGTAAGAACAATACAGCATCTCGTACAGATGTATGCAAGGAAAAGTGGTGTTCATGTCACATGTCACAGGCTGCGGCATACGATGGCAACCCAGCTTCTCAATGCTAATGCTGATCTCGTCAGTATCCAGGAAATTCTTGGCCACTCGAAGATTAAGACAACCCAGCGCTACAGTAAACTCTCAAATACGAAGGCACAGCGGGATTATTTTATGGCAATGGAAGTTGTGCTGGAGAAAATGAGGTTGAACCAGCTGGAATGAAATTCAATGCTATTGTTCCGCTTCACTATGGACTGACTCTTCCGACGAGCATTCTTGAAGGGCCCATTCTCAGAGTCAGTCCATAACGAAGCTACCTCTTATAAAAACATTGACATATAGTGGTCATATGACAGAAAATACTAGAAAGTAACCAACTAATATAAATGAAAAAACAGAGTTTATTGCGTATATAGACTGTAAGTTTCAATTTGACCAAGTCTCAAAAACGCACCCGAAATGGAGCATTATTGGCCTTTTAGGAAATTAAAATTAATTCCAGAAAATCAGCTGCAAATGAAGCACTCTAGAATATTGATACTTCCAGATTATTTTTGATGATCACTTCAAAAGTGATGTCAGGCAACGCGGAAGATAGTAACTGATGATCGAGCGACTTTTTCTGAAAACAGTCAAACTTTATTGTTACTAAATTTGTGTGAAATTTGTACTAAGTGGAAAAATTGGTCAAACTTTAGTCATATCTCCTGACTAAAAACATGAGGAATAACCTTGTTTTGGTCAAACATTATTGTCTGCCGACACCTGCCAACAAGTAATTCACCCTGATTTCATAATCTGGTGCCAGACTCTCCCTCCATCCAATTATCTTGACATTAGGCTGTTTTTTTCTTGAGAAAGTTACTAAATCACTCACTTTTTTGATCCTTGAAATAAAAGACGCTATAATAGTGTTGCTTCATATTTTTATTAAAAGTTGATTGAGCCTTTTGCAAAAATAGGATTTTCGTCCAAGATCAAGGCCTGTGAAAAATTTTACCACAGGCATATAGCTACTATTCCGAGGATAAATTTTTGAACAAAACGAAGATATTGGGCGCAAAGACACTTTTGCAATTGGCTCGATTAAATAAGAAATTGTATTGATTCGGCCCCATCTGCACCTTTGTCGAACCCACTCCTATTCTCCGTTATTTACGGTATTTGTATATTTGGGACACATGACCTCTTACACTACGCAACAGTTTAAAATCCATTTGGCGCAATACCAACGCTGGATTGCTTTACAGGGAAAACTCCTGCCATCGGCAGTGAGGGGTTGCCTATGTATACGACAAACTGATGGTAACGAGGCTCAACCAAGACCCGAATACATAGAGTGGCCTGAAAACTCGGATACTGATCATTTTCATCAGGTGTGTAAACGTGCAGAAAAGGAACAAAAGGGCGTTATCATCAGCTTTCAGGAAACAGGCAGAGACAGCTCAGAGCCCCCTCGCTCTGTTCATATTGCGCTTCCAATTCATCTTACCAGTAACAGTCTATTAATCAGCGCCTTTGAGTTACAACCAAGGGATAAGCAACAACTGCATCAGGCCATGCAGCAGCTTGAGTGGGGTTTACAATGGTTAAAGGAAGAAATTACGACAACACCAACGGCTGTCGCCAAAGTAACTGGTAGTACATATACTAACGAATTACTCTCATCGCTCCAGAATCAGCCAAGCCTTGCTAAGGCCACCACACTTCTAACAGATAAACTAGTATCCCTTTTTGACTGCCTCCGTGTAAGCATCGGTCGATATCAAAACCAGCAAGTCTCAGTCCTTGCCATATCCCACCAATCTACAATAGAAAGAACAAGCCCCGTTGTAACTGATATCATCGAGGCCATGGAAGAGTGTGTTGACCAAGACGTAGAGGTGATCTATCCAGATTCTGGAACGTGCCACGGCCCCATTACCCATCAACACCAGCTACTATCCGCAAAACACGGTGCTCAGCAAATCATCTCATTCCCAATTTCATCAGCCCATCAGGAAGAGAAGTTTGTTGTTACCCTTGAACAAAAAAACCTCCAACAGATAGGTGAGTCTGAACTCCAATCACTCAGACAATTAATTATTAGTATTGGTCCGCTTCTAAACAACCTCTCACTCAGTGAGCAACCACTTCTCACAGTTGGCCGAAGACGAATCAAACACAAACTGCAAGGTTTCAAAGATAACAAAATAGCGGCAACGATAAAGGCTGCTGTTCCCCTTCTTATCCTACTCATTATTTTCTTTGGCAGAGGCGATTTTCGTATTGAAGCAGATGTTACTCTTTCGGGAACCATACTTCGAACTATTGTTGCACCCTTTCCAGGCTATGTTGCTGAGGCTAACAAAAGTGCTGGAGATCACGTGGCAGAGGGAGAAATCCTTGCCTCACTCGACACCAGTGACCTTACCCTTGATGAACTGAGCTGGAAGAGTAAATACAGCCAGGCCGATTTAGAATACAGAAAGGCCATTGCTGATAACGCAACCTCCCTGGCAAAGATAATCAATCAACAGAAAAAACAGGCAGAAATCCAACTCTCCCTTCTTCAGCTGCAAAAACAGCGCGCTGAGATACGAGCGCCCTTCACCGGCACCCTTGTAACAGGCGACCTCTCCCAAGCCATAGGCGGACCTGTGGAGCGTGGGAAAATGCTCTTTGAGATGATTCCCGATGGAGGCTTTACAGTTCTTGCCCAAGTAGATGAGAAGGATATAAGCCTTATACAACATGGCCAGAGCGGAGTCGTCGTGTTTAACAGCCTGCCCAAGGAAACGTTTAGCTTCACCGTGACGAAGATCACTCCAAAAGCAACGGCTAAAGATGGTACCAATAGTTTCAGGGTTGAAGCAAGCCTTGAAGAAACAGCAAAACGACTGAGCCCTGGCATGACAGGCTACGGAAAGATTGGTGTCGGCAGAAAGCCCTATATCTGGCTATGGACAAGAAGCCTCATGAATAAATTACGTCTTCTTGGCTGGAACATGAGACCATGAATACTGTATCAGGCCATCAAGTCAACACCGATAATTGGGGAATCATCGCTGGGCTATACCCACAGCTCAAATCTCATATTACCTTGAGCCGCCACCATTTTCGGGGAGAGATTTCCTATGTACTTGAGGATTCCATAACCAAAACCCGCTATGGTTTTTCTAAAGAAGCCTATGAGGTCGTAGGCCGCCTGAACGGAAAATTCTGTTCTGAAGAGATTTATAACTACCTGCAAAATAAGCTGGAAAAACAAGGGCCAACCCAAGAGGCCATCGTTGAGATCATCACCCAACTCAGTAGAATGGAGGCTCTGACGGACAATAAGCTGTTAGAACGTTTAGGCCAGATCCCGGCACAGAAACAACCACAGGGTAACAACCTGATTGACCAGTTAAAAAACAGTCCTCTCTTTCTCCGCCTGCCTCTGTTTAATCCAAGCCCTATTATCACGAGATACCGAAATGTTGTTCAAGGACTTTACACGAAGTTCTTCCTTTCACTACTACTTATTCTTTTTGCATTTGCCGCCTGTACTCTTTTTTTGAACTTGCCAGAACTGAGCCATAACCCTCTGGACAGGATCTTCTCCCAGCATAATCTCTTTATTCTCTGGCTACTCTATCCCATAGTGAAAACTATTCACGAGTTTGCCCATGCATTTTCTGTGAAATATTATGGAGGTGATGTAACCGAGATGGGACTTATGCTCCTGCTCTTTGTTCCTGTTCCCTACGTGAACGCCTCAGACTCGTCAAGCTTCACCAATAAATGGCAACGTATAATCGTTGCGGGCTCAGGCATCTTAGCGGAACTGGCACTGGCGTCCCTTGCACTGCTTCTCTGGACGATTGTGGAACCAGGAGTGATACGCACCATCGCCTTTAACACCATGTTGATATGTGGGGTATCGACCCTGATTTTTAATGGGAACCCACTGGTTCGCTTTGATGGCTACTATATTCTCAGTGATCTTATTGAGATACCTAACCTTGCGACAAAAAGTAGTTCGTACCTCTGGCACCAGGGCCTTCGTTTTTTCACCGGAATTGAACTTGGCAAACCTGCAGAAACTTCCAGAAAGGAAAAAAGATGGCTCCTCTTCTACGGCATAAGTTCATTTTGCTATAGATTGACCATTTATGGTTCAATATTTTACTTTTTTGCCAGTAAACTCGGTCCCATTGGCGCTATTATCGGTCTCCTCGGTATTGGCCAGCTCCTCTACAAACCTCTACAACAGAGGATACTACCTCTCCTCCGGTCCCGGAAATATGGTTCTAAACGACGTACGTTATTCTCTCTTCTCACCTTATATCTCGCAGTAATCATAGGTATCATAACTCTTATCCCCCTACCCTACACTACCCCAACTGAGGGTGTCGTCTTACAACCTGAAGACAGTCTTATTAAAATACAAAGTAGTGGTATTATCACATCCATAGTGGCCACACCTGGTACTGTTGTAGAAAAAGGAGATGTGCTCATTGTTGCCGAAGATGACGAACTCCACCACGCCATTCTTTTACTGGAATCACAACTCGTAGAGCTTCGTCTTAAAGAAGTTGCCGCCTTTGCAGAAAGCCCTTTTGAAGCTAGAATTATCAGAGAAAAAATTTTAGATCTCTCCGACCGACTGGAGCATAAGAAAAAGCAGAAACGGAACCTTACTGTCACCAGCCCCCTGACCGGTAATTTTATCGTTCAACAGTCCGGGGAACTGATAGGAAAGTTCTTTAAGCAGGGGGATTTACTTGGATTCATCCAAAACGATGCAACAATAATCAGAACTGTTATTTCACAGGTCGATATTGACCCAATTCTTGAAAATCTTTCAGATATTAGGATCAGTGTTGTATCCGAACCTGGAAAAAACTTTACGGGAACCGTTCTGTCAGAACATCCCCATGGGACATTTAAGCTCCCGAGTCAAACTCTTGCTGCCGAAGGTGGAGGTCGTATCATCACAAACCCTGATGACCCTGCACAACTTATGACTATTGAAGAGATGTTTCAACTCGACATCCAACTGACGACACCGATACATAAGCCTTTCGCCGAAAGCAGAGCGTATATCAGGTTTTACCATGGATATCAGCCGTTGCTCTTTCGCTTAGTGCGCAGACTACAACAGCTTTTCCTCACCCAGTTCAGAGGCTGAAACTGTATAAACGACAACTCATTGACAGACTCACCCATTTTTTTTACGAATCAGAAAAATAATCCTCTCACATTTATTTACGATTTGATACAATAATTGAGTATTATTCTCAACAGGTCTATCCGGTGGGGGCGGCGGATAGATCAATACAATTTATTTTTATGTGTGGAAGTTAAAATTGCCCATTTTTGAACAACTTGAACCAAGAATACTCCTCTCTGCAGACCTCATTCCCCTACCCGTAGATGCAGATCCAATAGACACCACTGAAGCTATTGACGAGACTGTCCAGGCCCCAGCGGATAACACACCTGAGTCCAACAGTACAGATATGTCAACTGAGCTGGCCCAGACGTCAGCGGGTGAAATTGTCGCTGATAGTCAAACCATTGAAGTTATTGATAATGAGGCTGACCCTAGCCAACTCACGGTCGATACACCCGCTGCTGAGACCAGTTCCCAGGAATTTATCTTTATCAACGACGATATTGAAGGTTTTGAGGCGCTGAAAGAGGACCTGACGACAAAGAAAAACAGTGAGGTTATCATCCTCAGCAGCCAAGAGGACGGGCTCACTCAGATAAATACAGCACTGAATAATGCAGAAAATATTGGAGCCCTCCACTTCTTCAGCCACGGAAGTGACAGTACCGTTAAGCTCGGCTCATCCTGGCTCAACTCTTCAAACCTGAGCGAGAATCAAGACTCCATTAGCTCATGGGGCGAACATCTCACCGAAGATGGTGACATTCTTTTCTACGGTTGCGACCTGGCCGCATCAGAAGCTGGAGAAAGCTTCATTAATGACATTGCAACACTTACAGGAGCTGATGTCGCAGCAAGTGTTGACCCGACAGGCCACTTCACTCAAGGTGCTGACTGGATTCTGGAATATGAAACAGGAGAAGTTGAGAGTGTCGTTCCGGTGAGTTCACAGCTGCAATCCGACTGGCTGCATATTCTCGCTGAAGAAACCATTGGAGACAGCTTTGACGATGACAACGGTTACTCAGGTAACAGTGGTACTGTTGACTGGATAAGTGATTGGATTGAAATTGGAGACGATGATGATGCAAGCAGTGGAGAGGTACAAATAAGCAACGACACTCTTCTTATTAAACCTGCTGCGAGTAATGAAACCATAAGAGGAATCACACGTGTAGCCGATTTAACTGACGCAGCTTCCGCCTATCTCAGCTTCGATATAGACGATAAATGGGGAGGAACCGTTTCTGTACAGATACGGGACGATGGTGGTGACTGGACAACCCTCTTTGATGATGAAATCATATGGTATACAGATGCAACACGTCTTCAATTTGATATTTCTGATTACACCTCTGCCACAACAGAAATACGCTTTGTCTCCGAAGGCACTGATTATGGTGGTTCATCAGATGCTCCATCCGTATGGGCTACTTTCAATGTTGATAACCTCAGCATCGACTATACAACCGACACATGGTCTTCAGCCCTTTGGTTTTCGACTGAAAACGATGTCGGCAATGGAGGACAAACTGGAATTGAAAATTGGACCGAGGCCGATGTCATCAGCTTGAATAACTCTGGTGCCAACTTCGGTTCAACCACCGAGGGCTACTTTTCAATGGCCGCTCAACTTTCAACATTTGCGGACGGTGCCGATATTCGTAGCCTCCACTATGTAACGACAAAGATGTACATTGGTGATACTGAACTCAATGTTGGTGACATCCTCTTTTCAGCTCATAGTCTTGACTCAGCCTCGTTTGGCGATATTAATGCCAGCGACAATGACATCATCCTCTTCAGCCCAACAAATAGTGACTATAGCGCAGGCACATTCTCCATTTTTCTAGATGATATCTCTGACAAAAAAATTAATGGTATCACTCTGGTTGAATCGGCGGTCACCGTGGGAGATCGGGATCTCCAGGCAGGAGACATACTCATAACCCACGATGGTGGCAGTGAGCACAGCGATATTTACCATTTACAAATGGTTGAGAAAACCATCGGCCTAACCACAACCGTTACATACACTCCTTCTGTACTTATAGAAGGCGATGATACGAAGGTTGGTATCGACGAAAAAATCACAGGCATTGATCTTGTCGAACGAACGACGACCATTGGCAACACAGAGCTTCAGGCTGGAACAATCCTGCTCTCATTAAACAACGAAGACAGTATTCCAATCGCCGGCTCGCCAGACAGCGTTAATGTAGCTGTCAACGATATCATTGCCCTCGAGGTAATAACAACCTCTTCCCCCGATGGCTCAACAGACAATCAAGGTGAAGTGTCTGCTTCAATGTTTTTTGAAGGAGAAGATGTCTCCTTTGATTCAAACGATGAAAAATTTGACGCCTTTTCCCTCACCATTACAGGAGAGATTCCTCAACCAACGTTTACCAGTGTCAGTTTTGATGAACAGTCCAAGACCATAACCCTTGCAGGGACAAATCTCGATTTTATAGGGGCCATAGGAACAAACGTTAAAGATCAACTGGACTGGTCCAAAATCACATGGGACGTAAACGGTGACGGATCAACAACATCTGATATCACTTTTGATATTACTAACATTTCCACCGTACTCACTTCCACGACCACTCTTACCATTAACCTCACAGGTGATAAAACCATTGAGATAACAGGAACTGAGGGATACGGAGAAGACGGCGGAACTGATACGCTCACGATCCTACCCGGTTTTGTAAGTAATGAATCGGGTGATTTGGCCACCACCGATGGCCTTACTGATGCTCCTATTTCTACCAGCACCGCACCGGTGGGAGTTAACCTCTCTAACACCAGTATTCCCGAAAACACCGACACCACAAATGGCTTCACCGTGGGTACGCTCTCCACCACTGATTTTGATCCAGCCGAAACCCACACCTACGATATTACCGGCGGTGTGGACAGTGGATATTTTGTTCTTGGCGGAACAAATGGCGATGAGCTTATCCTTAACGATGGTCTTCTCGACTATGAGACGAAATCCACCTACACTGTCGAAATTACCGTAACCGACAGTACTGGCCAGACAGCCATCCAAACATTGACCGTATCAATCAGTGACATCAACGAAACTCCTGCCATTACAGAAAACAGTCTGACAATTAATGAAGATCAGACTGTGACCCTCACAAGCAGCGACCTTGCTGCAACCGATGAAGAATCAATAGATGGGGACCTATTATTTACTGTTGAAACAGTTGATGGTGGCCAGTTTGAAAACACTGACTTACCAGACACTGCAATTACCAGCTTTAATCAAACAGATGTTGCAGACGGGAAAATCATCTTTGTCGATGATGGAGACGAAACAGCCCCAAGTTATTCAATATCAGTCTCCGATGGCACCCTCACTTCAGCAGAGGCTTCAGCTACCATAGATTTTACAGCCATTAATGACGCACCAGTCATCAATAATAACTCTCTGAGTCTTGATGAAGGAGAGCGAAAAACACTCACAACGACCGATCTGAATGTAAGTGATGGAGATAATATTGCGAGTGAACTGTTGTTCACAGTCAACTCGGTGAGTGAAGGACAGTTTGAACTTTCAACAGACACAGGCACAGCCATTACCAGTTTTACCCAAGAGGATCTGGATTCTGGTTATGTACAGTTCGTCCATAACGGGGGAGAAATAACTCCTGCATATAGCCTCAGCGTATCCGATGGAGAAGATTCATTCGGCCCGTCCAATGCGACCATTACACTCACCAACATCAACGATACACCCACCCTCCAACATTACTCCCTTAATATCCAGGAGGGAGAGACAGTTCTCATCACAGATGTGCAGCTACTTGCCAGTGACCCCGATGATAATGCAACAGCCCTCACCTATACGATATCAAACCCACTTGCGGGTAAATTCTTTACAACCGGTGATGCCACAACAACAGCAATAACCAGTTTCACCCAGGACGATATTAATAACGGGCTTGTGAGTTTCGTCCATGATGGCAGTGCAACTTCACCAAGTTATGATGTAGAGGTGAAAGATGATAAAGGTGCTAGCAGCGGTGCAATCGCCGCCAGTATTACGTTTTACACCACAAACGATGCTCCCGTCTTTGAAACCAATATCCTTACTATTAATGAGGGGGAAAGTGTCACCCTGACAGATGACAACTTTTCTGCAACTGATGACGAGCAAGGCCCGGCAAGTCTAATTTTCATAATAAGCGGAGTGGGTCAGGGCCAATTCGAATCCACACATAACCCTGGAACTTCTATTACCTCTTTTACCCAGGCTGATATCAATGCCGGTAAGATCATCTTCAAACACAATGGTGGAGAGACAGCACCATCATACACAGCTACAGTTTCCGATGGATTGGCCAGTGATAGTCTCAGTAGTACCATTAACTTTACACCCGTCAACGACGCCCCAGAAATCATAACCAACACGATCACCTTAAGTGAAGGTGATACCGTAGCTATCACCTCATCCATTCTTGAAGCAACAGATAATGACGACACCAGCCCAAGTCTTACTTTTACGGTATCTGAGCTCAGCGGAGGTATTTTTACCACAACAGCTGACAGCTCAACAGCAATCACCACCTTTACCCAGGCACAAATAACAGCAGGCAATATCCAGTTTATTCATGACGGGGGAGAAGATGCCCCAGAATATCAGATTACCGTGACAGATGATGATCTTGCATCAACAACCCAGGCTGCAAATGTAATCTTTGCAAAGGTCAATGATGCACCACAGCTTATCAACAACAAGCTCATCGTAGATGAGGGTGGTACAGTCACTCTATCTGCTGCCAGCCTATCGGCCAGTGACCCGGATAACATCAGCTCAAATCTCACCTTCACAGTTGAGACAATTACAGGTGGCCAATTTGAAAACACATCTGTTCCAGACAACGAAATATTCTCTTTTACCCAGGGGGAAATTCTAGCAGGTGAAATTATCTTTGTCCATGATGGAGAGGAGGCCGCTCCTCTTTATGAGATTAGTGTAACAGATGATGGCACACCACCTGAATCAACAGCAGCATCGACCGCAACGATTACATTCAACTCAATCAACGACATACCTGATCTTTTGGTCAATACAATAACGCTGTCAGAAGGCGACACTGTCACCCTTGATAACAGTATACTTGCTGCAACGGACAGTGATTCCAACGTACCTGATCTCATCTTTACTGTTACCAATCTTACTTCAGGTAATTTTATCAACATTAATGACCCTGCTACAGCCATAACCAGTTTTACCCAAAACCAGATAACAAATGGTGAGATTCGTATCATTCATGATGGCGGTGAAGATGCCATTAGTTACAGTGTTTCCGTGTCTGACAGCAATCTTACAACAACTGCCGCTCCAGCAACTGTCAATTTTACAGGAGTCAACGACGCCCCAACACTACACATCCTCGGCTCCAATGAATCCTACACTGAGGATAGTACCCATTCACTTTCAGACATACGTATCACTGATAGTGACAGTGGAACTAACTATGAGGTTTCCCTTAAACTCTCTGACAATCTTGCTGGAATCCTACATGCCGATGTTAGCAGTTATCCTAGTACTACCAGTGTATTTTCAGGGGGGACGCTCACTGTTTCCGGCACTAACATTTCTGACATCAACTCTGTATTACACACCACTACCTTCAGTCCAGCACTCAATTACATTGAAGATTTTACTATCACTATAACAGCCACAGACGGTTTAAACTCGTCCAATCCACTGACAAAGAACCTCCATGCCATTCACGTCAACGATGCTCCAACAGCAAGCTCGCTGAACCAGAGTGGGACATATACAGAAGATATACGTTATGATTTGGAGGACATTGTTGTTGCAGACGTAGACCAAAACGAAACAATATCTGCCCAGATGACCCTGTCATCCCCCGGTTTTGGCACTCTTTCAACGGCAGGTGGGGCTAATTTTGATGCAATAAGCGGTATCTGGTCAATCAGTGGCACTGTGACTGAGGTCAATAATGCACTGTCCCTCGTTTCTTTTATTCCCACAGCAGATAGTTTGGAAGACACAACCATTACAGTGCAAATTGAGGATGGTAAAGAAGATGGAGCTACTGCGCTTAGTGGTACAATCAACCTCACGGGTACAGCGGAGGCCGATGCACCACTAATCTCAGATGAGGTTACTGAAACGACATCTGAGATTAGTAGCCGTGAAGAAGAAACTTCAGAATCAGAGGGAGGCAGTAGTCCAGATACAGGTGGCGATAGTCTCGGAGAAGAAATCACAGTGACAGAAGAAATCAGTGGAATCGACGAGACTCTTGAGCTTGTTACCGGACTTGAAACCGGTGCGAGCGATGCTGACCCTCAGAATGAAGATTCTTCATCCCCTGATGCCGAGGAGACCACAAAAGAAACCGACGATGTCTCCGCTGGGGATGCAAGCGAAGATGAGGATGCAGACAGCTCTCTCTCCTATGTCAATGCACAAAAGATTCAAGAATCGTCTTCAGCCACTGAACTGTTTGATATTGCGGCCACCTTTGATAGTGTAACCTTTGATATGTCCTTTGATAGTGCATCAGTTCATTCATTCTCCCTTTCTTCCAGTGCCGCCCCCCAGACAATTAAAAGCGACTCCTTATTAGTTACTGCAGGCCCGGAAGAGAGTGAGATTTACTCCACATCCAATTACGATTTACTGGACCTGGAATATAGAGATCGTAGTTTTGAAGAGTACCAGTCAGTGCGTAAATCCCTTGAAAACTTCAGGGAACAGACAGAACAAGAGGCCTCCATTGAAAAAACAGTGGTTGGCTCAGCAATCGCCGCATCTACTGGACTATCAGCTGGTTATGTGATATGGCTTCTCAGAAGTGGTGCTCTTTTAAGCTCCATTTTATCATCTTTACCGGCCTGGCAACTCGCAGATCCCCTTGCTGTTTTAGCAGGTGCCAAGGGTGGGGATGAGGAAGATGACGATTCCATCGAGTCAATAATCGAAAAAGGTACACATCAACCAACACCAGAGGAAAAAGCTCAACATCCTCCAAAAACTCAATAGGTAAAGAGAGTGTTACATAGGATGTTCTGTTAATATGAAAGGCCTCAGCGCAAAATCAAGAGTCTCTTTGGGACTCGTTGGTATCATAGTAACGATACTCATGGTGGGAAGTTACATCGGTATTATTCCTGATGTGCAGAAAGCCGAGAGGAACGGTCGTACTGCCCTCGCCGAAACCATAGCCATCTACAGCTCTGCCCTCGTGGATAAAGCCAGCCCCGAGCGTGTTGCAGATGACTTTTCTCTTCTTGTTGAGCGCAACACTGACCTTGCATCCATTGGCCTGAGAAGAGAGGATAGTTCACTCTTTAGCGCCACAGCGGATCATGAAGAGTTGTGGCAGGAGATGAGTAGTGGCTTTTCCGCAGGACCACAGCTCCGCGTACCAATATGGGCTGGCGAAAAAGAATGGGGTCAACTTGAGCTTCGCTTTGTGGATCACTCATCTACGATCCTCTGGGGACTTTTAGACGACCCGCTCATTCGAATTGTTCTCTTTATTTTCTTTTTCTGCTTCATCATTTTCTATTTTTATCTGGGGAAGGTGCTCCGACAACTTGACCCATCCCAGGCAATTCCGGGTCGGGTACGCTCAGCGCTTGACACCATGGCTGAGGGTCTACTTATCCTGGACAAGAAAGAACAGGTGGTACTAGCCAACAAGGCCTTTGCCGATATCTTCGGCAAAAAATCTAATGATCTGCTTGGACTTAAAGCCTCTGAATTCAGTTGGAAGAATAAAAACGGAGACGTCATAAAACCCGAAGACAGACCTTGGCTCATAGCCCTTAGAGAAGGTAAAATTAAAAAGGACCAGATGCTCTCACTCGAACTTGAGGGGGGGATTCAAAAATCTTTTAAGGTGAACTGCTCTCCTGTCCTTGGTGAAAACAAAAATTATGCAGGCGTACTCGTTGGTTTTGACGACATTACACTACTGGAGAAAAAAGAGACTGAGCTCAGAAAATCAAAGGAAGAAGCTGAAGAGGCCAATAACGCTAAAAGTGCGTTTCTTGCCAACATGAGCCATGAGATACGAACTCCGATGAATGCAATCCTCGGTTTCACTGACATCCTCAAACGGGGGTATGTGAAAAATGAGCAGGAAAGCCTCAAGTATCTCAATACCATACATTCCAGTGGCAAAAGTCTTCTGGAACTGATCAATGATATCCTTGATCTTTCAAAGGTTGAATCCGGAAAACTGGAGTTTGAGAGTATACGCTTTCAACCGTACCAGACTATTGCCGAAGTCGTTGAGATGCTCCGGCCCAATGCTGAAAAAAAAGGTCTCGCCCTTTCCTGGAAAGCAACAAAAGACGTACCTGACACGATCTTTGCTGACCCTGGCAGGTTTAGGCAAATTCTCTTCAACCTCATCGGCAATGCTATTAAATTTACTGATAAAGGTTCTGTTCAAATCATATGCTCCTTTGATATGGAGACCAAACCAAACTGTCTGCAAATTGACATTATTGATAGCGGTATCGGCATGTCACAACTAGCTCTTGCGAACGTATTTGACCCATTTGTCCAAGCTGATGTCACCGTCAGCAGGCGCTTTGGAGGAACCGGCTTAGGTCTTTCAATCAGCCGAAAATTTGCACGGGCCTTAGGTGGTGATATCACTGTCACCAGCATCGAAAATGAGGGAAGTACATTCTCCATAACCATACCTGCTGGAAACCTGCCTGACTACACCCTTATCTCCCCAACAGCTCTTCTTCAACAAACAGAAGAATATTCAACAACAACATCCGGCTCATGGAACTTTAAAGAGGAAGCCCGGATCCTTGTGGTTGATGATGGGGCAGAGAACCGGGAACTCGTCAAGATTGTGCTGGAAGAGGCGGGCCTTTTAGTTGATGAAGCTGAAAATGGAGCCATTGGAGTTCAGCTTGCCACAACAAACAATTACGACCTTATTCTCATGGACGTACAGATGCCGGTGATGGATGGTTTCACAGCTGCCAGAACAATGAGAGAGAAGGGGATCAGTCTCCCGATTATTGCCCTTACAGCCAATGCCATGCAGGGTTTTGAGCAGGAATGTCTGGATAATGGTTACAGTGATTACACTACAAAGCCTGTGGATATTGATAAACTCATGGAGATGGTGGCGAACTACCTGCAAGAGGGTGATTTTGATCAACCAGCTTCTACCGCCACTCAAACAGTCTCCAAAATGGATAAAACTGACAATCCAAAACCTGCCATTCAGCCTTCTGAGCCTGTTATCTCAAGATTTTCTGAGCACCCAAAACTGAAAAAAGTTGTCCAGCAGTTTGCTGATAAACTCCCAGGCGAGATAGTTTCCCTCAATGCTGCCCATGCAACAGGTGACCTTGCGAAGGTGGCCAACCTGGCCCATTGGCTAAAAGGTGCTGCAGGAACCGTTGGTTACGACGCGTTTACTAAACCTGCAGAGCGTTTGGAGGCCGCAGCAAAATCAGAGCAGCGTAACGCCATCCCGGCCCTGCTCACAGAGATCAATACATTAACAGCAAACCTGGTCTCCCCAGAAGGTCCAATAAGCCCCCAACAACAGGTCCCCTCAGAACAAGACAGAGTAGATACAGAAGAAGATTATAACTCACCCGTTGTCTCACGGCTTGCCAATCACCCAAAGCTCAAGCAGGCAGTGCTCATTTTTACCAGGAAGCTACCAACTGAGATAGTAAAGATGGAGCAGGCTGTCCAGATAAACGACTACCAGGAGTTATCTCATCTGGCTCATTGGCTGAAAGGGGCTGGAGGAACCGTTGGCTACGACGCCTTCACAGAGCCCGCTAAAGCACTTGAGCTGTCAGCAAAGGAAAAAGACATAAACAAATGCGTACTTAATGTAAAAAAAATAATTAATATTGCCCGAAACATTGAAGCTCCCAGCTGAGGCATGTATTATTTATAATACCCTTTTGTATTAGACCAACATCAGGCTAACTTAGGCTAACATTTTAACCGAGTAATAATGTTTCAAATTGACAAAAACTTAATGAATGCCACCATAATGATGGTGGACGATGAGCCGATCACAATGATGGTCGTCCAGACCTTCTTAGAGGAATTTGGATATACAAAGTTTATCCAGGTTGAAGATCCTCTTGAAGCAATGGAGATCCTGGAATATAATCTCCCCGACATTCTTTTACTCGACCTGATTATGCCCGGAAAGTCCGGAATGGACATTCTCTTTGAAATTCGCAATCATCCCCGGCTTTCCAGGTTACCGGTGGTTGTCCTTACCGCATCTTCTGATGCCCAGGATAAACTCAAGGCCCTCGAGATTGGTGCCACGGACTTTCTCTCCAAACCTGTTGACCAGAGTGAGCTTGGCCTTCGAATCCGAAACACACTTGCAGCCAAAGCATATACTGATCAACTCGCGTATTACGATCCTATTACCAAACTACCCAATAGTAACTTATTTCAGGAACGCCTTGACTGGGCCCTCTCCCGAGCAAAAAGATACAATGAGAACCTTGCTCTTGTTCATATCAGCCTTGACAATTTCAGCAGAATAAATGCAACAATAGGTATCAATTCTTCAAACAATGTTATCACCCTGCTGGCAGATCGTCTCAAAGAGGTCACCAGAAGAATTGATGTGTTATCGACATCCACTGATGACTTCAATGGCACCCTCGGCCTTTTCAGAGCAGAAGGCAGTGGCTTCAGTCTTCTCGTGAACCACCCAAAAAATGCCGAATCCTCAGCTGTTGTTGCAGGCAGACTACTTAATACAATACGAGAACCCTTCATAATCGAGGGTAACGAATTTGCTGTCACCGCCTCCATTGGTATTGCAACTTTTCCAGAAGAAGGAGATGATGCAGAAACCCTGCAACGGCTTGCCATAAGTGCAAAAGATTACGGGAAAAGTAAGGGTGGCGATAGTTTTCATTTCTCTTCCCAGACCATCAACGCCATTTACGAAAAGCGGCTTCAAATGGAATTTCGCCTGCGAAAAGCCATAGACAAAGACGAGCTCCTCCTTTACTACCAGCCAAAAGTAAATGTTGAAACCGGAATAATTGAGGGAGTCGAAGCACTTGTGCGTTGGCAAAACGATACTCTCGGTCTTGTTTCACCTGCTGATTTCATACCCCTTGCGGAAGAAACAAAGCTCATCATCCCCATTGGAGAATGGGTTCTGCTTGAAGCATGTAAAACAGTAGTTTCCTGGAATCAACAGGGGAAAAAAAATGTTTCCATGGCGGTGAACGTGTCACCTCTACAAATTGACGATCCAGATTATGTAGATATCACCAGAAAAATTCTAGAAACAACTAATGTGGACCCCAGCTGTATAAAACTCGAGATCACAGAGGGGCTGTTTCTTGAAAATATAGAAGAAAAGATTAGAACCCTTAAAGCGCTGAAAGATCTTGGTGTACAAATAAGTATTGATGATTTTGGAACCGGTTATTCCTCTTTAAGCTACCTTGGTAAATTACCGGTGGATGAGCTGAAAATTGATAGATCATTTTTAAAGAATGTCGAATCAAACGAGGAGAGCAGAGCCATTATTGCTTCTATAATTTACATGGCCCACAGTCTTAATTTATCAACTGTTGCCGAAGGTATTGAGAACAACCAACAACTGGACTACATCAAAACTCAACACTGTGATGTGTATCAGGGGTTTTATTTTAGCCGCCCCCTGCCCTTAGACGAAATAACTACACTTATCCCGTAACTGTATACGCTCCCGACGAATTCCTCTTTAACAGCACAGCTTATTTCAAGCGACCGAACCTCTGTATATTCAGGACTCATCATGGCTCAATGCCAAATGTTTCCAAAAAAAGTCCCTGTACCCACTGCAGATTCATGGCCATAAGGTTGAGACTCAATACTGCTTTCAAATGAGCCCTTTGGGCGTCAAAATACTCATCCTGGGAGTCAAGAAGTCGCTGATTGTCAACCCGGGAAATATCATAGAGAGCACTTTCTCTTTTAAATACCGCTTCATAGGCATTTTTCGAGCGTTCAGAGGCCTCTACTTCCTGTAGGGATAAAGAGGCCTCACTAAAAAGTGAATTCACTTCATAGCTGATACTTTCTATACTCTTTTTATATTCCAGCTTAGCCTGTTGCCCTCCAAGCATCGCTTTCCTCGTCTCAAGGGCGCTTCTGCGCCCTCCAATGGGCCATTCAACAAAAATTCCTGCATCCCAGCTGTCCTGTCCATCTGAGACAGCCCCATCTACAGAATCCCCATACTCTTCTCCAAGACCGTTCATGGTATAGGACGTTCTGAGATCAAGGGTTGGAAGTTCCAGATGCTTGGCGAGCTTATGCTTTATTTCTGCACTCTTTAACTCATGGCGTGCAATCTGTATCTCCTCACGCCGCGTCAGAGCCGTTCTCTGAATCTGGGCCAATTCAGGTAGGGTAAAGGTTTCAAGAAAAGGTTCTGTTGGGACAAGACTGCTATGAAAATAAGGGGAAAGTGGCGCAATACCAAGTAACTGTTTCAATTGATTAAGGGTGGTCAGGGCAAGCCTTTTATCGCCAAAATGTTTAAGACGCCGATCTTCAACCGATGACCTCGCACGATCAAGATCCAAAAGATTCGCAATGCCCTGCTCGTTACGTGTCTCAACGCGCTCTAATATTTTCTCGGCAGCTCCAATAGCACCCCTGCTTATTTGCTCCAGCTGATAATAATAGCTGTAACGCCAGTAATAGAGTGTTAATTCACGCAGCAAATCCGCAAGTTCTTTCCGATACTCAGCCTGGGATTGATTAAGCGATATGTTCGCAAGACGTATGTCTGATGTATTACTTTTATCACCAAAACCCTTCAAGAGTGATTGACGTAATTCAAATGAAAACCGTGAAGTGTACTGGGGATTGGGTATAGTCAGTTCGCTGTTATTTTCCAGGTTGTCCGCCTCATACGCAACAGTTGCACTACCACCTGTCGGCAGAGGTTGCTGAATGCCGGACCTCGTCAGCCATCCCTCTTCTGTCAGGGAATCTACACCATCAGTTCCATCGCTACCGGTATCAAGGAGTGACTGGATTGGCCGCTCAGAATCATAATAGTTTGTATCATTAAACAGAGTCGGGTCATATACGGTTTGTGTGATTTTCAGATCAGACTCTGCTATTGCAGGTGCCAGAAGGGCCAGCTGCACATCTCTATTTCCTGACAAGGCTACCTGCATTGCCTGGCGTAAATTAAGTTCTATACTTGCAGGTGAATCAGAAATATCAGAGGTTGTAGAGTATGAATCAAAAACACCTTGTAAGAAGGTGTCATCCTTAATGGGATTAAGGACTTCAACCGCTCTATTCTGTCTGGTCTCAGCAATAGTCAGATAGTGAGACAGGGAGGGATATAAACTTTCATTTTCCCAAACCTTGTATGCAAGATCCTCCTCAACACTCAACTCTTCAGCTATTGAGACTCCAGAAAGACTCATTACAGCGCTCAAAAGAACTGCGTAGCAGAAATATTTTTTTACTCGATTATTCATGTACAATTACACATTAAAAAGATAGTTTTCGGATACCAATAAAGATTACATCTACCGATGATTACTCATCAAAAATTACAGTTACACGCTCCCCGGCAGGTCGACGCCCACTATTTTCAACCATTAGGGTAACAGAAAGTGTTGTCGCAGCAGCATCAGCAATGGAGGCAATATGGGTAACTGTACCCGCAAGTTCTGTTGTATCAAGAAAAGTGACCCTGCCATTCTGGCCAACTGTAAGTGTCACCGCCTGATCCACGGGAACGGGCAGCTCGATTATGAGAGGGTCAATCTCAACCAGCCTTAAAACCGGAACCATGGCCTGAACCGTTTCTCCCGGCTCAACCATAATATCTTCTACAATGCCTCTCACTGGACTCTTGATGGTCAATCTCTCAATAAGTTCAAGAACACTCTCGAGTTTTAATACATCCTGTGAGTGCTCAAACTGTTTTACCTTGAGTTTAAGTAGAGCTGTATCAACCGCAAGGGCAGCATGGTCAACTTCCCACTGGGAGGTTGCACCTTTTTCCTGGGCGCGCTTCAGGTTAATCAGGTTTTTTTCATTCTGAATGAGTTCTACTTTTGCAAGCTCTACCGGGACTCCATTTTCAGAACGCCCTGTCAGAATTTTCTTCTGGATCTGTTCTATCTCGTCATCGAGGGCAACGAGTGTTGCACCCTGCTCAACCAGATCACCCTCTTTAACCATCACCTTTTTTATCTTCCCAGGCTGTACAAAAGAAAGCTCAACATCCGCAACCGGCTTGGTGATTCCATCAAGGGTCTGCACCTCGCCCTCTGCCTTGCATATTCCGCAACCAGCTATAATTGCGACCAGAGATACGACACGAAAAATATTTTTACTCAATACCATCCAACAATTCCCGGATAAAATATTTTACAGTTAACGAATTTAAAAGTGACTAACTACCAGTTTAAATCCATGAGTTTACAATAACTTATTTAAGTCTACCTATATCGAACACATATGTCGAAATTTTTCTTAATTTTCCTGTTTTAATCTGCAGAGCGCTGCTCTCACTGCTGCAGCTTAACATTCGTTTAAATTATTTTTGAGTTTCGAATGAAAATAAATTCGATTTCACTTGAACAAATCAGCAAACAAGTTTACAACATTTATTGTACATTTTTCACGAAACTGTCGAACGGTAGCACTCATTGTATCCTGCCTCGTCGACAACATTTTCATAAAAGAGGAATGAAAATTATGGTTTCCCCTGGCATTTTAGAGTCTTCGGGTGCTGCTGTCCAAACCCTTGAGACCGAAGTTTTAATCATTGGTGGCGGTGTAACCGGCGCTGGTATAATGCGCGATCTTGCCCTGCGAGGAATCCATACCCTCCTTGTAGATAAGCAGGATCTCTGTGCAGGAGCATCCGGAGGTAACCACGGACTTCTCCACTCTGGTGGTCGTTACGTCTCAAATGACCTTCACGCTGCCATTGAATGCAGGGTTGAAAATGAGATCCTCAAAAAACTGGCCCCCCAGTGTGTTGAAGACACCGGTGGCCTTTTTGTCGCCGTCAAAGGCGATGATTTGGATTTTGCCAGTAAGTTTCCTGGCTTTTGTAACGAAGCGGGTATTCAGGTCGATGAGCTGACAATTGAAGAAGCGCTGGCACTTGAGCCCTTTCTTTCAAAAGACCTCGTTAAGGCGTACCGGGTTCCGGATGCTACAATAGACCCTTTTAGACTTGCCCTTGAAAATGTTGCCCACGCAAGAGCGTTTAATGACAGTGTATATCGACCTCACACCCAGATTGTCAGTTTTATAACTGAGAACGGTGTTATCAAAGAGGCTGTATGTCTCGATAACAGAACCGGGGCAACAGTTCATATAAGAGCCAAACAATTTATAAACGCGGGTGGCGCATGGGCTATGAATATCGCCCAGCTTGCCGGCTGCAATGATGTGCATCTTTCCTACTCTAAGGGGACTCTCCTTATCAGCCATGACAGAATGGCTGACCATGTTGTGAACAGGTTGCGACCACCTTCCGATGGCGATATTCTCGTCCCGGGCGGTACGGTCTCTGTATTGGGAACCACATCTATTCGTACAGAAGAACTCGACAATGTCATTCCCACAGTTGAAGAGATTGACCGTAATGTCATTGAAGGAGCTGCGATGATTCCAGCCCTTGCCACAGCCAGATACATTCGAGCATTCTCACGAGTCCGCCCCCTTCTCCAAAGCTCAGGAGAGGGAGATGACCGTGAAGCGACAAGAGGCTTCGCTCTTCTTGGCCATACTTCTCAGAACCTTGAAAATTTCTGTACAATCACCGGTGGTAAGCTTACCACATTCCGCATGATGGCAAAAAAGACATCTGATCTGGTAGCCGAGAGAATGGGCAACACCACTGGATGTCAGACAGATACCATGCCCCTGCCTGATGGTGATGCCTGTCGCTGGACAGAACCCGGTGCCGCTCCCCGTTACTGGTATAAGGCCAACAACTCCGACGATATGATCCTCTGTGAGTGCGAGATGGTACCGCAGTCCGCCATCGACGAGATTGTTAAATGTGCCCCCAGTGCCGATGAAGAAATGACCCTTGAAGCCATCGCTCTTCGTTCAAGAGCGGGTAAGGGACCATGCCAGGGTTCGTTTTGCGGGATACGCATAGCATCCTATCTCTATGACAGAGGGTATTATCAAGACGATACCGGCCTGATTCATATGAGAGATTTTTTCAACGAACGCTTTAAAGGAATGAGAACAGTAATCTGGGGACAGCAAGCGGCTCAGATGGAACTTGCAGAAGCACTTCACTGTGGCCTGCTTGGTCTCGATAATCTGGATAACGATTAGTGCCGTACTCCTGGGCTTCTTCCATAAAAACAAGAAATTCAGGAATTGTTATTGAAATCGTAAGTTTAATCTTACCACCAAGGCAATTATACCCCCTTGTGGGGTGCTAGTACCTTACGTCCCGGTTAGCGGGATTTAGGCCCATTAATTTTGGAGAAGTTCATGACAGAAGAAGCTCGTCATTTTGAAACGGAACTGGCCGTTATTGGCTCTGGCATTGCCGGTTTTGCCGCGTCAATATTTGCCCTCAACAGAAAAATCACGACAGCTCAGGTTGGTAACACTGGCGCAGTGGCCTACACCACTGGCTACCTTGATCTCCTTGGTAAAATTGAAGGGGAAGCAGGCGCAATAGACAACCCTTGGTCGGGTTTAGAAGATTTAAAAAACAAGTTTTCTGATCACCCCCTCAATGGTGTATCACAAGCTGATACCCGTGAGGCCTTTAATCAATTCACCGCATTTTTAGGTGAATGTGGAATTGCCTATTCCAGCCCTGCTGATACTAATATTACAGCACTTAGCCCTGCGGGAACCCTGAAGAAAACTCTTTGTGTTCCTGCAACTATGGCTGCCGGTCCAAAGGCCTTTGCTGCACAATCACCATGTGTCATAGTCGATTTTAAGGGCCTCAAGGGCTTTAGCGGCAGACAGGTTGTTGCAAACCTTCAGGACAAATGGCCAAATCTCAAAACCGAACGAATCGACTTTCCTGAAATGCTCAGTGGTGAAATTTACCCTGAAGTCATGGCACGCGCCCTGGAAGTTGAAGCTACCCGCAAAGCACTTGCTGAAAACATCAAGGCGATTGCAGGGGATGCTAAGGTCATTGGCCTTCCTGCTGTTCTCGGAATGCACAGCCCTGATTTAGTTAAACGTGAGCTGGAACAGTTAACCGGTCTTGAGATATTCGAGATTCCCACCATGCCACCATCGGTTCCAGGAATCAGATTAAGAGAAATGTTCGAACAGGTCTTTCCTCAAAAGGGTATTACTCTTATTCCCCAACAAAAGGTTACGTCCATTGATTTTAGTGATGATTGCGCCACCCTCAAGCTCAAAGACAATTACGGGCCAATCACCATTAAGGCGAAGGCAGTAATTATGGCAACCGGACGTTTTCTAAGCGGTGGACTCGAAGCCCATATCACTGGCATCAGCGAACCTCTTCTCAGCTTGCCTGTTACTCAGCCATTAAAGAGAGAAGACTGGTATCTCGATCAATACACAGATAGCCGTGGTCACGCCATCCACAAAGCGGGCATTGAAGTTAACAGCTCTCTTAGACCAATAGGAGCAGATGGCACCCCATACCACGAGCGTCTTTTTGGAGCCGGTATCATCCTTGCACATCAGGACTGGATTCGTAGTCGAAGTGGAGCAGGTATAGCCATTGCGACAGCATACAAGGCAGTAGAAGCTGTCGATAATTTTTTACACGCATAAGCGGCTGGGAGTGTGAACAACCATGTCGGATCAAAAAACACCTACAATCAATTTTAAAGAAAAAGCCATGGAACTGCTCCCGGAAGGAGCCAGTTTTGAGGCATGTCTCACCTGTGGCCTCTGTTCTTCCGGTTGCCCTGCCTCAGGGCTTGAGAATATGGATCCCAGAAAATTCATCCGAATGGCCATGCTTGGCATGGATGAAGAGTTATCCACAACCCCATGGGTCTGGTGCTGCACCCAATGTAAACGATGTCAGCATGTCTGCCCCATGAATATCGATATTTCTCAACTCGTGTTCGTCGCACGTGGTAACTGGCCACAGGAGAAAAAACCTTCAGGAATTGTTCGTTCCTGTCAGTTGATTCGTTCCACTGACTCCACCAGTGCCATGGGCCTCCCCCCTGAAGATTTTGTCTTTGTGGTAGATGACGTACTCGAAGAAGTCCGTGAGACCCAGAAAGGTTTCGACAAACTTGAAGCACCAATGGACAAAAAAGGTGCCCATTTCTTTATCAATCAGAACTCAAGAGAACCTATGAGTGAGCCGGATGAAATGGTTCCACTCTGGAAGATTCTTGACATGGTTGGGGCAGATTGGACCTACGGTTCCAAGGGCTGGGCTGCTGAAAACTTCTGTATGTTTGCAGGAGATGAAGACGCCTGGTACCAGGTTATAAAGACCCGTGTCGATGCGGTCAATGACCTTGGCTGTAAGGTTTGGTTAAACACAGAGTGCGGTCACAGCTACTACACAATGTGGAACGCTATTTCAAAGTTTGGTATGGATGCAAACTTCAAACTTGAAAGCCTTGTTACCTATTATGCCCAATGGATTCGCGAAGGAAAGTTACCGGTCAATTCCGACTGGAATGTGAACAATATTAAGTTCACTGTCCAGGATCCTTGCATGATTGTTCGGAAAGCCTACGGGGATGCCATAGCCGATGATATGCGCTTTGTTACCAAAACCCTGGTTGGCGAAGACAACTTCATTGACATGCAACCCAACCGAAGTGCAAACTACTGCTGCGGTGGTGGTGGAGGTTTTCTCCAGGCTGGCATGACAGACAACAGACGAGCCTATGGTAAGCGTAAATTCGACCAGATTGCAGCAACCAAGGCCGCCTACGTCCTTACTCCATGCCATAACTGCCATTCACAGATGGAAGATATCGGTGAGCATTACGGGGGAGACTACGGTGTTGTCCATTTCTGGACCCTTATCTGTCTCTCCTTAGGTATCCTCGGAGAAAACGAGCGCACCTATCTGGGCCCTGACCTTCTGGCCCTGCTCGATTAAAGTATTTATTGCATTCACCTCGTTGCGGGCACGCCATTGCCCGCAACACCCTTTCAGCAGTCCCATTACACTTCCAGCATTACACGTCCAGCATTACGCGTCCAGCATTACGCGCTATAACCACTCACGATACATCCATTTCTTACTGTAACCTGTGTATTATCGAAGACATATCCCATCGGGTATTCATCAGCTTTACAGCGAGATTATCCCCTGTTGGACTCTGCATGGTCATTCATGGGACAACGCTGAAATAATTTATTAAATACAACAGATTGAAGTTTGAAAGAATACTAAGATAGTCTGTTTCCCTGGGTGATATTTTTATTCAGCAAATGACACCTTCAACTTTTCCTGATTTAACCCATAGTATTAAGTGGAAATACCATTGTAAAACAGTGTTAAACAAGATAGGATCGACCTTTTGTATGCCCCTGCACAACAGGGATCTCTTCTCACCCTCAACATATATTGCCTTCTTTTGATAAATATTTTTCTCAATATCTATGGTCTTGTCTGGAGAGTTGCACTCCCCATTTTAAAACGGGCCCGTCGTACTTCTTTTGGTTGGCAGGAAAGAGTTGTCGAGACTTCTCCCTCAGGACCCTTTGACATCTGGATACAAGCGGCGTCCGGCGGTGAGTCGATGTTGACAAATATGATCATCGATGAGCTGACAAAAATCCCGCACTCAAAAAACAAGCTCAAGATACTCGCAACTTCGGGGACCAAAGAGGGCGTAGATAGCCTCAACAAGGGCAAAACTGCACTCAAAAGTGAGCAGGTCGACATACAGACAGCTTATTTCCCCCTTGATGCTCCTTTTCTTATGGAAAAGGCATTTGACCGTTTTTCACCCAGCCTTGTTGTTATTCTAGAAACTGAACTGTGGCCAGCGTTTCTCATAACTGCTAAAAAAAATAATGTCCCCGTATTTCTTGTAAATGGCCGAATGTCAGACAAGAGTGCAGGAACCTATAAACGTTTTTCTCGTTTTTTCAGTTCCTACGGTCCCGAGAAAATCTGGGCAATATCAGAACTTGATCAAGGACGCTTTAAAAACGTTATGGGAACAAGTGCAGTTGACCTGATGAACAACATAAAGTTTGACCGTATTACTCCTGTACACAATCACCCCAAAAACCCTAAATTACTCGCCCTCCTCCCCGAAGGTAAGCCCTTTGTTTTACTAGGCTCCATACGAAGGGAAGAAGAGGACAAAGTAGTTACAACCATTAAACAGCTGCTTATTGCTCACCCTGACATCACTATCGGCGTCTTCCCAAAACATATAACCAGAGCTGAATTATGGCGGGATCTGCTTAAAAAAGAAAACATTGTATGCAGCATACGCTCTGAAATATCAGCAGACAATCCTGCTTCAAGTGTCATTATCTGGGATGTATTTGGAGAACTCGCCGATGCCTATAATCTGGCACAAACTGCCTTTGTCGGAGGTTCCCTTGTAAATTTGGGTGGCCAGAATTTTCTTGAACCGTTAGTATTTGGCCTCAGGCCCATCATCGGCCCCTACTGGAGAAACTTTGGTTGGGTGGGCCGGAACATTGTAACCTCTGGACTGGTTACAGAAGTTGATAGTGAAACTTCACTCACAAAGGCCCTGCTCAAGCGACTTGAGCAGCAACCTGATAAAGAAGTAACCCTTGACCTTGTCCAGAACTATTTTGAACCGAAAAAAGGCGGCACACAATTTGTGTGTCAGAAGATAACTCAAAAGCTTCACGCTATAGACAATTTATAACATGAGCAGCCTACCCCCTTGCTACGCAATTATTCCCGCCAGATATAAATCCGCGAGATTCCCAGGAAAGCCCCTGGCCGACATCCTTGGAAAACCTATGTTTTATTGGGTTTACGAACGTGCCTCCAAGTGTGAACTCATGCAAAAAGTATGTCTTGCCACAGACGACACCAGAATATTTGATGCCGCAAAAAAACTTGATGTCCCTGTTGTAATGACTGATCCTGATCACCCTAGCGGTTCCGATAGAATTAAAGAGGCCGCCGACATCCTTGGACTTGAAGATGAGTCGGTTGTCGTCAATATACAGGGTGATGAACCGGCACTCGACCTCAACATGCCGCGTAAATTGGTGGAGCCTTTCACCAACCCTGATATTCAGGTCACAACCCTTGCCCGTATTATCGACGCAAAGCAGGCTGAAAACCCCGACAGGGTCAAAGTCGTTCGCTCAGAACAGGGATTTGCCCTCTACTTCTCCCGGTCAAAGATTCCACATATTAGAGACATTGAAGAAAAAGATACTGACTACCTGCTTCACATAGGGCTTTATGCCTACAGGCTTTCTGCCTTAAAAACCTTTACCTCTTTGCCTCCAAGCCCTCTTGAGAAAATTGAGAAACTTGAACAGTTACGTCTTCTCGAAGCCGGTATGGGCGTATATGTGGTGACGACTGACTATAAAGGTTTCGGAGTCGATCGACCCGAAGATTTAGAGCTGATCAGTGACCAGATGCAAAAGCTACAAAACCTGACCTAAGACAGGTTTTGTAATTTGTGTTCGTATGGGATTGTGAAACTATCTACTTAGTTTCCTGGTCTTCCTTTTGATGATCCCGGTCGAGATGAAAATTCACCCAGGAAGAGGTATCCTTCAGTTCCCAGAGGCGGGGAGGTACAAACTCCGCGTTCAGCTTTTCCGTCTCCCCATACTTTTTCATCCGCTTATAGGCCCGCACCCAGACGCAGAGTTTATCCGTATGAACCTCGCAATAGCCATCCTTACTTCCACCGCAGGCACCATTACGAGTATGCTTTGGGCAACCGGATTCCGGGCAGAGAAAACCTACATGCTGAATCCCGCAATCCCCGCAGCTCTGGCAGGAAAGCATGGTTTTCTTGAATGGATCTTCAAAAAAACGCTTTAAAATCCAGGATCTTTTGTTTTTATCAAGACTATAGGATAATTTTTTATAGACCGGTGCAAAGCTGGCCTTTTTATCAAAGAACCAATCATGGGCGGTACGCAGGAAGAGATAATGCCAGCCCTCTGTCATCTTCAACTCAATTGGGTTTTTGGTGGGTATCTCCTCTTTATGATCGATATCATTGTGATAAAGATAAAAGCGGTCCTTCTTTATTTCTTTAAATTCCTCTCTATACTCTTCCCAGTTATGTTCGATGGCTTCCATCCTATCCAGAACTCTCTCCACGACAGCGAAACTCCCATGGACGCCACCAATATGTATTCCCTTGTAACCAATACCCTTTAAAACAACCCCAAGCCTTGCAGTTCTTTCTATGGCTTCATGACGCCCTTCATCTAACACTTCCCACTGCTTTGTAATTTTCTGGAAAAGAGTATCAGAGACGTGAACCCCTGGAACCTTGCCACCATTCATTACCCGCGCCGCACCCTTACCCAGATGATACAATGATGCAAGAGCCGGTACCTGCATCTGCTTATCACGCATAAAGAACAGCAGTTCTTCATATTTATCGATGTCATAGCCGAGCTGGGTAATGGTAAAGGATGCCCCTTCCTCTATTTTGCGCTCCAGTTTCTTATACTGAATCCAACTTTCGGCCTCTGTGTACTTAAACGGTGACACAGCACATCCGAGGGTAAATATATCGGAGTGACCCGAGTTAATGAGACGTCGATTCAGATCATTGAGCATTGATGTGAGGATGACCGAGTCAAAATCAAACACCGGTGTACCCCGACCCCGAAAACCTTCTCCTGAGAAATCACCTGTCAACGCCAGAATATTTTTTAGCCCCATATGAGCCAGTTGCAATGCCCTGCTTTCAAGACCCATTCTATTTGCATCCCGACACGTGAAATGTACAATAACATCCATGCCACGATCCAGAATATCTCGTCCAAGTACATCGGGACTGAGGGCGGGATTACCGCCTGGATTGTCCGTGATCGATACAGCACTTATCCTGCCATCCTTATACGCTTGATTGGATATATCTTTGATGCTATCAGTCGTTCGTCCACTCGACTCACGCCCGGGCACCAACTCAAGGGTGATTATAAATTTTTCAGGGGTGGAAATATCATCATTAAAATTGCGGTTCATCAATAATGCTCCTCTACAAATCTAATCCCAAAAAGCAGATATTCTGACATTATAGAAATGACAACAATCTACTTCGCAAGGTGGCCCTAGTTAGTCGTTCCATAAGCACGCCCATACAACCACCACATTGTAGTACATAATACACAATAACCAGCCACTATAGAAATGCAAAATTACCCCGGAGCGAGATGGTTATCTGCCCGCAACACAGACAAACCACTAAACACCTAAGGGTTTCAGCGGATTACACCATTACAATATAATTTTTTCGAAGGAAAAATTTATTCAAGAAAAGAAAAAAAGAACGAGAAAATAGCTATTTTACTCTTTTAAAGCTCACTAAAATCCAGAATACCCCTGCACATAGAGCAGAGCTGTCAGATCGCCATACACTATCGAATTTTTCGCCCTCTCTCTGAGATAGGCTTTAGGATGAAAGCCTACTCCAAGACCAGCTGCAGAAATCATTGCCAGATCATTGGCCCCATCACCCACCGCCAGACAGTCGGACTCTGTCAGAGAATTTTCTGAGGCATATTGCCGTAAAAATGAAAGCTTGGTGTTGTGATCCAGGATAGGATCCTCAACCATGCCGGTCAGAAGATTATTATTCAGTTGGAGTACATTTCCATGGTGTGCATGAAAACCGAGATGATGTGCCACCGGCTCGGTAAAACAGGTAAAGCCACCTGAAACAAGTACACAGTAGACGCCGTTTTCTCCCATTACCCGCACCAAGGTTTCTGCCCCGGGCATGTACTCAATTTCACGTTCAGTTTTTCCAAGGGCCTCAGTGGACAAACCGCGTAACATTTTGACCCGGGTACGTAAAGCGGTTGGAAAATCAATCTCTCCACACATTGCCTTTTCGGTGATGGTTGCAATCTGATCCTTTAAGTTACAGGCAGCTGCCAGATCATCAAGCGTCTCACCAATCACCATGGTGTTATCCATATCGGAGATCAACAGCTTCTTTTTCCGGCAGCCATCATCTTCAATAACAAAGGAGTCAATCAGGTCCTCTGCGAGTAAATCCTCAACTGCAGATCTTGACCATTGCTCAGCAGGAAGGTCCAGAAACAGTTCTGCAGCCTTACCAGGTTCCAGCCAAAGCCACGGACCAGTCTCACCACCGATACATGCACTTACACGGTCCAGTAATTCTTGCAATAAAGGATTTTTTTTGCTGGATGATACGAGGATGAGAATTTGAGCCATTATCTTTCAACCATTTTTAAACTGGAATCAATCCAAAAAGTATGGACCAGAGCAGCAGACCACAACCACTTTTTTGAATTTGATCTCCTACATAAACAAAGAATTGCTGATTCTACAGGAAGATTTTACTTCAAGTAAAGAAAATTATTAAGCCATGTTACAGTTTCACCAAATTAAAACAAGCGAACAACAGCTTAATCCAATTTTCTCCTGTTTTTCAGCCATTTTATTGGCACAAACATAGAAACACGATTTTGATAGTCTCGATAACGATCCCCATATACAGACAGGATTTTTCTCTCTTCAAGCAGAGTCCCTACAACCAGGTAGATAGTGAGGATTACAGCTACTGCAAAATTTTTCTGATAATAGACACCATACATCGACCAGACAAACAGTAGAGTCCCAAGATACCAAGGGTGCCGGATCACACCGAAAATACCGGATTCTGAAAAAGACTGACTATCACCAAGCAGTAACTGCTCCTTACCATCACGAATCTGCTGAAAACCCAAAAAATATTGCATATTATACCCTTTGGCTCCAGCTAAAAAGCAACAAAGAGCTATGGCAAATAACACAAAACGCACCCCAATGATCCACCCCGACCAGGAGAAAACAACTGGTCCTTTATCATACAAACCCACCACAAGTAATGGTACAAGGGTAAGGATAGACAGCAGGTTATAGAGGAGACGGTAGTAGGTTGACCTCACCCCAAGACGTTCTTTACAGTAACCTGCAACCGTAGGATCAATTAAGAGGGAATGCATAACACACCACAAGATCCATGCACAACAGAACCAGAACAATGCTCTCCCCCAATGTATTTTGAAATAGTTATTCAACTGTTGCCAACAACAGTATTATCAGCACAACTTTACATAGTAGGCTCCCTTGCATAATGTGCAAGCACGCGTTAATAGTAGCATTACTTTTACAATTTGCAGGTACTTGCCACAAACATACAGCTACACTTACTACAAAGTAATAATCAATAGCCTTAGAGAGAACTCCCATGAGACGTACTAAACTCAGAATATACGAATTCATGCAATCTGAATCAGCCGGTGGTATCCTGCTCATGATCACCGCAGCACTCGCCATGGTCATTGCAAACACGCCGCTGCACGTTTTTTATGATCTGTTTATTGACACACCGGTTCATATTAAAATTGGTCCACTCGAGATTGCAAAACCACTCCTGCTCTGGGTTAATGACGGCCTGATGGCAGGCTTTTTCTTTCTTGTTGGTCTGGAGCTTAAAAGAGAACTTTTGATCGGAGAACTTTCTGACAAAAGCAAAATCGTCCTGCCCGCACTTGGCGCTATTGGTGGCATGGCAATTCCAGCACTGATTTATATTGTTATCAACTGGGGTGATCCCACAGCCATCAAAGGCTGGGCCATTCCGGCGGCAACAGATATTGCATTTGCCCTTGGTATCCTCTCACTGCTGGGTTCACGGGTGCCTATCAGTTTGAAGATTCTACTTACATCTCTTGCAATATTTGACGATATTGGTGCAATCCTGATAATCGCGTTATTTTACACCGACTCTCTATCAATCAGCTCCCTTATCGTTGCGGGTATATGTATTGCTATACTTTTTGTTATGAACAAAAGGGGCCAGGAAAAAATAAGTATGTACTTTTTCATTGGTTCCATAATGTGGGTGGCTCTTCTTAAATCCGGTGTACATGCAACACTTGCAGGGGTAATTCTTGCCATGTTCATCCCCATGTACTCTAAAGAAGACCCGGAACATTCCCCGGTAATGGAACTTGAACATGATCTCCACTCAGCAATAGCCTTTTTTATTCTCCCTATATTTGCTTTTTGTAATAGCGGTATAAGTATGACCGGGGCCAGCTCAGATTTTTTCCTCCACGGCGTACCCGTGGGTATCGCCCTAGGTCTTTTTGCAGGAAAACAGATCGGCGTATTTGGTTTTATCTGGCTGGGAATTAAAACCGGTATAGCAAAGATGCCTGCTGGAATGAACTGGGGTTCCCTCTATGGTATGGCCGCACTCTGTGGAATCGGCTTTACCATGAGTCTTTTTATCGGCTCCCTTGCCTTTAATCAGACTATTGATCAACTGGTTTTTGATGAACGTTTTGGTATTGTATTTGGATCTTTACTCTCAGGCGCTGTTGGTGCATTTATCCTCCATAAGAGTCTTCCCCCTGCAACTGGTGAGGACAAGAACAGCCAATAGCTGCCCCCGGTACAGTTGAAAACAAGCCAGGACAAGTGCCTTGTTGGCAACAATCAACTTCACGATTTTAAATATTGTTCCTGAGTTTCCGGGAGTCTACGCTACCTGTTTTTTTTACAGAAGTTCAGGAGTAAGGCACTACGTCACTTCACAGAAGAGGGATATTCAAACCTTTGAAAAAACTTACCCAGACAGTTTCAGCTACAGCCCTGCTGCGCCATGCTGAGCAGAAAACCGAGCAAAACGAAGACCCGATTATTCATCTTCTGAGAGCTGTTGCCAAAACCGGGTCCATCAATAAGGCCGCAAAGGAAATAGGACTAAGCTACAAGGCCACCTGGGAAAGAATAGAAACCATAAATAACCTCTCCCCGACCCCGCTTATCAAACGGCAAACCGGTGGCAGTGGCGGCGGTGGGACAGTGCTCACCGAAGATGGCCATAGTTTTCTAAAAAGAGCCATTAATTTTCACTCTGAACTACAAAAACTGGTAAACTTTTTTCAAGATACCCCAAAAGATGCCTTTACCATGTTGCAAACCCTCAAAGGGATGGAAATGAAAATCAGTGCCCGAAACGTCTGGCTCGGCAATGTAACCCGTATTGAAACAGGAGTGGTCAACAGTGTTGTCACCATTGCTTTAAAGGGAAAGGATACCATAGTTTCTACAATTACAGATAATTCTGTACAACGACTAGGACTTGAACCGGGTAAAGAGGTATATGCCATTGTTAAAGCCCCATCTGTCATGCTGAGCCGCGATGTCGATCCCGGTAAAATGTCCGCCCGCAACATCCTCCAGGGAACAATTACCCGTATAGATTCGGGCGCTGTCAACGATGAAGTAACCATTGAGATTTCAAGCGGCAATACGGTCACCTCAATCCTTACCAGTGCAAGTGTCCAGAGTCTTGAACTCGAAGAAGGAGTTCAGGTCTCAGCAATCATTAAATCCTCAAGTGTGTTGCTGGCACTGCCTTAATATTCGATCATCCCCTCCGGGACTGCATTATTTAGAGGAATGGCTAATAATATTAATAATTGCAAGATGTCCAGCCACATTCGTTTACTTTTTTTTATTTATGTAACATACTATGACGTAGTACTGTTGCTAACCCCGATAAAAGGGATACGTAACTTGTGAATTACTTGAAACAATGAATGTACCTCAACTCAATTTTTCAGAGTCTACGCTTCCTGTTTTTTATGACAGGTTTTCCTGAGTAGGGTTCAGCGATTCCACAGCTCATATGCAAAAAGGCTCACTATGGCCCGTGAACCAATACAAAATAATTCCGACCAGATACGATTCCTGCTTAAGGAATTCTTTACAGAACAAGCATATTCACCCAACGACATCGCCGAAGCTATTGAAAATAAAGAATTATTCACAAACCCCATCGAAATCCTGCCCTACCTTCAATCCGCCCTCCTTGATGATCAAATACTAGAAGTCGAAATCGACAACCTCACAAGAGTCTATTTTTCCAGGCTCTACGACGACCTGCCTGATCTGGAGCCCATTGATGACAACGGAAAGATTATTTATGTCGAACCGGATTATAATCCGGCTGACTACCTCAAGGAATTGGACTACATAAACTCCTGGCCCCTGGAACCTGGTATGGGGAATTTAGCAGTACGACACTCCCAAAAGGTTATTTTCAGATTGTTTACTTCGTCCTATGCGGTTGAACTCGGGACCTACTTCCTTGAGCAGGCTGAAGTGCAGAAAATCCCCTGCCTCAGGTTTGAATATCCTGTCATTGGCAGAATAGTCCGGGGGGCCCGAGCCTATCGAGCCAAGGTACCCAATGATTTTTCCCTAATAGCCAAAATAATAGATGAGAAAACAAAGAACATAATCCGGGGCGAAGTTGTGGATATCAGTGCCCAGGGTATGGCATTCAAGGTCGGTAAACATGAACGACACCTCGTCCCTGAATCTGAGAACAGGGTTCTTGAATTAGAGTACAACAACGACACCGTCGTCCAGGTTACCGTAAACATCAAACATCTTTCAAAGGTGCGAAGCAAGGAGGGAACCAACCACCTGTGCGGAGTTAATTTCGACCTGGAGACCAGGACGATTGCAAGTGAAATCGAGTCAATTGTAGCTCAGGTTCAGCGGGCACACTTAAAAACGCTCTCTGACTTGTCAGAAGAAAGCGGTATTACTCTCATCTCCTGATCTCAAGATCCCATAGTTTTTATTTCGGCCCTCATTGAGATATATTCAAGTCCTGGAAACCTTCCTGAACTCTAGCCCGCATTTCTCATCAATAAAATTTTCCGCAGGTCGAGGCACAAGCTACGCCGGCGTAGTAAACCACTCCAAGTGGCCCTAAACGCTGTAACTGCAAAAAAATCTTTTGACCCGAAGGGTGGGCTTTTCAATTTCAAACGAAAAAGCTCGTGAAATATTCCGATTAGGACCTGATATCTAAACGGGGAGCTTTTAAAATTTTCTTGATACCCTCTTTAATATCCATCTGAGCAGGGTTTTCAAAGCTCTGTTCCATGAGTTTTTTAAATAGATCATCCTGCTCTATGGGGTGCAGATACTCCTCACACCCCCCATCTTTTAACTGTACATGGGCCGCCCATGGGACAAAATAGTTCATCACCGGCAAATCCTTACTCCCTGAGATATCAACATTTAAACCGGCAACATAAAGAAGATTCCTGCCCTTATAATCATCACAGCGCCTAATGGACTCGACCACCCGGGCAAATTCAAGTTGAATATTTGTCTTTGCAGCGCGAAGGGCCGGATGACGCGCACTGACAATATCCGGCATAAATTCAATGATGTTCCTCTCAAGCAAGATCGAATCATCTGTTTCGTGAAAATCTTCACGGAAAAAGAACATGTCGGCTTCGAGCAACGTACCTATGCTTTTTCCAACTCCAGAATGCCACTGGTAATCAAGGGTCTCCAACCGCTTCTTAAAAGCTTCAGAAACCAGATACGTCTGTGTCGTCGCCCCTGCTTTTATCGGTTGAATTGTGCCCAGACTATCCCCATCAACAATATTATCGAGACGGAGTACAAGCCCCTGGGAAACAGGGTGGGAGGCAAAGTCGATAAAGGAGTTCTTTACAGTAATAAGATGACGACCATTGTCATCCTTATGGAGAAATATCCGGTCTCTCGCAAATTGATACTGCTCGAGATATGGACTGATCACATGGATGAGCTTACCACAGGAATCAGAAAGACAACGATCCTGCATCTGGGGCCGCCGATAGGAACCATACACACCGGTTTCAGGGTCATATCCCACATGGCTGGCCTGGAGTATCATCAGATCTTCACCGTGGTGGGAGTGGGGCCCATGTCTATCGATGGCCATGATCCCTCCGACCCGCCCATGATTAAAGGGAAAGGTTCCAAAATGTTTGGTCAAAAGGATGATTGGCAGGCCCTGATTTTCATCGGAGCAAAAAGCCCTTGAAGGCATTATTAAGCCCTTCCTAAAACCCAGTGACATACAAAGATTATAGAGGCGTGGGACGAACTCCGGATAGGGTATAGCCAACCCATCAACCTTAAACGGGGCTACCTTTCTAACCACATAGACATCTCGATATTTATTGAACATTACTCTGAATCTCCCCCTTTTTTGCGCCTCTCATCAAATTAAGACCATAGACCTACAGACCTCTTTATTTTGCTACACTTTTAGTATCAGGCAGAAAGATGAGAAGGTCAATAGACCAAAATGACTTCCTACAATTCAGAGTACTATTCTGAGCCTTAGCAAACATATGCATAAAATAGAATACGTTTAACAGCTTACAAATACAATACCTTTGAGGCTACCGAAAACGCATCGTGGTAACATACAATACTCCGACAACCAGACGGAAAACATTGAAAAATATTGTCTTTTCCAAGTATATTGATTCACATTTACTTCAACTGGCGAGTTGTATTGGTGCAGTTCCACATAAGGATCCATCATGTTGAAAAACGTATCAACAATCCTGAAGAGTGAACTCCTCATTGGTATCATAATTTTTGTCGTATCATTTTGGGTGTTTGGCCAAATTGATGCCCTAGAAAAGTTAACCACATGGTCAAGTCAACATGAAGAGTATGAGGTCGATGAATTCCTATCCTCCTCATTGGTACTCCTTGTTCTCTGCCTGATATTTTCTGTTAGAAGGTACAGAGAATCCATACAAAAAACACGGGAACTGCAAAAAGCTCTTGATGAAATTAAAATACTCAAAGGAATAATTCCAATCTGCTCCTACTGCAAATCCATACGTGATGATGCAGGAAGCTGGAAACAACTTGAATCCTATGTGCGTTCCAATTCAAGTGCTGAGTTCTCCCATGGAGTCTGCCCTGAATGTTACAACAAGATGATGCAGACTATGGATAAAGAGGACAATCAGCACAATAATATAAAACCAAACTCTCTTTGATGGAGTTACTTTTATATTAGTTTTCTGAGCTAGTACGCAATCTTAAAAGTATCACAGCTCAGACCTCAACCTGCCCCATTGATTGTCCAAAACTTACAAGACACTGATCGGGTGAAAAACAACGCTCTGAAGCCTCCTCCATAAAATGGCTAAACCTTTCCGGATATGGCTCCTCTAAGAGGCTGCCCACAGGGATATACGGGAATATTTCATCATACCGCTGAGTGGTTGTAGCATTGACTCTTCTGTTAATATGGGAGCGGTTGAGCTGTTCGGTATTTTTCAATGCAGCTGCGGCCAGCAATTCGCTGACGCTACGAATAGATTGTCTGTGAAAATTGGCCACGCGGGGAATTTTATCTTCAACCACAAGACCTTTCACAAACCTGGGGTCCTGGGTTGTGATTCCAGTAGGACATTTATTGTTGTTGCATTCAAGGGCCTGGATACAGCCAAGAGCTAGCATCATGCCTCTCGCCGAATAACACATATCAGCTCCGAGAGCCAGGTTCTTAACAAGATGAAACCCGGAAAACATCATACCACTGGCAGCAACTCTGATATCTTTTTTCAGATCAAAGCCCATCAGGCAATCGACAACAAAGGCCAGGGCATCCCGAAGAGGCATACCCACTGAGTTCGAATACTCTAAAGGAGCGGCTCCGGTCCCCCCTTCCCCACCATCAACTGTAATAAAATCTGGTGTAATACCTGTTACAACCATTGCTTTACACAGGGCAACAATTTCACTTTTCCTCCCCACGCAAAGCTTAAAACCTATGGGTTTACCACCGGAGAGTTGCCGCAATTTTCCTATAAACTCCATTAACTCCAGTGGTGTTGAGAAGGAGTTATGAGTGGGAGGAGAGTCCACTTGAGTCCCTGCTACCACACCTCGAATCCGAGCTATTTCATCCGTATTTTTCGCAGCAGGCAGAATGCCTCCATGACCGGGTTTGGCCCCTTGGGAGAGCTTAATTTCTATCATCTTAACCACATCTAGACAGGCTTTTTCGGCAAACATTTTTTCTGAAAAGGTGCCATCCTCATTGCGGCAGCCAAAATACCCGGTGCCAATCTGCCAGATTATGTCTCCACCTTTTTCAAGATGATATGGACTGAGCCCGCCCTCACCCGTATTATGAGCGAAATTTCCTGCTTTTGCGCCACCATTAAGAGCTATTATGGCATTTTTACTGAGAGCGCCAAAACTCATGGCTGAAATATTTAATAGACTTGCTTTATACGGCTTTGTACAGGCAGGTCCACCAACAGTGGTATAGAGGCCATGACTTTCAGCCCCATGTGAAATTGCCCCTAATGAATGATCCATCCACTCATAACCGACACGGTACACATCAACCTTGGTGCCAAAAGGGTTGGAATCCATGGCATTTTTTGCTCTCTGATAGACAACGCTTCGAAACATCCTGCTCACTGGTCGTCCATCTGTCTCAGATTCCACGAAATATTGTTGAACCGGAGGTCGCAGGATCTCAACCAGCATCCGTCCGCGCCCTAGTATGGGGAAATTTCTCCAAATGGTATGTTTAACCTGGTGCATATCATACAAACCGACACATACTAGAACAATGAGGGGTGGCAACAACCAGAAAAGAGGTTGCCAAAATAGGCCTAAGATGAGAATAAACGTAATACTGACAACCGAAAAAATAATGAATCCTCTTTGCATTGAAGCCCCTCAAATATAAGTCAATGTATCTAGTCAGTGCCTATTTCAATTGGTTTTTGGATAGGACTACGATCTGAATCCACTACTATCATATGATTATTCCTGACCTTTTGCCACTCCTTTGAGCTGTTAAGCGGCTCTGAAACAAGAAGGACCGCATTATCGCCTGGATCCATGGAGAATTGCCCCTTACGACAATGAAACTCATCGCCTTGTAACAGATAGAGGCTGTTAGAATCTTCCCCTGAGCTGACATATCGCGTAGCTACCATTCTCCTGCCATCAGACAGTACCAGATTAAGGGTGGAGGGTGTTGTTACACCCGCATTGGCTTTAAGATGTTCTATTCTTTCGATAACCTTCGTCAGGGCAAAGGACAGTTGCTCAACTGTAGGCTCTGCTATCTCTCTTATCTCATCAACAAACATTGCTAAGAGATGCTCTGAGTCAGTATTGCCTTTGATCATGGCGTAGGACTCATCGGACAACTCTCTTCGTAGATCACGGCGAATCTTATCAAAACCAAACACTGTCCCGTTATGCATAAACAGATAACTATTCCATGAAAAGGGATGACAGTTGGACCTGGAAACCTGCCCCCCTACCGTAGCAGCACGTACATGGGCAAAAATACAATCACTCTTGGTCACCCGGGCAATATTTCGAAGATTGGCACTATTCCATGCGGGTGAAACTTCCTTGAATAGAGCTGGAGAGTCAGAGAATTGAGAGGCGTACCAGCCAACTCCAAACCCGTCTCCGTTCAGGGGTTCGACCCTTTCCTTGGCTTGAAAACTTTGATGAATGATGGAGTGGACCGGCTCTGTCACTAGAGATGACAGAAAAATTTCAGGCCCCAAGTATGCTGCGAATCGACACATAGTGTCCCCCAGGCAAATAAGTAAAATAATCGGAATAGATTCTGTACTCAACTGCAGAACTCAAAACCAATTGTAATCAACCTTACCTGAGAGTCAAAATATAAACAGTTATATCCTGTTACTGTCGTGCTGTTCTGTTATTTTCTGTCAGGCAACTCTCCTCCGTTGATCGAAAAGGGTTAATATCTATGCCGCCCCGTCTGGTAAAGCGCGCATATACTGAGAGTTTTTCCAGGGAACAATGATTCATCAAGTCAACAAAGATCTGCTCAACACAGTTCTCATGAAACCCTGTGTGTTCCCTAAATGATATAATATAACGAAGAAGGCCCCTGTGACTGATTGCCTGTCCAGAGTAGTCTATAATCACTGTTCCCCAATCCGGTTGACCAGTGACAGGGCAGTTAGAACGGAGCAGGTTTGAATAGATACATTCCTCAACACTTTCCTCTTCACATATAAGAAAGGATGTGTTGTGGCTATAACAGTCAGTTTCTATCTGTACATCATCTATACACAGCCCCTGGGGTTCATTAAACCGGCACTCTTCAAATGTTCCTGGTAATTTTAGATCTACACGAACGTCCCCTACGGCCACTTTTTTCAGGTCCTTCTCTATGGTCTGTGAAACCAGTTCTGGGGAGTGAAAACGTGTCTGGTTAAAAGAGTTCAGATAGAGTTTTAAGGATTTTGATTCGACTATATTAAGGGACTCTATGGAAAACACAATTTCGGCAATAGCAATTCGAGGCTTGCCACCTGGCTCAAGCCATGAAATTTCATAGGCATTCCAGATATCCTGACCGAAAAAAGGTACTTTTTCCTGAAGACCTATGGCCTCTCGCCCAAGGTCTCTTGGAACCGGAAAGAGCAGTTCGGGTTTATAGGTGGAAATATAGGACACCTCTTTACCTAAGGGGATATTATTCATCGTTACACCCTATATTCCGTTGGATCCAACCCTTCGTCTTTTCTAAGGGCATACTTTCGTTCATCGCAGGCACCACAGGTT
This sequence comes from Desulforhopalus glucosivorans, assembly GCF_054397165.1. Lineage (NCBI taxonomy): Bacteria > Pseudomonadati > Thermodesulfobacteriota > Desulfobulbia > Desulfobulbales > Desulfocapsaceae > Desulforhopalus > Desulforhopalus glucosivorans. Next base: position 4,158,736 of record NZ_AP044854.1, read on the forward strand.
CCACAGTGGATTTCCTCCCCCTTATAGCAGGTCCAGGTGGCCGAAAAATCTACCTTCAAGGTTCTTCCCAGATCTCCGATATCCCGTTTGTCCATCCGGGCGTATGGGAACTGAATAGTCACCTTGCCGTCTGTTCCGAGCTCCACTGCCTTTGCGAATGTATCATTAAATTCAGGCCTGCAGTCGGGGTAGATAAAGTGATCCCCGGCATGGGAACCAAGAACAATTGTTGCAGCACCAATAGATTCTGCATAGCCCGCTGCAATGGATAGCATAATTCCGTTTCGAAAAGGAACCACTGTACTTTTCATCGTTGGCTCATCATAGGCACCATCAGGAACCTCATCACCTGAGGTAAGAAGACTTGAGGAAAACAGCTCTCCCACAAAGGGTAGCGGGATAACCCTGTGACTGATCCCCAGTTTATCACAAACCGCCTTTGCAAGAGGCAGCTCACGCCCGTTATGTTTTGAACCGTAGTCAAAACTTACAGCCGCAACCTTATCAAACTGAGCCACACAATCGGTGAGAAGAACCGTTGAATCCATCCCTCCGGAAAGAATCACAAGACAATCATACATTTTCACACTCCTTTTCTGTCATCAAATGCCAGAGTATGCAATCGGGGGGAAAAATTATATCCCCGCGCAACGCAGTAGTTCCAAAGATTTTCCATACGTTCCAGTTGAGCCACGCGGGTAGTCCCCTGCGCCATTATCCATACCTTCGATGGTGGAATCTCCCACTGGGCTATAAAGTCGTCCACCGGTTCAAAGTTATTATCTATCACAAACTTAAAGGCATCAATTGTGTCGCAGCTCTGCTCTTTGAAGCACCATGTAGTATCCAGGTACTTTGGCGAACAAACAACAAAACCTCCTGAATCTTCAGGGATGACAAGTTTACCACTGGTCTCATATTGCAGCGTACAGCCATGATGAATGAGCTTTTTCGACAGCTCCTGCAAGCCGGAGGACCACTGCAAAAAAGGCTCACCTCCAGTCACAACGACAAAACTGATATTATAGGCAAGGATCTGTCCCATGATATCACCTACCACAAACCTGTCGCCAGTCTCCCAGGCAAAGCTAGAATCACACCATGGGCAAAATGGCGGTATGCAACGGCTTAGGCGAACAAACACAGCCGGTCTTCCGGCAAAGGGCCCTTCTCCCTGGAGTGAAGCAAAGATTTCAGTTAACTCAAGCATCTCCGGTAACCGTAGCCCAGGATGTGGGTGTCTCATAAAGAACTACAGAGCGTATGGTAATCCCTTGGGCTTCAAGTCTACCGGAAAGACGCGTAAAAATATGGGATGCCATCACTTCGGCTGTTGGAGGAAGAGTTGTGAATTCTTCAAACTCGTTGAGCATAGAGTGATCGTATCGATCAAGCACGAGTTCACAAACAATGCTTTTCAGTTTAGAAAAATGAATAATCATACCAGTGTCATCAAGTGGACCTGTGACAGTGATACGAAGCAGATAGGTGTGACCATGAATTTTGCAGCACTTGCCGAAAATTTCATGGTTTTCTTCTGGAGTGCGATCACCGAGATAAAGCCTGTGGGCTGCATCAAAGGTGAATTCCTTGGTAATGGAAATCATATAACCACCAACCCCTGTTTTCAGGGGATAGGTACCGAATTGCATTCTTTACAAAAGGTAAAGCCTGCGTCGGTACATTTCATTTAAGTGAGGGATAATTTATATCGCGGGATGCCACTCGTCCGCCAATCGCATGGTTATGTACACGAGGTTCTGTGAATAATCAACGACTGTTTTTGTTTTTTTCTTCTTTTATCATGGTACAAGTTACTCAAAAATGAAACGTCCTAGACCTTAACCGACCTCCAATTACGGGACTCGTTTGAGATATTCACTGGGACTACTACCGAAATAACGTTTAAACTCGCGGCTGAATTGTGCAGCACTCTCATACCCCACAACATTTGCGGCCTCTCCCACCCGAACACTTCTCTCCAGGAGTAACTCCCGCGCCTTATTCAGCCTGATCTTTTTAATATACTGTACTGGTGAAGAAGAGGTCACATCCTGAAAAGAACGGTGGAAGGCGGACGGACTCATGTTAACCAGGGAAGCGAGGCTCTCAACAGGCAGGGTTTCCTTATAGCCCGAATGTATTCTTTTGAGTGCTTTGTCAATTCGAGCAAGGTTTGTGTTCTTCATGGCAAGAGCATACAAAGAGGCAGCATTTTCACCACACATGATTCTAAAGAGGAGTTCCGCCACAAGATTTTTCCCAAGTACGCTCGCCTCCATGGGTGATTGCAGGCTACTCAGAAGCCTGTATACCACATCCTTTATCACCGGAGTTGCACGGGCCGTATAGATACTCTCATGTTTTTGATCCCCTGCAAGCATCGCGTGATCAATATGCTCGTCCATCTGGGCAATTAAATAATTCAACATGCCTATATTTATATCCACCATCATCCCCAGTAACGGCTTTTCCTTCGTGGCAAAGGTTTCGCACTCTGCCGGGATAGGGACCGAAAGAACCAGATAATTATTGGGATTATATTCATGCACTGTATCCCCTAAAAAGACACGTTTCTCACCCTGGCCGACAATTACGACCCCCTGATTATAACAGAGCGGCTCCCTGCCCCTATACTCAGTAGTTTTGTAGATACTGACTCCCTCAAGGGTCGTCTGATTCAATCCTTCCCTGTGCGCCAGTTTTGCCATAAGGGTTGCTGTTGTATCCATCTTTCACCTCTTTTTTTGGTCTTTTGCTCCTCAGCACAACATAAAGCAGAACTCATAAAAGAAACAATAAAAGTAGGATTAGGCAAATTATTGCGAGTTTTATACCTTTTCATTCCACTTTTTCGACCTAAAATGTCACCTGTACTCAAAGCGACACCGTAAAGATTTACCAACATCCCATATACAACAAAGGAGCGTATAATGTTAAATTTTAATTTTTATAACCCAACCCAGATCGCCTTTGGTAAAGGTCAACTCGAACAACTTGACGCCCTCGTACCAAAAGATGCCAAAATTCTTATCACCTATGGCGGCGGTTCCGCCAAAAAGACAGGTGTTCTTGATAGGGTTCAAAATGAATTAGCTAAATCAGATAGAGAGGTTCTGGAGTTTGGTGGTATTGGTGCTAACCCGCAGTTCTCCGTGCTTATGCAGGCTGTTGAGATAGTTCGAAAGGAAAAGGTTGATTTTCTATTGGCCGTGGGTGGTGGATCAGTAATGGACGGAACCAAATTTATCGCCATAGCTGCCAATGCAAACGAATATATCGGTAAAGAACGCGAACTACTCAAATTTGGTTTCACTCCAGTACCTGTTGAAAACGTCGTTCCCCTTGCCACAGTGCTCACGCTTCCTGCAACCGGTTCTGAGATGAACAATGGCGCGGTGATTAGTGATGGGGAAGACAAGCTACCGGTGTTTAGCCCACACACCTTCCCCAAATTCTCAATTCTGGACCCTGAACTCACCTATACACTCCCATCAACCCAGATAACAAACGGTGTGGTGGATACCTTTGTTCACACCCTGGAACAGTATATAACCTACCCGGCAGAGGCAAGATTCCAGGACAGGACTGCGGAAGGCATCCTGCACACCCTCATTGAAATCGGACAACAAACCATCGAGAATCCAGAAGATTACGATGCACGGGCCAATCTTGTCTGGTGCGCCACCATGGCACTCAATGGTCTGATCGGAGCGGGTGTCCCTCAGGACTGGACCACCCACATGATCGGCCATGAAATCACCGCACTCTTTGGTGTTGATCACGCCAAGAGTCTTGCTGTAATTCAACCCGCGGTATGGAAGGTTCGGAAAAAACAAAAGCGGGCAAAGTTACTTCAGTACGGTGAAAGGGTATGGGGAATCGTTGAAGGTAGTGAAGAAGAGAGACTTGATGCGACCATTGCCAAAACGGAAGAATTCTTCCAAAGCCTTGGCATGAAGACCCGCCTTGCAGATCACAATATTGATGCAGGTGGGATTGACAAAATCCTAAAGTCTCTGGAAAAACATGGCATGACCGCGCTCTCCGAGACCCAGGATATCACCCTTGAGACCTCAAAAGAGATTCTAGAAGCTGCTCTATAATCTCAGCTACGACTGAGAATCCCTATGTTGATGAAACTGGAGGCCTGGTATCAAACCGAGCCTCCAGATATATCATATTGTTCTCGAATTTTTCTTTAACCTCATAATCAAGACTATTAAATAGTTTCACCATCCGCTTATTCTCTTTTGAGGTATAGGCAGTGAGCCCTTCAATCCCATTAATTTTTGCCGCTTCCGCCAGCTTTTTAATAATGATGGAAGAAAGTCCCTTCCCCTGCCACTCTTTATCCACAGAAAAAGAAATTTCAGCAAGATTGGATTCAGGGTTGAGATAATATTCTCCCATAGCTAGTATCTTTTCAAAACCCTGCTGTCCCTCCACTACGACAAGAGTCAAATCGTTGAGATAATCAATTATGAAAGTGCGCTCGATCTGCTTACTGACAAAGCTGGTTTTCTCATGGAAAAATCTTGAAATAACATCTGTTTTATCAAGACCATAGTAATGTTCCTGTATGGGCCGCTCATCGGTGGGCTTCACCGGCCTGAAGGTTATTTTTTTCCCATCAATTATTCTGCTCTCCTCTAAGCCCAAGGGATAGATAGAGTGTATTTCTTCTCTTAGGGTTCGTTCGGGGCCAAGCAACCCTAGTTTTTTTGCCTCATCAAAGAGCCAATCCCTGAAATCCGGATGAGATATAGAGATAAGGGCCGTTGCCCTTTCCTGAATAGACTTGCCAAAGAGATTTACCGAGCCAAATTCAGTGACCACATACTGCACTTCACTGCGAGGCACGACCACAGCACTATTTTGCAGAGTTGGAACAATCCGGCTTCCTTTTTTATTATCTTTTGTCGCCGTCAGCATAAGAATAGACTTCCCCTCATTTGACATTGACGCACCACGAAAGAAATCCTGCATTCCCGTGACCCCAGAAAAATTATTAAACTGCAGGGCGTCCGCCGTTACCTGACCCGTGAGGTCAATCTCACGTCCGATATTCATGGCCACCATCTTGTTATTTCTGGCAATCCGCCTCGGATCGTTAACATATTGAGAGGGATGGAACTCCACAGCAGAATTGTAATCGAGCAGATCATACAGGTCCTGATTTCCAATGGCGTTGCTGCAGATAATCTTCCCGTCATTATAGCCTTTAACCTTATTGGTCACCACGCCCATGGCCACAAGCTTCATTATTGTGTTCGTCACATACTGGGTATGAATCCCCAGATCATTTTTTTCCAGAAGGGCCTGTATATTCGCACTAGAAGTCCCGCCAAGCGACATCTGCATGGTGGAACCATCATCCACCAGCCTAGATACATAGCGGGCAATCATCTCAGCTGACTCAACATCGGGGTAGGTGCCGATTTCTATCAAGTTCTCATCATGCTCCACAAAAAAGTCGATATCGTTTACATGGATTGAACTCCGCCCCAAGACCCTCGGCATTTTCCTATTTACCTGGGCAATAACAACATCGGCGGCTTCAGCCGCGGATGCTGTAACATCAACGGAGATCCCTAGACTCATCCAGCCAAAATCATCAGGAGGACTTACTTGAATGAGCGCCACCTGAATGGGAAGTAGCCTTGATTTAATCAGCTTGTGTACATCGGAGAGGTTGATAGGAGTAATGAACCGCAAATCTCCCTGGAAGCTTTTCGAGTTGGCGGAACCAAGATAAAACGAGCGAATATTGAGGTTTTGCGATTTTGATTTTTCAGCGATTCTGGAAAGAGAAGTGGACTCTCCACTGAACATTCGAACAATTTCAAGGTCGGTGAAACTCCTGCTGGCATCGGCAAGACCCTTGACTAAGTGCTGTGGCTCGCCGCAGGAGGAGCCTATAAAAATCCGCTGCCCTGATTGGATCTTTGAAATGGCTTCAACCACCGACAGCTTGTTTCTCTGGTAGTTATCCGCCCAATACCCCGATTCGCGCATAGTCATACTCCCTATTCGGAATGAAACTGCACTCTACCACTTCAGTATAAGCCCATCTCTCTTCATACTATTGGTTCTACAGATTTTTAGCAAGGTCAAGAGAGTCCACAGAACCTCAACCATACCTATCTCCACTTACTCATATTCTTCGTGGCACATTCCTTGATGTCCACCCAAACTACTGGACAAAACAACTATCTGGTTATATGGATATATCAATACATTTTCGATTTTCACAGAGCAAAACTACAGGAATATTTTGAACTTAACCAAATACAAAGATATGTCTCTAAAAGAGATCATGGCCAAGGCATCTCCACCAAGATCTGGGGATATACTGGCCGGGGTTGCTGCAGTGAGTGAAGAGGAGCGCGTTCTGGCCCAGATGGCTCTTGCTGAAATCCCTCTCTCAAGGTTCTTGCATGATTTTGTGGTGCCCTATGAGAAAGATGAGGTAACCAGGCTCAATATTGATGAGCATGATGCAACAGCTTTTGCGCCAATCAGCAACCTTAGTGTTGGAGAATTCAGGGACTGGCTACTGACAGATGAGGCAACTACAAAAGAGCTCACAGCCCTTGCTCCGGGCATAACCCCGGAGATGGCTGCAGCCGTATGTAAACTCATGAGGGTACAGGATCTGATTTTAGTAGCAGCCAAATGCCAGGTTGTTACAAAATTTCGTAACACCATTGGTGGCTCTGGTACGTTTTCAGTACGATTACAACCAAACCACCCAACCGATGACCTGCAGGGTATTGCCGCCTCCACACTGGATGGTCTCTGTTATGGCTGTGGGGATGCGGTTATCGGTATCAACCCCGCCACTGATAATGTCGACAACATTTGTCGTTTGCTCCACATGCTTGACGATTTGATTGTCAGGTACAAAATTCCAACACAACACTGTATCCTGACCCATGTGACCACCACCATGGAGGCAATAGAGGCGGGAGCCCCGGTGGATCTCTGTTTTCAGTCCATCGCAGGTACTGAACAGGCTAACTCCAGTTTTGGGATTAACCTGGCATTGTTAGAAGAGGCCATGCAGGCCACACAAGCACTTGGTCGGGGAACAATTGGAAATAATGTAATGTATTTTGAAACGGGCCAGGGAAGTGCCCTCTCTGCCAACGCCCATCATGGAGTGGACCAGCAGACACTTGAGGCCAGGGCCTATGGTGTCGCAAGAAAGTTCAATCCCTTACTGGTCAACAGTGTTGTTGGTTTCATCGGTCCTGAGTACTTGTACAATGGAAAACAGATCCAGCGAGCTGGGCTTGAAGATCATTTCTGCGGCAAACTTCTCGGCCTGCCCATGGGCGTGGACGTCTGCTATACCAACCACGCCGAAGCGGATCAGGATGATATGGATACGCTACTCACCCTGCTTGGTAATGCGGGCTGTAATTTTATTATGGGCGTACCGGGAGCCGATGACATCATGTTGAACTACCAGTCAACATCCTTCCATGATGCGGCATACCTGAGAAAGCTACTGGGGCTTAAACCTGCTCCGGAATTCCAGGCATGGCTTGAGACATTAACGATCCACGACAAGAGTGGTCGACTGCAACCAATCCAACAATCAAACAAACTGCTCGGCCTCAACGTTGGGGTTACAAGATGACAAAACTTCATACATCAGTAGCTGAGCCAGACCCTTGGATTGGACTGAAAAAATTTACCGAAGCTCGAATTGCCCCTGGCCGGTGTGGCACAAGCCTTCCACTTAAGGAGTGCCTGGAGTTCAAACTCGCCCATGCCAAGGCAAGGGATGCTGTACATCAACCGGTACAGATAGAGATGCTTGCCGGGGAGCTTACGGCTGCAAGATATCCTGTCGTACAGCTCACCAGTAGTGTAGGTGACAGAGCAGAGTACCTCACCCGCCCCGATAAGGGCAGGTGCCTTAGTTCCGAATCAAAAAAGTTACTTGAACAACAAAAACAAAACTATGACATCGCGGTGATTATCGTCGATGGTCTTTCGGCACCAGCAGTACATCAGAGTGCTGTGACTGTAACCTGTGGCCTGCTGGATATCATCAAGACTACCAATCTCACCTTCGCCCCCGTAAGCCTTGTTAAAAATGGCAGGGTTGCCATTGGAGACGAGATCGCCAGCCTGCTTAATGCAACAATATCAATGGTACTTATCGGTGAACGGCCAGGTCTCAGTTCCCCCAACTCCCTTGGGGCCTACCTTACCTACAACCCCGTCCCCGGCACCACTGATGAGGCTCGAAATTGCATATCAAATATCCGCGAAGGGGGCCTGAATATTCCTGAGGCAATCAGAAAGATTTCTTACCTGATCGAAATGGCTCTCAAAAAAAAAGTCACTGGCGTTACGCTAAAGGATAAGATGGCCAGTAACTACCTTCCTATGGTGGGGCTCATCAGTACCTTACTCCCCAAAAGCTGTCACAACAAACAAGAAACCTGAAACAATATTTTGGAATCGGTAGGTTAGGAACTTACACCAGATAGTGAACGTAGTAAGACCTTAAAACCACTTATACCCCCTTGTGGGGTGTTGGTGTTCCCTCCAACCACCTGAACATGGGTTTGCTATTTTACCTCCCCAGTTTTTCTTCTTTTTTGAAAGACAATGTCCAATTCCAGCTCCTGACCTGCACGGAGCACTGTCACAGTAAGGGGAGTTCCAGCCGGCTTGTTGCGGATATCTTTAAATATTACGGTGAGTAGACTCGCTGTAGCTTCACCCCATTTTACTACACGATCACCAGTCTTAAACCCCATACTTTCACCTATGGAATCTGGCGCAACATACTGCACGACGGGCCCCGGCCATTGGTTTGTGTGTTTTGTTTCTTCATTATCATTGTTAAGAGTCACTCCCCAACGATACTTTTTTGACCCCGGTTTTGGGCGCGGAGGAGCTTTCATAATCCCTTCATACTCTTTACCATCCCGCTCATAACGATAGTGCACATCAAGCCCTGGACGGACATGTTCCATTCTATCCATAATGGTGTGGACTATGGGAAAGGTACATAAATCCCAACTGGTTATAACATCTCCAACCTGCATACCTGTTTGGGCAAAGGCGCTGGACTTTCCATGGATTTCCGAGACAATGGAACCCCTGTCAGCGTAACTGAACTGTAGCCCCCAGTCGTGGTAATAGGGAATGCCTTGGTGACTAAATTGCTCTTCATTGTATCTCCTGAACCACATTTTTTTAAAGCCGAAGAGATATTTTGCGATACCAGATTGTTCAAACCGTTCCAAATGGATATACCAGATGTTACCATAAGTGTGTCCCAATGCTTCCCCAATGGCTCGAAGATCAATCCTCCACTTATTGTCTTCTCCCTTTTCAAAAACAAAGGGATCACACTCTCTTTGTGCCAGATCATAGAGTAGAACCGCCAAATTGCCGTCCTTATTGTAGACAACCTCATCAATTTCACATGTGTCATACCTTTTGATACTATTCATTCTCTGGGCCCGTGTGCTGATCATGCTTTGCATATGTTTTCTGGATTCTGGAGTCAGCACATCCCAGTCACCCATATCACTTTTAGCAAAGTTATTAAACATCCTCTGGAGGGATTCTTCCGGGGTTTCAGCAGCATAAACCTGTTTAATGGTAACAGTTTGCTCTTTATCTGTCGTGTTACTCACTTGATCCTGATCTTCATTAAGATTCACCTGGACCTTGGCACCTCCTCCGATACTGCCTTTAAACTCAATGGACTGGAACTCATTTTTCTTGGCAGCATCAATGGCTCGTATTCTTATCAATTCAGTGGTGGCAAAAATACCATCAGCAAGCCGATTTTTTTCAAAAAAAGGAACCATCTGATTCCGCTCGATCTGTCCCACAAATATGTCAGTAAACACTGACTCAAGGTTTCCGGAAACCTCAATTCGAGTCTGCTCTCCTAAGGTATCCAGAATAAAAAGAAGCCCCCTATTTGTTGAACTGAGGGAGCCAACCTGTTCTGTACCAAATATTTCAGCGGCATACAGATCAATATCCACGGCTCTGTTTAACGTTATAACCCGGATATCAATATCGTGATTTTCAAGTACCCAGTTGTGGTATTCTTCCAGACTGGAAATCTGATCATTATCGAGTAACCGTGCTTCATCGATGATAAGGTTGGCGGATGGCCTCCTCTCACTGTTTCTAAAAATGGTTGTTTCACTAACCAGCCAAAAGATGGCACAGCCAAACAAAACGAGTAAAAGTCCAATTCTTGTTTTCATAAATTGATTCTGTATGGAAGAGTTTGAAATGTATCGCCCCCAATTAACGTGGAGCAATTCAACAGGTAGTATTGACAGATACTACGTACTCTAGAGTAGAGCAGGCAGAATTGATAATACACTGATTATGTTAGGAATTCTACAACGAGTATTAAGAAAGGTTGACACCCTTCCCTGCACCCTCCACCATCCAGGCCCGAGTTCCCTTTACTGTACAAGATTGCGAAGCAACAGTAGCAGCCATTTGTAAACTTTCAAAAAAGTCTTCGAACTGGATAAAATGGCTAAATGCGCCGTGCAGAATGTCTCCAGCGCCAAGGGTGTCGACCACGTCAACATCTTCAACCACAATCTCCCGCTCTACCCCGTCCATCCATGCGTAGATGGGAGCTCCCCCTCCGGTGATGGCTATATTGCGAATACCTCTCTTTCTTAGATATAAAACGACCTCATCCCTTCTGTTACAGCCAGGAGGAATGAAATTGGCAGAACAGATACCGTAGTCGACCATCGGGAGAAGTTCTTCGAGACCCTCTTTCCAACTACCACCATCTAAGACCACTGGTATCCCCAGGTTCTTCGACTGCTCAGCGAGTTGCAATGCCTGGGGAAGATAAAAGCCATCTAACATGACAACCGATGTATCTCCCTCCAGCTCTATAGCAACATCCGAAATGAGCTTTCGCCCTGTGGTATCACTGTAGACAACACTTCTATCGCCACTACTTTCATCAATAATTATGGAGGAGAGTACAGGAAGCAGCTCTGGATCTGCGGCCAGATCAACAATATCAACGCTATGTTTTTCAAGGTCATCTTTGGCAAGATCAGCGAGCGACTGTTTTCCAAGAGCGGTAATAAGTTGTACATCATTGCCAAAGGCCCCGTAGGCCACTGCCGCATTTGCAGCGGGCCCCCCGGCATAAACCATCTGATCCCCTGCCCTTAACTTTTCGTTGCTGGCTGGGTACCGACTCACATAGTTGAAAATATCGATGGTGGTAAGTCCAAGAAATACTCCCCTTCCCATTACATTCCCTCCAACCAATATCCCGTCGTTACAGGTGGCAATTTCATGTAATTGCTGTTACTTCCAAGCCTTTAAAAACTGGAGAAGTACTTCTGCTGCGTTATTTGCTGCCAGCTTGAAAAAGGTTTCCATTTCATTTTCTCTTTCCCCACCACCAGCTAAATCTGATAGAGAACGAAATATAATATAGGGAATATCAGAAACATAGGCCACATGAGCCACCGCAGCGGATTCCATATCAAGGCAGTCTGCTTCAAATGTTGCAAATACCCACTCCCGATACGCCGCATTATCAACGAAGGTCATACCCGAGACACCTCTTCCCCCAACAACAAGTTTTGGTGCATGGGAAAGCCTTGCTCCGTCAAATGTGTCTTGAAGCTGGACACCACTGATATTTCTCGCCACAGCAAGCAGATCGTTATCCACTTCAAACCAGAACTTGTGCTCTGTACCATTTACGCCTTCCAAGCGTCCATGGGTGACATCCACATTCTGTGGAAACATCATGCCAAATCCCGGGTAAATTTGCTTATGCCAGCCAAGGTCAAATCCTTTCTCAGTCTTTCTTGCAAAGATAGCCTCCTGATACTGTGCCCACCTTGCTGGAATAGTCACATCTCCAATGTTGAGCTTGGGATTAACCCCGCCAGCAATACCGCTAAAAAGAATATGGGTAATATTAAAATTATCCAGAGCCATCTGGGTGGTCATTGCCGCATTAACCATGCTTATTCCGGAAAGAAATAGAACCACCTTCTTTCCTTCAATTTCACAGAGGGTAAAGCTCCTGCCATTAATGACACGCTCTTCTTCAATTATTGCCTGGGATTTTAATTTTTCAATCTCTGGACCAAAGGCTGAGATAATTGCAACTCTCTCAGTCTGCACAGCTCCTCCTGCAGCCTGGTCAACACTGGCGATAACTGAAATCATCAAAAAACTGAGTAATGTTAATATAGAGATACTGTTTTTCATGTTCATTCTTCCTACCTGTAATTTTGTTCAATAAAGGCTTCACTTTTCTGTTCCCAAAATAGACCTAACAAAATTTCGACAACGATCCAAGGTATTCCTTAAAAACGCTGACTGACTGCCACTGGCGGCCTGCGCTGGCCAGGCATTACTATCCGTGCAGCCAATCTATCTAGTGAAGACAATCTAAAAATGGTATGATAGATCAAGTCTTTTCGACAACAGCAAAAAGGGAGACAACTACGACGTGATATGAGTACGCCGGAAACCATACTCCAATTTGGCCTGACTGACGTTGAGTCAAACCTTATTAAGAGCCTCACCTCATCTTTTGTGGTCGATAGAGTCTCGCTCACCATCCAGACAACCCGAAGTTTTCTTGCGGATTTTCCTAAAAATAAGCTCTGCCTTGTGGTGTACCGCGTCAGAGACAAAAACAAAGAAGATGGAGTCATTCGCCTTATCCGTGATTTTATCGGGCCGCTTATTCCCATCCTCCTGCTGATACCAAAGAAAAGGCGAACAGAAACCAAGAAGTATCTACAGTCGGGAGCTGATGATTTCATAATACTCCCTCTCAATCCGAATCAATTTTCCATCAGCTTTCTGGTACTCTTTGAGATCGGCCAGACCATTGCAAGTCAACGCCGCCGTATGGAAAAAGAGAGCAATAGTACCAAAGAAATTCCCAGCCAGCCACCCTGGCACAGGGCCATCCAATATCTGCAGGCGGGCCTGAATTACTTTACTCCAAAATCACTTACCACAACGAAGCAAACCGAATACATTTTTGATAAATGGCGCTATGTGAAGCGACTGGGTCTTGGAGGATTTGGAGTTGTCTATCTGGTGGAGGAGATCGGCAGCAAGAGGCGGGCTGTTGCAAAACTCCCCCACTCAATGCAGATGAATCTCCGCGTTCTCAGGTCTGCAGCCATTCTCAAAAGGCTGGTTCATCATCCAAATATTGTTCACTTGATTGAGATCGTAAAAGATCACGGAAAGTTTATCCTGATCCAGGAGTATGTGGAAGGCCCAACCTTGCAAGAACTTTTAGGCCAGGGCATTTCGCCTGTTGACCGGGAGAGCTACTTCCTCCAACTTCTCTCAGTTGTCTCCTACAGCCATAAACATAAAATTCTCCACAGGGATATTAAGCCTGAGAATATATTAATTAACAGCAGTGGTCAGATCAAACTACTCGACTTCGGAATCGCCAGGGATCTTTCATGGCAAACTGCTGAAGGGGGCTCTGAAGGTACTGTTAACTTTATGCCGCCAGAACAGTTCCATGGAAAAGCCTCTATAGCAAGTGACGTATGGGCACTTGGGGTTATTCTCTATATTTTTGCAACCAATAGCACCCCCTATGACCAACAGATGAGTGGTTATCCCGTTGATATCGAGACAACACTTGCCAGTCGCAGACCATCAACTGTGCAGGAGGATTTCAGCCCACATCTGGAGGCCATTATTATGCAGTGCCTTGAAAAAGATGTAGAACGTCGCTACCAGGATGCTACCCAGCTCGAAGACCATTTAAGATGGGCCTTCCCGGAATTTGGAAAAGGGGCGACCCTGCCCTATTTCCCTATAAACCGCTGAACAGTCGTTTGGCAAAGACCTCAGGTAAACCTGCCTGCAAAATTTTTTCTGCTGCTCGGCCGATGTTATAACTTATCCGGTAAAACTCCACCTGCTTTTTGTGACTGTCATGAATCAGATAGGCGGCTCGCGTATCACCGTCTCTTGGTTGGCCAATACTACCACCATTAAAGATCTGGCGATTTATCTCAGCCACAGGAACCACCGTTGAATGTTCCGGGGAACGTAAATAGACACAGAAAAAATTCTTCCTCGTTATGGCAATGGGAACATGGGTGTGCCCCACAAAGAGGACCTTTGCCTTTGACCTGGCAAAGGAGCTTGAGATATAACTCTTTTCCGCCACATAGTACCATCTTCTGGTCTTATAGGGAGTGGAGTGGCAGTAGCTGACCTCCCCATCATGGATTATATCTTCCATGCTCCCGAGAAAAAACATCGCAGCTTTAGAGAGATTCAGTCTTGTCCAGTTGATAACCCGTCGCCCGTCATTATTCATATTAATGGGGATATCCAGAACGGCGGCATCATGATTCCCAAGGATACAGGGACAGGACAGAGATTGAAGAATTTCCACACACTCGTTGGGGCTGGCGCCATAACCTACCACATCTCCGAGACAGACATAGTTATCCACCCCAGCCTTTTCTGCATGGTATAATACCGCTTCAAAAGCTTCGAGATTTGCATGTATATCTGATAATACAGCAGTTCTCATTGGGCACCGTTAGGGTTTATTCGCTCAGTGAAAATAACCTGAGAAAGAGAAATTTATTCGTAAAGCTACACCATTTACATGGGTCAATCAGTTTAGCTTTACCAGCAAATTTCTCTTTCTTTTGGACCTGTTTTTTACTATTGCTGTTACAGACAATCACCGTTCATTCTTAACAGGATTTTTGAATCAATGCTTACTAAAGAAGACTCTTCAACACTAAAAAACTACCTGGCCCTTGCCCCCAACCCAGAAGGAACCTTCACCTATGAGGAGTTACAGGGATACCTCTTTGGCCTTGCAATGACCCCTGGAATACTGCTACCCAGCGACTGGGTTCCAGTCATATTTGGCGATGAGGCCCCAGTATTCGACTCCGAAGGCCAGGTTGAGGCTATGCACAGTTGTCTTATTCAAGTATACAGCACACTGAGTGCCGCTTTCCAGCAGCAAAAACTTGATTTTCCATTTGATTTAAATGATCTGGACACCGATTCCATTGAAGTCCTCTACGCCTGGGTTTCTGGATTTGAAGAAGCATTGGCGATTAAAGAGGAAACCTGGGATCCTGAAGAGTACGACGATCTACCTGAAAAACATACAGAACAGCTCTACCACAGTCTTATGACAATCCAGGGCCTTGTTGACCCTGCTGAAGTAATGGACTTTTTTGAGAACATGCCTTTAGAGGCTTTTCAAGAGGTTTTCCCTGACAGAGAGAGTTCTCCTGAAGACCGGGAGATGCAGATCCAGATGTTCCTTCTCGCCTCCCTCCCACTGGCCATTGAAACACTACAGGACCATGCACGCATGGTTGAGGGCGCACTACTTGAGGCAGAAACAGCAAAACCTGCAAGTCCTGTTAAAAAAGGCTCCGGATCAAACAAATCTAATATTATTGAAGTGGATTTTGGTCAAAAGAAATGAGTCCCACAAACCCTGAATTACAGCTCGGCGATTCCTTTGTCAGGGATACGGGCTGTAGTGTCTTTTTAACAGGAAAGGCTGGAACCGGCAAAACCACGTTTCTCCATAATCTAAAAAAAGATTGTGAAAAACGAATGGTCGTCACTGCTCCCACGGGTGTTGCCGCCATTAACGCGGGAGGTGTCACCCTCCACTCTTTTTTCCAGATGCCCTTTGGACCTTTTATCCCAGGTAGCGAGCATACCAGACAACATAAGTTTAACAGGGAAAAGATCAATATCATCAAAAGCCTCGACCTGCTGGTCATTGATGAGATCAGTATGGTTCGGGCCGATCTTCTTGATGGAGTTGATAGCGTACTCAGGCGCTATCGCAGGTCCAACCTCGCTTTTGGAGGCGTACAGTTACTGCTCATTGGAGATCTGCACCAGCTTGCACCGGTTGTGAAAAATGAAGACTGGCGTATTCTCAACCCCTACTACGATTCTCCCTATTTTTTTTCCAGCCAGGCCCTTGCAAAGACCGAACTGATCTCAATTGAACTACAGCACATCTACCGCCAGGCAGACTCTGAATTTATTGCTCTACTCAATAAGGTGAGGGATAATAAACTCGACCAGGAAAGCCTTACAACGCTCAATGCCCGTTATATTAAAGACTTTGAGACTGAACAAGGAGTTGGTGAAGGTTATATTACTCTCTGCACCCACAATAATAGCGCCGATCGCATAAACAATACACGGCTGGAGCAACTGAAACAGAAAACCCACCGCTTTAAGGCCGAAGTCGAGGGGGAATTTCCGGAACACTCTTACCCAACACCATCCACCCTGGAACTCAAAGTTGATGCCCAGGTTATGTTTATGCGTAATGATGTCTCCCATGAAAAGCGCTTTTTCAATGGAAAGATCGGTAAAATAACCCGCATCTCAGGGGACAGCATCTGGATCAAATGCAGGGATGACAACGATGAGATTATGGTTGAGCCTGCGACTTGGGAAAATATAGACTATACCCTTGATCAGGAAACCATGGAGGTCAGTGAGAATAAGGTGGGGGCCTTTGTACAATACCCGTTGAAACTTGCCTGGGCCATCACCATCCATAAAAGCCAGGGACTCACCTTTGATAATGCAATAATTGACGCCCAGTCCTCATTTGCCCATGGCCAGGTGTATGTAGCGCTGAGTCGCTGCAGGACCCTCGAAGGTATGGTCCTCAGCAGTCCTCTTGCAAAGCACTCCATTAAAACAGATCCCACCATACGTGAGTTTACAGAACAGGCCGGGCAAAATATTCCAACTAAAGAAAAACTTGCCCTTGCTAAGATTCGCTACCAGCAAAATCTCCTGCTGGACTGTTTTGATTTCCAGCGTCTTGGCAACCTCTTTGCCAGACTAACCTCTCTTGTACAGCGCAACCGGGAGGCACTGCTTCTCAAAGGAGCTGATGATATTACAGGCATCCAGAAGTCTATTATGGAAGAGATAACGGTTGTGGGAGCAAACTTTGGCGCCCAACTGCGAGGCCTGTTTCGTGATGATCTGCTCCCGGCAGAAGATCCTGTAATCATTGAGCGACTTGGGAAGGCCTCAAGGTACTTTAAGGAAAAACTGAAAATCCATGTTGCCGACCATCTTGCTAAAATTAGTCTTGAGACGGATAACAAAGAGATTCGCAAAAAAAGCCGCAACACTCTTAATTACCTCAAGGAAGAATCCTCAGTAAAAACGGCTGCCGTGACCTCCTGTGCTGAAGGTTTTGACACTGCAAAATACCTGCGAGCCATCTCCAAGGCGGAGGTTACAACAAAGAAAAAAGCGGTTAAGGCTCCTGCAATTACCTACACTGAAACAGACGTTGACCATCCAAAACTCTATAAAAAGCTACGAGACTGGCGAGATAAAAAGGCAAAGGGAGAAAACCTCACGCCCTTTCAAGTGATGCACCTTAAAACCATCATTCAAATTGCTGTCAATCTCCCCGACACCCCGGCTGCACTTATAAAGATTAAAGGTATCGGAGAACGACTCATCTCACGTTACGGGGATGAAATCGTCAACATGGTGAGGGAGTACAGAGAAAAAAACAATATAGAAAACGTTCAGTTACCAGTAGTACAGGATCTCTTATCTTACTCGGAGCAGGAAGGAAAACAGATAAAAGACACCAAGCGACAGAGTCTGGAGCTTTTTGAGTCCGGTATGAAACTAAAAGAAATAGCCAAAAATCGAGGACTGTCCCCTACCACGATAGAGAGTCATCTTGCCCACTATGTTGCAAGGGGTGATATTGACATAGATAGTCTAGTGAATAAGGACAAACTTGATACAATTATCACTGCACTTAAAAAGAAAAAGACAAAAAAAATCAGTGATATTAAAGCTGAACTTGGTAAAGAATATAGCTACGGTGAGATTAAACTTACTCTGGCTTATCTTGAATGCCATCCTGAATAATTGGTCGTTTTTTACAACAGAAAAATGGAGCTACCATGTTTGAGAAAATAGTCATCCTCACAGGTGCCGGCATAAGTGCCGAAAGCGGCCTTGGAACCTTTCGTGGAGCCGGGGGCCTTTGGGAAGGGCACAGAGTCGAAGATGTTGCAACCCCTCAGGCCTTTGAAAAAGACCCTGTTCTTGTTCAGAATTTTTACAACGCACGGCGTAAACAACTCATCGAAGAAGCACACCCCAATGACGCCCATCTGTTTCTTGCCGAGTTCGAGGAAAAATTCACTAATAGGGGTGGCGAGTTCCTCCTTGTTACCCAGAATGTAGATGATCTCCATGACCGTGCTGGCAGTAAAAACCTCATCCATATGCACGGAGAATTGCTTAAAGCCAGATGCAGCAGCAGCGGCAAGGTTCGGGAGTGCAGGGAAGACCTGACTGACACGGACTGGCGGCCACACATCGTCTGGTTTGGAGAGATGCCTCTTGAGATGGAGAGAATCTACCGTGCCATTGAGCAATGTGATCTCTTTGTAGCCATTGGCACCTCGGGCCACGTTTATCCAGCAGCCGGCTTTGTTGAACTTGCCATGAACAGCTGCTCCCACACTGTTGAAATCAATCTTGAAACCAGTAAAGCCTCATCACGGTTCCATGAGCAGGTGATTGGCCCTGCCACTGTTTCAGTTGCAGATTATTTTTCACAACTGCTCCCGAAATAGGTCAAAGTTAAAAGAAGGAGGCGACAGGAAAAGGTTGATGAGAAATTTTGTGGTCGTGAAGAACCATCTCAAACAACAGCAAGAAAGGAAATACAAAATTACAAATCATTAACATTAGTATTGACTAACAAACCGTACGGACTTTGCTATACGTTTATTACGTTACCACAGTACGAACCTATCCAGAATATCTCTATGGACAAGTTGATTCAAGGTAATGTCACACTTCTTATTTCTTCTGTCCCGCAGACGTCGTGCCGCAGGGGTAATCAACTGTCTACCTGACGCAATAAGCTACAACTATCTCGAAAAATCTAATCCCGATGAACGGGATGCATCCCTTGAGCTCTCAATATACACAAAATTGACCATCCAAGGTTGTAATTAAAGTATCACTTCTGTAAAATATATGTAGCAAATACTATACATGTAGAACAAAGGATACATAACTATGTCCACTATTTCTGAAAAAAATCATTCAAATCATACATTCCACAGCCCCAAAAAACTTTCCACCAAGCAACAGCTTGATATCTTGCACCTCATCTTTGACCATATTGATAACGGAGCCTGTGTTGTCGACGCGAACGGTTTTATTACTCACTTCAATAGTCCCTACGGTACATTTCTGGGGGTGAACCCAAAAGAGCAGATCGGCAAACATGTAACCGAAGTCGTGGAAAATACCCGGTTGCATATTGTCGCCAAAACCGGCAAGACAGAGGTGAGTGCAAGCCAGCCTATCAACGGCCAGGAAATGATTGTGCAGCGGATACCTGTGATGGAGAATGGTCGCGTCATAGCTGTCTATGGTCAGGTAATGTTCAAAGATATAAAAGACATAAACACCCTTGCCGCAAAGTTATCTGACCTGCGTAGTAGGGTTAAACGCTATGAAAAAGAACTCAGCTCCCTCCGCTCAACCAGGTACACTTTCGATTCAATAATTGGACATTCACAGGCGATTGAAGATTTAAAAAAAGAGGCGAACAGGGCCACAAAATGTTTACTCCCTGTCCTTATTACAGGGGAGTCAGGAACTGGAAAAGAGCTTTTTGCCCAGGCAATCCATAGCGGTAGCCGCAGGCAAAATAGGCCATTTATCCGGGTTAACTGCGCAGCAATCCCAAAGGACCTGCTCGAAGCTGAACTCTTTGGCTACGATAGGGGCGCCTTTACAGGGGCCAAGAGTTCCGGCAAAAAAGGAAAATTTGAGCTTGCAGATCAAGGAACCATTTTCCTGGACGAAATTGGAGACCTCCCCCTTGAAATGCAACCCAAGCTCTTGCGTGTTCTTGAAGAGCGAGAATTCGAACGAATTGGTAGCAACAAGGTTATTAGAGCAGACTTCCGGCTTGTCGCAGCGTCAAACCAGAAGCTCAAAGAGATGGTGGATGCAGGGACCTTTCGGGCTGATCTCTACTACCGCCTTAATGTGATCCCCATCGAGATACCACCACTACGTGAAAGACGCGAAGATATCGTTCTCTTAAGCCATCATCTCCTTGAAAAATCACTGGAGGGAAGTGGTCAACAGGTGAACCTGAGTTCCGGTGCGGAAAAACTACTGAGTAACCATGACTGGCCCGGTAACGTCCGTGAGCTGAGTAACGTAGTCGAGCGCACCCTTGCATCCATTGATGGTTCTGAGATTAACCCAAGTGATCTCCCCTTCTACCTCAATAAAGGAGAGAAAATCATTGAGACAGCCGAAGGTTCTCTGCTCAAAGAGGTCGTAGCAAAGGCTGAGAAAGCCGCCATCTCTGATGCCCTGAAGCTCACCGGTTACAACAAGGTTAAGGCTGCAAAAATACTAGGGATACATAGGACACTGCTTTACAAAAAAGCTCAAAAATACAGTATCCCACTTACAGGAGGATAAACTCTCCTGTAAGTGGTGTTGACCCGATTACTAAAAGAGGTACTCCCTTAACCCCCCATGGGAGCATCTACGAAAATCTTGGTATCCATAGTGGTCAGACGATCTGTTACTATGGGAGTAAAGCCCATCAAGTCAATAACATCACGCTGATAGTCAACCCCTGGAGCAACTTCTACTAACTCCAAACCATCAGGTGTCAATTCAAAGACGCAACGTTCAGTAATATAGAGGATTTTCTGTTCGCCCTTTTGGGCGTATACTCCACTAAAGGTTACGTGTTCCACCTCTCCTTCAACAAATTTTTTTACTCGCCCCTCCTGATCAATGGACAATTTCCCATCGCTTACAGAGGCCTTAAAACCTCCAGCGGTAAACGTCCCCACAAAGGCCACAATTTTAGCGTTTTGACTGATGTTGATAAACCCCCCGGCACCTGTGAGTTTTGAGCCAAACTTACTCACGTTGACGTTACCTTTGGAATCCACCTGGGCCATACCAAGATAGGCAATATCGAGCCCGCCTCCATCATAAAAATCAAACTGATACGGTTGATCAATCACCGCCTCTGCATTGGCCGCTGCACCAAAACTAAGCCCCATGGCGGGTACTCCACCGATGATACCGGGCTCAGCTGTGAGTACCAGTTGGTCCAACATCCCCTCTTCATTAACTACACTTGATACCCCCTCGGGCATACCAATACCGAGGTTAACGATATCCATCGGCTTCAATTCCCGGGCTGCTCGTCTTGCAATAATTTTACGTGCTCCCATGGGCATTGGTGCAAGCGAATCCACAGGAACCTTGATTTCTCCTGAGTATGCGGGGTTATACTGTTCCCCAAAAGTTTGCCAATGATTATCAGGATTTGCAACCACCACATAATCCACAAAAATCCCTGGAATTTTCACATCCCTTGAGCGTAGGCTGCCTTTTTCCGCCACCCGTTCCACCTGAACAATGACCTTGCCCCCAGAGTTCCTGGCAGCTATTGCAATGGCAAGTGCTTCCAGGGTAACTGCCTCTTTCTCCATGGTTATATTACCATCGGGATCAGCGGTAGTACCACGAAGAATAGCAGCATGTACCGGAAGAGTCTTATAGGCAAGGTATTCTTTGCCATCAAACTCCATTAATTCAACGAGATCCTCTGTGGTGGCGCTATTAATCTTCCCTCCACCATTTCTCGGATCAACAAAGGTGCCGAGACCTACATGGGTGATTGTTCTGGGCTTCTTGGCACCGATATCCCTAAACATATGGGAGATAACGCCCTGGGGAAGATTGTAGGCCACAATTTTATTCTCAACTGCCAATTGTTGCAGCGTGGGAACCAGCCCCCAGTGTCCACCGATGACTCTTCCAACAAGCCCCTCTTCCCCTAAATGATTGAGGCCTTTTGAGACACCATCACCTTGACCTGCTGCATACATAACAGTTAAATTCCGAGGGGTTCCAGTCTCTAAGAATCGCTGTTTGAGAGCTACCATAACATCCTCAGCAAAGCCTATTCCTACAAAACCTCCGGTGGCCAGAGTGGCGCCATCGTCTATGGCAGCAACTGCAGTTGCTGCCGAAACAACCTTACTTTTTTTACCTCTATTCTCCCCGGAAGAGACTTGATCCTTCATCATTATTGCACCTGCCTGATTATATTTTTCACTGTCCCGCAAAGCAGCGGATCGACCATCGGAAACCGAACATCTATAGTACGTTTAACTCAGCAAAAAATATGCCACAGCGTGACTTGTCGATTACCAAGGTGTAATAACGAGATTGTCGACCTTCAATACTGGCACAAAGATTGCTCTGTTTCTTTAGTCCAGGGCGGGGTCAACACCACGTCCTATAATTATATACATTTCTGGAGGAAGATATGCTGAAGGTGAAAGACTCTGTTGCTGTAATAACCGGGGGTAGCGGTGGAATAGGAAAATCTCTTGCAGAGTACTGGTTGCGCGAAGATGGAAAAGTTGTCATTGCAGATGTACAGGAAGAGGCCCTTGCCAAAGCACTTGAAGAACTTCGGCAGATCAGTCCTAAGGTAGAGGCCATTACCTGTAACGTCACCAGCGAAGAAGACAATACCAAACTCGCTGAATTCGCCATTGAAAAATTTGGAGCGATCAACCTCGTTGCACCTTTTGCAGGGATCACCGGTGATGGTCTGCTCATCAAGACTGACCGGGAAACTGGCAAGGTTACCGGCAAGATGTCCCTTGAGACCTTCCAGAAAGTTGTTGATATCAACCTCACCGGGGTGTTCCTCACCATACGAGAATGCGTTGAACAAATGATCAACAACGATTGCAGGGGCCTGGTTTGTCTTGTCTCCTCAACCGGTTCTCTTGGAACTGCTGGCCAGATCAATTACTCTTCTACAAAAGCGGCCATGGCGGTTATGCCAAAAGTACTCACAGCCGAATTTTTCCGGAAAAAAATTGCCGATAAAATTCGTTGTATGGCTGTAGCGCCGGGGTATGTGGGTACCCCTATGGTAAAGAATATCGATGAAAAAATAATAAGTAAGATTGTAGAACAGGTTCCCATCGGACGACTGGTGGAACCTGAAGAAGTTGTGTCCCTTGTTGCCCAGTTGTATCAAAATGAAGCAATGGCTGGAGAAACTGTTTTCATTCATGGTGGTTTGCGCTTAGGATCCAAAGGCTAATGAAAAAAGCTTCGAATCTGACGCCGCCCATAACAGCAGGAAGTACGAGCTAACAGAAACTTATAAAGGAGAATACCATGCAGGATGTTGTCATCGTAAGTGGAAAAAGAACCGCTATTGGTGCCTATGGTGGCACTCTGAAAGACACCCCACTGGTGGACCTGGGATCTACTGTACTCAAAGAAACCCTTAGGAGTGCAGGGCTTAGACCTGTCACCAGTGAAGAGTGTATCAAATTTGGTGCAGACACTATTCAAGGCGAAGGTCAAATAGATTTAGAAAAGCAGTACGATGACTATGACACCAACCTGCAACCCATTGAAGTTGATCAGGTTATCATGGGCAATGTACTTGCAGCAGGGCAAGGCCAAAACGTAGGTAGACAGGCCACCATCAGGGCAGGTATCCCAAAAGAAACCAGCGCCACCACCATAAATAAACTCTGCGCCTCTGGAATTGAATCAATTGCCCTTGCCAGTCAGGCTATTCGCTGTGGAGATGCTGATGTGATCCTCGCAGGCGGAATGGAGTCAATGAGCCGGGTTCCCTACGCCCTGCCAAACGCGCGCTGGGGTCAGCGTATGGGTGATGGTCAAATGGTCGACCTGATGGTCTTTGATGGCTTGTATGAGATTTTCAACAACTATCATATGGGAATGACCGCCGAAAACATCGCCGAAAAATACGGTATAAGCCGACAGGAGCAGGATGAGATGGGTGTTCTCAGTCACCAGCGTGCCATGGCTGCTATCAAAGCCGGTGTCTTCAAGGATGAGATAGTCCCGGTTTCAATACCTCAGCGCAAAGGAGATCCTAAGATATTTGATGTGGATGAACGCCCCATGGAAACCAGTGTTGAGAAAATGGGAAAACTCCGAACTGCATTTAAAAAAGATGGAACAGTTACGGCTGGAAATGCGTCGGGAATTAACGATGCAGCAGCCGCTCTACTCCTCATGTCAGAGAAAAAAGCACTTGAGCTGGGTCTGACTCCCATGGCCAGAATCAAGGCCCACTCCACCGCCGGACTTGATCCCGCGTATATGGGACTTGGTCCCATCCCTGCTGTTAGAAAGATCATGGCCAAACATAATCTGACCATCGCAGATTTTGAAGGCATAGAGTTAAATGAAGCCTTTGCTGTCCAGGCAATTGCCTGTATGCGGGAGCTGCAGTGCGACATTGAAACAACCAATGTCCTGGGCAGTGGAATTTCTCTTGGCCACCCAATCGGCTGTACAGGAGCACGTATTTTGCTCACTCTTATGAACAGAATGAAGCGGGAAGATCTGGGCTTAGGCCTTGCATCACTCTGCATTGGTGGCGGCCAGGGAATGGCCATGGTGATCGAAAATATATAGTTTGAAGTCCAACATTTTCAGTTGCTGACAGGCAAAATGTCAGCAACTGAAAGCCTACTTCATGTTCAACATCTTACGAACTGCCAGTAACCGCTCATCCATCTTATCGTCTTCGAGTTCACAGGCAACATCTTCGAGGAGTGTCGGGATATCAATTCCCTGTGGACACTTATCAATGCACTCTCCGCACTGAACACAGAGTGACGCATATTGCACATCACCTGCGGCAAAGACCCCACAACAACGTACTGCGTATAAAAACTTTGCCTCATCCGTGTTTCTATACATATGCAACTTGTTAAACACATCAAAGGCGGCGGGGATATTTACTCCCTCCGGACATGGCTTACAATATTCACAGCCGGTACAAGCGACCTTCATCATTTTCTTATAGGTCTCAGATACCTGTGTAACTAACGCTCGTTCTTTATTATCAAGAGAATCTGGTTGTGCCTCGTCTGCAATCCGGAGGTTTTCCTCAATATGGGCCTCCTCATTCATTCCCGACAAGACAACACTCACCTCAGGGTGATCCCAAATCCAACGCAGGGCCCACTCAACCGGAGTTTTTTTATGGACTGCACTCTCCCAGAGATCTGCCACCTCCGAAGGCGGCTCAGGCTCCCCGAGGCTTCCTCCCCGCAATCCTTCCATGATAACCACACCTAAATCCCTTGCTGCAGCGTACTCCAGCCCCTCTCTTCCGGCCTGGTGAAACTCATCGAGATAGTTGTACTGAATCTGACAAAACTCCCAGTCATAATCGTTGATAATTGTTTTAAAATCATCGACATGTCCGTGGAAGGAAAATCCGGCATAACGTATCTTTCCACTGTTTTTTGCCTTCTCAATGAAATCAAGAACCCCCATGTCCTTTAATCTCTCCCACATAGGACCATTGAGATTATGAATCAGATAAAAATCTATATACTTGGCTTGTAGACGCTGTAGTTGCCTGCTGAGATAATCATCCATCTGCGCCCTGTCGTCTACCATCCAGGAGGGCAATTTCGTGGCAATATAGGCCTTGTCACGATAACCAGCCCCCAGTGCTTCGCCAAGCAGTGGTTCGCTTTCTCCACTATGATAGGGCCAGGCAGTATCGAGATAGTTTACACCCTGATCAATGGACATCCTGATCTGCTCTATAGCACGCTTTCTATCAAGTAAACCGTCCTGCTGAAGCGGTAAGCGCATACAGCCAAAACCCAAGACAGAAAGTTCCTCATTTACCTTCGGCATTTTTCTATATAACATGATCCATAGCTCCCTTTGAATAACCAGTATTATCTACTATATGAAAGTATAGCAAAAGAGACCCGTCTTACCCTAGACATTGTTTCACCAGGTAACGTCTATTTTTTCTCGGCCTGCATCACCTCAAAGACATCCCCCCAACCAATGGTGGAATCATCATAAGAATATATGACCGCTTTCTCATCTGCCCCTCCATCTTTGTTACTTTTATATGATTTTTACAACGACCAGAGTAGCATCGTCTTCTCGAGCGATTCCACCCGTAAAAATAGAGTGATCATTAATAATATGATCAAGGACTGCTTCTGCACTTTCTCCCGAGTTTCTACGAACGATGTTTTTCAAACGCTCTGCACCATACATTTCACCTTCCTGGTTAGTACCTTCAAATATGCCATCCGTAGTGAGAATTATAAGCTGCCCTGGCTGCAAATTTCCTTTAGTCTGGCTCTGATATTCGTAGGTCGGCTCGATCCCCAGAGCCAGTCCTGGCCCTTTTAACTCTGAAAACAGTTGCCGGGTAGGATCATATAACAGGGCTGGATCATGACCTGCACGAACCCACTCAACACTCCGACCATCTTTACCAAAATTGAGGAGTAACATGGTCATAAACCGCCCGGATTTTTCCATGTCTCCAGCCAACTGCTGATTCATATCCCGTATTACTTCCTCAATGGTACCTGCCTGAGACACCCTCATCCGTAAAAAGGCTCTGGCACTTGCCATAAGAAGAGCTGAGTCGACTCCATGGCCTATAATGTCGCCTATAACAACAATTAAAGACTCACTCTCCACGATCCCACCAGCAAGATAATCATAATAATCCCCTCCAACTTCATCACACGGATAACTTCTACCCGCGACCTCAAGCCCTTCAACCTTTGGCGCCGATGCAGGAAAAAGCCCTCTCTGTACTTCAGCTGCAAGCAGAAGGGCCTTTTTTTGAGTGGAAATATCAGTGACAAAAGCCATACTACCTATGATTTTTCCTTTATCTGAACGAAGCGTATTAGCATGGATAAGCAAAGGCACAATACGTCCGTCTAAAAGAGTCAAATCGTACTCTATTTCACGACGTTCCGGATGCACATCACTGCGGCGCCCTGCCCGCCACAACTGCTTCAATCTGGCAGGCTCCATACCAAGGGGCCGCATATATGTGAGGTCCGCACCTGGCCTCCCAAGGATGTCTGCATAGGCAGAATTATGATCAATAACATTGAAAGATTTATCCATCAGTAAAAAACCCTCACTGGCCGTTTCCACTATCCTTCGATATTTCTCTTCACTCTTGCGCAGTTTCTCTTCTATGGTTTTCTGGTCGTGGATATCAATAACAATCCCCTGGTGATAATGCACACCTGAGGCAGGATCCCTAAAAATTGAGGTACGATCCTCTACCCATCGTACTTCTCCGGTCCTTGTGATAATTCTATACACCTGAGTGTAGTTTTCTATCCCCTGGGCTACAAAGTCTTCTATCTCTTTAAGTGTCCTCTCACTGTCACCCGGAAACACCAGGTCACGGTACATGGTTTTACCTGAAAGAAAATCCTCTGCCTCGTAGCCGAATCTTGAAATATTTGGAGAAACATAGACCATTTTTCTTTGTTCCGGTGTGCCGGAGGCAAGGCGCCTAAAGAGTATTACCTTGCTGTTGTCAATGATAGTTTCGGCAAGTTGCCTTTCATGGTCACTCTCGTTTTGCAATGTTGAGATTCCAAAATCCCGAGGAAGAGGAGACATTTTCGCAAGCAATGTCCCCCGTGTCTTGTTGAAAGTTTTGATTGCTCGGGGTTTTGCCCCCAGGCTATGGCGACGCTGAAGTAAAGCATCAGTTTTTGTATCATCTCTTGTTATATCCATGGATGTATACCATTGTGAGTAATTGGATTTTCTATGCAGTCATCAAGGTTTGATCGTAACTCACTTGATTTAGCTTCCGGGAAGTGAACCATTTCAGCCCCATACATAACGTTTAAAATATCACTTAACGTTCCTACCTAGGGTTCGTGAAAAGGAAGAGTGGCTCAATTATGAGTGGAAATGAGAATAGCCGAGTCACCACTAATGATGGCAACCCGGCTATCTAAGCAAGACCCGTGGTTTTCCGTCTCTGTTTCTCAACAGATTTGGTTTTTTCATCACTGGAATCTAAGTCATACTTTAAGCCTAAATAATATGCCACATTGTGGCACTCTGTCAAATATAAATCCCCCTTACACCACACACTCTGAAGTGTGATCGACTCTCCTTTTTTAGTATTTTATTTGGGCGGGAAAATATCATTTCACAACCTGTTCCTTGTATGCCATCCCCCACTGACAAAAAAAATAGTGCTTAAAATTTGATTCTCACAAAACAAGAGTGATAGAATTATTTAACACGCTGATTTACTGTTTCTATATTGTACGTACTACGTAATGGACAAGGACAACTACATGACAATGTTGTTAGGAATTTCTCACCAAGTCTCTGGCAACATTTTGAGGTTTGTAACACTTCTAAGCCTTTTGCTCTTTGCAGTTTCAACCGTACACGGCTCCCAGTTCATCGATACAGCTATAGGTGTTTTGGCAGAATCCCCACAAATCCATATTGCCAGGCAGGATATGGAAATTGCTGCATCTGAGAAAAAAATAGTCCGTGCCTCATATCTTCCACAACTCAGTCTCAACATTGAAGGTGGTGGCATGAGCGAGAGCTACTCTAATAGCGGCAACGACTATGGAGAATTCAACAGTAGTGTCGAATTATCCCAGGACCTCATCAACATACCGCAACTCTACCAGATACGAAGTAGTGACAGTAGATACAAAAAAGCAGCGGCGACATTTATTCAAGCCCAGCAAGATATACTCCTTGAACTGGCTCTGAACTGGTCAGCATATTGGAAGAGCCTGCGTCGCTATGAAACCGGTAAAAAAGACGTTGAGATTTTGTCGGCCTACCTCAATGGAGCAAAAATCAGATTTGAAGCGGGGGATCTCACCATAACGGATGTCTGGCTGGCTGAATCCAAACTCCATGGATCCCGGTCAAAACTGCTTCGATACACAAGAGAAGTAGATCAGGCAAAGGAAGCCCTGCAGAAAACCACGGGAAAAACAGCGCCAAAAGAAGTTGATCTCATTCACCTTACTGAGCAGAAACAATCATTCCCCTCCCTTGTTACAGCTCTGGAATATCACCCTAAACTTCAGCCCCTTTTAGCGGAGCGAACGGCACTTGAGCAGGATGTTAAGCGGGAAAAGGCGGGGCACCTCCCAACGCTTGCGACGGTTGCCCACTATACATATCAGCCCGCCGGTGAATACGATTCAGACAGGTATCCATACAATGAGGGGTATGTGGGACTGGAGTTGCAGCTCGACCTCTATTCTGGCGGCAAGACGAATTCACGGACCCAAAAAGCACTTGGCAGTAAAATCAGACAGGGCTTTGAAATAACAGATTTGAAGCGAGAGCTTACCAGAAATATCCTCACTGCAAAGTCAAACTATAATCAGAGCGGTGAGGAGTTGCACCTAGCGAAGAAACGACTCGAGTTTGCACAGAAAACCCTTGAAGGAATGATTGAGGAGTTTGATACGGGAACGAGAACATCTGTTGATGTGTTTTTGTCCCAGGCTGAGATGACCAGTGCACGACTTGAGGTAGTGGATGCAACAGAGCAGCATAACCGCTTTATTTTTAACTACCTCCACGCTCTGGGGTTGCTTAACATTGAGACATTGCAAAGTTCCTTAACTCTGTGGGTGTACCAATAAATATACGAACATACCAATTACTGAGAGTTACATGTCTGAGACACAAGATATTTTGACAGCACCTCCCCAGAGAAGACTAGAGCTCCTTCTCCGCACAAGAGACTGGCTGAAACTCCTGGGACTCATCCCAAAATTTGGATCAGACGGCCTTATGCTCATCACCGCCTCAGTCGTCATCAATCTGCTTGCACTGGCCCTTCCGCTTGCCCTTATGCAGGTGTATGACAGGATAATTCCCAATAGCAGCTACTCCACCCTGGGATGGCTCATGTTGGGTGTCTTATCAGCGATCATCCTTGAAACAATTGTAAAGACCTTTCGAAGCTTTATCAGCAACTGGTTGTCGGCACGACTTGATCACATTCTTCATACCGACGCACTGAACCGTTTTCTCTCGGCCCGCCTAGACAGGTTTGAAAAGGACAACCCCGGGGTCCATTTTGAAAGATTTTCTGCCATCAACACCATTAAAACATATGTATCTGGACAAATCCTACTGGTATTACTTGATATTCCTTTTGCTCTTCTCTTTTTGAGCCTCCTCTATTACATCGGCGGAGCACTCTGTTATTTTACCTGTCTTCTCATAACTCTTTTTATCGGCTGCACATTAATTGCTAAAAGTAAATTTGAGCGCCAACATCAAGCCCAGATAGAACTTAATAAGGAGCAGCTCGATTTCACTCTGGAGTCTCTTGGTGGAATACACACTGTAAAATCCCTGGGCCTAGAAGACCGCCTGCAACGAAAGTTTGAGAACATACAGGCCAGAGCAGCCTCCACAGGGATGCAGGCGAATCGATGGCTTGCACTTCCCCAGAACAGCGGCTCCTTTGTCTCACAGTTCAATATGATGGGTATCATCTTTCTCGGGGCGGACCTCGTCATCAAAGGCAGTCTTACAGTTGGGGCAATGACAGCCTGTACCATGCTTGCAACCCGGGGCTTACAACCTTTTTTAAAGGTGGCCGGCTTCTGGCTGAAATTCTCGGAAGTAACCAACGCCCAGGTACAGCTCAAAAAGATCATAGATCTGTGTCCCAATGAAGACCTCAACAGTATCCCACAGATTAAGGATGTGGAGGGTACCGTATGCTTTGAAAATGTTTCCCTTACAACAGAGCTTGCAGCTCTTAGGATCAACAGCTTCAACGCCACCTTTCATGCAGGGGAGTTTGTAGGCGTCGATGGCAGGAATCAGGAACAAACCACAAGTTTAATGCTTCTATTATGCGGGATGTACAAACCGGACTCAGGGAAAATATTCATCGATGAGTATTTGATCTCATCCATGGATCATTCATGTTTTAATGGCCGGGTTGAATATCTCCCCAGAAAGGGAAGACTTTTTAACGGTACAGTTCTCGATAATATTGCAATGTTTAAGCCGGAGAAGCGTGACACAGCCCTTGATACAGCCTCCCTCTTCGGCCTGGATTCCTTTGTTGCCGATCTCCCCAATGGGTACAATACGTTGGTAGACCAACGCTCCAACGAGTCCCTCCCCCAAAGCTTGATCCAACGGATCTGTCTGGCCCGAGCCTTTGTACAAACTCCCAGACTACTGATCTTAGACAGGTCCCTCAATAGCCTCGATAACCAGACTCGTGAAATTGCTTGTGAAATAATAACACGACTCAAGGGTAAGTGTACCGTCTTCATTGTCTCCGATTATGGGGAATTCCAGCTCCCTGTTGATAAGGTAATACGCTGTAAGGAGGAAGGCTTTGAGGTGGTTACTGTGGAGGAAATAAAGCCATGATAGTAGACCAGAAACGGTGGCAGCGCTGGGTCATGCAAACCGCAACACGCTGGGAAGACATCTGTGACATAGTCCAGGAAACCGGGATAGAGCGTATCGACCGGGAACATCAGAGACTTGTGGAATACATCCTTGATATGGGGAGGTTAACCAGAAGCAGCAAAAATCTGAGGATGAATTCACAAACACTTGAAGAACAGAACAAGCTTTTCAACAGGTTTGTCAAAACCCTCCACCAGCATTTCCTCACTGAAGAGTATTTTATTGATCGATACAGTCTTCCCGATATAGGACATCAACGAAGACAGCACAGCGCCTTTCTTGATACAATCAATGCTATCCGCTCAGACTTTCAAGATGGCCTTGTGAGCACCTTCCAACATTCACGGGTTGAAGTGATTGAGGAGCTGATAAACCACATTAATAACGTTGACGTTGACACCTTCACACTCAAAAACTTCCAGCCCCACATAAAAAAAGCTCTCCATTGGCACGATGTTTCCGAGATAATCAAGACCACCGGCCTGCCAACTGTAGATACCGAACACAAACAGTTGACCGAGCAAATCATAGCCATCAATACCTTCCTTACTCGCTGTAATTACACCATAGACAGTGAGCAAAGCAGAGCCGAACTACTCACTTTTTTCGATGAGATGTACAGAGTCACGAAACACCATTTTGATAATGAAGAACAGCTCCTTGAACAATACGATCTCCCCACCGACAAACAGTGTGGCGAGCATGGGAAGTTCATGCGGGCATTATCTGGGCAAAGGGAACTTGTTGCTGGAAATAAAAAAACCGACCTGAGCGGCTTCATGGATTTTCTCTTCCTCTGGTGGATTAACCACATCAACGGTATAGACTACAAAGAATTTCACTTCTCACGCATTGCAGGCCCCGTTTTTAATAAGGCCAAGAGCTCAGATGACTTCCAGTGGCTCATACGAAAAACCGGCATAGTTGAGGTGGACGAAGAGCATGCAAACCTGATCGGCCTCCTCCTTAATCTCAACAAACCACAACAGAAAGGAGACCAACCCATAGACCTGAAGACTGAATTGAGCAAAATTGCAAAATTTGCGGCCAGCCATTTCAGCCATGAAGAGAAAATCATGGAACAGGAAGGTATAAAAGACATGGTTGCCCACATAGAAGCCCACAAGATGCTCCTGCAATATATAGGTGAGGCGATGGGGCACCTTGTGTCCGGCCGCTCTCAGATTTCACCCATATTTTTAAAACGACTGATGCGCTGGTGGGTCGAACATACCAACGGCATGGATTATGACACCTTTGTAACCAACAGAGAAAGGACATAAGGAGAGACTATGCCAGACAGCAGACAACAACCGAGGGTTTCCGGCAGTCTCGGAAGGTGCATACTACCCCTTCTTGACGCGCTTGGCTGGAAGGGCGGTAAGAGATCCTTTCTCTACGCCCTGCCATATGATTATCGTCAGTTTAGTGTTGATGATATGATGAACACCATGGCAAATTTGCGTTTCAAGGTAAACAGTGCCAAAGGAAGTTTACATTGGCTGGACACCAGGCAACTGCCCTGCCTTTTCATTGACCGGGAAAAACGGGCCTTTGTACTTATCAATAACGAGGACGATAGATTTTTCTGTTTTGACGGGGACTCCAGTAATTTTACCCATCTGAATATATCCAGTAACAGTGGAACCTTTTATTTTTTTGAGAATCTCGTTACCTCGGCAACCGATCCTGAAAAACCACAGCGAGAATGGTTCACAGCTTTTATTGCCAGATTCACCAAAAATTTGAGCCTTACCTTTCTTCTCTCATTTTTTCTCTCTCTGACCGCTCTGCTCTCCCCTCTTATTGTCATGGGAATCTATAGTCAGATCAGTACGGCAGAGTCCATTGACGGCTTCTGGATCATTGGCCTTGGTATAGCCACTATTCTGCTTGTTGATTTTATTTTACGGATTTTCAGGCATAGACTGCTCTCACACCTCGGAGCAAGGATGGGTTTTCTCGTGTCAACTCAAGTGTTTAAGCGAATTCTGTCTTTTAAACCCTCAGCCACCGAAAACGCCTCCATTGGCTCTCAAATTGTACGAATGAGAGACTTTAACACTGTACGATCATTTATCGATGGTGCAGGAATGACCTCTGTTATGGACCTTCCATTTTTTATTCTGCTCTTCATTGGACTCGTCGTGATGGCGGGCAACCTTGCCTACGTCCCACTTATCGGCCTATTGATTCTTCTGATATTTTCCCTTTCTATCCTGCCTGTAATTCGGAAAAACAATGCAGAGGCTGCAGGGTCAAGTAGCCAGAAGCAAGCCTTTCTCATCGAATTTTTCTCAGAGTTCAGGGCAATACGGATGAGTGGTCTTACTGCGAAGTGGAGGGATAAATATGAAATACTCTCTGCCAATTCCGCCATGGATAGCCTGAAAACCGCCAACATTAACAGCGTCATTAACAATTTTTCCCAGGCAATTGTCTCGGTTGCGGGCGCAATGACAATCACCTTAGGGGTGGTGGGAGTGCTCCAGGGCCACTATGGTGCCGCAGTACTGATTGCAGCAATGATGCTGGTGTGGAAAATCTTATCTCCCCTCACCACAGGGTTTTCTGTCTTTTCCCAATCAGTTCGTATTAAAAAGTCTATTGACCAACTCAACCGACTTATGGCCATGGAGCTTGAAGAGACCGACACAGAGATGCTTCCCCTTACGTTTCGTGGTGACATCAGCTTTAAAAACGTCAGTCTCCGTTACCGCCCTGACTACCACCCTGCCCTCCTTGGTGCTGACATCGCGATACGTTCCGGAGAATGTGTGCTCCTACAGGGACATGATGGTGCCGGAAAAACAACGGTACTTAAACTGTTGATGGGGATGTATGAGGCCCAAAACGGGATCATCACCATCGACGGAACCAATATTAGACAGTTGCCTCCATCCCTATTACGCAGATCAATCGGCTACCTCCCAGAAGATGACGTGCTCTTTCAAACTTCCATTGAAAAAAACCTTACGTACTATTCCCCGGAATCAACTGGTCGTGATCTTGAGAGGGTCATCAACAACATTGGTCTCACCTCAGCCATCGATGCTCTGCCTGAAGGAATACAGACAAGGATGGAGGACTGGCTGAATATTAATGACATAGGGTCATTTAAGAAAAGATTGTGCATAGCCAGGACCTTGCTCAGCAAATCAAACATCCTACTCTTTGATGAACCCGCCTTTGGTCTTGAAGATGCTCATCTGCAACTGCTTATTGATGAGTTGAAAAAGCTCAAGGGTGAAAAGACACTACTTATTAGTTCCAACCACCCGGCATTTACCCGGTTGGCTGATAAAACCTTCACATTTGATATGGGCATTATCGTTTAGCTTCAGGGGACCTTGAAAGAGTAGAACTATGACTATCAAATACAGTGAGACAAAATCTTTATGAAAAAGACTGACAAACCAAGCCAAAACAGTGAGGCGCGTTTTCCTGGAAAAATCCAAAACAGACACCTGGATCGTTCCATCCTTCTCAGGGAAACCGGCAGTGCCATGGGGACCAGGAAGGTGATTTTTTCCGCCCTTACTCTACTGGTCATTTTTCTCATCTGGGCAAATTTTCTGCAGATAAACGAGACAGCCACCACCGAGGGTGAGCTATTTCATGCAGGAGAAGCGGTTAAGGTACAGCATCTGGTGGGCGGTCGGGTACTCGAGGTCATGGTGCAAAACGGTACACTTGTCCAACAGGGCGAGCCCCTCATTCGTCTTGATCCAGTCATATCCGTCTTCGAACAGGAGTCCATTCGCGATAGACTGCTGCAATTAAGAGCCTCATCAATACGACTCAATGCCCTGCTCTCTGGAAATGATCCAGACTTATCCACAATAAAAGACCCAGAGCTATTAGAGGCTGAACGAACACTCTACGAGCAGACTGTCAGAAAAAACCAGCTTGAAAAAGATATGCTCAAAAATCAGATTGAGCAGCTTGCAGCGGAAATTGAGCAACAGAAGAATAGTCGAGTGAAACTTGAGAAATCAGTAGAATTGGTCAAAGAAGAGCTAGAGATACGAACAAAACTCAAATCAAAAGGCCTCAACAGCCGAGTGACACTCCTTCAACTTGAGAAAGAGTATAATGAGGCATTGTATGGCTTAAAACAAGTGCCAACAACGTTGAAAAACCTCAGGGCAAAGCGGAGTGAATTACAAAATATCATCGCCAATAAAACAACACAGGCAAGACAGCAATATGCCAAGGAGCTCACAGAGACCCGTACGGAACTCATGACCCTTGAAAATAAGATGAAGTCATTCGACAGCACCATTGATGCTCTGGAGATCAAGGCCCCAGTCAGTGGTTATGTCCATGACCTGCAACTCAATTTTCCTGGAGAAGTCGCTGGAGCGGGTGATATCCTCCTCACCTTAATTCCAACAAACCAACCCCTCGTGGCAAAGGTAAAGATATCATCTAAGGATAGAGGCCATGTCAAGGTAGCTCAACAGGCACGTATTCGGCTGACCACCTACGATTCCAGAAGATACGGGGTGCTTGAGGGCAAGGTTATCTCAATCTCTCCCTCTGCACTCATCCCCAGTGATCAATCTGCTCCCTACTATGAGGGTTTAGTTGAGCTGGATCCACAAAGTATAGATGCCAGGCGACCGGAACTTTCACTCTTTTCAGGAATGACTCTGTCAGCAGACATTAAGACAGGGACAAAAACGCTGATAGAATACTTATTGAAACCGATTTACACCTCAACTCAAACTTCCTTTCATGAACGATAGAAGACACAACCACTATAACGCAGCATACAGTTGAACACAGGTTCACGCAGGAATTCCCTGGTGCAGTGAACAACCCGAGGTATCACATGGCTACGCGACATCACAATTCGGATAACGACCTTAACCTTCATGAGGAATTAGAAAAGAACCTCAAAGTCCAAGAGGAACTTTCAAAGGCCAAAGATTTTGGCTCAATAGAAACAATTGACACTTCAGCCACACCTCTTGCAGATATCAGTGCCATAGCATCTGAAAGCATCTATTCAAGCAGTCTCACTATTGAACCAAATGAGTCAGGTTTAATAGTTTTGACCGAAGAACAGCTCCTGCAAAACGCGTCAGATATTGATGGGGATCAGCTCTCTGTTTCCAACCTTACCGTGGATGGAGCCTCCCTCCAGGATAATGGAGACGGGACCTATACCGTCACACCCGATGAAAACTATAATGGTCAGCTCAACTTCACATACGATGTCTCCGATGGTACTGAGACTATTTCAACATCTGGCACTTTAGATGTTACGGCTGTAAATGATGCAGTTGTTGTTGAGGACGTTGACCTGGGTGTAACGGTAGAGGATAGTTCAGTTATCTTTTCTGCGGAAGACCTTCTAGCCAACGCATCTGATGTTGATGGAGACAATCTTTCCATTACTGAAGTTACTGTTTCTGAAGAGTTTGGCACCCTGACTGATAATCAGGATGGAACATACACCTTTAATCCCACAGAAAATTTTAATGGAGATGATGTACCTCTCCAGTTCTCTGTAACAGATGGAGAGACGGTAGACTCTGCCACAGCAACGCTAGATGTCACTGCAGTTAACGATGGCCCTGAGGTTGGCGAGCAAATCTCATTTACTACCGATGAAGACCAGGCAATAATAATTACCGAAGAACAGCTCCTGCAAAACGCGTCAGATATTGATGGGGATCAGCTCTCTGTTTCCAACCTTACCCTAGATGGCGGTTCCCTCCAGGACAATGGAGACGGGACCTATACCGTCACACCTGAAGAAAACTATAATGGACAGCTCAACTTCACCTACGATGTCTCCGATGATACAGAGACTATTTCAACATCTGGCTCCATAAATGTAGCTGCCGTAAATGATGCGGTTGTTGTTGAGGACATTGATTTAGGTGCAAATGCTGAAGATAGCTCCCTCGTCTTCTCAGCCGAAGACCTTCTAGCCAACGCTTCTGATGTTGATGGAGACAATCTTTCCATTACTGAAGTTACTGTTTCTGAAGAGTTTGGCACCCTTACAGATAATCAGGATGGTACATACACCTTTAATCCCACAGAAAATTTTAATGGAGATGATGTACCACTCCAGTTCTCTGTGACCGATGGTGAGACGGTAGACTCTGCCACAGCAACACTGGATGTCACTGCTGTTAACGATGGCCCTGAGGTTGGCGAGCAAATCTCATTTACTACCGATGAAGACCAGGCAATAATAATTACCGAAGAGCAGCTCCTGCAAAACGCTTCAGATATTGATGGGGATCAGCTTTCTATTTCCAACCTTACCGTGGATGGTGGTGCTCTCCAGGACAATGGAGACGGGACCTATACCGTCACACCCGATGAAAACTATAATGGTCAGCTCAACTTCACATACGATGTCTCCGATGGTACAGAAACCGTCGCTACATCTGGCACCATAGATGTTACGGCCATAAACGATGCGGTTGTTGTTGAGGACGTTGATCTGGGTGTAACGGTAGAGGATAGTTCAGTTATCTTTTCTGCGAAAGACCTTCTAGCCAACGCTTCTGATGTTGATGGAGACAATCTTTCCATTACTGAAGTTACTGTTTCTGAAGAGTTTGGCACCCTTACAGATAATCAGGATGGTACATACACCTTTAATCCCACAGAAAATTTTAATGGAGATGATGTACCACTCCAGTTCTCTGTGACCGATGGTGAGACGGTAGACTCTGCCACAGCAACACTGGATGTCACTGCTGTTAACGATGGCCCTGAGGTTGGCGAGCAAATCTCATTTACTACCGATGAAGACCAGGCAATAATAATTACCGAAGAGCAGCTCCTGCAAAACGCTTCAGATATTGATGGGGATCAGCTTTCTATTTCCAACCTTACCGTGGATGGTGGTGCTCTCCAGGACAATGGAGACGGGACCTATACCGTCACACCCGATGAAAACTATAATGGTCAGCTCAACTTCACATACGATGTCTCCGATGGTACAGAAACCGTCGCTACATCTGGCACCATAGATGTTACGGCCATAAACGATGCGGTTGTTGTTGAGGACGTTGATCTGGGTGTAACGGTAGAGGATAGTTCAGTTATCTTTTCTGCGAAAGACCTTCTAGCCAACGCTTCTGATGTTGATGGAGACAATCTTTCCATTACTGAAGTTACTGTTTCTGAAGAGTTTGGCACCCTGACTGATAATCAGGATGGAACATACACCTTTAATCCAACTGAGAATTTTAGTGGAGATGATGTCCCACTCCAGTTCTCTGTAACAGACGGTGAGACGGTAGACTCTGCCACAGCAACGCTGGATGTCACTGCAGTTAACGATGGCCCTGAGGTTGGCGAGCAAATCTCATTTTCTACCGATGAAGACCAGGCAATAATAATTACCGAAGAACAGCTCCTGCAAAACGCGTCAGATATTGATGGGGATCAGCTCTCTGTTTCCAACCTTACCCTAGATGGCGGTTCCCTCCAGGACAATGGAGACGGGACCTATACCGTCACACCTGAAGAAAACTATAATGGACAGCTCAACTTCACCTACGATGTCTCCGATGGTACTGAGACTATTACTACATCTGGTTCCATAAATGTAGCTGCCGTAAATGATGCAGTTGTTGTTGAGGACGTTGATTTAGGAGCAACTGCTGAAGATAGCTCCCTCGTCTTCTCAGCGGAAGAGCTTCTAGCCAACGCTTCTGATGTTGATGGAGACAATCTTTCCATTACTGAAGTTACTGTTTCTGAAGAGTTTGGCACCCTGACTGATAATCAGGATGGAACATACACCTTTAATCCCACAGAAAACTTCCATGGAGATGATGTCCCACTCCAGTTCTCTGTAACGGACGGTGAGACGGTAGACTCTGCCACAGCAACGCTGGATGTCACTGCTGTTAACGATGGCCCTGAAATTGGTGAGCAAATCTCTTTTACAACAGATGAAGACCAGGCAATAATAATTACCGAAGAACAGCTCCTGAAAAACGCGTCAGATATTGATGGGGATCAGCTTTCTGTTTCCAACCTTACCGTGGATGGTGGTGCTCTCCAGGACAATGGAGACGGGACCTATACCGTCACACCTGAAGAAAACTATAATGGACAGCTCAACTTCACCTACGATGTCTCTGATGGTACAGAAACCGTCGCTACATCTGGCACCATAGATGTAACGGCCGTAAACGATGCGGTTATTGCGGAGGACGTTGATTTAGGAACAACTGCTGAAGATAGCTCACTTGTTTTCTCAGCGGAAGAGCTGCTTGCTCATGCATCTGATGGTGATGGAGATAACCTTTCCATTACTGAAGTTACTGTTTCTGAAGAATTTGGCACCCTGACTGATAATCAGGATGGAACATACACCTTTAATCCAGCTGAGAACTTTAATGGAAATGATGTCCCACTCCAGTTCTCTGTGACCGATGGTGAGACGGTAGACTCAGCCACAGCAACGCTGGATGTCACTGCAGTTAACGATGGCCCTGAGGTTGGCGAGCAAATCTCATTTACTACCGATGAAGACCAGGCAATAATAATTACCGAAGAACAGCTCCTGCAAAACGCTTCAGATATTGATGGGGATCAGCTTTCTATTTCCAACCTTACCGTGGATGGTGGTGCTCTCCAGGACAATGGAGACGGGACCTATACACTAACTCCTAATGAAAACTATAATGGACAGCTCAACCTGACATACGATGTCTCCGATGGTACCGAGACTATTTCTACATCTGGTTCCATAAATGTAGCTGCCGTAAATGATGCGGTTGTTGTTGAGGACATTGATTTAGGTGCAACTGCTGAAGATAGCTCCCTCGTCTTCTCAGCCAAAGACCTTCTAGCCAACGCTTCTGATGTTGATGGAGACAATCTTTCCATTACTGAAGTTACTGTTTCTGAAGAGTTTGGCACCCTGACAGATAATCAGGATGGAACATACACCTTTAATCCAGCTGAGAACTTCCATGGAGATGATGTACCGCTCCAGTTCTCTGTGACCGATGGTGAGACGGTAGACTCAGCCACAGCAACGCTGGATGTCACTGCAGTCAACGATGGCCCTGAGGTTGGCGAGCAAATCTCATTTACTACCGATGAAGACCAGGCAATAATAATTTCCGAAGAACAGCTCCTGCAAAACGCGTCAGATATTGATGGGGATCAGCTCTCTGTTTCCAACCTTACCGTGGATGGTGGTTCCCTCCAGGACAATGGAGACGGGACCTATACCGTCACACCTGAAGAAAACTATAATGGTCAGCTCAACCTGACATACGATGTCTCCGATGGTACAGAAACCGTCGCTACATCTGGCACCATAGATGTAACGGCCGTAAACGATGCGGTTATTGCGGAGGACGTTGATTTAGGAGCAACTGCTGAAGATAGCTCCCTCGTCTTCTCAGCCAAAGACCTTCTAGCCAACGCTTCTGATGTTGATGGAGACAATCTTTCCATTACTGAAGTTACTGTTTCTGAAGAGTTTGGCACCCTGACAGATAATCAGGATGGAACATACACCTTTAATCCAGCTGAGAACTTCCATGGAGATGATGTACCACTCCAGTTCTCTGTGACCGATGGTGAGACGGTAGACTCAGCCACAGCAACGCTGGATGTCACTGCAGTCAACGATGGCCCTGAGGTTGGCGAGCAAATCTCATTTACTACCGATGAAGACCAGGCAATAATAATTTCCGAAGAACAGCTCCTGCAAAACGCGTCAGATATTGATGGGGATCAGCTCTCTGTTTCCAACCTTACCGTGGATGGTGGTGCTCTCCAGGACAATGGAGACGGGACCTATACCGTCACACCTGAAGAAAACTATAATGGTCAGCTCAACTTCACATACGATGTCTCTGATGGTACTGAGACTATTTCAACATCTGGTTCCATAAATGTAGCTGCCGTAAATGATGCGGTTATTGCGGAGGACGTTGATTTAGGAGCAACTGCTGAAGATAGCTCCCTCGTCTTCTCAGCCAAAGACCTTCTAGCCAACGCTTCTGATGTTGATGGAGACAATCTTTCCATTACTGAAGTTACTGTTTCTGAAGAGTTTGGCACCCTGACAGATAATCAGGATGGAACATACACCTTTAATCCAGCTGAGAACTTCCATGGAGATGATGTACCACTCCAGTTCTCTGTGACCGATGGTGAGACGGTAGACTCAGCCACAGCAACGCTGGATGTCACTGCAGTCAACGATGGCCCTGAGGTTGGCGAGCAAATCTCATTTACTACCGATGAAGACCAGGCAATAATAATTTCCGAAGAACAGCTCCTGCAAAACGCGTCAGATATTGATGGGGATCAGCTCTCTGTTTCCAACCTTACCGTGGATGGTGGTGCTCTCCAGGACAATGGAGACGGGACCTATACCGTCACACCTGAAGAAAACTATAATGGTCAGCTCAACTTCACATACGATGTCTCTGATGGTACTGAGACTATTTCAACATCTGGTTCCATAAATGTAGCTGCCGTAAATGATGCGGTTGTTGTTGAGGACATTGATTTAGGTGCAACTGCTGAAGATAGCTCCCTCGTCTTCTCAGCCAAAGACCTTCTAGCCAACGCTTCTGATGTTGATGGAGACAATCTTTCCATTACTGAAGTTACTGTTTCTGAAGAGTTTGGAACCCTGACTGATAATCAGGATGGAACATACACCTTTAATCCAACTGAGAATTTTAGTGGAGATGATGTCCCACTCCAGTTCTCTGTAACCGATGGAGAGACGGTAGACTCTGCCACAGCAACGCTGGATGTCACTGCAGTTAACGATGGCCCTGAGGTTGGCGAGCAAATCTCATTAACTACCGATGAAGACCAGGCAATAATAATTACCGAAGAACAGCTCCTGCAAAACGCGTCAGATATTGATGGGGATCAGCTCTCTGTTTCCAACCTTACCGTGGATGGTGGTGCTCTCCAGGACAATGGAGACGGGACCTATACACTAACTCCTAATGAAAACTATAATGGTCAGCTCAACTTCACATACGATGTCTCCGATGGTACCGAGACAATTTCTACATCTGGCACTTTAGATGTTACGGCTGTAAACGATGCGGTTGTTGTTGAGGACATTGATTTAGGAGCAACTGCTGAAGATAGCTCCCTCGTCTTCTCAGCCGAAGACCTTCTAGCCAACGCTTCTGATGTAGATGGAGACAATCTTTCCATTACTGAAGTTACTGTTTCTGAAGAATTTGGCACCCTGACTGATAATCAGGATGGAACATACACCTTTAATCCAGCTGAGAACTTTAATGGAAATGATGTACCACTCCAGTTCTCTGTAACCGATGGTGAAACGGTAGACTCTGCCACAGCAACGCTGGATGTCACTGCAGTTAACGATGGCCCTGAGGTTGGCGAGCAAATCTCATTTACTACCGATGAAGACCAGGCAATAATAATTACCGAAGAACAGCTCCTGAAAAACGCGTCAGATATTGATGGGGATCAGCTCTCTGTTTCCAACCTTACCGTGGATGGTGGTGCTCTCCAGGACAATGGAGACGGGACCTATACCGTCACACCTGAAGAAAACTATAATGGTCAGCTCAACTTCACATA
The DNA here is from genome assembly GCF_054397165.1 of Desulforhopalus glucosivorans. Taxonomy (NCBI): domain Bacteria; kingdom Pseudomonadati; phylum Thermodesulfobacteriota; class Desulfobulbia; order Desulfobulbales; family Desulfocapsaceae; genus Desulforhopalus; species Desulforhopalus glucosivorans. Next base: position 4,201,759 of record NZ_AP044854.1, read on the forward strand.
CGATGTCTCCGATGGTACCGAGACAATTTCTACATCTGGCACTTTAGATGTTACGGCTGTAAACGATGCGGTTGTTGTTGAGGACATTGATTTAGGAGCAACTGCTGAAGATAGCTCCCTCGTCTTCTCAGCCGAAGACCTTCTAGCCAACGCTTCTGATGTAGATGGAGACAATCTTTCCATTACTGAAGTTACTGTTTCTGAAGAATTTGGCACCCTGACTGATAATCAGGATGGAACATACACCTTTAATCCAGCTGAGAACTTTAATGGAAATGATGTACCACTCCAGTTCTCTGTAACCGATGGTGAAACGGTAGACTCTGCCACAGCAACGCTGGATGTCACTGCAGTTAACGATGGCCCTGAGGTTGGCGAGCAAATCTCATTTACTACCGATGAAGACCAGGCAATAATAATTACCGAAGAACAGCTCCTGAAAAACGCGTCAGATATTGATGGGGATCAGCTCTCTGTTTCCAACCTTACCGTGGATGGTGGTGCTCTCCAGGACAATGGAGACGGGACCTATACCGTCACACCTGAAGAAAACTATAATGGACAGCTCAACTTCACCTACGATGTCTCCGATGGTAGAGAAACCGTCGCTACATCTGGCACCATAGATGTAACTGCCGTAAATGATTCCCCTGTATCAACCAAGCCTCTCTTTTTTACAATGGACGTGGAGGAACCTGAGGTTGAAATCCTTCCTGACCCTGTCATTCGCCTCGACACCCCGCCCGATTTTGGTGTCGTTGAAGTGATGGTAGAAGATAAGTGGCAAACTATGGAAATCGGTCAGGAATATAACGCCGACAGTGATGTTCGTTTTGTTCCCGATAAAAATGCTATAACTGATCAGACCAGAGATATTCAGGTAGGCACATTTGATGGTAAGGCACAGTTATCTGACTGGGGTGAAAAGGTGGATAACAATACCTTTTCATACACAGATGGAGACACAACAATCACCACCCATAGTACGGATGATACATTAAAGGTCTATAACAAAAGCGGGCATGTGGGCACCGGTCTGGGAGATAAAGATAATAATGGCCTAAGCAAGGGAGAAAGCCTGGTAGTCACAGTTGAGGGGGAAGACGTTAACCAGATATCCTTCAACCTCGATGGAATTGGGCCCTGGTTTAAAGAGTCGTCCCCAGGAGCAAATGACGCCTGGACACAGGTACACATCAAGGCCTTTGATGAAGATGGCAACCTCATTGAAGAACAGTTTAGCTCAGGGGATCATGACGCTGCCAACCAGGCAACATATGACTTTATAACCGATAGCCCAGTGGACCATTTTGAACTCACAACAGCTGGAGGCATGGGAAACTATGTCGTCCAGGGTATGACAGTATCTAAAAGTATCAATACAGACGTAGAGTTCACCACAATAAGTAGTGATGGCAGCACAGAAGTGACCCATATAGATCTGAATCTACAAAATTATAATGCCAATGAACCGGTGGACTTAAGCACAGATATCGCTGAACCATTGCCATCTCGTACTGAGACACCTCCAACAAAAAGTACACTCACCTTAACAGAAGATCAATTGCTGGCTGTTATTGATGATATTGACAGCACAGAATTGACCGTACATTCAATTGAAATAACAGATGGTAGTGGAACGATAACCGATAACAATGACGGGACATATACGGTTACTTCCGGACCGGAGTATGACGGGGAGTTGCAGCTTAGTTATAGTGTGAGTGATGGTGAGACCTCCGTTGAAAACAGTGTTCACCTCAGCACCCCCACTCCTGAAAACAGCGACAACTCCGCTACAGAAAACCTTTCTGGAACGTCTACCCCAGAGGATTCTTTGACAGAGGACCAACCTGATTCATCAACAACAAATGGGAATAGTTCAGAACAGGCAAAGATAAACAACAGTGCAGACCATGAGAACCGTGGACACGGCAACGATGAGGACGGGGTAGACGAAGACAACCCAGCCTTCATTAAGCAAGCTTCAAAAGACAACAGCACAGACGATCTAGAAACAGAGGAAAGCGCAGACAATTCCAGTTCAATAAACCTTTCAGAAACTCTTAGTCCTGAAGATTCATTAGCTGCGGACCAGGCGAACCCATCAACAGCAAAGGATAATAATTCAGAGAAGACAACAGGTAAAAACAGTACAGACCACGAAGATCGCGGACATGGCAACGATGAGGACGGGGTAGACGAAGACAACCCAGCCTTCACTAAACAAGCATCAAAAAAGAACAACATTGACGAGTTTGACAACAGTCATACTACAACCTCATCTGACTGGACCCTGGAGGTCACTGAAGATGACGAGTTCTCAGCAACGGCAGCAGGTGAGGACTGGACGACAGCAGTCGACACTGACATTTCCACAGAACAAAATGATGCAGATCTGGACTTAGCCCCCGGAGGAGATGAGCCTGAATCCCCTGTAGACGATTTTGATCCCGAGGATAATTCAGTGATTTTTTAATTTCGCCTGTCCTGTGGCCACCCTGCTGGTATCTATTGAGATAACGCCAAAAGATAGGTGTTGATGAAATCTGGACAGAAAAGATTTCGTTTCTCGCATCTACAAATAGCGTAATTCCCGTGTCATGGTGGACAATGATACCGCACCTTTATCAGTGATGAGAACGTCATCTTCGATACGTACGCCGTTGTTACCCTTGAGATAAATACCAGGCTCCACAGTATAGGTCATGCCCGCGAGAAGTTGCTGTTCGTTATCGCCTCTCATATACGGTTCTTCATGGCATTCAAGGCCAATACCGTGTCCGGTTCTGTGGGTAAAGAATTCGCCATATCCACCTGCCTCTATAACAGTCCTCGCTGCCCGATCTACCGCTGCGCAAGAACTTCTGACACAGCCTGCCTGACGTCCTGCCCTATTAGCCATGCGGACAAGGTGATGGATCTCTTTTGCGGTTTCATCGAGTTCTCCAATACCAAAGGTCCGAGTCAGATCAGAGGCATAGCCGTTATATCGAGCACCCCAGTCAATAATGAGCAGATCCCCACTCTGTAGTTTTCTTGCACTAGGGGTTGAGTGTGGATTGGCACTATTTGGACCTGCAGCCACAATTGGGGCAAATGGCAGATCAGACTGTGATCCATGTTTAATGAGCTGTAAGAAAAGTTCAGCGGCGATTTCTCGTTCTTCAACCCCTTCACCAATAAGAGGAAGGGTTGCCTCAAGTGCATTTTCAGCAATATGAACAGCCTTAGTCATACTGGTGATTTCTTCTGAACCCTTTATTGATCGTAGCTCTGCAATAAGCGAAGATCCATCCACCCAGTCACCTTCTGGCAGAGCTTTTTTGAGAAGATCATACTCCAGAAATCTCAACTGCCTGGGTTCTATCCCGATCCTGCCACCTTCAAAGGGCAGATCGTGGAGAGCCTTTTTAAATACACTCCCCCAGCCCTCAGGATCTTCCCCATAGGCGAATACTCGGGCCTCAAACTGTAGATTATCAAGCTTTGCCTTTTCCAACTCCGGCAAAATAATAGTGGGTGGTGCAGTACGGTGAAAAACAATAACGACAGGCCGCTCCATAAGGTGAAAATGCAAACCTGTGAGATACGTTAAGCTTGGTCCTGCATTAAGTGCAATCCCATCAAAACCCTCATCATCCATACGCTGAATTAGTTTTTCCCTGAGCACGTGATACTCCTTTATATCAAAAAACACTCACAGTGAAATCAATGAACACAACAGTCATCAACCATCAACTGGGGTGACAGTTGGAAGGTTGATGACTGTATCTTTACATAAGACCGAAGAACTTTGGAATAAAAAGAGAAAGGGATGGAAAAATAACCACAATAACCAAGGCTACAAGCATGGCAATGACCATGGGCCAGACCGCCTTAAAGGTCTCTTCAAGCCGTATATTTGCCAGTTGGGTGGTCACATAAAGATTCACAGCCACCGGAGGAGTGAACTGGCCAATGGCGAGGTTTAAGGTCATCATCACACCAAACCAGACAGGGTCCCAACCAAAAATCTCCATTATTGGGAGGAAAATTGGTAGAAAGATGTAAAAAATTGATATGGCATCAATCAACATCCCACCTACAAAAATAAGCAGGTTGATAACAATAAGAACAACCCATTCGTTGTCGCTTATTCCCATGACCAGTCCCGCCATGGAATCCAGAATTCCAATGGTTGAACCTGCCCAGGAGAAAAGACCCGCAAAGGCCACAATAAGCATCACAATGGCTGAGGCCTCACTTGCATCCACAAGAATATCGTAGATCTTTTTCAGGTTGAGCGTCCGATAGATAATAACCCCAAGAAAAAGACTATAAAACACGGCAACGACAGCGGCTTCTGTGGGAGTAAAGATCCCTCCATAGAGGCCACCCAGGATGATTACTGGTGCAAGTAAGCCCCAGAACGCCTCACGAAAAGACTCTCCAAGGCTGATATCATTTTCGCCCTCCTGTTCCGAACCATAACCGCGTTTTCTGGCAATCCAGATTGCTGGAATGAGCAGCGACAACCCTGCCAGAACCCCCGGAATCGCACCAGCTGCAAAAAGAGCTGGAACAGAGGTATTGGTTATGGCCCCGTAGATTATGAGTGCGATGGACGGTGGTACAATAATGGCAGTTGACCCAGCTGCTGCGATAAGTGCTGCGCTATAGCCCTTGCTGTAGCCTTGAGCGAACATTGCGGGAATCAATATCGCTCCGATGGCTGCAGAATCAGCAGGCCCTGAACCGGAGACACCGCCAAAAAACACACAGACGCCTATGGCCACAATAGCAAGCCCACCCTTACGCCGACCAACTAAAATGTTTGCAAAACGAATGATTCGCTGGGAAATACCACAGCGTTCAAGAATAAAACCTGCAAGAATAAATAGCGGGATTGCAAGCAGGGGGAATTTTGCAATTCCTGCAAAAAAGTTTGGCGCTATTACGGGAACCCCAAGATCCGCTCCCCAAATGACGAGAAAAGAGGGAACCGCAATGGAAATTGCGATGGGAACTCCCAGGAGCAAAAGGACAAAAAAACCAAGAAACAGTGCAATACCCATTATCCTTTCTCCTTTATATCACGCACACTTGCCTGAATAATTCGAAAGACAATGAGACTACAACCGATGGGAATACAAATTGTGTACAGCCACTGGGAAACACCGAGGGATTCCGAGGTTATTTCAAGAATCCTCTCATCGACAATTTGTAAATAACCAAGATAACCAAGGCTTGAAAACAGACCAATGCCAAGAAGGGGAATACAAACCTTAAGAAGGTTTCGTATCCATTCAGGAAGTTTATCCTGGAAATAGAGCATGCTGAGATGCTTGCGCCTTCTAAAGGCGGAAGCAGTACCAAACATGGTCAGCCATACCAGGGCATTAACCTCCAGCTCTTCAGTAAACGCTAAGGGATACTGAAAAATATATCGTGTGATAACATTTGCAAAGGCAAGACATGCCATCACGGCCAGCAGTGATGCACCGAGCATCTCTTCCAGATGCTCAGTTATCCAGTGTAGATTAAACAACCTATCCTCTCCTTACAGCTCCATTTGTGCATTGCAGCGAAACAATTGAGACGTTATCGGGAAGCAACGCTTCCCGATAAAAAAATTAACGTGATCCTTCTATGGCTGCAGCAGCCTTCTTCACCAGATCTGCACCAATAACATCCGTCCACTTCTCATAAACAGCAGTGGTTTTAGCCCTGAATACTTCCCGGTCTTCCTGGCTTAGCTCAACTACTTCCATGCCATTTGAGCGAAGGGTCTCAAGGGCACTTAAATCTGGCGGAATAAGCCCTTTACGAACAACTGCACGCTGTGCGGTGGCCGCCTCAATTGCAGCCTGCTTGATGATCTCCTGATCTTCAGGGGTAAAGCTTGCCATAACCTTATTATTTACGGTGAGCATGAGTGGATCAATCACATAGCGCCAGATGGTCGCATGATTGTGGAACTGCCAGATTTTAACCGGGATTTCAATAGCGACCACTGGATTTTCCTGTCCGTCAACAACACCTTGCTGGAAGGCTACCTGGGCGTCTCCCCAGTTCATATTCACAGGATTTCCACCAAGGGCCTTCATGGTTTCGATAAAGATAGGTGTACCAACAACGCGGATTTTCATACCCTCAAGGTCAGCAGGAGTCTTGATAGCCCTTTTTGAATTGGTTATCTCTCTAAATCCATTTTCACCCCAGGCAAGAACCGTTACACCCTTTTTACTGAGCATATCAGTCAATTCCTGACCAACCTCACCACCGGTTACAGCATCGAGCGCCTTATAGTCCGGGAAAAAAAATGGAAGGTTAAAAAGATTAAGAGGCTTTATAGTCGTAGACCAGTTAATGGTCGAGGCAAAACAGAAATCAGCAACCCCTTGGCGGTGCAGGAGAAATTCATTGGTCTGCTTTCCAGCCATGAGAGCAGAAGAGGTATACACCTTAATATTTATTCTACCTTCGGTACGCTCACGAACAAGGTCAGCAAAAGCAGTGGCACCAGCACCCCATGGCAATTTTGGTCCAACCACCACACTCATTTTATACTCTTTTTTATACTTGCCACCAGCAAGCGCGAGTCCTGGAACAAGACACAGGCATACTAAAACTGTCAACAGCATAGAACGAATTTTCATACATCCTCCCCATAGATAAAATTTGAATACATTCCACTACCAACCTAACCCAGAAAATCATCGATAAAATAAAGAGAAACAGAGAATTTGGATTAGAAACTTAAGACCCGAGCATAATAGAGTATATGGTCTGTTCGGTCAACCAGTTCTAAAACCGGACTTCAAAATCAATTCTTATCTGTTTTTTACCGAACATTTAGCCGTCCGTTATCTGTAATAAATCGGTTAGTTCCACACTATTGTCTAAAAAAAACACCCTGAAATTTGATTTTTCATATCCTGCGAAGATATACTACATTTGTAGGTCAAATCCATTGTATCATTCCGCTGACAACTGTATTTAAAAATATAAATGAAGGGGCACTTATGAGTTGGAAAAATCTATCGATCAACACTAAACTAGGTATTGGTTTTGGCCTTATCCTCATCTTCCTTGCTGTAATAGGCGGCTTTAGCTGGTATGGTTTTCACACCTTCTCCGGAGAAGTCCAGCAGGAACAAAAATACCTCGTCGTCATGGAAGAGATGGCTACCCGTGAGGTTGATCACCTCGATTGGCGTGCTTCCATTGCAAAACTCTTCATTGATGACAAGCAAACCAGCCTCACAACCCAGGACGATCACACCAAATGTGGGCTGGGAAAATGGTTATACGGTGAGGGACGCAAACAGGCGGTAAGTGACATTCCAGAAATTGCCGCTATGGTAAAGGATATAGAAGAACCTCACGCACGACTCCATGCAAGTGTCACAGAGATGAAGAACATCATATCTCAACATAGTGGCGACCGAGAGGCCTTCCTGGCCCCTGTAAGAGAAGTCTACATTACAAAAACAGAAACTGAGCTTAATATTGTTCGAGAAAAGCTCGCTACAATTGCCTCAACCGTTAAAGAAGAAGTAAACTCGATAGAACACTATATCATTGAGCTTTCCGGAAAAATGCAACAGATGATCATTATCCTCTTTGCGGTCTCCCTTTTTATTGGAATTGCTCTTAGTCTTATCATTAGCCGTATGATTGTCACAATTCTCAATCAGGCCGTTTCCTTTTCTCAAAATATGGCAGACGGAGACTTCTCGAAAAAACTTAATCTTCATCGCAGTGATGAATTTGGCGTACTTGCCCGTTCCTTGGACGAAATGTCCACGAAAATAGGTGAGATTATCGGCAATATGAGTGATGAGGTAGTGACACTCTCATCCACATCAAATGAACTGTCCGAGATATCCCAAAATATGACAGCCGGGGCAGAACAGGTTGCCAGCCACTCCACCAGTGTTGCCGCAGCAACAGAAGAAATGAGCTCTAACATGAATACCGTGGCAGCCGCAAGTGAGCAGGCGTCTACCAACGTAAACATAGTTGCCACCGCCTCTGAGGAAGTATCCTCGTCCATCGATGTCGTCGCCGGTAAGACCAAGGAAGCCAGAGAAATTACCCATGATGCGGTTAATCTTGCGGGTAGTTCCCAGGAAAAAGTAGATGCACTAGGAAATGCCGCGGATGAAATTAGCAAGGTAACTGAGGTTATCACTGAGATCTCAGAACAAACCAACCTCCTGGCCCTCAATGCAACCATTGAAGCTGCAAGGGCAGGTGAGGCTGGAAAGGGTTTTGCCGTTGTTGCCAACGAGATCAAGGAACTTGCCCGCCAGACAGCCGCCGCTACCGGCGAAATTCGTGCCAAGATAGAATCTATACAATATTCCACCGGAGAGACTGTAACTGAAATTCGCCAGATTACTGAGGTCATCAATAAGGTTGACACCATCGTTGCTGATATTGCTATTTCAGTTGAAGAGCAAAGTGCAACTACATCTGAGATTTCCGAGAATGTACTCCAGGCAGCACAGGGAATTGGAGAAGTCAACGAGAACGTCGCACAAAGCTCCGCAGTCGCAGATAGTGTAGCCCGGGACATTTCTGATGTCAGCCAATCAGCCACCGAGCTCGCTCAAAACGGCAGTGAGGTTGAAGATAGCTCCAAAGAACTCCAGACTGTTGCCAATCGACTCCAGGATATGATCCTGCAGTTTAAGATTGATGAATCAAACCGGAAAAGAACATCAAGCCAATCAATGTCATCCATTGCAGACCTTATACCCTGGGGACCAAAACTCATGATTGGTGTTAAGAGGGTTGATGACCAGCATAAAGTGCTCGTTAAAATGATCAATGATCTGCATAAGGCGATGAAAACCAGGCAGGGTCAACCAGCGCTTGAGAAAATCATGGGTGAACTTGTTGATTACACTGTTATGCATTTTGGGATGGAAGAGAAACTATTTGCCAAATATGGATATGAGGAAGAGACCCAGCACAAGGCTGTTCACAAAAGGCTTGTGAGCCAGGTCGTTGATTATCAGAAAAAGCTGGCCTCAGGCGATCCGACTATTTCCATTGACCTGATGAAGTTCTTAAAAACCTGGTTAACAGATCACATCAAAGGAACAGACACCAAATATGTACCATTTATGAAAGAAAACGGTATCAACTAAATCCTCAATCCATAACACCTCCCTGCTTAGGTAAGGCGGAGAGGTGTTATCCTTAACAGAACATACAGCACGACGAAAACTATGGAAGCAGCACTATCTTACCACCATTTCCGTCCTTCATAACGAGTTCATGGGCCAAAGGTGCCTCAACCAGAGGAAGTTCCCGGCTGATTGCAGGAGATAAGATTCCCGCCACCATGGCCTCTGCCAAACCGTTATGGGTTTGCACCAGTTCGTCCTTTGTCGCATGAGCGAGAGCGAGCCCTCTGATATCCGTTTCTTTTCCCATGGTTGCTCTTGGGTCAATCTCAATTCGACCACGGCTGCCGATAATAATAACTCTTCCGTCTGGTGCGAGTAGATTCAAGTCCATTTCAAGGTTTTTATTGGCAAGCATCTCAAGGATTATATCAAAACCGACTCCACCAGTTGCCTTAAGTAGTTCCTTGTCATAGTCTCTCTTGTTGTGATTAAATGGTGTGGCTCCAAGAGCTTTTATTATGGAACATCCCTCATCGGAACCGGCAGTGCCAAAGACAGTGAGTCCTGCACCCTTAGCCAGCTGTACCGCAGCCTGACCTACAGAACCGCTGGCACCATGAATGAGTAAACGTTCTCCCTCTTTTGCTTTTCCCCGGATAAATAATCCACGCCAGGCAGTTGCAGCAGGAACACCTAAGGCTGTTCCTTGAGAAAAGGAAAGTGACTCCGGCAGGGCAAATACTGTATCCACATGGCATACAGAGTTTTCAGCATAGGCACCACTTACTGTGGCAGCACTATATACCCTGTCTCCAACCTTCCAGGAACCCACGCCAGGGCCACAGGCTTCTATGGTTCCGGCGACATTCCCCCCAGGGGTATATGGTAAACTTGGCAGTACTGGGTAAGTTCCTGCTCGAATATAGGTCTCAACAGGATTAACACCAATGGCTTTGACCGCTATTACCACCTCACCTTCACCTGGTTCCAACAAATCACGGTCAACAACCGTTAACACTTCCGGGCCACCAAATGCTTTAACAACAATAGCTTTCATAGCTGCTACCTCCAAATATATAGGATCTACGCTACTCTTTTACCTTCTTCCAGCTCTTCTCCTGGCCTTTTAGTAACCTACCAATATTCTCGTGGTGTTTAATCCAGATAAGTATTGCCACAGAGATAGCGGCAATGATTGTAGTTTTTGACGCGCCTAAAATATAGAGCCACAGTGGAATAAGGCCGGATGCCAGAAGGGATCCCACAGAAACAAATCCACTCAGGGCAACAGAAGTAAGAAACACCAGCAGACTAATACCAATGGCAGCAGGCGATAAATAGAGAAAAACCCCAAGCCCTGTGGCCACACCCTTTCCACCACGAAACTTAAGATAAACAGGAAACATGTGTCCTACAACCGCCATAACCCCGGTACAGGCAACTATAAGTTCTTTACTCTCACTCTCTGGAAGAAATTGAGCGGCGAGTACCATGGGCACTATACTCTTCAAACCGTCACAGATAAGGGTGAGAAAACCGAGTTTTTTCCCTAGAACTCGACTCACATTCGTGGCACCAATGTTCTTACTCCCTTCATTGCGGACATCGGCACCAACCAGTTTACCGATCACAAGACCAAAAGGGATTGACCCAAGTAAATACCCAAGTACAGGAAACAATATTTGCATAGTCTATTTTCCAATAGGTTAAATTTATAGTGATATATTTTAAAAACCTCAAAACAACTACCGTACTCTTCATACAATAACAACAATCAATAGCCACCATCAAAGACAAAAAGGCTGTTGAATGAATTGTCCATCCAACAGCCCCGAATTTGTATCTACGAATTAAATAGCCACCGGGAATTAATCTCCCTTGGCCCTCTGTTTTTCAAAACGTCTTCGAAGGCGTTCAGCTATCTTTCCACCCCTGTATGAAACGACTGTAACAGGGCATTTACGAAACATTCTCTCAGCCACAGAACCAGTGAAAATATGCTTGATGTCCTTATTTTTTACACCCATAACAACCGTATCGATATCACGATCCACCACCAGCTTCAGTAGCTCATGGGTGGGTTCCCCAAGACAAAAGGTATAGGTCACCTTGTCATCGGGTAAGGTGAGTTCTTTCAATAAGATATCCAGCTCAGCAAGACGTTCTTTTTTTATGGTTTCAACATAGTGCTCAACATCAACCTTATAACCATAGGAAGTGATCTTATCCACCGCTTCAAGGTCCCGCTCATTTATAATATTAGCAACAATCAGTTCTGCGCCACTACAGGCGGCCAAATCTGCAGCATAGTTTAAAATTCCTCGCGAGTAATCTGAAAAAGCTATGGGTACTAGTATTTTCTTTACCATGGACTGCTCTCCAGTATATTGTTCATACCGCCTAAATCTTGCATAGGCAATTTTAGAAAAATTTTATTAATGTAAAAACAAAAGCTTACAACACAACAGTTCCATCCATAACTCATATATTTATGAGTGTTATTTCCCTCAATATTACTACCTTCGGGATGAACAATTTCACCGAATCTGCATTGTTACCGGAGCATTGAAGTATATTTATACGTCTGCAACTCCGGTGCCTCGCATATCCGGTAAACTTGTCAATTACAAGATTTTGGTACCACTTAAATTCTAACAAAAACGGTCAGGTCTCTGTACGTTGACCTGACCACGATTTTTTTAAGCCGTTGCTGCCGTGAGTTTTGCTGCACGCCCTTTTTGTAAACGCCAGATAAATGCCAGTAAAAGAAGGGCAGGAATAAACATCAACTGTTTATTAGGTCGATCTGTAGGCATCTGAATACTAAGGATTTCCTGATCAAAGTCTATCTTCGCCTTTTCTGCAGGACTACCAAAGCCAACAATATCAACGATAACTTTTCCATCTTCATCCTTGGTCTCAATACCAAGACCGCTCAACTTCTCAACACCTGTTGCCTCATCACCCACGTTAAGCATGACCGTCATCTTGTACTCATCTCCGTTCATTTTTTCGCCTTTTAGTTTTAAGCGTAACTGGGAGCCGGGATCAAGCGTATCAAGCACTTGTACAAGTTCAGTAGGAGCTTTTTCAGTCAGAGGTGGATAAAATTTATCCCAGAAGTAGCCGGGACGAAAGAGTGTAAAGGCAATGGCCAGCAGTGCGATAGTTTCCCACCAGCGTGATTTTGTCACAAACCAACCCTGGGTAGCGGCGGCAAAGACCAGCATAGCAATAACAGCACCTATTACCACGATAGCCATATGGAACCAGTTTTCAACACCAATCATCAACAGTTCGTTGTTGAAAATAAAGATAAACGGCAGGATTGCCGTACGGATATCATAGGTAAATCCCTGAATACCGGTACGGATGGGATCTCCTCCAGAGATCCCGGCAGCCGCAAAGGCCGCGAGTCCTACTGGCGGAGTATCATCGGCCAGAATTCCAAAGTAGAAGACAAATAGATGTACTGCGATAAGTGGCACGATCAATCCATTCTGTGCACCAAGGCTCACAATAACTGGAGCCATCAAGGTCGATACAACAATGTAATTTGCAGTGGTGGGTAGTCCCATTCCAAGAATAAGACTGATGACTGCTGTAAATACAAGAATCAGCATCAGATTTCCGCCGGAGATAAACTCTACAAATTCGGTCATAACCAGACCAATTCCGGTGAGAGTCACAGTTCCAACAACAATACCGGCTGCCGCTGTCGCAACACCAATACCGATCATATTACGGCCACCTGAGACCATTCCAAGTATCAATTCGTTCCAACCCCTGGAAAAACTATACTCATCCCCCTGAATCTTTCTAATAAACCCTTTAAGAGGATGCTGGGTTAATACGATGACCATGAGCAGCACAGTCGCCCAGAATGCAGACAGGGCTGGTGATAGTCTCTCGACTACCAGACACCACATAAGTACAACAATAGGAAGCAGGTAGTAATAACCGGCCTGGGCGGTGGGTCCAAGAGCAGGTAATTCCTTGATTTCTGTGGTCACATCAAGATCAGGCACCTTACAGGCAATATAAATAAGTGCCAGATAAGAGACCATAAGCAGAACACAGATGATCCAGATAGCTGCATCGCCAGCCAGGGTTTTGATCCAGCCAAGACCGTAATAGGTGCCAGCACCAATAACAATGAGGCCTAGAATAACGGAAACAAAGGTGAGCAGTGATTGCGCCAGCGTTTTAGTGGTCCTTTTAGGAAGCCCCTTCAGATCCATCTTACAGGCTTCAAGGTGCACGATATACACGAGAGCAATGTATGAAATAATAGCAGGGAGAAAGGCGTGCTTAATAACTTCGATATACGATATACCTACATATTCAACCATCAAAAAGGCTGCAGCGCCCATAACAGGAGGAGTCAACTGACCGTTGGTCGAGGAAGCAACTTCAACGGCCCCCGCCTTTTCCGCTGAAAACCCAACCTTTTTCATAAGGGGGATAGTAAACGTCCCCGTTGTTACAACATTTGCAATGGAAGAACCTGAAACAAGGCCTGTCATAGCAGAAGAAACAACGGCTGCTTTTGCAGGCCCACCCCGCAAATGACCAAGACCCGCAAAAGCCGTCCTGATGAAATAGTTGCCGGCACCCGCTGCTTCAAGCAGCGAACCAAAGAGAACAAACATAAAGACCATTCCGGTGGATACCCCCAAGGCCACACCATACACACCTTCTGTCGTCAGCCAGTAGTGCGACATCCCTTTCACAAGGCTTGCTCCCTTATGAGCAATAACTTCAGGCATATGTGGTCCTGCAAAGGTATAGATAATGAACACTGCGGCAACAACCATAAGCGGAGGTCCAAGAGCTCTTCTGGTAGCCTCAAGCAAAAAGATAAGCCCCGCCACAGAGACAACAAGGTCCATCGTTGTCGGCTGTCCTGGTCTGTCAGAAAGCTGGTTATAAAACATGAAAATATATGCAGCACAAAAAGCAGCCACAAAAGCTATTATCCAATCCTGATAGGGTATATGCCTTCGTGGAGATGTTTTAAACGTTGGAAAGGCCGTGTAGGCCAGGAAAACTGCAAATGCAAGGTGGATCGAACGGGCTTCAGTATCGTTGATCACAAAGAAATTCAGCATGAATGGTAGCGGTGAAGCGTACCACAGCTGAAAAATTGTCCAGATAAGAGGTACAAAAAAGAGGACATTTCTGGAAATAGTCCCCTTTGGATTACGACCACCGGTGTCAATCTCCGCAACGAGATCTTCCACCCTATCATCCGGTACCGGATTTTCTGTAGCTTTTGTCATATCAACGTATTCTCCTGTAAATCTTGAACCATTTCGACGGACAGCCCTCTAACCCTATAAAGATCAGCCCAAAGACTTTCCGACCTCAATTCTGACTATATTTGGTAAAACTAAAGAGAAAAAAAATCTTTCCAGCCTATTTTTAGAATCCGGCACCCGGCATTTGAAAATCCGTAACCTTACGACTCTATGGTGACACAGGAAGGTGGAAAAATGGAATTTATTACCCTTGCATACTCACACACAACCCCCTTATAAGTCAAGGCAATTCAGCCTTTGGCGAGCATTAGCACATTAAACAAAATCAAACAAAAATGTAATAAACACCCATCAACTCTGTTGCGTTTTTTACCAGTCCCTTCAATCGGGGAGTAATATCGAGCTATTAACAAGAGCGACAAAAGTGCTTATTCTTCTAGGCGTAGCGGAATTAAATCTACTGTGGTACATTGTTCTGGCTTTTAGCACCAATTATCAACCTACTACAAGTGAGTTAAGACACTAATACAATGAGTATTTTAAAAATATATCAGTATCCTGAACAAGTCCTGAGAAAAGAAACAAAAAAGATCACTGTTTTTGATGAAAACCTCGCCAAACTTGTGGCAGACATGGGTGAAACCATGTATGACGCCCCAGGCATAGGCCTTGCGGCGCCTCAAATAGGAGAATCCCTTAAGCTAATAGTTGTTGATACCACTAAAGATCCTGAAGGTGAAAAAGAATTCATGGCCATGGTCAACCCTGAAATCATCAACCATGAAGGGGCACAGGTGGATGAAGAGGGCTGTCTCAGTGTTCCTGAACTAACAGCCAATGTGGATCGTTATAAACAAATCACAGTTCACTATCAGGATCTTGAAGGAAAATCCCACGAACTTACAACGGAAGATCGTTTTGCTGTTGTCCTCCAACATGAGATTGATCATTTAAACGGCATACTCTTTCTCGATCACCTCAGCACCTTGAAGCGAAGCCTGTACAAGAAGAAAGTTAAAAAGTGGCTAAAACAGTAAGAGGAGCACAAATGTCGACGCAACCGCTACGCATTATCTTCATGGGTACACCTGAATTTGCAGCAGCAACCTTACAAGCACTCATTGATGGACCTGATGACGTGGTTGCAGTTGTTACTCAACCTGACAGAGCAAAAGGACGTGGAAAGAAACTCGCCCCGCCCCCTACGAAGGTTATAGCCGAAAATGCAGACATTCCAGTCCTGCAGCCCACTAAGATTAAAACCGAAGAGTTCCGAAACGGTCTGCTTACCTACCAGCCGGATCTCTTTGTTGTTGCAGCCTACGGAAGAATTCTACCCACATCGATCCTGGAACTTGCCCCCATGGGCTGCATTAACGTCCATGGCTCCCTACTCCCTAAATATCGGGGTGCTGCTCCAATCCAGTGGTCAGTAATCAACCGAGACGAAGAAGTCGGGGTCACTATCATCCAGATGGATGAGGGTATGGATACCGGTGATATCCTTGTTACTAGCGCAATTTCACCCGCTCAGGACGAGACATCCGGTTCTCTTTTTGTAAAACTTGCAAAACTTGGCAGCGATACCTTATTAAAAGCTGTCAAAGGGCTGAAAGAAGGCACCGTCATCTCAAAACCACAGAATCATGACCTTGCCACCCACGCCCCGATGTTCAAAAAAGATGACGGCTGTATTGACTGGAATAAAGACGCAGGGGAAATTGAAGGTCTTATACGGGGATTAGACCCATGGCCCACCGCTTTCTGTTTCTTAGATGGAAAACGACTGCGCATTTTTAGCCCTGAGGAAGTCCATAAGGATGCAGATGAAGTGCCTGGCACCGTCATTCAGGCTGACAAACGGGGTATCTTAGTTGCCTGCGGCAACAACTGCCTCCTCATTCGTGAAATACAACCAGAGGGTAAAAAGCGCATGACTGTAGAGGCGTATCTCTGTGGCTGTGAGCTTGCACCCGGCACGGAACTCTTTTAAGCTAGTCTTTAGAACATATCCATTCACAGCATTTTATGAAGAATACAACAGCCTATCTGGACTGTTTCTCCGGCATCAGTGGGGACATGCTTCTTGGCGCTCTCATCCACTGCGGTCTTGACCAGAACTATCTCCGCCTGGAGCTGTCGAAGTTACAACTACCAGGTTTGGAATTTTCAGCAGCTGACCATAAAGACTGTTCAATCAGCGGCTGCAAGGTCACTATCGACCAGACCAAACGTCAGGATCTGCGGACACTGCCCACCATAAGCGCGCTTCTTGCAAAGAGCGGACTCAACCAGAAGATTGTTAATCGTTCCCTGCATATTTTTGATCTACTCGGCAGAGCTGAAGCCAGGGTCCACGGCATCGAACTTGAAAAGGTTCACTTCCATGAAGTAGGGGCTCTTGACACCATCGTCGACATAGTTGGTGCTGTCATTGGTTTCGATTACCTCGGCATAGAAAAAATAGTCTGCTCTCCACTTCCAAGCGGACACGGTTTTGTGGAATGTGATCATGGCAGACTACCCCTGCCAGCTCCTGCGGTATGTGAACTGCTTCAGGGGATTCCAACCTATGGGATTGATCTCGACCAGGAACTCGTAACTCCAACCGGCGCCGCCCTTGCTACAGGTCTTGCTGATTCTTTTGGTCCACTTCCACCCATGACTGTTGAAAAAACCGGTTATGGAGCTGGAAGCCAGCAACTCAAAAATGGACAGCCAAACCTTCTCCGCCTCATCATTGGAAAGGAGCAGCAGGTGGAAGAGAAACAGGAGGTTGAAGTCATTGAAACCAACCTTGATGACTGGCGCAGTGAGGGTTTTCCTTATCTTTGCGATCTTCTGTTTCAGCGAGGCGCATTAGATGTAACACTCACTCCGATTCAGATGAAAAAGGGACGCCCCGGTTATACCCTACAGGTTATTACTACTCCCGCCTTTCGCCCCCAGGTCCAGGAAACAATTTTTAACGAAACCTCTGCCATAGGACTTCGTTTCAGAACTGAATCGAGACGCACTTTAGGCCGAAAACAGATTTTTGTTGAGACAGAATGGGGAAAGATTCTCGCCAAAGAGGTCACCGGAACAGACAGAATTACGATTTACCCTGAATACGAAGAATGCCGGAAAATAGCTGAAAAATTTAAGGTGTCACTTCAGGAAGTGTACCACGCCGTTCAAACATATAAGGATGTACACAGATGAACCATCTTATCATGGCAATTGCCACAGGGCTCTACGCCGGTAAAATGAAAAAAGCGCCAGGCACTTGGGGCTCTCTTGCAGCCTTTATACCATGGTTTTTCATTAAGGATTTACCAATGGGAAGCTACCTGCTCGTGCTTGTAGCTGTATTTATTCTCGGATTTTTCGTTTCAGGCTCCGCCGAAAAAATCCTCGACAGCCCTGATGCTGGCTGTATCGTCATCGACGAAATACTCGGGATGTTTATTACACTCTTTGCAGCTCCAGCACACCCAGCCGCCTGGCTGCTTGGTTTTGTACTTTTTAGGATTTTCGATATCTTCAAACCCTTCCCAGTATCATGGTTTGACCAGCGTATCCATGGTGGAATAGGTATCATGATGGATGATGTCATTGCCGGCATCTACGCTCTTATCTCCCTCCAACTTATCTGGCTTCTCTTCTGATCAGATCATCTTGAACAAAGATTGCTCACAGAACATCTTAACCAGCCAAGTTTAAATAAAAAAGCCCCCTGTCTTCTTTGCGAGAAGACAGGGGGCTTTTTAGTGCCTTTCTCCTAAAGACCTGTCATAAAAAAACAGGAAACCTGGAGATTATATTTTAATTAAGGGCTTTAATTGACCCACAAGGCACCTATACCCCCTTGTGGGGTGTACGCTATAACTCTTAACTTACATTACAGTAAGTCTGTTTTTTCCAAAACAACAACTGAGAGTTTATAGGTGGCAACAATTACTACGACCCAACCTATGAGCAACACTGCGTTCATCATAACAACACCTCATTACAGTTATTAATACGCTTTTTTATCAGCTAGATCATTAGCATCAATCTTTCTAAAATCCATCACTCGCCAAACATAGACAATGTATCCAAGAACAAAAGGGATAACCAAAGCCACATAGGTCATGGCGGTGAGAGTGTAGTGACTCGATGATGCATTGTAGATGGTCAGACTTGATTGCAGATCAACTTTTGATGGATAGAATGCGGTGCCGTTGAAAGCTGCAGTGAACAAAATAGCAAGCCCCACCAGAACTGTTCCAAGACCACCAAACCAGATACCACTGGTTCCATTACCAAGACCGGTTCTCGTCACTCCAATAATTACCAAAACCAAACCTACCAGCAACAGACCAAGAACAATCGGCATAGCAAGCAAATTGCCAATGTACTTATTAGCAACCATAGAGACAACACCATCTGCATCGGTACCATAACCATCCATGAAGACGAGGGCTCCAACGATATAGAGCAAGAACGGCAGGGAGCAGAGAAAGCTTTGCAGACATGCCTTTCTTAGACGTACTTCCAACTCAGGAACACCATCAAAATTAATGTTGTTTACAAGGTACATGGCACCCAGCGTCCTGGCGTTAAAAACCAGAAATAATCCCATGGAAAGATTAAAGAAGGAAAAGGCTGCTTCGACACCACGTAGTTCAGAGGTCCAGGTCACATTGTTGTACTCATTAAGAGTAAAGTTAGAACCTGTAAAAAATGTACCGATTGCAGCACCAATTAAAAGGACACCAACGGATCCATTTATGAAGAGAAACAGTTCGTAGGTCTTCTCACCTAGAAAATTGTTCGGCTTCTTGCGGTATTCATAACTTACTGCCTGAACGATAAAGGTGAAGAGGATGAGCATCCACACCCAGTAGGCACCACCAAAACTTGTGGCATAAAAGAGTGGAAAAGCTGCAAACAGTGCCCCACCAAAAAGAACCAGTGTTGTGAAGGTCAGCTCCCACTTACGCCCAAGAGAGTTAATGACCAGTGATTTTTCTGTTTCACTTTTCGCAACCTGCCAAAGGAGGGTCTGCCCCCCTTGAACAAAGTTAAGAAAGAGAAAAAGAGATCCTACCAGCGAGCAGATAATCCACCAGATCTGCTGCAGTATAGTTATATCGAGATTACCGATCATGTTAGACGCCCTCCGGACCAATTGAGATTTGTTTCAGCATAATCTTCACCTCTGCAATCATCAAAATTGTAAAGAGTGCCAGGAAGATGAAAAAAGTTGTAGCCACATGTCCCGCTGCAATATTGGTGGTTGCCATCTTCACAGGGAGCATATCCTGAATGGCCCAAGGCTGACGACCAACCTCAGCCACAACCCAACCAAACTCAGAGGCGAGTAGCATTCCAAAAAAAGAGAGAAAGCCCAAAGACTGTAGCCACTTCTGATCAGTAAGCGTATCTTTTAAGGTTGAGCGGAGCAGGAGCAGCATCAGAAGTAAAATAGCAGACCCTGCATACACCATATAATGGAAGGAATAGTAGGTTGAAGCAACCGGAGGTACAATCTCTTCGGGGCTGTCCATATATCCAAAACCCATATACGGCTGATTCTCAGTAAAACGGGCCAGAGATTCGGCCTTAGCGGTCTCGTCTCCGTCAGCTATTGCTGCCTTGTATGCAGCAAGATCTGCTATGGCAAGTTTACCTTTTGCAATCTTCTCTGAAGCAGGCATAATCCCTTCTGCTTCATTTCCATATACGAGGTCTTTAATACCCGGTACAAAGGCGTTCAACTCACGCTTAGCCAGAAGCGACAAACCCTTAGGGATAGCAATCTCAAAAGAAAACGGTTCCTGACCATCACCTAGTTTCTTACCGGGAGTCAGCATACCTAAAGCAACTATATCAGCACCCTTAGAGCCCTCATAGAGCCCCTCATAGGCAGCCATCTTCATTGGCTGAACGTGACCGTTGGCATAGGCAGACTCATCACCGGTCACAGCAGTTGCAATACCTGCAATCAGACCAAAAACAGAAGCCACCGCAATGGATTTTTTTGCCATATCAACATGTCGTCCTTTAAGCAGATACCAGCAGGAGACGGTGATGACAAAACAAGATCCAACAACAAAGCTTGAAGTGGTGGTGTGGGTGAACTTTGCAACCGCCACCGGGGAGAAGATAACCTCCCATATATTCTGCATTTCAAAACGTGCTGATTCTGGATTAAATGCCATTCCCACGGGAAACTGCATCCAGCCGTTGGCCACAAGAATCCAGAGTGCGGAAAGATTTGAGCCGATTGCAACCATCCAGGTGGAGAACAGGTGGAATCCTTTGGACGCACGCTCCCAACCAAAAAACATTACGGCAAAAAATGTTGCCTCAAGGAAAAACGCGACGATTCCCTCAATAGCAAGGGGTGCGCCGAAGATGTCACCAACCATCCAGGAATAGTTGGACCAGTTGGTTCCAAACTCAAATTCCATTATAATTCCGGTTGCAACCCCAATGGCAAAGTTAACTCCAAAGAGAGTCATCCAGAATTTTGTTAGATTCTTCCATTCCTGCTTCCCTGTGCGTACATAAATCGTTTCAAAAAACGCACACAGAAACGACAGCCCCAAGGTAATCGGGACAAACAGCCAGTGATACATCGCGGTCAGAGTAAACTGTGCCCTCGCCCAGTTTACTGTGGCCAGATCTATTTCACCCATTACAACATCCTCCCTATTTAATTATTTTCTACCGATCCCGTCAGCTGTTCGATGACATGGTCGGCCCTTTGTTGATCAGTTGAAAAATTTGTTTTCAGATAATTTGGAAAAAAGAATATTTTCAATACAGCAAACATTACAAACAGTTTTATCAAAATAATTTTCCACAGCGTCTTACCAACGGTCATTCGCTTAAAACCGTCACGGTAAAACCTGAAGACGCGTAACGGATAATTCACTACCATGACAACTACCTCTATAATGGTGAATGTGAAGATCAGTAATTGAGGTACTACAATTATACCCATCTCTATGACTCAGTATACACCTTGCCCTCATCTATTCAAACAAAGTGTTAAAATACTTAAAGCTTATATCAATTGTCAAGAATAATTATCATTAACAGTGACACTTTTAACATAAAAAAACCTCCTTTCACACATTGCATGTGATAGGAGGTTTTTTTACTACGAACAACACTTTTCGGAACTACTCAGACCTGTCCTGGCAAAAACAGGGTTACATCTCTGCTCCGAAAAGCTGGAGGGGACTCTTTAAATTGCTTCTTCACCTCTTTCACCGGTTCTTACTCTCATAACATCCTCAACCGGGAGAACAAATATTTTACCATCACCAATTTTTTCAGAGTTAGCAGCTTCTCGTACGGCTTCAACAACCTTTTCAACCTGATCAGCCGCAAGGACCAACTCAATCTTGAGCTTTGGATTAAAGTCTACATTGTACTCTGCGCCTCTATACATCTCCTTGTGGCCCTTCTGTCTTCCGTAACCTTTTACCTCTGAGACAGTCATACCCGTTATTCCAATTTCGGTTAAAGCCTCTTTCACCGCTTCAAGTTTGAACGGCTTTATAATCGCTTCTATTTTCTTCACAGTTATTTCTCCTGTATCAATCTTTAGTAAATTCCGGATATGCAGCTAGACCACATTCAGCGACATCTACACCTTCAAGCTCTTCTTCTTCGCTTACACGAATTCCCATAACTGCCTTCAGGATTAACCACATGACAAAGCTTGTTCCAAATACCCATGCGAAGATCACTACAATTCCAATTAACTGTGCAACCAGAGACCCATCAGGGTTAGTGAAAGCTACTGCTATAAGTCCCCAGATACCACACACACCGTGAACAGAGATAGCACCGACCGGATCATCAATTTTAAGCTTATCAATTGTCACAATTGCAAAGACTACAAGTACACCGGCAACAGCACCTACCAGGGTCGCTACAAGCGGGCTAGGGGTAAGTGGTTCTGCGGTTATCGCTACAAGGCCTGCAAGAGCGCCATTTAAAACCATTGTCAAATCAGCCTTACCAAACCAAAGCTGCGAGAGGAGAAGTGCGGCCACAAGACCACCAGCCGCTGCGGTGTTTGTGTTTACGAAGATCATTGATACCGCATTGGCTTCTTCAATATTACTAATTTTTAGCTCTGATCCGCCATTAAACCCAAACCATCCGAGCCAAAGGATAAAAGTACCAAGTGTTGCAAGGGGCAGGTTAGAACCTGGTATCGCTTTTATTTTACCACCTGAGTATTTTCCAGATCGTGCACCGAGCAGCAGAACTCCAGCAAGGGCTGCTGCCGCACCACAGAGATGAACAACACCAGAACCTGCAAAGTCTAGAAAACCAAGGGCATCAAGAAAACCTCCGCCCCACTTCCAATATCCCTGAACCGGGTAGATAAAACCGGTCATAACTACTGCAAAGGCAAGGAATGCCCATAATTTCATACGTTCTGCGACAGCACCTGAAACAATTGACATGGCGGTGGCCACAAATACAACCTGAAAGAAAAAGTCGGACATATTAGAGTAGTATGTTTCACCACCACTCTTTAAGACCTCATCCACAGTGTTGTCTGCACCAAGCAAGAAGCTCAGGCCCGGTATAAAACTGCTTATGGCATCGCCGTACATGATGTTGTAACCAACAACCATATACATAAGACAGGCGATAGAATAGAGAGCAACGTTTTTAGTTAAAATCTCAACGGTATTTTTACTACGGACAAGACCTGCTTCAAGCATTGAAAATCCTGCTGCCATCCACATAACCAGCGCACCGGACATCAAAAAGTAAAATGTATCTATTGAATAGGCTAACTGAATCACAGTGTCGCCAACACTTGCTTCTTCTGCTATGGCCGGAACGGCTACAGCGGAGGCACCTATAAAAGCGGCCATCCCCCAATACTTTCTGTACTTCGTTTTTTCGTTCACTGTAATCCTCCTGTAAGATTATGTCTGCACTCTGCACAAGCAAAGCTGTTAAAAAAGTAGCTACGAAAACGCTCTTGCCCCTCTTATTACAAGTCTGATGCCAGACTTAAAAAAAGAGATTTTTTCGCTAACTAATCAACAACTTACAATGAACACCTCTACCAAACCGAAACCAACCAAAAACTTTTACTTACATTTTTGTTAATGTTTTTATATTTTTTATTACTTTTTTGTAGTTTTTGTTTTAGTTCTACCTTTCTTTCCAACAAATCTAACTCTTCTGTTTGACGCAGACGTAGATTGTACGCTATCATCTGATAACGCTTGTGATAACAATTGTGACAACGAAGGAGTTATTAGTGCCTTACTCCTGAAAGCCTGTCATAAAAAACAGGTAGCGTAGACTCCGAGAAACTAAGGAGTAGAATTTGAAATCGTAAGTTTAGTCTTACCACCAGATAGTGAACGTAGTAAGACCTTCGAGACACTTATCCCGTTCATCGGGGTTAGAATGACATCATACAATAATGCTCTTCACATAAATCTCAGAACATAAACACCTGATTCGATATAATTTCAGACCTAAAAAGGACTACTATGATACGGGACCTCGCCCTTGCCGCAAAATCGTCTTGCAGTAAAGAAGACCAGGAGACACTGGTTCAACTTGTACTTCAGTTAAAAAATTTCTCAGAACTTGTCACCAAACAGGGAATACTGGCACTTGAAAATGAATTAACGGCCATAAAAGACCCTTTTCTCAACTTAGGTGTACAACTTATTATAGACAGGGTGGAACCTGAAAATATCAAGGACATCTTAGACTCAGACATCTACTACAATGAATCTAACGGAAGAGAATTACTTAAAAAAGTGATCATCAGAGAAGGGTTACTACGCATACAGGCGGGGGACTCTCCAAGAAATGTACTCATATGTACAAAAATATTTCTTGGCAAAGTTAAGAGCTCACTGTTTCGTTAATTACAACTGGCCGAATTGTAATGAATTGACAGGTAGCAGACAAGCAGGCCAGGGCAACCTGCCTGCTATGTTAACCTTCTATACAGGTACTGTGCTGCACACTCAGCCCCATTGGCGTTCACCCCATAGTCTACCCTTGCCGGTCCACGTAACAACTCCTGCAGCAGACCGTGTAACTGTTCAACAGTGACCTCTTCTTCAGACACTCCAACCATTGGACTACTCAGCTGTTTCTGAAGACAAGCCAGGTGCTCCTGTTGCTCCTGATCCATCATTTCACGTAGAATTACAATTGCAGGAATACTTGTATAGAGTACATCCACAAGACTGTTATAGCCGCCATAAATAACTGCACTCCGGGCCCGAATTAACTCCCTGCCATAGTCACCGGAAGGTGGTTTCAAATGACAATGCTTCAAACCTGAAAAAATAGTGCTCACGTCGTCCTGACCTGCACCCTCAACACCTGCTATAAACAGACACCAGTCACCATACTCAGCACCAATAATTCGCAAAGCGGCTGACAGTACTTCCAAAAAAGCAACGGTTTTTGCCCCAATCCATGGGACAGACACAACCCCTGCCCAGCGCTGGTCTTCCTCAGCGTGATGCGCACCATTGTGATCTATATACTCACCAAGCCGTGCGACATATCCCGTCTCAAAGGGATCAACACCGTACTGCTGCCTAAGACTGAGACAGTGCCCACGACCAAGAATAGCAGTATCACCATACCAGAGTAGTCCTGAATAGGATTTTTTAAAAATCTCTCCAGTCACCGTCTCCTTTGCCTGTGGAACACCCCCCACAACCCCCCGCACCCCAAGTATCCACTGACAGTTGGCCCCAGTAACATCAAGGGCACGCAGCAGCTCCCTGTGTTTACCCTGGGGAGTGTGATCAACAAGCACCAGATGCGGATTATACAGTTCCACCGTGTGGGCAAGCTCCAGGCTTCTGATTTCCCCTAGTTCCTTATCAGAAAACATAGAGTTTCCATGCACTCCAATGGACGTACCGTCCACAACCTCTGTTTTATATGATGGTAATTTCAACCAGTCCAGAGGAACATTGCCAAGGAGTTCTCCTGTAAAATTTGACCCGGAAATAAAGAGGATTTTGAGTTGAGGATAGAGGCGTCTTACAGCCATACCAATAGCAAGACTACGACTTACATGGCCAAGGCCCCTGCCATCATGGGCATATATAAGTATATCCAGGCGCAATACTCTTCCTCCCTCTTTTAGTGTATTATGTATTTTCGTGTTTTCGTGTTTTCGTATTATGATCGATTCATAATGGTGTGAAACTTCCTCACCCATATAAAAAATCCATGCAAAACCTATAGATATTTGGTTTCTTTTGGCAATACAATCAGTTTCACTATCGCCTCTGTTTTTTACAACAGACCAGCTATTCCAACTGACCATGCTGAGCCAGACAGACACATTGCCCCTATGAAGATAGCCTATTACATGCCATTTAAAGCAATGGGCCATTCCAACCCATCAGGTGATCTGATAATCGGAACGGAGCTTTTTAACCATTTACAAGATCATGGGCACGACATCACACTTGCAAGCAAGCTTCGCTGTCGCTGGATTTACTACCATCCACTCAAACTCATACAACTCTACAGAGAAAAAAGAAGAGTACAAAGAGACCTGCAACAATCTTTACCCAATCTTTGGTTAAGTTACCACTCCTACTACAAGGCCCCCGACCTCCTGGGGCCATACTGCTCAAAAAAGCTCAACATCCCCTATGTTATATTCCAGGGAATCTACTCCACCAAGAGGCGTAAGAAACTATCCACCCTGCCCGGTTTTCTACTTAACAGAAGGAGTCTTCTCCAGTCTGATCATATTTTCACAAATAAACGCCGTGACTACAAGAACCTCTTAAGAATAATCCCTGAAAAAAAGCTGAGCTACATCGCCCCTGGTATTCAACCAAGTGATTTTTGTTTCTCTGAAAAAGACAGGACCACCTTACGCTCAAACTGGGATGCATCCAAAGAAGTTATTATTATGACGGCTGCAATGATGAGAAAGGGTGTGAAAACAGATGGAATATCAATTGTCATACACTCTTGTGCAAGCCTGCTTAAAAAAGGCCACAATATTAGACTCATCATTGCAGGCGACGGGGAATGCAGAAATGAACTTGAAATAGAAGCAGCTGGGCTCCTCAAGGGGAAATACACATTTGTTGGAAAAATACGAAGGGACGAACTGCATAAGTATTACAGCGCTGCAGATATTTTTGCCTTTCCAGGAATTGATGAATCCCTTGGAATGGTATATCTCGAGGCCCAGTCATGCAGGCTTCCGGTGGTCGCCTATGAAGACTGGGGAGCACAAGAAGCAATACGCCACGGAGAAACCGGCCTTTTATCAGCGGCTTCAAAACGTGAAATATTTTCTGACAATATTGAACAGCTCATTTCAAACCCTAAGCTACGAGATACACTGGGCAGGAACGGAGAACAACACATCCGCTCCAACCACAACCTCGCCACGAACTACGCTCTGCTCCAGGAAAAGCTCATAACCATTTCAAACAAGAGAAACTAATCCTTTGGATTTTACAAAACCATTCACTACAGGCCGTCACTAATAACCAGTATCTCCACCCGCCTGTTTTTAGCACGGCCAGCTCTTGTATCATTAGAAGCAATGGGCTCTCTATTACCCATACCCTTTATTTCAATCTGTTCTGGGTCAACACCTTTTTTCAGCATCATCTTATACACGGCCATGGCCCTGTCTTCGGAGAGCTTTATATTTTCAGCTGAGTTAGATTTAGACGAGACAAATCCCTTCACGAGTATTGTTGCCTTAGGATAATCCAGAAGAGTTTCCACGAAACTATTCAACCTCTTTGCTCCCGTTTTGGTTAATTTCAAGGAGCTAGGCAGTAAAGGCAGTAAGACCTTACGTGGCTCTAGAGGTTCCATCTCAACCACCGGCTCTGGTTCAGGAACAACTTCTGCCGCCACTTCGACATCTGGAGTCGTGGCGACCTGAACAAACTCAATCTCAACCTGCGGGGTCTCCTCAGCAATATCTGGTTCAGGAGTAACATCTACAATCGCCTCAGCTGCAACGTCGGTAGCAACATCCGCAATAACTTCCTTTTCAGCGACAACTTCCTTGTCAGCGGAAATCTCCACTTCAGAAACGGTCTCTACAACTTCGACAGACTCGCTGGTTACTGCAGCAACAGCAGGAGTGGCAGTGTCACCACCAGACTCTTGCTCGTACGCCTTTTCCAAAATCGCTGATTTTAACTCTTCCGCCTTAACCTGATTGATATCCCCCTTGTTTTCTTCAAGCACAGCAACAGCAGGAGAACTGGGAACCACAGGAAGTTTCTTTGGTGGTTCAACAACCTGCTCCACAACTTCAGGAGACGAATCTAACTGGGGCACAGGGGTTTGGCTTGATTTAAAAAAATATCCACCCACCACAACCAGGGCAAGAGCCGCAACACCAAACTTTAACCAACCAGCCTTATGGTCAGCTTCAAGGTTAAAGCCGGTAACGGTAGAATCAGGATCGCCACCAACATTATACCTGGAATAATCTTTCTGGACGCCCACATTATCAAAAGACTCTTCAGTAAGAATAGGAACAGCTGCAGCTTCCTTTGGTAAGTCAACCTTATTGAGTGCTGTCTCAACCAGAGCAGGGGTGATAATCGACTCTTCCAGGTTTGCACCAAGTTTTAGAGCAGCATCGCATATTTTATTAATTTCAAGAGGCACACCACCTGAAAATCGATGAACAACCTGACACGCCTTTGCAGAAAATATTTTTTCTCGAGCACCGGCAACCTCAAGACGATGACGTATATAATCCTCTGTCTCGTGGGAAGATAAACTCGGGATATCCGCCGTTAATGTGAGGCGTTGTCGAACAGCTCTATTTTTAGGCTGCCCCAGCAATTCAGTAAAACTACTTTCTCCGACGAAGAAAATATTAATCAGTTTAGCATCTGCTTTTTCAATGTTGGACAATAGTCGCAGCTCTTCCAGCATTTCCTGACTGAGCAGATGACACTCATCAATAAGCAGAAGAACTTTTTTATTATCGTCATCAGCCTTGTGTAAAAAGTGGCTGAATTGAATAAGAAACTGCACCTTTGAGGTAAATTTTTTGTCTATACCAAAATTTCGGGCTATCTCATTATAAAAATCGATTCTTTCAAGGGTAGGATTGTCGATAACTCCCCATTCAACATCATCATCAAAACTCTTAGTCAAGCCCTTGATAAGTGACGTCTTACCGACCCCGGCATCTCCTGTCAGCAACAGAAACCCTTTATTGTCAAGAATACCGTAACGAAGAGTTGAAAGTGCTTCCTGATGATTTTCTCCAAGCCAGAGAAAAGAAGTATCTGGAATAATTTCAAATGGTTTTCTATCAAGATTATAAAATGACTTATACATACTATCCTTCTAAAGATATCGGGAAAACCTGCCAGAGAACACAACTCTGACATTGATTAAGGGGACGCAAAACTTTTTCCTAACACTAACTAACCAATATTGCAATTATTTTACGCAAACATTATGATAGTAAAAGATTATAAACAATAACTACTGGCTCTTTCCACCAAACACTATACTACATTATTGCTGATGACTTTAAGCTAGAGCTAAAAATTGATAAAAATTTACTTTTCTGCAGATTTCTATATAACTCTTTATACACTATTTTTTCATACACATTATACTACATAGCCTTCTCAACCTGATGGAACCTAATGATTAGACATACGATCCTTACATTTATTCTGACTTTAACTCTCACGCCTGTCACTGTGATGGCCGACGAATCCACAAAAAGTTTTAAAGAATATCTTGAGCAGGCAAATTTTTATATCAAATCGTACAGGCATTTTGAGGCCAGCGATGCCCTGAAAGAGGCCACAAAAATTGGAGGGGCTGAACACCCTTCCCTCCACATGCGACTGGGCATTCTCTACTACGGCCTCGGACTCATTCCCGAGGCTATTGAGGAAGGTGAAAGGGCGGTACATCTTTCCCCGGCATCAAAATGGTATAAATACGATCTCGCCAAATTTTACTATGTAGACAAACAGTTTAAGAAGGCAGAAAACCAATTCACGACTCTCTTGAAAATTGATCCTGGTTTCACTCTCGCCTACTACTACCTTGCCGAACTCTACTTCCAGCAGAAAAAATATGACCTCGCCTGGCTGAGTATGCAGCGGGCATACAAGCTTGGCCACAGAGGAAAACATCTGGAAACAAAGATCGCCCCCCTCTCATCTAAACCAGAGGAAAACTTTGAAACATCAGGCAACGGCCCGCAGTTGTTCAGATACATCAAACTCAGAGAGGCACAACAGGCTCAGGAGCTTACCAACCAGATCTGGAATGGAAAACTTTTTGAAAATATGGAACTTGAGCTCAAAAAAGATCGGTCTATATCCGCTGACTTTGGCATAATGACCCTTGATGAATTAAGCAGTGAGGCAGCTCAGTCCTTACAAGATAAGAAACCATACTCTCGACCGCTGGTTATTGAGACTGGTTCCGATTTCCGAATTATGCAGAGGATATTACCGTTTGATCCAGTTAAATGGCAACAAATCATCTCAGCAACTCCAACTGAGCCGGCACCTGTGGTTCAAAAGCAGGTACCCGCACCTCAACCTGCAGCTCAAGTTGCTACTACTGCAACAGCCCATGTAACTGACAAACAGATTTCAAGTAAACTCGCAGCCTTTTACGCTCTTGAGGCCTGGAAAGAAGCATGGGAAGCACAGGACATCAATAGCTACCTGGCGGCATATAGTGACAATTTCAGACCCAACAAAGGATTATCCCGAAAGTCATGGACGAAAAAGCGTACAAGAAGTATCGAAAAACCAAAGTCCATTAAGATTAAGATAGATGACCCGGTTGTAGAAATGCTCACCGACGGCCAACTCCTCATCACCTTTAAACAGAGCTACACCTCAAACACCTATCACGACATCGTTGTAAAAACACTGACCATGGAAAAAGAAGAGAGCGGTTGGAAGATTACAAAAGAACGGGAAGTGAAGGTGCTTAGCAACTAACTCAGATCTCTGATGAACATTTTGTCACACTACAACAGTGTGACAAATGATATCAAAGAGATGTTATTTGATTAAGCGGGAGTGAGCTTATCTCCAGGACAATTTTTGTCCGTGACAGCATTAAAGCTTAATATGCCACGGCTCATAACGCACACCGAGCATATTATCCCGCTGATAGCGATATTCAACATAGCCCTGGTCAGCCAGTTTTTTAAAAACTGTGGTTCTGGTAAACTTTTCAGAAAAGTTATTTTTGCCAAATCCCATCTGGCCAATGTCAAAATCCCCCGTGGCATGATAGGAATATCCGGGAGGAGCAAGGGATCTTGAGGCAAGAGAAAGATTCCCGTCGTTACGCTCAACCTTTCTTAAAAAGAGATAAAACTGTTTAACCAAGCCTCGTATCCCTGATGTCAGTAAGGCCTCATCACCGAGATGGTCCTTTATTTCGCCATATTTATTAAGCGATGCCCCTTTAAAGAGATAGTTACCACTATAGGGCACTTTATAGATATCTTTTTTATTAATAACCTGGGTTAAGGCCACGGCCCGCTTTTCACCATAAAAGCCGTAATCACTGGCCTTACGGTAATAGATCATTTCTAAAAAATCGAGTTCTGTCGCTGTAAATTTTCCTACCACAGAATAACTTCTGCCCACTTGCAGCGCATCATCAAAGCCTACAACTCCAAAATTACCGTAGCCTATATTTTTACTGAGCCGCTGGAAACGAGACACGACCTGCTTCAAAAGAAGTTTTTCGTCATCTTCTAGAAAAACATCCCCAGGATGGGTCATATCGGGATGACGGATCTTTGTCAGATAGTCTTTGATTTTATCATCAGATATTTTTTGTGCAGGGATGACGAGTGGAGCAGGCCCAACAGGATGAGTCATTTGGTGAACTATCTTTTTCTTGTCAACAGTAAGCTCGCGAACCGCAGCCGACACATCGAAGGGATATGCACACGCTGACAACGCCACCAATTTACAAAATTTTCTTCTGTTCAAAACAGTGTTCCTTTACCACCCGCTAATATTAAAAAAACGGATTTGTCACGCCATCACACGTACTTTCCCGCACTCTCCGTTCTCCCAGAGTACTTACAGAGAATATAGTTGTCAATGCTTTACTCTTTATTGTACCCCCCGCCCAAACCCGTACAATTTTATCCTACACAAAACAAGAAAACTCCACCTACCGCAAAGGCAAACAACTACAAAGCGGCGAAAATCGAAAAAACTTGAGTTTTCCAAGTGTTCTTGTTAGATGTATCAGGTTGTTTTCTGATTAAAACTTGCCGTTTGATAAACCTCATAGGACCACATATAACCTTGAGTTAATCTGATATGAATGATGACCTGACTATAATAGTTCCAATTTTCAATGAAGAGGAGTCCCTTGCCTCCTTTTTTGCTGAAATGGATAAGTTCCTTGAGGTAGCCCCCATAGAAACGCAGGTTCTCTGTGTTAATGATGGCTCAACAGATAACAGTCTACAGATTATACAGGCGAAAAGTGAAACAGCGGTGCCCTACACCATCATCAATCTCGACAAGAATTATGGTCTAAGCAGCGCAGTAAAAGCGGGAATAGATCACTGCACAACATCGCTTATTGGTTATATTGATGCTGACTTACAAACAAATCCGTCTGATTTTCTTAAATATTTTGAATGGTTTCCACAGTATGACATGGTCAATGGCATCAGGGCAAAACGCCAGGACAGCCTGGTGAAACGAATCTCATCAAAACTTGGAAACGGGTACAGACGGCTCATGATTAACGACGGCATCAAAGACACCTGCTGCCCTCTCAAAATTATGAAAACAGACTTTGCCAAGAAAATACCATTCTTCCATGGAATGCATCGTTTTATCCCGGCTCTTATCCAGTTGGAAGGTGGACAGGTTAAACAACTCCCCATTTCTCATTATCCGCGGTATGCAGGAACCAGTAAATACCATTTATGGAACCGTCTCATAGGACCATTTTTCGATACTCTTGCCTTTCGCTGGATTCGTGACCGCTATATACGATATGGGGTTATCGACAAGCCCAGCTAACAGGTAGCAATTTACCCAAGGGGTAAACCATATTTTTCATATTTTCCCGCTTTGCATAACTTACTCCACGGAGTAGGGCCTCGCCCCGGAAAGCAACAGGGGAAAGTGTCTTGGAAGTAACTTTTATTTTTTAATTTTACCTGACATCATTTTTTGTTTGTAATAACAGCTTTTTTCGGAGTAAGGCACTAAACTTCATGAACCAAAATCTCATATTCGCCATCGGATTTCTTGCACAGATCCTGTTTTCGGCGCGCCAGCTCACCCAATGGATCTCTTCTGAGAGAGCCGGCAAAATACTTTCACCGATTCTTTTTTGGCAGCTCAGTATTTTTGCCTCTTTCCTCCTGATTGTCTACGGCATTTTACGCAATGATCTCGCAATAATTATGGGACAGGTCATCACCTATGGGGTCTATATCCGCAACCTCCACTACTTTGGTTTCTGGACAAAAATTCCACGTCTTGTACGAGGCCTTGCTTATATCTTCCCTGTTCTTGCGGTCACCCTGCTCCTCAAAGGTGAAACCCATAACCTTCAGACAGTTTTCTCCAACAGTGATATCCCCACCCCACTCCTCATCTGGGGAATAACCGGCCAGATAGTCTTCACCTTCCGATTTATCTATCAGTGGTTCTATAGCGAAAAACGCAAACAATCTATTCTACCCCTTGGATTCTGGATAATCAGCATGACCGGTTCACTCATGGTCCTCAGCTACGCCATCGTTAGAAAAGACCCTGTACTCTTCATTGGCCAACTCTTTGGCTTTGTTGTCTATGGTAGGAACATTGTCCTTGGCCTTCGGCAGAGAAAAAGTATTAAGGTAGGAAGTCATGCCAGCAACTAACCAGAACAACAATCTCCACTGCATGCAGTTTCTCCTTGTACTTACATGCTATTTTGCGCTTCATATTCTACTGCGCGTAACCATTTCAGACTCTCTTGATTACGATGAGGCTGAGCAGGCACTCCTTGGTCAATGGCTTCTTGCAGGCTACACCGAGCAACCTCCCCTCTATACCTGGCTACAACATTATCTGTTTCGCATTTTCGGTGAGAACGTCTTTGCTATCAGTATTCTTAAAAATAGTCTGCTCTATTTCACTTATATTTTCGTCTTTTTAAGCAGTAAAATCATACTTAAAAACAGCACCGCAGCCATACTTGCCACCTGTTCATTACTGCTCATTCCCCAGATTGGCTGGGAATCACAAAGGGACATGACCCATACAACACTTGTGGTGTGTGCAGCGGCTGCAGCCTTGTATCAATTTCTGAAACTTATCGATAAACAGTCGTGTATAAACTATCTGCTTTTGGGTCTGTTTCTTGGTGTAGGATTTATGGCCAAGGCCAATTTTGCCCTTTTTCTCATCATAATCCTTCTCACTCTTGTGAGTTTTGACGAGGGCCGAAAGGTCGTATTTAACTGGAAGATGCTCCTTGCACTTGGAGTTATTGTCGCACTTGCCGGAAATTACTTTTACTGGATGTATAACAATCAGGACATTGTCTTTTCCGCCACCGGAAAATTCAAGCGTGCCCTCGACAATTACTATATCAAAGGAAGTCTCAGCCTCATCGCTAACAGCTTTCTGTTTCTTACTCCTCTATGGTTATTTTACCTTATTTTCTTCCCTTCCGGCTACGATGCAAAGTGGTGGGAAGAAAGGACATTTCACCAGAAATTTATCGCTCGATATATTGTCTTTTTCTTCATTATTTTACTTCTGGTTGTACTGCTGTTTAAAGTGACCTATGTAAAAGACAGATGGCTCCAGCCTCTGCTCTTTGTGGTCCCTATCTTATTTTTCTCAAGGGTTCCTGTGGAAAAATTAACCGCTGGCCGTTGCAGGGGTTTTCTTACAGTTATTGCTGTTGCAGCAACTACCGTATACATAGCATTCTCAATTCGTGTCGTTGGAGCAAGTTACATCGATAGATTTTCCAGGATGAGCTATCCATTCTCACTGATGGCAGAGGATATTCGCGCTACAGGATTTGACTCGGGCATTATCATTTCAAACAAGAGATTTCTTGCAGGGAACATGCATCTCCAATTCCCCACAAGCCCCGCTCTCATTCCAGACTATGGGTTTGAGGATTTACCATCTAACCAGGGCTATACAAAGGCGCTCGTTATCTGGATGGCCGATAAAGAGCCAGCTATGCCAAAAGAATTATCAGAATTTCTCACAGATAAATATAAGATTAGTGTTACAAATCAAAAGATTGATTATTTTGAGCATATCTATAAGTACGGTAGAGATGAAACAGTTAAGCTCGGTGTGATGAGAGTTCCCCTTCCCCAAGGCTAAACATAATGTATCAACGATCCTGTCGATTTACTCTTAGGCGTTAGTGAATATAATAAGCTCAGCAGTAGGCCTAATGGGTTTTACTTCTATAACTAAGACCTGCTATAATTGCTAACATACCAGTCATCATTATCCATACCGAAAAACGGCAACAACTGAGAACACCGCAAAGAGCGACAAATGCAAGACCTGCCCACACGAAGAAGAAATCGCAACCTCCTCATCCGATTACGCCCGGTACTTCGCTGGGTGATACGGTTGCGCAGCTCTCCACATGCCATTGCAGGTGGTCTAGCCATCGGTACATTCATCGCATTTACTCCAACTGTTGGAGTGCAGTTGATTCTGGCTGTAATTGTGGCAACTTTTTTTAATTTAAACAGACCAGCTGCAATGATACCCGTATGGATAACTAACCCCATTACGGTCGCGCCAATCTACACATTCAACTATTGGCTAGGATCCATATTCGTTGACGGTCCACCTTTGTCTGAGGTCTCCGACCTATTCATAGATATTAGCAAGACCATGGCGAGGCTCGAGTTCTGGGATATAAAAGAACAGTTCATGGCTGTCTTACATATGGGCAAGGAAACACTCATCCCCCTTCTCATTGGCTCTATTGCCATTGGCTCAGTCATCGCTGCATGTGTGTACCTATTCTCCATCAAACTACTCTCAATATTTTTCACGAGAAGAGCCAGAAGACATCTGCTTAACAATAAAAAATCAAAGTAGACCACTCCCATCTAATCTTCGAAAAATCACAATATAACAAAATTTCCGCTAAAAAAAGCAATGGTGTTTCCAAGTGACTTTTTTGTTACTGAGCTATAATTAGGTAATTTACGCCCAAAAGACTATTTTTTTTCTTTGAGCTGACCAGTGAGATCTTCTACAACAACAAACTGATTGGTCATGACCCCACGGGTCTGTTGTCACTCCTGGCTATTATCAGCAATTCTATCGACCGCTCTGTGATACTACTGATGCTTGTTCTTTTCCCCACAAGGAATTTACTTTACAGAATCAGTACTCTCGAATCGGTACTCTCTATTATAGTGAATGAAAAATCTGGGAAGATGCAAATTAAAACAGCCTTATTTATGCCCCAATAAAAAATGAAGTACCCCTTTTACATACTGATCGGCTATAGTGTTTTTTCAATCATTTTATTTCAGCAACAAAGGGGAATGTACACGTGTCAATCTACAAGCTCAATTGTACAAAATGCGACCTGGTGTTTGACAGAATACTTCTCAGCTCTGACCTTGCCGGCGTGCACTGCAACAAGTGCAACTCCACTGATATCAGAAGAGTTTTCCCCGACCAAACAGAAGATACTCTAAGAAAAAGCAGTCCCATCCCAGCAGGCGCTCTCAGTGGCGCATCCTGCTCTTCCGGGTTTTCCTGACGCTGAGTCTTCCTCCGGACTGGAGGACAAATAGAACTACTCTTTTTTCAGGCGCAGGAGCATCTCACATTTTTTGCAATCAAACTCCAGCGCATACTCTCCTCTATTATCGGCTAAGAAAAGAGGGTCCGACATATCCTTACGACTTCCCTTTACTTTCGGACACCGCCCAAGCTGCGCCTTGATACAATATTTAGTCGTCATAAGAGCCGCATCCTGCACGTCTTCTGCCTTAACAAGGCCTTGATCTGTCTTTGTTACACCATGCTCCGCATAAAACTCTAAGGCCTTACTGTTACGTACATTATCCAGATAGCTGATCGTATCAAGCGGCCAAACACCTGTATCTCTTCTCGGCTGAGTTGGTTTCACCTGAAAATAACTCACCCTTTCCTCAGCGTGACGGGCAAAGCCATTTCTTCGTATCTCGTTGAATATGGCTGCTGGGTAAAATGATGCCCCGTCAATATCTACCTGGACATCTTCCACCGTAAAAACGGTACCACCACTTTTTTTCAGCTGTTTTATGGCTCCATTTTTCACAGCCTCTGGATTTTTAGCTTCTTCAGCCGTAACACTGAGTTCTGTAACAGAAGTTATTCCATCACTATCTGTAACAGTAAGTTCAAGCCCGCCTTCTTTTTCTCTCAATCTTACATTGACACCTATCGTCCTGCACTGCTCACTTCGATCAAGCAATTTTGCAAAAGCGGTGTCAGCGTTTCTAAACATCTCCATTCCCACCCGAAGCCCAAGTCGCTGAACATCATCTTTTGGAAAGAGATGTGTACCATCTACCCTATTCACCCGAAGCCCAACCAGAGCTCCCCTGCCATCAAAAAAGCAGAGTCCATCGCCATTAACAATCTTCTCAGCCCCATCAACAACAAAGAAACTCTTGTCAATACGGGTTATTCGACCAAGCAACTTGCCCTTTGATTTTGGACTTCTTGGGTCTCCGACAACGTTTCTTTTTGCTCTGATAAAATATTCACTACTTCCACGATTAAATGACTTTTCAGGATCAGGTGTAAAGTCAAACTGACAGACTCCAGAAGAAGCTGGAGCAAGATCAGAACGACCAGCGAGAACCCCATCCAAAATCCTGCGATAATGGGCGGTCACATTCTTTACATAGTGTTCATCCTTAAGGCGACCTTCGATTTTAAGTGATGAAATTCCTGCATCAATTAAAGCCTCAATATGGCCAGACAAATTGAGATCTTTAAGGCTCAAAAGATAACTGTCTTTTTCAAGAACTCTTCCCTTGCTATCTTTTAGATCGAACTTGTGCCTGCAAAACTGAGCACACTCTCCCCTGTTAGCACTACGCCCGGCCATAACCTCACTTATATAACACTGGCCACTATAGGAGACGCACAGGGCTCCGTGGACGAAAAACTCTAAAGGAACAGAGCTTGTAGCGCCTATTTCCCTAATTTGCTCCAGGCTCAACTCCCGGGCAAGTACCACCTGGTCAAAACCAACGTCCTGCCAAAATCGTACCCGTTCAGGAGTCCTGTTGTTCATCTGGGTAGAGGAGTGCAGGGCAATGGGCGGCAAGTCAGATTTCAACAAGCCTGTGTCCTGGATGATTAGAGCGTCCGCACCTGCATCATATAAGGTATGGCTAAGGGCCACTGCGCGCGTCAGCTCTTCATCATTAAAAATTGTATTGAAGGCGACATACACCTTTGCCCCAAACATATGAGCATGCCGGACAAGTTGTGCTATATCCTCAACACTATTAGCGGCAGCTGCCCTGGCACTAAACCCAGGCCCTCCAATATAAACAGCATCTGCCCCATGGTTTATTGCGGCAATTCCACAGGGCAGATTCTTCGCCGGAGCCAATAGCTCAATTTTTCGAACCTCAGTTTGATCTACCATTTACAGCCCAAGTTCCTCATCAATAAGGATGACTGAAATACGGTGCTTTGGAAACGATTTTTCTGTGATCGTCCAGTGGTTACAAATTCTTCCAGGGCTCTTACAGTCGGCACACTCTGAGGTTTTAGCGCAGGGTGTTTTACAGTCGAGTCGCATTGCATTTGTGGGGGCAGCATAGTCTTTGATTCGATACATTGCTGTCTCAAGGTCTGGTACTATCTTGTTGCGACCGATCAACACAACAACTTTTTTCGGACCAAAGGTAAGTGCAGCAACTCTGTTACCTATCATATCAAGATTTACCAGATGCCCATCTTCTGTAAGGGCATTAGTACCGGTCAAATATAGATCCACCAGTAAGGCCTGCCTTCTCACCTCATACTTATCTTCTGGAGACATCTTTGGATCATCGGGAATAAGCATTTCGACATCATCCATTCCAGCAATTGCATCCAGTACTCCAGTTGCCTTAAGAGTCATAGATCCACCATAGGAGAGACTTTTCGGCTTTACTGCAGGAATGATTTCCTGCTCAATAAGTTGTGCCGCTGCCTTTTTATCTTTAACGATAAAGGTCTCAAAATTGTTACCGTCAAGCTGCTCTTTCATTTGTTGCAGACGAAGCTGCCAAAAGTGTTCAATTGGTTGTTCCACAAGTACCCTCAATGGATGCTAAATTAATGTTGATAAACTCGTAAAATATCGTTCAAAGCCTCAGATAGCTGAGCAAAAAATAATGATATACAAGGCGTAGTGTTTTTTTGCAGAGACAGGATTATACATGGAGTATATCTTGTCTTCGCAACATACCTACAACGCAGTAGATCGTATTTTTACGACGCCATCTATAATTAAAATGAAATTATCTCGTAACCTTCTTCCAGATAACGATCTATAGATGGATGGCCCTGCATATCGCCTACGATTGGTATGTCCTGCTTTTCTGCCTCCTCAAAAGTTCCCATTTTCTGAGAACAGGCCTTACAAATACAGGTCAGTAGCCCTTTTTCTTTAAGCTCTGCATATACCTTAGAAAACGGTGCATCCGGTTTGGCAAGCTCTGTAATAAGCTTTGTGGCCGAACCTTCGAGCACCACCTTAACCTCATAACCTTTTTTATTAAAATCAAGGGCATAGAGCATTACGTGGGCAAAGCACATCAATTCGCCATTATATGCGAGCAAGGCAACTTTTTTGGTATCTTTTTCCATCTCTTCCTCCGTATTTTAATTTTCTTTTCCCTAGAAACTCTTTAAAAAACAACGCGGATCATGAAAATCCGGTTTCTCTCCTGGATGTGATAGAGCCCAGTAACCAAACGTACCTCCCAGGCCTTCAACAATGCAACTCACCCCTACATCAATTGCACCTGCAGCTGGAATAAAACTGTCCAGATCAACCTCTGCGCAGAGGGAAAAGATCTTAGCTGTTTTCTCGGTAACGATGACAGGTTCTGATTTAACATATGCCTGCGTCATACCTGTCCTATACGAGTCAAAGGAATATATGTTCCAATCACCCGAAGGTGAGAAGTTACATTCAAGATAGCCTTCCACCTGTGTGTCCGCATCTTTAACAAAAAGCTCCAGACACGTGTGACGCCACAAATCATCACAACGCTTTCCTTTCGAGTCTTCAACATAGGGTGGAATCACAAGATGGCTGAGTAAACCGTATATATCATATTCAACACGGAGTTTCGTCCCATCACGCCATACTCCATATTCAATCCCCTCAACAGCATCAGCCTCATTGCCAGCAAATGGTCTCAACGCCCTTTTAATCAATGACTTCTCCAATTTCTCTTAAGGTAAACCTGCAAACTACGTTTGTCGGCCAACATAGATATTGTACCGCCATAAAAAAACCGGAGACACATCCGAAGATATGTCTCCGGCTTAAGCTACCACCAGATAATAGTTATCCCAACAAATTCTGCTACTCTGAAGATGTTTTTTCTGCGGCCTCTTTTTCTTTGCCCACTTCTTTTGAATCCTTTCCGATGACAGTAAAGACGCCATCATCTCCTGAGAAAAGGCCTGGCCCCGGTTTCTCTTCGTTGGCATCAACATAGGTGTAATCGGTACCACTACAGCTACAGAGTAGACACCCAAGAAAAAGAACCATCAGACAGTATGTTTTATTTCCTACTTTTCTCGAGCAAGACACTAAAATTTTACCCTCGCCCCACCCATGACCGCATTAACATCGTCATAGGACAGGGATTCAGAATCGAGACTATAGTTTCTAAAGGCGAGATAAAATTCAGTACCCCATGAAGGGATATCCTGCACGGCGGATACCGCCCAGGTCTTACCAGTCTCTCCGTTGCTTCTGATATCTTCATTTTCACCATAGTCTACAGCAAAGGAGGTGGTTCCCATGCTGCATACGTTCACCCTGTAGCCGAGTTTTCCATACCAGGTAGTGGCGTCATCCCTGTCGTCATCACTCATTTCCCGTAACCCTGCAGAAAATGTCGCATTTAGACCATTACCAAGAAGAATGGACATGGAACCATCATACTGATTATCTACACTTGTATTGGTATCAGCGGGGTTTGCCCAGGCAACTGCGGCCGCCACCTTGGTATCGCCATAGGATCTGGAGTATCTAAGGGCTGCATCGTAAGCATCACCTGAAACTGCAGAACCACTCAGGGTAAGCCCCATCACACTCGGGCTATCATAACGCAGTCTATCGTCACGGCCTAAGCCATCCATATTAGAGTAAAAATTTTTCACCTGTAACTCTGAAAGAGCGTCGGAATCTGACTCATAAAGATATTGTCCTCCTGCATAGTCGCCAACACTTGAGTAGGCAATAACAGTCGTTCCTGAAAGATCGATCTCAGCCGTGCCATCAGAGGCCGTACTTCCCTGACCAAGGGATACCTTACCATAGGTCTTTGAGGTGAGAAAAATATCGGCATGTCGCAGATTCCAGTTAACAGAAGTAGCGCCATTGGTATCAATTTGATTGACGTCTGCAGAGGCGTTGGACTTAATGCCATACTCAATCTTACCGCCTACATTAAAGTCTTCAGAAG
The DNA here is from genome assembly GCF_054397165.1 of Desulforhopalus glucosivorans. Classification (NCBI taxonomy): domain Bacteria; kingdom Pseudomonadati; phylum Thermodesulfobacteriota; class Desulfobulbia; order Desulfobulbales; family Desulfocapsaceae; genus Desulforhopalus; species Desulforhopalus glucosivorans. The sequence goes on from NZ_AP044854.1 coordinate 4,242,882, forward strand.
GTGATACCGAAGCATTAACTCCAATTCGAGATTGCGAATTACTGTTATCCACAAAACTTACCTTACTGGCATCTCCGTTATCAGCCCATAGAACACCCTTATTGATGTGTCCATAGAGGTTGACATCCACCTCTTTCAACCTCGAAGAAACAACTTTTTCTTCACCAGCAGCCGCTGGTTCTTTCGCTTCAGCCTTCTCCGCCATAGGTGCCTGCGCGACAGCACCACCACTCAGTTGATTTTTAAGATCCGCAATCTGTGCTGCCTGGGTATCAAGCTGTTTTTGCTGCTGTTCAATCAGCTTTTTCAGCTCAAGCAGCATTGTTTCATCTACCCCTTCGGCATTGGCTACTGTGGCCAGGGAACAGATCAGCGCAGTTCCCGAAGCTGCAGCTGCGATCTTTTTTACAATTGTCATACTTACTCCTCCGTTTTCAAGCATGATTAACGTTACCTGATTCCATCCTTAACTACTGTTATTATGAATAAAATTCTAAAAATCATTGTAAACTCTGAACGCATAAAGACCTTCGAAGTACTTAACCCCGAGTTATACCTCTACACTCTGTCCATGCCGTGGAACCACGACATCAAACCCCTCATCTCGCAGATAATCACCAAATGCTAGGGTCTGCTCTTCTTCGCCGTGAACCAGGGCTATCTTCTTAATATTCAGATTCGATTCTTTAACCACCCTCGTCATTTCATCCCTGTCTCCATGGGCTGAAAAACCTCCCAGGGTAATGACCTCTGCCTTGAGAGGATAGTCCTTATTATAAAAGCGGACCGTTGGCGGCTCACCCTGGCGACCATCCGCAGCATACTTTTCACCTTTCTCCTGAAGCTGACGACCAAAGGTGTTCTGCCCCATGTATCCCACTATCAAAACGGTATTACGTGAGTCATGGATTTTATGACGCAGGTGATGCAGGACCCTCCCGCCCTCACACATCCCTGAACCCGCAAGCACGATATGGGACTTGGTTTCCCGGTTAAGGGCCATTGACTGCTCGACACTCTGAACAAATTCCAGTTGGGTAAAATCAAATGGATTCAAACCTTTTCGTAGAAATGCCTCATGGGTCTCTTCATCGTAGGTCTCCGGATGTTCACCAAAGACATGGGTTATCTTAGTGGCAAGAGGACTATCAACCCACACAGGCATAGGAGGAACATCCCCTGCCAGATACAACTCATGGAGGAAGTATATAAGTTCCTGGGTTCGACCGTAGGAAAATGCTGGAATAATCACAGAACCACCACGGTCAAAGGTCTCCTGGAGAACTTTTTTGAGTAGCGGCTTCATGTTAACAACAGGATCGTGAACCCTGTTCCCATAGGTGCTCTCCATAATCATCAAGTCGATATCCCTGTGTTCTTCCAGGAAATCAAGAGTTGGATCTTTTATAATCGGCTTATTAAATCGGCCTAAATCACCGGTATAGAGCACTGTTTTTGTCTCACCGTTTGCCTTGTACTGCAAAACTGTCATGGCAGAACCAAGAATATGTCCTGCCACATAAAATGTGCATGTCAGGTCTTTTCCTATGGTGACAGTCTCTTTAAAAGGGACACCGCGAAAGGCCTCAAGCGACTCTTCCGCCTCTGTCATAGTGTAGAGTGGTTCTACTATTTCAAGATTTTCCTCACGAAGCAGTTTACCTATTGTCTCGTTTCGAAGATCATGATTACCGGACTTCAGCAAAGATTTAATCTCAGCTGCCTGGGCCTTTGTCATGCTCTTTTTGCCCCCTCCTGTTTTAATCTTACCAAGAAAGGCCTTAGCTGTTTTATAGTTAAGATAAGAGGCATCACCTTCCTGAATCTTTGCTGAATCCATTAACAAAAACTCACTGGCATGGGCCGTGGGCCGTGTAGAATAGATGTTTCCGCTAAAATTGTTTTTGCACAGCATGGGGATTCGACCGGAATGATCAATATGGGCATGGGATAAAACCATATTTGTAAGAATTTGTGGATCAACTGGTAAGACTTTGTTTTTAACCTCAGCCTCTTTTCGCCTACCCTGAAACAAGCCACAATCTAAGAGGATATTGTCGTGATCGGTTGTAAGAGTGTGAAATGATCCAGTAACTTCCCGAGTTGCGCCATAAAATGAAACGTGCATACCTACTCCTTATCTGACTTTCCTTTTGCATCAATCCATGTCCACAGGACACCGCATCGCCATAATATACCCGTACAGTACATAACAAACAGTAGTACAAACTACAACTGCAATAGCGGTAAATAAATGGTTGGTTTTTTCAAACAATCTGGGCATCTACACATATTCTATAACTTCTTGGCCCACAGTGACCGCAGCGTGTCACACTCGTTTGAGACAGCACGCGACCAGCCTGCCTGCAGGCGTCTTTAACCCGCAAAACAGCTGTTTCAAACGCGCCCTCTTGTGCCATCTCATAGTAGTGGATCGTGCCTCCAGCCGGCTTTAACATTGCAAACCCCTTGTCTAAGAACTGATACCCCATGGTCGGCAGCGGCATAACAATACGATCAAATCGATCATCGATTAGATCTGATAGGGCAGAATCGTCGCCTACATCGCCCACGTCACCCATGTGCAACTGAACATTTTTGATATTTTTATTGAGTTGTATATTTTTAAGGGCGTATTCATGGGCCTGGGGGTTCTTTTCAATTCCTATGACACACTCAGCCTCACTATGCTTTGCGATAAGTAAAGGATAGGGTCCAACACCAGAGAACATCACCAAAACCCGTTCTCCCGCACCAACCAGTGATGCAATTCGCCTTCTCTCATTACCACTTCTGACGCTATAATACGTCGTTTCAACATTAACAAGGAGACGCACTCCAAACTCTGTGATATGAGTTTCTTTTCTCTCTTCTCCTGCGATTACCTCAAGTGCAATAGTGCGATACTCACCTCCATAATGCCCAACTCTTCTGGCAACAACCTGCACATTTTTATTATCTTCAAGAATTGCTTCACCAATGATTTTTTGCCTGTGAAGCAAGCCTTCAGGGATAATGATAATGGCGATATCTCCGACAATATCATAACTTCCCACAACTCGTCCCAACTCCTCAGGCTTGAGCTGTGATGCGAGCAGATCCTTTAATTTAGATGACATACAAACAATACATGGTGACACTGGTTGGTTACAAAAATGCGCCGTTAAGAAGATATGAGGATATTCTCACACCATCCACGACGCATACAAAAAACTAAGCCCATTGGGGCCTACTTTTACTATATTTTTTTTACATTTTCCGCGGCTGGCCCTTTTTGGCTCTCCACAAGATCAAAGCTAACCTTCACCCCTTCATCCAGGGACTTGAAACCCTCCATCTGTATGGACGAGTGGTGAACAAAGACATCTTTTCCACCATCATGTTCGATAAATCCAAAGCCTTTAGAATTGTTAAACCATTTTACTGTTCCTTCCGTCATGATGTAACCCCTCTACCGCAAAAGTAACTGTCTATGGTCCCTTCAAGGGACCACTCCTCTTTTTGGTTATACTCTTTTGAAGAATAATTTCAACAGGAGATAGTGGCTGAATCGCTCTAATTGCTCTGTTTGTAGTTAATCTGTACCATTCAAACACTACCGGTCATTTTTTTCATTTGGCTCAAGTTTGACCAAATCTTTATCATACATGGCGACCAGCAGTAACTCTCCCTTCTCGTCCACACGAAACTGACCGTACCGTGCCGGTTGATAGTACTTGCCATGACCTTCCTGGAAATAATAGGCATTGGTGGCAAATTTAATGGTTCCGTTTCGAACTCGGTAACGCATCAGAACCTCATTTTGAGCCAGGGGCTGATCAGTGTGAAGACGCTTAAATGATCCGATGTTTCGAGCGTCCATGCTAATAACCACAGAACCGTCCGATGACCCCTTATCTTGCGCCGGCGGTCTACCATTTTCCGCTTTTAAAAGGGCTTTATACACTTCATCGGTTAAACGAAAACGCAGCGCCATGTAATCACCTTGCATCAGGGAACGCGGGTCCACAGGTGCTAGCTCGAGATAAACAATCTTACCTTCTGCCAACTGTTTTTCCTTGTTAAAGATAGACCAGTTCACAAGAATCAAGACAATAGCAAGGGCAATAAACGCGATTTTTTTAAACATGTTGCGCCCCCTTTTGTGCAGGTAGAAATCGCAGCATCAACAATCGGAGAGTGAGTAGCGTCAGACCGACAATTAATAAGGTCTTGGACTTGTCCAGCAGGGTCGCATCAAGCAGGTAATAGTATGAAGAAATATAAAACAGCAGTGACACTATACCTAAACCGAGGAGTACGCGATTAGAAGCCGAAAAACCCAGGAACATTATCACAATACCCACAGTAATGCCCTGGACCTCAAGTGATACGGCAATTAACAATAACGCACCCAGAAAGGCCAGGATTGAGAGACGTCCAGAAATAGTCTGTTTGTATCTTTGCAATACATGCCAGACGATGTACAGCGTAACCAGCCCGATAAGTATTTCACCAATCCATACCGAAGATAATGCAGCAGGCTGATAACGACCAAACAGCCACCCAATAGACCTGTAGCCATACAACGCAGTCCCCTGAAGCAGTAGCAAAGCCAGCACTACCCCATAACCAATGGCGCGTATCTTTTCCATATGTTGCGGATAGCGAAATTCGTTAAGCCAGCACAGGGCGGAGAGAAACAAGACAGCACCACTGACAATATAAGGCAAATCCATAATTATCAAAGCCATGGAAACAGCGAATACCCCAACAAAAGAAGAAAAGACACGGTGAACAAAACTAGGCATGACCGCAGCCAGGGGTACTTGCAGTAGAGCGACAAGCAACCATGCAATTTCCTCACTTCTGTTGGAAAAATCAAATATTGCAAACACGACTAAAGCCTGGCCCGCAAGACTTCCAGCCAATCCTAGATGCTCAATAAATTCATTTTTGGGAATACGTAATATGAGAAAAGCACCTCCGATCATCATGCTGCCCATGATCAAGGTTACAGGCCTGTTTTCGAAGATGATATCAAACCCCATGGCAAGAAAACCAAGTAGGAACAGTGCTGCGAGCCAGCCGGAAAAAGCCAGTAATACCTTAACATACCAAGGAGCCTCCGGGCTTTCTGTTTCCGGTTCGCTTCCCTGAACTAAACCGCCCTCAAGTAACGTCGTCCACACCTTTTCAATCTGTCTTGTCATCGCTGATTCTCCTGGTGGACATTTTTAAGCCACAAAGCCGCTCCCGCACCCATGCCAATGACCACCAGGGCGAGAAAAAGGAATCCCCCGGCATCTCCGTCTGCCAGTAGATGCTTGCCCAAAAAGGAGACCGTCACCGTAATTCCGGCCAGGCAACAACCAGCCAGCATAAAGAGATCAGATATTACCTTTCGATAAACAAACAACATTACCCCCAACCAGATAACCCACACAAAACCGGATATAAGGCCGCCACCATGGGAGAATATCACTTCAAGACTGAGCATAGTTACAGGAACGCCGCTGCCAACAGCCAGAAGGCGAATCGCCCATCGTTCCGACAACCAAGACCATATATTTTTAGAAAACTCCCAGACAACGAGGGCAAGAGTATTAAATGAAAAGGCAAGCCACAATCCTCCGGTTTCTGAATTGGGCATAAACCATAAGGCCCCCGGGAAAGTGTGCTGATACAGGATGATGGAGGTATTTATGAGTACGACCCATACAATCCAGATCGCTGGAAAACGTCCAATTATCGCCCATGGAAGCATCAATAGCGCCCAGTTGAAAAATAATTGCCATGGATCAGCCCCGGTTTGATAGGTCTGGCCATATAAGGCGAGTAGTACGCCAAGGCAGATCGTCGCTATGAGTAGCGACACCTTACTGGCAGCTGTATCTCTATCAAGTATACAGTAAGCGATAATAGCTAGAACAATACATCCTTCCACCATCGCAAATTTGGTAAAATGTCCAATATCCGCCCAGTTATAGGCAATAAAAAACAGAACAGCAAAGGCCAGTGCTAAACCGCCAAGCCAGAGCAAAAGATGATCAATAAAGTTTCGCCAGCTTTTGCCGTCCGGCATGACGTTAAGAGCGGTGAGAGCCTCATCTATATTTTTTAACGGAATCGCTCCCTTCTCTATAAATTCAATAATTTGACTACGTGGAGAAATCAAAGTTACATCCTGTATTAATGTTATTCTGTACACAAGTGAATCGTAGAGTGAATGTGCTCATGGTGACACATTGAAGATGCAAATGCACCCCAAAACATGGAACGTGAAATAGCAGGTGCTCTGTTGGGACGCAACAGGCATCATTAAAGAAGTGGGTGACGAAGTCACTCATTTTAAGGTTGGTGACAAGGTATACTATACAGGAAATCTTACACGCTCCGGCAGTAATGCAGAGTACTACACTGGGAGCTGATGTTCACACGCTCAATGCTGCAGACCTTGCACAGGCACACGCCATGATCGAATTACAGCAAACGGCCCTTGGCAAGTAACCGAGAGCCGTTGTTTACAGAACGCGCTATTGAACTCAACTCAACTAAACAGCTTCAATAATAAAATATGTTTTCTTTCCTTTCTGGACAAGCAGGTACGATTCATTGATGAGATCCGCTGTGGTAACAGAGTATTCCTGATCAGCAAGCTTTGCCTTATTCAGACTCAAACCATTGCCTTTAATAGTACGACGAACCTCACTCTTATTAGGAAAGGTCGCAGTCTCGGCGGCGAGCAATTCTATGATGGGGACTCCGGCCTCAAGTTTACTTCTCTCAATCTCAAAGGTCGGCACCCCTTCAAATACAGCAAGAAAGGTTTGCTTGTCGAGTTTAGCTAAGCTTTCGGTGGTTGCCTTGCCAAAAAGAATCTGAGAAGCCTCCACAGCCATATTATACTCGTCCTCACCATGAACCATACAGGTCACTTCTTTTGCCAACCGCTTTTGCAATGGTCTGAGGTGTGGAGCGTCTTCCTGCTCTTTTACGAGCTCTGCTACTTCGGTTTGATTGAGCAGCGTAAAAATTTTGATGTATTTTTCGGCGTCAGCATCAGACACATTAAGCCAGAACTGAAAAAACTTATATGGAGTGGTCAGTCTCGCATCAAGCCAGACATTACCGCTCTCTGTTTTACCGAACTTGCCGCCGTCAGCTTTTGTAATCAGTGGACAGGTAAGAGCAAAAGCTTCTCCACTTTCTTTTCTGCGAATAAGCTCTGTTCCGGTGGTGATATTTCCCCACTGATCAGAACCACCCATCTGCAGTTTACAGTTCTTTTCCCGGTAGAGATGTAAGAAATCTGTTCCCTGAACCAACTGATAGGTAAATTCGGTGAAAGACAGCCCCATCTTGGACTCTTCACCCAGACGTTTTTTTACACTGTCTTTGGCCATCATATAATTGACCGTTATATGCTTACCAATATCCCGAATAAATTCTAGAAAGCCGAAGTCTTTCATCCAGTCATAGTTGTTCACAAGCTCAGCCGCATTTGGGGCATCCGATTCAAAATCCAGAAATTTTTCCAGCTGTTTCTTCAGGCACTCTTCATTATGACGCAGGGTCTCTTCATCGAGAAGGTTACGCTCTGCGGACTTACCAGAAGGATCCCCGATCATGCCTGTGGCTCCACCAACCAGAGCAAGTGGCTTATGCCCTGCAAGCTGGAAATGCTTAAGCATCATCACACTGACCAAGTGACCAATATGAAGTGAATCTGCAGTCGGATCAATACCAACGTATGCGGCAGTCATTTCTTTTTTTAACTGCTCTTCTGTCCCTGGCATGATGTCATGTATCATGCCGCGCCATGTCAATTCTTCGATAAAGTTCATCTTGATAATTTTATAATTTTTTTTATTGTTGAGCTTCTGCTCTGTCACACTATGGGTACGTTCATAAGCCCCATGACTAGATTGAGATTCCTGTACGTTTCCGACCTGACCTCTTTTCTTCGAATCTGTGGACATCACTTCTGCTTTAATTCAGGATATAGCTTTTACCATGGGCGCGTATATTTGTCCTGTCCAAATTTTTTCTACCTCTCCCCCCACCATTTTCATCTAATGTTGCCATAACCACGTTGCATACATCTCTTGGTAGACGGACCATACACTAAGATTGACTGATAGGCGGAGCCTGAATTTAATTATTCTAATGTGAATAGAAATTCAAAATTGTATAATCTAATTAAACATTCCTACTTCCCCGCATATTTCGCATATACAGGCTGGACACCATGACAAACAGCAACATATCTTCAAGTATTGATGAGTTGATCAACAACCCTCCTCCCCATTGGCAGATATTGAGCCAGGGGATTATCAACGTTTCAAGAAACTGCTTATTTGCCATAGACCGCAAAGGCACCATTTTCATGAGTAACACCAGTGCCAATGAAAAATTTGGGCCCATAAAGACTATGGATTTGAGTGAGGCGATACCTGAACTGAGCCAATTTGTTGAAAAAACATTTGTCGATGGTCAGCGACACACTGTAAAATCAATGTTTGTGCGTTCGTCAGAGTACAGAGTTATTGTCAGCCCAATACTCGCGGAAGACAAGGTTGTGGGAGCAATTTGCCAGTTAGAGGAAAGTACCGAAGTTGAAAAAGTTGCCCGTCAAATGCGCTTCTTTCAGCATATGACCAGAGAACTTGAAGCCATAATTGATTCTTCTTCCGACGGCCTTTTTGTCTGCGACGCCCAGGCAAATGTTATCCGTGTCAATCCTGCATCTGAACGTATCCACAAAGTAAAAGCTAAGGAGTTGATAGGCAAAAATATGGTTAATCTGGTTGAGGAAGGATTCATCGATCAATCCGCAACACTCCTCGCCATCGATCGGAGAGCAACCACAAGTCTTTTACAGGAGAAAGATAACCGTAAACTCATATCCATTGCGACTCCAGTTTTTGACAATAATGGTGTCCTTATTAGTGTGGTTGTAAGCGAACGTGATATTACAGAAATTGACACCTTACACCGTGAGCTTGAGGAACAAGGGTCGCTCGCAGACCGTTTACAATATCAGTTGTTGGAAATGCAACTCGCTGAACTCAAATCAAATAAGGTTATTGCCAGAAGCCCGTCCATGATCAAGGTGATGGAAAAAGCAATAAAGGTTAGTCCTGCCAATTCCACGGTCCTGATAACTGGAGAATCGGGAGTAGGTAAAGGCCTCATCACTAACCTGATACACAACAATTCAAGCCGCGCTGAAAAACCTCTTATTCGAATTAACTGTGGCGCCATACCTGAATCGCTTATCGAGTCAGAGCTCTTTGGCTATGAAGAGGGGGCATTTACCGGAGCGAAAATCGGCGGCAAAGCCGGATCCCTCGAGCTTGCCGATGGCGGCAGCCTCTTCCTTGACGAAATTGGAGAACTACCTTTATCCGCCCAGGTAAAACTCCTGCGGTTTCTCGAAAAAGGTCGGCTCACACGGGTTGGTGGCTCAAAAGTTCGAACCATCGACGCACGTATCCTGGTCGCCACCAACCGTAATCTTCATGACATGGTTGCCGAGGGATCATTTCGCCAGGATTTGTATTATCGCCTTAGCGTTATCCCTTTACGTGTTCCACCTCTGCGCGACCGCAAAGAGTGTATCCTGCCACTTATCACCTACTATATTGATCATTTCGCCAATATTTCAAAGACCAGCAAACGAATTTCCAGGTCAGCCCTTGATGTACTCCTGACCTACCCATACCCTGGAAATGTTCGCGAACTTATGAATATTTGTGAACACGCAGCCGTAATGTCTGAGACAGAAGTCGTAGATCTAATTGACCTTCCAAAAGATGTTCGACAACACAACTCGTCACCATCTGTGCTTGAAACAGAACTGCCAGAAGGCATGTCACTGAAGCAAATTCTTGAAAATGTAGAGCAAAAAGTGATGAGTCAGGCGTTTAAACGTTATAAAAACCAGGCGGCTGTGGCTTCCGCATTAGGGGTCAGCCAACCAACAATCGCCCGTCGTTTCAAAAAATATACCATTGAATGACAGTGTATCATTGCGGTTGATATAGCGTGTCCGAAACCAGAACGTTTGCCAGGTTGTAGGGCTGGAGTGCTGCGGTGTCGTCCAAGGAGCCAACTATCTCCGAAACCGTATTGGAAAATTTACCAGTGATTAAGCCCTGACTGTAAGAATGGTATTGTTTGAAATAAGTAAACAATCTGAATACAAGGGTGCCTGGGGATAATTGACATTTTCCACCGTATTTGCGATAATTTAAATCATTCAGGGTTTATCTACCTCTTTCAATTCGCCACTAAAGGTCAAAAATATGATTTTTGCCACGTCGTTTCGAACGATTGTTTTCACCTTGTTAGTAGCGCTGAACACCACACTGTGTCTGGCTACAACAGCGCCGAATCCGTCGCCCAACCCAAGCGTTGTTTTCCTCAATCCCGGCGAACCTGTCGATCGTGGCAAGGGGATGTTTTGGCCGATGACTGCTCGGTTAATGGGCATCGCTGCAAAGACCTTCGGAATGCAGCTTGAGGTGTTGTACGCCGAGCGTGACCACTTACTGATGCTGCGGCAGGCGGAAAGCGTTGCCCAGCGCACTGATCTACCTAACTATGTCGTGTTAGTCAACGAGAAGCAGGCCGCACCAAAGATGCTGCAAATGTTCGCTGGCACCCATACCAAAGTTCTGCTGATCCACAACGACCTGACCGTAGAGCAACGGCGTACCATCGGGAACGAGCGCGAACAGATGACCAATTGGATAGGTACCGCAAAGACCGATGAGGAGCGTAGCACTTTCCGCATGATGGAAGAGTTGTATCGTCAACTCGGCACCCCCGAGCCACAAGTGCTAGGCATTACCGGTGCCCGCGGTACGACGGTATCAAAGGAGCGCGCACAGGGTGTCAGCAATTACATAGCCCATACCGGACGAGGCCAGCAACTTCAATTGGCGTATGGCAATTGGGGCGCCACCGACGCAGAGAGCAAAATTGATGTCCTGCTTACCCGCTATCCTCAGACCAACATTGTCTGGGCCGCTAATTACTCGATGTCACTTGGTGCACTGCGTGCGGTGAAGGCCCGTAATACAAAAATATTGGTTGGTAGCACCGCTGCCGCACCACAAGCCGTACCAAGCATGGCCGAGCAAGGTATGGCGGTTAGCCTGGGAAGTCATTTTTTCATTGGTGCCTGGGCTATGGTCCTGCTGTACGATTATCACCACGGTGTCGACTTTGCCGCACACGGCGGAGCAAGACAAAAGCTTGACTACCTCTACGTAATTAAACCAGACAACGCTTCGCGTTACTATGAGGCAGTGTACGACCAAACCGACGCAATGGACTTTAGTGTTTTTTCGAAGTACCTTCACCCCTCTCCCGGCTTATACAAGTTTTCCTTGGCGCCGCTGATGCACAAGAAATAGCATGCCCTTGTCAAGTCGACTGAGCCTGACCAGCCTTCACACCAAGCTAATGCTGATGCTGGCGATACTTGTCACTCTGGCAGTGGTTTGTGTGGCTTCTGTGCTACTCGAACGCGAGCGCGAAACTCGTTTTATTGAGCTGGAAGGGCGTGCGGATCGCTTGATCGATCTTGCCAGCCACTCGGTGGCCTACTCACTCTGGAACGTCGACCTTACTGCGATCGATAAACAGCTTGCTTCTTTGGCATCTGATCCCGAGGTTGTGCAATTCAGCGTCACAGCCGTTGGCTACGGCAAGCTGCGCGAGGTCACCAAACCAGCGGGGTCGCTGGTTGACCCGGTCGTGCGCCAACAGGATATCAACTTCGTCACTGCCGAGACCGGATCGCAGAAAATTGGCGAGGTCCGTGTCGTGCTGACAAGAGAGCTTGTAGAGCAGGCTATCACGAAAGCACACCGCGCCGTATGGGTACTGGTGGCCGTAACCCTGGTCGTACTGTATATCGCAACCTTTATGCTTCTCAGACGCATGGTCAGCGTGCCCGTCAATCGCCTGGAGGCCATGGTTGTTCGAATTGCTTCTGGTGACTTGGATGCAGAGTGCGCTGTAGAGTCCGGCGACGAATTAGGGCGGTTGGCCAAGCGCTTCAACACGATGGCCAAACAGCTGCGTGAGTCAGGCGAAAGCTTGCGTGACAGCGAAACACGCTTACAACTTGTGCTTGATGGCAGCCAATTAGGTTCCTGGGACTGGGACATTGAAACAGGTGAAGTAATTCGAAATCCTCGTTGGGCCGAGATGCTTGGATACAGTCCGGAAGAGATTGAATCTTCTATGACACAGTGGACCAATCTGTTACATCCTGATGATCAAACTCTCGCGTGGGAGTCTATTAATGACCACCTGGAAGGACGATTGTCAGCCCATGAAATGGAATATCGTATGCGTACAAAGGATGGGCAGGATATATGGATACTTGATCAGGCGAAGATTGTCAGCTGGGACGCACTGGGAAAGCCATTGAGGATGTGTGGCACCCTTAGAGACATCACAAAACGTAAACAGGCCGAACAGGATCGGGAAAAACTGCAAAATCAGTTAATTCAAGCCCAAAAAATGGAGTCCGTAGGTAGATTGGCCGGTGGAGTTGCCCATGACTACAACAATATTTCAAGTATCATCATCGGTTATTCAGAACTGGCTTTGGAAAAAGTTGAATATGATGACCCTTTACATGAGGATCTCATAGAGATTCTTACCGCCGCAAATCGTTCGACGGACATTACCCGGCAACTCCTTGCTTTTTCCCGCCAACAAACCATAGCTCCCAAGACTCTCGATCTGAATGATACCATAGGAAGTATGCTCAAGATGCTCAGGCGGTTGATAGGTGAGGATATCGATCTTGGTTGGCTGCCTGGAGATGATGTGTGGCCTATTAAAATTGATCCCTCCCAGGTCGATCAGATTATGGTAAATCTCTGTGTCAACGCTCGAGACGCTATCGCAGATGTCGGCAAGCTGACCGTTGAAACAAAAAATATCAAATTTGATAAAGACTACTGCGCTGAGCATCAAGGTTTTTTGCCTGGGGAGTATGTATTACTGGCTGTAAGTGATAATGGTTGTGGAATCGCGCCTGAGATTCTGGAAAAAATATTTGAACCGTTTTTTACCACTAAAGGGTTGGGCAAGGGGACCGGGTTGGGGTTAGCAACAGTTTATGGCATTGTCAAACAGAACAACGGGTTTATTAACGTCTACAGCGAACAGGGCAATGGGACAACCATAAAGATCTATTTTCCTCAACATTCAGGTCAGGCTGATGTCGTAATCCATGAAGAAGTTTCTGAAATTCCGTTAAGCTGCGGTGAGACAATATTGCTCGTTGAAGACGAGGGCTCCATTTTGACACTCGGCAAAAGGATACTGGGAGATCTGGGATATACTGTGCTGGCTGCAACCAGCCCCAACGAGGCTATCAATTTGGCAGAAGAACACTCTCACGAAATCAAACTTTTAATAACAGACGTGATTATGCCAGAAATGAATGGTCGCGAATTATCCGAACAACTGCAAATGTTTTATCCAAACCTCAAAGTTCTTTTCATGTCTGGATACACGGCTAACGTTATTGCCCACCTGGGTGTGTTAAATGACGGCGTATGTTTCTTGCCAAAGCCGTTTTCCAAAATGGAAATGGCTGTCAAGGTCAGAGAGGTGCTGGCTGGAAATTAACAACTAATGAGCCTTTTGCAAATGGCTTTGATGGTCTCGTGTATCATCATATTGTTACGTTCTGTACAGGGCATCCTGACCGGTGTGGACAACCCTGCAACACACAGACGTAAATCACTATTTTTTCATCCTTACTTCAACAAACTATTCTACTTTGAATTAGTTATTCATATTTGAATTAATTTGGTATTGCCTTTACAAGAGGTGAACCAAATTCCTCCCACCCCACCAAAAAAAGGAAAAAGTTAACAAAAAAGTAATACAACCCAACTTTCTATCAAACAGTTGGCACTGAGTAAATTCTCAGAGGAACTCAATTCGCCCCCTTGTTTATTCAGAATTGAATAAATATCTCTATTCTGCCTCCTTTCCCTCCCTTTGACCACGGTCTGTCACAGTCAACAATGTCAATATTGCACATTAAAAGTCTACCTTGCACCGTCACAGCTGCGAAGAAACACCCCGAAAAATTCACAAAATAACATTTGATATCAGACCATTACACCGTTCAACACCCTAAGTATCTGCCGACATCTCCCTTCTTACTTCGAAGTAAGAAAAATGATGGCACCAATGTTGCTATGAACCGATCAACAGTTAAAAATACAGGCTCCACAGCACACGGCTCGCCTGTAGTATTTTGGAATTAATCATTACCAGAGGGGGAAAAGCGAAACGAGTATTCAGTACTGATCAGAAGGCCACATAAATGTCAATTTTCACGGAGAATTCAGAATGTCTTTTAAATTCAAATCTATCATCGTATCTACTTCATTAAGTTTGCTTCTTTCAGTGGGCAGCCTTACCGCAATGGCGGCACCTGAAATGGTTCTCAAATTTGCCGGTCAAAGCGCAGCCGATCATCCTGCAACTCAACTAATGAACGACGTTGCGAAACAGATTGCAGAGAAAACAGACGGCCGCATCGAAGTCAAAGTTTATCCTGCAAGTCAGCTTGGCGATTACAGCCTGGTCTATGAAGAACAGATTCGTGGAACCATTGATATGTCCTGTATCTCTGTACCAAGCCAATTCGACGCAAGAATGGAGCTGATTTATATAAACGGCTTCGCAGGTGACTATGAAGACCTGAAGACAGTATTTGCTCAAGATGGCTGGATGTTTGGCAAAATGAACGAGTTCAACGAGAGACTTGGCGTTAAGCTCCTTGGTTTCTTCGTCGAAGGCATGATCGGTACCGGTACCACTAAACCCGCTAAAGAGCCTCTCAACCCAGAAGTAAACAAGGGTGTTCTTGTTCGTGTTCCTGGTATGGATGTATACAAACTTGCCGCAGAAGCAATGGGATATAACTCTGTTGGTATTCCATACGCAGATGTCTATCAGGCGATTCAGACCGGCGTAGCTGATGGTGTTAATGGATACCCCGTTGCCTCAGCATATTCTACCCTGGGTGATGTTATCAAGTATTGGTACATGACCAACTATTCCGTTGAAGTCCTCAACTTTATGATTAGTGGCCAAAGCTGGGCTAAAATCAAACCGGCTGACCAGAAAATTATAGAAGACATCCTTGCCAAAGCTACCATCGACAGCATCAACAATGCCAAGGCACTTGATGAGCATCATATGCAGCTCATGAAAGACAAAGGAATTGAGGTTTTCACCTACACCAAGGAGCAACTCGCTCCTCTCATGAAAGCATGTGCCAGCACCTGGCCAAAACTTGAAAAGAATATGACTAAAGAGCTTATGGACGAATTCAGAAAAGAACTTGGTCCTCAATGATTCTTACTGCTTTAACACGATTTTCTTTTCACTAGAAAACAGATCCGGAGAAGGCTCCTCTTCTCCGGATTTAGAGCTTTTCAAGGAGGTCCGTTGTGCCAGGTAACAAAAATGAAAAAAAATTTCCCTCTTTCAAATGCGACACATTGCCTCCGGGCGTACTCACTGCAGATACCCCTAAGAATTTTTTCGATAAAATTGTCATAAACGGCTTCTCCATTATCAGCTTCAGTACCACAATTTTACTGACTGTAATTATATGTGCCGCTGCTTTTTTCCGTTACATCCTCAATGGAGATCTTACAGGCTATGAGGAGTGGGTAAAGATCTTTGCCTTTTGGCTCTATTTCTCAGCTGCAGCAATCGGGGCTTATAATCGCACCCACGTTTCTGCGGATCTCGTCCAGGCCTATGTCCCTAATGGCAAGCTCAAAGACTTCCTCGTTTTCGTAAAAGATCTTATTACCGTAGGTGTTTGCCTGCTCTTCACCTGGTATGGGTATGAGTTTTTCATGTTTGGCTACGCAGGCCCCTTAGGGACAGGAATTGCTATTCCAAAAACAAGTGTATGGAGAATCAGCTTATGGATAGGCTACCTTTCCGTTTTTCTTGGCTTGATCTTCATGACCTACTATTTCGCAAGGGACCTTTTCATGAGCACCGTCACACTCATTACAGGGAGGCAATATAAATGATTTACATTGCTCTTCTCATCCTCGTTTTATGTCTCATAGTCGGTGTACCGGTTCCAATCAGCTTTATGGCCTCTGGCGCCTGGCTTGTCTTTTTTGGTGGTGCTGATGGCGCTGGCTACCCTGCAAGCCAACTTCTACCTTACGGATACAAACAGATGGATTCCGTTCCCCTCATCGCCATTGCACTTTTTATCGCCGCAGGTGGTATTATGGAACGGGGAAAAATTGGTGAGAAACTCATCGATTTTGTCGATGTCTTTGTCGGCGACCTCAAAGGTGGTCTTGGCATCGTAGCAACCATCTCCTGTGCTATTGTTGGATCCATTTGTGGTGCTGCCTGTGCCACATTATCCTGTGTAGGTACTATCACCTTTCCAAGATTTAAATCTGAAGGATACCCGAGAGGACTTGCCGCCGCACTCTTGGCCAACGCGTCCCTTCTCGGCCTTCTCATCCCACCAAACGCCACACTCATTATCTTTGCCTGGATTACAGGCCAACCTGTGCTTGCCTGTTTTCTCGCAACCGTAGTACCGGGTTTTATGGTCATTTTTCTTTTATGTGTGGTCAACAGGTGGCTCTTACGAAAAAACACAACTGTAATCGTAGCAGCGAAAAGATCTACTACCCAAAAAGTAGAGCTCCTCAAAAGCAGATCAAGGCAGGCACTGCCGTCATTGCTGCTCCCCTTCATTGTTTTGGGTGGTATCTACGGTGGCTTTATGACCACAACCGAGGCCTCGGCCATGGCGGTTCTCTATGCTATTCCCATTGGAATGTTTGTCTACAAAGCACTGAGTCTAAAGGGGACCTATCAGGTACTTGTTGAATCGGCAATTACCACCGGTGTCATCATGGTAATGCTCTATTCAGTCGCCATGCTCAGCCGTCTCTATCTACTTGAAGACCTTCCAGAAGTTCTGCTTGGAATTTTCCAGGCTGTTTCAAGTGATCCGATGGTCATCATGTTCATGATCAATATCTTCCTCGTCATTATGGGAATGTTGATGGATGATATTAGTGTTGTGGTGCTCGCCACCCCAATACTCATGCCGATAGTTATGCAACTCGGATTCAGCCCCATCCATTTTGCAGCAATCATTGGTGTCAATACAGGACTTGGATGTATTACTCCACCTGCAGCCCCGGTTCTCTATCTATCTGGTCGACTCGGTTCTGCCCCAATCGATGAAATGATGAAGCCCTGCCTCTGGTTTATCGTACTTTGCTGGATACCGGTACTCGCCTTGGTCGTCTTCTTTCCGAAAATTTCACTACTGTTGCCTCATATGATCCTCGGCACAGCCTGGTAAGGAGATAAAAATGACATTTTATCGAAACTTTTTTGCAGTCCTCTGTTTTGCTTTTTTCTTTGCTGGCATGACGACTCAAGCACCTTTTGCGTTTCTTGCTGCCATGTTTTGTGGCGCAATGTCAAGGACTGCCGAGAAAAGAGGTTGGCCGGATCCCTTTTAGCACGTATCCCGGCTTGTTTCTCGTTTGCCGGGGTTATAAATCAGCACTAATTACTGATTCCCTAACCGGAATCGCTACAACATTATTTATAGTTATGGAGTTTTAAGATGCTCAACAAACTGATTTCACATGTGCTGCCATACATGCCCAAAAAACTGGTATGGCAGTTTTCAAAGGATTACATTGCCGGGGAGACCATAGAGGATGCCATTGCTGCCTCCAAAAAGCTTAACGACGAAGGTATCTTAACCACCATTGATGTCCTTGGTGAATTTATTACCAACTTGAATGAAGCGGAAGCAAACAAGGACGAATATCTTGACGTTATTGAAAAAGCGGAGGCAGCTGGTGTTAAAGGAAACTACAGTCTCAAACCCACCTTTTTTGGTTTACTGATAGATAAAGAGGTCGCCTATACACATATTCGCGAAGTTGTTGCAAAAGCTGCTTCCTATGATAATTTCGTCAGAATAGATATGGAAGATACCCCATGTACCGACATGTCTATTGAATTATTGCGTAGAATAAAAGCCGAATTTCCTGAAAATGTTGGTCTTGTCTTCCAGGCGTATCTCAAACGTACAAACGATGACATCAAAGGACTTGCTGATCTTCATAGCGAAGACAATCCACTCAACTTCCGTCTTTGCAAAGGCATCTACGTTGAACCAGAAGAATTGGCCTACAAAGATTATAATGAAATCAACAACCACTTTTTAAATGACATTGAGTTCATGCTGAAGGAGGGGATGTATCCTTCCATTGCAACCCATGACAAGCCTGTTGTTGATGGAGCTCTTCAATTGCTCAAAAAATACAACCCGCCTAAAGATCGATATGAATTCCAAATGCTGTATGGTGTAGCTCCGTCTCTTAGAAAATCCATTGTGAACGATGGCCACACCATGCGAGTTTACGTTCCCTTTGGTAAGCAGTGGTTTGGCTACTGCACACGCCGCGTAAAAGAAAATCCGAGCATGGCGGGTGTTATCATGAAAGCTATTTTCGTTAAGGGATAACAGGGCCACCCAACCTGTTACTTAACGTCATTTAAAGTTTGTTTGTGGTCTAACTTGGGTAAGCAAGATTACTACCTTCAGGAATTTTTTTTCTGCGGCTGTAACACACTGTGATCACGACACATTTATTAGTATTGAGCAAAAAGTACGGCAAGCATGTAAATTTTTTTCTTGCATGCTGCCATACAAATCAACGTAAATACGTTGACATGGGCCACAAAACAATTGTATACAATTTATGTATTCAACGACTATTGATTGGTTTCCCTAACGGGCCGCCTGTTTGTAAAAAAAAGTAATTCTTAGCTCCACTGTAGAGGAAATATTATGTTTAAACTTTTGCGTATCAACATTGTTACCGGTGAAACAAAAACAGAGTCCTATGATTCTAAAGAATTTCTTCTCGGAGGGAGAACCTTATCCTCATACCTGGTGAGCAAAGAGGTGACTCCAAACTGTGACCCATTTGGAAAATCCAACAAGCTGTTTTTCACTATCGGAGCCCTGAGCGGCACCATAGTTTCCAGTGCAAACAGACTATCTATTGGTTCAAAAAGCCCACTAACAGGTGGAATAAAAGAAAGTAATGCTGGTGGTATTGTTGGACTCAGAATGGCTCAGCAGGGCCTTCGTTGCATAGTACTTGAGGATGCCCCTGTGGCAGATAAACGATGGAAAATTGTCGTTGTAGGAAAGGACAAAACAGAAATCATCGATGGAAGTTTTCTGGTTGGTAAAGGGGTGTACGAGAAATCAGAACTACTGAGTGAAAAATTTGGCAAAAAAGCTGGTTGTATTACCATTGGCCCCGCAGGAGAAAACCTGCTGCTCGCATCGGGCATTGCCTGTTCTGATCCCCATGGTGTCTGTTCCCGCTATGCTGGACGCGGTGGCCTCGGTGCTGTTATGGGTTCCAAGAGAGTTATCGCAATGGTTGTCCTTGACGATGGTGCTGAAAAACCAGACTTTGTTGATTCAGATAAATTCAAAACTGCAAGCAAACGTATTCTCGAACTCTTAAAAGAGAATCCGGTATCATCCCAATTTACCAAATATGGCACCGCGGCCATGGTTGATATATGTCAGGCGTTTAAGGTTCTTCCCACAAGGAACTTTACTCAAGGGACACTGAAAGATGCAGAAAAAATTAACGCCCAAACAATGTATGATACAATTAAGGAACGTGGAGGTGCCGGTCGTACCCAACATGCTTGTATGACTCCCTGCGCAATCCAGTGTTCCAATGTATACCCCGACGAAAAGGGTGAATTGCTGTGTTCACCAATAGAGTATGAGACCATGGCACTCATGGGGTCCAATCTCTGTCTGACCAATCTCGATACCATCGCCATGATGAATAAAATTGCCAATGATGCCGGAGTTGATACCCTTGATGTGGGTGCTGCAATCGGCGTGGCCATGGAAGCAGGCATTGCCGATTTTGGTGACGATGAAGCCGTTATACGTTTAATGAATGAAGTCTTGGATATCACACCCCTTGGTCGTATCTTAGCCTCTGGCTGTAAGGTTGCAGGCCAGGTCTTTGGTGTCAAGCATGCACCACATGTTTTAGGTCAGGCACTGCCCGCCTACGAACCCCGTGGCACAAAAGGTATGGCCATGACCTATCTCTCCTCTCCCATGGGGGCTGACCATACTTTTGGTTTTACACTAAGAGATGAAGAAGACCCGATTACCAAAGAAGGAAAAGTTGAATTGTCCAAAAAGTTTCAGGTTATAGGATCACGAATGGATGCCATGGGAACCTGTAACTTCGTTCGTTATTCGGTACGAAATGATATGTCGCCCCTTTTAGACCTGATCAAGGCTCTCTATGGTGTTGATATCTCCCCTGAGGAATTTGATGATTTTGTCAAAGATACCCTGAGACGCGAACATAAGTTTAATAGTGACGCGGGAGTTACCGCTGCTGACCATAGATTCACGGAAACCTTTTACACTACAGAACAAACCGACACCGGAGAAAAGATGGATATAACCGATGAAGAAGTCGCTGAGGCTATGAATTGGTAACAGTTCGTTTTAAGCTCAGTGAGCTCGGGACGGTAGAGATACCTATTACAGTTCCAACACGGTTTGAACGTATACTGGAGTTGTGTGCTGAACATACAGGCCGTCCTGTGGGCTCAGTTCTCGCAGTGCGAAATGAAAAAGTAATAAACTTGCTGGACAAAATAGAAGAAGATGATGTAATTGATGTTTACCCTGCACTCTCGGGTGGATAATTTGTTTTCTGCCTGGAATTTGAGCTGTTGGGAATTGGATATGTAAACTCAAGGAAACCTTGAGTAACTAGCCTCGGTAAACTGGAAATAAGCCGGGGTAAGTACCGTCATGAAATCATTGTAAACCAGAAATAACAAAAAATGATCTCTACGGCACTCATTCAAACTTCACTAAAGGCAAATAGGGAAAAGCCATGGCTAAGAAGCAGCTCAAAGAGCTGAAAATCAACGGAGACTGGTGCAAAGGGTGCGGTATTTGCGTTAGTTTCTGTCCTAAAAATGTTTTGGAACTCAATGCAAAAGATACGGCTGTTGCGGTGCGACCGGAAGACTGTATCTGTTGTATGTTATGTGAACTAAGGTGCCCGGATCTCGCGATCGAGGTACTAATTGACCAGGATAAGGACAATGACTGAGAATATACGTTTTATTCAAGGCAATGAAGCGTGTGTTGAGGGGGCTATCTACGCAGGGATTGAGTTCTTTGCAGGCTACCCGATTACACCTTCCACAGAGATTGCAGAACATTTATCCCAAAGGCTTCCTGAGCAGGGAGGCAAGTTTATTCAGATGGAAGATGAGATCGCTTCCATGTGTGCCATTATTGGAGCCTCTCTTACCGGCCGAAAAGTTATGACCGCAACCAGTGGTCCAGGCTTTTCCTTGAAGCAGGAGGCTATCGGTTACGCATGTATGACTGAGATCCCTTGCGTTATTGCCAATGTACAACGTGGCGGGCCATCCACAGGAAACCCAACCCACGTCAGTCAGGGAGATATCAACCAGGCAAGATGGGGAACCCATGGTGATCATAACATCATTGCGTTAACCGCTTCCAACCACCAGGATATTTTCCAGATCACCGTCGATGCCTTTAATATGGCTGAAACCTATCGTACCCCTGTAATCCTTTTGCTCGATGAGGCCGTTGGCCATATGCGGGAAAAGCTGGTTATCCCTGAAAAAGGCGCACTTGAGATTGTCGACCGCCTCAGAACATCCCTTGGCAAAGGGGTCGACTACCACCCTTACCTGCCAAGAGAAGATGGTCGTCTACCGATGTCTGACTTTGGTGGCGAGCACAGATATAACGTCACTGGTCTTTTCCATGACATGTGGGGTTTTCCTTCAAACAACCCAAAGGTTGTCAATGAGCTGCTCCGTCATCTCGTTGACAAGATTGACAACAATATCCATGAAATCACACGCTACAAAGAGCATTTCATGGATGACGCTGAGTATGTCTTCGTCTCCTACGGTTCCTCTGCAAGATCTGCCATACATCTTGCCAAGACCAGAAGAGCCAGAGGTGAAAAGATTGGGGTACTTGAGCTTCAGTCCATCTGGCCTTTCCCTAAAGAGCTCGTTCGTGAAAAGTGCGACCGCGCAAAAGCTGTACTGGTTGTCGAGATGAATATGGGCCAGGTTCTCGCGCAGGTGAAGGCCGCAGTGAAAAAACCGGGTCGTGTATTTCTTGCAAATCGCATTGATGGTGAATTGATAACACCTTCAGATATTAAGAAACTTCTTCGGGTAATCCAGGGGAGGGGAGTGTGAGATGGCTGTAAAAGATTATTTACGGGAACGATTTTTCCCGCACATGTGGTGTCCCGGTTGCGGGCATGGAACTATTCTCAATTCACTCCTACGCGCTGTTGAAGAGCTCGGTTTAAATAAGAATGAGATTGTTATGACTTCTGGTATCGGGTGTTCTGCCAGAATTTCAGGTTATGTTGACTTTCACTCTTTGCATACCATGCATGGACGAGCACTTGCCTGTGCGACAGGGGTAAAGCTCAGTAAGCCAAACCTTAACGTACTGGTTCCCATGGGCGATGGAGATGCACTTGCCATTGGTGGTAACCACTTCATCCATGCGGCGCGGCGTAACATAGATATTACCGCAATCGTCATGAACAACAGAATCTATGGCATGACCGGTGGACAGTTTTCTCCACTATCAGGCCCTGGTGTTAAAGCAACGACTGCGCCCTACCTCACCATTGACAACAACTTTGATGTGGTCGAGCTTGCAAAAGCTGCTGGCGCCACCTTTGTTGCCAGATCCACCGCCTACCATGCCAAAGAATCAACGGGCTATCTGAAACAGGCGATACAGCACAAGGGCTTTTCTGTGGTTGAAATACTTTCCCAGTGTCCTACCCACTATGGCAGGAAGAACAGGGAAGGTGATGCCGTCAGCATGCTTGAGATTCATAAGAATAACACAGCAAAACTTGGTTCAAAGGCCTTGGAGGAGAATCCAGATCTCATCCCACGTGGAATCTTTGTGGATATAGAGCGACCTGAATACTGTGCTTCATATGATGAAGTAATCAAGCACGCAATGAAGGAGGACGTGTAATGAGTAGAATACGTCTGGTATTTACCGGCTCCGGTGGCCAGGGAGTCATTACTGCGGCTATTATCCTCGCTGAGGCAGCAGTTATAAAAGAAGGCCTCAATGCAACTCAATCCCAGAGCTATGGTGCTGCTGCCCGTGGTGGATCTACCCGCAGCGATATCATCATCTCTGATAAAGAGATCGATTTTCCTGAGGTCACCCAACCCAATGTTTTGGTTTGTCTCACCCAGGATGCCTATAACAGTTACGCCCCCATCATTCGTCCTGGTGGTATCTTACTTTCGGACAGTCGCTATGTACAGACTACCCGTAAGGTCGATGCCAAGCAGATCGAGTTGCCGATGTATGACAGCGTGATGGAGAAGATAGGTAAGCCAGTTGTCTTTAATATCTGTATGTTGGGAACACTGGTTGCCATTACAGAAGTAATCAAACCAAAGTCTGTCCTTAGTGCTGTTATTGGCAAGGTGCCAAAAGACTTTATTGAGCTGAACACCAAGGCTTTTGAACTTGGTATGGAGCTCGGTGCGGATTACAGCTGGACTAAGTAGTATCTTGTAAGGCTTAGACCTTGTATTGCCATAGCTGAAATGCAATGACAATATGAGGTCTTCTTTTTTC
The DNA here is from genome assembly GCF_054397165.1 of Desulforhopalus glucosivorans. NCBI lineage: Bacteria > Pseudomonadati > Thermodesulfobacteriota > Desulfobulbia > Desulfobulbales > Desulfocapsaceae > Desulforhopalus > Desulforhopalus glucosivorans. Next base: position 4,266,697 of record NZ_AP044854.1, read on the forward strand.
TCCTACTGTATAAGCAGCTCACTATACCTCATTATATCCTTCCGTAAGTACTGCTGGAATCGATTCATACACAATTTTAAAAGTTCTCCTGTAGCATTCCATTTTTTCTAATTTTTAAATCTCCTTCCCGCACCTTCCTCAACCGAAAACTCGGAGTTTTTGGTATCAAGCACGTTGTATATAATCTTCATTTCGTTTATCAATTATAGATACTTAATCAAGTACAAAAGTTAACAGGCATAACAATCTATTGCCCCACAGCTTCAACTCAAGCTGAACCAGTCCAAAGAAAACGCCATGACCCCAGATATACTTATCGTCTTTTCTATCCTTGCAGCTGCGGCAGTACTCTTTACTACCAACATTCTCCGAAGCGATATCACCGCAATGCTGGTGCTTTTGGCGCTACTCCTGACTAATACTCTTACGGCAAGCGAAGCCTTTGCAGGTTTTTCTGATCCAACTGTGATGATTGTCATTGCCATGTTTATCGTAAGCGAAGCCATTGTTTTCAGCGGTATCGCCGCAAGCCTCGGAGACCTTATTCTTCGATACGGCGGCGAAAGTGAAATTCGCCTGATGGTCATAATCATGCTTGTTGTAGCTGTTGTTGGCGCTTTTATGAGCTCAACAGCTACAGTCGCAATATTTATCCCAATTACTCTGGTGGTAGCAGAAAAGGCGAATATCAACCACCGCAGGCTGCTCATGCCCCTTGCGGTCGGTGCTCTCATCAGCGGCATGATGACCCTTATTGCCACCACTCCTAACCTGATTGTTAATACAGCCCTCGCTCAACAGGGGTTGGATACATTGAGTTTTTTCAGCTTCACACCGTTTGGCCTTGTAACTCTTTTGGCAGCCATCCTCTTTATGGGGACTATTGGACGTGGTCTGCTCAGTCCGGGCAGACAGTCTGTAAAGACCTCAAAAAAGCAGACTATCCGTCAGCTCCTCATCAGCTATGGGCTCCTTGACAAAACCCACCGCGTCCGCATTAATGCAGGTTCTCCCTTAATAGACCGGGCTGTGGCCAGAGTAAAACTTCGAGAACATTATGGTCTGCAACTAACCGCCATTGAACGAAATATAAGCGGGGAAAATACTATTTTCAAGGCATCTCCAGGCACTGTATTTGAGCAAGGAGATATTTTGTATTTTCTTGGAAAAAACGATAACTGCTGGGCAATGGCTCAAGATTTACAGGGCAGCAAGCTGTCAATTCACGTAAAAGAACAAAAAAGAAAACAACTCATTCAGGCAATGGGCACAGTGGAGGTTATGCTCACTCCAAACTCAAGTCTTCTGGGTAAAAACCTTACCGAGTTAGCATTTCATTCCAAGTTCAATGGCCTTGTTATTGGTATTCGAAGAAATGGAAACCCAATCACAGAAGATCTCGCCACCCTGCCGTTGACCTTCGGGGATGTTTTACTGATCAGTTCAAACTGGGATGATATCCTAAGACTACGTGAATATCCTGACGATTTTTTGATACTAACCCTCCCGGAGGACTACCGGGATGTCATCCCCGGAAGAGGCCGAATCCCTTTGGTTCTGGCAATACTAACAGGGATGGTTGTTGCGATGATGACGGGGGTAGTGCCTACTGTTACTGCAGCGGTGGTTACAGCTGTTCTTCTCATCTTGACAGGTTGCCTGCGCCAAGAAAGTATCTATCAGATTATCAGTTGGCAGGCGGTGGTTCTCATTGCAGGGATTCTTCCCCTTGCGACTGCCCTTTACAAAACCGGAGCAGCCTCACTTCTCTCCGGGCTGATGATTTCCACAATGGGAGCCATGGCTCCAGTAGCTATGCTTAGCTGCGTATTTATAATTACAGCCTTGGTTGGTCTTTTTATTTCCAATACTGCTACAGCAGTTCTAATAGCGCCCATTGCAATAGATGTGGCACTTACCTTAGGCATTCCACCTCAGGCCTTTGCAATGACGGTAGCTATTGCCTGTTCAGCGGCATATGTCACACCAATTTCTTCACCGGTCAACCTACTGGTTCAACACCCTGGGGAATATTCCTTTTTCGATTTCGTTCAGGTTGGTTTACCCTTACAACTCATTACCATGATCTGTACCGTGGGACTTGCCTGGGTTATTTACCTCTAGACAAGGACAACCTAGGGAACAGCAACAGTTCTAATTCCAGATTTCCATATGAACAATCCACTTTTTCCTCAATTTTTAAGGCGATTAAACAACATGTCAACTATAGGACAATTCAGAGTTAGCCTCATATTTCTGATAATTGCCATTGGGCCGTCGACACTTCAAGCAGGTTATGGAGATGAGGTTAACGGCTTTCCAACTCAGCTGGAACGTGATGTACACCTGATTACCAATCTTGTAAGGACGGCACCGCAGGAATTTCGAGATACCTATATAGGTGACTATGAGATACTACTACCCGAAAATTATCCTGCAGTTCAGCCCATATACCTTAACAGTGAATTAAATAATTCAGCAAGAAGCCACGCCGAGGACATGGCCGCAGACTGTGGACTTTCCCATACCTCCTGCGACGGAACTCTATGGTCTGCCCGTATCAAATCCTACTACAGCACCAGCGGTTATATAGCAGAAAACGTTGCGACAGGATTTTCTACCGGATTTAAAACGGTTATCCAACTTTTACGCGATGATATAGGCAAAGACCCTGCAGCAGACAACTCCTCCGGAGATGGTCACCGAAAAAATATTATGAATAGTCAGTACCAGGATTTTGGCCCAGGCTACGCCTATAGTTCAAGCAGGGCCTGGTACCATTTCTGGGTGCAGGACTTTGGAGGTGGCCCCCATGACTATTATGCCATTGCCTCAGGCAGCCATCTATATCTCTCCGATGGATACATTAGCTTTATGGCAACTTATTATGACCCTGACGGTAATGCGCCGCAATCAGCACAGGTTGTTATTAATGGCGTACCCTATGAGCTGAACCACCACCTTGGAAGTTCGTCAAACGGTTCCTACCAGCTTCAGCTCGCTGATGACAATGATTGCCTGGACTATTATTTTCAGTTTGTAGATTCAGACAATAGTAGCTGGCGCTATCCAGAAACGACTGAATTATCCAACAACCCGGACCAGGCCTGCTATGTTCCTGCAAGTCTTGTGGATGCCATCCATGCACTCCAGGTTGTTTCAGATACATCCTTGAATGGGACCGACATTGTAAATGCTGTTGATTATAGCGGCGATGGAAAAATAGGACTGGAAGACGCGATATTTATTTTGGGAAAATGAGCGGGCGAGTAGGCCACTGGGCCAAAAGGACAGTGCTTCTTGAAAACACAAACAAAGGCCGAACATTAAAATGTTCGGGCTTTTTTAATAACGATCGATAGAAGATCAATCAGCTCATTTGAATCGGTATGAGACCTGCTTGATCATCTTCAGCGTGCATTGCCTCAAGCAACAGACCAAAACTCTGCTCCAGTTGAGTTAATTGATCAGGAGACAACTTACTCAAACTAGCACTCAGTATTCCTTCAGGAGCAGAAGGAGCCTTTGCAAGTACCCCCTGACCCTCTTCAGTAATATAGAGGTGAACTGCCCGCTGATCAGACTTACTGCGCTTACGATAAATCAAATTTTTATCTTCAAGTTTATCCAGCATATTGGAGCAAGTCGACCTGTGGATAGACAAGATTGACGCAAGCTCCGAAACTTTTATACCTTCAATGGAGCTGATTTCAAAGAGCATCCAAAGTCGAACACTGCTTAAACCGCAGGATTTTTCAATACTCTTTGAATGTGCCTGAATAGCCTTAAACATTTTCCTGAGTTGCTGGGTTATAGTTTTTTCTTGCTCTATGCGGATATCCATTGACACGTATCAGGTTAAATAAATCATATGAGTAAGTGGAGCAATGGTGTTATACATTTCCCTATGAATATTCTCCACAGAAAAACAATCCAGGGGTAAAAAAATCCCCTGGATCATCTCGCTATCGCAGCTTGAGTACCACTTGACGATACTATACTGAGTCCCGGCTGTACTTCCAGCTTACCTGGGCCGCTTATTTTGCTGCCTGTCTTGCTGCTTCAAGCCAACCGTTCCATTTTTCCTGATTTTTAGCAATCCATTCATCAGCATGGCGAGCAATATCTTTTTGGCTCTTTTCGCCTTCATTCATCCGAGTATTCTGCTCACTAATATCACTTAACGGCAGGGTAAAAACCTCAAAAAACTTCTTCGCTGCGGGATTATCTGCCATAAATTTTTTATTGGCAACAATCTGGATATCAGAGACAACAAAACCAAGCTTGACGGGATCAGATACAGCGCCCACAATACCGCTTACTTCCATACGGTCTTTTCCCGCCATCTGGGATTCTTTAGGTAAGGTTTCGGGAACATTAATCCACATGACGTCTTCACCTGGCTTCAATTTAAATATGGTCCAATTTGGAGCCCAGGTATAAAAGAAAGCAGGTCCACCAGCATTATACTCAGCAAGGGTTGCAGCCATTCCTGCCTCATAAGCTGCTTTAACAGGGTTGATGTGCTTATCAAGATCGTAGACCTTCATATGATGTTCAATTACCTGTTCGCAACCCCAACCAGCAGGACATGCTGTAAGATCCGCCTTGCCGTCGCCATTCTTATCAAATGCCTTCTTAACATCATCACGTTTAAAATCTTCGAGGGATTTGATGCCAAACTGCTCAACATGTTTCTTTGAAACGAGATATCCCTGCAAACCACCAGATTTTACCACAAAACCGACTTTTTCAGCTTTATCATAGAATCCTTTTGGCAACTGACCATCATGGTTCGGAAACCAACCATTAGTCCAGTAATCAACATCACCGAGAGCGAGAGATTTATAAAATATTGGATTTGCCAAATCTTTTGGTTTTTTTACTTTATAACCAAGTTCTCCCAGTGCCTTGCTGACTAATGCTTCCTGGAAAAAACCTGTGTTCCATGTTGCTCTTGCAGGGCGAACGGTTACACCTTTTCCTGGTTGTTCCATCTCAGCTGATACCGAACCAACTAGAGTTATTGAAGCCACCGCTGCAGCCAACAATAATTTTTTAAGCATGTTTTCTCTCCTGTTATTTAATTTGATTTTGAACCCAGAGACTGGGTTATTCTATCTAATATTATTGCAATAAGTACAATGGACAGACCACCAATTGTTGCAAGCCCAATATCAAGAGTATTGAGTCCTCGAACAACGGGAGCCCCAAGCCCACCAGCCCCAATTAAAGCGGCAATAACCACCATGGACAGCGCCATCATTATGGTTTGATTTAACCCAGCCATAATTGTCGGCATTGCCAGGGGAATTTGTACTTTTAAAAGGACCTGATTACCTGTGGCACCAAAGGCAAGGGCCGCTTCAACAAGCTCAGGGTGAACCTGCCTGATACCCAGAGCAGTCAAGCGAACAATGGGGGGAAGGGAAAAAACTATTGTTGCCAAAACACCCGCCACGTTTCCAATGGAAAAGAGCATTACGATAGGTACAAGATAGACAAATGCCGGTGTTGTCTGCATTCCATCAAGAAGTGGCCGCATAAACGACTCAAACCTATCACTCTTACCTGCATATATTCCTAAAGGAATTCCCACAATCACACAAAAAACCACCGAGGAAAAGACCATGGCAAATGTTATCATGGTGTCCTCCCAAAACCCGAGAAGACCTATAAAGACGAGAGCTGCCACCGTGAAAATAGCCAAACGAATGCCCGCCGTTTTCCATGCAATTACAGCTATCAGTGCAATGATAACCAGCGGAGGAACAGCAAGAAGTCCATTTTCCAGACCTGAGAGAGTTACTTCCACTGGCCATTTAATGCCCTGAAAAAACCATCGATATCCTTCGACCAACCAATCAATGAATAAGGATATCCAATCGTCAAGCGGGATAAGTTTATCTTCAAAATTCAACATTTTTTTCTCCTAATACTACTAAAATATTCTATAAAACTACGTCGCTAGACTCATCAGCTCTATACAAAGTTTTGAGGAATCTATTTTTTGAGACAACACCTTTAAACACTGAATCCTCATCAACTACCGGGATAGGCCATGGGTGAGAGGCCACCTGGGGGAGGATATCCTGGAGATATTCGGTATCTTTCACCACAAGGGCTTCTTTGATAAAGGCATCTTCAATTTTCTTTTTCGAATCAGGGGGAGGTGTCTCAAGAAGGGTGCGTAAGGTAGTAGTGGAGACAACTCCATAGAAACGACGCTCTGAGTCCAGAACATAGGCATATTCTCTATCTTGATTATTTAGTAGCTCAAGGGTTGCCCTGGGACTGCCCTGGGGAGTATGCCATATAACGGTGGGTTGACTTTGAAGAACAATATCCCCGGCAGAGATAACACCAGTTGGATCAACACCCCGGAAAAAGGCTCGTACATAATCATCGGCGGGATTTTGCAAGATTTCCTCAGGAGTACCGACCTGCACCACACTTCCGCCTTCCATAATTGCAATGCGATCGCCAATCCGGAGGGCCTCATCAAGATCATGGGAGATAAAAACTATTGTCCGTTCCTGCCTGTCCTGGAGTTTTAACAATTCATCCTGCATCTCTGTACGAATAAGCGGATCAAGTGCTGAAAAGGCCTCATCCATGAGCAGAATATCAGGGTCAACGGCAAGACCACGGGCCAGACCAACACGTTGCTGCATACCACCACTCAACTCTGAAGGTAAAGCATTCTCCCAGCCATCCAGGCCAACCTGTTTGAGTGCATCAAGAGACCTTTCATCCCGCACAGACTTTTCTATACCATCCAGTTCAAGGCCAAAAGCGACATTATCAAGCACGGTCAAATGGGGCATGAGTGCAAAGGACTGGAAAACCATGCTGGTCTTACTTCTTCTGAATTTCACAAGACTCTGCTTATCCATTTTCAGAATATCCTGCCCATCTATGATCACTTCCCCTGACGTGGGCTCGATGAGTCTGTTTAACATCCGCACCAGGGTCGATTTACCTGAACCGGACAGACCCATCACAACAAAGATCTCACCTTTTTCTACATCAAAACTGGCTCCTTGAACGCCAACAGTCATTCCTGTTGATTCATAAATTTCTTCTTTAGTCTGCCCATCACCGAGCATCTTTAAGGCCTTACGAGGAGATGGACCAAAAATTTTATATAAATTTTTAATTGAGATTTCAGGCATAGCTAAATCAGACTCACTTATTTTTATTTTATCTTGAAGAATACAAAGATTGGGTTCAGGTAGGTTTTCACAATACAGTTTTATGCAATATCATATCTCACAATACAGTATCAGGCAATACTATATTGCCAAAATCTAATGTATTGGCTCCTGTACCTAGACCTGATAAAGGAGTTTTGTCCTGTTATCTGTAGTTCAACACTATTAAGGTTACTATTTTTTAAGATACTATATTAAATAGTTACCGATGATCAGGACGTAACGATCTATCTTTTCCAAATATTAGTTTTACTGCAGCGGACAAAAGCGAATCTTTCCAGATAAAGATCGCTGAGCAGCGGAGTTTGTGATTAATAGTGCATTAAGTATGCAAAACTTGAAGATTACTTTTACAGCACTTGCAATAATTCAGGCCATCCATTTGCGTTATTGGACAATCACCTTAAGGTACATATCACAACTGCTTACTATAAATTCTTCCTTTGGTTTCTCACCATGACAAAAATTCAAATGTTCACCGGTAAAGGTGGTGTAGGCAAGACAACTATGTCTGTGGCAACAGCTCTGCATCACGCTAAACAACATAAAACCCTGCTGATCTCAACCGATCCTTCCGGATCATTATCTGAAATATTTTCAAGGCCTCTGGATCGTATGGTGTATAATGTGGCGCCCAATCTTGACGCCGTAGAATTAAGCCGATCCCTCGTCTTAGAGCTATGGAGGGAGAAGTTTTCTGAAGATATCTATTCAGTACTCTCATCATTTCTACCAGTGGGCCGTGAAATCATCGACTATATCGAAGGTGCTCCCGGTATTGCTGAAGAATTTATGCTCGACTACCTCCTTACCATGGCAGAATCCGGTGAGTACCAAACTATTATTTGGGATACCGCTCCCACGGTGACCACCTTGAACCTGCTCTTTGTTCAACAGATGTTCTATTCCCACCTGACCCAGGCCCACAAGATCTATTTCAAGGTGAAAAGTGTCTTTAATAATGTTGATCCGCTTGAACTCATCAACACCTGGCGATCTCTGACTGAACGAATCATCGCCCTCCTGCAACAAGAGACTTCTGCCTGGGTGGTAGCAAACCCCGAACCACTTCCGGTTGAGCAAGCGGCTGACATTGCACAGTCATTTGAAGAATTTGGAATAGAGGTCCGAGGTTTTATCCTCAACAAGGTACTACCGCTGGAAGTGTGCCAGGGACATGCCTTCTGGCAATCAAAGTATAATGCCCAACAAAAATGCAGAAAAAACATGCAGGAGAAGGCCAACGACCTACCCTTAATAGAAATCCCTGATCTGGTTGGTGATATCGAAGTTGACGGATTTTTACGAGACGTTTCAAAACTCCTGCACGAAGGTTCCTGACAATTTTTTAATCCTTCTCATTTTGTACTATTCTCCGCTATTTTTTGTAGGTATTCTACAAAGATGTCGAGGTGTGTATTGCAAAAAAAACCACTCATAATTACCTATCATATTGACAACATAGCAACTATCACACAGGTACGTATATTGCAAAATACTATGTAGATAGACGCATAGATGTGCCGTCTCCGAAATAGAGAAAACCAGAAAAATATAATCAGGAGAAAAGCATGCTGACCAAGAATTACTCAAAAACAGGTAAGATATGTCGTGTTACCTTCAGGTACAACAATCCAGAAAATGCGGCCGTTGCAACTCTGGTGGGAGACTTTAACAGCTGGTCATTCCAGAACAATCCCATGAAAAAACGTAAAGACGGCAGTTTTTCTACCACCCTCTCTTTGCTGGCTGGGAATTCATATGCATTCCGCTACGTACTGAACGGTAACACATGGGTAAATGATGAAAAAGCAGACAACTACCAACCCAATGACTTTGGAGAAGATAACTCTGTTGTAGTTGTTTAAACGGGGCAGATGTGTCCGAGCATAAACCAGACCTATCAGGTTACAATATTTATGGTGTCATCAAGCAGATAGCGGCACCCTTCTCGTACGAGGTCAAAGGGGCTGTTTTGCAAAAAAGCTGTGTGATACCCAAGGACCTTTCCCGGAATTGACCGCTGTAACGACTCCACCTGCTTCCAATGACTATGCACACTATTCGGATTATCAAACTCTATCTCATGGAAGACAAGATCACATGGAGCAAACCACGCAGCTGTCAACTCTTCCCGCTTCAAGATAGTGTTAATTAATTCATCATATTTGGTGTCGCCCGAATAGCCAAAACATCTTCCTCCAGCAGATATCCTGAGCCCAATTGTCCCGTAGGGGAGGATGTGGTGATTCCAACGACTTTCAATATTCAGCGGTCCAAGATTAAGTGGCGTACCCGGTCGCAGAGCTTCGATATCCACAAGATCCATCAGGTCAGGAAAGAGTGGTGAGTAAAGCTCCTTTAAAAGGCGAAAAACATTATCCGCGACAAGCAGGTTGAGCCGGCGTTTTCTCTTTCGTGCATGGTGCAGGCAGGCGGTAAACCCCTGGGTATGATCTTCATGATTATGACTAAAAAGAAAATGAGTAATGTCATCTAAATGAATGTTGTGACGGGCAAGGCTGTGAGCAGGATAACCGCATGGATCTATCCAGATAGCATACTTGCCAAACCGAACAAGCACATTGGCGGTTGTGCCATTGAATCCATTGCCACTACCAATGGGAACAATCTCCATACAATCTCTATGGGCATGGTCTCTTGGTATGGTTGCGAGCAGTGATTCAATGTCGTCATCTGGAATTCCGGCTGGGGTTAGTTCTGAACGGTCATAGATGATTCTCCCCGCATCTGAGATGACAATAGTATCAGAGCTACACTCTATCTCTAGCTCTCTATTTCGATATGTTGGTTCACAGGGGTTAGGGTTAAACCAATTACCGAGCCACCTCTTTCGCACAATGGAAAGACGCTTTTCATCAAAGAAATAGGGAAAGATACGTCCAAGGTGGTGGTGGATCTGATGTACATTGTTTCTTAAACCAATATACTCTTTTCTGAGACCTCCCCTCATTTCAGCCTGCCAGAGAATGAATTCTTCACCAGTACGGTTGTCACCAGCCTGGGAGACCTCCCAATCCGGGATTACAACAATCTCCTCACGAAAACCATGTTCGGTTTGAAATTTTGCAATATCCGGCATACTGCCTACACGAACAGTACCTCCTGTTGTAGAAACGAGATCAACATACAATCCACCGTAGTCAATCCGCTGTACCCTATCTGTCAACGTTGTTAAGCGACTGTGCTTCATTCACACTTCCTTAGTAGCGTAGTACCTTACTCAGGCAAAACTATCATAAAAAACATGTAGCGTAGACTCCGAAAAACTGAGTCGAGGTACATTCATTGTTTCGAGTAATTCACAAGGTACTTATCCCGTTTATCGGGGTTAGAAATTCATTCCCTGTTTTTTGTGGATGAATTTCGTGAAGGTACTTATCCTGGCTTCTTTCCCGTTTACCGGGGTGAGTTAAAATGTATATGTTTACATTGGAGATGATAGTATCTAATTAAAATTTTCATTTCAACATCTTAATCCTGACAACAACATAATTATTTTTTAACGGTAAATTAACATGTAAGATAGATAGTAAAAAAATATTGACATCGTGTTGGCTACACTGTTATAGAAATGTAAGCGTTTACATATGGAGATTTCAATGAGTACCATTCTTGATGTTGCACGACTTGCAGGAGTATCAACGGCCACAGTGTCGAGAGTCATCAATGCGCCGAATTCCGTCCGGGAAAAGACTCGTGAAAAAGTTCTCCTGGCAATGACGAAGTGTAACTACAAGTATAACGCCCTTGCCCGTGGTTTCGTGACCAAAAAGTCGAATACCATCGGCCTCATCATCCCCACCATCAACAACCCTGTTTTTGCCGACTCCACCCTGGGTGTTCAGGAATATGCAGATCAAAAGAGCATTAAGGTTGTCCTCGGCAACTCATATTATAAGTATTCCCAGGAAGAAAACCTGATAAAGGTCCTTCGGGAAAGTCAGGTAGATGGACTCATCATCACCACAACCGACCTTAAAGGTAAAATCCTTAAATCACTGGTTGATGAGGACTTTCCGTTCGTGCTTCTCTTTAGTACGGTTAAAAGTGGCCCCATGTCTGCCGTTGGTATTGACAACTACCGGGGCGGCTACGAAGCCACTGAACACCTCATATCGCTAGGACATACACGTATCGGCATGGTTGCAGGTAAATTCACCATGACTGATAGAAGCTTCCACCGCTGGCATGGCTATAAGAAATGCTTAAAAGACAACGGAATTGCCTACGACAAACAGTTACTGGTTCAGACAGACTACTCCCTCTCTGGTGGTCGGGACTCAATCAAAAAACTCCTCAGCCTGACTCAACCTCCCACTGCAGCCTTCTGTTCCAACGACTACATTGCCCTTGGAGCAACGAAGGGAGCACGGGAGATGGGCCTTAATCTACCCGAGGATTTATCAATCGTCGGCTTTGATGACGTACAGACGGCATCCTATATGGTTCCTGCGCTCACCACGATCCACCAACCAGCATATGAAATGGGCCAGCGTGCGGCACAACTGCTGTTGCAAATGATAGAAAAGAAGTCAAAACCGGTACAGGACATGATGAATTCAAAACTGATTGTTCGGGAATCAACCACCAACGTACCGACTACAAACAATAGCTGAAATTGAAGTACATTAAATAGGCTGCTGCAATTGTTGCGACAGCTACTACGTAACAACGACTAACAAGGAGAACATTATGAACATTAAGAGATCTCTATCCGTCCTTTGTGCAGGCCTTATCCTGTCCGTGGGCACCCAGAGTATGGCAGCCGATGATTACAAACTCACCCTGAAACTGAGCCACGTATTCAGCCCTGCAGAGCAACTCACCAAGTCCATGGACCTGGTTTCAGAAGCGATTTTGGAAAAAACTGGTGGAGCAATCAACATCCAGACCTTTCCACAGGCACAACTTCCAGCATATAAGGAAGGTGTTGAGCAGGTCGTTCGTGGTGCTAAATTCATCTCCGTTGAAGATCCTTCTTTTATCGGCGACTACGTTCCGGATTTCAAGGCTCTTTATGCACCAATGCTCTACCGTAGTTTTGATGAGTACGTAACACTAACCAACACTCAGATGGTTGCAGACATGAAGGCAGCAGCTGAGAAACAAGGCATCAAAATTCTCGCTCTTGACTATATCTATGGTTTTAGAAATCTGATCACCCAGAAGGTTATTAAGACTCCAGCTGATCTCAAAGGCATGAAGATCAGAACTCCTGGTTCAAAATCATACATCGATACTCTCACCGCAATGGGCGCTTCTGCAACTCCACTTCCATGGGGCGAGACTATGTCTGCGGTACAGCAAGGCGTTGTTGATGGACTCGAAGGATCTGAGTTCACCAATATCGGCACCAAGGTCTATGAAGGACCTGCAAAGCACGTTGCCAACACCCGTCATATCCTCGGAACCTGTGGTGTTTATATTTCCACCAAGGTCTGGAATGAGATTCCTGCCAATTACCAGGCAATCATTCAGGATGAGTTCAGCAAGGGAGCAAACCACATGGTTGAACTCCTCAAGTCTCAGCATGGTGGCGTGGTTAAAGAACTCGAGTCCTTTGGCGTACAGTTCAACGAAGTTGACGGCGATGCATTCCGCAGTGCGTTGGCACCACTCTACGAAGAACAAGAAGGTATGACACCTGGCGTTTTCCAGGCGATATTCTCAGAGCTTGACGCCATGAGATAAACAGAACGTGCCCGAACATTTTGTTTCTGAAATGTTCGGGCATAACTGAACACACCACCCTAATTGCACCACCCCGATAAGCGGGAAATAAGGCACTAAATTTGTGAGCAATGTCTACTACACCTAAACAAATTTTCTATAACCTGGACCTGATACTCAGTGGTTTTTTCCTCTGTATCACTGTTCTGGTTGTTATCGTCAATGTCGCCCTCAGATACCTTTTCCATGGCGGCATTTTCTGGGCTGAAGAAGTAGCTACAACCTCCTTTATCTGGAGTGTTTTTATCGGTTCTGCTGCGGCCTACCGCTATAAAATGCACATCGGTATCGACCTTGTCTCAAAGTTTGGCCCTGCAAGATGGCGTGCATTTATCGCAGTGCTCATCGATGCAATGATGCTTGTTATCAACGGTTATATCGTCTATCTCAGCATCTTCTTTATGAACGCCAATAAACTAAAACGAACACCGGTTTTAGATATCCCAGCCTTCTATGTCAATCTGGCATTGACTGTCGGTTTTAGTCTGATGGTCATCTACGCACTGGGATTTTTGTACCGGGACCTTCGTATACTGTTTGGTTCCAAAGAAACGATCTCACAATTGTCATAACCCAGGGACACTTGTGACAAATTTCCAGAATAATTACCGGAATATATTGGACATTATCCAACATTTTTTGTCCTCACTCTGCCAAAAGGCCCTAAACCTCACTTAAAATAAAGTTATGTTAACATTTCCTGTCATCATAGTAATGGCGCTTTATTTCACCAGTATTCCGATCGCTTTTGCCCTTTTGGCTGCAGGTCTTGCCTACTTTACCTTTGGCGATGTCGGCACACCACCGGATCTGATTTTACAAAAATTTATAACTTCAGCCTCATCTTTTCCCCTTCTCGCTGTCCCGTTTTTTATTATGGCAGGCGAGATCATGAACTACTCAGGGATCAGCTCAAACCTCATGAAAATGGCCGATGTACTCACCGGACATTTACGGGGTGGCCTGGCCCAGGTCAATGTGCTGCTCTCGACTCTTATGGGTGGTATCTCCGGCTCCGCCAATGCTGATGCGGCTATGCAGTCCAAAATTATTGTTCCACAGATGACTGAGCGTGGTTACAGCGCCTCCTTTTCCACAGCCATCACTGCAGCATCTTCTGCCATTGCCCCGGTTATTCCCCCTGGGATTAACCTTATCATCTATGCGCTCATTGCCCAGGTCTCAGTGGCGAAGATGTTTATCGCCGGATATACCCCGGGCCTTCTCATGTGTTTAGGTTTGATGCTCACTGTCAACTTCATCGCAGGGAAAAGAGATTACAAACCATCACGGGAAAAGATGGCTTCTGGCCGTGAGATTTTCAAGCAGTTCAAACAGTCCATCTGGGGTCTGCTTCTCCCTTTTGGCATTATCTTTGGTATTCGCTTCGGCATCTTTACCCCCACTGAAGCAGGTGCGATGGCAGTACTGTTTTGTATTGTGATTGGTGTCTTTCTCTATAAGGAACTGAAGTGGGAACACGCTCCAATTATTCTTAAGAACACCATCCTGTCCACAAGCTCAGTTATGCTCATTATTATTGCCGCATCTGTCTTCGGCCAATATATGAGCTGGGAACGCATCCCCCACCAGCTGACAAAAAGTATTCTGGCTATCTCAGATTCTCCGTGGATCATTCTGATTGTAATCAATATTCTGCTGCTTGTACTCGGCATGTTCCTTGAGGGCGGCGCCCTGTTGATTATTGTCGCACCTCTTTTAGTACCACTTGTCACAACGATGAATATTGACCTCATTCATTTTGGCCTGATTATGATTGTCAATATCATGATCGGTGGAATCACACCACCTTTTGGCTCGATGATGTTTACAACCTGTGCCATAACCGGGGTCACTGTCGGTCAGTTTGTTAAAGAAATCTGGCCCTTTATCCTTGCTCTGCTTCTGGTTCTGGTTGTCGTGACCTATATGCCGGCAGTGGTAATGTTTCTTCCTAACCTCTTATAAAGTGAAATACTCATGATTCTCATAGGACACCGTGGATGTTTCTATCCGGGATATAATCAGAATACTATCCGCGCTTTTGATAAAGTGGCCAAGGAAGGGGTTCCGGCCATTGAGTTTGATGTACAGTTATGCGGCGATGGCGAGCTGGTCATTGTCCATAATCTGGATCTTGAAGAAGTCTCCAACGGAACAGGCCAGGTATCGAGCACAACGTCCAAGGAGCTGAAAACCCTTTACGCTGGAGATCCTGCCAGAGGTAAGGACCGCATCCCATTCCTCGCCGAAGTGTTAGACTTTTTTGCTTCCCTTGCGCCCCATGATCGTCCGATCATTCATCTGGAACTCAAAGGTGATGGAACCGGAAGGCCCACGGGTGCGATGGTTAAGGAGTACCTTGCAGATGGGAGATTACTCCATGACGGCGTCCTCGTCAGTTCCTTTAACTGGCAGGAACTTGAAAGTATCCGTACAATTATTCCTACTCTGCAAATTGCCCTTCTTGAAGGAGCCATACGACGCAAGGTGCTGCTTGAAAAAGCACCAATTGGCGCAGAATCATATTTTGAACGAGTTTTCAGCTATGGCTGTGAACAGTATATGCTGCCTCGGTTTATCAATCTTACAGAAAACCTCGAGCTACTTGAGCAGGAGTGCAGTGATCCCCATCTACGTGAGATTTTTTCAGCAGAAATAGAATCTTGTCTGCTTGGCAAAAATTACAACGACGAATTGCTCAGCACAGCCTGCGAAATGAAAGCTGTGTCAGTAAACCTCTGGCATCAAACGGTTGCCAAAGAGTTTGTCGACAAAGCCCACAGTAAGGGCCTTGCCGTACAGGTCTATACCGCAAATGCTCCAGAGGAACTCAAGGCGCTAAGCCTCATGGGTGTAGACGGGATTTTTACCGATTACTACTCGGAGGCTGCAGCAACACTTGCTGGTTTTACCAAACCTCAATCGTGACAAAACCTTTTCCTCCTGCATTTTTCTTAAGACTTTGTCACAACTGTTACGTCAAACATGAATACAATTGCTTCACCCATTTTTTTTGATAAAAACGATTACCATCTCCTGCAAATTGTTGACGATGTACTCAAGCGTGGGCCCGAATCCAGAGAATTCAGATCCCTGCTGGTGGAGCACATGCACCCCCATGGCATCAAGGAATTAGCAGCCCCAAGGGGGCTCAGAATCGCTTATGCCGTGGTGAGTCTACTCGGTTCTTTCGAGAAAGGTAGAGCCCACGACCGACTGAAAGCACTCCGCTCCCTGCGTGATGAGGTTTTTCTCTCTGCATCAACCTACTATCGAAAAAATACGGCGAGGGTGTTACTGCAAATCATGAAAGAACTTGTTCGCACCCGGGACAACGAGATGCGCCGGCTCAAATTGGCCCATGATTTTCGAATGGTTTCCACCGGGCAGCCGCGGAGGATACGTAAAGAACTTGCCAACTACCACCTGGTGGAAATGCCTGAAGAATGGAACCAACTGGCATTTGACGACCATGTACACGACGCCAACACCAAGGGAAGAAAATCCCCAACCCATCTTGTCATGGATGCCTGGATTAAAGGGATACGTAATCTGACCGTCGTCTACTACAACTATGTTCAGCCTGACGTTATTGAGGAACTGCATGAGGCTGGCAAGATACTCGACATTACAATACGAGTCGGCATAGAAATCTCCGCCCGTTTTCGTGATAAATATATCAGGTTCACCTGGGAACCTAATGGTTTTCAAGACAATAATGCTTTTATACAGTTTCTTGAAAAAGAAGCCGTTGTTGAGTTCTTAAAAGAGGGTCGTGAGGTCTCCCAATACCAACAAAATTATGTCTTCGATGTCCTGAAGGTCTTCAACACCAGGCACAGATTGGAATTAAAACGTGAGTTCGGTATCTCTCTATCCCCTCTCATTTTAGATGATTTTCTCTTATTTGTCGGCAAGGGTCAGCCATCCATACTCCACCTGGCCCGCTTCATCCACAACACGGTTTCTGAACGGGTTGCATTTTGTTCACAGCCCCAAAATCGTGCAGTCGATGAAACTCTCGAACAATTCGATGATGGCAAAATCCACTGCTTGACAGTCAACTCAATAATTGCTGATTATCTTCAACCATCAAAAAACCCTGAAGTCCATGATCCAAGCTGCCCCCAACATGGACGTGAATTACCCCAACTTCTGCAATCAGACATACAACACATTCTAAAAAGGCTTCTCCTTCTACATCCCAGTTCCAACTTCACGTTGAACCTTGGTAACCTTTCTGCCCAGGATACGCTTGAGATTCTCTATGCGGGTGGGGGGATTTTTACCCATATTGAGGCCTACAATCTTAAAGTCGCAAGCAGTGCTTTGAGCAGCGGGACGACTGTAGCCACACCGCTGCAGAACCCAACCGCTGAAACTAACAATAGTCAAGGCCACTACACTCTTATCAGTAAACTGCAAAATGCGCTCAACGACGACAACGTCATAAGCTTAAAGAGTGCAATACGAGAAATCATTCTCGACCATGACAGGCAACAGCACACAGTAAAAAGTAGAGTACAGGAGAGTGGCAAGAAAAAGAATAAGCTTCTGACTGATGAGCTTTCACTCCTCCAGGAACGAAAGCTACAACTAATTGATATACTGTCAGATCTTGAGATGTTCCATAGCAGTTACAGAAAAAGAACACTCAGGGCCAGAATCGGCTCCGGCTCGACAGGACAGGCGGAACACCGTCACGGTATGGGCTTTGTCGTCCTCGACACCCTTCCCCCGAGAGCCCGTAAGCAATTCTCCGATAAAACCGGTTGTGCTGGCAGAGTCCTCATTCCCGTTAGCGCCAAAATAGTTAAGAATACCCTCACACAGCCAAAACTTGCCCAGGATAAAACCACGGATGGCCCCAGACGATGGACAAAATGGACATTCGATCGATTTATTCTCCATGCCGGTAAAGCTGGGAACATCGGGACTCTTGGTGGGCTCAGCAAGGAAATTGGTGTTGAACATGAGATAGAGAGTAAGACGGAAACAGAATCAATCCGTGAACCTTGGAAATACCTCAACACCAATCTGAAAAACATGGCGAAGGTTTTATTTGGATTTATCCCTGCATTCCTCACCTTCTACCTCACCAAAGAGTGGTGGGTACTCTCCTTTTTTGGTGCCTTTATCTGGTTTGGCATTACAGGATCACGAAATATAATTCAATCGATCCTTGGAGGTGGAGGACTACGCCGATCTCCGTTACTCACAAGAAACAGGCTTATCAGTTGGACCAGAATAACTGACTCATTACTCTATACCGGTTTTTCAGTACCGCTTCTTGATTATCTGGTCAAAACCCTGTTACTTGACCGAACCCTTGGTGTGACGACCTCCACTGACCCGATACTGTTGTATTCGATCATGGGTCTTGCCAATGGAATTTACATCTCAAGTCACAATGCCATAAGAGGCCTTCCCAAAGGTGCTACCATTGGTAATTTTTTCCGTTCAATCCTCGCCATTCCCATGGCGATTCTGCTCAATACATTAATTGGAACCTTGCTTGGAATGGGTGGAATACCTGATGTTACCGGCATACTTCAAAAATGGGCCGCTATTATTTCAAAATTTGCATCAGATTGTGTTGCCGCTGTGATCGAAGGTCTTGCGGATCGACAGGCAAACATTACAGCACGGCTTGTTGGTTACCGAACAAAAATCACACAGCTCTTTTCGGTTTTTTCCAGATTAGATCTGTTGTTTCCTGAAGAAGATGTACTCTCCATTCTCCAGACCCCAAAAATAATGATGAAGACTCTCAGTCAGGAAGCACAGGATCTGGAACGACTTATCATTGTTAACGCCCTCGATCTTATGTATTTCTGGATGTATCAGCCGAGATCTCGCAAGGCTCTGACTATTATTATCCAGGAAATGTCTGAGGAAGAGTGGTTGATATTCTATCGTTCCCAACTCGTCCTTACACGGCACAAGGAAATAAGCCAGGTTTTTGTCGATGGACTCGTTGGAAAACATTTTTCTAAGGCTCTTTCTTTTTACCTCGACCAGTCGACTCAATACCTGGAAGACATGAAACTACTCAAAGAAAAATGCAATGCACACAGTTAAGATATTTTGGAATTGTTACCTGTCAGGGTGATTGACATTCAAATATCAAATCATCACCCGGTTTTCCTATAGACACTTGGAGACTTCCCGGTCCATCTTTTAAATGATCTTGAAAAGGTACTCTGTTCCGCAAACCCAAGGAGAAAGGCTATTTCTGTTAAATCCATCTCCTTATCCTTCACATACTGTTTGGCAATGTCCTTTCTGGTCTCATTGATCAGATTAATAAAGGAGGTACCTTCTTCCTGTAGTAAGCGTTGAAGTTTTCGTTTGCTCATAAAGAGATCCGAAGCCGTTTTCTCTACAGTAGCATTGCCAGTTGGAAGATGTTCCACAATAATTTTTCTCACCTTAGACGCAAGAGAACCACCAGCTCTGGCCTCAAGATATTGTGTCATTGCCTGATCGTTGAATTCCGCCATCTCCTTATTGGCGCTTGGAAGAATTTTATCAGCATCCTTAAGAGAAATTGCTATTTTAGTCGAAGGCGTATCAAAATAAACCGGGCATTGAAACAGTTCATAATACCTACCACTGCAACTCGGTTTACCATGGGTTAAATGCACTGAAACCGGAGTAAATTTTTTCTGATAATTGACCCTTAAAACAGACAGCAGCCATGCCAATAGTGCATCTTCTCTGGCTGGCACATGAAAATCAGCACTGCTCTTATATTGAACATCATAGATAAGATTACCCCCTTCTTCTGAAAGTACAGTACAGCCAATCGGCTCATCAATAACGCACCTGTTAAATCGCATAAGCCTCAGCACTGTTTCCCGTAAACTTGTACTCATCAAAAGAGCGTAACCGAGGGTTCCAAAATTAGATGGATGCCATTTCTCTGCCGCCTTAAGTCCAAAACAGGGGTCAGAAATAACCGTAGTCACCTCCTGCCAGAGTTCTTTCACCTTAGCAAGGGGATACCTGCCTCCAGAGTGATACATTAACTCTGGGTCAAGCTGTAAACTAGTAAATATAGGGAGTGGGTCTTCATTATACTCTTCCAAAATATTCCAAAGAACGACTTCCAGGCTTGCAAGGGTCGTGAGCTGCATAATTTCCACCGCTTATTTATACATATCCATGAGTAACTGATTTCATACAGTACGAAATGTAGATTGTATCACAGTCCAGTGTACCTACCTTGGCACTAAATGCCAAATAATTTGCATCTAGAGCCAAGAAATCCCTCCATTCAAAGAGTATTATCTCTTTAAGAGCAACAAAGTAGTAGTTCGAACAATATGGAGGAGGAGATATGGAATATTCGGTCAATACAAACAGCAAGGTAATTCACGCCCAGTTCAGAGGGGCCGTAAACTCCGATAACCTTATCAATAGTATCCTGACAATACGATCTGATAAGTATTTTCAGGATGGTTATAACCTCATTGTCAACTTTCGAGAGGCTTATCCCCCTAAAGGCTATATGGAAGTCGCACAGGTTGCAGAATTTGTAAAGTTAACTTCGGTTGCAAGAGCTACGTTTAAAATGGCAATTCTTGTAAACGATGCAGGGCAAACTCGAAGCGCCAAGCTGTACATACTGCTCACAGAACAAGAAAATGTGCAAATATTCCATTCCATTAAAACTGCCAGGAACTGGGTTGCACAAACTTCAGAGTCTCAAGACGGGCAAAGAGTTGAGGACTATACAATATGAATCGATCCAACACCCTTATAGCACCTGAAAAAGCAGAGACACCATCGTTCTACGAAGAGAGTTCATTTAAGCTCGTGAGCAATTTACTCACAGAGGAACTTGGGAGAAAATGTCAAAGCATTACGGTTACGTCAAAATCAGGAAACTTTATACACGACCAAACTGTGGGAGTTGAATATACTGAGACGAGCCACCTTTTAATCCATGGCGCAAACGTCATTGAAAGAGAGCGGGTAACAGAAATATTAATAGATGGTTCAGTTAGAAAAAGAAATGGGACAAATAATAAATTTTCTATCTTCTTTACTATGTACCGACAATTTCTGGTTATTCCCAAACCTTTTAAAGAGAGAGAGAACAGAACGACTAAAACGATAAAAAGCTCACAACTCCTCGGTTTTGGTGGCATGCTCTACAACTCAATATTCACTTTAAGCCTCAACTGCGCGGACAAATCGGGTTGTCAATATCCACTTGGAGTGGGCAGAGGCTACCTGATTTTTGATGAAGAACAGCGGGAATAGTCAGGACTGACATGAGAATTCAGAAGAAGGGAAAACTTGATTTATAGTCTAATTTCTGTACTCTATACAGTTTGAAGGCTATAAATCACGTTACGTAAGACATAAGGCCTCCTCTTAGGGGGCCTGTATCCCTCTGATGGAATCTATGCTTAAATATATTCATCAATTTAGTAGTTCATTTTCTCCACTAGGCTTACTTATTGGTCTGGTGTTTTTCTGTATCTCACTCACCCCATCACTCCTCCCCCGCAATTTTGTAGTACAGGGCATTCTCTCAGGAGTCGTATTTACTACTGGTTATATTGTGGCCAAATTTGGTCATTGGCTCTGGAAATTCATGGAGCTGAGAGAACTCTCCCAGAAGACTTCCCGAAAAATATACTGGCCGCTGTTATTAACTCTAACCGCACTTACTGTTTTCACCCTTGGCAGAATTATTGTCTGGCAAAATTCCATTAGATTACTGATGGAGATGGCACCGATAGAAACGGCCTACCCAGTCAGACTCTGCGGTATCGCGATTGTAACTGCACTTTCCATCATTCTGCTTCTTCGCCTGCTCAGACTTGCAGCAGGATTTGTTGTGAACGTTATTGACCGTTACCTGCCAAGACGCATAGCTATTGTTGTTGGCAGTATAACTGTCACCATGTTGCTGCTTTCATTTATTAACGGTGTAATCATCAAAAGCGCCCTCAACGCAATGGATGAATCTTTTGCAACGCTCAACAAACTCATGGACAGTGACTACGACCAACCACAACGACCTCAGCAATCGGGAAGTAAAGTCTCTCTCATATCCTGGAGTGATATTGGCAGGAATGGTAAAAAATATGTTGTAGACGGACCAACCAAAGAAGAAATAACGGAGGTCACCGGGAAAAAGTCAATGCAGCCCATCCGGGTATATGCAGGTTTTGATACCGGAGAAACCCTGGAAGATCGTGCCCAGGCTGCATTAGACGAACTAAAAAGGGTTGGCGGATTTAACCGCTCGACACTGATTATTGCCACCTCAACAGGAACCGGCTGGCTGGACCCGTCTGCAGTCGACACCATCGAATACATCCACTCCGGTAATATCACCACAGTTTCCCTCCAGTACTCCTACTTACCCAGCTGGTTGACCCTGCTTGTTGAGCCGGAAGCAGCCATTGAAGCATCGAGTACCCTGTTCCATGCCGTCTACAATTACTGGACAACCCTTCCCACCAACAAAAGACCCAAACTGTATCTCTATGGTCTCAGCCTGGGAGCACTTGGCTCAGCTGACGCGATTGATCTGCTCACCATCATCTCTAATCCCATCGATGGTGCCCTTTGGAGCGGGCCTCCATTCTTGAGTAGAAGATGGAATGACCTGACCCGCAACCGACTCCCGGATTCCCCTCAGTGGCGGCCAGTCTATGGAGATAGTTCAGTGGTGCGCTTTGCAACACAGGATGGATTTTCTGCAATTGATAATCTTAAATGGAGTTCTTTTCGGATTGTGTACCTACAGCACCCAAGCGATCCTATGAGCTTTTTTTCAAGTAATCTCGCCTATGCAAAACCGGACTGGCTCGGCGCAAACAGAGGTCCGGACGTATCGCCATATCTTCGTTGGTTCCCCATAGTTTCCGCTCTACAGGTGGCCTTTGATGTTCCTATGGCCACCAGTGTTCCGCTAGGATACGGTCATAACTTTGCACCTGCAGCTTATATTGACGCCTGGATTGAGGTCACACAGCCTGAAGACTGGGATGAAGCTGACACCAAAAGACTCAAGGAGCATTTTGTGGATTTCAATCCGAGCCCAACCTGATAGAGTGAATGCTCTATGAGAGCTTCGTCAAATAAGAGAAATACACAACAGAATTTTTGTGTACATTTTCTAACTCATCATCCTCATGAATCCAGCGATAATTACTGTGTTGTTCACCAGGAAGATCTCTAAGCTCAATTGAGGTTTGCAACTCATAGGCAAGTACAACATAGTGTGTGCCTACTCCCGGTTCCATTGCAAAATTAGTGTTATACAGATGTGTGAATGCACCCATTAACCGACCATTGTCAATACCAATAGGTTCTCCAAGTTCAGCCTTTGTAATTCGTAAAAAAGCTGTATCCAGAGTTTCACCTTTGCATATAATCCCACCGGGAACAAACCAGTACCCCGCTGCAGGCTGATTCATACGCAACCCCATTAACACCGCACCTTCCGGCGACCTCACAATAAGATCGATTGATACCAGCGGAGTACATTTAACAACCTGTAAAAACTGATTTTTATCTAACAACATTTTTCCCTGTTCATTTCACTACTGAGCTTCACTATTCAAGTCATCTATCACCGTTTCCAGTTCCATCTCAATATAAACTGGTGTCGTCCTATGTAATACTACATTACGGCAATTATTAAATTGTAGAAATGATGTCAGCTCTTTTCCAAGAGCCTGGCAAAATTCGCCTGTTTTCCGTAGATTTGGCTCCAAAACCAAATGCTGGATGTGCATCAGCGATTTTTTTCTCTCCACCTTACAGTCCATTCGGGCAACCAGCCTCCCATCCCACAGAATAGGCAGGGAAAAATAGCCATATCGTCGTTTTGCCGCAGGCAGATAACACTCAAGCAGGTAGTCAAATTCAAACAGGGCCTGTATTCGCTTGCGCTGGATCAGAAGATTATCAAAGGGGGAAAGTATCTTCAACTTACTGCGGGCAAGAGGCTTTTTTAATAACTCTAAAGATGCCGCAAAAGCATAATAGCTATGAGCCCCGACACCAACTTGAAGTAACTCACCTGTTAACAGCATTTCCTCTACTACATCTTCAACAAGGCTTGGACTATTTCGCAATAAATAGACTATTTCACTCACCTGCCCCAAGCCATTTGCCTGTAAGTAGCGAGTAATAAGATGGCGGGTATGTCCCCTAAGACTCGGGAGTTTCCTATCAACAGTATTCGGTATTACCCGCTCAGTGAGGTCATACACCTTATGAAAGTTACGACGAGACGAAACCATAAGATCGCCCTGCATAAACAGATTCTCCAAGGCACGTTTAGCCGGCTTGCTCTTCCATTCACCTGTCTTGTGCCCTTTATACTCAAAGTCCCTGGCCATGAGAGGGCCTTCAACCTCAATGCGGCGCAGCACCTCTTTCATCAACGGTTCATCTTTTATGTACCAGTGTTTCTGAGCACCACTGGCTATTGCCTTTTTTCTCGGTAGACTAAATCGATAATCACACATTGGCAGATAGGCTGCCGCATGTGTCCAATATTCAAATATTTGTTTATCTTCAACAAGCTGATCAAGGTGGGTGATTTTATAGCGGGGATTACGGTTCCAGAGGGTGTGATGGTGGGCTCGCTGAATAACCGAAATGGTGTCAATCTGGATATACCCCAGATGTTCAATCGCAAGAAGAGTAGCATCTTTGGCACGGCCTTTCTGCTTTGGTGGTGGCAGTCGCTGGGAAAGCAGTACAAGTTTTCTCGCTTGCTGAATTGAAAGTGATTCAGTCATTTTCTTCTTTTTTGAATGAATAGCGACTCTCCTGCCCATTCCATCAGTTCTTCCGGGTCTTCTAGTACTTCAGCAGGAACCTCATAATATGACATAATAGTTGGCCTTTGAGGAAATGGTTTAAAAGGCGTTGAACCGGCTGCGACAAACTTTTCTCTATTTGTTTCATCCACTTTTAAGTAGATCACATCATCTGCAATAAGAGCAAACATCTTCTCTTCACGATAGAGTCCTGCACCCCCAAACATCCTTTTAACACTCACATCACCCCATTTGGAGAGCTGATCCAAAACATAATCAACAAAACCCTTGGTCACTGCCATACTACTCTCACATCAGTCCAATGAAACGATTAACTTCTCATCATCCAGCTCTACCGGGTAACTTTTTATCGAGTGTGGTGCAGGCCCAAAGATGGTATTACCGCTCTTATCAAAAGTGGATTTATTGATACTGCAGCACTGCACAGTATTTGTACCAGGAACCGGATCCAGACGACGGTGTCCCAGATGTGTACAGCGATTGTGATAGGCACGATATTCTCCATTCTCACTACGAACAACAAGAACCCGCACCGGTAGATTATTTCCTTCCAGTCGTATTGCACCATTTGAATCCTGCAATTCGGACGCTTGACTCAAATTAATCACAAGTTTTCCCTCCGAATAACTCCAACAGCTCTTCACCCTGGGCTCTTGTGTAACTGATTTTCCAAGTATCCTCTGGAAGATACTTCTCTTGATAAATGTAACGCTCATTTCGCCCTCTTCTACTGAAGATTTATTTTCCTGATGAGTACGGTCTTACTCACTTTTACCTGCAACAAGTATTGCTGTATCACGTACACCACGCAAGCAATCCTCTTTTGGGTCCTGCCGTGCCACTACGCGCATACCTTTTATGCGTGTCATACTCTCTCACACTCCCTTCTACCTATAACAAAACGTTCGCTCAAATACAGTCTTGTTTATTGGCTACTGTCAATATTCTTTTAAAATGAACAGGTAGGTAACAAGAGAAATAACAGCTAACCAGCAGATCAAATATTGATTTTCAATCTGTGCTAAAATCAGACATCTATTGTAACTACTCAGCAATTTATTATAAACGTTAGACTCTATCAGGCAAAGGTTTTACAGTGAGATCTAACTGACTGAAATTTTATTCCATTACGCGGACCAAAAACAATTTGAAGAGAAACTAACAATGAAAACCAGACTACCCAATGTTTTCATACTCTATTTGACTCTCATCCTCTTCCCAACGCTGCTCTTCGCCAAAACAGAACCCTTTCACATATCAGTTATCAAGGTGAACAAATCGTATTACACGAGCGACATGGCATTCTATACAGCCAGGTGCAACGTCCAAAACAATAGTGAGCAAGCAGGGAAATTTTACGTGAGGTTAATGGGCCTTGATCAGCAGGGCGTCAAGTTGCATACAATTCAATTGTCTGGCACTATCAAGAAGAGCGGTACAAAAGTCTTGCGGATGAAAAACCAGATGGATGCTAAGATCTACAAGAAAATCAAGAAATGGATGGTTGATGAGGCGGAGTTCTACTAACTCATAACGTTGTATTGAATCTTTATAAATAACGAATAACAATATGGACCCTCTTATTATCACCCTTGTATTTATCTTCGGTTATCTCGCCTACAGAGTGAACTTACCCCCCTTAATCGGGTATCTATTAGCGGGTTTTGCCCTCAGTGGTCTTGGCTATACAACAACGCCCATTTTAACAAACGTCGCTGATGTGGGTGTCACTATCCTGCTTTTCACCATTGGTCTCAAACTCAACCTTAAAGATCTGGTAAAACCCGAAGTCTGGGCCGGCGCATCACTGCACATGGTGCTCACTGTGGCCGTCATGGGCACTGTTATTTTTCTCTGTACCCATTTAGGCCTTTCCTTCTTTTTCGGCATGCAATTTGGCCCAGCTCTGATTGTTGCCTTTGGCCTCAGTTTTTCCAGTACTGTTTTTGCAGTAAAAGTGCTGGAAGAAAATGGTGGAATGAACTCGTTGAGTGGAAAAACCGCCATCGGTATCCTCATTATTCAGGACCTTATCGCTGTTATTTATCTCACT
The DNA here is from genome assembly GCF_054397165.1 of Desulforhopalus glucosivorans. Lineage (NCBI taxonomy): Bacteria > Pseudomonadati > Thermodesulfobacteriota > Desulfobulbia > Desulfobulbales > Desulfocapsaceae > Desulforhopalus > Desulforhopalus glucosivorans. The sequence goes on from NZ_AP044854.1 coordinate 4,293,543, forward strand.
CTTGCCAGTGGCAAGGTTCCATCCCTCTGGGCCATTGCTGTTATTTGCGCTCTACCTTTTGCAAGAAGACTATTCCTCTATATGATGGATCAAGTTGGCCACAGTGAGGTACAGGTACTGTTCGGCCTGTTTTTAGCTCTAAGCGCAGGTGCTGCAAGTTTTGATATGGTAGGATTAAAGGCTGATCTTGGTGCCCTTATCATAGGTGTTTTAATTGCACCTCATCCAAGGGCAAAGGATATGGCCCAATCGCTACTGACCGTCAAAGATATTCTTCTGGTCGGCTTCTTTCTTAATATTGGACTCTCAGGTATCCCCACGTTGTCAGGATTTATTGCGGCCCTCATCCTCATATTAGTGCTACCTCTAAAAATGTTCATTTATTATGCCCTGTTCACCAGGTTTAAATTACGGGCTCGGACCGCGTTTGTCACAACGGTCAACCTCGCTAATTACAGCGAATTTGGTCTCATCGTCTGCTCCATGTCTGTAGCATCTGGCCAAATCGACCAGGAATGGCTGGTGGTTCTGGCCATCGCACTTGCTTTATCCTTTCTGCTGGTATCCCCTCTTGCTAAAAACGTTGATGTAATCTACGAAAAATTAAGCAGAGTCCTCCACTGGTTTGAAACAAAAGAGGAACACCCCGATGAAACACCATTTAAACAGGAATCATGGGATATCATCATAGTCGGAATGGGAAGAGTCGGTATAGGAGCCTACGACCATTTTCAAGAACGATTGGGTGGTAAAATTCTGGGAATTGATTTTGATACTGAAACAGTAATACAACAAACAGAACAAGGCCGAACCGTCCGCCAGGGTGACATTACAGACCCCGATTTTTGGCGCCGAATACCTCAGGCAGATACCCAGCTTAAACTGGTGGTACTTGCAATCCCTAACATTGACTCAAAACTCTATGTGGTCAATATGTTGAAAAAACGTAATTCAACAGCTGAAATCGCCGCCATAGCCCATTATGACGACGAAGTTGAAATCTTACATGATGCCGGTGTCGATAAGGCCTTTAATCTCTATGGCGAGGCGGGCCTTGGTCTTGCTTCCCATGCCTGTGATCTATTAAACATGGAATCATTACAACATTAACGAAATCAATAACACACACAAGGGGCACAATTACAAAGGCGATTACAAAGGCGATTACAAAGGCGATTACAAAAGCGAGATCAACCTGAATAGATCTATTGGTGGTTGTTCATTGAGATTTTGATTATTCAACTATTGTACATTTACTAATAAACTGTGACTATTATGAAAACCGTTGTGCTTCTATTTGTTGTTATGGCATGTTTCTCTCTATCGTCAGCTACAGCATCACCCATAGATGGGCACCAGCCTCTCGGAATATGCACCAAAGATATTAATCTATGGGGCCATCCCGGCAAATGTTCCTGCAAGGATGCTAAAATATATGACCCACGAGCAGGTTTATGCTTCAATGACAGTCGTAGCGATACTAAAGAGAAAATAATGGTACAAGGACCAATATTAACCGACATGGTTGCAATCGGAGGAGAAACAACCGGCTTTGTACTCAACACTCCTCAGAACGCTGCCTATGAGTTGATAGTAACAGTTGCTGATCAGAAGAAGTTGCAAACAATCGGTAATATATGGTTTGAAGTCACTGGTGATCTCATTAATATTATATCTGTAGAACATGGTCCACGACAAGCTATCATTGTTGAGACCCTCAGAGTTCTTGAGTAACAGTAAGGCAAGGACGATAACCCGTTCAATTGCATAGAGCAAAAATCGTTGATTTCAGCCATTCAGCCATTCAGCCATTCAGCCACTCAGCCACTCAGCCATTACTCTTATCTAAAACTTCCCGGACAGCAAGAAGCATGGCCCTCCGACTTATAGGTTTTGTCATGTATTTATCAATCCCCAGCTCGCTCGCCTGGTCTTCGGAAATTGTGGTGCTGTAACCAGTACATAAGATAATGGGGATATCAGCTCTTATTTCCCGTAGCTTTTGAGCCAATTCCGATCCCCGAAGATCTGGCATAGTCTGGTCGGTAATTACAAGGTCGAAATCGTCCGGAGAATTCTGAAATAACTCTAATGTTTTTAGACTGCTAAAGTGCGCAGTAACATGGTATCCTTCCCTTTCCAATATCATTTGGCACAAACTGACAACAGTTTCTTCGTCATCGACAAAAAGTATTCTCTCCGTTCCTTTTGGTATCGGCCCTTTTTCTTGTATTCCTGCCTCAATAGATTTCTCCCCTGCATAAACTGGAAAATAAACCTTAAAAGTAGTCCCTCTCCCCGGAGAACTGTCCACCTGAATATGACCACGACAATTCTGGACAATACCATGCACAACAGCCAGTCCCATACCACTCCCTTTATGGGCATCTCTGGTTGTAAAATAGGGCTCAAAAATTCGCTCAACCGTGGCCTTAGTCATTCCACACCCCGTATCACGAACTATCAATTCGACAAAGGTACCTGAGCGACTAACATCATCACCAACCACATCTGGCTGATGTAATTCCACCCTTCTTAAGCTCACCTCGATAGTACCCTGTTCGCTCTTCATTGCATGTAGAGCATTAGTACAAAGGTTTACTACTATCTGATGAATGTTCGTTGAATTTGCCAGAATCAAACCATTGTCTTCACTGATATCTTCAGATAATTCTATTGTCGTAGGTAGTGAAGCGCGCATGAGTTTTAGCGCCTCCTTTATTACTAAATGAGGCTCGATAGGATGATTTTTATCCAAATTCTTACGACTAAAGGTGAGGATTTGTTCAACGAGCCCCTTGGCCCTATGCCCGGCTGTAAGTACTTCATTTATATGACCTGCAGCATCATCTGATAAACTACTATCCATTTTTGCAAGCTCAGCATAACCAATAATAGCAACCAGAATATTATTAAAATCGTGGGCAATTCCTCCGGCCATTGTGCCCATGGCTTGCATTTTATGGGCCTGACGAAGCTCTTCTTCAAGGTTAACTCGCTTTGTGATATCCCTGTCGATTCCACGATATCCTCTAAACGTCCCCTCACTATCAATGATAGGAACCCCACTGGACTCTATAATGACATCTGTGCCGTTTCTATGTGTATTAACGTTTATAAGATTAGAAAATGGTTTCCTTTCATCTTTAAAACGATAAAATTCTTTGGCAATCTTTCCGGCTTCAGGGGAGGGCATTGGCTCGAAAGCTGACCGACCTATAAGTTCTTCAGGTGTATAGCCCAGAAGATCAACTATCCTGTCACTTGTATATGTGAAAATCTCATTTTCATCAAATTCCCAAATCAAATCGGTGGAATTTTTCGCCAGATCAAGAAACCTTTTCTCACTCTTTCTAAAGGCTTTTTCATACAGTTTCCGTTCTGCAATCTCCTTTTGAAGCGCTTCAGTCCTCTCCTGCACTTTGCGGTTCAACATACGGTTCCATAGAAGAAAACCAGCGACCAACACCGTTATAACCAGTAGGACACCAAGCAATACGATTTGAACTTCTTTGGTCGTGAGTCCTGATGCTGTTCCCAGATGAATCCATTTACGGTAGATGGTCTTTCGTTCTTCGTCCGTTATCTGTGCAATGCTTTTCTCAAGTATTGAGCTGAGTTCAGGCCAATCAGAACGCACAGCAAATCCTGAAATATTTGGAGGTTCGCTTTCACCGGCGAGTTTAAGGTTAGTGATTTTATCAAGCTCTATGTAAAAACTAGCTGTGGCTAAGTCCCCTACAAAAGCATCTGCAATTCCAAATGATACTTTTCTCAGAGCTGCTTTTAAATCAGCAACAAGATCTATCTCTATCTCAGGATATGTATTACGAATAAGATCCACATAGCCATAGCCGGAAACCATTACCACATGCATACCTTTGAGCATTTCAAGTGTCAGCTCTCGGGTAACCGTTTTCTTTACTATGATAACAGAAGGAATTTTTAAGTAGGGTTCAGGAAAGAGAAGATATTTTTCCCGCTGTGGCGTTTTAACAACGGCATTCAGCATATCCACTTGCCGCTGCTGGGCAAGCACCAGAACCTCATCCCAATTTTCACACTGAATTATTTCTATAGTAATACCTAATTTCTCAGCAATCAGCCTGGCATAGTCGGCTCCTATCCCCTGATAATTATTATTCTCGTCAAAGAACTCAATGGGCTTAAATTCTGGATCGGGTGCAAGCCGAATTACCGGATGCTGCTTAAGCCATGCCTGTTCCGCTGGTGTCAGTTCTACTGTTGGACCAGTCGTGCCAGCAAAGGCCGATCGGCCACTAAGAGATGATAGTGAAAAGATTACAAACCATAGGATAAATAAAGCGTCGACAATATTCACTCCTTTGATTTTCATTATTTTCATTTATATTCCTGGACACTTAAGATGGAAATCTGGTTACAACGTGTCGCCTCAATAATTATGAACCATCCTACATATATAATATTCAACTATAACTATATCAAAATGAGAGATATCTATCCAGCGTGATAGCTTACTGAATCGATACCACGTCTAGACACTTGATAAAATTGAGTAATCAACTTAGCGACCAGCATAGCCCAGGAGACTGTGAGCTATCTTAGTCTAACCTAACAAGCGGATTTTTTTAGTATCGCAGTCAGCTCTTCAACAGCTGGATCTTGCACACAGAAGTGAAATACATCGGTTCCCGATATGGGAAAATGTTCTTGGATATGTCATTATAATGCTCCTTTTATTAATTTCGTTGTCGAGGTACTACTCTTTGTAGAATTGCCCAAGGGCAACAGGAGATAGCGAAACAAGAAGACACACTTTTATTCGACACACACCAATTGGTTCGAATTAGTTCGAATAGGTTCGTATAAATTCATATTGGCGGGATTAGGACGCTCTAAGCGAATTTTTTTGAAAGTTTTTAAAATACGACAGAAGATTAAAGCCTTACTCTTGAACTACTGCAATAAAAATCAAGAAAAGAGGGAGCAGTTGCCATGACATCTTTTTTTACATATTTGTTGATCGGAGGACTATTTTTACTATTCATATTTCTCAAATCTTCAAAAGCTAAGGGTATGATCGGTGAGTTCAGAGTAAATCGGGCTCTGCAAAGGAATCTCGATACTACAAAATACTTCCTGATAAAAGACGTAACAATTTATGATGATAAAGGGACAACCCAGATAGATCACCTTGTTGTGTCACCATATGGAATATTTGTAATTGAGACCAAGAATCTAAAAGGGTGGATTTTTGGTTCACCACAGCAACAAAAATGGACTCAGTCCATCTATAAAAAGAAGTTTCATTTTCAGAATCCTGTTCATCAAAATTACAGACATATCAAAGCACTGGAATCTGCTCTAACCTTAGAATCCAAATTTTTACTACCTGTTATTGTTTTTGTTGGCAAATGTACATTGAAAACCGATATGCCGGACAACGTAGTCAGGGGGACCGGGGCTTTAATACGATATATACAATCAGTGGATCAAGTTCAAATATCTGACTCACAATTACCCATTTTAATAGAGCGTATTGAAGGCATACGTCTCAATCGAGGAAGTGCCACAGATAGACTACACGTTCAAAATTTACAAAATGAAGGTAGAGGGAAGAAAAATAGCCGAAATACGATTCGAAGAGTACCGAAAGCCATAGGTATACTGATTTTTACTTTTGTTATACTTTTAGTCCTTACTCACCTCAACATCCCACCAAAACAAGAAAATCACACAACTTCCCCTGGTCTACCATCGACAAATTTGGAAACAGTCCCAGCGACGTTATCAAAGCTCAATAAACACAGTATGGGAGAAGGTAATAGTCCTACGACGGCTATAAATAGAAAGCAGACCGCTTCTCTCTATGAAATTGAACTAAAATCCGGAGGCAGGCTGTATGCAAAAAACCTTGTTAAAACCGAAAAAACGGTAGCTTATGAGGACGGAAAAGGTTTAATCACCATACTTAGTCGCGCAGATATTGTAGAGATACGAAAGCTGCGATAACGACCTTGTACTATGAAAGCGAAACAGCTGTATTTTGCAGCTGATTACCATAGCAAGCATCTATTACTTCTCTGCAATCACCTATCTCCTTTTGGGAGCAGTAAAGACAGTCCAAGATTAATCACAGATACAGTAAAAACGATGACAAAAGCAAGATACACACCTTGTAAGACAGCGTCTTGCAGCACAAGCTCCATACCATCTGGAATCATCGCCTGAAATTCAGCCTGAAACAGGTTGGCTGTACTCTCTTTTAGCTTCTCAATTAATGCATCAGGTAAGCTCTGACCAGCAACAGCCAATTCTCCTATCAATCTATCCGTTACTACCCCTCCGCAGAGACCAACACCGATTGTGCCGCCCATGGTTCTTGAGAACTGATGAAATGAGGTTGCCGTCCCCAAGTCTTTCGGCTCTACGCTGTTCTGAACCACAAGTAGCGTCGTCAACGAAACAAATCCCATACCAAAACCGACAATTAAAAAGACTATAAAACACTCAACAATCCCGGTTGTCAGTGAAAACTGAAGCGTCATACCAGTACCGATAACGACCAGCACAGCACCAATCAATGTCGATCTCTTCTGACCGATTTTGTTCATATTTCTTCCAGCAATAAAGGATGAAACAGACCAGCCAATGCTCAGTGAGACCATGGCGTATCCAACCTGAAGCGGTGTTTGAGAAAGCGCCCCCTGGAGAAGTATTGGAGCGTAGGCAAAAAGGGAAAATATCGCAAAACTTGAAAAGAACACCAGCACATTACCAAGGGTATAGGCTGGAGATTTAAAGAAACTGAAATCAAGCACCGGATTCTCAGCCCGCACCTCGACCCTGTAGAACCAGATCCCCATTGTGATGGTTATGATAGCAGTCAGAATATACGGCACAGAGGTTATGGGCAATTCCCGTCCACCGGTTATGATAAGAGTCAAGAGCCCCAGTATAAACCCAGACAACAGGGTCGCACCCAAAATATCGAGATCCTTTCCGGGCGTCTTTTCACGGAATTCCTTAAAGTATACCGCTACACCAAATAAAGAGATCAGGCCCAGGGGAATATTGATAAAAAAGATCCATCTCCATGAGAACCAGGTGACAAGAAATCCACCCAATGTCGGCCCAACCAAGCTGGAAATACCCCAGACAACGCTTGCAAAGGAGATTGTTTTTGCTCTTTGCGCCGGCGAAGAGACTTCAGAGAGCACAACATACACAAGGGCAAAAATACCTCCACAACCAAGCCCCTGAAACACCCTTGTCACAACCAGAAATCCCATGGATTGTGAACAACCTGCAGCCATGGAGGCCAGAAGAAAAAGAGTGATGGAAAACAAGAACAGTATTCTGGAAGAATACATGTCTGATAGTTTGCCAAATATCGGTAGGGCCACAGCCCGGGCCATGAAATATGCTGTATAGGTCCAGGCGTACAAATGCAGTCCGCCAAGTTCTGCAATTATCGTTGGCATGGCCGCAGTCATAACCAGTGCATCCAGTGCGCCTAAAAAAAGCGCCAGCAGCACCGACCAGATAATCCAGTTCCTGCTGCTATCATCTACATCCGATACAGTCATCAATATGTCCTTTTTTCCATACCTCTAATACTATTTTTCGACACTACTGTTGATGGAGAAGACAGCAGTGTCGTTATGAACAGGGTGAGGAATCTACACGGGGACTATTGCAGTATTGGGGGAAAAATACAATAGAGCAAACATCTACTGCCATAATAGAGGCTACCGTATCCCTCTTGTGTGATATGAAATGAAGCAGGCTTGCGGGAAGCAAGTGACAGCTGAAACCTTTGTAAGATCCACGTCCCTCCTGTTGACAATGCCACAGAGTGGTATTACCCGTTTGAGGTATGGCAACAGATCGCAAGTATATAGCTGTTGCATTTTATTCACCCCCGTATGGAGGTAAGGAAAATGAAATTCCTCAAATCACTCATCTTCTCTATTGCTCTTGTCCTTTCTGTCGCCTCGATTGCGGTAGTACCCGCTATGAGTTGCCCCTATAGTGACGACAAAAAAGTGGAAAATTCTTCAACATAAACAATATTTATCAAAAATATGCTATGGATTGAGGGTTTCAGCCAGACCGGCTGGAACCCTTTTTTCGTCAAATCCCCCCCTGACTCCAGCGCACCTCCTCACCGAATCCTTAATATTTAATCGCCAGAGCAATAGATTATGATTTTTCAAAATATTGAAAGATCAGATCAAATGTCTGGGTTCGATAGGCTTCTATTTCGTTCGCAAGCTGATGTTTTGCACCGGGAATAATGTGAACCTCCAAATTCTCCACCTTGGTTTCCATAAACGGGAGATTATATTTCCACTTCACAATGGAATCGTTATCGCCCTGAATAACGCAGATGGAACCGGACCAGACCGGAGCACTCCTGATCTGCTTTTCCCATTGATACAGATCTCCAAGGTAGTCGTAGGATAGGGTAGAATTGTGCAGCGGATCCTTTTTCACAAAAGCCAAATAGTCATTATCGTTTGAATTCTTTTTGTCACGACGGCGGACCTGGTTGATAAAGGGGTTGGAAATAGCATAGCCAAATTTTCCCAAGCCCCAGTAGGTATGCCGAATCAGCGGAGCCAGAAAAACCATGCTCTCAAAAACATAAGGATCGAGATTATGCAGATATTCTATTGCAATAGAGCAACCGGTGCTGTGCGCAATGACATGCATAGGGTGGGGGAGCTTCGTATTGGACCGCTCCACAATATCAAAAAATTGCTCTGCGCAGAGATGAAACTGTCCTGTATCTGTGCGGTTCCCGGACGATAGACCGTGGCCCGGCAAGTCCCATGCAACTACGGCATAACCCCGGTTCAGGCTTTCCGCAATCAGTTTTGACAGGGTGCCGGTGTGATCAAAATATCCGTGAATCAGAAACAAGGTTCCGCGAGGATTTTCGGGCATAAATGCATGGGCTGCCAAGCTTGAGCCTTCTGATTTAACCGTGCCGAACCAGTGTTGCACATTCGTGAAGTTCAGGCCATAGAAATTAAAATAAGCTTCAATGTTTTCAGTTGGTTGGTACGGTTGGCTCAAGTCAATGGGCCGCATGTCGGCCTGGACCTGGCTGAGCGAATATCCCGACGTATCTGTATCTTCCGAACCACTTCTGAAATAGGTACACCCGGCAAGTACGGCGGACAGGGTGAAAAGGATAAATAAACGACTGAGCATTATTTCAATTCCTCCGGCTGATACAGGGTCAAACAGCCTATGGTTTTTTCAACAACCTATCTGCTTTTTTCCTTTTTTTCATTAATTTTCAATACACTTACGCGCGATGCTATACCATCCTTAACAAAAATATTTTGTAATTTACAGTGAGGAAATATTATGATTGAGATGAGTTAGGCAAATACAACGCTGTTTTCTCATATCATTTAGAAATGTGGAGTACGTATCTCATGAAGTACCTTAAGTCACTTCTGGCAAATGTTTCAACCAGCATGCTATTGGTCATACTTTTCACCACCTGTACTGTTGGCAGCGAAACTCCCGTATCTTCTGAACTCCATGATAAAAAAGTGTTCTGGGTTGATTCCTACGACCAGGGATATCCATGGAGTGATGGTATTGAGCTGGGAATAAAGAAAGCTCTGAACAAGAGTGGTGTTGAACTGCATGTACACCACATGGGAACGAAGAACAATAACAGCGCTGATTTTTGTATAAAAGCCGGAGCGGCTGCAAAAAAGGAACTTGATACGCTACAGCCGGATCTGGTGATTGCGACGGATGATAATGCCCAGCAATGTTTTGTTGTTCCCTACCTGAAAGGTACAGATACCCCGGTTGTATTTGGTGGGGTGAACTGGAGTGCAGATGAGTACGGCTATCCTACAGAGAATATTACCGGAATGGTAGAGATAGATCTGGTTGATGAACTGGTATCTCTTATGAAAGAGGACGCTGCAGGTAACCGGATCGGTTTTTTGAGCACCGATGTGCTAACCGCCAGGAAAGTGGGCCAGGAGTTGAATGCCCGTTTTTTTGACGGTGGTATGAAGCTTTATATGGTGAAAACTTTTGCTGAGTTTAAAGAGCGATTTTTACAAGCCCAGCAGGAAGTTGATATGCTGATACTCTACAACTATATGGGAATCAGTGACTGGGACAGTATTGCTGCTGAGAGTTTTCTAGCTCGAAACACCTCTATCCCCACCGGTGCTATGCTCGATTTCTTGAAGCAGTTCGCTGTTTACACCAACAGTAAATCACCAGAAGAGCAGGGAGAATACACAGGCAGAACGGCGTTGCGTATTCTCTCAGGAGTGAAGCCTACGGATATACCTGTTGCCAAAAACAAAAACTCAAAACTTACGGTAAACCTGAAAATTGCCAAAGCGGCAAATATTCTTTTCCCGCTCTCAGTTCTCAAAACTGCGGAAATATATGGTCGCGATATTTATGGAGAGCCACAAGTAATTAAGAATGAATCTGTTGCATATAGTGGCAAGAAGGTACTTTGGGTGGATTCCTACCATGAGGGATTTGCGTGGAGTGATGGTATTGGACTTGGGATACAGCAGGTTTTTGTGGACAAAGAGATTCAGTTCAAAACCGTTCATATGGATTCTAAACGGGAAAAATCACCTGAGCTTATTCGCCGGGCTGCGCTTGAAACGCTGGGAGTGATAGAAGCTTTTGAACCTGATGCCATAATAGCCTCAGACGATAATGCCCAGAAATATTTAGTAGTCCCGTATCTTCTGCAAAAGAAAATTCCTATCATCTTCTGTGGTGTGAATGATGATGCGACGATGTACGGTTACCCTCTGGAGAATGTAACTGGGATGCTTGAAGTTGAGCCAACTTATGCCTTGCTGGAATTGCTTGGTAAATATGCCAAAGGGAAAAAAGTTGGATATCTGAGTGGAAATACAGAAACAGAAGCGAAAACCATCGCCAACTACCAGCGGGATATTTTTAACGGGAAACTCCAGGTATATAAGGCGGAAAATTTTGAGGATTTTAAGCACTTCTTTTTGCGGGCTCAAGATGAAGTTGACATGATGATTCTCCCAAACCATGCAGGAATTGTGGATTGGCAGGACGATGCGGCTGAAGAGTTTATCCTGGAGCATGTCCGTGTCCCGACGGGCAGCTTTTCCGGTTATATGAATCGTTACGTGCTGTTCACCATGGCAAATTCCCCCATTGAGCAGGGGAAATATGCTGCAAATAGTGTGCTTCGAGTTTTTAACGGCGAAAAGATAAAAAATATGCCAATATCAGCCAATAAAACAGGGGACACGACGATTAACCTTAAAATGGCCGACGCTGCAAATCTTGTTTTACCCCTCTCTGCCTTCAAAGAGGCGAAGAGTGTGATTGGTCAGGACACATTCTACCAGCAATAACCATAACGCTTTCACGTGTAATACGACTCGATGAACCTTCAATACAAAATAAACCTGACGTCACTGGCAATCCTGATTGCTGTTACAGCAGCACTGACTGTGGCGGGAGTTGTTGCTATTACCAGACTTACCTATGATCTCAACGCAAAGTTGTTAACCAAGGAAATTGCAAATCTGCAAGGAGATATCCAGTCTGCCATCACAATACTCAAAGAAAGTGGGGTTGCAACTGTTGAGGTGTATCAACAGAGAGCAAAAGTGGATGTGCTTGCAGGTTTTCGTGAGTCTGTAGTCGATGAAAACCAGATGCTTATTGTGGTGGATAAAGTTAACGGGCTGGCGCTGCTTAACGGTCCAACCAACAGTGAAGACTCTGATATTATCAAAGAAATATCACAGGAAGACGCCGGGAGTATGCGCGGTAATTATAATGGGGAATCCCGATTTTTCCTTTACGCCAGTAACAATGAGTGGAACTGGCAGCTTATTCTTGCTGATAAAACAGAGACAATATTTGAAGTACGACGCGGCTTTATTGAGCTGGTTCTCCTTATTTTACTTTTCGGGTTGGGGATAGGTTCTGCCCTGCTGCTCTGGTCCACAAGGAAGATAGTACAACCGCTTAAACTTCTGGCAAGTGCAGCAGATGCTCTTAGTCATGGCCAATGGGGAAACAAATTGCCGGAGGTGCGTGGTCAGGATGAGGTCGCACAACTCACCAGTTCGTTTCAGCACATGGCGGAAAAGCTCGCTGAAACCTATGCGGATCTCAATGATAATATACGTGACATAAGGAACTCCCGGGAAGAGTTGAGTGCAGAGAAGGAGCGGCTTGCCATCACCCTACGCTCCATTGGTGATGGCGTAATAAGTACCGATATTGATGGGCATATTACCCTTATAAACCGCAGAGCCGAGGAGTTGACTGGCTGGGATCAGGAAGATGCTCTAGGGAAACATATTGAAGATGTGCTTCGTTTAGATGAATCAGAGGCAGAAAAGGTAAAAGAATATGTTTCGCCGATTCTGGTACCTGAATCAAAGGATATCTCTCGGCAACAGGTAACATTGGTCGCGCAGGACAGCAGGCAAAGCACTATTTCATTGAGTAGTGCCCCTATTTATGGAGAACAGGGAACCAAGCTTGGGGTCATCCTGGTGTTTCGGGATATAACAGAACATTTGAAAATACAGGACGAGCTGGCAAAGTCAAATAAGCTTGAATCGGTGGGTGTTCTTGCGGGGGGGATCGCGCACGATTTTAATAATATACTCACGGGGATTCTCGGCAATCTCTCCCTGGCCAAATACATTGTTACAGATGATGACGCGCTCTATAAAAGACTCGACAATGCAGAAAAAGCCTCCTTGCGCGCAAAGGATCTGACAAAGCAATTACTCACCTTCTCTAAAGGTGGTGAACCCATTAAAAGACCAGTGGAACTATCAGCGACCATTCAGGAGACAGCCACGTTTGCGCTGGCTGGTTCCAATTGTACCTGTACGTTTGATATGGGCAGCGATGTAGTTTCTGTAGAAGCGGATGTGGGGCAGATCAGCCAGGTTATTCACAATCTCGTCATAAACGGATGCCAGGCCATGCCTGAAGGTGGTAGTGTACGTATATGCAGTAAAAGAGAAGATGTTGGGCTGACAAATCAACTCAACCTTAAAGCAGGAGTCTATCTAAAAATCTCTATTATTGATACTGGACATGGAATAGACAAGAGTCTGATGACCCGCATATTTGATCCCTATTACTCAACCAAGTCCGATGGCAAAGGGCTTGGACTGGCGTCTGCATATTCCATCATGAAAAAGCATGAGGGCACCATCAATGTACTCTCAGAACCTGGACAGGGCACAATCTTCGAACTCTATCTTCCCGCCTCTGATGCAAAGACTGAGATGGAAAATGACCAAGGCCAAATCGTGCAGATGGGGCGTGGACGGGTGCTGCTACTCGACGATGAAGAGATCGTCCGGGACGTTGCAGGTACCATGTTAACATCACTGGGCTATGAGGTCGACTGTGTGGTGGATGGAAAAAGTGCGATTACACGTTATAGAGAAGGGGTTAAGGCGAATAAGAAGTATGATTTTGTCATTGTGGACCTCACTATCCCTGGAGGGATGGGAGGCAAGGAGGCGATGCACCACCTCCTGCAGCTTGACCCGGAGATTGTTGCCATAGTCTCAAGTGGCTATGCAAACGATCCAATAATGGCAAATTACAAAGATCATGGTTTTGTGGCCTTGCTGCCCAAACCTTTCAGCCTTGAAGAACTGTCCAGTGTTATTGCCAGTGTATGTGGAAAGCATGATCTATCTTTGCAGGGCGTATACACTTGAAGCGTTGATAGAGTATTAGACCTTCGAGATGGCAATATTAAGGCGTCGGAAGATCGGACCTTGTTGTTTCGTCCAAAACCTTGCGAACTACTTTTGCTAACTCGGATTTGTTAATAGGTTTCATCATATATGAACGTACCCCAATCTCCACAGCTTCTTTTTCAGAAATCCTGGCGCTATACCCCGTACAAATAATCGTTGGCATATCTTTACGGATTTTCAAAATTTCAATAACTAATTGATCACCTGTCATGCTGGGCATGGCCATGTCTGTAATAAGTAAATCAAATTTATTTGGATCGGCTCGTACCATATCCAATGCTTTTACAGGATCGGTTATTGATACAGCAGTGTATCCAAAATGTTCTAAAAGGCGTTTACCAAGTTTAGCTAATAATGGTTCATCATCGACATAAAGAATACATTCATCTCCGACGGGTAGGATGTCCCGTTTACCAGCCTCCTGTTCGCAGAGACTTTCATGGGCTGGCAAGAATATGGTGAACGTTGTTCCTTTGCCTGGTTGGCTGTCGACAATTATCGCACCCCCATGCCTCTCAACGATACCATGAGCTACAGCCATTCCAATGCCTGTGCCTTTTCCAATAGCTTTGGTTGTAAAGTAGGGTTCAAATACTCTATCAAGAGTTGCACTATCCATCCCGCTACCATTATCACTGACTATCAGTTTAGTATATTGACCCGGTTTTAATTTGGATTGGTACTTGGTTTGCTGCATACCAATGATTTCATTATGCAGCTCAATAGTTATTACGCCATCCTTTTCCGGTAAGGCATCCACAGCGTTATTGCATAAATTTATAAGGAGTTGATTTATCTGAGTGTCATTACCGATTACTTGATAGGTATCTGCTGACAAATTTTGCTCAATCTTTATATTTACTGGAATTGTTGAGCGAATAAGTTTCATGGACTCTTGCACAGCTAACTGTAAATCCATTACTTTTTTAACGGCATCGTCCTGCCTGCTGAAGGTCAAAAGTTGTTTCACTACATCCCTGGCACGTAATCCTGCGATTCTGATCTCTTCAGTACTCTCTCTGGCTGGGCTTCTTTGTGGTAATTCGTCAATTATAAGTTCATTGTTACCCATGATGATGGCGAGCATATTGTTGAACTCATGGGCAATCCCACCAGCAAGCTTCCCGATGGATTCCATTTTTTGGGATTGGTGGAGTTTTTTCTCAAGTGTTTGCTGTGTTTGCTCAGCTTTCTTTTTTTCAGTGATATCTCGTACAATTCCTTTTATACCGGTAATCGCATTGTTATCATCCAAAATTGCGGAAAATGTTCCATCCAGGTATCGGATTGACTCGTTTGATGGTAAGCATTCTAACTCTATATTCAGAACAGATTTTTGTGAGTTGAAAATTTCCTGTAATTCATCATTAGTCCTGGTTGTTTCTACATTTCCTAAAAGTGCCTGAACGCTGGTGCCAACAACCTTTTCAACCGGCTTATCCACAATTGTACACATTGCTGGATTTGCCAATGTTATTATGCCTTGCTGATCTAGCTCAAAGTACCCCTCAACCATAGTTTCAAGAATGGTACGATACTTTTTTTCGGAAGAAATCAACGCCTCTTCATACTGTTTGCGTTCAATGGCCAAGGCTATTTGATCAGAGACTGAAATAAGGGTATTAAAATCCATTTCGTCAAAGAGTTCGGCATCATGATAACTCAACGTGGCCATAACACCGATCACTTCATTTTTCACCTTCAATGGAATGCCTAACCACAGTTCTGGTACTGTTCCCATAAGTGTTTTTGAATCACGTCTCTTTTCAAGTTCATTTTTTCTCAAAAAAACAGGAGAAGCCTTTTGAATAACTCCGCCGGTCAGGCAGTTGTCGAGTTGCAACTCGTCACAATAGACTTCCTCATCATCGTATTTATCTTTAAAATATGGAAAACTAATCCGTTCCTGTTTTTTATCATATAAGGCGATGAAAAAGTTTGACAAATCCATAATTTCACCAAGAATATCATGGATTGACCCATATAGATCTTTAAGATCCTTAGAAATTCTGACTGCATTTGAAATCTTAAAAAGCGTTTGGTTGAGTTGTCTTGCTCGTTCTAGAGATGAAGAATTTTTCCCTTTGCTATGTGGGGTAACTGAAGAGTGGATCCGAGATAGTATATTGTCCAGATTGTTATTCATAGTTGAAGTATATTGCTCGTATTATCATTATATTCCGGTTGTTGCTGATCTGCAGTACGGAGTCTGAACAACTTGCGAGCAGGAATAGTATATATTGTAAAATTATCAGTTTTAGGGAGGTTCGTACTGGTAATATCAAACCTCGTAATATCAGCAATCATCCAAAACTTCCCTGATGGTTTTGGCCAAATCAGCCTTAGTCAATGGTTTGTAAACAAAAGCATCAATTCCTATCTGCTTTGCACTCTCATCATTAATTGTATTGCTATACCCTGTACAAAGAATAATCAGGATGTCGTGTCTGATTTTCCGCATTTCAACTGAAAGCTGGTCTCCAGTCATAGATGGCATAGTCATGTCAGTTATAACCAGATCGAAAGTATCTGGCTTTTCCTTAAATAACTCGAGAGCTTCAAAACTGCTCGTACGTATAGTCACAGTATACCCAAGACTCTCAAGCATACGGCTTCCCATTCGAGCTATCGGTGGTTCATCATCGACAAATAGAATTCTTTCTGTACCAGAGGCAGCTCGATCGATTTGCTCTAATTCCTCATACTTTTTTCCCGTTGCTACAGGAAATCTGATTGCAAAAGAAGTCTTTTTCCCTGGCACGCTTTGCACCTTGATATCACCACCATAGCTCTCCACTATACCCTTCACCATCGCCAACCCCATTCCTGAACCTTCGCCAACTCCTTTTGTCGTGAAATATGGCTCAAAAATGTTCTCAATTATTGTGGGATCGATTCCAGGACCATTATCAGAAACAGTGAGCTCAACATACTCTCCTGCTGGTAGCTTAGAGGTTTGAGGTTCAGAATCTTTATTAAGAAAAATATTTCTCAGATCAATTTCGAGAACTCCGCCTGATTCCTCAAGCGAATAAATCGCATTAGTGCAAAGATTCATAACAATCTGGTGCAGTTGCGAACTGTTTCCAGTTACCTTTACTGGGTTATCGATGGTCGGTTTGATGTCAATAGTTGTGGGTGTTGATGGCCGAAGTAATTTGAGTGCTTCAGTGATAATATCATTTAACCTGACTGGCTTCGTCTCTTTTTCTGACTGACGGGCAAAAGCCAGAATCTGTTGCACTAGTTCTTTTGCCCGATTACCAGCTATGTATACCTCTTTGAGGTCTTCTCTCTGGGTTGAACCTTCTGGGGCTGCTTCTATAGCCAGTTCGGTAAAGCCAATAATTGATGAGAGGATGTTGTTAAAATCATGGGCAATACCGCCAGCCAGGTTACCGATGGACTCCATCTTTTGGGCTTGTTGGAGTTGACGCTCCGTTTCCACTTTTTCAGTAACATCGCGAACAAATGCAAGAAGGAATATGTCCTCTTTAAATTTATATCGTGTTAAGCTGATCTCAACTGGAATCTGGGAATTATCCTTTCTTATATGATGTGTTGAAAGTGTTGCAATCCCACCTAAATCGATATTTTCCCAGATATTTTCCATATCCTGATCTTCTATGGTACGAGGATCAAGGTCACGAACGTCCATTGATAGCAATTCTTTTTTACTGAATCCAGTCTGTTTCTGTGCAACCGAATTAACGTCGAGTATTTTGCCTTCCATGGATACCACATATATGGCATCAGCAGCATTTTCGAAAAGAGACCTGAATCTCATTTCACTTTCTTTCAACTGACGTTCAGACTCCACACGTTCTGAGATGTCGGTTGAAATAACCAGAATACCAACGACTTTCTCATCTTCAAAATAAGGGATTTTGTCGGTTAGTAGCCACTTTGTTTTGCCATCTGCTGTCGGCAACGGTTCAACAAAGCCAAGCTTTGGTTGCCCTGTCCGAATAACCTCCAGGTCATCTTCCCAGTATTTTTCGACCATATCTGGGTAAACTTCTTTTGAAGGTCTGCCTTCAATTTCATTTTTGGGCAGACCTGTCATCAGAGCAACACTATTCGTAACTTTGAGAATAGTGTTTTGAGTATCTTTAAAAATGATAAAGTTAGGTACGTTATCAAGGATAATATTTTGATCTCGAACAAGGCTTTTCAGTTCTTTATCCCTAGCTTTCCGTTCGGTGATATTAACATGGGTACCCACGACTCTTTCTGCTTTTCCTTCATCATTAAATACAACATTGGCCCGGGATAAAATATCAACCCAATCGCCATTCTTGTGCTTCATTTTTATTTCTATTTCAAACCTGGCCCGTTTTCGGTCAATCACTTCATTAAGCATCTGCAATGAGGCCTTAGTATCGTCTGGATGTGTAAGTCGCTCCCACAGAGAGAAATTGTTTTCCAATTCATCAGGTTCATAACCCAACATTTTTTTCCAGCCTGAAGAATACCAGATTTCATTCGTCTCCAAGTTCCAGTCGTACAGACCATCGTTGGTGAACTGCATTGCGAGATCAAATCTATTTTGACTTACTAACAATTGTTGTTCAGCAAGCCACTTTGAGGTGTTATCAACAAGTGTAATTAATACCTTTTTCAAAGTATTTTCATATCCAGGCAGTATTTTGTAGCTGACTTTCACATAGCGAAGTTCGTCATCTAGTGTTTTCACCACTCCGTCATAACTGTTTTGGATCTTGCCATTCCATAAATCAACTATCTCTTTTCTAAACGTTTCAAATGATTCAGGTGTAAAGGTTTTTTCCAGTCCTTGAAATAATTGATCCTTACTCTCTGCCTTGTGAAGGTCTAAAGTGGCCTGGTTAACATCATTGATTTCGATGGCTTGAGATATTTGCACTAACTCTTCCGGAGACTCATCAATGTAAACTTCTAAATCTGCGATTCCCCTTTCACGAAGATCTTCAAAGTGTTTTTGCACTTTAGAGAAATCCTCTAGCCAGCAAGATACCGGGTTATTTTCAAAAAAGGCCCTGAACTCCTCCTCGCTGTCATGCAAAGCCGCTCCCAATTTATTATGTTCTTGCTCCTCTTTTGGAAGCCATCTTTTGAGCAGTAATATGATAATAATTACAGCAGCAATAACGTTAATGATTTTCGGGATTATCACGAGTTCAGGCCGTGTCAGAAATTCACCTATCTGCAGAGGTATCAGACCTGAAAGAGATGTGTACCAGAGGCCAAAATAGAAACTTTCAAAGAGGGTTCGAAAGGCGTCTATGGCGAGAATAACCACTAGAGCATGAAACAACTGTTTCGTTTTGCTGTCCCACATCTTCTTTACATAAAAATAAAGAATGAAAGACCACAGTAGAATCAGAACCCAATAAGTAATTGGAGTTATAAGTCGAAACATTTCAGCCATATGTTTCACCCCGTAATTTGGCAAATAATAAGATTACAACACATAGCATCAGTATCTCACAATATTTTCAGGTTAGTCAAAGCAAAAACAGGAGAGATACTCTCTACTCGACGAAAAATGCCGGATCTTCAGCACTCCCTTAATAATTCGCACGCTTTGCACAACTCAATATTCAAATTTCCTGGAATCTGCGCTACCTGTTTTGTAAAGCAAAATTTCTAGAATGAGACACAAAGAAGATCTGTTTGGCTACAACTTTTTAATATGTTAATAACGGAGTATCTTGCCACAAATAATATGATAGGCATTTTAGTCTATTTTTTATCAAGAATACGTTGGACAAACATATAGCCGATAGAGAGAAATGTAAGCCATGGATTTTCAGCAAGCTAAAGATCGAATAGATAAACGTGATATTTATCAAACGCTCAAAGATAATTTTGGATTTAATACTTTTCGTTCTGGTCAAGAAGAGGTCATCACCACATTGCTGGGTGGTGAGAGTGCTGCTGCCATCTTTCCCACTGGCTCTGGAAAAAGTCTCTGCTATCAATTACCCGCCTTACTGATGCCTGGATTAACCCTTGTCATTTCGCCATTGATTGCGCTTATGAAGGATCAAATTGACAGCTTAAAAAAGCAGGGTATCGCTGCAGAGCGTCTTGACTCCAGCCTGGATGCTGATGGCTACCGAAGTACAATGAACAACATTCGTACGGGGCAACTTAAAATTCTGTTTGTTGCTCCCGAGCGCATGTCAAACGAGAGGTTCTTGAGTATCATTAAAGGTCAACGACTCAGCTTGTTGGCAGTAGATGAAGCCCATTGCATTTCTGCATGGGGACATAATTTTAGGCCAGATTACTTAAAGCTTGCTCGGGTTGCTCAAGAGCTCCGCGTGGAGCGAGTACTTGCTCTCACAGCAACGGCAACGCCTAAGGTGTCTGCTGATATGGCTGAAGCATTTGATATAAAAGATCACAATATTATCAACACAGGATTCTACAGGCCCAACCTTGAAATGCGCGTTACTGCATGCAGCAATAGTGAAAGACCCACACTCCTCATCAAGAGATTACGTGAAAGAGCACCCGGATCAACAATTGTATATGTCAGCTTGCAGCGCGACGCAGAAATGGCCGCTCAAAATCTTGCGGAAAATGGTTTTAATGCAAAGGCCTACCATGCTGGAATGTCGGCTGAGAACCGTGCAGCCGTGCAAGATGGGTTCATGGATGATTCCATAGATATTATTTGTGCCACAATTGCCTTTGGCATGGGCATAGATAAAGCCAACATACGCTATATTTACCACTATCACCTGCCGAAAGGATTTGAGAGCTATATGCAGGAAATAGGCAGAGCAGGCCGTGATGGTAAGCCATCTGTTTGCGAACTTTTCGCCTGCGCCGACGACTGCACCACACTTGAAAACTTTGTCTATGGTGACACACCTGATCCTCAAAGTATTGTAGACATTGTGGATGATATATTTGATCAGGGAGGTGAAATAGACGTTTCTACCTACGAACTTTCACGCAAACACGATATGCGCACACTTGTTGTGAACACCTTGTTGACTCGTCTGGAGCTTATGGGAATTATCCGTTCGGAAGGTTTTTATTATAGCAATATTCGATTAGCTCCGGCTTTTAGCTTTGATGAAATTGTCTCCCATTACCAGGAAAACCAGGCTTCTTTTCTGCGTAAGATGTTGAGCTGTTGCACCATGGCGAAAAAATGGGGCACTTTGGATACTGACCAGGCTACCATCACCACTGGTCATAACCGTTCAGTTATTCTTCGAGCATTGGAGGATCTGGAAAATAAAGGTTTTATTGAACTTCAACTGGGTGGTTACAGGCAACGATTCAGAAGACTTGATAAAGATGTACATCGTCAGGAAGTCTGTAGCCATCTACAGAGGACATTTCTAGAACATGAGCAGATGGAGATTGGCAGGATTCAAAACATGCTCGACTACGCACAACATGATGGCTGCTTAACTGGCTATCTTTTGCATTACTTTGGTGAAATCTTGAATACATGCGGCCATTGTGGCATATGCCTTGGCGACTCTCCTGCCAAGGTGCAGAAAAGGATAGTTGAAGAAGTGCAAACCGACAAAGTAGAAGGGGTACGATCGCTGACCAAAGAATATCCAAATGCATTGTCACAACCCCGACAGCAGGCACGTTTTCTCTGTGGTCTGAACTCACCAGCAGTTTCAGCAACCAGAATTCTGCGGGGTAATCCACTCTTTGGCAGCCTTGCCCAGGTGCCTTTTGCACATGTTTTGCAATATTGCAAATCTTCTCTGGGATCCAGTGATTGATTGGAACCTTACTCCAAAATCACGTCATAAGGGCCTCTACAACAGAGACAATCATTTTTTAACCCACTGTACAGCGAGAAAGGCCCCGGTATCTGGATACAATGTGCAGCCCTTTTCCTCTATAATGGGAATATCCTCAACAGATTCATTCTTTTGAAAGTGTACTGCCGTCTTAATCACACTGTCTTTTGGGGTGAGTAAACGCATATCAGCCGGAGATCTAAAAATAATATTCTGAAAGAGTGAGTGGCCTTCTTCTGCCTTTTGAGTACGTCGCTTTGCCCATGGACTTAAACTATTGAGGGTGGTTACCACTATAGTCCCCCCTATTTTCACAACGCGGCTCAGTTCACAAATAGCCTGGGCAGCATCGGGGATAAACTCGATTGCTGTCATGGAAAACACCCTGTCAAAACTGTTGTCAGCAAAAGGCAGGGCACACATATCTCCGCAAACACCTGAAAAATAAGGCCCCTTCATGCTCAAGTACCCCTTTGCTACCATTGGAGCTGACAGATCCATACCGACAATTTTTGTGCCCCGATGTATAATATCCCGGGTGAAAACTCCTGTACCGCAGCCCGCATCAAAAATCAGATCCCCCGGCTGGGGATCTAACATCTCAAGAAGAAGAGCCAACTCATATTGTTTTACATATTGCCCGACAGGGGTTTCAAACCAGTTGTCATACTTTTCAGTCCATGTGTCAAAAAGCGGCTTTTTCATCGGTCTACACGTTATCGCATTCGAATTGGAAAATTCTGAAAATCTCGACATTTACTCCGTAAGAGAAGTGCCAGAGCAAAACCAACATACTGAGGTCCTGGTGCATCTTTCGTGGTTTCATACCGCATGGAAATAGAACGCCCACCGTCATCATCCAAGGCTACCAATATTGTTCCACCTGTGATTTCACCATCTTCTCCCCCTTCGGTATGGACCCGAATAAGGCGATTACGCCCCCGCTCATATTCACTATTGTTCACATGGGTAAAATAACGATCAACAAAGCTGCGGTCTATTTTCTCAAACTGTTCTTCAACCCAGTCAACCTTACTGTGTCTCGAAAAATTAATCTGAGCCTGACCATCGTTTTCAACCCACTGGCCAAGCTGTTCTTCAATCAGCCCCTGACTTTCCTCCCATTCCCTTAATTCCCGTAGATGAGCCTGGCCTAAGCGGAGCTGCTCTGACTGCCTGTTCCGTAATTCATTGTGGGTATCCTGTATAGCAACCTGCAATTTACGAATTTGCTGGTTCCGGTCCCGTAACTTTGTACTCAAATCTTCCCTGCGATCCTCAACCTCATGGAGAAGTTGGTCAGCAGCTTCGAGCTCCGAACGCGTATGCTCAAGTTCATGTTCATAAAACGCAACTTTGACATTGTAGCTGGCCAAGGCACGTTCAACCTGATTCTTTCTGTTCCTCGCCTCCTTAAAGCGAGGATCATCCCCATCAATTGAACCAGCGGCCTGTACAAGATCCTGATACTCGCGTTCTATTCCACCAATTTCTTCCACCAACTGATCCCTGTTGCGAATCGCTTCATCACGCTGAGTCGTTGTCTGTTTCACCTGATCATGAAAGTTGGCAACGTCTTCTGAGTGCTGTTTCTCCATTTCTTCAAGTTCAACTTCCAATTCTCTGGCTTCCCCATCAAGTCTGGTTAACTCAAGCTGATCCCGGTAAAAAGCACGTATTGTACCAAACCCTACAAGCAAAATAGTTATGAGATAGCCATAGAGGGGAATTGACCTGTTATAGAGAAACTGCTCTCTCCACTGTTGTGGGTTCTCAATATAATCAAGGGCTGAAAAACTCCATGCCCTGAACAGGGCTACTCTGAAAGGTGGCCGAATACCTACTCGAAAAGAAACATACAGGGATGAACTTAAATCCGTTGCTCTACCGGCCTCAAGTTCAAATTCTGAAACCACAGGGACACGGGTTTCATCAACAACAACATCATTGGATTCAAGCCATTCGACTTGTTTTTCATCACCTTTCTGAACACGACTCACATCTATGAGCTGACGCCTTGACTCGCTGTACCTTGCCACTGCCTCCCGAAAATGGGCATCATTTCCAGGGGACGCCCTGGTCACAATGGCGAGCGTTTCTATATCCTTTGCAACTTGAGCAGCCCTATTTTGGGCAAAGTTTGTTCTGGTATCATAAAACGTATGCCAGTTAAACCCATACAAAACTGAGGCAATTACAACAGAAATGAGCAATCCTGCTAAACCAGCACGAACCGGTGAACTCCAGGTTCTGGACCAGAAACCGTTCATGGTGTTACCCTTTGTGTATATTGAATATTACCACCTGCATGAAAAAAGATGATTCCCATGATCTGGTGTATTCCTGAGCCTTCGTCAGAGTTAAGGTAGAAGAGCCCGGCCATCATTCAGCTCTTTGAATCGTTCTCTGTCCTCTTGAATTTTCTTAATTAAGTCATCAAGCTTTTTGGTTTTACGATCTTTGAATACACCTTTTATAAAATGATCCTTACCTCTGGTTCCAATTATAACAATAGTCCCATCCCTGTCAGTGAGATACACCGCTATCAGATCAGTACGTTCCGATCCTTTTTTAACTTCGGGATCATAATTATCAAGCACATAGGCCTCCCACTGTTCTGGCGGCTCTGAGGGATTTGATATATATAAAAGTACCATATGATTTTCACCGGTTGCTTTGATTTTCACATAAGCTAGCCGGAAATGTTCGGGCTTAATACCAAGGTGGCGAAGTACCAGCCACTTCGCCACTGCAAAGTCTTCACAATCACCGCCAAAAGTAGTGATTGTTTCCATTGGAGAGGCCCAGTAATCTGACTTTTTCCAGTGTTGGCTGTCTGCAATCCAGGGAATATTATTCAGTGTCCTGTTGACGAGTTTCAGTTTCTCCATCACATGTAAATCCTGATTCTCAAGAATCATCGTATGGAGATAACGAAGACGTTTCACAGCTCCTTCGCCATACTCTTGTTCAACAGCTCTAAAAACATTCTCGGACCATGGCTGGTAGTCAGCAGTAACACCACTCGCAGGATTGAGAAACAAGAATACTACACAACACATAACCAATAGATATTTCATATTAAATTTCCAAAATCGAAAACGGCGTCCAGCATTACCACCCATGGGGCGACAAACAACACCAATTAATATTTTGTAAATAATTCTATTATTTTACGATGCTCAGGAAAGACCCGAATAAGCTCTACCCGCTCTGGTAGCTCAAAATCTTCAAAGTCAAACCCAGGAGATACTGTACAGCCCACCAGGCCAAACGACTCTTTGTCGTTTACTTCTGCGGCAAAATAGGTGCCGGCCATAACGACCACTTGAAATGACTCTCCATTTTCAATATTTCTACCAAGTACATGTTTCGAATATACTCCGTTTTCTGATATGCAATGAATGGTTAGAGCAGTACCTTCGTAAAAATGCCAAATTTCATCCTGCTTAATCCTATGAAAACGTGATATATTTCTATTGTTAAGTAAGTAGTAGATACTTGTGGAAAAAGCTCGTTTTCCAGAAAATCGATCTGGTAATGCCTCCTTGGAAATAGCGTCATCTGATCGATAGATTTCCTTAAAAAATCCACCTTCCGGATGTATTTCAAGCTCTAACTTTTCTACCCAATAATTCGCATCTTTCATCGTTCCACTCTTGGCTTACATATTTTTATGAAAATTACTCAGATATCCGTTATTGATACAACCTTGCTCTGGAATCTTACACACTAACACTTTCTGCACAGCCTTACAAAAACCGCACTACGTCGTTTCTCTATAATTATTCAATAAAAGCCCTGACACCTGGACTTTTACTTGGAAAAATAACTCCTTTTACAAAAATATTTTATATAGATAATCAAACAATTACGATTATCTTAAAAAGAATAGTTTTCATCAATATTGGAATTAACCATTACATTTGTACGTAAAATATGGTCAAGACAACAATGAAAACAGAGGCAGATACAATATTTAACAAGGGTTTGCTCTTGGAGAAGAGGGCTCAATTCAGAGATGCCAAATCAATTTATACCGATATTTTAATCCATGCCACCGACAAAGATGTTCTGAAAAAAGCGAAATGTCGGATGGAGGATATAGGCAACTTGATCACGGAAAAAGCTACCTACCAACGTATTGACGAAAACGCAAAACAACTACTTACTGATATCGGTATAAATATCGCCCTGAACCAGCCACTCATGGATCTGCTTATACAAGCCGATGCCATAGATTTCGACAATGAAACCGCGCTGTTTATTCCTTTGAAGCGGGATTATATCGATCACTGCCTTGAGCTGGTACCTCGTGAAATGGCAATAAACCCTGGAATGAACACCTTTGGCACCGGTGCAACACCACCCTTTTTAAAAAGGGCTGACAACGAAGATCTGCGTCCTGCCAACCGCCAGGAGTACAAGAAAATTATCTCCACGGTGGGTGAGCAGCAGGATGTTACCGAAATTTTCAGCCTGCCGGTGGCCTGGGACAAGTCTATTTCCCTCATCGAGATCGCCCAGTTGATGGAGGAAAATTATCAGGGCCTCAAAATGATCACCACCAGGACCATGGGTGACGACGAGCTCACATTTTTCAAAGGCAAAGACCACTGGATGGACGGCACTAGTCTGATCACCTCCCTTACACCTATGAATAATATGGTTGATCCTTTTTTACGTAGTGCTCGTAGAGGTAACCACCTTCTACTTATCGACCAGTGCATTGCAGGCGTCTCTGGCCCCTTTAGCCCTGAATCTTTCCTGACACAAAATCATGCCCAGGTCCTTTTCATGATGATTATCGCCCAGACCGTTACCCCGGGTATATCCTGTATTCACTGTGGCATACCAAGTGTTACCGAGGCGGGTGGTAATCTATCTTACAGTTCCCCCCATCAAACGTTTATCAATGCAGCCCTGGCGCGGCTCAACACCTGGATTACCAAGTTCCCCTCCGCCCAAACCGGAGGCAGTACCAGTGCAGCCGATGTGACCTCCCAGGCTCTGTCCGATTCAGAATTAAGCCGTAACGCGCTCCGCAAGTATGGAGTACATATGATACGACACGCCTTGGGGGCTCTAGGAAGCCTCAATTTTTTCAGCCTGAAAAAGTTTGTGGAAGACTGTGAACGTGAGCGACAGTCCAAAGCACTATTTGCAGAAATCCCAAAGGATAAAGGAGAAATACCATTGTACTTTCCTACTGATGCTGAGGCCCTTGCAGGAATCCGGGAAATTGCGGAAAAGGGTAACCCAAAGTTTACCAACCATACATTGAAAAATGTGAATTCTTTTCACCAGTGGGAGGACGTTATCTGCCAAGCTGCTCGAAAGAAACTCTATTACCCGTTATTAAAGGATACTGTCATGAACTTAATAGGTTCCGATGCATGACTTGTATCATTGGACAACCGCCCGACCCTTAGCAGAAGAAGTGGCTCTATTTCTAATAGAGCACAATCTATTTTTGGCTCAACCATGAATAATCAGTCATCTCTGTCTCTTGAGAACACATTCCTTATGTAAATTCCATATTAATACTGTTATTGGCCATGCAAATGCTTACACGTTGTATTGATAATTATTGGTGAATAACTAGCTTGTTACAAATTCTTCATTCTCGTTACTTACCCTATAATAGTTGAACATACAGTTGGACATGATCGAATATAAACTGCGAATGTAATCTGGTGTAATAATGACAAACAGTACAAAAAGTAGAGAGCAGGAACTTTTAAATCAAATAGCAGATCTTCGCGATCAGCTCTCTGCGGCTGCAGGACTTCGTAGCGAGCTTATAGCTGCGGAAAACAAGCTCGCCGCACTTAAACAATCTATAGCACGTGACAAAGAAAACCTGACCAAGGAATGTGCCGAGCATACGAAAGTCCTTAAGGAATTACGTATGGCTGATCTCATAGTCGAACGCAGTCCCGTCATCCTCTTTCGAAGAGAAGCTGGTAATGAGAGCCCTCGCCTTGAATACATCAGCAAGAATCTCCAGCAATTTGGCTACTCACCCCAAGAATTTTTTGATGGAGGTATAGAATACAAAGATATTATTCATCCGGATGACATGGATCGGGTCAAAGAAGAAATTGTTAGTCATGCGGACAGTGATGTTGAAGAATACACCATGATCTATCGGTGTATTACACGATCGGGTGACATTCGCTGGGTAGAAGACCAAACCTCGGTGGTGCGTGATGAAGATGGAAACAAAACCCATAATCAAGGTGTACTCTTTGATATTACTGAAAGAAAACAGGCAGAAGATGCACTTCGGAAAAGTGAAGAAAAGTTCCGCAGAATAGTAGAAACAACTTCAGAAGGTTTTGTCTTAATGGATGAAGACCTTGCCGTTATTGATTTTAACCAGGCATACTGCAACCTGCTTGGTTACAGCCCGGAAGAAATCAGAGGAAAATCTCCATTTGATGTGGCAACAGAAGAATTCAAAAACTACATGCTCGCCAATCGTGAGTCTTTACTACAACAGGAATATAGGAAAATTGAGGGGTCGCTGGTTGCAAAAGACGGTCGACACATCCCTATTCTTATTCATGGCAACACATTAAGAGATGATCAAGGCAGAACAATTGGCAACATGGCCTTTATCACCGATATGACGGAACACAAAAAAGCCCTTATGCTGGCAGGAGAAGTCCAGAAAAGCCTACTACCCCAAGGGGAGCCAGCAGTTAAGGGCCTTGATATTGCCGGCAGAAATGTCTCCTGTGATGAAATTGGCGGGGACTATTATGACTTTATCTGGCGACAAGAATCGGGCAAAGGGCCTTTAGGTGTCGTTGTTGGTGATATCTCCGGCCATGGTGTTGACTCTGCACTGCTTATGACCACTGCCAGGGCTTTTCTACGAATGAGAGCCTCTCAACCCGGTACAAGTTCAGAAATAATCTCAGCCATGAATAGTCATCTGTCAAAGGATGTGCTTGAGACTGGACGCTTTATGACCCTCTTTTATCTTTCCCTCGACCCGGAAAGTAAATCAATTGAGTGGATACGGGCCGGCCATGATCCTGCACTGCTCTACGACCCCGCCTCAGATACTTTTGAAGAGCTCAAAGGCAGCGGTATTGCCCTTGGAGTCATGGATGAAGTTGAATATAAGATCAATAAAAGAGAAGGTCTTGTCCATGACCAGATCATTGCCGTCGGCACAGATGGTATCTGGGAGGCATTTAACCCCCAGGAAGAAATGTTTGGAAAAAAACGACTGCGTGAACTGATCAGAGCAAACGCCAGCCGTAGTGCCGGAGCCATTCTTAATACAGTCTATGACGAGCTGAAACACTTTACCGCCGGAAGGAAAAACGAGGACGATATTACTCTGGTTATTATTAAAGCCACCGGACTTTCTAATTAGTGCCTTACTCCTAAAAACCGGTCATAAAAATAGGTAGCGTAGACTCCGAGAAACTCAGGAATTGTTTTTGAAAACCTAAGTTAATCTTACCACCAAGGCACTTATGCCCTTGTGGGGTGTTAGTGCCTTACTCCTAAAAACCGGTCATAAAAATAAGAAACTCAGGAATTGTTTTTGAAAACCTAAGTTAATCTTACCACCAAGGCACTTATGCCCTTGTGGGGTGTTAGTGCCTTACTCCTGAAAACCGGTCATAAAAATAGGTAGCGTAGACTCCGAGAAACTCAGGAATTGTTTTTGAAAACCTAAGTTAATCTTACCACCAAGGCACTTATGCCCTTGTGGGGTGTTAGTGCCTTACTCCTGAAAACCTGTCATAAAAACAGGTAGCGTAGACTCCGGGTAGCGTAGACTCCGGGTAGCGTAGACACCGAGAAACTCAGGATCGATATTAAAAATCGTGAAGTTGATTGTTACCAACAAGGCATTTATCCCGGCTTTACTTCCCGTTTATCGGGGTTAGACATAAAACTCTGCAAGCGACGACAGGGTAAACACCTTGCCCTTTAGAGCTAGAGGATAGTCCCTTTTATTTTTTTCACCATCTCCTGGCCACAACATTGTAGAGGAACCGAGCATTGAATGGTTCCATCAGCCCCCCCGCATTTGCAGGTTTTATGCACTCTTAATTCCAAGCCACATTTTTCACAAACAAATATTTCACCTTCTTTCATTTCACCGCAGTTTGCCATTGCAATCTCCTTTTGATTGTTGAAATTGATGAGTAGTACAAACCTCAGAACAAATGTAACAAACTCTGTTTGCCAATGCACCAGTTGATCTTTCTAAATCCAGACTAGACATCTTTCATGAAAGGCTACGCTCAAAAACAATAGTACATGTTAATTCACCGAAGTTCCAGCTTTCGTACATCAGCATAATCACCGCTTTTAACTAGTGTCGGCAATTGCTTAATGACTACTGCTATATGCTCTGCAGCAAGATCCGGCTGGGGCATAATTTCTGAATTGCGAGCTGATTTGAGTTTTTCAAGAATTGAATAACTTTCATCCCCTTCAAGATTACATAAATAGTCTTGCATTGGTGAATCAACCAGACCGGGTGCTAGGGCACAGAAGTGGGTCTCCGAAATCTCTACCGCATAAAGCTTAATCATCATATTGAGTGCAGCCTTTGATATTCCGTAACCACCCCAGCCCTTGGCTCCACTGATGGATGCACCGGAGGAAATTGCAACAACCTGCGCAACTCCAATAGTTTCTGAAACCAGGAAATCGACAATAACCTTGTTTGACCAGACATTCACGTCCATAATCTCATGCAATGCTTCTAAGGTTGCATCAGCCATATCCCCAAACGTACCAATGATACCAGCGTTCAAAATCACAAGATCCAATTCTTCACAATCAACAAGGTCTCTTATACCTGTGGTAACAGATTGAAAATCTGAAAGATCCACATGTACAAATTTAAATTTTTCATGGCCCATAAGCTGTTCTGGCTTTCGTCTGCTCAAGCCATACACATGCCAGCCCTCTCTTAGATAAAGAGTGGCTAAAGCTTCGCCTAATCCAGAGCTCACTCCTGTTATTAATACGTTCCTTCGAGTGGAATGTGTCATAGTCACCTCTTGGGGTTATAGAAATGCTCAGTGCATAATCAGCAAACATCTACAGTTTTTTTCAGTCCTTCTTTGAAAAAGGTAATCCAGCTGTGCTAAAATGCGATAACAAATGAGCCTTTTGCAAATGGCTCAAATAAGAAGAGATACATAGAGCAAGGCTCTTAGAAAAGAATATTTACACTTCAGGAGAACTGTTATTCAAATAATATCTCATACAAAAAAGAAACATTCACACCTCTTTTTTCATCTCTTCATTCTCACTATTGTGCTCTGCTGCAAGACAACTTTCGCATTTGCATCAGTAACCTGCGTCAACCTCAATCCCGTTGATAACAGTTACCATCTCAAGGGGGCCATCAGGTTCATTGAGGATGAAACCACAGAACAAAACATCGATCAAATACTACATATTCCTGAAAAAGAGTGGGCTCTTGAACGCGACGCAGTTCCAAGTTTTGGATTTAGCAGTTCAGCTTACTGGTTAAACATACAAATCTGTGGCTCATTAGAACCCGGACCAGATACGATTCTTGAGATCGGCTACCCACTCTTGGATCAGATAGACTTGTATGTGGCCCATAATAAAACAATAACCCTTACCAGTACAACAGGGGACCAGATCCTCTTTAGCCAACGCCCCGTCAAACACCGTAACTTCATCTTTCACCTCCCGTCCACAGAACAGGATCAAGATATATATATCCGCGTTAAGTCCAAGAGTTCCGTTCAGATCCCCGTAAGAATTTACTCTTCTACAGGATTCTTTCAAAGCAATCAGGCAAGTCTCATCTTTCAGGGCCACTATTTTGGGATAATTCTGGCGATGATCCTCTACAACACTTTTCTCTTTTTCTCCCTAAGGGAATGGTCGTATCTCTTATATGTCTTCTTTACTTTTAGTTACTTCTTTTTTCAGGGGGTTTTACAGGGTTTTTTTCAGCAATATGCCTTGGATTCAGTGTGGTGGCAGGAACACGCTTTACTGCTTTTTGGTTTTCTAACAATTGTTTTTGCCAATTTGTTTGCAACTTCCTTTCTCAATCTCAGAAAAACAAGCCCGTATCTACAAAAGATATTGCATACTATGGCACTTATTGCTGTGATTGCAGGGTCTTTTGCTCCCTTTTTGCCATACGGACCAATGGTTAAGCTGATGCTTCTCCTTGCAATCCCCAGTGCGATCCTGATCATGTCTGCAGGCCTCCGTCTCTGGTGGTCAGGTCATTTAGCTGCACGGATTTTTACCCTTGCCTGGTTTACACTTCTAGCCTCCTTTGTTTTGGCATCTCTTAGTAAATTTGGACTACTTCCACGCGTATTCTGGACTGAAAACATTATGCAATTAGGTGGTGTTCTTGAGGTAATTTTATTGTCAATCGCTCTTGGAGAAAGAATCAACGAAGAAAAACGACAACGAATCCTTGCCGAACAAAACCTATCCAGCTCTCTTGAAAGAATGGTCAAGGATCGAACACTTGAGTTAAACAAAACCCTAAAACAACTTGAGACCGCCAATGAAGCCCTGGATAAAATAGCACTTACAGATGGGCTCACCCAGATCTCGAATCGTCGGGCATTTGATATTTGCTTAGAACGGGAATTTAATGATGCCAAGAGAAACGACTCCCCCCTTGCACTCATCATGATCGACATTGACCACTTCAAGAATTTCAACGACACCTATGGCCATCAGTCTGGTGATGAAGTTATTAAAAATGTCGCACAAATATTGAAATCCCTTGCGACCAGACCTCGAGACATGGCCTTTCGTTATGGTGGAGAAGAATTTGCGGTTATACTGAGTGTTACAGATACAAAAGGAGCAATGACTGTTGCAGAAAAGATCCGGAGCAAAATTGAGACAACCCAGATGCACTTCAACGATACACCATGTACTGTTACGATCAGTGCCGGTATTAGCATCGTAAACAGTAAAGTATCTTATGTTCCGGTTAAAGATATGGAGGAATTTATTCGTATGGCTGACACAGAACTCTATCACGCCAAAAGCAATGGTAGAAATCGGGTCTCCGTGGCAAAAGCATCATAAGACTAACTGTAGGGTATCAAAAGTCCTAGAAACTGCTAATGGCCAGTAATGCCGCATCACCGCCCACTATCGACAGTTTCAGATGAGTGTACAGGTATTACTCTACCAACTCAATCATACGACCCATCAACAAAACCTCTTTTCCTGTTGCTCCTTTCATACAAAAATACTGATTTTTCCCTTTCCTACCTGTGCATAGTCCGCGCTATGGCAGTAGCTACTGCCGCAGATTTTGTCAGGATATCTGTCATCCTCTCGTCCGGTTCAAAGGGCTGCCCCTTTTAGTGCCCAAGGTACTACTATTTACCGTATCCGTATTTCCAGGCCAAAAAGCTCCTATTAAATGTTACAGAGATACTATAATCACTGCTATAGTCAGTACTTCACCAGGTGTTCTACACACCTGAGTCATATCGTCCCTTACGACTATAAGCTATGAAAAATACCCGAAAAAAATTTGAAAATGAATCGTATTACAGTTAGGATTAGTTTACCCAACGAAAATCACTCCATACACTTCTCTTAGTTCTTTTCAGGAGGCAAAATCTTAGAATTGCAGGAGCCTTAAAATGACACAACCGATTCGTATTCTATTTTTCATCCTTCTCTTCACATTGAGTTCATCAATTGCTGCCCAGTCGCAAAGCACACCCTCTATTCCTATGGGGATCATGACCGGTGGACTTCAAGGTACATACTACCAGTTTGGTCTCAATCTCAAGGCTCTAACACAAGACAAAGGTGTCAACCTATCGGTCATTAACTCTAACGGCTCTGTCTCTAATGTATACGCTGTCTATAAGCGCCCTGGAACCCAATTGGGAATAGTTCAGTCGGATGTTCTTGCCTTTGTTGCAAAGGTTCAAACCGATCCCGTACTCAAGAGTATTGCCAAAAAAATCAGGATGGTCTTTCCCCTCTATAACGAAGAAGTTCACCTTGTCGGTCATAAAGGGATAACCTCGTTTGATGATCTTAAGGGAAAGAATGTTGCCATTGGTAAAGAAGGCAGTGGAACATACCTCACATCGAAATTACTCTTTAAGGTCTCAGGTATTACACCCGCCAATATGGTCACAGTTGGATCAGGTGATGCATTGAGTCAGCTTAAGGCAGGGGAAGTAGATGCAATGTTTTATGTAGCAGGATATCCAGTTAAACTTTTTAGCGAACAGATCAGCGACACCGACAATTTGCATGTTATTCCCATTGAAAATAAGGCCATTGTCGATTTTTATCCAGAAAGTAAAATTCCGGGTGCAACCTATCCATGGCAGACTGAACCAGTGAACTCTGTTGCGGTCAAATCAGTACTGATTTCCTATAACTTTCGTAACACCCAATGCAGAAATGTCGGTCGTTTTGCGGCACTTATAAACAACAACCTCGATTGGCTCAAAGCAAACGGCCACCCAAAGTGGAACTCAGTTGATCTGGACTATCCTCTAAAAGGGTGGGAACAATACGATTGTGTCAAGAAACATTTGCATCAGACTGAAATTCAACCAAATATTATAAAAGAAGAGAATCCAATTCTGGATGCAATTAAAGAAATGTTATAAACTATATGTTGTAGCTTGCAAACACGCCGGATCATTAGACGAATACACCAGCCAGTAGGTCGGATCAGCTTGAAAAGTTTAGAGGAGACAGGGGATGGAGTATCTTTCCTACTATACATTAAATAAAAAACCGTTTCAGATAAGCACTGATCCGAAATTTCTCTGGCTGGGAAATAAGCATCAACAGGCCTTGTCGATCCTTAAATATGGAATTGAAGATGACAAGGGTTTCCTTCTGTTAACAGGGGATGTGGGAACCGGGAAAACCACATTGATCAATGCCTTTGTTAACAGCCTTGAAGATGATATCATTGTTGCCCGGGTTTCAGACCCGGGACTCACTAAACTCGATTTCATAAATTTCGTTGCCCAAAAGTTCCAGATGGGTGCTCATTTTGAATCAAAGAGTGACTTTTTAATCCAGTTCACAGCATTATTGGAACAAGCTGACAAAGATCAGAAGAAAGTTCTCCTCATTATCGATGAAGCACAGCATTTAACTGATGAAGTTCTGGAAGAAATTCGACTCCTTTCTAACATTGAGAACCAGGACAAAAAATTACTCAATATATTTTTAGTCGGCCAGAATGAATTTAATGCCAGCCTAGAAAAGTACGAAAACAGGGCTCTACGGCAACGTATAACTCTAAACTACACTCTCTTTCCTCTAGAACCTGAAGAAACAAAGACATGTATTGAATACCGACTTGGGATAGCCGGCTGCCAAAAAGAACTTTTTACCCCGGAAGCAATTACTGCAGTACATACTCTTTCAGAAGGTTTTCCTCGTGTAATCAATATCATCTGTGACCATGCCCTGTTCTATGGATGTCAAAATCAACTGGACAAGATTACAGATGAAACGATTTGGAAATCCTCTGCGCACCTTCGATTTTCCCACATTCCCCAGACTTTTCAGGAGCCTGATTTTACTGAGTCAACTGATGAAGACTGGCTG
The DNA here is from genome assembly GCF_054397165.1 of Desulforhopalus glucosivorans. Classification (NCBI taxonomy): domain Bacteria; kingdom Pseudomonadati; phylum Thermodesulfobacteriota; class Desulfobulbia; order Desulfobulbales; family Desulfocapsaceae; genus Desulforhopalus; species Desulforhopalus glucosivorans. The sequence goes on from NZ_AP044854.1 coordinate 4,328,701, forward strand.
GAAGCATCAGAAGTTCCCCCCTTATCCGTTGAAGAAATATACAAGGCATCACAACCACTACCGGACCCTGAACCTGAGCTTGAACTAGCAGTAGAGCCAAAAAGAAAGAGCAGAAAATATAGGGTGGCTGTTCCTATATTCATCATCGCCTTTCTCATGTCTGGTTTCCTGGTCCTTGATGAAAACAAAGTTGAGTCGATCAGCCAATACATTGAAAAATTATATAAAGAAACCATTGCCTCTTCTGGTAACGGGAAAGCCACTGGCCAGGCTACAGGTGTGATACCTCAGGAAAACAGACATCTCAACGCACAGGCAGAACCCCAGGATGGGGGTAATTCCACCGAGGTTGCCAAAGCTCCAGAAAGAGAAAAGCCAAACAATATTGCCAAAGAGCAGCCACAAATCACTCCCCTGGAACCTGCAGTACCTCTTGCAAAAGAGGTTCCCGAGGTTAAGGACCAGAGCTCTACGACAACAGAGCAAAAGGTCATTTTTTCTACAGCAGTAGAAAGTACAGAACCCGAGATCGGTGAAGTGCCTCCAACTCAACCTGAAACTATCGTAACAGCCCCAGAGAGTAATGGAACAGAAAATAATGGATTAGAAAATCGTACTGATGAGTCGAAGGATCAAGTTGCTCCATCCTCCACCAAGGTGGATCAGCAGTCTCAGTCAGTGGTCACTGATACACCTGCCCGAGATGAAAACGTAGTACTCCCCGAAATAGTAGAAAAAGTCCAAACACCTACCGTTGCACTGACTCCTCAACCAGCGGAACCGGTTTCAAAACCATCCCAACCAGCAACCACGGAACTAACTTCCCCCCCTGATTCTCCAGTTGTTAGTGACGAAACACCAACAACCACAGGCCCAGAGCAGCAAACGGTTGAACAAGCAGTGACACCCGAAATTATAGAAGATCTGCCAGAACAACCTTCCATTCTTACCACTGAAACAGCAGCTCCAAAAGCCCAGTTATCCCCAGTCCCTGATAAACCTGAGTCCGCTCCTGCCCGGGAAAAACCTGCTCCCGCTGAAGATCCAGGTGCTGTTATTGACTGGTTGCTTGAGTCAAATAACAATTGAGCAAAACATCGGAAGAAAAGCTATCACGCAGCCAGTAAAATATCGAAACATCTATAGAGCTTTACGGTAGCGGGGCTCCAGCAACAAGAGACATTGCCCGAACCAGTGGATCAATAAGGTTATCGTTAAAGTCATAGGTGGTATTATGACATGGAATGGAGTGTCGTCCACCGTCTCCAGCCCCCACCAGGGCAAATGCCCCAGGTACTTTTTCAAGATAGTAACTGAAATCTTCAGAAGCCATGAGAGGTACCGCAGTCTCATGGCATTCAAAATCTTCACCGAATACCTGAACCAGACTCTTGCTCAACAGAGCGGCCTCCTCCCTTGTGTTAATCACCGCCGGATAGCGCTGTTTAAAGTTAACCCTTGCCTCGACTCCATAGCCTTGAGCCACCGAGCTTGCAACCTCCTGCATAATCTCGCCGATTCTTGCCAGACCCTTAATAGAAGCCATGCGAACAGTACCATTCAACGTTGCTCGGTTGGGAATCACTGTTTCACCACTTTTACCATCAAAGGAAGTTACACTAACCACCGCTGCATCCTGAGGTGGTAGTCTGCGGCTGACAATCTGCTGCAGGGCCAGGGTAATTGCTGCAGCACCAAGTACCGGATCCTGGCATATATCGGGTTGACTGGCATGGCCGCCCCGCCCCTCAACCTCAATGGTAAAACTTGCGTTCCCGCACATGACAACACCCTCTTTACAAACAGCCTTGCCATATGCAATTGCCGGCCAGTTGTGCCAGCCAAAGATTTTATCCACTCCCTCTAAAGCGCCACCAGCTATCATTTCCCTGGCCCCATATCCGCCTTCTTCAGCAGGTTGAAAAATAAGGGTAACAGGCCCGGGTAGCTGGCCCTCATGTTTTTTTAACCAACAAGCAGTAGCCAGCATCACCGCCATATGACCATCGTGGCCGCAACCATGCATTCGATGATTTTCCGTGGATTTGTAAACAAACTCATTTGCCTCATCCATCAAAAGACCATCCATGTCGGCTCGTAGTGCAATATGAGGTCCTGTTGCATTCTGTGCCAAATGAGCTGTTAAACCTGTCTTGCTACACGGTTTCCATACTATTTTATAAGCATCCAAGGCCTGTATAAGAAACGCCAACGTCTTATTTTCCTCCCAGCACAGCTCGGGAATCTTATGTAATTCTCTACGATTAACTAATCCTTCTTCAATTATTTCCTTCCACTGCATCATCTCGCTCCTGAGACTATTTAACTCATATTTCTAAAACGCACCCTACCAGCAAAAGCACAACCCGCACAGATCACCCGTTCATTTTCACCATTAATACAGAAAGATACCTCACAACCTTTTAGCGTATCTCAACAATAGATGTTGATTAATAGGCCGCTTTATGATTATTTAACTGTGGAAATCTACCCCAATCACAGATTCTTTTTTTGCTTGTAAAATTCAATGGTTTTTTACACCCGGAGGGAAAAATGTTTAAGATTGTGAGACGAGAAGAGATGGCAGAAGGAACTGTTATTCTCAATGAAATCGAAGCTCCCCTAATTGCCAAAAAAGCTCTGCCCGGCCAGTTTGTCATCCTTAAAGCTAATGAAAATGGAGAGAGAATCCCTCTCACCATGGCGGAAACTGATCCGTCCAAAGGCACCATTACTATAATATATATGGTCGTTGGAAAATCCACTGCTTTATTTAAGGACCTCGCAGTTGGCGATGGCTACCAGGATGTCATCGGCCCGCTTGGCAAGCCTACCCACCTTGAAAAACTCGGAAAAGTCGTCTGTGTTGGCGGCGGAACTGGGGTTGCTGTTCTCCACCCGATCACCCGCGGCTTAAAAGATGTGGGCAACGACGTGACTTGCATCATCGGCGCCAGAAACAAGGGCTTGCTCATGATGGAAGATCAGATGAGAAAAGCATCCCACGATCTAAAACTATGTAGTGACGATGGCTCCATAGGACACCACGGTTTTGTAACGGACGTTTTAAAAGATGTTCTTGAAAAAGAAGATATTAAACTTGTTGTAGCCATCGGCCCCGTCCCCATGATGAAGGCAGTCTCCAACCTGACCAAAGAATTCAACGTGGAAACCATGGTAAGTCTTAATCCAATTATGGTTGATGGCACCGGCATGTGTGGTGGTTGTCGGGTAACCATCGGTGGAGAAACAAAATTTGCCTGTGTTGACGGCCCTGAGTTTGATGGCCATAAAGTTGACTATGACGAATTAATATTGCGGCTCAGAGCCTATGCGGCTGATGAAAAAAAATGCCACAGTGACTACTGCACTATTCGCGACGCTCAATAATCGTTTATAACATATTACTGTGAAGTTAAATGTCTACGGAGGACATTATGGCGGAGACAGCTACAAAAGACAAGAAGGCCGGCAGAGTTGCAATGCCGGAACAAGAAGCTAAAGTACGTGCGCGCAATTTTCTCGAAGTGCCCACCGGTTACACCGTTAAAATGGCTCAGGAAGAGGCCGCACGTTGTCTGCAGTGTAAAAAACCAGCCTGCGTAGCGGGCTGCCCGGTTGGCGTTGACATCCCCGGATTTATAGAGTTGATCACTGAAGGTGATTTTACCGGGGCTGCAAGAAATCTTTGGAGTAAAAACGCTCTTCCAGCGGTATGTGGCAGAGTATGCCCTCAAGAAATTCAGTGTGAAGGAAAATGTATTGTTGGTCGTAAAGGTGAGCCTGTCGCCATCGGAAACCTTGAACGCTTCGTGGCCGATTACGAGCGGGACCATGGCACCGGAGAACTTCCTCCACGGGCTGAGCTCACCGGTAAAAAAGTTGCCGTTGTTGGTTCAGGTCCTTCAGGCCTGACTGTCGCCGGAGATCTTGTCGCCAAAGGCCATGACGTCACCATTTTTGAGGCCTTCCATAAGCCTGGTGGTGTTCTGGTGTACGGCATTCCCGAATTCCGGCTACCAAAAGAAATCGTGGCCCAGGAAGTTAATTTCCTCGAACGACAAGGCGCTAAACTGGAATGCAATGCAGTGGTCGGTCGCACTGTTTCTCTGGACGAGCTCTTTGAACAGGGCTTTGATGCTATTTACATAGGTGTTGGAGCAGGGCTACCACGCTTCATGAATATTCCCGGGGAAAACTATGTAGGCATTCTTTCAGCTAACGAATACCTCACCCGTGCCAACCTCATGAAAGCCTATGAGTATCCGAAGGTTGACACTCCGATCCCTATTGGCAAGAACGTGGTCGTTCTTGGCGCGGGCAATGTTGCAATGGATTCGGCCCGAACCGCCATGCGGCTCGGTGCTGAAAGCGTTAAGATTGTCTATCGACGCTCCAAAGAAGAAATGCCGGCCCGTACTGCTGAGATCCATCACGCCGAGGAAGAAGGTATTGAGCTCTTTCTTCTCACAAACCCAACCCAGTATCTTGGGGATGAAGATGGCCGGTTAATTGGCATGGAATGCCTCAAGATGGAACTCGGTGAACCCGATGATTCAGGACGAAGACGACCTGTCGCAATAGAGGGCTCTGAATTCGAGCTTGCCTGCGATCTCTGTATCGTTGCTGTTGGGTCTGGCGCCAACCCTCTACTCACCAGTGAGACCCCTGATATGGAGCTCAACAGGTGGGGTAACGTTGTTACTGAAGCCGCCACTGGCAAAACCACTAAAAAAGGTGTCTGGGCCGGTGGGGATATCGTTACTGGAGCTGCTACCGTTATTCTTGCAATGGGAGCAGGAAGAGAAGCAGCAGACTCTATCGACGATTACCTGAAGTTAGGATGGTAACGTAACACTCAGTTATCTTTTGATTTACCACCCCTCAATTTTTCTATACGAATTGAGGGGTGTTTTTTTCTGTTACTTTTTGACCCATTTCTTACCCAACTAACCCCCCGTTCCACCTCGTACATTCACTGTTATTTAAAATCATAATATTTATTCTCCACCCACACCCACCACAAACTACTGATTTATCGTGATTTGACCATTACGTTACATTTCACCATAACATGCCATAAAACACGCCACGCACACCACCTGTTGTGCAATATGTGCAATAGGCAAATCCGAGAAAAGCTTACAATTACTCTCCCTCTTTCGCGACCACACCCTCAACTGGCCATTTTTATTACACTTAAATCTTGAACTCTTTGTCGAATACCAATCTTCACAGCCAGACTCACTTAACACGCCAAACAGGCCATGGTCACAAAATAAACCAACAGGCGCCCAACCTGCACATGCCGCAAACCCGCGACGCACAAAGAAAAGCTTCACTTCACTTACTAAATAGCTGTTTGATCTGATAATATTATACTTGACATGCCATAGTAACGACTGTTTAATGAATACCTATTCAGGGTGGTTTTTTTACTTTACCGTGCCTGTTACCTAAAGCATGGTATAAAAAAAAGCAGCGAGAGGATAAGTATGTCATCGGAACTGTTTTACTCAGCTGCGGCTCTATTTCTCATCGCCGCATTCGTTCCTTGCTTGATGGTAGCGACCACGGTCCTCGGACCGCGTTCCAAAGGTAAGATCAAAAACGAGGCCTATGAAAGTGGTATTGGGCCCATCATCGGAACTGTTGACCAAAAATTCAGCGTCAAGTTCTACCTCCTCGCAATTCTCTTTCTCATTTTCGACATTGAAGCTGTGTTCATGTATCCCTGGGCTGTTTCGTTACGGGAGCTAGGCTGGTTTGGATTTTTTGAAATGGTGGTCTTTATGCTGCTGCTTCTTACCGGACTCATCTATATCATCAAGAAAGGGGTGCTCAATTGGCGTTAGGACTAGAATCAAACCTCGGTGATACCGTAATCACGACCAACCTTGATTTCGTTGTAAACTGGGGAAGACAATACTCATTGTGGCCATTCGTCTTTGGAACCGCCTGCTGCGCTATTGAGTTTATGAGTGCAGCGGCCAGTCAGCATGACGTGTCAAGATTCGGGGCGGAAGTTGTTCGTTTTTCACCCCGGCAGGCTGACCTCATGCTTGTTTGCGGAACAATTACCTACAAGCAGGCTCCAATACTCAAACGTATCTACGAACAGATGCCCGATCCCAAATGGGTCATCGCAATTGGTGCCTGTGCAACATCTGGTGGAATCTACAACAACTATTGCACCGTCCAGGGGATAGACAACATCATCCCTGTGGATATTTTGGTTTCAGGCTGCCCTCCGCGGCCTGAAACAATTCTTGATGCACTTATCAAACTCCAGGACCAGATTAAAGGCGAAAGTGTCCTGAAAGATCGCCATAAAGACTTTAAAGGGATTCTCGACTGATATGAATACGACGGCTTTAGAAAAAATCCAAGCCGCGTTTCCTGATGCGACCTGCAGAGTCGTACTGGATTCGGTGGTACTTGATGTTCAGCCGGATGATCTGGAGAAGACCCTTTCCCGGCTTAAAAATGACGCTGAATTTAATTGTGGCCTCTTAGTCGATGTCACCGCCATTGATTATATGGATTACCCGGAACAACCCGAAGCACGATTCACTGTTGTGTATACCATACGCAACTGGGAAAAAGCTCTGCTAATCCAGGTTCGTACCCCGGTGTCCGACCCCGAAACGGGGGTATCTTCAGCAACTCATCTCTGGGGATCAGCTCTCTGGGGCGAAAGAGAAACCTACGATCAGTATGGAATTAATTTCCAGGGACACCCTGATCTTAGAAGGATCCTCAATCACTGGCAGTTTAAGGGACACCCTCTTCGTAAAGACTACCCCATTGATAAGCGACAGATCTGTTACGAAACAGATAGCTTAGAAAATGAGATACGGGCAAGGCTTACTAAAAAAGGTGTGGATGAAGAGGTACTCAGTGATATCAATACTGAAGTAATGTTTCTTAACCTCGGACCCTCCCACCCCGCCACCCACGGCGCCATCCGTATCCTCACCGCCCTTGATGGTGAGACGATTCTTGCAAACGTCAATGAGATTGGCTACCTGCACAGGGGCTTTGAGAAAAACTCAGAAAAAATGACCTATAACCAGATCATCCCCATGACTGACAGGCTCAACTACTGTTCGTCGATGATCAACAACATTGCCTACGTCAAGGCAGTGGAATCCTGGCTGGACGTCACCATCACTGAGCGCGCTCAGTTTATGCGCGTCGTTCTCACAGAGTTCTACCGGGTTCTCGATCACCTTGTCTGCCTCTCTGCCGCCTTTGTTGATATTGGTGGGCTTACCGGCTACTGGTATCTCTATAATGAAAAAGAGGCTGCATATGACTTTATCAGTCGCCTTTGCGGTGCGCGCCTGACCAGTACTTTCACCCGAGTAGGTGGAATGTACCGCGATTTTTATGACGGCTGGCAGAAAGATATGGAATTTCATATCAAGGCCATTGAAAAAGGTATTGATGATGCTCTAACCCTTATCGCCAAAAACCGTATCCTTCACGACAGAACCCAGGACGTTTGTGTTATTTCAGGGGAAACGGCTCTTAGTTATGGTGTTACCGGACCTTGTTTGCGAGCAAGCGGTGTCCCCTACGATCTTCGCAAAGACGCTCCTTATTATAACTATGAGTCCTTTGATTTTGAGGTTCCGGTGGGGTCGAAAGGTGATGTGTACGATCGTTTTATGATTCGTTTCTATGAGATGAAAGAATCGATCAAGATCATCCGTCAGGCCACGAAGGTCATCCCCGAAGGTCCAGTCAACGTTTCTGACAATCAGATCTGTCTACCACCTAAAAGCAAGGTCTATGATAACATTGAGGGTCTTGCCAATCACTTCAAGCTGGTTTTTGAAGGTGTAAAAACACCTCCTGGTGAATGGTACGACAGTTTTGAAGCGGCTAACGGAGAACTTGGCTTCCATTTTGTTTCAGATGGTTCCGGAAGACCATACAAACTCAAGGTGCGTCCGCCATGTTTCTACACCATGGGCGCCTTCCATAAAATGGTTGAGGGTAACATGATCGCCGATGCGGTCATTAATCTCAGTTGTATCAATATTATCGGTGGGGAGTTGGACAGATGAGTGACCGTTCACAACTGATCTCTACAGGAAAACCATTTAAGTTCGATAAGAAAAGAGATACTGAATTCGAACGTTTGGTAAAACGTTATCCAACCAGAGAATCGATGATTCTTCCTGCTCTCTGGCTGACCCAGGAGCAGGAGGGGTGGGTCAGTCAAGAAGCCATTGGTTATATAGCTGATCGTATAGGGACCTTTGCCAGCAAGGTGTATGAGGCAGCCACCTTTTATACCATGTACAACCTCCACCCCATGGGCAAATACCATATCTGTGTGTGCAGGACGCTGTCCTGCTGGCTCAGAGGGAAACAGGAGATAGTAGATTATCTTCGTGATGAAATAGGTGTCACCCCTGGAAATGCTACCGAGGATGGCAAATTCAGCCTCGAAGAAGTTGAGTGTCTTGGCCACTGCGGGACTGCCCCGGTTGTCCAGATTAATGGCGAGTTCTACGAGAACATGGACGTGGAACAGCTTAAATCGCTACTGGCAACGATGAAATAGGAGGCAACAGGATATGGAAGTTAAAATTCTCAGTGCCAAGTTTGATATCAAAAATTCCAATAAGCTTAGCATCGCCAAAAAGCACGGTGCTTACGCAAACCTGGATAAGCTTTTTGCAATGGAGCCTGCTGAAGTCATCGAAGTTGTTAAGAACAGCGGTCTGCGCGGCAGAGGCGGAGCAGGTTTTCCGGCAGGTGTTAAATGGGGATTCTTACCCAAAGACACAGGCAAACCTGTGTACCTCGCAGTAAATTCAGATGAATCTGAGCCTGCAACCTTTAAGGATAGATACATCCTCGTGGAAGATCCTCATATGATGATAGAAGGTATCATCATCTGCAGTTACGCCATTGGCTCACATGACACTTATATCTACATTCGTGGTGAATACACGAGCCAAGTCAAGGTCCTTCAGGCTGCAATTGATGAGGCGTATAAGGCTGGATATCTTGGGGACAAGGTTGACGGTCACGACTTCCGTCTCGACGTGACGGTACATAGAGGTGCTGGCGCCTATGTCTGTGGTGAAGAAACCGCACTCCTTGAATCCATCGAAGGCAGAAAAGGCCAACCAAGGTCCAAGCCACCATTTCCTGCTGTTGCGGGACTCTATGGTTGTCCTACCATCATTAACAATGTTCAGAGTATTGCCTCGTTGCCATTTATTATCGAAAACGGTGCAGATGCCTACAAAGCTTATGGCACAGAGAAGAGTCCAGGAACGCATCTCTTTGGCATCTCCGGTCATGTGGAAAAGCCTGGTATGTATGAATTACCCCTTGGTCTTCCAATGATGGAAGTAATTGAGAAGGTAGCGGGCGGTGTGTGGAAGGGAAGAAAACTTAAAGGAATTGTCCCTGGTGGAAGTTCCACTCCGGTACTTCTTCCTGATGAGGCTGCCACCACGACCCTTGATTATGAATCTATGGCTGAGCATAAAACCATGTTCGGATCAGGTGGTATCGTCGTACTTGATGAGACGGTTGACATCGTCGAGCTGGTGCAAAATCTCATCCACTTCTACCACCATGAATCCTGCGGTCAATGTACTCCATGCCGTGAGGGCTTAGGCTGGATGAAAAAGATCAATCAGAAAATCTTAAATGGTGAAGGCACTATGGCTGATATCGATTTGTTGCGGGAACTCTGCGACAATATCGAGATGAAAACGGTCTGTGTACTTTCAGCAGCCTGTACCATGCCGGTACGGAGCTACCTTGATAAGTTCAGACACGAGTTTGAAGCGTATGTTACGGATAAGGAAGAAGCACCTTCAGTAGCAGAAGCAACAGAGGAATAGGGCAACCATGGCTGACAAGATTAAACTTTTTGTAAATGGTGAAGAGGTTGAAGTCGAAGCGGGTAAAAACCTGATCGACGCAGTCGGTGCTGTTGGCATTGAGATACCTCATCTGTGCTACCACCCTGCACTTGGTGCTGATGGTAACTGTCGAATGTGTCTTGTGGGTATTGAAGATGGCAGACCGCCACTGGTACCCGCGTGCAAGACCCCTGCACAGGAAGGCATGAAGGTCCTCCTTGATGCGGAAAATATCAAGAAAATACAACGCGACGTCATGGAGTTTGAGCTGATCAATCACCCCATCGACTGTCCCGTTTGTGATCAGGCCGGGGAATGTAAACTACAGGACTACTATATGTCGTACGACCAGGCAGAAAGTCGTATGAATGTTCCCCAGGTCAATAAAAACAAGAACATGGACTTTGGTGGTGGCGTTGTCCACGACCAGGAACGCTGCATTGTCTGCGGCAGGTGTGTCCGTTTCCTCCGCCAGATCACAAAAACCGGTGAGCTCGGAATCATCAACCGCACCGATGTTGCTCGGGTAAACATCTTTCCCGGAAGACCCATTGATAATCGTTATGGGGTAAACGTCGTTGACCTTTGTCCTGTGGGGGCCATGACCAGCAGCGATTTCCGCTTTAAACAGCGGGTCTGGTTCTTGAAAAAGGCGCTCGGGGTTTGTCATGGTTGTTCCAAGGGCTGCAACATCACCATCGATCACAACAAAGAAAAGAACAAAGATGATCTCATCTACAGATTTAGACCACGGCTCAATGAGCAGGTAAACGGTTATTTTATCTGTGATGAAGGACGCCTGAGCTACAAACGTGAAAACGAGGGTAGACTCACTACACCCAAAATTGGCAAGGTTGAGCGGGACATGGCTGGGGTAATCACCGCCTGCAACAATGAGATTGCCGTTAGCAGCAAGCCCGCATTTCTCATCTCCCCAAGTGCAAGCCTCGAGCAGATGATTGCTGTCAGGGCACTGGCCGAGAAATTAAATGCCCCGATTTCCGGCTTTAGTGATGGCTACATCAAACAAGGTGATGGCGACGACTATCTTATTCAGGACGATAAGGCCGCTAACCGAAAAGGTTTGGAGCTGCTCGGTATTGATACATCAAAGGCGGGTTTTGAAACCGCTGTTAAAGCTTCGGATCTCCTTATCAATTTCGGCAATGATCTCAGCCTCTCATATGCAAACGACGAGCTAAAAACTCTTCTAGGCACTTCTAAAACCATTGTCTGCGCAAGCCATGAGAATGAGTACATTGAGAGTGCCAACATCACCATACCACTCAGTTCTTACTCAGAATATGAAGGATGCATCGTCAACTGCGACAACATCCTGCAAAAGTTTTCAAAAGCGGTCACAAAGAATAACGAACTCCCTGATATCTTTCAGCTCGCAGTCGGCTTCGGCAGCCCACTTACCACCGCTGCTGAAATCTTCACAGAGCTGCAGAAAGTCGCCCCGGCACTTACGCAATATCAACTTGCCACCATTCCGGCAGAAGGATTGAACCTAAACGATAGCGAGGCTGCAAATGTCACTGCTTGATATGTTAATGATTTCTTTCCGAGTCTCCTTCAGCGCCTTTGTACCACTGTGCTTTATAGCGGTATGCGTATGGATGGAAAGACGGGGAGCTGGTTTTTTTCAAGATAGATCCGGCCCCAACAGGGCCGCCATCTTTGGCTTTAGGGCAGCAGGCCTCGTACAAAATGCAGCTGACGGTATAAAGCTTTTTTTCAAAGAAGACATGATCTCTGATCATATCAAACATAAGTTTTTCTTTGTGTTAGCTCCACTTATCGTCTTCTTCTGTTCAGTCATCTCCTTTGCGGTTGTGCCGTTCGCTGATACGCTTGTGCTCGGTGGCAAAAGCTACATCATGCAGGGAATTCCAATGGACACCGGAATCCTCTGGTTTCTTGCCATCGCAGGCTTTTCCGTCTATGGAATAATCCTGGCTGGCTGGTCCTCATCCAATAAATTCGGAATCTTAGGCAGTCTACGATCAGCGGCCCAGGTCATCAGTTATGAAATCCCCATGGGTTTATCGCTTGTCAGCCTGCTCATTGTATACGGAACAATTAATCTGAGCGAAATGGCACAGTTTCAGGGCCAACTGCTGTTCGGCTTTATCCCCATGTGGGGTGCAGTTCTCCAGCCACTCGGTCTTGTTATCTTCGTAATCGCTGCCTTTGCCGAATGTAACAGAACCCCGTTTGACCTTGCTGAAGGTGAGAGTGAGATCGTTGCAGGCTTCCATGTTGAATACAGCGCCATGAAATTTGCAGTCTTTTTCATGGGAGAATATGTGGCGATGTTTGCCTCAAGCGCCATCATCATCACCTTATTTTTTGGCGGTTATCAGATACCGTTCTTAAATACACAGGCACTTATCAGTGTGGCAAAACCTGTCGCCTTTCTTCTGATGGTAGGATTACCCATCGGCATGTACTATTTCGCCGGCTGGATCAGAAGAAGTAATATCAGTCACTACGCGCGGGAAAATGACCCACGAGCCTTTGAAGCTAAAATCTATATCAGATGTTTCTGGGGCTTGATTGCAATCATCGAGTTGCTACTCCTTGGGATCCTGATCACTCAATCCGGTGGTGCAGCAACCCACATCTTTGTGGCACTCCTGCAGATCTGCACCTTCCTCGTGAAGGTGACCATGATGATCTTTGTGTACATCTGGGTTCGCTGGACCCTGCCCCGCTTTCGTTATGATCAGTTACAAAAATTGGGATGGCAGATGCTCTTACCACTAGCACTTCTGAACATCTTCATTACAAGCGCCGTTGTAGTGGCGCTCAGCTAAAGGAGGATGACATGGGAGCAAAAGTCAAAACGATAGAACGCAGAGGTTCAACCTTCCTAGAGAGAATCTACCTTTTTGAGATTTTCAACGGTATGGCCAGGACTCTCCGCCATCTTATAGGCAACCTCAAGGATAATTCGAAGCTTCTTGTACGACACTACCCTGAGGTCAAACCTGAAATTCCAGTACGCTGGCGCGGTCGCCACAGACTCACTCAACACGAAGACGGCACAGTAAAATGTGTGGCCTGCTTCATGTGCCAGACCAACTGCCCTGCAGAATGTATTTCAATTGAGGCCGGTGAACGCCTGGACGACAAAGCAGAGAAAATGCCGGTCAGCTTTAATATTAACCTGCTGGAATGTATCTACTGCGGTTATTGCGTTGAAGCCTGTCCGCTCGATGCAATCCGTATGGACACAGGTATCTACTCTGTAACAGATAACAACCGACAGTCATTCATTATCGGGCTCGACGAGTTACTCCAAACTCCTGGTGCCTATTCAGAAGAAGAATACAAGAAGGGGGGCGCTTAATATCATGTTTGCCGAGATATTATTTACCGCTTTTGCCGTGCTGTCAGTGCTAGGAGCAATTGGCCTCATCCTTTTTCGTCATCCGATGAAGGGTGCCATGAGCCTCATTGTGACCATGATCTCCCTTGCAGGACTCTACGCCCTGCTCTCGGCCAAGCTGATCTTCGTACTTCAGCTTATCGTCTATGCCGGGGCCATCATGTCACTTATTCTCTTTATCATCATGTTTCTCAACATCCAGGACGATGATCTGCCCGAAGAAGAAGGGCGGTTTCTCTACCTGGCTGGTGGAATAGCTGTCATCATCCCCATTGCCTCCTTTCTCCTTAAGGTGGTGAAAAGCATACCTGAAACCCAGGCTACAATAGTTGGTAACGGGTTTGGCGGGATTAAAGAGGTCGGTCTTGTTCTTTTTCAGGACTGGCTCCTACCATTTGAAATTGTTTCACTACTCCTGCTTGTCGCTCTCATCGGGGCAGTCGTGCTAGCGGGTAAGAGGAGGTTGGTCAAGTGATTCAGGATTATCTCATACTCAGTGTCATTCTTTTCTGCCTGGGAATTTTAGGCGTAATTTCGAGAAGAAATGTCTTCACCGTCTTCATGTCAATTGAGCTCATGCTCAATGCTGCTAACCTTGCGTTTATCGCTTTTTCCAGGGTGCACGAGAGTATGGACGGACATGTTCTGGCGATGATGGTTATGGCGGTTGCCGCGGCAGAAGCAGCTCTTGCTCTGGCAGTGGTCATTCTGCTTCACAAGCACAAAGGTAAACTGGATACAAACGTATTCAGCCTTTTAAAAGGGTGATTTCATGGAACAAACCGCAAACTATCTAGGACTTATCCCCCTGTTCCCGCTCATTGGTGCCTTGGTCATTGGCCTGATGCACATGATGACCTGCACCAAAAAGCCACTACCCGAAAAAGTGTACAGCATCCTTGCCTGCATAGGCCCGTTGCTCTCCTTTTTCATGGCGGTTGTCGTCCTGGTCCAACTAAAAGACATGGTCCCGGAAGAACGTTTTCTAAGCCACATCCCTTTTACCTGGTTCGCAGTGGGAGATCTCCACGTGGATATGGGTTTTCTCGCTGACCCACTCAGTTCACTGATGCTGATATTTGTTACATTTATCGGCTCTCTGATCCACATCTACTCCATTGGCTACATGGCGGGTGAAGAGAACTACGGTAAATTCTTTGCCTACCTCAATCTCTTTCTTGGTTCCATGCTCATTCTGGTACTTGGAAACGGACCTGTGGTCATGTTTGTTGGCTGGGAGGGTGTTGGTCTTTGCTCCTATCTACTTATCAGTTTCTACACCAAGGATAGTGATAATGTCCTTGCTGGCAACAAGGCCTTTATCGTCAACCGTATCGGTGACCTCGGCTTTGTACTGGGTATGTCCTTTCTCTTCTGGGCCATTGGTTCAGGCGGATTTGACTATCTTTCCCTCAGAGAAAATGCCCACCTGCTCACCCCGGGCATTGGCTTTGCTGTATGTTTACTCCTCTTTGTAGGTGCCTGTGGTAAGTCGGCTCAGATACCCCTCTACGTATGGCTACCGGATGCCATGGCGGGCCCAACCCCTGTATCTGCTCTTATACACGCAGCCACCATGGTTACAGCCGGTGTATATATGGTCGCCCGCTTTAGCTTTATCTATGCCCATTTTCCTTCTGCAGGTACCATCGTGGCCTGGGTCGGTATTCTCACTGCCCTCTTGTCAGCGATTTTTGGAATGTTTCAAAAAGATATCAAGAAGATCCTTGCATACTCTACTGTAAGTCAGCTAGGCTATATGTTCGCTGGTGTCGGCCTTGCTGCATATTCTGCTGGTATCTTCCATGTCTTCACCCACGCATTTTTTAAGGCCCTGCTGTTTCTTGGCGCAGGTTCAGTTATCTATGCCCTGCACCATCAACAGGACGTCTGGAAGATGGGTGGTCTTAAAGCAAAAATGCCTACGACCTACGCAACCATGCTCATTGGCGCCCTGGCACTTGCTGGCTGTCCACCATTCTCTGGATTTTTCAGTAAGGATGAGATCCTCTTTATGGCCCTTGCTAAAGGCCACCCGGGTATCTGGCTCATCGGTGTTGCCGTTGCAGGAATGACAGCGTACTACACCTTTCGTATGATCTTTCTGGTCTTCCATGGGGAACCAAGGGACAAAGAAGCGTATGATCATGCCCATGAACCTCCTTCTGTTATGACCGTGCCTCTTATTATCCTCGCAGTTGGTGCCGCCTTTGCTGGAGTCTTCAACCTGCCCGCAATCTTTGGTGGACATATGTCTGTCTCCCACTGGCTCGCACCAAGTCTTATCGAGCATCATCCCCACGTGAGTATCTGGCTTGAGATTTTTGCGATCCTTGCAAGTGTAGCTGCTGTTGCTGTTGGTATAACCATTGCCTACAAAAAATTTGCACACGGTGCAGAAGAGCCTGAATATAGGGGATTTGCCAAGTTTGGTTATAACAAGTTCTATGTGGATGAGATCTACAATGCGGTTTTTGTTCAACCGTATAAGGCTTTTGGCTCTCTTATCTCCAGAATTCTTGAACCAAATGTCACAGATATCCATGTCAAAATCACTACATGGCTTTACAAAAAATCAGGAAAAGGATTCAAGGTCTTTCAGGTTGGATACGTTCGGGTCTATGCGATCTACATGGTCATAGGGCTGAGTCTAATGAGCTTCTTCTTATCTCAATCGATTAACTAGGACTAGGTAAGGTGTAAGAATGTTTGAATATGCCCTTTCAGTAATGATCTTTCTGCCAATTCTTGTGGGACTGGCGCTCTTCCTCTTTCCAATGAGTAAAGGGGGGGCCCGGGTCACTGGTTTCATATCGTCAGTGGTGGTACTTTTCATCGGGATTGAAATATTCCTTGGCTTTAACGGTACGTCAGGAATGGAATATGTCGAATTCCACGAGTGGGTCCCTTCTGTTGGTGTGAACTACTCTCTAGGAATAGATGGAATCAGCCTGTTGGTACTCCTTGCCGCAACCGTCCTTTTTCCTATGGTCTTTGGAGTCTTTGCTTCCAAGACTAAGGGATTTTACGGTAACCTCCTGCTCGCCCAAGGGGCCATGATCGGCGCTATTTGTGCTACCGATCTGGTACTCTTTTATATCTTCTGGGAAATTATGCTGCTGCCGATATTTTTTATGATCGGTATTTATGGCGGAGAAAAGCGACTACCTGCAACCATAAAACTCACCATATACACCATCGCTGGCTCCCTGCTCATGCTGGCAGCTCTTATCTATGTAGGTACCTCCTACCATACTCAGTTCGGTAAGTGGTCCTTTAACATCGGTGACCTACAGGCACTAAGTCTTGGCGGAGGCTTTGCTGTAACCGCCTTTCTTATGTTCATGGTGGCCTTTGCCATCAAGATCCCGCTCTTCCCATTCCATACCTGGCTCCCTGATGGTTATACAGAAGCTCCAACCTCCACCACCTTTGTTCTTTCAGCCATTATGGCAAAGATCGGTGTCTACGGTGTGATTCGCTTTGTCATACCGGTTTTTGAAATTGAATTTGCACGGTTTGCTGTCCTCTTCTCCCTGCTTGGAGTGGCCGGTATGATGTACTGTGGCCTTGCTGCCATTGCCCAGAAGGACATGAAACGGTTACTGGCCTTTTCTTCCGCCTCCCATATGGGAATTATTGCATTAGGTGTCTTCTGTATGAATGTACAGGCACTTGCGGGTAGCCTTTTCCAGATTGTGGCCCATGCCACCAGTACGGGGGTACTCTTTCTCTTTATTGGCCTTATGGAAGAACGTCTTCAGACAAGAAATATTGATGACCTCGGTGGAATTGCCTATCGGGCTCCGGTTTTTGCCACATTTTTTGCAATCGCCATGCTGGCTTCTGTCGGTCTGCCCGGAACAAGTGGTTTTATCGGGGAATTTCTTATCATCCTCGGTGCCATCAAGTTCAGTGCCTTTATCGGCTTTCTTGCCGGAACTACCCTCATCATAGGTGTCTGCTATATGTTGTGGATGTTCCAACGGGTATTCTTTGAAAAGGGTAGGGAGAAATGTGAAAAATTTGAAGACTTAACCGGTCTTGAGATCATCACCTTTGTTCCAGTTATTCTGCTCATTTTAGGGATGGGTATTTTCCCCCAGAGTTTTCTCCAAAAAATTGAACCAACAGCACAACAGCATATAGCACAACTTACTAGCGTCAGTGCTACTCAGGTTGCAGAAACAACGACCCAGAAGCCAGAACTTAATAACCATAAGAACTAAGACAGGGTAAACACTATGCATGATTTTCTGTCCTTACTCCCTCTGATCATTATCACCTCAGGAGCCGTCCTGTTGATGCTTCTTTCTACCTGTGAAGAAATGAAGGTAGAAGTTGCATCCTATATCAGTATGGGATTTTATGGCGCCGCCTTTTTTGTCCAGCTCGTCGTTGGCTGTGGTCCTGAAACAACCATTTTCGCCCAGACCTTCAACGGTATGCTGGTTGCAAATAATTTTAGTATGGCAGCAGGACTCGTGATTTTAGGATGTGGCTTTTTCACCTCTGTCTCTGGAAACAGTTACTTCAAGGTGAATAATTTCTGCACCCTCGAATTCTATTCAATTATGATGTTTGCCACCTGCGGTATGATTCTGCTCACTCTTTCTCAGGAGCTTATTTCCGCCTTTATCGCCATCGAGATTATGTCTCTTGCCATCTATATTCTAGTGGGGTATGAGCGCAAGAATGTGAAGGCCACTGAGGCCATTCTTAAATATCTTATGTTAGGTGCCTTTGCCGGTGCCTTTTTCACAATGGGGGCAGCTCTTATTTACGGTGCTGTCGGAAGCACCAAGTTTGCAGCCATTGCAGCAGCACTCAGTATAGAAAAAAGTTTTGCTCCCCTTATGCTGGGAGGAGGCTTCTTCATCCTCGTCGCCCTGCTCTTTAAGGTCGCCGCCTTCCCATTCCACGCATGGGTTATCGATGTATACGATGGCGCTGCCGCACCGGTCACAGGCTTTATGGCCACCGCACTTAAAACCGCCGTTTTTGCTCTTTTTGCTAATTTTCTGGCACTGCATACCACAATGCACGATGGTTGGGTAACATTTCTCTTCTACCTTGCCGTCCTTACCATGTTTGGTGGTAACCTCATTGCCATTGGCCAGGACAATATTAAACGAATGCTGGCAGCTTCAGGCATCGTCCATTCAGGATATCTGCTCATTGCGCTCGTTGCCCTTAACGCTGAACAGTTCACTGGTTCTGTTATTGCCTACTACCTTGCGGCATATGCTGTAGGAACATTAGGGATATTTGCGGCACTGTCATATCTTGGTGGTGAGGGTGAAAAACGAGCCAACTTCGATGATTTCAAGGGCCTTGCTAAAGTACACCCCTATTCCGCTGCCGCCATTACTGTCTTCCTGCTCTCCATGGCAGGAATTCCACCAACGGCTGGCTTCATGGGTAAATTTTACGTTATTACAAGCGCCTTTACTGCGGGCCACATCGCCCTTGCTGTGCTTGGAGTCATCAGTAGCATTCTTTCCATGTGGTATTATCTGCGACTCATCATTACTATGTATTTTCATGAGGCAACGGACAGTTTCGAAATTAAGGGATGCCCGCTTGCAAGCATTGGGACCTTTACCCTTGCACTCTTTGTCTTTGTTATTGCCTTATACCCTGTAGTTGTATGAGCACCATGATATAAACAACAGTATCAGCCACCCCACCTGCAGTGAGCTGACCCCGATGAACGGGACAGGTACCTTGGAACTTACTTTAAGCCCTTAGTTTCAATAGAGTAAGGTACTAATACAACTGCTGGTAAAAAAATCTGGAGGCTTCTCTATGAAAGTAAAAGATATTCTGGCTACAAAAGGAAGCCGGGTCGTAACCATTGAACAGTCCACCAAAGTCTTTGATGCCATGACCATCTTCTCGGCAAACCGGGTCGGCTCTCTGCTGGTGGTTGATAAAGATGAAGCTATACTCGGTATTATAGCAGCCAGAGACGTTCTTATGGCTGTTGTAAATCACTACGATACCATCAAGGAAATCACAGTTGAAACAATTATGACCAAGGACCTTATCGTCTGTGGTGAAAATGATGATATTGAGTATGTTCAAACAGCTATGACTGAGAACCGGATACGACACATCCCGGTTCTTGCAGGCAAGGAGCTTAAAGGACTTATCTCCATTGGCGATGTTGTAAAGAGTCAGTTAAAAGAAGTGCACGTGGAAAACAAATATCTCAAAGACTATATGGCAGACAAATATCCAGGCTAAGGACCGTGGTACCTGGCAAATCGGTAGCCAACACCCCTTATCCTCCTTTGGGGTGGTTTCCGGTTTGCAATACAAAGCACCGTTCAGTCCAGAGACTGTCCGGTGCTTTTTTTAATTTGTCTCCCTTTATATCATTTACCAAGCCATTCATAATCACTTCAATCATCACCCATATTATGATACATATAATAAAAGAAGGAGAATTCCACCCACAATAATTGACCCTCCGATACGACACTTTCACACATGAATATATTTGGCTACCAAATCGCAACAACCCTTTTTGAAAGCGAAAAATCTATAATATATCGAACAAAGCCTGATAAAAGAAACACAGTCCAGAAAATTCTAAAAGTTCATAAAGGTGCCCTTCTTCCACAGGAAGAAAAAGTCAGATATCAACAGGAATATACCATAGCCCAAACCCTGGACCATCCAGGAATTCTCAAATCAACTGAACTACTCTCTGATGCCCAAGACATAGCAATTGTTTTTGAAAACTTTAAAGGTCAGTCGCTCCAAGAGTTAGTTGCAAAAGATCCATTCTCTTTAAAAACAGCACTCTCAATAGCAATCCAATTATCCACCGTTCTTGAGTATATTCATACCAATAAAATTATTCACAAAGACATTTGCCCTGGGAATATCCTGTGGAACAGTGACACTGAAGAGCTGCGCCTCATCGATTTTGGAATTGCCACCTCTCTCGAATACGAGCACTATTCAGGGCACCCCACCGACAGATTAGAGGGAACTATTCAATTCATCTCGCCTGAGCAGACTGGGAGAATGAATAGAATTATAGACTATAGAACAGATTTCTACTCCATGGGAATGACCCTCTATCTTCTCTTCACAGGCAAGCTGCCTTTTACAACCAGCGACCCTTTAGAAATCCTCCACTTCCATTTGGCCAGAACCATCCCGCGACCAAGTACTATTTACCCGACACTCCCCCAGCAGCTGTCAGAAATAATCCTTAAGCTCTTGGAGAAAGAGGCCGAAAACCGCTATCAGACAGCCTATGGAATCCGTCGTGACCTCGAAGAGTGCAGCGATCAATTACAGTTAAAAAACTCCATTTCTGTGTTTCCCCTTGCTCGGCATGATATTTATGATCGACTTAACATCTCTCAGAAAATCTATGGAAGAGAGACTGAAATTAATCAATTACTACAAGCTTTTGACCGAGTGAGCCACGGTACTTCGGAGATGATTTTTGTAGCGGGCTATTCCGGCGTCGGGAAAACTGCACTGATCAATGAAGTACATAAGCCTATTGCTGAGAAAAAAGGTGTTTTTATATCGGGTAAATATGATCAGTACCA
Source organism: Desulforhopalus glucosivorans (assembly GCF_054397165.1). Classification (NCBI taxonomy): domain Bacteria; kingdom Pseudomonadati; phylum Thermodesulfobacteriota; class Desulfobulbia; order Desulfobulbales; family Desulfocapsaceae; genus Desulforhopalus; species Desulforhopalus glucosivorans. The sequence continues at coordinate 4,349,574 of NZ_AP044854.1, forward strand.
GAGAAATACACCCTATTATGCCTTCATCCGTATCTTTTCACAACTAGTCAGAAATGTACTGCTCCTCCCCGAATCACAGCTTGAAATATATAGAAGTCAAATTATCGCTGCACTGGGTAACAATGCAGGAATTATGACAAACCTTGTGCCTGATCTTGAGATACTCGTCGGCAAACACGAAGATGTTGCGACAACTGGCGCACTTGGCGCACTTGGCGCACTTGAGACACAAAACCTATTCAATGAACTCACCAGAAGATTTATCAAAATATTTGCCACTGCGGAACACCCCCTCGTACTCTTTATCGACGATTTTCAATGGGCAGATCTCGCAAGTTTACAAATGTTAAATGTGCTTCTCACTGATAAAACCGTTAAACATCTGCTGATTCTAGGATCCTACCGTGATAACGAGGTACATAGGACTCACCCACTCCTTTTAGCCAAAGAAGAGATAGAGAAAAAAGCAGTTATCAATACCATTACTCTAGAGCCCTTATCTCAGCAGCACGTTAACGCACTGATACAAGACACCTTCCATGTAAGCGAAGATAATGCCAAGACCCTTTCAGTTCTGGTAATGGAAAAAACGCTGGGGAATCCCTTTTTTATAAATCATTTCCTTAAACGCCTGCACGACGATGGTTTAATTGTCTACGATCACCTACAGGGTTCATGGTGCTGGGAAATTGAACGGATACATGAGTGTGATATAACGGATAACGTTGTTGAACTTATGTTAACCAGATTGTCTAAGCTTCCATCTGAAACAAGAGAATTGATGATGATAGCAAGCTGCATAGGAGAACAAATTTCACTGAGCTGGCTAGCTGCTATAATCGGTCAATCTGTTACTGAAGTCACTAGAAGCATCTGGCCTATGGTCAAGGTTGGTCTTATGCTTCCATTGTCTGGTACAGGAAAATATATTCAAGTTTTAAAAGAGTTGCCCGATGATGATTCATCCAACTCCATAGAAATGCATGTCAAATTCTTGCATGACAGGGTTCAACAGGCAGCATATTCGATGATACCAGAGAATGAAAGGGAGGCTGTACACCTACTCATTGGTCGTAAGTTGCGTGGATTTTTATCTGCGAAAGAACTCAGTGACAATGTGTTTACTATAATTTCCCAGTTTAATTTTGCCTCGCAAATGATAACCAACAAAGATGAAAAGTTGGCCATGGCAAAACTGAACCTTCAGGCTGCCCTCAATGCTAAAGCAACCCTTGCCAATGAATCGGCAATAGAGCTACTTGACCATGGCGTTACCATGTTAGATCGAGAGTTGGCAGTTGCGCATCCAGATCTCTTCTTTGAACTGCTCTATGAAAAAGCAGAAGCATATTATTTTACTGCAGAACTCTTAAAGGCTGAACAGGAGTTTGAAAGACTCCTGAAGATTGCAAACACAACCATAAAACAAGCCAGAATCTACAAAGTGCTGATTGACCTTTACACAACAAAAGGTGAAATCGAACATGCGGTAAAAGCAGCGATAGCCGGCTGCGATCTTTTTGGAATCACCCTCTATCTCCATCCCACAAGAGACCAGGTTCTTGAAGTGTATGAGGAAATACTAGAACTCATAGGTTCACGTAACATTGAAGATTTAGTTAATCTTCCTGACATGGACAACCCGGAAATGGAACTCGCCTTATCCATTCTGGCGGCAATGATGCCTCCGGCTCTGTTTTACGACCAGAACCTTCTCTATCTTGAACATTGCCACATGGTGCACATTGCACTTCGCCACGGCAACGCCCCAGCCTCCGCCTCCGGGTATGCCTATTTTGGAATGATCATCGGCTGCATGCTTGGTGCATTTGAACAAGGTTACGAATTCGGAAAACTGGGTTACAGCCTGCTTGCAAAAGAAGGCTATGAACAGTTTAGAGCAAAGGTCTGCTTGAGTTTTGGCTCTAATGTCAATTTCTGGGTCAATCACGTTACGTCAGATCTTCAATATCTTGAAGAAGGCTTTAAGGCAGCCCTTGAAACAGGGGACGTCACCTACTCCTGCTACCATTGCAACCACATTGTCATGGTTAATCTGGCCTCAGGAATGGATCTTGAACAGGTTTTTGTCGATGCAGAAAAACGTAAAAAATATGTAGCCACCACAGGCTATACCGAAATAGTCGACATTATTGAGAGCAAACAGCGTCTGGTTCAACTGCTGAGAGGGAAAACAGACACTCCCCACTCATATAGTGACGAGACCTTTAATGAAGTTGAGTTTGAGCTGCACCTTCAAACCAATATGTCCATTACAGTCTGTTGGTACTATATCCATAAAACACAGGCTCGTTACCTCTTTGGCTATTTTGAGGAAGCGGTAGCTGCAGCTCAAAAAGCCGAAGAATTGATCTGGTCATCTGTGGCCCACGTAGAAGTTCCTGAGCATTATCTCTATTACTCCCTGGCGCTTACAGCATTGTACAGTTCTGTTTCCAAGAAAAAACAACAGGAGATTGTAACCACACTTAATCTCCACCTCGATTATTTTAAACAATGGAAGGCAAGCTGCTCTGATAATTTCGAGCATAAATACCTGTTGATAGAAGCCGAAATTGCAAGAATTGAAGGTAAACAGCTTGAAGCCCTTCAAGGGTATGAAAAATGTATCGCCGAAGCACATAAAACCGGTTTTATCCAGATTGAGGCCTTGGCAAATGAACTTGCTGGCCGTCATTCTCTTGGATGTGGTTTAAAGGGTGCGGCCAAAGACTATCTGGCCGAATCACTCTACTATTACCGTCAATGGAAGGCCATTGGAAAGCTGAAACATTTAGAGCAGGAATTTTCTGACCTCTTTAGGGAACGAACCCCGCATAAAAGTGCACACACCCACGCCCCAACTCCCGCAAGCACCTTTTTTGGTTCAGCTGAAGAAGATAAAAACTTTGTCGATTATCAGACCATTGTCAACATCTCAAGGGCCATAGCAACCCAGATGGATATGTCTGTTCTGCTCACAGAGATCATGAAGTATACCTTGGAAAATACCGGGGCTGAAAAAGCAAGTATTGTCATTATCAATGGAGAAGACATTCGTGTGGAAGTTGCCGCCAATGAAGAGACCATCCATTCAGGGAAAACTGCAGGTCCTGTTATGGCACAACTCTCCAGGTATATATCCGAAGCAATCATCCGTTATGTGGCCCGGACCGATGAAACATTGATTCTTGAGAATGCCAGTTTAGAAGGAGATTTTACCAATGATCCGTACGTGCTCAGAAACAATTGTAAATCGATTTTATGTATGCCGTTTTCTTATAAGAAGGGGCAAAATAGAATCCTGTTTATTGAAAATAATCAAATTGTAGATGCGTTTCCCCATTATCGAGTTGAAACATTGCGACTCATTCTTCCTCAGGTGGCTATCTCCATAGAAAATGCCCAGCTATTTACAGGGCTCAACCAAGCCCATGAACAGCTCAGGTCAATTTTTGACAATTCTGTTGATGGTATTGGTGTAGCTCAATCGGGTATTCATACACTGGTTAATCCCGCTTATATGAAAATGTTTGGTTATGAGGATCGTAGCCAGTTAATTGATCAACCACTGCTGGAAATCATTGCCCCTGACAAAAGACCCCAATTCATGGCCTATCTGGCCGAGAAAGAGGATTCTCCAGTACGGGATATTTATTATGAAACAAAAGGGATAAAAAAGAATGGTACGGAGTTTGCGCTTGAAGTAAATGTCTCCCAATACGGTACAGAAGAAGACAGAAATACCCTCCTTATTTTACGAGATGCCAGCCAACGAATCCAACTGGAAGACCAGGTACGTCAGGCCCAGAAAATGGAAGCCATTGGTACCCTTGCAGGTGGCATTGCCCATGACTTCAACAATATTCTTTCCGCAATAATAGGCTACTCAGAACTCGCCCGACTTGATGCATCGGCCTCGGAAAAATTGAAGAAATATCTGGATGCTGTTCTTAACGCAAGCAACCGGGCTAAAGGTCTTATTCAACAAATCCTGGCATTTAGCCGCCAAACAAACACCAATAGATTACCGCTTAAGCCGGTTACAATAGTGGAAGAAGTGGTGAAAATGCTACGCCCCTCTCTCCCTGCCACCATTGAGATCACACAAAATATTAGTTCTGAAGTTGGCTTTATTCTGGCCGACCCAATTCAGATACATCAAATCCTGATGAACCTGTCTACCAATGCCTTCCATGCCATGGAAAAAACAGGTGGAATGCTCAGCATCTCAATGAAAAATGTACATCTCACAAAAGACCAGCTACCACCTGACATTGATATTAAGGAGGGTAACTATGTGCAATTCTCAGTAGGTGATACGGGCCCTGGTATTGCTCCTGAAATACAAAGTAAAATATTTGACCCATATTTTACAACTAAGAGTCAGGGGAAAGGAACTGGTATGGGACTTGCCATCGTTCATGGGACAGTTAAGTCATATGGCGGGTTTCTCTCGTTGAATAGTGTACCTGAAAAAGGCACTACTTTTGATGTATTCCTGCCCGTTTTTAACAAAGAACAGATCCATTCGAGACCGGAGGTAATCGAGCAATATCAAACCGGAAGCGAATCTATTCTTTTTATTGATGATGAACCACATCTTGCCAATATGGGAAGAGAAATTCTTGAGCAGTTGGGCTACACTGTAAGTGCTCAAACATCCGGTGCTAATGCACTTGAAGTATTCAACAAAAATCCTGGTTCGTTTGATTTAGTTATAACCGACCAAACCATGCCTGGTATGACCGGAGTTGAACTTGCCGAGAAAATACTTCAGACCAGAGCGGATATACCTATCATATTATGTACTGGATACTCCTCAATAACCTCAAGAGAAGAAGCCAAATTATCAGGTATTAGGGAATTTGTGTTAAAACCCATTACAGTAAATGAACTCTCCACATTAATACGTCAGGTCCTGCAATAAAATCAGATCACAACATGCCACTCGGCACTGATTGCCCATTAGTGCCTTAGACAGAAAAACCTGTCATAAAAAACAGGGAGCGTAGACTCCGAGATACCGAGTGTTGGAAAAATTGCTGATATCGCACCATTTCCAGATAGCGACCGCGGGGAGGCCTTCGGGGTACTTATCCAGCGATACTAAAATTTTTCCCCCTTCTCGGGTTAGAATCAACTGGAGGATTCAGGAGTACCTGATACGACACGATTACGCCCCTCTTCTTTTGCTCTATAGAGAAATGTGTCAGCACAATGTAAAAAATCTTCATGACCTAATGAGCCATGACTTTTCCAGTCTTCGACAGTCGTTAAGCCAAAACTTGCTGTGATTTTGACATTTTCTCCAGAAAAGACAAATGGTATTTCCTCTATTACGCTCCGTAATCTCTCTCCAGTAACCTCAGCGCCTTTTTGATCCGTGAAAGGCATCACCAGTAGAAACTCCTCCCCTCCGTACCTTGCCAGCCAATCAATATCACTCCGAATATTATCCTCAATAGTGGCAACAACTTTCTGCAGTACAACATCACCTGACTGATGACCATAGTTATCATTGACCCTTTTAAAATGGTCCAGATCACAAAGCATAATAGAGATTGGGTTATTATACCGCTTCGCCCGTTTCAATTCCTTGGGGAGAGATGAGTTAATAGCACCACGATTAAAACACCCTGTAAGCGCGTCTTTAATAGAAATTTCTTTGATTTTTTTGATGGCAGTTTCAAGCTCCACCGTTCTTCTATTAACAATGACCTCAAGATTATCTCTGTAAGCAGTGAGTTCATTTTGTGACCGCTCAAGGGACTGAACCATCTTCTGATGCCTGAGCTGCTGATAAGCCTGATTTGAAATCTGGTTTGCCATCAACCAGAGAAAGTCCAATTTTTCTTTGAATTCACTTTCACTTATAGCATCCATTGACAGGAAAGCCTCAAGCATATCATGCTTATCTACTCCAATCTCCTCTGCATAAGCAAGTATTCGCTCTTCATTAACCGCCCCTCTCCAACTCTGGCCTATTAACCAATTGGCAATATGCACACCCTCGATTACTATAGGTGCGGAAGCATCTACGAAACCAACACTTTTACAAAAATGATACGAGGGTTTTTGTGAGTTTATGGACAGCTCCCCTAAAATTTTACCGGATCGTATACAATTTCTTTCACCTTTCTGAGTAGACCTGATCAATTGACAAACCGCACTATGATTGCTGGGTCGTGTAATTGGCAACCCATGAATATCCACTATGGTTGAAGCAACCCGATTCGCCTTGGCAAATGAATCCTGAAGCTTCTGGAGATCCTCAACATCCAAAATATCCAAGAGAGATATTTCGTGATTTGCTTTACTGTCACCCAACGAGTTTAATCCCACGAGGCTACTCCCTTAAAAAATTAAGTTCATGTAAATGTTGATTACATTGTATGATATTTTTTTTTATATTTGCAAGATCCTTTAGCAGAGCTTCCCAGTGATATTTCTGGTAAAAATTTGTTTTTCTCACTACAAGTTCTCTAGCAATAGTTCTGATACTGGACACGCCTGCTTAAAAAGAAGACTTCTCAATCGTCAATCACATCCATAGTTCTGGCCGCATATAAACACGATAATAGTAATTCAATAACTCAACCCCTCATATCCAAGACGTAATGAACCAGCACCAAACCGATTCTCCCAAAAAAGTGTACGTCGAACTGACCACCCGCTGTAATCTGCAATGCAAGATGTGTGTAAAGCATACGAGGGGCAGTTGTATCCCCGAAGAGGATATGAGCCTGGGTGTGTTTCAAAAGATCCTTCCCTCCTTAAAAGATGTAGAAACCCTCATCTTAAATGGAATAGGAGAGTCACTTTTACATCACGATCTGTTAACCATAATTACGTTGGCCCGAGAAGTCCTGCCCGCAACAAGCAGTATCGGTGTACAGAGTAACGGCCTGTTACTCACCAAAACTAACGCTCGTGATCTTCTTCGGGCCGGATTGTCAACCATGTGTCTTTCGGTTGATCGGTTTGAAGACCCAGAGGAAGAAAGTGCCGGTGAACATTCCTTTCGGGCAGTACAACAGAGCGTTGACAATCTTTCCCAGGCTCGCCATATTGAAAATCATGGTTTTAGAATAGGCCTTGAAATCGTTCTCACCAGACAAACCATTAATGATTTACCAGGGCTGGTTGCCTGGGCGATTGATAATGGGATTGATTATATACTCTCAAGCCATCTGATTTTATACGACAAGGCCGCAGAACAAGAGTGTTTATTTAATCCCCATCCCCCGGAAACCCTTGAGCTATTCACCAGATCTGCTGAAACAGCCGCGTCTAAGGGTCTCGATTTCACCAAAGAACTTGAGCACTATCGCAGACATGCAGGTACACAATCCTCCCAACTCTTTACAGAGATATTTAACGATATGCTGGAAGAGGCACGGCGAAGAGACCTTCAGCTTAACTTAGATGATCTTGACCTTGGAGAAATTCAGAAATCCAGGGAAAATGAAGAAAAAATTAGTGCTATAAAGAAAATTGCCGATACAAAGGGACTTGATCTATTTATCCCACCCTTTCAGGCTACATCTCCCAGAGAGTGTCGATTCCTTAAAGAAAAAACACTATTTATTGCCGCCAACGGCGATATAATGCCCTGCCACTTCCTCTGGCACAGCTATGGTTGCCGCATTTTAAAAGAAGACGCCAATGTTATTAAACGTCCATTTGGAAATGTTTCACATAAAACATTACTTGAAAGCTGGCATAGTAAAAAGTATCTAGACTTTAGAAAAGAGGCAGAATCCTACGGCTATACCTACTGCTGGACTTGCTGCCAAGGGCCTTGCCCAATGTTGCTTGCCGATGATGGAGGATACGCCAACGACTGCATTGGCAGCCAGGTTCCCTGTGGTCACTGTCAATGGAACCTCGGAGGTATACGTTGCCTTTAATTCGAGTATTGCCTTAGATATACTATTTCATTATGTTAGGTGTATTGGTTAAGTAAACGTCATTAACACAACAACCTCAACTCACCATATATCATGAAAGAATTCATAAAAATCGTCTGTGCTATAATATTCCCCCCCGTGGCTGCATTTCTCCAGGTAGGCCTTGGCAAACATTTCTGGATTAATATTGTTCTGACTATTTTGGGTTTTATTCCTGGGATGGTACATGCCATTTGGATAATTGCAAAAAATAAAGAGTAATAAACGTACCCACTGATTTCAAAAGCTTTCAGCGACCCTATACATCCAACAGGTGATATGGCAAAACTTTTCCAACGCACCATTTATACTATCACTCTGGTCATGGCTGTATCTGGCTGTCAAACTTCACTCCATACCACGCCCGTATCCAGTGATTACACAAGTCAAGCGCAGACTCGGGTACTCACCTACGAGGACAATCACGGAAAACAAATCCTCGTTAACTATGATACAATTGGAAATACGGCGTCATTATTCTGGAAAGGTGAACGAGTGGTCCTGGAACGAACCCCATCGGCATCAGGTGAAAAATATAGTCACGAAAGCCTAATCTTCTGGACCAGGAGTGACTCAGCCCTTTTGACCCAAAATGGCACGAACCTCTTCAAGGGTGCACTACGAGATAACTGAATATAGCAGACAAACCAAAAAAACCTTTCACAAGGTGTGACTGGTTTATCTACTCAAAAAAAGTGATAGGGATAACAATTGATCTTCAACAAACAAAAATTCAAGACCTTTAAGAACAGACTCCTTATCATCGGGGGAAAAGAGCCGTTGAGTAAAATGTCACTTATTGTGATTATTGCCCTTGATATCTTTGTTGTCAGTATGATCTTCGCCGGACTCCATGACCACAGTGCTCTACTTACTTCCCCATATGAGTACATGCCCAGTATCTGTCGAGAAGCAATCATTGAGAAAAAATGGGTTGGTGAGTACAAAACTGATACAATACAACAACTGATCCTCGCTCCAGAGAACTCATACCGGTACGGAACAAGAGACCGACTGGACCAATCCGAAATTAGCAAAACCCACTCCTCTTGTCAGCAGCTCCTGAGTAGTGTCAGAGCGGTTAAAGAAGACAAGGCCATTGTTACAGTATTTCGTGATCGTAAGAGTGCACAACAGAATAAGATAAAGCTTACTCAGAGCTTTAAAAAATCAAAAGCCGTTTACGATACTAACCTCCTGGAAAATATCGCTGATACCGGCGATGACAGCCAAGTGTCTTCCATTGCCGCAAAATCCAAGGAACTCACTGGGCAGATTAATCAATTAAGCAAAACTATTGCAGACTATAATGCCACCATTAGTGCTAATGCTGCAGTTAAATTATTCTCCGCAAAGCTTGTGGAACTGCAGGGTCAAAAAACTATTATAGTTGGCGATATTAAAAAGTTCGATTTCTGGTATCCCATCAAAGAGCTTGCCTGGCAGTTTCTCTTTTTGCTCCCGCTCTGTGGACTTTTCTATTTATGGAACTCCAAAAGCATTCAAAAAAACAGTACTCTACAAGTTCTTATATCCTCTCATTTACTCGTTGTTTCGTGTATTCCGGTACTTTTCAAACTGCTTAAACTTATTCTGGATATCATTCCACACAGAGTATTTGAATCTCTATTCCAGCTGCTTGTCTCTTTACGTATTATTGCTATATGGCACTACATTATTATTCTGCTCGCAATCCTTCTTGCTCTGTTGGCCATTTACCTTATTCAGAAAAAACTTTTCTCTCCTGAGAAAATAAAGGAAAAAAGGCTGATGAAGGGGAGCTGCCATTCCTGTGGAAAGAAACTGCCGAAACAAGTGGATATGTGCCCATTTTGCGGCACCAACCAACAAATACAATGTATACACTGCAATGGAACTACCTATATTGGTGGCCAGTACTGTGTACAATGCGGTGCACTCCATTCACCTCACAATGAAGTAAGCTGAAATTGATGTATACATATGCTAGAAATCACAACTAAACTCCTACTACTCGTTAAGGTATGAAAATAATACCCTGCAAACGTTGTTTACTTAGAATAAACTTGTTTTTGCATGTAGCACATGGTAGTTCTCTTTCCCTGTAACATAACATTACTTCTCATAAACTATAAAAAATACAGTGATTTCCATGACAGCAGTTCCTTGATTGGTCTCATGTAGGTAAAGGGGTTGTTGTGTCAAAAAGAAGGAGGAGGACTCCACAGTGCAAAAGGTATTAAAATCCAACCTATACTATTCCATACTGATTTTCGCTTTTTTATTATCCCTTGGATCTGTGTGCCAGGCTGCCGAAACAATAAAAATAGGCCTAAATCTTTCCTACAGTGGTTCTCGTAAATCTTCTGGCCTTGCCTCTAAAATCGGCGCTGAAATGGTTAAAGACCAGGTCAACAGTGCTGGCGGTCTATTAATCGGTGGAAAGCAATATACAATAGAGTTTGTCCATGCTGACAATCAGTCATCTACCCAACAGGCTGTGTCCAATGGACTTAACCTGATCACAAAACAAAAGGTACTTGCCATTATTGGTCCCAATGCCAGTTCAAGGGCCATACCGGCGGGAGGAATAAGCCAATCGTTTGGCACCCCCATGATCTCTCCCACCTCTACTAACCCCAAAACAACCATGAACAGGTCCTACGTTTTCAGAGCCTGTTTTCTTGACCCGTTCCAAGGGGAGGCAATGGCAAGCTTTGTCAGCACAGAGTTTAACGCTAAAAAAGCCGCAGTCTTGTACAATATTTCCAGCGCCTACCCCAAAGGACTTGCTGAATTTTTCAAAACAGCGTTTGAAGCAAAACATGGGGCAGGCTCTGTTGTTGCCTTTGAGGATTTTCTTTCATCTGAAAAAGATCTCTCCGGTCAACTGAGCAAAATTGTCAAAGCAAAACCGGATGTGCTCTTCGTCCCTCAATACGACTATGAAATCCCTGAGATTGTCAAACAAGCACGGAAAACAGGCTGGGAAAAAGTAATTCTTGGTGGAGACGCATGGGAAACGAGTAGTCTCATAGATGAATGTGGAGATCTCTGTAAAGGTCTCTATTTCACATCTCATTTTGCAGCAATAGGAGCTAAAGGAAAAACTAAAGAATTTGTAGATAACTATCAGGCTATTGCCAATGCACTACCCACTGGCAACAGCGCCTTGGGTTATGATGCAACAGACCTGTTACTCACCGCAATCTCTTCCATTGAAAAACTCTCAGGAGACTTGATTAAAGATCGTGCTGCAATACGTGATCAACTCACCAAGATCAAAGGTTTTCAAGGGGTATCAGGAACTCTCGATATGACAGAGGGTGGTGACCCGGTCAAGAGTGCGGTGATCATTAAAATTAATGAAAACAATGAATTTGAGTCTTACAAGACCCAGAATCCTGTTTAAAAATACTACTGTCTGAACCTTCTTTTCGCTTATTAAACTAAGCGAAAAGAGGATCGAATATTTTCATCTGTTCATCGCCGCCACGGGCATAAGGTTTCGCAATCCACACGAACATGATCAGCAAACTCACCCCCCATTATCCACAGTGAACCCACTTGTCCGACCGCCTTTCTTCCATACAAGCTTTAATTGTTGAATGATGGTGTCAGGAGACCAATCCAAGTCAAGGGGCTCCCGAATAATCTGGTCGGTTTTCACAATGCATTTTTGGACGTTTCTGATTGTTTCTTTTGTTTACTCATAACGGAGCTTGGTTGAGTGTAAAAGATTGGCGGCTTTACTTGCCTCCTATAGAGCTTAGAATATATAATAAAGTTCCTGTTTTCAGGGTTGCCCAAACTAAAAGTATATATTGTCTATGAGGATACATCCAAGTGACATTCTATCTTGCCAAAATAGCAATCACTACAACTCTCATTCTAATCATATCTGAGCTTGCCAAGCGCAACACACTTGCCGGGGCAATATTGGCGTCAATTCCGCTGGTCTCGATACTTGGGATGTTTTGGCTTTACATAGAAACAAAGGATACCACCAGAGTCAGCTCTCTTGCTGTGAGTGTCTTCTGGCTGATTCTCCCCTCCCTTGTACTCTTTGTCACACTTCCCCTGCTTCTCAAGCACGGTTTCAGTTTCTATGTGAGTATCAGTATCTCCATAGCTGCTACAGTTGTGAGTTATCTCCTTATGGTGACGATCCTGCACCACTTTGGAATACGACTCTAATAAAGAGTACGACACACCGTGATAAGCGGTTGCATGCTCACACCCCATATGCCATATTCTGATCCGGTAAAAATAAGATTTACTCAAATTGTATCGGCACAATGTCTCGGCTTAATTGCTGGTAAAATACGCTGTAAGGAAAACAAACGATCATGGTTCCTAAAATAGAATTACTCGCTCCCGGTGGTGACATAGACTCCATCAAAGCGGCGATTGCAGCGGGGGCTGATGCAATCTACTGTGGTCTTGAGCGCTTCAACGCTCGCAATCGTGCTGAGAACATCAGCTACGAGCAATTACAGGGGATCCTGCACCTTGCCCATAAAAACGACTGTCAGGTGTTTCTTACCTTAAATATCATTATCGTTGAACCTGAGATTGCCACATTAACTACTCTTTTAAATAAACTCAGCAATAGCAGTATTGATGGAATCATCCTCCAGGACATAGGGATGTTGTATCTTTTGCAAAAATATTTCAAGAGTCTTCCTGTCCATGGATCCACCCAGCTCACCACCCATAACCGTGGACAAATCGACTTCTTAAGTAGCTTGGGTGTCACGAGGGTCAACCTATCCCGGGAACTCAACCTTCAAGAGATTACCTTACTCACTGAAAAAGCCCACCAAACCAACATTATGACAGAGGTCTTTGTCCACGGCTCCAACTGCCTCTCTTTTTCCGGACTCTGCTATATCAGCTCGGTGCTTGATGGGAAATCGGGTAACCGTGGCCGCTGTAGCCAACCGTGCAGAAGCGAGTATCAAACAACCCAGATGGGAAACAACTTTCCATTTAACCTCAAAGATAACTCTGCGTTTAATGATCTCGAGAGTCTTGCTGAGGCGGAGGTTGATTCTCTCAAAATTGAAGGAAGAATTAAGAAGTTCCATTATGTATATACGGTGGTTGCAAGTTACCGGCAACAACTGCAGAATTACTATAATCGCCAGGAGCTATCGAAAGGAAGCACAGGTCTCTACAAGGTCTTTAACAGAGACTTCACCAACGGCTTTTTAGCCGATGATATCCATAAGGGTATGTTTATCGATAACCCCCGGGACAACTCTGCCCTGCACCTGGCAGGTACTTTCACCGGAAATATTGAAGAGAATCTGGAGCAAGCTAAACGACAGCTCTATGACGAAAAAACCGACATCATCGTCCACGTTCAAGATACGATTAAACACCTCAGCATTGATAAGGTCCCTCTCACCATTGTCCTAAGCGGTACGATGGATAGAACTCTTCAAATCAACATCACCACCGGCGACACCTCTTATGATATTGAAAGCCATGTACCCCTTCGAACTGGCCTCCCAGGAAACAACAGTATTACCCACCACAATATGGAAAAACTGTTCCGAAGCCTTAACGACTCAGAATATCAACTTGAAAACATTATCTTAAATGACCTGCAGCCCGAGCTCCAGCTACCATTCAAGGAGCTAACCAGAATAAAAAGAAATATCTTCAAACTTCTGCATAATTCAAAAGAATTTGTTGCTCCCGTCACCCTGCCACGCCTAAAACAGAATAGATCACAGAAACAGCAACCCTCTCTTTCAGTTCTGATTGCGTCACCTGAGGACACCTATCTCTTAGACAGTCAGGCAGAAGTCTATTTTGAATTACCCGGGTGCTTTGATAAGAATATTTCAAAGTATGTTGATCTTTTTGAAGAAAATGACAAACTGATTCCCTGGTTCCCGGCTGTCATGATCGGGGAGCATTTTGAAAATGCAATTAAACTGTTACAGCGACTCAATCCACAATCAATTGTTACCAATAATAGTGGAATAGCCCATGAGGCGAGCAAACTGGGCATTAACTGGATAGCGGGCCCACACCTCAATATTGCCAACTCCTACTCTCTCTTATGCCTGAAAGAAGAGTTTCACTGTGCCGGGGCCTTTATATCAAACGAGCTCAACAACTATCAGATAAAGACCATTAAGAAGCCGGAGAACTTTAGCCTCCACTACAGTATCTATCACCCGATCATCATGATGACCAGTAGGCAATGTCTGTTTCATCAGGTTACCGGATGTGAAAAAGACAGTGTAGACGATCAGTGCCTCAGTCACTGCCAAAAAAAATCGACCATTAGAACACTACAAGGAACATCTATCATCGTTGATAAACAGTCTGGTCATTACCACACCGTCTACAACAACCACAACTTCCTTAATACCGCCATTATAACGGACACAAAAGACATATTTGACAATTATTTTATAGACCTGCGTAACATAGAAACAGAGACGAACAGCCCCAGGGATAAAAGAGAGACAGTTCAGTATTTTGAAGATTGTCTCAAAGGAAAAGACCCGGAAGGAGACAAGGTCAGGCAGCGAATATACCCGACCACAGACAAGCAGTACATCAAAGGAATTTAACCCGAATTTCAAATCTTGCACCACCTTAACTGATGATAAATCCGGATTCGCCTTCTACTATTATTCAAGCAGGGAAGCCCGAAACGCAGTCAATTGTTCAGCAACTTTATTGATGGATTCAGAAGAGACCTCCAGATCGAAGTTGTATTCGCTCATACTCCGTGCATATCTCTTATCGTAATAGTCTACCAGAAGAATACGTACGAGGTCGTGGAGCTGATTGCTGTTAAACAGATCGCACATCTCCTCTACACGGGCAGCACCCATGCTCTGTTTCAAAGAGAGGAGAATCTTCAAAATATCCTGCCGTTTTTTTTCTCCTTCCACCGGATAGTCTTCCACTATTCGTTCAATTCTTGTCGTAAGACTGCAGGTGATATTCACAAGAACAGCACTCTTCATGGCCATGGCAAATGGCTTTGGGATAAAGACCCTACCGATTTTTCGGCTTTCACCCTCTACAAAATATGGTTCCTGCCCCAGAGTTTCTGCCGCTTGAACAAGCTCGCTCTCAAAAGTTCTCTGGCAGCTTGGCTCACGGTCCAGACCTCCAAACAGTGAACTCCGATGTCTTGCCAACTCTTCAAGGTCAATACTGTTATCGAGTGCCTGGATGATTCGTGTCTTTCCAGTCCCGGTTAGACCATGGAGTACAATGAGTTTTGGAGCGTAGCTATCGAGAAATCCAAGAACTCCATGTCGGTATGTCTTATATCCCCCAATGATCTGGTGTGCCTTATACCCTGACTGCAATAGAAGGTTCACGATGGCCCTAGAGCGCATCCCGCCTCGTGCACAACAAACCGCCACCACCCTGTCCCGATATGGTTCAAATGCTCCTAGTAGTTCTCCTATCTTTGCCCCCACATAGGAAAACCCCTTATCAATGGCCTTATCCTGGCCCCCATGTTTATATATGGTACCTATAACCGCTCGCTCATCCTCATCAAAAAGAGGAACATTCACAGCACCCGGCACAGTCCCCACCTTATACTCAGCCGCTGAACGCACATCCACAATGAGATGGCCGGCTGCCAGCGCCTCTTCAAAAGAGACGGGAGGACAACTGTTTTGCAAAATTTTTGACCGGGAAAGTTCTTCTTTCATTGTTACTCTATCCTTAACCCGATTTTCTCAAGTTATTATTAATTCCAAATAAAACCATATTATTACCTGATCTACTCTTTTCTACATGGATACAAATCGTGAAGATAATATCAAAAAATCATACAAGACAGGGGGAGATGGTTTACAGGCTGCCGGTCAGGTATTGAACAATGGAAACAGCCGTAAGTGTTGCTGTCTCTGCCCGGAGGATACTCTGGCCAAGACTTACAGTTACCCATCCATGCTGACGTGCCAGTTCTATTTCTTCATGGCTGAGCCCACCTTCGGGCCCAAGTAACAGTGCTATGGACTCAGCAGAGGATAAGCCCACTACATCTTGTAAATGAAATTCTTTTTCCTCTTCCCAAAATAGCAGACGCACGGTTTTCTCACCAAGCTCCTCACTTGCTACAGCCTCTTCAAATGTTACTGGTGCATCTATATCCATAGGCATAGGTCGCATACACTGCTTGCAGGCAGCAAGCCCGATCCGTTGCCAACGACCATGTTTTTTTTGCCCCACCACAGGATCCAGTTTTCCCTGACACCTTGAACTCTGAAAAGGGACCATAGTTGTCACACCTAATTCAGTGCACTTCTGCACCACAGTGTCCATTTTCTCACCCTTAAGAATGGCCTGACATACCAGCACACCTCCAGAGCTTTGTGCATTCTCACTTAGGGTCCCTGTAATTCTTGCCGCAACCACCCTGCCCAGATCCGATATTACACCCTTGTAAATCCTACCTTTACCGTCCAGGAGTTCTACACCAGCACCAACGTCCAACCGCAGAACCTTTTTTATATGCCGGGATTCTTCCTTTGAAAGAGTAACGGTGTCATCACGTCGTGTTGCAGGATCGAAGAAAAAACGTCTCATCTCTGTTACCAACTGTTTATGAATCTAATGTATCTAATATATCTTACGGTGCTGCAAGTGAGAGCGTCAAAAGAGCTTTAAAAATTGACAACCCGCATTACTTACCGTAATTATGAATAAAGAATTTTATTTTGACCTCAACCATGCAACAAGGAAATACAGAGACCATGTCAACAAACCGCAGGGAGCAGGAACGATTTTCTCTCAATTTGCAGGCAAAGATATCCTACAGACACTCAAAAGACCAGCCCCAGGTTATTGATACCGTAGCAGCAAATATAAGTTCCGGCGGTGCATTTTTAGAAACTGACCACCAATTTCCCATGGCAAGCAAGGTGGATATCAAATTCTATCTCAGTGTCGACGATCTAAAAAAACTTAAATTCATCCTCTCCATGGAAAGCCTCAGACAGATACAAGGTGATCACACCTGGGTGAACACTACCGGCATTGTCATCAGACAAACAGAAGATGGTATCGGTGTCATCTTTGACACTGACTATCAGTTTACCCCCATCTAATCCGGATAATCAGCAACGGTCAATCAATGGGATAAGTGGTAGCCCCCACATTTCTTAAACCTTTTTTATAAATCGTATTGCTGACCACTCATCGCGAATTTTCTCACCAACCGGGCTCATACCTTTTTCACTAAAAATTCGCTTGATATTGGCAAGCTGCTTTTCTGCAAGTAAACCTGAAAGAATCAGAGCACCCCCCTTAGCTGTCAGTCTGATAAGATCATCCGCCATGCTGATAAGAACATCGTGAACGATGTTTGCAACCACAACATCGTAGGATTCAGTTATCTCATCAAGGGAATCAAGACTCACATCCATCTTGTCCTGCATCCCATTAAATACAACATTCTCCTTTGCAGCTTTTACCGCCTCCGGATCATTATCCGTGGCTCGAACCTCGTTTGCCTCAAAGAGAACAGCGGCCATTCCAAGAATTCCAGTCCCGGTACCCACATCCAAAACCCTCTTATCACTTGATTCAAGAAGGCTTTCCCGAATAAACTCAAGTGTAAGGGATGTGGTCGCATGGTGCCCCGTTCCAAAGGCCATCCCCGGATCCATGGTGATAATAGACTCATCTTCTTTGGGAACATAATCTTCCCATGTGGGCACAATCACGAGGCCCGGCACAATAGCAAAGGGTTTAAAATGTTCCTTCCAGCTCTTTCCCCAATCCTTGTCTTCGATGATTTTTGAACTAAGCTTCGGAGCGGCAACATTAAAAATATCCTGTAATTCATCTAAATACACTGAAAGCTGATCGAGAATCCTCTCTACCTCTTTTGGGTCAGGGTCTGGATCCTGGATATAACCATTTATTGTACCATAATCCGGTTCATCTATTGCCGCCGCCTCAACTCCTGCATCCAGTACTCCAATCAGGAAATCACTTATGGATTCAATAAGAGCAGGATCTGCCGTTACTGTAACCTGTAACCATTTTTGGGTTGCCATTTAAACTTCTCCAATCTCTTATTGCCCTATGGATAAAAATCTCCATGATAGATTCATCCAAGGGTTTTTTAATTCAATATTTTCATATGACAAACGGCTCCTTTCACGATAATATATCGTAGACGAGCAACCGTCTCATCGTTCACAATCAATTCTTTTACAAGGTATATAAATTGGAGTCCGCAAGCAACACAACACATATCATAATCTGCCCGGACTGCGATCTTCTTTTACCAGGACACAAGGTGCCGCCAGACTGCTCCATTTCCTGTCCCAGATGTGGCAGGACCCTTAAGAGATTTAAAAAAAATTCTATTCAACGGACCCTTGCCCTGTCGCTCACAGGCCTACTCCTCTACCTGCCGGCAATGTTTCTGCCCCTGATGACTTTTGAAAGTCTGGGGTTCAGCGACTCGGCCAATGTAATCGAATCGATAGTAAACTTTTACAAAAATGACTACTATTTTGTCTCCCTGATGGTTTTCCTGTCCGCTCTCGTCTTCCCGCTGCTGCTACTATCCATGATTTGTACCATAAGCCTTAACCTCCAGCACAAACGTTACCCGAAGTATCTAGCTAAGTTATTCAGGAGTTTTCTCCACCTGGAAGAATGGGCAATGGTTGAGGTGTATCTTCTTGGAATAATGATAACAATAATAAAGATGGTGGACAGCACAGAGATAGTCTACCTGCCGGGATTATTCTGTTTTACTGCACTTGTACTCATCTCCCTTGCTATCTCTACGACCATAGACAAAGAATATTTCTGGGGTCTTATAGACTCTCGAAATAGCAAAAACAGAAATGATATAACGTATACATCTGTAGCAAATAGTCCGCCTACCACCGGCCAAAGAGAAAATCTCACCTCTTGCCATAGTTGTGAAAACGTACTTCCCACGATCTTTGACGGAAAAAAGTGCCCTCGATGTGGTGAAACTGTCCACATACGTATACCACAAAGCTACAGTAAAACATGGGCACTGGTTTTTACCTCATTGGTCCTGATCTTTCCAGCAAACCTCCTGCCCATCATGGAGGTCAACTTTCTCGGTGTAGCTGACAGATCCACAATTCTTGACGGGATTATTTATTTTTTCCAGCACGGCTCTTTTGTCATTGGGCTTGTTATCTTTACCGCATCAATACTAGTACCGGTGTTTAAAATAATCGGTCTCTCGATTCTTCTCCTCTCAAAGAGTCACTGTGGAAACAGTTTTTTAAGACAAAAAACTTCAATGTACCGATTTATCGCTTTTGTGGGCAGGTGGTCTATGCTCGACATCTTTGTCATAGCTTTGCTCACGACCCTTGTGGACTTTGGTTTTTTCACCTCAATTTATGCAGCTCCGGCGGCCACCTATTTCTGTATGGTGGTCGCCTCAACTATGTTTGCAGCAATTACCTTTGATCCTCGTATCATGTGGGACAAGTGCTCCGAAATCCAACCCATCTCAACCATAACAAAACACCAAACATGACTTCTGAACCCGTTGTATCAAAAAACAAGGGCATTTCAGCTGTATGGACACTTCCTCTCGTGGCACTATGTATCTGCTGCTGGCTTGTCTACTCAAGCTATAAAAATGCGGGAGAAGAGATAACAATCTATTTTCATGATGCTTCTGGTATTACTGCAGGAAAAACACAGGTTATAACACGGGGCATTCCAATTGGTCTTGTGCAAAGTATCTCCCCAGATCTTACCAACCAGCAGATCAAGGCCACCGTCAAAATCGATAAGGAAGCGGTGAAATACCTGGTGGAAGATACTCTTTTCTGGATTGTTCGACCGGAACTTTCTGCAAGCTCCGTTCGCGGTCTTGAAACCATTCTCTCGGGAAGCTATATCGGAGTTCAGGTTGGCCGCTCAACCACGCCAAGAGATGAATTTGAGGGACTCAACTCCCCCCCTCCCATCCCTTCTGATACCCCGGGCCTGCATCTGCAATTAAGAGCCGAGGCCCTTGGTTCCATTCAGGTGGGAACTGGCATCTATTACAGAAATATAAAGATCGGTTATGTAACTAAGCACCAGCTTGACGGCGATAAGAGTGTACTCATTGATTTTTTTGTAGAGCCAAACTTCTCCCATCTCGTCCGTTCAGGCAGCAGGTTTTGTAATGCCAGTGGCCTTCAGCTGAGCGGAAAACTCCCTAATTTTAAATTACGCGTTGAGTCACTGGCCTCCCTTTTAAAAGGCGGTATCCTCCTCCATACACCCGAGCAGATGCAAGACAGTGAACAGGTTAAAAATGGTCACACCTTCTCCCTTTTTAAAGACTATGAGGCTGCCAACTACGGTATAGCCATGACCCTGAACTTGGCCTCTGGTAAAGATATTCTGGAAGCCTCAACTAAGGTGATGTACCGTGGACTGGAAGCTGGTTTTGTCAAAGAAATCACTATCAACGACGATGAACAAAGAACAGTTACAGCACATATACTACTTGACCCCAGGGCAGAATTGATTCTGAGGGAAAATACAAAATTCTGGCTTGTAAAACCAGAAATTGCACCTTCAGGTATACAGAACCTGCAGCTTCTTTTATCTGGAGCCTATATTACTTTTCAACCTGGAACAGGCGAGTATACCAACCATTTTAATATTCTTTCAGAACCTCCTGCGCTTACTCCCCTCAGGCCAGGAAAGTCTTTTACGCTTGAGTCGGAAAATCCCACGGGTGTGAGTCGAAATGCACCTATATACTTTAAAAATATTGTTGTGGGTCAGGTGGTGGATGTTGATCTTGAACGTTCAGGGCAAAACATTCACACAAATATATATATTTTTGAGAAATATCTCCACCTGCTGAGTACAAAATCAATTTTCTGGCTGCATTCCGGAGTTGAATTCAGTGCCTCCCTGGATAAGGGGGTTTCCTTGTCAACTGGACCACTTACCAAAATGCTCAACGGAGGGATCAGCTTCACTACTCCTGATAAACTTGCTAAAAAGAAGAATTTTACACCAGCAGAGCATTTCAAATTCACCCTCCATGACAACTACAAAAACGCCACAGTCGGGGTTCCAGAACTCCAGCGCTCTGGTATATCCGTCAAAATATTATCCAGCGATGCCAGCTCTCTTTCCATTGGCTCACCAGTCCTGCATAAAAATATCCAAATTGGTGTTATTGATGATTTCAGTCTCACAAAAGATCAAAAGAATGTCCTGGTTGAATGTTTTATCTATACAGAATATCAAAATCTTATCCACAATAAGACCAGATTTTACAACACCAGCGGCTTTCAGTTTTCAGGTGGATTAGGTGGAGTACGCTTTCAGAGTGGATCACTCAACTCTATCATTAAAGGAGGCATCGGCTGTCTCACCATCGAAACGGCTCTTCCTAAAAAACCAGGGAGTCCATACCCCCTCTATGCAGACTTATCTGCCGCTCTTAACGCTGACGAAGTCGAATTGACGGTACGCCTCCAGGCATCAAGGGGACTCCGTGAAGGCTCAGCTGTTCGCTACAAAGGTATTAAGGTAGGCAAGGTAACAAAACTCATTTTCTCAGATGATTTACATTCCATTATCACGACCGTGCAGGTGAATCGAACTGTGGAAGAACTTTTTCGTAAAAATACCAAGATTTGGGTCGCTGAAGCTGAGATCAATCTCAGAGGCGTAAAAAATGTTGAAACCCTCGTTTTCGGATCATATCTCGATTTTCTCCCAGGTGATGGTCCTGCTACCCGTAATTTTACTGCCATAAATAGACCGCCAAGAACTGAACTGGCAAACCTAGATGGGCTTGGTATCATTCTCGATGCAAAACATCTTGGTTCAGTATCCATTGGCTCTCCTGTGTACTATCGTCAGGTACAGGTGGGTAAGGTTACCGGCTATGAACTCTCTCCGACCTTTCAAAAAGTTCATATATTTATCTCTATTAAAGAACAGTACAGACCAATAATTCGCAGCAACACAAAGTTTTGGAATGCGAGCGGAATTTCCATTAAGGGGGGAATATTCTCAGGCGTTACCGTCTCAACGGAATCCTTTGAGGCCATCATGAAAGGCGGTATAGCACTGGCCACACCTGAAGACGAAAAAGAGTGGGAATCGGCATCTCCCGGAGATCATTTCAAACTGTATGAAAAAGCCAAGAAAGAGTGGCTCGACTGGAATCCGGATGTGATTGTATTAGAACTGGAAGAGTCCCAATCAATTCTTGATCAGACAGGCGGAGATAAATAGAGAGGCCTGGTCCATTGCTGAGGGACAATCAAGCACGATCTTTCAACCACTCAGTAGAAAAAAGGATTCTTTACTCTGATCAATTCTAATGAGTTGAGTCTTTTGTAAATAACGCAGTTGTCTGGCCTTTAACAACGCCCCATATGCTTTGATCTTTGTAGTGTATCATTGAGTTCAATGAATATCAGTGATATTGCAGGACGTCAGGCTACTACTATACATATCTTTATGCGGTTTCTATCTTTTCCGGACCTCTCTCCTTGGTCTATATGAGTTACATTACATATATCTATGAGTAATAGCTCATTCATCGCCTCTGGCATTTGTCATGTGTTAGGCTTTGTGATAGTCTTCAATGCATGAGTATTCTTCAAATGTTAACGAACACAAAATGCTTTTGTAGTTATAGTCAGTAGACAGTATAAGTTTGATTTTAATCGGATCTTATAACGCCACTTGGACAGGCTCTTTCAAGAGGAAGACATGAAATCAAAACGCTCCGCATTGAGGTTTCCATGCAGTAATATACTGCTGAGTTACAAAACAGCCTATGATGAAGGTGAGGCGAGGTTGGTTAATATCTCTATTGACGGTTGCGCATTTGAACAACCGAGCTTGGCATTACCACTCCAGGAAAAGGTTCTTATATCCTTCACATTACCAGGAGAAGATTATGCTTTTGAGGCACGTGGCATAGTAGTTAGAGAGGATGTTGAGTGCACAGCAATCCGCTTTACACTTGTGGAAAAGGAAGATCAGGTGAAGATGAGAAAACATTTTTCAAAAATGATGCGAACCAAATGACTGTGGCACCATGTGTCACTTGCAATGAAAATCTTTGTTTATCTTCTAATACAATAACAAGAAATTGGGCCTTATCCTGAAATTATGGAACAGTTTATTGCTCGACAGCCAATACTAAATATCAATAAGCGGCTTTACGGTTATGAATTACTATACCGTGGCACACCTGGAAAAATGCTGGGGCAGGTCAGTGGTGAGCAGGCGACAGCCAGTCTCCTTTCCAGCGCTTTTCTCACGGGTGATATAGAGGTAATTTCAAACAATCGACTCTGTTTTGTCAATTTCACCACAGATCTACTAAAAAACGATCTGCCACTTTCTTTTCCAAAGAATAAGATAGTGGTAGAAATTCTTGAAGATGTCGAACCAACCCCTGAAATAGTGTCTATCTGTTCAAAGCTCAAAGATCGTGGTTATACCTTAGCTCTTGATGACTTCGTATATGATAGAAAATACGAACCACTGCTCGAACTGGCAACGATTGTTAAAATCGATATTCGCCTCACTCCTCTCAATAGTTTGGTGAGGACCCTTAATTTACTCAAACATCACCGGGTTAAGTTATTGGCTGAGAAGGTTGAAACAGAAAAAGAGTTTATACTCGCAAACCGGATGGGGTTTTCCTATTTTCAAGGCTATTTTTTCTGCAAACCTGAAGGTATTAAGATTAAGGAAATATCAGCAATAAAATTAAACCTGATCAGGCTTCTAGCTGAAATAACGAAAAAAGAAATTGAATTGGAACGATTACGAGAAATAATTTTATCGGATGTAGCAATTTCGTACAAACTATTGCGGTTTCTCAATTCAGCTTTTTTCTATCTCCTTCAAGAAGTTACTACTGTACAACATGGGGTTGCCCTACTTGGAGAGAAGGAACTCAGAAGCTTTTGCCTGGTTGTCATTGTATCGGAGTTGGCCACCGACAAACCGGATGAACTTGTGCGGTTAGCCTTAGTACGAGCCAAATTCTGTGAACTGCTGGGTAAAATGACGAACAGTTCAGAGACAGAGTCTGCTGACCTTTTCATGGTTGGATTATTCTCACTACTCGATGGAATGTTAGGCTGTTCAATGTCAGAGATTCTGGAAAAACTACCTATCACCGTTGTGGTAAAAGACACGCTACAGGGAAAAGAGAATAGGTATTTGGGCTTTTTACATTTGGCCGAGGCATTAGAAAAGAACAACCTCAGCGCCTGTAAAAGATACCAGCATAATCTGTTTCTTACCGATGAGCAAACACATGAATGTTACGTGGAGGCTGTCAAATATTCCAACCACCTATAGGCGGTAAGAGTGACTACGCAGTTTAAACTCTTAAAAAATGATTGCATCCAGGTCTTTTTAATTATCAGGTCAGTTTTTTACAAAGATCAGCGATGTGTTCAGGCCCGATCCCACAACACCCGCCAATTAAAGTCGCTCCATCCCAAACCCATTGCCGAACCCAGTCCAAATATACTGATGTAGTTAAGTCAGTTCGTACTTCATTCCGACTCTCGTTATCTTTTGCACCCTTGTGTTGCGGCGGAGACGAATTGGCATAAGCCCTCATCTCGATATTTTCGGTTAAAAAAATGATGGAAAATGTAGAGCTTATAACCAATTAAATCAGGCTGACTTTTCATATAAATCAAAGCTCCAAAATATTTCAATTCCATTGTTTTTTGTGATACCATGATTATAACGTTATGAATATCAACTTCTTAGCTATTTGTTTTTCTTATATATCCGCTGAAATACGAAGTGAGAGTGGTCTAAGCAAAACATATTAGTTTTAAAGAGGCTTGTATGAATCATTACCCTTGTCTATGCCTTGTCACTTTGGGTGTTTTCCTTTTTTCAGGTGGGTTTGTTCAGGGTGAATCCCTGCAAGTGGCAATCGACCAGGTCATAAAAACTAACCCACAAGTTAGCGCACAAGCTTACAACAGACTGGCACGTGATCAGCAAATAAAGCAGGCTTATTCTGGTTATTTCCCTACTTTGGATGTTATGGCAGAAGGGGTAAACGCATAGTTTTCATCTCAAAAGGTACCTCATGGAATCTCCCCAATCAGCACGTTTAAATAGCAGTAACTCAGTAAAAATTACCGACCAATGTCGTGTACAGGCAACAACAGGTACAGTCTTCATTCTTGATGAACAGGGCCGGCCTTCTGTTCTGGAGAGTGGTAAAACCCTACACCCTGGCGATATTGTTATCATTGAAAGTGGCTCGATGTCTCTTACAATCCAGGATGGGACTACGTTAACAGTGATGAGTCGTGATCAGGTCATCGTCAGCACACCTGAAGATATATCCCCTGATTCTGACGGGCAGGTAATGCAGCAGCCTGAGATAGCTGATGAGAAGGTCTCCGAGGAGGAGGCAGAAAACAAGCCCCAGGAACACGATGCTGAACCATCACATAGTGTTGAGTTACCCTTTGTGATGGTACTGACAGGACAGGAAGTGACACCAGAGTCAGGCGTGGGGTCAACAGGGATATCCAGCCAGATGTTTAGCTCAGGCAATCTTGGGGCCCTGGGAGTCCTCTCGTCTGAGATCATGGTACTTCAGGTTTCCCAGGAGGACACGTTATCGTCCTTTTCCCGAGCTTCTGATTATATTCATGACAAATTCACTTTTCCATCCGATTTATTATTGAATCCCGGATCTCAACATGGCAACAATGCTCTTACTCAGGCTTCTATAACGATGAGTCGGGCAGCTTCTGGCTCGGCACCAACCATTATCCCACCCCATGCCGCTGTTTTTGGTGGTATTGATTCTGGTTCTCTAACTGAAGATTCCCACATAAAAACCGAAGGAATTCTGACTGTAACTGACCCCAACCCAGGTGAAGATCATTTCAATAGTGAAACACAAATCGGGGCTACGGGAACCTTTTCAATGAACACCAATGGGCATTGGTCTTTTGCACTCAACAATGCCTCGCCCACTATTCAGACTCTCGCTGCAGGGGAAACACTTACCAATACATTTATTGTACATAGTGCTGATGGAACCAGGCATCAGGTTGTATTAACCATTAAAGGGACTAATGATAATCCTGTAATAAACTCCATCGCCTCTATGTCAGTAGATGAAGATGGCACAGCAGTTACCGGTCAGATCAGTTCAATCGATGTTGATCATGGTGATACAGCTACCTACTCAACGAGTGTTACCCACCCCGGTTTCACCTTGAATCCGGATGGCAGCTATTCTCTTGATCCTAAAGATGCTTCCTTTCAGCATCTGGCGGCTGGAGAAAAGGAAACAATCACAATACCCGTGGTTGCAACCGACAACCAGGGCGGGCAGAGTACGCCACAGAATCTTGTCATCACAGTTACGGGAACCAATGATAATCCCGTTGTTCAATCCATCGCAGCCAAGACAGTGGCAGAAGATGGCACACCAGTTACCGGTCAGATTAGTTCCACCGACGTGGACCATGGGGATACAGCTACCTACTCAACGAGTGTTACCCACCCCGGTTTCACCTTGAATCCGGATGGCAGCTATTCTCTTGATCCTAAAGATGCTTCCTTTCAGCATCTGGCGGCTGGAGAAAAGGAAACAATCACAATACCCGTGGTTGCAACTGATAAACAGGGCGGGCAGAGTACGCCGCAGAATCTTGTCATCACAGTAACGGGAACCAATGATAATCCCGTGGTGCAGTCTATTGCAGCCAAGACAGTGGCAGAAGATGGTGCTCCGGTTACTGGTCAGATGAGTTCCACCGACGTGGACCATGGTGATACAGCTACCTACTCAACGAGTGTTACCCACCCCGGTTTCACCTTGAATCCGGATGGCAGCTATTCTCTTGATCCTACAGATGCTTCCTTTCAACATCTTGCTGCAGGAGAAAAGGAAACAATCACAATACCCGTGGTTGCAACCGATAACCAGGGCGGGCAGAGCACGCCACAGAATCTTGTCATCACAGTTACGGGAACCAATGATAATCCCGTTGTTCAGTCCATCGCAGCCAAGACAGTGGCAGAAGATGGCACACCAGTTACCGGACAGATCAGTTCAACCGATGTTGATCATGGTGATACAGCTACCTACTCAACGAGTGTTACCCACCCCGGTTTCACCTTGAATCAGGATGGCAGCTATTCTCTTGACCCTAAAGATGCTTCCTTTCAGCATCTTGCGGCTGGAGAAAAGGAAACAATCACAATACCCGTGGTTGCAACTGATAACCAGGGCGGGCAGAGTACACCGCAGAATATTGTCATCACAGTAACGGGAACCAATGATAATCCCGTGGTGCAGTCAATTGCAGCCAAGACAGCCACAGAAGATGGAGCTCCAGTAACCGGTCAGATCAGTTCAACCGATGTTGATCATGGTGATACAGCTACCTACTCAACGAGTGTTACCCACCCCGGTTTCACCTTGAATCCGGATGGCAGCTATTCTCTTGACCCTAAAGATGCTTCCTTTCAGCATCTTGCCGTAGGAGAAAAGGAAACCATTACAATTCCCGTGGTTGCAACCGATAACCAGGGCGGGCAGAGTACGCCACAGAATCTTGTCATCACAGTTACAGGAACCAATGATAATCCCGTGGTGCAGTCAATTGCAGCCAAGACAGTGGCAGAAGATGGCACACCAGTTACCGGACAGATCAGTTCAACCGATGTTGATCATGGTGATACAGCTACCTACTCAACGAGTGTTACCCACCCCGGTTTCACCTTGAATCCGGATGGCAGCTATTCTCTTGATCCTACAGATGCTTCCTTTCAACATCTTGCTGCAGGAGAAAAGGAAACAATCACAATACCCGTGGTTGCAACCGATAACCAGGGCGGGCAGAGTACGCCACAGAATCTTGTCATCACAGTTGCGGGAACCAATGATAATCCCGTTGTTCAATCCATCGCAGCCAAGACAGTGGCAGAAGATGGCACACCAGTTACCGGACAGATTAGTTCCACCGACGTGGACCATGGGGATACAGCTACCTACTCAACGAGTGTTACCCACCCCGGTTTCACCTTGAATCCGGATGGCAGCTATTCTCTTGATCCTACAGATGCTTCCTTTCAGCATCTTGCTGCAGGAGAAAAGGAAACAATCACGATACCCGTGGTTGCAACCGATAACCAGGGCGGGCAGAGCACGCCACAGAATCTTGTCATCACAGTTACGGGAACCAATGATAATCCCGTGGTGCAGTCAATTGCAGCCAAGACAGTGGCAGAAGATGGCACACCAGTTACCGGTCAGATTAGGTCCACCGACGTGGACCATGGAGATACTGTAAGCTATTCAACAAGTGTGATGCACCCCGGTTTCACCTTGAATCCGGATGGCAGCTATTCTCTTGACCCTAAAGACCCATCGTTTCAACATCTGGCGGCAGGAGAAAAGGAAACAATCACAATACCCGTGGTTGCAACCGATAACCAGGGCGGGCAGAGTACGCCACAGAATCTTGTCATCACAGTTACGGGAACCAATGATAATCCCGTGGTGCAGTCAATTGCAGCCAAGACAGTGGCAGAAGATGGTGCTCCGGTTACTGGTCAGATTAGTTCAACTGATGTAGATCATGGTGATACAGCTACCTACTCAACGAGTGTTACCCACCCCGGTTTCACCTTGAATCCGGATGGCAGCTATAGTCTTGATCCTACAGATGCTTCCTTTCAGCATCTTGCTGCAGGCGAACATGAAACCATTACAATTCCCGTGGTTGCAACCGATAACCAGGGCGGGCAGAGTACGCCACAGAATCTTGTCATCACAGTTACGGGAACCAATGATAATCCCGTTGTTCAATCCATCGCAGCCAAGACAGTGGCAGAGGATGGCACACCAGTTACCGGTCAGATTAGTTCCACCGACGTGGACCATGGTGATACAGCTACCTACTCAACGAGTGTTACCCAACCCGGTTTCACCTTGAATCCGGATGGCAGCTATAGTCTTGATCCTAAAGATGCTTCCTTTCAGCATCTTGCTGCAGGAGAAAAGGAAACAATCACGATACCCGTGGTTGCAACCGATAACCAGGGCGGGCAGAGCACGCCACAGAATCTTGTCATCACAGTTACCGGCACCAATGACGCGCCGGTGGTAAGCGGTGCAACGACGCTCGCATCGGGAACCGAAGATACTGCTGTCACCCTGCACGCCGCGGACCTGCTCAGTCACGCTACCGATGTCGACACTACAGACACACTTAGCGTTCAGAACCTCAAAGCCGATCACGGAACCATCACATCAAACCCCGATGGCAGCTTCACCTTTACTCCGGACAAGGATTATAACGGGCCGGTGAGTCTGAGCTACGAAGTGACGGACGGTCATGGCGGTACCGTGCAGACCAGTGCCACCATGAACCTGGCAGGTGTTGGGGATGCGGCCACTTTCAGTGGAGATGACAGTGGTTCGTTAAAAGAAGATGTTCACGTTCACACAAGTACAGGTACACCCCGGCTTTTAGTGTCAGGTTTTCTGGATGTGCATGATCCGGACGCGGGACAGGACCACTTTCAATTCAGTCAATTCGGTGAGCACGCTGTGCATGATCCGTTTAACGGTCATTTACAAATAGACAGAGTGGGCAGCTGGGCATACGAAATAGACAATAACAACCCTGTGCTACAGCGTTTAGGCGAAGGACAGACTGAAGTCGTTACCTACCGTGTACGTTCCGCTGATGGCACAACTCACGATATCAATGTTACCGTCACCGGCACTAACGACTCGCCGGTACTGCAGGCCCAGAGCCAGAGCGTGACCGAGGACGGCAGTCTGTTATCCGGCCAGATGGTGGCCACTGATGTGGACAGCGGCGATACGCAGTCGTTTTCTGCTGCTAACCCTCCGGCAGGTTTCACACTGAATAAAGACGGCAGCTACTCCTTTGACCCCACCGACCAGGCCTACCAACATCTGGCAGCCGGGCAGACTGAGAAAGTGACCATCCCGGTAACCGTGACAGACAGTGCAGGGGCAACGTCCACACAGAACCTTGAAATCACCGTTACCGGCACCAATGACGCGCCGGTGGTGAGTGGGGCAACGACGCTCGCATCGGGAACCGAAGATACTGCTGTCACCCTGCATGCCGCCGACCTGCTCAGTCACGCTACCGATGTCGACACCACAGATACGCTTACCGTTCAGAACCTCAAAGCCGATCATGGAACCATCACAACCAACCCGGACGGCAGCTTCACCTTTACTCCGGACAAGGATTATAACGGGCCGGTGAGTCTGAGCTACGAAGTGGCAGATGGTCACGGTGGGACAGCGGCGACCAGCGCCTCGATAACCCTGGCACCTACCGGTGATGCAGCGACGATTGCAGGTACTGATACCGGTCAAGTTGTTGAGGATCAGATACACGGTATGCAATGGCTCGAAACATTCGGTAAGCTTTCGATCACCGACCCAGATGCCGGGGAGGCACGTTTCATCGGCAATGCCCATTACCAGCCAGCATACCCGACGAGTATGGGCGGTTCGGTAGTGATCGCTCCTGACGGAAATTGGAGTTATATCATTGATAACAACAAGCCCGCTGTGCAGCAGTTGAAAGCGGGGGAAAGCGCGGTTGACCGAGCAACCGTTCGCTCTGCCGATGGTACGACCCATGAGATCCAAATCACCATCCACGGCACCAACGACGCCCCGATGCTGCAGGCCCAGAGCCAGAGCGTGACCGAGGACGGCAGTCTGTTATCTGGCCAGATGGTGGCCACTGATGTGGACAGCGGCGATACGCAGTCGTTTTCTGCTGCTAACCCTCCGGCAGGTTTCACACTGAATAAAGACGGCAGCTACTCCTTTGACCCCACCGACCAGGCCTACCAGCATCTGGCGGCTGGACAGACCGAGAAAGTGACCATCCCGGTAACAGTCACAGACAGTGCAGGGGCAACGTCCACACAGAACCTTGAAATCACCGTCTCCGGAACCAACGACGCGCCGATGGTCAGCGGTGCGACAACATTGGCGCCAGGAACCGAGGATACATCAGTGACCCTTCAGGCCGCCGACCTGCTCAGCCACGCCACCGATGTGGATACGACCGACACCCTGTCGGTTGCCAACCTTCACGCCGATCACGGCAAAATCACATCAAACCCCGATGGCAGTTTCACCTTTACCCCGGACAAGGATTACAACGGGCCGGTGAGTCTGAGCTACGAAGTGACGGACGGTCATGGCGGCACCGTACAGACCAGTGCCACCATGAACCTGGCAGGCGTCGGAGATGCGGCAGTTATCACCGGCACAGATACCGGAGATGTCACTGAAGATCGGATCAGCTATGGGGGTATGTTGCGAACTCATGGCCAATTGACAGTAACCGATCCTGACAGTGGGGAGGCCGTTTTTGTCGGGGACCCCGTACGGGTGACGTATCCGACCAGCCTCGGGGGTAATGCGTCGCTCGCGATTAGTCCGGACGGCAGTTGGATATACACAGGGGATAACAACAATCCGAAGGTGCAGGCGCTAAAGGCGGGTGAGACGCTGGTTGATACTGTGACTGTACATACCAAGGATGGTACCAGTCACCAGATCCAAATCACCATCCACGGTACCAACGATGCGCCGGTACTGCAGGCCCAGAGCCAGAGTGTGACCGAGGACGGCAGTCTGTTATCCGGCCAGATGGTGGCCACTGATGTGGACACCGGTGATACGCAGTCGTTTTCTGCTGCTAACCCTCCGGCAGGTTTCACACTGAATAAAGACGGCAGCTATTCCTTTGACCCCACCGACCAGGCCTACCAGCATCTGGCGGCTGGGCAAACAGAGAAAGTGACCATCCCGGTCACCGTCACAGACAGTGCAGGGGCAACGTCCACACAGAACCTTGAAATCACCGTCTCCGGAACCAACGACGCGCCGATGGTCAGCGGTGCGACAACATTGGCGCCAGGAACCGAGGATACATCAGTGACCCTTCAGGCCGCCGACCTGCTCAGCCACGCCACCGATGTGGATACGACCGACACCCTGTCGGTTGCCAACCTTCACGCCGATCACGGCAAAATCACATCAAACCCCGATGGCAGTTTCACCTTTACCCCGGACAAGGATTACAACGGGCCGGTGAGTCTGAGCTACGAAGTGACGGACGGTCATGGCGGCACCGTACAGACCAGTGCCACCATGAACCTGGCAGGCGTCGGAGATGCGGCCACTTTCAGTGGAGATGACAGTGGTTCGTTAAAAGAAGATGTTCACGTTCACACAAGTACAGGTACACCCCGGCTTTTAGTGTCAGGTTTTCTGGATGTGCATGATCCGGACGCGGGACAGGACCACTTTCAATTCAGTCAATTCGGTGAGCACGCTGTGCATGATCCGTTTAACGGTCATTTACAAATAGACAGAGTGGGCAGCTGGGCATACGAAATAGACAATAACAACCCTGTGCTACAGCGTTTAGGCGAAGGACAGACTGAAGTCGTTACCTACCGTGTACGTTCCGCTGATGGCACAACTCACGATATCAATGTTACCGTCACCGGTACCAACGATGCGCCGGTACTGCAGGCCCAGAGCCAGAGCGTGACCGAGGACAGCACTCTGCTACAAGGGCAGATGGTGGCCACTGATGTTGATACCGGTGATACGCAGAGCTTTAATGCAACCGCGCAGGTTGCCGGATTCAATATGAAATCGGATGGTAGTTATACCTTCGATCCTACCGACCAGGCCTACCAGCACCTGGCAGCCGGGCAGACTGAAAAGGTCACCATTCCTGTCACCGTCACCGACTCCCAGGGCGCAACGTCCACCCAGAATCTTGAAATCACCGTCTCCGGAACCAACGACGCCCCGGTGGTCGCCCCCCTCACCGACGCAGTGGATGAAGATGTGGCATCGCACTCAGTCGATTTACTCAGTGGTGCGACAGATGCGGAGGGCGACTCATTGGCTATCTCAGGAGTGCAGTTCATGGTCAATGGTGCTGCCACCGCCGGCCTCCCTCCTGGAGTAACAATGGATGGTGATGGTCACACTTTGCACATCGATACCACGGGGCAGGCCTACCAGCATCTGGCTGCAGGGCAACAGGAGGAGATCAAAGTCAGCTACATGGTGGAAGACGGGCATGGTGGTCAAACACAGCAGACAGCCACACTTACTGTCGAAGGTCAGGACGACAAGGCGACCCTGGTCTCTAATGTCATTCAAATGACTGAAACAGTGGCTTACGAATCTGGCATCGTCGGAAATGATCCGATCAGAGGACATCTGCAACTCAATGATCCGGATGACGGCGCTCCTCGGGAATTCGTATTCAGCGGCAGCTATGCCGGTCAAGGTCAGGCACCTGGTCATTTTACCATTTGGCCTGACGGCAGTTATGAGTTCAACGTGGAGATGGCAGGAAAACGGCAGATCCGGGATGTCGTCGATGGTCTCAAATCGGGTGAGACACTGGAATATAAATACAATGTACAAACTGCCGACCACCAGACAAAAGAAGTGATCATCCGGATTACCGGTGAAGACGATGCGGCAAGAATCGAAGTGAACCCGACGCAACCAGCCAATCAGACGGTTTATGAAGACTATACATCGCCTGGAGGCAGTGGTCATGATCTCCAAGCAGGAGGCATACTGAGTGCTATAGACCCTGATCATGGCGAGGCCGGGTTTAAACCGCAAAGGATCACCACTTCCGAAGGTGGTCATTTTCAAATCAGTGAAAGCGGTTCATGGTCCTTTTGGATTGACAATAACCTGCAGGCTGTGCAACAGCTCGGTGCACGCGATACCATAGTAAAAACCTTTACGGTGCAATCAATTGATGGATCTGCCACCCATGACATCCAGGTAACAATCCAGGGCACCAACGATGTACCTGTTTTACAGGCCCAAAGCCAGAGCGTCACTGAGGACGGAAGCCAGCTTTCCGGCCAGATGGTGGCGACTGATTCGGATACTGGTGATACGCAGTCATTTACCAGTTCAGCACAGGTTGGCGGTTTCAGCATGAAATCCGATGGCAGCTATACCTTTGACCCCACCGACCAGGCTTATCAGCATCTGGCCGCGGGCCAGACCGAGGTGATTCGAATACCGGTAACGGTAACTGACAGTGCAGGAGCAACATCAACGCAGAATCATGAAATTACGGTTACAGGCACCAACGATGCGCCGACCGTTACCGGAGCAACCACCCTTGCTGCCGGTTCCGAGGACACAGGCGTCACGCTACACGCAAGCGATCTACTGCAGCACGCCACCGATGTCGACACCACTGACACACTTTCCGTTCAAAACCTCAGAGCCGATCATGGCACGATCACCGATAATAAAGATGGTACTTTCAGTTTTACCCCGGACAAGGATTACAACGGGCAGGTGAGCTTTAGCTATCAGGTTCAGGATGGTCATGGTGGTTCAACGCCCGCTACTGCGACCATGAACCTGGCCGCCGTTGGTGACGCGGCAACTTTCAGCGGCGACGATACGGGCGGAATCATTGAGGACAAGAATCCTACCAGGGGTGTACAAGATCCAGCCCTTCTTACCTACGGTCATCTTGCTGTTAGCGACGCCGACGCGGGACAAAGTAACTTTGGTCCCAGAGGTTCAAGTTCGTCTAATGATCGTTTTGGTGGAAGCTTGCGGATTTCCGAGCACGGTAATTGGCGATATGAGGTTTCTAACAGTAAAGTCCAGCACCTTAGTGAAGGGCAGCAAGTCCAGGTCACCCATACCGTGCATTCCGCTGATGGGACGGCGCATGATATCGTGATTACCATTACCGGTACCAACGATGCTCCCACAGTGAGCGGCACCACGGACCTTGGTGCAACCGATCAGGACCAGAGTATAACCTTTACCCAGGCCGAGCTCACTGCCCACGTAACCGATATAGACGGAGATAAGGTGACTGTCAGTTCCGTTTCGGTGGATCCTTCAGCTGGTACAGTGAGTAGCAATCCGGACGGTTCGTTCACATTCACCCCGGCGCCCGGATTCAGTGGCGATAACGTACCTGTCTCATTTACCGCAACCGATGGCAAGGCCACAGCCCAAGGGGCTGCCACAATCGATGTGCACCAACAGGTCAATCATGCTCCGGTAATCGATACCAGCCAATTCACCTCTCACAAAAGTGGTCATAATCTAGTCGGATCCCTTGGGGCAACAGATACTGATAAAGGAGACAGTCAGCGCTGGTCCGTTGTAACACCGACTGGCGGACAAACGACATCCTCCCATGGGCAACTCGGTTCATTTTCCATTGATGCAAACAGCGGCTCCTTTACCTATGCTCCGGATGGCGCTGGCGGTCAGGTGCAAAAATCCGGAAAGATGCCGCCGGCAGGCCAGGTCATCGACTCTTTTCTGGTTGCAGTAACAGACAGCCAGGGGCTTTCCCACCAGATGCAGGTCGACATCCAGGTTGAAACCAATGCGCGGCATGTCCACGGGGCAAGTGGTCACTGGGTGGCTCGTATTGTCCCGGTGGGCGCGTCCCTAAATACCATGACCTCTCACGACGAAGCCCTTACCGATCCAGACATGACAGTTGATGAGCTTGATGCCCAACTGATTGCAGCCAGTGAAGAGATTCATAACCTTGAGACAGAGGGTAAAGACTCAAGCCAGGCGCAGGACAGATACGATGCTCTGATGGATCACAAGTCTGATCTGGAAGGTGCTGCACATACGCAGGAACCTGTGCAACAAACACCACAAGGAGGGAGTGAAATTGATGAGGTCTCAATATCTCTGGATAATGACCAACAGACGATTAGCCACGGTTCGCAGGACCAGTCTGCATCAATTTTCCAGCCTGAATCAGAAACAGAGGGAGTTGAGAGCGATGGTACAACGGAGGCACAATCCACTCTCCCCGATCTTTCCGGGTTGCTCTCTGAAGAAACAGCGCTGAACTTCGATTCGCTCAATAGCGGTACTTCTTCCGCAAGTGGACCCGACACATCTTCTCCTCAATCTTCAACCTATGCAACCCATGAAGAGAGTCAGGCGCAGGTAACCACACATACTGAAACGGGCAATGAACAATCTGAAACAACTGATAGAGAGTCATTGGGTGATAAAGAGGATAAAGCAGACAGCACCGATACGAAAAAAGGGATAAGCCGTGATGATATCCTGCATGATGAAAAAGGTAGCATAGATACCTTACTTTCATCCCAGCCAGAGAAACCTCTGGTGCCAGTGTCGGAGAATCCCGACGGCAATCAGGATAGCACTGACACAGTGGACCCTTCCAGTAAACATTCTTCTTCTGAAGATAATGCGACACCAGACAGCGGTGCACTGGATTCGAATCTGGTGGAAACCCCTGATGATACGGTTTAATCACAAAGCACGTTAAACCATCAACGATGGAATACTATATGAGCAAGGAAGAAAAACAAGATCAGAAACAGCATGAGGACAGGGATAAAAAGAGTGGTTGGGTGTATCCTGAGAGCGCAAACACCTTTTTTGACCCGCTCTTGACCTCGTTGGTTATTATCACAAAACTGCACGGCCGGCCAATGGCTGCCGAGTCTCTTACAGCAGGCCTTCCACTTGAAGACAATCGATTAACACTGGCACTGTATGTACGCGCCTCTCAGAAAGCCGGCTTTGCATCGAGGGTGGCAAAACGAAAACTCTCCCAGTTGAGTAACCTGACGTGTCCCTGCATCCTCCTGCTTCCGAACCGCCGCTGCTGTATATTACATGCAATTGATCACCGCAACAACAGTGCAGAAATCATTATTCCGGAGGCAAGCGAAGGAATAGGTTTTGAAGGAGAAAAAGACAGCGATGGGTATATATCAGTCAGTCTTGATCAACTTGAAGAAGAGTATGAAGGACATGTGATTTTCTCCAAACCGGAATTTCAATTTGAAGGGCGTGCTGAAAATACACTTTCTCTTGAGTCGGAGCATTGGTTCTGGGGTACTATCTTGCTTTCCTGGCGGATCTACAGAGATGTTTTTCTTGCAACAATTTTCATCAATCTTTTTGTTTTGATCAGTCCTTTTTTTGTTCGCAATGTGTATAACCGAGTGGTCCCCAATAATGCCATTGAGACAATGTGGTGGTTGGCTTTAGGGGCATTCATTGCTTTTAGTTTTGATATTACCCTGCGGATTATAAGGACCTATTTTCTTGACCTGGCAGGTAAAAAATCAGACTTGATTCTTTCTGCAAAGCTTTTTGGTCAGGCCCTTGGGATGCGTTTTGAAGGAAGACCAGCGTCAGTTGGCACCTTTGCCAAAAATATTCAGGAATTTGAAGTTGTCCGTGATTTTGTCACCTCTGCAAGCCTTGGCGCCGTCGTAGACCTCCCCTTTGCCTTACTGTTTTTAGCAGTTATTGGCTTAATGGCCGGTCCTTTGGTCTGGGTCCCGGTAGCTGCTATTGCGGTGATTGTTGTCTCCGGCATGATTTTTCAACCAATTATGAAAGCCGCAATTGTGAAGTCTTCACGTGCCAGTTCCCAGAAGAATGGTCTATTAATTGAAAGTCTTCAGGGTCTTGAATCCGTAAAGGCTACTGGTGCAGAAGGACAGCTGCAACGCAAGTGGGAAGAAGCGGTGAGCTACATTGCTCAGTGTAATATGAAAAGTCGGCTGCTCTCCTCAACTGCAGGGTCCGTGGGTACATATACCAACCAGCTATCAACTATCATTCTCCTGATTTTCGGTGTTTACCTGATTAAAGATGGCACTCTAAACATGGGATCGTTGATTGCTGCCATGATGTTGAACAGCAGAGCCATCTCCCCATTTATTCGACTGGCCAATATCGCGACCCGCTATAATTCCGCACGCGCGGCATATTCCTCCCTTAAGACGGTTATGGAGCTTGAGCAGGAGCAACCACCTGAGAAAAAATTTATCCATCATCCCGTATTTGAGGGGGAAATTAGTTTTAACCAGGTAGATTTCAATTACCCCGATACGCAGTATTTGGCTCTTGCCGGTGTCAGTTTCAACATTAAAACGGGCGATCATGTTGGTATTATAGGTAGGATTGGCTCAGGAAAATCAACAATCGCCAGACTGCTAATGGGCCTATATAAGCCTATAAAAGGCAGTATTGAAGTAGATGGTATTGATATAAACCAATTAAATCCTGCAGTACTGAGAAGGCATATTGGCCTTGTTACTCAGGATCAGATACTGTTTTACGGTACTATCAGAGAGAATATAGTCATGGGAGTCCCCCATGTAGACGATCGGATACTAAATAGAGCAGCTGAACTCGCGGGTGTCATTGATTTTATACGACATCAACCGGATGGACTTGATATGAACGTGGGCGAGCAAGGTCGGGCACTGTCTGGAGGGCAGCGCCAATGTGTGCTTCTGGCCCGGGCTCTTTTATTGAATCCACCGATCCTGCTCCTTGATGAGCCAACAAGCTCAATGGACAGTAGCTCAGAGCAGTTGTTTATCGGGAGGCTGCAAACTATAGTTGAAGGTAAAACGCTGGTTCTGGTAACTCATAAAACGTCTCTGCTTAAACTTGTTGATAAACTTATTGTTATGGATCACGGCCAAATCGTCACTCAAGGCGACAAACAAAGTGTTATTGGCAAATTACAGGATAACAGTGTTTCGGAGGGGCAACATAATCATGTCTGATACTAACTCTGCTCAAACCAATACAGGAAATACTGCGACGATGGATAAGGACGGGGCGTATGTCAGTGATGTGCAAGCTGCAATTCTATTACAGAGTCCTAGAGGCGGAAGGCTAATATTGTATGTTATTGCGCTTCTAGCAATCTCCGCTCTTGCCTGGTCCTGGTATGCAGAAATTGATGAAGTCATCAAAGGACAGGGAAAAGTGGTCCCTTCCTCAAGGGTACAGAAGATTCAAAATCTTGAAGGTGGGATTCTAAAAGAAGTGCTTGTCTCAGAAGGACAAGTTGTAGAAAAAGATACCCCACTTTTGATACTGGATGATGTTCAGTTCAGCGGTGAGTATCATAAAAACGCCCTTGAAGCAATTCGCGCTCAAGCCGCTATTGAGCGGTTAAATGCAGAAGCACTTGGCAAAGAGTTGTTTTTCTCAGAAGAGCTTGTTACCCGATACCCGGAGCTGGTTCAACAGCAAAGCAATCTTGCAAAAAGCAGAGGCGATAACCTGCAAAACCAGATTGACGTATTACAGCTGACGAAAAAAGAAAAACAGGCGATACTTGAGCAGCTCAAGCAGAAGCTGGCCAATGCCAAAAATAAATTAAGCTTGGCTCAGGAAGAATTGGCCAAACTCAGACCTTTGCTTAAAAGTGGTGCCGTCTCCGAAATGGAAATTCTTCGTTCCCGACAGAGTGTTGCCGAAGCAAAATCTGAGATGGACAACGCCATGCTTGCCATACCGGAAACAAAAACCATTATTCTTGAAGCACAGGAGCGTCTCGATCAGGCTGTGAGTGATTTTAGACAAAAAGCCAGGGAAGAGATGGACGAAATGATGAGCAAGTCTAAGGCACTTCTAGCTGTACAGAAATCTTTAGAGGACCGGGTTGACAGGACAATAATAAAATCACCAGTGCACGGAACTGTGAAAAAAAACTATGTTGATACTATTGGCGGTACAATTCGACCGGGTATGACCATGATGGAGATCGTACCACTTGACGATAAACTGCTGATTGAAACAAAAATTCCACCTAAGGATATTGGCTTTATCCGTCACAACCAAAAGGCAAAAGTGAAACTCAGCGCTTATGATTTTGCTGTTTATGGAGGACTTGAAGGTACAGTAGAAAGGGTGTCTGCTGACTCAATAACTGACGATAAGGGTAGAACATTTTTTGTTGTTAATATAAACATACCGCATAACTATGTCGGTGACAAAATAGATAAATTGCACATTATCCCGGGTATGCAGGCGGAGGTCGATGTGGTTGTTACACGAAGGAAAATCATTGATTATGTTCTGCGCCCCCTTCTTAAATCAAAATATAACTAATCAAGCAAACCTGATTCATATAATCAGAGAAGAGGTGCATTGAAAAATATCCGACACATATTCTATCTAAGGGAAATTACGTCTTCAACACATTTTGTACCCTTCCAAATATTTTGAACACTATATGAATAAAAAAATAGAGCAAAGTATCGAAGCCTATATAGGGAGGTTTGAGATAGAAAAAGATGAGTGCTGAAATGAAAATAATATACGCAATGGTGTGTGCAGTGCTTTGTGTAGTGATGATATCACTCTATCAAGTTCCTGAGCTACAAGCTGATCTGAGCGAGAATTATGAAGAAACTCGTATCCACAGTAAAAAAATTGATGCTCGGTTAAAAGATTGGATCCATCGAGCCAAGAGCCATGCCAAGAATCTCGAAAATTCAGATCACAAGACAATTGCACGCTGGCGGACACAGATGCAACACATTAAGTTTAAAAACGAATTTGAAGAACTCCAGCATTTAAACAGAATTATTAACAGTGATGTTGTCTACCGTGATGACTATACCCATTTCCATAAAAAAGATTTCTGGGCAGACCCGGAAACGACTTTGGAAGAAGGTGGAGACTGTGAGGATATTGCATTACTCAAAGCCGCAAGTTTGATTCGACTGAAGTGGCCGCACAGCCGAATGCACCTCCTTGTTGGTTACCTGACAGAAAGAGGTAAGGCTGAGTCCCATGCCGTTCTCCTCGTTGAAAACATAAAAGGAGAACAATTAATATTGCGCTCCATTACCAACGAGGTTGTACGCCCGGGTCATTTTCAATTCGTACCTATCTATGCAGTGGACGGTGAAGGAACAATAATTATAAAACCACCTGAGGAAAAGCAGACGTAAGCTCCTTCATGCCATTTGGGAAAATCCGTACAATAGGTATAAAACTGCTGTGTTCAATGAGGGCTTCATTTTTACTGAACAAAAAGTGTTAACTGAAAAACTTCCCCGAGCAGCTTGTTGAACCTGTGAATGGCTCAAGCTGAATCTTTTCCATAGGGAGTTTCTCCGCAGCACCGTTAGCCATTGCAATAGACGTGAAAAACAGAAAGAAGAGTAGATTGAATACAACAGATTTCAGAAGAGCAAGGGGGAACAGTGGTGTTCCCCCATCAGGACTTAAAGCTTAGAAAGTATAGAGCAGCGAGGTAGATACCATCATAGACTGCTGATCCATACCGGCACCATCATTATAGTAGCCCACAACACCATTGGAATGCACTTCTGCATCACCCTGCATTGTATCATACTTCTGATATTGGAAACCGACTTCAAGACCCAAACTTTCCGTAATGTCAAATGTTCCGCTAAGGTCAAAAGCAATGAGATCACCATCTTCAAAGTCATCATAAAATACTATATTTCGCATATGGTGGTAGTCTGTCGCCTCGCCTTGGACAAAAGGAGAATAGATTATACGGCCAGCGAGGGAAAATCTATTGGAAAAACCAGCGGAAAAGCCTAAACCACCATAGAAAGAGTCGAGGGTCTGTTCATAACTGACCCCAAGCTCACCATCAGGGAAAGAGCCACTGGAATCACGAAATCCACTGCTGGAATAGACATAATCCCCACCCCTTGCTTCCCAACCAAAATTGTCTCTTTTATAGCCAACGATACCTGTCAGAACAGCATTCTGGGACCTGAAAAAAGCGAAGTTAGCACTCACATCAATTATGGAACCGTCGGTTACATCGGTGTCCTCATGGTGAGACCAGTGTGTCCAGTCATAGCCTGGGACCAGCCAATCGTTGTCATCCATGGTCCCGTCACCATCGGTTGCCTTAAACCAACCATCAAAATTAAAGCTCACCCAGGTTCCTATCTCCAGAACACCGTTCACACCAACCATAAAGAGATTATCGATTTCCCAGGTTAACTCGCTAAGTTTATGATTATTTAATTCTGGTACATATACAAACTCTGTGGATTCACCCGTTAAATATCCCGCTCCAACTCCCAGTGTAAAGCGAACGGCTGAAGTTGCGGGCGCTACTTCCACCACCTGCTCCGTCTTCGCAGGCGCTACTGCTACAGGCCCTGTTGCCGCCCCATATGCGCTCCCGGACAAGACCATAATAATCCCAAGTACAACGGCTGATACATAGATTTTTCCCCCGGAAATTTGCTTCATATCTTCCTTCCTCATGAAATTAGCTAAATCATCTTTCTATTCTCAACTTCCTCTTCAACATCCACAAATATCTCCCGCATGGACTCAAGTAACACATAGACCACAGGGACAAGCATGGTACTGATAAAGGTGGCAGCAACCATCCCGCCTAGCACAATAACACCAATGGAGCGCATGGTCATGGCCCCGGCTCCAGTGGCAAAGGCCAGCGGTATAACACCAAATACAAAAGATAGAATTGTCATCATAATTGCTCTAAAGCGTAAAGAGGCTGCCCCCATGGCAGAGTCAATAATGGAGAGCCCTTCCTCCCGTTTCTCCTTTGCCACCTCCACAATTAAAATAGCATTTTTCGATGAGAGTCCAATAAGGAGAACAAGCCCAATCTGAGCAAAGAGATTGTTATCAAGACCCGCCATATTCTGTGCCACAAGAGCCCCAAGCATAACAAGGGGTACAGGCAGGAGAATCATCATCGGTAGAACCCAGCTCTCATACTGGGCTGCAAGAACAAGATAGACCACGATAATTGCAAAGGTAAAGACAAAGATTTTGGTATTGCCTGCGAGTTTTTCCTGATACGACATACCCGACCACTCAAACCCATAACTCTTATCGGCAGGAAGCACCTCTTCCGCCAGTTCTGCCATGGCATTCATTGCCTGGCCAGAGCTGTAACCGGGTGCCGCAGTACCATTAATGGTTATGGAACGGTACATATTGTAATGGGGTAGGTCAGCTGGGCCTATGATTTTTTGCATCTGCATCAGAGAACTGAGAGGCACCATATCACCACGGTAGTTCTGTACAAAGACCTTGCCGATATCCCCCACCTCACTTCGAAACTCCTTATCGGCCTGGATAAACACCCGAAAAACCTTGCCATACTTTGTGAAGTCATTCACATAAATAGAGCCCATATAGCCCTGAATGGTTGTGAAAATGTCGGACACATTTACACCAAGAGCTGCAGATTTTTTCCTGTCTATATCAAGCCGAACCATCGGGTAATTGGGAGAATACGTAGTATAGGCTCTACCAATTCGAGGATCAGCGTTTGCTGCTGCTATGAGATTATTTGAATGGTCAACAAAGGTGTTAAGGTCTCCTGACAAATAGTCCTGTAACCTGAAGTCAAAACCACCTACTGTACCAAGTCCTGGAATACCCGGCATATTAAAAGCGGCCACATTGGCATCATAAATCACAGAGGCCTTAATATTAACACTCTGAATAATCGCATCGATGGAAAGATCGGGCGTCTGTCGCTCCTCCCAGGGTGAAAGCGTGACAAAACCAGCCCCAGCGCTTGAATCGAGGGTTCCGGCCAACATGTTATAGCCATCAATAATAACGAGATCTTCAATTCCCGGGATAGCAAGGAGTATCTCTTCCAGCTGCTGTCTGATATCCGTCGTTTTTCCGATGGCAGTGCCCGGCTTGAGGTTAAACATGACCATGAACCCACCCTTATCCTCCTCGGGCACAAAGCCTGTCGGGGTAACGGCAAAGATATAATAGGTGCCGTACAACAAGCCTACAAAGGCCACAA
This sequence comes from Desulforhopalus glucosivorans, assembly GCF_054397165.1. Taxonomy (NCBI): domain Bacteria; kingdom Pseudomonadati; phylum Thermodesulfobacteriota; class Desulfobulbia; order Desulfobulbales; family Desulfocapsaceae; genus Desulforhopalus; species Desulforhopalus glucosivorans. The sequence continues at coordinate 4,393,222 of NZ_AP044854.1, forward strand.
CAACAAGCCAGCGCATCTTGATAAGAAGGGAAACTATCGCAAGATACACCTTCGATATTTTATCAAAAATAGAATCAAAAATTCTAAAAAATATGAATTTGCCCTGCCCGTCGGGTAATCGCCTGATTACTATCGCACTGAGCGCTGGAGAGAGAGTCATAGCGTTAAGAGATGAGATAAGTACTGCAAAACATATCGTGAGGGCAAACTGTCTATAGATGGCACCTGTCAGGCCCGGCATCATGGAGACCGGAACAAACACAGCCACCAGCACAAGGGTGGTTGCAATGATAGGACCGATCAGTTGAAGCATGGCCTCTTTCACCACCTGAGGGATGGTGAGATCCGGCTTCTCATTCATAATTCGTTCTACATTTTCAACGACGAGAATCACATCATCCACCACGATCCCGATGGCAAGAATGAGTCCGAACAGGGTGAGAAAGTTAATTGAAAAGTCCGCAGCCAGAAGCGCACCAAAGGTACCAACCAGGGAGACAGGAATAGCCACAGAGGCAATAATGGTAGGTCGCCATGATCCCAGAAAAACAAAGACAATAAGGATAACAAGTGCCACTGCTATAACGAGGTTCTGCACCACGTTTTTGATCGCGACTTCAACAAACAGGGTGGTGTCATAGGGTACCTGGTAACTGACACCCTCTGGAAATCTGGACTTCAGATTTTCCATTCTCTCAACTATTTTCTTCTTGATGTCAAGGGCATTGGAGCCGGGAAGCTGGTAAATGGCCACCATGGCAGCCGGCTTTTTATTGAGTATAGCATTCCAGCTATAGTTTTCTGCGCCCAACTCAACCGTGGCGACATCTCTTAAATAGACCAGAGTACCGTCATCTTTGAATTTAACGACAATATTTTCAAACTCATCCACATCTTTTAATCGACTCTCCGTGGTGAGAACAAACTCGTTTGGCTGATCATGAAAGGTCGGCGGCGCACCAATTTTACCAAGGGCGGCCTGACTATTTTGAGACTGTATCGCGCTAATAATTGCCGCAGGAGTAAGGCCTAAGGCCTGGATACGATCCGGGTCAAGCCAGATCCGCATGGAGTACTTTTTCTCTCCCATGTTTTCCGCCTTACCAACACCGGGTACCCGACGCAATTCATCAAGGATATTGATATTGACATAGTTACTCAAAAAACTGTCAGTAAACCCCTCCCCTTCTCCGGTAAGAGCGACAAAACAGACGATGCTCGGGGATTGCTTATCCACGACCACACCCTGCTGATTTACCTCCGTGGGCAGTTGAGGTGTGGCGGTAGAGACCTTATTTTGTACATCAACGGCCGCGATATCAAGATCATAGCCTGGCTCAAAGTATACATTAATCTTACTTGACCCTGAGCTGGTACTGGAGGATTGCATATATATCATCCCCTGCACACCATTGATTTTATCTTCCAGGGGCCGTGTCACAGTCTCTTCAACTGTGTAGGCATTTGCGCCTGTATAGGTGGCAGAGACAACAACAGTTGGTGGTGTAACCTCCGGATATTCCTGGACAGGTAACACAAAAAGAGAAACAATACCCGCGATGACAATGAGCAGTGAGATGACCATTGCAAAAATAGGACGCTTAATGAAAAAAACAGACAACATATTCTACTCCTTTTCAGGGATCATCTGATCTTTTTGCATTATCGCCATCACACTTTCGGTGGCCGTTACATCAGTGGGTTCAACCTTAGCGCCAGGACGTATCTTGGCAAGACCACTTGTGATAACCCGCTCTCCCCCCTCTAAACCTTTGCTGACCACTGCGTAGTTACGGGTTTCCATCCCACGTTTGATATCTACTCTCTTTGCACTATTATTCTCGTCTACGACATACACATAACTCCCCCGCTGGTCATCCTGAATGACTGAAGGAATCAGCATTAAGAACTCTGCCTTATCAGTTACAAAAAGTTCCACATAGACAAAGGTTCCCTCAAACAGTTGACTTTCAGGGTTTTCCACCGTTGCCCGCATGGTTATTGTACCGGTCATAGGGTCCGCCTGATTATCATTAAAATCGACAAATCCCTTGAAAACACCTCGATCGAGTAACTTCTTATAACTGTTTGGTACGGTTACCCTCGCATCAAGTTTATCCTTTGACTTATAGGTCTGTACGAGTTGATACTGCTCTTCGTTAGGGCTGAAATAGGCGTGCATGGGGTTATCGGCAATCACTGTGGTGAGTAGGGTCTTTTCACTAAAGCCTACAATATTTCCCACATCGATATTTTTCCTGCTGATTTTTCCCGAAATGGGGGCGACAACATCCGTATAGCTGAGATTTAAAAGTGCGTCGTCTATAGCTGCCTCATCCGCTTTAATTGCAGCCCTTAGTTCGGCTACCCTCGCCTCATTCTGCTCCAAGGTTACACGGGGTGCAAGCCCTTCTGCCACCAGGGGCCTGTACCGCTCAACATCGGCTATGGCAAGATTAAGTGACGCCTCATCGGCCTCTTTTTTTGCCTTTGCCTGGGCAACAACAGCTTCGTAGCTCGACTTTTCAATGACGAACAGTTTCTGTCCTTTTTCAACCTGGTCACCCTCGGTAAAAAGTATTTCTTCCAGTTTACCCGAAACCCGTGCACGAACCTCGACCCGCTGACTGGCCTCAGTCTTGCCAGTGTACTCTATCCATATGGGAACATTCTCCTTGGCTACGGTCACTACATTGACAGGAACGGGCGGGGGAGCGGGCCGTTCTGCTGCCTGCTCATTTTTTTCCTCACTACATCCACACAACATAAAACACCCGGCAACCAGTAATGCCATGGTACGTCTAAAAGACATGGGATACCCTCTCAGTAAGTACAGCAACAAATTATTATAAAAGGCCCACATTCAAACTGATTTTAATGAGACCTTTACCTTGCTTAGTCATTGTGGTAGGAAAACAGTATAAAATACAATTAACACTAATGTTATCGGTCATTAAAAGTCAACCAGAATTAAAGCCCCTAATGATCGTTATCACCCTATATTCAAAGAAAAACCGCCACCACCCATTGAGGAGTTTTATCGATGTTTTTCAGATCACTGCTTATCTTATGTCTGCTGACAACCGTTAACATCGCCCAAGCGTCTACCACAGAAGAGTTGTATTTACAGGACTTTATTGATCTGGCCCTCAACAACAACCCCCAACTGGAAGTTGTTGTTCAACAGTACATGCAGACCACCGGTCGTGTTCAACAGGCCAAGTCAGGTTACCTCCCACGGGTAGAACTTGGGGGATCTTTTGGTAAGGTACATATTGAGAACCTATCACCTGATGAAGATGATGTTATCTATGCAGGCATCAGCGCCTCCCAACTTATATATGACTTTGGTCAAACCACAGGTGCCATTAAGTCAAGTAAGCTCTCACGGGATGCTGCCCGTTCAAACGTAGACCAGGCTATTCATGATGTGATACTCCTCGTGAAAGAATCCTACTACAGTACACTTGAGAAAAAATTCCTGATAGAAGTTGCTCTTGAGAAAAAGGAGAGTTATGAGAAGCATCTATACAGGGCCAAAAAGTTCTATGAAGCTGGTGTTCGTACCCAGATTGATATAACCAATGCGGAGCTGGAGCTCGCCAACAGTAGGCTCGAACTTTTACAGGCACGAGCAGATCTTAAATCCACCAGGGTCCAACTGGAACAGGTCATTGGTGTTCAGCCAAATGGTGGTAATTATATAGTTGCCAGTCAAAATCAGAAAAATATCGATAGTCTGACACAATCAGCACCGGCACTGGAATACAACCTTCAGGAACTTCTGCTCATTGCCCCCGACTCCCGACCGGGACTGCAGCAGGTTGATCAGCTCTTTTATGCCGCAGAGGCAGCCCTTAAATCCGCAAAAGGTGAAAATTGGCCACTGTTTGCAGCCACTGGTAGCTATGACACCTACGAAACCGATCTAACAAGCCTCCCGGATCAGTGGACAGTTGCCGCAACCCTTACCTGGGAGATATTTTCAGGATTTGAAACTGAGGGAAAGATCGCAGAGGCAAGGGCAGTAATGCTTGAACTGGGAGCCTCCAGACGTGAACTTGAGCTTTCAATCATTCAGGATATCACAGACAACCATCTCCGTGCCGTTGAAAATTATGAATCCATCGACATAGCGGGCCTTGCAACACAACTGGCTAAAAAGAACCTTCAACTGGCTGAAGGTAGATACCAGGCGGGCCTGGGAGATATGATCGAGTATAACGATGCCCAGCTCGGTTTTACCGAAAGTCAGGCCGATCTCATCTCCATCTATTTCAGCTACCTGACGTCTCTTGCAAGAATTGATAGAGCGGCTGGTATTGATCCTGGCATCCCGGAAGGAACACTTGAGTCAATGCTGGAGTAATGTGTTATTACTTGGGGAATTCTACTATCACTGGACAGGTATCTGTGACCAGCGGTTAATGGCCTCAGTGACGCCTGCTTCATTATTTGATGAAACAACTGGAAAGAGTTGTTTCATGCAACTTGGCCCATTCTCAACAAGGTAGCTATTTGCTGCCCAGTGCAATAAGTCCTGATCATTATAATCGTTGCCAACAGCACATGTATCCTTTTGTGACAGCCCTAAGTTCTTACAAAGCCTAGCAACTGACTGGCTTTTAGATACCGGTTTTGCAAAGATTTCAACCCATTCTGATGTCCCATCCAGAGGTGAGGTTGCCAGTACTACACTACACATCGGAAACTGGTCCTGCACTCTCTTCATAAGCTTATCCCCAGCACCCTTCTCTACAATACAGAGCACCTCTGTTGCCTCTACCCCACCGATGAGCCCTTCTGGTGGAAGAGGGGTTGCATATTCACTATAGATATTGAGTCGTCGCTTAAAATCCCCATTTTCTTTGCCATGAAGGCGATAGAGAAAGTGATGTGTATCTGGGACCGGCTTGTGGATCATATAATCGCAGCCCAAAGGTTCAAGAAAATTTGCGATAGCATCAACCTCTTCTTCCTGTAATGAGATAGACTCTAGGATTTTTTCCCCTGGGTACTCCATAAGCCCAGCCCCCGTTGAAAAAACCACATAGTCTATTGGAAGTTGATTCTTCGCCCTACTACCAGCAACCCCCTTCATCAAGGAGCAGAACGAATATTTCGATCGGCCTGTTGCAATTGCAGTGACGTACCCTTGGGCCTGCAGGGAATGCAGGGCTTCAAGATCATCTTGATTGAAGGTCTTTGCATCTGTGAGTAGGGTTCCATCAAGATCTGTTACAAATAAGCCCTTGTATCTACCGTTCATCATAAAAATGTCATTGTATTAAAAAAGGCAATCCGTCAGAACAAGAGTACTACTCCCTCATCCTGACATGATTACCATGTTGTGTCGTAAATTCTCAGTGAGCCAAACGTGGACCCCAAAAGCACTATCTTCCCGGGCTATCCCACCTGCCGTAGTATTCCCTTCTACCATGGTCTCTTACCATCAGCACAACCTTTCGAACAATCAAGTTGCCTTTGATCTCCAGCTGCCATGGTCCATTGCTGTTTTTTGATGGGTTCCAGAACTTTACCCTGTCAAATGTATATCTACCTTTTTCATGGAAATGACGTGGGCTTCCATCAACACCATACATGTCTGTTGTCCACCGTCCAACCCTTAGTCCTGCTCCACCCCGACCCATTTTTGATTTTGCCACCAATACCACCTTTTCGAGCTCCAGGTCGGAAATCCTCACCCACGGATATTGCGCCTTGAGACTTTTCTTTAGATATATCGTGGCTTTTTCTCCCCGGTGACCTCTGATATGGCTATCATTAAAATCAATAACATATCGCTCCTGTGACGCCATGACCGATATTGGAAGAATGAGTAATATGAGTAGTGCTCCACATAACACCTTTATCTGTGAAACGATTTTCCCGTCTTTTGTCTCTCCGACCACGTTTTGCTTTGTTAAAACTAAATTTTTTTCCATTGTCTTCCTCCCATGTGATTTATGAATTCCAGCTTGTCACGTCGCTTTGTTCTTTCATCTCACGATAGGCGAACACTACCGCTCTGTCAGTGGACGGCGCCCTACATTCCCCCTATTTATGGGTATGTCGACCCGATGTAGACACCTACAATGCCAACTCTTTCCATTATTCTTGGACCAATACACTTCCTTTAAAAGGCAACTGCTCTTTTATTACACATTCAGCATCTCACAGGCCAGATCTTGAAAATGTGGTGAGGATTACTATTTTCATTAGTAGGAAGGTGGGAAAACTCCACAAACTTCAACCCTCTTTTGCTATGCGTATCCCAAAACCACACCATCTTATCTATGGCACACTCACCGATTACCTCACCGGCGAAGAACTGACCGACACAGACGACGAGCGTATTCGTCAAGAACTGTGCATGATGATGGTTGAAGAAAAAGGCTATGATAAAAACCAATTAGAAGCGCGACTTCGTATTGAAACACTTTTTTCAAAATGCTTTGTCACTTCCACCATTGAAGTGACTATCTCAATGGATGGTAAAAGGTCGATGATCCTTCGTTATGGCCCAGGCTCCCTTGTCAGTCGTGAACGTTCCGCCATTGCAGCCGCCCGTGTTCTTACTCCTGACTACCAAATCCCACTAGCAGTCGTCACAAATGGCAGAGATGCCGAACTTTTAGATACTAGAACTGGCAAGATTCTTGGATATGGGTTACATTCAATTCCTGATCGTGAAACTCTCGGCAATCTCCTCAAAAACATGGATTATTTCAAACCGTTAACCGGTGAAAGGCGAGAACGGGAATTGCGAATTCTCAATGCCTTTGATGTTGAGCGATGCTGTTATTAACCCCGGCAACCGACACACAAGCCAGGATACATACCCGGAAGAGCCTTTCCACCTGTGCTACCCCGGATTACATAAACAACGAATAAATATTTCAAGGGATTACTATGTCTACAGGACAAGACAATTGGACAAAGTCAAGCTGGAAAGAATTCACAGCACTACAACAACCCATCTGGCCAGACGATAAGGCTGTGGATAAGGTTCTCACTAATCTTGGTACACTCCCTCCCCTCGTTTTTGCAGGGGAAATTCGCTCGCTAAAGGCATTGCTGGCTAAGGCTGTAACGGGAGATGCCTTTTTATTGCAGGGCGGTGACTGTTCTGAAAATTTTAGCCATGTAACGGCCCCTAACATTCGTGAAACCCTAAAAGTACTGCTGCAGATGGCAGTTGTACTCACCTATGCTGGTGGTAAGCCTGTTGTCAAAGTTGGCCGTATTGCTGGACAATTTGCTAAACCCCGCTCCTCAGACATGGAAACCATTGATGGCGTTGAGTTGCCATCGTACCGTGGCGACATGGTGAACAGTGCAGAGTTCACCCCTGAATCACGTATTCCCAACCCTAAGTACATGCTCAAGGGTTATAATATGGCCGCCTCCACCTTGAACTTACTTCGCGCCTTCACCCGGGGGGGTTTTGGTTCGTTGCAGCGGGTTCAGGCATGGAATCAGGAGTTTGTTGCGGGTTCACCGTTGGGCCGAAGTTACGACCGTCTGGGTAAGCAAATCAGCCAGGCTATCAATTTCATGGAAACCATCGGTATATCTGCCGATACTCCCCAGATTAACCAGACCCAGTTGTTCACCTCCCATGAAGCCCTGCTGCTTCAGTATGAAGAGGCAATGACCCGCCAGGATCACATTACTGGCAATTGGTACGATTGTTCCGCCCACATGCTATGGATTGGCGAGAGAACCAGACAAATTGATGGCGCCCATGTTGAATTCCTTCGCGGCGTTCATAACCCAATCGGTTTAAAACTCGGACCGACCTACGACATGGACAATGTTAAAAGGCTGGTTGAAATACTCAATCCGGAAAATGAAGCGGGTCGACTCACCATCATCACCCGTTTGGGCATGAAGAATGTCGAAAAAGCTCTTCCACCACTCTTGAGAGAAATGAAAAGAGAGGGACATAACATAGTCTGGAACTGCGACCCTATGCATGCCAACACCTACACGGCAAAGTCAGGGCTCAAAACCCGTAATTTCAATGATATACTCTCTGAAATTACCTGCTTTTTCGAGACACACTGGTCCGAAGGTACTATTCCTGGCGGTATCCATCTTGAAATGACTGGAAATAACGTCACTGAGTGTACTGGTGGCGCCCACAATATTGATGATGATCAGCTCCGAAGCAACTACCTCACATCCTGTGATCCACGACTCAATGCCGAACAGAGCCTTGAAGTTGCCTTCCAGATTGCTGATATGATACGTAGTTAATTAAAGATTTTTATAGATTTACCCACAATCTATTCAAAAGCGTTCACTGATCTTCAGTGGGCGCTTTTTTGTATTCACACTATATTGGGGTTCATGCACCCTCCAAATCCAGCTACAGGCATAAATTACATTTCAGTAATCTTTCTTGACGCTCCCGCCTACACGTTTACCTTTTCTCCTAACATTTATAAAAAACCGACTCCCTCCGGATCACCACCATGAAATAGTTCATGGACCATCCTCAGGAGCCAACATTGGGAGAACACATAATGGAAGGAAAAAAAATGGCCGCACCCATTCTCGGCCTACTAACATTTTTCATCGTCTGCACCTTCCTTACAGGAGGGCAGGCCATTGCGAAATCGGATGTTAATAGTGATATTGCTATTCTCGACAGGTCTTCCAAAGCCTTCGTCAACGTGGTTAAAAAGGCCAAGCCAGCAGTAGTGCACATTAAGGTGGAAAAAACCACTACGGGGAAATATCACAATAGTCCTGGGACTGAAGAGATGTTTAATCACCCCTTTTTTGAACAGTTCTTTGGCCCTCAGTTCCGCCAGCAAAAGAAACAGCCAAGCGAACGTGTTCAGCGTGGACAGGGATCCGGTTTTATAATCAATAAAAAAGGGTACATTCTCACAAACAACCATGTTGTTGAGGGAGCGGACAAAATAAGTGTAACTCTTTCGGATAAAAGAGAGTTTACAGGTTCCATTGTAGGTACAGACCCTCAAAGTGATGTCGCCCTTATAAAGATCGATAATGCTGTGAACCTCCCCGTCTTACCCTTAGGCGATTCGTCAAAACTTGAAGTAGCCGAGTGGGTTATTGCCATTGGTAATCCCTTTGGTCTCAGTCAAACCGTCACTGTGGGGGTTGTCAGTGCCACCGGTAGAAACAGTGTCGGCATCAACGAGTATGAAAATTTCATCCAGACCGATGCTGCGATTAATCCAGGTAACAGTGGAGGCCCACTCATTAATGCACGGGGTGAGGCTGTGGGCATCAACACTGCTCTTTTTTCAAGAACCGGTGGTTACATGGGTATAGGGTTTGCTATTCCGATTAACATGGCAAAATCCATAGAAAAACAGCTCAAGGAATACGGAAAAGTCACCCGGGGCTGGCTCGGTGTCGTCATTCAGAATGTCGATAAAGACCTTGCTGATTCTTTTGGTCTCAAGCAGGCTGGTGGAATTCTGGTGAGCGAGGTACAAAAAGACTCACCAGCCAGTGCAGCAGGTATTAAAAGAGGGGATGTTATCATTGAGCTCGACGGCACTGTACTTGATGACGTATCCGATCTGCGTAACCGGGTAGCACTCATTTCTCCGAACAGTAAGACGGTACTGCTTGTCATCCGTGATGGAAGAGAAAAGAAAATTCAGGTCACTATCGGTGAGCAACCATCTGATTTTAATCAGCAGGCAAGTAATAAGAACCTTCAATCTCTTGAAGACTACGGCCTCACCCTTCAAGAACTCACAAAAGAATTGGCGGAACGTTTTGAATATGAAGTGGAAAGTGGCCTTATTGTCAGCAATGTTGAACAGGGAAGTCCTGCCGCTAAAGCGGGTATGAAACCGGGTCAACTTGTTGAAGAGATAAACAGGGTTCCTGTTAATACTCTCAAAGACCTGCGCGAAGTCTTAGGCAATGCAGAAGAATCAGGGAAAATTCTATTACGGGTTCGATCAGGTAATTTTGCCACCTATATCGTACTTGGAACTAAATAATTAGAACAAATCCAACTCACCATTCATCTGAGACTCTCAGGTGGATGGTGATGCTGCTTTATCCTCAGGCCGCGTTGGATCCATAACAATTTCCTGCCGTCTGGACCTGGCAATTCGTTCAAATATTTTGATGATTATTGGCAGTTTTTCAAAGTCCTGGGTGGATATTTTTCTCAAAACAACATCCGACTTAGCCTTCACTGTTGCAGTACGACGTTTTTCTTTTGCGTAATATGCCATCTCACCAAAAATCATACCTGACTCCATGGTTGAGAGCAGTTCATCATTCATATTGAATGTTTCTGCAGTCCCGGAATCAAGGTAATAGATACCATCTGGGACGCTATCAATCTCGATAATGACCTCCCCCGCTTTTTTCCACTCAAGCTTAAAGAACCGCTCCCAAGCGGTATCGACAACCAGAGCCTGATAAAAATCAGGATCCATTGCCTTTAAGAGTTCTTTAGACAGGTGGAATAATCGCTCACCAAGGGAGTCACGCTTTTTTTCCATGAGCTTCATACCACGACGGTCAAAGTCACTCTCTGGAAAAGGGGTTTCTCTGATGTATTCTAAAATTCTCTCAATCCCGGCATCCGCTTTACCGTTGAGCTCTTTAAAATATCGCTGAGCGACCAGCAACTCATCACGAACAAGTGGAAAATCAGGAATAATCCCCAGTTGCAGATTGCCACAGAAGAACTCCATGGCCTCATTTTTCATGGAGATAAATCTACGCAGTTTTTCCTGATCAATATCAGTATTGCAATGGACGCCCGGTTTATAGATGGTGAAGATATTCATCGGATGCAACACGCTGGTCAAACTGACCTTTGCCATGTTGATAATATCCTTCTCATATCCTTTCTGATACCGTGCGACCTCCCGGTCCATAAGCAGGGTTGTACCAAAATAACCACACAACTCTTCCAAGCGGTTAGCTACAGCAAAACTGGCTCCAAACTTAGCCATCTTAGTACCAATCTGTGCCTCTGTGATCTCTCCAAGTAAGATGCCCATACGGGTAGGCGCAAGGGACCCTTCCTCAATGGCCTCTGCCATCTGCAATGCAGCATGCAAGGCCCTGGTACAGACTCCAGCTCGGTCTTCACCCTCCCGCTTATCAAAAATCATTAAGCTGCCATCTCCCGCTGAAGACTCGCTGTCTAAGGGGAAATTATCTTCGCTATCTATGATTTCATGAATACGGTCATGGTAACTCACCAGAAAATCACGGATTTCTACAGGTGTCATACCAGATGATATTTGCGAATACTGGACCATATCCGCCATCAAAATCACAACCTCTCTTACTGGTCCATCTTTCTGCATTGTTACCCTTGTCTCAATATCTTCCAGAATTTCACGCTCGATTTCACAACATATCCTCTAAAAGAAGAGCTGCCCCAAACTGTTCATGTCCTAATTAATCAGTCCAATAAAAGTAATTACAGCTATGACAGCTACAAAAAATATGGCGATCTTCACATTAACACTATGGTCTTCATGATGCTCATGGTGAGAGTCAGACATAATTGCTCCTTTAGCAGTTTTTTTTACCTACATTTCGAGGTTACTGTTGTCAATTTATCACAAATTCCTCTGTAATCATACTAGTACCAGCCATTTTACCTGAAGACAATATCCATCAGTTGGTGCATATTGGAAATACCCACAAGCTCAATGCGTGGTTTCCAGTTGAGTCTCTCCTTGTTACTGCTCGGCAGAATAATACGGGAAAACCCGAGCCTTTCCGCCTCCCGGACTCGAACATCTATCTGGCCTACGGCCCGTATTTCCCCCGCAAGACCCACCTCACCGCAAACAACGGTGTTGGATGGAATCGTCTTTTCAAGAAGACTGGACGCGAGGGCACAGACCACACCAAGGTCAAGCGCCGGCTCGTCAATCCGCATACCACCAGCAATATTTAAGAAAACATCATGGCCATACATATCAAGTCCAGCCTTCTTTTCAAGAACCGCACAGAGCAGTGATAAACGCTGTTGATCTGCCCCGATTGCTGTCCGCCGCGCCGTTCCAAGATTTGTCGGGCTGACCAGAGCCTGGACTTCCACCAGAATCGGTCTGGTACCTTCCACACTGGGTAATACAACCGATCCCGGCTCATTAAGGGGCCGTTCTGCCAAAAATATTTCTGAAGGGTTAGATACTTGAACCAACCCCTCTTCCTTCATCTCGAAAACTCCGATCTCGTTGGTGGAGCCAAACCTGTTTTTTACCGTGCGTAAAATACGAAACACATGGCTTCGATCCCCCTCAAAATAAAGGACCGTATCAACCATATGTTCAAGCACCTTGGGTCCGGCTATGGCCCCGTCCTTGGTGACGTGACCGACGAGTACTACAGGAATATTTTCGCTTTTGGCAAAACCCAGAAGTTTATATGCAGACTCTCGTACCTGGGTCACTGAGCCAGGGGAGGAGGCGACTTCTGCACATGTCAGGGTCTGAATGGAGTCTACTGCAAGAAGCGCCGGCCGCATTTCTTTGGCCATGGCTATAATCTGCTCAACCCCGTTTTCTGTGGCTAGAAATTCTCCCGGGTGAATGGCCCCGAGTCGGTTGGCGCGCATTTTTATCTGTCTTGCAGACTCTTCTCCTGAGACATACAGTACGTTGTTCTTATTTTTAGCAATAGATTCAAGAAGGTGCAGGATAAGCGTTGATTTACCAATACCGGGCTCGCCACCAATGAGAATAACAGAACCTGGAACCACCCCCCCTCCTAAAACCCGGTCAAGTTCTTCAATCTCTGTTCGCATTCGTTCTTCATCTCCATCGGGAGCAAGATGGAGTGGAACCGGTTTTCCTGCTGCAACGACGCTTGCTCCTGATGGAGTAACCACTTCTTCAATAAGAGTCTCCCACTCTCCACATTCCGGGCACTTACCTAGCCATTTTAAACTTTTATAGGAACACTGCTGGCAGACATAGACAGTTTTATTTTTCTTTTTACCTGTAAGACTCATAATCAGAACGTGGTCAAGTTGTAGAAAAGAGAGTAAGCAAACCTTTACAGATGAGTAAAAATACCTATCATCTATGAGGTTTGGCGCATTGGTCTCCGAAAAAAACATTACAACAATGTAAAAAACCAAAGCATAATTTAAAGAAGTTCAACATAACTGAGTCGTTATACCAATAAATATGATGGAAAAGCAACACCATGTCGCCCATGGGCCGGTCGCCCCATGGCAACCAATGTCCCGTAGTCTATGGCTAATACTCAGCCGCAAGCGTCTTTTTGCCTGGAGTTCTCTCCTCGTCATTCTCACTATCCTCCTCACATGGGTCGGATATCAATTCGCCATTGATTTTCTTGATGACCTGGGGGCGCAGTTCCTTACCGGAAGCGCTGACCCCGGCACCATACTTGGCTGGATACAAAATAAGGCCTTTGTTGCAGGTCATTGGCTGTATAACCTTGTTGCGAAAATTCTTTCTTTTTACCTGGCTTTTCTTGTGGCCTACACCCTGACAACGCCCGGTTACGCCTTTCTTAGCAGCTCTGCTGAACGCATCCATGCTGGTAAAGACTTCGACCCGGATGCTGCCTTTACCCTCTCTGGCATATTCATTGATATCTTTGAGGGAGTTAAAATCGCCTGTTTCGGTATTCTGATTACTATCGTTGCCCTCTTTATCAATTTTATACCGGCAATTGGCCAGGTTGCCGTATTTTTACTCTATACCTACTACTCAGCGCTCATGTTCATCGACTACCCGGCTTCAAGGCGCAGGTGGGGGCTGAGAAGAAAGATCAACTGGCTGTACACCCACAGTAGTCCATCATTTCGAATTGGTGTTTTACCAGCACTTATCAGTATGATTCCCATCATCAATATCTTTGCAATTGCTCTGCTCTTCCCTGTCTTAACGGTGCACGCCACCCTGAATTATTCTGCAATTGAAGTTGCCAAAAAACGACGTCAAAACGGTCATACAGGAGACCCATATGGGACATGAAATAGAGAAAAAATTCCTTATAAGTAATGATAGCTGGAAAAATCTTGGAGAGGGGAAAGAATATTGCCAGGGCTACCTTAGCTCTGGAAATAGCCCAAGTCTAAGAATCCGCACCATAGGTGAGCGGGGTATTATCACTGTCAAGGGACCCACTGTAGATGGGAAGCGACTGGAATTTGAGTATGACATTCCCTACACAGATGCCAAAGAAATGCTTGAGCAACTCTGCCATAAACCACTTATTGAAAAGACAAGATACAAGATCCCACATGAAGGGTTTATCTGGGAAGTTGACGTTTTTAAAGGAGAAAACAAAGGACTCATCTTTGCAGAGATCGAACTGGAAAGTATTGATCAAGCCTTTGATATTCCTGAGTGGATCGGGAAAGAAGTGACAGGGGACGCGCGATACTACAACGCTAACCTCGTCAATAACCCATATTCAAGCTGGAAAGATTGAAAAACAGGAATCAGTTCATTATTACCAAAAATAGTTAATTCTATTTTACTATTTATATATAAACGTCTAGTATGCGTACTGTTTACACTAATGGTCGACAAAAAAGCCAACCTGGTGTTTACATATAGGGATGTCAAACTGCGGACCATGGCATCAATGGGGGGTCTGCTATTAATAAAAAGAGGAGATTAGGACTATGATTAAAACGAAGAATCTGATTTCGGCTTTCTGCGGTGCCACCTTACTACTGGCGTCAATGAATGCAAGTGGTGCTGGCAAGACCTTGGTCTACTGTTCCGAAGGTAGCCCAGAGGGTTTTAACCCAGCATTTTACACCGCAGGAACAACCTTTGATGCATCTTCTAGACAGATTTATGATGGTCTTGTTAAGTTCGAAAGGGGAACAACCAAAGTAGTTCCAGGTCTAGCAGAAAGCTGGGATGTTTCTGAGGACGGCACTGAATACACCTTTCATCTTCGTAACGGCGTAAAATTTCACACAACTAAAGCATTTACACCTTCCCGTGATTTTAACGCAGACGATGTCGTTTTCACATTCATGCGACAATTTGATGCAGAGCACCCATTCCACAAAGTTGGTGGTGCTTCCTATGAGTACTTCAACAGCATGTCCATGCAAACTCTTATTAAAGACATCGTTAAGGTTGATGACTATACAGTAAAATTTATACTTAATCGTCCTGAAGCACCAATGATCGCAAACCTTGGGATGGATTTCGCAGTAATCTTCTCAGCTGAGTATGCTGATAACATGATGAAAGCTGGTACTCCCGAAACCATCGATTTTGAGCCTGTAGGAACAGGACCTTTCCAACTCGTTGCGTATCAAAAAGATGCAGTTATTCGTTACAAAGCCAATCCTGATTACTGGCAGGGCAAAGCAGCTATTGATAATTTAGTATTTGCAATCACACCTGACGCATCTGTTCGTTACCAGAAGCTTAAAGCCGGTGAGTGTCATGTAATGCCATACCCAAACCCAGCTGATCTTGCAGCTATGAAAAAAGACGCTGACATCAATCTTCTTGAAAAAGAAGGTCTGAATGTTGGTTACATGGCGTACAACACCAAGGTTGCTCCATTTGATAATGTCAAAGTTCGTAAAGCTCTTAACAAAGCAATCAACAAAAAAGCAATCATTGAAGCAGTCTTCCAGGGTGCTGGAAAAGAAGCAAAGAATCCAATTCCACCAACTATCTGGTCTTATAATGAAGCTGTTGTAGATGATACTTATGATCCAGCTGCAGCCAAAGCAGCTCTAGAAGCTGAAGGCGTTAAAGACCTGAAAATGAACATCTGGGCAATGCCTGTTCAACGTCCTTACAACCCAAATGCCAGACGTATGGCAGAACTACTTCAGGCTGATTTTGCTGAGGTTGGCGTAAAGGTAGAGATCGTTTCTTACGAGTGGGGTGAGTACCTCAAGCGCTCTAAAGACCTGGATCGTGACGGTGCTGTCCTTCTTGGATGGACCGGAGATAATGGAGATCCAGATAACTTCATGGCCGTACTTCTTGGTTGTGATGGAGTAGGTGCTGCAAACCGTGCACAATGGTGTCATCAGCCATTTGAAGATGCTATCCAGAAAGCAAAAATCGTAGCTGACCCAGCCGAGCGTACCAAGCTGTACGAAGAAGCTCAGGTTATCTTCAAAGAGCAGGCTCCATGGGCCACCATTGCTCACTCAGTTGTTTTTGAACCAGTACGTAAAGAAGTTGTTGATTTCCGTATCGATCCTTTCGGCGGACACATCTTTTATGGTGTTGATCTGAAATAGGATTCTTAGCTGAACCAGAGGCCGGGTGGGAAACTACCCGGCCTTTTCTTGCTGATATCTTTCCCTGAGAACTCATACATGTTTCTTTATTTTATAAAAAAACTGGGTGTTATCCTCCCAACATTTTTTGGTGTTACCCTCGTCGCTTTTATTTTCATCCGTCTTCTGCCAGGGGATCCTGTCATGCTCATGGCTGGTGAACGCGGCATGAGTGACGAGCGACATGCCATACTCATGGCAGAAATGGGTTACGATAAACCGATTCTTGTCCAATACGGTTATTATCTAAAAGACCTGGCCCATGGCGATTTTGGCACATCTATAATCACCAAAAAACCGGTACTCGAAGAATTTGGCGCGCTCTTTCCTGCAACAGTTGAACTCTCTGTATGCGCAATGTTCCTCGCAATCCTTTTTGGACTTCCGGCTGGAATGATTGCAGCAACCAAACGAGGATCAACTTTTGACCATACGGTGATGACCGGTGCCCTTGCGGGCTATTCTATGCCGATATTCTGGTGGGGACTTCTGCTGATCATTTTTTTCTCAGGTATCCTTGGCTGGACTCCCGTTTCCGGACGTATTTCTTTGCTGTATTACTTTGAGCCTGTGACAGGGTTTATGCTCATTGACAGTCTCCTCTCCGGTCAAGAAGGTGCCTTTAGTTCTGCCGTTTCTCACTTAATACTTCCAGCAGTTGTACTTGGCACTATCCCCCTTGCGGTCATCGCAAGACAGACAAGGTCAGCCATGCTTGAGGTACTCAGTGAAGACTATGTCCGCACGGCAAAAGCCAAAGGACTTGGACCACAACGGGTTATTGGATTTCATGCCCTTCGTAACGCATTGATTCCAGTTATAACTGTTATTGGTCTCCAGGTCGGAGTTCTTTTTGCCGGGGCAATTCTAACAGAAACCATTTTTTCCTGGCCCGGTATTGGAAAATGGATGGTCGATTCGATCTTCAGACGTGATTATTCCGCAGTTCAAGGAGGATTGCTCCTCATTGCTGCCATTGTCATGCTTGTTAACCTAGCTGTTGATCTGCTTTACGGATTAATTAATCCACAAATTCGTCATACGGACTCATAATGACTGAGACAACTTTAGAAGTTGAAGAAATAGTTGATGATCGCCCAACCGGATACAGGGCTGTTCTTATTGAATTCTGGTCATATTTCAGTGAAAATCGAGGGGCCGTCATTGGCCTGTTTTTTTTCATCGGCATTGTTCTGATCGCTCTTTTCGCTGACTTTATTGCTCCACATGCTCCCAACGAACAGTACCGGGACGCCTTACTTCAACCGCCATTCTGGCAAACCGGTGGTGAATTAAAATTTCCCTTAGGCACTGATGCCATCGGTCGAGACATGCTCTCAAGGCTCATATATGGCTCCAGATTCTCCCTTTTTATCGGCTGCATTGTCGTATCTGTGTCGCTGGTGGTCGGGGTGATACTCGGTCTTATTGCAGGCTTTTTCAGGGGCAAGGTTGATACCTTCATTATGCGAATAATGGATGTGGTCCTCGCCTTTCCAAGTCTCCTATTGGCCCTGGTGCTTGTGGCTATCTTAGGACCCAGTCTGATTAATGCAATGATCGCCATCGCCATTGTACAGCAACCCCACTATGTTCGACTGACAAGGGCTGCGGTACTTTCTGAAATGACAAAGGATTATGTAACCGCAGCACGTGTTATCGGTGTTAAAACCCTGCGTCTGATGTTTATCACCATCCTACCCAACTGCATGGCGCCACTCATCGTCCAGGCTGCCCTTAGCTTTTCAACAGCCATCCTCGATGCTGCCGCACTTGGTTTTCTTGGAATGGGTGCACAGCCACCGACTCCCGAGTGGGGAACGATGCTCGCGGAGGCCAGAGAATTCATACTCAGGGCCTGGTGGGTTGTCACCTTCCCCGGTGTTGCCATTCTGACCACTGTTCTTGCCATTAACCTTATGGGTGATGGTCTACGGGATGCCTTGGATCCGAAACTCAAACGATCATAATTGCACATGCCATTACTTGAAATAGAAAATCTTACCGTCTCTTTCCAGACTGCAGGCGGTCAATTTACAGCGGTGGATCGGGTATCACTCCATATTGAGCCCGGAGAAATTGTCTCCGTCGTTGGAGAGTCTGGATCTGGTAAATCCGTTGCCATGCTTGCTCTTATGGGGCTGCTTCCATGGACAGCAACGGTTACAGCCGATAAGCTCTCCTTTGATAGTCAGGACCTGAAAACCATCCCAAAGGCTGAACTACGAAAGATTATCGGTTCAAAGATGGCGATGATCTTCCAGGAACCGATGACCAGCCTTAATCCCTGTTTCACAGTTGGTTTCCAGTTAACCGAGTCATTAAAAATCCATCTCGGCATGAACCGGGCCCAGAGAAAGAAAAGGGCCATTGATCTTCTCGATCTGGTGGGTATTCCTGAGCCACAAAAACGACTTTCCGCCTTCCCTCATCAACTCTCTGGTGGAATGAACCAGCGGGTGATGATCGCAATGGCTATTTCCTGCGATCCCCAACTCCTGATTGCCGACGAACCAACCACAGCCCTTGATGTGACCATCCAGGCACAGATACTTGACCTGCTTTTAAAGCTGCAAAAAGAAAAGGGCATGTCCCTCGTTCTTATTACCCATGACATGGGAGTGGTCGCAGAAACGGCTGAACGTGTTGTTGTACAGTATGCTGGTCAGCAGGTTGAAAAACAGCCGGTTAAGGGGCTTTTTTCCAACCCGCACCACCCATATACCCAGGCACTGCTCAACTCCCTGCCCGAACGCTCGGAATCTAAGATTCTACCATCCATCGCAGGAGTTGTCCCAGGTCAGTTTGATAAACCTCAAGGCTGCCTCTTCTCGCCCCGTTGTGAGTACGCAACTGACAAATGTCGCAAAGAACCACCTGTACCGGCAAAGCATGAACTTGGTAGATCCCTATGCCACTACCCGGTTGTGGATGGAAAACCGACTAATTATCCAGGCGAGGTGAAGGCATGAGCGGTGAAGTAGTACTCGAAGCAGTGGATTTAAAGCGTCACTACCAAATAGACCGGGGAACCTTCAAGTCTCCAGCCATACTCAAGGCGCTTGACGGCGCAAGTTTTACACTGAAAAAAGGTAAAACCCTTGCCATCGTCGGAGAATCTGGTTGTGGTAAGTCCACAATGGCACGTCTCGTAACCATGATCGAGACACCTACAGCCGGCACACTGAACATTGGTGGCGAGGATGTTGCAAACGCGAGCTCCTCCACCCACCAGAGTTTCCGTCAGAAAGTGCAAATCGTTTTTCAAGACCCTTATGGTTCACTGAATCCGAGGCAAAAAATAGGCCATTCCCTTGAAGAACCGCTTCTTGTTAACACAAACAAGTCCAAGGAAGAACGAAGGGAAGCGGCCCTTAAAATGATCAGCCTTGTGGGCCTCCGTCCTGAACATTATGATCGGTATCCTCATATGTTCTCAGGTGGTCAACGTCAACGGATTGCTGTTGCCCGTGCCCTGATGCTCAACCCGCAGATCATTGTCCTTGATGAACCTGTTTCTGCCCTCGACGTATCTATCCAGGCCCAAATCCTCAATCTTATTGCCAGCCTGCAGGATACATTTGATCTGGCCTATATGTTCATCAGTCATGATCTGTCAGTGGTGAAACATATTGCCGATGAAGTTATGGTCATGTACCTGGGTAAACCCGTTGAAACTGGCTTAAGAGATGATATTTTCAGTAAGCCGCGCCACCCCTATACCCGGGCCCTATTGTCCGCAACACCCGTGGCTGACCCTTTTAGAAACAAGGAGAGGATTGTCCTGAGAGGCGAACTCCCATCACCCATAGCCCCGCCATCCGGCTGTACCTTCCATCCACGCTGTCCATCGATGACAGAAAAGTGTACCAAGGAGGCTCCGGAACTTGTGGAAGTTGATGGATGTCAGGTCGCCTGTTTCCACCCAAAGACCTATTGATGTGAAAAGCGACCTCACTGATATCTTGTTAACCGGGTAGCTATGACAGTAAAACCGACAGGTGGATTGACCACAATACCCTCCATGGGCCTTGGTACCTGGAAATCGAAAAAAGGTGCGGTCGAGGCTGCTGTAAAAACAGCCCTGGAAACAGGCTACCGTCATATCGATTGCGCCTCAATCTACAACAATGAGAAAGATATTGGTGTCGCACTTCTCGGCGCCATCAAGGATACAACAGTCACGCGCCAGGAGATTTGGGTAACTTCAAAACTATGGAATAATGCTCACGCGCCAAAACATGTTCGGCCAGCCCTTGAACGCAGTCTCAAAAACCTGCAACTCGACTACCTTGATCTCTACCTCATCCATTGGCCCGTCGCCTTTCGCGCTGATATCACCTTTCCCAAAAAACCTGAGCAGTTTATCCCCCTAGAAGAGCTGCCCATCATTGAGACCTGGCGTGCCATGGAAAAGATGGTAAAAAAGGGGTTATGCAACCACATTGGAGTCTCAAATTTCAGTATCCCAAGACTCAAAGAACTGCAGTCCCAGGCATCGATACAACCCTTTGTTAATCAAATCGAGCTACACCCCCTTTTGCAACAAGCTGAAATGGTTCGTCACTGTCAGGAAACAGGAGTGCACCTCACTGCCTACTCCCCCTTAGGTTCAGCACAGAGAAAAGAGATCAAAGGGTTTGATATCCTGCGACACCCTCTTATAACTGATCTTTCAGCCAAATACCAGGCGACCCCAGCCCAGATTGTTCTTGCCTGGGGATTACAACGGGGTACCGTTGTTATTCCAAAATCCACCCACCCTACAAGGCTGCGAGAGAACTTTGAAGCCTCCCGTCTGAAGATAACTGATGGCGATATGACCGCCCTTAGTGAGCTTGATCGCGACCATCGTTTTTTGGATGGTGCGTATTTTGCGCCTCCCGGATCACCATATAGCGTAAAAAACCTTTGGGCAAATTAACCCAGGTAACAAAATCCCCCCTTTTGCTTATAAAGAGCATCATTTTATTGCCATTTCCTACCAATCAGGTGTATTCTATTACATTGTCACATTAATGTGATTTATTCTACACATCCAGTCAGTTGAATTTAGAAAAGAATTCGCACAATTAAGTTGTGCGTGATAGTCCACTCTAACCCAATACGTGATTATGGATTTTTTTTATAACCTGCCTGTACCGGCTCTGCATCTCAACGCTGACGCCAAAATATTAAACAGCAATAGGGGAGCGGACAATCTCTTTGGCTGGGAAGAACTTCCCAAAACACAAACGCTGTTCACTTCATTTCTCCAAGCAGACGACAAGGATCTATTTTTACGTTTTTTCCAGAACATCTCTACAATACCAACAAAACACAGTACCACCATCCATCTCACTGATACCAATCAGCAAAAAATTACAATCAGCGCTTCGCGCAATGAAGGCAATGACGTTATATTCCTCATAAACCAGCAGGATTCATGGAGTGCAGGCTGTGGCGAACTGTGTCAACATGCAGCTATCCTTGAAGCTCAGTACCAGCACAATCCCGGTGGTATTCTGATGGTCAATGACAAGATGGAGATGCTTTCCTTTAACGATGAATTTATTAATATATGGGGTATTCCAAAAGAAGTGCAGGCCTCACGTGATGAAGAGACAAGCCTTAGGTTTGTCGTTGATAAACTTGTGGATCCAGCAGGTTTTATCGCAAAGGTCGAGTCCCTCTACAACAACCAGACTGAAGTCGGGACAGATGAAATAGAGCTAAAAGATGGACGAATCCTCTACAGACACACCTACCCGGTACACAGCTTTGGAAAATACCTTGGCCGTGTCTGGTATTTTTTGGATATCTCGCCTTTAAAACAGGCACAAATCAAAATTGAAAAACAACAAATATTTCAAAAAGCAATTATCGAAAACGTCCATGATAGCATTGTTGCCTGCAACTCCAGGGGAAAAATAAACCTCATGAACTTCGCTGGACGTGAGTTATATGGCTACACAACTACAGATCCCATTGGTATAGACATTAGCGAACTAAACCAGTTTGCCCATGATGGAACCACACCTCTTACTGGCAGTGATTGCCCGCTACAAAAAGCCCTCAGTGGTGAAATTGTGGATAACCAGGAAGTTGTTATCACAACCGCGACCAAGAAACAGCATACCTTAAGAGTAAATGGCCAGTCCATGCTGTATGACGGTTCAGATAAAATTGGTGCAGTCGTATCGCTCCACGATATCACTGATATCACCAGGGCAAAAAAACAACTTCAATTTATGGCCTACCATGACGCGCTTACGGGCTTACCCAACAGAAGGCTCTTCCATGATCTGCTGTTGCAAAACCTGAAACAGGCAATCCGTAATGATCAAAAAGTGGGGGTACTGTTTCTCGATATGGATAATTTTAAATCTGTAAATGACACCCACGGCCACGATGTTGGCGATGCTCTGCTCACTGAGGTTGGCAAAACCTTACAATCCTGCCTGCGGGAATCCGATCTCATATGCAGATGGGGTGGAGATGAATTTATTATCGGGTTACCTGAAAATCATGGTTCAGAGGACATCCTCAGAGTTGCAGATAAGATATGTACCACAGTGCTTGCATGTATACAGGCAAAGAACAAGACCTTTAATATCAGTGTCACAATTGGGGTTTCAATAGCCCCTGACCATGGAAGTGATCCGGATATTTTGATACGAAATGCCGATGTCGCCATGTACCACGCCAAAAAACTCGGCAAAAACCGCTGTGAACTCTTTTCAAGAGATCCTGTAACAGTTTAATCTAACGAAGTAGAAGCAGTATACGAAAGTAGTTGATTTACCAATTCAATGGATTGGTCACACATCTTTCCAGAATATCTTATAGTAATTGCCTTTTTCAAGGTAGCTGGTTCAATAACCAGCTTCATCTCGGCAAGTTTTGTTATAAGTACCAAACCTCTCTGCGTTTTCTTCACCTTCATACCGCCCAGAGAGATTTTATTTACTTCTGCCTTGGTAGGAGGAATGTGTAGACCTGGCCATGATAAAATTGTGGTCTTTTTATCCAGTTTTTCAAAAAGAGATTTTCGTCTCTCAATACCCTCCTGAGCTACACATAACACAACCGTTGGGCTAGTCATTCCTGTATACCCAACTGCCTCCAGATCAAATACTAATTCAGCAACTGAATGTCCGCGTAGTACTGTGATTGGATAATCGTTTTTCTGGGTTACAAAGACACCACTACTCATTGCTGCAAGGCTCACTATCTCTGCAACTGTATTAATAAACTGACCAGCGGCCCCTAAAATAACAATCTCAGACCTCTTTTGAATACGAGGTGTTGCCACCACCTCTATTTCATTAAGCGGTTGTGGTCGCCCAGCCTTGTTCGCTGCCAGCCTGTACTGAGCACCATATTCCTGTCTTGCTCCATGGTTGTTCATTTGACTTCTATTTTCAGTCTTCACCATTTCAGCCTTTAACTGGGAAGATGTCATTGGATTCTTTTTCAGATGCCTGCCTGGGCAAAGCCCCCAGATATCAAGAAGAGCAAAGCCTGGAAACTCAATAGCCCGCGCAATTGTTGTGTGCAACTCTGAATCATTTGCCAATGCTTTCTCTTTAAAGAGTGCGCCTGAGGCACTTGCGACTGTGCAGATATCAAGTGGTGCTTCAAGAGTGTTCAAAAAATTTGAAGCACTTTGAGCCGATGCTGGTGTTGTGCTTGAACACTGTCCTCCGGTCATACCGTAGTTAAAGTTATTGAGTACCAGTAGTGTTATATCGAGATTTTTCCTGCAACTTGCCAGTACATGGGCTCCACCTATGCCAAGACCACCATCTCCCATCACAACCAGTACTATAAGCTCAGGGCGCACCATCTTTAAGCCGGTGGCATAGGTCAGAGCACGGCCATGGAGACCATGGATAGCATGGCAGTTAAAAAACGTATCAAATAGGCCTGAGCAACCAATATCACTTACAATTACAAGTTGCTCCCCCTTTAAATCCAAAGACTGAGCAGCCTGATCCACCGCCTTGACAATATGATCGTGTCCGCATCCCGGACAGAACAACAGAGGTCTTTTACTGTTAAGAAGTGACCTCATGTACCAACCTCCCTGACAATGGTCTCCGGACTGATCAACTCCCCATTCATCTGACCAAAGAAGTGAACAGGAACCGTACCTGCTAATCTTCGTATCTCACGAACATATTGTCCCAGATTCATCTCTATCACGACCACCTTCTCTCTATTCTGCACTGCCAGTGCGATTACTTTTTCAGGAACGGGAAAGAGTGTTTTAATCACCATGAGAGCTACCCGTTGTCCTTCTTCTTGTAACACTGAAACAGCCTCCCGTGCAGCGCGGGCTGTTACCCCATATACTACAAGCAGAATACCCTCCTCCCCATCACCTGCAAATTCAACTGGTGACAGTTCATCAGTTACTGTCTCAAGCTTATGGGCAAGTCCATCAACTACGTCTTCTATTACCCTCGTATCAGTGGTTATGTAGTTGTCCCTGCCATGGGTAGACGAGGTGAGTCTAAAGAGTTGTTCTTTACCAGGGACGGGAGGCAGTGGCACACCCTGTACCTGCAAATCATCAATATCAATGCTTTCACGGGTCATGGCCAACTCTTTATTGGAGGCGATGAAAACAGGACAGTGATACCGTTGTGCAAGGTTGAATGCTTGTATCGTCAGCGAAAAAGCTTCTCGCACATTTTCAGGGGCAAGAACAATTACAGGCAGGCCGCCACTATTCCCCCACCTGAGAAACTGAATGTCCCCATCTGCTCCCTTAGTGGCCGATCCTGTGGAAGGTCCTAAACGTTGTACATCCACAATCACTATCGGAATTTCAGCCCCAATGGCAAAGGAAATCTGCTCACTAAAAAGGCTCATTCCTGGCCCTGAGGTGGCTGTCATTACCCTGGCTCCACCTGCAGCTGCTCCCAGACAACAACCTATGGAGGCGATCTCATCTTCTCCTTGAAGGCAAACTCCACCTGCTGGAGGGAGGAAATCGAGCATGTGGTGAAATATTGAGGTAGCAGGTGTAATGGGGTAACCTGCGAAAAAGTTACAACCTGCAGCCATGGCGGCACGTGCAACTGCTTCATTTCCATCGAGAAAAACAGAGCCCATTTTGCACCTTTTCCTGTATTATAAAAAATTCCCTATCCACTCTAAAAAAACAACCCTTTACAAACGGTAGCACACTACATCAGGTAGTTACAATGTTATTAATATGTCACTGTTGTTTTACGTGGTATAGGGTACAATACCCATATGAACCTCATCGACAGCCACTGCCACCTCAACCATCCAAAACTCGCTACCCAATTAGGTACGGTACTCGTTGATGCCAAAAGAGTTGGTGTAGAGGGCTATATCATTCCAGGCGTTGTTGCCGCCCAGTGGAAAGAGATTTTAGCACTTGGCTCAACAAAAGAAGGGAGATACTGCGCTGTAGGTTTACACCCACTCTTTATGCAAGAGCACCGTAACCCTGACCTTGTACTTCTTGAAAAATTATGTGAAGAAAACCGAATAGTTGCAATTGGAGAAATCGGTCTTGATTTCTTTTATGGAAGAGAGAAGAAGAAAGATCAACAGCTTCTATTTGAGCAACAACTAGATATTGCAAGCCGCACTGGTCTTCCAATCATCCTGCATGTACGAAAAGCCCATAACGAAGTTCTTGCAACCCTTAAAAGAAAACACTTTACGAACGGAGGGAGCGTACACGCCTTTAACGGCAGTCTCCAGCAGGCTGAGCAATATATTGAGCTTAACTTCGTAATTGGAGTTGGAGGTGCAATAACCTATGACAGGGCTAAAAAAATACGGATGATGGTAAACGAAGTCCCCGTTCATTCCATTATCCTTGAGACAGATAGTCCCGATATGCTGGTTTCAGGTAAAGACACAGGTCCCAACCTTCCTCAGTATCTACCGGAAGTCCTGTATGAACTGGCTAGGCTTAAACAGATCCCCCCAGAGCAGTTGGCAGAAATTATCGGAACAACAACGCTCAATATTTTTAATCTCAGGTAAAAAAACGACTCCAGCCTATAAGCCCCCAACTTATAACCACAAGAGACAAACTAAAAAAAACTGCAGCTGATCCCATATCTTTAGCCTGTCCAGATAAGACATGTCTCTCAGAGCCAATCCTATCTACAACTGCTTCTATAGCGGAATTTATAAGTTCAACCACAACAACAAGTACACAGGGACCAATAAGTAACAGCTGCTGTTCAACAGTCTCCCCCAACCAAAATGCCAAGGGAAAAAGGATCAGCATTAAGGCGAGTTCCTGGCGAAATGCAGCCTCATTTTTCAACGCTGCGCGTATACCACGATAGGAATAGTAGCCAGCCCAGAAAACCCTTTTTAGTCCTGTACGACCCGGCTTTGTCATCTCTTCATCAGGATTACATGCTTCTTCAGTCATTACAAACCCTTGTGTGTTTTTTTGATCTGTGGATACAGTTGATGTGCCAGCACAATATAAAGCAGAGTGAAACCTGAAACAACATTTCCCTTTTGAAACACAATAAAAAGGGCAACCGAATACATCGGTTGCCCTTAAAAGCGTACAGTAACTTCAGCCTAAGCTTATTTTCCAGCCATCATTGCTGCTACATCTTCTTCTACAGTTCCAATTGGCTTGATATCAAAGTTTTCCACTAGCACATTAAGTACAGTTGGGGAAACAAAGGCGGGAAGGGTGGGCCCTAAACGGATACCCTTAACACCTAAGTGCAACAGCGCTAAAAGAACAGCCACAGCCTTCTGCTCATACCAGGCAATATCAAAAGAGATTGGAAGCTCATTAATATCTTCCAGCTCAAAGACTTCCTTAAGCTTCAATGCAATCACCGCAAGGGAGTAGCTATCGTTACACTGGCCCGCATCCAATACCCGCGGTATACCGCCAATATCACCAAGATTAAGCTTATTATATCTATACTTTGCACAACCGGCGGTGAGTATCACTGCATCTTCTGGCAACTGCTCGGCAACTTCAGTGAAGTAGCCGCGACCTTTTTGACGACCGTCGCAACCAGCCATGACAACAAAGCGCTTAATTGCACCGGATTTCACTGCATCTACAACCTTGTCCGCAAGGGCAAGTACCTGATTATGGGCAAAACCACCTACAATTGTACCTGTCTCAAGCTCTTCAGGAGCCTTACAGCTTTTAGCCTGTTCAATGATGGCAGAAAAGTCTTTTGCCTTACCATCCACACGGTCGGCAATATGTGTAACACCGGGGTATCCCGCCATTCCGGTGGTATACATTCGATCCTTATAATTATTGGTATCTTTAATAGGAATGATACAGTTAGTGGTCATCAGGATTGGACCGTTAAAAGCCTCAAAATCCTTGTTCTGATGGAACCAGGAACCACCATAATTACCTTTGAGGCTCTCATACTTCTTGAACGCAGGATAGTAGTTGGCCGGCAGCATTTCACCATGGGTGTATACATCTACGCCAGTTCCTTCCAGTTGAACAAGAAGCTCTTCAAGGTCTTTGAGATCATGGCCACTAATAAGAATACCAGGTTTATCACTTACACCGATATTAACCTCAGTAATTTCAGGGTTACCATAAGCACCAGTGTTTGCTGCATCAAGCGCTGCCATGGTAGTTACTGCCACTTCACCCGCTTTAAGTACAAGACCTACCATTTCATCTACGGTATGCTCTTCGGTAGTAGAAGCAAGACCCTCAATGACGAAGTCATAAATTTCTTCTTTTTCAACACCGAGAACAGCTGCATGCTCTGCATAGGCACCAATTCCTTTTAAACCAAGAATCAGGAGTTCCCGCAGGGAACGTACATCTTCATTTTCCATCGCCAGCACACCAACGGTTTTAGCCGTTGCCTGGTAAGTGGATGAGTCAGAGGAGAACCAGAGAGCAGAAGCGTCAAGCTTGTCAGAAGGTGAGCTGCTCTCTCCCATACCCAAAAACTGCATGAGTTTTCCAAAGATTGATACCTTATCATCTTCAGAAGGAAGTGCATCATACTGTGTTTTCAGCTGCTGCTTGATTTTCTGGGAGCGCTTAATCCATCTCTCAAGACTGGCGTTATCAAAGTTGGCGTTGGTGATGGTGGTGAAAAGACCCTCAGAGAGGAACAGACCTACATTTTTATCAACCGGAGTGCCGGCCTCTTTTAAGCCTTTTGCCAGTACAGAAATACCTTTAAGATCATAGATCAGAAGATCCTGAAGGTTGGAGGTGGACTCTTCCTTTCCACACATTCCTTTGACAGTACAACCAGTACCTTTTGCCGCTTCTTGACATTGAAAACAGAACATAATGACTCCTTTTAGCTCGTGTAACCGCTTTATAGTGAATCCTTCTTGCCCTGAAAGCCCTTAGTGCCTTACTCCTGAAAGCCTGTCATAAAAAGCAAGAAACTCAGGAGTTACATTTAAAATCGTAAGCTTAGTCTTACCACCAGATAGTGAACGTAGTGAGACCTTCGAGGCACTTATCCCGTTCATCGGGGTTAGATATTACAAAACCGGAAGGAAGCGGTATTAAAACGAGGTTTCCCCCGCACCTTTTCTGCATTGTTCGAAATCAATAGTACCTTAGACTGTATCACCCTTCTTTGACCTGGATCAAATTATAAATTTCTTTTTGTCTTTTCCTCTTTTATCTTTTTTATTTGTACAAGAGAGACATACCCGCTCGCAGCCCATCTATTGAATGCTGACCTGGAGCTGAACTTTCTCTGCCCGCAGCAAAAGTAACATCGGAACCAAAGAGCCCTCCCGCCAACCTGCTCACGCCACCTTCGAGTCCCATAGATATGGTTATCATGGGTACATGGATATTGCCGATCCTGGAACTGTTCGTGGCGCTCAGTAAGGTCAACACATCAGTATAACAGTTTGGCATAACTGCAATTTTTACTATATCAGCCCCTCTTTCCTGGGCTCTGTAGAGTACCTCACAGATAGTGGACTCAGGGGGAGTCTCAGTAAAATTGTGGTGGGAGAGTATAAGTTTAACATCTGCTCTCTTAGCCTCTTGAATAATCGTATCAAGAAACAGATCGTCGTTATCCAGTTCAACATCAATCATATCAACCAAACCTGTCGCCATAGCACCCACGACCAGACTCAGTCTCTTTTTTTGAGACAGAGTTTGTACTCCTCCTTCCCTTTCACTTCTGCAGGTGAAAATAAGAGGGATATCCCCTATAACCCTACGCAGCTGCGTTAAGGCCTGCAGACAAAGATCCTGATCTCCATAACCTGCATAACTATCCACCCGCCACTCAAGAATATCGGGACGACACTGAACAAGTTCGGTCGCCTCGCTTAACAAACCTTCAAGCTCTGGTGAAACCAGCGGTAAACATATACATGGCTTCTCTCCACCAATCACAACTCCCCGTATCTCTATCTTTGTTTTGCTCTGTTGCCTCATCCCACTACCTTTCCATATTTTTTCTTAACATCATGTTTAAACACTCAGTGATTTCCTCTTAAACACAGATTCCTCTATTACACTACTAAGACAAAGTTGACTTTACGAGCAAAACTGCCATATGCTTGTACTAGGCAAAGAGAAGTGACTGTTTTTTATAAGTGACTGTCTTTAATTCTTAGAAGATAACCACTACACCCAGTAGATAATGGAGGCCCTCCCATGGCAACAATTTCTTCGATAATTCGACAAAATATTCGGCAACTTGAGCTATTCACCAATTTACTGGATGATGAAATTGATATCTTAGTCAAACATGCGAAAATTCATTCCCTTATGGAGGACGAAGTCCTGTTCAATGAAGGGGATGATGGTGATTTTTTCGCAATTGTGATTGATGGAGAAATTCAGGTAAAAAAACAGACTGAAAAAGAAAAGCCCATAACCATCGCAACACTCACAAACGGTGCTACACTTGGGGAAATGTCACTTATTGACCATGACACAAGGTCAGCTTCAGCGGTTGCCGCAAAGCCATCAACGGTATTTATTCTTTCTAGACAGAGCTTTGATAGCCTGGTCGACCAATCTCCAAGATGTGGCGTTAAACTCATTCGTAAAATTGCAACTATCCTTTGTGCTACTATACGGAGAACATCAGATATGTTTGCAGATTCTATAGAGCAACCTAACGCGTGAATTCTAGCATGGTATTTCATCTTCGGTTTGTATAGGTGTTGGCTTCCACTGGAATGTCGTACAAATACCGTAACACGTGAATCAGCTCAAGATATTAAAGAGTCAGGCAGGACTGTCGCATTCCCTTAATATCTCAAAAGAATATGAAGAACATTTCAATAGTATATCACTTCGAGCTGAAAGATAAGGCAGTTATGACTTTTCTGATACAGCTCGACGGTGAAATACTGCTATTATTACAGGTTCATGAGAGTGCTTTGCCTGAGTGAATATTACTTCATTACCATAGATGTCCCAAGTGCCAGCTTCCTTTCAACAAGCCAACAAGCCATCTTTACCCGTAGATCAACTCTTATCCACCCCGGCCTCACTCTTTCTTTTTATATACAGGGCGACCTCCCTGTTGGAAGCAAGTAGTAAGGCAATCCACCGATTTGATTCACTATTGGCCAGACCTATCTTAACCGCCATGGTAAGAGGAACAGAGAGCAGCATTCCAACCGGCCCTAGAACCCAGCCCCAAAAACTAAGGGATAGAAATACAACAAGCACCGACAGTCCAACCCCCCGACCCATAACTTTGGGCTCGAGAATCGAACCTATACCAATGTTAATGACCAAAAAACCGAGTGCAGTCAACAAAGCCTGTCCAAATCCAAACTGTATCAGGGCCAGGAGAATTGGAGGAATAGCGGCTATTATAGAACCGATATTGGGTATAAAGTTGAGTAGAAAGGCCAGCAATGCCCAGAGAATAGGAAAATCAATTCCCAGAGAGCGCACCAGAACATACACTATTACCGCTGTGAAAAAGCTGGTTAACGTCTTAATTCCAAGATAGCGATTAACCCCCTCTCCTATTGCTGCATAATCAACACCAGGTGACTTCGAGCCCCAATGTATCGCTTTAATTTTATCTGAAATACCGGTCGCCTCTAAGAGGAGAAAAACAAAGGTAAGCAGGATAAGAAAGGCGTTGGTCAAAATTCCTCCAAGACCATTGAGAGTACCCGCCACCAACATCATTAACTTGCCAGGGTTAAACAATTCCTCAAGACTGGATGTGTCTATGGTTACTCCATGGGTGGCAAACCACCCCCAGAGTTCCCGGGTTATCCCGGTAAGCCTCTCCTGATAGACCGGTACGTTTGTAGAAAAATCACTCAGAGACGTACCCACAAGAATCACGACTCCTGTCCAGACACCAACAACGAATACTAGTATCAACAACAGTCCTAACATCTCCGGCACTCCTTTATTTTTCAAAAAGAAAAATAGTGGAGCACAGATAATTGAGAGAAATATTGCCAATATAAAAGGGACGATAAGAGAACTTGCCGCCTTAATTCCAGCGATAATGATGATAAAGGCAGCAACCTTCACTATGGCACTATTGCTCATTGGTACTTTTGTATCCATCATTATTGCCTCAGGTCATTATTTATGATTGGTAGAGACGCCCCCGCCCCCACCTCTCTTCCCATTCAATAGGTCTGAAGTAATTTCTTCAGCCTTTAGGTAGCTGAAATAATTTTAAAAATACAATAAAAGTCCCAGGATTTACCTAAGGTACCTTATAATAGCTGATAGTTACAAAGAAATATTCCACTTTTACAAACCTCACAAGCATTTTGACCCTTCTTAGTTACGAGTTAAGAATACGATATCAGACATAGGTGACAAGGAATCTTGCTCCTACCTTGAAAAAGGCTACTCACAAAGGCTTGTAAGAATATTAAGGCAGATCATGAGGTAGACAGTTCCCCGTCCCTTGAACACCAGGGGCCACTGTCTAAGGACGATGAAACGGGGGGAAGAAAACATCTGCAGTACTCTACATTTTTATGCAAAAACCAACTGACGCATCTACATATTTATAGGGACAATCATACTATCAGATCAGACATTCTCGTTGGCGACTTCCTGCCGATTACGATTTAAGCCTTGAAAAATAGAAAGCAGGAGTGATTCATTAAGTTTGGCCTCAAGCTGCGCCTCATATTCATCTGCGTCACTTAACCCTGCCCCAGTTATAGACTGTGAACTGTTCTCATGTTCCTGTATCTCAACCCTTTCCCACTTATAGCTGGAATTTTCCGGTGTAAAATCATCACCCTTATGTCGATCAAACCACTGGTCAGTTTCATCATGGGTCCCTAAATGGGTGACAAAGAGATGGCTGTCATTCATAACCGTGACCAGCCTGTAGCCTGCGCCCATATCATACTTCACACAATTTTTAAGGCGCTGCTCCCCTTTTCTGGTTCGCTTGGTTGCCACCTTTTTATGGTGCAATCCAAACTCTCTCATGTCACTTAAAAGTTGCCTGCACTTGAGCATTACACAATTCACGTAATTACTACTGTCAGTGATTTTGTCCAGCTGTCGTTCCAAAGAACAAGATATATGTAAGTAAAAGACCATTGTATCTTTCCTGGTGATGGATGAACATTCTTGTTAGTACCTTACTCAGGAAAACCTACCATAAAGAATAAGGCTTTTAATTTGCCCAATTGGATAATTGGATAATTGGATAACACAAGATTGCATTAGCCTCTGTTACTCATAATTTTAAATAAAACAAACCTCTTCGTCAAATACGTTATTCCTATGCATCGACCACGAGTAATTGGCTCTTTCAATGTGTTATTCCTCAGGAAGTAATTGACAAACTGGAGGAGAACCAGATAATACACATCCAACAAGATCACAAATTCTCCCCCCGATCAACGGGAGGTGAAATCGGAAACATCTTAAAGGAGAACACCTTGAAAGCACTAATATTACATGGCGGAGCGAGAAAAAAAGGAAATACCGCAACTGCTGCAGGTATAGTGGAAACAGAACTCAGCTCCATGGGGCATGAGGTTGAATCCATCTTTCTATTCGAGCAAGATATCAAGGCATGCCTTGCATGCGGTAAATGTAAACAAAAGCCTGAAAGTGTGTCCTGTGTACAAAAAGATGATGCCAGCATTATTCTTGAAAAACTAACAAAAGCGGATCTGGTACTCTTTACATCTCCCCTCTATTTCTGGGGACTCGCAGGACCACTGAAAACCTTTATCGACCGCACCTTCTCACTCTATATTGACTACCACAAACCAACCCACGCGTCTCTGGTAGATGGGCAACGGCAGGCACTGCTTGTAACCGGTGGCGGTCCATATGATAATAATGCAGAACCTGTATTTACCGCCTTTAGCAGACTGCAAAACCCTCATAAGGCAATAAAAGCAGGGGAACTCTTTATCGGAAAATGCACAACGCCTGACAAACTTGTAGAAGAGCATACTGAAAAGATAAAACAATTTGCGAGTAATCTTGTTGCTTAGAACTGTTCAATGTCAAAGGCCCGTAGTCATACCGATATGGGCCTTTAATCGATACTTCGTCCTGCAGTTTGTCCTCATGTTCTATCAATCCAAGGGATTCCATCTCCCCTTACCCAACACTTAGATTGCGTAACAATTGATAATCAGGTTAATGTCCTCTTAAGAAGATTTTTATTTTACTCATCCAAATTTCTCGGAGAAAATATGGTCACCTCAATTGTTCTTATCAACACAGAAAGAGCCCAAATAAACGAAGTCGCTGAACAACTGGCTGCAATGCAAGAAATATCTGAAGTCTACTCCGTAAGCGGTAAGTATGATCTTATAGTCATTGCTAGAGTAAAAACTAACGATGACCTTGCAAGTCTTGTCACAAACAAACTTCTCGCCATTGAGGCCATTACAAAATCAGAAACCATGCTTGCCTTCAAAGCCTTTTCAAAACACGACCTTGAAGCAATGTTTAATATTGGAATGTAAGAAATGACCATACAGCACTACGATTTTGATGAGATAATAGACCGACAGGGAACCAATGCCATGGCAGTTGAAGGGTTTCGGGACTATTTATTTAAAGGACAGGAGAACTTGCAATTCCCAGTCCCTGATGACGAACTCATCCCTATGTGGGTGGCGGATATGGGTTTTGCAACGCCCCCTGAAATCATTACAGCCATAGAAGAGCGATTGGATAAACGAATCTTTGGTTATACCAAAATATTTGATACAGACTATTTCAAGACCTTTTCCAATTGGACAAATTCCCGCTATGGATGGAGTCCCCAGGCAGAACATCTGCTCACATCTCCAGGTATCATCCCGGCGCTTTTTGAACTCATTGAATATATATGCAAACCTGATGAAAAGATCATCATCTTCACTCCATCCTATGCTTTTTTTAAACATGCCGCCGACTACAACAATGTTGAGCTTGTCACATCTGAATTAGTTGAGAGGAATGGCAGGTATTCCATTAATTTTGATGAGTTTAAAGAGAAGTGTGCTGACCCTAAAGTCACCCTTTGCATATTTTGCCACCCCCATAATCCAACCGGACGAGTATGGACAAGTAAAGAGTTACAGAAGGTTGGAGATATCTGCATAAGTAACGATGTGACAGTAATCTCAGATGAGATTCACTGCGACATCCAGAGAAAAGGTGTAGGTCATACGCCTTTTGCCAAACTGTTTCCAAAATCAGAACAAATCATCACCTGCATGGCCCCGAGTAAGACCTTCAACCTCGCCGGCTTTCTCTTTGCAAACATTGTCATTCCAAATAAAATTGTCCGAAAAAAATGGCATGCAAGACACCACATCTTTGATAACCCTCTGAGCATTGCAGCAGCGCAAGCCGCCTACAAGAGCGGGGAAAACTGGCTCGGCCAGCTCACAGATTATCTGGACGAAAACTTTAGGTTCACTCAAGATTTCCTGAAACAGCGACTACCTAAGGCACAATTTTCCATCCCTGATGCAACCTACTTTGCCTGGATCAATGTCGAGGCCTACCTTGCTGGGGAAGAAAACCTGACCCGCTATTTTGCAGAACAGGCCGGAGTTCTTTTGGAAGGTGGTAATATGTTTGTGGCTAATGCGGACAACTGTATTCGTCTCAATCTTGGTTGCCCCAGATCCCAACTGGAAAGAGCCCTTACTCAAATAGCTCAGTGCTGTACTTAAAGTGTGATAGAATATAAGGTTAGAGGTGTATCACAATCAAATGGTTGTTTAACTCGTACTATTATCAGGGAATTGGGCACAATTAAATTTGTTGATATTTTATATATAATCAAACTGTTATGCAAAAGAACACGCTGACGTTTATATTGGCAGGAGGCATGGGCTCCCGGTTATTCCCACTCACCTCCAAAAGAGCAAAACCAGCGGTACCTTTTGGTGGAAAATACAGGATTATTGATTTTACTCTTGCAAACTGCCTCCACTCGGGCTTAC
Source organism: Desulforhopalus glucosivorans (assembly GCF_054397165.1). Lineage (NCBI taxonomy): Bacteria > Pseudomonadati > Thermodesulfobacteriota > Desulfobulbia > Desulfobulbales > Desulfocapsaceae > Desulforhopalus > Desulforhopalus glucosivorans. The sequence goes on from NZ_AP044854.1 coordinate 4,428,914, forward strand.
GCAGAATCCTGGTTTTAACCCAATATAAATCTCACTCCCTGAATAAACATCTCAGGGACGGCTGGTCAATTTACAACCCAGAATTAGGAGACTATGTGACCCCGGTTCCTGCCCAGATGAATCGTGGCGATCACTGGTATCAGGGCACTGCAGATGCAATTTACCAAAATCTTAATCTGCTTGAGCGCAGCGATGCTGAATACACATTAATCCTCTCGGGGGATCATATTTACCGGATGGATTACGAGGCATTGCTGCAATCCCATAAAGAGCAAGAGGCCGATGTAACAATTGCCTGTATGGATGTTGCTGTGAAAGATGCCTGCGGCTTCGGTATTATTGTCGCCGATCAGGATATGCAGATTGTTGAATATGAAGAAAAGCCAGAACACCCCACCCCTTTTTACAATGACCCACTACGGTGCCTGGCCTCCATGGGTCTATATGTCTTTTCCACAGAATTACTACAGAAGGTACTGATTGCTGACCAGAAAAATCATAATTCAAACCATGATTTCGGCCACGATATTTTACCCCAACTTATCAATGATTACACTGTTAAAGCCTATAAATTCGGCAGTGAAAAGGGGCGGGTCACTCCCGATCGCTACTGGCGGGATGTGGGTACCATAGATGCCTATTACCAGTCAAACATGGACCTGCTAAAACCGGTTCCTCCACTGAATCTGTATCAGAAGGACTGGCCAATTCGTACATATCAGCCCCAGTCTCCTCCGGCTCGAACAGTTGCTGGAATCTCCGGGACTGAAGCGGTCTTTGTTAATTCAATTCTCACAAATGGTGTGGAGATTTCAGGCGGAAAGGTCAAAGATTCGATCCTTTTTCATCATGTTTATATCGATGATAAGGCTACCATAAACAAATCAATACTTTTTGATGGGGTTCATGTGGGAGCTGGGGCTAAATTGCAAAACTGCATCATTGATAAATATGTACAGATCCCAGCTATGGAAGAGATTGGTTATAACCTTCAACAGGACCGGCAACGCTTTACTGTCTCAGATGGTGGTATCGTTGTGGTGCCTGAAGGGTATGTCTTTGGGTAGGTGTCCATTGCTGGAACCTATCTTTTTCTAAAAATTGTACAATTATTCTTCAATCCGGTTCAAGACATTCGTCTGCTGCAGCAACTGTTGTTGACACCAGTTGTAAATTTTCTCAGCTGGAACCCGAAAGCGCTGTGCAAGCTCCTGCTTTAAATCCTCTTCGATATCCTGTTGTTCTATAGCCTGGTCCATGCATGCAAGCCACATATCCCGCTCAGCTTCATTGATGTCTAAAAGAGCATGGAGGCCGGTTAAATTGAGAGAACCATGCTTTTCCTTATACAGTGGAGGGCCACCGAGCCAGCCACAGAGAAAAAGAGTAAAATTTTCACAGGTCGCTTCTATATTAACCGGATGCATTTCCCTTATTTTACGCGCCTCTGGCAGACTGCTCATTATTTCATAGAAACAATCCGCAATCGTTCTCACTCCCGCGCGCCCACCCAATCTTTCAAAGGTGGAGGTATCATGTGTCGCCTCTTCTTCCATCTCTTTTCCATGTATGTTTTTGATTTATTGCTCAATCCTTTATGCTCGTACAAGGTTTTATATAAGTAGACTACATATAGTTACAATCATGAACATGTCACCCCTAAGAATTACCATGTACAGGCCTGGATAGACGAAAAGGATTGGCACATAATATATGCCCATTCGGGTAAGAGAAAACGCTACCTGTATAGAACATTCCATTCAAGTAGCGTTTTGTGTTACTTTTTGGAATTACAGGCTAAGCGACAATAGCCTCCTGTTCTTCCATGGCTGCTGCAATCTTATGCCCATATTCACGACACTGCTGTAACTGATCTTCATCAGGCACAAAAACAATACGCATACCGTCATCGATCCGCTTAATTTTCAGTTTATCAAAGGTATCGCAAATCTGCCGAACCGATTCCCCGCCCCAGCCATGGGAACCAAAGGCAGCCCCTATCTTGTTACGTGGCTTCAGGCCCGTAATATGCTGGAGAAATGCAGCCATACTTGGAATGACACCGTTATTGATGGTCGGGCTGCCAAGCACTAGAGTTGAAGAGGTGAGCAGTTTCTCCATGATATGGGCTCGGTGAGTGTCTTTAAGGCAGCAGAGTGTTGCTTTAACACCTTTTTCTTCCAGTCCCTCAAAGATTGCCTTTGCCATTAATTCGGTGGACTTCCACTTGGTGTCATACACCACGAGAGCCTCGTTTTTGCTTTCCTGACGACTCCAACTTTCATAGGCTTCAATGATCTTTGTCTGGTTCGTCCGCCAGATAAGTCCATGATCCGCGGCAATCATGTTAAGATTAAGCTCCATACCATCAACTTTTGTCAGCAGTTTTTTGATAAGCGGCGAGAGGAGATTGAGGTTATTAGCATAGAAAAATCTGGCGCCCTTCATGACAAAGTCGAGATCACACTCATCATCAAAACGTTCATTGGTAGCAAGATGCTGACCAAAGGCATCATTGGAAAAAAGAATGCCGTCTTCTTTGAGATAGGAAAACATAGAATCTGGCCAGTGGAGCATACGTGTGGTGATAAAATGTACAGTCCGCGCTCCCAGGCTAATCTCATCACCGCTCTTTACTACTTCATACGGCCAGTCTTCCCTGTGGAAGTGAGCAATCAGCGCCTTTTTCCCTGCGGAAGTACAAAACAGTTTCTCAGGTTGTACAATCTTCATGATATCCGGCATGCTACTGGAATGATCAGGCTCCACATGGTTAACAATCATGTAATCAATTTTTTCGGGATCAATAATTTTCCTGATATTTTCCCACAGCTGGTCCTGGTGTGAGTGTTTAACACCATCCACCAGGGTCACCTTATCATCGATTATGAGGTATGCATTGTAACTGGTTCCCGTATAACCACTTGATGCTGGAATATCCCAATCCACTGCACCTACCCAGTACACTCCTTCTGCAAGCTTTATATCACTCATTATTTTTCCTTTCATGAATTTGGGTTTGAAAATTTCAGCCGAAACTTCTTTCATAACCTTTACTTTTAGATCTGATTCTCATTCCTATTTTCGCTATGTACAGTGTTGACGAATCCATTGCAATGGTAATTTTTATTTTCGCCGTTTCTATCTGTTTTTGCTTCATTTTTGCATCACAAGGATGCACATATGCACCATTTGAATAGCAATATATTTTCCTGTATTACTTTGATGCCCATCAAACCTAAAAATAATTTCAACATCCTATGTGGCATAAAACTTGGGAGAGATTCTCAAAACTATTTTCAATTTGAGATCAAGCCGTACTAACCCAAGTTTTATATGAAGGAATAATTATGGAAAAAGAATACCAGGACCTCACCGCAGCAGAAGTTAAAGAGTTTATGCGCACCACAGGTGAGGACAAATACCAGCTCATTGATGTGCGGCTTGAAGAAGAGTACACAGATGAACACCTTCCCGGGGCCATATTGATCCCCGTGGGAGAAATTGAAGACCGGGTGGAAGAGATAGATGCGGACAGGGATATTATCTTTTACTGCTTTTCAGGAAAACGTTCTGTTGCTGCCTCTGTTTTTGTTGGTACACACCCGAATTTCAACGGAAAGATATACAACATGCTAGGCGGTATTCTCACCTGGGATAAAAACACCATACCGGATATGCCCAACGTAAAGGCCTTCGGAGTTTCCGGTACTAAGGACGAGCTACTCTACCAGGCCATGAACCTTGAAAAAGGTGCACACAGGTTTTACGAAATGGTCCTTGAAGAATTCCCGGATGCGCCGTTTACCCCAGTCATGGAAATGCTGGTCAATGCCGAGGAGGTCCATGCAAAAATGATTTATAATTACTGGGCTGACACCCAGGATACTCCCCCCACCTTTGAGCAGGTATACGCCTCGCTTTCAGGTGATATTCTTGAAGGAGGTCTTGAGCTTGACACTTTGACCTCAAAATTAAAGATGAATGGAACCAAATGTCAGGGCGTTATCGAAATGGCAATGGCAATTGAGTTTTCTGCCTACGACCTCTATCGCAATATGGCCCATCTGAATAAAAATACTCCCATGGCAGAACCCTTTCTTGTACTGTGCCAATCGGAAAAAGGGCATATGAAAATTGCGGCCGAAGCGCTTTCTGCCTGCAACTAACCTCTCCTTTGTAGGCTCATAGCATTAGTTTATTTTACTCCGCTATGGGCCTCATTCTTCATTTATCCCGCCAGTCATCCCCGTGTATTTCGCTGTTTATGTAATCAAGAAGAAACATACGCTTATCCTTTTTAAAGAGTGACAGATCCGCTACAAACTGCTCGTACGTTGCGGTTTCCTCCACAAGATCAGCTGTTGCTCTATCAAGTTCTTCCTGCACGTACTCACGGTCATCATCGTCTTTACACTTTGAGAACTGTTTTTTAAGGCTTTTCACTTCTGCTTTGGCCTCTACTACCTGCTCCTTGGAGTTTTTAATCTCATACTTAAGCTCTGCTTCCCGCTCCGCCATATCTTCTTTAAGGCTGCGAACAAAATCAGCGATGTCATCTTTTTCAAGATATCCAACACTCAACATGTATTTTTTATAAACCTGTACCGCCCTTGATACGGAAACAGGTTTCCCCACAGGTGGTATCATTTCAGGGGTCATAAGGGAAAAAACCGCTTCTTCCATAGCATCCCCCTCCACCTCACCCTTTTTCAATAACGTGCTGGTAATTTTACTTAACAGGCCTTTTTTGCCTCGTAACTGCACCACACTTCTCTCCTCATTCAAACAATATTGAGCAATAGCTTTAAAATCATTGGTTATAAATAAAACAGTTGTCTTTTATAGCTCTTAACCAATTTTGGCCTACTTAAAAACAGATCATTTCAGCTTGCAGAATTTCATATTTTCATCGTACAATAGCATTTCAGTAGTGAGTCAATACACAACAATCTACCCCCGATGAACGGGATAAGTGCCTTGGAAGTAATTTTAAGTTTGCAATGTTAACAGGTTCTCCAGTTTTCTCGGAGTCTACGCTACCTGTTTTTTTATGACAGCTTTTCCGGAGTAAGGCACTAACGCTATGACAGTAGTCATTTTAAATTAATTTCGCATCTTTGGAGTTTCACAATGTCAATACGCCGTACAACTGTTGCCCTCTCATTATCTGCCTTGCTCTTCTTTACAAGCATGGCAACCAGCGCCATGTCAACCGAGACCATTGCCATAGGCCTTGACCTGCCACTTTCAGGTGCCTTAAAAGATCTTGGTCTTGATAGTCTTGCTGGGGCCAAATTACTTGAAGATCAAATAAATGATAAAGGCGGTCTCCTGGTTGGAGGAAAAAGGTACCCCATAGAATTCATTACCGTTGACAACAAATCTAACATAGAACAATCGGTCAGTGGAGCCCTTAAACTCATCAGCCGTGATAAGGTGCTTGGGGTGGTAGGGCCTAATGCCAGCTCCAACGCCATCCCTGTTGGCGGCATCTGCTCCTCATTTAAAGCTCCCATGGTGACTCCTACCTCCACCAATCCGGCCACCACACTGAATCGCCCTTTTGTTTTTCGAGCCTGTTTCCTTGATGACTTCCAAGGGGAGGCAATGGCAAGATTTGCCATAAAACAATTTAACGCCGAAAAAGCAGCTGTCCTGTTTGATCAGGATAACGCCTACCCAAAGGGACTTGCAAAGTTCTTTAAACAAGCTTTTGAACAGGAGCAAGGGGATACATCCGTCGTTGCTTATCTCAGCTATGAATCAGATTCAAGCGATCTCACTACTCAGATATCCACCCTGAAAGAGTCGAAAGCGGAGGTTCTTTTTCTTCCCCAGTATGCCCATGAACTACCAGGAATACTCAAACAAATTCGAGATGCTGGCTGGGACAAGCCTGTTCTTGGTGGTGATGCCTGGGAATCTTCCGAGCTGATGGGTAATTGTGGAGATCTGTGTAAGGGTCTTTTCTTCAGCTCCCACTTCAGTCCCTACGGTGCTGAAGGTGTAGCTCTTTCTTTTGTTCAGGAGTATGAGAAAAAAACAGGCAACCTTCCTTCAGCATTTGCAGCTCTTGGTTATGATGCAACCAACCTCCTCCTCACTGCAATTTCAAAGCTTGAGACGCTTGACGGCAGCCTCTTTGCTCTTCGCGCCGAAATACAACAACAGCTTTCCACTATCACCGGCTTTGAAGGAGTCTCCGGTACCTTGAACATGAACCCCAGTGGAAATCCCGCCAAAAGTGCTGTGATCATTCGTATTAGTGATGATGGAAAATTTGAAGCCTATGCTTCCGAAAAACCATAAATGTGGTATGGTATCCTCCAGAACCAGTACAAATAGTAGTGAATGAAGAGCATCGGAAGACAGTGAGTGAACCTACGTAACACACACTGTCTTTACAAAGTTCAACATACTCTGGAGGAAACGTATGAAAAAACTGTTATCAGGTATATGTTGTCTTGTCTTTTTCTTTGTGGGTTTAGCCCAGGCGAGTACCCCAAAAGATTTTCTGGTCATGGGAACCAAGATTGATGACATCATCACCCTTGATCCAGCTGAAATATTTGAGTTTTCAGGTGCTGAATATGCTGCTAACGCCTATGACCGCCTCATTAACTACGATGTAGATGACGTCAGCAACATTTATGGAGGAGTTGCTGAAAGTTGGGATATCGCCGAAGACGGGATAACCTACACCTTCAAAATCCGTAAAAACATCACCTTCCCATCCGGAAATAAACTCACCGCAGATGATGTTATCTTCTCACTGCAGCGGGTAGTAAAACTTGATAAATCCCCAGCCTTTATTTTGACACAGTTCGGTTTTACTCCTGAGAATATTGACAAAACCATCATGAAGATGGACGATTACACGGTTAAACTGACCATCGACAAACCATACGCCCCTACATTCTTTCTCTACTGCCTCACAGCAACCCCCGGCTCTATAGTGGATATGAAAGAGGTTATGGCCCATGAGGTTGATGGTGATATTGGCTACAACTGGCTTAAAACCGCCTACGCTGGCTCCGGTCCATTTATGCTGAAATCCTGGAAACCTTCAGAGTCTTTGATTCTTGACCGTAACGACAGCTATTGGAATGGCCCTGCAAAACTCAAACGTGTTGTACTTCGCCACATAGCTGAATCGACAACCCAAAGACTACTCCTTGAAAAAGGGGATATTGATATCGCCCGCAATCTACAGTCCGATGACATCAAAGGACTAGCAAATAATAAGGATATTACAATTCGTAAAAAAGCAAAAGGTGCGGTGTATTATCTTGGTTTAAACCAGAAAAATAAATATCTGCAGATCCCACAGGTACGTCAGGCATTTAAATACCTGATCGACTATAAGGGAATGGAACAGACCATCTTAAGTGGTAAGGCAACCGTGCACCAGGCCTTCCTGCCAAAAGGTTTTCTTGGTGCCCTTGAGGACACTCCCTTTACTCTCAATGTAGAAAAAGCCAAGGAACTCCTGGCAGAAGTTGGCTTGGAAAAAGGGTTCAGCGTCACCATGGATACTCGCAACAATGAGCCTACAACCTCCATGGCCCTTGCCATCCAGGCGACCCTTGCAGAGGCAAATATCAAACTTGAAATTATCCCCGGTGAAGGAAAACAGACACTCACAAAATACCGCGCCAGAAACCACGATATCTATATCGGACGCTGGGGACCAGACTATATGGACCCCCACACCAATGCAGAAACCTTTGGTCGTAACCCCGACAATTCAGATGAAGGCAAAACCAAGACCCTTGCCTGGAGAAATGCCTGGGATATACCTGAACTGAGTAAACGAACAGAGGCCGCCGTCCTTGAAAAAGACACCAAGAAACGAGCTGATATGTACATTAAGCTGCAAAAGGAACTGCAGCAAATATCACCCTTTGTCATTATGTTTCAGGACATAGAGATCCTTGGAAAACGTGCCAATGTGAACGGCTTCGTACTTGGACCTAGTTTTGACAGCAATTTCTTTAAGGATACAACCAAGTAAAAATGTCGCGCTAAGCTGAAAACTTCAGCAAACATTCCGCACTACTAGGTAGTGCGGAATGTTTGCTGAAGTTCTTTCTCAACCTTCCTACCCGCTGGATACCTCATTTATGCTGGAGAGTATCACCCGAAGACGAATACAAAAAGCCCTGCCCCAGGCTGGCGGTTTACTTGTCATGGTGGCCGTAACCTTTGTTGGTCTTCTGCTCATCACCTTTCTTATTGGCAGGGTTGTGCCCATCGACCCGGTGCTAGCTGTTGTTGGCGATAAGGCGTCCCCTGCAGTATATGAAAAAGCCCGCCTTGCCATGGGCCTTGATCTACCGGTATGGAAACAGTTTATCATCTATGTACAAAAGGTGGTCCAGGGTGACTTAGGTGTCTCGGTACTCACCGCAAAACCTGTTCTCGATGATATATTCAGGGTCTTTCCAGCCACCTTCGAACTCGCTTTCATAGCGACTCTTATCGGTATCTTTATCGGTATACCCCTGGGAGTATTTTCTGCCGTCTATAGAGGAAGTTTTCTTGACCATGTAACAAGAGTTGTTGGCCTGCTTGGTTATTCCCTGCCCATCTTCTGGCTGGCTCTTATTGCTCTTATGATATTTTATGCCAAACTCGACCTGCTCCCAGGGCCTGGCCGTATAGATGTTTTTTACGAGGATATCGTGGACCCGGTAACCGGCTTCATGCTTATCGACTGTCTGCTGGCAAGAGAGTGGGATATCTTCAAAAATGCTTTTTCCCATCTCATCATGCCTGCAGCGCTTCTTGGTTACTACAGTATGGCCTATCTTTCCCGCATGACCAGATCCTTTATGATTGAGCAACTTCGTCAGGAATATATTCTTACAGCCAGGGTGAAAGGAGTGGCTGAGTGGAAGGTTATCTGGGGACACGCTCTTGGCAACTGCGGTATCCCACTCATTACTGTCATTGCTCTCAGTTTCGGTTCTCTTCTGGAAGGGTCTGTACTAACAGAGACCATATTTGCATGGCCGGGTCTGGGGCTTTATTTAACAAACTCACTATTGAATGCTGATATGAACGCAGTGCTCGGATCAACCATTGTGGTGGGAGTAATTTTCCTGAGTGTAAATCTTTTCTCTGATTTTTTGTATAAGATAGCGGACCCCCGTGCACGCTAATTAACCATGGACAATCAACTCATACACAACAGGCCTCAACGGCAAAACTGGCAAAACTGGCTCCTTTCAGACAGCCCCCATTCCGCTCTGCAGGCAAGCCTTGGCAGGCTGTATATAGGTCTTTTAGAATTTGTCAAAAACAGACTCGCTCTTCTGGGCTTTGTTATCATCCTGACCCTTATTTTTCTGGCAATTTTCGCCCCCCTAATTGCTCCATTTGATCCAATTAAAACTAGTCTCGTTGATAGACTGCAAGCTCCTTCGATTGCCCATTTTTTCGGTACAGATGAGATGGGCCGGGACATCTTTAGTCGTATTATCTGGGGCACCAGACTCACCCTTTACGTGATCGGCCTTGTGGCCATTATCGCAGCCCCGGTTGGGATTATTATCGGCACAATTTCAGGATATTTCGGAGGGTTTATTGATACCCTCCTCATGCGTGTAACAGATATCTTTCTCGCCTTCCCAAAACTCATACTGGCCCTTGCCTTTGTTGCAGCACTGGGCCCGGGCATAGAAAATGCCATCATTGCCATAGCCATTACCTCCTGGCCCCCATATGCACGGATTGCACGGGCTGAGACGATCACAATTCGTAACTCTGATTTTATCCGGGCTATACGCTTGCAAGGGGCAAGCTCGTTTAGAATTATCACAAAACATATTATGCCGCTTTGTCTCTCTTCACTCATTGTGCGGGTTACCCTTGATATGGCAGGAATCATCTTAACCGCCGCAGGACTTGGCTTTCTTGGACTTGGCGCCCAGCCGCCTTCCCCTGAGTGGGGGGCCATGACGTCTAGTGGACGCGCCTTTATCATTGATCACTGGTGGGTCATCACCATGCCGGGGACCGCTATTTTTATTGTAAGTCTCGCCTTTAACCTTTTTGGTGACGGGCTACGAGAAATACTTGACCCCAAAAGTGACAGTTAACAATCAATAGTTAACTCATAAACAGTTTAGGATAAAAAATGACCAGCCCACTGCTCTCTGTATCTAATCTCAACGTCTCCTTTCCATCTCCAAAAGGAGAGGTGCATGCAGTAGAGGGAGTGAGCTTTTCTCTTGGCCGGGAAAAAATAGGGATTGTGGGAGAGTCCGGCTCAGGCAAATCGGTTACAGGACGTGCAATACTCCGCCTCACCCCTCCCTACGCGAACGTTCAATGTGATGGGATACAGTTTAAGGGAAAAGATCTCCTCAGTCTCAGTGACAGAGAGATGCGTACTATTCGAGGCCAGGAAATTTCCATGGTCATGCAAGATCCTAAATATTCTCTTAATCCGGTTCGCACAGTAGGTCAGCAGATAGTGGAAGGATATAGGATTCACCGATCTGTTTCAAAACGCGAAGCCAAAGAGAGGGCCCTTGAAATGCTGGCTGCTGTGCAAATACGTAACCCAGGTCAAGCATTTAATCTCTTTCCCCATGAGGTATCCGGCGGCATGGGCCAAAGAATCATGATTGCCATGATGCTGATCCCGGAACCAAGCCTCTTAATAGCCGATGAACCCACCTCGGCACTTGATGTCACAGTACAACTCCAGGTACTTGCTATTCTTGATGACCTCGTCAGTAAAAGCGGCATGGGCCTTATTTTTATTTCCCACGACCTCGAACTCGTTGCCTCCTTTTGTGACCGGGTAATCATCATGTATGGCGGTAAAATCATGGAGATTGTCGAGGCAAAGGATTTGCATACGTCAAACCATCCATATACCAAAGGATTATTGGGTTGCCTGCCTAAGATTGATGGACAAGAGCCCAGACTTCCAACCCTTGACCGAGACAATGTATTACCTCAAGACAATGAGACTCATTCTGCCCAAGAAGGGGAACCCCATGCTGCAGATTGATTCTCTTGATCTTATCTTTGGACACGGCAAAACAAAGAACCATGCTGTGAACAATGTATCTTTTTCTGTAGAAAAGGGGGGCAGTTTTGGTCTTGTGGGCGAATCAGGTTCTGGTAAATCCACGGTTCTCAACTGTATATCAGGACTACTCAGCAAGTGGAACGGTTCCATTGTTGTTGACGGTACTCCGGTCCAGCCTAAACGGACTGTGGAATTTTATCGTAGGGTGCAGATGGTATTTCAAGACCCATACGCCTCTCTGCATCCACGCCACACCATTGACACAACCCTCAAAGAACCTTTAGCTATTCACAGATTCAGGGATGCAAATGATAGGGTCATGCAGGTTTTAGAGGAGGTGGGACTGGGGGCACAGTTTCGTTTCCGCTTCCCCCACCAGCTCTCAGGGGGCCAACGCCAGCGGGTAGCCATTGCACGGGCACTTATTGTAGAACCTGAGGTTCTTCTCCTTGACGAACCTACCTCCGCCCTTGATGTCTCCATTCAGGCAGAGGTACTCAACCTCCTTCATGATATACGTATGGAGCGAAAACTGACCTACCTACTTGTTAGTCACGATCTAGCCGTGGTCTCCCATATGTGCAACAACGTACTGGTTATGAACCGCGGACAGATGGTTGAAAATATAACGAAGGAACAACTCATGCATGGATCTCCCCAACACGCATATACCAAACAGCTTTTGCTGGCCAGTAAAGGTTATAACAGGGATGTCATTGATCAATTCCAGGACTACACTTAAGAAACAGAGATACCGCAAGGAGCCCTTCCATGATCACAACCGCAACCATTAATGTAGGAGTAAGCAGCCACTATCAGGAACCATCCTACGCAAGTGAGCTGACCACCCAGGGATTACTTGGAGAAGAGGTAAAGGTCATAGACCATCAGCCTCTCTTTTCCCAAATAATTCAAAATGATGGTTACACAAGCTGGATATCCACGGACCAACTCTCCTTCCTGCCCCAGAGTAGTCATCCCGCTTATATGGTTACATCGCATTTCATTGCGATTCACAAAGAAGCTTCACCAGGCTCAGATAAAATACGTGATGGTGTCATAGGCTCTACCTTGCATATAATCGATGCAACAGACGACTGGTTCAGAGTAGTGCTGCCCGATGGCCTCTGTGGGTGGGTCCTTCGTAAAGACCTTGGCAGTCAAAAAGAGTTTACAGCTGAAAATCTTACCAGGCAGGCAAGGGATTTTCTTGGTTACCAGTACACCTGGGGCGGTAAAAGCCCCAAAGGATTTGATTGCTCCGGGCTGGTGCAAACTATCTTCACCCTCTGTTCCTACCAGCTCCCTCGGAATTCAAGTCAGCAGCATGAACACCACTTTTTCTCAAACGACCACAGTGAGGCCAGGGCCGGGGACCTGTTCTTTTTTGGAAAGACTACAGACAGAGTGAGCCATGTAGGTCTTGCCACAGGAAATGGCAGATTTATTCACGCCAGCGGCTGGGTAAGAGAAAATAGTTTAAACATCAAAGATTCTGACTTCAGCCAGCATCACCTGGATACCTTCATCTCAGTTAACCGCTATAGCTGACGAATGAACATAGACCTCATACAGATAGTGCATCACATATTTTACCCGCAGCACCTTTAAGGAAATAAACCATGGACAGCTCTCTTCAACAGCAGGTGGATGACCTGCACCGTAAGGCATTCACCGTGGATGCCCACTTTGATCTTACCTATGAGGTTTCAAACAGACGTGAGAGGGGCCACCAGAAAGTCATTGAAACAGACTATCTGGACCAGTTCAAGGCTGGAAGTTTTGACCTGATTGTCTCTGCCATATTTATCCATGACTACTATCTCCCGGAAATGGGCCTTAGAAGGGCGCTTGACCAAATTAGCTGTCTCCATAAAGAAATTGAAGAATCTCCAGGTAAATTTTGCCTCTGTCGAACCGTCCTTGAAGCGGAACAGGCGAAAAAACGTGGTGAAGTTGCTATTTTTCTCTCCCTTGAAGGAGCAGAGCCGCTGCAAAACGATATACATCTGCTGCGTATCTTCTATGAACTCGGGGTACGTGGCCTTGGCCTTGTATGGAGCCGCCGTAACATGGTTGGAGATGGTGTTTTTTACAGTCCTCGGAAAAGTGGAGCACCCGGTGGCATCAGTCCCTTTGGTGTTCACCTCCTTGAAGAAGCGGAAAAACTTGGTATGTTCATAGATGTCAGTCACTTAAATGATACCGGCTTTGACGACGTTCTGGAGCTCTGCCAGTCTCCGGTTATCGCCTCACACTCTAACTGCAGGTCCCTCGCCTCCTCCCCACGTAACCTGACCGACTCCCAGATTGAAGCAATCGCCAGGAAAAACGGGGTAATCGGCATGAATTCCATCAATAAATTTATTCGTGATACTGTTGAGGGTGTTGCTGTACCCCAATTTGTGGACCACCTCGACCATGTTGTTAAGATCGCTGGTATTGATCATGTGGGTGTTGGTTTTGACCTATGTGACAGCTTCAGGGAATACCTGCATATTGAACAGGAACTCCCCAGTAAAGACATCATCGACAGTCATGCAGGCCTTGGCGAATTTACTGCGGAGTTGATCCGAAGAAATTACAGCGAAGATGGCATATTAAAGGTTCTTGGGGGTAACTTTTTAAGGGTATACAGGGCAACAGCGGGCTAACCTCAAGAGATTTTGTCACCCCTCACAACGTGTTTATTTTTATACGTTACATTCTTATCTTTTTCTCAACTGGAGTGTATTTGACAAAAACGCTTCAATGTGATAGGTATTTTTGTTTGTCGGCTATATAGCTAACCCCGATGAACGGGATAAGTGCCTCGAAGGTCTCACTACGTTCACTATCTGGTGATAAGACTAAACTTACGATTTCAAATTCAATTCCTGAATTTCTCGAAGTCTACGCTATCTGTTTTTATGACAGGATTTCAGCAGTAAGGCACTAAATTAGTGAACAATATTCAGTTACAGATACAGCCGCAATAATTCATTATCATTAATATTCCTACCGTGTAAAGGAGATGGCCATGGCAAAATCTGTAATTTTCAAGGTTATCAACAACAGAATGCAATTCAGATGTTCCGCGTGTAAGGCAAAGAGAAATGTAACTATCCCGGCGGACATTCGGACAAAATCAATCCGTTGCCATAAATGTGCAGAGCTCACACGCTGCATTTTTAACAGACGAGTACGGCCGAGAGAAAATCAGAGTGGTTCCATCATCCTCACCACCAGTGCAGGAAGAGAAGTGGAGGTAATGCTCAATGATCTCTCGACTGAGGGTCTTGGTTTTGACATTCCCGTTGGTTCAGCCAGAACATATAGAATCGGAATAGGAAATCAGGTTCGACTTCGCTGTGCCTGGAATCCTCGACTTATCCCGACAACAGCCTTTATTGTAAAAAATATTAAGGGCCAACGGGTCGGACTTAAAACGAAAAAACTGGTGGGTTAATCTTTTTTCTACCACACTCTATGGGGAAAGAGCTAAAGCACCATCTCCCCATAGATCTTGCTTACAAAACTTACCTTCTTTCTCCCTTAGCCCTTGCTCCTGCGCCAGCAGAACGTGATCTTGCATGGGACTGTCTCTGTACACTACCTGAGCGGGAATAACCGCTGCTCGACGACCTGGAAATTGCCTTGTAACATCTGCCTGAGACAACCATGTAATATTGCTGTTCTCTCACCTCCGGACAACACCTTTGCTGATAAATATAACGCCTACCAGAATCTTATAAAAAAACCCTAATATCTAACGGTTACTCTCCTTTCTTCGCTTCCTGTTCTTCACCGGCCGTCCAGATTCTATAACGGATATTCACCCCCTTAGGACCATAGATTACTAAGGGCAAACGGCTATTATAGCGAACCATGAGAGGCCTGCCGGAGACATAATTCTCTGACAACTCAGAACCTTCAGGAACAGCCATCATGGTGCTGAGGACATGATCTTTTCCACTCACCTTGTAATAGGTGTATCCCCACCCCTTAAGACTCACAGGTTCAAGACTCAACCCAAGTCTTACCTTGTTCACTCCATCTGTTTGAACAAGTTTACCGGGAATCAACTCCACCTTATAGTGTATCTCCTCACCCTGCCCTTGTTCCGCAAGCACTATTACATGACGTACCTCATCATCTTCTGCCGGCGGAAAGGCGTCCAGTGGGGATTGAGCCCCGGTGGAGACTGCTGCAATACCAAGAGTTAATCCAACACTCAACACCCCAATAACACCTGTATACATCATCTGATTCATTCTATATCCCCTACTCTTGTTTAATTTGTTCTACCACCCCTTGAAGCACCTCGAAAAGAGCATGGGGGTCACTGTTATTTGCTGTGGCAATCTCTTTGATACTTTGACTTACTTCTGCAACAATTCCATGCTCCCCAAGTGCCGCGACAATCTTTTCACTATCAAGCCCATAAGTGTCACAAATATCCTGGAGTTTTTGCCTGCCCATTCCGGGAAACGGTTGCGTGGGAAAAGAAGATTCTCCTATAGTCTCTGCAGGTTTTGCCTTTTGTGCCGCCAGCCACACCTCTTTTGGGGTGAGCTTGTTCAGTTTCGCAATCTCAAGTAAGCTTTGACCATTCTCTCCAAACTTCACCCCAGCATCGTTCAGCGCCTGCTCCACTCTAGCAAGGTCTAGCCCCGTTCTTTTAGAGAGTGTCTTTAAGGAAGACAATTCGGCGTGTCCATAGGGAGGTTCACCATATTTGTCAGCAGCAGCTTCTTTAAATGATGTTCCAAAATCGAGAATAGTTGATAAGGGAGGAATCCCCATCAAGGTTCCTCCAATAAAAAATATGGTGAGGAGCAGGCTGATGCTAAACTCCAGCGTAAATACTCTCAGTTCTCTGGCCTTATTTTTCAGATAGGACACGATGGCCTTCCAGTTCAGGTACAGGTGAAATAAGCCCGCAGTAAGAAAGAGCCAGCCCAGGTTGATATGGATATCACCCCACTGACTTTTGCTCAAGCCCAGCATTTTCCAGTCGGACCAGTAGGCAACTCTTCCCTCAGGTACTATGTATAATACAACAGAGGTAACAGACAGGGGGACCAGTGAAACAAGTAAGGTGAGTGAGAAAATTTTACGAAATTTCATTGTACTAATCCTTATGTATACGTATTAACTCACTAAAGAACATAACATCTTTCAATCCAAAGAATTGGCACTATTAGTATGTTATACAAGGGGTGCTTTGACAAAACAAATGACAATTAAAATAATTGAATATAAAACAAGTTACTGAGCAAACGATGACCTCCTCTTTTAAAAGATCCCAAAATTTCAGGAGAAACCAAATATGACAGTTCAACTTCCAATGAGTGATGGTAGTAGTTACACAGTAAAACCAACCAAGATCGTTGCCCTGGGCCTCAATTATGTTGAACACATAAAAGAGAGTCAGTCGGTTTGTACAACCAATATTGATGAGGCAATTCCCACAGAACCTTTGCTTTTTCCTAAGACACCCAATGTTCTTACAGGCCCGGGCCAACCTGTAATTATACCTTCATTTTTACAAGATTATAATTTTGATAACTGTAGAACAGACCATGAAGCAGAGCTTGCTATTATCATCAAAGACCGGATCAAAAACATACCAGCAGCAGAGGCAATGGACCATGTTCTTGGCTTTACCTGCTTTAACGATATCAGCCAGAGAAACCTGCAAAAAGGTGATAAATCAGGTTGGTTCAGAGGCAAGTCTCTTGATACATTTGGCCCCATAGGTCCTGTTATTGTGAGCCCGGACAAAATTGGTGATCCGCAAAACCTTAATATAGAATGCAGAGTTAACGGCAAGGTGATGCAGCAATCCAACACAAGACATATGATCTTCAAGCTTCCCGAAATAATCTCCTTTGTCTCGAAAATGTTCACCCTGGAGGAGGGAGACATCATCATCACAGGTACTCCAAGCGGTGTCAGCCCACTCCAGCCTGGCGATACCGTTGAGGTAGAAATTGAAAATATAGGGATTCTGAGCAATAGGGTTGAGGCTGAGAAATAATTCGTTCAGTTAACTGGTTACCGTTATCTCACGCCATGACTTAATTCACATATTTTAAGGTATACGATGCACATCGAAGTTGACAGTCACACCCACACCGTGGCAAGCGGCCATGCCTATAGTAGTCTTGCTGAAAATGTTTCTGCGGCGTCTATTAAGGGAATTCGCTTACTCGCCATAACAGACCATGGTCCACAGATGCCCGGTGCACCACATTTCTGGTTTTTTATGAATATGCGTGTCATACCCCGGGTAATGAACGGAGTTGGAATATTACGCGGGGTGGAGGCGAATATTCTTAATAGTAATGGTGAACTAGATATTGATGAAGACATCCACCAGCAAATGGACATTGTGCTTGGCAGCCTCCATGAACCCATCATCGCCCCCACAAAAAAAAGCATCCATACGGACGCTGTTATCAATGCCATGGCATCAGGGAAAATTGATGTGTTCGCCCACGGTGGTAACCCGGCTTTTCCTATTGATTATCTGGAAGTAGCAAAGGCTGCGGCCCAGTTTGGGGTTCTCATTGAGATTAACAACTCTTCATTTACCACTTCCAGGCAAGGTAGCAGGAAGAATTGCGGACAACTGGCTGAAGCCGTTGCCAAAGAAGACGGGTTACTAACCTTTGGAAGTGATGCACATATTGCACTCAATGTGGGGGGATTTATAGAATGTCTTGATTTAGTTACAACGCTTGGAATCTCTGAGCAAACAGTTATCAGCCGAAATGCAGCAGCCTTCCTTAACCATCTCAGCAAGAGACGTACCCAAGTTAATATGGATGATTACAGGGCTGTATTATACAAATCACCTTCTCCCCCGTAAACTCCTATCCACTGCTCAAAAACGGGACCTTCCAGCGAGGAAGATCCCGTGCAACGGGGTTAGAAATCAGAGAATATTACTTTTTTGCAGCTTCAACCTGATCGTGAAACTTCTCACTGAGCAGCTTATACGCAATATAGTATTTCATAATATTACTCACATATTGCACGGTTTCCCTGCCGATTCTTTTAGCGGCAACCACCTCTACATTATCAAACCAGACATTAGGATCCAGTCCCATTGTCTCGGCCTCTTTACGTAATTTGGCTACCCTGTTTGGTCCTGCATTATATGAGGCAAAGGTAAAAAAGGCCCGGTTCAGAGTATCCAAATCCTCTTCTGGTGGAAAATATCGATCTGCCATAAAACGGAGATATCTAGTACCCGCATGGATATTAGGTTCTATCTTATCAACATTTTTAATACCCACATTTTTATCCTTTGCTGTGGTTGGCAAAATTTGCATGACACCGACAGCTCCAGCCTTGCTTCTCAAACTTTGATCGAGTGTCGACTCCTGATAGGCGAGTGCTGCTAGCATCAGATAATCAAAGTCGTACTGCTCTCCATATTTTTTGAAAAAGTGAATACTGTTTTCAAATTTTTTCCGCTCAGCACCACTGGTTGCATTATTAATGTACTTTGCCGACTTCAAATACCGATTAATAATAACGTTACCGGTCAAAGTTCCTTCTTTATGATCTTTTGCAAATGCAGTCATAACTGCCTGGAGCTCCGGACTGTTTTTTCTGACAGCCCAAGCAATCTTACCGCCACTATGAATTTTTGCGTCCATATGCAGCTTGATGCCAGGTAGAACCTTTTCCCAAAGCTTTGCTTTATGGCTATCAACAATCACAGCCGGAATCAACCCTGCGCCAACCATCTCCATGAGATCTGAGTCTTCAAGGCGTTCTTCCGCTTCCACTATCTTTACCGGCTGCTTGTCAGAGGTTTTTAGCACCTCGTTAAACATCAGCAGGTTTTCATAATAACTGCTGGATTTACGCACATGAATTTCCATACCCGCTATATCATATGGCCGTTTAATAGTTTTCACACCCTTGCCTGTAACCAGGATTTCACTCACATCCTTTGCAAAAGGAGTACTGAAATCAACTATCTTCCTACGTTCATCGGTAATGGTCAGATTTCCCATGGCGATGTCACCCATACCATTTGCTATCCTCTCAAGTTGTTGAGAGCGAGGAGTTGGAACCAGCACCACCCGAACCTTTAAGTTTTTCGTCTTTTCCCGTTTATTAATGAATTTTTCAAAATTGATAGCGGTTTCGTACGTAATTCCTTTAGGTTGTGCACCATCAAAGAAAAAGAACGCCCGATTATAGGGAACCAGGACCCGTATTAATCGTCGTTCAACCATTTCTTTATAGTCACCGCTAAACGCTGCGTTACCCTCTCCTATTATATACTTCTCTGTATTACTATCAAATACAGCAAAAGAGCACTCCGGTAACATGAACCCCACCAGCAGAAGTCCAAATATTAGTCTTTTCACTCCTCTTTTTCTACCAACCATCCTCATATCCTATAATTTAATTAATGTTTTCCAGCATAAGGGTTCGTTTGCAAACTTTGGTCTTTAGTTAAGACCATACTTAACTAAAGCTTTAGCGTGTTGCCAAGTCTAAAGAAAAGAAATTGAAAAAGTTTGCTCACAAACTTCATATCCGGATTTTTTTTTGATATGATTATTAAGTGCTCGGGGGGGCCAGGGAAGGGAGTATCATAGTGTTTATAGTGCAAGACCAATTAACTATCCCCGATGAACGGGATAAGTACCTCAAAGGTCTCACTATACTCACTATCTGGTGATAAGACTAAACTTGCGATTTCAAATTCAATTCCTGAGTCTCTTGTTTTTTATAACAGGCTTTCAGGAGTAAGGCGCTAACGAGAATTGTATGATTACTTCCCGAAACGGTAGTACCGACACACCACAAATTCCTGTCCTGGACCTCATTGGTGAACTTGCCAACTGCCACTCTTCTGTACAAACGACTGAACAACTCGCTGCTTTTCTTCGAAAGGACATTTTCCCCAAACTAGGCGATTTTTCAGTTGAGATCTATCTAAAAATTGAGGGTGCAGATATATTTAGTCCCCCTGGAAATGGAACAAGTACAACTCATATAAATAGCGAGCAAGTCCCGCGATATATTCCCCATAACGATGCATCTGTTACTCAACTAGAAAAAAGTAAGGTTTCACTTCAGCTGAGTAACAGTTGTAATAAATCAGATATTCTCAGGTCAACGTCCCATTCAACCCAGTTGCTTGTTCCTATCTTTAACGATACCCAGTTAATTGCTATTTTGTACATAGCTACATCAAACATCTCCTCTTTTTCCAAGGAATACTGCAAGGCCATCGAGACACTCAGCAAAATTATCGGTGCCCGGCTCAAAAGTATGGGAACAATATTACAACTGCAGCAATCCATTGCTGAGGTTGAGTATTCAGAACGACTGAGAACAGCACTCCACGAGATCAGTGAAGAAGCGCAAAAATCAACTGATATCAACTGTTTATATGTGAAACTCCACCAACTTGTCGCGAAAATAATCCACGCGCCTAATTTTTTCATCGCACTCAATAAAAACAAGGCTGATGGCAGGTACATACACTTTCCCTATTTTGCCGATGATAATGACCCGGAATTTCAGGGAGCTGCATTTAAGGTCAATGCCGCTCCATTAAGCCTTACCAGCTTCTTACTACAGTCACAGGATGTACTGCTGCTCACCCCTGGCAACTTTGATGAAGTGTGCCATAATAACGGTATTGTCCCCCGGGGAACCCGTCCTACCAGCTGGCTGGGTGCGCCCTTCTACCTGGAAGAGATCTCTGGCGTTGTGGCCGTACAGAGCTATGACGACACCATTTACAGCGAAAACGACAAGGAACTCATGTCATTTGTCGCCCGACAGGTTGGTGCTGCACTCAGCAGAAAACTTGCGGTGGATGAGTTAAAAAAGGCAAAGGAGTCGGCGGAAAACGCAGAAAAAAACAAATCCATGTTTCTTGCCAACATGAGTCACGAGATCCGCACCCCCATGAACGGTATTATCGGCCTTACCGATCTGCTCTTAACCACAAAAATCAACGACCAGCAAAGAACATACCTGGATATGGTGAACAGTTCTGCCAATCGGTTACTCAAACTTATTAACGATATTCTCGATTTTTCAAAAATTGATGCAGGAAAACTCGAGTTAGAGCCAGCCCCTTTCAGCCTGCGTAATATTCTGGCCAGTGGTCTTGAAATTTTGGCCATTAGTGCCGCTGAAAAAAATATCAACCTCAGGGTTGACTGTGACCCTCGAATTCCTGACTCGCTGATTGGAGATGAGTATAAACTCAGCCAGGTACTCATCAATCTTGTGGGCAACGGCATTAAATTCACCCAGGCAGGGGAGGTTGCAATTTCGGTACAGCAGCATACCCCCATTGCTGATAACACCATAGAGCTCGATTTTCTTATTAAAGATACCGGAATTGGTATTCCTAAAAATAAAATTTCTCAGGTCTTTCAAGCTTTTAGTCAACTGGGAACGACACGGGACTCCAGTAACCGTGGAACCGGTCTGGGCCTTGTTATTGCGGCGGAACTTGTTGAGATAATGGGGGGTAAGATATTTATTGAGAGTCAGCAGGGAACCGGTACCTCCTTTCTCTTTAGTCTTCGTTTTCCACTCGATACCCAGAAAGAGCTTGTGGCACCATATGCAAGCACTGGAGTTATAAACCAACAGACAAGAGGAGTACTTAACAGACGACTCAATATTCTTCTTGTGGAAGATGAATATATTAACATGACTCTTGCTGTAACAATACTAGAGCGTGAAGGTTGGCGTGTTACAACCGCAGAAAACGGACTTGAGGCCATACAGCTCCACGAGGAAGAACAGTTTGACCTGATATTGATGGATATCCAGATGCCCCACCTTAACGGTTATGAAGCCACCAGGAAAATCCGTCAAGGTGAGAAGGAGGGCAGCCATATCCCCATCATTGCCATGACAGCCTATGCCATAAACGGTGATAAAGAAAAATGTTTAGCAGCTGGAATGGATGGTTATGTATCTAAGCCCATTCGCCCGGAAAAACTGAACTTTGAAATTGAAAAGGTGCTCGAACAACACCTGACCGAGTCCCCACTGCACGCAAGCGCGCAACTTCAGACTCCCGCCTCAAGTTGATCGTTCTCCCCCGCCTAACCTCTAAGGCGGGGGAGAATATCACTTTTCTTACTCTTTGTTATTAACCCAGGTTCTTCTTTTCCAGGAACTCAAAATATTCTGCAGGACTTGGAATCTCACCTTTAAGGCCGGCTATAGCAGTCAGCTCTGTTGAAGCAAGATAAACCTGTGAACCATCACCCAGTCTATTATCAAAGTTACGGGTTGAGGTCGAAATCACCGTGCCACCAGGCCGTACCCGGGCCTGATTCCCCATACAAAGGCTGCAACCAGGGATTTCAACCCTACCGCCAACCTGAGCAAAAACCGACATTCCACCCTCTTTTACCATGGCATCCTGATCCATTCTGGTGGAAGGAGCCACCCAGAGTTGGGCCTTTGCATAGGGCTCACCATCAAGGATTGAAGAAGCCGCCTGGAGATGGGTAAGATGGGTCATACATGAGCCAACAAAGGCCTCATCAATCTTTGCACCCGCCACCTTTGACAAAACCTTGACGTCATCCGGGTCGTTGGGACAGGCAAGTATAGGCTCTGTAATCTCAGCCAGATCAATCTCGATCACACATAAATATTCGGCGTTCTCATCGGCCTGAAGAAGAGACGGCTTCTCAAGCCAGACCTTTAGCTCGGCAATACGATTTTCAATACAGGTCGTATCCTGATACCCCGAGTCCACAAGTGACTGCAGAGTATCAACATTACTTTTTACATTTGTCACTACCGTTTCAAGGGGAAGACGCACAGCGCAACCCGCTGCACTTCGTTCAGCTGAAGCATCTGTGAGCTCAAAAGCCTCTTCCACAGATAAATCATCAACACCTTCAATCTCGAGCACGGCTCCAGCAAAGATATTCTTCTTGTTTTTCTTCTCCACGGTGAGAAGGCCTTTTTCAATGGCCGCAAGGGGAATTGCGTTAACCATATCCCGTACAGTGATACCAGGCTTTCTTTTGCCCTTAAAACGTACAAGAACAGACTCTGGCATTTCAAGGGGCATAAAGCCTAGGGCAGCACCAAAGGCAACGAGGCCCGAACCCGCTGGAAAGGAAATTCCAAGGGGAAAGCGGGTGTGAGAATCCCCCCCTGTTCCCACGGTATCTGGAACAAGCATCTTGTTAAGCCACGGGTGGATAACCCCATCACCCGGTTTTAATGCCAGGCCCCCACAACCCACAGTGGTCTCCTGCATAATATTCCATCTGCCAAAATCTGAAGCCTTAGGATAGGCTGCTGTATGACAGAAAGACTGCATAAAAAGCCCCGCCTTAAATCGAAGACAGGCAAGTTCTGCGATTTCCTGCATGGTCATGGGGCCAGTAGTATCCTGGGAACCTACCGTGGTCATCTTCGGCTCACACACAGTACCCGGCAAAACCCCTTCCACTCCGCAAGCCTTTCCAACCATCTTCTGGGCAAGACTGAATCCTTGATCTGCTTTTTCTTCAGGATTGGTCACAGTGGAAAAAATATCCGGAAAATCTTCATTTAAAAAACTGCA
The DNA here is from genome assembly GCF_054397165.1 of Desulforhopalus glucosivorans. Lineage (NCBI taxonomy): Bacteria > Pseudomonadati > Thermodesulfobacteriota > Desulfobulbia > Desulfobulbales > Desulfocapsaceae > Desulforhopalus > Desulforhopalus glucosivorans. Next base: position 4,452,544 of record NZ_AP044854.1, read on the forward strand.
GGCAGAGCGGGTCAACTGTTTACCGATAATAAGATTAAGACGTCCACAGGCCCTATATTCATCAAGAAGGGTGGGAGATGCGGGCTGCATCTTTATTTCAGCCCCTGACTGGCCTGTCAGACTCCAGTTTTTAAGATCAAGGGTAAGGATATCCCCTGTTGCAATTGTTCCCATATCACACTCTATGGGCATTATACCGGCGTCTCTTGCTGTGGCATAAAAAATCGGAGCCATGGTTCCTCCGAGCACTACACCCCCTACCCTCTTATTTGGTACGCCTGGAATATCATCTCCCGTATGCCAGAGCAGAGAGTTGACCGCAGACTTTCTCGACGACCCTGTCCCCACGACATCACCTGCAAAAGCCACCTGCTTATTCTCACTGCGGTAGCCAGCAATGGTTTTAATTCCATCGGGAAACCTGCTGTAACCAAAAAAGTCTGCATGAAGCGGAATATCAGCCCTTGACTGGGCCTGATTGCCGGGTGAGAAGTCATCGGTATTAATTTCACCGTCAACCTTATAGACAGTGAGTTCCATGGTTTCTGGAAGAGGTTTTGCCTCTGTAAACCATTCAGCCCTAGCCCAGGATACGATAACATCTTTGGCATACGAATTTGTTTTTGACAGCTCAGCGACCTTATCAAAACCATCATAAACTTTTATCAACTTTTTTAAACCGGTTGCAGCCTCTGCAGCAATAGTTTCAACCTCAAGTAATTCCACCAGAACTTCTACATTATAACCACCACCCATCTCAGACAGTAACATCACGGCTGCAGCCGGTGAAAGGTTTTGTACAGTCAGTTCCCCAAGGGCGACGGATTTCAACCAGGCAGCTTTTACCTTTGCGGACTTGCTAACACCAGGTTCCACCCTCTGTGCGAGAAGATCCAGGAGAAAAGAGCTTTCCTCACTTCCTTTTTCCAAAAGTGTTGTAACACCTTCTGTCTGTTCCGGGGTGAGTGGTAATGGTGGTACACCCTGCTCTTTTCGTGCTGCAGCTTCCAATTTATATGAGTTCAACATAGGTTCCTCTTTGGTTAATCTTCGCGCAAATTTACTCAAGGCAACATAAAAATTGTTTATGAAGCCGGGATCAGGCTGGTGAATATAGCAAAAATCAGCGACGGAACCAAGGTTTAGCAATAAATTCCTATTACTATGGCCTGGTGACCAATATTACAGCCTAATTTACAACGGGAAAATATGAGTAGTAACTATAGATTGTAGTTATATAAAGGGAGAGAAATTAAATAAATGAAGGAAGCAAAAATATGGCCTGGGACAGTAGCTGTCCCTTTATGTAGGGGGACCTAATCCTACTAATAGCTTGTCAAAATGTCACCCAAGTCTTGAATTATAGCAGATGTTCTTAGTCAGCAGTGCCATTGCAGATGATGGGCATAAAAAAGAGAGACCGAGCCAGATAGCTCAGTCTCCCATTCTTAGGTCACTCACTACGGAGCTCAGGTCGCTCCTCAGCGTTGGCCTATCCTCCGAGTGAGCATTGTAATTATATCAAAAGCAAAGAAATAATAACAATAATAGGACAGGTTAGGCACACCGATATTTATTGCCCCCTTAAATTTATACATAGCCTGGATCACATTAACAGCTACCAGGCCAATTAAACACAGTAAAACCGGAATACGACATATAAGTACTTTTCAACACCCCTATATGTCGTGTTCCGGTTTATAGTTGAGCTACAATTTAGCTTTACGGAGTTACAGGAGGAATCAGATTATCAAGGTCATCCTCTATAGTCTCAGTTGGCACGTCCTGGTCGGTGACTGTATCATTACCATCTTTGTCTCCTATTGTATCAATATCACTACCACCGGTAAGGATATCAATTTCACCATCCTCAACAATATCAGAGTTGCCAGAGGATGCATCAGCTCCAAAGACAGCATCATCACCAACTATCACATCACTACCGGCACCCCCATCTATTGTATCAGCACCAGTACCACCAATGATCTGGTCTTCGCCACCGCCACCATCAATTATGTCATCACCACCACCACCATAGATGTTCTCACCTTCTACACCTCCAACAAAGGCATCGGCATCATCTGTCCCAATCATCTCATTGTCACCATCAAACTCAACACTGATTGTTGCTTCGTCGGTATCGCCGTCAGAATCAGTAATGATCACATCAAACTCTTCATTCACGTCTGTCTCAGTTGATGAAACAGCGAAATCTATACTGGTCAGTTTGAAATTATTATCAATTGCTTCAAGTTCAACCCTGCTTATTTCACCAAGGTTTGCAGTTTGATTAATTGTAAATTCCTCTGAGCTCTCTAAAACGATCTCCTCTCCAGTGTACTGTTGCAACGCTCCCGAGGAAATAATGTTTCCATCAATATCAAGTCTATTCCCATTTTCGTCAAACACTGTATATCTTACAGTTAAATCGCTGGAGTTGGGGACGTGTTTCAGACCAAAGCTTATATCCCCAACAGCAACAGTGCCATCCAACCCAGCGGTACCAAAATCTATAACCAATAATCCCTCACCTTCATTAACTATATTATTTTGAATTCCCATACCATCAGAGCTGCCATTGACATTATTGGCCCCACTCGCATCATATGATGATAGTGTAAATAAAACATCGGAAGATGCTGGAACAGTTTGCGATGGACTATAAGCCTGAGTTGTTCCATCATCATTTTCAGCAATAACCAAGAAGTCTTTTGGCCCACCCGGAAATGAGGTTCCAGATGTGTCAAATTCATATTCAATAATACTGTCAAGCGGAGCATGCATTTCTAGATTATACTCATCGGTAGTAGGATCAACAGCCAGGGTGAACACCAAACTGCCATCAGGATCATTTGGGTCAGTTACCGCTTTCAAAACACTCTTATCTGACGGGTCAACATAGTAATATACCGGTTGCCCTCCAGAGAGATGACTTGAAACAGAAGAAAAAGTCGTTGCTCCGTCCCACCCCTCAATATTTGAAGTAAGATCAGCACTGACAGACTCATCTGCACCTTCATCCACTTCAAAAACACCAACAAGAGTAACACCAGCCTCATTTGCAATATATGCATCTGTAACTGTACCGATTTCAGGAACATCATTTTCTACAACTACATTAATAAGGTTGTCAAATGAGACAGAATCACCATCAGCATCTGTGGCAGTAACAAACTGACCAAGATTATTAATCGCCAAGGTTTCTGCATCACCAAGACCCTCATGGTCGAGCTGGTCATCGAGATCAAAGGTCGCAATACCGGTTGCAGGATCAACACTAAAGGTAAAGACCGTAACGCCTGCTGCTGTGGCGGTTAAGGTACTTCCACTTACGGAGTAGGTTACATCGTTGGTCTTAGATTTAAGCCCAGTTGCAAAACCTGGAGGAATTGCTGTAAAACCGTAGGTCAGATCTTCATCTGCGCCAGATTTTGTTATTGCTGAGAGATCGTAGGTGACAACTGTATCGCCACCACCAATTCCATCGGAGGAATCTACTGGAGTAGCCAAACCATCTTCGTAGACTGTTTGAGATTCAAGTTTTCCTGTAATTTCTGGAACATCATTTTCTACAACTACAGTAATAAGGTTGTCAAATGAGAAAGAATCACCGTCAGCATCTGTGGCAGTAACAAACTGACCAAGATTATTAATCGCCAAGGTTTCTGCATCACCAAGACCCTCATGATCGAGCTGGTCATCGAGATCAAAGGTCGCAATACCGGTTGCAGGATCAACACTAAAGGTAAAGACCGTAACGCCTGCTGCTGTGGCGGTTAAGGTACTTCCACTTACGGAGTAGGTTACATCATTTTCCCTGGACTTCAGACCAGTTGCAAAACCTGGAGGAATTGCTGTAAAACCGTAGGTCAGATCTTCATCTGCGCCCGATTTTGTTATGGAAGAGAGATCGTAGGTGACAACTGTATCGCCACCACCAATTCCATCGGAGGAATCTACTGGAGTAGCCAAACCATCTTCGTAGACTGTTTGAGATTCAAGTTTTCCTGTAATTTCTGGAACATCATTTTCTACAACTACATTAATAAGGTTGTCAAATGAGACAGAATCACCATCAGCATCTGTGGCAGTAACAAACTGACCAAGATTATTAATCGCCAAGGTTTCTGCATCACCAAGACCATCATGATCAAGCTGGTCATCGAGATCAAATGTCGCAATACCGGTTGCAGGATCAACACTAAAGGTAAAGACCGTAACGCCTGCTGCTGTGGCGGTTAAGGTGCTTCCACTTACGGAGTAGGTTACATCGTTGGTCTTAGATTTAAGACCAGTTGCAAAACCTGGAGGAATTTCTGTAAAACCGTAGGTCAGATCTTCATCTGCGCCCGATTTTGTTATTGCTGAGAGATCGTAGGTGACAACTGTATCGCCACCACCAATTCCATCGGAGGAATCTACTGGAGTAGCCAAACCATCTTCGTAGACTGTTTGAGATTCAAGTTTTCCTGTAATTTCTGGAACATCATTTTCTACAACTACAGTAATAAGGTTGTCAAATGAGACAGAATCACCATCAGCATCTGTGGCAGTAACAAACTGACCAAGATTATTAATCGCCAAGGTTTCTGCATCACCAAGACCATCATGATCGAGCTGGTCATCGAGATCAAAGGTCGCAATACCGGTTGCAGGATCAACACTAAAGGTAAAGACCGTAACGCCTGCTGCTGTGGCGGTTAAGGTGCTTCCACTTACGGAGTAGGTTACATCGTTGGTCTTAGATTTAAGACCAGTTGCAAAACCTGGAGGAATTTCTGTAAAACCGTAGGTCAGATCTTCATCTGCGCCCGATTTTGTTATTGCTGAGAGATCGTAGGTGACAACTGTATCGCCACCACCAATTCCATCGGAGGAATCTACTGGAGTAGCCAAACCATCTTCGTAGACTGTTTGAGATTCAAGTTTTCCTGTAATTTCTGGAACATCATTTTCTACAACTACATTAATAAGGTTGTCAAATGAGACAGAATCACCATCAGCATCTGTGGCAGTAACAAACTGACCAAGATTATTAATCGCCAAGGTTTCTGCATCACCAAGACCCTCATGATCGAGCTGGTCATCGAGATCAAATGTCGCAATACCGGTTGCAGGATCAACACTAAAGGTAAAGACCGTAACGCCTGCTGCTGTGGCGGTTAAGGTGCTTCCACTTACGGAATAGGTCACATCATTTTCCCTGGACTTCAGACCAGTTGCAAAACCTGGAGGAATTGCTGTAAAACCGTAGGTCAGATCTTCATCTGCGCCCGATTTTGTTATTGCTGAGAGATCGTAGGTGACAACTGTATCGCCACCACCAATTCCATCGGAGGAATCTACTGGAGTAGCCAAACCATCTTCGTAGACTGTTTGAGATTCAAGTTTTCCTGTAATTTCTGGAACATCATTTTCTACAACTACAGTAATAAGGTTGTCAAATGAGACAGAATCACCATCAGCATCTGTGGCAGTAACAAACTGACCAAGATTATTAATCGCCAAGGTTTCTGCATCACCAAGACCATCATGATCGAGCTGGTCATCGAGATCAAATGTCGCAATACCGGTTGCAGGATCAACACTAAAGGTAAAGACCGTAACGCCTGCTGCTGTGGCGGTTAAGGTGCTTCCACTTACGGAATAGGTCACATCGTTGGTCTTAGATTTAAGACCAGTTGCAAAACCTGGAGGAATTGCTGTAAAACCGTAGGTCAGATCTTCATCTGCGCCCGATTTTGTTATGGAAGAGAGATCGTAGGTGACAACTGTATCGCCACCACCAATTCCATCGGAGGAATCTACTGGAGTAGCCAAACCATCTTCGTAGACTGTTTGAGATTCAAGTTTTCCTGTAATTTCTGGAACATCATTTTCTACAACTACATTAATAAGGTTGTCAAATGAGACAGAATCACCATCAGCATCTGTGGCAGTAACAAACTGACCAAGATTATTAATCGCCAAGGTTTCTGCATCACCAAGACCCTCATGATCGAGCTGGTCATCGAGATCAAAGGTCGCAATACCGGTTGCAGGATCAACACTAAAGGTAAAGACCGTAACGCCTGCTGCTGTGGCGGTTAAGGTGCTTCCACTTACGGAATAGGTTACATCATTTTCCCTGGACTTCAGACCAGTTGCAAAACCTGGAGGAATTGCTGTAAAACCGTAGGTCAGATCTTCATCTGCGCCCGATTTTGTTATGGAAGAGAGATCGTAGGTGACAACTGTATCGCCACCACCAATTCCATCGGAGGAATCTACTGGAGTAGCCAAACCATCTTCGTAGACTGTTTGAGATTCAAGTTTTCCTGTAATTTCAGGAACATCATTTTCTACAACTACATTAATAAGGTTGTCAAATGAGACAGAATCACCATCAGCATCTGTGGCAGTAACAAACTGACCAAGATTATTAATCGCCAAGGTTTCTGCATCACCAAGACCCTCATGGTCGAGCTGGTCATCGAGATCAAAGGTCGCAATACCGGTTGCAGGATCAACACTAAAGGTAAAGACCGTAACGCCTGCTGCTGTGGCGGTTAAGGTGCTTCCACTTACGGAATAGGTCACATCATTTTCCCTGGACTTCAGCCCAGTTGCAAAACCTGGAGGAATTGCTGTAAAACCGTAGGTCAGATCTTCATCTGCGCCCGATTTTGTTATGGAAGAGAGATCGTAGGTGACAACTGTATCGCCACCACCAATTCCATCGGAGGAATCTACTGGAGTAGCCAAACCATCTTCGTAGACTGTTTGAGATTCAAGTTTTCCTGTAATTTCTGGAACATCATTTTCTACAACTACATTAATAAGGTTGTCAAATGAGACTGAATCACCATCAGCATCTGTGGCAGTAACAAACTGACCAAGATTATTAATCGCCAAGGTTTCTGCATCACCAAGACCCTCATGATCGAGCTGGTCATCGAGATCAAAGGTCGCAATACCGGTTGCAGGATCAACACTAAAGGTAAAGACCGTAACGCCTGCTGCTGTGGCGGTTAAGGTACTTCCACTTACGGAGTAGGTTACATCGTTGGTCTTAGATTTAAGACCAGTTGCAAAACCTGGAGGAATTTCTGTAAAACCGTAGGTCAGATCTTCATCTGCGCCCGATTTTGTTATTGCTGAGAGATCGTAGGTGACAACTGTATCGCCACCACCAATTCCATCGGAGGAATCTACTGGAGTAGCCAAACCATCTTCGTAGACTGTTTGAGATTCAAGTTTTCCTGTAATTTCTGGAACATCATTTTCTACAACTACAGTAATAAGGTTGTCAAATGAGACAGAATCACCATCAGCATCTGTGGCAGTAACAAACTGACCAAGATTATTAATCGCCAAGGTTTCTGCATCACCAAGACCCTCATGATCGAGCTGGTCATCGAGATCAAAGGTCGCAATACCGGTTGCAGGATCAACACTAAAGGTAAAGACCGTAACGCCTGCTGCTGTGGCGGTTAAGGTACTTCCACTTACGGAGTAGGTTACATCGTTGGTCTTAGATTTAAGACCAGTTGCAAAACCTGGAGGAATTGCTGTAAAACCGTAGGTCAGATCTTCATCTGCGCCCGATTTTGTTATTGCTGAGAGATCGTAGGTGACAACTGTATCGCCACCACCAATTCCATCGGAGGAATCTACTGGAGTAGCCAAACCATCTTCGTAGACTGTTTGAGATTCAAGTTTTCCTGTAATTTCTGGAACATCATTTTCTACAACTACAGTAATAAGGTTGTCAAATGAGACAGAATCACCATCAGCATCTGTGGCAGTAACAAACTGACCAAGATTATTAATCGCCAAGGTTTCTGCATCACCAAGACCATCATGATCGAGCTGGTCATCGAGATCAAATGTCGCAATACCGGTTGCAGGATCAACACTAAAGGTAAAGACCGTAACGCCTGCTGCTGTGGCGGTTAAGGTGCTTCCACTTACGGAGTAGGTTACATCATTTTCCCTGGACTTCAGACCAGTTGCAAAACCTGGAGGAATTTCTGTAAAACCGTAGGTCAGATCTTCATCTGCGCCAGATTTTGTTATGGAAGAGAGATCGTAGGTGACAACTGTATCGCCACCACCAATTCCATCGGAGGAATCTACTGGAGTAGCCAAACCATCTTCGTAGACTGTTTGTCCTGGTAATTCATTTGCAATAATAGGCGTATCATCTTCAATTACGATTGTGAGAGTTCCTGATTCGAGTACGATTGAATCACCATCTGTATCAGTCACTTCAATTGATTTTGATAAGTCTAACGACTCAACTATGCCTCCTGTTGAAACGAGACTGAAGTTTTCGTCTGATTCCACACCTTGCGGCGGTGCAACGTGGTCAAGTTGGTCCAATAGAGTAAATGTATAGTCGCCGCTTGGCTCTACTTTAAAAGTGAAAACCAGCCTATCTCCTCCTGGATCTTCATCAGAAACACCCTGGTTACGTCCCTGAATTGGTTGTAGTGTTGAACTTCCTCTCACCCACGCTTCAAGTGTGTCACCATTGACAACATACTCAACTTCCCCTCCCTGTGAAAACAAATCTGGGAGATCTGCATTTTCAATAATTGTGAATGATCCCGGGTTATCAGCGCCGACAGTGACAAAATCGACAAGAGATCCTGATACTACAGCAGAATCTTGTTGGCTTGGAACAGGGTCGACTTTCAGATCATTATCATCAGGATTGCCGTCAGAACCAACGACATTTGGTATTCCATCACCTAAATTATCCAGACCCTCCTCTTCAACAACTCTTGCAACTTTAATTTCTGTTTGTAACGGCGCATCGTCATAGATATTTACTGTTAGGCTGCCGCTCGCAGTATCACCATCTTCGTCTGTAATGGTGAAAGTAAAGGTATCTGATAGAAATTGATCAGAAGAATGAGGATCTACATCGGGATGAGAAATATTATCTGTTAAGGTATAGGTCCATGTTCCATCGTCATTTATGACTAAGTTCCCATATGAACCGCCTACAGTCAGTGTCTGGCCTCCGGAGTTATCAATGGTAAGCGGTGCTCCGCCAAAAGAAATGGTACCCGGTGTGTCATCACCAAAATCCACACCAAGCTCTGCCGCTAATGTTCCAGAAACAGATAATTGTCCAGAAACATTCAGCAGCGATGCTTCAGGGGCAGTCCCGTCGGCTAGATTCTCTTCTCGCAGTTCTGCAAGATAATCTCCTGCAACCGGAACTGAACTTTCTGGATCCTCTTCAGGAAGGTCATCGCCAGGGAGATCATCTGCTTCCGGGGCTGCCGCAACCAAGGGTTCTTGAAAGGTCACCTCTTCAACTATCTCTTCTTGTTCTTCTTGTTCTTCTTCAAACTCAGTTTCTGAACCAACAAAGTCATAGCCAATTCCAGTAGTTTCAGCACCAGCCTCAGGGGTTACCTCATCAGCAGTTAACTGAAAACGGGGTGCCGAGGAACCGCCGCCAGCATTTGCCGGTGCCGCTGTTGGACCTGCAGCAGGAGCTTCAAGGTCAATCGTAGGATCAAAATCTCCAGAAAGCAGTGCTTCCTGAATATCTTCAACTTCTGCCAGAACCTCACTTAGGTCCTCAGAACTTTCCTGATAAACATCTTCATCAAGGGTTACATCAGACATTCGCCCTAAATCAAGCTGACTATTAACACCATCATCAAATACAATCGAAATTGAACCATTACTGGATGTAATTATACGCTCTCCTAAAAACACAGGTCCATTGGGTGTCAGTAGACGCGTAGTTCCATCAGGCGCCAGGGCCTCAACTTTGCCATATACGATAACTGCGCTACCAATTGGTTGATTTTGTGAGGGTATGTTTTCTGTACTTTGAAGGGATATATTATCTTTGGCCATTTTCAGCTCCATCAAGCAAATGTTAGTCTCTATTAACTTCTTATAATGATATTACCCTATACAAAATGTGTCTATCGTACTTTAGTACTAGGAATTAATATTTATTAAGAAGAACTTTTAATATGGGGGGGGGAGAAAAATGACCTAATATTCTGTAATCAGAATTATTTTTGGGGCATCAACGGCCAAATAGCAGAGCTAACTGCAAACGCCCTTTTGTGCTGGTTTTAGAGTAGATTTTACTCAAGTGAGCTTTAACAGTCCTTTCAGCCACTCCTATTTCACCAGCTATTTCTAAATTATGCAACCCATCTGCAACCAATCGAGCTATCTGAAATTCTCTTGGTGTAAGAGAGTCGAGAACTGTTGTGGCTTGACTATTATCTTCAACTTTTCGCTGCTCATCTGAGGATGGAAGCCCACGAATCAATTTACGCATAAGAGATGCCCCAACCCAGATGAGCCCAGATTCTAATGCCTCCAATCCCGCTTTTAGTTTGTCTGGTGATAGATAAGTGTTTGCATAACCGACACACCCCAGTTGAAGACACAATAAGCCTTCTGCATCATCAGGCCTGTCAGAAAGAACAAAAATTTTTTTCACTTTGTCACTTTGAGTTATCTCTTTTAACTGCTGCTCATCAACCATACTTCGATGGAGGAGTAAAGATGTATGCCCCCCCTTACGTAATCTGATTGCAAGTTCTTGAACGGAGGAGACGCGCACGATAGTCCAATCCTCTTGCAGAGCATTGGACCAACGATTAAGTACTGAACTGTTATGACTACACAATAAAATTGACATATATTACTTTTCCCGAAATGCCATACCCTTTGCACGCAAAATAGGTTTAAGTAAATAGGAGAGTATGGTCTTTTTCCCAGTTAGGATATCTACAGTTGTCACCATCCCAGGAATAATGGGCATTGGGCCATTTTTTCCCTCGAGATAATTTTTATCTGTGCGAACTCTTACAACATAGAAACTCATACCCGACTCAGTCGTTATTGAGTCCGCACTAATATGCTCCAGTTCTGCTTCAAGCCCGCCATAAATAGTGAAATCATATGCAGTAAACTTGACCATAGCCCTTTGGGCTGGCCTGAGAAAAGCAATATCACTTGGTTTTATCTGTGCCTCAACCAACAACGTATCTTCAAGAGGAACGATCTCGATTAAATCCATACCGGGCTGCACAACCCCTCCAACGGTATTAACAAGAACCTGTTTTACGGTTCCATATACGGGAGAACGAATTACTGTACGTTCGAGCCTATCCTCAATTGCACCGGCATTGGCCGCCATACTCTCCAGCTCAACTTCAACTTCGTTGAGTTCTTTTTTTGCAAGATTGATAAATGCCAGTTTATTCTCCTGCTGAATATCATATGCCTCAGTGAGCTTCGACTCTATTCTTGGGATAGCCAGACTTGCAGAGGTGATTTCCCCCTGTAAAGTGCTCAATTCTCTTTTAAGGCGTAACAATTCAACTTCTGAAACTGCCCCATGAGCTATCAGCGGCTCTGTCAAATCTATTTCCTGCTTAAGAAAAACGTAGGTTCGCTGAAATTCCTTTTTCTTCTCTTTAAGCTCAAGTAACTCTTGTTTTCTCTGAATAATTTGCTGGTTGAGTATGGCGAGAGTCGCGGTAAGCTCTTGTTGCCTGGAAACATACAACTGTCGTTCCCTTGCAGCAATTTCAGGTTTTTCATCTCTAACCATTTGAGGGATATCAATTTCAGAACCTTCTGTTTCTGCCCGTAACCTGGCTGCTTTAGCCAGCAGCGCCAGATAATTTAATCTGTACTCCTGAAATGGTGCTGAAAAACGGGTCTCATCAAGGCGCATGATCATCTGACCTTCTTGCACAATATCCCCTATTTTCACATAGGTTTCGGCAAGTATACCGCCCTCGAGATTTTGGATCACTTGAATTTGCCTCGAAGGAATAACCTTGCCCGTTCCACGAGTAACTTCTTCAATTTCTGATACGGCCATCCAATAAAAAAGAGCTATGAGCAAGAATAAAGTGGACCAGATGATAACCCTGCCACCCGCTGGGGTTTGAATAAGAATTGTTGTCCTGATATCAGTAATCAGATCCTTATCAGCTTTTATATTGTGGGAGTAGATCTGTGTTGATGTATCCGGGTTTCTGTCTGTCACACGACCACCTGCCAAAAAGGATTTAAAAATTCAACTGCCCGTTTTTAATTGCCTCAAGAATACTTTTACGTGGCCCATCTGCTCTAATTTCGCCATCCTCGAGTAAAATTATTCGATCGACTAAATTCAATAAAGACGCACGATGGCTTATAACAATGAGGGTTTTTTCACTGAGTGTCTCAGCCAGCCTTTTGCGTAATATTGACTCTGTTTTCGCATCCATGGAACTCGTTGGCTCATCGAATATGAGAACCTGCGGATCAAGAAGAAGGGCTCTGGCAATAGCCACACTCTGCCGCTGTCCGCCTGAAAGTAACTTCCCTCTTTCTCCTACTTGCATATCAAAGCCAAGTGCATGTTTGCTGGTAAACTCAGTGAGCCCTGAAACCTTAGCTGCCCTCAATACATCAGCATCATCGGCGATATCACACCCCAGCAAAATATTATCTTTCACACTGCCACGAAAAAGGGTTACGTCCTGAGGTACACAACCGATAAATCGGCGAAGTTCCAATGGATCAATTTGCCTGAGATCAGTGTCATCTATCGCCACCAAACCAGCGTCAGGTTCGTATAAACCAAGAATCATCTTACCAAAGGTTGTTTTTCCAGAACCAATTCCCCCTATGATTCCCACCCTTTCCCCTGATAATATCTTGACGCTCACATCTTTTAAAGCAGCAAGACTTTGCCCGGGATAGGTGAAATGCACGTTTTTAAACTCTATCGCTCCTGTCAATTCAGTTCGGTGTAAAAAGTTTTTATGTAAAGGTCGCTCAACTGGCATGTTCATTACATCTTCCAAGCTGTCAAGCGCTGTTCTCGCCCTATGGTAGCGTGTCATTAAACTTACGACCTGAGCCATAGGAGCCACAGCCTGCCTTGATAGAATAACAATGGCTATCAACCCTCCTTGAGACATCAAACCTTCAGCAATAACATACACTCCTGTAACCACAACAGCGACAACGGTAAAATTCTGCATAAATGCAGCAAGATGAGTAACTGAGGTTGATAGAAAACGTGCTCTTGACGACCAGTGGGAAATATAGCTCACAGCCTCTTCCCAAGTGTTTTGAATTTTACCCTCAGCACCCAATATTTTTAAAGTTTCAAGACCACCAAGTCCTTCGACAAGAATAGAGTTCTTTCGAGCCGATGCATGATATGTCTCTTCAACCGCCTTTCTAAGGGGTCTTTGAATAATTAATGTGTAGATAAGAAGTATGAGAATAGCTGTAAGATGTATAAAGACAACATTCCCAGCCAAATACCAAATTACCAGCAGAGCCAAAACCACAAAAGGCAGGTCCACAATAGCTGTTATGGAAAACGAAGTTATGAAGTCTCGAACATGTTCAAATTGTAATATTTTATTTGAAAAAGACCCGGTAGATTGTGGCCCGTAGGCCATCTTCAACCCGAGCACTTTTTCAAACATTCTGGCAGAAACTTCAAGATTAGCCCTTTTACCAGCCTCATCAATAAAATACCCCCTTAAGCCCTGCATAAGCAAAGAAAAGAGGTAAGCAATTGCTATTCCTATTGCTAAGACCCACAAGGTTTCAAAGGCACTGTTAGGGATAACCCTGTCATACACATTGAGAATAAAAAATGGGGTGGCCAGCCCAAAAATATTTATCAGAAACGATGCAAGCAGCACGTCTCTATAAATCCTCCAGGAAGAGAAGATTGCCCCCCAGAAGAACTTTCTTCGTTGGGGGATTTTTCTAGAAATTGAGCCCACTCCCTCCTTCAGCTCAGGGTGGGCAAAAATAGCATAACCGGAGTAGTCTTTTGCGATCTCCACAACAGAGACTACCTTCACTCCTTCTCCAGATTCCGGAAGGTTAAGCTGGAGTTTAGTTCCCCCATCTGTGAAGTGCCTGAGAACCACTGCTTTTTTATTGTTAAGCAGTAAAACGCAGGGAAGCTCTAGATCAGATATTTTTTCAAGAGGACGCTTAAGTACCCTTGCCATCAACCCAGCTCTTCTCGCAGCCCTTTGTACAAGCTTAACTGTCAACTGGTTGTCTTCAAGCGGCAGTCCAGCTCGTAAGGTCGTGCGCGAAATTGGATTGCCATAAACCTTTGACAGGATAACAAGGCAATCTGTCAAAGGATCATCAATAACATCAAAGTCCTGACCGGTTTGCCACGCTGATTTTTTTTTCCGAACAATCTTTCTTATCATATTTCTGAAGGCTGTGGCTAAAGAGAGCTTGCAACTGCGAGCAAAGTACTACCCGTCTAAAATACGGAGGTTTTAACCTTTTAGAAAAACAATAAAACAAAGGTGTATAAGAGTTAGGTAGTACTCATCAGACGCCAAGCACAACTCATATAGTTATTCAATTACCCTCATCTTCGGAACCCTGCTTCTCTTCATCCGCTTCGACCTGATGTCCATCCGCCCAATCCAAACCCAAGCCGTGCACAAGACCACCCATGGAGTTTAAAATTCTGAATTGAGAGTACAAACCATCATAGATTGCATTAATCACATCTTTTTGAGCAGTTATCGCTTCAGCCTCAGTATCAAGCACATCGAGCAATGATCGCTTTCCTATATTAAACTGTTGTGTATAAGTTCTTGCAGTCGCCTTTGTTGACTCTGCATGTTGTTCCAAATATACTTTTCTATCCAACACAGACTGGTAGGCCATCCAAGAGAGCCTTGTGGATTCTACAACCTGACGCTGGGTGTTATTCTTTATCTCCCGCGCCTCACTTATAAGCTGCAATGTCTCCGCCTTTCGCGCCTGATCCTCAAAACCATTGAAAAGGTTATAGCGGAGTCGCAACATTGCTCTAGTGCTCTCCTCTCTCTCCTCAGTACCATCCACCTCTTCTTCCCAGGTCTGGTCCACTTCAATATCAATAGTAGGGTAGTATGGGCTAGCTGCAACTTCGTGTTGCTCTTCTCTTGCCTCAAGATCAGCAATTGCTGACTGTAATGTTGGATGCTCCTCTTCTGCTCGTCGCACTGCCTCATCCAAATTACCTGGCATTTGATCATCTACATCAGCAGGTCTTTGCAAGCTACCAGGCAGGTGACCGACTACTGAGAGGTAATTTGACTTTGAGTCAAGAAGATTAGTGTTGGTTACAACAACATTGGATTCGGCAAGAGCCAGGCGCCCCTGTGCCTGTTCAGCGTCCACCTGAGCTCCGACACCAGATTGACTACGTAGATTTATCTGATCCACCAACCTCTGATGAATAAGGAGATTTTGCTCAGCTAACTCTTTGAGTTCTTCAGCTCTCAAAACATTGAGATACACTCTTGACGCACGCAGAGCTAAGTTTTCTGAAACTCCTCTCACTCCATACGCTGCTGATCGAACTCTTGCCTCCTGTCTGTCCACTTCATTCATAGTGGCAAACCCTTTGAAAATATTCCACCGAAGACTCAGACCGTATTCAACAGGATTATAGTCCCCATCATCGGGTTCCTGAAAATCTTGAACACCTACACCTGTCATAAAATCAAGTGTTGGTAAATTAGCAGCTCCAGCCTGCCGTACCTCTTCGTCTCTTGCAAATCTATTATATGCCTGAGATCGGATTTGAGGATTCGTTAAGATGACCTCTTGAACAGCTTCGGACAATGTTTCTGAAAAAACATTGTTTGAACTTAATAAAAAACCCGTAATGAAAAAGACACACCATTTTACAGTCGTTCTGTTCATTATTCACTCCCTATGTAAATGACAAATTACACAAATACAATAAACAATCCAACACACATAATTTTCCTCTGTGATTTCAATCTGTTTAAATAATCATCGGTATTCTTCTAAACTTTGTCAAATATATCTTTCCTCCCTTACCTGGACCGCAGCAGACTAACAACCTGATATTCTATAATTTGTAGCCTAATACTATAAACATATTTTTATTTTGCTGTTGCTCGACCCTATAAAAGAGGTTCAACAATGCATAATTATAAACTTCTGGTAAATTTAATTATTTTTCTTGCGAATACATCTGTAATTTTCTAAACACTTAATCTAGAGTATGAAAATGTCGATAGTGTATTTTAAAGTTACTTTCGAGCCATAATAAGGCTTCTACTGCTCCACCTTTTTATAGATATGCGAACATTACTTTTACTCAATTGCACATTATTTTTTTGGGCAAGTTTAGCTTGCTATGGCTATGCAAAACAAACCTGTGACCCGGCTCTACTCAAAAGAGCCCACTCCGGAGATGTAAATGTGCAGAATCTGGTCGCACACATTTACTCATCAGGCAAAGATGGAGATGCAGATTTTCACAAGGCAAGGTACTGGTATGAACGAATTATTACAGAACAGAAGGGCGATGCTAAGCTCATAGGTCATGCAAATCTGATCTTAGGACTCCTCTATACCAGCGGTAAAGGGGGAGAAAAAAATTATGACAATGCGCTTCATTGCTTCAAACAAGCAGCACGTCAAGGTTACTACGACGCCCACCTGAGCATAGGCAAGCTCTACATTCAAGGGCTAGGTGTTGAACAAGACTATAATAAGGCAAAAGAATGGCTTATAATTGCAGCAAACAAAGGTCACCTCAAAGCTCAAAGACTCCATCATCTTATTGAGAAACAACTGACGCAACAGTAACTACCAGCCATCTATTCTCAGCAACCCATCTTCTTTAGACCGTCCTTTCAAGAGATTTTGTCTGACCCAAAGTGATTAGGAATTCATTCAGCGTGTAAAGGCGTCTTCTCTCCACTATTCCATACAATTTTGAACGAACGTATACATTGATGACCTGAAATTTCAAAAATCCAGAAGCGGATCTTCGTATCCTGCCCCACAGTGTATTGACCTCAGCATCAACCTATCAATTAGCTCATTACCCCATTCCAAGTTCTTGTAAATGTACCTTCCTTGCATTCAGGGCACTGTGTATCCAAACGATCATAAGAGGATAATATATACAGGTTTCGAAAATACCTCCTCCAAGCACCAGTTAGATTTTGATATGCTTACTGTATTTGGCGTATCAATTAAGCAGACCCTCAAAAGTATGTCAGCACGTTACTACTAGTATGGCAACTAATATTAACGTGCTATAATTAATAGGTTATTTGTCTATTAGTATAAAATCCCCCTACATTAATGGACAGCCACTTTTCTGAGGAAGCTCTAACTACTACTTTTCATCCATAAATGGATAGACAAAATCAGTAGGTGGTACAAAGGTTTCTTTAATAGTTCGGGTAGAAACCCAGCGCATCAGATTTGCCTGGGAGCCTGCTTTATCATTGGTGCCTGAGGCTCGACCGCCACCAAAAGGCTGTTGGCCAACGACAGCACCTGTTGGCTTATCGTTGATATAAAAGTTACCTGCAGCGTGCTCCAGTTTTCCGGTGGCAAAACTTACAGCCCTACGGTCATTTCCAAAGATTGCGCCGGTAAGTGCGTACATAGAAGATGTGTCACACAACGCAAGGGTCTCTTCGAACTTGTCGTCTTCATAAACATAGACAGTCAGCACAGGGCCAAAGATCTCTTCCACCATGGTTTTAAAGTGCGGATCAGATGCGAGTATCACGGTGGGCTCAATGAAATAGCCAACGCTGTCGTCACACCTTCCACCCATAATGACTTCGCCGCCATCGCTGGTTTGAGCATAATCGATGTACTCAGAGATTGAATCAAAAGCGGCTTTATCAATAACAGCCCCCATAAAATTTGTGAAATCAACAGGGGATCCCATCTTGACGCGACCAAGCTGTTCCCTCATCTCCTTTTCAACCTCGGGCCAGATAGACTTTGGAATATATGCCCTGCTCGCTGCGGAACACTTTTGTCCCTGATACTCAAAGGATCCTCGAACAAGGGCTGTTGCCAGGGGTTTAATTTCTGCACTGTTATGGGCAAAGACAAAATCCTTGCCGCCTGTTTCCCCAACAATTCTTGGATATGATCTATAGTTTGCTATATTGTTTCCAATGGTCTTCCACATGCTCTGGAACACTCTGGTGGAACCGGTAAAATGCACCCCAGACAGCCTGGAATCAGCAAGACATATATCGCCTACACTGCTGCCGGATCCGGGTACAAAGTTGATTACCCCGGGAGGTAAACCTGCTTCTTCCAGGATCTGCATTATCAGATACGGTGTGTAAACAAGTGATGATGCGGGCTTCCAGACAACAGTGTTACCCATTATGGCAGGCGCTGTGGGCAGGTTTCCTGCTATGGCTGTAAAATTAAAAGGGGTTACCGCGAACACAAAACCCTCAAGAGGTCTATGCTGCACATAGTTCCAGATGCCAGGCGATGATACTGGTTGTCGTTCGTAGATTTCCTGGGCGTATTTTACATTAAAACGGAGAAAATCTATAAATTCACAAGCTGCATCAATCTCTGCCTGGAACACATTTTTACCACCAGCAAGCATTGCACCAGCATTGATCAGCGCACGGTATTTTGTAGCGAGCAGATCGGCTGCTTTAAGAAAAATAGCACAACGCTCTTCCCAGCGAAACTCCTGCCACATCGCCTGGGCATCAACAGCTGCATCAATTGCCATCTGCACCTCTTGAGGCCCCGCCTTATGATAGGTCGCAAGAACATGGTTATGGTCATGGGGCATAACTGCCTTGCCAAGATTGCCGGTTCGGACCTCTTCTCCAGCAATAATAAGAGGAATATCAAGCTCTTTTCCAGCCATTTCTGTGAGTGCCGCTTTAATAGCTGCTCGCTCTGAACTCCCGGCAGCATACCCAAGAATAGGTTCGTTCACCGGCTCCGGTATATTGATAACTCCATTATTTATAAGATTCATTCTACTGCTCCTCTATTATTCATATTGTAATTGATTCTTTACTACCATAGTAATGGCTGGAAAATTGGTGGAATTACCCTTTATGAAACAAGGCCTTTATGACAACTCCAG
Source organism: Desulforhopalus glucosivorans (assembly GCF_054397165.1). Lineage (NCBI taxonomy): Bacteria > Pseudomonadati > Thermodesulfobacteriota > Desulfobulbia > Desulfobulbales > Desulfocapsaceae > Desulforhopalus > Desulforhopalus glucosivorans. The sequence continues at coordinate 4,471,475 of NZ_AP044854.1, forward strand.
CCATCTTTGGATTTTCCTTCAAGCGTCTTGTACTGTAACCAAACCATTGCTTGCCAAAAGGTACATAGACCCGCATTCTGTGACCCTTATCGAGGATAGATTTTCTAAGCGCCGGAGTCACTCCGTAGAGCATCTGGAACTCATACTTATCTGGTGGAACATCATATTTTTTTATAAGCTGATATGCCCCTTCAATAACAGGGACATCGTGGCTGGCAATTGCCGGATACATCTTTTGCTGAAACATCAACTCCAGGTCAGATATAAAGTGCTCGTTAATCTCCTCATATTTTTTATAGGATATTTCTTCCGGTTCCACATAGATGCCCTTACAGACACGAAGATTAACCGGACTATCCACACTGTTTATATCTTCTAAAGCTTCAATATCACTGTGGGTTCTTTTGAGATACGACTGGACCACAAGACCTACATTATCTGGAAACTCGGCCTTTAACCTTCTGTACATATCAATTTCCATATCTGTGCAGGGCGAGTCCTCCATATCAATTCTGACAAAATTATTATAGGAGGCGGCTTTGGCAACAACGTCTCGAATATGATTATACGCAACCTCTTTATCTATCAACAGGCCGAAAAAGGTCGGTTTGAGCGAGTAATTGCCATCAACACCTGCGGCCTCTGCTGCCTCAATCACCTCAAGGTATTCCTTTTTGTTTTCCTCAGCCTCATCAAGGGTGGTAATAAACTCACCAAGGACATCAATGGTGGTCATAATACCTTCGGCATTCAACTTCTTGGCGTTGGCTACCGCCTCTGCTATTGTCTCCCCTGCTATGTATTGTTTTGAGAACATCCAAACCAATTTTTTGGGCATATACGGAAGTACACCCGCTATCATTGCATTAATCATGTCACCCTCCTTGCTCAGATTCAACACGCCACAATCTATTGCTGACTAGTGTCTTTCGTAGATTTGTGTTGCACTGATTAATTGTATACAATATATGGATACATATTTAGTACGTTATTAAAAGGGGCAATGTCAACCTATTTTGTGTATAGTACAAAAATAGTTACGCTTTTCATTTTTGTAAAATTGGGATCTTGCCTCAATTACAGTATCAACTTCAATCGACTTTGTAGAATGGGACAATCCAAAAGACAAAACTCAGAAAACTCTGTTTACTTAAAGCTCAAAACCGCCATCCGAAAACGGTATATTAAACAAGGAAGTCAGCTGGTTGAAGTCACTCTGGCACAGAAACTTGGAGTTAGTAGAACACCTGTCAGAAGTGCTATAAAAAAGCTTGAAGCTGAAGGGCTGGTCAACAGTATTCCAAACAGGGGCGCCTTTGTAATTACCCCGACAAAGCAGGAAATTGAGGAAACATTTCTTGTCCGTGCAGAACTCGAGTGTATGGCTGCAGGCCTTGCCACAGAAAACTGTACCACTCAATTTATTGACGATCTCCACCAGCTTATAGAGTCCGAGCCCACCGCATTTGATAAAAATGATCTCGATAAATACTACGCTGTAAATGATAGCTTCCATAGACGAATTGCCGAAATGTCCGGCAATAATGTGCTGTGCAGCTACATTAAAGAGCTCATGGATCGAACCCGTATTTATCTCATTCTTTACGATCCTTTTTACAAAATAGAGTACAGCCCGACCAGTGAGCATTTAGATATTATTAAGGCAATAGCTTCCAGGGATCCAAACAAGTCCTGTGCTGCTGTCAGAGCCCATATAAATAGCTCCATTATTGGCCTCCAGGCTGTGGGAGAGATGCCTGAAGATTATATTTCTTTATAACTGAGCCAGGTAAACTCGGAAAATCATTACACCAGTTCAGCCATTATTTGGTTAGAGAGTGGCCAGCCTTTTTCACTTATCTTAAGATTAGAATCGCTCAGCTCCACCATTCCTGTGTTCAACAGTTTCTCCAGAGTATCTCCATAGTGGACCAGGGGGGTCAGATCATATCGCCGTTGTAGCTCGTTGACATCCACTCCCCGCGTCATTCTAAGGCCCATGATAACAGTTTCACGAAACGAAGCGTCTTTATCTAGACACTCACTTTCAAAAATTGGAGATACTCCCCCCATTATCTTCTTAGTATAATCTATTGGGTTAATGATTCTTTTTTCTCGAACGCCTCCAACAAAGCTCACTGCTGCTGCTCCAGCCGCCCAATAATCTCCATTTTCCCAGTAATTTATATTGTGCCTGCACTCATACCCCTTAAGAGCAAAATTTGATGTCTCGTACTTAATAAAACCCTGATCTTTACATATCTCTTCAGTGAGCGCATCTATTTGTAAGATCACCTCTTCTTTAGGGAGGGTGAGCTGACCTTTTTCGTCAAGTTCACCAAAATAGGTCCCCTCTTCCACCATTAACTGATACAGGGAAAGGTGTTGTGGTGAAAGACTAAACGCCTGTTGAAGAGATTCTCTCCAACTCTTAGTTGTCTGGCCTGGCAGACCATACATGAGATCAATATTGATATTGGTAAAACCAACCTTTTGTGCCATGGTACAGACCTCAATAGCCTGACTTCTATCATGTAACCGGCCTATCATTGTAAGCTCAGACTCTATAAAAGACTGAACCCCCAGAGATAACCTGGTGACACCAGCGGTTAAAAGTTTTTCCAAATATAATGCATCAACTGTACCGGGATTAGCCTCCACGCTTATCTCACAACCAGCTTTCACCCCAAACAATTCTTTACAATACCCTATGAGCGATACCAGTTCAGTCGGCTCCAGACAGGTCGGTGTTCCACCACCAAAAAACAGTGTAGACAACTCCGTAGCACCTGCTGCATGAATAGACCGTAGTTCCTGTCGCAAGGCCTCCAGATATTTTTTTTGTATATCAGTTGTGCTTACGTAGGATGAAAAAGAGCAGTAGTGGCATTTTTTACGACAATAAGGAATATGCAGGTAGAGATAACTCATGGCTTTACGGTGAGGAGAGCGAGGCAAGGGTTCTATTACACTGCTCACGAATATCGCTCATAAGATTCTCATCGGCAAAACTCAATGTTCCATCCCCTATTATCAGGTGATCCAGCAACTGAATCTGCATACATTGGCAGAGTAAAAATAGAGTTTTTGTAAGCTTTATATCCTGCTTCGATGGTTTAAGTGATCCGGAGGGATGGTTGTGGGCTAAAATTATAGCCGCAGCATGGTGATCCATGGCCCGCTTTATTATTTCTCTAGGGTAGATTGTGTTAACGTTTAAGGTACCTTCTGAGACAATTTCTGAGTCGATAATCGCGTGGGATGAATCGAGAAACAACACTGTAAGGACCTCTATTTTAAGCCCTCGCATTGAGTGAACAAGATAATCAGCAACCTCTTTGGAGGAGTGCAGGTAACGTTTTCCCGAGATCCTGTCTTTCAGGTAGTGACTTGCTACGGCCTGAATAAAGCGGAGGGCAAATGAGTTTTTAGGGCCTATACCTTTTACTTTTTGGAGCGAACTTGCCGGTGCATCTAATACTTTTGAAAAACTACCGTACTCTACTAAGAGTGCTTTGGCAGCCTCCTTACAATCACTCCGTGGAGTTCCAAAGGAAAGGAGCAGCTCAAGGATTTCCACATTGCTAAAACCGTCAATACCGGTTTCTAAAAACCGGTCTCGCAAACGGCCCCTATGCCCTGCGCCCTTATTCTGCCACTCCTTTTTGTCCACGTGTTCTATCTATCCATCTAATATGAGCCTTTTGCAAAAGGCTCTTATGATAAGGCCTTTATAAAGAGTTCATTGGCCATTTTAGGATTAGCCTTACCTTTGGTTTTCTGCATCAACTGCCCAACGAAAAATCCCATGAGCTTTGTTTTTCCATTACGAAAATCCTCAGCTTGACCGGGGTTGGCCGCAATTATCTCTTCGACCATAGCTGTAAGTTCGCCTTCATCAGAAACCTGAACCAGATTTTTCTCTTCTACGATGGTTTCAGCACTTTTGCCAGACTCCATCATATCAAAAAACACACTCTTTGCGATCTTTCCACTGATTGTGCTCTTCTCCACCATCATAAGAAGCGAGGATAGTTGCTGTGGGCTTACTTTACATGAAGAGATATCATCACCCTTCAATTCACGTAAAAGTTCCGTCATGATCCAATTTGAAGCTTTTTTTGCGGGAACTCCTGTCGCAACTACATCTTCAAAGTATTGTGCCACCGGTCTGTCCGATGTGAGGAGTAGTGCATCATACTCAGGGAGTTTATATTCAGTCTCAAAACGTAGCTTCTTTTCATCGGGCAGTTCCGGTAATGATTCCCGTACTTCTTCAATCCACTCATCGCTAATTTCAACCGGAACCAGATCAGGACAGGGAAAATAGCGATAATCATGGGCATCTTCCTTCCCCCGCATGGACTCTGAGCAATGTTTATCAGGATTCCACAACAGGGTTTCCTGAATAATTTTTTCACCGTCAAGGAGCATGTCCCGTTGCCTGCGAACCTCATACTCAAGGGCGTGCTGTACATGGCGAAAGGAATTCATATTTTTAAGCTCAGTCCTGGTACCAAACTCTTCCTGACCAACAGGCCGAAGAGAAATGTTTGCGTCACACCTAAAACTTCCCTCCTGCATATTACCGTCACAAATACCTAGATATCGAACTATTGCGTGCAGCTTTTTCAGATACGCAACAGCTTCCTCAGGCGAACGCATATCAGGCTCTGAAACAATTTCAAGAAGTGGTGTTCCTGTTCTATTGAGATCAACATGGGACACAGGATCAACTTCATCATGGATAAGCTTACCCGCATCCTCTTCCATATGAATTCGAGTTATTCCTATAATCTTTTTAACTCCATCCACTTCAATTTCTATTGCACCCCTCCCAACTATAGGCAGGTCAAACTGAGAGGTCTGGTATCCCTTTGGCAGATCTGGGTAGAAGTAGTTCTTTCTCGCAAACTGGTTAAACTGGTTTATGACAGAATTAGTCGCCAAACCAAGCTTTATAGCAGACTCAACCACAGCCTTATTCAGAACAGGCAATACTCCTGGCATCCCAAGGCAAATTGGACAGGTGTGACTGTTTGGAGGAGCACCAAAGGTAGTGGAGCATCCGCAGAATATCTTTGTGTTCGTGTTTAACTGGGCGTGAATTTCCAGCCCAATAACTGTTTCAAACTCCATAATGTCCCTACATTTTCTCAATATTAGTGCCTTTTACCAAAATACCTGTCGTTCTTTTCAAGGCCGCTTAGGCGTGTAAAAAAGAAGGATTTTGAGGCTCATTAAAAATGATACACTATCCATTGGATAGTTATCCCATTGTATTGTCCTTAATATCCTGCTGGATAACTCACACAATTACTGCAGATTTTTCAATCCAGGTACGGATATTTGCCAGTTCTTCTGACCATTCAGGTGATACTCTAAGTACAAGAAACATTTTGAACAGTCCATTGACTAGTCTGATTATTTCTTCAAGCAGAAAGACACGCTCAAGGATCATACCTTCCACCTCTTCCGGATTGTCCCCCTTATCGCCCTCCGTACCCTCAGTTTTTGGTAGTCTAACATTCTTAAACTCCATTAAGGCACCCGTCAGGGTAAGACTATACTCGTAATTACCATGGCCTATGAGGATTCTTGCTTGCTCAGGCTTCTTGCCCATCTGTAAACCAGTACGAGCCTCCTGAAGTTCAGCCTGGAGACCAGTACAAACTATTTTTTCACTGGACTCGCCTTCCCCTGACTCAAGAACAATGTGTTTTTCAAAAACTACGGTGATATCACCCTCACCCTCAAGTTCTACACTGCCGCCTCTTTCTTCACTCTTCCACCAGAGCCAAGTTAAAAACTCTTGGCCTAAAAAGCGTTTTTCTGCAATTAAATCAACTAAATCCATATATAATATATGCCACAAATTATGGCAAACCCGTCACTTATATTTATGTTACGTAAGTAATACTCAAAGTAATAGATCATCCACTTTAATTGAGATGGCTGAGTCTAAATTCCTGAGTATTTGTTATGTTTATTTCTCCAGTGTATTAAATGAATATCTCAGGATTAATTCGGTCCAGCACAGCAACCTGCTCTTCGTCAAGAAGATGCTCAGCAGTTATATAGGGAATCTGCTGCTTGATGAGAAGCCCAAAGGTTTCTTTAAAATAATCCTCAAGCAGAGCCTGAGCCTTTTTATTAGTGCTAAAGAAAATCAGGGTTGCATCAGAAAGGCTCCAGCACAATTCGTAGATTGTGGGAATTGGAACAGCCTTTCTCATCAACTCTGTTCGAATTCTGTCCTTAATTTCAACCTTCATTGACCTGGGAAGTTTTTTTAACTCTTTTTCAAGTCTTACTCGCTCTTCTTCTTTCTGAACAACCTTCTTAAGTATTGCCGATGAAACCTTTCGCTCATCGATGCGTAGCGTAAGCGTTATATAGTCCCCTGCTGCATACGATGCGTATTTGAACTCCGAGTCAAACATATTTAAAACAGATACCCAGCCTATGGAGTATTCATCGTAGGTATCATCAATATCTCTAAAGGCAAACGACACAACCCGATCAGCAACAAAATCTAATAAGTTTTCAGGTAATTCACCCTCAACTGAGAATCTCACAAAACTAGCAGAACCTTTTAACAAACCCATAATTATATATATATGTAATGAATTCTTTAACTTCATGAAGATCAGAACTATTTCACTCTGACCCCACTTTATTGTGGTATGTAGCTCAAACTTCGCTAATCCGCGAATGAGCCCGGATAAGTATCCTCAGCAAATTCATCTATAATGAACAACAGAAGGGCGAAGAATTCGAATAAGCATAAACTGCAGATAAGCGTAACATTCGAATGAAACTGTAGGATACTAAATTAGTTCCCTTTGATATAGCACTCCTGTAATTAGCCCACAACTAAATTATATATTATCAAGCACACATGACTTCACATTTGCAATTTGTCGACCTTGACTGTTTGACCTTTGAGTGATAAATTAGAAAATAATGATAAAAAGATATTGACACAGTCCAGTGAGTTTTGTATATAAACCGCTCCACGGGTCGTTAACTCAGCTGGTAGAGTATCTGACTTTTAATCAGAGAGTCGCGCGTTCGAATCGCGCACGACCCACCATGGAAAATTTGTTTTGTCCCCATCGTCTAGTCAGGTCCAGGACATCGCCCTTTCACGGCGACAACACCGGTTCGAATCCGGTTGGGGACGCCATATATAAAAGGCTCTTAATTCTACTGAATTAAGAGCCTTTCTTATTTTCAGGGTCATATCTGCTTTATCTTGTTTCCGCTAAAGGCGGATCCTTCACTTACTACAATCCCTCTATCACATATCTCATTTCTATTACTTTGTTCTCAGTAGGTTTCCTAAGCAATTAAAATTATATGATATATATTCATGTTGTTTATGAATAAGTAGTGCGTTTATCTGCAATAACATACATATGAAACCTGGACTTCTTTACATTACATCAATTTTCTTGTTTTTTATTTGACACCGTCCGGTGAGTTTTGTATATAAACCGCTCCACGGGTCGTTAACTCAGCTGGTAGAGTATCTGACTTTTAATCAGAGAGTCGCGCGTTCGAATCGCGCACGACCCACCATGGAAAATTTGTTTTGTCCCCATCGTCTAGTCAGGTCCAGGACATCGCCCTTTCACGGCGACAACACCGGTTCGAATCCGGTTGGGGACGCCATATATAAAAAGGCCCTTAATTCTTTCCGAATTAAGGGCCTTTCTTTTTTTACTCATATAACTTTTAAAGTATTCCGTATAAACAGAGATTGAACTCTTCAGTTAAAATGTTGCCCAACTTCATAATCACTTACCCCGATATCACCATTTCATTAACTCCGATTACACCACTCCCTGTAACACAGATTTTATAGCAGGGTAGGGCATGTTAGGTTTAAATTGTCTTTTGATCAAAACCAAACAGTATGTAATCAACTGCCCCTCATTAAAAAAAAAGGTCAGTAGATATTTTCTAATATCCACCGACCTCAAAAAAACGCGCACCAATTAAACAATTTTACTTATAGCGCGTATTCATTTTCCTCTTAACTCATTCATCCAAAATATAGTGTAGTCCCTGGGACTTTTTCCTTCGTTGTGATGCTTCAATTACTAGTAAGGCTACGTTTAATATGTTACGTAATTCCAACATATTAGGTGATATTTTGTAGGTTTTTACTAGTTCCTCAATCTCGTCTTTTATTTCTACAATTCTCTTATGAGCCAGTTGGAGACGAGATTGGTTCCTCACAATTCCAACATAATTCCACATAATTCTACGAATTATATCCCAATTATGATTAATAAGGATTTCTTCGTCAATTGCCCTATTCAGGTGACCGTGATATTCTTCGATAGAATTTTCATACTCAATGTTTAAATCTGACCAATTGTTTTTACAATACTCAAATGAAGCATTTGCAAAAACCACAGCCTCGAGTAAGGAATTACTCGCCAATCGATTTCCACCATGCAAACCAGTACATGCTGATTCACCTAAACAAAAAAGTCCTGGAACAGTGGTTTTACCATGAATATCTGTTTTTACGCCTCCACATAAGTAATGTGCAGCGGGTACTACAGGTATAGGGGTTTTTGAAATATCTAAACCAATGGATTTGCATTTTTCAAAAATAGTTGGGAACCTCTTCTTTAAAAACTCACTTCCTTTATGTCTGATATCGAGATACACACAGTCTGCTCCTGTTTTTTTCATTTCAGAGTCAATAGCTCTTGCTACCTTATCTCTTGTTGCCAACTCCATTTTCTCAGGTTCGTAATCTTCTAAAAATCGACGACCTTTTTCATCGAGAAGTAATGCACCTTCACCTCTAACTGCCTCTGATATAAGAAAGTTTTTTGTCTGGTGATGATAGAGGCAAGTAGGGTGGAATTGTACAAATTCCATCATTGACGTTTCAGCACCAATACGATGGGCAAGCGCCACACCATCCCCTGTAGCAATATCAGGATTAGTGCTATACAGGTAAACCTTGCCAATACCACCAGTGCAAATCGTGGTAATTTTAGATTCAAATATAGCAACTTCTCCCTGCTCATTTAATATATACGCTCCAACACACCTGGAAACTCCCGTTTCATCCGACGTTATCAGATCTACAGCCATATGATTTTCTAACAGTGTTATATTTTGATTTTCAGAAACACTTGAGATAAGGGCTCGTTCAATTTCCTTACCTGTCAGATCATATGCATGGGCTATCCGGCGCATCGAATGACCACCTTCTTTTGCGAGACTCAATTCACCATTATTTTCTTTAACGAAATCAACGCCAATATTTATAAGTTCCTGTATCCTTTCAGGTCCATTACTAATAACAAAGCGTACAATTTCTTCATCACACAATCCATCGCCGGCTTCCAGAGTATCATTGATATGATTTTCAAAACTATCATCACCATTTAATACCGCAGCAATGCCACCCTGGGCAAGATTTGTAGCTGTATCAATTTTCTCTTTTTTTGTTACTACTATTACCTTACCAAGGGTTGATGCCTTGAGAGCGAAAGAAAGACCAGCTATACCGCTACCAATGACAAGAAAATCAGTTTTCATCAAAATCTCCTGTTCCAATGTTTCACGTGAAACATTGGATAAATATTAAATAGAAAGTACTAGAATATATACCATAAATAAAAAATGGAGCAAAGATTACTTTTTTTTGAAGATATTTCTGTCGAAAACGTTTACTTTTAGCAAAATTCAATCAAAGGAATGTGATTTTATGGATAAAAAAGCAAAAATTATAGCTGTTGCAAATCAAAAAGGTGGGGTTGGTAAAACAACTACATCCATAAATCTGGCAGCAGCCCTTGCGTCAAAACGTAAAAAAGTACTACTCATAGATTCTGATCCCCAAGGGAATTCTTCCAGCGGCGTCGGTATTAATATGAAAAAGGTGAGGGTTCATCTTTATCACGCCTACGCCAGTGGATATTCAGCAGAAGAAGTACGATTAAAAAGCACCATTAAGAATTTAGATATCATTCCTTCCAGTATTGATCTTGTTGCGGCTGAGATAGAAATGATAAGTGTTGAAAACAGAGAATCACGGTTAAAATTCATATTGGAACCTTTAGTTGATCAATATGACTATATAATAATAGATTGTCCGCCTTCACTTGGATTACTCACTATTAATGCTCTTACAGCAAGTGATTCCGTTCTTATACCTATGCAGTGTGAGTATTTTGCCATGGAGGGTCTTGCTCAACTCGTCAGCACTATACGATCGGTTAAGAAAACCTTTAATAAAACACTATATATTGAAGGTCTTGTTTTAACTATGTTTGACAAGCGTAATAAACTCACTCACCAGGTTGCCGCTGAAATCAAAAATCACTTTGTAAATCAATTATTTACCACGGTAATTCCAAGAAACGTACGGCTAAGTGAATGTCCAAGTCATGGAAAATCCATCATTGATTATGATAAGACTTCCACTGGTGCTATAGCCTATATTAATCTGGCAAAAGAATTCTTAAAAAGACAGAGGAAATAACTATGGTTAAAAATACGGGATTAGGACTAGGTGTCGGCGTTCTATTCGGAGAAGAGACTGAAAAATATTTCGAGTGTCCAATTAATGACATTGTTCCAAATAAATTTCAGCCACGGACCCACTTTAAAGAAGAGGATCTGCAAGAACTTTCCAATTCGATCAAAGAGAAGGGCGTTATACAACCTCTTATTATAAAGTCGGGTGATGATGGGGCATACGAATTAATAGCAGGAGAAAGACGCCTCCGCGCTTCAAAACTTGCAGGACTTGAAGTTGTTCCTGTTGTTGTTATGGATGTTGAGGATGATGACTCCCTTTTGGAACTTGCACTCATTGAGAATGTTCAGCGCACCGACCTCAACCCTATAGAAGAGGCCGAAGCGTATCGAAAACTCATCGACAGATTTGGCTATACACAGGAGCAGACAGCTCAGCGGGTAGGCAAGAAACGTTCGACTGTCACAAACCTTCTGCGTCTTTTAAAACTACCACAGCAGTTCCAAGACGATGTTGTACAAGGCCTTTTATCTGAAGGACACGCACGAGCGTTAATAAAGCTTATTGATGATCCAATGAAAATGATGGAAGTCCGTGAGATCATAATTAAAAATGGTCTATCAGTAAGACAGACCGAAAAGCTCATTAAAAAAACTGCAGCTTCACCTTCTCAACAGACTAAGGGCAACCAGCAAAAGGTTGCAGAAGGAATTCCACAATCATATACTAAGGCTCTTACAACTCAATTGACTAACCGCCTTAACTCTAAAGTTGCAATTGCACAGAATGGTACCAGGGGTAAAATTGAAATTGAATATTACTCCCTGGATGATCTTGACCGCGTTACTGCTATGCTACTCGGTGATTAATAAAATATTTTAAATGGTTTAAGTCATATGTACAATAATTTCAATAAGTTAAAATCATTACTTGTAGTTTTTTCCCTATGTACCTTTTTAATAGTCGCAACGAGTGTATCTGCAGAAATGACGAGTATAAAAGGTGATAAAATAAATCTTAGAAAAGGACCAGGAACGAAGTATTCCATTCTCTGGGAGTATGGCAATGGATACCCGGTTACGGTTATAAAAAAACAGGGAAACTGGGTGAAGGTTAGAGATTTTGAAAAAGATACGGGATGGATTCACAAATCACTTCTCCACTATAGCCCTCATGTAGTCGTGAAGGTTAACAGGAATAGTAACGGTAAAATCAATATTAGAAAGGGGCCAAGTACCTCTAAAGCCATTGTAGGAAAAGCGCAGTATGGTGTAGTTTTCAAAACATTGGAGCGTAAATCTGGATGGATCTATGTTGAACACGAATCTGGCTTGAAAGGGTGGATTAAGGAAAGTCTGCTCTGGGGATATTAAAAACATCCCTTTACATTACTAAAAAGGCCCTTGAGCTATTTGCTCAAGGGCCTTTTTTTTATTCAAATTGCAAACTTTGGATGGGCTGACAATCAGGTATTATGTCGTCAATTAATAGTCAGATATCCGATCCAAGAAATTATGAATACCCATAACGGACAAATATCAGATTCGTAAAATTACAGTAAGGGAAATTGTGTTGATACAAAGAGGATAAACAGTATAAGCACATTATGAATAACACAAAAGAAAGAAGATACCTCAACTCAGTTTCTCGGAGTCTACGCTATCTGTATTGTACGATAGGCTATCAGGAGGAAGGTACAAAAATAGTGATAAAATAAAAAAGGACCTGTAAGCGTTATCGCTTACAGGTCCTTTCTTAAATCTATATGGCGGAGAGGGAGAGATTCGAACTCTCGGTGGAGTCTAACCCCCACACTCGCTTAGCAGGCGAGCACCATCGGCCTCTCGGTCACCTCTCCGTAATATATAATTGGCGGAGGAAGTAGGATTCGAACCCACGGTACTTTCGTACAACGGTTTTCAAGACCGCCGCCTTCAACCACTCGGCCATTCCTCCGTGCAGGACCTTTTACCACTAGTTAAATAATCTGTCAATGATATCATTTTGAAAAAATGAATTTTGATGAATATTAAACATTTTTGTAATAAAGGTTCGAAAAAGAAGGGTACCCCTGTTATACTATGTATGAAATGAATAAATTCAATAATCTTTACCATATATTGTCATACAATGACTGTTCATACAGATATATCAAGGCAGTTAGAAGACCTCACTGCACTCTACGAAATTACCAAACAACTCGCTTCTTCTCTTGAATTAAGAGACTGCCTGGAAAAAGCTATGCAGATTCTTTCTGAAATGAAGGGAATGGAAAATGGTACCGTAACAATTGTGAACCCAGTTACAGGTAAGTTAGAGATAGAGGTTGCCCACGGATTAACCGCTGAAGGAAGAAAAAGAGGTAAATACAAAATAGGTGAAGGAATTACTGGTCGGGTTGTATCTACTGGTGAACCGATCATCGTTCCTCAAATATCAGAAGAACCCCTATTCTTAAATAGAACCAGGGCCAGAGGAAACGTCTCAGAACAGAAGAGATCCTTTCTCTGTGTACCGGTTAAAGATGGCTACAATGTTATTGGTGCCTTGTCTACAGATCGATTTTATAAGGACGGAATAGGGGAACAGGCAAATACAGATCTACAATATCTCACTGTACTCTCCTCCATCATTGCCCAGACTGTAGTTCGTATTCAAAAGGTTAACCGAGAGACCGAGGAACTGTTTACAGAAAATCTGAAACTAAAAAGAGAACTTTCAGAGAAAAACAGGATTAATGACATCATTGGTAATTCGTCTCGAATGCAGGATGTTTACGAAATGATCCACAGGGTTGTCGATTCAAACGCCACCGTTCTCTTACGAGGAGAATCCGGCACCGGAAAGACCCTTGTTGCAAAGGCTCTTCATTACAATGGCAAACGTAAAGATAACCCTTTTATTGTTGTTAACTGTTCTGCACTACCTGAAACTCTTCTTGAAAGTGAGTTATTTGGCCACGAAAAGGGTGCATTTACGGGTGCCACCGATAGAAAAATTGGTCGCTTCGAGCAGGCGGAGGGTGGAACCCTGTTTCTTGATGAAATAGGAGAAATAAGTAATTCAGTCCAGGTAAAACTTCTTAATGTGGTCCAGGAGAGAACATTTCAACGCCTCGGCTCCACAAAACAACTTAAATGCGATGTTCGTTTAGTGGCAGCGACTAACAGAGATCTTGAAAGTGCTGTTGCTGATAAATCGTTCCGTGAGGATCTCTACTATCGGCTCAATGTTTTTCCTGTGTATATGCCGTCCCTTAGAAAACGACGAACCGATATTCTTCTAATAGCTGAATTCTTTTTAGAAAAGTATGCTGCTGAAAATAATAAAAAAATTCGCCGTATTTCTACCTCTGCCATTGATATGCTCATTCAATACCATTGGCCTGGTAATGTTCGAGAGTTACAGAACTGTATGGAACGCGCTGTTATTATTTGTGATGGAGATAGCATAAAAGGCATCCACCTTCCACCAACTCTTCAGATCGCTGAATCTTCTCAACGGGAAAATCCCTATTCTCTATCTGTATCAGTTGAAAATTTTGAGAAAGAACTCATTATTGAAGGCCTAAAGCGTAACAACGGCAACCAGACAAAAACGGCCAAGGATCTCGATACCAGCCTTAGAATAATTAATTATAAGATTCATCAGTACAACATAGATCCAAAAAATTATAAGATTTAATCATTTGATGTAGGTAACGTGAAAATACTACTCCACTCCTGCTGCGGTCCATGCACCATATATCCACTTACGGTGCTTAAAGCTCAGAACCATGATGTAACGGCTTACTACCACAATCCGAACATACATCCATTCAAAGAGTTTAAACGCCGCCTTGATACCTTAAAAGAATTCTCAACGGCGGAAAACTTCCCTTTGGTGGCAGATGAGAAGTATGGGCTTACTGAATTTCTCCAGCAAGTGGTTTTCAAAGAGAAAACCAGATGTCCTATCTGCTATGAAATGCGTCTTGAAAAAACCGCTGAATATGCAGCTGAAAACGGTTTTGATGGATTTACGACCACTCTTCTCTACAGCAGGTATCAAAATCATGGGATCATAAAACAACAGTGTAACGATATTGCTGATAAATATTCACTCTCTTTTATCTATGAAGATTTCAGAACAGGCTGGCAACAGGGAATTGATCAATCCATAGAAAAAGAAATGTATCGTCAACCCTACTGTGGTTGTATTTACAGCGAGCAGGAACGGTATGATAAGAGTCTTCGTAAAAAGCAAACCAAATAAAAATTGAAAGGAAAGAGCCGATGTTAACAATGCTCGTAATAGCCACAACAAATCAAAACAAACTAAAAGAATTCAAAGAGATATTAAAAGATCTCGATATTGAAATACGTTCACTTGCTGATTTTGGACCCATCCCGGAGGTAATTGAGGATGGTCAAACCTTTGATGACAATGCCTACAAGAAAGCTTGGCAGACTGCAAAAATTCTTGGTTTACCAACAATAGCCGATGACTCAGGTCTTGTCGTCGAGGCTTTAAATGGTGCTCCTGGAGTATATTCAGCAAGGTATTCTGGCGAAGATGCCACCGATGAAAAAAATGTTACTAAACTCCTCTCTGAATTAAAAGGTGTCGAAAACAGGAAGGCTCAATTTCAATGCGTTCTTTCCATCGCTGTCCCATCTGGTCCGGCGCTTACCTATGAGGGTAAGTGTGAGGGTGTCATTATCGATGAGAGAAGAGGGGATAACGGATTTGGTTATGACCCGGTTTTCTACTTTGAAGAGTTTGATAAGACCTTTGCTGAACTATCCATGGATGAAAAAAACAGGGTGAGTCACAGAGGAAAGGCACTTGCTCAGGTTAAATCAGAAGTACAACAGATCAAAAAATGGCTGGAGCAGCGTCTTTTTGAGGAAAAACCACCAAAACCGGATCACAGTGAGTTTGAGGGGAACGACTGGTCAAATCAGTAGTAATTTGTCCTATTATTCAACTTTGAGTTCACGATTGAGCAGGTCACGTACGGCATCTCCGCAATTCTTATCTTCGTAGATGATCTTATAGACCTGCTCTAAAATTGGCATATCAATAGCTAATTTGTTTGCAAGCTCATAAACAGACCGGGTCGTCTTAATCCCTTCTGCCACCATCTGCATCTCATCTTTAATCTGCTCTAGCTTTTTGCCTTCACCCAGTTTTAAGCCAACTGTCCTATTTCTACTCAAACTCCCTGTACAGGTCAGGAGTAAATCTCCAACCCCACTCAGGCCAGAAAATGTACTTTCTTCTGCATTAAGCGCTGTACCAAGGCGAGTTATTTCAGCAAGCCCCCTGGTAATGAGCGCAGCCCTGGTATTAAGACCATACCCGAGACCGTCACACACTCCAGTTGCAATGGCGATAATATTTTTTGCAGCAGCGGATATCTCGAGACCTACAATATCAGAACTTGCATATACCCTGAAACAATCGGTTACAAACACCTGCTGAATTTCTTTTGCTACCGTAAGATTATGGAATCCAACTGTAACAGCGGTTGGTACTGAATTGGCGACTTCTTGAGCAAATGACGGTCCTGAAAGTACGCCGAGTTCAATACCATTATTTTGTGATGACACATAGGGAGATACAGCAGAAAAATGGAGTAACAGCAATTCTTCCATCACCTGGGTCATGGTGAGAAGACTACTGTTTTCGATACCTTTAACAGCGGAAACTATACGACAATTGCTGGCAAGGTGAGGAATAATTTTTGTAAATACATCCCGGTAAGAATGGGAGGGTACAACCATAACAACAATACCTGCACCAGTTACGGCATTGATTAGCTTGTCTGTGATCGTAAGCGTATCCGGAAAAGAAATCCCCGGGAGGTATTTACTGTTTTCTCTTTTAGTCCTTAGATCGTCACTATGAGCCTTTCTATGGGCCCACAGTTCGACGTTATCATACTTTTGACCCAGGAGTATTGCTAAAGCAGTACCCCATGAGCCAGCACCGATTACGGCTATTTTAGACGATTTACTCATCACCTTCCGTTGCAGGACCTTCAGCTTCTTCAGCAGGTTCATCGACAGTGGATGGTTCATCCGCACCAGTGAGGTTTTCTTCGCCTGGGTTTTCTTCATCATCTTCACTGTTATCTTTTGCCACACTGTCGAGACTAACGACCTTTTCAGTTTCATCAATATTGATGAGGCGAACACCCTGGGTTGACCTGCCGATAACTCGTACAGCACTTAAGTCCATACGGATCATCTTACCGGAGTCAGCTATAAGAATTACCTCGTCATCGTCGTCCACCTGTTTAGCGGCTATAATGTCTCCATTTCGCTCACTCTGCTTAATGCCTTTTACACCTTTACCACCACGTTTTTGGATCCTGTATTCCTCAATAGGACTCCGCTTTCCAAAACCATTTTCGGTGGCAATAAGAATAGAGTTATCGGATTCCGCAACAATTGCGCTAACCACAAGATCGTCATCACCAAGGGTTATACCTCGGACCCCTGCAGCTGTTCGTCCCATGGTTCGAACATCGGTCTCTTTAAAGTGAATAGACATACCTTTTTGAGTAACCAGCAGGACTGTATCATCACCACCTAATACGTGAGCTGCGATAATTTCATCACCCTCATTGATAGTAAGAGCCCTCTTACCTTTTCTAAGAGGCCTTTCAAATTCCCTTAAACTCGACTTCTTGATTCGTCCAAATTTGGTGACCATCAAAATAGTCTTCTGGTTAGATTCATCTTCAAAACTGCTTATTGGCAGAATGGCGGCAAGTTTTTCATCTTCTGCAAGATTAAGAAGATTAACAATAGCCTTACCCCGTGCAGTACGTCCTGCAAGCGGCAGTTGATAAACCTTTCTCCAGAACACCTTGCCGTGATTGGTAAAAAAGAGGAATGTAT
Organism: Desulforhopalus glucosivorans; assembly: GCF_054397165.1. Classification (NCBI taxonomy): domain Bacteria; kingdom Pseudomonadati; phylum Thermodesulfobacteriota; class Desulfobulbia; order Desulfobulbales; family Desulfocapsaceae; genus Desulforhopalus; species Desulforhopalus glucosivorans. The sequence continues at coordinate 4,488,881 of NZ_AP044854.1, forward strand.
CAAGAGTTGAAGCAACATAGAGATTGGATACAAAATCCTCTTCAACATTATTGACACCCTTAACACCCTTACCACCACGATGCTGAGACCTGTATAGCGAAACAGGATTTCGTTTGATATATCCAGAGTGGGTAATAGTTACCGCCATATCCTCGGGTTGAATCAGATCTTCTGGCAGAATATCGTCGATTGCATCGATAATTTCAGTTCTTCTATCATCTCCGTAGGTTTCTTTGACCTCAAGAAGTTCCTCTTTAATGATAGTCATTATAAGAGCTTCACTACCTAGAATTTCTTTGAGTTTAATAATCTCAGCCAAAATTGCAGCGTATTCACTGGCAATTTTATCCCGTTCAAGACCTGTTAGTCTCTGCAAACGCATATCCAGAATCGTCTGAGCCTGAATTTCACTGAGCTCAAAACGTCGCATCAATTCATCCTTTGCTTCCTGTGGATTCTTTGATGCCTTAATGAGTGCTACAACCTCATCAAGATTGTTTATGGCAATATTTAAGCCTTCTAAGATATGAGCTTTTTCTTCAGCTTTTCTCAGTTCAAAGGCGGTTCGTCTATAAACAACGACTTTTCTATGGGAGATAAAATGTTCTAAAATCTGTTTGAGATTGAGTACCTCTGGTTTGTTGTTGACAATTGCCAACATATTCATACCAAAAGATTTCTGCATCTGAGTCATGGTATAGAGCTGATTGATGACGATCTCGGGCATTTCATCTTTTTTCAGCTCGATAACTACTCGTAGACCATGTCTATCTGACTCATCACGAACTTCTGTGATGGAGTTAATCTTTTTATCTTTGACCAGATGGGCAATTTTTTCTACCAGCACTGCCTTATTTACCTGGTACGGAATCTCGGTAATTACTATTGCCTCACGCTTACTATCTTTGATTTTTTCAATGTGAGTCAGCGCACGCATAATGACCACTCCGCGCCCTGTTTCATATGCCTCCCGGATACCTGCCCGCCCACAGATCTGGCCTCCTGTTGGAAAGTCAGGTCCAGTGATTACGGACATTATTTCATGAACAGTCATGTTGTCATTATCAATAAATGCAATGAGAGCATCAATAACCTCTGTGAGGTTATGGGGAGGGATGTTCGTTGCCATTCCTACGGCGATACCAGAAGAACCATTAATCAGAAGATTTGGAATCTTACTTGGCATTACTGCTGGTTCCATTAGGGAATTATCGTAGTTGGGAACCCAATCAACAGTCTCTTTATCAAGATCACTGACGATATCACGATCAATCCTGGTCATCCTCGCTTCGGTGTAACGCATGGCAGCAGGAGAATCACCATCAAGGGATCCAAAGTTACCCTGACCATCCACGAGTGGATAACGAAGAGAGAAGGGCTGAGCCATTCGTACAATTGTGTCGTAGGCCGCTGTATCACCGTGTGGATGGTACTTACCGATAACATCACCGACTATTCTCGCTGACTTAACGTAGGGTCTGTTATAATGGACACCGAGTTCACGCATTGCAAAAAGCGCTCTGCGATGAACTGGTTTCAATCCATCACGGACATCTGGCAGGGCTCGACCAATGATGACGCTCATGGCGTAATCGAGGTATGATTTCTGTAATTCCTTTTCTATGGAAATAGTCGGGAATTGTTCACTATTATTATCTATTTCTGTGCTCATAAGAGTATATCTGGATAGAAATTAAATTCGTTAACTAAAGCGTCACTCTTCAGGGTTAAATATCAAGGTCAGTAACTTCAAGGGCATGATTCTGAATAAACTCACGTCTAGGCTCAACCTTATCACCCATAAGGGTTGTGAAAATATCATCGGCCATTTCAGCATCATCAATGGAAACCTGCATTAAGGTCCTGTTTTCAGGATTCATAGTGGTATCCCAAAGCTGTTCAGGATTCATCTCACCAAGACCCTTATAGCGCTGTAAATGGCTTCCTTTGAACGACTCATCGCGAATTTGTTGAAGCATTGCTTTCCAGTCTTCCACCTCAACACTTTTTTCCTGACCGGTCTTGTTGATCTGATTGATAACAAAAGAACATTTCAGATACGGACGAATAATATCAAACAGACCAAGTGCTGTTCTATATTCATTAATAAGAGGGATTTGAGGCCCCAATGTCATCATAATCTGCACTTTGCCACGCACGGCAACATCAAACTCATAACAGTCAGGACGCCATCTACAGGATCTGAGATTACCAAGGACCAGTTTATCTTCAGGTAGCCTTTCTCTTAGCCCATTTACAAATGCTTCATCCTTAAACTGATCTGCAGAACGAATACCATTATCAAGAAGAAAATAGAGCATTTCATCCCAGATATTCATTCGATTCATATAAGCGGTAATTCGCTGATAAATTGATACTTTTTCAAGGAGTTCTACAAAGGCCTCATTTTCAATTACTGTTGTTTCTTCTCCCTTTGCCTCAAGGCTCAGGTTGTGACTGGCTCTGGTGAACAAGTGACTGTTCAGCTCATTCTCATCAAGGAAATATTTCTCTTTTTTACCTCGCCCAAGTCGATAAAGGGGAGGTTGACCGATATAGATAAATCCACCTTCAACCAGTGGCAGCATCTGTCGATAGAGAAAGGTCAGTAGCAGGGTTCGAATATGCGCACCATCGACATCCGCATCAGTCATGATGATGATTTTATGGTAACGCAGTTTTTCCTGATCAAATTCGTCTTTACCGATACCACAACCAAGGGCACCAATCAGTTGTTTGATCTCTTCACTGCCGAGGATTCTATCAAATCGAGCCTTTTCAACATTTAATATCTTACCGCGAAGAGGTAAGATAGCCTGGTTGGATCGATCACGACCCTGCTTTGCTGAACCACCCGCAGAATCTCCCTCCACTATGAATATTTCTCTTTTTGCAGGATCCTTTTCCTGGCATTCCGCTAACTTACCCGCCATAAAAAGCGAGGTTGAACCTTTTTTTCTGGAAAGATCCCGAGCTCTTTTTGCAGCTTCTCTTGCACGTGCTGCATCCACGACCTTTGAGAGAATTTTTTTGGCTATATTAGGATTCTGTTCAAGAAACAGGGTAAGTTTTTCACTGCAGATAGACTCAACAATGGATTTAACCTCACTGTTACCAAGCTTGGTTTTGGTTTGTCCTTCGAACTGTGGATTAGGAACACGAACTGAAATAACACAGGTCAATCCTTCACGAATATCATCCCCACCTACTTTCTCACGCATGTTTTTTGGGATAATATCGTCATTTGCATACTTGTTAATACATTTTGTAAGAGATGATCTAAAGCCCGCTACATGGCTTCCACCTTCACGGGTGTTAATATTATTAACAAAAGAAAATAAACGCTCAGAATACCCATCATAATGCTGCAGGGATATCTCCACTTCCACATCGTCTTTTTCACCACTAATATAAATTGGTTCATCAAAAACAGGGGTTCTTTTACGATTAAGATACTGAACGTAGCTGATAATTCCACCTTCAGCATGGAACTTATCTTCTTCTCCACTTCGTTCATCTTTTAAAACGATCTTCAGTCCCTTATTGAGAAAGCTCAGTTCACGGACTCTGCTTTTTACCGTTTCATAGTTGTATACAGTTGTTTCAGTGAAAATTGACGGATCTGCAGTAAAGGTAATCTTTGTTCCTGTCTTTTCACTTTCACCAACAACTTCAAGCTCACCGGTCTTATCACCGTAGGCATAAGATTGTCTGTATAATTTTCCATTCCTGCGGATTTCTGCAGTGGCAGTTGTGGAAAGAGCATTTACAACAGATACACCCACACCATGCAAACCACCTGAGACCTTGTATGAGGAGTGATCAAATTTACCTCCTGCATGGAGGGTTGTCATAACAAGCTCAAGAGCAGTCATATCCTCTGTGGGATGTTTATCCACAGGAATACCACGTCCATTATCTTCCACTGAAACTGAATTATCTTCGTGGATGGTAACCCTGATGCGGCTACAATAACCGGCAAGAGCCTCATCAATACTGTTATCAACAATCTCCCAGATGAGATGATGAAGACCTTCTTCTGCTGTATTACCGATGTACATAGATGGTCGTTTTCGTACCGCTTCTAGACCATCAAGAACCTGTATCTGTTGTGCGCTATAGTTGTCGCCTGTTTCAGTCACACTAAAACCTCTGTTAAAATATTAATAACTTTCTCTCTTTTGGTTAATTGGCTGTGTGGTAATGCACCAGAGAAAGTGTTCTCAATACAGATTTTAAAAACGAGATTAAAACCCTGTATGTAAATTCAAGTCTGCTTCGGCCTATAACTGCATAGGCATAATGATACTGACAAAACCCTTATCATCTTCAGATTTCATCAGACATGGGCTGGCATTGGTGTTGATGTATGCCTCTACGGTCTCACACTCCATAACCTGCAGGGTTTCTATAAAATATCTGCAATTAAAGCCAAGGGTTAATGACTCACCATCATAAATAACAGACTGTTCATCTTTTGCATTTCCAAGATCAGCGTTTTGAGATGAGAGTATCATTTTACCCTGTTCTATCTGCAAAGATATGGTGTGGAAGATATCTTCTGTGAACAGGTTAATTCTCTTTAATGACTCAAGAAAAGGGATTCTGTTAATTTTAAGACAGTTAGTGATCTCCACCGCATTAACAATGGCCGAGTATTGTGGAAACTCTCCGCTTTTAAGACGAATAACCATGATTGCCTTATCATCTCGTACTACAAGCTGTTTTTCCTCGAAGGAAATCTCTATAGAATCTCTGCCTTCACAGAATTTTTTCCACTCCTGTATTCCTTTTTTAGGAATAAGTGTTACATCGTTGAGCTGCATCTTATCGAGGTCAACAGCAACATTTTTTTGCATTATAGAGAGCCTGTGACCGTCTGAGGAGACCATTTTAAGATAATTGGTATCTCCAACCTTCTCTTTTTCAAACAACACAGAGGTGAGGGAATAGATGTTTTCCTGCTCATTAGCTATGGAAAAGATAACTTTTTCAATAAGCTCTAAGAATATGAATGTTTCAAAGCTGAGGAAGTTATCATCTTCATAATACGGAAATTCAGGATATTCATCATTTGGCATGCCCGCCAGATTGTATGTACTCAAACCAGCTTTTATAACCACCCAGCTGTTGTCTGTTTCTTCAACAGAGATGGTTTCTGATCCCGATTCACGAACAATCTCAAAAATTTTCTTTGATGGTAGAGTAAGGGATCCTTCTCCATGAATTTCAGCAGGTACAAAGAGTCGCATACCTACTTCCAAGTCTGTACCTGTAAGAGTAAGTCCACCAGTTGTTGTCTCTATGAGAACATTTGAGAGAATAGCAAGGGTTCCCTTTTTATTTGTGATGTTTTGAAGACTATTTAAGCCATCTAAAAAATCGTTTTTGGTGACCGTACAGTTAAGTGCCATAGAGCAACTCCTTTGACCAAGCCTTATTATATATTTTTATACTACTATTATTATCAGTATTAGTATGTTGATTAACTATGTAACTGTTTAAAAATAGTACGTTTATTTTAAACAAAAGAAACGTTGGTATGTTCTCGTTTTTGTTTATATTGAGTTATTAACAACTGAACTAACAACGTTTCAATAAAGTTTGCACAATAGCCTGTTTATTGGTTGTTAATAGTTGTGTTGATATCTTTTAAAATATTGATAATACATGCATGGATTTTATCGAAAAAACATACATATATTTATTTGTTACAGTTTCATGTAATCTAGTAAAAATAGCTAAAAATTTCAATATAATAATACGTAGGAAAAAATGGATACAGAGATGCGGGAAGATATACACACCTCCCTTGAAACATTAGTGTATAAAAATATAAAAAATAACGTTTTTTCAGCATGTTCTGTAGGTGTTGCGGATGCAAGAAAAGGGAAGGGAGGTAACGCTGTTTTTAACTATGGAAATAGTGGCGGGTCTTCAGCCCATTTAGTTAATAATAAAACGGTGTTTGATCTGGCATCCCTAACTAAGCCTTTGGTCACTACATTGTCTATTTTATCCCTTGTTGAAAGTGGAACACTTCAATTAAGTGACAAGATAACGGACTATCTCAAACTTGAGGGGGATGGTACAAGAGATATTAGAATTGAGCATCTCCTGGAGCATACTTCAGGTCTGGCTGCTCATTTTGAATATTTTAGATCTCTTATAGTTCTTGATGAACAGATTCGAGAAAACAAGCTTTTTAGCTATATAGAGAGAGAAAAGCTCCTCACAAAACCTGGAACAAAAGAGGAGTACAGCGATATTGGCTATATCATTCTTGGAAAACTTGTTGAAAAATTAAGTGGAAAGAGACTGAGTGACTACTGGGAAAAAGAGATAATTTGTCCCTTAGGCCTTGAAAAAGAGCTCTATTTCGCAAAAAATAAAGATATGAGTGGGATTGTATTCCCAACTACAGGATCGTGCATGTGGACAAAATTGGAGCTTTCAGGGCTTGTCCATGATGATAATTGCAGATCAATTGGTGGTGTCGCAGGTCACGCTGGCCTGTTTGGAACTACAAAGGGGCTGTTAACACTCATTGAGACTCTGTTTAAAATGTATGACAACAGCTATTCACATCCATCGTTTTCCTTTGATGGAGTGAAAGAAAGACTTAAGGGAGATCATGGAAGATTTATCCTGGGATTTGATACTCCAACAGGTGATACCCCGAGCAGTGGAAAATACTTTTCCAGCAGAACACTGGGGCACTTAGGGTTTACGGGAACATCATTTTGGATGGATTGTGATCAGAAGATAGCAGTAGTACTACTGACAAATAGGGTGTTGTGCGGAGAAGATCTTACAGGAATACGGGAGTTCAGACCGGCAGTGCATGATCTGATAATGAAAAAACTAACCCCGGTCACGGGTAGATGAACCGGGGGTAGTTTGTACAAAAAGAGCCGAACAGATTACCACCAGCAGATGGTCTGGTCTGCGGAGTAGATCTTTTCCACAAGAGCATCATAATCTGGGGAATCAACATTCAGATCAAAAGTGTCAGCTTCGCGGTCGCGGGTGACAATTTCAACAAGTTTCTGAACGGTTGCATCTGGTTCTGATCTGTATACATTGAGGACTTTCATAGTCATAGCTCCTGAATATTATTTAATGCCGTATGGTATAATGTGTGTCATATCACGGAGTTTTTCACCAAGTGCTTCGATATCAATAGCTTCAAATCCATTTTTCTCAACATTTGCGGGAACAGTTGAGTACACATCGCCTTCCATATCACGGAGCATTTCAATACTTTCAGTATTGAGTTCATCGAGCTTTTCGATTTCTTTGTCTAAGACAACGCCGTATGCATACATGTTCTCAACTGCGAGACCAAGTGCAGAACGGATACCATCAACAGCATAGTCTTCGTGTCTGTACATTAAACATACTTTTTTGTATTCCATTTGATATCTCCTTACAGGCTTAAATAGCAGTCGTAATCTTCGATAATAATTCCGTGCTGAGCCTGGGTAGCCATTTTCTTAGGCTCGAGACCTTCAGGAACATCATCAACAGCGAAACCTTGCTTAACATAACTGTCGACACAGATAGAAACGTCGTCAGCCAGTTCGCAAAGTTCTGGAAAACGTGGATCTTTAGATAGGGTGGTAGCTTTCCAGGTAAAGAAAACTTTTACATTTGAGCCCTTAGCCTTAGCGGCCTTGGTTATACCCATGACGTGGTCCATGTTCTCAGGACTGGTCACAAAAATACCTAAACTTTTTGCCATTGTTACTTCCTCCACAAAAAAGGTGGTTCCCTAATAAAAAATACTCTGAATGCGACGCCATAGAAAGCGACCACATTCAGAGTGATTTACTCATACAACTAGAAAAGGTGTATTAAAATCAACCTTTCTTGATATAAAAGCTGATGAAACCTTCGCCTTCTTTCTCGCCAAGGTATTCGTGGCCGGAACGCTCACACCAACCTGGAATATCGTTTCTTGAACCTGGATCGGTACCATCAACCTGGAGTACATCTCCAGCGGCTAATTTACCAATTTCTTTCTTGGTACGAAGAAGAGGCATTGGACAGCTCAAACCTTTTGCATCTAGGACAGTTGCTGGGCTTACATCATCTGCTACTTGTTTTACGTCACTCATTTTGTTCTCCTAAAATGAATTAATTATTAATATGCACACATTGCACTATTGAATATAAAAACAGCTTAAAATGTATATTTCCGATCCTGATAAATACTGTAGCTTAAATTATCTGTCAAGGAGCTATAATAAGGTATTACTAAATACTGAAAATAGCGTCAATAAATTATTACTGCCACAATGTGTTAGTCTGAGCAGATACAGGTCGTTTATCTTGACAAAAACAGAGGTGATGTGTAAAAAATTAGCTTTTATTTTAGACGCAATGATATGCATATTCAACTAGGAGATAGACGTTATGAGTGAGGAGTCAGTTTTAAAAAATAAGGCAAAGGAATTATATTCTTTGTTGTGTGAAAAGGAGTGGAATCCCTATGTGACGGGGGTGGTTGTAGCCTTTTTCTCGGTTATGATCATGGCTTGGTGGAGACCATGGGGTGCTGTTGGTGCCATCAGGAACTGGGGTGACTGGATTATGTTTGGAGGGGCTACTCTCTTTAGTTCAGAGGCAGGAGTTTTTGCCTATTACGATGAGGCTCCCCGCTCCATTTTTGTAGCATCAGGATCTGTAATTGGTATTGGTTTTGTTGTTGGGGCATTTATTTCTGCCTGCCTGGGTAAGGATTTTGCTCTTCGTGTTCCACCCTACCGAGAGATGGTTAAGGCTGTAATCGCCGGTATCCTGATGGGTATTGGTGCTACTCTTGCCGGTGGCTGTAATGTTGGTGGTTTTTATAATGCTCTAGGAAACCTTGCGGCAAATGGTTTTACTATGATGTTTGGTATGGTTTTTGGCGTAATTCTTGGCCTTAAACTTCTCTATCTTGAAATGGAACATATCACCTGGGGTGATGGTGGTTCTAAAACCGTAGCCTTTCCTGCGAAGGTTCAATACATATTAGGAGCTGTTGGAATTTTAGGCATTATTGCTGCAGCCTATACGTATGCTGGTAATGAAGATAGTGATTATATAGCATCGCTGAGTGGTATTATCCTTATTGCTGCTTGTCTTGGTTATACCATGCAACGTGGTCGCTGGTGTATGGTTCAGGGCTTTCGTGAGCCACATATGACTGGAGACTGTACTCTTGCAAAATCTGTTATGCTATCAATTGTTATCGTAGCAATTGGAGCCGCAGTTTTAAAATATGCAGTACCTGTACGAGCTGAAGGTGAAGCTGTGCTTGCAGCTGCAAACTACGTAAGTCCTACTTTTGGCTGGGGCGGTGTTGTTGGTGGCTTTATCTTTGGACTAGGTGCAATGTTTGCCGGTGGTTGTGGATCCGGAACTCTCTGGAGAGTTGGTGAAGGTCAGGTAAAACTCATCATGGTAGTACCATTTTTTGCAATTTCTGCTTCTATTATGAAGGCGTGGATTGTTGACGAAGAGTATGTATTAGGTGCTAGTGTGTATCTGCCTGAATCTCTTGGGTATGGACCTACTCTTCTCATTATTGGTGGTGTTATGGCACTCTGGTATGTGATTGTTACCTGGAATGAGGAAACCAATAAGTTGATTGTACCAATGTGATAAAATCATATTGTAACTGATGTATTAACGCGGGCCATGTTTCATGGTCCGCGTTTTTTTTTGCCTAAGATTCTGGTGTAAGTTTTGTATCTATATAAAATTGCGCTATACTATAGTGATTAATAATAGGTGATCAATAATAAGTGTGGATTGTCGATGGATTGAAAAGATTGCATTTGAGATGCATGGAACCCAACTAAAAGAATACCATATGAATAAAACAGCCATATTAGCTGATGATGTTTTTAAAGAACACGATCCTGGGTTTGACCATGTGGAATGTCCTGACCGAATTATTACTCTGCTCAATGTTTTAGAGGGACTACGGGAACAAAATGTTTTTTTAGAGCCATCTTTTTCTGCACCAAATGTGGATACCATACTTCTCAATCATACACTTGATCACATCCATGAGGTTGAAGCCACATCCGGGAAAATTTATTCAGCCCTTGATGGGGACACCTTCACATCGCCAAAGAGTTATGAGGCGGCCATGCTTGCAGCAGGGGCCGTAATCAAGGGAGTTGATCTCATTGTTGGTGGTGAAATTGATAATGGTTTTGCACTGGTGAGGCCGCCAGGTCACCATGCGGAAAAACATAAATCCATGGGGTTTTGTCTCTTTAATAACATCGCATTAGCTGCACGTCATGCAATAGAAAATCTGGGCCTGGAACGCATACTTATTCTTGATTGGGATGTACACCATGGAAACGGTACGCAAAATTCTTTCTATGATAGTGATAAGGTAATGTTTGTTTCTATTCACCAGTCACCACTATATCCTGGAACGGGTGGTTTAACAGATCTTGGGGTTGGCTCAGGTCTTGGTTATACTATCAACATTCCTCTTCCTGGAGGACAGGGGGATCTTGAATATGCCAATATTTTTAATTCAATTGTGGAAAGGCTTGTTTATCAATATAAGCCTGATCTTATACTGGTGTCAGCAGGTTTTGATACCTATCATGGTGATGGAATCAGTGCCATGCGTATGACCCATCAGGGCTATGGTTATATGACCAGGTCTATTATGAAATGGGCAGAAGATCTTTGTGACGGCAGAGTGTTGATGACCCTTGAGGGTGGCTATAATCTCAGCGGTTTGCAAGAGGGGGTTTTCACAGTACTCAGTGAACTTGCAGGCCAAAAGTTGAATACTGCCTTCCCGTCTTTTATGGATGAGCACGTTTTTAACCAGCTTAAAAATGAGCAGACACCCCATCCAGCCATAGAAAGGGTTCGTGATATTGCCAAAGTATACTGGAATTTGTAAACTTATCTACCTCAGGAAAAAGATATTTGGAGAGAGTACGTGAATAAGCAAGTAAAAAAAATATTGATAGCAGACGATGATGCTATGGTTCGAACGACAGTATCAAAGATACTGAAAATGTTCGGCTACGAGGTAGAGACCGCTGCTGATGGGTATGAGGTTGTAGAAACCATAGACGATACCTTCGATGTTGTAATTCTCGATATAAATATGCCTGAAATGGATGGTTTTGAAACCATGGAAAACCTGAATAAACTGAACCTTGATATTCCGGTTCTGTTTTTAACAGGTGCAGGCTCCATGGATTATGCAGTAAAGGCAATAAATTTAGGTGCCTATGACTTTTTAACAAAACCCATTGAAGACCTTGATATTTTTAATGTCAAAATCAGAAGAGCCATAGAAAAAAGAATGTATGTACTCCAGGAAAGGGAGTATAAATCGGCTCTGGAAGATGATATTCGGGTAAAAGCTGCTCAACTGGAAAAACAGAATAAACTGCTGATCACCTATAGTAATAGCCTTGAGAAAGCAACGGTTCAACTGATGACCAGCCTCCAGAATGCCATGGAGGAAAAGGATTACTATACAGCCGGTCATACAATGCGGGTGACTGAATATGCACTGATGCTGGGTATGGCCATGGATCTTCCTGGCGAAGAAATTACGGTCCTCAGAAGAGCTGCTCAATTTCATGATATCGGCAAGCTGGTGATAGATCTTTCCTGTATTCAAAAACCAGGCAAACTAACAGATGAAGAATGGCTCCTTATCCGCAAGCATCCGAGTATAGGGGCAAATATTATTAAACCACTTGGTTTTATGGAACGTGAACAGTTTATTATCCGCCATCACCATGAAAGAATGGATGGCAAGGGATACCCTGATGGACTTACAGGTGATGAACTTGACGATTTGACTAAAATAATAATCGTGGTAGATAGTTATGATGCCATGACGTCGAGAAGAAATTATCGAACGAATATGACAATGGATCAGGCTTTAGAAGAGCTTAAGAAATGTAGTGGAACACAGTTTGATGAAACTATGGTAGATTACTTTTCCCGTTCCATTAAGGACTTTACTCCCGGAGAGAGCTTTTTGAGCCAGGAGTCTTTAGATAACGTTTAATAAAAACAATTAAAGTTAATAGTTGTTGTAATTATATAATATAATAATGAAAATTAGCAAAAAAGAAGTAGAGCATGTAGCAAATCTTGCACGACTGAACCTGTCTGAAGGTGAGCTCGAAACAATGACAGGCCAGCTTGATAATATATTATCCTACGTGGATAAGCTTGAAGAGCTTGATACTACAGATATAACTCCCACCACCCATGTTTTTTCAGTGAGCAATGCCTTTCGTAAGGATGTGGTGAAGGATTCACTGGACCAGAGTGAGGCTGTAAAGAATGGTCCGGTACAGAATGGCGAGTTTTTTCAGGTTCCAAAAGTTATTTAGTACCTTACTCCAGAAAAGTGTCATAAAAAACAGGTAGCGTAGACTCCGAGAAATTGGGTGTTGGAAAACTTGCTGATATCGCATCATTTCCATGGTACTTATCCAGCGAGACTAAAAATTTTTCTGGTTTATTAAGGTTACTATTTTCCGCTTACGGGCATAATTAAAATCTATATCAAATCGGACACTGCAGTGTCCGCTTTTTTTTGAGGTTTACATGAATTTGTACGAATTGACTATTTCTCAGGCTCTGGAAAAGATGGCTGCAGGGGAGCTGACAAGTGTAGAGCTTACCCAGAGTTATCTCGATAGAATAGAAGCTGTGGATGATAAGGTTTCAGCTTATATTACAGTGGATAGACAAGGGGCTCTTGCCCAGGCAAAACAAGCAGATGAAAATCGAAGCCAGGGAAAGATTGGTAAGCTCTGTGGTATTCCTGTTTCCCTTAAAGACCTGCTCTGTGTCAAAGATGTCAAAATGACCTGCGGATCAAAGATGCTTGAAAACTTTGTTCCTCCTTATGATGCCACCGTTGTTAAAAATATCAGAGAAGCGGGTGGTGTTATCTTAGGTAAGGTAAGTATGGATGAATTTGCCATGGGCTCGACCTCTGAGACCTGTAGTTTTGGTGTGCCGCAAAATCCATGTAAAAAGGGATATGTTGCCGGAGGCTCATCTGGTGGATCAGCTGCAGCTGTGGCGGCCTATGAATGTGGAATATCCCTAGGTTCTGACACTGGTGGTTCCATCAGGCAACCGGCATCTCTATGCGGCGTAGTAGGAATGAAGCCTACTTACGGAAGGGTTTCGCGTTTTGGGCTCACCGCCTTTGCCTCATCCCTTGATCAGATTGGTCCCTTAAGCAGATCGGTTGAAGATTGTGCAAGGGTAATGGATGTTATCAGCGGTCATGACCCAATGGACTCGACCTCTGTTGATAGGGAGGTTCCGGAATATACAGCCGCACTTGTGAGTGGCCTTGCCGGTATGAAAATAGGTGTGCCAAAAGAGTACTTTACAGAAGGTCTTGATGGTGAGGTTGAAGCTGTGATTAAGAATGCCATTTCTGTACTTGAGAAGCAGGGTGCTGAAATTGTAGAAGTGTCACTGCCGCGTACAGAATACTGTGTGGCAACCTATTATCTCATCGCCTCTTCAGAGGCCAGCTCTAATCTTGCCCGTTATGATGGTGCGCTTTACGGCTATCGTACCGAGGATTCTGAAACTCTTGTGGATATGTATAAGGATACAAGATCCACTGGTTTTGGCGCAGAGGTTAAGCGCCGAATACTCATAGGAACCTATGCACTATCTTCAGGTTATTATGATGCTTATTACAAAAAAGCATCCCAGGTAAGAACCCTGATACTTGAAGATTTTAAAAAGGCCTTTGAACATTGTGACGCCATTATTTCACCTGTAACACCGACTCCTGCCTGGAAGATGGGAGAAAACAGTGATGATCCTCTGGCGGTGTATATGTCTGATATTCTCACCATATCAGCAAACCTTGCTGGCATCCCAGGGATGTCTGTGCCCGGAGGCGTGACCAGTAATGATCTCCCTGTGGGGGTACAGTTGCAGGGTGATCACTTCTCAGAGGAAAAGCTTTTGAAAATAGGCTTTAATCTGGAGCAGGGCTTAAATCTTGAACAGCAAAAACTCGATATTTAATTGTCTGATTGCGCAATTGTGAATGGTTATATGAGTGGTTATTTGTCGAGTGTGACGAAAGTCTGTAATTTGAGGTTTATAAAAAATAATGTCTGAGAAACTAAACATCATAACCATAGACGGTCCTGCAGGGGTGGGGAAATCCACTGTAAGCAGGATGGTTGCAGCAGCTACCGGTTTTACCTATCTTGACACGGGGGCAATGTATCGCGCTGTAGGTATATTTCTCCAGGAGCAGAAGGCTGATTTAACAGATAATGCAGCTATCGAAAAGCTATTGGCTACCCTTGACCTGCAGCTTCTTCCTGCTCCTGATACAATGAGCGATGTTGGAGTGCTTGTTAACAACAGGGATGTGAGCTCAGAAATTCGCACCCCTGAAATGGCAATGGTGGCTTCAAATGTTTCAGCCCTTGCTGTTGTACGGGATTACCTCACCTCCATGCAGCGAAGCTATGGAGAGCGGGGACAGATCGTGGCAGAAGGTAGGGATACCGGCACCGTTGTGTTTCCTGCTGCAGCCCATAAATTCTTTCTTGATGCCAGGGCAGAAGAGAGGGCCAGGAGGCGTTATAGCCAGCTTAAGGCTAAAGGTGTTGCGGCTGACTACGATGAGCTCCTTGCAATGACCCTTCAGCGGGATAAAAACGATAGTGAGCGGGATATTGCACCACTTGTGCAGGCAGAAGATGCCTGTAAAATTGATACAACGGAAATCAGTGTTGATGAGGTTGTGTCTCTTATTTTACAACAGGTCAAAAAAGGGTAACCGCTCTTTTAAAATGCAATAAAAAAGGGGCGCTGAACATTTTAGTTCAGAGCCCCTTTTGTTTTAATTGGTATTTGTTTTACTCTATACCGAAATCAACCCTTCGGTTATGGCTGTAGGCATCTTCATCCTGGCCAAGGAACAGAGGTTTTTCTTCACCAAAAGAGACTGTTCTCAAACGACTTGGATCTACGCCCAGATTAATTAAATATTGCTGGGTGTTTATAGCGCGTCTTTCACCGAGTGCCAGGTTGTATTCGTTGGTACCCCGTTCATCGGAGTTACCTTCTATAATGATATTAGCATTGGGAATAGAATTGATGTAGTTCGCATTCTGGATCAATACATCGGTCATCGAAGGTTTTACACCCGCTTGATCAAAGTCAAAATAGATAGGGTAAAGGTTGGCAGAAGATCTTCCGTGGGCCTTCTTGTATTCGTATGACTGTTGATCAGCCATATGTCTGGGATCATCGGCACCGCCACCGGTATAACCTACGGAGTCATCCAGGGTTCCTTCAGTGGGGAGGTTATCTTCAGAAAAGCCACCACCAGCGGAAGGGTAATTGATATCATTGCCACCGGACATTGCTGAACCGTCACCACTCATACCTGTATCAGGTGGAACAACGTTTTTCTTACTGCACCCTGAAATAAGCAGAAATGAGCTGATAGTACATGCAATGACAAGCGTCGTTAGTATATTTCTTTTCATAAGAGCTCCTGTTGTTAAAAAACGATTATTGTATCGTAGATGCAGTAAATTTTATAAGATGAGTAAAAATCAAGCAAAATTAATATCTAATTTAGCCGTATTGTTGTAGAGGTCAAGAATAAACTGTTGAGAAAACGGTAAGAAAACAATTGTCTGTCGCAGGTTGCACTTCCATGGCACCCTGTTGACGCGTTAGTAAAATATAGAGATTCACGGTTAAAAATCACCTGTTCTAGAGGAAAAACCACTTGGTTTTAACTAACAAAAACAAGGTGTAAGGCTTAATATATGAAAATGTATAATCTTGTTGCAACCTGTGCCAGCGGAGTTGAATCACTGGTAAGAGATGAAGTCCAGCAGTTTGGTGGAAAAAATATTGAAGAGGATAAGGGGGTTGTGCGCTGGAAGAGTGATCTTGAAACAGCATACAGGTGCTGTCTCTGGTCAAGGTTTGCCTCCCGAATACTTCTTACAATATCCTCTTTTCAGGCCGAAGATGAAGAGATGCTCTACCAGAATGCTAAGAAGGTTAAGTGGCAAGAACAGATGGACGTTAAAACATCATTTGCCATTAATTGTACAATCACAGGCAAGTCAAAAATCACCCACAGTAAGTATGCAGCCTTGAAGGTAAAGGATGCACTGGTTGATTCTTTTCGTGACAGTGTGGGAGACAGACCTTCTGTGCAGGGGGATAAACCGGGGGTACAGTTTCATCTGCATATCGAGGGGCCTGGGGCAACGCTCTTTGTAGATCTGTCTGGAGAGAGTTTGCATAGACGTGGCTATAGAGCTAAAGGGACCATTGCTCCTCTTAAAGAAACCCTGGGAGCTGCAATTGTAGCCCTTTCCGGATGGCCCAATGAGGGTGGGGATCTGGTTGATCCCATGTGTGGAAGTGGAACCCTGCTCATTGAGGCGGCTATGATGTTTGGTGATTCTGCGCCAGGGCTTAGCCGCAACTATTTTGGTTTTTATGAGTGGGGTGGTCATGATGATACGCTTTGGCGTGAGCTGGTTGAAGAGGCCATGGCCCGGGAGGATAAGGGCCTGGAAAAAGAGTGGCCCGTAATTATAGGTTACGACTCTGATCATGTGGCTGTAAGTGCAGCTAAAAAGAATATACAGCAGGCGGGCCTGGAGGACTATATCCAAGTGCGTCAGGCAGAACTTGCATCACTTTCTCCACCAAGCAAACGCGGCATGGTACTATCTAACCTGCCCTATGGCGAACGTTTATCGGAGGTTGAGTATGTTGCACGGCTGTACCGGGCTTTTGGACGTATAGCAAAAGAGAGATTTGTTGGTTGGCGGCTTGGAGCATTTATTTCAAACCCTGATTTAACCGATAGTTTTACCTTTGCCTGGGATAAAAAATTTAAGCTCCATAACGGTTCCATCCCATGCAGGCTCCTTACCGGTACGGTTGTGCCGGATGCTGAGCCTCAGTTTATCTGGCGTTTGCCTGAAATAGAGGAAACAGACGAAAAAGGCGACAAAGGGGAATTTGCCAACCGTCTGATTAAAAATATGAAAAAGATGCAGAAGTGGGCCACCCGTGAGGGTGTTGACTGCTACCGCATCTATCACAGTGATTTGCCCGAGTACAATTTCAGTATTGACCTCTATTCCAAGTGGATTCATGTGCAGGAGTACGCTGCTCCTAAGACAGTGGACAAAGAAGTGTCAGCGAGCAGACTTCGCCATGGTTTGGAAGTGATCCGTGAGGTTCTTGGGGTTCGATCAAACAGAATCTTTGTGAAGAGGCGGGAGCGGCAGAAGGGAGCCCGTCAATATGAAAAGAAAGACAGTAAGAAGAAAATGTATGAGGTGAGGGAGGGGGCCTGTTCTATTTTAGTAAATTTTACTGATTATCTTGATACCGGACTCTTTCTTGACCATAGACCCGTGAGAGAGAGAATTTACAGGGAAGCCCAGGGAAAGAGATTTCTTAACCTCTTTGCTTACACCGGAACAGCAACGGTCCATGCCGCCATGGGTGGGGCTGCAACGACCACGACCGTGGATTTATCCTCAACATATCTTGACTGGGCTCGACGTAACCTGGCAGTAAACGGGTTTTCAGAGGTGAAGCACCGGATTGAACAGGGTGACTGTGTCCAGTGGCTGGGGACTGGTCACTCCAAGTTTGATCTTATTTTTATGGATCCTCCAACCTTTTCAAATACCAAAAAAGACAAACGTGTTTTTGATGTGCAAAGGGATCATCTCCACCTCATCGATCTTGCAACCCAGCGCTTGGACACAGAAGGTTTGCTCATATTTTCCACTAATTTTAGAAAATTTAAACTTGATGAAGAGGTAGAGAAGAGGTGGGAAGTAAAAGAAATAACGCCACAAACCATTCCCTTTGATTTTTCCAGAAATAAAAGAATACACAGATGTTGGGAAATTAGGCATAAGGAAAGAATCTGGTAAGTAAGGACCTGTTTTATATATGGAGGTTCCATTAGTGTAACTATAATGATATTATTCGTTATATATAATTTGAATGGTATTGTATTAGCTATGCAGACTGAAAACAACAGTTGCACTTTCAGGAATGAAGAGGTTTGGAATGAAGACGTTAATTGTTGAAGATGACTTTCTTGCACGTGCGCTACTGACCACCTTGATTTCAGAATATGGTGAGTGTCATATCGCGGTGAATGGTAAGGAGGCTCTTGAGGCCATTGAGCGAGCATACAATGATAAGGTTCCATACGATCTGATATGTCTTGATATAAAAATGCCTGTAATGGATGGGCATGAGACTCTTCTTGAGTTGAGAAAAATGGAGGAAGAGCATTTAGTATCACTTGCGGACGCAACGAAGGTCATTATGGTTACAGCTGTTGATGATTCTAAAAATATGATGAAAGCAATTCGTCAGGGACATTGTGAGGCCTATCTTACCAAACCATTTGATAGGAAAAAGCTTATTGACCACTTAAAAAAATTAGATCTCATTGAATCGTAACTTGATACACTGCTGAGGGTTGTATGGGTCGTAGGAATACCAAATTAGATTATATTGACGTGCCAGTTCCTGGAAAAGTTACTGTTTCAATATTAGATTATCATTTTCAAGTAAAGTATGAGTTGGGTGAGGAGCAGGCGAAGGCTTTAGTGATGAGTTCTTGTGAGTCGTTGAATGATTTCTTATTGGACGCACGCTCACTTCTCGCTGCACATGATAAAGATATGGAGTACGAACCTATCAGGGGTATTGTACACCGTGCAAAGGGGTTATTCCTTATTATGGGGCAGGATGAGTGGGCTGGTTATGCAACATCCTTAAAGAAAAGCGCGATAGGTAAGGTCCATAGTAATCTGCAGATAGTTGTGGCTAATATAGAAAAGAACTTTACTGATATTATTGTGTTGTGTGACTAACTGTCACGTGTGGAAAGTAATTTGGTACTAATTGATGGGGAGGGCTTTGTGGCTGATATTGATAAATTAGAAAAACGGCTAAAGAAAGTTGAAGCGGAACTTGTTGAACAAAAGCGTACCAATAAATTACTGAAAAAACGGGCTTTACAGGCCATAGTTGGCAACAGAAACAGTCAGCTTTGTGAAGAGGGGCGAAAAGAGTGTGAGGCAGGCCTTGTACGGGCTGAGCTTTCCAGTCGTGTTAAGTCAGTATTTCTTGAGAATGTGAGCCATGAAATCCGCTCTTCCATGACTGGTATCGTTGGTATGACAGAGCTGGTTCTTGAGACAGAAATGTCCTCGGAACAGCGGCTGTACTTAGAAATGGTGGGTTCATCTGTTGACAGGCTTCTGGTGGTGGTCAACGAAGTCCTTGATTTTTCACGGATTGAAACCGGAGAAATTGAATTTGAAGCTGAAGACTTTAATCTCAAACAGGGTCTGGACCATGATCTGTATGTGATGAGTCAGGCGGCCAATGAGAAAGGGTTGAAATTCACCTGTACTGTTGAGCCTGATGTTCCGGCACTGGTTCATGGTGATGAGTCCAGACTTATTCAGATTGTTACCAATATTGTCAACAATGCTATTAAATATACGGATAAGGGATCAGTAGCTGTTACCATAGCAAATGATGGTTATGATTCCGAAAACAACCTGAAGCTAAAGTTCAGTGTGCGGGATAGTGGATGCGGTATTGTTCAGGAAAAAGTAGAGCAGATCAATCACTATTTTAAGCAGGATATGAAACCCCATGTGGCCCTGCCGCTTTCCATCGGAACGACTGGACTTGGGCTGACAGTTACCTCCCAGCTTGTAAAACTTATGGGTGGTACCATTGGTGTTGAAAGTGATGGTAAGGGCACCCATTTCTGGTTTGTACTACCCTATAAAGAGGTCGCGGACTTATCCACCCTTGAAGAGAAGGCCACAGAGACAGTTGCCAATATTAAGGAAGAGGCAACCTATGCCCTGCGCGGGGCAAAGATCCTGCTTGCTGAAGATGAGTACATCAACCGTGTTCTTATTGAAACGGTCCTTGATCAACTGGGGGTGGATGCAACTGCCGTTGAAAGTGGGGAAGAGGCGGTGGTAGAGGCCTGTAGTGGTAAATACCAGCTGGTTCTAATGGATGTTCAGATGGATGGAGTAGACGGTCTTGAAGCAACCCGGCGCATCCGCAAGTATGAGAAAAAAGAAGGTGGCCATCTTCCAATAGTGGCCCTGACAGCCCATGCTATGACTGGTGACAGGGAAAAATGCCTCCAGGCTGGGATGGATGATTACCTTACAAAGCCCGTTAATAGAAATGAGATTTTAGAGGTGATGACAGAACATCTCACCAGCCGTGCCCTGGTTGTGGACAGCGATATAGAGAGTCAGAATATTTTTGTCAGAAGCTTAATTGAAGCTGGCTGGCAGGTGACTATTGCTGAAACCAAAAGATCCGCTATGTATGAGGCATCTCTTAATCATTTTGAGCTCATTATTCTGGACACCTCAAGCGCTCAGATAGAGGGTTTGGAGGCAGTGAAGACAATCCGGCAACTGGAAGAGTATACTGGTCAGCGTGCAACTATTCTAAGTTTGGATGAAGATAGTCAAGGAGGTGAAAATGATGCCTTCGATGGAACAATTGTGCGTCCGGTAACAAAAGAAAAACTATCGGCACACCTTGAAGCTGTAGCAGGGTAGATCGGCTTTATTCTCTACCCGATATGGATACAAACCTGATTTTGGCTTGGAAATAGGGTATACTCCCTTTCCGATTAACAGCGCCGGGGTCAGGCTTGTATCAAGAATTGATACCCAACTATCCCGCCTCAACAGTTCTTCGTATCGTTTAGAACGCATTAACAAAGTCAAAATTATTCCGGTTATTTCTGTATTACATTGATATTAACACTACCAGAAAATACTCCATGATACATTATTCCAAGGTTTGCCTTGATACTTTCGGTTACGAGCTTCCCCCTAGAACTATCTCCTCTGAAGAGATTGAGACAAGACTAGCGCCTGTCTACGAGAGACTTAACCTGCCCGCTGGTCGTCTTGAACTGATGAGCGGTATTAAAGAGCGGCGTCTCTGGGAGGACGGTACCAGACCCAGCCAGGCAGCAACTCTTGCCGGCCAAAAGGTCTTGGCAAAAGGCGATATAGATCCAGCTGAAGTTGACTGTTTGATATTTACCTCGGTTTCAAGAGATATGATGGAACCAGCCACAGCGGCCTTTGTTCACAACAGTCTTGGTCTGTCATCCTCTGCTCTGATCTTTGACATTTCAAACGCCTGCCTTGGCTTTTTGGACGGTATGGTGATGCTTGCCAACATGATTGAGCTGGGTCAGGTGAAAAACGGGCTGATCGTCTCTGGAGAGACTGCCGAAGAATTGCTGGAGTCAACCCTTGTCACCCTCTTAAACGACCAGAGTTTAAGCCGTAAAACCATAAAGCCGGCCTTTGCATCACTTACTATCGGTTCTGGTGCTGTAGGCCTGTACATGCGCAGGACAACAGACAATGAGGATGGGGTACGCCTTGTTCATGGAGCATGGCAGGCTAATACCACTCACAGCAATCTTTGTCATGGTGGGCAGGAGAGTAATGCAACCCTGATGGCAACCAACTCCGAAGAACTGCTGCATAGAGGTGTTGAGACAGCGCAGAGTACCTGGCAGTTATTTTCTAAAAAAGAAGGTTGGCGGGGAGGAGACATCGATCGATTTTTCTGCCATCAGGTCGGGTCAGCCCACGCAAAACTTCTGTTTGAAAGCCTTGGTCTGTCGCCTGATAAAAACTTTGAAACCCTGGCAAGTCTTGGTAATGTTGGTTCTGTATCTGCGCCAATAACCATGGCCATGGCCATGGAACAACAGATATATAAACCCGGTCAAAAAGGAGCCCTTCTTGGAATAGGAAGTGGAATAAACTGTATGATGCTGGGAGTTGAGTGGTGATGGAACATCAATTTACAACGAAACAGCGGGCAACGCTGTTACAATTTGCCCGGGCTGTGCTATGTCACAGGTTGCAGGGAGGGGAGCCTCCTGCCACAACTAAAGAACCTGATTTTTTACATAAGAGAGCTGCCTTTGTCACCTTGACCATGGGTGGGAAGTTGCGGGGGTGTATCGGTAACCTTGTACCGGTGGGACCATTATGGCAGGGTATTCATGACAACGCACTCAGTGCCGCATTTCATGACCACCGTTTTGATGCCTTGACAGCAGAGGAGCTTGCCCTCGTATCTATAGAAATTTCTGTCCTCAGTGAGCCGAAGAAACTGTCCCATGGTGGTGGAAATGATCTTGCTGATAAGCTTCGCCCTGGAATTGATGGGGTGATCCTTAGAAAAGATGGACGAAGTGCCACCTTCCTTCCTCAGGTCTGGGATCAGCTACCGACCACTGAACTATTTTTGGACCACCTTTGTGTAAAGGCGGGACTTCCGCAAAAAAGTTGGCAGGCAGGTGATGTATCCATTGAAACCTATCAGGTCGAGTGTTTTTCTGAGAGCGAGTTATGAAAGAAATTATTTTGTCGAGTGAAGATAAGCTTGAGTTAGAAGACATTTATAGCCAATTGCAATTGGAGTATGAGCGACTTGCCGGGGAGCTGGATTTCAGCTGTACCGGTTGTCCTGATAACTGTTGTGATTCCTATTTTCTCCACCATACCTACGCGGAGTGGGCATATCTTTGGGAGGGAGTTCGTGCCCTTGATAAAAACGATCAGGATGCACTCATTGTAAGGGCAGAGGCCTATGTGAGTGCCTGCGAAGAAGCCGAGCAGCGCGGTGAGCGGCCCCAGGTGATGTGTCCTGCCAATAGCGAAGGACTGTGTCAGATATATAAACACCGTCTACTGGTGTGCAGGACCCACGGGGTTCCCGCAAGGATGACAAGGCCAGACGGACAGGCCATGCAGTTTCCCGGCTGTTTTCGTTGTCAGGATATTGTAGAGGCTAAAGGGGCTGGATTTGTGATCGAGCCGGTTGAACGAACACCTTTATTACGACGTCTTGCTGTTCTTGAAAATAATCTATTGTATATGAAAAGGCATCTCCACCCGAAAGTGAAGCTGACTATTGCTGAAATGCTTGTTAAGGGGCCGCCAGAGTTATCGTTTGGTTGTGGAGACGGTTGAAAACTAAAGTACTCAATGTTTAAACGGGAATAATATGAGAAGTCCAAATGAATTGTGGGAAGCTCTAGGTGATATAGATGATGAAGAGGCTCAGCATGTTTTAGCCAGGCTTTTTGCCATGTATGAGCAGATGCTGACCCAGGACGGAGCAACTGAGGAGACTGATCGGTTTTTTCAGAATTTGCACAACGCAATTGAGCTGACCCAGGAGTGTAACCTCAATCGGAGGTAGGTCCTAATGCGAGTAAAGGTAGTTAAAAAGCAGCCTAATTCAAAAATGTGCTTTGTCTGCGGTGTAGACAATGATTTCGGGCTTAAAAGTAAGTTCTATGAACTTGAAGATGGTCAGCTGATGTGTGTTTTCCAACCTGCAGAGGAACACCAGAGCTATCCAGGAAGATTGCATGGGGGAATCGCTGCAACCATTCTCGATGAAACCATCGGCCGAGCCATTATGATATCCGGTTCTGGTGAGCTTTGGGGGGTAACCATCGATTTTTCAATGAAGTTTCGAAAACCGGTCCCTCTTGATCAAGAGGTTCGAGTGTTAGCACGTGTTATTTCTGAACAGAACCGATCCTTTGTGGCGGAAGGCGAGATTATACTCGCTGATGGTACTGTGGCTGTCCAGGGAAAAGGGAAATACCTGAAGATGAATATCGATAAAATTGCTGATTTCGACCATGAGGGTGAAGAATGGCGAACTGTTTCCCTTGATGATGATCCTGAATATGTGGAGATCTAGCAAAATAGAAATTTAACAAATTTCGTTGTTGCGCCTATCCCTACGCTTTTTGTAGGGGCTTGTTGGTGACATACTCTAAAGTGCTTGCAGTACTACCGCTTCTAGCAACAGTATCCGTGCATAGCGACGGACACCATGGCTCTGCACTATTTGATATTGGTTCATTACCGGGATACTTGCGGATTATCGTAACATTACTTGCAATTTCCTCTATATTTCTTCTTGGCAAATTTGCAAGCAGGCCAATATTTCGCACCATTGCGGCAACCAAGGTCAGGGAAATCTTTGTCGCGGCAGCTCTTGCCATGGTGGTTGGAATATCACTCTTGATGACTGCTGTCGGTCTGTCTCCTGCTCTAGGGACTTCTTGCAGGCGTTGTCCTTGCCGATAGTGAATGTCGACATGAGCTGGAAAGTGATCTTGAGCCCTTTAAGGGACTGCTTCTTGGAATATTTTTTATCTCAATTGGCGCCAGTCTCAATTTCACCCTGATTGGAAATGAAATTATTCTTATCACGGGTCTCACAGCAGGGCTTATCGGCTTTAAATGGCTTGTACTCACTGGGGTCAGTTTTACCTTCAATATGGATAAGCAGGTGCGTTCACTTTTGGCCATTACCCTGGCTCAGGGTGGTGAGTTTGCCTTTGTTTTATTTCAATTTTCCAAAACCAATGGTGTGTTGCCAACTGAGACTATTGAACCTCTTATTTCTGCTGTTGCAATCTCCATGTTTCTTGCACCACTGCTTTTTCTCGCTCATGACAAGTACGTTTCAAGAAGGCAAGGAGATGAGGCCTCAGAGCGTGAAGTTGATACAATTGAACGGAGTGAACATAGGGTCATTCTTGCGGGATTTGGCCGTCTCGGAACTGATCTTGGTCGCTTTCTTATTTCAGCGGGTATCAAGCCAGTTATCCTGGACCACGATTCTGCCAATGTAGATGTCTTACGAAAATTTGGATTTGAAGTGTATTACGGAGATGTTACACGGCTTGATCTGCTTGAAGCCGCAGGTGCTGAAAGTGCTGAACTCCTTATCATCACCATCGGAGACATAGATAAAGCAACTGAGCTTGTTGAGTTAGCACGTAAACACTATCCGCATCTCAAAATAGCCGTAAATGCTACAGAACGTTCTGCCGCCTATGAACTTATGGATATTGGTGTCACTGACATTCGGCGTGAAACATTTGGAAGTGCGCTGGATCTTGGTCAGGATGCATTGAAAATGCTCGGATTTGACCCCTATGAAGCATATAGGCTCAAACGTATCTTCAGGAAAAAAGATGAAGAGATAATGCCAGACTTATACAGAATGCACAGGGAAGACGAAGATCAATATATATCGATGTACCAGAAGCATAATGCCGATCTGGAAGAGATAATGAGTCTAGACCTGGAAACGGATACCGAAGAATTAGATAAGGCCTGGACAGCGAAAAACCCGGAAGACTGATGAGCAAAGTTTGAAAAATGAAGACAAAAGTTAAGGCACCCCTCATTATCAGGGAGTGGTGCCAGGGGTGCGGTATCTGTGTAGTACTGTGCCCTGAAAATGTATTGGTCCTCGGGGAAGGAAATAAAGTAACGCCACTATTCTCGGAAAACTGTTCCTGTTGCAGGCTGTGTGAAGCGAGGTGCCCAGATAAGGCAATTGCTGTTATCGACAACAAGAACAACGGATGGTAAATCGAAATACCCCCCTCTTCTTTTGCAAAACCCACCTTTTGATATTTAAAAACATTGTAACCTTTTTATTCTTAAAACGTTGTTATAGAGAAGGACAACTATGCCATCATTTCATAGGCCACAATGACTTATCCATTACGGATGAAGTATTTTCCTGAAAACAGGGGGACATGTGAAAACTATATGTATAGCATTCTTTCTTTGTATACTGAGTAGCAATATTGTCTGCGCTACCAGTCAAACGGAATATTCTAGTTCAACAACCATGGGGGCAAGAGAAACTCAGAATCCCACTTTTTTAAGAGATGATAATGGCAATGGTAATGCCGGTGACAATAACAATAATGGAACTATAGAAGAACATTCTACCATCACCGAATATGTGGGGCCTGCCACCTGTATTGCCTGTCATGATGAAGAAGCACATGAAGCACTCAACTCGATCCATATGCAATGGAAAGGTCCAACTCCGGAACTCACCAACACTGACGGAGAATGGCTGGGTAAGGCTTTTAAAGGAATTAATACATTCTGCACCTATGCAATGACTTCACAGGGAGCCTGTTTTTCCTGTCATGTAAGAGCAGACGGCAATGCACCACATCCACCCGAGGTCCTTGATGTGGACTGCTTGATGTGTCATAGCGAGATCTACCAGAGAAAATTCCTTCATGATCCTGAAAATACTGTAACAGTGGAAAATGTTCTTGGTGATACTCAGACATATGTTATGGAGTATCTTGATGCAGATAGAAATTTCATTACTGTTCCAGACTTTGACAAGATGCCTGATGGAATAGATATGGTTGATGTTGCCAGAAATGTTCATCTGCCGACGCGATATACTTGCCTGCGTTGCCATGCATCTGCCGGTGGAGGCGATTGGTTGAAGAGAGGGGACATGGGTTGGAGTACAGTCAATGCACCTGTAGAAGAGGATGTGCACCTCTCGCCAGATGGAGCGAACCTGCACTGTACGAACTGTCACTCTGCCTCAGATCATATGATAGGTGGACGTGGAATTGATCTGCGTCAGACGGAGGCAACAGACCCTGCCTGCGATGCATGTCATTCGAGCACGCCCCACTCCAACAAAGTTCTCAACAGACACGCAAAAGGACAGGTAGCCTGCCAGGTGTGCCATATCCGTACGTTCGCCAAGGGTGGCAGCACTGAGATGTCGCGGGATTGGCAGATACCTGTGTGGAATCCAGCTTTCTGTTCAGGTCAGGGCGGTTTTATCGGAGAGGAAGTCCGAGCTTCGTTTGTCACCCCCGAGTATGTCTGGTTT
This sequence comes from Desulforhopalus glucosivorans, assembly GCF_054397165.1. NCBI lineage: Bacteria > Pseudomonadati > Thermodesulfobacteriota > Desulfobulbia > Desulfobulbales > Desulfocapsaceae > Desulforhopalus > Desulforhopalus glucosivorans. Next base: position 4,515,737 of record NZ_AP044854.1, read on the forward strand.
GATGGGACATCGTATGTTTATAATATAGGCGAGGTTATAGAGCCGGATGAAGATGGCATTTACCATATGGCTAAGGCAAACGGTGCAGCTTTTGACGGCAAGTCCTCCATCGTACCGATCAAGCGACATTGGTCTATCATGCCCCTGCACGATGAGAGCAGCCAGATTGTGCCACCTGCTATAATGTGGATGTTTATGACCGGCAGATTTGAAGATGCCGTTACCATAGGGATGGATGCAGCAGGGATGACTGGCAGCTACTCAATCATTGAAGCAGACGCAGAGATGTTGATAACCCATGGCGTTGACCCAAAAGAGAAGGCTCCAAAATGCAATGAGTGTCACGATAATTCAGGCCATACTCCTGACGGTTCCGCTCTATTAGCACTTACTGCCCTCGGCTATCACAATCTTCCTGACTCAGTGAAAAACTGTACTCTCTGTCATGAGGAGAAATGGTTATCGTGGGAAGCGACACACAGGGTGCATAGAGAAGAAAGAATTGCATGTACAAGCTGTCATACATCCGAGCCCACGGGCTTGATCAGTAAACCGGGGATACTTTGCTCAAGCTGTCATGAGAAGAAATCGTGGGAAGATGAATCTCACAAGAAGCATCTAGAAAAAGGTCTTGTATGTACAGATTGTCATGTATTTTTAAATAGATAATGATAATTGCGGGGTTTCTATCACAATCTTGTGATTTAACATGGTCTATCTCGGGCGTTTAGTCATTGTTCTATCAAGGAGGGAGGAGCAGACTTTACTTTTTTCAACCTGCCCCCAAACATTGTGACATCAAAAAAATAAGGGACGATTTAAAGGCAAATCGTCCCTTCAATACTCTTATGCAGTTCTTTTTTTGCAGCACAATATGTTTAATTCTTTTTTAGTAATCTGAAAGTGTAAAGAGAAAGGCAACCAGGTCATCAATTTCTTGACTCGTCATTCCAATATTTCCCAGGTCTTTGTCATTAATGTTTTCATTTACTTCAGGGAAATCCCACTGGGCTATGTCACGAGAGTTTTTGAAACGAATAATATCTTGTAGTGTTGCGAAATAACCATTATGGCCGTAAGGAGCAGTTAATGCGACATTTCGCAATGTTGGCACCTTGAATTTACCGTTTTGCAGCTCTGCATCATCGATTTCCTCAACTGTAGCGAGGAAGCCGCCTAGACCCAAATCTATCGGATTATCTTCTAGGATTGGATTTATCGGTATTCCTATATTATGATATGAGAAATTGGTAAAAACTGGCAATTCAGTACCTTGGCTCAGTGAATGACACTGTGCACATTTTTGCCCGAAAACACCCAGTCCTCGTATCTCTTTTTCTGTGAGTATGCCCGCGTCATAGCGCGAGGTGAATCGCTGGAGTTCATTTGATCTTTCGTATGCTGCTATAGCAAAACCGATATTATCATATGCCTCTTCTGTGTCAGTAAGAGAATTAAAGCCAAATACTAATTCATAAAGATGTACATAATCAGAGTCTCGAACAGCCTGGACAACTGCTTCCTTATTCGGCATGTTCATCTCCACCGGGTTAAGCGGCGGTCCTTGAGCCTGTTCAGCAAGTGGATCTACAAGTGTCCATCCTGTAGCACGGCCATCCCAGAACATTCCTCCGATGTATTCACCATCTTCTCGCTGGTGAAGAATTGGGCTAGAACCTGCATATGCAGCCGATGGTGCGTTTCTTCCACCAAAGCTGACATTATCATCTCCCAGGGATACCACTGTAAAATAGGGATCTCTGCTATTCGTCGGGTCTGCGAAGCCTGATGAATGATGGTGACAGGTTTGGCATGATTGCGTCTTGTTGAGTGAAAAATCCTTGTCTTTATACATGATCTTGCCAAGCTGTTCGATATTAGATAGAGAAGCCGCCTGACCTTGGGATGTAGTCATACCAGCAATACAACATAATATGAGTGCTATTTTATTCATATCCTCTCCTTGGTATTCATGTCGCAATAGATTTTTGATGAACTCAGCTGTATAACAATTGTGCGGGAAAAACATAGAATCCTTCGAGTATCGCGGGTGTAAGATTCTAAAATCGACAAACGACCCCGGCAAAGACAAGCTCTGGCAGGATCGTTGATTATACTTTGCCTACCTGCTTAACCTCCAGATAGGGAAAAGTGGTGGTTAGGCTATTTTAGCAAGACTGGTCTTGGTCCGTGTCTCGATCCTGATCCCGGTCTTGATCTTTTTCTTTGTCACCTGTGTCGCTTCCTCCTTGCCCATTGCCCCCTTCATTACCGTTTCCAGCACTCACCAACAATACAGTGTCGTCGATGGATACCAGAGAGCTCACAGAGCAGTCTCCTGGGCCGTTCCCAGTGCCATCAGCTGGACCGTCTCCTGTTCCTGTCCCGTCACCAGGTCCGTTGCCATTACTTGCCATAGCAGGAAGCGAAAGTAGTGCGATGATTGATGCGGTAATGATGGATTGAGAAAATAATTTTCGGTGTTTCAAGGTGATTCCTCCTTGTCATTTTTTAACTACATTAAATAAAGGTGAACTATGCACGATTGTGCACACGATACTGATACAACGCAGTCAAACAAGAAAGTTACATTTTTGAGGAAGGAAAATAATTTTTTTTAATTTTGTAACCTGCTGATACATATTCCGTTATATATCTATTGTAGTGAACACAAGATCACCTCAGGTTTTCATTATGTCAGGACAATACAAACATTTTTATCTGAATTACAAAGACAAACTTTTCAGTTACCTTTTGTATAAATGTGGAGACAGAGAGCTGGCTCTAGAGGTAACGCAGGAGAGTTTTGCCCGGCATCTGAAAAGCTATAGCAATAGTGATCGATTAACACCATCTCTATTGTTTACAATCGCAAGGAATGCTCTTGTAGATATATACCGGAGTAGGGGGAAATTCAAAATTGTGGATTCCCCTGAAAAATCCACAGGCATAAATGAAGAGGATCGTTTCATTGTAAGAGAAGAATCTTCTCTGATGTATGAGGCTATGAAAAAGCTCAATGAAACGGATAGAGAGTTGCTTGTCCTCGCTGTAAATGGTTTACCTTATAGTGAGATAGCCAACACTCTTCATTTAAGTACTGCCAATGTCAAAGTACGGATTCACAGAGCAAGAACACAACTACGGAAAATCATGGTGGAAGGCTGATGAAGACAATTGATCACTTGATAAGTATGTATTTGGACAATGAATTATCATTAGGACAAAAATGTCATTTTGTTAATAAGGTTCATCAAGATAAAAAATTTTACGAGAGTACAGTTGAGCTTATTAAGCAGGAAAAAACTCTCCATAACGTCTTACGTCAAGAAGCCCCGGTAACAAAACCTGGAAAGATAGTACAATCGAGAATCGTTCGTTTAACAGGCCAGGCAATGGTAGCTGCTACTATTTTAACCCTCTCATTTTTCAGCGGCACTTATTTACAGAAATCTCAACAAACAGCTTCTGTAAACCTGGTGAGCGACAACTACCGAAGGTTTGTTCTCCACCAAAAAGAAACAGACCAAGTAGAAATTGTGGGAAGCTTTACCCAATGGAAAAAGATTCCACTTGTTCGTAGTGGACAGGAAGGATATTGGGAGGTGACGTTGAAACTGCCGAGTGGAGAGCATCGTTATTCTTTTGTGATAAATGGCAACCAGCATCGCCCTGATCCGACCGTACAGGACATGGAGATGGATGATTTTGGTTCTTCAAATTCAATTTTACAAATATAACTACTGTATGAAAAGACTAACTTACAGAATCCTCTGTTTTGTAACACTACTCTGTTTATCTATAATATCTGGATGTACTTCTCAGCATTATTTAAGAGTACAAGAGAGCAATGTTGTTTTTTATTTGAAAAATCAAAGTGCTAAAGAGGTATATTTTGTTTCAAGTGTTGACCATTATCAACACAATAAAGCATTGCTCGAGAAAGGTGGTCTTTGGTCTTACTCCATACCGATGGACAGCGAATTTTCTTATTTTTATATAATAGATGGGGTTATCACTATTCCAAATTGTAAGGCAACTGTGCAGGATGATTTTGGAGGCAGGAATTGTGTTTTTTCACCAGAAACGTAACTTTTGGCAATTATATCCGTTTATATTACAGGTAGCACGTATGGGAAACATTTATTTACTGAGAGGTTGTTATGGCTCCAAAATATAAAAGTGTAGTGTTGTCATATTTTCTAGCAGTAACTTTACTTGCCTTTACACCTGTAATCGTATTTTCGAAATCTGCACCACAGGGCCAGGGTATATCTCAGGAAAGTATGACCGAAGAAATGCGTGTGGAAGAGATACGTAATCTTGAAAAGCAGGTGAAGGAATACGGTTTTGGTGAAACAGACCTGAATGAATTGAGAAGCATACTGAGAAAAACCCAGTCAAATGAATTACCCTTAGATCCTGTAGTGCATAAAGTTTATGAAGGTATGGCCAAAAATATACAACCTGCTGGTATTGTGCATGCGGCAACTCAGGTAGAGGATAGGTACAGGAACGCAATACATTACACAAGACTCTTATCAACTACACAGACTAACAAAGGGAAATTAACAGAAATCATCGCTCAAACTCTAGCTGCAGGGATGAAAAATGAAGATTGTAATGAGCTTGTCCTACAATTAAATGCACGTGTTCGTACCATGAACCGGCTCGAAAGAAACGGATTAATAGGCGAAACCATGATTACAGCGCGCGACATGGCACGTAGGCAAGTGCACTCACCAACTGTGTCGAACGTACTCTCCAGTGCCCTTCAGCAATCTTTTCAGGCGAAAGATATGACCCAATTAAGACAACGTTTTAGTGCTCAGGCAAAACGAAATTCTCCTGAAAACATTGCTATAGAATTTCGAAAAAACATTGTTAGTGGTGTTGCGGCAGGAAAACTTGGCGAAGACTTTGCTACTTCGAATTCTGCCGGTTCTGTAGGTTCATCCGGCGGTGATGGCGCGTCTGGTGGTTCATCTGGCGGCAGTAGTGGGTCTGGTGGTTCATCTGGCGGCAGTAGTGGGTCTGGTGGTTCATCTGGCGGTAGCAGTGGGTCTGGTGGTTCATCTGGCGGTAGCAGTGGGTCTGGTGGTTCATCTGGCGGTAGCAGTGGGTCTGGTGGTTCATCTGGCGGTAGCAGTGGGTCTGGTGGTTCAGCTGGCGGTAGTAGTGGGTCTGGTGGTTCATCTGGCGGTAGTAGTGGGTCTGGTGGTTCAGCTGGCGGCACTGGCGGGTCTGGGAGTAATAACCGTTAAATAGAAATTTCGAAATCCTGTGTTACCTAAGAATAAGGTATAAATTGTAGCAATCCAATAGTGACTACACACATCCGGATGCAGGGGCTATCCGCAGCTTAATTGTTATCTTTGCTGGAACACTCAATGTTTATCACGCCTGATAAACCGTTCTGCTCTACATTGTTGATATTAAAACTGAATAGATAACCTTCAAATAATCCCGATTATATAATTCAAATCTGCACTGGAAAAGGGTAGTTGATCTATACACAGCACAGGTAGAACAGGCCTGAGGCTTGGTCTACCTGTTAATGGATCAGTTATTAGTCAATATTAATACAGCCTTCAACACTCTGAGGGGAGCACAGTAGAGTATCAACGCTGATAATCACCTCCCTACCCCAGTCACTTCTTTCACTCCATTCATTAGAATTAGAGCTAACACTTGTAGATACCAGTTCCACATAATCCCCAAAAGAGATTGAAACAGTCACTTCGTCATCAAGCAAGGAGATACCAGCAAGTAAATAATCATCAATTATATCTTCTGCATCACTGACAGAGGATACTGTAATTGTGGTTGTTTCCATAGTGCTATCAAAGACCATGGTAGCATGGGGAGTGTCTGATACTAACTCATCAATCATTGCATAAATTTCTTCATCAACCATGTCTGCAGTAGGATGATGGGCAAGGGTTGGGCTGACAGTAAAGGCCAGGCAAAGGGCAACAATACTTATGCGTTTACTCATGGTAATCCCCCTTGTTAAATTGTTTTTGCAGTAGCTCCAATCTACCGCAGATAATTGTGGATATAACTCCAAAGACAGCACCTGTGCGTAATCAAATTACAGTGTCTATCGCATAGACATATATTTTTTTATTAAACGCATAAAAGAAGATTCGGTTACAGCACTACTAAGATATAAGTAAATTAATCTTCTTTAGCTCGCGTTGTAACCCTATGTACATTATTCATGATAAATCCAATTAGATCTTTGCTTCAGAAGCGTTACAATCCCAGGTTTTTGGTGAAACTTTACTGTATCCAGATATCAACTTGACCTGTAACCTTATTCTGCATCGGTCACTCTGGTAAGAATAAGGGCTCCAACTACAAAGAGGATCAGAAGACTTAATACCCCCCAGCGACTATCACCTGTAGTAGTTGCTACTATGCCCATGAGAAATGGGCCTGTGATGGCTGCAAATTTCCCAAAAACATTATAAAATCCGAAGAATTCAGAGCTTTTTTCCGGCGGGATGAGTTTTCCAAAGTAGCTTCGGCTGAGCGCCTGGATACCACCCATGGAAGAGGCAATGAGAAAGGAAACAGTCCAGAAGGCATATATACGCAGTTTCAGGTCTTCAACTGCGGGTAGACAGAAGGCGAAGATGGTTACAAAGATATACACCCCAATACCAGTGAGCAGCATCTTTTTAGGTGTGAACCTCAGGGCAAGTCTGCCATAAAGGATGGTGAATGGAAAAGCCACTATCTGAATGAAGAATATTACCCCGATAAGTGTATTAATACTAAAACCAAGGTCCCGCCCATAGGCAGTAGACATTGAGATGATTGTACCCACCCCATCAATATAGAAGAAGTAGGCCCCCAGAAAGAGAAACGCCTGCTTATGTTTTTTGATTTCCTTTAGCGTTTTGAAAATTCGTTTAAAACTGTCTGTTACCGGACTCTTTGTCGGTTCAATGTGGTGTTTCTGTTTGAGGTCAAGAATCGAAGGCAGGGCAAGAACTGCCCACCACAAGGTGACGATGATAAAGCCGATCTTGGTGGCGTTAATCGGGAGACCATCACCCATTCCAGCTTGTAATAAGATGTAAATTATAAGAGCAAACGGGATGACACTGCCGATATAGCCAAACCCGTATCCTTTTGATGATATCAAATCCATCCGTTCTTTAGTTGTCACATCTATGATAAAGGCGTCGTAGAGCACGTTCGCCCCGGACCACCCAATTCGTGCAAGGACAAAGAGCGTGAGGCAGAGTAACCACTGTCCCTGTTGGACCATGGTAAGCGCGAGACTGAAGGTAAGTCCAATCCCAAGGAAAATGAGAAAAAAGAACTTTTTTCTCATTCTATAGTCAGCCATGGCACCTAAAAGCGGTGAGAGAATGGCTAAGACTAGAGCGGCTGTGGAGTTTGCATATCCCCAGTGGGCAGTTGAAACAGCATTTGAGAGGTGGGAGGCGGCAAAGTCTTTATAAAATACGGGCATGATCGCCGTAACCATCACCAGTACAAAGGCGGAATTCCCCACATCGTATAGTATCCAGCTGCGTTCTTCCTTGGTAAGCTGTTTTGATTGTGTCACCAGAAGTACCACCCCTTGACCCTGAGTTATGAAACTGTACGAAAAGTATTATCGATTAACGTTCATTATATCAAGATCAAAAAGCGAAGTATTATTTGATGAGTCGATGGAGGCAAAAAAAAAACCGACCAGGGAGGAACCTGATCGGATTTTTTGTTTATAATTTAATTGTGTTTCTTTGGTTTGTTACTCTGTTGACCTTTACATAGTTTTTCCCAAGGTCTCGAATAATCCAACCCTTATCTGCCCTGTAGTCTTCACGAAATACCTTAAAGTCAGACCATGAAAGAAAATTTTGGTTTTTGGGGTCGCAGAAGCTGTCAACGCTAACAACTTCAAATTTCTCCTTATTGAGCTTAAAGCCAAGAAGTGTAGGTGATTTTTTATACCGTTCTCCAAAGCGGATGTTCTGGACAAATGCGAAGGTAGACTTCGTACGTGACAGTACCATTTTGCGTGGGGTAAAGTTTTTGGCTACAGAGTTCATTATTGCATTATTCATTTCTTTTACGGCTACTATCTCAGGATTAATGAGATTGTATCCTGGTTTGGTAGGATTCCAGAAATCCCTAAATCCTACATAGGTTTTTAACAGGTGTTCATTACAATTTTGGCTCGAATCTTCTACGTAATCAGAGAGAAGGTTGTACTCAGGGTTATGGAAGAAGGTGAAGGCCCCGTTGGTTACGAGTTGGTCTGTTGTGTATTTTGCCTGTCCATTGTCATCTCGAACTTGCCTTCCTTTGTTGTTTTTGAAGTATCGTTTGTTTGGCTCAATGTTCAGTTGTCCGTTGGCCCGTAGAAGGTTCCATAGTTTGAGTTGTACTTTTTTTTCAGGTAGGAAGACGATGGCATCTTTTTCAAAGGAACCCACAAAGAAATGCGGTAGGGTCCAGGCGCGCAGTTCGCTCATGTCATACTCCTTATCTCCTATCTTTTTAGCACCTTTCATACGAACCAGGTTAAAGGTCAGGTAGTCCGAATTTTTTCCAAATCCATTTCGTATGACAAATCCACAATGGGCCATTCCTGATAGATCCAGGTTATCCACATCAGACACTCCAGTTTTTGGGTCTCCTGCTCCTCTTCTGGCAATGATACCGACGTAGGCATCATTTTTTCTGAGGTAGTCTTCAACGTGATCAATAAGGAGGGTTGTACGTTGCATGTTTTCCTCCTGGTTGCTTTCACCGGTAGAATCTTCACTGAGACCTTTAGCAAAGGCAGGATCTATAAGTAGGTAGAGTATGACGAGAACAGAGAATATTTTTGATATAAGTTTCATGGAAAATCCTATTGTTGAATGTTAGCAGTGGTGTTGTTTACAGCATCAGTAAGAGAGTCAAGTGAAGCTACCACAAGGCCTGAGCCGGTATTAATGACAACCACGATTGCGTCATTGGCTCCGTGCACGCTTGTGCTGATGGCTTTGACGGTAGTTGTTGCGGCGCGCTTAGTGAGGTCTTTTGCATATTTGACACTGTCTATACCAAGACTATGGAGGTGGGATGCTGTTTCAACGGTAAAGGTGTAGGTTTTAATTCCACCTTTAATTGATGACTGTACTGCGTTGATGCTGGCTTCTTTTAATATCTGGTTGGCCTCTGCCACAGTCATGAGCACATAGCGCTCTGTTATTTGGGCCGACTCGATGCATTCTGCTGCGATTGCAAGAGAACTGTCGATAAATGATTGTGCTGCATCTTCACTGAGGTGTATTCCCGCTTTTCCTGCATTGGCAATAAGCACTGTGCTGTCCGCGCTTATCTCAACTCCTGCAGCAGCAAGGGTTACGGCAAGTTCTGCAGCTTCACCACTCAACCTGCCACTTGCCGCTGCAATATTGACAGCCTGCGAGAGAAAAAGTTCTGCAGTGTCTGTAGAAATGTAGATGCCGGAGAGGGCAGCGGAGGCCACGAAAACAGCGGAGTCTGCAGAAAAATCGACTCCGGCTCGCGTTAAGTCTGCGCTGAGTTGGCCTGTGGTAACCAGACCTTCAGTGAGGACATCCGATGAAAATACAACTGCATCGCCGGAAACTTCAGCAGCATCAATGATTGTGTGAGCAATCGGTGTTCCTAGGGTTATAACAGCATCGGCACTGAGGTAGACGCTGGCACCGGAAAGACAGGCTGCAGCAGAGGTGAGCATGAGTGCAGAACCTGAGATATCGGCGCTTGCATCTTCGCTTGCTCCTCCAAAACTTCCAGCAAAACATGGAGTGGTGCAGAGTAATAGGGTGGCGGCAACAGCGGCTCTAAATGTATTAAGTAATTTCATGTTGTTCTCCTTGTAGTTGAGTTGACTCGTTATCTTCAGGTCATGTTGTGTTTGTTTCGACCTGTTACCTCAACTAAAGCAGGCTGCGTGCCAAAACTGTTGTTTTTGTAATAAATCGTTTAAAATCAAATGTTTGTTTTGTTTGTGATGTTCTTTAATTAAAAAGAAGTGAGGGAAATTGTACTTTTAATGGATAAGAAGTATACATATTGTGTATGTTGAGTGTTGGTTGTGTCGTCAATTTTGCTTGAATGAGGTGATAATTCTATCTTTTATTACTTTTATCGGTATTAATAGTATTTTTATTGTACGTAAAATGATTGGGAGGGTGCTGTGGATTCAGAAGAAAGAGAGTTCTTTAGAAAGATCAATGAGGCAGCATTTGCAAACCCCTTTGGTGCACAGCGGGAAATAGTCGATCTTGAAATATCGGGCATGAAAGAGACAAGCAGTAATGAGGCTATTCTCGAAAAGCTGATGGTGGATGTGGGGACAAGAATTGAACGATATAAGGGAAAAAATGTCGATCTGGATAGTGAAGAGCGGATGTTATTGCGCTACGGCGTGTTGTTTTACACCTTTCACCTCTTCTGTGATTCCTATGATGAGCATATTACCCGGCAGGTTAAACAGGGGGAGCAGCCAGTTGAGGTAAGGTTTGCCAAGGATGTTCTACAACTTCTGCAGGAATATGGTTTTTCGAAAAAGGAGGCTTTAAAATTCTTCTCATTTTTTTTCCAACTGAGAAGAGGGTTCTATTTTATCAGTGGGATCATAGGAAATAGCCCTTCAGTTAAGAACCTCAGGCAGGCGTTGTGGAACAATATTTTCACCTATGATGTCAGTTTATATGAACGGTTTCTCTGGAACCGGATGGAAGATTTTTCCACAATAATCCTTGGGAAAACAGGCACAGGAAAGGGGATGGCGGCTGCGGCAATCGGCAGGTCTGGACATATTCCATTTGATGAAAAAAAAGGATGTTTTGCCGATAGCTTTTCGAAGACCTTTCTCTCCATTAATCTGTCACAATATTCGGAACATCTTGTAGAATCAGAGTTGTTTGGGCATACCAAGGGTTCCTTTACCGGTGCAACCGGTAATCATCTAGGGGTGTTTTCAAGGTGTAGTCCCTATGGGGCAATATTCTTAGATGAAATAGGTGAGGTCTCTGTGACCTTGCAAATAAAATTACTGCAGGTGATTCAGGAGCGGCTTTTCAGTCCGGTGGGAAGCCATGAAACTCATAAGTTTCAAGGCAGGGTGATAGCGGCAACAAATCAGCCTCTGGAGAAACTGCGAGCAGAAGGAACCTTCAGAGATGATTTTTACTATCGCCTCTGCTCAGATACCATTTATCTGCCGTCCTTAAAGAAGCGTCTTGATGAATACCCCGGAGAACTTAAAGAGATTCTCACAGCGATGCTTGGTCGGATCCTGGGCCACAGTTCCAAGGCACTCACAAGAGAGATCACAGAACAGATCCATAGGAGTGTTCCCCCAGATTATAATTGGCCAGGCAATATTCGGGAGTTGGAGCAGTGTGTACGCCAGATGTTATTAAAACGTAGCTATACCTGGGAGGTGAGCCAGGAAACCCGGGAAAGAGTGACTGAATTCCAACAACACTTTATGGAGGGGAGGTTTTCAGCTAACCAGATGCTTTCGTCATACTGCACGCACCTGTATCAGATACATAAGACCTATGAAAAGGTGGCCCAGCTCACCCAACTTGATCGCAGAACTGTTAAACGATATATTGATATGGCTTTCTCATGAACATTGTGCTGATGAGAAAATCGGGGTAAGGGGAAATGTATGTGATCACGCAGTAGGTTGTCTTTCTTTTTCTTTCTTAGCTTGGCAGATCACCATAAAAACCAGCTATCGGTCTGCACTACATAGATGGCCAGAGCAAAATTTGCCACACCATGGGCAACAACACAGGATATCAGGTCTTTTCTGACTATCCATAGCATCGACATTAATAGACCGAAACAGATAGCCGCCGGCCATTCGTACATATGGTGGCCGGAAGCAAAGGCGACTGTTGAAATAATGACAGCCATCCAGGACCAGGCGCCTGGCTGAACATCGTTGACAGTTTTTTCGTCCAGGGCAATAGCGAGTGGCTCATCTCCTTTCTGCGTTCTGACCTCCCACCACTGAAGCGCCAAACGAAAAACAAAACCCCTCATAAGGATCTCTTCAGCAAGCGGCACGAGTAGTGAAGCTGCGATAAGCCTCAGCGTAAATGCTGAGGCAGACCATGGCTCAGTAGCACTAGGGTCTGCAAAAGGTATCAGGGTAAGAATCCAGATGATAATACCTACCAGGCCGACAAGCCCACCCCATAGAGCTGAAACCAGTGGGGACTTAGGGCCACGGAGAGGGAAATACCATTTCCAGGCCCAAATGAGCAGCGCGGATGTCAAAACTATGCGCAGGCAGTAATTGATTTCTCTGGAGAGAGTATCGCCCAAGAGTGAAGCTATCACGACATATGCCATAAAAGGTGCGGCATATGGCAGGACAAGGCGGCGATTAGGAATCATCGTGGGTATCTTTAGATTCTATATCAGTATTTTCAGCTCCTGCCAAAGCAGCTTTTTCCCTCAGGTCAGCCTTTCGGGTTCGGATAAAGTCGATGACAGCCCAGGGGAGGAGTAGTCCGCTGGTAACACGGTTAAAGGTAGCGTGCTCGAGCATTTCCGGATCACTCGTTAGCCAACCATCATAGAAGCACCAAGCCCCCATCACGGCAAGAATTAATGGAAACAGATAGGGGCTGATCTCCGGTGGTGAGGCTTGTTCTTTTTTGTTTTCTGACATGATTTTTACACCTTATATATCTCTATATTTCCAGGGAAAATATAGTAGCCAGTAGTTTGAGTGGTAGGTTGTATTGTGATTAGCCCCTACCTTCTTTCAGATGATGTTTTGTTAGGAAAATATCCTCTTTAGCCCACTAAAGCCATGATTTTTAGGTAAATTTCTAGTAATACACTCTGCCGATCTTTTATACTTTCTATTAATAGATAAGTATTGTCCTGTAGTTATACAATCGTGTTCCAATAACGCACTACGATGAAGTGGGTGAAGGAAAACTGAGATCAGGTTATCAAAGATCATGCTGGTGTGGATGATCACCCGCCACGTGGATGTGTCGGTGCACATGGATGTGGTCCTTGTCGCACTTGTGAATATGACCTTGGTCGATCTTATAGAGCGTATTGGTGGTGTGGCTGAGGAAATCCCAGTCATGGGAAATAATGACCTGATAGAGGTCAAGACCGTTCAGGATCTCTATTAACCTGCTGGTGGTTTTTGGGTCGAGGTTATTCGTTGGTTCATCAAGCAGCAGTACCTTAGGCTTCATGGCAAGTATGGTTGCGAGAGCCACCAGTTTTTTTTCGCCCCCGGAGAGCCGATGGGTGATGCGATCTTCAAAACCAGTAAGACCTAGGTTTTTCAGAGTGTTCTCTGCAATAGCAATAGCTTCAGCCGGTTTAAAGCCAAGGTTCAGCGGGCCGAAGGCCACATCCTCTATGACTGTGGGGGAAAAGAGTTGATCGTCCGAGCTTTGGAATAAAAAGCCAACTTCACGGCGGAGATTAAACATATCAAGTTTGGTGGTCACCTGTTCGCCATGAAAGAGCAACTCACCTTCCGTTGGTTTTATCAGGCCGACCATCAGATGGAGTAAGGTGGTTTTGCCGCAGCCGTTGGGGCCAATTATGCCAGCATGTTTATCTTCAACTTTGAAAGAGAGATTGTGGAGAATCGGTTCTTTGGCCTGGGGATAGGTGTAGCTTACCTTACAAAGTTCGAGCATGGTCTTCCTGTTTGGTGCTTCTATTTTGAGAGATGTAGTTCTGACTTCCAATGTTTAATGATGCGATAATTGAATGACACCATTAAAACTAAAAATTATACCTTGAAGCGGATATTTAAGATATCACCATCTGCAACAATATAGTCCTTTCCCTGCAGGTACATCTTCCCGGCTTTTTTCAGCTCAGCCTCTCCGCCCGCTTCCATGAGGTCAGTGTAGCTCATCTGTTCTGCCCGGATAAAACCACGTTGTAGATCGGAGTGGATAACCCCAGCTGCCACAGGGGCTGGGGAGTCTTTTTTAACCAGCCACTGTTTTACCTCGTCGGTTCCAACAGTAAAAAATGATGCAAGCCCTAGTGCCTTGAGGCACAGTACGGTCATAATCCCCAAGGCCGGGGTTTCAATTCCAAGATCTTCGAGGAATTCCTTCTTTTCCTCTTCAGAATCGAGAAGTGCGATTTCAGATTCGACCTGGGTACAGACCAGCATGGCCTCAACTTTTTGTTTCTCACAAAATGGAGCTGCACTTTCAAGTAGTGCTGTGTCTCCCACCATATCTTCGGAGACATTAAATGCGATTATAAGCTCTTTTTTTGTGATGAAGGGGTAGCTTAAAATGAGGGCTTGTTCTTCTTCAGACAGCTCAATAAGTCGCAGGGGGAGTTCATTTTCAAGGTGATCCTGAAAGCGCTTCATGAGAACCAGTTCCTTCTCCTGCTTCTCATCCTTTATCTTTTTTATGGCTTTTTCCAGCCGTTCTATACGTTTTTCGACAAAGATCTGGTCATGCATGATAAGTTCGGAGTAGACCGCCTCAACATCACGCATGGGATCAACTGAGCCTTCCGGATGATAGATTCCCTCATCTTCAAAGGCGCGGACGACATGGCAGAGTCCATCAACATCAGCGATATCATTAAAGATGTCACCTTTGGCGATGTTTTCCTTTTCCATCTTTGGCAGCAACATAAGCTCAATACGAGCCCTTGCCTGCTTTGCCGGCTTATACATGGTGACAAGCTGATCAAACCGTGGGTCCTGAATATCTGCTGAACCGGGCAGAGCCTTCGGCGGGCCTGAGCGTTCCTGAACTTCGTTACCAGTTAGAACTTGAAAGAGATTTTTTTTACCTGCCTGGGGAAGACCAATGATTCCAATTTTCATCATGTACCTCGAAAGTGTGCACAGGAGAGCGGACTATTTCGGATTTTTTAGTGTAATACCTAAGGGATTACCACATGGTGCTGATTAGGTAAAGTGAAGAAAACCAAGTGATGCGGTGGTCATGATACCTGCAGTAAGGAAAATGATATCTCTTCGGACGATTGTATGGTGGGAGAGGGGGATGAGATGGCCGTTAAAGCCCCGTAATAGCATTGCCTGGTGGATTCGGTTGCCGCGATTGTAGCTTTTAACGAGTGTCATACCAAAGAGGTAGGCCACCGTTTTATAGGTGTGGATTGTGGTGGCCGGCTGAAAGCATCTCATCTGGGCAGCACGAGACAGTTTCAGGTATTCCTTGTGAATGACGAAGATATAGCGGTAGGAAAAAAGCAGGAGAAAAGAGAGCCTGCCTGGAAGGCCTAAGCCTTCCAGAGCATGGCCCAAGCTTGCTATGGTGGAGGTTGCAAGCAAAGTAATAATAGCAAGAACTATGGTATTGGTTTTCAGGGTAATGATGGCAGAGAGTAAAATTCCCTCTCTTGCAAAAGAGAGAGGGCCAAGTTCAAAGAGCGGTTCTCCTCCATACGTAATGGGCAGTGTCAGCCATAAAAAGAAAATAAAGCTATTGGCAGCCAGCAGCCGTTTTGCAACAAGACCTATGGGGAGGCGTGCAAGAAGAACAAGTAGAATCGAGATGGACAAGGCAATAGCTATCACAGTAAAACTTTTACTTACTGCAACGAGTAGTATAAAGCAGAAGGCTACAATAATTTTTACTCGTGGATCAATCTCGTGCAGTAGTGAGTTGCTGTGGGCAAAGGCCTCATCCATCATGGTCGTTCTCTCCTAAATTACTGTACAGCGGTCATGGAGTGAAAATAAGTCCATAATACAGCTCCCAACTCCACCCCTTTATCGTTACCCTGGGGGTCTTTTAAGGTGTAGTCTGCTTCTGTCAGAGCCGCAAAACCCCACCATCCTTCAACAGGGCAGGTAAATGTGAATACTCCGTTAGAGTCGGCCATGACCACCTGTGTAATGTGATAGTCAGATGGTGCTGCATATTGACCTTTAGGGTTATACAGTTCCACTTCTACCTCGGCGCCTGGTGCGGCTTTTCCATTTACAAGAACCTGGCCCATGAAGCTGTTCCCTGCATAGTTACCAAAGGGTCGAAGCAGCGGAATTATTTCTGTTGGTAAGCCTGCTGGTTGGTCCCAGCCCTGATCATCACCAAATGCAGGAACGAGTGTTTTGGTGTAGTGGATTATGGAAACATCCTCACTTGGTTCCCAGTATGGGGTGGGCTCCATGACAAACTGATAGACACCGGGACGCTTGAAGGTATACGATGATGTAAATGCAGCATGATCAAGGAGACTGATTTCTTTAAGGCTGGGATTTAAATCGGTATTTTCGCCATCTTTGACCACGAAAAACTGCTTTGGTTTTTCAAGGTTCATTGTACGGTTTTCAAAAGGGTGGGAAAAGCTTAGTGTGATTTCACTGGTTTTATTATCTTGTCCAATAATCGGTTGATCAGGGATAACCATACCAAAATGAGCCTGAGCTGTACTACAGATTGATAAACAAAACATTGACAGGACCACACGTTGACCGATTTTTCTCATACCGTTCATTTCAACCTTCTCCTTATTGTTTTTTTGATTTCATATAAGCAGCTATCCCTGCCAGTCCGAGAATGTACCCAATACCTCCGAGGATATCTTTTACATCAGGTTTTTGATCAGATTCTTCAGCAAGCTGTCTGCGAATAGGGGCGAGTTTTTTCTCGAGAGCTTCATTAATTATTTGAGTGAACTGTTCTTTGGTAAGAGTTACTGCAGGAGAGTTGCCGGTAGTTTTTGTGGGCGGGGGATTATCGATCTTTGGGGAATCCGAGGTGAGCTTATCTGGGGAACCCAATTGATAAAGCCAATTGTTTTTATGACCATCTCCGCTATTTACCACGATGTTGATTTCCTCTACTGAAGAGTCTGGCGCAGGAAATTGAAAGAGTCCTTGTTGGTTGCTTTTACCCTGGAGAATTTCATCTCCTGTACTGGTGTTGAAAACTGTAATTGTGGCATTTTGTGCAGGTTTACCCCGACTGAATTTTGATTCTGTGTGAATGGTGTCACCTTCCCCCCAGGCAAATACTCGTACCTTATGGGCCAAACATGGGATAGAAATAAAAAGGGAGCAGAGAACTATGAGAAAGGCGATACGTTTTGCTTGCATGATTATTCTCCTACACCTAAAAATTCGGGTTGCACCTTACATAGGAAAAGCACAGTGAACATGGTTATAATTCCTTCAATAACCATAAGGGGGAGATGGACAGCAACCACAAGCTTTGCAACTCCCATAAAGCCCTCATCTGTCGTAGAGAGAGCAACAGCCATCATTAGGGAAGAAAGGAGAATGGAAAAACATCCGCAGCAAAAAGCAGCAACCTTTCTTTTATTGCCATTTGCTATGATCCAGGGGCGGAAAATGTAGTAGCAGAGTACGGGCGGAAGTGCCATGATGGCAGTGTTGGCCCCAAGTACTACTAAGCCACCGTAATTAAAGAATATGGCCTGGAGGAAAAGAGCTGTGACAATTGCCGGGAAACAGCCCCAGCCGAGGACAAGTCCCATAAGGCCGCCGAGGATGAGGTGGACATTACCAGGTCCTATGGGAACATGGATGAGAGAAGCGACAAAGAAGGTCGCAGTCAACATGGCGACGGTCATTATTCGGTCGTAGTCGAGGTTTTTTAGACCAATAGCAGTACCGACAACGGTAATAGCACCGCCACTAAGTAGAACAGGGGAACTGAGTACTCCTTCGGATATATGCATAACTCCACTACTGAATAGAATATAAGTGATGTAACACGATAAAAATATTTGTATTACAGTACTGTGGTGTGAAGGGTGTGTCAAGGACCTTGTAACACTATTTTAAAAAAAATGTTACGGGTGTGGGCCGTGTAACCAACTAGTACAACGAGAGTTATTGTGAATAACACAAATATAGAAGTGCAGCCTATTGGAATAATCCATTCATGTTTTACAGAAAAGTTTGGGATACCCCGGCAACCCGGAATGGTTCCGGCTGCCATTGCAGAGCTGGAGTTGTATCCTCCCTATAACCGGGAAGAGGTGACTCGTGGCCTGGAGCAATTTTCCCATGTATGGATTCATTTCCTTTTCCATGAATCAGTCTCGGACGGTTGGAAAAATACCGTTCGCCCGCCATGGCTTGGTGGGACAAAGCGCGTGGGTGTTCTAGCCACCCGCAGTCCACACAGGCCAAATCACCTTGGACTTTCTGTTGTACGGCTGCAGTCTGTTGAACGGGGGAAACAGGGAACGTCACTTATACTCTCAGGCATTGACCTGTTGGATGGTACCCCTGTAATAGATGTGAAACCCTATGTTCCCTATAGTGATAGTGTACCATCAGCTGAGTGTGGATATGCAAAGGGTGAAGTGCCAGAGGTGAGTGTACAACTCACGGATCAAGTACGGATATTCTGCGAGGATTATTTACGTAAGACAGAGAGAAATCTCATGCCCCTCATAGAGCAGATGATACGTCAGGACCCCAGGCCGGCAAAACAAAAGGGCGCTAAGGACAGTTTTGGTATACTTCTCTGGGATGTTAATATTCGCTGGAGTGTAACCTCTGACGGTTTTTTGGTAGAGACTTGTGAGCAGCTTTAGGGGGCAACAAAGTCATCTAAGATACAGTGTACCCTCTTATCGATGATATAGGTCTTGGTTGCAATGTCATAGTCGAGGCGGCCACCATTAATTGTAGCACCGTCACCTTCCAGGCGTGTTGGCCCGGGACAGTGAACATTACGTCTATCGTTATCGTAGTAGAGCAGTTCTGTATATAAAAACTGATTGTCGTGGGTTTTATGCACAACAACATCTTTGATGAGGGTGAGTAGCTTTGTTACGGTGTGGTATTCACCATTTTTAGCAATAATTTTTGTTATATTCCCATCATCATCAAAAATATCCGCATCCACATTATCCATTAAAAGGATATCTGGATCATCCCCGGTGTAAGCAGTGTCCGCAATAATGAAAGCTGTTTTTATACCATTCTGATTCTGGGTAATTTTCACCTTATCAAGGGTGAATCGCTGGACCGATTTTTTGGGTGGATGTTTAACCTCAGGGTCAAAACCACCCCTTGGGGTGAGAAATTTACCAACGGGGATGGACCAGAGCGGATAGGTGATGATGAAAAATAGCGGGACAAGCCAGATGACGTTGCGGTTTAGTTTCATCTGTTCTTATAGGTTTGTAGCAGTTGCTGGGTGAGGTTCTTGGCTTCTAATATAAGATTGCAGGCATCTCGCACTGCCCCTGAGCCACCGGAGCGGTCTGTGATGAAATGTGCCACCTCTTTCACCTCGGTAACCCCGTTAGCAGGTGTAATCGCAAGTCCCACCTGGCCTAAAAGAACGAGATCCAGCCAGTCATCACCCATGTAGGCGATTTCGTAAGGTTTGTAACCTGAACTTTTGAGTATTTCTTTAAAAGCCTCGTTTTTATTACCCATCCCCTGATACACGTAGGTCATTTTTAATTCCTTTGCCCTCCGCGCTACTACCTCAGATTTTCTGGCAGTAATGATACCGACATCAATACCTGAATCGAGCAAAAGACGAAGGCCAAAGCCGTCCTGGGTGTTAAAGGATTTACTTTCAGCGGTACTGTCTGTGTAGAGAAGGTTGCCATCCGTCAGCACTCCATCCACATCAAGAAGCAGAAGGCGTACTTCCTTTGCCTTTGCAAGAGCACGTCTATATTCTGGAGATTTTTCCATGTTCTGCTTTTCCCTTACACGGGCTCGATATCCCTCAAGAACTTCGCAGTCTGAGGGATAGCCATCAGGCGAGTTGGAACAGTGGTTTGACATTACGAGTTAGCTGCTTCACGTATGCGAACAAGTCGCGCCAGAAGAGTTTCGACCTGATCAAGAGGAATGGAGTTTGGACCATCACAAAGAGCCTTGTCTGGGTCCGGGTGCATTTCCATAAAGAGACCGTCAATACCAGCTGCGACAGCTGCCTTTGTCAGAGGTTCAATAAACTCACGTTGGCCACTTGACGCACCACCAGCACCTCCAGGAAGCTGTACTGAATGTGTAGCATCAAATATTACAGGGCAGCCAAGAGAACGCATGACAGGCAGAGAACGCATGTCAACAACAAGGTTGTTATAGCCAAAGCAGGCACCACGCTCAACAAGCATGGTCTTGGTACCACCGGCACCTTTAAGCTTTTCCACGGCGTTTTTCATATCCCAGGGTGAGACAAACTGGCCTTTTTTAACGTTAACCGGTTTATTGCTTTCTGCTGCTGCCACGAGTAAATCTGTCTGGCGGCAGAGAAATGCAGGGATTTGAATAATATCGAGAACCTCGGCGGCAGCTGCCACCTGACTGGTATCGTGGATGTCAGAGATAACAGGAACGTTTAGTTCTGCCCGAATTTTAGCAAGGGTCTTGAGACCTTCTTCAAGACCTGGCCCCCTGTAGGAACTCAGAGAGGTTCTGTTCGCCTTATCAAAGGAGGCTTTAAAAACATAGTTTACTCCCAGCTTTGCACAGACCCCAGCCATTTTTTCGGCAATCCTTCGTGCTAAATCTTCAGACTCAAGGGCACAGGGACCGCCGATCAGCAGCAGAGGCTGATCGGTACCGACCGTAATTGGAGAACCTGATGGAGTTTCTATATTAACTGCAATAGTACTCATCACTTATTACCTTGTTTCTGCTTTAAAGCAGCACTGATAAAGTCTCTAAAAAGTGGATGCGGCTTCATAGGCTTAGATTTGAATTCAGGATGGAACTGGCAACCGAGGAACCATGGATGGTCTTCAATTTCAACAATTTCAACGAGGTTGTTATCGGGAGAAGTTCCGGAAATAATCAGTCCTTTCTCTTCTAACTTGGCTCGGTAATCGTTGTTGAATTCAAAACGATGACGATGTCTTTCGCTGATCTCTTTCGACTTGTATGCCCTGTATGCATTGGTGTCTTCTTTAAGTACACAAGGGTAGGCTCCAAGGCGCAGGGTCCCACCGAGATCAGATTCTTCATCGCGGATCTGAACTTCATTTGTTCTGTAATCAAACCATTCTTTAATGAGATAAATCACAGGATCAGGAGTTTGGTCATCCATTTCCACTGAGTTGGCCTTGGGAAGATCAAGCATATCCCTGGCAAATTCGACAACAGCCAGCTGCATACCCAGACAGATACCAAAGAAAGGAATCTTGTTAACACGGGCATAGTTGATTGCTTTGATTTTACCCTCAACACCACGTAGACCAAATCCGCCTGGTGCTAAAATACCATCACAGGAGTCGAGCAGGTTAGCGACATTTTTGGATTCAAGATCCTCAGCACTGATATAGGTGAGGTTAACTTTGGTGCCATTGGCAAGACCACCATGGACCAGGGCTTCATGTAGACTCTTGTAGGATTCGGTCAGGTCGACGTATTTGCCGGTAATGGCGATGTTGACTTCGTTCTTTGGATTCTTGATATTGTGAACCAGTTTCTCCCAGTGGGATAGGTTGGGTTGTCCAGTCCAGATATTGAGTAACTCTAAAATCTTGGTATCAAGGCCCTCTTTGTGCAAATGAAGTGGAAGTTCATAAATGCTCTCCACATCAATAGCGGTAATAACCGCATCTTTTCGAACGTTGCAGAAAAGAGCAATCTTATCTTTGAGGCTCGACTCGATCGGTACTTCGGTACGAAGGACAAGAATATCAGGCTGAATACCGTCAGCACGAAGTCCACGTACAGAGTGTTGGGTTGGTTTTGTTTTAACTTCACCCGCAGTTTTAATATATGGTACAAGGGTGAGGTGGATAAATAGAGTGTACTCATGGCCAAGATCTCCGCGAAGCTGGCGGATGGCCTCAATAAACGGTAGTCCTTCAATATCACCAGTTGTGCCGCCAATTTCGATAATTGCAACATCCACTGTGCCATCAAGCTGTCGTACTGCAGCTTTGATTTCATCGGTAATATGTGGGATAACCTGTACCGTTCCACCGAGATATTCACCCCGTCTTTCTTTCTGGATGACGGAATAGTAAATACGCCCGGAGGTGTAATTGTTTTTCTGGCCCATGACAGCGTTGGTATAGCGCTCATAGTGGCCCATATCCAGATCGGTTTCCGCACCATCATCGGTGACGTACACTTCCCCGTGCTGGAAAGGATTCATGGTTCCAGGATCGACGTTGATGTACGGGTCGAGCTTCTGGAAGGTTACTGTAAGCCCGCGACTTTCTAGAAGAGCTCCAAAAGATGCAGAAGCAAGGCCTTTCCCGAGAGAAGAGAGAACGCCGCCTGTTACAAAAATAAACTTGGTCCGTTTGGTATTATTTGACTTTTTCATGGGGGCCACTATAGCAATGGTGCCGCGATTTTGAAACAGAAAATTCGATTTTATGAGGAAAAATATTGCGAAAAGAGTAACAAAATATTGGAGCGGGATATCCGCCTGTTAGGACCTCTTGATAAAGATGCTCTCCATGCCTATGGTTTTGCTTGTGTCTTTGGAAATATCACGACCATTGTCGTTATAAGGAGGAACTATGCAATATTTAATATTATTGTCTGTAACATTGATTGTTTGCCTTACTGTTTTTTCCACTGGGGACTCCCAGGCATCCGATCATAAAACTGCTGTTTTTGGCGGAGGATGTTTTTGGTGTATGGAGCCGCCGTTTGAAGCTCTTGAGGGTGTCATTGATGTAAAAGCCGGTTATTCAGGTGGGGATGAGATAAATCCAAGCTATGAAATGGTGTCCAGTGGAATGACCAGTCATATAGAATCAGTTCAGGTTGTGTATGATCCTGATACAATAACTTTTGATGAGCTTTTAGATACCTTTTGGCGCTATGTGGACCCAACAGATCCTGGCGGACAGTTCGCTGATCGTGGCGATCATTATAAGACAGCCATTTTTTACTCCAGTGATGATGAGAAAAAGATAGCGGAGGAGTCAAAGGCTGCCCTTGAAAAGTCTGAAGTTTTTGATCGGCCCATTGTGACAGCTATTCTACCTATCAAACCTTTTTATCCAGCTGAAGAATACCATCAAGATTATTACAAGAAAAATAGTGTCCATTACGAGGCCTATAAGGTTGGCTCTGGCAGGGCAGGATTTTTAGCAAATATCTGGCGAGATCAGCCGAAAGGCAGCAAATCAGTAAGACTCACAGAGGATGAGTTACGCAAGAAGTTGACACCACTGCAGTATGAGGTGACCCAGCAGGACGGAACGGAGCGTCCCTTTCAAAATGAATATTGGGACAATAAAGATGAGGGGATCTATGTTGATATTGTCTCAGGAGAGCCCTTGTTCAGCTCAAAGGATAAGTATGATTCCGGTACCGGTTGGCCAAGTTTTTCAAAACCGCTGGTGGATGAAAATATAGTGGAGAAAAAGGATACCACGCTTTTTTCTGTACGTATTGAGGCAAGAAGTAGTGGGGCAGATTCACACCTTGGCCATATTTTTGAGGATGGTCCAGCCCCAACGGGTCTGCGTTATTGTATGAACTCTGCCTCCCTGAGGTTTATCCCTGTCAAAGACCTTGAGAAGGAAGGGTACGGGGAGTTTGTAAAAGAGTTCAAGGAGTAGATTCTACAGCAGTAGAATAAGGTGTGACTACAACGGCCACTGATACCTGGGCATCAGTGGCCGTATATGTTGATATGACTATTTTCCGTTGAGGATATCTTCAATTCGTTTTCCATCAACTTCAGTATCAAAAATAGATTCAAGTAGCTGGGCTACCTGAGGACCTTCTTCTTCGCTCAGTAAAAATCCGGGCAGAGGTTTTGCGGTAAGGGTTCGCATTCTACCCTGCATAATAAGGGTTTGGTTGAATTTATCTGCAATCGCGCGGTACTCACCGATATCAAGCATGGCAAGAAGAACATCCAGCAAATTTCCCCAGTACTCTTTTTGACCAAGGTGTTCAATGACTTGGGTCACAGCCGTTGAGGCCTCGAGGTGAAGATCGGAGACCTGGGCTGGATTACCTGGGCTGCAGGTGATGGTGGATACAAATAGTCTGCAGGAAAAAGGACGGACCGGATAAATGGTGCAGACATTATCCTGTAAAAATGGACAATCACCTGTGTTGGTCTGGATTTCCGGGTCAACATCTCGGCCATCAAGGCAGGCCTTGGCAAAATCATTGGTGCTGAATTTCGGACGACTCAGTTCACCTGCCTGCAACAGCGCTGTTGCAAACTGGTCAATCATATTTTCTTTGATGACATATCTGAGGATTTCTTCGCCTTCAATAGCTGTGATAGTAACATTTTGAGAGCAGCAGGTGGAGCAGCCCTTACAACAGGCGTATTCAGTTTGGGATTGGTCAGTCCATTGTTCAAAGGAGGTGTAAATGGATTGCAGGATTTTATGTTTCATGTAAGTCAGCCTCGTTTGTCTATAAGTAAAACCAGCCCGGTAGATAAGAGTTTACCGAGCCTAGTTGATTAATGCTTTATGTGAAAGATACGCCACAGTAGCATATCGTGAAAATTTACCAAGAAAAACCAGTATGGAAAAGCGCAGCCAGTGAACTTTAAATATTCCTGCGATCAGACAAATAGGATCTCCCACAACCGGGAGCCAGGCGAGAAAAAGTGACCAGCTTCCATATTTCTCATACAATTTTTTGGCCTGATTTTGTTGTGTTACACTGATTCGAAGAAGTTTGTTGATGATATATTCAGAACCGTATTGACCTATCGCGTAGGTTGTACAACTCCCGAGGTAGTTACCAATAGTTGCAATAATAATAGTCTCACCCAGTGCAAAACCCTGGGAGATCATAACAATAAGCAACCATTCTGAGCCGAGCGGCAGGATGGTTGCTGCAAGAAAACTGACAATAAAGAGCAGTGGTTGGCTGGGAGTCCCTGCAATAGAGGAAAGTAGTTCCATTATGCGAATATTTGTAGAGTGTTGTGACTGTTGAGTTTCATAATGGTGTATGTTGCCGGTTTCCACAGATTTATCGCCAAGGTACTTATCCCGTTTATCGGGGGTAGACTGAAGCAAAGTGAATAGTGGTCTAAATATTGTGTTTTATAACTGCCATTTACCATAAATTTGTGGGAAAAGAATGAATGCTCTGGTATTCAATCAAACTTATATTGAACTGTCAGTATCTTACCAACAATAGAATCTTTACTGGAAAATGAAATGGTATTTCATCTATATAATAGAGTTCGGAAGGGCTGGAACGTAGGCTTACTCACTGTAGCGCTCACTTTGGCCACTGGGGCTTTTACCACTGTGCAGGGGTCGGAGTCCTTTGAACAGTGGATAGCTGATTTTTACCCCGTTGCGGCAAAAGAGGGGATAAGCAGGCAGACCTGGGACAATGCATTTCAAGGTGTTACGGAGCCTGACCCTGCTATCTTGAAAAAAGCAACATATCAACCTGAGTTTACCACTAAGGTCTGGGATTATTTGGATGCCAGGGTGAATAGTCTGTCTGCTGAAAAGGGTAAAAAGAATGAAAGATATTTCCGTCAGACCCTGGACGCAGTAGCGAAAAAATTTGGTGTTAGAAGATCAGTCCTGCTCGCCATCTGGTCCATGGAGTCAAACTATGGAGATATATTGAAGAAAACTGATCGTCTTCACTATGTTCCAAGGGCCCTTGCGACTCTTGCTTATGGAGATCCGAAGCGCGGCAAATTTGCCAGGACACAACTTGTGGCATCACTGAAAATCCTTCAGGCGGGGGATGTGGACCGGAGTCAATTTATGGGGTCCTGGGCTGGTGCCATGGGGCATACACAATTTATCCCAACAAGTTATCTTGCCTATGGGGTGGATATGGACGGTAATGGTCGCCGTGATATCTGGAACTCGGTACCTGACGCCCTTGCAACAGCTGCAAATCTTTTGCATAAGAATGGATGGCGAACCGGAAAAACCTGGGGATATGAAGTGTCTGTTCCTGCTGCCAAGCGTGGTCTTGAAGGAGAGACGAAGCTTCTCAAGGAGTGGAAAAGATTAGGAGTAGTCAGACAGGGCGGGAAATCTTTTGCCTGGCCCGATGATAAGGCAGTGTTGAAATTTTTTGCAGGAAAAGATGGCCCCGCCTTTCTGGTGATGAAAAACTTTTATGTTATAAAACGGTATAACAATTCAGACTCCTATGCCCTTGCAGTGGGGATGCTCGCCGATAAAATTGCAGGGTATGGTGGAATGATTCAGAAGTGGCCAAGGCCAGCGGGGTCCCTTGTTGTGGACGAAAAAATCGAGTTACAGAAAATCCTCCAGGCTAAGGGATACTATTCTGGAGTAATCGACGGTGCCCTGGGTAAGGGCAGCCGTGAGGCTATTCGCGCATATCAAAAAGATGCTGGTGTTGTCGCAGACGGTGAACCCACTACTGCACTACTCAAGCAGCTTCGACGCTAAGAGCCTCCTCACATTCAGCTCGCTGCGATCTGGGCAAAACTCCCCGAGGTTAAACGACTGAGGTCTTCGGGGCGCAGTTCTATCTCAAGTCCCCTGCGACCTGCGCTGACAAAAATGGTCTTGTGGTCACTTGCGGATGCATCGATGATGGTGGTGAGTCGTTTCTTTTGCCCAAGGGGGCTTACTCCACCCAGCACATAGCCGGTGGATTTTTCCACAAGAGCCGCATCAGCCATGGCGGCTTTTTTTTCTCCGGCGGCTTTTGCCATCTGCTTCATGTTCAATTGCCCTGAAACAGGGACTATTCCTACAGCAAGATCTCCATTACCCAGCTGCACAACCAGGGTTTTAAAGACCTTTTCAGGGTCAAGGCCCAGGCTTTCTACAGCCTCTAGCCCATATGAAGAATGGTTTGGGTTGTGTGAATATTTATGGACCTGATACTCTATCTTTTGCTTTTTGGCTTCGTTTATTGCGGGGGTCATATCCTATCTTTCATGTTAAATTATGAGTGCCTTATTGTTGAGCCATTACCCTACCAATTACGTCTAAAAATGCAATTTTTGTATATGGTTTACTGAGTACATCAATAAATCCATAGTCCCTGTGGTTGGCAAGAATAGGATCTTCGGCATAACCACTTGAAACTATCAGAGTGGCCTTCGGGTCAATTTCTAATATCTTGGCTGCCGTCTCTTCCCCTCCCATGCCACCTGGTACTGTAAGGTCCAGGATAACCAGGTTATATGGCTGATCTGTAGCTAATGCTCTGCTATACTCTCTGACAGCATCTTCTCCGCACTCTGTTGTCTCAATTTCAGCGTCACTATTTCGTAGCATCCGTTTCATGAGAATTAGAATTTCCCTATTATCGTCCATGGCGAGTATGCGACAATTTTTAAGCTGCGTTGTGGGTGCGGCGGCCGCGTTTGCGACGGGAAGTGGTGTGCTGTTTGCGGGGAGGTATATGGTGAATGCTGTTCCCTCGCCCCTTTTGGATTGTACCTGTATATGACCGTTGTGTTTGATAATTATGGAGTAGGTGGAGGCGAGGCCAAGGCCGCTTCCTGTCTGTTTGGTTGTAAAATATGGGTCAAAGATTCGAGTCAGATGCTCTGGTTCGATCCCCGTACCTGTATCAGTTATTGTCATCTGGATAAAGGGGCCCGCTTCAATCGGCAGGGTAGAGGTCTCGTCCACATCAGCATTACATAGATCAACGGTGAGTGTGCCACCTTCGGGCATTGCCTGGACACCGTTAATGAACAGATTAGATAGAACCTGACCTATCTGTCCCTTATCTACATTGGCAAGCCATAGATCCGGTTCAGAATTAATTTTGGCAGCGATATTACTACCCGCAAGGTCAAAATTGATGGCTTCTCTGATGAGGGTGAGAAGCTGGGTGTCTTCTTTGACTGGAGCGCCCCCCTTAGAGAATGTAAGTAACTGCTGGGTGAGCCGGGTGGCACGACTCAGGGATTGTCCTGCACTGTCCAAGAATGGATAGGCTTTATGCTCTTGGTCAAGGAGCTCTTTTGAGATTTCAATATTACCAAAAATACCCATGAGGATATTGTTAAAGTCGTGGGCGATACCTCCTGCGAGGGTACCAATTGATCTGAGTTTGTTTATCTTGAGCAACTCTTCTTCAGCGAGTTTCTCCTGGTTAATGTCGTTGAAGAAGATAAGATACTTATCATCTGTCACATAACCGATATGGATTGAGGCAAAAAGGCTCGTACCATTCTTATGGGTAAATTCAGGAGCAATATTTGCGTTCCCATGCACTTTTGCATACCTAAGCCCTTCAAACAGTTCCGGGTGGTAATTTTCTGGCAGGAGGTCTTCCAGTTGTTTTTGTAGCAGTTCTCCTTCCTTAAACCCGCTGAATTCACACATTTTTTTATTAACCCTGGTAAATTCATGCTGAAGATTGAGTACAGCAACTCCAATGGGTGCCTGGGCTATATACTGTGACAGCTGTTGTTCGTTTTTTAATAATTCCTGTTGGATCTGGTATTTGTGGGTGATATTTCGAAAGGCCAGCACAACGCCAAAGATGTTACCTTCATCGTTTTTTATTGGTGCAGCTGAATCATCAATAATGTACTCCTGGCCGGATGCAGAGATGAGGGTAGGGTAGTGGGAGTGATTGACGCTTACCCCTGAGCGAAGGACCTGTTCTGCCGGGTTTTGCAATGGCTTACGACTTCCTGTGTCTATTATGGTGAAGATCAGAGCCAGCGGCTTGCCAACACCATAGTCCTCTCTGCAACCCACTAGTTTTTCAGCAACCGGGTTGAGTCCCGTTATAATTCCCTCGGCATCTGTTGTGATTATTCCTTCGCCAATGGATTGTATGGTGGTCCTGTAGTTTTCCCGGCTTTGGATGATATCCTTTGTTCTGCTGCGAACAGTTTTCTTTAGACTGATGTTCCATCCCCAGAATATGGCGAGTAGGCTGGCAATGCATAGTATTAGCCCCAAAAGAGAGGTAAGCAGGGTGGACGACAGGATATTGGGACTCTGCCCAAGCCAATTCTGATAGAGTTGTTTCTTGGTCCGTGGACTGAGCTGATCCACCGCTTTTTCAAGGATAGTGGAAAGGATAGGGTCCTGCACGGAAGCTGCAGCCGATAGTCGGTTCAGGTAGCCGCTTTCTCCGGCAATTTTCAGGTTTGTAATACCCTGTTCTTCAATGATGTGGGATGCATACATCTGGTTCAAAACCATGGCATCATATATACCCACCGAGACGCCCAGAAGTCCCTCCTTGTTATCAGATACCGGAGTAGGGATGAGTTCAGGAAATTTTTCCGCCAGATAATCGTTGATTGCGTAGTTGGCGACGGTGCAGACTGATTTACCGAGTAAATCAGCCGTTGTTTCAATGGATGAGGAACGTTTGCTCGCTATTATATACGGTACTTTGATAAACGGATCAGTGAAAGAGAGGTACTGTTTTCGCCCATAGGTTTCGGCTATACCCACAATAATAAAATTATTATTATGTTTGGAATATTCAATGAGGTCGTTCCATTGATCAAAATTTCTATAGCCAAAGGAAATACCGATGTTTTCCTCAATTTCTTTTAAGAAATCAACAAGGAGGCCCTTATAGGTCCCATCTGTATCATGGAATGCGTTTGGCGGGGCCTCATAACCAAAGAGAACCTCTATGCTATTTCCATTTTTTTTTAACCATTGCACTTCTTCATCGGTGTATATGGGGGAGGTGGTTGTATTACAAGAGCACAGTAGTAGGAGAAGAGTGGTGAAGATGCTTAAACAGAGTTGTGATGGTAAGTATTTGGTCAGCATCATTTAAATCACAATCAGAAAATGTATAGTAATAGCGAGTTATCAAACTAGCTGTGGTAATGATACCTTGATCTACGGTGAGTTATTTCTGTTATTCTATTTTCCTACCTTTGTCTGTACCAGCGGTGGGTGGATTTTCCTGGGGATCAGATGAGTTTTCTTCTAGGGTTATGCCGGTTCCGTGGCAATCAGGGCAATCTTCCCAGGTGAACATAAATCTGCTGGCACCACCAAAGTACGATGTTTGTCCAGACCCTCCACAACCTATGCATGGAGTGGTTTTTTTTACGGGTTGAGGTTTGTTGTCAGTCATTTTGTGGTATGAGTAGTTTAGAAATATAATTTTTTTATGAATGAATTTCGTGAAACTGCTTATCCCGGCTTATTTTTTCATTTCGAGGGTTTGTTGTAATAAAATGCCTTTCAGAGGTATTGAGCAGCTTGTCACATTTAAGGTAGTATATCATTCAAAAGACTACGAAGCGAGAAACGAGCGGATTTTTTGCAACTTAGGTGTCTGTGTTTATTTTTAGATATTGAAATCTATAATTTTTTTTAAATATTTTTATCTGGAGGATTCTAAATGAATGGAAAGACAGGTTGGTCTGTGATGAATTTTGCAATTATCATCTGTTGTGTATGTATGATGAATGCGTGTTCTAGTACGTACTACAGTGCTATGGAGAAGGTTGGTAAACATAAAAGAGACATTATGGTGGATCGGGTTGAAGGGGCTCGTGATTCACAGGCTGAAGCTCAGGAGCAGTTTAAGTCAGCTCTTGAACAGTTTGATTCTGTTGTAAAACTTGAAGAAACGGATCTGAAAAAAGCCTACGACAGTCTGAATACTGAGTACGAAAAGAGTGAAGCAGCGGCGGCGAAGGTGTCGAGCAGGATTGATTCAGTGGAATCTGTTGCAGATGATCTTTTTGATGAATGGGAAGATGAGTTGGAGGAGTACCAGAGTAAGGAGTTGCGTGACTCCAGTAAGGCTCAGTTACGCAGTACTAAATCTCGCTATAAAGAGATGTTGGCATCCATGCACCAGGCTGAGGAAAGCATGGAGCCAGTACTCAGGATTTTCAGGGATAATGTTCTGTTTTTAAAGCATAATCTTAATGCGCAAGCCATCGGATCACTCCAGGGAGAATTCACTAACCTGAAGGGTGAAATTGACAGTCTTATAACAAAGATGAACACCGCTATTGAGTCGTCAAATAAGTTCATCGCCGATATAAAGTAGCGAAATCCTGGGTACCTTAGAAGTCATTTTCTGCTTTGATCAGGCAGAAAATGACCTCGTGAAGATACCTATCCCGACTTATTTCCCCTCTATCGGGGTAAGGGAGGTAAATCGATGCGTTGGAAAACAGGTCGTCGAAGCAGCAATGTAGAAGACAGAAGGGGAAGAAGAATCCCCGGTGGTAGCATTAAAGGCGGGGGGATCGGTATTGTTCTTCTTGCCCTTGTGGGCATGTACTTCGGTATTGATCCATCTGTTATACTTAATTCAAATGTATTGAATGAGGGATCAGCTCCTGGCTCATCTCGTCAGCAGACCGAACGTGTGGTAAATCCTGAAGAGGATCGGCTTGCTGACTTTGTCTCTGTGGTTTTAGCAGATACTGAAGATACCTGGGAGGCGATTTTCAGAGATGGAGGTGGCGTCTATGAAAAGCCCAAACTTATTCTTTTTACAGGTCAGGTAAAGTCCGCCTGTGGCTTAGCCCAGTCGGCAACGGGGCCGTTTTACTGTCCTGCGGATAAAAAGGTGTACATTGATCTCGGATTTTATAAAGAGCTGAAAAATAAGCTTAATGCTCCGGGAGATTTTGCTCAGGCCTATGTTGTGGCCCATGAAATTGGTCATCATGTACAAAATCTACTGGGTATAAGTGGGAAGGTGCAGGCCAGGCGTGCTTCAATTTCTGAGACCGACTATAATAAACTCTCAGTAAAGCTTGAACTGCAGGCAGATTGTTTTGCAGGCATTTGGGCTAATCACGCTGACCGGGTTCGGTCTATTTTAGAGCCGGGAGATGTGGAAGAGGCCTTAAATGCAGCGAGTATGATAGGTGATGACCATCTGCAGAAGCAGTCGCGGGGCTATGTTGTGCCCGACTCTTTCACCCATGGCAGCTCAGCACAGCGGGTGCAGTGGTTTCGCACAGGTCTTGTCAGCGGAGATATTAATAACTGTAATACGTTTCAATAGTCAGTTGTACCTTTGATACAGGTATGGAAGGAGTTGTTTTCTTCAGGTTTGGTTGAATATAATGGGCCAACGCTTGCGCGTTGGCCCATTATTGTTTGCACATTAATTCCTTATTGATGAAGAACTTGATCGAGTGCTGCCAACATCTTATTTATGGACACCGGCTTCTCCAGATACTCACTGATGCCCAGGGAAAGAGCCTTCTGTCGGTTAATGTTCTCACTGTAGCCAGTACAGAGAATAATTTTGGTGGTGGGACGTCGTGCTATGATCTTTTGGGCTAGCTCAGCCCCTGTAAGATTTGGCATTGTCATATCGGTTATCACTGCCGCATACTGTTCACTATGGGTGTAAAAATGTTCCAGAGCCTTTTGGCTGTCAGAGAATGATTGAACTTTATAGCCGTAGTCCTCAAGGTAACTCGTAGCTAGAGTAAGGAGATTAGGTTCATCATCTACAAGAAGAATCTTTTTCCCACTGTTGACATCTGAATGTATGTACTCCTGAAGGTCTCGTGTTCCAGAGTCCTCCTCCGTGTCATCATATATTGGCAGGTAAATGTTGAAAGTCGTTCCACTACCTTCCTCGCTATTTACGACAATTTGGCCACCGTGGCTTTTAATTATTCCATGTACGACAGCAAGTCCCAATCCTGTGCCGGCTTCTGGACCTTTTGTGGTAAAATAGGGGTCAAAAATCCTCTCTAAAACTTCTGGGGACATTCCTTTACCACTATCCCCTACTATCAGGTGAAGACAGGCATCCATAGAAAAATCTTGAAAATTATCATTTTTCGGAGATATGCCATTTTGTATCTCTTGAAGTTTCAGCATGAGTGTTCCGTTATTACCCCTCATGGCGTGATAACTATTGGTACAAAGATTCATGACTACTTGGTGCATTTGGGTCGGATCAGCAAATATCTTCTCTCTGCTCTCCATTTCTAATTGAATCTCTAAATTGCTCGGTAAGGTGGATTGTAATAGTGTGATACTTTCATGCACAACATCAGCTAACACAACCGGTTGTCGATCCTGCTCATTTTTTCTACTAAATGTAAGAATCTGGCGAATTAAATGCTTAGCTCTGTCTGCTCCCTTGAGTGTTCCATCAAGGAGTTTTGCAACTCCTGGAGTAATATCGGCCTGTAGTTGCGCAAGCTCGGTGAACCCAATGATAGAACTTAAAATATTGTTGAAATCATGGGCTATACCTCCTGCGAGTGTACCGATGGATTCCATTTTCTGGGATTGCGTGAGCTTATTTTCCAGTTCAATCTTTTCCTTTGCAGCGGAAAGTTCGTTGGTTATATCACGGGAAATGCCGAGGAGAAAAATCGGGTCATTTTTTTCATCGAAGAGGGGGATCTTTTTGGTATGAAGATAACGTTTGCCAAAAGATGTTTGTATCTCCTCTTGAGGGATATCTAACAGATTTTTGTTGGTAAGTACCTCTCTGTCGGTGGATGTAAAAAAGTCGGCATCTTCTTTAGTGAAGAAGTCGTAATCGTTTTTACCAATAACCTTGTTCGCTGGTGTGTTAAAGAAGGATTCTCCGACCTTGTTCAGACTGACAAAGGTTAAGTTCTCAGCTTCTTTAACAAAAACCATGTCGGGTAGGTTATCCAGAACAGAGTTTAAAAAATTCCTACTTGTTTTGAGTTCGTTTTCTGCTTTTCTTCGACGTATAATGCTGATGAGTAGAAAAGTTATAAGCACACAGAGTAGAATAAAAGTAACAAGGGCTGAAATGATAAATGATCGAAATTCTTCGTAGATTGACAGTGGTTTGTTTATGATCACAGAATCTTGAGGGAGACGGGATGGGGGAATCTCCAGGCGGACCAGTTCGTTATGTTCAAAGGTTGGGATATTATCACCGGTCACATATCGCTCTGTTTCGTCTAGTCTCTGATGTGCCAACAAGCGTGACCCAAGAATGGCAGCTCTTTGTCCTTGTGCGAAGCCACTGGTGACAATACCACCGAGAACACCGTCCTGCATGTATACATCTTCCATACTTATGATGGCATAGTTTCCATGTGATTTCAGACGATTAATGGTTGTCGGTATGGAGAGTACCTGATCATTCTTGTCATGAAATCCCCCTATTGTTGTGAGAACAAGCACTGAGTTGGGCGTGGTTCTGAGTTGGTTTTCAACCTGGTCGAATTTGCTGTGTGCGAGAAAGCTAAAATCATATTGAGGGAAATTCAAGGCAGCTGCGGCTAAAATTTGTCTGTATATAGCCTGGTACGTTGCTGAATTATCACCGATGAAGGTAACTTTTTCGACATCTGGAAATAGATTTTTGATAAGTTGTAAATTGGCTGTTACATCTTTTACTTCAAAAACTCCGTAGGAGTTGCTTGAGGGATTACTATCAAAAAAGGAGATGTTATTTACGCCGCAAAACACAACGGGTGCAGCAGGAAATATCTTACTTCTGTTGTGAGTGATGAATTGTAGTGCATTGTCATCAGTTAAAAATA
This sequence comes from Desulforhopalus glucosivorans, assembly GCF_054397165.1. Classification (NCBI taxonomy): domain Bacteria; kingdom Pseudomonadati; phylum Thermodesulfobacteriota; class Desulfobulbia; order Desulfobulbales; family Desulfocapsaceae; genus Desulforhopalus; species Desulforhopalus glucosivorans. The sequence goes on from NZ_AP044854.1 coordinate 4,550,122, forward strand.
TTATATCTGGTTGATATTCTGAATATTTCGTCTGTAGATAGTCAAGAAAGAAGTCCTCGTAACTGGGGGTAAATCTGACTCTTTTGGTGTCGAGGTATTCTGTTGAAAAGCTTATGTCACTTTCTGGGTTATGCTGCTGTAGTGTTTCAACAAGTCCCCTATTTTCGTGTTTTGTCCAGGGATACTCCTGATGATAAGAGTGGAGTATAAATACTTTCACTTCAGCGGCAATTGTAATTTCTGGCTGAAGTAGTGTTGCGGTGATAAAAATGAACTGGAAGAGGAGAATAATCCTGATCATAAGTAAACTTTAAGGTTAAGTTCAGCCACAATTTTAAATCATTATTATAGCCTAAAAAACATGCGTTTAACTCAAAGTATCAATTTTTCAGCGTTTGTTCAAGGCGATGAGAGAACCTTGTGTCAGGGAATGGAGTTGTGAGGCTATTATGTTCTGCCAAAAATGTAATTACGCCATTCGTACTACGTGATCTATCTTCTGGACAACAATATCCGTTATTGATTGTTGCTTTGCATTATCTCAAGACATCTCTCCCTGTTAAAACGGCCAGATATAGGGAATGCAGAGAGTTGAAGCGATGACCACAAAAGCATTTAGAGGAAGACCAAGTTTCATATAATCCATAAAACTATAACCGCCGGGTCCATATACCATGAGATTAGTCTGATAGCCGACGGGGGTTGCAAAACAGGCGCTTGCACCAAAGCAGATCCCGATAATAAATGGTTTAGGGTCTACCCCAATACCCAGCGCTGTTGAAATGGCAATGGGTAGAAGCAGTACAGCTGTGGCGTTATTGCTGAGAATCTGGGTGCATATGGATGTAAGCAGGATAAGTGCTCCGAGAATGATAAGGGGAGAAAACCCTGAGAACATACTGATAAAGGTCTCGGCATAGAGCTGGCTGGCACCGGTTTTCTGCATGCCGACGCCAAGAGCGATGGTTCCTGCAATAAGAAGTAGTACATCCCCCTGCAGCGCCCTGTATGCGTCACGCATTTGCAGGCAGCCTGTAACAATCATCAAAAAGGCCGCGGTGAGTGCGCAGGTCATAATATCAGCAAGTCCAAGGGTGGCTGTGCCTATCATACATATGAAATTGATGATGGACCAGGCGGCCTTTCTTTTGTGTACCAGTTCCTCATACACGTCTTCAATAACAATATATTTGTTCTCAGATCGTATGGATTCAAGCTTTGACTCATGACACCAGACGAGAAGGATATCCCCCGTTTGCAGTTTAACATCATGTATCTGTTTTTCCGAGATGTGCAGGTTTGAACGCTTTACAGCGATTATATGAACATCAGGGTCCTTTGCCAGCTCTGTTCGTTGGATTTGTTCTCCACGGAGTGAAGAGTGGGGAGAAATAATAAGTTCCACCACGATGGGTGCATCTCTCTGGGCGCCAAGAACCAACCCTTTTTCAGAGCTTGGCAGGTCAACCTGTTCATTGTGAAGAATGGCAACCAGATCATTGAGTGAACCTTTGACCAGCAGTATGTCTTCTGCACTGATTGTCCGCTTGTCCCTTGCTGGGTGGTAGATGTGGGACTGATTAATCAGCTCGATGACATCCATGGATGGATACTTAGCCGTAAATAATTCGAAAGGGTTTTTACCGATGAGGTTACTTGTGGCAGGAATCTTCAGCTCTGCCAGATATTTACGATGTTCACTGTCCTGAAGTTGACAAACAGGGTTGGCGTGATCGGGCAGTACTTTTGGGGCAATGAAATAGAGTAGAATAATCCCAACTATGGCTATGGGTACCCCAAGGGTTGAAAGTTCAAACATAGTGAGCCCGTCATAGCCGTTTGTGACACTGAGATCGCTGATGATAATATTGGTAGATGTTCCAATAAGTGTGCAGGTTCCGGCGAGAATTGAAGCATAGGAGACGGGAATAAGATATTTGGACGGGCTGAGACCGAATTCACAGCACATGCTCATTACCACCGGAATAAAGAGGATCACCACCGGGGTGTTATTGATAAAAGCGGAAGCAATGGCTACAGAAATGAGAATGATGATAAGGGCCAGTTTATGGTTGCCCCTGGCCATCTGGATGATTTTTCTGCCAAGAAATTCAACTCCACCTGTACGCATCATCCCTTTGGAAACAACAAACATGGCTCCTACGGTGATAAGTGCAGGGTTAGCAAAGCCGCTTATGGTTTCCTTTGGAGTGAGTATTCCACTTACAACAAGGAGGACCATGATACCAACAGCAGTGAGGTCAACTGAAATCTTCTCGCTGATGAGCAGGTATAGGGTGATACAGAGAATTGAAGAGACTATCCAGATATCCATATGTTTATAAAGGCTTTCAGACTGGTTAGTAGGAATTACACGTATCCTGTTATCTTAGGTTTGATTGTATGGTTTGTCTAGTCTAAGAACGTTAATGGCAGCGCGGAAAAATAGGTTGCTGATGATGAAGCGTTGCACTACGATGTTTTGGCGATTTAGTGCCTTACTCCTGAAAGCCTGTTATAAAAACCTGAAACTCAGGAATTGAATTTGAAATCGTAAGTTTAGTTATACGACCAAGGCACTTATACCCCCTTGTGGGGTGTTAGTGCCTTACTCAGGAAGAGCTGTCATAAAAAACAGGTAGCGTAGACTCCGAGAAATTGAGTGTTGGAAAACTTGCTGATATTGCACTATTTCCAGATAGCGACCGCAGGGAGACCTTCGGGGTACTTATCCAGCGACACTAAAAATTTTTCCGCTTGTCGGGTTAGATTCATATCCATTGTGATGACCCGAGCCAAGAGCCTATCCGGTTAGAATATTATAGAAAGAAGGGTCCAAACCTTTCAACTGAGGACACAGTGTCAAAGAAATTTTTTTCATTCAATAATTTAGGTGGAAAACTAGGGGATCCGAGTGTTTCCCTGGATAAATGGGGCAAACCAGAAATTCGGGTTAAATTCATGCACAGGGGGCTTAGAAAAGGTCGCTCTTGTGAAGGATTTTTACGCCAGTTTCCAGGCCTTTTCCCCCAGTGGGGAAACTGTGTCTTTGACTTTGATGTGGATTGCACAGGCTATGATTGGCTGGTTGTCTACCAGGATCTCCCCCCAAGCGATAATTTTTTCACCGAAGAAAAACTTCTCTGTCCCCGGGAAAAGACCGTGCTTATTACAGGGGAACCATCATCAATCACTGTCTTTGGTAAAGACTATCTTAAACAGTTTGGCTGTATCATCACCTTTCAGGAACCGTGGGCAATGCGTCATCCCAATGTGATATATCACCATCCAGGGCTTATTTGGCATTATGGTCTGCCCTTTGACAAAGGAAATTATATCACCTGGGATCAGATGAATGGTATGGAACCGCCAAAGAAAACAAAACTAATTTCAACTGTATGTTCCCAGAGAACAGGCAATGTGACTTTGCACTCAACTCGGGTCGATTTTACCTGGCGTTTGAAAGATGATCTGGAGGAGTTGGATATCTATGGTCATGGCGTGAATCCAATGAACGATAAGGCGGAGGTTCTGGATCATTATCAGTTTCATATTGCAGTTGAGAATCACGTGTATAACCACCACCTGACTGAAAAACTTCCCGATGCCTTTCTAGGATACACCCTGCCGTTTTACCATGGGGCCCCCAATGCGGAAGAATACTTCCCCAAAGAGAGTTTTATCCCAATTGATATCAACGACTTTGATCGTTCCCGTGAGATTATCAAATTCCATTTAGCCAATAATGAGTATGAAGACCGACTACCATATATCATAGAAGCACGGCGAAGGGTGCTTGAAGATCAGAATCTTTTTGGAATATTGAGTAGTACAATTGCTGAGCAGGATAGAAAACTTGCGGATAGAAAGGGTACACTGGGAAAGGTGATTCGCAATCGCTCAACTATGCGGATAAAGAATCCACTTGCAGGTTTGAGAAGTCTTAGCGAAAAAGCAGCCATTAAGGCCTATCACCGGGTGACATTTAAGTCTCGCAATAAGCCAAAGGGGCTTTAAGGATCGTTTTGAGCTCTGGATACCGAGCTCAAAACTCTCATCTCTGTTTGGGGTGGTACTACTTCAACCACTTACGCCCTATGATCATATATACAACTACCGAGGCAAGTATAAGACAGCCAAAAAGCTGCACACTTTTAGTTTTTAAAATATAGGCGATACAGACAATTATTGTGGAACTGATCACAAAAAAGATTGGCTTCGGGAGATGTTTTAGTACCACACGGCCTAGATGTGCAAAACGGATGTGACTTGTCATGAGGCCAATGGAAAGTGCAGCCATTATCCAGAGATAGTCTGGCGGTACCACAAGGGCTGCACCAAGAACGATGAGTGCTCCAGCGGGACTTGGTAGGCCATTGAAAACACCATCCGGCAGATCATTTCTTTTTTTGTCAAAAGCGATAAAACGTACCAGCCGGTAAGCTACACCAGTAACATAGATGAGCCCAAAAATGAGGGCAAAAGTTCCTTCTGATTGATAGATAATGTAGGCGGGGGCCAGGCCAAAGCTTACAAAGTCGGCTATATCATCAAGGTAGGGCCCATACTTGGTTCCCCCATGTTTTTCTGCCATTCTGCCATCAAATAGATCAAAAAGTTGACCGAGGATAATGACCAGGATAGCCCAGGCAAATAACAGGTTGTGGGAGAGGTAGAGGCTTGTAATACCGCAGATAAAATTAAGGGTAGAAAGGATATCTGCATAGAGCTTGTTGGGAATAAATTTAAACAGTAGTGATGCCCCTGACAGCACAATACAGGCTATGAGAACCTCATCTCCAATATCAATGATAAAGGGGTTTTTTTCGATAAGCGCGCAGAAAATTACGAGCCCAAAACAGATGATGGCCTTGATTTTACCAAAGTTATTTGCAGCACCTGAAGTCTTTAATAGTTTGAGGATATGTCGCGCGAAAAACTGGCCGAGAAACTCAATGACAACAAGAATCCAGACAAACTTAGGGGTGAGTATCCCAGCATAGGCAAAGCCAATAAGCGGAGGTAGATAGGTGAGCTTATCGCAAAAAGGGTCCAGCCACTCTCCCCAACTCGTAACCATATCGCAACTTCTGGCCACAACCCCGTCAACCCCGTCCAGAATAGCTGCGACGGTGAAGATAAGGATGGCTATACTCTGCATACCTGCATAAAAATAGAGAACATAGCCGACTATGGCCATGGCAGCCCGCCAGTAACAAATAGCGTTGGGATGAAGGAGCCATTGATTGGCAAAAATATAGTCGCGCATTGACTGTTTCTTGACCATCTGCGCCATAAAGTAATATATGGCAATTCCGATGCCGGCAGAAGCAGTGATAACCAGAAATCTTTCCATGTAGTTTCTCTATATGTTTATGCCCGAAGGACAGAGTTGTTATGTATCATTGGTTTGGCCCATAATTTCAACACTCTGCTCTTTACCATTTTACGAGCAATTAGTCTATTTATACAGCTGACATAGCTGTTTGCCTTACTGGTACAGTTGTCGATAATATGAATATTTTATATGCGCATAAGAAGTGACAATGGCTCAATAAAGGATAGTTCCTCTCAGCAGTTGTCACAGGTATAACGTAAATATTGTTGAGACAATAATATAAAGTTAACGATATTTAGTATAGTTATAGATTTGTTGTTGTGATGTATTTGTGGTTTATTCTTTTCTTCTAGAAAAGCTTGCTGCCAAGTTTCGCGTTTACCGCTGGAGATACAAAGGTGGCCTCCCCACTCTCAGCTTTTGGGTATTGAACCCCAATTACAAGAACCTCTGAAGTGACAGGGCCCATAGTTTTTGGTTCAAAATTAAGTACTGCCATAACTAAGCGATCTTTTACCTCTTCAACGGGATGGGAGGTAAACCTTCCATAGCTGGTGCGCTTTCCATATTTACCAAAATCGATAACCATTTTATAGGTGGGTTTATGTGTCGCAGTTTCGAGTTGGACCTCAATAATTCGCCCAACCCGAATATCGAGTGGCTCAAATGTAGTTTCAAATGATACTATTGGTTTTGTGGGTTTAGCCATATTTTTTCCTTAAAACTCCATGTTTCAGCAGATTAGTCACTATTTAAATTGGATTATCTTCAGTGGTGATGTGTACTTTGTGAGAAGAGTACTTCTACCGGGTTTCTTGTCTATTGCCTTTTCATTGGTCCACGACTAGTGTCAAAGATAAATATAATATGATTGAAGGGTTTTGGCCGTTATTTTCTCAAAGTGGATTGTACATGCAAATGGATAGTAAAAATATTAATGGTCTCGATCATTTAGGCTGCGGCTATCTTAATGGTCCGGAACGAGGCTTGCCTGCTGAAGATCTTAATCTATTTGGTCATATTGTTGTACCTGGAACAAGAAAGAACCTGGAGTGGATATATCCATTTGATGAAGCTGAAACAGCTGCTGCAATGGTTGTTCATGTGGTAAATGGTAAATTCCCGGGGCCTATATTGTGTTTAACCGCTGCAATTCATGGGGATGAGTTGAACGGGATTGCTATCATTAGACGAATAATTGATGGCTTGAATCCGGAGACACTCCATGGAACTGTGATTGGAATTCCCATTGTTAATCTGGCAGGATTTAATCACCACAGGAGAAATATTTCTGGCGAAGTTGATCTGAACAGGTGTTTTCCCGGAAGTGCAGTAGGCAACTATCCTGATCAGGTCGCAGACGGTATTTTTCAGGATATTATTACCCATTGCGACGCTGTTGTTGATCTCCATACCGGCTCATCGTTGCGGGAAAATATGGTTCAGCTTCGAGCGGATTTATCAAACCTTGATGTGGCACATCTGTCTGCCGGATTTGGTGATATGAGCGTACTGCAGAGTTATGCCATAACAGGAACTCTTCGCCAGGCTGCAACAGATGCAGGGATAGCGGCCATAGTAATGGAGGTTGGTGGCTCCCGGGGAGTTGAAAACGACAAGGTTTTAACTGGTGAGCAGGGCGTGATATCATTGCTCCGGTCCGCTGGAATGGTTGGAGAGGAAGGGTTTGTTCCTGCCGAGCAACATGTATATCTTGGAGGCGGCTGGGTCCACGCTGAAGTTGGGGGGATTTTAGTCAACCGTGTTGAGCTGGGGATTATAATTGAGGAAGGGCAACTACTTGCCGATATCATTGATCCCTTTTCAAGCGAAGTACACCATGTACTAGCGCCATTTACCTGTACCGTTTTAGGCAGGGCTCACAGTCAGCAAGTAGAGCCGGGTTTTCGCCTTTTCAGACTGGCAATGAGGCGCTTGTAGGATGGGTTGTCTCTTTAGAATTCTACATTTTAACAGATATTCGAAATCTATGAATAATTATCGTCATTTATCTTCAGTCTATTTTTTCCTCATTGTAGTATTAATTTTCATAAGTGCTTCACACTCTTTAGCTATGACACCCTTTAATATAAAAGATGTTCCTGCTGCCCCAGATTATGGGCAGGCAACAGGGTGGTTGGCCAAACCAACTCAGTTGGATTCTCCTGTTGATGTTTTTTTCGTCTATCCCACCGTTCTGTTTAACGATACTGACTGGTTGATGGATACTGAAAGGGTTGATATGCGTAAGGCGGCTCAGGCATCTCTTGATACCCAGGCAGTTGTTTTTAAAGGGCATGCAAATATTTTTGCACCAATGTATCGACAGATGAATTTAGCAGGGCTGGGCCTATCAAAGAAGGATGCGAGCCCCTTGCAAGAGATTGTACATGATGATGTATGGCAGGCTTTTAATCATTATCTCAAATATGAAAATAATGGACGCCCATTCTTTTTAGCAGGACATAGCCAGGGATCAATGATCTTAACAGATCTTATGTTAAACCACTGGGGAGCAACGGGGGCAGAAGAGAGGATGATTGCAGCCTTTTTACTGGGCTGGTCAATGACACAAGAGGATTTAGCCTCCAATTCGGCTATAGAGATGTGTGATAGCCGAGACCAAACGGGCTGTATTATTTCCTATAACACAATGGCAGCAGGCAGGCAGTCAGTTGCCCCTACTCTTAAAAAGGGAGCTATTGCTGTAAACCCTCTTTCTTGGACGATGGATGGAAATCTGGTTTCAGCAGAGCAAAATCTTGGCTCAGTTTTTTTTAAGGGAGGTTCTGATCCCGTAGAATATCCCCAATTTACCTCAGCACAGATAGTAGACGGAGGTTTGATTGTTCATCCAGCAGATAAAAATCTCGTTACAGTTAAGGGCTCTCATTTTCCGGAAGGGATCTATCATGCCTTTGATTATTCACTCTTTTTTATGAACATCAAAGTCAATATAGCTGAGCGTATCGAAGCTTTTTTCAGCAAGAATCAATAAGGGTGACGGGATGCCATTATACAGACTATTTGAAATAAGGCTTCTTGCCATGGGAGACAACTGCCTCAGAACCACTGTAGTTTTCTGTAATGCCGAATAAAAAACAGCCCCAGCCCCAGCGTGAAGCCGGCGCAGTCTTTGTCGCCCGTATGGCTCTGATCTCCTCGCTCACGGCTCTTAGCATCGATATGATGTTGCCAGCATTCCCGGCAATAGGTCATACACTTCACGTCAATAATCCGGATAATCTACAGCTTCTTATTACCCTGTTTATGTTCGGCATGTTTTTCGGTGAACTGATTTTTGGACCTCTTTCAGACGCGCTTGGCCGAAAAAAGGCCCTTGGAATCAGTGTGGCAATTTATTGCTTTGGTACATTTGCAGCAATGTGTGCCACCAGCATTGAGATGCTGCTTTTAGGCAGGATTGTTCAAGGAATAGGAGTGTCAGGGCCAAAAATTATTTCCAGGGCAATGATTCGAGATCAGTTTGAAGGGAGCAGGATGGCCAGGGTGATGTCATTTGTTATGACGCTCTTTGTTTGTATTCCTATGATCGCACCAGCCCTTGGCCAGCTGATATTGTCTGTTACGAGCTGGAGAGGGATTTTTGTATTCTTTCTTGTTATGGCGGTCATTGCAACCACATGGATTATGGTGTATCAACCGGAAACCTTACCTGTTGAGAAGAGAAAGCGGATAAAAAGAGACGTTCTGATCCACAATACATGGCGTATCCTGCGAAATCCCAATGTGATGTTTTACACGGTAACGGCTGGCTTAACCTTTGGTATTTTCCTGCTCTATCTCAGTACATCTCAAATAATGTTTCAACAAATGTACTCCATAGGGGATAGTTTTGTTTTGTATTATGCCCTGCTTGCGACGGGGTTTGGCATAGCAGCTCTACTCAACAGCAAGTTGGTTATGAAATACGGAATGTATAGGCTCTGTGTTGTCGGAACCCTGGGGTTAATTGGAGTAGGGGTATTATTTCTTGTTACGGGGAGAGGTGGACCGCCAGAGTTTATCTATTTTATGGTGGGATGCTATGTTTTGATGTTTTGCGTTGGTTTATTGTTTTCAAACCTTTCTGCACTGGCCATGCAACCCCTTGGTAAGATTGCAGGTCTTGGAGCATCCATAGTATCAGCTGTCTCCACAATCCTTGCAGTGGCAATTTCAATCAGTGCCGGGCGTTTTTACAATAACAGTCTCTACCCTCTTATTGTTGTGATCCTGATATCAGCATTTATCTCCCTTGGGCTACTGTATTCTGCCCATCACAACACAAGAAATTCTATTGGTTGATACCAGATGATCATCTGGTACCAGCCAACAGAGACGGATAGATATTAAAACTCAAAGAGAACCCACTTTTCAGGTTTTTTATCTTTTTCAATTGGGACAAAGCGAAAGGAGGAGGTGTCGAGCTCTTCCCACTGCTTGGTATTGAGTGTACTGGCTATTGGGCGGTAGTAAAAGGACAGCTTCATTTTCTGGGTAGGTTTGTCCAGTTTCAGTTTAATAGTGACATCCGGTTGTTTCCACTTATAAACAGATTGGTCCCCTGCTGTAAGTTTAGATGCAGGCAAGCCGTAGAGAGATTTCATGTGATTGAATAATTTATCATACACTTCGGCGGAATTTATGTTGAGGTAGACACCAAAAAGATGGTCTTGATGGAAGCCATATATGATTTTATCAATCGTTACGTTACCGATTGTATACTCTTCCCCTGGCTTACTGTAATAGGCCACCTCTCCCTTCTGACCAACTATTGATAAGCCAGTATGCTTTGAAGCATTATCTCCCCATGTATATTGCATAAAACCGTTTTCAAAGTTTGATGCGTAAGTCGTCGTTCCAAGTATAACTGTCAGGCTTACTAAGAACATGATAATAATATTTTTCCTCATTCTCATCTTTCTCCTTTGATGGTCAATAACCGCAGGCATCTCACAATTTTTTTCTTTGAGTCTCTTCTGTTGAGTACCATAAGCAGAGGTAGAGTTAAAACACCCCTGTAGAGCCGACATTATTCAGATTTGAAAAAGTTTTTATTGGTAAAAACAATATCATCATTGAGAGCGGCTGCATGACAATCAAAACAGAATGTATTCTTTACTGCTTTTTTGTTGAGGGCGGTGGAAAATCTCCAGTTCTCTTCTTCTTCCTCATCAATATCACTTACTTTTACCATGATGGTAAGGTTGGGCGATTTTTTCTTCTCCCAGGCAGTCTTATCTTTGTACTGCTCTTTCACAAGTACTGTTCCGACAGGATACCTGTAAGGACCATTACCCTGGTTTACAGCAAGGCCGATATCATTTACATAAACTTCTCTGTACCCCATGAGTCCTTCATGAACATCACCAAGGGACCCCGTTTGATCTCCTGTTATAACCTTATCCTTAGTTATCATTGTCCAGCTACTGTAGTCGGACCATCTTTCATCAACCTTACCAATTGTAGCACAGGCTGTAACCACGCAACTTGTCAGGGCAAGTAAACCAATTTTTTTTACTATTTTCTTCAAAACCGATACCTCCAGAAATTGTTATGGGGATTAGATATGACAGCGATCATTACTTTTTACCTTTGAAATACCTGGGATGAGAGTTTGTGAAGAGACAATGCCCTTCCACTGACGGATGCTGGATTGAATAAACTGTGATATCAGCTCCGCATCGGAAGAGAGAAGGTCCCTCATCAAGATGATCTTTACAAGGAGATCAATGGAACCATGGATGGCATGTACCTCCTGAACTTCTTTTAAGGCGAGAAGCTTGTCCATGATCGGTTGTTCGTATTTTCCTTCAATATTAATGAGAACAAAAACGGTGATCTCCCGTTTCATCTCTGGATATTCCTGTTCTTTACGCTCGGCCATTTTATCCCTGAATGCCTCCATATCGGTGGGAATGAGTTTATCAATTCCTATGCCGTACTTTCTCTTTTTGCCCTTTTCCCACTGATGTACAGAGATGTAGAGATACAGATCATCCACGGTACGATTCGGGAATGAGTTAACAAGGTGGCTGTTTCTAATAAGTGTAAAAAGGGGTCGGTAGATTGAAGAATACCAATCGGTTGCAGCCTCTTTAAAGGTGACCTCCTGCTTACGTTTGGATGTGAGAAATTTCTGGTGTTCTTCTACCTGCCATTCAAGGTGTTTACACTGCCCCGGCTCGGTGAGATCAGGACATTCTGAGAGTCCTGCCCTATCCTTGAAGCCAATTTTTTCATTATACAGGTTGTTTTCAAAGGTGTTTTTACTGGGGAGTAGCTCAACAATCCGAGAACGAATATGGGTATGGCCCAACTCTCCTGCCGCCTTAAAGCGATGGTGGCCGTCTAGAATGAAGAAGTCTTCCTTGATCTGATAGAGAGCAATTGGAGGGAGATTTTTTCCATCTCGCATTGCGCCCAAAATACCCTGGAGACGCTCATTTTTACTGGAGTGATGGGTTTTAAACTGGTTGTCAAAGTCGTGGTACCTTCCAACGCTGCCGACAATTTTTTCAAGGGGAACCATAAGAGTACCCCTCTCAATGGCCTCATAGGCCTTTTCCTTTTCCTGACGAACATTAAAGCTGCGAGAGTCCTCTTCCACAGGTTCTGTGTTGCCTGTAACAAGGTTTTTCAGTGCCTTGAGCGGCTTATATTTCGAGAACATAGTAACCATAGCAGTTTATTACCGAGGTTGAGTTGATGGAGGTGATTCTTTCTGAGTCATCCTCAAAATGGGCATGGATATGTCCGTGCAGGAAATAGCGTGGTTTGTATTTGTCAATAAACCAGCGAAAAATCCTAAAGCCACGGTGGCAAAGGTCTTCAGCATCATTAATAAACCTGGGTGGGGCATGGGTAACGACAATGTCAACGCCCTTACTGCGCCAGAGACTAAAGCGCATTCTCTTTATAAAACGCGTCATCTCTTTTTCAGTGTATTGATTTATTCCACCATTATACCATCTCGAGCCTGAAAAACCGCAGATGGTAAGATCTGAAAAGTTGAACATGCGACGATCGATATGACCACAGCCGACTGGTGGCGCACTCTGGTAGCGAAGATCATGATTACCCAGTACGTAATAGAGCGGTGCGTTGTAATGGTTTCTAAGAGATGAGAGATACTCTGGCGGCAAATCTCCACAGGCAATAACCAGGTCGATTGTACCAATGTCAACTCCCTCTCCAACAGGTTCTAGCAGGGATTGTGTGACGGTGTCTGCAACGCAGAGTATTCTCATGTCGATATAAAATTATAGATTATTATCCATGCCGATCATAGCTGCTCCGATGGCATTTCCAACCTCACAGTTGTCAGGAAAAAAGATAGTGGTCTTTAGGCTTTTGGCAACCTCTGGCAATAGAAATGGAGCCGCCGCGCCCATTCCGATAAGGGGTGTTTTGATCCTGAAGTCCACTCCGAGGACAGGGTGGTTATTGCGTGTTGAGACAAACGAGGTCAGGGAATTCCCCCAGTAGTGTTTGATCACGTGATCGATGATAAGATTTTCTATCTTTTCCCTCGTTGTATCAATGACGAACTGGGCAAAGTTCTGAGGTTCCATTCCGCAGGCACGACCAATAATTGTTGCTCCTTCAAGTGCAATATCGCGGTTACCTATGTTGATTTTACCAAGAACATGCAGGGCGTCGGTGGGCGTGAAACCACATTCGAAGATTAACTGCTGTCTTGTGAGTTGTTCCAGCTCCTTATCAAGGGGAATTCCGCTCAACCCTGTTTTTTCCCGTATGGTTGCAGGAGTAATTTGGCCTGCACTTTGTAAAAGTGCAGAAACTTCGGTTGTGGGAAGTGCATCTCCGCTACCAGGGTAGAGACAGATCAGTTTATTATTTCCACCGGTGCCAAGCCATGACGTCAGGGGGGGGAGGGACTCAGCGGTTGCGAGGGGGGTGACTCTCGCAGGACCCAGGGTGAGTATGCCCTTGTCATCAACAAATGCATGGCTGTCACCACCGATCCCACCGGTGTGCATGTCAATTGCCTCAACATGGGTTCTCCATCGTCCAATTTGGCAGCCTTCTTTACTCATAAGAGGTTGCCCATCTTCTATCATGGCGATATCTGTGGTTGTTCCTCCCACGTCGATAACCAGACACTGCTCAGCACTTGAGTGAGTTGCACCAAAAGATGCTGTGCATGCAGGCCCGCTTGCCACAGTAAGCCCAGCCTCATGGATGGCCTTGTCTCCGCTAATGGCTTTTCCGTTTCCTCCAATAACAAGAACAGGACACGTGAGTTGGAGTTTTTCCATGGCCTGGCCAACACCCTGGGTAAACTCTTCCATGATAGGCATGAGTTTGGCATGCAGGCCGGCTGTGGCGGCCCGCTCTTCCATTCCGGCAAGATCACTGATACGGTGAGAGCAGAAAACCGGTTTCGGGTCAATCATCCCGATCGCCTTTTCAGCTACCATCTCATGGGCCGGATTTTTAATTGACATGGCTGAGCAGACACCGTAGGCATCCACTTCTTTCTGCAGTCCCTGGATCACTTCAACAAGATATTCAAGTTCCAGGGGTTCTTCTTCCTCGCCAACAATAGTGTGTCCACCTTTCACAAAGACTACAGCTTTCACGGGCAGGCTAAAGTGTTTAACATAGCCAATGACAATCACTGCAACCCGGGCGCCCTTATTTTCCACCACAGAGTTAGTGGCAAGAGTTGAGGAGAGTACAACCTTTTTAATATGCTGGGGCGAGGCACCACTTATCTTCAAGAGATTGGCTAAGGCTTCGCCTGTTGAAACAGAGAGATCAAAATGGGTCGTCGGCTTCTTGGTTTTTGCAATAATGGTGTTGGACTCAGTGTCAAGAAGGACCGCATCGGTGTAGGTGCCGCCGGTATCGATACCAATAATATATTTTTGCATGTTTTACGTTGCAGGAACTATGGGTTTTTCGTTAAGAAAGAGGCTATATAAGTTGAGCATAGCGTAAACAGGAAGTACATACTATCCTGTATCATCGTATCAGACCCCTCTATTTACTAGATTGGGGAATTTAATCCAAGAGTGTGAGTGATATGTTAAGAAAACTGTCATTTTTATGTGTGTCATTATTGTTAATTTGTGTGGTTTCTCCATTAACAGCAATTGGTGGGGAGGATAAGGCAACTCTTCGTCTGGCCTTACTGCCTATTCCAGATGTTCTGCCGGTGTATGTTGCCCTTGAGAAAGGATATTTCAAAGAGCTGGGTGTTGAAGTAGAAGCGCTGCCTGTGGGTAGTGCCGTTGAGCGTGATCAGTTGATGCAGGCTGGAAAAGTTGATGGAATGATCAATGAAATTTCCGGTGCGGCTAATTTTAACAGGGACAAAAACCAGGTTAAGATAGTATCCATTGCGCGGTCTCCAATTGGTGATAACCCGCTGTTTAGAATTCTTGCAGCACCCGGTAGCGGAATAAGTAGTGTGGCTGATCTTGCAGGAGTTCCCATCGGTATTTCAAAAAATACTGTCATTGAATATATCTCCACCCGTCTTTTGACCGCAGGTGGACTCAAAGATGATGAGATTACATATAAGTCTGTACCCGTGTTGCCAGAGCGTCTGCAACTCCTGTTGCAGGGACAGTTAAAAGCGGTAACTCTTCCTGATCCTTTGGGAGCGGCTGCGATTAAAGGTGGCGCTGTTGAGGTTGTCAGTGACACGAAAGGTCGGGATGTGAGTGCCTCAGTCATCACCTTTTCAAGCGAGACCCTTGCCAGCAAAACTGAGCTGGTGAAGAACTTTATGATCGCCTGGGACCGGGCAGCGGGTGACCTCAATGCGGATCCGGCAGGACATCAGGCTTTGATGCTTAAAAAAATTCGGGTTCCAAAAAATATCCAGGGGGAATTTGTTATTCCACCCATGCCAAGAAAAGCGCTGCCCACCAAGACCCAGTGGGACGATGTTATGGCCTGGATGATGGATAAAAACCTTATCACTGCGCCCTTAAGCTATGAAGAGTCTGTGACTGCGGATTTCTTAGCCAAGTAACTGGTACAATAGATGATTTCAGCTGAAAACCTCCGTTTCGCCCATGGCGACGGAGGTTATATTTTTGATAACTTTACTCTCACAATAGAACGGGGTGAGGCATGGACAGTTATCGGACCTTCCGGTTGCGGTAAGACCACACTGCTTTTTCTTATGGCGGGCTTGAAAATTCCCCTTGGTGGAACCATCCAGGTGGGTGGGGAAGAAATAAAGCGACCACGGCCTTCAACAGGACTGGTCCTTCAGGATCATGGTCTATTGCCCTGGGCATCAATTTATGACAACACCCGCCTGGGTCACAAAATTCGTCACTTTTATGGTGCAGATGGTAAACATTCTCCAGAAAATGTAGACTTTGACCATGAAAAGGAAGAAAGGCGAATACAACACTGGTTGAAATGGCTCGGGATTGATCATCTTCAGCATATGTACCCATCACAGCTCTCAAGGGGGCAGAGACAACGTGCTGCCATTGCAAGAACCCTGGTGCTTGAGCCGGATTTATTGCTGATGGACGAACCATTTTCAGCCCTTGATGCGCCAATTCGAGAAGAGTTGCAAAAGGTGATGAACAGTTTTCATAAAGAATCTGGCTTAACTTCTATTACGGTAACCCATGATATAGAAGAGGCAGTTGTTCTAGGGGAAAAGATTCTTGTGTTATCTGAGAGTTGTAATAGTCAGCCGACCATTGTAGACAACCACCTTCTTGGTGCCATGGACAAAAGAAACAGCCCTGAGTTCAGGGAGAAGTGCAGTGAACTCCATGAGCTTCTTGCCGGGTATCGACAGGGTGCGGGTGCTGACTTTGCAGGAGGGACATCTGGATGAAAACTAAGACCACACCTCTTTCCACACTCGCAGGTGTTGTAATGTTGTTTGCTATCTGGCAGTTTTTTTCGCTCATAGTAAACCGTCCCATACTGCCATCGCCCATTGAGGTGGTCCCCCTGTTTCTTAAAAATATGTGGGGGGAGTTAGGCTTGCACTTTCTGGCTTCGTCCGGGCGGGTGCTGGCTGCAGTTATTCTTGCAACAATCTTTGCCGCGCCCTTAGGGCTGCTCCTTGGGCAGATGCCCAAGGTGGACAGGGTTGTAGGGCCGCTTATAGCCATTATCTATCCGATTCCCAAAATCATCTTTCTCCCTGTTATTTACGTACTTATGGGGATCAGTGATTTTTCGAAAATCACCCTGATTGCGATCATCATTTTTTTTCAGATCTTAGTTGTGGTCCGCGATGAGGCTTCGGGTTTACGAAAGGAACTTATTCTCTCGGTAAAGTCTCTGGGAGCAGGAAGAAGAGCCTTATTTCGCTATGTGTATTTGCCCGCCTCTTTGCCGGCTGTTTTAACTGCCTTAAGGGTTTCAGTTGGTACAGCGGTCGCGGTGCTCTTTATTGCAGAGCAGTCTCTTACCAGCTATGGTCTTGGCTATTATATTGTCATCGAGACCTATCAGGTACTACTGTATAAGGAAATGTATGCTGGGATTATGGGAATGGGGTTACTCGGTGTTCTGCTCTATTTTGCCATTCAGGCTATAGAGCGGAAGGTAAGTAAACATCTCTTCATTCCATGATTGGATCGCAAAAAAAATCGATCTACTTAGGTGTAGGTTTTTCGTGATATCAAATTTTTTTCAGAGACCATCTCATTGCTTTGAATGATTTTTTTGAAAGAAGATTAAATATAAATAGTGTTTTCTAAAGTTATGCAAAATCAGGATCATAAAAATCTGTCCAAGTTGGGCCTGTGGTGGCTTGCGATTAGACCTAAAACTCTTCCTGCTGCAGTGGGGCCGGTGGTAGTTGGTACAGCTGTTGCTCTGTCCGATGACAGGTTTTTGCTTCTTCCCGCCCTGGGATGTTTTCTAGGGGCGATGTTATTGCAGATTGGGGTTAATTTAGCCAACGATTACTTCGACTTTAAAAATAATATTGATTCTGATGAACGACAGGGGCCGGTTCGGGTAACCCAGAGTGGTCTTATCCCTCCTGAGGACGTTAAACGGGGGATGATTGTTTCTCTCATTCTGGCAGCTCTTGTATTTATATATCTCGGCTTTGTCGGGGGAATTCCAATTATCCTCATCGGGATTGCCTCAGTACTGGCAGCTCTGGCGTATAGTGGGGGACCTTTTCCCCTCGCCTCCAATGGTCTTGGGGAAATCTTTGTTTTTATATTTTTTGGTCTGGTGGCCGTGGGTGGAACATACTATATTCAGGCCCAGCAGCTCACCATGCAAGCACTAGCGGCTGCGGTACCTCCCGGTCTTCTTATAACGGCCATTATGGTGGTAAACAACCTGCGGGATATTGATACTGATACAAAGGCGGGTAAACGCACTCTTGCAGTAATGCTCGGACGTTATCGTACCATTATGGAGTATAAGGCTCTCATTTGGCTCAGTTATGTTGTTCCTGTCTGCATGCTTGCTAGCGGGATGGCGGATGCTTTTATCCTTCTCCCCTTTACCACCCTGCCCATGGCCCACTCTCTTATGGTGAAAGTTGA
The DNA here is from genome assembly GCF_054397165.1 of Desulforhopalus glucosivorans. NCBI lineage: Bacteria > Pseudomonadati > Thermodesulfobacteriota > Desulfobulbia > Desulfobulbales > Desulfocapsaceae > Desulforhopalus > Desulforhopalus glucosivorans. The sequence continues at coordinate 4,567,987 of NZ_AP044854.1, forward strand.
GTGTGATCTTGGAACTAATTTAAATGAGCTCTTGGCAAGTACAGCAAGGCTTTCGCTTATTTACAGCCTTATGTTTTCTTTTGGTCTGGTATACAGGTTTTAGTGTCTTACTACCCAACTTCTGCCAGAATAAACGAGAAAATAACAATTCAAATTTAATTTAATCTTTGTAGCACGCGAAAATATGGACTTTTTAAAAGTAGAGAACAAAACATTCATCGTCTTTGGTTTGGCAAATAAAAAATCAGTCGCCTGCGCAGTCGCTAAAACCCTTGTGGAGCAGGGAGCAAAAGTTATTCATGTGGTTCGCTCAGAAGAGCGGGTGAAAAATGCGAGAAAACTCTTTCCTGATTCACCAGTGTACATCTGCGATGTTGAAGATGAAGAAAACATAATCCGGGTAAGGGCAGAGGTTGAAAAAGATCTTGGGGGAGTAAAAGTTGCTGGCATCGTCCACTCCATAGCCTTTGCCAACTATTCTGATGGTATGAAGCCGTTTCATGAAACAAGAAAGGATGATTTTCTCCAGGCTGTAAATATTTCCTGCTTTTCGTTTATCAGCATTGCCAACCACTTCAAGGATCTTTTGGCTGAAGATGGATCTGTGGTGACAATTACTATCTCAACCACGAAGATGGCTGCTGAAAACTATGGGTATATGGCACCAATTAAGGCGGCTCTTGATTCGTCACTCTGTTTTCTTGCTAAGTCCTTTTCTGAGTTTTCCAGGGTACGTTTTAATGCGGTTGCACCTGCATTGCTTAAAACCTCAGCTTCAGCTGGTATTCCAGGATACATTGATAGTTATCTCTATGCTGAAAAGGCAATTCTGCGTAAAGAGGCACTAACGACCCAGGAGGCATCCAATACAGCCGCCTTTTTACTCTCTGAACGATCGTCTGGCATCAATTGTCAAACCATAGTGGTTGACGCAGGAATGTCGGTCAATTATTTTGACAAAGAAATTGTCACTAAAACTGTAAGTTAAGAAATTTTGAGGAATGAGATGCTCGATTTAATTATAGATGAAGAAACCTGTATAAGCTGTGGCCAGTGTGCAAGCGACTGTCCAGCTATGATTATCAGTATGGATACCAACTTGCCAACGATTACTGAGGATCTGGAGCAGTTTTGTATCGGTTGTATGCACTGTGTTGCTGTGTGCAGTGAAGGGTCTTTATCCATTCTGGGTTATACCCCTGAAAAAGGTGTTTCCCTTGAGAAAGCGGCTGTTCCATCTCCTGAGGCCGTTGAGTTGCTCATCAAGAAGCGTCGATCCAACCGCAATTATCAGGATGAAAACCTCGATCCTGCGCTCATTGAAAAGATGGTCCACGTTGCCTCCCATGCACCGAGTGCGCATAACGACAGGCAATTACTGTATACCATCGTTGAAGACAAGGGAATCGTCTATGACCTGCGTGATGAGGCCTTTGCGGGCCTTGAAAAGCTTATTGCTGATGGCAATCTTCCTGAAGGTATGGAGATGTTTGTCGACATCATTGATGGCTGGAAGGCGGCGGGCAAAGATATTCTTTTTAGAGGTGCTCCCCATCTACTCATAGTCTCTGCTGATATGGATAGTGCCGCACCTCTCCATGATTCTGTCATCGCCCTTTCCACATTTGAGATGTATGCTCAGGCAAATGGTGTAGGTACCATTTGGAATGGTCTTGCCACCCTTGTTATTTCAGAGCTTGTGCCATCCCTTAAAGCTCGATTGGGAATACCTGAGAATCACGAAATTGGCTATACCATGGGGTTTGGAATGCCTGCCTTGAGTTACAAGAGAACAATTGAGAGAAAGGCTCCGCAAATTAACCATGTTCGATGACTTTAGACTTTTTGAGTTTATAACTTGGTTTAGGTAAAATATACTAAAATCTCCCTTTTAAAAGGGAGATTTTTTTTGGCTTGGGCAATCCGTCGAGTCAAAGCAGATACATTAGTCGTTGTGGGAAAGCTCTACTCTTTTCAGCTCATTTCATTTAATCTCGCCAGTACAATAACCAACCACGTACAGCTTATATAATCTAACATAAAGATGCATTTCTCTGTTTCTGGTACTTGAGTGTTCAGCCTGGAATATGGTAGCTTCAAATGAGCAATATCGTTTTCAGGAGAAGCCGTCTGAAGTGACCGTTCTTTTAACCGATTGGAGCTTATATGAGTCGTTCCTACCCAAGAGAAGTCGTCACTCCACATCGTCCGATACCAACGGAGATACCTAATGGAGTAGCACCAACTGAATTTTACAACAGCCCATGTAATTTGAGACATTTGAGTCGGGAAAGTGGACTGTTGCGAACCGAGGAGGGCTTTTTACTGTATAGGAAGGCTTTTGGTCACTCGAATCTTTTTGACACTTCAATAATATACGACACATCGACAAAGGTACTGGATCCCATGGGACGTCCTGTCAGGAGGGACCAGCTCACAAGGGATGAAAATCTGACCTTTAGCAGGATGACGAACGTTGTCCTGCAGTATATGCTTGAAAAATATCCGGACCCGGACGAACATCTCCTGTTTTGTGGGGAGGCAAGCCTTGACGCGACATGGCCAATCAATAAGCCGGGTGTGCCGAGTATCAGGATGATCCACAACCATTTTATGGTGTTTGAAAAGTCCCTCCTTGCAGCGTCTCCTCCTGCGAGTGCTGATGATCCAAATCTGACAGATAGTGGGCAAAATGGTCTGTTTCTCAACTATCTAAGTGATGTGTATCTGCGCTTTTTTGATGTACTGGACTTGAAGGTCTTGCGTCCTATTCCACCTGATGAATGTAAGTTATCGATAACAGGTTACCCCCAGGGCTTACCAAGTTGGGAGGTTGTCGGCGGGGCTGAGCAGCTGAATAAAGGACAGTTTTGGAAAGAGTATGATATGGTTTTGAGTGGTTTTTTAGAGTTTTACAGGACATTTTTTAATCTGGTTGCCTCGGGAGACACCAAGGTTCCAAAGGATTCGCAATATGCGGATCAGATCGAAAATATCCTCCTGTACTCCAATCAGCTTCATCAAGCCGCACGGATTTTACGTTTGCAGGTGATTGAAGATCCTATGTTTGCCAATGAGATACGTTGGCAACCCGCGTATAAACAGCTTTTGTACAGGGATGATAAAGGTCGTTTGATAGTCACCATCAGTCAGAATTCGGTGGGAAACGCAATCACTGAACTCTTGGGTATTGTGGTGAAACGTATTCCAGATGAAGAGGCTTATGCACAAGTTGAGAGTAGACTGGTAGAGCAATTACTCGAGCTTCGATATCGCTTGATAGGCTATGGACTGGGAAGTGCTGTCGCAACACCGTCCTGGCCAAGCGGTCGATTTGAGCCGCCAATGAAATAAGCTTTGGGTTTGACCGTTTTAGTTTTTCGGGTAGAAGATATTACAGAAGCTTTGTGACAAAAGGTTAGACGTGTTTTACTCATTATCCCCGTTCCAATGAGTAAAATGAACGTATGGTGCCTTGAGGTGTTCTACAATGGAGTAACTCTGAAGTTATCATCAGGCGAACTTCAGTGTACCTCTCTTAAATGTCGTACTATGTACTAATTTGACTCTCTAGTGATTGTATTAACTTTTTGTAGGAATCAGGATAGTTAGATACTATCAACCACACGAAACTACAACATGGAGCAACCGCAGTGCTCTGCCGCAAATTTGAAGCGCAGCATAAAATGTGTCCGACAGTAGCGATTTGTTAAACAAATGCATATTTCATTTTATATCCGCCCGTAATCTCGAAGCCGTTATTTTGGTAAAAATCAACTGTGCCATTAAATTCTGGAACTGGGGGCGTACATAATTCTAAACGCTTCCAGTTTTTTGACCTTCCATACTCAACAATTTTTTCTAAAAGGTGCTTACCAATGTTTTGTGATCGGTATTCAGATAAAACATAAAACTCCTGAATGATGCCGAACACACCTGCCGCATAAAGAGATCGGCTTTCACAAATAGCACCAAATCCAACAATCGTATCATTGTCGAAAGCAGCGACAACCTGATAGTGGCCATCTTTGATAAAATTATCACATAAATTTGTCGTTAGCGGAACATCGACATTAAAATGCTCAATTCCTGTTCTTTCTATAATTTCATTAATCAAGCATACAGCAAGTTTTGCTATTTCATTTGAATTTGTGACATCAACTAATTTATATTCCATATTACGATTATCTTCTCACCTTGTTAAGAAAGTATTGTCTTCCATGAGCGTATTAAAAAATGGAGCAATGATACGCTACACTGAATTCCATATAAAACAAAGCACTCCAATGCTACCAGCAAGAAACCATGTGTTCAAAAAAATCGCACTTCCCCATTCCCTGATTGCAACCAAATTTTTTGACAGTTTTAAAGAAAATTTAGATTGCTGTCCATACCAATGAATTATTAAAAATATTCCCCATCCCCAAATAATCAATAACCAGCCAACCCCAAGCAGAGGAAACAAGTTAATTTGTAGCTTTATCGAAACCAGTATTGATAACATGCAGACAAAGACGCCAATACCAACCATCCCAAGATAGTACCAGCGATATCGATAGTATCTCAAAGATATCCTTTTATACAAGTTTGGTGTTGGCATACTGGGTTTACCTGTTCATTTATAAATATAATATAGTTTACTTACTACCTGTTATGCACAGATGAAGTATGTCAGGCAATCTGCAAGATACCACGGCAGTAGCATCAATTAACCACTAAAAGTTAAAACGGTTAAACTTGAGTGCAACTGGTCAAAATATATTGCTTGCGCAGAAGAAGTTGAATAAAAAAGGGGTCGGCCACAGTAAAGTGACCGACCCCTCTTGGTAGTAAACAATGGTGCTGTTTTACAACAGAGCGAGTAACACACCAGCAGCGACAGCAGAACCGATAACGCCGGAAACGTTGGCGCCCATGGCATGCATGATCAGGTGGTTTTGAGGGTTGGCCTCAAGACCTACCTTATTAACAACTCTGGCAGCCATCGGTACAGCAGAGACACCGGCTGCACCAATCAGTGGATTGATAGGAGTCTTACTCATCTTGTTCATAAGTTTGGCAAGAAGAACACCAGCTGCAGTACCAATACAGAAGGCAACCATACCAAGAGCAAGGATACCTAAGGTCTCAAGGTTAAGGAACTTGTCAGCAGACAGCTTGGAGCCAACGCCTAGACCAAGGAAGATGGTGACGGTATACATCAATGAACTCTTGATGGTATCGGTAAGTCTGTCCACAACACCACATTCTTTGGCCAGATTACCAAGCATAAACATACCGATAAGAGGGGCCGCCGAAGGAAGCAGAGTCGTACAGATTCCAAGTACTAAGAGAGGAAGAATGATCTTTTCAAGCTTGGACACATGGCGCATCTGAACCATCTTGATCTGTCTTTCTTCTTCAGTTGTGAGCCATTTCATAATTGGCGGCTGAATTAGAGGTACGAGTGCCATATATGAGTAGGCTGCAATGGCGATGGACCCCAGAAGTCGTGGTGACAACTGGCTAGAGAGAAAGATTGCTGTGGGACCGTCAGCCCCGCCGATGATACCAATTGCAGCGGCATCGGCCAGAGAGAAATTGATCCCGGGAACCAGATCAGAAAGCGCAAGAGCGCCAAGCAGGGTGGTGAATATACCAAATTGTGCTGCGCCACCTAAAAGGATAGTCTTAGGATTGGCAATCATTGGACCGAAATCAGTTAATGCACCAACACCCATGAATATGATCAGAGGAAAGACACCGGTGGTGATACCCACTTCATAGATATAGTAGAGAATTCCGCCTGGTTCGGCGATTCCTGCCATGGGGATGTTGGAGAGAATTGCACCAAACCCGATGGGTACGAGTAGGAGTGGCTCAAACTTTTTGAATATCCCCAGATACATCAGAAGAAGGCCCACAAAAATCATCAGAACTCGACCAATTCCAACAGTCCAATCCTTATTGAGTTGACCATCGATTATTCCGTAAATACCTGTTGTCTTGTATAAATTACCAATAAGATCAGATATGGGAGGAAGGGCGTGATCCTCTTCGATGGTGGGTTTTTCCGCTACAATTTCAGAAGTCTGAATAGTTCCTATAGGGTCATTCTTGTGGAGCTTCTGGTATGAGGTGACGTTTAGCTCAGTGATTTTTCCTGACTTCCCCGCACGAAGAACAATAACTGCTCCATCCTCCGCCTTCAGGGTAGCGATTTCATCACCACTGTAGATGTAGTCACCGGGTGCAACCAGAACCCGTTTTATTTTAGCGTCTGCAGGAGATACTATTGCAATGGTACCATCCTTGCTTTCAGCAAAGGAGGTCCAGGGCAAAAGCAGACCCAGCAGAACAACCATGAAAATTTTGATTTTCATAATACTATCCCGGTAAAAGCAAAACGATGGGCCCCCGGACGTATTTGAGGGGGCCTGAAATTATAGGCTACCTTTAAAAATTGCTATTTCGCCCAACTTCTTCGTTACACACAAAATTTTATCCTCGGAATATAGGTATATGCCTGTGGTAAAATTTTTCATGTGCCTCGAATTTTGACGAATTATCTGATTTTTCAAGGTACCCTAAACGCAATCAGCCGATGGTAAAGAGCAGGTCAGAGGCCTGAACTGTATCACCGGAGTCCACATGAATGGCGAGCACCTTACCTGCACATGGCGACTTGACTTCCGATTCCATCTTCATCGCTTCCATAACAACGAGTGGCTGATCAACAGTCACTGCGCTGCCAACTTCCACCATTATTTTAACAATGTTGCCAGGAGTTGGGGCCTCAACATCAGTACCTTCAACAGCGGCAGGTGCTGCAGCCGGAGCAGCTGTGGCTGCGGGTGCTGCCTGGATACCGCCTGCTTCAGAAACAGAAACGTTGTATGGCTTGTTGTTTACGGTGATAGTGTAATCCCGTGGGCCAATGGACGCAGCAGCAGGAGCAGCCGTAGCCTTAGCAGCAGGCTTTTTGGCTTCTGCTGGCTCATCGGTAATCTTACGGATGTTGGTGACGGCATTACCTTGGAGGAAGTCCAACCCTTTTTGCTCACAACTTGCAACAATGAAGATGTTTTCGTCATTAACCGGAAGGTTGTTTTCCTGGAGGATTTTGGTCGCTTTAGGAATACCGGGTTCGAGAATATCGAGAGGATTTTCGGTGAAAACAGGCTTTTCAAGCTGTTCTGAAGCAAGCTTAATGATTTCAGGGTCAGCAGGAACAGGAGTACGACCAAAGTAGCCAAGAACCATGTTTCCATAACTAGGATTAATTTTCTTCCATTTACCCTGGGTTACGTTGAGGTATGCCTGCTGAAAGTAGAACTGGGATACTGGGGTAACAGAGGTACCAAAACCACCACGGGCAACAACTTCAGCCATCTCTTTGATAACATCGCCGTAGAGGTGCAGGGTTCCGGTATCACGCATCATCATGGTGTTGGCGGTAAGCGCGCCACCAGGCATTGGAGACAGGGTAACCTTAGGAGAAACCATCTTCGCTTCTGGTGGGAAGAAGTAATCTTTCATCGCTTCTTCAAATTCGTCTGAGGCGACGATAACCTTCTCATAGTCGAGATCGAGAGTATAGTCGGTGCCTTTAAGGGCGTGCATCATGGAGAGGATGTCAGGCTGACAGGTACCTCCACTTACAGGAGACTTGGCAAGATCGACTCCGTCAGCACCACCTTCAATGGCTGCCATATTCTGCGAAATTCCAAGACCTGCTGTGTCGTGGGTATGGAACCAGAGTATGGTGTCGTCAGAAACGATCTTACGGGCAGCCTTCAGGGTCTCATATACTTTTCTTGGATTTGAGGTTCCTGAGGCATCTTTAAAACAGATGGAATGGAATGGAATGTTTGCATCGAGGATCTGCTTGAGGCGATCCATGTAGAAATCCGGATCATGGGCACCGGAACATCCTGGTGGAAGCTCCATCATGGAAACAACGATCTGGTGGTTGAGACCGTGATGTGCAATACGTTCACCTGAGTATTCAAGGTTACGAACGTCGTTGAGTGCGTCGAAGTTACGGATTGTGGTCATTCCGTGCTTTTTGAACATCTTGGCATGGAGATCAATGATATCACGGGGGCATTGACTGAGTGCCACCACGTTAATTCCACGGGCAAGTGTCTGCAGGGCAACGTCGGGACCAACTTCAGTTCTAAAGCGATCCATCATGTCAAAGGCGGACTCACCACAATAGAAAAATAAACTCTGAAAACGGGCACCACCGCCGGCTTCGATGTTTGTGATACCAGCTTCTACAGATGCTTTGACAGCGGGCATGAAGTCATCAGTGAAAACCCGGGCACCAAATACAGATTGAAAACCGTCTCTGAAAGACGTGTCCATGAATTGAATAACTTTTTTACTCACCGTTCATCTCCTCGTATAAATTGTTGACTCTAATACTACAATTTTTACCGATTAATATTCTTTTGCTCCAGCCAAAAGGGCCTAGGCTTGTGCAAAGCGTTCCGCTTCATATGCAGCAACTGCTGCTGCAATGACTGCGATGTCATCATCAGCATCAACGGATGCAGCTTCTTTGGCCTGTTTTCTTTTAAGCGCCTGGAGTTCTCTTTCTTTTGCTATGGCATCAAGTTCTTTTGCAGCCTCACCCTTAGTGAAATAGGCAATGAGATTGATGAACAGAATCATAAGGCAAAGAAATAGCATGACGGTTGTCATGCCTACAATCATTAGCTTAACACCTTCAAATAACATTTGGTCCTAACCTCGCTTGAGTTGAATTGTTATTGGTATGTTAAAAGACGAAGGGCCCCAGAGTACCACAGAGTATAGGGGGGAATCAAAACAGTAACGTAAATAGAAAGTACAAATGTTTCTGATCTAACGTACTTTTTTAGATATGTGCATAGTCGCTTACTATGCACAATAAATGAATTGGATTCGTCTACGTGGAGAAAGACTGTACCACACTGTTGTGGCGGGGTACAGTCTTTTTAGGGAGGGATTATACTTCGTATACAGAGTAGTCGGTTTCTTGTCCGAGAAGGAGGTCAATTTCGCACTGAATAGTGGCTCTTTCCTCATTGTTAAGCCAAGCATTCCAGTCTTCTATAGATTGCCAAGTTGAGATAACCATGCACTCATCCTCGCGATCAACTCTCTTCAATGTTTCTCCATAAATGTATCCGGGTTGGTTTAACGTTAGACTACGGAGTTTTTTGAGCAGCAGGGTGAGAGCCAGAACATTTTCTGTAGTAACGTTCCTTTTTATGAATATTTTAACCGTCATAGAACACTCCTTTTTGATCTGGATGGTAGGTTATGAACATCTGCTCCTAACAATATAAATTATAATAAATATAAATAAAATTGTAAAGGGGCTCGTTGTTAACCATACTGGTTCATTATGAGTTGTTAAGAAGTTCTGCTGTCTCAACAAGCTTAATAAATTCTGCCCTTAAGCCTTCACTATCATTTCCTTTACTGTTTTTTGCGATATCGATAAGCTCTGTGTAATGTACTGCTTTGAGATATTCAGAATTCTGTAAATGCATACCAAACCATGCAACCACAGTGGCGAATCTGTAATCATTACTTGTTTCTTTAAGTTTGTTCTTGGATTGTTTCAGGGTATGCTTAAGAAGCTTGGATTCTGTTTTTACAGGATCTTTGTACCTGAGGCTCACTGTGAGGATTTCATCCCCTATTGTGTTCTTATTACGAATATTTTGTTTGTATTTAAGTTGAGGGACTTCAGGTATATCTGAACTATCTGGTGGAATAATTTCATAAAGGGCGGTGACGGTATGACCGACGCCTATTTCACCTGCATCTTTTGTGTCGTCTGCAAAGTCCTCATCGGCTAGAATCCTGTTGTCATAGCCAATAAGCCGGTATGCACCTACAAGTGCCGGATTGAACTCTATCTGAAGTTTGACGTCTTTTGCAAGGGTGTAGAGGGTGCTGAGCCTCTCTTTCACCAGTACCTTTTTGGCTTCAAGAAGAGAGTCAATATAGCTGTAATTACCATTTCCCTTATCAGCCAGCATTTCCATGGTGTCGTCTTTGTAATTGCCATTTCCAAAACCAAGAACAGTCAAAAATACTCCTTTTTCACGCTCATTTTCAATGAGTCTGGTTAGTTCACTACGGTCGGTAACACCAACATTAAAATCCCCATCCGAGGCGAGAATGATCCGGTTATTCGCCCCAGCAAAATAGTTTTGATGGGCAAGGTCATAAGCCTTTGTGATGGCTGCCGATCCATGGGTTGATCCTCCAGAGTGAAGTTGGTCAATGGCCTGGGTAATTGTATCTTTTTGGTCTCCTGACGTTGGTGGCAGGACTACACGGTTACTACCAGCATATACAACGATTGCAAGTCTATCCCTTGCTGAAAGCTGTTTGGTGAGCATCTTCATAGATTTCTTAACCAGGGGCAACTTTTGTGGTTGATTCATTGACCCTGATACATCAATAAGAAATACAAGGTTTGAGGGAGGAAGGGCTTCTGCAGATATTTCAGCGGCTTTAAGGCCGATCATCGCAATCTGGTGATCCTGGTTCCAAGGGCATGGGCCGAGCTCTGTGGATATTGCAACCGGGTCTTTCTCTGGACGTTGATAATCGTACTCAAAATAGTTGAGCATCTCTTCAATTCGAACGGCTCCCACAGGAACCTTTTGGCCGTTTTGCAGGAAGCGGCGAATATTGGCGTATGATCCGGTATCAACGTCAATTGAAAAGGTGGAAAGAGAGTCATTGGAGGCAGCTATAAAGGATTGTTCGGAGACAGGATTATATGATTCTTGGGAGTAGTGTTGAGGCGTCGGCAGAAAGTGGGATGGACTCGGGGGTGCGGCACTGGTTGCAGCATAGTTGAGTGAACGTTTATGTAATTCTTTGTGGCGACCTTTCTGAGCTACTTGTTCAGAGACTAAGGCAACGTCGCTAAGAGTTGAAATTTGAGGAATCGTATTTCCCGCTTTAGCGCTATCAAAATCTGTTTGCTGTTTCCCTATAGTAGCATGTTTGACCTTATCTTCTGGCTCGGTTGTTGGTATCTGAGGGCTGCAACCTTGTACCAAAAAAGATGTGGTGAGTACCACGGAAAGTATTCTGGAATGAGTAAAACTGTTCATACTGGTCTCCTTAATCATAGTTGTTGTTTACCGTTTATCGGGGTGTGTTCTGTGTTACTATTTGAGGAAGACGACCAGTTGTGTAAAATGTGTCGAATTTTTTCAAGCTATCCTTTTAAAAGTTACAAAAGATTGAAATCACAATATCGCTAGGAGTTGTTTTGACAGATTGGAGAGAGCTGGTTTTTCAACATTGGGACCTGATTACAGCTTTAAGTGTGCGCAGATTCGGTTCGACGTCTTTTGCTGAGGAGGCAGTACTTGCAGCAGTTGATGGCTTGAGCAAGGATGACTGGCACCGGCTGAAAACGTATAAGGGTGAGGCGTCCTTTAAAAGTTATCTCAGTGTTTTGGTTGTCAGACTTTTTGAAGATTTTTCGAGAAAACGCTTTGGGCGGGTTCGACCACCTGCCTGGGTGAACAGTCTCGGGGGGATTTGGCCGAAACTATTTGTTGCCCTCTGTCTTGAAAGACTTGGGGTAGAGTGGGCCGTCGAAGCCCTCCACCAGCGGGATGGGGTACCACCGAAAAAAACAGTAGAAGACGCTGCATATACCTTACTTGGCAGAATTCCAAGCTGTGGAGCAAATAGTAGTGAGACCACCTTTGATGACTTCACCGAGAACCATATTGCAGGGAACAACAGTGGAACTGGCGACAACAATTTGTATGAAGCCAGGGAGAGTGCACAGTTTATAGAGGATATTTTTTCAGCGATATGTGGCGAAGGTGTCGAAATAGATGGCAGGGCGGTTCAATCCAAATATAGTCGTTTGACCATATCGCTTACAGCCCAGGAACGACTGTTATTAAAGCTCCATTTTCAGGATGGTATGAATATCACTGAAGCTGGACGAATGTTAGATCTTAATCGATTTCAAGTCCATGGTAAGATGAAACGATTAATGGGACGTCTGCGGGATGAGTTTGAACGAGTAGGGCTTGCAGAAGAGATTAGACAGATTCTTCGTTGATGATGACAAAATCTAACTTCTTGTCCGTCTATTACTGTATGAGATATCAAAGGTACGATTTAAAATTGGTAAATAGTCTATGAAGCCAACTGGGAAAAAAGATCGTTTAACCGCCGTACTGGCCCTTGGGGCGGATGAAAAAATGCCAGTCGAAGGGTGCCTGGGAGATGAAGAGTTTGCTCTCTTACTTGAGTCCAAGCTACCGGATAGACAGCAAAAGCTATGTATGGACCATCTGGCCCGGTGTGATTCCTGCTATGGACAGTGGAAGATAGTAAAAGAAACTCAAATCTCCCAGAAAAGAAATAATATTATCCCAATCATTACAGCGAGATCTTATAAATATATCGGGTCAACCCTTGCTGTTGCTGCAACCCTTGCCCTTTTTCTTAATGTATACGAGCCAGATGTAACGCAAATGCCGGCTATGGACAAGGACGATACTGTCTCAAATAGCCAGATTTTGCCTGAAGCTACAGAAGTTCTGGAGGATAGTGGGAGTGGGGTGAGTGCAATGGACTCTTCAGAGGTATTGGAGCAAAAGAGTGGTGCTCCGGAGCCATTAAATTACATGCAGAAATCAAAACTCCGTGGTAAAGCAGAATCCAGCAATATTGAGGCACCAGCGGCTCTTGCACCTTCCATGGAGGATGAGCTGCAGAGTCGGCGGTCAGCGCCTGTAAAATCATCTTCTGTGAGGAAAGCGGCAAGGAAAGAAATTCCATTGGAGGGTGATATCTTTAGGCTTATAAAGAGTGGCTGTGAACAGCCCACCTATGACGCTACGTATTGGGATAGAGTGGTTCATGTAGAGAGGTTGGCGGGGGAGGGCAGTAAGGTGTCACTGTCAGAAGACAATGTTGTCCGCTTAATGGAGCTCATCGATGATATGGATGGAGCAAACTGGCAGCACTATTGTGATGAAATGTTAGGCTTACTTGCAGAAGAATACAAGAGCAGGTAATAGTAGGCAACGAATAGTCTGATACCTAAGAACAACTATAAATAGAGACAAGAGACGAAAACTATGAGTGATATAATACCGTTAAATGAAAGAATCATCGTAGCCCTTGATGTTGATGACAAAGAGCAGGCAAAAGAGCTTGTTAAAAAATGTGAATCCCATACCTCCTACTTCAAGGTTGGTCTACAGCTCTTTATGAGCAGCTGGTTTGAGACAGTGGACTGGATTGTTGATCGTGGTCATAAGGTTATGCTGGATCTTAAATTTTTTGATATCCCTGAAACCGTTAAACTTGCAGTGGAACAGGTGAATAACCGTGGGGTTAGTCTTGCGACCATCCATGGCAATGATCCAATTATACGTGCGGCTGTGAGTGCCCGTGGTGATATGAAACTTTTGGCTGTGACCGTGCTGACCAGTTTTGGTGAAGAAGATCTCCGTGCCATGGGAATGACTCAGTCCATAGAGGACCTCGTCTATTTTAGAGCTAAAAGGGCACTAGAGCTTGGTTGTGATGGTGTGGTATCCTCAGGGCTTGAAGCTGAAAAAATGCGTACAGACCTTGGTGAAAAACTGCTCATCGTCACACCGGGAATTCGACCGGGAGCTAATGTTCGGGATGGCAGTGATGATCAAAAACGTATAGTGACTGCAGGTATGGCCATTAAAAATGGTGCAAGTCACGTTGTTGTGGGCCGTCCTATTACAAAGGCAGATGATCCGATTCGGGTTATTGAGCAGATGCAGCAGGAAATCGCAACTGTCTCATAAATGCAAGCTGTCACGATCACTGTAACCCTGGTAAACGGCAAATAAGCCGGGACTATTTTTGGTACTCGCTCGACGGGTATAAGTGCCGTGCCGGTTAGTACCTTACTCAGGAAAACCTGTCATAAAAACAGGTAGGATAGATTCCGAGAAACTGAGTTGAGGTAAATTCATTGTTTCGAGTAATTCACAAGGTACTTATCCCGTTTATCGGGGCTAGATTAACCTTATGGTTGCAAATAGAACATCTGAGTTGTTTGTTGTGACAGAAGTTCAAGAGTAAGGCTCTAAAATGAATATCACCTCTATTGCAAATGTATTTGGGACCCTGCTTATTGTAACCGGGAGCTCAATGCTGCTTCCGGCACTCTGTTCCCTATACTATGGGGAAGATGATCTTGTCGCACTTATTGTCTCAGCCTGTATCATTGTACTGGCGGGGATACCATTCAAACGGTTTTTCCGAAATGAAAACCAGCTTGGGATTAAGGACGGGATTTTCCTTGCCTCCTTTGGCTGGGTGGTTATTTCTGTGGTTTCGACCCTGCCGTTTCTGATCCACGGGAGTATTCCGTCATTTACCGATGCTTTTTTTGAAATGATGTCGGGCTATACCACAACCGGGGCGACGATCTTAAACGATATTGAAGCCCTGCCCCATGGTTTACTCTTCTGGCGGAGTCAGACCCATCTCCTTGGAGGGATGGGCTTTTTGACCCTGACCCTTATATTCCTTCCTCATGGTATGGGGTCTGTGCGGGTTTTCCGTGCGGAATCAAGCCCAGGTCAAGTGATTACAAAGGATAAATTTAAGGCCCGTAATAAGGACACCTTAATCTGGCTCTGGTCCATTTATATCATGCTCAATGTTGTTCAGGCTTTTTTGCTGAGCATCCATGGCATGTCTGTTTTTGACTCATTGTGCCATGCCTTTGGTACGGTTTCAACCTCAGGCTACTCCACTATGAACGCTTCTGTTGGAGCATTTAACAGCGCCTATGTAGACTGGATAACCACAATATTTATGATCCTTGGAGGAGTGACCTTTGTTCTTTTTTATCAGGTAGCCAAGGGGGATTGGGAACAGGTCAGGATGAATACCGAGTTTCGCTGGTACCTGGGCTTTCTTATCTTTTTTTGCGGTATAGTTTCGCTCATCCTCTATCAAAACGAGGTGTACGCAGGTTTTTGGGATTGCCTTCGTTACGGTACATTTCAGGTGGTTTCAATACTTACCACCACTGGTTTTACCACTGCGGATTATGAACTCTGGCCCCAGGCGGCACAGATGTTTATTTTTGTTGTCTGTTTTGTTGGTGCCTGTGCCGGTTCAACCACCAGTGGGATCAAGGTGGTGCATTACGTTGTTATTATGAAGTATATGTACTCCTCAGTGAAAAGGATTTTTCTTCAACCTATGTCTGTCACGGCCCTGCGTATTAATGGCCGCCCCGTCGATGCCTCCATTATCGATCTTTCTGTCTGCTATTTTATAGTTAATATCTTTTTAGTTCTTATCGGGGCCTGTGTCATGGTACTGCTCGAAGATATTGACTATATCACCTCCATGAGCTCTATCATCGCAACCCTTATGAATATCGGTCCAGGTTTTGGGGATATTGGCCCGAGTGAGAATTTTAGTTTTTTCAGTGATACTTCAAAATGGTTTCTCTCCTGGAACATGCTGGTGGGTAGGCTCGAGATGTTTTCTGCACTGGTTATTTTCTTTCCTGCATTCTGGAAAAAATAACAGAACTCAATCATTAATATCACCAAGTGATAATAGATTCTTAATCATCAATATAAGTTATTTGTTTTCCTGGTGAAAATGACTTAACATATTATTAACTGGAGGTATTTTTGTACCTTAGGAGTTTGTGATCAGCTCTCTTGCTGTAGCAAGCGGGGAGTGGATTTAGGGTTCGATGAATGCCTCTTAAACCTCTGATTGGTTGGAGATTTATGACCCTAAACAGTAAAGTCTTTATCCTTGATACCAATGTAATTCTTCACGACAGTTCGTGTCTCTACAATTTTCAGGAGCACGACATCATTATTCCAATCACCGTTCTCGAAGAGCTGGATAGTTTTAAAAAAGGCCAGCAAATTATCAATTTTCATGCACGACAATTTGTGCGGTCGTTAGATGTACTTAGCTCCGATAAACTGTTTAACGGCGGGATGCGAATAGGTCCCGACAATGGGAAAATCGCCATTCGCCTGGAACGTCCGATGCACGACGACCTAAAGGATTCCTTTCCCGGACAGGATAAACCCGATCATAGAATACTTAATATTGCCTACCATATTGCCAAAGAGCAGGTCGGAAAAAGTATCGTTTTAGTAAGTAAAGACGTTAACCTGAGGATGAAAGCCAGATCTGTTGGTTTACTTTCTGAGGATTATACAACTGATCATGTGCGGGGGGATTTGGAAAAAACCTATGCCGGATGCCTTGAAATTCAGGATGTTCCGGATCAGTTTCTAGATGCTCTCTATAGTGGGGATGGTGCAGAAAAAAAGGATGGGATGTTTGAAGAGGATGCTCTTCTTGACAATCAGTATATCATCCTCAAAAATGGTAAAAAATCTGCACTTGCGGTGTATAAAAAGAACACGGATACCATTGAACGTATTCACAAATCCACGGTGTACGGCATTGTTCCGAGAAATGCAGAACAATCCTTTGCTGTGCACTCCCTGCTTGATAACTCTATTCCCCTGGTCACTGTCACCGGAAAGGCGGGGACCGGGAAGACACTCCTGGCACTGGCCGCAGCCCTTGAGGTACGAAAGTACTATCACCAGATACTGCTGACGCGACCTATCGTTCCATTGTCTAATAAGGATATTGGTTATCTTCCAGGCGATATAAATTCAAAGATTGGCCCCTATATGCAGCCCCTATACGATAATCTTGGGGTGATTAAGAATCAGTTTCCGCAAAACAGCGATATGTATAAACGTCTTCAGCTTATGCTGGAAGATGAAAAGCTGATGATTGAACCTTTGGCCTATATACGGGGTCGGAGCCTTGTGAAAAAGTATATGATTGTGGATGAGGCGCAGAACCTTACTCCCCTTGAAGTAAAAACAATCATCACAAGGGCGGGAGAGGGAACTAAGATTGTATTGACTGGTGATATTCAGCAGATAGATCATCCATATTTAGATAGTAATTCGAATGGCTTGAGTAGTCTTATCTATAAGATGCAGGGACAAAAACTCTATGCCCACGTTGATCTTCAAAAAGGAGAACGATCAGAACTTGCAGAACTCGCCAGTGATCTGTTGTAAAGATCTTATTTTTCATGGAATCTAGTTTAAGCCCGTACCGTTGTTTGGTACGGGCTTTTTTATGTCCTGTTTTCGCATCGTCGGTCCTGTACCTTTGTAAGACCTCTAAAAATAGATGAGAAATTTGAGTAGGGATTATTAATGTGATACAATTTTAAATAGTTGATTAAGTCGTTTATTTATAGCCTCGTTAGTTTTGATATTTTTGATATGGACCTGAGATGAAAAAAACGCTTTTACGCACTCTATGTATGGGTACAGCCTGTTTGATGAGTGGTTTGCCTGTGAGTTGTTTTGCAAGTGGGGATAGTGGTGAAAATGAGTATATCGATATGGATATATCTCAACTCATGAATATTACAATCACTTCGGTGTCGAAGAAACCACAGAACCTCTCAGATGCGGCTGCCGCCGTTTTCGTCATTACCGCAGAAGATATAAAGAGTTCTGGAGTGACCAATGTGGCGGATGCTCTGGCAATGGCCCCTGGCCTGCAAGTGGCAAAAATCAGCTCTTCTAAATGGTCGGTCTCGTCCCGGGGTTTTTCAGGCTATACCTCAAATAAGCTACTTATTCTCATCGATGGACGTTCCGTTTATTCTCCAGCCTATAGCGGTACTTTTTGGGATCAACAGAATGTACTCCTTGAAGATATTGAAAGGATAGAGGTTGTTCGAGGGCCGGGTGGAACCCTCTGGGGAGCTAATGCGGTCAACGGTGTCATCAATATTATTACTAAAAAGGCGGAAGAGACCCAAGGTGGTTTATTGGTCGCCGGGCTAGGAGATCAGGAAAAGGTGCTTGCCGGAGGCCGTTATGGCGCAAAGCTTGGGGAATCCACCTATGGTCGCCTATCTCTATCCTATAATGACAGGGAAGAAAACAGCCTCTATTCTGGTGGGGAAGATGCTGGAGATGACTGGCAGAGTATGCGGGGCAGTTTCCGTGTTGATGGTGAGCAGGCTACAAAAGGAAACTGGACGGTACAGGGGGCGTTATATAAAAATGATGAAGACCAGATTGTGTCTCCGTACTGGACGCTGGAACCTCCCTATTTAACTTCTGTAAACGGTTCAATTGAGGATGAAGGTGCGAATGTTCTGGGTCGTTATGAGCACGCTTTTACTGACGATAAAATACTCACAGTTCAAGCGTACTACGACTATACAGATCGATCTGATGATTACTATCAGCAGACTTTTAATATTTATGATCTCGATTTGCAGTATCAAATTGGACTTGGAGCACGTAACAGTCTTACGATGGGAACTGGTTTTAGATGGACAGACGGCGACTTTAGTGATTCCGGTCAGGTTGTATTGTCAGATAGGACCGATGAGTTATACAGTGCGTTTGTTCAGGATGAAATTACCCTTGTTCCAGATAGTATCTGGTTTACCTTAGGGACAAAATGGGAACATAACGATTATACGGGAGCAGAGTGGCAGCCCAGTGCCCGGGTTCTCTGGAAACCAGCAGTAAACCATTCTGTCTGGACCTCAGTTGCAAGAGCTGTACGAACACCTTCCATGGTTGAGAGTGGAGGAGAGATTGTTGTTGCTGTAGTGCCCACTGAGTTTGATGTAATGCAAGTGAACATAGTGGGAAATGAAGATTTTGAATCAGAAGAACTCATTGCCTATGAGGCTGGATATCGTTGGCAAACGAGTGTTGATGTCTCTCTTGATCTGGCCATCTTTTATAACGACTATGAACAGACTTATACCGTAGCCAATGTACCGCCGGCCACTGGATTTGATCTTACATTTATCAATGGAGTGACTGGAGAGTCCTATGGACTGGAGGCTGTTGTTGATTGGAAAGCAGCCGATTGGCTTACGTTCCAGGCAGTATACTCCTATATTGATATGTCATTTGAGCTCGACGATGGAGTCAGTGAAACAGCGTCTTCAACTATATTTACTGGCTACGTTGAGAACTCCAGTCCACAGCATCAGGCATCTCTACGCTCCACTGTGGATATTGCCAAGAACTGGAAGGTTAATCTATGGCTTAGATACGTCGATGATATTGTGGTGATAAATAGTGAGGATATTCTTGGTGGAGAACTTGCTGTGGATGACTACTTCACCCTGGACGCCAATATCACCTGGAAAATCACAGATAGTATTGAGCTGATGTTGGCTGGTCAGAACATGCTGGAGGACCGCCAACTGCAATATGCTTCCGAATATACCACACCACCCACAGCTATAGAGCGTGGTTTTTATGGAAAAGTGACCTGGGAATTCTAAAAAGATATGGGTTTTTTTATTAATAAAAATATTACCATATTACTGTTATTGCTCTGCAGTGTTACCTTACCTTTCGGTTCAATTGCTGTGGCTGATGTTCCGGTTGAGTCAAAGGTGAAGGCTGCGTTTGTGGTCAACTTTGCACGCTTTATCAATTGGCCGACTGAGGTTTTTGAAGAGCGTAATGCACCTCTTGTGATCTGTACTGTGGGGCTTGCCAGGGACAATCAGGTTTTTGCGGGAATTGAATCCAAAAAGATTAAGGGACACCCGCTGGCTCTGCAGAGCTTTGCAGCACTTGAAGAAGTACGTTCAACATCATGTCATCTTCTCTATATGACTAATGTCCCCGAAAAGAGTGTGCAAGCATATCTGGCAGAGAGTAATTCGTCTCCCGTTGTCAGTATTGGCGAGTCGGATGGTTTTGCAGGTCATGGTGGGGTTATAGAGTTTATAAAAATTAAAGATCGCCTGTCATTTAAGATCAACAACTCAGAAGCAAAAAGGAGACGAATTCATATCAATGCATCTCTGTTGGATCTGGCAGAGGAGGTGTACTGATGGGACCATTGAGGAGTTGGTTCACGGCACTTTCAATTAGAAGAAAACTCCATGTTATCATTCTTCTTTCCTGCACTATTGCCCTTATCTTTGCAACAGTTGTATCCTTTATAAGTCAAAGCTATCTTTTTAACAAACAGCTCAGCAGTGATTTGAAAATTCTTGCCCAGGTGCTTGGTGAAAATAGTAGGGCGGCTGTGATGTTTCAGGATTCCGGGACACTGGATTCTATTTTGGGATCACTTGCAGAAAAGCCGGATGTGATTCAGGCTTATATTTCCGATGCTGATGATGTTGTGCTCTCTACCTATCACAACACATCCTTTAATAGCATCGAAGTCGGCCATACTAACACTGCGCCAGGAGTCTACATTGACGGAGAACGTGCCACAGTCTTGCAGCCACTGCTATTCGACGGTGAGAAATTGGGTAACCTGAGGCTCTTGGTTAGTCTTGATGAGTTCAGAAAAAATCAGTTGATAATTACCCTATTTCTAGCCATTTCTATTGGAATGGCCCTGCTTGTTGCTCTGGTCTTTTCTAACCGGATTTTGGGGTATGTATTAGATCCGATTCTCAGTCTCTATAAAACCATGGAGACCATATCAGAAGAGAAGCAGTATACCTTGCGCACAAAAGTGTACCATGATGACGAGTTGGGCCAACTTGCCCATGGTTTCAACAATATGATAGCTGAGATTCAGGAGCGTGATGACTATCTGGAAGATCAGGTTGATAAGAGAACAGAGGATTTTAGAAAAGCAAAAGATAAGGCGGAGGCCGCTAATAGGGCCAAAAGTGAGTTTCTGGCCAATATGAGTCATGAGATACGGACTCCAATGAATGCAATTATCGGCATGACCCACCTGGCCCTGCAGGCCAACCCAAGTCAGAAACAGCAAAAGTTCCTGATGACGGTGAAACACTCTGCTGATAATTTGTTGGGAATTTTAAATGATATTCTGGATTTTTCAAAAATAGAGGCGGGGCAGCTTCAACTTAACCATCAGCCATTTCTATTGGATCAGGTTATCACCTCTGTATTTTCAACAATGCAGATGCTGGCCCATGAAAAGGGTCTTGCTCTGAAATATATTCAGGACCCCGACCTGCAAAAAGCCTTTATTGGTGATGATCTGAGGCTTCGACAGATATTGTTTAACCTCATTGGTAATGCAATTAAGTTTACCCAGTTCGGTTCTGTTAAGGTTCATCTAAAGAGTGATCATGAGACGAACAAAGATGGCAAGATACAACTAGTAGCACGTGTTGAAGATACTGGTATTGGCATTGAACAACATAAGCTCGAAACTATTTTCAACAGCTTTGAGCAGGCCGATAACAGTTATGTGAGAGAGTATGGCGGAACGGGACTGGGCCTTGCCATTAGCCGACAACTCACCTCCATGATGGATGGTGAGCTGGCGGCGAGCAGTGAGCTCGGAGTAGGGTCTGTGTTCTCTTTTTCAATATTTCTGGAACCCTGTGAAGAGGGTGAAGTGGTAATGCCCAACAGGTCGGTTACTCATCAAAACTTTGCTCTACGTAAACTGCATATTCTTATTGCCGATGACAATGAAGTTAACAGGGATCTTGCCCGTATGGTTCTTGAGAAAGAACATGAAATTGAAACGGCCATAAATGGCCAGCAGGCCCTACTTGCCCTTTGTCATAACAGTTATGATGTGGTGCTGATGGACGTGCAAATGCCGGTAATGGATGGTTTGTCAGTGACTCGAATTATCCGTCAGGTAGAAGATGGAGAGAGCATTGATGATCCTGCTTTAAGCGGTATTCTCCCCCTTCTTCAGGAACGTTTGTCGGGAAGACATCTACCGGTTATTGCAATGACAGCCCACGCCATGGCAGGAGATCAGGATCTTTGTCTGGCTGCAGGTATGGATGGCTATGTTACCAAACCGTTTCAGATAGACCAGCTCTATGGCGCTCTGGGTATGGTGGATGGCTTGCAACAGGAACTTTCCAAAGAGGTAAAAGAGTCTTGGGGCCAGGTAGACCCCGTGGGTTCATCTGATAATCATTCAACTTCTGAGATTGTAGAGTTTTTAAGTTTAAATATCGGTCTTAGTCGTGAGCAGGCTGAAAACACAGCAGTAAAGGCTTGTAAGCAGATAGAAGAGATACTTATTCGTATGAATTCTTCGCAAGCCTTAGGTGAGTTGAGGAAGTTTAGAGATGATAGCCATCAGATAAAAGGATTGTTTCTACAATGCGGTTTGACTGAATGTGCTGATATCGCCCAGGCTCTGTTTGAGTGCTCCCAGGAAGAACTTGAAAACAATAACGTAGTAAAGAGTTTAAGGCGGATGAGTGAGGTGATGCAGGAGTTAGATCTACCTTCTTCCCCAGAATATACAGCAGTACTGGATAGTGATGTACAAGAGGCAGGAGGGCAGATTCTGGTCTTGGAAGATAATCTGGTGATCCAGGAAGTTGTCGGAGAGATGTGCGAGATGCTCGGTTATAAACCGCAAATGACAACTGATGGTTCCAAGGCCTTTGATCTGTATAGGCAGAGCGTTGATGCGGGGAAGCCGTTTGATATTGTGTTGCTTGATTTAAATATCCCACGGGGTATGGGCGGCTTAGAGACAGCTCAGAACATTCTGGCAATTGATCAGGGGGCGCGGATGGTAGTTTGTAGTGGTGATGCTGAAGACCCTGTGATGTCTTCCTACTTAGATCACGGTTTTTGTATGCGCCTGAAAAAGCCGTATTCTTTTAGTGATTTTAAAGAATTACTCAACGACTTGATACAGAATAAATAGTATTTTTAGAAGAGATAACCACACAATCCTACAGGTTATCTGTTGAAATCTGTCCCTTCTCTACTATGTTCATGGTGGGGGTAAATGGACCCATATCGAGTTTTGCATTAAAGGTGTACTCCAGGCTACTTGTTGGCTGCATGAGTAAGGAGCGAATAAGTTTTGCCCCACTTAACAGGTCCACAGTCGCCTGTATGGTGATATCTCCCTCTCCATATCCTTTTATCTCAGGAAGATCGCTTGCCACCCCGGCAAGGACCTTGTGCCCTTCAATGTTCACTGTATAGTACAGTCCATCGATGTTGAGTGGATCGCGGTTGGGATTAATGATATGCAGGCCAATTTCAAATGTAGGAACTATTCCGTCACTTGGGAGTAGTCGAAATGTTTTCAGACCGACGGTGGGTTCTTCATAGTTTGAAGTGAATTTTGCGCAACCACCCAGACAGAGTACGCCAATGAAAAAAATAATAATGAATTGTGACCGCAGAATGTTGTAAGTTTTCATTATGTTCATTTATTTTATATGGTTATGAGATAAACAGTTTCCTGACATCTTTGAGCGCCTTTGAAGGACAGACGACAATAACAGGCTCATCGGCCTGAATATGGGTATCACCCACAGCAATGAGCCATTTTGAATCTCTGTAAATAGCACCTATGATAAGTTTGTCCTGGTAAAATTTATCCAGTTTTGACAAAGGTTTTTTGGTGATAGGAGATTTGTCGGTGGCCACAAGTTCTACCACCTCGGTGTCAAAGCCGTGGAGGTGAGCAACGGAGAGAAACTCACTTCTACGAATGAATTTGAGTATCTCATTTGCCGCCATCACCTTCTTGTTCAGAGCGATATCAGAACCGATGGTTGCTGCAAGTATCAGGTAGTCTTCTTTACTGACAAGGGCGATTGTTTTACATATTTTCTGCTTTTCATTGGTGGCATTTTTCTGGCAGAGATGTTTGGCCAAAAGACTCGTCATGATATTGGTTTCATTTTCACCTGTGGTTGTCACGAAGGTGTCCATGTCAAGGAGTCCTGCCTGGGTCAGTACGTCGGCATCAGACCCGTCACCATGAAGCACATCAGTATGGGCAAGGCTGAGGGAAAGCTCTTTGGCATGTTTTTCATCTTTTTCAACAAGCCGTACCGCGACTGATTTTTCGAGAAGCTCCGCCACCCGTGAACCCACAAGCCCACCCCCAAGAAGCATGACCCGCTGTTGACGTTTGTTCTTCATTCCCGTAACTTCCATTAACCGTGGTAGGTGCTCATGGGAGGCCATGATGAAGATGTGATCATCGGGGAGAATAACTTCTCCACCCCGGGGGATAATGGTTGTTATACCTCTTGCTATTGCGATTACCCTGAATGGAAAGTCGTTATAGAGTGCTGCAATTTCCTGGAGGGTACGGTTGGCCATGGGGGACGACTTGTCGATGCCAGTGGCCAGAAGTTGAATGTCGCCTTGGGCGATATCAATGATTTCATTGCTGGCATTGATCTGAATGAGCCTCACTGTCTCCTGGGCAACAAGTTCTTCCGGGTGGATAAGTAAATCGACCTTCAGGTCCTTGTGGGTCAGGAGCGAGTCGCTGTTACCAAATTCCCGTGAGCGGACCCTGGCAATCTTCGTCTCGATACCGAATTTATCAGCTATCATGGCAGCCATCATATTGACCGCATCATTGTTGGTAACAGCGATCAGGTAGTCCATCTTATCGGCACCGGCTTCTTGCCAGCATTTGACGCTCATACCATTACCATGGATAAGCCGTGCATCGATCTGTCCATCGGCCTGCTGGATTAGTTTTGCATCCGCTTCAATGATAGTAACTGCGTACTCCTCATGGACAAGACGCTTGGCAAGATAGTACCCTACGCCACCAAGTCCTAGAATGAGGATGTTTTCCGTTGGTGTGCTCTTCTTACGAAACATTATGGTTTGGTCCTATCTTCTGGTTTAGGCGAGCTGTCTTTAGCCGGGTGATAATGGACAAATACCCGGCGCATATAATCGATATCTTCCATCAGCGTGTGTTCAACCCGGGTGGCGATGAGATCGCCTTCTGCAACTGTAAGATGAGGCGAGACACCCACCGTGATATTGAGAACCATGTACATACCAAAACGGTGGCCTGAAACTTCTTCAATATCTTTTACTTCCGGGATCTTAGCAATCGATACATTAATATTTTCTGTAAGTTCTTTCCCAGGTAGGGTGTTCATGAGGTCCGCTGCCGAGTCCCTGATGATTTCAACACCGGTTAAGAGGATAATTATGGAGACTATTCCTCCTGCAAGGGGGTCAACCCAGAGGAACCCTATTCTACCGAAGATAATTCCAATGGTAGCCGCAAGGGCGGAGAATATATCGTTGCGGTGATCGGCTGCAAGAGCCATGAGTACGTTGTTATTGGTCTCTTCCCCAATCTTTTTAGTCCACATTGCAAGCCAGATTTTAAGAAGCACTGTGAACAGAGCAATCCATAAGGCAAGCTGTGAGGCGCCTGTAAAATCACTGGTGTCGCTGATGAGTTCATAGACGTTGTTGATTGAGGCCCAGAAAATTGAAATAGCGGTGGTGATTACAAAGGCTCCAACAACCACTGCGGCTATTGACTCCAACCTGTCATGGCCGTACGGGTGCTCCTTATCTGCGGGTTTTCCTGAGAGGCGCATAAAGATATTGACCACGATTCCATAGGCAACATCGGAGGTGGAGTTTATCCCGTCTGCAAGGAGTGCCGGGCTATTACCCAAAATACCGACACTGGTTTTGATAATAGCAAGGAGGGTGTTTGCTCCAAGGCCGACATTAACAGCAAGAATGCCTTTTTTCTGACGTGTTTTTGAGCTCATAAATAGATTGTAATGAAGAGAATCAGTCTGTGTTTTCCAGTCCCCAGACATCCTGTAAAAATTCGATTCCTGCGTGGTTTGTAAGATCGAGTTGAATTGGTGTTATTGATACCTTGCCTGCTGCGAAAACGTGGACGTCTGTGTCCTGTTGGGGATCAGCAAGCGGGGTGCCGCCACCTATCCAATAGCGTGTATTACCCCATGGGTCAAGGGTTTCCTGAATGGCGTTTTGCCAGAGTCGTCTGCCCTGTTTTGTTATCTTAATCTCTCTATAGTCTTCGCCACTGGGGACATTGATGTTGAGTAAGGTCTTTTCAGGGAGCCTGTTCTCCAGAACTTTTTTCGCCATACAAAGTGCAACCTTCGTGGCTGCATCAAACTCTAGAGGAGCAGCACCACCCACAGAGATTGCAATGGAAGGGATGCCGTACATGGTTGCCTCAATGGCAGCGGATACAGTTCCTGAATAGGATATATCATCACCAAGGTTGGCCCCTGCATTAATGCCCGACACAAGAAGATTCGGTTTGGTTGGCAGGATCTTTTTAAGGCCGATAGCAACACAATCAGTTGGCGTGCCGTCAACGGAGTAGAGCTGAGGTCCTATCTCCTGAACTTTGAGTGGGCGGTGCATGGTAAGCGCGTGGGAGATGGCAGAGTTATCCCTCTCGGGTGCTATGACAATAGTGGTCCCCAGCGGTTGGAGGGCCCTGTGTAATGCTTTAATGCCCGGGGAGTGAATACCGTCGTCGTTGGTGATTAGAATAGTTGGCTTAACCATTTATATGATCATCTATTTTTGATTAAAAATTTCGTTTTCAACGATGTTCCAGAAAGAGTCGACCAGATTATTTCTACGACTTTTACTCAGAGCACAGGCACCGACCACAAAGGGTTTCAACATTGGACTTGTCTCAAGTATCGTTACTTCAGTTTTGAGGATGCTTTTATCAAGGACCAGTTGCGGGACTATACCAACTCCTGCTCCCATGGCAACCATGGCGATGATTGCCTCATTTCCAGCAATCTGGGAATAAATGTAGGGGCGTATTCCTTTTTCTGCAAACCATCTTTCTACTCGTGTTCGACTTAAGCCTTTTGCTGGAAAAAGAAGTGGGGTTTTCGACCAGTCGATATCACCCTTAGTATAGCACACTGTATCTGGAAAGTTTTTAGGATAGATAAAGAGTAGAGGTGTTTCTGCCAGTTCCAGAAAATCAATTTCAGGAAAGTGTTGATCCGGGAGGGCAGCGATGGCGATATCAACTTCCATGGTGCGCAGCATATTAAGGGCATTTGCGGCATCACCGGTTTTAATATGAAGATGTACCTTGGGGTGGGTTGCCCGGTATTTCCTGAAAATAGTCGGAAGAATGGAAAGGATAGCAGTGATTGAGCAATAGAGGGTCAGTTCGCCGCGCAGTACCGCGTCACTTTTGAGGTTGTTTTGAAATAACTGGTATCGGCTGATGGTTTCATCACAATACTCTTTAAACAGTGTTCCAGCGGGAGTGAGCGCAACTGATCGGTTGTTTCGGAAAAAAAGTGGTTCCCCAATATCACTTTCCATACGTTGGATGGTTCTTGTAAGACCAGAGGGCGTGATGTTGCACTCAACCGCACTTTTGCCAAAGTGAAGGGTGGAAGCCAGGTGTCTGAATAGTTCGAGATCTCTGATATTCATAGAAAAATGGTTAGTCTGTTGGTGGCTTTTTTTTCTGGTATATCTTATGTATCTAACGTGCCAGATGTTCGACTGGTTTTTTTTTGCCCAACTTTATGGCAAGTGTTGCAAAATATGCAATAC
This sequence comes from Desulforhopalus glucosivorans, assembly GCF_054397165.1. Taxonomy (NCBI): domain Bacteria; kingdom Pseudomonadati; phylum Thermodesulfobacteriota; class Desulfobulbia; order Desulfobulbales; family Desulfocapsaceae; genus Desulforhopalus; species Desulforhopalus glucosivorans. The sequence continues at coordinate 4,595,373 of NZ_AP044854.1, forward strand.
AATATCACGAATAAATCACTTGACGCAACAGCCGTTTGTCAATATATCAATTGAGGACTTCACACTAATCAATGACGATTACCAAAAATAATACAGAATCAGGGAGATAATAATGGGTAGTAACTATTTTAACACCTTGCCATTGCGCAAGCAGATCGAGCAGCTTTCCAGATGTCGTTTCATGGATTCTTCTGAGTTTGACGGTGTAGATTACCTCAAAGGCAAGAAGATCGTTATAGTTGGTTGTGGAGCCCAGGGCTTGAACCAGGGTTTGAACCTTCGCGATAGCGGCCTGGACGTTTCCTACGCTCTTAGACAATCTGCAATTGATGAGAAGCGTCAGTCATATAAAAATGCAGCTGAGAACGACTTCAAAGTTGGTGCCTATGAAGAAATGATTCCAACCGCTGACCTTGTTATCAATCTTACACCGGATAAGCAGCATACCAACGTTGTTTCTTCTGTTATGCCGCTTATGAAAAAAGATGCGTGTCTTTCCTATTCCCACGGTTTTAACATCGTTGAAGAGGGAATGCAGGTTCGTGAAGATCTTACCGTGGTCATGGTTGCACCAAAATCTCCTGGAACTGAAGTGCGTGAAGAGTACAAACGCGGTTTTGGCGTTCCTACTCTTATCGCTGTTCATGATGAGAACGATCCAAAAGGCGAGGGTTGGGATATCGCTAAGGCGTATTGTTGTGCCACTGGTGGTGATAAGGCTGGTGTTCTTGAGTCTTCTTTCATCGCAGAAGTTAAGTCCGATCTCATGGGCGAGCAGACCATCCTTTGTGGAATGCTGCAGACCGGTTCCATCCTCTGTTTTGATAAGATGGTAGAAAAGGGAATCGATGCGGGATATGCCTCTAAACTTGTTCAGTATGGCTGGGAAGTTATCACCGAATCCCTCAAGCTTGGTGGAATCACCGCTATGATGGATCGTCTGTCAAATCCTGCTAAAATTAAAGCCTATGTTCTTGCAGAGGAACTGAAAAACATCCTAGCTCCACTGTTTGAAAAGCATATGGATGATATCGCGTCCGGTCACTTTTCTAAAACCATGATGGAAGATTGGGCAAATGATGATGCCAACCTTCTTAAATGGCGTAAGGAAACCGGGGAGACTGCGTTTGAAAACACCCCATCCACCGATGCAGAGATCAGCGAGCAGGAATACTACGATAAAGGTATTTTGATGGTTGCCATGGTTAAGGCGGGTGTTGAACTGGCGTTTGATGTCATGGTAGATTGTGGTATCAAAGAAGAGTCTGCATACTATGAATCTCTCCATGAAACACCTCTTATTGCCAACACCGTAGCAAGAAAGAAGCTCTACGAGATGAATGTGGTTATCTCTGATACCGCTGAGTATGGCAACTACCTTTTTGCCCATGCAGCAGTACCTCTTCTTGAGGGCTTTATGAAGACTGTAGATACCGATGTGATTGGTAAAGGAATTGATGTAAAAGACAACGGCGTTGATAATCTTGATATCATTCAGGTGAACGAATCTATTCGCTACACCCTCATTGAGGAAGTGGGAGCAGAGCTTCGTGGCTACATGAGTGCAATGAAGCCTATCATGTAACATTAGGGCCTTACATCAGGATTCCTGTCGTACACACAAGAAATCCGGATATTGGTTTGAATAGGGGGAGGAAGGCGTATGCTTTCCTTCCCCTATTTTTGTTTATTTTGTCATAAGTGTCAGGCTAAGTTAGCGGCAAAGATTGTTAGGATAATGCTTGAAAAATATATTGAATAGTCTAATGTACTATTGTAAAGATCAATAATTACGGGAAGTCACATATGGTATGTGGCAGTTGTATATTTAAATATTTTATACTCAGAAAGGAGTGTACTATGAAAATGCTGAACCTCTGTCTTGCACTTGTTTTTTCATTATCTCTTTGTTTTGCAGGAGCTCCTGATACCAGCTTTGCAGCGTCCAGTGATACAAAATCGACCGTATCTAAAACCGCCAAATCGGCTAAGCAAACAACTAAAGCAGCTTCAAAGGTAGATATAAATTCTGCTGATAAACAGACCCTCACTCAGCTTCCTGGTGTCGGACCGGCCACTGCGGATGCAATCATAAAATACCGTAAAGCGAATGGGAAATTTAAGTCGGCAAACGACCTGCTCAATGTAAAAGGGATTGGAGAGAAGACTTTGAAGAAAATGAAACCGCTTTTGAAGTTTTAGATCGGTTTATCCTCCTAATAATACATGGGAAATGTCATTTTATGCATTTCCCTTGTAAGGAGGGTGAAAATCTTACTTATCTGCTTATGTTGTCGAAAATATTGATATATTACTCTGGTCTTTTCTTGTAATTGTACTTTCTCATCCTAACTATTTACTGGTTCACTCGTTAGTCCTCTTGCATATTGATTATACTGTGTAAAGACTGTTGCCACTCTCCTCATTTTGACCTTGTCTTTGGGTATACGTAACAAAACCTGTTTTTCTGTTTTATATTAACATATTACGTTAGTGTAATTTTCGGTACGTCTCAGATCCTCCTCTGCCTGGAAACATCTAAGCTTGCCTGGATTAAGGAACATTTATTGTTGGTAGGGTAAATCTTTTGATTGAGGCGTGCTTTATCTTCATATTACCGGAGAAGAGGGCAGAAAATATCATAATCTCTTCAACCACTATTGAAGTAAAAGCGAAGAAAGGTGAAGGTCGAGATTTTTTGGAGCAATTAACTCACAAATACTGTCGTCTAGCTCAAATCCATGCGGTGCGGCAGATGCTTATTATTAAATGTATCAAGTGCGATCATACGTGCACGAGGCCGACTCCAAGACCGGCGATAGTAGCCTCAGCCTCCACCAGAGCCCTCAAGAGACGCATAACCTTGTTCTTTCTGCATAGTTCCTGACATGCCAAGGCAATATAACTTGAATCGACCTCGTTCAATTATCTCCTTAGTGAAGAATAGTATTGCAATTATAAAATGATACATGCTTTGTTAACTGTGTTCCTGGTGCAGTAAACAGAGAATACATGATAAAGTTGTTTTCTTTTGATCATCAGACAACACGAGTGTTTCCAACTTCGATTTGAGGGTTGTTAGATAGAGGCTTAAAATTATGTATGGGCGGATACAACGTTTAATTATTGGGGAATCAAACACAACTCAGCCTTCAACCCCGCACCATCAGCCTTTGCGCTATTGGTGGTCACAGGGTGTCCAGCACCTTTGGCTCAGAATGAGTCCCTCTGATGCGTATCTGTTCAAGGAATTCTTCCAGATGTACAACAGGTACGGGACCCATGATATTGAGTTCCCTATCTATCCCCATGGTCACCTCTGCATCAGCGTCAATTTTCAGATTGGTCATACCGGTGTGTACCTGTTTGGCCTCAACAGAGGTACCTGGAATGGTGTTCTCACCAAAAAAGAGTTTGTCTTCGGGGGGGCATTTACAATTGGTGATATCTTTACCCTGTTCGCAATACCCGGCGTTGAGCTGACGGATAAGATCATCAATCTTGGCGATATCTGGCCTTCCAGATCTCAACAATTGATTGAGCAGATCGCCGAGGCGAGCACCATGATGGAGCGGGCAATAGTCCTCGAAGCATTTTTCAGGGGACTAGTTCAAAGTGAAAGACAAAGAAGTCGACTGGTTAGTCGTGTTATTGATCAGCTCTATGAAAACCCTGTCGTATCAGTTCAGGATCTGGCTGAAACCCATGGAGTGAGCAGGCGACAGCTTTCAAGACTTTTTGCACAACATGTCGGTATTTCACCGAAAAACTTTTCCAATATCTTGAGATTGACCCAGGTGAAGAGAATGCTGCAACTTCACCCAGGCCTCGATTTGAGTGAGCTCAGTTTTAAACTCGGATTTTATGATCAGGCCCATTTCAACAGAGAATTCAAACGCTATTATAAAACTACGCCTACTTCCTTTATAAAAAACGGGCTTGATCTGCTTTGACTCCAGTCAAAATTACGGCTGCCTTACTTATCTGTTTTCAGCAACATACTCCTTCTCTAGCGTTTCAGTATATTCCCGCTTCTCAGTGACAAATGGCGTCGGTCGGTTTCCCGGTTTATGGCCAACCAGCCAGGGGATATACCGGTTGCACACAGGTATTGCCAGAGAAGCCAGGAAAACACTTATCGCGGTAACGAGTATTCCAATAAGAGTAAGCTCAACCACACCTGAGAACTTCGGAGCAATTATCGTTGCGAGGCGATCATTTACAAAATGATAAAAGACACCATTGAGCCCTAAAAGGATGAGAGTGTTGCCCCCAAGATAGTTGATAAGGGGAGAGGATTTGGTGCAGCGGGCAAGAACCAAGATAAATAGACTTCCTGCTGTAGCAGTAAGAGCAAACCAGAGGATGTGTCCGTGGGAAGAGAAGAGGATAACAACGGCATCATATGGAGAAAAGCTGAATTGTCCCTTATTGAGGTCATAGGTGAACAAGACAATCAGACCAAGGGGAATCGCCCAGAGTAACTGCAGTTTGCTGAATGTTCCGGCTGAATTAAACAGATCCTTTCGCTTCAGCAATCGCCCCAGGAGGAAAAAACTGTAGGCAACAAGGCCTTCCTGAAAATAGAAATAGGAAAACAATCTGCCTTTAACGGGGTTATATAGATCAAAAGTAGTACAGAACCACCATCCAGCAATATAAAAAATGACAATACCAGCACCTATTCGCAGGGTGGTGGAAAACAGACGCCCAATTAACAGGTGGATGACTTCAACAGCAAAGATACAGAGCAAAAACCATGTTGGAATATTAAAAGCGGGCAAACCAAGCTTTACTGTCGCAAGTAACGCCCATTTATATGCTCCCCATGACGAGAGATCCAAAGAGGCATGGTTACCGGTAATAAAAAACGTAGGGATGATAAGGAGTCCGCCAAAAAACAGATATGGAACTATACGCCCATATAACCGATCACGTATAAACCTCCAGGCCTTTGTCTCCAGGGTGATATCCTTTGCCACATAGCCTGCCAGAATGAAGAACAGCACCATATGAAAGCTATAGATACACTTGTATTGTGACGCTGCAATGGCGACTTCCTTTTTCATGATGCTCTCAATAAAGTGGCCATAATAGACAAGAAGGATGCCGTAAAATCGTGCTACATCAATAAAAGATATTCGTTGAACTGCTCTGACACTGGTCATTGAATGTGCCTCCATGCTGGCAGCGGTACCTCGTAAAACTCAGCTGCGCAAGTGTTTAGATGGTTTATGTTCAGCCGATTGTGAACCCTTTGGCTATGTGATTGCGAACAAAATAGATGAGTATAGCTCCTGGCAAGATAGATATCAGGGTCATCGCCATGACTAATCCGATATCTGTCCCAAATCCAAAGAGGTTATACACTGCCATGCTGATCGGTTTACCGTTTGTGACCGTGAGTATTCTGGCAAAAACCACCTCAACCCAGGAAAACATGAAGCAGAAAAAGCAGGCGACTCCAATTCCGGGTGCTATGACAGGTATGAGTTTTTGTATGAAAAAGCTCAAAAGTGAGTGCCCTTCGAGAAAAGCCGTTTCATCAAGTTCTTGAGGTACAGCGGAAATAAAGCTCTCCAAAATCCAGATTGATACAGGAATATTGAAGAGACAATGGGCCAATGCAATACCTGCAGGTGTGTTAATAAGCCTGAGGGAGGAAAAAAGCTCAAAAACTGGAAGAACCAGAACAACTGGTGGTGTAATTCGGCAGGCAATGAAGGCAAAAAATAGATATGTATCTCCAAAAAATCTGTATCGTGAGAAACCATATGCGGCTGGTAGCGCTACGGCAATCGAAAAGATGATATTGAGTGTCACATAGCTCACAGAACTACCGATAGAGCCCATGAGTTGTGCACTCTGAAGCACATGCTTGAAATTAATAATAGTCCACTGCCCCTGCATGGCTTCCGGATGATCCAGGGTTGCTTGAAAACTCAATACAACAGCTGGAATGAGAGGTAAAACTAGAAACATCAGATACATGATAAAGGGAATACGTCTCAGTGATGACTTCACTCGTTGCTGCCTGTTTTGCTCTGTTCGCATATCAGATGATGTTCAGTTTGATGTTCATGTATACCGTTCGGTTGGTTTTCGTGTCTGAAAAAAGATCCAGGCAACTGTCAGAATAATGAGAAAACAGATGATAGACCGGGCTGCAGACGGGCCATAATTAAATGCAAAGATATCCTCGCCAAGATCAACTGCCAGAAACATCGTTGAATCACCTGGCCCGCCGGCATTGAATCTGAACGCTTCTGTGTAGAGCATAAAACTGTCGACAAATCTGAGTAGTAAGGCCATGAACAGAACATTACGCATCTTGGGAAGCTCAATAAAACGAAACACCTGCCATCTGGAGGCACCATCAATGCAGGCAGCATGGTAGTACGCCTCAGGTATAACACTCAGGCTGGAGTAGCAGAGAAGCGTGACCAGGCTCGTCCAGTGCCAGATGTCCATTAGCAGAATAATCAACCAAGTATGTAGTGGGTTAAATTTCCAGTCCAAGAGCTCTCCGGCGAGTATATTCTGTAAGAGACTTCCTATATTGCTTTGAAGATAGATTTTCCAGATCACCGGTATGAGGTTCCAGGGAATAACTAGAGGAAGAGCTAGTATTATCAGGCATGGTGCGAGCCATTTTTTGCTTTTTGGCATTGAAAGAGCAACAATGATCCCAAGTGGAATTTCCAGAATTAGAACAATAAATGAAAAGAACAGGCTGCGACAAAGACTCTCTGTAAAATCACTCGACCAGAGTATTTCACGGTACCATTCAAAACCGACCCATACCCGATTTTCATGGCTGAAAACATCCTGCATTGAAACATTTACTATCGTGACCAAAGGTAATAAACCGGAAAGGCACAAAAGAAGTATCGTGGGAACAGCTAATAAGAGAGCCTTATTGTTGTCTGTCTTTTTCATTTACGCATTCGTTTAGCATGAACAATTCACCAGAGTGCAGATATTCTGGTGTGAACCTAGTATGAGATGATCTTTACAAAAGATTATCGCTGACTGAAAAGATACAGATCTTTAAAAAGAAAGGATTGTATAAATGGGACATTTATCAAAAGGAACGATTCATTGGGAGTGAACTACTTCTTCTAAAAAATTAGATTACATATGGGAATTTCGCATTGGTTGTTAAAAACCAATTCAGTAGTTTTGATTCAAAATCTCGAATTGATAGCCAGTTAGTATTGAGCATAGTGCCTGACACATTCTGGTGAAGAATATTGCCATGTGAAATAGTTTAAGTGCTCCCAAATGACCTTCATTCTGGGAGGGGAGAATATAAACGCTTTGGAAGAGTAACGGAAAACTGTTGTGCTTTGGGGTAGTGACATAGCCTGTTAGCTGTGTCACTAGGGATGGCTGATCGTCAATACCTGAATGTTTAGTTTGCCAGTCTCGGCCATGCGGGCAGAATCGAATTGGCCAGTTGCCTGAGAACTGGGTCACTGGATTTTTCGGCCAGAGATAAGTCATTGACCTTTGAAGAGATACGCCCCCTGTCCATAATTGCAACTTCGTCGCAAAAACCGGCAACTATCCTGATATCATGGGAGATAAAGAGATAGGAAACCCCTGTTTCCTGTTGCAGGTCGCGGAGCAGTTTTAATATCTGGGCCTGAATGAGCATATCCAGACTGGAGACCGCCTCATCTAAAACGATGAGGCGTGGCTGAACTGACAGCGCCCTGGCGATGCAGATTCGCTGGAGTTGACCGCCGCTGAACTGATGGGGATATTTATCCATGTCAAGCGGATCAAGCCCAACCATGTCCATGAGTGACAACACCCTTGGCACAACATCTTTTTTGGGCCAGCGCTTACTGTTACGAATGGGTTCAGCAATAATGTCTAGCACCTGCCAGCGTGGATTGACAGAGCCGAGGGCGTTTTGGAAAACAACTTGTACTTCACCTCGAAACTCTCTCCATTCCTGCCTGGAGAATTGGCGAAGATCTTTGCCGCGATAGCGAATAATACCCTCGTTTGGGCGTTCGAGCCCAAGAATCAATCGCCCCAGAGTACTCTTTCCCGCACCACTTCGTCCAATGACGCCGACACTGCCCCCCTCTTTGACAGCGAGGGAAATACCGGTGAGAGCTTTAACCTCTTCTCGCCTGCTGAACCAGCCACCCCGATAGTATCTTCTTGTTACCTTTTCGACTTCTAGAAGGTTCACAGCGTCGCCTCCCAACCAATATTTTTACCGTACAGGCTGAAATGCGCTGACAGCAGCGACCGCGTATAATCCTTATCCGGATGGGCGAAAATCTCGGCAACCGGACCTGACTCGACAAGCTTGCCCTCCTGCATAACCAGCACCTCGTCCGCAAGCCGGGCGATGACACTGAGGTCGTGGGTAACCAGCAATACACCGATGTTTTTCTCTTTTCTGAGGCGATCGATCAGGTCAAGGATGCGGGCCTGGACGATCACATCCAGATCGGTGGTGGGTTCGTCGGCGATCAGCAGTTCCGCTTCCAGGAGCAGGGCAAGGCTGACCATGATCCTTTGCAGCATGCCACCTGACAATTGAAAAGGATAGGCGGTGAGGATTTCATCCGGTTGATCGAAACCAAGATCGGCCAAGGTTGCACGTATCAGATCGGTATTTCGGCAAATCTCCATACCATGGGCGTGCAAAGTTTCAGTGATATGGTGGCCGATGGTAAAGATCGGATCGAAGCAGGTCATCGGATTTTGCATGACCATTGCCGCCTGTTTTCCCCGGAAACAGCGCAAAGAAGAGCTGGTTTCCTGAAGTGGTGTACCGGCCATGCTGACTTGACCGTTGCTGCGTCGAAGAGTCTGGGGCAGAAGATCCATCACCGCCAGGCAGGTCAGAGATTTCCCGCTGCCCGATTCGCCGATCAAACCGGTCACTTTTCCCCTGACCACATCGAAGCTGATGTCGCTGACCAGATGACGGTCAGGGCAGTTTTGGCGGCAAAGCGAGACTTGCAGTCCGTCAATTGAGAGAATGGTTGTGGTGCAACTCATAGTGACTTTTCCTCCACTGCAGGGTCAAGGGCATCGCGGAGTGCGTCTCCCAAGAGGTTAAAGGACATGACCGTAATGAAGATCATCACCCCGGGAAACACGATCAGGCCCGGATTGGTCCACAGGAATTGACGGGCGTCATTGATCATCACTCCCCATTCAGGTGTGGGCGGGGCCACTCCCAACCCGAGAAAAGAGAGGCCGGAGACGTGCAGTATCATATGGCCAATGTCCAGGGTGGCCAGAATCACCAACTGGGCAAACACAGGTGGGACAATATGTTGCAGGACGATCTTTGCCCTGGAAGCTCCCGACACCCGTGCAGCCAGAATATACTCCCGGTTTTTGAGTGACAGGACAAACCCCCTGATCAGACGGGCGTACCACGCCCAATGGGTGAGAACAATGGCAATTACCACATTGGTCAGACCGGTGCCTAAAATACCAATGAGAAACATTGCAAGGATGAAGGTAGGGAAAGTGAGGAAGACATCACAGAGTCGCATCAGAAAGGCATCTATTTTGCCTCCCGCATAACCGGAAAAACAGCCGACAAGAAAACCCAGAGCAAGGATGCAGACAATGATTGCCGATACCGTACCTACTGATACCTGCGCGCCGTAGATGAGCCGGGAAAGGATGTCCCTGCCAAGGTGATCGGTTCCCAGCCAATGGGCGCCACTGGGTGGCTGCAGTTTCAACTCCAACATGACATTGTTGGGATCGTAGGGTGCTATCTGTGGTGCAAAGAGTGCTGCCAGGAGTATTACACCGGCCAGCAGCAGCGCCAGGCGAGAGGAATTCCGTCGCAACAGTCGATTGATAACTTTCATATATTTTCCTCCCCGGCCAGGCGAATTCGCGGATCAAGTGCAGCATAGCAGATGTCAACCAGCAAATTGCAAACCACGAAAATGATAACCATAAAGAGGAGGAAGCATTGCATAACCGGATAGTCCCGATTGTAGATGGATGAGACTGCAAAACGGCCCACCCCCGGCCAGGAAAAAATGGACTCGACCACTACTGCTCCCCCAAGGAGTTCGCCCACGTGCATGCCGACGGCAGTGATCACCGGGATAAGCGAATTCTTAAAGACATGAACCCCTACTACCGTCCGCTCACGAAGCCCTCGCGCACGGGCATAGAGGACACTGCGGGCGTTGAGGTTCTCCAGCATGCTGGCCCTGATTAAACGAATATTGATGCAGGTTGACATCAGCGCCAGACTGATGGCCGGCATGATCATATGGGATAGGCCTCCCCGTCCCATCGGCGGTAGCCAGTGCAGCCAGAGAGAAAACACAGTCACCAGCAGGAATCCCAACCAGAAATTAGGCATCGATACTCCGAAAAATGCCAGGCCGCGGGTGATATGGTCCGGCCACCGATCCTTGTTGAGCGCTGCCCACATTCCGAGTGGAATACTTATCAGCAGCGTCAACAGCAGAGCGATGCCGGCCAGTTTCAGTGTCGCGGGAAAATAGTACAGTATCTCCGGCAATACAGGTCGGTGCGTGACGTAAGATACTCCGAAATCGAGCCTGAGAGCCTTGCCTATCCAGTCAATATACTGGGTGAGCAGAGGCTTGTTCAAACCGAGAAATTCTCTGGCCGTGGCAAGAGCCTCATCCGTCGGTGGAATCTGCGACAACCGCAGATAGGACATGGCCGGGTCATTCGGTCCTAAGCGCAGGATACAGAAAACCACCACTGAAACTGCAAACATAATGGGTATGAGAAGCAATAAGCGTCGAACTATAAACCGCAGCATTATATATGTTCTCCTTCTGGTCGAGCTCGGTAAAATTAATCTCTTTCAATCAACTCAAAAGGTATTTCCGCTTTGAGTTGGCCATATCGAGCCCCTTTAAGACCTTTTTTATGGACGATGACTCCCCGCACATAGGTAAGGGGCAGATACACCGCCTGCTCGTGGAGGTTAGTGAGGATATATTTGTAGAGTTCCTGTCGCTCTGCCTCATCTGTGGACAGCAAGGCCTGGCCGATCTTGGCATCGATCTCTGTTTTCATGGGTAAACCGATCTGGGCCTGATAATCGGCGTGTGATGGTGTTCGCATGGAACTGCAGAAGGAGTGGGGATCGTACGGCGCACCCCAGGTCTCGTTAAAAACCATGCCGAATTCGCCGGTCCTCTGACGGTTTTTGTTGGAGTCAGGTTCTTCACCGATCATATTTATTTTTATGCCGATTTTTCTGAGATCTCCCTGAATCGCTTCGGCAATAGCCTTTTGTTGGGCATCATTGCCGACAAAACAGAAATCGATGGTAAGCTCCTTGCCGTTTTTGTGCCTGCTCTCTCCATCTGCGCTCTGTTTCCAGCCAGCTTCATCCAGGAGTTTTTCAGCCTGCTGTCTGTCAAAGAGGTACGGTTTCAGGCCGAGATCACAGTAGGGTGTATCCGCGGAATACAGGGTGTCGGCCTTCTGCTCGACCCCGTAAAAAATTGCTTTGACCAGAGCATCCTTATCCACCGCATGTTGGATGGCCTGACGAACCTTAAGGTCAGCGGTCGGCCCACGTTTTGAGTTGATCGCCAGCACTCGGCTGGCCAGAGGTTGGGAAACCTGTGTAACATAATCAGGCATCGTGTTGAAACGTTCAAACGAATCGAGGCTTATCTGACCGCTGCCATGACCAGCAGCCCCATGGATCAAATCTATCTCCCCTGTCTCCATGGCGACTGCTCTGGTGGTCGGGTCGGAAATCACCTTGACCAGCAGGTTTTTAAACTTTGGTTTGATACCCCAGTAATTGTCGTTGCGCTCAAACAGGTCGAACTCGCCCTTACGGCTCTCAATCAACTTCCAGGGTCCGGTGCCCACAGCCTTTTTTATTGCTTTTGAGGTATTGCCGTCTTCCGGCATGGCTGCCGGACTCATAAAGCGCAAGGGGCGGATCAGGCAGAGTTCCTGCAGGGTCGGATAGTAGGCGTTTTTCATCGTCAAGCGGAAGGTAAACTCGTCGACAGCTTCAGCCTTGTCGATCTGGGCCACAAGCTCAAGCCACTTATGCCGGTCACGGTTCATCATGACCGCCTCAAAATTTTTCTTAACAGCTATGGCATTAAAAGGGGTGCCATCGGAAAATGTAACGTCCTTTCGCAATTGAAAAGTATAGACCTTTCCCTCGGAAGAGATGGTCCACTCTTCAGCCAACCAGGGCAGTACCTTGTTGCCCTCGCCATATTTGACAAGCGACTCGTAGAGCAGAGCCTGGGCAAACATCTGATTTGGGGAATACAAGTGTGGGTTCAGTTCCCCTACATTTGATGACCATGAATAGATCAGCGTATCTTTGTCGGCGAAAGCCTGGGGCGTCGCCGCAAAAAAAATAATGAATAAGCCAGAGAGAAAGCGTAGGAAAAGACGCAACATTAAAAGATCCTCCTTAAATTTTAATAAAAAAACCAACTGATTATTGATACCAACTGTCCATTGACGATTTTTTTATCCATCCAAAATAATTCTTGCATATGCCCTCTAGGATGTATGTTTATGTTGCAAAATCAGTATTTTCCTAACAACCATAATAAAAAGGAGACCCTCTATGAGCGACGGCAAACACTCCCACCAACATGTCCATGAACACCAACACGACCATGACCAAGAGGATCACGATCATAAACATCCATAATTGAAGGTGCAGGTGCTTTTACTGTATGCCATAGTGAATGCATCCCGGTGCTTCCTTCTGAAAACAGGGCTGGCACAAGATCTTGTCACGGCGCTCTATACAGCGAGTGGCAAGAACCTGCTGACCGCACATCGCACAAATAGTATAGAGACTCGTCGATTCCTGCGGTTGTTGCTGTGCACACTGAGTCGGCTCAAGGATGAAAAGTTCCTCTGGCGATAAGGCCAATATTCGACGAACGCGTTCGTCTATTAACTTTTGGAATGAGACAATGTCCTCCAATAGGGCACTATTGTTAATGATTTTTCCCTCCAACCAGTGAAAGGATTCCTCATCGCCGAAATTCATAGCTTTCAACCTGAAAATCCAACCTGTATCCTTGTGCCGGCTATAGAGTGTGTAATTATGTTTGCCATAGTCCATGACCATGAGGCGCTGGTTACCGACGGTCACCCCAAGAAGAATCTGAATCGCATCGAGGGCGGAAGTGCTGTTTTCGGCAAGAACAGAAAAATTGTTGTCTTCGAGAACATTCTCACCCGGAAGATGCTGGACAAATTCGCAGAACTTACTTCCCAGAACAAGCTCAGGACAAACATGACCGTGAAAGTCAACCACCCGCTTTAGTGCAATATTTGCTAACATCTTTCGATCCTCCAAAAACAATCGCATTAATTCCTGGTCCTTCAAAACCCTGAAGCAAAGCACCCAAATACTGGGATCAGTAAGCTCACTACTGTGATAGCATTCTGTCTGATTGTATAGATAGAATACATTTCCGACACCAACCTCCACTAGGTAACCATGTCCCAAATGATCTTCGGCAATTTTACAGCGACAGAGAATTCTGTTTACCGGGAACATCTTCCCCGCAAAGGCGAATCCAACCGGTAACTGGTGCACATTGTCACAGACAACCTCGATTTTCTGTTGAATATAATCAAGTTGCTCGAGATCAATCGACCGAAGGACTTCTGTTCGTTTCATAGCATAATTCTTTAGTTAATCTAAAATGTTAGAGTGTATCTGAAAAATTATACGAGACTATGTAATCACTAGTAATACTAATTTTATATTTGTGTTACTAGTGTGAAGGGGGCTCGTTGTCAAGAAAAAATAACACAAATTGTATAAAAGTGTTACCCGAGTGGTTCGCGCTAATCAATTGTTTTTATCGTAATTTTTCTGTTCTTGGGAAAATGTGAATGTGTAAAAATACGCAAAGTCTGAGTACGACAGGGGGAGTAGCTTCAAAATTTTAATAAAGATAGGGGAAATGGGGCATCGATACGAGCGTGTGGGGAAGTTTGGATATCGAATGTCTATTTTGTGGAATGTTTAAACGGGAGTCCAAACAAAAAAAATAAGTGGATGGATAAACTATGAATCTTCCTTGGCAATGTTAACATGTGGAGCAGGGCATTCCTGTATCTCTTGATACCGTTTGTTTTTTCACGAATGAGCAAATATCGTTTACGGCGCTGATTGTTCCTGCGGAACTGTACCATTGTGCTGATTATTTTAGGGAAAACATAGAACGCAACGACTTGTCACCCCACCCACCACTTTGACGAGGGTAAATGCCTATTTCTTGAACACTTGTTTCTTTGCCTTCTCAAGATTTTCGGTAACTGCCTGTATATCACCCGTTTCGAGAAAATCCGCTAAAAGCGGTACGACTATCTTGTCGAAAGCTGGTATTGTGTCTCTGTCAAAATACTGTGAGACACCTTCTGCCTCTTTTAACAGTGCTTCACCTGCCTGGATGAACATATCGCTGCTCGCTGTTCCCTTTTTATTGGGAGGAAGGTAACCAAGTGCCTCATTGAGTTTGGACTGAACATCGGCTTGGGCGATGTATTGAATAAACATTTCCGCTTCTTTGATTTTTTTTGAACTTTTGGCAATCATAAATACATCCATGGGGGCTTCTTCAAAGAGAGGGATTGATGGATCGATAGTGGGAAACGGTATAAAGCCAATATCCTTTTTAAACAGTTCTGGCAGCTTACCGGTGACAAAATTACCGATTAATGTAAACCCAATTTGATCGCGGTATAATAAGGGGAGTACTTCATCCCATGCGAGTTGTTTTTTGTTCGAGAGAAAGAATTTTTGATCGATCAGTTTCTTCAGTTCACTCAGTACATTCTGCACGCGTTCATCAAAGAAAGAGATTTCACCAGATAAAACTTGTTGGTGAAAGTCCAGTCCATTAATCCTGAGGTTTAGGTAGTCAAACCAGGCTGCAGCTGGCCAATTATTTTTTGTGCCAATACCAATCGGAGTAATTCCAGCCTCTTGCAACTTTTCACATTGTGCAATGAACTCCTCCCAGTTCTTGGGAGTTCCGCCAAATTTTGCAATCAGAGATTTTTTATAAAAAACACCCCAGTGATAATAGGCAAAGGGAAGTGCATAAATTTCATTATTGTATGTCACTCCACTTTTGACATGTGAAAAATTTTCATCAAAATTATTCTTACTCCAGAGATCTGTTATTGGATGAATAACATCCAGTTTTGCAAAATGATATAAACGCTGTGACGCTTGCCAATATAAAACATCAGGAGTGTCTTTTCCCTCCAGTAACCACTCAGAAATATTCTGTTTATACGCTGTATCTGATAGAGCGATTGTATTCACTTTTATTCCGGTTTCCTGATAGAAATCACTAAACGTCTTATGGTAGGCGTTTCTCTGTTTTGAGGCTATCAGGACAGAGACGTCAATCTCATTTGCATAGGCAGAAACTGCCACTACACTGATCATCAGATACAAGCCGATTACTATTCTCATCTGTTACTCCCTGTAGTAGAAAATTGTTTCTGGTTACCCATCATTTTCAACCAGCCTGAAAAGCCGAGCAGCAAGGGCTTCTCAGTTGTGTGCAAATTTGACGTAATGATCAACAATTGACTCCGGATAAAAGCGCGTATTGAATCGAAAAAAACTGAGTCAGCTATAAATAAACCCCATGTCCAGGGGGGGAACTTATTTACTCCTTTTCGGCGTCGTTTGAGCCATTCTTGGGAATAATGACCTCAAACACGGTACCTTTTCCTGGTTCTGAATCTACCTTAATTTCACCTTTATGTTTTTTGACGACAATATCATGTGCTATCGTTAGCCCCTGACCTGTACCTTTATCTACCGCTTTTGTGGTGAAGAAGGGGTCAAAGATCTTCCCTTTATCCTCCGGGGATATGCCATTACCGTTATCACGAAACGTGACGACCAGATTATTGTCTCGTATTGCTGTCTCAATAGCAATCACGCCCTGGATGCCTCCTCCCTCTCCGTATTTATCAGCGATGGCATGAGCGCTATTGACGATCATAATAAGAAAGACCTGATTTAATTCATCGAGGTAGCATGGGATTTGAGGGATGGACTGATCTAAGTTCAGATTGAGTTCCGCAACATATTTCCACTCGTTTCTTGCGACCGAGACAGTCGTTTCAATAGCCTGATTAACATCATGATTCTCCAGGTTGGTACCGGATGGATGGGAGAAGTTTTTCATCGCCAGGACTATTTTAGAGACTCTCTCGATTCCCTCCTTTGCCTGGGAAATGGCATCTGGCATTTCATCTTTGAGGTATTCCCAGTCCGCACTAGCCAGGCTTTCAATTATCTGGTTCTGGGCAGTTTGAACCTTTCCGTCCAATTCCATTGCAATAAACTTCTCTACCGGCTCAAGCATCTCTGTAATGTCACCTATAGCTTCATCGATAAAATCAATGTTCGTCAGTACATATTGTGTTGGGGTGTTGATTTCATGGGCGATGCCGGCAGCCAGTCGACCAACAGATTCCAGTTTCTGGGCCTGGACGAGCTGTCTTTCCAGCGATTTAAACCGGGTAATATCACGTATGGATAACAGCTTTGATGCATTCTGAGATGACTGAAATTCTGCCAATGTATACTCTATTATTACTGACTGGTGGTCCTGGGATAATGTGTATTGTCCTTTCGGCTTGAGAGAGCTTTGCTCAACGAGTTCGCTCACGAACTCATCTTCCGCCTGCGTGATCGGGATGCTCCGCCTTTGTGCCCACTCTTTAACCATAGACCGATAGGAGGTGTTTACATTTACCGTGTTGTTGTGCCTGTCCAGCGTGATAAGCCCTTCCGGCACAATATTGAAGAGTCTTTCGATATACTCTTTTTGTTCTTTCACCTCCTGAAATTGTTCTTCAAGGGAGGCCTTGGCGTCAGACGTACTGAGGTAAAGCTGCAAAATTATATAGAGGAGAACTGCGACAATAAAAATGTATACGTAAAAGTAGACGGAGTCATCTACCCACTCGACGAGGATTTTCCCAATTACTTGATCTTCATACAAGATATCATGTTCAAAATACATTTCCGGCAAAAGTCCGGTACGTGACAGCAGGCGTGTAATTTTTATTGTCTGACTGTTGGAAAGTTCTAATATATTTAGGTTGTTGACATCTATTACCTGGAGAGAGCTAAAGTTGTTTTTTTCAGATATGAGCTTGAAATACTCCTCTATGGCATTTATATCGTAATGCCACAGGGGCTCTGAGGCAAAAACCGCTATTTCACTCAATATGTCTTCAACGTTATCAATCTGCTGAGTACGGTAATACTTGCCTGCAAGAACAAAGAGTGCACCAATGATACATGCTGTGAAAATTCGCCTTTTCCAGATTTTTCTCATACTGGTCAATTCCATTAATGCTAAGATTTTTGCACTGATAGAAATACTGTTACTGTCATTATCATATGCCCTCGTCGGTTTGTCAAAGGTGATCTTCGAAACGTCAATTTCGTTTGCGAGGGCCCTGTCCTGTTTTCAAAAAATCCACAATTTGACAAGGAAAAAGAGGAGTTAAATTCTAGTAAAAATCTGAGCTATGTGTCTAAAATAGTAACTAAGTTGAGCAGTCGACTGGTTTGGGCTAATATGTTTACTGGTGGTGTAAACAGTGTCGGTTGCTCTTGTGAGAAGGGGTGGTTTTCCAGATTCGTGCCCTTGGAACTCCAGAAAGAAGGAGTTAAGCGCCTGGCTCGCTGGAACATGGTTTTTGATTCAGCAATCATTTCTAATAGTTGCTGAGATTCTGTAGACCAGATATCAGCAAAGGAAATTATCTGATCAAAAAATTCTATCGCCGGGATACCAGGCGATGTACTCACTTCGCCAATTTTGAATGTTCCACCAGACACGAATTCCCCTGGCTGAGCTGGGCTTGCCAGGTCGACGTATTTAGACCAAAGAGATACACCCCCCATATGATCGGCCTGAAAATTAATGCTGACACAAAGGTGCCCGCGGGGGTAGATGGGCAACTGTATAACCTGATCACCAAACCTGTTATTCATTTGAAAAAACTTGTCAAACAGGCAGAGTTTTCAAGGGGGAGTGTTCAGCCATTGATACTCTACACCTTGTGCCCACCAGTACCGTCATGGTTGGTGCTGCGGGGAAGAAGGGCTAAGTTGTTGAGAGTTTTCTCAAACGACTAATCGTTGTATTTGGCCATACATAATTAATTTGAGATGAGTATTTGAGTCGTTTTTCACTCAATTCTGAAATACTAGAGTAGATAAACGTCAACCATCCCCAGTGGGGATATCTAGAAAATTGAAAATTTCCTGCAGCACCTGTTGAGAGTAAAATCCATTTAGCAGGGCTTGTCCATGCTCTGTCCCATCGTACTCCTTCAAGATTTTTGGTTTAACAGCTTCTTCAAAACTTGTGTAGGCTCTGGATTTATAGAAATCCGATTTAGCAACGATGATCATCTTCTTGATTGCAGCTGATGTCATCGCCGGCCCGGTGGCTGGGGCAAGTAACACTACACTGATGACAGTATCAAAGGTATTCGCTGCCAATGCCTGGGTAATCGCAGATCCGCCTAAACTGGCACCGACTAAGGTGATTTCCTCAAACTTTTTCATCTCCAGATAGCGGACTGCAGCCGCCACATCGTCTGGTGATATAGAGAAAAGAGCCAGAGATGTGACACCCCGATCAGCAAGGACAGTGGCGAGTTGTCGCCAACTCTCCGCAGTTTTTCCCGATTGATGCACTAACACCACCGCCCTAGACAAACCACTTTGAAATAAGAGCGACTTATGCGATATACCCCCTGCAACTTTGAGTTCAATCAGTTCCTCGGCACTGGCGGAACTTATTAAACATATACTCATGAGTAAAATTCTGATCAATCCCGCGATTCGCATATTCTCTCCCCTGAGGATTCCCGGACATTTCACATTTCTTGAGTATAACCTGTAACGGTCAACACCTCATTTTGACAGAAATTCGTACTATTCCATTTTTGAAGAAATATTCAGACAGGCTTACATTTCATTGTTACAGGTAACCTCTCCACACATTCCATTATAGTCAGCTATCTAATATCTTTTGAGAGTACAACTTGAGCCCCTTTATCTTTATAAGATTCGATTTCATCCTGTAATGATGAGCACATTTTTGCTGCAACGCCATCGCCAATAACTGTTACCTCTAACCCTTTTTTAAGAGCCTCCGAGACTGTCGCAGATAGACAGTACTCTGCGGCAAGGCCTACAACGTATAACTTGGTAATGTTTTTTGATTTCAAGTAATTTTCAAATTCTTTATTTGAAAATGCACTAGGTTGTTTTTTCGTGAAGTGCAGGTCTCCTATAATTTTTAACCTGCTATCGAACTCTGTGTCCCTGACATATTCCTGCTTTATATATATTATCTGTGAACTGGCTTTTGCAAATTGATCGATTAACCTGTTGATGACAGGGAGCATATTATCTGCCTGCTCACGACAAACAGGAGAAAACCCGTCAGGCTCGGAAAATGCCTTTTGCACATCAATGACTATAAGAGCAGAGCCATCATCAAGCGCAGCGTGGGCAGACATGAGATGACATAGAACAAACAGCGACGTCAGCCAAAATTTTACGATTATTCTATTCATGTGATATCTCCTTTATAGTTCAGGTTTTATGCTGCTTAGGTAGAAGAGGGCAAAAAAAGTCAGTCACCTAAAAAAACGAACAACTACCACTCTTCATCAACCACAAGAGTGTAGTCTAGAAAAGATCATATGGCAATTTTACATCACCTGGACAGTTGTGAAGAATGCAAGCCGGCCAAAGCATTTCAGCCACTCACGCCTTCTGGGCTTCTCTCCAATTTACCAGTGAATATTTCTTGTTTTTTGTCAGGCCTGCGAGCCATCAGCAGTGGAATGTATCGGTTGAAAAGAGGGATAAATGGTGCAGCTAAAGCGATATTAACCATGGCTATGAAAAGACAAATCAGAGTCAATTCAATGCTTTCAGCTAACTTGGGTGCAATTATTGCGGCAAGTCGATCATTAACAAAATGATAGAATACGCCATTGAGGCAAAATAAGATAAGTGTATTTCCCCACTTGCCAGATACATCAAAATCAATTACATGCCTCACTAAGTTTGATAGCCTGTGTTACAGTTCTAGGCCGAGAGCGAGCCAACGTTGATCTGCACGATTACGGATCATTTCCGACGAATAATATACTCAGGAAGGTAAAGTTATAGCCGCTCTTTTCATATTAAGATTTCACATGGTAATCTGCGGTACTGGCATCAAGTGATCTGCGTACAGTGACTGCGAGGTCAGCTTTTGATAGAGGTTTATAGGCAAAGCCGTTGATCCCAATCTGTTGTGCTTGTTCTGGAGAAATTCGATTACTATAGCCAGTACAAATGATCACTGGAATATCGGGTCGTATTCGTAAAACTTCCGAGGCCAATTTGTCCCCAGTCATATGTGGCATTGTCATATCAGTTATAAGTAGATCAAATTGTTCTGGATGATTTTGGAAGAACTCTAACGCTTCCTTACTATTAGTTTTTGATACTACTGAGTAACCCAGTGACTCAAGAATCCGCACCCCCATTTTTGCAATTGCTGGTTCATCATCAACGAAAAGAATATGTTCTGAACCACCTGGAAGTTGTTTCTCCTTGGAAGTGTCTCTCCACTGTTTGTGCGTACTGACAGGGAGGTAAATAGTGAAAGTTGAGCCTTTTCCCAGGTTACTCTCTACTGTGATTGCACCGTTGTAGCTTTCAACAATACCTTTGGCCATTGCAAGACCCATTCCGGTACCTTCTCCCACCTTCTTGGTAGTGAAGTACGGCTCGAATATAGATTCAATGTTTTGTGGTGCTATTCCCTGGCCGGTGTCACTGATACTCAATTCAATATATTTACCCGGTTCAAGGTGTAACTTCTGCCAACGGTTATTCAAGTCTAGATCGATTTCTGTAAGTTGCACTTCCAGAACACCGGAGTCATCAGCGCTCATTGCCTGGGCTGCATTGGTACATAAATTCATCAACACCTGATGGACTTGAGTGGGATTCCCCAATATAAATGCTGAGCTTTCGATAGAAGAGTGTATCTCGACGGATGTAGGAATAGTTGAACGGATGAATTTAATAACTTCCTTTAGAATAGTGCTGAGTTGTAGAGGTTTCTTCTCCTCGCCAGATTGACGGGCAAATGCAAGGATTTGTTTTACCAGATCACGTGCTCTGTTACCTGCAGTATAAATTTCTTGCAATGATTCATCCAAAGATGATCCGCGCTCGGTTTCATCTATAGCCAACTCCGCATACCCTATTATGACGGAAAGTATGTTGTTAAAGTCGTGTGCAATACCACCTGCCAAGTTACCGATTGACTCCATTTTCTGAGACTGGATTAACTTCTGTTCAAGCATCCTTTTCTCATTTGCACTGTTTTTACTTTCTGTTACATCCTTGGCCATACTAATAACCAGCCGTCTTCCGTTTTTTTCTTTTCCAAGTGGTGCGGAACTAAAATCCCAGTAGATCTGCTTTCCCTCCACAGTTCTGATTTCAAATTCTCCTTCATCTGTTTTTGATTCTAGGTTGTACAGTGCAGCGATTGCGTTTGCGATATCTGCCGATCTTTGGCCGTAGGCTTTTTCCAGCCAATCACTCATCTGGGAAATTTCTTCATGAGTGTATCCTGTCAACTCTGTCCACGAGTGGTTAATCTGCAGAACTTCCCCATCCTCAGCATGGATCATAACCGGAAAAGGTGCCATCAAGATTGCTCGCCGAAATTTGTCTTCACTCTCCTGGAGCGATAAGTTGCTTTGCCGGAGTTCGTTCTGCAATCGCAACTGTTCTTCATTATAGGAGGTGATTGCATCGGCCATTCCCTTCATTTCCCTTGCAAGTTGGCCTAATTCATCTTTGGCTGAGGTGTTAAGCTGGGGTGAAGGTTGCTGCCTGGCGATTTGCGATGCTGCAAGTTGAAGTTGTTGAATTGGGCGAATAAGAATCTGTCTGAAAATTATAAACAGTATGAAAACAATAGATATCCCGGCAACAATGGCGACAATTATTGTCGTAAGTCGCATCTTTTGGAGATATTGATGTAATTCTTTGTCCTCTAGACTAAAAAATACAATCCACTCCCAAGACGGAAAAAGGTGGGCAGCAAAGTAACTCTGGAAGGGGGCTGTAGTAAAATGTCCAGTTGTATGTCCTGTGGTTGCGGTTTTTATGGCTATATCTGACCAGGCATTCTCCATGTCTTTTGATTTTTGCTGGGCAGAGGAGAAAATCATTTTCCCAGTGTGAGAGAAAATAAAGATATGACTTCCCTCAATACGCTGGGCATCTGCCTTGAATTTTGTTAACACCTCCTGTTTATAGTGGTCCACAAAGTAGTCAACTCCATCCATTTTAGAATCTTGAAGCAAATGTACCTTCTGTTCAAGCTCGGCTAAGAAATGAACTTCCAGTGATGTTTCAATGAATTGGAACAGGGAATCAATGCTGTTCTTTCGTGCAGTCCCATAGGACCAGAATCCAAGCCCCAGAATGATAATAAGAACCAGAGGAACGATGGTTAGAATGATTTTAAAATGGAGTTTCATCAACTTACAATAACATTACAATAATGTGCACTTTGGTTTGCGATTTTGAGAGTTGGTAAATATTCACCCCAATTTCTCCTTGGTTTGAGCAAGAAAATCTAATCCTGTTCAGTGAAAAATGTTATCTCCAGCTATTTTCAAAATTTCAGAAGGTATAACGAGTTTGTATTTTGTGGCTGTAGTCAGGTTTACGGCAATTTGGATTTTGGATGTTGGGAAAACAGGCATATCTCCAACATATTTCCCCTTTAGAATGGCATCGGCTAGTATAGCTGTTTCCCGGCCGTGTGCCTCAGGGTGTGTTCCAAAATTTAGAAGCCCTCCCATTCGTACTGCATCGATTGATGCAGTATGTATTATGGGTACAGAGGTTTCCTCAATTAACATTTTGGTAAAGTCAGCATCAAGACCTAAGGGTCCACGGGGCTGCCACCAGAAATCAACCTCACTTTCCAACTCCTTAGCTGCTGCAAACGCTCTTTCAGTCATTTCTTTTTTCCTGGAATCACCTTTCAAATAGGGGATTTTGTATGGGATAAAAACGATATCTTTATGAGCACCTACAGTTTCTATGAGGTGCGCAATATCCTTGTTGCTTGAAGGGTAGTTCGAGTGGATAAAGCCTATACGCACCGGTTTTGACACTGCGTTATTACGTAAAAAACTAGAAACAAACTCTAAGACAGTGTCTACAGGTGGTGAGTGAACTATGCCTGAGATATTGGAGTGGGTTGGAATGCCTACTGAGGTAATCAAGCCTACACCAACCGGATCTGTAACTCCGAAGAATAGTTGCGGTATATCAGTGTTTTCAAGATGTTTTCGTGCAACCTGTGAAGCTATGGTGGCGTTTGTTACCACTAGGTCTGGTCGCTTTTCTGCTAATGTCGATTCCATGAGACTATCGAGTTTTTGTATACTACCTTCCCCGTTTAACCGCTCTAACTCTACGTTATCTCCCTCTCTGTAACCTAGAACCCTCATGTGCCCCAGAAACCAATTACTGTTCTCTTGGACAAGGGGGCGGGTCATAGATTCGAGCAATATCACTTTTACTGGTTCAGCACAATGCCCACTAGAAAAAATGCCAGCAGCTAGCATTAAGGTAACGAGAAGTTGCAGAGTGCGAACCATGTTGATTCTCCTATTGAGTTTCCATCCTGAAACGGCAATTTCGCCGTATATCTTCGTTGTTCGATAAAAGGTTCATTCTGGGTAACCAAAGAGCTTTAATGATAAATATTTTCACCAGCCAGTTCGATGAGATCAGGTGGAACAACAATATTTAATTTCTGAGCTGTCGACATATTGAGACCAACATCAAACGCAGCTGAAAAAGTGACCGGCATATCACCCGGGTGTGTTCCTTTTAATATTTTGTCTACCAGTTCAGCACTTTCCCTCCCACTTGCCTCAATGTCTGGAGTAATGTGAATTAATGCTCCATCCTTTACACTTGACAGGGTTGGTCCTATAGCAATCGGGATATTTGAATTTTTTTGTAATATCTCGGTATACACATCCAGTTCCCCCAGGGGCCCTTGTGGTTGCCACCAAAAATCGACAGAATCTGAAAGAGTTTGTATGCCGGCTTTCACCTCTTCAATCATCTGCGGAATGCCATCCGGAACACTTCTGTATTGCAGGAGGTAAGGTTCAAAAAAGATGTCGCGTTGTTTACTCTGGAGCACTTGCAAGGATTTTAATTCCCCAACAGCTGACGGGTAAGATGAATAGATATATCCGAAACGAACTGGTCGTTTGGTTTGAGCTTGACCGATCAGGCGCATCACCAGATTGATGCGAATGTCGTTAGGGACAGAAAATGCACGACCTGTGATATTGGATGCAGTTTTGGCACCTATCTTTTTTATCAAACTGGCCCCTACAGGATCGGAAACTTGAAAGAAAAATATTGGAACGCTGGTGTCTTTCAAGACATTGAACGCCGCCTGGGATGCAAGTGTTGCAATGGTGACTACTGCATCGGGCTCTCCCTGCCGGACTGACTTTTTAAGTTCATTTTCAGCAAACTGTCGATCTCCATTTGCCCTGATTATAACCAGATCCAGGTTCTCACCATTTTTGTATCCAAGTTGGGTAAAACGAGATAAAAAGTGTTCGAGGTGAGCTTCACATGTGGGAACCGGCATTGTGACAATAATCACAACCTTTTTTATCTGAGTTGCACTAGCTGCCGTCACGAACATGCCGAACAGGCAAGCAGCAAACAAAAGGCAAGGTATGACTCTTCTAATCGGTGACCCTGGTTTCTTCATAGCTCCACCTGATGTTATAGAAAATTTGAGATTCGGAGGGTCCTTCACTATATGGACTTCAATTATTGTATCACTTCCGGTGAGGGGGAAAAAAGATATTTTTTTAAATATGATTTTTAAGAGTTGGGGGGGGAGGCTATAGTAGTGTGTGCCGGTATGTTGTTCTGAAAACAGATCAGGCTGCAGCAGGGTATCCTTAAAGATATAATGGCTGTAGAGACGTCTTGTTCAGTAGAGGTTAGCCATGTATATGTAAGCCAAATGAAGAAAACATGAAGTTAAGTTTCTTCCTGTATCTAGAAAAATATACCCCCTCAACCACCTGACAAAACACCAATAAACTGAAATTCAAGCTTAATCCATGCACGTCTACAACTGGGAACCAAAATAACCTTTTTTCAAGGTTGGCTTCTCGGTTTATGGATAAATACGATAGCGGTGGAAAAAGCTTTCGTTATTGTGATTTTGAAAGTTATGCTCGTAGATCTCCAATAATACTCCCTGTTGTAAGGCATTTGTATCTTGAGAACGGCTCACTTAAAGCTTTCCTGGTGAATATACTTTTCATTCACTCCAAGCTGTGCAAGCTGAGCGACTATGGACACCAGAAATTCCTTTGGGCCACACACAAAAAACTCACCCGCAAGCCCAGGAACAAAATCTTCGACCACAGAGCCATCAATTCGACCAAAGCGGTGATAGCCTTCACCCTGTTTGTCTTGAGCTGTCCTTGGTTTGCTGAAGACAATTTCCAGGTGAGAATTCGTATGGGAATCAATGAGCTGCTGTACCTCGGCCAGCAGTGGAGTGTGTGCTCCATCACGCGCCCCGTGAATAAAGTAGACCTGCCTTTTTTGTTGTACAAGCTCGTGCAACATACTCACCATCGGTGTTATACCGATTCCTACGCTAATAAGTGTTACCGGTTGCACATTCTCAGTGAGGACGAATTCTCCTTCAGGGTCCTGGGCATAAACTACATCTCCTGGATAAAGCCTGTCATGCAGGAGGCGTGAAACCAAACCCTTTTCCTCACGCTTTACGCTTATTCTGTATGTATCTCCTCCCGGTCCATTAGAGAGCGAATAGGTACGCTCTAAAGATTGATGTTCATCTATGGGTAACTCGATTGGCAGATATTGACCGGCTTTAAATGCAGGCAAGTCACCGCCGTCCCGGGGCACAAATTCAAAAGAGATGACATCCTCACTTTCTCTGATTTTGTTCTTTAATCGCAACTCACGAATAGCCCCTTCAGGTTCATCCCATCTGAGAGGCACGCTTTTTTCAAGCTGGATAATATGTTCGATGCTGATACGCAGTAATCGTCGGGCACCGGCGTGATCTGCTATATGCGGTGAATCCCAGTCAATTGTTGCTTTTCCGGTGAGCTGAAGCAGGCTTCCTCCTTTGAAATCAATAAACAACAGCCCTACCCTTGGATCCATCATAATATTGCCAAGAGTATTGAAGAGGTTATTCCCCGCATAATCCGGGATTATCAGCTCCTGGGGGGTCTCAATTTTAACAAAACCGGCCGAACCACCCCGGTGAGAAATGTCCATACCGTCACTGTCTCGTCTTTCGCCCTTCTTTCTATAACCACTTGCCAGAAAGAGGGTATCTGCCGTCCTGATCCAATTCTGCATAGATGCGGTAAGGCGTGTATGATTGGTTGCCTTTTGGCTCTCGGGGGCCGTTAGAGCAGAATGCCAGACGCGTTTGGATATGTATTGTGGACAGTTTCCAAAAGATTGACTGACAGCCACGGAAAATGAATCATCTGTTTGAGTTGAAATGATACCGTTAAGCCTGTTCCGTCGCCGTGTTTCCAACTCGATTCCAAGTAAACCGACCTCTGAGCCTTCCGTAAAAGACAGCTCCAGAGCGTCACCTCTTGACGGCTTTGCATGAACCTGCAGTTCGCTGGGCTCAGGAGATGTGACAAACCCGGGAGGGCCACAAAGCAAAGTGGCCCATGGCCTCCCTTCACTGTCGCGTGCGGAAGCTACCATGAAAGGAAGCTGCTGAAAGAATTGACGGTGCTGTTCCGGCATATATGGCCGGATCATCTGAGAGGCCCACGGCTTAACTTCTTCCCGCACTCCAGCACGAATCTGTACCGATTTTTCACCTTCGTGAATCGGTGCCCAGGGGGTAGCTTCCTTCATGTCATTCTCCTTGAGCTATAAATTCCACACGGATATTACCGGGGATAGAGCACATCATATGGCGAAAGGTGCTTTCACCAAGTGGTTCGGGTTGAAATTCAATTTCCACATCATCTCTTTCGGTAAACTGGGTATGCAGTTTTTTAAGATCAGTAACAGATGGGACCGTAAATGCCAGGTGATGGAGACCGATATTGGTACGGCGGTTAAAGGCGACAGCAGAAACAGGGTCTTCAGCTTGCCACAGCGTTATCATCACTCTGCCATCACTGACAAAATAGGCTGGATACTCTGGTTTTTCACCAACCTCTTCAAAGCCCAAGGCATCGATAAAAAATGTACGGGCACTTTTGATATCGGGCACTGTAAGGCCAACATGATGAACACCTTTCGTTTTAGCTTTCATACTTTTCCCCTATATGTTTTTGGATAATTGATATCATTTTCTCTTTTTCAGCAGCTTGAGGATAAGGTCCGCACTGGCACATGATTTTCCAACGAGATGAAAACAATGATTACGAACCTTGATCCTTTCACTGTACCTTCAGTTGCCTATTTGGCTGCTTCTATCTGTTGTTTAGCTTCCTGGGTTGTCCAGACGGTATTTGCGATGAACCGGAAATTTACCACTGCGGCGGCATAGCCGTCTCCCTCCGGAACCTGGGCTGCAGCCGTCGCGTCTTTCACCACCGCCACTTCAAAACCCTGCTCAATCAACTCCCGCATATGTGACTCGGTGCAAAGATTTGCGGACATCCCGGCGAGTATTACTTTGTCAATGCCACGCTTTCGCAGTTGCAGGACAAGATCGTTGGTTTCAGGGCCGTAGACCTTGTGCGGGCTGGTAACAATTGTCTTTCCATCCTCGATGTATGGTTTATACAGTTCAAGCCAATCCGCCCCTGAACCCTGAAATCCATCAAGACTGAGAGCGTCTTTGCGGTCAAACATGCCAATTTTATGCATCAGGGCTTCAAGGGCTCCCTCGAATTTCCAGCCATGATCATGGGGGTAATAGTAATGTGGAGAGACAAAAACAGGGAGACCTGCAGCTTTTGCGCTCTTGAACAGTATCTCGATGTTCTCCACGGTCTTATTTGCAGTAACGCTCTCTCCAACCACTCCCCACGTAACCCCGTCGGGACTGAGAAAGTCATTTTGCGGATCGGTTATAACAAGAGCGGTATTTGCTGGTGTTATAGGCATGCCCGGGTTTGGTAACCCGGCAAACACACTTGACACTCCTGTTACTATGAAAAATAAGGTTACTGCAACTACTTGCACCTGCTTAGGTTGTTTCATGGTTTTCTCCTTAGGGTATCTGTCTCAATAAATGGGGCGGCACACAGAAAGTGATGTGCCGCTCCCGGCATCATCTCATCACTGAATTTTTGTTTTCATGAACTGTCTCATCTTCGCTATGATGAAGGGGGCCTCTTCCTCAAGGGCAAAATGCCCTGTATCCAGGATGTTGTAATCAATATCCTTCACATCCCGCTTATACCCTTCAGCACCAGGGACAGGAAAGAATGCATCATTTTTGCCCCAGACCAGAAGCATTGGTGGTTGATTGTCCCTGAGATACTGCTGCCACTTTGGGTATTTCTTTAGATTATTCTGGTAGTCGTAAAACATTGAGAGCTGCGCTTCATGCTGGCCTGGGCGTGAGATCTTCATAAAATCGAGATCCCAGTTGTCGGGCAGGATGGCTTCAGGATTTCGTGTCCCGTGGGTGTATTGCCACTTCATTCCCTCATGGGTGAAAACATTTTCAATGATGTGCTGTTCGAGTTCCGGCGATTTGGTTTTCCAATAATCGAGAACCTTGCCCCAACCGGCTTCGGCTATTCCTTCTTCGTATGCGTTACCGTTCATTACCACAAACCCGGCTACCTTTTCGGGATGTTTGGTGGCAATACGAAAGCCGATGGGTGCACCAAAATCCTGGATCATCAGGACATAGCGTTCAAGTCCGCGCTGGATGAGAAATTTGTCCATGGTTTCAGCTATGTTGTCAAAAGTATAGGTATACTCATCGACTGTGGGAAAAGAGCTGTTGCCATAACCGGGGTAATCAGGTGCAATGAGATAGAACTCATCTCCCATTGCGGCAAGTACCTCACGATACTGATGTGATGAACTTGGAAAGCCATGGAGCAATACC
This sequence comes from Desulforhopalus glucosivorans, assembly GCF_054397165.1. Classification (NCBI taxonomy): domain Bacteria; kingdom Pseudomonadati; phylum Thermodesulfobacteriota; class Desulfobulbia; order Desulfobulbales; family Desulfocapsaceae; genus Desulforhopalus; species Desulforhopalus glucosivorans. The sequence continues at coordinate 4,624,610 of NZ_AP044854.1, forward strand.
AGAGCCGGTTTCGCTGATTTGGGATCTCCAGCTTCACGAAAGAAGATATTTAAGCCATTAACGTTTTCAGTTCCGTAGCGTACCCTTGAAAGATTTTCAGCGTATACCATTGTAGTGCCTCCTGTAAGTAAAGAAATTAGTACTGTTATGTTTGTTGCCAACTTACTATAATTCATGGTGTTTCCCTTCATTGGATGTTGAAGCTCCCATGGTCCTGAGAGCTTGTTATGAATAAATTGTATATAAATCTATCTGTAGATAGATAGGTTGTTAAGACGCAAACCTCCTTTAGTTCCCACTCGGCTATCCTCTTTGTCCTGCCCAGTGCTGAACCGAAAACTTTCCAGTGCTCAAGTAAGATATCTCTTAAACATATCTACCGATAGATAGATAAATGTGGCCGATTTAAAAACCGTAACTCAAGTTCCAAGAGTATCCGTGTAGTAATATCAGTATTCCACGCTACCCATGATGCTTGAAGTAACATGTGGCCTGGTTGACGATGGAACTCATATAATTTTTATCATCTTTTGCACGGGCAATCAAAACGCCACCTTCCAGGGTCGCCAGATAATATGCCGCTGCTTCTTCCGGGTTTAAAGATGGCTCTATTTCACCCTCAGCTTTTCCCTGGTTAATGGCATCCACGATCCATCCTTCTGTGAATCTATAAAAATCATCAAGGGCGCTTTTGCCTTTATCCGACATGGAAAGCAGGTCCGAGGTGAGCATGCCGTATATACAGAATTTCCCCTCAGACGCAAGATCAACGAACACCTCGCCTAAAAATCTAATCTTCTCCAGACCACTTGAGTGGCTTGACTTTGCATTCTCAAGTTTTTGCATGAGCTGGTCGTTGTGCCGCGTCAGTAAGGCTGTAGCCATGTCCTGTTTTGTTGGAAAGTAGTAGTGCATTGTGGACGTCTTAACCCCTACCTCCTGTTGCAGATCTTTATAGCTGAATGCATTGAATCCAGCCGTTTGAACATGTTTTTGCGCAGCATCAAGTATTTTATGGGCGGTTGGATTGAGTTCTTTCACAGTCATCACTTTCTTCCTAATTTAACAGTCTGTTTTGTATCTACTTGTAGATAGATATATGTCGGATTTGGTCTGTGTCAAGAAGTTATCTATTAATAGATAGAGAATATCGTATTTAATTCACTTGTTACTGGTTTTGTATCTAACCCCGGTAAACGGGAAATAAGCCAGGATAAGTGCCTTGATACTAACTTCAAACTATTGATGTTAAATGAACTTTCAGTTTTCTTGTTTTTTATGACAGGTTTTCTTGAGTAAGGTACTAAACAGCCAGAAATGTCAGTATAAGAAAGGACAATACAGCCGCCTATTCATTCTGGTACCTTCGTACAGCCGCAACAGCCTTCACAGATGCAGCAAGAATACATTCATTGAGTGCCGGATGGATATAAACCATTTCTGCCAGTTCACGGACATCATTTTTCAGGTGCATCACAGTAAGCACCTGGTGAAGCAGGGTATCAGATTCCTGGCCAATCAAATGGCAGCCAAGAATGGAGTAATCCTCGGGAGACACCAGGAGTTTTATTCGTGGATACTTTTCTCTTCTGGCCATTGCCCGTGCACTGACCTGCCAGTCTTCAAATATTGAAACGTAGGGAATATTTTGTTCCTGGAGTTGCTGCTCTGTATAGCCGACCGCCGCAACCTCAGGAATGCCATAGACACCATGGGCTATGTGCACATCGTTGATCGGCCCTTGAACTCCCCTGATCAATTTTCGCCTGAGGTAATGAATCTCATAGCTTGCGGCATGTTGCAGCATATATCGTCCGTTAACATCTCCTGCTGCATAGATTCCGGAAACATTTGTCTCCAGTTGATCATTAACTGTAATAAACCCCTTACTATCCACTTCAACCCCAGTGGCTCCGAGATTTAATGGCACTGTGTTGGGGATCCTCCCGGTTGCAAAAAGCACATTATCTATCTGTAGCATGGTTGTGTTCCCGGCCTCATCAATCGTTGCCGTAAAAGCTGTTCCATCATATGTTAAGTCCGTAAGGGTAGCATTGTATCTGGTATCCACATAACGACTGAACTCTTTTCTGAACACTTCTTCTATCTGCGTATCCTCTTTTGAAAGCAACCTCTCTGAACGGCTCAGAAGAGTTGTTTTTACGCCAACAGCGGAAAAGAAAGAAGCCATTTCACAACCGATGAAGCCCGCTCCGACAACTAAGAGCGATTCAGGTAAAACATCTTTCATAGGAAAGAGGCTGTCGCTTGTCCAAACCGGTAGAGCAGCAAAAGGGGGCTGCACTGGCCTGCTGCCGGTGGCGATTACGATGTTATCGGAAGTAAGCTCTCGTCCTGCTGCACGTATGATTCTTTTTCCAGTAAAGCGTGCTTCATCACGTAGAAGTTCAACAGTGTCAGGGAGACGCGCTTCATACCTGGGATCTACAGCAGTGATGTACGTATTCACCGATTCAAAGATTGCTGCCAGATCTGCACCTTTGTAATTTGCCGAAATAAAATGGTTCTCTGCCCCCTGTACTTGCCGCGCTGCTTCAGCAAATCCGAGGAGTAACTTTGAGGGTACGCACCCTCTGTTCGGGCAAGTACCACCGAGCTTGTCTTTTTCTATCAGGGCTACTTTGAGCCCTGATTTTCCTGCTGCAATTGCAAGATTGGCAGCCCTGCCACCACCGACTACGATCAGATCAAATTTTTCAGCCATTGTCGTACTCCTGTTTTTATGGAGAAACTGTGATTTTCATTGCAGCCCCGTTTTTCCACAGTTGAGTTCAGTCTATAGAATTAAGGGCTTGTACAACTTCCGATGGTTCAGCCCTGTACGTATAATCAGCATTTACGTCGGAAAACAGTACCTTGCCATTCGTGTCGATGACGAATGTTGCTGCCAGAGGCAGATCAAATTGACCAGAGCCATTATGGTGTTCAACGTCAATACCAAACTCCTGGTAAATGGGTTTCAGTGAGTCGGGAAGGGTAAACACAATTCCTAAAGATTTTGCATATTTTGCGCCGGGGTCGGATAATACGGTAAACTGTAATTCGTTCTTTTCAATGGTTGTAAGCGATGCGTCTGGCAATTCTGGCGAAATGGCAACCAGATTTGCGCCCGCAGCAGTGATTTTGTCTAACACCTCCTGGTATGCACGCAGCTCAAGATTACAATATGGACACCAGCCACCACGATAAAATGTTACAACAACGGGCCCTTTGGCTAATAAATCTGCCAATCGAGTTACCTCCCCGGATTGATTACTCAGGGTAAAAGCAGGGAAAATATCGCCAGGTTTCGGTGCATACTGCTCTAACTCTCTCGCTTTAAGAGCCCTGGTTTCAGATATCATTACCTGGTGTTTCTCGGCAGGAATATTTTGTGCTGAATCCTCACGTCGTTCACTTAATTGTTCATATAATTTCATGTCTATTCTCCTGGAAATATTTATTTTGAACGTTCATTCAAAATAGAAGATAGGGCTTTACAAATTAAGGTCAAGGATTATTTTTGAATGAACATTCAAAAAGCTACTTAACCTTTTGTGAATTCATCAGCGGCAAGAAAAAATGGCGAAAAAGAAATTTGAAATAGAGCATGTTATCAATACGGCTATAGCACTGTTCTGGAGGCAGGGCTACGCTGCAACAAGTATCCAGGCAATTGTCAAAGAAACAGGGGTACAACCGGGAAGTATTTACCATGAGTTTGGCAGCAAGGAAGCATTGTTCAAACTGGCTCTTACTCACTATGCTCAAAAGACCATAGAGGACGTGAGCAGAAAAGTTAATGCCAGTAATGATGTTCTGGAAGGAATAAGGAAACTGCTGTTGGGCCTCATTGAGGCTTCAGGCAGGGAGGATTACTGCGGCTGTTTCTTAATAAAAAGTCAGCTTGAACTCGCATCACAAAATAACGAAATTTATACATACGTTATTGAGAGTTTAGGGGAAATCGAGGAACACTATGCATCGTACTTAAACCAAATCTATCCCGCTGCAACAGCTTCTCTTTATGCAAGTCAGTTAATGATGGTGATCTTTGGTTTGAGGGTTTATGGCTACCGAAAAGGTTCTCGAGAAACTCTAGCCAAAGCTACTGAATCGCTACTTCCCTGGTTATTTGGACCAGCATAATAATTCAGGAGTCAATGCTGCCTTCAGGGCGACCAAGTGTAATTTTAATGCTGAAGTAGCTAAGCGTCCTAACAACTGCACTGATCTAGAACAGGATTCGTACTATCTACCTGGCTATTGTTGAAGGGCTCTTGCAACCTGATCAGGCCAACTTACTGAAAGAGACTGCCATTTTGAGGCTTGTCTGAAATGATAGAGACAGAGCAAAAAAGATCCTTTTACAAAGAATGGCAAAATATTCTGAGGGAAATAAATAAGCTTCACGTATCATACAGTATAAGCATCTCATTTGTAGAACTGGCTGGGAGCTTGTCCGGGAAAACAATTCGCTACCTTTTGGGAGTATCGGCCATTTAAAAATATCACTGGAGAGATTTATGAAACCTGTCTCGCTCACATGTCTCCTGCTCTTTTGTCTGCTTCCTGACGGAGCTTTTACAAAAGAACTGGAACATTATCTGAGTGTTCTTAATACTCATCCAAACGTACAGGCAATACTTGAAAGGCAAGAATCTTTTACATATCAAGCTGATGGAGCTATGGGCCTGCCCGACCCCTCGCTGTTTTTTGGGGTGGATAATATCCCTCTGACAGATCCATCTTTTGACCAGTATTTACCCTCTGCAAAGGTCATAGGATTTTCCCAAAACATTCCAAATAGTAAGGGGAGAAAAGCACAAAGAGAGGTGTTTAACTCCTCAGCGTCCAGCATTAACATATTGGCCGAATACACCAAATCGCAACTCCAAGCCCGATTCTTTTCAAGACTCGCAGACTTACAGCGAATTGGGCAGCAAACCAGTCATGAGATAAGAAAAAAACGAATCATAGCCGAGCTGGATGAGTATTACGAAGGACTGATTATGTCTGGGGAGTCGATCTATCAAAAAACCTTTCTGACAGAGATACAACTTTCAGAGATAGGACAAAAACTCAACACCTTGATGGCTCAAAAAACATCAGTCGAAGCCGATCTCATCCAATTAGTAGGTGAGGTTCCTGAGATTGACGAAATAGTAACAAAAGAAAAAAAATGGAATGGGGATCTAGGCACACTATATCCAGTGCAAATAGCACACCACGATATTGCTATAGAACAATCAAAAGTCTTAGTTGCAGGCAGTGAATACTCACCCGATTACGGCATAGTGGGAACCTATAAAATCCGTGAAGACGGTGAAAATGATACTTTCGAGGGTGATGACTGGTTTTCCATTCAATTCAGAGTTTCCATACCACTCTGGTCATCCAATAACCAAGGACCAAAACTTGAAGCTGCGAAAAGTCGTCAAAAAAGTGCTGAGAGTAAATACCGTGGAGTCATAAGAAAATGGCAGATGGAAACGGTACGTCTTCAAAGCGAGCAAAAAGCCTCGCTGTTAAATGTGCAGTTACTGAACGATAAAAACATCGCTATTAAGAAAAAAATAGCAGCGATGGAACGTACATATTCCGCAGGGCAGACAAGCCTGGAGCCTATTCTTCAGGCAGAACTGGCAAGACTCTCCCTGCTTTCACAAATTGATGGTGAAAAAGCACAATATATAAAAATAACACAAGAACTCAGTGCACATGTTTCTCTAGGGGAAGACCATGATATTCAATAATCGATGCAAACCTATCCTGATAATACTCTCCTTTCTTTTTGTAGTTTTCCTCCTCCAGACAGGAACAGGTTACGCCGAAGGGAATAAATATACCTGCCCCATGCATCCCCACTATATTTCAGACACTTTTGGAACATGTCCGATTTGCGGGATGGACCTTGTGGAAATGGAAGCTGGCACAGCAGATAGTGACGCTACAGAAGATGATGGTCTTAAATTGCCTTCACACATGATACAGCGAACCGGAGTGCGCAGCAAACCTACAGAAATAGCCTATTTTGGTCGAGCAATTCGAAGCTTTGGTGAAGTTGTGGTCAACCAGAGGCTTCAAAATGACGTATCGTTACGGGTAGAAGGATGGATAGAGGAACTCATTGTTAATGCTGAAGGGGATGAGGTTGAACCCGACTCTCTTCTGTTTCGATTCTATAGTCCGCAGCTGGTAGCAGCTCAACAGGATTACCTCACAGCCCTTGGCTCAGGTAATACAGGGAGACTCAGGGCAAGCGAAGACAGGCTGCGCTCCCTTGGTGTGCAAACGAAAGTGATTCGCCAAATCAAGTCGTCAAAAAAAATCATCCGCGATGTACCTTATTTTGCCGAGCAGAAAGGGAGTATCGAAAAAATATCCATTCGCCAAGGCAGCTATTTACGCCCTGGTGCAATTGCTATGCGAATTCAAGGTTATGAAAAGGTGTGGATTCAAGTCAACCTGGCGGAACAGGATATCTCATTTGTCAAAAAGGACAGCAGAGTCAATGTGGATTTCCCAAACCTTGGTATACATAAGGAAAATGTAACCATTGACTACATAGCTCCAACTGTAGACCCGGCCACTCGCACAGCACAACTTCGTCTCATCCTGCCCAATGAAAAAGGTCGTATCCGTCCTGGTGCGTATGTTGATGTAACTATTTTAACAGACCTAAGTCCACGCCTGGCGATACCCTATGAAAGTGTCCTGCAGAATAAGGAAGGTAACTATGTGATCATAGACCGTGGGAATGGAACGTTTCAGGCAAGAGAAATAAAAGTTGGGATGCAGTACCAGGGGTTGGTTGAAGTACAAGCTGGTCTACAAGAAGGAGAACAGGTCGTCGTCTCTGGACAATTTTTAATAGACTCTGAAAGTTCACTCAGAGAATCGTTTTTACGGATGGAAAAACTCTCCCTGTCTCTTGCTGAGCTCGAAGTGACTGACGATCAACTCGTGCTGCTCAATCACCTTGTTGAAGGCTCCATGTATGTCCACGAGGAGCTCGCTAACCAAAGGTTTCCAAAGCCCGAGATGTTGGATGCTTCTGAGCAGGCTGCACAGAAACTTACCCACGAGGTGAAAGAAAACAGACTATTCTTTGTTGTTGAGGATTTTCTTCATGCCATAAAAAACCGCAAAGACATTGTAACGAACAGTGGTTGGCAAGATCTTCTTGCCAGAACAACAGATGCCCTTTTTCCATGGATATCAGAAGGTAAACCTCGGTATTACAAGGATCTTGGACTCGCTCTCTTTTCCACTGAGGATGGCAGAAGTTGGATACAGTTTGCAGGCGACATCCAAACCCCCTACAGGAGTAGCAATGGTACTGTACAGGTATATGAGCATGCTCTTGATGGTAGTGGCGTAAAAACCGCCAGGGAGAGCCAGCATGCACAACAATGATTCAATCAAGATGGGTGCTATAGCTCGCCTCATAGGCTGGTCTGCTGAGAATAAGTTACTGGTTATTCTCTTTGTCATCACTTTACTTGTTGCAGGCGTGCGGGCCTTGCAGGAGATGCCACTTGATGCTATTCCGGATATGAGTGATACTCAGGTCATTATTCGAACCGACTTTGCAGGCCAAGCTCCAGAAATTGTGGAAGATCTCGTTACCTACCCCCTTTCAACCACGATGCTGGGGTTACCCCGAAGTAAAGCGGTTCGCGGTTTTTCAATGTTTGGCACCTCATTTGTGTATATCATTTTTGAAGATGGTGTCGATCAATACTGGGCTCGCTCCAGGGTTGTAGAAGCGCTTTCAAAGATAGGTGCCGAATTACCTCAGGCGGCAAGGCCACAGATTGGTCCCGATGCAACCGGTGTTGGCTGGGTGTATCAGTATGCACTTGTGGATAAAGACAACAAATATGACCTCTCGCAACTAAGAAGTATTCAGGACTGGTTTTTACGCTACGAGTTGGCAACGGTTGATGGAGTAGCCGAGGTTGCCTCTGTTGGTGGTTTTGTAAAAGAATATCAGGTGCTGGTCGACCCAAACCGCCTTCGCGCTTTTGATGTACCTTTAATGCGACTCATCGAGGCTGTGAAAAACGCTAGCATAGAGGCTGGAGGCCGAGTACTTGAGCGGGGTGAAACTGAATACATTATCCGCTCGAAGGGATATGTAGAGCAGCTCGACGATCTAAAGCAAATTGTTCTCTACTCTCGAAACAGTATCCCCGTTTTGCTCACAGATGTCGCACGGATAATCGAGGGTCCAGAACTTCGTCGAGGAGTCACCGAGCTTAATGGTGACGGTGAGGTGGTCGCAGGTATAGTCGTCATGCGAGCAGGTGAAAACGCGCTCAATGTGATTCGCGGTATCGAAAAAAAGATCAAAGAAATACAAAATGGATTACCTGAAGGGGTTGAAATTACCCCTGTCTACAACAGGGCCCCACTCATTGAGGGCTCCATATCATATCTTCGACATAAGTTAATCGAAGAAGGTATTGTGGTGGCTCTTGTTTGTCTGATCTTTCTGCTTCATGCCAGATCAGCTCTTGTTGCAATAATCACTCTGCCGCTGGCAGTACTCGCAGCTTTTATTGTTATGACTGCCCAGGGTATTACTGCAAACATAATGTCTCTAGGTGGCATTGCTATTGCCATTGGAGCCATGGTCGACGCATCTATCGTTATGGTAGAAAATGCCCATCGTAAACTCTCTGAGATGAGTTCTAATGCTACCAAAAAGGAACGATCAGCTGCTATTTTACTAGCAGCCCAGGAAGTTGGCCCCGGGCTTTTCTTCTCTCTATTGATCATCACTGTCTCATTCTTACCGGTTTTTGCTCTGACTGGTCAATCGTATAAACTTTTCTCGCCCCTTGCCTATACAAAGACATATTCCATGGCTTTTGCAGCAATCCTCTCAGTAACGCTCGTTCCTGTTTTGATGCTTTGGCTTATCAGAGGAAGAATTCGTAGAGAGGATGAAAACCCGCTTAATAGGTTTTTTATATTTCTCTACCGACCACTCCTTGTATTTGCTTTAAACCAAAAATGGATCACAGTTTTCGTAGGTCTCCTACTGCTCTTTTCCATGGCGTATCCGGTTACTAAAACGGGTTCTGAGTTCATGCCTGCTCTTTATGAAGGTGAGCTGCTGTACATGCCTACTACTCTCCCCGGGGTTTCTATAACCAAGGCAAAAGAAATATTGCAGAAAACGAACTTGTTAATTCGTTCGGTGCCAGAGGTTGAGATGGTTTTCGGCAAACTTGGCCGTGCAGAGACAGCAACCGACCCCGCACCTGTTTCAATGATTGAAAGCTGGATACGATTAAAACCTAAGGAGGAGTGGAGAGAGGGACTGACGAAAGATGCACTCGTTAAAGAACTGGATAAACGGGTCAAACTTCCGGGCCTTGTTAATTCCTGGGGTTATCCAATAAAAATACGTATGGATATGATCTCAACAGGAATTCGTACACCCATTGGAATCAAAATTACCGGTGACAATCTCCAGACTATAAATCGTTTGGCCTTGTCAGTGGAGTCTGCTGTTAAGGAGGTTGATGGAACCAGATCCGTTTTTGCTGACAGGGTAACGGGTGGAAAATATCTGGAAATAACCCCAGATCGGCAAAAAATTGCACGATACAGTATCGACCTCGGAACGGTTCAATCCATTATTGGAACGGCTCTTGGTGGAAAGAGGGTGAGCGAAGCGGTTCAGGGGCGGGAAAGATACAATATCATTGTCAGGTATAATCGACCCTTCCGCGAGGACTTTAATGACTTAGCAAATATTCTTGTACCAACACCTATGGGGCAGCACATCCCACTCGGCGAGATTGCACATATAGATTTTGTGGAAGGTCCGCCAATGATTAAGTCTGAGAATGCACGACTTACAGGGTGGGTCTTTGTTGATATTGATGGTCGAGACATAGGTAGTTACGTGGCTGAGGCAAGAGACATTGTGGCCCAGTCAGTTGATTTACCCGCTGGCTACAGTCTTATCTGGTCAGGACAGTTTGAGCAAATGCAAGAGGCTGAAGAGAAGTTACGTATAGCGGTACCTGCAACAATTCTAATTATTTTTACTCTTCTCATGCTGCATTTTGGGCGACTCGACAGGACCTTGATGATTATGCTCTCATTACCATTTGGGCTCATCGGGGGAGTATGGGCGGTCCACCTTGCTGGTTACTACTTTTCTGTTGCTGTGGGGGTAGGTTTTATTGCTCTTGCAGGTATTGCAGTAGAAACCGGCGTAGTTATGCTTCTATATATCGATCAGCAGGTACACATAACCAAACCACAAAACAAGAGAGACTTGTTGGATGCAATTATAGTTGGAGCGGCTCTACGAGTGCGGCCCAAATTAATGACTGTGGCAACAACAATGGTGGGATTAACCCCTATTTTTATAACAGAGGGTCTAGGGTCAGACGTTATGCGGCGTATAGCGCTGCCAATGATAGGTGGTATGGCAAGTACCACTCTTTTGACACTGTTCTTGCTCCCTGTAGTTTATTTTATCTGGGAATCAAGAAAAGTAAAAAAAAGTGAGGGGTAGCGGTGTTAACTCCGTATTACTAGTAGTAGCACTTAATAACTTGTTTACTATTATTCATCCAACAATGAGGAAAACTATGAAATCAATCACACAAGCAATAGTAACACTAGGTATTATTCTTTCCCTGACAGTGGCAGTGAGTATGGCAGCGGAGAAAGGTTCAATGTCAGGACATGAAAATATGGATCATGGTTCAATGAATCACTCTGCTTCAAGTCACGCTGAAATGGATCATAGCAAAATGGATCACTCTCAGGTGGGAGAAAAAACTGAGGTAATGGGAGTTGGAGTTATTCATCGTGTAAGTAAACTTAACAGGATGGTTAATATCACTCACGAACCAATTCCAGCTCTCAAGTGGCCTGAGATGACTATGGACCTCGCTGTTGCAGAATCAGTAGATCTTGGCAGCATCAAAACCGGTGAAAAAATCAAGTTTCACCTTGAACTTGGTGAAGATAAAAAATACGTCATCACTCATATCATGAAGTAGACTCTGCGGTGGGATTCACTTACAGGAGAAATCAGCATTTTTAATGTTACCTTCTCCTGTAAGGACGGTACGTGGTTAAAATCCGCTCTCCACAAATCAATGTGTCACCGTTTTTCAGCTGTTCAAGAAGAGTATCTATTAACCGCTCCTGTGTCGATTTTCGTGATGACATCGTCTTCTCGATCTAAGTTGTAATTGAGAGATCGTTTTTACTTGCATACTCTCAAACTTCAAGCCTCTGGTTCTTTCGCTCTTGCTCCTCAGTACTGACTCTGCAGTACCCAACAATTTGATGACCCATAACTCCTCCATTTATTACTGATTGACAAAAAACGCGCTGGTGGTAGTTATGTATCTAATCTTATGAGGAAAAGATCACGGTTTTTCGCGTGGTAACAATATCGGAGTTAACGTTCGTTTTTTTATCAAGGTTTCGTGATTCGTAAGTTTAGATAAAGTGGAAATATGTGGAATCCTCTCCATACAACTTTTTCGCAGACCATAGGGCTGAGTTCAAAAAATGGAACTGCTTTATTTGGGGCAAGATAGAAAATTATATTCAATGAACCCATTTAAGATGACAATTGTACCACAGCACAAAAAATCAGCGTAAAAAAGAGTTGTTATAGTCCATAATCTTATATGGGACGTTCCTGTGATACACCCAAATATTTCAGAAAATATACCTAAAAAGACTATATTTTACAGTGTGTTACTGAGTATATTCTTTTCATCAGGGGTCGGTTTTTTAAGTTATACAGAGGCGTTACCACTCTACTACATAGACAATTTTCTTTATGACTCATATCTGAGGCATCAGTCATCAGGAGTAATATCAGATAAAGTAGTTGTGATTGATGTCGATGAAAGAAGCATCAACTCCATCGGCCAATGGCCCTGGCCACGTTATCGTATTGCAGAGTTGATTGAAAAATTGGGTGGGATGCATCCCGCTGCAATCGGCCTTGACATAGTTTTCCCAGAGCCTGACCGCACCTCTCCCGCCACTCTGAGAAGAAGTTTTGAAAACGATTTTGATCTTAATGTCTCATTTACTGGCATCCCCGATCATCTCATTGATAATGACATGCTATTAGGTTATGCCCTATCGAAAACTCAATCAATTGGAGCTACTTACTTCTATTTTGATGCCCAGGAAAGTTATGAAAGCTGCCTTGAGCCACCGCTCTTAATCGAAGACAAGCTTGATCTTCTTGATCTATATCAAGCGACAAAAGCCTTGTGTAGCACCTATGTCATAAATAATCAGACTGAGCACAACGGATTTATCAACAGTATGCTGGACAGGGATGGTGTGATGCGGCAAACACTCATGGCAGTAGAGTATAATGGGCAGTATCATCCAAACTTGTCTCTTGCGGCTCTGATGCATTCCCTGAAAATAGACTATGCCGAAATCGTAAAAGGGAAATACGGTCCTGTTTTAAAAGTTGGACCGTACGATGTTCCGATAACAAAAGACGGCTTCGCTTTTTTACATTTTCATGCTCCTGCGTTCCAACAAAACACATTATCTGCAATTGACATTATTGAAGAAACCATCGCCGCTGAAGATGTTCAGGGTAAGATTGTGTTTATTGGAACCTCCGCTATTGGCCTAGGTGACATTGTCGCAACGCCTGTGGACAAAATCTTCCCCGGTGTTCAGACCTACTCGCTGATGGTTGACAATATTCTTCAATCAGCAAACCTTTACAAACCAGATTGGACAAATATCGCGATTTTTCTTTCCTGTATGATAACAGGTTTATTGATGGTACTACTTTTTGCCAGGAGCCGTGGCCCGGTAGCACTATTCTTGGGAACAGTGGTTATATCACTTGTATTGCTGCTGAGTGCTCTTTTTTTCGTGACTGTAGAAAAAGTATTTCTTTCTCCAGGAAGTCCAATGCTTGTGGCTGCAGGCCTTTTTACACTTTTTTCGACCATACGTTTTGCTGTCGAGAAGAAAGCCGCGTACATGTGGTACCAGCAGGTCTCCAATGTTCAACAGGTCACCATAGAGTCCATGGCCACCGTTGCTGAAACAAGAGATCCTGAAACAGGGGCACACATCAGGCGCACACAACACTATGTCAAAGCAATTGCAGAACATCTATTGAAAAAAGGTTTATTTAAACCGATACTCACCCTCGAATATATCGAGATGCTTTTTCTCTCTGCTCCACTGCATGATATTGGTAAGGTTGGAGTACCCGACTATATTCTCCTGAAACCTGGAAAACTGACTGTTGAAGAATACGAAGAGATGAAAAAACATACCGAATATGGACGAAAAACACTGCACAGTTCAATGAAAAAAATCGAGGGGGATAATTTTCTTGAGATCGCAGGAGAAATTGCCTATACACACCACGAGAAGTGGGATGGAACAGGTTATCCTCAGGGACTTATCGGAGCCAACATTCCACTGTCAGGCAGACTTATGGCAATAGCCGATGTGTATGACGCTCTGACAAGCAAAAGATGTTACAAGAACCCTTTCAGTCATGAAGAAGCAAAAAGGATAATGATTGAAGGTCAAAACACATATTTTGATCCCACTGTACTTGGTGCTTTTCTGGAAATTGAAGATTCTATAGTCGATATTGGCGCAAGGATAAAGGATGAGTAGTCAGCAGTAACTCACAAACATTGTTGGAGTTGAAATCCCAGCTAAATCAAAGGGTAACAACATTATTATTATGTTGCTTAATTGTTCATCATCAGCTTTAGAATATAGAGACTTTCAACAATACCAATTCTGCCATTATCATTTACACTTGCCCCACTTGTATTCCATCAGGGTTCAACCCTACCGCTAATCGAAGATAATTCCTGAACATCTACGTTTCTTCGATTCCCAGATCAAAACACCCTATAAGGTATAATTGCTCAAAAATGGCATTTACCTAAGACTCAACGGGGAGTTGGTGTTAAATTAAAATACTGTTCAAATCATCACCGAATAACTCATCTAGCGTTATTAGCGCTGTACGCTCACTATTTACTACCCGCTGTACCTCTTTAACAAGCACCACCAGCTGTTCTTCAGAAATGCCACAAAAAAGAGGAACAGGCTCACCAGTCTTTTCCTTATATAGTTAGAACAGGTTACTCGCATCGTAGTTCATAACCGCACCTTAAATTGCAGGTATCTAATACTCAAGGAAGAACAACTCGACCTGACATAATTATTAATTGGGCGAGACTCTGTAATCATCTTTTAAATTGAGACGTGTGTTTCAGGTTAGGGTATAGTGGAAATATGTTGACATTTACCCGAGAGGATTTTTTACGTATATTCTTGAATAATCAACATTTTCAATTGCTCCATTTGTAACTGTTTTTCAGGGAATAATATTGGAATTTTGAACGTGCCAGAATGCTCCTTTGTGGGCGAATTATTTAGAAAATAGACAGATGTCCTTAACAGGAAGCATCTCAAGTTTGAGTACTAATGGCTTTTAGGGAGGTGTGATCTGGCAATCTCTACCGAAACAAAACCTCCATGACCGAGAGGAAAGTACCAACATCTGAATCGTTTGGAAATGGAGTAACATTATGCTCGCAGGGGTTTGCCTAGGTAGCATGATGAATAATAGAACTGTGAGCCCAAGAAAGCCGGATTAGGACGCAGTAGCAGGGTGAGTAGCCCCGAAGACCTCCCCCTCTTGGCCTTCTTTCTTGTCATATTGTTCATTTAAACGTAGTATCAAACAGAATCCGATAATATTAATTATTTCAAAAGGTTCATTATGCCAGTTTCAGTTATGGTGGTTGTACTTATTGCAGCGATATTACACGCTTCATGGAATTTTTTAATTAAGCAACAAGGTGATAAGCATGTCAGCATGACAGCGGTTGTCTTGGGACACCTTCCTTATGCTATGGTTGCACTATTAATCTCCCCATTGCCAACTCTTGATTCTCTCATATATGCGATTGTAGGGGCACTTCTGCATACAGGCTATCAATTGTTCCTACTCTATTCCTACAAAGTTGGCGATCTAAGCCATGTTTACCCTCTTGCCAGAGGAGTTTCTCCTTTGATTGTTGCGGTCATTTCTGTGGGATACTTGGAAATTCGGCTCGACTCTATTGAATTGACGGCAATTGCGATTATTTCCTGTGGAATTATGAGCTTGTCTTTTTCTAGAAGGAGCGACGGACTAAGAAACGTAAAAGCAGCTGTTCTTGCCGTAATAACAGGAGTATTTATTGCTTCATATTCGTTAGTGGACGGAATGGGAGCTCGGATTGCTTCTACAGCCTTTGGCTTTTATGGAGTGTTGTCAATTTTCAATGCTGCTTTTTTTTCTATTTCTATGGCTGTCATTAAACCAGGCACTGTAACGACTACATTAAAACAACATGGCCGGTTGGCTCTCTTTGGAGGTGGTGCTTCATTCTCAGCTTATGCACTGGTTATTTGGGCTTTTACTAAGGCTCCAATCGCTATGGTAACTGCACTTAGAGAAACTAGTATCATCTTTGCTCTTTTACTCGGAGTGTTTGTTTTAAAAGAGCGGCTTGATCTAACAAAGGTCTTGGCATCGATGGCCACTCTCATTGGGGCAGGCCTGTTACGAATCAAACGTTAAAGATCAGTTGGATTGATCCCACAACACGATAGGGCTACCTCTCAGGATATCCATTTGAAAGTAGAACTGAACCGCTACGCGGAAAACCCCACCTCCCCATCTTGATTTACATTCAATAGTGTACCTCTTGGGTCGATAAGAACTTAAGGCGTTTTCTTATCCACTAAACAAAGGAGGTACATTATGAGTACTGCAGTCAGAGCTAAATTGATAGAACACATGAAGCTTGCCGGTTTCTCCGAGCATAGCCAGAGAAGTTACATAAATGGTGTCAAAGGGTTGGCGAACTACTATGACCAATCCCCTGAGAAATTGACCAATGGTCAAGTTCATATGTATTTCCGGTATCTTGTCCTTGAACGTAAGCTGTCATGGGCTACATGTAGCTCATACATGTGTGGCATTTTATATTTTTTCAGGCATCTATGCAAACGTAAGGTTGATGACCGGTTTGGTTTGCCTCCGCGGGTTCGAAGTAAAAAATTACCTATCGTACTGAGTATGGAAGAAGTCAGCCGAGTGCTATCCTGTACAAAAAACCTCAAGCACAGGGTTATGCTTAAAACAATTTATAGTGCGGGCCTTCGAGTTTCAGAAGCGGTCCACCTCAAACCAGAGCATATTGAAAGTGATCCATCAAGAATGATGATCAGAGTTGAACAAGGTAAAGGGCAAAAGGATCGCTATACTGTCTTGTCTGAGAATCTTCTTATTGAACTCCGCAATTACTGGCGTGAATACACTCCAGGTCAGTGGCTTTTCCCAGGAAAGAGCCTTGATGCTCCTGTGTCAACATCAACTGTCTCCAGAGTTTTCTACCGTGCAAAAAAAAAGCTCGCATAACCAAAGAGTGCAGCCTACATACGCTGAGGCACTCATTCGCAACCCACCTGTTGTACAACGGCTATGACCTGTACACAATCGGCCAGCTCCTTGGACATACATCAATAGAGACTACCGCTCTCTATCTCCACATAGTTCCTGCCAGATTCGCTGAACTTAAAAGTCCCCTTGATTTTCTTGAGCTAAGAGAGGAGGGCGACCATGCAAAGAAATAAAAGACAACCAGAGCTTGCAGATATTTTCCGTAAATATGGGGATGATTACCGACGTACCCACTTCTTATCCGGCCAGCAGGCTAGAACAATGTACCATATTGAAATCTGTCGGACCTCTGTCCTTGGTGGCCATATTGCAGCTTGCGATCACTGTGGATTTGAAAAGAATGCCTATAATTCATGCAGGGACAGGCATTGTCCGAAGTGCCAGACTCTTGTAAAAGAGAAATGGTTAAATTCCAGGAAATCCGAGCTATTGCCGTGCCCATATTTTCACAACGTGTTTACTTTGCCTCACGAACTCAATCCACTTATTCTGAGTAATCAGAAAATCCTGCTGGCTATATTATTCACTGCCGTTAAAGAAACTCTCCAGGTATTTGCCGCTGATTCACAGTGGCGGCTCATTGGGCAACTTGGTTTTATTTCTGTACTCCATACATGGAACCAGAAGCTCATGGATCATTTTCATCTGCATTGCATTATCCCGGCAGGGGTTCTTTCATTTGATAGGACAAGATGGGTTCCAGCCAGAAAGAACTATCTTTTCAAAGTGGAATCTTTAGCAAAAGAATTCAGGAAAAGATACCTACGAAAATTTGAGCTGGCTTACAACCAGGGATTACTGGTCTTTAATGGAAGGACTTCTGAGTTCGTTAACAAGGAAATCTTTCTAAAAATGGTTACTACACTGAAGGGAAAGCAATGGATTACCTACTCTAAACAACCCTTCGGAGGACCAGAGCAGGTGCTCGAATATCTTGGTCGTTACACGCACCGGGTTGCTATTACAAATAATCGAATTCTCTCGATTGAAGCTGACAAGGTTGCTTTCAATTATCGTGATCGTAGTGACGAGAACACTCTTAAAGTTCTTACCCTCAAAGCAACAGAGTTCATCCGGCGTTACTTGTTACATATTCTGCCACGGGGTTTTATGAAAATCCGCTACTTTGGATTTCTTGGTCATGCGAACAAAAAAAAATGTATTCCGCTACTCCGAAAACTGATTGATCCTGAGGCCCAAATACTCGAACAATCCTCAGAAACAATACAAGAGATGATGGTACGACTGACGGGAGTTGATGTGTCTCTTTGTCCTGAGTGTGGTAGAGGAAAAATGGTGTGCATTGAAGAGCTGCCCAACCTGTTACGAGATACATCCTGACTGTTGCTTCAGCAATAGTTTGGAGTCTTAAATGGCCAAGTTCCAGCTTTAACAGGAGAGGTGCGTCTACTTCAGAGTAATACGTTCCTCAAAACACTCAATTTATCGATTTAACGGAATAACTTGACGATTCTCTCACAAAAATATCGCTTTTCAGTAAAGTTCAGCTCTCATGAGCGTTTTTGTTTCGAGAAAACTGGCATGATCCACCATTGTATTTCCTGCCAGCCCTCCATTAAATCCCCATAGAAAAAAAACTCATCCTGAATAGCCTACACCGCAGTCCAGTTCTACAGGTTTATCAATAATTGCGGGAAGTAAACTGAAGAGAACAGATAACAAAAGAAGTCGTACTTTTGCCTACTTCCGAGAGCAGCGTTGACCGCAACTCTTGATAAACCTATTCATACTATCAGTCATAGATAGTGTCAAAAATGGAGGCTATGACCTTTTTCATATTTTCACTTTGGATTAAACAATTTTTGGATATTGTCGTGAGTGTCCACAGTATTTAAGATCCACCCTTTAGGTCCATTGTAAAAATAAAACTCCCACTGTATAGCATGCTGAGTATATTTGACTAAATAATTGATCTTAATAAAGGTATTCGCGACATTTGAACTGTTGATGTGAACAACATCGATTGGCAGCCCAAATCTTTTCTGAAACCCTTCAACTGATTGTGAAGCTTGTCTCTTGCCAATCTCAAATTCGTTGTCAGATATAGGCCAAAATGACCGTAGACCGTTGAATGCTTTTGATATATCACCACTTTTAATGATATTAATTGCTTTATTTGTTTCCATTTCAATCTGCTTAATGTCTTTGAAATAAGCAGCATTTGCTTCAGTAGCAAATGGTGTAAGGTATAGTAAAATTAGTAATAATTTTATCATTGTAATGTTTTCCAAGGGGATTGATAGTTCTACGGCATTCTCACCACACTCTATACATGCGCTGATAGGAAAGTATCTGGCGCGATGAATACTTTAGTTGAAGTAAATTAAGTTTAGCTATTGCGACAATACCGAAGCAAGAATGAAAAAGATCATTGCTGCTAAAACTGAGTAGTTGTAGTTCCTTCTAAAGGTCAATGACCTCTTGTGAATCATCGTATTTATTTTATTTACAATTATTGTCGCCAGTACTCCGTTAATTATGTAGTAAAACAAGATCATTAGTAACATAGCGATTGTGCTATTGTGTATACTAATTGGAAATAAATATATGATTAAATTGAATATGCCAGGGATGATGTGAAAGAACAAAATGAACCAGCTAGAAAAACTGATCCCTATTTTTGTGTCCTCTTCTTCGATCTTGTTTGTCGCTCCTGCCATACTCTGATTTTGAAACCATTTTTGCATAAATGCCCAGGATTGATCTAGTGACATGTGGAACAATCCAGCCTGTCAAAGAGTCATTGTATAGAAAATGACGAACTTCCTTTTTGTAATGTTATACAGAAATAAAACGTGTTAGGCAACTTGCACGATAATAACTGATTATCTTGCATCTTTGGATTTGAGATTTGCATTGCCAATAATGAACGGTCGTAAATTCAGTCTGGTTAAGATGCTTCCTGTGGAGATAAACAAGAAGGTGTCTGAAAAACCTAGCAACGCAGAAGAGTCTTCCTGGCCTTTCGAAAATCATAGTTTTCCTGACAATAATGAATAATATCAAATCCCAGATTTCTCCAGAGACTTTTTGATTTTCAAAAGTTACAATATCTCCTATAACTTGAAACAACTAAGCGTACACATTGTGTGCACAAACGAGAGAGTGGCAAATGACAAAACACGTAATCGTAGTACGTGCAAATGAAAATTTAGATGAAAAAGCCATTGATGAAATGCTAGAGCCAGCAAACTGAACAGAATTTGATTGGTCGGATAGACATCTATTTCTCCGAACCAAAGGAAATAAATCCAGATGAGTTATACCGGTATGTTGATTTCAATAACTCAAATCCCGTTAGGTATATTGAGAAATATTGGATTTGAGAATTACATTTAACCCGCATCTCACACTCTGCCTATGGGTGCAAGGGGGGGCGGCTCTTTGCTTGACTCATCTCATGCAATATGTGTTTCAAGCAGACTCCCTCAAGTCCAGATAGCTCCTATATTTTAAAATTAAAACGTCTGGCTACCTCTCAATAAATCGCTCATAATATTCCCTGGCCGTCATGCGCTCTGCACAGGGAAAACAAATGAATTCTTCCAGATCTTCAGAGTTACCGTAAATGCCATCTGTCTTGTTCACATCAAAATACTCACCACAACCTTCACATTTTCGAACATCGTAAAGTCCTTTAGTATTTCCGACTATCCATTCTTTTGCTAAGGCTGTAAATGGAATATAGCTCATAAAGCATATTGAGTCTGTTTTTGAATCAAACCTTAGCTCTGGGTAGTTGATCGTTTTAACAACAAATTTCCACATTCGTGCTTCCAGATTTACAGCAAGAGCCTGGTTTGCAGCAGATACAGAGAGTGATTCTTCTTTGATATTTTTCATATTTGTATTGAACAATCTGATTTTGTATAAATTGTTTTAGAATTCTCATTCCTAATGAAGATGAAAGGTAGGAAGAGTAACCACAACTATAAGCTCTTCATCGAATAAGATCCACTATGGACATCCGTGGCGATTACTTCCTGTCTACGGGCAATGACACCGAGCTGAGTAATAGTGGATACCCAAACTCTTACGAAGTGACCATTTTTTCGTAATACTATCTTTCATAGGCTACGATAGTGTATTATTTATTAACAGTAATAGAGGGGGAAGAAGGATATGACATTGAAAAATCAGTGCGACCTGAAAACCGGTAAATGAGCTCCAAAGCATAGTTCTGGGGGTGTCCAGGGCCAGGTAGCATCAATTGTACTAGAGAGAAGAAATCAGCTGGAAGAGAAACCATATAGCACTGTAGAGAAGAAACATATTCAAAAAGCAATAAGACAAAAATATCTGCAGGTCTCGAACTCGGCACAAGGGTTATTCAGTTATCAAACTGGCAAAAGAGGAGCCTTGGACCTTGGTTATGATCAAGCCTTTCTTGATAGTTTTCCAGATGATGCGCTCAAATCGTTCTGTGGTGTCGGCAACCCTTTTTCAATATCTTTGATACCTTTAGGCAGCAAAGTCTTGGATATAGGCTGTGGTGCCGGATTTGATCTTGTTGTGGCCTGCAAGATTGTAGGGGATAAGGGGCGTGTGTGCGGAATAGATCTGACTGATGAAATGACTAAAAAGGCTAAAGTGTTTGTTCAACAATTTGGGGAGGATAATATTTCAGTCAAACATGTCTCCACAGAAGAAATACCGTATCCTACCGAAAGTTTCGACTATGTTATTTCTAATGGTGTCTTCAACTTATCCCCATCTAAGCTGGCATTTTTTTCCGAGATTTTGCGGGTATTGAAACCCAATGGTATTTTGCAATTTGCTGATGTTAGTTTGGTAGACGACAAGGTTCCTAATCAGACGATTAGCCCGGAAGATTGGGCTCAATGAATTGGTGGAACAGTCTCCGTGAGAGACCAAATAACTTTACTGGAAAAAGCAGGGTTTCATTCGGTGGAGTTTATGGGTAGTTCAGGATTCAAGACCTCTCCCCAGACTGAGGGAACTTTATTTAAGGCTATTAAGCCATGTTGAGTGCAAAATCAGCATTGTTTCCATAATCAGTTTAAAGAGGAGAATCCCACTTTATTCCGGCTTATTAAACTGCGAGATAGAGGCTTAGAGGTGCCTGATTATCTGGAACCTACTGACAGCAATTAGACGTTCTCGGAGTCTTCGCTTACCTAACGAATTAGATCTATATTAAAAAATTCGCTGTTATTGGTGCCCATGATCACTATCTGTCTGTGATTATTTTGGAAAGACAATCAGGTGATCAATTTCAGGTATGATTCCTATCGATTCCCCGATACCATGGTCATGGTGACTCGATACAAGCGATTGGCATCTTTCACCAGAAGGAAGCTGGAGTTGATACAGGATATTTGGTCCCCTGAAAGACTTATGCTTGATTGTTGCTCGCAACTTAGATTCATCAACATGTTGAATATCCTCAGGACGCAGCAAAAGATCAACTTCACAGCCTGAATCACATGGGAGTGACAGATCACCTTCAAAAACACCAAAACTTGATTGAACTGTTTTGGGGCCAACAACCGTACCTGATACAAGAGTTCCGTCACCTACAAACTTAGCAACTTCAAGTGTTGCAGGCCTATGGTAAATTCCATGAGCTTTCTCCCATTGTTGCATCTTGCCGTTAAATATAATTCCAATTTTATCGGCAACAGAGAATGCTTCATGCTGATTATGGGTTACGAGTAATGCTGTCGTGCCGAGCTCCTTTAAGATATCTCGAACTTCAACTGTCAATCTATCACGTAATACAGCATCAAGGTTTGAAAATGGCTCATCAAGCAGAAGTAGATCAGGCTTAGGTGCAAGCGCTCGTGCTAAGGCAACACGTTGTTGTTGTCCTCCTGAAATCTCATGGGGATATTTGTTACCAATACCTTCTAATCCAACGAGTGACAGCAACTCATTCAGCCTCGATTTCTTTTCAGAAGATTGATGTTTTCTAATACCGAAGCAAATGTTTTCTCCAATGGTCAGATGCGGAAACAAAGCATAGTCTTGAAACACCATCCCAATAGATCTATTCTCAGGAGGAACTGTTGTTTTACTGTCAGTAACAAGATTGTCATCAATATGTACTGAACCACTCTCAATATCTTCAAATCCGGCAATAACACGCAAAAGTGTCGTCTTGCCACAGCCACTTGGTCCAAGTAAACACCCTATCTCTCCTTTTAGAAGCGAAAGGCTAATGTTGTTAGCAACCGTATTGGAGCCAAATGACTTATTAACCTGGTTAACGGAGAGCAGGATTTTGTCGGTTTTCATATTTATTTCTCTGTTTGCTTTATGAGCAAAATTACGGGGACTATCGAAACGAGTATAAGATAGAGGCTAGGAAGAGCTGCACGCTCCCATTCTCCTTCACTTGTCAATTCGTAGATTTTTACTGCCAGAGTATCCCAACCAAAAGGACGGGTCATGAGTGTAATTGGCATCTCCTTAACAACGTCTACCATAACAAGAATCAGTGCAGTCAAAAGTCCTTTTTTTAACAGAGGTAGATGTATGAGCCGGATGAGCGAGAAACCTTTAACTCCTGATATAGATGCTGCTTCATCAAGGCTGGGAGTGATACTCTGCATGCTGCTATCAATACCACCAAATGCAGCAGCCATAAATCGAACTGCATATGCGGTTAACATCACAAAGATGGTTCCTTGAAGAACTGGACCTATCTCAATGTTGAATGCCCAATTCACAAGGAAGGCAAGACTGTTGTCAAACCAGGCAGTCGGAAGAAAAATACCTACTGCGAGTACTGTTCCTGGAATTGCGTATCCTATTGTTGATAGTTTACAAAGGAATATGTTCTTCTTTGATGGAGATTGTCTTTTAACATAGCTGAGAAGAACAGCACCTAAGCACGTAATTATAGCGGCAGTGACACCTAAAAATAGTGTTCGATAGAATTGAACTTTGTAGCTCGACAGCTCTCCCTCTTGCATCATCTCGACGACCCAAACCAATAGCTGTATGACTGGAACTACAAAAGCGATACAAACGATCAGTGCGCAGAAAAGCATAGCAGCAATACCTTTTCCACCCGATAGTTTTATTCGAGCGTGGACTCTAGAAGATCTTGGACTTGAAAAAAAACGCATCCGAGACTTATAGAGCCCTTCAATAGAAACAAGTAATAACGCGAAAATGACAAGTATGGATGAAAGTTGTGCTGCAGCTTTTAGAGAGAAGAATCCATACCATGCTTTATAAATTGCAGTGGTAAATGTGTCATAATTAAAAATAGATACTGCCCCAAAATCGGCGAGAGTCTCCATAAGAACTAACGCAAGCCCGGTTACAACCCAGGGTCTTGCCATCGGTAACATAACGCGCCAGAAGGCCTCCCAGGGACCAACCCCTAGAGTTCTCGCAGCTTCCATTAGTGCTCTTCCCTGACTGAGAAAAGCAGATCTGCTCAAGAGGTAGACATATGGATAGAGTGATAAACCTAAAACAAGAATGACAAATGGAGTAGACCTGACTTCAAACATCGTACGTTCAAACCCGGGAATCAGACGTATTGCTGACTGAACCGGACCCGAAAAGTCCATTACTCCAATGAAAATGAAGGCCATAACATAAGCCGGAACGGCCATTGGCAGGGTCAATGCCCAGGAGAAAAAGGCCCTGCCTGGAAAGGAGCAGGCACCAATTAACCACCCAAGGGACACACCTAAAACTGCAGTAAAGAGAAGTACACCTGTACTCAACCATAAAGTGTTGAGTACCAATGTGCTGAGTACTGTTTCAGTAAGGTGTTTCCAAATCTCTTGTTCAGGGTGAATAACAGAAGAAAGGATGACACATATTGGTACTATAACTACCCCGGCTAAAAGGAAGGCTGAAATTTGCCAGCCGTCTAGCCGGGTAGATCGTAAAATTGACCGCATAATAAACGTAATAATTATTTATAACCAACGCGGTCCATTAACTTAATTGCTGTCGCCTGAAGTTCACCGTATTTAGCGACATTCATTGGGTTTCCTTTAAACGTACCCCACTTTTCAACGACAGGATCTACCTGAACATTTGTATTAACAGGGTATTCCATATTAAGACCAGCAAACTGTGCTTGAGCTTCTTCACCAGATAACCACTCGATGAGTTGTACTGCACCAGCCTTATTCTTTGCATGAGAGGTTACACCTGCGCCACTAACATTCATGTGAACACCACTGTTCTCTTGATTGGGCCAAAATATTGCCAGTGGTAACTCAGGTTTTTTCTTCATTAACCTCCCGAAATAGTAGGTGTTAACAATTGTTGCATCACCAATTCCAGCAGCAACAGCTTCTAAAGCTTTTGTGTCATTACTGAAGGGATTTATTGCAAGATTTGTAACCCAACCAGAAACGATTTTTTCGGCTTCTTCTGCACCATGATCGGCTATTAATGAGGAGACTAAGGATTGGTTGTAAACCTTTTTGGAGGTGCGTAGGACAAGTTTTCCTTTCCAATTTTTATCTGCAAGTGCTTCATAAGTGGAGAGTTTCTCTTCTACTCCCGCCTTTGTATTGTAAACGATAGTTCTTGCACGTACTGAAAGACCAAACCACCTATTGCCTGGGTCTCTAAGGTTGCTGGGAACATTAGACTCAAGCTCTGTAGAATCTACTGCTTGCAGTACACCAGCTTCAGCCGCTTGCCATAAGTTTCCGGCATCAACAGTAATAAACAGATCGGCAGGAGTGTTCTTTCCTTCTGCTTTTAATCTCTCAAGAAGTGCTCCGGCTTTTCCTGTGACATATTTGACTTCGACACCTGTTTTTTTAGTGTATAGGTCAAATAGTGGTTTAATGAGGTGTTCTTTCCTGGCTGAGTATACAACGATCTCTTCTCCTGCAAATACAGATAATGTCGGCATTGTTAACATTAACGCCATCAGTGCAATAATTACTCTGTTCACAACAGTAACTCCTTTGAAATAAAAAATTGTTTTAAGGTTCTTGCCTAAACGCATGTTTAGGCTTCTCTTTAAAAGTTTGGGGAGTCTAAACATTTTGAAAGAGAGAGTCAAGGGGAAATACCACAATGTGGTGTTTGCCGTTATCTGAAATGGTTGTTTGATTTCTGTATTGTTTGGTAATCAAGATACTTGACAGGGAAGGTTTGTTTGGTATGTTGTATGTCAAAATTTTATGAGGAGAACAACATATATGGAACTCGAAACTTTATTAGTAGCAGCTATTCAATCTAGCTTTTTGCTGGGGTTGCTCCATGGCGTTAACCCATGTGGACATTCCTGGCTTGTACTGGCACCTTTTGTGTCAGGAGAGAAACAAGGCTCTCGAGTAGCATTGCTTACCGCTATGTTTGTGGGTGGTACGGCTGTAGCGTGTTTGGTTCTCGGGGCTAGTTTAGGCGCAGTGTCGAAGATAATACCCGTATCTATGGGCATCTGGGTTGAAGTGGTAACGTCGGTTATTCTTATTATAATTGGACTATTATTGCTCTATGATCCGCACATTTTACATAGTCATGACCATGACCATGACCATGACCACGAACACGGAAATGAGCATGAGCATGAACACTCACATTCTTGTGCCTGCAACCATCACCATCATGACGATTCACAAAATCATCACAGTGTTATGGGTAGAATTAAGGGTTTAACGAAGAATAAAAAGCTGTTACCACTAGTATTATTTGCGATCGGTTTCATAAATATGATTGTTCCCTGTCCGACAGCTGCTGTAATGTATACCTATGCCTTAAATGCAGGTAGTGTGTGGAATGCAACAGTTGTTTTTGGAACCTATGCAGTTTCAACAGCAATTGCTGTAGGGGCCGTTATTTATCTGATCTTTAAAGCAACTTCAATGGCCCATAGTCTGCAAAAGGAATGGATAGAACCGTTCATAATGAGATTTGCCGGCGTAGTAATAATTGTTTTTTCTAGTTATGGAATGTACCAAGGCTTTATGGAATAGAATTTAAAGAGAATAGTGACATTATGAGCATTGAAACCCTTTCGAATCAATTGATTGAATTATATGACAAAGTGTCATCATGGGAGCATTCTGTCGTTAAAGATAGTGGCTTATCTCCAGCTCAGATGCATACGATTGAGATCATTGGGCATAAAAAGAATCTTCGAATGAAAGAGCTTGCTGAAAAACTTGGTGTCACTACTGGAACACTTACCATGAGTGTCGATAAACTGGAAAAACTAGGTTTAGTAGAAAGAAAACCACATGATACAGACCGTAGATCATATTTTGTTGTGTTAACCGACAAAGGTGAAGAAATGTTTGAGGAGCATCATCGTTTTCATGAAGATTTTACGAGCGAGATTTCATCTGAACTTTCGAATCAAGAGTTGGAAATACTCATCAAACTACTTGGAAAAATCCTTGTGAAAATCTAAAAAAAGGGTTCTTTCGGATATTGGTATGTGCAACTACTAGAGTAGTGGAATTCAGTGACTGCATTTGTTTGAGGATAGAACCTGTTGACATTTAACCTCCACTCAAAACTGCGCTTTTGAGCGCTATATTCCTTTTCGCTTATCTCACCCGCAGCAAATCGATTTCTCAAAATTTCATAAACGCTATCACTTTGGCTTGAATGAGTGCTGAAAAAAAACCGTTAAGGATGCTGAATGCCAGATAGGCAATTAAACCCCAGAGAGGAGGGGAAACAGTCATCCGACAAGTCATGGGCCTTGACCTGAAGATGGGCCCCATAAGTACCGCGACTAGGTTACAAAACTTTAGACTGGTATAATATAGAGCATTCGCTTAAATTCCCATAGGTGTGAGCGTGGATAGTAGACTTTTAGCTAAAGCCCATTGATAAAACGAATTGAAAGGTTGGTTAAGCTTTTATTAATTTGGCAAAATTATAAAACCACAGAGAGCTATGTATAGAAATCTAGGAATGGAACTGGTCCGTGTAACAGAGGCGGCAGCGCTTTCTGCTGCTCGGTTTATGGGTATTGGGGATAAGGAAGGCGGTGATGGTGCAGCGGTTGATGCCATGCGTGCTGTACTGCAAACTGTGGAGATGGATGGTGTTGTGGTTATTGGGGAAGGAGAGAAAGACAACGCTCCCATGCTCTATAATGGTGAAGTTGTAGGAAGTGGCAATGAACCCAAACTTGATATTGCCGTGGACCCTGTGGAAGGTACCAGCCTGTTGGCCTATGGTCGCCCAAACTCTATTGCCGTTATTGCAGCCGCCCCCCGTGGAGCAATGTGGAGTCCGGGAGCATCTTTATATATGGATAAGATTGTGGTGGAAAAACAGGCTGCCGGGGCCATTGATATCACAAAATCAACTGCAGAAAATCTTCAGGCTATCAGTGAGGCGTATGAACGCCCTGTTACTGATCTGACCGTTTTTATCTTGGATAAACCACGTCATAAGAAGCTCATCAGTGAAATTCGTGAAACAGGTGCCAGGATATCTCTTCATACGGATGGTGATGTTATTGGTGGATTGATGGCCGCAGTACCGGGAACGGGTATTGATGTGTTGATGGGAATTGGCGGGACTCCCGAGGGTGTAATCACCGCTGCCGCAGTAAAGGCACTCGGTGGGGGGATGCAGGGAATACGCGCTCCTCAGCTGGATGAGGAACACGAGGCTCTTGAGTCACTAGGCGAGCCCCTGGACAAGGTTCTTGAACTAGATGATTTGATACGTTCCGACGATGCATTTTTTGCAGCTACTGGGATAACTCCAGGCCCTTTTTTAGAAGGTGTTCATTTTGATCGGGCTGGTGGGGTGACTACTCACAGTGTGGTGATCAGAGCGATTTCTGGTTCTGTACGATATATTCAAGGAATCCATCAGCTTAACCCTGAACATGTTTTTGGTGAGTAAACTGTGCTACGTGAGTTTGTAGCAGCCATTGAAGTATTGGCCGTTAAGGTTGTAGAAAACACCGTATTATAGTTAGAACCATTGTGGATTGGATCTTATGCAGACAATTTCAATAGTGATGGCAATGAAAAGCGAAGCTGAAGCTTTGATTCAAAGTCTCCAGTTGTGTAAGAAACCACGGTCATTGCCCATGAATGTTCCCTTTGAAGTGTATGAGGGGAAATTAGAAAGAACGCAACTTTCCTTATTGGTGAGTGGAACCGATCCTCACCACGGTGTGGATAATGTGGCTAACGTCCCTGCAACTCTTATGACCTACCTGGCTATTGAAAAATATAATCCAGATCTGGTTGTAAACGTCGGTACGGCAGGAGGGATTGCCGAACGGGGTTGCGAGATAGGTGATGTGTATCTCAGCTCAGGGTTGTTTACTTTTCATGACAGGCGGATTCCCTTACCTAGGTTTGAGCAATATGGCTTGGGGCAATATACTTCCTATGATACCTCTGTAATTTCTAAGGAATTACAGCTCAAGACTGGATCTGTATCCACCGGAAATTCTTTAGATTTACTTGAAAAAGACATGCAGCTCATAAAGAAAAGTGGGGCTATCATTAAGGATATGGAAGCAGCTGCAATTGCCTGGGTGTGTCAGACCCTTTCCGTACCTCTGATGAGTATCAAGGCGATTACTGATCTTATAGATAAATCGACACCTACAGAAATCCAATTTATGGAAAACCTACATCAGGCCGTCACCAATCTACAGATTAAAACTGTCGAAGTTCTTGAGCTTTTGGATAGTGCTGGAATATTAAAGAAAACAGCGTGAGTATAATGTCTCATTAGGCGCTGATATGGGTAGTTTGAGCCTCTTTATATTCCACCTTCAACGGATCTATACTTCACTTTTGTTATGGCCTGAATTCAACCTCAATGACGAATCCACTTTTCCTTTTATCGTTCTGCGTCACCTTGGCATTCATCGTTTTTACGGCGTGGAGTGGAAAAACCAAGGCCCATGACAGTGCTGACTTTTCCCTCGGAGGGCGGCGTGCAGGCCATTGGAACGTTTTTGGCGCGATTACAGGTACTCTTGTTGGTGGGGCCTCAACCATAGGAACAGCTCAGCTCGCATTCACCTGGGGGCTTTCGGCATGGTGGTTCACCTTGGGAGCAGGATTATCCTGTCTTTTTCTTGGACTTTTTCTGGCTATTCCTTTACGTCAGAGCAATGTTGAAACAATTCCTCAATTTATCTCAAGGTATCATGGCGAGCGGGCCCGAGTGTGTGCCAGCCTCTTTTCAGCAATAGGAATGTTCATTCAAATAGTGGCTCAGCTACTCGCCTGCGGAGCAATTTTGTCGGTCTTGTTTGATATGAGGCTCGTCTCAAGTGCAACGGTTTCATCTCTTCTTGTATTACTCTTTACTTTGGGCGGAGGAATGAAATCGGCGGGCATGACAGGCATCATTAAAATGGTGCTCATTTATCTGACCATGGTTGTTGCAGGTGTACTGGCTCTCTATAAATCAGGCGGCGTAACACAACTGACGATGCATTTTCCTGATTATCCCTGGTTGAGTCTGTTCGGCTACGGTACTTCTCAAGGTGTCTCTGATCTTCTTTCCATGGTCGTCGGGGTTATTTCCACTCAAACATATCTGCAGGCAGTCTTTTCTGCCAGTGATGGCATGACAGCAAGAAAAGGTGCGTTCTTAAGTGCTGTTTTTATTCCTCCACTTGGTTTCTTCGGGATTCTAGTCGGTCTTTTCATGAAGAAAACGGTTCCTGATCTGCAAAGTGCTTTGGCTTTACCAACCTTTATTATTAACTATATGCCGGACTTTATTGCTGGAATTGCTTTTGCAACATTGTTGATCGCTGCTGTCGGCACAGCGTCCGGGCTCGCACTGGGTGTTGCCACCACATTGAAAGTCGATGTGTTCCATGGTGCTTTTAGATCAGGGAAGAGAGAACTTGCACTATTTAGAGGACTGACAACATGTATCGTTCTCAGTGCTTTTGTTCTTCTGCTTTTTAATCTCGGATCGGCAATAATGGATTGGAGTTTTCTTTCCATGGGTTTGCGAGGAGCAACGCTGTTTTTCCCCATCATATTTGCTGTGTTTTTTCAAAAATACGATCTGCGGCTGGCAGGGGCCTTGTCGATATTTATTGCACCTATGAGTGTTGTAGTCTGCGGTGTAATGAAATTTCAGCAACTACAGCCATTGTATGTGGGTCTGGGGATATCCTTGACTATTTTTCTCTACGCAATAGTGAAAAGAAGAAAACAGATCTGATGCCTTAATTACAACAACAGAATCTGTTTTGTGTAGCTTTATATGTTTTCCATAAATCATTCTTTAGTTACGCAAACTCAGCACCAGCGCGATAATAATCTATTTGAGGAAATTTGTGGAATAAGATAAAATCAGATATAAGTTAGGCGAAATAGTTTGACAGTTCTGGCTTTACCATATGACAATATTCAACCAAAGAACCTGTTATGTCAGAAGCTGCTATTACGTTTTTGAGACAACATGGACGTCAGTCACTTGTCAGTCTTGGCTGCGGCCACTGGCTCAATAGGCTCGACAATCATATTCGATTATTTGTCGAATGTGGGTTGAAGTACTACGTTGCTGTTGACCGCGTCACAACAATCGATTACTCCCCCGACTCTGTTTTCACTGATAGACTTTCAGTAGACCTTCTGCTGAAGTCATACTATTCTGGAAACTCTGAACGATTCTTCGAAAATCTCCATACTTTCCCGGATACCTTTGTTGAAGAACTCGTAGATATCCCTTGTAGAGTTGTAGTCTGCCAGCGAATCCTCCCTTTTAGACACTGGGAAGATATTATCAAATCAATGGGCCCCGACCTCATACTTCAAGAAGATCTTAATGGCTGTGAAAAACAGTCAATGAGTGGTGAATTGTATAAAAAGACTTTCCCAGGTATCGTTCATTTCAAACTTCAACCCTTCAGAACTAGTCGTATTCTTGCGGCTGAAAAAAACATCATCCTCTGGAGAAGAAGAAACTTCTTCCCATGCTACTTCGACACAAAACCTTGGTGGGAGCGGTTGTTTTTTCGCCTTTTCTGGCGTAAATATCCCAGGTGTCATTATTAGTAGTTTCTTTTGCAAAATTACACTGAACTTTGTGGCCCGCTCAAATAATTTAGTGGGGTAGGAAAGATCTATGGCTCTAATAATATGCAGGAAATGTTATTGATAGCATTTCCTGCGTTAGTTCGGACTAAAATCTTCTGTGGGAGATACTTCTGAGGTGTGCACGGCTGTAATTAAAGGTCTTAATGAGAGAGATACTGCCAAACCGCCTTGTTCCATTCTGTAACACCCTCATATCGTTTTAAGGGAAGGGATAGCTGTGACTGTTTTTTGACCTTAGCTCAATACATCGAAAAGATGGATTAATGAGGGAAAGTTGATCAGGTATTCCTATTTGTAGAATGTGAGTTTTTGAGGTAAAAATTTGATTTTGGGGCATATTTAATAAACGGATAATACCTGATCCCGATAAACGGGATAAGTGCTTTGTTGGCAACAATCAACTTCACGTTTTTAAATATTGTTCCCGAGTTTTTCGGAGTCTACGCTACCTGTTCTTTATGACAGGGTTACAGCAGTAAGGCACTAATGTACTAAATTTATGGAGAATGTTATGAGATTGTTGGGATTAATCATGTTGTTGGTTTTAGGGACTGTAGTTTCAGCTTCTGCTGGGGATTACAACTATATTGACGCAAAAAACATGAAAGAGAAAATTGAGACTGGAAGTGACGTTATCATCGTTGATATTCAAGTTGAAAAAGAATTTAAAGAGCATCGCTTACCTGGCTCAATTGCCACCTACGCTTATCCGGTAAAGACAGACGCAGAGCGTGCACAGATCGATAAAGCTGTCCAAATGTTCAAGGAGTCTGGACAGGATGTCGTTATTGTTTGTCCCCGTGGTAAAGGCGGAGCAAAACGCTGTTACGACTATATGATGAAGAACGATGTTCCTGCAGAAAAAATCTATATCCTTGAAAAAGGTATTGCCGGATGGCCATACAAGGAGATGTTTGAAAAAGGTTGATTGTGGCTAAGAAGTGTACATAAAACAACCCCTCGTCTTATAGGCGAGGGGTTGTTTTATATAGTATAGGTGAGAACAAGGGGGGAATCGCCCTCGCTCTCACCAACCAAGCAGCAAATTATCTGTCTTTTAAAGGATTCGGTGTTCCCGGTTCTCCTGGTAGCCAGACACCACGTAATTCATCGCAAAGATCTTCCCTCTCATTTTCTCCAAGTACGCCAAGGGAAAGGGCCAGGAAGGTCCAGAGATTACTTACAAAAAAACCACCATTGAAATGATGAGATAGATCATGTATCTGGGCATGGCAGTTATGACAGGGGGTTATGCAATATTTTGCACCGGTTTCAATGATCTGGTCAAATTTAATTTTGCCGTAATCATGCCGTTCTTCATTAAACCCTGACTGAAGGTATCCGCCTCCACCCCCACAGCAATAGTTGTTCGACTTATTAGGGGTCATGTCGATAAAATTGTCTTCCCCTACGCAGGCCTTTACAACAAAGCGAAGATCATCAGCATAAATATCTCCGTATTCTTTACGCACCTGATTGCATGGATCCTGTACAGTAAAGCGCATTTTCAGATCCTTATTCCAAGCACTACTTGGTTTGAGCCTGCCCTCTCTTATCCATTTTGCGTAGTACTGGACAACTATTCTTACTTCAAGCGTGGTATCAATGTTAAATCGACGAATACCCTGGTTCACTGAGAAGGTGGAATGGCCACACTCGGTATTCAGATATATCCTGCAACCGAGCTCCTCTGCCTTTGAAACTGTGGCTTCAGTGATCTGCTTCCAGCCGTCATCATCTGCCAGGAACATACAGTAATTTTCTCCTGCCCAGGCGGTGCTGCCATAGGTCCAGTCCGCACCTGCAAGATGAAGGATTTTCCACAGAGGAACCATTTCATCAGGCAGTGACACAGGTTCCCGAGAGTTCTGACTAAGAAAAAATGTGGCATCTTCCTTGTCGATGGGTGCTTCCAGTTTTTCCCAGCCCGGTTGTGTCTCTCGAACTTCTTCCAGCACATCTTCTATGACAAAGCGAAAGTCATCCGGTGGTGTTCCGGTCGCACTGGTGCTGTCATTTTTCAACGCCATATCACAGGATCGAAGGATTCCCTGTGGTCGATCTTCGCGGGGCCATAGTAGGTTGCGACCTTCCATGATTAATCCGGCAATGTTGATCTCCATCGGGCAGACATAGGTACATCGCATACACATGGAGCATAACCAAACCCATTTGTGAGCGTTGAGATGATCGTCCATACCCATGGCCGCCATGCGTAGGAATTTGCGGGGATCCATATCCAGCATTCCTGTCGCGGGGCATCCTGCAGCACAAGCTCCACAGGTCAGGCAAAGATTGAGATTGCCGCCTTCTGGCAATTCCTGTTGCACCTTATCTAAGAAGGTCTTTCGTTTTGCTGAATTGACTTGAAATGCTTTACCCATTGTCCACCCTCAAAAGTTGTGGCACTATGTAGTGCCTTACTCCAGAAAGCCTGTCTGTTACTGAATGAAAGGCAAGTGGCTATCAGCAGCCACATCCTCCAGAACCACAGGAACCTGAACTGCAACCGGTTCCAGCTCCGGGTAGTGGATTTTTAGAACTTATACTAAATCCCGAACGGCTACCGGCATCAAGATAATCCACCGTAATATCGCCGCACTGTTCCAGAAGATGCTTTTCTATAAGAAAAGTCAGGGTTTGCTCTTCGAATAATTCATCACCAGGCTTTTTTTCGTCCAAGGCGAGGCCAAGGGAGGGCCCAGAGCAGCCACCCTGCATTAAGGCAATTCTTAAGGATGATGATATATTATTATCCTTCATATATTCGACCAGTTTTTCGTTAGCTTGAGAAGTTACTACCAGCATACTGTTTCCTTTAGCTTTGATGTTTTAAATGAATAAGAAACACTCATTTGTGGGATATGCCTGTACGATTTGGCATAAGAGGTGACAGTGTGAAGATATCAACACGATAAACCGGCGTCAAGAAGGTGGTTTCTATATTTCCTATCCGGCGCATAGGCAAAACCTATTTATAGCTAAGGGGTTATACCGTCAAATAGGGTCAGGCTGATTCCTCGCTTGCACATTTATTGAGCTATGTGAACGAGGTCTATGCACAACCTTCTTGCTCTACTGGAGGGGATATTTTACATGACTTGAACATGGTGTATTAAATCAAAGAGATGGTCAATGTAAGTAGCTGTATGTTTTTAGATTTTTGCTATTGCCTGGTGTGTTAAATCAAAACCACAACACCCTTAACAATGATACTTTCCGAGGTAAGTATTGTGTGTGTTTATTATCCTCCGATTGTGACCTTCAAATTATAATCGGATAGTACATTAACAGCTTTTTTTAGTGTATCCTCACTTGGCTCTGCCATGTCTTCTGAGTTATGCACCTGACCAAGACGACGATATTTATTGGCGGCAATATTGTGGTAGGGGAGAAGGTTTACAGCTTTTTTCTGCCCGGCAAGAGAAGAGATAAATAAAGCTGTCTCTTTGATGTTTTCCTCGTCGTCATTGACGCCTGCGATAAATGGGATGCGGATATTTATATTTGCACCAGACTCGGCAAGAGCCTTCAAATTTTTAAGTATCTGTTCGTTTTCAACCCCAGTGTATTTCTTATGACGGATGGAATCCATCATCTTCAGATCGTAGAGGAAGAGGTCAGTACGTTTGGCCACCTCAAGTAGTGTTAATGTGGTGGTAAAGCCTGTGGTGTCCACAGCCCTGTGAATCTTTCTCCTACCCAGTTCATCAAGAAGGGGTATGAGAAAATCAGCTTGTTGTAGAGGCTCACCGCCGGAGAAGGTGATTCCACCTCCTGACTCTTCAAAGAACACACGTTCTTTTTCAGCCTGTTCAACCACTTCCTTTGCAGTAATATATTTTCCGGACATTTCTGTAGCTAAAGTAGGACACACCTCCGCACATTGACCGCAACTGGTGCACAGAGCCATGTCAGTAACAATGCCTTCGGGGGAAAGTGTGCAGGCATTCTCGGGACAGGCCTCAACACAACTGCGACAGCCAATGCACTTCTCTGCATTGTACATCTTCTGTACCTGTGGAGAGATTGACTCGGGATTATGACACCAATCGCATCGGAGTGGACAGCCTTTTAAAAAGACGGTCATTCTGATGCCCGGGCCATCATTAATAGCATATTTTTTTATGTCGAAAATTAGACCTGATTGTTCCATGGTAAAATCTGTACTCTAAATGATGAAGGGGCATTGAACTTTCTCAATGCCCTTTGCTATGTGCTAACTCGTATGAGTGGCTTAGAAGGACTCGTTTTCGGTTCTCTCAATAACCTCTTGCTGGAGGTCCTGATTCATATCGTTGAAATAATCCGAATACCCTGCCATTCTGACCAGCAGGTCCTTGTAGTCATCTGGGGTATCCTGTGCCGCAAGCAGGGTTGCTGTATCAACAATGTTGAACTGAATATGGTGGCCACCAAGAGTAAAATAACTGCGAATAAGCTGGCCTAATTTGACGATATCTTCATCTCGCTTTAATAGACTGGGCAGAAACCTCTGGTTAAGCAGTGTTCCACCCGACTTGGTGTGGTCAAGTTTGCCAAGGGATTTGATAACAGCCGATGGCCCGTTCGTGTCTGCTCCGTGGGTGGGTGAAGTTCCATCGGAAATAGATTTACCGGCAAGCCGTCCATTGGGTGTTGCTCCAAGCACCTTGCCAAAGTAGATATGACAGGTGGTGGAGAGCATATTCAGATGGTAACTACTGCCTTTGGTGTTGGGCTTTCCGTCGATGGCATCAACCAGATCGTCGTAAACACGCAGTGCTATAGAGTCAGCATAGTCATCATCATTGCCAAAGAATGGGGTTCGGTTCATGATGGTCTGTCGCATGAACTCCTCGCCCTCAAAGTTGTTTGCAACGGCGCGTAAAAGCTCATCCATGGTAAATCGTTTGTCTTCCAGGACATGCTTTTTGATGGCGGCAAGACTGTCAGTGACTGTAGCAAGACCGGTACACTGGATATAATTAGTATTATACCGCGGGCCTCCATCGTAATAGTCCTTTCCCTTACTGATGCAGTCATCAATAACCACAGAAAGAAATGGAGCAGGGGCATATTTGGCAAACATCCGGTCAATGTAGTTGCTCACCCGTATCTTCTGATCGACTACAAAGTTGATCTGACGCATAAAGGCGTCATAGAGTTTGTCAAAACTTGTAAATGTTGTGGGATCTCCAGTTTCAATACCACATTTCTTTCCGGTAACGGGGTCGATGCCGTTATTTAATGTAACCTCAAGTACCTTAGGTACATTGAGGTAGCCGGTTAAGAGAAAGGCTTCTTTACCAAAGGCTCCAACCTCTATACAGCCACTGCAACCACCTTCGCGTGCATCTTCAAGGGTTTTGCCCTGGCGTACCATTTCCTGTATATAGGTATCAGGATTGAAGACGGATGGATAGCCATGGCCCTGTCTGATTACCTTTGTTGCGGTATGTAGAAATTTATCTGGTGTTTTGCGGCTTATATGAACCGATGAGCCGGGTTGGAGAATATGTAATTCTTCAATAATTTCCAGTAGGATATAAGATACTTCACTTGTTCCGTCACTCCCGTCTCGAAGGACACCACCAATGTTGATATTGGTGAAATCGTTATAGGTGCCGCTCTCCCGTGCAGTAATTCCTACTTTTGGTGGTGCCGGGTGGTTGTTTACTTTGACCCAAAAGCAGCAGAGTAGTTCTTTTGCTTCTTCCCTTGTCAGAGAGCCTTCTGCGATTTCTTTTTCGTAAAACGGGGCAAGATGGTGGTCAAAGTGGCCTGGGTTCATGGCGTCCCAGCCATTGAGCTCTGTGACTGTTCCAAGGTGCACAAACCAATACATCTGGATTGCTTCCCAGAGGTTTCTCGGCTTGTTTGCCGGAACATAGCGGCACACTTCAGCAATTTTATTCAGTTCTTCTTTGCGCTGAGGATCCTCTGTTTCTTCTGCCATGCGCTCAGCGAGATCGGCATGTCGCTCAGCAAAGACTATTACCGCATCACAGGAGATAGCCATGGCCTTCCACTGTTCGACCTTGTCTGTTGCTTCCGGGTCGTTCAGGTAATCCACTCCTGCTATATTTTCTTCGATTAGGCGTTTAAGGTCATTCATGCCGTATTGATAGATTTTTCCATCTAAAACGGTATGTCCGGGCGCGCGCTGCTCCATGAACTCGGTGAACATGCCTGCTTCGTATGCTGCCTGCCACTCCTTGGGCACGTGGGAAAAGATACGTTCCCTTTGTGTTCTACCCTGCCAAAAAGGGATGACCTCACGTTCGTAGGTATCAATATCTTCCTGCGTGGTGATATAGCGTTGCATGTCACGTGTGTTGAGCACGTGTAAATCTTCGACGCTATGACAGGTCAATTCTGGAAATGTGGGTATGGCCTTGGGCTTTGGCCCACGTTCACCGACGATGAGCTCGTCATCCCCAAGGTAGAGGGTCTTACGTTGACAATGGTCCAGAAATGTCAGGGCACGGAGTACAGGGATTGAATATTTGCCCAGGTTGGCCTTATAAAATTCTGTTTCGTGAAGAGCTCGTTCGATGGAAATTGTAGGTTCTGTTTCGACGCTGAGTTTACGAAGCCTCTGAATCCGAGGATTCATACCGGGCTCAGTATCACCACTTGTAGGATTATAAAAATTGCCTTCTGTTGCCGCTGCTCTTTCAGGTTGTGTGTTTGTAGAATTAATCTGCTCAAACATATTAATTGTCTCCCAATGATAGGATTGTCTTTCGAGGTTTAATTTTGAATGAAAACCAGGAAAACGATACATTAACTAAGATCTATAATCGTCTAGGTAACGTAAATAACAGGAGTTCACTGAAGAAATGGTACACCATTTCCTAAGGAACCCAGGGGGAAAAATGGGGAGGGTGTTAATGGTAGAGCATGCAGCAGTTATACAGGCACCTGTAGCTTGTTCGAAGGTGGCTTATGCTGGCAGGAGGTGTCATAGAGAGCAATGGGCTGACAATTAAAATGTATGGATAAACCTACGTAAAATAACTCTTAGCCCACATTATAGCACAGGGAGGCCAAGAGTTGAAACTAATTCTTATGTAAGAATCTCTACGTTCCACCATACAACAGGACGTTCACCGAGGAATTCGTCAGCTTTTGGTTAAAACTCGTTCTTCTCTGTCATCATTTACGCACGTTTCTTCAGGGAATACGCAGTTGAGAGCTTCAAAGGTAACCGTTGCCAAGATCACCGCCGCACTAATTTCAAAAACTCGTTCTATTGATGAGATTGCTATAGTATCCGCCAAAGCCAAGACAGAGTGGTTTGCATACACATTCATCATAATAGTAGCAGGTGCAATAACTATGAGTTCATAGGTCGTAAGAGAAGCGAACGCCGCAACAAGGTTGGTGTGCTGTTTTTCAAAAGGACAGCAGGAAAAGTGGAAAGTGCCATTCCCATTAAAGGGAACGGCACTTTTGCAGTACTTATTACGTACTATTTAAGTGAGCTATTTTGCAGAAACAGGGTACTTGTTTCTGTACCAGTCTCTCCAGCCGCCTTTGAGTGCGTATACGTTTTCGTAGCCTTGATCAACGAGTTTCTGTGCCATCCTGGCACTAGTATATTCGTTAGGTCAGGCGCAGTAAAAGACGAAGGTGTTATCCTTTGGATATTTCTCTGTGACAGTGAGATCTTTGCCATCCACCCGTACAGCATCCTGTATCATAAACTCACTGGTGCTCCAGTCTCGTCCTGTTCGAACATCGAGAACGACTAGTTTGTCCGAGCCAAGGAGCGTTTTGAGTTCGTCTTTATCCATAATTTGTACTGATCCTGCCACAAGAGGTGAGGCGAAAGCGAGTGAAAACAGCAGAACTAATGTAAATAGTTTTTTCATAACAGTTCTCCTAATTATATGAGTTGTTAGTGAGCTCTTTTACCGAGAAAGGTCACTGCTGAGCTGATTATAAAGCTTGGGCAGAGGGCAAGAGCGATAAAAATGACCAGAGATGTTGAGTCTTCGTGGGTCATAATTAAATAGAAGGGTGCCAAAATAAAAGTGGCTGGAAGAATAGTGTAGACTATTTTTCTGGTTCGCAGCCAGGCAAGGCTTACTCTGACAGCGGCACTCATTAGCCAGAGTAGTAAGGATGCAAAAATGTATATTTCTAAGTGAGGTTCCCCGGCAAGCCCTGAGGCCATACAGATAGCAATCATGGTTGCCAGTAGTAGTACAATCAACCGATCCGTCGCTACTTTATGAGTGCTCGAAGTCGTGATGGGATTCAACAGCTTGCGGCTGTATCTTGTCGTAAGGGAAAAGAAATAATTAACTGCGGCGCAGGTTCCTGAAATTATTGTTATTCCAATAATGATTCTGCCTGCCTGGCCCATTACTTCACGTGCAACAAAGATATAAGCAATTGTAGAGTTGGCAAGTTTTTCACCGGGTACATAGTGAATAGCAACTATTTGCCATAGGCTGATGAATAGGGCGCCACCTAATAGGATGCAAAACAGTTGTATCGGGCTAATGCTTCGCAGAGCCGGGTGCCAGCTTCCAAGAAACAGCAGCAGGCTGAATGTAAAATGAGTAAAGTAATGCCCTTCTCTTGAAGCGCTATGGAGCTCTGGTGTAGCAGTACCCGTTTGGCTGAGTAGCCCCACAAGAATAATGGTAAAAACGCCCATTGCTGCAATTGAGCTGAAGAGGCGTTGCGCCACCTGTACGGCAAACTCACCAGTTAACTGGATGAGCAGAACAACAATAAGCAGGGTGGCGCTAAACCCAAAGTTAGGAAACCAGTAGAGGAAGGTTTCATTGAAGGTAAAACCAGCAGTAACCAGCATACCTGTAGGCAGAAATATAGCTAGAGTCCCGGCTGCAGCAAGACCAAAACTGTGTAAGATAATTTCTTCTCCTGGAAAAGTCTTTTCCTGCTCACTTTGATAGTTGGTAAGGAGTAGTGCAAGGTAGCTGATCAGAGCAGCCCCAAGAATAAACAAGGGGGCTGTCAGTCCATTTGTTCCTGCAAGGTTACTCACTAGAACCAGTGCTTCAGGGGACAGTAGCCAGGCAGCAAAGATACTTCCTGCTATAAAAAATGAGTTGCTCATAGTTTCCTTGATCAGTAAATACGTCAAATTTCGACTTCTTACTAACTATACTAAGAGCAGTTTCTTGAGTTTCAAGGGGAGGGGGACATTGTTGCATGTACCATCTCATGCGAGGGCGAGTGATTTGCAGGAAGGCAGCAAAAAAAAAAATCGACATCACCTGTATAATCATTTGAATGACGTTTACAGGTAATGCCGATTTTCGGAGAGATCATTATCTACTGGCATCTTGAAAGATTGGTCCTTCGCCCAACTTCATCGTTGCGCTTGAACAAATCACCTCATTTTTCAAGGTACCCTACAATATGTAGTTACAAAAATTCAGTAAACTTGAGTTCTTCACTGTCAGAGTCTTCCAGAAGTTCATTTATCTCGAGTATCTGTTTGTATGTTGGTTTAACAAAAGCAACACCTACGATGAGTTCGAATCTGTTTAATAGTTCCTGGTCTCCATTTCGGGATTCCCAAACTTTTTCAACTTGAAGATCGCGAACGTGAGCACCTCTGGCGTCGAGAATATCCATGTTCCATTGTTGATCAAAGGTGTGTGGATAGAGACAACCAAAGGAGAGTCCCCTGTGGTTAATCTCAAATATTTGTCCGGTGCCCCATTTGGTGACTGCCAGAAGGTGTGCTATATGGAATCGTTCGTAGTCTCTCTGTTCTGGTATATATTGAGGGGATATTTGTCCCTGCACTGATAAAGTATTCATAATGTCTCCTGATAAGCTAACAAGTTAGATCGGCATGCTGTCCATATTGATGATGTCTGTAGTCGCCAACCTCAAATGGACAATGGCGAGCAAATTCTCTACCAAGATCCATTGGATCAGGACTGCCGTAAAGCAGATAGGTTTGCAGTATTTCAAAGTCATCATGATTCATCTGAGTGAATTGAAACGCTGTGCCGCAGTGGTCCTTTCTACTTACTCGTGCCGAAAAATCGAGGAATATCGGCTCGGAATCCAACCAGGTACCCTTAATCGTCAGCCTGCATGGCTCGAGAGGGTACGAATGAAGTTTACCAATGACATATATTCCTGAGAGGCTGATATCTTTAGTTTTCAGCCCCTCAATTTCCTTTTCACCAAGGAAAATGTTTGCACTAGCAGTAAGGCGTACTCTCTCATATTGTCGTTTGTATATATGAGTCATAATGCTGCCTCCTTTGTCACCAAGGTGTTTATTTTCCCCCCACCTCCATCAACAGTGTGCAATATCTCTAAACCTATATAAGCAAAGTAGATGCCATTTTTAAAAAGGTCATGTTTTCAGGGACATCGAAGAAAGGAGCTACAAGTAGTGGCTATGAAACGGTAATAAATTTCCCGCTGGATGGGTAAAAGTGCAATATTTGCGCACCCGCCAGGTGATTGGAGAGGTATGAGATAGGGAAGGGCAAATCACCCGCAGAGAGCGGGTGATTTGTTGAGCAGATTGTTGCTATTCGATGGTTTCCATGTCCCTGCCGCAGCAGAGTGGAACTGGATCATTTGCTTTTACTTTCATATACTTGTTACAGGTGTGACAGTAGTATGTGTTGTCTTGGGGTGCTTTTTTATCATCGGAGTAGGTGGTCACACCACCTTGCACACCTTCAATATTAAATCTTGCAAGTGAGTCTATACCGGGAACAAACTGTCCCATTGGTACCAACTTTTTGTTGTTACCGTAACAGTCGATTATGATTTTCCACAGTACGTCTAAAGAAGCTGTTTCTTGTTCTGATTCGGGTGTAATTTCAACAACATTTCTATCTACTGAGATTTTCATTTTCCGCTCCTGTAAAGTTATACAGCCGTTTATAAAATCAGTAAAAACAAGATATGTGCTACAACTTAGCGCCTTACTCCAGATACTCCAGAAAAGCTCCCATAAAAAACAGGTAGCGTAGACTCCGAGAGAACTGGAGAACCTTTTAGCATTGCGAACGTACAATTACTTCCAGATAAGTGAATGTAGTGAGACCTGAAAAATACTTATCCCTTTTATCGGGGTTAGTCAGCTTCCCAGAAATCCTCCTTCTCTGCACCGCATTTTGGGCAAACCCAGTCCGCGGGAACCTTCTCCCATGGAGTATCAGGGTCGACGCCGTTTTCATAATCACCTTCTGCCGGATCGTAGATGTAGCCGCAAGGGCATTCCCATTTTTGCATTGTATTCTCCTTAGTGCCTTACTCCTGGAAGCCTGTCATAAAAAACAAGAAACTCAGGAATTGTATTAAAAATCCTAAGTTTAATCTTACCACCAAGGCACTTATACCCCCTTGTGGGGTGTTAGTACTTTACTCCAGAAAAGCTCTCATTAAAAACAGGTAGCGTAGACTCCGAGAGAACTGGAGCACCTTTTAACATTGCGAACTTAAAATTACTTTCAGGGTACTTGACCCATTCATCGAGGTTCGTTGAGTGAATCTAAAATAAGCTGAGATTATCTTAGTGAGAATGATTGTCATTGTCAATAATAAGAAGTATAAATCCTAACTATAATCGATGAGATGTATTTTATCTCCCTGAACCAGTGAGTACCCTCTTCGTAAAAGTCACTACAACTGCAGAAACCAGGTCAGTGGTTTTAAAAAAACAAAAACTCGCTGGGTTAAGCAATCTTGAGAATACTATTTACTCAGGATTAATGGTCTGAGTACTGGCATTGGGCATAATCGGGTTACAATTTTTAATTGTAACTTTTCCCTGGAGTAAATTTCCCTTGGAATACTCACTGAAAATACAGCTATTGCTTTCAGGGTCATAATTTTCTACCCAAAGATTGTCGTCTTTCCAGGTGGCCCCAATATGATACTGCCCCGCGGGTACCTCGATCTTCATAACCCCGCCGTACCTCTTCACAAAGACTTGCTGTAGCCTAAAGTAGTAGGTGCTCCAGCCGATGGCCAGTATGACAATGGAAGTCACAATGCCGGTTTTCCATTGGCTGGTTTTGGCACAAATTCCAAAAACGAGTCCGGCTGCAATGAAAATTGCTGCCCAGTAAAAATATGTGATCATAAGAGTGTCCTTTAGTGCTTTATAAATTTATCCGAAGTCTACGCTCGACTGCGTTAGTCGAGAGTTAACTGTAATCTTAGACTACTTGGGCTCTAGACGAATCCAGAATATGCCGATTTTTCGATCTTTGTATGTTGCATTGACCGGGTAGCGCAAGCCCTGTTTGTCTTCTGAATATCTCGTCCATAGATCCTGTTCAGGGTAGACGGCAAAATTGATATCATTACCATCATTATTAGACTTT
This sequence comes from Desulforhopalus glucosivorans, assembly GCF_054397165.1. NCBI lineage: Bacteria > Pseudomonadati > Thermodesulfobacteriota > Desulfobulbia > Desulfobulbales > Desulfocapsaceae > Desulforhopalus > Desulforhopalus glucosivorans. The sequence continues at coordinate 4,668,502 of NZ_AP044854.1, forward strand.
GGAGGAGCAAAGCCTTTAAGATTTGCAAAAATTGAATTATCGAGACGAGGAATATTTGACTGTACACCTTTAAGAATCAGGGCTTTATCACGGGGCACAATAAGCTCTTCTCCTGCAGATACGGTCATAAACTGGCCATTAATATTGACCAGTAATTTTTCTGCCTTCAACTGGTCTAAGGTTGGCTTTTTCTTGGCGGTAACAGCAACCTGCTTAGCGTTACCCTGTGGCTGTTCAGATTTTGCAAGTACCTCATCTGTAACCGTGTCAGTGTTTACCTTGATCTTGACCCAACCACAGGTTTCAGCATCCTTTCGTATGAGTACCTTGGTTGTCTGAGCGATACGAAAAGGAAGTTTGGTATCGTTGTAGCTACCCATATTCTCAAAATCTGCGGCCAGTCCCCTGTCAAAATTGGCAATGATATCTGTAATTATGACCTCATCACCTTCGGCCACTGTAATTTCAGAACCGTTGGATACCGCGTAAGGAAGGTCATCATTGATTTGTATCAGAACATAGTCGATCTCAGTTTCTTCCAGATGCATGCCGGGGGATTCCGGAACAATATCAAATTCGGCCATAAATGAATTAACCACAAGTTTTTGCAGGTTGACCTTTTCTGAGTTGGAACGGATGGATTTGGAGGTTTCTATTCCAAATGCCGGGATGTTAGCCTGGGTTAAGGCGTAGTATGATGCTGAGTTTCTCTGTTCAAGATGGGTGGACTCATCTGATACGGTGTTGTGATTATTAGCTTTAAAATGGTAGCGGGGATTTTCGATCTGTGGGTTAACCCGGCCAATGACACGAAGGGCCAGTTCTTCAAGGTTGATAGTTTTCCCCTCTTCACTGGTTAGATATGTGTCAGCATCAAAAATGATGGATTGGCCAAATCTCTTTGAGTTTTCAATCTCACTAATCCATTCTGGACTGTAGTATCCGGATCCCTCATGCAGGTTTAACAGACAGTCTGCTTCGTCGATTAATCCCTTGAGGATCGATACGATTTCCTGCTCGAGATTTTTCTGGTCTTTGTCTTTTTCACCGAATTTCCGATTCATATCTCCAGTGAGGCCATTTCTCTGGTTGAGGAGGATAGAGTAGAAATTGGCTCTCGGCACAACAATGAGGTTACCCTGTTTCAGGATGATATCAGCGTAGAGATCGGCGGTAAGATAGCCACCGGGTTCGTCTCCCTGAATGCCGCCAATGACCATTATCGTCTTGCCCGGCTTTTTCCCATAAATGCGAAAAACATGGAGTTCGTGCTCTGTGTTGGCAAGATACACGTCATGGAGGCTCTGATGCTCAGCACTATATGCTGGTATGGCAGAACAGAGGGTAAAAATGGTCAGAATGGCTACGCTTAGTCGAGCAAATGTTTTTATTTTCATTTAGATGAGATGCCTATGTCGCTAACAGTAATAAATATTTACATGAGCCACTTGCAAAAGTGTCTTTGCGCCCAATATCTTCGTTTTGTTCAAAATTTTATCCTCGGAATATTAACTATATGCCTGTGGTAAAAATTTTTTCACAGGCCTTGATCTTGAACGAAAATCATATTTTTGCAAAAGTCTCACATATATTCTTTTTCAATCATCCAGTTTCCATTTTCCTTTACCAATTGGAGGTTTTTGGTCCCGCTGGTTTCATAGAGATCGGATTGATATGTTTGAAAAAAAGAAATCTTTGCTCTGTCTTTTGTTCTCTCAATAACGATGTTGTCGATGGTAACCTGGATAAATTTATATTTTTTGTTGAGGTAGGTTTTTTTATTTCTCCAACCTTTTTTATCTAAACCGCTACTCTTAAAGTTTTGACTGTAACAGTCCATATAAACTTCAATATCCTTGTTAGACCAGGCTTTACGCCATTTTTCGACAAAATCAAGTAGCTCTTCCCCGTTTGTTATGGTCAGAGGTTGTTTGGGTACTGGAGTCTGCTCTTTAGCAATAACCTTAACAGCACGGCCCTTCTTTTTTATCGGGTAAATAGCGACAAGAGAGGGGATCATGTCCTGCTCATGGGTTGCAAAAAGAGTTCTCCAGTTTTTCGTGAGTGATGGTTTGAGATAGACATGTTTATCATACTTGAACTGCATAGAATTCGCATCAAACTCGTCATATCTTATAAGTGCAAGGCCTTGATCGCCAACCTTAAAAAACTGTAGCTTTTCAATCTGATCAGGTCTGAGATCCCTTGCTGACAAGCCAAGGGTGTCCATCACTGCTGTAAAGGCAGGATCTCCATAGAGCATGGAAAAATTTCTTTGGATTGGATCTTTTTCAAGGGAGTCAACGATGATGACAGGAATAGTTTGGACGGTGAGATATGGTGCAAGTTCGTCCAGGTCTTGGTTGTTCAAAGTTATACAGCCGTTAGTACTGTAGGGTGCCAGGTTCTTGTTGGTGCCATGGATAAAAATCCCATCACCATTATGGCCGGCGTACTTGTCAAAGATGTTTGGGTAATCGAGGTGAAAGGCACGACTTCCGAAGACGGTGATCTCATTGTCCTGAAATACTTCTGTGATAAAGTAGACCCCTTCCGGAGTTTTTGCATCTCCACTTATCTGTTTTGTTCCAGCATGTTCACCTGTCGCGCAGGTGAGTTTTTTTAAAAGTTTAAGTGAGTTACCTTGCTCAAATAGCTTGAGTGTTTGGGTCCTTTTTTCTACAATTATAAATTGGGTTGGGCTACCGTTGGAATAAAAAAACAGCTCAATACCGGGTTTGTTGCTCAGAGGTAGGCCACCCAATGCTTCTGAAGCTAAAAAAGAGCATACAAAGAGGATGGCAAGTAAGGTGTGGATAAAGCGTATATACATAGTATGGAAAATGAGTAATATAGACTATTGCTAAGGGTGTAAGGAGTGAATGAGTGCACCTTTATTAAACTGCAATTATGTTGTCTGCGTGGGTATGGATTTCGCTGACCAATTCCTGGAAAATTGTAAATATGCCGCAGTTCAGTTTGAGGCAGTGCTCTATTGTACAGGATTCAGATGTTGTTTGACAAATTTTCTGCGGAACTTCAATAGTTTTTTGACTTTTATAGCCTTGGTGCCTGTTTGCCTGAATATCCTGCTGATTCATAAAGTATCAGATTGTACGGCTTGCTGGTTTGTATAGGTCATTCCTATGTGGGGAATTCCATCTTCATCATAAGGGTCCGAGGAGATGCTAAATCCTAGGCCAGTATAGAATTCAAGAAGATATTGCTGGGCGGAAATTTGTATAGATTGCTGTGGAAAGAGTGTATTGCAGCTTGATATTCCCCTGCGCATTAATTCTTTTCCCAAGCCAGTTCTCCGCCGTGCCGGGTGGCACAGGACTCTTCCTATTTTGCATGTGTTATCATGGACAGTGGGCGGTAAAATACGAAGGTAGGCAATCAGTTTATGCTGCTCTGAGGTAATGTCCCACCCCAGCAGGTGATAAGATTTTTGATCTTTATTGTCGCAGTCGAGATAGGGACAGTTCTGCTCAACTACAAAAATTTCCTGGCGCAGCTGTAGGGTTGTGTACAGCTCGGATGTGGTCAATTCGTTAAAAGTACGTAAATTCCAAGTGATATTCATGGTGTTGTGGGTACTTCTTTTAATAATATGGCTCTTGCTGTGGAGGAACAGATACCCGCCAATAGTGGTGATAGAGTTTCGGTATGGTTGCCGGCCTGGACCATATTTTCCAGCTTGCAGTTCAGTTTAAATTGACGTAAATGATAGGAGTTATATCTTATTGCAGCAGAAAGACTGTAAAATTAGCTCACTCCGCACTTCATTGTAACACCTTATACATTCATTTCTCGTTTTTTAGAATGAATTTGGTGAAGGTGTGTATCCCGGCTGATTTTCAGTACACTTTGGGTAGTACTGACCCTCCGGGTTTATCACAGGTGTGTTGAAAAAACACCGATAATTTTATTGGTGGTGAACTGTGACCCATGAAGATTTAACCAAATTAGAAAAATCCATGATACGAGTAATTGTAGCACTTATAGCAAGCGTCATAACTGGAGTACAAACCTATCTCATTTATACCCAGGGACAAGGTTACTGTTTTAACAAAGGTTGTGAGATCGTAGAGAGTTTAACAGTGGTTCCTGCTCTCTATTTTAATATTGCAGGTTTTCTCTATTTTCAACTGGTTTTCTGGTGTCTGTTCTGGGGGCGAAAGGGCTCAGAGTATTGGGTGAAATTTGCCCGCATTATGCTGATGGCAGGCTTAATGGCTGAGGCTGTTCTTGTGTTTTTTCAGCACTCCATCGCTCAGGCCTACTGTTCGTATTGCCTTATTGTGTGTGGTTGTATTGTTGTGCTGAATATACTTTCTGGACTGCGTCAGATATTTAGAGGACTTATTCTTACTACTGCGGTGTTTGTGGCCTGTTTTAGTTTGCAGTTTAATCTGGGAGGAGATGGCGCACAACCTTTAAAAAACGGGGCAATTGCCCATGTTGCGGGAGAATTGAAGCGTCCAACATTGCATCTCTTTTTTTCTGCAACCTGCCCTCACTGTGAAGAAGTAATCGAATCCATTGATGGTGAAAATGTTTGCGAGATCTATTTTAATCCGATTGAGCCTTTAGACTCATTTGATTTTACTGGAGCCGAATTGAAATCTGATTACGATCCATCAGTGAGTCTTGGCTTTTTGAAAAATCTCTCAATAAAAGAGGTTCCAGTCCTTGTTACGATAGAGGACGGTGGTACACAGGTGATCAAGGGAAAAAGTAGAATACTTGCTTATCTTGGGGAGGAGTGTCGCCAGGAGGTTGCGGTCGACTATAGCGCAGGCTATAGTTCCTCATCTACGATTAACTATACTGAGACGTCGGGATTCTTAAACCTGGCAGAAGAGGGCTGCCGTGTAGATGAAGATTGCGAAGATCCTGAGAAACCGGCTCTGAAGTAGGCTCTCATATCGTCACAATCGTCAAGAGTGAAAAGAATATTGTACGATGACTGCTCTTGGTGTCTATATGGTCTAATAAATTGAATTTACTGCCTAACTTAAAAGGTCGGCCAACTCTTCTTTAGTGAGCATGGCACTTGGACGACTGTTACGTCTATTGGAAATAATTCTCTGGTCCCCTTGTTTTCTACGATCTACACCTAGGCGTGCATGGGTGAGAGAACGAACCCATGCATAAAAGCTACGATTGGATTTTTGTGATTGTCGTGGGTCGTTACGGCGTTCGTTGTAGGAGCGTCGATCTGAACTTCTTCTGCATCTACTGGATTGGCGGCGATCTGTACCATCCCATGCCGGGGGAATTATGGCGTTCATGACGTAATTTGATTCTAAATAAAAAAGTGTTAGGTAAAAAGTGCATTAATTCAATTATATCTGTGATATGTAATCATTTTACGTGACTAACACAATCAGAAAATGATGAAATGGCAGCGGAAGGTTTTCTCTGTCTATTTTTTGAATTTTTCTATCTGGCTCTCCAGTCCAATGACCTGATCCACCGGTAAAACAAAGGCAATTCCGGTTCCCGGCTTGTTGAATTCCCCGACTTTGCCTATGGTTTCAAGTACTTGGTCGACCAAGCTCTCCTCTAGGAGAAACATGATTATATCTGTTTGAGCTTCCAGGCTAAGGCCGAAAAAGGTCTTGGCTTCCCGTATGCCCGTACCTCTAGCGTGGATAATAGTTGCTCCTGTAGCCCCTGTTTCTTTTGCCGCATCAACAATTTTATCAGTAATATCGCATTTTACCGATGCTAATATAATTTTAAAGCGCATGGGTGATCTCCTTAGTGACTTATTCCAGATTTTCTGTCCCAAATAACAAGAAAACTGGAGGGTTAATTGAAAATATAAACTTCAAACTACCACCATGGCACTTATCCCGTTCATCGGGGTTAGGTAGTTCGTTTGTTTTTTCTTGTAGCAACCCAACGTGCACCTTGAGCATATGTAAGCACACTGATTATGGGAAACAGGGAGGCAAAGGCGATAAGGCCAAAACCGTCAATGGCCGGATTTCGTCCAGGCACCGCCGCGGACAGGCCAAGTCCAAGGGCAGCAACGATTGGTACGGTAACGGTAGAGGTGGTAACACCGCCGGAATCATAGGCAAGGGGCACCAGGGATTTTGGAGCGAAAAAGGTCTGTATACTGACGATGATATAGCCTGCCATAATATAATAATGAAGCGGAGTACCGCTGATAATCCTGTAGCTGCCAAGAGCGATTCCAATGGCGACTCCCACCGCTACGGTTATCCGTAATCCTCTTTGACTGATACTTCCGCCGGAAACTTCACTGGCCTTAAGGGCCACCGCTATAAGAGATGGCTCAGCTATGGTTGTGGCAAAACCTATGGCGGCTGCAAAAACATAAATCCAACCATACGTCGTCCAGGCAGTGAGGTCTACGCTCTCCTTGCCACCTAAAAGAAATGTAGGGTTGGTGAGTTGTGCTGCCATAATATCTCCCACAGGAAAAAGTGCCTCTTCAAGGCCTGTTAAAAAAAGAGTAAGGCCCAGCAGAACGTACAGGCTGCCTATGAGTATTTTGGATAGATTGGCAATGGGTTGCTTGATGATGACAAGCTGGAAGAAGGCAAAGAGGATAGCAATGGGCAGCAGGTCCCGTGCGGTGAGAAATAGTGATGTAAACAAGTCAGTTAGTATTTCCATAATATGTTCTCGCCTCTATATCCCAAAATAAAGTATGCCGTAACCCATCACAAAAATCATAGGAAGAAGAGAAGCAAAGGCAATGAGACCAAACCCGTCAAGAAGAGGGTTACGGCCTTTGATGATGGTGGCAAGACCTACACCAAGTGCAGTCACCAGGGGGACGGTAATGGTGGAGGTGGTAACTCCGCCGGCATCGTAGGCAATGCCAATTATCTGCTCCGGTGCAATAGTGGTAATGAGGACGACCAGGATATATCCACCGATGATGAGATAATGAATGGGCCAGTTGAGGAGTATGCGTAATACCCCAAGTAGGATTGCCAGGCCAACAGAAAAGGCGACGGTAAGTCGTAGTCCAAGGGCATAGGTGTTGAGCGATGATTGTGATGAATCAAGCAAGCCGCCCCCTGCTGCAATTTCAGCAGCCTTTTTACATATGGCGATAAGTGCTGGTTCTGCAACAGTTGTAGAAAACCCCAGGGCAAATGCAAAAGTGAGGAGCCAGAACAGGCTTCCCTTTCTGGTAAGGGACTGGGCCATGTTTTCACCTAAGGGGAAGAGAGCCATCTCAAGCCCCTGGATGAACATGGACAGACCGAAAATAACCATAAGGGTTCCAAAGAGGATCTCGCCCAGGTGGGGTAGTGGCTGGCGAATGATCAGAATTTGGAAGAAGCTGATCACGAGCACAATGGGCATGAGATCCATTGTTGCCTGCTTCAGCTTGGTGAAGATGTAATGAAACGTTTTATTTTTGAATGGGTTCATTCGATTCATAACCTGGTTGCAAACATAATTGTTTAAATGTTTTAGCTATTGTAGCGGGAAAACCAATTAAAAAGAAGGACTGAATTCGGTATAAATATGGACCAAGAAATGAGTGCTCATTCAGTTGAGAGTGTTATGTGTCTGAAATCTATTGGTATATTGTGTGTTGAAATATTATTTTAATCTGTTAATTATACTAGAGCTAAAAGAACACGATGCGTGGAAGGAGTCTATCTCTTGGTTTTTCTGGTGATGTAGATCGGTGTGGCTATTGAAAATTGAGGTTTTATGGAAAACCATAGGCTGGTTTTCACCGATGACAGAAAAGTGAGTGATACGAGAGTAACATATTGTACTTAAGTGAGAATGAAATGACATTACCAATTAGTGAGAACAGTCTCTCTCTTAGATCAATTAAGGAGATCAATACCCTCAGTGGGGAGAGCGTGAAGCTCTGTATGCAGTGTTCCACGTGTACAGGGATGTGTCCCATGGCTGAGGAGATGGATTTTAGTCCCCGTAAGGTTATGCATTTTGCCCAATTTGGTCTAATGGACAGGTTGGCTGAGATAAACACATTTTGGAAATGTGCTTCCTGCCATGCCTGCTCTGTGAAGTGTCCAAGAGGTATAGATATAGCAAAAGTGATGGAGGCCTTGCGCCAGCAACCTCTTCGAAAAAGTAAAAACTATATTGAACCTTCCGAGATGTCTAAGGAGGCCATTGCAGATATGCCACAGATTGCACTGGTCGCCGGTTTTAGAAAATTCACGAGTTAAGGAGAGCAATGAAGATTAGTTATTATCCAGGTTGTACCTTAAAGACTAAAGCAAAAAATCTGGACATTGCTGCGGTTGCGTCCCTGGAAACGCTAGGAGTGGAGGTTGAAGAGATTAAGCGGTGGAATTGTTGTGGGGCAGTACATTCGCTCACTGCAGATGATCTGATCCATCAGGTCGGGCCGGTTCGTAATCTTATCCGGGCAAAGGAGATGGGAGCAGACAAGCTGGTGACCCTTTGCTCCATGTGCTACAACAGTCTCGCCCGAGCCAATGAAATCATGAGAAATGATCCGGAAAAACGGGACACAATCAACCGTTTTATGGATGAAGAAATCGATTATAACGGTGAGATTGAAGTTGTCCACTATCTCACTTTCTTAAAAGAAGATATAGGCTGGGAAAAGCTGAAAAATAGCGTCAAGACTCCCTTAACGGATCTAAAGATAGGTTCTTACTATGGGTGTACGCTCCAGCGTCCAGCAGATGTGGGGATTGAGCCATTTGGTAGCTTTGAGCTGATGAATGATATGTTCAAAAGTCTTGGGGCCACTGTAAAGGATTTTGATGGGGCTGATAAGTGCTGCGGCTCCTATCAGGTCTTAAGTAGTCTGCCGGGTGAAAACAGTGCAGGTGCAAACGTTGTAAACAGTGCGGTCCGCTCGGGATTGGAAGCTATTGCCACCAGTTGCCCCCTCTGTGAATATAACCTCGGCAAACAGCAGGGCCAGATGCTTGAAAAGGGCAATATCGAAGCAAACGTACCAACCTATTATTTCACCCAGCTTTTGGCAGTGGCCCTTGGTTTGGACGTTGAGCTGTGTCATTTTGAGTTAAATGATCCTAAAAGCCTTAGCCTTTTGGAAGATAAAAACTATCTGGTTGCTGCGTAGCACCGGGTTCTTGATAATTTGTGCGAGTAGCTATTGCGCATTATTGGAGATAGATCATGTGTGAAACTGAACAAAAAAAACAAGCAGTACCAAAGGTTGCAACCGGGGATAGGGCTATCCTGCCTGAAGGCGCTAAAACAATTCCTGTATACATCATGGGCAAGCAGTACCAGGTGCCTGAGACCCTGACCATTATGAAGGCCATGGAGTTTGCGGGTTTTCATTTTTTAAGGGGCGCCGGTTGTAGGGGCGGGATCTGTGGTGCCTGTCCAACTGTTTATCGGATGGCTGGAGACTATAAACTTCACTTTGGTCTTGCTTGCCAAACGGTTGTTGAAGCGGATATGTATCTTGCTCAAATCCCATTTTTTCCAGCAAATAGGGCAAACTATTCCATCGAAGAGATTGGTGGTGCGCCTGAGGCAATCCATGCATTGTATCCAGAGCTGTTTCGTTGTGTTGCTTGCAATCAGTGCACTAAGGCCTGTCCGATGGATGTTGATGTTCTTGGTTATATTTCAGCTCTTAAACAGGGTAACATTGAGCAGGCAGCAAAAATTTCTTTTGATTGTATTCAATGCGGACTCTGTGCGAGTCGCTGTATGGGTGAGATTCCGCAGTACCATGCGGCTCAGCTTGCCCGCAGAATATATGGCAGATATGTACTCCCCAATGCAGAGCACTTAAAGGCAAGGGTAGAGGCCATTGAAGGTGGTCGATATGATGAAATGCTTACCGAGCTTGAAGGTATGAGTAAAGAGGACTTGGAAAAAAGGTATGTAGAACGGGAGCGTGAGCCTGACTTTGCAGAGGTCGGATCCTGGAAACCTGAAGAGACCCGTTATTTATAATTACACATCGATTGATCCTCTTTGGGATTAAGGAGAATACAATGGCTTATACACCTGAAATGAGGGAACTGATAAAAAAAGTTGAGGCTACCCGGCCTGAACGGGTTGCAATGGCGAGGCGCAATGAAAATTACCCTGCGCTTTCCATGGATGAGCGGGCGGATGTTCTGTCCAAATTTCATCCAGATTATCAGTCCACAGGAAAACGTACTGTAGCAGTAGGACCCAATAAAGGTGAGACTTTTCAGGAAGGCGTGGCGGCGCTTCTGGAATCAAAATCAATGGTACGGCCAGATAAGGTCAACTTAAAAGATGTTGACTATGAAACAGATGTCCTGGTAATCGGTGGCGGCGGAGCGGGAACCTCTGCTGCGATCATGGCCGCAGATGAAGGCTGTAAGGTTATCATTGCCACCAAGCTGAGACACGGTGACTCTAATACAATCATGGCAGAAGGTGGTATTCAGGCCGCAACCCATGAGTGCGATTCCCCTTACTACCATTTTATGGACACCATCGGTGGAGGACATTTTTCAAATCAGAGAGATCTGGTGGCGGCACTATCAAAAGATGCCCCCCTCTCCATCGCCTGGCTTGAGAAATTAGGTATGATCTTCAATAAGTATGAAGATGGTCGTACCGTTGTTCGTCACTGTGGTGGGTCTTCCAGGAAAAGACTGCAATCGTCAGGAGATATGACTGGTGCAGAGATCATGCGTGTGGTGCGTGATGAGGTGAGAAACCGGGAAGATCAGATAACGGTTCTTGAGTTCAGCCCTGCAGTTGAGTTACTTCTTGACGATGACGGTAAGTGTGCTGGAGCAATTCTGCACAATATGGAGACTAAAGAGTTTTTTATCGTTAAGGCCAAGTCGGTTATTATTGGTACCGGTGGTTTTGGTCGTCTGCATATTAAGGGATTTGCCACAACAAACCATTATGGTGCAACCATGGATGGTGTGGTCATGGCATATCGTGCGGGAGTTGGTAATCAATCCCTGCACTCAACCCAGTATCATCCCACCGGAGTCGCCTATCCGGAGCAGAATGTAGGTCTTCTGATTACAGAAAAAGTACGTGGCCTTGGTGCCCATGTATTAAATATTGATGGAGAGCAGTTCTGTTTTCCTCTTGAACCACGTGATGTGGAATCAGCCGAGCTTATCTGTGAGGCCATGGAGAAAGGTAAGGGTATTATCACCCCAACAGGCCGGGTTGGGCTATGGCTTGATTCTCCAATGATTGAGGAGCTGCATGGTCCGGGTTCTGTACGTAAAGAACTTCCTGCAAAATTTATTCAGTTTGAGCGCCATGGCATAGATATCAGCAAGGACCCAATGCTGGTCTATCCAACATTGCATTATCAAAATGGTGGTATCAATGTTAATGGTGACACTGAAACAGTGGTTCCTGGCCTCTATGCTGCGGGGGAGGCCATAGGCGGTGTGCATGGTGAAAACCGCCTTATGGGTAACAGCCTTCAGGATATCATCACCTTTGGCCGCAGGGCTGGAATTAGCGCTGCACATTATGTCAAGTCAGGTGTTGAATTGAAAAATCTCAGCCTTGATCACGTGGTGAAGTTTGAAAAAGAACTGAAAGATGCTGGCGTTGAGAATCCCGGCGTGGCACCAATTCTTCTACCGGACTACTCCACCGATGAAATGGTAGAACGCAGATGGCCTGATGCAAAAACCAAAGGTGAGGCTGCAGTCGCATAGGGTTTACCTTGATTTTAGTGAATGGGTAAGAATAGCAGGTTTGCCCAGGCATGACAGCTACGGAGCTGTATCTAATCCGCCTCAGAGTTATTCTGTGGCGGATTTTTGCTAGTAAAAGCAATACATGCATTTATGTTTGGAAAGTATTTGGTTGTGGTTTTTTTGTAAAACCGAAGTAGAGGTGATTTGGAAAATATGATAAGCTCACATTGATCGATCCAGTTACCTTGAAAGCGAGTCACTACTATTTCAAAAATGGGTATTGTATGAAGAGTAACTATATCACGACAGTCTACGGACCGGACATACCTGGAGTTATAAAGTCGCTCTCTCTTGCTACCAGAAGTTATGGAGGGGAGTGGCTGAGTAGTAAGTTGATCAAAGCAGATGGTCAGTTTGCGGCCATAATGAATGTGGTGGTTGGAAGCGATAAGGAACTGAGTCTGAAGATGGGGTTGGAAAATGACTTCTCTGCACTCACATTTGTCTATTCGCCAGCAACTGCGCCTTCACAAAATATGAACAAAACGATTCATCTTGGAGTGGATTGTATAGATCGTCCCGGTCTTACGGGTGATCTCAGTAACATCCTGACTAACCTCGATATCTGTGTTGAAAACATGGAGTGTAAACGATTTGTAATGGATGGTATTGGAGATGTTTTTTCAGCAAAAATTGCTTTGGTTGTGCCGGATTCTGTGAAGAGTGAGGTTATAGCTGGGGAAATTGAAACCCTGTCGGAAGACGTGCAGGTGAATGTACTGGGGTAGTGAATTGTCACTATCTCCTTGAAGAATGTAGCTATACAATATTTGTTTTTGGGGTTTAAACGGAGTTTCTTCCTAAAGATGGAATAAAGGTGTTTGAATGAAGCGTAAATTTGTGGCAACTGTTATGGGGCCGGCATCGTCCGGAATTGTTAAGAGTTTGGCAGAAGCAACTCGAGAGCTTGGGGGAGAGTGGAGTACAAGTAAGGTGATGAAACTTGATGGTAGATTTACTGCTATGATGGAGGTGGCTGTAGATGATGACCTCGAAATGTTATTAAAAGACACCTTGGCAGATAAATTCCCAGATTTAGAGTTTTACTACTCCGATGTTAATGGACAAGAGAGTGAACACAATAAAACTGTATCTCTTGTGGTGGATTGTAAGGATCGCTCAGGCCTAACGAGGGATTTAAATAATATTCTTTATAACCTTGATCTGGTTGTTGAAAATATGGATTGCAACAGGTTTCCGGTTTCTTCACTTGGTGAGTCAGTGTTTTCAGCCAAATTGACTCTGGCAGTAAATGAGGAGATGAGTGCAGAAGCGATAGCTGAGGAGATTGAGACTCTATCTGAAGATACGAGGGTGAGCGTTGTCTGAGCTGTAGTGATAACGAAGTGTTATATTGTTTTAAAGGAGGTACTGAATGTTCAGTACCTCCTTTTTTTATCTACTGGATCAACCGATAAGTGCTGGAATGCCAGGTATCATACCAACTATTGCCATGGAAATAGTGGCAATAGCAAGAGCAAGGCCAGGAATAACCAGACGATCTAAGATATTGAGAGCTTTGGGGCGATCCTTGTCACCGATAAAGCCGTTGTTATCAAGAAACATGGTAAGTGCCCAGCCAAATACCGGGTTTATGATTGCAGAGGCAAAGATACAGATTCCGGATGCCTGGGTGCTTTTTCTGTCACGGACCATCTCCATACCAGCCTCAAGAAGGGGCAGATAAACACCAACCAGAAGTGCAATACCAAGAACAGGGCGCCAGACTGCAATATCCATTGGAAAACCTGCAATGGCAACTACGGCCGACAATAATCCACAAAAAATTGCGCCACCGGGAATAGGGCGTTTGGCGATGGCTGCAGGGATCATATAAGTACCCCAGGAAGAGGTTATACAACCACTTCCAAAAAATGCGGAAGTTACCTGACGCAACGAGCAGCCGATCATGGTGTCGTCCACATCCATCAACACATTTTTGGCCTTACGTGGATAACTCATCTCCTGGAAAATTCTATGACCGAGAAAATCTGGAGACCACATGGCGACAGCTAGAATGGCAAAAGGCAGGGAAGATATGAAGTGTGATAGTGTCGGAAGTCCAAGTTTCCAGCCAGTGTCTTCTCCCCACCAGTACATAGGGTTAAAGCTTGGTAGGCCTGGGCTGGTTGTAAATTCAAATGGCGCCCCTAAAACGAGGGCTACAACGGCTGCGAGGAATGAGCAGATGGGTATGGAAAGCCACCGTTTACCTATGCGGGCAAGGTATGCGTATAAGACGAGGTTGGATATCAAAACGGCCAAACCAATAAAGCCAAGTTCAAGTGAATTTGCCCATTTCTGAATGGCTCCGACCTGGCCCATAGTACCAATTGCACCAAGGTAGACAAGGAGGCCACCTGCCACCCCCTGACTCGTCACTTTTACAAGTCGTGAACCACCCTTTGTTATACTGAGAATGAGGCCGAACACTGCTATAAGAGTCGCAAGCGCAAGAGGGTGTGTGCCTGAAACTGCCATGAGTGGAATAAGCGGCATCATGGGGCCATGGATACCGGCAAGGTTCGCTTTTGGGTTGAAGATTCCTGAGAAAAGAATAACAAAGAGGAAGGAGACAATGAGCATGTCAACCCGTACATTCTCAATGATAAACGCCTGGTCAAGGCCATAGGCATTTGCAAAGGCGTTGGTTACTGCGGTACACATTACAGTGAGACCGATGGTGCCGGCGATGGCTGGAATGCAATCTTCCCAGGCAAAATTAAAATCCCTTCCCGGCAGGTTAAGGCCCCACCGTTTGGGTTTCATTATGATTAATTCATGGTCAAGATACTCTGCACGGCTGTTAAATGCTGAGCGAGGCTTTCGCAATTCCTGATAGCTTTGGGGTTCGTTGTTCTGCATAACGTAAAATCCTAATATTTTTGATCGATTCTCGGCACGCTTTTCTTGGCGCCACCTGGAGTTGAGAATCCCCCACGGAACTCATCGACCTATGGTTAATTTGTAAAAAATGCTGGGTGTCAGGTGGTTAAATTAAGGGAAATCTCCGGTGAATGTTTTCTTTGATTGTTGACCATGTGAAAGTTGCAGAAAGTATATCTTTTGACATAGGGCGTAGCGGTGTCGGTGTAGTAGGCAGTAATAATAATAATTTTTTGCATAGATTGTATGGTTACTAAATGGCGTAATACAATGTAGGAGTGCACTATTCTAGAAGAGGGGGATGCTGTCAATGACAAAGATTTTTCTAACAATAGTTACAATAATGTCATAAAAAGACCATGGTCTAAGTGTTTGAAAATGTATTAGTAATTAAGGGGATTCATAGTTTTGTCCACACCTATCAAAATTATTGATACTATGTATAATGAAAAACCTGTAAGTGAAGTGTGAGTTAGGCGATAAGGGGCTTGGTTTTAAAGGGAATATTGAGGATATGTTATGGAAAGAGTGCGGTTTCTGGTATGCCCAGAACTGAAAAATGAAGTGAATTGAGGTGGGACGTTTAGTGAGTCAAAGAGTTGCAGGTTGTGTGAGGTTCGCGAGGTAATTTTTAGATCGCCACAAACCTGCAGAGCGTTCTCTGCAGGTTTGGCAATGGGAGATAGGGGTTGGAATGTCTATTCGTTTTCATCCTCGCAGAGAGCACGGTGTAAGGCTCTCTGGGCGAGGACAAAATGATCACGATCAACGGTAAACTGCATGTTTGTCTGTCGCGATGTCTGTGAAACCGTCAGGATATTAATATGGGCATCGGCCAGGGACTTTGTGGCCTTTGCGAGGATGCCTGGCTTTGCAATGTTAGAACCGATGGCGCAAACGATTGCCAGTTCCTGCACGCTTACGTTTTCGAACTGGGCCCTTAGTGCAGTAATTAAATCATCTGTGAGGTCTTTTTCTGAGATAATGACATCGATGGTGTTCGCATTGGTGGCCTTGTTAATGTAGCTGACCCCAAATTGTTCGAGAACCATCATGATCTTCATGTCAAAGCCCACTTCCCCAACCATTCTGGTGTCATGTATTTCAATACAGACAACACTATCTGAACCGGTGACCACCTCTGTCTTAAGTTTTGGACAGATGTAATCTTTGGTCATAAGGGTTCCGCTATGGCTTGGGTCAAAGGCGTTCATTACCCGTATTGATATACCTGCCATTTCAAGAGGTTTTGAGGCCTTGGGGTGTATCGCCTCCATACCAACATCTGCGAGCTGGTCAGCAACATCAAAGTTAGTATTGCAGATAGGATGTACATTTTCTTCACCCATTATCATGGGGTCACCTGAGCAGAGGTGGTATTCCTTGTGGATAACGGCTTCCGCTGCCCCAAGGATAACTGCAATCTTGGAAAATGTGACTTCTGAGTAGCCCCTGTCAAACTCTCTCATGATCCCTTCCGTTCCCTTGGTATAACCCGTTGCAACACAGATGGTTTTGGATGGGTCGATATTTCTGAAGGTGTACTCGATTCTTTCGTCTATGGTTCTCTCTATTCTATCGTTTCTGCCGCTTAGATCTACAAAGGTGGCGTCGTATCCAAGGTTTTGCAGAATATTGGTCGTATTAAATGCACTGTGCATTTCCCCAAGGGAGGCAAGGAGTTCACGGGCTGCAAGCAGTACTTCCCTACGCATAACATAACCGGAGCCGAGCACAGTATCCATGGATCGAAGAATATTGACACAGAATGCGATGCGCTCACAGATAAAATCATCGGCTTTTTTAGTGTCTAGACCGATGCTCGCAAAATTCGCATTAATGGTGCAGAGGTGTTTCTGCAGGTTGAGCATTGCCGGTTCATACTTTTCATTATTGGTAAAGGTCTGGTAAATACCCGGTTGACCCGTTTTTTTATGCTCAAGTAATTCGTTGGTGATTCCCGAATAAGCAGAAACGACGTATATTCTGTTAAAAATATCGGATTTATCTTTGAGGATAACGTTGTCCAGTACCTCACCAAAGCGGGACATTGTTGTTCCGCCTATTTTCTCAATGCGCAGATTGTTGTTACTCATTTTGTAATCACCAAAAAAAAGTGTTCGTAAAGCTGGGTAAATTCGGCCTGTATCCTAGCTCAAAGTTATGTGCGTCGCAATAGATTTATCAGGGGCAAGATGCAGGTTGTAAGCGGTGGTAAAATGGGAAATATTTTAAATAAAGACCTTCATTAGCACTGTGGCAGTGGTAATTTCTTCACTGAGCATATCAATGGTATGGGTAATAGCCTGTGTTTCGCCGGAGTTACATTGCCTTTCTAAAAGAAAGGCAACCTGTTCCACCTGTTTTGCTTCAACACTTGCCGCGGCACCTTTTATTTTATGAGCAAGTCGTTCTATTTCAAGAAAATTATCATCATTAAGAAAAGATTTGAGCCTTGCGAGGTGGGTTGGCCCATCTTGTATAAACAGTTTGAGTACCGTTGCCGCAAGCTCTCGGTCTCCCATGAGTCGCTGAACCAGAGTGTCAAAATTGAACGCAGATAATTCGTCAGACGTATGATCCAAATGTTCCTGCTCAGTTGGCTCTGTGTGGATGGTGAGCAGGGGATCGTGGAGCAAGGTACTTAAGGTTTTTGCGAGATCACTGGCACTGATAGGTTTTGCAAGGTAATCGTCCATGCCTGCTTGAAGGCATTTTTCCCGATCCCCTTTAATCGCATGTGCAGTTAAAGCCACAATGGGGATAGTTGAGGGGTTATGGATAAATCGTGTTTTACGAATAGTGGTTGTGGCCTCAAAACCATCCATTACCGGCATAGAAATATCCATTAATATGAGGTCAAAAGGTCTGTTTCGCAGGGAGCGGATCGCCTCCTCTCCATTATTTGCAACTTCAATATCCAAAAAGCCCATGGATTCAAGGATACCGAGGACAACTTGCTGATTAATTGGGTTGTCTTCAGCCAGGAGGATGGATTCGCTACGGTAATAGTTATGTTTGACCGACATTTGCCCAGACTCATCAGCAACGGGCTGGGGTGATATTATATCCCGTATTGAATCCGCTAAATCTTTAAACTTTAGGGGATTACTCAAAAGCGTTTTGTGTTTGTATCCTTCTATACCCGCTTTGTTACTGGTTCCCTTTGTTAAAAGCAGTACACTATTCATGTTTTTGTTGTTGGTGCAACCCTGTGTCTTTACAAGCTCGTCAAGGTTTACATTTCCTGATCGTACGAGATGTTCGTCGATGAGTGCGAGATCATAACAGCTTTGCTGTACTTCGGATGTAGGTGTTTGCCTATTTGGAACAGTGAAGGCATTAATGTGGGTTATGGCTCCGCCCCACCCGGCGAGTTGTTCTGCAATCGCTGTTCTGCGAATGTCGTGGCTGTCAACGATGAGGATTTTAGTGCCCCTGAGATCTGGACTCTTCAGGTAGACTGAGTTTGGATCTGTCTGTTTTTCAAGTTGAACGCTAAAATGAAATTCCGTTCCTTTTTTTCTTCCGGTATGCACTGTGATATTACCACCCATCAATTCACACAGCTGTTTGGAGATAGCAAGGCCTAGGCCGGTACCGCCAAATTTACGGGTGGTGGATGAATCGAGTTGTTCAAAACTTCTAAAAAGTGTCGATTTCTTGTCGTCGGGGATTCCAATTCCGGTATCTTCGATGAGGAATTCCAATAGAATATGCTTGGAATCTTCTCGTTTGTTGGCGACCCGAACAACCACTTCTCCGTCACTTGTAAATTTAATACCGTTTGTCACAAGATTAAGCAAAATTTGCTGCAGCCTGTCAGGATCACCTCTAAGCAGGGTGGGGACATTTGGCTCAATGGTGCAGATAAAATCAATATTTTTATCCTGAGCCTTAATGGACATTATACCAAGGATCTTATCGAGCAGTTCATGGAGGTCAAAATCGAGGGATTCCAGTTCAAGTTTTCTTGCCTCAATCTTAGAAAAATCGAGTATGTCATTTATTATTGCCAGGAGGAATTCTCCACTCTTCTGGAGCATGTCCACATAGTGCTGCTGGGTTTCATTCAGTTTTGTATTTCTAAGAAGTGAAGCCATACCAATAACACCATTCATGGGGGTACGTATTTCATGGCTCATATTGGCAAGAAAGGTAGATTTGGCTCTGTTGGCGGCTTCTGAGCTTTTGATGAGTTTATCTCTTTCTTTTTCACTCTGTTTGCGGTGGGTTATATCGTGTCCGACCCCGATGAGGCCTGTAATCCTTCCACGGTTATCAGTGAGAGGAATTTTGGTAAGGTGTAACCAGCACCAGTTTCCATCACTGTCAGGAAGGTATTCCTCTTGATCGAGCAAAGAGGTTTCACAATTAAAAATCGACTGTTCAGCTGTGTAGAGTTTTCTGGCTACTTCTTCTGGGAAGTAATAGAAGTCATTTTTGTTTAGCACCTTATCGGGAGAGCTTTCACCGAGAAAATCAACACAGGTCTTGTTGGCTGAGGTGTAGAGGCTTTTAGTATCTTTTACAAAGATCAGTGCCGGTATGTTGTCTATTACTGAGCGCAGAAAAGTCGACTGTTCTTCCATGGCTCTGTTAATCTTTTCTGTCTGTTCTTTTGCCTTGGTTAGCTCCTGGGTGCGCTTATCCACCAGCTTTTCCAATTGAGTCTGATGTTCTCTCAGATCTTTTGCGATTTTCTTTCTATTCGTAATATCGCGTACAATGGAAGAGAGGTACTTCTGATTTTGTAGAAGAAAAACGGTAACGCTTATTTCAACCGGGACAGTGCGGCCATCTTTGGTGATATGTATGGTTTCAAAAACATTTTTGTCACCTAAATTTTTGAGAAAGTCCTTGTGGTTGAACGATTGTGCTGCTTCTGGGCAGTCAAGCCCGTAGGGTTCAAGTTGCAATAACTCTGCCTTTGTGTAGCCGTAGCGTTTGCAGGCAATATTGTTCACATCTACAAGGGTAATTTCGAGTTTTTCTTCATTAAAACTGTGGAGGAAGATGGCATCATTTGCTGAATTGAACAGATGTCGATACCTGGCCTCGCTTTCTGAAAGAGCAATGTCAGTCAAGATGCGGCTGGTAATATTTTCAGCGGTTCCGATGATGCCCATGACATTGCCGCTTTCATCGTAGAGGGGTTGTTTATTTTGCTTGAATATGGCTCGCTCTTTTGTCTGACGGGTATCTTCGTAGATAAAGTCCCGCAGAGGGATTTCAGAGTCGATTACTTTTTTTTCTAAGTCCTCGATAAAGGAAATATCAGCGGTTGAATATCTAAAGTCATGATCGGTTTTACCAATCATGTCTTTGGGGTTATCAACACCGTTTGACTGGGCAAAGGCCTTATTGCAGCCAAGATATTTTGAATCGAGATCTTTCCAGCAGATGAGCTGGGGAACATTGTCAATTACGGTGCGAAGGATTCTTTTACTCGCATATTTAGAAAGTTCGGCTTTCTTTTGATCAGAGATATCGAGGCTGGTGCCGTGTAGTCGTTGTATTTTTCCGTACTCATCCCGGATCACATAGAGATGAATATTTATCCAGGAGATGGTTTCGTCGAGGTGTAAGATTCTGCACTCAAAGCGAAGGTTTGAGGAGGTCGTTTTGTTGAAATGGACGATGTTGCGTAGGAGCTGTACCTTATCTTCTGGGTGGACAAGTGAGATGAGTTTGACTCGATTTGAATAGAAATCAGTGGGTTGATAGCCAAAGTGAGAGATATTGTCAGAGACATACTCGACGGGCTGGTTTGAAGTGGCGTCCCATGAAAATACCA
This sequence comes from Desulforhopalus glucosivorans, assembly GCF_054397165.1. NCBI lineage: Bacteria > Pseudomonadati > Thermodesulfobacteriota > Desulfobulbia > Desulfobulbales > Desulfocapsaceae > Desulforhopalus > Desulforhopalus glucosivorans. The sequence goes on from NZ_AP044854.1 coordinate 4,688,899, forward strand.
CAACCGGGCTTTTATTAATTATACCCTTAAGGGTGTCAGCCTCTCTGCGTGTATTGTACAGTTCCTGTAACAATTGTTGATTTTGTTTTTTTAAATCAGTCATTGTTATTGTCGTGGGAAAATATCTTAAGGTGGAAGTTATAGTGTGAATCAATATAGTAGAAAACGCCTGGAATAACATACCTTTTTTCAATGACCAAATTTCACTCACTGCTATTGGCTTGGCAACCCCTGATTTTTCATGGTAAATATGAGTTTACCGAGGATGCAATTGAGACAACTGTAGAACAGGTTATCTAATTCAAACATGGACTATCCAAAGCTTAAAATTTCACTGGGTCTACTCCTTGCCACCATAGCCTTTGGTACAGGCGGGTATGTTCTATTTGAGGATATGCCTGTTTTTGAAGCATTTTATATGACCCTTATCACCATCAGTACCGTTGGTTTTTCTGAAATACAACCGTTGTCTGATGTTGGGCGCGGAATAACAATTTTAATCATTGTTCTTGGTATCAGCTTGTTGACCTATACCCTGGGGCAGGTTGCGCGTATTTTCGTTGAAGGTGAATTGCGAAAAATTCTTGGGAGAAGAAAATTGGAAAAGCAAATTGCTGAGGTCAAAAATCATTATATTATATGCGGTTACGGACGTATAGGGTCCATTATCGCAGCAGAGTTAACAGCAGCTGAGATCCCGATTGTTGTACTCGAGCAGGAAGAGGAGAGGGTCGCGACCCTTGAGGCAGAAAATATCCTTTATCTCTGTCGGGATGCAACTTCTGATGAGGCCCTCCTTGAGGCAGGGCTTGAACGAGCCATTGGTCTTGTCACCGCTGTGAGTTCAGATGCAAATAATGTTTTTATTTCTCTTTCAGCCAAAGGTTTACGTCCAGATATTTTTATCCTGGCCAGGGCATCAGATGAAAGTAACGAGAGTAAGCTGCTTCGTGCTGGGGCAACAAAGGTTGTTTGTCCATATCAGATTGGCGGCAAAAGAATGGCGGAAATCCTGCATAAACCAACGGTTATGGATTTCCTCGAACGGGTGATGGTCAACGAAGAGCTTGACCTGCAGATAGAAGAATGCATGATTTCTGAAGGGTCCCCCATCGCTGGCGCCTCTTTAGTGGAAAGCCGTCTTCGGCAAAAATATGGGGTTATCATCGTAGCCATAAAAAGAAAATGTGGAAAAATGGTGTTTAATCCTGGTCCAGAGGAGACCTTTATTGCCGGGGATGTTCTTGTTGTGATAGGCAAGAAAACTGAGTTGTTGAAAATGAGTCGTGATACGAAGTAGTGCGGTATATCTATCCTTCGTGAGTTTTGAGCCTGTTGTTGCAAATTGCTCCTGTTATATATGTTTTTCCTGTCTTATATATGGATCACCCTGCTGTTTTTGATTCCATTCTTGCTGATTAACACCACGAGATGGTAAGGATATGTGTTTTGTGGTATATGAAAGTATAGTATATTCAGGTGTGTAAGTATTCATTTTGAAAAATATTTATTTTTTCTGATTCTTTAGCTGAACCCACATGTAATGACCGCATATATACTATTGTGGGCCTCTCCATAATAGGCGGTGAGATATTAATTTTTGTCTAAAAGGAGATCCATCATGAATGGTGTCAGGACAGGGGCCTTGAGGCGAGTCACCGCAGGCGTTTGTATTTGTCTTTTCATTGTAGCTGGGCAACACTCTAACGTGAGGGCGGCGGATTCTTGTGTTGCCTGTCATACTGATGAGGAAATGCTTGTGAAAAGTCTTGGAAAAGATGATATGGCCAAATCATCACTTCAGGCAGGACCTGGCTGAGGCGGTTCGGTGACTCCGTTGGAGCCACAAAAAAAGGTCCTTGTATCTGAACAATTTCTAGATTCAGTCCATGGAGAAGTGTCTTGTGTAGATTGTCATGGAGGTGATGATGAAGCTGTTGCCAAAGAAGATGCCCATAAAGGATATGATCCCTATCCGTCAATTAACAGTCCTCAGGAAACCTGTGGGGAATGTCATGATGAAATAGCTGAGACCGCGCCAAAATCATTGCATGCGACCCTTTCGACCTTTCCAAAATATTTAGAGAAAAGGAGTTCAGCTGAGACCTTTGACAAGGTTGATCACGGTCGACAGCGTCATTGTGCCTCCTGCCATGCAACCTGCGGCTCCTGCCATGTCAGTCGGCCTCAATATGTTGGTGACGGTTTCATAAATGGTCACATGTTTAGAGCGCAGCCGGACACCATTAATCAGTGCATGGCATGTCACGGTAGCCGAATTGGTAATGAATTTGCCGGAAATCGTGGCCAGGGTGATGTGCATGTTCGTAAATATACAATGGTCTGTAAAGATTGTCATAAGGCGGAAGAAATGCATGCTGCGGCACCTGATGATATTGTAAATAGATATCACTTAGAGGAAGCAGCAAGTTGTAGGGGTTGCCATAAGGATTTGGAGTACGGCTCTGTTCTGGATCATAAAATTCATAAAAATAGAGTTCAGTGTCAGGTTTGTCATTCCCAGAGTTATACCAACTGTTACAGTTGCCATACTGGAACTGATGACAAGGGTATTCCGTACTTTGTGACAAATGAAGATTTTGAAACAATTAAAATCGGCTTGAATCCTGATAAAACTCCCCGATCAAACTATAAATACACGCTTTTACGACATGTTCCGGTGGATGAGAAGTTGTTTGACTATTACATTACAGATGGTTTTCCAAATTTTGACAGTTTGTCCACCTGGAAAAAGACCTCGCCCCATAATATTCAGCGTCGAACCTGGCAGAATGCCAATTGCAACAATTGTCATGGGCAGCGTGAACTTTTCTTGTCAGAGGATGAATTGCTTGATTATGAGAAAAAGGCCAATATTCATTTGGTTGTGAGCGATGCTGATCTGCCAAAAGCAAGGGGCAAAACCCAACCCCTTGGTATAGATGCAACAAAAGTTAATCATTCTATGGTGGTTGATGTCACCTGGCTCAAAGAAAATTTGGCCGATAATAATGTGGTGATTTTAGATGTTCGTGGTCAGGCCGCCTATGACAGTGGACATATTCCAGGGGCTATACGTTTTGATCCTGCGATGCCAGAGGGCTTACGAAAACCGGGGAACTCTGATTCTCCTATGATGCTGGAAGATGATGATATCCTTGCTGCGACCCTTGGCGAGCTAGGACTTACCGTTGATTCTCATATTGTTGCCTACAGTAATGTCGGCCAAGATGCTGGCTTTATCCTGGCGATTCTTGATTACGCTGGTGCCAACAATTTGTCTTTACTTAACGGTGGAATTGCTGCCTGGAAGAAGGCGGGTCTTGAAGTGTCTATGGATGCGGTACAACCTGAAAAGAAAACCTTTGTTATAGAACCACGAAACGAGCTTGTTGTTCACAATGATTATGTGAAGGCTAATCTTGATAACCCAGGCGTCACAATTGTGGATGTGAGAATTCTGCAGCAGTCATTAGGAGCTCTCAAACACCCCCTTGCCAAGCGGCCAGGGCGGATTCCTGGGTCAATTCTGTTTCCTATAACCGGTCTTTATATGGATCACTCCTACCTGAAGGGTCCTGAAGAGTTGCTATGGGTGCTTAAGGAGAGAAATATACGACCAAATAAAACCATAGTAGTATCCTGTAACACAGGATGGTGGGGAGCAGGTGCTCAGTATATGCTCCGTTATCTTGGCTATGAAGATGTACGCCTCCATGATGAATCTTGGATTGGCTGGCTGGATTAAGATCTCTGTTTTGGGTGTTGCATAGACCACTTCAAACTCTACGTCTGGCACTTGCACTGGATAGCCCGGATTTTTTAATCCGGGCTATTTTCGTTTATGGAGGCCATATAGTTTTTTTTTCAAACGCCGTATTGGCGTTGTTCCTGCGTCATTTTCTGGACTGAAAGTAAAAATATAATTTTGACATTTTGTATAAAAAAGAGAATGGTAGTGTTTTGGTTGTTGGCATATGAACAATATAATACAATGTCGTAGTTGAAAAGAGGAATGAGATGGAACCGAAAAAAATTGTAGTTATCGGGGGATCTGCTGCGGGTGCAAAGGCTGCAGCTAAGGCGCGGAGACTGGATCAGCAGGCGGAGATAACAATTATCCAAAAGGATCCTGATCTGTCCATGGCATCCTGTGGTTATCCATATTATGTGGGCGGTGTCTTTGATGATAGAAATGCCCTTCTGGCAACACCCACCGGTGTGGTGCGTGGGCCCGGTTTTTTTCAGAAAACAAAAAATATCAAGGCCCTTCCACTAACAGAAGCGACCTCAATAAATGCTGAAAATAAGTCCGTTACCATTAAAAATCTGCAAACCGGTGCGGAATCTGAAGTTAGTTACGATAAGCTGGTATATTGCACCGGTGCAAAGGCAAAGGTTCCACCTGTGGTGGGCAATGATCTCAGTGGTGTTACAACCTTGGTCTCCATGGAGGATACTGACTATCTTCATTCGGTGGTTGCAGAAAAATCGGCAGAGCATGTGGTTGTTATAGGTGGCGGACTTATTGGAGTTGAGGTGTGTGAGGCTCTGACTGAATCTTCGATAAAAGTGACCCTTGTGGAGATGGCAGAAGATATTCTCACCTTTCTTGATCCGCAGATGTCAAAGCTTGTTGCAAATCATATGAAGAGTAAGGGTGTTTCGGTTTTAACCGAGACTGGTCTTGAGTGTTTTGTGGGTGAGGATGGAAAACTCACCGGCGTTATGCTGCGTGATGGATCTGTTCTTTCCTGTGAGGTTGCGGTCGTTGCAACGGGAGTCCAGCCAAATATTGAGCTTGCAAAGGCTGCAGGTCTTGAAATCGGCACACTTGGTGGTGTTGTGGTCGATGAGTTCATGATGACTTCGAACACTGATATTTACGCTGCCGGAGATTGTGTTGAGGTTAAAAATATCATTTCAGGTCAGAGTTCACTTGCTCCTATGGGTGATCTTGCCAACCTCCAGGGCAGGATTGCAGGAGAAAATATAACCTGTGGTAATTGTGTTACTTTTCCTGGAACGATCCACACAGCCATCTGTAAGGTCTTTGATTTTGTGGCAGGTGCTACAGGGCTCAGTGAAGAGACTGCACGTAAAAGTGGTTTTGAGTCAGTGGAAACAGTTGTCAATGCCAGTCCAGATAAGCCTGGATTTATGGGGGCAAAGCTGCTGGTCTCAAAAATTGTTGTTAACACCGAAAACAATACTATCATAGGTTATCAGTGTGTCGGAAACGGTGATGTCAGTCGGCAAATTGCAACGGCGGCCATGGCAATCCAGGGACAGATGAGCCTTGATAGTCTCTGTTGTGCCGATCTACCGTATGCTCCACCGTTTTCTCTGGCGATAGATCATTTTATCGCGTCTGCTCATATTGTGCAGAACAAAATCAAGGGCAGGTTTAAGGGTATCAGTGCCAAAGAGGTTATGGAGAAGGTGGAGAGGAATGAGAACATCTTTTTCCTCGATGGTCGTGGGCCTGACGAGTATGAAGTTCTTCGTCTTGGAATTGGTGAACACTACCTCCCATTGGGCATCCTAAAAGATCACCTGGACGAGTTGCCAGAAGATAAGGATAGTGAGATTATCTGTTTTTGTAAGATAAGTCTTCGAGGTTACGAGGCGGCCATAGTTCTTGAAGAGCAGGGGTATACAAATGTACGGGTTATGGAAGGTGGTATCATGGCCTGGCCATACAAGAGAGAGATGTAAGTCGTAAGTACCTACGAACCTGAAGGAGTAAAGGTTATACTCCTTCAGTGTTTTGGAGACTCGCCTCTATATTTTTTGTTCGTTCTCACCATACCTGTTTTTATCCCATCAAATAATGTGGCATTTGCGCAACGCTGACTCTCAACATTACGAATATGTAATGAATATGCTGTGGTATTATTGTTATTCCTATTGACAGAGGGAATTGTTTATTTGTATTTTGTCACGTTCAGTTATAAAAAATTATTCCATAAGTGGAGGAAGGTATGTGGCAAAAAATAGAAGCTGCTCCAGCTGATTCGATTCTGGGATTAACAGAGGCGTTTAAGAGTGATTCAAGTTCCAATAAGGTGAATCTTGGAGTTGGCGTTTACAAAGATGAGAAAGGTACTACTCCAATTTTGGATTGTGTGAAGGCAGCTGAAAAGATCTTACTGGAGAAAGAGGGGACTAAGAGTTACCTGCCTATTTCTGGTGATCCTGTATATGCCCGTGAGGTGCAAAAGCTGCTGTTTGGTGCTGATAGTGATGTGATCACAGCCGGACGTGCTGCAACGGCACACGCACCTGGTGGTACCGGTGCTTTACGTGTTGGTGGTGAGCTTTTAAAAAAATTCAACCCTACAGCTAAGGTATGGATTTCAAACCCTACCTGGGCAAATCATAAGGGTGTATTTTCCACAGCGGGTTTTGAACTGGCGCAATACGACTATTACGATCCCAAAACTAAGAGTCTTGACTTTGATGCAATGCTGGCAAGTTTGAAAACTGTACCTGCTGGAGATATTGTCTTGCTTCACGCCTGCTGCCATAACCCAAGCGGTGTTGACCTCAGCCCAGAGCAGTGGAAGACAGTGGCGGCTCTTGGAAAAGAAAAGGGCTGGATTGCATTTCTTGACTTTGCCTACCAGGGTTTTGGTGATGGTGTTGATGAGGATAGGTGCGCGGTGGAGGAGTTTGCTGTAACTGGTGCTGACTTTTTTGTGGCCAGCTCCTTTTCGAAAAATTTTGGTCTCTATAATGAGCGTACTGGTGCAATTACCATCGTAAGCCCATCTGCTGTAGAATCCGCAGTGGCCATGAGTCATTTGAAGAGCACCATTAGGGTTATCTACTCCAACCCTCCTGCCCATGGAGGTCTGGTTGTTGCGACTATCCTCTCCGACGACAAGCTGCATCAGCAGTGGTTAGGTGAACTTGCTACCATGAGAGATAGAATCAAAGCCATGCGTGTGGCCCTGGTTGCCGGTTTAGAGAGCCGTGGTGTAGATGGAGACTTTTCCTACATTACCTCCCAGCGTGGTATGTTTTCCTTTAGTGGACTATCTGACAGCATTGTAGACTGGTTAAAAGAGAATAAGTCCATCTATGTTGTTGGCGGTGGTAGAATTAACCTCGCCGGCCTCACAAGCTCGAATATTGACTATGTGTGTGACGCGATTGCTGAGGCGTTAAACAGTTAAACCCTGTTTAAATGAACTATGAGCCGGTTCTGCTTAATGCGGAATCGGCTTTTTTTTTGCAATATGCGATTATATAAAGATATTAGGCTCGGAAGTTGGGGAAATAGCGGGGGAATATTTGTAAGGAATCTGGGGTAAGATCATTGGAATCCTACCCCAGATAGTGTATGGCTTAGAGCTTAAGGAATGGCTTGATCTTTTCCAGAAGAGAAGCATCAATACCTTCTACATTTAAAAGGTCTTTGAGTTGTGCAAAAGATCCATTGGCATCACGATACGCTGTGATGGCTTCACCCAGTTTGGGGCCAATTCCTGGGATAGAAGAAAGCATTTCAGGGGTTGCGCTATTGAGGTCGAACATATCTGTAAGTGAGCCTTTTTCAGCCATGGTGCTTACTTCTGTTGCTTTATCGACCATGGCAGCCATGCCTGTTTTATCATCTGCACAGGACAGTCCTGCTGCAAGGGTGAGCATGAAAAAACTACCAATTGCGATGCCTGTGAGCATTTTTCGTGATATCATTATTAATCTCCAATATTTATTATTACTAGTTAACAACTACTTGGTGCTGCATTGGCAATGTAATACAATTTGGATTTGAGTCAATAGTGCTGGGGTAAAGAGCTGGTAAGTATATAAAAGTTTAATGATATCTGTGGTAAGCTTGAAAGGATTGAGGTCGGTCTGGATGGAAAGAGACTGGACAGGTGATTGACTGTAAGAGAATCGACTAACACAGACGAAACATAAACTGGAGGAAATATTATGAACATGCTAGCGCTGCTTGGCAGCCCACGAAAAGGCGGAAACAGTGAAACCCTTGCACGGAGCATAGGGGCTTCTGTTGAGGAAGGTGGTGGCACTGTTGAATATGTGCATCTTAATGGTTTAAGTCTTCGCCCGTGTCAGGGATGTGGTGGCTGCGATAAGACAGGGGTTTGTGTGGTTAAGGATGACATGGGTGCAATTTTTGAAGCGGTGGACAGGGCTGATCGAATTCTCCTGGTAAGCCCGGTCTATTTTTATGGTCTTTCTGCACAGTGTAAAATTTTCGGGGACAGGATGCAGGCTCTCTGGGCAAGAAAATATCTGCTTAAAGAGAGGTATCGTCACAATGAGGGACGAAAAGGTTATCTCGTCTCTACGGCTGCAACCAAAGGACAGAAAATTTTTGACTGTTCCATCTTGACTACAAAGTATATTTTTGATGCCGTTGATGTAGATTATGGTGGAGAGTTTGTGGTTAAAGGAGTGGATGAAAGAAAAGCCGTGCTCAAATATCAGGAAGAGATGGATCGAGCGAATAAGTTTGGTGCAGATATAGTTAAAGGACGTATATAATTCGGATGGTTAGTGGGGTTACACCCGTATTTGTTCGTGCTTACGGGTGAACCTTATCACCGGTTTTTCTATATTCTTATTTATTTTCCCTTCTAATTTTGATAAATTTATACTGTTCGAATATTGTTAAGGCCACCCTTAAAAGAGACTATCAATGATTCCCCCGTGTTAAGAAACACTGTCTCCCCTTATTATCTTCTAATATCACTTACGATATACGCCCTCCACCCATAATGAGAACTTTTGTATGATTGTGTTTGATGGCCATGTCCATATTTATGATTGTTATGATGTAGATACTTTTTTCTCCACAGCCTTTATAAATTTCTCTGAAGAAGGAGAGATGTTACAGGCTGACTCCTCTACTACCTATTTCATGCTCATGGCTGAAGCTACAGGTGTGTACTATTTTAAACAGCTTCGCGAGATGGCTCTGGAGTCAAGAGGCGTTACCACTTCTGTACGATTTGAAATCAGTGACGACGCCTACGCTCTTAACGTGTACCATGATGACTTCCCGTCTATGCGACTTATTATTGTCGCTGGCCGTCAGCTGATCACCAAAGAAAGGTTAGAGCTGCTTGCTTTAATGACAGATAAAGATTTTGAAGATGGGTTGGATCTTTCTGCAACTGTTGATGCGGTGGTTGAGGCCGGTGGAATTCCAGTTTGTCCATGGGGGGCGGGTAAGTGGATGGGCCAGCGTGGCAAGGTACTGGAAACGTATCTTATGAATCCAGCCGAACTGTTTTTTGTGGGCGACAGCGGCGGCAGACCTTCTTTCTGGCCGAGACCAAGCCTCTTTGATGGTGAAAATGTTGCTGCGAGGGTATTGTCTGGTAGTGATCCTTTACCGCTGGCGGGTGAAGAAATAAAGGTGGGGCGTTTTGGAGGTTTTATTCCTCAGGACTGTCCGCAAGACCTACCTGCGACCTTTCTATGTCACGAGTTTAAGAAGCCGGAAACTGTTATCTCTTCCTATGGACGAGCTTGTTCTCCCGTGTCGTTTGTTAAAAATCAAATTGCACTTCGCCTGAAATAATTCCTTCGATTGCAACAATTATATAAGAAAATGAAAAGAGATTTTAACAACTTGCAGGATAAGGCCTTTGATGTTGCCGTCGTAGGTGCTGGCATACACGGAGCGACCATTGCTCTTGAAGCTGTGAAGGCAGGATTCTCCGTAGTTATTCTGGAAAAAGCAGACTTTGGTCATTCCACTTCGGCAAATAGTTTAAAGATCGTTCATGGTGGAATCCGTTATCTCCAGCATGGTGACCTGAAGCGCATGAGAGAATCAATTACTTCAAGGCGATCGATGATGCAGTTTGCACCACATCTGGTAAAGCCTCTTGCCTGCCTGATGCCCACCTATGGGCATGGTATTAAAGGACGGGAGACGATGCGACTGGCTTTTGGAATGTATGACCTTGTAGCCTGGGACCGGAATGCTGGTTTGGCCAAAGAGAATAAACTTCCATCTGGACATTCTATTGATACAACCGAGGTGCGCTGGGCCGTTCCTGGAGTAAATGAGACGGGTCTTACAGGTGGGGCTGTCTGGTACGATGCAATCGCCGATGATACCGAACGACTTATTCTGGAATACATTAAGGAGGCAGTACGATACGGCGCGGTAGCTCTCAATTACACAGAGGTTGTGGAAGTGAAGAGTGAAAATGGTCAGGTAAGTGGGCTCGTTGCCCGGGACAAACTGGGTGAATCAGCTCCTGTCAGTATCACTTGTAAGCGGGTCATAAATGCCGCAGGTCCCTGGTTGGCTGAGCAGGCGCGTGGAAATGCGGAGCTTGGTCGTCAGCAGTGGGCGAGCGCAGTAAATATAGTTGTTAAAAAACGACTATTTAAAAAATATGCGGTAGGCCTTGAGGGGTATACAGATTTTAAAGATAAAGATGCCATTATCCAGCGGGGCAAGCGGTTGTTCTTTTTTGTTCCCTGGCAGGAAAAATACACCATGGTTGGAACAACGTATAAACCGTTTACTGGTAATGCGGATGATTTGTCTCTTGGTCGTGAAGAGTTACAGGATTTTGTAGATGATATAAACAAGGTGTATCCGGCAGGCAATTTATCGCTTAGTGATATCACCTATTATCATGCCGGTTTATTACCCATGGATGGGGCCGACAGTAGCGAAAAGGACTCAGTTCAGGTCAATAAATCATCGGAAATTATTGATCATGGTGGCAATGATAGTGTGGAAGGCTTATTCTCTATTAAGGGTGTGAAGTATACAACTGCACCTGCAATCGCACTGGATATGGTGAAAATCTTGTGTAAACAGGATGATAAAGATGCTCGAGAACGTGGGGTGTACGTTAGTGATCCTCCGTTAAATCTTGATTATGCTCCTGCAATACAACGGCTTGGGGATGAATACCACAACATAACGGATCATCTGAAAAACAAGTATGGGAGAGATTGGCGAGCGGTTTTTAAATATATTGTGGGGCACAGCGATAACGCTGAGAATAGGGCTGACTGGTTGAGCCTTGACCCTCCGATGCTTCATGCTGAGTTGTTATATTTTATCTCTGATGAGATGGCAGTTACCCTGCTTGACGTTATTATAAGAAGATCAAATGTTGGTGCAGCTGAGTTGCCGGATAGTCGGGTTCTAAGTGATATTACAGATGCAATGGCTGCTCATTTGAATTGGACGGATGATGAAAAATCCAGGCAGTTGTCTAGGGTAGAACAGTTTTACTCCCCCGTTACGGGGGGCTGATTAGGAATTATGATGTTTGTGGAAACTGCGGATATAGAAAATGCATCAGCAGAGTATGCTTCTCGCTATAATGGGCCTGCAGGAGAATTCTTTTTAAAAAAACAGACGGAGGTCGTGCTTTCGTTGTTAAAGGATCTACCCAAAGCTAACATATTGGATGTAGGAGGAGGGCATGCCCAGCTTGCTGAGCCATTGGTTAAAAACGGTTTTGATGTGACGGTAACAGGCAGTGATGCCAGTTGTCGAAATCGACTGTTGCAACGTATCTCCCGGGTGGACTTTGAATACACAACATGTGACTTACTGAAATTACCCTTTGAAGATAACTCTTTTGATGTAGTCATGGCCTTTGGCCTGTTGTCCCAGGTGGATCACTGGCGTGAACTGTTAGCGGAGCTTTTAAGAGTAGCAAAACGTTGTGTACTTTTTGATTATCCGGATAGGCGGTCTACCAACATTTTCTATAACCAGTTTTTTGATATGAAGAAACGAGTGGAAGGTGACACCCGCCCCTTTCGTCTCTATTCCAGAAGTGAAATAGTAACTGAACTCAAGTTACATGGGTTTCAAAAGCCCCTCATAAAACCACAGTTTTTTTGTCCAATGGTAGTTCATCGTGCAGTAAATATGCTGTTTTTTTCTCGTTTTATCGAGATGTGCGCACAGCTTACTGGATTAACGCGATGTTTTGGATCACCAATAATAATGAGAAGTAATCAGACTGGTTAGTGAATGATTTTTAAACATAAAGAAACGAAAACAGATTCTTCAGAGTCTACTACCGTAAAGAAGTCTATACTGGTTTTGGCTCCTCAGCCTTTTTTTCAAAACAGGGGCACACCAATTGCAGTTAAACTACTTGTCGAAGAACTGGCGGCTCTTGGTTACGAGGTCCACTTACTTGTGTTTCACGAGGGAGATGATCTTGAAATGCCCGGTGTTCATATTCATAGAACGCCCTCAATCTGGGGAATACACAATATTCCCCCATCCATATCCTGGAAGAAGATTGTTTGCGATGTCCTCATGTTTTTTAAAGGACTGTCATTGCTGAGAACACATAACTTTAAACTGGTTCACGCAGTTGAAGAATCGGTTTTTTTGGCAATGGTGTATAAGCTGCTCTTTAGGATACAGTATATCTATGATATGGATTCTTCTCTTGCCTTGCAGCTGGTAGAGAAGATGCCGTTTTTACGCCCCTTGAACTCGGTGTTTCAATCTTTTGAAAAGGTCGCCATAAAGGGGAGTTGTGGTGTTGTTGCTGTGTGCGGTGCTCTTGAAGAAATAGCTCTTGCCCATGCTCCTGAAAAGTACGTTGTTCGGTTGGAGGATATCAGTTTTCTCGATCATGCGTCGGTTGTAGGAGATAATCTCCGGGAAAAATATAAGATATCCGGACCTCTTATGCTATATGTTGGTAATCTGGAAGGGTATCAGGGGATTGATTTGCTGTTTGAGGGCTTTCGCCTGGCCTCTGATAGAGGATGTCGAGGGAATATTGTTATAATAGGTGGTACAGAAACTGCGATTGCTGAATACCGAGAGCGGGCCAGTAAACTCGAAATTGACCAAAATGTGTATTTCTGTGGGCCTCGGCCCATTGAAAAGCTTGGTCACTATCTGGCCCAGGCTGATATTCTGCTCTCCCCAAGAGATCAGGGCAATAATACTCCAATGAAGCTCTACTCATATCTTGATTCTGGAAAAGCAATACTGGCAACGGATCTTCTGACCCACACCCAGGTACTCTCTTCTGAATTCGCCTGCTTAGTTCCACCAACACCGGAGGGTATGGCTGGTGGTATTGCTCGGCTTTTAGGTGACAGCAGACTGACCAAACGTCTGGGGCGAAAAGGACGGCGGGTTGCCCAGGAAAGATTTTCGCTCAAGAGCTATCGAAAAAAGTTGAAAAATTTTCATCTTAATATTATTTCAACTCTAAAAATATGAATACATCCTGCGCAGAATAATATTTTATAGAGATGGTGGGGCCGTGAATATCAATAAAATCCGACTAATTATCGTTTGTGGTACTTTTTTGCTGTTTCTTGGCTACTCTATTACCTATGCTGGGGTAGGACATCAGCTCGGGGTTGGTTATGGAAAAGAGTTCAGGGGAAATACGGATTTGTCCCAGATAGAGCTATACTATCGTATGCCCCTGTCATATCAAAAAGACCTTGGTGATGCCTGGAAGCTTTCAACTGATGTAGAGTTTGCCGGTGCAATCATAGATGATAATGATTCTGAGACCTCATCCACAGGTAGATTGTCTCTTATGCCGCAGATGGTTCTCTGTCCAAATGATTCAGTTCATTTTCTGTTTGGTGTAGGGCTCGGCTTTATGATGGGGGAGACTAACTTTGATGATCACAACCTCGGTGGTCCGTTTTTTTTGTCCTCCAAATTTGGGATTCAGTTTACTCTTTGGGACCATTTAGGCCTTGAGTATAATTTTTATCACCAGTCAAATGCCGGAATATATGACTATAACGCCAGCCTCAATATGAATTACGTTGGCCTCTCATATGCATTTTAATATTGTCGCCATAGAACGTGCATCAATGAACTACTTTTTATAGAAGGGGGAGGCGTATGGTAAATGTTGAGCCTTCCCCGTCACGGCTATCGACCTGAAGTGTGCCTCCATGCTTTTCTGTTACGATGGAGTGAGCAATAGCTAATCCTTGACCTGTACCTTTACCTGGCTCTTTTGTAGTGAAAAACGGATCAAATATCCGTTCTTTTAAAGATTCAGGAACACCTCCGCCATTATCTGAGATGGTGATCTCCACAACATCACTATTTTTCCTGGTTGAAATTGATATTGCCCCCGTGATTCCATCACTCTTGTGGAAGCCTGCAATCGCCTGGGCTGCATTGACAATGATATTGAGAAAAACCTGGTTGAGCTCGGAACGATGACAAGAAACCATTGGAAGCTGTTCATCTAGGTCAAATGACATTTCAGCACAGTATTTCCATTCATTTCGACAGACTGTTGCTGTATTTTTCAGAGCATCGTTGAGATCGGTATCTGTTTTTGTATCTTCACCTGGGTGGGCAAACTGTTTCATTGAACGTACGATGTTTGAGATCTGAGTGACACCTTCAGAAGACTGTTGGATGGCTAAAGGGAGTTCTTCTAGGAGGTATTCAACATCATACTTTTCATACATTTCCTCTGCCTGGGCCTTATCAACACCCTTATATACTTCAGTTATAAAGCTGGTGAGATCGGGCAGGGAATCGCTGATAAAATCGAGGTTTGTGCTGACAAACTGCACAGGAGTGTTGATTTCATGGGCAATTCCACCTGCGAGAGTTCCCATGGCTTCAAGTTTTTGGGCTTGGCGTAGATGTTTTTCAAGTTCGACTTCATGGGTGATGTCTCTTTGCACTCCAATGTAGTTGATCAGCTCTCCCTGCTGGTCCCGAATAGGAGAGATGGTTACTTCTGCAATGTAGTAGCTACCATCCTTTCTACGATTAACAAATTTACCCCGCCAAACGTTACCAGCTTTCAGCTCACTCCATAGGTGCTTATAGTAATCTGCATCCTGCTTTCCACTTTTGAGTATACGAGGATTGCATCCCTTGACCTCGCTGAGACTGTATCCGGTTACTGTTTCAAAAGCTGGATTGGCATATTGAATATTCCCACCTATATCGGTGATTATGATAAGGTCGTCGGTCTGCTCAACTGCTGTAGTGAGTCTGGTTTGCTCTTGTTCGATGATTTTTCGCTCTGTAATATCTGTTATTATCCCATCAAGGTAGAGACATTTTCCGTTATCATCGTACACCGCCATTCCCTGTTCCCAGACCCACTTGACTGTTTTGTCTTTAGATATAATTCTATATTCTATGGTGAAATGTTTTTTGGTTTCTATGGCCTTTGTCACAGTCGTTGCAACATAATCGCAATCTCTTGGGTCAATCAGGTTTGCATAGGCAGTAACCTTATTATTAAGCAGCTCCTCGGGTAAATATTCTGTCAATGGATAGCAACCATCACTAATGTATATCATGGTCCAATCAGGATCGTTTTTGCATCGGTATACCATTCCTGTGAGGTTAGATAACAAATGCTGCATCTGTTGTTGATTCCGTTTCATCTCCTCATTGGCAAGAAAGAGCTCATGGGTTCTTTCTTCCACGCGGTCACTTAAGTCAGTTGTAAGGGCACGCAGGCCCTCTTCAGCCTTTTTCTTTTTTACTATGTTTATGGATAACAGGAGCGTGAGTAGACCGAGGGAAATCATCACCCCAATCGTCATCCATACGGCGAGTTTATGTTGTTGATAAAAGTCAGGGGATCTATTGATGAATATGGTTTCTTGGGGAAAGCTCTGGTCGCTGATCCCAAATTTTTCCATGATGGAATAGTCAGCAAAATATTGGTTGGGACTCTTCATTATTACCGGAAGCTCATTTGCGGATTTTCCATCGAGAATATCAAAAACCAGTTTGGCGGCAATCTGCCCCTGAAGGGCGCCATTGATAAAATGGCCAGCCATTATACCGTGGTTGAGGTAAAAGTCGTACAAAGCATAGATGGGTACTGGAGAGTGCTCACTGATAAGTTTTGCTGATTCATAATACTCAAAATTTCGGTCGTTAATATCGTGGAAGAAGACTCCAAGAAGGACCAGGTCGTCAGACTGCAGTGACTGAAGCAGGGCAATGAGATCTTCAGTGGAATAGTTGTCTGTATAGAATCTTTTAACATCAGGGTAAAGCCCTCTTGTATCTGTTTTGAAGGCCTCCTTCAATATATTACCTGTCACAGACTCGTCATTTACGACAATAATTCTTTTTGTATCCGGGTGGATGGACATCATGAGATCAAAGGTCTTTCGAACACCGGCTACTTCGTTTATCCCGGTTATGTTCTGTTGTCCTTTCAGCATCTCGGGGGTAAAAGAATTGATACCGCAAAAAACTATGGGGATATTTGGGAAAAGATCTTGACGGAAATCGAGGGCAAAATTGAGTGCGTGATTGTCTGATACAAGGACCACATCAAATTGAGTGTTGTCATATTTGTTGGCTAAATAATCCTTCTGACTATTCAAATATTCGGGGGTAAAATATCGCTTCGTGTCGAGGTGCTCAATGCGCAAATCGATATTTTTACCGAAAAGTTCATTTTGAACAGACGATGTGATATCGTCAGTCCACTTATACCCTGCGTGGTAGGAGTGGAGGAGAAGAACTGTTTTTAGTTCAGTTGCCTGAGCTGAAGCGCACAGAGAAATAGCTACAAGAATGATTAGAAAAAAGTAGTAAAACGCTCGTTTTTTCATAAAGAAATAGTGGTTATTCAGGTTAGTATTTCTTTATGATATCTTTTTTTAAGGCTATAGCAAAATTATCTCTGTTTTTTTCCAACCATGATGATTTATTTTGAGGTGCTAGCATCTTGATCTAAAGATGAATTCAAGGTCCTTATTGTCAAATTGTACCGGGTTGTATTTGTTACCTGTTGCTGCGATGATGGCTTTAACATTTTCATCAGAAATTATCTGTTCACTGAAGTCAGGGATCTCAAGATCACTACTAAGTCTTGCCAGACTATCAATAAAATGATCCTGATACCAGCTGACGCTCTTTTTTTGCTCCTCGCTAAAAATCTTGCCGAGTTGACAGTATTTATGAAGAGCAATGTTATCTCCAGCTTGTTCTCTTAAGCGTTGAAGGGTTAACTGATTTGTGGGAGCCATGAGGCTGCCGCATACAACTCCATGGGGGATGGGAAGGATTCCTCCAATGGCAGAGGCAAAGCCGTGGACGGTTCCAAGTCCGGCATTAGCGAGAACTATGCCTGATAACATTGTGGCATAGGCTAGATCTGAGCGTGCCTGGATGTTGTCACCCTGATTATACGCCAGTTGGAGGGATCTGCTAATGGCTTCAATACCTTGGAGGGCAAACCCATCGGTGAGGGGAGAGCTGTTGGTGGATAAAAAAGCCTCTACCAACTGGGTAAAACAGTCCATTCCACAGCTTCCCGTAAGGGATGGGGGGCAGCTTATGGTCAGTTCTGGGTCAATGATTGCTACATCGGGTATATAGTTGTCATGTCGGAGTGATTTTTTATATCCTTTTTGGCCAACGATACTGAGTACAGCATTAGCTGTGGCTTCACTGCCGGTACCCGAGGTTGTTGGCACGGCCAAAAACGGTAATTTACTTCCACTTGGGGCTTTACTACCCACTCCCTCCAGGTAGTCTTCAACTGAGCCGTCTTCTGTAAGCATGGCCGATATAGCTTTTCCCGCATCAAGCACACTACCACCACCAATGGCCACGACTGAAGCGATCTCTCGTTGCCGGTTTTGCTCAACTATCTTGTTAACAACATCGGGCGAGGGCTCTCCAAAAATATGCGCAAGGGCAATCTCTATCTTTGATTCTTCTAATTGCGTGAGTAACTCATTATAATATTCAGATGCTTTAAATGAGTTGCCACCGGTGATCATGAGGCTTGTAGGTCCAAAACTTTTAATATTCTGAGAAATTTGAGTTCGTACACCGACACCGAAAATGATTTTTGGAAATTGCTTAAAGAGAAATGGATGTATCACAGTACGGCCTGCTGTTGAGGGTTAATAAAGGTAACAAGATACGTTGGTTACAGGAAGATACTAGGGTTATATAGGAAAATATTTCTAATGTAACGAAATATTGTAAAGGCAAGAGGGCGCGCCACCACTTAACAAACAATGGTGGCGCAGAGAAGGATAAATAGAAAGGCAGTCAGTACCTGTGAGTTTGGAAGGACGTTATTTCCCTTTACCGTTACCGCCTCCTTTGCCGTTATTGCCCCCCTTGCTGTTTCCACCCTTGTTACCATTGTTGCTTTTGTCGCTTTTATCTCCACCTTTACCATTGTTGCCATTGTCATTTGAAGGACCGCCTGAAGAACCTCTACCTCCTTTTGATCCTGAAGAATTACTGGAGTTTCCTTTTGCTCCACTGCTTTTTCCTCCGGATTTTCCTTTGGATGACCCGACGCTCGACGATTTTGAACTATTGGATTGGCCTGATTTTCCATTCGCTCCTTTACTGCCTGCACCGAGATCGCTTCCTGAAAGTCCCAGACCTTTAGAGCGACTGGAGTTACTACTTGTGGCAAGGCCATGGTTTTTTGACCAGCCCTGACTCAGGTCTCGTTGTGTTGCTTCAGCGATTTCAATATTCGTATCAATGGTGTCGTTGCGAAAAGATTTAGCTTTTTTATTGCCGTGCCCCAGCCCAAGAGTTCCAGGGTGAACACCAAGTTCATGGGCTATTTGTCCCCAACCGTAGCCCTCTTCTCTCATTGCACCAATGGCTTCAGGAGTGGCCCCCGCAAGATTACCGACAGCGGTATCAAGTTCTGCATTGGCACTGGCAAGTTGTTCTTTCGCTTCATCTCTTGAATCTCTTGCCGCCTCAAGATCCGCTTTTGCCTGGTTTCTGGTTGTTCTGGCTTGATCTAGACTCTCCTGAGCAATTGCCAGTTCTTCCTTAGCTTCAGCAATCTCTTCAGGTGCGGCTGCAGCCAGTTTCGCTTCGGCTTCTTCTTTTGCCTGTTTTGCAGCTTCAAGCTCGGTTCTGGCTTTTTCCAAATCGGTTTTGCTTGTTTGTACCTCAGTTCTTGCGGCCTCTAAATCTGATTGAGCCTGATCAACACCACCTTCAGCATCGGCTACTGCCTGATCCAGACCGATACTAGCCTGTGCTGAAACATTTTCAGCATGGGCTGCTTGGGCAGGATTACTGAATGCAGGGGCTTCATCACTGAAATCATCATCGACATCATCAGCGATGGAAAGGTGAGGAGCTGAGAGTACAAAACAGCCCATGAGTAGAATGTTGAAAAAAACCTTGTTCATATTTTTATCTCCTGTAAAGGTTGACTGTTACTCGCAAAAATGAGCACACTCTGTAAAAGTTGATTGGAACCGGTCTGTGCCTCTACACGTTCCGCTTCACCGAACCAGCTCAGCCGAATTTGTTGTTGCAGAGAGGGACCAAGTTGGGACACAAGATGTTTCTTAAGTTGCACTGCGTTTTCCTTAGATCCGACCACATTGTCTTTTCTATATGTAATTATATCCAGGGTAATTGATGGGTTCTGTCGCAGGTAACGTAGTAGCCGTTCTTTGTTGTATGTGAGTGTTACTTCGGGATCAAAATTGAGGAGCTCTTTTTGATTCAGGATGATTTTTAGTTTACCGATATAGTAAGTCCGGTATGTGTAATCGTTGAGATTGTTCAGGTGTTGAACTGCTCTAAAGGCTTTTACTCCATAACTGTAATGGGCCAGATACGTTTTCCATGCAGCTTGTTCAGCTTCTTTTTTTTCCTGAAGGTGAAAAATCAACGCCCTATTGTATAGCGCCGTCTGCTCGTTGCTATCAATTGAGAGCGTTTGATTGTAGTAGTTAAGTGCATCAGGGTAATTTCGCTCTTCTAAAAAACTATGGCCGATGTTGAGTAAAAAAGTGGTGTTATCTGGTGATATTTCAACAGCTTTACGGTAGCTGGAACGCTCTTTTTCGGGCATGTTGTTTGCGGCAAAACAGAGTCCAGCCCAAAAGGCATAATATGGATTGTCTGGAGCATTCAAAGAGGCTTTTTGTAGAAGTGGGATGGCTTCCTTTACAAGCCCTGCTGCCATGAGTCCTCGGCCGAGCAAGAAACTAGCCTCCGAATCTTCTGAGGATGTGGCTAACATTTCATTTGTGCCCAGTGTGGTTGAAGAAGTTGGTCCATTACTCAAGGGAAAGGGAACGAGGTGTCCTAATACGAGCAGAACACATATGGAGAGTGCATAGGTGACAGGACGAAATGAGACTGGGTGGGGAGTGGTGAGAAATAAGTATACATTACGCAGCCAGCCCGATTGACGTTTGGTTACCTTGTGCATAACAGCGTTGACGAGATGGGAGGGGGGCTCCAAATCTGGCAGCTGTTTTAGTTTCGAAATGATTTTTTCTGATTCATTTTTTTCCATAGCGTCTTACCTGTTGCAGAGCATTTCCTGCAGTTTTGCGAGGGCCCGGTGGATTCGCATTTTCACTCCACTATCGGATAATGAAAAAATCTCTCCAAGTTCTCGAATTGAAAGACCTTTATTGTATTTTAGAAGAATAATTTCCCGTTTTTCATATGGTAATTTTGTGATGGCGTGAAACATCTGATCTATTTCTTGCTGTAACTCGAGTTTGTCCAGCATCGATGGTGAACTGTTACTGGTGAAATGCTGGGTATAGTTCCGTAACCCGTCGGCTTTGTATTTATTTTGTCGACTCCAGTCACGCCCGTGATTCATGGCGAGTGTGTAGAGCCAAGGGAAAAATGGACTGTCTGTTTTAAAGCCGGCAATTTTTTCAAAAGCATTGCAAAAGACATCCTGCGTTAACTCTGCAGCCTCTTCTGTAGAGTAGCTGAAGCGAAACATGAGATTGTAGATAGGTTTTTGGTAACGAAGAACAAGTTCAGAATAGGCTTGGACCTCCCCTTTTTTTACCTGCTCGACAATACGGCTGTCCGAGATTTCCATAAATAAATTATCCTCATTTATTAAGGTATACGAACGAGACAGGAAAAGGTCACATGGAACAGGATAAATAGAGAACTTTTATACGTACTTCTGGTTGAACGAGAAAATAATGCAGTTATTTACTGGAAATAAAAAAGCTCACAGAGTCGTTTATTACTCTTTTTTTTGTCGAAATTTTAATGGTTTCAGGGGTGTCGAACCAGCTTATGCCGATATCGTTTTTATCTAAGGTCGGAATTGTTTTGAGCAAATACCGTTTTATATTGATTGCTTTTCTTTTGGCCAGGTCTTTGTTCTTGAGCTGATACACCACTACCTGGAGCCGGCCTCTTTTCATTTTGCCTGCGACGTTTCCTATAAATTCAAGGGACTTCTTTGACTCTGGCATAATTTCCGCGGTAAAGGGCTGAAAATATATTTTTTCACTGGTTATAGTTCTTGATAGAAGTTTGTAATTTCGAAAGGAATAGTCGCTTAGAAGGTTAAGGTGGTTCACCGCCTTTCTTGCCATGGCCCCAGATGGGTAATAAGAGAGATACTCCAGCCAACCTTCCAACGCTTCGGGCTTACGTCCCATTTTTTTATGTATCAGCGCTCGATTGTAGATTGCTGTAGGGCTAGAAGGCCAAATAGCCAGGGCTTTATTGTACGAAATTAATGATGCTTTGTACTGTTTGCTCTGCAGTTGGTTGTTTCCAAGGTAGATGAGAGACTGGAGGTGATTGCTGTCGATGAGAAGTGCTTTTTGGTAATTTGATCGTTCAGATATTTTCTGGCCGACACTACCGTAGGCCACACCGGCCCAAAAATAATAGTCTGCTTTTTTTGGGTTAAGTTCTCGGGCTTTAACCAAGTATTTCAATGCCGTTTTATATTGTTTCTCTCCAAGAAGAAACCGGCCGTAATAGAAATTTGCCAAATGATTTTCGGGGTTTTGTTCGACTTTCTCTTTAAAGCTGCTCACACCCCTGTCAAATTGTTGGGTCGTCAGGAAATGTTCTCCGGTAATACTGTAATTAACCGTTTTTCCCAGATCTTTTATAATACAACCTGAACAGCTGAGTGACAGAAACAATACGATAGCAAATAGAGAAAAAGGGAAACTGTAACCTTGTACCTTCAATGAACTGTGCATCAAAAACCTCACCAGTTTTGTATATTTTATATGTAGCCTCATCCTTTTCAATATAAAGCAAGACACACGGGAATAGTATGTAATATCTTGAGCTTGATCTAACATACATGCACTTGTCCCGGCTTATTTCCCGCTTACCGGGGGTAGCATATCTTTATCAGGATATTTATCCAATAGTTCTTTTGGCATGTACAATTGTAACTGATTCAGCTTAACCTTAAAACAATGGGTTGATTGTTACGAACGGTTCTTTGTTGGACCGAAAAGTTCTTGACTGAATTAAAAAAAATTGATATCAGCTAAGACAACAGCTACATTTAAGATAAATTTATACACAAAAGCCCTTATAACAAATGCGCTCAATTTCTTCTGTTCTTTCTAACCTACTTCTTAGCGTCGTACTCGTCGTCAGTGTGCTAGTCGTGGTCCGAAAGGTTGAAGGCGGAGTGCCGTAAGGGGATAAAGATTATATAAATCAAGATGTTAAACCCCTGTTGGCGCTCCGCCATCGGGGGTTTTTTTATGCCTCCGCGGTGAAGACGCCAGCCTCGAAAATCCTTAAGGAGAATGAAATGAACACGATGAATGGTGCCCAGCTGATTATAAAAATGCTGGAGAGGCAGTCCATAGATACCATCGCAGGTATTCCAGGTGGCGCAAATCTACCAATGTATGATGCACTTTGCCAGTCCACAGCAATTAAGCATATCCTCTGCCGCCATGAACAGGGAGCAGGTTTTGTAGCCCAGGGTATTGCCAGATCGACAGGTAAGGCTGCGGTTTGTTTTGCTACTTCAGGACCGGGAGCCACAAATATACTCACTGCCATAGCAGATGCCTATCTCGATTCTATTCCAATTGTTTGCATAACCGGTCAGGTTCCTGCCTCTCTCATCGGAACTGATGCATTCCAGGAGGTTGATACCTACGGAATGTCTATTCCTGTAACAAAACATAATTTTCTGGTCCGCACCATTGAAGAACTCCTTACAATCATACCCAAGGCCTTTGAGCTGGCTCTCTCAGGACGTCCTGGCCCAGTACTTATAGATGTTCCAAAAGATGTTCAGGTGGCTCAAATATCTTTTGAAGAGTGGCCGGAACCGGGGGGCCGAATTGAGGAGACTGCAACAGATATTGAAGCCTTTCGGGCGGCAGCAGATATGATTAACAGGGCAAAGCGGCCTATACTCTGTCTGGGTGGTGGGATTATTCACGCAGGTGCAGCAGAGGAAGCGAGGAACCTGGCAGAAAAGGCTGGATTGCCGTGCACAATGACTCTTATGGGGCTGGGAACAATCCCTTCGGATCATCCACTTTCTTTAGGAATGCTCGGAATGCATGCTGCCCGTTCGACAAACATGGCCCTGCAGGATTGTGATCTCTTTATTGCTGCCGGATCAAGGTTTGATGACCGTGCTACCGGTAAGATTGTAGAGTTTTGCCCGGATGCAAGCGTTATTCATATGGACATTGATCCCAGCGAGGTCTCCAAACTGAAAACTGCCCATATCGGCCTTGTTGGTGATGTTAAGGCCACCCTTAAAGCGCTTGCACCACTGCTCACAGAGAACAGTAGAACAATCTGGTGTAATCAGATCGAAGTATTAAGAGAAATGTACCCCATGACTTCTCCGGAGGCGACAGTCCCGGAAAAGCCCTATGGCTTGATTCTTAAAACATCAGAACTGTTGGATGAGGGAAGTTTTGTCTCAACAGATGTTGGTAAGCATCAGATGTGGGCGGCCCAGGTATTTCCCTTTGAGAGACCACGTCAGCTACTGACCTCCGGCGGGCTTGGTACCATGGGTTTTGGTTTACCCACAGCAATTGGTGCAGCCCTTGCCAATCCGGAAAAACAGGTTGTGCTTTTTACAGGGGATGGAAGCTTGCAAATGAATATCCAGGAGCTTTCAACTGCCATTGAACAGCAGGCTAATGTTAAAATCATTGTAATGAACAACAACTCCTTGGGTCTTGTTCGTCAGCAACAGAATCTTTTTTATAATAAACAGGTTTTTGCCTCGGATTTTCAAATTGATATTGATTTTGTGACCATCGCAAAGGGCTTTGGTATGAAGGCTGTAAATGCTGAGCCTGGCTGCGACCTGCCTGCACTGCTTGAAAAAATGATCAGTGAGCCTGGTCCATGTCTCATAAACGTAGCCATAGGAAAGGATGAGGAAGTGTATCCAATGGTACCTCCTGGAGCATCAAACAGTACTATGCTGGGTGGGTGTAATGCAGAAAAATGTGAGCAATAAGGAGATGACCATGGAAGCAATTAATAGCATACCAAGTATTAAAGTATTGGAACTGACGGTAAATAATCACCCGGGTGTTATGTCACACATCTGTGGGCTTTTCTCCAGGCGCGCCTACAACGTTGAGGGTATTGTCTGTATCCCCATGGAAGGTGGCGAAACGAGTAAGATGTGGCTCCAGGTCAATGAAGAACAGAAATTGGAGCAGATTATAAAACAGGTAAAGAAGTTACCTGACGTCTATGATGTGGACAGGCATGATGATGGGCACAGGGTGTTTGAGGGTGTTGCAGCTTTGGTGTAACAGAGAGGTGAATGCTGGGGTGTCACTGCCCCAGTATTTTGACAAACATTGAGACCTCAGGACTCTGGGCCTGCCGCTTGCTGTATTCCTCCATGGTTTTCTGGACAAAGCCAATCTGGCCAAATAGTGCCTGGAGTCGTGGGTTTAAGGTGAGTGAGATGAAGTGTGAGTACCCTAAGGCCGCCATGGTCTCCATGAAGGCGTTGACCGTGTAGACACCGATTCGCTGGTTGCGAAATCTGGTGGAGATGGCGAGTGCCCCAAGCTCGATGGTTCTTTCATCCACAATTTTCTGCTCAACACAGCCAACGATAATCCCATCGATCTCCGTTACATAAAAGTTATTACGGTGGGTACTAACGTAGTTTTTACTCCTGGGTTTCAAAAAACCCGCCTTCTTATACATTGATAGAATGCGGTTGACGACGGCCACATCTTCATCGGTTTCAACCCTGCGAAATGTTTCCGTGAAGTTGTCGGCAATCATGGTGCCGCTGCCTTCTACGGTGAATAGTTCCTGCTTGATACTGTTTTTTCCGGCAGGCAGTATGTGGATTCGTTCACATTTTCCGGCTTCTATGGTTTCGCAGATGAGGTTTATGGTGTCTTTGAAATTCACGTTTGCAATGCGGCTTGCAAAGTCATCCATGGAGCCACGAATACTGCTGGTATTAAGGGTATTAATTTTATAGCCCTTGTTGTCTATCAGATATCTTCGCTCGAGAAAAATCACCTTAAAGTGAGCGTCTGTCTGAGTTAAAACGGCAGCGTAAAAATCTTTGTCCGGTCCTATCCTGGTGATTCTGGTTCCGGGTAAGCGTTTTTCTAGCTGGGTAAGAAGCTTCTGGTTGGCAAAGCGGTTGGGCAGGTTATGAAACAGTGTGGTTTTCACCCCATTTCTTGTTAGGAATTTTATGTCTGCAATAATTTCTGTGAAATTATCCCGTAATATTCCTTCTCTGCATGCTATGCAGACTCGTTTACCAACAAGGTGTTTGGCGTATTCGTTGAGGTAGAGCTGTCCCATGATTCATATATGTAACGATTTGCCGGGACGGATCTCAACAGAATAGGTTCTGAAAGATACGATTATTTACCCCAGCGAAGTAGTGCATACCCTAGGGCAGCGCTGAAAAATGAACCTAACATTATGCCAACTTTAGAGTATTCCAGCAAGAGGCCAGGACTAAAAGAGAGGTTGGAGATGAAAAGAGACATGGTAAACCCCATTCCTCCCAGTAGTCCTACCCCAAGTATCTGGCTCCATGTTGTCCCTTGTATCAATTCGGTATTGAGAAGTTTTGCCACCACGTAGGTAAAGATAAATATTCCGATGGGTTTCCCGAGGACAAGGCCAAAGCCAATGCCTTGAGTAACGGGGTGAGTCAGTGCCGTCATCGGTTCCATACCCACCAGAGATACACCACCGTTTGAAAGAGCAAAGATCGGTAGAATCAGATATCCAACCCAGGATGAAAGGGAGTGCTCAAGGCGTTGGAGTGGGGTTTCCACCTCCTTGCAGGCAAGATTAATATCCTGTACGGCGTCTAGGTGGTTACGGTTTACAAGAATGGACTGACCACAGGAGCCCCCCTTACAGCTTATTTCTTCAAGCCGCTTACTCACCATTTCAAGAAACAGATCAGTGTTATATTTTCCCTTAGAAGGAATGAACATGGCAGTGACAACTCCAGCGATGGTTGCATGCAGGCCAGCTTCGGATACCGCAAACCAGAGGAGAATTCCCAGGATTGCGTAGGGGAATGAATGTCTGACCCCGAAGCGGTTTATCAGAAACAAGGCGCCAGTCACAAGAAATGCAGCCCCGAGCGCATACATATCGATGGATGGAGTGTAAAAAAATGCGATAACCAGAATAGCCCCAAGGTCATCAACTATGGCAAAGGCGGTGAGGAAAAGGCGAAGGCCAAAAGGGACCTTTGAGCCGAGGGTACTGAGGACAGCAAGGGAGAAGGCAATGTCAGTTGCCATGGGGATTCCCCAACCAGAAATACTGTTTAAGCCTGTGTTAAAGTAGAAATAGATAAGTGCTGGGACTACCATTCCTCCAACGGCCGCAGCTACTGGGAGAGCG
The DNA here is from genome assembly GCF_054397165.1 of Desulforhopalus glucosivorans. Classification (NCBI taxonomy): domain Bacteria; kingdom Pseudomonadati; phylum Thermodesulfobacteriota; class Desulfobulbia; order Desulfobulbales; family Desulfocapsaceae; genus Desulforhopalus; species Desulforhopalus glucosivorans. The sequence continues at coordinate 4,715,528 of NZ_AP044854.1, forward strand.
GCACGTTTTGGGTCTGAAAGTCCTCCCACCAGCATCTCTCTTTTGATTTCAAGACCCACGGTGAAGAAAAATATGGTCATCAGACCGTCGTTTACCCAATGTACCAATGAGTGGCTGAGCGTCATGCCGGCAAAACTTATGGCCAGCTCCTGATGCCAGAAATGGTTATACCCCGCTCCGTCCAGATTAGACCAGATCAGAGCAATAACAGCTGCCCCGAGCAGGAGAAAACCGGCCTGGGATATTTTATTGAAAAAGTATTGAAAAGCCGAGGTTTGCATGATTGTAGAAACCACTTGAACCGGGCTTTTTAAATCGTAACTAGGAGAGCTATTCGGTTTTTCAGATTGCATAGTATACCTGACTTCTAACTGATATTATGTGTGAAATTTCCCGTTGAGCGGGTCAGTTTATATTATGGGGATTTTCTAGGCGTTGTTTCCACAAGAGCCTGAAGGAAGATAACAGGCAAAGTTGAGCAATACCATAGTTAAGACACAGTTGAGCTACAATTGATCAATACTATGGTGCTGATTTTGAAAAATTGCAAAGATCACTCTTGAAACCAGGTTTTCTACAGGGAATATGATAGCTGCTGATACGTGTTTTTCTGAAGAAATACAAACATTACAGCTTTGTAATGTTTGTGAAAGAATGGGGTAATGATACGGCTTTATAGTAGAACCTGTAGTGATTTTAAAACAGTGGAGTTCACTCCTAACACCAGTACATAAGAAATAAAAATGAGAAATAAGCTAGGATAAGTACCAGGATGCCTCTTTGAGTTCATTGTCTGGTGGTAAGACTAAACTTACGATTTCAAATTCAATTCCTGAGTTTCTTGTTTTTTTATGACAGGCTTTCAGGAGTAAGGTACTAATCAACTGACCAAGGAATTAATATGATGGATAATTCTTCACAGACCACCCCGCCGGTCCCCATGGAAACATCGGATGTCTATAGTTCAATACAAAAGATTAATGAGGAAGTAAAAAACAGTTCAGCCTGGATCGCACCTCTAAAGTATGAACTCTCCAAGGTGATTGTTGGGCAAGACCACCTTGTCGAACAGCTCATCATCGGCCTGCTTTCAGGTGGCCATATCCTCCTTGAGGGTTTGCCGGGCCTTGCAAAAACCCTTGCTGTGAAGACCCTTGCAAGAGCAATTCAGACCGATTTTAAACGAATACAGTTTACCCCTGATATGTTACCCGCAGATATCGTGGGAACCCAGATTTACAACCCCCAGCAGACGACCTTTGAGGTAAAGAAGGGACCTATCTTTTCCTCATTGATCCTCGCCGATGAAATAAACCGTGCTCCGGCAAAGGTGCAGTCGGCTCTTCTTGAAGCCATGCAGGAAAAACAGGTCACCATTGGGGATAATAGTTTTCAGCTACCAGATTTGTTTCTGGTACTCGCGACGCAAAACCCAATTGAGCAGGAAGGAACCTACCCTCTGCCAGAAGCGCAAATTGATCGTTTTATGTTGAAGGTGGTGGTGGGCTACCCAACCCGTGAGGAAGAGCGAAAGATCCTTGATGGCTTTGATCAGACTGATACCGAGATTTTGGTCACCCCTGTGGCCTCCCCTGAGGATATTCTAGGTGCCCGGGCAGTTATTAACCGGATCTATATGGATGACAAGATTAAGGACTATATTGTCTCTCTTGTCTATGCCACACGAGATCCTCAAAGTTACAATCTGGATTTACGCGACTACATTGAGACAGGTGCATCACCAAGGGCTACAATCAGTCTGAAAACTGTATCCAGGTCTCTTGCCTATATTGCGGGAAGAGGCTATGTGACCCCTGATGATGTGAAGGCTGCTGTGGTTGATGTGATGCGTCATAGATTGAGAATAAGTTATGAGGCGGAGGCGGAAGGGATCAGCAGCGAAGATATCATCCGCAAAATTCTCGACACCGTTCCTGTTCCATAAAGAGTGTGTAATAAATGGATACACAACTTACCAGGGATATTCTAAAAAAGGTTCGCCAGATTGAAGTGCGCACCAACAGGCTGGTTAATGACAGTCTGGCGGGGAGCTATCAGTCTGTGTTTAAGGGCCGGGGAATGAATTTTGATGAGGTTCGCGAATACGTTCCCGGCGATGATATCAGGACTATTGATTGGAATGTTACCGCGAGAACCGGCGTCCCCCATATCAAGAAATTCACTGAAGAGCGGGAATTGACCATCATGCTGATGATTGATATCAGCGGCTCCGGGGAATTTGGTTCGTCGGCCTCTTCCAAACGGGAATTGATGGCTGAAATTGGATCTGTTTTGGCGTTCTCAGCGGTTCGAAATAACGACAAGGTGGGTTTGGTTCTTTTTACAGACTCCCCTGAACTCTATATTCCTCCTAAAAAAGGACGAGGACATATCCTTCGGATTATACGGGAAATTCTCTACTTCAAACCCAAAGGGGTGAAGACTGATGTCAAGGGCGTCTTAGATTTTGTTAACCGGGTCATGAAGAGAAAGTGTGTTTCCTTTCTTATCTCAGATTTTGCACTACCCGGAGTGTTTGAAGAAGAAGTAAAACTCCTTCAACCAAAACTACAAATCACAAATAGACGCCACGATCTCATCAGTCTTATTGTAACGGACCCAAGAGAATATGAACTCCCTGATGTTGGTTGGATTACCTTAGAAGATGCTGAGAGCGGTGCACAGGTTGAAGTGAACACCTCTGATCCTGAGGTACGAGAGGAGTATCGTGCTATCGCTGCTGCAAGAGAGAAAATAGTTCACAAAAGTATGCGCCTTGCAGGAATAGATCTCCTCGACCTTCGTACTGACAGGTCATATCTGCCGCCTCTTTTGAGCTTTTTCAGAGATAGAAAGAAGAGGGCGCTATGAAAAGACTATTTCTTGCTCTTACACTTGTGGTGACGCTTGTTGCGCAGTTGTCCCTTATTGCGATCGCGGCTGACCAGCCGTTGACCCTACTTGAGAAACCCAACAGTAGTAGTCAAAGCAGTGCAAGTCCGCCACAGATGTCACAAATTCCTCAGCCCGGTCAAATGGGTCAAATGGGTCAAATGGGTCAGTCGGCGCAGGGGGCTCAGACGCCTCAGAGTGCGAGTGAGCAGATGACCATGTATGATGTTTATGGTGTTGTGCCAACGAGGGCACCTGTTCCCTATCTCTATATTGGTCTTGGAATTCTGCTCGCACTACTCGTCAGTGCTCTCATCTACTGGTTATATAAGCGTAAAAAACGACCCAGAGCTGTGCCGGTTATACTTCCATGGGAAAGGGCCTTGACGGATCTTACCGAGGCGAGGAGCCTCTTTGGAATGGGACAGGGGCGGGCTTATATGGATAGGGTAAGCCAGATTCTTCGCTGCTACGTCGAAGATCGGTTTGCCATAAAGAGCACACGCCAGACCACAAGGGAGTTTCTCAGGAGTCTTAAAAATACAAATGATTCTGAGATAAGTAATTATAAAATGGAGCTGCAAAACTGCCTTGAACAGGCCGATATGGCGAAATTTGCCCATAAGGTACAGGATGAGCAGAATCTTAATATAATGGAAACAGCAGTCGCAACATTTGTGCATGCCACCAGTCCGTCCGGGCAAGTCATGGAGGATGGAAAATGAGATTTCTTCATCCCGAACTCCTCTGGCTTCTACTTCTTATCCCGGTCGTGGCATATTTCTTTGGTAAAAGAGGTGCCGCCCCGGCCCTGCTCTTTTCCTCGACCTCCATTGTGGGCAAGCTGGCAACAGCCAGGAAAACCAGGCCGGGTAGATTGTCGATGTTACTTCGACTTGCAAGTCTTACTCTTTTAATCTTTGCTGTGGCCAGGCCCCAGGTTGGTAGCAGCAATATTGAGATTGAGGCTTCGGGTATAGATATACTACTGGCGGTGGATGTCTCGGGTTCCATGGAAGCCATGGATTTTACCCTGGGCGGTAAGCCCACCAATAGGCTTGAGGTGGTTAAAAAGGTTGTGGATGAGTTTATTGAGCAGCGTCCCAATGATCGTATTGGCTTGCTTGCCTTTGGTGGCCGGCCCTATCTTGTGAGCCCCCTGACGCTTGATCACAGTTGGCTCAGGAAGCGGCTTGAGTCCATACGAATCGGTATGGTTGAGGACGGCACGGCCATAGGATCTGCCATCGGCAGTGGAACTAATCGGCTGCGTGATCGTAAGGCAAAATCGAGAATCCTGATCCTTCTCACCGACGGTATGAATAATAGTGGCAGGATTCCTCCCCTTGTTGCAGCAGAGGCTGCCGAGACCCTGGATATTAAGGTGTATACAATTGGTGCAGGAACCAGAGGAGAGGCTCCAATGCCAGTGACAGATGCCTTTGGCAGGAAAAAACTTGTTCGTGTACAGGTTGATATAGACGAAAAAACCCTGAAAGAAGTGGCGGATATGACAGGTGCAACCTATTTTCGTGCTACAGATACCGCCTCGCTTGCCCAGATTTATGAGGCGATAAACAGCATGGAAACCACCACCAGAACCATCAAGAAATTTGAGAATTATCGGGAGCTTTTTCCTTATCTGGTTCTCTGTGTTTTTATTCTTTTAGGGCTTGAAATGTACCAGGCCCGAAAGCGCGTACCCTAGGGGAATGATCATGACTTTTGCACAACCAGCATGGCTTCTTGCCGGGCTACTGATCTGTATTATACTTGCAGTGGTTTTTAAAACCCTGGAAAAAAGGCGGCGTGTTGCACTGGGGCGATTTGCCTCTGAGCAGCTCATTGGTCAATTGACCAGGAATCTTTCGAGGACCAGGCGTGGATATAAAAAAATTCTGATTCTCTTGTCGGTATTTTTCCTGTTTGGAGCCCTTGCGAGACCTCAATACGGTTATGAGTGGGTGGATGTAAAGCGCAAGGGCATTGATCTGCTCTTTGCCCTTGATACATCTAAGAGTATGCTCGCTGAAGATATCAAACCAAACCGTCTGAAACGGGCTCATTTTGCAATCCTTGACTTTGTCCAGCGCCTGGAAGGAGATAGGGTTGGACTCTTGCCATTTGCAGGCAGTTCTTTTCTTATGTGCCCACTGACCATGGATTATGAGGCCTTTGAGCAGTCTCTGGCGGCGGTTACAACGGACATCATTCCCCGGGGTGGGACCAATCTTGCTGGCGTTATAGAAGCGGCTTCAAAAATTCTTACAAATGGGGCTAATCATAAGATTCTCATAATCCTCACCGATGGCGAAAACCTTGAAGGTGACGCTCTTGCAATGGCTGAAAAATACGCTCAGGAGGGACTGACCATTTACACAGTTGGTGTAGGAACCAGCGGTGGAGAATTAATCCCGGTTCCAGGTGGTAAAGGATTTGTTAAAGATAGTGCTGGGAAGTATGTCACCTCCAGACTCGATGAGTCAACTCTAACAAAACTAGCAGAGCTCACCGGGGGAGTGTATGCCCCCCTTGGTAATTCAGGCCAGGGGCTTGAAACAATCTACCAGCAAAAACTCTCTCTGATTCCAAAGGAAGAGCTCTCAGAAAGGCGGCATAAGTTACCCATCGACAGGTTTGAGTGGCCCCTTGCCGCGGCACTATTGTTTCTGGTTATCGAACTACTACTTGGTGAGAGACGGGCAAATGGTAAACAACCGCTGCTGCGAACACTTAAAAATAGTCTCAAGAGAAAAAAAGAGATGAGTGTTCTGCTGGTTTTGTTACTGACAGCCGCTCATGCGGGTGTTGCCGACGCCTCACCAGGTGAAGATGCCTTTGCTGCAGAAGATTACCTTGGTGCCGCCGAGTACTATCGTCAGCAGTTGGAAAGCACGCCCGACTCCCCTGAGCTTTTGTATAATTATGGGGTGAGTTCGTATAAAAACAATATGTACGATGACGCTATTCAGGCGTTTAATAGTGCTCTTTCAAGTGAAGATCTTGAGTTGCAGAAAAAGACCTACTTTAATCTTGGTAACAGTCATTTTCAAAAGGGTGTAGAAAGTCGCCAGGGGAATCCTCAGGCAACGGTTGAGGAGTGGAAACAGGCAATATCCCAAATGGACTCGGTGATCCAGCTGAGCCCTGATGATGAAAGGGCGAAGAATAATCGTGAGGTAATTCAGAAACAGTTGGACCAGCTGGAACAGCAGATGAAAGACCAGCAGAACCAGGAAGATCAGGACCAGCAGGACAACCAGGAAGGTGAAGAAGGTCAGGATAAGAAACCCGGTGATGGGGACTCCCAGCAGGGAGATGGTAAAGGTGAGCAGCAGGACAACTCCCCGCAGGATGAGAAGGGCGGTGAGCAGCAACAGCAAGATACAGGTGATCAACAGCAACAAGATGCTGCCGGGCAGGACGCGCAAAAGAGTGGAGAGGAAGAAAAACAAGATGTTGCGAGTCAGTCTTCTGAAACCCCTGAGCCGATAAACGAGATGGCTGAAAATAGTGGTGCTGAAGAAAATAGTGATCAGGAACAGGCTAAGCAGGACGCAATACGTCAGCAGCAGGGGAAAATGACAAAGGAAGAAGCGGAGCGGTTGTTGAACGCATTAAAAAATCAGGAAGGGGAACTGAACTTTATACCTTCCGGTGGTGCAGATGATAACGAAATTGAAAAGGATTGGTAATGGGTAAGCGCAGCATCTTCATATTCGCACTGGTTATATTTCTTGCCTGGTTCACTGTAGATACGGTGGTTGCAAAGGATGTCACCGTTGAAGCCAGTCTCAACCCGAGTTCATTTAGTGTAAACGAGGGGGCGTGGCTCAGCATTGCGGTGAGTGGGGTACGGGAAATTGCTGAATTTGAGATTCCGGAGATCGAGAATATCAAGTTACACCGTAAAGTTCCGTTGCAGCAGTCTTTCAATATAAATGGAAAAAAAAGTGTTGCAGTCATCCATAATTTTATTGTTCAGGCCCTAGCCGCAGGTAAATACACCATTCCACCGATACAGGTACGGGCCGGTGGCGAGACGGTGATGACTCAAAGTATCCCCTTTGAAGTGACTGAAACGGGTACTGTTGATGGGGCTGGTGGAAGTCAGGTCAAGAGTGTGAAGGATATTGCTTTTTTAGAGGTATCTGAAATTGGAGATCATTTCCCCGGTGAGATTGTCCCCATAACGATTAAGGCCTATTTTAGCAGCAACTACCGAGTGGAACTCGGTTCATTACCAACTCTATCCGGTGACGGTGTTGTGATGTCACAACTAGGTGGTGAACCGAAACAGACCCAGGAAAATGTTGGTGGCTCGGTGTTTTATGTACTAACCTGGAAAACCAATCTTTCAGGCGTGAAAGAGGGAACACATCCATTACATTTCAGTCTTGATGCTACGGTACTGATTCAACAACAGCGACGCAGCAGGTCACCAATGTCGGGCTTTGGTGGTAGTATGTTTGGCGATAGTCTTTTTAACAGTCTTTTGGGGAACGTGCAGCGCAAACCTATTACGGCATTCAGTCCTGAGCTGGAATTCCGTGTACTGCCGCTCCCGGAAGAGGGGAAACCACAAAACTTTACCGGAGCAATAGGCAGGTTTACAATGGATGTGGGAGCAACTCCCAGGAGAGTGGAAATTGGTGAGCCGATTACCCTCAATATGATCATTTCGGGAGAGGGAAATTTTAACAGGGTGGAGGCACCAGTTTTTCCGGAATCCTCCTCCTGGAAGACCTATTCTCCAACTTCAGATTTTGTGGCAGATGCTGATAACTTTAAGAGCAGTAAATCATTTGAGCAGGCAATTGTCATCAAAGAGCCTGGAGTAACTGAAATCCCATCCCTCTCTTTTAGTTATTTTGATCCTTTTGCGGGCAAATATATAACACTTAACAGTGAGTCCATTCCTGTTGAATTACTTGCGGGGCGAGGACAGCAACAGGACAAGGTTTCTTCTGCAAAACCCGGAACTGGAGTAGTAGCCGAACCGGTGACTGAAACCAATACGTCGGTCAGTTCTGAACAGATAGTGGTTGACTCGGAGGCAATGTTTGCCAATCTTTCCCCTGTTCACCTTGAGATGGGGCCCTTGAATCAAAAGCTTATCCCACTGTTTCAACGAACATGGTTTATTGCCCTCTGTATAGTCGTCCTGCTTATGATACTTGTTTTTCTCTATCTCAATTGGCGTCAGTATAAGCATGAGCGACAACCAGGACTTTCCCTACAGAAAAACAGGATGCATCAGCTCGGGGAGGATCTTATGGAGATTGAGCGGGCAAAAGCCGCTGGAGATTCAACTCTGTTTCTTGCAAAATGCAGGACTGCAATACAGAATCATACAGGCGTCTCCAGGCTGAAAACAGCATCAGCCATAAGTCTTACCGATCTTAGAACATATGTGGAAGCAAGTTCCCCTCTTATTACTATCTTTGCACGGGCCGAAGAGGCCGCCTATGGTGGAGCGTCACTCACGGCTTCTGAAATGTCTGATTATTATGAAGAATTAAAGCGTGAGCTGGAGAAACTGTCATGAAATCCACGAAAACAGTATACGCCCTGATATTGCTGCTCCTTGCACTTGTACCAATGGAGTTGCTGGCCGGAGACATAGATGAGCGTTTTGAGGCTGGTAATGCTGCCTACAGTGTTGGAGACTATGATAAGGCAATCACCATATATGAAGGGCTTTTGAAACAGGAGGGAAATAGTTCCGGACTGTTATATAACCTTGGAAATAGTTATGCTCAAAGAGGCGAGGTCGGTTTAGCCATACTTCAGTATGAGCGGGCTCTGAGGATTGATCCGTCTGATTCTGATATTATAGGAAATCTTGCGAAAGTGAGAAAGGATAGTGGGCTATTTACAGAGGAGCCGGGGAAGATAACACGATTATTTGCCATACTATCCATTGATAGCTGGACCGTTCTTGCCTTTGCTATCCTTGTCTTTATGGCGACTCTTCTAGCTGTACGACTTAAATACAAACCTTCACCACGATCGTATGTTGGCTCCTGGGTGTGTGCAATGGTCCTGCTTCTTATATCGATCACAGGTGTGGTTCAGGGGTATCAGAGTTATAATCCACTCGTTGTAGTAGGTTCAGATGCCAAACTCCAGGTCTCTCCCTTTGAGGGGGCGAGTTCTTCAGGAGCGGTGGAGCAGGGGCGCTTATTCTATTCTGTTAAGACCCATGGAGACTATACCTATGTTACTGATAGGGCGGGACGTAAGGGGTGGCTGAAGAGTGAGGCCGTTGCAGCTGTTAGCCAGTCTTCATAAATTTTTTCAATTTAAAAAATAGTAGAAACGAAATAGTAAAAAAAATCTCCATTGATGTGAGTCAATGGAGATCTTTTTTATACAACCTGTACCTTATGCAATCTTCTGTTTTCCTTCCATCATAAGATCCGGTGGTCCAAGCCACACTCCTTTCAGAAGCAGGTTGAAATATGCCCACTTAAACATAAGCTTGGAGATGTGATTTATTTCGGTATCTTTGAGTAAGTTTAACGGACCAACAGCAGGGAATGGATATTTCCCGCCCATAGGTTCAACGTCGTAATTAAAGTCAATAATGTAGGCTTTCCCGAAGCCTGATTCTATGAATCAAACGGCGTGCCCATCTGATCTGGCATGTTGCTCTCCTCCATTAATATAGGCCAGGATGTTTTCATGCAATACATCGCCCTGGAAGTGGGCAACTGCTCCCGCCTTTGAGGTCGGGACATCGGTTCCATCGCCGAGAACCCAGACATTGTCATGTCCCTGGGGTTGCAAGGTGTGTTTATCCACTGGAATATATCCCATTGGATCGGCAACCCCTGAGTCAATCATTACCTGGGAACCAAAGTTCGGTGGAATGGAGACCAGCATATCATAGTCGACCTCAGAACCATCATAGGACGCTATCACCTTTTTATTATGATCAACGGAGCCAAGGGCGAAGTCAGGGATAATTTTAATATTCTTATCTTTACATGCCTCTGTGAGCACCTTGGTGGCCATTGGCTTGGTGAAGGCCCCGGAGAGCGGAGTAACGAACTCAATCTCTACCTTGTCGCGAATACCACGCTTATGGAAGTACCAGTCGGCAAGAAAGACGAATTCAAGTGGAGCAACAGGACATTTAATCGGCATTTCTGCTATGTTGACAACTATCTTGCCGCCATTAAATTTTTTGAGTGCCTTCCCTAAGACCTGGCAATCATCAAAACGATAATAACCGTGAATATCACTGCCCCAGCCTTCCCCTAAACCTTCAATTTCATCGGGTCGAATATCACAGCCGGTTGACATAATCAGAATATCATATTTGAAGATACCTTCTGTTGCCGTTGTCACTTCCTGTTTATCCCATTCAACATTGGTGAGTTCAGAAATGACAAAGTCTATCCCCGGTTTAATAAATTCACGTCTGCTTCTTCGAATTTCATTTGGTTTGTTGATGTCGAATGGCACAAATAGAAATCCCGGTTGGTAATAATGGACATTATCCCGGTCGATCAGGGTGATTGTCCAGTCATTATCAAGGTCCTTTCTCATTTTGTTCGCCATCATTGTGCCGCCACTACCGGCACCTAATATGACTAGCTTTTTCATAATATTGATAATCTCCTTTTTTCTGTCTCGGCCATCTGTTGCTTATGTAAAAAAGTGCTAAATCTGTTTGTACGTCTTTTATGCACTGGCTTTATTTTTTCCTCCATTTCCATTCTCGAAAGCTTGTAAGCAGCTGCCTATGACCTGCAGTGTCATAAACATAAACCCCAAGGCTTCCTGGACTTTAGGATCGTTTAATTGTTTGATCATCCCCAGTGGGCCTATGGGTTGTATTTGAGTAAGCTCTGTGTTGTTGATAACCTGACAGATCTCGTCGATCTGGGCCTCGTTAAAATCGATTCGTTTGAGGGCGGTGATGATGAGTCCGGCAAGCTTCATCATGCCGTTTCCCTGTTGCAATCCATCCAGCCAGATATTGATACCGCTGATAACATCGGTCTCTTTCATAACCACACCAACTTCCTTGACCAGTTCAGTCATCGGTTGAATCATATTAAGTAGATCACTCAGGGTGTGGATATTAATGAGCACCGTATGGAGGAGATCACCAAGTTCTTCGGCCTGAAATTCACCTTCATAAAGGGAGTTGAGAAAACGGAGAACACGGGGATACATGAGTTGAAGTATTGGGACCATGTCGTCCCGAAGTTCAACCCCTGCTTTTAACATATCAAGTCCCTCACCCATGGTGTCCAGATTCGTAAGGGCTTTTCTCAGTAGGACGACGAGTTCATCGATATGAAAATCAGCGTCAAGCTCGGTGAAAAATTGTACAGAGTCAGGGTAAGCCCTGGCGAGCAGGGCCCCCTTATTGTCTTCTAGGGCTGTACCGCTTTTGGTCTTATTGATGACGTCGTTTAATTGTTCCAGGCTGGTTAGCAGGGTCTGCGTCATCTGGAGGACTTTCTCGTTGGAGCTATCGTTACCACTGCCTTGGGACGGCTCAGGATTATCAGGTGTCTGCTGACCGGGAAGTGAAGCGATCTCCTGTTTTACTTCTAAGAGTATCTCCGATTTTAACGATCTGACTTCATCTGAGAGTTTGTCCAGCCTCTCAAGAATCAATGCTTCATTCATATTTTTCTCTCACTCGTAAGGTTCTCTCAGGCCACATTAGGATTCTCATGCAGGTGCCGGATCCAGATTTATCAGCATCAAGGACTCTGAGTCGTCAGATGGGTATGGCTGCACCATCAAAGTATTACCAACCTTGCATAACAGCAGTCGCTGTTATAGCTCATCTGTCATATTGTGTAGTGACCGCCGGTATGAGCTAACCCCGATGAACGGGATAAGTGCCTTGGTAGTAAAACGTAACTTACGATTTCAAATTCAATTCCTGAGTTTCTTGTTTTTTATGACAGGCTTTCAGGAGTAAGGCACTAAAGTAACAACATACATAGTAATGCGGCCTACTACAATGTGGTACTATAGTAGCACAGTACGATTGTTTAACAAAACAAATTGTAGTGTGAGGATTGTTTTTTTATCCCACGGGTTATCACGGGAAAACAGCAGAACGGTTCTTCTTTTGAATGGATTGGCCAGAAGTTTTGTAGGTAGATGGGTGGTATCCGTTTGGAATTAATCGAAAAATATTTGAGGCTTCTATGCGAATGGTATTGAGGTAAGGGGGTGTTTAGAGTGAAACTATTTTTCAATGTCTCTATGGGGGCAGCGTCCATAGATAGGTGTATCATATGGACGCAAAGAAAAGAGTTCAACAGTGTTTGTTTGCACAACTAGTGTCAAATCGTCAAACAAGGTTTGCCGGTTGGCCTGTTGAAGCAAGCACAGTAGACCACAACTTACCACCAGGATCGACTTTACGCCGTGAATGTACAACCATTGGAATTGGCACATGGGTAAACTGGTTATTCCAGTGTCCCACCAGCATGTTTGTTCTTCCCGTCATCCCGGCATGTACAGCATGCATGCCGAGCTGGAGACAGAATGCTGAATCAGCAGCAGAGGCAGGAGTAGAACGAATCATATAGCTTGGGTCGATGTATTTTAGCGTTATGTCCATGGAGCGAGAATGAAAATACTTTTTAATCTCAGCTTTCAAGAGTTGTCCTATGTCTCCAAGTTTGCTGTTACCAGAAGCATCTTTCCCGAGATTATCTGTGAATAGATTTTGTCCAGCACCTTCTCCAACCACTATTACGGCATGGCCTCGCTGACGGATTCTTTTTTCAAGTTGTGTTAGTAATTTTTCAAGGGAAAACTCAACCTCAGGGATCAAACAGAAGTTAACGTCATTGTTGGCAAGCGTTGCCGCTGCGGCGATAAACCCGGACTCCCGTCCCATAAGCTTGACGAGGCCCACACCATTGCGGGCACCAACAGCCTCGACATGGGCAGTGGTTGTGGAGCGACGTGACTCAGCTACGGCAGTCTCATAACCAAAACTCATATCCACATTGCTAATATCGTTATCTATGGTTTTGGGTATGGAAATAACACTGATATTGAGGTTTCTTTTTTCGATCTCCTGGGTGATTGTCTCAGACCCTCGCAGGGTACCATCACCACCTATGGTAAAAAGAATCCGTATTCCAAGATGAACAAGAGTATCAACCATTATTTTTGGATCTTGAGGCCCTCGGGAGCTGCCGAGCAGGCTTCCTCCTTTCTGGTGTATGTCGTCAACTTTAGAAGGGTTGAGTTCTATGGGAGTATGATAATAGGAAGGGTTCAGGCCTTCATAACCATAGCGAAAACCAAGTATGGTCTTGACCTTGTAGTGATGGTGGAGTGAGAGGACGATGGCACGGATGACATCATTCAGACCAGGGCAGAGGCCGCCACAGGTTACAATGCCGCATTTCATAACCTCAGGGTCAAAAAAAATCTTTTCCCTTGGTCCAGCAATTTCAAAGGCAGGAGGGGCCATCTGTTGTTCAATGTAGGGTTGGATATCGCTGAACCGGGTATGATAGAGAACTGAATCATCATCGCCGGTAAAGCTCACTCCATGCAACGGGGATGCGTGGGTGGCTTCTCCAAGTCGTTTAATCTCGAAATCTGACGGATCTATCATTTTGTTATCACTGTTCATAGTATTTGTCCCTGTTTGCTTAGCAATTATAACTTTAATATATTGTATTGATGGATTGGCACTGGTCAACCTGGAGATGACAACCAATCATTGCAAACTTCATTGAAACGATGAAAAGCCGGTTCTGCAAAGGTCTCGGACAGTTTGCTTGTTTTTTTTCTAACATATTATAAGAACTATATCATGCTTCAGTTATGGCTGTTTTATTAATGTCCCATTATTTATTGTTCCTGTTACGGATTTAAATTTCGATTTTATGGCGGGTAGTATTCTGCGAGCAGTTAGTTTAGAATCTTTTGGTATAATAGTAATTATTTCAGATAAAATGAGTAACTCTAGAGTTGCCAAGAGGAGCAATTGCAATGATACTTGCCGGAGACATTGGTGGAACCAATACCCGCCTTGGTCTTTTTACACCGGAAAGGGGGCCGGATGCCCCTGTTGCTGAGCAAAAGTACCGAAGTAAGGAATATGCAGGGCTGGAGGAGATTATCATATCCTTCTTGAGCGATCAGCAGGTTATGGTGGATAAGGCAAGCATAGGTGTAGCTGGGCCACTTAAGAAAAACCGGGCGTCAATTACTAATCTATCCTGGGTAATTGACGGGGATAAGCTGTGCCACGAAACTGGAATCGCAAATGTTTCACTTCTAAACGATCTTGAGGCAATGGCCTACGCCATTCCGCATCTTGATACTTCCATGATTGAAACAATTAATTCAGGTGTCGCTGTTTCAGAGTCTAATAAGGCACTTATTGCACCGGGAACCGGGCTCGGTGAGGTGTTTTTGACCTGGAATGGAACTGGCTATCAGCCCCACAGTTCCGAGGGTGGGCATACAGAATTTGGCCCGAGAAACGATCTGCAAATGGATTTGTTGTCCTATATGCTGAAGCGCTATGACCATGTCAGCTATGAATGGGTCTGTTCCGGAATAGGTATTCCAAACCTCTACTCTTTTTTTAAGGATACGGGACGCTATCCAGAGCCGCCGGCCCTTGGTAGGGCACTAGCTGAGGAAGAAGACAGGACTCCTTTGATCGTTAACGCAGCCTTAGATGCTCCGGATAAACATCCCATCTGCGTAGCAGTTCTCGAGTTGTTTACATCAATTCTCGGTGCCCAGGCGGGAAATCTTGCCATGACAGTCTCTTCCTTTGGTGGCATGTACGTAGGCGGGGGCCTTCCTCCGCGTATTGGAGACTACATCCGAAGCCCATTGTTTCTTGATGCCTTTAAGAATAAGGGGCGGCTGTCACCCATGGTTGAAGATATGCCAATCTACCTCATCACCCATCCCAATACTGCTCTGCTGGGGGCTGCAAGCCATGCCCTCGGTATGTAGAGTGTGTTTAAAACTTTGGTTATATTTGGTTATGTTTAGAGAGTAGAATGTTTCATGTTCAACATTTTAGCATTATGAATGTAAGGGATTGGATTTGTTTTAGATTAAAATACTATTTTGTGTCATGGGGATTTTGCAGAGGTCGTAATGACGATGCGGGCCCGGGTTTTGTGGTGAAAAAGTAATTTACAACAATAGTGCAACCCGCTATAACTCTCAGGCTTGCAACTGAACTGTTCTCGTAAACCGGATATTTTATTTCTCTGCTTTATTTGGAATTACCTCTGAAATATTCGGTTTAGTACCTTACTCAGGAAAAGCTGTCAGAAAAACAAGATATTGACTGTTGGAAAACTTGCTGATATCGCACCATTTCCATGGTACTTATCCAGCGATACTGAAAATTTTTCCGCTTGTCGGGTTAGATTAACTCCCTGCTTATGTGTTCCTGCTACAATGAAGATTCTCCTCGTTAACCCCCCTAACTGCGGTCGTTCCATTCCAGAAGAGAGATATGGGATAACCTCCATGAAGCAGATATTTCGTGGAGAGCCGCTGGCTTTGGAGGTTTTGGCTGGAAATTTGGCCGGTCATGATCTGCGTATTGTAGATCTCAAGGTGGAGCCGAGTGCTCTGGAGACAGAACTTGCCACCTTTACGCCTGATCTTGTACTCTTAACGGCAATGACATGTGAAGCACAGACTGTGCTACAATTAACGGGAATTATCAAAAATTGCCTGGAGACCACTATCGTTGTGGGTGGGGTGCATGCTTCTTCTGATCCTGAGTTCTTTAATGTTCAGACCATAGACTATATTAGTATTGGTCTTGGTAAGCAGAGTGTACGGGATCTGGTCGATGCCCTGGAGGGAAAAAGATCCACAGATACAATCCCAGGTATTGCAGTGACCCGCCCGGATAGATCCTTGAAGTATCAACCGCGCAGCTTTGATAAGAGCGACCTGCCGGGGGAGCATGTTCCACGCTATGATCTTGTGGAGCGCTACCGGCCAGAGTACAGGCTGGAGAGTTTGGGTATTGAACTTGGCTGTGTGGTCTCAGCTGCTGGTTGTCCCTACGACTGTTCCTTTTGTTCCATCGCGCCACTCACCGGGGGTAAGTACCTGACCGGATCCATTGAAACTGTGCTCCGCGATATACGTTCTCTTTCAACTCCTGTGATTCGGCTGGTAGATGCTAATACTTTTGGCAACCCAAAATATGCCCTGCAGCTTGCAGATGCCATTGATGGAGCGGGTGTTAACCGACAATTCCTGGCCGATGTACGCTCTGATACCGTTGTGCGCCATCCGGAGTTATTTAAGCGCTGGAAACAGGTGGGTCTGCGGGCGGTGGTGATCGGCTTTGAAGAAATTGATGACACTGCCCTTGGCGCTATGGATAAAGAAAATAGCGCCGCCACCAATATCCGTGCAATTGAGATACTCCATGATATCGGTATCACCATTGTTGGCGATTTTATACTCTCACCCGATTACACCGAAGAGCAGTTTGATAGACTGGCTGAGTTTGTTGTAGATCATAAGATCGACCTGCCGATGCACACTGTTTTGACGCCGCTTCCAGGGACACGACTCTATGCCCAGTTGAAGGACAGCATCATAAATCACGACCTCGATTATTATACTCTCACCAATGCAGTGCTACCAACCAGACTTCCGGAAGAACTGTTTTACCAGCGTTATGCGGCTTTGCTCTTGGATGGGCACAGATCTGCCAAGCTTTAAGGGAAATTATGACCGTTTATATCAACGACATGGCAGCATTTTTGCCAAATGAGCCGATCAAAAATGAGCAGATGGAAGAAATACTGGGAATGGTGAACCAGCTTCCATCGAGAACGCGTAGGGTTATATTACGAAATAATAAGATAGAAAGTCGTCACTACGCCATTGATCCTAAAACCGGCAAAACAACCCATTCTAATGCCCAGCTCACAGCAGAAGCGGTAAAGAAGCTGGCGCCATATCCTGGTTTTTCGGTTGATGATATAGAATGCCTTGCCTGTGGAACGTCGACTCCCGATCAGTTGATGCCTGGTCATGCATCCATGGTACATGGGGAGCTGCAAGGTGGTCCGTGCGAGATTATGAGTGGGGGAGGAATCTGCAATGCTGGTATGAGTGCACTAAAGTATGCCTGGATGAGTGTTGAGTCAGGCCAGACGGCTAATGCTGTTGCCACCGGTTCTGAATTGGCATCAACCTTTATGCGGGCAAGGCTATGTGCTCCCCCAACTGCAGCAAAGGTGGAGGAGCTGGAAAAGCAGCCCATGGTTGCCTTTGATGCAGATTTCCTTCGTTGGATGCTTTCTGATGGCGCAGGAGCCGCCTATTTAAGTAATAAAGCAAATCAGGACCGCTTGTCCCTTCGTATTGACTGGGTGGATCTATTATCTTTTGCAGGTAGTATGGAAACCTGCATGTATGCAGGTGCTGAGAAGCGAGAAGATGGATCTTTAAAGGGATGGCGGGAACAGTTTGCCCCGGGAGAAACGTTGAGTGATAGTAGCCTGTTGGTTAAACAGGATGTGAAGCTACTCAATCAGGAGATTATTAAAACAGCAGTGGATCGTACTCTTTCACGCCTCATTAAAAAATATAATCTCAGTAGTGATCAATTTGACTGGTTTTTGCCCCACTATTCCTCCAACTACTTTCGTAACGACTTACACGATCATATGGAAGGCATCGGTTTTTCCATACCGTTTGAGCGCTGGTTTACAAACCTTTCAACTAAAGGGAATACCGGAGCTGCGTCTATTTATATTATTCTTGAAGAACTTCTCTCCTCAGGTCGCCTTGAAAAGGGTCAGCAGCTCCTCTGCTTCATTCCTGAAAGTGGCAGGTTTTCCATGTGTTATATGGCCCTTACTGTTGTGTAACGCAGTGCTATGCAACCACGACCTGGGTTGCATTTATCGCCTGCTAAGGGGTATGGCTTTGGGCAGACAATATAGGTTGTTCAAAATCACATAATAGTGCATTCACCACGATTGTACTGTTTTTCAAAGTCAGTTTTTGAAAGAGATAGATAGATAAGATCCGGAACGCCATAAATATCAATATTTGCTTCTTCGGTCATTCCAAGTGTCTGTAGGACTCTTAGGGATGCATGGTTTTCTAACACAGATGCCCCATATATCTTTTGGTGTCCCCCCAGGTCAAAGGTAAATTTTAAGCATGCAATGGCCGCATTTACTGCATAACCATTTCTTCTGCTTGATATCTCAAGACCATAACGAATATCCGAAAATAGTGGGTTTGGAGATCTTTCAACTCCCATATATCCAATCTTGTTTGACGTTGATTTTTCAAAAATAGTAAAAGTTCCAAAACCTGAAGCCCAATGAGCAATCCGTTGTCCAATAAGCTCGTTGATTTGTTCATCGCTATATGGTTTTCCATTGGGTAGATACTGTGTGGTTTCAGGACATTTGTACATTCTGCGGTACAAATCTATATCATCCTCTACAATTTTCTTAAGAGTCAGGTGAGTTGTTTCGAGCATTGATATCCTTATATATCAAATAGGTAGTTGATGGTGCGCTGTCGCCTTTTATTTTCCCGATCACTGCCGCACGGCTCGAACGCCATAGCTGCCGCTAAAATCATCGATGATGCTTGCTGACATAGCCATAGTCGAAGGTTATGGCGCGCGCACAACAAGAACCTTCAGTATCCGATGACCAGTAACTATATGGGCCTCTTTCAGCAAAAATTGGATCCAGTTTAACCCTACCTCCAAAAATGTCCTTATTAGACTTTGAAGGCTCAAAGATTGTTTTCAATTCTACAATGGTTGGTAAACGCCAGTCTCTGTAGCCCCCGGAGGATAGTTCCTTGACATAATCAATGGATTCATACCAATTCAGTGAATGCCCCAGATCTACGTAGCTATCTTTTTGCGTCCACATCATACCGGTTTTGGTGTCTTTAATCACACCGTTACCTAAATCTATATAGCGACCATCTGCTGAATGTTTTTCAGCATGGACATGACCGGAGAAGAGAAAAACAATTGATACAATTAGTGATAGTTTCTTCATTTGCCCCTCAATAGTTTTGGACTTGGGTGAATGGAGCCAATTTGACAAAAGAATATGATTCTTTACAGAGAAAAATTCCTGTGCAAGTGCCTGTCATGATACAGGGTTTTTCATTATTTTTTCAATAACAGCCACAGCATTGCCAACGCCATCTTCATGTCTGATTTTTTGGCCAATTTCTTCTGCGTTAGTCAATAAATCGAGATTTGATATGGCATGTTTTATGGCTGCAGCCAGTAGGTCTGCCGTAAGTTTTTTCCGAGGAATTGGTTTGGTACCCGCACCAATTGAGTGCACAAGTTCTCCCCAAAAGGGCTGATCTCCAAAAAATGGCACGATAATAGATGGCTTGCCAGAACATAGACCTGCAGCTGTTGTACCCGCCCCGCCATGATGTACAACTGCTGATACTCTTGGGAACAGCCAGTCATGGGGGGCGCTCTCAATTTCCAAAATGGAATCAGGAAGGTTTTTGCATTTCATACCTCCCCAGCCAGTCGAAATAATACCTCGGACCCCGGCCAGTTGCAAAGCCTCGACGACTGTGTGTGCTAATTGCTGCGGGTCACGCCCCGCCATGGAACCAAAGCCGACGTACACTGGAGGAGGTCCAGCATCAAGAAATCCTTGCAGGGTTGCAGGAGGCGTCCAGGCTTTTCCTCTATCCAGAAAACAGTAGCCGGTCATGTAGGCACTCGTCGGCCAGTCGCTGGGACGAGGTAAGACAGCTTCACTGACAATATGAAGGACAGGAATATCCTCTCCTTTGCCATTTTTTAATACCTCAAATTTCGTCATTGGTTTCAGGCCAATATCATGGCGAATGTTCCTGATATACTTCCCCAAAAAAAATCCGCTGAGTACATGAATGACCCTATAACTCAGTCTATTATACCAGCCGCCAAGCTTTACCCTCGGTAACACAGGAAATGGCCACTCAGATGTGGGCACAAGCATTGGTATCGGGCTTACAAGAGCACAACCGATTCCAAGTTTTTCTGCGATATGCGGCGCTGCGCCAGTTTTGGGATGATAGATGAGAAAATCCGGCATAACACTTTTGGCAAGCTCAGATGTTTCACGCAGCTGGGCTATCTGCAGCGGTTTAATTTGCTTTCCCAGTTTAATGTTCTGCCTGAACACATCGAAAATGTTCGTGGTG
Organism: Desulforhopalus glucosivorans; assembly: GCF_054397165.1. NCBI lineage: Bacteria > Pseudomonadati > Thermodesulfobacteriota > Desulfobulbia > Desulfobulbales > Desulfocapsaceae > Desulforhopalus > Desulforhopalus glucosivorans. Next base: position 4,735,634 of record NZ_AP044854.1, read on the forward strand.
TTTTCAAGCATCGTCTTTCCCTGGTCGGTATCAATAATTGAGAGCAATCCATCATCCATATGTCCGTATGTCAGGCCATGACTTTCAACGAAATCTCTGAAGCGTTCACTTGTCCCTAAAATAACGTGGTGACCAGCTTCTTTTAGTCCCATTCCAAGAGCCACATAGGGTTGAACATCCCCTAAGGTTCCATAGGTTGTAATGAGTATCTTCATAGTATTTTTAGTACCTTACTCCTGAAAGCCTGTCATAAATAACGAGAAATCCGGAGACTCTTTTGAAATTAAGAACTTAAAGCAACCACCAAGGGACTTATCCTGGCTTGTTTCCCGTTTACCGGGGTTTGTTCTTTTATTCCATGTCTTTATTGACCCTTCCATTCAACCAATACCCAGCAACAAAGAGGTCTGCAGCAAAAACATTTTCAAATTGTCTACCCCCCTTGTGAGGGAGTCCCCGCAACAGCATGATCGAGCAAAGACAGAAATTGTCATGAGGTATCTCACTCAATGCTCCTGCGGGGAGACAACTGTGTATCGACCTAAAAAGGCATATAAAGATGGCACGACCACCAAGGTTAGAAACGTCGCCATCATAAGTCCGAATATGACAACCACCGCCATAGATTGCCACCACTGGCTGGATTCACTCACCCAGGAGATGGTAAGATTATGAAAGTCAAAGGAAACACCGGTCACCATAGGCAACAAACCGAGAATCGTTGTGACAGCCGTTAACATAACCGGTCGAAGCCTTGTAACGCCTGCACTCACAACAGCCGCTGAAATGTCCATACCCTGTTCTCTCAGTGTGTTTATGTAATCCACGAGTACGATACCATTATTCACGACAACTCCGGCAAGGGAGATTACACCGACACTGGTCATTATTATACCGAAGGGCTGTTTAAATATTGCCAGGCCAAGAAAAGCGCCTCCGAGTGACAAAATAACAGATGTCATAATGATAAAAGGGACACTCAGTGAGTTAAATTGACTAACCAGGAGGAAGAAAATGAGAAAGAGGGCTACAACAAATGCCTTCATGAGAAAACTTTCCGATTCCTTCTGCATTTCCAGCTCACCGGTAAATTGTATCCTATAGCCGGATGGAAAAGGAAATTCTGCAAGCAGTTCTTCTGCCTGGGCTCGGGCCACGGGGCCAGGTATCCTGGTCTCATCGACGTTGGCTTTAACCGTTACAACCCGGCGATTATCAACCCTGACAATATCACCTATAGTACCGGTATACTCAATAGTCGCCAAGGTTGACAGGGGGACCATATATCCTGTGGGGAGAGGAATCATTAATTCCCTTAGCACATTGGTGATCCGCCTGTCTTTCTCCGGAAGTTGTACTGTGATGTCGTAATCCTTATTAGACTCACGGTAGGTTGAGACATCCAAGCCATTGTAAGCGGTTTTCAGGGCAAAGCCGATCATGTCAGTCGTCAGCCCAAAGAGTGCAGCCTTCTGCCTGTCAATCTTCACCTGTAATGTTGGACTACCTTCACTGTAATTATCGCGTACATCAGTCACATGAGGGATCTTGGCGATGACTTCCCTGATCTGTTTTGACAGCTTGCCAAGGATGACAAAATCATCCCCGGATATTTCTATATTGATTGGTGAGCCTGTCGCAGGCCCTTCCTCATCTGCCGCAATAGTAATCTTGGCACCGGCAATGTTTTGCAGTCGTTTTCTGATCTCCTCAATGGTTTCTGTGACGGGCTGTTTCTGGTCAGCGAGATCAAGAAATCTGATCCCTATATTGTTTGGTGCATTCGAGTTGAACATGGAAGCACCGCCCGTCTTATTCACTGCCTTGGTATAGATATTTCTTATATTGCCAAGATCACTGGGCCCAGTAAAGGTGCTGCCATCCGCTTTTTGGTGTATCTTTGGACTATAGGCGTTGTCATAGGTAGAGAGTAACTCATCAGACCCGCTTGATTCACCTGGTTTAACGCCGACAATGGCTAGTTCTATCTGTTTAATCAACCCATCAACATAGTGTAGATCAGCTCCTTCAGGTGGCTCCACATTGACATACACTGAGCTAGGCTCAATTGAAGGAAAAAACTCGATGGGCTTTTCCAGGCCAATTAAGAGCATCCAGCCCTGAAACAACAATATCAAAAACGCAAAAGCCGATAGAACAATGACGATCGGTCGCCTGATTGCAAATTCGAGTACCTTTGTATACCCAAGGGGAACAAGTCCTTTTGGCGTAACCGGGCTCTCACTTGGTGTACCTCTTTTCGTTGTATTGAGCTCCTGCCGCCGGTTGTTTTTGGTTTTCATGAATTTTGAGGCAAGGGCAGGATTTATCACCAGAGCTACAAAAAGACTTGATGTCAGCGTCACAATCAGAGTGAGGGGAAGATACCGCATGTATTCTCCCATTATACCAGGCCAAAACAGCATGGGTGAAAATGCTGCAAGGGTAGTCAGGGTTGAGCCGATTATTGGATATGCCACCTCGGATGTGGCTTTTTTAGCTGCTATATATCGTGGTATGCCCTGTTCCATATATCGATAGATATTTTCAACAATTACAATTGCATTATCCACCAGCATTCCAAGCGCCAGAGTGAGCCCAAAGAGCACAACCACATTCAGGGTAATCCCCATGAGATAAAGAACAGTAAAAGACAGCAGCATGGAAAAGGGGATTGACATGCTCACAAGAATTGCGTTTCTCAACCCCATGGCAAAAAATATTACAAGCACCACAAGAACAAGACCGCTCAGGATATTGTTCTCCAGATCCGCAACCATATCCCGGGTGTCCGATGCCTTGTCCATCACCTTGACGATACCGGTGTTCTGTGGCCATGCGCTTTCAGCCTCGGTAATCAAGGTATCAACCGCATCGCTTACACCTATAATATTCTCTCCTGATCGTTTCTTTACGGCAATACTGATAGCATCCCTGCCATCGAGCCTGGCGCGGCTGGTTTCCTCCTTAAAACCGTCTACCACGGTTGCCACGTCTCTTAAGTAGACGGGCTGCTCGTTATGGGTACCAAGGACAAGCCCGTAAATTTCGGACGGATCCTGGAACTCGCCTGGTATCTGCAGTTGAAACCGACCATCTCCCATGCGGATGGCACCGCCTGAAATATTCCGGTTTTCCCGTGCGATCTTGTCCTGAAAATCGGTGATTGAAAGACCAAAATAGCTGAGTTTATCCGGCATCACCTCTATGCGGATTTCGCGTTCAAGGCCACCGGTAACAACAGCCTCAAGGACACCAGGCACACCCTCAATATCATCTTTTAAATCATCGGCAATATCTTTTAAGCGGGATAGGCCGCAGGTTCCATACAATGAATAGACAGCAATGGGCAGTTCAGAAAGGTTCACCTCAAAGACCGTGGGATCATCTTCGAGATCAGCCGGCATTTCTCCCCCCGCCTCATCCACCTTGTTTTTCACATCCTGCAGAGCCTGTTCGATGTCTGTGCCGGTGACAAACTCAATTTGTATCGATGAATTCCCTTCTGAACTTACAGACTGAATCTTTTTTACCCCCTCTATTCCCTTGAGCTTTTTTTCAATCTCAATGGTAATCCCTGTTTCGATATCAGCTGGTGAAACTCCACGGTGGCTTGTTGAAATAAAAACATAGGGTATCGTAATGTCAGGGTCATTTTCTCTCGGGATAACGATATAACTATAAGCCCCGCAGGCAATAATAATACAGGCCAATACTATCACGGTAACCGATTTCTTTACTGCAGTATCAGAAACTATCACAGTAATACCTCCATTGGGTCCTGTAATATCTTCACAACATTAAGTTTATGTCCCTGGTCGATACTCCGGTGGCCTTCAACCACAACTCTGCAACCGGGCGAGAGGCCCTTTCTGACCTGCACCTGCCAGTCTTCCATGATGCCCAGTTCCACAGGTGCTTGCCTCGCAACACCGTTTTCTTCCAGATAGACAAACTGTTTGTTATTCCTTTTGATAACACTAAACAGCGGTACTGAGATAGTGTCATGTATGACTCTTTTGACGATATGCGCCCTGAAAAACATTCCGGGTAGAATGAGGTTGTCACCATTGTCTATGGTAAGCTCCAATCGATAGAGCCGTGCTGAGGTTTCCGGTGAACTTGCCAGAAAGTGAAGTCGCCCGGTCACTTCTTTATCATCAAGTGCCTGTATTTTCAGCTGAACTACTTGGATATCGCGAATAAGAGAAACATCGGACTCCGGAATACCTATTACAGCTTTGACCCTGTTGATCTGAAGGATTTCAGCTATGGGATCAAATGCATTGAGAAACGCCCCTTCCCTGGCATCCAGCCGTTGCACTATTCCTGAAATGGGTGCTTTGATTTCACACCGGGAAAGGAGCAGGATAGCCTTATCAAGACGTGCCTTGCTGGTCTTAAGCCGGGCCTCAACCTCTTCCATTTCAGCCACTGAGATTACTTTTTCTGCATTTAGCCGCGCTGTTCTCTTCTGATGAGCAGCTGCCAGATCATAGTCAGCCCTGGCACTGTTGAGGGCTATTTTGTAATCCGACGGATCAAGGAGGGCGATGGGTTGGCCTTTCGTCACTTTATCCCCCTCCGATACCTTCACCTCAATTACTGTGCCTTCAACTTTTGAAAGCACCGACAATTTCTGCCAAGGCTCAATGGTGCCTGGTAAATTAATCAGGTCTTCCATTGTCACATGCGTAAGATCCATAACAACCACATTGGCAGGGGGACGTTCTGCAGCTGTTGCTGCCAATTTTTCCACTGCCATCTGCGCCTTTTCTTCTTTGATCGTTCCGGCTAATCCCCAGATTGCCCCGAACAGGACTACAGGTATCAGTATCGGAAAGTAACTTGACATCCTTTTCAGTGACCTGGAATTCAGTTTTGCTCTATTTTTCATCTTTGCCGCGTCCTGTATTATTTTTTACCCGATAAAAAAACCAGCGCCAGCCAATTGCGTTTAAGCATTTGTATGAACGATGGATACTCTTTGTACCTGTGAGAAATAGAGTCACGAAGCAATTGTTTTCGACGTAATTCTTCAACCACCTCTTTTTGTTCTAGCTTGTATAGAAGATTAAAGATTAGATCACTCATTGCCTCACCTCGTCATCGCAGAAATTTGTATTATTTAGTCCCATGCGCTTAAGAGAAATAAGCGGTAAGCCCAAGTCACGGATACGAATAAGCAATCCGTGTAAACCTTGCTGGTCAATCTCATTACTGATAAAGAGTGTTCGCCCATGCCCAGCAGAAACCTCAGCCCCTTCAAACCAGTCAGACCACTGCAGGCCAAGTTCTCCGACTACTTCTATCTGATATCTTGCAGGCCAATGGAAATTCTTGGTATCTTTCATCGCCATCCTCCTCTTGCTGATAACGGTCCCAGGGGGCTCAAGGGCAAATTACGATTTTCAGAAAACTGACCCCATATGACAGGCATCAATGTAGATCATTCGGGACGAAGGGAAATCGTTCAAAAGGATGATTGTAGAGGATGATTTAATAGATGAAGAGGGGAGAGTATTATTTTTTGATTTTATAACACAACACTCTTCTATTGATAAAGGTGGGAAAAATAATGATATAAACCTGTAAACAGTAAAGGCTTGGGTGTTGAACACCTCAATGTGCGTTCTATAAAAGAGCCTTTTTTTGGGCCTCGGCAAGAGCCTGTGTGCGACTGTTGACACCAAGCTTGCTGTAGATATTTCTAAGGTGGGTTTTCACTGTACTCATGGATATAAAAAGTTCCTCGGTGATTTTTTTGTTCGACAGCCCGGCGACTATGCACCTGAGGACTTCGATTTCACGTTCAGTTAACTGTTCAACCATGTTGCTGTCCACGGTAACGTGCTTACTGAGTTGGGATTCAATTAATAGCTTCTTCACAAACTGGCGCGGAATATCTTTATCTGGCAGGAGTTTCTCAAGTAAATTGAATACAGGTAGTCCTTCATCTACAAATACACGGATATAGCCACCTGGTTCTGCCAGAAAAATCGCCTTACGTGTCATTTGCAGTGCGTGTTGCAAATCACCTTGCTTATGCAGTGCTTGTGCTTTTATCAATAAGGTTTCGATCAGGAGGAGGATCCAATCATTCTGTTCCTGATCATCCAGAAGTCGATCCAGTAGAGAGTGTGCCTCGTCTAATTCGTTATTTACAATAAGGTATCGCGCTAGAATTATAAGAGCAGGTGCTTGGAAAGCTGATAGAGGCTTGTCCTGGGCAGTTATTTTTTTTCCGTCAAGCCAGTTGGCGACCTTGCTGTGCTCACCCTTACGCAACCAGATTCGAGCTTTCCATGAGTTGGTAAGATGATAGACCATCTGGTTCAGGTCAAATGATATCTTTAAATTTTCAATTTTCTCGATAAATTCTTCGGCACCCGAGATGTCATTTTGAGCGGTGAGGATTCGCATCATGCCGTAATAGCACCATCCTTTATGTGCTACATCCTCACATTTTTCAGATATTATGAGATCCTCACGCATTGAATGATAGGCCTCATCTATTTTATTCTGCTCATAGTACAGATCCCCCTGCATCATATTCACCGCACCGCCAGCGACGCTGTTCTCAATCCCGTTTTCTTTGACAAGATGGAAGAGTTCCTCACAAATAGCCAGTGCTTTGACCAGTTGACCAGCATATTTTAGACGGGAAATTAACCAGAAACTGGCCTTGAGATATAGATGGACAATCCCACCCTCCTGGCTCACCTTCCTCGCCTCTATAAATGAACGAATGGCGAAAGAGCCATCACCTTTAATTGTCTGGGCTATGCCAAGGGTGAAGTAAGCATTTGCTCTCCACATTTTGGCCTCATCCGGTAGAAACCTAAGAGCCTTTTCCGCAAGTTCAATGATCAGAGGAGCATCACCCCGACCGGTGGCCATGAGCGCTCGCATTGCTGCGACCTTACCCTGTAGTTCCCTTGTGGAAAATGTTTCATCCCCTGCGTCGATCAACTGCTCAACTCTCTTCAGCCTTTTTTCCGCCTTGATAAGATTGGCGTTCTCCGTGAGCACCCATGCAGAGAAAAAGCAGAGGTTTGGTCGCTCGTGGATGTACTCCTCAGGGAGTTCCTCAAACCATTGATCCAGTCTGCTTTTGCGTTCAAACTCCCACGCAGTATCAAAGAGGCTGCCGATAAGAACTGAGGCTCTGTCATAATCCCTGGCAGCAAAGGCATGGTCTATGGCATTGTCAATGAGGTTGTTTTGCTCGTACCATTTGCTCGCTCTGCTATGTAGTTGGGGGACAGATTCTGAATAGGTCTGCTGAAGTCGTTGATTGAGCAAGTCAGCAAACAGATGGTGATAGCGATACCAGGTTCTCGTATTATCGAGTGGGATTGTGAAGAGGTTGTCATTGTCTAAATCGATGAGAATCTGCCGGCTGTCATTTCTCAGAGTGACATAATCGCACAGCTCGCTCGACATTTGATCAAGAATGGCGGTTTGCACAAGAAAACCTTGAATATGGTCTGGTTGACGGTGAAGTACCTCTTCTGCCAAATAGTCGACGATATGCCTGTTGGTTCCAGCAAAAGCCCTGATAAACGAAGGAATATCTCCACAATTCTGCAAAGACAGTGCTGCCAACTGCAGTCCCGCAACCCAGCCCTCTGTACGGTTTTCAAGAACAGAGATCTCCTGATCAGCTAACTCCAAATCAGCAATATGGGACAAGAAAAGGGAAATTTCCAGGCGATTAAAAGAGAGATCGGAAATACGTACTTCATTCACTTCATTGCTTACACGCCATTTTGCCAGAGGAAATGGCGGGTCAACCCTGGTGGCCATAATGAGCTGAAATTGAGGAGGAGAATGCTCAATTAAAAAACGTGTGATTGCATGCGTGGTCTCGTTGTCGATGAGATGATAGTCATCCAGCACAAGCAGCAGAGTATCTGAAATCTCGGCAATTTCATTTATTAGACTGGTGCAGATAAGATCAACAGGCAGTGGGTCAGAGTATAAAGACCCCATAGCCTCTCTGCCAATATCCGGAACAACTGAGCGCAGGGCAGCAATAAGATATTGTACAAAAACAATGGGATCAGCTACAGTTTTATCGAGTGATATCCAGGATGTGCGATTTTTGTGCTGGGATACCCACTGGGTGAGAAGCGTCGTTTTGCCAAAACCAGCTGGTGCGGATAACAGTGTAAGTTTTGACTGAAAGCCGCTCTCCAGTCGTTTAACAAGGGGCGCCCGTTCAACCAGGTTCGAGCCTGGTTGAGGAACATACAGTTTAGTTGCCAGGAGGGGATTCTGTTTCATTGTTTACGATAAAAGCTGATTGAAACATAACTATTTCGTAACGTTGTATGTAACTGACTCTGTCTGTGTATACCATAATTGAACAGAACGTGCAGTTCCCATTTCTTTTAAAGAGGTTCGGATAGGCAATATTCGAGTTATTGAAATACTCGTAGAGCTCGGTGATCACGTTGGAGTTGTATGGCATATTCAAAATCTATTACATTGCAACTTCAACAGCTCTCCACTTATAGACATAAAAGGACTAACTCTTTTTGCCCTTTTCCTGAAGTGGAGTGACTTTGGGGCTGATATGATTCAAAAAGATACAGTAAAATATCTATATGTTGATCCATTTATATGGATGAAGTTGGCAAAGGAGATACATGGTATAAGAGTTAATGGCCACGACACGCCCATCTGAAGGTGTGTCGTGCCATTCGTTGCCTACTTTTTAGTAGCAATACAAAAGGTCACTGACTTGGAGCAGCACATCTCAGAATCAGGAATTACACTATCAAAGCATTCAACAGTGCCAAAACCCGCAGAGGTAACGATTTCATGTATATCAATATGAGAAAACGTATGTATCCAGAACCGATAAACCTCTGTTTCCCCATCCTCATCAGTAATAATATGCTGATTTAAAGTCACATTTTGTTTTTCATAGTAAAATGACTCGGTGAGTGCCAGGTAAGGACGGTTCCTCCAGAAACCTTTTTCGACAAGCTCCCAATCCTTTGATGTTGTTGCCATTACGTCAGACTTATCATTGAGCACGTCAAAAACAAAGGTTCCTCCAGGCTTTAACGCACGATAAACCTTTCTAAGGAGAATTTCCCTTTGGTTGGGAGTCAGAACACCGAAATCTGTGAATATCAACAAGATAAGATCATATTTGTTTTCCTCTTCAAGCTCCAAATAGTCTTGTTGCACATAATTTATATCCAGATTTTTGCTAACGGCAGATTCTTTGGCATAATTAATGGAATTGGAAGAAAAATCCATTCCTGTCACCAGATGTCCATATTCTGCTAGTTTTTCCGTATACAGTCCAGGACCACATCCCAGGTCTAAAATATTCATCCTATCCCCAGGAACATTACCTAAGATCCACTCGACTGTAGAGAAGATGGTGGTTTCATTTCTGCTCGCCAGTTCTATATTCTGACTCAGATGAACTTCAAGAAGCTGTGTAGAGATATACTCATCGATCCACATCAATGCGGTGCCTGGAGTATAAACGTGGGGTTTTTGCGCTGTTTCTATAATTTTTTTTATGTTCATGATAACCTATGCTTTCCTCATGATTACAGAAAAACGACGTAACAAAACATCATATTTCTCTGTATTGATGCGGATATGAAGATAAATTGCTTGAAAGTCAGCCAGACAGGTGATGTCCTCCTTGAGGACACACCTCACCTGTATGAGGTGTACGGTGTCTCGGCTTCCTTTTGTCGGATTTAAAAGGGTGATATGTGGTTATGCGGTTTTCATGATGGCGGCAGTTATAATGGAGATTACAAAGTTCGTCAAGTTTTAGAGTATCTCCTCATGTGTGAAAGGCCAGCCAGGCATTCTCTCAACCATACGCTTGTGGCTAATTCACCATACTTAGCGATGAATGTGTCAGGCAATCTACAAGATAATAACTTATGTGCTGCTCATGAGGAGTTAATTTTATGATCTCAATTTAAATCTGCTCGGGTAGTATGATATACTACCTTATACCTTTAAAAAAATTGAATACACACGGGGGAGAAAATATGAAAATTTCAGTCCAATTACATATTATTACGATGTTGTTGAGTTGTAGTCTTCTCTTCTTTTTTTCCACCCTAAGTCATGCCGAAGATGGTTATTGTTCCGGTGTTGTAGTTTTATCATCAGCCGCAGAAGTCGAAGGGACTAAAAATGTACCAGTCAATTCAGTAAAGCTGCAAAACTCTCGGTCAGATTGCGGCAACTGGCCACAAGGAGCTGTTACATGGTTTACACTCAACCAAGGCAACTCCAATGGAATGCTCGCAACTGCAATTTCAGCACAATTAATTGAATATACGGTCACAATAGTAACAGAATCAGGCAACTCCTATTCAGAAGGAGATGTACTTACTTCAATAAGCTTAGACACCCCTTAACACCCGTATCTCCCAAGGGAAGACGGGCGTTAAAGGGTCAGATTTTGGGGATCTGCACCGTTATATTGTTACTGGGTTGTATCATGGTATGTGTGGGGTTTCTTTAAACTGCATCTCACTATTACTCGCTCTGGTTGAGCAGGGTGATGATGAATCTGGTACCCCGTGGGTCTGTACTGGACAGAGCTTCTATTGTCCCCCCATATTGCCTGGTTATTTCTCGTGCTATATAGAGGCCAAGGCCGAGGTGGGGCTGGTTGTCGTTTTGGTTCCTGCTTGAGACCATGGAGTTAAAAATTTCGGGACGGAGTTCCTCTGGGATTGTTGGCCCCTCATTAGTTACGGACAGTTCTATTTGTGAGTCTGTCTGCTGTTTGAGGTTAAGGAGAATTGGAGTGTCTTTTGTGTGAAAGGTCACCGCATTTTCAACTAGCTTATCAAGCATCTGGTGTAACCTGCCTGGATCTCCTGTGAATGGGATTGTTTTACCTGGCCCTTCATAACTAAATGTGACATCCGGAAAGGCTGGTTGCCAGCTGTGTTCCAACCACATCTCTATAGCTCTATTGAGATCAAAGTCCTCCTTTTCATCATGGGTGAGTGCCTGTTGTAGATTGGTTGCATCCCTGATTGTACTCAGTAATGCCTCCAGCCGCGCCACATCTTCCACTGCCCAGTCGAGATATTCCTGTATATGTGGCTCCGGATTGTCGAGTTCCTTGCTCAGGTTTTTCAAAGAGGCGGATATTCCTGCAAGGGGCGTACGGATTTCATGTTCTAAATTATCCGCCATTTTCTCTCTGAACTCTGTTTGTATTTTAATCTGACCAAGCATGGAGGTGAGGGTCCGGGAGAGATCACCTATCTCATCGCTTGCAGCACTCTTTGGTATAGTTGAATGGAGCTGACCACTGCTGTCAATGGCCTCAGCCGCCTGTTTCCCAAGACGGCGAATTCTGGATGAGAGGCGGAAGGCAAAGAGGATGATACTGAACCCAGCCACAAAAAAGAGCAGGATTGTAAGCGTTATAAACTCCTCAATGATCTTATTTTGCAGGGCAAGGATGGAATTGGTCGTCTGTTCCACTACTACGGCGCCGACAACTACATCATCCTTATAAAGCGGGGCAATTGCGGCCATTACCTCAACGCCCTGCTCAAGGTCTTTTTCGATACGATAGTGTGTCACTGTGGGGGAGCCATTAAGAGCCTCATCTACTCCAGCAAGGTCCAGTGTCGCCAGCTGTTTGATAGTGGGCTCCACATCTGTTGCAAAGGGTGTCATGAAGAATTGATACACAGGAGAGAAAATCCTAAAACTGAGACTGCTGATCCTGCTGAGTAGTTCTGCATCTTTTGTTTCCACCTCTTCTGGTTGGCTGAGTGTTCCATGGCTTGCCCTCAGGCGTCTGTTTCTATCGACTATCTGGATTCTGGAATGGGGGCGGTTCAGGGATTTTATGATATTCTCAATTGTCCTGGACGGTGTAACCAGAGAGCCCAGGTCGTGTTGACTTTCCTTTGTGGTGGTGCTGATAATGTATTTTGTGCTGCGATGTTGAGGATCGTCAATATCGCCAATACTAAAGGCCAGCTTGGGGCCCACCAGCTCCATGGGTATTCTGAGTTCAAGCACGTAGCCGTCCGTTGTTTCCTCCCACATGCCCTGGATTCTTAGCTCTGGAGATACCTGGCCTGGTGTCTCTGCCAGGACGGTAAAGCCATTTACCCAGCCAGGTTTCGACGCAGTTAAGAGATAGTGATGTTCTTTTCCCTCCAGATCTTCAATGCCTATGTGTAGATAATCCGATTTGTCGAGGCTCAGGGAGTTGGGGCTTCGGTAGACGATGTTGTCATCTTTTACCAGAAAGAGGGTGTAGAGGTATTTGCCCCGGACTCCAGCTACATGTTTGAAACTGAGGGAGTTCGAATTGTAGTCTTCGCTGGCGTAGACAATATGGTCTGCACCAAAGGTTTGCGCTTCTCCTATCTGGGATGTCCAGTCATCAATTTTACCATTGAGACGTATATGGTTTGATAGCGGATGGAGGTAGAGATCGCTCTTTATAGTCTGGCTGTGAAACAGCTCCTTCTCAAAGAGGGTGGGGCGACCGGAAAGGGCAGATGATACTGCTTTTGCTGAAAAGAGCAGACTGTCTTCACGGCTTATCAGTTGTTCCTGTTTAATGAATTGGCTTACACGAATCCCGGCGAAGGGAATGGTAAGAAGCAGGAGAGAAATAAGTGCGAGTTTGACGCGGAGGGTAAGGCGCATGGTTACTCCACCATCCAGCGATAGCCCATACCGTATTCTGTGCGGATTCCGTTAAAATCGGGATCATTGGTTTGAAACTTTTCGCGAATCCTTCTGATGTGGGCACTGATGGCGTTACCTGTTACAACGATACTTGCGGCCTCCATGAGCTGATCATGGCTTTTGAGATGGCCCGGATGTTTGCATAGACTGTACAACAACCAAAACTCGGTGAGTGTTAAGTCTATGGCTTGCTCCCTCCAGAAAACACGTTTCTGATCAGGGTAGATCTGTAACATTCCAATAGTATGTGAAATGTCAGGGTTGTCACCCTTTGTTTTTCCTGTCTGCCCCAAGGTTTCTACTATTGTAAAGAGTGCAGAGATTCTCACCGGCAAAAAGTCCAGAGTTGTTGTCCCTTTTGTCATATAATCCCATGCACCAAGGCGCAGGCCGCTTACTCTATCGATATCAGAGTCTCTTGCGGTGAGAAAGATAATAGGAATGATGGGGGAGAGCTGTCTAAGCTCTGTACAGAGGTGAAAGCCGCCTTCGTGTTCATCACCTAACATGATGTCGAGTATTGCAAGATCGGGAAGATTTGTTTGAAACGCAAGGCTCGCGTCAGGCCTGCAGGAGTAAGCCTGCACCAGATAGCCTTCACGCTCAAGGGCTTTTTGGTAATTGGCCCTCAACAGGGCATCATCTTCAACTAGGGCAATGGTATATGGCATGTTTTCAGGTTTTTTTGGGTTATTGAGATTTTCTTTGAAAGATACCAACCCCACGCACTTTTGGCCAGAACCACCTGTCCTTGTCATGATTGATCATAATTCATCCTCCTTTGTCATATTCTCCGCAATGCTTTGTCATATTCCTCTGGTTGAATGGCGATAACTGAAAATATCCATTAATAACCGGAGAAAAAGTATGAAAAGAGAACTCAAGAACCCCGTAAAAGATCAGGCGTCCTGGGACCCTGGTAATGTCCTTTTGCTGGTTTACCCCATTGTGATAGTTTGCCTTATGCTTGCGGGATTACTCGTCGAAGCCAAGGGAGCTGAGATAACTGAGGCGGTCCGGGGAGATGAACCGGTGCGGGAGGGTAGCCTGCTTTTTCAGGGGGCAGGGGGACAGGCAATCGCTGCTCCTAAGCTATCACAGAATGTGCATATTGATATAAGTGGCATTATAGCACGGGTGACAGTTGCCCAGAAATTTGTCAATCCTGGTAAGGAATGGATGGAGGCCACCTATGTTTTTCCTCTTCCAGATGAGAGTATGGTGGACCATATGAGTCTTGTTGTTGGAGAGCGGCGCATTACAGGGAAGATTATGGAAAAAGAGGAGGCGGTAAAGACATATACAGCTGCTAAAAAAGAGGGGAAAAAAAGCAGCCTGTTGCTACAGGAACGAGCAAATGTCTTTACCACCAAAGTTGCTAACATTGGGCCGGGAGAAGAAATTCTGGTCGAGATTGAGTATCAGCAACGGGTTCTTTTAGATAGCGGATTATACTCTTTACGTTTTCCCATGGTAGTGGGGCCAAGGTACGTGCCTGGAACCACAAATATGGTGAACACAGTCCGGAATGAAGATGCACTTTCAGGTAAGCAGGGCAAAACTGTTTTAGGAAAAGTGAGTGAGTGGCTGGAAGTGAGTTCAAGCGTGTGTAGTGGTGGGGGCAGCGATATTGATGTGCAGCTCACAGTTGACCTTATCCCTGGATTTGCCACGGGAGAGATAGTTTCTCCATATCATGGAGTGGATCAACAAGTAATAGAGGATGGTCGTCATCTTATACGCTTTACCGGCGAAGTTCTGGCGGATCGTGATTTTGTTTTGCAGTGGAAACCAGCAGTTCAAACAGAACTGGTTACTTCTGTTTTTGCAGAAACAATAGGTGAAAATCAATATACTTCTCTTATGCTGATGCCACCCCAACGTAAGATAGATGCAAATCTTCCGAGAGAAGTGGTGTTTGTGCTCGATATTTCCGGGTCAATGGCGGGCACATCAATCTTGCAGGCAAAGGCTGCGATTTCACTTGCTCTAAAACGATTACAGAGTTCAGATCGATTCAATGTCATTGTTTTCAACAACAGCGCTACATCTCTTTTTACTACCAGTAGGCCTGCTGATGCGGTCAATATTCAACAGTCACTCTCCTTTGTAGACGGTCTTAAAGCAGATGGAGGAACAGAGATGAGAGATGCGCTGCTTCTGGCTCTCGATGGTTCGTTTCGTCATGAACTGTTACGACAGGTCATATTTTTAACAGATGGTTCTGTTGCAAATGAGTCGGAACTTTTTAATCTCATTAATACGCGGCTTGGAGATTCAAGACTCTTTACGGTAGGTATAGGTTCTGCTCCAAACTCCTATTTTATGAGTAGGGCAGCAACCATGGGCCGCGGAACCTTTACCTATGTTGGAAAGCAGGATGAGGTTAAACAAAAAATGGGAGAACTGTTTACTAAGATCGAAAACCCCGCCATCACAAATCTCAAAATCAGTATCGATAAGCCAGGTGTTGACGTAGAAGTGTATCCATCTCCTCTGCCCGATCTCTATTATGGCGAACCACTTGTTGTAGCGATGCGCAGCGGTTGGGAAAACCTTGAATTGAAGTTAACAGGAACATCAGCTGGAAAAACATGGGCAACCACAGTTGATACTACCGTCTTTGGTGAAAGGAATGGAGTGGCAACTTTCTGGGCCAGGAAAAAGATCAGATCTCTTATGGAGTGCCTGGCTCTTGGCGGCAGTAAGGAAGAGATACGAAAAGAAGTGGTTGAAACCGCTCTGCAACACCACTTGATGAGTAAGTATACAAGTCTTGTGGCAGTTGATGAACGTGTTGTCCGGCCTGATGCTGAACAGTTAAAGGAAAGGGCCGTTAAAAATCACCTTCCCAAGGGCTGGCAGGCATCGGCCATATATGGAGGTGGTTCACAAACGGCAACACCTTCAGCACTACTTCTCTTCATTGGTTCGGTGCTTCTTCTTCTCTCACTCTTGTTGTATGGGCGATCATGTCAGCACAAATAAAAAAAAGTTTCATGGGAAGCTGTCTGTTTCTAGGTTGCTTGTGCCTTGCTTGGGGTTGCTGGATACCTGCAAAAGCGATGCTTGCTCAGGTGCTACTTGAGCGGGCATGGAACACATCACTTCAAGACGGTGTTGTTGTAAAGCCATGGCCATGGGCGGACAGCTGGCCTGTGGGCAGGTTGCGTCAGGACCGGCTTGGAGTGGATCTTATTGTGCTTGAGAGTGTCAGCGGCGAAGCCCTGGCCTTTGGCCCTGGTCGACTTGAAGCAGGAGATATTCTAGGGGGAGAGCTGCATACTATACTGGCCGGACACCGTGATACGAGCTTTTCATTTTTGCAGCATTTACGGGTTGGAGATACGCTTGAGGTGGAGAGTTATGATGGAGAGAAGTCGTATAGGGTCTCTTCGACAAGGACAATACCTGCAAGCAGTCTCTACCTTGATTCAGAGATGCGGCAGACCCTCAGTCTTGTGACCTGTTATCCATTTGGTGCCATTGTTCCACACACGAAAATGCGATTTTTGGTAACAGCCTCAGTGGAGACGTAATCCTTTTAATTGACAACAACTAATATCTGATGTTATTTAACGTTAACGTGAAGATGTAGCTTTCCACAATTACTATGGGGGAATGTTCATGAGCTCTGTGTTACATATCTATCAGGAATGCCAAAAATTTCCATGTGGTCACTGGTTGTTTTCAAAGTTACTATGCCTAAAAGCACCATACTTTGGCAGTATAAAACCTCGGTTTGTTGAATTAAAACCGGGCTACAGTAAAATCCACCTTAAAAAACGACGCTCCATAACAAATCACTTAGGTACTGTTCATGCCATTGCTATGTGCAATGTAAGTGAGCTTGCTGCAGGGACAATGCTTGAGGCGAGTATACCAAAACATATGCGCTGGATACCAAAGGGGATGACGGTCTCCTACGAGAAATTGGCAAAGACAGATCTGGTAGCTGAATGTAATGCCTCGGTTGAAGCAATGAGTATTCCGGGTGAATTTCCCATGGATGTGGAAGTCCGGGATAAACATGGTGATGAGGTGTTTCACGCTCAGATTGTGATGCACTTATCTGAGAAAAAGAAGAAATAAAATGTCTCAGTTCAAAATATCGAGCGGCTCTTCAGGTCGTTGTTTGAATTAATTTCAAAGACCTGTTCAGCTGGTAGGTTGTCAGCTGAACAGATCTTTCTAAATCGCAATTACCTTCGCCTGATAAAAGGTAGACCGCAAAATACAATCAAAACAGTAATGATGAGAAAGGTAATAAACATATCCTTTTGAACGGCACCCCAGATGATATAGAGGGAACCGCAGCCAGCTAGAAAAGGTGCTATGAATCGGCTAAAAAAACCTAAATCATCAAATTGCCTCATAACAAATATGTAGAGTGATATGTATATAACGTAGAGAAAGGCGATGGGCAGTTCTGAGATGTCCATAAAGCTTCCCCACCAGCCGGCAAAATTTCCATACCAGACCATGAGCCAGAAGGCTGAAAGACAGAAGCCAAGTAGAGCCGAGTTGACTGTACTATTGGCCGAGTGGTGGATAGTTTTAAAGAAGCTAGAGCATGGGCCAAGGTCACGGGAGGCTATGGAGAACATTCCGCGACTGCACCCCATGATAAGACCGTTGAGGGTGCCCAGGCAGGAAATGATGACGAATACCGTGAGCAGGGTTCCACCGAGGCGTCCGAAGATAAGAGAAAAGACCTCAACAGGGGCATTGTCGCCTGCCTTGATGATTTCGTCGTTTGAGAGAACGCCTGAAATCCCTAAGTAGTAGAGCATATAAATAACCACCACAACAATGGAGCCGAGGAGAAGGGCCCTTGGAAGGGTTCGTTTTGCATCACGAAGTTCGGCATTGATACATGTGGCGATTATCCAACCTTCATAGGCAAATGCGGTGGCAAGGGTTGCAACGGCAAGGCCACCACCGCTGGGCACAGCCTGTGCCGCCTGTTTAAAACTCTGGATACTCTGGCCACTCATGAGGCCGCTTACGATGCCAACGCCTGCAACAAGGATAAGAGGAATAAGTTTGATGACAGTGGCTGAGACCTGCCATTTACCGGCAAGTACAGGAGATGCGCAGTTGAGGGCGAAAAAGCCAACTAAGTAGATAGAGGATAGAACCCAAACGCCACTCTCAAGGCCGAGAAGACCGATGGAGTAGTTCGCAGAAACCCAGGCAAGAACCGCAACAAGTGTAGGGTAGTAAATAAAGGTCATGAACCAGGCGACAAGGTACCCAGCCTTTTCCCCATAGGCCTCTTCAAAATAATCGACAACTCCGTTAACTTTTTCAACTCGTGTGGCGATCTGGGAAAATACATAGGCGGTGATAACCATAATAGAACCACCAATGAGCCAGGCCAGTAATGCGGTGCTGAGATTGCCCCCTGAAGCGATAAGGACATCGTCCGCCTTAAAAAAGACACCTGAGCCAATTACAATACCAATGACCATGGCACTGGCAGTCCAGAAACCATACTTTCTTTGCAGGTTTTCCATTTTAGATCCTGTATCAAAGTGAAACCTCAAAATCGAGGCGATAAATTAATGTAAACAAAAACTCGATACTCTATTTTGATTCTCATATCGATAGAAAAATTTGATATAGCCAAATAAAGTTTAGTGGAAAAGTATTTGGTGTCTGTTAGTTACAAATTGTCAAGATCATGGTAGGTATCTTGCAAAATAGGAAATGAAGAGTGTAAACTCCTCATTACCCCTTTTCAGTGATTTATTACTTGTGGAGACAAAGTGGAACGTCCAGAAATAACAAAAAAACTCGTAGATGAAGACGAGATTAAATCTATAGTTAAAAAATTAGGTGTTGAAATAACAGAACATTATGGCACTCTTGAAAAAGAACTCATTGTTATTGGTCTGTTGCGAGGATCATTTATCTTTATGGCTGATCTTATACGGGAGATTGATACACCTTTGGTTGTAGACTTTATGACCGTCTCTAGTTATGGCGATGGCACCGTGAGTAGTGGAGATGTGAAAATTGTTATGGATATTGACTCTTCCATTGAGGGAAGAGACGTGTTGCTTGTTGAGGATATTGTCGATACAGGGAGAACTTTCGCAAAAGTTGTTCACATGTTGCAGAATAGGAAGCCAAACTCAGTAAAAACATGCACCTTCCTCAACAAACCGTCGGCAAGACTATCAGACGTGCAGATTGATTTTTGTGGTAAGGATATTCCCGATGAATTCGTAATTGGTTACGGCCTTGACTATGGACAGCGCTTTCGGGATCTACCCTATGTTGGTGTGCTCAAACCATAGCAGGTACCTTTAAAAGAATGTTTTCTGGGGGATTGTTCTTTGATCCCCTAACCCACCCACATCCATCACCTTCAGTTCATCTTTCTCTTTGTTAGATCCCTAAATCGTCAGGTAGTGGTGCAGAATTATGAACCAAACAGACTAATCAGAAAAGAACTGAGTAGAGGAAAGTAGGTGATGATTACGAGCGTTATCAGTAGTAGTCCTAAAAATGGGAGCGTTGACCTGTAGAGTTCGGTAACCGGTTTTTCAAATCTGTATGAGGCGAGAAAGAGGTTAAGGCCAACGGGCGGAGTACAGTAACCAATCTGCAGATTTGTAAGAAAGATGATGCCAAGATGGATTGGATCAACTCCATAGCCCACAGCGATGGGCAGGATGAGCGGTACAATGAGCACGAGTGCGGAAAAAATATCCAACATCGCCCCCACAAGTAAAAGAAAAATGTTCAGCAACAGTAGAAATGAATATTTGGAATCTATGTAACGCTGGATAAACTCAAAGAGACGTGTTGGGACCTCTTGATCGATAAGAAAGTTGGTTGAAGCCATGGAGGCAGCAAGAATCACCAGTATTCCACCAAAGAGAACCATGGACTTACTCATAATTGGCAGGACTTTGCTCAAGGGTATGTCCCTGTGAACCAAAACCTCAACCAGTAGCACATAGAGTGCAGTTACAGCTGCTGCCTCACTGGGGATCAAAACACCCCCGTAAATACCGCCAATGAGTAAAAACGGCAGGGGAAGCTCCCAGCCGACCTCTTTCAATCCGAGTAATATCTCACCTCTTGTGTAGCTCCTTTTTTTCTTTACAGGCCCGCTCTTTACAATGGAATATCCCGCAAGAAGAATGAGCATGCACAGTCCGGGGAGAATTCCAGCCAGAAACAGGTGATCTATTCGCGATTCAGCGATGACGCCAAAAAGAATGAGAGGCAGACTTGGGGGAAAGAGTAGTCCAAGACTTCCCGAAGATGTGATGAGGCCCATTGAAAACTGTTCATCATACCCATCGTCCAAGAGAGCAGGGAGCAGAAGACCTCCAAGGGCAAAGATTGTAACCCCGGATGCCCCTGTAAAGGCGGTGAAAACAGCACATACCAGTAAAGAAACAACCGCAAGTCCACCCGGTAGCCAGCCGAGGAAGATCTGGGAAAAGTGGAGCATTCGTTTCGGAGCCTTACTTTCCGAGAGCAGGACACCAGCGAAGATAAAGAGTGGCAGGGATACAAGCAGTGGGGTGTCCGCAAGACGTGACATTTCAATAATCACAACTGAAATATCGATGTCTGCTGAGTAAAAAGATATAAGTGCCAGGGCTCCAATAATAAGGAAAAGCGGGGTGCGGAGTAGTGCCAGGCAGAAAATAATTATTTTAACTATACTCATTACAGTTCAGATCCTTTGACGTTTTTAGTCCGGAGGATCTGGTTGAACTGCAGATAACTTAAAAAGAGATATTTAAAAAAAATCAGGCCAAAGGATACCGGGAAAATACCGTTCCAGAACCAGAGGGGAACCGAGAGTGGACCCATTGTCGAGAATTCCAGCTCACCCTGAATAAAAATGACTCCTGCCCAGGTAAGGCCTGCAGATACAAGGCAGCAGAAAACATGGGTAATGAGCGCCAGCCAGGGGGCAATTGATTTTGGCATTTTTCTGCCAACTATATCAAGAGCTATGTGTTTTCCCTGGCCGGTGGCTGCAACTGCCCCTAAAAGTCCGCTCCATAGCACAAGATACCTGAGGAGCGGATCAGCCCACAGCAGACCGCTGGAGAGAAAGGTCCGCAAAAATATCTGGGTGCATGCCAACAGAATCATAGAGAGTAGGACGAGAGACAGAAGCAGGTCTTCAGTTTTGTCCATGACTTTAAGCAGGCCACCATCCGTCGGCAGTGAATAGATGAGAGGGGTGGTCTCTATTTTATTTTTGGCCACGGTATTCATCAATCAGATCTTTGGTTTTCTTGTAAATATCAGCGGAAACTGCATTTGGGATAAGTTTTTCCACGGATACATCCCGTTGTTTTTTTAGAATGGTGATGGTTTCATCATCCAGAGTAAGAAACTCATTCCCCCTCTCCTTAAGAACTCGTTTTGACTCTTCGTTGCTTTTACGAGTTTCCTTAAGAAGGATAGGGAAGTATTTATCCCCGGCCCGATGAATTACATCTTTATGGGTCTGGGGCAGTTTGTTGAATTTTTTAGAACTGACTGCAAAAACTCCGTAGGCGTAACCATAGGGAAAGTCCACAATATACTGGGCCTTGGTGAACCACTGCATGATAATTGAACCATAATATGAGTTGTACACCGTCTCGATAAGCCCACTCTGTAAAGAAGAGAGAACGTCAGGGATAGTCAGAGATGTTGGAGTAATACCAAGAGACTTCATGAACTCCTCGGAGATAGGGTCTCCGGTGGGACTCCAGTTTTTGGTAGATTTAAACATTGCGTAATTATTGACAGGCTTTGTGGACATGGCGTAGATGAAGCCAACCTCTGTCATGGAGATAAACTCAAGCCCATTCTCGCGGAACTGTTTAACAAATTCAGGCATCAGGCCCTTACGTACAAAGTCCACTTCCTCGTAGGACTCCAAAAGAAATGGAATCCCCATTACTCTGAAATCCGGAACTTGAAGAGAGACTCCGGTCATAGTAAAACCACCGCCATGGAGTTGGCCCACCCGCATCTTACGAAGCATGGCCTGGTCATCCCCCATGACACCTCCGGGGTAGATACGAAACTTTACTTCACCATCGGTATCTTGGAAGATTTGATCTGAAAACTTTTCAAACTCCTGAATCCAGACAGAGCCAGCAGGTGCAAGAGTAGCAACCTTGAAGAGGTACTTAGGGCCGGCTTGTGCCAGGGAACTGAGCAGGGTAAAGATAAGCGCCAGTAATGTTGTCAGAGCAATACGTTGCTTCATACTATTCTCCACGTGGTGTTTCGCAGCAAAACTATTAACTATGTTTTGTATTTAGAAAAATGAGTTGTAACGATATTTGTATGGTCCAGATTAAAGCCAGCCTATCTTAATCACCAAAATAGTTTTCTTCTAGCAACTTTTTGGCTCTTTTTTTAGCAATTTGATTTGTAAGGGCAAATTCGGGCGCATCACTTATTGTGAATGCGAGAACTTCATTAAGTAATTGATCGTGTAGTTCCTGATTGAAGGTACTGCGTGCATAGGTCTGTGCATAGGTGGTCTGGGTGATGAGGAACTGACGCTTAGAAAGAACCAGGGCCTTTTCAAAATGGTCGCGACTCAGCTCAGGTTTGCCTCCAAACATTGCTGGCTTAAGGGCATGGTAGGCACCAAAAAAGAGGTGAATGCTTCCCCCCTGATAGCTTTCATCAATGGCGAGCAAGCGTGTCATGATTTTTTCAATAACTGCCATGTCGGCAATGGAGGCGGGAGAGCCTTTCTGGCTCTGGACCCAGGCAAGCCAGCCAAAGGCACCCCAGAAAACATCTTCCATATCTGAATCATCCAGCTCACCTAACTCGAGATCAAACCCCTTTTCTCCAGCAGTGCGTGTGTACAGACCTGACGCATTAAGTGGAAGATAGTGGCTGAGCAGGCGTATCCCATACAGACGGGATTTAGCAGTGGCCGCAGCAATTCGACTGTCGCTTGCATCACATTCCAGAAGTGCTGTACCAAACCCGTTATATGCCTTGGTTGCTGTGAGTAGCAGAGATGTATCTTCAGGGTTCGAGACAAGCATTGAATCAAGGAGTAAAAGATAGGATGGAGCACCTTCGCATACGAGGTTTATGTCAGTCTGTTGCTGTAAATTCCCTGTTATAGGACCAAGGAAGTGGCTTGTGATGGAGCCTGAGCATGAGCTGAGTAAAATGATAAGACTGAGGAGTACTAAGCCCTTTGAAAGAAACGGTAAAATTTGAGTATTCTTTGGTATTTGCATAACCGAATTGGCAGGTCTGAGTTTAAAGTATAATTTTTCGTTCGGATGTTTGGCAGATAATAATTGGCGATAACAGCTTTGGCAACGATAACTTGCCTGACAACTTTACGGAAGTGAAAATGACAAGGAGGTGGTGAGTGAAGGAGTGGGGCGGAGAACTGCCATCAGATAGTAAAAAGTGATACTATCTGATGGCGTATCGAACGAGACAGATTATTGCTTGGGTGCTGCTTCTACAGCTGGAGCAGCTTCTTTTGCTTCAAGTGCGTTGGAAAGTGCTTCAGAGGTCGCTTCGTAAGCCTCTTTGGTGGCGGCAACAACTTCTTTCACGGTCTCAATTATTTCCTGCTCATTTACAGCATTTTGAACGGCAGGTTTGGAGGCTTCCAATGCATCCTTTCCTGAATCGATGACTTCAACGGCAACCTCTTTTGAGGCAGAGAGCATCTGTTGGGTGGCAATGACGAGCTGTCTTGTGATTGCAACCATATCGTTGGTAGCATTGACCAGATTCATCATTGGTTCACTGAGCTCTGGTTCTTCAACAGGAGCTGCAGATCCTTTTGCCACAGGTTCACGCTTCATGCAAGGAGGCTGTCCTTTAGCATCCTGTGGGATGTTCTTACCACAGGGAGCAACTGTGCCAGCCTTAGGACAAGGTTCTCCTGCCTTTACACAGGGAGTTGCCGAATCTTTTTTGGGACAAGGAGTTCCTGGTGTTGCGCATGGTGGCTGGGCAGCACTATTCTTGGCAACTGTCTTATCTGCTTCTACAGTTTCCACAACGGCTTCAACTTTTGCAGGCTCATCCTGGGCAGTATCATCGTTCATGAGAGCAAGTACTGTGGTTGCCGCGTTGTGGGCAATAACCTGCCATTGGTTATCAGCGTTCTCTTCGACTTTTTCTGCAACTACTGGTTTAGCCTCAGTCGCAGTTTCAACGTGAGCTTCTGGTTCAGCCTGGGCGACTTCAGTAGCTGCCGCAGCTTTTTCAGTTTCAGTGGTAGAAACTTCGGTTTTAACATGAACATTGGTAGGTGGAGCTGGAGTTGCTGGTGCTGACTCAACACTTGCATGTTCCACTTTTTTCTCAGGGGCTGAATGTTCTTCTTCGGATTTGGGATTACAGCCGAAGGTTACAAGATAGACTGCAAGCATTGCGATAAAAGCGTACTTCATTGTTTCAATCTCCTATAAAATTAATATCTAACCCCGGTTAACGGGAAAAAAGCCGGGATAAGTATCATGGTGCTTATCCAAACTTTTTGATTTCAAGATAAACTTCGGATTTCTTGTTTGTTTGACTAGAACCTTTCCAAAGTATGATACTAAAAGGATTTAAAATCCCCAGATTGTAAGGTGATATAACGGGTCCATCAATACAGCAGTAGCGACATGATACCATAAAAGATCGGGCAGTATCACCCTTTTTGAAAAAATATCAAACCGACGATGTCTCGGTTAGACGGGCGGCTGATACTTGTTTTACGGTACCTTTACATTAACAACAGGGACAATATTTTGAAATAGGAAGCCTTGCAAGTGTGGAGAGGAGTCGTGAGCACAAGGGTGCTACTTTGCGTGGCGACGATGTTTTACAGGTAAAATTTTGAGTTGTTCTCTGTACTTTGCAACAGTTCTTCTTGCGATCTTTATGTCTTTTTCTGCCAGTTTAAGTGAGATGGCGTTGTCACTTAATGGAGATTTTTTATCTTCATCCTGAATCATTCTGCGGATTATTGTTTTTATTGATTCCGCAGCCATGGAATCACCGCCTTCCCTTGGAATGGCAGTAGAAAAGAAGTACTTCAACTCATAAATCCCCTGGGGAGTATGGGTATATTTGTTTGAAGTAACCCTACTTACCGTGGATTCATGCATCTCAATATCATCAGCCACATCTTTTAGGATGAGTGGTTTGAGATGTTCCGGACCCTTTTCGAAAAAGTCATACTGGAATCGTAGGATCGACTCCATGACCTTATAAATTGTTCGCTGACGCTGGTACAGTGACTTGATAAACCAGTCAGCGTTCTTCATCTTAGTACTCAAATACTGTCTGGACTCTTTCTCCATGGTTTTATCATTTTTCAGCAGTTCCTGATAGGCCGAAGAGAGCTTGAGGCGGGGCAGGTCATCATCGTTGAGGGAGATGACATATTCTCCGTCTATCTTTTTCACATACACATCGGGAACAACATAATTTGTTTCTTCTGTGGCGTAAGGGAGTCCTGGATATGGGGTGAGTTCAGCAACGATAAAGCTGACGGCTCTTTCAAGCTCAGGTCGTTTTTTACCGGTTGCTCTGGAAAGTGCTTTAAAGTTTCTGGTTTCAAGAAATGGAAGGTGGTCGCGGACAATGATTGCGGCAAGGCTGTTTTCCTTACCCATTCTCTCAAGTTGCAGATAGAGAGATTCACTCACGTCTCGGGCACAGATGCCAGGAGGATCGAGGTCCTGAATGACCTCAATAATATATTCTGCATCATCATGCTCACAGTTGGTGTACTCCATGATCTGCTCGATATCCACTTCTAAAAATCCATATCGATTCAGATTGCCTATGACATAAAGGGCAATTTCCCATTCATCTTTATCCAGATCGGCATGAGCTAACTGCCACTGTAGGTAGGCCAGAAGGCCAGGTTTTTCAGAGATAAATTCAAATTGGGATGGGGCGTCAGCCGGTGGTGTTTCTTTGGCAAAAGAGAAGTTGCTGTCAAAATTGTTGGAATAATCTTCCCAGTTTACATCTCCAAGGGTTTCTGTGACCTTAAAACCTTCTGTAACATCAGCTTCCGCAGCCGGCCCTGTAACTTCAGTGGTGGACGAGAGGGAGGCAGTGTTTTCGGCAATCTTATCCTGGCTGGAAAAATCCTCTTCAAGAGCAGGGTTTTGTTCGATCTCCGCCTGCAGGGCATCGGAAAGCTCGAGTCTGTTGAGCTGCAGGAGTTTGATCGCCTGACGCAACTGTTGCGTCATAACCAGTTTTTGTGTGAGTTTAAGCTGTTGTCTTAATTCGAGGGCCATTTAGTGCCTTACTCCTGAAAGCCTGTCATAAAAAAACAAGAAACTAAGGAATTGTTTTTGAAATCCTAAGTTTACTCTTACCACCAAGGCACTTATACCCCCCTTGTGGGGTGTTCGTACCTTAATTCAGAATAGTTGTCATAAAAAAGAAAGCTAGGAGCTCATTTAAAATAAAATTGTAAAGATAGCAATATGGTACTTATCCCGTTTATCGGGGTTACATCACACCTAAATCTTGCATGCGTAAATAACAGGAAAATGATTTGTTATTATAAAACAAGATGTTGCATTCGTCATAATCATTTGGGGGACTCATTTTTTCCTGTTATTTGCTCTCCTTCGTGATTGACAATTTCACCGAATCTGCTTTGTTAGCGAAGCTTAGAAGTATATTTATAGGTCTTCAGCGTCGCTGCCTCGCATCTCCGGCAGGTAAACGCAGACTCCGAGTAGTCAATTGCAAAATTTAGATTACATATGAAAATTTTCACCAAGGTACATCTTGCGTGCAACTTCGCTCTCGATAATATCGTCGGCGACGCCGCTGGTGAGGACTTGTCCTGCATTCATGATATATGCGAAGTCACACACCTGTAAAGTCTCACGTACATTATGATCAGAAATTAGTATTCCCAGTCCCTTATCTTTAAGACTGAAAATCAGTTTCTGCAATTCGCCAACTGCAAGTGGATCAATACCTGCGAAGGGCTCATCAAGTAGAATAAATTGCGGCCTGGTTGAAAGGGCTCGCATAATTTCTACTCGGCGTCGTTCACCGCCTGAAAGGGCGTGGCCTTTGTTGTTTCTGAGATATTCAATACCTAAGTCGGCCATCAACTCATCGATACGAAGATCAATTTCTCTTTTTGAGTGTCCTAAGGGCTCAAGGATGATGCGGACATTTTCTTCCACAGTGAGCTTTTTAAATACCGAAGGTTCCTGCGCCAAATATGATATCCCCCGCAGAGCCCTTTTATGAATGGGGAGGTTCGTGATAACCTCTCCTGCGAGTATGATATTTCCTTTATTGGGTCGTATAAAACCGGCAATAGAGTAAAACGTTGTGGTTTTCCCGGCTCCATTGGGGCCGAGCAGGCCAACAACAGCACCCGTTTGCACCTGCAGGCTTACTCCATCTACAACTGTTCTGGGGCCGTAACGTTTTACAATATTTCTTGTTTCAAGCAGTGACATCTGAATTTGGCTCTTTCTTTATTTTTGAAGAATAGTCATATTGACCCGCGAAGGCTTTTTCTTTCCGCTCTCATTCTCACTGATAGTGGTTGATGTTCTTTCACCAACAACTTCTGAACGGCCTTCATCGAGATAGTAGATGATCTTGTCACCACTCACCATATTCTGGCCCTGCCATGCCTTAGCGTTTCCTGTAAGTATAACCTGTCTCTCTTTTGAGAGGTAGACCATTTTTTTAGAAGTACCAAGCCACTCGGCTCTTGTGACCTCCACATTACCTGTGCAGATCATCTTCTCAACCTGTTGGCTGGCGCCTTTTTCTGTCTTGCCTTTGGTCTTTGGTGCAGCCTCTTTAGGGGTATAATAAACTGTCATCTTATCAGAGCGGATTCGGACGTCGGCCTGTTTTGCATCGACATCGCCTGTGAAAATGACTGAGTTACTTTTCTCAGTTGAAGTCATGTGGTTGGCTTCAATATGGATTGGTGCATCGTCGGCAATAGCTATGCCAATTGTCAAAAAAAACAATAAAGTAACAAGATGCCCAGCAATGATTAACGGACAATTTTTGTTAAATTTCATCGGGACTCCCCACAGTTAATGTGATAAAGTTCAGCCTCAATAGAATACCGAGCCCATGGTAGCGTAAGGTGAAGTAAATGTAAAGCAATGGTGTGGATACTCAGTAAACAGTACTTTACTTACATTATAGTTCCCATTACAATACTCCCCCAGAATCAGCTGTCCACCTCTGTTGCGTCCCGGCTTATATCTTTTCAAAATAATTATAAGGATCGATCTGCTGATCGAAAGTATTGATATGGCAAAAACTGTTCAGGAAAGTATTGAAAAAGCAAAGGTCCTCATTGATGCCCTTCCGTTTATGCAGGAGTTTCGGCGTAAGACCATCGTTATAAAATATGGTGGCCACGCCATGGTCGATGACCATTTGAAAAAGCAGTTTGCCTTGAACGTTATACTACTCAAGCAGATTGGTATTAATCCTGTCATTGTTCATGGTGGTGGTCCTCAGATTAACACCCTGCTCGATCGTTTGGATATTAAACCCAGTTATGTCGAAGGTATGCGGGTAACCGACGGAGAAACCATGGATGTTGTGGAAATGGTCCTGGTCGGTAAGGTTAATAAGGAGATTGTTGGTCTGATTAACCACTGTGGTGGGAAGGCTGTTGGACTTTCAGGTCGCGATGGCGATCTCGTTTGTGCCGAAAAACTGAAGGTTAGCTCTAAGAAAAAAAATGAAAGTGAGGGCAAGGCCCCACCGGAGTTGATCGACCTTGGGCGTGTTGGTCAGGTTACAAAGGTGAATACGGGAATTATTGAAAGTCTCTACACCAATGATTTTATACCTGTGATTGCCCCTGTGGGGGTTGGCGAAGATGGAAGAGCCTTTAATATTAATGCAGATCT
This sequence comes from Desulforhopalus glucosivorans, assembly GCF_054397165.1. Taxonomy (NCBI): domain Bacteria; kingdom Pseudomonadati; phylum Thermodesulfobacteriota; class Desulfobulbia; order Desulfobulbales; family Desulfocapsaceae; genus Desulforhopalus; species Desulforhopalus glucosivorans. Next base: position 4,764,265 of record NZ_AP044854.1, read on the forward strand.
TGTGGCTGGAGCCATTGCAGGTGCTCTTTCTGCTGAAAAACTGATGCTCTTAACAGATGTGCCTGGAGTAAATGATAAGGCGGGGCAGCTACTGACCTCCCTGTCGCGCAAAGAGGTAGAAGAATTAATAGAGGATGGAACCATTGCCGGCGGAATGATCCCGAAGGTGCGCTGTTGTGAAGATGCATTGAAGCGCGGGGTATCAAAAACCTATATTGTTGACGGTCGGGTGGAGCATTCAATTTTGCTTGAGATGTTTACTAAAGAAGGCGTTGGAACGGAGATCTATTGAGATGAGTATGAATGAAGAACTGAAAAAAAGAGGAGACGCTGTCATTGTTGGCAGTTATGCAAGATATCCTGCCGCCATGACAAGTGGCATTGGATGTAAACTCACCGATGCGGATGGTAAAGAGTATTTGGATTTTCTCTCAGGGATTGCAGTCTGCGCCCTCGGCCATAGCCATCCCCGCGTGAGTGAGACGATCTGTCAGCAGGCACAAAAACTCGTCCACGTTTCTAACCTCTATTATACTGAGCCCCAGATTGAGCTGGCGGAATTGATCGTTGAAAACTCCTTTGGTGATAAGGTTTTTTTCTGTAACAGTGGGGCTGAGGCCAATGAAGCGGCCATAAAGCTTGCCAGAATAAGTTCTGCTAAGGGACGATATAAGATTATCAGCCTTGCTGGTTCCTTTCATGGGCGTACCCTGGCCACAGTCGCTGCAACGGGTCAGCCAAAGTTCCATGAAGGTTTTGAGCCGCTTCCAGAAGGCTTTTGTCATGCCCCATTTGGTGATCTGCAGGCACTTGAAGCCATGGTGGATGACACAACCTGTGCAATTCTCTGTGAACCATTGCAGGGAGAGAGTGGCGTACGACCCCTTGATGGAGAATATCTCAAAGGTATCAGGGCCCTTTGTGATAAGCATGGTCTTTTGCTGATATTTGATGAGATTCAGACAGGTATGGGGCGAACTGGAACTCTTTTTGCTCATGAACAACTTGGTGTCGTGCCGGATATAATGAGTATGGCCAAAGCCCTTGGTAATGGCCTGCCCATAGGGGCTATGGTGACTAAAGATGAAATCGCGGCAGCCTTTGTTCCCGGGACCCACGCATCTACCTTTGGTGGAAATCCTGTGGCAGCAGCAGCCGGTGTAACAACGCTTAAGATTATGCTGGAGGAGAACTTCCTGCCAGACGTGCTTGAAAAGGGCAGGTATTTTAGAGCAGAGTTAGCAGAGCTTGCTACTTCCTTTCCGAAATTGCTCTCCGGCAGTAGGGGGATGGGGTTGATTGTAGGAGCAGTACTCACTGAAGACGGGGTAGCACAGGGTGCGGCCATTGTTAATGCTATGTTTGAACGTGGATATCTTATGAATTTCGCGGGCAATGCAGTGCTCAGGTTTGTGCCACCTCTTATTGTTACAACAGCTGAAATTGATGAAATATTGTCCGTTCTTCGTGAGGTACTGGCTGATATTACTGTGTAGTTTACACCTATTGTAAAAAACATCCTTTAATGAGAAAACCGGGTGGATTTTATGGTAAAGCTACCGGATGCCTGTTCCAATTCACAAAATGTTTTGCAAATAGCTGTTCTTTTATGTAATTATAAATGTTTTCTTTTTAGAAAATGTACGTAGCTCGGCACATAACAGTGCTCATTAATTGATACTTGAAAGAATGAAGGACAGATTGTCTTAACCTGTCTACATGATATATAAAAATTATAACGTTGAGTGGTTTTACACTGAGGTTTTGAAATGGGTATAAATAAAATAGTGCTCGCCTACTCCGGCGGTCTGGATACATCTGTAATATTAAAGTGGCTTGAAAAGGAATATGGCTGTGAGGTTGTTGCCTATTCTGCAGACATTGGTCAGGAGGAAGATTGGGATGCAGTCCGCGCTAAAGGGCTTGCAACAGGGGCCTCTAAAGTCATCATCTCAGATTTACAGAAAGAGTTTGTTGAAGACTATATCTTCCCAGCCTTTAGAGCCAACGCAATTTATGAAGGTTCTTATCTCTTGGGGACCTCTCTTGCTCGTCCACTTATTGCTAAAGAGCAGGTTCGTATTGCCATGGAAGAGGGTGCTGATGCAGTGAGTCATGGCGCCACCGGTAAGGGAAATGATCAGGTTCGTTTTGAGCTTGGTTATATCGGTCTTTCACCAAAGCTTCAGATTGTAGCACCATGGAGAACCTGGGATCTTAACTCCAGAACAAAACTTGAGCTCTTTGCCAAAGAGCATGGTGTTCCGGTTCCAACCACAAAGAAAAACCCGTACAGCTGTGATGAGAATCTGCTCCATATCAGCTTTGAGGGTGGAATCCTTGAAGATCCATGGAATGAGCCTGATCCTGATATGTTCAAGTTCACGGTTTCACCAGAAGAAGCACCTGACAAGCCAACCTATCTTGAGGTTGAGTTTAGAAACGGAAATCCAGTGGCGCTTGATGGTGTCGCCATGGATCCTCTGCCGCTCTTTAAAAAGCTCAACAGCCTTGCCGGAGCAAACGGTATCGGTCGACTCGACATGGTTGAGAACAGATTTGTTGGCATGAAGGCAAGGGGTGTCTACGAGACTCCCGGTGGAACACTGCTTCGTATCGCCCATAGAGATCTTGAGAGTATTACTCTTGACCGTGAGGTACTTGCAATCCGTGACTCTCTTGTTCCCCAGTACTCAAAGCTCATTTACAACGGCTTCTGGTTCTCTCCTGAGCGCGAATTGCTCCAGGCAACTATGGATCACACCCAGACTGTTGTGAACGGAACAGTACGCTTGAAACTGTATAAAGGAAATTGTTTTTCAGTTGGTCGTAAGTCAGACCAGTCACTCTATCAGGAAAGCTTTGCCACCTTTGAAGAAGATCAGGTATACAACCAGGGCGATGCCACTGGCTTTATCGCACTTAATGGTCTGAGACTTAAGATCAATGCACTGCAGGATAGATTTCAAAAATAATAAAGGCTATGAGCAAAGATAATAACAGCGGTTCAGAGAAAATGTGGGGTGGGCGGTTCAGTGAAGGTACTGCCGCCTCCGTTGAGGCATTTAGTGCTTCCATCCACTATGATGCACGTCTCTATAAATATGATATAGCAGGGAGCAAGGCCCATGCTGCCATGCTGGCTGAGGGTGGTGTTCTTTCAGCTGTTGAGCTGAAGGCGATCACTGAAGGCCTCACTGCAATAGAAAAAGAGATCGATGCGGGTAGTTTCGAATTTAAGCGCGAACTTGAGGATGTTCATATGAATATCGAAAAAGCGCTTATTGATCGAATTGGACCAGCAGGGGCAAAACTGCACAGTGGTCGTTCCCGTAATGATCAGGTTGCTGTTGACTTTAAAATGTATTTGCGCGACGAGTGCGATCACATCGTCGAGCTGCTCGATGCGGTGCGAAGGTCCTTTGTTGTTGTGGCGAGAAAATATCTTGGTCAATTGATGCCTGGCTATACCCATCTGCAAAGAGCGCAGCCGGTACAGATTGCCCATCATATGCTGGCCTATTATGAGATGTTTAGTCGCGATCGGGAGCGGATGATAGATTGCCGCAAGCGTCTTAACCTCTCGCCCCTGGGATGCGCTGCCATGGCTGGTAGTGGTTTGCCTCTTAATAGAGCAATGACCTCTCAGGCTCTTGGCTTTGATGGTATCACTGCAAACTCCATGGATACCTCAGGAGACCGGGATTACGCCATTGAGTTTGCAAGCACTTGCACCATTATTCAACTGCATCTCTCAAGGCTGTCAGAAGAACTGGTGCTCTGGTCCAGTCAGGAATTTGATTTTGTGAATATCTCTGACACCTTTTGTACCGGCTCTTCCATTATGCCGCAAAAAAAGAATCCGGATATTCCTGAGCTGATCCGCGGCAAAAGTGGTCGGGTGGTTGGTAGTCTCATGAGTCTCATCACCCTTGTTAAGGGCCTGCCTCTTACCTATAATCGCGATCTCCAGGAGACCCAGGAACCAGTATACGATGCTGTGGACACGGTTACGGCATCGCTAAGTATTATGGCTGAATTACTTGCAAATATGACCTTTAACACGGATACTATGGCTGAAGCCACCCAGTCCGGATGCATGACGGCAACCGATCTGGCTGACTATCTTGTTATGAAGAATGTGCCCTTTCGTGAAGCACATGGTATTGTAGGTAGAGCAGTTGCTTTTTGTCTTGAGAATGGTCGGGAGCTTCCTGATCTTACAATGGAAGAATTATCACAGTTTTCTGATACCATAGAGAGCGATGTGTATAAGGTCTTGAGTATTGAAGGTTCGGTTAATAGTCGAATTACAGCGGGCGGAACGGGGCTTATCAGGGTTGAAGAAGCCGTCGTTGCTGCTGAGAAACAATTGGGGATTGCATAATGAACATGACTAGCGTGGTACGAGTGGCGGGTACGTTGCTTCTTGGTGCATCTTTTCTTTTTGTTAGTGGCTGTGGGTATAAGGATTTGCCTGTTCCACCGAGTACTGTAGTTCCGGAGCCAATCTCGGATCTGTTGTATAACGTGAGTGGCAAGGGCTTACAACTCACCTGGTCCTATCCGGTTAAAACTATTCAAGGCTCGGTTATCGAGGATGTATCATCCTTTGACCTCTATAGAGCAGCGGTTCCTCTTGCTGATTTTTGCAGCGGCTGTCCTATTCCTTTTGGTAAGGCCATTGAAGTGGAAGGTGGTGTTCCGTTTGATAGGAACATCAGACGAAAAGCGAGCTATGAAACCTCTGATCTGCAGTCGGGATATAAATATTTTTATAAGGTTGCCTCACGGACCAGCTGGCTTGCCGCAAGTGAAGACTCTAATATTGTAACCTTTGTCTGGTATCAACCTGCCATGGCTCCTTCGTCGTTGTCAGCAGTTGCAGGAGACAGAAAAGTTGTACTGAGTTGGCAGCCGGCAACCAAACTCTCTGACGGTTCGATGCTTGATAAGGCTCTTAAATATCAGGTGAAGAGAAGTGCGGGAGGAAAAGACTATGTCAATGTTGGTGAACCAGTTGATGGTACAACATATACCGACACTCAGGTGAGAAACGGGGCGAAGTACTTTTATACTGTACAGAGTCTCATGGTACTGGAAGATGAACTCGTAGAGGGTGCAGTAACCAAGGAGGTTGTTGTAACTCCAAAAGATATGACTCCACCGGTTGCTCCAAGCGGTGTAACTGCAGTGGCAACGGCTGTCGGAACCAAGGTTTTCTGGGACAAATTAAACGACTCTGATATTGCGGGCTATAGGGTATATAGACGGGCCGCAAGTAGTGACAAGTATGAACTTCTTGGCAAGATTGCACCCGAATACATGTTGTATGTGGATAAAAACGTGAGCGGTGATGTACGTTACTACTATGCAATAACTGCAATCGATAGTGCAAATCCACCAAACGAAAGTGAAAAATCGAGGGAAGCAACCGTACGGTACTAGCTGACTCGAAGCCCTTTTAGTTATGGTCTTTCTAGCCCTCTATCCGTAAAATGCGGTTAGAGGGCTATGTTGTTAGAGGACTTGCCCGAGAAACCCGGACTAGGCCGCAAAGAGAGATTACGCGGACTACTGTATTGCTGGTTGAATAACGCGGCACATTGTTGGTGCTGTTTTTCATAAGGAGTAAATTAATGACCCTGAATTATCCAATCCCGTTCGAGAAGATGAATGGAACCGGTAACGATTTTGTTGTCATTGACAATCGTAAACAGCTGATCCCCTTAGATAAGCAACCGGAATTTGCCAAAATGGTTTGCAGGCGTATGTTTTCCGTAGGTGCAGACGGTCTGATTTTAATAGAAAATTCAGATAAAGCCGATTTTAGCTGGAATTTTTATAACGCTGACGGATCTGTTGCTGAAATGTGTGGCAACGGCTCACGTTGTGCTGCTCGTTTTGCCTACCGTCATAATATCTGCGGACGGGAGATGAGATTTGAGACCATCGCAGGCATCATAGAAGCTGAAGTTGGTGAGAAGGAAGAAGATGTTCGGGTGAAGATGGTTGAGCCCTTTGATTTTCGTCTGGATCTTTCCTTAAGGCTTGATGATGTTGAGTATCCCGTAACCTTTGTTAATACGGGTGTTCCCCATGCGGTCATATTTTTGGATGACGCAGATGCTGCCCCTGTCAAACAATGGGGCCGTAAGGTACGTTTCCATGAGTTGTTTGAGCCTGATGGAACCAATGCAAATTTTGTCACGGTGCTTGATGAAAAGACGATAAAGGTCCGGACCTACGAACGGGGTGTAGAGGACGAGACCATGGCCTGCGGTACAGGGACTGTTGCTGCGGCAATATATGCAGCAATGCATAAGGGAATGGATTCACCTGTGGAGGTGGTTACCTCCGGGGGGCAGAGTCTTACAATACATTTTAATCTACAGGATGGTCCTCTGGTCGAGAGCGTATACCTGGAAGGACCTACGAGAATAATTTATAGCGGTGACCTGACGCCTGAAGCGCTGATGCAATAAGCGGTGCTGAGGTTTTAGGCAAAACTATAAGAGGAGAAATGATGAAGAATTTTCACGGAGCACTTGTTGCGCTGGTCACACCGTTTATTGATGGGAAACTCGATGAACAGGGTCTGATAGACCTCATTGAATTTCAGATCGCCAATGGTACCCACGGTATTGTTCCCTGCGGAACTACCGGAGAATCTGCTACCATAGGGTTTGATGAACATAAGCGCGTTATTGATCTTACTGTAAAGACGGTCAACGGTCGTGTCCCTGTTATTGCAGGCACCGGTGCTAATAATACTCTTGAAGCTATTGAGCTTACTGAAAGTGCCAAGGCAAGTGGAGCTGATGCAGTTCTCTCTGTTGTTCCATATTATAATAAGCCGGATCAGGAGGGTATGTTCCTCCATTTTAAAGCCATAGCAGAGAGTGTTGATATCCCAGTATTTCTCTATAATGTACCGGGACGGACTGTTGTCAGCATGGCAGCTGAAACCGTGGCTCGGCTGGCCGAAATCGAAAATATTATCGGAATAAAGGAAGCCACCGGCAGCCTTGAGCATGTTACAGATGTAATTCGAAAGACTCCTGAGGATTTTATTATTTTATCTGGAGATGATTTTACCTGTATGCCAACCGTTTGTATTGGTGGACATGGGGTTATTTCTGTTATCTCAAACGTGTACCCCCAGGGTATGGCAAAGATGATGGAAGCAGCCATTGAGGGTGATCTTGCCAGTGCCAATGAATTACATTACAAGATGTATGACCTGATGAAGCTGATGTTCAGTGCACCGAGTCCTGCGCCTGCTAAAAAGGCATTGGAGATGATGGGTATGGTGAAGAGTGGAGCTCCACGTTTACCCATAGCACCAATGACTGAAGGAGCCGTTGAGAACCTGAGAAAAGGACTTGTGGGGCTTGGGCTTGTGTAGCATGTGCCTTGCGAATAAACAATCACTGAGGTGATATAGCATGATAAAAGTAATAATAGCGGGTGCCGCAGGACGAATGGGTCAGCGAGTGGCCTATATGGTAGACCAGCACCCGGGACTTACCTATGCCGGAGCCTTTGAGGCGGCCGGTCACCCCGATATTGGTCGGGATGCTGGACTTATAGCCTTGGGTAAGGAAAATGGAGTCATTATTGGCGAAGGTTTAGAGTCTGTCATTGATGATGGAGATGTGATCATAGATTTTACCTTTCATAAAGCCACCATGGAGTTTGCAAAGATTGCCGCAAAACATGGCAGGGCAATGGTGATTGGTACCACGGGACTTACTGCAGAAAATCTTGATGAGCTTTCTGAGCTTGCCAGGAACTTCCCATGTGTTCAGGCTCCTAATATGTCTATCTGTGTTAACGCTCTATTTAAACTGGTTAAAAAGACTGCCGCAATCTTAGGCGACGACTACGATATTGAGATTGTAGAAGCTCACCATAATAAGAAGAAGGATTCTCCATCTGGAACTGCTTTGAAGCTTGGTGAGATGGCCGCAGAAGGTGTAAACCGAAACCTTGAAGAGGTTGGGGTTTACGAGCGTAGCGGGATTATTGGGGAACGAAAACCGAAAGAGATCGGTATTCAAGCCATCCGCGCAGCTGACATTGTAGGTGAGCATACTGTCTATTTTGCAGGCCCCGGAGAACGCATTGAACTGACCCACCGAGCCCATAGCAGGGATCATTTTGCCAAAGGTGCGGCCACGGCGGCCGCATGGCTTGCAGGTAAAGAGAACGGTGTGTATTCGATGTTTGATGTCCTCGGTTTAGAAGATCTGTAACAGCTTGCAATCCTAATGAGTGGTATTAAGGCATATATAGGTTTGGGTTCAAACCTTGGTGATGGTAAGAGAACTTTGCAGGACGCCTGGCGAAGTCTCGGGCAGTATGATGGCATTGATTGCCTCAAACTTTCCAGTCCATACATCAGTGCTCCTGTTGGTATGGAGAGTGATAACTGGTTCACTAATGCTGTTGGACAACTTACCACCACCAGCACGCCCGTTGAGCTTTTGCATAACCTACTGACTATTGAAGCTGCATTTGGTAGAAGAAGGCCCGAAAATGTTGAAGGGTATCAAGATCGGAGTCTCGATCTTGATCTTCTCTATTTTGGGGATATTGTAATGGACACCGAAGAGTTGACTCTTCCCCATCCCCAGATTTCCGGCAGGCTCTTTGTGCTTGAACCTCTGGTAGAACTGATTCCGGAGAACAAGGATCAAACAACAGGGAAAACTCCTGCTGAAATGATTGAACGGCTGTTTGTATGCTTTAAAGATGGACGCCTGGAAAAACAGGAACTCAGTCGTAGCAGCTGGGAGCTATAGTGCTGTTATGGAGTTTCCACTAATGGCAATTTGCTTTATTACAACCGATTAAGATATATTGACTGTGAGTATTAGACGTGAGTCCACTTAGAATAATTATTATAGCGATCCTCATTTATATAGGGTATCGCTTGATTGCTGGAGGGTCTAAGAATAAAAAAGACCGATCTTCTACGGTAAAAGAGCCCGGCAATGACTTTGCCGCTAGTGATACCCTGGAAGAAGATCCAGTATGTAAAAAACTCATCCCCCGACAACAGGCTGTGCAGTTGGAGCAGAATGGGGAAACACATTATTTTTGCAGTAAAAAATGCTGCAATACATATCGAAAAAACCAAGGAGATTCCAAATGAAGTTTTTTATTGATACAGCTAACATCGAAGAGATCAAAAAAGGTCTTGATATGGGTATGGTGGATGGTGTTACCACAAATCCATCCCTGATCGCCCGTGAGGACAAGCCATTTGAAGAGATCATTAAAGAGATCTGTTCAGTTGTAGATGGTCCTGTAAGTGCTGAGGTTGTAAGTCTTGAAGCGGAAGGTATGCTCACTGAGGCAAGAGAGCTTGCTAAAATAGCTGATAACATCGTTATCAAGATTCCTATGATTGTTGAAGGTCTTAAGGCAGTAAAGCAACTCACCTCAGAAGGTATCAAGACCAACGTAACACTGGTTTTCTCTTCAGCGCAGGCACTGCTTGCAGCAAAAGCTGGTGCAAGCTATGTCAGCCCTTTTGTTGGTCGTGTAGATGATATCGGAACTCCTGGTATGGATCTTATCAGCGATATCGTAACGGTCTATGACAACTACGGATACCAGAGTGAAATCATCGTTGCATCAATCCGCAGCCCACAGCATGTTATGGATTCTGCCCTGATTGGTGCTGATATTGCTACTATTCCTCTCAAGGTTATCAACCAATTGGCAAAACACCCTCTTACCGATATCGGTATCGAGCAGTTTCTTGCCGACTGGGAGAAGCGCACCAAATAAATGCGTATGATTCATCCCCCGCATAGCAGAAAAAATAATAAGGGCACAAAGAACATTGTTTGTGTCCTTCTGTGTTGTTGTGTTGGCCTTACTCCAATGCTTTTTGGATTGGGGCAAGCTAATGCTGAAATGTTTCTTTGTCGGGACAGCTCGGGAAAGGTGAACATTACCAATGTTCGCAATAGTTCCAACTGCACAGAATATACGTTTAAGAAAAAGAATACGAGGTGGTCAAATCAGTCCCGCAGTATAGGGCGGTTAGACCGGTCAAAATACGATTATGAGATAAAGCGTATTGCAAGGCGTTATCGAGTTGACCCCCCTCTGATTAAAGCAATTATCCACGTAGAATCGGACTTTAACCATAGGGCGGTGTCAAGCCAGGGAGCCCAGGGGTTAATGCAGCTTATGCCTGCCACCGCAAGAGAACTACGGGTATCAAACCCTTTTAATCCTCGGCAAAATATCGATGGTGGTACCCGCTATTTTCGCAAGATGCTTGATAACTTTGATGGTGATCTGATACTATCTCTTGCTGCGTATAACTCAGGTCCCGGGCGTGTTGCCCGCACAGGTGGCGTGCCCCAGATAAAAGAAACCCGCCGCTATGTGAATAAGGTTTTGAAAAGGTATAAGGTCTATAAAGCAATTATGTAACTAAATTAGTACCGCTTATTGTGTCCTTTATCTCTCCCTTCTTTTCCCTCTTCTACTATTCAACCTTTTAAAAGCTATAGCATTTCAAGTAATGCTTCAATCCTCACTCGTATCTGTTCACTGTCTGAAGGTGAATAGCCAGTATTGACGTGTAAGACTGGAATGTCAGCCTTGTCTTCTATACGAGTTGCGACACTTGTATGCTCTACTGTGTATGGATGGCAGTTTTGAAGAGTGGCATCGATGACAGCATCAACCGTAAACTGTGTACAGAGAGTCTGTAGGTAATCTAAGCGTCTACTATTTGGACTCATGCAGGCACAAGGGGTTTCCAGGTAATGATCGGCGAGTGAGTTTATAAGATTGGAGGATGGATTGATATGACGGAATATACTTTTAAGCCCACCACAATGTTCCTGTGCGACTACTAATCCTCCAAGTTCTTCAATTATCTTAAGGACCTTATCCGAACCTGAACCCATCGGGCAACCGGTGATCAGTATTCTTGGCTTTTGTATTTTTTGGGTGTCTGTTGGTACAGAGGCAATTGCACTGAGAAGATTATCTATAAGCTGATTGTAGTTATCTATGTCCACTGCCACATTTCGGGACTCCATAACTTGAAGGACCTGCCTGCCACTTATTGGTGGGGATGGCGCTGTCATGACGTTTGCAAGGGTCATTAGTTTTGAATTGCGACTATTAATTAACTCGATCTGCTCCTTGAGGCAGACGTCAGTCAATGTGTTTCCTGTTTCACCTTCAAGAAAGATTTTGAGCCGGTTTACCTCATCACGCCACAGTGACCTTGCGGAATTATTGTCAACTGAATAGGGGAGTTGCATCACATGGACCGGCTTAATCTTGTCCATGAGTTCAAACATTTTCTTTTTTCCGTCACAGGTTGTCTCGCCAATGATGACATTTGAGGCAGCAAAATAAGGACAGGTGTCGGAAAGAGCAAAGCCATAGCTCGATTTGATAAGGGGGCAGAGGGCAGCTGGTAAATGGGTTTCAGCTGTAGGTATCGGCTTCTCATCCTTACCGCACAGGGTGACGGGTAGCATCCCCAGTCCTCGAATAATCTCTTCAGGGGCAAAGGCGCAGTATACTCCTGCAACTTTAATGTTACGTTCTGGTGCCTCGGCAAGGTGAGCCAGACAGATTTCTGACAAACGACTAAAAGGAAGAAGTGCTTCAGCTATTGCAGGATGTGTATTTTCCATGATTATCTTTTTGCATATTGAGTTAAAAAGGCGTGGGCCGACACAGAAATAATAATGACGACACCGTACACCATTCGGGTCCATAAACCTGAAAGTCCGCTACTGATTATGCCGGCTTCTATCATTCCGATGATAATCGCACCTATAAGGGTTCCGTAAATAGTGCCCTGACCGCCAAAGACAGAAGTTCCGCCTACAAAGACTGCGGCAAAAACAAGGAGCATGTAACCTTCACCCTGGGTCGGCCACCAACTTGCCATTTCCATACAGACCATTGCGCCTGATAGCCCGGTTATCATACCCATGATGACAAAAATAGTAATCCGTGTCCTGGCAACCGGAATCCCCATCATCTGGGCTGCACTACTGTTATCTCCGCAAAATCGAAGATGATCACCTAATATATGCCGGTTTAACAACAGCCAGAATAAGGCAGTAAGGAGTGAAAACCATACGGCTTGTGCGGGTAGCCAGTCAAACCAGCGCCCCACCATGATATAATGAAAGGTTGTCTCTCGAATTTCGGACATGTTCAGTGCCAGACCGCTGGCTAAAAGTACTGTGAGGCCTCGCCAGAAGAATTGAGTCCCGATGGTTGCAATGATAGAGGGAACCTTAAAGCCAACGACCAGTAGTCCATTAAGGGCGCCGGCAAGAGCGCCTGTGGTAACAGCAGCTACAAGACCAAGTTCAGGAGAAGTGGTGAGCGCATATGTCTTTGCGAATGTGAAGCCACTTGCAGCCATCACGGAGGGAAAAGAAAGATCGATATCACCTGAGATGATAACGAGAGTCATCGCAATGGCAATCATTCCAGCAAAAGGAATGGTCGAAAGATAGGCGATATAAATTCTGGAATGCAGGAAGGTGTGGGGAGCAAAGAACATGAAGCCAAGAAGCAGGAGGATAAAAATAGAAGTAATCGTCCACTGTACTGCATTAAACTTCATGTAATTAACAATTGATTGCATATTAGGAGCACTTCATAAGGGTATCTATCAGGATCTTGGGAGTCGCATCTTCTTTACGCAGTTCAGAGCTGATTTTTCCATGCTGGAAAAAGAGAAAACGATCGGCGACGTCGTACACATGATAGAGGTTATGGGAAACAAAAATTGCTGATTTCCCCTGTGCCTTAAGGTTTTTTACAAAGCCCAGGACCTTTCCTACCTCTTTGACGGCAAGCGCTGTGGTGGGTTCATCCATGATAACTACTTTAGCATCAAAATACATAGCTCTGCCGATGGCAAGGCCCTGTCGTTCTCCTCCAGATAGTACTGAAACCGGAGCATTTGCAGAAATGCCAACACCACGAAGACCAATGATTTCTGTAAGTACACGCATGGATTCTTTTTTCTCATGGGCAACGCGGATAAGACCGAGTTTATTGTGAAGGTGGCGACCCATGAAAAAGTTACGCCAGATTGATTGAGATTCTCCGAGGGATTTATCTTGAAAGACTGTTTCAATTCCCATTCTGCGTGCGGTGCTTACGTTGTGCTTTTTAGCCTGAATTGCCTTTCCGAGGTAGGACATGTAGCCGGAATCAAATTTTTCAACACCTGCGAGAATCTTAATTAAGGTCGATTTTCCCGCGCCATTATCTCCGATAAGGCCAATGATTTCGTTTTCATAGAGGGTCAGGTCTACACCCTTTAGGGCAGAAACAGGACCGTATGATTTGGTTATTCCGGTAAGTTCTATCAGAGGTTTTTGCATAGGAGTTGCCACTTCCAGATCTCCTGATATAAGTGACAGAAAATCTGGAAGTGGGAAAATGAAATATGAGCGTCTACTTTGATCGAGGCTCTAGTCGTTATGTGAGTTTCTTTTAACGGAGACCTTTCTTAGCAAGTGGTTCGATCAATGAAAGGTTGTCAGCTCCGATAAAGCCACCGCCGGTATCAATGTTGAGACCGGAGAAACCGTATTTTTCAGTGAGAGCAATCTGGAGGACTGAAAAATAACCAAGAAGAAAGGGTTGAGCATCTCCAATAAGATCCACATAACCATTTTTGATCGCTGAAGCTGTGGCTGGGGAAAGTGAGAAGCCGGCTACGTTAATATCTTCTGGTTTTACAGCCGCAGTTCTCAAAAAGTTTTCCATCTGTGCCGTCAGTGCGCCATGATCAATCACCATAACCTTACAGTCAGGATGTGCGGCCATATAGCCTGCGACAATTGGTGTGCCAAGGGATGGATCTTTGTCGACTTCTGGAGAAATCTCAAGATAATCCACAACCAATCCTTCTTTATCGAAGACATCTAGAATTGCCGTGGCGCGAAGGCCTCGTGTTGGAAGACGTTTGAGGCCCCAGACAAATGCACGGTCACCTTTTTTAAGGCCAAATCGCTGGATACATTCTCTCGCCATGCTGGTGCCCTGGTTATATGCATCTGGACCAATATAACCAAAGCCCTGGGATTGGAATTCAGCCTGGGTTTCTGGTAGAGGTGTGTCGACTGCTGTGACAATGATTCCGTTCTTTCGGGCTTCTTTAATGAAAGGGCCATAGGCAGCATCTCCAGGATGCCCCATGACAACTATACCAGTTGGTTTTTCAGCAAGACCAGTTTTGAAATTTGCCACCATCTTTTCAGGACTCCAGTCGGAGTATACGAAGGTGATTTTTGCATCAATATCTTCAGCTGCAGCTTTTGCCCCGTTGTATACAACGGTATTATAGGTACCACCCACTGGACCGCCTGTATCAAACCAGATATGCATACCTGTGCCTGTTTGGTCAGCTGCGCTGGCATTTACAGCAAGAGGACTGAAGAGTAACGCTGATAAGAGTAGAATTGTAAACCGTTTTAACATTTAAATGCTCCTAAGATAGGGGGAAGATGGGGTGGATTACTAAGGTCTTGAGTCGATGCCACACGTACAAGATTCTCGGCAGCAAGATAGACAACTTATTGAATTGATGCTGTCAATATCCCGTAACTCAGTAGAAAACATATCTCTGATATAATACAAAGAATTCTGTTAACTAAATGGAATTAATATAAAAGTCAAACAGCCATTTTCTATTAATTGCAGCTGATAGATAGGTATTGCCGATATTGAGTTGGGAGTAGAGAGGTGATGCCGGGAGAGTTACGTTTGACGTTGAATCAATTAAGATGTGCAGCATTATAACAAACAATGCAATCATTGCATGATCTACTTATTTCCGTTAATTCTTTACGCATTGATGCGTCTTTTCTCCTTGACGATACGCGGGAAAGTGGAGTATAAACGAACTCCTAAGCCGGAGTGGTGAAACTGGTAGACGCACGGGATTCAAAATCCCGCGGGGGCAACTCCGTGTCGGTTCGATTCCGACCTCCGGCACCAATGCCAAGACAGCGTAATCTCAAAGTAATTTGGGGTTACGCTGTTGTTGTTTCTGGCGATCAAGGATCTCAGTCAAGGGTCTGTAGTACTCAAAGTATGTCATTCTAATCTACTAGAAATCTACCAGTAGTGAGGAATGGAATGACAATTATCACAACCAGAACACTCCAATCAGTAGTTCCTAAGCAATCAGCATACTTCATCAGAGACGCAAAAGTTAAAGGCTTTGGAGTCAGGGTTAATCCATCCGGTTCTATTAGATGGATAGCAGAAGTACGGCACCAAGGAAGAACTGTAAGAAAGACGATAGGTGATTATCCACATCTACCCATTGGAGAAGCACGGAAGCGAGCACTAGCCTTTATCCTGCAAGTTTGTACAGGTCAATCTGCTGAAGCAAAGGTGGATATGTCATTGGAGGTTCTTTTAAAGAGTTACATCCAAGGTGATCGCTTAAAGCCTAACACATTGAAGTGTTATCAGGAAGTAGTTCACTTCTACCTTTCAAATTGGCTTAAGAAGCCACTAGCATCTATTACCAAGAAGATGGTGGAGCTACGCGAAGACATTATAAAGTGTAGTTGTTGGTTTGCATTGCACCGGTTAACACTGAAGTTAACAGCACAAATACCCTGCGGTTTCACTGTAAGTTACACCCTAAATAAGCCTTTTGAAGATGATGTAAGGATTTTCGCGGGTCCTTCTACCCAATAGCTATGAGGGTATTTCTCGTGTGCAGTCTGTCTCTAATCACAAAAATATTTTAAGCCTACTACTACTATTTCTCGTAAGAAGTAATCGTTTAGAACCACACTTATTCTATTGGGGTGGGGGGATGGTAATTGTATTTAACGATTTTCCCTACACCGGCTTGCAAGTAAAACTTTTGTGTGTACCAGCTCGCGACCTGGGGGGAGCTATTAACCTGGTGGTCAAATACTCATAAGTATGTTATATTGAGGACATGAAAAAACATGACTCAAGAAAGCTACCCAAAGAGGTTTTGCAACATAATCGTGATCAGGCAATCCGGCTTTTCCGAGAAGGTACAAAAAGGAAAGATATAGCCAGCATAATTGGTGTTCACTATACAGTTGTTTGTGCATGGATACGTGCATGGAATACTGGCGGTGATGCCGCCATCAAATTGAAAAAAAGAGGCCGTGGTTCTGTTGAGCAACGGTTGTTAACGGAGGCACAAGAGGCGGTACTTAAAAAGTTACTGGTTGAGAAAAATCCCCAGCAGTTAAAACTTCCTTTCGCTCTTTGGAACAGGAAAGCTATCCAGTCAGTAATCTATCAAATGTGGCGGGTGCAAATAGCTGTTCGCACTATAGGCGATTATATGAAGCGTTGGGGGTTCACACCGCAAAAGCCATTGAAAAGAGCTTATGAACGAAGCCCTAAGGCTGTAAAACAATGGTTGGATGTCACGTATCCCAATATCAAGAAACAGGCTAAAATTGAAAATGCAGAAATTTATTGGGCTGATGAGACTGGTATTAGAAATGATTGTCAGCATAGCCGTGGTTATGCGCCCAAGGGTAAAACCCCAACAGTAGTAATCAATGCGAAGCGGTTTTCATTAAATATGATTTCTGCAGTGAACAATCAAGGTCTGGTTCGTTTCATGATGTATGAACAAAATATGAGGGCACGTGTGTTACTACGTTTTTTGAAACGATTAATCAAAGATGCAGGGCGAAAGATCTTTGTAATTCTAGATAATTTACGTGTACATCACGCAAAATTAGTCAAGGCCTGGCTGGAAAGACACTCCAGTGAAATAGAGGTGTTTTACTTGCCCGCGTACTCGCCAGATCTCAACCCAGATGAGTATTTGAACTGTGACTTAAAAACTGGAATAAGAACATCATCTCCATCTAGAAGTAAAGATGATTTAAAGGGTAAGGTGATAAGTCACATGAGAATGATACAGAAAAAACCGGCAAGGGTCGTAAAGTACTTTGAACATCCTTCCATTAAACATGCTGCGTGTGGGTAAATGCCCGCCGGGTTAATAAAAGTATGGAGAATAAAATTCATGACCAAGTGTCTCTTTTTATGGGTACACCAGCGAAATAGACATAGGGCGTTAGCATTTTGTTCACAGAAGCAACTACTATTGCATAATGAAAGCGATCTTTTCCACTTTTTAGGAAAATAGTCATTTATCCGGAAAACGTGTAGTGGAAATTGGTGTTTTATTAATTTTTGGATTACTAATTATTTCATTCAAGTGTCAGGAACAGTTTGTGTTATTTTTTTTTTCAAAAAACATTAGCTCCTAGGCGTGATGTTTGCAAAAGTGTGAGGAGTGAACATTGGGACAAAATATGGAAAAAGTAATAGCATGGAGTAAAAAATGAAAAAATTATTAACTTTATTAGTAATGTTGGGTTGTGTTTTTGTATTTGGTAGCACGGCTCACTCTTTGCCAAGTAGTGACCAGGATGTTAAACTCTTTCGTACATCTGATACAAAAGGAGGTGCAAATGGAGGAGGTGAATTTCTTATTGAAGTCTACGCTGATGGTGGGACTGAATCGATAGATCAATTTACTAGTTTTTGTGTAGAATATTCTGAGCATATATCTCTAGATACTCGTTTTAATATAGCTAACGTAGCTGATTATGCTGAGCTGGGCAGTGGGGGCGCTGATGCTGACGGTAAAGACTTCTTGTCGAACAAAACTAAATGGTTGTTCTGGAATTACTTATACGGTTCGGATAGCGAAATCATCAGAACCGATGCAGCTCGGGCGAATGATGTTCAATTGGTAATCTGGAATTATGAAGGCGAATTTGGGGCTTCTTCTCCTTTATTCACTGGTAGTTTGACTGCAGAGGCAATAAAGATTAAGGCGTTTGTAGATTATAAGTTCTCTAATTTTAATACTGATGATCTTATGGCTGGGGTTGGTACGGTGAAGGTATTGAACTTAGAAAGTATTGGTGACCCAACATCATATAAACAAAGCCAGATTATCGCTGCCCCTGTACCTGAACCGACTACCATGCTTCTTTTTGGTACAGGTTTGATTGGTTTGGCAGGAGTTGCACGAAGAAAGAGAAAATAATACTCCTAAAATTCGAAATACCAAGGCAGAGTCAGAAATGGCTTTGCCTTTATTGGTTTGTGACATAGTAAAAGATTGATACCAGATTATCGAGGAATAAGTTACCCCACAGTTCTTCACTGGTGATTCATCTTCTTCTTAGTTAATTGTAAGTCACACAGGATATTGCAAATTAATTTAGGGACGTGTCGGGCGCTTTATGTGTATAGGCCAAGCAAATGTTTAGCGCTGATCTATTAAATGCATAAAGGGTGTACTGGCGGGTGTGTTTTTGCAGTCGAATTGTTTTGTGGCCGGTAAGCTCCTGATAATATATGTGATATGTTTCTGGTTCGATTCCGACCTCCGGCACCAATGCCAAGACAGCGTAATTCTTAGATATTCTAGGGGTTACGCTGTTGTTGTTTGTAGGGTCCGAAGATGGTGACTTTAGCTCTAAAGCACCTCAGAGTATGTCGTTCTAATCTACCAGAAATCTACCAGGAGATCGGCTAGAATGATCACCATTACAGCAAGAATACTCCAGTCAGCTCACCCAAAGTTAACTCCATACTTCATTCGAGACACAGAGGTAAAAGGTTTTGTAGGCAAAGTGAATCCATCCGGATCTATCAAGCTGATAGCTGAAGTGAGGCATGAAGGACGTACATTCAGAAAAACAATAGGGCAGTATCCACACGCGGCTTTTGGTAAGGCTCGTACACAGGCCATTAGTTATATCGAGAAAGTAAGAACAGGCAGATATCTAATCACAAAAATATATTCAGAATACTATTTTTTCTTAATCGAACTGGCCGAGGGGACGGCTGAATGTGTACTCGGCGGGAATAACAACTAAGCTATCCCAGGCTTCGTCGATATTACCTCCTAGGGCAGAGAATGGGGACGAAACTACGAAAACGACAGTGCCACCTAACAATGCTACAAATCCCAGAGGACGGCAAAGAACAAGATCAGCAGTCATGACTGCCGGGTCAGGTTGTTCTAGGCGACTGATCTTGTCTTTTGCGGCGTGAACTATAGATGATGAGCTGAGTGAGATTGACAGTATAAGAAAAAATGAAGTAATTGTTTTTTTATACTTGGACATTTATCCACCTTTTAAAAAGTATAACTACAAATAAATGAGGCACGTGAAAGAGCTCCACGCAATGCTATATTTTTAGATCTACTTTATCCTGTTTTATTACCTATTACCACAAGGATTTGCCAAATCAAAAGCTCAGAAGTTTTCTTATCATTTGTAGATCAGCGTGCTAATTTACACGTTGTTCAAAACGTAAATACTACTTACCTCTGCGAGAGTGAATCGAAAAAAAGCAAATAAAAGCAGTGTAAAGATTTGTCTCTTAACCTGATAGAAATCATGGAGGGCGCTTCAGTGCATCCCGTCGATAGGCTTGGCGGTGGCAGATATGTTGCGCTATAGGGTTTCTGGGCAAAAATAGGTACAGAGCTTTGTGCATGGCGAAAGTTGTTATATAGTTACTTCAAAGGTGTTGAATTTTGATGTAACTATTTACGAAACGACCATTATGATAAACGTCCGTTTAAAGATAGCCTTATTAGGTATTTTTAGTTTTGTAGCTCTTGTACCTCTTGTTTTTCTAGCGATCTGGTCAAAGCAGAGTACCTATGATAATGAACTGAATTCTGTAAATGACATCCATCTGCTTCTCGCCCAGAATTTAACAGGTGCATTAACACGATATGCGGTTGATGTTGAGGCGATCATAACTGATATTAGTAACCATTTAGAAGATAATCTTGATACAGGACATCGGCATCTTTTAAAGACAATCGGGATCACAATGGTGGCCACAGTTGGAGGATTAGAAGAAACCGAACAGCTTCGTTACGGAAATGTTAATTACTTGCCACTGCAGGGAGTGGCGGCTGCATTGAATGAAACGGACTGGAAAACTGTTGGTAAGATACAGATGTCAGGAGTAATGCCAGATCAAAAGGGGAAGCCTGCCATCTATTTGCGTTATTTTGGGGCACCCTCTGGGGAGACTGTTATCGCCTCTCTCTCTACAGACTATATCGTTACAGTTCAGAAAGCTGTCACTTTTGGTGAAAAGGGACACGCAGCTATAATTGATCATCGAGGTCGTTTACTGGCACATCCAAAAGGGGAGTGGCAGGCGGAGATGAAAGATATTTCCAAGCTTACACCGGCCCAAAAAATGATGTCTGGAGGCACAGGGGTCATTACGTTTTTTTCTCCGGCAGTTAAGGCAGATATGATCGCCGGTTATTCCGTTGTTCCATCAACCGGTTGGGGGGTAATGATTCCACAACCAATTTCAGAGCTTGAGGAGCGTGCTATAGAGGTTCAGAAAGTTGCCTTTGTCATTGGGGGTATTGGTTTCTTATGTTCACTTCTGATAGGTTTTTGGTTGTCCAGACTCATCTCCAAGCCAATTCTCTCCATAGTTACAGCAGCTTCTGATTTAGCAGAAAATAAAAAGAGTGTTCGGGTCACACCTGAGGAGGACACAACAATCGTTGAATTAGATAAGCTCTGCTCAAGCTTCAACGATATGGCGAAACAGGTGGAAGATGTTCGGAATAACCTTGAAGAAAGGGTTGATGAACGTACCAAGGAGTTACAGGTTGAGATACAAGAGAGGTTTTTGCTGGAGAAAAAGCTACGCCAACTCGCCACTCACGATCAGTTAACCGGTCTTGCTAATAGATCGCTCTTTTTTGATAGGCTTGACAAAGCTCTGAAAGTCAATGCTCGTACCCAGCGAGGTGTCGCCCTTTTCTTCATCGATCTGGACGGGTTTAAGGCCATTAATGATAAGTTTGGTCATGGGGCGGGGGACCAGCTGCTTATTAAGACGGCTGATCGTTTAAATACAGTATTCAGGAAAAGTGATACTGTCTCACGTCATGGTGGTGATGAATTCGTTGTTCTCCTTCTTGAACCTGGTAATAGTGAGGAGCTGAGTCGGCTTGGCCAAAAGGTACTCGACAGGTTGCAACAACCGTTTAATCTGTCTGAGGGGGTAGCGTCAGTTTCTGCATCAATAGGTATTGCTCTAGCTGGCAAAGACATGGATACAGACAAGCTGATCGAATTAGCTGACAAGGCGATGTACGCAGCTAAGGCGCAAGGGAAAAACAGCTATGTTATATCTGAATAAGGTATAGATTAATTTTCCGTGGTACATTAGGTGTTTCCTTGAAGTATCAGCACACCTGGGGCTTATTTTTGTACCCAGGACTCCTGTGGAATCTGAAATAGTCTCATTTTCTTGACCATTGGGGCGGGGAAATGTTGTTTCTTGATATATTCAGGAGTAACTGCTACAAGAACAAATATTCTTTAATTGATAGAGCTATTTATATAATATTCAGATGTCCACAAGAGGGAACTATGAAAAAGCTATTTACTGCCACAGTACTGAGTCTCACATTTGCATTGCTTACTACCCCTGCGTATTCAATTGACGATGAGGCCCTTGGTAGTAAGGTGGCAGCTGGTAAGAGCTCAAAAGAGCTTCTTGCAACATTCTTTAGTTGTGTTGATGCTTCAGTGAATAAATACACTCTTGAAATGGAAGTTCCTGAAGAGAATATGGGAAATATTGCGTGGGAGAGTTGTTCTGAAGATTATTTTGCTTACGAGATTGTGCGCTCTGGGGAAGCAGGGAATAAAGTCACAGAGGCTGATATGGAGTTGGTCAACTGTAAAGGGAAGTTTTACACCAACTACCAGGTAATTCAGCTTTTTCAGAAAGACTTGGCCCGTGCATTCGATATAATGAAAAAGAATATGGCACAATCTGAGTAGAATTTGCCCCTGGCCACTTCTTGCCTGAAACGATGTATAGATGAATCACGGCTACAAGCATTGTTCTCTGCTCTATTAAGAGTCTGGTGGGGTTTCTACTTAACTATATTGGCCAAAGATAATGCTCGTGTGATATAAGATAATGAGTGCCACTTGCAAAACAACCATCTTGGAGTATGGGGTCACCCGGCTCAATATCTCCGTTTTGCAGATAGCTTAGGAGTAAGCTTTTGAACTGATTATTCTTTATCAATGGAGATTGCATGAATAATGAGAGACGTGAAGTTGATCGGATTGAAAAGGAAAATGAATTTCATTACACAAAAGTCAAGGTTGATGATAATGGTACACAAAGCTTGAAAGGTTCGATGCTTGATTACAGTGTTGCTGGTCTGAGATTTGTAACTGATGAGCCTTTGGAAAAAAATACATCATTACTTATTCAGTTGGATCTGGCAGCTTTTGATGGTGATGGAGTTGATTGGAAGACTCTTTGGGAAACTGGCGATGCTGCAACGCTCAGTATTGTAGGCTCTGTAATGTGGTGTCTGGCGAGTAAGGTTGAGTCTAATGTTTTTGAGGTTGGGATGCGGTTTACCCAAAAGGCTGTTGAACAGTAAAAAGAATATCAGTCGTATTGTATCTCAATCACTATATTAAACCTGACCATATTTTGTGTCATTCTTAATTATTTTCTACAATATCGTAGCTCAGGTCTATTTATTGTAACTCTTTGTTCGTTTTTTCGAACTGCAGATTCGTGTGTTCCTGAATAGCGAACTCCTTTTGTGTTCGAGTATCTCTTGTCGTCTCAGTTGTTGTCTTATATGTGCAATGAAAACAGCATTCTAGGTGGTGTTTTTGTGAGTCGTTCGGTAGGGTGGCCTTCAGTTTGCAATACTATATGCTCAGAAGATGTAGCGTAAGCTTAAGGAGAACTGACCCCATGACAAAAGCATTCAATTATCTCAAATCTATTGTCTCAACCATTGTGCTACTAGTTGGAACCGCAACAAGCAGTTATGGTTCTCAAATAAGTAACCCTTTCAGTCAGAGTTTGGGTGGGCAGGCCCAAGTATTCCAGCTTAGTAATTCGACAGCTGAGCCTGAGACTATGCTCCTGCTGGGTATTGGACTTATCTTGTTGGCAGCAGTCGCTAAGAAAGGTAAGAAAAAACCGAATTGATTCTGAGGGTAATGCGCACTTCAAACTATTCTAGAAGTTTTTCACCCTCATATTTGCGAGTTGGTCGGTTGTAAATTTAAGTAATATTTCTGTTCTACTCTTGACTTTTCCTAACCAAAATTATCTGATTCTCTCTGCCTTGATTACCGGTATTTCCAATACCACGGCGGGTAGTAACCTTTCTTTAATTTACCCTATTTACGTCAATCAACTTTGTTATCCAGGTTAGACACAGCTAGTCTTGTCTACACCATTAATAATGGATATTATGTGAAATAAAATATCTGTATTGACAACATATTGATGAAATAAGGAACGAAATCACGCTATGAAAGTTAAAATAATGTACCACGATAAATGGAATGGTGGCGATGATGTGACCTACTATCCTGTTGAAGTAGAAATACTCAATAATTGTCCTCAGTGTGGTGGCCCTAGAGGCATAACCGTGCCACGTGAACATAGAGAGTTTGGCCGGAGCTATACTCTAGATAATTGGGAAAATCCCTGTGGCCATATTGATACCTATGAGGATGTGTATAGAGAAGCTGAGCGTTTAAGAGATGTTACCAAGTGATAGTGATCACTGGTTAAGCTTAGCCAGAAAATAGATTGTATAGAACGATAACAATGAAATGCCCCTCAGGTTGATTCACCCTGAGGGGCATCTTGATTACTATAGGTTAGTGTTCAGATTTGTAATAAGCCAAGGTGTTTAGTGGAGATTTGTTGATTGATCATTGATTTTAAATGGTTGCACGACATACCTGGATTTTTTCGGCAGGGACGTTTTAATTAGACTGAGATCATCTTCTGAGAGCATTGGTGAAAAGTGGGTTGTCCTAAAGTGGTGGGGTAAACCACTCTCTACAATACTGTTGATACTCTCTCTTATTCGTTCGAGATTAACCTCTGTCCCAGCAAGGAGTTCATATTTGTCCCACGGTGCTTTTATATCCATCGCAATATAATCAATGAGGTTTTGTTTAAGCAGATTGAAAATGGTCTCCGGTTTGCTGCCATTGGTGTCAAGTTTGACCTTGTAGCCCAAGGCTTTAATGGCAGTTGCAAAGAAAACAAGGTCTTTCTGTATTGTTGGTTCCCCCCCTGAGATAACAACTGCTGAGACAGTTGTACGCCGCTTTTCTAAATACTCCAGGACATCCTCGGCGCTTAATGATGAATGGCCAGCGCTTGTCGCAAGTAATGGCCTGTTGTGACAGAATGGACAGGCAAAATTGCAGCCTTGCAGGAAGATAACTATTGCAGGAGTTCCAGGATAATCGCAGAGAGATAGTTTTTGTAGGCCACCAATTATCATGGGCAGGACTCCATCTGGTAATGGCTTCTCTTTGAAAACTCGGCACGTTTTCCTGCGTTCCACTGTTTAACCGGCCGCATATATCCAACAACTCTCGAGTATATTTCTGTAGGTTCGTTGCAGGTGGTACAGGTCTCAACTTCCCCCTTTAAATATCCATGGGTTGGGCATATGGAAAATGATGGAGAAATGGTGAAGTATGGTATCTGATAGTTTTCGCACACTGATTTTATAAAAAGTTTAACAGCATTTGGATCCGGCGCGGCTTCCCCTAGAAATACATGTTGAACTGTCCCTCCGGTATATTGAGCCTGTAGGTTATTTTGTAAATTCAGGATATGAAAAATATCATCACTATAGTTAACCGGAAGTTGGGTTGAGTTGGTGTAAATTGGAATGGTTGGGCTGGTTTCAGTTGTCAGCCCTGCACTCATCTCAGGGAAGCGCTTCTGGTCCAGCTGTGCAAGCCTGAACCCGGTTCCTTCTGCAGGGGTGGCCTCAAGGTTGTAGTGATTTCCGGTTTCTTCCTGGAAATTTTGCAGTTGTTCTCTGATATATTGCAAAATCTCAAGGGCGAACTCCTGACCATTTTTTGTACCTATGTCAGTGTCCAGTAAGTTAAGTACGGCTTCATTTGCTCCAATGATACCAATGGTTGAAAAATGGTTGTCCCAGTAAGTTGTAAAGCGTTCTTTGATCTTTCTTAGATAGTATTTTGTGTAGGGGTAGAGGCCTTTTTCTGTGTACCGTTCCAGTGATTTACGTTTTATTTCAAGACTGTCTTTGGCAATTAGGAGACGCTTTTGTAACATCTCAAAAAACTCATCCCTGGTGCTTGCCTGGAATCCAATGGCCGCAAGGTTGATGGTTACAACACCGATGGAGCCAGTAAGTGGATTTGCACCAAAGAGGCCTCCACCCCGTTTCTCCAGTTCCCGGGTGTCAAGCCGTAAACGACAGCACATAGACCGGGCATCATCCATTGAAAGATCGGAGTTTACGAAGTTTGCAAAGTAGGGGATGCCATATTTGGCAGTGACATGCCAGAGTGAGTCCAGGTCACTGTTGTCCCAGTCGAATTCGTCGCTGATATTGTAGGTAGGGATGGGAAAGGTGAAGACTCTTGAGTTTGCATCGCCCCCAGACATTACCACAAGAAATGCTTCGTTAATCATGTTCATTTCATGCTGGAAATCCCCATATTTTTCAGCCTGTTCAACTCCTCCAATTATCACTGGTTGTGCAGCAAGAGCTGCTGGTGGTTGTAAGTCCATGGTGAGGTTAGTGAAGGGTGTTTGAAACCCCACACGGGTAGGAACATTGAGATTAAATATAAACTCCTGAATTGCTTGCTGCGTTTCTTTTTTGCTGAGTTTATCCGCCCTGATAAATGGGGCAAGAAGAGTATCAAAACTTGAAAAAGCCTGGGCGCCAGCGGCTTCTCCCTGAAGGGTATAGAAGAAATTCACAATTTGGCCAAGAGCGCTGCGAAAGTGTTTGGCAGGCCCTGACTCAGCTTTTCCTGCAACTCCTCTAAATCCATTTTTCAGTATGTCTTGAAGGTCCCATCCGACGCAGTAGACTGAAAGAAGCCCGAGGTCATGGAGGTGAATGTCTCCGCATTCATGGGCAGCACTTACTTCCTGTGGATAAATCCTGTGGAGCCAGTAGTTTTTGCTGATTTCATTGGCAACATAGTTGTTAAGACCCTGGAGCGAATAAGCCATATTACTGTTTTCTTCCACCTGCCAGTCGAGACGGTCGAGGTAATTGTCTATGAGCTGGATATCGGCTTGTTCAATCAACTCCCGCATTTTAGTTCGTTGATCCCGGTAGAGTATATAGGCCTTAGCTGTCTTTTTATAGGGAGAGTATAGAAGAGTCTCTTCTACAAGGTCCTGAATATCTTCTACTGATGGTGTACTGGTTGAAATGAGATCCTGGGCAAGGTTAAGCACTCTGATTGTAAGCCTCTTTGCTTCTGGTCTGTCAAATTCATCAGTTGCCTGGCCGGCTTTCCAGATGGCTTCGGTAATTTTTTCAGATTCAAATGAAACGATCTGCTGATTTCTTTTTTTCACGCCAGTAAAAAGAGCAGAAAAAATAGCGGTAAAAGGTTTGGGCTGCGGCAGTACTTGTGACATGGTTTACTCCCTTTCCACGAAGGCTGTAAAATGATGGGTATGGAATATTGGCAGGTTTTCGGACTCATGAACGTTGGGTTGTACTTGCCTACTGACCATCGCTTTCCAGACATCGTCCAGTGCTTTTGATGGTGGTCGTTTTCATTTACCGCTGCGGGACAGTCCCGGATTTTCACCAGGTTCCCTGTTGCCGCGCTTGTTCTAGCCCTGATCAAGGGGTAAGTACCTTCACGAAATTCATTCATAAAAAACAAATAAGCGTATACTTCGAGAAATGAATTTCTAAGGACTAAAGCGCACCAATATAGATTGATGTTGATTATATGGTATATGCTTTTTTAGTCAACACAAAATATTGTGTGTTTGTGGTTTTTGGCAGCTAGGCATTGTAAGGACAATTCCATTTTTTCTATTTCATCCTAAAGATATCTTTATAAGGTGCCGATGGAGATAAGTGTGAAAAGCTTTTATTAGTCAAGGATGACTGAGATAGCTTGAATTCTACATTAAAGCCAAGGAGGGCTCCAAAATGATAATTTCTGATTCAGCAATACAGCTCTTTTCTGAGCGAACTTCAGTTGAAATGCATCAAAAACGTGAATCTCTCACCGTCTGGAATGGAGATAAAGAACCACGCATATCCAGAGCAAATAGAGGTAGAGGACGTGAGTTAAATTCGTCCGTTGAACAGGTTCAGCGGGGAAACGATAAAGTCTCTTTAGGTCGTCACGGTCATATGAGAAACCGTCAGGTGAGTGAGACTGATATGGAAGTACCAGATGATCAAAAAAATACTGTAAGTCTGAATATGCGTGTTCTTCAAGCCATGTTTGAAAGGATTACGGGACGAAAATTTCAGATAGCTGAACCTGTTTCAGCAAATCAGGGCAATTTTGATGAATCCGCTGTTGTTGCAGCCAGTGAAGGAGAAGCTGTTGTGCCAGCAGAAGAAAGTGAGGGTTTTGGAATGGTCTATGACTACCATGAATCCCACTACGAATATGAAAAAACCGAGTTTCAAAGTGCAGGAGTTATTAAAACAGAGGATGGCCGGGAAATTGATTTTAATGTCAGCCTGTCCATGAGTCGTGAATTTTATAGCGAGCAGAATGTAAACATTCGGGCTGGTGATGCTCTGAAAGATCCTCTGGTTGTCAATTTCTCAGGAGGTGCTGCTGAGGTGACTCAGAGGGATTTTCACTTTGATATTGATGCAGATGGACAGTCGGATCAGATTGGTTTTGTGGGTCCCGGAAGCGGATTTCTTGCCCTTGATAAAAACGGCGACGGGGAAATAAATGATGGAAGCGAACTCTTTGGAGCATTGTCCGGGGACGGCTTCGCAGATCTGGCCGAATACGATACCGATGGAAATAACTGGATCGACGAAAATGATGATATCTATGATAGCTTAAGGATTTGGGCCAGGGATCAGCTTGGAGAAGAACAGCTGATGGGACTCGGTCAGGCAGGTGTAGGTGCTTTTTATCTTGGCCATGTTGAAACCTTGTTTTCGGTAAATGATAGCGATAACGTAATGCTCGGTCAGGTTAAAGAGACTGGTCTTGCGGTTATGGAAACGGGTCAGGTTGTGACCATGCAGCAGTTGGATCTCGTCGCCTGATAATGTTTCTCTCCATATGTTTTTCTTCCAAAGGTTTCGGCGTTAAGCTGAAACCTTTTTTTTTGGGGCACAGGTAGTGCAAAAAGAGTTCAGATGGTTCTGAATCAGGTGCAATTATTGTTGATATGCGATTGTGGTATGTCGATTAAGTTACTGTAAATAAGTGACTAGTGCGTTTTTGAGGGTTTGGCATGTGAATTGCTTTCTTATTTTCAGTGAAAATATGAAACAGTATCTGCCACTGGCAGAGCTCAGATATAGGCCATACAAGCGGAGCCTCTTCGGGAGAGGAACGGTTGTTGAAATAATGAGGCCATAGGACTTGAGGGATTTACAGCCATGAAAATGATTAAAAAAGGTAAGAACAATAATAGAGTAAAAATAGCAGCAGCTGTTCTATGTATATTTGGAGTAACAATTGTTGCTTTATCGGATGGTATTTCAACCGCTTCAGAATCAAAAGAACAATCACTGTTAACTGCCTTTACGGGAGGAGAAAATGAGGCGTTGCTGCCGGAGAGTTTGAAGGTTGTAGAAGAAGTTGACTTTGAAGGTAAGGCCCCACTGCAGATAAAGTTTGATTCCAAACAATTTGTAGGTCCTATGAACAGTTATGACTGGAATTTTGGTGACGGTGAAATGGCAAAAGGTGCTATTGCTTCGCACACCTTTGTGTCGGCTGGTACATATCATGTGACCTTAACAGCAAAAGCCAGCACTGGAATGACCCATCAGAAAAACATACTCGTTTCTGTCGAGCCTAAGGAATAATATATAGCATGTAATTTATAGGAAGATGAGTTTTACCCTTGTTGTGTTGGGCGGTATGTAATAGTTTGTAGCGGTTTAAATTTTTTTCCCAATGAAACGATGTAATCGCTTTTTCACTATATAATACTAGTCGCTTAGCCCGAATCAAATAGTGCCGTAAAGAAGTGCGGGTTAGAGAAACACGTAAGGAGAACAACTATGACAGCCCTTCCTTTCAAACATGTGGTCGAATCCCAGCAATTCGATCGTAATTTGTTGGAGATTGTGTTCGAGGTTGCAGATCAGATGAAGGCGGATCTTGCAGGAGAACGAAAATTTGCAAAGGCGCTTGACGGGAAAATCATGGCCTCGCTTTTTTATGAGTCCTCCACTCGTACTCGATTTTCTTTTGAGAGTTCCATTTTGCGCCTGGGTGGATCGGTCATTACAACTGAAAATGCCCGTGAATTTTCCAGTGCAGCAAAGGGAGAAACGCTTTCAGATTCCACTAAAATCATGAATGGGTATGCCGATGTCATCGTTATGCGCCATAATGAAGCTGGAAGTGCCGTACGGGCAGCAGAGGTCTCGGATATTCCTATCATCAATGCGGGGGATGGTGCAGGCCAGCATCCAACCCAGGCCTTACTCGATATGTATACCATTGTTGATACCTTCCCCAAGTTTAAAAGTCTTAAGGTTGCCATGGTAGGTGATCTACGCTATGGAAGAACGGTTCGATCCCTCTGTTATCTCCTGACCAAGTATGAGGGTGTTGAGATTATCTTCGTATCCCCTTCTGTGTGTAAGATGGAGGCTGATATTAAGGAATATCTCGATAAATATGAAGTGCAATGGCGGGAAGAGTCAGACCTTGCAGAAGTTGCCAAAGAGGCTGATTGTATCTACATGACCCGAGTGCAAAAAGAGCGATTTCACTCCATAGATGATTATGAGGCTGCTGCGAGTAAATACATTCTTTCTAAAGAAATTGTAGAGACTATGAAAGAGGATGCGATCATTATGCATCCACTGCCACGGGTTGATGAAATACCGGCAGAGGTTGATGATGATCCTCGAGCCAGATATTTTGAGCAGGCGCTTAATGGCCTCTATATACGAATGGCCCTGTTGTATTTACTGCTGAAAAACGACTGATGAGCCACTTGCAAAAGGTTCTGATGTAACAGCTATTTGTGATAGTTTTACCCAATGGGAAGATTATCTCTGACGGGTTGAAGAAAAGACAAAGCCCTCTGTTCTGATTATGCTTAAGAACAGAGGGCTTTGTTATGTTAATAGATGCTTTGATAGACGGCTATTTTGTCTTCTCATCTTTGGCTAGTCCACCTGAGACCATTTGAGTTTGGTCCTTTGCGATCTCCTGAGGTAAAACCAGATTAAGGAAAATTGCAAGAAAGGCTGCAGGCAGAAGACCGGAAGAAAAGAGTACCTTAGCTGTACCGGGAAGATGCTGTAGGGCACCAGGCTCTAGCTGAAGTCCAAGGCCTATGGAGATTGAAATTGCGAAAATAACCATGTTGCGGCGATTCCAGTCCACATCGGAAAGCATGGAAATTCCGGCGGCTACAACCATTCCAAACATGACGATAACTCCACCACCAAGAACTTCAATGGGGATGGTAGAGATAACTGCACCAACTTTAGGGATAAGGCCGCAGACAATCAAAAACAGTGCGCCGATGGTCACAACGGTACGGCTCATAACACCTGTCATGGCAATGAGTCCAACATTCTGGGAAAATGAGGTGTTTGGTAAAGAACCAAATACACCAGCAAGAGCAGTACCTAAACCGTCTGCCCAGGTGGCACCTGAAATCTCTTTTGCCGTAGCTTCCCGCCCTGCGCCACCCTTTGTGATTCCGGTCACGTCACCGACTGTTTCAATGGCAGAAATAAAGGCCATGAGACAAAATCCGATAACTGCAGCAAAGCTGAACTCAAAACCGAAATGAAAAGGATTGGGAAGTGCAAAGGGTGCCGCGTGGGCAACTTTTGCAAAGCTGACCATGCCCATAAAGTAGGCAACAATGTATCCTACGATAAGGCCAATCAGAACCGCTGCGACAGAGAACATTCCACGAGTAAAGAATTTAAAACCCAGGGTGGTGATAATAACGACCAGAGCCACAAACCAGTTATTAAGGCTGCCGTACTCAGGGGTTCCAATGGCAGGAACACCGCCCGCTGCATACTGAATACCTACTTTTACAAGTGCCAGGCCTATCATGGTTACAACGAGTCCGGTCACAAGTGGTGGCAAGGCAAAACGGATTTTACCGATTCCCATGGCAAGAAATGCATGGAAAATTCCACCAATTATCACGCCACCCATAAGGGCCGCCATTGCATCGACGCCTTTTCCTGCAACCAGTGGTATCATGATTGGGATAAAGGCAAAGCTGGTACCCTGGACGATGGGAAGTTTAGCTCCAACTGGGCCAAAACCGATGGTTTGCAGTAGTGTGGCAACGCCGGCAAAGAGGATGGCCATCTGGATCATATAGATCAGATGGTGAAAGTCGGGGGAGTTGGAGCCAAAACCAAATCCAGCGGCACCAGCTACAATAATTGCAGGCGTAACATTTGAAACAAACATTGCCAAAACGTGCTGAATTCCTAATGGAATAGCAGACGCAAGGGGTGGAGTATAGTTCGGGTCTCTGAGCTGCTCGGGGGTGCCGAGCCTTGAATCTTGGGCCATGGTGATCTTTCCTTAACTTGGGTGAATAGGGGGAGTAAAAAAATATTGTGGTAAACTGTTTTTGTTAGAATCTGTATTGTTTTTAACTGATCTATAGAAAATATCTTAAAACAACAACAGCTTGAAAGTCATTGTGTGCGGATACTGTCCGAGATTATGCTACGGATTATTTATAGACTTAGAATATTCAAATTTGGGCAGTATATCAACATCTTGCTTCCTGTCAATAAAGATCAGGTGGAACTGTGACTATACTAATTGTATGGTTTTGGATTATATGTGATTTCAGGTGTCTGTAGTATTGGACAGAAAGAGCAGTGCCTCAAGTACGCCACCACTTATACAGCGGGCTTTGTCAGAGATTGTATAACAGTTGTTCTGCTCCTCTGTCCGTGGGTCAATATCTGAAATTTTCAGTCCTTTATGGACTCGGAAATTATTACGTATCATCCCCCTAATGAGTCCATTGATAGGCGCTGTAACTGGAGTGTTGTCAATCATGGCTATAACGTCACCACGTCTTACTTTAGTTCCGATATCATGGATAATTTGTATTGTCCCACTATTACCGGCATAGATGACTCGCTCTTTATTGTAGCCCTCAATGGTTCCTGGTATGCCGGTGTTCGCGAGTGCCTTTCCCTGGAGGATGATTCTTCCAAGGCTATGGCCACGAGCAGTTTCAATAACTGCGTGTACATCTTTTCCTGCTGTAAACCCAGGCCCGAGTCCAATGGTGACAGGTGCCATATCCATAGTCGTGCCGTAGTTTTTTTTGGCGAGAATGGCATCTACGACGGCAAGGGGCTGCAGTTGTTGTACACACCCTGCAAGCCGATCAATGAACACAGCTACCTTATTGTCTTCCCAGACGGATGTGCACTGTTCAATCGTGGAAACATGTATTGCTGATACATTTTCGACGGTTGATTGCCCATCATATATGGCTTCACAATATGAGACGGTGCGTCTGATCGCAGTTGGGACATCTGATTCGAGAACGAGTACACGAAAGCCACAGCGATTGAGCCTGTGAATGGTTCCAGTGGCGATATCACCTCCGCCGCGAATGACAACAATTTGATTCTTTAACATTTTTCTTTTGTGTTCAGGATAGGCTCGGTTTGCTATCTGGTATCTTGGGTATATATAATTCCATATCAAAAGACAAGCCAGGGATGTGAAGAAGTAAGGGGGAAATTTTACAAATGTCTCGGTCTTTGTCGTAGTATTAATTTTCAAAGCACCCTGAAATGTGCCATTTTACTTGACTTACTATCGTCTTTCTTTACATTAAATCGTTTACTGGTCAGCGAATAGAGATATTTGTTCGCTGAAGATCGAGCCGGTCAGCAGCAGTGAGGGGGGAGTTGTTCCTTTCTGCCTACGTTATTCGTGCCGGAGAAGCAAATACAAGGAGAAACAACGTTGAAGCGCGACTTTTTGCATATAACAGATTTTACAGCAGACGAAATTCATGAAACATTTGCCATCGCAAAAGAGGTAAAAGAGCGTTTCAAGCGTCGTGAGGATTACAAACCATTCAAAGATCACACCATGGCAATGGTCTTTACCAAAGAATCTGCACGTACCCGCATCTCTTTTGAAACAGGATTTTCACGTATGGGCGGGCATGCTATTTATCTTGGACCATCTGATATTTCCATTGGTAAGCGTGAGGCGGTTAAAGATATTGCCCGGGTAATTGCGGGCTATAATGATGTAATTATGGCACGACTTTTTGCCCATGAGCATATTTTGACTATGGCTGAGTATTCATCTGTCCCGGTCATTAATGGACTTACCGATTATAACCATCCCTGCCAGATTATGGCAGATATGTTGACTATCCTCGAGCACCGTAAAAATTTCGATGACCTCAAGGTTGTCTATGTAGGGGATGGAAATAATATTGTTCACTCCTGGTTTAAAATGGCAGAACGGTTACCAATGCATTTTGTCTGTGCCTGCCCGAGTGATTACGAACCAGATGAGAAAACCTTTAATGACGCTAAAAAAGCTGGTCTTTCAGAGCTTGAGATCAGCCATGATCCTATGGCAGCGGTAAAAGATGCTGACATTGTATACACTGATGTCTGGGCTTCCATGGGACAGAAGGCGGAAGCTCATGAGCGTAAAGAACGTTTTAAAGGGTTTCAGGTTAATGATGAGATGATGGCCGCCACAGGTAAAAAGAGTTTCTTTATGCACTGTTTGCCTGCAGAAAGAGGGGTCGAAACCACCGACTCAGTATTGGAGTCCGAGGCTTCAATTATATTTGATGAAGCGGAAAACCGTATGCATATTCAAAATGCCATTATGCTTAAGGTGTGTGGGAAAATATAAGTCGAATACAACGTGAGCCTTTTACAAAAGGCTCACAATGTGTTGGTTGTATGGTGGTCAGATATTGGAGAAACGAATATGATTGATGCAGAAAAGTTGCTTGGCAAGGTGTTGTCCGGTGCTATGCAATCAACTGGAAAAAAGAAGAAGCGTAACAAGAGTGATGATTTCTTAGGGGGGCTAATTGGAGGTCTTACGTCTGGAAAGGGTTTGATGACTGCCATAGGATTGGGGGTAGGCGCCTATGAAATTTACAAACAACAATCAGGTGCATCTCCATCACAGTCTATTGCGGGTAATGTTCCACCCCAGTCGATGCCACCGGTTCCACCACAATCACAAGCGTCAGGCACTCCACCTCCAATTCCAGGGGGAGCAGTCACTCCACCTGAAATGCCTGAAATGCCTGTAGTACCACAAGGGGCTACGGTGGACGGAAGTGGGGAACAGGATCTTGCTGTAACACTTATACAGACAATGGTTGCAGCAGCCCATGCGGATGGGGAACTTGACACTGAAGAAGAGGGTCGGATTCTTGAAAAACTTCAGGAGCAGGGGCTTGATAAAGAAGAAAAACAGTATATTATCATGCAGCTTCATGCTCCTAAGACCATTGATGAACTTACTCGTAGTGTGAATAATCCAATGGTGGCACAGACGATGTATAGTCTGGCGGCGTCTACCATTGTTGTAGATACAGACCAGGAACGTCAGTGGTTGGATGAGTTAGCTGATGCATTAAAAATATCAACAGTAATGCAGAAGTTTATTGAAGAAGAGCTGTAACACTATAGGAGTAACTGGCCGATGGATTGAAGAATGTATCGGCCAGTATTCTGTTAGGGGCAGTGGTGATAATGTAACTCCGGTAAATGGGACACCAAGCCAGAGTACGTCGTGAGTGCGAGTTAGCGCTGAAAAAGATTCCCAAGTTCCCCTAAAACAGACCCTTCACCCACACCGCCTGAACCCATATTTTGAGGTGTTGCCTCATGGATCCTTCCGGCAAGTCTTGAGAAAGGAAGGGATTGCAGCCAGACGTGGCCTGGGCCCCGTAGAGTTGCAAAGAAAAATCCCTCTCCTCCAAAAATTGCGGATTTTACACCTCCTACAAACTCAATGTCATATTGCACGGAATGGGTGAGTGCAACGAGACAACCTGTATCAACACGTAGCGTTTCTCCGGCCTTAAGTTCTCTTTCTATGATTGTGCCACCAGCATGGACGAAGGTCAGGCCATCTCCTTCAAGTTTTTGCATTATGAATCCTTCTCCTCCAAAAAGAGCCACTCCTATTTTCTTTTGGAATGCTATTCCAAGCGAGACCCCTTTTGCCGCACAGAGGAACGCATCCTTTTGGCAGACAAGTTGACCATGGTAGTCTTTTAAATCCAGCGGAATGATTTTCCCCGGATATGGTGAGGCGAAGGCGACCTGAGCTTTACCACGGCCCTGATGAGTAAAAACAGTGGTGAATAGGCTTTCTCCGGAGATCAGTCGCTTACCGGCACCCAGCATTTTATCAAACAGCCCGCCTGATTGAGATTGCTGGCTGCCGTCACCAAAGACTGTCTCCATGGTGATGCCATCGGTCATATACATCATGGCACCAGCCTCAGCAACCGTACTTTCACCCGGGTCGAGTTCAATTTCAACGAACTGCATTTCATTGCCGTGGATGGTGAAGTCAATTTCATGTGCCGATTGGCTTTGACCAACAGGTGCTCGTGGTGGTGTTGCAAATGGGTTTTGTTGCAGGTCATTTACCTCAGATATTGGCACCCAGTTGGGGTAACCATCTGTCCAGGCCATTGCTGATTGGGGGAATTGTCCCGAGGCAAGAGCCTGCTGAATGTAATTTCGATCAAATGGCCCCTGTTGCTGGCCGTTTACGGCGATATACCAGGTTTGCATAGTATTTTCCTCATGTTGTTTTGTGGTGGTTGTGTTTTACTATATCAGCAATGTACACCACATCTCAAGATTGTAGCGTTTGTAATTTGGGTAGTTTGACCACTTCTGGTGTAGCTGATGTGATTTTTGGTAAATCAGCAATGAAAAACACGAAAAAAGCACACTTTTTTGGGAAAATGATTACATATTAGAAACGCTAAGATAATGACTGTTTATTTGATATCGCTTTCGACGTTGCATATGTATATGACGAAAGGTAGACGGTATTATAAGACCATTTTAATCGATGAGGAGTAATTCGAATGTACGAAAACGCAGGCTCAATGACTGTTGCCCAAGCAAGGCAGGCGGCTTCAACAACTTTTCTTGCTAAAACCTTCAACTGGATGGCTGTAGGCCTCGCTATCACAGGGGTTGTCGCTTATCTAACAGCGGCTAGCGGGGTTGCTTATTCAATAATTGGTAGTCCATTATTTTATGTGCTTATTTTTGCGGAATTGGGCCTGGTTTTTTATTTGTCGGCCCGTATTTCAAAAATTCAGGCAGCGACAGCTTCAGGACTGTTTATTGGTTACTCAGTGCTGAATGGTTTGACACTTTCTGTAATCTTTCTCGCCTATACCAGCTCTTCTATTGCTGCAACATTTTTCATTACTGCAGGAATGTTTGGTGCCATGTCTGTCTATGGTCTGGTGACTAAAAAAGATCTGTCCGGATGGGGTTCTTTTCTCTTTATGGGGCTAATAGGTATAATCATTGCCTCAATTGTAAACATTTTTCTGCAAAGCTCTGCTGTGAGCTGGGTGGTTTCAATGATCGGTGTGATTGTCTTCACCGGTTTGACCGCATATGATGTTCAGAAGATTAAGCGAATCGGAGAAGATGGTATTATGTCTCAGGGACAAGAGGCAATTCGTAAGGGTGCTATAATGGGTGCTTTGACTCTGTACCTCGATTTCATCAATCTCTTTTTGATGCTTCTTCGATTCTTTGGTGGATCAAGAGACTAATATCACTGAATCGACGTAACTATTTTTTGCCCCCATGGTTTTCTTTTTGATACCATGGGGGTATTTTTTTGAGCGGTACTATAATGGGATGTTCATCTAATGATTCCTTTAAACAATAATCGGTCATTATTTAGCCCATTTGGAGTTCTCTTAACAGAGTTTGATAAAAGGAAATTGTGGGTAGATGTTTAGATGTGAAAATTCTTAAGAGTTGACTTCTACCACCAACTTTGTACATATGATGACCACAAAGATATTTGAAATATTCCCAATAAAAGGAAGTCAAAATCTTTGATTGTTGCATTAATAATTCGTTTTTAGTGTGTTGCATGACCATCTCGGTCTGTGTGACATATTCTCAGGGCGGGGCGAAATTCCCCACCGGCGGTGATTCCTGTAAAGGACAGCCCGCGAGCGCCTGTATATATACAGGGTCAAGCAGATCTGGTGCGAATCCAGAGCCGACGGTTACAGTCCGGATGGGAGAGGCTAAAACGGTATCATGTCATGTTGTTCTCATGTACCAATACAGATCTTTATGCCATGGTGGCACTGGTCTGTACTTCTCTACGCCCTGATTCTGGTAACTTAAGGAGAAAATACCATGAATCAGTCTCTATTAGTACAATTCGGTGACTCAAAGAGTCGTGTTGAAAAAGCCATAGAAGTCCTTCGTCAAGGGCACGGTGTGTTGTTGGTGGATGACGAAGATCGGGAAAATGAGGGAGATCTTATTTTTTCATCTGATCATCTGAACTCGGAACAGATGGCTATGATGATCAGGGAAGGTAGTGGAATTGTATGCCTTTGTCTTACTGCAGAGAAGATTGAAACCCTGAAGCTTCCCATGATGGTTGCAGATAACACCAGTCGAAATGGTACAGGGTTTACCATCTCCATAGAGGCAAAAGAAGGTGTAACCACAGGGGTTTCGGCCGCAGACAGGGTACAGACCGTGAAGGCCGCTGTGGCGAATGATGCTACAGCTGAAGACCTCTGTAGTCCTGGACATGTGTTTCCATTAAAGGCCCAGGAAGGTGGGGTGTTGGTGAGAAGAGGGCATACCGAGGGTACTGTCGATCTTATGCGTCTGGCTGGTCTTACCCCATCAGGACTCCTCTGTGAGCTGACAAACCCTGATGGAACCATGGCACGATTACCCGGCGTTGTTGAGTTTGCCAAGAATCATGATATGGTGGTTCTCAGCATCGAGGACTTAGCCAGCTATCGTGAAGCTCAGATGCGGGCTGAGTTGGCAACTGCTTAATATCTTTTTTCCTCTATTGCCTCGGTGAGTATTTACCGGGGCTAGAGTAGCACTATACTCCCCAATAGACGATATGATCTATTGGGGCGTTTTCAGCAAAGTGTTAATGTGCAGCATCCCGGAAAGGGTGTGCCGGGTATGTTCCCATAATCATAACTTTTTTTGCAAAGAACTGTAGCTCTTCCAGGGCGCGTTGCAGAGAAGGTTCATCAATATGTCCTTCCACATCGGCATAGAATCTCGCCACATGGAAATATTTATCCACATAACTTTCTAACTTCACCATTTGTACGTTGTTGGTTGCAAAACCTCCCAAACCTTTATAGAGAGCGGCGGGTATATTCCGTACTTCAAAAACAAGGCTCGTCAGGTATCTGGTGCCCGGTTGCCACTTTGGTGGTTCTGCGTTTTTTTTCAGGATAAGAAAGCGAGTGGTGTTGTGGTCTGCATCCTGAATATCTTTTTGTAAAATTTCAAGACCGTAGATCTCTGCTGCGAGCTCTGAAGCAATTGCTGCCTTGGTCGGGTCGTTCCATTTTTTAATATCAGCGGCTCCTGTTGCTGTGTCGGCGCAAACATGGCTGGTGAGATTATTATCTTTGATAAATTGTCTACATTGGGGGATGGCGTGAACATGGCTATACAGATCTTTAAGTTGACTGAAATCGCTGTTTTTCAAACCAAGAACGCAATGTCTGATAGGTTGGAAATGCTCTCCCACAATAGAGAGTTGTCCCTCGGGCATGAGGTAGTGCACATCTGCCACTCTTCCTGCAAGGGTATTATCAACGGGAATCATAGCATAGTCAGCCTTCCCATCCCGTACAGCTCTAAAGGCAGCATCAAATGATACACAGGGGAGTGTCTGATAGTTGG
Source organism: Desulforhopalus glucosivorans (assembly GCF_054397165.1). NCBI lineage: Bacteria > Pseudomonadati > Thermodesulfobacteriota > Desulfobulbia > Desulfobulbales > Desulfocapsaceae > Desulforhopalus > Desulforhopalus glucosivorans. The sequence continues at coordinate 4,803,335 of NZ_AP044854.1, forward strand.
GTCGTGCAACTCTACAGGCAAGATCGGAATATGCGCCTAACATTCCCTGGAAGGCAATTTTGGGTGTTTTTATTATTGTATTCACTGCTCACTTTTTCGTTCTATAGGTTCTGCCGATTTATGGGGCTGTTTTGATCGGAACTTGCAATTGGTAATCTACTTAGACCTCACTATAATTAAGCATTATTACTCAATTGAAAGGAACGTTCTACTATGTATTTGCCATTAAATGAAGATATTTTATGTCGCGCCAAAGCCCATTCATCCGCCTACAAGGTTTCAAGTCTCTATGAACAGGGGAGTGCAGAAAGTAACGAGGATCGTTTGTTAGTAAGAGAAAATCTGTATGGAGTCTTTGATGGAGCAACAAGTCTTGGATCAAAGGAGCTTTTTAATGGCTTATCAGGTGGCGGTATGGCTGCGCAAATCGCAAATGATAGTTTTTTGCATACTACAGAGTCACTATTTGAGACTGCGGTAGAGGCAAACAGGCGTATAGCAATTGCTCAGACAAGTGCAGGTAAGGATCTGAGTGCTCGGGAGAGCCTCTGGACTACGAGTATGGCGGTTGTGCGGGTTGCAGGGGCACAGTTAGAATTTTGCCAGACAGGGGATTCATTAATTATCCTGATTCATGAAGATGGGAGCTATAGTTTACTTATCCCGGAAGTGGATATTGATTGTGAAACTATGACACTTTGGAAAGAGTTGAATTCTAGGGGAACAAGAGCAAGTTCAATCTATGATGAGCTTAGGTCACAGATTCGAAAAGTCCGTTTACAAATGAATCGCGATTATGGTGTTCTTAATGGAGAACCGGAGGCGATACGTTTTCTTAACCATGGTAGTGTCTCTTTATCTTCTGTGACTGATGTTCTTCTTTTCACCGATGGATTGTATTTGCCCAAAAGAGCCCCGGAACAACCAAGTGACTGGTCAGGTCTTGTGCAGCAATATAGAGTAGGAGGTCTCCAAGGGCTAAGGGATTATGTGAGGAAGCTACAGAGATCAGACCCTGCCCTGAGTATTTACCCACGATTTAAGATGCATGATGATATTGCCGCAGTAGCACTCCAGTTTAAGGAATCAGATAGGTAGGTAAAAAAGAAATATATTGGACGCAGAACTATTTCCACTAGTGGCTCATAACGTATGGTGTGCAGAGTGTTGAGATCTCAGTGTTACGTTCTCTGATGAGTGTGAGAAGCTACTCATTTAGTTTTTCGCACCTGTTCTAAAATGAATCGGTTACTTCTAAATAGTCTTTTTCAACCCTGGAAAAGACCGATTTCCAATTATAAAAATCCGTTAGATTGGCAACGTTTTCCTGCTCAAATGCGGGGCTTTCGGTAGCGACTCTCGCCATATCTTCAATTCCAGTCGCAATACGCGCAATGAGTGGCTCACTCTGGTCCTGAGTTATTTTATCCACATCTGACATTTCAGGAAGTTCAATAAATCTCACAATATCAGGTTTGGCTCTGCCTAGAATTTCAGTGCATCCTGGCAGGTTGGTGCAGAGTATTCTGCAACCTGAGGCAAGTGCTTCAAGCAGTACAAGAGGTACACCTTCAAAAAAGGAGGGTAGGACGAAGATGTGGGCCTTGCTCATTAGTTTCGCAAGTTCCTCCTGGGGTAATGGACCATGCACAGTAACCTGACCTGCCATGTGTGCTGCAAGCTCTAGACACTTCTCACCTTCGGGACCGGGGGTGGCCCCAACAAGGTGGAGGTGAACCCTTTTATCATTGAGTTTTGCCATAGCCCTAAGCAGGAAGGGAACTCCCTTCGCATTACAGAGTTTGCCCGCATAGAGGAATTGGATAGGTGGAGCGCTTTCTTTTTCACCGGGTAAAAAACGGTCTGCGTCGTAACCTCCACCAACAATAGAAATTTTGTCACCGTTCACCCCGTGAATTTGGGAAATCTGTTGTTTCTGATCGTTACTTAACGCAAGAATCCGGTCAATTTCACTGATATTGTCTAGTCTGGGACGTAGGTGCTCATGCTGAAGATACTGCCGCAGGTCGGTGGAATGGCATGAGGTGACAATGGGAACATCAGGACACACTCTTTTTGCCACGGATGATGCAAGCCAAAGGTGGTGGCTGTGGATTATGTCAGGTCTGAATTCGTTTACAGTACGAAGGATAATCTCTTGAAAGCAATTACAGTAGGTGTTGAGTTGTGCCTCGGTCAGTGACGAAAACTTTGTGCTGGGATAGGGCATGGAGTCGCTCATGCCGGGGATAGCAAAATCTAGGCTATCATGGCCAAATCTCAGAAAGCTGCAGTGTTGCTTGTCTATAAAGGGAAGATTGGGGAGTTGGTTATTACTTACACCTGCCAGGAGATGAACTTTATACCCATTGGCCTGACACTGCTGTATCATGTTTTGTACGTAGTAACCGCTGCCGGTTTGCTCGGGGTGCTGGCTGATAAGGTGCAGGACTTTCATTTTTTACGTGAATTCAATATTTTTATATAAATCTGAAAAAGAATGCGTAGGTGTTTCATAAAACGCATTATATTATATAGACCTGTCTGTACTGACGACTTGATGATAATGCATAGAACAGGAATTGCGCAAGAGGGAGACTGGTATTGCATTTGACTCTGGTCATTATTATTTTTTATCTAATCCCGATAAACAGGATAAGTATTTCGAAGGTCTCACTACGTTCACTTATCTGGAAGTAATTTTAAGTTCGCAATGTTAAAAGGCTCTCCATTTTGAAAGTCTTTGAGTGAGTGCGGGCTTGATCATAGGGCTGGAAATGTAGAAGACCATCTTGAAGCTACGCCATATAAACGTTATGCTGTATAATAGACTTTAACTTCTGTAATTGTTGTTTTGTAGTAGAGGATATTCCCCTTGTCTACATCTGTTGAGTGGATTTATGGGAAGCTCACATTCCAAAGAGGTAGGTACTGCTATGGCCAGGTCAAAATGTCCATCATGCGAATATCATGAGTTTGAAGCTGTTGCTGTGACGACCAAAACCGGACAGAAATTTTGTCTTATTCAATGTGTTGCCTGCGGTACAGTGGTTGGCGCAGTGGATGATGTTAAAATAACTAATGTTATAAAAAATGCCGAGAAAAAGCTCTCTAAGTTTTTAGAGCGTATGAATCGCAAGGTCGTAACCGTCTGTACTCGCAAAAACAGTTAAGATTTTTTTTAGGCACTGTTTTCTGGTTTTGCCTCATCTTCTACTTCCCGCGAGGTGACAAGGATGCATGCTCTATTTTACCAATACCGGGTTTTGCCGTCAAAAACCAACGAACTCTATGGGAAAATAACTGGTGCTTTGGCAACAGTAATTGTCTTTGCAGACACCGATGAGGTTGGAAGGTCTCGGAGTAGTCGATTTATTGCGAACCAACAATGGGAAATTGAACAGTTTCTTAAGGTTCTGTTCATGGGGCCGAAACAGATAGAACATTTAAATATAGAGCTGTCTCAAGTATATAAAAAAGCTGAGAAATTTGGAATAGCAGCCTGTTTCGACAGTTGGTCGATAGCTAAGAGATAATAAGCTATTCACCGAAATTACATGATAAGGAAAAAGGCGTGGAAGAAACAACCGTTGGGGAAAAGCTGGTACAGGCATTAAAGGATCCGTCCAATGTGGAAGCACAGGAAAGTTTAGCAAAGGCTATGGAGTTGACGAAAGCCTATGCCAGCTCAGGTTCTGCAACCCACTTTAGTACAGTTACAAAGTTATTTTTTGATCTTTTTGAGATGTTTGAGACCGGGAAGGACCCCCGGGCTAAATAGAAGGCGGTGTGCGGTTAAGGAACTTATTCAGATCTTCGATGTTTTCACATTTTTCTATAATTTTTCTGAGATATACGATGTTCTTATCGATATTGTCGATATAGAGATTCCGGTTAATTCTGTGTCGGTCTCTGAAGTGTGCTCGCAGTGCATTTGAGGTGTTGGAAAAGGTGGTGATGAGCCGTCTTAGGACAATGTTGTGGTAAAACTTTGCGGTGTGTTTCATGAGGTCCAGTGCAGACGTGTGTTTACAGATCCCTCCCGCTTTCTGTTCTGTAAAAAGAAGAGGTAAACACTCCAGATAATATCGGTCAGCCATCTGGGCCAGTATATCTGCAGAGCCAACCACCTGACCGGCAATTTGAATTTCATGGGTATGAAAGGTGAGCAGTGCAGGATCTTTTTCAAGATTTGTGTAGTTAATTATCGTTGCACAGTCTGCAATAATACCTGGGCTGAATTTTTTATCCTTTGCATAGCCAGCAAGGAAGATTATTGAACGATTTTCATGCCCATCGATGTAATCCGTTCCCGATTGTGCAGGGTCATTTTCAAGGAGTAACATGCCTGAATCGTGGAAATAGGCAGAAAGTAATCCCTTGAAGAGTGTGTCTGCAGAAATGCGAACGTGGTTGCAGTGTAAGCCATGGAAGAGGCGTACAGAAGCGAGTACCACAAGTATGCTGTGGCGCAGGTTGTGGTACGGCATTGTATTTTTCTGGAAATCGGGATGGGTGCCTGTAAAATAGGCAGTTAAATCCCCGTGCACCTCCTTGAGTAATTCAGTGTCAAAACCGGGTGCGATAATTTTCGCGAGATACAGTATCTCATCTAAAGGAGTCCCTTTAAATGCCCCTTCAAAGATGTTCGATAGGTCTTTATTGTTCATGGGTAGTTAAAAAATTATAATAATTTTACATATCCTGCATAACATTCTACATTTACAGAACCCATAAGGCAAATTAGACTGGAAAAATTATTAATTAAATCTATCTTGCTGATTTTTCGTGAACTTTGGTGGCTTATGTGGCACTTTGTAGTGTTTTGTGCAGTGTAATTTTATAAAAAACTGGTGGTAACTGGACTTTGTGTATATTTAACGGTACTATTTTATAGTTAGATAAGGATATGTGGGCACAGTAGTTACACTTGAATAATGCTTGTAATATATAGGTTTTGATTGATGGATGAAGTGAAAGAAACAGCAGTGATTCTCATTGTCGATGACGATGAATTGGTCAGAATGACGATTAGTGTTCTAGTGGGCTCACTTGGATATCATTGTCTGGTTGCAGGGGACGGAATTGAGGCCTTGGCAGTGTTGCAGTCAACTCCTGTTGATCTCGTGCTTTCAGATATAGTTATGCCTGGAATGGATGGTCTTGAGCTGCTGTCTGAGATCAAAGACAAGTACACAGACACAGATGTCATTATTTCCACAGGTTTCCATGAGAAGGCAAGTTACGCAGAAGTGATTAAAGCCGGAGCCATGGATTTTATCAAAAAACCTATCGACCAGGCAGAGCTTGAGGCTAAGCTTGCAAGAGCAATTCGGGAACGTCGAATGATGCGAGAGCTTGAAATGCTTTCCCGTCAGGATGGGTTGACTTCGATACTCAACAGAAGGGCTTTTGACGAGTCATTTTCAAGTGAAGTAGAGCGAGCTTTTAGGCAGGAATATCCACTGATGTTTGCCATTATTGATGTGGATAATTTTAAAGAATATAATGATCAGAATGGTCATCTCAAAGGGGATGAGGTTTTGATCAGTCTGGCTCAAATCCTTAAAGAGTGCACCAGGGAAAGTGTTGATCTCTGTTTCAGGCTTGGTGGTGATGAGTTTGCAGTGCTACTTCCCCAGGCGACCGCTAATCAGGGGACCGAGATTGTCCAGCGTATTCTCCTCAGTTTTCTTGAGCGTAACTACGGAACAACAACACTCTCCATTGGCCTTGTTACCTGTCAGCGGGATAAGAATATCGATAGAGAAGTCGATGAGACGGCTATAAAAAACCGTGCTGATATGGCAATGTACGAGGCTAAAGAGAGCGGGAAAAATTGTGTTATAACTAAGGTCTAGTTTTTGCCCGCTCCCTTACAGTTAGAGGTTTACTCCAGTGCGTCCTTGCTGAACTTAAGATCAGGTTCAATGGGGTAGACCCCGTCAAAACAGGCGAGACAAAAATCTTTTTTTGTGAGCCCTGTAGCCCTGACTAATCCTTCCAGGCTCAAGTAGTGCAGTGAGTCCAGTCCCAGGTATTCTCCAACCTCCTCAACAACCTTTTTATTTGCAATGAGCTGTGAGGCTGAAGGGAAGTCGATGCCGTAGTAACAGGCGTGTCTGGTTGGGGGGCAACTGACCACCATATGTACTTCCTTGGCTCCAGCTTCTCTGAGTGCTCTTACTCTGCTTTTTCCAGTTGTGCCTCTGATAATTGAGTCCTCAACTATGATGACTCGCTTGCCTTTGAGAAAGGAGCGGACAGGGTTGAGTTTAACCTTTACATTAAAATCCCGCATGGACTGGGTTGGCTGGATGAAGGTTCTGCCAACATAGTGATTTCTGATTACACCCATTTCCATGGGAATGCCGGAAGCTTGCGCATAACCAAGAGCTGCGTAGTTGCCGGAGTCGGGAAATGGCATAACAAAGTCAGCATCTATCTGAGCTTCTTCAGCGAGGATGGCTCCCATTCTCTTTCTTGCCTCGTAAACATTGATACCAAAAATATCAGAGTCGGGGCGAGCAAAATAGACTTGTTCGAAAATGCAAAAGTGAGTGTCCTGCTTTGGCCATGGATGAACAGACCGCATACCATCTTTGTTAATGATGAGGACTTCACCAGGAGCTATGTCGCGGATATATTCTGCTTCAATCAGGTCAAGGGCACAGGTTTCTGAGGCTACGACCCAGCCGTCGTCGCCACCATTTTTCAGCTTACCAAGACACAATGGACGAAAACCGTCAGGATCGCGCACAGCGATAAGAGTGTCTTCTGTCATGAGTAAAAGTGAATACGCACCCTTTAGGGCTGAAAAGGTGGAACAGAGTGCGGTGTCGAGGCCATCGTGGGCGGCTCTTGCCATGAGGTGAAGGACGACTTCACTGTCCATGGTGGTTTGGAAAATAGAACCACGTTCTTCAAGCTCAGTACGCAGTTGAACGGAGTTTACCAGGTTTCCATTATGGGCTACTGCTAAGGTCGTCCCCCTGTGGGAGACCATCAGTGGCTGGGCGTTTGTGACGGTTGAGGCACCGGTTGTGGAGTAACGTACATGACCAATAGAGAGGTGACCCTTGAGGTTCTGCAAAACTTCTTCTGAAAAAACCTCCGGGACAAGCCCCATATCTTTATGGCACCTGACAGTTTCACCATCTGATGTAACTATTCCGGCACTTTCCTGGCCTCGATGCTGGAGGGCGTAGAGGCCGAAGTAGTTGAGCTTTGATGAGTCCTGATGGTTGAAAATCCCACAAACTCCGCATTCATGGGTAGGGCGCCCGCTGGTGGGGCTGTGTAAATTGTCTTGTGACATTGGTCGATAATCCTTGGCTGTCCCTGATTTAATTCTGGATGTTAGTACAGATTCAGGGGGAATGGCATTCATATATCCTTTAATGCGTAAACAGGGAAAGGCACAAAGATTTTCTCTTTGTGCCTTTCCTTTGGTGACCCAAAATAAGAAATCTATATTAACTATTGCCTAAGTTCAACAAGAAAGAGCAAAAAGCAGGTAAAAATATTTCAGTTTTGTTATAAAGTTGGAATTTGTCATCGTTTTATAGCAGACAAATCTCCTTTCACTTTATTGTTGAGGTGCTGTTACAATTCCAAGAAGAAGCTTTGTCAGGAGAACAAGGTCGTCAAGGTCAAGTTGCTCATCCAGAGTGTGTACCTTGTCCATACCCGTTGCGATAATTGCAGTGGGGAGGCCCTTGCCGCAAAATATGTTGGCGTCACTGCCGCCTCCCGCAACTATCTGTTGTATATCAAGTTTGGCTTTGTCAGCACCTCGTTGCAGGCGTTTAAGTACCGGAGCCTCAGGAGGAATTGAAAGGGCGGGGTAGTCAGAAGCAATAGTTATTTCAACCTGTGGGCGCTGATCACCTGTTTCATCGCTTGGTTGCCAGTCTGTAACCGCTTTTTGGAATGCAGCCTCAATCTCACCCGTGTAGTGCTGAAGTTTTTCTTCGGAGTGGCTGCGCACTTCACCGTGCAAGGTTATTGTCTCAGGGATGATGTTGGCTGCAACACCGCCTTTGATAATTCCAATATTACTTGTGGACTCATCATCAAGGCGACCAAATGTAAGAGAATTAATAGCGGCTGCTGTAACTGAAAGGGCGTTGATCCCGGCTTCAGGGCACAGTCCTGCATGTGCAGCCTTGCCTTTTACCGTTATTGTCAGTTTGTTTGCAGCAGGTGCGCCCACAACAACATGGTTGATACCGCTTGAGTCCAGAGCAAAACCATATGAACTTTTCAGTTTGTCCATTTCAAGATGTTTGGCGCCAAGCAAGCCAATCTCTTCACAGGTAGTGATTACAACCTCAATCATTGGGTGGTTAAGCTTATTTTCCTGAAGAATCTGAAGCAGCTCAATTATAGCTGCAATTCCGGATTTGTCGTCTCCCCCAAGGATAGTATCACCCTTGCTTTTGAAGATAGTACCTTCCCGAACAACCTGGACACCATTGGCCGGTTCAACCGTATCCATATGACAGGAAAAGAACAGTCCTTCAGCCTCCGGTTGATTGCCGTTAAAGCGTATAATGAGGTTGCCGGATTCTGACCCTGTGGATGATGCAGAGTTATCCTCGTATATGAGGTCGGCCCCAAGATCCGTAAAGGTTTTTTTCAGGAGCCTGGAAATGTTGCCCTCTTGTTTTGACGGGCTGTCTGTTTCGCACAGGGTGGTGAATGTTGCGGCAAGTCGCTCTGTATCTATGGATGGTGTCATTGTGGGGTGCCTTTGAATATTTACCAGATAAAGTTGTCAAATGTGCTGGAGTAGTACAACTGCATGGCAGCTTATACCTTCCTCGCGACCGGTAAAGCCCATCTTTTCGGTGGTTGTCGCCTTAATATTGATTGCCCCTGCTTCTGCATTACAGCACCGGGTAAGAAGCTCTTTCATCTTGTCGATATGGGGAGCAAGTTTAGGTGCCTGGCAGACGACAGTTATATCGCCATTGCCCAGGGTGAAACCTTTATTAGCCATAGTTTTTATAACATCTTTTAGCAGCTCGATGGAATAAATATCCTTAAAGGCCGCGTCACTGTCCGGGAAGTGTTTGCCAATATCACCCTCACCAAGTGCTCCAAGGATAGCGTCGCAGAGAGCGTGGGTAAGCACGTCAGCATCGGAGTGTCCGGCGAGTCCATGGCTATGGGGGATGGTTACACCTCCAAGGGTAAGGTCTCTGTCTTCAGTGAATCTATGGGCGTCGTATCCGTGTCCTATGCGCATTGTGTTACTCGCTTGTGAAAGAATTGTTTCAGCAAGGATCAGGTCTTCAGGCCGGGTGACCTTGATATTGGTCTCAGATCCTTCAACTATGGAGACAGGAGTGTTGGCTCGTTCAAGAAGAGATGACTCGTCCGTCACATCTTTATCTCCATTGAGATCGTATGCTTTTAAAAGAAGATGGGTCTGGATTGCCTGGGGCGTCTGGGCCTGAAAAAGGTGTTCTCTGTCTACCGTCTTGCCAACCTTGTTTCCGTCTGCAGATTTTTTGAGGGTATCCTTAACAGGGATGGCTGCAATAACAGCACCGTTTTCAATGGCACCATGGTAGCACCGGGTAATTACTTCCTGGCTGATGAGCGGTCTTGCACCATCATGTACCAGCACGATATCAGTGTCATCGTTAATTTCTTTAAGGCCCTGGTAGACGGAATCCTGTCGCCGCACACCACCAGGCACTACAGTTACAGATGAAGTGCTGAGCTGGTGTTGCCCTAAAAGGAGCTTAGTTTGGTCCAGCCGGTCTTTTGGCACCACAACAATGATTTTTTCAATGTGCGGATTTAAAAGGAAGGCAGTAACGGTATGGATGATAATAGGTTTGGACCCAAGCTGGAGGTATTGCTTGGGTTCTGACGACCGCATTCTGGAACCAAACCCAGCGGCGGGAATTATGACTGCAGCTTTTGCTTTCATAACAAAATGAAAAAATTGTAAAAAAATGGAGTGGGTTATAAGCCGGATTCTGTACCCCTTGCGGGGCCATGATCATTTCACTGGGATGTTGGTTGCCCAACACCTCTTGCAACCTACCCGGAGATTTCGGACGGGCAGCCCTCAAACATCTCCCTATTTGGTCTTGCTCTAGGTGGGGTTTACCATGCCCTCCATGTCACCATGAAGGCGGTGAGCTCTTACCTCGCCTTTTCACCCTTGCCTGAAAAACAGGCGGTCTGTTTTCTGTGGCACTTTCCCCCGGTCACCCGACGTTCGCGTTACGAACCACCTTGCCCTGCAGAGTCCGGACTTTCCTCTCCGGCGGGAAGCCGGAGCGACCATGCGCCCACTCCAAAAGTTTTACAATTTTTACTACCCTATAAAGGGTGTAGAAGTGTGTAGAGTGTAAGCTACTCTTTATTCAGCTTCTTCAAGAACCGGTGCCTCGTGGTACATTAGTCGCTGGCATGTTGGGCAGTCAAACATTGTGTCCCCTCTGAGGAGTACATTGTACTTCTGTGGAGGAATTGACATAAAACATCCCTGACAAACACCGTCAAGAACATTCACAACGGCAAGGCCATTTCTTCTCTGACGAAGGGTGTCGTATTTTTTGAGCAAGCTTGGCTTAACTTCTTTTGCCTGCTTGTTGCGAACGTTATCCTTTGTCTTTTTGCCCTTGTTGATAGACTCGATGTTGCCACGAACCTTCTCAGTTTCTTCAGCGACAATTGCCTTCTCACCCTTGAGCAGGTTCTTTTCTTCGGTGATCTGAGTAGTCAGCTTTTCAATAGACTCCATGAGGACGACGATTTTTTCTTCGTTTTCCTTGGCGTTTTTCTTGGCGTCTTCAATCTCTTTTAGAAGAGCTGTTTGTTCACGACCAGTTTGAACTTGCATCATTTTAGACTGACGTTCACGGACATGGTCCATTTTGTCAGCCATCTCGGCCTCAAGAGTACGGCTTTCAGCCTGCTGGGTGTTAATCTTTTCCTCTAAACTGCTGATTAGTGATTCTCTGTCAGCAAGAGCGGAAATACGCTCATCAAGGCCATTCTGCTCAAGTTTGATGGCGTTATCGATCTGGTCGATTTCTAGGTCGATGGCCTGGAGTGCGACGAGCTGGGTTAAGATTTCTTTCAAGGGGATTCTCCTATGCAGATGTTACTGGTGTTGATGATTTTTATTTATATAAACAAAAGGATGTTTTTCGTTTACAGATTGTAAGACTTTAATATTCCATCCTTTAGTCTCTTTTGCTTGCTGAAGCAGTTTCACAAGAAGTGTTACTGCTGGTTTTTCTGTTGCGTAATGGGTGCCGTCGATGATGCAGAAATTGTTTTCCATAGCCCAGATGGCTGTGCTGTGTTTGATCTCTGCTGAGAGGTATACGTCCGCCTCTTTTTTAAAAGCAGCTTGGGCAAAATCAGAGCCTGAGCCACCGCAGACGGCAACTGTTGTAATCTTTTCCGGGAGGGGGCCAGTCATCTGGACCCCATCAAGTTCAAGGGCGGCCAGAAGTTTTTCTATGAATTGATCTTGACTGAGGCCTTGTTCGTATTTGCCAATTCTGCCAAGTCCGGTTCCTTCAGGGGCGCCCGTGGGGACAATAAGAGGTTGTAATTCTTTTAAGCCTAAGCGTTCTCCAAGTACGTCACTGACACCCTCTTCGGCACTGTCAAAGTTAGTATGGCAGCCGATAATTGAAATGTTGTTCGAAAGGGCTTTCTGCAGGAGTTGTCCTTCCGGGGTGCCTGTGTCAATGGAGGCAAGTGGTTTGAAAATAACAGGATGGTGGGTAACAATAGTGTTGCAGCCTGTTTGTATTGCCTCATCAACCAGATCGCCTGTTGGGTCGAGGCCAGCTATGACTCCTGTAACGGTCTGTTCAGGGTTGCCAATGAGCAGACCTACGTTGTCCCAGGATTCTGCCAGCTGGGAAGGGGCCTTTTGTTCAAGGTTATTAAGAATGTCTTTTACTCTAGGTGTCATTACACGTGTTATCTAGCTGCTTATAAAACAAAAAAGGTACACTCCATTGGAATGTACCTTTAGCTCACTTCGCCCGTTCAGACTTTTGCTGTCCGAATCGTATTGTCTCGATCAGGGGTGTTATACTTACCCCCATCGGTATGCGTAATAATAATCTCTTCAAGGAACTCTTTTTGTTACGTTTGGTACCTTACTCCAGAAAAGTTGTCATAAAAAACAAGAAAACTGGAGAACCTTTTAGCATTGCAAACTTAAAAATACTTCCAAGGTACTTATCCCGTTTATCGGGGTTAGTATCCTGCTCCGAAAAACCTGACGCTCGGTTTGTTTTGTGTTTATCGGGGCTAATGGTGGTGGGCGCAGTAGGATTCGAACCTACGACCGATCGGTTATGAGCCGATGGCTCTACCAACTGAGCTATGCGCCCTTCTCACACGAAAAAACAGTTTATATAAAAACAGTTGAGTGAAAAAGTCAACTAAAAAAAATAATATAGGCAGTGGAATTGTTAAAGTAAAGATTGAGTTGCAAATTAAAAATGGCTTAATAGATCATAATAATAGAGAGATAAATCTGTTCCAGCCTTGTTGGCTAGTGTTGTAGATGTCACGTAATGAAATATTGAGTCATGATATTAAGCATAAGCTCTTTATAGACTGGATTGTTGAGTGTTTGGTTATTACTTGTTATTCACATATAGCGAATTTAGTATGAAAGAGGTCTTTATATTAAAGGAGTCTTTTGCAAGTGGTTCAAGGTGGTTTTTGATCTGTAGCTCTATTGGTGAACAATTTTGATGTACACAAATCTTATTCTGTTTCTGGTTGCTATCTTTCTCTTTAGTGTGGTTACGGTTCCCGACAACCCTACTTTACCCGGATGGCAGGCACTTGTTTTTTTGCTAGGATCGCTTTACGGGTTTAGCAGGTTAGCTGCATCGCTATTTCGTAAAAAATCAGGGAGCTACGCCAGTGGTTACTTTAAGGCAGAAAAACAACTTTCAATAACCAGTCTATTTTTCTTTGCCTTTGCCCTCTATTTTTGTGCTCCGAAATATTACCTGTCTCTGCTGCCGTTTTCTGAAAGCGTTCCATCGCTTGTAAGCTTTGGTGGGTTGCTCCTTTTTGTCATATTTCTTATGGCCATGTGGCATCGGGCTCGGCCAGCCTATGAGAGAGTCTTTGGCAGGAAGTATTCTACAACTTCTTTTTTGCTCTCAAATATTAAGGCGAATTTACCCATTGTTTTGCCGTGGATGGTGTTATCTCTTTTATATGATCTAATAGCTCTGCTTCCCTTGCCGGGATTGCAGAGTGCAGTGACCTCAATCTGGGGAGATCTGTTGTTTTATGGTTTGTTTCTTATATTTATTGTGGCGTTTTTCCCGCCTCTTGTTCGATCGTTATGGGGGTGTAAGAAATTACCGGATGGAATACTTAAAGAACATCTCGATGATTTTTGCAAAAAACAAAACTTCACTGCAGATTTCTATCTCTGGCCTCTCTTTGAAGGGAGGGTGCTTACTGCTGCTGTGATGGGAATTGTCCCGGGGCTGAGATATATTCTTCTTACCCCGGCTCTCATTGAGACAATGAGCCTTTCCGAACTTGAGGCAATTCTTGCCCATGAGATTGGCCATGTAAAAAAGCGACATCTGCTTTTGTATATTTTTATTATTGGCGGATTTAGTCTACTGGCCGGACTTCTTGCTGAGCCGCTCATTCATATGGTGTTGGGTATGGGGTTTCTCAATGGTCTTATGGTTAGGTTCAATTTCTCAGCAGAGCTGGTGGTGACGCTTGTGGGAGCCGTTCCGCTATTGTTTGCCATGGTGCTCTATTTCCGTTTTGTTTTTGGTTATTTTATCCGAAACTTTGAAAGACAGGCCGACCTGTATAGTCTTGAGGCTGTTGGGGATGGAACTGCACTTATCTCAGCATTCGAAAAAATTTCTATGCTCTCTGGAAATATCAGGGAACAGCATAATTGGCATCATTTTGGTATTGGAGAACGTATAGATTGCCTCGAGGCTGCTACTGAGAAGCCTGAAAGAATTCAGCAACATAACAAAAAGGTTCGAATGAGCCTGTTTGCTTTTGTAGCTGTTCTGCTCATAACCGTGGTGGGAGTTAAGCAGCTGCCAACGGAGTTGCTTGAGCAGAGATATGAGGAGAATTTCACCGAAGCAATACTTATGCAGCGTGCTGTGCAGGAGCCTGAACAGGCATTATGGCAACGGCTTATCGGCGATTTGATGCTGAGTAAAAAGATGGAAAGAAAAGCCTTTGTCGCCTATGAGAAGGCGTTGAGTCTTGATCCTGTTAATCCGGAGATAATGAATAATCTAGCCTGGTTGGTGCTTACCAGTGAAGATCTGTCTCTGCGAGACCCACTAAAGGCATTAACCCTTGCAAGGAGTGCAGCGACCATTCATGAGAAGGGATATATCCTCGATACCCTGGCCACTGCTTATTGGGCGAATGGTCTTGTGGCAGAGGCCCTGGCTGCAGAAGAAAGGGCCATGGTCGTGGATCCTGCCAAGAGGCGATTTTATCAGGCCCAGATCAGACAGTTTGCGTCGGTAAGCTACGAAGAATCTCTGAAAGTTGTAGATAGTTCAGAGGAAGAAACGATCATGAATTAAGGAGTGTTATGCCATTATTAGGAGCCCACGAATCAGTGGCAGGTGGAATATATCGCGCATTTGAGAGGATAGAACAGGTTGGTGGAGATTCTTTGCAGATTTTCACCAGAAATCAACGGCAATGGAGTCCAAAATCACTTGCTCAGGAGGAGGTTGAACTCTATAAAGATGCCCATGAAAAGAGTGGAAACATTCCTGTTAGCTCCCATGCCTCCTACCTGATTAATCTGGCTACGGCTAAAGATGAGTTGCTTGAAAAATCTATCAACAGCCTGGTCCTGGAGTTTCAAAGATGCCATGATCTTGGTATACCCCATGTTGTTATGCATCCCGGTTCCCATGGGGGCGATGGCGTAGAAGTTGGTCTTGAACGGTTTGTTAGAGGGCTTGATAAAGCGTATAAGAAAAGTGGCCTGGAAGTGACCTTGTTACTTGAGACAACAGCTGGGCAGGGCACGAGTCTTGGTGCTCGGTTTGAGGAGATTGCATATATTATCGACAATTCAGAATTTCCCGAACTTTTAGGTGTTTGTGTCGATACGTGCCATATCTTTGCCGCAGGTTATGAGTTGCGTACAGAAGATGGGTATAGGGAAACCATGGAAGACTTGGACAACAGTTTTGGTTCAGAAAGGGTGAAGTTTTTTCACCTTAACGATTCGAAAAAAGAGCTCGGCTCCAGGGTTGATCGGCATGAACATATTGGAAAAGGGGAGATTGGTATAGCAGGCTTTAAAAATGTTCTTACTGATCAGCGGTTCAGCGGGTTGCCCATGACCCTTGAAACACCAAAGAGTGACTCTTTGGTGGAAGATACTGAAAATTTACAGACACTTCGGTCTCTTTTATAGTATTCTATCTTTAGATAGTTGGAAAAGTGAGGCAGCAATTCGTAGGAATTACTCGTCAGTACAACAAGTGTCACCTTTGAACGAATATGGTTTAACGAAAAGGTGTGTCGTAATTATTGAAAAGTTTTTGATACAATGTTTATGGGAAATACGGGTGCTATAAAAAGGGGTTTAGATGAAGTTTCTCAACAGTGAAGCCTTACTCGATGTTTTAGAAAAATATAAGGTGCTCACCCCCAAGCAGCGACAGTTTGTGGTTCTTGAAAAAGGAAAACAGCGACAGAAACTGCTGCAACAGGCGGCTAAAGATGGAACGGCGGATAAGAGCTATCCTGACATGGTCGATATTATTGGGGGCTTTAATCTGAAGATGCAAAACGGCAAAGATCGGCTTGTGGATGAAGAGTTGATTATGCGAGTCGTTGCAAAAGATAAAGGTTTACCGTTTAAAAAACTGGACCCTCTTGAGCTGGATATGGATGTGGTAACTAAGACCATCCCCCGTAACTTTGCAATCAGGCAGCTGATTCTTCCCTTTAAGGTTGAGGAAGGTGTTCTCGATGTGGCAATTTATAATCCGGACAATGATGTGGCTCTGAGGGACATTGAGCACGCCAATCAGACAAAGGTTCGGCCTCATATTGCCACTCGTTCCGATATTCAGAGAATTATTGCTGAATTTTTTGGCTTTCAAAAATCAATTAGTGCTGCAGAAGACCAGTTTGGTGTGGCGCCAGGTGCTAGTGCTCCAATTGATATTGGTAATCTTGAGAGGTATGTAAAGATATCATCGTCAAAAGGGATCACCTCCTCTGATCAACACATTAAAACTGCGGTAAACCATATTTTCCATTATGCACTCGAGCAGCGGGCCAGTGATATTCATATAGAGCCGAAGCGCAATGTTACTATGGTTCGGTTCAGAATAGATGGTGGGTTGCATACTATTTATAACCTGCCCAAAGCAGTGCATTCTGCGCTTATTTCCAGGATAAAATTTTTAGCTCGTCTTGATATCGCTGAAAAACGAAGACCTCAGGACGGTCGGATAAAAATCGGAGAAACGGGTGGTAGGGATGTGGAGATTCGTGTGTCCACAGTACCTGTATCTTTTGGTGAGAAGATCGTTTTGCGTATTCTCGATTCTGATATGATCTTTCAGAAGGTTGAAAATCTGGGATTTTCGATGCGAGATTTGGAGGTGTATAATTCTTTTATAGCCTCGCCCCACGGTATTATTCTGGTGACAGGGCCTACCGGGAGTGGTAAGTCAACCACGCTCTATTCAACGCTTATGGAAATAGCAACGCCGGAGAAAAATATTGTTACGGTGGAAGATCCGGTTGAGATGGTGCACGAGGAGTTTAACCAGATTGCGGTACAGCCGCTCATTGATATTACTTTCTCTTCAATTTTAAGAAATATCCTGAGGCAGGATCCGGATATCTTGATGATTGGAGAGATTCGAGATCAGGAGACAGCAGCCCATGCTGTACAGGCCGCGATGACAGGGCATCTTGTATTCTCGACTTTGCACACTAATGATGCGAGCTCATCAGTTGCACGTCTGAGGGATCTGGGGCTTCAGCCATTTATGATAGCATCGACCCTGCTTGGCTGTATGGCCCAAAGACTCGTCAAGACCATCTGTTCTTCATGCTCTGAGGAGTTTATCATCGAAGGGGCTGAACTCAAAAAACTTGGATTTCCAGTGGTTGAAGCGGGGCCAGTGAGTTTAAAGCGAGGAAAAGGATGTCGCGAATGTCGGGGCACCGGGTATAAAGGGCGATGCGGAATTTTTGAGGTTCTTCCCATGTCACCCCAGATTAAGAAGATGGTAGTCGACAATGCCCACTCTCTTGATTTAAGACAGATTGCAATACGTGAAGGAATGACTACATTACGCGAAGACGCGTGGGATAAGGTGAAACGCGGTATCACGACGTATCAGGAAGCTTTGAGGGTTACTTCTGATTAGAGTCATTCTAAAGAATGTCTCCAGTCAGTGACAATATGACAGTAAGTGCTAATTATTGTAAGTTCCGTTTAAGCACCATGACTCTTATCCCGGCCACCTCATAAGTCACAAAGTGTATATGTAATTAAGGATGTCCATCGGTCCTGGTCTTAAGATCAATGTTTCCGCCGGGGTTAGTGTGCTGACTACTTAATCGGCAAAGTTTTTTTCAGTGTAACGGTACATAATAAGAGTATTTCTAAATGGGCATAAAAATAGTAGCAAAAAATAAAAAGGCGTTTCACGAATATCATATCGACGCGACCTACGAAGCGGGTATGGTGCTTTCCGGCCCTGAGGTGAAGTCCCTTAGAGCTGGACGGGCTAATATCCGTGATGGGTATGTTCGTATAGATGCAAAGGGTGAGGCGTATTTGTATAATGTTCATATCTCACTCTATACATTTGCCACTCATAATCCCAATGAACCGCTTAGATCGCGGAAGTTGCTACTGCATCAGAGGGAAATAAAGAAACTAATTGGTAAATTGAATGAAAAAGGCCTTGCCCTGATACCACTCAAGATATACTTTAAAGAAAACGGTAGGGCTAAAGTTGAACTTGGTCTTGCTCGTGGTAAAAGGCAGTACGATAAACGCGCAACGCTTAAAGAGCAGCAGACGAATCGTGAGATTCAGAGAGCAATGCGCCATGATAGAGATTAAAAGTCGAAGATATTAATATTAACCATCCCACAAAAGTTAAGGGGGCGAAACGGATTCGACGGGGATGTGTAAGCTCATCGTTGCATGCCGAGATTCTATCCACTCGTAAAATTGATAGAACATAAATATAATCGCAGACGATTATAACTACGCAGTAGCAGCTTAATACCTGTCATACTGCCGTCCCACCAGTCTTCGCCCGTAAGGCTGGATTCGGGGCGTCGACTCAACGGGCTGGTCATCTGTTAGCCGTCTGTCTTTCAGTTGATGAGATTTAACAGTCTAGCTTTTAGAAATCTATGTTCCGACCGAGTTCTAAAAGCGAAACCTAAAGTCCGGAACTAAGCATGTAGATACGAGAGGGGAGCATTTTCGGACGCGGGTTCGACTCCCGCCGCCTCCACCAGGTAAATAGCTGAAATCATTGAGATTGTTTCTCTTTGATTTTGGCTATTTTCTTTCCCATTTAATAAATTTTTAACTTTGTAGATTGTGCGTGGTATAAATCTTTTTGGTGGTAACCCAAATTTCGATCTTGGGAAATTGGTTAAACCTTCAGGGAAACCCATTGATTGCAACTTTATTCCTTGGCTTATTGGCAGGGTATCAATGTGATCAGCTATTTTTTCTATCCAGGTTGAACTTGGGCCTATTTTTTTTGTCAGATACCATAGTATACAGATGCATCCATACACTCTTTTTCTCGTGTCAGTGCTACTAATGGAAAGTCGGTTAAAGTATGGGTCTCTTTTTAGTCCTGTTAAACTTAGAGGGTTATTCAAACGGAAATTCCATACCCTTGAGTGATGAGCACATTTGTTTCTTAAAGTATTGAGTTCTTTTAACCAGTTGTTTAAAGTTTTTTTATTTTCTACTCCAATTCTTTTACAGATAGTATCTTTGTGTTTATCTCCTAATATATTAAAATAGTTTGACATTAACCCAAAGTCCCATGTCTCGACCACAACCCAGAATGGGATTTGTCTGTAATTTTTTTTGTGCCATTCTATATATACGTCTTTACTCCTATTGATACCATCCTGATTCTTTTTAAGCCATTCTGCCCAGTTGTTTCTCGTAATTTGGCCTCTTGTGTAGTTACTCTTGGCTTTGGTATCAATGAATAACTCATTTCGGTAGGCCAATGGATCTAAACGGCCTAATTCATGTGCAATTATTGATCGAATATGGATTTCAATTCGTTCAATTGCGTCAATAAGCAGTAATCTAAGTTTTTTGTCAAATATGTAGAGGTTAATAATGTTCCTGAATCCGTGACGCCAGAGCTACAATCCCTTTCAAGGTTAACGCTGGGCCATAACTAGTAACTCTGACACTGCTTACATTCCAAATAGCATAGTGTTAGAGTTCCTTTTCTCATTTTTTGGAGAAATCATCCCCTTAAATAATCATTTCTCCTGCACTAAGACACAACTCTCTCTTTGTATCTCATACTTCATCTACTCAAGTGAGTATTCCAGCTGATCCCGGCCATCCATTCCATTTGATCCCGGCCGGTGATTCCATTTCATTCCGGCCACCGATTCCAGACGATCCCGGCCATTAAATTGGAGAGTAGCGACGCATAAAACCAGATGGTAGATGAACCATTTTTTGATGATTTTTCAAAGGAGGGTTCAATGCCAGGCAAGAGGTTATCTATGCGAAAAATACGAGAGGTGTTACGCCTCAAATACGAGTTAAAGCGCAGCAACCGTGAAATTGGCTTAAGTTGCGGCATTGGCCGTAGTACTGTCGGCGATTATATCCAACGCGTAAAACAGGCAGGCCTTGAATGGCCACTCCCTGAGGGGATCAGCGATGCATCTCTGGAGCATCAACTTTTCCCCGCTCCAACTCCAAAACATAGCTCTAAGTTATTCCCTGATTTCCACGAAGTGCACAAAGAGCTGCAATCCAGGAAACATGTCACCCTGATGCTGTTATGGCAGGAATACAAGGAACAGCACCCGGATGGGTACCAGTACAGCTGGTACTGTCACAGCTATCGGGAATGGACCGCCAGGCTTGATGTGGTAATGCGTCATGAGCACAGGGCTGGTGAAAAAGTGTTTGTGGATTATGCCGGGCAAACAGTGGGCATTATCGATGGGGCAACCGGAGAAATACAGAAGGCACAGATATTTGTCGCTGTCCTGGGCGCCAGTAACTACACCTATGCTGAAGCGACGATGAGCCAGAAAGTCGAAGACTGGGTAGGTTCCCACATTCGCGCCTTCTCCTTCTTTGGTGGTGTTCCGGAGCTGGTAATCCCGGACAATCTCAAGAGTGGTGTGAGCAAAACATGCCGATACGAACCTGACATCAACCTCACTTACCATGACATGGCCAACCATTATCAAACAGCGGTTTTGCCGGCCAGGGTAAGAAAACCAAGAGATAAAGCAAAAGCGGAAGCGGGTGTTCTTCTGGTGGAGCGCTGGATTCTGGCACGACTTCGAAAACACACCTTCTTCAGTCTTGGCGAACTCAACAAGGCTATCAAAGGGTTACTTGACTACCTCAATGCAAAACCCTTTAAAAAGCTCTCTGGTAGCAGGAAAAGCCGTTTCCATGAAATGGAAAAACCTGCACTGCAACCACTCCCAGCTTACCCTTATGAAATTGCCTATTGGAAAAAGGCTACCGTTCATCTCGACTATCACGTGGAGGTGGAAGGACATTATTACTCCGTCCCCTATAATCTGGTGAAAAAGCAGCTCGACATCCGTTATACAAACACAACTGTGGAATGTCTGTACCGTAATCAGCGGATAGCCAGTCATATTCGCAACCAGTCTCCTGGTCGCCATACAACCATCAGAGAACACATGCCGCCAAAACACCAGAAATATGCTGAGTGGAATCCGGAAAGATTTATCCGCTGGGCGGCGAAGATCGGACCTCAGACAAAGGTCCTAACTCAGACACTTTTAGTACAGAGAGCCCATCCTCAACAGGCCTACAGATCTCTATTAGGGATCTTGAGATTGGGGAAGTCTTATGGAGATGGGCGGCTGGAAGCTGCATGTGAACGTGCTCTACAAATCAACGCTCTCTCATACAGGAGCATAGAATCAATCCTCAAGAGTGGGTTGGATCAAAGACCGCTCAAGGCAGAGGAAAACAACTCCAAACCGGTACAACACAGCAACATACGTGGTGCTGATTACTATGACACAACTTTGCATTAAGGAGGCAATCATGCTGCTTCACCCAACTCTTGAAAAACTGAAAACTTTGAAATTTACCGGTATGGCCGATGCCCTTGATGAACAAATGCAGATGGACTCTTTGGATGACATGGGCTTTGAGGAAAGACTGGGCGTTCTACTTGACCGGGAAATGGCTGTAAGAGAAACACGACGAATGAAAACCCGCCTCCGTAAGGCAAAACTGCGCCAGGACAGCTGCATAGAAGATATAGATTTCCGCCACCCCAGAGGCCTGGATAAATCTCTTGTCATGAGACTGGCGGGTTGCGACTGGATTAAAGACCATAACAACCTGATAATCACCGGTCCAACAGGTGTCGGCAAAACTTATCTGGCGTGTGCTTTTGCAAACAAGGCCTGCCGGGAAGGGTTTAATACACTTTACCTGAGAGTGACTAAGCTCTTTGAGGACCTGAGTCTGGCTAAGGGGGATGGGCGGTATCTGAAACTGCTCACCTCATTTGCAAAGGCGGATTTACTGGTTTTAGACGACTATGGTTTGGACCACCTGAATCGGGAACAACGTCATGATTTATTGGAAATACTTGAGGATCGTCACGGCCTCAAATCAACTATGGTAACCAGCCAACTCCCTGTTGATCACTGGCATGAGCAGATCGGAGATCCAACACTGGCTGACGCCATTATGGACCGACTGGTGCACTCTGCACACAAAGTAAAACTTAAAGGAGAATCTATGAGAAAAAAGAAAGCAAACTTGACGTGAACACAGACTACGAGGTAAGGAACAAATAACAGCGTCGCTTCGCTCCGACTACCCGGCCGAGATCCTCTGGAATGGGTAGCCGGGATCACGTGGAATAGGTGGCCGGCTTCCTCTGGAATGCGTGGCCGAGATCAATGGAATACGCACTCAAGGACAGCTTTTGCTAAAAGCTAAGGAACAAGCCGCTGGTATATAGACTTGTACATCAAGAACCACGGATTGCACTTGCCGAGCTTTATGAAATTTTGATTACTTCGCCGGACATATTTACAAGCAGTCAAAATAAGATCACGAATGACACTTTTTATCCTGCGCCGTTGTACAGTAAGCTTAACTGGCGAAAGCTCTTTTAGCTCAATCATCAACGACCCAATGGTTCTCAGGCAATTAAACGCTAGCATCGACAGCAGGAGAACCAAGCTGTTAGTGCCGAAATTGCTTGACGGCAAACGTTCGACGTCCATATCTGACTTCAACTCACTGTGAAATTGCTCGCTGGTCCCATGATCGTGGTATAACCTAATGATCTCTTCAGCATCCTCACACAAATTTGTCCAATACGTATCAACCTCCAATTCAGGGAATAAAAGATAATTTCCTGCCTTGTCAATTTCTCTCACAGTAACTTCAAAGGCTACAGGAACAGGAGAGCATTTTTGATTCGCTGGCTGTTTAGAGTAGAGAACACCCCTGTAAACAGTTTTTCCCGGTCGTGGTACACTCTTCTTGCCTAAATCCATAGCCGTTTTAAGCCACTGCTCACGAACTTCTTTGCGAAGGTTGCGTTTGATGATAAAGTTGCATTGACCTTGAATGAGCTCAAGGTTTTCCGCGCTATCATTACCGGAATCCAACCGCAAAAGCACTTCACTTTTTAACCCAAGCTCTTCGATGAAACCTAAGCCACGCTTTAAAAAATCAACTGTTCCTGACTGACAATGCTGTTTGCCAGGTCGTAGCTCACAATCAAGCATAAATCCTTCTCTTCCAAGGTAGCCAAACATCGGTGCGTAGCCGTCATAGTCCTTATAGGTGCGAGACACATTTTGTTTTTTGGTTCGAGAGTTATCCAGGGGAGATACGTCGCAGTCCCATGGAATATAACTGCCGAGTTGTGTCTTCACTCTGCTAAACTGCTGATTACTCAGCAAAGCAAGGTTTACTTTACGAATGCTAGAGTCGAATAGCCCAGCACCTTCATCAAGCCGTTGCCGAATCCTTTCGACTGAGGCCAAACCTTTGATGTTTAATGAAGCAGCAAAAAACTCATTATTTTTGAAAATATTCAAGTCATCAAAAGATGTTCTTCCCTGGCACAGCAACCCAAGGTAACTCCTGATTATCAACGAATTACAATAGATAGGTCTTCTTTTGCCTGTCTGGATTGCATCTACAGCCTCGTTCAGTCCTGACTTATCAAGCAATGCACCAACGAGGGCCATACCACCGGCACTGTTGATTTTTTCAGAACTTTGTTCTATTTTGAATTTCATGGATAATCTTTTTGGTGAAGTTATATATGCAGTTTGGCGACCGCATTAATATACCTAAACTTAAGAGGTTATCCTATTTTTTTTGCTATTTTGCTCATATGTTCGTCACGGATTCAGGATGTTGTCAAAGGTAGTATCTTCAAAGAAAGCATTTGCTCGAAGTTGAATCTTGGTAGCTTCATTAAAAACAGGTTGGCTCAGATGATTTAAAACTGGTTTTCTGCATGGATACCAAAAACCACTCAAACGATAGTAACCAATTTGCAATAGTTTTCGACTAGCCCTTGCCTCATTATTGACAATCATTCCTCTCTGTTTGAGAAGATCTACGAGGTTTGGGTAGGTTTGGAAAGGCTTCGGGAGCGTTAGTATGCGGAATTTTCCTTGAGTAAATGAACTTACTGTACTGGGGGGAAGGGAATAAGGTGCAAGAGGTCCAATTGGATTCAATGTACTTTACCTTAAAAAAACGAAGGCCCAGCCGTGGAATAAATCTTGTCTAAAAATAGACAAGTCTAAACTAGGGGACTGGGCTCTGTTATATATATTATTACTCATAAATGTCCACTAATCAACCATTAAACACCATTACACACCATTTAACACCATTAAACACCATTAAACACCAATACCGTATTTGATGTGTAAGT
Source organism: Desulforhopalus glucosivorans (assembly GCF_054397165.1). NCBI lineage: Bacteria > Pseudomonadati > Thermodesulfobacteriota > Desulfobulbia > Desulfobulbales > Desulfocapsaceae > Desulforhopalus > Desulforhopalus glucosivorans. The sequence continues at coordinate 4,827,556 of NZ_AP044854.1, forward strand.
CTATCCATGTATCTGTTATTGCTTTAATTGTTGTTGTTGTTTTGCTATTTGGGCTAATCGTTTTTCCTTTTCACAGGAAGATTTTTGATAAATTTCTCGAATGTCATCAGCTCCTACCCTGAAATATCTTTCAAATGCTTTGTTTGTTTGATGCATTGTGCCTTGTTTGATTTGCTCAGGTGAAAAATCTTTTCTCAAGGCAACAGCAGAACTATGACGAGTACCACCATAAAGATCTACCCCTTCAATGCCAAGATTTTCACAGGCTTTTTTCCACCATTTGTAAAAATATTTTTCACCATATTTCTGCCCTTTTTTGACACCACTTTTGCTGTCTTCATGGCGGAAAAAGTGTGACCTTGGAAAACCAGGTTTGATTTGCTTGAAGAGTGCAACATCTTCATCAAGAATAGGTACAGGTTTTGTTTCACCAGTTTTAGAGTGATGAATGTAGATATATCGATTTTCAGTATCAACATCTTGTTCACGAATTTTGATGAGTTCTCCTGGGCGAATGGATATGTAAGTACAGAGCCATTTGACCCCGAGCCATACTTTGTATGGTGCAATACGATAAATTTCCTCAAGAATGGCCTGTTGAGTCTCTTTTCCAACAGTCTTCCTATATGAGAGCTGCACTCTTACTTCTGGAAAATTAGGGGCCTTGTCGATAACCTCACGCCTAACTAACCATTGAAAGAAGTCATGAAGACCCGACTTCATATTGGCAATGGTTTTACTGGAAAGGGTGCGGCCATGAAGTAGAAGGAAGTCTTCAATTTCACCAAAACGAATTGTTTTGATGTTTTGATTTCCCCAGGCATCACAAGCCTTCATCATGTAATTGTGGAGGTTTCGATATGAACTTGGTTTTACAGTTTCTCGTTTTATATCGAGCCATTTACTGGCAAGAGTCATAAAGGCGAGGGGCTTTTCCTTGGAGTAATCACGCTCATCAAAAGTATTCTCATCTGTCTTGTATCGTAGACCAGTGAGAAAGCGCATTGCAGATTCATAACTCTTGAATCTTCGCTTTACCTTATCGAAGTGAACACGAAAGCTGGTTGCGAGCTGATCTGGATGATCTGGGCAACAAACCTTCTTACGGCCATCATCTTTGAGCGTACCACCGCAAGTGCCACATTTTTGTTCAGAATAGATTCCACCCTTCATACATAATCCTCCGGTCAGGATAGTAGAGTGGAATCTATTGTTTGTCAAACAGGATTGCATCAGCTCTTATTTGCTTAGAGAGTGATAACAAGCAGATCTGACCACATATTTGGTCATTTCAGGATTTAAACAACCGCATTCAACGCAAAAGTATCTTGTGAAATATGCGTTTGTTTGGCGGTAAGGCGATGACGATAAATCTACCGATATCAACATTGCCGAAGCTTCAAAAATCCATGAAGTGGGGCTATTGCAGGAAGGACATTTTGGAAATCTCATATAATCCTCCGTTTGCTATATGTTGACGTAGATCTCGTTCCGTTTGCGCTTCATCCTTTCAGTGAATTTATATTGATCGTCGTTATAAAGACGAGCGAGGTCCTCTGCTAATATCTTTTGGCTTAAGGCGATGATTTGGTCTATGTTGTCAGGGTTAACGTCGTAAAAGGTGGTGGCTGTCATTGCCATACCTCTTAAATTGGCCCTGACTTGATCTAAACTTTTATTTTGACGCCGTTTTTTTCTGTCAATTTCATGGACACCTGACCAGGAAACGTTAACCACTGATTGCCAAAAATCGGAGTTGATGGCCTTTGACTGATTGTGGTTTCTGTTAACGGTTTGTTGGCAAAAACGTGACCAAGACTCAGTACAATATTGCCAAAGAGCATGTAGAGCGAATACCAAATCTTTAACGGTCTGAACTTTGTTTTCGAATTCATTTAAAACCGTTTTTCTAAGTTGAAATTCTACTCGTGTTACTGGATATGTATTGTACGGAACCGATTCCCAAATTTCCGCAAATACGATTTGTTTATGGGGAGAATTTTGGAGCTCTAGTACCTTGTCGTAAATACGGAGCATGATATCACCCTTGCCCAGACATATTCCTGAAAGGTTTCTTCTGTGGTAATGAACGTTGAATTTATGAACTCTGCTGATCCATTTATCTTCATTTTCAATTCCAAGGCTTTTGATATCGACATTTATGAAATCGGCTGCAAGGTGTACTTCTGAAACGGATTCTCGAACAAACGTTGCACCAAGAGCTTTGAGCCAAGAGCAGATTCGTTCATAAATAGTGAAAAATCCAGGACTCCAACAAGACAAAGAGCCGATTTCCAGTCGAGCGTTTGGTACTACCCCATCACTTTTACGTGTATTGAATAGAAGGGTAAGATCTCCTGTGGTAAGTCGGTAAGTGTATCTGGAAGTCCCAGTTCTGTGAAGGTTCCAATCAAACCCGCCTGGAGCATGATAAGGAATGGTTAGTTCTTCACCAGTTTGAAGATGGGCTTTTAAGGAATCAAGTTCTGGGAAAGGAGTAGTAGAGTCCCAATCTAACCAAAAAGATACTTTTAGAAAATCTAATCCATTTACTACTATAGGGGGGCATGTTATTCGGGTTTTGCCCCCTTGTTTACCAGAAACAATATTTGCATTTGAAATTTGATTATCGGAATTGACAGAAGACGGACTACAATTGTAAGATGTGGGCATGCTGACACCTCCTTAGGTGTTGGTTGCGGCCTACTAGCTGGAGCATTCTTCGCGGGATAGATCCAGTTAGTAGGCTTTTTATTATAACTTAGATGAAAACTTTTCTTTGAGTTCTGCAGAGATAGCTCTAAAACCCATTACAAGCCTGACCAGACCTGTTTTTTTTAGTACTTTCAAATCATCTAATGCCATGTAGATTAAGTTTCTTGACAGTCGTGAAACTGAAAGATCTAATTCTTTGGCATATTTCTCTAGTTGCTCTTTAACTTCTCTATCTACGATTACGCTTATTGTTACTTTATCATCTGGAAGCATATAATCCTCATTGTTTGTGTTAACTGGTTATGAACTTATCTGTACCAGTGCGGGTTGAAGCAGTCAAGGGAAATTATTTTATAAAGTGAAATTTAATATCAGACCTTATCATCTTTTCTTCTCACTCAACGCTCAAGTCGCTAGTCGTTCGTCGTCAATTTGTAAGGTCTGATATTAAATAAACATGCAACTGGAGTGAAATTGAATACAGCAATTGTGTAGTTAAAAAATAATTTCGCGCACTACATCGGAGATAGCATCGAGAAAAACAATTGAGGGTACATTGAGCTACGCTAAGAGTTGTTCAGATGTCTGCTCTCATCGAGGTAATTAACTACGTCTGATGAAGAGGGAGGTATCTCCTAAGTGTGACTTATATTGGGATCGTGATATTTCCCTCAGCCACTCTTGCTATGTGGCAATCTTTTTAGGGCTTTTCCGTGACGGAGTGGTGTGGACAATAGTATGTGACTCGCCTCTGGACTCGGCCCTAAAGCTATTGCAGTTTGATTTTTCTTTTACTAAAAAGACTATTATGAAATTAAAAGTTGCAAAACAAAAAGATGAAAGGCATCGGAAAATTGGCCGGAATCTAGTGCTAGCCCAAAGGCTTGAAGGGTTGTTGAAGGCTTTGATATTTAGAGCGAACCTAACTTTAACATCAAACCCTCAGGGTAATGATTTTCCATCTCCTGAAGAACAAGCGAAACAGCAACTGGAACTTGTTAAAGGCAAAACCTTGGGTAATTTGGGGAAAAAATTGAACCAGTCTGTGTTGAATCTGCCCGCCAAATATCCTTCTCTTGAATGTGATTCAGAGTTGTTAACAGTATCATTGAGGCTTTCATATGGAACGAGTGAACAGCAAGATCGACTTAAAAATAAACTCGAATTAGTTAGGATTGAACGAAACAAATTAGTCCATGAACTTTTCATATCATTTGACCTGAGCACAACTGAAGGTTTGGCTGATTTGGATAAGTTTTTGGAACGGCAACACCAAAGTTTACTTCCATTAGTTGCCGAATTTGAAACGGTAAATAACCACTTTTTAGACATAGCAAAACAAATTTTGGCAAGACAGGCGGATTCTAAAATCCCCGAAGATTCTTACAGGTTGGAGTGTGCAACTAAGCTGGTAGTTTGCCTTTGTCTATTTGAAGTTGATATAAAAAAAACTGGCAGGTTTGAGTGGATCAGTCTTGCCGCCGCTAAGAAATATCTTAACATCGATTTTCCTGAAGCCATACCAGAATGTCGGAGACATTATAATGTTAAGTCGTTGAAGAAAATACTTCGAAAGGTTGGTGTTTTTGATGTGCAACGTTTCCCAACTGTTCAAGAAAAAGAGATGGTTTTTTATCGTATGAAACATCAATATTCGATAGAAACAGATGAGGAGGGAGAAGTATACCTATGTAGAAAAGATCCCACCAACTCGGGAGGAACTTGTGAGGAAAAAGTCAGTCTTGGAATGACAGTCAAGAAGTAAGGTCTTAAGGTTATCTTTTACCAAGAAATACAGTTCGTGAACCAACGATAATTGCACCCTTCGGAGCAATCGCGATTCCCATTTTTTTCCCGGTACTATATGAGGTACTGTTTTTACTGGTAGGATTAGGGTTCGACTCCCTTCGCCATTGTTAGTAGTTGTTGTAATAGCTGCACATTTTATAGTTTCGCACAATGCCTGTTTTGGTAGGTTATCAGTAGGTAATTGCAAATAAATAAAATTAAAAAGGATAATCCCATATCGGAGTTATCCCTTTTGTTTGGGGGGAGTCAGTTACTATTATGCACGATGTCCAGCATAAATAATTGAGAAAATGCGGTGAAAATATGAAAGATTTGGGGTTGTATAGCGAATATAGCTATCGTCGATTATTGACTTCAATAGTATAGACCTGCTAGCCTTGTTATAGTAGGGATAAAAAACTAAGAATAAATCAAACTATCGATATGATAAATACCACAGTAAGTATAGTCGGTGCAGTTGTTACATTAGTGGCTTGGTTTTCTTGGTCATTTTTGAGTGAAACTCGACGGAATCATGGAATGTGGGTGGCTTTCTTAATGCCTCTCGCTCCTATTATCATCCCAGTTCTCTGGATAATTTATATTTTCATCAAGTATTCTTCGTTTCTTGTCTTCATTATGCTTGGACGACAAGAATATCACGATGAATTCATGAGGGAACTAAAAACTCGCTCTGGAGTGTTTCTGCTTTTTTAATCATACATGAAGATCCAGTATATATGGTTTTAGGTGGCCTATAATTGGTAGTTTTACAGCTAGAAATTGAAAGAACGTCAGTAGTATGTTCGTGAAAGCGACCAGGTTCGTAGAGTTATACAGGCCTGTATCTATTGGTAGGTTTTGGGGTTCGATTCCGGCGACTCCAACATGTGAAAATTTGTAATTGCAGAGAATTTGTCTCTTTGGTTGATAATGATCTGTTGCCTGTACTGTATTCTTCAGCTAGGGTGAAAAGAGAGAATTTCAGCTTGAATCTGGAAAAGGAGAATTAGTCAAGACTCCGCGGAATGGATTCTGTCTCTCCCAGAGATCTCACGTTTTGATTCTCTAGCTTGACCATGTTGATTTTTTGCTAAAGGTGGTTTCTTTGACCAATGATACCTTATTGCTTACTAGCCAAGGTGAAAAATCTGGAGCATTTGTTGATTGGTTAGCTGTTTTAGGCCAAAAAAACTTATATAGACAAATAGAGGACGCTTTATGACCATAAAGGGTAAATGTGTTTTGTTGGGTTGCCTTGAAGAAACAAGAGACACACTGGCTTACCTTACTCGACTAGGAGAAAAGCCTGATCACATAGTATCAATTACAGAGGAAGAAGCCAGGAAGCAAGGTGCAACTAATTACGTAGACCTTTCAACCATTGCCGTTTCATTGGGAATTCCTTTTACTCATGTTAATTTATATTCGATGCAAGACGAACAAGACGGTCGACTGTTCGAAGAACTAAACCCCGGTGTACTATTGGTGGTAGGCTGGCAACGTTTGGTGCCAGATTCGATTTTGCAAAGCGTGGCCATAGGGAGCATTGGTTTTCATGGTTCATGCAATATACTACCTTGGGGGCGGGGCCGCTCACCCATCAATTGGAGTATCATCGAAGGACGCAATCGTTTCGCACTCCATATGTTCTTACTTAAGCCGGGGGTAGACGATGGTGATATCATAGCTATCAAGGTCTATGATATTAACGAGTCAGATACATGCCGTTCAGTGTATTATAAAACTGCGTTAGCCCAGGCAGAATTATTAGCTAATAGCCTCCCATCACTGCGTTCTGGAGAGTGTAGCGTTATGTCCCAACGCGGCAGGCAGTTCCATTATCCTAAACGCACTCCTGCAGATGGTCGCATCGATTGGACCCAGGATGCAATGCAAATATGCCGATTGATCCGAGCTGTAACGTGGCCATACCCTGGTGCCTTTTCGCTTCTTGGTAACAAAGAAGTGAGAATTTGGGAAGCCGCTCCATTTTCTTACGATTTTTTCGAGGATGCCCAACCAGGCACTGTATGCTTTGTCCCAGAGAATGGTACTGGTGAGTTTGTTGTTAGGGCTGCTGATGGTACAGTTTTAATTACAAAATCAGAGGGAAGTGAGCAAGTGGAGGTTGGTAAATGCCTAGAATAATCACTGCTAGTGATCATGATTTCTCCCATCAACGCTTAAGGGAAATGTATCAAGGGTTTTTGAACAAAGGTTATGCTCCCTTGTTTTTTGGCCAAGAGAAGGGTGCTAATAATCCATATATTTTGTGGCGTCACGACATAGATTTAGAACTGCCAGCCGCAGTGAGCATGGCAGAATTGGAGGCCTCCGAGGGGATCAAGTCAACATACTTTCTAATGACCAGAAGTTGGTTCTACAATCTATTCTCACCACAGGGCGTGGAGACTGTTCACCGGATAGCGGAACTCGGACATCAACTTGGCCTACACTGCGATTTACAGGTGCCACGAGATGCAGCGATGAGTTCCGCAGAAATTGAAGATATTGTTGGACGTGACTTTGCTCTTCTAGACTCAGTATTCCCAAAAATATTTAATCGAACGGTTTCTTTTCACAACCCGCCAAGCTGTCTATTCCGAAGGGACTTTGATGACTTTTACAGTACATATCAACCTGCTTTTTTTTCCTCAATAAAGTATCTTTCTGACTCGAATCGAATTTGGCGCGAAGGGCCTCCTGAAGTATGGGCAAACCCCAAAGACCATCCAGCACTTTCAATCCTTTTGCATCCTGTAATTTGGAATTATCCTGGTGGCACAATGCAGGAAGGGATGGCAATTTTCTTAGAAACTCAAAAAACCTTAACAAGAAAAATGCTGATTCTAGACGATGTTTTAGTATAAACAGTCTGGCTGGTTTCCCATTTTTTTCCCGGGAAGTTGGAAAAGCCTGTTTTTACTGATAGGTTGCGGGTTCGACTCCCGCCGCCTCCACCAGTAAAATGGCCTTTAAGGTCTGTGAATACGGGGATTTAGCCGATTGGCTATTTCCCCGTTGTTCGTTGTGGTGTAAATTTGGGGTAAAAAAATCACACCTCTTTCAAATCAATCAAATTGAGGAATAGATTGATCTGTTTTTTGTAAGAAAACATTCTCCATGAACGCCGCACCATCATCTCTTTGATAATTCCGAATATACGAATAGTACCTTTCAAGAATCATTTTCATACTCTCGTGACCCATCATAGACTGTACCCAGCCTGGCAATTCGCCAGCATCTAGTATCAATGTAGCAAATGTATGACGAGTTTGATAAAGAGAGCGTGGGGTTAATCCTGCCTTTTTCAAAGACAGGTGGAGCTCTGCTATTTCACTTAATCAGCACTCTGTACGAGCGGACCTCAATCATTGTTACGACAAATCTAAACTTTGGCGAATGGTCACAGGTTTTTGGCGATGCCAAAATGACCACGGCTTTACTGGACCGATTAACACATCACTGCGATATCATTGAAACTGGCAATGAAAGCTACCGGTTGAAAAGCAGAGAATAGAATTGTTGCGGGTAGCCGCCCAAGGTTTTTCTTTCGCTCCGACGAACTACACTTTGGCCCATTTTCGCTACAGAAAAAACTTGAGCTACCTTGGTTGCCAGACTCAAAATTAGAGGTGAAATGTACAATATTTTTTGACTTTTGGGGGGGCAGTTTTGGACGCTGAAAGGGGGGCAATTTTGATTGCTGATTGACAATAGAAAGAGATTGTTATGTTTCTTTAATCACTGGTTGTGGAGGTCGATCATTAAGAATCAGATAGATGAGTAGAAATGAAAATATCATCACTTGTATGCTAAGTAGAAAGAATGTTGTAATGATCTGGTTCGAGAGGTTTTGTTTTTTCAAAGTAAGAAGGTAACTTTTCTCATTATTCCTCATAAAAATACGTTTATCAGCTTTGGTTGGGGTATGGAGGGAAAATAAGCCATCGTGTGTCATAAACGGTAGAGCTACACCGTATTTTTGGAAGACTATATGACCGACAGCGCTCCTTTCTTTCTCGCTCTTTCCTGAGACAAGCAATTTGGCAAAATCAGGATCAATTTTATTTCCTGTATGCTCCAGTAATGAATTGAGCGTTGAGTGATTTTGGACGAATGCGTAAGCTAGTATCGTATTATTAAAACAGAATATTCCAATAAACACTAAAGAGTATAATTTTTTTCCTTCAGCTTGAAGGGTCCAGAAACTCACTGTTAAAAAAATAGACAGAAGAATCAGTGAAGGGTATATGATCATAGGCTGAATGAAAAGACCATTCGCAAAGATATAAGCGATGAGTATAGATATCCACAGCAACACTGTAATCGAGGGCAAGTATTTCATTTAACATACCGGATTTTGTTTTTGTAAAATAGACTTCTAGTGCAGTCACATCTTACCATGCAAAGGTGATGTGAGAAACTCTTGTTTATATGGACAGTGAAACCCTCAGCTGAGATCAAAGACATGGCACGTAACTTCATTACAGATACAATTGTATAAATTGACCTTGTTTAGTGAGTGAGAAATTCCCGATTTTTTCCCAGTAGTTTGGTAAAGCCTTTGATTGTTGATGGGGTTAAGGTTCGACTTCAGCTTTCTCAGTCAAGTGCATTAAATCATAGCGTAAAATATGATTCCAGAGCGTTGAATCCTATCTTTATCCACTCACATTATCCACAAGGTAATGAACGAGAGGTTATAAAGATGGGTTTTTTTGTTTCTAGTCCAACGTACATGTATCAGAGTCCTTCTGGTTACATCTTCAGGCTGCGGATTCCAAAAGATCTTAGAGCAATTATCGGTAAGGGAGAGTTCAGGTATTCCTAACGTACTGGTGCGCTGAGCATTGCAAGGCAAAGAGCACGGAGTATTGCTTCCTGCATTCAACAGCTATTCTCCAAGTTTCGAGCAAGAATTTCATTCTGGACTCAGGGTACGGTTAATCAGGCTGTTAAGGATCATGTCAGAGCCATACTGGAAAGTGATGAAAAGTGTCGTTCTGTCTCTACTAAACTTTCTATCGCAGGAGACCAATCTAAAGAGAGGTGTATCCCTGAGTCAACAGAGATAGAGCATAATGAGTCTAGGCCATTACATTACTATTTCGACAGTTGGGGAAAAAGCTGAAGCTTTTATTCCAGCAGAGTTGCCGCCAATACCACCTATTAAGTGGTCATCTGAACTCAGGGAAAAATTTGATCAGGCTCTCCTAGCTCTTGGGCGTCTAGACAGTGTATCGGTCTTGCTTCCGGAGACATCACTCTTCCTTTATATGTATGTGCGCAAGGAAGCCGTGCTTTCTTCAATGATTGAGGGAACCCAGGCATCATTATCTGATTTGTTGCTGTTTGAATTTGAACATCAGCCGGGTGTACCCCTGGATGATGTTCAGGAAGTAAGTAACTATGTGGCAGCCCTTAATCACGGGTTCAATCGGTTGAATTCAGATTTTCCACTTTCACTTCGGTTGTTGAAAGAGATCCATAGTGTGTTGCTGTCGAAGGGGCGAGGTAAAGAATGTGATCCCGGCGAGTTCCGCAGAAGCCAAAATTGGATAGGCGGAAGCCGCCCAGGTACAGCTGCATTTGTTCCACCACCTCCCGATCATGTTCAGGATTGTATGGGCAAACTTGAGCTATTTTTACATGACCAGCCAGAAAAGACCCCGGTACTGATCAAAGCGGTATTGGCACACGTTCAGTTTGAAACCATTCACCCTTTTCTTGATGGTAATGGGCGGTTGGGACGTTTGATTATTACCTTGTTGCTCTGCTCCGAGAAGGTTCTTAAGGAACCGATGCTCTATTTAAGCTTATACTTCAAGACGCATCGTCAGCGGTATTATGAGTTGCTGAATGAAGTTCGACGGACTGGTGATTGGGAAGCGTGGCTTGATTTCTTCGCCGATGCTGTAATTCATACGGCAACTCAAGCGGTGGAGACCGCTCAGCAGCTGATGAAGCTTTCGGCCGAAGACGGGCAACGCATTAACGGGTTAAAACGAATTTCCGGTTCTGCGCACCTCATTCATAAAGCGATGCTGGAACGTCCAATGGCTTCACCGAGCTGGATACAGGAAAAGACGCAGTTGTCACCCGCCACCGTCAATGCTTGCTTGCGTGAATTGGAACGAATTGGCCTCGTTAAAGAGGTTACTGGACAGAAGCGAAACCGTCTTTATTCCTACTTGGAATATATTCGAATTATGAATGAAGGCACTGAGTTGCCGACCTGATTATATGCAGCTTTCCTGTGGAAAGCTGCATATATTAGAATGAATCAAACTTATCTATAATGTTGCACAGCTCAAATAACTTTATGCCGACTCCTAATTATCTCTACCTACAAGATAACTTATCAATGGTTGATAATTATTCCGATCTGCCTGTCTCAACGAATCTATATATTCCCTTCGCTCTTCACTTTGTTGATCTATATCTCCTGTTGCCCAAATTATTGGCTTAAGACCAAGGCCTTTTTCCCTAAGACAGTTCGTAAATATACGAGAGTGTCGTCCATTGCCATTGGGAAAAGGATGTATTTTGACAAGTTGGTGATGAATTCTTGCTGAAAGCTCCAGCAATCCATAATGCTCAAATTCAATCCAGCACTTTATATCTTCAAACAAGTTGTGAAGGTTCACCCTGATCTGATTAGGAGCACAACCAATATTTTTCTCTGTGGTACGAAAATCACCAGCCCAGCTCCAAACCCTGTTGAACATTTTCTCATGCAAAGCTCTTGCAAAATCAAGAGATAATATCTCTTCTGATGATAAGGTTGGCTGACTTGACAACCATACCAAACAATCTGCAACATTGGCATTTTCAAGAGCATTTAACTCATCACGGGTTTCAATATGGGTATAAATCAAGCCCTCGATCTCATCTGGATCTAACGGAGTAGCCCCTTCTGGTTCTGTAAAAATAGGCATAACAACTTTATCCCCACAGGGATTTCCCTCCCTCTCGCTTAATTTCATTTGCCAGAAATGTTATCTGTTCTTCCTGGGCTTCATTACTTATATGCTGTGACTCAAGATACATGTTTTGATGAGTCTTCTGGATTATTTCAGTCGCTTTTTTTCGGGCCTGATCATCTATCAATTGCTCCGGATCTTTCCTAGGGACAACACAGTATACTATTTCAGCGTCTAAGCCTTCCGCCAGTTCCTTCAACTGATTTATAGTGATATCCCCACTCGCTTCTTTTCTTTCAAGTATGGAAATTTTATTACGGGTATAACCCATCTTTTTGGCAAACAGAGCCCCAGACATTCCTAATGTCTGACGGATTGTTCGAATCCAGCCATCCTTTGGTGGTTTTGGTACAATAGCATTACGTGCTGATTTTACTTTCTTAATTAACTGTTGCTGCACTACATGCCTTGTAGAATCAATGCGGTTTGATTTTGTTCTTTTGTTAAACATACGGCACCTCAATGTGGCTAAATAACAATACGGGTCTACTGAGACTGTATCATTAAATTGATACGATGTAAAGATTTGTGTATCGTTGTACGAATACACTTATGTGAAAGATGTATCAATATTTAAATATTCGATGTTGTGATAATGTTAGCAGGAGAGCAAGGTTTCAAGAAGGTTGCGACTGCAATATGTATCATGCCTATATCCCGATATCGGGCATGATTAAAGGTAATGTGTGATTATTTTTCGATCTAGTTAACCTAGAATTGGACTGGGCTATGTTTGATTTCAGAATCATTTCGCACTCGCCGCGCCTCACTTGTTCGTTGATTCAGGGTGCTGTCCAGATTCTTTATCGTGCATTTACACACGAATATGGGTTCTACCCTTTTAAGGAATCTTAGAATCGGGTTTCTGCAGTAGGTTCACTGTATCACTCAAACTGTGATTTAAAAGCTTCAAACTCAAGCTGGAGGTTCTGCAATTGCTGATGCAGGTTGTCTATTTGCTCTTGAAGATCATCAGTGCTGTTATTTTCTTTCCGGACAATTACTGTTTCAACTTTCCCCTGGGGAACTGTCTCAACGTTAGCTTCATCCAGATCCCCACTTAACAGATGTGTGTAGCGAGATTCTTTACGGCCCGGTTGACGGGGCAGCTTTTTCACCAGTTCCATGTCTTCAAGAATGGAGATAGTTTCCTGAACCTCATCAAGGTTGTTAAAAGTATACAGGCGTTCTGTTCGCCCACGGATTTCACCAATGGTTTGGGGACCGCGCACCAAAAGTATACAGATGACGGCTTCTTCGCGATGTGTGAATTTCAGCTCTTTTGAGAAAATCTGTTCGTATTTTGGAACTCGGCTTACGTTACTTTGCCTGACCAACTTCCTCTCTTGTAAACCGTTCAATGCGTAAATAACCGTTTCTTCGTCAAACGATACCACTGGATTTCTGTTGGACTTCTGGTTGCAGGCATTTGTTAACGCATTGAGTGAAAGAGGGTAGTAATCAGGCGTTGCCATTTCCTTTTCCATCAAACATCCAAGCAATCGAACTTCGTTATCAGTAAGTAAAATATCCATATTTTTCACCATTATTTAAGATCACCTTAAAATTTACGGAAACATAAAACGGAACACTAAGAAATATCAAATAATGTGAGTAAATATAAAATCCTGCCGTTTTTACAGCTTCGAGGGAACTGGGCCCGATAACAGCAACTATCAGGCTTATAATTAAAAGAGCTGAATTCAAGTCATAGCCCCCAACGAAAATTATCAAAACGGGTAGTAGGATAAAGAATGAGATGCAACAGCAATTGGCCTAATTCATGTTCCAATGCTATTTGTAGTTATACCTTGGAGGCACTTGTGATTCAACTGTGAATCCAGTTGGGCTATATTGTATAAGTCTTATTTGGTTGCCATCCTATAGTTGGAAGACCTGAAAAAATGGGTTAACGGTATTCTTGACGGTATGAGAATCATTGATAAGTGAAAATGAGTACAATAACAGCAAAGTACTTTTACTTCTTGGTGGAGGCCGTGTCTATCGTTTCAGATTCAAAAAAAATAGTGTTGTTCAATCTTAACAATGACCAAACAGTTGGTTATACTAAAATGTCACTGCATATTGCCTAGTACTGCCGAAAAGGTGACAGGTTAACTGTCTCGAATTTATTTGTAATTATAATTGGTTATTGATAGTGTTCTTGGTTGGCACGTATTAGGCGTGTTTCTCTAGTGATATAAGCACTTCAGGTTATGTTTTAGACTGCAAAAAATGAATCATCCCAACCACAAACTTTTGTAGGCGCGTATATGACAAAAACTAGAAAACGGACTTTTAAAGAAGTAGCAAGTCAAATTCTCAAAACGAAAAACGAACCGCTTACTGCAAAAGAAATTGTCGATATTGCCCTCCAGGAAGGAATTCTTTCAACCGAAGGTAAAACACCTGAAGCCTCAATGTCAGCCCAGCTATATGTTGATATCAATAACAACAAAAAAACAAAATTCAAAAAGGTTGGAAAAGGCTATTTTGCTCTTATAGCGCAAAAAGATTCTTCTTCAACCCCGCTACTCCTCATTGAAAAACAAAATAGTCTTGTAAAGAAAGCATTGATGCAAAAACTTTATGAGATGGACCCTTATCAGTTTGAGTTTCTTGTGGCGGATCTGCTACAAGCCATTGGATACGAAAATGTCGAAGTCACAAAAAGAAGCGGTGATAAAGGAATAGATGTTACCGCAAACCTGACAATGGATGGTATTACTAGTGTTAAAACGATAATTCAGGTGAAGCGTTTTAAGGAAGGTAATAATATCTCTGGTAAGGTGATTACCCAGCTGCGTGGAAGTGCCGAAGTGGATCAGCGTGGATTAGTAATAACTTCGTCTGATTTCACAAAAGATGCTGTGGTAGAGTCAAAGGCTTCCAATAAGATGCCGGTTTCCCTGATAAATGGAGAAAAACTTCTAGATCTTCTTATAAAATATGGGGTTGGGTTAAAAACAGAAACAGTAGATCTTTATTCAATTGATACTGAATATTTTGAAAGTGCTGAAGATACTGACAGTAAAACCTCTGATGTTGGTAAAAATCGAGGTCTTTGGCCGTTACCGGGTGGAACCACTTCATACGTTGATACTTTGGATAAATTTTTAGCAGCAGTAGCCAATGGTACCAATACCAAAGAGTCTTTAAACAAGTGGTATAAATCTAATTTTGAAAATGTGAACAGTGATAAATCTGTTTATGGCTATATCGGTGTTCCCCGTGTGATGGGGCTAACCTATGTTAAAGATGGTCATGTACTGCTGACAGATGAGGGCGAAAAGGTTCTCCAAACAAAAGATCTATCATATCTCTATGAGGTTATTTCTAATAATGTCTTGGCCTTTGATGATATAGTAGAGTTTTTGAAAACAACAGACGCTCCTCAGAGCGAGCATAATATTTTAGAATACCTAAAAGAAAATTTTGATATCAATTGGCAAACCTTTGCCCAGGTAAATTTTCGCCTTCTTTGGTTGATTAACTTAGGGAAGATCAAGAAAGTTGAAGAAGGTTATGAATACATCTCCTCAAGTATAAAATAAGACAGTTCATATTGGTCAATAACTAGTGAAAACCGAACAACAAACCAGGCAACAGATTATCGATCAACAACTCCTTCAGGCTGGTTGGGATGTGTCAAACACCTCTCAAGTCATTGAAGAGTTTGAAATTGATGTGAATAGATCTGAAATGGCTGGTGAGTTGTCAACCGCAGAACCATCTTCGAAATATCAAGGTTACCAATATAGTGATTATGTACTTCTGGGAAAAGATGGTAAGCCGGTTGCTGTAGTTGAGGCTAAAAAAACCACCAAAGATGCAGCCAATGGTCGTGAACAGGCCAAGCAGTATTGTCAAAATATCCAAAAGGAAAAAGATTGCGAACTTCCTTTTTGCTTCTATACCAATGGTCTGGAAATCTATTTCTGGGACTTAGGCAACTACCCACCGCGAAAAATTATTGGTTTTCCAACCCGTGATGATCTCGAACGTTTTCGATATATACGTCGTAACAAAAAACAACTCAGTCAGGAATTAATTAACACAGATATTGCTGGCCGAGATTATCAGATCCGTTCCATCAGGGCGGTATTAGAAGGTATAGAAAAAAAGAAACGTGATTTCCTGCTGGTGATGGCAACAGGAACAGGAAAAACCCGAACCTGTATTGCCTTAACCGATGCTCTTATGCGCGCTGGACATATCGAGCGGGTCCTCTTTCTGGTTGACCGCATTGCCCTCCGTGAACAAGCTCTTGCAGCTTTTAAAGAACACCTCCCAAATGAACCTCGCTGGCCAAAAGTCGGTGAGAAGCTCATTGCCAAAGACAGGCGAATCTATGTGTCAACCTATCCAACCATGCTCAATATTATAAGGGATGAGAGCAACAGGTTATCACCGCATTTTTTTGATTTGGTAATAGTGGATGAGAGTCATCGTTCGATTTACAATACCTATCAGGAAGTTCTGAACTACTTCAAAGCTATAAATGTAGGCTTAACCGCCACGCCAACTGACGTTATCGATCATAACACCTTTGATCTTTTCACCTGTGATGATGGTTTACCAACCTTTGCTTATACCTATGAAGAGGCGGTAAACAACATACCGCCCTACCTGAGCAGCTTTCAGGTGATGAAGATCCAGACCCAATTTCAGGCAAAAGGTATTTCGAAACGGACAATAAACTTAGAAGACCAAAAACGACTGATCCTCCAGGGAAAGGATGTCGATGAGATCAACTTTGAAGGAAGCCAGCTGGAAAAAACGGTTGTCAACAAAGGCACTAATACTCTCATTGTTAAAGAGTTTATGGAGGAGAGTATTAAAGATGTAAATGGTGTTCTGCCAGGTAAGACCATTTTCTTCTGCGCCACCAAAGCCCACGCACGACGTCTAG
Organism: Desulforhopalus glucosivorans; assembly: GCF_054397165.1. Classification (NCBI taxonomy): domain Bacteria; kingdom Pseudomonadati; phylum Thermodesulfobacteriota; class Desulfobulbia; order Desulfobulbales; family Desulfocapsaceae; genus Desulforhopalus; species Desulforhopalus glucosivorans. The sequence continues at coordinate 4,843,960 of NZ_AP044854.1, forward strand.
AAGAAGTTTTTGATACCCTTTTTCCTCAATATCACGGCGAGCTTGCAAAAGTACTTGTCTCAGATGACCCCCGTGTTTACGGAAAAGGTGGCTTGCTCGATCAATTCACCAACAGAGATATGCCACGTATCGCTATAAGTGTAGATATGTTGGATACTGGGATCGATGTCCGTGAAATAGTCAATCTGGTATTTGCAAAGCCTGTATACTCGTATACTAAATTCTGGCAGATGATTGGTCGTGGAACCCGTCTTCTAGAACCCACCAAAATTAAACCGTGGTGCACCGAGAAAGATATCTTTCTCATTATAGATTGCTGGGATAATTTTGAATATTTCAAGATTGAACCAAAGGGAAAAGAGCTCATTACCCAGCAGCCTTTACCTGTAAAAATGGTCGGATTACGGCTGGATAAAATTGAGAAATCATTGGCGCTTGCTCAGACAGAAATAGCAGATAAAGAAATCGACAAGCTTCGCCAGCAGATACAAAATCTTCCATCTTCTTCGGTTATCATTATTGAAGCAGCTACATCACTAAATCAGATCGACGATGATAACTACTGGTCAAATCTGACCCTCCAAAAGATAGAATTTTTACACCGAGAAATTAAACCTCTATTCAGAGCTGTTTCTCAGGTGGATTTCAAGGCCATGCGTTTTGAAAAGAATGTGCTCGAAATTTCACTAGCTCACTTGAGTGGTGAAGAAAAGAAGTTCTCTACTCTCAAAGATGCACTCATTTGTCAAATTGGCGAGCTTCCACTCTCTGTAAATATAGTTGCCAGACACGAACAACTGATCAAGAGTGCCCAACAAAACCACTATTGGGCCACCTGTACAGATTCAACTTTTGATGAATTGGCAAGCACTCTTGGGCCATTAATGAAGTTTCGTGAAACTCAAAGTCCGGGGGAAGGTCCTGTTAGCTTGGATCTTACCGATAAACTCTTTAATAAAGAGAAGGTAGAGTTTGGGCCAGAGAATGAGGCCGTAAGTATCAGCCAGTATCGTGAGATGGTTGAAAGTCTGATCTTAGAATTAACAGAAAGTAATCCCATACTGCAAAAAATAAAAACTGGTGAATCGGTATCAGTAGAAGAAGCGGAAGATCTCGCTAAAACCCTGAATGAAGAGCACCCACATATCACTGAGAGTCTTCTTCGTCTTGTTTATAAAAACCGGAAGGCGCAATTTATAGAATTTATCCGTCACATACTAGGTCTTGAAACCCTTACCAGCTTCCCCGAGACAGTCACCCAATCGTTTGATCAATTTATTATAACCCATACAAATCTTAACAGTCGCCAGCTGGAGTTCTTGAGTTTATTGAAAGACTTTATTATCGAGCGGGAGAAGGTTGAAAAGCGGGATCTCATCCAATCACCCTTTACCATTCTTCACCCTCAGGGGATTCGGGGTGTGTTCAGACCTGTAGAAATAGAAGAAATTTTACAACTCACTGAGAAACTGGCTGCATGAGATATAAAACGACAACAGAAGATGAGCTGGCCCTTATCCTTGAAGAGGGAGAAGGCTATACTCTTGAATTTAAACGAGCTGTTAACTCTGATCTTTCCAAAGAAATGGTGGCCTTTGCCAATGCATCAGGTGGCCGTATCCTCATCGGCGTGGATGATGACAATGAGATTCATGGCTGTGACATTTCAAGTAAAGCACTCTCTCAGGTAGAAAGTATCGCTTCTGCTTGCGATCCACCAGTAGCAGTGCAGCTTGAAAAACTCCCCCAACACAATATCCTGGTTATTCATATTCCCGAGGGTGCCAACAGGCCCCATCGTTGCAATAAGGGTTTTTATTTGCGAAATGGTGCCAGCTCACAAAAAATGTCCACCCAGGATATTACCGCCTTTATTCAGGCAGAAGGGAAGGTTCGTTTCGACCAACTGCTTAGGCGAGATCTTGACTGGCAGGAAACACTTGATCAAAACCGTCTCAACCACTATTTACAGCTCGCAAATATTTCACCAAAGGATGATATTGCCAACCTCCTGACTAACTTGGGTGCTGGTGAATATATAGATGAAGAGTTTTCTCTCAATCAGACAGGCGTTCTCTTTTTTGCTAAAGAACCAACCCGGCGCTTATTTCATGTAAATGTTGTTTGCGCTCTTTTTAAAGGGACTTCCAAAGCCTATATCCTCGATCGTAAAGACCTTAATGGTAATATCTTAGAGAATGTGGAAGACGCTCTCATCTTCCTCAAAAAGCATTTGCAGATGCGGTGGGAGATTACAGCCGAAAGCACTCGAAGAAAAGAGATTTTGGAACTACCCGAAGTAGCCCTGCGCGAGGCTATTGTCAACAGTGTCTGCCATCGAGACTACATCGAAGAGGGCGCAAATGTGATGGTGGAGATATTTGATGACCGGGTTGAAATATATAACCCCGGTGGGTTGCCCAAAGGTTTGCAGGAAAAAGACTTCGGCCGTCGCAGTGTCTGCCGTAACCCCAATATTGCAAGCCTCCTTTTGCGCTGTAATTTCATAGAAAAAATGGGATCCGGGATTGAGCGCATTCATTCAGCCCTTGCAGAAGCCCATTGTCCAGAGGTGAAAATCTACTTTAACACCATGTTTACTCTAGCGTTTCCACGGCCAACTTTTTTAGCAGAACAGCCTGTAAATAAAACAAAAGCGTCGGAGAAAGCGTCGGAGAAAGCGTCGGAGAAAACGTCGGAGAAAATTGTCCAGCTTGTACAAGATGACAATAAAATCACCATTGCAGAGCTTGCTGAGAAGGTTGGGGTTACAACCCGTTCTATCGAGCGGAATTTGAAACAACTCCAGACAGAAGGACGATTAAAACGGATTGGCCCCGCCAAAGGTGGCCATTGGCAGGTAGAAGATGCTGAATGACTAATGCCGCCAAATGAACACCAATACATTCAAGATTTTTTAAGGATAGATTTATATGTTACAAAATAATCCCATTTTAGTATCAAAGATAAAAGAGTTGTGGCAAAAATTCTGGAGCGGTGGCATTTCAAATCCGTTGACTGCTATTGAGCAGATCACCTACCTGCTCTTTATGAAGAGGATGGATGAGCTTGATGATGATCAAATGCAGAATGCAATTTTTGCTGAGGAACCTTTCGCATCCCGTTTTGATGGTACATGGCTAGCGCCGGAGTATCGAGATAAAACGGAGGAAGAGCAAAAAGCCTATAAGCTGGATAAGTCAACTCTTCGTTGGACTCACTTTTCAAGGATGAAGGCTGAAGAAATGCTCACTCATGTGCAGACCAAGGTGTTTCCTTTCCTTAAAGATCTAAATGGTGATGAGGCAAGTTTTACCCACCATATGAAAAATGCGGTCTTCATTATTCCTAAACCATCTCTATTAGTGGAAGCAGTCAAAATCATCGACGATATTTTTGAGGAGATGAAAAAGGATGCCGATGAAAATGGGCAAACCTCTCAAGATATTCAGGGTGATGTGTATGAATACCTCCTCTCAGAGATTGCAACAGCTGGTAAAAATGGGCAGTTCCGGACACCTCGTCATATTATCAAACTAATGGCAGATCTTGTTCAACCAAAATATGGTGAACGCATCGCAGATCCTGCTTGTGGAACTGGTGGATTTTTACTAGCCCGAATTTCTCATTAATTAGAACAAAAAAGGCCACAAAAGTGGTATATTTAACGTTATCTCAAGACGTTAGATAATCCAACAAAGGTGGCCTTATGGAAACAGAGTGTACAAAAAGTTACCGTTCATTTCAAGTCCTGGGAAAAAGAAGGATTGTTGCTGATTTCAGTGGTGGAACCATAACTTCCGATGGAGGGGCGCTGTTACTTCGAGAAGTTGAGCAACGAACAGCAATTCTCCAACGTTTTTCAGAATGTTTTACGGACTATCGAGATTCCAAACGTATTGAACATAGCGTACTATCTCTGGTTTCCCAGCGGGTTATTGGCATGGCTTTGGGATATGAGGATCTTAATGACCATGACCGTCTGGCCAGTGATAAAATGCTTGCTGTAGCAGTAGGTAAAAAAGATCCCCAAGGCCTGGACCGTAAATCCATAAAAGACAAGGGCAAGCCCCTGGCAGGAAAAAGTACCTTGAACAGGTTGGAATTGACAGCAACCGATGCAGATTCGAAGAGTGCCTACAAAAAAATTGTCCTGCAACCAGAATCTGTAGACAATCTTCTAGTTGATATCTTTCTCGAATCACAAACAAAAATCCCTGAAGAAATAATCCTTGATGTTGATGCTACTGATAATCCCTTACATGGCAATCAGGAAGGTAAATTTTTCCACGGTTACTATAAAGCGTATTGTTACTTACCGTTGTACATTTTCTGTGGAGAACATCTGTTGTGTGCACGGCTCCGGACTGCCAATAATGATGGCGCAGCTGGTACAGTTGAGGAGGTGGATCGCATAATCGCGCGTATTCGCTTATCTTGGCCGGACACTCGAATAATTATTCGTGGTGACAGTGGTTTTTGTCGTGAAGAGATCATGGTCTGGTGCGAAGATCATGATGTTCACTTTCTTGTTGGAGTTGCTAAAAACAACCGCCTTGCTGAGGAAATTGCAGAAGAACTGGCGCTAGCCAAAGCGTTGTATCAATGCAGTGGAAAAGCGTCACGCGTGTTTAAGGATTTTTGTTACAAAACTTTAAAAACTTGGCGATGGCATCGTCGAGTTGTAGGAAAGGCTGAACATTTGGCCAAAGGATCAAATCCACGATTTGTCGTTACCTCGTTACCAGCTGAACTCTATGGTGCTCGTGATTTGTATGAAATGATGTATTGTGCCCGGGGTGATATGGAGAATCGCATAAAGGAGCAGCAGCTGATGCTCTTTGCAGCAAGAACCAGTACCAAGAAAATGCACAGTAATCAAGTTCGACTCTATTTCTCCTCTCTGGCCTACGTTCTTACTCAAGCCCTGCGTCGTCTTGGCCTTGAAGGTACTGTGATGGCAAAAGCTCAATGTGACACCATAAGAATTAGATTATTCAAAATTGGAGCAAGGGTGAGACTGACAGTAAGAAAGGTTTGGATAGCATTTGCCGAAGGATATCCCTATAAGGAGATCTTCGATCAGGTTTTGAAAAATATCGGCAGAATACCCATCAGGCATTAACTGTGAATTCTGAATGAGCAGTGCAATCGACAGTTGAGGTGCGTTCTCTGGAGAAAATAACTCAAGGATTTTCGCTAGAAATGGCCTCAAAATAACCGGCGTTGGTTGATTGCTAGTGCTGAGATTTGAAAGGTCGCACTAATTCATCTTTTTATAGTAAATGAGCCACCGCCTCCGCGAAATTTTACACCTTATGAGAAATCCGGGCTAGGTGCCTATCAATATGTTGTTTCACAGATGGAGAAGCAAAAGGGGCGGAAAGTACAAAAAGATGAAGATGGTTTTGAGCGAACTTCTGTCAGTACAAGTCTAGATGAACAACGTAGAAAGGTTCTTAATGATAGTTTGTATGGCTACGATATAGATTCAACCATGGTACGTTTAGGCCTGATGAATTTAATGATGCACGGCCTTGCTGAACCCCATATTGATTATAAAGATACTTTAAGCAAAAGCTTTAATGAGCCAAACCAATATCATGTCATCTTGGCCAACCCGCCATTTACCGGCTCCATTGATAAAGGCGATATTAACGAAGATTTAGGTCTCAGTACTACCAAAACGGAATTGCTTTTTGTGGAGAGTATTTACAATATGCTCAGAAGGGGGGGCACTGCCGGTGTGATTGTTCCGCAAGGTGTACTCTTTGGTTCTGGTAAAGCCTTTGTGGCAGCAAGAAAGATTCTGGTGGAACGATGTGAGCTAAAAGCAGTTATCACCCTGCCCAGTGGTGTTTTTAAACCCTATGCAGGGGTCGCCACAGCAATTCTAATTTTCACAAAGCAATATGATAAAGACGATAACCTAAATGAACCAGGTACTGAATATACATGGTTTTATGATATGCAGAGTGATGGTTATTCGCTGGATGATAAACGTTATAAACTCGAAGGCTATGGCGATTTACAAGATGTCATTGAAAAGTATAATCAAAGGGATTTAGAAAAAGATACTGATCGAACTCAGAACTTCTTCATGGTGCCCTATGCTGAAATTGTAAAGAAAAAGTATGATCTCAGTTTTAATCGTTATAAGGAAGAGGTTTTTGAAGAGATTATATATGAAGAACCTGAGGTGATTTTGCAGAAGCTCATTGACAGTGAGGTTGGCGAAGATATAGATGATGAGATCTTGAAAAAAATTGAAGGTGGTATTGTGAAGGAGCTGTTGGCGCTGAAGGAGCTGGTTGGATGAAAACTGTTCAACTGGGTGACATATGCACTGTAGTTTCTGGATCTACCCCTAAACGTGCAATAAAAGAGTACTGGGGTGGAGATATACCATGGGTTGCTCCAAAAGAAATAAGCTCACTGGAAGGGGCATACTTAAATGACTCAAAGGAAAAAATAACCGCAAAGGGCTTGAAGTCATGTTCGGCGACCATGTTACCTAAAGGGTCTTTACTGTTAAGTTCAAGGGCACCAATTGGTTTGTTGGCTATAAATAATATCCCCGTTTGTACAAACCAGGGCTTTAAAAGTTTGATCCCGTCTGAAGGTGTCCATGTTCAGTTTCTATATTATTATTTGAAGAGCAATGTTAAAAGCCTTCAATATAAAGGGGCTGGCGCCACTTTTAAAGAATTGTCAAAAGCTGCTGTAGAGCGTTTTGTTGTACATCTACCAAATTTTGATGACCAAATTCGAATAGCCACACTATTAAGCCGAGTCGAAGCATTAATTGCCACCCGCAAAGAAAATCTCTGTCAATTAAAAGAATTTCTCACAAGCACCTTTTTAGAAATGTTTGGTGATCCTGTTAGAAATGAGAAGGGGTGGGCCACCGCTGATTGTCACAAAGTTGTTATTGGAATAAAATCGGGTACAAGTTATGGCGGTGAGGACAGATCGGCACTCAAGGACAATGAAATGGGTGTGTTGAAGATCAGTGCTGTTACGCAAGGATTTTTTAACGCTAATGAATTCAAGGCTGTAGATCGAAGGAAAATTAAAAAACAGGTTATTACAGTAAAAAAAGGTGATTTCCTGATAAGTCGAGCCAATACTTACGAGTTAGTTGCTGCTTGTTGTGTCGTCGATAAATCAAATGAAAAACTGTTCTTGCCGGATAAGCTTTGGAGGCTGAGTTTTGATGAGAAAAGAATTAATTCACAATTTTTTAATTACCTACTGAAAAACAATTCGTTTAGAAATATTGTCAGGAAACAGGCTTCGGGTGGGCATGAGTCTATGCTGAACATATCAATGGAAAAATTTCGTCAGTTAAGAGTGATTGTCCCAGATAAATTTATCCAGGATAAATTTGCAAATATTGAAGGAAAAGTTGGAAATCTGCGGAAGCATTATCAGCAAAACCTAGTTGAATTAGAAAACCTCTACGGAGTCTTAAGTCAAAAAGCATTCAAAGGCGATTTGGATTTAAGCAATATTCCAACCGAGGGAGTTGACTCTAGCAATGATACTGAAGAAAAAATTACTTCTGTTCTTCCTCTTGTAGAGGTTCCTGGCGAGAAAATGCCTCATATAAATGCGTTAACATCTATTGATTCAAATCATCCCGAGCTTCAGCATGAGTATGGTCTCCCATCCATAGATTTCATGGTAGGTGAAAACAAAGCAGAGGAAGATGACAAGGACATCGACATTGCAAACCCTTCTATCAGAAAGAAATATGTAAGCAGCCTCCTGAGTACCTACTTATCAGGCCAGAAAGGGGGGCATTTTTCTATGGATGATTTTTCTTCCTTAATTGATGACAAATTTGAACAGCTCTCTACGGACGAAAATCAAATTCTGATGGATGTGGTTGACTATGATTCAATTCGCAATTCTTTGTTCCAATTGTTGGAAAATGGTCAAATAGAGCAAAAATTTAATGAGACTTCCAACAAGGTGGAGTTGAAGATCAAGTAATGAAACTCTTACGACTCAAAATAGATGAGCCTTTTCGTAGCCTGCAAGCTGGTTTTGAACTTCATTTTCTTCGAGAATGGGATTTGTCAGAAAATCTTGATAAATCTGCACCATATGTCTTGGCTGGCCCAAATGGCAGTGGTAAGTCAAATGTGCTGGAACTCCTCGCAGCGATTTTTTATCATTTGGAATGCCAGTTTCTTGAATTTCGTCCCACATCTTTTGATTACGATAAAGAAAGTAACCCTGAGGGTTTTCGAGATGAACAAGCAACACCAAATGGTTTTAAGCTTGAATATCAAATTGAAATTCCAGATCATCTGAGAAACGGAGTTAAGGATGAATACGCCCATATAAAGGTTGTGAAGTCAATCGAGAACACCAAGGTTGGCGCGGAATTGTACTGGATCAATAATGATGAATATGGTGTCGAGAAACCTCTGCCACGGACCAATGCCAAAGCACTTTTACCTGATTATGTGCTGGGTTATTCATCAGGTGAAAATGAAATACTCAGCCTTCCATTTTTCAAGATGCGGTTTATTCAGCTTGATGAATATTTAGAGAGCTTACGTGAACGACTCTCATACCCTGGTAGATCGGAATCGCGCCATACATATCTTGATAACACCTTTAGTCAGGCCATTTTGCTGTGTAACCTCCTTTTTCAGGATGATGACACGCTAGAACCTTTTAGGCAAGAGGTTGGGGTGGAATCTCTCCAACAATTTAGAATCATTTTAAAACTCTCAATTGCAATTCCTCCTGATCAACTAAGTTATTTTAACTCTTTTCCTGATGAACTCGTTTTTAAGGGCGTTGATGATGCGAACCGTGAAGTTATCGATTTTGATATTCTTGCAGGGTTCACTGATTTGGTTGAACGATTGAAGAATTGTGCTACTAGCTTTTATCATGATGTTGAAGCTAATACGCTATGCTTGGATTATTGGGTTAACAAATCAACAAAAGATGCTTTTAAAAACAATTTTGAAAAAGCAATTGATCTTTTTCAGGCCTTTCAAATACTTCTCACTTTGAACCTCTATTCGGTGAGTGAGGAGCTTAAAAAGGATTTGTATACCTCTAATAGCCTCTATGTAACTGAAACAGTCCCAATCCTGCCATCCGATGAACGAGTAATGCGTTTTAAGGATGTGGTTTTGAAAAAGAAAGGTGTGGATGGCGTTTGTTATGCGAAATCCCTCTCCGATGGGGAACATCAGTTTCTTCACAGTCTGGGCCTTTTCTTGTTGTATAAGGATACCAACAGCCTGTTCTTACTTGATGAGCCAGAAACTCACTTCAATCCTGAATGGCGTTCAAATTTTATCACTAGACTCCGCGATTGCTTCTCAAATGCTGATACTGATAAAGAGCGCGAAGTATTAATCACGACCCATACCCCTTTTCTGATTTCAGACAGCAAGAAGGAACAGGTGTTAATCTTTAAAAATGAAAACGGTGAAGTCGAGGTAAATCGGCCAGAGTACAATACTCTTGGAGCATCTGTGGACCAGATAACCATGTTGTCTTTTGATAAATCTGAAACTATCGGTGGTTATGCCACCACAAAGATAAAGGAATTTGAAAATCGTTTTTACAAGGATGAAAATCGAGAGGATTTAATTAAAGAAATCAATCGAGAGTTGGGTGATTCAATAGAAAAAATGCTTCTTATTAAAACCATACGTAAATCATTAAAGGAAAAGTAGCCGTGTTATTTTCTTATACTTTTGTTGCACATGACATAGAAAAAATGCACGCTTATGTCGAATATGTTTTTCAAGAAGTGTGGTGCAGAGCGGGTACTGCTGAGTATGGAATAGAACTTTTTGATGGAATGCCCGATCTTAAAAACATCATAGAGGAGTTGTGGAAACAGGAAGAACTTGCAGGCAAGCCAATTAAATCTGCCCAATTTTTTTTAACAGGGATAAATGAAATATTTAATGAGTTTAAAGCACTAGAACAAACTGATGTAGATAAATTAAAAAATTGGTTCTCGGCTAATAACAATTTGGAAGAGTGTTGTCGTAATTCAGTGGGTGTAAGGCCTGTTAAATATAAGGAAATTCAACTTTCATATCCATTAATAGCGGGTAAGTTAAAGCCTTTTTTTATGGGTTTGTATTCAACTGATTTTTTGTCGTTAAAGGTACTGAAACAACATTTAAACCTGCTTTCCGAACATTATAGAAAATTTGTAATAGAAAATGATGAAGACGTTTGCCCATTTTGTGGGTTGTACCCGCTTGATGGTCAATATAGCGATTCACGTGAAGCATACGATCACTATCTACCCAAAAGTAAATATCCTTTTAACTCAATAAACTTTAAAAATCTTTTTCCTTGCTGCTCTTCATGCAACTCTAAGAACAAAGGGGTGAAGGACCCTCTTGAAAAAAATGGGATGAGAAGAAAGGCATTTTATCCGCTTGATAGCTCTATTCCAAAACTTACTTTGGAAATCACAATTTCTTCAAGCGATTGGCAGAAAATTATTCCTGCTGAAATAGCGTTGACTATTGGTCCAGATGAGTGGAGAGAGGAAATTGAGACTTGGAAAGATGTTTATAACATCGACTCAAGGTACAAAGATTTTGTTTGTCGGAAAAATGCAGGTAAAGCATGGTTGAGTCAAGTACAAGCATTGAAAATTAGAGACCGAAGTATAAGTGAGTATTTTGAGGATCTAAGTGCCAATGAGGTTAGTTATCCTCATTCTGACTATAATTTTTTAAAGAAACCTTATTTAGAAGGGTGCCAAAAAGCAGGCTTGTTTGATGAGGTGTAGTGACTGATTGATAACGAAAGGTAATAAGGGAGGATTGTGTGATTTCTGGTACTCCGCTAAGTCTGTTCGACAAGCAGGTTGAACGTTCAGCAAAACGCCGAAATATTAAGGATTGGCCGGATTGCAGTCGTTTTCCATATAATTTTAATGGTGAACGAGTTGAGAATGTTGTGCGTGCAGACCTTAAGTCCTCTATAGCACCACTCATCATTACAGGCTTTACTTCTCTAGATTATTTGATTGATTTCGTAGCAGATCTACCCGCAAATTCCCCTAAAGAAATTTCCATTCTTCTCGGCAGTGAGCCAACACCAGCACGCAGGAAAGACTATAGTTTAACATCATCCACCTTTCCCCAGGAGGTTATTGATTATTGGCTGGAGGTGGGTATCTCGATGTTGCTATGCCACAAGATCATTCTCTTTGTGAATATGATCAAGAGTGGGAGAGTCTTGTGCAGGTATATTCCTGATAGAAATAAAAAACTCCATGCAAAAATATATGTTTCTGATGCTGCCATAACCATAGGGTCGAGTAACTTCTCGTTCACAGGGCAGCGAAGCCAGATGGAGGCAAATGTCCGTTTTGAGGCAGCAAAGGATAAGGTCAGATATAGAGAATCTCTTCAGATAGCAAATAACTATTGGGAGCTTGGTGAAGATTATAATGAGGAGTTGCTGGATTTGCTTGAAAGGCTCCTGAAAGTTGTTTCATGGCAGGAAGCACTTGGCCGAGCTTGTGGAGAATTGCTCGTTGGTGATTGGGCATTAAAATATATTAAGAATGATTATGTGAGCAGTGGCAAGCAGTTATGGCCATCGCAAAAATCTGGAATTGCCCAGGCGTTATGGATGGTTGAAAATGTTGGCAGTGTTTTGGTTGCAGATGCTACGGGTTCTGGAAAAACCAGAATGGGTGCTCACCTGTTACGATCAGTAATGGATAGGATTTGGAGTACCGGAAGGGTGCGAAAGGATGTGACTGTCCTTGTGTCCCCGCCCAAAGTTGTTGAAGAAGCCTGGCAAAGAGAAGCTGTGGAGTGCGGGTTGCCAATGTCCACATTATCCCATGGTATTTTGAGTAGAAGTGAATCTGTGAAGGCCAAAGATGCCATTAATACCATCCGTAGAGCACAATCCCTTGCCATTGATGAAGCGCATAATTTTTTGAATCATAAATCGTCCAGAACCAAAAGTCTTTTTGGGAATATGGCAGATGTTGTGGTGATGTTTACCGCCACCCCAATCAATAAAGGTGTGAGAGATTTATTACGAATTGTAGATATTCTTGGTGCTGATAATCTTGAAGACTCCGCTCTTGATCTTTTCGACCGTTTAGAAAAACGAATGCGTTCTAATAGGCAGCAATTTGCAACTACTGCGGAAGAAAGCAGGTTGTTGCAGCAAGAGGTGCAAAGATTCACTCTTCGTAGAACCAAGGCTATTTTTAATTCTCTTGTAGATGAGTCTCCAGAGCTATTTTGTGATGATACGGGTAAGCAGTGCAGGTACCCAATTCACAAACCGAAAACATATACGACCGGTGAAACATCTCAAGATCAACAGTTGGCGGGGGAAATTCGTGAATTAGCAAGTCGGTTGAAAGGGTTGGTCAATTTACAAACTGGAATTGATGTACCTAAGGGCTTTCATGGTCAGATTGATGAAGAAAAGTATATTCAAGGGAGGTTACAAGGGGCGAAAGGGTTAGCTGCCTATCAAATAACCTCCAGATTGCGTTCTTCAAAGGCCGCATTGGTCGAGCACCTTTTGGGAACTCAAGCAGCATGTGACAGGTATGGCATACAGGACCCTGAGAAGGTCACTGAAACTGGAAATGTATTATCAAGTCTTGAGGAGAGAGCGGGCATTATACCAGAGAGCGAATTGATTGGTAAATTGCCTGACTGGCTGCGTGAGAGTGAAGCGCACAGAGTTGCTGTGAGTGAAGAACTTGCAATATATAATAAGATTCTGGAGTGTACGTATAAAATAAGCGATAATCGGGAGTGTGCCAAAGCAGCGAGACTTTCTGGGCTTTTGGCCAGTCACAGATTGTTGCTGGCATTCGATAGCTGTCTCATTAGTCTTGAGATAATTAAGAAGCATATTGAAGATATTGGTGACGATACACGGTCAATAATTGCTACCGGGTCGCTGGCAAAAAATAAGGAAGAGGTAAATAAGCTTTTCGCTTTGGGGTCAAATGCGAAGGGTGTCATTGGCCTCTGTTCTGACGCAATGTCTGAAGGGTTGAATTTACAGCAAGCTTCTGCTGTTGTTTTGTTGGATATGCCTAGTGTTATTCGTATAGCAGAGCAGAGAGTAGGGCGTGTGGACAGAATGAACAGTCCACATGAGGAAATTGAGGTTTGGTGGCCAGATGACAGCGATGCTTTTTCATTAAAGACAGACAAAAAGTTTTTCAGGAGACACCAAGAGGTAAAGGATATTTTAGGTTCAAATCTGGATTTGCCTGAAAATATTTTACCTGAAGAATTAAATGAGACTGAGCCTTCAACAGCTGATGAAATGATCCGTAAACTTGAGGAGCTGGATAAGGTTGGGACCGGCTGGGATGGTATTCAGGATGCGTTTCAACCAGTAAAGGATCTTGTTGATTCTGAAAATGGTCTTGTCCCGGTTGAAGTGTATAATCAAGTAAAGCGATCGAAGGCAAGAGTTGTGTCATCGGTGAGCTTAATTAAGTCTGTCCGGCCTTGGGCCTTTTTTGCGATTGGAGGTGTTGAACGCGGTGCTCCCAAATGGGTCTATCTTGATAGTTTAACGGCAAAACCAACAACAGGTCTATCTGAAATTGCTTGTCGATTAAGAGAAGAACTTGGGGGCAATGCTGAGGATCGGAAAATGGACAAGTCAGCATCCCAGCTTATAGAAAAGTTTCTGAATCAATTATTGAAGACTGAAACAGAAATCTTACCAAGGAAAAAACAACGGGCATTATACGAGATGGGAAAAGTTCTTTCTTATTATGACGAAGTTGCCAAGAAAAATGAAGATTGGGATAGAAGAGAGCTTGTTGGGAATATTCTTCAGTTATTAGCTGTCCCTGATCAAAGTGAGGGGCGTCCAGATTTAGACAATGTTGCAGAAGCGTGGCTCGATTTGACACGTGATGTTTGGTATAAGAAGCTGCTAGAAAAAAGAAGGCAGTTCAAGCCTTTAAGGTTAAAAGATATTCGTAAAGATCTTCGGCAGAACCCATTGGATGATAAACAATTGTATGAGGCTTTTTCTTCAATAAAAAGTGCTCAGCCAATTCATGCTAGAGTTGTATCTGCAATTGTGGGTGTGCCAGATAATTGAATACTTTTTTGTAGGCTCTAAATTTGGTACCAAAGCTATTGTAGAAAAAGACTTTTATTTTGGCCTAATTTGTTATCACAACCGTGAGGGAATCCGCAGCCATATAAGATGAATATTGGGGTAGTTAGTGACACGTTTAAGACGGTATTTATGACGGTATCTATGTCTTCTGGTAATTTATAAAAAAAAGTTGATTACAGACTGTTATAGGCTTTGTGTTGTGGACGCCGCCTCCATCATTTTGAAGTTTAAAGAAGTTCAGTGAAGAGCAAAACCTCAAGAGCTAGCCCGAATTTCTCATTAATTAGAACAAAAAAGGCCACAAAAGTGGTATATTTAACGTTATCTCAAGACGTTAGATAATCCAACAAAGGTGGCCTTATGGAAACAGAGTGTACAAAAAGTTACCGTTCATTTCAAGTCCTGGGAAAAAGAAGGATTGTTGCTGATTTCAGTGGTGGAACCATAACTTCCGATGGAGGGGCGCTGTTACTTCGAGAAGTTGAGCAACGAACAGCAATTCTCCAACGTTTTTCAGAATGTTTTACGGACTATCGAGATTCCAAACGTATTGAACATAGCGTACTATCTCTGGTTTCCCAGCGGGTTATTGGCATGGCTTTGGGATATGAGGATCTTAATGACCATGACCGTCTGGCCAGTGATAAAATGCTTGCTGTAGCAGTAGGTAAAAAAGATCCCCAAGGCCTGGACCGTAAATCCATAAAAGACAAGGGCAAGCCCCTGGCAGGAAAAAGTACCTTGAACAGGTTGGAATTGACAGCAACCGATGCAGATTCGAAGAGTGCCTACAAAAAAATTGTCCTGCAACCAGAATCTGTAGACAATCTTCTAGTTGATATCTTTCTCGAATCACAAACAAAAATCCCTGAAGAAATAATCCTTGATGTTGATGCTACTGATAATCCCTTACATGGCAATCAGGAAGGTAAATTTTTCCACGGTTACTATAAAGCGTATTGTTACTTACCGTTGTACATTTTCTGTGGAGAACATCTGTTGTGTGCACGGCTCCGGACTGCCAATAATGATGGCGCAGCTGGTACAGTTGAGGAGGTGGATCGCATAATCGCGCGTATTCGCTTATCTTGGCCGGACACTCGAATAATTATTCGTGGTGACAGTGGTTTTTGTCGTGAAGAGATCATGGTCTGGTGCGAAGATCATGATGTTCACTTTCTTGTTGGAGTTGCTAAAAACAACCGCCTTGCTGAGGAAATTGCAGAAGAACTGGCGCTAGCCAAAGCGTTGTATCAATGCAGTGGAAAAGCGTCACGCGTGTTTAAGGATTTTTGTTACAAAACTTTAAAAACTTGGCGATGGCATCGTCGAGTTGTAGGAAAGGCTGAACATTTGGCCAAAGGATCAAATCCACGATTTGTCGTTACCTCGTTACCAGCTGAACTCTATGGTGCTCGTGATTTGTATGAAATGATGTATTGTGCCCGGGGTGATATGGAGAATCGCATAAAGGAGCAGCAGCTGATGCTCTTTGCAGCAAGAACCAGTACCAAGAAAATGCACAGTAATCAAGTTCGACTCTATTTCTCCTCTCTGGCCTACGTTCTTACTCAAGCCCTGCGTCGTCTTGGCCTTGAAGGTACTGTGATGGCAAAAGCTCAATGTGACACCATAAGAATTAGATTATTCAAAATTGGAGCAAGGGTGAGACTGACAGTAAGAAAGGTTTGGATAGCATTTGCCGAAGGATATCCCTATAAGGAGATCTTCGATCAGGTTTTGAAAAATATCGGCAGAATACCCATCAGGCATTAACTGTGAATTCTGAATGAGCAGTGCAATCGACAGTTGAGGTGCGTTCTCTGGAGAAAATAACTCAAGGATTTTCGCTAGAAATGGCCTCAAAATAACCGGCGTTGGTTGATTGCTAGTGCTGAGATTTGAAAGGTCGCACTAATTCATCTTTTTATAGTAAATGAGCCACCGCCTCCGCGAAATTTTACACCTTATGAGAAATCCGGGCTAGTAAGGCTTTCGGGGTTTTCTTGTTTGGTGTGGTGGAGGCCGTGTCAACGACGAGAGTTAGAATAACGTTCTTCTTCTTGATAATAGTCATCAAAACCGATGATTTTTCTTACTTTTTCAAAATCCATTATATCGGATGGTTGTGAGCCATTTTGTAGAGCTTGTAGTGATTTTTTAATGGCTTGCATGGCGGCTGAAATTAAGGTTAACGGGTAGGCCGCAATACTAAATCCTAAGGCGTGTAATTCGTCCGGTGATAAAACCGGTGTTTTACCACCATCAATAATATTGGCCATTTGCACACCGGGAATCTCCTTGCAGATGGTTTTCATCTCCTCAATACTTTCGGGAGCTTCAATGAAGATTATGTCCGCTCCAAGTTCAGCATATTTTTGCCCTCTTATGATTGCTTCATTTAAGCCATGGACAGCTCTTGCGTCAGTTCTTGAAAGAATAAGAATGTCCTGGCCTTCATTTCTTGCATCAACAGCGGCAGCGATCCTTTCAAAGGCTTCATCTTGGTCAACGACAAGTTTACCTTTCGTATGGCCGCAGCGTTTGGGTGCCACCTGATCCTCAATCATTACTGAAGCAAATCCAGCTTGGGCATAGCCTTTGACGGTACGATACACATTCATTGCATTACCGTAACCTGTATCACCATCGCCTAAAACGGGTATGGTGACGGCATTGCAGATATTTCTGCCTTGATCGAGCATCTCTCCATAGGAAATGAGGCCGGTATCTGGCAGGCCTAAACGAGCAGCAGCAACTGAAAACCCAGACATGAAGGTAAGTGCAAATCCCGCCTGCTCTATCATTTTAGCAGTCAGGCCATCATAGCAGCATGGCATAATGTGGCACTGATCCTTTGCAAGCAGTTCTCGTAGTTGTTGAGCAGGGGAAGTCATAATCGTTATTAATTAAAGGTTGTAGGGGATGTACGTTGCCATTCCTGGGAAAAACCAGAGCAACACCACGGTGGCCAGCAGAATTAGAATAAAGGGCCAAACACCCTTGATCACTTCTCCAAGAGGCACTCTGGCAACAGCCTGGATAACAAATAGATTTAAACCAACTGGTGGTGTGATGAGTGCGCATTCAATCATGACGACAAACAGTACTCCAAACCAGATTGGGTCTATCATTAAGGACTCAAGTGATGGGTATAATACCGGCATCATAATGAGTAACATTGATAAGGATTCCAGGAAAAATCCCATTAGTAATAAAACAGCACAGACAATCAGGACAAAAAATCCGGGTTGGGTGATGTTCATAGCAATGGCTGATGAAATCTCTTGTGGAATCTGATAGAGCGTTATTGCCTTACCAAAGAGTTTTGCCCCGGCAATGATGAGGAAGATGGTCACGGTGGTAACCATTGAGGTACGAACTGCTTCCTTCAGCTTGGACCGGTTCATTCGTCCCATTGCAAAAACGATAACCAGGGCAACGGCAAAACCAATTCCTGCCGATTCGGTGGGCGTGAACCAACCAGCATATATACCACCAACCACAATTGCTGCGAGTAGTACTGTTGGGAACGCCAGTAGTGTGGCATCCCTTCGTTCCTTCCACGTTGCTTTTGCAATGGGTTGATACCCTTTGCCAAACTTGGCATAAGCAAAACAAAAGAGAATAAAACAGAAGGCCAGAAAGAGTCCTGGTCCAATTCCAGCAAGGAAGAGGCTGACAATTGATTCTTCGGTGATCACACCATAAACAATCATTGGAATGGATGGAGGAATGAGAATCCCCAACGTTCCCCCAGCAGCCATCAATCCAAGAACAAATGGCTTATGATAGCCTCTTTCTGTCATTTCAGCGATAGCCACGGTGCCAATGGTTGCTGCAGTTGCTATTGAAGAGCCAGAAATTGCGGAGAAAAGGGCGCAGCTAATAATTGTCGCAACACCGAGTCCTCCAGGCCAGTGACCAACCCAGCTCTGTACAGCCCTGAATAAATCGGTGCCTACTCCGCCCTTGAGTAAAATATTTGACATTAATAGAAACAGGGGGACAGCAAGGAGGATAAAACTATCCATGCTACTAAACAGCGACAAGGGAACCATGGACAGGGTGAACCCTTTCATCACAAGGAGCAGCAGGCCAAGTCCTCCGAGCGTGAAGGCAACTGGAACCCGAAGAAGAAGCAATATGACAAGTGATGCAAGTATAAGGATCGAAGTCATTTCTACTTCCTCTAAATTTTATGTTCTGCGCTAAGGACAACTTCATCGCCCTTTGCGAGTTTAATCATTTCTACAACTGCCTGGAGCCAAAGAAGACCAAAGCCAACAGGTACAGCACTTTCAGTAATCCACTTGGGGACACCGAGCATGGTTGACGTTTTCCGTCCAATCTCAATGGATTCGAGGACAACTTCTGTACCAGTGTAGGTGGCCACGGC
>NZ_AP044854.1:4870000-5574101 GCF_054397165.1 Desulforhopalus glucosivorans
CACTTCAAGATGAGATATCCCATGGCGTAAGCCATCTGAAGGGTCGTGGTAGACCACCACGTTGATAGGTCAGGTGTGGAAGAGTAGTAATACTTGGAGCTAACTGATACTAATAACCCGTGTGGCTTATCCATATTTTTTGATTAAACTAACTACTGATTATTCTACTATTCGATTATTTAGATACTCTTAGTATTGCAAGAGCCTTGCTCTTGCAACGCTTAGAGAATCGTATCCCACGAGCCACAGGCGAGATGGGATTACATAGTAAAACAGTGCACGGTAGAATGGATACTATCCTCCCCTACCCCAGGCACAAAAAGTTTTACGGCGGTCATAGCAAAGAGGATCCACCCGTTCCCATTCCGAACACGGAAGTTAAGCTCTTTAGCGCCGATGGTACTGCACGGGCGACTGTGTGGGAGAGTAGGTCATCGCCGTATTTTTTATACAATCCCCAATTAGCATTTATGCTGATTGGGGATTTTTTTTGTGAAATATATTTTCCCAAAACAGCAAACAAAGATAATTTGCTGCCGAGATTCAGAGAAATGACGTACGCTTGCTGTCTTTCTTAATTGGTTTCGTTTATGTACGTAAGGCGGCCCATAGATGAAAATTATAGGTTGTATGTGAGACAAAGTATGCTTCACTCATAATTTAAGGACTGAGTTGCTACTGAGGTGCAATTTAAAGGACTTTGGGGGGAGATAGTGGGTTGTTGTAATTGAGAGCAGATAGTTCCTACGCTTTCAGTTTGCCAACAATTCCATCCACGGTGATATCAAGGTTTTCAATGATAATACCTGTGTATCGCTGAATTGTGTCGCAGATATATTTGCTGAGGTCGTTGAGCTCGCCTGTGAGATTTTTCCCGTAAGAGAGTACAATATGAAGTTCAATTGTGTATCCAGAGCGGAGTACTTTGATTTTTACCTTTTTAACCTGGATTTCATCATCATACTCATCAATGCAGTGGAGTATCATCTGGGTAAGGGCGGCTTCAGTGATATTAACCTTGCCGGCATTAATGGCTTCCTGATGGAAATCTGGCTGGACTATTGATTTTTCAAAAAATTTTGATTTCTTCTGACCGTCTTTTCGTTTGTCACCGCTAAAAAAGATCCTGATTGTTTCAGAGAGAATCTGAGCGTAATCTCTTTTAACCTCTATTGCAGGGACAGGTATTACATGTTTGCCCTCTTCAAACCTGGATTTGATTGCTGCTTCAATATCCTCTTGACTAGCAATTTCTTCAATTTGAATCACTTGGCTTATTGGTGGTAGATCTAATCTATTTGCAAGTCTTTCAACCATTTTGGTAGAGGTACCAAGTATAAGTACCTTTTTAACCTTTTTATCACGTAGTACCTTAATGACATCGTCGCGCTGACTAGTGTCTAAAAAGAGTGCTGTTTTAATTGCACTGAGATACAGCTTTTCCTGTTTCGCGGATCGTCCTGCTAGGATCGTATCATCATGAATGAGAAGACCGTCGTCAATGATGTATGGGATGTCTAGTTTCTCAGCAAGGAGTTTTGCCCTGAAACTCTTCCCCGTACCACTTTTACCTACAAGGGCGTACACAGTGATACCTTTAATTTTCCCTTTAACCCTGCTAAAGAAATTGTAAATTTCTTTTCCGGTAAGATAAACCCATTGATTGTCGTTATTGTTCTTTACTGAGGTCATTATATCCAATAATAAAAAGTGATAACCAGTTTTCAAATCACGTTTCCAGACAATTGAATTTATTGTCAACGTGGTAATAGGGGCAGAGGTTAATTACCCTTTGAGTCTATGTCTTCTCTTGTTTCCAATTTACCTTCAATGCAACTATCTTCCAACAAAATATCGATGATTTGCTTAGGACTATTGCAATCTAAAAGAAACTATAACTTTTTTGGGAGTGAAGAAGGGAATGCTGGCTCGTATATGATATAATTGCAAAACTTAAGTGAGGTTTATCAAAAGTGTAAAGAGGCCTACCGAAATCTAAAAAGTGGTAGGCCTATGGTTTGAACACTACACCTCTATTGGAGGATTACCCCATAGGTGTAATGGTGACTTCTACTCTTCTATTATGTGCATAACTCGATGATATTGGTTGACTCTCACCATAACCTACAGTTGTTATCCTTTGTGGATTCACTCCTTGTTGTACAAGTGCATTCTTAACCGCTTCTGCACGGTTCCAAGAGAGTTGTTGATTGTAAGATTCTGAGCCCCGTTGGTCTGTGTGTCCGGCAACCTGGATTCTGGTGTCAGGATATCTGTTAAGTACAGAGGCCATTCTTGATATTTCCTGATAGCCACCTGGTTTCAACACTACCGAATTATTGCCAAAATATGTTTCACCCTTAAATGTTGCCACCAGCACATCCTGGCTACGCCGTATGCTAGACGCTTCAGAGGCAGCCATTACGTTTCTCAGTTCCTGTTCCTGATAATCCATATATTGGCCGAGTTGGTTGCCGGTGAGTCCACCAAGGGCAGCACCTATACCAGCACCCCAGAGTGTTGATTGGTGGTCTCGACCTATTGCCTGACCTAATGCTGCACCTAATCCGGCACCGACTCCCGCTCCTATTGCTGTTCCCTGTTTTTGGTTTGTGTTTAAACTGGCACAGGAAGAGAGTGAGAATATGAGGAATAGTCCGATGATTGAATTGATAAATAATTTATGCATTTTAAATCTCCTGTCTTGAGTTCAGTGGTGTTCATTAAGTTGTGCTTGTCTTGCCTCCAAAGTAAGTTTTACAGGACTGAAAATCATTGGACATTGGGCGGTATCCGAACAGTATCTATCCATGTCGACCATATGTCGTGTACATGTCGGGTTAATATCGCGTTCTACAGAGGAAGAAATAACTCGCTTTATTTCATGTTGTGGAGATGGGTCGCGGCAAGTAAGGGGAGATCAGGAGGAGCAAACATACGTTTTGGAAGTTATATCACCTTATCATTAATTCAGTTGTATATATCGAAATAAGTAGTAAAAATATAAAAATGCATAAAACAAGGTAAGTAACATTAAAAAAAATATATAACATAGGGTGGTGAATGACAACGAATGGATGTGGAAATGCGTGATATGAATGTCCTTCTTAAAGATATGCAGAGCTATGTAAAAGATACTATTGGCCTTAATGTAGTAGCTAAAAAATGGCGAACTGATAATAAAATGCCAAGAGTATTATCTGAATTCTGTACTTTTTTTGAGGTTGAAATTCTTGGAGTCAAGTATCTGTTGATGACCATTAGCAGTAGTAAGGAAAGCTCACCGATTTATGCGAAAAGAATGATTGACTTGATGGCTGATAACTGGAGGGGGGAGGTAATCTACCTGCTTCCCCGGGTGACGAGCTATAACCGTAAGCGTCTCATTGAGAGAAAAATATCGTTTATTGTACCTGGGAATCAATTGTATCTACCAATCTGTGGCATTGATCTGCGTGAGCATTTTAAACGTTTGCGTGTCACAAAGAATACGTTTAGCCCCTCCACCCAAGTCATACTGTTGTCAATGCTCTATGGACGATTGACGGGGCAGGTCACCCCATCTCGGTTAGCAAAAAAGTTGCAATACACTTCTATGACTATGAGTCGAGGTCTCGATGAATTGACGAGTGAAGGGTTATTTAGAGAACAGACTGAGTGGCGGGAGCGTATAGTTCAGTTTGACGGGGGGAGGAAGGAGTTATGGGACGCTGTCAAAGATCGGATGAAATCGCCTGTCAAAAAGAAGTATGATGTCCTGCTTCCAACAGGTATAGTGAAGACTCACCTCATTGATGCTGGTGAGTCTGCTCTTTCACGATATAATATGATGGCCCAACCACCAAACCCAGTTTATGCCGTAAGCGGAAAGACATGGAAATTACTCTCTAACATGGATGGATTTATCGAGCTTGAGAGTAGTGAGCCCGATTCAGTAGTAGTAGAAGTATGGAAATACAGCCCTGAAGTTTTTTCAAAGAAGAACCTGATCGATCCTGTATCACTCTATTTGAGTATGGTTGAGCCATCTCGGGAAGATGTGGCTGCTGCGTTGGTGAAATTAATTACCTTTGTAGAAGAAGGTTTGCGTAATACTCAAAGTGGTTTGAAAAGTAGCTGATAAATGATGATTACGACGTGTCACGGAGAAGGGGATAATTGTATATGACCGGTGGAATATTTGCCATATTGGATGACATAGCGGTGCTTCTAGATGATGTGGCTGTGATGAGTAAGGTTGCGGCAAAAAAAACTGCAGGAATTCTTGGTGATGATTTAGCAGTGAATGCCGAAAAAGCAACAGGCTTTAGAGCGTCGAGGGAACTGCCTGTCTTGTGGGCTATTACCAAGGGCTCATTTATAAATAAAATCATAATATTGCCACTGGCTTTTCTGCTCAGTGCATATGCATCGTGGTTGATTGTCCCCATATTACTTCTGGGCGGTGCCTACCTCAGTTATGAGGGAATGGAGAAAATATACCATGTTCTATTTCATACGCCCCATGGAACCCCAGCTGCTGAAACGGTTGACGATGATACTACGTTACTTAAAATTGAAGCGGCTAAAATAAAATCTGCCGTTCGTACGGATTTTATTCTTTCAATAGAAATTATTATGATTGCACTCGGCGCAGTAATTGAACAGAAGTTTCTGCTGCAGGTGATGGTGGTTAGTGTGATTGCTCTTCTAGCAACAGTCGGTGTCTATGGGATTGTGGCTCTTATAGTACGGATGGATGATGCGGGTTTATATCTCACCAGGATGGCTGAGGGAACTAAGGGGACGGTAGCTGGGTTTCAGAGGTGGTTTGGACGTGGCCTGATAGTCTCACTTCCGTATGTTATACGTACACTTGGTATCATTGGGACCATTGCCATGCTTATGGTTGGTGGGGGAATGTTTACCCATAATATAGCTGCTGTACACCATGCACTCCAATTTATGCCATCGCTTCTCGCGACTCTTCTCTGTGGCATAGCGGTCGGTAGTGTACTTGTGGCTGTACAGCTTCTTTTTCAGCGTATGTTTGGAAATGAGACTACGTTATGATTTCTCTTGAAATAGCCCATGACATTATAAAACAGGTTACCGCTCTGGATTCGGTCGTTTTTCCATTAGAAGAGGCTTTAGGAAGAATTTGTGCTGAAGATGTTTACGCTGTAGCAGATTGTCCGACGGTTGACTCATCTCTAAAAGATGGTTTTGCAGTCATAGCCTCTGAAATTGAAGAGGCCACTGAGGAACATCCGGTTGATCTATATGTCTCTGGCACTCTTTCTGCAGGAGATGAGGTCGGGGCTACCCTAGTTGGGAGGGGTGAGGCCGTTCGTATTATGACGGGGGCTCAGATTCCTTCGGGTGCAACTTCTGTTGTCGCTTCCGAGTTTGCTGAGGTCAACGGTGCCGCTGTTCGTGTGCAGGCCGATGCTGCAGAAGGTCGCAACATTCTAAGAAAAGGAAGTGATATTAAAAGTGGCCAGCTAGTTCTCTGTGAGGGGACTGAGATTGGACCTGCACAGCTAGGATATCTGGCTTCAGCTGGCATTGGCTCTCTTCTCTGTCATCCCTCTATTGATGTAGCGGTTGTAGCAACTGGGAGTGAACTCGTCTGGCCCGGAGAAGAGCTGATAGAGGGAAAGGTTACTGCAAGTAATATGGTTGCAGCTCGTGCTGAATTAATGGGGCTTGGTTGTAAGGTTTCCACATCAATATTTCGAGACAACTTCGATGAACTAGAGGAGCAATTTAAAAATTGTATTAATCGATTTGATCTCCTTATCACTTGCGGTGGCGTACTTGATGGAGATAAAGATCTCACGATGAAGGCCATGGAACGCCTTGGTATGGAAAAGATGTTTCACCGTGTTCGCATAGGCCCAGGAAAAGGGGCTTGTTTTGGCCGTCTCGGGAGAACCCTGGTTTGCAATCTTCCTGGGGGCCCTCCATCAAACCATGTTGCATTGTTGTTGCTTGCACTTCCAGCCTGTCGCCGTCTTATGGGGGTTGACAATTGTTTTCCAGCAAAAAGTAGAGTCGTTGTGCAGGAAAAACTCCATGGACAGAAAGGATGGACGCAACTGGTGTACTGTAGAGTTGAGTATACTGGAGAAACTCTCGTGGCTACACCCTTGCAGCATATGGGTCGACTAGCAGCAATGGCCGCGGCTAATGCTCTTGTGGAGTTGCCCGAAAGCTGTGGAGGTCTGGATGCTGGAGGTGAGGCACTTGCCTGGATCTTTAGCCCGGAAAATGTACTGTATTCCTGATGGCGCAGTATGATACGGTCCCATTAAGAAGGGTAGAAAGATGTTGAGGAGTTGATTCTATCACCAAATCCATTCGGTTTTCACGTTAAGTTTCTTCTTGTTTATAATGAGAAATTTCAGTTACGGCTTAAAGAAAAGATAAGAATATATTTAAATTAATTGCTTGTTTGTAAATTATTTTTTGATTTAGAAGTAACTCGCTTTTGTCCCGAGGAATTTGACGATTATGTATTCTAGAAAGAGTGTATACTTCATTACTATTGTATTGGTCAGGCGATATCAATATGGTGGCGTATTGTCTGATATTTGAATTAACGAGGTGACTTGTAGGTAAGTAGTTAATAATGCAGGAATTGGGGCGATTGAATTGAAGATCAATTCAATCAATGTTTAGCTGTATATTGTTGTAGGGAGTACAATTTGAGTGCAATCGACGGCCTTCCCGACTATCGATTCGCGAAAAGGAAGGCTAGTTTTTCTTTCTTTTTATCACTGTAGCAAAACCTGCTAAACCAGTACCAAATAGCAGCATTGTTGCAGGTGCAGGTGCGTTAGATTCATTTTCATTCACACTGATGACACTAGACAATTCTATTGTCGATGCAGATATGTCAGTATTCTGGTGGGGTGTCATATATAGAAAAGATGCAATACCCATTATGATCGCTAGAGTTGTTAATTTGGATGTAGCATAAATATTCATCTCTCTCTCCCTTGTTAAACTTGAATCTGTTTCGTTTTTTATAGATAAGCAATATGCATACCAATAGAAGAGGTTTTGTAAAAGATGCGTGATTCCAAGCTTTGGCTACATTGAGAGAAATTGGAGATGTTACTCCTGACCTTGTTGTGGTGCGTTATCATGGAAAAACATCCGAAAATCCGGAAATGCGGATGGATTGTTTGGTAATAGGTCTCTTAAGAATCTGCTGAGTAGCTGAATAGGGGCAAAATGAGAAAAACAGAGTAATCTTTAATCTGCTAAGTATATGTTACAACAGTGGTTATGTTTATTCCTTGATGACATTCGAATTTCCGGACTTCCGTCTTCTGAGAGTGATTGGCTGTTTTTCTCGTTTTCGTTCCAGCCAGTTTTGGTAGAGATCCACGGTAAACATGAGGAGAAGTATGAAGATGACAATCCATTGGGGGATGTAAGGGAATGCGCTTCCATTAATGGCGAGGTGTGCCACGTGCCCGCCTTCAAGAATGAGAACGAAGCCGATCAGTAATAGAACAAAGAGGCCGAGTATTTCAAAGTCTGGATTTTCATTCATATAGTCGGAAATAGTTCCTGCAAAAAACAGCATAACGGCCACAGAAATTACCACAGATCCAGCCATAACCAGAAAAATATCAGTCATACCAACGACGGTGAGGATAGAGTCCACAGAAAAAAGAAGGTTCATACCAACGATAATAAAGATCACTTGGTAAAAACTCGATGTGGCTTTGACCTCTTGCTCAAGCCCTTTAGACTTATGTCGTAGTTCTTTCACCCCTTTCCATATAAGGAATAAGCCTCCAATACAGAGTACCAGCGATTTGCCGCTCAGTTCACCTACAACATGGATTGAGAGTATGTTTATATCAAGGTGATGGAAAACATTTGTTGCATATTTCAGTACATAGCTGACCATCGAGAGGAGTATGATCCTGAAAACCATTGCCAGTAGCAGGCCAATATTAACGGCAGATTTGCGTTGTGCCTGGGGGAGTTTGTTCGCGAGGATGGTTATGATAATGAGATTGTCCGCACCAAGGGCTATTTGAATAAGGGTGACCGAAAAGAGGTTAACCCAGAAAACACTCTCTGTAAGTATTTCAAACATCCTTGTCTCTCCATAACAATGTATTTTAGCGTAATGTATAAATTAATCAGGCCATCCTAGCATACCACCACCCTTGATCTCAAATGGTTTTCGCTGTATTGCTATTTTAGAGTGAGCTTATTGGATATTATGCAGAAAGAAGTGGGAGAAAAATAATGGAAGATGACTTCGATTTTTGGAATGATCATTCAACTGAATATCTGGGAATGGCTTATATGTGGGACAGAAGGAAGGTCCTGGATAATCCAGATGGCATGGGGCAAAAGACAGGAGATTGCGGTGATACTATAACGATGTATCTTCAAGTAGAAGATGGTCTAGTAAAGCAACTCTGTTTTGAACTGGATGGGTGTATTAATACAAATGCCTGTTGCAACGTTGTTGCCTCTATGGTTGAAAATAATCCTGTTGCTGAGGGCTGGCAGATTACTCCTCTAATGGTTATCGAGTACTTAGGGACACTACCAGATGATCATCATCACTGTGCGGAGCTTGCAGTGGGGACCTTCTATCTTACCTTGGCGGACTACGAAAAAAAATCATCTTGAGGTAACTGTGTATATAAATGCTACTGAAGAGGGCCCTCTGGTGGTGTTTCGGTCTGTTCGAGGATGGCTCCATTTCCCTGGGACATTGATATGACATGAAGGGCGAAATGGTAATCCATGTCTTTGGGATCGCCGCTGAATGTCGCTAGGAACAGATCGGCCATGGTGAGGATGATTTCTTTAAATGGCCCTGTAACGATCATATTTTCAACACTGTGCTCTCCTAGATTATGGACTGTGAATCTCACCATATTGTGTCACCATGCGGGTTGATGTTAATTACAAAAGAAGGTCAATTCCTCTGGATGCTGCTATCTCAGCAAGCTCTTTAAGATGAGCTCTTTGTGTCGATGCCACAATAGACTCCATTACTGAGGTTATGGTTCTGGAATTCAGGCTGAACTCCACACCACAGCAATACTCAATCCCATGTCTTTTTCTTACTTTGGACAGATGCCTCACGGTGCTGCTTATCCTCGCCCGAAGTTCATCATCTATATAGAGTTTTAAGAAGAGTTCATCCTCTAGTTGGAGTTGGCGGTGGACATGCTTGTCAATTGATATGCCCATTCCTTTTCTGCTGATATCAATTGGGTTTGTAGTGAGCTCCAGTGGACCATTTTCTCTTTCAACCTCTACGACAAAATCCTGGTGATCGGGAACCTTTGCCCGAAACTCTCTTGCATTTTTTTCAATTCGTAGAATTGATGGATAGGCGAGCTGTAGAACAGGAAGTTCGTTAATTCTGGTAATGTTTTTAAAGGTGGTCCCCATTTCAATCCCGTATTCTTTGGTGAACATGCGGAGAATCACGCTGGTGGATTGCCTGAGACGTAAGCTGCCGAGGCCGGGTTCTAGTGGGAGGGTAATGATATGGTCAAGGGAAAGAAGGTAGTCACCAGGATTGTATGTTGGTTGTAATATATCATCTTCTTCGGTTTCAGGTGCTGGGTTGTGGTCCTGAAGTCTTGAAAAATAGAGGCTTGGCATTTTATCCAGTTCTACCTCAAGGATCTTTTCATCAAGTAGGGCTGTCTGGAGGTAGGGGAGTATTTCTTCCTGATTTGTAAGTATTTCACCTCTCTCAATTTTCTCAGTGAGTTCGTCACTTGAATAGGATAAAGAGGGGAAGTAGAGCTGTAGAAGTTTTTTTATATCGTCATTCATCTGTTTTGATATTCCCTACCGTGAAAATAATAAGCACAGCTTTTTGGGGCTGATGCATTCTTTCCCTTATGAAATTATCGTAACAAACCTAACCCCTGTAAAGAGGAAGTAAAGCCAGGGTAAGTCGTTCGAAGGTGCGTTTATGTTCACATTCTCACAGCAACTCACAGTTCTTGCAGCTCTTTGTTTTTGAACAGAATTTCTGGAGTAAGGCACTAAAATGGGAGAACCTTCTTCAAAATGATGTTTTTGAAACCATCTATTGTGTATTATATACGAATGGCTTTAAAAACTTTCAGTTAAAAACAATACATTATAATATTACACAATGAAACAACTGACAACTCCAAGGATGGATCAGTGTATCGGGTGCCAATCCTGCTCACTTGCCTGTGCTCGTCTTGTACACAAGAAGCTGTCCTGGAACACTTCTGGTATTCGTATTCACTCGTCTGGCGGACTATCCACAGGTTTTGTGGCTAATCGTTGCCTTGCCTGCGATCCTGCTCCTTGTGCTGACGCCTGTCCGACAGGTGCTTTTACCCATCGGCCGGGAGGAGGGGTTGTAGTAAAGAAGAAACTTTGTATTCAGTGTTCGTCCTGCGTGGCAGTCTGCCCGGTGGATGCGATCTACGAAGATCGGGTAGGCGACGTCTATGTCTGTATTCATTGTGGTCTGTGTGTACCTTTTTGTCCCCAGAACTGTCTAGAGATGATTGAAAGTGATAACATTGAAGAGGTGTTGCTATGATGGGTGAAGAATTCAGAATTCTTCTGGTTGATGCCTCAAGTGGTAAAGGGAAGATTGTTGAGATGGAAGGGAGGAATACGGTGGCCGGTGGTAGTGGTCTGGCCGCTCTCTTGTATCAAAAATATGGAAAACCGAAGAGCCCATGGGATGATGAGGGGCAGCCGGTTATTTTCGCCATCGGCCCTTTGACAGGTTACTTCCCGCTCATGAGCAAAATTGTATGTTCTTTTAAGTCAAACTATCATGGGGAGTATACTGAAAGTCATGCCGGTGGCAGGGCAGCACTGTCGCTTCGATTTTCAAATCTTGACGCTCTGGTGATTGTTGGAAAATGCAAGGGGCTGAGTTGTCTGAGTATAGGTGCAAGCCATATTGAGTTTAAGGATGCCGCGTTTCTACGAGGAACCGATGCGGAGAGCTCCGGCAAACTCATCCGCCGGATGTTTAAGTCAGGTGGTGGGCATCGCTCTATTATGCGTATAGGTCCATCGGGTGAGCTTGGCTCGGCTATGGCGTGTGTTAATGTGGATACCTATCGGCATTTTGGCAGAATGGGTGGCGGTGCAGCTCTTGGTGCTAAAAACATTAAGGGCATTGTTATTCACGGAGATTCCGATTTTCAGGCACCTGGTGGAAAAGAATACACTAATCTATATAAGGACGTATATCAGTTAGTAACTTCCACAGATATGATGAAGAAGTATCATAATCTAGGAACTCCTGCCAATTTGCAGACGTTGAATGATATATCTTCCCTGCCCTGGAATAATCTTCAGAAAACTGCTGACCCCGGAATCACCACTATCACAGGAGAGCGCTTTGCAGATGAGACCCTGTTGCGTAACGGGGCCTGCTCCGGCTGCCCTGTGGGTTGTATTCATATCGGTTTTATTCGTGAGAAAATGGCCCAGGACAACCGTTACCACTACCATCAGGTTGCCTATGATTATGAGCCAATCTTTGCAGCCGGGACCATGCTCGGGGTAAAAAATTCGTTTGATATCCTGCGTATTTTGGATGTGATGGAACGAGTCGGTCTCGATGCCATGTCCGGTGGAGTTGCGCTGGCATGGGCAACGGAGGCTATGGACAAGGGGCTGATCTCTGAAAAAGATACACTTGTTGCCTTGAAGTTTGGAGATGCTAATGCGTATCAGCAGGCAGCGCGGTATCTTGGACGGGGTGCTAACGATTTTTATCGCTTGCTTGGGCAGGGGACACTGAAGGCTGCGGAAGTGTATGGTGGCAGTGAGTTCGCTTGCGTACTTGGGCAGGAGATGGCAGGCTACGCTACAGGAGAACTGTTTTTTGCAGCTCAAACCCTCGGTTTCAGGCATTCACACTTAGATACCGGTGCCTACAGTTATGATCAGAAGAACAGTGAGAAAAATGTTGAAAAGGCGGTGGACTTTCTTGTCGCCGATGAACCCGGCAGGGCATTTATGACCTCAATGGTGGCCTGTCTTTTTGCGCGGTCAGCCTACTCAGAAGAGATGCTTTCCCGCTGTCTCAGCGCAGTGGGGTATACCACCTTGGCTAACTCAATCCCTGAAACTTCAGAGTATATTAGACGACTCAGGTGGAAGGTGAGAGCTGAAACAGGATTTAGCCCCGATAATTTTTCAATTCCAAAGCGTTTTTATAAGGTTGAAACCTGGAAGGGTGCAGTTGATAAACAGTATCTTGATGATTTGAAAAGCGCCTATGGACAGCGAATCATGGGGCTTGTGACAGATGAGAGGTAAAGCGCTCAGCTTTTGTAATAAAAATGGGATGTCCGGTAGAGCCGGGCATCCCATTTTTTATTTACATACGTTGAAGATTACAGCAGATCGGCGATGGCAGCTTTTTCACTGAGGAGTTCTTCCTCGGTGGCCTTCATCATATTACTTTGGAACTCTGTGATTTCAAGGCCGGTCACCTCCTGCCAATCACCGTTTGCACAGACAATGGGACGAGCGTAGATCAATTCCTCGTCGATACCGTAGCTATTGCCCATGCTTGGTACACCCATGCTGACCCAACCACCGTCAGAGCCGAGGGCCCAGCTTCTCATATGGTCAACAGCAGCTGAAGCAGCAGAAGCGGCACTGGAAGCTCCGCGAGCCTTTATGATTGCTGCACCACGCTGCTGTACTGTTGGGATGAAGTCGTTTACATACCAGTCGTTGTCAACCTTATCCTTTACTGGGACGCCGTCAACAGTGGCATATGCGATGTCAGGGAACTGTGTTGCTGAGTGGTTGCCCCAAACGACCATTTTCTCAACTTTGGTAGAGTGGCTACCTGTTTTTTCAGCAATTTGCGATAAAGAGCGATTGTGATCGAGTCGCATCATGGCGGTGAAGTTGCGCGGATTGAGGTCCGGTGCATTTTTCATGGCGATGAGGCAATTGGTGTTTGCAGGATTACCTACAACGAGGATCTTTACGTCACGACTTGCATGGTCGTTGAGGGCCTTGCCCTGAACAGTAAAGATGGCTCCATTTGCTTTAAGAAGATCACTGCGCTCCATGCCGGGACCACGGGGTCTGGAACCGACGAGAAGGCCAAAGTCGATATCTTTGAAGGCGACATTTGGGTCGTCAGTTGCAATAATACCCGCAACCAGCGGGAAAGCACAGTCATTTAATTCCATGACGACCCCTTTAAGGGCGTCCATTGCGGGAGGTATTTCAAGAAGTTGAAGGATGACAGGCTGGTCTTTTCCTAGCATGTCTCCACTAGCTACCCGAAAAATAAGGGAATAACTGATTTGTCCGGCAGCGCCGGTGATTGCAACACGTACTGGGGTTTTCATTCTTTTTCTCCTAGCAGACTTTTTCGGATTATTACACAAAAACCTTCTGTTAACAGCAAACAGTAATAAGATAACATAATGTTACTCAGTAATCTAGTCCCAGGGTGCGTGTGTGGTGTAATTTATTTTACAGAAACGTAAAATGTTGTTTAAGTGCTTGAAAATTATGGTTTTCCGAATCCGCCACCCCCGGGTGTTTTAATGGTTATTGAGTCGTTGGCAGACAAAAAAACCTCATCGTTTCCTTTTAGCTCCTGTTTGCTTCCATCGTTTCGAGTAACGATGTTCTGACCTTTTTTTCCAGGACCACCGCCCCTCAGGCCATAGGGTTCAGTCTCCCTGTGGGAGGAAAGTATCGTAGCTGTCATCGGTTCTAAAAAGCGAATCTTGCGTATAACCCCATCTCCGCCAGGGTACTTCCCTTTTCCGCCGGAATCTTTTCTAATGGAAAAAGATTCAACCTGAACTGGAAAGCGGTGCTCAACGACTTCAGGGTCCGTCATGCGGGTGTTTGTCATATGGCTGTGGACAGCGTTTGTACCAGGGTGATCGGGTCCCGCCCCTGTTCCTCCACAGATGGTTTCATAGTTTTGGTGGGTGGCATTGCCGTAGACAAAATTATTCATCGTTCCCTGGGAGGAGGCAAGTACACCCAGTGCACCGAAAAGTGCATCGGTGATCCCTTGAGACACCTCGGTGTTGCCAGAGATTACAGCCGCCGGGTATTTTGGGTTTATCATGGACTTCTCAGGGATGACAAGTTGTAGAGGTTTCATGCAACCTTCGTTGAGTGGGATGTTGTCAGCCACAAGAGTTCTAAATACATAAAGAACAGCTGCCTTGCACACTCCAGCAGGGGCATTGTAGTTACCGGCGCTTTGGGGAGATGTGCCACTAAAGTCAATAGTTGCCTCTCTCTTGTCACGGTCCACCGTAATATTCACATCAATGTGTCTTCCCTCATCCATGGGATAGGTGAAACTGCAGTCCTGTAGTACATCGACCACGCGCCGTACGGATTCTTCCGCGTTATCCTGCACATGTTTCATATAGGCGTGGACCACATCTATACCGAAATTATCCACCATTTTGTGCAGTTCGATACTTCCTGTGGTGTTGGCGGCTATCTGGGCTGTGAGGTCTGCCATGTTTTGATCTATATTGCGGCAGGGATAGCGGCCTGAAGCGAGTAGGTCTCTTGTTTCTTTTTCTCGAAGGGTCCCTTTTTCAACGAGGAGAAAATTATCGATCAAAACTCCTTCATCTTCAATGTGCGTACTGTCTGGGGGGGATGAGCCAGGGGTGCGACCACCGATGTCGGCATGGTGGCCTCTTGAACCAAGATAAAAGAGGATCTCTTTTTCATCACTGCTAAAAACTGGCGTTATCACCGTGACATCTGGAAGATGGGTTCCACCATTGTAGGGAGCGTTCAGCATATAGCTGTTTCCCGGTTGCATGGATGAACCATTTTCGCGGATTATTGTTTTAATGGATTCGCCCATGGAGCCAAGGTGCACTGGGACGTGGGGCGCATTGGCAACCAGATTACCTTGTTGGTCAAAAAGGGCGCAGGAAAAATCCAGACGCTCTTTGATGTTAACAGAGTATGAGGTGTTGGCAAGGGTTGCCCCCATCTGTTCTGCAATGGACATAAAGAGATTGTTGAATACCTCAAGCATAACGGGGTCAGCAGATGTGCCAATGGCATGCTGTTTTTCCTGTTCAAGATATCGGTTGATGATAAGATTATCAAATTGATCAATTTCTGCTCTCCAGCCCGGTTCTACAATGACTGTTCCTGTTTTCTCAGCTATTATGGCAGGTCCGGTTATCTGTTGGCCCGTTTGTATACTGTCTCGGTTAAAGAGTGAAACGTTTACCTGCTTGCCATCAGCGATCATATCTACTGAGTCGACAGGGCTGAGTATCGATTTCACGGGCTCGGTGACGTTGTTGTGTGCCACTTCAACGGTTTCACTGTGTCCAACTCCTTCAACAGATAAGGCTTCAACAATCAGACCACGTTCTTTTGCAATAAAACCGAAGCGCTGTTGGTGGGCCTTCTCAAAGTTCTTCTGCATGGCTTCAACTGTATCGAAGTCAACCAGTAGGCTACTATCGGTACCGTCATAGCGGATATGGCATTTTTCGATAATTGATATTTTCTCGCTCTCCACTCCCTGTGCTGCTATCTCCTGTGATACTTCGTGGATAAATGGAGATGAGGCTTCTTCTATCGTTTGTAGAGCCTGATTATCCAAGGGGATCTCGAGCTGGGTTTCTCGCATGGCCCGAATGTCAGCCAGGCCCATACCATAGGCTGAGAGAACTCCAGCAAAAGGATGGAGAAATACCTTTTTCATGCCAAGTGCATCAGCGACTAGACAAGCATGCTGACCACCAGCACCACCAAAACAGTTGAGGGTGTAGTCGGTTACGTCATACCCCCTCTGGACAGAAATCTTCTTAATGGCGTTTGCCATATTTTCGACAGCAATGCGGAGAAAACCAGCGGCCACCTCTTCAGGGGATTGCTCGGGCAGGCCGGTGCTCGAGGCTATTTGGGTGGCAAGATCGGAAAATTTTTCCAGGACAATGTTCTTATCTAGTGGTTCGTTAGCCTCAGGGCCAAACACTTCAGGAAAATATTTGGGCTGGATCTTGCCAAGCATGACATTGCAGTCAGTAACGGTAAGCTCTCCGCCTCTTCGGTAGCATGCAGGACCTGGGTTTGCCCCTGCAGATTCCGGACCTACGCGGTATCTTGCACCGTCAAAGTTGAGAATGGACCCACCACCAGCGGCAACGGTGTGGATGTGCATCATCGGAGCTCGCATCCGGATTCCCGCAACCATGGTTTCAAAACTTCTTTCGTACTCACCGTTGTAGTGGGCAATATCAGTGGATGTCCCCCCCATATCAAAGCCAATGAGTTTGTTGTCACCTGCCATTGTAGCGGTTTTTACCATGCCGACTACACCGCCTGCCGGTCCAGACAGGATGGCATCTTTTCCCTGGAATAATTTTGCATCGGTCAGACCACCGTTTGATTGCATAAACATGAGCTGGGGGTTGTCATCGTTGTCGTTACTTAATTGCCCTGCAACGAGTTCAACGTAACGGCGCAGAATAGGTGAGAGGTAGCTGTCTACAACGGTTGTATCTCCTCTAGAGACAAGCTTTATAAGAGGGCTGACTTTGTGACTTGTTGAGATCTGTGTATAACCAATTTCTTCGGCTAATTGTGCTATTTGCTCTTCGTGGTGACTATATCTGTAACCATGCATCAAAACAATAGCGATAGCCCTGATACCCTGGTCAAAAGCTTGCTGCAGAAGAGTTCTGGCTCTTTCTGTATCGAGTTGCTCCAGTACCTCACCTTCAGCACTCACACGCTCATTAATTTCAATCACTGTCTCATAGAGCATTTCAGGAAGCTGTATGTGTCTTGCAAAAAGATCCGGTCGACTCTGGTAGCCGATGCGCAGGGCATCACCAAAGCCCCGTGTTATTGCAAGAAGCGTCCGGTCACCTTTGCGCTCGAGCAGTGCGTTGGTCGCAACAGTTGTTCCCATTTTTACTGAATGGATGATACCGGCTGGGATAGGCTCATTCTCGGAAATATTGAGGAGATCACGGATCCCCTGCACCGCAGCATCTTTATACTTTTCAGGATTTTCAGAGAGGAGCTTGTGGGTAACGAGATTGCCGTTTGGTGTTTTGGCTACTAAGTCGGTAAAAGTTCCACCGCGATCAATCCAAATCTGCCACTGTGTCATAGCTGTCTCCTGCTCGTTAATCTGATAATTTGTTGATCTTTCGTGTTAATGTAAAGACTGTTTGACAAAAATGTATTGCATTTTGATAAATTGTCGATAAAGTATCTGTAAATGAAGATAATTGCAAGTATGTGATAAAAAGTCAACATTCTTGTTTACCTTGTTGATCTTCTGTAGAAATAGTGACACATATACAGAACAGGAGTGCGGTAGAAGAAGTTATTATTAATTAAAGGATACTTTAAAAAAGTGGAAATATGTACAGTTTGAGTACAAGGTTTCGTTGAACAAATAAGTACTTTTTTGAAGCTTCCCTAAAAAGAGGTAGGTAAATGATGCTAACAAAACGACTAGTTTCAACATTAACTGGTATTACTGTAGGTTTAGGAATGAGCTGTAGTGTAATGGCTGCAACCTGGGATATGCCGACACCGTATCCGGACAAGACCTTCCACACACAAAATATTGCCGCCTTTGCAAAAGATATAGAGACCGCAACCGGTGGAGAGCTGAAGATCAATATTCACTCTGCGGGCTCACTTTTTAAACATCCTGAGATTAAGAATGCGGTGCGGGGTGGTCAGGTCCCTGCCGGTGAGTTTTTTCTCTCACTACTCTCCAATGAACATGCTGCCTTTGGTGCTGATTCTCAGCCATTTCTTGCGACAAACTATGATGAGGCCAAAAAATTATGGGATGCTCAAAAGCCGATTGTTGCAAAGCTGCTTGATAAGCAGGGTCTCATGCCGTTGTTCTCAGTTCCATGGCCTCCTCAAGGTCTCTATACCAAAAAAGAGATTAAGACCGTGGAAGATCTGAAAGGTATAAAATTCAGAGCCTATAACGCAACCCTTGAACTCTTTGCAAATAAAATTGGCGCGGCGCCAACACAGGTAGAAGTCCCTGATATTCCACAGGCATTTGCGACAGGCCGTGTTGAGGCAATGGTTACCTCCCCGTCAACGGGTGCTAACTCCAAGGCATGGGATTTTGTAACTCATTACACTGATATTCAGGCCTGGCTTCCTAAAAATATAGTTGTTGTGAGCAAAAAAGCATTTAGAAAACTTGACCAAAAATCTCAGGATGCCGTTCTTGCTGCTGCACAAACTGCAGAGGATCGGGGTTGGGAGATGAGTAAGAAAGAGACTGCTGAGAAAACAGCGATCCTGAAAGATAACGGTATTATTGTTGTGACCCCAAGCGATGAGCTGATGAAAGGGCTGAAGGACATAGGCTTGGAGATGATTGTAGAATGGCAAAAATCAGCCGGGGCTGAAGGTGAGGCTCTCCTCAAGGCGTATGAGGCTAAGTAGGCTGAGGTTATAAGGGCTATCTACGATCAGTAAGTCATGAGAAGACGGGAATACCGTCTTCTCATAATGTGTTGTCACGATAACTGGTTGTGCTCGATGAGAGGCTTTTGATGAGTAGGAGAAAATATGCGGTATTTGCTGGATAATCTGTACAAATCGAGTTGCTGGCTTGCGGCAACATGTATTGGTGCAATTTGCCTCCTCGTTGTTTCCCAGGTGTTTCTTAATATTCTTGATCGCTTAAGTACACTTATACTGGGCAGTGCTATAGGCTTAACAATTCCATCCTATTCTGATTTTACCGGGTTCTTACTCGCAGCGGCCTCCTTTTTATCTCTTGCCCACGCCTTGCGGGAAGGGTCTCACATACGGGTCGTACTGGTTCTCGGTCATTTGCCGGATAAAATTCGCCATCTGGCCGAAATCTGGTGTGTTGGCTTTGCTCTTAGTATTGCAGGTTATTTTACGTATTACACCGCAAAACTGACTCATGAGTCCTACAGTTATCACGATCTGTCGTCCGGGATGATTGCTGTGCCAATCTGGATTCCTCAATCATTTATGCTCATTGGACTTATTATCCTAACGATTGCCTTGGTTGATGAACTGGTCACTGTTTTGAGTGGCCGAGATCCAAGTTATGAAGACAAGGGTGAACGATTGCTCTCAGATGGACCTGCTACGTCTTCTGGGCTTAATGTGGATGGGGAGCTGTAAGTATGCCTGAAATATCACTGACTTTAATTCTACTTCTCATTCTCTTTTCTCTGCTTGCAAGTGGTGTATGGGTTGCTTTTTCACTTTTTGCCGTTGGTATGGCGGCCCTGGCCCTTTTTTCAGAGGCTCCATTAGGTGAGGTGATGGCGACTACTGTATGGGGAGCTAGTAATGGATGGGCCTTGGCAGCACTACCTCTATTTATATGGATGGGAGAGATTCTCTTTCGCTCAAGGCTCTCAGAAGACATGTTCACCGGTCTGTCCCCATGGCTGACCCACCTGCCAGGGAGACTGCTCCATGTGAATATCTTAGGATGTGGAATCTTTGCAGCTGTATCCGGTTCGTCGGCGGCAACTGCTGCAACCATTGGAAAAATGTCCATCCCGGAACTTGCACGACGTGGATATCCACAGTCCATGATGCTCGGTACCCTCGCGGGTTCAGCTACTCTGGGTCTGCTTATTCCTCCGTCTATCATTTTAATTGTATACGGCGTTGCAACCGAGCAATCCATTGCACGATTATTTATCGCAGGTGTACTCCCAGGCATAATGCTGGTAACACTTTTTATTGGCTATGTTGTTATCTGGTCTCTATTTCATAAGGATGCTATTCCAGCAGGGGAAGAAAATTACACCTTTAAAGAAAAGATCCAGGCATCAAAAAGCCTTATTCCTGTTTTACTTCTTATCCTAGGAGTGATCGGGTCAATCTACTCGGGTATTGCATCTCCTACAGATGCAGCTGCTGTTGGAGTTGTGCTCGCCCTTGTTCTATCGTGGTATACAGGTTCTCTTACGAAGAAGAACTTTATCGACAGTCTCATGGGCGCTACTAAGACGTCATCCATGATTGCATTTATTCTTGCTGGAGCGGCCTTTTTAACAGTTGCCATGGGCTTTACAGGGATTCCTAAGGTTCTGGCCACATGGATCGGGGGGATGAGCCTGTCTCCCTACGCACTTCTTGCAGCTCTTACTCTCTTTTTTATTGTAATGGGTTGTTTTCTGGACGG
The DNA here is from genome assembly GCF_054397165.1 of Desulforhopalus glucosivorans. NCBI lineage: Bacteria > Pseudomonadati > Thermodesulfobacteriota > Desulfobulbia > Desulfobulbales > Desulfocapsaceae > Desulforhopalus > Desulforhopalus glucosivorans. The sequence goes on from NZ_AP044854.1 coordinate 4,890,201, forward strand.
CATTTCAGTGGTGGTACTTACCACATCTGTCATAATGCCCATGGTGGAGCAGGCGGGGATAGACCCGCTCTGGTTCGGAATTTTTGTGGTTATTGTGGTGGAAATGGCGCAGATCACTCCGCCTGTAGGCTTTAATCTTTTTGTTATTCAGGGGCTTACTGGTGTTGATATTTTGAAAGTTGCCCTTGCAGCCTTACCATTCTTTCTTCTACTGCTATTAGGCCTTGGTTTGATAGTTTTCTTTCCGGAAATTGTAACTTTTTTGCCTAATATGATGGGTAATTAGCCCGCGTGTTACAGGGATTTTGGGGCTGGTTTCTCTTACAAAGAGGTGGCAGCCCGTGATGCCTGGTCATAGAGGCCTGACATTAATCTCAGAAGGGCTGCATTATGACTCATCTCTGAACCGTCGGAAATCAGTTTTCGGTAGGCCGATGTTAAACATTGTTCTCGTATTTCTCTATATTTGGCACATGCGTCCCGTCCCTCTGTTGTGGTGGTGTAGTAGATTTCCTTTCCCTTTTTTTCCCGGGCAACCAGTCCACTCTTGACAAGTTTTTTTAACGCATAATTCACTGTGTGCTGGTCTTCAACATGGAGAACAAAACAGATATCCACAAGACGCTTTTGCCGGTTTCGATGGTTGACGTTGTGGAGGACCAGTACGTCAAGGGAGCTGAAGTCAGCATAACCTGCTGCGTGCATACAGCGAATCATCCAGCGGGTGAAAGCGTGGTGGGCAATAATCATCCCATATTCAAATTCACTGAGAGGCCATGAATCTTCAGAGGCCAGGTGCTCTGAGGATACGATAGGTGCAATAGGTGGATCTTCAGGGATGATCGGATCATTACTCATAGTATTTTATTGTTGCAGTCTTGTTTGGGTACTCTCTGACAGCGGTCTGGATAGATCGGAAATAGTCGTGGTTTGGCTCACTCAGAAAATAGTGAAACAAACCAGTAAAAATATCGCAAAGGTTCAACTATTCAACTGGTGCTTCAGGTCTTCCTTCATTAATTTATAAATGATGGCGTCTATAAGTGCCTGCCAACTTGCCTCGATAATGTTAACAGAAACTCCAACCGTTCCCCAGTTTGAATCGCCGTCTTTGCTTTCAATAAGGACACGAACCCTTGCGTGGGTTCCATGTTCCCCTGTGAGAACGCGTACCTTGTAATCCACTAGTTCCATCTCTTCGAGGATTGGATAATACTCAACGAGTGCCTTGCGGATGGCACCATCAAGAGCATTAACAGGGCCATCTCCCATGGCAGCGGTGTGAACCTCGTTTCCACCAATAAAAAGACGAATAGTTGCTTCGGTAAGCGGCGGTTTATCCATGCGGTATTTGTGGTTCATTACCCGAAAACTTTCAAACTTAAAGAAGTTGCGTTGAAGGCCCATGGCCCTTCGCATGAGCAGTTCAAAGCTTGCCTCAGCACCTTCATATTGATATCCCTGATTTTCAAGTTCTTTGAGTTCAGCAATAATGGTAGAAAGAACAGGATCACTAGGCTCAAGGTTAAGTTTCCACTGTTTGGCCTTATGTAGAATATTGGAACGTCCACTCTGGTCCGAAATGAGTATACGTCTAAAATTTCCGACCTTATCTGGAGTTATGTGTTCGTAGGTAATAGGGTTTTTTTTGACGGCACTTACGTGGATTCCACCTTTGTGGGCAAAGGCGGATTCTCCAACATAGGGCTGGTAGCGGTTGTGAGGGAGATTCGCCAGCTCATTGATGAGGCGTGAGGTGGAGTGCAGTTTGTCTATATGTTTTCTTACCTCGCAGTCAACACCGAGTTTAAACACGAGGGCGGGAATGATGGAGGTAAGATTGGCGTTCCCGCATCGTTCTCCAAAGCCATTGATCGTTCCCTGGATCTGGGCCACCTTGGACTCGGTCACTGCAATGAGCGCGTTGGCTACAGCTGTTTCAGAGTCGTTGTGTGAATGTATGCCGATTTTAGCAGATTTCCCGGCGCGTTCCAAATGGGTCTTTACTGTTTCGATTATATCAGGAATCTCGTTGGGTAAGGTGCCTCCATTAGTGTCACAGAGGATAAGGGTTTCTGCGCCACCCGTAACCGCACTTTCAAGGGTTTGCAGGGCAAATTCCTGATTAGCCTTAAAGCCATCGAAAAAATGTTCAGCATCGTAGAAAAGGTGCTCTACATGTGGACGAAGGAATGCCAGGGTGTCTTCTATAATCTGAAGATTTTCTTCTAACGTGATATGCAGGGCGTCCTCAACATGAATGTCCCAGCTTTTGCCAAAAATTGTGATAACTGGAGTGCCGGCAGCAAGTAAGGCAAGGAGGTTTGGATCTTTATCCGGAGTGTTGCGGATATGGCGTGTTGAACCAAAAGCTGCAAGCTTTGCATGTTGTAAGGTTACAGAGCGCATCTTGGTAAAGTATTCAGCAGAAATGGGATTAGATCCGGGCCAGCCACCCTCTATGAAGTCGATTCCAAGTTTATCGAGGGCAATGGTAATGCGTATCTTGTCGTCAACTGAAAGGTTGAAATTCTCAGCCTGAGTACCATCTCGAAGGGTAGTGTCGTAGAGTTCAACTATGTGGGTCATGTTCTTCCTTTAAACCTTGGATCGAAAAAACTGCATACTCCGTAATGGGTGTGGGAGAAAAGATTCGATAATTTATGTCTTAGAAATTCGTCTCTTGTTTTTGTGAGAGAATTTTGTGAAGGCCTTTATCCCGGCTTATTTCTCTTTTACCGAGGTTATGTAAATCGCAAAATGCAACCGTGCATAATAAAAGAGTTCGGTGCAAAAAGCAAAAGCTTAAAATTTGTTTCGTTCCTTTGGGGATGGGTGGGACACGTAACGGGCTTTAGATGAGTATTCTAGGTGGATGGTGGGAGGGTTTTTAGGGGGAAAGATTGAATAAAAACCACCCATCCTGAAACAATCAGAATGGGTTGTTTTTGTACTGATCCCGGTAAAGGAGAAGAATGCCGGGGTACGACGTCGTTTAGCCAAAGAAGATGTTTGGCAGAAATGTTACGATACTTGGGAAGAGCCCAAGAATAAAAAGACCTAAGATCTGCAATCCAACAAACGGCAAGATACCCTTATAGATATGGCCCATGGTATAACCTTCCGGGGCAACCCCTTTAAAGTAAAAGAGAGCATAACCAAAAGGAGGTGTGAGAAAAGAAGTCTGTAGATTCACACACAGGAGGATGGAGAACCAGAGCGGATCAAAACCAATCTCGGTTGCAATGGGCATGAAGATCGGAACAGTAACGAGCAGGATTGCAGCCCAGTCGATGAACATTCCCATAAGAAAAACAATACCCATCATGATGAGGAGTACAGTCCACTTAGAAAGGCCTGAACCAACAAGCACGTCGGCCACAACATCACCACCACCCATAGAGAGGAAGACGGTGGAGAAGAATTTACCACCAATAAAGAGCATCATAACCATGGCAGTAGTCGACATGGTGGCATGGGCGGATTCTTTTAAAACAGTCCAGTTGAACTTTCCATTGGCAATAGCAAGAATAAGAGCACCAAGAGCACCAAGGGCAGCGGCCTCAGTAGGTGTAGCAACACCTGCGAGGATAGTTCCCATCACAGCGAGGATGAGAGCCATTGGTGGAATCAGTGACTTTAAGGTCTTTACAATTTTCTTTGTAGCCGTCCAGTTAGAAGCCTCTTCTTTGGAGATAGGAGGTCCAAGCTGGGGATTGATGTTACAGCGAATAAGGATGTAAACAAAGTAGAGTGAAGCAAGGAGCAGACCCGGAAAGATGGAACCGGCAAAGAGGTTACCGACAGAGGTCTCTTTCATTCCGGTCAGTCCACCATACACAACCATCATGATAGATGGCGGAATAAGAATACCGAGGGTACCTGCGGCACAGATGATACCTGCAGACATCTCCTTTTGATATCCCTTTTTCATGAGAGCAGGTGTTGCAAGGAGTCCCATGGCAACAACGGAGGCTCCGATGATACCTGTGGTGGCAGCAAATACGGTACAAACAACGACAACCGCAAGACCGAGCCCACCTTTAAGTCCACCAAGGACCACAAAGAGCGTCTCAAATAACTCATCGGCTACCTTTGACCGATCAAGCAACTGGGCCATCAGAATAAAGAGGGGGATGGCAACCAGTACGTAGTTGTTCATAAGGCCCCATGCATTATTGGAAAACATGTCAAAGAGGCCAACGATGTCCCAGCCGTTATCAATAAGACCAAAGAGGGTCGCGACAGCAGCAAGGGTGTAGGCCAGTGGATGGCCCAGGGTAATTGCGAAAATAAGTGTGCCAAACATGGCCACTGTGAGCATTTCAGGACTCATGATTAACCTCTATTTATCGTTGTTAAAAAGAACCTGCAGGTCTTTTATGAGATTGGAAATACCCTGCAGCAACAGCATTGCAAAACAGAGGGCCATAACAATTTTAAAGGGGTAGATAATAGGAGCCCAGCTTGTGGAGTTCCTTTCCAGACCTTCAACAGAACTGATTGCAAACTTGCTGGCGGATACGGTCATACAGATCATAACCGGCATAAAGAGAACAACAGTTGTAATTGCTCTGAGTGCAGCCTGGACTTTCACTGGTGCAAGTGAAGAAAAGATATCAACCTGTACGTGTCCTTTTTTGACATCAGTATAGGAAATACCAAACATGTAGTGCATACCGTACAGAAAGGCGGTGGCCTCAAAACCCCATGTGGTGGGAGCGTTGAAACCGTAACGCATAATAACTTCGTAAATAACAACACCCAGGAGGGGAAGTATAAGCATTGAGGTCAATTCACCTTGTTTCCTGGTGAATGTGTCTATGCCGTCAGATATTTTTGAGAACATCACAGAATCCTTGTAGTCACATGATTGAACAAAACCCGGTAAACGAGAACTAGTCGGCCAGGATAAGTGCCTTAGAAATTCATTTCAAATAATGTAAAAATGAATTTCTAAGAAACTAATAACGCAGGGGAAAAAGGCCCTCTCTGGTACATTAGAGAGGGCCTTTTCAAACGTCTGCAAAAGCAGATACTTACGAGGACTTACTCAGTAATCTGACCTGAAATGTAAGTCTCATATGGCCAAGGAGTAGCGCCACCTCGTGCTTCACGCCATACGGAGTACTCTTCGATGAATGCTTCCTGGCTGTCGAGGGCTTTCTTAACATCTGGGTGCTTGGTCTTCACTTCATCAAGATAGGTCTTAGCAACCTTACGGAACTCGATGAGGGTCTCTTTATCCATCTTCACGATTTCAACTTTTTCTTTGAACTTGTTGATCGCTTCAGCGTTCAGAGCGTTAATCCAGTTGTAGGACCATGCCTGGGTCTCAGCAGCAGCGATCTTTACGATCCACTTGAGATCTTCTGGAAGCTCTTCCCATGCTTTCTGGTTGAAAAAGAGTGCACACTGGATACCAGGCTGATGAACACCAGGCTGAATAGCGTACTTGGTGATTTCGTCAAAACCCATTGGGTAGTTGATTGCAGGAGAACTGAACTCAGCAGCATCAATAACACCACGCTCAAGAGCGAGATATACCTCGCCACCAGGTAGTGGAGATACGGAAGCACCGAGGTTATTCATGATATCCATGAACCAGCCTGGGGTACGAAGACGCATACCTTTGAAGTCTTCCATTTTGGTTGCGCGCTTGTTAGAGAAAAGTCCCATTTCCTGACCGAGCTGTCCACCAGGAAGTGCGAAAAGACCGAACTGACCGTAAAGGTCCTGCATCTGCTGCAAACCACCTTTTTCCTGGAGCCAGATGTTATACCCTTCAGCATCAAGACCAAAAGGAACGGAAGCAAAGGCAACGAAAGCCTCATTCTTACCTTTCCAGTATCCAGGCCAGTCATGTCCTACCTGAGCGGAACCTTTAGCAACAGCGTCAAAGGATTGCATTGCAGGAACGAGTTCGCCTGCAGAAAAAGGCTTAATGTTAAGACGACCAGCAGAAGCGAGTCTTACGGAGTCAGCAAAGTGAGTAGCAACATCATAAAAGAGCAGCCCTTTAGACCAGGGCATAACCATTTTCCACTTAATTGTTTCAGTGGATGGCTTGAACTTAACCCTTTTGGCTTCAGCATGACGGGGGTCGCTACCGAACTTTTCTCGTTTGGCAGCGTTTGCTGTGCTCAAGGTGAGCCCTGTGGTCAGCAACAGAGTGAGAGCGACTGCAAAAAATCTTTTCATTTGTAACTCCTCTTTTGATCTTTGTTTTTAGCATTGACAACTTTTGATGCCAATACCTGCCTTACCAGTCGAACTGATAACTTGATTGGTTGACAGACGAATTGGTAGTACCAATTTTTTATCATATTAAAAAATAGTGTCAAGAAAAAACTTGCTCCTGGTCGTTATCTCTGATAAATAAAAGGGCAGAGGGCAATTGTGGCTTCAGCGGTTATGCTGAGTTAATAGAGGGAATTTTTACAAAAAATGGTCATACCAATACATTTTGTTGTGGGTCGTGTTAATTTTTTTCCAGGAAAAACGTCTTAGGTTGAGAAAAAAATAGCTATACAACTCCGGTCTCGATTTGAATGGACCTCTAAAAAACCTTGTGATTAACAGGTGGTAAATAGTTTGATACTGCTCTTTTCTTAGGTATCACACAGGAAATGTGTATGCTGGGTTGATTAGAGTTGCATTAAATTGGTCTATTGCCTACCCTAGTGGCTCTGTTGTTGACAGGTTTTAGTGTGTAGTCAGTGCAGTTACTCTATGAATTGCACTAAGTATGATGGTCGGACCCATTTCGTTTTTTGTACGAATTGTGCCGCCGTTGTCAATTTTAGAATATTCGGGAATAATGAATCTTAAACCAATAAAACCAAAGCGTATTTCTGATCAGGTCTTTGAACAAATTCGCGAGTTGATTTATAAAGGTGAATTTAAGCCGGGGCAGCAGATATTACCTGAACGGGAACTAGCCCAATCAATGGCAGTAAGTCGAACATCTGTGAGAAACGCCATTAATAAACTCGTTACCATGGGGTTATTGGAGCATCGCCAGGGACAGGGAACTTTTGTCAGTTCTCCTGAGCGAAGAGAAGGGAACCCGCTCGCGGCTGTTATGGCTACAGATGAGGCAACTCTTGACGATCTACTTGAGGTTCGCATGGGCCTTGAGTGCAATGCTGCATTTCTCGCTGCACAACGGGCAACAGAAACAGACATCATTGCTATTAAGAAGAGTCTCGTGGAAATGGAAGAAGATCTTGCTACAACAGACAGGATTGGAACCGGATCAGATGCTGCATTTCATATGGCGATTACCTTTTCAACAAAGAATCCAGTTCTCATTCACCTGATGAGAAATTTTTATGATTTTCTCTTTGTTGGCATTAAAAAGAATCTGACCCATATGTACATGGACCGGGACGCTTTGGAAGAAGTAATCGTCCATCACACGGAAATTTTTGCAGCAGTAGAACATCGCGTTCCCCAGGATGCGTATGATGCAATGCAGAATCATATACGATTTGTACAGAACTACTTTAAGGGCAGAAATACTTGATATGTACTGATAAAGAATTCATGGTCGAAAATAAAAAGCCCCGTTTGTGCTCAGCACAAACGGGGCTTTTTATTTAATGTATTCTACTTAAAGCCGTAGAAACCGGGAAAGATAACAATGGAAAAGAGTACGCACATCTGGATAATGATGAACGGAATCACACCACGGTATAAGTCGACCGTCCTCACCTCAGGCGGACATACTCCTTTGAGGTAAAAGAGGGAAAAACCAAAGGGAGGTGTGAGAAAAGAGGTCTGCAGGTTCATGGCAATAAGGATTGCGAACCAGAGTGGGTTGATACCAATTGCTTCGGCAATAGGGAGCAGTATCGGTACAACAATATAGGAAATTTCAATAAAATCGATAAAGAAGCCAAGCACCATGATGGCAAGCATCGAGAGTAAAATAAAGGTCCATTTCTGTCCTGGAAGATTAGTGAGTGTATCTTCAACAATGTAGTCAGCACCACTATAGACAAAGACCATGGAAAAGGCTGTGGCACCAATAAGGATGGCGAAAACCATTGCCGTGATTTTGACGGTCTCAATGGCCGCCTCATCAACGATCTGAAAGCTGAGCTTTTTATACATTGCGGCAAGTATAAGTGCACCAACACTACCAACCGAGGCTGATTCTGTGGGTGTTGCGATACCTGCAAAAATAGAACCCAGCACAAGTATAATAAGGGTGAGTGGTGGAAAAATTGCAAAAACTGCCCTTTTGACATTTCCAGAACGGGTTCCCTGTTGTGGGGGAAGTGGAGGCGCTACTTCTTTGTTGATAAAGGCCAAAATGAGGATGTAGGTAATATATAAGACAACAAGGAGAAGGCCAGGCCCCACCGCTGCCTGGAAAAGGTCACCAACAGGTTGTTGAAATACATCGCCTAAGATAATAAGTACAATTGAAGGAGGAATGATTTGCCCCAGGGTTCCGGCAGCGCAGATGGTCCCGGTTGCCAGCTGTTTGGAATAACCGTATTTGAGCATAACTGGAAGAGAGATAACTCCCATGGCAACAACCGAGGCTCCAACCACTCCAGTGGATGCGGCAAGAAGGGCTCCAACCAGTACAGTGCTTACTGCAACTCCACCCCTGACCTTGCCAAAGAGTGTTCCCATGGCTTCAAGAAGACGCTCGGCCAGCTCCGATTTTTGCAGAATGATCCCCATAAATATAAAAAGTGGGATCGCCATTAAAATCGTGTTGTTCATGATGGAGTAAATACGAAACGGCATCATAGAAAACATCTGAAAAAACTCTTCGGAAACGAGAGCAAAGCCAAGATCTGGGGCGAGTTCTATGATGGCTGCAAAGATACCAAAGAATATCGAAACAGAACCGAAAGTAAAGGCCACCGGATAGCCCACTGACAACATGGCTAGGGCTGCAAAGAACATTACAATACCAATCATTTGCTCACCTCCTGTGTCTTGGTGAGCCGAGCAGCATTTTCACCTCGTAATAGATTTATGTTTTTTATGGTGTAACCTACAGATGCGAAGATAAGGGTAAAAAAGGCCAGGGGAATCATACCCTTGATGACCCATCTAAAAGGAAGTCCACCGGGATCCTCTGAGATCTCCTTGATTTGGTAGGCATCATTTACGAAATTGAATGAGCCAAAGAAAATCAACAGGGCAAGTGGTAGTAAAAAAAAGATTGTACCAAAAATATTGATAATTGCCTTTTTTCGTACAGTATACCTGTCGTAGAGGAAATCCACCCGAACATGCCCTTCGTCAAGAAGAGCAACTGATACCCCAAAAAGAATAACAATAGAAAAGAGATGCCATTCCATCTCCTGCATTCCCACTGAACTATTGCGAAAGAAATAGCGCATGACAACATCAAAAAACACATTGAATGTCATCAGCAGTAGTACCACAGAAAGAATTCTACCGAGTATGCGGTTCATCCGCATAAAAACCTGTTCCGCTTTAATCAACATACTTCTACTCCTACTTCAATTTTCAGTGGTGACGCCTGCTTTAAGTATCCGACGTTGTACATCTGATATGGATACAAGTGAGCAAAAATGACAACGCCCCTCCATAAAAGTTATGGGGGGGCGGTTTTTAGCAACTACATACGACCTGCGTCTTACTCAGCAACCATTTCGGATGTCTGTAAGTAGTATTGAGTAGACATTTTGGTCCATTCACGAGCTTTGCTCATGTAGGCTTTTTGTGATTCATACACTTCTTTAAAATCAGGATTTTCAGCAGCATAACCTTCCATAACCTCATCCGTGGCCTTTTTCATAGCCTTGAGAACTTCTTTAGGGAAGATTTTAACTTTAATATTAGGGAACTCTTCTTTTATTTGTCCCCAGGCGACAGCACTCATGTTGAAGTTGTCGCTGTACATATCTGCTGAAACTGCCTGCATGGCTGTCTTAAGGACAGTCTGATATTCGGCAGGAAGCTTGTCGAACTCCTTCTTGTTGATAAGGAACTGCATATCAGATGCAGGCTCATGCCAGCCAGCATAGTAGTATGGAGCAACCTTGTGGAAGCCCATTTTGATGTCCATTCCAGGACCAACCCATTCAAGGGCGTCAATGGTGCCACGGTCAAGGGCTGTGTAGAGCTCACCTGGTGGGATATTGGTTACGTTGACACCAAGTTTTGCAAAAACTTCACCAGCAAGACCAGGGATACGCATTTTCAGACCTTTAAGGTCATCAAGAGAGTTGATTTCCTTACGGAACCATCCACCCATCTGTACACCAGTGTTACCACCAGGGAAGGAATAGATGCCGAACTTATCAAAGGTCTTTTGTTGCAGCTCCATGCCATCGTTGTAGTAGAGCCATGCGGCTTGCTCAGCTGCGGTCATACCAAAAGGTACGGTGGTAAAAAATACTGAAGTGATGTCCTTACCTTTCCAATAGTATGCTGCGGAGTGGCCCATTTCGTATTGGCCACCTTTAACCATATCAAGAATTCCAAGAGGAGCCTTATGCTTTTCAGAGCCTTCAACACGAATGGTAAAATTACCACCGGTCATTTCTTCCACCATTTTGGCAAGTTTGGGTGCAGGAGAGGCCAGTGGGGTCAGGGTGCTCGACCAGGTCATGGCCATTTTCCAGCGGATCTTTTTTGCTGCCATTGCAGGTGTAGCTACTATGGCAATAGCTGCAAATGCTAAGGCTATCTTTCCAATATGTTTCATAGTCTCCTCCAGTACTTGAGTAAGGGTATACCCTCAGTGGGTGGGGTTGGCTACAGGTCACCGTTCTCGGTTACTTGCAGTTAGAATAATTATGTAGGTTGCATATATGTAATACGTTACAGGTATTATATCAATACCTTTACGCTGTAAGCCCTGTCGGTGTTGGAAAAATACGGAATTGTAGTGGTTCAGCTGACATTATAAGATTTTTTTGCCAAAAAGTGATGATAATAGATTCACTGCCATCTGGGCAGTGCGGTTTTGAATATCTAGTATGGGGTTTATTTCCATAATATCAACAGAGTGGATCATTTTTGTGTCGGCCAGGATCTCCATGATGAGTTGGCCTTCACGGTAGGTGAGGCCTCCCTGGGAAGGCGTTCCTACCCCTGGGGCATCAAGAGGGTCCATGACGTCTAGATCGAGACTGATATGAAGCTTATTGAGATGGCCTAGAATATCCAGGGTATTGGTAAGGACTGTTCGAATACCCATCTCGTCCACGTCACGCATGGTAAAAACTGTACACCCGGCCTCTTTAATGAGGAGTTTTTCTTCCGGGTCCAGGTCGCGTATACCTATCATGACCGTGTTTTCAGGTTTAACCTTAGGGCCACTGCGACCAATATTTATAAGTTCAGGGGCGCCTTTGCCAAGGAGTGTGGCAAGGGCCATACCGTGCACATTCCCACTGTAGGAACTTTCGGGAGTGTTGAAGTCTCCGTGGGCATCAATCCAGATGAGTCCCACATCACAGCCATGGGTCACTCCACCGACAGTGCCTATGGAGGCGGAGTGGTCACCACCGAGGAAGATTGGAATCTCGCCAGCCTTAATGGCTGCCCGACCAAGTTCATAGGCGGTGGTACACGCTTTTTCGATGAGGGGTAATCGCTTTTCTATGGTGGTGTCGCTCAAAGCGTAATGGCCGGGGATAGTTATATCCCCACTATCAAAACATTCATAACCAAGGGTTTGAAGGCTTTGCGCAAGATTAGCGTAGCGTACAGCACTTGGCCCCATATCTACACCCCGGTGGTTTTGGCCAAGGTCCATGGGGATGCCAATGATTCGGGCTTTTTTTGTCATAGACATTTTATCTCCTGAGGTGATTCCAAAGGTTGACGATAAAGTCCTGAACGTTTGTGAGAATAGCCTGGGCTTGGGCAGAACCCCTATTTGCCAGTTTGTCAGCGCTGAATTCTGACATATCCACCACATAAAAATAAACAGGGCGAACTGTTCCATCCTCTAAAACCTTATAACCAGGCGTCATATTGCCAAAGGCGATGGAGTGGAGCTGGGTTGCCATTGTGATGACTGTGGTGGCCTTTCTGGCATGTTCACGCATCAGGTTCTGGGAGGTGTATACATTACCAACAGTTTCCGGCAGGGGGCCGTCGTCGCGTATTGAGCCCGCCAACACATAGGGGACGTTGGATTTTTCGCAGGCGTACATTATACCATTATCTATTCCCATGGTTTTGATGGCGTTTTTGATGGAGCCCGCCTTTCTTACCTGGTTGAGGATGTCGAGGTGGTTGTAGTGGCCCATGGGTTGTAGGGTCTGGGTGTAAATGTTTTGACCGAGGCCGGTGTTGTATATTGCAGCTTCTATATCATGGGTGGCAAGGGCATTACCCGCCATAAGGCCATGGCAGTAGCCGTTTTCAATCAGCCCCTGCATGGCTGCTCTGGAATCCTTGTCAAAAGCAACAGCGGGGCCAAGAACCCAGACAATATGACCATGGTCCCGGTCATGTTTTAATATTTCGTATAGGGCGTCGTAGGAGTAGGAAAAAGGAGTTTCTCTTGTGCCCCGAGACCTGAAAGAGAACTTGTCTTCATTTTCCTCTATCTGGTCAAATCCGGTGTTGTGGACAAGAATACCTTCTTCACCATTTTCAGTGCGGCCAGTTACGACCATGTCACCGGCTTTAAGGTTTCTTGCTTCAACCACATCAACCTCAAAGTTTTTCACTACAAAAACGGCATCCATCCTACTCTCTGGTGCAAGGGCCCATTTGTCATCTTTTACTTTGATGTATTCAGGGTGGTTGGAGGTCGCATGATAGTTATCGGGGGCGAGTCCGTCACCCGGTGCGGGTTTGAGGGTTGCGAGGGGGCTTTTAATTAAAAATTCTTGATCAAAGTCAGGTGGGGTGTAGGTGACAGTCAGGCTCATTTGCATCCTCTCTTCTGTATGGTTTACTCATTGAATTCAATTGCAATGGATTATATGAATTGTTAGAAAAATTGCAATCTTTGTTCGGGTGGCCTGTAACTTGACCAATACGTGTAATAGATATACAATATAAGTTATCTATGTCACAACGTTTCTTTAACTTTGTCAGGTGCTTATGAATCGATCCGCTTTTTTGACGACCGGTCTTGCAATCAAAGCGCTCTCTCGTCTGACCAAGGCTGACATTGTCACGCACGGCAAAGAGAACCTTCCTTCTGGACCCACCATTTTTGTGATGAACCATTTCACGCGGGTCGAGACCATTATTCTTCCTAATTATATATATGAACTTACAGGGAAACCTGTATACTCCCTTGCTGCTGCGGTCCTTTTTAAAGGGGGGCTGGAAAAGCTTTTTGACCTTGTAGGGGTGGTTTCAACGGCGGATCCCCAGCGTGATGAACTTATTCTTCAGAGTTTACTGGCTGGTAATTCCAACTGGATCATCTTCCCTGAAGGAAGTATGGTCAAGACCAAAAAAATCGTCGACGATGGCAAATATATGATTGCCCATCCAAGCGGCATGCATGAACCCCATACAGGGGCTGCAGCGCTTGCCCTTCGCGCGGAGTTATACCGCCAGAAACTTGTGGTGAAAGAAGCTGAAGCGCCAGGCAGTACGAACCGAATGTTAGAGCTGCTGGGTGTAAAGAGCTTCAGGGAGGTGGCCCAGCAGCCCACAACTATTGTACCTGTAAATCTCACCTATTACCCCATTCGGGCCGCTGAAAATATCGCCCTTGATATAGCCTCTAAGATTGTAAAAGATATGCCCGAAAGGGTGGTTGAAGAAATTATGACAGAAGGTACGATGCTGCTTTCTGGGGTTGATCTTGATATTCGTTTTGGAAAGCCCATTGAGATCAACAACTACCTCTCTGATAGTTGGATGGATTCTGAATTCACCGGGTATTCGGTTTCTCCGGAGATTAAAAAGGAGATGAAGACTACTGCCTATAACGTCATGCAGCAATATATGGATGATATCTATAGTCTGACTACGGTGAACCACGAACATCTATTTGCCAGTTTTCTGAGGCTTTACCCCTTTAAACGATTGCTTGAGACCGAGTTTAGGCGCAGGGTATTTTATGCCGCAACACTCATAAGTGATAAGGCTCGTGGCCTTGATATCGCTCTTCACAAGTCGCTGAAGTCCGAACAAAGCCACCTTGTTACCGATGATAGATATAAAAAGTATGAGAACTTCTTAAAATTGGCGCTTGAAAAGGGCATTGTTGAAAAAAAGGGGAAATATCTGGTTCGTGACCGTTCAAAATTATCAGTTCCCCTCAGTCTACACAGGGGACGGATTAATAACCCCATTGAGGTTATGGCCAATGAGGTAGAACCGCTAAAAAAGTTACAGTTTCTTATTAAATCCATAGCATTACAACCGAACATCCTTCTTAAACACTCAGTTGCCAGGTATCTCCTGAAAAAGAACCTGGATCAGTATAACCTGGATTGTAGTCGATTTGGCAGGCTTGGAGATGGCGGGAGTTCTTGCGTTGGCAGACCCTTTCTTTTGCAGGGGGTCAGAAAAACAGGTGTGGTCTTGGTCCACAGTTACCTGTCCCTGCCAAAAGAGGTTGAAAACATAGCCAGATCTTTCAGGAAAAAAGGATTCACGGTTTATGTGGTGAGGCTTCCTGGTCATGGCACCTCTGCTGAAGATCTTGCAACAAGAAATTATCAACAGTGGGTTGAGGCGGTGGAAAACGGTTATGTCATAATGAGTTCTTTGTGTAAACATGTCATTGTTGGAGGCGTTGGTGTTGGTGGCAGTCTGAGTCTTGATCTTGCTGGCAGGGTCCCGGAGGTGAAGGGAGCCTTTGCCGTTTGCCCTCCATATAGTCTAAAAAATTATTCAACTAATTTTATGCCGGCCCAGGATGTTTGGAACAGGATGTTAAATAAACTCAGCCGGGGTGAGGCTCAGGAGAAATATCTGGAGTTTTCCTATGGAAACAGTCTCATTAACTATGTGGAGAATCCTGTAGAGGGTATTCGCCAGCTTGGTGATTATCTGGGGTCAATCAGCAAAAACTATAGTAATGTTCATCAGCCGGTTTTTGTAATTCAGGCCGATGAAAATCAGGTGGTTGATTCGAAGGGGTCGCGGAAAGTGTACAATAAGATTGGTTCAAAAAATAAAGAATTTTGTCTGCTGAGTTCAGATCAACACATTCTTATCAATGGCGAAGGGGCCGCCAAAGTGGTAAGAAAAATAGTATCATTTGCTCAAAGCTTGTGATCGAAGAGAATTATCCGATTTAACTGAAAATAAGAGTGGAGCAAGAGATTGACTGGGGTAACTGAGGAATCAGTCTGGCATGCATACTATGATGCCTTTCCATATATTAATAAGGATGATGTCCGGCCTTTCTGTCATCCGAGGAAGTTACTGCATCCGGACGGAAGTGATCGGTCGATTATTCTGATTCATGGCTTGTCCGACTCCCCTTACTCGGTGCTTGCTATTGGAAATTATTTCCACCATGACCTGGGCTACGATGTGTATCTGCCGTTACTTCAGTGTCATGGGTTCAACCATGCAAACGGTATGCGTGGTGTCAAATTGGATGCCTGGAAGAAAAACATACAGTTTGCAATTGAGGTGGCAACTCAACGCGATTGTCGTGTGTCCATAGGTGGGCTTTCCACCGGAGGGGCTTTAGCGTTTCATTTTATAGTACAAGACCGAAGACTTGGGGGGGAATTGTATCTATTTTCGGCAGCCTTTGGTTTGTATGGCGGTAAAAAAAATATACTCTCTCCAATTATTGAAGGCTTTTTAAAGCTGCCGTTTGTTCCCTTACTCACAACCGGTTGCTCCCTTATTGATGAAAATCCCTATCGCTACAAACGGGTTCCCCTTGTCGCTGGACGTGAACTCGCTTTTCTGATGGTAGAAAACCAGGTATTGCTTAAGGAAATAGCCGCTGCCGAAGTATTTCCAACCAAGGTTTTTTCGGCCTGGTCTGACGCGGACAGGGTTGTACGCACTGATCTGCTAGCAGATTTTGAAGAAATCCTGATTGAGGGTTGCTTTGAATCATTTGTTGTACCGAAGCGTGTCGGCGTTTCCCATGCCGGTGTTGTGTTAGCTGAACATGTCTACGGGGTGAATTCCTCCCCGGATGATCCTCCTGTGGAAAATGCAAATCCATATTTTAACCTGATGATGGATTCGATGGCCCGTTTTGAAAACGTACATCGACTGGACTGAGATGGGTTCTCTCAGGTTCTTCATTATTCTATCACTTTGTATACTCCCACGCCTGGTCTTTGGTCTTGAACCTAGCGAGGTTCTGGTTGTCGCTAATAAGGATATGGCTGGCAGCGTTGACCTTGCAAAATATTATATGGGAAAACGCGGTATTCCTCCTTCCCACCTTCTGTCCCTGTCCCTTAGTCTTGAGGAAACCATGGCGCGGCAGGAGTATGATCAGGGGCTTGTCCCGGCGGTTACTGCCTTACTTGATAAGTTACAACTAAACCCACCTAAGCAACGCATTGCTGCTATTGTTCTCATGTATGGCGTGCCGCTGAAGGTTGCGGCTCCAGTGCCGGGCCGCGAGACCATTGAGCGCATTCAAGATTATCGTTTAGACCAGAAGAAACTTGAAGAAAATAGTAACGAAGATGTTCCCGACATAAAGATAGAGAAAAAGCGTCTTGGTGAAAAAATTAGTGAATTATTGAACCTTAATCAGCGGGCTGCCGTTGACTCGGAACTCTCCCTTGTGAAGGTAACAGAATATGATCTTAATGATTGGATTAAAAACCCCTATTACCTTGGTTATCAGGGGCAGGCGTTAGCGATAACCAAAAATGATGTATTATTAGTGTCTCGCCTCGATGGGCCCGATCCTGAGACGGTGTATCGCGTTATCGATGACACGCTCTGGGCTGAGAAACATGGTCTGCAAGGACGGGCCTATTTTGATGCACGCTGGTCAGAGGCCGAATCAGCCGGGAAAAATGATGGCTATGGTTTTTACGACCTCTCCCTTCATAAAATCGCTAAGATTGTGGGGCACAGACTGCCGGTAACGCTTGATGAGACGGGACAACTCTTTGCACCACAGGCCTGTCCTGATGCTGCGTTGTATTGTGGCTGGTATTCTCTTGGTCAATATGTGGATAGTTTTGCCTGGCAGCGGGGGGCCATAGGTTATCACATTGCAAGTAGCGAATGTACAACCCTGCGCAAGTCGGAAAGTAAGGTCTGGTGTAAGCAGATGCTGGAAAAAGGTGTTGCAGCAACGATCGGCCCTGTCCATGAACCATATGTTCAGGGCTTCCCTCTTCCTCAGATATTTTTCGCTCAACTTATAGAAGGATATATGAGTCTTGGGGAGGCGTATCTGGTTTCTCTACCGTATATTTCATGGCAGATGGTGTTAGTGGGGGACCCTTTGTATCAACCATTTTCCCCTCTGGAGCTAAGCTCAACTCCAGAGGGGTGAGATGGTTAAGCAGTCAGTTTGGTTAGTTTGCATCGCGGTACATGGACTCAATGTCTTTGGCCAAATGTTGTTCAATGACCTTACGTTTCATTTTAAGGGTAGGGGTGAGCAGGCCTTCTTCCACAGTCCACGGTGAGAGATTTAAGGTGATTTCTTTTATGAAAATAAATCCTGGGAAACCACTTAACAGTTTGTCCACCCTGTCTTTAACGACCTCTTTTACCTCAGGGAGCCTTAAGGACTCCTGAGTTGCAGGAACGCCTAGCTTCTGGGCAAACTCCTCCCAGAAAAATGGATTGAGGACGCAAATGAGTGTGAGGTAGGGGCGTCCCTCTCCAATCACCATAGTGTTTTCAAACATCGGATCAAGGCTGATAGCCATTTCCATATCGGTGGGAGACACCTTCTCTCCGTTACTAAGAACGATGATCTCCTTTAAACGGCCCGTTATAAAAATACGACCATCTTCTAATCTTGCCTTATCGCCTGTATGGAGCCAACCATCGGTGTCAATTATTTCATTGGTGGCACTTTTGTTGTTCCAATACCCCTGCATATTGCAAGGACCTTTAACTAAAAGTTCGTCATGATCACCTAACTTTACCAATATGTCGGAAAGTGGTTTGCCAACAGAGTCGGGGTGGTTGTCTTCAGCCCGGTTGACGCTGACAACAGGGCTTGTCTCCGTAAGGCCATATCCTTGATAGATTGGCAAGCCAAGGCCTATGAAAAACTTGGAGATATCACTGGAAAGAGCAGCACCACCAGCGATGATGATACGGAGATTGCCGCCCAGTTTATCACGAACTTTTACTCCTACAAGCTTGTTTAGTATTGGTTGCAGGAGAAGGGACGGCTTCCAGCTTGCCCTCTTTTGTGTGAACAGGAAATGTTGCCAGCCAGTGTCGATTGCCTTCTCAAATAGTTTTGTCTTGGCAGGAGATGCACTTTGGACCTTGGAGGTGATGCTGGCGTACATCTTTTCAAAAATTCTGGGAACTGCAACCATTACAGTTGGTTTGATGGTCAAAAGATCTTCAGCCAGGTCCGGGATGGATCTTGCAAAAGTAACACTGGCACCGGCCATTATAGGTAAATAGTATCCGGCTGTTCGTTCCAACATATGTGACAGTGGCAAAAATGATAGAAATGAATCACTTGGGTAGATGTCCATGGCGAGAAGCCCTGCATAACTGTTGGAGAGAATGTTTTCGTGGCTCAGCATAACTCCTTTGGGTGGGCCAGTGGTACCGGAGGTGTAAACAATGGTCGCTGTGTCTGAATTGGTTGGTGTAAAGACGCCAGTATCTGTTTTGTCTATTGCAGGAAGCCAGTCACTAAGGCAAATCAGTAAAGACTCTGGTTTCTGGACTTGGCAATCATCTATGGTGATTACTCTCTGCAGGCTGGTTACATCTCTTAATTTGGGGGCGAGATCGTCGTAATAGATGCTGCCGGGACAAATAAGGACCCTTGAATCAGTATCTTTTAATATATAGGCTATATTCTCAGGCCTGTCGTTGAAATAGAGCGGAACAACTATGAGGCCAAGAGATAGTGCCGCCTGTTCGAACATAACCCAGAAAATGGAGTTTGGCAGCATTATGGCCACCCTGTCACCAGGGGTAAGATGTTCATTTTTTAGGGCAGCCCTCCACTGGCAAAGATGTGTAAACATTTGTTGCCAGGTTACTTCTTCCCAGCAGGTGTTAGTTGCAGAAAAATGTGCGTAGGCAACCTGGTCAGAGGAGCGCTGTACTCTTTCTAAAAATAGTTCAGAAAGAGAATCGCAAGAATGGGCAGAGATATAATCGGTAGGGCTGTTTTTTGTCATTGGTCCCCCTTGTTAGCTAGAATAAATGAGCCTGTTGAAAAAATAAAATTTTCGTCCAAGGTTGAGGCTTGTGATAAATTTTACCACAGGCATATAGCTGATATCTCGAAGTCTCCGCTTATTTAGTGCCTTACCATTGAACTTCTGTCCTAAATAACAAGAAACGCAGTGAGCTATGCGAAATCGTGAGGTCGAATTAACCGACAAAGCTCTTTCCCAGCTTATTTTCTGTTTACTGGGGTTAGTATATTATAAGCTTTCACCAGCCTGGTGCACAAATAATATGTTGCCTATCTGGTTCTGGAATTAAGTTTTGCTTTCTGGTAACGTGTTGTACAAGTAAAAGATTGTTATCAGTTTAGTCCTTTGGGGGGCATTTTAGGTCCTGATGTATCATTTTTTATGAATGGATTTTGTGAAAGTGGTTACATCTGTCAGGTAAGCGTACGACTTCAGATTGAAAACTGAGCTGAGTGTCGGTTTGTTTTGCGATTTCTGTGGGTAGGTCTTTTTGAGGGATACCCTTGCTAGGGGTATTCGTTTTCTGATTTTTTTTTAATTTTAAAATCCGAATAGATAAACTGGTTGTATGAAATTGAATTTAATACGAGGCTACTATGAAAGTTAAAAATTTGTGTAAATGCTGTCTTGTAGTGATAATAGGTTTGTTTTCATACACAGCTTCCTGGGCAGAAGAGGTACCCTGGACGAAGAAACTACCCTTTGAAAATGCAACAATCAACTACACCATTAGTGGATTGGAGCAGGGAGAAGAAATACTTTATATACGTGATTACGGGAAAGAACAGGCGACTTATTCGGATTCAATCACCAAGATAATGGGGATGGCAGTGGAGGAGAAGAGGGTCGAGTTTGTTGATGAAGATTATGTTTATTCATACGATCTTCAGGCCAAAGAGGGAACTAAAAGTGTTAATCCTCAAAAATATATGGCCAAAGCCTATGCTAAGTTGACCCGGGAAGAGAAAAAACAGGTTTTGAAAAATGCCGAGGAAATGGGCACTGCTTTTACGAGTGGAATGGGCGGTAGTATTCAGGAGAAGGCCACTGAAATTCTGGGGTATGAGTGTGACAAGATAGATATTATGGGTGGTGGTGCGACCTATGTCATGCATGGGACAGGAATCCCGCTTAAGGTTGAAGTCAACATGATGGGGATGAAGCTCGTTACTATGGCAACTTCCGTTGATACCGGGAAAATTGATCCCAGGCATTTTGTACATCCCGTAGGAATAGAAGCAAAGGTTGATCCGGAAGCAGATGCCGTGGCTGAGGCGATGGGCCAGCAGGTTATTGATTCTCTCAAAGATCCTGAGGCTGCCGAAAAGGGCATGAGTGCGCTGCATGGTGCTGCGGCCCAGGAAAATATGACAGAAGAAGAAAAGCAGATTATGGAAGAGGCAGGAGAGCTGCTCAAAGGAATGCAGAATATCTTTGGTCAATAAAGAGTAGTACTGAATAGTTTTAGGAGATGTTGAAATGAAACGAATTATGCTCAGCTGTCTATTGATGCTGACCCTCGCTGCCTGTGGTGGTGTTGATGTGCAGACAGAGATTAGTGAAAAAGCCGATTTTAGTCATCTGCTTGCTTATGGTTGGTTAGATATGAAGGACGCTTCCCTGGAGGGCGTTCGGGTAGACAACCCTGATGTAGCGGAGTGGGTTAAGGTCTCTGTTGAGAAAGAGTTGAAGAAAAAGGGGTATATAAAAGCCACTCAGGGACAACCTGATTTTCTGATCAGCTGGTTTGGTGCTGTGGAAACAAAGGTTAAGGTTGAGTCTGTTTCTCATTTGTATAGCTCCTATGGTTATGGTCCAGTGGCTTCGAGTATGCCTCTTGAGGTTCAAAAGGGTGACACCAGTCGCGAATACAAAGAAGGTACTATATTGCTTGATGTGCTCGATCCTGTTAGTCACACTATGCTTTGGCGGGGGAGCGGTACTGATCGTGTTTTAAAGGATCTAGACAAAGAAGAAGCTGCCCTTTATGTGAACAGGTTGGTTGGAAACATACTCAAATCATTTCCAGTAGCGAAAAAGTAGAAGATAATTTTCGTAAAAAAGCACGTATATTTAGTGGGTTGTTTGTTGGCTTGTGATTATCTTTAAAAAGATAAGAAAAAGATGTTAAAAATCTGTTGACAGCTTAGGGCGAGCAGTATATATTGCCCGCCTACGTTGCTTCAGCGATAAAAACAAACTTAATCGCAACATGATTAAGAGCTGATAAAACGAACGCTCCTCGATAGCTCAGTTGGTAGAGCAGGTGGCTGTTAACCACCTTGTCGCAAGTTCGAGTCTTGCTCGAGGAGCCAGTTTACTTCAGGTTCTCTTTAGAGCCTTTTTTTATATAGTCGGGGCGTAGCGCAGCCTGGTTAGCGCGCCTGCCTTGGGAGCAGGAGGCCGTAGGTTCGAATCCTACCGCCCCGACCACGAAATATAAGGGTTTCAGCTTTTTAGCTGGAACCCTTTTTTTCGTTTTAAGCATAAATTAAGCATAATCGATGCAGTGTTTTGTGATAGGGTTAAAAGAGTGTCAAATAAAGATTGCTGGTGGGGTGAGTGCTTTCAACGTAGGTCTTTTGGAAAGGTAGCCATTGATACGACGTTTGAGGAAATCAATGTCAGAACTAGATACTTTAGTGCCATTTGGTATATGCCAGTCAGCGAGCATTTCGATTTCCAAAATGAAAAAACCACTGCGTTTGAGTATGTTGATTTTAGTCCTGGAGGTCTTGCTGGTGTCGGTTACTTCGATACCGATTGGTGAGCCGATATTTCCGTAGTATTTGTAGTCAGGGTCTAAATTGAAGCAACAATCAACATATACCTTTTTATCACTGTGGACTGGATCACATATTTTCCATTCATCACTTGCTGATTCTATTTCTATAGTAATCTCCTTTCCATGTACCAAAAAATGAAATTCTGACATCCTGCACAAGGCGGCTTGTACCAATTCATGAGCAATACCTTTACTACCTCTACCATGCCCACCCCCTGTTGGAGTAGTTAAGTATGAGAAGCTTGAAGCTCCACTCTTTCGTTCAACAGGGAATAGATATCTCAGGGCGTTTAGGTCAAACAAGTATTTCCATTTCTCTGGGGTCAGTTTTGGACGCTGAAAGGGGGGTAATATTGAAAGCTGATTGACAATTATGTGGCTGTTTGGCGAAATAGTAGACATTCTAGTCGGTAAGTTTTGAGCTGTCTACTAACTTATGAATTAAGAGACACGGGGGTAAGGAAAGCTAGTTTGCGCTGTGTGAAAAAAATTTGGTAAGATCTTACTGCAAAACTTAAGAGCGGGTTGTTTCCAGGTCCTCTGAATGGAGTATGTACTGTTTTGTCTCTAGAGACATTTATGTGTTGTATTTGAAAGAAAAATGTATGCATAATTCTTTCAAAAATATTTAGAGTTGAATGTTGCAACGAATTGTAATAGTGCATTATATAGAGAGAATATTGGAAAATATTTTTTGGTTAAGGCTCGTTACCCTTTATACGTTGATGCGGTTGACGATTCTTACTGAGACATGATGAGAATTTTAACTACTATGTAGTTAAAAACTACAAGGAAATAGGGTGTCTTTTTGTTTTCGAGAAGCAAAAACATTTTGATTAGTTCTAATTAGAATATTTCCATGGGCACTTGGGGCTTGCACTTATCATCTGAAGAGGTAATGTGAGAAAAATGTATACTTATTTCTTTCAAAATATCGATGACTAAACATACAAAAAGTGTTGATTATAAGATAATTAGCAGAATTTATGGCAAGAAGAGGGGGTGGGTCTTTACTCCAGGAAGTTTTAAGGACCTGGGCTCTCGTTCTGGCATAGATATGGCACTGATGCGTTATAAGGAAAAAGGCACAATTCGGAAGTTAGCACGAGGGTTATATTATTATCCGAAAGTGGATCCAGTTCTTGGTTTTATGCCCCCTTCCACTGAGGATATTGCTCGAGCTCTTGCTGGTCGAGATGCGACAAAAATACAACCGTCTGGTGCTCATGCAGCAAATTTGCTAGGTCTGACGACACAGATTCCAATGAAAATGGTGTATTTAACAGATGGTCGGTCTAGAACGGTTAAGATCGGTAATCGTCAGATTGTTCTGCAGCATAGAGAACCGAAAAATTTAGCAACAGCTGGAAAAATTAGTGGCCTCGTCATACAGGCACTAAAGTACTTAGGGCAAGATCATGTTGATGATCAACTAATTGAACAACTTGATCGACGTCTCAGTAGTGCTGATCGCGAGGAATTACTTAAGGATATACAGTACGCGCCAGAGTGGATATCTAAAATTATTATAAGGTTAGGTGTGGACTTATGACCATGTTGAAATTTCTAGAGTTGACTGACGAGCAGCGGAAAGCTGTGTGTACTGCAACTGGAGACTCTTTATCGTTACACGAAGTTGCCGTAGAAAAAGATTTCTGGGTGTGCTGGATTTTGAAGAAGCTATTTACCATTCCTGAATGGGGAGCTCATTTGACTTTTAAGGGAGGAACATCTCTTTCTAAAGGATGGGGGTTAATAGAAAGGTTTTCAGAAGATATTGATATTGTAATTTACCGTGGGCACCTCGGTTTTGGTGGTGAAGATGCACCTGAAAATGCACCCAGCGGGAAGCAGAAGAAAAAAAGGAGCAAGGCTCTAACTAAAGCTTGTCAGGAATGTGTCTCAGAGAAGATCGCTCCTGCATTGTCCCATGCTATTGGACAGGAAATTCCTGCCACTTTTAATTGGGAATTAAAGCTTGATCCAGATGATTCCGATGCTCAAACGTTGCTGTTTGACTACCCTTCTGTTTATGGTGAAGAATCTTTATATCTTCGACGTGCCGTCAAGATAGAAATGGGGGCTCGATCAGATGTTGATCCCGCTGAGTCAATAATGATTTCCCCTTATATTAACAAATCGTACCCTGACTTGTTTACAGACTCATTTGAAGTGAGGGCTGTTGCTCCTGAACGAACATTTTGGGAGAAAACAATGCTGCTACACGAAGAAAATTGTCGAGAACAAAAAGCCCGACGTTTTCTCGCCCGGCACTATTATGATATTTATTGTCTTATGCAGGCGGGCATTGCAGAAAAAGCAGCACGTGATCTGGATTTATTTCAACGTATTCTTGAGCATAGGATGTTCTACTTCAAGCACAACTGGATGGATTACGGAACTATTGCCCCTGGAACTCTCCGAATACTTCCCTTGCAAGAACATATGGCAGATTGGGAGTCAGACTATAGAGATATGGTAAAGGAGATGTTTTATGGCACCGCTCCATCATTTGATGAAATAATCGTTGCAATTAAGGATTTTCAGGATCGGTTCAATACCTAAGTGGAAAATTGTTATTGCTGGTACACATGATAAGCCTTGCGGGCTTAATTTCTGAACAAGAGGGGATAACGGAGACGTGGCACCTGACACCCTGAAGATGTTGATGTGCTTATCTTCCATGGACCACTGGCAGGTGTTCTTGATGATGTGAATAGGGAACTGAATGGACTCTGTTAAGATTGTAAAAGAAAAAGTAGATATTGTTCAAATTGTGATGGAGTCTGGAGTGGGGCTTAATCAAATAGGTTCTACCGGTCGATATATTGGTTTGTGCCCTTTCCATGGGGGAAAAGAACCCTCATTTAGTGTAGAAAGCGATAAACAAATATTCCATTGTTTTGGATGTGGTGCATCTGGTGATGTTTATAGCTTTTTAATGAAACATCGAAACATTCTGTTCAAAGAAGCTTTAGCATATCTCGCAAAGAGAGTTGGGAAATCCCTAGCTGAGTATAAACCAAAAGATAGACAGGAATATAAAAAGAAGGAGCAATGTTATAAATTTGTATCTAGGGTGGTGAATTATTATCACAATACATTATTTAATGAATTCATTGGTGTAGAAGCATTTGATTGCCTTGGGAAACTTAATATCACAAAAGAAATGTGTGAAAAATATAAAATTGGATATGCACCAGATCCTGAAAAGTATGGGTACAAATATTTGTGTGATAAATTTAGTGCTACGCAACAAACGCTTGCCCTAGAATTAGGCTTAATGGCAAATAGTAATGGGAAGGTATACGATACTTTTAGAAACAGAATTACAATTCCTATAAAGAATAAAACGGGGCAGTATGTTGCACTTACTTCACTAAACACAGGGGACGTAGGTCGAAAATATTTAGTTTCAAAAGAGTCCATTATTTTTAAAAAAGATCAAACCATTATTCGATTTCAAGAGCATTTAGCAAATATGCTTTCCCATCAAGAAGAATCTTATAAGTGATAAGGAAATTACTAAAACACTATAGCCTACTATCACTTAATGCCAGAATGTTAGCTATCAAAAGTATTGATGCCGATTATGCTAGATAAAAAAGAATACCAACAAACGAGAACCCAGCTGCTTGGTTGGGTTAAGAAGCAGCTGACCGGCTTTGATTTAGAGGATGATAGACTGGTTGGGGTGCCGCCTCTCGACCGATTTTTTTCTGGTATTCTTTTCCCATTACAGCAAGCAGGTGAGTTAGGGGCAGATGATAGCTGCGAAGAAGAACAGGGCAGTCAACCTGTCCGAAAGAATCTAAAATACACGCCACCGTCTTCTGCAGGGTTTTCATTTTATGTAACAGGAAAAGAGGTAGCATTACGAGTTAACTGCCAGGCGGTCTGTTACGAGAAAGAGGAAAAGGGAAGAGACGAGCAAGGGCGTTTCGTTACGGGTGAGGATCAATGGAAGCGAGGTTATTTAGCAAATAAAGATGGTGAAGAAAAGCAATTTTTACCTGATGGAGA
The DNA here is from genome assembly GCF_054397165.1 of Desulforhopalus glucosivorans. Classification (NCBI taxonomy): domain Bacteria; kingdom Pseudomonadati; phylum Thermodesulfobacteriota; class Desulfobulbia; order Desulfobulbales; family Desulfocapsaceae; genus Desulforhopalus; species Desulforhopalus glucosivorans. Next base: position 4,916,289 of record NZ_AP044854.1, read on the forward strand.
TTCTGAATACACTGTACTGGGTGGTAAGGCTCGCCTCTGTACTTTGTGGCGGCCTCATGAGGACGGCTATATCGTTACAGTTTCTCTTTCTAATCAACAAAGAAGTGATGAACAAATACCACAAGTAGAAAAATATATTGATTTGAATCAAAAATCTCTCTTTGAAACAGCCCTAACTTGTTTTGTAGAAAAAGGAGAGGTTGCCAATTATCCATCGGTTGACCGGGCGTTACTGACCGAAGAGGAGAAAGAACTTGAGCTTCGCTACAAAGATGTCCGCATTCTAGCTGTTGGTCATGGAACTGGGGTCGATTGGTTTGTTGATAAACGAGGTATAACTGTGATCCTGGCTGATTTTATGCCTTCAGTCGAAGTTCCACAGGTAACAGCCAATACCGGAGATGCAGGTTCTAATATTCTTAAATTTGAATATCTTTGTTCCTGTGATGAAAACAGTGATGTCGTCGAAGATCTAAAAAGTTTTGTTGCTGGTTACAAAAGTTGGATTCATAAACAATCCAGTGATGCACGAACTGAAATTGAAGAAGATCAGCAAGCTGCGAATAAAATAGTCAACAATCAGATAATAGCCAAAGAGCGAATGGAAGCTGGAATACTTCTACTCAAGTATGACGCCAATGCTAGATTTGCCTTTTCTCTTGCAAACAAAGCTATGGTCATGCAGATGCAGGCTGTTGAAATGGCAAAAAGTGGCAAACCTGTAGAGAGTAGTAAGTTCGGGTGGAGACCTTTTCAGCTTGCATTTATCCTGATGACTTTAGCTTCTGCGGTTGATGGAGATGATGACTATCGTGATATTGTTGACCTGATCTGGTTTCCCACAGGTGGCGGTAAAACAGAAGCATATCTTGGTCTTTTGGCTTTTTTGATGATTTACAGGAGAAAGCGCTATCCATCAAGCCATGGTGGAACTGTTGCTATAATGCGATATACGCTTCGTCTTTTGACCGCCCAGCAGTTTACCAGGGCGACCAAGGTTATCTGTGCCCTTGAGCTATTACGACAAAATGACCCGGCAATGCTTGGCTCAGAGAGATTCAGTATCGGTTTATGGGTTGGTCAGGCCAGTTCGCCCAATACTTGCAAACAGGCATTTGACTATCTGAATAAAAATCAATTGTCAAAGTTTATCATCACAAGTTGTCCTTGGTGTGGAGCACGTTTTACAAAAGAAAATTACGCCGTAGATGAAGATTCTTTTTATTACAAGTGCTTCAACAAAAAATGTGATTTTGGGTGCAAAGGTGACAGTACACTGCCCTGCAACACAGTCGATCATATGCTCTATAAGAACCCTCCCAGCCTGCTTATCGCGACGGTTGATAAATTTTCTCTGCTCACCTGGGATGAAAGACCAGCAGCTTTTTTCGGAAGCAAGGGGAACAGGCCACCAGAGCTCATTATACAGGATGAACTTCACTTGATAGCGAGTGAGCTTGGATCTGTTGTTGGATTATACGAACTTGGTATCGACGTTTTACTTGAAAAAAAAGGGGTCCGCCCCAAATATGTAGCGTCAACGGCAACAGTAAAAAATGCAGAAACTCAGATTCAGGCACTTTATGGTAGGGAAATGCAGGTATTCCCACCTTCCGGACTACGGTATGACGATTCCTATTTCGCAAAAACGGTACCTCTCAGCGTAAAACCAGGGCGAATGTATATCGGTTTCCTGGCGAACTTTCCATCACGATTACGCTGCCTTTCCCCTTTGACAGCAACCTTGTTGGCCGCCCCAGTACATCTTTTCAGAGATCGTGAGCTTTTTATGGATAGCTGGTGGAGCCAGGTGATTTACCACGGTAGTTTGAAAGGTGTAGGAAACAGTAGAACCTTATATCAGAGCAGTGTTCTGAAATACCTGAATCGGTTGATTTTAGAAGGCATGAGGATCTCAATTGAAGAAGTCAGACCTGGCATTTTGGGTGACAAAAAGATCAGGGATATTGAAGATTATCAAAAAATAAATGATCCAGAAATAAAACAAATTGTAGACCAGTACCTCCCTGTTCGTAATCTCTTGGTAAAAACTCTCACCAGCAGGCAAACAGCAGAGGAAAACAACAGAGTTTTTGATCAGTTGACAAAAGAATACAATGAAAACTCTGCGATTGATATTCTTCTGGCAACAAATATGATTTCCGTTGGCCTTGACGTGGCCAGACTTGCTGTCATGATTATCAATGGCCAACCACTGACAACTTCGGAATATATCCAGGCGAGCAGCCGAGTAGGGCGTTCCGATACTCCTGGCCTTGTTTTTGTAAATTACTATAAAACACAGGCAAGAAGCCTCTCTCATTATGAAAATTTTCGTTCATACCACGAATCATTCTATCGTTTTGTAGAACCTTCAAGTCTTACTCCTTTTACCTATCAGGCAAGAGAGCGTGCATTGCATGCAGCTTTGGTCATTGCAATGCGGCATGGCATTGCATCCCTTACAGCTAAAGATGGTGCGGAGAATTTTTCCAAGGATATGGAAGAGGTTCAAGAAGTCATTGACCTCATGGAAAGAAGAATTAAAGATGCAATCTTACCTTTTGATCAGGATACTGTCAGTGAAGAAGAGTACACGGAACTCCTAGAGAATGTGAATCAGGTTTTGGAACACTTACATAGACGTGTTGATGAATGGGATCAGGAAGCTGAGGATGTAAAAAATAGAAGAGGAAACCTGAATTACTGTCGAGACAGTAATGACAGAAGCGCAGAGGGCCTAATGGTTGATTTTACAGATCGAACTGATGTCCGGAAGTGGAAGACACTTCGCTCAATGAGAAATGTGGAAAATAGTGCTCTGCTAAGACTTGTGGGAGGCGTAACACAGCCATCATGAAACAGGAAAAGCTATATACACCTCTAAGATTTTCTCATCTTACCTCATATGCAGGGATAGGTTCAATTGTCCGGGACAATGAAGACCGATTAATGACCCTGGTGGACACAAGATACTGGACTGATAAAAATGGAATCTGTACAGCTGAACCCTTAAAACGTATTTCCAGTGAAATCAGAGTCTGTTGTGCTGGCGGTAAAAAGCTCAAGAAACCGCCCGTAGCCGGATATGACGACAAGAAAGGTGTTGTGGGTCATGCCCTTCCTGGCGTGGTCTTCCCAAAATGGACAGTATGTCCTAAGTGTAAGCTCCTTCACTATAATCCATGGCTTGATCAGGGGATCGGTCTTTTCGAAGATCCTATATGCTCCAACAAGGCATGCAATGGTGCAAAACTGGTACAGGTAACCTGGTGTGCAGCAAGTAGCCAAGGGTATCTTGACGATGTCCCCTGGCACAATGTGTGTCACTTGAATAGTACCCAAAAATGTGAACGGGACAGTGGGAAAAGTTATCTACGAATCAGTGCGGACTCTTCAGGCAGAACGATCGTCAAATGTGATAAATGTGGCAGATCTCAAAAGATAAATGGACTTAAATGCGGCGTGATTAATAGGCCGCAGCCCTGGTTGAAATTTTCCTATAGCCCTGATTTTGAACCTGTAGCGGGAGACGATGTTAAGATTTTAGAGGTAAATGATCCGAGAGTGTACTCTCCTCAAACGTCAAATGCCCTTGTGATCCCTCCTGAGTCAAGGGAAGTTGCCCGTACTGTCTATGATCGCATTGCGGGGAGTACAGCCATTTTGCAAAGAATTGATGCTATACGTTCCTCAATGAAGAGGAATGCAGAGATTGGCCGATTAGCAAAAGAATACGGTTGCACCAAAAAAGAAATGGATGTGGCCTTAGAGAGGTTAAGTCACGAATCAGAGGATGATGGGGTTACGGGTAATGATTTTGACTGCAAAGATCAGTCCCTGCTTCGTAAAGAGTATGATGCATTCTTGACCCCCATAGATGACCTGAAAGAAGAGGAAGATTTTGTTATCGACATAAAAAGTAAGGCTTGGAAGCAAGAACTTTCTTCTCTAGGTGATACTTTAGAACAATTTGTTGTCGGTAGACTTGTTGATCAGCTCGTTATGGTCAAGAGGTTGAGAGAAATACGTATCTATAATGGTTATAGAAGATGTCCAAATGATGATAACGAAGGCGAGGATGATCAGGAGGGAAGGCTCGTTTCCCCGTGGGTTATTGGAGAACAAGATTGGCTACCAGCCATAGAGCTTTATGGTGAGGGTGTTTTTTTTACTTTAGATGAAAAGTTGTTATCTCTTTGGGAGAAAACAACAGCTGTAAGGCTAAGGGCAGATAAGCTCTATGAGCATTACGAGAAGTCACCATTATTTATCGATTCATTGCCGCCAATTGAGCCGAGGTTTCTGCTGTTACATATTTTCTCGCACCTTTTGATGAGGGAACTTGAGGCAATGGCAGGTTTTCCAGCTGCTTCCCTGAACGAAAGGATTTATAGCTCAGAGGTGCACAAGATGGCGGGAATCCTAATCTACACAGCTGTCCCTGACATTGCCGGATCGCTTGGAGGTATACTTGAGTGTGCCAAGCCCAAAAAATTTCTCTCGCTTCTGCTTAACTGTTTTAGGCAAGCTGCATGGTGCTCACTTGATCCCGTCTGCTCCGAGCATGAAGGACAGGGGCCGGGGCTGTTGAATAGAGCATCTTGTCACGCCTGTGCTTTAGTACCTGAAACAGCATGCAGCTACAGCAATGTATTTCTGGATAGAAACTTTATAAAAGGGAATACAGAGGCAGGAATTCCAAATTTGCAGGAGTTTGTACTCAAAAATTGTAAGTGAAGTTGATGGTATAGCAATTATGTTGACCACTTTATCTTAAGAGAAGAAAATGGCAAAACGATATCTTAAATTACCAGGTTACGCCGAGTTGACTAAAGAGCAGGATGCAGCCATTGCACTTCCGTTTGAAGGACAATATTTGGTTGTTGGTGGCCCTGGAACAGGTAAATCAGTAGTAGCACTCATTCGTGCCCGTATGCATAAAGATGAGGGAAAACAGCTCCTGCTTACTTACAATCATATACTCAGTGAGTACTGTAGTCAGTTGGTAGAAAAAAGTGTGGATTGCGACACCGCAATTTCTTGGTTCTGTAACAAACATTATCAGTTGACCGAGGAGTTTGTTCCAAAGCGACAGCCCACAATAGAGGAAAAAGAGCAGAAAAGGGATCTGTCTTACTCTTATGATTATGGTTCCATTATTGAGTGTTATGAGAAAGGTGATGTGAAAAATCCTGGAGAATTCCCTCACAATCTCAGTATGATTATTGATGAGGGACAAGATTTGCCAGAAGGTTATTATTTAGCACTAGATGCAATGGGTTGTGAGAATTTTTTTATTACAGCGGACCAGAACCAGCAAATAAGGGAGAATGAAAATTCCTCTATTAGTGAACTTGCTAACTTACTTGGCCTGAGTGTCCCGAAAATTGGTGAAGTATCAGGTCCAAGTGATGTTATTTACCTTTCAGAAAACCATCGCAACACCGCACCAATCGCAACATTTGCCAATCATTTCTATACAGATAATTCTAGTCCAGCTCCACAGATTCCTGAAAAAACCTCTGTGGATACACCTGTGCTGTATGAATATAAGCTGGTTGTTGATTGTGTAAAGATGATATTAAGGGAAGCGGACAGTGATCCCTCTCTTCTGATAGGGGTAATAGTTGCAACTGACACGAAACGAGAAGATTATGTACAAAAATTGCAAAAAACTGAAATTCCTCGTGATAACGAAACGCCTAGAGTTAAAAGTTACTCTGCATCTCAAAAGGGCAATGTAGAGATTGATTACTCAGAAGGTGGAATTGTCGTTCTCTGTGATAAGTCTGTTAAAGGAATTGAGTTTGACTCCGTTTATATTATTATGGATGGCCTAAAAATTCACAACAACAATACTACATTGATGAAAAAACGACTATTTGTAATGGCCTCAAGAGCTATGAATAGGCTGGTTCTTTTCAAAGGTGTCTCTTGCAGCAAAGATATAGCAGAGTTGCTACCCACTGACGAAAATTTATTAGAAAGGGATATTTTGTAAAATGGCTAATACTAACAAGAATCAAGGTCGTTGGTTTTTCCCAACAAACAAAGGCAACCTTGGAGCAGCCCTGCTTTGTGGATTGTTACGAGATAAGAAGGGGTATGGTGAGGAAAAATACTATTCTGATGTTACAGAGAACTTTGAGAGTGGTATCCCAATTTATCGTGGTACATCACAAGAATTAAAAAAAGTATTGCACAGTAAACATCCAGACCAAACTAATTTATCTAGATGTTTGCTGGAGATAGATCTGCCTTTGTTGAAAAATATATCTCTTGATGAAAATGTTGTGCTGTTACCCGCGCCATTACCAATCTCATCGGTAAAGAAAATTGTTTTTGAAAATAAGGAAATAGGGGACCAAATATTCAAAATCATTTCTGGGACAGATGACAACATACCTTTAGCAGAACTTAGCTTTGGAAGCGAGAAAGACCTGTTTGTCCGCGAAAATTCTTTGCTCTTGAATGAAGAAGGTGATGGTAAGCAAATTCGCGCAGAAATATATAAACCTCACGGCCAAGTTTGCAAACCAGTTGATTACGATAAGGTGTTTGCCTATGGAGGAGTACTCTGCATGTTATTTTATTTCGCCAAGAATGGTGAGGTGGCGAATAGTATGCTTAATGCTTTTGGTAAAAAAACTGACAACGTTTCTTCCGTAAAAGAATACCATGATATTTTCAAGGTTGTTGAAGACTTTTTTTACACCAAAGGTCACCCTGAATCCTTCTCTCCAGCTTCAAGAGTAATCAGGGAAGTGGTTACAATACTCTGCAGTGAAAAAGACTTTGGCGTCCAATTGGGACTCATTTTAGATACACTTAAAAGCGAAAAACTGCTTGGTGTTTTTGAGGACAAGTACAAGGGGCGTATTTCAGAGATAGCAAATAAACTCAATGATTTTTATAAAAAGAAATTGGACGAAACAGCTAGTCAAACATTTGCAGGTGAGGAAAAATCAGCTCTCGCCCGGCAACTCCTTTATCTGTTTTTCAAAGACATGCCTGAAAAGGTAATCGATGAAAAGTTCTCAGCTATTGATATGAAACAGGAGGAGATCGTTCTGGTGGGTATGCTTGCCGGAATACGGTTTGGCTTTAATGGGATGCCAGCGTCACTAAGGAAATATTCTGGCCTCTATAGATACGTTTCACATAAGATGGCCAGCTATGCACATGAAATGGTAGAATCTGACTTGAAGCTAGGGAACTTTACCCCACCTAAGACTGTTTTTGACATTGTGTTACGGAAGGGAGTCGCGAAAGGCAAAAAACTTGATTTTTTAAGTTGGTTTTCGAAAAAATACGGATTGGATTCTTGTTTCGAAACAAAATTGTCAGGGAGTCAGATAAAACAGTTTATTGGAAAGATAATGGAGATAGCCGGATGCATGGCAAGGGAGGCTCTGGGGAAAATATTCCCTAGTGACGTTACAGTTCCATCTGAAACACCTGTAAGGCCAAAAGATATAACTCTTGAAGGTGTTATTGTTCCTGACTGGTGTGTTGAAGATAAAAAGTACTTTGGAAAAATGAGGGATGTTGCTATTACCAACGGAGATTATGAAGAGATTTTAAGGAAATGCAAATAATCCCATCAACACCCTATCAAAATGGCTCCAGTGCTGAGTCTAAGGTCTTTTACCGGATCCGAAATTGTTTTGTATCTGATAATAGCCACACTGCATTTCATTCCCTGAATCTAACAAGGCATGAGAGTAAACGGTTTGGTGAGGCTGATTTTGTTCTGGTCAATTCGTTTGGCCTATTCGTTCTGGAAGTTAAGGGAGGCCGTGTAAATTATCAAGATGGACAATGGATAACTGTTAATCGGGAAGACCAGATTTGTTATATCCAGGATCCGTTTAAACAGGCTTCGGGAGCTATGCATGGAATTGCTAAGGCTGTTGGGGAGTCTGGTGACATTGGTGAGACACGTCTTGCGATCGGGTATGGTGTTGTCTTTCCCGATGTTGAGTGGAATAGTAATAGTTCGGAATGGGACCGGGCCACAATTTGTGATCTGAATGACTTTAGACATTTTGAAAAATGGCTTAGGAGATTCTTCAGTTACTGGCGAACAAAACCAGGTAATGATGTACGGTATGACTCAAAGCAGCTCGACAGTCTAAAACAATTCCTCCGACCTGAATTTGAGCTGGTTGAGCCACTCTATCACATACTGAAAAATCAGAGTCGTGTAGCGGTTAAACTCACAGAGGATCAGTATAAATATGTTGATATTGCGGAGGTAAATAATCGTGTCCTCTGCTATGGTGGAGCTGGAACTGGTAAAACATTTCTAGCAGCAGAACTGGCACGGCGATTAGGTAATAAAGATAAACAAATCCTTTTTTTGTGCAAGTCAAACTGGTTGAGGCAATATTTGTCAACTTTGATAAAAGGATGTCACCTTACATTCTCAACAATTAATAGTGTCAAGCTGGATAAAAAGCGTAAAAGGATTAGGAAGTTTGACGTGTTGATTGTTGATGAAGGGCAGGATTTGTTTAATTTCAACGATCTTGACAATATGGACTCTCTTTTAACAGGAGGTCTCAAGGCTGGAGAGTGGTACATATTTCATGATGTAAACAACCAGGTTGGGTTGTTTGAAGATGAGAACAAAGGGCAGGTTAAAGAAGTTCTTGCCCATTTAAAGGATTGCTCACCTGTTAATATCCCTTTGACTACAAATTGTCGTAATACTTTTAATATACTTGATACTATTCAGTCTTCACTCCAATGTGATGTGGGAAACACAGGTACTGGAGAAGGACCAAAAACAGAAGAATTTTTCATCTCAATTCAACAAAGAGGTGAAGCTCTTGAAAAACTGATAACGAAATTACTTAACCAGGGTGCAAAAGAGTCTTCAATAACCATCCTTTCTCCTAAGCCTTATTCGCAGTCTTCTGTTGCGCTTCTTCCTAAGGATATTGGTAGAGGAATACAAGAACTTGATGAGTACTCTGTTCGTTCTTTTCCGCCGGCAAAGATGAGCTTCTCAGAGATAAAAAACTTCAAAGGGCTTGAAAATGACGTAGTTATTGTAGTCGATCTAGCAGCACCAAAGAGCATTCAGAAAACTGGAGATAAAACTCAGCATTATGTCGCCATGAGTCGGGCACGGGGGCTTCTTTGTTCAATTTGGATTAAAGACCTTGGTACGTTACAGTCGTGACTATTTAACTTCGAAGGGAAGGCGGCTGTCACCGATATATCCAGTCTAATCGTCATCTCCTGATCAGTTGAGTCGGGACTCCACACTGTCATGAAGAACATTGATGAAAATGTGATGATACTGAACATTACTCATACATCTCATGATGCATGAATAAGAAAAAATCGCATTTTATATTTGTTCAGTGATTGTTAAAATTAGATTTTCTAGTTTTCCAAGTGCTTCTTTTTTTTCATCCAGATAAACAAATCTGTCATAGATCTCCTCCACTCCACTTTGTACATGACCGATAATTCTTTCGGCAATATGGAGTGGGATTTTTTGACGGGCAAGAAGGGTGCGCATTGTTCGCCTAAGGTCATGTCCGGTCCATTCTGATACCCCTGTTTGGCTAATTAACTTGAGTCTTGCTTTCCTTATACTGGTTGTTCTTCCTTCTCCTTGATAACCAAGCCTATTGGTATTGTGTTTACTGGGAAAAAGCCATTTTTCGTTACTTAATCGTGGTTCTATAATTTGCCAGGCATAAGGCGGGAGGGGAAGTATGTTTGGAGATTGGTTTTTCGCTCGAGGTGGGGCTGGTACAGTCCACTGCTTGTGCCTATCGTCAATATCACTTGTTTGCATAGCACAGATATCTTGAGTTCGTTGACCAAGAAGCAATAGAAGTTTGTATATGTCCCTCATGTTCGAGCTAAGGATATCTGTTGCAGTCCATATTTTTTTTATTTCTTCGTCAGTGAGAACTCTCTTTCGGCTGTATTCTGTGTGTTTAATCTTTTTTATACTTGGAAAAGTATTTGTTTCAATTAATTCTTCTTCGCATGCATGGTTGAAGGCTCTTCTAAGCAATTCAAGGGCACGGTTGGCCATGACTGGTGCTCCACGTTTGGTGATTATTGAGTGGAGTCCTTTTATATGTTGACGCCTGAGATCAGATGCTTTGATAGTACCTAGGTGAGGAATGATGTCTTTTTCACTAATGCGTTGGCTTTCGCGTAAACCCTTTGATAGGAGAGGTGTCTCTTTCAGATAAAGCTCCATGATAACAGCAATAGTTGGTTCTTTCTTTTTGATTTGTTTATCGGCTTGAGGGTCTTCACCTCGATCAATATTGCCACGTATTTTTCTGTACTCCTTTGTAGCTTCTTCAAGAGTGCATTCGGGATAGGGGATTGGAAGGCTGTATGCCTTTTGTTTACCATTCATCATATAGCGGACAATCCAAGTTTTCTTTTTAGCACCGACCCTGATCATAAATCCGGGTAGCGTCTTGTGGCAGTAATCAGTTTGACGGTTGTTTAGTGGCCTGAGGGATGCCGCTTCACGGTCAGTACTGAATTTTTTTCTTGGCGTTCTTTTTGGGGATGTCATTGCGGGAATAAGTCTAATAAATATAAATTAAGCATAATTAAGCATAATGGATGCGTGAATTTTAAAGATTCACTATGATACTTAATGAGGTGAAAAGAGTCAATAGAATGAGTTAAGTCGTGGGTGTATGCTGTTTCTGTTGGTTTCTTTGTGTGTCGTTGAAATACAATGCCTCCTGCCTTGGGAGCAGGAGGCCGTAGGTTCGAATCCTACCGGCCCGACCATTTATATGTATAAAAGCCAATCACTTACACAGTGGTTGGCTTTTTTCATTTCCAGACCCCCTACCTCGCATTTGACGTTTCTTTGACGTTTTACTGCATGCCAGTAATCCAATCTCAAAAAAGAATACCATTAAGTCTTAGTCTTCTCTGCTACAATGTGGGAAAATGAAATATTTACAGCCTGTTGTAGTTCCTTCTTGTATGTTGTTATTAAATATTCGTTGCTTGAAGCGACCTAACAGTTAATGAATCTATCGGTTCATTTAGGACTTTAAAGAACATCTTGCCTTTAAAGGAAAAGGGATGGGAAAGAAAATCATACTTGTCCATGGGCTAGGAGGGACTTCTGATAAAACTTGGGGGCAGTTTGTTAAACAGCGTCGAAATTTGACCCCCAATCAGCGTCCAAGGCTGACCCCTTAGTTTGGATCATTAATTCTTCTTAAAATCTCTTGACTCACTAATATAAAGAGGTTTTAAGGAAAATTAATGTCTCTGACAATCGATTCAAGAGGGGTCAATATTCAACGCTGAAAGGGGTCAATTTTGAATGCTGATTGACAAATGGGAGGAATTGCGGATTTTTTAAGCCACTCATTTTCTTGACGCAGTTTGTCTATTTCGGCTAACGCATTCTGATACTTCTTTCTCAGGTTTTCTATGTCATCAGTCATTCAAGCACACCCTATCAATTGCGGAATTGTGCTATTACTCGGGGGGGAAGCTTTGACGGTTATGATTGTGAAATAAAGTTAATTTCAAGTTTATAACCGACAGCCCGTGCATACTCCTCAATAGTAGAGAGTTTCGGAGAAATTTTAGAGTTTACATTCTCAAGCCTTGAGATGTTGCTCTTTTTCGTATTCAAGAGATCAGCAAGTTCTTCCTGGGTGAACCCGGCATCTTTACGGATTTTAATAAGCTGTTTTCTGAGTTCGTAAGCTGAAGACAAACGGTCATATTCACTTTTGACTTCTGGGCTCTGTAATGCTTTCTTTTTGAAATCTTTTAATGATGTTCTCATGATTTCACCTCTTTTAGCCGTTTCCTGGCTTTTGCTAATTCTTTTTTTGGTGTTTTTTGAGATTTTTTGATGAATGAGTGGAGGATAATTATCTCCTTGCCCTTGACTGTGCAGAAGAAAGATCTGCCAATCCCTTCTTTTCCTTTAGCCCTGATCTCAAACAGTCCTTCACCCATTGCTTTAGTATAAGGTAAGCCAAGTGCTGGACCGAACTCTTCTATCATCTCTGCGATGTGAAGGAAGTTTGCCAAAATCCCAGGAGGGAATGATAGAGTCGCTTGCTCGACCTTATCGCTGTAAAAAGTTATGTTCCAGTTCATGATTAAATGTTATCATAAATGATAACAAAGTCAATGGTTATCATACTGAGATTTGGGGAAGGTATTAGACGATTATTAGACGTTCTCGGAGTCCACGCTTACCTAACGAAATAGATCCATATTAGACAAAATAAGTGGGGGTAAAACGAAATCACTGTTAATGGTAGTTCGTTAATTTCCTTTAATAACGGGAGGTTGCTGGGTGGGCTAAAAACAGGGTCAGACGCCTTGGGAGCAGGAGGCCGTAGGTCCTAATCCTACCTCCCCGACCGCATAACGATAGGGGTTCAGCTTTTTAGCTGGAACCCTTTTTTCGTTTTGTTGGCGGGTAATGGTGGCGGTTTTCCTTTTTTAAGCTATTCTAAGACGGTTCTTACATTATTCTAGTATTCCATTCGAAAGCATTATCGCGCATCCCTACACCATAGAAATTGAGCAACATTTCAGCCGAGATTTACCTTAAGATGACAATGCGCTGGTTCCAAGGTACAGGAAAAAGGTCAACTTGAAGATTTTATCAAGTTGTTGAACTTGTTAATGGATATAACAAAATTGTATAAAGGATTATGGCTTTTTTGGTGTTGTGCGAAATGAAAATCATATAAATTCAATGAATTGTTAGAAAAAAACAACTGTTTAAAAAAGGAAAGAATGAAATTTAGTTTCAATTTGGAAGATGCAAGTCAGGTATTTGTAGGAGCATTTGCGCTCGCAGTGCCAATTTCCTTTTCTGAAGAAGCATGGCGATTAGGGGAAACATTGCCCTTTCCTAATTTGATTATGTTGTTTACCCTCTCTGTGTTATTGCGCTTAACCCCAATATTAGGACCACCCTCTTAGGTGGAATTTGCATTCCAAAATTGGTAATAAAAGAGGATGCAAATGAAAGGAAAAAGAAGAGCACATTCGGACAAGTTTAAAGCCAAGATCGCAATTGAAGCTTTAAAAGGAATCAAGACACTGGCTGAGTTAGCGACAGAACATAAAGTTCATCCCAACCAGATAACCACCTGGAAAAAGCAGCTGCTGATGAACGCAGAAGAACTCTTTTCACGTGGTAAGACAAGTAAGTCCAAGACAGAAGATGAAATCACAGCTCCACTTTATGAAGAGATTGGACGACTCAAGATGGATATTGAATGGCTTGAAAAAAAGCTATGAGCCTGCCACTATCAACCCGTAGAAATTGGGTGGAGGTGAGTCCTGAATATTCCATCAGACGACAATGTAGATTGGCAGGCGTATCAAGATCTTCTGTTTACTACAATCCTGCTGCTGAAACAGATGAAAATCTTAAGCTCATGCGGCTGATCGACGAACAGTATTTGCGGCATCCGGAGTTTGGTTATCCGCGAATGACTGATTGGTTGCGAGATAAGGGGTATCAGGTTAATCATAAACGGGTGGCTCGCTTAATGCGCCTTATGGGGCTTCAGGCCATAACGCCAGGGCCTCATACCAGCAAACCTGCACCAGGACATAAAATTTATCCATACCTTTTGCGTAATATGGATATTGAAGCGGTGGACCAGGTGTGGAGTATGGATATCACGTATATCCCAATGCGATACGGGTTCATGTACCTCGCGGCGGTGATTGATTGGTATAGTCGCTACGTTCTTGCTTGGGAGCTTTCCAATACCATGGAAAGCCTTTTCTGTGTAGCTGCCTTAGAGCAAGCATTGACCCAAGGTAAACCAACAATATTTAACACCGATCAGGGTTCACAGTTCACTTCTGAAGCTTTTACAGGGGTGTTGCTTGATAAAAACATTGCCATCAGTATGGATGGTCGCGGCCGTGCTCTAGACAATGTTTTTATTGAACGTTTATGGTGGACGATAAAATACGAAGACATTTACCCCAAAGCTTATTCGGATGGACATGCATTGCATCGAGGACTGAGTCGGTATTTCGATTATTACAACAAGGAAAGAGAACATTCCTCGTTGAACAAACAGACACCATTTGAGGTATTCTCAAAGCCGACTACGCATTGAAGAGAGGGGGGGGGACGGCCCCAAGGTGACAAACCCTTCCTGCTCGCTCCGCTTGCAGGAAGTAGGTTTAACGCATTAAGGACTCAAGAATGGAAAGGTACAAAGAAGAAAGGCTGAGTATGTTTCCATACACAGCCTCCCATTCTCAAGTCACTCACTACGGCGCTCGGGTCGCTCCTCAGCGTTGCCCTATCCTCCGAGTGAGCAGAACAACAGTAACACGGCTCTGTATTTGTATAAAGAAAATGGCATAAAAAAATGGCGAACTGACTTAACAGTCGCTGCAAGAAGGAACTGTGGATTCCACCTTAAATATATCTACCTGTGGTTTAAGAATAGGGGTAGCCGCATTATTTCTCGCCCTCTATACCTATCAAAGTGTGTTTCAGCAAAATGTTAAGTCCCGTTTAGTTGTATTTATTTTTCGTATAGTGGTAGCTTATTTAATGACAGCGCTAGTTGTTGGTTTGGTTTTACTGTGCTTAGATAAACTTCCCATGCTGGAGGATCCTATAACGTCCTTAAAGCGCATTATAGTTATCACTATGCCAGCATCTATGGGTGCAATAGTTGTGGATAGTTTTGATAAAGAGTGAGCCAAAACCATTTAACAAGCGATTACAAGCTGATTGCCCAAACGACCAGCGATAAAGAACACCTCCCCCCCCCAAAAAAAAAAAAAGCGGTGCAGTATTTTTGCTATCATAACAAGTAGATATTTCTTGTTTGTTTTTTTTGAAAAACTGGCACATTACAATTTGTTGCAGCAAAGCATTTTTCATACAAGGAGTTATGGTCCAGAACTCGTCATCCTGTCATAAAGCAACTCAAAAAATACGAAGGGCAGATAAGAGAAAGAAAACATGAGAAAATAGCTGAGTATGGTGAGTATGTGAAATGTGTAAACTCAATTTTTAACCAATCTCTACCTGTTCCAAATGAGATTGAGGAGAAAGTCACCTTGTTAATCTTTGGGTTCGATAACGATCAAAAAGAAGGCAGGTTAAAAAGACTAATCAACCAAAATAATTGGTACAAAGGCGTAATAACATACCAAAAAGGAGATGTGGGCAACGTAAAAACTCATGCACTCTGGAAAGGAAGAACGATTTAATCTCTACTCAAAACAGCCTTTTGAGCACTATATTCCTTTTCGTTTATCTCACCAGCAGCAAATCGATTTCTCAATATATCAAGTGCGCTATCACTTTGGTTTGAACGAGTGCTGGAAAATAGACTTTTGATAATACTAAATGTCAGATAGGCAATCAGAGCCCAGAAAAGGAGAGGAAATAACCACCCCATAAACCAGGGACCATGACCAAGAGATGGACCCCAGCCGCAAAAAGAGTTACCCCATTCAGATACGTTAGCTCCCCACATGATTGCTCCTTGTAAGAGTGTATTGATCTACAATAAAGTGCATACGTAATTAATTGATCACTGTAGCAAGTATACCACGATGTGTTGTGTTTGCATCTGTTTTTGGGGTCGCATACCTTGTGAGCAGGGCGGTTGCTAGAAAGTATCGTGCATACGGAAATCGCAAAGTACAGTAAGATATCAAAATGTTGGGCTCATGGGGACGGAAAACCAAACTAACGAGAACAAATTTACAGGTACTGATGGAATTGGTTATAGGGTGAAGTGGTTCTTATCTCAGAACCACTTCTGATCTCCTTCATGCTTTACTCTCACTTTTTCATATTCCTTAAGACAGTAACAAGTTTTAAATCGCTATCCTCCATTCCTTGATCATCTGTCACTGTCAGTTGAAAAACTAATTCTGGTGACTGCTTGCCTTTGAATGAAGGTGCAATAAATGAGACAACAGCAGGATCAGTTTCAGGGGTAAGGGTTACTGGAATCCCTGAGACCTGCTCCCACAAGTAACTTGTTATCATGCCATCGGGGTCATTAGATCTATTACCATCAAGAGTGACAACCGTTTTTTGTACTGCAAATTCATCTGGGCCTGCATTGGCGGAAGGGGGGGCATTGGATGTTACATGTTGGAGAACAACTAAGCCATTATTGTAGTCAGATATAACTACATCTGGCTCTAGGTCTCCATTGATATCTCCAGCAGTCAATGCATGAGGGTTATAATGACTTGCATACGGAATAGGGTAAAGATCTTCGGGGGCAAGGGAACCATCAGAGGTCTGTAAATAAACCCCCATTTTACTCCACCCACCATGCAAAACAACTAAATCATCTAAACCATCACTGTTGATATCTACCGATTGGATTGGTTCAGGGATATCAAGTGAAGGGTAGGAAACAGCAGGATTTAATTCTCCTACTTCATTTTGATAGAAAATTCCTATAAATGAGTTAGGTTTATTTCCTCCGTAGGTAACAGCTACATCATTTCGATCATCACCATTAAAATCTCCAACTGTAACTCCACCAGTAAGTTCATTACCTCCCAGATCGTAAAAAGAGACAGGATTAAAATCACCATTTTTATTCTGGATAAGAATTGCGAGGTTATCGTCAAACCCTTGTCCACTCATTACGATAATATCAAGTAGTCCGTCACTATTAACATCACCAAGTTCTAAATCATCATACCCACCATGAGGGGCGTAGTGAAATAATTCGGGATTTAATTCTCCTTGTTCATCTTGCAAGATGACCGCAGTATCGACTCCGCCCCATTCGATTCCGGCGATATCTTGCAATTGGTCGTTATTTAGGTCTCCCACTCTGATTTTCAGAGCGTGAGAAGTAGGATAAACCGTTGGATAATCTAGTTCACCATCAGGGGTCTGCAAAAATAATTGCAGGTTTTCGTAATTGCCGACTACAACGTCATGTAGCCCATCATTATTAATATCTCCAATATCTACAGAAACAGGTCTGTTACTGACGCCATTCAGCGAATGAATATAGGGCTCACTGAGGTTTCCATCCGCTCCCTGGTAAAACACAAACAGCTTGTTTGCATGTATATCCGAAGAATCACTACTGAACCAAGTTGTAACTACGACGTCATTTCTGCTATCATTGTTAACATCACCAATAGCTACCGCTTCAGCTCTTGCATTAAAATCAAATGGGACATATGGCTCAAGAAACAGGTTTTCCGCAGACACTGTCATGGGGACAAGTATAAGTCCAAATATAAGACTGGTCCTGATCACATTTATCATATCTCACTCTCCCTTCGTACTCTATCCAAATTGGATTTATCAAGAAATTCGTAATTTAGAGTAAACCTAACAAATTTAACGTAAGAGTAAATCCGTATAAATACCTATTTATTCATAATGTTTTTCAGGACTCAAGTAACCCCTTCAGACAGCGTCAGGTTTAAAGAAAAGCTACGGCTAGAGGCATCCCCCGCATATTCGCTGTTCATTCACCTTTCTCAGTTTCGTCGACATGGTGGGTTCACCACATCGATCGCAATTAATGGATGGCTCTATCCGTGCTTTATCCGGCAGGGCGACGGTCAGTTCGGTTACGGTGAAGATCTCTTCGGGCTTTTTCGCAAGAATTCGTTTGGACACGGCGTCATGCAGTGTGCGAAAACGTTTTCGTTCTTCTTTCGTTGCCGTGGCTTCACGAATTTTATCCATAAGTTGCATATGTTCGGGATCGAGCGCGGCGTCCGGGTCGGGCCTGCGGGCAATACGCACTCCTTTTCCGGTTTCACGGCTAAAAAAACTGAAGGCTGTTTTGCCATAGTCCCGGTAGATAAAATTGCCTTTTCCGAAGGTACAGCCGGTGATAACCTGAATGGCATCTACCCCGCAGGCATCGTTTTCCACAATGGCTACCACCTCTTCATCTTCAGCCCGCCTGGCTTCAAGCCATGACATCCCAGCCATTGAAGCCTGGTAGCCTAAAGAGAGGCCGGGACAGAGATGTCCGTGAAAATCGAGGCATTTCTGAAATAGATCACTCTGTAAAATCGTATCTGCAGACATAGTTAACACTCCTTTTATATAATGGTGTTTGATGGAAGTATACGAATAAACGGTCAATTTTTTAGCGACTGCAACAATTCGTTCGGAACATGAAGAGGTGTGTTATCCAACACTTCAAATGCGGCCCCTTTGTCTACAATTACACCATGATCCATAACATAAACACGATCAGCAATCTTTCTGGCGAGATGGATATTATGGGTGATAAACAGCATGGCAAAACCGTTCTGATGCTGGCGTCCTTTCAGCTCGCGGAGTATGACCGCCTGGGTCGATGGATCAAGCATTGCGGTAATCTCATCGGCCACCAGCAGCAGCGGCTCTGTTGTCAGAGACCGTGCAATGGCGACACGCTGTCGCTGGCCACCGCTCAGTGAATGACAGGGGCGGCTCAAAAAATCCTGAGAAGTGGGCAGATGCATTGCCGCAAGTGACTGGACAGCTTTTTCGTGGCGAGCGGCAGGGTCCCCCCAGGCAAGTATATCCAGCGGCTCGCGTACCGCATCCAGCACCGACAGCCGATGGCTCACCGCCTCGCCAGGATCCTGAAAAACGAGTTGAATTCCACCTGTAGTGGCGGTTGTCTCGCACTTTTGTACCGGGTTTCCACGAAATCGAATTTTACCGCCATCCGCTTGCAAAACACCTCCAAGAATATGGGCAAGTGTTGATTTGCCCGACCCCGACTTACCCACCAGGGCTACAACTTCGCCTCTTCTGACCATGAGGTCGACCCCGCGCAGTGCCTTTATTGTTTTCTCTCCAAGAGAGTAATTCTTTTGTATCGCTGTCGCTGTCAGTATAGTTTCAATACCGCCTTTATGGCAGGCGACACGGCGGGCGTTTTCAAGATCCTGAAGAGGTGGATTGCAGCTCTTGCACAGCTGTGCAGACTGACAGCAGCGGGGGGAAAAACTGCAGCCCCTTGTTTCACCGGGTTTTGGCGGAGTGCCATTAATGCCCCAGAGATCCTTGTACGGGAAAAAATCCGGGGCGGAATTGATCAGACCGCGGCTATAGGGATGCAGGGGATTGCAAAGGATGTCTTGGGTAGCGCCTTCTTCGATAATGCGGCCGCTGTACATGGTCAGCAGCCGGGAAGTGAGTTGGTGAATTGCCGACAGATTATGGGAGATGAGAATCATTGTAAACCCCAGCTGCTGCTGCAGCTCCTGCAGCAGATTAAGGACCGCATTACGGCTATCGGGGTCAAGGGAGGTTGTCGGCTCATCAACAATGAGAACATCCGGTGCGCAGCAGAGGGCCATGGCAATTAGGGCGCGCTGGCGCATCCCGCCGGAAAGCTGGTGCGGATATGCTTTCTGCCAGTCGGGGTCAAGGCCGGTCATTGTGAGCATGGCGCTCACCTTTTCTGCGGCCTCCTTTATAGAAAGACCAAGATGGGTGGTCAAAGGCTCTGCCAGCTGTTCACCAAGAGTTGTCACCGGATTGAGTATTTCAAGGCTGTTCTGGAAAACCATGGCGATGTTGCGCCATCTATAGCTACGGCGCTGTCCCTCATTCATGGCTGTAAGGTCCTGCCCGCGAAATCGTACCTTCCCCGAAACTGAACCCCCGCGTATTAGGCCCATGATACCAAGGGCAAGAGAGGTTTTTCCACAGCCCGACTCTCCAATAATACCAAGACATTCACCCGCGGCGGCAGAAAAATTAATATCCATGGCCGCAGGAATGACATGCTTGTCCCGGGTGTAAGCTACAGAGAGGTTTTCTACGCTCAGCATCATCATTGTCTTAATCTCGGGTCGGCTAATATTTCAAGGTCTTTTCCCAGAAGTGCAAGGGATGTGACCACCAGGGTCAAGGCAAGCCAGGGATAAAGCAGCCACCACTTCCAGAAATCTGTATAATATATTCCTGGGAAATTGAGTCCATTATGGATAATCAAGCCCCAGGAACGGGAGGTAGGATCACCAAGGCCGAGAAACGAGAGCCCCGCTTCAGCAACAATTGCCCGACCGGCCAGACGAATCATACCGACGGCGATTAGAGGAAAGAGCTCTGGCAGGAAATGGCGGTACATGAGATAGATGACACCACCGCCATAACTTTCCGCGGCTTTAATATATCGGCGCTCTTTGAGGCTGAGCATCCGGCTGCGGATAATGCGGGCGGACATCACCCAGGAAAAGGCTGAGAGAACCACGATGATGGTGACAACACTCGGACCGAAAAAAGCGGCCAGGACAATCATCACCGGCAGGTCAGGCAGGACCAGCAGCACATCGATTGTGCGCATGAGAAGAAGATCTGTAAGACCTCCTCTATAGCCTGCGGCGATTCCCGCGATAGCACCGCCTCCCCCCGCAATAAGTGCGGTGCCAAGGCCGACCACAAGACTTATTCTTGCTCCAAAGGCGACCTGGGCCCAGATGTCCACCCCCAGCTCATCAGTCCCCATCCAGTGGATGCTGTCAGGGGGGGCAAGTGCTGTCCCCGAAGGCAGCCTGGGGGAATGTTTGCAGATAAGCGGGGCGGCAATGGCGATAAAAACGACCATGAGCAGTATCAGTAGTCCAAGTCTGCCACCGCCTGAGAGACGACCTAAAAAGCCGATACTGTACCCGCTTGTTTGCAATGGGATCCGGGCGCTGTTCATGGCTGCCCCCCAACCCTTTGCATGATTCTTGGATCAAGACGCCCATAAATAGAATCGGCGAGGAAATTTGCAGACAAAACAGTGATGGTGACCAGAAGAAAAATCCCCTGGATCATAGGATAATCGTGAACCATGACCGACTCGCGCATGAGAAGACCAAGACCGGGATAGGCAAAGACGTTTTCCACCAGGATGGCACCCCCCACAAGGGTCCCGAGGCTTAGAAAAATGCGGGTAACAATAGGCAGCATGGCGTTACGTAAACAGTGGCGGAGGAGAATACGATAAGGTTTCAAACCCTTGGCCCTTGCGGTACGTATATAGTCTTTGGGTAGCACGGTTGCCATACTGTTTCGCGCTAGAAGATACATGGAGCCGCAACGAACGATGGTGAGCGTCATAATCGGCAGCACGGCGTGCAGACAGATATCACCCATCCTTTGCCACAGGGATTCATAGGTGGCAAAATGAGTCATACCACCCGACAGCGGGAAGAGTTGCAGCCCTGCGGCAAGGGTGAACAGCAGTACCAGCCCAAGCAGGAAGGCGGGAATCTCAGAGATCGCGATCATAAGCGGATAGAGCCAGCGATCAAGGCTCGAGCCGCGAAAGACCGCGCTGAGGCTGCCGAGTAAGCAGCCGATAGCGGTACTGCAGATGATGGCCGCGATGACGAGTACCAGAGTCCAGGGGAGCCGGTGCAGGAGAATAGTAGTGACCCCGTCATTATAGTAAATGGAGTAGCCGAGATCCCCCCGCAGAAGGGCCGTCAAATAACGTACATATTGTTTCACCAGAGGCTGATCCAGGCCGTACTGCTTACGGTAATATTCTTCCTGGCTCTCAGAAAATGAGGCGATCTCATCGCCTTCATCCGCCGACAGATAGAGAAAGGGGTCTCCGGGCATCACCCGTGGCAGAGCAAAATTCAGGCTGATTACGATAAAAACGGTGAGCATATACTCAAAAATTCGCCTGGGATACTGTACCATAATCTCTTCCTCAGGCTACAGCCGTTTGGCCGCAATCGCGTCTCGCCTGAGATACGACAGTTTGCCGTGTTGCAGGCTGTGGTGGTCGTACATATACATCCAGCCGTCGTACTTTGCAGGCTGGTACATACTGTAACCGGCGGTATAAAAAAGAGGGATCTCCGCTACGAGGTCAGCAGCCATCTTTTGTACTTTTGTAACCAGCGACTTTCGTTTTACAGGATCAATTTCAAGCGCCTGACGCTGCAAAAGAGCAACCAGTTCCGGAGCATCAAGCCCCGGTAAGCCAGAATGGGAGGGCGAACTGTTCTGGGAAAAAATATCGCCAAACAGGTGGGCCGCAATATAGTTGGGGTCGCTGCCCCAGCCGCCGTGACCAATGATGGCCAGTTGGTAATCACTCCGGCGCACTCTTGCATCCCGAGTCTTGCCGTCGACTGTGCGAATCTTCAGCGTGATGCCTATTTCGTCAAAATGCTGACGGATCAGCTCTGCCATGCGTACTTCCCGCCCGCTGCAGAGAAGCTCCAGCGTAAAAGGGGCGTCATCCGGCAAGAGTCGCACACCCTTTTGATTCATGCGCTCGTAGCCGGCCTTGTCCAACAGGGTGGAGGCCAACTCAAGATCAAACGGATATTGTCTGACTGCGTCTGCCGCCATCACATGATTGGGCGGAAGAATCCCAAGGCTCCCTGAAATGGCGGCGCCTCTTGCAATCTTATCGACCAGTTCCTGCCGGTCTATGGCAGAGGCGATTGCTCTACGCACCGACACGTCACGCAGGCAGGGGGCCTTGTCCATCCCCATCAGTAGACGATATCCCCAGAAAGCCGGGTTCTGGATAATGGCATTGGCCGAATCCTTTTTAAACCTCGGCATCACATCAGGGGTAACTCCGGTGAGGTCAAGCTCGCCCTTTTGATATGCCAGGAGCGGTTCACTCACCGGCACATACTCAATCGTCCGGACCCGCTGTTTTGGTCCCCAGAAACCGTTAAAGGCTTCAAAACGATAGGTGCCATGCTCTTTACTGTAGCTAGTGAGCCGGTAGGGGCCGGAGCCTATAAGTGCCTCGGGAGCAAGAAACTCTTTTGGCCGCTCCACCTTTTCCCAGATATGCCTGGGGATAATACGGGTTCGGCCGATTCCGTCGAGCATCGCCGCATTAGGCTGTTTGAGGCGGATGACCACGCTCCGGTTTGGACCTGCTTTAACCGAATCGACCGCACCAAAAACATATGACCAGATGGCCGGATGGCGCTGGAAATAACGAAATGAAAACAGTACATCCTCTACGGTGAGGGGGGTGCCATCCTGCCAGAAAACTCCCTCACGGATGGTGAAACGATAGGTAAGCCCGTCACTTTCCACCGTATAATCTTCAGCCAGCCAGGGGATAAGGCCCTTCTCATCACGCTCCAGCAGGCTGTCAAAGATGAGAGCCATTTTAAACCCTCCAGGCCCCCTGGGGTAGTGGGCAAAGGGCGATGGATAGCCCCAGTCCCCCCCCGCCAGGCGGATAACATCAACCGCATCGGATGATGATGAGGCTGTACCGCTTTTGTTGTCAGCCCCAGGCGTAACATTCCGCTGATCGCTGTCGCAGCCGGAAAACAGCAGGATGAATGTTGCCAGCAGTAGAGTCGCACACGAACATGCTTTAATTTTCATGATGAGAGGTGCAGTTGTTTGTTAATATCCCACACCATCATCCCCCTGCAGCCTTTACGCACCTGGGAGAAGATGTTGTTTTGGCAATGGCTGTCAACATAGTCTGCAACCGTCACCTTTATTTCCTCTGTCAGCTCTGTGTATTGCGCAAGATGAGTGCAAAAATCATCAATACCCTTCTGCCGGGGCCAGTTGGTTTCGCGCTCCCAGAATTCAAACTTCATCTCAGGTCGATACCCCATGGCGTAGAGCAGATTAAAGGGATTAATGATATCGTTGCCGTGGGCGTCCAGATTTTCGTTGAAAACGATCTTCCATAAATCCCCATACCAGTGTTGCCAGTGGCGGCCGGAGAAAGCGCTCAGGTAGCAAAACCCCTTGGAGGCCGCCATCAGCTTGGCTAGACTCTTCGGCCCGTCAATTCCAGGCGTCATGGAAGCAAATACCAGATCAAATGTTCCCATCCACCCCTCTGCTGCCAGATTAATCTCCTGCCATGTACGCCGGTCAATAACGACATTATCAACCCCTTCATCTTCCATGCGGCCTTGCAGGATGTCGGCCATCCCATCGGCCGGTTCCAGCGCAGTCACATGGCTGCCGGCCTTTGCCAAAAGAAGGGACCAGTTGCCTGGACCCGCCCCGATATCGAGCACTCTGGATTCACCGGTTAATGCTCCAAGCTCCTGAAGCCAGGCGAGGATCGTGAGCCGTTTATCCCGGTTTTCCTTGTCAGAGGTTCTTTGGGCAAAGTCGGCGGCCATCTTGTTCCACCGCTGGATGGAGTTGCCCTTCTTTTTACGGCGGTGCATCACAGAGCTGTCTATTGCCGCCTGCCAGCGCTCTTCCCAGACTCTCTGGTTTTCAGTTACACAGTTCATAATTTTTTCCTTAAAAACAGACACTCAGGGTTGCGCCAAAGGTGCGATCGGTTGCCGGAAAACCGACACTATCGTAATATTCTTCATCAAACAGGTTTTTTACATAGACACTTGCGACCGCGTTTCGTAAAAACCCTTTGGATTCGAACAATGTCTGAGAAATTGAGACATCGACGGTATGGTAGGCGTCATTTTCAACCTCACGAAAATCCCATACGTCTTCAGCGATTTCTTCCGATATTTCAATTGTCTCCTTGCTTTGGTAGCTGTAATCGAGCATCAGCGCGGTATAGGTAAAAAGATCGTAGCTCAGTCCTGCGCTTATGCGGTGGGCCGCTCTCTGATCCAGCTCAGTCTCCCCTGCCGGTTCGTCACCCTGATTTTCAAAATCCTGCCAGGAGTAAGAGAGGTAGAAAGAAAGCAAATCAAGCAGGTGGCCGCCGAACTCAACATCAATACCGTGACGGTACACCTCTTCCAGATTGATCCTGTAGTCGCTGTAGCGAAGTGCACCGGCGCTTTTGTCTGAATATTTAGCATAGGATTTGTTGTAGGCGATATAGTCTTCGATATCATAAAAGGAGTAGTTGAATTTGAGGCTGATATCCTTTATGAGCCGCCGGTTAAGCACCAGGTCGTAGCCCATGCCGTGTTCCGGCTCCAGCCAGGCACCGGCAGGTTTTCCCTGGGGGTTGTAGTCGCCGTGATAGTCAGGTGCACGCCAGATTTTACTGATTCCCGTGGAAAGCGATGTATCACGCAGCCAGCCCGCAAGGGAGTCGAGCTTCCAGGTGAAAAATGATTTGGGTATAAACTGGTCGTAATCCCGCTTGATTATAGCTTCCCTTCCAGCAATCATTGAGCCGTTTTCCACCCAGGTAATTACATCCTCGTAGCGTAATCCCAATCGGGCTGAAAAAGATGGAAGAATATCCCAGTCATGTTGTACGTAAGCACCTTTTTTCCGGATTCGTTCGCTCTTTTCGTCGTCAATTCCATTATCATAGAGGCGGGCGAGATCCGCGCCCAAAGTTGTTGTATGCTTGTCAGACCAGGAGTATTCATCCTGCAGCTTTGCTCCTTCCTGCCACCAGTAGGTATCCATCACTGCACGGGCCGTGGTGTCCGGCGTTTCATAATACGCGCGTTTGCGATTACTTTTTCCTATGTAACCGTCAAAATCGATGGTTCCAATGGGAGAAGGCTGTTCGACATTGACACGGTAGTTGTACGATTTCCCGTCCCAGGTTGGTTCCATATACGGGTCAAACGCACCGCCTTCAGCGTAGGGATAATCACCGTCATAGTCACCATTTGCGCCCGGATTATTCACCGGAGCATCCCGCTCGTTCTCGGTCAGAGATGCACTCAAGCTGACAAAACCATCGGCCGGCAGGATATAACCAAGGCGACCGTAGAAGGTATCTGTGGCTGTTTCGCTGTTGCGCAGATATCCGTCCGTTCCATAGTAGCGATAGGCAAAATCGTAGGTAAATTTTTGCACTGCACCCTGGATTGTGGTGGTGCTGTTTACGGTGTTATATGAACTGTATCCTGCAGTTGCGGTAATATCCGGTTTGAGACTTTCTTTTAGCGTCGGCTTTTCCATAATCATATTGATGACACCACCAATACTCTTGCTGTCATAGAGCGCGGAATGAGGTCCTGGCAGGATTTCAATCTCTTTTATCAGAAAGGAGGGTAGTTGTGAGTAGTCAACAATATTGGAAGACTTCCTTCCACCGGTCTTCAGTATGGTAAGACCGTCAATTGCGGTAACAAATCGTTTCGATTCAAAGCCGCGGAGAAAGATGGAATCAACTCCGGGATCAAAATCGTTACTGCCGCGAAAATCAACAACAGCCTGGGTTTTCAGGACATCCACGATACTTGTCTGGGGCCCGATGGTTGTAAAATCGGCGATGTCGATCACAGTCCCAGTCGGGGTTTTCTTCAGTCCCGGGGCCCCCGTGTCCTCTTTAACCTCCATTTCCTCAAGCTGCTGGATCTGACCCGCCTCTGGAGCCTCCTCCTGTACGTCACTTTCGGTTGCGGCATGGCAATATCCATCTGTTATCGCCATTGCTGCAACCGTCATTAAAACAATTTCCCTGCACCTCATCCTCTCTATCTCCTCACCATTATCCATTTTGAGTTAGTGCTCGCCATGGGACTGATATTTTCCGGCGGGCATCAAGGTATTGACACCAGAGATATTTCGGAGGTAAAATAACAACCGAAGCTCTCGTAACCGGGACTTCAACCTAACCCGAATTTCTCATGAACATTTTGTTGGAAATTCAAAATATTCACCAAAGGTCAGCCCTTTCGGCATCATCTTTTTCAGTGTTTTGGTTGTACATATAGACAACTATGATGTACTACCAAAAACTGTAAATCTGATGCCGCTTGAACTGAGGAAAAATACGGGTTAAAGGCAGCCGCGACATCCTGGCCGGGATGCGGCTGCCTTTTTTTTTTGCTTTTCTTGTTTTTCAAGATCAAAAATTAAAATGTAACCTCATGTTTTGCTCTATTGTTGTTATCCATATAGCTCGCTTGCAGCATGGCATATTCAGCCATCTGCAGGGCGCGGTCTTTCTGCCTGCCTTCCTTTTTCGCTGTTCGGGTATAGAGTTCAGCCGCTTGTTGATATTTGCCAAGCTCATACAGCAGGTCCGCCTTCTGCATCAGCAGTGACGGTGTCATAGTAGTGGCAGCAAATTTGTCCAGTACAGCCAGGGCCCGCTCTGTCTCACCTAGTTGACGAAGGGCCAGAACCAGCCTTTCAACCAGTCGGGGGCTGTTGTTCGCGTGCAGGATATCCTGGTATCGGGCTGCTGCCTTTCCGGGGATGCCCAGCTGTAGATAGAGGTCTGCGACCAGCTTGGACTCCTCTGCGGATAATGGTTCAAGATAACTGTCGATGACCAGCGCGGTCAGAGCCGGCTTATAGTTTTCCTTTTGTAGATAGAGAGATGCCAGCGCCTTCCACCATTTGGGCTGGGTAGGCGCCTGTTCAGTAAGCGTGTGCGCATAGGCGAGGGCCTCTTTGCCCATATCAAGCAGCACATATTGCTGCAGCAAAATCTCCTGCCAGCGTATTTTCTTTTCACCCTCGTACCCTGCGATCAACAATTTGATATGGACCAGGGCCAGGCGCGCCCTGTCAGCACTAAGCAGGGCGTGCACCAGATTTTCCCGCCAGTAAGGCTCCATTTTATTCGGATGATTTGCGATAATCTTTTCAAAGACGGCAATACTTTGTTTGTGCTGCTCTGCTAGAAGATGGGCGACAGCACCATAGTAGAGCAGTTCCGGATTTTTCTTAGGGTCGAGAGTATAGGCTTTTGTGAAACATTCTGCTGCTCTCGGATAATCGTGAAGCTCATAGCACGCCTTTGCCAGGTTCAACCAACCGGACAGATGTTGTGCATCCCGTTCTACCGTGTGCTCAAGGGCCCGTCTTGCCTCTTCGTATCTGTTTTGCATCAGGTAGCAAAACCCAAGATAGTACGACACCTGCGGATGGTGAGAAACCTCCTCATCTCGACAGTTTGCCGGGGCTTTTTCCTGAAAGGTGGTAAGCAGGCTGATTGCTTTATCAAAATCCTTGTTCTCCACCATCTTGCCCGCCTTGGCCAGAACAAGCCTGACAGTCGTTGGGAGAGTGGAACTGTTCTCTTTGGCAAGAATCTGACAGGGGGTACAGAGAAAACCGTAACAAAACCAGATAATACAACTCAGGACGAGCAGCCTTTTCGGTGTCCTGTTCATGGTGCACTCCTCTTTTTAATTTAATTACATTTCTTTTGTTTCAATCAGTCCAAAGTGAAGCGTACCGTTGTCTCGGCCCAGGTTTTCACAGCAATACCATCCACAGTTCCCGCCTTGAAACGCCAATTGGAAACAGAGCGGATAACAGATACATCAAACACATCTTTTGGTTCACTTTCCTGCACTGTGATATTTTCTACATTGCCCTCTTCATTGACAATAAAGCGAACCTTCACCCTTCCTTCTATCCCCTTTTGTTTGGCGCGCAGGGGATAGACGGCGGGAATACGAAGTAAAACCGTCAGGGGCGAATCGAGTTCCCCCATTGAAAAAATATCACTCAGCTCGGAGATATCTATTGGGCTCACAGGCAGATCCGGCACTGCAAGGGTGCCGGGTCCCGTGGGAATATTGGGATTGATGGAAAAGGGCAGTGTCAATTTTGTGGGTGTGGGCCTGGTAGAAGGTGGCCTGGGCGGTCTTTTTTCTTTAGGCGGCTCGGGTGGTTTTTCTGTTATCTTTTTGATCGGGGGTTCTGGCTTTTTAAGCCGAATCACATTGATCTGCGACACAGCCCGTTCCATGGACGGCTCACTATCTGAACCATGAAGCAGGTAGGGCATAAGGTTAAACAGACCAAGATTAATGCAAAATGCGACCACCAGAGTGAGCAGTCCGGCAAGCCATTTTTGGTACAGGGATGTGTTAACCCGATAAGTCGGAAACTTAGTTAGTATCACTGGATACGTACCTTGGAAATAGTTTAATATGAGCTGGTTTTCCCACATTCAATTTTTTGTTTTTTGTGACTGCTTTTCCTGGCTAAGGTACAAAAATGCGGCGATACGATAGGCGACCTGTTCACGATGGCCTCTAGTTGCTCTGCGGCCGATTCGCCGCAAGTGAAACGTTGGAGGCTCCCGCCATGCGGCAACCATCCATGACCTGAATGGCGGTTCCGGTGCTGCTGGCCTTGTCGGCTACGATAACCACAGTTCCTTCAGGATTTTCGGCGAGACTCCGCTCAACATTGGCGCGCACCGCCCGAACGTCCACCTCACGATGATCGATAAAGATGTGATTTTCTGGGTCGATGCCGATAAGAATCGTTGCCTTTTCCTTGGATACTGCGGTGGAGGCTGTGGGACGGTTGACATCAATACCGGTCTCCTTGACAAAGCTGGTGGTAACCAGGAAAAATATGAGCAGGATAAAGACCATATCGATCAGTGGGGCCATATTCAATTCAACTGTGGAACGACTATTGCGCCGGGCTGCGGTGATACTCTGCTGCATGATTTTCCTCTTTTTTTTCTATTTGAACGTTTTCACTACATCCAAATTGGGAGGCAGTTGGAATCTTCAATGTCTATTCGGGCTGAGCCAATTTGGTCCAGCCGTGCCGGTTTATAGTTGCTGACGAAAATAGAGTCCGGCGACTGCGATTTTTTTACCGAGCTTACCCGCCTTTCGATCCAGAAAACCTTTCATAAAGAGACCTGGGATAGCAATGAGTAAACCGGTCTGGGTGGTAATGAGCGCCTCCGAGATGCCCCCCGCCATAGCCTTTGCGTTGCCCGTTCCAAATATTGCCAGCACGTCAAAGGTGGTTATCATGCCGATGACGGTGCCAAGTAGTCCAAGAAGCGGGGCGATGGCCGCCAGCACGCCGATAAGTGTCAGACGATCAGTGAAGCTGCGTTGGAGACGTATGACAGTTTGATCGAGGATGTATTTGTCCACTTGGCGACTGCCGCTCTGAGCCGTAATAAACAGTGCTACCAATTCCGGGATTGCACCCCTGTATTCTTTTGGATCCGGCAATCTGCCTTCCTGGATATGTTGCCAACCATTTGTACAATCCATGCCTTTTCGATTCAGCCGCCAGACAAACAACAGTCGATCCACAATCAATATCCACATAACCAGACTTAAGAGAAGCAGCGGCCACATAACGATACCGCCGGTCTGCATATGTTCGTGAAACTGAAACCAGTTGTTTAACAGCAGTTCAATCAATTGCATGGTTATGTTTGTCCACAATGCTCAGTACCGCCGCGGCCTTTTCTTCCATTTGAGCGATCCGGTTATCCACCGTCCGGCTGATCAGGGTGTGGGCCAACATGATGGGGATTGCCACACCAAGACCAAGCATAGTGGTCACCAGGGCCACCGAAATGCCGCCCGACATCATTCGAGCGTCACCTGTGCCGTGCCGGGTTATAACCTGAAATGTATCAATCATTCCGGTAACCGTTCCCAATAGACCAAGCAGTGGGGCAATTGTTGCCAGCATTCCAAGGGTCGAGAGAAAACGTTCCATAGGCGGGACCTCCCGCAAAATCGCCTCCTGCAGAGCATTCTCCGTAACTTCTCGCTGTTGCTGATAGGCAGCAAGACCTGCGGCAGCCACCCTTGCAAGTGGTTTACCGACACGATTGCGGCACTCCTCTTTACACGCCTGCCAGTTTTGTTCGGCTGCCAGTGTTTCCAGACGCCTGGTTAAATCATCACCATCAATACGGGCCGACAGGAGAAATAGTATGCGCTCAACAACGATTATAAATCCAAGCGCAAGAATCATGAGAATGGGCCAGACCAGCGGTCCCCCCTTTTCTATCTGTTGCCAGAGGCTTACACTGTGGCTGAGTTGGCTGAGCGCACCACCACGGGAGACATCAATGGGGACCGCGTCACTCTGCCCCTGCATATACTCCCGCAGATGTTTTTGCAGGTAACCTGACGGGAGACGGGACAATGCAAAGAGCTTGTTGCCGGCAGATGAGTAGTTCAAAAAACCAACCTCTTCTTCCAGGCGATAGGCGGCGGTAAAATTACCGAGCGCCAGGATGTCGGCCTCAATCGTATTTCCATTGCGGTCAATAATTGGGCCCCGGGTCATACGCACGCTGCTGCCATCATGAAGATGCTGCCATAGCGCTGCATTCATAGTGTTAATATCATCTATCCCCGGAAACTTTTCCTGCTCACCTATGGCTTGTAAAAAATCGATATTGCGCTTGGTTAAGGCGGACTGCAGGTTGCCTGCGATATAGGTTTTAATATCTTTTGCATTAATTCGAATGACTCCAACCAGTTCACGTATCATACTGTCTGTTTCGGCAAGCTTTGCGGTAAGTTGTTTCTCATCTTCCTGGAGCTGTTTCTCTTTGGATTGAAGATTTTGCACCGATTTGTCAAGTTGTCCCACTTCTGTTTCAAGTGTCTTGAGCGCCTGAAGAAGGGTCGTACGATCTTTACTTATTCGCTTCCTGCTGAGTGCACTGTCCTCGCGGGCCATCTTTTCTTCGGTTGCGGCTTTTTCCTGCAGATCGTGGAGAGCATCCCGCGCCTTAATCTGCAGCGCCCTCATATCTTCTGCTCCTACGGCGGGTGTCGCCAGTAGAAGCAGTGGGACCAATATCTGTAGAAATCGTAAGTAAATACTTTTTTTTATTCGAAAATTGGACACAGCTTTGAACACACTATTGCTGCAGTAGGGGTTTTCATAACAGCGCAGCGGTATCGATGGTTGTGGCAGAGCCTGTCGGGGCCTGCCGTGCTGGTTTATCATAACTGCATCCTTCCAAGGGGCAAGGTTAACAATTCCACAGGTCGTTGTTTGGCACCTATTTCCATGGCGCTTCGGATCGTAGGCTTGTAAGAGCTTGGCAGTTCCTGCCAGGAGGATGTGGCCACATTGTAAAAACCGCATTGTTTCTGACCCAGGCTTTGAAAAAACAGACCAACCCGACCGAGACGAAAGATATCTACCAGCGCCTCACGCCCCCCGGTTGAAATGGTCTGCTGATACACTTCAATACTGTTGCCGTACTCCGCCTCGACAAGTAAGGCCTCCATCACCTTGCGAAATTTTTCACTCACGGAGACCTCAGGATCATCCCGAAATTCTGCAATACGCTGCAAGCGTGCTTTGCGTTCCTCAGTCAAAAAGGGGAGATCGTTTGCGACAAAGAGTTCAAGTCTTTGATTGAGTGTATCAATCAAGGGAGAGATATCGGTGCGAATCTGTTCGATGTCTGCGAGTTGTTCCTGTTTGCCTGCGATGCGTTTTTGGGTAGTATCCAACTGCTCGACAAGAGAATTCTCCCGTTCAGTTAATCGCTTTTTTTCATCCTCAAGCCGGTCATAACGGGCCAGAAGTTTCTGTTGCTCTTCCCTCCAGTTCATCTCATGTTCCTGGGTGGACTGACGGATGCGTATGGACTCTGCAACCGGTTTTATGATCTGTTTGCTTTGATCACTTTCGTGCCCCTGACATGGATTCGTCACTATCAGACAGAGGAGGAACAAAAAACAAATTCTTCTTTGCAGATACACTTGATGCGCTCCTTACTTAAACTGCGAAACAACGTTGTAAAGTCGGAAATAACCAAAGTGGATAACACGTATTTAAAATTTGTGTTATTGTTCCCGCTTAATGTGCAAATGTCAAGAAAAAATGTTATGCATGTTTTGTATTTATGTTTGCAATTACAAACAGTAAAGATTGCACACATCGCGCACGTATGAATTAATAAAAAATAATCAAAGAAAGGAGCAACAAAATGAAGGGAGAGCACGAACACGAACATGAACATGAGCACGAACATCAGCACGACCATTCCCATGAGCACAGTCATGGCGACACCACTCATGAGCATGACCATACTCACAAACATGCCCATGGCCACAAGCATGAGCACAAACACGAACATGACCATAGCGGATCTCAGCATGAACATGACCACGATCATACGGGTGAACACGGAGCTCATGACCATGTTCATCCCGACCATGAGAAAGAAGAACATTCTCACTCTCATTGAAAAGTGAGGAGGAACCTTCGTCACAAGGAAAATGCTGTTGATCCAAGCTTCAGATGTTTTCTGAAGCTTGGTCCGAACAGAGTTTATGCGATACCCGTTTTTGCCTTGATCGACCTTGACGCTGTTTTTGGAATCTCGTTAATTCTCATTTAATAACAAGTAATTACGGGATATGCGGGGAAGAGAGTTGCACGTCTTTGGAGCAGGAGGTCTGTCGAAAAAAACAGAATAAATAAGCTTTTACGGGTCAGTGGATTTTATTCTTTCTGGTGTAGAGGCTTGTTCGTATTAATTTTGCCAAATGTGATCGAGGTACCGGCTTATAGGCAAAACCATCTATACCTCTGGCTCTTGCAACATCTTCATCCACTGTTTCACTGAAACCTGTGTAGAGGATGATGGGAATATCTGGACGAATCTCGAGTAATTGATCAGCGAGTTCAAGGCCAGTGAGTTTTGGCATGTAATAATCTGTAAGAACGAGATCATATTCCTCAGCGGTATGCCTGAATAATTCAACGGCGTCGACACTACTGTTTTGAGATGTTACCGAGTAACCTAGTTGTTCGAGTGTTAATCGGGTAATTTTTGACAACATAACATCGTCATCCACAAGCAGGATATGTTCTTGGCCTCTTTCAATAGTGTCGTTTTTTTCATGCTCAACAACATCTGTATCCTTGCATAAAGGTAAATAGACGTGGACGTTGGTTCCCACTCCGACGCTGCTTTCCACAGAAACAGCTCCACCCATATCCTGAATAATTCCGTACACCACAGCTAACCCCATTCCTGTTCCTTTATTCTGCTCTTTTGTTGTAAAGAACGGGTCAAATATTTTAGCAAGGAGTTTCGGGGACATTCCATGTCCTGTATCTTGGACTGAAAGCACAAGGTATTTGCCCGATGGACTGGGTATCTCTTTTTCTACAGATTTAGGAAGCGATTCGATGCATTGAAGAGAGAGGGTTAGCACACCTCCCGTTTTCTCCATTGCATGATAGGCGTTTGTTGAGAGATTCATTAAAACTTGATGAATCTGAGAAGGGTCTGCCTCAACGATACCGGATTTATCATCTATGTTGAGACGTATCTCGATTGTCACCGGTATTGACGAACGCAATAGTTGTGAAACCTCCTTGAGTATTGGTACAATTTTGATTTTGTGGATTTCCTGTTGTGACTGTCGGCTAAAAGCAAGAATCTGTTTTACAAGGTCCCGTGCTCTGTACCCCGCTTTTTGAATTTGTTGCAGATGTTTTTTGGTGTCGTTATCTTCCTGATTATTGATAATTAATAGATCTGTATAACCGAGTATTGCACCAAGTATATTGTTGAAGTCATGCGCTATACCTCCTGCAAGAGTGCCAATTGCCTCCATTTTCTGGGATTGCTGGCGTAACTGTTCACTTTCTCTGAGCGCTTTTTCAGAACGAATCAATGCGTCGAAACGCGAACGTAATTGAGATAGCATACTTTCCAGGGCATATTGCACATTTTGTATTTCAATGGAAAATTCGCTACTGTCGACCGGGATCTCTGCCATCTCATTCTTTCCTATCTCACTGGCATACTGCTCGACTTGTTTTAATGGCAGGATGACTCGTTTGCGAAGTACGATGAACATGGCAAAGGAGAGCGTGATGGTAAGTAAAAACAAGGTCGCAATATTGGAAATTATCGCTCTGGTCAGAGTCTGTTGTATAAATTTATCAGTATACACCATATCCAACAAGCCAACTTCATGTTGCTGAAAAATGATAGAGTATGTGTCTGCAAATATAGAGGAACTCAAGCTTTTGCTCGTTGTGCGCATGATAGGTTCCCAGTTATCACCTCTTTCTGCAGCAACTAGAATTGTATGAGGGGGGTAAATGTCCCGAACAATAATTTTCTCGATGACTTTATTGTTCATAAATCCATCAATAACTTGGCGGATTTGGAAGGTATCGAGATTATACATTGGGATCGACAGACTGTTTTGAGCCTGTGCCCCCAAAGTTTTTCGAGCATTATCCAGTGACTCGTAATAGGAATTTCTAAGGGTCAGGTAGTTATGCAGAAAAAAAGGGATCAGACACACAACAGTCGTGCAAATAAGTGCAATGGTAATCTGCCTCGTTAGGGACCGCTGTTTCATTGAACGTGGTAGTTATTAAGAGTTTTTAATCATTAAAGAAGATTGAATACTATGCTACAATACTGACATTAGAGTGAGTCGTCAAACATGTCAAACCATATTTGGAAGAGGTGGAAAATGAGAGCTTGTATCTTGGCGCTGTTAATGTTGTCGTTTACTCTTGTATATAACGTACCACAGGCGAAAGAGAGTGAGCTGCCCGTCATAGAGTGGAAGGTTTTCTATATACAGGCCATATATAATAAGCCGGGGACGGGGGAAGGATTTGCTGATGAACTCTTTCGGTTCTATCGGCAACATTTGCCGGAATATACTCATCAAGCCGAAGGTATGCCAATAAAGCGGATTTTCCACGATATGGCAAACACTCATGCTGGAATTTACTGTTGTCCGGGAAAAACCCCAGTTTCTCCTGAGTTGAAGGGAAAAGTCATTCCTTCAAACAGTTCGCTGGAGCTTGCGCCCCCTGGCATTGTTGTCCGAAAAGGCGATGTTGCTACTCTGTTCTCAGGGGGAAAGAACATTTCTGTGGCTGATCTGGTAGAAAACAAAGGTTTGCGGACAAGCTGGGTTCGTGGAGCTACGTATCACCCGGAAATTCGAAAGGTCATAGAGCGTAACGAAGAGCGTCAAAATGTGACCATGCAAGCAACTGTTATCGGCGAATTTCAGGAGATGCTGTTGCGTGGGAATATAGATTTTTATGTTTCTCATGCACTTGATTTCACTTGGCATTCGAATAATAATCCCAAAGTTCAACAAGAACTGACTTTTTTACAGGTGGCCGAAGCAACTGGTACCGTAAGCACATTGGCATTTTGCAATAATACGCCGGAGGGGCATGAGGTAATCTCAAAAATTAATGCTATGCTTCTTACTGACGAGTACAAGATATTCAGGAATGACCTGATCAAACGCTATTATCCTGCAAGCCTCATTGATCATTATCTTGAGCTACATACAGAACCCTTACCAGAGTATAAATGGCCTGAATCACAATAAAATTGAAACTACCCTTTTTAGGGAAAACAATACTTCCCAGACTGCCTGCTCGTCATTATTGCAATTTCAGATATTGACATGTGGTTTTTTGAAATCACACAATACCTTGTCTGGGATAGGTTGAAAAACGTTGGCATCATAGTTCAACAGCCTGTTGAAAGAGTGTCCTACGCTTATTAAGATATTTTTGGTAACGTTATTATTTTTTGCATCTCTGCAACAACTTAACAGTACTAATCCTCATTCGGTCTATGGCTTTTGCAAGGGTACCGATTTCATCGTTTGAACTGTGGGTAACATTTTGGTCCAAGTTTTTACCAAGACTAATCTCAGTGGTGCGGGTTTCAAGCATAGTTATTGGCTTAATCAAATAACTGTTGAAGAAGAACCAAATTATTGCCATGAGCACTGTAATTCCTCCTAACCCAAACAGAAAAAGTGTGATTGCTGACTTCTTGGCATCTTCCAAAGCGTTTTGAATAGGGACGTAAGTAATAAAAGAGGCTACGGTGGCATTTTCTTGCCAATGATAGCCGTTCTCTTTTCCATAAAGTTCGATCTGGTCTCGAGGGGCATCATCGGGGTTGCCATGACAGCGTAAACATTTTTTTCCCACCTTTATAGGTTTAGCAAAATAAAAAAACCGTTCACCGTCCTTCTCAAGTATCCCTTCTTTGCTTTTTAGGTTTTTATTGGCCTCGAACTCTGCAATAATCTTCAGCTCATCTGAACTTGCTTTGTTTGGAGGATAAAGTGGATCAATGGTAGCTTGCCTGAATTGATAGTCAGGCAACTCTTTCATGAACTCATCCCAAATTCCTCGAGTAAAGGCGAAACCGGACATCAGATTTGGATAAAAGCGGTCTTCTTCAACAATATCCATAACCAGTGGACGCTGTTCATTCTTGAAGAAATTTCGGGAAGCATCTATAAAAGTGAAAACAATATTACCCTTTCTTTTAGCTTCCACAAATGCACTGTTGACAGTAAATCGATAACTTAAAAACGCTAACAAAATAGAGGCTATAAGGCTGATTATGCCAATGATTACGACAAATCGGATTCTAATGCTCATAATGCCTTCCCTATGCTAAATTTTGTAATAAACTTTTGGTAACGCATTCGTCAAAATAGTTACCAGTCGACAATAGCAACCTGTTGAAATGTCATTAAATATGCTAAGTTAGTTGTTAGGTTGTGACTGCAATGTAACGAAGGATCGATGCTAGAGAGGATAGCATCGTGGAATAACTTTTCGTGAAAGTATCAATCATAGAAGATTTTGAATATGTCTTTTAAACTCTTCAAGAAGGACCTCATCGTCAAGTTCTTCATATAACAATTCTGCCAGCGCTTCTAACCTCGACCTTTCTGCAGGCCCCTCCTTCTGCCAGGCAGTTAGATGATCTTCCATTACCATACTCGCCACTGGGCCTATGGCCTCTGCTAATGCTTCTTCTATTTGGTCCAAACGTTCCTGTAAGTGGGAGTCGATCTGCTCGATCTGTTCCACTGTGGGAGTGGCGGGTTCTGACTCAGTACCATTGGCCTCTTCTTCTATTTTCTTCTTAATTTCGACATTGATATCAGCTGCCAGCATTGAAGCTGTAGCAGCAACCAATGAACAATTTGCCTGTAAGTCACAAAACGTGATGAGTGCAGAGTCTGACCCAAGGGATGTACTGACAACATTACAGTTATTGAAGCGATAATGGCATCCGGTTATCTCAATACCATTCATTTTTCCCATTTCATGCATACGCATCAGAGATGAACCAATTTTTATTAATCTTTCTTGATCAATGGTCGTATCAGTGCTACGACAAAGGCCCTTCTGGCTTTGGTTGAAAACACATGAACCGGTAACACCGGGAATAACTGATATTTCATCAAGGAGTTTTTTTATGGTCATGGTGTACTCATTAACCTGAGACTACTTTTTCTTAGAGGTCAAAATCTCACGTAGGTAAGTAAAAACTTCTCCAAGAGAGGTCCCCTGGTTTAAAATGAGACTAATAGTGTAATTTTTACGTGGAATAATGAGCAAAAGATTGTCATCAGGTAATCCTATTCTGATATTATGAAGTTCTTTCCCCTCAACAGCCTCCTGCACCTGTGCTCCACTTAATAAGCAATACGCGATAAAATTGCCAAAGTTCTGATTTTTGGTTGATTGTGCTATGATTCTTCCTTGGCTACTCAGTATAAAATAGTGTTTAACACCCGGAATTTCGATGAGCTTTGCAATGAGGCGTTCAACCAGAGAACTTGCTGTTGATTTTTTTTTCTTTTGAAAGGTGTGCTTTTTTTCTAAGGCCTTGTGCTCATCTCTTTGAGCAGAAACTGTTAATAAAACATGAGTTAATGATTTAGAAATCCTTACAATCCTTTCTTCTTCTTGATACAGTCGAAATTTGGATTTTTCCCATGACAATATGTTATAGGCAGCTTCTAGCCCAAATAAATCATAATATTCAGCATCAATCATAGCTCCATCTTTGAAATACAAGCGACCAGTTTTCTTATCTTGATGAACTACAACACTACAACTCTTCCGTTCCTGCTCAAGTAATTGTAGAAAGGAAGACAAGGAAATACCGTGGAGCACCTGATCACTTCCTTGAGCCTTTTCCTCAGTCATTAACATTCAGTCCTTTAAGAATATTATCAAATCTATGAA
Organism: Desulforhopalus glucosivorans; assembly: GCF_054397165.1. Classification (NCBI taxonomy): domain Bacteria; kingdom Pseudomonadati; phylum Thermodesulfobacteriota; class Desulfobulbia; order Desulfobulbales; family Desulfocapsaceae; genus Desulforhopalus; species Desulforhopalus glucosivorans. The sequence continues at coordinate 4,954,954 of NZ_AP044854.1, forward strand.
GAGATACTATCAGCCAAATATAACTCCTTTATTTTTTATATCTCTTTCAGACTACTAATGTCAAATGGGATATCTAACAGCTGAGCAGTGCAGCAGGATTTCATGAAGATGTAATATGTTTATTTTTCATACAGCAATTTTAAATTGTATCAGAAATGTGGAATAGGCTTGTCCCCTCAGTTGTGGCACGCATATAGCTATTGTACCCCGGATGGGTTGGTTCTCATGTACTTCTGCAATTCCTGCTGGGTGCCAGTCAGTTTTCACTATTGCGAATCCTCATTTCAGGTGTAGTCTAGGGCAAGCTTAAAGGCTAGAAAAGCTATTACAGAGACATTTGAAACGTGGAAAAATTGGATAAATAAGAGGAGAAAGATGGAGAGCTCAGAGAAAATGCCGTATCTGACAGAGAGTGGAGAACTTATAATCTCAAGTGACGCACCCTCAAAATACAAGTGGTGGGATGGTGGGCAGTCTGTGAAGGAAACCCTGGAAGAGTTACAAGCTTCAGAGGAAGTGGTGGAAAAATATGTCAGTCAGATGAAAGGGCTTAGAGCCTGAAATCCGCCATGCCTGTCAAGCCACCCCAGTGTTTTGAACCTTTTACCGAATAACAGTTATTTACATTACCTAACTTAGGGGTCGTTGGGGTTTTATAGCTACATTACTTCTATTTTCCATTGACGATGGGCCAAATTTCTGGGAAAACTGGTTTGGTCTATTTTCTAGACAGGATTCACAGAATGGAATTATTACTCCAACTAAAAAAATATACAATGAGAGGTTAAAATGTCTCAAATACGTAACCTGATGACAATGAAAAGCCTGCTGCTTCCAATTGTAGGTGCCATGCTTTTTTTATCAGGCTGTGCTGCGCCGACAAAATTCGGTGCAGCTAAAATTAACAGCAATCCCCAAGGTGCTGAAGTAATAAATCTAAGAGATAACAGTCTCTTGGGAACAACGCCAGTCAATGTAACCTTTGCAGGTGAAGCAGATTCTTCTGAGCTTGTGACGGTACAACTACGAAAAGTCGGATATCTTGACAAAATTACTTCTTTTTGGGTTAACAAAAGACATAAGACGGCCGTCGAAGGTGACGATAATGCGATTGATATAAGTGTTTCTTTGGAGAAAAGAGCAAACAATTAAATTTGGAGAGATGGTTTATGAAAACAGGCATTATTTCAAGATTTGGCTTGATGGCAGCAGTACTGGGGATGCTGAGTTTAGTGGGGTGTGCGTCTAACCAACAAATCAATCTCAACGTTCACACTGAACCCGAAGGTGCACATATAATATATCGTGTGGATAATAACCGTTGGGTGTATCTTGGCGTGACACCTCTCGATATTGTTGAAACCATTCATGAAGATGAACTTAAAGACAACCATACCTTTAGTATGAAAGCAATGCGTTGTGGTTATTTGGACCAGGGTAAGGAATGGAAGGGCGATGACCTGCTGGAAGAAAATGATGCAAAAGGTATGATCTTCTGGACTCCTCGACTCATTAAAAATACTGAATAACAGTGGAACAATAAATGACACAAGAAGCTTTTATAAAAATAGCCATCTGTTGTGTGTTAACGACGTTTCTTCTCTCTGGTTGTGGTAAAAAATCAGGCAATCCAGGTGAGGTTTCACAGAGCAGAAAGCCGGAAGGATATCAAATAGGAGATAGCAAGAGTCAATCGTTTGATGAAGAAGATGGAGACTTTTCTGAGGGTGCGCTGGAATCTCTTGATAGTAGCGAGGCCACACTTAGCTCAGATAGTATGAGCCAAGAGTACAAGCAGAAGTATGGGAGATCAACTGCCCCACTACTGCCGATCTATTTCGCTTTTGACAGCGCGTCAATTAACACTACCCAGTTAGATAATCTTAACAGTAGCGGGCGATATCTTTTGGATGAAAACTCTCCGAGCCTGATAATTGAGGGTAATTGTGATGAACGCGGAACTGCGGACTATAACCTCGCACTTGGCGAACTTCGAGCGATTAGTGTTAAAAAATATCTTGTAAATCTTGGTGTTGATCCAGGCCAGATGACGACAACAAGTTATGGCTCACAAAGGCCACTATTTCTTGGAAGTGATGAAGACTCAATGGGAGGTAATCGTAGAGTTGATTTGGTACTGCCGTAAGGTTTTAGGATATTTACCTTTATAAGCGTTTCCACATTGTTGCTGTGTGGAAACGCCAGTTGCTCTAGGGGGACTATTCTGCAGTAGTTGGGTCAATCGTAGTCAGAACTTCTGACACACTATTTGCTGGGAAACCACCCTGTTTTGCATGCTCAACCACCATTTCTTCATTTGGTGCAATATACACACAGTAGATTTTATCCTTGGTCACATAACTTTCAACCCATTGGATTGTTGGACCAAGTTCACGCAATACCCCACAAGATTTTGCTGATATTCCTTGCAAGTCGCTTGCTGTTAATTTCCCCGCCTCAGGAATCTCACGTTCAATTATATACTTTGGCATGATGTAAATTATCTCCTTGTATTTGTTGTGATTAATTTAACAGTGATCGTTGCGTTTCTTCAAATTACAATACCTTGTTATATGTTGCAATGCCAGCGGGTAAGATATCTGAAGTACGTGGCATTCTGAGTTTGGTTAACGTAACTGCTCATTTAATTGCTTACACAGTCTCTGAGGATGATGTCTCAGGTGTTCTGAAAATTAATAACAATTGAACATCATGGTCAATTCTAGGCGAACAACCAGAACTCAAGTATATGATTAGAATGGGTATGATCATGGTATCTGTGCAATCGAATTTGGCGATGATCCTGATTTGCTTCCCGATCAAGTTCAAGCCAGATTTCCAAAATCTGAGATTTAAAAGGCTGTTCGGGCGGTAGCTACTGCCTGTACATCAGATAAAATTGCAGTCATTATTACATGTCATAGAGTTATAGTAACGGATGGTAAAGTGAGTGGTTACCGATGGGGAACTGAGCGGAAAAAGATGTTGCTCGAAGCAGAAAAAGAAAAGAAGTAGTGCGATAGCTGAAAAACGAGGCAAATTAATTGAAATCATGTTCATTAGTCAAGGATATGAGAAACCGCATTGGCTGCGCTGTTAGTGTGAGTATTGGAATCAACAGAGGGATAAATGGTACAGATAGGCAAAATTAACAGGCTTGAAATAAAAAAAATAGAGGCGGGCGATGTACAACTCGATGGTGGTGATTTAGGAGATATCCACCTAAAAGGCAGATTTACCGCCCGAAAGTTGCAAGTGGGTGAGGAAATTGATGTCTTTGTTTATGTGGACGGAGCGCAGCGCCTGCTTGCTACTATCCAAAAGCCTTATGCCCTCGTTGGAGAATTTGCCAAATTAACGGTGGTGGCAACGACCCAGGCGGGGGCATTTTTAGGTTGGGGCCTTGAAGATGATCTGTTCGTACCTAAAAGTGAGCAGCAGGACAATATGCGGGAGGGTAAGGCATATGTTGTATTTGTTTTTCTGAGTAAAAAAAATAATCGTATTACAGCCTCGTCCAAACTGGATAAGTATCTCACGAAGAAACCTCCTGAATATTTAGTAGGCGAAGAGGTTGATCTTCTTATCTATGCTAAGTCAGATCTTGGATATAGTGCCGTTATCAACAGTTCCCACGTGGGTATGATTTACGACAACGAAGTTTTTCAAAAACTAAGTATTGGTCAGCAACAGAAGGGCTATATAAAGAAGATCCGTGAGGATTTTAAAATCGACTTACGGCTTCGGCGCACAGGCCATAACGGAGTTGATGATGTTTCCGAGACTATTTTAACTACTATCAAAGATTGTGGAGGTATGGTCGCCGTAACGGACAAGAGTCGGCCTGAAGATATCTACGAACTGTTTGGAGTAAGTAAGAAGGTCTTTAAGAAAGCGATTGGGGGGCTCTATAAGCAAAAGCTTATCACCCTGGCGATTGATGGGATCAGGCTTAACGAAAAGCAAAATAGATGACAGATGCATGTGGCAATAACATTCCCCTGATAAACCAAACCTTTTCACGCATCAGTGTTCGGTTGCCGACAGTCGCGGAGGTCAGGAAACATATTTATACGGACAGAAAATGGGCTGAGGCGGGGGAATACGATCGGCAAAAACAGTTGACCACAATAAGGGTGCGGGAGAACTACGTAGGACAATCCTTTGTCTTGCTAACGCATGAATTCTTAGGGGCGCTGCAAGGTCTTTGTCGTGATTTTACAAGTATTGTTGAACTTGGAGCAGGAATCGGTTGGCTTGGGTATTGGCTCAGCAAATACGGCATAAAACTTCAGGCCTCTGTCGATAATAAATCCTGGCCTGATTTTGCTCTGGACCATTATCTGACTACTGTTGAGAAGATGGATTCGCTGGAGTATGTACTGCTTCATCCTGAGGTTGAACTGTTTATTCTTGCATGGCCCCAGGAGGATGATTTGGCAGCCCGTATCTGGGACGCCTTGCAGCTAGGACAGCGTCTTTTATATATTGGTGAAGAGAGAGATGGCTGTACCGCGGATAATCAATTTTTTGATCTGATCCATGGACACGAAGTTAACACTAATGCAACCCTTGCAATGAAACAATCATTCCTCTCTTTTGATGATTTTCACGATCAGCCCTATTTGTATCAAAAGCTCTAGGGAGATTCTACTCCCCAATCTGTTAACAGAATTGTGATTAAAGTACCGGTATTGGAAGGGTTGTTTTGTATTTAACCTGTTTTAAGGCAATGCTTGAACTAATGTTGGGGACCGTCTCTCTATACCGGATTAATCAGTCGGTTTTGGCATTAACTATTCTGTTCCTACCTTGTGCCTTTGCCTGGTATAGACAGTCATCAATTCTTGACAAGAGAAGAGTTGAGGTTTCACTGCTGTCGTATTGACCTATTCCGAAGCTTGCCGTAACAACCCTCTGTACACCGAAATCATACCGTTCTATTCTTTTCTTAAGATTTTGAATCAGCTTTCCGGCATCACCCGCGGTTGTATTGGGTAAGATGATAAGAAATTCCTCTCCTCCCCATCGACCGAAATGGTCACTCTTTCGTATTGAGCTTTTTACAAGAAAGGCCATTTGTTGAAGCACTGAGTCCCCTGTGAGGTGGCCGAACGCGTCATTTACTGACTTGAAATGATCGATGTCAAAAATTACGACTGAGAGTGGATCGTTTGTGATTTTTGTCCTCTCTATCTCTGTTGCCAGATGCTTTTCAATCGATTTTCTGTTGCTGATTTTTGTGAGGTGGTCAACGGTTGAGGAATAGTGGAGCTTTTTGTTGAGTGTTTTAAGCTTTTGAGTGTACTTACTGAGGGTGAATTGGCGCCACAGCAGTAGCGCAAGTATACAGGAAAATCCTAAGGCAAGATTTATGATGAAAGAACGGTTGAAAAACTGATTAGCCACCTCAATATCGAACCACTTTTTGTATAAACCGATTTTTTCTTTTTCAGAAAGAGAGTTAAGGCCTTTGTTAAAGATGGTTAAAAGTAAGGTGTTACCCTTTCTTACTCCCAGTTTCATCTTGTTTTCTTGTGGGACTGAACCAACAATTTTGACATTTTCCAGTGCAAGCGCTTCGATTGTATTCACGATGGTGGGTAGACCATCTATGGTTGCAAAAACTTTTTGTTCGCTGACAAGCTTTAGGGCTTCTCTGGTGTTCTCAACTTCCACAATTTGGATTTGTGGATGATGTTCTCGGACATATTCGGTGATGAAAAAGTAAGATTGCAGGGCAACTTTTTTACCATATAATTGGGAGTAGTCTCCAATAAAAGAGGCCTCATTTCTGGTGGCTATGACAGTGGCAAATTTAAAATATGGCTGGGTGAAGTCGATGTAAGAACGTGACTCCTCGGTCTCGTTCATCAGGGGAATAATGTCACACTGTCCTGCTTTGATGAATTCTAAACTTTGCTCCCATGTTTTGGTCGGTATTAGATTAAGGGAAGTGCCGAGACGCCTTGAAATTGTATTGATCAAGTCAGATGATAATCCGCTGTGCTCACCCTGGTCATTAATGAAGTCCAGAGGCGGCCAGGAAGGATCAACACAGATGTCGATTGTTTTATTTTTAAAGAGATATTCTTTTTCCGGAACGGTAAGATTTACCATGCTCTGTTCATAGATCTCATGAACCTGTAAAAGCCATTTCTTTCTGATTTTGTTGAGTTCATCACCGGATATTGCGTTGAGTCCCTTTTGGATGATCGTATGTAAAATGTCATTGTCCTGACTCGTTGCAATAGTGAGATTGCTAATGAACGCTTCCTCGTTGACCTGGAACGCAAGTCGTACATCGGAAACCATCTGCTGGGATATTATGTAATCAACGACACCAATTTCCTCCATGAATGCATCGGCCTTACCAGAATGTACGGCTGCAATACATTCAAGAATATCTCGAACGGCCAGCACCTTGACTTCCGGGTGGTATTTAGGGAGGTTGATTTCAAGGTCAAAACCTGCAGGTACTGCAATGGTTTTGTTTCTCAGGTCGTTGAAGTCGAAGTAGTTTCTGCTATCTTGACTATTGGTGAAGACTCCCGTCAGACTTTTTGCATATGGAGTTGTGAATTGTAATTTTTCACGTCGTTCAGGCAGATCAATGATATTGAGCATGACATCAAGTTGGTCAGAACCCATCAATTGCATGAATGTATCCCAACTCGGGCCGGTGATGTATTCTATTTGAAGCCCTGTGATATCGGCAATCCGGTTCATAACATCGATGCTAATTCCCTGTGCCTGTCCTGCACTATTGAAATTAAAGGGGGGCCAGTCGGTTTCGTTGTGGACTTTGATTGTGTTGTGCTGGTCTATATAGGCCTGTTCTGCACTGGTTAACTCAATTGCATTAGCGTGTGAGATGGTGAAAAGGAGTATGAGAATAGTTTGAATACAGAGTGAAAAAAACGATTGAAGACTGGTGTAGTATTGCATGTATTATTACAGGGCCTTGAGCATTGTTTGAGTGTCAGGAGTTTTTATTCTGTATTGGAGGGTATTGTTTTCTGAAGCGTAAATCAAATTATAAAGGCGATTTGCATTAAAATGGTAGAGATTAGTTGTTGTGGATTTTACCTCCCATGCTGAGGCAGTTTGGATGGAGAATATCTTTTGAGTAGATCCCATATCTCTGAACGGCTTTCTTGCAATCTTCTGGTGAAACAGGACAACTGAACTCAGGGTTAAAATCATTTACACGAGACGCAACCTTCTCTTCTATTTTTGGATCCTTGTAGCTGACACAATTGTTGCTCTCATCCCAGGTACCATCCAGGTAGTCCATAAGATTAAATTTCTTTTTGATTGTCCAAGCGCGCATCATTTTTAGGGAATGAATGGATTCCATAAGTTGAACGCCACAGCCGATATATGATGAACTGAATAGGTTTGTAATCCCTCCCTTTAATGGATCATTGCCCCCTGTAAGGACTCTATTCCAGAATCTCCAGCCGTTAAAGTTCGCCACTAGATCGGCATAAGAAAAAATCCCGGTCGTGATATAACCAAATTTCCCCTCTTCCTGATCTTTGCCCCATTGCATCGCCTGGGCTAAGGTATTATTTTGTAGATGGATCATATCAAAATATTCCCACCCCTCTGCGAAAAAATGACCTATTTTGTCGAGTCCAATTAAGTGCCCATCGATACGAACAACATCGCTTAATTCTTTTAAGTTAAGGGCAAATCCTTCAATCAAGCTGATATCGCGGTACACCGATTCATCAAGGGGGAGCGAGTAACTTTTATCCGCAAGTAATTCTCGAAGCTGTTTGTCCAGGCCGTATCCCTTAAGTCCCCATGAGGCTGTTAGAGTGCCGAAAATTGATTTCCTCAGTTCTCTGTATAATATTTCTTCATCACAAGATCCTCTATAGGGTGATCCTTCAAATCCCGATTGCCATTTATTTGCATTGGCTACCCCCTCTGCTATGCGATCGTTAATTATTGTATTGATAGTTTTAAGACTGTCTTCAAGGGCTATACTGCGTGAGGTCACACTGTCAATCTCGGCGCACTGGGGAGAAGTTGAAAAAGACAATAAGAGCAAACAGGTGATGATAGGTAATAGAGGTGCCATTTTAAACAATCTTTAAGTTGTATGAACTGTTGTGATTACATCAGAGTATTGATGTAGTACAAATATTGAAAGATTGCGCCTTAATTGTAAGATTATCCTTTAACATCTGAATCAATTGCTGCGGTATATTCTGTCTTGATCCAGCCAGTCGTGTCGTCACTCAGACGAATAAGGACCCAGCCCTCACTTACAGCTTCCACCCGGATAATATCATGTTTTTTAAGCTGTCCAACTGTGCTGTAGTTGAGACCAGGGCCTAAGCGAATATTTAATAATTGAGCTGTAACCAATAGCTCCTGTCCGATTGCGACTTCAGGGCTGATGTGTTTAACCGGTTGTGAGACGACTATATAACCCTGGGGAACTTGTTTATAAAAAATCCCTGAGCAGCTGTAAAAAGGCTGTCCGTCAATGGTGACCATATATGCAGCGGGTGGAAGTGCTGTTATTACTGCCCCAACCGGCGCCGGGGCAACAATATAACCTTTTGGGCCCTGTCTGTAGAAAAGACCGTCCATGAAAAAATACGCCATGGCCCCAACGCTTACCATGGTATACAATCCGGGTCCTGGGCCGAACCCTAATCTAGGTCCTGGGCCTCGGCCGCCGGGATATCCGGGTGTTGCCATAACCGGGCTGACTAAACAGGTTATCGATAATACAAATGAGCTTACGGCTATGACTATAAATCGGCTGTATTTTTTATGTTGTACGGTGACCATTATAATGTTTCTCCTAAAGGCTGTGGTGGAAAGTTATCTGGGAGGCCCTGATTTCTTTGTTTGCTCAGGTAGCGCAACCATGTGCTCGTCAATCACCTGGCATGTAGCTTTGAGTTCTTTACCATCCGGTAGCTTTAAATAAACATATTCTCCAGCCTGCTTATCGACACAAGCTGTGAATGCTTCATCAGGAAGAGAACTGGTTGGGTCGTTGTCCTCATCTTGTCTATTGGGTGGCCCTTGTTGACCTCCTTTTCCGCCGCCCATTCCGCCACCACCTCCGCGCCCCATGCCTCCGCCTCCTCCCTGTTGTCCCATTCCCTGTACGCTCTGTTGGCTTTCAGAGGTGTAGCTGTCATCTGTGGCACAACCGAACAGAGGAAAGCAGCATAATAGTGCCAAAATACAACCAGTTTTCATTTGTTTCTTAACTTCCACAGTAGAGTCTCCTCAATTCTTTGTATGTATAATGTGTTGTATCAGACAACCGATACGGAAGGCGGAGAACGTGATGAGTAGGCTTATAGCAGAGAGAATTTCACAGCCCACCTTATCACTACTTAGTCATACGCTTCATTGGAGAAGCTACAAAAAAATTGAGGAGGAAATGTGAAAGAAATCCTTTATCCGCTGCTTCATGGGGAGATGTTGTAATACGAAATGATAGCAGTGCGTTTTGCAGAGGTGTAGAGCTTGTTTGGATGTAGGAATAATCCAGGCACGAAGGTAGGGTGTAGTTAAAAATTGACAATTTCCATTCTTCTTGGTTTCAATAAGAAGACTGTGTTGTAATGTCGACTACCTTGTTGATGCTTAATTTATATTTGTCCAGTTGGGGCAATGTTACCCATGGTTGTGTTCATTAAAACGGTCAGAAATCTATGCAAAAAGAGAGTGTCTCGTTTCAAATATTTCTCTATTGTCTCTGTGGATTTCTGGTTCTTTTTTTTGTAAACCTGTATGGTGTCTGGGCCCTTGCAGATAATCTCTTACCAGCATCTGTCATAAAACTGCTTCCTGTAACAGCTGTTCTACTCTTTGTTGTTACGGTTTTCCTGTATTACTCCAGAAGAAGAGTAACGACATGTAAGGTACATTGGCCCATGGTTTGGGCTGGTGGGTTTGGCTGTATCTTCGCTCTTACCCTGCCTGACGGTCAGTTTCCTGTTAAGAGGGTTCACGTCATAGAGTATATGATTCTGGTTTGCCTGGTACGCTATACTATGTCGTACCATCTCCAAGGTCGACTACTGCTGTTTTTCTCTGTTCTGGCAACGATAATGTTTGGGCTCCATGATGAGTTGCTCCAAGGCCTTCATCCCTCCCGGACCTATGGTCTTAGAGATATGATTGTGAATGCTTGTGCGGCGTTGGGAGGGGGACTTATCTGGCACGGTGGGTCGCTTTTTCTCCGGCCTGAAAAAAATGATCAGAAGACTGTTGAGCGTAATGATTTAACGATAGCCTCAGCCTATCTTGTCTGGCTGTGTTTCTCTGTTATTGCATTTGTCTTTCCTCTTATGGCGTATCGGCAAGAACTCATCCCATACTGGCTACTACTGCCTCTTTCTGGAAGTGTTGTACTTTGGGCTTTGTATTCATCAGAAATTAAGGGGCCACTGAAATATGGTTGCACTGTTGTGAACTGTATTGTTTTCCTTTTTCTTATCTACCCGGTAGTGATAAATGGTTCGTCGTATATTTTTCATTAGCGCAGCGCTGGTCCTTTTTTCTCTGCTTGTGCAAGAGGGAATGGAGCAGTATCGCAAAGTTAACCAGATAAGCGTTATCTTGTTGACTGTTGAGAGCCTGCGTCAGGATATGGTGGGGAGTGATACGACTCCGAACCTGCTGCAGGCTTTGGAAGACGGGTATCGTTCATTAAATCACAGGGCGGTAAGTGGTTGGACGGGTACAAATATGATCTCTTTATTGAGTGGTTTGTCGCCATTTGAGACAGGAGTTCATACCAGAGGGCAATCTGTAGATGAAAATCTCGAGCTACCACTTAAAATATTGAACCAAAGGGGCTACAGAGTTGCAGGGCTGCAAGGGTTTATGACTATGGATCTCTATGGAAATTTAGGCCTTGATACCAGCGATGTCGGTAGTGATCCTATTTTCTGGCTGACCGAGCGTGGCCTGGATGGAGAGCCATTTTTTTTATGGGAGCACTATATCCATACCCATCTGCCCTATAGGCCGGGGAGGGAGTACCACGTGGATATGAGCTCGATTATGGATAACAACGAAGCATTGGAGAGGGTGAATACCGCTATTCATAGGACTAATATTCCCGTGGGAAGTGTAACATTTCAACCAGAAGACCTAGAGGCTATCCATGCACTGCACGAGGCAAATGTGCGGGAATTTGATGACTGGTTTGCAGATTTTTGGGAGTTTTTCAGAAAGAGTGGTCTGAGTACGAGGACTGTTTTAATAGTTACTGCAGACCATGGGGATGAGCATGGCGAGCGAGGCAATGTTGGCCACGCCTCTACCAATGGAGGTGGACATCTGCACGAAGAGATTGTTCGAGTTCCTCTATTTTTCTGGTTGCCTGAAAAACTGCGAAAGCAACGTTATACTGCAACCTTTCAACAGAGCAATCATATGGATGTTATGGTGACTCTGTTTTCATTACTCGATATTTCTCTGCCGGAAATGTTACAGGGGCGTGATTTTTTCAATTCTTCTGTAAAACCAAGTTGGTATGGTATGACCTCTGGTGGCGGCTTCAGAGAAAAAGATCCAGACAATATTCAGTACTATGAGTATGGAATGCTTGATGATGGTTGGAAACTTCTGTGGCGCATTGAATCAAATGGCAAAGAAGAGAGGCGCTTATATAATCTAAAAGATGATCCTAGGGAACAGTATAATCTTGCTTTACAGCATCCTGAGACTATGTCTAGATTGCAAAATGCGCTTAAGCAAAAGATCGCTACGGCCCACCAGCGTCGTGTTGATCCACGTATTGTTCCTCGTAATGATGGTCTTGGGGCAACAGTTCGTGGTGGACCACAATGGGTGTTTCCTGAGAAAAGTGGTCAGTATGTCTATGAGGATTTTGAGGGTGGAATATACCTGCAGTGGCAGGGGGATGATGACGCTGATTATATCTTGCAATATAAGGTGGGAAAAGGAGAGTCGACCCTCGATGGCCAGCTTGAGATTCGTGGAATAAAGAAAGATTTTGGTCGCCTCAGTAAAAGATATTGGAACACCTGGATAGTTCCTGCAAGTCCTCTACAAGTTCGGGTGAGGCGGGATGGCCAAGGCGGTTGGAGCGACTGGTTGATATTGGAGCCTCAACCATGAAACGATTGAGGCTATTGTCGGCTATCTTGGTATGCAGTTTGAGTGCAGGGCTATGGTTGCTCAATATGTCCAAGTCCCCGGTTATTGACCATGACCTTCAGATGCAGCGGAAGTATCTTAATTCGGTGTATGATACACTTGCTCCTGACCTGCAGGAGCAGCGTATTTTAGCCATGGATTATTGGCTCAGGTACCCCGATGTGAGAAATGATTCGTTTTGGGGGGAGGATAGTCGGCTGGGGATACAGGGGCCTGCTGATCATTATAAACATCATGGTCGACGGGAGGGTCGAATATATGCACGTGTTATGAGACCTGATGATATGGTTCTGGAAAAGGAGTTAGCTGAGTTGTACTGGCGGCGGAATCCGGATGTTGCTGGATCTTCAATTTGGGGAAGGGAGGGCGCTCTGGGCTTATTGGGCCCTCGTGATCATTATCGTTTTTTTGGTAAACACCAGGGACGAAAATGGGGTAAGTAGGGCAAATCCCAAGGCTGTTCTGACCAAAGGCGATCGGCAAGTGTAGTCTTTTCTTCAATATCACTGTTATTTGCACAACTATATCCCCGGAATATCGGGTATATGTCTCTGGTAAAATTTACAAATGCCTTGATCTTTAACGAAATATCCAATTTTTCAATGTACCTTGAAGTTGCTATACTGTAATTACGGGTATACAATTATTTGAAGTAAGAATCTGTACTAGAGGACTCCACTGTGTCTATTGGGAGAGTAGAGCACTATGCGATATATACGCGAAGAGAACATTGCCACTACAAGTTTTATCTACGCGATTGTGATGGTTTTACTACTCACTTTTACAACCGGTGGGCTGCTTATCGCCAAAGAATTTTTTTCCCTTAAAAGTGATCTTGTAACTCTAGAACAAGAACTCACTCGTGAGCAGAGAGAACAGTTAGAAGAAGATGTGTCGCAGCAGGTAGCTCGGATCGATTCCCTACGCCATAGCATGGGAAAACGTCTTGAACATGAACTCAGTAATAAAGTTTCTGAAGTGCAGAGTATGGCAACGAATATGTACCACACTCTTGAGAGGAAACTGAGTAGGGAAGAAATTGCCGATACAATAAAAGAAGCGATACGTCCGGTCCGTTTTTATGAAAAGGCTGGGTATTTCTTTATCCTTTCAATGAAAGGTGATGCAATCTTATACCCTGCAATCATGGGGATTGAGGGAAAGAACTTTCTTTTAGATGACACTGGGACAAACCCTGATGTAGCACGTAATATTATTCGTCTGGCTAAAGAACAAAAGCACGGTTTTTATCATTATGACTGGGTAAAACCTGGAAATAAAGATAAAAAACTTTATCCTAAAGTTTCATACTTCTCCTATTTTCAACAATTGGATTGGGTTATTGCTACTGGGGAATACTATGGCAATCTCGATGAGATTGCCAGGAAGACCATCACTAAAGATCTTGAATCAAGTTTTGCTGTGACTAACGATTATTTCTTTCTCTACGAAATACACAATTTGGATGGTGGAGATAACTTTGCCACCATGGTTGTGAATAGTAATCGGCCTGAACTTGTGGGGAAAAAGATATCAGACAGTTATGCAGATATTAAGGGGAAACAGTTCAGAAAAGAGTTTCTCAAAGGAATCCGGGAAAAGGGAGAAGCTGAAAGCATCTACTGGTACAAAAAACCGGATGGTTCGGGAGTAGGTCGTAAAATGGCATATTTCAAATATTACCCGGATTGGAAGTGGGTCGTTGCGAGAGGGGTATATCTGGATCATTTGGACGCTGTAATTGTTGCCAAAAAAGAAGAGCTTCGGACAAAAGTAAAAGATGATATCGTCTTACTCTGCACCATCTTCTTAGTTGCAGTGGTTGTTGCACTTATTGTTGCGTATTATTACGCGCAGCAATTACAGGAGATTTTTACCAGTTATAAATGTACTCAGCAGGAACATCTTGCAAGCCTTGAGGAACTCAATAAGGCTCTAGAGATCAAAAGTAATACTGATGTGCTGACAAGAATCTATAATCGTGGATATTTTAATCAGCATTTTTCCATGGAAATAGCGCGTGCCAATCGTTACCAGAGTCCACTCTCATTGATTTTATTCGATATTGATCGCTTTAAACTGATAAACGATACCCATGGTCATCTTACAGGGGATATAGTCTTGCAGGAAATGGCTGGTCTGGTGCAAGAACAGATTCGCAAAAATGATTTGCTTGCCCGCTGGGGAGGCGAGGAATTTACGGTTCTTGTTCCAGGAGTGGAGAAGGAAGACGCCTTGCTGTTTGCCGAAAAACTAAGGAAAATTATTGCCGAGACACGTTTTGCCGGTACGTTGATGATAACCTGCAGTTTTGGGGTCAGCAGTTATGTACTGCCTGAAGATGGAGATGATTTACTGAACCGTGTAGATAAGGCGCTCTATAAGGCCAAAGAAAATGGACGGAATCAAAGTGTTATGGTCTGAGAGTGATCGGTGTATTCTAACCCCGATAAACGGGATAAGTACCTCGAAGGACTCACTGCGTTCACTTATCTGGAAGTAATTTTAAGTTCGCAATGTTAAAAAGGTCCTCCAGTTTTCTTATTTTTTATGACAGCTTTTCTGGAGTAAGGTACTAAAAATGAATTATTCACTGAATATGACCTGAAAAATATATAAGGACTTTGCAAAAGACCACGATGGGAAGCCGTCTCCAAGCAGCGAAATGATAGCAAAATGTTATGTTGGTTAGTCCACATTCCAGTCAGGATGATGTTTGCGTGCGTGTTCTTTATCCATCATTCCGGTTATCATTGAGGCAATCATGGGGCGATGGTTCTTAAGCATCAAGGCTGCAACGTGAGCTAGAAAAAGTATCATAAAAAACATACCCGCAATGGTGTGGGTAAAGGCGACTATCTGAAGCAACATCGGGTCTAGAACAATTGGGCCTAAGTTCTTAAATGATTTAATTAAACCTGTTATGACCAAGACAAGGCTGGTCGAACCAATGATGGCATAGATAACCCGCTGTTTGGCTTGAAATTTTCCGTGGAGAGGTTCTTCTCCAAGACCGAACATCGCAAGAAATCCACGAATAGCATTACCTAAATCTCCTGATTTCGGCATAATTGCAAATTCTTTTCGCCTGAGATGATAGGTGAGATGGAAGAATAGAGCTGCCGTAAATATTGCGGCCCCAATGTAGTGGATGAAAAGAGTGAGTTCAAAGTTTCCGGCCCATGACAGTCCTGGAATTTTGACTATGTTATATCTCTTGCCCATGGGGAGCTGCATAAAACCGGAGAAAAGTAGAACAATACCGGAAAATGCAATAATCCAGTGGCTCATTCTTACAGTAAGGGAGTGTCTGCGTACCTTTGTCATTATTTATCCTCTTCGCTGCTATTACCTGCAAGGCCCAGTGCTGCTATGATACCTACGATTGGAGCCACAAGACTGAGCAGTGCCCAGTTTCTTTGCTTTTCCAGTATGTTTTCAGATACGCTGAAGCGAAGCTTCTTTTTGCCTTTCTCTTGAGGCTGGGCCATCAATGCCTGTTCGATGTCATCAAAGGGTACAGGGGAAACATAGAGTGTCGATGTTCCGCCGTTTTCATCTTTGCCAAAAATGTGGCCATTATATTGTGATTTGAGTTCCTCGGCTTGGGCGAATATTTCATCCCGTCGTCCTATGATCATGGCCTGTTTCGGGCAGGCCTCAATACAGTGTGGTTTCTCGCCCCCGGCAAGTCGATCGCGGCAAAGATCACATTTATACATAACGCCCCCACCAACAGGTAAAAATCGTTGCCAAAGTGTATATATTCCTACGCCGGCTTGGCGTTGTGGGACGTGCCAAGGGCAGACTGTTCTGCATTTTGCACCACCAAAACAGAGATCGTGGTCAATGTATACAGGTCCTTCTGCCGTCTTATGTTTAACACCAAAAGGGCACAGCTTTGCGCAAGGTGGGTTATCACAATGCATGCAGCGCCTGGGAATTGAGATTTCCCTGTCACCAACGGTCACTTTTTGGAGAAAAATCCAGTTATATGGTGTGAACTGGTCTGAGATCTGCTTTTTGCCTGACCAGTCTTCATGCTTTTTCTGTGGCCAGTAGTCTCTGAGTTCTTCTTTTGCAGGATTTGGAAAGGAGGAACTTCTTTCCAGCCGGCAGGCTGCAACACAGCGTGGTGTATCAAAGGCGCTACAGCCATCACATTTTTCAAGATCTATTAGGGTGGCATAGGAGTCATCTGTAATTGCTGCCTGAACATTGCTTTTTGGCAGTATAGCAAGGGCTCCCGCAGCACCGGTTCCGGTAATAAATGTCCTTCGGTTTATCTTCACGGTTATGCTCCTCCTGTTATGTGAATAGAGCACTACTTTACAGCAAAAGATGAGAAAATCAAATTTAATTAAAAAATTAAATTGATGCGGTTGGCGCAGTTCAATATGTAAGGGTGTATGGTTGTAGTGACTCAAGGGCGTTATAGATTTAAAATAGAACAAAAAAACCAGTACTACAGTGAGATAGTAGCCCTTGACTCAAGCAATAGTTGCGGGAGCCTCTTTATTTCTTTTGAGCAATATCTATAGTATGTGTGAATCTGCTTGTCAGATTGAGAGAGTACTGCCAGATCAGTACGCGAGAATAACAATATGCAAAACCCATAATGGGAATAATATAGAATGATTACAATTTCAGATAAAGCACGCAAGATGCTAAAACAACAAGGGCTCAACGGTGATGCCTTTGTCAGAATTCTTGTTAAAATCGGCGGATGTGCAGGTATGACATATGAGGCGGAGATTGCAGAACTCATGTGGGAGGGTGAAACCATTGCCTATCAGGATGATGAGGTGAGGGTCGTTTCAGATAGTGAAAGTCTTCAGTATCTTGACGGACTAGAAATCGACTATTCATCGGATCTGATTTCGGTGGGGTATCGTTTTCGGAACGAGAGCAACGAGTCCTCCTGTGGTTGTGGTGCAAGTTTTACTCTGGCAGGATATCCAACCATTGAGCAAGGAGGGACGAGCTGTGATTGCTAATCCAATTCCACTACTCGGTGGCAAGTCGGTCTTTTGTATTAATGAAGAACAGATGCAGGAAGCCAATCGTTTACGTACTGATGATACTGAATCGTCAAAAAAAATAGAATATCACCTACAACAAATAGAGCAGGGGCTCAGTAGAAATGAACAGGCCGCTTTAGCGTTTACCTTGATAGAACGCTTAAAAAATAGTTCATGAATTTGCGGAAATATCTGTTTTTTATTTTTTTTAAGGCACCTGCAGCATTTGCCGTAGGTGCCTTGTTGCATGCAACGAAATAGTTTCTTCAAGCAGTGAGTGTCCTGTATGTTACAGATAAATCCTGGGTATTAACCAAAAATTGAATTTAATTCTTATAGTGACTTGTACAGGTAACATAAAATGAAACTGTAAGTTGTTGTGCACCTTTGACCTTGGGGGAATGTGTGGCTTGGAATTTCATACTCTATTTGTTGTATGGTCTGGCCTTCTTCACCCTAGGGGTTGCTATCTTGTCACGGGATATTCGTCAGAGTGAACTGGGCATTGCCAGAATACTCTGGTTGTTGGCTTTTTTTGGCATTACCCATGGATTTCATGAATGGTTTGAGCTGCTTGAACAAATTATACCTGGTATCGTTTCTCCAGTTTTTTCCATGTTCCGTTTGTTGTTGGTCGGTCTCTCTTTTCTTTTTCTGTTGTACTTTGGAATATTTCTCAATTTGATATCGTTTTATGGAGATCAGATTCTTGAGACGACGCCTACGGTGACTAAGTCTGTTATTGGTTGCCTGGTTCTCATTTTACTATCTGTAGCACTCTATTATGATGTTCGTGTTGGAACAGATTTTAATGTCCGGAGGATGGTTGCTTTCCCAGGTGGTCTTTTGGCTGGAGTTGGTCTTATTGCCTATTCCAGAACGGTTCTAGCTTTTTCTAAAAAAGTAGCTGTGAATTTTATTTTCGCTGGTGTTTTTATGGTTTTCTACGCCATATTTACAGGGCTACTTCCTTCAGGGTATGTCATCCCCGTAGTTGATATCACCATCATCATGGTCAGAGGAGGGAGTGCTTTTCTTATCATGTTTTTCACCATAAATGCTCTCTCTGTGTTTAGTCTTGAACAGAGAAAACTGGTTGATGAACAATTACAGCGCTTTGCACAATCTGAAAAACTGACTTCCATGGGAATATTGGCGGCAGGCATCGCGCACGAAATCAACAACCCTCTTTCCAATGTATTCCTCAATCTTGAAATGCTAAAAGATCTGGTCGGGGGAGAGGAAAAGATAGATCGAAAGCTGGACTCAATTGATCGCAATATTGTGAGGGCGTCCTCCATTGCCAAAGAGTTACTACATTTTTCAAGGGAGAGTGACGTCACCTTTGAGGCTGTAAATATTAATGAAATGATCAAGTCCAGTATTCTTCTTATAAAAAGTCAGAAACTTGGTTCTATAATCAAACTGCGTCTGGGACAAGTGCCAGATATCAGTGGTATTCCATATAAGCTTCAAGAGGTCTTTATTAACGTTTTGATGAATAGTCTTGATGCCTGTGAGGAGGAAGATCTGATCGACGTCGAAACCTCCAGACGAGCAAATGATATAGTGGTGGAGATTACAGATACAGGTCATGGCATACATCCGGCTCATATAAACCAGGTCTTTGACCCGTTTTTCACGACCAAGGAGGTTGGCAGGGGCACGGGGCTTGGGTTATCTGTGTGCTATAATATTATAAAGCAGCACAAGGGGGATATTACCCTTGTGAGCAGCGAACTCGGTGGTGCAGTTGTAACCATTACATTACCAGTGGTGGCAAATTATGAGTGAACATATTTGGGTAATCGATGATGACAGGGATCTAAGGGAGAGTATCAGTGAGATTCTTGAAGATAACGGTTTTATAGTGAGTGTTTTCGAAACTGCAGAGGCAGCGTTACAGGGGACTGATGAGCCAATCCCCTCCCTGGCTATCGTGGATAACATGATGCCTGGTATGGGTGGTATGGCCTTTATTCCGATTTTGAAAAAAGAACATCCACAGATTAAAATTGTTATGATCACAGCATTCTCCACTGTTGAAAATGCAGTAAATGCAATGAAAAGTGGTGCCGATGACTATTTAGAAAAACCCTTTAAAAGAGAGGATCTGCTCGTCATGGTCCGCCGAGGCCTTGAAGAATTAAAATTTGAACAGCAAATGGCTGGTCTTGATATGGATGATGCCTTGGCCTGTTTGTCCAATAAGATTAGAAGAAATATTTTAACCTTACTTTCCAGTAAGGGCGGGATGAAATTCATGGATATTACCCGCCATCTGCACATCGGTGATCACACAAAGATGAATTTTCATTTGAAAAATCTCAAAACGAATAGCCTGGTTTCCCATGATCGGGACAAATTGTACAATCTCACTCCTCAAGGAGAAAAAATGGTTGGTTGTCTGTCTGTTCTGTCAAAACAAATTCTATGACAGATCAAATGTATAGGTCTGGTTTGTGAAGTTTATTTCACAGAACTGCCCTGTCTGTGAGTAAGCTTTATCTAGAGATTTTTCGCCTGAGATCCTACAATGTAGCAATGGTTTAAGAACTTAAGAATCTTTATAAATCTTCAATTGGAGAGGCTCATGAAAAACTTAGGAATTCTTACATTGACAGGGTTGGTAGTGCTCACTGGTTCGGCAATGGCTGCAGATCAGACGCTCATTAGCACAAAAGCGGACAGTGCGATTGTTCTTGATGGTATGGCTGACAAGGCCTGGAGTGCAGCAAAAGGTATTACGGTTACGGTCGATGAACTGCCGTATGAACCAAATAACGGTTATACCGGTATGCAAAAGACTGATGTAACCATCAAGTCACTCTATGATGAGAACAGTATTTATTTTCTCATTACCTATAAGGATTCAAGTAAAAGTTTGGAACGTTTTCCATGGATTAAGCAGGAAGATGGTAGCTGGAAAAAGATGGCTAACAAAGATGATACGGGCCACGACAATACCTATTATGAAGATAAGTTCGCGATGTTTTGGGATATCAGTACCAAAGGATTTGACACAGACGGTTGTATGATTGCCTGCCACCTTGATGAGCCAGGCGATAGTTCAGCAGGTCGTAAATATACAGATTCTGCTGACCAAACCATTGATATGTGGCATGCGAAGTATGTACGCTCTCTGCCAATGGGCATGTGGGATGATCAGTATGTGGACAACAATACGGATCCCAAAAAGAATAAGGGCTGGGGAAGAAAGGGTGACACGGGAAAAGGTGGTTACAAAAATAATGATAACGCTGATAAGTCCGGCCCTGCATTCATGAACCTTAAGCCCACAGCAGATGAAATGTACTACGTGATTCCGTCCAAAAGGGTTCCCTTTGTAGATACCTATGAGGCTGGCGATGTCGTTCCCGGTATCACAATATCTCCAATGATGGGTGGCAGGGCAGATATTTTGTCACGCAATGAATACAAAGATGGTGTATGGACTCTGGAAGTCGTCCGGCATCTTATAACTGAAGGTGAAAACGTTGAAACTCAGGATGTCCAATTCACCGACAAGTCAAAGAGCTACCCCTTTGGTATAGCAGTGTTTGACAACTCACAAATCAACCATCTTTATCATACTGAGACACTTGAGTTGAAGTTTAAATAATTTCAATTAAACCTGAATTAAAG
The DNA here is from genome assembly GCF_054397165.1 of Desulforhopalus glucosivorans. Taxonomy (NCBI): domain Bacteria; kingdom Pseudomonadati; phylum Thermodesulfobacteriota; class Desulfobulbia; order Desulfobulbales; family Desulfocapsaceae; genus Desulforhopalus; species Desulforhopalus glucosivorans. The sequence goes on from NZ_AP044854.1 coordinate 4,975,794, forward strand.
CAACATTAAGGCAGGTCTCTCCATAAAGGTGAGATCTGCCTTTTTTATTACGAGAGTTGTGAAACAGTATGTTGAACCTCTTCAAATTCGCTGTTCAGCAGAGATAAAAGCTCTTCTATTCGCTCTAGATTCTGATCTTTACATTGGTGCTGAATTTCTTTGGCCATGGCATGCATCCTGTTCATTGCGAGGTTGGCTAGACCACCGGCGAGTTTATGGGCACGTTTACCTGAGTTTTCATAATCACGTGCATTGATACTTTCAGAAAGCTGTTCCAGTTGCTCTGGTACTTCTGTGAAAGACAGTTTGAGGACGCCTCGTACCAGTTCTTCATCCCCAAGCATTCGATTTAAAAGTGCATTGTAGTCAAACTGGGTCAGGTCTTCAAAGTGCGTTGTACTCTGGGGTGTCATGCTTGCCTCGTTTGTTTCAGTGGTCTTACCGTTGGATGTTTGCAGCCAGATCTCCAGCTTATAGAGTAAGTCTTCTGGATTAACAGGTTTTGTCAGATAGTCGTTCATTCCGGCCTTCAGACATTTTTCTCTATCCCCGGCTATGGCGTGGGCGGTAAGGGCAATAATAGGAATCTGGTTCGAGTTAGCTGTGAAAGTGTCGTTTCTGATCTTCTCAGTTGCTGTGATTCCATTCATTTTTGGCATGGATATATCCATGAGAATGAGCTGGTAGGTCTTTTTTTCAAGGGCAGAGAGGACTTCAATGCCATTCTCAACGGTATCAACATTTGCAAGGCCAATTTTGTTGAGTAAACCCAGTAAAACCTCTGTGTTTATTGGATTATCCTCTGCAAGTAAGATGTTGTACTTATCCCAGGAAAGTTTTTTTGGGGAAGTTTGCGTAGGCGCTGGGACAGAAGAAGTTACTTCTGTATACAAAATCTTACGGTTAGAGCAGAGACTTTTCAATTCCCAATATCTGATTGGCTTATTGATTATAAAAATATGTTTGAAGTCAGTCTCTGAAACATTCTGAATAGGCTCGTTTTCCTCTTGAAGAAGAATTAACTGCTGTTTTTCTATGTTAATTAATTCCAGCAATTGCTCAAAAAAGTTTGCAGAAGATGCCTCAATGTATGTCTGGTCAATAATGAGCAGGATCGGTTTCTCTCTATCTGCAGTCTCTCTGAGGTTTTGTAGCAATATCTCAGGAGAAGATGCTCTTTGTACAGAGGCTCCCCAGTGGGTCAAATATGCCTCAATCATTTCCCCGCGGATATCATTTTCAGTTGCAACTAAGGTGGATTTCCCATGGAGAGGAGGTGATGAGATCTCGTCATCAATTTCCTGGAGATCTTTTTCAAATCGGGTAATGAACCAAAATTCAGAACCCTTCCCAATAGAGCTGTTAACGCCGATGCTGCCTCCCATTTGATGACATAACTGTTTTGAAATATTAAGGCCTAACCCGGTGCCGCAGTATTCTCGTGTAGTGGGAGTGTCAATTTGGCTGTAGCTGTGGAAGAGTTTGGATTGATCATCCTGGGCTATTCCGATACCAGTATCCTTCACGGAAAAACGTAGTGTTATGTGAGACTGGGTTTCATCATGCCTGCTTACCTTAACTGTAACATTGCCCTCAGGGGTAAATTTTAGAGCATTACTGGTAAGGTTGAGCAGGATCTGTTGCAGTCTGTCGACGTCCCCGGAAAGGCACGATGGGATGGTTGGCTCAGCCCAGACAACGAGTTCAACATTGTTTTTGTAAATTTTTCGGGTGACGATATCCACAAACCGGTCTAGCATTTCGCGCAGTTTAAAGGGGCGGATATTGAGTTCAAATTTACCCGCTTCAATTTTTGATACATCAAGAATGTCATTGATAATAGTGAGCAAAAATTCTCCGCTGTTGCGGAGAGTGTTGGCATAATGCTGTTGACTCTTATCCAGTTTGGTGTCGAGTAACATTGATGTCATGCCGATTACACCGTTAAGCGGGGTGCGTATCTCATGACTCATGTTGGCGATAAATTCACTTTTTGCCTGGTTGGCGGCTTGAACTTCAAGCATAAGCTGTTGGTGCTGTTTTTCAATTTTCTTTCGTTCTACAATTTCATCATTGAGTGCCTTGTTCTTGTCTTCCAGGCTTGTGCTGTAGTGGTAGCGAAGATGTTCCAGCCAAAATGCTATCCCGGTTACAGTGGCATAGGATGCAATCAGTCTGATTTTGAATTCACTATGGTAGGGGTAGATATTGATAATATGATCCGGATAATAGAGGAGCACAGAAAGGATAGTTATGGTGACAGCGCTCCAGATTGTACCTTCACCTTTACCGAAGAGAAAAAATGAGACAAGGGGGAATGTGTATATCCATAAAACTTTTGACCCTCCATGCCCACCGTATATCAGCAGATAGCACAGCATTAAAAGGTAAATTCCCGAATTTATTCGATAAACTATAACGCCTTTCCTGCTGTATTTAATAAATAACCAGCCGGAAGCGAGTGCAAAGGCAGAGAGTGTTGCCAGCACGGAGACCAGGTAACTCCTGCTTATTATATTAATGAGACTGAAAATAACCATCAAAGGGATACCAAACATCAAAAACAGAGAGTAGTACTGAAAGCGGATACTCTCGAGCTTGGAAAGCCTGTCTGAGCGGGTGGCGGAGATGAACGCAGTATGTATAGTTTGGATTAGTTTCATTTGATACTGGTCGAACAAATAGAATGAGATCGATTTGTAATATGTTGTTATGTCAAACGTCTTAGCTCAGTTTTAAAATTGACTAGAAGCTGAGAAACTCAGGTTTAAGTCGTTTGTACCAATATTATAGACCCTGATGCAGGTAATGGTTAAGGAAATAAATATTTACTGGTTTTTTTTTTGTTCAGTGCAATATGATCTTGAAAAGATAGCGGATGCGATTAATAAGGAATTTTTATGCCCTGTTGTCGGGCGCACAACGGTAGGAGAGATCGGGTCTCCCATGAACGCAATAATTGGGATGGCCTACCTGGCTCTTGGAACAAATCTCAATCCAGAATAGTATGACTATGTAAGTAATATTAATATGTTACAGAAAGATTCACTCAATATAATTAATGGTATTGAGGTATTAGTCGGGGGGTAGATTCTACTTGTGGAAGATAACGAAATAAACCAAAAAGTAGCACAAGGGATACTCAGGCAGGCAGGGTGTTTGATGACTGCTGCAAGTAATGGTCTAGAGGCATTCGAGATAATAAAGGAAAATGATTTTTTCTGTATACTTATGGATATCCAAATCCATGAGATGGACGGGTATACAGCAACAGCAAAAATTCGTGAAAATCCTCAATATAAAGATTTACCCATCTTGGCCATGACGGCAAATGCCATGAAAGAAGATAAGGTACGTTCCCTTAGAGCCGGTATGAATGGTCATATCTCAAAACCGATCGCCCCCGGTGATCTCTTTGTTGAGGTTATTCGTTGGGTGACAAAAAAGTGTGTGAGAACCGTCCTTCCAAACAGTGTAGCGTAACGTTTGAAATAATGAGTTAATCATATGATCTCCAGAACCCTTGGGGACAGATGTTTACCTCAATCAGGCAAGCTCTTCGTCTACTACATCTTCTTCTCTTACCCCGGCCCAGGCCAGATCAATCTCCTGGAAATTTGTATGTTCGTCAAATTTTAAGAGATCACTCAGGTCGTCGTTATGTTTTTGATATTTGGAGACATAGACAGACTCGTCCTCGTGGCGATGAATTTGGTAGAGATCAGGAAGGATCTCCTCATCCTTCTTTTTAAATAGGCGGGTTCGTTTATACGCCTCATATGGGTTTAAACCAAGTAATTCAAGCACGTCCTGGCCAAGGGCCAGAGCGCTGTCAAAGGTCTCCCTTCGTATTGTGGTAATGCCTTCGTCCATAAGGTCATATACAGATCCTCGATCAGTGGCACTTGCGGCGATCTTTAAATGGGGATAATGTTTTTTGGTGAGATCAATCAGTGTTGCTACTTTTTCAGCATCACCCACCGTCACAACGATAAGCTTAGCTTCTTCAGCTCCTGCAGCTTCCAGCAAATCCACGCGGGTCATATCTCCATAATACACCTCAAAGCCAAACCGTCGTAATACGTCAACATTAGCTGCATCATTATCAATGATTACCGGTTTGATGCCTGCGGATATAAGGAGTCTGCCAAGGTCAGTTCCAAGTCTGCCAAAGCCTGCTAAAATAACCTTATGTCCGGTGTGGTCGATCTGGTCGTCCGGCTTGGCCAGTTCATCGTTTGTCGCGAATTTTGCACTGATTGCGTCGTGGGCGATAAAGAGGATTGGCGTTAAAAACATGGATATTGCAACAGCTGATACCAGTGGATCAATGACTTCACTGGATAGTGTTCCATGGGTCTTGGCAACTTGAAACAGAACAAAGGCAAACTCTCCTCCCTGAGCCAGAGCTGTGGCAAATAGATATCTGGATCGTTTTTCAATTTTGAATATAAAACCGATTATAAGAAGGATCAGACCTTTGAGAACTATGAGTCCAAGAACAAGGGTGCCGATCAACAGGAGGTTATCACCAATGAGCATAAAATTTAGACTGGCTCCAATGGATATAAAAAATATACCGAGCAGTAAGCCTTTGAATGGTTCTATATCGCTTTCCAGTTCATGTCGATATTCGCTGTCCGCCAGAACAACACCTGCTAGAAAGGTTCCTAGAGCTGGGGATAACCCGACCATGGTCATAAGTAGTGATATTCCAACTACCATGGCTAAGGCTGCCGCAACAAATACCTCTCGAACCCTGGTTTTGGCAATGGTCCTAAATATAGGTCTGCTTGCATATTTACCGATAAAAAATACGAAAACGATGGCAGAAAAAGTGATAATAACCCGCAGGTAGCCGGGAAGGGTTGTGATATCGAACATTGCTGTGCTGTGCTGTTCCAGTCCATGACTCGTTTCCAGGGCCAGCAGGGGTAGAATGGCAAGGATTGGAATAACTGCAAGATCCTGAAAGAGCAGTACTGAAAAAACGGATTTGCCCGCCTCACTGTTCATCAACCCTTTTTCCCGCATGGTTTGTAGCACAATTGCGGTGGAAGAGAGTGCCAGGATCATTCCAACAGCCACTGCCTGCTGCCACGGTAGGTAGATTCCACCAATAAGAGACAAGAGGATGCTGGTCGAAATGACCTGGCCTCCCCCCATTCCAAGGATTGGTAATCGCATCTGCCAGAGCAGAGAGGGCCTGAGTTCAAGACCCACAAGAAACAGCATCATTACTACGCCAAACTCAGTGAAATGCATCACTTCTTTAACTTCGCCAATCAGTGACAAACCGTATGGGCCGATGACAATTCCTCCGACCAGATAACCCAGGACAGAACCGAGACCAAACTTCTTGGCAAGGGGGACTGCAATTGATGCGGCAGTTAAAAATATGAACAGTTGGAGAAGAAAGTGTTCCATCATATCTCCTTTGATTGGTCAAGGCTGAAAAAATCACAGAGGTTGTCGGCGTTTTCAAGGGCGGACAAGTTGGTATCGGTATCACCCAGGCTAATGATAGCTCTGCGATATGTTTCGGCGTAGCTTTGTATTTGATTTTCCGGCATGCCGCGCTGGACACCAAGCACTGCAAACGGAGGAAGCCATTTCATCTGGCATAACCTTGCCATAGCTTGAAATGGAGCAAGCAGTTCTGGAATGGTTGTTCGTTTTTCCCCGCTATGCTGGTATGCCTCATCCGTTGCCCCTGCAGTAAGGGCCTGGAGGAAGTACTTATCTTTAAGAAAATTACCTTTTGACCCATATGCCCAGTTATGCTGCAGCACAAGATCCTGCCATTCCTTCATAATAGAAGGAGTGGAATACCAATAAAACGGATGTTGAAAAACTATAACATCATGGTCGGTGCACAGGCGCTGCTCGTGTTCGACATCTATTAAGAAGTTAGGGTAACAACTATAGAGATCATGGAAGGTCACATGTTCAAGGGTGGCAACCGCCTTATGCATGGCTGCATTTATTTTAGACCTGACAAAGACAGGGTGGGCGAAAATGATGAGGATTTTTTTCATATCAGACCATTGGAGTCGTTTTATGGGTGGTTGTTTCTGCGTATAGATAGAAGATGTAATTGCTTAATAAACGAAATAATGCAAGTGAATTAAAGAGTGGCCCTTGGGAATCTATCCTCCTTTTAAGGGAAACTATTGTGTGCTTGCCAGTAGTGATTATTACATAGGATGAGCTATTGATAGTTCAGTACGCTATTCATTGCTGTTGATAAATTTACTGTATTTTCCAGTTAGCATTGCGAATGTATACAATATTAATAACATACAAATGGAGATGTCATGTACACAGTTTATACGATTCCAGGTTCCTGTTCCTCCGGCATTACTGTTCTTATGGAAAAGATGCAGCTTGATTATGTTGCGGTTAAGCGCGAAGATGTTGAGAATTATACGGAGATAGTACCAACAAATCAGGTGCCTGCACTGAAAACTCCAGATGGACAGATTATCACAGAAGGAGCAGCAATTGTTCTGTATCTTCTGGAGAAACACAATTCTCCAATGCTGCCAACAGATCTCTCCACGAAAGCAGAGTTTCTCAGGTGGCTGATGTTTGACTATGCAACGCTGCATCCTGCTTATGGAAAAATGTTTGCTATTTTGTTTCGGGTTCAACTTGATGATGCTGAGAAACAGGTGATATTAAAACAACTGGTTTCCGGTGTAACCGATTTATGGGCAATTCTTGATAAAGAATTAGAGACAAAGAAATATATTACCGGTGATGAGCCAACAATAGTGGACTATCTGGCGGCGGTTTATGTAAGTTGGGGTAAGGCGTTCAAAGGTATCGATATTCCCCTTGGTGATAATGTGGAGAGAATGGTTACAGAAGTCTCAAGCCTTCCTGAGTTTCAAGCGGGGTATGCAAAAGAAAATATTGAGTATCAGAGGAAGTAGTAAAATTACCAAGGTAGTTATACACCACTCGGGCAGCTCTTGGCTTGAGTGGGATGTGAGTGATGACAGTGACCATGCTGCATGCCCCCAGAAGCACGCCTACAGACCTCAGGTCGAACACTTTATGTAATCCCTGAACAAGACTCTGAATATTCTATCCGAAGGGGTACTAACAATAAATAAGGAGAAACTAAATGACTATGAGACGACCATTACCCTTTGTCTTTATTCTTACTATTTTCCTGGGACTTTCTGGGGGTGCAACTGCTCTGGCGGCAGAAGTACTACCTTCTTGGAACGAAGGTAAAGCTAAGCAGTCTGTTATGGAATTTGTCTCGAAGGTTACTGAAAAAGGCGGGCCTGGATTTGTTGCACCCGCTGAGCGTATCGCGGTGTTTGATAATGACGGAACACTCTGGGCTGAGCAGCCGATGTATTTTCAACTCTTTTTTGCCATAGACCGTGTCAAAGCGCTTTCGCCAGAGCATCCTGAATGGCAAACAAAAGAGCCGTTCGCCTCAATTTTAAAAGGGGATGTGAAAGCTGCTTTTGCTGGAGGGAAAGAGGCAATTATAGAACTTGTGATGACAACCCATACAGGTATGACCACCACCGAGTTTGAGCAACTGGTGAAAGAGTGGCTTACTCGTGCAAAGCATCCCACGACAAATCGACCATACACCGAGATGGTTTACCAACCGATGCTTGAGTTACTCAACTACCTGCGGGCCAACGATTTTAAAACCTACATTGTTTCAGGTGGAGGGATTGAGTTTATGCGTCCCTGGACTGAGGAGGTGTACGGTATCCCTCCCGAGCAGGTTGTGGGGAGCAGTGTCAAAACAAAATTTGAAATAAGAGACGGTAAGCCGGTGCTTGTACGGTTGCCTGAACTGGGTTTTATAGACGATAAAGAAGGTAAGCCCATAGGAATTAACGCACATATTGGCCGCCGTCCCATCGCTGCTTTTGGTAATTCTGACGGTGATCTACAGATGCTCCAATGGACAACTGGCGGAGAAGGTCCAAGTTTTGCTCTATATGTTCATCACACCGATGGGGAGCGTGAATGGGCCTACGACAAAGACTCTCACATTGGAGGTCTTGATAAAGGTCTTGATGAAGCAAAAGCTAAAGGTTGGACGGTTGTTGATATGAAAAAAGACTGGAAGGTTGTCTATCCTGGGGAGAAATAGTAAACAACTTTTTTTTACTTCATGACCGGTGCGGTCCGCTGGCCATGAAGCTAGATTCAATAGAGACAGGACGTCTTCTCCTGACATGTAACAAGAACGTCAGGAATATGTATCATTTGTTTGACTCCTCTTTGACTGTTCTCAGTTTTTTGGTCTCCTGCTTATAACAGTCAGGACAGTACCCATGGCTGAATTTTGCCTCGGAATGTTTCGTAATATACATTTCAACCTGATCCCAATAGCCTTTGTCATCTTTAACTTTTTTGCATGAAGAGCAGATTGGGATAAACCCCTGCAATGTTTGGACCTCCGATAATGCCTTCTTCAGGGATGTGTTAAGTTGAACTATTCGAATAAGAAAAGCGATGGCAACGAGTAGAATAAGAAAAGCTATAACATTTTCGAACAGGTACTTTTTGATTACATCAGTAAAGGTGAAGGATCGAAACTTTTTATACGGCCCGGTATTGAGTGTTGTAAACAGGTCATGAACCGATTGGTAATCTAGCGGTTCCACCCAACGCAAATACCTGCCTGCCTTGGCACTGGGGCTATCATCCTCGATAGTAAGCAGAGCGTCCGCCACCTTTTCTGCAAGTTCATCCTCAACATGGGATAGTTTTGAAAATGGCCATTCCGGATATAATTTGGTGGAGTGAATAAGGGGAAAACCACCGGTATATTTCTGGTTAAGTATCTTGAAATCTGAGAGTGATACCTCTCCTTCACTCTCCATATTTTCAAGAACACCGGTTCGAACTGTTCCCGCATCAGCCTCTCCCCTGAGAACCTTGAAAACGATGTTATCCTGGGGAAGCCCATTCTGGGTAAGGCTTGCAAGATCAGAGAAGGGATTAATGCCATGTATTAAAAACTGTTCCCAGGCTACGAGGAAGCCGCCAAGAGAACTCTTTTTGACTGCAAGAAACTCCTTACCTTTTAAATCTGTCAAACTGTTGATGTCATCACGATCTGCCCGGGTGAAAATGACTCCGCCAAATTCTTTAAGAGCAATCCCATCTTTGGATTTTACCAAAGTCACCATCCGCCTGATTCCTTCATTAGTCTCAAGTTCGATGTAATGACCGGTATTGGTAAGGATAAAATCAATTGTCTTCTCCTGAACCGCAGGGTTTATCTCTGTATAGTTCATGGGAAGCAACTGAAAATTATATCCGGGAATGGTTTTGCTGAGATGATCAATCGTGGTTTGCCACTTCTTTTTGGTGTTTTCATAGGAGCGAAAAGATAACACACCAACTTTTAACGTGACAGGATCAGTGGAGCTGGCGCATACAAAGGCTGGAGAAAACGTCATAATAATTATGAAGAATATAATAATTCGCATCATTGGGAAATAGTGTTGCCGTTTTTCGTTGTATTATCAGAGAGAAAGAGAATATCCGATCGGTTGATATTCAATAGTGATATTGTATGGACAAGTACATTTTGATTACAATTACTTTATCATACTTTTTTTCTAATGGCACAGGTAATCGGAACTTGTGTTGTACCAAAGCTAACATGTCAGAACGATCATAACTCATAGTATCAGGCACATTGAGTATACTATTGAAAAATAAAGAAGGAGCAGATGAGCTGGAAAATGTGGTGCAATCAGATTTCTCAGTTGTCTGGGGCACAAGACCTTTGCAGGCTGGCATTAATAATTGCAAAGGGGGAAATAACCACACCTCACTGGTAGTCTCACGTCTATGGCGGGTATCCCAAAAGACCATTCCTGTTGCTCATAATGATTGTTTCTGTTAGTAGGTATAGATCTTGTATTTCCAGTATACTATGAACATTTAAAAGAGATGAAACCGCCAATAGTTCGACCAAACATATTCAGTGCCTTCTTATTCCACTTGCACCCGCGCACAATCCCTGAGTCCACACTGAGGTTTGGCCTCAGTTTAGGTTTAGGCGGAATGGCCGCAACCCTTTTTAGTGTGATGGTGATAAGTGGTTTACTCCAACTTCTTTCCTATTCTCCCCAACCTGAGTCCGCATATTCTTCCATCCAACAGTTGTACAACGTCGGGGAGGTGGGTGGCTTTATCCGCAATGTTCATTTTTGGTCTGGCAACCTGCTGGTCATTATGAGTTTTTTACATTTGCTCAGGGTTTTTTTTACAGGAGCCATAGACCGGAAAAGGCGGATGAACTGGCTTGTTGGAATCTGTCTTTTTATTCTTCTACTTTTCACAAACTTCACAGGCTACCTCCTCCCATGGGATCAACTGGCCTATTGGGCGGTGACAATATTTACCAATATGTTGTCATATGTTCCTGTAATAGGTGAACAACTGGCCCTGCTCTTCAGGGGCGGTCGTGAAGTGGGTGCTACCACCCTGCATATCTTTTTCGGGCTCCATGTTGGTTTGATTCCTCTTATCATTGTTGTGTTGTTAGTATTTCATTTCTGGCTTGTACGAAAAGCAGGAGGTTTGATTCGTCAGGAGGCTAATGGTAAACGGATAGCTGTTGTTCCCCATCTTATCAGCCGGGAGTTTGCAACAGCGACTGTTATTGTTGCGCTGGTTTGTATCTTTTCATCCCTTGTGGATGCGCCACTGGCTGGACCAGCAAATCCAGGTGAAAGCCCAAATCCTGCAAAAGCTGCCTGGTATTTTATGGGGCTGCAGGAGCTGCTCCTCCATTTACACCCCACCGTTGCAATCTGTCTTATACCTGCCCTAATGCTTCTTTTTCTTGGAGTTATTCCGTATATCAAAGGAACCACATTACCTGGCGGGGTATGGTTTGGCGGCAGTAGGGGCAAACGTCTCGTTGTAAATGTTTTTCTGATGATGAGTATTATGACCTTTATGGTCGTTATCTTTGATGAGCAGCTGCTTCATGGGGAGGGTTCTGTGCAGGCAGATGATCTTTGGCTATATAGGGGGCTTTTCCCCCTTGGATTACTCATATTTTTACAGGTATTGTTGTATTTCGTTGTGACTCATTTTTTTGCCTTTACAAGGCCCGAAGGTGTGATGGCAGTATTTGTGGCGAACATTGCGATCATTGTCTCCCTTACTGCCATAGGTATCTGGTTTAGAGGTGCTGGAATGGCCCTTGTCTATCCTTTTTGAAACTGAAATAATACATTACCCATGAATACAGAAGAAATCCCAACAGAGAATGAATCCTCAGATTCGGCAGAAGAAACAATGGGGCGCAGGTCGGTCATTCGCTGGTTCTGGAAAATAGTTGGTGTTCTTGCTGTGATCGAAATGGGGTGGCTTACAAGTCGTGTACTGCGCTCTTCTGGTCGTTTAACAACAGATACGAGTACAAAGCTAATAGATGTCGGAATGGTCGCAGAGTTTGCTCCTGGAACGGTAACTGCGGTCCCCCAGGGTCAGTTTCATCTTGCCTGTCTTGAGGATGGTAGTTTTCTTGCCCTGTCAAAATCCTGTACTCACCTTGGTTGTTCAGTACCCTGGGATGAGGATCAAAATAAATTTATCTGTCCATGCCATGGTTCTACCTTTGATTTACAGGGGAACGTCTTGACTGCACCTGCCCTTCGTCCCCTTGATTACTTCCCGGTATTTCTTGAAAACGGGCTTGTGCGTGTAGATATTTCAAAGCCTTTGCGGCGGGATTCCTTTTCCTCAACTCAAACGACAAGAGTGTAAGATGACGGACGGAAAAGGTAGTAAGAAAAATATAACAGCATCTGAATCCAGCCTTAAACCATGGTTGTGGCTTGCCTGTGTTGGTGCAATTTTAATCCTGTTGAGCCCTTTCTTCTATTTACAGCGTTCTGGACATAACATTGCAGTGGTTGAAGAGCAAGAGAACCATTTTGTGGGCAGTAAGGCGTGTGCCAGCTGTCATAAAGGAGTCTATGAGAAGTGGGAGAACTCCCACCATGATCTTGCAATGGCTGTAGCCACTGATGAAATAGTTAGAGGGGACTTCAATGATGCTGTCTATTTTGACAAATATTCAGGTGTTACAAGCAGGTTTTTTCAGAAGGCTGAAAAGTACTTTGTCGAGACTGAGGACGGGGATGGTGTTGTAGAACGTTTTGAGATCACCCATACCTTTGGCGTTTACCCGCTGCAGCAATACCTGATTCCCTTTAATGGAGGTAGACTCCAATGCCTTAATATTGCCTGGGATGACAAAAAAAAGGTCTGGTACCGCCTCCCTCCCTATGAGGTGGATGGTCCTTCCGATTGGCTCCACTGGACTAAGGGTGGGCAAAACTGGAATGGGATGTGTGCAGAGTGCCACTCAACAACTCTACAGAAAAACTACGACAAGAAAAGCAATAGTTACTCAACAAATTGGTCGGAAATAAATGTGGGCTGCGAAGCATGCCATGGTCCTGCTTCTAAACATAGGGATTGGGCCGAAAAACCGGCCATGGGTAGACCGGAACTTAAAAATGCCGGTCTTACTGTTACCACAAGAGACCTCCCTGCTAAAAAAATGGTAAGCCTCTGTGCTCCTTGTCATTCCAGGCGGTTTCAGCTAGGCGATAATGATCATAGTGAGGGGGAACTGCTCGACAAAATGGTGCCCAGCCTCCTCGATGAAGGGCTTTATTACCCTGACGGCCAGATTTTAGAAGAGGTGTATGTGTACGGTTCCTTCACCCAGTCAAAAATGTATAAAAATGGTGTGAAGTGCAGTGATTGTCATGATCCCCATAGTATAAAAACCCATGCTGAGAAAAATGAACTCTGCCTCCAGTGTCACCGAAAAGATGAGTATGATACTGAGACCCATCATTTTCACAAAGAAATGTACAAGGGAAAACCAAGTGATGGGCATCTCTGTGTGAAATGCCATATGCCGGGCCGCTATTATATGGGAGTCGATTATCGACCTGACCATAGTCTTAGGATACCCCGCCCGGATCTGAGCGAGAAACTTGCAACTCCAAACAGCTGTTCGGCTACGGACTGTCATGGGGATAAAACCATTGAATGGGTGGTGGAGAGTTATAACAAATGGTATGGCACCAAGCGCAAACCCCATTATGGAGAGGTCTTCTCCAAGGCCCGGCAGGGGACTCTTGAAAAGAGCGTGGAGTTACAGAATCTGGCAGATGATGCGCTGCTACCAGCAATTGTACGAGCAACAGCACTCTCTTTGTTGCGACACTACCCCGGCCCTGAGACGCTCAACACCTTTATACGAGCCCTGCAGGATGGTGATGCACTTATTCGCTATACTGCACTTCGCAATCTATCCCAGTTGCCAAATGACAGGCTCGTGAAGCTGGTTGCCCCAAAACTCTATGACTCGGTAAAGGCTGTACGAATTGAGGCCGCTTCGGTTTTGGCGAAGGTTCCTTTACAAGAGTTGCGGCCTGTAGATAGAGAGCTGCAGACAAAAACAGTGGAGGAATACCGCACGGCCATGCTCTACAACAGTGACTTTGCACCCCAGCGCTATAATTTAGGGAATCTCGCCAGTTCCCAGGGCGATGGTGCTACTGCAAAAAAATACTTCCGTGAAGCCATAGCAATTGATAATCTTTTTTATCCTGCAAAGGTTAATCTGGCCATGCAGCTTAACCGCGAGGGGTTGAACGAGGAAGCTGAAAAACTGTTGGAAGAAGTCGTGGCTGAACATCCTGAGCATTATGAAATTTCTTATTCCTTGGGGCTTTTGCAGGCTGAGCTAGGTAATTACAAAGGGGCGGCGATAAGTCTTGGTAAGGCTGCTGACGGAATGCCGCAATATTCTAGAGCGAGGTATAATCAGGCCCTTGCATATATGAAATTACAGGATTGGGACCAGGCGGAAAAACGTTTGCTTCAGGCCCTTGAAATCGATTCAGGTAATCGGCAGTACTTTATAACACTTACTAATTTCTACCTTAGAAATAATAGGCACGATAAGGTGAAGGTGCTGGCAGAGACTGTTTTGTCTCGTTTTCCTGATCATCCCGAGGCACTGGAAATAATTCGGCTCCTTCAGCAATAATTTCTGCTCTTAATATTGAGAATATTCCCCATAGGTTTTTAAAAAAACCAGAACAGATTGATTTCCTCATACTTTGATCTTATACTGCTACATGTTGTTAATGTATTTCCAGTATTGTCGAAATTTCATATGTATTACAAAATGTTACCTGGGAGGGAATTATGCACCGAGTACCAAATTGGTCGGTAAAGCGGATGTTTGCCGGGACAGTAGTCTGTTTGGGGCTAGCTATGCTCGCAAGCGGTCAGGCTGTGGCAGCAGACAAACCGAATATTGTCGTTATCTGGGGTGACGATATCGGTCAAACCAATATTTCAGCCTACTCCAGAGGGATGATGGGCTATAAAACTCCAAACATTGATAGTATTGCCGATGAGGGAATGATGTTCACCGATTACTACGGTGAACAGAGCTGTACCGCAGGACGTTCTTCATTCATCACAGGTCAGTCTGTTTTTAGAACTGGCCTCAGTAAGGTCGGCCTTCCCGGCGCAAAGGAAGGTTTAATGGCAGAGGATGCAACAATTGCGGAAGTTCTAAAGCCACTGGGTTATGCAACAGGGCAATTTGGTAAAAACCATCTTGGTGATCGGGACGAACATTTGCCCACTGCCCACGGTTTTGATGAGTTTCTTGGAAATCTCTATCATCTCAACGCCGAAGAGGAGCCGGAAAATTCTGATTATCCTAAGGATCCTGAGTTTAGAAAGAAATTTGGACCCCGTGGTGTAATTGCCTCCACTGCAGATGGCAAGATTGAAGATACCGGCCCCCTTACTAAAAAACGTATGGAGACCGTTGATGATGAAACCGTTGCTGCGGCTCTCGACTTTATGGACCGTCAAGTTGCTGCTAAAAAGCCATTCTTCCTCTGGTGGAATGGAACCCGTATGCACTTTAGAACCCATGTCAAAGAAGAGCTGAAAGGCATCTCAGGACAGGATACCTATAGTGATGGTATGGTAGAGCACGATATGCATGTTGGTCAGATTTTGAAGAAAATTGATGACCTAGGCATTACCGATAACACCATCGTCTTTTATTCCACAGATAATGGTCCCCATTACAATACCTGGCCCGATGCTGCTTCTACGCCGTTTCGCGGTGAGAAGAATACCAACTGGGAAGGTGGATGGCGTGTACCTGCCATGGTTAAGTGGCCTGGTAAAATTGAAGCAGGTAGTGTCTCCAATGAGATTATGCATCATATGGACTGGTTACCGACCTTTGCAGCAATGGCAGGTGATCCTAATATTAAGGATGAGTTGCTGAAAGGATATCAGCTTGGCGATAAGAACTTTAAGGTCCACCTTGATGGATATAACTTTTTACCATATCTGACTGGTCAGGAAGAAAAGGCACCGCGTAAAGAAATCTTCTATTTCTCTGATGATGGTGACCTGACAGCACTTCGCTATGATGACTGGAAGCTTATTTTTATGGAGCAAAAAACTGAAGCAGGGCTCAGAGCGTGGATGGAGCCTTTTGTGCCCTTAAGAATACCTCTGATTTTTAACCTCCGTCGTGATCCGTATGAGCGATCTGAAATCACCTCAAATACCTACTACGACTGGTTACTGGATAGGGCCTATCTGTTGGTGCCTGCCCAGGCGTATGTGGGCGAGTTCTTGAAAACATTTAAAGACTATCCACCGCGACAAAAGGCCGCATCTTTCAGCCTTGATCAGGTAATGGAAACGTTATTGGAACCTAGCAGTCACTAAGGTGTAAGAAATTCACTCCCGATGGCCAGAAGCTGTCGGGAGTTTTTGTTTAAGGATCACTCTAATGAAACGGTATTGCTGTATTTCAATTCTATTCTTTTGTTTTCTCCTTCAGTTTTCCACCTTTCTCCAGGCTGCTGACTCTAACCCGCCAAAATTAATTCTGCAGATTACAATTGATGGTCTGCGTGGAGATTTGCCATTTAAATATATGGACAGGTTTACATGTGGTGGTTTCAAATACTTCATGGATAAAGGTGTGGTCTATACCAACAGCCACTACCAATACGCAAATAACGAGACAATTGTAGGGCATACGACTCTGGCGACAGGTGCCCATCCCGCATCCCACGGTATGATTGGAAATATCTGGCTCGATCAGGCGACTGGTGAGTTGAACTACAATATAGAGGATCCTGATTACTCAATTATTGGTTCAGGGGCCGCTGTAGACAAAAAGACAGAGATCGACCCAACCCAGAGAGCAGCACGCACAGATGGTAGGTCGCCACGGGCGATACGGACCTCCACCTTTAGTGATGAATTGTTATTAAGTTCCAATGGGAAGGCGAAGGTATTTGCTGTCTCTGTAAAAGATAGAGGCGTAGTTCCTCTTGCAGGTCATGGTGGTAAGGCGTTCTGGTTCAGTAAGCAGAGTGGAGAATTTATAAGCTCAACCTACTATTATGAAGAGTATCCCAACTGGGTGACTGAGTGGAGTGGGAAAAAACTGGCAGATAGTTATAGTGGTGGGCAGTGGGCCCTTATGCAGGAGCTTGATAATTATGTGTTAAAAGATCGGGATGATCGGCCATATGAAATTGATATACGAGGTTACGGGCGAACCTTTCCCCATCCTTTTGGAGATGACCTTAAGTTGTTGTACACTCTTTTGACCTTAAGTCCTGTGGGAGATGAACTGACTCTCGATTTTGCGAAAACGCTCATTGCAAATGAAGAGTTGGGAGCAGACTCTGTAACTGATTATCTCTCTGTCAGCTTTTCTTCGACAGACTACGTGAATCACGTCTTTGGACCATCAAGTCTTGAGATGGAAGATAACTTACTGCGTGTTGATAGGACTTTGGCAGAACTCCTCAGTTATGTTGAAAAGAAAATTGGGCTAAGTAATACAGTAGTTGTGTTATCTGCTGACCATGGTACTCCAGAAGCCCCGGAACAGATGGCAGAACTTGGTATGGATGTGCATAGGCTTTCACCTGAACGGGTAAAGACCGATAATGTAGAGAAGCGTCTGCAAAAACAGTTTGGAATTGGCAAGGAACTCATCCAGATCTACTATCATCCCTATATCTACCTTAATCGTTCACTGATTGCAGAAAAAGGACTGGATCAGCTGGAAGTTGAACAGGCGATTGCCGAAGAGATTATGAAAATTCCTGGTATTGCTGCAGCCATATCGAGCAGTGCTCTGCAGCAGAGTGATTATATCAACACAATGTTCAGCAGCCATGTGAAGAATAACTACCACCCCCTTCGTTCTGGAGATATTTATGTTATCCAGGAACCCTATAGTCATTTGGTCTCAGATGAATCGACACCGCTTGCCGCAATGCATGGCTCTCCGTGGACCTATGACACATTTGTGCCCATGATGTTTGCTGGAGCAGGCATCAAAGCGCAATTTGTTGAGAGAGCAGTTCACCCTGTTGATATTGCAAGAACGCTATCGGCCATTATGAGGATTAAAGCACCATCTGCGGCCGTTGGTGATGTTCTTATTGAAGTAACTGGGCAGTAAAATACTCACAAAGGGTATGAATAACTTGCATCGTATCTCTAAAATTTTGATGTTAATAATTTCCCAGTCGTTTCTCATATGTTACCAAGGTTATCACAAGCAAGGCTCTAAACCTAAGGAGATAGCATGACTTCCCATGAAGTGATTATGGACCTGCGCGGGCGTATGGCCCAAAATATCATAGGTCAGCAGGATATTGTTGATAAACTTTTACTGGCACTTTTGTGTAATGGTAACGTGCTTATAGAAGGGTTGCCAGGTCTTGCTAAAACACGGGCAGTGAAGGGGCTTGCAAAAAATCTGGATTCAGAGTTCAGCAGGATACAGTTCACTCCGGATCTACTACCTGCAGATATTACCGGCTCAGAGATGTATCTGGGAGAAAATTCTGCGAACCGTTTTGAGTTTCAGCCAGGGCCGATTTTTGCCAACCTCGTCTTGGCCGATGAGGTGAACAGGGCTCCTGCAAAGGTTCAGGCGGCGCTGCTTGAGGCAATGGAGGAGCGGCAGATTACAGTTGCAAACACAACCCATGATCTTCCTCCGTTATTTATGGTAATGGCGACTCAAAATCCCATTGAACAGGAAGGCACCTATGCGCTGCCCGAGGCACAGATGGATCGTTTTCTCATGCACCTCTATATTTCTTATACGGATGATCTCTCAGAGCGTGAGGTTATACGGCTGGTACGCGGTGAAGAGATTGGACGAGCTCAATCTGGATCAGAATCAAAAAAAACGCTCCCAACAATTCAGCAAGACGCAATATTTACAGCTCGAGAAGAGATCGCGGCTGTTACTATCTCTGAACCAATGGAAGACTATATAATAAGCCTTGTTGCGGGCACGAGAAGACCAGAAGAGCTGGGTGATGATTTAGCCAAATATATTCAGGTTGGTGTCAGCCCCAGAGGTTCAATTGCTCTTGATAAGTGTAGTCGCGCCCATGCCTGGTTCAGTGGTAGAAATAGTGTGACTCCAGATGATATACGGGCTGTAATTAATGATTGTCTCAGACATCGCCTGGTCCTCAGCTATGAAGCCCAGGCCGATGGAGTGACCTGTGATGAGCTTATCCATATGTTGGTTAAGCTGGTTCCAGTAGCCTGAATCCATGGACTGGTCAAGAGTTAAGCGAAACAAAGCTACCTCAAACAAACCAAGAGGGCCATATACAAGCCTTGATGAACTGGTGCGGCTTCAATTTAAGGTCCGGGACTTTTCTTTGAAACCAACCCAACCTGTGACGTCTATTTTATCTGGAAGATATGGTTCTCACTTGCGAGGCCGTGGTCTTAACTTTGAAGAACTCCGCCGCTATCTGAGTGGCGATGATATTCGAACCATTGACTGGAAGGTTACTGCACGGACCAGAACACCCCATGTACGTGTGTACAGTGAAGAAAAAGATAGAAAGGTACTGCTTCTTGTCGATCAGCGCATCAGTATGTTTTTTGGGACCAGAGATAAATTTAAATCAGTCACAGCAGCAGAGGTAGCTGCGATCGCTGCCTGGAGAGCCATTGCGGCCGGGGACCGTGTGGGTGCATTGGTCTTTAGCGATGAAACTATTCTTGAGACAAGGCCGGGGCAGAGCAGTCGGGCCGTACTTTCTATCTTAGGTAATATCGTAACATTGAACCATTGTCTGAGTAAGGATATGACGACTGCTCCAAACGATGAGATGATGAATCAATGTCTTGAGAGCGCAATGAGACTTGCCCCCCATGATGTCCTTGTGGTGCTCATAACCGATGGCTCTGGCCTTGATGAGACGGCACAGCGGTTGATAACGAAGATTGGGAGAAAAAACGACATCATAACCATGTTGATACACGACCCCAGTCGACTTGAACTTGCACACCAGTCCATTACCTTAAGTGATGGGAGACGTCAGATGGAAGTGGATTTTAGTAAGGATACGGTACGGAGTGCCTTACTGGATCATTATGTAAAAGAGCAGGAACAAATTCAACATGTACTCAGGAAATTGACAGCTCCGTTACTTCCTGTATCCAACCAGGGCGATGTTGGGGATCAATTACGCCAATTGTTGGGTGTCGTTCCCAGGAGATAAATTTTTTATACCTCACCGTACTAGCTAGAAAAGGATGGTGCAGAGAGACGAATGGAAAGTACTCAATCATCTTTAAATAATCTCAGCGATATTGTACTACCGGATCCAGTGTCATTCTGGCCGCCTGGGCAGGGAAGTTATCTGTTGCTTGTGGCGGTTTTGATAACTGCAGTGGTCTTGGCCTATCTGTATAGAGAACGTTACAGGAAGAATCAGTATCGTAGAGTTGGCCTCACTCTTTTGAGTAGTGCTGTTACTGTCTATGATGTTTCTGTGGTGCTTAAACGGGTGTCCCTTGCTGTTTTTCCACGCACACAGGTTGCAGCGTTGTATGGGGATGAGTGGGCTGAATTTCTTGAGGAAACATGCCCGGGTTGTACTATCAAAGAGATCAGGGCTCACCCGGAAAGTGAGGCGGGAAAGGGGCTAAAGGATGCAGCCAGTCTCTGGATTCGAAACCACACTGTGAATGGTAAGGGGTAGGAGGAGAACATGTATGTACTGACCTATCCCTGGCTGTTACTCCTCGTCATTCTCCCTCTTGTTGTACGCTTGTTGGCACCGGGTGTAACCCATAAAGAGCAGGCTGTACGGGTGCCCAGGCTCGATAGAATCGGTAAAGTCCTCGGCCTTACACCCCACGAGGGGGCAACAGTTTACAGAGAAAATAAATTGTGGTTGCTCCTGTACTGGCTGCTCTGGGTGATACTTGTTGTAGCCCTTGCAAGGCCCCAACTCGTTGAGCCTCCCATAGAGCGCGTTTTGCCGACCCGGGATATCCTCTTGCTGGTGGATCTCTCAGGCTCCATGGAAACCAATGACTTTATAAATAAAGAGAGCAGGCAGGTTAATAGGTTAGATGCGGTTAAAGAGGTCCTCAATGATTTTCTGAGTGAAAGAACCGGGGATCGTGTTGGCCTGATTGTCTTTGGTAACAGTGCCTTTGTTCAAGTACCTTTTACCCAGGATCTTGATGCTTGTCGTACGCTCTTGTCTGAGCTTCAGGTACGGATGGCAGGGCCTAAAACGGCCTTTGGCGACGCCATTGGCCTTGGGATTAATCTCTTTAAAAACAGTGAGATCGAAGACCGATTGATGCTGGCTCTCACCGATGGCAATGATACTGGTAGTAGGGTTCCTCCCACTGAGGCGGCCAACATTGCAAGGGATAATAATATAACCATCCATGTGATTGCAATAGGTGACCCGTCAGCCGTTGGCGAAGAGAAGCTGGACGAGGAGACGTTAAAAATAGTTGGTAAGAGTACTGGTGGGACCTATTTTCATGCCGATGATCAACTGCGGTTACAAGAGATCTATGAGGAAATTGACAAGCTTGAAGTACAGGAGGTGCAGAAGGAAATTTACTACCCGAAAACAGACCTGTATCATCTCCCTCTTGGTCTTTTCCTGCTGAGCAGTTTGTTACTGTACACCTTGCGTCTACGTTTTATTTTTCGTGGTGGGAGGGGCAAGTGATGACTGATTTCCATTTACTGAGACCCTACTGGTTGCTAACAGTAATACCGATTGTTCTGATCTGGTTGCAGTATAAAAAACATGGCAGGGATGGAAAACGTTACAAGGCCCTGATTGATCCCCATCTGCTGGAACACCTTTTAGTTGGCGAGACAGAGAAAAAGAAAATCACTCCACTCAATGTTTTACTTGTGCTGTTACTGCTGAGTGTTGTGGCACTAGCCGGGCCCACTTACAGGCAGGAAGCATCCCCGTTTGCAGGTGATGAAGCGGGGCTGATGGTGCTGCTGAAAATGAGTACATCCATGTCCAGTAAAGATCTGCAACCTTCTCGAATTGAACGGGCCAAACAAAAGCTTCGGGATCTGCTCGATGTGAGGAAGGGAAAGGCCACGGGTCTTGTTGTGTATAGCGGCAGTAGCCACCTTGTGATGCCTCTCACAAATGATGGTCAGGTCATTACGTCGATGATTGAGGATCTCACACCGGACCTTATGCCAAGAGAAGGTGATGAATTGGCAGCGGCGATAACACTTGGGCAGAAGATGATTGATCAGTCGGCAAAGCCCGGGTCAATACTTCTCATGGCTGATAGTGTGGCCCCATCCCAGCTTCCGCTTCTTGAAAAGTTGCAAGTAACGACTCCACTACAGATCCACGGTTACAATCCTTCTGGAGCTGCAAATGACCGGGGCCTGCTGCAGGTGGCTAAAATCTATGATACCAGTGTGGTTGAGGTGAGTCTTGATTCCAGCGATGTAGAGCTACTGGCCCAAAGGGCGGCAACTTCTCTTACCCGGATCTCTAATAGCGAGATGGGTGAGAGATGGCGCGATGATGGCTACTGGTTTTTGCCCCTTATAGCAGGCTGTTTTCTGTTGTGGTTTAGAAAGGGGTGGGTCGTCCAATGACAGGGAATAGTGGAATAGTAATTAAAAAATCTGGAGCACGAATTGTGACCCTTGGGGGGCTACTCCTGAGCCTTGCACTTGTGGTGGTTTGCCTTATTGATAATAGTTATAATCTTCTGACGGAAGATCAGAAGGGATATCGGATGTTTGAAGGCGAAAAATTTGAGCTGGCAGCAGAGGAGTTTCACTCATTGGCCTGGAAGGGTGTGGCGTTGTATCGGGGAGGCAAGTTTGAGGAGGCTGCGAACACCTTTTCAGGTATGGATAGTCCCGAAGGTGCCTTGAATCATGGTAATAGTCTTCTGATGCTGGGTAAATATGAGGATGCCATTGAACGGTATGAGAGGGCATTAACCCTTAAACCGGATTGGCCTCCTGCTGTTACTAACCTTGCCATCGCAAAAAACAGGGCAACGTCACTTGAGAAAAAAGGTGGTGAAATGACCGGCGGGAAGTTGGGTGCAGATGAATATGTTTTTTCCAACAATCCGTCCAAAAACGGAGGTGAAGAGACTGTTGCTGGAGCGGAAGCTACTGAGGCGGAGCAGCGCGCAATATGGTTGAGACAGGTACAGACTAAATCCGCCGATTTTCTGCGAACAAAGTTTGCCTATCAGTATCAGATGAAAGACAGAGAAACTGTACATGCAGAAACTGAAGAGTCAGAGTCTCAACCGGGGCAGGAATAGCCTGTGAAGCGTCTGATCCCCATCGCATTGTTAATTGTTGTTCTTTGCTATAGTACTGTTGCCTGTGCGACAAGTGGTGTGGTTGTGAGAGTTGCAGCTGAGCCGGCATCCCCTTGGGTAGGGCAAAAGGTAACTCTTATAATTGATGTTCTGGCCAAGGGCGGCTGGGCAACGATTAATACTCTGCCGCATATTGAGGTGCCCGGTGCATACCTGCACCGATATGAGACTCAAGGGACTCGGTTGAATGAAAATATTGATGGGATAAGCTATACAGGTCAGCGATATGAACTACTGCTGTTTGCTCAAGCGGCTGGAGAATTGACCATCGACTCGTTTCCTGTGGAGGTTTCAGTAAAGAGTTGCTGGGCAGATGCAGCAACGAAAGTTGAAAAGTTGTCCACAGAACCGGTACAGCTCTCTGTCGTAATGGTGGAAGGCATTTCCCCATCAGACTATATGCCGGTCACCGAGAAACTTGAGGCCACACAAAGCTGGTCTTCAGAGAGTACAGAATACAAGGCAGGAGATGCCATACAAAGAACGGTGACTCGAAAAGCAGAAGATGTTTCCGCAATGGTTTTCCCTCCGTTTCCTCCCATAAATATTGAGGGAATGAGCTGTTATCCAGACCAGCCTGAGGTGGATGATACCTTTAATAGAGGTGTGTTGACTGGAATCAGAACTGATAGATTGAGCTGTATCTTTGAGAGGGAGGGCGAGTTCAGCCTGCCCGACATAGAAGTCTCATACTGGAAGGTAACTGAGAAAAAATTAGAGAGAATTTTGCTGCCTGGGAAGGCATTTATAGTTAAGGGGGGAGCCGGGGAGCATAGGTTGGGCGTGGGAGGATCGAATACTAAAACGGAGACCCGGCTCTGGTGGTATCTGTTACTTCTTGCTGCTTTACTGTGTATTATTGTGTTCTATTTCAGAAGCGGTTTATCAGCTTTTTTTAGAAACCTGCGTGAAAAAAGGCAAAAATCAGAACAATTTCTATTTGCGCGTATTAAAGCCGAAGCCAGAAATGGTAATAAAGACAAAATGCTTTCTGCAATAATGTCTTGGCTTGACCGTTTGCCAGGTCTGACCCAACCTGCAAGGTTAGAGGAATTTACAGGAAAAGCAGGGAGTGAAAAACTTCTATCTCTGCTCTTAGAACTTGCGCAAAAACAGAAGTGGACTGTAGAGGAGTGTCATGTACTCAAAAGAGAACTTCAGACAGGACGTAAGGCCTATCTAGCCGCAATTTTGAAAGAATCGGGATTAGAAGCAGAGCTTCCATCTGTAGGTCTACGTCGTTAACTTGACACATCTATTTTTTCCATTTCTCATCAATTTCAGCGTAGCACTCTTCGCAAACGCCATGGGAAAATTCACTGTCACTCCGGGTGGCAATGTACTTTTCCATCTGGTGCCAATGACCCTCTTCATCTCTAATCTTTTTACAATAACTGCAAATAGGCAGTATGCCTTTTAAGGTTTTGACTTCCTTCAGGGCCTGGTTGAGTTCATCGATGAGTCGCTCCTGATTTTCCATAAGGCGGCGCAGTTGCAGGTGGGTCCTTACCCTTGAGATCACCTCCTCCTGTCGATAGGGCTTGGATATGTAATCAACGCCCCCGGCTTTAAAACCTTGGACAATGTCTGCTGTTTCCTTTTTTGCAGTAACAAAGATGATAGGAATGGTCGCTGTAGCTGGATCATCTTTTAATTTCCGACAGGTTTCAAACCCATCCATATTAGGCATCATAACATCCAGGAGTATCAGTTCAGGCTGGTCATGGCTTGCAACATGGAGTGCCATTTTCCCGCTGGTCGCTATGCTGATGTCATAGCCCTCCATCTCAAGAAAGGTCAGCATGACGTCGATATTGGCCGTGTTGTCGTCTACAACAAGTATGCTTCCTGCACTTTTCTTGGGATCTTTTAGATCATGTTTGTCATCTTTGTCCATGGCTTTACCTAATTCTCTATTTACTGGTCGATGTTAAAATATCGAGGATGTTATCAAGTTGGTACTTTTCGAGGTAACCCTCTATGGTGTCCACCAGGGTAGTATTGACACTTGCATCGTTCTTTAGAAGATGAAGAAGTGTTTTGAGCTCACTGACTCGGCCAAATTCGGCCGCCTGTTGTAATTTTATCCTGAGTTCTTCGGGAATATAGAGCTCTGTAGAATTCAGCTCGATTTCACCCGGCGTCTGTGATAATTCTGGCACTGGCTCTTCTGTGACCGTTTCCAGGTTAAGGGTGGTGGATAGACATTTCAGAACCTGATGTATTTCGATGGGCTTGAACAGAATTCCAGCAATTCCCATTTCTTTTACCGAGAGATTTTCTGACTCAAATGCTGCAGCTGTAATCATAACAATTGGCGGGGCGGAAGAGCCAAATTGTTTTTGTATTGTTTTAATTGTCTCTACACCATCCATCTCCGGCATATATCGGTCAAGAAAAATTATATCTGGGCTCTTTTTCTGTAGAACTTTCATCGCATCGACGCCATTTACAGCCTCAATTGTATCTATGTCTGCTTTGTTGAGAAGATAGGCCAGCATAGATCTGCTCAGCTTGTCATCGTCAACTATTAGTGTTGTGAGCTTATGGTCCGTGACAAGTTTAGTAATCGCTTGTGGCTGGGAGGTGGCCAGTGGGGATAAAAGTTTTCCAGGGGGCAGTACTAGATTAAAGCAAAACCTGGAACCATGCGGTGTATTGTTAAGCACCTCAAGGTTACTGTCCAGCATAACCAGAAAACTTTGGCAAATTGACAAGCCAAGTCCGGTACCTTCTTTGCCATTACGACCACTCATCTGATTAAAAGGGTCTAAGATCTGGTCTTTAGCACTGTCGGGGATACCAATTCCTGTATCCTCAACGCAGAAACGGTAGTTATTCTGATTGCTTATTATGATGCGCAGTACAACCCCACCCCTGTCTGTAAACTTAACCGCATTGCCGAGAAGGTTGATCAGTATCTGGCGAAGTTTGCCGGAGTCCCCATATACTGGAATAACCTGGGAAATATCCAAGCCAACCACCTGCCAGGTAAGGCTTTTTTCAGTGCAGCGTAGCTGAAACATACTGGTGATGTTTCGTAAGAGTAGACATAGGTCGAAATGGTTTGGTTTGAGTTCGACTCTTCCGGCTTCGATTTTCGAAAGGTCAAGAATATCATTTATAATTCCAAGGAGGTGACTTCCACTTTTATCGATAGCCTTGAGGGCCTTTCTGTCTTGCTGGTTAAAGCCATTTTTACTCAGCAAAATTTGTGCATAGCCGATAATGGCGTTCAAAGGGGTTCTGATCTCATGGCTCATGTGTGCAACAAAATTGCTCTTATACATATTGGCCTGTTCTGCCGCATCTTTTGCTTCTTTGAGTTCAGTTTCTGTTTTTTGCCGAACCAGAATCTCCTTTTCAAGGATATCATTGGTTTTAATGAGATCGGCTGTACGCTCATTCACCTTTCGCTCAAGATCGAGGTAGAGTTGCTCAAGGTTTTTACTCATTTCATTAAAAGATTGCGCCAAATGACCGATTTCATCGTTTCTGTTGGCGTCTTCTGTCTCAACAAAATCTCCGCGGGCCAGGTTTTTTGCAGCTTCAGACAGGTTGATTACGGGCGATATGAAATTGCGGGACAAAAACACATAGAGGGAGGCTGCGACCACAGTTAAGATAATGAGTACTGAGGCCATAAAGCCGTAGGTGTAGTTGGTGATCTTGGTCTTGATGGGGGAGATCTCCAGACCAATTTCTACTCTTCCTAAAGAATTGCCATCCTTTGTTATTTCTTTTACAATAACAAGGACTTCAGAGTCTGTTTGGCGACTCTTCTTGACCAGGGCTTTACCGTGGATGGTTGTGTCAACAAGTACCAATGAATCGCCATTGGAATTATATATCTCACAAAATGCTACACCAGGGGTATCTTCAATACTCCTGGCAACTTCCTGAACAATATAATAGGTGAATTTTTCAATAGGTGTTGCACAGAATTTTGCCACAAGAGTGGCCAGGGTTTGACCTTCCCGTTCCAGTGCGCTTTGCAGACGCAGTTGCTCCCGTTGGAGAAAAAACGAACCGGCCAGTACCATGCAGGCAAACAGAATGAGGAGTGTTCCCAATGTGATTTTTGGTCTCAGACTGAGTGATATTGCCATAAAATCTATCCTTGCAATTTCTGCTTATAGTATCTTTTTTAGTGGTTTTGAATCTTAATTTTCCCGTTGATGATGTCCGTTTTTATTTGATCAATCTCGCTCATCACGGATTCAGGAATGAGTTGATGTGTAAATTTCATGGGACTGAGACCAACCCCGTTTTCTGCAAGGCCATAGGTAACAACGCCGTGGGTAAGGTTACCATCAATGATCTTTTTGACCTCGGTATATGTTGCGATATCCAGCCGTTTCATCATACTGGTGAGGACATTGCCTTTTGCCAGGTGGTCTTGGTCTGAGTCCACCCCTATGGCAAATTTTCCTGTCTCTTTTGCAGCCTGGATAACACCGTTTCCTGAAAGTCCAGCTGCCGAAAAGATAATGTCGATACCGCTGTTATAAAATTCGTTTGCCACCGTATGTGCTTTAGCGGGATTTTTGAAGCCGGAAAAATCAGGGGCAGTAGATATAAACTGTTCTTTTACTGATACTCTGGAATTAATATAGTGAACTCCTTGTGTGAATCCTCCACTGAACATATGCATAATTGGAATATCTACCCCGCCAATAAACCCCACTTGACGACTCTTGGTCATAAGTGCTGCAAATGCACCTGCAAGAAAGGAGCCTTCGTTGACTGAGTAAAGAATTGAGACTACATTTTCTAAGTCTGTAACGGTTGCATCCTGTAAAATGAAATATATTTTTGGATGGAGTTTTGCATATTTTTCAACCAGCTCCTGCATATAAAAACCGTTGGCGACAATAATGTTTGACCCCTTTTGTATAAGCCGCTGCATGGAAGATTCGAACGCTTGTACGTCTTTTTTGCTGTCCTCGAAAATCAGACGGATGTCATGCTCTTTTTTAACTTTAAAAAGGCCTGCATAGGCCATGTCATTGTAACTCTGGTCCCCAAGACCAGAGACTCCGACCATGAAGCCCACAGTGATCTTATCATCTGAATAGGCAGAGATCGGAGCGGACAGAGTCAGGATGGTGAACATAAAAATGGAGAAAATAGACCCACATTTTTTTATACAATTATGGAAAACGTATCTTGCCATTGATGATATCCTGTTCAGCTTGCTCAAGGAGTTCGAATGTCTTGTCCGATATAAGATGACGGGTAAAGCGCATGGGAGAGAGGCTCACTCCTCCATTGTTAAGACTGTAAAATTTGACGCCCGGTTTAAAGTCCCCTCTTAATATTTGATTAATTTCAGCATAGGTTGAGCGGTCAAGTCGTTTCATCATACTTGTCAGGACATGACCCTTGGCCATATGATCCTGGTCTGAATCGACACCAATAGCCATTTTGTTTTTGCGCAAGGCTGCCTGAATGACACCATTTCCTGTGAGTCCCGCGACAGCGTAGATGATATCAACCCCATCATTGTACATCTGGTTGGCGATTTGCAGACCTTCATTTGGCTTATCAAAACCTGAAAAATCACCCGCTTCTGTCATGTACATGCTGATAATAGTAAGCTCAGGTGATATCTTTTTTGCTCCTTTAGTATATCCAGTTAAAAATTTTTGGATTTGGGGTATATTAACACCCCCTATGAAACCGATTTTACCAGTTTTACTATAAGATGCCGCTAGTAAGCCTGCAAGATAGGACCCCTCCTCATGGGCAAAGACGGTTGATGCTATATTGGCATACCCTTCAATGGCGCTGGAGTTGACAACAAAATATCTATCGGGATATTGTGGTGCATGCTCAATTATAAGTTCATCAAGCCCTGCACCATTTGCAACAATGATATCTGCATGCTCGTCTAATAATTTCTTAAGTGCTTTTTCCTGGGATTCAGTTGTTCCAAAAGATTCTTCGATGATGAGCTTAAAGTTGTGTTCCTGTTGTGCCTTGCCAAGTCCAGTGAGAGTCATGTCATTATATGACTGGTCACCAAGACCACCTGATCCCACCAGAAAGCCAATGGTCTTCACCTCCGCCCTCAGTGGCCCTGGTTTGAAAGCTAGACATCCAATAAGCGCTAAGGTTATAAACAACAGCCTTATGTGATTGCTGAATTGTTTTTCTATCATAGGACTTTGCGTAAGTGATGGTGAACGCAGGGATGTAGTCTGGTCGAAGATACCGTATGTGTTAAATAATCTTGTTTTCATAGATTTAGCCTATCACAGCGGTTTGGATAGCTCCAGAAAAAATTACGGCAAATGGTAGGGGGCTTGTGTTGCTTGTTTTATGCGGATTGGCCAAAAACTTTATTTAAGACTGGAATTCTCTGGGTAGACAAGGTTTTCCGGTCTGATATCCTTTAGTATCTCTCTAAAGAATGTACCGGCCTCAGCCTTTGCCTTTGGAAGATCCATTAAGGTGTGATTGCCGCATTCTATAGCTGAAGCACCGGGTATTTCGCTACTAAATTGAGCAATGTAATTGAACAATTCACGAATGAGGGGGATGATTGCAACGGACTCTATCTTTTCAGTGAGAAGCAGGTAAAACCCTGTTAGACAGCCCATGGGGCCGAAGTAGAGTATTTTGTCTCGATATTCCTTGTGGTTGCGTAAAAATGTTGCACCAATATGTTCTATGGTGTGTGCAGCGGCAGAACTGAGTGCAGCCTCATTGTTTGGTTCTTTCATGCGAATATCAAAGGTTGTTGATATACCGTCTCCAATCCTGTCTTGGCGGGAGACATAAACGCCTCTTTTCAGTTTTGTGTGGTCAATTGTAAAACTAGCTATTGTGTCCATTGTTGGTCCTGTAGTTCATGGATTATTCGAAGTACTATCTTAGTTGAGTTCGAGGCTGCCTTTTCCAGCCATTTTGAGTAGGTTGCTGGGTTGCCCTGTTCAGAAATCTTGTCAGAAATGGAGCGAATCAAAACAAAAGGTACATTAAAGAGAAAGGTGGTTTGGGCAACAGCTGCTCCTTCCATTTCTACTGCCATCACACTGGGGAATTTATCAGCCAGAAAAGAGACCTGTTGGTCTGTGTGGATAAAGGAGTCACCTGAAAGGATTGGCCCGTGGTGAACGGAGATATCGTCGCAAATGGACCCGGCTTTATAGGCAAGTCTAGAAAGAAGAGTGTCTGCTTTGTACACAGGTGGCATTTTAGGAATTTGGCCGAGTTTATAATCAAAGGCTGTTGCATCTGCATCATAGTGGCTCACTTCGGATGAAATGACCACATCTCCTATCTTAACATGATCAGGGAATCCACCGGCGACACCAGTGTTTAACAGAAAATCGGGATTGAACTTATCAAGAAGCAATGTTGTCCCAACTGCTGCGTTCACCTTTCCAATACCACACTGAAAAAGAGTTACCTCAATATCATCTATTCGGCCTGTGTGATATCTGAATTGTCCAAAAGATGAGGTTTGAACATCTTCGAGATTATTTTTGAGAAGGGCCAGTTCTTCTTCCATTGCTGCTATAATACCTATTTTCACATCGTCTCCATTTAACTGTTACCGTCTATGTTTGAACAGTGGCTCAGGATACGCGAGGTATGGGTTGTTAGTAAAGTTAATTGTAATTAACTGAACTGTTAGCTGTGCTAATGAAGGACTGGATTGGTTTTTAGGAATGACGTAACAACAGGGAGAAGCGCGTTGATGTTTTTTTTCTGCTGTCAGGTAATTGTGAGAGACTGGTTGTAGTATGACAGGTAATGAAAGATCAAACACTCGAGTAAGTACAACTTAATGGAGGTGTGATATGTCATTACTACAAGAAGCCATCGTATTAATTCTGTTTCTTCCCCTTCTACTACAACTTGTTCTGCCCCTAGCAATGCTCCTTGTCTATCTTGTATCCTTTCCTGTTCGGTCTCTGTTTTTTATAAAGCAGGCGCAGATGGAGCTTGATTCAAAAAAACATTCGTCTATAGAACAGCCCGTCTAAAAAAGTTTCGGGTGGGGAAATAAACAGGGTGGTAGTGGTTTGTGTCTGTGGAATGGTTCTGTTCTGCAGGTAGGAGGAGTGTTGTCATTATAGTACCTTCACCTTTTTTTTGTTTTTCCGCCCAGCACAAATATATTTTTTATCTGCAGGAACATCACCTTAGGTCTGCTGGCTACATGTTCAGCCTTGTCCATCACAACAACGTGTTTGTATTCCCACCCCAACGATATGGACTCACCCTTATTGTATTATCCTCTGTTGAAAGTCGCGCTAGCCGAGGAAAATAATGCAATAATTTGCAAAAATTAAAAGCTGTGAGATAATTATTAAGAGAAGTGTCTGAGCTATGAAAGAAATCAAACTAGCGTAATTGCATATAGGTTTGGTGTCTATTTGTGTAAATAGTTATCTTTGCGAAGAATGTGACGAGCAGTTAATGGAAAAAGTACACAGATAATACGATTCATTTATGAAAAAACCGGCGATTCCTCTTAGTTTGAATTTTGCAATTTTAGCGTTGTTCTGGACGATATTTATCATTGCAATGGGAGTGTATGATTACCATTCCACCAAAGTCACTACGGTTGAGCTTGCAAGAATCCAGGCTATTACAGGACTAGAGAAAGATATAATTTACAGAAAATGGAATGCCCTGAATGGTGGAGTTTACGGTTCGATTTCAGACAAAACTGTTCCTAACCCCTATCTAACAAGCAAGGAAAGAGATATTGCAACTCCATCTGGGGGGCGTCAGCTTACTCTTATCAACCCGGCTTATATGACCCGCCAGGTTCATGAACTTGAAATTGAAAATAATGGTGTGGTTGGCCATATAACAAGTCTTCTGCCCATTCGACCAGAAAATAAGGCGGATGAGTGGGAAGCTCAAGCCTTAAAGAAGTTTGAGGCGGGAGTGGCCGAGGTGAGCAGTCTGGAGCAGATGAACGGAAATGATTATCTGCGAGTGATGAAGCCGCTCATGGTAACCGGGGCCTGTCTTGCCTGTCATGCAACTCAGGGCTATCAGGTGGGGGAGGTGCGCGGTGGCCTCTCTATTTCTGTACCTATGAAACAGTGGTATGACTATCGACAACAGACTCTTCGTCGTCACATTTTTTTCTTAGCGGGGTTATGGCTTGTTGTTCTGATCGGTTTGTCGTTTGGGTTTTGGAACTTGCGCAAAAAAATTCTGCTGGTTGATCTTACTCAGAACGATTTGAATAAACTGAAGAATGTTCTAGATCAGATCAATGACAGTGTTTTTCTTGTTGAACCCAGGACGCTTCTTTTCACTTATGTAAATCAGGCTGCTCTTCATTCGTCAGGATACAGCGAGGATGAATTGTTTAAGCTGACTCTTGAGGATATTTTTCCGGGAAGGTCACAGTTCTTAAATGTTAATTATGTAGAAAAATTAAAGAAAAAACCTGAAAAAATTTTTCATTTTGAATCGGCATTTACAAATAAAAAAGGAGAATTAAGCCCAGTTGATGTGCAGCTTCAATACTTAAAACTTGAACAGGGGACAGAGCTTGTGGCTGCTGTTCTACGAGATATAAGTAGCAGGAAGGATTTAGAGGAAAAACAGAGGGCAATGGTTGAGCAATTACAGCGGTCACAAAAGTTGGAGTCAGTGGGGCAGCTTGCTGCAGGCATTGCACACGAAATTAATACACCGGTCCAGTATATAGGATCAAATCTCGATTTTCTGCAGGATAATTTCTCGGACGTGAGAAAACTTGTTGAAATACAACAGAGCTACATCGAGACCGATCAGCGAAAAGGAGGTGACTCCTACGCAGAGCTTGTTGATCTAAGAGAAGAGATGGACTGGGAGTATCTGGGTGAGGAAATACCCCAGGCAATCATCCAGTCGCAGGATGGTGTAAAGCAGATCAGCTCTATCGTTCTTGCCATGAAGGATTTTTCCCACCCAGGGTCCGGTGAAAAGGTGATGGCCGATGTTAATCACTTGATACAAACAATCGTAACGGTCGCCAGAAATGAGTGGAAGGGTATTGCTGATGTACGTTTGGATTTGACCAAACAAGGGAGCTCAGTCCCGTGTCTACCTAATGAAATAAGCCAGGTTTTTCTCAATATCTTAGTTAACGCTGCCCATGCAATTGCAGACTGTGCAGAGGATGGGGATGAATCCAGGCTTGGAAGCATTGACATAAAGACACATCGCATGGACCAGTTCATTGAAGTCCAGATTCAGGATTCAGGGCAGGGCATCCCCGCAAATATAATCAATAGGATATTCGATCCATTTTTTACCACAAAGGAAGTTGGTAAAGGTACAGGTCAGGGGCTTGCCATCGCCCATGATATAATAACAAAAAAGCATAACGGAAGTCTTGAGGCGATCTCAGAGGAAGGGAAAGGGACGATCTTTACTATCCACTTGCCGCTTGACGACAAAGAACAGAAGAATCTCATGACTGAGGAGTAACTGAATAGTGACTAAATCGATTCTATTTGTAGATGACGAGCCTAATATTCTTTCAGGCCTTAAGAGAATGCTCCGGTCCATGCGCAAGGAGATGGATTTTAACTTTGCTGAGGGTGGCAAGCAGGCTCTTGAAATTATGGCGGAAAAAGAGATTCATGTTGTTGTGTCAGATATGCGGATGCCAGGAATGGATGGTGCTACGCTGTTGACCACTGTGCAGGAGGAGCATCCACATATCATCCGTATAATGCTGACAGGCCAGGCAGATGATGACTCGGTAATGCGAACTGTGGGAGTTGTGCATCAGTTTCTTGCCAAACCTTCCGATCCGGATACCTTGAAAGAGGTGTTAACAAGGGCCTGTGCCTTGCAGGAATTGATGGTGAATACAGAGCTCAAGGGTCTTGTTTCAAGCCTTGGAGGGCTTCCGAGTTTGCCAGATGTCTATAGTCAACTGCAGGAGGCGCTGAAAGATCCGGAATGTGCTATTAGTGATGTTGCTAAGATCATTGAGCAGGATATGGCCATGAGTGCTAAGGTCCTACAGCTGGTGAACTCTGCTTTTTTCGGTTTATTTAAAACAATTGAGAGCCCTGCACATGCTGTCAATCTTCTTGGTCTCGATACAGTAAAGGCCCTTGTTCTTGGGGTTGGAGTGTTCTCCGAAATCAGTCCAGCGAATCATGCTTCGTTTTCGGCAGTATCGTTATGGTCACATTCTGTGACAACAGCGGCATTTGCCAAAAAGATTGCCCAGGCTGAAACAAGTGATAAGGATATTGTGGACAGCTCTTTTATTGCAGGCATGATTCATGATATTGGTAAATTGTTACTCTTTTCACATGTGCAGGAATCTTTTGTCGAGGCCGTGGAAATGGCTAATGATACCGGGATGTCCCTTGTGGAGTGTGAACAGGATGTCTTTTCAGCAAACCACTGTGATGTTGGTGGTTACCTCATTGGACTTTGGGGTCTTAAGGGGGATGTTATCGAAGCAATCACTTTTCATCATAGGCTGGATAGTTATCCTGCTCCTTCTTTTTCTCCTGCAATTGCAGTTCATGCTGCTGATGTCATCTATTATAAATTACATCCTGATCAGATTACAGGGGCTCCACCGGAGTTAAATGAAGAGTACTTAACTCTTGCTGGTGTGGGTGGAAAGCTTGAGGCGTGGACTGAATTGTGTAAAGAACTTATGGAGTAGTGCAGATAAGAGAGCTGGACCTGCCCTCTAAAAGCAGTATAATGGGCTAATGTAGGTGTGAAATTAATACTTTGAAATATCCATGTATCCATGCGCGGTAGAACACTATGACGGAAAAGATACTTTTTGTTGATGATGAGTCCCATGTGCTGCAATCGATCAAAAGACAACTGCGAAAGCGGTTTACGCTTGAGATTGCTGAAGGGGGTGCTGCTGCCTTGAAAGTACTCGAAGAGAAGGGTCCCTTTGCGGTTATCGTCTCGGATATGCGCATGCCTGGAATGAATGGGGTTGAGTTGCTAGCAAAAGTAAAGGATCTCTATCCGAATACCGTTCGAATGATGTTGACCGGAAATGCTGATCAGGAAACTGCCATGGAGGCGGTCAATACAGGCCATATTTTTAGATTTCTCACAAAACCATGTCCGCCAGCAACTTTTATAACTTCCCTTGCCCTTGCCCAGAGACAGTATCGATTGCTCAATGCTGAAAAGGAATTACTTCAGCAAACTCTCCGTGGCAGCGTGAGTGTCTTGTCTGAGTTGCTGGGCATAGCAAATCCTCTGGCTTTTAGTTCGGCGGGCAGGATTAAACACTTCGTGGTACAGCTGGCAGAAAAATTCAGTCTGCCGGGATCCTGGCAGTATGAGGTTGCTGCCCTTGTTTCTCAAATTGGTTGTATAACCCTTCCCGGAGACGTTCTTAATAAGATGTATTCCGGTATAGATCTGTCCGCGGAAGAACAAGAGATGTATGAAAGGCACCCGGATGTTGGTGCGAAGCTGCTGGAAAAAATTCCCCGCCTTGAAAATGTTTCCAGAATGATTGCCTTGCAGCTGCTCTCTTTTGAAGATTATACTGAAGATTTCGCTGATGTAGAAGTGGAAGAAGTCATTGCTGGAGCTCAGATATTAAGAGTTGTCATTGATTTTGATCGCCAGATTTTTAGGGGAGCAAACAGGGGGGAAGCAATCTCATGGCTACGAAAGCAAAGGGATCAGTACAATCCAAAATATATAGATGCTCTTGCTGAAATTAAGATGAATTATGAGGTGCAGACCATATCGGTTAAGGTGCAGGAGCTTACAGTTGGTATGGTACCTATTCAGGATGTGTTGGCGAAAAACGGGGCGATGATTATTCCCAAGGGACAGGCTATTAGTTGGTCACTGCTGCAGGGGCTGGGCAATTTTGTGAAGCAAATTGGGGTTGTTGAGCC
The DNA here is from genome assembly GCF_054397165.1 of Desulforhopalus glucosivorans. NCBI lineage: Bacteria > Pseudomonadati > Thermodesulfobacteriota > Desulfobulbia > Desulfobulbales > Desulfocapsaceae > Desulforhopalus > Desulforhopalus glucosivorans. The sequence continues at coordinate 5,011,463 of NZ_AP044854.1, forward strand.
AATAACTGTTCAAGTTGGAATCACCGAATAGGAGTTGTCACTGCTCTGTCTGTTGAATGTATTGATGAAGGTCCTGTTGCAATCGCTTCAGGGCTTTTTTAGTTTCTGATGTTGATTTATTTTGCGGAGCTACTCTGATATTGTTGGTCGCTGGGTAGGATAATGGGCTTGCTTAATGATTTACCTTTTCACTTCTGGTAGCTATATTCCTGAAACATTTTTATTAAGAAATCATGATAAAGAGCAAATAGGAATAATAGGAACATTATGAACACCACCCGGTCATTGAAAGAGCAGATAGAAAAGACAAAAACCATCCTTGTAGAATCCCGTGAGAATTACGAAAAGAATCCGGAAAGTTATAGTGCCCAGCTTCTTCTTATGAGCACAGAAAACTATCTTGCTGATCTCTTAAAGGAGCTTGATACATTGGAAAATTCTTCTGGAAGTGAATAACGATTGTTGTCGGCGGTTTTGTCGCCTAACCTAAAATGTGTGAGTTGATGATAGTTGGAAGTATCTTCAAGTTACTGGTGGTGATCTCGGTTCTGTTTTGGGGTACCATGAGTTATGCAACAGACTACCATGTCGGGCCGGACCAGGCGTATTCTTCAATTGGAGATGTGGTCTGGGAATCATTAGGCCCTCATTTCACAATGAGTAATATATGATTATACCAATAGATAACGATGTAGATGTTGATACAGACGCTCTCAGTAGTGAGGAACGCCATATTCTGCAAAAACTGTTATGCTATAAAGTGATAGCAGATTCTTTGGACAAGTTCAGAGAGGATACAGAACGTGCTTTTGTAAAAGGTTGGAATGATTCTGGTCCTGTTGGTAAAAGTGAGACTCTTGTTAAGGTGATTGTGCAGATGGAAAAAGATCTGCTCTTACGTTTAGCTGGAGACCCTGATCAGAAAGAGACGTAGAACAGGCCTCTGAGCTAAGAAAAGATAAAAATACGGGCATACTATTTCACTTCCAGGTGGAAAAGTCACTTTTACCCCCCCCATGCACGTAATAACTCATCCCTATAACGGTGAGTTGCGAAAGCGCAACATGGTGCGTTATTGCAACTTTACTCGTCCTTTCCGTCCTTAACAGCTGGTTTTTGGCTCTGTTTCGACTCGTGTAAAGAAAATTCTACGGTCGGTTGCAGGATTTAAGCAGTGGGAAATAAGTGCTGTTGCATTTATGCACCTTAGATACGTTGTAACTCCCTCCAGCAGTTTCTTCATTCTAAATAAAATAATTAAAATAGGTAGTTATCCACTTGGCATACAATATGCTATTCGGCTGAGAACATTTAGAACGTTCAGTTTTATCGTCTTGGTAGAGCCGGGCATTACAGGATTTGCAGGTGACGCTTTATACCCATTATGGCAGGCGGATCTGACAAGTTTACTGCATGTTATGAGACCAAAATTTGTTCTGATAACGAATATTTATATAGAAATTGGACAAAACAGGAGGCTAACAGAGTGGGCATAATAGACTTTCGATTTAGGCCGAACACCAAGGAAACCTTAGATGGAATCGGCAACAGCCCAATGTTCGCGGGCTTGTGTGATCTCATTAAATTTCCTTCCATGGCACCCCAGACCATGCCTGAAGTTGTGGGTGATCTTAAGGCGCATAACGTGGTTAAGGCAGTAATAACAGGGCGCGATTGTGAAACAACCTATGGTGCAAAATCAAATAATCAATCTGTTCTGGATTTTGTAGCTGCATATCCGGATATGTTTATCGGCTTTGCAGGCTTTGATCCCCACAAGGGCATGGCAGGTCTTCGTGATTTCACCGGAGCCATTGTTGACAAGGGTCTCAAAGGTGGAGCAATCGATCCGTACCTTGCAAAGATCTATGTCAATGATGCAAAGTACTATCCTTTTTACGCAAAGTGCTGTGAACTCGACGTTCCAATGATCATCACAACCGGCCCTGCAACTCTGGTTCCCCAGGCAGTGATGGATCATGTTGCTCCACGGTACATTGATTTCGTTGCACGTGATTTCCCAGAGTTGAAGATCATTGTCAGCCATGGTGGTTATCCATGGATTTCAGAGATGATCAACGTGGCTCAGAGAAATGCCAATGTGTACGTGGATCTTTCAGAATATGAGCGTTCCCCTCTGTCTGAAGCCTATATCCAGGCTGTAAACACCATGATTACCGATAAGGTGCTCTATGCCAGTGCCCATCCATTTGTTGATTTCAAAACAGCACTGAAAACCTATGAAGATCTTCCTTTCACGCCCGAGGCGAGAGAAGCGATCATGTACGGTAATGCGGCAAAACTGCTTGGTCTGCCAGCAGCGCAGTCGGTAGGTGCAGGGGCAGGTGTAAATTCAGATGAGGAAAGTCGTCTTGTGGAGCAGGTGTTGAGAAGACTCGCTCAGGAAAATATCAAGCTCGCTTAGTTTTTGTCTAAGGGGTGCGACGATCACTCAAAGTGATCCTCACATTTCGAGTGGCAGAACGCGATAGTGTGAGAGTGTCGCGTAAATTAAAATCAGCAAGGAGTAGGAACTATGGTGGATAAAGATCTCTTATCCATACAGGAAGCCAGATCACTGGTACGATCCGCACAAAAGGCCAGGTTGGAAATTAACAGCCTGAGTCAGAGCCAGATCGATGCAGTGACCGAGGCTATCGGTAGGAGTGCTGTTCAGAATGCTGAAGTCCTCGCAAAGCATGCAGTTGAGGAGACAGGGTTCGGAAAGTGGGAAGATAAGAAGGCAAAAAATCTTCTCGCAAGTGAGATGCTTCTGGATAACATTCGCGGCATGAAGACCGTGGGAATGATCAATGAAGATGACGAAAAAGGTATTTGGGAATTTGCTAAACCTGCAGGTGTAATCGCAGCGCTGATTCCTTCAACAAATCCTACTTCGACCACTATCTTCAAGGCCATTATCGCAATTAAGGCCGGGAACGCGATAGTTTTCGCCCCCCACCCTAGTGCCTTAAACTGTATCAATGCAACAGTTGCTATGATCAAGCGAGTGCTGGCTGAGCAAGGTGTACCCGAAGATCTCGTGAACGCCATGAGTGTTCCCACAGTTCAAGGTACTGAGGAGCTGATGAAACAGTCCGATCTCATTCTTGCAACTGGTGGTCCTGGAATGGTTAAGGCGGCGTACAGCTCCGGAAAACCAGCTCTTGGTGTAGGTTCTGGTAATGTGCCGGTTTACCTTGAGCGAAGTGCCAATATCGAAGATGCCGTTGAAAAAATAATGGCGAGCAAGACCTTTGATAATGGAACTGTCTGTGCCTCAGAACAGGCGATACTTGCAGACCGCGTAATCACAGATCAGGTTAAATCGACACTGAAGGCTAAGGGGTGTCTTTTTCTTGAAGGCGACGATGTGCTGAAGGTTAAAGCGATTATGGAACGTCCCGGTGGCGGCATGAATCCAAAGATCGTTGGTAAGGATGCACAGACTGTAGCTGCCATGGCTGGAATTACAATTCCTCCGGGAACTCGTCTGCTGGCCTATGAAGAAGAAGGTATCGGACCTGAATTCCCGTTTTCAAAAGAAAAGCTCACCGCTCTTATCGGTTACTATACCGTTGAAGATTGGCGCCAGGCTTGTGAGTACTGTCATAAACTACTCATCAATGGCGGTATTGGTCACACCCTGTCAATCCATTCAAATGACAGAGCGGTAATCCGGGAGTTCGCCATCGCAAAGCCTGTTTCAAGGCTTGTGGTAAACACGGGATCCACTCACGGTGCGGTTGGTATCTCCACTGCGCTCGCCCCTTCTCTTACTCTGGGATGTGGTACTGAGGGCGGAAGTTCAACTTCTGATAACGTTGGTCCGGAACACCTCTTTAATGTGCGAAGGGTGGCTTTTGGCAAGGATCAGGCTGCACCAAAAACAGCTGCTGTTCCAGCTGTTAATGTTGACGAAGTGACAAGAATAACTGAGCTGGTTATGCAAAAGCTTAAAGAAGGCGCTGTAATTTAAGTGTTTGTCCATAAATGGCCATTTTTTTTTAGCTCGTCGTTGCGCTCAAAATTTGATCCTCGGAATGTTAAGTATATGCCTGTGGTTAAATTTATCTCGCGCCTTGATTTAAGAAAAAATGTCTCACCTATGGACAGAAACTACCACGTTCTATGTGAAGAAAAATGAGAGATCGTCTTCACCTGGAAACTCATTAATTGACGTACTATTATCCGAAACGGAGGATTTATCATGAATGCTTTAGGAATGATCGAAACAAAAGGTTTTGTAGGTGCAGTAGAAGCGGCTGACGCAATGGTAAAAGCTGCAAACGTAACCATGGTTGGAACCACCATGGCAGGCGGAGGTTTGGTTTGTGTTGTTGTACGTGGCGATGTTGGTGCTGTAAAGGCAGCCACCGATGCAGGTGCTGTTGCTGCTGAGAGAGTTGGTGATCTCGTGAGCGTTCATGTGATTCCACGTCCGCATAACGATGTAGAAGATATTCTTCCAAAGGCATAACTGGCCCAAGTGAGAAACAGTCCGGACCGGTGGTGTATTGTAGGCCGCCGCCGGGCCAGACTGTAGAGCGAATTGAATTCTGGAGTAGGACACAATGGCTGAAAGCAAACCACGTAAAAGAAAAGCACCTGTAGCCAAAAAGACGGTCGCAGCCAGAAAGCCGGCTGCAGCTAAAAAGACAGTTACTGCCAAAGAGCCACGCGGTGCGCTAGGCATTGTTGAAACCGTTGGATATGTTCCCGCAATTGAGGCAGCAGATGCAATGCTGAAATCAGCAAACGTTACTCTTGCCGGAATCAAAAAAGTAGGCAGTGGACTCATCTCAATCATCGTTCGTGGTGATGTTGGGGCCACCCAGGCAGCAACTGAAGCAGGAGCACAAGCGGCAAAAGCTGTTGGCCGGGTAAAGAGTGTCCATGTCATTCCTCGTCCCCATGAGGATGTGGAAATTGTACTTCCCGAAAATGACGGAACTGCGCTGCCAAAGGTTTGATTGGGACGAACCGGTCCCTGTGGAGATGGTCAGGGCTGATTAGCACCTTAGAAATACCCGCTTTTGCAACGAATGCAGAAGCTGGGGGTAGATGGATTCGTAAGATATTGAGAGGCATGAGTAGATTATGGCCGTAAGTGAAGAACTCATTTCAGCAATAGTTGGGGAAGTAACAAGGAGACTCAGAGAGCAGTCTCAGCCATCTAATAACAATGATATACCAATAGAGCTTTCTGCGAAACACGCTCATCTTTCCGAAAAAGATTGGTATGAACTTTTCAGTGAGCCTCCTAAGCAAATACGTGAACTTTCACAGCCTGGTCAATATCTTCTCGATAAGAGGATTCGTCTCATCGGTCCAAAGGGTGTGGTAGACAATATTGCTATTTTAGGACCATTTAGAAAAGAATCGCAGATTGAGCTCTCAGTCACTGATGCTCGTATGCTCGGAATCAATGCTCCGGTGCGACACTCAGGTGATCTTGATGGCACTCCGGGTGCTGTTATTTCATCACATGACGGTTTAATTGCTCTTGATCGCGGGGTTATTGTGGCTGGCAGACATATCCACATGCACCCTGATGATGCAGAGCGTCTTGGTGTTAAGGATATGGACCTTGTTTGTGTTCAGACAGAGAGTGCCAGGCCAGTCATTTTCCGTGACGTTCTTATCCGTGTGAATAAAGATTTTAGATTATCCATGCATATTGATTTTGATGAAGGCAATGCCAGCGGTTGTAGTTCAAAAACCAGATGTACAATAATTAAAAATGTCGCAGAGGTTCAGTGTGCGTGTTGATAAAGAACTCGTAGAGCAACTGGTGGTACAGATACTTGGACAGCTATCCAGTGGGCATGACGTGGAAAATGTTCTTGTCCTTGGCTCAAGGAGTGAGGCAGACCAGCTTAGGTTGCCAGGCAGCGCTGATTCTAAGGTTAACGTGCTCTGCGTGGATGATGTGTATAACGCGGGCGAAATTGACAGATATATTCTTCCAAGGCTTGAAGTAGAGGACATGGCTGATCTTGCTGTTGGTAAGGCAACTTCGAGTAAGGCCAAGGATGTCCTCGCGCTTCTTCTGGGCGGTAAGACTGTGGAAGTCTATCAGTATGGTTATACAAAATTTGAAGAAACCGCCCCCGTACAACTGTATCAACTGTACTCTGATTACGCAAAAACATTGAGTGATTTTGGCCTTTGCCCGCTTCAGAAACAGGTGAGAAGAGTGGTGAGAGTTACTTCGAAAGTTCTCAGTGAAAAAGATATTGAGAAGTGTGCTGCTGAAGGAGTGACGCGGATTGGTGTTTCCGGAAAAGCTCTTGTAACATCTCTTGCAGAAGAATGTGCTAAGAAATTCGGGATTGAAATTGAACGAAATTAAAGAGGTACATAAATGATAGTTGCAAAAGTAGTTGGAAATATCTGGGCCACCCGTAAGGAAGAAAGTCTGCAGGGAATGAAACTAATGATTGTTCAGGCTGTCGATCCGGTGACCAATGAAAACTGTCGGGCCTTTGTGGCTGTAGATCAGGTAGGTGCCGGTATTGGTGAGAATGTCATTGTGTCCACTGGTAGTTCGGCAAGGCTGGCAAAGCTTGGAAGGCACTCTCCCATAGATGCAATTATTGTGGGTATTGTCGATGAGATGGACGTGCCTAAAGGTTGAGGTTAAAGGACACGTAGGATTTTTACTCGATGCTGTAGGGTTTTCAGATTGTTGCTAAACAAATATTGATGTTGATGGAGAAATTATGAAGAAGAAGCTGGTTAGCGCAGAAAATATCTCTGATTTTCTAAGCACAGGTGCAAAGGAATTTCAAATTGATAACAGTATGATAGTTACATCCGGAGCGAAGGATTATCTGCGTGAAAAGGGTGTAAAGATTGTCTACGGAAAGCAGAGTTCTTGTTCTGCATCTCCTGCGAGCGTGAAGCCTGGCGTTGGCCAGGACCTTAAGAGTGTCGTGACTAGAATCGTTTCCATATTACGAAACGACCTTCAAGTAAGGGATGCTGCAACTGTAGAGAGTGTTACACAGAAAGTGCTGTGTGGCCTTAAGCGTAGATAGTTCCATCTTAGCACCTTACTCATCAAAACCTGTCGTAAAAAACAAGAAATTGAGTTGAGGTAAATGTATTGTTTCGAGTAATTCACAAGGCATTTATCCCGTTTGTCGGGGTTAGATTGTATTGAGTGTTTTTGGGGTTTAAGTAATTATGAGCAAGAATCCGATTGTTTCTGAAGTTCAAGAGAATGGTATTGTAGGGGCCGGTGGTGCCGGTTTTCCTACCCATGTAAAGCTGGCTTCAGAGGCCAATACCATTATTGTTAATGCTGCTGAGTGTGAACCGCTTATCCATAAGGATAAGGAGATACTCCTCCATCACACCGAAGAGTTCCTTGCGGGCTTAAAGATGGTCATGGAAGCCGCTTCTGCAAGTGAAGGCCTTATTGGTATAAAGGAAAAGCATACTCATATAATTGATCATTTGAATACGTATGTGAGTGGGGGAATTCGAGTTGCTCCAGTGGGAGACTTTTACCCGGCAGGAGATGAAATTACACTTATTTATGAGACAACCGGCAAGGTCGTTGAGGCTGGTAAGATACCAATAACCCAAGGCATTATCGTAAGTAATGTTGAGACTCTTCTTAATGTTGGACGAAGAAGACCGGTCACCACAACCTTTGTCACTCTTGGTGGCGATGTTGAAAATAAGGTGACCCTTGAAGTTCCCATCGGTATTCCAATTAGTACTCTGATCGACTACGCTAAGCCTACTATAAGTGACTACGCAGTGCTGCTAGGTGGGCCTATGATGGGAAGATTGACCACTGATTTTGGTGAGTTGACTTCAAAGACGAGTTCTGCCATTAATATCCTGCCTTCTGATCATACTCTTGTTAAAAGAATGCAGACCATGGGGCAGCCCGATACCGTGCGGAAGATTGGTAAGTCCGCCTGTGATCAGTGTGTGTTTTGCACAGCACTCTGTCCAAGATATCTACTTGGGCACCCCATTCAGCCCCATAAGTCCATGCGTTCTCTGATGTTCACACCTGTCGGTGAGTCTGTCCCTGAGATGCACGCCATGGCCTGTTGCGAATGTAACCTCTGTACGCTTATTAGCTGTCCGGAAGGATTGTATCCTGGAAGTGTAAGCTCTTTAAGCAAGCGCTTTGCCAGTTCACAGGGGATGCGATTTGACTCAGATGAATTCCCGTCCACTGGTCCCCATCCGCTCATAAAATATCGTCGCACGCCAACAAGTAAGTTGAAGCGTGTTCTCGATCTTAACCGCTTTGGTGACACCGGCCCTCTTGCAGATTTTAACTATAGTCCAAAGACTCTTTTTGTTCCAATGAGACAACATATTGGTAAGCCTGCCGAGGCAATTGTTTCTGTAGGGGAGAAGGTGAGTGGTGGACAGAAGATTGCTTCTGTGGGAAAAGATTTGGGAAGCGAAATCCATGCGCCTTTAGCTGGCACGGTTCTCAGTGTAAATGAGAATGTAATTGAGCTTGCAGTAGCCTGAGACGCTGTGAATTAACGTAATATTAACAATAAGTGAAGAAGACAATGGCAAATTCTATTGGTGTTATAGAACTTTCAAGTATAGCAGCTGGTTATCAGGCTCAAGATGCGATGATCAAGGCAGCTGATGTGCAGATTTTACTGGCAAGAACTATCTGTTCGGGTAAGTACCTTGTCATCGTTGGTGGAACTGTGTCTGCTGTGGATGCCGCGCTTGATGCTGGGGAATCCCAGGCAGGATCATACATGATTGAGAAACTCACCATTGCTAATGTTGACGAACAGGTCTTTGGTGCTATTGCAGGGTCGGTTTCTGTAAGCGATGATTCCTTTCGTGCCCTTGGGATTGTCGAAACCTTTTCAGCAACAAATATTATTGAGGCAGCCGATGCTGCTGCAAAATCCGCCGATGTCATAATTTTTAGAATTCATGTTTCCATGGCAATTGGCGGTAAGGGTTATTTTCTTGCAACTGGTGATGTTAGTGCAGTGCAGGCAGCAGTAGATGCAGCTTGCTCCGCAATTCAGCACACTGGAATGTTGATGAACAGGGTGGTTATACCTGCGGCTTCAAAGGAGTTGCTTCAAGAACTTCTCTAATTACGATTTCTCCTAAGGTGCAGGTTTGGGAATCATGGATTCCTGAGCCTGCCTTTGCTTTCTTTTCTGTACCCTCTAATCCGCAGTAGATTTTATTTCCCACTCAGCTATAACGTGGTTGGTGATTTTCTAAAATAGTCGTTAATTCGTTATGTTGCTATTGTAAATTTGCTATTTTAACGTTTGCTCTTTGTGTTGCTGTGGCATCATTTTCTTTCTGCTCCCAGTATATGGATTAATCCGCTCATATTCATTTCAAGTGTTACGTTGTTGCATTAAATGTTGCATATGCGAAACTAGAGTTGCAAAAATGCATCAATTAAAATATTGTTGTATGTCCCTGGAAAATCATGGAATTTCAACAAAGGTGCAAATGTGCAACATAGGTATTTCGATGTACCATCGTAGTTGGGAAATGTTCTCAGTAGTGGCGGGGCCTTCTGGTGCAAAATTACACTGGCTAATCGTGATCTGCTCATTGTTGTGTCACAATGTAGTTTATCATGTGTAAAGCGTGAATGTGGTCAATGTTGTTGGAATAAAACGAAATGTTGTTGATTGTGTCTCGATTGTAGATTGGTTTTCGATGCAAGGGGATGGATGTTTGGCAGGAGGGAATTAGTGATCAAAAGCGTAATTGCTGCAAAATGGCATCACTATTGCGAAGAGGGAGAGAACTACATTTTTGCAGTTTCTACGTATTCGGGCGAATTGATCGCCATTAAACATAGGTTGTATTCAATTGGAGGTAGTATGAGTTATTTAGGAAAGAAGGTTCTCGCAGCATTCCTCGCTGCTGGTCTGACCATGGGTGTGGCAGCATCTGTTCAAGCTAAGAAGATTACCCTTCGCCTAGGACACCCAATGGCACCAGGTAACAACGTAACTCTTGGTTATGAAAAGCTGAAAGAGCTTATTGAAGAGCGTTCTGAGGGAAAAATCAAAGTTCAGCTTTTTGGAAACGCAATGCTCGGAAGTGATCGTGTAACCATGGAGTCCACCCAGCGTGGTACCTTGGATATGGCTTCTGCTTCTTCCCCAAACATGGCGAACTTTTCTAAGGCGTTCATGGTTTTCGATCTGCCTTATATCACCAGCCCTGTATATCAGAAGAATCTTTATGCTGCTCTTGATAATGGTCCTTTAGGAAAATATCTCGCAGACGAGTGTGAGAAGATCAATCTTAAGCCAATCATGTACTCAGAGTACGGTTACAGAAATTTTGTTTCCACCAAAAAAGAGATCAAGTCCCTTGCGGATCTTAAGGGCCTAAAAGTCCGTACCACCGCTTCTCCTGTAGAGGTTGCTGTTGCAGCTAAGCTTGGAATGAATCCAACTCCGATCGCATGGGGTGAAGTTTACACCGCGTTGCAGCAGGGTACCGTTGATGCAGAAGGTAACACCTTTTCTCTTCTCAACGATGCTAAGCACACTGAAGTTTTAAAGTATGCAATGGATTCTGCACATAATTACTCCATGCATATTCTTCTCATGAACAAGAAGAAGTTTGATTCTATGCCTGCAGATCTTCAGGAAGTTGTACTTAAAGCAGGTCAGGACGCACTGAACTACCAGCGTGGAATTACTGCTGATCTTGAAGTGAAAGCAAATGAAGCTTTCAAAGCGCAGGGTATTGCTATTCACACCCTGACTGACGCAGAACGTGCTGAGTTTGTTGAAGCAACCAAGCCTACCTGGGCTGAGTTCGCCTCTGAGATTCCTGAAGAAGTTATGACACTTGTTCAAGATACCCAGAAGTAATTGCAATGCGGGGCAGTTCTACTGCCCCGCTACTTGCTGAATTTTTGAGGAGAGAACATGTCCACCCTCGCAAACGCCGATAAAGTAACCATGTCGACCCCCGACGCTAAACCATCAAATAAGCCAGGCACTTTTGGGAGTGTCATCAGTTGGCTGGATGAAAATGTAGAGAAACCTTTCCTCTTTATGGGGATGCTTTCAATCATCCTGATTATTACCTTTCAAACGTTTTACCGATACATTGGTCAATATCTCTCAGCAGATGCTGCTGGAGCTATCTGGACCGAAGAACTTGCACGATTTATTTTTATCTGGATTTCCTATCTCGCAATACCCATTGCAATTAAAAAAAGAAATAACATCCGCGTTGATATTGTCTATGATAGACTGCCTGCACGTTTCCAGGCGATCAGCTGGATGGTTGTTGACCTCTGTTTTCTGGCACTCGTCGCTGTCATTTTCTATATGGGCGTTGATAACCTGAAGATGTTGAAGTTATATCCACAACTTGCTCCAGGTACCGGCATGTCATATTTCTGGCCATATCTGGTCCTCCCGGTTGCCTTCGGTCTCATGGCTATCCGTTTGTTCCAGGATATGTTCAAGCAATATAAAGAGTGTGGATTTGTCGACACTCTTATCGCAATCACCTTTGTTGGAGCTCTTGCTGTTCCTGTATATTTTAGTGAAAGCCTCGGCACCCTGACTGTACTTTTTGGCTATTTCCTGATTTTCCTTGTGATTGGTGTGCCGATCTCTGTAAGTCTTGGCCTTGCAGCTACCGCAACTATCATTAATGCAGGAACCCTTCCAATCGAGTATGTGGCTCAGATAGCATTCACCTCCATTGATAGCTTCCCGATTATGGCCATCCCGTTTTTTATTGCGGCAGGTGTCTTCATGGGAGCAGGTGGTCTGTCTCGCAGGTTGCTTACCCTGGCAGATGAATTACTCGGATCACTGCATGGCGGTATTGCTCTTGCGGCAATTGCTACCTCTATGTTTTTCGCAGCGATCAGTGGCTCCGGGCCTGCAACAGTTGCAGCGATCGGATCCCTTACTATCCCTGCAATGGTTGAGCGTGGTTACGACAAACTCTTTGCAGCAGCTGTTGTTGCGGCAGCCGGTGCAATCGGTGTTATGATTCCACCAAGTAACCCCTTTGTTGTATACGGTGTTTCTGCACAGGTCTCCATCGGTAAACTCTTTATGGGTGGTATCGTACCTGGTGTTTTGACCGGTCTTTCCTTGATGGTTTTTACCTACATTTACTCTAAGAAAAAAGGTTGGCAGGGTGTTCAGCGTGAACGAACTGTCATGAGTTTTGTCAAGGCCTTCTGGGATGCAAAATGGGCCCTTATGGTCCCCGTTATCATCCTCGGTGGTATCTACGGTGGTATCATGACACCGACTGAAGCCGCAGCACTTGCAGCATTTTATGGTCTTGTTGTTGGTATCTTTGTCTACCGGGAGCTCAACCTGAAGAACATCGTTCCATGTTTTATGGATGCATGTAGTACCTCTGCGATCGTTATCATCTTGATGTCAATGGCCACCATCTTCGGCAACATCATGACCATCGAGCAGGTTCCAGCGACCATTGCCAATGCAATGCTCAGCCTTACCGAGAATAAGATTGCTATCCTGATGCTCATCAACGTTCTGCTCCTCATCGTTGGTACATTTATGGAAGCGCTTGCTGCAATCGTAATCTTGACACCAATTCTACTACCTATTGTGATGAAGGTCGGTGTAGATCCGGTTCACTTCGGTATCATCATGGTTGTTAATCTGGCCATTGGTTTTGTTACTCCACCGGTTGGAATTAACCTCTTTGTTGCAAGTGGTGTAGCAAATGTCAAAATTGAAAATCTGTCCAAGGTGGCGTTACCGCTGGTTGGTCTGATGATCATCGTACTTTTATTGATTACATACATACCAGCCTTACCGCTGCTCTTTGTAAACTAGGAACTAATTGCGAAAGGGTTGCCAGGTCAGCCCTTTTGCAGCTGTGAATAAATTATTTTAGGAGTCCATTATGGATTGTTGTGTATCCCCCCACGAGCAGCGTCTTTTAGACAAGATTGAAGGAAAAGAAGATATCTACCGCGCATCGCACCCCAGAGTATTCAAGATTCTTGATACCTTTGATGGTGTAAAGCCGGTTATTGATGTAGAGCGTGCGCAGTACTTCACCGAGTCCATGAAAGAGACTGAAGGTCAAATGCTCTGTCTTCGTTGGGCCAAAGCACTCAAGCACATTGCAGAAAACATCACCGTATATATTGATGAAGATAACCTCATCTGTGGTCGTGCAGGTGTAAAGGGTCGCTATGGCCTTCTCTACCCTGAGCTTGATGGTGATTTCCTTGATATCGCAGTAAAGGATCTTCCAAATCGTACCGAGTCCCCTTTTTCCATCTCCGCAGAAGATGCAAAGATTGTTGTGGAAGATATCGCCCCATACTGGAAGGGTAAGACCTACCACGAGGCACTTAATGCAGCCTTCCCTCCGGAAGTACATAAGCTTTCCTATGATGACCCTGAAGGTCTTAACTCCCGTTTCATCGTAAACGAGACTTCTTCATTCCGCTCTTCCATCCAGTGGGTACACGACTACGAAAAGATCTTAAAGCGTGGTTTTGGTGGTATTAAGCAGGAAGCGTTAGAGAAGATCGTAGCTCTTGATCCACTCTCTCCAATTGATAACTGCGAAAAGAAGCCATTTCTTGAGTCCATCGTCATCGTATGTGATGCAGTAATCACCTGGGCACGTCGTCACGCAGCACTTGCTCGTGAAGTTGCTGAGCAGGAAACTGATATGGTTCGTAAAGCTGAACTGTTCAAGATGGCAGACATCTGTGAGCGTGTGCCTGAGCACCCGGCAACAACATTCCATGAAGCTGTTCAGTCCCAGTGGTTCACTCAGATGTTTTCCCGCATCGAGCAGAAGACCGGTACCATTGTATCCAATGGTCGTATGGATCAGTATCTGTACCCATTCTACAAAGCAGATCTGGAATCTGGTATCATCGATTCAGAAAAAGCTCTTGAACTTCTTGAGTGTCTCTGGGTTGGAATGGCTCAGTTCATCGATCTCTATGTATCTCCTACCGGTGGTGCGTTCAACGAAGGTTATGCACATTGGGAAGCTGTAACCATCGGTGGCCAGACACCTGAAGGTCGCGATGCAACTAACGATCTCACCTACCTGTTCCTGAAATCAAAGCGCGAGTTCCCTCTGCACTACCCTGATCTTGCTGCACGTATTCACTCCCGTTCCCCTGAGAGATACCTCGCAGACGTTGCAGAGACCATCAAAGATGGTTCCGGTTTTCCAAAGCTGATCAACGATGAAGAAGTTGTACCTCTCTATGTCTCTAAGGGTGCGACCTTTGAAGAAGCGTATGACTACGCAGTGTCCGGTTGTACTGAAGCTCGTATGCCAAACCGTGATACCTACACCTCAGGTGGAGCCTACATCAACTTTGTAGCAGCGCTCGAGATGGTACTGTTAAACGGTAAAATGCAAAAGCATGGTGACGAAGAGCTGGGTCTTGAGACCGGCGATCCTACCAAGTTTGAGACCTGGGAGGAGTTCTGGGAAGCATACAAGGCGCAGCATCACCTGTTTTTGAAGACCGCTTTCCATCAGCAGTACACCATCAACAACCTGCGTGCTAAGCACTTTGCTCAGCCCATGGGTTCTGCAATGCACGATCTCTGTATGAAGCATTGCCTTGATCTCCATACCCCTCAAATCCCTGAAGGCATCAACATGGGTTACTTTGAGCACATGGGTCTAGGAACTCTGGTTGATTCCCTTTCCGCTATCAAGAAGCTTGTATTCGAAGATAAGAAACTGACCATGCAGGAAGTCATTGACGCCTGTGCCTGTAACTTCGAAGGCAAAGAAGATGTTCGTCAGCTCCTGATGTCCGCTCCTTGTTACGGAAACGATGATCCATATGCAGATGACATTGCAGTTAAGGTAGATGAGTTAAACGTACTCTACGGTCAGAAGTATGGTAAAGAGCTCGGCATGCATAACGATATCCGCTACGTACCATTCACCTCCCACGTACCTTTTGGTAAGGTTGTTGGTGCGACTCCAAACGGTCGTTTCGCATGGACTGCGCTTTCTGATGGTTCTTCCGCATCCCATGGTGCAGATAAGACCGGACCTACTTCAGTTCTTTTGTCTAACTACAACTCCAAGAACTACGGACACCGTGATCGTGCAGCACGTATGCTGAACATCAAGTTTACTCCTAAGTCCCTTGAAGGTGAGGAAGGAACAGACAAGATGGTATCTTTTATCCGTACCTTCTGTGATCTTAAACTGTGGCACGTACAGTTCAACGTCATCAATAAGTCCACCTTGATTGCAGCCCAGCAGGACCCTGATAAGTACCGTAGTCTGATTGTTCGTATCGCTGGCTACTCAGCATATTTCTGTGATCTCTCCCCAGATCTTCAGAATGACCTTATTGCCCGTACCGAGCATGAGGTAATGTCGTAAACTGAGATAGCTTTTTCACGAGCCCGCCACTGTTATGGCGGGCTTTTTTGTTTTTATAATTTGATTTTACCTGGCCAGAACTATGACAAATAAAGAAATTTCATCTAATGAAGGTACTGTTTTTAACATACAGAAATACTCAGTTCATGATGGGCCGGGTATACGAACTGTTGTCTTCTTAAAAGGTTGTCCACTCGCTTGTAAGTGGTGTAGCAATCCTGAGTCTCAAAGTTTTAAACCTGAGCTCGCCTATAATGAAAAAAAATGTATTACCCTCTCTGAATGTGTTCGATGCGCGGAAGTTTGTACCGCCGGTGCACTTGTAAAGGGAGACAATGATAAGATAGAGGTCGTATGGGACAACTGTAATGATTGTCTCGCCTGTACTGATGTTTGTCCAGCAGAGGCCCTTGTACCCTATGGCGAAGTGAAGAATGTAAAAGATGTTATTGATCAGGTGGAAAAGGATGCATCTTTTTATGCAAGATCCGGTGGTGGTCTTACCCTTGGTGGAGGCGAGCCTCTTGCGCAGCCTAAATTTGCAATTGCACTATTAAAAGAAGCGAAACATCGGTATATAAAGAGTGCTATTGAGACCTGTGGTTATGCGGCCAAAGAAGATTTACTTGAAGCATGCAAGTACTGCAATATGATCATGTTTGACATCAAATCAATGAATTCAGCAAAGCATGAAGAGTTTACCGGGAAAGCTAATGAACGAATCCTTGAGAACTTTATTGCCATAAGAGAAACCTACCCCAAATTGAAGATCCGGGTCCGTACTCCTGTAGTGCCAGGGTTTAACGATACTGAAGAAGACATTCAGGCTATTGTTGATTTTATTAAAGATAAGAATGTAGAATACGAATTGCTTCCCTATCACAGGCTGGGGACACAGAAGTATATCAATGTCGGTAGAGACTATCCGCTAGGGGATATTGCCCTTGATAATGATAAATTTTTGAAGCTTCGCAAGATTGCTCAGCAAAATGATGAGAAAGCCTCGTGCTAACATGTCGCAATGTTTTATGTTTAATAGAGATATCTTGAGGGTTCCACGTATAACTGTTTTCTCTTATTGTATAGGGGAAAACAGTTTCGCATAATAAAGGTACATCGATGGATCAATACCGTACACAACTCGCGCCCTTTATAGAAAACATACTTGCAGCTCTTGATGATGGTGTATATGTCACCGATAAGTATGGAATGACGCTCCATGTCAATAGGATGTACCAAAAGCTCACCGGACTTAGATCAGAAGATTTGCTTGGGCAAAATGTCCGTGTTCTTCGGGAAAAAGGTGTTTTCGATGAGATAGTAAACCCTATTGTCGTCAAAAGACAAAAGCCGGTCACAAGTGTCCAGGTTCTGAAAAACGGTAAACGCGTTGTTTTGCGCGGCTATCCTGTTTTTGATGATGATAAAAATCTTACCCTTGTTATCACCCTTGTTCGTGATGTCACTCTTATTGGGCAGATGCGCGAACAGATTATCAAGCAGAAAAAACTCATCTCGATTTATCATGATCAGATAGAACTTCTTTCTTCTACTGCACCGAGTAGTAACTCCTATGATGCCCCACAAATTCGTGAATTGACAGAACTGGTTAAGCGTGTTGCTGCAACCGATGCTACAATTATCTTACTTGGTGAAACTGGCGTAGGTAAGGATCGTTTTGCGAGAATGGCCCACGAACACAGCCCACGCAGAGATGAGATGTATCTGAAAGTTGACTGTGGAAGTATCTCAGAAAATCTTATTGAATCCGAGCTTTTTGGTTATGCACCTGGTGCATTTACTGGGGCAAACAGTAAGGGGAAGATTGGCCATTTTGAAATTGCAAATAAGGGAACAATCTTTCTCGATGAAATAGGGGAACTGCCTCTGACCATGCAGGCAAAACTGCTCCGTGTTCTGCAGGACCAGGAGGTAATGCGTGTTGGGTCTTCTATCCCTAAAAAAGTTGATGTACGCATCATTGCTGCAACCAATCGTAATCTTGAAGAAGAGGTTGAGAAAGGGAATTTTCGCATAGATCTCTTTTATAGACTCCGTGTAGCAGTGGTGGATATTCCTCCCCTTCGCCAGGTCCCGGGTATGATTCCGGGCCTTGTGCATCATTTCCTTGAAAAATTTGGTCAAAAATACAAGAAGGATATTCTTTGCCCGGATGGAACGATGAATATTTTTTTAACGTACAGATGGCCTGGTAATATCCGCGAACTTGAAAATACAATACAGAGTCTGGTGGTAACCAGCCAGAGCCACGAGATCCTTCCAATTGATTTACCACCATGTATGTGTGCTGCTATCTCGAACATGTCCAAAAAAACCGCCGCTGCCGTAAATGCAGAGTCTGGCCAGTCACTTAAAGAGATAATGTCCGGTCTTGAAAAACAGGTTATTCAGCAGACCCTTGATAAGCACGGTTCCGTGAATAAGGCATCTGAAGTTTTGGGTATTAACAGGACGACGCTGTTTCGCAAGATGCGCTCATAGGTAGATGTCACTTGCAACTTTCTCGCAGGCGAGTTAGATGCAGCATCTTAACCGTTAAAAAACGTTGTTCAATTTTCTTCAACCACTGGACGCACTATGCTGGAGTTATTTCTTATTACCCTGGGCTGGTGTGTTGGTGGCTTTGTCAATGGTGTTGCTGGTTTTGGTGCAGCTATGATCGCCATGCCACTTATTGCACCCTTTATCGATCTTTCCATAGCCGTCCCCAGTTGCACTCTCATTGTTCTCACTTTAAACTGTCAGGTAGGCTGGACATTTCGAAAATTTATTGAATGGCAGTATGTCAAAGGGATATTCATAGGTGCTATTCCTGGGGTCATTCTGAGTGTCTTCGCTTTACAATACCTTTCTGAGCAGATGTTGAAAATTGGCATGGGGGGCTTTATCTTTGTATACGCATTGTGGAGTCTTTTTGCCGACAAGGGGGGAGTAAAGGTCATAAGCCCTGCCTGGGGATATCTTTCGGGGCTCTTGTCATCCACCCTCGGGATGGCTTTCGGTTTTAATGGCCCGCCTCTTGCCGCCTATATTGCCTATAGTGGTTGTTCAGCAAAGGCTGTCAAAGGCCTTTTGGGTGCTGGTTTTATTATCACCGGTGTCTTTATTGTTGGTGCCAAAGGGCTCACTGGACAGATTGATTCGAAAGTAATGCTTATTTACCTGGCAGCCACCCCGGCTGTACTGCTGGGGAGTAAGCTCGGTATCTGGCTTTCGGCCCGTCTCAACGAATACTCCTACAGGAAGATTCTGTTTTTCAGCCTGGCAGCAATGGGTATGAATATTGTTGTACAGGCTGTGTGAGTCCACCAACTTCTAACCATTCAAAGAAATCGTATCGTTTTTAATTTTTGTAGGGTTTCGAAAATGCATCATTGTCCTGAAGGGTAATGAGTATTGTCCTCTGTATTGCCTCTCTATGTCCCTATAATCTCTATGTTAAGCGTCCCAAAGAATTGCATGTTGAATAATTGCAACAACTCCTGGTAGCTATTCTCATTTCTGCATCTTACTAATGGTTCTGCCGACCCATAGCCGCAGTTTACTATCCAGTATCATGTAGTATATCATTGTGATTGCCAATCAATTAATGACTTGATGGTCAGGTTAAGTGTTTGAATATATACGGTAAAGTATATGGGCCCTGTTGGGGCATGCAGCAATACACATAAATAATGTTTTGATAAGGCTGAGTTGGCATACCTGTTGCTATATGAAATTGAAACAGGAATTATTCTCAAAGTCTCGACGATGAGTGATAACGGTTAACGAGTTTATAAAGCAGTTCAAAAAATAAAGTTTATTAAAAGCGGGTAGAAAGTAGAGGTAATCAGATTATCTATAGTTTCTGCCAGTTGACTCAAAACATTAAGGAGACCACCATGGATTGTTGTGTATCCCCCCACGAGCAGCGCCTTTTAGACAAGATTGAAGGAAAAGAAGATATCTACCGCGCATCGCACCCCAGAGTATTCAAGATTCTTGATACCTTTGATGGTGTAAAGCCGGTTATTGATGTAGAGCGTGCGCAGTACTTCACCGAGTCCATGAAAGAGACTGAAGGTCAAATGCTCTGTCTTCGTTGGGCCAAAGCACTCAAGCACATTGCAGAAAACATCACCGTATATATTGATGAAGATAACCTCATCTGTGGTCGTGCAGGTGTAAAGGGTCGCTATGGCCTTCTCTACCCTGAGCTTGATGGTGATTTCCTTGATATCGCAGTAAAGGATCTTCCAAATCGTACCGAGTCCCCTTTTTCCATCTCCGCAGAAGATGCAAAGATTGTTGTGGAAGATATCGCCCCATACTGGAAGGGTAAGACCTACCACGAGGCACTTAATGCAGCCTTCCCGCCGGAAGTACATAAGCTTTCCTATGATGATCCTGAAGGTCTTAACTCCCGTTTCATCGTAAACGAGACTTCTTCATTCCGCTCTTCCATCCAGTGGGTACACGACTACGAAAAGATCTTAAAGCGTGGTTTTGGTGGTATTAAGCAGGAAGCGTTAGAGAAGATCGTAGCCCTTGATCCACTCTCTCCAATTGATAACTGCGAAAAGAAGCCATTTCTTGAGTCCATCGTCATCGTATGTGATGCAGTAATCACCTGGGCACGTCGTCACGCAGCACTTGCTCGTGAAGTTGCTGAGCAGGAAACTGATATGGTTCGTAAAGCTGAACTGTTCAAGATGGCAGACATCTGTGAGCGTGTGCCTGAGCACCCGGCAACAACATTCCACGAAGCTGTTCAGTCCCAGTGGTTCACCCAGATGTTTTCCCGCATCGAGCAGAAGACCGGTACCATTGTATCCAATGGTCGTATGGATCAGTATCTGTACCCATTCTACAAAGCAGATCTGGAATCTGGTATCATCGATTCAGAAAAAGCTCTTGAACTTCTTGAGTGTCTCTGGGTTGGAATGGCTCAGTTCATCGATCTCTATGTATCTCCTACCGGTGGTGCGTTCAACGAAGGTTATGCACATTGGGAAGCTGTAACCATCGGTGGCCAGACACCTGAAGGTCGCGATGCAACTAACGATCTCACCTACCTGTTCCTGAAATCAAAGCGCGAGTTCCCTCTGCACTACCCTGATCTTGCTGCACGTATTCACTCCCGTTCCCCTGAGAGATACCTCGCAGACGTTGCTGAGACCATCAAAGATGGTTCCGGTTTTCCAAAGCTGATCAACGATGAAGAAGTTGTGCCCCTCTATGTATCTAAGGGCGCGACCTTTGAAGAAGCGTATGACTATGCAGTTTCCGGTTGTACTGAAGCTCGTATGCCAAACCGTGATACCTACACCTCAGGTGGAGCCTACATCAACTTTGTAGCAGCGCTCGAGATGGTACTGTTAAACGGTAAAATGCAAAAGCATGGTGACGAAGAGCTGGGTCTTGAGACCGGCGATCCTACCAAGTTTGAGACCTGGGATGAGTTCTGGGAAGCATACAAGGCGCAGCATCACCTGTTTTTGAAGACCGCTTTCCATCAGCAGTACACCATCAACAACCTGCGTGCTAAGCACTTTGCCCAGCCCATGGGTTCTGCAATGCATGATCTCTGTATGAAGCATTGCCTTGATCTCCATACCCCTCAAATCCCTGAAGGCATCAACATGGGTTACTTTGAGCACATGGGTCTAGGAACTCTGGTTGATTCCCTTTCCGCTATCAAGAAGCTTGTATTCGAAGATAAGAAACTGACCATGCAGGAAGTCATTGACGCATGTGCCTGTAACTTCGAAGGCAAAGAAGATGTACGTCAGCTTCTGATGTCCGCTCCTTGTTACGGAAACGATGATCCATATGCAGATGACATTGCAGTTAAGGTAGATGAGTTAAACGTACTCTACGGTCAGAAGTATGGTAAAGAGCTCGGCATGCATAACGATATCCGCTACGTACCATTCACCTCCCACGTACCTTTTGGTAAGGTTGTTGGTGCGACTCCAAACGGTCGTTTCGCATGGACTGCGCTTTCTGATGGTTCTTCCGCATCCCATGGTGCAGATAAGACCGGACCTACTTCAGTTCTTTTGTCTAACTACAACTCCAAGAACTACGGACACCGTGATCGTGCAGCACGTATGCTGAACATCAAGTTTACTCCTAAGTCCCTTGAAGGTGAGGAAGGAACAGATAAGATGGTATCTTTTATCCGTACCTTCTGTGATCTTAAACTGTGGCACGTACAGTTCAATGTCATCAATAAGTCCACCTTGATTGCAGCCCAGCAGGACCCTGATAAGTACCGTAGCCTGATTGTTCGTATCGCTGGCTACTCAGCATATTTCTGTGATCTCTCCCCAGATCTTCAGAATGACCTTATTGCCCGTACCGAGCATGAGGTAATGTCCTAAACTGAGATTGTTCAGTTAGAAAGCCCACCGGATCTTCCGGTGGGCTTTTTTTTTGCTATAAGCAAAAAACTGTACTCCGGTTTTTCTGATAGAGTTGTCCTTCAATGAATTGTTCGATATTAAATATTGATAAATCCTATGGTTGTTCTCTCGTCTAGAGGAATAAAATATTGTACTCATAAGGTAAAAATAAGTATTTTCTCATCCAGGTTACAATGTAGTACTTGTTAATATACAATTATTTGGAGGAACAATGAGAACGCTTACTTTATTATTTGGCTGCCTGCTTATGCTGGCTCATCCTGTAACCGGACATACCGCAAAACAGTCATCAGGTACCATTACCATGGAATTTGATCTCTCAGCCCAGGCTGGAGATGAAACAAAACTATGGATACCGTATCCCCTTTCTGATTCGGATCAGACCATTACAGATATCTCAATCTCTGGTGATTTTGCAGAGTCTGCTGTCTATTCTGATAAAAAATATTCAACGCCTATGCTGTATGCGAGATGGGATAAAGGAACGATTGATAGACACCTTTCTTTTACCTTTCATGCTGTTCGAAATGAAGTTGTTCGAAAAGATTTTCCAGATAAAGAGGTTGCATGGGATGTGGCTGATTATAGCATGTATCTTCAGCCTTCCAGCCGGGGACCAATTGACGGGGTAGTAAAGGCCCAGGCTGATAAAATTGTTGAAGGCAAAACCACTGTCCAGGCAAAAGCTAAGGCGATTTATGACTGGATTGTGGAAAATATGTACAGAGACCCTGAAACCAATGGTTGTGGAGAGGGAGATGTATGTTCCTTACTACTGAAGCCCGGTGGAAAATGTACTGATATTCACTCTGTCTTTGTCTCTTTGTGTAGGGCCGCCGATGTACCTGCAAGGGAAGTTTTCGGGATTCGTCAGGGTAAAGAAGATGTGGTTGATATTAGCAAATGGCAGCACTGCTGGGCAGAATTTTACCTTCCAGGTTATGGCTGGGTACCAGTTGATCCTGCGGATGTAAGAAAAATGATGCTCAAGCATGATCTGAAACTTGGCGATAAAAAAACTAAAGAGTATCGCGATTATTTCTGGGGTGCCTGGGACCAGTACCGGGTTAAACTTGCAGTTGGTCGTGATATTGTTCTGACTCCAGCGCAGCAAGGTGCTCCTGTGAACACCTTTGGTTATCCCTATGCAGAGGTTGGCGGGAAGGTTTTAGATTGGCTTGACCCCGCAACATTTAAGTACACGATTACTTATCGCAAGTAAACAGAGCGACATCAGGCGGTTCCAATCTAAGAACCGCCTTTCTTTTTATGTTTCGCCCTCCAATAACAGTCCATTTATGGTCCTTAGAGTTATCCTTTGGGCGTTCATTTCGCCTGCAGTACGCTTGATCTTCTTTTTACAGATCCTTATCTTCGTTTTAATTAGATACAAATGTTGTCGTCCGCGATGGATAAAATGATCCCTCTTGTAGAGGAGGATTAAGCATGAGTAGAATTCCGCTCTGTTCTGATGATGTGAGAAGTAGAGCCCTATACCTTCAAAACAAGGTATTGCCTCATAACTATATGGGTGATTTCAGTTTGATGGGTTTTGTTGTGAGTCAGTATGAAGATGCTCTAATGTTACTTGCAGCGAAAGGGTGCCAGCTTATAGAAGTTGAGGGAGGGATGGATATAGTAATCGATTCGCCGGATCAACTCCCAAAAATCCAAAATATCCTTACAGAAAAAAGTATTACCTGCGTTTATACAGATATTGCAGACACCTTGTATCAGGCGTGATAATGGCAATTCCACCAGGTGGGTGGAAGGGAAGTTGTAAGGTGCTTGGAATCTGAAACTGCTCTACTTGTGGTAATTACCAGTTTCTACTTAGTAGCTGGGATACTTTTCGTTGCTACAATTGACTGGGCTCCATTGTTTGTCTTCTGCTGATCAATTGCCTTTCGTACTGAAGTTGCCAGACCATTTCTGGAAATAGGTTTGTGGATGAAGGTGATCCCATCGTCCAGTACTCCATGATGCACGATGGAATTTTCTGTGTAGCCTGACATGAAAATAATTGCAATGTCAGGATGTTGGGTCGTGATAACCTTTGCTGTCTCAGGTCCATTGAGAATAGGCATAACAACATCTGTAAGTAGTAGGTCTATCTGGCCATGAAAGCGGTTGGCAGTTTCTATGGCCTCTTTGCCGTTGGAGGCCTCAAGTACTGTGTAGCCGAGTTCGGTGAGAATCTCTACGCATAGTTGACGTAGTGCTTTTTCATCCTCGATCAGTAGAATAGTTTCCAGACCGGTTTCTACCTTGTCCGAGTGATTGTTATTATTGGGGGTTTTCTCATACTTACCTTCAGTGCATCGAGGGAAATACAGCTTAAAGGTGGTTCCTTTTCCGACTTCACTATAAAGTGAAATATAGCCATTGTTTTGTTTGATGATGCCATACACGGTGGAGAGGCCTAAACCGGTACCCTTATTTTTGTCTTTGGTTGTAAAAAAAGGTTCATAGATCTTCTCCTGGATATCACCACTTATGCCAGTACCGTTGTCGCTAATGGCCATGGCAACGTAATCACCAGCTGGGAGCGTATTGTTGAAACGTATCTCATTGTTGTTTTCATCGCTTGTGAAGTTGGCGAGTTCGATGGTCAACTTGCCTCCTTCCGGCATCGCATCTCTTGCATTGATGGCGAGATTAATCACAATTTGTTCAAATTGAGCTTGGTCGAGCTTAACATCCCATGTCGATTTTTTTTGAGTGAGTTCAATATCTATATGTTCTCCAAGCAGGCGTGCGAGCATATTGTGAATGGCTGTGAGCTGATCAGCAAGACACATTATTTTTGGTTTGATTATTTGGCGTCGGCTGAAGGCGAGGAGTTGTTGTGTTAATCGCGCAGCCCGTAACCCTGATTCCTTAATCATTTCAATATGGGCCAGGCAAGAGTGATCTTTTTCCATTCTCAGGAGGCATAGATCAGAGTAGCCATTGATAACACTCAAAATATTGTTGAAATCGTGGGCGATACCACCGGCCAACCTGCCCACCGCTTCCATCTTTTGTGATTGTTGAAGTTGTACTTCCAGCTGTTTATTCTGGGTTGTATCTCGGATTTTTGAGACCACTCCAACCACGTCTTTGCCGTCTTCTGAAAAGATCGGGAAGTATTTGGCCTCGATGAACCTTTTTCCCCATTTCGGAAACTCTCGCCATGTTTGATAGGAGATTGTTTTACCCTGCAATGCCTGGTTAATCTTCTCCTCTACCAGCTCTTTATACAGTTTGATGTCAATCAGTTCTTCAATGTTTTTTCCTAATATTTCCTCACGCTTAACACCATAGGCATGGTAATGGGCCTCGTTTACAGCTTTGTAGATGTGGTTTGTGTCAACGATGGCCACCAAATCATCAATGGTGGCGGTGATGGTCTCATAGTGTTTAAGACTTTCCTCAGCCTGGGTACGGCTGCTAATATCTTCAAACGTGCCGAGGATACCTATGACTTTTCCTGCGTCATCATGGAGAGGGATCTTGTTGGTGTTGATCCACGTTTGATTGTCCATTGAGTCACGCTGTGACTCAATGATATTATATTCGGCCAAACCAGTATCCATAATTTTTTGGTCATAGCGACGAAATGATTCAGCTTCCGCTGTTTTCCAAGGGAGATCGAAGTCGGTCAGGCTAACGATGTCTTTACTGCATTTCAGGCCTGCTCTATTGGCAAAGGTTATATTACAGCCTAAGTATCGAAAATTCAGATCCTTCCAGAAAATAGCCTGGGGGATGCTGTCGATAACTAATTGTAGTGTAGGTGTATTTTTGGTATCTGGAGGGGTTGGAATGGGAGAGTTTACTTCATCGCCTACAGGATTTTGCAGTTGTTCTTTTAATCTGTTGTTCTCTGCAGTCAGAGTAGCAATACGTTCTTCCAGTTCTATTTGGGATGTGTTGTTTGTCATTATGTCAGGAAGAATTTCAGGTGTGAAATCATCTCTTCTACTTGGTGTGAAAACCTCGGTTCCATCCTACTTGATAAGGAACGTTTTGAGCCCTTTGCAATGTCTAAGTCTTTCAACATCGTGTTAAAGCCTATTATATATGGCACCTATCGGTCAAGCTAAAAGCAAGCCTTGTCTGAGGGTTGTCTGGTATTTTAGTAGACTGCGTTTATTGAAGAAACGACGAGTTTGATAGAAATTATCAAAAGAGGAGGGGTTCTAGACTAACCTGTGTAACCAAGATGAGAAGTGTTGAATTCTGTTTCTTGTGAGGCTAATGATAGATGAGCATCACAAGTGCTCGGACAATTCCTGTCAAAGAAAGGATGAGTAGCAGGACGAGGGCTATTTTTTTGAAAAAATCTGGGCTTGCCACATTGAATACCCTTTGGCCAATTGCAACACCAAACACCAGAACTGGTAAGGAGACTACTGCGAAGATAAGGGCGTCCCCTCCTATCATGCCGTGACTGCCAGCAAATATCAGGGCGTAAATATCCGTTGCAAAAAAGGTGGCAATCAGGGTGGCTCGGGTTGACGCCACCTGTGCATCTGTTGACAGCAAAAAGGTTACAATAGGCAAGCCTCCAAGTGCGGCTGTTCCATTGCAGATTCCTGAAATAAGGCCAAGCCCACTATGTACAGTAAGAGTCCTGGGATCATTGTAGTTAAGGCCTTTTAAGATAAGTAAGGCAAATACCAGCACTGTGCTCGATATAACAAGCCGCATGGTATCAGGATTGGTGTAAGCGAGAAGTGACATACCAACGGGAGTACCTACCAGAATGCCAATACCTAGTGCTCCGATAAGACCCCAGTTAATGTTTTTCCAGGCTCGTGGCAGCAAGTGGGCGCTTGCAATAATTTCAAGGAGCAGGGCTAGCACGACTGTTTGGCTGGGGATAATAATGAAACTAAGCCCGGTGACAAGAATAGCTGAAAACCCAAACCCGGTAAGGCCCCGTATAAGGGATGCAATAAAAAGAAGGGTGACTGCGAAGAACAGCTCTCCTCTGGAGAATTCACTAAACAGCTGTGTGGCTGCGCTGGGGTCAAACAATGTATTTCCTTACTAAAAATGAAGTGTTTAGGTAATACTGAACTCTTCTATAGTTTTTCCCCACAATTTTCAAGTCCAATACCTCTAAGTGCTGTGAACAGATGACCTCATCTGAAAGTCTGGAGGCCTTGACTTCTTGCCCCCTGATAGTGATACAATAAAATCAGAGCAAAACGGCTCAAGTGATACGGCCCAACAATCAAGTGAAAAACTGCGGATGTTTCTATGACTGATCTTGACCCAAAACTGCAAAGATTTCTCAACCATCTCCATGATGGGCTCTATTGTGTTGATACAAACATGGTCGTCACCTATTGGAATAAGGCGGCAGAGCATGTTTCCGGATTTATTGCAGAGGAGGTTGTTGGCAGGTCCTGTTCCGATAATATTCTCACCCACGTAGATGAGAATGGTAGGAGTCTCTGTCATTCTCTTTGTCCTCTCGGAGCAACTATTAAAGACGATGTTCCCCGTGAAGCCACGATATATATGCATCACAAGGATGGTCACAGGATCCCGGTTTCTGTCCGTGTTAATTCTCTGAAAAATGATGAGGGTGAAATCATAGGTGGAGTTGAACTCTTTACCGATATTTCAAATAATGAGGCAAATGCCCTTAGACTTAAGGAACTCGAACAACTTGCTCTTCTTGATAATTTAACTCAACTTGCCAATCGTCATTATCTAGATCGTGAAATGATAGGCCGGATGGAGGAGTTTGAGCGTTATAATGTATCTTTTGGTGTGCTACTTATGGATATTGATCATTTCAAAAGTGTTAATGACAACTACGGCCATGATGTGGGGGATGACGTGTTGAAGTGTGTTGCCAATACGCTGGTTGCTACATCGCGACCATTTGATCTGTATGGCAGGTGGGGAGGCGAGGAGTTTTTGGCTATTATACGAAATGTGAACAACACAGAGCTTGAAATTGTAGCCGACAGAGTACGTGCAATGGTGGAGAATTCCTATGTTATGCTTAATGGTAAAAAGCTCTCTGTTACAATTTCAATAGGTGCAACCTCAATACGACCAAAAGATGATGTCAAAAAAATACTGAAAAGGGCTGATACATTATTGTATAAAAGTAAGGCAAACGGCAGAAACCGGGTTACTATCCTATAGTTGGAATGGAGGCTGAGAATGGCAGTGATAAAGTGGCGTGATTCCTATAGTACAGGGATTGAGGTAGTGGATGATGAACATAAGAAACTGGTTGATCTCATTGAAGCCATGTACACAAGTATTCGAGATAAGGAACCAAAAGAGACGGTGGAAAGGGTGCTCACAGAGATAGTGGAGTACACGCAAACCCATTTCAACAATGAAGAAGCATTGATGGAGGAGAAGGAGTATCCGGACTTGGAGACCCATAAGGCTGAGCATCAAAACCTTATTGAGGAGGTCGGTGAATATAAAGACAGGTTACTCAATGATTTTCCAGATGGCAGGCAGGAGCTGTATCGCTTTTTAAGAGAGTGGCTCATTAACCATATAATGGAGTCCGATAAGGCCTTTGGTGCCTATGTCAGTGAACAAGTGTAGGTAAGATTAATGGTGTAGGATTAATCCAGTAAATAATCAAGGGCCTGGTCATCGGGCAGGCCTTCCTGACTTGATTGGAGGAGATTGTTTTCGTCTCCAAAAAACCAGAGTCGCTGGGAACTTGTCTCTCCAGGTATTGAAGAAGTGTGGTCTTTGTAGCTTGGATTGAGCCCTTGTTGTTTTGCGAGTGTCATAATCCTTGATTTAGCGATTTTTGCAGATCGTAGCTCATCTGTGAGTAGAGGTTTGGGGGAAAGGTGTTCTTGTACCATTGCCAGCAAAAAGAAATTTTTCTGAACGGCGACGACCTTTTCATTCATACTAAAAAAGAATTCCATAACGTCTTCTTTGAGTATGTCTTCTTTTACTGCCTCGTTAAAGTGAGTGTCCTTGTAAACACGCATCCACTCCTGAGCGCAACGGCTGCACTTTTCAAATTCCCGCTTCATCATCTCTTTGGATTCTTGCGGCATTTGAGAACTGACACCTTCAGCATATTCGGCCAGCTCATTCTTCATGGCATTGAGCTCTGCCATGTCTTTTTCAACGATATCGGCTGCCATCTTCTTAAGGTAATCGTATATTTCTGTTGTCGCTTCGTTGTTCATTTTGGCTTCCTGATATTTGAGTTGCTTAGTTTTCTTGGCAAAAGTAGATGTCTGTGTTGAAATATATTAAGGAATGCAAAAGCGAGGGCTTTAATCTTCCTCCTGAAATGAGATTTCCATATCTATCATTTCCTTAGCCCTTTCCATTGCCCTTTGTGCCTTTTCTCCACCCATCTTAACATGTTGAGATTTACCACTCGGATCTGTGATATCAAAACTAAATTTGGCGCACAAATTGTTACTGGCTGTAATTGAAATAGTCCAACCTTTATACCTTTCTGTCATTTTTGAGTCCATAATGGTGAGCCTCATAAATCTGTTGATTGTCTCGAACGGGTATTTACCTCATCCTGTCATGCACTAAAAGCAGTGTGATAGATGTTGGAAGGTATTCTACCCTAACAGGTAGAACTTGACAGTATTCTGCTTATACAATACATGATAGGAATGTCGAATTAAATAGTATATTCGGCACACAATTCAGGTAATGTTTGTTGGTGATCCTTTTGTAGGATCCATGCCTGTTGCGCCATAGGGTGCAACAGGGTGCAGGGAACCCGGTGTGACTCCGGGACGGACCCGCCGCTGTATGTGAGGACGAACCCCGTAAAATGTCACTGTACTGTCTGATTTCTCTTCGAAACAGTATGGGAAGGCACGGGAAGTAGGGTGAATCATAAGTCAGAATATCTGCCAGACAAGCAATCAATTTCTCGGAGACATGGTATCCCCCCGGGCTGACACGTGTTGGTTCGGTTTAATCTGGACCACGCATCGATGTGCAATGTGGAAACAGCCGACAATCTGGTTGGAGCTGACATTGCAAAGGAGGGTGTATGGACGGGTATCTGATCTTTGTTTTACTTCTCGCTGGCTATATCATGCTGCTTATTGGTACCGGCTACTATTTCAACAAACGGCAGACTTCAATTCGGGAGTTTATGTTGGCGGGGAGAAGGGCCGGTGCTTTTTCGGTGGGGTTTTCAGCCGCTGCATCCTGGCTGACAGCAGGTGCACTTCTTGCGGTTATCGGTTTCTTTATGTTGCTTGGTATGGGCTCTGTGTGGGGTTTTGTGGCTCCCAATATCCTTGCTCTGCTTCTCCTTGCATTGTTTGTCGGTAAAATTCGCTCCATCCCGGCCATGACCCAGCCGGAATTGCTGGAGATCCGCTACGGATCCTTTCTGCGAACGCCGGTTGCCCTTATTATTATTGTTGTCATGATTCTCTTTGCCGTGGCAGATATTAAAGGTTTCGCTCTTGTTCTGGAGGTTTTTTATGGAATCAGTAGTCTTCATGCGGCTCTGATTGTTGGACTTTCAGTGGCGGTCTATGTTTCCTTAGGTGGTTTGTCGGCAGTACTTGCAACCGATGTTATTCAGTTTCTTTGTCTCTCCTCTTTTGTCCTAATTATGGCAGTACTTGTAATCTCGGGAGCGGGAGATGTCTCCGGGATGGATCTGGGCCAGATGGCTGCATCCCTTGATAGTGGCTGGTGGAATCCCTTATCCATTGGATTGCCCATGGTGTTAATCTTCTGTTGTGCAATTATTCCTGGCTGGGTTACAGAGCAGGACCCATGGCAAAAGGTCTGGGCGGCTCGTGACACAGGATCAGCAAGAGCTGGGCTTGTTCTTGGATCTATTCTGGTTGCAGTTGTTTTTGCAGGATGTGCACTTATCGCTCTTGGGCTGCAGTTTATCTATCCGGATATTGCAGCCATGGGCTTTCCCATGGGAATGGCAAAAGCGGAACCGGCACTTCTAAACTTCATAATGGATGGAGGATACTCTCATTTGATTGTAGCTCTATTTGCCATAGCACTAGCTACCGCCGCCATGTCATGTGCAGACACATTTGCAGCATCAGGTGCAACCTGTGTGGCACGGGACATTTATCAGCGGCGAATTAACCCTGCGGCATCGATGCAGCAGATGCTGGCTGTTAACAGGTTCAGCGTTCTTTTCATTATTGCTTGTGCTACCATCGGCTCTTTTTTTATACACTCCATAATCGATGCAATTCATATCGCGACCTTCATCGCAAGTGCCTCATACTTCTTTGTGTTGATGGGTGGTATTTTTTGGCAAAGGGGAACCGGAGCAGGAGCCACTGCTTCTATGTTTACAGGTTTTATTTTGCAATGTACCTTTGTTGTAGTCGACCTTATCAAGGCCCAAGCAGGGGGGCCTCCATACCTTGAATCATTGCATCCACTTTTGATGGGACATGGCGTGATAGTCGCAATGACAGCGAGTGGACTCGTCTATGTTGTTGTCTCTCTTGTCACAAAGCCGTCTGAGATATTCAGGTTAGCACCCTTTTTCAAAGGGAAAGCCAAAGAGCTCGCCCATATAAATGGCAGTAAAGCCGCTTCCGAACAAATGCCTGCTTCTGTAGATGTAGCCGAGATTATTAAAGGAAGTCAGGTCTATATATATATGGATGTCGATCTGCCCGAGGGTCTGACGTGGCTGGAGTTTGTGGAGCTTATGCGTACAAGCCATCCTCATTGGATCTCACTTTCAGGGCTTGATTCGATTCGTCGTTGTACAAGGCCAGAAATACTCTCCTGTGTTTCTGTTATTCCAGGGCAACAAGGAACAAGTGCCTGTCTTGAAATTGAAGGAACCCAGTCAGGTCTTGGAGAGTTGCGCGATGAGGTGACACGAGCCTATCTGGAGATTGTCGATACCTTGCCTGCAGTCGACCATCGAGCAACCGTCTGATATTTTTACCTTCATACGCTGTAATTGTGCCGGAATGTTTTCATGGAGCAGACCGGCACACATGTATTGATGTAATTCTGATTGGTAATATATGCTTATATTTGTTAGGTAAAGGTAGGGTGTACGTTTATGAATGAGCTAGTTTTCCTATGGGAATAATTCTTGACTCAATTCATTTTACCTACAGTTTCACCTGTTTCATCTCACTAATTCTTATTCTTGTTTTCATGAGATATTTAGGTTAGGCACGATCATACATGATATACCTACAGAGATTCTTATACCTGTCTGTCTTTCTCCCCCTTCTACTACTTCTTTCCGGTCAATTATCCTATGGAGAAACTGACCATCTTCTTACGGTTAAGGTTGGTGTCTACGAAAATCCTCCCAAGGTATATACCAATGCAAATGGAGATGTTGCAGGGATCTTTCCTGATATCCTGGAGGTGATCGCCGGTGAAGAGGGCTGGCATCTTGAATATGTTCACGGAACCTGGGAAGAAGGACTGAAAAGACTGTCTCTTGGCGAAATAGATGTGATGGTTGATATCGCTTTTTCGAAGAAAAGAGCGAAAAAGATGTTGTTTACGAAAGAAAATATCTTTCTCAACTGGGGCTGTATCTATACAAGAGAAGGGCTGGTTGTTGAGTCACTTATTGAGCTTAAAGGTAAAACAGTCGCAACAGTTAAGGGTGATATCCATAGCGTGGGAGAGAGTGGTATTCTACAGCTCAATGAGAGATTCGACCTTGGTTTGAAGTTTGTCTTTGTCGATAGTTACGCCGAAGCGTTAGCGCAAGTAGAAACAGGAGAGGCTGATGCTGGGGTAGTTAACAGGCTATTTGGTATTATTTCTGAAGACCTCTATGCGGTCCAAAAGTCTTCTGTGGTCTTTAACTCAGTACGGCTTAAATACGCATTCTCCCCCCAGGCTGCTGAGCGAAACCTGCCAGAAGCAGTGGACGATCATGTCCACCGCTTGAAACAAAACCCTGAGTCAGTATTTCATGAAATTATTAACTCATATCTTGCAGGCATTGAATATGATCTGGACGCTTATCAAGACATGAAGCCTCTGGATTTAACAAACGAAGAGCTGGAGTGGCTGAAAACAGGGCACAGCATCCGTGTTGGGGTTGATCCAGCATTTGCTCCTTACAGTTATAGGGATACAAGTGGGGCCTACCAGGGTCTTGTCATTGATATTCTCCAGCTTGTGACCCAGCACCTTGGTTTAAATATTGAGATTGCACAGGGGCTGTCGTGGCGTAAGATCATGGAAGGGGCGAGAAAAAACGAACTAGATCTCATACTGACAGCAGCTAAGCTCGATAGTCGGCTCGATTTTATGAACTTTTCTGATGTCTACCTTCCAACTCCCCTGGTCATTATGACGAGAGAAAATAACTTCACTATTGAAGGGCCGGAAGATATAGAAGGAAAACGGGTTGCACTGGTCAATGGTTACGCTGTGACTGAGCGGTTACTGAATAAATATCCAGGGCTCTCTCCGGTAATGGTGGAGAATCCACTGGCTGGACTTGCAGCCGTTTCTGCCGGCGAAGCTGACTGCTATGTCGGTGTTCTTGGTGTAGTTGATTATCTGCTGCGAAAAGGGGGTATTTCTAATCTGAAGGTCGCAGGCCGCTTTGACATGCTCTGTACAGGTCAGAGCGTTGCTGTGAGAAAGGATTGGCCCATTCTTTTGACAATATTAGATAAGGCCTTTAAGGCAATATCTGAAAAGAAAAAAAGTGAGATACATGATAAATGGATTTTTTCACTATCTCTTTTAGACGGCCCAGCTGCACTGCAGGAAGAAAATGCACTGACAAAAGAGGAAACAGAGTGGGTTTTGGAACATCGAGATATTACTCTGGGGGCTGATCCGGAATTTGCACCCTTTGAGTTTTTTGATCAAAGTGGTCGTTATCAGGGCATTGCTGCAGAGTATGTGCAGATCTTAAACAGACGCCTGGGGCTTAATATGGAGGTTGTTCCCGAGCTGAGCTGGAAGCAGGTCAATGAAAGGGCAAAACAAGGCGAGATTGATGTACTCCCCATAGTTGGTAAGACGAGGGAACGTCAGGAATATCTTAATTATACCAAACCGTATATGAGTTATCACCGGGTGGTAATCACTCGTTCTGATATGCCGTTTATCTCATCTGTTGAGGACATTAAAGATTTGAACATAGCTGTGCAGGAGCACTCTTCCCACCAGGGTTTTCTCAAAGAGATGACCTCACTTAATGCAACAGAATACCCGACTCTTTTAGAAGGTTTAAAGGCGGTTTCCGAAGGTAAAGAAGATGCCTATGTGGGAAATCTTACATCCGCCATGTACTGGATTCGTAAAGTGGGGCTGACCAACCTCAAGGTTGCAGGACCTGTGTCTTATAGTCAGGAACATCTCTATTTTTCCGTGCGAAAGGATTGGCCGGAGCTCGTGGGTATAATCGAAAAGGGGCTGGCCTCTATAAGCAGTTCAAAGGAGAAGGAAATTCGGGAGCGCTGGGTGGAGGTGGAGTATGAACCTGGTGTGGACCCCCATGTTGTTTTTGAGTATTTCCTGGAGGCTGCCTTTGTCATCCTCTTTATAATTATGCTTATTCTTGCATCCAACAAACGTTTGAAAAAAGAGATTCTTCGAAGGGAACGGGTTGAAAAGGATTTGACCTATAAGCTCCTCAGTGAACAACTGCTCTCTCGTATTGCTTCACGGGTTATCCATTTAAAAGAAGCAGAAATTTCAGCCGTTCTTGAGAATACACTAAGAGATATTGCTGAATTGATGAGAGCCGATTCGGCCTATCTGTTGAACGTTGCAGAAGATGGAAAAGAGGCAACTATCACATCAAGCCAGATGGTTAAAAGTGCTACTGAGGGTGATAGAATGTTTTCTTCTGTGGTTCCCATAGAGTCAAATCACTGGGTTGAATCGATAGATTCTGGAAAGGCAGTAATCTACGGAAATAGCATGTTGGGCGCAGCTCTTGATAGGTCGATGGGGACCAGCTCTCACCCCTTATGGGAAAGTCCGGTTGGAATGATCCTGCCTATCTTGAGAGGAGATTCTCTGTTTGCTCTTCTCTGGTTTACTTCTGCGGACGAGGAAGTCGACTGGCAAATAGACGATGCAATATTTCTTGAGACCATAGGGAATATAATCAGTAACAGCTTAGGCAAGGTTGATATCGATAGAGAGTTGCAAAAACACCAACAGCATCTGGAAGAGAAGATTGCAGAGCGGACAGATGAACTGGCAAAAGCCAATCTGAAGCTTATACAGGAAATTGCAGACAAGATTGAGGCAGAAGAGGAAAAAGATGAACTGCAGGGCCAGTTACTCCATACTCAAAAAATGGAATCCATAGGAACTTTGGCTGGTGGAATTGCACATGAATTTAACAATATTCTCACTGTTATCCTCGGGAATACTGAAGTTACGCGAGGCTTGTGTCCACCGGGTTCAGTGGCTCGCAATAATCTCGATCGTATTTTGTCAGCAGGAGGCCGGGCTAAAAACCTTGTTTCACAGATCCTTACATTTAGTCGTGAATCGAAGACTCGTCCTCAATTGATTGATCCAGTAGAAGCAGTTTTTGAATCGTTACAAATGCTGCGACCTACCTTGCCGTCAACAATTGAGATTCAGGAACAATATAAGGCAGAGGAAAAACAGATCTTCATCGACCCGGGTGAGGTGCACCAGATACTGATCAATTTATGTACAAATGCTTCCCATGCCATGGAGGAGAAGGGTGGGGTCTTGACAGTGGTGGTGGATGAACAGTTTATTACAGTTGAAGGCCTGAAACATAGCCCAGATATAGCGCCGGGCCGCTATGTGGAAGTCAGGGTCAGTGATTCCGGTTGCGGGATTGATCAGATCATTATGAGAAAGATATTCGACCCGTTTTTTACCACTAAAAAAGTAGGCAAAGGAACGGGGCTTGGACTTTCGATAGTGCATGGTATCGTCAAGAAAGCAGGGGGCTTTATTACGGTTAAAAGTAAAGAAGGGGAAGGGACGACTTTCCAAATGTTTTTTCCCTCCCTTCCTGCAAGAAGAGAAGAGCAGCAGGGCACAGTAGAGCATTCTTTGCAGGGGAATGAACGAATTCTACTCGTCGACGATGAGGAGGAAGTGGTTGCAACTACCAGCAAATTGATCAAGACCATGGGGTATCAGGTTACGGTGGCAGTTAATGGGCAGGCGGCACTTGAACAATTTGTAGAGCAACCTGAAGCCTTCGATCTTGTTATCACTGACCAGACTATGCCGAAACTTACTGGTGTTGAACTTACCAAAAAACTACGAGAAATTCGACCTGATCTGCCTGTGATTTTGTGTACAGGCTACAGCTCGCTCATTGATCAGGAGAAGGCTGAATCCATGGGTGTGAGCGGTTTTATTTTAAAACCGTTTAGCAGAAGAGAGATAGGCCAGATGATCCGAAAGCTCTGTGACTATTCTCGTTGATTTTTTAAGTAATAGAGCTTCATGTGGAGCCATTGGGACTGAGGTTTTTCTCCTTGGATTATAATTTATTGCTTTTTCGCTTAATCTTCACGTTTTCAATTTTTACAAACTCAAGTATGCTTGCCAAACCTTTTTTCTGTGCTGTTATAGGTGAATTGCAAGATTACTTCCACGTAAGGAAATAACTGTCGTTGCATCCTGCCCAGTCATCATGATACTTTATGAATTCATCTCTAACTAATGGATAGCGGTACATGGCGAAAAAAGCCAATCATAAAAAAGTCGACGCATTATCACTGTTTCCAGATCTTTTCAGCCAGATAATCCAGAAACGGCGACCTAAAGACGATTCGTATGGGAATGAGCAGCTGAAATCGACAGCAAGTGGCTCTTACACTTTGGTGCGTCCTCCCCTGCCTCCGGATATTAGTTGGCTCAAAAATGGGATTGTTGACAGTTCAAATGATGAATCTGTAAATATTCCATCAGCGCTCATTCTCATGCCAGATGGCAGGCTAAGAGACACAGCTGTCTCCGTTATTAAAACGTATGGCTACTTAACGGAAATCGTAGATACAACTCTTGAGGCAATACATCGATTATCTTTTTCTGAATATGGGATAGTGGTTGTGCACAAT
Organism: Desulforhopalus glucosivorans; assembly: GCF_054397165.1. Classification (NCBI taxonomy): domain Bacteria; kingdom Pseudomonadati; phylum Thermodesulfobacteriota; class Desulfobulbia; order Desulfobulbales; family Desulfocapsaceae; genus Desulforhopalus; species Desulforhopalus glucosivorans. Next base: position 5,048,319 of record NZ_AP044854.1, read on the forward strand.
GGTTTTGAAGACAGGATTTCATTTTCGGATTCAGTTGTTCATAACTATCTCTGTAGTCTTCCGATGTCTCGCAGGCGCCTGGTTTACTACATTGTAGTCGGTCCAGATTTACACACCTATTACAGACTCAATGCATTGGCTCTGAGTGCAAATCTTGTGGTTAATGACCGAGATGTTGGGAATCTAAGAAAAATTCTGAAAAAAGGTTTCTGTGAATATGAGGAGTTATTTGGCCCTATGATTGAACTGATGCAGGATAATGTGTAAATTTTTCTTTTGCTACCAACATAAGACCTATTCTGGTGTCGCCCCAGCACTTTTCTCAGATTTTGAGTAATGCTTTAGATGTCTTTGCAAACGCTTGCTTTTTTGAGGGTTCCCAGTTCTCCGGCATATCGTATGAAAACACATCCATATTGAGCTGTGAGAGGTCTACGTCTCGTAATTTGATGAGAGTTTTTTTGTTGTTGTCATAAAATAGACGCACGATGGGTTGTAGAATATGGTGGGTAGAGTCAATTACAACTCCAGTTATACCATTTTCAAGCCTGACGTAGGCACCTATTGGGTAAACTCCAATGAATTTAATAAATTTCAAGGTCATTTTCTTGTCAAAATGGCCGTTTCGCATGTCGTATATTTTTGTTAGACCTGTCACCTTGTCAATAGCTTTTTTGTAGCATCTTTCAGCGGTTATGGCGTCATAAACGTCACAGATTGAAGCGAGTTTAGAGCTCGTTGTGATAGATTCCTTTCTCAACCCGTATGGGTATCCCGACCCGTCGCACCTTTCATGATGGTGAAGAGCGATATCAAATGCTTCATCAGGTAGTTCTTTAGTCTTTGATAAAATATCCGCCGAGTGTTCGGTATGGGTCTTTATTATATTAAACTCATTGTCGTTTAATCTTCCTGGTTTGTTGAGAATGGTCAATGGGATCTGTGTTTTACCGATATCGTGCAAAAGAGCGCCGACGGCCATCTTAATTGAAGAATCGTAATCGATGCGCGATGCGTTGCAAAAAGCCAGGAGCATCGAACTGACACTGATGGAGTGCATGAGGGTGTATTCATCTTTATTACGAATTCGAGTCAACAGGTGCAGAGCGTCTTTGTTCCTCTTCACAGATTCGTGCATCTTTTCGATTACATTATAGGCACTGTTAATATCAATGATCTTGGCCTTATGTATCGATGCCATAGATTGTTGAATAACATCGGCAGCTTGCTGCCTGATTTTTTGAGCAATTTTGATCTCTTCTTTCAGTGGAACAAGGGGAGCTGCGATATTGGTGATTTCATCAGGACCTATGACTTCTTCCTTTGGTGGTTTCTTAGGTGAAAGACCCCGGGAGGTGTCAATGTAAACTTCTTTGATGTCCCAGGATTTGAGGATCTCGATAACCTTTTCACTTTTGATGTGAGTCTGATTGATAAAAAAGGACTGTGAATTATGGGAACAGTTGAAGTCGTGGACGAAGACACCGACTCTTAGTAAACTGATGGGGACTTTGCAAATCATAGTAATGAACTAAAACCTGGTCAGAGAATAGGGGCTTGTTTTTACAGTTTCCATAGTATAGTCCGTTATTTCAAGTTAAAGTCAACAGGATTATCTCTATACTTCAAAATAAGTGGTAGTTAGGGGTGATGTGCATGTTCGTCAGTGTGGTTGTAGCTTCCTTTATACTTCTGCCCCTCTTTACAGTAAAAAAGGTTGAAATTGCTTGAGTAATACCCTTTAAGACGCCGCTTAGAACCTGTTTTTCTTCCTTCTTTCGTGGAACATCTAAAATATTAGCTTGCTAAAACAATGTATTTAGGAAAAAACTGGACATCTTCTCCCCACCTCTGATACCTTATCAATAGATAATTACGTCACAATATTTCCTTTATTATTTGAAGGTTAAGTAGGCGTCATTAAGAAAACCTATGAGTTGGCAAGGTAGTATAGGTCGTTTTTCCTTTAAGAGGTATCAGTAAACGTTTATGGATTCATTGGTTCAATATTGGCTATCAACACTGACGAAAAGTGTTGAGGGAGTGGCACGTGCTGTTGTGGTGAAGATTGCTGCTGATAGTGCAGATTCTGTTGTCGCACGACTTCCTGATAGTTTAACTGATATTGAAGAACTTCAGAAGATTATTGAAACAGTCTCTATAAAGACGAAGACTGTATTTTACCATAACGTCTCTTACAAAAATAGTGATGGGGAGCCTCAGGATATCATTGCCTCACCTCTTTTTGTTGATAAGGTTCTCTTTGGGGTTGTTGTATTACAAATATCAACCAGAGTGACCGGTCGACAAAAGGTTGCTGTGCAGCAGACCGAAAATGCGTCCACCTGGTTTGAAATTCTTTACAAACAGAGATCGCTCAACGAAAAAGACCAGCTTGTAACAGTTGTTGAACTGGTGGCAGCATGTCTTGAACATGAAAATTTTCAGGCCGCTGCTACAAGCGCGCTCACTCTATTTACATCGTCTTTTAAATGTGACCGTATCAGCCTAGGTCTTTGTAAAGGAACCGATGTGGTGGTGGAGGCGATATCTCATACCGGTGTTTTTGATCGAAGGTCAAATTTGATTGGGATGACAAGAGACGCCATGGTCGAAGCCGTAGAGCAAAACCAGACTATTCGTACCCCGGCAGAAGCAACTTCTGTCTACTATAGTCGGTGTCATGATCTGTTGATGGATCAGCAAAGTATTGGTCATATTTGCTCTGTTCCCTTTGTTGTTGATGGAAAAATTGCAGGGACTTTTCTGGCAGAGGGAGCGTCATCTCAAAAATTCGATGCCACCCAGGTAGAGCAGTTCGAGCAAATCGCCTCTCTCATAGGACCACTTCTCTATGTACGTAAACAGAATGAACAGCGTCTGCTTACGCGAATCACCAGCGGAATAAAAGAATGGAGTCAAAGGTTTGTCGGACCTGGTCATTTTGGATTAAAGCTCACAGCTGTCGTTCTTGTCGTAGCTGCTTTGATAGTCTCAATTGTCCAGACGGACTACCGGGTCACAGGCAAAGCACGACTTGAGGCGAAGAATCAGCGGGTGATAGTTGCACCTCAGGATGGGTTTGTTGCCGAAAGCAAGGTGCGACCCGGTGATATTGTACAAGCCGGGGAGCTTATTGCTGCTCTTGATATAAAAGATCTGACACTTGAACTCCAAAAATGGACCAGCCAATTTGAACAGTTGCGTAGAGAATATCGAGAGGCACTGGCTCAGCATGAACGTTCGGCTGTTAACATCTTGCATGCCAGAATCAAGCAGGCCGAAGCGCAGATTAATCTTGTTCAGGAGCAAATTGTCAGGAGCCGGTTTAACGCCCCATTTGACGGTATCGTTGTCAGCGGTGATTTGAGCCAGGCACTTGGGGTTCCTGTAGAGCGGGGGCAGGTTCTGTTTACTGTTGCCCCACTTATCGCTTACAGGGTTGTTCTGATGGTGGATGAGAGAGATATTGGCAGTGTACAAAAGGCACAGCAGGGGAAGCTGGTGCTTTCATCCATGCCGTCAAAACCTCTTCCCTTTACTGTTGATTCTATTACTCCTGTTTCTTCTTTTGAAGATGGTAGAAACTTTTTCAAAGTAGAGGCAAAGCTCACTGAGAGTTCTGACCTGTTGCGGCCAGGGATGGAAGGTGTAGGGAAAATAGTCATCGAACCTCGTCGGCTTATCTGGATATGGAGTCATAAGATCGTTGATTGGTTGCGGCTTGCGTTCTGGTCCATACAGCCTTGATCAGATATTACTTCTTGAGTTAAACAATGTCTATTTACAGTACATACTGGTACCGGGTCGCAGACGCAAAACCACGTTTAAGGGGGCACGCAAAGCTTTGCCGACACCACTATCGCGGTGAAGACTGGTATGTTCTCCTAGATCGCTCAGCCAATCGTCAGCACAGGTTTAATACGGGGGCATATAGCATCATAACCCGTATGGATGGTCAACATACGCTTCAGGAAATTTGGGAAATTGCTCAGGAAACATTAGAAGACGATGCGCCGACTCAGGATGAGGTGATCCAACTTCTGGGTCAGTTGCACAGTTGCGACATTCTTGAGAGCAATATGATTGCCGATGATACTGAGCTTTTTGAACGACAGAGTGTTCAGCGCGGTAAGTGGAAAAAATATTTTACCAACCCTTTTGCTCTTCGCTTCCCACTCATTGACCCGGATCGATATCTGGCCAGGATGATGTTTTTAGTCAAGCCCTTTATCGGCTATGTGGCGCTTATTCTTTGGCTCGTTACCGTCACAGGTGCAGTTGTCGTTGCAGCACTTCACTGGGCAGAACTTACCCACAATGTTGCCGATCGTCTTCTTTCTCCCGAAAACCTTCTCCTGTTATGGTTGGTGTATCCATGTGTGAAGCTGCTGCACGAAATTGGCCACGCCTTTACCGTAAAGGCATGGGGCGGGGAAGTCCATGAAATGGGAATAATGGTGCTTGCCCTGTCTCCTCTGCCCTATGTGGAAGCCTCCTCTTCCTCCGCTTTTCCTGAAAAAAAGAAGAGAATAGGAGTGGCTGCTGCAGGGATGATGGTCGAGTTGTTTCTTGCATCTATTGCTCTTTTTGTCTGGGTAAGTGTAGAAGTCGGGCTGGTGAGTGTTTTGGCCTATAACGTCATGTTGATTGGTGGGATATCCACAATTTTGTTTAATGGCAACCCCTTGTTGCGTTTTGACGGATACTACGTTCTATCTGATCTAATTGAAATCCCCAACCTGGCTCAGAGATCAAAGCGTTACCTTGGATTCGTGTTTAAAACCTACCTGCTGGGAATTAAGAGTACATCTCCAGTGACGGCTCAGGGGGAAGAGGGCTGGTTTGTCTGCTATGGTATCGCTTCTTTTATCTATCGTATCTTTATTATTTTAGCCCTTGCTCTCTTTATCAGTGGTAAGTTCTTTATTGTAGGTGTTCTTATCGCAATATGGGGCCTGCTTACCCAAATGGTCATTCCTGCCGTTAAAAGTGTGAGTGGGGTGTGGAATAGCATGGGGGGCCGCCGAAAACGGAGTCGTATTGTCGCGCTCAGCTCTGCAATAGCCGGTTTGATGTTTTTGCTGCTCTTTGTTGTTCCATTTCCCCTCAGTACCCAGGTTCCTGGTGTTGTGTCTGTACCCGAACATGCAAGAGTACAGGCTGGCACAGATTGTTTTATTGCGGAAATATTTGCAGACTCAGGCAGTACTGTAAAAGCCGGGCAACCACTTCTTCGCTGTGAAGATCATCTGCTTGAGGCAGATCTGGCGGTTAAAATTGCAAGGCTTGAAGAGGTGGAAGCCAGGTATGATGCAGAACCACTACGCTCTCGGGTGCGGCGTGAAATCTTCAAAGAGCAGATACAAACAGAGCTGGCTGAGGTTGAAAGAAAACGTCAGATGCTGGAAGAGTTGGTGGTCCACAGTGCAAGTGAAGGGGAGTTTGTCCTACCACAGGCGGAGAGTCTTGTGGGTACATTTGTCCCTCAGGGAGGCTTGATAGGTTACGTTGTAGGGCCATCAGAGGGTAAGGCAGTACTTGTTGTTGAGCAGGCCCAGCTGGGACTCATCCGAGATAATACCAAAAGTGTAGAGTTACGTTTTGCAGGGCAGATTGCTCACCCCCTAATAACCGCTGTAGAGCGGGAGGTGCCCGGTGCCAGTGAAAGACTCCCAAGTCCTGCCCTGGGTAGTGCTGGTGGTGGCAAAATCCCGGTAGATCCTGGTGATCCTGCTGGGACAAAGGCACTCAGAAAAGTGTTTACCTTTGAGGTGGGTTTGCCTGTGGGTGCAGATAATTTAAGAATTGGAGAGCGGGTCTATGCCAAATTTGACCACGGTCTTGAACCTATAGGATTTCAGTGGTTCCGTAGTATACGACGATTATTTTTGCGGCAATTCAATGTTTAACAAGAAAAACGATCTGTCAAAAAAATCTTCTCTACTTCGCCCGGGGCTTGTCACAGGCGTCTATCCTGAAAAAAAACACATCTCCAGGGGATTGCTGGAAAATGTCTGGCACCACACGCTTGGTTACCTGCGAAGTGATCGAGCGCGATCTCATAAATATACAAACATACTATCCGCTATACACAAACAGTGTCAGGCATTAGAAACATTGGACGATGCCTCCTTTAAAGAGGAGGTAATCTCCATCCGTCGACGTATGCATAGAGATGGGCTTACCTCTGATCTGACAACCCAGGCTTTTGCACTTGTTCGGGAGGCAGCCTGGAGAGCCTTAGGGATGCGCCACTACGATTGTCAGTTGATTGGTGGCTGGATTATGGTCCATGGTGGGCTTGCAGAGATGGAGACTGGGGAAGGCAAAAGTCTTACTGCAACTCTTGCCGCCGGAGCGGCTGCCCTTGCCGGCATTCCCGTGCATATCATTACGGTGAACGACTATCTTGTTGAACGTGATTCTTCTCTAATGGAACCACTCTATACTCTCTTAGGGGTTACAGTTGCAGGGGTTACAGCAACTATGGATGCGAGCGTCAGGCGGACAGGCTATCTTGCAGATATAGTCTACTGCTCAAATAAACAATTAGCATTTGATTACCTTCGTGATCGAATGTTGCTGAGTAGCGACCAACATAAACGTCGGCTGAAGCTTGATAAATTGAGCGGCAGGCAGAGCCGTGCTGATCACCTGTTCTTACGTGGTCTCTGTTTTGGAATAGTTGATGAAGCGGACTCTGTTCTCATTGATGAGGCGGGGACGCCCCTTGTTATTTCCAAAGAGTCGGATAGTACTCAAGAAAACGAGACCTACTATGAAGTATTCAAAATGGCTCAGCTACTTGAAAAAGATGCTCATTTTTCTGTGGATTATCAGAACCGCTGCATCACCCCCCACGATACCTTCTCTGATCGCGTAACTGTTCTTCGCCAAAAGCAGGAAGGTCTTAAGCTTGGCCGGTTGCAAACAGAAGAGCTTGTAGTGAAGGCGTTGTCTGCATTGTGTCTGTATCGCCTGGATAAACACTATCTCGTACAGGGCAATAAAGTTGTCATTATTGATGAAAACACCGGCCGCCTCATGGCTGACAGGTCCTGGGAAAGAGGGTTGCATCAGTTTATTGAAATAAAAGAGGGGTGTGAGTTGAGCGGGCAGCGGGAGCATATCGCCCGTTTGACCTATCAACGTTTCTTTAGTCGCTATCTCTGTCTTGCTGGAATGAGCGGGACAGCATCTGAAGTCCGACATGAGATCTGGAATGTCTACAGTTTGCCGACTGAAAAAGTCATAACAAATAAAAAGAGTGTCAGGTGTGATGAAGGACAGAACTTCTACCCCACAAAAGCTGCTAAGTGGGCTGGCATTGTTAAAAGAATAGAGGAAAAGAATTCTATTGGTCAACCGGTTCTTGTAGGTACGAGGTCTGTTGCAGATTCGGAACATCTTGGGGCATTGCTCACAAAGCATGGGGTTAAGCATCAGATATTAAACGCAAGGCAGGATAGTAAAGAGGCAGAAATAGTCGCTGAAGCAGGGAGTTTTGGCAAGGTGACGGTAGCTACTAATATGGCCGGTCGCGGTACAGATATCCCCCTTGGCGATGGTGCTGCACATGTGGGAGGTCTGCATGTGATCTGTACGGAACTCAATGATGCGAAACGTATAGACAGACAACTCTACGGTCGCTGTGGACGACAGGGGGAGCCCGGCAGCTATGAAACGTTTATTTCTTTTGAAGACGAACTGTTTCTCTCCTACTTAGGGGTAGGTAAAGAGACCTTGTTTAAAATGGTCCTCTGTCTCAGTTCTCATTGCACCACAATGTTTGGACCATTTTTGGCAAGGCAGGCTCAAAAAAGAGTTGAGAGAAAAAACAGAGTTCGCAGGGTCGAGTTGCTGCAGCGAGAAGAACAGTTCAGTAAGGCTTTGGCCTTTAGCGGTTCGATGGAGTAGTTCATAGCCTCCCTAAAAAAAATAACAGTACTGATTTTGGTCCTTTTTGCTCATAGCCAAGATTAAAATGGAATTCGCAGTGTACCTTCCAACCACCTCATTGTAATTCGAATTACAACGTGGTGTTTTATTCGTTAAATCATAAGAGCTTATCCTCGTTTGTTTCCCTTGTGGGTAGTGGTTTGATCCTGTTTGTCGTTAGTGGTTCGATTATTGCAATATACCACTCAGTTCAACTCTGATTGTCAGTATAGGGAAGTTAGGGTTAGTTTTACGCAGTGACACAGTAGAGACAAAGCCAAACTTGTCGCAAGGCAAGGACGGAAAGCCACGGGTCCCTTTGGGATCGCCGGGTTACCTTTTTGTTTACGGAGGGACTCGGTTTTTTTATGCCCTCCAATCATTTGCAGTAACTATGTAAATAATTGATTTGTAGAGGTATTGATGAAGGGATTACGTGGATTTCTCAGGCTTGAGGTTATTGTTTTGTCTGCTGTTGGCCTGATGTGGGTGTGTGCCGGGTCTTTGGTAGCTCGGGACCTTGGCGAATTTGAAGGTTTGATTGAGCCTTTTGAACTGGTAAATGTGGGCACACCTGTTGCTGGGGTTGTCTCTGATGTTAAGGTTCAGAGAAGCAGTTCCGTTAAGCAGGGCGACAGTCTTGTTGTTCTCGAATCTTCTGTTGAAAATGCCGTGGTAGAAAGGGCACGTATTCTTGCAGCCGTTGAGGGTGAAATCAAACTCCAGCAAGAAAGTCTTGCTTTCGCCAAACGCATGTATGACAGGGTAGAAGAGCTGTTTGGTGGTGATGTTATTTCTGCTGAGAAACATGACCAGGCGGCAACGGAAGTAACGCTGGCACGGGCTCGCTTGCAAAAGGCGAAAGAGAATAAAGATATTGCCCGGCTTGACCTGCAAAGAGCAAGAGCCATGCTCAACCAAAGAACCATCAAAAGCCCAATCTCTGGCATCATTGTCGAAAAATTTGTGGCGCCAGGTGAGTTTGTAGATTCCCAACCCCTCCTTACTGTAGCGCAAATGGATCCTCTTCGAGTAGAGGTCGTCCTTCCAGTTTCCATGTTTAATAAGATACAGCCAGGAATGGTGGCAGATGTGTTTCCTGAGACGTCCAGTGAAAGTCACTTCACTTCAACGGTCACTATCGTTGATCGCGTGATTGATCCGGCAAGTGGTACGTTTGGGGTTCGTCTTGAGTTGCCTAACCCGGATTACCGTCTTCCCAGTGGCTTGAAATGTCTTGTTCGCTTCCAGGATGATTCTATTGAGACCATCCCGAATAACAGTGCGGGTGAAATGCTCAGTAAGGGTCAAGAAAAGGTAACTGATCAGGACCTTTTACTAACAAACGTTATTCAATAATTTTCCAGTGTAAGCTATGGCGCCACGAAGTCACAATTCCAAAGCCCTCCTTTTTGAAGAACTTGAACCTCGTCTGCTCTTTTCTGCAGATGGGGCTGAACTGTTGGCTGCTGAGGCCGTTGAACAGGATGTTAATGAGGACGTCGTTGTCATAGATGAGGTTGAGTCGGAGGAAAATGCCCAAGCTATAGAGCAGGAAAATGAAGAGAACGTCGCAGCCACTGCAGAGCCAAAGGATGAGGACGTAGCTCCAGGAAATGCTGCGTCTTCTACTGAACTCCCGTTGGATTCTGAAGAACATGATCAGGCAACAGATGCTGGTGAATCGGTATCGCGCACTGAACTCATACTGGTCAACGACAATGTCGCTGACTACGAGCAATTTATTGATGGTATAGAAACTACGGATAACGACACTGTCGTTGAGGTTCTAATCCTTGAGAGTAGTAAAGGTGGTATTGAGCAGGTAAGTACTATCTTGTCTGAAAGAACTGATCTCGATGCTATCCATATTATCAGCCATGGTTTTAATGGTGGTTTTTCCCTTGGCAATGACTGGCTTGAGAGTGAAGACCTGCTAGATAATGCAGGTGAAATTAACAGTTGGGCTGATGCCTTAAGTGATGATGCGGATATACTGCTTTACGGCTGCAACATTGCTGAAGCTGAGACAGGGGAAAACCTTACCCGGACTCTTGCACAACTCACCGGGGCCGATGTGGCCGCTTCTGAAGACCTCACGGGCCATGAGGATATGGGCGGCGATTGGGATTTGGAAGCACAGGTTGGTGCAATTGAAACTCTAGGAGTTGTCTCACCAGAGACTCAGTCATCCTGGCGTAGCATTCTGGCTGGAGTGGCCGACAGTTATGTGACAGATGAAGATAGCGGTTTAACAGTCACTGCCCCAGGAGTTTTGGCCAATGATAGTGGCAGTGGGAGCGGAAGCACCGTGCTTGGGTTTGATGCCTCGGTGGATGCTGATGGAGATGCGACATGGAGCAGTTCTACCGGATCCTACGATCTCACTCTGGGGACAGGTGTCGTCTACACCACTAGTCCAGATAACGCTCCCGCAGGAATCACAGCCGCTTTTGACTTAGATGGAACGGGAGGAGCAACAGGCCCCTCCCTAGATTCTACCTCAGAGCTTGACACCACACAGTCTGCGACCCTTGAGACCTGGGTCTTAATTGATGCTTTGGGTTCAAATCAATTTATTTTTGATACAGGTGATCAGTCGACAGGAGGCATCAGTGTACTGAGTAGCGGTACCTCGCTGGTTCTATATGTAGCCGATGATATTAATGGTGTCTCTTCTACTGCCCCTGTGGTGTCATCAGGGGTCTGGCAACATATAGCTATGACTGTAGATATGGCTGCAAGCCCAACGGTCACCGTCTATGTTGATGGAACTCAGCAACTTCAGGCTGAGCTGCCTAGCTTGACCAACTGGGGAGACGGGGCATTTGGCTTGGGGACGAATAATGGTACAACTGTAGGAGGCTACACTGGGAGCCTTGCAGGTCAAATTGCCAATTTTAACGTACATGACACCCTGCTGACTCCAGCAGAAATAGCTGCGCACGCGGCTGATCCGGCTGTCAGCGGCGGAAGCTCCCCCTTTGTGGTAAGCTTTGACGATTCAGCAACCCTCGGGACTGTCTCGGTAAGTAGTGATGGCAGTTTTAGCTACGATCCCAACGGACAGTTTGAAAGTCTATCAGCTGGGCAGTCCGCTGTTGATACCTTTACCTACATCCATGATGACGGCCTGGGCAATCAGGAGACAGTTAACGTATCCATCACGATCAATGGCGTCAGCGAGCGCCCGGTAAACAACGTACCTGGCAGTCAGACAACTGGTGAAGATACAGCCCTGGTTTTCAGTACAGCAAATGGAAATGCAATTACGGTCAGTGATACCGAGACGGCGGATACCCCGATGCAGGTATTTTTGTCCGTTGATAATGGTATCTTGAATCTCTCGCAAACGACCGGATTGTCAATTCCTGGCGGAGCTGATGGCAGCTCATTTATGACTATTCAGGGAACTGAGAGTGATATTAATGCAGCTCTGGAAGGAATGGTCTATACGCCAACAGCCAATTACAACGGATCGGTTACCCTGCAGATGACCACATCTCTGGATGCTGACCTTGTGGCTCATTATACCTTTGATGCAGCTACTGCAATTGATGACAGTGTGGGGATTTCCCAGGATGGAACTCTTGACGGTGGGGCAACAACCACCGCAGATGCAGACAGAGGAGAAGTCCTGCTTTTGCAAAACGATGTCAGTGATGTAGATCGGGACTATGTGACTATAAACACTGTGTTCAATGAGCCTGCAGACGTCACCCTTGCTGCATGGGTAAACTACACCAGTAGTGATACTAATGGTGGAGACGTTATTTCAATTGGTAATGATATTGCCATACGAGTCGATGATGGCACAGAAGGGGTAACTGGTTTCTTCTGGGATGGAACTAGGCATCAGTATATAGGAACAGGAACAAGTCTGGCTGATGGTCAGTGGCATCATGTAGCCTTTAGTTTTGACGACGTTGCAAACACACAGAATCTTTATATAGATGGACAACTCGCGGCTTCAGCAAGTATCGTCTCATCTATCACCTACACAGGGTGGTTTCCACAAACCAGCATAGGTGCTCATGCAGATAGGGACCCAGCGAATACAGGGAATTTCCTCTTTGACTTTAACGGCATGATTGATGATGCCAGGATTTACAGTCGTGCACTTTCGGCCAGTGAAATATCCACTCTTGCAGCGGACAAGGCGAGTGTTACTGATACTGTTGGGATTACTGTCGATGCGGTAAATGATGCCCCCACATTCACCGTCGGTGACGGCTTTTCCGAACAGGATCTCGGAGATACTGAAAGAAATTATGCAATGACTGTTCAGTCCGATGATAAGGTTATTGTAGTCGGACGTTCAGGTTTTAATACCTCTGTTGCCAGGTTTAATGCCGACGGTTCCCTGGATGCAACGTTCGGAGGGGATGGTTCGGTGACGACTTCCGTTTCTAACGGAAATGCATTTGAGTTGGGGCTTGATGTCACAGTTCAGGATGACGGAAAAATAGTGGTTGTTGGGCGTGACGGCAATGGCGATGGAACCATAATTCGTTACAACAGCGATGGTTCATTGGATACTGATTTTAATGGTAGCGGTGTCCTGGTTGACGATTTGGGAGGTGTTGACGATTTTTATTCGGTGGGCGTGCAAACGGATGGAAAAATAGTGGTCGTTGGTCGGGCTGAGAGTGGCCCTACATCTAATATTGCAGTCTTACGATATAATAATGATGGTACAGTCGATAACGCTTTTGGTACGGGTGGGGTCGCAACATTTGATCTTTCGACTACTTTTGAAGAGGCTACATCGCTCTACCTGCAGGCGGATGGAACGATTATAGTCGGTGGTCACGCAGAGATTGCAAGCCCTGATGACTTTGCCTTGATTAAACTCTTAAGCAATGGCTCGGTTGACCCATCCTTTGGCGGTGGTGATGGAATTGTCACCCTTGATCTGGGGACGAGTTCAAGTGATCAAATCAGCGATATTACGGTCTTGCCGGATGGGAAGATAATCGCTGCGGGGATAAGGGGAGCTGATATTGCCCTGGTCAGGTTTAACAGTGATGGTGGTGTCGATACCACCTTTGGCGGTTCTGGTACCGGGATCAACGTCGTTGATCCGGGCATGAACGATGAGACCACAGGACTATATGTCCAGAGTGATGGAAAGATCCTGGTATCCGGTAGTAGTGGCGTGGATATGACCGTTATTCGATTTCATGCTGATGGTACACTTGACACTGATTTTGGGACAGGTGGTTGGGTTGTCAACTCTGACTATGGTGATGCAAGTGGGGTTATTACTTTATCCGATAACAGCATTGTTGTTGCTGGTACTGATGCAGACGATGTTTACGTTGCCCGACTGCTGGATGACGGCAGTCCTGATCAGGACTATGCCAAAAGCAATACCTTAGATGGTAATCCCACCTTCGTAGAGAACGGCTCCCCAGTAGTGCTGGATGCGAATGTTCAAATCTTTGATGCAGAACTTTCTTCTCTGGATAATTTCGATGGGGCTACCTTGATCCTTGCTCGTAACGGTGGAGCCAGTGCAGAGGACCTGTTCAGTGCCAGCGGAACGCTTGGTGTATTAACCGAAGCTGGTAGCCTGGCAATTGGGGCGACTAGTATAGGAACCGTAACAACGAATTCTGCTGGTTTGCTGGTCATGACCTTTAATGGTAATGCCACAAATGAACTGGTCAATCAGGCCATGCAGCAGATTGCCTATGGCAATAGCAGTGATGCCCCCACCGCAAGCGTGCAGATCGATTGGACGTTTAATGATGGAAACAGTAGTAGCCAAGGTGTTGGAGGGACACTACAGGTAACCGGTAGTACGATCGTGGATATTACGGCAGTCAACGACGCCCCGGTTGTAAACAATGGTGGTCCATACACCTTGGCAGAAGGGGACACGCTCGAGCTGGATGCTTCTGGAACAACCGATGCTGACAATGGGGCCTTGACCTATCGCTGGGATCTTGACAACGACGGTGTGTATGACGATCTGGTGACGACTTCGGCGACATCTTCTGTCAGTTGGGCTGCGCTGAATGCTCTGGGCATTGCAGATGACGGCAGCTACACCATTAGTCTTGAGGTCGATGATGGTAGCGGCGCTGTAGTGGCCTCTTCAACAAATGTGTCCATTAGCAACGTGGCCCCAACATTGATTGCAACCGGCGACGCATTAGCGGCAGGCGGAGAGACTTATACCTTGAGTCTCAGCCATTCCGATCCCGGTAATGATAGCATCATGAGCTGGACAGTGAACTGGGGAGATGGGACAATTACAACCCATGCTGGTGATCCCTCCAGTGTGACCCATGTATATTCGAATAATTTGGGCGGCCTTTCTTTTGAAATTACCGTCAGTGCTACAGATGAAGATGGTACTCATTTCGGTGCAGACATGTTGTTGCCAGCCTACGTTGGCAGCTCCCTTCAGGTGTTCGATGGCTCTGCCGGAACTTTCCTGGCGACCGTTGCTCCTTTATCCGATGGTTTAACCGGGCATGCAAATATCGTCATCGCGCCAAACGGTAACTATCTTATCAGTGGACATGGTTCTAATAATATTCTTGAATATCAGACTGATGGTACTCTTGTCGGGGCCTTTGCCACTTCAGGTGAAGGTGGTTTGAACGGTCCTGCCGGTATGGCCTTTGGCCCCGACGGGAATCTCTATGTCACAAGTTCCAACACCGGCAAAGTACTGCGCTTTGATTCTGCAGGAACGTTTGTTGATGAGTTCGTTGCTGGCGGTTTGTCTTTCCCCCTGGGGTTGACCTTTGGTCCAGATGGAAACCTGTACGTGGCCAGCCAGGGTGCCAATGGTGTTGTAAAGTTCGATGCTGCTACGGGTGGGGTGGATGTGACCTTTACTGCCCCCAGTATTGGAGCAACCGAGGACATTACCTTCGGTCCCGATGGCAACATCTATGCTTCTGTCCTCAATGGTGGAATCGTCCGTTTAGATGGTACGACAGGTGCCTTGATTGACACCCTCATCCCGATAGATGGTAATCTGGGTTCTGCCGCAGGTGTCGCGTTTGGCCCTGATGGTAACATCTACGTATCTGATCAGAATAACGATGCTATTCGCATGTTTGCACAAGATGGTAGTTATCTCGGTGATTATGTTGCTTCAGGATACGGAGGATTGAATGGGCCGGCTTACATGTTGTTTGTCGGAGACCATCAGGTCACCGTTACCAAAACCAATGAAGCACCTGTCTTCATTGGATTGGACGCGACGCCCACCTTTATTGAAGACGGCTCTCCGGTGTTGCTCGACGGAAATGTGCAAATCAATGATGCGGACCTTTTGGGAATCGATGATTATTCCAGCACCAGCCTCACGTTGGTTCGCAATGGCGGAGCCAATACAGAGGATGTTTTTAGCGCCAGCGGGAATCTGGTCTTCAATGCGGGGGCGTTGGAATTGTCAAGTACCAATGTTGGTACCTATATCCAGACAGGTGGTACGCTGACTCTGTCTT
Source organism: Desulforhopalus glucosivorans (assembly GCF_054397165.1). Lineage (NCBI taxonomy): Bacteria > Pseudomonadati > Thermodesulfobacteriota > Desulfobulbia > Desulfobulbales > Desulfocapsaceae > Desulforhopalus > Desulforhopalus glucosivorans. The sequence continues at coordinate 5,063,732 of NZ_AP044854.1, forward strand.
TTGTAAATGGTATTACCAACGCCGAGGTTAACGCAGTAATGCAAGCCATCGCCTATGAAAATACCAGTGACACTCCTCCCACCAGTGTGCAGATAGATTGGACTTTTAGCGATGGTAATAGTGGTAGCCAGGGGACTGGAGGACCATTGACAGCCACAGGCAGCACGGCGGTAAATATCACAGCAACAAACGATCTTCCTGTATTCGATCTTGATGCCGATGACTCATCGGGTGGGGCAACTGGAAATCATATTGCGGTATTTACCGAAGGTGATGCACCTGTAGCGGTTATTGATAGCGATGTTACAATTACCGATGTTGATAATGTGATCATGAGCAGCGTTGGCATGATTGGCAATTTCAATGGATCAGTGGATGGTAGTAATGAAATATACGCGATGGGTGGTGAGCAGTTTATCATAGGTACGGCAAAAACTGTTATTGTTACCCAGGGAAGTACGGATTTTGAACTGGATTTCTCTGATGGGACATCTTTGCAGTTTGGTGTCTCATCTGGAACTGGTGTTATCGCGGATTTTGAAGCCCTGTTGGCAACTATGACCTACCAGCATATCGGCGAAAATCCAACTGCCGGGGTTCGTAGTTTTCAGTATATGGTGGCAGATGCCGACAGCGGAAATTCTAATGTAGTCGTTTCGAGTATCAATGTCATTGCAGTGAATGATGCACCAGTCGCTAACGATGATACTGCAACAGTGAACGAAGGTGGGTCGGTAACCTTTAGTCTTGTTGGTAATGATACGGATGCGGATAATGCCCTTGACCTTTCAAGTCTTGTTATTTCTTCTGCGACCAACGGTACTATCCTAGATAACGGTGATGGAACGGTCACCTATACCCACAATGGAAGTGAGACTGTCAGCGATAGTTTTACCTATACCGTTGATGATGCGTCCGGTGTGACGTCCAACTCAGCAACGGTCACCATTACGGTCACTCCACAAAATGATGCACCAGTGGCGGTTGATGATGCTGCGACAGTGAACGAAGGTGGTTCGGTAACCTTTAGCCTTGCTGGTAATGATACGGATGCGGATAATGCCCTTAACCTAGCAAGTCTTGTTATTTCTTCTGCGACCAACGGTACCATCGTAGATAACGGTGATGGAACTGTTACCTATACCCATAATGGTAGTGAGACTGTCAGCGATAGTTTTACCTATACCGTTGATGATGCGTCCGGTGTGACGTCAAACTCAGCGACTGTCACCATTACGGTAACTCCACAAAATGATGCTCCAGTGGCGGTTGATGATGCTGCGACAGTGAACGAAGGTGGCTCGGTAATCTTTAGCCTTGTTGGTAATGATACAGATGCGGATAATGCCCTTAACCTAGCAAGTCTTGTTATTTCTTCTGCTACCAACGGTACTATCCTAGATAACGGTGATGGAACGGTCACCTATACCCATAATGGTAGTGAGACTGTCAGCGATAGTTTTACCTATACCGTTGATGATGCGTCTGGTGTGACGTCAAACTCAGCGACTGTCACCATTACAGTCACTCCACAAAATGATGCACCAGTCGCTAACGATGATGCTGCGACAGTGAACGAAGGTGGGTCGGTAACCTTTAGCCTTGCTGGTAATGATACGGATGCGGATAATGCCCTTAACCTAGCAAGTCTTGTTATTTCATCTGCTAGCAACGGTACCATTCTAGATAACGGTGATGGAACGGTCACCTATACCCATAATGGAAGTGAGACTGTCAGCGATAGTTTTACCTATACAATTGATGATGCGTCCGGTGTGACGTCCAACCCAGCGACTGTCACCATTACGGTAACTCCACAAAATGATGCACCAGTCGCTAACGATGATACTGCAACAGTGAACGAAGGTGGGTCGGTAACCTTTAGTCTTGCTGGTAATGATACAGATGCGGATAACGCCCTTGATCTCAGTAGCTTGGTAATTTCTTCGGCTACCAACGGTACTATCCTAGATAACGGTGATGGAACGGTCACCTATACCCATAATGGCGGTGAGACTGTCAGCGATAGTTTTACCTATACCGTTGATGATGCGTCTGGTGTGACGTCCAACTCAGCGACTGTCACCATTACGGTAACTCCACAAAATGATGCTCCAGTGGCGGTTGATGATACTGCATCAGTCAATGAAGGTGGTTCGGTTACTTTTAGCCTTGTTGGCAATGATACGGATGCGGATAATGCCCTTAATCTTGCAAGTCTTGTTATTTCTTCTGCTACCAACGGTACTATTCTAGATAACGGTGATGGAACGGTCACCTATACCCACAATGGCAGTGAGACTGTCAGCGATAGTTTTACCTATACAATTGATGATGCGTCCGGTGTGACGTCCAACCCAGCGACTGTCACCATTACGGTAACTCCACAAAATGATGCACCAGTCGCTAACGATGATACTGCAACAGTGAACGAAGGTGGCTCGGTAACCTTTAGTCTTGCTGGTAATGATACAGATGCGGATAACGCCCTTGATCTCAGCAGCTTAACAATTTCATCTGCGACCAACGGTACCATCGTAGATAACGGTGATGGAACGGTCACCTATACCCATAATGGTAGTGAGACTGTCAGCGATAGTTTTACCTATACCGTTGATGATGCGTCCGGTGTGACGTCCAGCCCAGCGACTGTCACCATTACGGTCACTCCACAAAATGATGCACCAGTCGCTAACGATGATGCTGCGACAGTGAACGAAGGTGGCTCGGTAACCTTTAGTCTTGCTGGTAATGATACAGATGCGGATAACACCCTTGATCTCAGTAGCTTGGTAATTTCTTCGGCTACCAACGGTACCATCGTAGATAACGGTGATGGAACGGTCACCTATACCCATAATGGTAGTGAGACTGTCAGCGATAGTTTTACCTATACCGTTGATGATGCGTCCGGTGTGACGTCCAACCCAGCGACTGTCACCATTACGGTAACTCCACAAAATGATGCACCAGTCGCTAACGATGATACTGCAACAGTGAACGAAGGTGGGTCGGTAACCTTTAGTCTTGCTGGTAATGATACAGATGCGGATAACGCCCTTGATCTCAGCAGCTTAACAATTTCATCTGCGACCAACGGTACCATCGTAGATAACGGTGATGGAACGGTCACCTATACCCATAATGGTAGTGAGACTGTCAGCGATAGTTTTACCTATACCGTTGATGATGCGTCCGGTGTGACGTCCAGCCCAGCGACTGTCACCATTACGGTCACTCCACAAAATGATGCACCAGTCGCTAACGATGATGCTGCGACAGTGAACGAAGGTGGCTCGGTAACCTTTAGTCTTGCTGGTAATGATACGGATGCGGATAACACCCTTGATCTCAGTAGCTTGGTAATTTCTTCGGCTACCAACGGTACCATCGTAGATAACGGTGATGGAACGGTCACCTATACCCATAATGGTAGTGAGACTGTCAGCGATAGTTTTACCTATACCGTTGATGATGCGTCCGGTGTGACGTCCAACCCAGCGACTGTCACCATTACGGTCACTCCACAAAATGATGCACCAGTCGCTAACGATGATACTGCATCAGTGAACGAAGGTGGGTCGGTAACCTTTAGTCTTGCTGGTAATGATACGGATGCGGATAATGCCCTTGACCATTCAAGTCTTGTTATTTCTTCTGCTAGCAACGGTACTATCGTAGATAACGGTGATGGAACGGTCACCTATACCCATAATGGAAGTGAGACTGTCAGCGATAGTTTTACCTATACCGTTGATGATGCATCTGGTGTGACGTCCAACTCAGCAACGGTCACCATCACAGTCACTCCACAAAATGATGCACCAGTCGCTAACGATGATGCGGCGACAGTGAACGAAGGTGGGTCGGTAACCTTTAGCCTTGTTGGCAATGATACGGATGCGGATAACGCCCTTGATCTCAGTAGCTTGGTAATTTCTTCGGCGACCAACGGTACCATCGTAGATAACGGTGATGGAACGGTCACCTATACCCATAATGGTAGTGAGACTGTCAGCGATAGTTTTACCTATACCGTTGATGATGCGTCCGGTGTGACGTCAAACTCAGCAACGGTCACCATTACGGTAACTCCACAAAATGATGCACCAGTGGCGGTTGATGATACTGCATCAGTCAATGAAGGTGGCTCGGTAACCTTTAGCCTTGCTGGTAATGATACGGATGTGGATAACACCCTTGATCTCAGTAGCTTAACAATTTCATCTGCGACCAGCGGTACCATCGTAGATAACGGTGATGGAACGGTCACCTATACCCATAATGGAAGTGAGACTGTCAGCGATAGTTTTACCTATACCATTGATGATGCGTCCGGTGTGACGTCCAACTCAGCGACTGTCACTATTACGGTCACTCCACAAAATGATGCACCTGTGGCCGTTGATGATGCTGCGACAGTGAACGAAGGTGGGTCGGTAACCTTTAGCCTTGTTGGTAATGATACAGATGCGGATAACGCCCTTGATCTGAGTAGCTTGGTAATTTCTTCGGCTAGCAACGGTACTATCCTAGATAACGGTGATGGAACGGTCACCTATACCCACAATGGTAGTGAGACTGTCAGCGATAGTTTTACCTATACCATTGATGATGCGTCCGGTGTGACGTCCAACTCAGCGACTGTCACCATTACGGTAACTCCACAAAATGATGCTCCAGTGGCCGTTGATGATGCTGCGACAGTGAACGAAGGTGGCTCCGTAACCTTTAGCCTTGCTGGTAATGATACAGATGCGGATAACGCCCTTGATCTGAGTAGCTTGGTAATTTCTTCGGCTACCAACGGTACTATCCTAGATAACGGTGATGGAACGGTCACCTATACCCATAATGGCGGTGAGACTGTCAGCGATAGTTTTACCTATACCGTTGATGATGCGTCCGGTGTGACGTCCAACTCAGCAATTGTCACTATTACGGTCACTCCGCAGAATGATACCCCAATAATAGGTGGTGTGGATTTTGTTTCACTTACTGAAGATAGTGATCCTGATGGTGACGGTCTGCTCGAATTCTCTGGTGCTCTAACCATTAATGACCCTGATATTGGTGAATCTTCCTTTGTTGGTGAATCCATTATTGGAACGTATGGTGAACTGGTTATAGATAGCTCTGGAAACTGGACATTCAGTGCAGATAACGGTCAAAGTGCAATTCAAAATCTTGATACGGGACAATCTCTTACAGAAACTTTTCTGGTAACATCAGCGGATAATACTACTCACAATCTTGTTGTTTCTATTCTTGGTGCGGATGAACCAACACTTCCAGATGATACAGGAGGTGGGGGTGATGGAACAGATGGAGGTGCAAACGGAGGTTCAGACGGAGGTTCAGACGGAGGTTCAGACGGAGGTTTAGATGGAGGCTCAGGTACAGGCAATCCTCCTGGTGATACAGTTGAACTGCCACCTGATGATAATGACCCAACCCTTGATCCTGAGGATGATGAAGATAATATTCCTGAATCTGGCATTGACGATGATGACGATGCAGAAATCACTCCAGACGATTTTGATGATGGAGATGATGAGTCTGCAACAACAGATGACACGAGCGATGGTACAAATCTTCCGGGTGATAGTGCTGCTGTCAATAGTGAAACACCAACAATCGACGAGGTGCAGCTGGATTCAATTAATAATGTTGAGACCCTCGATGTTGGACCTTCTCATACAGTCGCGATAGAACTCGTGGAAGACCAAAATTCACAGAGAAATGGGAACAATCTGCAACCAATTAAGAAAAATCATCTTATGAAGATGTTGAGTATGGGGTTAAAGGTCGCAGGTGATGGAGTTTTTGACTTTATTGCACCACCGCTTGCTGCAAATCCAGTGTTTTTGAATTTGAGTGATGCGGATATTGATATCCCTCTTACAGAGAATAAAACAATGCAATCACACCTGGCCATGATGGAGGATGAGATTGAGCGCACTTATGAGGAATCAAAAACCACTAATAAGGTAATCGTTTATGTGACCAGTGGTGTCTCCGCATCACTTACAGCGGGGGTTGCAACATATATGCTTAGGGCTGGCTCTTTGATGACAAGTTTTCTCGCAACCGTTCCCATCTGGAAGGGGTTTGATCCCATTGCAATCCTGACGACGCCGAACAAAAAGAAAGATAAAAAGGGTAAGGTGGAAACTGATTCTGAGCAGTCCGGAGATAAATCCGCCGAGCGTATTTTTGATGGCGGAGGTAATTGATAATGCGTCTGACGCCTGCAATGCGAATTAGCCTCGGTTTGGTTTCGCTGACAATCAGTTTGATGCTCCTTGGGAAAATGATAGGGTTTGCACCTGATCGTACCCGTGCAGTAGTGGAGTCGAGGATAAACCTTTCGCAGGCTCTGGCAGTTCAATTTTCATCAGCAGTTCAGCGGCAGGATATTACTGTTCTGGGTGACATCCTTTCTTCAATGGTTGAGAAGAATAATGATATCAACTCTGCTGCGGTCCGGGAAAATGATGGAAAGTTGCTGGCTGAAGCTGGTGATCACGTTGGTCACTGGGCCCCTCCTGACGATGGCAGATCCACAGCTACCCATGTGCAGATCCCTGTATTCAGGGGGATGGAGCGCTGGGGAACAGTGGAGGTGAGCTTTTCTCCGCTCTGGCAGAGCACGTTTACCTCTGGATTTAAAAATTCATATTTCAGCTTGATTCTTTTTGTAGGTTTTACCGGTTTTGCAGGATATTTTCTTTTGATCAAAAAAACACTGCGTGAGCTTGATCCTTCAAATGTGGTTCCGGGAAGGGTGCGAGCCGCATTTGATGTGCTGGAGGAAGGTGTCCTTGTACTTGATGAAAAGGAGTACGTTGTTCTCGCCAATTCTTCTTTTGCTGAATTCACTGGGAAATCGTCCACCGATCTCATTGGTTATAAAGGGTCTGAATTGGGGTGGAGAAGAGGGGGAGACCCTCGCTTTTCTGATGAACTTCCCTGGAATCAGGTGCTGGCTGGAGCCGATAACAGGCTCGGAGTTCGTCTTATTATGGAAAGAGGAGATCTACCTTCGGTAACCTTTGTGGTTAACGCGGCTCCAGTGCTTGATGGAAAGGGTAACCGTCGTGGGGTGTTAGTCACCTTTGATAATATTACGGAGCTTGAAGAAAAAAATATAGAATTGAACAAGGCTGTTAATCAACTGCAACTCACCACCGAGGAGGTACAGGCACAAAATAAGGAGCTTGAATTCCTGGCAAATCATGACCCCATGACGCAGTTATTAAACAGGAGATCTTTCAATCGGGAGTATCGTAAGCTGTTTGATATTGCCCAGAAAGAAGGGCTCGACCTATCTTGTATTATGTGTGATATTGACCACTTCAAGGCGGTAAATGATAACTTTGGTCATGCCATCGGTGACAAGGTGATCATAATGGTGGCAGATCTTTTGAAAAAATTTTTCCAGGAAGAGGATCTTGTTGGCAGGTATGGTGGTGAGGAGTTCTGCATTGCTATGCCAAATATCGACCTTAAACAGGCTGCAGGTATCGCGAACCGGGTTCGTCAGGCCATCAAGGACGATATTTCTGCAGGAGTGCAAATAAGTATGAGTTTTGGTGTCGCAGCTTTGCATTCGACATCACACGAACCAGATGAACTGACAAATCAGGCAGATAAGGCTTTGTACGTTGCTAAAGAGAGTGGTCGGAACTGTGTCGTCTGTTGGGGAGACGAAGAGATCGCAGGTTTTGCATCAGTCTCTGATGGTTCTGAACTCGCAGGCTCTGAGGATAAAGAAGTAACTCGGTCCCAGCCGAGGGAGGCAAAGAAAGAAAGAAAAGATGAGATGCGGCGGCTGGTTGTGCGTCTTAAAGAGACTGAGCAGCTCGCAGAAAAGCGTGCACAGGAGTTGAAGCATTTTACCGCTTATGATGCCTATTCAGGTTTGCCCACAAGAGTGCTGTTTTACGATCGTGTTTCACAAGCTCTGTTGAGAGCGGATCGTTTTAAGCGTTTTGTAGTTGTTTTATCTATTTCTGTTGATGCGGTGCAGCGGATTAATGAAACCCTTGGGTATAAGGAGGGAGATCTCCTGTTTAGAGCAGTTGCAACCCGCTTGTCAGAACTTCTGAGGGCAATGGATTCAATTGCACAATTTGAAGATACAGTTCAACCAACGGTAGGTCATCTGGGTCAGGAGGAAATTGGAGTACTATTAACGGATATTGAAGATGTTCATTATATCACCTGGATAGTATGGCGTATCCTTAGTTCCTTTTCGAGTCCATTTCAAGTTGATGGGAACGATGTCTATGCAACGACCAATATAGGTATTGCAGTCTCTTCCCATGATGGTGACAGTTCGGACATCTTAATGCGTAATGCGACTGCTGCCAAAAGTTATGCGCGTAAACATCTGGGCGAAAATAAATACTACTACTATTCAGAATCAATAAATGCTGTATCAGTCCAGCATCTTGATCTTGAAAGACAGCTTAACCGAGCTGTCAAAAATGATGAATTTCAACTCTATTATCAGGCGAAAATAGACTCAGAAACCGGCGTGATATGTGGTATGGAGGCTCTTATTCGATGGTTCCATCCCGAAAGGGGGATGATTCCACCGGATCAGTTTATTCCGGTTGCTGAATATTCAGGAATGATCGAGGTTATTGGCGATTGGGTGCTGCAGGCTGCATGTAAGCAACTTAGAGTATGGTGTAACCTGGGCTTTGATAGGTGCAATATTGCAGTAAATGTCTCTAGCCGTCAGTTCCGCCACCAAAATCTTGTATCGAGAGTCCGTGAGCTTCTGGAAGAACACCGTTTACCGCCAGAGCTGTTAACCATTGAAGTTACAGAGAGTGCTATGATGGAAAATATCGGCAATTCTCTGGAGATTCTTAGAAAACTCAGTGATATAGGGGTTGGTATTGCTCTTGATGACTTTGGAACTGGCTACTCTTCCCTTGGGTATCTTAAAAACTTTCCAATCAGCCATGTGAAAATTGACAGATCTTTTGTTGCAGATATTGAAACGAACAAGAAGGATGCGATCCTTGTGAACTCAATTATAAACATGGCCCATGGAATGGGGTTGAAGGTTACTGCCGAAGGTGTTGAGAATAAAGAACAGATCGGACATCTGCTTGATTATGGTTGTGATGAGCTCCAGGGGTTTTACTTTAGCAAAGGGATTGCCGAACATGAGGCAACAGAATTACTCAAGCATGGTATTGAGGATAAAGAGGTGTTGTGGGAACATCGAGAAGGTGTGTAATTATTTGAAATGTGATAAGCTGTACCAAATAACCTCATTAATCTAACCCCAATGAACGGGATAAGTGCCTCGAAGGTCTCACTTCGTTCACTATCTGGAGGTAAGACTAAACTTACGATTTAAAATTCAATTCCTGAATTACTCGGAGTCTACGCCACCTGTTTTTATGACAGGTTTTCAGGAGTAAGTCACTAACATGTTTGATCTTGTCATATGTCGATTCGAAGTTTCCATGCCATAATTATATTCTGCTCCGCTGTGTTCATTGGCGGTGGTTTTTCTCATGCATTGGCTGCTACAGCTTCTATCCGACTCAATGAATTGACCATTTCTCACGATTATATTTATGCAGAACAGATAGAACTCCTTCCTGAAGACCTGATTGCGTCCAGTTTATTACTTTTTTATCTCGAGGAACCATACGAAAAATATATAACAAAAAAGTATGAGGAACTGGAGTCAGTCCAGATCGAAGATAAAATTCCTATCGATAAGGTCCTTAACCTCAATGATCTCATTCAGATTGCTTTTGCGAAAAACCGTCTCCTTGAAGTTGTCAAACAGCAGCAGGCCCAGCGTCGCGGTCAATTAACCCAGGCCAGATCGGGCTACCTGCCGCAACTTTCTGCTGAGGGCCGCTACACTTATGTTGAACGTGAAGAGTCCGCTGGCTCCACCAGTGAGAACTCCAGCTCAGAATTTTATTTTGATTCTGGTGAAACCGAAAAAGATGATGTCGTACATGGGGCGGTGAACTTCTCACAACTTATTTATGATTTTGGTAAAACGGCAAGTAATATTGAAGTGGGTAAGATGAATCTGCTCGCTTCAAATGCTAAGCTGCACAGACAGATTCAGGAAATCATCTTTCAGGTAAAAGAGGCCTATTACGATACTCTGGAGAAGAGACGTTTGATCGATGTTGCAAAAGAATCCGTAAAAAGTTTTCAGCAACATCTGGAAAGGGCAAAGTTATATCGTAAGGCTGGAGTCAGGACAAAGATTGATGTCATTAATGCAGAAGTTGAGCTTTCCAATGCCAGGATGAATTTGGTGGGAGCGGAGTATGATTTAAAGGTCGCTAAGGTCGCTCTTGAACAGATCCTGGGTGTGAAGCCCCATGGTGGAAAGTATGTTCTACATCAAGACGATATTCGTCTTGATAATATTTTGGAAACCATGCCGCCTGTACCTGAAAAACTTGAGCCCTTGATTGATGAAGCGATAATGTCACGTCCCGATGTTATCCAGCTTTCTTTACTCACCCAGTCTGCTGAGGCAGGTGTTGATGCAAGTAAAGGTGATTACTGGCCATCGGTAGGAGCACAGGCTAATTACAATAATTATGATACCGAACTATCCCTCTATAAAGATAGTTGGGAGGTTGGTCTGGTTGCGTCCTGGGATTTGTTTTCAGGGTTGCAGACCAAGGGTGCTGAAGCAGAAGCATATGGACACTTTTTTGAGAATAAGGCGCAGCTAGAAAATTTACACTTAGCGGTTGTGCGCGAAGTTACAGAGAGTTACCTGCGCGCTGTAGAGAATAAAGAACGAGTTAATATAGCCCTTAAAACACTTGAACTTGCAAAAGAAAACCTGGCTTTAGCTGAGAGAAGGTACGAATCCGGAGCCAACGATGTTATCGAATATAATGATGCTCAGCTTAGTCTCACCAAAACGAGAACGGACCTCGTAGTTACTTATTACGGTTATCTTACTGCTCTTGCACATATTGAGTACGCCAGTGGTCGGCTTTTGCAGTAGTGGGTGAGTCATTTGAAATGGGAGTATCTGTTCCCAATCATTTTATGCGATACGTGAATATACCCGCCAGTTTGAGAGGTTTGGGGAGAATAGAACCATTACTGCTTGCTATTTTTACTACAACCAATTAGGATGTCGCTCCGCTCTTTTGTGGGCGAAAAAATCTATGACGGGCATGTACCTCAGTTGGAGGTGCGTGCCCGTTTTTTTGTGTTTATTAACAATGTATAAGCAGGATGTATGGTCGAACTGATTAAGAAAAGAACAAAGAATGTAAAAAACGAAATAACCTCAGGTATTACCGTGGCCCTGGCCTTGGTGCCTGAAGCTGTTGCATTTTCATTTGTGGCAGGAGTTGATCCCCTCGTTGGATTGTATGCAGCCTTTATGGTGGGCCTTATTACCTCAATTTTTGGTGGCCGTCCCGGAATGATATCTGGTGCAACAGGCGCACTTGCTGTGGTTATGGTATCTCTTGTTAAGGAAGGCGATGCAATGGGGCTTGCAATGGCTGAACCGGTTGCGGGTATGGGCTTGCAGTATCTGTTTATAACAGTCATTCTCATGGGACTTATGCAGATGTTTGCCGGAGTTTTAAAACTTGGTCGATTTATACGTCTTGTACCCCATCCCGTTATGCTGGGTTTTGTTAATGGGCTTGCCATTGTTATCTTTCTCTCGCAGCTCAATATGTTTAAAACTGTGGATGGAGGCATCACCCAGTGGATGCAGGGGCCTCAGCTTGTAACCATGGGCGCTCTTGTTCTGCTTACCATGGCTATCATGGTGTTTCTCCCGAAGATAACGAAAAAAGCGCCAGCTGCGCTCACTGCAATTTTAGTGGTAACTGGTCTGACGCTTGTTCTAAAGCTCGATGTTGCAACTGTTGGTTCATTTATTCGGGACGGTGGTGGTGAGGGTCTTAAGGGTGGTTTGCCGGTTCTGCAGACTCAACTGTTGTCAGTTATCCCATGGAACTTTGAAACATTGACCTTTATATTTCCCTATGCCTTTATTCTTGCAGGTGTTGGACTTATCGAATCCCTTTTGACGCTGAACTTACTCGATGAGTTAACTGAGAGTCGCGGTAATTCCAAAAAAGAGTGTATGGCCCAGGGGGCTGCAAATATTGTGACCGCACTTTTTGGTGGTATGGGTGGATGCGCCATGATTGGCCAGTCAATTATTAATGTGAATTCTGGTGGTCGGGGAAGGCTTTCAGGTATTGTTGCAGCCGTTGCGCTGCTCTGTTTTATTCTTTTTGCCTCTGCCTATATTGAACTTGTACCTATTGCAACTCTGACTGGAATCATGTTTATGGTGGTTATCGGTACCTTTGCCTGGTCAAGTCTTCGTATAATGCATAAAATACCAAAATCTGATGCGCTGGTACTCATCCTGGTGTCAGGACTTACCGTGGCCTTTGATCTTGCCCTTGCTGTTTTTGTGGGCATCATTGTCTCTGCTCTGGTCTTTTCATGGGAAAATGCTATTCGAATCCGGGCAAGAAAGCGTTTTAAGCCTGATGGAACCAAAGTATATGAGATCTGGGGGCCACTGTTTTTTGGCTCTACCCAGATGTTTGTGTCAAAATTTGATGCCAAAGGTGACCCGGAGCAGGTAGAGATCGACTTCATTGAGTCGCGAGTCTCAGATTATTCAGGTATTGAGGCTATCTCCGTAATCATTGAAAAATATGAGAAGGAAGGCAAAAAAGTGGCACTCAAGCATCTGAGTGAGGACTGCAAGAAACTGCTGAGAAAATCAAACAGAAAGCACAGCACTCTTATTGTGGAAAAAGTTGATGACCCAAGGTACCATGTTGTTGCTGATCCGGCCAATTTTGCCTGATATCGATAGGATGTGGGGTTCGAGAATTCTGATCTTGTACCCCGTCTGTATTTCGTAAATAAAAAAAATCCCAGGGGAAATCATGTCCTCCAGTTTTAACTCCCTCGCTTTGTCTAAACCAATGCTCCAGAATTTGGAAGAACTTGGTTTCTCAAAAATGACGCCGGTCCAGGCAGAAAGTCTTCCGCACATTCTTCAAGGAAAAGATGTTATTGCCCAGGCAAAAACAGGAAGCGGAAAGACCGCAGCCTTTGGTCTTGGGATCTTAACCCGTCTTGACGTAAAAAAGTTTAGGGTCCAATCCCTTGTACTCTGTCCCACCCGTGAGCTTGCAGATCAGGTGGCAAAGGAACTCAGAAGACTTGCACGGAAGGTCCATAATGTAAAAATTCTCACCCTCTGTGGTGGGATGGCCTTTGGCCCACAGTATGGCTCTCTTATGCATGGTGCACATATAATTGTGGGTACTCCCGGCAGGGTGCTTAAGCATTTAGGTAAGGGAAACTTATCCCTCAAACATTTGGATGTTCTGGTTTTTGATGAGGCAGATAGAATGCTCGATATGGGATTTATTGATGATATCGATCAGATTATTGCCCACGGGCCTTTAGAGCGGCAAACATTGTTGTTTTCGGCAACGTACCCTAAGGCGATTTTAAAGTTAAGCGCCTCAGTGCAAACTGATGCCATTAAGGTAACAACAATCTCTGAGGAACCTGAGAACAAAATCGCCGAGTATTTTTACGAAACTGACGAAACATCTAAGGTTAATGCACTCATCGCAGCCATGGCGCACCATAACCCAGGTAGTGTGCTTATTTTTTGCGGCACAAAAATTGAGACCAGAAACGTAGCAGAAGAGCTTGTAGCTGCAGGCATTGATGCCTTGGCTATCCATGGAGACCTTGAACAGTACGAGCGAACCGATGTACTTGTTCGCTTTATGAATAGGAGTTGTTCGGTACTTGTGGCAACGGATGTGGCAGCTCGTGGGATTGATGTCAAAGAATTGGAGCTGGTGGTAAATTTCGATATTCCAATTACGGCGGAGGTTTATACCCACAGAATCGGGCGTACCGGACGTGCAGGTAAGGAAGGTTTAGCTGTTACGTTGTACGTTGAAGCTGAGCGCCGTGGGATCGAGTCGTATCGTAATGACACCCGGAAATTTGAAGAGTTACCTTCTATGGAGGATGGTTGTGAATTAAACCTTATTGCACCAAATGCTACCCTTGTTGTTGAGGGAGGGAAGAAAAATAAGATCAGGCCCGGAGATCTGCTTGGTGCCCTCACCGGTGACGCCGGGATAGATGGAAAGCGTATTGGTAAAATCGATATCTATGACCGACAGAGTTACGTTGCCATCGGGCGTGAGGTAATCGACACGGCCTGCTCTCGTCTTAAAAAGGGTAAGATTAAAGGTAAGACCTTCCCTGTCTGGATCTTAGGACGTAAGAAAAAAGTCGATTACACTAATGTTTGGGGAAGTTCCGACTCAGAATAATTTGAGCTGACATTTTACTGGAATTGAATTGTAAACCATCGTTGACGAGCAATAAAAAACTCCCAGATATTAATTACAACCTGTCGGTAGAAAAAAATATTTGGGAGTAAGATTCTATTGTGTAGTTACGTAATCCGGTAAGCGGGAAGCAAAACCGGGACGCTTTTCAGTATTCACTCTGCGGCTATAAGAGCCTTGTTGGCAACAATCAACTGTACGATTTTAAATATTGTTCCTGAGTTTCTCGGAGTCTACACTACCTGTTTTTTACAGAAGTTCAGGAGTAAGGCACTAAAAGTTCAATTCAACACGTCTGTTTTTCTGCCGTCCTTCTTTTGTGTCATTAGACACTGCTGGTTTCGTCTCTCCAAAGCCTTTGGTTGTGAGTCGTTCTTTTTCAATGCCTCGCTCTACCATGTAGTTGACTACCGCTTCAGCCCGTTTCTCAGAAAGGCCTTGATTGTAGGTTTCTGGTCCGGTGCTGTCAGCATGACCGAAAACATTAGCCGTAACCATTGGGTTGTTCTGAAAATATTCTACCCAGCGATCTAATTCAGGGACAAAGTCAGCTTTGATGACCCACTTATCAAATTCAAAAAGCACGTCGGAAACCTCAATAACGAGGGGCAGGCTGGCGCGTTGCTCTTCTGGGGTCATGTCAGCAGGGAAATTGTTTGCCTGCTTTTTGATTTGTCTGTCGCCTGGACTTATGTCACTATTGTGCTGACGATTAACATAGTGATCAGTCGCCTCATCATACTGACCGATTGTGTACTTCTTTCCACCAGTTTTGTTGGTGTATTTTATGGTTTGAGGGCCAGAGGTCGAGCTGTACTGAGCTGTGGCATTATCGTACTGGCCAACAGTGTAACTTGTCGTGCCAGATGCATCATTTGTCTTCTGACTGTAGATTCTTGTGTTTTCATCATAGCGTACTTCTGGGAAAACATGAGAGCAACCGCCCGTGAAAAATGACAATATAAGAAGAGTTGCCCCATACCGTTGATAGGTTGAAGTAAGGCGGATTTTGCTCATGGTGACCCTCGTTGAAAATTCTTCGTTTATGATTGTAATGAAATGATAATGCGAATCTTTTTAACACCCTATCGTTATTTTGCAGTTTTTTCCAGAATTTTTCGGAAAGTATTGTGCCTTTCTCATCCCTGGGATTAACATATGTTGTGCTCATTATTGTGGGTAGTGGTCTGTCACCCTTATGAAAAAATGTATAATATGGGTATGATACTTCAACTGGTAATGATTTAATATGATCTGTTGTAATAGGGGGTGAGCTGAAAATCTTAGATAATTTTAGTAAAAGAAAATATATGTCTTTGAAGCTATGCAGGTATATATTTCTTCTGCCTGCAGTTCTTCTTGTCTCATCATGTTATGCAAAGCCCGGTGTTGTCGTCTTGTCGCCTGAAGAAGGTAACGAGCCTTCTGAATGCGTGGTGTTGATTCACGGAATGGGCCGAAGTTCTCGGGCTATGAAGTCAATGCAGAAGGTACTTGTGGAGCAAGGGTTTGATACTGTAAATCTTGGCTATGTCTCCACGAAAAAGGATATTGAGACTATTGCTCGTGAGGATTATCCTCTGGCTGTTGATCGTTGTCTTGATTTTAAGCCTCAATCTATCCACTTTGTAACTCATTCTTTAGGTGGTATTGTTTTACGAAAAGCGTTCAGTGATAAAAAACCTGATAAACTTGGCCGGGTTGTGATGTTGAGTCCGCCGAATCAGGGAAGTAAGCTTGTGGATAAGATTAAGGATTGGTGGCTCTTTCGCAAGTTTACCGGGCCTGCTGGTCAGCAACTTGTAAGTGGAGAAAAAGGCGTGCCCGCACAACTCGGTAAGGTGGATTTCCCCCTTGGTATTATAACTGGCAATAGCCATGCCTTTTTTGACTCCTGGTTTGCATATATTATTCCGGGCCAGGATGATGGTAAAGTATCTATTAAAAGTGCTCAACTGGAGGGGATGGATGATTTTCTTATTACGGGAGATACACACCCTTTTATTATGAATTCCGCATATGTTCAGCAAGAGACGGTTTATTTTTTACGCCACGGGAAATTTATGCATAAGCAGTTTTCACCTGAAGCACCTGGTGGGCATGACTGGGATTCTGATTAACGGAACAGAGGAAAAGGAGTCTGTATGAAATATAGTTTTACTATCGTATTGCTGTTTTTGGCACTAACCGGTTGTCAGCCTAAAGTGTACCTTATGCCTCCCCCGGTCACTCTTCTCGAGGAGAGTGATTTTTTTGATTTTACTGAAGACAGCAAAGACGACAATCTCTTGTATACGCTATATGCCACCAACAGGCATCCATTTAATCGTCCTGATGGTAGCCTTGGTTACACAGTCTTTCCATCTGACTCTCTTCGACTTGGCTTTGTCGTACATAGTGTAGGGGATGAAGGAACAACCTGGGATGAGCTGAAACGCTCATCACTTTCCTCTGAAAGAGACAAGAAGCTACTACTTAAACAGGTCTATGCCCGTGAGAGGATAGAGTATGAAGAAGATGATGACATTATGCTTGTGTCGTCGGCTGGGGAAGGAACCTTTGATGTAATTAACAGGGCCTTGGATAGGGCTTTTGACACTGATCTTGTTGTCTACGTTCATGGTGCAAATAGCAGCTTTTATCGGGCGACCGCCCAAGGAGCCCAATTTTATCATTTCACCGGACATAACTCCATTGTTTTGACATTCTCCTGGCCGTCTGCTGAAAATTTGTTGAAATATAAGACAGATGTCCACCAGGCAAAGAAAACTATTCCTGTATTCGCCAAATTAATTGAAATTCTGGCAGCCCATACACATGCAAAAAATATCAACATTGTCGCTTATAGTGCCGGCGCCCAGGTGGTGGTGCCTGGACTTGCCTACCTCCGAGCTCAGCACGGCGAGTTAGGAGATGAGGAATTAAAGGAAAAATTTCGTATAGGAGAGGTTTATTTTGCAGCTCCAGATATGGATTTTAGTGCCTTCTGTGACGATTTCTTGAAGTTTAAAGATATCGTATTTAGGACGACAATCAATCTGAATAAAAACGACTCTGTGTTACGATTATCAGCTTTTCAAAATGGTGTGTCGAGACTGGGGCGGCCCGATGGAAACGATATCACAGATGAAGAAAAACAGATCTTAATTGAGGAACTGCAAACACCGAGCTTTAACATCCTTGATGTGGGGGCTTCTGAGGCGTTGAATTTAGGAGGCTCGCATAACTCATGGTACAGCCACCCTTGGGTGAGTAACGATTTGTTGTTGCTGCTATTGTTTCATGGAACGCCGGAAGATAGAGGGTTGGTTCGATACTATTATGATAGTGGTGTTGTGGGATATCTCTTCCCTAGTGATTATGAAGAAAAACTAAAAAATATAATCCAAGAAAAGAAAGATGAGTTGGCAGAGACTGTTCTGCAGTAGTCTATAAAACCTGTATGATGAATATGTGGCTGATATCTGGTGGGTATTGGGCAGAGAGCCCTTGGGCTAAGGACTCTCTGAGCCTTGTGTGTTCGAAAAATCAGCCCGCATATTTCATGAAAGGCTAAGCTCAAAAACAATAATATAGTTTAACATCTAACCCCGATAAACGGGATAAGTACCCTGTGAATTACACGAAACAATGAATTTACCTCAATTCGTGAAATATGCGGGTTAGGCCTCAACAGTTCCTTTTAAACCAATCTCATCTGCGACTTCACGCATGCCCATGATGGTGTCGGTAATCAGTTCTGAAATCTCAACGTCCAGCATTTCAGCACCTTTTTCAATAATCGACCTGTCGACACCTGCAGCAAATCTCTTATCCTTCCATTTCTTTTTCACAGATTTTGCCTTTATATCGAGAACGCTTTTTGAGGGGCGTACCAGGGCAGAGGTGGCAACAAGACCAGTTAATTCGTCGATGGCATATAAGACCTTTTCCATCTCAGACTTCGGCTCCACATCGCTGCAAATCCCCCAGCCATGACTCACCACGGCCCTGATGTATTCCTCTGGCCAATTATTTTCTTTCAGGATACTGGCTGTTTTAGTGCAGTGTTCATCGGGAAACTGCTCGTAATCAAGATCGTGGATGAGACCAATGATTCCCCATTTTTCTGCATCCTCAGCTCTCTTGCTTGCAAAGTATCGCATAACACCCTCCACGGCTAAGCCATGACGGATGAGGCTGTCAGATGAGTTGTACTGTTGTAGGAGGGCGAAGGCTTCGTCTCTGGTTGGTACTTGCTGCATTGGTTTCACCTGTATTGTTGTATGTGTCACTTATAGTGTAATTACTCGTCCCAGAGATTCTCTAGAGTATATGGACTTCCTTCCATTGTCCAGAAGCTGCCTGCCACGTAACGACGATTGCGGTTGAGTTTCTCGATGGCGGTCATATCTTCCTGGGTGAGACTAATATCTATTGAACCAAGGTTTTGTTTGATTCGCTCAGGGTTTGTCGATTTTGGAATGACCACTGTATTTCTGTGTATGGCCCAGCTGATGAGTACTTGGGCTGGAGAAGCATTCAAGCGCAGGGCTATCGCTTCTATTACCGGGTCTTCAAGAAGGATAGGTTCATTGTCTTCCTTTAGGCGAGCGGGGCGATCAGCAGAGCCCAGAGGGCTGTAGGCCGTGAGGTGAATATTGTTGGTCCTACAAAACTCGAGCATAGCGGGTTGTTGCATATATGGATGAAGTTCTATTTGGTTCATCTCAGGCGCATATTTGGCAGTCTCAATAAGAGCCTTGAGCTTTTTCACACTAAAGTTTGAAACCCCTATATGTTTACTCAGCCCTTTTGCCTGACACTCTTCCATTGCAGCCCAGGTATCAGCAATAGGCATATCTTCAAGTGATATCAGGTCTTTTCCCGATCTGTGGAAATCTAACCCTTTTTTTATTACAACCGGCCAGTGCATAAGATATAGATCGAGATAGTCTATCTGCAGGTTCTTAAGAGTTGTTTCAAGGGCAGGCTGTACGTCTTCAGGGGCATGGGAGTTATTCCAGAGCTTTGAGGTGATCCAGAGGTCCTCACGGCTCACTACGCCTTCTTTAAAAGCGTCCGTGAACGCCTGACCAATTTCAGCCTCGTTACCGTAAATATGAGCGCAATCGATATGTCGATATCCCTGCTTTAATGCTTCTGTTACAGCACTATACACTTCCCCTGGAGTTGATTTCCAGGTACCAAGGCCAAAGATGGGCATCTGGTCGCCATTTGCAAATTGAACAGTTTTCATTATTTTCCTCTCTGTTGAGCTGGTTAGGTCGTAGGAATATACGTAAATAAAATTGGTCTATTGATGAACAACGTCAGTTATATACATATAATGACAATGTTAACGGGTCAATAGAGTTCTGGCCTTCTACCCTGAAATATTGGGATTTGCTGCCTGATCTGTTGGACCAGCCGGGTATCGATCTCGGTGTGGCGGATTGCTTCTGCATCAGCCAGTTCAAATATTGTATTTCCATCAGGCCCATAGACCATGGAAGAGCCACCAAAAGGATGACTGTCATGGGTGATGTTGTTTGCCGCCAACACATAACACTGGTTTTCAATGGCCCTGGCCTTGAGTAGTGCCTGCCAATGGTTGATTCGGGACAAGGGCCATTGGGCCGATACGATTATCGCTTGGGCACCGTCTAGGGCGAGCTTGTGGATAAACTGACAGAACCTGATATCATAGCAAATTGCAAAACCAAAGGTGATACCCTCAATGGTATAGGTACATGACTTGTCACCGGCGACCAGATATTTATGTTCATCCAGCATTGGTACGAGGTGCACCTTATCATAAATGCAGCACAGATTACCTTGCCTGTCAATAATCTGTGCCCTGTTGGTTATGCCGTCCATTGTCTTTGCGGCTACCGATCCTCCAGCAAACCAGACATTATGTTTATTGGCGAGTTCTGCTAAAAAGAGAGCTTCCTCTTCTCCGTTACGACTTGCAAGGCGCCCAAGTTCTTTTAAGGCATACCCGGTGGACCAGAGCTCGGGAAGAATAACGAGATCTGTGGAAGGGTTCTGCTGCAGTGCTTTTTCCACAAGGTCCGTGACATTGGCAAAATTAGCCTTCTTGTCTGCTACTTCGACATGCTGCTGGATGATTGCAATATGCATCGTTATCCTCTGATTTTTTATCCATAGATCTATGAGGAGCCACAGGCGTATAGTACCACCCCAATGTGGATGTCATATGAAAAAGTGGCGCGTCGTACTGAATTCAAGTTAGCCAACAGAAGTTATTTTAATACCTTTTCTTTGCTTTGCAGGTAGAATATTCTGCATTAATTTAAAAATACATCCATGAATTTTTCGGTGTGTACTTTTGCCAGAGAAAGGGGGTAAAAGGATAACAACCCCTTAGATGAAGCACTGTTAATGATCTTTAAAATACGAAGTATTGTGAGTGATACATGGGATTAATCAATATACATAACCGCATTGAAAAAGCCTTGCAGGCGGGCCGCTCCCGGCCTGATATTTTTAAAGAGCTATCCGAAAAACGTCCTGCCGATACCGCAAAATTTGCATATCTTCTGGCAAGTATTCCATACCCGGAACAGAGGCGTAAGTTTTTAAAGATTAACGCAATTCTCTTTCTGTTGTTGCTAATTCTACCATGCCTTATCCTGATGGCGGCATGGCCCATAGACCTGCAGCAGTCGACTCTCTTTCTCACCATTAAGATAGTTGTGCCTTTTCTGCTGTCCTACTTTGTATATCATTTTCATGGTGGAGTATATCGACTTCTCCCAGTCTGGTGCGGAATTGATTTACTCGAATCTCTTCTGTTATTGGAATTTACAACTGGCTATGAACTTGCCAAGATCGCACTGCTTGTTTTAATTATTGGTGTCAGTTTGTATCTTGCTAAGAAGGTCTTCCCAAATCTTAAATTCATGGGACCAAGACAGGATGAAGCAGGTCGTTATCTGCTGTAAGACTCAATTTTATAGCTTCTTTGATCACTGGTAGAGATCATTGTCTTTGTGGAAACTTTTGGCGACACTGTTGCCTGAAGTTTCCGTTCTGCTGCTTCGTCGCACCCTTCCAGGAATGTCGTGGTGTCCACCTGCATGACGTTAACTTCTTGATAGTATATAGAGTTTTTTGTCCATCTTCTTGTATAACTTTTTGGCATCCTCCTTGCTTTATCTCCCTCTGATGTAACGAGTTCTGGGTATTGCTTCCCGTAGAGTACAGGGGTGCAGACTCAGGGAAATTATAAATATTATAGGAGGAAGTACATGTCTCGAGCACAGCAAAATATGCCAGTGTTTATCATGAGTGGCCTGCTGCTGGTCTATGGGCTTATAGCCAGTTCTGGTTTACTTTTACCAACAATGAAGTATCTGCATACCCATAAGACAATGGATCTGCAGGTCACGATGTGTCTTATCGTTGCAGCAATTGGACTCTTTGGAGCTATTGTTAACAGCGTCAGGGAGCCCGGAGATAGTCTGTTTGACAGATTTTTTCTTCAGCCCATTGGTGGAATTATCTTCCTCCTGCTCCTCGCAATGTTCATACGATGGTATGCAGAGCCCATGGTAAAGATCTGGAGTACAGCTCTTGCGCCAACTCTTGGATTTAAGATCTATAAGATCCTCAACCTGAACTATGTGGTTTTGGGGCTTCTGGTTGGTGTCGTTGTCACGAATACCGTAGGGATTCCAAAATTTGCTGGCCCCGGTGTGAAGTGTGCCCGTTTTGTCTTGAAGATGGGTGTTATCATGCTTGGAGCCCGCTATAGTTTTGCAGAGCTTGCAAAACTCGGTATCTACAGTGTCTGGCTCATCGGTATCTTTGTTCTTGGTACCGTCTTTGTTGTTCTCTGGTTGGGTAAGGTCTTTAAACAACCTAAAACCATGACCGGCGTTCTCTCGGCTGGTATGGGTGTGTGCGGTGTCTCAGCGACTGTTGCAGTAGCCCCTGTTGTGAAGGCTAAAAGTGAAGAGATGGCCTACACCATCGGTACCATTCTTTCCTTTGGTATTATCTGTATGTTTGTTTTTCCAACCGTTGGTCACCTTGCAGGTATGAATCCTGTACAGTTTGGTGCCTGGGCGGGAACCGGTATCTTGAATTCAGCACAGGTTGCAGCAGCTGCCCTTGCCTTTAACTCTGTGGATATCAAAACCCTAAAAGTTGCTGAGATTTTTAATATTACCCGTGTTCTGTTTCTGCCAATTATCGTACTGGTTCTCGCAACCTGGTTTGGTAAGGATAGTGGTCAGAAACTGAGTTTTAAAACTGTTGTTATTGATAAGTTTCCTATTTTTATCCTTGGATTCCTCATTCTTTTTGGAATGTCTTCAGCGGGTCTCTTTTCACCACCAAACCACTATAAAGGTAAATTCATTGATGTAAGCTACAATGAAAGAACCCAGATCACCGATGAAGAGTGGCATACCCTTGATGATGCCCTTAAAGCTGGCACTATCACGGGCCTAAATGAGTCGCAGATGGCTGCGGTTACTGATTTACATGCCCAACGTCAGATTGCAGGTAACTTTAGTGAACGTGAAGACAAGAAACTCTTTGATAAGGTTGGTCGCGCCCGTATGACCGAGCTTGAAGGAATTCTTGCTGGTGCCAAGGCAAAGCAGATTCCTCTCTCGGATGATATAAAGTCTGTGGTCAAGCATGCAGTTAAGCAGGTTCATAAGAAGTCAAAGACCGTTACAACCTTAACTGATGTAATGATCTGGTTCTTTGCCTTTGGTCTGATTGGACTCGGTATGCAGATTACCAAGAAGGCTATTTTCCAGGCTGGTGGCTGGCCGCTGGTCATTGGTGGTATTTCTGGTATTCTGAAGGCGACACTGTCTTTCTTTGTCGTTCTCTGGCTGGTAAAAGATGTTGTCTTAAATTGATGCTGAGGTGATATAATGAGTGATAAAAATAACATTGAAAATGACGACAAAAATACAGAAGAACTCGAAGAAAGAGCACTTTCTGTTTTTTCCAGCGAAAGAAATGAGGATATTACTGCCCTTGTGTTCTGTCTCGCAACGACTTTTATAGTTCTCCTTTTTACCAAGTGGCTCGTATAGTAGTGTCGTGACTATCCCGGCCTTTTAACAGAGGCCGGTGGAGAGCATTTGTAACAATCCCACAGTTATCAGATACGGGTGACTGTGGGATACTCGTTTCTTCTTCTTGAGTTGGATAAATGTATAAAAACATTCTGCTGTGTACACATGGTTCCCAAGGGGCACAAAAGGCCGAGGAATATGTATTTAAAAAGTTGATGCCAGGATTCCCTGGTGCAACAATATCGGTTTTGACCATTATCGATAAGGACTGGGCCGAGATGTCCACCGATGACTGGTTGAACACCTCCACCACCAGAACCCAGTTCAAGGACTATGTCGATGAACAGCTGGGTCGGGAGATAGAGGCAGATTGGCAAAGAATAAAAGAGACCTATCCCAAGGCTGATCAGGTACAGTACTATAAGATAGTCGGAGGGATTGAAGAGACCATCGTGGAGCTCGCTGGGAAAATTAATTGTGATCTCATTGTGGTTGGCCCATACTATAAAAAGCCGAAACGGCTTTTTTCAACCAAAATGAAACCTGGACTCGCTGATACCCTGGATAATAAAAAACTACATCCTATTCTTCCCTGTGCCCTACTTATCGCTCCATAACTGCATGGTGTTGGGGTGTTATACTCAGACAATATCTGTTCACAGTAAAATAATATGCAAAAAGAATATGATTTAAGCCTTCCGCTAGCTGGTGCCAAAGTTCCCCTTAATCTTGGGGCGTGCCTGTCAATTGAGACATTCTTTCGCCTCAATCCACACTGGATTGTCGAAGAGATTGAGGAAAATGGTGACAGCTTCGTTGCACGATTGAAGGATCATGTCTCGGGTACCCAGTTTACAGTGAAGGGAGAGTTGGCAACGAACAAGAGTAACCGGCTTGTTATCATTTTGGATCATGAAACATACCGGAGTATAGAAGTGTTTACTACCTCTGATAAGCTGATGGGTGTGGTCGAATATGGTGTTGCTGAAGATGAGTTGACAGAAGAGGCCGAACGCCATGTTGTACTCTGGTTACGTAGTGTGAAAGAGTACCTCAGGATGTATCTCACCAATGGTCTTAATGCCAGAGTCTTCAGATATATAATGAATCGAGTGATCCTTAAGATGACCCCTTCCCAGCGAAAAATATCGCTTATGCTTATCAGGATCACAGTGGTGGAAATTCTGGTTATCCTATTAATTGTTGTGGGATATGTCATTTTTGTCTTAAAATAACAGGCAGCTGTTTCAGATCTATGGGGACCGAGGTAATTTGACTCATATCCTTGTTTGGATAGGGTGGATTTGTTCTAAAAAGTTCTATAGGTAAAGCTCATGTCAACCAGTGAAGATGAGAAAAGAGAGGATGGAGCCCGCTATGTAAGGCTTCAGACAAAATTTTTGCTTGGTCTTGCAGCCATACTCATTTCATTTTCCGCCTTTGCTTCCGCTACCATCTACTACCTCCAGAAGAAAGCCCTTGAAGAAGAGGCATATCAGAAGTCTGAGCTGGTGATGACCGCCATGGCTGCAAATCGCAGCTATGTGAGGAAGGTCTTACGTCCTAAAATGTACGAAATTCTAGGGCATGATCATTTTATTCTGGAAGCGATGTCATCTTCATATATCAGCCGCAATGTTATGGAGCAATTCAATGACACCATAGACAACTTTACCTATCGTCGGGTTGCCATAAACTCCAGAAATCCTGACTATGAGGCGGACCCCAAGGAAGTTGAGATGATTGAGTTCTTTGACGATAATCCCAGCGTTGACGAGTGGAAGGGAATTGTTGAGGAAGGTGGTGGCCGCAGATTTGTTCGCTATAAACCGGTGTATTGGGAGGAGTCGTGCAACCACTGCCATGGGGATCCTCAAAGTGCACCTGTAGAGATTGTGGAACGGTATGGGGATATTCGAGGATTTTACCGTGAAGCAGGTAGGGTCTACGGGGTGGTAAGTATTGGTCTGCCGATTGATCTTAATCTTGCAAAAATTAAAGAAATTGCCATTACAGTCTTTGCCACAGTTTTTCCCTCCATCCTCTTTCTCTATGCAATCATCAGTATATTTTTTAACCGTCTGATTGCCCAGAATTTGAACAATGTCTTAAATATATTTCGTACTAGTCTTGGTGAAGGTGAGCAGAAAGTAAAGGGCTCACATACAGGCGCGGTTGATGAAATTTATGAGATGACAACAGTCGCCAGACAGATGGCGGCAGATCTGCAGGTCAACAGGCAAAAACTGGAAGACTATGCGGCAAAAATTCTTCATAGCAAAGAACTGCTTCAGTCCGTATTTGACGGTATAACGGACCCTGTGGTCCTCCTTGACCGCAAAGGAATGATAAAAAATGTGAACCTGGCATTTTTAGACCGGTACTCTTTTTCCCTTCAGGATGTGTTACACAAGACAATATTTACTCTCCACTTTAGTGATGCCTGCCCCATAGTTGAATGTCAGGATATCTTTGCAAACTTTCCGGAAAAACCGATTACCAGAGAAAAGGTTCTTGTGAGTGGGGAAATATTCTTAATTTACTTTTACCCCATACAGGATGAATACCAGAAGACCGAGAGCATGGTCTGTTATGTTAAAGATATTACCGAGCAAAAAAAGCTGGAGTCAAAGATTCAGCAGACAGAGAAGATTGTCTCCATGGGACAACTGGCGGCAGGTGTTGCCCACGAAATAAATAATCCACTGGGCATCATTCTCTGTCATACAGAACTGATAAAAGATGAGCCGAATTTGTCAAAGGAAGTCAGGGAAGATTTGGCCGTAATAGAAAAACATGCGGATAATTGCAAGACTATTGTCGCAAGCTTACTTAATTTTGCCCGGCAACATAAATCGGTTCGAGAGCTTGTGTCACTTAATACCATTATCCGTGAGGTGGTACAGATTGCGGCAAATCAGTTTCAGCAGCAGAATATCACCATCGACCTTGATCTTACGGCGGGACTGCCACTGGTAAATGTTGATGTGGATAAGTTGAAACAGGTCTTTTTTAATCTGATTATCAATAGCGGACAGGCCATTGATGAAAATGGGTATGTTCTCATTTCCACAAGCTACCTCAATGATGTTGATTCTATTCAGATTGTAGTGGAAGATAATGGTTGTGGTATTGCTTCTGAGATGACGGATAAAATATTCGATCCATTTTTTACCACAAAGGACCCCGGTAAAGGGACAGGCCTTGGATTATCAGTGAGTTATGGCATAATAAATGATCATAATGGCGAAATTATTTTCGAGAGTGTTGAAGAGAAAGGGACACGGGTGGCCGTGATCCTTCCGGTGGCGGAGGAAAGGGAAGATGAATAAGGATTGTCTCCTCATAATCGATGATGAAGAGGATATGCGAAGCGGCCTGAAGCGCATGATTAGTCGGTCCATTGCACATCTTGAGGTCTTGACTGCTCCGGATGCTGAATCGGGTCTGGAGGTCATTGCAGAAGTTCCTGTGGATCTACTGTTACTTGATGTGAAAATGCCCGGAATGAGCGGCCTTGAAATGCTTGAGCAGCTGAGTAAAACCCGTCCCTGGCTGACAATAATTATGATGACCGGGTATGGATCCATTGAAACCGCTGTGGAGGCTATAAAACTTGGTGCCTACGATTTTATTACCAAGCCCTTTGATAAAAAAGATATCTGCAGGATTATCAGCAAAAGTATTGAGCGAAAGCAGCTCATAAAGGAAAATTACCTGCTTAAGCAGAAG
Organism: Desulforhopalus glucosivorans; assembly: GCF_054397165.1. Lineage (NCBI taxonomy): Bacteria > Pseudomonadati > Thermodesulfobacteriota > Desulfobulbia > Desulfobulbales > Desulfocapsaceae > Desulforhopalus > Desulforhopalus glucosivorans. The sequence continues at coordinate 5,090,907 of NZ_AP044854.1, forward strand.
GTGGGTGCCCTGGAAGGTCAATCCGGATTTATCGGTCAGTCTGAGGTTATGCGAACCTTTTTGGGGCAAGTCAAGACTGTTGCCAGATCAAATTATACAACCCTGATACGTGGTGAGTCCGGAACAGGCAAGGAGCTGGCGGCAAGGGCTGTACATAATTTAAGTGCCAGAAGTGATAAACCCCTTGTCATTGTCAACTGTCCTGCAATTCCAGAGCACCTTCTTGAAAGTGAGCTGTTCGGCCATGTAAAGGGGGCATTCACCGGGGCAGACCATGATCACTCTGGACTCTTTGCTGAGGCAAGTGGTGGTACAATTTGCCTTGATGAGGTGGGTGATCTACCAATTGCGGTACAGAGTAAATTACTTCGGGTATTGCAGGAGCATGAGGTCAAGCCTCTGGGAGCGACGAAGACTGAGAAGGTCGATGTGCGTGTTATCGCCTCTACTAACCTTGACCTTGAAGACATGATCAAGGAGAAAACCTTCCGTGAGGATCTGTTCTATCGCCTCAATGTGGTGACCTTGCAAACGCCCGCATTACATCAAATCATGGACGATATCCCACTTCTCGTGGATTATTTTACCCGACAGGTGTGTCGTGAGCTAGAACTTGACCCCAAACAGTTCAGTCAGAAGGCTATTGCGGCCCTCATGCAGCGCCCGTGGCCCGGTAATGTCCGAGAGTTACAAAATCTTGTCCGACGGGTTGTCATGTTCTCCCAAGCTGAAACCATCGAGCTTGAAGAACTTCATCTCCTGGATCTCCAGCAGAGAAAGGTGGAGGATTCAAGGCCAGGAGCTACACAGTTTCTCAGTGATGGGCCCATAGCGGAATATAAGCAGGTCAAAGAGGAAGCATTGGATCACTTTACCAACGAATATCTACAGCGACTGCTGAAAGAAACCGCAGGAAATGTTTCAAGAGGAGCTGAAATATCGGGGCTTTCGAGGACTGCACTACAGAAGATAATCCGTAAGTATAACATTAACGCAGATGAGTACCGTGCAAAACAGGACAGCTGAACTGTATGCGATTTAACTGTCCTTTGTTGTCTGGCGCACTCCAAGGCGCGTTGCCAGGTTGTGTAAGTTACTCCTGTTCATACCCAGCTCCCGGGCAGCTCCTGCCCAGCTTCCATTATGTCTTTTCAGCGCCTCTTGTATCATCGTTATTTTAAGATTGGTCACTGCATCTTTTATGGAAATATTCTGCTGTACAACCGTTGGAGAGGCAGATGGCGCAGAGGTACTTGTGTAAATTGGAGCACCTAGATCTCCAGCCAGGTGATCCGCCTGTATGGTTATGACATCGCTTGCAAGACTTCCGGATGATGCCTTTAGGAGTGATCTGGAAATGACATTCTCCAGTTCCCGCACATTGCCTGGCCAGCTATAGCGCGACAGGAGTTTTAAGGCAGTGTCGCTTATACGGACTGCAGACAGACCGAGCTGGCTCATGGATCGTTCAGCAAAAAAACCTGCAAGGATAGGTATATCCTCTTTTCTATCCCGAAGAGGCGGCACCTTAAGGGGATAGACATTGAGACGGTGGTACAGATCGGCCCTGAAACGTCCTGCTTCAACTTCTTGCTTGAGGTCCCGGTTGGTGGCTGCGATAAGCCGCACATCAACAAGTTTCATCTGCTCTGAACCGACCCGCTGTAACTCCCCCTCCTGAATAGTACGTAAGATTTTTGCCTGGATCTCTAAAGAGAGTTCGCCGATTTCATCAAGAAATAATGTCCCTCCATCCGCGAGTTCAAATTTTCCGGTCCTGTCGGTTAAAGCTCCGGTAAACGCTCCTTTGGTGTGGCCAAAAAGTTCACTTTCAGCTAACGATTCGGGAAGAGCTGCACAGTTGAGGTAGAGAAGCGGCTTGTCTCTTCTGCGGGAATGGTTGTGGATAGCCCGTACCACAAGCTCCTTACCAACTCCGGTTTCTCCAAGTACAAGGCTTGTATATTCGGATTTTGCCAGCAGTTGAATTTCTTCGCGCAACTCTATGATACCCCGGCTTTTTCCTAGAATTTTTTTACCACGCTGCTGATGTATGTCAGCCATCAAATCACTTGCAAGCTGTCCCTGGCGTTCAGCTTTTTCCTCTAGAGCTGTTAACAGATCAACTGTCTGCATCTGTGCCCCAGTCATGAGGCCAATGACGTTTAAATATTCTTTGGGCAGATGTTCAAAGGCGTTAGGCGCGAGAGCATCGGCTGTGAGGACACCAACCAATTGTCCTTCTACATATAAGGGGCAACCAAGGCAGGCGTGGATGTGGTGGCTCGTTCTCGGGTCTGCGGTCAACAGGCCGTCAAACGGGTCTGGAAGGGGGCTGTCTTTTGAAAAAAGAACAGGTTCATGGGCGTTACATATTGTATCAAGACGGGGATGAAGCTTTCTTGAATATTCCCGCCCCATGGCATCGGGAGTGAGGCCTCTTGAGGCTAGGGGGATAAGCATTTCGCCCTCAACTCTAAACAGGGCTGCAGCATCATAAGGTATAGCAATGTGCAAGGCTTCAAGAAGACGTTGGTAGCGGTCTTCTGCACTTAGAGTGGCTGTCAGGTTGGTTGCAATGGCTGCTAGTGTTTCAAGTTTATCCATGTTGTGTAAATTACAACAGTGTTGTTGAAATAGCAACAGATTGCTGTTGCTATTTTGACAACATGCGAGCTATCTATCTGTAAATACGTGGTTGGGTAAATGGCATGTTGCTTGCTTTATATAAAATAGAAGATGAGGCGGTGCAGAGTAGGGCTATGCCGCATATTAACAAGACAATGAGAGGGAAAAAATATGAAAGTATTAAAACTGACTGAGACCAATGAATATACTCCAGGCGCTATGAAACGATTTTTTCTGGTGGAAGACTCGGAGCATTTTAAAATTATCAATTTTAATCTTGATGCAGGTGTTACTTTTCCGGTTCATTCCCATGACCTCGACGGGGAACTCTCTATTCAGGTACTTGAGGGTGAGGGATTCTTTCTCGCTGATGCTGATGCAGAGATTCCTGCAACGGTGGGTGATATTCTCATCTCAGAGATTCGGGAACCCCATGGCGTGAGGGCAACAACGAAGATGCGGATCATTGTAACAATAGCTCCTCCGATTTGATCAATTCATTCGGAGTCTACATATCATTACATATCATAAATGAAAAGGAGAACACCATGGCTAAGCAAGTAGAAATTGATCAGGAAGAATGTATTGGTTGTGAAGCGTGTGTTGAGTTGTGTCCGTCAGTATTTGCCTTTGACGATGATGAGGAAAAAGCCTATGTTATAGATGGTGCTGATCCCGACTCAGATTGTGTCGATGAGGCGATTGCTTCATGTCCAGCTGAATGTATCACCAAGGAATAGTGTACAGAATTAAAATGGCCAGCCTTTGCTTTGGAAATACAGAGGCTGGCCATTAGTGTGTCATACAATTATTCACTTCTCAGGAGTTTTAATAGTTCAGATGTGCTCATCTTACCGCTTATATCACTACCTGTAAGTAAGCTGTCTGCCAAGGCTCGTTTTTCTTTATGTAAGGACACTATTTTCTCTTCAATGGAATCTTTGACGACCAGACGGTAGATGGTCACCGGCCGTTGCTGTCCAATACGGTGGGCCCTGTCTGAGGCCTGGTCTTCCACAGCCGGATTCCACCAAGGGTCCATATGAATAACATAATCCGCTGCAGTGAGATTGAGACCGGATCCTCCAGCTTTTAAGCTGATTAAAAAGAGATCACCTTCACCTGCCTGGAATTTATTTACGCGTTTTTTACGTTGTGGAGCTGTGGTGGAGCCATCGAGGTACTGGTAGGAGATTCCAAGTGAGTCTAAACGTTTTCGAATAAGTGTAAGATGGCCAACAAACTGACTAAACACTAATGCTTTGTGGTTGTTTGCAAGTAATTCTTGCACAACGGTGGTGAATACCTTCAGTTTAGAGCTGGCAATTCCCATATTGGGTACTACCAGTTCAGGATTGCAACAGAACCGTCGGAGTTTAGTAATTTCAGCAAGGACTCTAAGATGTTGTTGACCACCAGCAGCCTCTTGTCCCTCAGAAAGGACTTCCAGTGCTTGCTGTCTCTGGGCTTCATACATTGCGGCTTCTTCCTGGCTCATCTCCACCTGCATGGTTACTTCAGTGCGGGATGGGAGTTCTTGTAATACGGCGTGTTTTAACCTGCGGAGGATGAACGGCTGTATGAGTTTTCTGAGATGATGTGCTGCAGTACGGTCGTGGAGCTTTTCGATTGGATTTGCAAATGTGCGTTTGAAACTTTCAAAAGAGCCTAACAGACCGGGATTGATAAAGCGGAAAAGGTTCCATAACTCCCCAAGATGATTTTCAATCGGCGTACCGGTGGTGATAAGTTTAAATTTTGCACGGAGTTTCATGGCAGACTGCGATCTTTTGGTCTGCATGTTCTTTATTGCCTGAGCTTCATCAAGCACTATGGTTTGCCATTCCACACCGGCAAGCATCTCCCCCTCACTCTGGAGAAGACCATAACTACAGATAACCAGATCAAACCCAGTGAGCCTGTCAATGGTTTCCTGTCTATTTCCGTTGCCAAAGTACGTAACATTTAAGGTTGGTGCAAACCGGTTGGTCTCGTCCTGCCAATTCATCATAACCGAAGTGGGCGCCACCACAAGGGTTGGTCCTTCCGGAGCCCGCAGTAGGATGGCGGCCAGTGCTTGAACAGTTTTACCAAGGCCCATATCATCGGCTAGACAGGCTCCAATGTTCAACGATGATAGGCTGCCAAGCCACCTGAATCCTTCCTGTTGGTAGTCACGTAGGGTTGCCTGTAGGGTCGATGGCAGTTCTGGCTCGGTAATGTCTTGAAACCGTTTTAGATTTTTTTTCCAGTGCGTATCAGTGATACAGTTACCTATTTCTTCAGTAAATTCCTCAAGTGCATGGGCTGCAAGGGGGTTAATACGGATGCCGTCACTGTGGTTGACTGAATAGGCCTGTAATTCTTCAATGCGTTTTTTGAATGCCTTATTTAAGGCGAGGAACCTCCCGTCATCGAGTTGAATAAAACGACTTTGCGAATTCAAGGTGAGCGCAAGTAGCTTTTTCATGTCTATTGTTAATTTTTCATCAACCTTCAGGCTTCCTGTGGCCCCGAACCAGTCATTGTCTTTTTTGATGGCTAACGAAAAATGTGCAAACGAAGCGACCGGCGTTACCCTTAGGCTTTCTTCTTTAGGCCATTCGACTATGGCGGTTTCTCCAAGTTCCTGTAGCTCACAGAGTAGTTCAAGACATGTTTCAGGATTTTCAATGAGCCATTCGTTACCGTAGCCATCAGCACGGTTGAGTGTGGGACAGAGGTCCTGGACCATTCCAGCATTATTTTTCTCTAAATCAAGGTCCCGTGTTGTCTGAAGCTGCACTCCGTCCACTTCTGCGAGCACAGTCTTACCACCGCTCCCTGGTGGATAATATGAGCCTCCACTAGAAAATGGACGGCATAATATCTCAACCTGAATACCATCGTTAAAGGGGATGAGATGAATACAGGGGCGTGCATCTGCAACTACTATTTTGGCATCGGTTGATGTTCCTCCAATATCTGAATGAACCGTGAGTATTTTAGATACTTGGGAGAGTGCTCCAAGAACTCTATCTTTTGCATTGATAGGGATTTCCACTGAATCGCCAATGATATCAAATATGCGAACATAATCCTGGGTGAACGGAATGTATTTCAGTCGGGACGGTGTCTCCTGAAAAAGGTGGTATGGTTCATCCGCATCCATCTCAGGGGTGAGGGTGAGCTTGTAACTGTTTGCCTGTTTTTCTACATGCAGTTCAGGTGATCCCTGGATCAGCTCCAGTTGGGTTGTCGGGTGATGTGCCCAAAAAAGAAGCGGGTGGTCAACAAGCGCTGGCAACGCCTGATCCTGTAGTATATCATAGCTACTGGTGCTTCCATAATAGTCCCATGAGGCTTCTCGAGATTTTTGAATGGCCCCTACGACATGCTTGTCCTGTTCGCTTAGATAGGTCAGGGTGTTCACGTTCTTACTGAGAGTAGAAAGTGCAACTGCACGGCCTTTGGTCCATTTGCCGTTTTTGCCAAGTTTCTGCAGTCGTGGAGCAATACCACATTCGTAGTAGTCGTCATCAAAATCAATGAGCCAGATTAAGCGTTCCCTGTTTTCTGGTTTCGATTTTCCTGGGGTACTATTGAGGTGGGTGAGCGCATCAAGTACCTTTTCCCATTTTGGTTGTTGTTGTATTGCGTTATGGAGATCTGGAATTGGGCAGAGAGTGTGTAGATTGTTATGCAGTGTGCGGTTGACATCGGCGCAGTAATCGTTTGCAAGGAGGATTGCTGTTGTTTCTTTGTTGAACCAGTGGTAGTCGTTTTCTTCTGCACGTTCTTGCACCATTTTTAAAAAATCTAATGCCCTCTCGCTTTGTCTTTCTCCCTGCCAGCAAGAGGTCAAAAAACCGATGAGGGCTGAGAAAAAATCGTAAAAGGTCAGCTGATTGAGAGAGTGGAGGGTTTTGTTGGCCAGGCTTTTGCGTCCTAGGCTGAGAAGTAGTGTTTGTTCCATGTCACTGGCAATAGTGTTGGACATGAAATTTACTTTCTGTTTTTTCAAACGCTTCATATAGTCAAGCGCTTCTTCGTAGTTGTCGTTTCCACCTGTCTGAAGTAGTGCCACGCTATAAAAAAATCCGGCTATGTTCTCAAAATAGACCTTTCGTTTGCCTGTTTCTTTTTTAAGAAGTTCAAGTCCTTGTCGGTACCAGTTGAGGGATTCGTCAGTGTTGCCTTGTAGGAATGTGAGCCAACCACGATAACTGAGCATCTTTGAGGAGTGTATCCAGCTGTCTGCTTCGTCAACAAGTGAATCTATGTTACCTTTGCAGATGGAATGTAGGGCTATGACTGACTCGAAACTATCACTTCTAATCTGGTTTTTGTCCGCATAGACTTTGATAAATTGAATTAAATCATCGGCTGGCTGCAGCAGCATGATAGCACTGATAATGCTGGGAATGATCAATTCTGAAATAAGCGGTATGGGAAGCGAATGCAGCCTTTCCAGATCAAGCGGGTTTAAAAAAATACGGTCAATGGGGGAGTGACGTTGAGTATCATGGGGGAACTGGGAACAAATAGACGTGTATATGTCGAGGATTGTACCAGTGGTTTTGCCGGTAAATAGAGCTATTCTGAGTTCACGGAGTCCCTGATTATAATCATTGTACCATACTGAAGAGTCCCAGCGCGCTTGCAGGGGAATCTCCTCTTGGACAATTGTTGCAAGGGTTGCGAAACTGTTTTCGCGTATAGACTCCTGGCAGACTAATTCGACTATCTCCACGTTGCAACAAACTCCCTGGGGAGTTAACTCGATCCAATTATGTTCTTCGAGATTTTTGAGATATATCCCGATGTTTTTATTTGTATATCTTTTCCCCAGAGTATCTCTATATCCGGCTTTATTAAGACAGTTGACGAGCCTCGTTCGGGAAATTTTCTGATAAATAACAGATAGGCATTTTAATACCTCCTGATCGGTTTGGGTGAGTTTTGAAAATGTGTCGTAAAAATTTTTCTGGGTAGTAGTTAGATTGTGTTCGTTCATAGGATTTAATATGGCAAGACGCAAATGGTTAGACAAATAATATCACGAGTAGTGTGCAAAGTAGCGGGTTATGTTGTTGAATGAAAGAGAGAAGCAGGGATAGGTTGTTATTTTTTCTTGTTGTACAGGTTATCCATTAGAAGAATCAGTATAAAAGTTTTAATAGTGCTGTCCGAGGAGGTTGCCGATGCAGACTATCAACACTCCATGTCGATCCTGCGCAAATGTAGTCTTTTTGACTACTATATTTGTAATACTCTTTACTCTGGATCTTTATGGTTCCCGGTTCTCTGAAGATCTCATGCTGCCAAAAAGCTACACAGGGAAAGAGGTGGGGGAAGATTGGCTCTGGAGTGAAAAACTGGATGGAGTACGAGGGGAATGGACAGGGACTGAGATGCTGACAAAGCAGGGGAATCGACTGGATGTGCCAGTCTATTTTACTGAAAACTTTCCACCTTTCCCTCTCTCTGGGGAAATATGGGGTGGAAGGGGAACCTTTGAACGAACCTCAGGTATTGTGGCAACGTCTGGCCAGGATAAGGGCTGGAACACATTGCACTATGGTATCTTTGATTCAAAAGATTCCAGCTTATCCATTGAAGAGAGGATAGAACGAGCGAGATCGTGGTTTGAAAAGCATCCTTCAAAGTATGCCTTTATCATAGAGCAGCAACCGGTGAAAGACAGGGGGCATCTGCAGCAGCTGCTTAAAGAAATTGAGGCTGGAGGGGGGGAGGGAATTGTTCTTATACGGAAAGGCTCAAAATATAAGAATGGTCGTTCGCTTGATGTACTGAAGGTTAAGAACTTTAAGGACGCAGAAGGGGTGGTTGTAGGTTATGTTCCAGGTAAAGGAAAGCATCATGGACGAATGGGGTCTCTTATTCTTGAGTTGGTAACTGACAGGACTATTCAATTTAAGGTTGGCACTGGGTTTAGCGACGAGCAGCGTATTCACCCTCCACCAGTTGGTGCCATCGTAACCTTCAAATACACTGGATTTTATGCTTCGGGAAAACCAAAATTCCCATCATTTATACGAGTACGCAGTCTTAAGAACGAGATGATGTGATCGTGGATTAATGCTACGAAGGTGTGGTTGGTTTGAATGAAAAATACAAATGGCCATGATTGTACTTTTTCAACTATCAAATCTGGTAAGCCTTAATTTTAAAAGCTCGATCTCAGATCAGATATGAACTGCTGCAGTGCAAAGGGAGTTACTCAAAAATGAGTATTGCAGCTATTTTTTAAAAACCTCAACTCTATTTCTGCCTTTTTCTTTCGCTTTATACAACGCTTCATCCGCCATCGACAAGAGCATCTCAGGACTTTTGGGTTGATGCTTTTGCAGAGATGACACCCCTATACTTACTGTTACCTGGAGCTCTGTTGAACCATCATTATAAATAAGGCTTTCGGCAGATTTGCGAAGTTGTTCAGCCATTATTGTGCACTCATCCAAAGCTGCTCCGGAAAGAAGTATCACAAATTCTTCACCACCATATCGTGCTGAAATGTCTGAATCTCGATGGGTATTCTGCAATAGTTTGGAGAACTCTCTAAGAACTAAATCACCATAGGCATGTCCCTGGGTATCATTGACGTTTTTGAAATAGTCAAGATCTATAAGGATGCAACCAAGGTCCTCTTTAGTGTATTTACAGTGGGCAAAGCGAGAGGCGAGTTCTGTTTGAAAATAGCCTCGATTATAAACGCCTGTTAGCGCATCGTGTTCTGCCTGATATTGAAATTTAAGGTTGAGTGCTTCTAACTCCTTGGTGTATTGACGGTTTCTGAGATGTGTAACTATTCGCGCTCGAAATTCTTCTTCAATAAATGGTTTAGGAAGGTAATCACTGGCTCCTGCTTTGAAAAAATTAAGAATTGTATTTTTTTCAGTAACTGAACTGATAAAAAATATGGGAACTTGTTCTAATGCCTCAATCCCCCTTAGTGTTCTGCACAGCTCCTCTCCACCCATGCCAGGCATAATGAAATCAGTAATGATGATATCAACGTTGAATTTATTCTCTTTGATAATTTCAAGGGCTTGCTCACCATTTTGTGCCTCGAAAATGTCTTTTAAACCATGTCTGGAAAGGATGTTACGCACAATTCGGAGTACAAAAGGAGAGTCTTCAATTACAATAGCCGTCATGTCAGTGAACTGCTCACGAGCATTTAGTATATTGTCAATGGTGCTAACCATTTTTCCCGGAATAAATGGTTTGCCAATGAAGTCGATGACTTCTAACTCATAGGCTTTTTCTCTGTTGTCAATGTTATCATTTGCTGACACAAATATTACTGGTAATGCTGCAATACGTCTCTTCTTTTCATCATCAGAATCACCACCTGCTCGTAGCTTAGCGCATAGTTCAAAGCCGTTCATGTGCGGCATATCAATATCAACAGAGATGAGATCGGGCAGAGGGTCAGCCCACTGCAGTATGGCTAATGCTTCCACTCCATTTTTTGCTAATATTACTTCATAATCAGCTTTAGATAGTTCACGCTGTATGATTTTCCTGATAGTAGATGAATCATCCACAACCATGATTGATTTACTTGGCATTTTGTTCCCTTGTCTCAATAGTGATCTAATCCTTAGATTGCATCACAAAAAATAATAATATGCAAATCATATCTAGAGTGATTTAGGGTCTAGTCAAAAAGTCAAAGCGGAGGCAGGGGGGCTTGTTTTGGTTAGGTTTGGGGCCGTTCTCTACCGGCATAAAGGTGTATAAGTTACTGCAAATTCAAATTACTGCTCTTTCATTAAGATGAACATGGTGATGCTTTTAAATTGCAACTTGGTGGGTGGTATGGACTACACAGAGTTGTGGTATAATTCGTGTGTAGAAACAGTTTTACCGGAGAAAAATTGATGAAAAAGACTGGCCTATGATAAGGCCAGTCTTTTTAGGGTTAGACGATATTTAAAATCTTGCGTTGAAGGTGATACCGGTAAACACACCAGAATCACTGTCTTCTTCTATTATTGTGTTCCCTTTACTATTTTCGACCAATAATTCTCCGCCAGATTCAAGGCCCGCAACGAGGCTGATGGAGCTCTTTCGGTTAATACTGTAGGTGCAGTTGGCAAAGAGTGGAATAGATGAATCCTCACCAACACCACCAGCAACGGCTCCGTCCTTGTCAAGTCGGAAACGCAGCTTTTCGTATCTGCCCCCAATACCAAGCTTAAGTTTTGGGGTCGCTTTGTAATTCAGTGTTAATCCGGGCCCCAGTGTGGCAGCTAATCCTCTACCGGTTTCAAGGCTGAGTTTATCTGTTACTTTCCAGTTAACAATCAGTACCGGAAAAATAGAAGCGGATTCCTCCAATTGAGTAAATACTCCAATTCCTGGCCCTATTGTCAAGCGATCACCAAATCTGTATGATACACCGGTAAGGACACCACCTGTAATTGTTTCGCTGAATTCTGCTCCGGATTCTCCTGTTGAACTTAAGGATGGGATCAGAAATGCAGTCCAGTTATCTCCGACACTTGTTCTAAGAGGCGTACTGATGGAGAAGGTGTGGATGTTTTCCCAGGGATTTCCAAAGGCGATGCCACCTGGATCACCATCTGAGAAATCGTAACTGTCTAAACTGTAACTGATTGCAAGGGTCGCTGTGTCATTTCTTGACCATGCATAGTTTTGACCGACTTCAATGTTGTATCTGGCACTGCTGTAACCTCCTCCCTCATCAAGGTCGGTGTCAAATTGGTAAATCGCTCCCCCGCGAATCACGCTAGACCAACCCGCCATGGATCGAGCTGAACTCTGTTGCACGTTGTCCTCACTGTGTGCAATCGTTGGTAACATAAAAAAAGAGCACAACGCCAGGCTAGAAAGTGGTGTGAGAAATTTCATTATTCTCCAGTTTTAATAGAGGTTATTTTTGATTGTTCTGGAGACATAATAATACAAGTAGTTGCTATAAAAAACAACACCCCCTACTAAAAGACAGCAGAGGGTGTTAAGGGGGTGGGGGGAGAAAGCAATTGTTACCAGCTGTCACCCAGTACTGTATTTAAATTCATACAGTTTTTTTGTTCATGTTGGGAGAGATCTTCTTTGCTTTTCACATCGCGGTTCGTATCAATCTTACAGGCGTACTCTGTGCCTTTATTGTCTTGAACAAATACTATCTTATTAAATTCTTGAGAGATAATTTGACCTTTCATAACGTCCTCCGACTGTATGTATAGTATTCCTGATGTTGTGTTTATTATTTTAATCGTGCAGTTCTACCAGCTGTCACCCAGTACCGTATTTAAATTCATACAGTTTTTTTGTTCATGTTGGGAGAGATCTTCTTTGTTTTTTACTTCGCGGTTCGTATCAATCTTACAGGCGTACTCTGTGCCTTTATTGTCTTGAACAAATACCATCTTATTAAACTCTTGTGAGATAATTTGACCTTTCATAACGTTCTCCAATTATTATCAGTAGTAACTCTTATATTCTGAGTGCTGTTTATTTCTTCATGTCAGCTATTGAGCAGTGAGATATGTGGCTTGAGCCATTCTCTGCTGCTCTGTTGCTTTCTTACCTGATAATTTAAGCTTGTTTATCTCTAATTCAATGGGGGTTTAATGATGGTTTAATGGTAAGCAAAACTATTAAAATGTTGCTTCTTCTCCCCCTACGAGCATCAGGGCCTTATTGACAGTGAAGGTGACGAGGTATCTCTCAGTGTTATCATTGTCTCCGGATGAAGAGCGCCTGGACATGGCTTGGATCCGCTCCTGGTCTTGACTTTCTTCTAGCATGGTCAAGCTCAGCCGAACCCCATTAAATCCATGATTGTGCTCGATGAACATGTAATTTGCGTGGGGGTTTTCACTCACATTCTTATGGGTCAGTCTGTCTCGCATGATAAAAGCTACGGTGTTGCTATCAATTACATGGGGTTTTGCATAAACAGCGCTGTTTACCTCTCCCTGATTATTAGATGTTGATATAACGCCAAATCCCGATTTTCCTTTGAAATAGTCCTGTAAATTCATATGAGATCCTTATGTAGATAATTATGTTATGTGTTTATTCTTCCGTTTGGCCTTTCTGGGGCAAGGTGCTGAAAAGCATGATTGTCGGAAATATGAGTGACCAGATAAGAGCTAATAAAAGTAGTGATGCAGGAAGAGACCAGTTAAATGATGCGGTCCCCAAACGAGTTCCTCCCCAGTATGCAGCAGGCCCTCCCACCGCACCAAAGAATGCTGCAAGCAGCAGTCTGTTTTTGAACCATGCAAGACTGTGGTGAATTGTCATGGCCAGTCCTAGCCAAATTATGAGTAGCCAGAATGGAATGGGGAACCCCGAGCTTCTAAAGCTAAAAAAACCAACCTGCTGCAACGTACCGTCCACAAGCAAGCCAAGAAACATGAGAAAACCGATCATCTTCAAATCGTTTCCACGGTTTTCTGAGATTGCCAGTAGGATAAGTATGATGAGGCAACCGGCGACAGCACCCGAGTTACCCCAGAGGATTGCTGAAAACCAGACAGCCTGGTAGGCAAGTGCATTGGCTATGAGTTTCATCGCTCAATTGTCCTTCGGTTTCCGGGACGTGTTGCAACTACATGGACAACACTTATTGAGCGCTCAAGAAAACCACCCTCACAATAGCAGAGATAAAATTCCCAGAGTCTTTTGAACGTCTCGTCATAGCCTTTTTGCAGCAGTTGTTCGTAGCTGTTGCTGAACCGCTTACGCCAATCGTTAATGGTACGAGCATAGTCAAAGCCAAAATCGTCAATTTGCCGAACTACCATATCAGTTTTTTCAGCGATAACCCCAAGCATTCTGGCATTGGATGGTACACAGCCGCCCGGGAAAATATACCGCTGGATAAAGTCAACGGAGCGTGCGTATTGCGCATACTTCTGGTCTGCGATTGTGATGGCCTGAATGAGCATTTGTCCATCGGGCTTTAACAGACTCTCACACTGCTTGAAAAAATCAGGCAGATACTTATGGCCAACAGCCTCAATCATTTCGATACTGACGAGTTTATCAAAGCGGCCGGTCAGTTCTCGGTAATCTTTTTGCACGAGTGTTATTTTGTCAGTAAGCCCAAGAGCTTCTATTCGTTTACTGGCTTCTGCATATTGAGCATCGGAAATGGTGGTGGTGGTCACATGGCAGCCGTAGTGTGTAGCAGCGTGTATTGCAAATCCACCCCAGCCAGAACCAATCTCTACAACCGTATCGGTTGGTTTGAGATCAAGTTTTTTACAGATGATATCAAGCTTATTTTGTTGGGCCTCCTCAAGAGTACTTTCACAGTCCGGATATATTGCAGAGGAATACATCATTGTAGGGTCAAGAAATGAACGGTACATATCATTGCCCAGATCGTAGTGGGCAAGAATATTACGTCTGGAACCATGCTTGTTATTGGAATTTAACAGGTGCTTGGCTAAATCAACAGGGCGGGTCAGCCATGCCAGTCCGCGCTCCATCCGGTCGAGCAGCGACATGTTCAAGACCATGATACGCACAAGGGCTGTAAGATTGTCTACATCCCATAATTTATCAATGTATGCTTCTCCAGCTCCAATTGAGCCACCAAACAGTATCTTGCGGTAGGCGCGGTTATCGTTGATCGTAACGTGTGCCTGAAGAGAACTGTCACTTCCGAAGGTTCTCGTATTGTTTCCTTCCTCAATGACGATCTGACCATGAACAAGTTTTTCAAGCATGTTGAACAATAGACTCGTCAGCCAGCTCGCCGGGAGGCTGGTTTTAGATTTGGTAGCGTAGGTTTGAGCGTTGGTTATACTGTTCATACTGTCTCCTTATTATACGTAATGTAAGGAACACCTTTTCTAAATAGATTAAATGCCTGCCAATAAATTCCAGCCACAATCGACATTGTCATCGCCGGTTTTCTGAGGATTCTTGATCGTATGGATTGCAGATTGAGAGGGTGTCTTTTAAGACCAAGTGCTGCTGTAAATATGTGTCCACGTTCATCATTTACATCAAGTTGCACTGATACATCTGCACCGGGCTTTCTGAGGGTCCAGCTGTAGTGTTGATTCTCGTTGTTAAACGGGGAGACATGAAATTCCTTGGGATGATTTGGAGTGAGTAGGCCGTCACCTACATAGTGGGCGTATTGGTGTCGCTCATTCCATGGGATGTTGGAAACTTCTGCAAGAAAATGGCTGAAGTCACCCTGGTCGTCATAGCCGTAATAAAAGTTTACCGGACTAAAATAGACCCCAAGGGTTCGCATATTTAAGAGACCGCACACCTGACCTGTTACAGGTTTTCCTGTTAACTCCTCCATGCGTATTCTGATAGCATCGGCAAGTGGTGTTTCAGGATGACCAAAATAATCAGGGCGATGGAATCGACTCATTGCCCACTTTTTTGCGGAGAACCATCTGCCAACCGATGGAAGCCTGTCAAGTTCATCCAGGTTTAAATACCACATGAAAAATGGATATTGGAAATTGTGTTCCACAGGTATGTTTCGTTTATGGGCTATGGTGCCTATATAGAGTGCAGGTTTCATAACATTTCCTCTATTGCATTTTTAACCCGCAGCCCACTTTTTACACCATCTTCATGAAAACCGTTAAACCAGTATGCGCCGCAATAGTGACTCCGGTTTTTACCTGATATATTCTCCCATTTTGTCTGGGCTTCTATAGCCTCAAGGGAGAATATGGGGTGGTGGTAGTTGAACTCTTTTAAGATATGTTCCTTTGCAATCTCTTGATTGAGGGTTACCAGATAGGTGTGTTGTTTTGATAGTCTCTGGAGAATATTCATATTGTACGTAAGCGTAGTCTGTTCCTTGGCACTGTCCACCATATTATAGTTCCAGCTTGCCCAGCCGAGTCGCCGTTTGGGCAGCAAAGCGGTATCGGTATGCAAGACAACCGAATTACTCGACGTTTTAAATGGTTGTAGTATCTCCTCTTCTGTGGAGGTTGGAGCGGCCAGCAGTGACAGCGCCTGATTGCCATGGCAGGCAAAAATAACCTGGTCAAAACGTTCAGTTTCTGACGTGGTGACTATCTGGACTCCAGCATCGTCTCTTTCCACACGGATAACGGGGGTGCTGACTCTGATCCTGTCTTTGAAAGGAGCTGTCAGTGGTTTAATATAGCTGCTTGATCCACCAATAATAGTATACCACTGGGGTCTGTTGATAATGTTGAGCAAGCCATGATTGTCAAAAAATCGTACAAAGAACTGTAGTGGAAAGTCTTTACAGCTTTCTAGTCCCATGGACCAGATTGCTGAAATCATGGGGAGGAGATAATTGTCTCTAAAGAAAACCGAATATTTTCTGGTTGCCAGAAAATCCCCTATGGTCAGTTGCTCGTCGTCAGCAGCTCTTAGAACCTCTTTGTTAAAGCGAACAATATCACGCACCATGCGAAGAAAACCTGGTCGGACTATGTTCTTTCGCTGGGCGAAAAGACTATTTATGGTGTTACCGTTATACTCAAGATCTGCAGCGTCATTTCGTACTGAAAAGCTCATTTCAGTTGGTTGGTAGTTGACACCAATGCTATCCATCATCTTGATGAATTCCGGATAAGTACGGTCGTTAAATACAATAAATCCTGTGTCGATATCAGATATCTCACCTTGCTTTTCAACCTGAACTGTATGGGTGTGTCCACCCACATAGTCTTCAGCCTCAAAGATGGTCAAATCGTGTTCAGTTGCCAGGTGGTGTGCACAGGTGAGTCCTGCAATACCGCTGCCTATTATTGCAATACGTTGTCGTGTCATCATTTCACCATTTTTTGAGCAAGTTGTGTCCAAACAGGAGTTGGAAGCCATGATAAAAATTTCATAATTAAGGTGAACCGTTTCGGGAAATGTATCTCTGATCTGCCTTTTGCAAGACCATCCCGAATAGCTCTACTTGCCTCTTTGGTTGAGACCCGAAAGGGCATATCAAAATCATTGAGGTCTGTAAGGGGCGTTTTTACAAAGCCAGGACAGATAAGGCTTACCGGAATACCTTCTTTTTTCAGGTCAATTCGTAGGCTGTTTGCCATATAGGCCACCGCAGCTTTAGAGGCACCATAGGCTTCAGCTCTAGGCAGAGGCACATAGGCCGCCGAGCTGCCGACTATGGCCAGGCGTCCATTGCTGTTTTTGCGTAACAGTGGCAACACTCCTTCAATGGAAATCGCCAGAGAATCAATATTGGCGCGCATAACACGCTGGACAGAAGCGCTGTCAAATTCGGGAAGGTCGATATATTCACAGTTTCCCGCATTGAGTATGGCAAGGTCTATGTGGTCTAAATTTGTAAACCATTGAAGGCTCTGGTCTCTGTCTGTCAGGTCGAGTTGACCTGTTTGCATCCCTAAATCTTGTAACTCCTGCAGAGAATTTTCATTCCTGCCAACTGCCCATACCTGGTGCCCTTCATCCAGATAATCGAGGGCTACTTGTTTTCCGATACCTGAGGTTGCGCCGGTTATAAGAATATTCATTTTCCAAGCCTCCCTTTTATAGTGGTCACAAAACGTCCAAGTAGGGGAATATGTTCGTAGAGCATTTCTCCGAGATCAAAATAGTCCCGGTGAAAGTAAACCTTGTGATCGTTATTCATTTGCAGAAATGTTGTGCCGCTTACGAGAATAGTTTTTCCACCTGCAAGACTTTTGTGGCGAAAGTTCATGTCCCATTGGAGGTAGCAACAGTTCTCATGTTCTACGATGTCTTTGAAGTCAAAGTGGATGGAAATGACATTTTGGTAGAGGGCTGAGAAATATTCGGTCAGCCTATCCAGGCCATTAATCTCATGGGCAGGATCCATAAATCGTATGTCAGAGCTGTATACATCCTGGAGTAGATGAAGGTTCTCAGAACTTAAATCCTGATACATTGCGAGGAATTTTTTCATACTGAATACTCTCCGTGAAATTGCTAATTATCGCTTTCTTCATGAGAAATTTCAGAAAAAACAAGAGATTCGGGCGTTATTTGAAACTAGACCCTACTTTGACATCCAAGGCACTTATACCTCCCCCCTTGTGGGGTGTTATCCGTTTCGAGCGAGTAACTTATCCCGTAAGGTGTCATCAAGAGGAGAATCATTTCCAAGCCAAATGCTGAAATATACTTTTGCAAATGGCTGTGATATTATCCTAACAACTTCTTTGCCGTTGTGCGAGAGCGTGGTGCTACTTTTTTCACTGTCGTAGCAGAGCGTGTATTGATCTCCATCTTCCACATCGACATAACCTGCATGGAGCTGATCGATCTCATCTTGTACAGTTTCCAGCTGTTCTGGAGTAAATTGTCTCTCAAGAACCGTATTGGCAGCCTTGATAAAATCGTTTTGTTTGAGGGAAACCTCATATTGGAGCAGTAGACATTTTGAAACCATCCCCTGTGTAATCTCATCCTCATTGGCGGCCAGTTCAGTGTACAAGGCTGCATCGTACACTTTTATAAATTTCAGGTAGTATGCTTCTCCTTTACCGTGCAATTCCATGTTTTCAACATTGTTACTGTAAGCAGTTGAGTAGAGCAGAGTAAAAAGTAGTGTTAATCCCATTAATGTATTGATCATTGTAGCCACCGACATTTGAGTTATTTCTGGAAAACTATTGTTACTTCTCCAACTGTTAGACCGAACTTTGACATCTTTGCCCTGTTGATCAGTACCTTGTCTGTCACAAGAAACATCCAGTCGTCAAATTTGATTTTCCAAGTGGTATCATCCACCGTAAGGTTGAGTAGGTACTGCCAGTTGAGTACATTGCCGTATGCGACACCGTCTGCAGGGCCAGATACATCTTCGGCTGATCCGGAATAGAGATGATCGTTTTCTCTACTGATTATCCAGGTCCTGGTTGACTTTTCCCCATCGCTCCAGTCAAATTTTTCATAGAGTTTCAAGCTCCCATCTGCAAGCACTGTACCCACTATGTCCACTGTGAACTGGCGGGTCAGTGTACCTTTTCTGTCCTGGACTATTCCGTAGCCTTTGGTTTCACCAAGGAAGTAGCTAAACAGGTCGAGTTTAGGACTGTTCGAACTGTACTGCTCAACATTTATAGCAGAACAGCCTGTCAAAAAGATGAGGATAAGTAGATGTATTATGTATTTCATAGCATTGTTTTCCTTGTGGTCTCCGGTTTGTTTATACTTACAACAATAAGGGGAGTGGGATGCTTATCAATGAGTAGAGAATGGGGGGGCAGTGGTAGCTAAAACTATCACTGAGGGGTGTGAAAGTAGGAGCTTTGACATGGAATGGGAAGAAAAAATCTAGCAACTATGTGCTGGAAAGAATTATCCTTTGGCGGTTTAATTGGCTCTGTAGTAGTTTTTTTGATACTCTATTGTTACGAAGATGATTGATAGCCATCTTATTCATGATAGTAAAAGGAAATATTTTACAAATGACTAAAAATCCACTTTGGTTATTCTCCCTCATAATATGCTGCACCATTTTACTTTCATCCTGCAAGACAGAAGACCCCCCTTTTGTTTGTAACGATGTCATAGGTTGTGTAAATATCGCTTCCAGCGAACCTGTCAGGCTAGGAGTACTGCAGAGCCTAAGCGGCACTATGGCTTCTGTTGGCATGGATCAAATCCGGGGTATTGAACTTGCCCTGGCAGGAAGCAACAAGCAAATACTCGGCCATCCAATTGAGTTGCAGATTGAAGACGAACGATGCACATCTGAAGGGGGGATTATTGGAGCCATGACAATCGTTGCCGACCCCCGGATTGTGGCAACCCTCGGAACAACCTGCTCTGGAGCTGCCATTACAGCAGGGAAGATCATATCTGATGCTGGTATGGTCATGGTTTCTGGCCTTAATACTGCTCCTTCTTTAACAGCGATTGCTGGGAAAAGAGGTGCTAACTCACAACCTGGCTATTTTCGAGTCATGCCGAGTGATGAAATGGAGATACAGGCATTAGCAGCATTTATTTTTAAAGAACTGGGGGTGGCTAAAGTCGCCACCATCAGTGATGGTGATCTCTATACCACCAACCATGCAAGTGCACTGAAACGAGCATTTACCAAGCTGGGTGGTGAGATTGTCCTGGCTGCTTCTGTAAATAAGGGTGATCAAAACATGCGGCCAGTGCTGACCGCTGTTGCGTTATCTGGTGCGGAACTTCTCTTCTTGCCTCTGTTCCAGCCGGAAGGTAATTTTATCGTCCAGCAGTCCGTGGAAATAGAAGGGTTACAATCTCTAAAATTCCTGGCTGGTGACCCCTTGTTTCGTGACGATTTTATTAGATCTGTTGATACCGCTGCTACAGGTATGTACTTTATTGCTAAGCTTGCTCCTCAAAGCCCTGCATTTAAAGAATTAATCTCCGACTATGAAGCACACTATGATGAGTTGCCTGCAAAACACAACTTTGGTTTTGCTTATGATGCCACGAATATCCTTTTAAACGCCATTGAAAAGGTGGCGATACAGGAGTCAAACGGAACGTTACATATTGGCCGCCACGCCTTGCGTGAGGCATTGCACAGCACCACAGATTTTGACGGTGTAATGGGCAGAATCAACTGCGATGGTTTTGGTGATTGTGGCTTTGGAAATTTTAGTATTGTCCGTTTTGATAATATGGCTGCCGGGTTTGAAGGCCTAACCTCAAATATCATATATACACATTCGCAGAAGTGATAGTTCTATCCCGGATATACGTAAACGCCCCCTCTTACAATGAGATGATAACAAAACGAATGGACATCTTTCAATATTGGCGAAGACTTACTATTAAAAATAAGTTTCGTTTAGCCTTCGGGACCCTCATCGGTTTTTTGACGCTGGTGGGGGTGAGTGGGATTGTGGTGTTAAATGTATTCCAGGACAGGGCAGAAAGGTCAAATGAACTCAGTGCGAAGATTCAGTATCTGGTAGAAGGAATGAATCTGAACATGTATAAAGCCCGGAGTCTGGAAAAAGATCTCTTCCTATGGTACCCAATCATAGGATATTCAGCGGCATCTAAGAAGTACGCAGAAGCCGCAACTCATCACACGAACATTGCTGAAGCACTAAGCATCAAATTACAGGATCTGGTATTACAGTCCTCTGTTAGTGACGCATGGCGGGAAAGTATAGTGAGTCTGAACCTGTTTATCTCATCGGTTAAGCGTCACGCATTTACAGTGAAACAGACGGAAAAACTCATTTCCTCATTGGCTGCAGATGAAACTGGTTTACAGAGTCAACTTTCCAAAACTGCCCTTTTACTGGGCGAGGCTTTCAATGGAGCTGATGCCAGGGACGTAACACACCTGTTTCACCAAATGCAGGCATCTGAAAAAGAGTATCTGGCCACACGTCAACGGCCTCATATGCAGTCTGCTTTTAATACTGCGGTGCACTTAAAAGAGGCGATTGCGCATGCACCCTCGTATGCGACAGAAGAAAAAGCAGAGTTGCTGAAAACCTTGGCTATTTACCTGAGTATTGCAGAAGAAATAGTTACTATTGATGTTGCTATTCGCGGTAAATTTAAACAGTTTGATCTGGAATCCGAAGCGATAGCTCCCATTATTGAAACTTTGTTTTCCTTAGCAAATGAAGAGATTGAGCATACCCGTGTTCACATGGGTAACAGAGGACGACTCTCGATAGTGATACTACTTGTAACGGCAATAGTTGGACTACTTTTATCGAGTATAATTGCGCTGATCCTCAATAAAAGCATTACATCTAATGTGATCAGGTTGACGAAAGCTACCAGAGAATTCCAGACTGGTAACAAGGAGGCGCGTGCTGCTATTGACAGTGATGATGAACTTGGAGAACTCGGAGACAATTTTAATGTGATGGCGAGCAGTATAGAAGCCCATGTCGGCGATCTTGAACGAAAGGTGACTGAGCGAACAGCTCAACTTAAAACAACAAATAAACAGCTGAGTAGAACAACATATAATCTTGGCGAGCGTCTGAAAGAGCTGCATTGCCTATATCGGATTGAAGAACTTGTTCGTCAAGAAAATGCTACGACTGAAGAAATACTTCAGAGTATAGCGGATCTGATTCCATCCTCCTGGCAATATCCTGATATCACCTGTGGACAAATAAAAATCGCAGAAAAATCCTATAAAACAGATAATTTTAAGGAAACCGAATGGCTTCAAACCCAAAAAATAATAGCTTCTGGGATAGAGGTCGGTGTGGTTGAAGTGTATTACCTTGAGGAGAAACCTGAAATCGATGAAGGACCCTTTTTGGGGGAAGAAAGGAAGTTGATCGGTGCTATTGCTGAAAGGATTGGTGAAATCATTGAAGGCAAGCAAAAGGAAGAGGGAAGACGGCTTCTTGAAAAACAACTTCAACAAGCCCAAAAGATGGAATCCATAGGTACCCTTGCTGGAGGTGTCGCCCATGAGTTTAATAATATGCTCGCCATCATTATGGGTAACAATCAGCTTATCATTGAAGAATTACCGGAAGGTAGCTTAGCTAGAGAGAGTACTGAAGAGATTAAAATTGCAGGAACACGTGCCAGGGATGTGGTGAAACAGCTCTTAACCTTCAGCAGACAAGACGATGCGGAAAAAAAGGAAATGGATTTTACATTTGTCGTGCAGGAATCCATGAAACTTATTCGTTCATCAATTCCAGTAAATATAAAAATTGAGCAAAATTTATCAGCAGATACGTATCCGGTCATGGGGAATGATACACAGATAAATCAACTCCTTATACATTTATGCAACAATGGTGTTGACGCTCTGCCGGAAAAGGGAGGTATTGTTACTGTTGAGCTGTCGTATGAAACCATTGATGAAGTGCAAACCAAGCACCAGCAACAACTAAAACCAGGTCTATATGCTAAACTGATGGTCAGTGATAATGGTATCGGGATGGATAAAGTGGTTCTTGATAGAGTATTTGAACCGTACTTTACAACCAAAGATATTGGCGAGGGGACAGGCATTGGAATGGCCATAGTTCATGGTATCGTCGAGAGGCATGATGGTGCGATATATGTCGACAGTACGCCTGGCCAGGGAACAACTTTCACAATATTCTTGCCAGCCCATGAAGGTCTCATTGAACAGGAAAATGATGAATTGGATGTTTTACCTGTTGGAGATGAATCTGTTTTGTATGTTGACGATGAAGCCTCAATAGCCAAACTTGGTAAACGCCTCTTAGAAAGTCTAGGATACACTGCCGAGCCCATATCCGATCCAGAGAAGGCACTGGATATGGTTAGAAATGACCCGGATAAGTTTGATCTGCTTATCACTGATATGGCAATGCCAAATATGACTGGTGAACAATTGGTTATTGAAACCTTAAAAATCCGTCAAAACATGCCAATAATTATATGCACGGGTTATAGTGCCAAAATTTCTGAAAAAGAAGCTGCTGACATCGGAGCACGTTCATTTATTATGAAACCAATTAATAAATCTGAGTTAGCAAAAATGGTCCGAAAGGTTTTGGATGAAACTAAACGCTCTGATCCTGTGATGCCTTAATACAACCATCTCGGCTGTATGGATATTTTGCCGCTACTTCAAATTGAGTTATTCTGCACACGATTAATATAAGAATTGACGTCAAACTTTCGCCTGCAACCCGCTTCGTTCATATAGCGTATTTTACCAAAGACTTGACGTTCGCCCCATGTCCTGTCGTGGACCCCACCGATTGACCAGGCAACGCCTGTATAGCCGTTTGGATCATGGCCATCGATGGAATATTTATCATTTAAGATAGTTGCGTATAGAAGGGCGGTCTCAGGATCTTTTGTCCACTCAAGGATTTTCTTTGCCCCGTACATGCACAGGAACAAGGTCAATTTTCAGTTTTTCTTAAATGGTTAACCTTGCCAATTCTAGTGTCTTAGGCCGTGATATCGTGTGTCCCTATACCTCTCATGAACAAGGTCTGATCTAAGATCACTTGTTTGTTGTTAGGTTTTGAAAATTGCATAGAGTGCTCGAAATCACTCTATAGGTCACGGAGATGTGTGAGCGTAAGTGGTATCCAATAGCTATTACTCGTTTTGAACGCAAATTGATTATTATTCAATTATTGCTAATCTTGATTAACCACCGAAAAATGATATTCAGAATAAATTCAGGAGAGCTTGTCCGCCCTCGGTCTTTTCTTTTGTGGGACACACCATAAGGGAGTTGTGTTTTAATTATGGTTATCAAGAAGTAAGCTGAAAATAAAAAAGGTTTGATCATTAAATGACCAAACCTTTCCTCAAACAATTCTTATAAATTTGTTATTTTTTTCTTCTCCTTATACCTAGAAGACCTACTAGGCCTGTTCCCAAAAGAAGTATGGATGCAGGTTCGGGAACGGGGGCAGCAACAGTCACACTGGAATTTACTACAGAGTCAACGGATAACACAAAACCATCTGCACTAGCGAGAACCTCACTAGATATGTCGAATAAACTAGTCCCAGTAGCGTGGCTTGCAAATTGTAATGTCGCTAAGGTAAAGCTGTCACTTTGAAGCGCATCTAGTTCAAAATCCTCAAGCCATGAACCTTCTTCTATATAAGCAATTCCTGCTGTCGAATTATCAAAATAAGCATCAGCCTCAAAATTATCTACATCTCCTAAAAGAGACCCAAAATCAACGTCTAATAACGTAAAGATAGAGCTATCATAGGAAATATCAAGATTAAATGCTCCTAATAAGTCCGGGCTTCCTGCTGTAAGCCCCTCTACGTATAAATTAAGGTATACATTTTCTCCAGATAAGACATCTTGAGTGGTTGGGCTTAATCCAATAGTTAAAGCATTTGCAATACTTGCACTAGTAAGGATACATAGAGCTGTTAGTAACATTAATCTTTTTCGCATTCATTTCACCTTGTAATAGTATCTTTTAGTATTTCCTTATCATTAGTCATTAATTTAGAAACAAGAAGCTCCTCTTGGATTGTCAAATAATGTAACGAGATACCTGGCATCAGCAATGTTGACGACACCATCATTATTCAAATCATAAGAAACGTCATCACTTCCAGATCTAACAGCTGATATGATTATTGAATAGTCAGCCCTGTCTACACAATCGTTTTGATCAAAGTCACCAAGGATAGTTTCAAGGCTACAAAGAATTGAACAACCGTCACCATCTTCTATATTACCATCATCACATTCTTCATATTCTTCAACAATTCCGTTACCACATATTTGCGAGTCACAAACATCACCAATCCCATCATTATCTAGGTCGATTTGATCGGGATTTGGTGTGTTGAGACAATTGTCTGTTTCATCTAAGATACCATCGCTATCAACATCAGTATTACTCTCAGATATGGTAACTTCTGTTGTAGCAATATTGGTAGCACCATTAGTGTCTGTCACTCTCAAACTGATAAGACCAGAATATGGCGAATTCCATTCGTGATTAATGGTTGATGAAAATGTACTCTCATCATAGGTACCATCATTCTGCCAATCCCATTCGTAGGAAACAATATCACCATCCGGATCAGAAGAATTTGTAGCATCTAATAAGATGGGTTCATAAACTTGACCATTATAAGGCCCCCCAGTGTTGGCTATAGGGCTTTGATTTGGCGAAATTCCAGAGACCAAGGCAAAAGGATAATTGTCGTAAGGTATTTCTATAGCAGTGATTTCACATCTCCAATTCCCTTCTTTTGGGTTTGGGACATTTACTATAAGAGGTGGTTCTGTTGTTTGATACTCTCCATAGAAGTTGCCATCTGGGTCATATAGTGAAATTTTTAACTCACTTCCACCCCAATTAAGAACAATCTCTAGGAGTTCTTTGCCACCTTGTACCAAAATGTTATAATTTAGAGCATCGGCCTCATTAATTATGTCAAAAATATCCAGTGCGACGTCAAGGTCTGGCGATAAATTTGCCATAGCATCTTCAATTATTTTATATTCCAAGCTTAGACGTATATTCCGTTCACTGTCACCATCAATAATTAATTTTTCAATATTGAAATTAGGATAACTCGCTGCTGGTGGATCAATATTCAAGCGATACGTACCGCTGTTTAAATACAATTGATAGTTTCCGTCAGAATCTGTTAGGTTCTGGGAGTAATAAGTGTAGTTGTTATTGCTGGCCATTACCCAAACATCCGCCTGTGGATTATTTTGTAAATCAGTTACTCTGCCTGTTAGCGAGTGCGAATCATCGTGGGGGAATATAACATCATGACTTGTGTCACCAGAAACATTCACTGTCGCATATGGTGCTATGATATAATTATACGTACCATTTAGATTCATGTAGGCTTGAGCATTAACTTGATAATCACCTCCATCGAGCGGGATTTTGAATTGCCCATTATTGACATAATAATTTTGATAAAATCCGTTAGAATTGCTGAAAAGAGAAAGCCACCCACTCGCCAGGTTTCCATCATTGAAGGTGAAATTTCCCGAGAGGACATCGTCACTAGTGTTCAGGATGATATTCAGTGGATAATCTGAACTTACTTGTAAATCTGTAAAGTGTTCCGACTTTAAAAGACTTCCTTCCTGCGGAATCACATTTAAAGAATATGTTCCTTGGGTGACCATCAAGTCATAATGACCATCATTGTCAGTATAATCACTTGAATAACTAGTTGAACCGCTGGTGTTTATTTCGACACCGGATACGCCATCATTGTTATTATTTACTACTTGCCCATGGATATGGTAAAAAGTGTAAGGTTCTGCCTGAATATCAAATGTTCTATCACTCAACACATCAATGGTTTCCATAGGAAGACTTACGTTAGTATAACTAGCCGAAGTATTGTTTAAATAATAAAATGTTGGGTATATCATATAGCTACCAGGGAAGAGAGCCATTTCATAGTAACCATCATAAGTTGATACATTGTTGTATAGATTGGAGTCAGAGGTGTTGTAAGCGTATATATATCCATACATAGGATTACTATCAGCATCACTGAGTAGACCTGAAAGTGTATGGAATTCAACCGTATCACCGACGAACTGAAGGTTGCCCTCAAGGATTGTGTGAATTAGTCCATTAACGATCGGATTTCCGTCAATATCATTTACGAAAATTAGATATGATCCTGCTTTGGTAAACCAGTGGACAAAATTATTTTGGCTATCATAACTGGTCGGAACAATGTTCTCCCCTTCGATTGGCCATGAATACCGATTGTAAGGATTTTGCGGATCGGCAAATGTCACAATATCTCCGCTGGTGGGGTACTGGCCGTCAAGTAAAACACTTGGATTGACCGCGAACGCTCCAACAGGCATATGACCTGTTACTCCGTTGTCCGGATTATGTACGATCGTCCTTCTTTCATTATTGTAATATGTTCCGTTTTTTCTTAGTTTGAACTTCTGAACCACAATACTTTGTGGTTCGCAACCAGAACAGCTTTCACTGCTCGGCCTAATTAGATCAGAGCTTTCTGTCAAGTGAGAGTCAGCTAGCTTTCCCGCTATCTCAGAGGTAAAGGGAACACCATAATTACAAGGACCATCTTCGTTCATGTAGAAATCACGAATCGCTCCCTGTAAAATATTAACAACTGGTTCATCCTCAAGATCATTTAATATTAACGCATACCATTGCTCTGTTTCAGGATTGTAGAAATCTTGAATCCAGACAGAAAAACTATCGTCCGCAAGGCCTTTATATTCATGTACGAATACGCCACCATCATCGTTGTCTGCTGGGTAGCCAATAGTAGCTTTTAGTTCGTTGTAAGTGTCAATAAAAGCTTGGCTCGTTCCGTCAGTGTGAAAGCCTGATGAATCATCGTAAATGCCTACGGGGCTAATAGTTAATTTTATAGCATCAAACGCTATAAATTTAACATCTCCGCCACCTTCTCCAGTGCTATTACTAAGTTTTATATGGTGATCATTTCCATTTTTAAAAAAATATGCCCCCAAGGAAACCCAACGCTCATTTAAATCACCAGAGATTGCGCTTTGGTCAACTTCAACGTAGTCATAAAGGTTGTTATGATATATTTCGTAGGTGGCCTTTTCACTTGTAGCATTATTGGCTGGAATGCTAACTTTCACCTCGTAAGTCCCACTTTCAGGTAAGCCGAAATACCATTTACCTGAAGTTGTTTCATCGCCATGAGTTGTCAATGAATAATGGTAATTACCCTCAAATCCTCTATTTTCTCCTGTGGAACCCGCATAAGTATTCCACTCGTTGAGATTCCAGCCCTGAAAAAATAACTCTTTAATTATCGAACCCGAAGTACTCTCTACGCGATTATCAATAATATCATCACCGATATCAGGATAAGTTACGGCATCATCCACTATTATGACCGTTTCATTATCGTTTTGATGCATACGGACAAAAGCTAAAGGTGACTCATAGTTGGTAAAAACCTCTTTCCTGGAATTTATGTTTGCCCCCTTAGCCCCCCAATAATCGGCATCTGTTGGATCAGGATGGAACGGTGATCTAATTTCAAAATGAAGGTGGTATACACCATCTGAACCTTCGTCACCTACATATCCAATAAGCTGGCCCTCGGTCACTTCATCGGGTACATCAAGTATGTTTTCACCGTCAAGGTGTATCATATGTCCATATTGTGAATAATAGTTTTTTGTATCGACAGTATGACGAATAACAATCCCACCCCAATTAGTATTCTTGGCTACTATTTCGCCAGCAGCTATTGCGTATATTGGTGTTTGCCCAAGATTATCATTTTCTGCATTTAGATCTGCTGCTGGGTGATAAACATAATAGGTAGTACCATCATTTCTATCCGTATAATCAGCATAACTCATATAACGCCAACCAAAATTATCTGATTCGAAATTGATGGGAGAATCCATTGCTTGCAAATAATTAACGCAGAGAAAAAGAAATAAAAATGGAACAGCGAATAGCCATTGTTTCATTAAAAGACCTCCCTATTGGGTTTAGAAGTTGAGTATATATACAAACAGATCAACCAAAAATGACTCCAACAATTGATCAAGTAAATAACAGACAAATGCACCGTGTACCCGATGTTAACAAATTGAAAAGAAACTCATTACAGTAAATTAGCTCTCACATCCGTTGTATCTTTGACCGCTACTAGGACTCATTAAAGCTCAAAAAATAAATTACGTGCTAGGGTAATTAAAATGCTTTTAGTTATAAAAAATAACACCGGTGCAATTCTGTCGACATAGGTACTAGGCTATCTATTAAGATCCGAGTCTTTCTGTCCCTGTCTTACGACAAGTTTGGCATTATCTTGATTTACAACCCAACTTCCCTTTGCAATAATTGCACCACAACAAACGAACTTATTGTGTACACTTGGAGCAACTGAAATAACAGTTTGTTCTCACCACAAGGACAAACATATTGGCTGAATCTATTGATCATTCTTTTTCCACATTCCGGGGTTTTTTCCGCACAACCGAACAGTGTAACTGTTTAAATTTACGTCCTTTATGCCACGTTGTCACACTCCCGAACACTGTTTTACCCTCGCCCTTAAACATAATTGAGTGGAAAAGTTAAGATTATGAATCTTTCAATGACAAACTCAGAGATGAATTGCTTGACGTAGAAATACTTTATATCTTGACTAAGGTACTGATAGAGCAATGGTGAAAAGAGCACCATACCGTTCACTCTCACAGTTAGTTAGGCTACAAGACTCCGACTCCAAAGACTTATTTTTTTGAGTACAGAAAGCCAAGAAAAACAGATAAAATTTATAAATATTCTTCCCAAGAATTTTTCAGAATTGAGTAACAGCAAAGCAGAGGCTACCAAAGATCACATAATTTCGGCAGTTGATCTTCGTGCTTAGCATTGCCAAGGCGAAGGTAAGCAGTTCAGTCTTACCCTCAGACTTTAGGTGCTTCCTGTTCATTGTCGGAACATCCTATGATGTGGCAGAGGTAATATTAGACAACCTGCAAGACTCCAAGGCATTCCAATGTTCAGTATTTATCCCTCGCTCTCTGCTTAATTGTATTCTGCACACTAGTAATATAAGAATTGACATCAAACTTTCGCCTGCAACCCGCTTCGTTCATATAGCGTATTTTGCCAAAGACTGGACGTTCGCCCCATGCCCTGTCGTGGACTCCACCGATTGACCAGGCAACACCTGTATAGCCGTTTGCATCATGGCCATCGATGGAATATTTATCATTTAAGATAGTTGCGTATAGAAGGGCGGTTTCAGGATCTTTTGTCCACTCAAGGATTTTCTTTGCCCAGTACATGCGCAGGAAACCATGGAGTTTACCACTGTGGACGAGGTCTAATTGACAACAGTTCCATAGTGTCTCATGGGTTTGTCCCGTTTCAAGCTGTTCAAGGGAGTAGGTATATTCTCTGGCGTCATCCCGGTGTTGGATGAGAGTCTTTTGTGCCCAGTCAGAAAAACCATCAATACTATTATAATTTTCCTCATAGAGACAGAAGTTGTCGGAGAGCTCTCGTCGAACAATCAGCTCTTCTAAAAAAGGTTCTGTTATCTCCTCAGTAGCATTGGTGGCAAGTACCATTCGTGCAAGTCGTTGTGCAGACAGTTGGCCAAAATGAAGATATGGAGAGAGTCCGGATTGACCAGCTTCACATGGGTCGTTTCTTTTGGCATCATACTGGTAAAGGGTAGTAGAACAAAAAAGTTGTGCAGCAGTAAGGGCCGCTTCAGTTCCTGAAGTGATGTTGGAAAAAGATGATTTATATCGAGTTGTTAACGGTGGGGTATTCCACAGTTGCAGTTCAGGGTAACGATTTGGAGAACATGGAAATGGGTGGGGAGTAAGCGCTGGAATGTCGGTGAGAAAATCACCAAGTAGTCGTTTTATTTTGGGCCGAATTGTGTAGGCGGCATACTCTTTTTTTGTTGATGTGGTCCAGACAGGGATGATGTTATGGCAGTCGACTTCGAATAATGGAGTCGAAATCAGATTTACCAGTTGTTCCTTCCATTTCTTATATATCGTTAAGGGGTTAAAGTCACAGACAAGGGAGTGTGCTTGAGTCGTGTGGAGTAATTCCGGTAATATCTTATCTGGAAGGCCCTCCAGAAAAGCCCATCCAATATTAAGCCCCTGTAACTTTTGGGCAATGGGCTGGAGTCCCTGGATAATAAAGTCTACTTGTTGAGGTGTTGTTCCTGGGAAATCACTGGTGAGACAAAATACTACCAGTAGACTTCTCCCATGGATTATTGCTTCTTGCTGAGCCCATAATAGACACCAGTTATCAACCACACGCTGGTCTCTTGACATCCAGTAGACCACAGGACCTATTCCGGATTTTCCTGATTGTATCCTTCGTCCTCGCCGGTAAATATCAGTGTTTCGTCGATGCATTCGGGCTCCATATGACAGCTAACTACTGAAATAAATTGTAAGGGTTCTTGTTTCGTGCTCTATAAATACTATAGTAATGATTATCGTAAAAATACAACAAGAGGGAAAGTGAGATTATGGAACCTGTTGAAAACAACAAGATTATAATTGGTGTAAGTTCGTGTCTGCTTGGTAATAAGGTCCGTTTTGACGGTGGACATAAGCATGATCGTTATATCACGGGAACTCTTGGGACATTTTTTGACTTTGTTCCAGTTTGCCCTGAAGTGGAATGTGGTCTGCCAATTCCTAGGGAAGCCATGCGACTTGTGGGCGACCCTGAAGACCCGCTCTTACTGACCAGTAGGACAGGTGTAGATCATACAAAAAGGATGAAAGACTGGACTCTCTCAAGAGTTGAACAGTTGGCAGACAACGATCTTTGCGGCTTTATCTTCAAGAGTAAGTCTCCATCTTCAGGAATGGAACGGGTAAAAGTATATGGCAAAAACAATATGCCAAGGCCCGTTGGCGTAGGGCTTTTTGCAAGGGCTTTTATGGAACGATTTCCCTTAATACCAGTCGAGGAAGAAGGCCGTCTACACGATATGGTACTGCGGGAAAATTTTATTGAATCTGTTTTCGTTTACCGCAGATGGCGAGCTTTGGCAGAAGATTTTAGTCTTGATAAGTTGGTTCATTTTCACACAGAGCATAAAATGTTGCTCCGCTCCCACAGCGAAAAGCATTACAGGGAACTTGGTCGTGTAGTGGCAAAAGCCGGGAGTCTAGATTTGAACGAACTCCTTACAGTCTATCAAGAAACTCTTATGGCAGCGATGCGTCTCAAGCCCACCGTAAAAAAACATGTGAACGTGTTGCAGCACATGATGGGTTATTTCAAAAAACAAATTTCCAGTGATGAAAAACAGGAATTACTTGAGGTCATTGAGAGCTACCGTCAGCATCACGTACCTCTTATTGTCCCAATAACCATGATGAACCATTATGTGAGAAAGTATAATGATGTCTATTTAGAGAAACAGTATTACCTCAAACCCCATCCAACAGAGTTAAAGTTGAGAAATCATGCCTGATAACGCTAAAAAGCAAACAGTACTCATTACCGGAGCCACTGGTTATATCGGTCGACGTCTTAAAAAACGGCTTCTTGACAGTGGTAATTATGATGTTCGCTTACTTGTACGCAATAAAAATAAAGTGCAGTTAGCAATGGTTGACCGTGTGGATGTACGAGAGGGTACGACCTTTGATGTGGCATCTCTTAATACTGCTCTTGAGGGTGTTCATACTGCCTTTTATCTCATTCACTCCATGGGGACTACAGACGATTACAGCAGACTTGATCGGGAGAGTGCTGAAAATTTTCGTACAGCATGTGTCGCGGCGGGTGTTAAACGGATTATTTACCTTGGAGGTCTGGGGGTAAAAGAAAGCGCCAGTGAGCATCTTCTTAGTCGCATTGAAACTGGTGAGGTCTTATCTGCGCAACCAGATAAAGTACAGACAATTTGGCTTCGGGCGGGCGTTATCATCGGTTCGGGCAGTGCAAGTTTTGAGATTATTCGCAACCTTTGTCAGAAACTCCCCGTGATGATCACTCCACGCTGGGTGCGTAGCCGAACTCAACCAATTGGTATCAAAGATGTATTGTCATATCTTGAATCATCCATTGATCTGGATTTCGATGATGATCTTGTCGTTGATATAGGCTGTGAGGAACTGAGCTTTCAACAGATGATGCAGCAGGCGGCAGAAGTTATGGGCCTCAAACGGTCTTTATATCCTGTCCCTGTGTTGTCACCCCGTTTATCTTCATACTGGCTTGTCTTATTTACTCCTATTCCTTTTAAACTCGCATCGGCTCTTGTGGAGGGTTTAAAGAGCGAGACCCTACTCCAAAACGACAATGCGCAAAAAATGTATCCGCATATTACACCATCACTTTTCAAAGAAACGGTGGCAGGGGCGATAGCAGAAATTGAAGAAAACCAGGTGATTAGTCGTTGGTGTGATAGTAGTGCGCAGGTAGCCTGTGATATCAAAGATTTTGATAATCCCGAAGGAGCAGTTTTGCGGGATGTACAAATCATTCCTTTTGTCAGCGGCAGAAGTCAGGACGATGTTTATCGATCAGTGTGTGGCCTTGGAGGTAAAAACGGTTGGTTTAAATACAATATTCTCTGGAGAATTAGGGGCCTCATGGATAAGGTCGCTGGCGGCTATGGGCTTAACCGTGGAAGGCGTTCAGGAGAAGACTTGAGGCTTGGGGATGCACTGGATTTCTGGAAGGTAGTAGATCTTAAACCAGGCAAACGTGTCCTGTTGTACGCTCAGATGAAGGTGCCGGGTCAAGCATGGCTGGAGTTTGATATCCAACCCGACCAGCTTGTCCAGACAGCACACTTTTTACCCCGGGGGTTACTTGGAAGGCTCTACTGGTATTCTATACTGCCGTTCCACTATTTTGTTTTTACAAATCTTGCACGTACAGTGGTTGAGGGAAGCGGGAGTAAATAAGAGGTCCGGTATCTCACTTATTGAGTATGAATGATGCTGTATCAGTTAATCTCTGGGTAAGTCGTAGCAGCAAAACTATCAAAGACCAAACATCTCCTTCCAGTGGTTTCTTGGTATACATTCTACCTTTTTAGTATCGATCATTGTGAGTGGGTCTATGAGTTTTGCATCTTCTGGATAAGAAAGCATATCCCAGTCAAATTTTTCAGCAGGTACCTCTTTGGCAATAGTCATGAGAGAAATGTGCAGATGGGCGGGGATCCTGTTTTTCTTTCCTTTTGTGTCGGTCACTGTACCGATAACATCTCCAGCATAAACTGTATCGCCATTTTTTAAATCAGGAAGCGGTGTAATGTGCGCATATATTGATACAAAACGCGATAATTGTTCATATTGGTGGTCCAGGAACACAGTCTCTCCCAGATAATCTTTAATTATCGTCAGGACTCTGCCCCTTGCCATTACCGGAACCCTCAACTCAGATGTAACTCTACACTCCTGGCCATTTGAATCGATGAAATAACAGATATCTACGCCTTCATGGGGCGTAGCTCTCTGACCTGTATCAGCCCACCACTTTATTTCGCTACGAAATTCCATTCCGGGATAGAGGTAAAGCCTTTTCATTCCAGCAAGACAATTATTCTGCTCTTCGAGGATGTCTAAATATGAAAAAATTTGTTCAGTCATTATAACCCTATTCCCGCTTGCTCCTGCATCTCCATCGATTTCTTGCTGGGTGCCAGGCGACTCAACATGCACGGACTTCAAGTCGGTGGTTGTTAAGTCATCTGATACTCCACAACGTCTTCAAACTTTGATACCAATAAATACGTGTTTACCTCTATCTTGAAAAATACAGTTAATGACGATGCTAAAAACGTCTCTAAAGGAGAGTGTCGCTTGAGATAGAGATCGCTGAAATACTCTCTCTCCTCTAGACTAACTTCACGAGCCTCACCCATAATCGTAAGCGCGGTTGCATTCTGGAAATCCTCTCCATTGTTCGATCTATCATCAATAAGGAGAGCAACTCGTGATTCTCCTGCTATGTTTTTGTATTTACGAGTAGACATTGCCGTTGCAACAACGAGAAATCGTAAATCTTCGGTAAACGCATAGGCCATAAGACTTGTATAGGGTTGACCATCACCTTGTGTTGCCAGTACTGCAAATGTTTGGCTTTCAAGCAGTTTTTTTATGTCTTCTGCAACTGTATCATTTTTCTCAATCATCAAATGTGCACCATCCTTTTTATGCAAAAACAATCAGGTCGTTCTAAAAAACCTCCTAACCGATAATTTTCTCTGCTGCCAATCTTCCTGACATCATCGCCCAGAGAAGACCGGGAATCCCATTTTGTTCACCACAAATAATAATATTTTCTTTTTCAGAATCCGGTAACCTATACGGGCTAGGTACAGGTAAAGACTGATCCGGTAAAGCGTGCGAGATCCTATAGGTTTTGAGGTGTGACCAGTTGTTGACCTCTTCTCCAAACCATTCTACGCACTGTGCCTGTACCAAAGCTGAGAGGTTGCTTTTATTTTGCCACTCTTCTCCCAGTACTACAATGGCAATAAGCGTTTTACCAGGAGGAGCATATTGGGAAGAGACCATACTTGGAAAAGCGATATTGTTTATGGGACCATCTGTTTCTCCGTTTAAAATAAGAAAAGGGTTCTTGAAAGGGGGCGTCCAATGTGCAGAGAAGTAGATACAGGTTTCTGTTATAGATCTTCTCGCACTACTTTCTGGTATAATCATTTTTACAGACGGCCCTTCTGTGGCAAGTACTATATGCTTTGCTTGAATCTCTTCTCCATCAAGTAAAATAACTGTATTACCATCAATTCGATCAACAGCTGTATTGTAGCGAATCATATCGTCCGGCAGCCTGCTGAGAAGTTGGTTTGGAATGTCTGCCATACCTCCGGATGGTATGCACGCCTCACCCATGGCAAAGACACGTACGAGATATTTTAGCACATGGCTTGAAGCATTCAGTGATCGCTCCAGAGTTGCACCAGCAAAGAATGGAATGAAAAAGCTCTCCACAAAGGCGTCGGTAAAGCCACTCTGTTGTAAAAAGTCCAAAGCAGTTTCTTCCTTTTCTTCGAAGATTTCTGCCATTGGCTTTTGTGTCACTGAACGAACAAGACGTAACAGTCGAATCCGATCCCCAATCGTACCAACAGGTGCAGCGATCGTTGACAGCAAGCTAAAAGGGTGTTTTCTTGGGTCAGCAATTTGATGAAATGCCCCATCATATCGAATCACAACTCCTGCAGGGAATTTTTTCAGATGAAGCTTTTTCAAATCAAGGTACGAGTCTATTTCGGGGTAACCTGTCTGTAGAACCTGAAAACCGTAATCTAATAAGAACCCATCAAAATTTTCAGTCGCAATTCTCCCTCCTGCTCTGTTCCTTTTCTCAAGAACCAGGACTTGTCGCCCATGCTTGTAGAGTTCTATGGCACAAGTTAATCCTGTAACACCACCACCAATAACCACAACATCATGTTGCATAAGGTATCTCCTTTAGCTGTAAGGTTTTTGGAACAAATACTCTACATCTTGTTAGAAAAGATACTAATCACTTGTTTCAGATATCACAAATCAACCAGTAGTATACCACCGGAAACTCCACGTCATAATTCCTTCCTTCATCGTGAACTTTGTACAGAGCATCTACTATTTGTTATGAGGTTTTTTTTAAGAATAAGCAACCGGGGCTCTTCTCCTTATCTATTAGTAGTTTTTGCTACTAATGAACCCTTGTATGTCTGACATTGCTAGTGCAGGAATCAGTGCATATCTTTTTTACAACAGAAAGTAATCGATGTTGAATTAAACCGATTAGACATTTTAGAAGAGGATCTAATCACGGGTGGAGGCACTAAAATGAAAAAACATTTTCTCGCTACAGTAAGTAATGATTACGATCAGTTAACCGGACTGGAATTTGTCTGTTCATTTTTTAAAAAACTATCGGAACATCAAGTGACACTTTTGCATATTTGTCGTCTCGATGCAGGTAACCCAAATAAGGCGTTACTGGAAATGTGGGAACATCCGGATGAACGCATATCAGGGAAACCAACTGTTGGTGCACAAAAAGCACTGAACAAAGCAACTCAAATGCTGAGTCAGAGCAAAATGTCGGTGGATTCAATGGTTACAAAGACTTTTGCGGAGCGCTTCGGAAAAATAAAAGACATCCTCAACGAAAGCTCCACTGGTCTATACGATGCAATAATACTAGGTAAAAGAGCCTCATACACCTTGCAATGGTTCTTTGAACGACCTGCAGATGAAACGGCTAAAGCAATTATCAAGGATAGTTCTCTAGCTACCCCTATTTGGATCTGTCCGGAACCAGAACCTGGCAGAAGTAATGTTCTAGTTTGCGTTGATGGATCAGATGAATCTTTTCGTGCTGTTGATCATGTTGGTTATATTCTCTCGTTACAAGATCAGCATAACATAACACTTTTGATGGTAGATAACGGATCGGGTTTAAATTCGGATGTTATTTTCCAAAAAGCGATAAAGATTTTGACAGAGCATTCAATCACCAGTGAGCGTTGCAGAGTAGAAACTACCTGGGGACTAAATATTGCTGGAACAATAACCAGCTATGCTGAAAAGAACAATTATGCAGCCATTGCTGTAGGTTTACATGGTGTCAATGAAGGTTTTATGAAGCGTATCAGTTTGGCAGGAGGCACTACTTCCAGCCTTATTGAGCGCGCAGAAAAAGTAGCAATCTGGTGCTGTCCTTAGCCCGGGAATGGGAGCTGTATCCAAACACTGAAGATCTTCTAGTTAGAAATTCAAAATCTTGTATTTGACTACTGCGAATAGTTCATATCACTATGGAGGCCTTTTGATGAAAAGATTCAAAAACATACTCTACATATCAGACGGAACATCAATTCATCTGGGTGGCAGCGCCGAAAAAGTAGCAAGCCTGGCACGGTTAAATGATGCACGTATTACCGTAATAATAAGTGATGAGACAACTATTTTTGATGATCTCAGTTTAAAAATAAGTGGCCGTTATGCGGAAATGAAAAAAGCGATACAGGAGCAAAACGTTGAAAATCTGCATCAGTTTATCAGCCACGAACGCTGGAGAGGTGTTGATATTCATGCAAGTACAGCAGAAACCAATGATTTTATTTCAATTATTCGCTCTGTACTGCAGCACAAATATGATCTGGTAATCAAGGAGGAAACTCTCGATCAGGGAATAGATCAACTCGCCATGAGGCTTGTCAGGAAATGCCCTTGTCCTGTATGGATAATGAAGCAAGATTCTGGCAATTTCAGGAAGATTCTTGCAGCAGTGGATGTTGCTGAAAATTATCCGGAAAGTATTGCACTAAATCAAAAAATCATAGAATTGACCTATTCTCTGGCTCAGCGAGAAAAAGGAGAAGCACATTATCTGCATGTCTGGCGACTTGAGCATGAGGCTATGATGAGTGGTCCACGATTTAAGGTTTCTGCACAAGAGATCTCAGAGATGAAAAAAGAAATACGTTCAAACCGAATGTCACAACTCCATGAATTACTAGGCAATATTCATCTTTCTTTGAATGATGGAAACATCCACTTGAGAGAGGGAAGGAGTGAGGACGTGATCAAACAGGCAATTAATGAGTTAAATGTTGATGTGCTCGTTATGGGCTCAGTTGCACGATCTGGTATCCCCGGTTTGTTAATTGGTAACAAGGCAGAAAAGTTACTCAGCACCATTAACTGTACTGTTTTAACTGTAAAACCCGATGGCTTCGTTTCCCCAGTAACCTTAAATTAACGTTAATTAAGCGTATGAAACTTGTGAAAAAAGAAGAGGATCGGTTTCTCTGGTATCTTAAAAATATAATCCATCTTTCTCTTAAAACATTGGCATTATTGATGATTTTGGTGATTGTCTTTGGCGTGGTTGACGTTGGTTGGACTATTTATCAACGCTTCATAGCAGAACCACGCTTTATTTTGACGATGGGGGACGTCTTGGCAACTTTTGGAGCATTTATGGTCGT
The DNA here is from genome assembly GCF_054397165.1 of Desulforhopalus glucosivorans. Lineage (NCBI taxonomy): Bacteria > Pseudomonadati > Thermodesulfobacteriota > Desulfobulbia > Desulfobulbales > Desulfocapsaceae > Desulforhopalus > Desulforhopalus glucosivorans. The sequence goes on from NZ_AP044854.1 coordinate 5,129,420, forward strand.
CCTGATAGCCATCGAAATTTTCCAGAATATAGTATTGTACCTTCGTGATGATGTTATTCATGTTAAAATTGTATTGGCAACCGCACTCATGGCAATAGCCCGAAAAGTCATCATTCTCGATTATGACGAGTTGCAACCGATGTATATTCTCGCAACTGGCGTTGTACTTCTCGCAACCGGAGCCACATATTTCTTTGTCCACAAACTGCCTGAAAAAGATCAACGAGAGCCGACTGATTAAAACTTGTCTATAAAGAATACACAAAATGGATTCAATAACACAGGCGGCGCTTGGGGCTGCCGTAGGCCATGCATGTCTGCAGGACAAGTTAGGGAAAAAGGCTCTGATTGCCGGCGCGATGCTGGGTACATTGCCAGACCTGGACATAGTGATATACCCATTTATTGATGAGGTCCAGCGGCTCTACTGGCATCGCGGTGAATCTCACTCTGTATGGTTTTTGTTGTTGGGCTCCATTGGTATTGGTTGGCTGCTCAGTCGACGTTACAGAGAAAAAAACATTGAAATATTGCAATCAACAACTGCTGTTTTTTTAGTACTCAGCACCCACGTCCTCATTGATTTGTTCACTGTATACGGAACGCAATTGTTAGCTCCAATCTCGCGAAAAGGTTTTGCGCTTAACAATATGTTCATTGTTGACCCTTTGTTCACACTTCCTTTGCTCTTTGGTATCATGGGCGCTTATTTTGTAAAAAAGCAGGTCATTGCAGAGCGAATAAATATGGTCGGTTTGTTGCTCGCCGCCTTGTATGCTGTCTGGTCATTTTCGGGGCAATCAATTGCTGACCAAAAGTTTCGCACGGCTCTGAATGAATTTCACAACGTCAAGGTAAGTCGTCAAATAACCTCAGCAGGTCCATTTACCACACTCCTATGGAGGCATATTGCCGAAACACCTGATGGGTTTCTTCTTGGTTATTGGTCCTGGTTTGATGATAGTAGTCAGAAAATACATTTCCAGTACATTCCTAAAAATGCTGCAATCGTAGAGGAAATACAATCTACACGTACTTTTGAAGCTGTTGATTGGTTTTCAAAGGGATGGTGGTTTGTGGCAAAGAGTAACGATACAACAGCCAAAATTGTAGATTTAAGATTTACAGAAATACCAGCTGCAAAGGACCAGCCATACACTGAATGGCAGTGGCCATTTGCCTGGACTTTCAATATAACAGCCCGGCAGGAAACCCGGCTTAAGCCTGTTCGGCCTGCCGTTTTCGAACCGCTAAAAACGTTAAGACTCCTTGGACAAAGGGTTCAGGGCAAAGATGGATGGGTATCGCCATTTGAGTAGTTGTAGACAAACAACATGGAACTCGAAACAGGAACGTATCCTGTAAGACCGTGGTACGACACTACACAGATACAGTTTTTATTATATGAGTCCAGATTACCACTACAGAGAATGAGTCTTGTGTATTTGCATTTTGCAACAGTGCTACAGTGAGGCAAGGTCATGAAAAAAACAATCTCATTTCAAGAACGAGTAGAAGGTGCACTGTTTGGTGCTTTCATAGGAGATGCCCTGGCGATGCCGGTTCATTGGTACTACGATACTCAGGCACTTCGAAGGGATTATGGAAAAGTGGATAATTACCTTAAACCCCGCAATCCACACCCTGATTCCATCTTATGGCGCTCATCCTATAATCCACCAAATAAATCTGCAGATATCTTACACGATCAGGCGCAATATTGGGGTAAGAGAGAAATTCATTACCACCAGTTTCTCAAGGCTGGAGAAAATACTCTTAATGTTAAATTGGTGAGAGAACTTTTGGTACTCCTGGAACAGGACGGTTCGTACCTGGCTGAATCTTGGTTGGACAGGATGATTTCTTTTTTAACAACTCAAGGAAATCATGAAGACACCTATATGGAAGAATATCTCAGACATTTCTTCACCAACTATGGCAAAGGCATAACGCCAATGGAGTGCGGCAGAAGTGATGAACATCACATTGGTGGATTCAGCCTAATGCTTCCCATGCTCGTAGCCTATGCCGAAACTCCTGAGTACGCCAAAAAAATCGCACTGGACCATCTCGCTTTGACCCATGGCGGCTCGATAATGAATAGATGGGGGGGCTTTATAGCATCAACTCTACTTAACCTTTTGCAGGGTGACACTCTGCAGGAGTCAATGAAGAAAAGTAGCGGTGATTGTGATATTACACTCGATTATGAGGGATTAGAGTCATTGCAAGACTATCCAGATGATACAGTAGTTGGCAAACATTTTTCCTCAGCCTGCTATGTTGAACAAGCAGTTCCTGCAACGTTTTTCCTGGCCCTGAAATACTGTGCCTCACCTGAGGAAAGCTTGATTGTAAATACCATGTGCGGTGGTGATAATGTCGGCAGAGGAGCAATACTTGGAGCACTTCTTGGAGCATTACATGGGGTGGAATGCTGGCCTGTCAGGTGGCGAGAAGGGTTGCTGCATCCGCCACCGTTGGTTCAATTGGAATTCAGATAAAGAGATAATTTAGAATTCGCCATTTCGCAATTATCCATGCATCATGGCCATTTGATGTTAGCCCAAACCGCAAATACTGGATCTGAAATGTTTGATGTAACTATATGTTTGTCGGATGGAGGTCTGGGCAACCCTATAATTGATTCAGTGTGGATATTCTCAAACTTTCTGGTTTTGAGGTAATAGTCCAATACCAGTCCCAATCGTTCAAAAGAATGTAAGTCAGCCCATGGGGTAATTTCTTTACCCGGAAACCATCTGTCTGAAAATGTTGTAATGAATATACCTCCTGATATGGTGATTCTCGCAATCTCAGCAAGTATCTCGAGAGGCTGGGTCAGGTATTCTATAGATGATGTGCAGATAACAGCATCAAAGGTGTTGTCAGGAAAAGGTAGCCGGGGAAGCTGGTTGAGGTCGTGAACCACGGTGTTGGCTAATCGTGGGTTTGCCCTTAGTTCTTCCTCGTTAAGTCCGAGTCCTGTTATTTGGCAGTTCTCATAAGTATCTGGAAGGTGTGAGGTCCAACTACTCATCAAATCCAGTATAGTATTGCGTGGGGATAATAATCTTGAGTGTATTAATTTGATCTGTTCAATAGCGGTGTCATCGAGATGATTAATCAGTCTCGCATTGTGGTAGAATATAGAGTCATCGTCGTCATTTTTTCTATGGAAAGGATACGGACTATAGCAATCTTGTGTTGCCCATTGGTGGGGAATTTGCATTCCCGGACCGTCTCCGGTAAGAATTGAAGATATGTCTTTACATTCACCACCTCGCTCTTTGGTCGGTTCCCACGTATCAATTACTTGTGCCTCTAAGGTCAAGGGGTAACGACAGAGTGGATGGTTGCTATCTGCGACAAAGAGCTCCTTGTCTCTTTCTATTACTCGAAATGGTTGGGTGTTAGGAGGGAAACAGTTCAGTGCTCTCCAGGCCCATCCCTGTGGATAAAATTTTCCTATTTTTGGGGAGACCCTATCCCCATCGTTGTTTACAAACTGATTTATTTTTACTGTTTTTATCCGTTGCTGATCGAAGGGCGCCACCAGAACACCTGCATCGTACTCCTCAATGTAGGTCTCGCCAGCAGTGAGATGCTTTCCATGTGAATCTAATTTGCCGGGAAATATATCACGCCAGAAATGAACTTTGTCTACAAAATGCCTATCAATATGGACAGCATAAGAGCTTTTCCATTGGATCTTGAATTCCATCGACGCAAGATTAATTTTTTCCATCTGTCTTTCCTTATTAATTATCCATTAATTGCCTCTTAATGGAAACAATAAGAATGCTAAATCGCGTCCTCAATGGATATAAATAAGGGGTGTATTGGTAGTATATACTACCCTTGCTGGTGGGTTTTATAAATCGATCTTTACAGTCAACATTAAGTACAGAAGGTCCCCATACTGGCCAAAGGCGAGTGTCTGTGAGAATATCCCAGACAACTTCCGGTGAAGCAGATATCACTCTGCAAACTGAAATTCGCCTGTTTCTATACTATATCTTTACTGGCAAGATGTTTTTTGTCTCTTGATATGGGTCTTCACTACATCCGCTGCATTTTCCGATGATAGATGCCTAATCTGGCTAAAGAGGGTTTCGCAGGTTGTCGTGCTAAGTTGTTGAACTGCCGCTATGGACTCGAGTTCATTGAGGGCGTGAGGAAAGTTTTGGTCGCCTGCCAAACTTTCTTCCTTTTTAATAATTTTGGAGTAGATGAGCGATTGGGCACAAAACATTTCCCATTTCTTCTGGCTAACGTCTCGTCCGTAAATATACTGCAGTGTCAGTTTGTCTCCAGGACTAAAGAAACTGCCCTTCTTTTTTAAAATTTTTAAAACCTCTCTGTCAATAGAGTGAAGATGAAGTTGCCACTCATTGGGTAGTCTTTCTGCTAGTAAACGATAGAGCAGAAGATGTATTGACCCGGCTTCAATGTACGTATCTTTTCTCCCATCCAATACGTTCAAGATCCCTTTTACCCTCAATGAATCACGAAGGACAAAGCGGGCGGCATCTGCTTTGGCAAACGAGTTCATTGATGACAATATTTTCTTGAAATCATCTCCCTGAACTTCCTTGTAATAATTTATCAGCAACCCGGTAGTATCACGTTCTGAACAGTAGACAGCGTGGGCTATCGTATTGGGTGGAATCTCTTCCGGGGTGTGATCCCCTGCGAGGAAATACTGAATGTGCAACAAATGCTGGAGATATGGTTCGACCTGGAATATTTTTTTTCCGACCTTTGAAAATTCCTGGAGAAGTTGATATTGCCCCAAAGTGAACTCTGGATAGTCAGTATCCAGTCCAAGCAAGTGGTCTTCTATCTCTATATTACCGTCAAGCAATTCAATAAAATCATCGTGAACAGGCTCTTCAAGAATGATAACATCATGCCCATGCATAATCTTGCTCGTGAGTTCCAATGTTTCAAGGCGATGGGTAGAGTAACATATAGTTATTTTATTCATGTTGAATACACTATCCATGATACTCTCACACTCAAGTCTCGACACAACAGTTTCGGTCCAGACTCGTCAATGTTCACTGGTTCGTTAGTGGCCATATGAGCCATTTTCAGTGAATCGGCTTGCGAAAAACGCATTCCAATCGTAAGATAGTCAAAATATAACATAGGCTCAGGTATTTGAAGGCGCGTTTCTCTTAAATCTTTTCGAATGAACAAAGAAATGACTGACAAGAAAATCACTTTATACAGTTTGACAACCTGCGGTTTCTGCCAGGCTATTAAAAAAATGCTCGATGATCTTAACATTTCTTTTACCTGTATCCAGGCAGATGAACTTCCTGACAAAGACAGGAACGAGGTTATCAGTGCGCTTAGAAAAGTAAATCCTAAATGTTCCTTTCCCACGGTTGTTGTTGGTGATGATGTTATTGTTGGTTATAAGGTGCAGGAAATAAAAGAAACCATTGGTATTCGTACTGAGGTCGACGATCTTTATGCCATGCTCAAAAAAGTACATGAACCTAAAGGGTATTACCTGAATGGTAATAAGGAAAAAACCTTTGAGCTTCTGCGTAGTCTTCTCACCAACAAGAAGCGTTACGGCTATATGGCTTGTCCCTGCAGACTTGCTTCAGGAAAACAAGATAAGGATCGAGATATTATTTGCCCCTGTGTGTATAGAGCCCCAGATGTGACTGAATTTGGCAGCTGCTATTGCTCACTCTATGTTTCTGCCGACTGGTATACAGGTACGATTGAGCGTGAAGAAGTCCCGGAGAGAAGGCCCCCGGAACTCTATGACGTATAATGAAATTCAGTACAGTTGAGGTTGTTTTCAGCAGTAAATATCCTTCCAGTGGTAGTTTTACCTATCATTAAACTCCTGTTTACTCACTGTTGTAAATCATTTGGAGCGTCATATAGTTTAGTCATCCAAGGAATAATCAAGAATCAAATTCATGGATGGCAACAAATTAGAAATACGCAGAGCTGATCTTGATTATTCAAAAATCCAACCTCAACAAAGGTGATGATATGAGTATGAGAGGCGAAATAATTTCAGAAGAATATAAGAAAATGGTTTTTGTACAAGATAAAGATGGAAAAGAATATGCGTGCTATGCTGCGGACCTTAAGAATCTAAAAAAATCTGAGGACCTTACAGATGAGGAAAGAGCAAATTGTACGGACTTAAGCACTGTCCTTGGCGATAGTTGGTAGGCTTGAGCGGGGTGCACCCGATCTGCCAACCATGATCGGGAGTATCCTGCTCTCCAATAGAAAGCCCTGTTTATTAATTTAAACAGGGCTTTTTACTTTTGTGGGGCACGTCTTTCCAGAAACTATGGATCTACTTCGTACAATGGAAGAGAAATTAAAATTTCGAGCTATTCTTTCCATTTTTTGTACTTTGGTAAAGGGGGTAAGTCACAGAACAGGTTGTGTGTGTGGGGCTTGTGGAGTAGCTTTGGTAATACCTTGTCTGACGTTTCATGATTTTGTTTTTACAAATCTTGCACGTACGCTGGTTACGGGACGCAGGAGTCAATTGGGCCTCTGGCAGCTCATTCATTGAGTATTATCGCAGCTGTAACTTGACACATTGGCTTGTGACTTTTAAATTAATGGTAGTAATCACTACTACAATGGAGAAGGCGTGCTAGATCCGGGTTTATATCAAAAAGTTGTCAATTCAATGTCTGCCCATGTGGCAATTCTTGACGAACATGGGGTGATCATTGACACCAACAGGGCGTGGCAGGATTTTGCCCTGCAGAATGGCATGAAACAGTCTTTTGATGGTATTGGAATCAATTACCTTAATGTCTGTGATGGTGCAAATGAAGAGCATGAAGCAGATGGAATTAATGTAGCAAGCGGTATACGAAAGGTTCTCTCTGGTGAATTGCCAGAATTTCTGACCCACTATCCCTGTCATTCACCCGATGAGAGGCGATGGTATGCTGTTCGTGTGGTGCCGTTTCGTGGTGCGGAGACAAGCAATGTTATTGTTACCCACGAAAATATCACCCAGATAATAGAGGTGCAGGAAGCTCTTGAAAAAAAAGAAGCTGAATTACGTAACGAACGGGAGCGCTTGGAAGAAACCAATATTGCCTTACGGGTACTTCTTAGGCAGCGGGATGAGGATAAAAAGCGTATTGAAGAAACAATTTATGTAAACGTTGACCGGCTCGTTCTCCCCTATGTGGAACAACTCCTTCAGGGAAGGTTGTCTGAAAAACAGAAGACCTTAACGGAGGTGATTGATACTAATCTTCGAGATATAGTTTCCCCGTTTTTGCGCAGTCTAACCACAGTGCACACGATGCTCACACCCCAGGAGATTGAGGTTGCCAATATGGTGCGCAGTGGCAGATCCAGTAAAGAGATTGCAGAGGTTTTGGGTATTTCTACAAGTGGTGTTGATTTTCACCGAAAAAAGCTCAGGCAAAAGCTGGGACTGACAAACAGCGCCAAGAATCTCAGGTCGTATCTACTCTCCCTGGAAAGCGATGGGTGATGTGTATTTTCATTGAATGATAAAAAATGTACGTCCAGTTACCTTGAAAGGCTCGTTTTAATGAAAACTACACAAACTGTATTGTCCGACACAGTTGAGCAGATCGATACGACCGGTGAAGAGATGCTTACACACATGTCTGAATAGTTTAAAGAAGCTGGCATAGGGTTTTATATCACACGGGCTAAATTCAAAGTAACAGATGAACTTGAACGCACCGGGCTATACGACAAAATTGGTAAGGAGCATATCTATAGCAAGCGCCAGGACGCACTTCTAGCGCTTACAAAGAGTCAAGCGAAGAGCTCTAATCTCTTCAGTGTAACGCTTGCTGATTTTGGCCTTTTGGCGAATTACCTATTAAACCCAAGTTGGTCTTCCGGCGTTGCTTATCTCAATAGAGTCGTTGAAAGGCGGAGGCTTTTATTACTGCAACGAGTTTTGTCCCTGGCTTGATATCCATTTCGATTACAGATTGCGGCACAATTTCAGCAATAAGTGTGCTGCCCTGGCAATCGAGTTCTACCCCCACAAGCCAATCTGTTTGGTAGGTGGTTTTCACTGTACAGGAGAGCATGTTTCTGGCACTACCGGCTTCTGGGTGCTTTTTAAAAAGAAGAATATCTCGGCCACCGAGGCTAAATTGCCCTCCTTTTGAATGGTTGGTTTTCACCAGCATTAGTTTGACCTTGCCCCATTGATAGCTGAACAGGTCGCCAAGGTCTTCCTGTTGGTCAAGCTGCAGTAGGTTAATATATCCTCTGCCTCCGGTACCAAAACTTGATCTGGCCAGTTCTTCAGTTCCAACCTGCTGGGTAATCTGCCCCTTTTCCATTACAAGAATATTGTCAGTCATCATCCGCATCTCCTGGAGATTATGACTGATAAAAAGCATTGGGATAGAAAATTCAGAAAAGACCCGCTGAAGATGGGGGATTATGGTGAACTTTAACTGGTCATCGAGACCCGTGAGCGGTTCGTCCAAAAGTATCAACTCAGGGTTTGTCAGGATGGTTCTACCGAGGGCAACTCTCTGTTTTTCGCCGCCTGATAGCTGGCTTATGCTCCTTTTCATCAGGGGTTCAAGTTGTAAAACCGATATCAGCTGCTGGGGGTCAATCTTCCTTTCTGAGGAAGCTGTTCGCTTACAGCCATAAAAGAGGTTGTTCTTCACACTCATATGGGGAAAGAGATGGGCGTGTTGAAAAACGACTCCCACCCTGCGTTTATCCGGCGGCAGATTAATGCCTTTTTCACTGTCAAAAAGTGGCCTGCTGTTTAAGGTAATAGTGCCATGATCCGGTTGCATCAGGCCCGAAAGTAGATTCATAAGTGTAGACTTGCCGCTACCGGAGGGACCGAATATTCCGGTTCGGCCTTGATTGATGGAAAAGTCCACCTTGCTACTGAAATTGGCAAATTTCTTTTCGACATTTACTTCAAGTAGCACAGCCTAACTCCTTGTTATCTTCTTATTTACAGTTTCACTCATCAGGAGAACTACAAACGATAGGCCGATTGAAACAATACATAGTGATAGTGCCATTGTATCGCCGCCTGGGGTACTTGTATACTGGTATATGGCAAGGGGGATGGTCTGGGTTATCCCAGGGATGTTTCCTGCTAAAATGATTGTTGCACCGAATTCGCCAAGGCTGCGGGCAAACATAAGGGTCATTCCGGCAAGAACCGCCTTATAACAGAGCGGCAGGGTGATACTGATCAGGGTATCCCACCATCCTGCACCGAGGGTTCTTGCTGCGTGGATGATCTTTTGGTCGATATTTTCCATGCCTGTTCGAATTGACCTGACAAGCAGTGGAAATCCAACAATAGCAGAAGCAATAATAGCACCCTTTAGGGTGAAAATTACTGTAATACCAAAATGATTGAGTAGAGCACCGATTGGTCCGTTTTTACCCATGAGCAGTAAAAGCAGATAGCCCACAACCACGGGTGGCAAAACGAGGGGAAGGTTAATTATACCCTCAAAGATGGTTTTGCAACGCATGTTGCTAAAGGTGAGAAGATAGGCCGCAGCAAATCCCACAGGCAATGCAACACATGTAGCTGCAGTTGCCACCATTAACGACAGTCGAATGGCGGTGATGTCATCGGGCTGTAAAAAAAACATAGTTATTATTTGGCTGGTTTAAAGCCATACTTTTCAAGGATGGTTTGAGCTTTATCACTGGTCATAAAGTCATACAGTTGTTTGGCTAGGGCGCTTTTTATACCGAGTGGGGTGAGGGCTATAGGATATTTGACTCTTGGGTAAAGGTCGTCAGGAACAGTGAAGGCTATGGCGGCGTTTTTGGCAAGAAGTGCGTCGGTTTTGTAGACAAATGCTCCATCAACCTCACCTCGGTCTGCATAAAGCAGGGCCTGACGTACATCCTTTGCCATGACGAGGATTTTTTTATTTTCAAGATCACTATACATTCCAGCTGTTTCCATTGCCTGTTTTGCATATTGCCCAGCTGGAACACTGCCTGGGCTGCCTATGGCAATGCGGGAAAATTTTGTTATTTCATTGAGGTTTGTAACCTCAAGGTTTTGGCCAACAAAGACCAGAGAGTTGTATGCAAAAACCTGATTTGTTTCTGGAGCTATGGCCTTGTTGTCAATCAAAAACTTCATCCATTTAGGATTGGCAGAGATAAAGAGATGGGCGGGAGCACCTTGATTAATCTGTTTTGCAAGGGAGCCGGAAGATGCAAAGTTTGGCAGAATCTTGTCATCCTTATGTTCAGCTGAGAAGGTGGAGATAATTTCCTTCATGGCATCTGTCATGCTTGCAGCTGAAGAAAGATAGATTGTTTCTGCAGCACATATCTGCGCGCCAAAAAATATTAAAAGTAAGCCGAGAATAAGGGATCGTCGTTTCATGTTACGCCTCCGGGGCAAGCAGTTTGGGGATCTATTGCAGGTGTTATAATTATATAAGGAAAAGTAGACCAATATTGAAGGTTTACAGTAAACCCTTGTCGCGTTATCCTTTTTACACATAACGATTAACCTTCGCAACATTCTTTTTATTACAAATGATGTGCCAGTTGTTTACTATCCTGGCCGGAATCAGAAAATATATTAAAAACAGTGTTTTATGTTGATTGTGTCACGTAGTGATAGTCGCTCATCAAATAGATCCGTGAGTGATTGAGGTAATACCGTCTTCAATTTGGTGTGGTTGTAACAAAAATGTGAGAAGGTAAAGGGGCAGATGCTATCCTGATGATTGTAGAGATTGAACGATCTGTTGTTTATTGGTTCTATGGCGGGTTATTGAATGCTTAGTGAATGATAACTTTATAATTCCCCCGTGGGAACCTATGGTTTTATCACAGGGGAATCGACTATTAACCTGAATGGTCCATTGTACCTGAATGGTCATGCATTTCATGACCATCTTTTTTCATCTTGCCCTTCATCTTCATACCCGAACGCATGCTGGTTACCTTTTCGAGGGTAATCTGGTCAAATTGGTAGATCATTTTTCCTTTATGGTCTTTCATAAAATTATCAGCAGCTGTTTGTGAGTTAAATGGGATAAGTTCATGTCCCATGGGGCCCATGACATCACTGCCTACAACGTATAAGGCTTTCTTGCCGTCGATCCATTCTTGGGTGTAGTAGTCTTTGACGTAAATTGCGGTAGCCTTTTGACCATGTTTGCCCCCAAAATTCTCAGGCTCAAAGTAGTAGGCCATCATATCCTTTACACCGTCAAACATTGCAACATCGTCTCCAGCGTATTGAATTTGAGCTATCCATGGCAAATATTTTGCCACAAACATTCCGCAGACCTTACATTTTTCATCCGGTTTTATGTCTGTTACTGGTGCTGCCTGCAGGTGAGTTGCAAGTAGGAGTGCTGCAGCCAGTGAGACAAGAATTGGTCTAAAATAATTTAGCATAGCTTTTCCCCTTTTTTCTTGTAACAAATGAGTCGATGATAGATTAAGATTAATCTTGTGATGTGTTAGAAACCTGAGAATATATGTGTAATAAAATATGTTAAAAAGTAAAGTCTTTATAGGGTTTATTCTCATGGAATGTTTAGCCATTCTACTTATGCTAGCTCATGGGCAGGTGCGCTATCACCTTCAAGACCAGCAGATGTTGGCAGCAAAGCAGGAATTGGTTGTAAAGCTGGGGCTCACAGATTTTGCAATCTGGACAGAGGCAAGATACACACGGCACCCATCTCAGGCTGATTTTTTCAGTGCATTTCAGGAATTTCCAGGATCCTTCGAACACTTTCCGGCCGGAACTATAATGGCCCCTCCTCAGTTATTCCAAGGAAAAGAACAGTGATACGACATCTGAAAATTTTAGAATATGCCCTATCTTCTCTTTTCAGACGCAAGTCAAAAGTTATAGCTATTATGCTTGCCTATAGCTTTACAGTGGCGACTCTTGCATCTGTTCTCTTTCTCACCCATGCCCTTAGAACCGAGGCACACCAGATACTGCAAGGTGTGCCGGATATAATCGTCCAGAAACTTATGGGAGGGCGGCATGATCTTATTCCCCTCGACTATGGTGAAAAGATAAGGAAAATTCGTGGAGTGGGGGACGTTACCCCACGTTACTGGGGATACTACTACGACCCACTGGTTGAGGTTAACTACACAGTTATCGGGAGTGGAGGCTCAGTTGAGGGGTTGGATTTACTGGATGGCTCCTTGCCAGAGACCGATTCTGAGTGCGCCCTTGGTGCAGGTGTAGCGGCTTTAAGGGGTGCGGACTACTCAAAAGAGATAATTCTGATGGATAGTACGAATACTGCACAGCTCTTTGAGGTTACTGGACTATTTGATTCTGATTCGAGTCTGCTGACTAATGACCTGATCGTCTTAAGTGACTCTGCTGTTATTAACTTTTTTGGATTCCCCCCGAATAGGGCAACGGATCTTACAATTTCGGTCCCTAACCGCAACGAGATAGGAACAGTTGCCACTAAAATAAAAAAGATGTACCCGGATACAAGACCGATAACGAAGACGGAACTTACCCGTACCTATGACATGGTCTTTAACTGGCGGAGCGGTATGATGCTAACGGTTTTTTGTGCGGCTCTTTTCGCCTTTTGCATTATGGCCTGGGATAAGGCCACCGGGATCAGCGCAGGGGAAAAACAGGAAATAGGTGTACTAAAAGCCATTGGTTGGGATACTGGAGATATTCTGGTTTTAAAGTTTTGGGAGGGCGTGGTTGTCTCGCTGATCTCATTTTTAACCGGAATACTACTCTCATATCTCCATATTTTTTACTTTGATGCATTTATTCTGTCCTCTATTATGAAAGGTTGGTCGATACTCTTTCCTGCATTTGAGTTGATCCCATCGGTGAATGTAATGCACGTTCTCACCATGTTTTTCCTCACAGTTGTTCCCTATATAGCAAGCACTGTGTTACCAACATGGAAAACTGCTGTGACTGATCCTGATACTGTGATGAGGGGCTAGCTGAGTATGGGGTTAATTAAACTTTCCGAAGTATCGAAGATTTATAACAGGGGAGAAGTCAGTGAAGTTAATGCACTGAGAGCTGTTTCTTTAACTATTGAAAAGGGTGGGGTGGTTGCACTTACAGGGCCAAGTGGATCAGGGAAAACATCACTTTTGAGTCTGATCGGTTGTATGGCCAGACCGACAAGTGGACGTTTACATGTTGCCGGAAAAGATGTTGTTAAGTTGCCTGAACGATTTTTAACAGAGGTACGGCGTGAGAGATTTGGTTTTATCTTTCAGCAGTTCAATCTTATCCGTGACCTTAGCGTTTTAGAAAATGTTTTGCTTCCCCTCTATCCTCTACCGATTTCATTTAAGTCAATGCGACAAAGAGCCCTTCCGATTCTGGAAACGTTAAAAATTACCCATAAACAACGGATGAAGGTAAAGCAGCTTTCTGGTGGTGAGCAACAGAGAGTTGCAATTGCACGGGCACTTATCAATAATCCGGAGGTTCTTATTGCAGACGAGCCTACTGCCCATCTTGACCGGGAATTAGCGGGGGAGTTTTTAGATATTATAGAAACATTAAATAACGATGGTAAGACGGTGGTCATTGCCACCCATGACCCATATGTTGCTGAGAGTGGATTTGTGACACAACATGTTCTTATGCGAGATGGCTGTCTTGAGAGAGTGGTAGAAAGGTGATTTTACATCCCGGTATAATAGGGCTCATTATAGGTGCGGTTATCACCCTGCTGATGGTGAGTTATGCCACAATTACAGGGTGGCAGATCCTTGTGAAATGGGATTTTAGCAGTAGCTCGGAATATCAGCTTAAACTTGAGCGTAAAACCTACCTTGTAGCAACACTCGTCAACTGGGCCCTTGGGTTTCAGATTGTCTCCACTATTCTTTTTGTTTACACCATGGATGATATTCATGGACTCTTTGTGGGGGCAATGTGCGCTACGGGTTCCCTCAATGCAAATCCTGTTGGTTGGTACGCTCTGCTGATTAAAATTGTGACACTTTTTATTTCGGCTTTCTGGGTATCGCTCAATATGGTTGACCAGAGTCTTGAGGACTATCCCTTTGTCCGTCTCAAGTATATACTTCTCCTTGTCGTTGCACCCATGATTGCAGCCGATCTGGGTTTGCAACTTGAATATTTTATGGGATTGGAACCTGCTATTATCACCTCCTGTTGCGGATCCCTTTTTGGTAGTGAGAGTGTTGGTACTATTGCCTCACTATCGGCTTTTCCCGTTGGAACATCTATGGCTGTTTTTTATGGCACTGCTGCTGTGTATCTCTGTGTAACATGTGCCTTACTGCATAGTAACTCAAGCTTTTTACGCTATTTGACAACTCTTGTAGGTGGACTGTTTTTCTGCATTGTACTCGCTTCGATCATTTCATTTGTATCAATATACATTTACGAACTTCCCACCCACCACTGTCCGTTTGATATCTTGCAAGGTTGGTACAATTACATTGGTTATCCCATCTATATATTACTCTTTTTATCAGTCTATTTCGGGATGCTACCTGGACTGTTTCGCGGATTAAGACGGTATGCGGATTCAGAAGTGGTAATCATAAAATTTGAGAAGGGTTGGGTCTACTGGTCAATAGGCTCGACTCTTTCACTACTGGTTCTCATTACGTATGCTGTGCTGTCGAGTAATCTTCAATACTACACAGGTTAACTGATCATGTAATTCGCACTCGTAAATTCGGTCAATTATGGCGAGCGTCTTTCTAAATTCTTAGAGTCTTCCCTGTGTGAATTAATTAGAAAAATATTAATTCTGGGATAGCAGCAAGAACATATATCAAGATCGTCAGACAGTTTAACAGCAACTATCTTGCATTGGAAGACCGGCTACAAGATATGCTTGGTGAATACCTTTTGGGAAGAGGGTATGGAAGTATCCTGGGGTACCTTTTGGTGCTCCAAATTCCTTTGATAATTCAGAGGTAACGGCTCTGAGAGATGGATGCCTGTAATGTTGTCCATATGTAGTCCGGAGATAATTTATGGCATGCATGTGCTCATCTCCTAATGTAAGTCTCTCTTTATTGGCAAGCCAATCTCTAATTTCCTTATCCCAAGCAGAAAAATCTATCAAATAGTATTTATCATTCACGACGTATGTATGTGATGATATATGTATATCTCGTTTTATTTCAGGGTTAAAACACTTCATTTCGGAATCTTGAGCCATACTATTGTACTATTCTGGACCATAGAAAATACATGTGGAATAGCGCGTATTATAACAAATAATAGTGTAGTGCGGAAATAAACTTACAATTTACCCTTGGGATACGCGATATACTTCTTCGATGGTTGTCACACCCTGGAGGACTTTCTCAGCACCAGCCTGTTGCAGGGTGATCATGCCATTTTCGATAGCTCTCTTTCTGATTGCATTGGCGTCTGAGGTTTGGAGGATCAGCGCTTTCATATCCTGGGTCATGTGTAAGAGTTCATAGATACCTTCGCGTCCTTTAAAACCGGTACTATGACATTTCGCACATCCCCTGCCTCGATACGCTTTATGCTCATGATATTCCTCTCCTTCAAGTCCAATACGTGCAAACATTTCAGAGGAAGGAGTATATTCTTCCTTACAGTGTTCACAGATTATTCGAACCAGCCGCTGGGCGAGTATTGCGTTGACCGATGAGGCAATGAGAAAGGATTCTATTCCCATGTCACGCAGGCGTGTTATTGCACCAGGCGAGTCGTTGGTGTGGAGGGTAGAAAACACAAGGTGACCGGTAAGGGCAGATTGAATTGCAATTTCAGCTGTTTCTGTGTCACGTATCTCCCCGACGAGGATAACATCCGGATCCTGCCGTACAATTGAGCGCAGGCCGGAGGCAAAGGTCAAGTCTATTTTGGGATTGATCTGAACCTGGCCAATGCCGCTAATACGGTATTCAATTGGGTCTTCAACAGTAATAATATTGATATCTGTGTTGTTGATTGCCGATAGTGCTGCATAGAGTGTTGTGGTCTTACCCGAACCTGTGGGGCCGGTAACAAGGACAATACCATTGGGCGATCTGATTTCCTTGTCAAAGGTTGCAAATCTGTCTTCTGGCATTCCTAAATCCCCAAGGGAAATCATTACCGAAGACTTATGCAGTAAACGAAGAACCACACGCTCACCAAAGGCTGTGGGAAGGGTGGAAACACGTATGTCAATTTCCTTATTGGCAACCTTTAGTTCAATACGACCATCCTGGGGGAGTCTTTTCTCGGCGATATTGAGTTTTGCCATGATCTTAACCCTGGAAACAAGTGCGGACTGCACATGTTTTGGAGGGCGCAGCATATCATAGAGGATTCCATCGAGCCGCTGTCTGATTTTTAAACTGTTCTGGTATGGTTCTATGTGAATATCTGAGGCGTTGTCACGAACAGCCTGGGAAAACATAAGATTAACTAACCGGATAACAGGGGAGTCACTGGTATCATCTAAGAGATCACCCACCTCCTCAATTTCAGAGAAGAGTCGTTCCGGATCCTCATCATCAATGTCCTGCATAACCTCGTCAGCGGAGGTTGGGGTCATATCGTAGACAAAGTTAATTGCATTGATGATTTGTTGAGATGGTGCGAGTACTATTTTTGAAGTTTTAAGAGAAAGTAGTGAGCGCAGGTCATCAAGGGCCTGAAAATTATGGGGGTTATTGATGGCGATATACTTATCATCTGATGTGATGATTGGTACAATCATATTTTGTTTAAGAAAACTGATGGGTATAATTTCAGCAAATTCCATCTGTATTTCTGTTGGTAGTGTCCGGTACACCAGGATTCCATATTGTTCACCAAGTACTTTCAGGAGACTTAACTCATCAACTTCACCTTCTTTTAACAGTATTTCCCCTATGGGAATGTGGGTCTCCACCTGGGTTTTAAGAGCTTCCTCCACAGCATCTTTTGAGACTCCGCAATTATCTATGAGTAATTGACCAATTTTTTTCATTCAAATATGCCTATTTCTTACTGTGTTGCGCTATTGTTCTCGAGGCGTTGAATCTGCTCCTGTGCGAGTTCCACGATGGTCCGACCAGTTGCTTCTGGATCACTCGACTTCTCAGCTAATTTTTCTGAGCCTGTTGCGACAACGGCCCGGTACATTACTAGAGCTTGTTGTGGATGCATTTCCTTTTCGTAGACGACTCCTAAGTTCATGAGTGCGTATGGGTTTTGAGAATCAATCTGAAGTGCTTCTTCAAAAAACTGTTTCGCCTCTAGAAGTTTACCTTCCATAAGTTTATCAAACCCTGTTGTCGTAAGCTGTTCTGCATGGATGGGGTTTTCTGTAGGGTGTAGTTCGTTTTTTACGGCAGGCAGGACTGCTCCAAGTTGATCTTCTTTTTTGAGAGTAACGGCGAATATCTCCGCAGGATTTCGGACAATACGAGGAGTGATAAAAATGAACATATTTGTTTTTCTATCTGTCGTTGAATGGGTTTTAAACAACCAACCTAGATATGGGATGTCGCCTAAGAGTGGTATTTTCCATTCACTTTCTGTAGCATCATGGCCAATAATACCGGCGATTACGATGGTATCCTGGTCTCGTAGTATAACTGTGGTCGTCGCTGTCCTTTTGAAAGTCGTCGGCGTCTCAGGATCAGCACCACTCTTTAATCTGACGACCTCTGTTTCAATTTCCAGTCGCAAGGAGTCTGCCTGGTTTATGTGAGGGGTAATTGAAAGTTTGGTGGCAACGTCTTTATACTCGTATTGTGTGTAGTTCTGTTCGGCTGCATTTGTGTTTTTGCTGGTAATGAATGGAACGGTTTGGCCAACAGATATCTCTGCTTTTTTATTGTCCATGGTGAGGATCTGGGGTGTGGAAATAACATTGACGTTGGAATCAGTTTTAACAGCGGTGAGTATTGCTGCGATGTTGGGAAAGGTGACTCCGCCAAGCTCAATGCCCTGCTTAAGGACCCCAAGAGAAAATCCCTCGGCTGTTAGAGAGGGATTTGATGGATCAATACCGTCAAGATAGGAGTATTTACCATCATCACTAAAACCTGTGGCTAGTGCACCTGTACTGTCAGAAAATTCACCTCCCGCTGCCCATTCCACACCCAAATCAAGGGTGTTGTCAACGTCAATTTCCATTATGAGCGCTTCGAGATAGACCATTCTTCTTGGAATATCTAATTTCTTGATCACATCCTCAAGAACAACATACTCATCCTTTGTTGCTGTGATGATAAGTGCATTGGTTTCCTCGTCCGCCATAATCGTTACATCTTTAGAGATGGCGGCAGCTTTACCTGTGGTGTTCTGCCCTTGCGGCTGTTTTTCGGGAAGCGCATTAAGTACTTTGACGAGTTCAGCGGCGGTGGCGTTTTGCAGGTAATACACGTGAATATTGCCGTCAGCTCGCTGTACTTTGGTATCTAACATGTTGATGAGGCTTTTGATACGCCCCATCTCACTGGAATTGGCAAGAACAATAATGCCATTGACGCGCTCATAGGGGACTACTTTGATTGATCCCCCACTGTTTGCTGATCCATCTTTGGCTGTGACTCTGGATTTCTGGTAGATCGTTGTTAAAATCTTTGCCAGCGCATCAGCGGAGGCATTTTGGAGTGTAATTACGGCAACCTCGTCTTCTCTTGATTCAACATCGAGCAGATTTATAATGCCCAGAAGTTTTTGAATGTTGGACATTGTCTCAGTTATGATCAACATGCCTGACGGGGTGTGGGCTATGATCACGGAAGTCTGTGAGACAAGGGGAGCCAGAACTTTTTTTAAGTCTGTAGGAGAACTGTATTTCAAGGGGACAATCTGGGTGACAATTTTGTCTTCCGGAGTTCCCGATATGCCGTTACTCAACATTTTCACGTTTTGTGAACGGGCCCGTGCAGATGGGAGGATCTTTGTAACCGCACCGGATTCAACCGTGGTAAAGCCATGCACTTCTAAAACAGACTCAAAGACTCTATATGCCTCATCAACAGAGATACGTGTTGGTGAGATGATAGTGACATTCCCTTGAACAGTTTTATCAACAATAAAATTTTTGCCTGTTAATTCACTGATAAACTTAATAAAGAGATGGATATCTACACTATCAAAATCGATGATAATGTGCTGTCCGCTGTGATTGTTTTTAGATGTGGTTTCAGCAAGAGGGCGTGGAAGCTCTTCAGTAAAGGCAGTCTTTGGGTACGGGCATAAGCTGAGGCAGAGCAGGATGAGGGGGACAATATATTGAAACCTGTTCATACGTTTTCCACCATACGTTAGTGAAACATTATCTTTTTGTGGAAGCTCAAGTTTATATCTATACATGGCAATGTCTTTAATTTTCAGTGGATCTTGGACTGTTTTGGGTGGCACGAGGCCTTCGAACTACCCGACGTCTTGGGACGGTTGTTGAATTAATATTTGTCGAATTGTTGTTTCCGCCAAGAGTTGCTGAGCGCGCTGACTTCTTAGTCGATGTCTTTGGGGGGACATAGCGGGCTCTCATCTCTGCGGCTTCACTCATATCAAGGAAGGCATCTTTCCCATCTATGGATAGAACGAGTTTCCCTCGCTGAATATCCTTAATGAGGGCTCCTTCTACAACCTCCCCGATACTGAACAGCTCTTGCTCTCTGGTGTTTTTAGTGAGGATAAATGCGCGATTACTATTGTCACTACCACTTATTGTTCCCATGAGAACAATGCCTAACTCTGCTTTATCCTGAGGAGCTGTTTCTTCAGCAGGGTTAGCCTGCTCAGGAGCTCTCTTGTCGTCTGGCCTACCAAAGAGATTTCTCTGTAATATTATGCGGTAATCAGGTCTTTTTTCTTCTCGTTTCCTTTGTGAAGCTACAGCTGTTGTTTTGTCAGTACGGACTTCTTCTTCTGATACGACCGGGGTTTGGAAGACAAAATATTCCAATGCCTGGTAGAAACCCTCAACTGAAATAATACTGAAGATCGTAATCAGGAAGAGTATAACTATATTTGAGCTCCGACCTTGCATAAAATCACCTACTAAATCTAAATGTCGGATTGGATAGTGTGCCGCCCATTTTAAACGGGAGACCATTTTTTCTAAAACGTTTTGCGTACTGTTTTACCATTTTCGCTTCCGCAGGGTGGCTTTGTAAAAATTCCTGTTTCGGTTCCAAAAGCCCAGATAGTCTTAAACGGCTGTCCTGTAACGAGTTCATTATGTTCAGACTTCCCTCAAAGCTGGTGTTGATGTTTTCCCCTTTGAGTTTTCCCTGCTGTAGTTCAAGATACTCTTCAAATGATATGTCAAAAGTAATCTTTTCAAAGTTGATGGAAGAAAGGGATAATACAGGTTGTATCAGATCAAAACTTCCTTTCGTGAGTGCGATACGAGCCTTACCGGTTCCCTTTGAAGGAGATACCATCTTTGCCTCATAGGTGCCTGATCCATCAAGTTTGCCTTGAACCTTTCTATTGGTGATACCCTGATCTTTTAATATTTCCTCAAGGTTGAGGCCAACGAGTACTGTATCTGTGAGAGTAAAACTGCTGGTCTTACGGCTAAATCTAAGGGTTGAATAGAGCCTGCCTGAATAGACCTCACCTGTAATTTTGAAACTATTCCAAAATTTCATACGGGGTCGTATTGCTATCTGATCCATCACAATGTGTGTTTGCTGCTCGCCTGTTGTCTTATGCAGGTCAACCCCTTTTAGAACCACTGAGATAGGGAAGTGATAGCGGATTTGTGTAATGGAACATGTTGTGTCTTTTAGTGCCTGGCCAATTTTGTTTTCACAGTATGATTTAAATTCTCCGCTTGGAAAGCGAATGTAGAGAAGTACCAGGGTTATTATAAATGCATACCCGATATATAAGAAGAATCGAGTCGATGATTTGACTGGCATCACTGTTTCTCCTCAAAGGTGATTATTTGTAAAATAGCATCGAGGGAACCTGTCTCAGAGCTATTTTCCTGGATTGAGATCCGTTTTACAAAAACCACATTCTCTTTTGATTCGATCAGTCTCAAAAAACCGACAAGGGACTCAAGGGTGATGAGCTGGAATTTCATTTCAACCATGGTCTCGTTTAGGCTGTCCTCGCCCTCTGTTACAGATGGTTTCATGTATTTGATTTGTTTTTTTACCTGAACTCGCTCTGCCTGCTGATCGAGAAAGGTGAACAGGGAAAAGGTTGGTCCCCGTTTATTGATCATCGCCTGAATAGTACCTTCTTCCTTTTTCAGAGTAAGGTATTCCTGCTGAAGTTCCTTAATTTCTACCAATTCTTGTTTTTTTCTCTCAGTAGATTGCTCCAGGCGGCTTTTGGCACTAACAACAGGGATAATAGCGAACCGAACAAACATAAAGCAAACAAGGAATAGTACTCCCCCTGCGAGAAATAGTCGTTCCCGGGCTTCAAGGTTTTGAAGTCCCGACTTATCCCAAAGTTTTTGCAGGGTTTGTTTGTCAATTAAGCGGTTCATATATTTGGTATCAGGTGCGCTGAATTTTCAGTTCAAAGCTCACTTCATCGCCCTTTGGGGACTGGTTTGCCGAGCTGATAGAAACACTCTTGAAAAAAGGTGATTTTTCAAGTTCTTTCTGGACGTTATCTACTGTGTTAAAGTCTACTGTGATGGCTTTTATCCGTATGACCTCTGTATCGGCGACCAGGCGGACAACAGTTACCTGGTAGGCTGCTGGTATACGGCTGGAAAGCTCTGCCATCAGTTCTATTATGGTAAGTTCTGAACCACTTAAACCCCCAGGCCTGTAGGTTGTTTTAATTTCATTATTTTTTACTGAAAGCTGTTGAATGGGGTTCACAATGCGTGTGACTCCAGGCAGAGTCTCCTTGAAAACCTGTACGATCTGCTTATTGAGTTCGTCCTGTTGGCTTTGTAGACTGGTGTAGGTATAGATCCAGTATCCGATGCCTGAAATAAGAATAGCAAGGGCAGGGACTGCAAATCTGAAAAACAGGGAGCGGTAGTCGCCTGGCGTTTTTCGCTTTTTGAAAGCCCCTTTACGAAAATTAAAGCTGTTCTGTTTAGTGGTTCGACTTTGAGCTAAAGTGAGAACCCTGTCCATCTCTTCAGGAGCATAAGATGATTCGATTTCTGGAGCAATTTTTATAAGGGGTTGTTGGCTTTGTATGTATAGTTTTACTACGGCATCTTCGAGAGTTGTGGATAAAATATCGGCAAGTCCCTGATAGGGAGAAAGGGTACCTGTTAAAAAGACTACGGACTGTTTGTTATGAATATCAAACATACCGGATATAAGAAGTGTCTGTTTGATATTGAGGGCAAAGTCGGTATTTCGTATCTCTGTATCTGTTGCAAAGATTTCAGGTGGAGTAGATATAGAGCGGATAAGGGCGATATTTGCTTCTTTGACCACAATCACAGTGGCCCAGCTGCTTCCGATATCAATAAGGATAAAGTCGGTCTCTTCACCGTGGGTCAGAGCAATCGCTTCTTCAACCCCGCTAATACCTATTTTTTCGGGATCTAACCCAGCACCATTGAGGGACGCCAGACAGTCTGTGAAGACCTCTTTGTCTATCATGGCCGCAAGGACCTCTGTCCCTTCTGGTGTTATCTTGCTGATCACAAAATCGATAACCAGATCGTCTACATCCACAGGAGACGCATCTGCCAGTTCGAGAGGCAGGATCTGTTCTATTTTACTTTTATCACTAAAGGGAAGCGTCAGTGTTCTGTAGGAAAAGAGTTCGGCACCAAAGGCAATTCGACTGCCACCTTCTGTAAAGCCAGTCTGTTCTTTGAGATCTTCTAAAAGGGAAGGAAAAGGCGCTGTCTCAAGACTGTTTTTGGCACAGCCTTGTACAACGGTCGCGTCTGTACTGTTGTCGATTGCAAGTGCGACGATCGTATCTTCGTGGATATCGAGACAAAAAATAGTGTCAGCCATTAATTACTCCACTTTTTTTCTCAAAATATCAAGCGTTCCCTCTTCAGTACGCTCTGCATCGGCCACCATAGTCCATGTAAGTGTATCAAATCGTCCGGTTGCAAATATTTGAAAATAGTGACTCTCTGTTGTTAATAAATCTGTATCAAGTTCTATATCGCCCGGCCATCCAATATTTACATACCAGCCTGTGTCACTCAAGTTGCTGCTATTATCTGAATCCCGTCTATACTCGTCAAACTGCTCTACCAGGCTGTCAGTTATGAGTGGATTCATTGCTTGTACAATAAGTGGGTCTGCGGTATTAATATTAATTTTCCCATCATCACCATACACTGTAAGCAGGTCGCGCAACCCCTTACTCTCCTTGGTTCCGTAAAAAATCTCCGGGGTGATTCCCCGTACAAGCAGAAGCTCTTCAAGGTTATAGATGAGGCCGTTTTTTGCAGCATATGGTTCATCCAGCGCCTGGTAGTAGCTGGTTTCAGCACCATGGTCAGATTCTTTATCGTCGTCATCAATCCAGTCAACAATTGCATCGATAATTTCTGTTACCTCTGTCTCATCTTCAATTCTAAACTGTTCCGAAAGGAGAATGTTTTTCAATATAGTACGTAAATCATCAGATTTACCACTGTTTTCCGCCTTTGTACCCGAATTTTCTGTTTCGACCAGACTGTTTACTTGTAGTTTCCCTGATAAATCTGCGATTGTTAACCGCAGTTCACCGGCTGGGAAGAGTGCATCGAAGTTTTCCTCCTCCAGTTGTGCCCATGGGTCGAGGAGTGAATCTGAAATGTTTTCACCCAGATCACTTTGAAGGGTGGCAAGAGCTATGTTAATCCCTGATTCTGTTATTGATTTTAACTGTAGGCCACGTTTGTAATTGTCGGAAACAATGAGCTTGTGCCAGGTCACCTTATGGTACTGTATGGTCACTGCTGCGAGCAGGCTTAGGGTCATGATAGTTATGAGCAGTGCCATACCGCGTTCGTCCCCACGAGTAGTAAACCCGCCAGCAGATAAACGTTTTATACAGAGCAGTTTTGGTCGCTCCATATTTTATTCCTCAAGTTTTTTGGCAAAAGCAACAGCCGTTTTGAAATGATTACCGCTTTCCTCTGTTCCTGAACCCTTAAAAACAAGTTCAATGGACACCATGGCGGGCAGCTCCGGGCCTGTTACGGTCCCGTCTGATTCTATTGTACTCTCTGTTTCCCAATTGGTTGTCTCCTCACCCTCGTCATTGAAATAGGTGAAACGGATTTCTTGCAAGCCGCTACAGAGAAGATACTCTGTGCCATTGGTGCCCTCAACGGTGGCACCTGGTTTTTTTACCGCATCCGAGCGAAGGAGCCGCATACTGTTGTCTGATTCATCGATTTCGGAGGTGTAGCTGATGACGGCGTCCCCCTTAATAACATCCTTTCTTCCAAGGGATATATGAGTGGAAGATATAAATGTCATGGAATCGCCTCTGCTGCCTGCAATATCCCGTTCAGTTCCTACCAGGTAGCCGCCTGGGCCAGTTACAATTGCGGTAATATCCTCTGTTATTCTCTCAAGTGCAGCGCGGGCTTTGTGGGATTCGTTCAGGGTTGCCTCGGACCCCTGAATGATATGGAAGGTGGACCTATAGGCCCCATATACACTAGCAATCACTATGGCAAAGATGAAGATCGCAAGCAGCAGCTCGATAAGGGTAAAGCCCTTTGTATTACTGTAACTTGAAGGCATAATAGGTGAGTGTGTAGCTGTAATTTGTCCCTTCCCAGGATACAGTCAAGAGAACCTGCTGGAGAGGATTTTGAATATTATCCAGAGCCTCAAAACTGTCGAGTGCAGCATCTGAAACCTCAATTTCCCAGGAGTAGCCCGAAAAATCATCTTCAAAATCCCCCTCGTCGCTTTGAAGTGGGATGAGCTGACTTTCAATCTCTGCAAGTTTATAGGAGGCAAGCATTGGAGCAATATTATTAAAATGTGCCTCGGTTGCAAGGGATAGACTCCGTGCCTGGGAGCCAAAAAGGGCCACAAGGGCGACTGAAAGAATTGAGACGGCAATCATCACTTCAAGTAGTGTGAAGCCCGTTTTAGTTTGTCTCAGGTCTGTGAGAAAGGGTAGTCTGAAATTACACATAACTCACTTTTAATAATTAGTTTGGGAGGAACTCTTCGCTAACTGTCATCGGGTCTGTAAATGGATTGCACTGAACTGAGAGGGAGTTGCCTGAATCATCTGAAAGTTGGATTGCTGCCTGTTCCATATATCCTTTTTTACTTATATAAAGTGTTGTTTCCCCCTTAGAGGATACTCCACTATCCTGAATCCATATTTTTGTAAGACGTACTGAATCCGGGAACTGTAGTTCCTGTGTGTCAGAATCGAATCCTTCCTCCGTAAGGTCCTCCTCCTCTTTCGTTTTTTCGACAGCCTTTTCATACCAGATTCTGTTTTCAATCTGGCTTAGGTGAAAGTAGTAGGGTTCCTGGCTACGAACCGCCTTCTGTCTCACCTCATTAATGGCACCGATCATCTGCCTTGCTGCGCTCTTAAGCGGGTTTGTGAAAAAGGCATTTCGTAGGGATGGCGACCCGATTGAAAGCATTATACCGATGAGAAAACAGACGACAATTAACTCCAGAAGTGTGAATCCCCTATTGCTCTGCGCGTCCAAAATTGTTGCCCCACCAGAAGGTGTTAGTGCTTTACTCCTGAACTTCTGTTTTAAAAACAGGTAGCGTAGACTCCGAGAAACTCAGGAACAATATTTAAAATCGTGAAGTTGTTTGTTGCCAACAAGTCACGTACCACGTTTATCGGGGGTAATCTCCCTTCCATTAAAAATATTAGTCAATTTCCCAATTGTTGACATCTTTTGCGTCTCCCTCGCCACCAGATTCTCCGTCGTTTCCATAGGCGCTGAGATCAAAGTCAGAGTTGAGTCCGGGGCTGAGGTAGATAAACTCATTGCCCCAGGGGTCGAGAGGGACCTTGCCTTTCTCCATATAACCTCCTGTTCTCCACTTTGGAGGAAGTTTGCCTGTGGTGGGTGGTTCGACCAGGGCCTGAAGACCTTGCTCGGTGGAAGGATAACTGCCGTTATCAAGCTTGTACATTTTTAAGGCTGTCTCAATGCCGCGGATCTGCAGGCCAGCCTTCGTTCTTTTGGCTTCTTCTGGACGGCCCATAATTTTGGGACCAATATAGCCAGCGAGAACCCCAATGATGACCAGAACTACAAGGAGTTCTATGAGGGTGAATCCTGAATCTTTTAGTCGCGAGGTTCGAGAGATACGCAGTTGTTTTTTCATGGGGCAGATACCTTAAAGGAAGTAAAATATTTTAAGCATAAAAGTAGAGTGAAGGCGAGGCCTGCACTACAACATAATATTTTTGTGATAAGTGTTGTTTTAACGAA
Source organism: Desulforhopalus glucosivorans (assembly GCF_054397165.1). Classification (NCBI taxonomy): domain Bacteria; kingdom Pseudomonadati; phylum Thermodesulfobacteriota; class Desulfobulbia; order Desulfobulbales; family Desulfocapsaceae; genus Desulforhopalus; species Desulforhopalus glucosivorans. The sequence continues at coordinate 5,155,759 of NZ_AP044854.1, forward strand.
AAACATGGCCAGAAGTATTGCAGGGAAAAGGGCGATTTTAACAATTACTTTCAGTGCGCTGCTGTCCCTGATACTGTCTGCAACAGGTGGAGAATATCTATAATAAAGGGTTACAAAACGTTCGCCAATACTATTGGTGAGCAGGTAATTGTCCCGGAACTGGCGTAACAAAACCACGTGTTTCTCAAAAATTGACCCATAGGCCGCAGTTGCTATAAAGCAGGCATCGTCCGTTGTAAATCTATACTCATTGCCGTAAATAATTGTGTCGTCGGAGAGTATAGCGTAGGCCCGGAGGTAATAGGTGGTTCCCGGTGTAATACCTTCAACATCACTTCTGTATGAGTCTGTACCATCACCATCGCTTGTATAACCCTGTCGCACGATATAAGAGCCTGAGTCTTCAGGGAAGATCCCCCCGCTCGAATCGTTGCCCGAATCGTCGTCGTCCGAGTCGCTCACGTCAACCGAGTCACCCGAATCGTCTGAGTCCTCATCTTCACTATACTCAGGATGTGCTGTTGTACCGTAGACAACACCTTTTTGGGTAATGGTTAACGTGTTGGTGTCCTCTGAAGCGTCGTCATCCTCTGAAGCGTCGTCATCCTCTGAAGCATCGTCATCCTCTGAAGTGTCGGTGTCATCTGAACTCAGTTGTGTGATTGAACCACCTGAGACGGCAGAAACCCGGGTTATGGAGCTGACAGATTTTGTGGTAAGACGAAACCCGGAGGTGACAACACCATTTGTTGACCCAATTGCTTCGCTGGATGATGAGTCACTGCTTAGCGAGTCACTGCCAGCAAATCTCAAAAGAGCAATATCCAGATCAGTTCCGTTAGAGGCTGAGCCGGTGGCGAGGAGGGTGTCATCATCTAGCGCAATGGCTGCGTTAGCAATATCATCGTTTTCAGCAATGTCTGTGGTGATGAATGTTACTGCGGTGAGCTGGTTCTCTGTATCTTCTTCAAGAGACAGTACAAAGATATCCTTGCTAGTCGGAGAGGTCATGAAGCCAACGGCTACAATTAAACCATTCTCGTTAAGCGATATATCGTTAATCGCGTTGTCAAGAGAGTAGGTTGTTGTGTAGGTTCCAGACGTTCCAAAATCTGACACAGTCGTGCCGTCATCTTCAAGTTTTCCGACAAATGCTTCGTCATATTCTCCATTGTTTATTGCGCCTGCAATAATAATGTTTCCATCAGAACCTTCTTCCATAGCATTGATAACCGATGATGTGCCGCCAAGTTCAAGGGTCAATGTGCCGTCTGAATTGTAGCTTGTATCGAGTACGCCTCCATCAGTAAGTTGTATAAGGCCTGCCTTTTGAGATTCATTTTCAGCAAAAGAGCCGCCACCAAGAATTTTATTACTACTGAGGACGAGTAAGCTGTTGATTTGTACATCATTTGACTCGTCTGTGTAGGTGGTATAACCGGTGTAGCCTGTGGTTGAATCGACATCACCAAAAGAGGCTGTGTCCAGGTCACCTTGAGTGTCAAGTCTTGCAAAAAATGCATAGCTCGTTGAATCATCAGGTTTGATGGTAGCCGCAACGACCACTTTCTCTTCGTCGGTGAGCTGTACTACAGTGCTGGAGATGTCCCCATCACCCTCCGAGAACAAAATAAAACCGTCGTCGCTAAATGAGGAGTCAAGATTACCTTCAGGCGTCAATCGTAGCACCGCCACTCTGGTGCCTTCAGTATCGTAGGAGGAACCACCAATAACGATATAGTCATCTTCTTGAACAGCAATGCTTCTTCCGATGGTATCTCCACTACCAAGACTGACTGAGTAGACTCCGTCTGAGTTAAAACTTGTGTCAAGGGTTCCATCTTCCATAAATCTGGAGACGATCAGGTTTTTAATGGCCCCGTTATTTTGGTAACCGGTAACAACTATTTTCCCATCATTCTGAATCGCGATGGCATGTGCTTCGTCATCACCGTATCCAAAATCCTGCAGGATATAGCCATCTTCTCCGAAAGAGGTGTCAATGTTGGTGGTCGCCGTTGCAAAGGTAGCAAGCAGGATGTGTATAAAGAGTGTCGCGATGCCAATATTTCGGTATATGTTCCTCATCTGTCATCTCTTATGTTGGTGTTTTTAACTGTTGGTCTCAGCTCTTATTTTGATTTTACCCTATTTTGCAGAGCTCTACAAAAATAAGATATGAATATTATAAATATTGAGGGGGGGAAAGAATCCTCCCCCAAAAAAATATTTTACTTAGAGCAGGAGCTATAACACGTTAGGAAGTTTCGGTCTATCCTATCATCTGGTTCATTTCGAAAATCGGCAGGAGGATCGATAGCACAACAAAACCCACAGCAAACCCCATAACTACAATCATGGCAGGTTCCAGGAGGCTGGTCATGGCCATGATGGCCGTTTCAACATCCCTTTCATAGGCATTTGAAACTTTTTTTAGCATGCTTTCCAGGTTACCACTCTGTTCTCCTACTGAAACCATCTGAACAAACATGGGCGGGAACCATGGAGAGTCGTCAAGTGCGACGGTCATACTCTGCCCTTTTTCAATCTGTTTCATGGCATTATCGACTACTCCAGCAATGTGGACGTTGTTTACGAGGGTCCTGATAATTTGCATTGAAGCCATGAGACCCACCCCGTTATCAAGCAGGCTACCAAGGGTTGAGGCTATTCTCGCAAGGATAATCTTTTGTATAACGGTACCGACAACTGGGGTTTTGAGTTTGAGGAGGTCCCAGCCCCTTCGTCCAAAATCTAGACTGATAATAAAGCGAAAAGCTGTGAACAGAATTACAAACAGGATTGGTAGAATCCACCAGTATGACTTTAAGAAGTCACTGAGAGATATAAGAAAAAGAGTTGGGAGTGGAAGGGCCTTGTCCATCTCGTCAAACACCTGGGTAATATTTGGCACGATGTAGGTGATGAGGAGGAAGAGAATAGCTGTACCGATAACAGCCATGAAAATTGGATAAACAAGAGCGGCCTGAAATTTGGCCTTAAGGGCTTCCTGTTTTTCACTGAATTCGGCAAGTCGTTCAAGTACGATGTCAAGTGATCCGGAGGCTTCACCAGCCCTCACCATATTAATGAAAATACTTGAGAAAACTCCCGGATGTTCCCCAAGGGCTGAGGTCAGGGTGTTACCCTCGTTTACTGAGTCCTTTATCTGAGCAATGACTTTTTTAAGAGCGGCGTTACGTGTCTGTTTGATGAGGGACTCAAGAGCCTCTACAAGGGGGATGCCTGCACCCATCAGCGTTGCCAGTTGCCTGGTTATATTACTGACTTCTCCAGGCTTAATTCTACTAAAGAGTGTAAATCCCTGGCCACCCGAACTTTTGCCACCCTGTTTATTTGTGCTGGCGGTTATGGATACGGGAAATTTCCCCTGGGAACGGAGTTTTGTCCTGGCGTGGGATTCACTATTGGCATCCACTATACCTTTTAGTTTCTTCCCTTTTGCGTCGAGTGCACGGTATTCAAAAATAGGCATAGGTCATTAATTGTATGGTTAAAACCTTTGAAAATTACTCGCAGTCTTCACGTATCTAAAGTTGCCGCTTACCTGTTGTTTATTCATAAACCTTATGGAGTTACTTATATCCCTCAGGTAAGCGAAAATTCCGAGAGGGCGGTGTGCAGAATCTCGGTTTACTTCCCACTTCAGGGGTAAAATGAACAGAGTCGTTGAGATGCTCAAGTGTGATCACTTCTATAGCCTTATGCTAAGAATATTTTGCAGGAATGACAATAAGAAATAGCGATAGTGTAAGTGGACTATGGATTGCCTGGGGGTGTTTTTGAAGAGAATCCAAGGCAGAATTGACAACTGCAGGGATATTGTTTTGCTAGAGTATTATCTCAAAATGTTGTAACTGAATGGGTGTATGTAAGGGTTTGGTAAGTCTCTGGAGTTACCTGTATTATGCTCTTGCTCGACGTGCCCTTATCGACTACTGTCAGCCTGCGAGGCAATGGAAATGAGGTAAACTTTTGTATATTACAATTGAACTAACGAAGGGCGTACCATGAAAAAAATAATTATTGCACTTGTTATAGCAGGGGCAGCAGGCTACGGCGTTTTAAACTATCATTTTATACTGTTTGATAAAAGCTTCAAAATTTTGAAGAAGTCAGCGGTCCAGTATGAGAATACATTTGTAGATGCACGTGGTGCCAAGAAGCTGGAACTCGCACTAAAGCCTGATCTCATTTCTGCAGGTATACAGGATATTCTTAAGCAGCTCGAGGCTCCATCTCACTAGTCTGCAAAAATTGTTCGATCTTTTCCAGTAATAGATATGGATTACCAGATATGAGTACCATGAGTACCTATTGGTTAAGTGAGACAGTCATTTGTGCCAAGCATTTCCAAGCGCTGTACTGTATTTTCAAAAGGATATCTACGGCAAGGGTGTCATCCACAGAAGAGTTCTTTTCTTGCTGATTTTGATAATACCTGTATCTGCTTTCTGGTTGTTTATATCCTGTAACCCCAATGGTATGGTAACCTGGAACATCGATCCTTTACCCGTTTCACGTTGAACTTCTATATTTCCTCCCGAAGTTTTACTGAAGGTTGGTGACTATATTTTTAACTGATCCCTTGTGAAAAGAGACATGAAAAATAGAAAGTTATCTGCAGACACCTTATTGACGAGTGAATCTCTTATGGCATTTTGTAACTAATAATTTTATCATTTACCTGTTATGTCTTTTTTTTCCTAAAAAAAGGATTCCTGTAATGGAGGGCTGTTGTGTCGTTTTCTCTCGCACTCTAAACATATTGTTGTTGGCATAGGATCTATGTATACACGCTATTTTGGTCTCACTGAAAAGCCTTTTGCTATAACACCCAACCCACGGTTTCTCTATATGAGTGAACTGCACAGGGAGGCGTTAGCCCATTTACTCTATGGGATAAACAGTGAAGGCTGCATCATTTTATTGACGGGTGGGGTTGGAACCGGAAAGACAACAGTCTGTCGTTGTCTACTTGAGCAACTACCAGAAACAACTGATGTGGCGCTGGTACTCAACCCAAAGCTTACCATTGGAGACCTGCTCAAGACAGTATGCGAGGAGCTGGGTATTGGCATTGTTTGTGAGCAGCCAACCAATAAAGATTATATTGATGGGCTGAATAACTATCTGTTAGAGGCCCATGGAAAGGGCCGAAATACGGCTGTTATTATTGATGAAGCCCAGAACCTTGACACCGAAGTCCTGGAGCAGTTGCGATTACTTACTAATCTTGAGACAGATACTCAAAAATTGCTACAGGTGGTTCTTGTCGGCCAGCCTGAGCTTCGGGATATTTTAAAGATACCGGCACTATCTCAGGTGAGCCAGCGTATTACAACCAGATACCATTTAAACTCACTGCAGCCAACAGATGTAGCGGCTTACATACGGCACCGAATCTCCGTTGCGGGGGGGGACCCAAGAAGTCTTACCATTCCTGCGAATGCCATTAAAATAATCAATAAATATTCCGGTGGTGTGCCACGTCTCATAAACGTTATATGCGATAGGGCACTTCTTGGAGCCTATGCTGAAAATAAGGCATATATTGATGCGCAGATAGTAAAAAAGGCTGTTAAGGAAGTGATTGCTGCAAGCGGTAGTCGTTGGGAGTTCAATAAAATACTGGTTGTTGCAGCTATTACTCTCTTTGTACTGTTGGTGCCTCTCTCATTATATTTGGCCTTTAACCGTGATAGTGGATTTTTTGAAAAGCAGATAGATCGATTTTTCCCGGAAACGGTGGTCGAGATGATTAAAGAAAGAGATGGCAATTGAGTGGTGGCGAAAGACCTGTTGATATTTTTTAAAGATCGTCTGTGTAAATGATATGTCTTATATACTTGAAGCTTTAAAAAAATCAAAAGAAGAACGCCAGGACGAGGGTGTCCCGCACCTGCATATTGTGCACGGGGGACCTGTCTATAAATCACGTCTAAAGCTGTCCAGCAGAGCAGGACTGTTGTTGCTCGGTTGTGTCGTCATTCTTGCTGTGGGAGGCGTTTTCTTTTTTAGTCAACAAGAAGAACTCAAGCAGACCTCCAAGCAAAATCAGCGTATTAGATTGGGCCGGATTGAGATACGTAATGATTTTTTTACGCAACAGGAAGGTGATGTTGTAGTACAAAATTCATCAGCTGGTTCTTCTGGACGACCTGATCCGGAGGTTGTAAAGATTGTCAGAAGTCATGCAAAAAAAGCACTTCCAAGGGTCTCTGTGGTTGATAGTCCTCCAGAATCGAAAGAGACGTATGAGGATATCCAGTTTCGAAGAGAGTTGCCTCAGGATATACAAAAGACCTTACCCGAATATGTCTTGGCCGGTCACACCTTTGCCGATGACCCTGCTCAGCGGATAATAATTATAAATAATACAATACTTCGTGAAGGTGACAGCATTGATGGTGATACAACGTTGCTGAATATTATCTGGGAAGGGGTCGTTCTTAATTACAAAGGGATTACCTTTAAACAACGAGTCCATTAGGAAGCTGTGGTTAGGGCCTCAATTCGAGGGTCTTTTGCATGGCTGGGGTAGAGTTTATCTACACAAGTAGGACATATCCCATGGCTGCATTTTGCTGCGGTGTTAGATTCAATAAATTGCTCAACCTCTGTCCAGCCACCTTTTTTATCGCGTATTTTCTTACAATGGGAACAAATAGAGAGGGTTCCTCTCAGACGATTGAGTTGGGTGATGTCCTGTACAAATGAAAGTAGAAGAGGTGTGTTGTCGATGTTGATGGCGCCGGTGAAAACTTCCACGTCTTTAATTTCTCCGCTCGAGAGACGGTGTTTAAAGTAGTACACCTTGCGTTTTTCTTTGTTGGCGAGTTTCAGTTCTGTGAATATTTTTTCTTTGGTTTCAGTGTTGATTTCATGGATGTACATGTTCTTTAACTCTTTTACTGTATATCCATAAAAGGATGCAGCCTGGGGATTTGCATCTATGATTTTACCGGTGTCAGGATCTATGATCAGAATAATAGAATGACTTTTCTCAAAAAGGGCAAAATGCCAGGAACCTGCAATGGTGGATCTCCTGGCTTCTGTTTTCAGTTGTCTGTTCGTTTTCTCGAGCAGGGTCATACTGGCCTTCCACTTGTCAAGAAAGAGACCAATGAAAAACCCTGAAATTGCCCCCACCATCAGGGGGATGGTGTATCTGTAAAGTTCATTTTCCACTCCTGATCCATTTAGAGCGATCCGGCCAAAACAGGGAACAATTATGGCCGCAGTGATCGCGCAAAGGATTGTGTAGGGTGGGCAAGGCATAGAAACCTTTTTCTATAATGATAATATAGTGAAGGTGCATATCCCGTTCATCGGGGTTAGCTGATATAAAAATATATTGAAAAAAAGTAGGAAAAGCAAATTAACCTGCAATTTTCTCAAAAAACTCAATCGCTTTAATATCTATCCTCCATATTTCATGAATTGAGATGGTTAGTGGTTTACTCCTGAAAGTGTAACTCTCTACTAAAACGAAGGGTAGCTGACCATATCAGTGCGCTCGCAGGGTGAGAAACATACATTTGCTTAAGGTGCAAACTGTGACGAGAAGTTTGAAGACAAAAACAAGTCTAGCAGTCAGATATTAAAGTGTATTATTGTTTTTGAGCTGAGCCTTTCATGAAATGTGCGGGGTAGTAGCTGTGAAACAGTAGGTGTCGCTCCTAAAAATGGAGAGAGGAATGGTGTGGATTCTTTATGGAGAACCGACTATATAACTGTTCGTGGGATTGCTGAGGAATCACTTCTTTAGTTGCTAATGTGCTAATGTGTTACGTGTGCCATGGGGACTGGATGTCGCTTGAAAATAAATCTACTCAACAAGAGAGAATGGGAAGGATTGGGGAAAGACCCTACTGGGTTCTGAACCTTTCTATTGTTATCAGAGCTTTACATCAGGTCGGGGCTGCCGTTTTTTTGACGACATTTCTTTTAAAAGATGACTTCGTCCTGCCTCGATTGTATCTCTACCTTGTTTTTGTCAGTGGTTTTGCCTTAATCTTCACAGAGTGGATGAGGCATCGGGAGGTGTTTAGAGAGATTTCCGGCATTGCCACATGTATTAAGCTGATTTTACTTGGGGCTGCTTTCCATCAGTTTTTGCCTACGACTCCCACCGTGGTTTTCACCTTCCTGCTTGCATCAATTTGTTCCCATGCTCCTAAAAAAGTCCGTCATAAACTAATGTACTAGACTGATTTCAAAGCGGAATGGTTTGCTAGATGTTAGAAAGAGAATGTTCTACTCTGGAATGCAAACGAGTGTTACTGACACATTATCACGGCCACCGTTGTCGTTGGCCATATTGACAAGTATTTCAGTCCTGAGAGTAAGGGGCGCATCAAAGAGCAAAACGGCCTCAATCTCTTCATTAGTGACCATATTGTACAGTCCATCAGAGCAGAGCAGGAAGATATCTCCAGGATTTGCCTGACCACTAATTATGTCAACCTCCAAGTGGGGTGCCACCCCAACGGCCCGGGTAAGAACATTTTTGAGAACTGAGCTGCCCGCTTGTTTCTGAGCGATGATTCCACTGTCGACCTGGTCCTGCACCAGACTATGGTCTTTTGTGAGCTGACGTAGTGGTGTGCCTGGTGAGAGGAGATAGCTGCGACTGTCTCCCACATGGCCAATGACATAGTTCAGATCTGTAAATGTCAACACTTCTGCAGTGCACCCCATACCAGCGTGTTGAGGGATTTTCGTTATATGGTCCTGGATGATCTTGTTGGCGTTTTCAAAACAGGCATAGACCTTGTCTTTAGCTTGGTTGAGAGCCTTATTGATAGGCTGTTCAAGTTCCTCCTCTGAGTCTTCAAAGCAGGCGTAAAATCTTTCTTTGAGGCTCGGCCCTTTTTGAACCCCTGTGGTTAAGAATATTTCCTCAATGGACTGCAGAAAAAACTTACTTGCAAGATCACCTTTGGCTGCGCCCCCCATTCCATCGGCAACCATAAAGAAGTTGAGTTCAGTATTAACTGCGCATGTATCTTCATTTTGGGAGCGCTTCAAACCAACGTCAGTTTTACAACAAGCTTCAAGGGGGAGGGTAGGTATCATTTGGTCGCCTTTCCTACAGGTTATTCATGGAATTCATGGCCAAAAACTCTCTTCGGCTCAATAAAATATACTATATCATGAAGATTTAATAAGTTAATCGTCGAAAATCAAAGGGATTATGATATTATTAGGGGGAAAGTTAGACAACAGACATAATCAGGTTCCCAAAATCGGTACACCAGAATTGAAAGATATAAATAATACTGAACAACTCAGTAGCAAATACACCTTGCTGGATCTTATTGGCAGCGGAGGGATGGCTGAGGTTTACCGGGCAAAACTGGTGGGGACGGGGGGCTTTGAAAAACCACTTGTCATAAAACAGCTCCTTGCCGATGTCGCAGGGGATGGGGAAGTTGTTGCCAATTTTATCGATGAAGCTCGGCTTGCTGCTCTTTTGCAGCACGAAAATATAGCCTGTGTTTACGATTTTGGTGAGGAGGAAGGACATTACTTCATTGCCATGGAGTATCTTTTTGGCAAGGATCTACACACGACCATGGCCCAGGCAAAGAGTGATCGTGGAACCATTGGTATCAATCAGGCCCTTTTTATCGCGGCGCAGATCTGTGCAGGTATGGACTATGCTCATAATCTTAAGGATATGCAGCAGCAACCGTTGAACATCATCCATAGAGATCTCACTCCTCACAATGTCTTTCTTACCTACGAGGGGAAAGTTAAAATCATCGACTTCGGGGTAGCAAAGGCTGAACTCTTTGATAATCGCACCAGGGCAGGAGTCGTGAAAGGTAAGGTTACCTATATGTCTCCGGAACAGCTGGTTGAGGGAGATGTGGATTCCCGATCCGATATTTTCTCAATTGGCATCCTGTTGTATGAGATGCTGAGCGGGGTGCGCATGTATCAGGGTGATACTGCAACCCTTATTAGAAAATGTATCAACGTGGAGCATCTTCCCTTTGAGGAAGTACTGCCGGGGGAAGATCCGGTAATCTATAAGATACTCGGTAAAGCCCTGCAAAAAGATAAAGAAAAGAGGTATCAGAGTTGCGGTGAGATGCTCGATGATATTAACGAGTATTTTTTTGAACAGGGAGTACGTCCTGATAATAGAATGGTTAAGACCCTGCTGCTTGAACTTTTTCAGGTAGATCATGATGCGGAAATCCAGCGTTTATCTCCAGTCGATAATTCCGGAAATACAAGAGTTTCAACGGTTGTTCTGGACGATGATAAAACAATCTTTGTCGAAATGCCTTTTCCTGCTGGAGGAGACTGGAAACCGGGGTTTAATAGGAATAGCCTACTGGTTGGGTTCGCTGCACTGTTCTGTATAATTGCAATGGCCTATGTGAAAATGGCCTTTACAACAAGGCAGAACAATGAAGAACAGGTCATTGTCGAAGAGCTGCAGCCTACAGTGGTGTTGCGGGTACCCGAACCTGAAAGGAAGCCGGTTGTTCAGATTACACCACTGCAGATACCTGTTGAGCCTGAGGTGATAGTGGAAAAAGAACTGAATGACGAAGATATTATGGCGCGGGCTGTGGGGATCTTTATGGAAAAGGCAGAAAAGGCCCTTGGTGAGAATAGATTAACTCTGCCTGAAGAAGACTCAGCTTTTGGCTATTATAAAAAAGTGCTCGAACTTGATCCGGAAAATAAAGACGCAAGATCCGGTATGGCTACCATTGCAAGGCGGTACGAGGTTGCTGCTCTGAAAAAGCTTGAGGAGGGAGATGTTACTGCTGCAAGGGACAGGATCAGTAAGGGGCTTGAAGTGGAAGCCGGTAATGAAAAACTTCTGGCGCTGCAGCAGAAAATTGAAGATGACGAACAGGCTGTAATTGACAGTCTTCTCAGAAAGGCAAAAAATGCATTTGCCGCCAAGAGATACACCACTCCGGCAGATGACTGCGCATATCGGTATTACAATGAGATTAAAGAAATTCGCCCAGAGAGTAAGCTCGTTGAGCGAGGGCTACGTGCTATTGCTGATAGATATGCCACCATGGGGGATAAAGCCCTGCAGAATATGAACCTCAGTAAAGCGCGGGGTTATGTTTCTTCCGGCCTGAAGGTGTATCCCCGTCACCAGGCGCTTCTGGAATTGCAGGCCGATCTGCAAAAGAGTAAAACAGCTATTTTCTTTAAAGGCATTAAACGAAGTTTTCGGCCTATCTTTAATTAATTCCGAGAAATTATCTCAACCAAATAACCAGGTCGTGAATCTCTTCAATAGAGAAGGTGAAGCTTCAGCCTCTCTTGCCCTCATTTCAGCCTTTTCCTGCTCGCGGTGGATAAGGGTACGGTATTCGTTAGTGTCCAGAATTCTGGTTTTATCATCATCTAAATCGTCAACCCCGCTCTTTTTGTTCATCAGGTCAGATCGATCAAAGATCAGATCGTGTTTCCCAATGAGCAGAACATCGCCATGGCGTAGGTTGTGCATGGAAACCTTTTTCTTGTTAACAAAGGTGCCGTTTGTGGACTCTAGATCCCGGATGACAAAGGTTGTTGAGACAGATTCTATTTTTGCGTGGGTACCAGAAACAGCAAGATTATCAATGACGATATCATTGGAGCTTTTTCGGCCAATGGTACAGCTCTGGCCCACAGCAAGAGGATAGTCCCTTATCTTTTTGTCTTTAAACTTCAGTGTTATTATTGGCATAATGTATTGGTATATATGGCTTTTTACAGAGAGAATAACGTAAAATATGATCAATTATGTTAACGTTTTAAGAGATAATCTGTCAACCTGATTTAACAGGCCAGCCTTAATATACGGTAACCATACGGTTAAGAGGAGTGGTTGCGTTGCTCTATGGATATGCTGCAACTGTCTGTTTAGCAGCTTTAGAGGTTGCGTAGATGTTTTTTGATGGTAGTAAAAAAATGATTTTGTGGGGCTGAAAAACAGACTCCCACCTTGAAGAAGTGCTGGTTCATATGCTGGCAGCTGTCCATCCAGACAGAATGGGCTGTAAGGGTGAAATCACCCAGTGTCTCCATTGATTCGTGGGATTGGAGTAAAAGGTTGTGGCTGCTGTTGAGGGTTGTGAAGAAGAGATGTTTCCCTTCAATTAATAATTTGGGCGTGAGCAGACAAGCGCCACCTTTTGAGACGTTAATAATTTTAGCCTCTATCCTGCCCGGGTGCAGTTCTAAATTACTGTTAGCCTGTAATCTCAGCCAAACCGGTATGTTACTCGTGATTCTTGTCTCTCTGAAAGGGAAGGAAACCATCTGCTTAATTAAGTTGTGAGTAGATACTCATTGGCTTGCGTAAACTGCATACTCCTTTAATTGTAGGGGGTTGAACTCTTTTTGTCAAAAAAACCTCACTCCATGCTGTCCGGGTTGTATGTCGAAGTAAAAGTGTAAACAGGCGAATAGTTCTCTTTAGGCTACCTTGAAAAATTGGTTCCACCCAACTTCATCGTTGCACTCAAAATTTTATCCTTGGAATATCAATTGTATGCCTGTGGTAAAATTTATCGCACGTCTCGAATTTGAACGCATTACCCCGTTTTTCAAGGGACCCTTTAGAAAGAAAAATGTGGAAAGAATATGGTTGATGGTTTTTATACTATATTTGCTGGAAACGAGGGTTGTCTCGCGGTTGAATCTACAATCCGTCAATGCAAAAAGGATACTGTTAAATGAATCATGAAGTGATTGAAGAGCTTATAAAAATTGTAGGGCAGGAAAATGTGTCCACGGACACCACCGATAAAATTACACATTCTTATGATGCAACTCAGGAGCAACATCTGCCGGACGCAGTTGTCCATGTGAGTTCTGCAGAGCAGGTGAGTAGCATCGTAAAACTTGCGTGCAGCAAAAAAATACCTGTGTTGCCAAGGGGTGCGGGAAGTGGTTTTACCGGCGGTAGTCTGCCTGTTAATGGTGGGATTGTTCTGGTCTTATGCGGTATGGATAAGATCCTGGAGATTGATACAGACAACCTGACGGCAGAAGTTGAACCAGGTGTGGTAACTGCAGAGCTACAGCGTCAGGTGGAGAAATTAGGGTTGTTTTATCCCCCGGACCCGGCATCAAAAGAGTACAGTACCCTTGGAGGCAATGTGGCGGAGTGTGCAGGTGGACCACGTTGTGTAAAATACGGGGTGACCAAGGATTATGTCCTGGGGCTTGAGGTGGTAACTCCCACCGGTGATATTATCCGTACCGGCGGTAAGACCCTGAAGAATGTTGTTGGGTATGACCTTACAAAACTCTTTGTCGGTTCTGAAGGAACCCTTGGTATTATTACCAGCATTACCTTAAAGCTGATTCCAAAGCCCGCTGCTAAAAAGACCATGCTGGTACAATTTGAAACAATTGATGCAGCAGCAGAGTCTGTCTCAGCAATAATCGGGGCTAAAATTATTCCAACCACCCTGGAGTTTTTAGATGCGGCAACCATCGACTGCATACGGGATAAGAGTGATATTCCCCTACCTGAAAACTGTCAGGCTGTACTCATTATAGAAGTGGACGGCGACCCGTTAATCCTGACCAGCCAGGCGGAACAGATATTATCTATTATAGAACCATTTCAGGTGCTTGATACTCGTATTGCCACAACTGATGAGGAATCAGAAGAAATTTGGAAGGTTCGTCGTATTGTTTCCCCAAGTCTTCGTAAAATTAATCCTGATAAATTTAATGAGGATATTGTTGTACCTAGATCAAAGGTGCCCGATATGATTCGCGCCCTTGAATCCATCTCCAAAAAATATCAGGTTCCCATTGTTAACTTCGGTCATGCCGGAGACGGGAATATCCATGTGAATGTGATGGTCGACATGAACGAAGAGGGGATGGATGAAAAAATTGAAGTTATTATGGAAGAGGTGTTCAAAGCGGCTGTACGTCTTCGTGGCTCTATCTCAGGGGAACATGGTATCGGTACTTCCAAGGCTAAATATATGAGTATGGAATTGAACAAGGAAACAATCGAGTACATGCAGCGCATTAAGACTGCCCTTGACCCTCTCAATATACTTAATCCCGGCAAAATATTTACTGAGGAAGCGCCCCAGTCTGGAAAGGGTTGATGGGGGGACCTATGAGTAAAAATAAATCACTACAGGACTTTGAGTCGGTAATCCGCGAGTGCGTTAAGTGTGGGGTATGTCAGGCTCACTGTCCAGCCTATCTGGTGGGTAAAAAAGAGGGTGCGGTGGCAAGGGGTAAGATTAGTCTTGCAGCTGCAATTCTTGATGGCAAGGTTGAGCTGGATGAGCGACTACAACAGGATATCAGTATGTGTCTTATGTGCGGATCCTGTGTGAATAAGTGCCCTAACAAGGTTCCAACGAATGAAATTGTTGGTGCAATCCGTCGTCAAATTACTGAAAAACAGGGGTTGTCCCTTATTGGAAAGGGTGTTTCAACCGTGCTTGCCTCTAAGCCACTTATGAAGACACTTTCAAAAACTGGTGCAATGCTTTCCCCGCTGGTTCTGAAAAAGGTTCCTGAGGCTAGTGGCCTGCGCCTGCGTTTTCCATCTCCTATTATGAGTGGTAGAACAGTCCCTCATATTCCAGTGAAAAATCTCTTTGACCGTGTTCCGGAATACACCGAGGGCAGACCTGGTAAGCCAGTAGTTGGTTTTTTTGCAGGTTGTTCTATTACCTATGCCTATCCTGAAATAGGAGAGGAGATGGTTTCCATATTGCACTCCATGGGGTTTTCTGTCTATCTGCCAAGAGAACAACAATGCTGTGGAATTCCGGCTCTGTCCTCAGGTGATGGGGGGCTGGTTGAAGAACTTGCTGAAATCAACGTGAACGCCTTTCACGGACGGGAGGTGGATTATGTAATTACAGCGTGCGCGTCCTGTAATGGTGGTATTGGTGAGTATTATGGCACTATGAAGGATGATCTGTCAGCGTTTACTGATAAGGTCGTCGATTTCAGTGTGTTTTTACAGGAGCAGGGGCTTTTTGAACAACTTGCTGAGATGAAGAAGTGGCCCACAAGAAAAAGAGTCACCTACCACGATCCATGTCACCTCAAGACCCAGGGGATCACCCCCGAACCTCGGGAGTTTTTGAAGGCTCTTCCAAATGTTGATTTTGTTGAGATGGAAGGTGCTGACAGTTGTTGTGGCCTCGGAGGTACCTTTTCGGTATATCACTATGATGCGAGTAAGGCGATTGGCTCACGAAAGATTTCGGGGCTTATTGAAAGTGAGGCAACTCATATTGCGACGGCCTGCCCAGGCTGTATCCTGCAATTACAAGATATTATAAACCACGCAGAACTTAAGGTTAAGGCGGTTCATATTCTGGAATTGTTAGCTGAGGCCTTGGAAGAGTAGGTACACCTCGTCGCTTACTCTCGGTGTCAGACTTTCTGCTTCGTGATACGTGAAAAAGCCTTAACAGGACCCTGCTGCACTTGCACAGTGAGGTAGTAATTCCTGCAACCGCAGTTGAATTGGGGGGCATGTAGTAGTGTAAAAGCCGATCGTAGGGCCTGTCTTGCAACAATATTACGAGAAGGTCTTGATAGTTGAAACATCGCCAACCTTCTCGTAGTGAGTTCTGCAGGAAGCTTACTTGTTTTGTCCGGCTTTTAGAGCGGCAAGGGTTGTGAGGTTGAAGATATTGTCAGCATTGGCCCCACGCTCAAGGATGTGTGCAGATTTATTCAGGCCCACAAGGATAGGTCCGATGGTATCCACCTCAGTGAGACGCATAAACAGTTTATATGCGGTGTTGGCAGCATTGAGATCCGGGAAAATAAGGACATTGGGCTCACCTTTTAGGCTTGAGAACGGGAATATCTCATCACGAAGTTCCGTGTTAAAGGCTAGGTTTGCCTGTATTTCACCATCTATGTTGAGCTCAGGATCCATCTTTTTCACAAGTGCCGTTGCCCTGGCTATACGCGCCGCATCCTCTGATTTGGAAGAGCCGAAGTTAGAGTAGGAAAGCATCGCCACTTTTGGTGTGATATCAAACTCTTTTACAAATTCGGCAACACTGATCGCTATCTCGGCAAGTTCCTGCTCAGTTGGACGGATGTTGATGGTTGTGTCAGCAAAAAAGAGGGTCCGGTTTTTGAAGACCATCATATAGACCCCGGCAACAGTCGATCTACCTTCATTTTTTCCAATACATGAGAGGAGCGGTTTGACCGCTTTTCCATAGGGAATCGAGTGGCCATGGATCATGGTGTCCGCATCACCTTCCTGGAGCATCATGGCGCTAAAATACCCTGTGTCCTGGGTCATTATATCCCTGGCGTAGGGTAGAGTGACTCCTTTTCTCTGTTTGAGTTCGTAATAGCTCTTTGCATATCGCTCAACAAGGTCTTTTTCCTGCAATGGATCAATGCTTTCGATGGCATCCGACTTAAGGCCATGACTTTCAAGCGCAGCTTCAATCTCTTTTTTATTACCAATGAGGATTGGTTTCGCCATCTGCTCTTCCATGACATGAATGGCAGCACGGACAACATCTTTATTAGTGCCTTCGGGGTAAACCACTCGAACAGGATGTTCTTTGACATGATTTGTCACATAGCGAAGAATTGCCTTGGAACGTCCAAGAGTCGATTCCAGCTGTTCGGTATATTTTTCCAGATCGTCGATATGCTTTCTTGCAACGCCACTATCCATGGCCGCTTTGGCAACTGCTGGCGCGATACGCATGAGGGCTCTTGGATCAAAGGGGGTTGGGATAATATATTTAGGGCCAAACTCAAAGTTTTCAACGCCATAGGCTCTCAGAACAGAATCCGGAACTTCTTCTTTAGCAAGGGCTGCAATGGCTTCAACCGCTGCAATTTTCATCTCTTTGTTGATTTCCCGTGCCCTGGTATCGAGGGCCCCCCGAAAGAGAAATGGAAAGCAGAGGACATTATTTACCTGGTTATCGTAGTCACTCCTACCTGTGGCCATTATGCAGTCTGGACGGGCGGCTATGGCATCGGGGTATGATATTTCAGGCTCAGGGTTGGCAAGGGCAAAGATGATGGGGTTTTCCGCCATGGATATAACCATCTCTTTTGTGAGTGCTCCGGCTACACTTACACCGCAAAACACATCTGCACCAGCTATGGCCTCCGTAAGGGTTCTGTGTTCGGTGTTACTGGCAAGTCGTTTTTTATATGGATTCATGGACGCTTCCCGCCCTGTATAAATGACGCCCTTTGAATCGCATATAATAAGGTTTTCTTTGGGAAGTCCCAGCTCAAGAAACATCTGGGCACAGGCAATACCTGCAGCTCCTGCTCCATTAAAGACGGCCTTTACTTCGCTAATCTTTTTTCCTGTAACTGACAGGGCATTGATAAAGGCAGCACCGGTGATAATAGCAGTACCGTGCTGGTCATCATGGAAGACGGGAATGTCGATTTTTGCCTTTAAGTTTTCTTCGATGTAAAAACATTGGGGGGCCTTGATATCTTCAAGATTAATACCACCAAATGTAGGGGAGATCAGTTCGCAGGTACGAATAAACTCGTCAGGATCTTCCGTTGCAACCTCTATGTCAAACACATCGATATCTGCAAATTTCTTGAAAAGTGCTCCCTTGCCCTCCATTACAGGTTTCCCGGCAACGGCCCCAATATTTCCAAGCCCAAGTACTGCAGTACCGTTTGAGATAACTGCCACAAGGTTCCCTTTGGCAGTATACTCATAGGCATTCTCCGGGTTGGCCGCGATTTCTTCACAGGGGCGTGCGACACCCGGGGAGTAGGCCAGGGAGAGGTCTTTTTGGGTTGAAAAAGGTTTGGTAACAACAACTTCAATCTTTCCTTTTCGACCATTTTTATGATAGTCGAGGGATTCAGTATAGATATCTGTTTTCATAGTTTTTACTCAGTTAGTTTGGGGAGGGAGCGTTGTTTTTTGCTATTAAATTATACTGTACAGGGGTCTTGTGGGTTGAGCCCTACGGGGATATTGGTTGAATTCCTATAGGTGCAGGTAAAAAAAGATTATTCGCTGGGCTAATAAATGCTGTTTTTCATTAAACTGCAAGGAGGAAAGTATAAAATATCATTTGGTTTATTTTTGCACCTCTTATTCTCGGCTGGTAGTTGTGGCTATAAAGCCCTTTCTCTTTTTAGAATGCGTGTTAAAATACTCTACAGAGTAGTACTTAACTCGAGTGTGTCAGGAAGCTGATATACCTGAGATACTTGATAAATCTAGCACAAGGGACGCCTATGAAAGAAACGTATATTTCAACTGTATCTGGTCCTTCAACTCCTGGGATTGTTAAGGCCTTAGCAGAGACGACCAGATTTCATGGTGGTGAATGGCTTGCGAGTAAGGTGATGAAACTGGATGGCCAGTTTTCTGCACTTATGAAAGTGTCCATTGAGGCTGAAAGTGTTGAACCGTTGCAAAAAGCTTTGATAGAAGAGTTTAGCGATTTGCAATTTGTAAATAGCAGTGCTGTAAGTCCAACAAATGAGGAAATGCAGTCCATAGATCTAGAGGTGGATTGCAGGGACCGCGAAGGGTTGACGAGAGATATCAGCAATATAATTTTTAATCTTGATTTAGTTGTCCAGAATCTAGAATTTAACAGGTTTCCTGTCTCTTCTTTGGGAGAATCGGTCTTTTCAGCAAAGTTAACAGTCGGTGTTCCTGATGGGACTTCAGCTCGTGCTGTGGCTGAAGAAATTGAAGCTATTTCAGATGATATGAGAGTGAATGTGCTGTAGACAACATTTACTTATATAACATATCGGGTTGATGTGAAAAAAAGCCATCTGGAAATTTATCAGGTGGCTTTTTTGTGTTTGGTGTCGTCTGGTCGCGTGTCGCTTGGTCGCAATTGCACTGTGATTTAGGCTTAAAAGAAATATGTGGATGATATGTGGATTTGATGGTGGGTTGAAAGGATTCATGAATTTGTTGCGTGGATTGGGTTTTCCATTATAATGCTTCTAAGATCTCTCAATTACGTATCTTTATGATTACAAATCCTCATTACTACATTGAACGTGTGAATATGAATACAATACCTTCCCAGGAAAATGTTGGTGCCCTTACGTCTCAACTGCTTTCAGTCATTTTAGCTGTTGTTCTTGGCTCTATTTTCTTTAGCTTTAGTAGTGCTTCTGCAGAGAGTTTCTACGTCGCACCAAGTATTGATGTGGCCGTTCGAAGGGGCCAGGGGACGGAATATAAAATTGTTTCCATGGTAAAAAGCGGTTCAAGAGTTGAGTTTTTGGAAGAGGATGGGTTTCATACAAAGATACGTTTGCCATCTGGGAAAGAGGGCTGGATGTTGAGTAGGTTCCTCAGTCCTGATCCACCGCTTGACCAGGTTGTTGATAGACTTCAACTTGAAAATGACAAATTGAAGGAAGAATCAGCTACTGCAATAGAAAAGATTAATGAGCTTAATCTTGTTCTTCAGAAAACCCAGGAGGAACTGGAGGTTCTTAGAAGTGAGAGAGAGAAGCTGGGCCAAGACTATGATACCCTGCAAAAAGATACTGCCGATGTGGTACAAATTAAAGAAAATCTTGAGAAAACAGCTGAAGAAAACAGTACTCTTATGGGTAAGCTGGTTCAAGTGGAAGAACAGTATAATTCTCTAAGTAAAGACAACAAGATGTACTGGTTTTTAGCTGGAGCTGGGGTTCTGTTTGCTGGTGTCATCCTGGGTAAGATGCCTAGTCCCTCCAGAAGAAGAAAGTCGTCTCTGTTGTAGCCTGAATACCTAAACTGCAACGAGCTGTAATTGAGCTAAACGGTGTGTAACAGCCTGAGTAAAAGAGGGAAGGAAGTGGAACCTGATGTGAATAAAGATCCCATGCATGGGGTTAAACTGGCTGATATACTCCAGTGTCTGGTCGATGATTATGGCTGGGAAAAACTCGGAACCTATATCAAAATTAACTGTTTTCAGAAGAATCCTACCATCAAATCAAGTCTGAAATTTCTGCGAAAAACACCTTGGGCGCGAGAAAAGGTGGAACAGCTGTATCTCACCACAAAGAAAAAAGAACGTAGTTCAAAGAGAAAGTAGGGCGTGGCGTGATAAGTTCCGCTATTTGTCTATAACTAGAAATTTGAGCGGTTTGGCTGACGCTGAACTGTCTTGTGTGGAGATCTGCGCATTAATTATAGTCAACCTGTTCTGTATCTCTACTGTTCTCCACGCTCTTACCTGTATCCATTCTGATGGAACTGCGTCGGCCTGTTTTACATTAATCACACCTGATTCAGGAGTTGCCTGATATATAAGAGTGACAACTCCGGTGGTGGTCATACAAACCGTTAGTTCTCGGATTTGATTATTCTTCATGGTCGTAGCTTTGAGTGTTGGTGGAAAAACACCAGTTTTTCCGGCACCGGGGTTGGGGTGAGAGAGAGGGGGAAGGCACCGGAAAACCTGACATTTTTTAGTAGAAAATTTGCTCTTCAAGCTTTCTACTAATGACAAGATTAGTCCCTAAAGAAGGAACAAATATGGAGAAAATGTGTAATTTCAAATTTTTTCCTTAATGAATCTCTATTTTTAGAATTTTACGCTATGGGGTTGATTGTCTGTTTGAGCTCACAAGTTGTTTTTCGTTTACCCATTGCGGATATAATGCTGTTTTAGCCTTATGGAGTGCAGATTTTACTTTTGCCACAGCTTTTAAGCATAAGGCTGTAAGTATGAGAAAGCTGACAATCAGGCGGATGGCAATTGCTTCGGAAAACTTTTCTTGTTTCATGGGATGCTCCTTTACGTTTGTCGCGCTTATGCGCTTACTGTTAAACAGAGTTATAACGTTGTAATGTGGAACAAATATGGAGAAACTAAGAAAGAATGTGAAATGACCCGGGGGAAAGGGGAAAATCGCCGATTGTATGCAGTAGTGGCAAAATATCCTGACACTACTAACATGCTTTATCTGTTGTTACGAATAGGAACGTATTGAAGTAGACGATCCTTCATCATCACTGGAACTGCCTATGGCATCAAGTAATGTTGTCATCAGGTCACTACGTTCACCACTGTTTTGTGAATATGCTGAAATTACCTCCGAGGAATCGGGTGGTGGAGGAGGTGGAGGTCTATTTCCTTGTTTGTCGCCTTCTGCTTCGGCTGGTGAAAAGCCTATGCTTGAAAGCATGTCAAACATCTCTTGGCCGCTTAGACCGTTAGAGTCGCTATCAAAACTACTGAAACTCTCAGTTGTAACAGTTGTACCTGTTGCGTCTGAAAGACCTGCTGCAAGTGCATCGAGTTCAGTCCCTGAAACAACTCCATCTCCGTTGGTGTCTGAGACCGTAAAGGCGTTCTTACCCTCCGGCGGACGCGACATTGAGCTATTGCTCATCATTGTTGCACTATTCATACTGTTGCTGATGCTGCTAACCATAACAAGCCTCCTTTTAAATAGAGTGTTAATAGTTTGTGACGGTTTTCCCTCTATAAGTATCGGTTATAACGGCCTGGAGTTGTATGGTAATTTGGTAAATCTGTTGTATCAATTTGTATCCAGATCTTAGTGCCTTGGATGATTGTCTTCATCTGGGATAAATTGGTAACCGATGCCTCTGACAGTTTTCAAATATTGGGATGATCCAGGAGCATCACCTATCTTTTGTCGTATTCTGGAAATATAAAGGTCTATGGTTCGATCAATACCGTTATATGGGCATTTATAGAGCTCGTGGTGAATTTCATCCCTGGATACGACACTGCCATTACGTTTAGCAAGTGACCATATAAGCTGAAACTCGATGGTAGAAAGGTCTGCAGGCTGGCCTGAAATAAAAACATCACGTTTACTTGAGTCAATTATCAGTTGACCAAAGTTGAGCTGTTTAACAGAGTGTAGAGATGCATATCTTTTTTGTAAGGCCAGTAAATTGGCCACAGTGTATTGTGCTCCGTCGCTTATCTTGAGTGAGCCATCGACGCCAAGATCTAAGGCCAGGATGTGAAACTCTATTTTTTCCTGATTCGAGAGTAAGATAAACAACCCGCCATAGTGAGCGCGTATTTCCTGACATAGTGAAAGGCAGCTCACCCCCTCTTGGGGACCTTCCGCCATGAGGATATGGGGAGGGTCAGTTTGAAAAACAGTCAAAGCTTTTTCAATATTTTTTACCCTGTTCACTTTGACACCTTTTGTCTGAAGTGTTTCAGCAACCTCAAGGTAAAAATCGGTTTTTCCTCCGATAAAAACAATGTTTAAATGCTCCATAACCTTTGTATTTTTTGTATGATTAATTGTAGACGTATTCTGATGTATAGAAGATACATTACTCTGCAAATGTGGAGGAATTATGACCAAAAATTGTTTTTTAAAAGGAGATTCACATTTCTTTCATATTTAGGTACTACATAAATTAGTGTTCGGTTTGTTAGAGGGATACAATGTGACTATTTTTGGGGTGTGATACAACTTCTCACTTCGGACAAGGGATTTTTTGTGAAACAAAAAATTAAATATAAACTGTTTTTTACACTGTTACTGACAAGTGTGGTTGCTTCGCTCGCCCTGCATTTTTATGTGAAGGTGACTTTTGAACGTAGCTTTAAACAGTATGTTGAAGAACAGGAAATGGAGCAGCTTCAAGAGCTTACGACTCAGTTGAAGAGTTTTTACAAACAGCAGGGTGATTGGAGTTTTATCGCAGGTAATCACCACCTGTGGAAGCGTTTGCATGATGAGGCTTTAGAAGGGCAGCAATCTACAGAAATGCGGCCTAAAGGACGTCCTGGAAATCTGCCTCCTCCACCATCCCATGAATCTATGGATAGGATTGAAAAGGGGCCCGCTTATTTGGGGCCAAGAATAATACTATATGATGCAGACAAAAACTGGATCATCGGCGGCCCCGAAGAGCATGAAGAATTGTCGAACCTGCTTCCAATAAAACTTGAAGAAACAGTCATTGGTTATCTGGGGCTGTTACCTGCGAAAGCTCTTAGGATTGCTCGGGATCGACACTTTATACAAAAACAGGCAAGAACATTTGCATTCATTCCCCTTATTATAGTGGTGCTGTCACTGCTGCTCTCCTATCCCATGGCGGTTCACCTCCTAAGGCCCGTTGTTGCCATGACCGAAGGGACCGCTAAGTTGATTGCGGGTCGTTTTAAAACAAGGATTCCTGTTACCACAAACGACGAGCTGGGAAGGCTTTCTCAAGATTTTAATATTCTTGCAATGACCCTTGAGAAAAATGAAAAAAATAGAAAGCAGTGGGTGGCGGATATCTCCCATGAATTGCGTACTCCTCTCTCCGTACTGCGGGGGGAAATTGAGGCACTACAGGATGGAATGAGACAGCCGGACACTGAAACCCTGTCCGTTCTTCATTCTGAGGTAATGCATCTTGAACGAATGGTGGGCGACCTGTATGAATTGTCCATGTCAGATATAGGGGCTCTTAGTTATCGAAAAGTAGTTGTTGATCCGGTCGGTATACTTGTAGGGGTGGTGGAGTTATATGAACTGCGCCTTGCAGCAAAAAATATCAAGGTTACCACAGATTTTTATCCAGCATCATGTTCAATGGTTGCAGATCCTGATCGCATGCAGCAGTTGTTTTCAAATATTCTTGAGAACAGTCTCCGTTATACCGACGAAAATGGTTCAGTAAACCTCAAGTTTGTCATAGAAAATGACTGTGCGATTATTTCCATAGAAGACTCCTTGCCAACAGTATCTGAAACGGGGCTTGCTAAACTGTTTGATCGTTTTTACCGAGTCGATGGTTCTCGCAACAGGAAGACCGGCGGGGCAGGTTTAGGGCTTGCCATATGTAAGAATATCGTCGAGGGACATGGTGGGGAGATCAAGGCTGCATGTTCTTCCATTGGCGGTGTAGGAATAACAATTACGTTCCCCTTAGCTGCGTGAAATAAAGAGATTATGAAACAAAAAATACTGATAGTTGAAGACGAAAAGCGGTTGGCAGATCTGCATAGGGATTATCTACAGAAGTCCGGGTATGAAACGGAGTGGCTGGAAGATGGCGATGAGGTTGTGGCTTGGGTAAAGCAAAATTCTCCCGATCTGATTTTGCTTGATCTCATGTTGCCTGGAAAAGATGGCCTTGATATTTGCAAAGAACTTCGGTCCTTTTCGAGTGTTTCCATAATTATGGTTACAGCCCGCGTGGAAGAGATCGACAGGCTGCTGGGCCTGGAATTCGGGGCGGATGATTATATTTGCAAACCCTTTAGCCCAAGGGAGGTTGTCGCACGGGTCAAAGCGGTGTTGCGGCGAGGGCAACCCATGGGTTCCACAGATGAGTTACTTGCACTTGATGAGGATTGCTATCTTGCAACCATTAAAGGAAAAAAGCTTGATTTGACCGCTGTGGAGTTTCAACTTCTCTCAATTCTTGCGGGACGGCCTGGTCAAATATTTAGTCGGGATCAACTCATGGAAAGAATTTATAACGACGAGCGAATCGTATGTGATCGGACCATTGACAGTCATATCAAGAAGTTGAGAAAGAAAATCGCCATGGTTGCCCCGGGCTTGGATCTCATACGTTCTGTCTATAGTGTGGGGTATAAGTACGAGATACAGTAGTGCAGTCAAGAGTAACATGTCTGGATGCTCCCAACGTATACAAGCCTTGTCTTTTCGTTGATTTTCCTTAAAATGTATTCATGAATATATTGAATATTACTCAGCAGGGAAGGTGTTGGCGTGTAGTTCCATTGGTTCGATACGTAGCTTTGATATGTCTTATCGGCCTTATTCTACCTTTATCACTTTCTGCAGCGTCACTTGAAATCGAAGGGGAACGCGCCTGGTTAAAAGCCGATGGAGAACCACTGGTTGAGGTACTGCAGCTTTTCCAGGACCGTGGAATTGAAGTCCAAATTGATCAATTAATTGGATCGCAGCGTATTTCAGGAGATTGGAACAGTGTCTTAATAAGTCAGCTTATTTCTAAGTTGGCACATCCTCATAGCTTCATACTTGAGTGGAGACAAGAGGGTGGTGATGCAGGACATACTTACCAGCTCTCTTCCATAAAGATCTTTCCTGAAGGCAAAAAACTAGTGGCACAGTCAGACTCCTTAAACGAAAAGGTGCTTGATGTCGTTGAGGGTGAGAGTGGTGTTAGATATCTTCGAAGTGAAATTCTGGTTGGCTTTAGGCAGAATTCATCTGTCTCTGATTTGGAAAGATTACTCAGTCTTCTTGATGGTGTTGTGGTTGAAGTGATGAAACCTCTCGGTTTGTATCGCATTAAAATCAGTCAACACATGTCGGTTGAAGATGCGTTGGAAATTGTCAGGTCGTATCAGGAGGGTGTCGCGGCTGAACCGAACTTAGCTTTTCCACTGATTGCGAGTACTGTGGAGCCACAGGTCAATAAAGATAATGTTCTTGACTTTAACCGACTCAGTGACAGCTCCGTTATTGCCGTGTTGGATTCGGGCCTCGATCCTTCCTATGCCGACCACTCCTTTATTTTAGATACCTATAATGCCATAGATCCAAGCTCGGAAATAAATGATCCCAATGGCCACGGAACCTTGACTTCACTTATTGCGGCAGGGGCCATTACACCTTTAGGAGGGCAAGAAGCCGTTGGTCGCGTACCTGTGGTTTCAATTAAGGCCTTTGATAAAAATGGTATGACCAGTTCAGGAACAGTTATACGTGCTCTTGAATATGCCATCAACTCAGGGGCGAGTATTGTAAGCATGAGTTGGGGAGCAGAAGTTGATAGTTCGTTTATGAAGTCTGCTATGAATATGGCCAGTCGTAGCGGTATAAAGCTTTATGCTGCTGCAGGTAATAGTCCCACAGGTACACCTGTTTACCCTGCAGGATATGATTCTGTTATTGCTGTGGGAGGACTGAATCCCGATGGTAGTCGGTGGGAAGACTCTAATTATGGTGATTTTGTAGAATATTACGAACCAGCCTTGGCTAACTTTGAAGATAAATCTTTTGCGGGAACCTCCATTGCTGCACCTTATGCTGCTTTCAAAGATGCTCAAAGCGTGACAGAGTAAGTTTACCCCTTACCAGTATCGAGGGATCAGAGGTTGCAACCATTGCAATCCATAGTCATTGACGCTCTTTGACCTAATTGCTATATAAGTCATCACGCAACATTAAGCGTCCTGTATGAGTTCTGAAGGTATAGAACCCATAGAGCCTAATATTAATTCAAGTGTAATGGTGACTATTTTTGATGCAATCCCCCTTTGATAAGACCTCCGAGTGCCTTGCCAAAAAACATCTTGATCCGGAGAAGTATTCAAGGCTTAAGGTGTTAGCCACCGATAGCGGCTTTACTCTGGATCAAGCTATTCAGTCGGGTGTGGCCAATTCGGACAGTTCTATTGGAATCTATGCAGGGGATGCTCAATCCTATGAACTGTTTTCTGAAGTGTTCTCCCCTGTTATTCAAGAGTATCACTGCTTTTCCGGTGACGTTGCCCATTGTTCTGATTTTTCCCCGGTTGACTTGCCAGATCCGGATCCTGAAAGAAAATATATTCTTTCAAGTAGAGTTCGTGTGGCGAGAAATATTGAAAGCTATCCCTACACCTGTCACCTTACATTAAAAGAACGAAGGTGTTTGGAAAAGGATGTCGTTGCTGCCTTTAATGTATTGCCAGACGGATTGGCAGGTACCTATCATAGTTTTGAAGAAGAGGCTGATGCTGGGCTTCTCTTTGAAAAGGGTGACAGGTTTCAGGAAGCTGCCGGGATAAATACCGATTTTCCTCTTTGTCGTGGGATTTTCTATTCAAACGATAAACGGTTCCGGGTTTGGCTGAATGAAGAAGATCACTTGCGCCTTATAAGCCAGGACAGTTCTTCTGATATATCCGGGGTCTTTAATCACCTTGGCAAGGCGCTTGTTTCTCTGAGCGAACAGCTCCCTTTTGCACGGGATAAACGCTACGGTTATTTGGCAACCTGTCCCACTAATCTTGGTACTTCCATGCGTGCTGGGGTGCATATCCGCCTTAAAAATCTCAGCATAAAACAATCTCTATTACGTGAGCTTGTGGATACGCATCAGTTGCAGCTTCGCGGGACCGGTGGAGAAAATACTGAAGTTACGGATAGTGTCTTTGATATCAGTAATAAACGCCGTTTAGGGCTCTCTGAGGTTGATATAATTACCGGGTTACATAAGGGCCTGTTGGCAATCATTGGTGAAGAGAAAAACTGTGGTTAATAAAGGGCGATCATATGTTTAATTGGTTTCGAAAAAGAGCTCGGAAAAAGATTCTACAGACACCGTTTCCTGAAAAATGGCGTGAGATACTTACAGAGCGGGTGGCCCACTACAGCTATCTCAATGTAGAAGAGCAAGCCTACCTTGAGGAGCTGATACAATATTTCATTGCAGAGAAGACTTTTGAAGGTTGTGGTGGTCTTGAAATTACTGATGAAATCAGGGTGGTTATAGCAGCAGAAGCATCTCTTCTGGTTCTAGCTCTCCCTTCTTTTCAGTACAAAGAGTTGAAATCTGTCCTCGTGTATCCCACGACGATAACTCTGCCTGAAAGTAGATCCAGTGTTTTTAGTGAAGGTCTTTCAATAGTTCCTCATCGTCAGGCGATTCTGGGGCAGGCAATGCTCAACGGTCCTGTACTTCTTGTCTGGGATGCGGTCGTTCGGGATGCAAGGCATCCTGAGCGTGGCCATAACGTGGTGTACCATGAGTTTGCCCATATCCTTGATATGCGCGATGGAACTGCGGACGGAACACCAGAACTGCACAACACAAAACTATATCGTGCCTGGGTTGAGATCTGTTCAAAAGAGTATTTTCGTCTACAAAAACGTGTGGATGGGGGTAAGAAAACTCTTCTCGATTCCTACGGCGCAGTTCATGAAGCAGAATTTTTCGCCGTTGCAACAGAATTGTTCTTTGACCGTCCAAGACAGATGCGACGAGAGCGTCCTGAATTATACGATGTCCTTGCTGCATATTATCGGCAAGACACAGCGGCCAGAAAGGATTTGTATGACCAACGATCGAACACCCGGGTTTCTTTCCCATAGTTGATTGTCATGATAAGTACCTTATCCTTCGGAGCGTTTTTTTTGCGCTACTATCAACGTCCCCCTTGCTTATAACACAATGTTTTAGGGCTCCACCTTGTGTTCGCCAGTGCCTCACTGTTTCTCAATAAGTGCGGGAAACAGTATGAGCTGCATATTTATTTCGTTGTAGACTATTGACAGTGCCTGGGCTAGTGGATAACTATTATTAATAAGAAACTCTTACCAGTAACAAGATATGGCCATAATTGACCGAAAAGATATGACAGCAGAGCAGCGGGTGGAACAGATGGTGGGCCGATTAAAGGTTGGTGACCATCGGGTTACTCCGCAACGCCTTGCAATATTTAAGATTCTTGCCAATAGCGTTGGACATCCTTCGGCAGAAGATATCCATGGGGCACTTGTTGAGCATTATCCAACCATGAGCCTTGCTACCGTTTATAAGACGTTGACACTCTTAAAACAGGAGGGGGAGGTTCTTGAGTTACAATTTAGCGATTTAGGAAATCGGTATGATGGCAACAAACCCTATCCGCATCCCCATGTGATTTGTACCGGATGTGGTGAGATTGTTGATCCGTCTTTTTTGAATCTAGAAGAGATCACAAAAAAAATGACAGCCGATACTGGTTTTAAGATTGTAACCCACAGGCTCGATTTTTTTGGGATTTGTCCCAAGTGTCAGTTGGAGGAGTAGCGTTTTTTTTACACTATTGTGGAGAATCATTATCTATAAGAAATGGTTGTTGGTGAGTTTCTTGCACAAAGTAGGATCGTAGAAGTAGTTATCGAGTTTTGATCGGGTAATGTACAATTCATGTCAATCAAAGGAGATACGTAATGGCTGATGGAAAGAAAAAGTTAACCACAGGTTCTGGCGCTCCAGTTGCAGATAATCAAAATGTTATGACAGCAGGTCCCAGAGGACCATTGCTAATGCAGGATGCCTGGTTTTTAGAAAAACTCGCTCACTTTGACAGGGAAGTGATTCCGGAAAGAAGAATGCACGCCAAGGGGTCTGGAGC
This sequence comes from Desulforhopalus glucosivorans, assembly GCF_054397165.1. NCBI lineage: Bacteria > Pseudomonadati > Thermodesulfobacteriota > Desulfobulbia > Desulfobulbales > Desulfocapsaceae > Desulforhopalus > Desulforhopalus glucosivorans. Next base: position 5,184,849 of record NZ_AP044854.1, read on the forward strand.
CTATGGCACCTTTACTGTGACAAATGATGTGAGTAAATATACCAGGGCGAAATTGTTTTCTGAAGTTGGCAAGAAAACGGAGTTGTTCGTCCGGTTTTCAACTGTTGCCGGGGAACGTGGCGCAGCGGATGCCGAGCGCGATATCCGTGGGTTTGCCATCAAATTTTACACTGAAGAGGGTAACTGGGATCTGGTAGGCAATAATACCCCAGTGTTTTTCCTTAAAGATCCGCTCAAGTTTCCTGATCTAAACCATGCCGTCAAAAGAGACCCCAGAACCAATATGCGTAGTGCCCAGAATAATTGGGATTTTTGGACCTCTTTGCCTGAATCCCTGCATCAGGTAACTATCACAATGAGTGACAGGGGCCTTCCGGCTTCCTATCGTCATATGAACGGATACGGTAGTCATACCTATAGCCTGATTAGTCCTGATAATAAGAGATATTGGGTCAAGTTCCATTTTAAGACACAACAGGGTATTAAAAACTTAACGGATGCAGAAGGGGAAGCACTTGTGGGTAAGGATCGAGAGAGCCATCAGAGGGATCTTCTCGATAGTATAGATAATAAAGACTTCCCAAAGTGGGATATGAAAATTCAGGTGATGGAAGAAGAGGACGCTGCAAAATGTGACTTCAATCCATTCGACCTGACAAAGGTATGGCCCCATGCAGATTATCCCCTTATTGATGTGGGAGTACTTGAGTTAAACCGCAATCCTGAGAACTACTTCGCAGAGGTTGAACAGTCGGCGTTTAACCCAACTAACATTGTTCCGGGTATTGGCTTTTCCCCAGATAAAATGCTGCAGGGACGACTCTTTTCCTATGGAGATGCCCAGCGTTATAGGCTCGGTATAAATCATAATCAGATTCCAGTAAATCAACCGAGATGCCCTGTGCATGGATACCACCGAGATGGTGCCATGAGGGTTGATGGTAATTATGGAAGCAGAATAGGTTATGAGCCCAATAGCTATGGTGAGTGGCAGGAACAACGCGATTTTAATGAACCACCCCTTAAAATTGATGGAAATGCTGATCATTGGGATCATCGGCTAGACAATGATGATTACTACACCCAACCAGGTAACCTCTTTCGTATGATGAGTGCAGAGCAGCAGAAGGTGCTCTGTGAAAATACAGGAAGAGCAATGGGGGATGCGCCAAAAGAGGTGAAGGTTCGTCACATTGGTAATTGCCTTAAAGCTGATCCTGCCTATGGTAAGGGTGTGGCAGAGGCATTAGGGATATCGCTTGAAGACGTACCTCAGTAAGAATTAACATCTGGAGGATTTCAACAAAGCACATATATCAACTTCTCACTGAAAGATACGTTAACCGTTTAGGGGTAACGTATCTTTTAGTGTTTTTTGAGGGTGTTTTCGTAATTAATCGTCCCTGAGAATATCATGTATATCCCAGTGACAAAATGTTGAACCAGCTCTTTAAAAAAAAATTAGTGAAGTCCTTACTTTAAAATGAGGCCTGCCGAATTACAAAAGTGCGTTCAGAACTGCTTTAACCCAACTGAAGTATCTTCTTCACTTGTTTGTTAATTTCACTGGCTGTAAACGGTTTATTCAATATACCGGATACTCCAATTGAGGCGAGTAATTCCCTTTGTGAATATTCCTCAGATGCGCCGCTCTCACGAAGATCGTTAAATCCTGTACAGAGCAGAATTGGAATGTCGGAGCGAACGGTCTTGATAGTTTTGGCCATTTCGTCCCCGGTCATTTCCGGCATAGTTAGATCGGTAATAACCAGATCAAAATCGCCAGGTTGTTTCTTGAAATGGTCAAGCGCCTCAACGGGGGAATTGAATACAGTGACCGTATAATTGAGCTTAGTGAGCATACGTTTAACCAAATTGGTGAGGGCTGTTTCATCATCAACAAAGAGGATCGATTCACCCTGACCCGATGAAACCTTTGTTGGCTCCTCTACTATCTCATCACTTGGGAGAGCTGGTTTTGCTTTGGGAAGATATACACTTATCCTGGTTCCGACATCAATCTCCGATTGAACCTGCAGGTAACCTTCAGAATTTTTAATAATTCCATGAACCACGGCTAGGCCCATTCCTGTGCCCCGGTCACGTTCACGTGTAGTAAAGAAAGGCTCAAATATACGGTCAAGGTTTTCCGGCGGTATACCGCAACCGGTATCAGAAATAGAGAGGTGAATATAGGTTGTGTCTGCTCTGCCATCTCCTGTTGCTTCTGCGATATCCGAACCAGATCGCTCGTCGAGGATAATCTCTATTGTTCCCCCCGATTTCTGCATGGCAAGGCTTGAGTTGGTGCAAAGGTTGAGCATGATCTGGCTCATCTGGCCACTATCAGCCATAACATATCCATTACTATGGATATGTTTTTTGATGCTTATAGACGCAGGAATTGAAGCACGAAGAAGAGCCACAGTCTCTTCAATTATCTCATCTAATGCTACCCTTTCAATGGACGGCGTGGAGAGGCGACTGAACGTGAGAATTTGACTTACAAGTCCACGAGCCCGTAAACCTGCCTGCGTGATATTTTTTAGAAATCCATACTCTTCACGATCTTTATCCAATGATGCTTCAAGTAATTCAGCATAACCGAGGACGGCACTAAGGATGTTGTTGAAGTCATGAGCAATCCCCCCTGCAAGGGTGCCGATCGCTTCCATTTTGTACGCTTGTCGAAGCTGGCTTTCAAGCTGGTTTTTCTCTTCTTCAATACGTTTTCGATCTGTCAGATCAAAGAATGATATCAGTATTTTCTCCCAGCTTTGTTCATAGCCGGGTGGAATTGAGGAACGTTTGACGAGGGTCAATGGAGTTCCTCCCAGGGTCAGGAGCTCAGTCTCGATTTCAAACGTCCGATTTTCTGCAATGGCAATTAACTCCTCTTTAAGCGATTGATTTGCGGTTCCCTCAAGAAGAGCTGATCGGTTTTTAATGAAATGTTCTTTGTTGTTTGCCTGGAAAAGTGTGAGTGTTGCATGGTTAACTTCTTTGATAGAAATAAGCGATGCCAACCTGACAACCTCTTCCGGGTAGGTTGTGAAATATGCATCAAAGCTCTCTATTCCATCGCTTTTAATTGTATCAATTGCACGTTTTGCCTCTGAGTAGTCCTTCTCAAGCAGGCTGATTGGTGAGCTTTCAAACAGGACACGGAAGCGTTTTTCACTCTCAGTAAGCAATTGCTGCTGGCTGTTCAGGTCATAGATATATGCTTTTAATTGACGGCTCATTGTATTGAAGCTGGTCGCCAGTGTACCGATTTCGTCGCGGCTACTGATTGAAATGAGCTGGTCAAGCTGCCCCTCACTGATCTGGTTGGCAGCCTCGGTTATAGTTTTGAGAGGACGAGTCATCCTGATGGAGATAAGGGCGACCAGAATTAAGGAGAGCCCGAGCAGGGGAAGTGAGACCAGAAGCATCTCTAAAAGAGCGGATCGACTTCTTTTGCTAATGACCGTTGACAGTTCGTGGGTTGTAATCGAAGCAAGCTCCACTGGAACAACCAGGCCAAGGCGAAGGTTGGCGTTGACAAGAGGCCGATACGCCATGTATTTGTCGCCGCTGGGAAGTGTGATTTTGCCCACATCCTTATTCCCCAGCGCCATGGCGTGCAACATATGCTGAAATGCCCGGTTGTCGGAACCTGAAAGGTCAACTACATCCTGACCCATTCCGGCCTCAACACCCGGTTTCAGATCGACGAGGGCAAGTGGAGGAGAAGCCACGAGTTGTGTATCATTGTCCAGCAGGAAGTTGTATGAGCCGCGAATCGCTTGCAGGTGATTATATTGCCTCGCCATACGAATAACGGAAACAGAAATTCCAAGAAACCCGGTCAACTCGTCATTTTTATAGATCGGAGCGACAGCATCGATGACCCTGTCATAGGCGATGGAGTGTGGATTCTGGTGGATTGGGCTCCAGGCCATGGTACCTTGCAGGTCGTATGTACTCTCAAATTGAGGTAGGAAATGTGCGTCCGCCAGAGAAAATGAACTATTTTTCCGCAGATCCCGCTCCCGGCGGACAAAGACTTTGGCACTCCCATCGATGGGGAGGTAGAATATAGTGGTGGCGAATTTCCCACCTTTAGCAAGAATAAGTTCGAAAATCTGATCATCTATCGCCGAGTCCTGTTCTGAAGCCAAGGCGAGTTCCAGGGCCTGGGCACCTATCATAACCACATTTTTCGTATGTTCCAGCTGACTGTCAAAGGTGTCCGCCTGCCCTGTGACGATGGAGAAGAGAAAACGGCGATTGGTATCCTCCAACATTGCTGAGCCGCGGTTGCGTATATCCTCACCTGTGCGAAGAGCAGACCAGTAGTTGGTTGCCATCAAGCCTGCTGCAAGCAGAACAAGGCACACCCCGCTTGAGAGAACAAGCTTTTGCCAGAAACGCAGATTGAGCCCCTTGAACACATCCATTTGCTATTATCTCTCTATAATTTACTCAATGAGCCTCGGGCCATTTCTCTAACTCTACATCCCATTTTAACTGGCACTGTTTGAGCGCCTCATCCGGTGACATTCTTCCTTCAAGAGCAGCGACGAGGGCATCGGTGATGTTCACGAGGAGGTCCGGTACAGCCGGGTGGTTGGGGAAAGCAACGAATGTTCCGTCAAGCAGCTGCTTTTCAACCTCGCTGACCTGGGGGGCAAACTCCTGGAATTCCATGTTATTGATGGTTGAAATACGCGTCGGATCATGTCCCCCGCCGCCAGGTATGAGATTGAGTTTGAGGGTTATGTCTTTTCTTATGGCAAACAGGAGTAACTGCTCAGCAAGATCGCGCTGTTTCGATTTAGAGGAAATTCCAAGGGACCAACCGGCGTTAAGCGGTGCCAATCCTGAGCTTCCGATATCCTGCTCAACCGGCATAGGCACGACTCCCCAGTCCCCCCTGATGAGTGATTGCCGTGGATCTTCAGCCATAATTCCGACATCCGTCCATTGCTCGACCATACCGACCTTGCCCTGAATAAATGCATCCCTGGCAACAGCGAAATCCACCTCCAGCGTAGAAGGAAAGGTGTACTTGGAATGCTCCACCATGGCTTCGAGAGCACGAACGGCCTCAGGTGAATAGATGCGCGGCTGCATATTATCGTCTTCCATTGTGCCGCCAAAGCCTCCGAGCCTGTTGAGAAAACTACCGACAATAAGAAATGGCGTGGGATAGGCCATAAATGCGGCGCCATAGATATTATTCTTTTTTTCTTTTTCCGTTATGAATTTGACGATCTCTAGATATTGGCTCCAGGTGGATGGTGGAGAGAGGTCATATTTAGCAAAGAGCGATTTTCGGTAGAAGAGAACGTGAATATCACCGTCAAAGGGAACAGCCCACCGCTTACCTCGATACAGGGTGTAGCGGTCAAAATAGTGGGGTATGAGATCGTCGACGTCGATTATCTCCGCATTTTTCTTGTAGAAATGATCCAAGGGAGAAATCACCCTCTCCTCAGCCAGTCTGGCGAGATTTGCATACCAGAACACATACACATCTGCCTGGGGGGATGGTGAGTTAAAATCATTCAGGGTTGCTTCATAGATTTCGTGATATTCAGCAGATATGATCCTCACCACATTACCGGTCTCTTCATAGAACAGCCGGGCCATTTCATCAGCCGCACCCAGATGGGATGTATGAATCATCAGGGTGACATGACTGCCCTGCTCTTGAACATCTTTTTTGACTGTTGTTGAAGGTTCGGGACTGTTATCGCAGCTTGTGAGGAGAAGGGAGGTGAAAAGAAGAATTACGATGTGTTTAATCACATAGGCTGACACTATATTTGTTCTCATATATTCGCCAATAGTTGTGTGTGCTGAGGGGACACACTTTTCCTTGCCCCAATATGATATTTTATGATCAAATAAATTAAGTATCGGCCAGGGAAGTGTATATTTCAAGTCTTTTTGCAGTTTTCTAGCAAAAGGACGGTCGGAATCATTGATTTATCTTGTGATTCCAAGATAGCCAGCCCATAAGGATGCAGATGGCAACAAGTATCGTCACCAACATCCATCTTTCCAACTCAATTACATCATATTCATTGGTTGCATCACAATAATATCCGATTGATTTCTTTCATACCTCAACTGTCAGCGAAATCAATGCGCCCTCTCTGCAGATACAGCTCTTGACTATCGGCTTTTGAGAATATATATCTATCTGTAGGTAGATATAAAAATTAAAACAGCTATTGGAAGCAATATGACTGCCAGAGAACTCAATACAACTGCCCACAAAATACTTGATGCTGCGCAAGGCCTTGTTCAGACAGCGGGGTTCAATGCATTTAGCTATAAAGATCTACAACAAGAGGTTGGCGTTAAGACGTCGACTATGCATTACTATTTTCCAACGAAACAGGACCTGGCTGCAGCCCTTGTGATACGACATAATGAGCAGTTAATACAGAAATTGGAGGAACTGAAAGGAGCCACTTCAAGCGGCTTGGAACGTATTAGGCTCTTAGGAGAAATATTTATTGATATCGCTTCTAAAGGGAAATTTTGCCTATGTGGGATGCTTACCTCTGATTTACTTTCTATGTCAGATGCGGGCAGACAAGCTCTTGATGATTTTTACTGCTACACCGAGGCATGGCTTGCAGATGCAATTACACAGGGAATAGCTGAGGGCGATATTGATGCTTCACTACATCCCACAGAGGGTGCTGCCAATTATTTGGCGACACTTGAAGGTGGTATCTTAATTGCTCGGGCAAAAAATAACAAATACTACATGAGTTCGATAGTTAATCAGGCTGTACATTACTTTAAGAAATACGCTTGATTAAGAAAGCAGTACTGTAGTGAATTGTAATATCAAGATGTACATACTACTGAAGAATCTACCTACGCATAGATACATTTAAAAATATACAGCAAGATGTTCTTCAGCCAGGAAGAGCTTCAATTCCAATACGAAGGAATAACCAGTGAAAACCATAAACATTTCAACACAAATAATACTCATTACTTACCTGCTCTTAGGAGTCGTGATAACACCATTTGCCAATGAAAATATTGAAAGAGTACGATATGGCCATGAAGAAGTTGATGGATTGAATATTTTTCTGGAAAGCTTTAAGTGATTCTTCTCAGTAACCACTTAATACATAAGAGATAAGACTGAAGCTTAGTGCAGAGCAGGAGAGGCGGGGGCTCACGTTTCTTACCGGTGTCACATTGTGAACTTAAAATGACTTCCAGATAAGTGAACGTAGTGAGGCCTTCGAGGTACTCTTCCCGGTTATCGGGGTTATACATCAAACATCTTCATTGTATGAATAATGTGTTCTTTCATGGCTTCCCTGGCGCCTTCAGCATCTTTGTTACCAATACAGGCAAGGATGGTTTCATGCTGTTTTGGGGTGTAAAAAATACTCCCCTTGGGGGAAGTATAAAAGGAATCATAGAAAAAGATGTATATCGATGCCTGGTGAAATAACTGCTTGCTCACCCGCTCCAAATACCTGTTATTTGTTGACTCAGCCAGCACGAAGTGGAAATCACGATTTGCACGGTAGTACGCTTCATCATCCTTTTCCTCCAGTGCCTGCCGGTCTTTATCGTTAATTATATTTAACTTCTCCAGATTCTCATCTGAACAGTTTCGGGCTGCTTCCCATGCAACCTGACCTTCGATCATTGTTCTAAAAGTAAACAGCTTTCTGCCTTCATCCAGGGTAACCACAGGGATAAAACACCCTTTCTTCTTCTTTCTCTCAAGGATGCCCTCAATATTCATCCTGGATAAAGCACGATTAATTGGAGTTCTGCTCATTCCAAGAGTGCGGGATAAGTACTCTTCCTGGAGAAAATCCCCTGGAATAAACTTGCGTTCATAAATGAGTCGGAGGATTTCAGCATATGCCTGGTCCTCGCTGCTTGCCTTGTTCTTCGTGCTCATCATAGTAACAATGATTCCTGGATTTATAGAGATAACTGATTGTTAAACAAATACCCTCCAGATCTCAATGATCATGGATCAAGCCGATCTGAAGAACCTTCTGTCTACGAAATAACGACCTTAAACTCATAGCATTCCCTTCTCTATACGAGTTATTTAAAAAATAATCCATTCAAAATGTTTTTTTCCTTGCACTCATCGTTGTATTCTTTTATTCATACATAACTTTGGCAGCAAATACATTTAACTGAACTTCCGTGTAATTTTACTTCCACGTACATGGTGTAAACCTGAAGGAGTCTTACGTGATGGAACGAAAAATTGTTCTTCTGGGCTATGGAATGCAGGGAAAAGCCTGCGTATATGATCTCATTAAATATGGTGAGTTTGATGAGCTGAGTGTTGTTGATTGCTATGATGGATTTCTCGATGACCTTACTGCTCTAGGTGATCCCCGGGTAAGAGGATTCCAGATCGACGGTTCAGATTCAGAAAAATTAAGAGAACTGTTCAACCCCGCCTCACTGGTCATTGATTTTTTTCCACCTCACCTGACACTCTCAATGGTTGAACTCGCCATTGAAGGCAATTGTCACGCCCTTACTTCAAGTTATATCAATAATCCAGCCTATGCAAATCAGCCTGGTATGGCCGAGCGACTCGATCTCCTCGATCAAAAAGCACGACAAAGCAACCTCGTCATTCTTGAAGAGTTTGGTATGGACCCGGGAATTGACCTGGCCATGGGACAAACGATCGTTAATTCCTTTGATGAAGTTCATGCCTTGCATTCCTATGGGGCTGGCTTTCCCGAATTGAAATCGGCAGACAACCCGTTACGCTATAAATTCACCTGGTCGGTTATTGGAGTGATTCGCTCCCACCTTCGCCCTGCCAGGTACCTCCACAATAATGAGGTTCGCGAGATTGAAGCCGATGCCATGTTCTCTCCAGAGAATATTCACTACCTCGATCTTCCAAATATGGGAGACACTCTTGAGTGTTTCTACAACGGTAACTCCACCCAATATGCAGATCATTTTGGCATAGGGGACACCGTTAAAAGCATGGGCCGATATATTTGCCGCTGGCCTGGACACGGTGCATTTTGGGAACGAATGGCTCGCTGCGGCTTTCTCAATAGCGAACCAATTCAGGTGGGCGATCAACAGGTAAAACCGGACGAATTCTGTGCCGCTCTCCTGGGAAATCAACAACAGTTTTACTACCAGGATAATGAGAGTGATGTTGGCCTGTTGCGTGTCGACGGCAGAGGTCTCATCAATGGTGAGCCAAAGCAAATTGTGATGCAGTCCATCGTCTTGCATAATCATGACTCTGGATTTTCCGCCATGCAGCAAACGGTCGGATTCCCAATGGCAATCGGTTCCATGATGATTCTGGATGGCAAGATAGAGAAACCGGGAAGGACAATGCCCATGGAGGTTCCCCTGGACGACTATTTTAACGAGTTAGAGAAACGGGGAATCCAGTTCACAAAAACCGTAAGCGATTGGGATGGGAAATTAAATCCTTGATTGAAAATCCTACCCTTTAAACGTACTTGCTCTGTGAGGCTGCCTCTCTGACGTGGTAGCCTTGCAAAGCTGCACCCCTACAGGAGATACATCAGTGCAGTCCAAAAAACCCTTTCTGGGAGTTCTTTGTTGGGAAAATGGGAGCAACCCAAAAGGCCTTGAACAGTTAGAGAGCCTTATCGGCAACAGCACCAACCCACAAACCTACCCTTTCCCTGTTCTTTTCAAGAGAGTTGCAGGGGCAAACTACCAATCGGTTCTGGTCACCCCTGACAGTGGACTCATCCAGCCCATGGTAGAGGCGGCGGAAGCCATGATAGCCCAGGGAGTTCGAACGATTATAACCAGTTGTGGCTTTAACGCAATTTTTCAACGTGAGTTGGCTGCTGCTCTTAATGTACCTGTCTTTACATCAGCCCTCATGCAGATACCGTTTATTCGCACATCTCTCGGCAGGAAAAAAATCGTCGTCATCACCGCCTCAAAACAAGATCTTAAACCTCAACATTTCCAGGCAATCGGTGTCGCTGATATGCAGGGAATAGAAATATATGGTATGGACGAGATGCCGGAATGGAGCAAAATCAGTCGTTCTCCAGACCAGCCTCTTTCCATCGAAAAAGTGGAAAAAGAAATCGTGTCACTTGCTGTGTCTGCCAAAGAGGATCATCCGGATGCGGGTGCATTTCTCCTCGAATGTACCGATCTTCCACCTTTTGCAAATGCGGTGCGTGAAGCTGTTGATCTACAGGTTTTTGACTTGTCGACCATGGTTTCATTGATTCATGACTCATTTTCCACATAATTTCAAAAGAAAGGAGTAGAACTATGTCATCAGGTGAAAAATCAGTAAAACCTCTCCATGCGTCTCTTGCAATGATAGGACTCATTATCATCCTCGCCACATGCCTTCAAGTCCTGAAGTTACCGACCCGAGGCACCTTGGTTCTGTGTATTGTCTACCTCTCGGTAGTTACCTATTTTCTAGGAAACAGTCTCAAGGAAATTGAAAGCTACCTCCTAGACGGATTCAAAAAAGCAGCCTTCACTGTTGGAGTTTTAATGGCGGTAGGCTGTGTTATTGGCGGCTGGATTATTGGTGGGGTCATACCATCGATCATTTATTACGGATTAGACCTCCTAACCCCATCAATGTATCTGACAACAGGCCTCATTCTTTGTTGCCTCACCTCATACTTTACCGGGACATCCTATGGCTGTATCGCAACAATGGGCGTTGCGCTCATCGGTGTTGCAGAGGGGCTTGGTGTGCCTCTTCCTATAGCTGCGGGTATGGTGGTTTCAGGCGCTCTTTTTGGAGATAAAATGTCTCCTTTTTCAGATACCACAAACCTGGCAGCAGCTACTGCTAAAACCCCACTCTTTAGCCACATCTACTCCATGTTATTTACAGGCGGTCCTGCCATCGTCATCTCCCTGATCATTTTCGCCGTGATCGGTATGAATTTCGGAGAAGGGCAGGGTACCAGTCCAGCCAAGACAAAAGAGCTGATGACTGCCATAGATTCTGCTTTCATGATCAGCCCCTTCCTTATCCTGGTCCCTGCTGTGACCATTTTAATGATCATTAAAAAAGTTCCACCTATTCTGAGCATTATGATCGGATCAATTATAGGTGTTGTTGCAGGAATGCTCTTTCAGGACGCTTTTACCAGCAAGGAGGCAATTCTTGCCCTGTTCAGTGGTGTTAGTTACGACTACGGTAACGCTGATGCTGCTAAATTACTCAATAGAGGTGGGCTTGGCAGCATGGCCTGGATTGTAACAGTTGCCCTGATTGTCCTCGCATTTGGCGAATTAATCCAACGATCAGGAATTCTCAAGGCCCTGCTCACAGCCATCAGCAGTTCAATTAACAGCAGCTTCAGGCTCATTGTAGCGACCATCGGCTCTTGCCTTGCAACAAACCTCTTCTCCGCCAGTCAGTATGTTTCAATTGTCTTACCGGGTGAAACCTTTGAACCTGCCTACAGGCGGATGAATATTAAGGGGAACGTCCTCTCCCGTACCCTCGAAGACAGCGGAACACTGTTCGCCTTTCTGGTACCCTGGGGTAACGATGCAATTTTCACGGCTGCAACTTTAGGCGTTGCAACCTTAGATTATGCCCCCTACACATTCTTCTCTCTTATTTGTCCCGTTCTGGCAGTATTCTATGCAGCTACCGGCATGTTTATTTGGAAAAGGGACGACGAAGAAACGGTTGATGATTCATTTGATGTTGCCAATCCAGAGTTGGCAACGGCAACCGTAAGGACGAGCGAATAAGCGAAAATCAACGAGCCCTAGTGACACAGTAACAGGCTGTGTCACTAGCCCAAAACAAAACAGCTCCTCAAAACTGCTTCAAAGCTTTTATATCCTCAACTACCAGAAATGTTACACTTGGTTCGTAGCTCACAAGCCCCTGCCAAAAGCGTAGGCATGGATGCAACAACGAACTATGTTAAATTTTGGTTCTGCTTAAATACCACAACATATTCAACAATAATATTGGTCAAACTATATTGTCTTCCTACGCTAGTGCGGTACCACTCAAATATTGATTGAATTTTGTGATGACTTTTTCTATATGTTTCTATTGGTAGAAACATAGTTATGAAATCAGAAAAAGAACTTATACAGATCATTGCTGGGTTAGCCGATGAGGCTGAGATGGATGCACTTCTCAGAGAGCTTCTGACCGAGCAGGAATTAAAGAATATCACCATGAGATGGCAGATCTTAAAGGAACTGTATCAGGGTGAGTCTCAGCGGGCAATCGCAGCCCGTCATAGGATAAGTTTGTGTAAGATCACACGAGGTTCAAAACAGCTGAAAAAGAAGAATTCCGCTACAGGAAGGCTGCTGAAAAAAATTTACCAAGGAGAGAAAACAATGAGCTCAGATGTGAAAGATATCGCCATGCCGGACGATAAGGGTTTTTTCGGCGAGTATGGTGGAAGTTTTATTCCACCCGTTTTGGAGGATATCCTCAAAGAAATCACAGACGCATATCTTGAGATTACAAAGGATCCCTCCTTTCATGAAGAGCTGAACATGCTCTATCGTGATTTCGTCGGTCGTCCGAGCCCTATTTTTCATCTGAAAAATATGTCTGAAAAAATTGGTGGAGCTCAGATATATCTGAAAAGAGAAGATCTCAATCACACCGGTGCCCATAAGATTAACCACTGTCTCGGTGAGGCCCTTCTCTGCAAGAAGATGGGTAAAAAGAAGATTATCGCTGAGACAGGTGCTGGTCAACACGGTGTAGCTCTAGCAACTGCGGCAGTTCTGGTAGGCCTTGAGTGTGATATCTATATGGGTGTTATTGATATTAAGAAAGAATACCCAAATGTTGTTCGCATGAAGATTCTTGGAGCCAATGTCATCCCGGTAGAGCGAGGTACACAAACTTTAAAGGACGCGGTTGATGCAGCCTTTGAAGCCTATCTTGGGGATCCGGTTAATCAGCTCTATGCAATCGGTTCTGTGGTTGGGCCCCACCCATTTCCTATGATGGTTCGAGATTTTCAAGCAGTGGTCGGTAATGAGGCAAAAGCTCAGTTTCAGGAAAACTATGGTAAACTCCCTGATAATATAGTTGCCTGCGTAGGCGGTGGTTCGAATGCCATCGGCATCTTTACTGCCTTTTTAGAAGATGCAGAAGTCGCAATACATGGTGTAGAGCCTTCGGGTAGAGGTTTTAACGTAGGTGATCATGCTGCAACTATCACCAAAGGATCCCCTGGAATGATCCATGGCTTCAAATGCTATCTTCTTCAGGATGAAAATGGTGAGCCACAGCCTGTTTATTCTGTTGCAAGTGGGCTTGATTACCCTGGTGTTGGTCCACAACACAGTTTATTACATGATATTGGTCGGGTGAACTATGTTACTGCCAGTGACACCGAGGCAATCCAGGCATTTTTTGATCTTTCACGAACAGAAGGAATTATCCCGGCTATTGAAAGTGCCCATGCCATGGCCTATGCTGCAAAACTTGCCAAAGAACTAGGTCCGGATCAAACCATACTGGTCAATCTCTCAGGACGTGGGGATAAGGATATAGACTTCGTTGTTGAACAATATGGAAAAGAGTATGGCCTGTAAATTATAGTTTACAGGTTTAAGCTTCCGGTTCAAAATCTCACCCTCTACAGCTAAAGACTGTAGAGGGTTTTTTAATGCTTTTTCACAAGGAGGCTTGCATTGTCTATACAGGCGATGGTGGTGTCAGGACTAAGCGCTAACAGGTGTTCAGAAACCTGACTGTGGTTCCACCTTGTGACTCCAATAGTGTCTATGATTTCATCGTCAAGAGAGGTGATAAGACCGATTTGTATCCGTGCTGATTTGGTCATCATTGAGAGCGCGGTTCCGCCATTACCGACATAATTGTCTGCAAGCAGTGCAAATGCAGACTGAAAAGAGTCCTGTTCAAACCAGGGCAAAAAGGTAGTGGAGCCGACACTGTCCCTACATTCGCAATAGACAAGTAACAGGCCGCCATCTTTGACAAACATGGCGCTGTTATTGATGGCTTTATGGGCCTGAATAAAATTGATGTCTTTTGGGAAGCCTCCAGAGGAGGCGATAACAACATCAAACTGCTCTGACGAGACTTCGCAGCTCGCTCCCTGTCGGGCACATGCCTCGTCAAATGTTTCGCGTCCCTTGCCTACAAGTAAGTCACAGATGGCCCCTTTAGAGTCAAGCAATCCATGAATGCTGAGGTGTGCGGGAAGGTGTGCTTCAATTTCAAAAAGATCATCGGCCAGGGGATTGTTGGTAAGATTGCCTGGTTGGCACCCTGCAGATAGTTTTTCCTTCTTACTATTAAGAAAGAGGCCATGATTTGCGTAAATCGCCTGCTTTTCTCCACAACCAGGAAAAATAAGCTTACGCCCGCCTCCATATCCTGCAAAATAGTGGTGAGTCACCGCTCCCATGGTGATGATGGCACTTGCCTCTATCAGGTCCTTTCGAAAACGTATAGGTGTACCTTTTGCGGTTACACCAAGATCAGTAAAACAGTCCGTATCATCGGCACTATGGTGGATGAAGGTGTGCGTGTTGTATATGTCACCGTATGCAGCGATGCACTCTTCTCTCGTTTGATCGGGGTGGGTACCGTAGGCAATGATAAATGTTACAGCCTCTGGGTTCATACCCTTTTGTACAAACTCATCGATGAGAATCGGTAAATATTCCGGGTACCCACAGAGCCTGGTTTTGTCGGCAACAACAACTACCGGATTACTTAAATTAAGAGGTTCCTGTTCTAAAAAGAGTTGAATGTTTTGCCGAAAAGACTCAGGAGTTACCGCTTTTTCGGGATCTGAGACAGAGAGTTGTTTCGTCTGTTTAGGGAGAAAAAGAGGCAGATTTTCATCCCCATAACGTATGTATGTTGGTCGTGGACTCATCACGTATACCTATGCTGTAACCTGCTGAGCGGGTGCGCCTGAATCTTGTTTTTTGTTAAAATAAAAGAGCACAAAAAGGGTAATTGCAGCAGCACTGTGCACTACAATTGACCATGGAGCAATGAGGAAGAATGCCAGAGCAAGACAGACTAATCTCATGAGAGGGTTGAGTCGACTTTCCATGTGTCCCTGGAAGGCACTGGCAAAGGCATAGAGGCCTAAGAAGGCGAAAGAAAAGATGGTGATGTCATCCACCCAGCTTCCCCCAAGCATCGGTGTATAGGCAAAAAGAAGAGGAACAATATAGAGCCCTTTTGCAAGCTTCCACGAATAAAACCCGGTAATCATAGGCGGCGTCTTGGCAATGGCCGCTGCTGTAAATGCGGCAAGGCAAACGGGTGGGGTGACATTACTGTCCTGACTTAGCCAGAAAATGATGAGGTGGGCCGAGAGCAGGGCAAAGGTTGCCGCATGGGGGCTAATTGCGACTTCTCGCACGGTTCCGGCAAGATCAGGCGGGATAGAGGCCAGTATAAGTTTTGCCTCTTCCACCGGCATTGCGCTATTGAGCAGTGCAATTTTTTCGGGGACAGCAATCATCATAATATTTTTGGCTTGATCTGAGAGGAGGCCGTTTGCAATGAGTTCAACCAGCTGTGCATCAACAATTAAACTATAGAGTGCAGGTGCAGAGAGGGTTCCAAGGACAATGTATGCTGCTGTTACAGGAAGCCCCATTCCCAGCACCAGTGAGGCGAGGGCGATAAGGACAATGGCGAAAAGTAGATTCCCCTGGGCCCATTCGGTGATCATAAGTGAGAATGTGTTACCGATGCCTGTGGTTGCAATAACATTGACAATAAGACCAACAGCACAGAGCAGCACCCCGGTCATCACCATGTTTTTAGCTCCAAGGGCGAGTGCTTCAAGGACCGCCTTGATTCCCATCTTATTTGGTGTCAGCCATGATGCAACAATCACGGCAACTATTGATATTCCTGCCGCATATGTAGGAGTGAAACCGTAAATAAGCATACCGATGAGTGCGGTTATCGGTAGTAAAAAGGGAAGTCCACCTTCTTTGAGTACGTCAATTACTTTAACTTGTTCATCGTCCACCATCTGTACATTGCTTTTCTTTGCTTCTATACGGACATAAAAGGCAACTGAGGCAAAGTAGAGAATGGCGGGTAGGATGGAGACTGTTACAATCGTGGTGTAGGGAATCTGGGTGTAGCTTGCCATGACAAAGGCTCCCGCACCCATGATTGGAGGCATAAGCTGGCCACCTGTAGAGGCTGCTGACTCAACACCTGCGGCAAATTTTGCGTTAAACCCAGCCTTTTTCATGAGCGGGATTGTTATACAACCAGTTGATGCTGTATTGGCAACTGCAGATCCGGATATAGTTCCAGTGAGGCCTGAAGCAAATACTGCAACAAGACCGGGGCCTCCAACGGTTTTTCCTGCAACTGCGCGGGCGAGGTTAATAACAAATTCACCAGCTCCTGATCTAAGAAGAAAGGCCCCGAAAAGAATGAACATGAAAACAAAGGTCGAGGATATCCGTGCAATGTTACCAAAGATACCGTCGTCTCCGTAGATAGATCGAAAGAGTATGGTTTCATAGCTGAGACCACTAAATTGGAAAACTCCGTCGAGCATTCCTCCCCACCAGCCAACATAGGTCAGAGCCAGGGTTATGAGAACTGGAATGATCCAGCCTGTTGTGCGCCTGGTAAATTCAAGGGCTGTTAAAATAAGTGCGATCCCTGCAATCCATTCAGGCAGGGCGAGTTTTACCCCCCTTGCGTAGATAGCATCTTCCATGGAGATAAGATACACAGCTGATATGGCAGCAGTGAGTCCAAGGAGCACATCTATGATTTTCATCCAGGGCTTGTGATGAAGAGGCCCGCCAAGTGGATATGTGAGACTGCATAACAGCGCAAACCCACCGTAGTGCAGTGCGTTTTGCCAAAGACTTGGGAGAACGGCAATGATGTTAAAGTAGATGTGCATAAGGGAAATCCCTATGCCAAGTACAAATATAGTCTTTGATAAAACGTCAGATGTGTCCGATGCAAATATGCTGTCGTTGTCCAAAATCTTCTCCAGGCAGGAATGGGTTATCGCAGTTGCCATGCACCTGCTCACTGTGTGCCAGGTGCATGGACTTAGGGGAGAAAGGCGAGAAATGTAGGTGTTTCAAATCGCCTGTTCTTTGTTGCTGTTACTACTTTGCTATAAGGTTCTCAGGTATTTCAAGACCAATTTCCTGGTAATAACGAAGTGCTCCCGGGTGTAGAGGCATAGGTAGTCCTGCAAGTGCTTTCTCTTTACTCATGGCTTTAGTCGCCTTGTGGATAGCATTGAGGAATGGGAGATTTTCGTAGATAGTCTTGGTGATCTGATAAACGGTTTCTTCACTAATGTCGCTGCGAACAGCTAGAAAGTTTGGCTGTGCGATAGTGGTCACAGCCTCTTTCAGTCCTGGGTAGGCATCGGCTGGAATCTCATAAGGGGTCCAGAGGCCGAGACCACCGTCTGCTTTTTTAGCCTGCTCTTCTGTAAAACTGAGAAGGGTGAGCTTGTCACCCATGGATGCCAGAGCTCTAGTGACGGCACTTGCAGGGACGCCCGCGGGAGTTCCCATTCCAGAAATTTGACCATTTTGCAGTGCATCTGCGCTGGGACCGTATCCTACATGGATGAGGTCATAATCTTTTTCGACATCAGCACCGAGGTTTGTGAGAATTACAGTGTTAGAACCAATGGTTCCGGAGTTCTTTTTACCTAGTGAAACTCTTTCTCCTTTAAGATCAACCATGTCAGAGATAGTTCCGGTTTTGGCCTTACTGGATAGAATGGTGAAATGCTCAACATTCTGCCAAAGCATACTTACAGAACGCAGTTCTGTTTGAGGACCATCTTGCTTCAGAGGACCTTCTCCGTGCCAGGCATAGTACCCGAACAACCCTTGAAGGATAGCAAATTGGGCCTCGTTATCGCGGAGTAATTTAACATTTTCCCCGGAACCGGCAGAGTTAATGGCGGACATACCAATCTTCTGCTTGGGTTGTAGTTTTACTTTGGTCAATGTTGAGAGTGCAACGCCAACTGGATAGTAGGTTCCGCCGGTGGATGCTGTTGCTAGAAGAAAATTTTTGCTCTCTTGCGCCTGCAGGTTGCTGCCGGAAAAAAGACCGACACAGATAGCGGTAAGGGCGGCAATTTTTTTAAAGTGTTTAATGGCGTACATTTTAGCTCCTTATGAGAATGTTTTTCGGTGAATGGCTAAACGACAAGAATATGACATAGATAGCTTCTTGGACCAATAGTAAACCATAATGTTGGTAATCATTACAAACTAAAAATTTTGCCTTCCCTAAAATTAGAGTATTTCATTTGAAGCAATAAGGTTCTGTCTGCAGGTAACATATAAAACCTTGACCTGTGATTAGTAATTAATTACACTTGGTATTGATTACTAATCATAAGAGGGCGGATATGCAGCTTCGAATGACGAACCAGCGGGAGATGATACTTCGGGAATTAGTGAAGAATAAGCAGCATCTCACTGCTGATGAATTGTATGATATTGTAAAGAAAGTTATGCCACGCATAAGTCTTGCAACTGTATACAGAAACCTGGAGATACTTTCGGAAGCAGGAATTATTGGAAAACTCGAAATAAGCGGGCGCCAAAAGCGGTTTGACTATGATCCAGAGGATCACGATCATATTTACTGTGCGGTTTGTCACCGTGTTGATAATCTTAACATAGAGAGAAACGGGGATGAAAAAAGGAAAATGGCCTCGGTAGAAGGATACACAGTCACAGGGTATCGTCTCGAAATAATAGGAATATGTGAGAGTTGCCAAAAAAAGGAAAAAGCAAGGGAGAAAAAGAAATGAGTGAAGTTACAGGTGCTACTAAACAGATTCTAGAGGCCATTGCTAAAATTGATAAACCGTGTGGAACCAAGGAAGTTGCAGAGGCTACAGGAATTGATAAAAAAGTGGTAACTAAGGAAATAACAGCATTAAAGAAAAAAGGTCTGTTGGATAGCCCAGTACGTTGTAAGCATGGCATCACAGAAGATGGTCGGTCTTTGTTAGGTTGATCTAACCTAAAAGGGTCCCCAAAAATCACTATCCTATTGACAATACAGGGGAATTTCTGCGTCTGGACTTTCCCTTGATAGAGGGCCTATAAAGTTTATCGATTAGTTTAACATGCTGAAATGTCAATGCTTTTGTGTCGCTCACTTGTAGGGACTAGAACATTGGACATTACCCGTTTACTGATTCGACTCCTCATTATTTCAATTTTCCCCTACCAGATACATCAAAATCAAGTTCAAGTTTTGCAACGTTCGAGAGCGAGACAACGTTGATATGCACGATTACAGATCATTTGCGATGAATAATATAATTAGGAGGGAAAAGACATTGCACTCTCCTTATATTGAGACTCTTTGGTAACGTCTTCTCTGCAGTTACTCCATTTGTTCTCAATTTTGGTGAAGTCAGCGACAATATTCCAAACCTGAAACAGTCACTATAAATGTTCGATATAGCTTCTTGTCGTTTTACCTTTACTTGACATGGTGTCTCCTGTGGGATGCAATGTATTGTGGAATACGAAATCAAGCAAACTTCTGAATTCAATAAGTGTTTCAGTAAAGTCAAAGACAAGTCAGTGCGAATCAAATTTCTTGCTCGTTTCGCAAGGGTTGAGAATGGCAACTTTGGTGACCACAAACAAATATCGCCACATCTGTATGAATTGCGATTCCGATCTGGGCCTGGATATCCGGTTTACTATACAATCCAGGAGAACATTATCGTTCTACTTTTGATCGGTGGTGACAAAGCATCCCAGAAAAAGGATATAAAAAGAGCTTCAGAAATTCTGGAGGAAATATGAAAATTACATCATTTGATATAGCAGAGCATCTAGAAACTCTAGAAGATATACAAGAGTTCTTACGAGAAGTCGATGAAACCGGGGATGAGAGCGACTTTATTCACGCTCTTAGTGTAGCAGCTAGGGCTTATGGAATGACAAAGGTGGCTCAGGAGGCGGGAGTCACCAGGGCCAGCTTATACAAGTCTTTGGCTCCTAATTCAAATCCTCAATTCAAGACGATAAGCAAAGTTACAAAGGTTTTCGGATTGAAATTGAAGGCCGCGTAAGGGGGGTGCAGCCAACTACGATCATGATAGACTCTGCTGCATGGAGTTCTCTTTTAATATTGAGAATTTCTTTGGTAAGCTTATTTTTGTTGTAGCTCCATTCCCAACCAGCTCTATGAAAATAATTCGAACGCGAGCGCAGGTATAACCTAACTCATTCATTTGTGATTTCTGGAATAGAAACCCCATTTAATCTCATGAACTTCGCATTAAAAATATCACATAAACTAGCCCCTAAATGGGCCATAGTATCAATCTTGTTGATGTTGTGCATTTGTTTTACTGAACGAAAAGGCGTATACTTAAAGATACCTTATCTCAAGCTTAATAAGAGAGTGTCTCTTTAGAGCGCTATCTCACACAATGCAGGTAATGATTGGTATATTGTGATTGATTCCCGTTGGTGCAATGTTAGTAGAAGTATTTCCCGCTTAAGGCAGCAATGACGCTTAGAAGCAGATGTGTTCTTAAAATTTCTTTAAGTTTACACTACTGTTTAATATATCTTTGTTGGAGGGAGCCTATGAAAATAGCATTAAAACTGTTCATGTTTGCTGTTGGATGTATTCTTCTTGCCGTTTCCGGCAAGGCCTTTGCTGAACGAGGTTATGTTGGATCGGAAACATGTTTCAAGTGTCACCCAGGGGAGTACAATGATTTTATTGTATCGGGACATTCATATAAATTGTCGAGGGCAAAAGATGCGAGATATAGACCTATTCCGCTTCCCCCCGGCTATACATGGGATGATATCTCTTATGTTATTGGTGGGAAGTATAAAAAAGCTCGTTTTATAGACAATAATGGCTTCATTATTACAGCAGCAAAAGACGGGTCGGAGTTGAAAACACAGTTTAATATTGAAGATGGTACTTGGTCATTTTATCACAAAGGAGAGAAAAAGCCATATAACTGCGGAAGATGTCATACAACAGGTTACACCAAAGAAGGACATCAGGATGGCAAGGAAGGATTGATTGGGACGTGGGCGCAGCCAGGAATTACCTGCGAAGCTTGTCATGGTCCTGCTGGTGATCATATACGAAGTAATGAAATGGCGAAGGCCAATAAAATGATGATTGTAGAAGAGATGCAGTTGTGTGGTGGCTGTCATATCAGAGGGGATAAAGATAAGATCCCTGCCAGTAAGGGATTTATTCGCCACCATGAGCAATTTAACGAAGCTCTTCGTGGTCCGCACAACGAAGGTAATGATATCACTTGTATCACGTGCCATGATCAGCATAAATCTGCAAAATTCAAGGATGGTATCAGGGTTTCATGCGAGTCATGTCATGAAGATGTTGGCAACGCTTATGCTGCTACAAAACACGGTGGGTTTGGAGTAGGCTGTATTGAGTGCCATATGCCTCGAGCATCAAAGTCAGCAATCAAAATGGGTGAATTTGAAGGTGATGTTCGGACTCATATTTTTGGAATAGCTACAGCTGCTGATGCTAAAATGTTTTCAGACGATGGAAAATACGTAGTAAGCGATAAGGTTACTCTTGATTTTGTTTGCTTGCATTGCCACCAGAACAAAGATTTAAAATGGGCAGCTGAGTACGCAAAAAAAATACACTAAAATATATTAGAAATTAGATTTTTTGTATGAAAAGACGCTCCTTTCTCATTAAGATTGGGGCGTTTGCACTTTGAAACTATTTTTATATTTGTCATTAAAATTTTCGGTAAAATTCAGATTACACCTGCACACATAGAAATACGCTGAGCTCGTAACCTTGCGATAAACACCCATCTGTAATTTGAGATTATCCATGTTTTTCAGCTGTTAATGGAGCATCTCTTCGAAGTGGAGGTAAAAAGATAATCTTTGGGAACCTCTTGTTTGCAGTTACTCCATTTCTGGCCAATTCTCCGTGTTTGGCTGATCCCATCTGTACAGGAATTATGCTGCTATTATTCTTAAATAGTTAATATTGCCAATACTAGTCTATTTCATTGCGATAATGTGTGCCTCTGTAGATACCGTAAGGTAAAGTTGACGAGATAAATAATTTATGAGGGTTTTTCCTGGCAATCAACTTCTTTTTTTGACAATATTGCTTCAGGGAGCAGGGATGTGTATTTAAAATCCATAAATAATTGATACTACGAATATAATATGTTCCCAATTTAACAGCAAATATACTGTCTAGAGGTCATCCCGATGTGTCATTTTTTCATCAAACCTTAATCTCGTTATTAATTGCTTGATTTCTGACTTATTTCTATATACTTGAGTAGTACAAAGAACAAGAATGCATATCAATGTCGTTTCTACCCCTATTCTCAATACTTGAAGAGAACGCAATGAACTGTTTGAGTTGTCATTGTGTAGTTTTGAAATGCTATGAAAAATCTGAGCTACATCCTGGTTATTATTCTCAGTGCAATTACCATGCATTTCTTGGTGGATTGTACTGATGTGTTTGCCGCACAATCTCACGAATACGAATCGGTCAACATTCAGTTGCGCTGGTCGCACCAGTTTCAGTTTGCAGGCTATTATGCGGCTTTAGAAAAAGGGTACTATGCCGACGAGGGGCTTGAGGTAACCCTAACAGAGGCGACACTCGGAATGGATCGCATTACGCCTGTTCTGAAAGGGCTCGCCCAGTACGGAATTGGCGATTCGGGGATACTGAAGTTGCGTTCTGATGGTCAGCCGCTGGTCGTAGTCGCCCAAATTTTTCAACACTCGCCTAATATCCTGATCACGAGGCGTGACAGCAATATCTACGGCCCGTATGAACTCACGGGCAAAACTATCATGCTTAGCGGCGAACCTACCAGCAGTGTCGCCGTACGGGCAATGCTTCTGGAGACTCTGGGTGACCTGAATCAGGTATCAATTCAACCCCGTACGAAGGGCGAAGAGCTCATTAACGGTCATGTGGATGCCGTGGCTGGTTACCTTTCCAATGAGCCATTCCATTACAGACAGAAGGGGATGCAACTCAATATCATCGATCCACGCAGTTATGGCATCGACTTTTACGGTGATAACCTTTTTACCACTGACCATGAAATCAGGACTCATCCGGAACGGGTTAAGAAGGTGGTCCGGGCCACACTGAAGGGCTGGAACTATGCCCTGAAGAACAGGGAAGAGATCATTGACGTAATTTTAGCCAAGTACAACCCTGGCCTTGACCGGGAAAAATTGCGATTCGAGGCTAAGACAATCGACCAGATGATCCTACCGGACCTTATTCCCATCGGGGATATCCACCCTAAACGTTATGAACGTATCGCAGAACTCTACCACCGCCTCGGTTTGAGTGCGTCCCCTGAGCTTCCCGAAGGATTTATATACCAGCAAAAGCTTGCTTCAACCAACTTGCTGACGGTTGAAGAACGAGCCTGGCTGAAAGCACACCCCGGTATTCGTTTTGGCTATACAAATGACTTCCAACCTTCCTTAATCGTGCATGAGGACGGCAGGCTGGAGGGGATATTTAAAGATTTGCTCGACATTCTCAACCGGCGACTAGGAAGCGATTTCAGCATTATCACCGGAGATCTACCTACCATTCGCACCATGATCCAAAACCGGGAGGTAGTCGGTCCTCTGGGAATGAGTCCAAAAGCTGGAAAACGCTATCAACTCCTTCAGACGAGTCCCTTATTAAACAGTTTTCCGGTGATCTATTCAGGACCAAGCACGGATGGTGTGATCACATCTCTTGACGACATCACTGGCCGTACATGTGCCATCGTTGACGGTAGCCCGGAAATTGAAGCTCTTGTAAAGCCTTATGGTGACAGCATCACGATTACCCGGACCAAGTCAACCATTGATGCGCTGAAAAATCTTTACGAAGGCAAGGTCGACTTTTTTATCGGCTTCGCCCAATATAACTATCTGGTACACGTTAATCAGCTGGTGGGAGTTAAACCGGTCCTGGCTCTTACAGAACATCAGTTTTCAAGTGTCATGGGGGTCCGAGAGGATTGGCCGGAATTGGTCGAGATTATCAACAAAGGGTTGGCTTCCATCTCGGATGAAGAACACAACGCTATTAACGAACGATGGTTAAAACTACCAAAAAACATTAGAGCGTCACGGGTGCTTCTGTCTCCCCAGGAAAAAGAATGGCTTGCAAAAAAGCAGACGGTGAAGGTTGGTATATCCGACCTTCAGCCCTTTGTTTTCCTTGAACAAGGGCGGCAACCATCCGGGATCACCATCGATATCCTTGATTTGATTTCCGAGAGCACCGGGGTAGACTTCAGCTATATGACACTTCCTGTATCTTTTCATGACGATACCGAAGGCCAGAACAAACTGGACGGCCCTGATCTGTTACATTGTCTGAGACCCAAGACTGAAACCGATGACCATAGTCTTCATTCAAAAACATACATGCGGACACCCCGGGTTGTCTTCAGCGAACGAAATGCCCTGCCTGTAAACGGTATGCAAGATCTGTTCGGCCACACCCTCAGCGTTCTACAAGGAAGCCCGCTGACCCATTTAATCTCGCAGGACTATCCCGAGATCAAACTGCTTCTCTACGAGACTGAAGAGGATGCTCTTGAGGCGGTGCAATTGGGCAAGGCAGAGTTTTATATCGGTGCATTAACTATTACCTCTCAGATAATTTCCCGTAACGGCTGGAATAGTCTCAAGGTTGCCGGCCCTTCAGGGCTGAAGGATATGGAGCTGTTTTTTGAAGTCCGTAGCGACGAACCCGAACTTCTCAGCATTATCGACAAAGGGGTTGAAGGCATCTCAGAGGGAGAACGGCTCGCGATACGCAACAAATATATGGCCATGCGCTATGAACATGGTATCAGCCCCCGAGAACTGACCCAATGGACGGCAACAGTCGTTGGCGCGTCCACAGGATTGGTTGTGCTGATTATATTCTGGAACAGGACTCTGGCCACCCGTGTTCGAAAACGCACCACTGATTTGCGTATCACGAATGAGCAACTGCAGACCGAAATTGAAGTGCGAAAGACCGCTGAGCAAGCGGTCAGGTCAAATGAGCAGATGCTGATGAAAAGTGAACGACTGGCGCGCATGCTGTTGAACGCCCCCGCTCACCTGATTCAACTCATTGATGAGGATGGGACGCTTCTGGATCTCAATGACGCCATGGTCAGGTACCTCAAGCGGCCGCGGACAAAAGTGCTTGGCACCTGTGTATTTGACATTTTTACGGAAGAGGAGAAAGTGAGACGGATGGATTTTCTGCGTCAGGTTATCCGTCAGAAGACTCCCGTGTGTTTCATTGACAAAGGATCGACGGGTAGAATTTTTGAAACTACAATTTATCCTATCGAGACACTGGAAGGCGAAAAACAACAATTCGTTATTTTTGCCTCCGATATCACTGACAGTGAAAATGCCAAAAAAGAAAAGATGGCGTTGCAGAATGATCTTGCACATTTGAACAGGCTTATGACGATGAATGAACTGGCCGCCTCCCTGGCCCATGAAATCAACCAGCCGCTCGGAGCTATTCTCAATAACGCCACTGCTGCTCAGGTTTTGTGTAATGACCTTGCTCAAGAGAATTTGGAAATCAAGGAAATTCTGGAGGACATCAGCGGTGATGCCTACCGTGCCGGTCAAATCATACGCAAAATCAGAGGGAGTGTAGAAAAGGGAGAGAGCAAATTTGAATTGTTTGATATTCATCAGGTTCTTGACGAAACTCTTGAAATATTTCAAAGTATGTTTAGCTTGGATAAAATCACTGTCCACTTGGACAAGTATCCGGAACTTCATCAAATTGTCGGGGACCGGATTCGGTTGCAACAGGTCATCATGAACCTGATAAACAATGCCATAGAGGCCGTCCGCTACAATGACCCTGCAGTCTTGATAATACGAACATACGTGCACACCCCTCACACGGTTACCGTAAGCATCATTGATAATGGTCCAGGCATCGATGAGAGTTTAAAAGAGAAACTGTTCGATCCGTTCTTCACGACAAAAAAAGCTGGCCTGGGGATCGGACTTCGTATCTGTCGGTCCATCGTAGAGGAACATGGCGGTAGGATATGGGCGGAAAACAACGCTGATGGCGGAACAAATTTTCAATTTACACTACAAACCAACTCGAGAGAATTTGAATGAATTCTAATGCTGCGGTCGTCTATATTGTCGATGATGATGTATCTTTTCTGAAAAGTGTGGAACGCTTAGTCCGCATTGCCGGCTACGAAGTAGAAACGTTCGGCTCCGCCGACGCGTTTTTAGCAAAGGCCAACATTCGCTATCCCGGGTGCCTTTTACTCGATGTCCGGCTTCCTGATGTCGACGGTTTGGATTTCCAGCGGACCCTCAGAGAAAAATGCTTTATTCTTCCCATAGTTTTTATGACCGGGCACGGCAGCATCCCAATGGGGGTTCAAGCCATGAAAAACGGGGCGGTCGACTTTTTAGCCAAGCCTTTCAAATCCGAGGAGCTATTGACTGCTGTTCGCGAAGCGCTCGAACGTAATGCAATCGAGGCCGCTGAAACGCAGGAAAAAGACCAGATCATCACACTGATCAACACCCTGACACCTCGGGAAAAGGAAGTCTTAGGGTTTGTAATCGCCGGAAAACTCAACAAAGAGACGGCCCTTGAACTCGGTACCTGCGAGAAAACCATCAAGGTTCACAGGAGCCGTATTATGAAAAAAACCAAGGCTTCTTCTGTGGCAGAGCTTGTCCGCCTGGCCCAGAAGGTCGATATACAACCTGTTGGTTGATCAGCTACCTCCTCCCCCTCCTCTGCCCGGCCAAATCTCGTTAACTGTCATTTTATCCGTTATTTGTTGTCCTTCTGATTGTTGGCCTAAGGTCCAATTTACATACCATTAATCGTTGTATACTATCACTTAAATCATTATTCGAAGCTTTCAATTTGATCCTGTGTCGTATTTTTTTATCAACAAGGCATGAGGTATGAAGCATTCTGAAATACGGGCATTTATTGTCGATGACAATCTCTCTTACGGAAAATCCCTGCAACGTTTGCTGGACTGTAGGGGGATATCTACCGACTTATTTGATTCCGCCGAGACTTTTCTCGATTCCGTCCCATCCGGTCAGAAGGGCATCGCCATCATAGATATCCACATGGCCTTTCTCGACGGCTTATCTTTAATGGAGCAAATGCAGGTTTTGGGCTACACCATGCCGGTGATTCTGATTACCGGACAAACCGGTCCATCGACAAGAGATATGGCCATGGACCGGGGTGCTGTGGGGTTTCTGCAAAAACCTTTTCTTGAAAAATCACTGATGAGCCTGATCGAAGAATTGCAAAACCCAAAAAAGTTAAATCCAACGAAATGATACGAAATATAAAGAGACACATTACCAGTAATGGTAGGAACATTTAACGAGTAAAAGCAGCACTTATCCTAAAGGGGGGAGTTACAGTGAAAACAAAAAACAAAAGTAGTGAAGAAAATCCGTACGCAACGAAAGACAATCCATACGCAACCAAAGATAATCCGCTGGCGACTCAATATAATCCATACGCAACTGGAAAGGATTATTCCACAATACCACAGCGTTTACACAAATACCCCTCTTCTGATACAGCGAAGAAAATCGTACATGACTCCATAACCATGGACACACTCTTTTCCGGTACTTGGCCAGAGCAGTGGTCAACTCCTGAAGGCCCTGAGTTTCATGAGCAAATGGACCTCTGCATTGCTGCAGGAATGAAGGTAATGGCTTTATGCCCCTCAGCTGATTCATTAAATCCAGCTGCTTCGGTATCGCTGAAGGCGCTGCAGTTTTATCTGAAAAAGATCAACGAACGCCCCGATAAATACAAGATTGTGCGTACGACCAAGGATATTGATGATGCGATAACGGAAAAGAAGTTGGGCTTATACTTTACCCACCAGGGTACAGGACATTATGAAGGTGATCCCGATAATGTCGCGATTTGGCGGCAGCTCGGTTATGGCTATTGTTTATTGGCGTACAACCAGCGTAATCCTGTGGGTGATGGATGTTTTGTGAAAGAGAACGGACCCCTTACCGCTTATGGAAAGAAAGTGATTGAAGCCTACAACCGTTACGGCATGCTCGTGGATGTGAGTCACACCGGTGAACGTACAGCACTTGACGCCATTGAGCACAGTAGTCAGCCGGTCATATCATCCCACTCGGTCGCCATGGCCATAGCAAAATATCAACGTAGTCTAGAGGACTCGGTTATTAAGGCGATTGCCCAGAGTGGTGGTGTCTGTTCCATCAACTCGGTGGGTGCTTTTGTTGATACGTCCAACCCGGATATCGTAACGACAGACATGCTTTTTCGGCATATCGATTATATGGTGAATCTCGTAGGTATTGACCATGTCGGTTACGCTTCTGATTTTATCCCGGATACCACCTTTACGTCCGATGGCATGCAAACAGAATTTGGTCAGGCAATTTTCCCGGATGGTGGCTATTCATTCAAAGCGGGCCAAAAAGGATTCCCAACACCCGCTTCCTATCAGATCATCGCCGCCCTGGTGGATAAGCTGCTTGAAAAGGGATATTCCGAAGAGGATTGTGGCAAGTTCCTTGGTGGCAACATGTACCGCGTCATGAAGCAGGTCTGGGGTTGAGCCCCGACCTGACCCCGCGAAATAAGAATGAACGAGTGGCTTCTGGGAACCCCCAGGAGCCGTTCTTCCTGTAACCTCAGTGTGAGTTAAAAGGAGTTACTACATGACAAACAAACCCATTTGCAGACAGTATCAAAGAGGCATCCGCTTGCCGTTAACGGCATTGCTTCTTGCCATAATAGTTTCTGGCATCTCCTCAGTTGCGATCGCTGCGGATACTCAAGGGACAGCAAAATCGGCAGATGATGTGGCTCGTGAGCTTGCCAATCCGAACTCTTCGCTTGCGACCCTGACAGTTAAAAACCAGTATCGATGGTACACCGGAGATCTGCCTGGTGCCGATGACCAGGATAACTATACGATGATTTTCCAACCCGTTTTTCCTCTTTCAATGCCTAAAAGTGAGAACGGCGACGCGAGGACCGTTTTTCTTCGGCCAGGATTTCCGATACTTTTCGATCAACCCGTGCCAGGTGTGGAGAATGGTGCACTGGATTGGGATGGTGTTACGGCCCTCGGGGATGTTGGATTTGACATCGGCTACGGCGTCTCCCAAAAAAGCGGCTTCTTATGGGCAGTTGGTATGGTGGGTACCCTGCCTACCGCAACCGATGAAGATGTGGCTGGAAAGCAGGTCCGTCTTGGACCGGAGTTCTTGCTGGCAAGGTTCGAGAAGTGGGGCATTTATGGAATATTCCCAAGCCATCAATGGGATGTGACTGGCTGGTCTGATAAGTCTTTTAATACAACCCAGTTTCAGCCAGTTCTCAAATTCATTTTGCCAGGTGGCTGGACGGCAGGTTCTTCACCAATTGGCAATTATGACTGGGAAGGTGAAGAATGGACTATCCCTGTCAACCTGAGTGTTTCCAAGACAGTGATGTTCGGTGAGACTCCTTGGAAATTTGAGTTGGAAGCCAATTACTATGTTGAGCAACCGGACGCCTTCGGCCCGCAATGGATGATTGGCTTCAATATCTCACCGGTCGTCAACAACCCGTTCCAAAAAGGGTTTAATCGGCTGATTGGCGTAAAATGATTGAGAGAGGCCGCCGCCCCTGCAGTTCCACTGGTCGGCAGCCAACATTCGTATCTTAATCAATTTGATTACAGAAATACTTCAAAAGACAGAAAATAAAGTGGAGCGATTATGAAAACTGGAAAACTAATAACCCGTGGGCTGGGATTGCTCATCGGCCTGACAGCCTTAGCCGTTCCGGCGCAGGCGCAAGACTATGACCTCGTCATTAATAATGGCCGGGTCATGGACCCTGAGACGCTGTTTGACGGTGTCGCCAACGTCGGTATTAAAGATGGCCGCATTGCCGAAATCAGCAAAACCCCGCTGAAGGGTGCCAAGACGATAGATGCCACCGGCCAAATCGTGGCACCGGGCTTCATCGACACCCATTTCCACTTTCAAATGCCGATCGGCTATTCCCTCGGGTTGCGCGACGGGTTGACCAGCAGCATGGATTTTGAGATGGGCTGTGCGGGATCCTATATCGCGGACTGGTACAAGGCACGCGAAGGCGTGACCGGGGCCAACTATGGCTGCGCGGTCAGCCACGAGTTTGCCCGCGCGATGTTCATCGACGGGTCAGACGGCGATTACATGAAAGACGGCCCCTTAGCCGCCTATGAAACCCGGAAGAAAACTGGCTGGAGCGTGACGCGCCCGACCCTGGAACAGGGCAACGCGATTCTCGAAGAGATTGACAAGGGCCTTCAGGCTGGTGCCCCCGGCATCGGCAGCACCGTGGGCTACATGAGAGCGGGCGTATCTTCACGCGAGATGTTCGAGATTCAGAAAGTCGGGGCACGTTATGGCCGCCCGACCGGTGCACATACACGCTATACGCTCGGCAACGACACGCAAGAGAATAACGGCGCGCAGGAACTCGTCGCCAATGCCCTGGCGCTTGGCGCCCCGGCGATCGTGCTGCACTTCAACAACCCCGGCTGGCGGCTTGCACACCAAATGATTATTGGGCTTCAGGAACAGGGCCACAAAATCTGGGGAGAAGTCTATCCCTACGCTGCGGGTTCCACCACGATCAATGCGGAGTTTCTGGAGCCCAAGGTCTGGGTCGATCAGATGGGCAACCGCTATGAAGATACCATGCTGGATCCGGTCACGAATGAGTACTATACCCTGGACACCTACAAGAAGACCGTCGCATCCGAACCGTCCAGGCCAATCGTCGTATTCAAGATGCCCAAAGAAGATCAGGCGAAGTGGCTGACGCTGAAGGGCGTGACCATGGCCAGCGATGCGGTGGGTGCCATGCCGTACGACGCCCCGTGGGATTACCCACTGGAAAAACTGGGCGGCACTCACCCCCGCACGTCTGGCGCCCGAGGCGCTACGATTCGCCTCGGTCGGGAAAACAACATCCCGATGATGCAGCTGATGTCGATCCTCAGTTACAACGCTGCCAAGCATCTGGGCAGCATTGGCTTGAAAATGATGGATGAACGCGGCCGTATCCAAAAGGGCATGGTCGCCGATATCGTGGTGTTTGACCCTGAACTGTTCAGGGACAATTCAACCTACGAAAATGGCGCCATCCCTTCAACGGGCATGAAAGCCGTGATCGTCAACGGTCAGGTTACCGTGCGTGACGACAAACTTCTTCCAGTTTTCGCCGGTCAGCCAATCCGGTTTGAACCCGAAGCCAAGCCGCGCTTCGTGCCGATATCAGTAGAGGGGTGGGATGCCGAATTCTCGACCGGGATGCCAGATACCTTCACGGGCGCCTTCCCTAAGGGCGGTGAAAATTGATCGTGATCGCATTCAAGCAAGGAGGCGGGATCATGTGTTTTCTTTGATCTCCGTCTTTTTGGCGGCGCACGCGGCAGTGCTGGGCACCGCCGCCTTCCCACTGCTTTGACAACCCGAAGCAGACACTGAAAACGTTTAGAGAGGATACAGTATGACTGAAAAAACACTTGAAGAAGTAAAAAGTGAACTTGCCCATATCGCGGCGATGCCCGGCAATACGGTAACCGAAAGAACGACTCCCATTTCCAAGACCAAGCAGTCGTTAAGCGCGGAAGAATACTATGCAATCACAAAGCGCTTTAGCTATTGGGGTGTGCAAATGGGCGGTGATGACTCCATTTATTACAACGGCCATATGTCTCAATATATGCACACGCAAATGGTTATGCCAGATGGCCCCGTGGCCGAACTGGAACGTGCCATTGATTCCCGTCTGAAGGATTTGACTTTTAAGAAAAAAGACGGGACATCCACCGAAAAGCTTGGTGATTTTCTGGTTGGTCCGGCGCGCAAACAGGCGATGATGATGGCGCACAAGGGCAAGGTGGTCTTCGAGGATTATCCCGGGATGAAGCCGAACGATTCTCATCTCTGGATGTCAACCGGAAAGACGACCTCCGGGCTGCTTCTCGCTCAGCTCGTGGCCGAAGGCAAGGTGAACCTGGACGACATGACCAGCAAATACGTCCCCGGCCTGCAAGGCTCCGCCTGGGACGAAATCCCGGTCTGGGCCACGGCCACCATGTCGCCCTGTCTCGATGTCGAGGAAACAATGGTTTCTATTATTGCTCCCGGATCGTGGATCAACAATTTCCACCACACCTTCCTTGGTGAATACGACACTCCCTATATCGAGCAGTTGCGGACAGTAAAGCGGCATCCCAGCGGCGAGAAACCAGGTGATCCGAAGTCTTACCGGTATTCCTCGGCGAACCCGCTGGTGCTGCAAATGATCTGCGAAGCCGTCGAAAAGAAACCCTTTGGCACCCTGCTGCAGGAGCGCGTCTGGGAAAAGACGGGGTTCCGCAACCCGATGCAACTCCACCTGGCGCCAGACGGCATGGGTGTTGGCTACGGAATGATGAGCACCACGGCCGAGGATATGCTGCGTTTCGCGATGCTGCACACGCCGAGTTGGAACAAGGTGGCCTCCGAAAGGATCGTCACGGACGAAATGGACAAGATCTATCGCTCTACCGCGAGGGTCCAGACCTATGAGGGTTCGGTTGAGCAGGGCTATAACCTGGACTGGTTCGGTCATGCGCCGAAGTCTCAAGGCGTCATGTGGGACTGTGTCTTCGAGGATGGCGCCATGTTTAAGCACGGCAACCTGGGACAGGGCATCTACGTCGATCCCAAGCGTGACTTCTGCGCCATGGGGTTCGGCATAGCGGACAACAATGCTGGCATCGACTACGCGCCGGGCTTCATGCGGGCAGCCGCGAAGCACTGCGCCGGTGAATAGTCAAATGAGAAAGAATTCAATGAAAAGGAGTCAGAAATGAAGACAGCAGAAGAAAAGCGTGAAGCCTACTACAAGACACCGCAGAGGTTACATAAATATGAGTCCTCGGATAAGGCGAAGGAGATTGTCCAAAAATCAATCGCGATCGACACCTTATTTTCAGGCGTTGTACCTATTCAGTGGAGCTCGCCACAGGTACCCGAGTTCCATGACGAAATGGACAAAGTCAAGGCCGCAGGTTTTACGGCAATCGCAGCATGTACGACTGCAGATGCCCTTGGTGCAAGTTTTGTAGAAACCATGAAAGCCCTCGAGCTCTATTTGGCGAAGTTCCATGAGCGTCCGGACAAATACCAATTGGTGAGAACTGCCGCCGATATCGACAAGGCCATCGCTGAAGATAAGTTGGGCATCTTTTTTACGCATCAAGGTACCGACATCATGGAAGGAGACCCGCAAAGAGTCAGTGTTTTACGACAGTTGGGTTATGGGTATTGCCTGTTGGCTTATAACGCTCGAAACCCGGTTGGTGACGGAGCCTTCGAACCGGATAATGGACATTTGACCATCTATGGTAAATCATTGATTGATGCGTATAACAAATATGGGATGGTGGTAGACGTAAGTCATACGGGTATCAATACATCACTCGGAGCGATTGAACGCAGCACGGACCCTGTCATATCATCCCATTCCGGTTCTCAAGCCATCAATAATTATCCCAGATGTCATACTGACGAAGTCACCAAGGCCTTAGCTCAGAGTGGTGGCGTACATTGTATCAACACGGTGGGTGGTTTTATGGATCCAACCAATCCTGATATCGTGACCACCGACATCATTTTCAAGCATATTGACCATATCGTTAATCTCGTTGGTATCGATCATGTGGGGTATGCGTCTGATTTTATCCCTGATGTCTACGTTACGGCTGAATCGGGGCAGACCCCCTTGGCTGATGCCATATTCCCTGATCCCCGGGGCGGGCATATGTTCCAGGATATGTGTAAAAAGGGAGTGCCTACTCCTGCACCGTATCAGTTCATCGCGGCCCTGGTCGATAAGATGCTCGAGAATGGTTACTCGGAAGAAGACTGCGGCAAGGTCATAGGCGGCAACGTCTATCGGGTGTTCAAGCAGGTCTGGAAGTAGATTTCCGTCGGACGAAATGGACAAGATCTATCGTTCTACCGCCAGAATCCAGACATACGAGGGGTCGGTCGAGCAGGGCTATAACCTGGACTGGTTCGGTCATGCACCGAAGTCTCAGGGCGTCATGTGGGACAGTGTCTTCGAGGATGGCGCCATGTTCAAGCACGGCAACCTGGGACAGGGCATCTACGTCGATCCCAAGCGTGACTTCTGCGCCATGGGGTTCGGCATAGCGGACAACAACGCGGGCATCGACTACGCGCCGGGCTTCATGCGGGCAGCCGCGAAGCACTGCGCCGGCGAATAGTCAAATGAGAAAAAAATTCAATACAGGAGCACAAATCCATGAGCAACAACAAGATCATCGACGACGCGCTGAAAGTGGACGGCGCGAGAGTCACACTACCCGTTAGTGCCGCAATCACCAAAGAGGCTTTTACACCTGAGTATGTCTCCAAGGCACGTAAAAGCTGGAACAATTTTCACTTTCAGATGGGCGGCGATCACGCCCTTTATTACGCCATGCACTTGCAGGAGTTCATGTATTCCTCTGAATCCGCACCCAGCATGGAATACAAATCTCTTGAGCGAAATATCAAACCGGAAATTCGGAATGTAAGGCAGCAAACGAGCAAGGGTGATATTACTCTCGAAGAGTATATGAACGATCCATTGTATCGAGCCCAGGGCATGATGATGGTGCACAAGGGCAAAGTGGTTTATGAAAGCTACCCTGGTATGCGCCCAAGCGACCGTCACTTGACTTCATCGACGGGAAAAATCACATGCGGGCTTGTCGTGGCCCAATTGATCAAGGAAGGCAAGGTCGACGAAACGAAAAACATCGTTGATTACATTCCTGAGTTGAAAGACACGGCCTGGGATGGCGTGACCGTGTACAGCGTGGCGAACATGTGTACCGCACTGGACAACGAAGAAACCATCGAACACATCCTGCAGCCTGACTCGGCGGTTACCCGGTTTCTGGCAGCCTGCGCGGGCAGCCCAAGAGCCACGACTGGAGAAGTGGAAGACTGGATCGACGTGGCGCGAGATCAAACCAAGCTGCCCGGAGATGAAAAGCAGGGAGAGGTGATGCGTTACGCATCCATTAACACGGCGATCCTCACCAAGATGGCGGAGAACGTTGAAAAGAAGCCATGGGGTCTGATTTTTGAAGATCGTGTGTGGTCCAAAGTGCACGCGAGAAGATCCATATTGTTCCCTTTGAGCCCCACAGGATTCGCGCTTCCGCTCGGTTTTGTCGCGGTCACGCTGGAAGACTACACAAGGTTCGGAACGATGTTCACACCAAGTTGGAATGCCGTCTCCTCCGAGCGCATTGTGGATGAGGATCTATTGAAGGTCTTCTACGATAATATCGACAAGGAGCGCTACCTGAAGGGAGCCAAAATTGAAACTTCTAAAGCAGATTTCAATGAGGCCGCCATGGGGAATGCGATCCAGTGGGACTACATTTGGGAAGACGGTGCCATGGCAAAGAGTGGCAACCTCTGCCAGATGATTTACGTCGATCCCAAACGGGATTTTGCCAGCGTATTCTTCTCCACCACCCCATTTGTCGACGGATACGGCGAGTTCAAGGCCGGCGCCTTCCAACGTGCTGCCGCCAAGATGCTGGCCGGGGAATAACGAAGCACCAAACAAACAACATACCTTGGAGAAAATGATGAAGACTCCACCGGGATGCCGGATCCGGATGTCACGGGTGCTTTTCCTGCGAAGGGCGAAAAGTATTCATGACACTTTCAGAAACGGAGGCGTGATATGAGGTTTTGGGTATTCGTTTTTGTGGTGGCGGCCATGCTGGCCGCCACCCAGGCGTCTGCTAAACCTGAAGAGATCGGTTTTTCAGACCTTGCGGACCCTTTAGCCGTCGTTTTCGACGACCCCTACCGAGACATGGGGTTCCGTTTGCTGAATGAGTTGAAGCTTCTGATCGAGTTGGATCAGAAGCTCTCGCAAAATGATCTTTCTGAAGACGACCGGGCCAGGCTCACTGCCCGACGCAGCGCGGCGAAGGACATGCTTGAGATCAACGGTCAAAATGTCGATGCGCTTTTAGCCCAGCGCTGGGACGTCGCCAGAAAGCGGCAGACCGCGCGCATGGCCACGAACCCCGCTCTGGACAAGGTCGAGGTCACGCTGTCGGGCTATCTGATCCCCGCGCCGCAGGCCGCCGATGGCACGTACTTCGGCTATCTGGTCCCCCAGGTGGGAATGTGCAGTCATCTTCCAGCCCCTCCGACGAACCAGCTCGTTCGGGTGAGGTTGATGGACGACCCGCAGGGCCAGTCTCTTTATGTGCCGGTTCAGGTGTCCGGCAAGCTGCGAGTTGAAGCCAGCGATGCCACCATATACATCCTCGATGGAGAGGCGCGCATGCTCAGCGGCTGGACTTTATACGCCAACACTGTCGATCAACGGGAAGATTTGGGCGGGAATGGCGTTGGTGGTGTATCGGAGAAAACTGTCACCAACGGTGCCGAGCGCTGACATATCGGCCGCGTACATGCAAAAAGATGGGCCTATACTGAGAAAAACCTGTAAATGATGGGTTTTCTCAAACTGACTGCAGCTATTGTCACAAAAGGAGCTTACGCAGTGTCATTCAGAATATCCAAAAGAAGCATTTATTGCAGATGGCTGGCGCTATACGCTCTGGCTTCGCTACCCTTTCTCGTCGGCCTCGCCGGCATCGCCTTGGCTGCACCCACTGAAAAGGTGCAGCTAATCACCTGGAAAAATCTTATCCCGCACGTTGAGATATATAACGACCCCTTTCTTAAGCTGACCCCTGATCAGAAGCTCGACCTGGTGGTGGTCTCCAGAACAAGACAGCTACAGTCGGAAGGCGTGGACATTACACCAGAGCAAGCGGAAAGGCTCACTAACGCATTAACGCGGCTTGAAAAGGACCATATTGATATTGATGGTTTGCTCGCTTTGCGCGGAGAGATTGCCGCCAAGCGAAAGCACGCGATGGAAGCGGTCAACGAAACCCTGAACGAACAGCAGGTCCGACTCGCCGGCTATGTCCTGCCACTCGAGATGGATGGACTGAAGATAACGGAATTCCTGCTCGTTCCATACGTCGGTGCCTGCATTCATGAGCCGGTACCTCCAGCCAATCAAATCGTACTGGTGAAATTTGCCCAAGGGATTGAGGTTAATGGGCAATTTACGCCAGTATGGGTACAGGGAAAAATGATTACACAGGATGGCACAACGAAACTTTATTTGATTGATGGCAGCGCAGATATTCCGCGCAGCTACACGCTTGAAGCCGACGCTATTGAACTTTATAAAAAATAGTATGGAGATAGTTTGATGTACGAACAGGCTCAAACCGCACCTGAGCAGGATCTTGAAGGTTCGTCCGCACCACAGACTACGAAGGTCGAAGTTGCACCCCTGTCTGAGTTGCGATTGTCGCCTGTTCTTGCGGTGAAAAATTTGAGTTTTGCCTGGCCATCATCTTCGTTCCAGATCGGAATCACAGATTTGAATGTCAAATCAGATGAGCATTGGCTGCTCGAAGGACCAAGCGGTTCAGGCAAGAGCACCTTGCTGCAATTGCTGGGAGGGGTGCTGCTACCGCAGCGGGGGGAAATCCAAATCCTCGGTCAGAGCTGGGCGGCGCTGACAGCAGCTCAGCGCGATCTGCGCAGGGCTGACCATGTGGGTTTTATTTTTCAGCAGTTCAACCTTGTCCCCTACCTGAGTGCCCTTGAGAACGTCCTTTTGCCGTGTCGATTCTCCAAGTCACGTCGTCAGGCGGCCGAAAGCGGCGGTGGACTCAAGGATGAAGCGCGGCGCCTGCTCGCCGCCCTCGGGCTCGGAGCCAAGGAAATCCAGTCGCGTCGCGCGGCG
Organism: Desulforhopalus glucosivorans; assembly: GCF_054397165.1. Lineage (NCBI taxonomy): Bacteria > Pseudomonadati > Thermodesulfobacteriota > Desulfobulbia > Desulfobulbales > Desulfocapsaceae > Desulforhopalus > Desulforhopalus glucosivorans. Next base: position 5,222,842 of record NZ_AP044854.1, read on the forward strand.
CGTTTGAGCGTCGGCCAGCAACAGCGGGTTGCCGCCGCGCGGGCGCTGATCGGAAACCCTTCGCTGGTGCTCGCTGATGAACCGACCTCGGCCCTTGATGCCGACAATCGCGCCGCCTTTCTGGAGTTGCTTTTCTCGGAGGCGTGCAGCGCCAAGACCGCGATCGTACTCGTCAGCCACGATACCAGTCTGCGTCCGCATTTCGAACAACACCTGGCGCTGGAGGGGGGCCTATGTTGATGCGCTCTCTGCTAACCCTGGCCTGGAGCAGTCTTGGTTCGCGGCGCTTCGTTGCGTTGTTGACGGTTGCCTGTATAGGTCTGGGCTCTGCCGTGCTGATCGTCGTCGAACAGATCCGGACAGAGGCCCGCGAGGCTTTCACGCGCAGCGTCTCCGGGGTTGACCTGGTTGTGGGACCTCGCGGCGGCTCGGTTGAGTTGCTGATGGGGGTGGTCTTTCGTACTGGCACGCCAGGGCGCGGGATGACTTTCGAGTCCTACCGCCAGATCGCGGCACTTCCCGGGGTGACCTGGGCACTGCCGGTCAGTTTCGGGGATTCGCACCATGGCTACCCGGTGATGGGCACCGAGGCAGACTATTTCAAGCATTTCCGTTATGGACGGTCGCAGCCGCTGGCCTTTGCTGCAGGAAATCCTTTTGCTGATGTTTTCGACGCCGTGATCGGCGCCGAGGTCGCCGAACGGCTCGGCTACCGGCTGAACCAGCAGATCGCTCTTGAGCATGGCCTGGAAGCCGCGATGGATGAGAAGCACAGCCATCAGGACAAACCGTTCCGCATTGTCGGCATCCTGCAGCGCACTGGTACGGCGGTTGATCGTACGATCCATGTCAGCCTGGCTGGCATCGAAGCGATGCACGCCGACTGGGTGGATGGGCGACCCCCTGATGCATTTGACAAACTCAGTGCCGAAGAAGCCCGCCTGTTGGTTAAGGCTCCGGAGCGGATCTCGGCGATGCTGGTAGCCCTCGATCAGCGTGGGGCCGCATTGTTTATGCAGGCACATCTCCAAAAATGGCCAGCGGAGCCGCTCAGCGCTGTCATGCCCGGCCCGGCGCTGCTGGAGCTGTGGGAGATTGTCGGCGTGGCCGAGAAGGTACTGCGTGGCATGTCATGGTGTGTGATCACTGTCGTGCTGGTGGGAATGCTGACCGTTCTCTGGAGTGGACTGGAAGAGCGCCGTCACGAAATGGCCGTGTTGCGCGCTGTCGGCGCGAGGCCCCGGCACATATTTCTGCTGATCATCGGTGAAGCCTTTCTGCTCACCCTCGGCGGCGTGATGGTGGGGATATTTTTTGCGGCGTTAACCTTGTCGGCACTGGAGAGCACGCTGGTCCAGCAGTATGGATTGAGTCTGTCCGCTGCATTCTCCGGGAGCACCATCGTGCCACTGTTTTCGGGGCTGCTCGCGGCTGGTCTGCTGGCTGGACTGTTGCCAGCGATGCGTTGCTACCGTCGTTCACTCTCTGACGGGCTCAGTCCCGAGATGGGAAGTTGATTCAAGACAAGAAATTTTTTGGCGTTACAAAGGGTAACGTTCAAGGGATTCAAATGGCCAGGAAGCTCGACGTGAAGACTACCTTTGGAACAGACCTGATTTTCAACCCTGTTGCTGCAAAAAAACATGGTGACAGCTGCCAATGCAAAATTAGTGAAAATATGCGACTCGCGTCATACGTATCCCGGTACGTCGATCCCAAGCGTGACTTCTGCGCCATGGGGTTCGGCATAGCTGACAACACTGCGGGCATCGACTGCGCGCTGGGCTTCATGCGGGCTGCCGCGAAGCACTGCGCTGGCGAATAGTCAAATGAGAAAAAAATTCAATACAGGAGCACAAAACCATGAGCAACAACAAGATCATCGAAGACGCGCTGAAAGTGGACGGCGCGAGAGTCACACTACCCGTTAGTGCCGCAATTACCAAAGAGGCTTTTACACCTGAGTATGTCTCCAAGGCACGTAAAAGCTGGAACAATTTTCACTTTCAGATGGGCGGCGATCACGCCCTTTATTACGCCATGCACTTGCAGGAGTTCATGTATTCCTCTGAATCCGCACCCAGCATGGAATACAAATCTCTTGAGCGAAATATCAAACCGGAAATTCGGAATGTAAGGCAGCAAACGAGCAAGGGTGATATTACTCTCGAAGAGTATATGAACGATCCATTGTATCGAGCCCAGGGCATGATGATGGTGCACAAGGGCAAAGTGGTTTATGAAAGCTACCCTGGTATGCGCCCAAGCGACCGTCACTTGACTTCATCGACGGGAAAAATCACATGCGGGCTTGTCGTGGCCCAGTTGATCAAGGAAGGCAAGGTCGACGAAACGAAAAACATCGTTGATTACATTCCTGAGTTAAAAGACACGGCCTGGGATGGCGTGACCGTGTACAGCGTGGCGAACATGTGTACCGCACTGGACAACGAAGAAACCATCGAACACATCCTGCAGCCTGACTCGGCGGTTACCCGATTTCTAGCAGCCTGCGCGGGCAGCCCAAGAGCCACGACTGGAGAGGTGGAAGACTGGATCGACGTGGCGCGAGATCAAACCAAGCTGCCCGGAGATGAAAAGCAGGGAGCGGTGATGCGTTACGCATCTATTAACACGGCGATCCTCACCAAGATGGCGGAGAACGTTGAAAAGAAGCCATGGGGTCTGATTTTTGAAGATCGTGTGTGGTCCAAAGTGCACGCGAGAAGATCCATATTGTTCCCTTTGAGCCCCACGGGATTCGCGCTTCCGCTCGGCTTTGTCGCGGTCACCTTGGAAGACTACACAAGGTTCGGAACGATGTTCACACCAAGTTGGAATGCCGTCTCCTCCGAGCGCATTGTGGATGAGGATCTATTGAAGGTCTTCTACGATAATATCGACAAGGAGCGCTACCTGAAGGGAGCCAAAATTGAAACTTCTAAAGCAGATTTCAATGAGGCCGCCATGGGGAATGCGATCCAGTGGGACTACATTTGGGAAGACGGTGCCATGGCAAAGAGTGGCAACCTCTGCCAGATGATTTACGTCGATCCCAAACGGGATTTTGCCAGCGTATTCTTCTCCACCACCCCATTTGTCGACGGATACGGCGAGTTCAAGGCCGGCGCCTTCCAACGTGCTGCCGCTAAAATGCTTCATGGAGAATAGAGAGAGGATTCAAAAGGAGATACTGTTCGTAATGTTTCGAACCCTGTAAGTCTAAGGAGGAATGGAAAGCCTGACAAAAAGATAGTCAGACACTCAAATTAGATAAGTACAGCACTCAAAGAAGAAGGTACATGGAACATAATTTTCAAGATATTTCTGAAAAGCTTGAGAAGCTTTCGCAGGGACTGGTTGGCCGCATCGGTGTGGTTGCACAGGAAATTGGCTCAGGGGAGCGCATCACAGTAAACGGTGATGAAACGTTTGTAATGGCAAGTAAAATCTACAAGAACACGGTTAACTAAGCTGGTCGAGAGCCTTGCTAATGGTTCTCTTCACTAAAAAGGAGAATACAAATGAAATTTAAAAAACTCTTAATCGCTTTACTGGCTGTCATTCTATGTATGCCAGGTTTCGCACAGGCAGCAGAGCCCTCTGCACCGAAACTGACGCTCATCAGCAACGTCAATATCTTCGACGGTAAAACCGAAAAACTTCATCAGAACATGCATGTGCTGGTCAAGGACAATCTGATCGAGACGATATCCAGCGAACCTTTGGCCGTCATTCAGACCGACAATGTAACCATGATCGATGGAGGCGGGCGGACGTTGATGCCTGGTCTGATCGACGTGCATTGGCACACCTACTACGCGAATATTCCGGTAAGCACACTTACGACCGGTGACATGAGCGAAGTAGCCATTAAGGGGTTTGTCGGTGCCGAGAAAACCCTCATGCGAGGTTTTACCACAGTGCGCGACATCGGAGGAAACCCATTTGCCGTTAAAAAACTCACGGATACTGGCGAATATCCTGGACCGCGTATGTATATATCAGGTCCTCCAATGTGCCAGACAGGCGGCCACTTTGATTTCAATGGGAAGAATGATGTTCCTTCAAATTCGGCGGACGCCTTGCCATACTGGGAACGTGTTGGGCTTGTTGCGCTGGCGGATGGTGTTCCTGAAGTGACCAAAGGTGCCCGGGAAATCCTGCGCATGGGCGCCACCCAGATCAAGATTGCTGGCGGTGGCGGCGTTACCTCTCTTTATGACCCCGTGGATGTTCAAGAATATACCTTCGAAGAAATGAAAGCAGTTGTTGATGTGGCGAAAACCTGGAACACCTATGTCGCTGCACACATTTTTACCGATGCGGCCATTCAGACCGCGGTTAAGGCTGGGATCAAATCGATCGAACACGGTAATTTGATTAAAGAAAAAAAGACCTTGCAGATGATGAAGGATAATGGCGTCTGGTTAAGCGCTCAGCCGCTGTTGAACGACGAGGACGCGCTGAAGTTCGATAACCCAATCAGCACGGCAAAATTCATCGAAGTAACCGATGGAACGTCTAGGAATTACAAGATGGCCAAAGAAATGGGTGTAAAAATTGCTTTCGGCACCGATTGTTTATTCGATCCCTCTTCAGCTGCATTACAGGGAAAGTTGTTAGCAAAAATGAAGCTGTGGTTTACTCCGTATGAAGTCCTCAAAATGGCTACTTCCGACAATGCTGAACTGCTGATGCTAAGCGGTCCTCGCAACCCATACCAACAAGGGCCGCTCGGCGTGATTGAAAAAGGTGCCTATGCGGATCTGATATTAATTGATGGTAATCCTCTGGAAAATATCGACCTCGTTGCCGATGCTGAGAAGAACTTTGTCATGATTATGAAGGACGGCAAAATCTACAAGAACACGGTTAAGTAAGCTGTTCGAGAGCCTTGCTGATGGTTCTCTCCACTAAAAAGGGGATTATGATGAAGAATATAGAAGGTATCGATTTGACCCAATATCCAGAGAACTTTCGGAGTATCCACGACGAGATGATCGCAATTGATGCAACTGGTCCGCTCCTTGGCTTCCCTCCACCGGGAAAACTCCTGGTCGATCCTTGGGAGCTCTATAAGAAGGGAGGCGCTGACATTGTTTTTACTACTATAAGCAGCCGCTCGTTAGAAGAAACAATGAACTATCTAACTTATGTCGCCAAGCATATGGCTAAAGATCCCGACACCATGCTGATCAAGAAGGTCGCGGATATCCATGAGGCCAAGAAGACAGGCAAGCTGGGCGTGGTCTACCAAATTCAACCACCCAATCCGTTGTACGGCAATATAGAGTGGGCCTGGTTTTTCAAGCAGGCTGGCATAGGAATCTGCCAAATGACCTACAACCAGAAGAGTGAGTTCGGGTACGGCAGTGGGGAAAAGGAGGACAAAGGATTAACCCAGAAAGGTCGTGAACTGATCAAAGTTCTGGACGAGGCGAAGATCATCGTGGATGTGGCGCACAGCGGCGTAAAAACCGCGCTGGACACGATCGATGCAGGGTCTGGTATCGTAGTCAGCTCCCACGGTAATGCGCGCGCGGTGATCCCGAGCGACCGTAACTTTCCCGATGAGGTGCTTAAAGCCGTCGCTCAAAAAGGCGGCATCTGTGGCGTTGCGGGCTGGCCACCGTTCATTTCCACCAACAAGGATAACCGTCCGAGTATGGAGGATATGATTCGCATGATCGACTATATGGTCGAGCTCATTGGAATTGACCATGTCGGAATCGGTATGGACTACATGCTGGGACAGGCTGGGACAATCCCGAACGAAGATGCCAAGGCCCTCTATAAGTATTTAGTCGATAAAGGGGACTGGAGTCCAGACACCTACCCGCCACCACCTTGGCATTACCCCGAGGGAATCGATCTTCCAGACACGATGTATAACCTGACTGGGGCCCTGCTTGCCCGAGGCTACAAGAAAGAGGATATCTCCAAGATTTGGGGAGGAAATTGGCTGCGGATCCTGGGTCAGGTCTGGGGTTGAGTTAAAGAGACGAGAGGCCGACATTTGGGTAGGCCTCATTCGCCAGACTGGAACACCGTTGAGTAAACATACTCAACTGAACAAAGACTAAGTTTTCGGCCATACTTCATTAATGGAAAATATGCAAAGTTCTGAATCTAAAGCTTCGACAGGTAATTCACCAAAGAGCTTGCTGGGACGCGGAAATGGTCCGGCAGAATTCTCTGAAGGTTCAAAGGTTCCCTTCGAGGAAGCCTGGCAATTCATCGTCAAGGTCGGACTCGCGGCCCATCGATATGGATCCACTGCGGGCAGGCTGGAAACCTTCCTTGTCGACCTTTCGAAGAAGTTTGGCTACCAGGGAGTATTCAGGTCGACCCCGTCAGACATCATGTTTGCTTTACGGAAAAGCCCCGATTCACCACAGCGCGTCGAGTTTATAGCGACACCTGCTCCGGGTGTCGATCTCGACAAATTAGCCCGCCTGGGTGACCTGTTGCAGGAGTTGCAAGCCGGCACGCTGACGCTCGCTGAATCGGTTGCCCGGCTCGACGCCATTGACAAGGCGCCGCCTCCGTGGGGCAGGTTTGCGAGCATGCTGGGTTACGCCTTTACCGGCATGGGGCTGGCACCGCTTCTTGGTGGCGGATGGGCTGACACGCTTTTTGCCACGCTGTTCAGTATCCTTGTTTACGGACTGGTCCTGCTTTCATCACGTCTCGGGCCTGCCGCTTCAGACTGGCTGCCGTTCTCGTCCGCCTTCATCGTCGGCGTTCTGTCAACTGTGGTCAAATTCTGGGTGCCGGAGCTCAATTTGGTTCTCGTAATTCTCTCGGCCGTGGCGATCATCCTTCCAGGGTACACAATCAGCCTCGGTATCGGAGAACTGGTGGCGCAGCACATCGTATCAGGCACCGCAAACCTGATGAGTGGCCTGATCTGCCTGTTCAAGCAGGTCGCGGGCGGATGGCTTGGCGTCATCGCCGCAGGTTTTGTCATCCCATTGGCAGCAATGGGGTCTGCGAATCCGGTTGAGCCGGTTTGGATGTGGCTGCTTGTTCCCACCATCATTGTAGGGTTGTGCCTGGCGTTCCAAACCTCGCACCGGGATCTTCTATGGGCCGCTCTGGTTTGCGGTATTGCTTACCTCGGGATTTTGGCCGGGAGTGCACTCCTCGACAGCAACCTGGGCAATCTGGTCGGCACCATCATTGCGGTGGTCGTCGCCAATCTCTGGGCCAGGAAGACCGGACGACCGAGCTCGATTGTGCTCATTCCCGCCATCGTCCTGCTGGTAAGCGGCAGCATCGGATTTCGTGGCCTGGCCTCCATGGCTGGAGGGGATTTGCTGCTCGGTGCACAGCAGTTTTTGCAGATGTTCGTGGTGGCCATGACCATTTTTGTTGGAATACTGGTCGGTCACACCATTGTTCGTTCGGAGCCTGGCCTATGACCTCGAAGGAGCATCCAGTAGGGATTATAAGAGAAATGTTAATTTTTAAATATCGTTAAGACCATAAGGAGAATGAAAATGAATAAACAAGACAGAATTAACGACATGCTCAATATGGAGACACGCATGTCAAAGTGGAAACAACCGCAATCACTCGACTTTGTATATGGTGCAACCAGTCGTTACAGCTTTGTGAACTGGCAAACGGGTAATGATGATTCGATTTATTACAACTTAAATCTTCCAGCATTTTTCAAAACACAGGTAGTCATGCCACCGGCTGAAACAAGCATACTGGAACGGGACTTACATCCTGAGCTATTGGACATCAGCTTTAATAATCTGGATGGGAGTAAAAACCCAACTCTTGAGGAATATATTAAAGGGCCAAAACAGGTTCAGGCCATGATTATGGCCCATAAAGGAAAAGTAGTATTTGAAACCTCTCCCGGAATGAGAGAAGGCGCTCCCCATGTATGGATGTCAGCCTCCAAAACAACGGTGAGTTTAACAGCTACCATGTTATGGGAAGAAGGTAAATTAGATGTTGAAAAGCCTATCACTGACTATGTTCCGGATCTTAAAGGAACAGCGTGGGATACGGTTTCTGTAAAGAATGCCATGAATATGTCATCCGGGCTCGACGTTGAGGAAACGTTCGAGAGTCTCATCAACCCCAAATCATTTATTGCCGGTTTTATGACAAGATCCTTCGAGAGTGGTCATTCAAGCTGGCGTGAATGGGCCAAATCGGCTCAACCATTACCCAATGAAAAACCGGGTGATAAATTCCGGTATTCCACGTGTATCACGTTGATTTTAGTGGTCATGGTGGAGAACATCACGCAAATGCCCTGGCACGAATACTGGGGTCAACGCGTATGGTCTAAAATAGGGGCAAGATCTCCATTTAGCGTTGCGCTTGCCCCGGATGGTACACCAGGTGCTGCTGGGCTGAATATAACTACAATAGAAGATATGCTTCGCTATGCCCTGTTATATACTCCAAGCTGGAATAAAGTTGCTAAAGAAAAGGTTATTTCTGATAAAATGCTGAAATTCATACAGGATTTTGGCAACCCAGCGGCGTATGTAGGTTCTGGAGAAGAAGCTTACGGACAGCGTTGGTTTGGTGAAACGCCGTATACCAATACCGCCCAGTGGGATCATTCGTTTAAAGATGGTGCCATGTTCAAACACGGGAATATGGGCCAAGGCATCTATGTGGATCCGGCTCGTGATTTCTGTGGATGTTATTTCGGATTGGCAACGAACGATGAATCGATATCCGGCGCTGACCACTCTCCCGGATACCTGCGAACTGCCGCGAAGCTTTTAGCCGGAGAATAAAACAATTTCAGTTGCTCAACACGATGATTGTTTTTTATGTCAAGACTAAATGATAATTACAGTCGCATCTAGCTTGAGTTTTAAAGGTTCACGGGCCTTAAGGTTTCTTCATTTTTCCGGAACCGTCACCCTTTTATTATCCCCCCGCAAAGCCGGGGGACAACAAGAGAAATTATTATTTTTAAGGAGACTGAATGAAATATCCTGAAAAATTTAAGGTTCTTAGTGCGAGTACCATGAGGTGCGTGATGGTGCTTTCTCTCGTCCTGCTTCCGGGATACGCCAGCGCGGAAGATGACATCGTGGCACTCCGTACGCAGCTCGAGGAGCAGCGGGCGTTGAATCAGACCCAGCAACTGCAGTTAAACAAGCAGGCTGAGATGCTCGAGCAAATGAGCAGGCGTCTTGACGAAATGATCGCCCGAAAAGTCGGTTCAGCTCCGGCGCTGGCTGCTGCGCCGCAACCAGCTGAGGTCGCAACCTCCGGGAAAAGCACTCTTCCTGAGGGGTACATCACACGTGACCATGTCGGTGATCTGAACAGAGCGGCGATGGAAGCCGGCGATTTTCCGGGTGCTATTAAAATCCCCGGTAGTAAAGATATATCTCTGGCCATCGGCGGATCAATCAAGGCAGTTGCAATTGCCGATTCAGACGCCGAAGCAATGGGAGCAGACTTTACACCGGCATCCCTTGGAACCAAAAGGAGCGACGAGGATGGAGCCTTCAATATCGACTCAACCCTCGCAAGGATTTTTCTCGATGGCAGGGCTCCCACCGCAAACGACGGCCAGTTGCGCGGCTATATCGAGTGGGATCTGAACGGCGCCAACGATGGAAATCTCTCAGTAAAAATGCGACATGCCTACGGAAGCTGGCAGAACAGCTACGGAACATTACTGGCAGGCCATACCTGGTCAACCATGATGGACTTGAAGATCCTGCCTGAGGGCTTGACGGAGCCAACGGTCAGCGGTCCAATCTTCGTGCGCCAGCCGATCGTCCGCTGGTCTCAATCGCTTGGCTCGGAGTTTATGGTGCATGCCGCTATCGAAGATCCCAGCAGTACCGATGTCTTTGACGACAGTAGTAATCCGGATTTGAACAGGACCTGGATTCCTGACGGTATCCTGGGCCTGGAGTATGAAAAAAGAGGAGCCGGCCATCTTCGTCTTAACGGAATCCTGCGAGATATCGATATCAATCTGCCTTCCGGCGGAAATGACAACGATGTTGCCTGGGGGCTTGCTCTGACCGGTCACCTGGAGGTTTTTGAGCGTGACCGATGGGTGTTCAGCGGGGTTTACGGTCAGGGGCTGGGCCGCTACCTGCTCGGTATCCAGTCAACGGCCGGGGCCATTATTGACCCGCTGAAAGAAGAACTGTACCTACGTGATAACTGGGGGCTGATGACCGCTTACCAGCACCACTGGACAGATTCTCTCCGATCCAATGCAATGGCGGGATATGCCAAGGCCGATCCTCTCAGCTGGCAGGAGGGCGACGTGTTTGAGAGCTCCACCTATGCTGCGGCAAATCTCATGTGGCAGGTTCTCCCCTACATGACCGTAGGGTTTGAGTATGCATATGGACTCAGGGAAAACAACGATGGTTCGAATATTGACAATCATCGGGTGGCTGTCGGGTTTCAATTTTATTGATTGGAGGTTTGGCCTGTGTCCATCAGATCTGGGACGGCTCAGGTGGTATTGGCGGAGAGATAAAACAATCTCGACCTGATTGCCGAGGGTGACCTCAACTTTTGGGTGACAATGTGCTTTATCAAGGGGCCGTCCAAACAAGGGAGCCAAGATGAGTAACTATTTATGCATGGGCCTTGCCTGCCTGTTCATGCTCGTAGTCCTCTGGGGGGGGGGCGGCGCCAATGGCCCAGTCGTCTGAAACAAAAACAAGGGCGGATGCGACCGAAGCGCTGGAAAAGGGTAATGTTTCCATACTGGCAGGCCCGAGCAGTGTAGGCGGGCAGATGGACAAAGACCGGGAAGCCAAGGGTGCTTCCGACCCTGTGCCGCGTCTTTCAGGAAGATATTTTAGTTTCAAGAACCGGCTCGAAGAAGAATACGGATTCAGCTTCGGATTCGACTATAACACACTTTTTCAGACTGCCAGCGATAGCTTGCAAGAAGACAAGGCGACCGGCGGTGTTTTCCGGGCGTACAGTCAATGGACCCTTATGGGAAAAGATACGGAAAATACAGGAACAGTCGTATCAAAGGTGGAAAATCGTCACCGACTGGGAGCAGACATTGCGCCCAAAGAACTGGGAAGCGAGATCGGATACGCTGGGCTGACGGCTGTGACGTTTTCCAACATCGACTGGGCCTTAACAAATCTCTACTGGAACCAGCATCTTTTTGACAATCGCCTGGCCTTTATCGGTGGCATCGTCGATGTCACCGACTACCTGGATGTGTATGGTCTGGTGAATCCATGGACCGATTTTAACAACTATGCGTTTACCACCAACCCGACTATCCCTGCACCCGATCAGGGTCTGGGCGCGGCCGTGCGTTTTTCGACCGTGGAAAACTTCTATATCGTCGTTGGCATTGCTGATGCCAATGGCGACCCCACCAACCCCGAAGACAGCATCAATTCTTTCTTCAGCGAGGGCGAGTTTTTCACCCACGTCGAGGTCGGCTGGGCCAACTCATGGGATAAACGATTTTCCGACAATATACACTTGACCATCTGGCACGCTGATGAACGTCAACAGGCAGAGGTGCCCGATGGTTGGGGTACAGCATTTTCATTCAGTCGCCTGTTTGCAGATACGTGGGAGCCGTTTTTTCGCGCTGGATATGCAGAAGACGGCGGTGCCTTGTGGGAACGTTCGATCAGTGCTGGTTTTGGCTATTATCCCGGCAACAAAAGCAGTGTCTTGGGTGTTGGGTTCAACTGGAGCCGCCCTGCAGAGGACGTCTTCGGACCTGGGATTGACAACCAGTACACGGCTGAAATCTATTACCAGTTCCAGGTGATGAAGGTTTTGACAGTCACCCCGGACGTGCAGCTCATCTTCGACCCGGCCCTCAACCCCTCGGAAAGTTCAATCTGGGTCTTTGGCTTGCGAGCAAGACTGGCCCTTTAAATCAATAGGAAGCTAACTAAGAAATGAAAACAAAGGAGTTACACACAATGAAAAAGAACAAAAAATCAGTAGGGACATTCTTAATGGGTTTGATAATCCTAACTCTGACCCTCGGATCTTCAATTTCAATGGCCGGCAATTCAAGGTTGATTTGTTCTTCAGCTGAAGCTGTTTCATGCACCAAAGATGGGGAATGTCTTCGAGGACCTGTGGATAAGGTGAATCTCCCACTTTTTTTTCAGGTCGACCTAACCGACAAGAAAGTAGTCAGCCTAACGGAGGCAGGGGAATTACGTACCTCTATAATAACAGGGACACAGAGTATGGGGGGATATACCACCGTTCTCGGCAGTGACGTTGACACCGGTTGGAGTATGATAATTAATGAAAAAACCAGATTAATGACATTAACGGTCGCTACTATTGATACTGGCTACACCGTTTTTGGCGCTTGTATTGATGAACCTAAGTAATTAGTCCTGTGAGTGATTGTCCCGATACAACATGAGAATCACGTTCAGAGTATCGGGCTTTTTTGTATTACAAAACACGAGGAGGAAAATTCGTGAAAAAGTTATACTTATTTGATTCGAGAGCTTATCTCGTTATTGCTGTTATGTTGTCCTTTGTTGTATCACAACCCGTCTATGCCAATGAACCTGTGTTGGACAACGCACTTCGTGGTGCTGCCAAAGGGGCAATTATCGGTGGCATTGCAGGTGATGCAGGAAAAGGTGCTGCTGCTGGAGCCATTGGTGGTACGCTCTTTGGCAATATGACAAGAAGGCCAGGCCCGCGAACGACCACCGGTGGAGACCTGTTGACCGGTGCCGCGAAGGGCGCTGTCATCGGCGGTATTGCAGGCAATGCAGGAAAGGGTGCTGCTGCTGGAGCCATCGGCAGTGTCTTGTTCGGAGGTATGCGGCGCCATAACAGATAGAGACAGTTTCGGCCAGATCTTTAATGGTGGTTCTGGGCGGCCCGGCATTGTGTTAATGGTATTACAGAAAAATCATTTAGATGTACGGGCCGTTATCTAGATTGAAAGGATTCATCGCAATTGACGAAGAGATCATATGAGATTTAAACTAAAACGCACATATTTTGTGATCATTGTCTTCGTGGTTGTTTTTTACCTGATTGTACCTGCGCGTAGTCAAACCAGTGGATCTCAGCAACAGAAGGTTTGGGCTCCATCTGAATCGGCGCTCCCATCCATCGCTGCAATTATCCCACTTGTTGGCGAATTGTCAAACGACTTTGCAGTACTTCAGTTTAATCTGGCTAATCAGTCGAATTATTCTGATCTTACAACGACATCTTCAGTCTTGAAGCAGGGGCTTAAGGATGCTGTGCAACAGCTTGAAAGCGTTGAGGGGGAGGAAACTCTCACATGGCGTACCGCCCGGCAGTTGAATTTAAATCTACGTGAAGAACAAAGTCGTTTAAATGAATATACCAAGCCATTGAACAAAGAGATTGATCGCTACTCTCAATGGAAAAAAGAGTGGCGGCATGAAAAACAAAAGTGGAATGGATGGGAGCAACTGCTCACGGAGCATGAGCCACGTCAAATTCAGAAGGCATTCGAAAAGGCCCAGCTAACCATTAGTAAGGCTCTTCGCCTGATTGATTTGCAGCTTGAAAAATTGCTTGAAATCCAGGATATGAGTGTGGAAATCGATCAAAAAATCAACATGCTTAAGTGGCAGACAGCTCCAACCATATCGTCAATACGCCAGAAAAGAATAGTGACAACACTCCCGTCGATGTTCACCACTGCCTATTTTGCTCAGTTTAATCAAAATATGCTGCCGTCTGTATTTCGCGAGTTGCGCAACATAACATTGCCGGACATACGATATCTCAAAGATCATGTCTGGGACTTTTTAGCGCAGCTTATGGTTACAGTAGTTACTCTCATAATAATTTTTTTAAACCGTGGGGAACTGGGAGGTTTAAAGCATTGGAACTTCCTTGCTGCACGACCTGTCTCTGTGGGTGTACTTATGGGTGTATTATTACCTATGACTGTTCCCGGCTATGGCATTGCATTGCCATTCGTGGTATTGATCAACAGTATTATCGGGGGGATTTCATTTTTACGTATAATAGCTAAAATGCTCGATAAATCCAGGTTGAAACAAGCAGTTTCCTGTGTGGTCATCCTGTTTATTTTAACCTTGGTATTTTCTAAGATAAATATTTCATTTCCGTTATATCGTGTCTATGTGCTGTTTGCTTCATTGGTTCTTTTGTATCTATTCTGGAGTTGGTTGAGACTGGGGTTAGAAGCAAAGGGAAAGCTTATCTATCGAGTCCTGTTGCTCAGTGGTATGTTTTTTTTCGGTCTGATTGCACTCTTTCAACTGAGTGGCAAAGCAGATATTGCTAACTATTTGTATGGATCAGCAATATATTCTTTGACAATCATAAGCGCCTTTGGACTGGTTATCTATATCATGCGTGGCCTGCTTGACTGGTTTTTTAGTTTACCGCCGATCTGGAACATAAAGTTGCTCAGAAGTGAGACGACAAGGCTTATACGCTGGTTTTCTTTTTTACTCGAGTTTACCATTCTTGTTTTTATCCTTATACCGCTCAATCTGAAAATCTGGGGATTATTTGATACCCAGGCTGAAGCAATACAACAATTTCTTTTCCTTGGGATCACTCTCGGAAGTGTACGATTTGATATCAAAATGATGGTAATTGTTTTTGCTGTCTTGTATGGTTCTTCTCTACTCTCCTGGCTGCTACCAAAAGTTTTTTTGGACGAATTGTTTTTTGGTAAACAACTTGAGAGGGGGGCTCGGATTGCCATAAGTAAGCTGATAAAATATGTTATAATCCTCTGCGGGACACTTTTTCTTTTTTCAGTTCTTGGACTTGATCTGACCAAACTTACAATTATCCTCAGTGCCCTTGGTGTTGGTGTTGGTCTTGGCCTCCAGGGTATTGTTAATGATTTTTTAAGTGGTCTGATTTTGCTTTTCGAGCAACCCGTAAGGGTCGGTGATACGGTTGAACTTGATGGCCATTGGTGCGAAATTAGACAAATCGGTTTGCGTTCTGTAAGTGTGTTGACTGCAGAGCAGGCCAATATTATTGTTCCCAATTCCGATCTTATAAAAAACCACATCACAAACTGGACCTTGGGTAACCATAAGGTTCGCATTTCGGTCCAGGTTGGTGTCGCCTATGGCTCTGATGTTTCTGTGGTAATGAGTACTTTGATAGAGAGTGCCAAGGTACATGAACAGGTTTTAAGTAAACCGGTTCCTGAAGTTATATTTTCCGATTTTGGAGAGAGCACATTGGACTTTGAACTCCGGGTCTGGACAATGGAGGCAAACTCACGGCTGAGAATTGCGAGTGAGCTTCGCCTGGAAATTAATACAAGATTCCAAGAAGCAAATATTGAAATTGCCTTCCCGCAACGAGACATCCACATTCGCAATCCGGAGGGTGGGCAACTACAGAAGGTTGAACTTGAGAGAGCAGGAGCCGGTGCTGATAGCCCTGGGAGCTAATGGATACCCAAGGAGCAAAACTTCTGAAAAATAATGCCTGAGAAATAGATTTTAATACAGAAAGTCCATCGTAAATATAACTTAACTGAGCATTATAAATGGTAGCAACCGCCGAAATACTTGTTAAAAACTCTTCTGACAATATTTTAAAGTTGGTCCTTTCTGGTCAATGGAATTTGGGTCAGAACTTACCTTCTACAGAAGAAGTGCTGCATCATCTGGAATCTTCTGCGGTAGAGAGAATTATATTTGAATCCCAGGATATAGCAGAGTGGGACTCTGGTTTACTGGCCTTCGTTAAACGATTACGCAAGCAGATAGAAAAAAAAGCAATAGTACTCGATATCAGCGGCCTACCTCAGGGAGCCCAACAACTCCTGGCTCTGGCTGCAGCCGTTCCTGAGAAAAAAGATGCCCGTACTGCTGAAAAACGTCGTCCATTTTTGACCATTTTAGGTGAAGAGACCATCGAGCTCTATCGGTCTACCGCTAAATTACTTGAGTTTGTTGGTGCCTCTTCACTGGCTTTAATGCGGTTTATACGCGGAAAGGCTACGTTTCGTTCCACAGACCTCTGGCTGATGTTGGAAACGTGTGGAGGGCAGGCCCTGCCGATTGTGTCCCTGATCAGTTTTCTGGTCGGCCTGATTCTGGCTTTTGTCGGCGCCATTCAACTCCAGTTATTCGGGGCTGAGCTGTATGTAGCTGATTTAGTCGGGATCGCAATGGTACGACTAATGGCGGCTATTATGACCGGTATTGTTATGGCTGGTCGTACAGGCGGAGCCTTTGCTGCGCAGTTGGGTACCATGCAGGTGAACCAGGAAATTGATGCCCTGAAGACCATGGGCATTTCTCCCATGGAATTTCTCGTATTGCCGCGGATGCTGGCATTGATGATCATGATGCCACTGCTGTGCCTCTACGCCAACATCATGGGAATATTCGGTGGAATGGTGGTCGGCGTTTATATGCTTGATATCGGGTTTATACAGTACTTCACTGAAACAGTAACAGCAGTGAGATTTTGGGATCTTGGCATAGGACTTTTTAGCGGATTCCTTTTTGGAGTCATTGTTGCGTTGGCTGGTTGTATGCGAGGAATGGAATGCGGACGAAGTGCCTCTGCAGTAGGCGATGCCGCTACCTCCGCTGTTGTGACAGCTATAGTCGGGATTATCGTCACAACCGCTATGATTACAGTTATCTGCAATATCTTGGGGATTTGAGGTTTTGATTTCACTATACAGTTTGTTAATCAATTGAAGACGAAAAACATGTCTGAACGTAAGAAACACATATCAGTCCAGGATCTGACTATGGGGTATGGTGATTTTGTCCTGATGCGGGATTTAAATTTCACTATATATCATGGGGATATCTTCATTATCATGGGTGGCAGCGGTTGCGGTAAAAGTACCATGATGACGATCCTCATCGGGCTGAAGAGTCCTGCCACAGGTCGAATTCTTTATGAAGAAACAGATTTCTGGGCAGCGGACCAGCAGTTACGTGACCAGATCATTCGCCGGGGTGGAGTCATGTATCAGAGTGGAGCTTTATGGAGTTCCATGACACTCGGAGAAAATATCGCATTGCCCCTGGAAATATACACAAATTTGAGCGCTGCAGAGGTGGGTGAAGTTGTTGAGCTAAAATTGGAGTTGGTTGGTCTTGCAGGTTTTAAAGATTTTTACCCATCAGAGATAAGCGGCGGCATGCAGAAGCGAGCAGGCATTGCCCGGGCAATGGCTTTGGATCCTGAAATTCTATTCTTTGACGAACCTTCGGCGGGGCTTGATCCGGTAAGTGCACGTCGGCTGGACGATATGATAATTGAGTTGAGCGAAAGCATGGGTACTACCATGGTGGTGGTTACACATGAACTTGCAAGTATCTTTGCGATTGGTACCAATTCAGTATTTCTGGATGTTTCCAAACGAACCATGACAGCAACGGGAAACCCAAAAAAACTATTAGCTGAGAGTCATGATCCAAGCCTGCATATGTTTTTGACTCGCGGCGAAAAGTTGGAGAAGTCATAAGGAGACAGGATGGCAAAACAGGCGAATACAACAATGATCGGCGGTTTTGTGGTCATTGCATTTTTTATACTTGCAGCGAGTGTAGTGATTTTGGGTTCGGGTAAGCTCTTTCAGCGAACCGAAAGCTTTGTCCTCTACTTTGATACTTCCATTAAAGGTTTAAATGTTGGCGCCCCTGTGTTGCTTCAGGGTGTGCAGATTGGCTCAGTTACGGACATTCTCATACGGGCGAATCGTCAAGACCTGACCATGAGTATTCCGGTTTTTATAGAAATAAGACAGGACAAGTTTGAAGTAGACGAAACTATAAGTCCACAGGGAAATTCGAAGAAAACAATAGCACAACTTGCCGATCGTGGGCTGCGTGCGGTATTGAGTACTCAGAGTATGATTACCGGACAGCTGATGATTGAACTCGATTATTTTCCTGGTTCGCCTGTAAACTTAAAGAGCCTCGACCCCGAACTCACCGAAATTCCTACCATTCCATCAACTACTGAGAGGTTGTTCCAGAAATTGCAGAAAATCGATCTCAGCCATATTGAAAATATCATGGCTGGTGTTGATCGCCTTGTAAATAATCCTGACCTATCTGAGGGCATAAAATCTCTGAGGCTAGCTGCCGACGATATGCAGTTGATCATCGGTAAACTCGATAGTTACATTGGTGATGTGACCGATAGCATCGATAACACGCTCAGCGACACCCGTACTCTGGTTAACAATGTCAACACTCAGGTTCAACCGCTTGCAGACCACGTGAGACAGCTGTTAGAGGATTTTGATGCGGTGGCATTAAACATTAATAAACAATTAGATGTTGTGGCTGCCAGCTTGGATGAAAGTTTGGTTGGGGTCAGAGGAGTCGTGTCTGAAGATGCTCCATTGGTTATTCAGTTGGAGGAGACATTGGGAAATGTATCCAGTATGACCGATTCTATAAGGCAACTGGCTGACTATCTGGAACAACATCCTGAAGCCCTTATTCGGGGAAAAGACAATTACTGAGACAACAATTATGGAAAATAAAAAATCTTTTGTTTGTATCGTGATGAATGTGCTCCTTGCTCTACTGATCAGCGGTTGCATGATGAAAAGCCAGCCAACACGATTCTATATGCTTTCACCGACTGTAGAAGGTCCAAATTTTCTGGAAGAGGGCAGCGCCTCAAACAACTTGTCCATAGGTATCGGGCCAATAAAAATGGCGGACTACCTGTCGAAGTCAAGGATTGTCACCCGAATTGACGATAATATGACTGGTCAAGCTGAATTTGATCAGTGGTCCGGCTCGCTTAAAAACAATATAATCAATGTATTGGCCGATAATATCGGCTCTTTGTTGAACACTGAGAAGATTTTTGTCCATCCATGGCGCTCATTTGTTCCTATCGATTACCAGGTAATTGTCGAGATTACCCGTTTTGATGGTGAACTTGGTAAGCAGGTCAACCTTGAGGCACGTTGGAATGTCCTGAAAAGCAATGAAAAATCGTTTATCGATAATAAATGGAGCAGGATCCAGGTAACAACCGATGCTCCTGGTTATACTGGACTGGTTGCTGCGGAAAGCAGAGCATTGGGTAAGCTGAGCAGAGAAGTAGCCGAGTCGATAAACGCTGATTTATAGGCACATATAGTAGGGGGAAGTAACAACTTGCCCTTTTTATTTAACACCATCTGTGAAGGAAACTCTTTCTATGAATAGCAAAAACTCTCGATTGAACAAAATGGACATTGAAATGGTCGTTGGCTCATTGGCGGCAATGATTATGCTGGCTTTTACGCCAGTTAAAATAGATGCAGCCGAATACGTAACAATCGAAGACTGCTATCAGGAAATGTTTCAGGAAGCTTCTCCTGGTACAACAATTGGTGAAATTCGAACGGCCTGTCAAACCAAAATGTCAGGACAACATCAGGTGGCAGTTAAGGAGAAAGCAGATGGCATTGTTGAAGAACGCCTGCATATGGATGACGAAAATGTCCTTAAACCGTTTACAATCATGTCGCATAAACAGAACTACCTTCTTTTGGCAGCGCATAATTTTAATGGCTATGATGCTCGAAATTTTGAAGAATTCTATGACGTTAATGATATCGAATTAGATGATACTGAGGCGCAGTTTCAGCTGAGTATAAAAACACCCTTGGGGATTGATTTGTTCGATTCTGGAGTCGATTTATATGCTGCCTACACGGTGCGCTCGTTTTGGCAGGTTTATAACAGTGACATTTCTGCACCTTTCAGGGAGACCAATCATGAACCAGAGGTATGGCTTCAGATCAAGCCGGATTTTGAACTGTTTGGTTTCCGAAATAGTATTGCTGAACTTGGTGTTGTTCACCAGTCAAATGGCCAGAGTGGCTCACTTTCCAGAAGTTGGAACAGAGTATTTGCATCGTTAGTTTTTGAGCGCGGTAATTTGGCTTTGGCCGTTAAACCGTGGGTTCGTTTTGAAGAAGACAGTGACGATGACGACAATCCCGATATCACCGATTACCTCGGTCATGGTGAGATGTACATGGCATATAAATACAAAGAAAACACCTTCAGCCTCATGAGCCGGAATAATCTGGAATCCGGGTTTTCAAAAGGGGCTGTGCAGCTGGGATGGAGTTTTCCTCTGTTTAATTTTCCATATCTTAAAGGATATGTTCAATATTTTTCGGGATATGGTGAAAGTCTCATAGACTATGATCAGTATGCCAACCGATTAGGTGTTGGTATTTTATTAACAGATTTGCTCTAGAAAACTCGTGTTGGGGGGACATTTTGCCAGCCAATGGGGATGCAGGAGAACAATTGCCCCATGACTGGAAAAGGTTTTTGAAATCTTTCTGGAGAAGCAACGACACTCAACATAATGATTTATAATGAGAGAAAAGAATACCTATCTGAAGCAAAAAGCTGAGAAAAAACTGATTATACGACATCATGTATTCCAGGGATTGATTGCGCTTATGTTTGCCATTGTTTTGTATGATTCATTCATACATCTGACACCTTTTTATTACGTCTGTTTTTTATTTTTGGGTCTGTTCATCGGGAGAATTTTATCCCTTACAGATCGGGTGAAACACTCCAGTGAATCTGAAGCGTTTACCTTGTCCTCAAGCCCCTTTGGTATAGTCATCTCACTGTTACTGCTATCCATTCGTTTTATTTGGGGTAGAACCATATTACAGTTTGCGGATGTATTTTGGACGACTGATGCCTTGTATCTTTTTTTTATTGGAATTTACTGGGCAAAATTAAAAAGCGTGGTGACTCAAATGGATGAATTAATATACGGATGGTTGGGGCGCAATAAAAGGTCTTCGCACTCCGATTAAGTTTTCAAGTTATAATCTATCCTCTCATGCAGGCATTCGTGCTTTCGAAGGAAGAACTTCTCTTGGTACGACTGCATCTAAATTACTTTTTAGTAGTGAATGGAGCATGCAAAAAAATCAAAAACCTCGGCAGAAATATAATCTTTTGGGAGAGGAATTTATACTTGCAAAGAGATGCTTCCTCTTTGTCTGTATATGTATCATCACTATTCTTCTATCAGGTTGCCAGCCAAAGGTTTATCTCATGCCATCACCCGTTGGGATAGTCCCTGATGGTAATTTATTTAAACTCAGTCAGCAGTCGGAATACGACAACCTGCTCACCACTCTCTATGCAACGAACCGACAGCCCTTTGACTTGTCAAACCGAACTGATCGCTACACTATTTTTCCTTATAATACCTTGAGATTCGGTATTGTGGTGGATCGTGTTGGTGAAGAGGATATGACCTGGGAGGAGATGTATCAGGAGTCTCTTCAGCAAAAGCGGAGTAACAAATTGCTCATTTCACGTCAGTGGGTCAGAGAAGTTGCCTCGTACGAATTGGGAGATCATCTGACCAATAATTCCTCCGAAGCAGATGGTTATTTTGATCAAGTTAACAAATTGTTAGACAAGAGTGCCGATGAGGATATCATTGTCTACGTACATGGCGCGAACAGCAATTTCCACCGAGCCACAGCACAGGGAGCACAATTATTTCATTTTACCGGTCATAACTCTGTTATTCTAACATTTTCTTGGCCATCTGCAGAAAGCCTCTTAAAGTATAAAACTGATGTTCTCCATGCGAAAAAGACAATTCCAGCTTTTGCACGACTTATCGAGTTACTCGCCGCAAACACAACGGCAAAAAATATCCATATCCTCGCCTACAGCGCTGGCGCGCGTGTAGTGACGCCTGGTCTCGTTTACTTAATAGATCAGTATCCAGATCTTTCTAAACTACAATTAAAAGAGAAGCTACGAATTGGAGAAGTCTATTTTGCATCACCAGACACAGCCTTTAAACCTTTTGCCGAACGTTATTTGAAATTTAAAGATATCGTTAGGCGAACCACAGTAAACGTAAATAAGAACGATTTGGTTCTTACGCTTTCTTCAATGCAAATGGTATTTCCCGACTCGGCAAGCCTGATGGAAGTGAACTGACTGAGCGAGAGCGAAAAACGCTTATTGCAGAGAGCAAAACAGCACAACTCAATGTCATCGATGTCAGTGGGTCTGAGGACCTCCATATTGGTCGTGCCCACGATTCATGGTACAGTCATCCTTGGGTGAGTAATGATGTCTTGTCGTTATTTCTCTTCAATGCCGACCCCTTAGACCGGGGTCTACAGGCATACTTGTATGAGGGTGGTGCACTGACCTATCGGTTTCCAGAAGATTATGAAAGTCGATTTAGAGCGATTATTGATAAGCACCGGGACGAGTGGCCGGAGAGATTGAAATCAGGGAGCGGTTTATAATGGTTGACTGTGTGTAGTTCAAATGGCGATCTATTACAGACTACTTTGATACGCATGACTGATGATGGGACACTGAGCATTGGGTGTAGCTTCATGATAACGGGGCGGAGTGGTTCAGGAGGTCTTAAATTATTCAGGGATAATACTGTTCGGCGAAGTCGTTTAATGAAGATATTTCCCAAGGAAAGGCTATTTTGTATAATCTAAAAAAAACTACCATTAGTGACACTAAGAGGCCGTGGAGAAGAAGACTCATCCGGGTCACTTTGGCGCTTGTGGTCATTTGTACAGTCAGCCTTGTGAGCTTAGGGGGCATGCTGGTCCGTGGAGTGAATATTCAACAACTGTCTTTTGGAACCGTTTCCATAACAAATTGTTCCCTCATGTGGCAAGATAAACTCAACATAGATGTTGACAATCTAGTGTTAGGAGAGGGACAGCAGGGGGAGAAAAACAAGAAAAAAGAGTTACGACCTGCAGCTATATCAAAAACGGTTCAGCTGTTGTCATATTTTCTGGGAAACGTAAATATACAAAATGTAAAAATTGGTACATGGCAAGGGGTTGTTAGCATAAGCCAGAATGAAGATGGTCGTTACCGCGTAAACCTTGAAAGCGAAGAACTTGAATTACAAGCAAGCCTTGAACTGCAGGGGAAAACCTTCGTAATAGATATCGTAAATTGTAGCAGTAAAAAATATAGATCAACTCTTGCGGGACATATAAACGTCGATCTTGAAAATATGGTGGCTACTGGCAAATTTTCCACCATTATTAATAAAAGTTTTCCGGTGGATCTGAAGTTTAGTGCAGATGACAAAAAACTCTCGTTTGAGGGTAAGGAAGGAGGAGAAATTCGCTCAATTTCTCCTCTGGTGGATCTTTTTGGTCTGGACCATTCCATACAGCGTTGGATTACCGATTATCTTTCGGGCAGTAGATATCATTTGCAATCCTTCAAAGGATCGCTGCCCTGGAACGATCCCAAAGAAATCCTTAATACACTGGAAGCTGAGGTCCGTGTTGATGATACGGAATACACCTTTGCTCCAGGTCTTGAAGCAATTAAGGCCAGGTATACCGATGTTTTTTTTACAAAAGGGGTCCTGATTATACAACCCCATGAAGCGACCTTCTACGGTCAGAGCTGCGGTGAAAGTTGGCTTGATATTAACTTCAACGATCCGAAAAGCATTCTGCTTACCGCCTATATAAAGACTCGTGCGGTTGCCAATGATGATATCCTCACACTCCTGAAGTATTACAACATAACACTGCCATTTAAACAGCTTGGTGGCACAACTAAAACTGATCTTCGCCTGGCCATAGTCCTGAACAAAATTAACGTTCAGGCTGAGGGGATTTTCGAAATTGATGAAGGCACCATTGAGTGGGATGGAAAAAACTATACAGCTGAGGATGCTCGCATTACATTGGTCGATTCTGATGTGACAATAGACCGGTTGAAAATCAGTTATGGAGACTTGCTTACGGCTCAGGTTTCTGGACATATCCAGGCGAAACAGAGATCGGGAGATCTTGATATTAGCCTTCTGAAACTGGACCTTAAGCTTGGAGAGTCTCAGCTGGATGTTGATAGCTCGCGTCCCATGCGTGCAAAGTACCACTTTGATCCTGGCAACCATTACCTTGATGTGAGACCTTCCTCATGGATGCTCGATTCGTTGAAGTTGGAGCTTGAGGCTTTCCGTGCACCTGTTATTCTAGACGATCTTGCCATTGAAATGCCCCCTGTGCAATTAGGTGTGCCGCCTGGGATATTGCTTGAAGTTTCAGGGAAGTTTTCCATTAAGAAAAAGCATGCAGATTTCATCTGCGCTCTCCAGAAGTATCATGTCAATGATCTGGAACTCATGAGTCCACATGTTGCTGTTGACATAGTGTATGATCAAGGCTTTGTTCTTAAGACGACAGAATCAGCCCTGTGGGAATTAAACAAAATGCGTATTGAAGTCTATCCTTCAGATTTCAAATATGGAGATGATATTTTTTCCGTTAAAAAGAGCAGGATACGTTACGGTGACTTTTTTGATAGTTATCTGGCCGGGTACTTCAATACGAAAACCAAGATGGGGTACTATTCTCTCAATAAGAGAGAAGTGATGAGTAAGGACCTTGAAGAAAGACTGAAACTCGGCAAAAATGTTGATATAGAGGTCAGCGGAGCAGGAGGAAAATACCTTGTCTCTTTTCCTCATTTTGATTTAAGGATAACTACAGACGAAGAAAAAAACTGGTCTGCAAATTTTGGTGACCTCTCCAAAATGTACAGTCGCTCAAAAATCCTGCAGAAATATCAGATCAAAGAAGGCAACCTGGCTCTCTCTTCAGTGAACGGCAAGAAGCCTTACAAAATCTCCGCTGACATAATAGTTCCATATCCATTATTGGTTGTAGATGATGTCCCCGTCAATGCACTGCATATAACCGGAATGATAGAAGACAGGGGTGTGCTTGCAACGATTAATAGGGATCTTGACCTGGAGTATATCGATAACACCATCAGTATCAGTTCCAACAAAATCGGCTATAACATTTCCGCCATCCGACAGTTAGCAAAAGACCACTTTCAAAGTGTTTCAAAAACAGATGAGGAACCTGTTAAAAAGTCGGATGCTGGAAAGAGTTTCGTCTTCAATGTAAATGCTAATCAAAGTCAAATATATATAGCTCCTCAAAGTAGGATTCTGGCAGACACCATCAACCTTGAACTTCACGGTGGTAAACTTCAGATGAGGTTGCGTCACGGTTCTGGAAAAATCCTGCTGCACCAGGAAGAAGGTCATTTTATGGTTGATGGCAATGATTTGAATGATGAATTCATGGGAGCACTGATCCAAAACTCCAGATTTCATGGTGGCCGGATGTCAATGGCTGCAGTAGGAACATTTGATGGAGTGACCGCTATTCTTGATATAAAAAACACTGTTTTAAAGAAACTTGCAATTATGAACAATCTGATGGCTTTTATAGATACGGTTCCTGCACTCGCCACTTTTTCCCTGCCTCAATATCACACGAGTGGATTACCAATCGATTCAGCGGCTGTCGGGGTAAAATATAAGAATAATGTGGCCAGTTTTGAGTCAATAGAAGTCATGTCTCCTGAATTCCATGCTAAGGGGAAGGGGGAAATTGATTTTTTAAAAAATCAGATAGATATGAATATTCAGCTGAAAACCCAGGCCAGTAAAAACGTAGGGAAGATTCCTGTCGTCGGTTACATGCTCACGGGAAAGGATGACGACGAATCATTGACCGTAAAACTTGAAGGAAGACTTGATGATCCAGAAGTGAATTACTCTCTGATCAAGGAGATCGTCACCTATCCGGTTGATATTCTCCGACGCACTTTTAAGTTGCCGCTTAATCTTGTGGAAAAAATGGGTCTACAATCTACTAAAACAGCTATTCCAGCTCCAGCACAGTGATGCTCGCATCAGAGAGTCAATTTATAAAAGTATAAGGGGCTTGTATGACAGTTAAGGTAAAAAAACTGAGATTACTCGTTAAAGTTACGGTTGTCCTGGTGCTGATTCTCGCATGGTTATGGGGGGGGACAGCCCTTTGGCTGGCTGGTCCGGGCCCTCATTGGATACAGATTCTGATCGCATTGGCTTTTGGAGCATTTTTACCTGCGGCCTTTTTGTTTACAAATTCCTTTGCTAAGGGATGCATCGTCAGTCTCTGTCTTTTTGTTTTACTGCTTTTCTGGTGGCAAACATTGACACCAACAAATGAGAAAGATTGGGCTCCTGATGTGGCAAAAATCTCACATGGAGAGATCCAGGGAAATATCCTCACGATGTATAACGTGAGACATTTCGACTATAAAAGTGAAACACTCTTTTACCAGCATTGGGAAACAAGAAAATTTAATCTTGAAAATCTCCAGGGGATTGACATCTTCCTCTCCTATTGGGGATCAGAGCATATTGCCCACACAATTCTTAGCTGGGATTTTGGTGAAGATGGTCATCTGCCCATATCCATTGAAACCAGAAAAGATGAAACACAAGAATATTCAACTGTTAAGGGCTTTTTTAAGCAGTTCGAAATTTGTTATATCGCCGCAGACGAAAGAGATATTATCAGGCTGAGGACGAATTATAGAAAAGAGCGGGTGTATCTGTATCGGCTTCAGGCAACGCAGGAGACGGCACAGGCACTTTTAGAAGAGTATCTTGCTAAGATGAATAGTCTTGTTGATAAACCGGAGTTTTATGATGCTCTTTCGCGCAATTGCACGACAACTATTCAGCTCCATGCAAATGCGATCCGGACTGACGCGCCACCTCCGCTTGATTGGCGGCTTATTGCCAGTGGCCATGTTGATGAACTTCTCTATGATCGGGGAGCGATCTCATCTGAAATTCCATTTGCGCAGCTCCGTGAAGCGAGTCGCGTTGATCTGAGGATGCAAAAAGAGGACAAAGATAATTTTTCCACAATAATGCGGCAATATACCAACAAGGGCATCGGTCACAATTGAGTTCTGAAAATATCTTTTTATAGGTTATTGAATTTAGGAGAAGAAATGAGATTTTTACTGTATGCGATTCCCCTGCTTGTGCTGTTCTTAAATGGTTGTGCAACCCTGCCTCCGCAGACACCAGCCTACAGCTTTGAGCCACCGATCAAACAGCTTAAATATCTTGCCGATGTGGAACCGGTACTGGTGAAGAGGTGTGTTGTATGTCATTCCTGCTACAACTCTCCTTGTCAGCTTAAGCTCAGCTCCTGGGATGGGCTAGAGAGGGGGGCAAGTAAAGAAAAGATATATAATGGCGGTCGCCTGAAGACTATGGATCCAAGCCGTCTCTTGATTGATGCACATTCTGTGGATGAGTGGCGGAAAAAGGATTTTTATAGTGTTACAGAGGGGAGCAGTAGCGACAAGTTTGATGACTCGATTATGTATATGTTGCTTGATCATAAACGTACCTCCCCGGCGGTGAAGGGGGAGTATTTTTCAGAGGCCAGTGACCTTACCTGTAGTGAAAACAGTGTAGAGGTAAAAAAATACCTCAAAGAACATCCCAATAATGGTATGCCGTTTGGCTTTCCTCCTCTCTTACAGGATGAATTCAATACAATCGTTGGTTGGTTGAGTCAGGGGGCCCCTGGTCCCACCAAGGAACAACAGGCAGCATTGGTTGCCATCCCAGCTGTTGATCAGAAGATGATAGAGAAGTGGGAGCTGTTTCTCAACAATGATGACCCCAAGCACAGGATGACAGCGCGGTATCTGTACGAGCACCTCTTTCTTGCCCATATCACCTTTAAGACCGGAAGCAATGAGTTTTATGAGTTGGTGAGATCAAAAACTGCGGGTGGAGAGGAGATCGATATTATACCAACGGTTCGACCCTACGATGATCCTGAGGCTGAGCAATTCTTTTATCGTTTTCGAAAAATATACTCCACCATAGTCCATAAAACCCATATGGTTTTTCCGATGGACCAAAAACAGTTAGATAGGGTGGGGGAGTTGTTTATTGACTCAAAATGGTCTGAAAAGCCGCACCTTATGACCTACAATACGAAAGTCAGTGCAAACCCATTTATAACATTTGCGCAGATTCCGGCTAAAACCCGCTATCAATGGTTACTCGACAATAACCACTATATCATCATGACCTTTATACGCGGGCCAGTCTGTAAAGGTCAGGTAGCTCTGAATGTTATCAATGATCAATTCTGGCTGATGTTTGTCGATCCTGATTACGATTTAACAGTAAAGTATCCAGGATTTTTGAAACTTCATTATGATAACCTGAGAATGCCTGGAGAAAAGGGCAGCGATTACAAACTTTTTAAATCACTTTTCAAAAACGAACATTATAGCCTGGCAAACAACTACTATAAAGCGCGACAGCAATTTTACAGTGCCCATTATCCAGAGGGGATGGGACTCAACTCTATCTGGGCTGGCAATAGAACTGACGATAGCCCAATGTTAACGGTCTTTCGACATTTTGACAGTGCCACAGTACTCCGCGGAGTTCACGGGAAGTTACCAAAAACCGCATGGGTTGTAGATTATCCCCTGTTAGAACGTATTTATTATGCTCTGGTTGCGGGGTTTGATATTTATGGAGCAGCCGGGCACCAGCTCGCCACGCGGCTCTATATGGATGCACTTCGAATTGAAGGCGAGAGTTACTTTCTCGACTTCATGCCTGCCGAAAAGAGAAAATCGATGATGGCGGAATGGTATCTCGGTTCCGGAGCCAAAGATCTTACATATTATCCAGCTTCAATTCCTGCAAAAATGAATTTTACGACATCGGAGCCCAAGAGAGAATTATTGGAAGAAGTGGTACAAAATCATCTCAAGGTAGAGGGTATTGCCTTTGACCCAAATTACCTGCCGGCGGGCAACAAATACCCAGAGCTGCCAACTTCATACGATACCATTGATGATATAATGAACGGGTTTATTTCTGTGTCTGCTCCTGGAGTGTCATTTTTCAGGCATGTGGCTGATCATAGTGCGAACGTCGCCTGGGTCAGAATCACCAATATTCCCAAGAAGGAAGATGTGGTTGTTTCAGTGGTGGTAAACAGATGGCATGATAATGTCCGGTTCCTGTTTTTGGAATCATCGTTTCTCGATCCAAGTAAAGATAGTGCTGATTTTGTAGAAGGGTTTGTTGGCTCCTATCCGAATTATTTCTTTGTTGTTAATTATACAGATCTTCCAGATTTCTTTACTATTCTGAACAATTATGACGGTAGTGAGGAATATGTTCTCCGGCTTGAAAAATACGGTATTAATAGAGCGGAAAAAGATTTTTGGGGACACTACGACTGGTTTCAGGCAGCCTTTAATAGGGAGCAGGGACAGAACGGTGGGATAGTAGATTTAAACAGGTATTATTATCGTGCAATTGAGAAATGAGTAACAGCTTTACTCATTGCTTAGGAATTTTATACACTTGTGTAATAGGTAAAGTAATCAGCTCGGTGATGTCCTCGTTTTGAGCCCGTATGCCAGTCGTTTGAGCTGGTTCAACATGTATATTTTCTTATAAGAATTCAAAACCTTAAATTCAACACACTGATTTTTAATGATTCCGATTGAATTTTCATTAGTCCTGCTTCAAACCAATGAGGAAAGTTATGTTCAACCGCAACCCAAAAAAACATTGTATTGTGGCATTATTTATTTTGCTGGCTGGATGTTCTAGTTTGCCCGAGAACACTAAGAAACTGGCTTCTCGAGTAATGCCAAATACCGATACAACATATTTGGGTAAGTTAGTCGATAAACAAATGACAGGCCAAGCGGGCAAAACGGGTGCTATTCTGCTTGCTGACGGGCTTGATGCCTTCGTAGGAAGAGTAGTACTGGCCGAGAAAGCGGAAAAAAGTATTGATGTCCAATATTACATGTTTCACCAGGATACTGCTGGTCAGCTGTTGATTCACCGACTCATAAAGGCGGCCGATCGTGGGGTTCGAGTTCGCCTTTTAATCGACGACATGTATGGTGAGGAGGCCGATGAGGTGTGGACAGCACTGGACTCCCATCCTCATATGGAGGTGCGGCTCTTCAATCCATTTGTGAGGGGAAGCTCAAAAACTCTTCAATTCATCACACGTCTATCTGATGTCAATTACCGGATGCACAGCAAATCATTCACCGTTGACAATCACGTGACCATTATCGGCGGTCGCAATATTGGTGACGAATATTTTGATGATGATAAGGATTTGGCGTTCGCCGATTTGGATATGCTGGCAATGGGGCTCGCTGTACCCGTTGTCTCGGACGCATTCGATCAATACTGGAACAGTGATCACGCTTATCCAGCCTCGACTCTTGCTGGAAAGGCTTTAACGGAGGCATTACCCGCTCTGAAAAAGCGACTCGCCGAGTTTGAAAACAATACGGCTGCAAAACGTTATATTGCCGCCCTGCATAACTCGGAACTTGCCAACGGTCTACTGCATTCTGGCTCGATTCGCCTCAACTGGGGAGAGGCGCACGTTATACATGACTCTTCAGAGAAAAAAGAGCGGAAAGAAAATTGGCGGGAAGACCTGCTTATCTCCCAACTCTGGCCTTACGTGGAGAGTTTGAAAGAGGAGTTGCTCATCATCTCACCCTATTTCGTTCCTGGCCCAAGAGGCGCCGACGCTTTATGCAGGCTCAGCGAAAAAGGCGTGCGGGTACGCATTCTCACCAACTCGCTCGCCTCAAATGATGTGTCAGCCGTCCATGCAGGTTACTCACGCTACCGAAAACAGCTGCTTCGTGCCGGTGTTGAACTTTATGAGCTTGACGAAGAGATCACAAAGTATGTGTTGAAAAGGCTCAGTTGGCTACCGGGACTGAGCAAATCAAGTCTTCACGCCAAGGCAATGGTCCTTGACCGGAAGTCAATGTTTGTCGGA
This sequence comes from Desulforhopalus glucosivorans, assembly GCF_054397165.1. Taxonomy (NCBI): domain Bacteria; kingdom Pseudomonadati; phylum Thermodesulfobacteriota; class Desulfobulbia; order Desulfobulbales; family Desulfocapsaceae; genus Desulforhopalus; species Desulforhopalus glucosivorans. The sequence goes on from NZ_AP044854.1 coordinate 5,253,539, forward strand.
TCAATGAACCTTGATCAGCGGTCACTCAACATCAACAATGAAATCGGAATACTTTTTTTCAATAAAGAGATGGCAGACGATAGCGCACGAACATTCATAGAAAACATTGATAAAGTTGCGTTCCGGGTTACGCTTGACAGTAGCGGCTCTCTCCAGTGGAAAGTTAATCGTAATGGAAAAGAGATAGTCTTTGAAGATGAACCTTATGCTGGTTTCTGGACTAATCTGTCAGTATGGTTCGTGCATCTGCTACCCGTTGAGTCGCTCCTGTAAAGCCGTTTTTTTAACCTGGCCGGGATGGAAGCCGTTCATCCTTCAGGTAGTATGAATTAAGAAGGAGCAGTCCATGAAAGTTTTAACAAGTTGGGTCAAATCCACAGTCACAGTATTTCTTTTGGCTCTTAGTGGTTGTGGTGGGAATGGACCGTATTCTGTCAATATGATGCCTTCACCCGAAGTTTATTCAACAGGCATAGTTAATCCCTTTTCTGATGATAATCCTGTTGCGTCGGCCCCTTGGAACGGCCTGCTATACGTTACCAACAGGTTGCCGAGCAGAGAAGGAGACACTAATCTGTTTTATTCTGAGATTCCTTCATCTCTACTCAGGCTTGGAGTGAGCCATATTAAGATATCAGGGAATAGTGATATCAGTTGGGAAGAGTTGCGCAAATTATCGCTTTTAAAGAGCAGAAAAAAAGAATATCCCCTGGTAGTTGACTCAATAGAAGAGTATGGGGTGCTCGACCGGAGTTATTATCGCTTTATGGACCCAGCTGCGGTTGCTGTTGAACCGGAGAAAGTGGGCAGAAAATTCGCCGGGAATATCAATGATAAACTCGCCATCTCAAAACAAAAAGATATTTACATTTATGTTCATGGTTACAACACTAACTTTGAAGATCCGATCCTCGTATCTGCTGAACTCTGGCACTATCTGAATTATGACGGAGTCTTTATTGCCTATTCCTGGCCCGCAACAAATAAAGGCACCGCTTATTTCGGTGACACTGAGAAAGCAAATTGGAGTGGCAGGCACTTACGGATGCTGCTCCAATATCTTTCAGACACTACAGATGCCGAAAATATTCATATTGTAGGGTATAGTATGGGCACCAGGGTCGCGACCCAGGCCCTCCACGACCTGAGCATGATGTATTTCGGTCAGAGCAATGATGTAGTCCGACAGCGTCTTCGGCTTGGTAATGTCATTTTGATCAGTGGTGATTTATCTACTCACCTGATTGGTAATTACTATCTTGATGGAATACTCGATATTGTAAAGAGCCTGTCGATCTATTCATCGGAGAAGGATTCTGTTCTTGGAGCTTCGAACTGGATATTTGATCATAAACGGTTAGGCCAGATGACAATAGAATTCATGAAACAATCACCGGTCATTGGTGAAGCTTTGATTACCGAGGATCGACTGAGACTTGTTGACGCCAGCAGGGCTGTTGGAGTGGATGCAGGAAAAGGACACCAGTATTTCAGAAGTAGTCCCTGGGTGTCAAGTGATGTCCTGATGACTCTTATGTACGACCTGCCACCAGGGAAACGTGGGCTCGTCAGAAATGATGGACCGGTCTGGGGGTTTCCAGAGGATTATATATCCCGTCTTCAGTTCTCATTTCAACAGGCTGAACAGGATATAGCAATCGAAACCTCGCAACCGTAACCGGCAGCTCGAATCCTATTGCTGCCTGGGGTGCTGGTCAGGTTTGTGCGTAAGTATACGCTAAAGGATTTACTGCCTGGATTCTCATATAATACAAAGCTATTCGTCAATTCTTCCGATTAAAGTTTTTCTTTCTAGAGCGATTTTTAGCAGGAATTGCGCGAAAATTGAGCATCTTTAAAATAGAGATAACCAAAGAACGTAATTTCAAAAACTTGTCATTGAAGAAACATTGCCAAATCGAAGGTGAACCGTTCTGTCTTTCCCTTCAGCTTAAGGTGTTTCCAGTTTCTAGAAAATACTAGTGCCCCAAAAGCCTAAGAATTAAAATACAATCTCGCATCATAATCCATGATGAGGTTGCAGGGGCACATGTGTCACGACGAAAGAGCCTCGTTTTGGCAATGTTAACCATTTAAATTTTGCGATTCTTTAGATTTAATCAGTCCTTGTTGTTTCAAATGGGTGAGGACACGTCCCCACCCATTCGAATAAGTTCAGCCATAAAGCGTTTCGATCCAACGTATTGCCTCTGTGTCATTCACTTTCCCAAGGTAGCGTTGAGTCGTTGATAGATTCGCATGCCGCAAAATAACTTTGCTGACAATTTCTATGGGAGTTCCAGACCTTGAGGCATAAGTTGCTGCGTGGCGGCGAAGATCGTGCGGTCTAAGTTTTATGTTAACTATTTTCCCTGACTTCCTCACCATCGACCATGCTGCAACATATGAAATAGGAAAAATCCGCTCATTATCATGGCAATCATGGGCTTTCACGTATTCGTTTAACCTTACCAGGATTTTGCGTGGAACATAAACTGTCTCCTCCGATCTGCCACTTTTCGGATTCTGGATTTTCAGAAAACTCTCCTGTATATCATCTGGAGTGAGGTTTAAAACTTCGCCGATACGCATCGCACCTCTCGCCATTAGCTCCAGCATTAACCTGTTCCTGGTATTTGTAGTTCTGAAAATAATCTCATCGACATTTTCCTTGTCGACAATTTGCCATTGAATAGCTTGTGGCCGCTTGAAGATTTTCTTGGTCACTGGTGCATTGCAGGGATTAGTCAAGGTAGGCAATGTTGTGTTTATGCTGAAATTGTAGAAAGATGAAAGGACGGAGTATCTATTTCTTTTAGTAGCCTGTTTATTATCCTTGGTTAAGGACATCAGAAATTCCAGCACCTCCTCTTGGGATATGCTGGCTAGATTCCGCCTGTAAAAGCGTGATGAAAATTTGGAGAGTACGTACTCACAGGTTTTGATGGTATTTTTTTTTGGAGTTCGCTCTGTGGTACTGAAGATGGAAATCAACCGCCTGAGTAACTTTCATGGTGCACCTCCTGTCGTTGGATTAATGGGAAAATGCTACCCTTGAAGTATACACCAAGAAGAAAAAACCGTAATTATTAGGTTGATAAGGTCTTTGGTAAGCTAATCTTTACTGGAACTCCATTTCAAAGTAATTCCAGTGCGGAGGTACTCCTGTCTCTCAGGTCAATCGATCTCTGTACTATCTTGTGGCTTTGTGGCTCGGCTTTTTCGGATAAGCTGGAATTTGTATCCATGCATAATCAAGTGGATAAGGCGCCATCTTCATTTTCGTGACAGCCAGAGTGAGACCGTCACGAGCTTAAAGCAAATATGTAAATACGGGAAACAAGCGTTTACATTTTCAGTTTATCAATTTTTCCGCCAATAACCACATGGCTGTCTTTGTTTGAAACCACTCCATCAATACGGAGAGATTTAGTATTAGCTACTAATGTAACAGTGTATCCAGAAGCTTCGTGCCAGGTGATCATCTGACGATTATCGTCTAAATCAACATATGCAACCTTCTTTTCAACTGCAAAAGCGCCTTTCTCCTCGCCAGCTAGGCCTTCCCAACGAATAGAATTGTCTTGCAGATCAAGCTTGTATCTTGCACCAGCATAATCCCCTTCGTTCCATGTATATTCTACTGATTTAAAAGGGGCATCTTGTGCCGTTGCTGAAAGAGGGATGGTTAACGCTGCGACTGTAATTGCTAAAGTAATAGATTTTTTCACACTAGTGATCATATTTTTTCCTTTCGTTTTGGTTAACATATTCAGAGAAGATGCAAACACATCTGCACAAATGGTAAGCCTATCCCTTCATAGCATGCTCATGTATCTATTGAGCTGTTGTAGGAAAATAAACGATCGACACTCAAAGTGTATTGAACAAATCGGACAAAGTGAAGGTAGCCCGAATTTATTTGAATTGATTATTGCGTGGGAAGTAGTTGGATGGGGATTTGTGGGTAAAGATTTTGAAGTCACGACAAAAGTGCGCTTGGTCGGCATATCCGCCACCATGAGTTGCATCCTGAAAAGAACCGCCGCTTTTTAAAATGGTAATCGCTTTCTGGAATCGGATGGTTTTCAAAAGCGTTTTAGGTGGGACACCAAATAACTTCAGGGATTTTCTCTGGAGAGTTCGTGCAGTTAAGTTTGCTTCATAAGCCCATTCATGAACAGTAGGTAATTGACCTGAAAAGTTGAATATTGGCAGAATAATCCGTTGGATTTCCTCATCTTTACGTCCAGAAAATGAAGTTAAGATATGCTCGCAGAACTTCTGGCAGAGTATACTTGGCCTTTCCCACCATTGTTCCATGACACTAAAACCGAGTATTTCAATATCAATCACAGAAGAATTGATGAATTCGTTTACGGGTACACCTGTGAGTTTTTCCAGATATCCGGGATACAAACAAAAGCCGAGCATGTTAAGCCGAAAAGGTCGAAAATAAAATGGTTGGTCTGATGGGCCAAATATTATGGTGTTTTTCCCTGACAGTTCAAAAACAATATCTGTGGCACCTTCTGGTACTGCAACAGTGGTCAGGTCTTCTGTATTATCGTATCTCCAGATATATTGAACAATATGTCGAATGGCCTCTGGCGGTCTTATTTGTTGAAATCCGTCCGGTAGACTTATTTGGGTCGACAGATAGTTTATTTGATTCTTTGCTTGCATTCCTTAATTTGCACATAATCTATCTTTGATACATAGTCTGTTCAAATAAATGAGGGCGACCTTTACTTGAATCAATTTCTCAATAGATTTACCGTAATGACGGAGGGCTTAAGTTGTCAAGTGTGGAAAACAAACAAGTTAACTTACCCACCTTCCTGTTCCCTTAGAAAATAAGACCACCAACACCTAACAATAAAAAGTCACTTTCAAATTTAACCTTCTCCATGAAAACTTCGCTGTAAATGGAGCAATATCTGGGATATGAGAGGATCGAAAAGATTCTTTGGTTAGCTATACACTGGAGTACTCCATATATGAGCAATTTCGGAAGAATAGCCAGGTCTACCTTCATAGCCAGGTCTACCTTTACAGCCAGGTCTACCTTTACAGCCAAGTTTAATTGTGAAATTAGTAAAACAACAGTACCCCCGATGTGGTAATATTAACCACACAGCTTGAACAGGAGTCTGTGGCCGTTAGAGGTATCATATAGATGAGAAATGAAAGCAAAGTTCTGTTTTCGCAACTTCAGCCCTACCACATTGTAAGTCGGTTGTAATTGTTTCAAATATGGTTTTCATTTCTAAGACGCATTTTTTTAAGACGTTTGCTCAAGGCAGGTTGAGAAATGCCCAGCAACTTTGAAGCAATTGACTGATTGCCTTCAGTTCGAGCCAAGGCTTCTTCAACCAAAGCCTGTTCTATCATATTCAAGGGAGGAAGAGGCGTGTGAGGATTGAACGGGCTTACTGTTTCTTCGTCGATAGAATTTGTTGCTTGACTGCATCCGGGCAACTGGCTGAAGTCCATGTTTTTTTTGAAGACATCCATAGACAAAATTTTGGTCTGATGCACACCGACAGCATCATAAACCATCGATTTCAGTTCTCTTACGTTACCGGGGAAATGATAACTACCAAGGAGGGTTGACAACTGCTTCGGGGCTGTGGGTTTGTTCTTATTGAAATCTTTTGCCGCTTCTTCAAGAAAATAATCCAAAAGAAAGGGGATGTCGTCCTTACGTTCTCTAAGTGGCGGGATATGAATCAGATGGGCCCTTAGCCGATAATATAAATCTTTTCTGAACTCACCCGACAGCTGTTTCGCCTTGAGATCATGGTTGGTTGCCACAATGATCCGGGCGTTGGTACGTAATGATCGGTCACTTCCCAGAGGGTAATATTCATTTTCCTGTAAAAGACGCAACAGTTTAATCTGCGATGCATGGCTCAGATCACCAATTTCATCGAGAAAAAGTGTCCCGTCTTGTGCACGTTCAACTAAACCTTTTCTATTATCCTCTGCTCCTGTAAATGCCCCTTTTATATGCCCGAAAAGTGTGTCGGCAAAGACATTGTCATCGAGGCCTGCCGCATTGACTGTTACCAACTCCCCGGTGACGCCGGTAGCCTGGTGGAATGCCTTGGCAAATACTTCTTTTCCGACACCACTCTCGCCTGTAATAAGCACAGGCCTGCTTCCCTTTGCTATTGCTTCAATATATTGAAAGATTGAACGCATTATTTTGTTCTGCGTTATAATTTTTTCAAAATGTCCTGGAAACTCAAGTGTATTTGAAAGAAAGCGATTCTTGATTTCCAGATTCTCTCTTTGAAGTTCCAGCATGGTGATGGCATTGCGAAGCCCTTTCACCAACCTTTGTTCATCCACAGTTTTCACAAAAAAATAGAAAGCTCCGGCATCCATGCAGCTAACAGCCGTTTCAACCTGATTCATTCCACTGATTATAACGACAGCCACATCAGGGTACTGTTCAATAATCTGTGGAAGAAGTTTCTCTCCGGAGATGTAGGGCATATTTAAATCGAGAAGGACCAGACCGATATCTTCGCGCCCAAGGATTTCCATTACCTTCCTGCTGTCCTGACAGCGAATGATATTATTGATCCCCCCTGACATTGCGAGGGTGACTTCCATACTGCGCAACCAGGCATCCTCATCATCGACAATGAGAATTTTGAAAGACGGAAAAGGTTTATCGTTCATTTAATTTAACCTCCTGAAACAGGCAAAGAGAGAGTTGCTCGAGTTCCTTTTGAAGGCGATGATTCGAAAACGAGCTGACCGTTATGATCTTTTACAATACCAGCGGAAACGGATAATCCTAGGCCGGTACCACCTTCATTTCTTTTTGTGGTGAAAAATGGATCAAGGATATGGGAAATATGAGCGTCATCAATACCAATTCCCTGATCATCGACAATGACAAGAATCTCTTTACTGCTTGCATCATACTTGGTGGTAACACTGACTCTTTTGTCTCTGTCAGAAAGGGCCTGACAGCCATTCATTATCAGGTTGACAAGGACCTGCTCAAGGCGCTGGACATTTCCACTCGCTAAGGGCAAGTCCGGAGCACAATTCAGAGAAAAGTTATCGGTGAATTTTTTAATAGTGCTGTTTAACAATCTTGTAGAGGTTTCAACCACCCTGTTAATATCTACCTGTTCATTAATATGAGATGTTTCCATCCTGGCAAAATCTTTCAGGTCTGCCACAATACGCTTAATTCTATTGGCACTATCCTGCATTTCATCTAGCATTCTGGGGAGTTGTTTTTTTAGCACAGAATACTTCATACCACCGATCATAAAATCCCCCGATGTTGAGTACTGTTCATCTAAGGAATCCTGAACCACCTGAAATACCTTATTCAGAATGGGAATATTAAGGAGAATAAGTCCAGTTGGATTATTGATTTCGTGGGCTACACCGGAAACAAGAACCCCAAGGGTAGCCATCTTATCAGCCTGAATAAGTTGCTGCTGCTTCGCCTCTGATTCACTGGCAGCCCTCTTGCGCTCGACGATTTCCTTTTGCAGATCTGCCGTTGCAAGAGCTATTTTTTTCTGAAGAACCTTATTCCAGAGAGAAACACCAACTACAATTAACAACAGTGGAATAAAGACCATTGCCCCCAGTTTGAGGATTTTTTTCAGCGGCATTCTGGCAGGTTCTAGAGGGCTCAACCACTTATTTTTAATCTTTTGATAACGCCCGGTATTTTTTAAAACAGCAAGTCCTTCACTGAAAAGTGCGAGAAGTTCTGCATTGCCTTTTTTTACTGCGTAGCCATAAGGCCCTGCCATGGTCGGTTCTGCAACACGAACCAGATTGGATAATTCTAATTCCTGACTAAGATACAAGCCAGGCAAATTGGCAACCACCGCATAGTCGTGTTTCCCAGATGCCAGAAGGCGAAGCGCTTCTGCATGGGTCTCTTTTTCTATCAACACATAGTGGTTACCAAGACTATTGAGATAATCGTGCATAATGCCATTCTTCTGAACGATGAGTTCTTTTCCCTCAAGATCAGAGAGTGAACGCATACCAGGGGAGTCTTTACGGGCAAAAACAGATTGATGTATAACAGAGTGAGGAGGTGAAAAATCAAAATTCTTTGATCTTTCCTCCGAGAAGACCATTCCTTGTAAAGCATCAATATCCCCATTCTCTAGGGCCGTGCGCATCTCACTCCAAGCCCCGAGTTTAATCTCAACGCGGATCCCCATCAGTTCAGCGATAGCCTCAGTTAACTCGACATTAAAACCCGTCGGTTCACCGTCTTTATCCAGGAATTCATAGGGAGGGTAATAGTGATCTCCACCGACAGTGATATGGGTTTTATTTTGAGAAACCTTCGCATTGGCATCAGTTGTCCAGACGAACAAAAAACAGATGAGGATAGTACTGAAAATGTGTATGAAATTGAGGATAGGACGGGTGAGAAAATGCATGAAAATGATCCTCATCAGATTCTTATTAAGGGGATGGTTTGCTGTAAAACGAATCAACCTTATTGCATTGTAAACATTTTACTCACCACTCTGCAAGAGACAGCCGGGTGGAGGATACCCAAGAGCCACACCCGGCTAAATGAGATACTTTAGTTTGCGATACTCAACTGATCTGAATAACTGAAGGCAACGACCGCTTTGGCCAAGATGAGTGTTGGGTCAAAAAACGGAACAGGTGGGGTAATGCTTTTTAGTAAAAGTGGAAACTCAGTACAACCTGCAATCATTGCCTCTGCACCACAATCGGCAATTTTTTCCACCAGCATCTGGAACTTTCCCACCTGATCTTGGATATTTCCGGCCTTTACCCCGTAAATGACCTCCATCATCATCTGTTGATCTTCTTTACTGATGTCGATCAGTTCGATCCCTCCTTTTTCAAATACCCTGTGATATATGCGGGTTCCTATCGTCCCTTCAGTGGCAAATAAGCCGATCTTCTTTACAGTCGGCATCTCATGGGTAATTGCCAGATAGGTCGATTCTATGATCGAGATAAAGGGAACGAGAATTTCTTTTTCGAGGTCTTCCAGAAAATAGTGCGCAGTATTACAAGGCATACAGATTGCTTCCACGCCACCTGCCTGTAATTTCTTAGCAGACGCTACTAATTGTGGAAGAGGATCGGCACCCCCATTTATGAGAAACGCTGTCCGGTCAGGGATCTGAGGATTATTATCTATCAGGATAGGAAGATGTTCCTGATCGTTGTGGGCCGGGGAGTTTGTAATAATTTTCTGGAACAGGTCCAGAGTTGCCTCTGGACCCATTCCACCTATGATGCCAATCCTTCGCATCTTATTTCTCAGCCGCTACTGTTGAAAATGATGGTTCTACAGTCTTTGTAGAATCCCAATAGGACTCATCGAACTGTCCTTCTGATTTTGCGACGACACAGGTCGCAGCGAGATCACCAGTTACATTGAGAGAGGTACGTCCCATATCAAGCAAAGCATCAATGCCTAAGATCATGGCATAAGCCCCAGCCACCGCACTTCCAGGCTCAACTTTCAGCCCAACAGAATCAAGAACCATCAGCAACATTATTGCACCGGCACCAGGAACACCCGCCGTACCAATTGAAGCAAGTACCGCTGTGGTGATAACTGTTAACTGCTGACCAAGTGTCAATGGCAGGCCAATAGCCAGACCAACAAAAATGGCACAAACCCCCTGGTAAATCGCCGTACCATCCATGTTTATGGTGGCACCTAGAGGAAGCGTGAATGAATATACACCTTTGGAGACACCCATTTTTTCCTTGGCAACGTTCATGGTAACCGGCAGTGTGCCACCGCTGGAACGTGTTACAAAGGCAGTGATCATGCTATCTTTTGCTTTAGCAATAAATTGAAAAACATTGATCCTGTTGAAGGCGAGGATCCCCCCGTAAACAACGAATAAGTGGACTAAAAGGGCGCAATAAACAGCAAGAGTAACTATACCAAGAGGCCCGAATGCAGTTGCACCCTGCTTACCAAAAACCACAGCGATGAGAGCAAATACACCAATTGGCGCATATTCAAGTACCCAACGAACCACCATATACATAATCTCAGCACCGCCTTCGAACAGACGAAAGACAGTCTCACCAGCATCTTTAATTCTCTGTTCTTCGCTCTGACGGATATAGGCAAGGCCGATACCAAACAACAGTGAGGCGAAGATAGTGGGAAGAATGTTACCGCCTGAAATGGCTGCAAAGGGGTTTTTAGGAACGATGTTGACAAAAGTTTCTATAAGACTGGGGGTTTTAAGCTCTTTGCCAACTGCTGCGGCATTTGACGCCAATTCCATGCCTGCACCGGGACTAAAGAGATTGCCCATCAGCAAGCCAAGTCCCACTGCAAATGCAGAGGTTGCCATATAGAAGATAAGCGCTTTAACACCGATTTTTCCAAGTTTAGAGGGGTGAATACTTGCCGCTCCGACAACAAGAGTGGAGATGACCACAGGCATTACAATCATTTTAAGTAATCGGACAAAGATATCTCCCAAAGGGCTAACCCAAGCGATAGCAGGGCCAACCACCAGACCTGCACATGCACCGAGAACAAGGCCTGCCAGTATACGTACCAACAGGTTGGTTTGAAAATACCATCCAAATATGCCGCTTTTCTTTTTCATTTTTCTCCTCTTTTGCGTGTGGAATTAATAGTTACGTTATGACGAAACGTTGGTAAATTTCGTGCCCATTTTATTGGGCGATATACTTAGGTCTCATCATGTTTTCAGGAGAGAGAATCTCATCGAGTTTCTCCTTCGCGAGCAACTTATGTTCAAGCACCAAGTCATAGACGGATTTATTGGACTCCAGTGCTTCTCTTGCAATCATTGATGTGTTTTCGTAGCCGATACATGGGTTCAGGGCAGTAACGATGCTAATGCTGTTATCGACAAGCTCCCTGCATCTTTCTTTGTTGGCGGTTATTCCTGCGACACATTTCCGAGCGAGCGTGGTGCATCCCTTGCCGAGCAGGTGAATAGAATTGAAAAGGTTGTACGCTATTACAGGTTCCATGACGTTTAACTGAAGCTGCCCTGCCTCAGATGCCATGGTAATGGTCAAATCAGAACCAATAACCTGATAGGCGATCTGATTCACCACCTCCGGTATTACGGGATTGACCTTACCGGGCATAATTGACGATCCAGGCTGCATCTTTGGCAGGTTAATCTCATTAAATCCGGCCCGGGGACCTGATGACAACAGTCTGAGATCGTTACATATCTTTGAAAGTTTTATTGCAGTTCTTTTTAAAACCCCAGCAATTTGAACATAGGCACCAGTGTCCCACGTTGCCTCTATAAGATTTGGAGAAGTTACCAGATGGATCCCCGTCTGCTTGCGCAGGTATTCGGTGACTATTCTGGTATATTCCGGGGGGGCATTTATTCCTGTACCGATTGCGGTGGCTCCAAGATTTATCTCTGTAATCAGGTTAAACAATTCTTTAACTCTCTGAATATCTTCACCAATGGTTGTGGCGTAGGCGGTGAACTCCTGTCCAAGCGACATAGGTACCGCATCTTGTAGCTGTGTCCGCCCCATTTTCATCACATCTGAAAACTCCTCTCCTTTTTTTGAAAATTCCTGCTGTAAAACAGTCATCCGTCGAATGAGTTTACTGAGCAGAAAATGCAGTGCGATACGAAAGGCTGTTGGATAAACGTCGTTGGTTGATTGAGAGCAATTGACATGATTATTAGGATGACAAAATTGATACTCTCCTTTTTCATGTCCCATTATTTCGAGGGCACGGTTGGCAATAACCTCATTGGCATTCATATTGGTTGAGGTACCTGCCCCACCCTGGAAAACATCAACGATGAACTGATCATGCAATTTACCGACTGCTATTTCATCACAGGCCTGGCAAATGGCTTTATTGATTTTTGCCGGCAAAATGCCAAGTTCCATATTGGCCATTGCCGCAGATTTTTTAACATGTGCCAAAGCCTTTATCATGGAAGGCGTTCCTGAAATTGGAATGCCGGTAATTACAAAGTTTTCTTTTGCTCGAAGTGTCTGAATCCCGTAGTAACACGAATCCGATAATACCTTTTCACCAAGCAGATCATGCTCAACCCTATCCATTACAAAACCTCTTTGCGTAGTGAAACTGATTTTCTTGCTTAACGAATGCTCAAAAGCTTACAGGAGAAAATTGACTTCATTCTGTAGACTTACGTGATAATAAGCAAACAATGTGCCACCGTTTAAAATGTTTACTAATATACTGAAATAAAGGAAAAACAGAGACATGCCATGATAGCAGGGCAATGATAAAGGGGTATAACCTTTCAGAGGACGGAATTGGGTTGAAATTCTAATTAACTACATATTTTCAGACACATAGACTGTTATGGCGAAAGGTTATAACCAAAGCAAAGGTTATAGGGGTATAGAGGCTGGTAGATTCACGAAATATCTTGAAATCCAAAGATCTCCTAAAGATCCTCAATCCGGCAATATTGCAGCAGGTAGAAGTGTCTATTGGCAAGCTTCGGTTAACAGTAGAGCCTGGCGATTAACCTTAGCCTGAGTCCAGAAAAATAAGCTTTCGTCAAAACCTAACAATAGAATTTTTGTGTGGTATTAGAGCTTATCCATGATAATCTTAATCTGGTGGAACTTCGTTTAGATGTAGAATGTCCACTGAACCAGAACCACGACAATTCGATTGGTAACCGGTAATAGGACCCTTTACGTTTTTGGAGTGTGGAAAAGAGGGTCAAATTTACCTAAAAGGGGAGGGGAATGTATTGTTTTCATATCGATCGGTGAATAATTAGAGGACCCCTACGGCTGAAAGGGATCTCAAAACCTTATTATTTATCTAATATAATACAGGGGGAATCGTTTTTTTGTGACTTTCCCTTGAAAGGGGTCCTGAAAAGCTTGTTGCTTCAAGTAATGTGTTGAAAATATATTGCTTTTGTAGCTGATCAGCTGTGAACGATTGTGTGTCAGTCATTACCTGTTTCCCGATTCGTTAATGCAAAATTTCTATTTCGCTCAACTAAATTTCTCAACTTTAATACTCAGGTATCACAAGGTCTGGTTTCCAATATATTGGTCACATGCCGATCGTGAGCCTACAGATCGTTCCCAATAAATATATTCAGGAAGGTAAATTTTCTACCCGCTTATTAAAGTTGTAAACTTTTGTCTCTTCTCCCTCCTCCCACCAGCAAGTTACTTACAGTCCAAGCCGCTTTAGACTTCAGCTCGACGGCATTCTCAAGGATTTTTGACGCATAGTTCTTAGATATTAACTGTGAGGATTTCACGGAGATCTCCCTGGAAGAGTTGATAAATACTCAGAATCTTCCTGGTATATTTCACGATGAGTCTTGGTGCAGATCAGGGTCGTTCATGGCTGTAAACTGCGGAGTCCTCCCTGACAGTCTACTGGAATCTGAACTGTTTGGTTATGAAAAGGGTGCCTTTACAGGAGAAAAGTCTGCAGCGACTTGGTGGCAATTCAGAAATAAATGTCGATTTTCGAGTCATTGGTGCAACAAACACTGACCCAATTGAGATATTGAATACCGGCCGGCTTCGTTCAGATATCTACTACCGGATTTCCGTTTTCCAAGTCCATATTCCCCCGATCAGGGATCGCAATAAGATGAAAATACATGGCCTGAAAAAAGAGCACTTTCACAAATCGGAATAATAGCAGAATATCGGAATTTTTCTACAAACCCTGACTATTTCGTTGTAGCAAATATCCATTGAATAATCCATTGAATATAAAATCAGAATAAATCGGAAATTTCCGGGCGTTTCCAACCCTGCCACACCATACTCCTTTTTTGTTAAATACAACGCAATAACAACCATATGATCTGGTGATGTGTTTTCTGTTCTTCATGGCATATAAATTGGATTAATTCCGTCGAATACCCCTTGGATTATAAACAAGTTGTGGTCCCAAAAACGGGAGCACTCATCTCTATTATTAATGTAGTGTGAGGAAAATATCATGAAAAACAGACTAATTTCTGCTTTGGCTATGGCCTTTATTGTTGCAAGTAGCGTTACCCCGGTTTGGGCATCGACATCAAACGCAGAACTTGAAGAAGAGTGCCAATTAATGGCGTTTGAGCAAAATATTCCGGAAGAAGATATTGAACAATTCATTGCAGATTGCCTGATGTCTGTACCTGTGGTTGAGGATAACGAAAATGGTCAGGAAGAGGTCGAACAAATTGTTACTCTTGATGAGGAGTGCCGGAGTTGGGGGCTTGAGCTGCAAATTCCAGACGATGAGATTGAGCAATTTGTTAAAGATTGTGTAGAAGCTGAAATTGAAGCTCAAGAGCAGGAACCGGAAACAGAGCAACCTGTACAGGAATAACATTGGACTTCGGTGGTCCCCGATATGCATCGGGGATCGATGAAGGAGAAGATTTCCTGACTATCTACGAGCCATCAGCCCAGGTGGGTTCTGAGAAAGAAATCACCTATTCTGTAAATTTCAACCCCTGGGGGCAGAATTGGCCGCACTGCTTGAGATGACCTTTCTCCACCCTATTTTCGCTCCTTAACTATGCTGTCCTGTAATCTTTGACAGATGGGGCGCTGGGCATACGTAAGTAGGAGAAACAGAGACCGTCTTCTGCCATCTTCTGCAATTTTGGCAGGTGATGTAAAGCCTGGAAGTTTCTGTACTCATGGTGATGGTGTAAAGCGGTGTGAATACGTCCCGTTCAATGACAATGTTCATTCTTTTGGAGATGGTAACCTTGGTAAACGGATTGCGATAACTTGCTGACAACCGATAGAGACGCTTTCGACCAGTTCCTGCAACATGTCCTCGCGCTTTTGCTTGCCTCAAATAATGCTTTCTTATCTGGGAAGAAAAGCTGTTCGTACTGATCGCCATATTCCTGCCTGCTACTACTTACAGACGTGTTTTTTTGTTGTTATGACAAAACCATAGTGAATTAACCAGAAAAGGTATCACAAAGGAACGTATTCCGTTTTTCGGGGTTAGTACCTTAGAAATTAATTTTGTGAAGGTGCCTGTCCCACCCCCTTGCAGGGTGTTTGTTAACCTTCTAATCTTTTTTTTCATTCTCCTCGTCTATGGCATTTTCCTTTTTCTCAAATGACCCAAGTCGAATTTTTGCAAGTTTCTCATTACGGGGTTCATTTCCCAAGCCGTCCCAATTTGCAGGTGAATTCTTTGGTTTATTAGTTAGTTGTTCGATGTTGTGCATATCTCCAGCCTCCTTTTTCCGTTTCTTTGTAGTATTTCTGGTTGATGGCATTTGCTCATCAGGTATCAATCTTAATCTCTCCATTTGTGTCACCTGTATGATTGTTGTGTTTACTCATGGTTTTCTCCTGATGGTGAGATTAACTAGAATGATACATGACTAATCAATTAGTATGCCATTTTCGATGCTCCTGATTGTTTTCTGTAATCTGTTGAAAATATGAGTTTTAGCGTTTCTTTTGGCAGGATTAAAAAAGATATTGGAATAGTACAAAAAATTCCGATTATTGAGTGGTTATGAAGACAAGAGCAATTAGAGGGTCTGAGAAAATCGGGCTTCGCATGACTTCTTCCGAATTGATAGGAAAATTCCGATTTTCAGACGATCATAAAAGCATTCAGGTTACAATGAGATGGATAGTTTTCTTATAACAATTGGAAGCTGAGCCTCCTGCTCATTGGGGCGGTTTTAACAACAGGCTCTTTCACAAATCGGAAAAATAGAAGCACATCGGAAATTTTCAAGGTATTTCCCATTCTGCAATATCAACCTCTCTGTCTTGTAAACATCATGGAATAACAGTTACATGTGTGCCTTGTGATGTTTTCTATACTGTATGGCACAAAAATTGGTGATATTTCGATGATAGCCCACACAAAAATAACATAGGAAGATGACATGGCTAAATTTAATAAACACCAGAGTGACAGAGAGCGATTAGGCAAATGTGAAATCTGCCTTGAGTATATTTCTGTGGAATACTACCTCAGTGAAGGTGATCAGATCGCCTGTTATGAGTGCGGCACTGAATATACTTTACTTAGCAAGAGTCCAGTCAAACTGGTAATGATGGATGACTATGGTACAGAGGATTATTTCGGTGAAATGCTTTTTGACGATTAAACAAGGAACATCCTATTTTTGAAGGTCTTGAAAGAAATGAAGTAAACCTGGTTAATAAAATACTCAATGTCGCATAGGTACGATATTTTTCCGACACCCTGCTCGTCGGCAGGCTTTGTACATTCGCGAGAGGGCGACAGTAAAATGGTGAAACCTTGCTTGAGAAGCTGGTCAATGCCAACACCCATGTCCGTAATCTTGAGAGTGCAAACAAATGGATAGAGATTATCAAGGGCAGCTTGCCACTTGGCTTCACCAACCAGGTCAACGAGAAGTGAGCAAGGTCCCAAACACATTCTTCTTAAGACAGTATTCTGGTACCTACGGTATAGCCTGGACTTTCGTGCATCGAAGAACACATGAAAGAGGAGTTGAATCAAGCTATATAGCAAGTTTGCGCCAGATCCATTTGTTGACATAAAGGCAGCAATGGTTGACTTTATAATGAATATTATTTAAATGGCGTTTCTTTTTTTACAGAACCTAAGTGGCCAAGTTAGTAGCCACAGTTGAAAGACGAACATGGCAGCTATGAGGTGGACTTGATGTCACAAGAAATTTCTCGGCAAGAAAAATGGAGTAGTGAGCAGGCTACAGAGTATTACGGCATTGATAAATGGGGTGCTGGTTATTTTTCTATAAACGAGGATGGTGATGTCGTGGTGACGCCCGAAGGATCTGACATTGGCCCTTGCATCAGCCTCAGAAAAGTTGCACAGGAAGTTGAGGCGCGGGGGCTATCAATGCCTGTGCTGCTACGGATAGAAAATATTCTTGGTTCACAAATCAAACTGCTGCATGACACGTTTCGTAAGGTCATTCAGGAAAATGACTATCGGGGAGTATACAAAGGTGTTTTTCCCATAAAAGTGAACCAGCAGGAACAGGTCATTGAGGCTATCAGCGAGTTTGGTCGAGAGTATAATCATGGTCTGGAGGCTGGAAGTAAGTCAGAGTTGATAGCTGCCATCTCCATGTTGCACAACCGTAATGCCTGTCTGATATGCAACGGCTACAAAGATGAAGAATTTATCGACCTTGGACTCCATGCAATCAGGATGGGTTTCAAAGTGTTTTTTGTGATCGAAGTTCCTGGCGAGCTTGATCTCATTATTGAGCGTGCCAAATTTCATGGAGTCGATCCATCATTAGGTTTTAGAATAAAACTATCCACCCAGGCAGAAGGACAGTGGGCTGAATCTGGTGGTGACGCCTCGGTTTTTGGCCTCAGTATGAGTCACATAATCGATGCAATTGATCGATTAAAAGCTGAAAATATGCTCGATTGTTTACAGCTGCTTCACTACCATATTGGTTCGCAAATCCCCAACATTAGTGACATCCGTGCCGGTGCCATGGAAGCCTGTCGCCTCTATGAAGAACTGGTGAAAGAGGGGGCTCCCATGGGTTATCTCGATCTCGGAGGTGGTCTTGCTGTTGACTACGATGGTTCAAATACCAATTCGCACTCTAGCCGGAACTATACAATTGAGGAATATTGTTCAGACATTATCGAGTCCGTCATCACTGTTCTCGATAAAAATGACATTCCTCATCCGACAATTATTACCGAATCCGGTCGTGCCATTGTTGCTTACTATTCGGTGCTGATTTTCAATGTCCTTGATATCAGTTCCTTTGAGCCACCTCCGATTCCAAGTAGTTTACCAGTTGTGGATAATGACCTGCTTGAGAACCTAATGGCCACCTATAACATGGTCTCAGTAAAGAATATCCAGGAGTGTTGCAATGATGCCCTCTATTATCGTAGCCAGGCTCGCCAATTGTTTAAACATGGTCACATTACCATTCGAGAAAGGGCTCTGGCTGAAAATCTGGTTCAGCACACCTTGATGGAGATTTCCAGGATCTCTAAAGAACTAAGCCACATCCCAAAAGATGTCGAGAAAATCAATAAATTGATCTACGACGTTTATTACTGCAACTTCAGCCTGTTTCAGTCGCTTCCTGATGTGTGGGCGATTGATCAGATTTTGCCGATTATGCCAATTCACAGGCTCAGTGAAGAACCCACAAGGCCTGCGATAATTTCTGATATTACCTGTGACTGCGATGGTAAGATCGATAACTTTCCGGATATATCCGAAGAACGGAAAACATTATTGCTGCATCCTTTGAAGAACGGTTCTGAGTATTACCTTGGCGTCTTTCTCGTCGGTGCATATCAGGAAACACTTGGGGACTTGCATAATCTCTTTGGTGACACCAATGTAGTTTCAATCCATGTGAATGAGGACGGTAGTTACAAATTCCTCCGTGAACTGGAAGGGGATTCGGTTGCTGATGTGCTTTCTTACGTGGAATATGATCTTCGCGCAACAAAAACCAGGCTGAAAAACATAGCCGAAGATTCTATAGATAACGGGTATATTACTGCCGGTGAGCGTAAAACGATCCTTGCGAGTTTTGACGAAGGGCTGCGAGGGTATACATACTTTGAAAAAGAATAAAGGACATTGGTCCGCTATAGCAGGAAAGGAGAAAAAATGTCACGCGTACTCATAATAGGAGCCGGCGGGGTCGGCAATGTTGTGGCAAAGAAATGTGCTCAACATAAGGATTTGTTCACAGATCTCTGGCTGGCCAGTCGCACAGTTGCAAAATGTGAGGCAGTAGCCCATGAAGTTAAAAACCTCTACGGTGTTGAGATACAAACTGCAAGTGTTGATGCGGATGATGTACCTGCACTTATAGAGCTTTTTAAGAAAATTCAACCACAGCTGGTGATTAATGTTGCTTTACCGTACCAGGACCTGACCATCATGGATGCCTGTCTGGAATGCGGTGTGCATTATCTCGATACCGCAAACTACGAGCCGGAAGATACTGCTCATTTTGAATATAGCTGGCAGTGGGCTTACCAGAATAAATTCAAGGCCAAAGGTTTGATGGCGGTGTTGGGCTGTGGTTTTGATCCGGGAGTGACCAATATCTTCTGCGCCTATGCTCAAAAACATCATTTTGATTCAATCGAGACTATCGACATTCTCGATTGTAACGCCGGAGACCATGGTCATCCTTTTGCCACCAACTTTAACCCTGAAATTAATATCCGGGAGGTGACCCAGACCGTTCGCCACTGGAAAGAAGGTGAATGGATTGAGACTCCCGCTATCCTGAGTGATGACTGTATACATTTCACCTTTGACTATCCTGTGGCCGGGCCCCGCGAGAGTTACATGCTTTACCATGAAGAGATGGAGTCACTGGTCAAACATATCAAAGGACTGAAAAGAATTCGTTTCTGGATGACCTTTGGTCAGCCCTATATAACCCATCTCAAAGTGCTCGAGAACGTTGGTATGACACGTATTGACGAAGTCGAGTATGAGGGACAGAAAATTGTGCCGATTCGTTTTTTAAAGGCATTGCTCCCAGATCCGGGTTCGCTTGGCAGCAACTATACTGGGAAAACCGTTATCGGTTGTGTGATAAACGGTTATAAAGACGGTAAAGAACAACAGAAGTATATCTATAATGTCTGCGATCATGCAGAGGCATACGATGAAGTGCAGTCCCAGGCGGTTTCTTACACAACCGGTGTACCAGCAATGATTGGTGCAATGATGATGTTGAAAGGCATTTGGAAGGGTGAGGGTGTTTTCAACGTGGAGCAACTTGATCCCGATGTCTTTATGAATGAATTGAACCAGAACGGGCTACCCTGGCAGATTGTTGATTTTGACGGCAAACTTCCTGAGTAAACATTTTATATCCAAGATATGAATCAGATCGATACACAGACCCTGGCTGATTTTCCACCCGATATTATCAGCCAGGTTGAAACGCCTTGCTACCTGATAAGTGAAACCGTAATACGACGTAACTGCCAGGTGCTGGCAAAGGTGCAGGAGCAAACGGGTGTTAAAATTCTGCTGGCTCTGAAGGCCTTTGCCTTACCTGCTCTATTTCCTGTTATTCGCGAGTATTTACAAGGCGTTTGCGCCAGTGGTCCCATTGAGGCGCAGCTTGGTCGTGAAGAGTTCTGCAGGGAAGTGCACACCTATGCACCAGCATATACGACGAGGCAGATGGCTAGAGTGGTGAGCTATTCTGATCATATCCTCTTCAACTCCATAGGCCAGTGGCATTTTCACCAAGATGCCGTAAAAAGAGCTGAGCGAAAGATTGAGATTGGGTTACGGGTGAACCCAGGATATGCAGAAGTTGATTTAGATCTTTATAATCCATGCTTACCGGGGTCGCGGTTTGGTTTAAACCCAGAAGATTTGGATGGTGTTGACCTTACCGGCATTTCAGGACTTCACTTTCATGCTTTATGTGAGCAAAATGCAGATGTGCTTGTACGCGTGCTCGAAGAATTCGAAAAACGATTTGGTCGCTATATTGGTCAGATGCAATGGGTCAATTTCGGTGGAGGACATCACATAACCCGCGATGATTATGACCTCGAACTGCTGTGCAGGACGATTAATGATTTTCGTCACCGCTATAACAACATACCGGTCTATCTTGAACCTGGCGAGGCTGTCGTCCTCAACGCTGGCGTCTTTGTAACACGTGTGATTGATACAATTCACAATGGTATGGATATCGCAATTCTCGACTCGTCAGCTGAAACGCATATGCCTGATGTTCTGGCGATGCCGTACCGGCCACACATTGTTGGTAGTAACAAAGCTGAAAAGTGCCCTTACACCTACAGGCTTGGAGGCATTTCCTGTCTGGCCGGAGATGTGGTTGGAGATTATTCCTTTGACAGACCGCTTACACATGGAAAAAGACTGGTATTGACTGATATGGCTCTCTATTCTTTTGTGAAAAATAACACCTTCAATGGTGTTGAGTTACCCTCGATTTATACCTGCTCCCAACAAGATGAGAAGCCGACATTGATACGAAGTTTTGATTACAAAGATTATAGGAACAGAATTGTATGAGCAGTGAATTATATTTGAACTTTCATGGAGAAGACGTCGCGCCATCTTTACCTGAAAAGTCTCTCTTTCACGTCATCCCCGTGCCGTATGAAGAATCAGTTTCTTATGGTGCGGGTACAATTGAAGGTCCTGGTGCAATTCTTCAAGCGTCAACCCAATTAGAACTCTTAACAACGGGGCATATTCCAGCTGAACATGGCATCTATACTGTTCCACCCGTGGATTGCACCGGCTCTTGCGAAGAGGTGCTGGGGCGAATTACAGATGTGGTCGATACCGTTCTTGAGTTACAAAAAATACCTGTACTTCTTGGTGGAGAACACACTATCACCTGTGGTGTCATTCCAGCACTAAAAAAACAGTTTGACTCCTTTGGGGTTATTCAGTTTGACGCTCATGCTGACCTGCGTGATAGTTACCAGGGCTCACGCTACAGCCATGCCTGCGTTATGCGAAGGATTCATGAGCAAGGTATTCCTATCTATCAATTAGGAACACGCAGCTACTCTTTAGATGAACATGAATATCGAATATCGAACAATATACCTTCCAGGGACAGTGAAAGCATCTGGCGAGACGGTCATGCATTGCAGTTACCTCCTGATTTTCCCGAAAAGGTGTTCATTACCTTTGACGTCGATGCACTTGACAGTGCTGTAATGCCAGCCACTGGCACACCTGTTCCTGGTGGACTTAACTGGTATCAGACCATGTGGCTGCTTGAAGAAATAACGAAGAATCGTATCTGTATCGGCTTTGATGTGGTCGAGCTGGCACCCATTGAATATTTGCATGGTCCGTCTTTTGCCGCGGCTCAACTCGTTTATAATATTATGGGATACATTACGAAAAACGCTCAAAACAGAAGATATCATCACATTGGCAATGAACTCACCCCTAACCAGTAGTGACCTTTGAATTTTACGTTCATATGATCAGTCAAAATTCGCACGTCTAAGGTAATTTTACCATGCTAAAATTGCCAATTCTCAGATGTTGGACTCCTCAACCGCCTGTTATCCTATGAGGGATATACCCCTTCTATGCGTGGTATCTTCTCCAGTAATTTACTTCGTGCAGAGTTGCTCAAAGCAATAAAATATCCCGAAATCAGTTATCGCAAACTCTGCACAGAAGAATAATTCGGTCTTGATCGAAAGCAAAATCGAGTTTTTACCGGCTTGTCTCTCAGGAAAAAAAGATGGTCGATCGTACCCAGTTGATCCAGTTCAGAAAATCACTTACCTTTGAGCAGTTTTTTTCAAATTGATGGCTTTTTATATAAGGTGAATGTGGCACAGCGTGGCACTGCAGCGGCTTGATGTTGTTTTTAAACCATGACAAGATTGTAAGAATTATTATTGGGGCGGGGGATCAGATTGTTTAGGTTCTCTAAAATAGTTTTTTTCATAAATGGAGATATTATGAAGAAGAATTTCATTGGTATGGGGTTACTTGCGGCTCTTGGTTTTGCCATGGTTCTGGGAAGTGCCGCTACTTCTGTTAGTGGTGACAAGGTCATAAGCCGCAACGAACAGTGGGCAGAGAAGTATCCACACCAGTACAAGAGCTGGAGGATGACCTCTGAAAATGATGAAATAGAGGACCTGATTTCAAAGAAACCTCAGCTGGCTATTCTTTGGGCCGGCTATGGTTTTGCCAAAGATTACAACGCTCCTCGGGGGCATTTTTACGGCCTTCAGTCCAATATCAACTCTCTGCGCACAGGTGCACCGGTAAGCCCGGTGACAGGGCCTATGCCAACAGCGTGCTGGTCGTGTAAATCCCCAGATGTACCACGTATCGTCGCTGAGGAAAGTGAGCTGGAATACTTCACCGGAAAATGGGCAAAATACGGTGATGAAATGGTTAATCCTATCGGTTGTGCCAATTGCCACGATTCAGAAACAGGAGATCCTGCTGTCTCTTCTGCCTATCTTGTTCGTGGACTTGAATCCGCTGGCTTAAAGTCCAAGGATTTTACCGGTGAAGATATGCGCACTCTTGGATGTGCCCAATGCCATTCTGAATACTATTTCAAGGCAACTGAGTGGATTGATAAGGAAGGCAATAAAAAAGTTGCTAAGGTTGTCACCTTCCCATGGGGTAAAGGTTTGGCCGCTGAGAATATGGAAGAATACTATGACGAGATCGGTTTTAAAGACTGGACTCATAAGATCAGTAAAGCTCCAATGCTCAAGGCGCAGCACCCAGGTTATGAGATATTCCAATCCGGTATTCACGCCAAAAGCGGGGTAACCTGTGCAGATTGTCATATGCCTTCAATCACCGAAGGGGATGTGACCTATTCCAGCCATCACCTGGTGAGCCCGCTTGATGACATTGAGAATATCTGTATCGGTTGTCATGATCAGGATGCTGAAGATCTCAAAGCGGTGGTTGAAAGAAAGCTTGAACGTAAAGAGCAGCTGATGGAAATCGCCATGAATTCGCTTGCAAAAGCGCATCTGGAAGCTGGAAAAGCATGGGAAGCTGGTGCAACTGAAGAGGAAATGGAAGAGATTCTCACTGATATTCGCCACGCTCAGTGGCGTTGGGACTACTCTATTGCTAGCCATGGTTCCTATTTCCATGCTCCTGAAGAGACCCTGCGTCTTCTGGCTTTAGCTAACGAAACTGCCCAGGAAGCTCGCTTTAAGATTGTAAAGGTATTGGCAAAGCATGGTGCTGCTGACTTCGTTGCTCCAGATTTCTCAACAAAAGAGAAAGCTCAGGCACTGGCAGGTGTAGACCTTAAAAAACTGGTGGCGGATAAGGTAGAGTTTAAGAATACGCTGCTGAAAGAGTGGACCGCGTCCGCTGTTAAGAATGGCAAACTGGATCCTGAGGCGAGAAAAGGAATGTCTGATAAGACCTCCTACTCCAAATAACAGACTCAGTGTGAACAGGTAGTTTGAAATCCCCCTGCACCATCTGCGGTGCAGGGGGAAAATTATTATGGTCTAAAGTGTTGAGAATATACTTTTAAATATTCTATCCTAACTGTATGAACACTTAAAAAAGCATTTTAGAAAAACTAACCAAAATCACAAAGAAAAATCTTTCCAACGCATAGGCAGAGGGCGTAATTTCGCATCAACACTACTCTCAGATAAACCACCCACTCGGTTTCTATTCGTCACCATTCATCAACGAAAAATCAACAATTACTCGATAGTTGGGGTACGGTTTAACCTTTGAGAGGTGTCCTTTAGTAAGGTCAATTTTATTGTCGCTCTATTTTTGTTTACTTCATATAAGCCGAGTTGATTTGGCTGAATTTTTCTTTACACCTTTTTCAGTGCTCTACTTAGATCCGCGATAATGTCGTCTGGGTGTTCCAAGCCCACAGACAGGCGAATGAGACCTTCACCAATTCCTGCCTCTTTGAGTTTCTGAGTCGAATAGGTGGAGTGGGTCATGGAGGCAGGATGCTGGATTAGGGTCTCGCAATCCCCAAGACTGACGGCTAGGGTGCACAATTCAACATTGTTGATTACTGTCTTGCCCGCTTCTATTCCATTTTTCAATTCAAAGGACACAATACCGCTGAAGGCCTTCATCTGTTTCACTGCCGTTTTATAGTTTGGATGTGATGGCAGGCCGGGGTAATAAACCTTTTCAACCTGAGGATGTTTCTCAAGCCAAGAAGCTACAGTGATGGCAGAACTGCTGTGTCGCTCCATTCGAATGGCTAGAGTTTTCAGCCCTCTTAGAATCAACCAGCCATTAAAGGGACTCATGGCTGGGCCAAAATGGTTAAAATACGCCTCCCTTATGGTTGATGTTATTGCCCGGGAAGTGGTTATCACTCCACCAATTACATCTCCATGTCCCCCAAGATATTTGGTTGCTGAATGAAGTACGATATCTGCTCCAAGGCTTATGGGCTTTTGTAAATAAGTCGATGCAAAAGTATTATCCACTGCCAGTGGTACATTATTTTCATGCGCCACAGCTGCCCACAATGAAATGTCTATAATATCAATTGTTGGATTGGCTGGGGTTTCACAAAACAATAATCTGGTTCTGGCGTCTACCAAGGAATCTATTTTATTCCTGTTATTGCTGTCTCTTGGTGAGAGAAACCTTGTCTCTATTTTGAAATCCGCAAGATGCTTTTGAAACAGCGCGAAGGTGCCACCATAAAGGGCGTTGCAAGCTACAATATTGTCTCCCGGCCGGGCAAGAGACATCACTATGGATGCTGCGGCAGCCATACCGGACGAAGTCGCAATGGCATCCTCTGAACCTTCTAAAAAGGCCATTTTTTCCTCTAAAAGCCGTACCGTTGGATTGTTGATACGGGAATAGAGATATGCATCTTCAGAACCACTAAAAACTGCAGCGCCGTGGGCCTGATCTCTAAATTTGAAGGTTGAGGTCATGTGGATCGGAGGCACAAGATCCATGCTTGTGGTGTAACAGGACCGGAGTCCGTGGACGATATTGGTTTGTTCCTGAAGCTCTGAGTATTTTTCCATATCTATCCTCCTTACCTTAATTGTACAGCAAGATAGCTAAAAAAGAAAATTGGAAGGAGTGGATCGTCAGCAAGGAACTTTTAATTTGTTCTTTGATAACCTGAATGCTCATGAGTATGGACCCTTGAGTGTGTAACTGTGAGTAATGGACTGAATTATAATCAAATCATATTACTGTATGTAGGTTTAAGAAGTCGTAGCAGAATTGAGCTAATGTCAGGCAAGTAGGAAAACTTTCTGTATCGTGGCAGTTATGCTGCTCCCAAAGACCGAACAGTAAAAAAGCAATCTGAGATTTGAGCTTGTCCATGACTCAATGTAGGTCCTCTTGTTCCAATAATCAGAGGGAGATTTGTAACTATTTGCAGAATGCTTTCTCTTTCGATTACAGTAGACTTCAATATACTGAAAAATAGCACGATGTGCCTCACGCACATTTCAAAGATGGCGATGATGGATGAGTTGGGTCTTGATTCTTTGGAAAAATGATCCTGCTAGCGCATTATTCGCATAGCCCCCCAAAAAAAAAGACTGTCAATATTGGTCATGGTTTTGACAACTATTAGGCGGTTGACTGATATTGTAGTATTGTTCAAGATATATGGTGCTTTAGTGTGTTAGAAAATGAAGGCGGCAGAGAATTGTTCCTCCCAAAGTTATGCAGGTCCAGTTGTTTGTTATGATCTTACATTAACTCGTTACATTAAAGGTGACGTTACAGTGATTCTCTATTCAAACTATGTATTAATAACAGCAGTATATTTATTATGAAAATACCATGGGGCATATCAATTGGATTCTACTTTCTTCTGATAGGTGTGCTTTCAGAAGGGTTTTGTAGTGAAAGTAAATGGGAGCAAATTGATCTGATCGACGGTGTAGCTCTCTTTCGCTCCCTTGAAGAATCAGGCACGCTTCTACCATTTAAGGCTACTGCAGAACTGAATGTACCCTATCAAAGCATTGTTATGGCGCTTGTGGATGCTGAGCGCAAAAGCAGCTGGGCACCCAAACTTAAATACACAACTATTCACAATGAAATTTCAAACAACCGTTTTGAGTATAGCGAGTACTACACCACCCCATGGCCATTTCATGATCGAGAATTTCTCCTCCTTGGGACAGTCGAATATAAGAGTGATCGTGTTCTCTTTACCGCCGAGAATTCATTAAATAAAGACCGTGCCGATACAACGCACCTGCTTGCTAATGTAAAAATTATGGAAGTTGCGATTATTCCCCTTTCCCTTAATACGACCAGGGTTGAATTCACCTTTTCTGGTGATCTTGGTGGGTGGATCCCCACTTTCGTCAAAAATATCATCCAAAAAAAATGGCCTATTCGATTTATACAGGCAATGAAATCATATATCAAAAATAGCCCTGACCTCGAAACTTCCCGATACCTGTC
Source organism: Desulforhopalus glucosivorans (assembly GCF_054397165.1). Classification (NCBI taxonomy): domain Bacteria; kingdom Pseudomonadati; phylum Thermodesulfobacteriota; class Desulfobulbia; order Desulfobulbales; family Desulfocapsaceae; genus Desulforhopalus; species Desulforhopalus glucosivorans. The sequence goes on from NZ_AP044854.1 coordinate 5,280,495, forward strand.
TTTGCAAAAGGCCGATATAACTATCCCTTAGAGTCCAGAAAGCTGAGGAATAGTTGCAGGTAGTTGTGATTCTAAATGATCTCTTATGGTTCTTATTCCCTGCGCTTATCAACGTACAGACACTGCAAGACCCTTTGATATGATCAAGCTGAGCACAAGGGTCAGGAGTATCAGCAAAGATCCATATGCCATCCCAAGACCAATATTATATTCAAATACGCTATTCACCATGGCGATTGACATGGGTTTATTCGAAGCATTATAGAGAAAAACAGAAACTGTATATTCACCAACTGAGCGGATAAATACTAGAAGAAATGCTGCAATAATCCCAGAGGAAAGTATTGGAATGGCGATGTTTTTATATGTTTGTAGAGACGTTGCCCCAAGGCTTTTTGATGCGTCCAGATAGGTATCGTTAAGATTTTGAAAGGAGACATTAAGGGTTTTGACCAGGATAGGCAGTGATCGAACAAAATAGCCCAAAGGTAGTAACACCGAGGTGCCAACAAGCACTGTGTTAAAGGAAAAGATAGAAGGTTCATTAAAGGCATTAATGATATTAATTGCAATGGCACTTGCGGGGATTGCCCAGGGCAACATGACCAGAAACTCGACCAGCCACTTCATTTTCTGTCTCCCCTTTATAATGATTGCAGAAGATGGAATGCCAATGAGAAGGCCAAAAGCAGCAGCCCCAAGTGCCATAATGCTGCTGTTGAGAAAAGGTTGTATTTTTCGACTATTTGTAAAGATGTCAGTATAATTGTGTAGAGTGAATTGCTTGGGGAAATAGTTGATCATCCATGAACTTGATGGCACCAGTGAAACCAGAATTATTGTAAATATTGGCAGGAGGATCGTGAAAATTATAAACAGGACCCCGGCAATTAATAAAAATCGTAGAGCAGGTTTTTTCAATTGTATAGGCTGAAACTGAACGCCCTTCACCGAGGAGATAAACTGCTTTTTTGCTTCATACATACGAAAGACAGCAAAAAAGAGTAGTGAGATGCAGGTAAGAACTGAAACCTGAGTGGCGGCAATATCCATATAATTATTTGCTTTTGAAAGCAGAATCTGAGTCGTGATGACTTTATAGCTTCCTCCGATAATACTCGGCGCAGTAAATGATCCGGCACCAGAAATAAAGGTCATGGCACATGCCGCAAGAATGGCAGGTTTTAGATATGGCAAAATGATGGAGAAAAACACTTTTGTTCTGCTGGCCCCGAGACTCCTGGCACTTTCAATCACAGAGAGATCAATATGTTTTATGGCAAGAGACACTGTTAAATAGAAATACACATATTGGGTGTAGGCATGTACAAACAGTATCCCCGTCAGACCTGATAAACGAAAGGGTGGTTGGTCCAAATTACACGCCAGCTGGATGGCCTTGGTGACCATACCGCTTTCACCGTAGAGTTGTACAAAGGCATATACGATGATAATTCCCGGCATAACCATTGGCAGGAGCAGTAACTTGTCGAGGAGGTTGCGAAGGGGAAAATCGAAAAAATGTAGAAGAAAGGCGAGGGTAATACCTACAAAACCGCAGACTAGGACAGAGAGGAGGCCAAGGACAACTGAATGTACCAGGGGCGCTCTGAACAGATCAACTGTGAAGAGGTTTGTGTAATGTACAAAAGAGACAGAGCCGTCAATGAGTACACTTGTTTCAACGGTTTTTAAGGCTGGAAAGAGTATATAACCAAATAAGAAGAACAGCAGAGCTGTGAGGCCTGCATAAAATAGAAGGTTATTTTTCGCCAATGAAACCTTCATGTTCATTAATGATGAAGAAGTTGTACGTCAGGTGTTCTGAAATGAAGAAAGACCTGTTGACCAGTGGTGAAATTATCGGTATTTTTCCCATCATTTAACCTGGTCACCTTAAAATCAAGTCCTTCGGCCCGGACAAGAAATTCTGTTGAAACCCCATTGTAACGTTTCTCCTGTATCACGCCATCAAACACATTTGGTTCATCCTTTTTCTCCGTTGAGAGTATCACCTGTTCCGGCCGAATGGATATATACTTCCAGCCTGATCCTGTAATTCCGACAAGTTCCTTGCCATTTTCAAGAAGATATCGGTCTCCCTCTGGATAGATGGAAAATAGGTTGGTCTCTCCAATAAATTGGGCCACAAATGAATCTGTCGGCTGTTGATAGATCTGCTCTGGGGTTCCGACCTGGATACATTGACCCCGGTTAAACACCGCAAGCTTGTCGGACATGGTCAGGGCCTCCGTCTGGTCATGAGTGACAAAGATTGTGGTAATCCCAAGTTTTTTTTGTAACGAGATGAGTTCAGCTCGCATAGTGTCGCGTAATCTGGCATCAAGATTAGAAAGCGGTTCGTCAAGAAGGAGGACCCGGGGTTCAATGGCAAGTGATCGGGCAAAGGCAACACGCTGCTGTTCCCCACCGGAAAGTTCTGAAATCTGTCGGTTGTCATATCCCTTAAGACCAACCATACTCAGGTAATAATCTGTCTTTTGCCTTACCTCACGTGTGGGTTGTTTTTGGATCTTCAATCCATATTCAATGTTTTCCCTTACGCTCAAAAACGGAAAAAGGGCATAGTTTTGAAAAACCATGCCCACATCACGTTGTTCCGGGAGAAGAGAGGTGATATCTCTTCCGTCAATGGTAATTGAACCGTTTTCCGGAGTAATAAATCCGGCAATTAACCTGAGAATGGTTGTCTTTCCACATCCCGAAGGTCCAAGAAATGTGAAAAAATCACCTTTTTGAATATCCAGATTAATGCCAGTGCAGGCAAGCTGCTCCCCATATCGTTTTTCTATATTTCTTAGAACAACAGCGCCCACGTTTTACTCCGGTTTCAGTTACGACTTAAATTATGCAATTCAAGATTGAGGTGGGACCTATTTTTTCTTGTCTTTATTACTGTCTTTGATTTCTGCATCCCATTTCTGAATCCAGCCTGACTGTTTTGCAGAAAGATTTGCCCAGTCAACATCCATAACCTTAAATGTTGTTTCTGTCATCCACTCGGGGGACTGTGAAAGTGCATCGGGATGTGTTGGTAATCGGTTAAACTTTTGTGCGAGCATTGCCTGTATCTTGGCACTACCTGCAAATTCGATAAAGGCCTTTGCAGCATTTGGATGTTTAGCACCTTGAATGAGGGCAATACCATCTGTAATAACCGGGGAACCGCTCTCGGCGTTGATAACTGCAAGGGGCATTTTATTGTTTATTTTATTATCAATAATTGAATTTAACACCATAAAGCTGATGGCGGCCTCCTGCCTTCCTACGGCCTGAAACAGCATGGAACCACTACCAAAATACTGCTTTGTATTGCCATCAAGTTCTGTCATGAACTGCCAGCCACTGTCCAAATCGTTTTTCTTTTCAAACTGCTGGAGCAGTGAGGCGTATGTTGCTCTGGCAGAAGATGAGAGTGCACTCCTGAAAACCATATTATCTTTATATTGTGGTTTTACCAGATCAGACCAGTCTTTAGGGGCATCTTCTGCAGACAACATCTCTGTGTTGTAAAACAACATAACTGGTGTCTGAATAGTTCCATACCATGTGGAATCTTTATCCTTAAACAGAGGACTAATCTTGTCTCCCCAGGAAGGTGTAAAGGACTCAAATAAGCCTTCCGCTTTTAATTCAAGGTAGACTGAGGAGGGAGCTCCATACATAACATCCGACTGGGGATTTGCCTTTTCAGCCCTTACTCTGTCTGCAAGTGCACCTTTTAGATTTATGAAGTCAACTTTGACCCCGGTCTCTTCCTGATACGCATCCGCAACCATTTCGAGCATGGACTCACCATGGGTTGAGTAAACAACAACCTTGTCCTCCAGCGTATTTGCAAATGCACCTGAACTTAATGTAATCGCCAGGCTAACGGCAGAACTAACTATGAATGACTTGATGACCATTTTCTTCATACTCCTCTCCTTTCTCTATTGTATGGGAATGTAAACTCATGCTTCTGGATTAAATGTGAATAGTGACCTGTGGTAATATAAATGGCCGTGCTATGTATCTGGCTCTCAGATAATTACAAGTGGGCTTACATCTGTTCAAAATTATATTGCGAGCGCAAAATTAATTGTCTGCCGACTGCAATCTCTTTTTAGGATTTACTTTACTCCCTAACCGGAATTAGACATACCTCTGTCGGTGAAATGTGTCCAATTGCTAAAACCTATCGGTGAGGGCGTTTGTATCAGGTTTTGCGATAATACGTCTGGTCCTATGTTGGTAATTTCAACTACGCTTAAGTGCATTACAACGTTTACTACTGCCGTTTCACACCAGGCCCTATTTGACAAATGGTTTCTCTGGAGCGTATTCTTTATTTATCTGAAGATAGTTCTCTGAGTAGGCCAGAGCCTCATACGTTACAGGGGTGGAATGGGTTAGGAGAACACGGGCAGCTTATTGTGTTTTCGCTGATGAAGAAAAAAAAGAAAACCACTTATTTTCTTGTTAATAGAGTAGAGGATACATGATTAAAAGACTTCTGGTATCCCCTCTGGCCTTTCAATATTTATCGTCTGGTATTTTTGTGGTGCTGCTTGTTGTATTTGTGACAGTATCTTTTTCAATATCTTACGCCGAGACGGTATCAGAGGAGATTACTCACTTAAACTCTGCAAGTGAACTCGATTATCCTCCATTTGCGATAGTGCACCAAGACGGCACTGCAGGTGGTTTTTCTGTCGATTTACTCGAAGCAGCAGCTCATGCGGTCGGACTTACTGTTGATTTTAAAGTAGGTCCATGGAGTCAAATCAAGGACGAGTTGGCAAAAGGTGAGATTGATGTATTACCGCTGGTCTCTTTTAGTGAAGATAGAGACGAAATATATGATTTTACTGCACCGTACCTGAGAATGAATGGAGCTGTTTTTGTACGGGAAGGGGTAGATGAAATTAGGGCGATTCCGGACCTGAAAGGCAAAGAAGTCCTGGTGATGCAGGGTGACACTGCCCATGAATATGTTGTTCAAAACAAGTTGACTGATCGGATCATTACGACCTCTTCCTTTGAAGAGGCTTTCAAACTGCTGGCCGCAGGAAAACACGATGCCGTTGTCGTACAGTTGATAGTTGGACTCGAGATCATCAAAAAGCTTAATCTAAAAAATATTGTTGCTGTGGAGCAAACACAGGAAACGTCCCTTAAACCGGTTACTATGAAGCTTGAAGGTTTCCAGCAAAAGTTCTGTTTTGCTGTCGCTGAAGGTGATCAACACTTACTCTCTTTGCTAAATGAAGGCCTGGCAGTTCTCTATCTCGATGGCACCTATAATACTCTCTATCAAAAATGGTTTAGCCCTATACTTCCAGAACTAGAGATGCCGACCAGCGAAATTTTTAAGAGACTTTTGCAATTGTTGATCCCCATCCTCTTATTGTTCACACTGGTTGGGCTGTGGTATTTGAAGCGACAGGTGGCGCAGCGGACAAACCATATACTACAGGAAGTTCAGCAACGCAGATTGACGGAGAAGGAACTCGCCACTGCTAATGCCAGGTATGTCAAAGCACAGGAGTTGGGAAAGGTCGGTAGCTGGGAGTATGATGTTGCTACTCAAAAGTTGTCTACATCCTCTGAAACAAAACGAATCTTTGGGTTCGACATCAACCTGTCCTCCATACCAATGGAGATGGTTGAACCATGCGTAGTTGATATAGAGAGAGTGCGTCAGGCTCGGATCGACCTCATAGAAAATAATGCGCCTTACGATCTTGAATATGAAATTGTCACAGCAGACAATGGTGAGCACAAGACTGTCAAGTCACGTGGAGAACTGCTGAGGGACGATGCCGGGAATCCTATGATCATCCAAGGTGTAATACTTGATGTAACAGAAAGACGACAATCTGAAAAAGCCCTGCGCCAAAGCAAGCAGTTGCTTGAAGCCTCCCAGCGTATTGCTCAGGTTGGAGGATGGGAGCTGGACATTAGTTCCAATAATTTATTTTGGACTGATGAGACGTACCGTATCCATGAAACGTCGCCTGCAGAGTTCAACCCGACTGTGGATGAATTTGTGAACTATTTCCTGCCCGAATCCCGTCGCATGATATCTACTGCTCTGGAAGCAGCTGTGAAAAGAGGAGAAGGCTATGATCTTATTCTAGAAACCCTGACTACCAAGGGGCGACGAATTGATGTACGCACAACATGCGAGGTGATACATTACGAAGGTCGACCTGTGAAGTTGACCGGGATTTTTCAGGACATTACAGACCAGAAACAGATCGAGGTAGAAAGGCAGAGACTTCAAAGCCAATTGTTACAGGCTCAAAAAATGGATTCCATCGGTACACTTGCGGGTGGAATAGCTCACGATTTTAATAATATTTTATCATCTGTCATAGGGTTTACAGAGCTGGCCCTTGATGGTGTGGAAAAAGATACACCTGTAGCAGATGATCTTCAGGAAGTCTATACAGCCGGGCTGCGAGCAAAAGATCTCGTCCAGCAAATATTAACCTTTGCCCGTCAATCCGATGAGGAGCTTAAGCCAATTAAGGTTGATGTTATCATCAAAGAAGTACTTAAGTTTTTAAGATCGTCCATTCCAACCACAATCGAAATTAAGCAAGATATTTCGAGTTCCTCTCTCATCATGGGGAGTACAACCCAAATTCACCGGATCATGATGAACCTTTTGACTAATGCCGCTTATGCCATGGAAAATGATGGTGGTATCCTGGAGGTAAGGTTGAATGACATTGTCATAGATAAGGCTACTCAAGGGCGTAATCAGGACTTAAAATCTGGTAGCTATATTGAAATTAAGGTTTCAGACACAGGGAGTGGTATTGCTCCTGAGAATATCGAAAAAATATTCGAACCATATTTCACAACGAAAGGGCAGGGGGAAGGCACAGGTATGGGACTCGCTATGGTTCATGGAATAGTAGAATCATACGGTGGTAAAATTTTCGTGGAGAGCACAGTAAATAAAGGAACAACCATTACCATATATTTGCCGGTAGCAAGAGAAAGTAATGTGCATCAACAATATCAAATAGACGATTTACCAACTGGGCAAGAACGGATTTTGTTTGTAGATGATGAGGTACAGATTGCCAAAATGGCCAACCGGATACTGAGCCAATTGGGGTATGCTGTATCAATAAAAACCTGTAGTCTTGAAGCATTAGAGCTTTTCAGGTCAAAGTCAAACGATTTTGATCTGGTGATAAGTGATGTGACAATGCCTAAAATGACTGGAGATCAGTTAGCCCAAGAGTTGATACAAATCAGAGCTGATATCCCCATTATTTTATGTACAGGTTATAGCAAAAGACTTTCAGAAGAAAGAGCATCAGAAATTGGTATAAATGCATTTGCTTATAAGCCGATTGTCAAAGAAGAATTGGCCAAAACAGTTCGGGATGTTTTGGACCAGGTGAGAGATGAGCGCCTTATTCCTGAAAGCCTGTTATAAAAAAAAGGCAGTGTAGACTCTGAGAAACCTGGAAAACCTTGTAACATTGAAAACTCAAAATTACTTCCGGATAAGTGAACGTGGTGCGACCTTCGAGGTACTTATTCCGTTCATCGGGGTTAGTCACTTGATGAATTGAATATGTTCATTAGCAAAACGGGAACATTCTTATTTGCTTCTTCGCCAGGGGGATGTGCACAGGTCAATTTTTTGCGTCATTTTGTTTGATGGTGAAGTCTATCCATCAATACATCTTTTTCCTGCCACAATTGTGAAACCCATTGTTGGAATTCTTGTCTAAAGGTTTCATCGTTGTGATAGTTGCGATCTAAAAAATCGTCAGGTATCGCTTTTTGTTGTACACGAACAGATAGTTTACTCACTCTACCGCACAAAAAATCAGTAAAAGAAGGTTGCTTGTGTCCGGGGTACACGATGGTAATATCTACGAGTGCATTAATGCTATGGCCCAAAGCACCAACTACAAAAGCAATTCCACCAGCCTTTGGTTTCAATAACCATTGGTAGGGGGATTGTTGTGCCTGATGTTTGGAGGAAGTGAACCTTGTTCCTTCAAGAAAATTGAAAACCGAAACAGGTGTATGTTTGAACTTTTCACAGGCACGGCGGGTGCTGTCCATATCCTGCCCCCGTTTGTGAGGATTTTTGATGAGATACTCCTTGCTGTAGCGTTTCATAAAGGGAAAGTCTAACGCCCACCAGCAGAGCCCTATCACAGGGACCCAAATTAATTGTCGCTTCAGAAAAAATTTGAGCATTGGGATTTTCCGGTTAAGCAGATATTGTAGAATGAAAATATCAGCCCAGGATTGATGATTAGACGTCACCATATACCATTGCTTTTTGTCGAGTTGTTCGATTCCCTCAACATCCCACTGCATGTGCTGAGTCAGTCTCATCCAAAAAGAATTGAAAGATATCCATTGCTCAGCGATCCAAATTGCCACGACAGTACAGCCTGCCTGCCAGCCACTAAACGGGACAATAAAACGCAGTAGTGATACCCCAATTAAAAATGGCGCATGCAGCAAAGTGTTAAGGACCAGTAGGCTTGCAGCAATAATGCCACGTATTGCTGATGGTAAAAACGATAACATATATCAATCTCCCCAGAATACGACAAAGATTATGGAGCAGGTAGTGGTCTGTCTTCGTATCAGTAAATCTGCAAGCAATTGCAATTGTAAGATATTAGCAGAAAATGAAAGCAACTGTCTATACCGAATTATACACCTGCACCCTTTAACTGCTCTCGCTGGTAGTCATCAGAATATGGTGGTTATAATAATTGAGCAGATCATGCATAGATGCTCATCTATGTATTGCTTGTATTGCCTGGCCATTACAGTTGGTGTAATCTGAATGTTTTTATGCTCAGGTTTGCGACATAGATGTAGTTAGGCAAGATTCACTTTGCTATGTTGTCTTTGATGAGTATATTTCTGAAGGTTTGATGGTAGATTAACCTCAAAATTATCCATCTGTTCTCTTGTCGCAGAAGATTGTTTTGTAATGAGTGATCTTGCAGAAATCCTCGTGGAAAGCTTTAGACCCGGACTGGCTGCTTTTAATCTTGAAAATACGATCCTCCACTATTCCTTAAAAATAATTGTGGAACATTGTTGCGTTAAGCAGGTGTTCCAGGGAATGAGAGTACTGAGTGGATTTATATTAATAACGTATATGGAGGCCTGAGTAATGGCATATAACAAAAAGACGATTGAAGATATTGAAGTTAAAAATAAGAAGGTTCTTGTTCGCTGTGATTTTAATGTTCCTTTAAAAGGAGATGTGATTACAGATGAAAACAGGTTAACCGCTGCACTTCCGACAATTCAGTATCTGATCACACATGGGGCTAAGGTAATTCTTTGTTCACATCTAGGAAAGCCAAAGGGTGAAGCTAAACCGGAACTTTCACTGGCACCCGTTGCAAAACGGCTCTCTGAATTACTGGGCAGAGACGTTGTCTTTGCAGCAGATAGTACTGTTGTTGGTGAAAATGCCAAAAAAGCTGTGGCTGCAATGGCCGAAGGTGACGTCGTTCTGCTTGAAAACGTGCGATACCGAGTCGAAGAAACAACAAATGGGGAAGTGTTTTCCAAAGAGTTGGCTTCTCTGGCTGAGATTTTTGTCAATGATGCCTTTGGTACGGCCCATCGCGCTCATTCTTCAACAGTAGGTGTGACACAGTTTGTGGATACCAATGTTTGCGGATATCTTATTCAAAAAGAGCTGAAGTATCTTGGTGAAGCGGTACTGAACCCTGAAAGACCTTTTGTAGCCATTTTGGGTGGCGCTAAGATTTCCGATAAAATTAAGGTTATTAACAATTTACTCGACAAAGTTGATGGTCTTATTATTGGTGGTGGAATGGCCTATACCTTTCTAAAGGCGCAAAACTACGAGATTGGTACATCGCTTTTGGAAGAAGATAAGATCGACTATGCGCTGGAAATGATAGCTAAAGCCAAAGAGAAAGGTGTTAAGCTTCTACTTCCGGTGGATCATGTTTGTGGCGACGGTTTTTCTGCAGATGCCACGTCTGTTGTTACTGAAGATGGAAATATCGATGCTGGATTTATGGGCATGGATATTGGTCCTAAAACCATCGAAATCTTCAAGGCTGAATTGAAAAACGCTAAAACAGTGGTCTGGAACGGCCCAATGGGTGTTTTTGAATTTGAACGGTTTGCAGGAGGTACGCTGGCTGTAGCTAAGGTACTTGCTGAAATTGATGCAACAACAATCATCGGAGGAGGCGATAGTGCTGCTGCGGTGAATCAACTCGGTTTTGGTGAGGAAATGTCCCATATCTCAACCGGTGGCGGAGCGTCTCTTGAATTTCTTGAGGGAAAAGTATTGCCGGGTATTGATGCATCAGATGATAAATAACTGGTTTTTATACGACGTGGATTCCGTCTAAAGATGATGCGTAATGATAAATGGGGAATATTATGAGAAAGCCTATAATTGCAGGAAATTGGAAGATGACAATGAGTATTGCAGAAGCAAGAGATTTCGTTGCTGCAATCAAAGACCAGGTAACAGGAGAGAATGTTGAGGCTGTTATCTGTTCGCCCTTTACCATGCTTAAAGATTTAAAAGAGGTTACTGCCGGGACAGCGATCAAGGTAGGAGCACAAAATATGCACTTTGAAGAAAGTGGTGCCTTTACAGGAGAGATATCTCCTTTAATGTTGAAGGAATTGGCAGTGGACTATGTGATTATTGGTCACTCTGAGAGAAGAGAATATTTCAACGAAACAGATGAAACTGTGAATAAGAAAGTTCTTAAAGCATTAGAGCACGCCATCCTGCCTATCCTGTGCTGTGGTGAAACTTTAGAGCAAAGAGATGCAGACAAAACCAAAGATGTAGTGAAAGGACAGGTTGAAAAAGGTCTTGTTGGTGTGAGCAATGCTGATCTGGTGAACGTTGTTATAGCCTATGAGCCTATCTGGGCAATTGGTACAGGAAAGACGGCCACAAGCAGCCAGGCAAATGAAGTGATCACATACATACGAAAAGTTGTGGCAGAAATGTTTGATGCTGAGCTTGCTGCACAAGTTCGTATTCAATATGGTGGGAGCGTCAAGCCTGCAAATGTTGCTGAAATCATGAATGAATCGGATATAGATGGAGCCCTTGTGGGTGGTGCGAGTTTGAAACCCGAGAGTTATCTGGGGCTTGTAAACTTCTAACATATGCTGGCTATCAGGTTACATAGATTAAATTTGATACTCGCGACTCTACGTTGATATCGATATGTGAGTAGTCTCATCCACGTCTACTGAGGTAAATACAAAGCAACCCGTCGTTTAATGAGCGAGGGTTGTTTTGTTTCTAACCTTCATAGTTATAAACAATTGCTTTCTATATATGTCTGGTCTTACCATCGGTTGATACCATCATCGAAAGATTGGCTCCTCAGCCTTGAACTATTCTTGAACGTCGAAACCTGACCAAACAACCCTTCCCATGACGTACACCGGAAACATCGGTGAATCTGTTTTTGACTGCCCAATCTTTTCGTTTTGTTCAAAATTTTATCCTCGCCATATTAACTATATGCCTGTGGTAAAATGTATCACAAACCTCAATCTTGAACGAAAATCCAACTTTTGGAAAAGGCTTGCATTTTAAATAAAATAGAATATTGGCAATATATGAAATATAATGATGCTCTTAATACCAGTGAAAACAACGATACATAGGGTTTTACAAATGAAGAACATAATAAAGCAACTCACGCTGTTTTTTTCAAGATTACCCATTGGCAATAACAGTTACCAATTTTTCGGTCTCTTACTCCTGGCAATATTCGTTGGCACAACGTCCCAGGCATATGGTGAGACATGCTCTATACCCGAAGAAGCGGGGCTTGAAGATATATCGAGCCCTGATATTGTTGTGGGTAGTGGAACTCCTGAGACCTGTACGTCTGCAGCTTTTGTTCAGGCTGTGGCACAGGGAGGTGTTATCACCTTTGATTGCGGACCTGATCCCATCACCATAATCCTTGATGAAACCGCTAAAGTTGTAAATAACACGGGGCCGGAAATTGTTATAGATGGTGGAGGCTTGGTTACCCTTAGCGGTGGGGGAGTGAGAAGGATCTTATATATGAACACCTGTGATTCTGATCAAGTGTGGACAACCTCCCACTGTCAAAATCAGGATCATCCCCGGTTAACTATCCAAAATCTCACCTTCACAAAAGGCAACAGTACAGGATTAACCTATGATGGTGGAGGTGCTGTCTGGGTCCGTGGGGGACGGTTTAAAATAGTAAATTGTCGTTTCACACAAAACGTTTGTGACTCAACTGGGCCAGATGTCGGTGGTGCTGCAGTTCGCGTGTTCAGTCAATACAACTCTCTTCCTGTTTATGTTGTAAATAGTGTTTTTGGAGGTTCTGAGGAAGATGGAAATAGCTGCTCAAACGGTGGTGGCATATCCAGTATCGGTGTGTCTTGGACCGTTATAAATAGCCTCTTTAGTCATAATAAGGCCATAGGAAATGGTGGAAACCCTGCACAATCTGGTACACTGGGTGGTGGAAGTGGCGCAGCTATCTACAATGATGGAAATATGATGGAACTTAATATCTGTGGAACAGCAATTCATGATAACGAAGCAAACGAATACGGTGGCTCCATCTTCTTTGTCAGCAACGATCATAGTGGCACAATGACCATAAAAGACTCTGGCCTTTGGAATAACGCTGGTGGTTGGAGAGTCCACGATGGTGGGATATCGTGCCACAGTGACACTCCTGTAACATTTATAGGCGGATATAGAAGTAGTGGCGTAATAATCCCCCAAAGGATTGCTATTGATGTCGACTCAGATGAAAAAATTGGTCTGGCGGAAATAATCCACAATCTCGTAACCATTTCTGAGGAACAAACTCCTGAAACATCTCTGTATGGCAGGAAGATGGGAGATATTAATTATGACCATAATCTTGATGTGACAGATGTGATCAAAGGCCTTCGATTGTTGTCAGGTGATAATTAATTACTCTTATATCTTTTGTGCGACAAAGAGAAGTCCCTTGACCTTGTTTCCAGATTCCTTTCGAATATCAGACTCAAGGACTTCTGCGAGTTGTAAGCCATGCTTGTCTAAACATTGTTCTATATAGTTTTGTGAATGGGCGTAACGGCCACTGGGGTAGAGCTTGTAGTTTTCATTGTTTTCGTCCAGCTTTTCCACTGAAAAAGCAACGGTTCCTTTATCGAAGAGGTAGGACCATATGGATTGCATGACGCCATCCAGATTTCCTAAATAGACAAAGACGTCAGAGCTGTAGATGAGATTGAATTTTTCTGCAAAGTCCCACTGCTTGAGAATGTCAAAGATCCTGAGTTCATCATAAATGTTTTTTTCTTCTGCCCTCTCAAGCATCTTCGGTGATACATCGACCCCTGTCAGTCTGTTTGCAAAGGGGCGATAGAACTGCGCACCCAATCCCGTTCCACAGCCAAGATCCAACACATTCAATGTTTCGCCTAGATATGGGCGTACCAGATTAAAAAGAATTTCAGGGGTTTTGTATTCTAAATCTGTTACCAGAATTTTTTCAAATGTACCGGCACATTGATCAAATATTCTCCGCACGTGTTCAGCAGGTGCAGCGTCAGGTGTATCCGACGTCGTTCCTAGACTTTGGAGCATGAATGTTGCTGCTTTATCACCAGGTTGTATCTCAAGTACTCTGTTGTAGTGTGCTTTTGCGTCGTCAAACTGTTTGAGCTTTTGCAGGGAACTTCCAAGATTAAAATGTGCCGAAGTGTAATCAGGGGATAGTTCTATGGCCTTTTTGTAGGAGCTTGTAGATTCCGTTGATCTGTTAAAATCGTCTTGTGCCACTCCAAGATTATTCCACGCCTCTGCCATATCGGGGGCAAATTGAACAGCCTTTTCAAAGCAAGTAATACCTTCATCTCGGTTGCCCATTTCCCGGTGGGCGACACCGAGGTTATTCCATACCTGACCGTTATCCGGTTGCTGTTGCAGGATAGTTTTATATATCGTCAGAGCTCCTGCATGGTCGCCATCTTGTTGCAGTAATCGTGCGAGGTTGTAGCAAGCTGATACGTTTGGTGGTCTGAGGCTGGCTGCCCGTTTAAAAGAACGCTGGGCCTTGTCCCGTATGCCTTGGTCCAGGTAGACTGTTCCAAGTGCGTTTAAAACCTGTCCCCAGCCAGGTTTACTTTTTAATACCCTGAGATAACCCTTCTCCGCCTCAGTTAGCCTGCCTTCATTGTGGGCACGGGACGCTTCCATAAGAATGGTCTGGAAGTCATCTTTTGTCTGTTTTGCCTTAGAAGAACGCTTTTTAAAACGGTTTTTAGTCATAATTGTAATTGCTCTAGTGTGTCGATATAATCTTGGGTCAATGGTAGTTAGATCTGGCACTCTATCATTAATTACTCCTGATTTCTTCCATTGTTTTCAGTGGGGAAATGTGTTGAAACGCCTGCACGTAGTTCCCTTTACAACACCAATCTAGTTGTCGTATAATCGCCTCTTTTTATAAATATAACTGAAAATTGCAATAATGATTGTTAAATGGTAATTTCAACCTGATATCCTTAAAAACCTCCAATGCTTTAGTCTTTGTGTTGGAGCCCTCCTTGGTTGTGCCTGTTTACACTACATTTGGAAAAGGACATTTTTTAAAGGAGAAGGGGCTTTTGCCCGTTCAATCCCTGTAAAAAAAATTAAATGAGTCCCTATAGACGGGGTGTGTGGGGTGATATGGACTGTTGTGATAAGACGGTGCTGGTATTAGGGGCCACTGGATATGTAGGTGGAAGGCTTGTGCCGAGTTTGCTTGAGCAGGGGTGGAAGGTACGAGCAGTTGGGCGATCGGAGCAAAAGATTAAAGGGAGAGATTGGGGAAACCATCCCAATCTTGAAATCGTAGTTGCTGATGCTCTGGACACCGAAGCTCTGACAGCAGCCATGCATGGTTGCCAGGTTGCCTATTATCTGGTTCACTCCATTCGGCCGGGTGAAAATGATTTCGCAACCCTCGATCGGCGTATTGCACACTCTGCAGTGCACGCTGCGCGTAATGCAGGTTTAGACTGGTTTATCTATTTTAGTGGTTTGGGCAATCCTCTACATCTTTCGGCTCAGCTGCGCTCTCGTTATGAGGTTGGTGAGATACTAAGTCTTGGCGGCGCCAAGGTCACTGAACTCCGGGCACCCCTGGTACTTGGATCTGGGGGGGCTTCCTTTGAAATGATCCGCGCTTTTTGCGGGCATTGGCGGGTTATGTTTGCACCCCGGTGGATGGATACCAAATGTCAGCCTATTGCCATCTGTAATGTTGTGGAGTATCTGGCTGGTTGCCTTCACCATCCGGAAACTGGTGGGGAAATATATGAAATCGGTGGCCCGGAAGTATTGTCGTGGCGTGAACTATTTCGAATATATGCTGAAGAGGCAGGGCTTCCACCTCGCTTGGTGGTTGAGTTACCGATGCGTATTCACCGTATCTCAATAACATGGATGAATTTGGTGACTCCTGTATCTGTGGCTCTAATCCGGCCTTTGATCGAACGTATGAGAGAAGAAGTACTCTGTCATGATAACCGTATTGAGGATATTGTTCCTCAAAATCTCTTTTCAGCAAGAGAAGTGATCGCCACAGCCCTCGATGAGGTGAAGCTGGACGAAGTTGCTTCGAGCTGTTTTGATGCTGGCTCCACTCATACGCCTGAGTGGGTAGATGGGCAGGGACAGGAAGGGGACAGAGTCTTTAGGGACACATTTTTTATTACAATGGATGGTACTCCTGAAACAGCCTGGAATGTGGTGAAGCGCATTGGTGGGAATACAGGCTGGTATTTCGGAACATTCCTGTGGAAGATGCGTGGGCTGGTAGATAAACTCCTTGGAGGTCCTGGAATATCCAGGGGACGCCGTCGTTTTGACTCTGTTGAAGTAGGCGATAACCTCGATTTTTGGAGGGTGGTGGCTGTGGAAGAAAATTCACGACTGCTGCTCCGCGCTGAAATGCTTGCCCCCGGTGAGGCCTTCCTGGAGTTTAGAGTACACGTTCTACAAGATGGAACCAATGAACTGCGCATGATACCAAGTTTTGAGCCCCATGGTTTTTGGGGTCGACTCTATTGGTGGCTTATTGCACCTTCCCATTCACTGATGTTTGGTTTCATGCTAAAACAGATGGTAAAAACTTCCGGGGCACGGGTTTTGAGCGGTCCCACATGTATTAAAGAAATTTGACCCTATCCATTTTTACCTGTCTGTAATACCGCGAAAGGTCTTTAGGGCCTTTCGCCTTTTGTGCTGTCTGTTTATCCTGCTGACCGCATTTTGGCATTGTAATTATGCCGCCCCTTCATAAATACCTTTATTATCATAAACCTGAGTGATACGCTTTTACTAGAAGCAATAACTTTCTCACAATTGTCACCCTGCATGGCTTAACGGTGAAGGGGAGTGGAGTCGCCGATGGTTTCTTTTCAATAAAGAGTAGGAGTAAAGAGGTGGTGCAAGAGCCAATGCAAAATTATTTTGATCTTTCAGCTCTTATAGGTCCAGAGAAATTAAAACAATTGTTGCATAGTATCCATGCATTCACAGGATTTGCTGTGGGTTGTATGGATGCGGACGGCAACTTATTGTACAAGGCTGGGTCCACTGAATCGTTTTGTATGGATTTAGTACGTAAGTCTTCCCTTGGCTTAGAGCGGTGTAATCAATTTGCAAGTACCTATACAAAACAGTCAGGTAAGAACTCGTCGAATGTTTATGAATGTCATGCG
This sequence comes from Desulforhopalus glucosivorans, assembly GCF_054397165.1. Lineage (NCBI taxonomy): Bacteria > Pseudomonadati > Thermodesulfobacteriota > Desulfobulbia > Desulfobulbales > Desulfocapsaceae > Desulforhopalus > Desulforhopalus glucosivorans. The sequence goes on from NZ_AP044854.1 coordinate 5,297,286, forward strand.
GGTTTACTTGATGGGAGGATTCCAATTGTAGCTGAAGGAAACCCCATAGGCTTTCTCGTAACCGGACAGGTTATTGAGACCCTTCCGGAAGAAGAGGAGGCAAAACGGTATGCTCAGGAGCTGGGCATCGATTCGGAACTGTATTGGAAAAAATTGCAGAAGGTTAGAGTCGTCAGTCGTGAGGATTTGGAGGCAGCTGCACGCTTGATGGAGTTTATGGCGAGCGAAATTGCCACCCTGGCTGCGGCCAATCTACGATTACAAAATGAAATAGAGGCGAGAAAAAAAATCGATGCAGATCTGCAGGCAAGTGAAAACAAGTTTCGTCTCGTTGTGGAAAACGTTCTTGATGCAATTTTTGTTGCTGATCCAACAGGTCGATTACTCATGGTCAATCGACAGGCGTGTATCTCTACAGGATATAGTGAAGAAGAACTTCTCGCCATGTCCACAAAAGATATAGAGGTTGGACATACTGAAGAGGAAATCGTAGAGATTTTTCATGATCTCAGCCAGGGTAGGCCCCACAGGAGAAAAGGGCGTCACAGAAAAAAAGATGGGACACTGTTTCCAGTAGAGGTCATGCTCTGTAGCTACATGGTCCGCGATGAGATGTTTATGCTTGCGGTTGCACGAAATATGAGTGAGCAGGAAAAGGCTGCGCAGGAACGGGAATCCCTGATTGGTGAGCTACAACTGGCGCTATCTGAAATAAAACAGCTGTCCGGTCTTTTGCCAATCTGCTCTTCTTGTAAGAAGATAAGAGATGATTCTGGCTATTGGAATCAGCTGGAAAGTTACATTAAAACACACTCCAGTGCTGAATTCAGCCATGGTATCTGCCCTGAATGTGTAGCCTCACTTTACGGTAAGGAAGATTGGTTCCATGGTAAGGGTGGTAAGGAGTAATAGTATGGCCCAGAGTTGTGCTCAGGTTTTTTTTTAAAAAATTCTCTGGCTTACATGCGTACATCTTACAACCACGATACACCCTACATAAATGTAGTAAACCTACCTCAGGGAAAGAGTTCCCACTCTCCTCACCTTTACTAAAATCGAAGAGACAGTTTGTATTGATTTTATTGTATGTAATACCAGTAATTTGTCTGATTGGCATACGTGGCATAATAGTTGCTTTTATAAATTGAAATACCTTCAGTTATGACAATTTAATTCAAATCAATGGGAGACTGTTATGTCAAAGAAAAATGTGGAAGATTTACTTGTTGCTGGTGGAGAGAAAGAGGCAATTCGTTTAAAGTATGATGTGTTTAAAACAATGGATGAGTTTGTTGAAGTTGCAGCTACAGACGGGTATGAGTTCACCACCGAAGAACTAGAAGAGGTTCTGCGTGAGTCTGGTGACTCTTTTGAATCCATTGGTAATCCAGCTAAAAAAATGATCTGGTGGTTTTAAGCAGTTCCTTGTTTCTTAGCAGAATACGGAGCCTTCAGATTCAAACAAAGCATTTACGTACCAGTAACGTAGCAGTTAGTATAACTAAAAAAATCCCCTTAACCAGGTGAACGGTTAAGGGGATTTTTTTTGGAATGTAATGTGTCATTCAAATGTGATTCGTTCAGTGACCTGGAATAGGTTGTTCAGGGAACACAACAACGAGGGAGCAACTCCACTGAGTTGCTCCCTCGCTGATACATGGGTTGTAAAGTGTGTGGCTCAACCGCAGCCACCTCCTCCGCCTGAGCATGCACCGGTGGAACATGGGGCCTTGCGTCCGCGAAGTGCGGTGGTCTTTTTATTTTCAAAAATTGTTTTAAGTCCTTCCTCAATAAAGCCTGCTGCTTCTACTGGCTTAATACCGGCTCTATTAAGAATTTCAAACGGGGTTTCACCAATGCCATGTACCAGAACAGCTCTGCAGTCACCTAATATTTTGGCAAGTTGATGCCATCTCTTCATTCCGCCACCTGCAGCGGGAGCCTTACGTTCTTCAATCTTCTTAAACGAATTGCCCTCTTTTGCCCAAATTTCAAATTTTTTGGCTTCACCGAGGTGGTGATTAATGAGTATTCCTTCCCTGGTAGCCACCGCTACAAATTTCCGTTCTGCAACGGGAAGTGGTTTGAGCGTGGAACAAGAGGTGAGGCAACTTCTGAACTCCTCTGTTCTGTCGTCACCGAGCAGGCCTACTGCATCAGCACGGCAACGGGTACAGTGTCTCATTTGAGGAATATATTGCTCTGCTGTGGCTCTGATCTCCTCCATGGTTTTCTTGCTGGGCTGCTCTATCTCACCAAAAGGAGTGTTCACGTTGGGGAACATTGCCATGGCGTTAAAAAGATCGGCGCCAAGCGCCTTCATTTTTATGGCGACATCTTCAATGTGGTGATCATTGATACCAGGAATGACAATACAGTTAATTTTAACTGTTATATCATGTTCCTTGAGTTTCTTTATGGCTTCAAGCTGGCGGGACAGGAGTAGCTCAGCACCTTGTAGACCACGGTAGATTACCTTGCCATCCTGGACCCAGGAGTATATTTTTTCGCCTATTGTAGGATCCACCGCACATACAGTAATTGTGACATGGGAAACTTCAATTTCCGCCAGATCTTCAATAAATGGAGCAATACCCATCCCGTTTGAAGAGACACACAAAATGGTCTCAGGGTGGTTTCTACGAATGTTTCGCATGGTGCCAATTGTTTCCGGCCCATTGGCAAAAGGATCTCCGGGACCTGCTATACCTGCAACTGTAATACGAGGTTCTTTTTCAATCACCTTATCCATGTATACGCCAGCCTGCTCTGGGCTTAAAATGGTGGAGGTAACGCCGGGACGTGATTCGTTGACGCAATCATATTTACGGTCACAGAAATTACATTTGATGTTACATTTTGGAGCTACGGGCAGGTGAACTCGTCCGAATTTTCCTTTAGCGTCGGGGTTAAAGCACGGGTGCTTGCTAAAATCTTTCGTTGTTGTGTCCATGATATTTCCTTTCTTAAAAGAGGTTGGGAACCTGTTACATGTAGGTGTAACCCACCTTCGAATCTGTCTGTTTCTGGTCGATGATTGTGTTGGTTATCTGATCAAATAGAGATTGTGCACCCTGGTAACCAAGATGGAGGATACGCTGGCCACCGACACGATCGTGGATGGGGAAGCCGACACGTATCATCGGTAGGCCTTCTCTGCGGGCAAAGGTGTATCCCTTTGAGTGACCAATGACGATATCAACGCCCAGCTCTTTGGCCATGGCCTCAATGTCGTAAAAATCGACATCTTCTTTAACGAGAGGCGCCTCAATATTCATACCTTCCAGAACAGCATCCACAGACTCCTGGAATTTGCCGCTTTTCCCGCCTGAGGCACAGAGTACTGGATGTATTCCGATTTCGGCTAGAAATGAGGTGATACCTACAACGAGGTCTTCTTCTCCGTAGACAACGGCACGTTTTCCATAGATATATTTATGGCCGTCCACCATGCTGTCCACGAGCCGACCTCTTGCTGCGATGTACTTGTCTGGTGTTTTCTGTCCTGAGATTTCGCTCAGCATATTAAAGAAATTGTCGCTTTGACGTATTCCTATGGGAAGACCGGTTCTGTTGAGCTGGGTGTTAAACTTTGATTCGAGAACTGTCCCTCCGGTTTTTTCTGGCAAGGTCCAACCGAGCTCAATACTGGCTACGGCTCCACCCATGTTTTTGATGGACTCAAGTGTAGTACCACCCTTAGGGATGAGTGGGTAGTCGTTGAGTGCAGGGCCATCAAGCGTATCTGAATAGTCCGGGATGAGTGTGGCTTTGACCTGGAAATCATCACAGGCTTCTTTGAGGTATCTGATATCCGCGGTGGATATAAAGCCACTAAAGAGATTAAGGGTGTCGTTGGGCTCTGATTCTACAGTGAGCTGGTCAATAACTGCGGTTACAGCTGCTGTAAATCCCTCCATATGGGTGCCGGAGTAACTGGGAGTTGAGACACTGACAATAAGTGGTGATTCGTCGGTTCCAAATTCCGCCTTGTATTCCGCAATCAGCATGGGGACATCGTCACCGATGGTTTCGGTCAGGCAGGTGGTTGCTACACCAATTATCTCTGGCTTATATTTCTCGGTAACATTATTCAGGCCCAGTTTTAAGTTTGGCCCACCACCGTAAATCGCATTTTTCTCGCCAAGGGAGGAGGAGGCAATATCAATGGGTTCGTTATAGTGACTGATGATATAACGTCGCATGTAGGTTGCACAGCCCTGGGAGCCATGGAGAAAAGGTACACAGTTCTCAATTCCTCTAAAGGCAAGGGAGGCACCCAAAGGCTTACATAATTTGCAGGCGTTGGTTGTCGCTGTATAGTTGGGCATTTCTGTCATGACTTGTCCTCCTCAGACCTTCGTGGTACAAACTGCCAGATCGGGCTCATGACCGATCCGTACACTTCCCGTGCAAAATTCATCATTCCCTCAAAGCCTGCGAGCATCTCTTTACGTTCATGGTTGTGGTCGCAGAAGGCTACACCAAGCTTATATGCAATGGGCCTCTCTTTAACCCCTCCGACAAAGAGGTCGACGTCTTTTTCTTTCAAGAAATCTGAGAGTTCAAGCGGGTTGGAATCATCTACGATGATGGTGCCGTCATCTGTTATTTCTTCAAGTTCAATGTAGTCTTCCCGGGTTCCTGTCTGGGAACCGACCATAACCACGTCCATGCCGATCAGTCGAAATGCCTTGACAAGCGAAAATGCTTTAAAGGCTCCACCGACATAGATGGCGGCTTTTTTGCCCTGGAGTGCCTCTTTGTATTTGGCAAGTTCTGGCAGGATGGTCGCGAGCTCTTCTTTTACGACTTCCTGGGCTTTACGCTCAAGCTCGGGATCATCAAAATAACTGGCGACGTCATAGAGTGCCTGGGCCATATCCTCGATCCCGAAGTATGAAACCCTGATGGATGGAATGTCGTAGTTTTCTTCCAGCATATTGGCAAGGTCCATGGTGGCACCGGAACACTGCACCACATTAAGTTTGGCGCCATGGCAGCGCTGGATGTCAGCCACCCGGCCATCACCTGTAATGTTGGCAACAACCTCAACACCGATTCGCTCGAAGTATTCTCTGATCAGCCAGATTTCTCCAGCGAGATTAAAGTCGCCCAATATATTGATGGAGTAGTTTGAGATACCACTGGTGTCGCCTGTTCCAACCAGCCGTGACATGGCGCTGCAGGCTGCTTCGTAGCCGGCGCGTTTATTGCCCTTAAAACCTTCAGACTGAACAGGAAGAACCGGGATTCCTGTATCTTTAGCAGCCTTTTTGCAAACGGCTTCCAGGTCATCACCTATAAGGCCTACGATGCAGGTAGAGTAAACAAAGGCGGCCTTTGGTTTATGCAGGTCAATGAGTTCATCGAGGGCCTTTGCTAGTTTTTTCTCTCCCCCGAAAATTACGTCTATCTCCTGGAGATCGGTGGAAAAGGAAAGGCGGTGCAGTTCAGGTCCTGATGAGAGTGCGCCCCGGATATCCCAGGTGTAAACAGCGCACCCAATTGGCCCGTGGACCAGATGGATGGCATCGGCGATTGGGTAAAGTACAACACGGGAGCCGCAGAATACACATGCGCGCTGGCTCACAGCACCCGCGAGACTGTCTTTGTTGCAGTCCAGTTCAAAAGGTGCTGTTCCTTTTCTATGGATCTGTTTGGATCTATCTTTTAGTAGTAATGCTGTGCTCATTGGTTTTATCCTTCTTCAAGGGTTGGCGTTACTTTCTCTTAGAAAAGCAAAGCCTGTGCCAAAGAACATATGTTGGTTAAGTTGTTGGAAATGGGTGCTTAGTGGAGGGCGCTGGTGAGGGGAGGGCTTTTGTTGTTTTGGTAGGATCTTTCAAAACCTACATTATTGAAGGTGTATTGTCTTTTTGTAGGTCTTTTTCGTTTGTTGCAGTAGCACCTTAGATGCCTCAATTATGAAATCAGCAGGCGCGTGATATATTCAGGTGAGGTGGTGGAAGGTAAAAAAAAGAGACGAAACGGATAGTTCCGTAACGTCTCTTTTCATTGATCTGGTTCGCCTCTAGTTACTATGGCTGGATAAATTCAATGTCAATTGTCTCATTTTCATCATTAGGGGTTAGTTTGTAGGTTCCTTGCGGGGTGAAATGAAGCCCAACGTTACGGCCTGCTGCAGTGAGAACCTGCTCAATGCTGTCGCGAGTGCCGGTCTCACAGTCTGTATTGAATACTAAGGAGACATCTTCTCCCTTTTCACCCATTTGTAATAAAAACGCATTGTGTTCTGTGAAGATCAGGTCCTCGTAGTAGTGCGTTATGGGAAATCCTTGGCTCTCGACGAGTTCTTTAATGAGTCCAAAGGGTCTATAGGGTATTTTTTCTTGGGCTGACACAGTATTCACCTTAATTGGATTGAGGGTAATGGCGCCGTTTGGGCTAGTGGGTGGTAAGCGATTTCTCGCCTGTGAGATATGGATGTAAAAGAGTTTGGATGGCCCGACCAATCTCTAAGAATTTTACGACATCTTCCTGGGTTGGAACCGCTATCTTAAATGTCTCCAGATCACAAATTTCTTGAAAGGTATCAAGGTACGTGAGTTGTTCAGCAGTACCAGGAATATCTCCGAGATGACGCTGGAGGGCATACAGCAGGTCCCCCATGGTATGGTTTTCTGCCAGATCCCCATTTTTCATAAGAAATGCCATGACGAGTTTTTCAATCCCCATGCAGGTTACATTATAGAGGGTGTCATAGGAGAATCCCTTGCTCTGTTTGGCAAAGGCTCCGTTCGCTGTTTTTAAAAACTGTTCACCATCTCTGAAATAGTCCTGCCAATTGTCTATCTGTACAATATTCATACTATTTACTCCCAGCGTTATTCTTTGAGGTACTTGCGAAGACATATGAGTTGTGTCTGGGCCCAGTCACATTTTGTATAAAAATTAAGAGCATCTTTGTTGTTTACATCAGCGAGCAACTGCATACGGGTGGCGCCTCTCTCCCTGGCCCAACTACTCAGTGTTTCAAGAAGAGATCGTGCTATATTCTTGTTTCTGTATAGAGCAGAGACAACAAGATCTTCAAGGATCAGAGCCGGGGCTCCCTCGGCGGTGGAGATGAGCAGTTGGCCGGTTACCATGCCAACCACTTCTCCATCTTCTTCTGCTAAGAAAACAGCAGATGAATCTTGTTGTAATAAAAGACCCAGCCCTTTTTCCTGCTTTTCAGCATCGAAGGTGAAATCTTCTTCGATGCTAAAGAGTAAAAGCAGCAGCGGGATAAGGCTTGGAATATCTTCAACTGCTGCAGGACGGATCATCACATGTTCCACTATTGTTTGATGAGGTATTCCTCAGGTGGTTCACCATCTTCAAGGCCATCGAGTACAGCATCAATGGCATCTTCACTGCTCATATTCTTAAACCAGAGATTGTCCGGCTGAATAACCATGATAGGTCCGGACTCACACTGCTTGAGGCAGCCAGTGGCGATAACCTGCATGTCAAGACCACGATCAAGGATTTCTTCTTCAATGTACTGCAGAAAACCATCGGTTTGTTTGTGGCAGATGCCTTTAGGGTCACCTTTGAGCCTGAAGCTCTGGCAGACGAGGATCTGTTTTTCCGGTAATGCCATTGTCTACTCCTTTTTTAGTAGTTCGTTGTTAATATGATATTTGAATACTTATTATTTAGATTTACATTTACCTTTCTTGCCGCCGCTATACAGTGTATCCACTATCCCTTCAATGGCGTCATCGGTTATGAGGATACTCAGTCCCGTTTCAGCAAGAGTTGTTCTGGGAGTTTCCCCTGCACTGGCAACGAGGAGCACAAAGCAGTCTTTAAGTATTTCTCCTACCTGATTCCACCGGCTCTTACCACTTCCAGGGGCAGGTGCATCACGGGATTCTAAAAGGCAGTTAAGGCCGTCTTCACGGGGCCCGTATATGAGAAACCGACCAGCGTGGCCTAAGTGAACATCAACCTCCATTCCACTGGAGCTGACTACGGCAACATTCGGTCTTTCCTTGGTGGGCTTCGGATACAGAGAGAGAGCATTCTTTTCTACGTCCTCTTGGTCACTCTCATCCGTGCTAAAGAGTGATGTGACGAGTGGAAGATATTCTTTGGCGTCGTCTTTTGCCTTTTGTATTTCAAGTTCAGTGGGACTTTCAAGCAGGATTTCTGTTTCAGGTGGTGTCGTATGGGGGGTAAGAGAAATAGCATCCGCCCCTAATTCACCCATGTCTCGTGCGATTTTTCCTATGGTATCAAGATTGTAGCCTGGATAGAGGGTTGTGCTGATACAGACCTTGATTTCGTTGAATTTAAGTGCCGGTACTCCATTGCGCTGCTCTTCTATGAGAAGGGGAGCTGCATCTGAAATCCTCAGTGTTTTTTTGCCAGGCCTGATCCACGAGTATAGTTTTTCAACCATTTCTGCTCGCATAGCATCCACTAGTATTTCCACATAGTCGAGACCTGCTGTGGATAGTTGCGAGGCGATTTTCTGGCTGCCTATTCCATAGGTTTTAATACCAACTTTGAGCTCTGGATAACGCTCCTTGATCTTTTCAATTATATGTAGAGTGATGTCAGGGGTGGCAAGAGGATCTCCTGCCCCACCGATTGCAACCATGGTGATAGGCTTATGGGCATCTTCAATTGCTCTTTCCAGGAGTGAGAGTGCCTCTGGAACCGTGGTGGTCTGGATGTTGGTAGAAGTAAGTGGTGCAAATCGGCTGCGACCGACTACCTGGGGGGCTACCGGAAGGTAGATGATGTTCTCCACGGTGCAGTTTGCAAACAGGGCGGGTAGCGGTTTTTTGTCGGCTAGTGATATTACACTCATGAGAAGTTCCTGAAATGGTCTGGGAAGTAGAGATGGAGGAAGGAAAACCCTCCATCTCTACAACTATTTATAGTACAAGTTCAAATTTTTCTTCAGGATCGTCACGGTCTTTACGGTCAAGAAGTACACCAAGGATTTGTTCAAGCAGTCGTAAACCACCCTTGTAGCCTACAGTTGGGAAGTGCTGATGTCCCTGACGGTCAAGAATTGGGAAGCCCCATCTGACAAACGGAAGGTCCTCATCCCTTGCAATGTATTTGCAGTAGGTGTTGCCAAGGAGTAGGTCAACAGGCTCATTTTTGATCCACTGGTGCAGGAGGTACATATCGCCTTTTGCCTTCACCTTGACTTCAAAATCGCAATCCGCAGTTATTTCCTTGATACGCTTTTCAAACTTCTTGCCAGGTGTGCCTGTGATGACGTAAACCGGGCACATATCGATGGAGACGAGGAACTCTGTCATGGCGATAAGCTGATCAGGATCACCAACGATAGCGACTCTTTTGCCATAGAAATACTGATGCATGTCAGAAATCATATCAACGAGTTTACCACGTTCTACTGCTATCTCGTCTGGTACTGATGTGCCTGCAACTGTACGCAGGGCGTCGATAAAACGGTCTGTAGCCTTGAGGCCAAAAGGCATGTCCAGGATGGAGCATGGTACTTTGCATTTAGTGTCGAGTAGTCGTGCTGCATCTGCTGAACACCATTCGCCAAGGGCAAGTGTTCCTGTGGCGCTTCCGGAATCCTTGATGTCTTCTATGTCTGTTCCGCCATCGGGGTACATGTTGTACTTACCGGTGAGAGGACCGTCCAGAACGCCCGATGTATCAGGGAACATGTTGATCTTTGCTCCAACAAGGGCGGATAACCTTTTGATTTCTTCCATGTCAGAAGGCTCTACCCAACCTGGAATGACATTGATCTTACCGTTCTTTGTCTTAGAGGGTGCAGCAAGGGCAGCCATTGCCTTACACATGTTGGAAAAACCGGTGACATGGGATCCAACATAACTTGGTGTTGGTGCACCCAGTACAGTTTTGCCTTCAGGTACTTTTTTCTCTTTTATTGCCTTGCTGAAAATCTGGGGTAAATCATCACCAATGGTCTCAGAGAGGCAGGTGGTGTGAACTGCAATTACTTCGGGCTCATAGACGGTGAAAATGTTGTTTATGGCCTGTAAGAGGTTAGCCTGGCCGCCGAAAACCGATGCACCCTCAGTAAAAGAGCTGGTGGAAGCTGAAACTGGCTCTTTGTAGTGCCTGGTCAAGGCTGATCTGTGATATGAACAACATCCCTGGGAACCGTGGCTATGTGGTAGGCATCCTTTGATTCCCAGAGAGGCGTACATAGCCCCAATTGGCTGGCATGTTTTTGCCGGGTTTATTGTCAGAGCCTTACGCTCTTTTATTTCTGTTGATGTATGTCTCAGTAGCATTGTCTTACCTTTCATTTGGCAGCCCTGAAAGAAGGGGACTTAAAGGGCTGCCCTATAGTTTACGGAGCGTGGGTTTTTAGTACGTGTTACTCCCAAGCGTAGGTTGCAGAAAGTTCAGGGTTTTCCTGCCATGGAGCCTTCATGAAACTCCATACCTTGCTGTTGACCAGTCTATCGATTTCTTTGTAGAAGTTGACGGCACCCTCAAATCCGGCGTATGGTCCGCCTGAATCGTAACTGTGCAGCTGCTTCATCGGTACACCAAGTTTTTGGATGGAATACTTCTCTTTAATACCAGCGCAGAAGAGATCCGGTTTCATCAGCTCTACAAGTTTTTCGGCCTCATACTGGTTAAGGTCATCCACAACGATGCTTCCTTCGTCCATCACTGGGTTCAGTCCGCCGTATTCCTTGAATTCAAGACCATCTTTTTCAAGGGCTGCGATCTCTTCCGGAGTTTTTCTTGGGTTGTACAGTTCAGGGTCCGCGGTAACTTCAATCTCTTCAATATTTCTACTATCCGCATCTACCTTCAGATTAGGGATGACGTGACGTCCTTCATAATCATCCCTGTGGCCAAATTCGTAACCGGCTGAGAGTGTCTTCATGCCAAGCTCAACGAAAAGCTCCTGGTAGTGGTGAGCACGGGAGCCACCAACAAAGAGCATTGCCGTTTTTCCAGTGGTTCTTGGGAATACGTCGGCAATAGCCTCTTTTACAACCAGCATTTCTTCCGCGATCACTTCTTCCACACGGTCGATCAGTTCCTGATCTCCAAAGTATTGTGCTATTTTTCGTAAGGATTTAGCGGTGGCTTCAGCTCCGATGAAGTTGATCTTAATCCACGGAATGCCGTACTTTGTCTCAAGCATGTCCGCTACGTAGTTAATGGACCTGTGACACATAACGCAGCTCAAATCTGCCTGGCCTGCTACAGCAAACTTGTCGTAGGTTGCATTTCCTGAAAATGTTGAAATGTTTTTGATTCCACATTTATTAAGGATTCGGTCGATCTCAAAACCATCTCCACCAATGTTATACTCACCAAGCAGGTTGATCTTATATTTCTCAGTGTGAACGGTTGTTGTATCACCATCCACATGGGTGAATATCTGGTTGTTAGCAATATGGTGACCAGCTGACTGTGAAACACCCTTATACCCTTCACAACTAAAGGCAAAGACATTACAGTCACCAAATTTTTCCTTCATCTTACGGGCAACAGCGTGGATATCATCACCGATCAGACCTACAGGACAGGTTGCAAAAACCGCAATGGCCCTTGGTTTGAATTCGTCATACGCTTCCTGGATTGCAGCTTCGAGCTTTTTCTCTCCACCAAAGATGATGTCTGAGTCCTGCATATCTGTGGACATACAGTAAGGAATATAGTTTGCGTTCCCTTCATTGATACCATCACTCTGGTTACGTCTGGTGAGCCAGGCGTAAAAACTACAACCAATTGGACCGTGGACCAGGTTGACAACATCACTGGTAGGTCCCATGATAACACCCTTACAACCGGCGTAGGTACAACCGCGCATGGTTATAATTCCAGGGATGGTTCGAACGTTTGCTACTATCTCAGGCGTGGTGTTTTCCAACGCCTCGTTGATCATTATTTGTTTGGCACGCTTGCGGGCAACCTTAGGAGGATATTTCTCCAGTAACTTCTCTTTGATGTTATGCGGGTCCCACTGCACCAATTTCTGTGCTTTTCCCATGACTTACTTCTCCTCTGGAGGGTTATGCTATTGATTCTTCGCCCGTTTCTCCGGTGCGTATACGAACTCCATCACCTACAGGTATGACAAATATTTTTCCATCACCTGGTTTACCTGTCTGGTTTGTGGAGATAATGGTTTCAACAATATCGTCAACCGCATCATCTTCAGCGACGATGGTTAGCATTCTTTTCGGGTACAGTTTTCCTTTTTCACCAAGGAGTGCCGCTGCTTCTTCGTAGCCTTTTTCGGCTCCCTCAATGAGGCTCTTGTTTACAAAACCAAGTCCTCGGCCCTGGGCTTCGTGGGCAAAGAAAGCATCAACACCTGCTGCGGTGAGTGCGAGTTTGGTTTTGTTCATCATATTCATGCGAACAACCGCGATTACCTCTTTCATGCTGCCACCTCTGCGTCTTCTTTTACGCCAGAGCTGATGGTGTATACGTCTTCAACGTCGGTTACGAAAATCTTACCGTCACCAAAAGCACCCTTGACTCCTGAGCGTGCTGCATCGGTAATTGTGTTGATGACAAAGTCCTTATCTTCAGCTTTTACGACACTGATCAACATGGTTTTTGGGATTTCGTCATAGGTTACTTCGCCGATTTTAATGCCGCGCTGTTTACCTCGACCAGTAACCGAGTACTTGGTTACCGCCGGAAATCCAGCATCCATAAGTGCTGCAAGTACGTCGTCGGCTTTTTCTGGTCGAACAATGGCTCTGATCATGATCATCATTTTCTGGGTCTCCTTAAATATATGTAAAATTCTTATGCTTCTTCTAGCAGGCCAAAGTCGAGCAGCAGTTGTTCAAGTTCTTCGATCTCAAGCGGTGTAGGAATTACAAACATTTCATTTTCGTCAATTGCCTTGGCGAGACCTCTGTATTCATCTGCCTGAGGGCATTCGCCATTCCATTCAATAACAGTCTTTCTGTTGATCTCTGCACGCTGTACGTCGTTGTCACGGGGGACAAAATAGATCATCTGGGTTCCGATTTTTTTAGCAAGTTCCTCAATCATCTCCTTTTCATTATCAACGTTTCTGGAGTTACAGATGAGGCCACCAAGGCGAACACCACCGGACTGTGCATACTTCATGATACCCTTACAGATGTTGTTGGCCGCATACATCGCCATCATTTCACCGGAACAGACGATGTAGATTTCTTCAGCTTTTCCATCACGAATCGGCATTGCAAAACCACCACAAACAACATCACCAAGAACGTCATAGAAAGCGTAATCAAGCCCTTCACTCTCTTCATATGCACCTAAAGACTCAAGCATGTTAATAGAGGTGATGATTCCTCGACCTGCACAGCCAACACCTGGCTCAGGACCACCGGACTCAACAGCCCAACTTCCACCGTATGCTTCTTTTCTGATGTCACTGAGTTCAACGTCTTCACCTTCTTCACGGAGAGTATCCAGTACTGATTTCTGGGCAAGACCACCAAGGAGGAGTCTTGTTGAATCCGCCTTAGGATCGCAGCCAACCACCATTACTTTACGGCCCATTTCAGCAAGACCAGCTACTGTGTTTTGGGTTGTAGTAGATTTACCAATTCCGCCTTTTCCATAGATTGCTACCTTACGCATAATGTTCTCCTTATTGTGCTTGGTTGTTGTGTTTTATTTTGTGTGACAGGATCAGGTTGGATAATTGACTTCCTACTCATGCCACCATCGTGTTTCTGCTTTCCTTTAAGGCAAGGCCCGTGCCATAGCAAAAAATACAATTTAAATAACGTGTAAACAGTGGGATAGAGTGTGTTTGTGTGGTTTTGTCGTCAAATGTACCTTCCTACACAAGGCGTCGTTTCTGTCGTAAAACTACAAAAATGTCACGTAATGCGAATTGTGCGATCTATGTGTGGGTGGTACGTTGTAGTACAACAAAATTGTAAACTGGCTCTTTTTTAATAGTACAATTATGTGGGTATATTTGTGGGAGGTTGGGTCGGTTCCAGGTGAGTAACTGGTCTGAGGCCCCGGTTCTGCAGGGTTTGGTCAGGCTGGTACGTCTTTTGCGTAAGGAAACCTAGTTGTCGGAATCTTACAAAGAGTATCAATTGCCCGCGATCATATTGGTTTTTAGCTACGATGGGGCTTGAAAGCATGTATAGAAGGAGTCGGAGAACACTATGGAGCATCATAACCAAGATGTATTAGGGAATACTGCCCAGACCCAGGGAATTGAGCTGCTCGCCCTGCACAGGATCACAGAATTAATTGGTACAGCGGTGGATCTAGGGGGCACCTTATCGCGCATCTTTGATGTGCTTAATGATACCCTCAGGATGGAACGGGCGACTCTTTTGATCTATGATAAAATTAGTCATAAGCTCACTATAGAAGCCTCATGCGGTCTATCCGATGCCGAAATTACCCGTGGAGTGTACCGGCCAGATGAAGGTGTTTGCGGACAGATATTCCAGACCTGTTCCCCCTTCGTGGCTCCGGATATCAATAGTGAACCACTGTTTCTTAATCGCACGGGAGCCAGGACTAAGGTGAGAAAAAATAAGATCTCCTTTCTGGGCGTGCCTGTAATGGTACAGGGGCAGCCAGAAGGGGTTCTTACTGTGGATCGACTTTTTGGGGACGAGGTGTCATTTGAGGAGGATATCCGCTTTCTCACTATCCTAGCCACACTCATCTCACAGTTTATTACCCTGCACCGTGAGATTGAGAAAAAAGAGGCCAAGCTCATTGAGGAAAATGCATCTCTCAAGGCAAAGCTGCACGAGCAGCACGGAGGGCATTTTATTATTGGTCACTCCAAACCCATGCAGGAGGTGTTTAGTATCATAGATAAAATTTCTTCAAGTGATGTGACAGCACTGTTGCTAGGGGAGTCGGGGACCGGAAAAGAGTTGGTGGCAAAGGCTATTCATGAAGGTGGTAGCAGAAAGGATAACTCCTTTATAAAAATTAACTGTGCCGCCCTGCCTGAGACCCTTCTTGAGAGTGAACTCTTTGGTCATGAAAAGGGAGCGTTTACCGGAGCACATATGTCTCGGCCCGGACGTTTTGAGCTTGCCCACGGAGGTACGATCTTTCTTGATGAGATAGGGGAGATGCCCCTGGCGCTTCAGGCGAAAATGTTACGGGTCCTCCAGGAAAAACAGTTTGAACGGATTGGTGGCACGAAGACATTTGCAGTTGATGTCAGGATAGTTGCAGCCACCAACGTAAGCCTTGAAAAAGCGGTTGTGGAAGGCAACTTTAGAGCTGATCTCTACTATCGTCTCAATGTGGTTCCTATTATTCTACCTCCCCTTCGCAGTCGACAGGAGGATATTCCACTGTTATTTAATCACTTCCTGGCAAAGAGTAATGAGCGTAATGCTAAGGAGATAAAGCTTACATCAGAGTTGCTTGATTTTTTAACGAGTTATGACTGGCCCGGTAACGTGCGAGAGATGCAAAATCTCGTGGAACGAATGGTTATTCTTGCCGAAGGTGACCGTCTTACCATAGCTGATCTGCCCACAAGTATTTTTGGCCATGATCAGTTAAAGCCGGTAGCCCCCACTGAAGAACCTGTACAGCAACCCTCTGTTGTGGCGCCGACTGCAAATAGCAGGAGATCCCTGCAGGATATTGAGCGCGCCGAAATTGAAATGGCCCTCCGTCGTAACGGTTGGGTTCAGGTTAGGGCGGCCAGAGAACTCGGTCTCACCGAACGGCAGATTGGTTACAGGATAAAAAAATACGGACTTAATCGTTATGAGTCTTTTCAGTAAGAGTGTCGGCTGGGCTCCGTACATTAGGTGGTGAGGAGCTGACGAAGTTCCTCGTCATTGAGCGGTCTGCGAAGTTTTTCCGCTGTTTGGCGAACTCGTCGAACCATTGATGCGCCAAGATCATCGACCCTCGTTGAGCTGAGTTGATTGCAGCGAAAGAGCAGGGCATTTTTACCAGATTTGCTTCCATATAATAGCTTCCTCTTAGCCTGTACCCTTTCTGGATTAAACGGCTCGTAGCTCTCAGGGTTACGTTGTAGCCCCTGTATATGCAGACCTGTCTCACATGTGAAAATACCTTCTCCAATCACCGGTCGCGTGGGACTGATTGATCGTTTTGCAACTCCCGCAACATAGGTGGCCAGGGGTTTGAGGTGTTCGGGGTGAAAGTCTGTATTGTTTCGTGCAAGGGCGAGGTAGCCCACCACTTCTTCAAGTCTCGCGCAGCCAGTCCGTTCACCGAGGCCCAGGGCAACAACATCAACAGAGGATGCACCCGCATCTATCGCGGCGATATTGTTTGCTGTTGCCATGCCAAAGTCATTGTGGGCATGGATTCCAATAGAGCAGCTGTTAAGGTTTTTTTTCAACTTTTTGATAAGCTTTGTGATGACTCCCGGAGATGCTATACCAACGGTATCTGCTATTCGTATTCTGGTGGCCCCATGTTGTTCTGCTGCCTGTGCCATGGAGATTAGAAAGGCTGTGTCAGCGCGCGTTGCATCTTCAAACCCTACCGAGACTGCCATGTTACGCTTTCTGGCATATTTTATACTGTCAATCATGGTAGCTTTGGCCCATTTCCTACTTTTTTGTAATCTATCGCTTAGATGTATGTCAGAAAGGGGTATGGAAAGGGAAATGATATCAGGCTTACATTCTGCCGCGAAGGCGATGTCTTCTTTTTTACATCTCGACCAGAGGGAGAGTTGCAATTGGGGGTGGTTTGTCCTGCAGTAGTTGATGACAGGGGTTGGATCTGCCTGGAGTTCCGATGCAATTCCAACCTCCACCTCGGTAATCCCAATTTTGGCAAGTCCATCCACGATGCTTTTCTTTTCATTGATTGAAAACAGCAGCCCAGGGCTCTGTTCCCCTTCCCGTAGTGTTGCATCTATAATATTTATGTTTTGGTCCATCGTATTCTCCGTATGATTTATAATGATCTAGCAACAAATAGGCCAGCAACAGACTAAATGGCATTTTAGTTGGTTAGTGAATGGGTTGTATAATATGACTATACAAATGTAGCTGTTTCTGAAGCTGGAAATGTGTATGGATATGCCTATTGTGTTGATGTTTTGCTGTTTATCCGTTGGGCGATGACGTTGTTGGGATATATTTACTTGTATATACAAATTGTCAGTGGTAGATTTGGAGGAAGTGGAAAAACACGGTACAATATCTCAAGACCTTACTCTTTCAGGAGCCAGCGATGATAACCAATGAGCAGGTATGCGGGGCAATGAAGTTACGAGTAACCGATGTGCTGCCCCGGAAAAAAACCTTTCAACAAGATATACGTAGAGCGCCAGACCGAGGTTTTAGACTGTCCAGGTCTCAGACCAAGATCGCTTTACAAAATGCGTTGCGCTATGTTCCGGCGGAGCACCACGAAGAACTCATTCCGGAGTTTTTGGAAGAACTGAGCGAGCGTGGGAGGATTTATGGATATCGTTATCGTCCAGAAGGGTGGCTTAAGGCAAAAAAAATAGATGATTATAAAGGCAATTGCCTTGAGGGTAAGGCTTTTCAATTAATGATCGATAACAACCTCGATTTTGATGTGGCCCTCTACCCGTATGAACTTGTCACCTATGGGGAGACGGGATCAGTGTGTCAAAACTGGATGCAGTACAATCTCATTAAAAAATATCTTGAAGAGATGACAGATCATCAGACACTCGTTATGCAGTCGGGGCACCCCTTAGGGCTTTTTACATCAAGCCCAGACCAGCCCAGGGTGATCATTACAAATGGTCTCATGGTTGGTTTGTATGACAATCCTACGGATTGGGAGATTGCGGCCCAGATGGGCGTTTCTTCCTATGGGCAGATGACTGCGGGGGGGTGGATGTATATTGGCCCCCAGGGAATTGTACATGGCACCTACAATACACTTCTCAATGCAGGAAGACTTAAATGTGGAGTTGGACCGGGTGAGGATTTAGCGGGACTACTGTTTGTTTCATCAGGTCTTGGTGGTATGAGCGGGGCCCAGCCAAAGGCTGCTAAAATTTCGGGGGCTGTATCGATCACAGCCGAGGTCGATTATTCACGGGTGGTTACCCGCCATGGGCAGGGGTGGGTGGATGTTGTCTCTTCAGACCTCAGAGAAGTTTGTACCTTGGCAGAAGAGGCGGTTCAAAAGAAAAGTAATACCTCTATTGCCTATCATGGGAATGTGGTTGATCTGCTTGAGTATCTTGGGAGCAGGAAGATTAAAGTTGATCTTCTCTCAGATCAAACCTCCTGCCATGTGGTCTATGATGGTGGTTATTGTCCACAGGGAATGAGCTTTGATGAGCGGACCCGAATGCTTGCTGAAGATCGGGACAGGTTTATAGAGCTGACTGATCAGAGTTTGAAACGACATATTGAAGCAGTGGATAGTCTTGTACAGCAAGGCACCTTCTTTTTTGACTATGGTAATGCCTTTTTAAAAGCGGTGTTTGATGCAGGAGTTACTTCGGTCTCAAAAAATGGAGTGGATGCTAAGGATGGTTTTATATTCCCATCGTACTTTGAAGATATTATGGGACCCATCTTTGATTATGGTTACGGACCGTTTCGCTGGGTCTGTTTAAGTTGTAAGCCTGACGATCTTGATAAGACCGATGAGGCGGCCATGTCATGCATTGATCCTGAGCGTCGGGCTGAAGATCGGGACAATTATATCTGGATACGCGATGCCAAAAAGAACAAACTAGTGGTGGGGAGTCAGGCACGGATTCTCTATTCAGATGCTAAGGGTCGTAGGAATATTGCCTTAAAATTCAATGAAATGGTCCGGAATGGCGAGGTCGGCCCTATAATGCTCGGGCGCGATCATCACGATCCGGGTGGTACTGACTCTCCCTTTCGTGAGACGGCAAATATAAAAGATGGCAGCAATGTCTGTGCGGATATGGCTACCCACTGTTTTGCAGGGAATGCTGCACGAGGTATGTCTCTGGTTGCCCTGCATAATGGGGGAGGCACCGGAATTGGCAAGGCTATAAATGGAGGTTTTGGCCTGGTACTTGACGGCAGCAGCCGGGTGGATGAGATCATAAATTCAGCCATGACCTGGGATGTGATGGGTGGGGTGGCCAGGAGAAACTGGAGCAGGAATCCAAACGCCATGGAGGTCGCAATGGAATACAATGAAGAAAATGGCAACGGCGATCAGATTACCGTTCCCTATATTGCAGGTGATGCCATGGTTGATCATGCGGTTGATGGTCTCTTTAATACTAAAAAATAAGAGGATCTATCGTGTCAGTTGAGCTCTATACGAATACCAAAATATTTACTCCCGTAGATAGCGGTAAAGCCTGCGGAGGAAGTGCCCAGGGAGCACTTGCTCATTATATTAATGGTGCCCTCTTGGTGCGGGAAGGTG
The DNA here is from genome assembly GCF_054397165.1 of Desulforhopalus glucosivorans. NCBI lineage: Bacteria > Pseudomonadati > Thermodesulfobacteriota > Desulfobulbia > Desulfobulbales > Desulfocapsaceae > Desulforhopalus > Desulforhopalus glucosivorans. The sequence continues at coordinate 5,316,633 of NZ_AP044854.1, forward strand.
CAATCGAAAGAGTCGGTGATGCCAGCGAGGTAATGGCGGGATTAGCCACCTCTGTTATTGATACGGCTGTAGATTGCGGCGGAAAATGCATGATTCCAGGCTTTGTAGATCCTCATACCCACTGTTGTTTTGCACGACTTCGGGAGGAGGAATTTGAGCTTCGCGTTGCGGGGACACCATACCTTGAGATACTCAAAAAAGGCGGTGGTATTCTTTCCTCAGTAGATGCGGTTCGAGGGGCGAGTGTGGATGAACTGTATAAAAATACTCTTTGCCATGTGGAAAAAGCGATGTCTCTTGGTACCACAACCATTGAGATTAAAAGCGGTTACGGCCTTGAGACTGATCTCGAATTGAAAATGCTTGAGGCCATTGGTCGGGTGGCAAAGGTTAGCTCCCTTGATGTGGTTGCCACCTATCTTGGAGCCCACGCAATTCCATTTGTTTATAAAGAAAATCCTGATGATTTTATATCTCTTCTGATTGAAGAAAGTTTGCCTGCCGTAAAGGAACAAAATATTGCGAAATTTTGTGATATTTTTTGTGAAGAAGGGGTGTTCTCAATCGAGCAGGGAAGACGTCTGCTTCAGGCAGCAAAGGAGATGGGTTTTGGAATTAAAATACACGCCGATGAAGTCCATGACCTTGGAGGGGCTGGTCTTGCCGCAGATTTAGGGGCAATTTCAGCAGATCATTTGTTGGCTGCAAATGATACGAATCTACAAGCCATGGCCGGAAGTGGTGTTGTCGCAAACCTGTTACCGGGTACTGCCTATAGTCTCAGGAAAAATTATGCCCGTGCAAGGGACATGATAACAATGGGCCTGCCAGTGGCGCTTGCAACAGATTGTAATCCTGGCTCATGTTTTACGGAGTCTATGCCCTTTATCTTTGGCCTGGCTGTTTTAAATATGAACATGACTCCGGCTGAAGCCTTGACAGGAGTTACCCTTAATCCTGCATATTCTCTTGGAGTGGCAGAGAAGGTGGGTAGTCTTGAGGCAGGAAAACAGGCGGATTTTCTTCTGTTAGAAGGGGAGTCCCCGGCAATTCTCGCCTACCATGCTGGGGTTTCAGCTGTTATGGCAGTCGTCAAAAAAGGTGAGCTAGTCAGCGGAGCAATTGAGCAATGAAGAAAATCATAGAATGTGTACCGAACTTTTCAGAAGGTAGAAATCAGAAAACCATCGATGCAATCTCTGAGGCGATTGAAGCTGTGGAGGGGTGTATCCTGCTTGATGTAGATCCCGGGTATTCAACCAATCGGACTGTTTATACCTTTGTGGGTGGCCCTGTTGCAATTATTGAAGGGGCTCTTGCGGGGGCGAGGGTTGCCAGAAAACTGATTGATATGACCAGGCACAGTGGTGAGCATCCCCGGTTTGGAGCCATGGATGTTTGTCCTTTTATCCCTGTGGCCAATGTTACCATGGAAGAGTGTGTTGAAATATCAAAGGAATTTGGCAGGCGAGCAGCAGAAGAACTCGGGGTTCCCTTTTTTCTCTATGAAGAGGCTTCTGAGAGGGGATACAGAAAAAAACTACCCGATGTGAGACAGGGCGAATACGAAGAACTGCAGCAGCGGTTAAAAGATCCTGCCTGGGCACCTGATTTTGGTCCCTTAGATTTTGTACCTTCATGGGGGGCCACTGCCACAGGGGCAAGGATGTTTCTCATAGCCTATAACGTCAATATTCTCGGCACACCGAATCAGGCCCACCGTATCGCCCTTGATCTGCGAGAGGCGGGGCGTAGTGATGATGAACCGGGTGAATTAAAGGATGTTAAGGGGATGGGTTGGTTCGTGGATGAATACAACATGGCCCAGGTTACAGTCAATTTAAACAACTACAAGGTCACTCCGATCCATGTCCTCTTTGAAGAGGTTAAAGCGAAGGCTGCTGAGCTTAATCTTGCCGTAACAGGTTCTGAAATAGTAGGCATTGTACCCTTGGAGTCGCTATTGATGGCAGCTGACTACTATATCGAAAAAGAAGGACTGTTTATCTACCTCGAAGAGCAGAAACTCCGTCTTGCCATTGAGCGGCTGGGCCTGAACTCAGTTGCTCCATTTTTGGCCAAGAAGCGTATCATAGAATATATCGTGGCAGAACCACTTGATGAACCTCTTGCGAGTCTCAGTGTGCGCGGTTTTGTAGAAGAAGTTGCGGCGAGAAGTTCCGCCCCTGGTGGGGGCTCAGCATCAGCTGCCATGGCAGCGATTGGAGCCGGACTTGGTGCTATGGTGGCAAAGCTTACCCAGGGTGTGAGAAAGTTTGAGGGAAAAGAAAAAGATATGCAAGCGGTTATCCCTGTTCTCCATGATATTACCCAGTCTCTGATTCCCATGATTGACAAGGATACTTCAGCATTTAATGAGTATATGGAAGGTCTGCGAATGCCTCAGGGAACCGACGCAGAAAAGAGAAGCCGCAGGGAAAAGATGCAGGCAGGTTTGAAAACTGCGATACATGTCCCCCTCACTACTATGCGCATTGGTGATGGTGCCTGGGACGCTCTCATTACAACAGCCATGCATGGCAACCCAGCTTCAAAGTCCGATGTTCAGGTTGGAGCTCGAGCCCTTGAGACAGGCATCTGGGGGGCGTATCAAAATGTCCTCATTAATATGGTCGATATTGAAGATGATGCGTTTAGGGCAGAGATTATGGCAGAAGCTGATTTGCTTGAACAGCGATCGAGGGTTAAGTGTGCAGAGGTCCTTGGTATCTTAGAGGCCATATGATATTTTGTACGTATAAATAGGTGATTAAGGTGTTTGCTTGTCTGGGCTGCATTGCGCAATTAGAATGAGCCTGTTGCTGTATCAAATCTGTTATTGGTAAGAGGTTGTGTCAGTGCTGTCGCTTTTGAAAAATCACGCCGAGCAGATATGCAGAAAATTTACCATAGAAAATGCGAGCCATAATTCTTTGCTTACATTGTCTGTGAATGTTCAATAGCTTCAGAGGGACAAGACATAATACAGCTTCCGCACTCGTCGCAACGCTCACTGTTCACTGTATAAGGTTCCCCTTCAACAATAGCACCAAAGGTACACACCTCAAAACACTCTCCGCATGCGACACATTTATCCGGATCAATACGAACTCCGGCCTGTTGAACAGATTCACCACCAAAAGCAAAGCGGGTGCGGAGGAGCTTGTGATCACGATTTTCTAATTCAAAATCATAATCAAAAATTTCGCCTTTTCCTTTGAAGATGCAAAACAGCTTCATTGAAGGGTAACGGGCTGCCTCTTCCAGGGTATATTGAAAGAGTTCATTACCGGACGCAGCTTTTTCTTTTATCTCTTCATTTGTTATTTCGCGCGCTTCCCCGGTAACGCGTACAGTAAATCCTGGGGGCCAGTATGGCTGGCCATCTGTATTTTTGCCCTCTTTTCTCCCTGATGGGTAAATGCCGCACAAAGAGACATGCGGATTACTTTTTAGTTGGCGATAAAATGGTTTTACGTCCATTGTCAGAAAGTAAATGCCATCATCATCGCAGCCGCAGATGCTGATTATCCGGCTGTGCATAGTGGGACCATCAAGAGTTGTGATGGATAAACTGCCAACCTTTGTTAAGGCTGATTTTAATTCTTCTGAAGTCATTTTGGGGCCTTTTCGATTTGATGTTGTGTATTTGTAAATTTCTAAATAAGTCTATTGTGCCGATTCCATCTGTGACATCAACAATTGAACCTGTTCAACTAAATCCGGGTCTATCTGTTTATTTAAGCCTGCAACGAGGAGAATAAGTAAAAGCAGAGACATGATCATGGCAAAAACAAGCACACCCCTATTTTTCAGATAGTTCTTGATGGGCTTGAAATTGAGATAGGCGTGAAGCGCGCCAGCAACAACCATTATGACTCCAAATATCTTATGCACGGGGTGCATTTGTAGCTGGAAGGTCAAGCTGTTTAAGAAAATCATCAAGATTCCCGATACTCCAAGCGCAACCAAAGATAACACCAGCGTAATTGATACACATTGTCTGAGCATTTTTACTATCCTCCCTTTGTTTAAAATTCTATTGCTGGCTAAAAAAGATAGGTAATTCCTACTGTGATCTCATGGGCGCTGAGATCAAAATCAACCATGTCTCCATTGATATCGACACCTGTGGAAATATCACCCATATCAATGTATTGATATTCAAGACCGACCAGAATGTTGTCTGTTATTTGGTAATCAACACCAGCACCAATTGACCAGGCAAAATTTGTTTCATCATTATCCGGAAAGTCCCAGCGATCGGTGATACCATACATGGAAAAAGTAGGTTGAAGATCAAAGTCTGCACTGGCATCTGAGTAGGCAACACCTAAGCCACCTTTGACATAAGGGATAAATTTACTGGTGTTATCAAACTCGTAGATAGCGTTAGCCATAAGTGTGGTGGTATCCACCTCACCACCTAGATTGAAGGTCTCATTGGAACGTGAGTTGAGGCCTGCGAGTGTACCATCTTCAGTTTCCTGGTTTCTAAAACGTGCCTCAGCCTCTACCCTGAATGCATCATTGAAGAAATATCCTACTGCAAGACCTGCCACGACACTTTCATCAAAATCATAACTTGGGGTGTCGTGTTCATTGGTACCTGCATGACTTGCTTCACCACCCGGAATCTGGACTCCCAGGTCAGCGGACATGTACCAGTTGTTTGCAGCCATAGCTGAAGAGGCTGTAAAAATAAGAGCAGTAGTAAGTAGAGCTTTTTTCATTATCATCTCGTTTCTCCATTATTTGAGTGTAAATGTTGCCTTGATTGATGCCATTATGTGATTTTAATTGCATCTAAACAACAGGTAGGTTCTCATATAACACATGAAGAAAATCGATTGGTTGTCGCTGGACGGAAAAAGCTTATCTGTATTTCTCGCCGTTATGGAAGTTGGAACTATCACGGGAGCCGCTGATAAACTCGGTATTACGCAATCCGCTGTGAGTCATACCGTAGAAAAACTGCGAGAAGTTGTCGGGGACCCTCTTTTTATCCGTGCCGGAAGAACTATAACCCCCACGACCTATGCCCAGCAGATGGCTGTAAAGGTGGAGAAGATTCTGGGTGAGTTGCAAGACCTTGTTCAAACCTCTTCCTTTTTGCCAGGGGAGAGTGAAATCGATCTGGTTATTGCTGCCAACGATTTCCAGTCCAGTCTGCTTATGCCACGTTTTTATGAACAGGTTAAAGGAAAACTGAAACGTTTTTCCCTTCAGGTAATCTCGCCTCAAATCCCCACAGTAGAACTCCTGCGTGAAAACAAATGTGATCTGGCAATTTCAGGGTTTAGGCCCGATGGCGCCGATATTATGCAAAAGCCTCTTTTCGATATGAACACCGTTGTTTTTTATGATCCAACCATGAGGGATGCCCCTAAAGATATGGAGGATTATTTAGAATCAGGCCATGTCGGGCTCTCATTTTTAAGGCATTTTAAGGGAGGGGTGGATGATATTTTGACCCGGCAGGGACGACCGCGCAAGGTAGATATCTCTGTCCCAAATTTTTCCAGTGCGGGAACATATTTAAGAGGAACAGAAATGCTGGCAACCTTACCGGTTTTAATGCGACATACAGAGATGAAGGATTTCTCTTATGCGCCGCTTCCTTTTGATTTCTCGGCAGGAAAGATGAATATGATCTGGCACCGATCCTATCAGGAAGATGAACAGCATAAGTGGCTGAGAAAAGAGATGCTTGAAGTCGTCAATTCACTTCCTGAGAGGTAAGAAAATCCAATGGAAAAAATCACTGAGCAGATTGAATTGTGGATGGATGATCTTTCCAATAATGCTATAGAACCAGGTTCAGAACTGAAAGCATTCTCTCAACCGCTGGTTGGTTTTGCGTCTGCGAAAGATGAACTGTCTCACTTCATAAAAAATGATATTTTTAGAGCGAATTGCAGCAACGGTAAGAGTGCAAGTTGTCATGTATATTGTTTTCGACAGACAGAGTAGGCGACATATTCAACCAGTGAGTTTATGTCGTATACTGGTACCTGTGTTGTCTTTTGAATTTGATGGGCAAAAGCTGAGAGGTCTGTACATTCCAATAAGAGAGCATCAAGGTTGTTGTTGCTGACAAGCTCATCTGCTGAATGGCAGATTTCTTCTTCCAGTTTTACCATGTCAAAGTCATTACGTTTACCTTCAATGATGGTTTCCCAAAACTCAGGATATCCCTCCATTCCACCAATTACATAGTCGTTAATATCACTTGCCGCATTGTTGAAATGATCTACGGTGAGTGCCTTTGCACTGGCTGTGAGAATTCCAATCTGAGCAGAGGTGCCGTGGATGAGGCGCAAAAATGGGAGTTGAACCAGACTTGATACAAAGATCGGAATGTCCACCGCCTCTGCAAGCTCTGTCTGGAATCGTGCCAGAAAGCCACAGCTACCAGTAATTGCAGCCACCCCATCTCGTTCAAGTTGTTGTGCCGCATCAATAAATGGTTGTAACAGCTCAGGTTGTGGATCAAACAGGAGTTTTGGGATATCAACTCCCTTTACAACTGAACAGATGGTCGGAAAATCATAAGTTCTGGGGTTTCTTACATGTCCTCGAGGTTTAGGAAACATACTCTCAAGGCAGAGGACGCCAATGGGGGTGTCGTAATGGAGAAAACCACCTTTTAATATATTTGTATTATTGGACATTTCATTTCACCTAAGAAAAAAAAAGGCAGCTGCAAAATGCAGCTGCCTTGAAAAAAATACCTTACAATCAGTACGTCTATTCTTATTTTTTCTTCATTTTAGCAGCGGCCTCACCCATGATACCATAGGTAACCTTGAGGTCTTTAACCCAATCTTCACCGTAGCGAAAATCTACTACTGCACCCATGTTTTCAAATGCCTTGAGAACCTTGGGGTCTTTCATCACTTTTTTACTTGCTTCAACGAGGGTGGTCACAACTTCTTCAGGAACACCTTTAGGAGCGAAGATTCCAGACCATCCTTCAAAACTACCTTTGATACCGTAGTCTGCAAAAGTAGGAACGCCAGGGTATGCATCCATTTTAGAGTTCATGACCAGCGCTCTTGCGCGACCTGATTTAATGTGAGGACCAAATGCTGGTGGGAAAGAGACTGCAGAGTCAATGTGTCCACCAATAACTGAAACCATGGACTCAGCGGTTGTGTTGGCATGAACAAACCTAGGTTTGTATCCAGCCTGGTCAGCTATGATGTTTGCAAGGATAGTACCTGAAGAAGCCGCACCCCAGGAGCCCTGAGTAACACTTTTTTCTTTTGCAGCGGCGATAAAGTCATCGAAAGTTTTGTACGGACTGTCTGTAGCAACAAGTATTCCTAGTGGAACAGCTGTAAATTTAACTATAGGAACAAAACTGTCGAAATCATATGGAGTTTTACTGAAATTTGGAGTGACAAGTACATTACTAAGACCTGCGTTAATGAGGGTGTAACCGTCCTTTTTCGCATTAGCAACAAAGGTCGTTCCAATAACGCCACCACCACCAGTTTTGTTGATTACAACAACAGGAGTGCCAAGCTCTTTTTCCATCGCATCTGCCCATACGCGACTGGTGAGGTCAGAGTCTCCACCTGCTCCCCACGGAACGATGACGTTGATAGGTTTTTTTGGGTATTCAGCCTGTGCGGAGACAGATACCAGTGAGATTGCCAGTGCTGCTGCAATAGAGACGAGTTTTTTGTTCCAGTTCATAATAGCTAGCTCCTTACAAGTGGAGTATTTGTTACTCCGGTCATGGTTGCGATCACAGTTTTAGCGATCGTTCTTTTACAAAATCTCAAGCCGTTTTTATTTTGTGGTTGAGAGAATACTCTCCGCTTTTTTTGCAAGTTTCTTTCTCTGCCGTGTAGTGGAATAAATAAATATTGCCGCCAAGGCTGTGAAGATCCATGCAAACGGAGTGGTAAAAAAGAGGTGATATTCAGTTCCTACAATGGCTACAGCCTGATCAAGGTTTTGTTCAAGCATCGGTGTTAAAATAAACCCGATAAGATAGGCGGCAGGGTTCAAACCGATGAGCCGCATACCAAAACCAAACATAGTGAAGAGAATAAGAATCATCACGTCATTGATGTTTTGGTTTGCGGTGAATGCGCCGGCAAAGGCAAAAATAGTAACACAGGGAAAAATGAAATATCGTGGTACTGAAGCCACTTTAGTCCAGAACTTAAAGCCGATTCGCGCAAGTACCAGTAAAACCAGATCTGTGAGTAGAAAACCGGCGAATATTCCATAAATGACCTGGGTATGTTCAAAGAAAATAGTAGGCCCTGGAGTAATACCCTGGATAAGAAACGCACCGAACAACAGTGCGGTTACATCATCGCCAGGGATGCTGAGGGTCAGCATAGGGATCATTGCAGCAGCACAAACTGCATTGTTGGCGGATTCTGCTGCTGCAATACCACGAATTGAACCTTTCCCAAATGTATCAGGATTCTTTGATGTTCGCTTTGCTTCACCGTAGGCGAGGAACGCAGCTGGTGTTGAACCGAGCCCTGGAAGTGAGCCAAGCAGAGTGCCAATGCCTGACGATTTAATGATAGTTCCGAGGACTGATTTATACTCTTTCCAGCTGATCCGGTTGTCGTCCGGATTTGGAGAAATAGTGAGTGCCATACTGGCCTGGGCATCATTGCGTCTGCGTATTGCCATGATCACCTCAGGCATTACGAGAACTCCAATAAGCATCGGAGTAAAGGTGAAACCACTCATGAGCTCAGGGACGCCAAAGGTAAAACGGGTGGCACCGGTGATTGAGGACATACCGACAGTGGCAAAGAGCATTCCAAGGCAGGTGGAGAGCAAACCTCTTGAAATCGATTCTCCGGTTACAGATCCAATTACTGTAAAGGCAAAGAGGAGAAGGTAAACTTTCTCAATTGGGCCAGCCTTCAGTGATAAAAGGGAGATTGGTGCTGCAACAAAAATGAGGACCAGAGTACTCAACATTTCACCAGTTACAGAGGCATAGAGAGCCATGCACAGTGCTTTTCCTGACTTGCCCGCTCTCGTTAGGGCATGTCCATCTTGGGCTGTAAGAAATGCAGCAGCAGCACCTGGCGTATTTATAAGGATGGCCGAGATCGAACCTCCATAAATTCCTGCCTTGTACACAGCAAGAAGCATGGTGATACCGACAACCGGGTCAACATAAAAGGTCAGTGGTAACATGATAGCGATAGCCATGATCCCAGAAACTCCCGGTATGGCACCAAAAATAATACCAACGATGACACCAATGATGATACCGAGGATGGGGCCGACGGCAAATACAGTACCAAAGCCTTGAAGGATATTTTCTAACATTGTCTTCCTCTCTTATGATAAGGACCAGGTTGGTAGAAATACACGTAGGTATTGGCTGCAACCGTAATAGATTAAAATTGGAGTGACGATGGAGAGAATGCTAATAGGAATCCAGCTACGCCCACCTAGAAGACAAGCTACCGAAAAAATTGTAAATGGAGTGGCAACAATGAATCCTACATAGGGAACTGCAAGCCAGTATAGGATGAAGATGCCAAAATATATAGCCACGCCACCAAAACCTTTGGTGTCAATATTTTCAACAATATCCAGCTCTTGATGATTTTTCATCTTAGTCAGTGCCTGAAAACCTATGGTACCTGAAAAGATGAGGATAAAAGTAGCGATTATCCTGGGTACAAACATTGAGCCAAGCTCCGTCTCCATCCCACCTTCAACGAGGTTGTCATTGAGTAGAATTATGAGCGATACGGTCATCAGTACCGCTGATAGGACAACATCTATTTTCCTTCTGTTCATCATTTCACCCTTAAGATGAGGATTAACCGGGAGTGCGTGTGTTATTCTCCAGTTGTGAGATCGCAATAATTTTCGAGTGATACTGGTCTAAATGGCTGTCTAACCTGCAGGCTGCCGACCTTATGAGGTGAGGTCGAAAGGGTAGATGCCGTGATTTCCGCAAGGGCAGGCCCGCACATTCTTCCCTGGCAGGGTCCCATACCACATCTACTGTAGAGCTTGACCTCATTTACATCGCTATTGCCTTCCAGCACAACTTTTCTGATGTCTCCTGCAGTGACAGACTCGCACCTACACACCTTGGTGCTGTCAGGGACATCAAAAATATTTGGATTAGGGGCGAAGACATAACGCAAAAATCCTCTGGCAAATCGGGTCAATCTCAGTTTTCTCAGAGACTCTTTTGAGCGAAAGGCAGCCTCGCTTGGGTCAATCACTCCAAGGCGTTTGGCTGCATCAATGCCTGCAAGGGTGCCTTTTATGATACTTGCATCTCCACCATGCACATAGCCTGCATCACCTGCGAGATATACTCCATCAATGCTGGTTGCTCCAGACTCACTGACGTCAGGGTACCAGTAACGTTGTACTGGGTCCCACAGGTGTTTTGCACCCATTGAGTTGAGGATATGGGTGCGTGGAATGACGCCTTCATGGCGTAGAAGACATTTTGTTTCAATCTCTCGTACCTTGCCCCGTACCTCAAAGGATACTTTTTCAATTCGTGTATCACCTATGGCCTGGATATTTTTTACACCCAGGATGAATGGGATTTTCGCCTTGGCAATCTTCAGAGCCATGGATAGGCCCTTACCAAGGTACGCAGAGTCAAAAAATGATACAGACATTGGGACGCCTGAGATGACTCTTTTACTCCAGTACCCCGTATCAAGCCACGCAGCAATATTAACACCTCTGTCAATTAAGTGGCATGCAAGCAGGAGCATGAGGGGGCCGTTGCCGGCAAGTACTATTGGCTCTGATGGATCTTCTAGAAGTGATCCGCCAGCCCTGAGAAGTATGTCCGCTCCTCCTGCCCCCATAACGCCAGGGAGTGTCCAGCCGGGAAAAGGCACAGGTCGCTCCATGGCACCTGGTGCCACGATTACTGACTGGGTTTGAAAAATTTTAGTTTTTCCTTGAGCTGTGCCGGATACCCTTCGTGATTCTAAGCCCCAGACAATGGTCTCAGGATGGTACTGTACTCCTGATTCTCTGAACTCTTTTGCAAGTGCCACTCCGGCTGCACGTTCTTTAGCGTCAAGGGATGCCTGACCTAAGGGTGACTCGATATTTCTAAACAGTTGACCACCAGGTGTTGCCTGTTCATCAACAAGGCTCACCTCAAGACCGCAGTTACTCGCTGAACATGCTGCCGCAAGCCCTGCAGGACCTGCTCCAACTACTACAAGATCTGTCTGTCGCTCCATCATTTTGCCTCTGCTGTTTCGACCTGTCTTTTTACTCTCAAGCCTTCTTCTACAGTAACAAGACAGGACTGTACATTAGGCTCTCCATTTATCTCCATCATACATTCAAAGCAAACTCCCATGAGGCAATAGGGGGCTCGGGGGCTCCCATCGACAGGGTGTGTGTAGGTTTCGTCTGCATGGTGGTGTCCAAGAACTGCAGCGGCGACTGAAATACCGGCGGGAACGGTGACATCATTACCATCCACTACGATAGTAACAGTCTCATGTATTACGTTTTTCTCCATTGTATCTTCCTTAATTAACCGCAATGCCGAAGCGTTCTAGAGTCATGTCTCGAGCAAGGTCTGGTAAATTGCCACCGAGTATAAAGTCCGGCAGGTGGCGGGTATGTGCTGCTGCGAGGGTAACTGCGCTATGTGTGTTTATGAGAGTTACTTTTGGATGGTCAGGTAGTCTGCTGTAAATCGCCTGTTTATCCTCAGGCATAACACGTAGTCCACTCCATGCTCGTATGAGTCGTTTTTTTGCAAGCTCTGGCCAAATTTTAATAGCAGAGCGACCTTCAGTGGAAACATCTTCAGGGACGATTCGTGTATCGTGGCCAATAAATTCATGGCGGAAACCAATAATCACAGTGCCGCCAAAGGTCTGGGTTACACCGAGTAGAGGAATTGGCATAACAGGAGGCATCCGCTCAACAAGAAGAACCTGGCCCTTGTCTGCGCTGACAGGTAGATGGGGAAGGGCGAATCTTGAAAACCGTCTGTTGGAAAGACCCGCAGCTAAAACAAGGCGGCCACAGTTCATCAGCCCTTTGTCTGTATGTACACTGTATCCTCCATCTTTAGGTTGCACATCGTGGATAAGAGTTTCTACAAAATTGCCGCCTAGTTTTTGGAAAGCGGCTTTGTAGGCGCGCATTAATGCAAGTGGTTCTACAACGCCATCAGCCTCACACCAGGCCGCGCCAACGACATCTGGTCCAAAACCGATTAGAGGTAATTTTTTTTCCAGTTCACTTCTGGAAAGCATTCCTCCTGGATAGTCCCCCAGGGCAACTTTTAATTTTTCTATGTACTCGCCTTTTGCTTCAAACTCCTTTTCACTGGTGCAGGCTATGAGTCCGCCGGTGTAGTGCACAGGAATTTCTATGCCTGAGACTTCTTCCAGCTCTTTTGTCAGAGCAGGAAAGAGGCTTGAAGAGTGGAAACCCCATTTGGCATAATTGGGAAGATGAAGAAATTTGGATTGGCACCAGATAAGGCCAACGTTTGTGCGGGAGGCTTTGTTTGTTTCTGTTGGTGCGTCAAGTAATGTAACTTTGGCACCTCCAGCAACTAGCCCATATGCCAGTGCTAATCCGCTGATGCCACCTCCAGCGATAATTATATCATGATCGGAACTTTGTTGATTGAACTTTCCCATTGTTAGGCTCGATAGCTCTCTATGCTGCAAATTAAATTACGATTGTTTATATGCGATACAGTCAACTTCAACGCGTAGGTCGCTCATCATCATCGCCTGAACTGTGACTCTTGCCGGAGCGTGTTCTGCAACAAAGTATTCCGCGTAGACCTTGTTGAACTCCGCAAAATCTCTTGGGTCATCTATCCAAACACCCACTCGGACAACATCGTTTAAACTGTATCCGGCAAGCTCAAGAACAGATTTGAGGTTATCTAAGGTAACTCTTGCCTGGGTAGCCATATTTCCATACACAATTTGTCCTTCGCTATCTCTTGGAACCTGACCGCTGACGTACAGCCAGCCATCTGCTCCGGCGGCCTTGGCAAATGGTAAACCACCACTTTTTGGGGTGCCGTATCGATCAATTGACATGTTAATCTCCTTTTTGTATCATAACGTTACAGCAACCCGGTCTTTGCCAGGCAACTGCGTACACTTTCATTGATGGGGTTTTTCCTGCATTTTGTGTGCCACAATGTGTACACGTGTTTAAGTCACAGTAAAACAGTAGCTTAACTGTGTTGTGTGGTTTTGTAGGTTTTTGGGTGATTGTAAAGAAACGTTACAATAAATGGTCTCTAGTTGAGCTGAGGTCTGGCTAAGAACCTCTGCGAACAAGAGAAAAATGGTTTTTGTAAACGGTTTGTAACGGTACGATACATTGTAACGATACGATACAGTGAGGTGAGATGGAAACTGAATTGCAGGGAATGCCAAACCTTAAGAAAATTATTGCAAGGTCCCATGAACGATCAGCCAGTTATGGGGTTGATCCCAATGCTCTTGCGGCGCCGGAAGAGAGTCGATTGAGTTCGGATGGTCTCAAAAAGAGAATAGCGGCTCAACAAGAATTTTATGTGATAGCAAAGGAACAGCTCGAAAGCCTCTATCGCCTCTTAAAAGATACTGGTTTTTGCATGGCTTTGGCCGATAGTCAGGGCTATGTCCTGTATGTAGTTGGAGATTCAGATCTTGTTGAGCATTTCAAGCGAAGAAGGTGTCTGCCTGGTTACCGGTGGACTGAGCGGGATATTGGAACCTGTGCAATTGGTCTGGCTCTGGAAGAGCGAATTCCGGTGTTTCTCCCGGGTGATCACATGTTTGCGGCCCTTGCAAAAAGTATAAGCAACTCTGGAGCCCCCGTTTATTCACCTGACGGAAAGGATGTTTTAGGAGTTGTGAGTCTCAGTGGGTATTCTGAGAATATGCATGTTCACACACTGGGCCTTGTTCGTCAGGCTGCTGAAACTGTGACAGCTCACCTGCGTGAAAGTGTCCGTCTTCGTGAACTGGATATACAGAAAAAATATATGGATGCTCTTTTGGAGTCCAGCTCAAGGGGAATGGTCACTGTTGATCAACAGGGACGAATTGTACGAGCCAATCGAAGAGCGAATTTACTCCTTGATCTTCCCCCTGATGCCATTACCAGACCTTTTGGTGAATGTGTTGGAGAACGATTTGATATCTTGTCATATCTTGCAGAAGGTAAGGGGTTTATTTCAAGGGAACTCCTCACTAAAAAAGGTGGAGCAACTCATTTTGCCTCACTTGATCCCATCAGAAAAAATAAAGGTGGTTTGGTGGGAGGACTTATTACCATAACCGAAAAAAAAGAGGTCATCCGTGTGGCTGCGGAAATGTCAGGGTCACATGCTCATTTTACCTTTGATACCATAATAGGGCGTAGTCAAAAACTCCACGATGCGCTCAGAGTTGCGCGTATTGCAGCTAATAGTTCGACCACAGTTATGCTCGCAGGTGAGACCGGTACAGGGAAAGAACTGTTTGCCCAGGCAATTCACAATGAAAGTGACAGGAGAAATGAACCGTTCGTGGCCATAAACTGTGGCGCTATTCCAAAAGAACTTATTGAAAGTGAACTCTTCGGGTATGAAGAAGGCTCATTTACCGGAGCGCAAAAAGGTGGTAGGCCAGGTAAGTTTGAGCTGGCGGATAACGGTACCCTTTTTCTCGATGAGATTGGCGATATGCCTTTTGATATGCAGGTAAAACTTTTACGTGTTCTGCAAACTGGAGAGATTCAGCGGGTTGGCGGGTTGAGAAGTGTTTCTGTCAATTTAAGGGTGATTTCTGCGACCAATAAAAATTTGAAACAAGCAATTAAAGAACATCAATTTCGAGAAGATTTGTACTACAGGATCTGCACACTGAATATCAATGTTCCTCCTTTGCGTGAGCGAGGTGATGATATCCTCATTTTAGGGAATTATTTCCTGCGACGACATTCTGTACAACTCAACAAGGAGTTTGTTTTTAATACGCCCGAAACAGCTCAGGCACTGCTGAATTATAGTTGGCCGGGGAATATTCGGCAATTAGAGGGCGCTGTTGAACGGGCTGTTCATCTGGCAGAAGGTCAGGAAATATTTCCGGTTCATTTTGGTATTTCTACCCTCACCGATAACCATAGAGTTAACCTGATGGACACTCCGGATGGTTTGTCTACTTTCGCTGAGGTAGAACAGAATGTGCTAGAAAAAACATTGCACCATTTTGATGGCAATATATGTAAGTCAGCGAAGTCTCTTGGGGTGAGTAGACCTACGGTTTATAGAAAAATGAAGAATTACGGTATTGATGACATCGATACTAAGTGAAAATGTGACGTAGTTTCCTCCAACATCCTTTCAGTAAATATGCGGCGTTTGGGTAAATGCCTGCAAGCTTAACAAAATACTGGTTTCCTGATGCATGTTGAAATTTGCAATGAAAGTACCAATGCTATACACTAATCTTGATAGCATGATCATTATTCTCTGATACTCACAGCCCACTTGTTTAACCATCTCGCACTAGCCGGAGCAATTATATGTCCTTCTGGAATCTTCGACTCTTGATTTCGATATTAATGATATTTCAAGGTGCTTCAGTTTACGCAACTGATACTCCTTTTCTCATTGGTGCAACGGTTTCTCTTGAAGGTAAGTATGTGGAAACGTCACGAATGATCAGGAAATCCTATGAGCTCTGGGAGTCACAGATAAATGAAAAAGGCGGGCTACTAGGCAGAAAAGTAAAACTTCTCCTTTATGACGACAAGAGCAATCCTGATCTGGCAAAGAAACTTTATGAAAAACTCATCGTAGATGATGAAGTTGAGTTGATTCTTTCACCTTATGGAACACCCTTGACATTGGCTGCCTCGGAGGTGACTGAGAAGCATGGTAAAGTGATGATCGCATGTGCGTCGGCTGCAATGAAACCATGGGAAAGGGGCTACCGCCATCTGTTCGGTATTTATGCCCTCGCAGACAGATATTTCATTTCTTTCCATGATGTTATTGCCAGAAAAGGATACAAAACAGTGGCGATCATATATGAAGACAGCGTTTTCAATATTGCAATTGGAACCGCTGCGGCAAAATGGGCAAAACGTTTTGGGTTGGAGGTTGTATATATGCAATCATTTACCGATGGCGAGTCACAATTTCCAACTATTATAAACGAAATAGGGGCAATAAACCCGGACGGGGTAATATTCAGTGCATATCCTCCAGATAGCTATGCCTTTCTCGAAGAGTTGAAAAAGAATTCGTTTCGTCCCAATGCACTAGGTATGACGATTGTACCTACGTATCCTCATTTTTATGAAAAAGTGGGACCTTTTGCAAATGGCATTTTTGGTACGTCTCAGTGGGAACCGGATGAACGAATACCGTTCCCGGGAACCATTAAATTTATTGCAGATTTTAAACAATTCGTCGGGCAGGAACCTTCATACCATGCTGGTTCAGCTTACGCGGCATGTAAAATACTTGAACAGGCGGTCACCCAATTTAATGAGGTTAATCACGAGAAAATAAGGGAGTACGTGTATTCACTTGATACTATGACTGTAATTGGACGCTTTAAAGTCGATCAGTCAGGCCGCCAAATCGGCCATAACCCACTATTAATACAATGGCAGGAAGGTAAGAAAGAAATTGTTTACCCAAGGAAGATGAAAACGAAAGAACCGATTTTCAACCATACCATACAGTAAAGATTCGTGAAATCTACAATTCCTTTTTCAAAGAATAGGCTGCTATATGCAGTACTGTTCCCTGTAATATTGGTGGGGGTTCTTGTTTCGATCATATCTGTGGAGAAACTTGTTCCTCCACTCGCCGAAACTCTTCAGGAACAGACCGATAAAGCTCTCCACTATACCTCCGATACAGTCATGGCTATCTGTGAAGAGCGTTTTGACGACTTGATAGAACTGAGACTTGAAGAAGACCCTGAAATGCAGGCTGCTTATATGGCGGAAGCCATTAGTCAGGTAAGAGCTCTGGATGTCGTTCACTCTGGGATTCGCAGCCTGATTTTTCAGGAAGGAAAGAACCTCCTGGAAAAGGAAGACTCAAAAAACATATCGCCTGTATCTTATCCCGCTGAAGAACACAGGGAGTTGGGATCAATCGTTGAGTCGACATTTAATGGTGAATCTGTTCGCTTAATAGAACAATATTTTCCATTCTGGGACCTTCGCGTGATCTGCCTGATATCGAAAAAGGACTATAACGCTCCTGTAATACAGGCAAGAAGAATTGTCTTTTTCGGTACGTTAGGAGTGCTTGTAACTGTTGTGGTCACCTTACTGACACTTTTTTTGTGGCGGATTAACAATCCGTTGAGCAAAATCATCTCTGCGACAGAAAAAGTTGCCAACGGAAACATCGTTACCATCGACATTAAGGGTAAAGACGAGATCTCGCAAGTGGGAAAGGCGTTTAATGAGATGGTCCGTAGTCTTGAATCTGACCAGAAGCGGATCAGCTCAATAATGGGGGAACTGAGAGATTCTGAGGAGCAGTATCGAATATTGACCGAGAATACCTTGGCCTATGTAATGGTACTGGGAGACAGAGGGTGTCTTTTTGTAAATGGAAGGTTGGTCGAAGCTCTGCAGCATAGCAGTGACCAGCTGAAAGGTGATAATTTTTATACCATTATCCATGAAGAGGATCGACTGTCTCTTAGGGAAACTGTCTCTGATTTGATGGGCGGGAGGGTTGAGGAAAAACACTTCGAGTGCAGGTTCCTGTCCTCCGAATCAAAAACATTGTGGGTGGAATTAAAGGCAAATCGGATCATATATCGTGAAATTCCGGCCATTTTACTACATGGCAATGATATCACGCGCAGCAAAGAAGAACAGATGATCCGTGAAAAATTGGAGGTTCAGCTTGAGCAGGCAAAGAGACTGGAGGCGATCGGCACGCTCGCTGGTGGCGTTGCGCATGATTTCAACAACATGCTTGGCGGTATAATTGGTGCTGCTGAGCTACTGTCCACTCGCCTGTCAAACGATGCAAAAGCTGAGAGGTACTATAGGATCATAATTGAGTCCGCCGGTCGAGCTGCCGATCTTACGGAACAGCTACTTACCTTTTCCCGTACAGGTCCTAAAACATCCACTCCCATAGATGTCCATGAAGTCATAAATGCTACGTTGGTCTTAGCGAGAAACACTATAGATAAACGCATTGAGCTGAAGACCACTTTTACTGATGAGGAAAGTACAATTATTGGTGACTCTTCTCAGCTTCAGAATGTCTTTCTTAACCTGTGCATCAACAGCGCACATTCTATGCCGGAAGGAGGACAAATTACTATTTGCTCCAAGGTCTTAGAACTGGACGAAATTTACTGTACATTGTCCAGCTTTGCCCTTGAGCCTGGTCAGTATTTAGAGATAGAGGTACGTGACAGCGGAAAAGGTATTGATCCTCAATACTTGCCAATGATTTTCGATCCATTTTTTACAACAAAAAAGCAGGGTGAAGGAACAGGTCTCGGATTAGCTTCAGTATATGGCACCATTCAACAGCACAACGGTGCAATCAGTGTCTACAGTGAGGTCAATGTTGGTACAGCTTTCCATCTTTTACTGCCTCTTACGAGCGTTGACGCAGTACCAATTCAAACTACACAGGTTTTAACCAAAGGAAGCGGCAGGATTCTTGTTGTAGATGATGAAGAGGTCATGAGGATAACGGCTAAAGCTGTATTGGAGGACCTTGGTTATGAGGTAATATTGGCCAAGAACGGACAGCAGGCGGTTGACACCTTTAAACATCAAAAGGGGATCGATCTTGTCTTGCTCGACATGGTTATGCCTGTGATGAATGGAAGGGATTGCTTCTACAAATTACAGGAGATTAATCCGCAGGTACGGGTTGTACTTTCTTCCGGTTTCACAAGGGAGGAAGATCTTAAAGAGATGCGGCAGAGCGGACTGAAAGGTTTTATTCGTAAACCATACCGGAGTGTCAATCTAAGCCAGGTTATCCATGATGTTCTGGGTTAGATTGTTTTTGGTTTACCAGCCTGCCACGCAGCCACTCACGGCCATTCAAGCAAATCTGAATATGGTAAGGAAACCACGTTTGTAGACGAACATGCATAAACCAAGTTCAGCGTCATCAAAGTAAAAATAGAAATAACCCGCTTTAGTCTAACGTTAATAGGAATGGGGGGAATGAAATCATATGCTGACAGTCATAAATGTGGGGTGTAATTGCAGGGGAATTGTCGGAAAGAGAGTTAATGAATTCTTTTATATTGGCTGATTAAATCTCTGCTTTTTTATAGTGCTCGTTGAAATTCCATACTGTTTCAGTTTCCTGTATATAGTCGGTCGGCTGATGTCGAGTTTTGTAGCTGCTTGTCGAATGTTTCCGCTCAACTCATTAATAGTCGATATCAGGATATGTTTCTCTATTTCTGCAAATGTTAGATTATTAAAAGTCGTCGCCAAATGAGTAGTATTGTCGTGGTTGATGTCAGGTATCCCGAAATGTTCGGGTAGCAGGTTTGCACCTTCACAGATGTGTACTGCACGTTCCACGGCGTTTTCGAGTTGCCTGATGTTACCTGGCCAGTCATATTTAAGGATCGTTTTTATGGTCTCTTCGCTGTTGAGTAATATTTGTCTGTTGAGTTCTAGTTCATGCCGGTGAATGAAATGTTTGGTGAGAGGAAGTATGTCCTCAGGCCGTTCACGTAATGGGGGGATGTCGATTTTCAGTGTGCAAATTCTGTAGTACAGGTCATCGCGGAACTTTCCTTCTGAGATAGCTTTTTGTAGATTCAAATTAGTCGCTGAAATAATCCTCAGATTTACTGGAACAGAATGAAAACCACCTACTCGCTGCAATTCACCTGATTGCAATACACGGAGTAGTTTTACCTGCATATCAAAAGGCATATCCCCAATTTCATCGAGAAACAGTGTCCCGTTGTTTGCCAGTTCAAGTTTACCAGGTCTCCCGCCTTTTTGTGCGCCAGAGAACGCTCCTTCTTCATAACCAAACAGTTCACTTTCAAACAATTCATTTGGAATTGCTCCACAGTTGATTGCAATAAAGGGTTGGTTCCGACGGTCACTTTCGTTATGTATTGCCTGGGCGAACAGTTCTTTTCCAGTGCCGGTTTCCCCTGCAAGTAAAACTGAAACAGTACTTCCTGCAGATATTTTTGCGAGGTGGAGTGCGGAGTGTTGTTTTTCGCTTTCACCAATAATGGACTCAAATGTAAATAATGCTTGAGAGCCGGTAAGTTCCAGAGCCATACGCATCATTTCATCTTTCTCGATAATTGTGATTAGGCCTCCTACTGTTCCACCACTATTATTATAAATTGGATCAAGAGAAATAAAGTGAGACTTATGACATTTTTCGAAATGAAGCTCTTTGGCATGAATTCTGGTTCCACTTCTGAGATATTTCAAGATATTAAAATCTTGTCTAATGTAATGTGAAAGAAGTTGTCCCGGCTCATCATCTGTGAGACCAAGCAGAGAGCGAGCTTTTTTGTTGTTTCTGACAATGCGGCTTTCTTTATCAACAGTGATCATTCCCCTAGAGTTAGATTCAAGCAGCGCTTTCATGTATTGATTTTGTAGTTCAAGTTCCTGCATATGCTCTTTTTCACGGAGTACAGCGCGAATTCGTTCAGCAGATTGTCGCACCAATCCCAAGGTATGGACATGCATTTTTTCTGAATAACCGCTTAAGCAGATAACACCGAGTAGTTTACGACCATCAGGAGAGAAAATAGGGGCACCTGCGTTACTGATATGCTGAGTACTTGAGACAAACATTTTTTCGCCTGGTAAAAAGACAGGGATTTTCTCTTTAAGAGCTAAACCAATTGCACAAGTCCCCATATCTTTTTCAGACCACCTGTACCCAGGTGAGCATCGGCGCTTGTTGTATTGATCTAAAATATCTTGATCTCCAGTGGTGTACAGTACATAGCCTTCCTGGTCTGTTAAGGCAGAGCAAAACCCAGTATTTCTTAATAAATTATAGAGTGAGTTGAGCTCATAGCTGGCAACGGAATAAAATTCGTGGTTCTCATCAATTCGCCTTTGAAGTTGGAGGTCAGAGAGGCGGGTGGCTTCAGGTGCACCATCCTGGGCGGGGTTTATGCCGTATTGAACTGAACGCTCTATTGATTTTTCAATAATATCAGTCATGTTTGGCATTCCTGAAGAATGTATTTTGTGTGAGTAGTCGTGTTTCATAATATTACAATGTAACAAAGTGAGAAGTAGAGGCAATAAGTTGAATAAATATAGAGTAATAATAACACGGCAGGGTGTGATAAGTATAGATACTTAATGATTATGTATCATAATGTTACATCGAGAGAGGGTGTTTTGTTTTTAGAAATTAGAGATATGTTTCTGTAATTAATAGATTAATTATGGTTGCGGCGTCTGGCACTGTATATGCTAGTAAACGATACGTTCTTTACATTGATTTTCAATTCATTAAATGAGGATTTGTATAATGTTTATCCCAATAGACTCTCGATCAAATTCCTTGGTCACTATTCAGATAGAAGGAAAAAAAACAGAAGTCCCAGAAGGGATCTCTGTTGCTGCTGCAGTATTTGGGCATGCAAACCATAAAGATTGCCGTTGTTCCTCTGTGTCGGGCGAGCAGCGTGCTCCATATTGTTTTATCGGAGTGTGCCATGAATGCCTCATGGAAATAGATGGTAAACCAAATCAACAGGCATGTCTTACTCAGGTTAACGAAGGGATGTGTATTAACAAGCAGCGGATTTGTGAAGGGGAGTAATCGATGAAAACGCATTGGGATGTAATTGTTGTTGGTGCCGGTCCCGCTGGGCTTTCATCGGCAAGTGCTATTGCCGAGCAGGGCCTGGAAGTACTTGTCTTAGATGAACAGGCAAGTCCGGGAGGACAGATTTATAAAAATATCGAACACCAATCAGAAAAAATCATCAATTTACTAGGTGATGATTATAAACACGGTTTTACAGTTGTTGAGCGTTTTCGAAAGTCCGGTGCTCGCTATTTGCCGGGTAGCACGGTGTGGAAGCTAAGTCATGAAGGGAATGTGTTTTTTTCCCGTGCGGGAAAATCGAGTGAACTTAAAGCCAAGCGAATAGTAATTGCCACTGGTGCCATGGAGCGACCACAACCATTTACCGGATGGACTCTCCCAGGCGTAATGGGTGCAGGAGCGGTGGATGCACTCTTCAAGGCTGACGGTGTGATTCCATCAGGACCCGTCACGATGGTGGGTAGCGGACCGATTATGCTTTTGGTGGCAGGGCACATGAAAAAATTGGGCGTTGAAGTTACCCATTTCTTTGATACCACGCCTCAAAACTCCATTGTAAGTGCTTTACCTCACCTGCCAAAGGCATTGAGTCGCATTGGTTATCTGATGAAAGGAACGGGTATGCTTGCTGGTACTGTGAGAAGTGTTGGGAAATACCAAAGGAATTCCAAAAAATTCAGTGCATATGGCAAGGACAGGGTTGAACAACTTACAGTGGAAACAGGATCTAAGACAATTACTGTTCAGACCGGCACCGTACTCGTACACGAAGGAATTATACCACGTACAGAATTTAGTCGGCAGTTACGTTTAGAACACAGCTGGGATCCAGTGCAACGGTATTGGTACCCAACTGTTAACCGTGATGGACGAACCAGTTCACCTGCAATATTTATGAGCGGGGATGGCGCTTTTGTCCATGGTGCAGTTGCGTCAGAACTAAAAGGGGAAATAGCTGGCCTTACCATTGCTGAGGATCTGGGTAAGGTTTCAGAGGCCATACGGGTCAGAAAAACAAGCCTTGAGAATGAATTGAGTCATGAACTCTCCCCACGCCCATTCATTGATGCTATGTATCCGGCACCTCGGGACATGGCCACCATCGATGATGATGTAACCGTATGTCGTTGCGAGGAGGTTAAGGCAGGAACTATTCGAGAGTTAATTTCAGCAAATCAGACAACCCCGGAAATGTTGAAAGCCACTTCCCGAGTAGGTATGGGGCCATGCCAAGGCAGAATGTGCAGTTGTAGTCTGTCAGAGATAGTTGCCTTAGAAACGGAGCAGGATATCACTCGTGTCGGAACACACAATATTCGACCGCCCGTACGAAATATTGGGCTTGGTGAACTTGCCAATATGGCTTTTCTGCCAGCAAATCAGTCTGATAAGGAGGAGTCATGAGACAGGTCGATTGTATTTTTATAGGTGGAGGACTGATGGGCCTTGCTTCAGCCTTGAACTTGGCTCAGGCGGGTAAACGCGTCATTGTCCTTGATAAGGATTTTTCGGGAAAGCATGCCTCTGGTGTCAATGCTGGTGGGGTTCGCAGTTTAAAACGTGATATCTCAGAATTGCCTTATATCCATGGATCGCTTGATATGTGGCATAATATGGAGAAAATAGTTGGCTCAGATTGTGGTTTTTATCAGACAGGCTATCTTGTTGCTGCTGAAGATGAAAAAGGGATGAAAGAGCTGGAAGCACGAGCGGAGGCAACTCACTCCTTAGGTTACACCAATGAAATACTCATTGATAAAAAACGCCTTAAAGAGTTGGCCCCCATAACCCGTGATCACTGTGTTGGTGGCCTCATGTCGGTTCGTGACGGTCATGCCTCTCCAGCAGAAACATGTAGGGCATTTCATGCCGCTGTTATCGCTGCTGGAGGAGAAGTGTACAGTAACTGTGAAGTTGTAGGGGTTACAAGGGGGGAAAACGGTTTTTCAGTTAAAACAAATAGTAAAGGAACGCTCCATTCAGAACAGCTGGTGAACTGTGCCGGCGCATGGGCGGGACAAATTTCAAGAATGCTGGGGGACGAACTGCCAATAGAACCTGTCGGGGCAAGTGTTCTGGTTACAGCAAGAATGTCTCGACTACTTCATACCTTCGTTGCCGTACAGGGGCGTAAACTTTGGTTTAATCAGGCCCGCAATGGAACGCTTCTCATCTGTGGTGGTTATCACTCATACGTTGACATGGAAAAAGGGTTGACTCATATGAATTTACATGAATTACAAGCCTGTGCCAAAGTTGCATATGATCTTTTTGATGTGGCTGATGACCTCACAATTGTTCGCTCATGGGCGGGGCTTGACGGTGAGACGCCCGATCATTTTCCAATAATCGGATATTCAAAGAAAATTCCTGGCCTCATGCATGTGTGTGGTTTTTCCAAACACGGATTTGCACTTTCTCCAATGGTGGGACGTGTTGTCTCAGCAATGTTACAAGGGAAAAAACCGGAAATCGGTGTGGAGGGCTTTGAAGTCGACAGGTTTACTGGCGCAGTCGTTAGCTAGCTTTTCAAAACAAGACATTAGCTTAAAGGACTCAGGTATGGAAAATGACACGTGATGACGCGTCGAAATGGTCCCAAATGTTTTCAAAACCAGATTTAAGTGTATGGTTTGGGATGAGGCTGGAAACAACCTGATTATTGGTCATACGTGACCGGCGTGAAGGTGGCGTCAGTTTGTGATGCGGATCTTGAAAACCTGTCGTTCTGCTGATACGGTATCGATCAAATGGGCGGTCCCCATACGATCAGATTATAGAGGCAGAACACAGGTTTAGATCATTTCATAGTAGCAAAGAATTTACTTTTTATCCCTCCCCGATTATTTCATTATTTCTCTTTAAATAGTAGAGTCACACTGTTCTTTGGTAGTTCTGAAGGCGGAGAAAAATCCCAGTATGGTTCTGAGGTAGTTCTTTCTTCAAAAGGTCTTGTGTGGTTTACTGGATGCACGATTTAAATGCTGTCTACTTCTATGAACATCTCACTCTATCCACTTTAGGAGGGTAACTATGGAAATTGATGTATTTCAACGCCAAGTTGAGCAATTGAAGCAGAAGGTATCTGCAATGGTCGATGATACCAGCGATGACTATGCAGAAGAGGTTGCCCTGCGTCTTACGGGATTAAATTTTACGCCTCCGGTGATAACACCCATAAAAGAGTTTATCCGGATGCGAAATGATGATCTCATCCTGGAAATTGATCGTATTGTCGCTATGCCTGATGCCGAGGCCTGCGCCCTTGCACCGGGTGATTCTAGAAAGTGTGCCGATCTGAGATTGCAATATATCACCGTCTTGCTCTATTACTACACCAAGCTGGTCGCACTACGGGCAGGGGATGCAGAGGAGTGGGATGAGGTTGATGAACTCTATGTGCATGACTGATAGGGCCATAGTTTAAACCATGGCAGAACTCATACGCACCTTTAGCCATCACTGTCGAAGTCGCTATGGTGAGGCCATTGGCAAGATTCCAATAGATGTTGGCCTTGTGTGTCCAAACCGGCAACACGGAGGGTGCATTTACTGCAGGGCTGCTAGCTTTACCCCAGCCTGTCTTGATAAGGTTGATGATGTTTTAACCCAGGTAAAAAGGGGAAAGGAGTCTCTTCTTAAAGGGCGCTTTAGAAAATATTTTGCCTACTTTCAACAGGAGACCTGCACTGCAGCTTCTGTTGACCAGTTAATGGGGCAGTTTCGCCTTCTGCTAGCTGATGTTGATTGTGTCGGTTTAATTCTTTCAACACGGCCGGATGCTGTCGATAAAGCTTTGTTAGAGCCTCTCGCTGCATTGCTGATACACTCCAAGAAGGATTGTCTTTTTGAGCTTGGACTACAGTCTGTTCATGAAAAAAGTTTACGATACCTCAATAGAAATCACACCTTTGATGATTTTATACAATCTTTTCACCTCATAAAACGCTATACATGTTTTGAGGTTGGTGTCCATCTCATCTTTGGCATCCCTGGCGAAAGTGAGGATGAAATGCTTGAATCGGTGCAAACCCTTGGTACACTAGGAATTGATGCAATCAAACTCCACCACCTCCAGGTGATACGAGAGACTCAACTTGAAAGGCTGTACGAAGAGGGGATGGTACAAACCTTCACCCTTGAATCCTATATAGAATTGCTCATGCGGGTTATTGCTATTATCCCTGCCAATGTTACTATCCACAGGTTGTGGGCCACAGCCCATCCCAGGCATCTCGTTGCCCCTAAGTGGAATGTTCTCGCGGGTCTACTCAGTGAAAAGCTCAGGGCGAGGATGAGGGAGGAGGGGACCTACCAGGGAAAGGCGTTGGAATAAAAATATTGGTCATAAATAAAACCACCGAGGTGCAATGTTTGGAGGGAAGTGGTATTCTTGGTGAAATTATAAAGAAAATGTTGTCTGAAAACGTTGAGGAAAAAGGACTACCATGGAAGAACAATTTGAAATACGCTATGCCGAGCGGATGAATCAGCTGCCGCCGTACCTGTTTGGTATGATTAATAAAATGAAGATGGAAAAACGCTGGGCAGGAGATGATGTTATCGACCTTGGGATGGGCAATCCTATGGATCCTACGCCCGGCCCTGTGACCGAAAAGCTCTGTGAGGTAGCTGCCGATCCTAAAATTCACCGTTATCCTGTGGCAGGCGGGATGAAGAATCTAAAGAGGGAGATCTCTCTTTACTATAAACGTAATTACGATGTCGACCTCACCGGAGATGACGATGTCATCTGTACCATCGGTTCCAAGGAAGGCATTTCTCACCTCTGTCTTGCCCTGCTTGGCCCAGGTGATACTGTTTTAACTCCGGCCCCTGCCTTTCCTATCCATGTGTATGCTGCCGTTATCGCAGGAGCTAATGTTCTTCGAATAACTCTTGGTAATGAAGAAGAGATGCTTAAGCAGATTGAGACGATGTGCAGGTCTCTCTATCCTAAACCTAAACTATTAATGCTCAATTTTCCCCATAACCCAACAGGTGAATTGGTTTCTAAGGAGTTTTTTGTTGAAGTTGTACGGCTTGCGCGAAAGCACGAATTCATGGTGATAAACGATTTCGCCTACTCCAAGATTACCTTTGACGGTCGTGTTGCCCCGAGTCTGTTGGAAGTGCCTGGTGCCATGGACGTTGGTGTTGAGTTTGGTTCATTTTCCAAGTCCTATAATATGGCGGGCTGGCGTCTTGGGTATTGCGTTGGAAACACCAAAATGATTGGTGGACTGTCTGCGATCAAAGGCTACTACGACTACGGTATTTTCTCTGCGATTCAGGTTGCAGGTATTGTTGCCATGCGTGACTGTGATGAGCGGATTGTTGAGCAGGTAGAAGTGTATGAAAAGCGCAGGGATTTCCTCTGTGATGGACTTTCTAAAATGGGTTGGGATGTTGAGCTGCCGAAGTCCGGGATGTTTCTCTGGGTGAAAATCCCTGAACCGTATATACAGATGGGTTCAATAAAATTTTCCATTGAGATGATGCATAGAGCAAATGTTGCTCTGGCTCCGGGAGCGGGATTTGGGGTTGAAGGAGAAGGATATCTACGGCTTGCTCTTGTGGAAAACGAGCACAGGGTTAGCCAGGCGCTCAAACAGATGAAGCGGGCTATGCAGGATATTGATGCAGAAATTGCTGCAGGTACTTTTGATCTGAGCCCTGATATATAGATTTTTAATTGTAAATACTATGCGAGACAGAGCTATTGTGTTCTGTCTCTTTCTATACGTCTGAAATGACAAGTTTTTGATTCCTTGAAGTCTTGATTCGCACTCTTATCAGAATATTTTGAGGAATAGTTTCGCATCTATTTTAAAGAGTGGAGCACAGAATATATTGCTGTGCCAAACGACTCTATTGTATAGGGCTTTTTCAAATATACGGATGCCCCAAGCTGCAATACTTCACGAATCCTTTCTGTTTCTGAGAAACCACTGGCTATGATTACTTGTTGGTCCGGCCAATGGGTGATGATCTTCCTATAGGTATCTAGACCATCAATGCCCGGGTCCATGATCATATCTAGGATTATTAAATCGGCGTTGTTTTTGTGAAGATAGTCGATAGCTTCCTCACCTGATCCAACAGTGTCGACCAGATATCCTAATGTGGTCAAGATGGCAGATGCGATTACACGCTGTTCTTCAACATCATCGACAACGAGGATTGATTGACCACTTCCGAGATAGGTGTCCATATCTATAAGAGCTGTGTCATCAGCAATTTTCCGAGTTACTGGGAAATAAAGAGTGAAGCGGCTCCCTTGATGCTCATCACTTTCAAAATCGATATACCCCTGATGGTCCTTAACCGTTCCCCAGACAACAGCCATACCTAGCCCTGTCCCGCTGCGGCCCATCTGCTTATTGGTATAAAACGGTTCGAAGATTCTATTGAAATCTTTAGATGATATCCCAACTCCTGTGTCTTTGACAGTAAGGGCAACATAGTCACCTTCATTGACCACATCGTACCCTTTAATGGGGCGGTCAATATAGCAGTTTTCCGTTGAGATAGTCACCTGGCCGGCTTTTGGAATTGCCTCCAGACTATTGGCAACAAGGTTCATTAGTGTTTTAGACAGGTGTACCGGAGAGCCTAAAATATCGAGCAGGGCTGGTTCGAGTCGGTATTGGATTTTTACATGTGCATGATAGGAGGCGAACTCATTGTATTCAGGGCTGTTGAGATAATCTTCAACTATCCGGTTCATATTAACTACGTTCATGGAGGCAACACCTCTGCGAGCCATGGTCAGTAGGTCTTGAACTACTGCAGCAGCACGTTTGCCTGAAGTAAGGATGGTATGAATTGGTGCGCGCAGTTCGCTGTCTTTGGGAAGTTGAAGCAGCAGCAGTTCAGGATAGGTTACGATACCAGACAGAATGTTGTTTAAGTCATGTGCAACACCCCCTGCCAGCGTGCCAAGAGCTTCCATTTTTTCCGCACGTCGTAATCGGGAGGTCAATGCCTCTTTTTCTTCAGCTGCTTGCTTCTGGTTGGCTGCACCTAGTGCTAATCCAATGATGTCGGCGATAGAAGCGGCAAAATTGATTTCGTCCAGATGCCATTCTCTCTCATTGTTTATCTGGGATAAACTGACCCAACCCGCAAATTGTCCATGTTCCTTAATGCCTGCAATAAGTATCGATTGAATATTGCGTGAAGAGAGGTAATTGTGGGAGTTGAGTTCAGTTAACAGCTCATCGAGGGTCGCGTCACGAGCTACAATTGTTTTGTTGTTGTTCAAGGTAGTTCTGAAAAGAGGAAAGTCTGTCATCAGGAAATGGTGTTCATCAGGCTCGACATTTTGACCGTTGACAACCAACATTCTGCACGTACAGGACAAGCCCTCATCGTTCAGTAACCAGACCCCACATCGATCGACCTGTAGCGTTCTTGCAGCCAAAGTCACAATTGTATCAAATGATATATCAAGATTTCCACTGTACAGAGCTTGATTACCTGCAAGATGAAGCAGGGCATCATTTTGTTTTCGAAGGCGCTCTTCGACTTCTATCTGAAGTCTCTCAATTCGTTTTCGCTCAATAATTTCCTTTTCCAGTTCTTGAGTTCGGTCTTTGATGGTATTTTCCAGATTGTCGCGGTGCTGTGAAAGTTGCTCCTGTACTTTTTGTCGCTGCTCAATCTCTCCTTCAAGTTCAATGTTGACAGCTTCCAACTCAGATTTAGACGTCTCGACGTCACTGATATATGTCTGGACAGTATCAGCCATTTCATTGTAGGCAAACGCGAGTTGTCCCATCTCGTCGTTGGACTGTTGTTTCAGCCGATAACTTCGATCTCCTTGCTGGAAACGGCGAATACCCGAGACTATTGAAATGATATGGGAGGTGAGAACGCCTGCCATGATGATTGCAATAAGGATGACAGCACCTATCATCATCAGAGTATATACAGAGAGGTTGCGAAAGGTTTTCTGCAGTGTCTGGTTCAACAGCGCAATATGGGCCTTTTTGTCCTCTTCAAGTTTGCGGGTAAAATCGGACTCGATCTCATGAATTGTTGCAGCTGTTTCCATGGCGCTATGATGAAACTCATCCACATTGGCACCAATTGTTACAAATCCGAATCCTCGTGGAGAATTGCCGTATTGACCGGTGTAATAGGGGATAGCGGCGGCTGTGGTTAATTTCCACAGCCCGCTCCAGAAGATGAGAAATGAACCAGAACCACCGCTTTGGGTCAGGTTGAGCCAGCCAGTGCATTGAGGTGCAAAGTTCAGGTACCGACAGTCAAGCCCCAGCATGCCGTCTTTAGTCAGGGATGTTGCAGGCTTTTTATCCAGACTCTGCTCCTTGAAAACAGGGGCATTTGTTTCAAAATCTGTCATGGACATACCTTTGTCCTGCCATAGACTGTACATCTCCTCATCTAACCACGGCACAGCCTGTTCCCCCGTGATAGGGTCATAGCCAACTATAAAATAGTCCCTTGGGTGAGAAATGTTTCGTCCCTTGTGGTCCCACATAAATCCGTAATTCCCACTGCCCGCGTCGGAAATAGGTGAATATCGCTCTGCGGTTGGCACAAGGTGATCTGTAAACTCCATTATATGAGTGTGATCGAGGGCGAGGGTCACGTACCCGACTATCCGGCCCTCTTCTACAACCGGAGTTCCCCAGCGAACCAGACCCTGAAATCGTTTTCCGACTGGATTCTCTTTGCCTGCATACCCGGATAATTCAGGCTTGAATTCAATACCTTTTGCTTTCGCTTTTGCTTCACTGTACGTACCTATCATATGTCCCTTTATATAGGGACCTATGACCTCTGATACGTAGATTTCTCCGGGGGATAAATCCTTTAGAGCATTAAAATATGTTTCAGATCGACAATATGTGTTAGCAGGATCTGATACATTTTGTTTTTCAGGGGGCAGGATGTCTGAGGTACTGGCTTTTATGATCTCATTACCGGAAAGATCAATGAAGGTCATTTCCAAAAAAAGTGGTCGGCTATCAAATATGTTGTCTTGAGCAGGAGGACGATAATGGAATTCTTTACTGTTATCAATGTTGGTAGCTGAAATAGTCGGTTCATTGTCTAGTCTGCCATCAGGGCTTTCTATCCAACTCTGACCATCCTCATCCATCACCCACGGATGATGCAACGTAACAGGGCGAAACCGAGATTCGAGAAATTGGTTGTAGCTTACTTCATTGATCTCTAAATTTGATGCCAGCAAGATATCCAAATCTCTGTCATACAGGAAATCGGCAACCTGCTTGGCTGTATCGGTGGAGAGTCTTTCAATGGTCTCACGGGATTTTTCATCAAGTGCATGTATGGAATTCTCAGTTGATAAGCTGGAAACTCCATTCACAACCTCGTGAGTGTTTGCAATCATCTGGCTGGATTGTTTTTCAACGGAAGTGGTGAGGTTGGCAATTTGCACCCAGGCATACCAGGCAAGGGCAACCAGCGGTAGGACCTTGATAAAAATGAAAATTATTATCAGTTTGGTCCGGATACCAAGGGAATGCAAACTCATAGACAGTTTAACTCATTTCAAATAACAGATTGTTGGAAAAAATACAACGTTTCAATGTCTTACATTTCACGCTGCAATTATAGCATGTATGTAGATATCTTCCAAACGGAACTACTCTGAAACCCTATACAATCAATATGAAATGACAGGTTGCCATCTATTATATCAACAGCGCTGTAATTAGAGTGTTTTCCTTACTCGTTTATAAGTCGTGCGATAAATGCCTTAAGATATTTAGTTTCAGCGATGGCTGGATGGACAGGATGATCAGCCCCCTGCATCCCCTCAAAAACTACCTGTGCATGCTTTCTGTTTTTTCTGGCGCCACTACGTATCACATCAAGGAGTTCATCCCTGTGCAGGTGCATGGAACATGAGGCTGCAAGTAGGACTCCATCCTTCGGGAGCAGGCGCATGGCAAGCTCGTTGATACGGTGGTAGGCACGCAGGCCTTCTTTGTGATCTTTTTTTCTTTTAATAAATGCAGGAGGATCAACCACAATAACGTCAAACTGTTCTTCCTCGTCACGAAGGGCACGCAATACGTCAAAGGCATCCCCTTCCGCACCTGTGAAAATATCTCCCACTCCGTTTAACTGTGCATTTTTTTCAGCCATCTCAAGGGCAAAACGTGAGGCATCAACTGCCCAAACCTCTTTTGCACCCATTGCTGCCGCCTGTATGGCAAAGCTTCCAACATAGCTGAACACATCAAGAACCCGTTTCCCCTGGACGAAGTGACCGAGTTCAGCGCGGTTAGGCCGCTGGTCGTAAAACCACCCTGTTTTCTGGCCGTCGTAGAGTGGCGCAAACATTTTTACCCCGTTCTCAATAAGCTCAACCTCTTTTGGCGGGGTTCCATGGGCGGCCACAATCTCACTTGTCAATCCTTCAAGACTTCGCATGGAGCTGTCATTGCGCAGGAGAATTGATACAGGGTGAAGTAGGGATTTAAGAGATTCTACAATTTCATCTTTGAGGCTATCCATACCAAAGGTGTTGAGCTGAGCTGAGAGATGATCACCAAAGCGATCCACCACAAGACCTGGGAGCAGATCACTTTCTCCATAGACAAGTCTGTAACATGAGCTTTTATAGAGGGTTTCCCTGAGTTTTAAGGCCTGTTGTAGTCTTTGTAGCAAAAGGGACTGGTCAAGTTGCTCCACCTTTCGGCTCACCAGGCGCGCACAGATCAAGGATTTTGGGTTAATATACGCTGTACCGATTGTTCTGCCATCATGGCTCTCAACCCGTACCTGTTCCCCTGGAGTAAACTGTTTTAAGGGTGTTTCCTGGCTGTTCACCTCATTGCTGTATATCCAGAGATGGCCTGCGCGGAGTCTTCGATCTTCATTTTTTTTCAACTGTAGCTTTTTGATTTCCATGATTGTTGATGTCTTCAGGATATGTTGAGGGATAGGGTTTGTGTTTTTTTATTGGGGAGGCACCTGGAGCTAGCCATTATTGTACCACTTTAGTGTGATGTCAATTGTCTGATTTGGCCAATGGGTGTATAAATGAATCTATAACGATAAATAAGATCATAGAGCAGATGATCTGCATAGTAATAAACGGTTGAGGTGTATTCTTCAGCTAAAATGACAGACAATACAACAGAGGTATTGAGATGACCACTACAACAGACAATTTAAAGGAAGCATTCGCGGGTGAAAGCCAGGCTAACCAGAAATACAAGGCCTTTGCCAAGCGGGCGGAAAAAGATGGTTTTGCAAATATCGCAAAGCTCTTCCGTACAACTGCTGAAGCAGAACGAATTCATGCAGAAGGGCATCTCAAGGCTCTTGAAATGATTGCTTCCACAGCGGAAAACCTTCAGTCTGCAATTGATGGAGAGACCTTCGAGTTTGAAGAGATGTATCCACCAATGTTGGATAAGGCCCAGGAAGATGGTCACAAGGCGAAGACCATGTTTAAGTTTGCAGTGGATGCAGAAGAAGTACATGCGATCATCTACAAAAAAGCCCTTGAAGCTGTGAAGAATGGTGTTGATATGGACGTGAGCGACTTCCAGCTCTGTCCGGTCTGCGGATATATTGAAGTGGGTTCTATTCCAGAAAAATGCCCGGTTTGCGGAGCAAAAGGAAAAGTATTTGTTCTCGTTGATTAGTAGCTTTCTCAGGAAAAGCAGGCATAAAAAATAAGAAATTGAGTGTTGGGAAACTTGCTGATATCGCTCCATTTCCATGGCACTTATCCCGTTTATTGGGGTTAGTTTTTATACACTCGCTCGAAGTCTTCGCTTATCTGAAGTCTTCGCTTATCCGAAGTCTACGCTTATCCGAAGTCTACGCTTATCCGAAGTCTACGCTTATCTGAAGTCCGCAGAGCAAGATTGCTCTGCGGACTTTTTACTTGGGCTTACAGATGAATTTTACGTAGTTCTTTTTTATCAATCTTGCCCACACTCGTTTTCTCAATAGTAGTAACGTATTTGACCTTCATGAGGAGAGCCAGTTTTGTCATCAGTCCTTTGTCGATAAAGGCCTTTACGTGGTTAATGATTTCTTTTTCCTTAGGCGCGTCTCCACCTTCACCAAGGACGATCAGGGCAAGAGGCTTTTCCCCCCACTTCTCGTCTTCCATGCCGATGACAGCGACCTCTCCTACCCGTGGGTGCAGGTTGACAATGTCTTCAAGCTCAAGGGAAGAGAGCCATTCCCCTCCAACTTTAATCACATCCTTCATGCGGTCGGTAATGGAGTAATAATTTTCTGCGTTCTTTGTTGCGACATCACCAGTGTGCAGGTATCCACCCTTCCAGAGGGTTTCAGAATTTCTGCTATCTTTAAGATACCCCTGGGTAAGCCAGGGTGAGCGTACAACTATCTCTCCTACACTCTCACCGTCTGCGGGAACGTCATTCATCTCTTCGTCAACTATTCGAATCTGTGTCAGAGGTAGTGGCCGGCCGGTTTTGCAGCGAATCTCTGTGTCTTCCTCATCGCTTAACTCTTTGTTACCCACATGGGCAATGCTCAAAACAGGACAGGTTTCCGACATACCGTAACCTGTGAAAATGTCGATACCTCTCGCCTTTGCGGCTTGGCACATCTTTTTCGGAAGAGCAGCACCGCCTATAACCACCTTCCAATTGGATAGATCAATTTTCTCAAATTCGGGACTTGCCATCAACATACTGAGTATTGTGGGGACACAGTGGGAAAAAGTGACTTTCTCCCTATCCATAAGGGCGAGCAGACTGTTTGGAGCATATTTCCCAGGATAGACCTGTTTGACCCCGGTCATGGTCGCCATGTAGGGAAAGCCCCATGCGTGGACATGAAACATTGGAGTGATGGGCATGTACACATCATTTTGATGAAAGCGCCCTTGCTCAGCCGAGGAGGAAAGGGCCACAAGGGTTCCGAGGGTATGAAGTACCAGTTGTCTATGGCTGAAGTAGACCCCTTTGGGCAGGCCGGTGGTGCCAGTGGTATAAAACGTTGTCGCCCTCGTGTTTTCATCTAAATCTTCAAATTCAAACTCTGGGGAAGCCTTGGATATTAATTCCTCATACTCCCCTGCAACATGTATTGGAAGTTCCAGTATTGGCTCGCTCTCCTCATCATGGAGGATAACATATTGTTTGACGGTGTTGATCCTTCCCTTGATCTGATCAATGATAGGTAAAAACTCACTATTTACGAGAAGGTAGTCATCTTCTGCGTGGTCAATTGTGTAGATGATCTGCTCAGAAGAGAGCTTGACATTGACGGTATGAAAGACTGCGCCAAGCATTGGTACTGCGTAAAAACACTCAAGATACCTATGGCTGTCCCAGTCCATTATTGCAACCGTGTCACCAGGTTTTACTCCCATTTCTGTGAGCATATTTGCCAGTTTATGGACTCTTTCTCTAAACTCTCCATAGGTGAACCGAAGACTATCCCGATAGATAATTTCCTGATCTGGATTGTCCACAATGGGTGCAAGAAACATATTCTTAATAATAAGTGGATAGGAGTAGGCTGACTGGGTACGCGCAATGAGATTATCACTCATATTTTCTCTCCGGAATGAAATTGATATGTAATATGTAGTATGCTTTCAAAGCAGAAGAGCATAAATTGGCAAAGAATGCATATTTTTTTACTGCTGATCCACTTTGGCAGACACTTATTTTTTGCAATGATGGGAATGAGTATTATCTCTTTATAAAAATCGTACTGAACAGAGGTATTACAAACAACTTAATAAAAGGAAAGAATTCATATGCTCGCAACAGACAAGATTTCAGGCGCATTTAAAGCAATTGTTGAAGAAGCTGAGAAAATTGCACAGACATCACCAGCAGAGGATGTCGCCAAGGCTGCTAAGACCATTATTTCCATAGCCAAGCACCAGAGTGATATTCGTGGTGTTGAAGGTGGGAAATGTAAGTCAAAATCAGGATGCGGTTGTCACTCCTAAGGACGGCATTATTTTTTATGCCAGCTTCACAGGAGTAAGGCACTAAAATAAAAACCCCACCATCGCTTAATTGAGCGTGGTGGGGATTCATCAAATGCCAGACAACAATGTGGAAATAATTATGTAATATTTCCCCGTCAGCACCTTGGGTATTAATGTTCGGCTTCCGGATAGGCATGATCGAGGTCTTCTTTACTAAAGCTGACTGGTACACCTTCAAACGGAGTTCTTCTGGTTCCTGCAGTTCTTTTTGCGTCTTTCATGGATTTTAACATTTCAATACTTGCCATCAGTCCTTTAGAGTGTCTCGCCAGTCGAATAGACATGCCTGCAATCTGGGCCAGGCCATTAACAAAGTTGACATCACTTAGAGTAAATTCCCAAGGTTCTGAAGTATAGACACGTAGCGCGCCCATTATTTTTTTGTTCACCTGAATGGGTACAGAGAGGATTGAGGCGATACCTTCTTTTTGCGCAGCCTCAGGATATTGCAATCTTGGGTCGGTGGCTGTATCAAAAATTGCAATTGGACCATCATCTAAGGACTTGGTTATGGAACGTAGGGCACTTAAAGGGCCTTTGTTTAAGTATTCCTCACTTAGACCATAGGATGCTGCAACTTTAAGCTCGTGGCTAGAGTGGTCGAGTAGGAAGAGGGCACATCCCTTGATATCGAGAGCAGTTTTTATGCCCTCAACGGTCATAAGTGCAACCTCCTCCGGTTCTGTTGAGTGAGAAATTGTATTAACAACTCGCAAAAACACATCATAATTCAGTTGATCTTGCATAATATTCTCCTCTTGATTGAATCAATTGAAGCGGTGTACGGTGAACCGGCAGTTGCTGATCGCTACCAACATGGAGTATTGCGAGGATGCATTGTGGTCCCTGTTGTTTAGACCCCAAACTATGGAAAGCGAATGTACTGGTCCTTCATGTGTTAGCCAGAATCAAAAAAAGCCGAACCACCTCCTGTGAGGCAGCTCGGCTTTCTATATAGACCCGTGGCTTTCCGTCCCCGTCTTTCTACGGGTTTGGCTTTGTCTCAGTTGTCATACTTCATATCTACTATTGTATCGAATAGGTAAAGCCTATGTCAATGTCACAGCCTGGAATATTCTCTTTAGCCTGGATATACAAATTGTAAAAAAAAAGTAGGTACTCCCGAGATTGTGATTATTACTATGAATAATTGTAAATCGTAAACGAGTTTGATCTTAAATATTTTTTAAGGGTTTTAATAATATGGCAATTCAACCTAGTCTTTTTCCTGAACCAAAACCAACCATCGCAATTGTGGATATTGAAACCACTGGCTTTCTCAATCAAAAAGGTTTGATTGTTGAAATCGGAATTGTAAGCTTAAACCTTGGTACGGGAGAGGTAAAAGAAGAATTCAATAGCCTGGTACGGGAACCGGGTTTAAATCAGGCCCATGCAAGGCCTCCCTATGGCTGGATTTTTGGCAATTCCAGCCTGTCCTACGAAGAAGTTGAACAGGCACCTCTGCTGGCTGATTTATACGATGATATACAGGCTGTTTTCAACAAATATCCCACCGGATTAACAGCCTATAATGCGGCGTTTGATCTTCCCTTCCTGCGCTCCAGATCCTTTAGCTTTACTCCGCTACCCTGTCCAATGCTGGTGGCAACTCCGGTGGTTAATTTGCCACCCAACCCGGGTAAAAGAGATCCAAAGTGGCCCAAGGTGGAAGAGGCCTGGGATTTTCTCTTTGGAGATACGGGTTATGTGGAGAGTCACAGGGCTCTCGATGATGCCGCCCATGAGGCCGAAATTGTTTATGAACTCTATAAACGTGGCCATTATACCCTCCCGAAATAATAGTGATTTCACCTGTTCATCCTGTGTTTCGCTGAGGTTGTGGAATGCAGGAGGCGTTTTGGTGATTCAACGTTTTCTAATGTTCTGATATAACCCTTAAAATGATACCAATATGATACAGGCACTGGTCTTCGATCTTGATGGCACCCTGGCAAATACAGAGAAGTTGCATTTTAAAGCGTGGAGGAAGGCTCTTTTACAAAATGGAGTGGCTGAATTCACCTTTGAGGAGTTTCTGCGATATGTGGGAACCAGCAATGAAAAGGTGGCAAACGATTACAGAGAAAGTGATGGGATTCAAAAGAGCCAGAATGAGCTTGTGCGGGAAAAACAGACTATTTATATGGAACTCATCCCTGAGGTAGAGCTTTGTCGAGGGGCACAGGACATAGTGGATCGTTTCCGTGGGCAGATGCGTCTGGCCGTTGCTTCCTCGTCCCATGAAAAAGAAGTGAGGGCAATTTTAGAGATAACCGGGCTATTGCCACATTTTTCAGTTGTGTTGGGTGGTGACATGGTACAAAACAAAAAACCGGACCCGGAAATATATTTAAAGGCTCAGGGGGTTCTGGGAGTGAGTGGTATGAGATCAGTCGCCTTTGAAGACTCAGGGCCAGGGCTTACTGCAGCAAAGAAAGCGGGCATGAAGACAATTGCAATTCCCAATGAATTTACAAAAGCTCATGATTTTACACAGGCTGACGCCATTGTAGAGAGTTTTGATGCTGTGGATGATGCTCTTATAGGAAGCCTTTAGTCCAGGATGTAAAGGAATAATCCTGCTAAAATTTCTTATATGATCAGTTCTCCGTCGAGTTGAGACGTTATCAGAGTGATCTCTGGTGATTCCAGCGGTGTTGCTATTCCAAGACTGTAGTTGGGAGCAGGGATACAGCTTTTGAAGGTGTAGGGTGTGGTTGTCCAGTTGTCACCCAGATCTTTGGGAGACACCTTAAAGGTGGCGTCCTTTTCAGCAGCGTAGGTAAACGATAGTGATTGAAGAGGGACTCTGAGGCCTTGGCCTACAGCTTTTATAAAGGCTTCTTTGAGGGTCCATGATCTGTAAAAAAACTCCGAACGCAGTTGGTACGGGAGGTTTTTATAGAATTGCTGCTCCCTTGTACTGAAGACCCGTCCTGTTAGATCCTTCTCGTATTTTCTTGGTTGTAGAGACTCGATATCGCAGCCGATTTCTCTATGTTTGCTAATGGCGCAGCAGATCATCTCTTTTGTGTGGGAGAGGCTGAAGAAGAGATTGAGTGGGAAACTATTTTCAAACCAGAAGGGGCGACCCATTTCGTCTGGAATTGCTTCAGTTTGGTTGGTGTCGCAATCTGTATATCTTTTCAGTATATGGCGCAGCAGTATGCGGGATGCGATAAACTCTGACTTTTTGCTGGTCGGGCGGAATCGTTCGTATCTTATCAGCTCGTTTTCTGTGAGTAACAGATCGATAACTTCAAATGATACGTCTTCATGGCTCCAGCCGGTGATGGGGAGAAGCCAGACGTCTATTTGGTTAGTGGATAATTGCTGAATCATATGTGAAATTGGAAAATTATTGTACAACAGCCATGTCACTTGGGGCTGGGGCTATACATGATAGAAGTGTATCTGATTTTGGGTGTTTTAAATGCAGTTTACATCAGTGAAGGCATTGCCTTGAACATTTGCCCTTCAATCAGAGAATTGTCTCGTCATTTCTTTGTTATCTTGTAATGGGTAATGACCGCTTGTGAGCCAAGTAAATGGGGTACTTGTCGAAATTGTATCATGGTAATCGCTTCGAGGAAAAATTCATCAAAAATCGGTTGATGTCTCTCGAGTCATGATTGTGTAAAGAATGGCATAATTTGATTAATCATTACTTTCTTTGGCTGGTAATGTTGTCATTAAGTGCTTACTAAGTGATGAGTAAATACACGAAAAATGAGAATCCCGATAAGGTTGATACCCTCCATGGGGGTGCAAAAAAAATGAATTATACAAAGGATAAACAATGAAGAAATGGTTGGGAATTGTGATTGCTGTATTCATTTTACTTCTATCTTCCTGTACCCAGGAGACCCAGAATAAAATAGGTCGATCCATACAAAACTGGACAGGGACCGATGGTATTCTGGAAGTCTATGCAGGAAACACACTGGTGAAGCGGTTTATGAAAATTGATAAACTCACAACTGCAACTGCCACGGGTGGAAAATCAGAACGCGCCTATCGTTTCGGCTACGGAATACTTGATACAAACCTCAATGGTGAAGTGGATAGTGGAGAGAAAAAGGTCTATTTTGAATTTAGTGATTATTCCACTTCATATATCTTCTATGAAGACCCCAGGTAGGTTGAAAGGATAATGGCGCACTTATCTTTGTGTCCCTGAAAACACTACAGTGTTTTGTAAATGCGCTGTAAAACTATGTATTGTTGGTTTGTCCTGCGCTCAGGGATACATAGATTTTGGGCATTTGTGTATCATTAACTGCTACAGGTGAAAAACGGCAAGTTGTTCGGGATAATGTATCTCGGCACTATGTTCCGACAAACAACCTTTAGGTGATTAAATTCCTTCAGCTTGTGGCGTATTATTCCATTTAAAATGGTGCAATTTTCTTACCAGATCCTTTCAGCTGATTTCGACATATACAGGAAGGGCGTCAAGCTAGAGGGAAAGGCGATTTATTGCTTACCTTCGCCTTGGAAGCTCTACTAGGCAATTGCTCGCTCCATTGCAGATCAATTTTAGAGAAGAAGGCAGGTTCACCTGCACAGTCAAGCACCTTAATTCTTCGCATGTAGCAACATTAATTAACTTCGTTCTGGCAAGGTTCAGTTCAATGATAAATCGCTGACATTATGTGATCCGGAATAAGGCAAAGTATGAGATCTCTTCTCAAAGGACAGACGGCCAATAAGCATCTCATTCAGCATAAAATATCCTGACTAATCACATGTGTCGACAAGGGCATCAAATAGTATGAAATTTACCAAAAGGGTAAGTAAATGCTACGCGCTATATCTATAAACCAATTCATGCTTACCACTACACGTATGTGATCGATCATGAGAGAGTCCCGCAAGGTGAAATAGTATGAGGGATCTTCTGTCGCCTACGCCTGATATTACGCTCATTCAACTCAAACTAATCGCCTGAAGGAGTCTCTCGTGTCTTCATTTGATTTCGCTTTTAATCTAACTACAGTTCTGGCAGTTGCGGTAAAGCTGATGATCATTCTTGCCATCGCTATTGTTTTAAATATTATTCAGAAAAAAATGATTCCAAGGGCAATAATAGCTGGTACCCCAAAGATTCGAGATGAATCACATGATCAACTAGTCACCTGCACCAAAACAATGGCATATTTCATTACCAAAATTGTCACGACTATCATTTGGATCATTGTCTTTGTGATGGTTCTTGGTGCTATTAAATTTAATATTACCCCTTTACTGGCGACACTCTGTGTTGCTAGTCTGGGCCTTGGTTTTGCTATTCAGAGCATCATTCGCGACTATATCCAGGGCTTTTTTATTATTATGGAAGACTGGTACCGGATTGGTGATTGGGTTACCATTGCAGGAATGGAAGGTGAAGTTGAGGAGGTAAGTCCTAGATGTACAATATTACGAGAAATAAATGGCACGATGCATGTAATACCGCATAGCGAGGTGAAGTTTGCCAGTAATCAGACCAGAGACTGGGCGAGGATTAATCTATATGTAACGGTGGCTTATAAAGAGGATATCAGCCATGTTTATCAAGTGATAAATGAGGTATGCCAGCAACTGAAAGATGATCCCAGTTTTGGAAGGTACTTAACAACGATTCCATCTGCGATGCGAGTCAGCGATCTTGAGGATCATGGTGTTGACATTTGCATTCGTGGCCTTACAAAACCTGGAGAACAGTGGGGGCTGACCGGAGAACTACGCAAGCGAATCAAGAATCGTTTTGATCAGGAAGGTATCGAGATCCCCTGGCCTCACACCAAAGTCTATTTTGGAAATACACCATAAGTTGTAACAGCTACTGTTAGCTAGACCGGATTCTCATTTTACCAAATAGCTGTCTTTTCTTGGTGTATCTTCAAGAATTTTTATTACCTCGCCGATATCCTGCTCAATAAGTCGTACTATAAATGATGTAAGCGGTTGGATATTTTCCATTTTATTTAGCCTAGATAAATATTACCAGTAGTTATGCCTACCAGCCAGAAACTGAGTAAAGGTCTGAAATCGTAGAATCGTCTCTATTTACGGTTATGCCTCTGACGCCATCCGCCCAGAGGGGTCATCACCGGTTTTAATACTTTACTGACATCTCTTGCCTGTTCTACTACGTAAAAAGCGTCTTGATCCAGCTCATGTACTTTGGGGATCATCCATCTGAGGTCTCGCCGACGGCATGCCAGATATAACTCCAGGACCGGGCCATTCCTTCCTTCACCTGTAAAAACGGTTACAGGCTGACCTGTCTCACGGAAAGCCTTTGCGAGCTCTGGGCCACATTTGAGTGAGAAAACTTTCAGAATAATCATGCCAAAAGCCAACCGTTTCTCGACTAATATTCCAACTACGTTGCCAGTGGCATATCCTAGAGAATAGAAAATTATTAATATAGGCTTATCATTCACCTGACTTATCACTGCGCTGACAACTGTGATCCATATTGTCACTTCAAAAACCGCCAGGAAAAATGATAACACCGTACGGCCTTGGACAGTCACAATGGTTCTTACTGTACCGACAGAAACATCAAAAATACGTGCAATAAAAATTGTTAGCCCTGTTAAAAAGACAGCCGGATCTGCTATTGTTAAAAGATCTGTAAAGTTTGGAAATGTCATTGGTTTTCTCTTATAAAATTTTGATAATCAAGCCATGGAAAAAAATAATGGTATGCCAATTTTTATGTAATTAATAAATTTATAACCTCCTGACTCACGAACAAGGATGTTTACAAGTGCGAAAAGCACTGCTGTCGGACTGTTTGAGATGAAAAGACTTGTAAAAACATTTACAATGAAAATACCAGTTAGGAGGAGTAATTGATTTTCACCTCCAAAGGCTTGTAGCATAAAGTCAAAAATGATGGCGTCGTAAAAAGTCCGATCTCCTGCGTTGTAGGTTTTTAATGAAGGCCCGGCATACCACATGTATTGCCGTACCTCCATTAAAAACGCAACGACTCGGAGTCTCCCAAGGTCGCTTACCTGCATATCAAACTTTATAACTTAGCCATCTGGAGCTTCGAATGTACTTTTTTCGAGTTTATCAAAAATGAGAGTGCGTACATTAGCTTTCTTAAGAGCTAGAGGGTGTAATTCGGCAAGAGATAAACAGCGACCTTGTATAACTCACTGAAAGCTCGTAGATCCAGTCTATGTGAAGCTTGAAAAAATAAACATTAATGCCTACCGGGATAATAATTTCATAGCCGTCTCAAGCTCTCTCTTCTTTTGTGTTTTTAATAATCAGTTGACTTTGGTTTTCAGCATCCATGGGATCCTTGGCTGTAAGTGTAGTAACAGTTAGGGTTTCTTTTTGGATCAATTCATAATTGTTTTCACCGATATATTCCAGCAGCCAATCTCTCCATTGATGAACAGTTCTTCTCTGCATTTGTTGCCTCTCTCCAGAGATCTGGGGTATTAAATTATTTTCTTAAATCTAGCTTGATGCACCATTAAACTGAGCTAGATTGTTTGTATCAAAACAGGGCAGAGACCCATTATAAATCTCTCTCCGGCATCACTTTTAGGCAAGTGATAGCATCTGTGTGTAACGCTCCATGAGCTGACTCATAACAGGTTCAAGCTCCGCGGGATGAATGACCAGTAAGTCACCGGGTTCTACCTTTGAAAAAAGGTAATCCACCGCTTTTTCAGGTTCTGCAATGATTTCAATTTTATCGTCTTGTAATCCACCTTTAATCAACCCCTCATAAATGAGCTCTGAGGTTTCGCCCATCGGCCTATGACGAGGGTCAAAATCAGTCAGAATGATATAATCGTAGACTAGAGCCAAGGCCTCGCCGTACTCAATGATTTGCTCATTGGTCCGACTCCCTGTTCCGTGGCATAAAGCAATTTTTCTGCCATGGAAAATTCGTGGCAGTAACTTGGCCAGGGCACGAGCTGATTCGAGATTATGACCATAATCCAAAAGCACTTTGTAGGTCTGAAAGTCAAATAAATTCATTCGACCTGGATTTTGGTTTGCGGAAGGATAAAACGTCATAACTCCATTGCGGATCTGTTCAATGGGCAGACTCAAGCCATACAGAGCGCCGATTGCTGCCAGTGCATTGGAGACATTAAAGTCAACTATTCCGCCAAAGGTAATGGGAATCTCTTCCAGGGTACAAACTGCAATATCCAATTCGCTGTTTCTTATGATAACATCTCGTTTGTCCACGGTAACAGCAGTTCCTCCGGCGCGTACATGCTCTATAATTATTTTATTGTCAGGTTTGAGAGAAAATAAAATAATATTTCCGCAAGCACGATCTAAAACATCCATGGTGACACTATCGTCAGCGTTTAAAACTGAAGTACCAGTAGCCTTTACAGCTTCAATTACCGTAGACTTGACGAGACTCAACTCCTCCTGGGTCTCGATCCAATCTGTTCCCAGATGGTCACTCCCGATATTTAATAAAACTCCCACATCAACTTTTTCGACCCCAAGGCCTCTTCGGGCAATGCCTCCCCGAGCTACCTCCAGAACAATATGGTCCACAGTAGGTTCTCTGAGTACAATTCCTGCGCCCTCAGGGCCGCTGAAATCGCCATTCACAATAGGAATGCCATCAATGAGAACGCCTGTAGTGCAGGCCAGACCAACCTTTTTCCCAGAATACTTCAAGGTGTGGCTGATGAGTTTACAGGTTGTTGTTTTGCCATTGGTACCGGTTATAGCCAAAACTGGAACAGGTTCATAGTCCACAGGG
The DNA here is from genome assembly GCF_054397165.1 of Desulforhopalus glucosivorans. Taxonomy (NCBI): domain Bacteria; kingdom Pseudomonadati; phylum Thermodesulfobacteriota; class Desulfobulbia; order Desulfobulbales; family Desulfocapsaceae; genus Desulforhopalus; species Desulforhopalus glucosivorans. The sequence goes on from NZ_AP044854.1 coordinate 5,361,198, forward strand.
AAAAGCATATCGATAAGGGGCTTTGCGACATTTCGAGGAAGACCATGTGTCGGTTCCAGATGCATCCGAAACCCTGGTGCTGCATTCACCTCAACCACTTTTAAGCCTGATTGATCTAAGGGGAGCGAGATATCCTGTGCTAAGGCGTCCACGCCAACAACATCGAGACCAATGATCCGAGCCGTTCGTTCAGCCATAAGACGAATATCAGGGTGTACTTCATCTGTAACATCGGTTGCAGTACCTCCTTGGCTGATATTGGCGGTGGTTTTTAAATAAATAGTCTCTCCTTTTAGAGGGACCGATTGTACTGAAAGCCCTCCCTGCCACAGGAGCCTTTCCGTCATATCATCGATTTCGATTTGAGTAAGAACCTTTTCATGACCAAACCCGCGGCGTGGGTCTCTATTCACCTCTTTAATGAGTGTTGCAATGGACGATTTTCCATCTCCAACAACATGAGCAGGTTCCCGCTTTGCTGCCGCCACAAACTCACCGTTTATAACCAGGAGCCTAAAGTCGGAGCCCTTGACGTATTCTTCAACTATGACATTGGAGTGGTAAGCTTTAGCAACCTTAAAAGCACGTATTAACTGATCTATATCGGTAATGTCAATTGTACCGCCATTGCCATGATTTCCCACATCAGGCTTAACTACAGCCGCGACACCAAGGTCTTTATATGCTGCAACAGCATCTTCTTCTGTCAAAACTACCTGGCCATATGGAACAGGAATGCCAGATTTTTCCAGAAGCCTCTTTACCTGGGTCTTTTCATCGGCAACCTCAACAGCAATAGCCGAAGTCTGGCTTGTTATTGAGGCTTGTATCCTTTTTTGACTCGCACCATATCCCAATTGAATATAGCTGTCTTCGTTCAGCCGGATAAAAGGGATGTCCCTCGACTGTGCCTCTTTGACAATACTCCAGGTCGTTGGTCCTAACATATCTTCTTCGCGTAACACCTTGAGCTCAGAAACAATCTTCTCGACCTCGACGCTTTTCCCTTCAGCGACAGCTTCGAAGAGCAGCACAGCTTCTTGTGCGGCCTTTAGGCCAGCAGACTCAATGCGATACCGAAAGACGATGATGTATATCCCCGGCTGGTCAGTGTCAAAGGATTTGCCATAACCAACTTCCATTCCAGCGAGACATTGTAGCTCAATGGCAATATGCTCAATGATGTGGCCTGCCCAGGTTCCCCGTTCGAGTCTCTGGATAAAGCCGCCGGGGGAGCCAATAGAACACCCGTGCTCCTGGAAGCTGGGAATAAGACCAACGAGTCGATCAGCAAATCCCTCTATCTTGGAGGATGGTCGTTGTTCATATTCCTTAATATCCAACACCATGAAAATGGCTGAGTGCCGAGTATATCTATTGGGGCCGCGAAGAGCTCTTAATTCTTTTATTTCTATCACTTAAGACTCCTTGGTTTTTGTCTGTGATTTCGGTTGCAAAAAGCGTTTGCTTTTAAAATCGTATCCATAGCCATTTACTAAGGAGTGTATGCGAATATTTTCCACTGCAATGGGTTCGCCTGGTTCGATGTCGATTATGTTAGAATGACCGATATCACCCCCATCAACGATAATTACCTGGCCAGTCCCTATGGTCTCGATTGTTCCATCTCCTTTGAGAATGACACCCGAATCTTCTCCTATCCCTACTCCAATACAGGTTGGATTCGTGGTGACAATCTGTACTAGACGCCCAATTCGGCCACGCGCGACAAAATGCGTATCAAAGATAATTTTTTCTACAAAACCAAAACCAGCAGTAGTAAGAACTTTGCCTTTAATGAGCCCTTCTTCACTTTTCCCTTCATAAATCATGGTATCTGAAAAGACGGCAGCTCCGGCACTTGTTCCGGCAATAAGAGCCCCAGCTTTAAGTCGATTTTGGATAGCCACTAGCACTTCCGTTCCGCCCAATACAGACGTTAGGCGGAGTTGATCGCCACCGGCCACAAAAACCAGATCCATCTCTTCAATGGATTGGGCAAGAAGGCTATCGTTTGCCTGTTCTCTGGTGGTAATATCTAATATATTGACTGAAGAAGCCCCAAGAGTACTAAAGACCCCGTGGTATTCTTTGCCGCGTAGATCTGGTTCTTCACTTGCCGTGGTGATTACAGCTACTTTGTAGTTTTTTTTGCAAACTTCCTGAACAACACGTTTGAGTACAAGTAAATCATTAACCTTGTCTTCATTTCCACCAATCGCAATAAGACGACCGAGAAATTTTGGGTTTAATGCCATAATTAGTGATGCTCCAAAAGATGAGACCAGGCCATTCCATTACGAGCCAAAGACGCAAATTCGTTAAGGGTTAAAATGATAAGTCCAAGATCTACAGAGTCGTCAAAAAGTGTCATTGCTTTTTCTGCAGCTTCATTTGGATTCATTTTTTCTTCGAGCCAACCATAAACTTCTTTGGCCAGAATTTTGAGGGCGATGAACTCCCCATCTCCTGTGCATGCTACGGCTCCGGCTGGTCCGCAGAAAAGTCCGCAACCTGGCAGAGGTACGTCACCAACACGTCCGAGGGCTGCTCCCTGCAACCCTCCTGAACTCAAGGCAGCGGCAAAAAGATTACCATCATAAGCCACAGCACCGACTGTATCGCAGGCAGGCAATGTATCGTTACAATGTGCCGTTCTAACTCCTGCTTTAGTTAAAGAGACAATTGGTATGTTGTGAACTTTTGCAAAACACCGAGCTCCGTCACCTACGAGGAGGATGTGAGGAGAATGGAGTAATACCCCCTGTGCGAGTTCAATGGGATTTTGAATTTCTTCTACACAGGCTACTGCCCCAAATTCACCAGTACTGAGCATACATGATGCATCCATCTGAATAGTCCGGCCATCAGCTCGTAGCTGAGAGCCAATCCCAGCATTAAATCGAGGGTCATCTTCTAAAAATCTCACAGCATGGACAACTGCCTCTAAGGATGATCTTCCTTTTTCCAGCAACTGCATCCCAATTTTTGCTGCCGTTTGCGGGCCATCGAAATTTTGAGGAGCAGATCCAGCACCTCCATGGGTAATAATTGCACGTTGAAACACAGGCATCTCCTCTTCAAAACTCTGCTATACACTGGATGTTAAGTGTAAAAAAAATCGTCCTTGTCCTTGACTAATCTCCTGAGTTCACCAACACTTTTTTGTGTTGTTTGGGTTAGTTTCGCAAGTTTCATCTGAAATGGATCCTCCTCTTTAAATGTCGCTTTGGCCTTGCTTGATAAATCTTCTAAAAGCCCTTTGTATTTATCCATTTCTTTCAGTAGCGATCGTCGTTGATCATGAGTTTCGGACAAAGACTCAATGTACGGAGCAAGTCTAGTGATTGATAACTCTACAAGAATGTCACGTGCTATATCATATCGATCCAACATAATATCGATGAGATCTAAGGCCTTCCTACTGAGGACAAATGTTTTAGGTCGACAGTCATCATCATTGCGACAGTGCGTCTGGGCCTCTTTAGCCAATATGTCGAGAACCGTCTCGTCTTCAATCAACTGATCAAGTAGTGTCTTCTGTTTAATACCTAAGTGTTTTGCAGATAATTTAAGTAGGTTGATGGTTTGCTCCGGCAGCTTGAATGTTGTTCTCACCGATTGCCTTTTTTTGAGCTCATCTGCATCAACTTGCAAAATTATCTCTTTTTCGATCTCTCTCTCTGTCATTGCTGTCCTTTTGCAAGTTCGTATTAATGTTAAAGGTATGTTATCACAGCTCCGTATGTAAAAAAAGTAATATTTAATAATATTTGATAAAATGAATATAAATTGACGTATGATAAAAAGTAACTATCATCTGGATTAGCGCTGCAGTAATTGTTCCAAAGAGAGCAGCGGTTGTGCTAGCTTTTTAATATCAAATCATTGGAGAAAACAATGAAGGTCCGCCCATTACATGATCGCATTCTCGTTAAGAGGGTTGAAGAAGAGGAGAAAACAGCTGGTGGCATTATTATTCCTGATAACGCTAAAGAAAAACCTGCAGAGGGTAAAATAGTCGAGGTTGGCCCTGGCAAACTGAACGACTCAGGAGAGCGCGTCGCTCTACAGGTAAAAAAAGGTGATGCCGTACTCTTTTCTAAATACGGTGGAACCGATGTAAGGATTGATGGAGAGGATTATCTAATCATGCGCGAAGATGATGTTCTTGGAGTAATCGAGGGATAACAAGCTGTTGTAACCATTATTTCAACCCACAATAAATTGTTTTAAAAGATACAGGAGAAAACTAGAATGGCTGGAAAAGATATCAGATATGGTTCGAAAGGCCGCGAGGCGATTCTTGCCGGAGTTAACATTCTTGCAGACGCAGTAAAAGTAACCCTTGGCCCAAAAGGCCGTAACGTCCTGATTGAAAAATCTTATGGTGCCCCGACCATCACTAAGGATGGTGTCACCGTTGCCAAAGAGATCGAGGTAAAGAACAAGATTGAGAACATGGGAGCCCAAATGGTGAAAGAGGTTGCTTCTAAAACCTCTGATGTTGCCGGTGACGGTACTACCACGGCAACCATTCTTGCCCAGGCTATCTATACTGAAGGCGTTAAACTTGTTGCTGCCGGCGCCAACCCGATGGAACTCAAGCGGGGAATCGATAAGGCTGTAGGAGTAGTCGTGAGTAAGCTTAAGGAAATTGCTACCCCGACCAAAGAGCAGAAGGAAATTGCTCAAGTTGGAACCATCTCCGCTAATAGTGATGAGACCATTGGTAACATCATTGCCGAAGCCATGGATAAGGTTGGAAAAGAAGGTGTGATCACCGTTGAGGAAGCTAAGTCAATGGAGACCACCCTTGATGTGGTTGAAGGTATGCAGTTCGACCGCGGATACCTCTCTCCTTACTTCGTTACTGATCCGGATCGTATGGAAGTGAGAATGGATGATCCTTATCTGCTGCTCATCGAGAAAAAATTATCGAACATGAAGGATCTGCTGCCAATCCTTGAGTCAGTTGTCAAGATGGGTAAAAGCCTTTTCATTATTGCTGAGGATATTGATGGCGAAGCCCTTGCGACCCTCGTTGTTAATAAGCTGCGTGGTACTCTGAACGTTGCAGCCGTTAAAGCTCCTGGCTTTGGTGATCGCAGAAAGGCGATGCTTGCAGATATTGCCACCCTAACTGGTGGACAGGTGATTACCGAAGATCTCGGAATCAAACTTGAGAACATTACTGTCGACGATCTTGGTAGTGCAAAGCGCATTGTGATCGACAAAGATACCACAACCATCGTTGATGGTAACGGTGACAAAGATAAGCTTGCAACCCGTGTGAAACAGATCCGTACCCAGATCGAAGATACCACATCCGATTATGATCGTGAGAAGCTCCAGGAACGATTGGCAAAATTAATCGGTGGTGTTGCTGTTATCAATGTTGGTGCCGCTACTGAGATTGAAATGAAAGAGAAGAAGGCTCGTGTCGAAGATGCCCTGAACGCAACTCGCGCAGCGGTAGAAGAAGGTGTTGTTCCTGGTGGTGGAGTCGCCTACATTCGCTGCCTGGGTGCGCTTGCTGCTCTTGAACTAAAAGGTGAACAGGCACTTGGTAAAAACATCCTTGTACGAGCCCTTGAAGAGCCAATTCGACAGATCGCAAACAACGCAGGCCGTGAAGGATCTGTTGTTGTCGAGAAGGTTAAAACTCTTGAAGGAGCTTATGGTTTCAATGCTGCAACAGAAGAGTACGAAGATCTTATTGCAGCAGGTGTTATTGATCCGGCAAAAGTAACACGCACAGCATTACAAAACGCGGCCTCTGTGTCGGGCATGCTTCTGACAACAGAGTGCATCATTGCGGATCTTCCTGATGATAAAAATGATGGAGGCAGCATGCCAGGAGGAATGGGCGGCATGGGTGGAATGGGTGGAATGATGTAACCATGCAATCCCCCGAAAAACTTGAATGAGCTGATGAGTTCCAATCTATGTAACAAAACGGCTTGTTGTCATCCCCTCAAGGGAACTGAATTATCCTTGAGGGTTTGAGGTTGTTGTAAGATATCATAGGAACAGAACATGACTAAGTCACAAGGATTTATTGATTATATCAAAATTAAAAGACCCTCGGTCTGGACTAGCTTAGAATATGCAGCCCAAGAAGGACTGGTCTATATTGATACCGATTCTGATGCGGTGACCGCTTCAAACAGACTTCTTTTGACGTACCCAGGACTCCATGAAATTCTTTCTACATTGATTAGCCAGTGGGCAGAATCCGCTGATAGTAATCATAATTTCTTACACGATATCCTTAATCAAGAGAAGAGAGAACATGACCAATAAAGAGGCTCAAGCCATAAATGCAGTTTTTGATTCCCTTGTTGAACCAACATTAAAGTGGTCTATCAACTCACTTAATTTACTGAAGAACATAGAAATGAAAGACGATCGTGTTATCATTGATGTTAATTTGATATCTGACGATTCTGATAAGAAGAGGATATTTATACAACAAGTAGAAAAGGCCCTGGCAGATATAGGTTTTGATAAAGTTATAGTAAACCTTGGCAAAGTTAATGTTGCAACCGAAGGAGTGAGTGGCGTTAAACATATTCTCTTGGTTGGTTCAGGTAAAGGTGGGGTTGGTAAATCAAACACTGCAGTCAACCTTGCAGTAGCTATTAGTAAACTTGGATTCAAAACGGGTCTTATGGACGGTGATATTTATGGTCCGTCCTTCCCAACAATGCTTGGAGTAACTGAAAAACCAGAAGTTCTTACATCTGAATATCTTTTACCAATAGAACGTCATGGTATTAAAACCATGTCTATTGGTTATCTTGTGGACAAAGGGAAAGCCCTTACCTGGCGAGGAAACCTTACCAGTGGGACTGTATTGCAGTTTATTCAAAAAACATTCTGGGGATCTCTTGACTATCTGGTCATAGACTTACCCCCTGGAACGGGCGATATCCCTCTCACGCTTGCTCATAAAATAAAATGTGACGGTGTTCTTTTAGTCACAACTCCACAAAATATAGCTCTGGATGATGTGCGAAGAGCCGTAAGTATGTTCCAGGAGTGTGAAATTCCGATTATCGGCATTGTCGAAAACATGAGTTATGGGGTTTGTAGTAGTTGTGGTCATCACAATCATTACTTCTCAAAAGCGAAACCGGGCTCCGCTGATGACCCGTTAACAGATATTGAAACACTTTGTTCGATTCCTCTGTCAAAAGAAATCTGCAGTGCAGCAGATGCAGGTACACCTTTAATGCTCTTGGAAGGAGATATTGTTACTAAGAAAATATTCGAGGGCCTTGCGGTTAGGATCACAGAAAGTATAGGCAGGAAAGAAAAGCAATCAGTCCCCGGAAAAGAAACAACCGTATGTCTTGTCTAGAATTTAACAAGCTTCTGTAAAGAGGTGCTGGGTGTTTCCTCTCGTAGGGGTAAAAGAGAATCAGCAATAAAAATCATTACCGAAGGAATCCTGGACAATGGCTCCAGTGAGTTCTTATGTACTGTTTGAATTTGATGCCAGCAGTTAACCGAGGAGAGAATGCTCATGGTAGACGAGTTTACAGAAATAAATCAGGACAATAGCCAAGACATGGATGAGGCTGCCGTTTGGAAGAAAAAATATTTATATATGTTGGCAGATCTGGAGAATACCCAAAAGAGATTAATTCGTAGTTCTGCTCAGGAAGTTGATCAACAAAAAAAAGAACTTCTTAGGGACGTGCTACCAATTGCTGATGGTATAGATATGGCCCTGATGCATCTTACGCACCAGGAAGACTGCAAAAACATTTTAGATGGAGTCGAATTGATCCGCAACTTAATCAATAAATTTTTAACGAAGTATGATGTGCAGGAAATTGATGCCTGGGGCAAGCCTTTTGACCCAACTCTGCAAGAGGCTATCGGAATGATACAACATCCTGAAATACCGGCAAATACAGTGGCAAGAGTCGAACAAAAGGGCTATCTGTATCGCAACGAATTGTTGCGCTCCGCAAGGGTTTTAGTGGTATCCGGGAAGTAGGCTTTTTTGCACTGGTAAAAAATCGAACAGATAAGGCGAATGATGGAATATAAAGATTACTACGCCATTTTGGGTTTAGACCGAGGTGCTGATGCAAAGGAAATCAAGAAAGCATATCGTAAGCTTGCACGAAAACATCATCCTGATGTTACATCTGATTCTGAATCCTCGAAACAACAATTCTTTGATATAAATGAGGCTCATGAGGTTTTGTCCGACCCTCAAAAGAGAAAAGAGTATGATCAATTCGGTTCTCAATGGAAAAATCACCAGCAGTCAGGAGGTAACCACGAGGATTTTAATTGGAATCAAAAACAATCTGATAGTCATCAGAGTGATACCTATCGTACAGTCAATCCTGAGGATTTTGAGGAATTGTTTGGTACTAAAGGTGGAAGTTCTCCCTTTTTTGATAACCTGTTTGGCGGAAATGCAAGCCAGCAAGGGGGCGCTGGCATGGGTGGGCAGCGGTTCTACCAACAACCAAGATCAAGGCAAGGGCAGGATATGGAGCATTCCGTCCAGGTGACACTCCATGAGGCATTTCACGGCACGAAACGATCTCTGGAGTGGGAAGACGGTCGTAAGGTTGATGCCAAAATTCCACCTGGGGTGAAAACCGGTTCACGCGTTAGACTAAAAGGACAGGGAGGGACAGGAATCAGTGGTGGTCCATCAGGGGATCTGTTTCTTAATATCACAGTGTTACCTGATGATCGTTTACGTCGCGACAATAACGATCTGGCCACTACTGTGCAGGTAGATCTTTTCACAATGCTGCTTGGAGGCAAGTTATCCGTTTCAGGTATCAATCGGACTGTAAAACTAGATATTCCTCCAGAGACGAGCAATGGTAGGGTTTTTAGGCTTAAGGGTCTGGGTATGCCACAGCTCAAAAAGTCCAGTGAGTTTGGAGATTTATACGTTACAGTGGAAACAGTTCTACCTCAAAAATTGACCGAAAAGGAAAAGGATTTGGTCAAACAATGGCAGGGTATACATTAACCGACAAAGGCATATTGCTGAATCTATAGTTGAGAGACAATATGAATAAATATCAGGTTGTAATTTATTCCGATACCCCGGATGTCCATTTCGATTACACAACAGCGGCCACCCTCGCAAAGGTTTCCAGGCAATTTATCCGCCTTTGTGAGTGTGAAGAATTGATTTCATGTCATAAGATGATTCATGGCAAAAAGGGATTATGTTTTGCTGAAGTGCAAAAACTCAAACTCATTCGGCATTTACATGAAGATATGGGGTTTTCTCTTGATGCTGTGGATTTTTTACTTCGATATCGGCAAAGAATGATGGCCCTGAGACAGCAATTGAAAGAGCAGAAAAAACAGATGCTCACCAAAGATCGGCAATATGAAGCTGAAATATTTGCTCTTCGTCGGCAAATCAAGCGGCTGTCAGAAGGATAATATCTTTACATCGACTGCTGAACCGCGCAAAACGATGAGGTGGTAATACAACATGGAAGCTGAAGTGAAATACCTGGAAGATGAGCAACTGGAAAACGGCGTTGTGGTAAGGTTTTATGATGACTCCCGAAGGGTGGCCGGTGATCGCTGGCAGGTTTCAGTGCGCTACGATGCCGTAGTCTCGGTCTCTGAAAGCTTTTGGAGTCTGGTGAGTGGAGAGCCGGAATTGATTATAGAGATTCGTGCCGCCTTAGGATCGGATGTTAGGCTTACCCAGGTCAATGAACGGAATTTTATATCAGTGAAGGAAAAGGAGGGCTTGGTTGCCGAAATACTCAACCGTGCTCGCAAAAACATCTTCGGTTATCTCGCTGATCCTGGATTTCCCGAGCGTCTTTTTAAACGTCGCTTTAAGGAAGAGTGCGAGAAAATTGAGCGGAAAAAGAGAGAGGTGTACGTGCCGGACAACGAAGATATTGAAGAGCCAGTTGATTTTTCCCATCTTTTCTTAGATGTGAAAAAGAGCGAATAGCGCAAATCAATTCAGGGGGGTATTTGCTTTATTTAAAGCAAAAAATCCACTAATTGAACCAGTGAGGAATTGGTTAACATAGCCACCTCGAAGATGTATATCATCAACAATATCTTAATGTTACTGCCACTGTGGATCTGCAGGGACACACGTAGTCGTAATGGTTGAAGCTATTATTGGATCTACGTAACAAAATATAGCCGAATAAATATGTTATAATTTGGTCATTAACATCCTGTTTTTTCATCAAAAGAAAAAGGAGGACAAAATGACCGAAGCCGTAGGTATACGCAAAGACGTACCAAACCGGGAATATCACTCAACTCCACAAATTTACCCCACTCGGGGAATACCAGCCACCACTGTGCTATCTGATAAACGGCGCACACTGGATCGCTGGATCAACCGCATTAAAACGAGCAATCTACCTGGAGATAATCTTGCTGTAGAGCACTTGCGAGAAAAATACATCAAGAATCTTTCCTTACGGACTATCGATAATAGCAGTGATGCGATCCTACACTTTTTATATTTTCTTGATACACATGGGCGTTCAATATTGACATTGACGATTCGTGGTATCAGTGCTTTTGTAGAATATGAGCAGGATCGGGGGTTAAAAGCTTCATCGGTAAGTTGTCACTTGAGCACGATCTATGCTTTTCTTAATCACCTCGTAGGAAAGGGTCACCCGGCCCAATCTACCTTGGCAGAACGAAGTTTGCCTGGAGGCGAAAGCGATACCCTTCAGAGCCGCTATCCGGACTCTCCAGCCAATAACCGACTCCAGCCTGCAAACTGACCGGTAGCTTACCCATCCATACAAGTTTGGAAACTGCAAAGTTGATAGGCACCGACCATGATTCACTTTCCCAGTTATAGGTAGTTTCAGATTGTAGAGATACCGTCCAGGCTGTTGGCCAGGTATAGGCCGCAAAGGGTTGAATAAAGCTGTTATTGATATCCAAGCGATCGCTATCTCCTGCAAAAGACCAGACATGATTGGCCAATGCTCCAACCGTCCAGCTTCCAATCTCTTTCAACACGATTCCGCTTGGCCCAGCGCCCCATTTCTCCCCACCAAGTTGCGGCTCGGTTGCTGTGGGCGCAAGCAGTATCGGACCGATTCCCCACATAATCCCACCAGGATTCGACTTTTTCGGGGAAAAGAACATGGTCAAGCTCGTGTCCCCAAGCCCGAACTGCGAACCTGCGTCGGGTACAATGTCCTCCTGGTAGATAACTGGCATAATCGTTCGAGTGATAATGTTCCATTCTTCATTAAGCCCGAAAGGTATGACAGGCTGGATATTGGTCTGTATTTTGGTCCCCTCATCACTAGGACCAATATTTGAATCATAATTCATTTGAACTGGCAGTGTGATAAGGTCAGCAATTGGGTTTGCCAGGTCCTGGGCGAGGTCGGCATCTTCGCCTTGGGAAGATTTCGCAAGAGAAACGAACCCCAACAAATATACCAGTCCAAAAGTTGTTAAAACTGCCACACAGGTTTTCATCTTCTTCCTCCCTTCTGGGTTTCCCCCAGGCTTCAAAACACTGCTATTCAACTCTCCACTTCAACTCAGTTTATTGGTTGAAGATCCCGTTTCACCCTGGGTTCCTCAAGGACGCCCCACTGAAGTGTTGTTGCTGTTGTTTATTTTGCAGGCTTTGCCTCCGGTGCTGTCCATGTACCGTCAAAATACGATTTCTGGGGTAGGTATATTCGCAGCATATAGTTCCATCCGGGCATAATCGGAAGAAAATTATCTTTTGACGAATCACCTCCAAAGTGTATCGTTACTGAACCGTCTTTATCAGCTTTCGCTTTACGGCTGTTGATGACATATTTATTGTGCTCGTTATCCTGAAAGAACCCATCAGCGTTGTAAACGCTGATGGACCAGAAAGCGTCTTTTGCCGCAGGCACGTTCTTGAGCGTCAGTATATAAGGTGTTTTGCCATCATTTTTTTGAGGGACATAGGACCTGTAAACCGCGTTCTCAGGCTTCCAACCGCCCCATGTATCGGCAGTACCGACAATATGTGCAACCGGATCGACTTCTTCGATGTTGCCGCCATAGGCAGTGTCCCGAATCGGCAGATATTTACCCAATATTTTTAATGCCTCACGCATTTCTTTAAGTGCTTCACGATCCCAATTAGGAACCTCGAACTTGCCTCTGGACTTTTGGAATAATTTCAGCCCGTCCTGAGCCTTGTGAGCCTCGTCCAGATCATCTTGGTCCTCCGCGTCAGCAAGCGTTCGCACAATGACTGCAACATACCGGCTCCCCATCTTTTCCTCTGTCAGCGTGTACTTTCCTGGTTTGTAGGCTACCAGTGTGGCAAAGTGTCCCTCATTTACTACAAGGAGCGATTGGTAGCGGCCCTGTGTATCGGGCTTGATAATAGTGGCGGATTCTGTGAGATCAAGCACCACTGAGGAGTATAAGGTGTCCCGGTTCATCCGTACCACATTCTGTTTGTCGATGGGCGTAAATCCACGATCATGAAACCATTTGCCAAAACTATTCTGGGACTCGATGCCAAGTTGCATCATAAAGTGCGTTTCAGCAGTGGCAAACTTGTCCAGGGTGACAGGTACTTTTTCAGATGCACCTGACTTTTTTTCGACGGCATAGACAGGTGCTGATACAATGGCTAAAAGCAAAAGTCCGACACTAAATAAATTACCTTTTTTAAAATTCATGTTCACCACTCCTTAATGTATGTCGAAAATCTACTTAACCATTTCAATCTTACCCGGCCGCCAGGTTTTATCGAACCATGGATCCAAAGGACCATACAGTCTAAGAATAAGCCAGAAGCCTTTACCTGGAACCGTCTGTGCCCAATTGTTCTCTTGACCTTCCGGAGCTTCGGGGCCAAAATAAATATCTGTTGAACCGTCTGCATTTATTTTTACTTCTGCGCTCTGGCTGTTAAGGCTCGGAAACTGCTGATCGGTCTGCAGCATGGAACGGGTTTGCGAATCATAAAGCACCACGGACCAGAAATCCTTGGCAGGAACATTGGGGGGCAGCGTCAACTTGTAGGTTTTGCTTCCATCAAGCCAGTTGCCTTCCGAATCTTTTGCTGCGGCTGCATATTGAGAGCCGATACCGGGCATGGCTACTGCCATGGCCGGGGTGATGCCTATGGCATTGTACATGAACATTGTGCGTGCATCCCGATGGAGCCACCCCTCTTTAGCCATAAACTCATGATTTCCAATGGCAAAGGCGCTGAACCAGGTGGGATCATCTTCATAAAAAGTGACCGATGGGTCATTGGAAGCCCAGGATATGGTTCTGGCTATGGCGGCGCCTGTAAAGGCCGCTTCATCCATGATTGATTTCATACGGTCATCCGGTTTGAAGTAATGACCTTTTACAATCCCTAGCAGGGCGAGTCTGCCTTTTCTATCAACATCTATAGCGTCTTCATGCTCCTCCTGCACAACAGCATTAAGCTCTTCATAAAATTCATGATTATTTGCGTGAATGGTATTGTGGGGCACACCCGAACCATTTTTAAAATCCATTGGCGGAGGATTATCAGCTTTTTTAAGAGGATAGATCCGGAGTCCTGTCTTGAAACTTTCCACTGCCGGTGCGGGATCTCCATTGACCAGGAATCCCCTGATTATAAACCACACCCCGTATGTTTTGGATCTAAACACATGGTAACCTTCAGGAACATTGTCTTTGTATTCAGGAGGAAGGATCAGAAACTTGCCTCCCTGACCTTTATCTGGGCCTGCATTCCCGATATCGCCAACATAACGCATCCACATGTCGTCTAAAATACCAAGAACATTGGGTGGAGATTCTATCACTATCGGTCCGTCTTTTTTTAAATCTAAAAAATTTGAGGCATATACTGTTTCCGTATTTGCTGTAAGCCACAGTGCTTTGGAATCCATAAGGGTTTCAAAGAGGGCCATCTGGTTACATTCATGGACTCCCAGACTCCTGAAGCCTTCACGAACTGCGTAAATGGATGCAGCACTCATTTCATCTAGAAATACATCGACCGCCCTGTGGAAATAGAGATAGGCATGCATTTTTTGAGCAGTCTCATCCGAAGGGAATCCGTCAAAGAACTCAAGAGTACCCAGCCTTGTATCGACTTTGTCAGGTATCATAATAGATGCCGGGATATCCGTCGTCATCTTCATCTTTAGAGCCTTGCCAGCCTGCCCTGATGCAGCGGCCTCTCCACTTTTACAGCCTGCCAATTCCAACATAGATAGCATCATAAGCACTGCCAGAAATAATCCCCCGCAAAACAGCATAGAATGTCTATTCGTCATTGGTTATCCTTTCATAAAAATCAAAAAGTTGAGGCACACTTTAATACCGGCAAGTCTATAAACGTTTTGAGTATTCGTTAACATCTTCGGCTATGCCTTCGAGCATGAATCTTTATAGTTTAAATGGGGCTTACCCCCTGATTACTTCACCCGGCTAAAACTTTTCCGCCTTAAGCAGAGAGCTTTCAACAAGTCAACTGACTGCTCGCTGTCGATGATGATATGGATGCCGCTGTTCGACCCATGGGCATGGTAATAGAAAACGATTATGCAGAAATCTTGTGACTTTAATTTAGCTATTTACCAAAAGATAATGTGTTAGGCAATAGGGGGGCTTATATAATAATTCGAAAATGATACATGGTGGCACTGGTAGCAACAAATGAGTAAAATGCTACCCAGCATGAGGATGTCTACCGAGACTTCAGGGAAACAGGCAACCGGAGTGGTTGTAGCTTGTATTGGCAATGTTAAGCAAATTTGCAAATTTATACTATTCCTATCTCGATGATTCAGCTGCCTCAAAATCCTAACAGTAAAACCGGAATCTGAAACCTGATCATAATCCATGAGAGTGTTGAAGGACGAATATTTTCACCGATACCAAAATGATTTTTAAAGCTGGCTGAAGTTCGATGGTAAGCAGATTCCGAAAAGTGTATCAAAATCCGTCTCATAAATTTAATTCTAGATTTGCCCTAAAACTGACGGCAGCCTTTGTTCATTAATAAATTGATGAATATCTCGATTGAGTTGGTCGGCTAGAGAGATGTGAATACAGTGGCCTCCGTTTTTGTATAACTGGTACTTTGAATGTTGGATTGCCTTATGTATAGCCTCAGAATATTTGTGTGGGCAAATAAGGTCGTCATTGCTCGAAGCGACAAAAAGAGGGGGGACAATCTCATTGAGACGGGTTGAAATATCAAACCCCATGCACGCCTCCACCTGAGCGTTATAGCTTTGTTGACATTTTTTCTCCGCACTTTGGATCAACTGATGTTTAATCATCTCATGTTGGTTCTTTTGTGTGAAAAATGTTTTAGGGAAGACCCAGTGCATCTGCTCTTCAACCTGTATCTCTATAGGGACTTCCTGTGTCTCTATTTCTTGCCATGATCGCAAAAGAGCGCGGGTTTTTTTAGGGATAAATGCAGAGGAGTTACAAATAGTCAAAGACAGGAGTCTTTCTGGATGTTGAAGCGCAAACTGGAGACAGATAAATCCCCCCATGGAAGTGCCCACAAGGTGTATTGCATCCAGATTAAGGTGATCTATCAAACTGAGTAAGTCCTGCTTCATTTGCGATATAGAGTAGGGGCCAACAGTAGAATCAGATTCACCCGCACCTCGATTATCAAAAACCACAGTTTTGAAGTGGTTTTTAAAGTATTGTATCTGAAAGTGCCACCCTTCCTTTGGCATACCGAGTCCACCAACAAAAACTACTGGTATGCCTTTGCCAGCCACAGAGTAGGCTATTGAGCAGTCATTGATTTGAGCTCGGGCCATATTACACCTCTATTCCCGCACAAAAGGAACATTCCCGTCGAGGGGTGAATATTTCCTCTGTTTTTTCATAGTTATAAAGGTTGAGAGAAATTCGTCTATTATACAGTAAACAGGGTACATGCCCTGTCACATGTTTAAGTGTTTCGTTGACCATCATCCCTGTTGCCATCATTATATACGGAATGATAATGCCATGCTGGTGTTGCTCGTTAATTTTTTTGATCAGCGGATCGTCAAAACTTATGACGCCTTCTGGAGGCATGGAACAATTGAAACATATTGTGGTTCCTGGAACTACTATAGGTCCTACTGCGATCGAGTTTTTTAGAGCTCCAAGGCCAAACAGAACTGGTACTGATGTTTGGTAACTGGCTTCGTTGATCCATGTGAAGATTTTCTCCCTTGGAGTATCGATACAGTTAATAACAAAATCACATCCCTGCATTATTTCTGCGCACTCACTGGTGCTGGTTATTTTACGGTTTAAAAACCGGTATTCGATATGAGGATTTTGTCGTAAAGCCTGTTCGCGCAATACGTCAAGTTTAGGCCGGTCTATATCGTTGTGTCCATACATCGACTGTCTGTTTAAATTACTTAGCTCTATTGTATCATAATCCACCACAGTAATTTTACCAAACCCACAGGAAATAAGTTGATCAAATACGTGGCAGCCAAAACCTCCGGCTCCTAAAAGAAGGACGTGGCAAGTCTTTATTTTGTGCTGTTGCAAGAGGCTGTACTCAATTCCATTTCGTTCAAAGCCCGCGAAATAAAGGAGCTGTCGTGAATAACGTTCACGGTCATAATATGGCAGATTTGATTGGTGAGGGTCAGTAACATTTTCCAATAGGAGCTGTTTATCGAACCTATCAATCATTTTGAGAATCTTGTCTATCTCAATTTTATCCTCTTTAGCTGTAAGTTGCTCGGCTATTTCTTCAACACTATGCCTGCCATCTAGTAGCATTAGCAGTCGCCTTTCAAAACTCTTTAAAGGGGGCAATATAATTCTGTCTGTACCTGTAAACATCATCACAATAGACTTTTTTTGCAGAATAAATGAAAAAATAGATGGTTTGATTTGTGGTCTGCTTTCTTTTGTAAATCGCATGATTATCTCGTTTATAAGTATGATTGAATATTGATTAAATATAAATTGAATAAAACTTGATTTCTCGCAATATTCATTAGATAATTATCTGTGGTCGTTGGTGGCCAATGTGTACATTCTTATCATTCCTATTAAACACCTTACAAAGGAGAAACCGAATGTCTATTGAAAGTGCAAAAGATTTTTATGAAAAAATCCAGAAAGATGCTGTTTTGGCGGGCAAGTTAGAGGCTGCTGCAAAAGAGGATCGGCAACAGATGATCAAAGACGCTGGTTTTGACTTTACTAAAGCAGAGATGCAGGAGGTTGCAGCAGCTAATGCGGAGCTGAGCGCAGATGATCTAGCAAATGTAACCGGTGGGAGTACATCTGGATGGGTTAACACCGGTGCAACTGTTGCCGGTGCTGTCGCTTCAGCCTTCTAAAGAAACTTCACCTCACGATATTGAATCTAACCATGCCGTTCCTGCAGTTTCTGTGTGGGGACGGTTTCTCTTTAGTTAACCTTTCAATATAACATAACTATCCATGTCAGAGCCGATCATTTTCTACTCAGAAGCCCACAATTGTAACAAAGGGCAAGGGACAGATCCCTATATTCATACTGCCACCGACCTGATCGACAGATTACGGCCAGTGACAGACTTTATTGGATTAAAACGACTTGCTGATCTTAGCACGATTGACCGACTGGGGTTTTCCGTTGCAAACGCAATACGTCCCTTCCCAAACGGGTATTCGGTTTCTCATGGAAAAGGTAATTCAGTCGGTGCCGCCAAGGCCTCTGCTGTTATGGAGTCGATTGAGCGTTTTCATACCGCCCCGGAGTCCGTTGGGTTCTATAGGGCAAGCTATAATGAACTGGTCGATCAAAATAAAACGGTTATCCCTGTAGAGTTCCTGCCCCTAAGCAAACAGAACTTTTGGACCCGGGACACCGTTGAACTGTGGCATGATTGCTTTGACATCATCAATCGAAAGGAAGTACCTGTTCCTTGGGAACTCGTGGTGATGCCGCGAGGGCGAGAGCACAATTCCAATTTTTGTACATCCTCTAATGGTATGAGTTCAGGTACTACTTTTTTGGAAGCGCTTTCCCAGGCATTGCTCGAAGTCATTGAGCGGGACGCTGTGTCCTGTCATCACCTGGCTAAAAAATTGAGTGGCTCACCAGCCCTACCACGCCCTCTTGATTATGAGTCCATTCCGTATGATTCGGTGAAAGATAAAATTAAAAGATGTAGAGACGCCAAAGTCGAACCACTGATATTTGAATGTAGTAACGAGTTTGGTATTCCGGTTTATGAATGTGGGCTCGTGGATCTAATGGAAAAAGATATGCCGTTTACGACAGGCTGGGGGGCTGGACTAGATGATGAAAATGCCCTTAGCCGTGCGATCAACGAAGCAGCACAGGCGAGGGCAATTTTTCTTTCAGGGGTAAGGGAGACTTTTCTGGAACCTGACATGTATAACAACCGGTATGATGATTCCTCCGAGAATATTGCTGCCTTTCATGCCCAGGGAAAAGCGGCAGGATACTATCCGGTAAAGGGCCAGCAGAAGAAGATCCCTGATAGTTTCGAAGGTGATGTCAAAGAGATAATTGTACAGCTAAGGGAAAATGGAATTCATCAGATACTTGTAAAAGATCTGACCTGTCCAGAGATAAAGGACCATGTCAGAGTGATACGGGTTGTTGTGCCGGGGCTTGATGGACCGTCGGAGTTGCCAAATTATGCCCCCGGTAATCGCGCTACTCGATCAGCAAATGCACTGTTAGAAAGTGATGGAGGCGTGAATCGATGACTATTCTCATTTTTTGTGGACCAACCATAAGTGCTCAGGAGGTTTCAAGCAAACTTGAAAACGCTGTTGTGCTCCCTCCGCCTGTTCAGGGAGACATCCTGGCCGCTCTAGGAAAATACAGACCCAAGGCTATTGGTCTTATCGATGCCGGATTTCCACGTTCAGCCTGGGTGAGTGAACTCCACTATGCTCTCCGTTCGGGGGTAAGCGTATATGGTGCCGGAGTACAGGGAGCACTAAGGGCGGTTGAGCTTCGCGATTATGGCATGAAGGGCTACGGTGAAGCCTTCTTGCGGGTGCAGGCGGGAAATATTGGCGATGATGCACTCCTCTGCCATTACAGCCAAAATGGAACGGCGTATATCAGGCATACCGAATCACTACTTACTATCGAGGCAACCCTTACAGCTGCGTACGAAGCAGGAGAACTTACAGCGACAATGCTGCAAAAATTGAATGAGCGAGCACTGCATCTTCACTGGAAAGAAAGAAATTGGGAAAATATACTTTTGCCTGACTATTTTGAGAGCGACACCAAATCAAAGGACATTTGGACGTGGATAGAACGTAACATCGTTGATATTGCAAAACGTGATGCCTTTGAATTGCTTACAGCACTTGTCTCGGAGCAGCCACAACTAGCAGGCAATAACTATGTGCCAATAGAACTCTCTGGTACTCTTGCTCATGTAAATATCCGAGAACGAAAGGTAGAAAGAAAGCAAGGAGAGGTCCCTCCGTTTTCTATTGCTCACCACACCGCTCTTAATCATCAAACACCATTGCAGAGAACCTTTGATGCAATGAACAGAGAACTTGTGAACTTCTTTGCCGAACGGATGGAGTTTCAAGTGAGTGAAGAGGAGATTGAATTTGAGCGCAGGGTAATTGTTCAGGAACAATCCCTCGCTGAAGGTAGCCTCGCAAAATGGCAAGAGGACAACGATCTGACCCAGGAAGATATGCAAACATTCCTCTATAAAAATGCCCTCTGCCGGAAAATGCACCAGTGGATGATAATGAAAAACGGATTTGCAAAATCAACTGGTCCTCTACTTGATCAACTCAGGATATGTGGGGAGTATCCGACTTTTGCGGAGTCAGCCGCCGCCATTGAAACCTCCAAAAGAGCTAGCAATGGGGAGTTTGAGGGGAAATTTAACCAGTATAGCCTGGAAGAACTCCTTGCTTTGAGGAAAAAAAGGGTGGGGGGTGAGGAGGAACTTCCCTGGGCTTCACCCTATAATCAGTCCGCAAGAGTCCTTGGGATGAACAGACAAGAGCTCGTTTATGAGCTGAGACGTGAGACATTTCATTACAGGAAAAGTATGGAAGCAATTTTTGATGCACTTCTCGATGATGAGCAGGAGTAATCACTATACTATTCTATGGATGAATCCTTTCCAAAAAGAAAGATACTACGCCTGGTAGAAAGAAATGTGCTTGCTAGCGCTGATGTCTTTGAGGAGAACTTCAAAGAGGCATGTCAAGGATTTGCAGTTCTTAGCTATGAAAAACCGCAACGGTTTTTTGAGAAAGTTATAGTTGGGAATGAAAAGCAAAGCTATGACATGCAGGAGGGTAGGTTACGTTTTGAATGCGAGGTGCAGAAATTTGACTATATAAGTCCCGGCTACGGTGGTTTCTATCTGCTTCCTTTGCTGCAGCAGTTAAGAAAAAACTGCCCAGTGAGGCTTTTGTTTATTGCCCACTCTCCCGCCCAGCATGTTGTTGAAATGGCACTGGTGAGCGGCAGGCTGAGGAGCGGGGACGTTATCATCTGTCCCAGCAATAATGCACGGGAGATTATTGCTTCTCTTTTTCCACCGCTGGAACCCTTCTGTGTTGTCATCCCACATGCGATGCCGTCTCTCTTCAAGTCTTTCCCCGTTGGACAACAAGACAAAAGAGACAGTGGCACCCAGAAAAAGTTGGTAAGCTTGTGCAGGATAGCAGAAGATAAGCTCATTCATCGACAAATTGATGCGTTAGCAATACTTCACGGTGAGGGGTATCAACATATCAAGATGGAAATAGCAGGGGATTGCTATAACCAGAACGGTAAGCCGTTGTCCTATGTGAACGAGTTACAAGCGAGAATTCAGCGACTCGGGCTTGAAGAGCATGTTGTTTTTAGAGGGGGTATAAACTGTAAAAAAGAAAAAGCCTTTTTTTTGCTAGGAGCAGACGCGTTGATCAACCTGTCTCGCACAGAAGAGGAGTCGTTTGGTAAAAGCTGTGCTGAAGCAATTACCTTAGGTGTTCCGGTAATAAGTACTTACTGGAACGGACTACCTGAAACTGTAGGGGAGTGTGGGGTCTGTGTACCTCTTTTTGATGGATCCGGGCACCTTCATTTCGATGTTGATCCCAGGTTGTGCGCTGAAGCAATACTCCGGATGATTATTGCACCTCCGCTTCAAGAAACATTTCAAAGACAAAGCAGAAAATTTTCGATCTATGAGGTGAGCAAAAAGTATAGGCTAGCTCTCTTTGGTTCAGGGGAGACATGCAACAATGAGTTTGAAAAAAAATCTCTTTTGCAGGCATTAAATCCTGTATTACAAGCTTTTTCAGAAGAAGACTTGGATAACATGTACCTGGCACATCTTGGTTTTGACAGCCTTGCAGTTGGTGTTGAACAAGAACGTGAACAGCTTGCTGCCAGGTGGCATACAGTTTCAAAGTTGATTTTTCAGACAGCAAAAGGAAGCAGTAAACAATTGCTGGCTCATCTGAGTTCTGGTCGGCAGGGACGAAATGGGCCAGTTAAAAATGACAATACGTATAGTTCCCTACGACCGGTAACTACCGATGAGTGGATAAATAATCTTCTATCGTCTTGTCTGGACAAGTGTGATCAATGGGAAAGGGGAGTCGTAACCTCTCAACTGGCTGTTCAGACACCGGCTCTTTTGCCCTGGGCTAAAACAGTTTTGAGTCTAAACGAAGCTGATAATTTCCAGCTTATTGTCATTGCAAATTGTCTTTCACTCACGGAGAGTAAAGAGGATTTTGAGGCCAACTTTCTTTCTCTTCTGGAAAGGCGAGAGTTTTGTGAAAATGACAGCCCTATATTACTCTACCTCTACAAGCTGGTCCGGGGAACCCAAGTGTTCAACGAACTACAAAGAGTCACCGGAGAGTGGCTGGGAAAATACCCAGATTCGCCAGGGAGTAGTAACTTATGGGGTGTGGCTGGCCCTCGCCTGATTGTTGAAACAAACGATACTGATTTGCGAAACAGTCTTATGAACCAGCTTAAAGCAGTGTTACCTGAATTTGATATGTCCCGTATTGAACTTGCCCATAATGCGATCGATCTTCTATGAAGACAAAAAAATGAATTCAACCTTATTCGGATAATCTATGAAAGCCGTACGAGAGCAAATAGCCCTTGTTGCACCACCACTGACGATAAGTAACAGTCCTTATATCAGTATACCTGTTTTAATGGGGTGGCTTGAGGAGAATGGCATTCCCTGTACGTTTTTCGACTTAAGCCGTGAGATTGTTTCCCTGTTACTTTCTGATAAAGAACGTATCAGACATGGGTATAAATATATTTGTGATTCTTTTCTTGAGCTTAACGGAAAAACAGCCCTCAATCCCTTGCAGGCAAACCAGATTGGCCAGTGGCAAATGTTGCTTCACAGACTTGCAACATCTATTGATTTTCTGGAAGGTAGGACGCAATCCCTGGAAATCGATATTGACAACACAGAAGTTTTATTGGAACTCGTCACTGCTCCATATTGGCCAAATAGTTTGCTTGCTGCACGAGAGTTGCAATTTAGATCAAAGTACAATCTCTTCTCAAGTCACGATCTCACTCTTGCTGCAGAAGAAAACTTCTTTTTCACGCCATTGCTGGAAAAAATCATCGCACAACATTTTTCCAACACAAACATTGCAATCGTTGGCCTCTCCATTGTCTTTGATCAACAGATTATTCCTGCAATGCAGTGTGGGAAGATATTAAAAAAATTGGATCCCGATATCCATATTACGCTTGGTGGACCATTTACAACAGTTCACATGCGAGAACTCAAAAATCCAGAGTTTTTTGATGTGATAGATTCCGTAGTGCTAGACGAAGGAGAGGTGCCGTTGCTAGAGCTCTATAGTCAAGTGCGAAAGGACAAAGCTGATTTCAGCAAAGTGTCGAATCTTATCTGGCGTAATGAGCGAGGCGAGGTTGTTCGAAATAATACGTCACCTTATATTCCCTTAGACAGAATGCCAGCACCTGCCTATGATAAATGCCAGTTAGAGAAATATCAGGATATAGAAACAATGCGGCTTTCTTTTAGGCTATCTAAAGGCTGTTACTGGAAAAAATGTTCGTTTTGCCGTACAAATCTGTCACTGTGCAATAATTACAATCAACCTAAGGTTGACTATATTTACGACCGACTCTGTGAAGTTATCGATCGAACCGGAATAAAAACGTATTTATTCAGCGACGAATCAAGTGCTCCTTGGGTCCTTGAACAGCTTTCAGAACTGCTTCTAAGAGATAACAGAAAAATTGATTGGGTCTTTCATACCAGGGTAGACAGCAAGGCCCTTAGCCGTACTCGGGTTGAACTCTTTGAAAAGGCCGGTTGCAGTGGTTTTACTGTTGGTATTGAGTGTCTAAACGATAGGCTACTGCAACTGATGAACAAGGGTATCAGCGTTGAGGAAGTCGATCGCCTTTTGCATCAGCTCAAGTCAACTTTGCCGATTGGCGCTTATATGATGGTTGGTTTACCGACGGAGACAAAAGATGAGTTTTATGACTCGTGGAGGGCTATTGAGGGGTATAGAAAGCAAGGTTTGCTTGCTAGATACACATATTCGATGTTTTATCTTTCTCCTGGTTCATTGATGTGGGATGAACCAGAAAAATACGGTATTGAAAATATCCGGCCTGTAGGGGGAGAAAAAGGGCTTGATCTTATGCCAAACAACGTAACCTGCTATGAAAGTAGCGGTATGTCACGATATGAGGCTTGCAGGCACTACTTCCTCTATCGGCATAGGAACCGGCCTCCTCGTTTGCATGATCACCCTTTTTCCATCCAAAATGAAAAGTATTTCTCCAGGTACGATGTCCAGCGAATCGTAAAAAACCTGGGAGAACATTTTATATCACAGTTTGACACGCCTTTTGGAAAATGGCTGGAAGCTATTGCTGAATGCCCGTGCCTTGAAGGAGAAGATCCATGGTGGGAACGCCTCTGTGGCTAGGGTAACACTCATTAGTGTGGATGGTATTCCAGGGTCGGGGAAAAGCAGTACTGTCCATTGGCTGGGAGAGATGTTAGCCAAGAAAGGAAAATCAGTACAGATTGTTGCCGAAGACAGTGTCTCGCACCCCGTCAGATATCTCACTGACCTGCAGAAACCGTTGGCGCCCTGGAACGAGATGAGTGCAGAGAAGTTCAGCAGTGGCTGTTTGAACAAATTTGCTCGGTTTATAAACAATCAGACCACAATTAAGGAACAGCGTGAACTCATAATTGTACTTGACGGGCTATTATTTCATACTGATACAACATCCTATTATCTCATGCAGCCAGGAGAAGAACAATTGCGGCACCATCTCAGAGAACTGGTCAAAATCGGTAATCGTGTTTCTTTCTTACCTCTCTTACTCTATCATCAACCCTTCGGCTCGTCCATCTCCATGACTATGAATAGTAGGCCTGATGAATGGAGTAGCATGCAGATTGACTGGAAGACCTCATCGCCGTATTGCAGAAGGAAGGGATACACCGGAAATGAAGGCTACATTCAGTTTTACCAGGGGTATGAAGAGTGGATGACCAACACTTTTAACAGGTTGTTTGAAAAAACGAGGCGTAGCTTCTCAGCCTGTAACCCCCAAGCCGATTGGCTGTCTACCCGAAAGGCAATGTGGAGTTTTTATAGTAAAAATCTACTGCGCCCATCTTATATCGAAAAGCTATTGTAAAGCACAGCTCCATAGAGGATGCTATTTTATCAGCGAAAACTCAAGTTCGTCCCATAGCTTTTTCCGGTCTGTAACTGGTTTCACGTCATCAAGTTTTATTTCTACTATTTTCCCGTTTTCAATTATCCCAAGTCGTATCGCATCTTCAACGTATTTCTGTTGGAGGTGTCCGTCTTTATCAAATGCGTAGTTTGCGAGTATACCCTGAAAAGAATTGTTTTCCAGGTACTTGGCAATGGCTTGCGGTGAGGGAGTTGGGTTGTTGGCCACTGCATTAGCAATAAGCATAAAGGTGTCGTACCCGTAATAGGCTGCGTGGTTTGCTTTTTGACCGTATGTATCATAATATTTCCTGTCAAATTCATCCTTTAATGGAGAATCACTTATGACCGGATAGGCGACTACCGGGTCAATTCCAATGAGATCTTGATTCTGCAATAAATCTTCAATTTGTTTAATATTTGTAGGATCGATGGGTAGAAACATAATATGGTCGGTACTCTTCATAAGCTCAGGATTCTCAGCAAAAAAATCGCTTAAAAATTGCTTGTGGCTGGCGCCCATCATACCCCAAAAGACGCCATCTACTCCAAGGACATCAAATTTTTTCTCAAACTCTTTGAAGACAGACAAGTTAATCATCTCTTCCTCAAAGGTCAGGGATGTGGTTACCGGCACATTTTGTTTAGCAAGCCAGGTTTCAATATTGCGGGTAAAACCATTATCACTTGGATTGTTTTCGGTGACCATCGCTACGCTTTGTAGGTTACGCTTTTTGGCATAGTTGGCTATTGCTATACTGTATAAATTAACCGGGTATGTATTATTAAAAATGAGATATGAGGCTTCTTCGCGGGGAATGAAAAGGTGGCTCGTCCGAAATGTGACCATTCCCATATACTCTGCCAGAGTCTCAGTTTGTTGGGTTACAGCTTGGCTGGCCGGAAGGATCATTGCAAGGACTGCAGGGTCGGTTCCTATTTTGTAGACATACTCATCCAGGGTATCATAGTCGTTCCTGCCGGAACCAATATAATGTTCGAGGTTGCTTAGACTGGGGTTCTTCTCTCTTGTTTCATTGGCTGCTATTTTCACTCCCTGTATCATCTTATCAAAAAAGGCTTTTCCTAGAATGTAATCGGAATCTGGTGGAACAATAGCGATTTTTACCTTACCCTTTTTCAGCTCCATGTATTTTGTTCGGGCGGCGGCAAAATTTTCCTCCTTAAATGAGAGCCATGACAGATCATAATGTTCTCTAAAGGTGTTCGCGATATTGTCTCGTTGCCACACACCAGCTCCGATAAAGGCCAAGAGTAGAATAAGAAGTGTTTTTTTGCTGTTCATAATAGAGTCTGCTCTGGGTTAGGTTATTTGACGTTTGGCTAACTTGTAAAAATATCCCTTTAATTCCATTAATTGCGCGTAGTTCCCTTCTTCTGCGATGTGGCCATTTTCAAGGAAGAGGATTTTGTCCGCATTCTCGATTGTACTGAGTCTATGCGCAATGATAATTCGAGTCGCGTCCAATTGTTCCAGGCTTTCCGAGACGATTTTTTGGGTTTTATTGTCAAGGGCGCTGGTTGCTTCGTCAAAAAAGATGATTTTAGGTTTGTGCACTATTGCCCGTGCAATCATAATTCGCTGGCGTTGGCCACCTGAAAGCGTTCCTCCACCAGCCGTGACCACAGTATGCATACCCATTGGCATTGCCTTGATATCATCGTAACATCCTGCAAGCCGTGCTGCATCCCAGGCATCATCATGGCTGAGAAGGGCCGAGCCACCCACAATGTTTTCAAAAATTGTACCCTGCAGGATTTTTCCGTTTTGCAGTACAACACCCAGTTGTCTCCTTAAACCGCGTAAATCAACTTTTGTCAGGTCATTTGTGTCGTAAAAAATTGACCCTTCTGCTGGAAAATCAAAACCAAGAAGCAGACGGAGCATAGTGGATTTACCTGACCCTGAATTGCCCACCAGAGCGATGAACTGACCAGATTCTATATGCATTGAGATATTATGGAGGACAAGTGGGCCTTCCGGAGTGTAGCGATAAGAGACATTGTGTATTTTGATATTGCCTTCAAGTGTTTCTGCTACGGGTTTGTCCTCTGAGATTTCTGGCTCTGTAAGGAGAATTGGCTGGATACGTTTGAACTGAGGGATGCAATGAAGGGTGGTGAAGATACCTTGCAACAAAGCCATTACTGCTGCCTGAAAGGAACCGTATGCACTATAGAAAGCCATGAAGGAGCCGGTGGATAGATTTGAACTGCTGCTGTTCCCCTGTAAAAACATGAAAAAGACCCAGAAGATAGCGATCATGTTGAAAAGTTTAAGATTCTTTCCAAGTGCCTGCATGGACATCTGCCAGATACCACTTTTTCGGTAAGCATTTTTCTTCTGTTGGAAAAGAGTAACCCATTGTAAGAAGGCCTCTTTTTCAGAACAGGTCATTCGTAGCTTGGCAATACCGGTGAAGAACTGGAGTGTCAGCCCCGATAATTCACCTTCCTTTTGGGCCAGAACCACCTGGTGTCTGTAAATCATTACTGCCACTAAAAGGGTGACGATGCTGAAAGAGGAGACAACAAAAAGAACAACCAAGGTCAATTGCCATGAATAGTAGAACATCACCAGGACACTGCAAAAGGAGAACAGGCCCGAGATCATCCCGGTGATAACGGTGACGCTTAAGGTTTCCTTGATTTTACTGATGGACATAGCACGATTTGCAAGGTCACCGGCGTTGAACTTGCTAAAAAACGAGACAGGCAGAGAAAGGAGTCTATCCCAAACTGCAGCCTGCGTCTGGTAATCAGCTCGCGTCAAGAATCGAACAATGGATACGGACTGCACGTAGGATATGGCCCAACTGGTGAGGCCACAAGCCAAAAGAATGATGAGCATTTGTAACAGCAATCCCTTGTCTGCGTTGGGTATGGCGGAGTCAAACACCTTATTTGTTGCGACAGGGGTGACAAGGGCAAGTAAAGCTATCACTAACCCCCAGGTTAACATGTAAAAAATATCTGCTTTCCCTCCGTACAAACAGAATTTTATAAGATCCATGGCAGACAATGGTCGTGCTGGCAATGGTTTATAAAATGTCCACGCCTGCAAGTGCAGGAGTTGGGCATACTTTTTTGTGACAGTGACACTTGTTCCGGTTTCAGGCTCGATGGCAACGCATGATTGCCGGTCTGTCGGTATAAGTGCTACTGGTGCTCCCCCATCCTCAAGGAAAGCAACCATGGGGACATTGTTTTCCGTCCACCAGTGATCACTGGACAGTGTTACTTTTCGAACCCGGTAATTGGAGTTTTCGGCAATGAGCCGTACTCTGTCAATATTGGTTGTTTTCTGTCCGCTGTCATCAGTGCTATCCTTAAAAGCACCTGGCGCGCCAAGTTTTTTCAAAACAAGTCTGCAGGCATTCGTTACACTGTCGGCAAAAGGGTCAATGGTTGCAAAGGTAGTGCCCAGAATGGTACTTTCCATCCTGGCCAATGAGTTGTGCAAGATATCATTTTTAGTCTTTCGCCGGCGCAGAAGCCTATCTTGCCAATTTTTATTACTTTCCTTCATAGATGTTCCCATTCTCAGGTATTGATGAGCTCGTAATAGGTTCCTTTCAGAGCCATCAACTCTTCGTGGCTGCCTTGTTCAGCGACGACTCCTTTATCGAGAACGATGATGGTCTTGCAGTCCCGGATTGTGCTGAGTCTGTGAGCTACAATCAATGTAGAGCAACCGCGCCTACGGACTGCCTTGTCGATTTCGACTTCTGTTGTTGGATCTAGCGCACTGGTAGCCTCATCAAGGATAAGAAAAGAGGGGTTGATCGCCAATGCTCTTGCTATCTCCAGGCGCTGGGCCTGACCACCACTGAAGTTTGCTCCATTTTCATCCACACGGCTGTAATAACTTCCGGCTCTCTTGACAATTTCACTGTGAATCTGTGCATCTGCACCTGCATCTAATACGTGTTGCTGTGGAATAGTAGTATCCCACATGGTAATGTTGTCCATTACAGAGCCCTGGAAAAGGAAAACGTCCTGGTCCACCATAGCCATGGAACTGGCCAGCGTGAGAGGGTCGATTTCCCACCTTGTCTTGCCATCGAAAAGGATATCGCCACTCCAGGGTTGGTAGGCCCCTGAAATAAGCTTTGCAATGGTTGATTTACCAGATCCCGAACCACCCACCAGAGCCACTCTATCTCCTGGGGCGAGGATCAGGTTGAAGTCTTTTATTATGGGGTCGAGTACCTTACTGTAGCCAAAAGTAAGGTTTTTTAATTCAACTTGTCCCGTTAGTCGCTCAAGATGCAGCTGTTGTCCTGCTAACTGTTTATCGCTGTCACCAGTGGTGTAATTAAACACATCATCCAGCCGTTCCAAATCCGCTTCAACTTCCTGTAATTGAGAACCAAAATTGACAATAGAGCTAAAAGGGCTGGCAAAAAGTGTAGCCAAGGTCTGGTAAGCCATCAGCATTCCGATGGTCAGATCTCCAGCGAGGATCCTCATTCCTCCTACAATAAGGATCGCGGTACTGTTCAGTGAGTTCAAAAAGGTGGGTACTGTGGTCACGAATGCTGAAGAAACGTCCAAACGCTGCTGGGAATTAACCAATTTAGCCTGATAACCCGCCCATGATGCAAAAAAGTCGTTTTCTGAGCCACTCGCTTTCAGGGTTTCGATCAGTTGAAGTCCAGCCATACTGGTGCCAATCAATTTGCCGTTTTCCTGTTTGATGGTCATGTTTAGAACCACCCTTCGTCGACTTACCAATCTGAGCATGACAAGGTTGGTTATCATGATTGAAAGGGAAAGAAAAGTGAGAGGCACATCATAGACGAACATCACAAAGAGATACAGGAAAACTGTCGCTGCACTGATGAGATTGGTGGCAAGCTGGTTTGAAAGGAGGTCCGCGACTTTGTCGTTGAGGGTCACCCTGTTTGCGATTTCTCCGGGATATCGTTGGGTGAAAAACTCGATAGGCAGGTTCAGAACATGGAGAAGGAATTTACCTGAAGATGAAACGGCAAAAAAGAGGTTTGTTTTAAGTAGAGCAAATTGTTGGAACAGGCCGAGACTCACTTGTAAGCTCAGTGCAATCGTCATAAGAATGAGGAGTGGGGAAAGCCATTGGCTCATGTTGTTGCCAAGAATTTGATCGAGAAAGGCCTGTTGAAATCCACTGGTCATTAAGCCGGGAATCAAAAGTAAAAAGCCGGAAAGAAAAGCAAAAAGCAGTGAAGATGTTGCCCCTTTTAACCTCGTTTTAAGGCCGTTGACGGTACTTTTGGGTGCCCCCTGTTTAATAAAGTCATCCTTTGGTGTGAACGTGAGGGTTATACCGGTGAAGGAAGCCTCAAATTCATCTCTTGTAACGGTTGTTTCTCCAGAAGCAGGATCATTGATGTAAAAGGTATCCCCACTCCTTCCACAATAGACGATAAAATGGTTAAAATTCCAAAATATTATAGAAGGTTTCGGATGTTTCTCAAGATCATCAACCTCGTTAATACGAAAGGCTCTACACTGCAGGCCATATTGTTCCGCTGCCAGCATCAGATACTTAGCATTGGATCCATCCCGTGAAACACCGCACTGGATGCGCATTTTTTCAAGAGGTTCATATCGACCATGGTAGGCGAGTACCATGGCTAGCGCAGCCGCACCACATTCAACGGCCTCCATTTGAATGATGACCGGGACTCGCTTTCGGGTTTCAGAAAAAAACATATATCCGCATGAGTTAAATTTGCTGGGTAATCTCAAATTCACGTTGGCCGATGCCAAGAAAATATCTTCGGAAAATTTCCACAACCAGATTTATGGGCTTTTCTGTCCTGGTAATCACTGAGCCTGTAATCAAGGTACCCTGTTTGATTTTCAAAGGAGGCCCCTTGGAAGAGGTCCATTTGTAACCGCTATATGTGTTTGAGCTTGTGAGGAGCGACACTTCAACTTTATATGGAGAACCACCGGTCGAGTTTATGACAACGGTACTGAGAGAGGCGTTGAGCAGAGTCTGGTCAATCTCTGCCTGAGAGACAGGGTAGGGGCTGCTGGTCATCACCAATCCTTTAATAGATCCATAATCTTCAGCCTTTAAAAAAGTTGGAGTTACCTGGGCATCCATCCCGTACTGGACGCCTTTTCCTTCAATGGTTGAAAAGTAGAGAACAGCTTTTAATCCTTTTTCTGTGCTCTCGGATAATGTGATAACGGCTTGGTTTGCGCTGACGAGATCGCCCTGGTAGGCGAGGATTTCCTGAACGTATCCTTGGCTGTAACTTGTAATAAAACTTTGTGACATCAGGTCTTTAATCTGGGTACCTGTGTGGTAAATCTGTTCTTTGATGTTCTCCATCCTGGAAAAGTGATCTTTGCGCTGGGTAAAGACGGTGTCTTGCTTTTGTGCGTCATAGTTGAGTTGGTTATTGCGCATATTACTTAGATTATTCAATAGATTCGTATAATCTTGTCGTTGTTGCTGAAGGCTGTAATCGGAAATGATCCCCATATTTTTGACACCTTCAGCATTACTCAGAAAGCCTTCATACCATGTGAAGATCTGTTCGAGTTCACCGACCTGTTCTTTGCTGCTTGAGATTTGAGCATCATAGTAACCCTTTATAACGTCGAGGTATTTTTCATCCATTGCCTTAATCTCTTCGTATTCTTTGTGGAGCAAAATTATTTTGTTTTTTATCTCGACAATGTCATTTATCTGTTCCGGAAGGTCAATTCTCCCGATAATCTGTCCATATTGCACATAGTCTCCAACTTCGACCGCCATGGCGTTAACAATACCTGTTCCCGTGCTGTACACACTATGAACTCGATCACCACTGACGATGACTCCTATACCGCTTTGGGGGTATTTCAAAGAACCTAAAAAGCCCCAAAGGACAATGACGAGTGTGAAAAGTCCCAATGCAAGAAGGCTTAACCATCCCGCCGAGGGAATGAGTTTTACTGTTGTGTCCAGTTGTTCTGGCGAGGACAGTTTCTGGAGTGCTTTTTTACGGAAAAGTTTGTCTGAACTCATAATAGTATTGTAGATATGGCATTGGTTACTTAGCGCATCTTGAATGGGGAACGTGTAGCATTCAGCATGCCTAAATCATTTAATAATTGCAGTGTTGCCTTGGAAATACAGGCCACTTGGTATAGGGGGTATAATACCGGTGCAATCGAAAATGGCGTGGACGAGTTTAAAAATCTTTTCTTTTTATCATTGTATTTTATTTAATATATAAAATACAATGATAAAAAAAGAATTACTTAGTCCAATAAATGGTTAGCTCAATTGAATGTGAAAAAGGTGTAAATGCTGAACTATTAGTAAAATACTTAAGGTTAATGGGCGCCAACTTATGTCTAAAAAAACTCTATCTGTTGTTATCGGTTGTACTTCTTTGCTTGTTGCTTGTTCGCCCTATTCGGTTCCTCCTAAGGAAGATTTCAGAAGCTCACCTGTTTCTATTTCTATAGCGCATCAAAAGAGTGCAGCCTACAGTAGGCTACTTGAGGATTGTTCTCGGGAAATTGAAATCCAGTTGATGGATTATGGTTCTGTTTATACGCAAGGCGAAGGTTTAGTAACATCTGAGAGTGTTAAGAGACAGGCGATGCGCGAAATCTTGAGAGCGTCAGATAACTTTCAGGGATTCAAACCAGACAACAGTGAAGCATTCTATGAAAGTGCACAAAAATCATTTAACAGAGTACAACTCGATACACACCATCCGTTTGTTCTAATGGATGCGGTGGCTCTCGCGATACAGTTTAACCGTGATATTCAGAAGAGCTACATGCAGTATCAGCAGTCACTTGGAAATCTTGATGTTACAAGTGGTGCATTTGACCCGAGCATTACTGCAGAATACAGCTATACCCCATCATATTTATCTTCTGATGGTGAATCTGTTAGTGAAACGGAAGCGTCCTTTTATACTGTCGGGGTGGAAAAACTGTCCAGGTTTGGTTTACAAACCAACGCGTTCTTTTCACTAAACGGTAATCAATCTGACAATTTGAGTAATGATTCTGAAGTGGGTAAGGGGCAGCTCGGTCTCACCTTTACTATGCCTGTATTGAAGCAGTCTGGTGTTGTCTCTGTCGGTGCTGAGGAACAGGCAAATATTCTTTTGGTTGAGGCGTCAGTGGCCAGTATTGTAAATCAGATCAACTCAACATTGAATACTGTAGCTGGAGATTACTGGAACTATGTTGCTGCTTTTCAACAACTTCTTCTTAGCATCGATGCGGAATTGCGAAGTGGACGGATTCTTCGTGATACCAAGGTCCTTGTGGAAAACTCCTTTCAGGCCAATTCAGACTTAAGCTCCCTCAGGGCGAATTTGGCCAATCAACTTTCGGCGCGCAGAGTTAATGAACAAAAACTCATTGAAGCTCGCAATCAAGTGGCTATCTCAATAGGATTCCCGGTCAAAATGGCAAAAATGCTGCCCGCTCCAACTTCTCGTTTTGCTGGCCTCGATATTCAAACGGCATGCAGTATAAGAGAAAATGAGAAGAAAATTCTCGATATAGCTTTCGAAAACAGACAGGATTTGAAGGCGGCAGATTTATCTGTGCAACAGTCACAAATCCTCCAAAAAAAATACAAACAGGATTTGTTACCAGGACTTAACCTCATTGCTGGTGCGACGCAAACAGGCTTTACACCAAATGATACCTTTGGGGATATGTTTGATTCTCCCAGTGATGGCGAATTTGCGGTTAATGCTGGTATTCAAATGGCTTTTCCTGTGTATAACCAAGTGGCACTTGGGCAATTCAGAAGTCAAATCGGTAAGACGAGAGAGCAGCAACTTGAATATATTGCAGTCAAAGAAACTATTACCAGTGATATTAATAATGCTGTGGCGGCATTATTTAACGCTGTTGATGTTTTGCAGCTATCAATATATGGGGAAGGGCAATATATGAAGGCAACAGACGATGAAATAAAAAAATATAAACTCGGTATGAGCTCTATTATCGATGTTTTGAATACTACTGATCAGCTAAACGCCATTCGACAAAACACTGTTACGGCAAAATTCAGTTTGGCTACAGCCATTGCCAGTCTGAGATTTGGGAGTGCCACCTTTTTTGATGATGCCGTAGGGGGATCGACTGTGAGTGAAGCTGAATTAATGACCCCGTTTCCTGCTGTTTATTTGGATAATTTCACTGCAACAGAAAAATGTGAACCGGCGATGAGTGATTGAGTGGAATTCTAAAATTGAATGAAGAAGAAGTGTCAGATTTAATGAGTTCCCGTTATACAAAGGCAGTTATACTGCCTGACAGTCACCTTGGGCAATGGAAAAGGGTTTACGGGATATTCGTGTATCCAAGGTAACTGGAGTGAAAAACCATGGCAAATACATTGTACGTAGAGGGAACTGAACCCCGGAGTGGTAAATCGGCTATCATCCTTGGTCTGATGGAGCTTCTCACAAGAAATATCAAGAAAGTGGCTTTTTAAAAGCCATTAATTGAAGTGGAGCATTCCAGAGCGGGTAAAATCAGGCGGGACAACACGATCAATCTTGTCAAGCATCAATATTATCTATGTGTTTATTATCATGAGATTTTTGCCTACACTACCGACGAAGCAAGTCAACTAACTCATTGCCCTGGGTAAGAATGCTGAGCTGTATGATGGGATAAATACTGTTGCGATGACAGCGATACAGGCGTATGCCGAAAATGAACAGCAATAAAGCGTGATTTAATTCGGAACCAACTGAGAGTGCGCTAAATCCAGCTTGTGTCAGTGGTCAATAAGGTGGACAAAGTTTTCTTGATCTAACAACCACAAATTCAAGAACTGTAGTTGTTAGATCAAATATGAACTACCTTACTTCTTCAAACTCGGCGTCTACTACATCTTCCTCTTCTTTCTTCTGTTTTGCTCCAGTTCCATCGCCCTCAGTAGCGGTGGCGTTAGCATTGGACGCCTGAGCTTTATTCAGCAACTTCGTTAGCTTATGAGATGCCTGCGTTAAAGCCTCAACTGCCGATTTAATAGCCTCAAGATCATCACCATCTTTTACCTTCCTAACATTTTCGATCTCAATTATTACATTACTCTTCACTGTATCATCAATGCCTTCTTCCAGGTCTTTGAGACTTTTTTCAGCAATATGAACAAGGTTATCTGCAGAATTTCGTGTTTCGATTAACTCTCTGCGTCTTTTATCTTCTTCGGCATGGAGTTCCGCATCATTGGTCATCCTCTCTATCTCTTCCTTGGTCAAGCCAGAAGAGGCTGTGATCTTGATTGATTGTTCTTTACCAGTCCCCATATCTTTAGCAGCAACACTGAGAATTCCATTGGCGTCCAGGTCAAAGGTCACCTCAATTTGAGGTGTTCCACGAGGAGCAGGGTGAATGTCGGTCAACTCAAAACGGCCAATGGTTTTGTTATCCTGGGCTATTTCACGTTCACCTTGTAACACATGAATGGATACAGCCGGCTGATTGTCTGCTGCAGTCGAGAAAATTTGACTTTTCTTGGTTGGTACTGTCGTGTTCTTTTCAATCAATTTTGTAGTTACTCCACCAAGTGTCTCAATACCAAGACTAAGTGGCGTAACATCAAGTAACAGAACATCTTTCACATCACCCTGGAGTACACCAGCTTGAATCGCAGCACCAATTGCAACAACTTCATCGGGGTTAACCCCCTTGTGAGGTTCTTTGCCAAAAATTTCTTTTACCTTTTCCTGCACCTTCGGCATACGGCTCATACCACCGACCAATATGACCTCATCAATATCAGAAGGAGAAAGGTTGGCATCTTTAAGGGCAGTCTTGCAGGGCCCTACAGTGCGCTCAATCAAGTCTTCCACCAGACTTTCCAGCTTGGCACGGCTCAATTTAAGATTGAGGTGTTTGGGGCCGGTTGCGTCCGCTGTTATAAACGGTAGATTGATGTCTGTTTCCTTGGTGGAGGATAACTCCATTTTGGCTTTTTCCGCTTCTTCTTTTAATCTTTGAAGAGCCATCTTGTCTGACCTGAGATCAATACCCTGCAACCGTTTGAATTCTTCGGCCAGCCAATTAACAATTCGCATGTCAAAGTCTTCACCACCGAGAAATGTATCGCCGTTGGTTGATTTCACTTCAAAAACACCATCTCCGATTTCCAGGATGGAAACATCAAAGGTACCTCCACCAAGATCAAAGACAGCAATTTTTTCCTCACCCTGCTTGTCGAGTCCATAAGCAAGTGATGCGGCTGTTGGTTCGTTAATGATTCGCAAGATGTTAAGTCCTGCAATCTTACCTGCATCTTTTGTAGCTTGCCGCTGGGAGTCGTTGAAATATGCAGGAACAGTGACAATAGCATCTGTAACTTCCTCTCCTAAGTACTCTTCAACAGTCTGCTTCATCTTTGTTAAAATCATTGCCGAAATTTCTGCGGGGCGATACACTTTGCCATCAACATCCACAGATACGCTACCGTTTGTACCTTCGACAATTTTAAACGGACTGACCTCGATTGAACGTTTTACCTCTGCGTCGGTAAACTTTCGCCCGATGAGTCGTTTTATCGCATAGAGTGTGCGTGTTGGGTTGGTTACGGCCTGCCGCTTGGCTACCTGGCCAACGAGTCTCTCTTCATTATCAGTAAAGGCAACAATTGATGGGGTCGTTCTGTTTCCTTCTACGTTAGTTACTACTTTTGGTTCGCCCCCCTCCATAATCGCCACACATGAGTTTGTGGTACCTAGGTCTATTCCGATAATTTTACTCATTACTTTTCTCCTCAAACGTTATGTTGGTTACTCAAACTATGGTGCTGGTAACCTCTGCTTAATGCCTGTTTTCCCCTGATTTGTGAAAAGATTGATACCGTTGTAAAAACATCCCCTCCCAATGTACTTAACGACATACTGGGAGATTGTACTTATGAGGGAAAGCTTTGCATTTTATTTTTGCCCCATTGGCTTATCTCTTGTTAAAATAGGCATTCAATATAACATGTCAAATAAATAAATTACTAAAAATAAAAAACCATAATAGTAATATTAAGGATAGTGGAGAAGCTATGTAGATAGATCGGAATGTGTTATTTATGTATTTTAAATATATGAAAACGTATACTTAAAGTCTCGTTATGTGGGTGTGAGTGATGCGTTGCTCACAGTATGAAAAAATACTGAAATATTATAAGATGCACGCTATGAAATCCTTGAAGTATTGTTGTCCTCTGTGAAATTACATTTGTTGTGGTGTGGCCTAAAGTAACTTTTAATGTTGTTTGATAACTCACGAAGGTTCTCTCTAATGGAAACGAAAAAGGTACATTTACTGGAGCATCAGAAGATCGACTCGGTCGTTATGAGATGGCATAAGGAGGTACACTATCCATCGATATTCAGGTCAAACTTCTCCGAGCCATTCAGGAGCGTGCAATCGAACGGGTAGGAAGTTCAAAAATCATCGCGACCGATGTACATATCATTGCCGCTACAAAATAGGATCTTTATGGCCTGATCAAAAATAATTTATTCAGAGATGACCTCTACTACCGCTTGAAAGTATTTCAACTCAGCCTTCTACTATTGCGCGAACGGCAGACTGACATCCTGCACTTGGCTGACAGTCTCATTGAGAAGTTCAACAAGCTGCATAGTTGTTATATGTACGTAGTCTCTTGGTGTATTGTGCCTGTGGAGATATGGAGAACAGAATCAAAGAACAGCAATTTTTCCTTCTTCTCTCCAGTATTGCTTATGAGATTTTAGAAAGCATGCGTCGCCTCTGTTTAAGGTCCACAGAATTTGCTCGTAGCCCTCTCATGAAATATGCAGGCTAACCTGTTCGTTTTAATACCCTATTGCCATCCTCTTAAGTGAGGCAGTTTTGATAGCAACACTTTCCACGAAAACACCTCAAATTTAAATAACCAATACATGAAGGTTAATTGAGTTCAAAAAACGGTGTACCATCATACAATTATCTTGAGTCTTCTTTTTCAACCATATCTCTAACTAACTATTGCAGAATCTGGAATATTCCACTACATTTGGTGTGATAATAAACCGTTGATAAACCATTAGTTAACTTGGTTTCACCACTCACTATCACTAATCCTATGAAAATTTTATCCTGGTATTTCAAGGTAAGTCTTCTGTATAGAATACTGGCAGGACTTATCCTCGGTGCTGCTGTTGGTCTGGCCTTTGGTCAGGAGGTCGCCATTATAAGCCCTGTAGGTGATATTTTTGTAAAATTGCTCAAAATGATTGTTATGCCTGTGGTTATCTCAACCCTTATTGTAGGGGCCGGCTCAATCCATCCTGCGCAACTCGGACGTGTTGGCCTTAAAGCGCTGGGCATCTACATAATAACCACAGCTTTTGCAGTGGGTATCGGTTTATTCGTTGGTAATCTTTTCAGACCAGGACGAGGAATGGAGCTGAAGGAATCAGCTTCAGAGGCAATAAACCAGCCAGCTATGGAGCCGTTGTCCTTAGTGGACACACTCGTAAACATGGTTCCTGTAAATCCTTTTAATGCTATCACGACCGGACAGATTCTCCCAACCATCTTCTTCTGTCTTTTGTTCGGAATAGGGATAGCTTACCTGAAGCAAAGTGAGAATGAGCGAATAAACAATGCAGGGCATGTTATTTACGGCTTTTTTGAAGGTTTTGCCGAAGTGATGTACCTGATGGTTAACTGGATTCTTCAGTATGCTCCTATTGGGGTTTTTGCGCTTATTGCAGTTGTTTTCGGAAACCAGGGAGCTGAGGCATTTGG
The DNA here is from genome assembly GCF_054397165.1 of Desulforhopalus glucosivorans. NCBI lineage: Bacteria > Pseudomonadati > Thermodesulfobacteriota > Desulfobulbia > Desulfobulbales > Desulfocapsaceae > Desulforhopalus > Desulforhopalus glucosivorans. The sequence goes on from NZ_AP044854.1 coordinate 5,399,697, forward strand.
ACCTCTTGGAATGACAACGCTGGCTGTTTACTTCGCCTTCTTCCTCCATATCATACTGGTTTATGGTGGCATGTTGTTGATCGTCAAATTGAGCCCTGTGAAATTCTTCAAAAAAGCAAAAGAAGCAATGCTTACAGCCTTTGTTACCAGATCCAGTAGCGGTACTCTGCCCGTAAGTATGGATATTGCGGAAAACGAAATGGGTGTAGACAAAGGGGTTTACTCTTTCTCACTGCCTTTAGGTGCAACTATTAATATGGACGGGACGGCTATCTATCAAGGAGTCTGCGCTATCTTTGTCGGTTTTGCCATAGACTCTCCACTGGCTTTTAATCAGCAGATGACAATTATTGCGACTGCTGTCCTTGCTTCAATTGGAACAGCTGGAGTTCCGGGTGCCGGTGCAATTATGCTGATGATGGTTCTCAACTCTGTAGGATTGAGTGTTGAACCTGGTACCAAGGTAGCAATGGCATATGCGATGATATTTGGGATTGATGCGTTGCTCGATATGGGTAGAACCATAACGAATGTTACTGGAGATCTTACCGTTACATGTCTTGTGGCAAAAAGTGAGAACCAGATAGACATGTCCAAGTGGGATTGAATTATAATTAGTGGGCAGCCCAGGGATTGTCTCAGCAGTATTTTCATAATTTAGATACTACGATTCCAGTGCAAACTTGCAGAACATTATCCATGTAAGAACTTACAAAAATATCTCTAGACAAAGGAAGGGACGCTATGGGGAGAAAAGATATAGTATTGCTCGTATTTACTGTTTGTGCCAACCTGTTTTTTATTATTCCAGGCAGTGTGGTTAGCTCTGGGAAAAGTGCTGAGTCAGGGAGATTTACCGGTACCTGGGTAGCCAATGGCTCAAAAGATGTTTTGTCCTTTGATGAAAGCCGGGAGACAGCAATCTTCAAATTATCCGGACATGTTAATTTGAAAAACCAAGTTGGAAAAGAATCCGACTATTGGTCAGAATGTATAGGACTTGCCGACACAGCGACAGGTAGTGAACTACGCTGTGTCTGGAGAAGTCTGAATGGGCAGGAAATTTATCTCACACTTGAGGGTGATCAGCTCTCCGAAGGAAATAATGTGACAGGGACGATTGTTGGTGGGAATAAAGCGGCAAAAGGAATAAGTGGATCCGTTATGTTCCAATGGTCCTCAATGTCTGCTCACTCTATTAACAATAAAAATAATATAGGCGGTTATGCTAATGAACTGAGTGGCAGTTATCAACTGCCATAAAGAATTTTAGTTTAGTGTTTTACCCCTTAAAAGCTGTAATAAAAAACATGAAATCAGGAAATGGATTCGAAATCGTACTCTTATAGCTAGCACCAGATAGCGACCGTAGTGAGACCTTCGAAGCATTTGTCCGGTCTTTCTTACCATTTATGGGTGAGCAATTTAATAAAAGGAGATGAGCAATGTGGATCGTGGAATTGCTGGTTGTATTGTTTTTTATCTGGCTTGGTGCGAGGCTGGGAAGCATAGGAATTGGTTTTGCTGGAGGGTTTGGTGTACTGGTACTTGGTTTTGTTTTTGGCCTGGAGCCTGGTTCCATTCCGACAGATGTCATCCTAATCATAATGGGAGTTATTGCAGCAATAGCAGCGATGCAAGAAGCAGGAGGGCTCGACTACCTGGTACAAATTGCGGAAAAAATATTAAAAAGTAATCCAAAATACATTACCTTCCTTGCACCTGTTGTTACCTATTTCATGACCCTGTTTGCAGGTACCGGCCATACAGCATTTTCTACCCTGCCGGTGATCGCAGAAGTGGCAAAACGTGAAGGTGTTCGCCCTTCAAGACCTCTTTCCATTGCAACCGTTGCATCGCAGATAGCAATTACAGCCTCACCAATATCAGCAGCAGTAGTCTTTTTCTCAGGGGAGTTGGAGAAGGTTGGTGTTGATTATGTTCAACTGCTTATGATTACCATACCCAGCAGTTTTCTTGCGGTGATGGTTGGTGCAGTTGTTGCCAATTTTATGGGTAAAGATCTTAAAGATGATCCAATTTATCAGGATCGTTTGAGCAAGGGGTTGGTTTCTTTAGCTCCGGAAGAAAAGGGAGAACATCAGTTACCACCCGAAGCAAAGCGATCAGTTATGATTTTTGCCGTGGCAATTGTCTGTGTCGTTTTTTATGCCACTGCCATCAGTGATACAGTTGGCCTTATCAAGGAGCCGGTCCTTGCTCGGGATCATGCAATTATTTCATTTATGCTAGCTGCAGCGACCTTGATCACATTCTTTTGTAAAGTTGAGTCGAAAAACATTCTCAATGCACCGACGTTCAAATCCGGAATGAGTGCATGTATCTGTGTGCTTGGTGTTGCCTGGCTGGGTACTACATTTGTGACTGCACATCTTGAAGAAATCAATGTTTTTGCCGGTAACCTGCTGACGTCAAAACCTTGGATGTTGGCAGTTATTTTGTTCTTTGCCTCGATGCTGCTCTACTCGCAAGCGGCAACGGCAAAAGCACTCATGCCTGCAGCTCTTGCTCTCGGAGTTAGTCCGACGGCAGCAATAGCAGCCTTTGCTGCAGTGAGTGCCCTGTTTGTTCTGCCGACATATCCATCCTTACTGGCTGCAGTTGAATTTGATGACACAGGATCGACTCGTATTGGAAAATATGTATTTGATCATCCCTTTCTGATTCCAGGTACGGTGACTATAGCAGCCGCAGTCATATTTGGTTTTGTATTTGGGGCGCTCATTCTTTAAATCGAACCCATAGAGGTAATGTTATGAAAATTGAACAAAGTATAATAAATAAAGCAGCAAAAGCGTCCGGAATTGACGCTGATGATCTCTCAGCCTTTTTAGCAGAAGGTGAACAGTGCACCTATAAACCGAACGAGTGGCTTTTTCAGGAATCAACTCCTCGGAAGTGGGCAGGCATCATTTTAGAAGGTGATGTGGAGTTAGTCCGTGGATTGCACGGGGCATCACGGCATGTCGGTACAATGATTGCCGGTGCTCTGATTAGTGAAGGTGCCTTTCTTGAAGGCGATTCTCACAGTAATGGTGGGTACACCAGAAATGGTGCAACTATCTGGCAAATTTCTGCAGAAAAAATTGAGTTATATCGCGAGAGCCATCCTGAATTATTTTACCGCATAGTGTCACGAGTTGCGGTCGGTATTAATAGACGATTGCGGGTACTCTCCAAGGAGTTGTACCGCAGTCGTACCAATTCAAATGTTACCGTAAGCGGTTTTCGTCTTGAGCACGATTCTCTTGGACAGAGAGAACTCTCGGATCATGTATATTATGGGGTCCAAACCCAGCGAGCCATGGAGAACTTCCCGATATCAGGTGTTTATATTAGTAATTTTGATCATTTGATTGAAGGGCTTGCTATGGTAAAGAAAGCAGCAGCCCTGACAAACAATGAACTGGGTACTCTTGATGATGGTAAAAGTGATGCAATATGCAAAGCCTGTGACGAACTCCTTGAGGGAAAACTACACGACCACTTCACTGTAGATATGTTCCAGGGCGGTGCTGGAACCTCTACGAACATGAATGCCAACGAGGTTATTGCGAACCGCGGTCTTGAATTGATGGGCTTTAACAAAGGAGAGTACGAACATCTTCATCCAAACGATCATGTTAACTGTTCCCAGTCAACCAATGACGCCTACCCCACAGCAATCAAGCTGTCTGTTCTCTTGTCGAACCGAAATCTTGTGCGGGCGATGGAAGAGTTGAAAGAGGCTCTTGAGAAAAAGGCTGATGAGTTCTCTGATGTTTTAAAAATGGGCCGTACGGAAAATCAGGATGCTGTACCAATGACACTCGGACAGGAATTCAGTGCTTACTCAGTAATGATCGATAGTGCAATAAAAGCACTGGAGAGGGCTACGTATGAGTTTCTTGACATAAATATGGGAGCTACTGCGATTGGAACAGGTATAAACAGTCCTGGAGGTTATGCGAATCTGGTAACGAAGAAGCTTTCTGAAGTTTCTGGGTTCGAGCTACGGAGGGCCAAGAACCTTGTGGAGGCTACTCAAAATGCTGGTATCTTTGTGGGGATGTCCACAACGCTTAAAAGAGCTGCTGTTCAGATTTCAAAAATATGCAATGATTTAAGGTGGATGTCTTCGGGTCCTCGATGTGGACTCAACGAAATTAATTTGCCGGCAATGCAGCCTGGTTCATCGATTATGCCTGGTAAAGTTAACCCTGTTATTCCTGAGCTTGTAAATCAGGTCTGCTATCAGGTAATGGGATACGATGCAGTTGTATCCATGGCAGCTGAGGCAAGCGAATTTGAGTTGTGCATGGCAGAACCAATCATTGCATATGACCTCTTGCACGGGATGATGATTCTTAAAAATGCCTGTGTTACGTTGGCATCCCGCTGCATTGTTGACATCCAGGCCAATCGAGATGTTTGTCGTAGTTATGTGGAAAACAGTATTGGTCTTGTCACAGCGCTTGTCCCAATTATCGGTTATGAGCAATCAGCATTAATAGCTAAGGAAGCTCTCAAAACCGGCGGTGGTGTCTACGAGTTGGTACTTCAAAAAGGGCTTCTATCCAAAGATGATCTTGATGAAATACTGAAGCCTGAGAACATGACTGACCCAAGAGAAATACCAGCTAAATAGCCTTGGCACTAATGGTCCTTTTCTCAGAGGAGAAGGACCATTCCAATCTTCCGATACTGCCTATCCTATGAGTTCAAAATGGATCCTGTATTACTGCTCACCTTTCTTTTATCCTCTGCAAAGTCCGAGTAATACAGGTCTTTTGGCAACAGCAAACATCTGAGAAGATGTGTAGCTCATTTGGGCAACGATTTTTGTTCCCTTTGCATGCACTGCAGATGTTAGTTCTGTCAACTATTGAATGGAATGCTCGGCATCTAATAAAACCATGTAACCTTGATGATGATCGCTGGCGGAAAACCATCTCTGCCCATGTATTCAAGTGTGTCGGAACGTACCTTTCTACTCTTCACTTCAATGATTTTAGATATCCATGTGAAAGCAGGCTGAAAAAATATTACTGTCTTCCTCTCTTCTATAACTGCAATGATCAGCCATTTGAATAACCAGAAAGATTCCAAGACCTCCTATGGGACGAGACTCCACATCCTCTTCAAGCGCAGGTGAATCGTTTGCCAAGGGGTTGAAGGGCGCACCCCAGTCTTGCACACAAATGCAGAGCATCTCATCAGCTGCTTCTCCAACACTTTGCTTTGAGCAGCTGATATTAACAGATGTCTTAGGCGCTGGGCGGGAGTGATTGACAATGTTGAGGAAAATCTCTTCCACCACCAGCTCAAGTTTTGCCAAGAGCAACTCAGGTGCCATGAGATCCTTAGCCTGACGGTGGACAAAGGATTTCACAGGTGCGAGGTTATCAAAGTCCGCATTAATACTGAGGTGCCCATCGGTTTCTTGCATTAGGCTCCGAAAGCCTCTTCAGCTGTGGCGGTTACGGTGAACATGGTGCCCAGACCTGATACTTGAAAGACCTCCTGTACCATGCCACTTAGACCACAAAACTGCATGGTGCAGCCTGCCTTTTTAGCTTTTTTAGCTGAGGAGAGAATACTTCGGAGCCCTGCGGAGCTGATGTATTCAAGCTCGGCAAGATCTACCACAACCATTTTTTCACCACCTTCTATAACCTGTATAAAGTCCTTTTCAAAGGCAGGAGCAGTTACGGCATCCATGCGGCCGTTTACCTGTAACAGGGTTCCAGTTCCTTTTTTCTGGCACAGAATATTCATTTTTATTTCCTTATGATTTATTGTTGTTGCCAAGGTATTGCATGGCAAGCATAGTTATGTCGTCTGATTGTTCGGCTCCACCTGTAAACTCTTTTAGAGCATCTTCAACAGTAGCGATGATCTGTTTGGCAGATTTTCCCTTACACCCGTTCATTACCTCCACTAATCGTTCTTCGGAATAGAGTTCCTGGTTACTGTCCATAGCCTCGGTGACTCCGTCTGTATAGATGAACAGGGTGTCTCCTGGCGATATTGTCATGGATTTTGTGGTGTAGCTGGTGTCTTCCATTACGCCCGCAACCAGTTCATTCAGCGGTGGAATCCACTCAGCATCTTTGCCCTTGGCCATGAGCAGAGGCGGGTTGTGCCCAGCACTGGCATAACGAACCTCTCCAGTGGTGATATCCATAACCGCCAGAAAGAGTGTTACAAACATACAGGATTCATTATCCTCAGCAAGATCATTGTTCACCTTGGCTAAGACCTCGCCAGGATCGAGAGTTCGTTCAGCCACCACCTTGAGCAATGTTTTGGTCACAGCCATAAAAAAAGCAGCAGGTACACCTTTGCCTGAAACGTCGCCTACGAGAAAACAAAAGTTCTTTTCATCTACAAAGAAAAAATCATACAGGTCACCTCCAACTTCTTTTGCGGGTTCGATAGATGCGTGGATATCGAATTCTTTACGCTCTGGGAAGGCTGGAAAGAGTTTTGGCAGGATACCCATTTGTATATCATGGGCAATGCGCAACTCCGACTCAATGCGCTCCTTGGCGGCAGTGGTCTCTGTAAGATTGGAGATGTAGCTGTTGATACTGTCTCGCATGGTTTGGAAGGCATTGGTGAGTTCACCCACTTCATCCTTTGAGGTGGTTTCGGGTAGCTCAGCTTCAAGGTTGCCAGATGCCATATCGTTGGCAGATTCAGTGAGTTTCCGAAGAGGATGGGTTATTCGGGTTGCGAGATAGGTGATGAGCAGTACCAGTACAATAAAGCCGAGAAGTCCCAGCGTTGCCACCTCTCTGTTTAGCCGCGAGACGTCGGCCATGATCTCCTTTTTGGGAAAGACTACGCCGATGGACCATTGCTGCTCCGAGAGCGGGGAGAAGTAGAGGAAACTGTCCCCTGTAAGTGGCATATCTTGCAACTCCACTACACCGGATTCTCCTGCCACCATCCTGCGGCCAACTTCACGTAACTGCTGACGCTCCAAGCTTTCAGCCGCAGTAAAGATTGTCTCATTCATGACAAGGTTGGTATTTGGGTGAGCGATGAAGGTGCCATAACGGGAAAGCATGAAAACGTAGCCGGATTCCTGACTGCTGAGGCCTGCGATGAGCTCCTGCACCCAGCTAAGCGAAATATCTGCAGTCACGACACCCTTAAGCGCCTTATGTACCTTATGCTCCTCCTGTATCCGGTAGAAAGGAACAGCATAGGTGGTCATCAGTTCATAGTCTCCGGCATTGTCGTAATATGGTTCAGTCCAGATCGGATGCTGAAGTTCGCTTGGAAGTTGGTACCAGTCCATGAAAAAATACTGATAATCTTCTCCGCCTAGCCGGGAAAAAATGATGTCGTTGCCGGAACGGTAATGATACGGCGCATAGTATTTACTGTCACTTTGAAACCCATATGGTTCAAAGGCAATTGCTGACCCATAAATCTCGGGATTGTCGATTAACACTCGGTGGCCCAGCTCGTTGACCTGTCTTGTTGTCAATCCTCCGTCTTCCAGGGAAAAAGAGATGGTATTCATCACTTTCTGTACAGCTTTGAAAACGCCGGAAATGTTCTGGGCCGTCGAAGCTGCAAGCAGTGTACCCCGTTCTTCGGCTAACGAGACGATCATCTCCCGCGAGACCGAGTAATTGTATCCGACGATGGCCGTCAGGATCAATGTGGCAGCGAGTAGTGTCAGGGATGCCAGTCGAAAACCTATGCCGTTGAGTACCTTGCCATTGAATCTCTGTAATAAATAACCAGAAAATAGGGAATTCTTTTTGATATTATATGGCTGCATAGAGCACCAGGTAGTAATAGGTCTTCGAGATTCTTATCCATGGGTATTGTTTTGTGTGCGAGGGGCGTCTCATTGTCTGGGCTCTTTGTAGAAATCGTTATAGGGAATATTGGTAGTTATGACACCGGTACGTAAGAGTTCAATTTTGGTGCTGTCAAAGTCAACAGGGTTTAGAACTGTTGTCAGTTGGGACTGTTTTCCGACCTGGATGATGTCTTGCATACGTGCCAGCATCCAGGTCTGGTGGGCTTTGTTTGCCCGGACTCTTTGCTCTTTCATAATGTTAAGGAGGGTCTCGACTGTCTCCTTAGGGTGATCGAAGGCGTATTCCCACCCTCGAACAGATGCGCGAACCAGAGCTGCAGCGGTATCAGGTGAATTTTTCAGGGTGGATTCAAGGCAGTAAATACCGTCTTCGGGTTGATTAAGATTCAGGTCACTGAATAGGAAGGTTGTCATCTCCTCCGGGTTTAAGCCATAGGCGATGAGTTGATGATATTCGTTGTACCACATGGCAAGGGTCGCATCGAGTCCGCCGCGCATGAAAAGTTCAAAAGACGGGGATTGGCGAACAAAGGTTACATGCAAGTTTTCCCTGAGGAAAAGGGATTCGGGTTGCAGCTGGAAGGTAGTACCCCAGGTGCCAATCCTGGCTCCTTCCAAATCACTGATGGTTTTTATGCCGGAATCTTTACGTGCCACGAGCATAAGGGCGGAACGGTGCACGATTTGAGCTATATTGACGAGTGGCGCACCTTTTGACCACCGCTCCATAGCTGTGGAGAGAAAGGTGGTACCAAATTCCGCTTGACCTGAGATTACCCTATCGATAGAGTCGCTGTCGGCATCACCGTGGAGAATTTCCACATTGAGACCATTATCAGTATAAAAGCCTTTTTCCTTTGCCATGTAATATCCAGCGAACTGGGTTTGTGGATACCATTGCAGGGCCAGTCGGACAGTTTTAACCTCAACGGCGCTGGCATCACTGGCAAAGAAGAAGGACAGCAGTAGTAGCAGAAAGGATAATGTTCTGGCAGAGCTGTGTTTTTGTATAGTTGGGTGATGTGTGTTCATATGTTTGTTTATGGCTAAACGTCCAGTTATCCAGGGAAATCTTTAATGTAGGCCTTCATCTTCTTGCCCCTGACAGCCCTTCGAGGCTCCTCTTCTTCGATGGAGAAGGTCACGTTCATAAGGCCGTGATTGACTAACTGTTTCTGGACCTCCTGGATAATCTGACGATTAACAGCATCCGGATTGACGTCTTTTAAATATTGTACCCGCATAACCAGTGTCTCCGGATTGGGCTGGATGAATTGGAAGATAGAGACACCTTCGATATCACAAACTGCATTGAGAAAGACGATGGGAGAAAGGCGGACTCTTCCTTTTTCGCCGTTAAACGACGGCATGTCGTCGGTTCTGCCTAGAATATCTACGTAAGGGAAGGGTAATCCACAGTCGCACGGGGTGTCATGGAGGATGACGCAGTCATCCACATGATAGCGGATTATTGGTTGCACCGCGTTCATCAGATTGGTGACGAGGATGGCATCGGACATGGTGCCGGTTGGTACAGGATTACCATTACTGTCAATGGGTTCTACGATGATCCAGTCGGAATTAAGGTGCATGTGCCCGTGGTCGCAGAGGATGGAAACCTCACCGCCCTCGGTGCTGCAGAAGACGTTGCCCACCGGGCAGGAAAATCGGTCTTCGATTAAGAGTCGCGTCTCATCTGTGAGCTGTTCCGCGCTACACAGGATGATCTTTGGTGCAATATTCAGTCTGCCTTCCTGCTGTTCACCAGCAAGGACTCGCAGGAATGAGGGATAGCCGGTGATGACTTCAGGCTGGAAGTCGTTGAGGCGTGCCACCATATCTTCAACCGGTTGACCGATGGACAGCAACAGCATGGTTCCGGTTATGCCTTCTTTCTCCAGTGCTGTCCTGCGTTTTTCAAAAGCGGTGAAGGCGGCGTGGTGGCCGCCTGTTGCCAATACGCTTGCAAATTTTACCTTGTTATCCAGTATTTCCGGAAAATTCTTAAGCAAGGGGCTCTTGTAGAGGCGGTCCATGAGGAGTGCGCCATTGATATTGACATGGCGACTGTCACGCAGCATCCGCAGCGGTTCGCCGGTGGTGCCTGATGTTGTGGATACACTGTATTTGTCCATAAACAGGTGACCCAATGTTCCCATATCGCGGATAAAGCTCACTAATGCCTCTTCGGAAAAATCGGGATCAGTGACCCAATCCTGCATCCGAGCGGTTAACTCCTGCTTGCTGACGGGCGGTAACTCGGAAAGAGAAGGGTTGTCTCTAAGGTGTGCGTATTTTTCCTGATAGAAAGCGGAATGTTTACGGGCATGATCCACGATGGCGGCTAAGCGTTCCTTTTGGAGTGCACCAATGGCTTCTCGAGAAAGAGAGTTGGCATCATGTACTAAGCTGAGTGCTTCCTGGGGGGTGATAGTTTTCATCTATATCCTCATCTGTATCTATCTGTATAGTTTTGTTTGCAGTGATGGTTACAATAGTTGCTATTCTTACGTAATATCAAACGTGAGTGTATAGTTGTTAAAGCCAATGGCTTGGGAGTGCTGTATCTCGCAGGTTTTTCCAAGCAACCTGGTAAGTTCTGCATTACCTGTGAGGGTGGAATGTTTGCCCTTATCACGCATGGTTAGGATGATGTTGTCTTCAAATACAGCCAGCGTTATATCCACGTAGCCGATCTCCTCTTGGCCGAATAGGTGTTTAAGGCAGACAGCCGTGGTCTCCCCAATTGTCTTTTGAACGGTAACTGGAATTCCGTACTTATTTTCAAGGGAGCCCAGAAACTCATCCAGCATCTGGAGTGTCTCTTCGAAGTTATCTCCTCGAGAGGTCGTTTCCATGCCTGGTCCCTTTGGAAGTTGCTCCTTGTCGAGCAGGAGTGGAGATGTATATTTCTGCGGGTTCTTTTGTGTTAAAAACAGGTAAGAAACTACGATCATGAGAATCGTCACTATTTCTGCCAGAGAAAATGCGATCCAGACACCGGAAATGTTCATAACCGATGATAAGACAAGGGCGATGGGGACCACCGCCGCTCCCTGCACTATGGCAATAGCTGTGGATAGTTTGGTACGACCAATGGTCATGTAATAGTACATGGAAAGAAATGTGGTACTGGTCCCGATGAGGCTAAGGGAAAAAATACGGATGGCGGGGATGCCGAGAGCGATGTCCGCCGTGTCACGGACGCCAAAGATCTCCAGAATCTGGGCGGGGAAAATTTCTAACAACAGTGTTGCCGCGATGCTGGCAATCATAAGGGTGATGAAGGCACGCCTGACAATGAAACGAACCCCTGTGTAATCTTTTTCTCCATAGAGCACACCGACGATGGGTGTCATCGCCTGGGCCGCACCGGATATGAACATGGAGACAAAGGAGAGGCAGGATATACAGACAGAAAAGGCCACCATCCCGGATTTGTCTGCCACAGCCAAAACGATATGGTTGATGGAGAGTATTTTGAATGTGATCAGGATGGAACCCATGGCGGCAGGAAAACCGGTTTTTACGATGGTACCGAGTTGACTCAGTAATTCGGACATGTGGGTGAGGGCGCCTGGGACAAAATGCAAGGTTCTTGTTTTGCTAAAAACATATGGCAACAGGCAGAGCGCGCCGATGAAGTATCCGGATACTGTTGCAAGAGATGAGCCGGCAATCCCCATATTGAATGGTCCCATGTAAACAAGATCAAGGGCTAAGTTAACAAGGTTTGCGACAATCAAAACAGTGGAGGCGAGTTTTACCTGTCCATCCACGCGGAGGCAGTAGGCCAGTCCAGGTACAATGACGATAAGTGGCGTGCCATACATGAGGACGTGCACGTAGGATTTCACCAGAGGGCGTAGGGATGGTTCCCGGGTTAATAGCTGGTTTATCTGGTCGATGAATGTCACCTGGCAGGCCAGGAGCAATAGGCTGATAAGGGCCAGAAAAAACAATACGGTGGTAAAGACGCTGTTTGCATAGTCTGGATCCCGCCTGCCCTTGGCGATGGAAATAAGAGTTGCTGCGCCCAGACCTAGACAGACCGCCACTGTGTTGTAGGACATTATCAGGGGCATGACGAGGTTGACGGCGGCCAGCGCGTCGGCGCCAAGCATATTGCCGACGATGATGCTGTCCACCACAATAGACATGGTGAGGGTCATGGCCATGAGGATGGTAGGAACAAAGAATTCCCAGTATTTACTGTCAAGCAGGGCGCTGTTTCGTGTTGCTGTTGTATTGGTGTCGTTCATATCAGTATCTTTCAGTCTAACCCCGATGAGAGGGATGAGTACCTTGCTGGTAAAATTAGCGTTACGATTTAAATTTCATTTCCTGAGTAAGGTACTAATCCCGGAGAATAGAAAATAAGCCGGGATAAGTACTTTCACCAAATTCATGTAAAAAAAACCAACATGAATTTCTAAAGTACTAAACAGCAACAAAGAGACGTTCCGCCTGGTCCGTTTTCATGTTTGCCAGTTGAAGCAGAGCCAGGCCCAGCTGTGGGTGACGCATGGTCAGCGATCGTACGTCTTCCAGGGTCAACTGGTATGCGTAACTGTCGTCCAAAGATTCAACCGAATTGATGGCATTCCCATCTTGAAGGACTGCTTCCTCACCCATACAGGAACCAGGCCCACCCACACGGACGGTCCCTACCCAGCCGTTGATATTGTGTCGATAGGTTTCGACCATTCCCTCCAAGACAACACGTATGCCATCCACGGGATTTTTTTCCTGTTGGAGCAAGGTGCCTTCAGCGAAATATTCTGGTCGTATGCGGGATGCTATGTCGAGAAGTGCCTTGTCGCTCAGGCTTGCAAAACCGGGGATACTGCTCAGCTTTTCGGTACGATCCTGCAGGGCGTGGTTTACAAAGAGACGCAGATCTTCCGGCTGGGGTTTCTTCCAGGTAAAACCACATCTGGCAAGCAGTTCAGCTGATCTCTCCACCCGGGTGATGGTGCCGGTTTGGGAGGGCGCAGACAACCAGTCCTGCCAGCCAAGGTGGAGCAAGATGCGTTCAATATACTCGTCAAATCCTGGACAGCCTGCATGACCTGCAAAAAACTCAATGAAATCATTAAAATCCATACGTTCCACACGCAGGCCAACAAGCGGATCTGAAAGTGCCTCCGAAAGAGATAGCAATTGAGGGTTATGAATGTGGAAGGTCTGACCCAAAAGTCCGGGACGGCTCATCAGGGTGATGATAGCCTGTGCCGACTGGTCCACATAGGAGAGATTGCGTACATCCATAAAATCCGGAGCAGCGCCAAGATTAACGTAGGCGCGGATCTGCTGGTAGAAGGCATTATCTTCCACGTTGCGCTGGAAGATACCGGTTTCTGAGTCACAGGCGATGTTGCCCGCGCGGTAGACGTTAACCGGAAAGCCTTCGCTGCGCAGTTTTTCCAAAATAACTTCTGCCTGCAATTTAGAGCGTATGTAGTTATTGCCCGACTGTTGCCCCATATCCACATCAAATTCAGTGAACAGGGCTCGGGTTCGACCTTCAATCAGGCCTGCCCCAATGGAGGTGGTGGAGATGTGATGCATGGTTTTGGGCATGCCCTTTCTGGCGAAGTCCGCCAAATTTTCCACACTGGTGATGTTGGCGTTTACAAATGTGTCCCAGTCACCATAATGGCTGGTGAGCGCTGCTGAGTGCAGGATGGTGTCAACTTCAGCTTCAAGTTTGTCATAGACCGCTTTATCCATGGCAAAACCCGGAACCGAGAGATCGCCTGTCAAAACTTCGATACGGCCAGCACCGTCGAGGCCAAGATCAGTCCCGAAACGATCAAGGTAGTGGTCTGCGAGTCGCATGTAGGCAGCCTCATTATCCTTGGCGCGGACAATGGCGGTTAACTTGGCTTCGGTGTTTTTCAGTAGTTCTCGGACAAGATAGATGCCGAGGGTTCCGGTACCGCCTGTGAGCAGCACGTGGTTAATCTTTTGGGTGGTATCGGTATCAAGGGCGATATCCATGGCACAGGCCCTGTCGTAACCTTCCAGTTGCGCGGCAAAGGCATCATCTTCACCGGGGGGTGTTGCCAACTCTTTGAGGCGGAGGAGGCGGGCAGAACGGCCTATCTCCGCTTCCTGGAAATGGCTTGCCTGGTCCGCAATGGTGGTGTGGGCAAAGAGGTCAGAGGCTGAAATGTCGAAGGTCTCGCTCAGATCGGCAAGCAGAGAGATGGCACTCAGGGAGTCACCGCCGATATCGTAGAAGGAGTCGAACAGACCAAATCCTCTGTGACCGAGAACGTTTTCCCATGCCTGCACTATACGGGCTTCCTTTGGGGTTCGAGGTTCCAGGGGACCAGCTGAGGATGTTGTGATCTCAGGACGCGGCAGTTTTCCGCGATCGGTCTTGCCATTTGGATTAAGTGGCATCTTGTCGAGCTGGACGAAGTGGGCGGGAACCATGTAGTCCGGTAGGCTCTTTTTGAGGGACGTCTTAATTGTGTCCATTTTAAGTTCGGTAGTGGCCGTACAATATGCTGCCAGTACCTTGTTGCCGCTGGGCTCTTCCAAGGGGATGATGACACAGTCGAGTACGTCGTCCATCTCCTTGATCCGAGATTCAATCTCGCCCGGTTCAACCCGGTAGCCACGGATTTTTACCTGGAAGTCCATGCGTCCGATGAAGTCGACTGTGCCGTCATCGAGCCACTTTCCCTTGTCCCCCGTACGGAACATACGCTCGCCTGGTCGGAAGGGATCTTCCACAAAGTGTTTATCTGTCAGCTCCTGGCGATTGAGGTAACCGCGACCCACCTGGGTGCCGGATACGCAGATTTCGCCGGGAACACCGATGGGGCAGAGCCGCCCCCTGGAGTCTAGGATGTAAATATTCGTATTTGCAACGGGAAAACCCACCGGGGGTTTGGGCATGAGGTCTTGCACATCGTAGCTGAGACAGGCCATGGTGGTTTCACTGGGCCCGTATTCGTTGGTGAGGCGAAAATCCCCTAGACGATATGACTTGAGGCGGTCGCCACCAACAACGAGATATTTAAGAGAGGACATGTCACACATCTGCATGAACTGCTCGGCAAACTGGGTCGGAAAATGGGCGTTGGTGATACAGTTTTCCACAAAATATGCATCAAGATCCTTTGGAGAGAGACGCATGTCTTCTGCGATGACGTAGAGGGTCGATCCTGAGGTTAGCGGTGCAAAAACCTGGGCTACGGAGACGTCGAAGCTAAAGGCGGCGAAGGCAGCACAACCCGATTCAGGTGTCATCCTGTGATGGCTGGCGTACCAGTCAATGAAGTTAACCATGGAGTGGTGTTCGATGAGAACACCCTTAGGCTTGCCAGTTGAACCTGAAGTGAAAATACAGTAGGCGAGGGAGTCGCCACCTATGGCAAGACCCGGGTCACTGTCATCTAAAGGCAGATCTCCGTTGATGGTGATACCAGTACAATCAAAATCGATACCATCCAGTTGTGCTTTGGTTCCGACAACACAGGGCGCACCCGTGTCTCCAAGGATAAATGCCACCCTGTCAGCTGGATAATGGGTGTCTAGTCCTACGTAGGCAGCACCTGCTTTTAAGGCGGCCAGCATGCCCACCACAGGCCATGTGGATCGATCTGCCACTACGGCGACAATGCTATCTTTTGTGGCTCCGGCCTGAGAGATAGCACGGGCGGTGCGGTTTGCAAGTCTCACCAGTTCAGCGTAGGTCAGACTGCCGTTCTCAGCGGTTACCGCGATATGGTTCGGTCGTTCTTTTGCATGTGCGTCAATGGCCTGACACACCGTTGGCCACTGCGGTGGAGGAGTCGGGCTCGGATTAAACTGTTGGAGCAGGGCTATACGTTCTTCAGTGCCAAGCACCTTGATGGCATCAATGGCAACATCTGGGTCGCCTGCAACGGTTGCAAGGATGGAACAGAGATGACCGGTCAGGCGGGCAATGGTCTCGCGCCGATAGAGAGAGGTGCGGTAGTCAAGCTCGAGGACGAGACCATTGTCGTCTTCTTCCACGGCAATGGAGATGTCGAATTTGGCGGTGCCTGAACCCAGGGTGCCGATTTCAGCGTTGAGGTCGCCCAGGTCAAAACGGTTGCTTGCGCCAATGTTGCGCATGACGAAGTTGATGTCAAAGAGAGGATGTCGCCCCGGCCCACGATTGGCACCGAGATGTTCGTATAGGCTCGATATTGGATACTCCCCATGTTCGTGGATTGCCAGTAGCTGCTTCCTCGTTTCTTCAAGCAAGCTGGCAAAACTTTTAGTACCTTCGGGGCGGATACGCGTTGGCAGGGTGCGCACAAACATACCTATGATTCCGGCGGTACCTGCACGGTCGCGTCCGCTCATGCTGGTACCGATACAAATATCTTCACTGTCCGACCAGCGTCCGGCCAGGATGCCGATGGCCGCCATGAAAATCTGGTGCAGGGTGGTTCCATGGGCTCTTGCAAGCTGTCGTAGTGCAACTGTGGTCTCGGTGCCAAGCTGGTGGCGGTAGTGAGCGCCTGCAAAATCCTGATGTCCTGGCCGGATGAAATCTGTTGGCAGTTCTGATTCCGGTGGGGCCTCAAATAGCTGGTGCCAGAAGGGCTGGTGCCGCGCAGTGATCTCTTCAACCCGGTCTGCTTCCCATGTCGCCACGTCTTTTTGCTGGATGGGTAGCGGTTCGAGGGTTTCTCCACTATAGAGGGCGAATAACTCCCGCAGGTATATACCGGTGGACACGCCGTCAAAGACAATGTGATGGAAGTCAAGGAGCAGCCAGTGGCGACCATCCGTATGGGCCACCAGTTTGGCATGCATCAGGGGTGCTCTCTCGAGGTCAAAGGGCCTTGAAAAGCCTGCTGCAAACTCGGCCGGATCGTCACTGTCCGTCTGACTAAAATCGAGTTTAAGATGGGAGCTTTCGTTGATATACTGCATACATCTGCCGTCCTTAATGGCAAAAGATGTACGTAGCGCTTCGTTTCGATCAAGGAGTGTCAGCAAGGCGCTGGAGAGACGCTTGTGATCAAGTGGTCCATTAAAGGCGATGCATAGCGGTATATTGTATGCTGTGCCGATGCCCTTCATTCGACTGAGAAGATACAACTGTTGCTGGGATACTGTTGCTGGATAAGCTTCTGCCGGTTCAGCGGGGAGAATTGTTTCTCCAGAGATCTTACCGCTTTTAAATCGGGCAGCCATCAGCCGTGGCGTTGGGCATTCGAAAATAGTGGCAAGCTCAATCTTGTAATCCAGCTTTTTTTCCACAGTGACTTGCAGCGCCACCGCCTGGAGAGAATCACCACCACTGGTGAAAAAGTTTGCCTCTACACTGATCTTGTCCTGGCCAAGAACCCTGGCCCAGGCATCGCACAAATCCTGTTCGATACTTGTGTCAGGAGCGACGTATTCCTCTGTTTTTTCCAAAGTCGCCTTGGGTTCAGGCAACTTCTTCCGATCGATCTTGCCGCTGGGATTGATGGGCATGGCATCGAGATGGATCATGTGTGCTGGAATCATAAACGGTGGCACCTTGCCGTCGAGTCCAGCTGTTACAGCTTCCGGTTCGATATCGCCGCAGATGTAGCCGCATAAGTAGACGTGGCCGGCCTTGTCTTTGAAATCGCTCACAGCGGCCTCTGTGACGCCTTGAATTGAGAGTATCGCGTTCTCAATTTCTCCAAGTTCAATACGAAAGCCACGCAGCTTCACCTGTCTGTCCATGCGACCCAAATGAAGGATGTTGCCCTCGGGTGTCCAGCAGGCAAGGTCGCCGGTTCTGTACATGGTCTCGCCGGGGGTAAAAGGATCGGCCACGAAGCACTCCGCAGTTTTCTCCTCAAGATTATGGTATCCCCGCGCCACGCCAGGCCCCCCGATACAAAGCTCCCCGCCATAGCCCGGAGGCTGGGGGTGACCGTGCTTGTCTACAATGTACATACGGAAATTGGGAAGAGGCCTGCCGATGGGAATGTTGTCCGTAAGTCCTGTGACCGTGTGCTGGGTTGCATAGATAGCGCATTCGGTGGGACCGTACGCATTGAGGAGCCGGTAGTTTCTTCGGGTGAAGATACGCATCTTCTCTCCCCCGATAACGAGGGTGTGCAGGGATTTGTTATCCATGAAATCCATGAACTGTTCGCCGAGTTGGGTGGTTAAAAACGACCAGCTCATACCATGTTGCTCGTAGTAATCATTGAGGTGACTGAGAGAAAGGCGGATTTCTTCCGGGATGATGTGCAGCTCTGCACCGCTCATGAGGGCGATGAAAACTTCGAGCAGGCTGGCGTCAAAGGAAAAGCTTGCGTGCTTGGAAATCTTATCATCCGGGGTTATTCCATGATCTCTAATACTTGCGTTAATAGTGTTACAGATGGCCCGGTGTTCTTGCAATACACCCTTGGGATTACCGGTGGAGCCGGAGGTGTAGATAGCGACACACAAGTCGCTTGGAACATTACGGTTTTCAATCGGAGAGTCATCAGAATCATAGATGGCGGGATCATCGAGGTTAACCACAAGGGCATTACCAAAATCCTTCTCCGCAATAAAGCGTGATTGGGTGAGAATGAGCGGGGCGGCGATGTCGCCGAGCATAAATTGGATACGGGAGTCCGGATATTCGGCATCGATAGGCATGAAGGCGCTACCGCTCTTAAGGATGGCGAGTTGGGCGACTATGATGTCGATGGACCTGTCTGCCAACAGGCCAACCACCTTACCCGGTCCCGATCCGTGATTCATAAGTGTTCGCGCCATACTGTTGGAGCGTTTATCAAGTTCTGCGTAGGAGAGTTTTTCTCCTCGGTGGACAACTGCAATGTGGCCTGGGAATCGGCGTGTTACATCAGCTATAGACTGGTGCAGGGTGGTCTCCACCTCCCAGTTTGCATCGGTTTCGTTAAAATCTTGGATTAGTTTCTGACGTTCGGCTATGGATAAGAAATCGATTTCACTGACCTTGGCCTCAGGAGAGGCTATCCCCTCCATTATTGCCTGTTCGAGGTGCTCGACGAGCTCCTCAATTCGCCACTTTTCGTACATTTCCGTGTTATAAACGACAAGGAGATCAATGGTGGTATCGTTTACCTGGGATCGGTGTGGATAGGTCAGGTATCCTGCAAGGGAAATCAGAGATTCACTAAGATGGTGGACGGCGGCTTCGGTGTTATCGTTATAGGGCGAACGAACCATTTCGACGAGTGTCATGGAGACGAGATCGGGCGCTTCGCCAAACTGTTGGCGAAGATCACTCATCAGTTTATCGTATGGATACCGCTGATGAGTCAAGGTGTCACGCACGCACTGGCTGGCATTGTTCACTAATTCGTTAAAGGTGGCCTCCGGGTCTACCTGGAGCCGCATGGGGGCGGTGCTTACGAACATACCCACAGATTTATACAATTTTCTAGGGGAGCGATTAGCGGTGCCCGTACCTATCACAATATCTTCACGTTGCAGGGTTCGGGCCAGGACGAGGTACATTCCGGCGAGGACAACGCGAAAAACGGACACCTTCTTATCCGTGCAAAACTGAAGAATAGTTTTTGCGTTTTTGATACTGAAACGGTGGTTGTGGCTGGTTGTGGCTATTGACTCGGGAACGGGCTTACCTGAGAGATCGAGCGGGTCGGGTAACGTTTTGAATACATTCTCCCAGTAGCTCTTGTCTTCTTTATACTGGGGTGATGAGAAATATTTTTGTTCGGAATCATAGGCTGTCTGAAGGGGGGGGGCTTCTGGGAACTCGATGGTTTCACCATTTTCAAGCGCTCCGTATGCTTCAACAATTCGGCGGAAAATCATATCACTGGAGGTGCCGTCAGCCAGAATATGATGATACACACTAAACACATAGGCTGTTTGGTCACCAACATCGGCTATCCCTATTCGGTATGGGAGGGTATCGAGCATTGGGACTGAAGTTTCTGCTTGTTTCTGTGCCCAGGTGAGATATCCCTGTTCACCGTCCCGCGAGAAATCAAGTATTTCAATTTCAGGCTGAAGGTTTTCGTCAATGCGTTTGAACACTTCACCATTTTCTTCGGAGAAGACAACATGCAGTCCAACCGTTTGTTCAATTACCAGCTGTAGTGCTTTTTGTAATCTCTTGATATCAACCAGTGTGATTCGAAGAGATATAGGAACGTTCCACATGGAAGAGGTGGGGTGCAGCTGTTGGGTGAGATATATCCGTCTTTCCGCGTGAGTGAGAGGAATGCTTTTATTTTGTGTCATTCTATAACCTTGATAGTGTGAAAGTAGTCATCGCCTGGTCAACCCAGTACATATACTATCAAAGAACAAACCCTAAAGTAAAATGTATCCTTTGTTTAATAATTGTAATAACGATATATTAGTGACTTGGGTCTGAAGAAAAACCTGCATGGCCTCAGTCTGTCTGTGTGATAATGGAATCATCTTGGTTTGTTTCAGGATGCAGTCAGGTAAGGGGGAAGGATATGGAGTACAACAAGTCGAAATGAATCGGGATAAGTGCCTCGAAGGTCTCACTACGTTCACTATCTGGCGGTAAGACTAAACGTACGATTTCAACATCAATTCCTGGGTTTCTTACTTTGTGTGATTGGATTTTAGGAGTAAGGCACTAACCCCGATGAACGGGATAAGTGCCTTGGTGGCAACAATCAACTTCACGATTTTAAATATTGTTCCTGAGTTTCTTGTTTTTTAAACAGAAGTTCAGGAGTAAGGCACTAATCAACCTCGTATGCGTGGAGGGATTCATCAAGGAGGCGGCCCCATTTTTTGTTGTATGGGTGGACGACTGTCACATCCTGTTCCCCACGTTTGAGAGGGTAACCTTTATTTGCCCACTCAAAGATTGAACCGCGCAGGTTTAATACAGCGGTGTAACCTTCCTTTTGCAGATCTTTGGCAAAACCTGCAGAGCGAAGTCCAACAGAGCAATAGACAACGATTGTGCTGTCTCTTGGTACGTTGATGTTTTTTATATCGGTTATGTTGATGGCTCCTGGAAGATGACTTATCCTATACTCTTCTTTCGGCCGAACGTCGATTATGGAAATCTCTTGTTCGATTTTCAACTGATTGTAGAGGGAATCGGTTGTAATTGAGTCAATGGATGGATATAGCTTATCTATCTGGCTGTTAATGGATGTCCAATCGTATTTTTGCCAGAAGAAACCACAAAGTAAAAGAATCAGCAGCAGAAAAAGTATATTTTTAAAGAATGTAGCCATGGTGAGTGCCTGTTTGAAGTATTTCCAGAGTGTTCATGCATTACCTACATTGTAGAGGGTGTATGCAAAATTACAATAGAGAGGTTATCTCGATGATTCAGGTACTAGGGGCTGGTCGTAATTGTCTGTTGACTGTAGGCATTGTTGTCTTGTTGCTCTTGATGTCGGGTTGTGCCATGAAGAATCAACGTGTCGGCCAAGACAAAAGAGTTACCCTTGCAGGGAAGACAACCGCCGCTGAAACCTATAAAAATGGTCCATTAACGGTGAATTATGAGTATAAGCGAGTAGGAGATACACTGACTATCTCCGGGAGTGTAGGGTTTCCCCGGAGTGTTGATTCCCTGGATGTTCGAATATTCTTCCTGGATGCTGAAGGATTGGTCATCGGCAAATCACTGGTTTACAGCTCCGGGTATCGCTCACTTGCAGGAAGAGGATCAGCTAGAACCTTCAGACGAAATGTTGATATTCCTGATGGAACCGTGAGTTTTTCTTTTGATGAGACGAGTAGAGACCGGACAAGTCGGCGTTAAGTATTACTCTTGTGCGCCGTTATTTCATACTCTCGTGCTCGAAGAATCTCTTTGTTTGTTCTGGTTCCGCTGGGATCTCTATATGGTACGCCGCGACTTGTTGTCATCAGAAAAAGATCTCTGTCAGGGATAGCTCGTGATACAAGGGACCCATCTTGCAGGGCAATGGTTCCTCCACGCTCTCTACCAAATGGGTCTGTTTCTCCAATGTAAAAGCCCGCCTCTGTAAATCCTGAGCGTACCGGAATAGCGGCACAGTATGTAAGCAACGCTCCATCATCTCTGAGAAGTGGTTTGAGTTTCTTGAAAAAATCAACTGTCCACAGTTCACTGTTTCTCTGGGTTGAAAAGGCATCCAGCCAGATCAGATCAAATTGCGCATCAAGTTGTTGCACCGTGTGTCTGGCGTCACCCCAGTTAAGTTGAATGGAACAGCCGTTTTCCTGCCAGTATCCTATTGTAACAAGAGTTTCCAGGCAATTATTCCAGTCGAAATATTCGTTTTCTTCCCGCAGTTCTAAGGCAGCCTTGGCTACCACCGTGCTATCCATCTCCAGAGCTGTGATATGGAGCTCTTTGCCAAGTTTCATGGCCTCATCACATGAAAGTAGACTGTTGTATCCCAGACCAAAGCAGATATCGAGTAAATGGACAGGTCCCTGTTGCAGTCGTTGCCACAGATTACCTGGACGCAAATATTTTTTTTCTGCTTCCGAGCGAGCACCGGCAAGGGTGTGATAGTGCTCTTTGATTGTGTTGTTATAAAAGGTGACTGAACCATCGTCAGTTGTAACGGTCATCTCGGAAGTTTCATTTAAATGCGCGGCTCGCACTGGGCTTGAAGCATCCCGAAGGGCACTGCCCTGGGTTATTCCCCTGGCCCTCATCTGTTTGGCGAGATGCTTTCGAAACTGGCCCTTTGACATGGTCCAATGGGGAGCGAGGAGCATGTCAGCCACTGTGTCAGTCGTAAGACGAATAAGGGGGATGTGCGCTGGGATATGGGGAAGGATCTCTATGAGAAGATCACTATACTCATGTTCCAGATAGAGTGGGAACGGCTCCTTTGCGTATTGTCGTGCAAGTTCGGTATTTTTTATAATATGGAGATTATGCAGCTTGATGGCATCAATGGGAAGTTTGCAGACTGTTTGTATGGTCTCTTTCATGTCCCTTGCTGTTTCACCGGGCAGACCAAGAATGAGATGAACTGCAACAGAAAGACCAATTTTATGAAGCTCTATTATGGCATCATGACTGCTTTGCCAGTTATGTCCACGATTGACCCTTTCCAGGCTATGGTCGTGACAGGTCTGGACACCAAGTTCCACCCAGACATCGACCTTTTTGTTGAGTGTTTGAAAGTAGTCAAGAACATCTGGTCGTAAACAGTCAGGTCGGGTGCCAAAAGCGATGGCTCGTACTCCCTCGGTTTCAAGGATGAGCTCAACCTGCTCTTGAATAGTGGTAAGTGAGGCAAAGGTGCTGGTGTAGGTCTGCAGGTAGGCCATGAAAGCAGAGCCCTTATATCTCCGCCTGGCAAATCGAACACCCTTATATAGCTGTTCTTGAATATCATCACTTCTGCCAAGTTGCACTGCACGGACCCCATCTTCGGGGCAAAAGGTGCAGCCCCCGGACCCGTCAGCCTGTCTGTGCGGACATTTTCCACCAGTGTCTATGGGCACCCGATATAGAATTTCTTCGTATCGTTGTTTCAGGTAATCGCGGTACTCATAGATATCTAGTTTGGAGCTCATGGTTATATCGGGTGGAGTGAGAATGACGTGGTTGTGTTGATATATAGATGTGGGGATAGTAATCCTCTACTGAGACAATGTAAAGGCAGGATTGGGGTTTATAGCCCCTCTTGATTTAGTCCCTGATTTTGTGAGTGAACTGCAGAAATTTTTGTGGAATAGTTGACATCTTCTTTTGGATAGGGCAAATTTATCTATAGGTGGAGCTGTACTGATAGGGTTTGCCTATCGACTTTTCATAAACATCCACAAAGGGAGGCATTATGAAAAAAGAAGTAAAAAAAATACTGGCTAGCTTGGGGGTTGCTGGTTTGATCAGTGCGGGCGGAGTGACATTGCCAGGACATGCCGCGGGAAGTGGCTGAGGCGCAAAACCCAGCGCAGGTAGCGCTGACACGAACAAATCTGCCGGGGCCAGTGGCTGAGGAGCGAAAAAATCCGACGCCGTGAGCGCAGGTCAGGAGCAAGCAGAAAAAGCAGGTGAGGCAGTAGAAGACGCAAAGAAGACCGTAGAGGAAACAAAGAGCAAGGCCGAAGAAGTGTTGCCAAAGAAAAAGGCGGCTAAGAGCGGCTGAGGCGGTTGATTTGAGCGTGCAGTTTGCACGCTATAACGGTTACAGGCCGGAACTCTTTAATGGGGGTTCCGGTACTGTTGTGTTCTTCATGACGAAACCTTGTCCCCAGGCATATTTTGACAAACGAGTTGCAAACCATATATCCCTTGAGTTTTCCTTTACTTCCTAAAGGGTTACCCTGTGTCGATCCAGAACAACTTCCCACATATCTAAAGAGAAATCCTCAGTTGTGGCTTGATCACCCGTATCTGCACGATCTCGCAAGCATAGAGCTTGCTGTAAACGTCGCTTGCCAGGGTGAAGCTCGCCTGCCGCAAAATATTAGTGAAAGAATGGTGCATCCGGGGCTTGATTTACTTGAGGTTTCCTGGCTCGGCTTGGTGGGTCATATCAGTGGACTTTCTGAGAAAATTGTTCCGGGTAAGGATTTTGTGATCGTCGTACCGGGTAAGGATAACTCTGGGGTGCAGGTACGTAGTGCGAGTAATTATGAACTATTGGCACTAAAAATTGTTTCAGAAAATATTGATAGTAAGGCAGCAGCTCAAGAGGCGCAGGTCAGTCTTGGCTTAATAGATAATATTCTTTACGCTGCCTCCGAAAAAGGTCTGATACTTTGCCCCCCATCAAAAATAGTTCGAGCACAAGATTTTTGCGAGAGAGATATTGCTACAAAAGAACTCTGCTCCAGTCCTTCATTCACACTGCAGTGGCATGTTACTCAAGCCTGTGATCTTCATTGCAGGCACTGTTATGATCGAAGCGATCGCGTTACCATGTCAGTGGAGCAGGGACTGCATGTTCTTGACGATCTATATAATTTTTGCACCAACCATAATGTTTACGGTCAAGTAACCTTTACAGGGGGGAATCCTCTACTCTATCCTCATTTTCTGGTCCTTTACAAAGAGGCGGTTGAACGTGGCTTTCTCACCGGTGTACTTGGTAACCCCATGGAGAGATCCTATATCGAGGAGATGGTGGCGATACAAAAGCCCGAATTTTATCAGGTCAGTTTGGAGGGACTGCAGGAACATAATGATTATATGCGCGGGGCAGGTCACTATGCAAAAGTGCTGGGCTTTCTAGAGTTACTAAAAGAGCTGGATGTCTTTAGTATGGTTATGTTGACACTCACGAAAGCTAATATAGAACAGGTGCTGCCGCTAGCGGACATATTGAAGAATAAAACTGATCTTTTTACCTACAATCGTCTTGCAATGGTGGGTGAGGGGGCAGCACTGGCTTCAGTGGCACCCGATCAATACCGGGATTTTCTTGCAGCGTATAGTGATGCAGCAAAGGATAATAACGTTCTGCACTTAAAAGATAATTTGTGTAATTTACAGCTCTTTAATGAGGGGATGCCTGTACAGGGAGGTTGTGCCGGGGTTGGTTGTGGGGCAGCGTTTAATTTTGTATCTCTTCTTCCCGATGGGGAGGTTCATGCGTGTCGAAAACTACCCTCTCTTTTAGGAAATATATATGAAGAGTGCCTGGATGATATTTACCAGTCTTCTCTTTCAGAAAAATATAGAATGGGAAGTTCTGCCTGTTCAGAGTGTGAGATACGCCCAGCTTGTGGCGGTTGTCCCGCCGTCAGTAACGGTTTTGGTCTGGATATCTTTAGCGATCTTGATCCATATTGTTTTAAAAACAATTTGTCATAAAAGTGGGGGGAGGAAGGTCAATCAGGAGAAGGGTACAATACCTATCTCCTGATATGTAAGAGGGGTTATTTGTAGTTTTTATAGAGTGCCTGGGTTCCCAGGTTTTCCCCGCCGGCTTCAGCTACCTGGTCGTAGAGAGATTTTGCAAGGGCCAACCCTTTAGTAGAAAGGCCGATCTCTTTACTCGAGTCAAGCGCAATGGTCATGTCTTTGATGAAATGTTTTACATAGAAACCGGGATCAAAGTCATCGTTAATCATTCTCGGAGCAAGGTTTGAAAGTGACCAGCTACCAGCAGCTCCCGACTCAATGGATTGAAGTACTGTGGCAGGATCAAGCCCCGCCTTCTCAGCATAGCGGATGGACTCACACACTCCCATCATGGTGGAGGCAATGGCGATCTGGTTAGCCATTTTGCAATGTTGTCCACTTCCTGCAGGCCCTTGATACACAATGTTTTGTCCCATAAGAGAAAATAGTGGCATAACAGCGTCAAAGGTCTCTTTATCACCACCTACCATTATGGATAATGTTCCGTTTTTAGCGCCAATGTCGCCGCCGGAAACCGGCGCATCAAGAGATGAAACACCTCTTTTCTGTGCTTGTTCATAGACCTGGGCTGCAAGTTGTGGGCTTGAGGTGGTCATGTCGATGACGATGTTACCAGGGCTGCAGTTGGCAAGAATTCCATTTTCACTTAAGTATACTTCTTCGACGTCGTGGGGGTAGCCAACGATAGTGATAGTGATATCTGCTGCTGCGGCTATCTTGCCGGGAGTCTCTTCCCAGATGGCACCTTTTTCAAGAAGTGGCTCTGCTGTTGCTTTGGTTCTTGTGTAAATATGGGCCTTATAGCCTGCTTCCATCAAATGGGAGACCATGCTTTTTCCCATTACTCCAATGCCGATAAAACCGATTACTGTCTGCTGCGTATCTGTTGCCATAGCGTTGTGTCCCGTGGTTATTGTTGTGGTAATCGTGTTATAAAAGTAACTTTTCTCTGAGCCACTTGCAAAAGTGTCTTTGCCCCCAATATCTTCGTTTTGTTCAAAATGTTATCCTCGGAATATTGACTATATGCCTGTGGTAAAATTTTTCACAGGCCTTGATCTTGGACGAAAATCCTATTTTTGTAAAAGGCTCGTCTGAATGTACAAAAGTAGATTGGGAATTGCGATGATAATTGAAGGATAGCACCATCAATATATTTATTTCTGGTGTAATAGGTGAGGGTAGAGAGGAGGTTTTCAAAAGAGATATAGTCGATCTTGCTACTGTAAGAGGTGGTAACAAGATCGACTTGTTTGACTACCCACCAAGGTAGGCTTTTTTTACATCGGGATTTCCTAAAAGCTCTTCAGAGCTTCCTTCAGCAACAATCTTTCCTGTATCAAGGACGTAGCCCCGGTGAGCAAGTTGCAAGGCAAGGTTTGCATTCTGTTCGATAAGCAGAATGGTTAAACCTTCTTCATTTAATCTCTTTAAGGTTCTGAACATTTCGTATTTGAGAACAGGTGCAAGGCCCATTGAGGGTTCGTCTAAAAGGAGGAAGGTGCAGCCGGTCATCAGAGCCCTGCCCACGGCAAGCATCTGTTGCTCTCCTCCGGATAGAGATTCACTCCGCTGGGATTGTCTTTCTTTAAGGCGTGGGAAAAGGGTGAAAATTCGCTCAAATTCGGGGACGAAATCAATGTTCTTATCCCTTGAATAAGTGGCTAGTACCAGGTTTTCCATAACAGTAAGGTTTCCAAAAATATGCCTTCCTTCCGGGACAAGGGCACATTTCAGATCAGACACAAGACTTGACGCAGGGGTGTCCAGGATCGACTTTCCATTAATTTTTATATCACCGGAAATAACCTTTGGGGCTTCAGGAGGAGGAAGTCTGGTAACCGAGTAGAGGCTTGTTGTTTTCCCGGCCCCGTTTGCGCCGATGAGTGTGACAATTTCACCTTCCTCAACATGAAAACTGATGCCATGGAGGGCCTGAATATTACCGTATTTAACTATGAGATTTTCAACTGAAAGCAACATTATATGTTTTCATCCCCCAAGTAGGCTGTAATTACTGCTGGATTTTTTTGGACGTCCGCTGCTGGTCCCTCTGCGATGGTTTGCCCAAAATCAATAACCTTGAGTTCATCACATAGCTCCATCATCACATCCATATGATGCTCAATGATCCAGATGGTGACATCAAAGCTGTCATAGATCCAGCGGATCAGCCGAATCAGTTCAAGCATATCCACCGTGTTAAGCCCCGCTGCAGGTTCATCTAAGAGAAGCAGGCTGGGTTTTTCAGAAAGGGCGCGAACAATTTCGAGTTTTCTCTGGAGACCGTAGGGAAGGTTGGTTGGCACCTCATCGACAAATTTGTCAAGCTCAAACACTTCAAGCAGTTCCCGGGCGTCACGGTCAATGCGGTCCTCGTTTTCCAGATAGGTTTTGGTACGCATCAGGGCATGGAAAAATCCATATCCAAGGCTGCCATGCTGGGCCACCTTAATATTGTCGAGCACAGTCATCTGGTTCCACAGCCTGATGTTTTGAAAGGTACGGGCAACACCCAGCGCTGTAACTTTATGGGGTTTAAGGCCTGCTGTAGGATGGCCGTTGATAAAGATCTCCCCTTCTGTCGGCTGATAAAAACCACTCACAAGGTTAAAAATAGTGGTCTTACCAGCACCGTTTGGGCCAATGAGTCCTGCCATTTGATTATTGCCAAGGGAGACGTTGAAATCTGAAATGGCTGTGAGGCCACCAAACCTCTGGGTAAGATTTCGAATCTCAAGTATTGGGGCTGTTGTAGAGTTATCTTTTTGCATAATTACTTAAACCTATAAAAACGCCTGAGTTTTGGGAATATATCAGAAAGTTCACGGTTACCCATTATTCCCTCAGGCCGGAACTGCATCAAAATGATCAGCAGTAGTGGAATGACAATCCATTTAATGATTTGCAAGGGGCGGAGTAATTCCAGAAGAATAGTAAAAAGAATGGCAGAGAGTACAGCTCCGGAAAGTGATGCCATACCGCCGAGATAGACCATGACGAGAACCTCGGTTGACTTGAGAATATTAAAACTTCCGGGGTTAACGTAGCCGATGATGTAGGCAAAGAGTCCGCCTGCAACACCTGCAAGCCCCGATGAGAGCATAAAAGTTATGGTCTTTACCTTGTTGGTGTTAACACTCATGATTTCAGCAGCAACTTCATCCTGGCAGATTGCAGAAACACCTTTGCCAAAGGTAGATGAGTTATAACGTCTGAGTGCCCAGACAGTTCCGACGGTAAAGATAAAAACCCAAATAACCATCCAGGGAAGATCGACGGTATCGTTCATGGCATTGACAACCTTCTTCATCCCCATAAAGCCACGGGAGCCACCAATGACACCCAGGTTTTCTATGAGTGAAATAATAATATAGTTTGCTGCAATGGTAATAATAGCCAGATAATCCCCCCGGGTTTTATAAGATGGCAGGGCGACGAGAAGACCTGCAATCGCAGCTGCAACTCCCCCTGCGATAATGATGAGAGGGAAGAAATATAGAGCAAGATCCGGGTTTAAAAGAGGTGCGCCGAAGACCTTGTCTTTTGAAAAAAGTAATACTCCAAGTATTGAGGAAACATATGCTCCTACACACATGAATCCTGCATGACCACAGGAGAACTCTCCCATGTTGCCATTCACAAGATTGAGGCTGGTGGAAAGGATTATATTAACACCCATAAACATCAGCACAGACAGGGTGTAGAGCCCAATGGCTTCATCGTAGGCGAGGTAGGTGATGAGGCCGCCAAGAGCGATCAAAAAGAGCTGAACAGAGTAACGTCTAAGTAGTGATTTCATTGCGTCTGTTCTCCCTTAGATCTTAGTGGTCTTGGCAATTCCAAACAGACCTGTGGGTTTGATGGAAAGGATGACCAGAAGAACGGTAAATGCAATGAGATCCCTATAGGTGGAAGGAAACACGGCCACCACAAGAATTTCTACAGCCCCTAAGAGAAAGCCGCCGAGAAAGGCTCCCCGTATATCTCCAATTCCCCCAACGACGGCAGCGATAAAGGCCTTCCAGCCGATGAGCGCTCCCATATATGGTTCAAGAATCGGGTAACTCATGGCAAAGAGCAAGCCTGCAAGACCTGCAAAAGCGGAACCCAGGGCAAAGGTGATCACAATGATGCCGTCAATTGGGATCCCCATAAGGGGAACGGCAAATTTGTCATAGGAGATGGCCCGCATGGCCATGCCCACCTTGGTCCTCGTCACGATCCACTGAAGGATGAAAAAGGAGAGAAAAGCGGTAACAATGACGGCTACTTTAAGGTTGGTAAATGTCACTCCGCCAATATTGTACACGTGTGTTGTAATAAGTTCGGGAAATGCTTTTCTGCTCGCCCCTAGAATTGCAAGATTTGCATGTTCTAAAATAAGGCCACACATAAGGGCAGTAATCACAACATAGAGCCTGTGGGCACCTTTTCTCCTGAGAGGCCGGTAGGCAATACGCTCAAGGGATAGCCCCACAAGGGACGTGAGCATCATGGTGATTGGAATGGTAAGAGCAAGGACTACCCAGCCCGGTAAACCAAAAAAGGAGAGTAGAATGGTTGCGGTGAAAAAGGAGAGGTATGCCCCAACCATAAAAACATCGCCATGGGCAAAGTTTATAAGGGTAAGCACTCCGTACACCATGGTGTAACCGAGGGCAATGAGCGCATAAAAACTTCCCCATTGCAGAGCATTTATAATATTTTGAATGATAATTTCTAACATGAAACGCCTCTGGTCAGTCGTTTTACCTGGTGAGAGTAGAGTCCGGTGCTGGCTCGGTAGTCGGTTTACATTAACCGGACCAGCTGATCAGCTGTATTGTATGGCCCAATACCCCAGATAAGTGCCCGGAGTATTGGGGTAAGATCTTGGTAATGCCTTTATTCAGGACATACCGATTCAGTGAATTCGAAGGTGCCTTCATCGCTGATTTTAACAACAACAGCACATTTAACCGGGTCACCCTGTTCGTCAAACTTCATGGATCCCGTGATACCTGCAAATGAAGGGATTTCAGACATTGCTTCCCGTACAGCCTTACGATCTTTCCTGAGTTTTCCTTTTAGACCGCCGGTGTTCTGGATAGCTTCTAAAACGATACGTGTTGCATCCCAGGTGAGAGCCGCGACGTCATCCGGGGTTTCACCATATTTCTCGGTATACCGGTCAATGAACTCCTTGGTTGATCCGGTGGCACCAGCTGCCGCATAGTGGGTAGAGAAATAGAGGCCCTTACAATCATCACCGCAAAGGGTCATCAGCTCAGAAGAGCCCCAGGCATCTGAACCCATAAACTGACCTTGGTAGTCAAGCTGACGAGCCTGCTTCACGATGAGTGCAACCTGGTTGTAATTGTCTGGCAGGAAGATGAAATCCGGTTCCGCTCTGATGATTTTTGTGAGCTGGGCAGAAAAATCCTGATCTTTTGTTCCATGACTTTCAAATGCGACAACGGTACCTGCGCCCATTTTCTTTTCGAACTCTTCCCTGAAGATCTCTCCAAGTCCTTTGGAGTAATCGTTTGAGAGGTCATAGAGAACAGCTGCAGTTTTTGCTTCAAAGGTCTTAACAGCAAAGTTTACAGCTACAGGGCCCTGAAAGGGATCGAGGAAGGCTGCGCGGAAGACCCATGGACGGTCAAGGGTGGTGTCGGGATTTGTTGACCATGGCGAGACCATAACGGTTCCATTGTCATCTGCTACCTGTCCTGCTGGCACGGCCTGCTTACTGGAGTTTGGCCCGATCATGGCAAGGACCTCATCTTTTTCGATGAGCTTGAGTGCTGTGGTAACGGCAGATTCAGCTTTAGCTTCGTTGTCTTCATAGACAAATTCGAGCATATATTTTTTGCCACCTACTTCAAGGCCGCCTGCACCATTAATATCTTCTTTAAGCATTTCCGCAGAAAGCTTTGATGATTCCCCAACTTTAGGGATATCTCCAGTCATTGGAATGTTAAAACCAATTTTAACAGTATCTGCTGCAAGCGCGCTGGTCGCCAAAAGGGTGGAGCAGGACAGCAGTGTGGCTAATACATGTTTTTTCATTTCATCCTCCGTTGAATTAAGGCCTTTTCAGGCCCTTCGTTTCTACCCGTACCGGGAATCTGGTGACCACATTCCGATGGTACGCATCTTTGTCCTGGCCTCCGTTTTTCGGGGGGCCATAGTGTGTGAACGGAGTTGTATGAGCAAGCTGTATGCCATGGCACACATATAATCAGAGGTGTTAGGACTTCTGTGGGGTGTTGCCTTGGAGGGGATGGTAAGAGAAAGACGCGGGGCCAGTGGGTTACATTGTCACTTGCGTGGGCTCTGGTGTGTTGTGATTACATGTGGCAACTTAAATGGAGCGATATTTGGAGGACTTATAGGCGAGGGGGGATGAAGAGGTGTCACAAAAATGTGAAGACCTTGTCTCTAGTCTGCAATTATGTAGCGAAATGACACAAAAGTGCAATTTAGCAGCAACCCCCGGACGGTTTTTTACCTGTGAATTTCTGGTACCAGCTATTTATTATGTATGCAGCACAACCACAACCATCATCAGGGTTTACAAAGATAGCTCCCACAGGGCAGTTTGTTGAACATGCACCACATTCCATGCAGCCGTTGTGATCGTTGATGACGGCTTTTCCTTCCTCAAATGTAAACACTCTATGCGGGCACACCTGAACGCAGTTGCCGCAACCGATACATTGATCAACATCGAGGCGAAGAATCGCGGTGTTGTCGAGATAGCGTAAATTTTTCATGATAGTTGCCTGTTAGGTAAATGGACTGATGATCCAGATGATCAGGGCTAAGGCTGTCGCTGCAACTTGAAATACAAGTCCGCTGCGCATTTCTTTTTCAACCCCTGAAAGTGAGGTGAATACGGTTGACCCCGTAAAATTCATAGCAAGGTAGGAAGAGCAGCCTAGTATCCAGAGAATAATTGCAAGGCTGTCAAACATCGATGGAGTGGTAAAGAGCGCGCCAGTAAATAAAACTCCTGCTATACCACCTGTGATTACGCCTTTTATCCAGAACTGTCTTGCGGGGATCCAGGGTAGAAAAAGCGGAGCTGCAACGGCTCCGGAAAGGATTGCAACAAGCGTTGCAAGGGTTAATCCTGTGCCTCGTGTTAATGCCTGGTCAATGGTATAGAAGTCACTCGAAATTCCGGAAATTATAAAGCAGAAAAGAGTTATGTATGAGAGTTGTTTCCACAAGATACAAATTTCAAGGGGAATAAGCACTGCGCGTTCAGCTATAGTAAAGGTGGCAGCTCGCATCTCTTCTGTGGCTTTACCAGATTCTAGAAATTTCTTGATGTCTGTGGCTCTTATGGGGCCAAATTCACCTCTGAAACCACAGAGCTTTTTGAGCTTGTGCAGTGCCACTCCGTTTGCTGAGAGTTGCGGGAGGATCAGTTTTTTGTGTGTGACAATAGATTCGAGTTGTGCCTGTTGTACCTGGAAAGCGACCT
This sequence comes from Desulforhopalus glucosivorans, assembly GCF_054397165.1. NCBI lineage: Bacteria > Pseudomonadati > Thermodesulfobacteriota > Desulfobulbia > Desulfobulbales > Desulfocapsaceae > Desulforhopalus > Desulforhopalus glucosivorans. The sequence goes on from NZ_AP044854.1 coordinate 5,432,826, forward strand.
CTTCTGCTGAAAATGTACCCTTACCCCCGGCGCACCAGACGTTGATGCCTCTGGTATCGACGACTAAAATCCAGCAGTTTAAACCAGGGAGTTCTTTTCTGAGAGCATCAAAGCTGAGTTTGTAATTAGCGGTAACCAATACTGGCGAGTTGTTGTCCGGTGCTCCAACGCAATAGAGACCGGGAGTTACCTTGTAATTGTTCCGGTAAAACCCGGTTCTGGCACCCACGGTACCAAGAACATCTTTTACATCAAGAGTTGTGGCAACCCTTGGAACAGGACCTGCCGGAGTTTCAATAAAATCAGCGACAAAGTCGAGTATTCGGTATCCAGACTTCTCATATCCACCAGACCGTGGATCTGTCTTTGGTCCTCAGCAGGCGCCCTCTGTCACCTCTGGCGGTGGAGCAAGAGAGGTGACTGGGGAGAGTTCAGGCTCATCAGAGGGCGGAAACGGTGTGATAGTCTGTTGCGGTAGTGGCTTCAATGTATTCTCAGTTGTGGTTTAAAAGACTATACAAAGGATCTCACAATCGATCTTATAGTTGTAATTTGGAAAGTCCAGTTTCCAGATCAGTTAACAGGTCGTTGCAATCCTCAAGACCTATGTTGAGGCGAACAATGGGTTTGCCATCGTATCTACATGGAGTCGACCTTGTGATCTTGCCAGCTGTAATGAGACTTTTATATCCTCCCCAGCTAAAGCCTAGATGAAACAGTTTCAGGGAGTCAATAAAAGTACCAAGCTGTTCTTCACTATAATCACCTTTGAACGTAAAGCTGAAAAGTCCAGATGACCCTTTGAAATCTCTTTTCCAAATGTGATGCTCGGGGTGACTGGCGAGTGCCGGATGCATAACGTGGTCAACCACGCTTTGTGTTTCCAGCCATTTGGCTATTGTTAGAGCCGATTGTTCATGTTGGCGGAGTCGAGGTCCAAGGGAGTGAAGACCACGCAGGGAGAGATAGCAATCTTCCGCGGGGGTGTATATCTCCATGACCTTGTAGAAGGTGTTAAAGAGGGCTGCATATGTATCACACACGGTAACCGCGCCCGCCAGGACATCAGAGTAACCTGAAATATATTTGGTTACAGAGTGAAGGGAGATATCTACGCCAAGCTCAAGGGGCTTGAGGAATAACGGCGTTGCCCAGGTGTTATCCAGAACCGTTGCAATGTTTTTCTGCCGTGCTATCTCAGTTATGGCTGGTATGTCCTGTAGTTCAAAAGTGATGGAACCGGGGGATTCGAGCAGCATTAGGACTGTGTTGTCCTGAATATACTGTTCAATATCTGCTCCTGCATTTGGTGGAATGAGGCTATATTCTATACCAAATTTCTTGAGTATTATTTTACAAAAATCCTGACCTGGACCATAGGCATTGTCACTGACCAGGATGTGATCGCCGCTCTTGCAAAAGGCCATGAGGGTTGCCTGGATTGCTGCAATACCCGAAGGAAAAATTCGGGTGAGAGCACCGCCTTCAAATTCGCGGAGTGCCTCCTCAAATTGTCTTTGGGTGGGAAGCCGGTCTGTACCGTAGGTTATTCCCTGATATTCCCCTCGATGTATCTTCACCATATCCGCGTAAGAATCAAAAATTACCGTTGAGCCTTTGTATAGAGGAGGGTTGACGGTGGTGGCTGTACTGTTATCACGCAGCCGCCAGGTGGAACCATTTAATTGAGTTTCATCGTGCATGGGAAAACCCTGTTCTGTGAAGATTATTGTTTGTTGTCTACTTGTGAGGCAATGGTAACGAGTGTGGTATAGATTTTAAGGGATCCGTTAATGCCATCATCTGCCAGTTGCTTGAGGTCCGCATGGAGGAGTTCCAGGGTCTTCTCTGAATAGGTTTGCAGTTCTCCTTCGGCATAGCTTTTGAAAGACACCAGCTGTGTGGCAGCCTCATCGTCTGTGAGTGGTCGAGTTTTACCCTTAAATTGAGGGTGATTGTTAAGCATCTCTTCCTGCCATTTCATCTGTATCTTGAGGATATCTTCAAGATGTTTGGATGTATTGGTTTTTGGGATAAGTCCCTGGATGATTGCATACTTCTTGGTCATCAGGTTATCGCTGTTTGTTTCTGCTGTTTTGAGGTCGTTCAGATAACTTGAAAGGGTCTCCTCTGACCATAGGCAGAACTGTGCTTTACGGTGGACTTTGAAGGCGTCCGGGTTTTGCTGGCAGTTTCCGGAACCATCGCCAGGGACCGCGAGGAACATTTTTAGTTCAGATTCTACAATTTGAGCGATTAATTCATTGGTTGGTTTCATATGGTTTTATGTATGGTAATTGTGGAGTAAAGATCTATTGAACAACCGTAAGACGGGCGCCAAGTTTTTCATCACCAATTTTACTATGGATTTCTCCTGCATGCTCGAGGAGAAAGTCACTTGAGCTGGTTGTCAGGTTTTGACTGTGTAAAGTCTCTATGAGTAGAGCCACAATCTCTTCGATATACTGTGTTCGTGATTTGCTCTCCTGAGAATGTAGTAACAGGTCGATCTTTTGTTGTATATCCTTTCCAAGGATTGGGAGTAAGCCAACCGCTCGGTGCCGCCATTTATAAAAAGGTGTGAATGTTCGGTTAAGCAAAAAGGTCAGTGAAAGGACGTCATTGCAAAATTCAGTCAGAGCAAATTCTGCCCCAAAACGTTCCTGCCTTTCGCTGGATCGCACAAAGTTATACTGGCCACTCTGGGCAATTGTGATACAGCGTGAGGCAATTTTTTTAAGCCGCACATCTTCGGGGTAGTAGGAGGCGATGGCCTCTCTCCAGCGGCTAAACTCTCCCAGAGGGTCTGTGAAAACCTTGCCATTAACTGCTGAGGCAAAGCAGTGCTCTGGAACGGCCAGCCATTCATCATTACTTGCTGGTGGTGTTCCAAGACCAGTTACTCTTGCGTAAAAAGTACGTATGGGCGTCACGCCCACTCGCCACTCTTCTCCGGGGCTTGCAGTTCGAGGTCCAAATCCGTTGTGGACCTGGGGCAGAAGGGTGTATGCCTTGTGCAGCTTTTCACCGAAGAGTTTGAAGTCGTCATCAGTAAGCCACAGACAAAAAGCAGGTCCCCAGTCGTGGTCGCGGGAGATTGCATCATCAAAGCCCAGGCATTCGGAGCCCGCTCCCACAAGTCCTGCTGCAATGCGGTTGCTGTATTCTGAAAAGTCCTTCTCTATAAGTGGTCTGCCAAACTGTTCAAAAAATTCTTCCGCAAGCTCAAGTCCCTGCATGGTTTCCTCAGATTATGTGATGAGTATTGTTAGTGCCTTACTCCTGAAGCCCTGTCATAAAAAACAGGTAGCGTAGACTCCGAGAAACTGAAATGAGGTCTATTCATTGTTTCGAGTAATTCACAAGGCTCTTATCCCGTTCATCGGGGTTAGATTAAGCCGCTTGTTTGCTACTGTGGAGATACGATTATTATCACTGATATGGTTTTGGTCAAAAAAGATCCCGTCCAAATCTAAAAAAATAGTCTGGAGTTCCAGGTGGTCAACAGTTGGAGTGATAGGACATTTTTATAACGCCCCCCTGTTACTTTTTATAAAAAACTTATGTACTCAGCAGTGAAACAAGTTGTGTATCCGCCCAGCTTGTAAGGTGCATGTCCTGAATAAAACCGCAATGACCGCCGTAGGGAACAGAGTGGATGTTGAGCATGGGAATATTGGCGCGGGCAATTTCTCTTAGCTCCGAGGCCCTTGTGATGGGATCGTCTTCTGCATTGATGATATGGGTGGGTATTGTGAGCTGCTTTAAATCATTTACGTGCAGTTTGTATGTGGCAAAATATTCAGGAGTTGTTTTGCTTTTTGTGTGACGTGGAACAAAATAATCATGCATCTGTCGTAACGTTCGTAGACGTACAAGGGCTGTCTTGTCATCCATTTCAGGAAAGACAGTCATCTTTTTTCGTAATGACTTCTTCCACTTTCTGATGAAATAGTAGTGGTATATTTTGTGGTTCTGCTCCATGTTTTCCGTGGTTGTCATGGGATTGATAAGCGGGCTTATTGCAATTATCTTTGTGAGAGATAGACCGTGTTCTGGAGCTTTAAGGCCAACTCGGAGAGCAAAGTTGCCGCCAAGAGAAAAGCCGCAAAGATGTGACCGTTCGTGGGGGAATAGGGTGTTTATCTGTTGGATGCCATTCAGGACTTCATCCAGCCTGCTTGAGTTAAAAGGCTTAGGGTTAAGGTGATGGCTATTGCCATGGTCCCTTAGGTTGAGTCGGAAAACACTAAAGCCCGCGTTATGTAGTGTGCTTGCAGCAGAGAGTATATAACTGGAATCTGAAGATCCCTCCCAACCATGTATAAGAGTCACAAGCCCTTTGTGCTTGTCGCTGCCTTGGTTGAAAAATCCAAGAAGCCGCACTGGTCGTGCTGTATTACCACACTCGAGGATGAATTCCTCTTCTTGTTCTTTAAGAGTGGCAGCCCTCCGCCCGGCAAGGTACTTGCCTAACCTGAGACTGGTCAAGGTTGTTTGTACGTGTCCATTACGGATGATTACGGGTGGTTTGAATGATCGGGTCATTGTTGCATTTTACCTGAAATTCTTACGGGTTAACGTGTTACGGTTTCACTAGCGCTACACTAACCATTAGTGCCCTATTTAAAAATGGTTGTCACTAAAAACAATACGTCAGTTGACCGGGGCTAGCCGATTATTAGTGTTGTTGTAGATGGCTTAGAGGCATAAGATGAAAATGATTAAGCCTAAAATCGAGAAAATTACTCTCTGAGGGGTTGGTGATTAATGAACAGCATATCGTATATACAGGCGGGTTGGCTGATTGATGGTACGGGTGGGCCGGTACAGGATGGTGTTGTACTAAAGATTGAGGCAGGACATATTAGCGCAATTCTTGCCAGCTCTGATCTAGTTGATATCGATCCCGCACTGGTGACAGATCTGTCACACTGTACCATTTTTCCACCTCTGGTTGATAGTCATCTCCATCTATTTATGTCCGGGACAACAGATATGGGAGTACGAGACCGGCAGTTAGTTGCCGACTGCAATGAGTTGTCTTCAGCAATCTCAAGACATTTACATGACCTGCTTTCCCATGGAGTCTTAGGAGTTCGTGATGGTGGAGATCGTGGTGGATGCGCTCTTAAATGTAAGGGCTCTGAGGTGGATCACCCGGAGGTAACAATTAAAGCTGCGGGAAGGGCGTATCATAAAGAAGGCCGATATGGTGGGCTGATAGGTCGCCCTGTTCCGGAGGGTAAGAGTCTTGCGGAAATGTACCTTGAAGATGAGCCGGAAGGTGACCTCGTAAAGGTAGTAAACTCCGGGTTGAACAGTCTTACAACCTTTGGTAAGGAGACGCTTCCCCAATTCACAGAAGATGAGCTAAGAGAACTGGTGGAAGTGGCTGAGAAAAGAAATCAGAAGGTTATGGTTCACGCAAATGGCAGAGAGCCTGTACGGCGGGGAGTTGCTGCTGGTTGTCATTCCATAGAACACGGATTTTTCATGGGAGAGGAGAATCTCAAGCTCATGGCGCGGATGGGAACGTATTGGGTGCCAACTGTTTTTACAATGAAAGCCTATGGACTAAATATTGGCGCTACGAGAGGAAGTGCAGATAAAGAGGTTATTACTAAAATGGTTGAGCATCAACTCAATCAGTTGCGACGTGGCCGCTCCTTAGGAGTTCATGTTGCCTTAGGAACCGATGCAGGAAGTCTTGGGGTACTGCATGGTGAGTCGATGGTGGAAGAGATGAAGCTTTTTAAAAAGGCAGGATTTACCCTGCCTGAAATAATACATTGCGCTACAGTTGCGGGGGCTGACTTGCTCGGTATTAAAAGTTTGTCGGGAATTGTTGAGGGTGCTCGAGCCTCTTTTTTGGTGAGTCGCGGCGCTCCTTCACAGTTACCTCGTAAAATGCTCTATCTTGAATCAATATATGTTGATGGTTTTCCGAGTCGTTATTATCGGAAAAATCCTATAAAACACATAGGTGAATAGGGGGAGAATTTGGCTCTGATTTCTTGTATATCTTGTGTCGAATGAAGAAATAGTGTTATCTGTGCAAGTTACGTTGAATTTTAAGTTAGATTTTATGTAATAATCGGTTGAGCAAAACTAAGACTGCTAATGGTGAGAACTTTCATCGTTTTCCCTACGTACACATAGAGCTGTTTTTGTTGTAAACGAAGTTGTTTCAGTTAGCAAATCGTGAAATTGAACTCTATTATGGAAACGAATCTTTCTGAAATATTTATAGAAAAATGTCGAAAATCTGGTCGGTTACGATGAGAAACTGCTCACTTTTTACCAAAAAAACAAAGTGTGCAATTTTAATTGTAAATGTCTTCCTTTTGTTAATTGGCAGTCTGCTTCAGTTGCAGTATCAGATCTATGAGCATAAAAAAGATTTTGCATTTACCATCAATAATGTCATAAAAAAAGATATATCAGATAAACTCTCCACCACCAAAGGTATTCTCGCGACACTTGTGAGTTACTATCAGGCAAGCGCTGATCACTCGCCGGCTTCCTTTGCCCATTTCTCCGGCGATCTTATACACAAGTATCCTTTCTTAACAGCCATAGGTTTTGCAAAACTCATCACAGATTCTGAAAGGGAATCTTTTGAAGAGTCTATGCAAAAATCTGGTGTAAACGATTTTCGTATTAACAGGTTTGATGTTAAGAGTGCGGATTTTGTTCAGGCAGAAAACCACCAACAGTATGCTCCCATTGTGCGCGTTGAACCATCTGATAATAATACGAGCCAATTTTACGGGTATGATCTGCTCAATAGTGTCTATTTCAGTCAAAGTATTCGTAGGTCAATAGAAACTTCAAAGATTGTTTCGGTCTATAATTTTTTTAAAGCAGTTGATTTGCAATCCTACTACTTTCTCAAGGCCACCTATACAGGGGAATCAATTCCTGACACACAATCCCAACGTTTAGAAAAAGCGAGTGGCGTCTATATCATAAACGTCAATATTAATATGTTACTGCTGCCAATTAAGGAGCAGTTTTCAAACTGGAATATTGAGGTGTCTGAGGATCGTAACTTCCTCGGTGATGATGGAACAAATTTTCTGCGGTTGAATCATTACGAGGCTGTGACGGGAATTAAAGATCTTTACCTTCATGTACAGCAGCCGCTGAAGCTCAAAGATTTTAATCTGTTTATGCCGCTTATCCTTATGATGTCGATGGTTGCCTTGCAGGTAATGGCTATTTTGCTTTGGCGCAAAGATCTTCTGATCCGAAGAGAGCTCAACTATCAGGCAAAGCATGACGATTTGACAAAGCTTCCGAATCGTACGTTTTTAAGAGACAAATTAGATAACACGTTAGAGCAGTTGAAGTCTTCGCCACAAGGGGAAGAGAGTATTGCCATTGTTTTTGTTGATCTAGATCATTTCAAAGAGGTGAATGACTCCTATGGGCATCAGTTCGGAGATAAGGTACTCATTGAAATAGCTCGTCGATTTCAGGAGACACTCAGGAAAACCGATACTATTTGTCGCCTTGGCGGGGATGAGTTTATTGTTTTACTCGATACAGTGGGGGATAACGATTTAATTGTGACCACCATTGAGCGAATCATGGGCAGCATGACGGAGCCGATCGTGTTTGATTCGCGCAAGGTCTATTTGAGTGCAAGCTTTGGCGTCGCAACCTTTCCACAGGACGGAGAGCACGTTAGTGATTTGTTGAAAAATGCTGATACTGCAATGTATAAGGCAAAGAAAAATGGCCGTAACAGATATTGTTTTTACAGTGTGGAGATGACGGAGAAGGCTATTGAGCGCTTGACTCTTGAGACCAAACTACGTCAGGCAATCAAAGACGAGGCCTTTGATGTCTATTATCAGCCTCAAATTGATGGTGTGACGGGCGATATTGTAGGGTTGGAGGCATTGATACGGTGGCATGATGGAGATGGATTTGTTTCTCCTGATAAGTTTATTCCCATAGCAGAAGAGACGGGGCTTGTGGTGCCATTGGATCTTCTCGTGATGGAAAAGGCCATCGGTCAGTTTGGCAAGTGGTACGAGGCCGGGTTTAAGCCTGGTGTTCTTGCTCTGAACTTATCGACACGACAATTACAACACCCAGATTTTATAGATATATTAGACGGGCATCTTGAAAAGAGTGGTTGCAGACCTGAGTGGTTGGAACTGGAGATCACAGAGGGGCACATAATGAGTGATCCGGAGGCCGCAATTATATTCTTGCAAAAGCTGGCAGAGAAAAATATCAGACTGACGGTGGATGATTTTGGAACGGGATATTCATCTCTGAGTTATTTGAAAAAGCTGCCCTTAAATAAATTGAAAATTGATCGTACCTTTGTCCAGGATCTTCCTGAAAATGAAGATGATGTTACCTTAATCATCACAATCATTGCCCTTGCGCTCAATCTTAACCTGGGAATTATTGCAGAAGGTGTGGAGACTGAGGAGCAGAGAGCTTTACTCGTTAAACTTGGTTGTGCAAATCTGCAGGGCTTTTACTACAGTCCAGCTCGTAAAGCTGAAGAAATTGAAGGATTTTTACAATGCAATCCTTTTAGCAACGATTTGAAGAATTAACCCTATCTCCAACTATATAAATATTACCACGGCTCGTGGCTGTTCTGTTGTCTTTCCCTTCTCTGGCATATCCCTCCTCTTAATTGAGTTTTTATCACTTGTGTTAAGGTCGGGAGATTGTAACAATAAAATGGTTATATATTGTGATTGTCATGTATAATTAAGTAGAGATACGAAATTCTTCCCCTAATCGCTAACTTTTATACAATATAAACGATGCTTCATAAATACCCCAAAGATCTGGTTTTTGAGTTACTCGAATTGTGGCGACAGGATGACAATGACCACGAGGGTAAGAGGTATCAGAGATTACCGGATATTGAAGTGTTGGAGGAACTGGTTTCCACCTGCTATCAGGTGAGCCAGATGCAGGAGGAGGCGAGGGGCTTACGCTTTCGCCTTATGCTGTGTGAACCCGAGGATATCGATGAGGATGGAAGGGGGGAGCGTGCGGGGCTATTTAGCCTGCCATTTTCTGCCCCTCGCCCCTATAATGAGTATGAACTGACAAAGTTAGGGCCATCAACCGATTATAATAATGCACTGATTGGAATTCGGTATAGCCGAAAGGAAGGCCTTCAGATTTGGGGGTTGATTCACTCCGGTTCAAAGTGGGTGCATATAATCCATGGAGGAAGCCAGCAGGCAACACCGCTACCGGCAGCTCTTGGTATTAATGTGATTGGTTCCGGACGGGTTATTGTTTGCAGGGGGCTTGAGATCCTTGCACAGCTCAGTGGTGGGAATATTATAACCCCCACGGTTAATGTCTTTAAATCCGAGTGGATGAAACATCGCTTTGAAGCTGTACGGGATTCCCTTTTTGCTTTTCACCGGGAGAATCCGAGGAATATTAATGATGATTGGGCACAAATAGACAGTACATTTATTTCCGACCTGTATCTTCAATTCTTTAAACATGTCATCAGCACGGTTCGGCGTTCAGGCCATGGGGGGACGATCATCTCCTTTCCTGAAGGTATGGATGAGCTTTTGGCCCATGACAATCCTTATATTGATTTGAAATACAGGTTTGCAGATGATGCCAAGAGAAATCAGCTGAGGGATATTGTTCTGGAAATTATGGAGGTCTTAGGTAAGCACTGCGGTAGTTTATATGGGCCTGATTATATAGCCGGCTGGAAGGATTATGTCGGTCTGCAGGTGGATGAACTTGCCGCACTTGATGAGCGAATCTTTAAATTTGCACGGTTTATGGCGCGACTGACAGGTGTGGATGGTGCAGTGGTTACCACAGAAAACTTGGAAATCATTGGTTTCGGCGGCATTATCCAGGGGACCATGGAGATGAGTGGCAGTGTAGCGAGAGCCATTGATCCTGAAGGCTTGAGACGTGAGGTTGAAAAGGTTGAGAGCGTTGGCACCAGGCATAGATCCTTTTACTACCTGTGCAACCGGACCAAAAATGTTCTTGGGATCGTGGTCTCGCAGGATTCAAAGACAAGGGTGGTCACCTGGAACAAAGATATGGTGACCTGTTGGGATGTGATTCCCATTGACTTCACCTAACCACAAAAAAGGGTCCTTGGGCCTATGCCTCTTATCTATCGTACCGGGATAAATAGATATCAGAGAGAGTCAAAAATGCGGTAATAATTAAGGGGCCGTATATGATTCCAAGAATACCATAAACGCTCAATCCTCCAATGATAGAGAGAAAGACCAGAAGGGTTGGCATTTCCACCTGATCTCCAACCATCTTCGGTTTTACAATATATTCGATGGTAAACGAGAGGATGAGGTAGAAGACAAAGAGGAATATACCTGCACTTGTCCGCCCGGTTATGATGAGAAAACCTGCAGTGGGGATCATGACAAGACCGATGCCGAAAATAGGCAGGAAGGCAAGGATTGACATGATACTTCCCCACAACAGTGGGGAGTTGAGCCCAAGAACAGAAAAGACAGCTCCGCCCAATATTCCCTGGATCATTCCACAGATACCGTTACCCTTAAGAATTGCGTTGGCAATTTCCTGAAACCGCTCTATGAGCAGGTGGTTTTCATGCTCAGGAAGAGGGGAGAGCCGGATCATATGGGCGATGAGCTTTGGTTGATCAATGAGCATGAAAAAGATAACCAGAATCATGATAAAAAAGAGAAACAGGAATTGTAAAAAGTTTGCTGCCCAGCCACTTGCCTGATTATAGAGCAGTAAACCACCCTTTTTTACCAGGTAGGAAAAGGTGTCAGTAACCTGAGATGGGTTGAAGGTAAAGCCAACTTCTTGTAATTGTTCCTGGAGTTTGAATATGAGCGGACTCTCCTGGAGGAAGGTCTGTAATTTGAGCCCAACCCTGCTGTCGCGCCCCCAGCTGTAGAGGTTAAGCGCCTCGTCTGTTAAAGAGAGAATAAAGAAGATTAAAGGGATGATGACAATTGCTATGATAAGCAGACAGGTGAGTACTGAGGCAAGAGCGTTGGGGGTTCTGCTGCTGATCTTTATATAAATAGGGCGAAAAAGATTGGTGAGCAAAAACGCAAGGACAAGAACGGACCAGAAGGGCCAGAGTATTTTGCCAAAAAAGAAGATGGAAATACCAAATACAACGAGAAAATATTTAGCACCTTCTGGGACTTTGGGTCGGTCGTTCAGTTGAATCGGTTGTTTGGTCATTCGTGCTGGTCTTTCAAGATTTAGTTTGTCTCTGGCTGAGAAATTGAGTTGCAATTGAACCTGTAGCTGATGTACTTTGCTCTCTTACATCTTATTGTTATACAGTTGTAGTACTTTAAAACTGTTGAAAAGTATATAACGTTCCATTGATTAAGCAAAGAGAAATAAGTGTTGTTGAGGAGAGAAAGAGAATGTGGGAAGACCTTGATGTTACATTGGAAAAAGTCGACGCTGGCAATCTGAAAGAAAAGCCGTCAGCGGATAATCTTGGCTTTGGCCAACACTTTACAGATCACATGTTCCTTATGAAATGGTCCAAGCAGGATGGTTGGCATGATGCGAAGATCTGTCCATATCAGGATTTTAAGCTCGATCCTGCTTCCATGGTTTTTCACTATGGACAGGCTATTTTTGAGGGATTAAAGGCGTATAAGGGAGACAATAATCAGTTGTACCTTTTTCGCCCTTCCGACAACTTTGAGAGAATGAACACTTCGGCTCTCAGGATGTGTATGCCACGCATTCCTGTGGATAAGGTGCTGAAATCACTTAAAGCACTTGTTTATTTGGAAAAAGATTGGGTGCCAGATGTTGAAGGTGCCAGTCTCTATATCAGGCCGACCATGATTGCGGTGGACCCTTATCTTGGGGTTCGTCCATCAGAGACCTATTATTTTTTCATTATTCTTTCCCCTGTTGGTGCGTATTATGCTGAAGGTTGTAATCCAACCAAGATATATGTAAGCGATGAGTATGTGCGCGCAGTTAAAGGTGGGGTCGGGCATGTGAAAACTGCTGGGAACTACGCTGCCTCTTTACATATGTCAGAAATTGCAAAAAAAGAAGGCTATACACAGGTGCTCTGGCTTGATGCCTGTGAGCACAAATATATTGAAGAGGTGGGTACGTCCAATATCTTTTTTAAGATTGGAGATGAGCTTGTGACTCCGCCCCTTAAAGGATCTATTCTTGGCGGCCTGACACGTGATTCCGTTATTACGCTTGCAAGGAGTTGGGGCGTTGATGTGGTTGAGCGAAAAATTTCCATAGATGAAGTGATTGATGCAAATAAAGACGGAAGTCTAAAGGAAATTTTTGGTACTGGTACGGCGGCTGTAATTTCACCCGTGGGAGAACTGTTCTATAAAGGTGAGAGTACCATTGTCAATAATGGTGAAACCGGAGAACTTTCTGCAAGACTATTTACTGAACTCCAGGCAATTCAAAATGGACACCAGGATGACCCCCATAAGTGGGTTGTTCGTGTTGGTTGAAAATAATTGCAAATAACGCATTTTTGCGGACTTGGGCTTATTGCCTAAGTCCGCCTTTTCCCCCCTGATTTTTTTTTAATTCACGCCCTTGATTTTTAAAAATCAACCCCTATATTTTTGGCCTAGTTTGGTCTAGCTACCCAATTATTGGGTAAAAATAAGTTGGGAATCCATATTGATATGGAGAGACCCTTTTTTTAATGAATATTAATTGTAGTAGGAGGAAGTAATGAAAATTCGTCCATTGAACGATCGTCTTTTGGTTAAAAGACTTGCTGAAGAAGAAAAAACTGCTGGTGGTATCATCATCCCTGATAGTGCTAAAGAGAAGCCAGCTGAGGGCGAAGTCGTAGCAGTTGGTCCTGGTAAAGTTGCTGATAACGGTGAAAGAGTTGCTTTGCAGGTTGCAGCTGGTGATAAGGTTCTTTTTTCCAAGTACGGTGGCACCGATGTAAAACTTGACGGTGAAGATTACCTCATCATGCGTGAAGATGACATCCTCGGAATTATTGAGTAATAGCGTTATCAGACACTGATTAACGTTTATATTTATAGATAAAATTCATCTCGTTAAATAGGGAGAATAGAATAATGGCTGGTAAAGAAATTAAGTACGGCGTAAAAGCTCGTGAGTCTATCCTTGCAGGTGTTAACACCCTCGCTGATGCAGTTAAAGTTACCTTAGGTCCTAAGGGACGTAACGTTCTCATCGAAAAGTCTTTTGGCGCACCTACCATCACCAAAGATGGTGTTTCTGTTGCTAAAGAGATCGAGATTGCAGACAAGTTCGAGAACATGGGCGCGCAGATGGTAAAAGAAGTTGCTTCTAAGACCTCTGATGTAGCTGGTGATGGTACTACCACTGCAACCGTTCTTGCTCAGGCTATCTACACTGAAGGTGTAAAGCTTGTTGCAGCTGGTGGTAACCCAATGGAAATCAAGCGCGGTATCGACAAAGGTGTTGAGGTTGTGATTTCTGAGCTTGCAAAAATTGCAACCCCTACCAAAGAGCAGAAAGAAATTGCTCAGGTTGGTACTATCTCTGCGAACAGTGATGAGACCATTGGTAACATCATTGCTGAAGCTATGGATAAGGTTGGTAAAGAAGGTGTTATCACCGTTGAAGAAGCAAAATCAATGGATACCAGCCTTGATGTTGTTGAAGGTATGCAGTTTGACCGTGGTTACCTCTCTCCATACTTTGTGACTGATCCTGATCGTATGGAAGTTGCGATGGACGATCCATACATTCTTCTTGTTGAAAAGAAAGTTTCCAACATGAAAGACCTTCTCCCGGTTCTTGAGTCTGTTGCCAAGATGGGTAAAGGCCTGTTCATCATCGCTGAAGATGTTGATGGCGAAGCACTTGCTACCCTCGTTGTGAATAAGCTTCGTGGTACTTTGAACATTGCAGCAGTTAAGGCTCCTGGTTTTGGTGATCGTCGTAAGGCAATGCTCGAAGACATCGCAATTCTTACCGGTGGTCAGGTTATCACTGAAGATCTCGGTATCAAGCTTGAGAATGTTACTGTTAACGACCTTGGAACCTGTAAGCGTATTGTAACCGATAAGGACAATACCACCATCGTAGATGGCGCAGGAGATGCTGAGAAGCTTGCTGCACGCGTTAAGCAGATCCGTACCCAGGCAGAAGATACTACTTCTGATTACGACCGTGAGAAGCTCCAGGAGCGTCTTGCTAAGCTCATCGGTGGTGTTGCAGTAATTAATGTTGGTGCTGCAACTGAAATCGAAATGAAAGAGAAGAAGGCCCGTGTTGAAGATGCACTGAATGCAACCCGTGCTGCAGTAGAAGAGGGCGTTGTTCCTGGTGGTGGTGTTGCTTATCTCCGCTGTCTTGGTGCTCTGGCTGCTCTTGAGCTTCCTGGTGAGCAGGCTGTTGGTAGAAACATCCTTCTCCGCGCTCTCGAAGAGCCTGTACGTCAGATTGCTGACAATGCCGGTCGTGAAGGTTCTGTTATCGTTGAGGCTGTTAAAAACCTCGAAGGTGCTAACGGATTCAACGCTGCTACTGAAGAATACGAAGACCTCATCGCTGCTGGTGTTATTGATCCAGCAAAAGTTACCAGAACCGCACTGCAGAACGCTGCATCAGTTTCCGGTATGCTTTTGACCACCGAGTGTGTTATCGCTGATGCACCTGAAGAAGCTGGCGCTGCTGCTGGTGGCGGAATGCCTCCAGGAATGGGCGGCATGGGTGGAATGGGCGGAATGGGCGGAATGATGTAAGACCCATCTGATCCTTTTAGTGCCTTACTCCTGAAAGTTTGTCATAAAAACAAGAAACTCAGGAATTGAAGTTGAAATGGTAAGTTTAGTCTAACCGCCAAGGCACTTATACCCCTCAAGGGGGTACTGAAAAGAGTCCCGGCTAGTTTGTATTTTTCCGGGACTCCGGATTAGTGTTGTAATGAAAAAGGCTTCCCATTTCGGGAAGCCTTTTTCTGTTTGTGCATTAAAAATAGAATAAGGTGTGAAAAAGTATTGACAGTATCTCCGTAGTGGGGTAAATATTTTCGCCTCACATCATGGCGATGTAGCTCAGTTGGTTAGAGCACACGGCTCATATCCGTGTTGTCCGGGGTTCAAATCCCTGCATCGCCACCACGAAAATAATGGCTCTATTTAGTTAGAATCATTTTTATATATAAGCCTACTCTTAGCCTAGCTTTGAGTGGGCTTTTTTTGTTGGTGCCTTCTTTATATTTCAGGGACAGATTCAATCAATAGAGGTGGACTGTGAAGGTATTGGGTCGCAACTCTTTTGCTATCAATATCCTTATAAACATTTTCCACCTGCTCCGCTGTTAAGCCAACCTGAGGAGCAACTTCTGCTGCTGAAAGACCATTATTTTTTCCATAGAGGCATACGTCCATTTTGTCATAGGTGAGACTGAAATAAAACTCATCCTGAGTCTGGGGTAGTGAGTAGGTGTCTGTGGTTGGTGGTCGTTTGCAAATTTCATTTGGGACACCGAGATACTCTGCAAGTTGATACACTTGTGTTTTGTAAAGATGTGCAATTGGTTTTATATCAGCTGCACCATCGCCTAGCTTGACAAAGAACCCCTGATCGTATTCAAGACGATTGGGTGTACCCGTTACGGCAAAATTAAGTCGATCTGCATGGTAGTATTCAAGCATTTTCCGAATTCGTTGTTTGAAATTTGTTGCGGCAACAATTTCCAGATATGCCTTCAGAGGCAAGCGCTTTTTAATGGTATCGCCAGCAGGCGACTGGGCAATAATCGAAAAATAGGTAAAGCCTGGTTTGTAAACGACGTTTGGCACCACGATTTTTGATTTCCACTCCGCAGTATATTCCGGAATAACTATTTTAACTGCCTTTTCGTAGCGTTGATAAAAATCAACAGCTTCCAACGGGCCTGAGATGTCTTCATGAATCGTTGCTACACCGAATGTCTCAGCTAACAAGCCGCTCAAGGATAGTGTTTCATCTGCAGAATGGCGTTCGGGCATTTGTAAAGCTAGGACCCGGTCTGTGCCCAATGCTTTTACCGCTAAGGCAAGAGTTACGCTACTATCAATACCACCGGAAATAGCAACGATAAGTCCTTTTCTTTTCAGTGTTTTGAGGTGGTTTTTAAGTCGTATGCAGATTTTATCAGTTGCCTGCTCCGGGATTACATTCAGAGCACTTTGGATAGTTTGAGAAGAAGTCATGAATAGTTACCCTTTTTAAAAATTGTGTTGAATGTTGAGATACTATTGCGTTTCCATAACGCACAATTGGTATTCTAAAGTGAGTTACTATACATATTAGTACCTTACTTCGGTAAAGGTGTCACAGAAAATAAGAAATGGGGTTGGCTCAACGTACTGGCCGTAATGAACCTCCAAGGTACTTATCCCGTTTATCGGGGTTAGGACGTTCGAGACTCCAAATGCAACGCCTTTGTTTACCATTATGGGCATCCAATTCCTTAAAGCAATATTACTGGGTTTTTCTGTATTGGCTTTTTAAGAAATGAATAAGTCCTTTAGACTCTAAAATTGAAGGGTATTTTGGGAAATCAGAGATGATATTGTTATGTGCTGAGGGGAAATTATTTTTCTTGGTCGCCTTGATTAATTTACAATATTGCCCCTATAATAATGATATGTGTTGCGTTTGGTACATCTGTTTTAGCAGTTGAAGAATTGTTTTAATGAGTAATGCGCGGCTATAAATAATTACTGCTTTGAAATAATACAACAAATACTGTGCCTGCTGTGTTGGCTGGTGAAGTTATAATAGAATTTTGGAGATAATCATATGACGAATAAACCGCGTTTGGGTGAAATCCTAGTGCAGGAGGGTCTCGTTAAACAAAGTGATATTGACCAGGCACTGCGAACTCAGGTTGGTGGAAATCGAAGACTGGGTCACATTTTAGTTCGGATGAAACTCATTTCTGCTGATCAACTTGCTGAAACTATTTCAAGTCAATTAGAACTTGAAATTTGTGATCTCTCAAATAGCTTCTCATCAGAAGTTTCCGGGGTGGTCCCCCGTTACTTGTGCCGTCGCTACACTGTTCTTCCTCTAGCTCTTAAAGAAAACAATATTCTTGAGATGGCAATGGCTGATCCTTGCGATGACGAGGCAATAAATAATCTCGAGCATTACACAGGTATGGTTATTCAGCCATTGCTTGCGCGACAATCAGATATTGAAAGAGCCATTCCTACTCGAGTTCCTCTGGGGATGAAAGATTTTTTTTCGCCACAATTCAATATGACCCTAACCCGAGTCGGAGTTGCTGCTTGTCTGGCTATGCTTCTGTTTTTAGGAGGTTTCACCTATCGATATGTGCATGAAACGACCTACGGTACAGAAGAAATTGCTGATGGTTCTAAAGTATACAAAAATCACGATTTGATTTTGGAAGTTAATACGAAGGGGGCGTTAAAGTTCTCAGGTCGAAGTGCTTTTGCAAAAGGATATTATTCTGTGACTTTCAATAGCAAGCAGGAACTCAATAAGTTCTTGGAGCGCAGGCAAGCGGATTTCTCAGAAAAACAGGCTGATTGGCTAGGGTGGGCAGTTTCAAACAGGTTACCATGATTTTTAGTACCGTAAAAATACAATCGAAGTCCTCGACTAAGGATTGTTTTTAATCAAAGATTTTTATGTAAATACTTATCCCTGCACAATTTTTGGTTGCAGGGTTTAAACTAAAATATGCCTGTAATTTGCTGAAATATAGACATCAGCTCATGTAGCATTTTGATGTAAATGGTTAATATGAAGATATTAAAATTAAATAAGCTGTTGTTTGTTACGATCTGCACAGTACTACTCTGTGGTCTAGGGGTAACGTTTGTAGTTGCTAAAGATTACTCATTTAGCTGGTCAGCAAATGTCGAGCCGGTAGAAGGATATAAACTCTATTACAAAAAAGGTGGTAGCGCAGGTCCCCCTTTTGATGGAGCAGATGCTGCTGATGGTGTATCTCCGATTGATCTTGGTAAAGTGACAAGTTTTACCATTACTGGTTTAGAAGATAACTCTACCTACCATTTTGCCCTAACTGCCTATAATGGAAGCGAAGAGAGTGATTTTACAGATGTAATTACTGTTGTTCCCGATACTCCAGATCCACCTGTTGTAATCGGAGCAAGTTATCCTTTTAGCTGGTCAGCTAATACAGAGCCCGTAGAGGGATATAAACTCTATTATAAAAAGGGTGGTTCTGCAGGTCCTCCTTTTGATGGAGCGGATGCTGCTGAAGGTGCATCTCCTATAGATCTTGGTAAAGTGACTAGTTTCACTATTACTGGTCTAGAAGATAATACAACCTATCATTTTGCCCTAACTGCCTACAATGGCAGTGAAGAGAGCGATTTTACTGATGTTATTACTGTTTTTCCGGATGGTAGTTTAGATCCTCCTGTTGCAGACCTTTCGGCATCAGTATTGACAGGGCCCGTTCCGTTGAATGTTACGTTTAATGGATCTGGTTCAACTGGAACTATTTCATCTTATAGTTGGGATTTCGGTGACAATAGTAGTGCAGGATCAGGTGAATCTATAACACACACCTATAATGTAGCAGGCAGCTATACTGTTGTTCTTACGGTTAGTGATGCAGCGGGTCAGACATCTCAAAAAAGTTTAGTGATTGTTGCAAGTGGAGCTGTTGCTTCAGGAGCGAGTTATCCTTTCAGCTGGTCAGCCAATGCAGAGCCCGTAGAGGGATATAAACTCTATTATAAAAAGGGTGGTTCTGCTGGTCCTCCTTTTGATGGAGCGGATGCTACTGAAGGTGCATCTCCTATAGATCTTGGCAAAGTAACTAGTTTTACTATTACTGGGCTAGAAGATAATACAACCTATCATTTTGCCCTAACTGCTTACAATGGCAGTGAAGAGAGCGATTTCACCGATGTTATTACTGTCTTTCCTGATGGTAGTCCAGAACCACTTTCGGCGACTATATTGGCAGATAGTCAAGCGGGCGAGGCTCCTTTCACAGTCAATTTTAGTGCAAACGGCTCTACTGGATCCATTACAAACTATACTTGGGTATTTGGTGATGGAGGTACAGGAACCGGTAATAGTGTGTCCCATACATATCAAGACTCCGGAACGTATACGGCTATCTTGACAGTAGGCGATGGTGCTGGTCAGACAGAACAGGCGAGTGTCGATATTACAGTTGCAGAGCCCCTTTCAGCAACTATAGTTGCAGATAGTCAATCAGGTGAGGCTCCTTTCACTGTCAATTTTAGTGCTAACGGCTCTACTGGTTCCATTACAAACTATACTTGGGTATTTGGTGATGGAGGTACAGGAACCGGTAATAGTGTATCCCATACATATCAAGACTCCGGGACGTATACGGCTGTCTTGACAGTCGGCGATGGTGCTGGTCAGACAGAACAGGCGAGTGTCAATATTACTGTTGCAGAACCACCACCAACAGATCCTCCTGTTGCGGGCATGAGTGCCTCGGTCACCTCTGGTGAAGCGCCGCTGACTGTTACCTTTAATGGAAATAGTTCGACCTCTGTGGTTCCTCCTATTTCCGCCTATAATTGGGACTTTGGTGATAGCAGTAGCGGAAATGGAGCATCTGTTGTCCATGTTTATTCCGAGGCTGGAAGTTATACTGCTGTATTAACGGTTGAGGATAGTAATGGTGTATCAGAAGAAGTAAGCACCACAATAACAGTTACAGCACCTCTACCCGATCCACCGGTAGCAGACCTTTCAGTATCATTGTCTACTGGCCCTGTGCCGTTGGACGTTACATTTAGTGGTTCTAGTTCAACTGGTACTATTTCATCATACGTTTGGGATTTTGGTGACAATAGTAGTGCGGGTTCAGGAGAAGCTGTAGCGCATACATATGATGTTGCCGGTAGTTATACTGTTATTCTTACAGTAACTGATGTCGCAGGTCAAACATCTCAAAAAACTACTGTAATAACTGCTGTTTCAGCTGGGGTGAGTTATCCCTTTAGCTGGTCGGCTAATGCAGAGCCTGTAGAGGGTTATAAACTCTATTATAAAAAAGGTGGGTCAGCAGAGCCTCCGTTTGATGGAACTGATGCTGCTGAAGGGGTGTCTCCAATTGACCTTGGTAAAGTGACAAGTTTCACCATTACTGGTCTTGAAGATAATACAACCTATCATTTTGCCCTCACCGCTTACAATGGCAGTGAAGAGAGCGATTATACCGATGTTATTACTGTTTTTCCAGAGGGTAGCACAGACCCACTTTCAGCTAATATAAGTGTTGATGGTCAGACAGGTGATGCTCCTTTAACTGTTAATTTTGATGGCTCAGGTTCAACTGGTTCCATCAGTTCCTATTCCTGGAATTTTGGTGATGGTGATACTGCTGCTGGTGTTACGGCCAACCATATCTATAGTTCAGTTGGAAATTACACAGCAACTCTTACTGTGGTTGATAGCAGTGGTTCATCCATGCAGGATTCAGTGGTTATTAATGTTACTGAAACGACTAGTGTTGATCTAACTCCGCCAACGGCGGTTGCTGAAGTCGATACAACAGAAGGAATTGTTCCCTTTGTGGTAGGCTTTGAAGGTGGAAGTTCAACATGCGCTCCTGGTAATACTATAGTCTCTTATGAGTGGGACTTTGGAGATGGAAGTGAAAAGCAATATGGAACAACCGTCGAGCACTACTTCAACCAGGCAGGGACGTACCTGGTTGCGCTCAAGGTAACTGATAGTAATGGTAATTCGGCTGAAGCAACAACATTGGTAACTGCTACCGAACCTGTGGTCGAAGAGAATAGTGATCCAGTTGCTGTATTTACACAAACATCAACTGTCGGAGCGGTACCATTCAGTGTTGAATTCAATGCCTCCGGGTCTAGTGATCCTGATGGAGACAACCTCACTTATAGTTGGACTTTTGGAGATGGTGCTGTTGCTTCTGGTGCTGTTGTTGAACACAATTATGCAATTACTGGAGTCTTTTCTGTACAACTTACCGTTGAGGATAGTAAAGGTGCAGCAACTGAAGTAAGTCAGACCATCGCCGTTTTGACTGATCGTGAGTATGAAAGATTTTTACGCGGGAAAAAGGTTCGTAGTATTATTAATATAATCAACACACTGTTGTTGAGTGATGAATAAAATATGTGATTAAACGGTAGGATAGTGCTGGTGTTTGGGGTCTATTGTACAAGAGAATAGGTCGTATGTTCACCTGCTTTCTCCTCTGTCTAGGTGAAGGCCTCTGGCCGAAGCCGTTTGGTTAGGGCCTGCTGAAATTACTGTATTAAAATGCCAAAAGTTAGGAATAGATGTTTTCCTGATTTTTGGCATTTTTTTGGTGCAGCTATTTTTAGTAAGGGTCCGCAGGTATTTGAGTACGTCCTGTGCAATAAAAGCTCTTATTGCAGTAAGTTAAGAATAGTGTTAAAGATGTTTTTGTTCATGCTGTTTTATACACAATAAATGGAGAAACTTTACTCAGTATAAAAATATCATTCTAGATGATTGTAGACAGTGGATAAAATGAAAAATACAACTATACGTAGGTTGAATGTATATTTGATGTGCATTGTTGTTCTTTTTGCTGTGTTTTTTGCAACATTGGTTTCTGCAAAAGAATACTCTTTTTCCTGGGCTGAAAATGATGGACTAATTGAGGGCTACAGGCTCTATTATAAAGAAGGAGGAGCGGCATCTGTCCCCTTTGATGGTATTTCAGCAAATGAAGGATGTTCACCAATAGATATTGGCAACAAAACTTCTTTTACCATTTCGGGGTTAGACGAGAATGAGACCTATCACTTTACCCTTACGGCGTATTCAGGCAATGATGAAAGTGATTTTACCCAAGTGATTACAGTTTCACCTGAAGATGGACAATTAGAAAAATGGAAGTTAGCAGGTCCCATCATACTGGATTATTTACTTGATCCTGATAATTAGCAATGATTCTGCTGCGTCGTTTATACGACTGTATTGCATTACAGTAGGCGTACATTGTCGATATAAAGAATCCGTCTGTTCTTCTGTTTTACAACAAAAACACCAAAACATTGGATGGTATCCAGGTTCATTTTTCGGTTGTCGGGGCCGTGGAGAATATCATCCATGGGGATGATTATTTCATTCCATCCATGGTGTAGGACTGATCTTCCGTTGAAACGATTGGAGAAATCCTGGAAATCGCCACTGTGTAAATTATCATGGACTCTGTAGTGTAATTGAACAGCTTGGGCAGGGTTAAAAACATTAAAAGCAAGCCCGCTGTGATTTTTCCAATTCCTTGGGAAATGATTTAAAAATATCCCACTGTACTGTTCTGTGCTAAGTTCAATTTTTCCCGAATAGTTGCCTTCAAGATGTACCGTAGAATCAATAGTTAACCCTGCCTCTCCGTCCCAACGATGTAATTCAGTGAAATGTTCAAACCCCGAGAGTAATGGAAACTCTCTGTACGAAAGGTATGTATCGACACTGATTTTTAGTAACGGAATCAGATTAATACCAAGACAAAGCAGAGCAATTGTTTTGAAAAGTATTGCTTTGATTCTGGCTTCTTTTTGACCAATTTTCCAAAACAGGACAAGCGCTCCTCCTGAAATGTCTTTCACTAAATCCATCCAGGAAAAATACCGATTGGACATACCAAGTTGGATTAACTCTGTTGTAAGGCCAATACTCAGCAAAATAATTAGAGTGGAGGTGATTCGAAAGAATTTTGAACGTTGTTGTGAGCACCAGTAACGGTCGAGTACAAAAACGAAGAGGGCAAAAAAGAAGAGATGCCCAAGGTTCCATAGTTCTTTCAATAGGCGGTGCGAATTCAAATCTGGGCCACCCAAGAAGAATAGAGGTAACACTGCAAGCAGAATTAAAAAGCTCCATTTATGCAGAGAATGAAACATTACACTTTTGGATAACAAAGAATTTTACGGTGGAGATTTCAGACTGTGCATCGCTTAGATGAAGTGCTTTGAAATACTGTGCGAGTATCTGAAAAATGTAAAGATGAGGGCCACTCATTTTTGCAATGCTGTTTTTTGTATCTTACCTGAAACCGTTTTAGGCAGATCACTTATAAAAGTAACGTGATGTGGGACTTTAAAAGCCGGAAGGTTTCGTCGACATTGACGGATTATTTCTTTATCTGTGGTATAACACCCTTCTTTGAGCACGACAAAAGCAACAATTTTCTCGCCGAGAATTTTATCTGGCCGACCAACGACTGCGACTTCGTGAACAGAGGGAAGCTGTTGGATGGTCTCCTCGATCTCCTTTGGGCCAATTCTGTGGGAACCGGATTTGATCATATCACTTTTCCGGCTCTCAATAAAAAGGAAACCATCTTTGTCGATTCTGGCGAGATCACCTGTCCACAATCTGCCATTTTTAAGAACCTTTTCAGTCTCTTCAGGATTTTGCCAATACCCGGCCATAATATTTTCGCCGGTTGCTACAATTTCACCAAGCTCCCCTGGTTCTGTGGCGGAGCCATCAGCTCGACAGACAGTTATTGTGACACCCGGTATTGCCTTGCCAATTGACCCGGCTTTGTCTTTGAGCAGTTCTGGCGGGAGATAACTCAGACGAGAAGACGCTTCAGTCTGGCCATACATAATAAAAATTTTGACTCCTTTAAACACCGCCGATAGTTCAGCTGCGAGCGTCGGAGACATGGGTGCACCCGCTTGGGTCAGGTAGCGCAGTTTGGGGAAACTTCGTTCTCTTACAGCAGAGCGGTGCAGTAGAATGGCAAAACTCGATGGCACCCCTGAAAACCCAGTTACCTTTTCGTCTGCCATCTGGTCGAGTATGACATTTGGATAAGTAAAACTTTGATTTACAATTAATGTCGCCCCGACAGCAATGTGTGTTAGCATAACAGAATTGCCGTATGAGTAAAAAAATGGCAGGACAGCCATGACTGTGTCGTGCTCTGTAAGCTCTAAGTACTCAATGACGGATTGTGTATTTGCAAACAAATTACGATGCCTGAGCATTATGCCTTTAGGGGTTCCGGTAGTCCCCGAGGTATAAATGATCTGGCAGATATCTTCGGTATTAAGCTGAGGAAGGGCTTGGACTTCTGTTACTGTGCTATTTTGCCACAGTGCGGGAATATCTGTTTCAAAAAGTCTTACATAAGGAGCATCCTCAGTAACGGAACTATACTTTAGGAATTTTTTATGTGAAAGGACAATAGAAATACCACTATCTTCTAAAACAGAATGAAGTGCATGATGAGAGGTTTGAGTGTTAAGACCCACAACTACCCCACCAGCATGTAATACACCAAAATATGAAGCAATATACTCACAGGCTTGATCTGTTAATACACCAACTCTATCTCCAGCCTTGAGGTTATTGCGTAGCAACCACTGACAGATTTTTTCCGACCGGTTATAGAGCTCAATATAGCTGACCTTCTCTTGACCATGAACTAGAGCAGTTTTGTCTGGTTTAGAGAGGGAGGCTTCTTTGAGATAGGACTGGATCAGGTTGGATTTTGACATTACTGTTTTTTTCTATCAATGTATGCTGAAAGAAGGATAACACTGTCAAGATTTTCAGGAATCAGTTCATCATCTTCCACCTGGATAGAAAATTCCTCTTCCAGCCAGTCTACTAGCTCCAGAACTCCAGTGGAATCGATGATTCCTTGTTCTAAAAAAGAACTTTCATTCTGCAGTGAATCCTCTTCGGCGTCAAATAGAAAATTTTCAAAGATAAATGTTCTTATTTTCGGGATGTATTCTTTCATGTTGAATTGTCCAAATTGTTAAATATATTTATTAGAGGTTTGCTACCCTTACATTTTTCAAATTTTTTGGTGTTACAATCGCAAAGTTTTTTATCATCTTTTCATAAAGTATCTGGCTGGATAAAATACCAACAAAGGCCATGTTTTCTTTAAAACCTTGCCGGCCTTTCTTGCGGCATTTCTTAATGAGTTTCTCTACATTCTTGTGCTTAAATAGTCCGGCTTCTTTAATTAAACTCTCGGAGAGATAGTATTCTAAGTAATCAGGTTCAGCATCAGTAAAAAAACTACTGGTGTCTGGAGCCATGTAGGGTTGTTTTTTTCGCTTTAGGATACTCCCAGGTAGTATATCACTCACCGCCTGTTTCAGTATATTTTTTTCATTCAGTACTTTCATTTTATATTTGCTTGGGATGCGCCCTGCATATTCAACAACTCGGTGATCAAGGAAGGGGAATCGTCCCTCTACCGAGTTGGCCATTGCCATACGATCTCCTTGAGATGAAAGCAAATAATTTGCCATAAGGACTTTGCATTCGACATACTGTGCTCTATTGAAAAAATCCAACCCCAGCAGGTTTTCTTGTAAATGTGACAAGCAATTGGGGGCTTTCGATGCACGTTCGAGTATTTCAGCAGTAAAAAATAGATGGGTCCCCTTGGTTGTTTTCCAACGTGGTCTATGGGCGAAAAAAGGGTCATGTATATCTGCATCTGTTGCGAAGAATTTTTGTGCATATTCAGCAGATCGTGTTGGAGATAGGGCTAGATAGGGATAGAGGCGTTTTAGAAGTTGCGGGCGGAGCTGTGAGTTCGGTTGAGATTGAATGAAAGCTCTGATTTTTGCTTCTTTGAAAATGTCATACCCACCAAGAACTTCGTCCGCCCCCTCCCCAGTAAGTACAACTTTGTAGTTGTTTTGGCGTACCAGTTTTGACAGCAGAAAAAGTGGGGTCGGGGCCGTGCGTAATATTGGGGCTTCCGTATGCCAGATTACCTCAGGAAAAGCAGTCGCAATATCATTATATGAACAGGCAACTCTGTGATGATCGGTGCCGAGGTAATCCACCATAGAGTTTTGTTCCTGCGATTCATCGTAGATCTTGTCTTTAAAAGTTACAGAAAAAGTTTTAAGGGGATTATCCGTATAATTTTTTATAATTGAAGTAATGGCGGAAGAGTCCAGTCCTCCACTTAAGTATGCACCTACCTGTACATCTGCTCGCAGACGAAGACGTACGGAATCGATAAGTAACTCCCTTAATCCTTCAGCGTACTCCTGTTCTGATAACACCCCTGGGTCATCAGGGCAGAAGGGCAGCGACCAATAAGACTGTGGTGCTTCAACTCCGGATGCACTCACTTCCATATAATGTCCCGGAAGAAGCTGTTGTACCCCTGTGAAAATTGTCTCTTCCCCTGTGGGACTCCAGAAAGTGAAAATCTCACTCATAACACGCGGATCTATCTCTCTTGGAATGGAAGAGCTTGCACAAAATAACGATTTTATTTCTGAACCAAAATAAAATGAACCATCATAAGTTGTATAAAAAAGCGGGCGAATACCCATCCGGTCGCGAGCCAGAAAAAGACTCTGTTTGTTGGAATCATAGATGGCAATGGCGAACTGCCCGTTTAGGTCATTAAGACAATTAACGCCCTTTTCCTCGTATAGATGAAGGATGACTTCAGTATCCGATTGAGTAATGAAAATATGTCCTCTTTTTAATAAACCTTCACGCAACTCAGGATAATTAAATATCTCACCATTGAAAACAATCCACAATGACCGGTCTTCGTTGGAGATAGGTTGCCAGCCACCTTCCAGGTCGACAATAGAGAGTCTTGCATGTGCTAAACCGACGTTTCTGTCGGAGAAAAAACCAAACCCATCTGGTCCTCTGTGCGTGACAGGGTGGATCATTTGCTCTAGTGTTCGATGAGCATCTGGCTGTTTATGAGTTATATGGTAAAAACCAGCTATACCGCACATATTTATAGTGTCATTAATTTAATGTTTCTTATCTCTATTGCTAAACAGTATGTTATTATGTCTTAAACTATCATAGTTTTATAAGTATAAAAAATTAATTCTAACTTTAACACCATCAATCAATTTCTTAAAATGGTCACTGTACGGCAGGTAGAAAAAAAGGATCAAAAACGTTGGAACAATTATGTTCTGTCTCATCCTGAGGCCTCACCATATCACCTCTGGGCCTGGAAGGATTCTGTTGAGCAGGCTTATGGCCATACATCATTCTATCTTGTCGCCGAATATAATGAAAAGGTCGTAGGTGTTTTCCCTTTATTCAATTTACGATTCCCCTGGTTATTAAATGAGTTAACCGCACTGCCTTTTTGTGACGTGGGGAACTGTCTTGCTGATTCATTCGCTATACAAAATGCTCTGGTAAATCAGGCTAAAGCAGTGGTCGATGAGAAGCTGTGCAACAAGAGCAGTCTGCGCGGCAGTATGGAGAATGTTGATGGGCTAAGCGAAAGTCTGCATATTAACGAAGGTGGTAAAGTGAGAATGTGTCTTTCTTTGCCAGGTTCTGCAGAAATTCTGTTGGCGAGTTTTAAATCCAAACTTAGGAGCCAAATCCGTAAAGCGGAAAAAAACGGTGTTCAATTCCAATGGAAGGGTCAAGAGGGAGTTAATGATTTTTATACCGTTTATAGTCAGAATATGCGCGACCTGGGTTCGCCACCACACTCAAAAAAATGGTTTAATTCCATAATGGTCAATTACGGCGAGAGAGGACGAATAGGTCTTGCTATATATGATGGGAAGTGTATTGGTGCTGGATTGATCTTGTCGACAAGTCTTGTGACGGCTATTCCCTGGGCATCAACTCTACGCGAATTTAACTACCTCAGTCCCAACATGCTATTATATTGGAATTTTTTAAAGTATAGCTCAGGTGGCGCTTTTAAATTCTTTGATTTCGGACGCTCTACAGAAGGAGAGGGCACATACAAATTTAAAAAACAGTGGGGAGCTAAGGCACAACCGCTCCAATGGTATTCTTTTCACGGTGAATCGAGCAATGATGTAGAAAATAAACCTCAAAATAATGAAGGGACTTCTCGCCACGTTGTAGCCTCATTATGGAAGAAGCTTCCTTTACCCGCGTCCAATTATATCGGACCAAAGTTGAGGAAATACATAAGCTTATAGTTTGTTGTCGTCACCTGCTTATCTGAATATATTTGCATCAAAGAATGCTTTATTACAATATGGCTATATGAACACTGGTATCTGAAAAAATGAGAATAGGACGAACACTCCCTCCTGCAGCATCACCTATACCGCTGATAGATATCTTACAAGCCCTTCCTGCTTGCCTAATTCAAAAAGATCATGGGGGCCGTTTCGAGCAAGAAATACTCCAGGAATTTGGCTCAAAATATTGCTTTCTTTTATCCTCAGGTAAAGCCGCCTTAACGCTGATTCTTCTGGCTTTAAAAGAAATGTACCCAGACCGTGATAGAGTTATACTCCCTGCCTTTACTTGCTACTCTGTTCCTGCGGCAGTAAAACGTGCTGGACTGAAGATAGTGCTCTGTGATTTCGGACGTGATTCCCTGGATCTTGATAAAGAAAAACTAAGTAAAATTATTGCTGAAGATACGCAAGATAAAAAAATCCTTTGTGTTCTGCCAACGCACCTTTTTGGCTACCCAGCAGATGTTGCTGGAGTTGAGGCTATTGTTGGACCTGAAATTACTGTTGTTGAGGATGCAGCTCAAGCTATGGGAGAGATAGTAAACACTGACAAACTCGGTGCAATTGGAGATGTAGGTTTTTTCAGCTTGGGACGGGGAAAGGCATTGTCTTCGATGGATGGAGGTATAATAGTTACTAAAAGAAAGGATGTGGCGGATAACATCAGACTATTAAGCGCTCCATTAAAAGGATGTACGAGGTTAGATAGTTTTAGTATGTCATTGAAAACTGCGTTGACAATGCTCTTGCAAAAACCCTGGTTATTTTGGCTACCAAAGTCTGTTCCTTTTTTGAAACTGGGTGAAACACTATATGAGCCTGATTTTTCAATACAGCAACTATCATCTTTCCAGGTAAAGTTGGCTGCAAATTGGCAAAAAAGATTAAAGAGCCATCAACGTGCAAGACAAAAAAATAATGATTATTGGGACAAAAAATTACCTGATAGCTTTACTCGTTTTAATCGCATTGGTGGCTCAAGTATGATTAGATTGGCGGTGTTGGCGCCAAATCCAGAGGTGAGGGATTATATCCTCAAGCAAAGTGAGCAACACGGACTGGGAATAATGTCTGCGTATCCATCTCCGATAAATATGATTTCGGATATTTCCGATGAATTCTCTGATGTCCAATTTCCCCATGCGGAACATGTATGTGACCGTATTCTGACTCTACCTGTTCATGAATATGTTAGGCCAGAGGACAATGAAAAAATTCTTTCTTTGCTAGTGAAATACCGGGCTTAAAGGAGGAGGTAGTTCCGGATGGTTAATACAATTATCATATCTAAAAAAGGATTTGAATGTGGGTAAAACACAGAATCCAGCTTCGATTATATACCATTTCCTACAGGTCGTTGAACGGAACCCTCACCGAGTTGCTGTTGTATACAAAGACCAGAGTGGCTGGCAAAGTCTAACGTATTCTCAACTGCTAGAGGAAGCAATTATAGTCGCATCCCGGTTAGAAGAATTAGGTGCTCAGAAGGGTGGTGCCGTAATGCTGCCTTCTATGAGGTGTGCGTCCTTGTGCGGAAGCATGCTTGGTATCCTTTGGATTGGCGGTCATTATGTGTTTCTGGATCCCAATTATCCAGAAGATCGACAGAAATTTATCTGTACAGATGTTGGAGCCAGGTTCGGACTTTTTGAAGGAGAAGAACCACCACTAAAGTCCACTGGGCTTAATTGGTTACAGTTGCCATTAAAAAGAAGCGAAAACAAAAGGCCGGAAAGCGTTGTTGATGCTGAGTTGCCTGCTTACATAATGTATACATCCGGCTCAACCGGAAAACCAAAAGGCGTTTCAGTTCCTCATCGAGGCGTAACCCGCCTTGTTGTTAATACCGATTATATTAATTTTGACAGTTCACAGGTTTTTTTACAGCTGTCGGCACTGAGTTTTGACGCATCCACCTTTGAGATCTGGGGTGCCCTTCTCAATGGGGGAACCTGTGTACTGCACCCAGAAAATGGGCTCATATCTCCTGCTGTCGTTCAGGATACGATACTAAGCCAGGGAATTACGACACTATGGCTGACATCTTCTTTGTACAACACGATCATTTCTGAAGATCCGGATACATTAAAAAACATACAACAGTTGCTCACAGGTGGAGAGGTGCTCTCCGTCCTTCATGTTAAGAAAGGACTGTCGTTATTGCGCGATACCAGGCTGTTTAATGGGTATGGACCCACTGAAAACACCACGTTCACAACAATATATCCCATTCCTAAAGAACTGCCCGATGAAATTAAACGTATCCCCATTGGTTATCCTATTCCAGGAACTATCTGTGAGCTTTTTGATGAACAGCTTAAGCCGGTTACAGAAATTGGTAGAGAAGGTGAGCTGATAGTTTTTGGAGATGGGGTGGCTCTTGGCTATTTGAATAGGCCTGATCTCACAGCTGAGCGCTTTATTGATGTCAAGTGTAGTGACGGTAAGCATAGGAGGGGGTATCGCACTGGCGATATCGTTGTAAAAAATAAAAATGGTTCGTACGATTTTCTACAGCGCATAGATAAGCAGGTAAAAATCGATGGACATCGAATAGAACCGGGCGAGATTGAACTCCGTCTCAATCAGCTCGACGAAATTGTCGAAGCTCGTGTTGTTGTTAAAACAGGTCCAAAGGGACAAAAGCGACTGGCGGCATATTACGTTGGCCATGCTGAGGTGGAAAGCAGTCGCCTGAGGTCAGCACTGGCTGAAATCTTGCCTGTTTTCATGATTCCCCACTTTTTTGTCGCTTTACCTGAATTACCGAAAAACCAGAACGGCAAACTTGATGAATCAAAACTTCCGGATCCTTTTACAAACACCGGTGAATCGGAAGATCCTGGAAATATGGTGGCAGATTGCTGGTCCAAAATTCTTGGCAGGAAAGTGGGTTTACATGATACTTTTCTGGATGCTGGGGGCACTTCTCTAGAGGCTTTGCAACTTACGCAATTACTGGCAAGGAATTTCAAACAAGAGCTTGGGGCCACATTTGTTTTTGAATACTCGACTATCTATTCTCAATCACTTTTCTTTCAGCCTGAGAGGAGTAAAATTGTTGCTGAAGTCTCCAGTGCAGGACCTTCTGGAACGAGGAAGAAAATTGCTATTGTGGGAATGGCTTGTCGTTTTCCTGGAGCGAATAATGTTGACGAGTACTGGCAGAATCTTCTTGAAGGCAAAGAGACCATAAGCTTTTTCAAAAAAGAGGAGCTTGAGAGTGAAATTGATCAGGCAGACATAGCCCACAAAGACTATGTGCTCGCCAAAGGCATTATTGACAACTGTGAGCACTTTGATGCTGCATTCTTTGGGATATCTCCCCTTGAAGCAAAAATCATGGACCCACAGCAACGCATAATGCTCCAGCTTGCCTGGCATGCGCTTGAAGACGCTGGACTTGCAAACGATGATCAGAGTTTGCGGATTGGCGTATTTGCTGGGATGAATTGGGCCAGATATTTCCAGCAATACGTACTGAACAACAAAGAGGTAAAAGACACTTTCGGTTTGTTTAACGCCAGCCTTGCCAATGAATCTGATTTTCTCTGTTCACGTATCTCTCACAAGCTCAACCTCAAAGGGCCAAGTATTAATGTCTTCACTGCGTGTTCAACAGGTCTTGTGGCGATAGCCCAGGCATGCGCAAATATAGAAAGCGGCGAATGTGAAGCAGCGCTTGCTGGAGGTGTATCTGTCTCTACTCCAGTAAAAAGTGGATACATGTATCAGGAAGGAAGTATGCTCTCAAAAGATGGGCATTGCCGGCCTTTTGATGTAGATGCCTCAGGAACCACATTTAATGATGGTGCTGGGTTTGTTGTCTTAAAAAGACTTGATCTGGCTGAACGGGATGGAGATATCATCCATGCTGTTATAAAGGGATATGCAGTAAACAATGACGGCAAAAATAAAGCGAGTTTTACTGCTCCAAGTGTGAAAGGTCAAATAGAGGTTTACAATGCGGCAATTGCTAAAGCGGGAGTAAGCCCTGAATCCATCGGTTTTATAGAAACTCATGGTACAGCAACACCTCTGGGAGACCCAATCGAGCTAAAGGCCTTGGCCGAAAGCTATTCACCTGCCACTGATAATAAGAAGGATAGCTGTGCAATAGGATCTGTTAAATCCAATATAGGCCACACTATACATGCCGCTGGCATCGCCAGCTTCATTAAAACTGTAAAGGCAGTGGAATCAGATAAAATTCCTGCTACTCTTCACTTTACAACACCTAATCCAAAGCTTGAATTAGAAAAAACACCGTTTTTTGTAAACAATAAGATCTCTTCATGGCGCACAGAGATGCCCCGAAGAGCTGCCGTGAGTTCTCTTGGCGTTGGAGGTACCAATGCCCACGTTATCATTGAGCAGTATGTCGATAAAGAAGCAGCTAAAAGACAGCAATTAGAAGCGGTAACACCGCATCCGGGTTATCCCATTTTTCTGTCGGCAAAAGATAGGGAATCACTCAACCAGCTTATAGAGGATTACCAGAAGTTTTTCTCCACAAAACCCAAAGATGAAAGCCTTCTCAACGTATCTTACACCTCGTTATCCCACCGTCAGCATTTTAAATACAGAGCTGCCTTCTCCGGGACTACTGCAGGTGATGCACTTAAGCAGCTAGAAAACAGGAAATCAATCACCTTCGGAAAATATCCAGAGCATTCTGGTTCAAAAATAGGGTTCATGTTTTCAGGGCAAGGGTCCCAGCGAAAATTGATGGGCCAGTGGCTCTATCAAAATGATGAGCAATACAGGGGGACTCTAGATAAAGGATGTCTCATTATCAAATCGCATCAGGGAGTTGATCTTAAAGATCTCCTCTTTGGTGAATCTGCTCCTGCCGATCTTGATATCAACCAGACACAAATAGCGCAGCCAGCACTCTTTCTTATTGAATATGGTTTGGCCAAATACCTGCAATCATGCGGCTGT
Organism: Desulforhopalus glucosivorans; assembly: GCF_054397165.1. Taxonomy (NCBI): domain Bacteria; kingdom Pseudomonadati; phylum Thermodesulfobacteriota; class Desulfobulbia; order Desulfobulbales; family Desulfocapsaceae; genus Desulforhopalus; species Desulforhopalus glucosivorans. Next base: position 5,465,756 of record NZ_AP044854.1, read on the forward strand.
CACCCTGATTTTCTGATTGGCCACTCCATTGGTGAATTTACGGCTGCAGCACTTGCCGGTGTCATGAGCTTTGAGCAGGCGGTTCAGATTGTCTGTAAGCGCGGGGCATTGATGCAGTCATGTAAACCAGGGAAAATGCTTGCTGTCATGGCTACACCTGATAAAGTTGAGACATTGATTACGACGGGGTTGAGTCTGGCTGCTGTTAATGCTCCCGACCGACTCGTACTGTCCGGTCCTGGAGAAAGCATTCATAGAGCGGCAGCAGAACTTGAAACAAATGATATAAGCTGTTCTGTGCTCTATACCAGCCACGCCTTCCATTCTGAAATGATGGAGCCTATTGTTGATGAATTTCGTTCTTTTATTGCAACAATGGACTTGGCGCCGCCTGAGTTATCGATTTTTTCCACAGCTACCGGTAAGCTAATGACGGCAGAACAAGCCACTGATCCCACATACTGGGCCACACAGATACGAAATCCAGTACGATTTGCCGAAGCAATTTCCTCTGCCAAAAATCAATTCGCAAAAGAAAATATTGCCTTTGTAGAAGTTGGTCCCGGAAAAGTCCTCTCAACTCTTGTTCGTTGCCAGAATGCGGAATCAAAAAACCACATTCTCACAGTAGCCCCTTCTTCTGCAATTGATGATTCTTTTATCGCAGAATTCAGTGGAACTTTAAACAGTTTATGGGCTTCAGGTTTCAAGGTAAATTGGTCTCATTTCTTCAAAGGGGTCAACCCTGGTAGAACCAAGTTGCCAGGATATGCCTTTTTACCCATACGACATTGGCTTTCATTGCCAAACTCTACTGTAGCCCCTCCGGTCAAGCAACCGGCGGCTATTGACTTTCAAATAGAAAAACAGACGATATCTATGAGCGCAGAAGAACATTCAACAACTATAGAGAAAAAATTACGAGACCTGCTTGAAGAAGTGAGTGGTTTTGATCTGGCAGAAGTAGGCGCAGATGATCATTTTAGTGAAATTGGTCTTGATTCACTTCTGTTAACCCAGGCTGCAACAATGATTGATCGTCAGTTTTCTGTGGGTACAACATTCAGGCATTTAGTTGAAGAGTACACCAGTATCGGCCTGCTGCGTGATTTCATAGCAGAGCAGGTCCCACCGGAAACAAAAGAAAATGCGGTAGAAAATCCCATTTCGGGCATAAACGCTCATCTGGATGAGGTGAATATGGCAATGTCACACAACCCTAATAATCCACCGAGTAACATCGAACAGCTTATTGCCCAGCAATTGCAGATTATGCAGCTTCAGCTACAAGCAGTAAGTGGGGGTGGCAGTATCAGCGGTTCACAGATACCATTGTCTGTAGCTGGAAATACACAAACAGCGACAACGGTTCCAGCGGAATCAGCTGATACAGAGTCGCAACAAAAGACAGCACCTGCTGAATCAGCTGTTCGTCATACTCCCGGCACTAGGATAACCAGGGAAAAAGTGGGAGCAAAACTTACAAAGGCCCAAGAGAAATGGATTAATGAAAAGTTGACAGCGTATCAACAAAAGTTCGCTGCTTCGAAACACTATACCCAGGAAAACCGAAAACATTTTGCTGATCCGCGCACTGTTTCGGGTTTTAATCCTGAATGGAAAGAGATAATTTTTCCTATTGTGGTACATAAGTCCAAGGGCTCAAAAATCTGGGATATTGATGGAAACGAGCTGATCGATACCTCAAACGGTTTTGGTCCAATCTTTTTTGGTCATTCTCCTGATTTTGTTACTGAAGCAGTAAAGAAACAGATCGATGAAGGAGTAGAAACCGGACCGCAATCACCGCTAGCAGGAGAAGTTGCCAGACTTTTTTGCGAGCTTACCGGCAACGAACGCTGCTCATTTGCCAGTACAGGATCTGAAGCTGTAATTGGAGCAATTCGATTAGCGAGAACTGTGACTGGACGAGACAAGGTTGTCATGTTTGAGGGAAGCTATCACGGTATTTTTGACGAGGTAATCAACCGCCCCGGAAAAAATCACCAGGCATTGCCTGCTGCTCCAGGAATAGCGCGTGAAATGACAAGCAATATGCTCGTACTGCCATGGGGTGATCCTGAAAGTCTGGAAATCATCAAAGAAAAAGGGACCGAGCTTGCCGCTGTGCTCATAGAGCCAGTTCAGAGCAGGCATCCTGATTTTCACAGCCCTGAATACTTGAAGAAAATTCGTGAAATAACTGAGGAGAGCGGGGCTGCAATGATTCTTGATGAGGTTGTGACCGGATTTAGAACTCATCCTGGAGGAATACGCAAGTTGTTCGATATTGATGCTGACCTTGCTACTTACGGTAAAGTTATTGGTGGTGGGTATCCAATCGGAATTATCGGGGGCAAAGCCAAATTTATGGATGCTCTCGATGGTGGCTACTGGGAATATGGCAATGACTCTATACCGGAATGTGGAGTGACGTTTTTCGCAGGGACTTTCGTGCGCCACCCTGTCGCCCTAGCCGCAGCAAAGGCTGTTTTGGATCGAATAAAAGCTGATGGCGGTAAATTATACAAACAGCTTGAAGACAACACATCACAAATGGCTGAAGAGGCTAAATCTTTCATCACACAGCTTAATTGCGATGTCAAATTCGAGTATTTTAAATCAATTTTTTATTTTGCAGTCCCGGCAAATGCTCATTGGGGACACTTACTTTTCATTCTTATGACATTTGAAGGTATACACACCCAGCAGTTCAGGCCGAATTTTCTCACTACCGCTCACAGCACTGAAGACATCTCGGCCATTCTGTCTGCTTTCAAGAAATCTCTGGCCCAGCTTGTTGCTCATGGTCTGATAGATGGCGATATGGTTGCAGCCAAGAAGTTTCTAAAAACTAAGGCCGATATTCCTGCTGGCGCCAGGCTTGGGAAAAACACAAGAGGGGAACCTGCATATTTTATAGAGGATCCGAAAAAATCAGGTGAATACATTGAGGTGGGAAAACCATGACTGAAAAGCACTCTTTTGATCCTTTTGCCGGTGGAGAATTATTACGGGTCTCACCAACAACTGCACCGCAGCAGGAGATTATAGCAGCCGCGAAAATGAGCGACGAGGCAAATACGGCTTTCAATGAAGCCATAGCCCTGCAAATAGACGGATCAATTGATGTGGACTTGCTGGAGAGATGTTTTAATACTCTGGCTGAAAGACATGAAGTTCTGAGAACAACCTTTTCGCCTGCCGGTGATGAGCTATGCCTGCAGGAACCGAAAAACGTAGTATTTGAGTATGAAGACCTGCAAGGCGAGGATGACAACAGCAAGAAGAAAGTCATCCAGACGCTTTTGAAAAATATAGCCATCTCTCCAATGAATCTTGAGGAGGGTCCTCTATTATTTGTCTATCTCAAACGACGAGAAGAGTCTCTTTATGAACTCATTGTCGCAACACATCACCTCGTTTGTGACGGCTGGTCTTTTGGTATAATGTTGAAAGAGCTCGGAGAGCTCTACAACAATAATGGATCGGCCAGCTCCCTTGGTGAATCACTCTCATTTTATGACTATGCTGAAGAACAGTCTGCAACATCTGTTAAAAATGTTGACGCCGATTTCTGGCTCGATTCTTTTGAACAATTACCCCCATCACTCGACCTGCCTCTGGATAAAACCCGCCCGGCAACACGAAGTTTCTCCGCTGCCAGACTGGATTATTCAATGGATACGTCTCTAGTTGAGCAACTGCCTAAGGCGGCTTCAGCTCTAAAGTCCAGCAAGGTAAATTATGTACTGGCGGCCTATTTTTCATTGCTCTATAGACTTACCGGCAATGAGGATATTGTAGTCGGTCTGCCTCTAGCTGGTCAGGCTGCCTTTAATCGGCTAAACCTTTTTGGTCATCTGGTTCATCTTATTCCCATCAGGTTGCAACTGAGTGGAGAGGCAACCTTTGCTGAACTGGTTAATATGGTAAAACAGGAAGTGATCAGGGCCTCTGAACACCCAAATTTTACGTTTGGTCAGTTGCTGGAAAAGTTTACGGTCGATCGCTCAAGAGTGCCAATAATAAGTACCATTTTTAATATTGACCAGCCTGCTCCGCCTATTCAACTGGGTGCGGCAACGGCTTCGGTTCGTTCAGTGCCTCGGGCTGCCGAGAGTTTTGAAATATTTCTCAACATTGTTCCATCAGCTAAAGAGCTTTTGATAGAGGCTACATACTCAAAAGCTCTTTTTAGTGATGATACCATTTCCTCATGGTTGACTGCCCTTGAATCAATATTACGAATCGCAATTACAGATCACAATACTCAATTAAATAATTTGCAACTTGCCAGTGAACCTCCTGAGCTGGCCCGGGAATTTAATCAAACCGAAAAAGAACTTGTCTTTAAAGATGTAATTTCAGCTTTCTTATATCAACAAAAACAAAACCCTGACGCCGTTGCAGTTATTTCCGAAGACACTCCATTAACATATACAGAACTTGACGATAGCTCATCTCAGCTGGCTCAGCACCTCTATAACAACGGTGTTCGTGAAGGCTCAATCGTAGGCATTTGTTGTCAGCGTTCCAGTAATTTATTGCAAAGCACCCTGGCGATTTTAAAACTTGGTGCAGCTTACCTGCCTCTTGATCCGGATTTTCCAGAAGATCGCCTGGTGTATATGCTTAAGGATAGTGGGGCCGTTGCGGTTATTGAAGACAATTTAGCTCCGGAAGGGGTTAAAGATGCAGAGATTTTCCATCTCAACCTTGAAGTTATGGACGCCCCCAGCTCAATTGATGTCGCTCTACCAGTGCTTCAAACAAAAGATGATCGCCTCGCCTACACGATTTATACATCAGGATCGACAGGAAAGCCAAAAGGTGTAAACATACAAAACATTGCCATGATCAATTTTTTAGAGAGCATGGCCGAAACTCCGGGATTTTCCAACAAAGATCGTTTGCTTGCCGTAACCACGTTATCGTTTGATATCTCTGTTCTTGAACTCTTTTTACCAATAATTGTTGGCGGAACCACAATAATTGCCAGCAGGGAGGATTATACAGATGGAGAAAGGCTTTCGACGCTGCTCCTGCAACATCAGATTACTGTTATGCAGGCTACCCCGAGTACCTGGCGGTTGCTCTTGGCTAGCAGTTGGGGGAAAAACAGTAGTGCAGCCCAGCAACCTCTAAAAGCGCTCTGCGGTGGGGAACCTTTGCCTCAAAGTCTTGTTAATGAATTACTGCCAATGGTTTCAGAACTTTGGAACATGTATGGCCCGACTGAGACAACGGTCTGGTCAACCTGTAAAAGGATTGATTTTTCCGATGCATTTATAGCCATCGGACCTCCGATAGCCAATACCCAGATTTATATTCTAGACAGCAACCTGAAGTCGCTTCCTATCTCCGTCCCGGGTGAACTCTGTATTGGCGGAACCGGCGTAACACTTGGATATCGAAATCGTCCTGAATTGAACGCGGACAGATTTGTCGAGCATGCTGAGTTTGGACGTATCTACCGAACCGGAGATTTTGCAAAAATTCATCCAAGTGGAGAAATTCAACACCTAGGCCGTATGGACGATCAGGTAAAGTTAAGAGGTTACCGTATCGAGCTTGGTGAGATTGAAACGGCTCTGGCAAACTGTGAAGGTATAAAACAGGCTGCAGTCTATTTGTGGACGCTCGGTGATGAAGATATTCGTATTGTTGCCTGCTGTGTGCCCGAACAAGAAGGACATTTCGAAACTATACGCCTTCGCAAACAATTACGCTCTGTATTGCCAAGCTATATGGTGCCGCAGTACCTTCTTAGTATTGAGGCGCTGCCTCTTACACCAAATGGTAAAATTGACAAGCGATCATTACCGCGTCCGGAAATAACTGAATCTGCCATACTGTCAACCGGTTTACTCCAAACTGATTCAGAAAAGACAATAGCTGGAATCTGGTCGGATCTTTTGAAGATTACTGGAAATATAAGCCGTGAGGATAATTTTTTTGAGCTGGGTGGTCATTCTTTGTTAGCGCTTGAAGCAATTCGAAGAATTGAAATTGCAACAAAAATGCGTCTGGAACTGGCACAAATAGTAACAGAAAGACTCGTCACGATAGCTGAGAAAGTAAGCGACTCTGAAACTGCCAGTGTTAATAAAACTAGCGGGCCAAGTCCCTTACCGCATTCAGTTACAAGGCAACTCAGTGCAGAGCAGAAAAGACTTCTTCAGAGACAGCTTGATTTTCCAAATAATACATCAAATAATCTTCCAGCTGCTTGGTTGTTTGATGGAGAGCTTGATCTGGATGCATTTCAGAACAGTGTAAAAAGAGTATTTGAAAGGCAGACTGCACTACGAACAATTGTGGTGAAAAAAGAAGAAAATTATTCTTTGAATTTAATACATATTTCAGATGTAGATTTTTTACGCGTTGAGGACTATTCTAAAAAAACTGATGCTATGGAAGAAGCAGTGAAGGATGCGAATTTGTTGGCATCAAAACCTTTTGATGTACTTAATAACTTTCTCTGTCGAACCACATTGTACCAGATAAATCCCACGAGCAATCTCCTCGTTTTTATACCCCACCAACTTGTTTTTGACGGTTGGTCTTTTGATATATTCTTAAGCGAACTTGAGGCTTTTTATGAAGCTGCGTTAGAACAAAGAACAGCGTCTCTTGATTTTTTGTCTTTTCAATTTAGAGATTATGCGGATTGGTCATCAAAAAGCCTACCAGACTCGAGTGTCCTCAATTATCACAAGCGTGTAGTTCAAAAGTATACTGATCATGACAGTTTTATTAATGCTGCTAAGCCGAAAGGCTGTTGTGGGAGAAGAAATGTAAAGCTTAAAAAAGATGCTTTACGTTCTGTGGAACTATTTTGCGAGAATCATCAATTCAGACTGCATGAAATCATATTTGCCGCTTTAGCCCAAGCCTATGGTGATTTTATAGATAAAAAAGAATTTTCAATTTGTTTGCCGGTAACAGGCAGATACACACCTGATGTAATAGGATTGGTCGGTTGTTTTGTTTCGACGCTACCGGCAGAAATAAACCTGTCCTATGATAACTTTGTCAGTAATGTTGAAGAAATAGCTTCTCAGCTTAGAGTTTTTCATGAGAATCAAGAAATTAGTTTTGCTCAACTAGCTACAAACACACCTTTTGAAAAACAGGCATTTCCCTCCATCTTATCCTTGAGTTTTGCTTACCAGGATATCAGAAACAGGCCCGTAACATTAGCCGATCTGCAGATAACGCAGGTGAACATTGATCGAAAACACACTGAATTTCCTCTAGAGTTCTGGGCGAGAATTGAAGATGATGGCGTACTGCTGGTAATTGACTATGATGAAGGTCAGGTTGACACTGAATTGATCGATTCGATTTTGACAACAGCCACTGAGACCTTGGAGAATCTTGATGCCGCAACCATAGAAGCGGCCAGCCAAAAAAATGGCACCGACAAGTCTCCCCAAAAAAAATCTCTTTGGAGGCGTTTGTTTCAATGATAACGATCAAGGATCTATATGGGCTCACTTACCAGCCTGTTTTATGACTAGCTGTAATGTACGCATTTCGGGAAAAACTATTTTTATGCAGATTGCCTTCTAAGTTTTTATGCTACGTGATTTGACAATGAAGAAAATGCTGTTTGGAATACTGTTTTTGGTTTTATGTGTATCTTCAATGGGTTTTACTAACAGCAAAAACTTTATTTCTTTTGTTGGTGATGTGACAGCACCTTTGCGATTTGGATTATTTAGGCAAAGCAATGTCATGATCGCAATGCGTGATGGTGTCGCTTTAGCGACTGATATTTATCGGCCATTAAATGGAGGAGCTCTTCCAGCAATACTAATCAGAACAACATATGGTTCATTTCAGTTCAACGGAATTAAGTTATTTGTTGATAACGGTTATGCTGTCATTGTTCAGGATGTTCGAGGGAGATATGCTTCGGAAGGTGAGTCGTATTCCCCACATCGATATTCCCGCAATGACGGTTTCGATACCATAAGCTGGATTGTTGAGCAGAAATGGTCTTCAGGCAAAGTTGGTTCCTATGGCTGCTCGTATCTTGGAGAAAGCCAAATAGTATTAGCGGCAGCTAATCACCCCAACCATATGGCTATGATAGCTGAAGGGGCTGGCGGAGCAATTGGGAAAGCAAAGAATAGTTATGGATATTTTGGTGTTTATGAAAATGGCGTCTTGAACTTGGCCAGTGCACTGGGTTGGTTTACTGCAGAAGGGGCGAAACATTCCAAGATTACTAAACGACCGCCTGATTATGCTGTTAAAATGCAGGAAGAAATGAACAGTTTACCCATAAGTCAACTCGCCAGAAACGTTGTTCCTTACGAAACTGGTTTCGATGATTTTGTGTCGCATAAGCTCACCGATTCCTGGTGGGAGGAGGAGGGGTATATAGACAATAATGATACATTTTCTGCAGCTGTTCTACATGTTAACACCTGGTACGATCAGACGGTACATGATACGTTTCGGCTTGCAGAACATTTAGCGGAAAACGCCCAGCATCCAAGAGCAAAGTCGCAGCATGTCCTCATTGATCCGGGCAATCATTGTTCTGCAGGTAGGTTTAAAAAAGGGCCAGTTCAGGTAGGTGAAATGGCATTTAATTACAAGGAAATTGACTTCAGTAGAATCTATCTTGATTGGTTCGACTACTGGCTCAAAGGTAAAAAAGTGGACCTTCCACCACGTTTTAAGTATTTTTTAATTCATGGCAACAGTTGGAAAACAGCGGAAAAGTGGCCTCCTCCAAATGTAAAAAAACAGAGGTATTACCTGGATGCTGATGGTTTCTTAGGAACTGGTAAACCGGAATCCTCTTTTGATGATGATAGCAGTGCTAATTTTGATTCCTATGTTTATGATCCTCTAAATCCAGTACCTACCAGAGGAGGTTCTATCTGCTGTACAAAGCGGGAAGGTGATATTTCTGGTGCTGTAGATCAGCGGCCACTTAAAGAAAGGGACGATGTTTTGATCTATACCTCCGATGCCCTGAAAGCTGATCTCGATCTGACTGGTAATGTGACAGCAGTTCTCAATGTATCTACAACAGCCTTGGACACCGATTTTACTGTTAAGATAGTCGATCAATATCCTGATGGGAAGGCTTTCAATCTGCATGATGGTGTTATCCGTTTGCGCTATCGTGAGGGGATAAATAAACCAAAGTTGGCGGAGCCAGAAGCAATATACAAAATAGAGTTGGAGTTGCGTCCTATTGCATATCGCTTCAAAAAAGGGCATAAAATTGCTGTCTATATTTCCAGTAGTAATTTTCCGCGTCTTGCTCGCAACCTTAATACCGGTGCTGAAGAGTATAACAGCACAGTAGCAATGAAAGCAGAGAATAGGTTGTATAGAAGCTTATCTCAGATGTCATATGTTGATCTGCCCATAGTGGTGGAGAAGAAAAATGACCAGAGAGTTCCAAATAACTAGAGAGCTGTTGATAAAACTATGAATGCTACTATCAAGAGAAAAATTCTAGCAGGACTTGAACTGCTGCCATTTGGACGTGATATTTATCTACAGATGGCAAAGAATCGTTTGGGGATAAGTTATCGTGGAATATATGATAGTTACAATGATGCAAAAAAAGCATTACCCACAAATAAGCCTGGCTTTTATGATGTTATTAATAAAAATAAAGCAACCAACATAGAAACAGAAAAACAAGGCTTGGATGTTCGTTTTCAGGACATGGATTATCCGGTATTGTACTGGCTCACAAAACTTATGAAAAAGAACTCCATTGTGCTTGAGTTAGGTGGTAATATAGGCCATTTTTTTTATACTTTCGAAACGTTCAGCCTGTATCCTTCAGGTGTGCAATGGATTATTGCAGAGTTGAGAGAGGCCGTTTTGCTTGGACGCAAAATCGCAGAAGAACGTAATGAACAAAGACTCACCTTTGTTGAGAGCGACAAAATGTATAATCTGGGTGTCTCAGAGATACTCCTTACCTCTGGAACGCTGCAATACATGGATATTAGTCTGCCTCAGTTGCTAAATGAATTCCAGACGCTTCCCCCACATGTGATAGTACATAATCTTCCTTCACATAAGGATATGTCGTACTGGACACTACAAAATTTGGAGGTATGCGAAGTACCATATCGAATTTATTCGCAAGAGGAGCTACTCAGAGAAATGAAGAATCTTGGTTATGGGCTGGAAGCACAGTGGAAATATGACCGGAAAGTTGAGGTGCCTTATCATCTTGATATGCAGGTGGAGGGCTACCTCGGCTATTATTTTCGACTGGTTAGCAGTCAGAAGCAATGAAAATACTAACAACCATGAATAAAGCAAAAAAACAGGATTTGCCAACACATAGCCAATGCGGTGTGTGCTGGCAAGGATGTTAGTTCATTAAGTCAACAGGGGTAGATTGTTACATGATTGAGCCTTTCTTTTTTGATAATAACCGTTTATTTGGCTGTTACCACCCATCAAATAATATAGATTCGAGAAGACTTCTGGTTATTTGTCCACCGCTGTTTGATGAGTATCGCAGAGCTTATCGTGCACTTTCGCAATTGGCAATTGCTTGTTCGACAAACGGCATACATGTGCTGCGATTTGATTATTATGGTACTGCGGAATCCAAGGGATTAATCCAACAGGCAAGCATTACAGAATGGATAATGAACATTAACGAAGCGATCATAGAAGGGATCGCCCTAAGTGGTGCCAGTGAAGTCATCCTGCTTGGTATACGATTTGGAGCAACACTCGCTGCACAGTCTGATAATCCACTTATAAAACGCTATATTTTCTGGGATCCTATTCTCAGCGGTAAAGAGTACTTAAGCTGGCTGGCTGAAGTTAATCAGGATCTAAAAAAGAAGCATAGAAAAAATTCAGAAAGGAACAATTTACCTTTTGAAGAGATTGAGTATGTGAACGAAACTCTTTCAAGCACATTTAAAGAACAAATTGCAGCTGTCACCATTGGCCATGAAATGTTATCCAATGCTGACACAACTTCTCTCATAACAACAAATCCGAAGGCCCTTAGCCCAGATGATTTTATAAACTGTGAATTTCCGGGAATTGTCTACGAATGGCCCTATTACCATGATGGGGTTATCACTCAAAAACCGGTCTTAGAAACAATAGCTAAACAAGTTTTGAAACCATGAAAGAACATGCTTTTAGATATGGCGAACATAATCAGGGCTTGGGTGTTCTCACAATGCCTGATGATCCGGTGAATGCACCTGTTGTTGTCATGCTCAATTCAGGGCTTTCGTATCGGGCAGAACCATACCGTTTAAATGTTCTTGCCGGACGTCTTTTGGCAGAAATTGGCTATATTTGTTTGCGCGTTGACCTGTCAGGTAAAGGTGACACTCCAGCACGTGAAAATATATCAAACCGGGAATCTGTGGCTCTTGATTGGCAGTTCATAAAAAAAGCGTTGCAACATGAGTTCGGTGATCGGAATTTTATAATCTTTGGGCTTTGTTCTGGGGCTGACAATGGAATAAAAATTGCCGCACAAGATACATCAGTAAAAGGATTAATCTTGCTGGATGCCGTATCTAAAAGAGACAAGAGGTTTCGGCGAAGAGATTTTTTCAACAAAGTTACAAATATTTCAAAATGGAAGGATTTTCACAATATTCTTTATAGAAAGATAAAGACACAGCTATCAAGCGATGACGACCCATCTGCTTTCCCTATGAGTCTGCGTGATGAACCTACTGATATAGACATGGATAACTGCTTTAACAATCTGGTATCTTTAGATGGTAGAATATTAGCTGTATTTACAGGACAGACACTTTACCATTACAATGAGCTGGGGCAGTTTAGCCGAACGATGGGTGTCGAGGGTTTGGAGCAAATCACTGAGGAAATATTTTGGCCTAATGCTGAACATATTTATCCTGTAGAAGTGCACCGGGAGCAGCTCCTGCAAAAAATCGCATCGTGGGGGAATAAGCATTATTATCACTTGCAAAAACTATAATCATAAGAGTTTGAGGAAATTAAGTCCATTTTAAGGAGCTGCAACTTAAGTGGTTTCTTCACTTAGTCCTTTACCGTTACAATGCCAGTGTATATTTCTGTGTCTTAATGAGCTACTCCACTCCTTATACACCCGATAGAGAACTCAACAGCTATTGGCTCATAATTGGATATATTGTTGTTTTAAAGCGAATATTTGTGTGCCCCTTAGAGTGATTGTGGTATTTTACTTGGTGCATACTGTAGTTTGTGGAAAATTCCGGAAAAGTGTAATGTTGTAACGGTTAAATGGATAAATCAAGAAACCTGGCTGTACATCTCAAGGAAACAGAGTATTCTTTAGCATGATTGTCCTGTCTTTTTGCTAATCTTTTCACTGGGCCGAGACCATTGATTTTTAATGGTTTGTATTTAGATCGTATAGGATGTGTATGTAAAATTACAGCTCAGTAGTGTATCCATTTTTTTAAGAAAACCTAGCAAATTTCTTGGCTATATAGCCGGCAGTGAGAAAGATGGAACATTTACGTTTGATGAAAGTCACTTATTGTCAGACATTGATCAAGAGTGCTGAACACGAAGAATGACTACTCATCGATAAACTTTACAGTTCTGAGTACTCGATATGGTCAAAACCAAAATCTAATATAAAATGTTAACTCTATGTGGTGCTTTTTTTGCAATGATTTTTTTCTAATGAAACTCAATTAATAAAAATTGAAAATTAAGTGTATTCGCAGGAGGGTCGCTTTCCATGAAAAGAATGATACAGTCTCTTTGTTTGTGCTTCTTTGTTTATTTACAATTATTATGCAACACAGCGTATGGCTATTCTATAGATTTCTCTATGGATTTCATGGGCACTGTGGAGGTCACCCCGAGTCTAGGGGCTAGTGATCATGACGTTGATGATTTTCTTGATTTTCTTGGTATTGATCAAGGGGCAAGTTTTTCAGGTAGCCTTAAAGGACAGGCTCTCTCTGATATAGGGCCTGTTGACATAGTAGTAGATGAGTTCAACCTAAGCATTGGCAATCGAACATTGATAAATAAATTTGTCGATATTTTTATGCTTGTATTTTTTGAGGACTACTCAGGTTTCGATCAAACTAGGATTCACTCGTTAGAGGGCAATATGGGATTTGCTGATAGTAGTATGTATTGGGCTGACACTAGCTGGTTTGATCTGATTGATAGTGAAAACTTACTATTTGATGGTATATCTCCAGAGGGGTCTATCGGTATAAGAATGTGGGACAATCGAGACCGGAGTATATTTATGCATATGAATTTGAATCCCATCGAACCATCGGCACCTATTCCTGAGCCGAGTACATTGCTACTGCTAAGTGTTGGACTTGGTGGGCTAATTGTCAGCAGGTGCAACGCTAAAAAATAAGACAAGCACACTAGGGTTTCTTGGATTTCGATTTTGGTAGCATAGTCATAATGAACTTTATGACTACACTGCACTTTGTTCATGTTGTCAGTGACCGTGTCTTGCTGATCGGTATAGTTTAAGCTTATGCTACTCACATAACCATTTGTAGGAACAGGATGAGCCTTTGAATCTGGATTTCCATGTTATTGCAATGAGGCTGGTGGTGTGGTGCCCAATTTAGTGTAGAGCTCTATCGGTCGTTTTACTGTTTCGATAGTTCAAAACACTCAATAATTTTCAAGTTATCCCCCCGCGGCATGGTATGATTCTTGAATGGTTTGTGTTTTACAATAAGGGATAGATAGAGTCACGAACTGTATGAAGAGTTTCCCATCCAGACTCTGCTCCAATCAGACTTCCGCTCTCGGCTCATATTGTATCGAACTTCCAGATTGTCGAAGGCTTTTTCAACAAGATCTTTAATCCGGTAAACCAAGGTTGCCTTTACCGAGTCCTGGATCTCATTATTGACAAGGGCGAACTGGCCGTGAGTATGCTTAGCCCCCCCAGGTGTATTTATCAGGTTCTTCCGGACTAAGCGTACTTATGATATGAAGCCTAAATTTTATAAGGTTCAAAAGATATTACATTCTGTAATGAGCGCTTTTTTTAGGTGGAATACTTTTCGTTTTGCTTCCCTTTCCCTTTCTTTTTCAAAGGGAGGGAAAGGGAAGCAAATTTTTGAAGCGATCAAATCTACCTAAAACAGCTTGTGGTTTCATTGCCTCCTCAGGCTTGCGGTACTGGTTGATGCCGAGAAGTAGGCCTAATCCGGAAGAACCACTTATCACCTCAAAATATTTGGTATATTGTTTCTCCAGTTTATGACACTGCTTATCAAAGATGAGAAGCAATCATCTTTCAGAAGGGGTCCAAAGAACCACCCGTTTACCAGAAAGATATTGGCACCAGGCAACTGCAATTGCCATATTTACAACCAAAAAGAACATAGGAATTTTCTTCACTCCTTTCAATGACTGCTCGATACAGCCAAAAATCGCAAGACCATAAAATATAGCTTGTCCAATCAATAAAGCAGAAAAGAGCATCGAGGAAAATGCGAGCAGCAAATTATTTACCAATAGTCCTACCAGAAAAACTGGAACCATCCACCGCATCAATTTATGACAAAAGAATTGGTATGAAAAAAGTCCATATTTGAAAATGTTTAAAAATTCGAGGTGCTTAAAGAAAACTGTCATTCCTCTCAACACAGTTCTGGTCTTTCTCTCAAACTCCCGCGTTTCATCTGCTATGTCCAAATAGTAACCAATGGCTCTTGGGTCGCTCACTCCCCGCAACCCGAGTTTCTTACTGTTTAGCAAGGTGCGAAAATCACTCTGCACATCCCCTGAAAAGTCTTGGCAAACTTCGCGCCGTGCGGCAAAAAAAGAACCGCTCAAACCAACCAGCGAGTTCACTTCAGATTCTAGACGCCTTAACCACATCTCATAACGAACATAAAAACCTTCTCCTCCAGGGTTGCCATTCTGTCCAATCAATCGATCCTCACTACTCACACAACCGACAGATGGATCGGCAAAGTTAGCAACAATCTCTTTTAATCCGTGAGGATCCAAAATAGTCGCTACATCAGAAAATACAATCACATCCCCCCGTGCCAAATCTAACGCTTCTTTCTGCGCATTTTCTTTACCACCTCGGTTGACTACTTTTAATAGTTCGATTCCCTTATCTGCATAAGACTGGACAATTTGATCTGTTGCATCATTGGAACCGTCGGAGGCAACGAGAATCTGCAATTTATCCTTTGAATATTCCAATTCCAAAGAATTTTCCAATTTCTCGTGAATTCGTTTTTCTTCATTGAATGCTGTGATTATTAGTGTTACCGAAGCAAAACATGGACCTTTTTGCACAGTTTTTCGCCGCAACAGTTTTATAAAGTATAAAGAAATGGGGTATCCAAAATATGCCCAGAAGAGACCAAAAAAGGATAACCAGAAAAATAATAGCATAGCGAAACCTTAATTAATTAATCAAATTACGAAAATAAATGTTTTTATTTCGGTATTGTTTAGATATGGGATATCAATTTAAACCTCAAGTTTGATTTTAATCTCAATATCATATATCAATTTAACACTTTACGGTAAAGATTGTAGTACTGTGTGACCATAGCCTCCCTTGAAAAGCAATCAATAACCCGCTGCCTAGCTGCCCCTGCGATTTGCTCCCGATCTTCGGCACAGGCTAATAGCATGAGACATCGTGCGGCAAATTCTTCTGGATCTCTTTTACTGATTAGATAACCACTGATACCGTCTTGAACAATCTCAGGAAAACCGCCTACCATTGGTACCACAGCTGGCAGCCCATGCGACATTGCCTCAAGTACACTCATAGGAATGCCTTCATGGACAGATGTACTGATATAAATATCAAGTTTTTTGTAAAAACTATCCATATCATCTATGTGACCCAGAAACAAAAAGCGGTCTTGCAGCCCAGCCTTTCTGACTTTTTCTTTAAGCATAGAGTCCTCAGGCCCGTCACCGGCAAGGACAAAATCAATTCCATCTGTTTTGGCAGCTAACAGTTTCGCAATGTCGACCAGCAATTCAAAGCCTTTGACAGGATAGAGTCGTCCAGCGGAACCAATAGTTAATCTCTTGCTGGTATTTTTTATTACGCTCTTGGGAAGGCAAACACCATTATAAATTGTATTTATGCCCCCGCTTGCAAAACCATAAGAATCGATTAAACATTGCCGCATTTCCTCTGAAACTGCTACAGTGCAATTAAAAAAGCGTGACAACACCTGAAAAGAAAGATAGATTTTAATTTTTTTTGGAATATTATTTTTATCCCCCTTTGAAAGCTCAGGCATACCATGCTGAGTTGAGAATAACTTAATATTCCGCATTGTCATTGCCATAAGCCAGGCCAATAAATTCTCTTTATAGCGGTGAGAGTGAATAATATCAGGAGAAAAAGCAGTTACTAGTTTCTTTAAAGCGCTGACTATTGCTATAAAAGAAAGCTTTGACTCATCAACAACATGCACTTTGACTCCTATTGTTTTGAGTTCTTTTGCTAGTCTTTCGTCATTTAAAAGAACAACACAAAGCTCGACCTCTTCAGTGGCATGAAGCCCAGAAACAAGTTGATAAACCATTACTTCAGCTCCGGCCCAGAGATCCCCTGAAGCTAGCAACAATATCCTCATCGAACAATCACCATTTCTTTTATTATCACATTTAATTCTGACCTTCTGTACAAAAATGTGCTTATCATACCTTCATTCATTTGCAAATTATGAGTCATAAAAGCTAACTCTGGAAGAGACATCTTGCATCACACGGTTTACAGTGGTTCACCTAACTCGGGCAGCAAACTATCTGAATATTTTTCTTGAATCGAAAAGAAGCTGAACAATCTTCAACTACTTTTTTAACAACATTATAGTTATTAGCTATCAACTTACCGATTCGTATGTCAAGTACTTCGATTTCAATTTAGTAATAACATAGGCGAAAAATGGTCTGTTTGACTGATAACTAAGGACTGTCAATCAACTAGTTTAATCGAATATGATTTAAACGTTATACATCGGTGATGTGATATTAAATAAAAAATACCAGACTGGCTCGATTTGTGCAATGTATCTAAGTCCATCTCTTTCCAACAAAAATGAAAAGTAAGGGGTGTGGCAGATTTTCGAGGGGCCTTGTTTTATATTTAGAATAATATGTAAGATAATTTGGCTTTTTACAACGAAATACTACTGGCAGGTATCACCTCCATCAGTGGGGTTACAACCCCATTCGTATTGCATTTTTTCACTCATGAAGGACAATAAATTTGCCAAAATTGGCATATTGTCTCGTCAATTATTATCACCTTTTTGATTTTGTATTTTTCTTATAGTAATATAAATGCTATTATAAGAATATGTAAAATGAAGAGCTTAAATGGAGAATTTTTATGTTTGATAAAGATATTTATACATTCTTTCTGGTTCCTACAATTAGTTTGTTCTTATTGTCATCATACGCAATTGCTGAACCCGAGATAAGCAGCATCAGTGGCAAAGTTTCTGAGGGCCAAACTATAAAAATATTTGGTAGCAGCTTAGGAACTAAATCTCCTGCTGCCCCGATATTGTGGGATAACTTCAACGGTGGAACTGATGGAGGTCGTTTAGATGTAGATCCTAACTGGACTATGAGATACGATTCTCCTCTCTACACCTCAACACAGCCTTATGGTGGGTCGGGCTTAGCTATTTATAATGAAGCATCTTATGGTGATAGTGACATGTTGAAGTTTCGCTCTGCTTCGCATAGTTTTACTGGTGTAAAAGAACTTTATTACTCCTACATGAACAGGCATGTTGGTGCTTCAACCTCTGGTAGAGTGTACAAAAATGGAAGGATAGGTGCAGATGGGGAGCGGTACAGTGGACCTGGTGTTTCTGGAATCTCAGATGGGTACTTCCTGTTTAATTCTGGCTCTGGTTTTATATACCCTACTGCATCACAGGGGTACAATCCTGATTACCGTTTTGAATCTGTCGATGTCGGCAGCGCAAATTGGCAAAGACACCAACTATATTCTAAAGCGTCTAGTCCAGCAGGCACAGCAAACGGGCGGGTATATGCAGCGGTCCACACGCAACGCAAAGACTACCCTAATATTGTATCTATGAAAAGTGGTTATGACTTCGATTACGACATCGTGCTTTTAGGCACAATGATGGATCAGCCCGGCGTCGGTGAGACTCACTACATGTATATCGACGATGTTTACATTGATAATACGCTGGCAAGGGTCGAACTATGCACTTCTGAAACATGGGATTATGGCGCGTCTTGTAATCCTCAAATACCAACAGCATGGTCAGACAATTCTGTTACAGTGACCGTTAATCAGGGTGCTTTCGCCAGCTACGAATATGCATATCTATATGTTGTAGATTCAGAGGGAAATGTCAACAACAATGGTTTACAAATTATAGTTAATGAAAGTTACACAGATGGGGGGAATCCACCTGCTGACGTTGATATACCCGTCGGCTTCCAAATGGTACAGCCTAATTAATTCATATTGTCTTCATGAGATGATAAACCTTTCGACAGGTCATGTAAGCAATAATCCCAGTCCTTAGACCAACAGGCGGCCGTGGTTATCACTTGGCTTAGCTTAATTTCCTCACAGCCATCCTCCGTAGGGATGGCTGATTATTTTTTATAGTATCTCGAAATCGCGCCTAAGAAAACATCTATTTTTAGTTGACCACATCTATACACTGAAAATGGCTAACTGTCCTTAACAGCGAAAAGCTGAACAACCAAAAAAAATAATTTCAGGGATATTTGAAATTTTGCTCAGGATGGCTACTTTCGAAAACCTCTATTGTCTTATAAATGTTTAAGAATAGGAATTGCATGAATGAAAGGATCAAGTTTGCAGCTGTTGGTGATATTTCGCTTGGAGATTTTCCAATAACTCTTGGTTTTGGTGTAAGGAGTCTTTTCGAAGAAAATAAAAATTTTGGATTTAATGATGGTGTAATAAGTATATTCAAAGAGGCTGATGTCTGCTTTGGAAATCTTGAAACTGTTATCTCTGATATAAATTATCGTCCGAATGATCTCATTTCAGCTCAGATGCGCGGTACTGCCGCTATGGCAGAACTACTTTCTGCCAGTGGCCTAAACTTTTTGTCAGTTGCTAATAATCATATGATGCAGCATGGACCGGAGGCTTTTAAGGATACAGTGTCTGTGCTGGCTTCACTGAATATATCTCCTGTTGGATTATTAAGTAAAAAAGGGGAAATTATTGCCAATTACCAAGAAATATATGGGAAAATGTTTTGTTTCATTGGCTATTCAATGAGGCCGGAAAAGTATAATAAACCTGTTTTGTATTCAGCGGGGTCAAAAGAAGTTATTTTGGCGGATATAGAGAAATATAAGAGTGGTTGCGATTATCTCATACTTTCTCTACATTGGGGTGACGAATTTGTCGACTTCCCTTCACCTACTCAGGTTTCAATTGCCCATGATTTTATAAATGCAGGGGCCAAAATTATTATCGGACATCATCCTCATATCATTCAAGGAATTGAGAGATACAATGGAGGGGTTATTGCTTACAGCTTAGGGAACTTTGTCTTTGATTTCTGGCAGAAACGCCTCAGAGAATCAATGATTTTAGTTATCACTTTGAATGGTGATGATGTTGAGGATCTATCGATTATTCCAGTGCGTATTAATAATTGTTATATGCCCGAATTGCTAGAAGGAGAAGATGCCAACACCTTACTCAAAAAATATCATAAGCTATGTGACCATCCTGCTCTAAAATTGAAATCAGTTGATAAGGATCTTGTTAGTTTTAATAGCTCTAAATATGACCGACAAGTAAGGTGGCGGTTGATCGAAAATAAAATCCAAAACAGACTCTTTTTCCTTAAAAATTTACATAAGTATCCTGAGGGAATTGTAAGGCAGAGTCTTGATAAGTTTATCACCGGTAGGCTAAGTAGGTGAAATGAAATTTGTGTATGGGGTGTAACTATCCCGTATAATAGTACCGGCACAAATTAGAAAATTCCGTAATAATAGTTCCATAATTAGGGAGGACATTATGCGGAAGAAACGTTTTTCTGAACATCAGATAATTAACGTTCTAAAACAAGTTGAAAGTGGTCGATCAATCCAGGATGTCTGCCGGGAGTGCGGCGTGAGTAATGCCACTTATTACAATTGGAAAGCCAAGTACGGTGGGATGGAGGCTTCCGACGTTAAGAAGCTTAAAGACCTTGAGGCTGAGAATCGCCGGTTAAAACAAATGTACGCCCACTTGTCTCTAGAGAACGAAGCACTAAAGGATATTCTGGGAAAAAAGCTATAAAACCGGCACGAAAAAGAACTTTGATCGATTATCTGAGAGAAACAAGATCAATGAGTGTTCGTGCTAGTTGTCGGCTTCTAGGGTTGAGTCGTTCAGTGTATCAATATCAGCCAGACCTCAATCGTGACAATGAAGTAATAGTAACTTTGAGTGAGCTTGTTGAAAAATACCCTCGTTACGGTTTCCCCAAATTGTATCAAATGATACGGCGAAAAGGTTTAAAGTGGAATCACAAACGGGTCCATCGAGTGTATTGCAAGATGGGTTTGAATTTTAGGCGCAAAGGTAAGCAGAGGCTGCCAGCTCGTAATCCTCAGCCTCTCTGTGTACCTGCTCAAGCAAACCAATGTTGGTCAATAGATTTTATGAGTGATACTCTTATTGATGGCCGAACATTTAGAACTTTCAATGTCGTAGACGATTATAATCGTGAAGCCCTTGGAATAGAAGTTGATCTTAATTTACCATCCATGCGTATTATTCGTGTGCTTGAGCGACTAGCTGCCTGGAGGGGATATCCAGGTAGTGTCAAATATTTTTCGCACATTTAGTTTTTCAAAGTAGCCTGTTTTTCTATGTATTCCTTTTCCTCTTCAATTCCAGGTCCAGCTCAGCGAAGGGGCAAAATGCAAGGTTGCGAGTTTACGAGCACCCATAGGGCTTGACCTTGCATTTTGGCACTGCTGAGCTCCTCAAGCTACCTCTAACTGTTTTACTACTTCTAATTCCTTGAGGAGTTGCATATTGAGATAACGTTTGCTGCTCCATTTAGTTCCCGCAATATGTCTTAATCGTGCTGCTACAAGCATTAATGCAGAATTGCCGTCGGGAAATGCCCCAACTACATTTGTTCTTCGGCGAATTTCACGCATTATTCGCTCAAGAGGATTATTGGTCCTTATCCTTCTCCAGTGTGAGCTGGGGAAGCTATAGTAACTTAGCGTCTCGGCAATTCCTTCCTTGAGTTTATCAGCCGCCTGATGAAGCCTCATGGCTGTTAATTTTCTCTCCACCGAAGCAGCTTTTTCATATGCTGAGTCAAGATCCTCTGAGGCGTGAATTGCCTTGAGCATTATCGTGACTTCTTTCATCTTCGCTTTGGGAACAACTCTAAAAATGTTGCGATAAAAATGAACCGTGCATCGCTGCCATATTGAGTCTGGATAGAAGTCCCCAAGGGATTCAACAAGACCGATACATGCGTCGCTGGTTATCAACTTCACCCCTTTCAAACCTCGTCCTTTGAGATATTTGAGAAATCCCGACCAGCCAGCCTTGTCTTCTTTGGCACCTTCGGCAACTCAAAGTATTTCACGGTGGCCATTTGTCGATACTCCAACCGCCACGAGAACAGAAACATTTCTTATTTCACCTGCCCAACATCGTTTGAGGACGATTCCATCCAGATATACGTACGGATGTTCACCTTTTATTGGCCGTGTTCTCCATGTCTCAATACGCGCATAAATCTTTTTATTGAGATTGGACACAGTTCCTGGGCTTACCTTGGTGCCCCACAAAGCCTCCGTTATGTCTTCGACTCTTCGTACGGAAACTCCAGCTAAATACATCTCCACCAAAGCTTCTTCAACCGAAGATTCGCGACGTCTGTAACGCTCAATTATTGCTGTCTCAAATTTTTGTTGGCGTAGCTTGGGTACCTTCAGCTTTACTTCTCCAGCCTTTGTATGTAGATCTCTTTCATAATAGCCCGCTCTGGTATCTGTTCTTGCAACCGTTCGCTCATATCTGGCCGCATTGCAAAGGCTATCAGCCTCTGCATCAAGCATAGAATTTAATGTCTCTTCTACCGTTCCTCGAACCAACTCTCCCAGATGGTCCTGGATTTGTGATTCGTTAATCTCAATGACATTGCCTAGCTTCTTTGTATAATGCGTTTTCATGGTGGCCTTCTCCTCTGGTTGATGGTTTGTTTGGCGACTGCCAATTAACCATGTTGAGGCCACCTCTTCATTCTAAATGTGCGAAAAATATTATACGTTATCATATCCTGCGAAGATCAGATGCGACAACGGCCCTGAACTGGTCTCATTGACTATGGCGGAATGGGCTGAGAAGAATGGAGTTGCGCTAGAATTCATTGAAAAAGGAAAGCCCACCCAAAATTCATATGTAGAGAGATTCAATAGGACGTATAGAGATGAAATACTGGATTTCTACATGTTTAATACTCTCACTGAAGTAAAAGAAATCACCGATAATTGGGTGAATGAATATAACCTGGAAAGGCCCCATGAGTCGCTTGGTAACCTCACTCCAGTGGAATATTTGAAAGCTAAGCAGCCGGAATTTTCTAAATTAGTGTGGGACTAAAAAAGGGGTATTTACAAATCTAAATTCGATGATGAGCACAAAACATTCTCAAAATGGCTTGTGCATATTGAGACTAAACAGCGGAACTTAAAATTTGATTTATGTTTTCCGTACCTATTACAACTGAAAGGATTCAAGTGTAATCATAAACGTGTCTATCATATATATTGTGAGCTTAAACTCAATATGCATATATAATCTATAACGCGTATTATACTTGAGACTTACTCATGCTCTACTAAGCTCTCAAAGTACTGTGATTTCTTTCTTTCCTTATCAAATACATCCACGTATCTAATATTAAAGATCATGTCTTCCGCAAAGTATTTGATCAATTCGGCCATTAGAATAGCTTCATGTTTCTTATTCGTGGTACCTTCGACATACAAGTCTACAAAGCCTCTATCGCGCTGAATCGCCTTATAATTTAGTAGAACAGCCTTATGTATGGCAATATTTTTAAACACATAATAAAATGTTAACGCTGGATATGTACAGGATACTCCATATACAGAGCTACCTTGTCGGCCAATAATATCTTTAATTATGGGATGTGCCCTACCACAAATACATTCCTCTGCCGACAAAGTTACAACATCACCTAATTTATACCTGATCACAGGGTATGAATACGAAGCAATGTTAGTTACAATTATCCCGCCATCGTCATCAATTTCAACAATAACATTTTCTAAATTGATGTGCATATTTCCCTCAGGGCATTCAAATGCTATCAATCCAGATTCTGCTGCACCATATTCGCTAGTAATTTTTCTACCAAAAGCTTTAAACGATTCTGCTTGATAGACATCTAAAATCATTTCTGAAGTCCCTTTAACAAGATGCAGCGGAGGAATTTCAATGTTTAATTCATTAACAATCTTCGCGACCTCATAAATCATTGATGAATAACCAGCAACGTATTTAGCTGAGACAAGATTTAGTGCAAATTTTTCAACAGATTTTCTATTATAGTTAAATATTCGAAATCTATTCTGTAACATATCGAGAAATTGAACTTTAATTGCATGAGATGGCGCCGTGTTGTATCCCCAAAAATAGCCATGTCTGTCCCACGGATTAACGTCATACCAGTCGTATGACCTCATCATACTGGCTCTATTAATAGAATCCCATCTTTCATTTTTACGAAATTCCAGAGCGCTCCCGGTAGTACCCGATGTTTCAGCAATAAAGATTTTATTAAAAGGATAGTCCGTATGTATAGCCTTGTTCTGCCCAATTAATTCTCTTTTCGAAATTGTAGGAATTAATTTCAATTTATTAATTGAGTCAAACGCTGTGGCCGAAAACCCACAACGTTCAAAAACTTCCTTGTAATAAGGGGAATATTTTTCAACGAATATTAGAAACGACTTTGCTTTTTCTAACTGCAATTGTTCTAGCTGGTTTCTAGTAAACCATTCAGAATTCTTTAATTGTTTATACTCGTTCCATAAAGAAGGGTTTCTTCGATTTACGCCCGAGTTGAATAAGCATTTGGCTAGATTAGCATTCATTTTTTACCCTATAGTCTTACCTGCTATATCTGTTACAATTCGATTGCGTCAACATTTAGTTCAACACTGTTTTTTCTGTGAGTTATCAGCTCTTAGTCTTGCTTTAATCTTTTCTAAAGTACTTCAAGTTAAGTTTTTCTACACAAAATCAACAACATTAATCTATTTATGATTACCTAAATTTAAATAAAGACAAGCTTCTTGCCAATGAATAAATAAAATAAAGCGTAAACAGCTTCAATGTACTAGTGTTTATTTTTTTTTCTTTTTGGAACGACTTCAATAAAGGTACAAATATTAAACCGGCCCCACAAACTAATATGAGAATAGGCTTAACACTAAAAATTGAATATGTGAAAGTTATTAAAATAAAAAAGAAACTAAAGAAATATATAGTTAAAAAATCGATGTTTTTATGTTTAAACAAGTCTTCAATACAATCACCATGCCAAAATTCTCTTTTAAAATAATTTTTTATGCTACGTGGGTGTCCTGTATTATAAAGAATAATTTGTTTTGATTTTGCTAGTTTAAAACCACTCTGCATCAATCTTTTTGAAAACTCAGAATCTTCCCCAATAGTTAAAGTTCCATTGAAGCCCGACATATTTTTGAAAACATTTGATTTTATAACAAAAAAACCGCTACTTAAGTTGTCAACAAATTGGACAGGGTTAATATCTGTGCAAGAAGTTGTATGAAAATACCAAGTTTTTTGTACCCAAGTGGCCTCACCGTATGGCAACAACCCATCTGGTCCTAAAGCATCAATGTCTTCATTTTCAAATAAGGAGACAATTCCATTAACAACATTTTCTTCTAAAATATTATCAGCATCAGCAAAAATTAATATTTCGCCCGAGGCAACCTCGGCACCTCTATTCCTTAAATCGCCTATAGTTAACTCTGGAAAAGTCAAAGTTTTTGCTCCCCACGACTTAGCCAAAAATATAGTACGATCTACAGAACCATTATCAACCACAATTATATCAGATATAGTAATATTAATGTTTAGATTCTGGTTTTTTATTGATTCAAGAATATTAAGTATATTCTCCTCTTCATTTAAGGTTGGTATTACAAATGAAACACTTTTGATTTTCAAAATCTAATATCCTAATTCAATTTTTTATTCGATTGAAAGGTGAGGTTATTCGCCAATAGTGGAGACCAAAACCATTACGCTACCTTTACATTTTCATAATACTTTCTTTCGTAAGCTGCGGGTGAAAATATCCTAACTTTTTCTGAGTCCTTTACCTGTTATGGAAAAATTCGATATATTCTGTAATGACCCTAATTGCTTCTTTTTCTGGTTTGATAATCACGGTGATAAATCAGCTCATTTTTTAAGCTTCCCAAAAAGATTTCTATTGGATCATTATCGTAACAATTACCCTTACGACTCATAGACGCTATCATTTTAAACAGTTATATCAGGATCCAGTATTTCTTTGAACAATATGGACCACCACGACCGGAGTAGTGAACTAAGGCTGCAGGGGGATGCTTCTTTGCCACTGCTCTGAAGAATGATTTCATGACAAGAGGGTGTCATACGTTTATCGAGAACATAGTCTACTATCTCACTATTAAAGAGATCCTTGTGTGCTGCGAATTAGAACCAACTTTCTCTAGTAGGGACATACGTAATGTCAGTCAACCAGAATAGATTGGCGGATTATGCAATAAACTTCTGACCAACCAAGTTTTTTGCTACTGGTAGAGAATGGTTAGAGTTCGTGGGTGCACAAAATTTGCGTTTCTGCCGACATCGAAGATCCAGTTCCTTACGAAGCGTTTAATTCTATGGATTCCAATCAGCACCCTTGCTTGTTCAGCCATATCTTGCTGCAATCCCTCAGGACCACCTGTTCTCCTAGTTCTTTTATGCGCAACACTAATCACGAATTTCAGTTTTGAATAATCACATTTACACTGAGAAGGTGATCAACATCGCCAACTGCAGTAGCAGCACTCTGACACTTTCAATAGTTGACAAAGGTCTGCTACGGAATATAGGATGCACAGTTCATCTATTGTTGCGTATCTAATATCGACTCCTTCGCTAAAAAAAAGCAACGGCATTTTTTAGGGTATCTCGCTCCATTTTCACTTTAGCGAGTTTACGTCTTAACTTGGAAATCTCCAGTTTAACCTGCTCAGTTCACGTTGATTTTGTCCTATGTTTCCAAAGTCTCCTTCCTTGTTGGATTCAACTCACTAGTTGAGGGTTGATTGGGGGGACATCCAAACGCATTGACGCTTCGGGGTAGATAGCTCTTGTCCAATTACGTGTTCTACAGCTTCTAAGCGAAACTCTATGAAGTATCTTCCATGTGGAATTCTTTTCATGATAACACCTCCACTCTCTATTTATTATACAAGAGTATTGGTTTTCACTTCTTTCAACCAATTTCAGACCTCACTAACATGTCCTTAATGGTAGGGAACCTACAAATACACTTAATCCAAGAGTGCCAGACTTACCTATATAGGGCTTGATAAGATCTGAAAATACTATTAATACAATAATTCCTACTAACGCTCTCAACTGAATGTTTAACAATCCAAGAACTAAGCTCTTTTTCGACGAAAAGACGGTCAATTGCCCTCGATATAGCACGGTCTGAGCACTCAACAGTTAGTCCATTGAAATCGTGTTCTACAATTTCTTCTGGACCACCACTCTTTGTCACAATTACGGGCAATCCACAAGCCATCGCTTCTATCGTTGATATAGAAAATCCTTCTGAAACAGATGGCAAAACAAAAATATCAAAGTTATTGAAAACTTTACTTGCATCATTTTGGAAACCAATGAATTGAAACACTTTATTTAGTCCTAATTTTGTGCGCAATTCTAATAAATCATCATATAACTTTCCAGTGCCCTGCCCAGCCACAATAAAGCGACATTCAGGGTGCTGTTTATAAATCAGTTGAGCAGCTTTTAGAAAAATATAGTATCCCTTTGCTGGACGAATGTTTCCTACGGCACCAATGACAACATGCTCCGGGCCAAACCCTAATTCTTTTCTTATACAATCATCTTTTTGTGGATAAAATTCTGAAGTATCCACCCCATTGTAGATTGTTATCGATTTTCCAGTAGAAAAACCCTTTTTATTGACATAGTGTTCGCGCAATCGGTCCGAAACGAAAACAATTTTTTTCGACCCCCAATTAATAAGTTTTGTCTTCAACCACATAAGCCGTTCTTTGTCTTTAGTATCAACAAAACCATGAATTGTTGATATAATAGGAATCTGGCAGATCAACCCAACCATGCTACAGTACACATTTGAACCAAACAGATGAGACTGAATAACATCTATTTTATGCTGGCGAACAATACGTACCAATTCTATTAAATATTTGAAATTAAAACCACCACGTGATTGGATAAAAAGTGGTTCAATACCTTTTTCTTTTAGGGAATCCTGAACCCAACCAGGACCCCGAATTGCGACAACCGATTCGAACTCTTCTGGGTCTAGTCCCTTTACCAAATTAATAAAAACTGTCTCAGCCCCACCAGGACCTGTGGTGTCAATAGTATGCAGCACCCTGATCATTATCTACCCCACAGCGATTTTAAATAAATTGCACTTTCATGGATCAGGGGTTTCATGTCCCTGAAACTGGCAACATCAAAAGAGGTGTTCTGCTCTTTTATTTTTGCAAAATTCGCCAGAGCCTGCCATTTAGATGGGGCGCCTGGGGGGAGGTTCAACTCAACACTTTTGTTTTTTAGGCGAATAATTAAATAA
Organism: Desulforhopalus glucosivorans; assembly: GCF_054397165.1. Taxonomy (NCBI): domain Bacteria; kingdom Pseudomonadati; phylum Thermodesulfobacteriota; class Desulfobulbia; order Desulfobulbales; family Desulfocapsaceae; genus Desulforhopalus; species Desulforhopalus glucosivorans. The sequence goes on from NZ_AP044854.1 coordinate 5,493,691, forward strand.
TCGAGATTTCCAAAAAACCATTTCATTTTATGACCCACCTTATAACTTCTGTTGGGTTTCAAAGGCACAGACCCCATCAGATAATCGAGGTATAGCGAAGGAAAGTCAATTCCACACGAAATAGCTAATTGTAAAGAGCCCCAAAATCGCCCATTAATCTCCATCAGCTTGGGCTTGCCATCACGTTGGTCTCGTTTGAATTCGACCATTGCAACACCTGTAAAATTAACAGCGGAGAGCAAACGACCGGCAGATTCAATCATTTCTTCATCAAGTGGTATGCTTTCAGAGAGGATACTAACACCACCTGAAGGGGGCTTTTCGCGCAAGCGTTTATGAGAAAACAGTGCGATGTGCTGGTTTTTATCGTAGAGGCTAAAAAGACCAGTTCCATCACCAACAATCTTCTCTTGAATCATGGAAGGATAACGCAATACTGGGCATGTCGCGTAAAGATTTTCCAGCTCATCCCTACTTGCAGCATACCTGACTCCGGCGGAAAGAAACCCCTCCACCGTTGGTATTCTTGAAAGGGCTGGCTTTACAACAACAGGATAGCTATCGATATTATGAATAATTGCTGCAAGCTCATCACTCCCGTTTAAATAAAATGTTGCTGGTATCGCCACCTGAAGCCCTTCTGCCAATCTGAAAAGCTCCGATTTGTTTGAAACTGCCTGCATCATCTCCTGAGAGGGACATGCAAGCAGGGTCTTATTAGGTAAAATACCACGAAGTTGGTTTAGTAAATAAATAGATTGCTCACTTGTCGGAAAAATAACATCTATACTTTCTCTATTAGTAAGCTCAAGTATTGAGGATGTGTAAGCACCTCCATCTTTCAAGGGGTTGGGCACACTGAAACCACCTGCACAGAAACGAGAACATGAAGCAAGACATTTTGCACCAGAAGCAACAACGTATACCCTGTGTCCTTTACGTCCTAATGATCGAGTTATAGCGAGGGCGGGTCGGTTGTCACCGTCAGTTACAAGAATTTTCATATTTCAAAACCACCTTAATAGTATTCTGGCCTGCAACAGAGATATAGTGCTACTAACGTCCTGATGCATACCAATTCTTGGTATTTCAAAAAGATCGTTATACGCACAAAGTCTACCCCTTTTAGTTGTTGTAGCAACCTTAAAACCATGCTTGCGGACTAAGGATTTTATCTCAAGATTATAGTTTCCATTTGGGTAAGCAAAAACATCTGGCGTAAAGCCAAGGTTTGCTTTTAAACTTTGAAAACTTTGTACTATCTCTCTTTCAGCTTCACTTAAGGAAACCTGATCCAGCATAACATGATTGGCCGTGTGTGCACCAAAAGTAATCAAACCACTTTCTTGCATCTCCTTAACCTCTTGCCAATTCATCAATTGGCGCTCTATTACAATCTCATTGCAGTGGGTCCGTAGATGTGAAAGCAATTCCATCCGATCAATCTGTGGCCAGTTTTTCAGCTCAGCTATAACGGCATCATTGTAGTCAGAGCCGCATGGGTTATTGGGTAATAAAGATTTTAATAATCTATCTAATAACGGAACTCTTTCTTGCGCTGTTACAATGTCTGTTTGATTAAGATATAGTGTAAATTCTTCTGGCCAAAAAAGTCGGTTGGATCCAATTAAGTTGGTTGCTAAGAATATAGTAGCGGGAACCTTGTATTCGCAAAGTATGGGATAAGCATGAGTGTAATTATCATGCCAGCCGTCATCGAAAGTAATCACACAAGTATTATTAATGTCCTTTTTATTTTGATACCTCTCAATAAGATCAGTAAATGTGATGATATCATAATGTTTTTTCAGATATTCAATATGTCTTCTGAAGGTTTCTTGAAAAACATACATACCTGGCTGTACATAAAAAGAATTCAAATATTCTTCATTAAAAACGCGGTGGTACATGAGGACACACGAATTGTTATTGATACTAGTCTGTATCAGGTTTAACCCCCCTAAAGCCCTCAAGCAAGCAGATATTGATTTCTTAATTTTCATTCTATTAACCAAACAAAAGGATGGAACTCCTACTGAACTCAGAACATTATAAAGTGGTTATGTCGCTGCTCTTATTCACTCTGGTCCCTTCAGAAAGAGACTCACCTGCAAGCGTTTAGCATGTTGTCCTATAAAAACATTTTTTTACCCAAATGTTGTCCTGTTGCATTTGCAAGAATTTGTTATGTTCGCGATAGGCCCATTTTTTTGGCCCAAGATAAAGAGTCAAAATCGAACAACCCATCAAAATACATTTGGGCATTCTTTTTACTCCAAAATCCTCTGCGCACCTGCGGCCAGTAATCAACATCCTCAATATCTATAACTGCATCTTTAAAAAAAACTGCAGGAAAATCTTCATAACCAAGGGCCATAAGTGCAGCAATCCTATGGCTACCAGGCCCAAACCTATAATACTTGATTTCTGATCCACGTTTTAGTAGCCATACAGTTATATCACCATTGTCTCGAACATAACCATTTGCCATAATAGATTGATATATCGAGTGAAGTCTATGAAACTCAAGATGGACAAGTGATTTATGTGCAGGCCCGTGGAATTGGAAGCCATGTGTGTCAAAATTAAAATCGGGTTGATCATGCTCAATATAGTCTTTTCTGCACCAACTCTTAATATCTATCAAGAGTTCTTCAGGAGTCTGTGCAATCCATGGCGCCAATAAAAGCAGATAACTAGGGAGTTTTTCAAAACTGAGTATTGGTTGATCTAAACAAACAATTGCTTCACTTAAATTTCTTGGTTGCCATTTTTCAAAAAAACTCTTAACAACGGATTCATTGTACTTAGTACAAATCCCATTGTGGAACTCAGCTAGTGTTGCTGACAATGGGTGCCACCCATCTTTAGAAAAACTAAACCCATGAGGTGAAACGCATTTTGCCATAGGGCAATGAAACGCAGCTTTTTTCAAGCCAACATTGTGATGCAGTGCTTCAAACGGATCATCTAAAACCGGAGGAATACTCCGGCGCTCCTCCACACGGCGAATTTCTATCCCAACTTTCCTAAACCCCTTCTTTAAAAAACTTTTCATCATGTTTCCGGTAACCTGTATTTATAAAAATTTTGAACCTAATTATTGCAAAGTTATTGACTAGCTGGTGACACACATTGTGACCCTTTAAAAGGCAATTTACTTACCGGAAATGTTCAACGAGTTCTTTCTCTTAACATTAGCCTCCAAAAGGGCCTTAAATATTACATTATTTTCGGCTAAAACATCGTACTCCCCCTTACCTACAACAGCACCTTTGTCAAAAACAACAATAGTATCGGAATTAATAACCGTTGATAGGCGGTGTGCAACCATAATCACCGTAGTTGACGCAGACAATCCTTCTATCTCTGTAAGTATTTGTTCCTCTGTGACTGAGTCTAAGGCACTGGTAGCCTCATCTAAAATTAGAACACTAGGGTTCCTATAGAGTGCTCTGGCAATGCCAATACGTTGTCTCTGCCCACCGCTTAACTGACTTCCTCTCTCTCCAACAATATTATAATAACCCTTAGGTAGTTCTTGAATGAAATGATGAATGTTTGCTCGTTTGGCAGCTGTAATAACACGATCCTTATCAATAACTTCATCTGGTACACCAAATGCGATATTTTTCATAATGGTGTCATCTAACAAAAAAATTAACTGAGGTACAAAGCCAATTTTCTGCTGCCATATTGGCAGAAAATTCGAGTCAACCTCTACACCTCCGACTACCAATTGCCCGGTACAAGGTGTGAGTAAACCTAAAATAAGGTCAATAGCAGTACTTTTCCCGGACCCAGAACTACCAACAAATGAGGTAATACAGTTTTGTTGAATTTCTAAACTAAGAGAATTGATTGCAGGCTTCGGTGAATTTGGGTAAGTAAAGGAAACATTTTTTAATGCTATATCTACGCAGTTGGGCGTTTGTGTACTGCTGTGAGCGCTAGAGACAGGAACTTCTACTATATTTTTTTGAGCCATATCAAGTTCATCTTTAATAATATCCATTACTCGAGCATTTGACTTAATAGACGAAATCGATTTGTAAATGACTTGTGCAGAAGGTAAAAGTTTATAACCTGCCATCGCATAAAAGCTGAGCATGGACATTGCTTTACCATCTGTTCCGTGTGTAACAATCAAATAAACAGCCAACGCTAAAATCGCTATAAAAACCACTGATTCTACTATGAATTTTGGCAAGTCACCACCCAAAGACATAAAGGCACTTGCGTTTAACCCTTTTTCAGTAGTTTCTTTAAGCTCATTGATGTACCAGTCTTCAACCCCCGATAGCTTAACTTCTTTTATCCCAACAATGCTTTCGTTTAGTAATAGTAATTTTTTCTTATTTACATTTGTAACGACGTCACCAGATATAACCATACGTTTTCGAATTGTGAAGTAAATGGTTGAGTAAATACCGCCAATAAGAAATATAGAAATGAAAGCTAATGGTGGATCTAGATATACGAGGCCTACGATGATAATAACTACTATAAATAATTGAGAAATCAGGTGAAGAAATGGCTGTATTACCATATATATGAATCTAGGAACCTGTTGTGTAATGTTGGAAATCAGAGTAGAAGAGTTGTTCATCGAAAAAAATACATACTGGTTCTCCATGTATTTTCTATATAATCTATTTTGTAGCTCTGAACCCACAGCAATTGAAAATTTAAACAAGAGCCAAAGTGCCATTATTGAAACTGTATTTGCCAGTAGAATAAAGCCTGCTACTAATAGTGCGTAGCGAATTAAAAATTGACCTAAACTCAGGTGGCCTAGATAAGAATTTAAGGCGCTAAGTATGGAATTTGTTTCAATCAGCTCTGGATTGCTGACAACTGCAATAAAAGGAGCAAGTGAAGCAATACCACCGACCTGAAAAATTGCAGTTATTAAAAAGAACAACTGCAAAACATACATTTGGTATCTGTGTTTTCTGCTGATTAATTGCAGTAATAATTGGTATCGCTTCACGTGTCAATTCACCTATTTATAAGTATACTAGCTATACGATCAATCTGTGTTTTTTCAGAAAATTTTTCTTTTGCTCTTAACCGAGCGTTTTTGCCGAATAGTTTCAACTTACCCTGGTCATTAATGAGTTTGTAAATTTTATCAGCTAACGCTATGGGATCACTTGGGTTAATTACGTAACCTGTTTCATTATGCTTTGTTGTCTCTATTAAACCACCAAGGTTAGAAACAATAAGTGGTACCCCAGATGATAATAGTTCAACAGCGGAGCGTGTAAACGAGTCCCACCCAGTAGAAACGATTGCCCCTAGATCACTAGACTGCATAAGTTTGGGTATATCAGACCTGTACCCTGCAAAAGTGACGTGGGATTTTGCATAGCTATTATTAAGTTCGGCGATATAAGTATCAGCCTCACTGCCAACGTTACCACATAGTACAAAATGTATATTTTGAATTTTATTAGTAGCGGCTAGATGTTTGGCAGCTCTTACTATGACACGCACACCTTTTCGTTCTTCCATGTGGCCTGAGTAAAAAACAACGTGCCTCTCCAAAGGGATTTTCAGTGCATTTTTGATATATGATTTGTCTTCTGATGGAAAGAAGCAATCGGTATCGACACCTAAAGGTATCACAGTTGTAAGCTTTTCAGGCACCCCTCGACCATGAGTTGCAGTATGTTGCATGGCTTTCGATTCAAAAATAAAGAAGTTAGGCCTAGACTGCCTTCTAAAAAACCATTCAATTTTTTTTGCTAAAAGACTCAAGCCTTTATTAAGGCCACTCATACTCGCCCCCGAGTATGAAATTATTCTCTTAACATTGGCTTCTTTGGCTGCTTTTGCAATTGAGGTTGGATAAGGTAGATCAAATGCTAATATAGTTGATACTTGGTGCTGATCAATGATTTCTTTTACTGCAATGGCAGATTCTTCGTTTTGATAATTCAAACAATACGTGTTAGTTTGTGGTGTAACAAGCTCACTAAAGCTCCAAATAATATTATTGACATTGAACCCAGCGACCTGTGCTGATTTGAAAAATATTTTTTCTAGTTTTTCAATAGCATAACCTGTATTTTGGGAACAGTGAAACATCAACAAAATCGAGTCACTTCTCATAAAACCTCCACAACTCAAAAACTCAAATGTTCAAAGTATTACATCCAACTCGTTCATCTTTTTACGATGGGTATTGCGGAAATAAGTACCGGTCCTAAATCCAGAAACCGCGCCTCTTAAGGGGACACACCTATCGAAGAAGCACCTCTCGCTGCTTCTTTATTTCTTAAAGTTACTATTGCACTAACAAATACGAGATATACCCAAAAGAAAGGATAGTACATAACAGTAACAAACTGACCAGCAACAACAAATCCAATAAAAGAAAGGATCATGCCTTTCGATATGCTAGTTAAAAATTGATCACCAGACATTTTACAATCAGTAGATATTTTTTTCATACTTAAAACACTAAAAAACATTAAAAGAATAATTACAAACAAACCAGAGAATCCAGTATCTGTACCCACCTGTATGAAGATATTGTGAGGAAGCTCCGCGCCTCTATCGCGCAACATTTCTAAGACGAGATCATCAGAGTGATGTTTTGTGTAGTAAGCAGGAAAATTCATATACCCGACACCAAGTAGAGGATGTTCTTTTATCATCTGCCATCCGTGTTTCCAATAAAGAAGTCTCTGTACTGAAGTGCCATCTTTTCCTGAAGATTCAAAACGCGCCTTCTGCTTGTCTGGCAGCAATTGGAAGCCAATAACGCTAATACAAGCAATAATAATTAACATCTTGAACCATTTTTTTGTGGTCATGATCAAGGTTAAAATTTGTACTGCCAATGCAAGTTGACCACCTCGTGTGTTGGTACCGATAATTGTCAATGCAGCGGTAATCGGCATAAGATAAAGAACATTTGCTTGCCATCGCTTCAGATATTTTCTAATACCCTGAATAAAAAAAAGTGCTAGTGGAGCAAACATAAGCATCTGAATTGCATATTCACCAGGATTTTGAAAATACCCCTCCGGCCCAGCTATACCCCATCGAGTAAATGCGAAACCACGCATAGCAAATACTTTTGCACCAAAAAGTGACAACTTAAAACTAGCCAACATGAAAATTAATAAGAGAATATAGAAACGCTTGCGTGTTGTCACAGTTTGTGACAACACAAAAAAAACAACAACCCAATTAAAAAAATCCATAAACTTTTCATGGGATATTTCAGGCCAGTATGCATTGTAAGAAGAAAGTATTATCAATAGGAGATAGGCGAAAACACCTGTTGTGAATTTGGTCCACACAAATTGTCGCTCTGCATCTATAAACCAGCCAATGAAAGCTAACAAAATAAAAGTTCTTGCCCAGTAAGGATATACGGCAAAAACTGGCCAGATGGCCTGAGGACGGATATACTCAAAAAACAAGTAAGCGCAACACATCCAGAAAGCAAATTTATCTTCCCAGAAAGAATGCCATATTGCACTTGGATTTAGGCGATAAAGTTTATCTATCCGCGTATCTTTATTGTTCGTAAGATGTTGCGACAATTGAGCCATAGTATCTCAGTTTTTTTAGGGATGAATCACATTCAAGCAATTATACTTTTCCTTTAATATCCTTTGCTTTCTGACGAAAAAGGAGCGCGAATGCCAGTTTTCAGGCATAATTTAGGTGTTTATCTGGCTTCAATTCTGTTGAATATGTAAAGAAGGTGAAAGACCTTAGGCTCATCGCTGTTTTTTAGCGAGGCTCTTGCCAACTGCACACTATGAACCCTAGGGTCACCAAAACAGGAAAATATTTTTTTTGGTGGGCATAAACGTGTCTAAATTGAAAAATCGTTATGCACTTAAATATCTATTTTTTGGCATTTTCTCCACAGAATTTCAACTTTCAAATCTATTAACAAGCTAAAAGCTTAAAACAAGTGGTCAGTAGTATTTCAAACCACAAACACCTCTTGAGAACATTTTGGTTGCTTATTTCTTGTCGCACAATCGTTTTTCTATAAGCAACTTATGTCTTACATTTTTTATGGAGCCATTTCAGAATTTTAAAGCTTTTTTTGGGCCAAGGTTAATATATTTTATTAGTTTGTTGACGTGCCTACTCATTAGATCGATCAACAATTTACCTCAGGGTTTCAGCCATTGCATCTAAAGCATCTTTCATTGTTCGGAAGCAACGACGAAAATCTTTGTCGTTACAACCAAAAGGATCGTGGATATCGCTAACCAGTGAAGCCGGCCAGGGAAAAAAACTTCGCAGTAAATATATATGTTGAATTTTGTCAGGATGACTTCTGCTGAGTTGCTGGTAATGAGTATATTCTGTGACTATAATGATGTCTGCACCATCGGTATCGATTTCAGATATATTTTTTGATCTATTTACAGTGAGGTCGACTCCAAATTCTCTAGCTATCTCTATAGCACTCTGAGGAGAGGCCATTGGTTGAGTGACATCAAGACCGCAGGATTCTATTTTAGTGATCTTGGGCAAATTTAAAGTCTCCATATAGTATTGAGCAAAAGCACTTCTGCAGATGTTGCCTTTACAAACGAAGATTATATGATAGGCATTGCTTAATCTAATTTTTTTTCGAGGATGACATAAAGTATACAATAATGATGACCTTATATTCTTAGCAATTCTATTAAATATTCTTTTATATTTATTAGGGATGTATTTCTTCAACGATTTTCCTTTCGGTTTTTTTTTGCAATTTTTGAAAATTCAGTCAAAGTTACTGATTCCCATGATTCTTGCTGTGCTGTGCTCAAAAATGATTCAATATTTTTCATGAGTGTAATTTCGTCTTCAAATTTTTTTACAAATGGGCTCAAACCTGCTTTAAGGCTTGTTGAATGGAAAAAGAGGTTTATGCATTGGTATTTACTTTTAGCCATTCTCCTTGCAAGTTTGACAATCTCTTTTGGGTCATCTTTTTCAGGAGATAGCCAAACTTTATTTAGCAATTGTAACTTTTCTAATATACTATTAGTCTTTGTTATTTTTGCTAAAGAGTTATCTAAAGATTTTGTCAATTTTTGGCATAGACTAAAGTTCTTTTGGAGAAAGCCCACCGTTGCAGGGACTTCTAGCAAGGGACCACTTCTTTGTTTAACAAAACCCTCCGAACCGAAATTAAATATTGAAGGGCTATAGTCCGAATAGTCCGGACCGTGAGAATTTTTCCAATTTACATAAGGTAAAACTGAACTATCGACATGGAAATTGAGCTGAACGAGTGCTTTGGCCACTGCAGGGCCAAAGCCCCAACGGCCAGCCCGAAAAGAGGTGGGAGCGGCGCTAAAATTTTTGGATATAGTATTATGAAGTATCTTCATTTTTTCCAAAACCAATTTTTCTGGCAAATTGCACAGCATCGTAGCTTCCTTTTGAATTATTCTTTCCTTATCGAAGGGAGGAGTATTCCACGGGTGGCAATGCATTCCAATTTCACATTTGCCTGCATCTTGAATTGTTTTTAGAATCTCCACCGACCTTGTGTTGGTTGCAACTGGATAGGTGATAAGATAGGTCGGTCGAATCTGATATTTATCAAAAAGTTTTTGTAAGGAGATTACTTTTTCTATGTTACTTACTGGGTTCTCATTAACTGAGTATTTAGACCAGTTATCTTCTTCTGTATCGATTGTTACAATGAAATACATGAAATTCCTTGGTAAGAATGAATCAGAAGTGGTTTAGCTTTTGAAAGCCATAAGCCTGTATACCTGTCTCAAAAGGTTACAGATTGCGGAGGTAAATCAAAACTCAGTATCAGTATGCAATAATTACGTGTCATTGTCGATCAACGTTAGATACCAACTTTGTTTTTTAAGATTATCTGCTAAATGAGTATCAGGTAAACTAGAATAGGCGACATAGTTCATATCGGTCTCTCTTAAAATAAAACCATTACTCTTTAGTTCTTTGATAACCTGATCATGCCCTGACATTGCTATTGCTATTGAACTTGTTTTTTCATTATAGTGGTATTCCGTAAAAAGAGATAATATTTTTTGCAGGTTAGCTGTTTCGCTGTCATATGCTATATCTTTAACCTGGCATTTCTTGTTGCTGAGGTGATAGCTGACATATCCAACTAAATCATCTTTTTTATGTACAAGAAAAAATAAGTTTTTCTGGTTAATTGGGTATTTATGGCGCCAGTTTAAAAAAGAAGAGGTTCTTTCACCGAGAAAAGAAAAATTGTTTTGGATTTTATGACCAAGGGTATTGAACTGAGAGTCGAGAGCGTCTGTGACTTTGACTTTGTATTCACTCTTCAATGTTATGGATGATTTTTTATGACGTAACCATAGAAGCCAATCCATCGGGTTGGCCAGAAAATTGCTCATTTTTTTGTTTTTTATTTGTCGTTGTAAATATTGCTGACTACTCATCACTTTTGTCATTCTATAGTATGGAGAAATATGCACAAATCCCACCCGCTTGGCTACGGGAGCTGAATTCTTATTCGGAACGCTGATAAGTATGCAGGGACATTCGTCGTGGCATTTCTGGATGGCTGAGCGGAATAAAGACAGCGCAGGTCCAAGTAAGCGATGCTGTTTGTTAACCACTAAATCGCCGCAAATATACCCTCTTATTTTATCTCCTTGCAGATAGAAATTCCTCGGGAAAAGTGAAAGAGCTCCGACAAATGAGTCAGTTTTGTTATGTTTGAGAAGAAAAACTGTTGGTTCAGCGCATGGGTTGTTCTCATAAAAAACACTGAATCTGCCTTCTGTTACTTCTTCGTAGTTTTGTTGCCACAATTCAAGAAGAACATTTTTGTGGACTCGGAGGTCTGCTTTTTCAATTGAATAGGGCATACTTTTTGGATTTTATTTTTAGTTAAATTCTTAAATCACTACGAAGTAACTGAGTTATCAATCTGAAAATAACGAATTTTTTCGAAATCAAAATCCCTCCTGATTTCAAAAACTCCCAGGTTGTAATCCTCTGCATCTTGGAGGTAATCGGGATCTTTTGTAGGCAAATCATGACGATCTCTTTCGTTTAGCAGGTAAGAATATAAAACTGATTCGGTCGCTACCGGATCCTGACCCATGTAAATTGATTGGGGAAACTTTGAAGAGTCAAATGTCTTCCACTCTTTTTTAACCTTCATTCCTGGTTGATAATCGTATGCACCAAAGATTGAGTCTACGATATGTAATCTCGTTATTTTCTGTATGAGAGGATGTCTATTGAGATCTACTGTGCATTTGAAAACTTTATTGTCATGCATCATTACGGGGTAATGAGACAGGTTGCTGAAACGAACGGTGCCATAATGATTCTTCAGCAGACCAGACAATAAACCAAATTGATGGTATTTAAATACAGATAAGTTAATAAGATGATCCGCCTGGGTTAATACCTTTGGTAAATAGCAGGTCAACTGGTTTCCATTGTCGTCGACAACGTTTTCTCTCATCTCAATGGGGTAATTAAAGTCCGGTGCAGCAAGACCGATTCTCAGTTTATTTTTTACCTTGTCGACAAATGATGAACTTGGTTTTTCTACATAAATTACAGGAAATTCTATATATTTTCGTATTAAATTTTCTGGGATGGGGCGAGTCAGCTCATAGATGATAATATCATTGTATGGTACTTTTACATAGCTATGCAAGCTGTTAATTACACTGTTTATTATTTGGGGGGAGACGATAATGTCATTGAAAAAAGTCTCTTCGCTTTTGTCAGCAGGATTGAAATTAGTACGAAGAACTATTTTTTGTCCGATTCTGTAGCTGCTGAGTAGATTGTTCCAGGCTTCGTATATATTGTCGCTGCCTGTGAGTAAGCAGACTGCTCGTTCCATACAGTGTTCGACCTTTTCATTATCGATTATTTTAAAGTAGTTCCCCTCGGTTGATTGGCCATTAATCAGTTTTTTATCCCAAACTCTTACTACTGTAGGTTTCTCGGCCGAGCCTAGTTTTTGTAGCCCTTTATTCGTATTCTTTGTAACTACAGTCTTGTCTGCACTAGAGATGTTCGCTGAAAATGGAAGTTTCAGGAGTGACCAGAATACAGCAAAGAGGATAATAAGTTGTCTTCTTGTAAATTGTATCATTTTGGCAATTTGAGTAAAAAGTTATAGCCGTATTGCAACATGCCGAATAATTATTAGATCTATAATAGTTTACCCTTCCTCTGGCCAATGTTGGGGGAGTAATTCCATTACCTCTTGAACAAAATTAGCCAGCTTGTCCTTTGTAGAAGGAATTTCTTTTTTATTTGCAAGAGAATTTACCTGTATATATGCTCCGTCATTTCGGTTGTGTACAACTCTCCCTATAAAGCGCTGAAAATTTTGCTCCAGGCCGGTAGCGAGTATTTTGGTGCCAGCTGATTGGTACCAATGGAGCATAATGTTGTTTGTCTCACCTTTTCCGGCGACAACAAAATTGACATCGACACCAGCTGGTTTGTAACTGGGAAAAACCCGTACTGTTCCTGTATCTAAAATACCCCAACCTGCGCCGGGGAGGCATGCATAGGGATTGTGTCCAGTGCGTCCACCTTTTATGGTGCCATAATATCCAATGTACAGGCTTAACGGCGTTTCATCGCCAATTGTATAATGACGATAAATGTGCAGGTCAGCGTCAAGCGTATCGTAGACTGACTCTGAGAAACTGTCCTGCTCTCCCTGGTATCCCGCGATTTGCATGGGAAGATTTTCCAAGTTGGTCTTGAGTACAATTGGCTCTCCCCGGCGAGTAATTGTGAGTACAAGGGCTGCACAAAGAAACAGGAGAGTGGCTAGAATTATGAAATTTTTATTATTGGTCACGAGTGTATCTCTATGTAACTGATATATGTGTAATAATCTAATATGATTGTGAAATCCAGCAACCTGGAGTTGGCTTTTTGTTATTTCCCTATTCGTTTCAACTGTGCATAAAGAGCGAAAAGCATAATAAGGCCAAAGATAAAAACTGCAAAACCGGAAAAATCATGAAGAAAGCCACGGGCTACTTTATCGCCATAAAAATGAGCCAGAATTCCGGTGCCAGTTATGCGCAGAATGTTTGCAATGAACGCTATAGGGATCGCTGCGAGAACAATAACAACACGCCGCCAGGTAGCACCTGGTGTAATATGTGCAAAAATTGCGCTGAGCATGGTTAAAGACATAATTGATCTGATGCCGCTGCATGCCTCGGCGACTTCAAGTTGTGTATTTATAAAAAACAACATGTTGCCTTCGCGATATACTGGAATAGTGCAGTAACCGATTAGATTGGCAGATATCTTGGTGGCCAGCAGTTGGAGCGGAAATGATACCAGATTGAGTAATGTGTCGGGTATTGGGATCATGAAAAACAGGAACCCCAGGGGAAAGGCCAAAAGACGCAACATTTGAGGTCCCAGGCTACTCCATACGATAGCAATCAGAGAACTTACCATCATCAGACGGCAGAAGAAGGCGATGCCTCCAATAAAGCTGACAACATAAAAAATAAGACAAATAGCCAGAAGCCAAAGGCCTGCGTTAGAATCAGATATTGAAATACTTCGAATCTGTTCTCTTTTTTCCCAGAGGAAATAAAGAGATACCAGCGGCACCAAGAGCGCATGGGAATTATCACTATGGTTAAACCAGGTGTCAACCATATTCGGCACAATTGGAGAAAAAGCCCCTGCCCACAAAATCATTAAAATAATGAATTTGCCTCTATTTATTTTATTTGTATTCATATATTTCAAACGTAGTGATTGATAATCGTAGAACTCTAATCAGAAGTGGTTCATCTAACGTGGATGAACATAACTTGTATAATCGTATTTTATTTAGTTTTTTTTTACCAGCGTTTTCAATTTAACTGAGGGGCTTCCGTTTTTGAACTGACTGCTGGCTCATTGAGCAATCAATAGATCAAGTTGCAAACATTTAATAGAATAGTCAACGTTGCCAGGTGGCTGGAGTAACTCTGAAAGAGGACGACTCCCAAAGAGGTTGCGTTGTAGTTGGTGTATCAACGGTTTAACTGAATGGTCATTTTTATAGGTACGAATTAATGGTTGACTGTCTAATATATTCTACACTTTGTGATTTGCTTTTATAAATTCAGAGCAGCTTAAAAAAGAAATCTTCGATTGTGATGCTATAAAGTGTGTTAATTTTTTCTTTGTGTTGCTTAAGTTTATATAATGTCGAAACCGAAAAGCAGCTTTTGCACTCTTAACCCTTGGTTGACCTGGGTCGATCTCCCAAGGATGCATGTAGAATGTATAGCAACCATTCTCCTTTAAAATATGACTCACACCAGCACGGTGCAGATAGGATGGCAGTAACCTGAAGTATCCTCCCCCACCCCAAGGAATAATCTTACCCTTTAAAGTCAGATTACTTACAGGGATTTCGTAAAATGATGGTGAGACTTTGTGTATTGGTTGGTTCTGCTTTTCTGCATGCGGTAAAGTCAGAGTGCCGTATCGGCCATGCTTGTCATAAGAGTTGTAGCTTGAGTCATATGTATAGCCAACTTTCTGAACGATGGTGAGAGCTTCATCAGTTATTGAAAAACTCGGAGCTCTGTAGCCCAATACCTCTTGTCCTGTTATATCCTCCAAAAGTTTTTTACTCCGGTCTAAATCACTATACAATTCGTCAGCAGTTTGCTGGTAGCACAGTTTATGGTTATACCCGTGTGATGCAACCTCATGGCCTCGTTTTGTGATTTCTGAAACCAGATCGGGGTGTCGTTCTGCGACCCAGCCTAATATAAAAAATGTGGCTTCCACTTTTGTAGGTGCATCATCGAGAAGATCGAGCAATGTGAATGTATTCGAATTAACCCTCTGTTCAAGTGAAGGCCAGGAACTAAATGGAATATATTCTTTGAAGTTTTCGACTTGAAACCAGTCCTCTACGTCAAAGGTAAGTAAAATTTTTTGCATATCTGAATTTGAGCCACCAGCTTTTTGCTGCGATTACTAAAACCATTATGGTTGTATAAAAAAATTAGCAAAAGGATGTTATTTTTTCATCTTATTATCATATACATTAATCTACATAGAATATTGATCAAGCAGAAAAAATGTAAGCATAGCTTGGTAATTCGATTAAGAGTATGATACTTTTACTTTATTGTTTTTGTTGTAAAATAAATGATAATTAGAGAACGAGTTGTGTTGTGCATAAAACGTGCGGTCATCAACCTTATCATCTAACTCACTTACCGATTATGCCATATTTCATTAACAAACATTATCCATTACGAGACATCTTGTTTTTCCTTGGAGAAGGGACGATGATATTCTCTTCGTTTTTGTTTTCCTGTTTGATGTTTGTTGGCATAGATCAATTTTTATCTCTGATTGGACTGTATTGCATCCAAGCGATTCTGGTAACTGCTGTATTCCAGTTGTGTCTCTACTTTTTTGACATGTATGAAATGCGGCAGGATCTCAGTATGCCTGATATCGCTATTCGGTTGACGCAGGCATTTGGGGTTGGTTGTATTGTGCTTGGTATCTTGTATTATCTTCTACCACCAATGTTGATACATACCTATATTTTTTGGACGGGCTATGTACTTGTTAGTTTTTCGTTGCTGTTTTACAGGTATTTTTACCACCGAATTTTACGCAGAAGGATGTTTGTGCAGGATCTTGTGCTCATTGGTACAGGAGATCTGGCGGGTGAAATTGCAAAAGAGATTGAGGGTAGGCATAATTCTGTCTATCGAATAATAGCTTTTGTTGGTGATAGTTCTCCTATATATAACCCTTATAATGTTCCTGTTTTTAAGGATATTGAAGATGTTGAGAGCGTTTTGCCTTTAACAGAAATTCAGAGAATTGTTGTGGCGCCTGACGACAAAAGGGGGGGGACACCTATCCGCACTTTGTTGAAGTGCAAGTTAGCTGGCACGGTGGTAGAGCAGGGTGTAACCTTTTACGAGCGTATAACCGGTAAGATAATGGTAGAGAAGGTAAATCCCAGTTGGATTGTTTTTTCAGATGGTTTTACAGTCACTAGTCGGTGGCGTTATTTGGTAAAGCGATTAGTGGATGTAGTGTTTAGTGGAGGATTACTTTTTTTAAGTGCACCTGTAATGCTTGTCTCAGCATTTATTATCAAATTCGAAAGCCCGGGACCTGTATTTTATCTTCAAGAAAGGGTCGGTGAGGGGAATGTTCCTTTTAAGGTTATAAAATTTCGGTCAATGGGGTCAGGATGCTGAAAAAGATGGAGCTGTATGGGCACAAAAAAATGATAACAGGGTTACAAGATTTGGTGCTTTTATACGTAAAGTCCGTATAGATGAGTTACCTCAACTGTGGAATGTATTAAAGGGTGAGATGAGCCTTGTTGGGCCGAGACCTGAACGACAGGTGTTTGTAGAGCAGTTGGTGGAAGAAATCCCTTATTATGGTATTCGTCATGTGGTTAGGCCTGGAGTTACTGGCTGGGCTCAGGTGAGTTATCCTTATGGTGCGTCTAAAGAAGATGCGCTCAGGAAATTAGAGTATGATCTTTTCTACATTAAAAACAATTCGATTGCTTTGGATCTGTTGGTAATTTTCTATACCGTAAAGACCGTTTTGTTTGGCAAAGGGGGAAGGTGATGTATGAGCTCTGGGTGAATTAGTGCATCCTGTTCAGTTAAGAGCCAATACGGAGATTTACCAACGAAATAGCTCTTTTGAAGCACTGAGGGTCAGGTATACTCTATGCTCATCATAGTCGAGATCATTTTCTGACCGATAATCTGCGTATCGGTAAGATGCTGACACAGTATACCAGCGCAGGAAATTGTAACTGAGCGATAGCCCAGCATCGTATGTCTCCTCAGTATATTCTGTAATATCCTCTTCCGCTGTATCCTCACCCTCAAGGTCAAGTAAAACAGTTGTTGCTAAAGGCTCTTCGTTATCACTTCTTTCATAGGCTGTGGAGAAGAAGAGTGAGAGTCGCGGTGAAAACTGATAAGAGTAGCCAATTTCTGATCGCCATGTTTGACTTAAACCAGTTCTGTCTCCGTCAAAGTTGTTGAAATCATATTCGTACGAACTGTTCGCTGTCAGTGATGCATGTTGGTGGAAATTCCAAATCAAGCCTGCATATGCATTATAGCCGGTATTTGTTTCTCGTTCTTCGTAGGTCGCAAAGCTAGGGCCACCGGAGAGTGTCATTTGCAGAGCTCTGCTGAAGTCATGGCTCCAGCCCACAGTGATCTCGTGAATGGCAGCATCTTCTCTTAAGGGTGATTCATAATCTGTCGCGTCAAAGGAGTAGAAGCTAAAGAGGCGATCACGTGTCCGCCAGTCATAGTTGGCTCTAACAAGAAACTGATACTCTTCCAGGTCGTCGTTAAACTCCTCTTCACTCTGGTTAAAGACCGTTTGTTCTTCAAACTCTATTTCCGTTTCTTCATCACCTTCGACATCTTCATTAGACTCTTCAACTTCATTTTCAATCGGTACCTGAATGATTTCTGGTTGAATAAATGTGACTTCGGTAGGTTCATAGATTCCTTTGACATATCCCACTTGGGTTTCCATTTGCCAGGAACGGTTAAAACGATATGACAGTTGTCCTGTTGCTTCATGTCGGTCATAATCCTGATAGCCGTCATCGTCATCACTAATATTGCGGAGCACGCCAAATGTATAGCCCAAACCAATTACAGAGTCTTGTGCATAAATATAGTCGGTCCCAATATTCAAATCGTTACGCCAGTACTCACGTCGCTCATTCTGTTCTCTAGGAGATTGATTTGCTCCCTCTACCTGCTCGGCGCCGATTGTCTGTTCTACTTCGGTTTCGTCTGTGCCAGGTATGATTGCCGAACTACTTAAAGCTGCATCCTCAACTGTATCATCTCCGTAATAATAGTTGTCGCTCATATAGAAGCTTAAATTTCTGGTGAAACTTTTTTCGGCCAGCAGATTCAGGTCATGACCAATACTATCATTTTCCTCATATTCATCGTTAACGAAGAAAGGAAAGGTCGGAGCATAGGTGAACTCAAGTAGGTCGCTGATACCTCGGCTGGAAATTCGAATCCTGGGAGTTATAAACCATCGGCGTACATCTCCTTCATTTGTATCATTTGGGCCGAGATCATCTGTTACCACGTTTTCAACTACTGCAGGGCTAGAATCGTTGTTTTGGTCTGTTGGAGCGGTCACCACGGTTGCGATTTCGTTATCGCTATCATCATAGTCGCGTTCAGCAAAATCATACCCGGTTGAAATCTCGCCAATAATAATATTTTGACGGGAGTATGATGGACTAGTCAAACAGAGGATCGATAAAATTATGATAAATATTGCAGTATTGTTTGGATAGGCCATGGTTGTTCCCAGGGTGAAGTGGTATGAAGTTAAGCAAAACTGTGTTGTTACTAATCTACTATGATGATGTCATTTGACTTAACTAAAACATTTTTTTCAATGGATTTTCCAGAGATAAAATCATCGTAGTCAAAAACCAAGGTGTTCTTTTTAAAGAGTGATTTATTTTCTTCCTTGATCTCTTTACGAACCACGGTGATTTTTTTGCCCGCCCACTCTGTGAAGCCGCCTGCACGAGCAACTACTTGAACAAGGTTCATTGGGAAGTCGAGGAAAAAAATCCCTGGAGAATTTACTTCTCCCATCACTGTATAGCGTAAGCTATTGCTTCGTGCTAAGGTGGTTGTCACAATAGGATCTTCGTATATTGTTGCGTACAGCTTCTTGAGGTAGTTTGCGAGCTCAGTGAGTGTCAGGCCAACCACTTCAACATCACCTATGTGTTTTAGAGAGATTCGACCATCCATCATTACGCTGGTCCCTGAGCCGGCTGATCGGGGTACATCTGTTGCAGTATCAATACCTTCGGTGAATCCTCCGGCTGCAGACGGGGCAGACACAGACATGTCACCCTCTTCAAAAATACTGACTGTAAGGATATCCCCATGTCCGATGATATATTCATCTTCTGAGGGTAGCGAGTTCGATCGTTCACCAAATAGTTCTTTCAGAACTGATTTTTTCTGATCACTCGATATCGAGATGTCTGCTGTAGACTGGGCAGAAAAAGCGGGTGTTTGAGCAAAAAAGATACAGCAAGATAGAATTGATAGGAAGAGTAGTCTGATCATTAGCAATCCTCTCGGGTTATGTTGGCTACAATGGTTATCATGTAACATTGCAAAAATTAGTTTACATAAAATCATATTTCTAACGTTTTGTCACCGTTAGACCGTACACCAGATTCAAATTATAATGGATAAATGATATTTGAAACCTAACAAACGGTTAATTATTGCTTAAAATGTAAATATGTTCTTTATAATTGTAGTAGTTTAGTGGGGATAATCCATAATCTGCAATCGTTATCCGCCTAGTTCTATAGCCAAGATTACCATCTTGGGGTGCTGGGGTCAGAAGGTAACGGCTTCTTATTTTAAATGTTTTTCTGCTCATGGAGAGCGATATGGTCTTAATCAAAAAAACTTTCAATTTGTGCGGTCTATTATTTGTTTGCTGCCTGGTCGCATGCTCGGCACCTGAAAAAGATAAAGTGGAATATTATCAAAGTGCGATTGAATATATTCAGAATGATGATCGGCAAGCCGCAATCATTCAGTTACGAAATGCACTGCAGGTAGATGCCAAGTATGGAGATGCGCATTACCAGTTAGGTTTGCTCTACCTTGAAGAAAAAGAACCACGTAAAGCCTTTCAGTCGCTTCTTAGAGCTGCAGATTTGTTGCCGGAAAATCTTGATGCAAGCCTAAAGGTGGCAGAGTTTTATATGGTCACCAGGCAAACAGAAGAGGCCAGACAAAGAATAGAACATATTTTAGAGTTGGATCCTGAACACCTAGAGGCGTTAACATTGCTCGCAAATCTTGAGTTGGTGGAAGGGAACTACGAAGAGTCCATTGGTGCACTGGAGAAAATTGGTCCCAAAGTTGATACATCAGATACATTGCAAAATGTAAAAGGGCGAATATTTGCTGCTCAGGAGCAGTGGGAGGGTGCAGAAGATGCATTCAATAATGCCATTGCATTGAATAAAGAGAACCTGAGTAATTACAGGACGCTTTTATTGCTTTATCAAAAAACTCAGGATGAAGAGAAGGCTAAAGCACTGTTGAAT
Source organism: Desulforhopalus glucosivorans (assembly GCF_054397165.1). Lineage (NCBI taxonomy): Bacteria > Pseudomonadati > Thermodesulfobacteriota > Desulfobulbia > Desulfobulbales > Desulfocapsaceae > Desulforhopalus > Desulforhopalus glucosivorans. Next base: position 5,513,837 of record NZ_AP044854.1, read on the forward strand.
AAAATGGTACATCAGTTCCCAGATGATCCTGTCGTCTACCAATTGCTTGCCAACTATTACCGCTCTGTTAATAACAAGGAATTGTTGTTGCAGCAGTTAGAGAAGCTTGTTGAAATAGCACCGGAGAATGCAGGCTTCAAGCTACAACTCTCTGAATTTTATAGAGAGAATAATCAGCAAGAGCAGGCAGAGTCGCTTCTCTCAGAGGCGAGAGCGGTTGATGGAGAGAATCCTGATCTTGCTGCGGCTTTAGCAACGCTCTTTTTTGATCAAAAAAGGTTTGAAGAATCAAAGATAATTTTGAATGAATTGGAGAAGACTCATCCTGGTCATGGTGGAGTAAAGCTTGTAAAAGCACGATTTTTGCTTAATGAGGCCAAGACGCGTGATGGTTTGAACTTGTTGCAAGAGCTTAATAAAGATTTTCCTGAGTGGGCGGAGCCATATTTTTATCTAAGCCTTGCTCATTTAGAGTTGCAGGAGGTCGATCTCGCTCAAAATGCTGTAGAGTTAGCAATTCAGAAATATGGACGGAACGCTAAATACCACACCCTGCTCGCGCAAATATTTCAAACGCAAGGATCTTTTGAAGATGCAATGAAGGAAGCTATTATTGCACTTCGTCTCAATCCCAAAAATATCAGGTCCGCTCTTATATTGAGTCGTGCGCTGATAGATCTCAAAAAATACGAACAGGCAATACAATTATTGGATAACATTAATAGCCAGGTTGCCGGAAATGTTGAAGTACTCGGTAATTTAGCTGTTGCTCATTTAGGTCAGAAAGAAGATGCAAAAGCAGAACGGTACCTTGTGGAACTTCTCGATTTACAACCAGGCAACACTCAAGCAGTCATGCTTCTTTTAAATGCTAAATTTAAAAATGAACTTAGTGGTGGTGAGGAGTTTGTAGGGCAACAAATTGAAGCTGCACCAGAAAACGAAAGGTTGTATCTGGTACTTGCTGAAATATTAATTAGGCAGGAAAAGTTTGATGAGGCTCTTCTGGTTTATACGAAGCTTCAAGAGCTGCAGCCTGGCGATGTTAAGGCGTATATGGCAGAAGCGCAGTTGTTACGCAAGCTCAGTAAAAATGATGAAGCAATGGCTCGCTATACTACTGTTCTCGAAAAGTGGCCAAATACAATAGCCGCGCATATGGGGAGTGCCGATCTGTTACAGCTAGAGGGAAAAAACGCAGAGGCCATGAATCATTACCGGAAGGTACTTAAACTGAAAGAAGATTTTTCTCCAGCTGCAAACAATCTTGCATGGTTGGTCGCATCAGATCCGGATGGTGACCTTGGAGAAGCACTAATGCTCGCAATGCGTGCTAAGCAGGTCAACCCGGATTCTCCAGCAATTGCCGACACACTTGGCTGGGTGCACCTTAAAAGAGAATCGTACTCCCTTGCAAAAACGCAATTTGAGTTTGCACTGGAAAAAGCACCAGATCATCCAACAATGAGGTATCACTTGGCGCTTGCACTGCGTGGGGGCGATCAACCTGAAACATCTGTAGAAGTGCTCGAGCGGCTACTTAGTGAAAATGTAGAGTTTCCTGAGCGAGAGGATGCTGAGAAATTGCTCAACGAGTTAAAGCAATAGAAAAATATAAGAGGGATGATTTTGATTGTGCTACGGATGGCCCACTGGGGCGCCGTAGCAATGAATAGATGCAATTAGAGATTAAGAATCATACTGGTAGTAATTGTATTTTTTTGAATAGGTTTTGTCAAAGATATTGCTTTTCTGAGCATTGTAGACCATGCCTAGTATTTTACTCTTTCCTATTGCGTCAATTGATTTCTGAATTTCACTTTTTTTAGACATCCCTTCTCTTACGACTAAGATGATCGCATCGACCAGCCCTGCAAGGTCTGCTGACTCGGCAGCAACCATCATGGGAGGGGAGTCCAGAATGATAATTCTGTCGTCGTATCTTTGAGATAACTCGTTTGAAAGCGCCTTCATCTTTGAGGAACTGAGCAGTTCAGAAGGGTTGAGAGGTGGTCTGCCGCTCGGAATTATCGATAGCTTGTCGATAGTTGTTTTCATTATAAGGCTTGGTAGTGGAGTGTTGTCTCGCAGGTGGTTAACCAGGCCTGATGTTGCAGAAATGCCAAGGAGGTTTGCAAGGGATGGTCTTCTCAGGTCGCAGTCAACAAGTAGTGAGTGTTGGTCGAGTCCTTGAGCTAGGGAAATCGCGAGATTGGCAGAGGTAAAACTTTTGCCCTCCTTGGGGACAGCAGAAGTGACCATTACCGTTTTAATGGGCCCTGTATGGTTTTGAGGATGTAATATTCTGGACCTTAAAACTTTAAAGATCTCGGGGATTGATGTGTCTTCATTAATAGCTTTGAAAAGGCGAGCGTTCCATGGACTGTTGGTTGGGGAATTGATTGTGTCAGCTGTCAGAGCTACGGGTTCAGGCACAATTTTTTCAATTTTTTCGGGCTTTAGCCATTCTTCTTCCCCCCCTTGAGTTTCTATCTCTGTGGTCTGCTGTTCTGCCTTTTCAAGCGCTGTGGAAAATTTCCCCATTACTGTATAACCTATGTAAATTTTTGTATTATTGAATTTATGCTCTCTAATAAGTTTCGCCACCAATCTTGAGGTGCAAATATATTGAGGGTTAGTACGATTGATACTATGCAGATTAGTATAAAAGCGCAGTAAGCTAAGGTTTTTGGGATTTTAATTTTCCCGTTAAACATTCGAGTGAAATAGTTTCTTTTTTGTAGGTCTGATGCTTGAAGCTTTTTCTCTTTATGCAGTTTAATTTCATTTATGGCATCTGCAACTGTGTTTTTATTAATAATTCGCAGGTCACCGCTAAAGCCTGAGATAAGTGCATGGTCACAAATGATGTTAATAAGTCGAGGGTTGCCTCTGCTTTCTTTATGAATCAATGCTACGGCTTCTGTGTTAAATAGTGCGCTGTTCACAGCCCCCGCTTTATTGAGTCGATAGGCGATGTATTGGGCAGTGTCACTCTCTGAAAGAGGTTCTAAATGGTGTCGTAAACCTATTCTCTGTCTGAGTGGAAGAAGAAGTGGGTCTGCAAGTTGGTCCTGCAATTCTGGTTGGCCAATGAGAAATATGCTAAGGGCGTTATCTTCCCCTGCATGGTTTGAGAGAAGGCGAATCTCCTCAAGCAATTCAATTGGAAACGCCTGAGCTTCATCAATTATCAGCAGTACTTTACCACCTTCTTTTGAGTAATCTTTAAGATATTTAGCAAAATCGAGAATAAATGTACCTTTGTTCTTTTTATACGGAATACCTAGACTTTTAGAAATAAACGAGAAGAACTCATGTTTACTGAGTTTTGGGTTATTGAGTACGCAGAGACGCACTTTATCCTTGAGCATTCCCAGGAGGGTGTTAAGGACAGTAGTTTTACCTGTACCAACACCTCCTGTTAGCAGCAAAAAACCTTTATTAGCGATAACACCATAACGAAGCGTTGCTAAAGCCTCTCTGTGTCCTTCGCTCAAATAGACTCTCCCACCAACTGGTGCGAGTTCAAATGGTTTATGTTTAAGGCCGTAATACTTACGATACATAGTTTATCGCCACAATTTGGTTTTGAAATGTTTGTGTCTTGTCGTGTCGTTTATCATTATCTCTATCTCGGCTGGAGCTTGTTTCTTGCTTAATTGACATTTTAATAAAGTGTTTAGCCTTGCAGAAGAAATTGGTACGGTCTAATTGCTTTTGACTACAGAATGATAAGGTCTCTTTGCCATAAATAAAGCATAGCAATGCAAAGAGATACTGCCCAGCTGAGTACAAACGCCGTTCCAAGAGATGTGATGATTCGACTTTTGGTTGTTTCACTCTTGAGTGGGATGTAGGGTACAGAGCAAATCACCTCGATGCCAAATGTTTTCTCGAGTAAATCAGGATCTCTGAAGGTTGTATTAAGAAATTCTAAGCCAACAATAATTCCTCCAGCAACACCTGCCCCACCAGCGAGAGCTATAGCAATCATCCTAATAAAATTAGGCCTAATGGGTTTGACAGGTGTTGTTGCTGTGTCGACAATTTTAAACTGACTGCCTTTCTGTTTTCTTTCAAGGTTTAAAGCTGATCCAGCCTGCAAGTCTTGAGAAACAAGGAAATCATAGTGTCTTCTTAACTCACCGTGCTCTCGTGTTAAGGCTGACCACTCCGCCTCGCGTATTGGTGTTGCTCCTACCCATTGTTCGTACTGTTTTATAGCTTTGTTTATTTCAACTCTCTCATTGTTTAATCTTTGTATACTGAGCCCTATACCTTTAATTTCATTTTCAAGATCGAACAGGGTTGCATCGAAATTCTGCCTGTTTTGTGGAGCGGGTGTGTCGGTGGCTGTTTCACTTAAAATGGGATTTGCTGTTTGTTTTTCAAGAACAGCAATTTTTCTTTTTAAGCTTTTGATTTTCGGGTGCTGGTCTGTATAGCGTTCCTGGAGTGTTTTGAGCGTGTTTTGCAGTCGTAGTAGGCTTGCCTGGGGTGTTTCGGCCTGCACTGGTCTATTATTACTAGGGGCAGGGTTGTTAATCATACCTGCTAAAACCTGTTTGCGTACTTCTATCTGGTCGCGTATAAGCACACGGGTACGTTCAAGTTCTTGTATGGATTCCTGTCTACCTTGGTACTGCTCTTGTAACGAGTTGAGACGTGCCATGTTTACCTGAAGTTGTTCAGACATTTCGTTGTAGTGCTGTAGTTTGTAATCCCGCATAATTGCTTCTTTCTTATCAAGGATCTCCTTAGCCATCTCAAGTTCGTCTTTGGTGTAAGCAGAAGTGTCAGCCGCTCTATCCTCTCTGTACTTTAGGTTTTCCTCGATAAATCCCGATGCTATACTGTTGGTGACTCTTGCTACTTTTGTGACATCAGTTGTTTCGTATGTAATGACAAAGGTGTCGCCTCTACGTGATGGAGTAATATTAATTTTTTTGCGCATGCTTACTACTACATCTTCCATGGGGAGGTTTTCCCTCATTCCAGAGTAGAGATCTTCATTTTTGATTATTTTTTCAAGGCTGGTCCTGCTGGTTACAATGTCTGTAAGCGTTGAGACAATATCCTGGAGTTGTTCCTGCTCGTCAGGGGACATACTGTTTGGGTTGATCCTCTGTTGTTGATAGCTAAGTAGTGCTGTTCCCTGGTAGACTTTAGGGACAGTGAGGTAGTATGGCAAGCCTACTGTTAGACCAATTAATATGCCAAAAGCAATTATTGCCTTCCTGCGTAATACAATGTCGACTATTTGTTTAACGTTGGCGACTTGAGGACTTGGGGTTTCCATTTACAGCTTTCACTCCAATTATTGGTATCTATACTTTAAAAGAATATGACCACTTTAACGAGGGTATGGTAGCTTGTGGACGATACTAAGCACTATATTGTGAAATCACTAGACTTTAATTGTCATTATAATAAATTAAACGTATAAATTATAGCAAAAAATATGCCTGGTGTATGATGCGAGTAGTATTGTATGAGCACTGTTAGAAGATCTTGATACTGTTGTTACTACAGATTGGCTGGATAAGTTTGGTTAATGCCATGCCGAATGTATTTAGTGTCTTAATCCTGAAAGCCTGTCGTAAAAAACAGGTAGCGTAGACTCCGAGAAAACTGGAGAACCTTTAACATTGCGATCTTAAAATTACTTCCAGATAAGTGAACGTACTGAGGTCTAGGTACTTATCCAGTTTGTCGGGGTTAGCCTATTTGATACAGTTTAATGTATAAGTAACCTGAGGTGTCCGTAATTGCGGAGCCTGAGTCGTAATGTTCGGGTATCCGGAATTTCCCTGGTTTCTTAGGAGAGTTGTTCGCTAAAATTATGTTTTTTATAATTTCACAGCTGGATCAGCATAACTGGTTACCAGTAAAAAATCATAGTTGCTTGCGTTTGATAAATGGTGGTTGTAAAGAGCTAGAAGATTATGATATTGTGCTAGGTTTTGTATAAGATACTCATTTGAGCCGCTTGCAAAAGTGTCTTTTCGCCCAATCTTTTCGTTTTGTTCAAAATTTTATCCTCGGAATATTAAAGATATACCTGTGGTAAAATTTTTCACATGCCTCAATCTTGAACGAAAATCCTATTTTTGCTAAAGGCTCATTTATTAACAATTTATGACTTTTGAGAGGGTTATGCCTAAAATCGAACAAAATCTTCCGTATTCAAGTCCAAATCTCAGGGTTTCTTTATGGTCGCGATGGTTTTCTAGTTTTTCTTTTTATTGTTCTCTCCTTTTCATTGTATTCAAAGCAAGTAGAACAGCAAAAATGGGAAGTTACGGTGATAAGGATTGGGTGAAGAGTAGCAATGAGGTTCTTAAAGCCCTCGAGGCAGTCGGTGTTTGCGTTGAAGTAACTGGGCTAGAAAATTTAAAAAATAATCAGGGGCCAGTTATAATAGTTGGCAACCATATGAGCATGATGGAGACACTGCTATTGCCTGGGTTTATCCAGCCTATAAAGCCAGTGACCTTTGTCGTAAAACAATCGCTGCTTGACTATCCTGTTTTTAAGTATGTCATGCGGTCAAGAAATCCTATTGCTCTTACTCGTACCAATCCTCGTCAAGATTTGAAAACTGTAATGACAGAAGGAGTTGAGCGCATCAAGAGATCAATTTCAATTATCGTTTTCCCTCAGACGACAAGATCACATGATTTTGATCCTTCTCAGATGAGTTCGATTGGTGTGAAGTTGGCAAAAAAAGCGAGTGTTGCTGTTGTTCCCCTCGCCTTAAAAACTGATTGTTGGGAGAATGGGAATAGGTTTAAGGACTTTGGGCGAATTAACACAATGAAAAAGGCATACTTTGCTTTTGGTGAGCCTTTGATCGTAGAAGGAAAGGGGGATGAAGAACAACAACAGATTAATGAGTTTATCAGTGGAAAACTCGTTGAATGGGCAGATTAGTTGACTTTGTTGTGAACAGACTGTGTGTTAACGTAAAGAATCCCTGTAAAGGGGCAACTGTCATCGATGAAAGATGTATCTTTACAGTTTCTTATGACAGATTTTTTGGAGTAAGGCACTAACCCCGATAAACGGGATAAGTACCTTGTGAATTACTCGAAACAATGAATTTACCTCAACTCAGTTTCTCGGAGTCTACGCTACCTGTTTTTTTGGACAGGTTTTCCTGGGTAAGGTACTAACACCCCACAAGGGGGGTATAAGCGCCTCGAAGGTCTCACTGCGTTCACTATCTGGTGGTAAGATTAAACTTAGGATTTCAAAAACAATTCCTGAGTAAGGTACTAAAGTGCTGTGTTTTCATCCTGAAGATTAAGATCTTCCTCTTGCTCATCATCAAGCTCATCGGAACTTGTCTCATCTTCGTCATCTTCTCCCTGCTCGTCGTCTTCAGAATCTTCTTCTTCAGCCTTGAGTTTGCTGTTTTGTTGGCGAACAGCTTTAGGGATTTTAGACTCGGGAAGAACGAGTTCTGTGATTTTTGCAACTTCGTCTTTTAAATCGGGGTCGCTAAGGCATATATCACACGTATCAATGTGTTGCTCAATGAAAGAAACCATACGCGCAGGGGCCATGGTTTCGTCTTTTACGTGAATATACCAGGATTTAATTTGTTTTATTAGTCTTTCGCACTGCATAGGTGGGTGGGAGGATTTCCTCAATTTGGGATAATAAAAATATTATTTAGTGATTCATCTCACTATTTGAATAAATCATACTAATATATTAAAAAGTTGTTTTCAAGGTCAACTCTTAATAGTATACTAAATTCTTTGTGCGTTAAGCAAGTGGAAGTGGATAGGGCACTGGTGGCTTTCCCGGACTTCAAATCCGGTGTAGCGGGTTAATAGCCCGTTAGGTGGGTTCGATTCCCATGCACTTCCGCCAACTTTAAAGGTCATGAAAGAAGTCTGTTAGTCCACTAATTTATGTTTTCTTGTCGTAATCTACGTTTTTTCAGTTGAACACAAATTCTCCTTTATGATGCATACCGGTATGCATGGATAATCTTATATTATAGTTTAATTATAATGACACAACAACGATATTTAGTTACAGGTGCGGCAGGTTTTGTAGGAAGTAATCTCGTTCGTGTATTGGTAGAACAGGGCGTCCTCGTAAGGGCCATGGTGCGTCCTGGTGGTCAGAAATTAGAAGGTGATCTCACTGGAGTTGAGGTTGTTGAAGCAGATTTCACGGATCCAAGTGTATACCCGGAAGTGTTACAAGGTATTAGTGGGGTATATCATATAGCTGCACTTTTTCGTCAACAGGGTTTTCCGGAAGAGGTTTTTCGCAGGATTAATGCAGAAGGAGTAAGGACTCTACTTGATGCTTGTGTTTCAGCAGGAATTAAACGTTTTATACATTGCTCAACCGTTGGAGTTCTAGGACATATTGAACATCCTCCGGCCGATGAAAACACTCCATATCAACCTGGAGACATGTATCAGCAGACTAAAATGGAAGGAGAGTTGATCGCTCTTGATTATTTTAAGTCTGGCAAGATCGGTGGCAATGTCATTCGTCCGGGTATGGTTTACGGGCCTGGAGATATGCGAACCTTAAAACTCTTTTCTATGATAGCAAAGGGAAGATTTTTCTATGTTGGTCAAGGAGAGGCGACAGTTCACTTTGTGGATGTTCGGGATTTGGCTCGGAGCTTTATCCTCGCTATGGAACATACAGATGTAAATGGTGAAGTGTTTATTATTGCAGGGGATACTGTGATGCCCCTTAAGGATCTGGCTCAAATGATTGCAGAGCGTTGTAATGTTCGAAAGCCCTGGATTAAGCTACCTGTAAAACCAATGCAGATGGCTGGAACATTGTGTGAGATGATTTGTTCGCCATTTGGAATAGAGCCTCCACTCTATAGGAGACGGGTCGACTTTTTTACAAAGGACCGTAGTTTTAACACTGATAAGGCAAAGAGACTTCTTGGTTTTGAGTCAAGACAGGGAGTTGGAGAAGAGCTGGATGATATAATAAAGTGGTACAGGACAAACAGTTACCTATAATAGTACGCTCTACCCTATATAAGAATTAAAAAGGCTGATAATCATTATAGTGATTATCGGCCTTTTTGAGTCTATGGGGTGGGTTACAAAGGCATACAATCGAAAGTTTCGATTATGTATTGTCTTTAATGAGTGGATGTCCCATTTCTTCGCGCTGTATTACATAGGCCTCAGCAACTTTTCGGGCAATATTTCTGATTCTTCCGATATATCGTGTGCGTTCGTTGACACTAATTGCTTTTCTTGCATCGAGGAGATTGAAAGTGTGTGAACACTTCAAGCAGTAGTCATATGCAGGTAAAATAAGATTTTTTGCCACAAGCTTTAAGGCCTCTTCTTCATAGCTATCAAAGAAGTAGAGAAGTTTCTCTACATTTGCTTCTTCGAAGTTAAATGTAGAAAATTCAACTTCGGCTTGATGGAATATTTCTCCGTAGGTGACTTCATTATTCCATTGTATATCGTAGACGCTTTCAACTCCCTGCAAATACATGGCAATTCGCTCAAGTCCATATGTTATCTCAACGGTAGTCGGATGGAGCTCTATGGATCCTGCATGTTGGAAATAGGTGAACTGGGTAATTTCCATGCCATCTAACCACACCTCCCAGCCAAGACCAGAGGCACCAAGGGTGGGTGATTCCCAGTCATCTTCCACAAAACGAATATCATGATCAAGCAGATCTAAACCAAATCGTTTTAAACTGCCTAAATAGAGTTCTTGAACATTAATAGGTGATGGTTTGAGAACGACTTGATACTGGTAGTAATGTTGGAGTCGGTTTGGATTGTCACCATATCTACCATCGGTTGGGCGTCTTGAGGGTTGCGGATATGCAGCTTTCCATGGTTCAGGGCCAAGCGCACGAAGTAGGGTTGCAGGGTGGAAAGTTCCAGCGCCGACTTCATTGTCATATGGTTGTTGAATAAGACAGCCCTGTTCAGCCCAATAATTACTGAGCTCTAAAATAATATCTTGAAAATTCATTGAATTTCCCCTCGTGTGGCGATGTTAAACAAGATGTAATTATACATCCTGTCCGGTAGAATAGTCTCTTAATCAATATATAAATATGGATTACTTATATAATTGCTATCTTGACTTTTGTCTATGGGCTCCTCATTATATCTGTTCATTTATAGCCCTCTTTAACTCCATCATCAAATTCATGTGAGTCCATTATGCAATCTCTCGAATCGTTAAACTCAGATAATGATATAGCTGAATTACTTGAAACAAGTAAATCAATAGCAATCGTTGGCTTGTCCCCAAAAGAACAGCGTCCAAGCAATATGGTTGGGCGCTATTTAATAGAGAGCGGCTATTCGATCTACCCGATTAATCCAGGGCAAGATGAGATTTTGGGTCTGACATGCTATAGTGATGTGCTCAAGGTTCCTGAAGCTATCGATATTGTAGATATATTCAGAAAATCTGAAGATGTTTTAGCTGTGGTCCAACAGGTTGTAAAGCTTAAAGTATTACCAAAAGCCATCTGGATGCAGCAGGGAATAATTAATAAAGACGCAGCTTCTCTTGCACGAGAACATGGTATATTGGTTGTAATGGATCGTTGTATTAAAATTGATCATAACCTTCTTCTGCGCGCGTAGTTCACCCCCTCTCTTTTTTCTTTGAAATAATAATGGAACCAAAGACTCTGTCTATCCGCGGTGCGCGGATGCATAATTTGAAAAATATTGATGTTGATTTACCCAGGAATCAGCTTGTCCTTTTTACTGGATTATCCGGGTCAGGTAAATCTACCTTAGCCTTTGATACTCTATATGCTGAGGGACAGCGTAGATATGTTGAATCACTTTCGACGTATGCCCGCCAATTTTTAGGCCAGATGGATAAACCGGATGTCGATGCGCTGGAAGGATTATCTCCTGCAGTTTCAATAGAACAAAAGACAACAAGTAAGAATCCGAGGTCGACTGTTGGAACTGTGACGGAGATCTATGACCACCTAAGATTGCTTTTTGCCAGATGTGGTCGTCCCTATTGTCATGAGTGTGGAAGTGAAATTCAAGCGCAATCAATTGAAGATATGGTTGATTCGCTTATGAAGCTTGAAGAGGGAACCAAGATAATATTATTGGCCCCTCTTGTGACCGAACGCAAAGGTCGCCATGAACAACTTCTGGGTAGAATCCGTAAAGAAGGTTTTGTAAGGGTAAGAATTGATGGAGAAATATTGCATGCTGATGATGTTGAAGCGCTCGAAAAAAATAAGAAGCATACCATAGAAGTTGTGGTTGATCGTCTGGTTATTAAAAAGGGTGGTAGAAGGCGATTGTCTGACTCAGTTACAACTGCTGTCAAACTAACTGAAGGCTTTCTACTTGTTCAATTTCCAGCTGATGATTCTGAACGACTTTTTAGTGAAATGGCAGCTTGCCATATTTGCGGAATTTCCCTTCCACCAATTTCAACACAGCTTTTTTCCTTTAATAATCCTCAAGGCGCTTGTGTTGAGTGTGGAGGGCTTGGGGTAAAACAATTTTTTGATTCTGGTCTTGTGGTTCCAGATGACACCAAGTCAATCCGAGAAGGAGCGATTGCTCCATGGGGCTGGAAAAAAGAAGAATCATACTATGGCCATATGCTTGAGTCAGTGGCCAAGCATTATAAAGTGTCTTTAGATACTTCTTTTGTGAAGTTGCCTGCTGATGTTCAGGAAATCTTTCTTTATGGCTCCGGACGTGAAGAAATTGAATTTAATTACCGGAAGGGTAGACGAGTAATGTCTGCTGTTAAATGCTTTGAGGGGGTGATTCCTCAACTGGATAGAAGGTATCATGAGACCCAGTCTTCAATGATTCGTGAAGAATTGAGTAAATACATGAATGAGCAAGTCTGTCCACTATGCTCAGGAGCCAGGTTAAAGCCAGAGGCCTTATCTGTTAAAACCGGTGAATGGTCAATTTATCAGCTTACATGTATGTCAATAAGTCGGCTTCTGGAAATTATTCCAGTATTACCGTTTACCAGTCGTGAACGTACTATTGGAGAGCCGATTTTAAAAGAAGTTGTTGATCGTTTATCATTTCTAGAAGACGTGGGGCTTGGTTATCTAAGTCTTGAGCGTCGCGCAGGTACTTTATCAGGTGGGGAGGCCCAGCGCATTCGATTGGCTTCTCAGATAGGGTCTCGTCTTGCTGGTGTACTATATATTCTTGATGAACCGTCAATTGGTCTCCATCAAAGGGATAATCAGAAGCTTATTAACACACTGCTCGAATTACGAGATCTGGGCAATAGTGTCATTGTTGTAGAGCATGATACTGATACAATTCTAGCTGCCGATTATCTGTTGGATATGGGACCGGGTGCGGGGATACATGGAGGGAATGTCGTTTATAGTGGTACTGTCGATGGTTTGCTTGAATGTGAAGACTCCTCAACAGGTGCGTATCTTTCTGGGCGAAAACTCATTGAAATCCCAGAAAAAAGACGTCGTGTATATAAAGGTGTAAAGCATAATATTAGATTGAAGAATTGTACGACCAATAATTTAAAATCTGTTGCTGTCTCATTTCCTCTTCATGCAATGACTTGTGTAACTGGAGTCTCCGGTTCAGGTAAGAGCTCACTGGTCATTGAGACCCTTTTTAAGCTTGCTAAAGCCGGGGTTAGGAACAGGCGTGATATTCACTCAGAAAATCAAACGAGCTTAGCCGGTTTAGATCAGATAGATAAAATTATAGATATTGATCAAAGCCCGATTGGTCGAACTCCACGATCTAATCCTGCTACATATACTGGTGTATTTGGACCAATACGGGATTTATTTGCTAAGCTGCCGGAATCACGATCCAGAGGATATAAGCCGGGGCGATTTAGCTTTAATGTTAAAGGGGGGCGGTGTGAAGCCTGTGAAGGTGAGGGCGTCAACAAAATAGCAATGCATTTCCTGCCGGATATTTATGTTGAATGTGAATCTTGCAAAGGCAGGAGATATAATAGTGAAACACTTGAGATAAGGTATAAGGATAAGAACATTCATGAGGTTCTAAAAATGACGGTGGAAGAGGCTCTGGATTTCTTTCAGAATGTTCCTCCTGTTAAGAACCGGTTGCAGACACTGTTTGATGTAGGGTTATCATATATTTCACTTGGACAATCTTCTGTGACACTTTCAGGTGGCGAAGCCCAGAGAATTAAGCTTGCTAAAGAATTGTCAGGAAGAAGTACTGGCAAATCGCTATATATTTTAGACGAACCTACGACTGGATTACATCCGGCAGATATACAACACTTGCTTAATGTCCTTAATCGGCTTGTTGATCAGAAAAACACGGTGGTCGTTATTGAGCATAATCTTGACGTAGTTAAAACCGCAGACTGGGTTATTGATATCGGTCCAGAAGGTGGTGATGGTGGAGGACAGGTTGTTGCTGTTGGGAGGCCAGAGGATATAGCCCAGAGCCAAGAATCGTATACGGGAAAATTTCTCAATGATATATTGAGTAATAATGTATCTGAACAACCTGAAAAACTTGTTTCTAGTAATTAATGACTGTCTAACCCGACTAGCGGAATATTTTTAGTATCGCTGGATAAGTACCTCGAAGGTCTCCCTGCGGTTGCTATCTGTGAATAATGTGATATCAGCAAGTTTTCCAACACTCAATTTCTTGTTTTTAATGACAGCTTTTCCTGAGTAAGGTACTACTAGGTTTTTTTAAATTTGTGCCCACTTACTTGTGGGTAAGTATTTATTAATACATTGATGTATTAATTTTATTCATTCTAATAGAGGTGTACTATGGCTGAAAATGAAGCTGCTGACGCTCCAAGACCTGAGTTTCGTATGCAGAAAATGTATATTAAGGATTTATCCTTTGAAAATCCTAACTCCCCAGAAGTTTTCACCACTATGAAGGGGGATCCGGCTGTTGAGGTAAATCTACAACTGAACAATAAGCAGATAGATGCTGATCATTGGGAAGTTGCTTTACAGATTACTGCAAAAGTATCCCAAAAAGATGACAGTAAAGTCCTGTTCATTCTAGAAATTGAACATGCGTCAGTTTTCATGCTCAAGAATATCCCAGAAGAGCATATGGCCATGTTACTCGGAGTTGATTGTCCTACGCTACTATTCCCATTTACAAGGCAAGTTGTGAGCCAGGTTTCAATCGATGGTGGTTTTGTTCCATTTTTAATGGAGCCAGTTAATTTTATGGCTCTTTTTCAAAATGCAAAAAAGAAAAAAGAAGAGAAAAACTAGAGTTGTATGAGCAGTAAAAACAAAAGTGGGGCGTAACATTAATTAATGTTACGCCCCACTTTTGTTTAAGTAAATAGAAGTAGACTTCTGCTATATACCGTAAGCTACGAAGTGGTCAACAAGTGTGGTCACACCTTTTTCGATCGCAAGGTTAAAGAGGGTGTCATATTGATTGTCAGCAAGAACGGACTCAGGAGACACTAATACTCTTACCCGGTTTGACCAGACAACATTACCAGTTGAAGCTTCCTGTACCCATACTCGCAGCTGTACAGCTGCTTGGTCAACTTTTCCACTTCTATGACTTACTTGTCCAACGCCATATCCTGCAGCACTCCACACAACAGCGTTAGAGGCTGCAGTGGACATACTAAATAATGAGTCACTTCCACTAAATGGAAAAGTTCCAGAGTTGTACCCGATCACACCACCAATGAGCGCACCAGTTAAGCCTTCGTTTCTAGCATCATACTCATCAGAGCTAGCAAAGCCGTTTATAATCCTGTTTGTTCCACCATTAATAAATGGGAGGATACCCTTCTTCCATGGTGCCCATGTCGCTTCATCTCTGGTTTTAAACTCAAGTATACGACCGCGAACGATGTAGTCGGCGTCAAAATGACGACCAATTTTAGCAACTTTCTTAGTTGTTAGACCGTGTGCTCCTGGTGAGTTTGTTGCACGCTGAACGGCTTCATTTTCTACCTGATCCTTATAACGAGTGATCTCATTGAGCATTGTTTCTGACCAGTCATTTGAAAGTTCATTTTCAAGGGATTGAGTGTCAGCCTTCTCATAGGAAGCTAATTGAATAATGTCTTCTGCTACAAGGTACTCAAAGACATCTTCCTGAACAGGTAATCCAAAAC
The DNA here is from genome assembly GCF_054397165.1 of Desulforhopalus glucosivorans. Taxonomy (NCBI): domain Bacteria; kingdom Pseudomonadati; phylum Thermodesulfobacteriota; class Desulfobulbia; order Desulfobulbales; family Desulfocapsaceae; genus Desulforhopalus; species Desulforhopalus glucosivorans. The sequence goes on from NZ_AP044854.1 coordinate 5,528,963, forward strand.
CATTTCTAATGAGTTTATCAGTCATGGTTTCAGTAATGACCATACTTCTTCTGTGGGCGGATTGCAGGTTACCCTGCGAGTAATCTGCAAAAGGAAGAATTACAATACTCTTGCCACTGCCTGGTGCGTTTGCAGCAGGGCCGTCAGTAATATTCAGCGTTTCGACCACAGTTTGCCCACATCCGGCCAAGCTTAGTGCTAAAATTCCGATGACCAAAGATTTCAGCCTCTTCATGTTTATCTCCCTGCTCAAAATTGTAATTTGCATAATATAAATGTTTTCAGAACCTTTTAATTCATTCCATCTTACTGATCATGGATTATTGAAGGCACTTCGCGTTAACCGAAATTAAATTATTCTTGGTCGTAAGAGGATGATCAATTCACGTTTAATATGTTCTTTTTCTTCATAACCGAAAAGATATTTGAGAATAGGAATATCACCCAATAAAGGGGCAAATTCACCACTTGAAGACTCAGTGTCGCTAATCAGTCCGCCGATAACAAGCATCTCTCCATCTTTAACTTTTACAGTAGTGGAAATCTCTCTGACCGCAATAATTGGTAAGCCTACTGACGCGCCATTTTCACCAACATCCAGATATTCTATTGGTTCTTCTAATACAGAAGTAATAGGGACCAAATTCATTATGATTTCGCTATCGCCAAGAACAGTTGCTGTGAGAGCCATACCAATACCGGAAAGAATTCTTTCAGTTTCAACAGTATATGTAATTACTCCATTGTCCGTGTCGACGTCAGACTCAATGGAATCAACATAGGTGACATTTCGTCCAACTGTAATGAGTGAAGGTTGCCCATTCATTACACTAAGCTTTGGGTTAGATAGTATTTTAGTATCACCCTGTGTTTTGAGAGCATTTAAAAATATATCAAATCCCACAGTGTCTAGAGCAATGTTAGATATAAATTGCCCTGGATTAATGGTTTTAAAATATGAAGTACCATCGTCTGAATATGTGTTTTTTCCAACTACATTGTCATTACTGTAGGTAAATGGATATATCTGGCCGTTATTTCCAAAAGCAACATCGCCACTGAGGTTAAAATTATTGAGTACCCTTGACCAATTAATTCCAATGCTCGAAGAATCGTTCATTTGAACTTCAATGATCTTAGCTTCGATTGAAATTTGTTTGTACAGGGATTTTTTTAATGTCGTAATGTATGAATCAATTTTTTCTAAAACCGGTCTAGGGGCGGTTACAGTGATAAGACCGACAGGTTTATCTATCATATAGTAACCTTGGCCTCCAGCATCATTGGTCGACCGGCCAGAAACTGATGCGCTATTGTCGGCCCCGTTCTCAGTGGCGGTACCGGTAGCTGCGGTAGTTGTGCCAGTAGTAAAATCACGGGCACCAGCTGAACCACCACCTGCATCAATTGCAACTTCGTTAGCCATATCGCGCTCACGGCGGTAGGACCAAATTTCCATTATACTCTCAATGTTTGTACGAATGTTCTCCCAGATATCAAATTCGTTATCTTCACTTGCAAGTTTGATTGTTCCATCAACGTTGTTAGACGTTTCGCTGTTACCAAGGACATTCCCACCGGTACTGGTTGTGTAGGTTTGTTTAGTAAAAGGCATTGCAATCTGAAATTGGCGTGTTTCTTTATATTTAATAATTATTGTGTTGCCTTTCATTTCATGAAAGTAGTCAACTTGTCGTAACAAATTGTCTAAGGCTTCAAAAAAGTCGTCGTTGGCGTTAATGTCTACGTCAACTAGGGCATTCTTATCTACATCACTAGCCCATGAAATGTTCATGCGTTTTAATGCTGCAAGTCGTTTAAGAATATCCCATAATGGCTGCGGGCCACGAGTAGAGGTAATTCTGGCACCAACTTTAATCTTACTTTCATCAGCAGTGGTAAGGTCCTCTTTTGCTTGTTCATTGACTACATAGCTAGCAGTCTGATATTTGACAGGCAACGTTGCTGGCTGAGTATTTTTAGGGACTATTTGTTCACTGGCAGCAGTTGAATCCTGCATATTAGGAATTTGACTGTCTACCTTAGGCGCATCATGAACGCATGAAGAGAGTGTCACCGAGAGTAGCAAGAGGCTACTGAGTAGAGTGATAGGTCGTATCGACTTCATAAAAACCTCTTGGACTGAAATTTTGGAATTTGTATCAATCTGCATAGTTATTAGTAAAGGTCTTTGGCGGACAATCGCCCTTCAATGTACTTTTTGAGATCCGGCTGTAATCGATAGCCAGAATTTAAAATAGCCTTATACTGTTTTGTAGCATCTTTTTTACGGTCAATTTTATCAAGGATCCTGGCTTTACTGACCATTGTATCCATGCTTTCACCATAAAAAGATTCATATTTATTGAGAAGGGTGATCGCTGAATCATTTAGACCGTTATTCTCAGTAAAAGCGGCATAACTCAGCAGTGCCTCTTTGTGGGGAGGATTATCACTAATGCTCTGAGAAAAATATTCTTTTGCGTCTGAAACCCTTTGCATATTTGCTGAACCAATAGCAGCATACAGAGCCGCAGTTGTATTGTTTGGATCAAGATCCAGAGACTTACGAGCAAAATGAATTGCTTTTGCGTTCATTCCCAAGTTAACAAGGTACAGAGAGGAAAGTCGGTTTGATATCTTGATATTGTCAGGCCATAATTCAAGTGCTTTGGAGTAAAGAAAGGCAGCATCCTCAAACTCTTCTTGGTTTTCGAGAGCCTGTGCTTTGACCATGAGATCCTTAGCTTTAACAACTTCTTGTGATTGATTTATGCTTTTTTCAATAATAAGAGCTTCCTGCTCAATAACTTCAACATCTGCTTCAAATGCGAGGTTATCTTCAGCTCGTGTAGGCCAAACAAAATCATTATTCGCTGGATAGATGACGACAGTGTTAAATCTCTCTTCTTTTTTAAGATCCATAAGATTGAGGATAATATCCAGTGCAAAATCCCATGGTACGTCAGTTAAGGCAAGAGTTAATAAACCATTAACTTCCTCATCAACAATAATGTTAAGATCGGTTATCTGTCTGAAAAGTCGAAATACATTGTGAATATCGATTTTATAAAAATCTACACTGATACGCTGCTTATTGTATCCTGAGAATGAAAATCCATCCGCTAGTTCAGTTGCTTTGCTTTGGGCAGCGTTGGCAATAATTTGATCAGGGTCTTGGGTCAGCAGTTTTTCTGAAGAACCAATGAGTTCATCTAGAGTACTATCACTTGTAGTTTCAGCACCTTCAGATACTGTTGACGCCTGTATTGATTGCACAGGCTCTATCACTTTATTGCCGGTTTCATTAACGACAACCTTCAATCCATTTTCAAATGGATTGACCGTATATGAAAACAATTGCTGGGTAGCAGAATCAAAAACAATACGCGCACCGTTGTTTCTTTTAGCAACGCGCACTTTATCGACACTTGAGCCGATTTTCTTTTCAGGAATAAGTTCATTAATTGCGACATCTTCTATGTCAATATACATACGCGGAGGTCTATTAGCACCGCTACCAATAGTGTCGACTGTGTAATTGTCGATCGGTCCATTGGAGATAATTGCTATTGTTGTACTGTTAGGAGTGCTTTCAATTTTGAAATCTGTAAGAGAGCGCAACTCTGTGCTGTTGGTAGTTGGTACCAGTGCTTTAGAGCTACCGGGGCTAACTGATAACTTTATATTATTATCACTTAAAGAGACATCATAATCATGGGTATCTGCAAGAGTGAAAATGAACCGTTTAATGGTTGGCATTTTATCACTCAAATCTTCGATTTCAAGTGAACTAAAGGTGTTACTTGGAACCTGCAGTTTCTCTGGAGTAATATCGTCCCCGAGTTTTGCACCTGCAATATCTATCACTACCCTGAAAGGAGCAAATCTTTCCGATACCGTATACGCTGGTTTACTATCACCAAAAACAGTATACTCCAGGCTATTTGATGTTAGAATTGAGTTGATGTCATTAATTTTGTACGTTACTTCGGCTGCCGATTTTGCAATATCTGTTTGAAATGTGAATAAGATGCAAAATGCGATGAAAACAGCTGGTTTTAGTTGTGCGAGCCATTTAAGCATTTTCTATTCTTCTCCCTCTTTCTTAAGTATCATCACAATTTCTGTAATGATTTTCTTACCTGCACGAGTTTCGGCAGTTTCTTCAATGAGCACACTATTGGGAGCTATGTCTTTAACAACCCCTCTGCGCCCAATTTTTATTCCTTCAGTGAGGACATACCCTTTGCCAGTGAAATCTTCCACCATAGCAATGTCCTCAGCACCACTTTTCATGAGTGCTACAAGAGTTAACTGACCAGGCTCAAATAATTGCATGCCTGATAGTGGCTCATTGTTTTCAATTACTTCGTTCATATCAGCATTGGACGTTGCAGCTTTTTCAGTCAGAAAAGGTACAAAGGGATCAGGACGATTTTCTAGTACGTATTCGAAATAAGCGTCAGCACTAGAATCGTTTTCACTCAACATCTCTTGTGTATTGGCCAGGGTTATTGATGGTACTATAATAGAGAGCGCACCATAAAATAGCATGGTGTTGACGCAAGATTTACTAAAGAGTCCTGGTCTTATGGTTGGTTTGATATGGCACATAATTGAACTCACGAAATTTATTTTTTAGGCTTTTTGGGTAGCTCGACATTAGTAAATCGATATGTGACCAGTTTGCAGTCAGATTTTAACAACATCTCCCCTCCCTCTTTTTTAGGGGATGTCATTTTAATATTAGTTACAGATACAATTCGCTCGAGTTTACTGACCTGATCAAAGAAAAAACCCATATTATGATACGGACCTCGGACATTGATCGAGACAGGTAGCTCAGCATAAAAGTCTTTAGGTACATCAGCAAGTGGTTTGAAGGTCAGAAAGTCAAGTCCCGCATTGCGGCCAAGTGCTGAGATATCTTTGAGGAGTTTTGGAATTTCTTTATCTTTTGGTAGGAGAACCGCAATTTCCTCAAACTTTACTCTTGCATCAGCAAGCTCTTTTTCAAATTGTTCTTTGTTGGCGGCTTTAGCCTTAGCCTCTTGGACCTGCTTTTTAAGCTCAATTGTTTGCTTGTCAAGTGATGTTATTTTATCGGCTTTTGGTTGGTAAAACAAAAAGTAAAACAACACAATTGGAAGCAATAAAATTACTGCGATTATTGCGACCTTGACGCGAGGAGCAAGGGGTATATACTTCTCGTTTATAAAGTTGGTTAAAGCGGCATTGCTCGTTTTCATACAGTCGTCTCAGAAATATTGCGAGCGTTATTGAGGCTCAGAATTCTCGGGTTCTGCTGGTGCGGGTTGAGCCACACTGCATGTGAGTTCAAAACTCTTCAGATTCCTTCCTGAAATGATTTTCAGTGATGAATTCGTAAGAGTTACACTGTTAACAAATGGTGAGGCTTTCAGACCGTCCATAAATTGTGCTACTGTCTGGTTATCAAGAGCAATTCCAGATAGGCTAAGTGTCGATTGTTGTTGGTGGAGTGAAGTGAGCCACATTCGCTGATTGTCAATTCTATTTGCAACCTCATCAACGACTCTGACAGTAAGAGATGAATCCGTCTTAAGCTGTTTTATGATATCTGTCTTGCGTTGGAACTCAACCTTTTCTTTTTTAAGATTCTCTATCTCGCGTAAAGTCTTGCTGTACGAATTTTTCTCGGCTGTAAGTGTCTTAATTTCAGTTTGCAAACTAGAAATCTTTTGAGCCTGTATAAATCCAACAGCTGCTAGCATTGCTAAAAGAAGGAGAAAAAAGAGAATAACACCAGTAAGCTGTTTTTTCGCTTTGGCCCTTCGTTTAAGTTGCCTTACGGGCAGCAGGTTAATTTTTAACATGTGTTTAAACCTTAACGATAAAAATTATATAGCTGAGGGCCTGAGGGCTATTCCTGTCGCAATGGCCATTTCAGGTCCAATGCTTTTGAGATAGTCAGGATCAATTTTTTTTGTATTTGAAGACATATGTGCAAATGGATTAAAAAGCTCAATTTCCAATTCGGTTTCTTGAGCAAGAAAATCCGCAAGGCCAGCTACTTTAGCGCCACCACCACTTAGAATGAGTTTTGTTAGTGGTTGGTCAGGGTGGTTGGAATGATACAAGTCGATTGCTTTTTTGATTTCTAGAATCCATTGAGTGCATGTGGCCGAAAAAATATCTTCTATCTCCTCACGTTTATCACCTGCTGGTAAGGACCCAAGTTTAAGCTGCTCAGCTTCTTCGAATTCAATATCAAAAACGTTTTGTATCTGTTCTGTGAGTTGTCTGCTACCTACAATGATGTCTCTTGCTACAACAGAAATACCTTGGGATAGTATGTTGATATTCATTTTAGAAGCACCAATATCAACGAGAGCAATGTTGTTGTTTTTTTCGTAGTTGTATTCGTAGACATTTTCTAATGCAAATCCATCAACATCCACGACGACTGCGGTCAGGTTGAGACTTTCAAGCATTTGAAGATAGTCATCTACGATATCTTTTTTAGCAGCAACCAGCATTACGTCGGTTTTACTGTTTTCGTTTTCAGCAGTCTTAAGGTCGTGAAAATCCAGATAAACGTCATCAATGTCAAATGGGATATACTGTTCAGCCTCAGACATGATATGTTCTTCAAGCTCTGCCTCTTCCATAACAGCCAAATTGACTTTTTTTACAATGACAGAATAGCCTGAGATGGAAAAACCAACTTTTTTGTTTCGAATTTTGAGGTTCTTGAAAATGTCAGAAATGATTTCGCCTACGAGCTCAGGATCATTCAGCGTGCCGTCATCAACGGCTCCTTCCGGAAGGACGTTACTTCCCAAGGCTAAAATTGCATAGCCATCGGATGTCCGTTTTAGTTGGCAGACTTTAACTGCGTGGGAACCAATATCAATGCCAACTACTAATTCGTTTTGAGATGTAAACGGCAAGTTCATGTTTGTTGTATTGAAAAAGTTGATATTACCTAAAGGGTGTTATTTGAAAGGGTAAATAAACACCTGATTTTTCATGTACATACAGCTATTAGTGCATAAATATATTTCTTTGTCAAGAAAAACAATGCTGATAAATAATGAATAATGCTTATTAAACATACGGTTTGGAGGTATTTTCATATTTCCTGCACTTTTTGTTTTCCACAACATATTGATGCTAGGATGTGGAGATGCACTTTATGGGGTATTGGCTTTAAAATTTAAATTGCTGTAAAGGAAGTCGCTTGTAATTGGTATGTAATTCTAGTAGTTTTTGGCAAGTCTTCGGTTGTGTAAAATAAATAATTATCCCGGTGAGGTTAACATTGACTAATATAGGTAAGAGCAAATCGGTTTTTAGAGAATATTTTGAGGCGATTTGCATCGCTATTCTTCTTGCATTGTTTATAAGAACATTTATCGTTCAGGCATTTAAAATACCTTCTGGTTCAATGCTACCAACCTTGCTTATTGGTGACCATCTTTTGGTTAATAAATTCATCTACGGCATTCGTGTTCCATTCAGTGGAAAGATATTAGTGCCTATAGTAGATCCTTCAAAAGGAGATGTCGTTGTCTTCAAGTTTCCCAAAGATAAATCAGTCGACTATATAAAACGTGTTGTTGGTACGCCCGGAGATACTGTTGAGATAAAAAATAAGAAGGTCTTTGTCAATGGAATCGCTGCAGTTGATCCCCATGCCCATGTAAGTTCTCCTGCAGTACTCGATGCTGATGCAAGCCCGAGGGACAACTTTGGTCCGGTATTGGTGCCTGAAGATCGAATTTTTGTGATGGGAGATAACCGGGATAACAGTTACGATAGCAGATTTTGGGGTTTTGTTGATCAAAAAGATATCCTGGGTAAAGCCTTCATACTGTACTGGTCTTGGGATATTGATAAATCTCTGTTCTCGGTAGAGCGGTTTAAATCCATACGTTGGGGCCGAGTCGCCAATTTGATAGATTGATGTAAAGAGATATCGGTTAGCATCAGACTGCCTCTTTACATAATAAGGGGCAGTTTACCAACAACATCTATAGATTTTAGACTAACCTCAGCCTGATAGGCTAGTAGCAATACACCCTGCTCTGAAGCTTCTTTTAGAGTCTTCGCATAAATTTTATCAATATGGCTTGCGGGACTGAAGCTGTCAACGTCCATCCTCTGCACTAAAAAAAAGATACAACTTCTGTGACCTTCCCGGGATAATCGTATAAGTTCGTTGAGATGTTTTGTCCCCCTTGTTGTTACAGCATCTGGGAACATGGCACATCTATCTTCAGCCAGTGAACAGTTCTTCACCTCTATGTATATTTCTGAACTCTCTGAAATTAAATGTAAATCTAATCTGGTGTGATCTGATGTTTTCACTTCTCTTTTGATTTTGCTTACATTTTCAAATTCATGAATTGAACCGTTTGAAATCGCCTCTGCCACAAGTGCATTGGTTCTCGCTGTGTTTACACCAATCCATGTGGAATTTTCATAAACCATCTCCAAGGTGTGCGGATACTTGCGTTTTGGGTTGTCAGATATTGAAAGGGCTACAGGGCTGCCTGGAGTTGAACATGAGAGCATCGTACCTGTATTTGGGCAATGAACTGTCAGGACCTCCCCAGAGTCAAGTTCTATGTCTGCGAGAAAACGTTTGTATCGCTTGATAAGGCGGCCTGTGATGAGTGGTGATTCGAATTTCATAAGTTCAGTAAATTGGTATCTTTGTTTAAAAAATGTTACTGTTGCATATCAATAAAGTTAATGATAAATAGCGATAACAAATTTATTAATGTGTCAGGACATAAACGTATCTTGTGTCTAATCTTAGGCATAAGAATGATATAAGCTCAGTATTCCAGTCTAATTGGAAAGGAGAGGCATTGCTATGAAATTAGGGATTAATGGTCTTGGAAGAATAGGTAAGCTATCGTTGTGGCAGCAGGTTTCCAGGAAGCACTTTTCTGGTATAGTTGCAAACATCGGCCGCGATGTTGGATCGAGTTTGGAAGATCTTGCAGCCACACTTGAGCGCGATTCAACCTATGGGCGTCTTGGAACATATCTTTATGGTCACCAGTGTCCTCGTGTGATTGAGGAGTTGAATGAGGCTGATGGGACGATGGTTGTGAATGGTATTCCGGTCAAAATTCTGCGCAGTGCTCGCAACCCTAAGGATATTGCCTGGCAGGAAAATGACGTTAAGCTGGTGGTTGATACAACCGGCGTCTTTACGGATCCTACCACCGATCCGGATGCAAGTCGTGGTGCACTTCGCGGACATATGCAGGCTGGCGCCGAAAAGGTAATTCTCTCAGCACCCTTCAAAATTAAATCGAAGGGGTTGGATATGCCTGAAGATGCCGTTACTACAGTGATGGGCATCAATGAAGAGGTTTATGAATCTGGGCAGCACTCTCTTATCTCGGCGGCTTCCTGTACGACGACATGTTTATCATATATGATAAAGCCGCTCATGGAAAAGATCGGTGCTGATAAAATCCTCAGTGCTTCCATGGTAACTGTACACGCAGCAACCGGTAGTCAGCAGGTTTTAGATCGCTTGCCGGGAGCTGGTGCGACAGACCTGCGTAAAAATCGTTCAATTTTAAATAATATAATTTTAACCACAACCGGGGCTGCAAAAGCTCTGTCTCTTGTTATTCCTGAAATGGCTTCAATTGGGTTTATGGCAGAGTCCGTTCGTATTCCTACTTCTACTGGTTCACTTATTATTCTTGTTTTGAATCTACAGGATGATTTCGATCAGCCAATTAAAAGAAATGATATAAATTCTATATACGAAGAATATTCAAAGATTAATCCCTATCTGCTCTATTCAAACCAGCAGAATGTCTCATCGGACATAATAGGAATGCCTGCTGCTGCTGCTGCCATTGAGGGTACAGAGACCCACACGAGAACAGCGAATATCCAGGTTGACCTTGCCAAGGTAAAAGCTGAAAGTCTAGCGAAGGGCGCTGACTCAATTTTAAATGTTCCTGTGACTCAGGCTGTGGTCTATGGCTGGTATGATAACGAGCTTGGTAGTTATACTAATATGTTGAGTGACTTAGTGGTCCATGTGAGCGAGGAAATGATTTAATATGTAGTGAATTCACTAGAAGCCGCTGCTTACCGGAAAACTTCATTTATCTGTTGTTTGTAATAAATGCATCTGGTGAAGAACGTAATTCGCCTTGTTACTTGGTTATGCGGGGTCAATCTCTTGTTTTATATCCGAACAATGCTCGATACAGATCTTGCTGAAGTTGTCTGTATCGAGCAGCAAAATAAATCCCCTTGGTCTCCCAAAGCTCTTGCAGATGAGTTGAGGCAAGAGAGGGGAGTTGTCTTAGTTGCTGAACTTGATAATACGCCTGCTAACAGGCCGTGTGTGGTTGGTTGGTGTGCCAGTAGATATTTAGCGCCTGAGGCTGAGTTGTTGAAAATAGCTGTGAGTGTAGAGTTGCGAAAGCACGGTGTTGCGTCCTCTCTACTCAGTTGTCTATGTAATCTTCTCTCTGAGAAAGGAGTAGAGACTCTCTTTCTTGAAGTACGTTCTCAAAATCAAAGTGCTCTGAGTTTCTATAAAAAAACGGGATTCTTACAGACTGGTGAAAGAATTGGATACTATTCAGACCCTGTTGATGTGGCCCTTCTCTTTCAGAAAATATTGTAGTGCATTTTGATAAATATCTTTGCTTAATGATAATAAATACTTACTTGTGATTGCACTACATTAGGGCAATTATGAATTTTAAAATGGTTGCATAGGCGAGGGTAATGCAACATTATGTCATGAGATTGTATAATATTCATGTACTGCCTATTGCAGATAGCGGTATGTGAAGTGCTGATATGGTCTTAAGGTGTTGTTGCTAAATGGTATTGGCGAGATTTTCTTCAATAAACCGCTGTTTTGGAACTGGCTCGGTGTACCATCAGACGATGGCTTAAGAAATAGTTGAACAAATATATGAAAAAACTGTTGCCGAGAAAATTCGAATATTGTAAGGTGCCTCGGTCGCACCAATCAACGCTGATGCATTGATGGCCTAGCCTCAAGTTATCTGAGGATTGGTAGGCGGAGCGTTCACTTGATGCTGAATCGTTTGAACGCATTATTAATTTTGAATAATTTAACTTTGTTTACGTATGGATACTTTATTAACAATTGTACACGTTATCGTCTGCCTTTTCCTGGTTGGCATTGTTTTGCTGCAACATGGGAAGGGTGCTGATATTGGTGCTACTTTTGGTGGATCCAGCCAGTCTCTTTTTGGGACAGAAGGGCCGTTGCCACTGTTAAATAAAATTACTACAGCTGCTGCGATCATTTTTATGTTGACTTCTGTTACGTTAGCGTATATTTCATCTCAGTCAAGTAAGTCTTCAGTGATGAGCGGGGTGACTGTCAGTCAACCTGCAGTTGAGGAAGCAGCACCTATAGCCAAAGAAGATATGGTTATGGAACCGGTTGCTGAAGAAAAGAGCGAAGAAAAAGCAGCAGAGTAATAAAATATATATAGAAATGTGTGCCGAAGTGGTGAAATTGGTAGACGCGCACGCTTGAGGGGCGTGTGGGGCAACCCGTGCCGGTTCGACTCCGGCCTTCGGCACCATATTTTTTCTAAAGACTTCCACCAAAGTCTTTTAAACCCGCAACTGAAAACAGTTTGCGGGTTTTTTCTTGTCTTTTGTATTCCTGTAAATTCTCTAAACTTCAGTAGAATCTAGAAATCAATGTGTGTACTCGTGAGTGTATTGTAGTTTCTAGACGAACAGAAGTTCTTGAAATACACGCGAGGTAGGTGAGGTGATCGAAGTTCTCTGCTGATAGGGTACTTGTGTTTGCAAGCGCTTGCATTGATGTCTTTTTAACCCGCATTCTAAATAGATTGCGGGTTTTCTAATCTTTTACGCAGCTAGTGAAGTCTAAGTTGTCAAGAGTTCGGTCTCATTCATTAAAGTCCTTTCTTATATTGCACTGACAAGCATTTTAGTGGCAACAACGTACAAGAGAATTGAGAATATTTTTTTTAGACGATCAACAGGTAGGCTATGGGCGAGCTTTACACCTAGAGGTGCTGTTAAAACACTTATGGCGGCAATTCCTATGAGAGCAGGGAGATATACATAGCCAAGTGAGTAGGGAGGGAGGTCAGTTACATTCCAGCCGTTTACGATATACCCAACAGTTCCGGCTAAAGCGATGGGAAGACCGATGGCAGCAGAAGTACCAATGGCGTGATGAGCGTTTATGTTACACCAGAGCATGAAGGGGACTGAGAGTGTGCCTCCCCCAATGCCTACAAGACTTGATACAATACCGATAATATTTCCGGTTGCAAACATACCAGCTAAACCTGGAATTTCTCTTCCAGGTTTGGGTTTTTTGCCAAGCAGCATCTGCGTTGCCACAAAATAGAGAAAGATCACAAAAAAAATCTTTAGAAAGTCTGTGGACATACGAGACGCAATAAATGAACCGAAGAAAGTACCAGTAAGTATCCCAATCACGATTTTTTTAACGACATCCCAGTGAACGGCACCTCTTTTATGATGTGCACGGAAACTTGAGACAGAGGTAAACATAATACTGGCAAGAGATGTCGCAAGAGCCATATGCATGGTGATTTCACTTGGTATGCTCTGTAGAGAAAAGACATAAACCAGTACTGGGACGATTACAAGTCCACCTCCAATACCAAATAGTCCTGCCAGGATTCCAACGACCGCACCGGCAGCACCGTAAGTTAACAATGTAGTTATCATGAGTTTGTACCTATTTTTCAGGGAATTAATATATAGATTGTACTCGCGAGGCCTCAAAGAGTGGATGCTGATTACCCCAATGTCATTATGAAGGGATCTATTATGAGTGACGTAGGTATACCAAAGGAACTTTCTTCATCAAGGATTTTCTTATGAAATGTTCTGTTTTTTAATGGTATTAGTCTTGAGTATTAATTTGCAGGAGAATGGCTGGTCCAGTGTTACAATATACATGGTCAGACGATAACGGGTGTTTTGTCAACAAAATGTCAAAGAATAGATGATCGTCTAATAGGCTGTAATCTCATCGTAAAATGTTCTGCTGGAGTGTGCTTGGTTATATAAAAAGTTCACAAAACTGGATTTATTCAAAAATGATTGATAATATCAGGGTGTTGAGAAAATCTTTTGGTAGTAACGCTTAGTACGATAGGTAAGATCATTGAGGGTGTAATCATCCACGTCGTACTTTGCCCTGTTAATGGGATTGAGAAATTGCGTGTTGGAAAACTTGCTGATACCGCACTATTTTCAGATAGCGACCGCAGGGAGACCTTCGGGGTACTTGTCCAGCGATACTCAAAAAAATTCGGCTTGTCGGGTTAGATACACTATGTTTCATTCTTTTATTGGCCTAAAAAATGTAACGCACATTTGCAGACTACCTACAAATCGATACATCACGATCAGTTTTACTCTAGTCGTGTTGTTATTATCAGGATGCATGCAAAAGGTGACGGTTACTTATGTGCCCCAGCAGGAAAGTCCAGAGCAGGTCAAGAAGATATCTCTATCTGAAACCTGTAGGAAAATTGTTTTCAATAGTGCTCAAGATACTCTCAGTGTAGGGAATCAAGAGCTCAATGATTACTTTAAGAGGTGGCGAGGTGTGCGGTATAGGTATGGAGGGTACAGTACCAGGGGAGTGGATTGTTCTGGCCTGACCCAAAGGGCTTATAAAGAACTCTATGGTGTCGAGCTTCCAAGAACTGTTGTCGAGCAGTCTAAAACAGGTGAGAAAATTGATAAAAAATCTCTTCGTCCAGGTGACTTAGTTTTCTTTAAAACTGGTCTGTATTCCCGACATGTTGGCATTTACCTTGGCGAAAATTGTTTCATTCATGCTTCACGGTCCAAAGGCGTCATTCAGTCAAACCTCAATAATTCTTATTGGCGCAAGAAGTATTGGCAGGCCAAGAGGTATCATCTCGCAAAATCATAAGTGATTCTGACCTGAATCCATTGATCAAATCCCTCCTGTCTTTCAGAGATTTTGTGGAAGAAGCAAGTAGTAGTAGAAGGGCACATCGCGGATACAGTGTAGATACAAAATCATCTTTAGGCAGCCTTGGAAAATTGGTTCTTTGCCCAACTTCATCGTTGCATTCAAAATTATATCCTTGGAATATCAGTTGTATGCCTGTGGTAAAATTCTTCACGCGTCTCGAATTTGAACCTATCACCAATTTTTCAAGGTACCCTGTGGCTTAACCTTTTGTCCTAAAGGATGGCGATGTTCCCCTATATACCCTGTTGTTTTATAACTGTTATACTTTTTCTCACGAGTCTCGTTCCGTGTAGCGCTACTGGTACTACGGTTGAAAAAGAAAAACTCCCTCTCTATGAGTACGGAGTCGTTGGTCTTGCAGCGCAGCTCCCTCACTACCGTGGTTCAGATGAATATTCGAGTTACGCTTTTCCTTTACCCTATTTTATCTATCGCGGGGAAAAGATAAAGGCTAATCGGGATGGTCTACGAGGAATATTTTGGAGGAATGCTCATTTTCAGACAGATATTTCGATTTCTGGTAATCCTCCTGTAACTGATGATAATGACGCCAGAGAAGGAATGGGTGAGCTGGATGGCCTTGTTGAAATTGGTCCTGCTCTTCGGTTTTATTTTTATGACTATGGCGAGCGGGAGTCATTTTTTCTCCAGTGGAATATACGGGCGGGATTTTCTTTCGGTTTTGATGGTGGCCTTGATGTGTCATATCAGGGACTGATTTCAGATTTCTCCCTTGTGTACAGGAATGCATCTCTTTTTCGTGATCAAAATGTTCGTATCCATATGAAGACCGGTCCGCAGTTTAGTGACAGCGAGTTGCATAGCTACTTTTATGAAGTTTCAGAACAATACGTCACAGATAGGAGGGAGCAGTATACAGCCGAAGCAGGATATGGTGGCTGGCAGGTTTCCGGCGGTATTGTAAAAGAACTCACCCCTAAGTTCTGGCTGAGTTTCTATGGTAGATACATCAATTCTTCCGGAGCAGCATTTGAGGACAGTCCACTGGTTGAGACAACCGACAACTATGTTGTCGGTACAATGCTGTTGTGGAAGTTTGGAGAATCAGAAACATTGGAGCAATAGAGGGAGTACAATGCACTAAGCTCACAATATTTTTTCACCCACCTTTTTACTATCGTCGATGATCAGGTAGAGACAGGGGACGAGAGCCAGGGTGATGACTGTCGCAAACAGGATTCCAAAGCCCAGTGAAATGGCCATGGGAATCATAAATCTTGCTTGTCTGGATGTCTCAAAGATCATTGGGGCCAGACCACCAAAGGTCGTGAGTGTTGTGAGCAGTACGGGCCTAAAGCGTCTGAGACCTGCACGCTGTATTGCTTCAAGTGAGTTACAGCCCTTGAGCTTTTGTTTATTGGCGTAATCCACCAATACCAGAGAATCATTTACCACCACCCCTGACAGGGCAACGATGCCCATCATACTCATGATGCTCAGATGATAGTCCATCAACATATGGCCAAAGACGGCTCCGATCATTCCAAATGGAATAGCAACCATAACGATGACAGGTTGAATATAGCTTTTAAATGGGATGGCGAGGAGAAAGTAGATACCGCCAAGGGCGAAAAGAAAGCCGTACAACAGATTGCCAAAGCTCTCTTTCCGGTCGGCCTGACGACCACTGTAACCGTAGGTAAGGCCTGGAAACTGATTTGCAAGCTCTGGGAGAACTTTTTCATTGAGTTCAGCGGTGATCACAGGAGAATCTCCAATGGGGGAGACATTTGCTGAAACCGTGGTTGTTCGCCTGCCGTCCTTTCTTGATATGGAGGTGAATGCCCTGCTTTTTTCAATGGTGGTTACTTCACTCAGAGGAACGTAGGTGCCAGCTGGGGCCTGTATAAGGAAATTCTCCATGTTAAATTCATTGCTTCTCTCTACCTGAGGAAGTCTGACCCGAACAGTCACCTCGTTGTTCCCGCGCTGCTGTCTTAGGGCAATCGCACCCTGGAAACCGTTGCGTATCTGCCGGCCTATCTCACTGGAGGTCAATCCAAGGCTCTCTCCCCATCCATTTACCTTGTAGTTGAACTGTATTTTTCCTATAGCATATCCGCTATCCACGTCCTTTATCGATGAAAATTCTTCGAGTCGGTTGGCAAAGGCTACACTTGCTTCGTCGAGAACCCGGGTATCCCTGTGCCTCAATTCTACGGCAATGGACGCGCCCCCACCAGGGCCTCCTCTATCTGATTCAAAACGAAGTGTTGTAACACCAACCAGTGGACCTGTTGCCTTTCTCCACTCCTGAGTTGTTTCTCCTGTGGTAATGGGGCGGGAAGCTGGTGGATGCAGATAGGCATTAACCTCTACCTGGTTGTCATCGATCATGGCGAAAACACCCTCGAGAAGAGTATCGTCATCGTAGGATGCCACAACTTTATCAAGGCCAGTTAATAGCGAGTCCCGCACTCTAATCATTTCAGATGCAGGGCTGCCGTAGGGCAGGGTTGCGGTTACAACCGCGCGGTCAGACTCAACTCTTGGGGAGAGGATCATGCGTATTCTGCCACTCTTAACATAGGCGGCTGTCACCACAAGAACCGCAATAAGAAAGATAACGGTAAAATATCGTATACTGAGGACTTTGTCTAAAAGAGGACCGTATACATTATTAATAAACCGAAGCAGGAGACGGGCAAATTTTTGTTGAAACCTGTAGATGGAGCCTGCAATGGTTCCCTTACCATTCTCACGGCTATGGGCGAGGTGAGCAGGCAGAATAAAGAGTGATTCAAACCAGGATATAAGAAAGACTACAATCACCACAAAGGGAATGACCCGCCACACCTTCCCCATAACGCCTGGCACAAAGGCCATGGGTAAAAAGGCGATGATGTTGGTGAGAATGCTAAAGGTAATAGGTGTGGCGACATCCTTTGCGCCGGCAATGGCGGCGTCAAAATAGTTGAGACCCCGCTGGCGGTATTCGTATATATTTTCGCCTGCGATAATGGCGTCGTCCACCACGATTCCAAGTGATATAATAAAGGCAAACATGGAGATCATGTTGATAGAGACGTCAAAAAATGGCAAAAACAGCAGGCCCCCAAGAAAGGAGATAGGGATTCCCATAGTGACCCAGAAGGCAAGGCGCATTTCAAGAAAAATTCCAAGCAGAAGAAGCACAAGTGCAAGTCCCACAAAGGCATTTTTTAAGAGAAGCTCCAACCGCTGTTTATAAATATTTGACCTGTCACTGGTGATGTCCCAATGTATTTCCGGCGGCAGTGAGTCCTGAATTGTTCCCATGGCCTCATGGGTTGCTTCAGACACTCCAATTGGTGTTTCCTTGCCAATTCTGTATACGTAGAGCTGAATTGAGGGCTGGTTGTTGTAGGTTCCAAATCTTGCAGTATCCTCAAAACCATCGGTCACCGTTGCAATATCCTCCAGGTAAATCTGTGTGCCCTCACTGCTCGATATGATGGGGATGCGCGCAAATTCTTTTGCCCACTCGCTTTTATTGGTAACCCTAAGGAGAATCTCACCACTGCTGGTCTCAAGTTTTCCACCGGGTATCTCGACGGAGTTACTGGCTATACTTTTAGCAATATCGTCAATGGACAGGTTGTACTTTCTGAGAACACCTTTGGAGACAGCAACCTCAATTTCATAATCCCTTGCACCCCGTAGATCAATCTGGCTGATACCAGGCTGTTGAAGCAGTTGGTCACGGACGGATTCTGCCGTACTCCTGAGATTTCTTTCGTCCACATCACCGTAGATGTTGAGACGCAAAACCTGTCGTTTTATTGCAGAAATGGAGATAACAGGTTCCTCTGCATCGAGGGGGAAGGTTGAGATGCGGTCAACCTCCTGTTTAATGTCCTGGAGTACCTTTTGCGAGTCTGCACCATCAAGGAGCTCAGCTCTGACAGATGCAGAACCTTCTCCTGCGGTGGCGGTTATTTCTTTTACTCCCTCGGTACCCTGGATGGCTTCTTCAATGGCAAGGACTATGCCCCGTTCGACTTCTTCAGGGCTTGCTCCGGGGTAAGAGACAGAGATGTTGATGTTGTCGAGCTCAAAGGCAGGAAACACCTCGCGGGTTATCTTAGAACTCATGAAGATCCCGCCCACCATTAGGACGATCATCAACAAATTTGGGGTGACCCGGTTATGGATCATCCAGCTGACGGGCCCAAGGCTGTGATTATTTGAATCAGAACTCACTGTTGTGCTCCCTTATGTTTGGGAGATTTGATTTGTTCTAAGACTTGTAGCTGAGTTCCTTGGCTGGGACTGGATATTTGAGAGGTTATGAGACGAGCCTGTGTTCCAAGGGATGTAGATGTGTAGATATGTGTCTTTGTTCTTGCAAGCACATCTACTGTTCTAATTTCTAGAGTGTTGTCTTTTGCAAGGAGCCATACCGTATTGTTCTCATGGAAATAGTTGCGA
This sequence comes from Desulforhopalus glucosivorans, assembly GCF_054397165.1. Classification (NCBI taxonomy): domain Bacteria; kingdom Pseudomonadati; phylum Thermodesulfobacteriota; class Desulfobulbia; order Desulfobulbales; family Desulfocapsaceae; genus Desulforhopalus; species Desulforhopalus glucosivorans. The sequence goes on from NZ_AP044854.1 coordinate 5,547,438, forward strand.
TCAATGGTAAAAACCTGTTTGAGTTCTTGTCCGGCAAAAGTAACCTGGACAAAGGAGCCGAGAAATAATTGTGGTTTTGCCTTGTTAGATGGCATGAGGCTGAGTGGGTCATTCACTGCAACATAGATTACCGCCATTCGTCCCTCTGTTTCAAGGTCAGCCGCAAGGCGAATAACATTGCCCTGTCGATAGAGGTTCTTGCCACTTTTTTCCTGAAGGTATATACGTGCAACTGAGCCAGGTTCTCCAGCTTTTGCAGGGATTGTGAGCCACCTAAGCTGTTGCACTGGAAGACTCACCTTGACCCAGAATTGATCTGTTCCAACGAGTTGCCCTACAGGACTGTTTGAGCTGACACGGGAGCCAAGATCGATATTCTTTGACAGGATTACTCCATTAAAGGGGGCAGTAAATCTGGTTCGTTGCAGATCGATTCTGGCTCTTTTCAGTTGTGCTTCGACTGCTGCAACTGCTGCCTTTGCAATACCAAGTTGAGGTTTACGTAGCATGAGGTCTTTTTCGGTGTCACTGACCTTTTGACCCAGTATTTCAAACTCCTTAATTGCAATACGTTGGTTTCCCATTTCCAGGTTAAGGTCACTGACAGCTTTGGCCAGATCGCTTTTGAGCTGCAGAATGGTTATCTCGTAGTCAGTGGGATCGATACTAAAGAGTTCTTCGCCCTGGGTGATTTGTCCACCTGGTACCATTTCAGGGCTTATGCTGATTATCTCGCCATTTACCCGAGGAATGAGACCTATCTCCTGGGCGCTTGTAACGGTACCCATGGCATCAAACTCATATGATATGTCCTGGGCTTGTAAAGAGGTGACTGTCACAAGCGGTGGCTTAGGCGAGCGGGCACGGGGCTTCGCCTTAGGTGAGTTGTTGACATAATGTGAGGCGAGGGCTACAGCGCCTCCTAGTATGATAATGGATAAAAAGAGTTGAATTACACCCTTTACTACATGGGGTTTAGAGCTTTTTGTTTCAGAACTCTGTGTTTTTTCGGGGCTCATTGCAATCCGCCTTTGTTCGTGTCTTGTGTTGTCGGTTCCTGATCAATTGGTCCGCTCAGGGCCCGATATAGGGAGACTCTGTTGCTGAGAAGTGCAAGTCTGCTGCTCACAATATCCCGTTGCAGGTTCTGGCTGGATATGAGCGCAAGAAGTACCCTCTGGTAATCTTCAACTCCCTGCCTGTAACGATTCCCAACATGCTCTACTGTCTCAGTTGCAAGTTGCAGCTGTATGGTTTCACTTTTGAGGGACTGAAGTAATTCCTGCTCGCGAACAAGACTGTTTTCGATCTCTCCGATGGCCTCTAAGATGTTCTGGCTATAACTGTTAAGCTGTTCCCTTGCAACTGACTCTGTTCTGTCTACTTCAGCTCTGAGGTAACCGCCATCTATGATGGGGCCAAAGAGGTTTGCCGCAAGGGTTGAATACCAGTCCGAGAAAAGATCACTCACCCTGTCTCCTGAGGTCGTGAGGCTCGCAGACAAACTTAAGCGGGGAAAACGATTTGCAACTGCAGCGGCACTCCTCTTATCTGCTGCCTGTAGTCTCATAAAACTGCTGCTCACATCCGGCCGTCTTGTTATCAGTAGCAGCGGGATTCCAGTCCGGGGAAGTGCGGGCAATTCGGGAAGGACCGCAACTATATTCTGGAAAGATTTTTCAGGGGGCTTGCCTATGAGAATTGCTAGTTGATACTCGAGAATACGCTTGTTGGCACTGAGCTTTGCAAGGGCTCCTCTATTACTCTCCACCAGCTGACGTTGCTGGAGTACATCAGAAATATCGGTTTTACCTGAGCGAAATTGAGTGGTAATAACCTCAAGGACCTTCTCATTGGTCTCTTTTTGTTGTTGCAGTAGTTCGAGCTGTTGCCCCGCCTCTGATATCTGGAACCAGGTAAGGGTTACTTCAGCGGCTAGGGTGATTTGTGCGGTCGAAAAATCTGCTCTGGTGGCTTCAAGGTCATAAAGAGAAGCATCTTCGATGTTTCTCAGTCGTCCCCACAGGTCAATTTCGTATGATGCAGCAAGGTCAAAGGAAAATGTATCACTATTGTCACTTGATTGATAGTTACGTGTGCTGGAAGCTGAACCGTCACTATCAAGGGAGGGAATAAGAGCTGCTCCTGACTGTCTGGCCACTGCCTGTGCCTGTATTATTCGCTCCCGTGCAGCAAGAAGGCTGAAGTTGCTCGATAAGGCAGTTTCAACATAGTGGTTAAGAGTTGTGTCATTAAAGGTGAGCCACCAGCGGATGTCAACGGGGCTCTGGCCCGATATTGAAAATGTATCAGGCAGCAGGATAGGGTCAATACTCCGTTTTGCAAGAGGAATACAGGCCTGTGAACTGAGTAGTAGGCAGAGTACACAGATAAGCGTAGATGTATAGGAGCAGGACTGCGTTTTCAGTTTTTGTACAAACTGCATCTATTGAACCTCTTGTTGGTAAATTTCCAGGTTGAAATGGTAAGAAAACAACATTTTAAAGCCGATATTTCAACGTAGAACAGTGGTATAAACAGCTTCTGTTATACATCTTTTCAAAAGAGGTTCAACGGTTTTTACTCGTCTTTTTCTATTTCTCGGACGACGACGTTGCCGCCAAGTGGGGGTTGCACACATCGGGATCGATAGAGCATCTCCATCTGGGAAAAACCCTCTTCAATTTTCTGCTCATCTTCAAGTTCAGTTTCATCAGATTTGAAATTGTCATCGGTTTTCATTATGAGTGGTCCTTATATGCGTAAAGTTGTTGTCGTAAGCTACAAACTGTTACTGAAGAAGGTACGAACTCGCGGATCAGGAATCAACTATTTTCTTGGTTTACAGGTTAAGTTTTCAACCAATCGTAACTCGCAGAGTTGTGGATAAAACTGCTATATTACTTCTTTCCAAGACGTTCCTTGTAGATTTCAGTTAAAATAATGAATTGCTCAGCATCACCACCTTTATCCGGGTGGAGAGCCATTGCTTTTTTTCTATAGAGACGATTGAGATCCTCTTTTGTCATGGTGTTTAATGCGGTGCTTGAGACTCCAAAGATCTCCTCAATTATTTCCGGACTTGTGGGAGTTTTTCTCTCAGGCCATTTGAAGTGTCGATGACTGCCCATAAAGGCACGAGAAAAGTCCCGCTGAAATGAAGGCTGGTGGGGTACATAGTCAAAAAACATCCAGAGATAGTGGGTAAGGTGTCTGTGAAGAAAATTGCCTGGAGTCATCCCCTGCCAGAATGACAGGTCACGATGCAGTCGGCAGATGGCTGTCGTAAACTGTTCTTCCACTTCACGCCTTGCAAGAGCTTCCGGGAGCCACGGGGCAAAAGACTCTTTAAAATCTTTTTGTAGATTAAATATGGCATAGATGTATTGGAAATAGGTCCCAGGCTCAAGTACCTTCTCCTCTGAAAGGAAGTAATACTCCCGTTCATCACGGCTCTGGCCTAAAAGAGGGCGGCAGCATTTTTCGTGGAGTTTTGTAAGCCGGCTTTGGTCCACCGCCCCATAGCGTAGATAGTAGAGTCTTCTTCTGTCAAAGAGGTGGACTTCTTTGTTTATAGCCTCTCTTTCTTCATCACTGAGGCGTCCTCTGTATTGAGCAGTCCGGCCCTTGAAGGTAAGCAGATTTTCCTGAACATCTCTTGGAAAAAAATCAAAAAGAAGTTGTTCAAGCTGTGGCTCAGGGTCCTTGTGGATTGCAGAATGCAGGGCTTGGAGTAGCTCTTCCTTAAAAATGATGACATGATCGTAGGCAATGCTGAAATAATGTGAGGGCTGTTTACCAAGATCAAACAAAATCCTGTGGGCGAAATTCCCCTCATCAGTCTGATACGACTGGCGGATTTGGAAATAGAGGTGTGAACCCTGTTGTAGTTTGGCGAGATACATGTAATGTAAATGTCATTATATTAGTAGTGGGTCTTGCCTTTTGTCCAATTGTTTGACAATATCACCAGTTTTTACGATAATATCAGATTAACCTTAAGGTATCGGGTCCTGAGATCATATCTAAATTTTATCAAACTCTATTCATTTTATTCTCATTTTCATAAAAATATGAAGTTTCTTCCATCCCAGCTCCTCTATTTCTTTCAGAATAAGACAACGCGGAAAAACCTTGTTTTACTAACCAAATTTTTAGGGTTTATTCTTCTGATTATCTGTCTTTACTCTGTGTTGTTCCATATTCTTATGCTCTACGAGGGACGGGAATTTAGCTGGGTCACAGGTTTGTATTGGACGCTCACAGTTATGTCTACCCTGGGTTTTGGTGACATCACCTTTCACACGGACCTTGGCCTGCTTTTCACCCTTGCAGTACTAGCTTCAGGGATTGTGCTGTTGCTTATTATGCTTCCCTTTACCTTTATTCAGTTCTTTTACGCCCCCTGGCTGGAAGCCCAGTCGAAGATAAAGACACCAAGAGATCTCCCAAAAGGGACAAGAGACCATGTTATCATTACAAATGTTGATCCCATAACAGAAAAACTCGTGGCAAAACTCAATCGTAGAGGTTTTGAGTATGTTCTTGTGGTCGCTGAGCTGCAAAAAGCTTCGGAACTCCACGATGCCGGATATAATGTGGTGGTGGGTGAACCTGATGATCCTGAAACCTATCATAGACTGCAGGTAAAAAATGCAGCCCTTGTGGTTGCTACCAATGATGATCTCATTAATACCTCTGTTGCTTTTACCATTCGTGAAATAACGGAATCCGTTCCAATTGTGACCAGTGCCAATCACCAAAACTCTATGGATATCCTGAATTTTCCAGGCAATACCCATGTGTTTCAGTTTGCAAAAATTCTTGGACAGGAGCTGGGGAAGCGTACCCTTGGAGTCGGACGGCCTGTTAACATTGTCAGCCGTTTTGATAACCTGAATATTGCAGAGATCTCAGCTGGTCAGACGACCCTCTCAGGCCAGAGTCTTCTCGATCTTGAGATGCGCGCCAAGACTGGGGCTACTGTTGTTGGTATCTGGGAAAAGGGGCGTTTTGAGATCCCCACAAGAGATACGGTTATTTCTTCGAGGTCCCTGCTTTTACTTGCAGGAACCACAGGGCAGCTTGATAAATTTGAAGAGCTCTATGCTGTTCCGTATAAGGCAATATCTGAGGATTCTCCTGTTCTTATTCTTGGGGGTGGTCGGGTTGGTCTTGCAGCTGCTGAGACCTTGGGTGCAAGCGGTATCAGTCACCACATTGTAGAGAAACGTCCAACTCTTACTGCAGGTAAAGGCGACAAGTTTATTCAAGGTGATGCCGCTGATATCAAGGTTCTTGAAAAGGCGGGTGTTATGGGAGCGAGAACTGTAATTATCACAACCCATAATGATGCCATGAATATTTATCTGGCATTTTACTGTCGTCAGTTACGGCCGGATATTCAAATTATCAGTAGAGCCACCAATGAACGAAGTGTTTCAAAGCTCCACATGGCAGGAGCGGATCTTGTTATGTCATTTGCCTCAATGGGGGCAAACAGCATTGTAAATATTTTAAAACCTGATGAAATCTCAATGTTCACTGAAGGCTTGAATATATTTAGCTGCCCTATGCCCCGTAGACTTGTTGGACAAAATCTTATTGAAAGTAATATTCGTCAGACCACTGGCTGTTCCGTTATTGCCCTGAGGACGGTGAAGGGGTTGGTGGTGGGGCCTGATCCTTCTATTCCGCTTCGAACTGAAGATGAGATAATTCTGATTGGTTCAACAGAATCAGAAAAGCAATTTATTGAACTGTATTAGTACCTTACTCAAGAAAAACTGTCATTTGAAAACAGGTGGCGTAGACTCCGGGAAAAGTGGAGAACCTTTTAAGATTGCGAACTTAAAACTATTTCCAGATAAGTCAGCGTAGTGAGACCTTCGAGGTACTTATGCCGTTTATCGGGGTTAGTGCTAGTGTGGCTACCATTGTTAATGAGAAAAGAGACTGAATGTGCTTGACCGTTATGCGATAAAGATATTGAAACAACCTCTGTTTCTCTGCGCTTCTCTACTGAAATCACTTGGGGCGAGGCCGGATCAGGTGACAGTTGTTTCCTTTTTAATCGGGATTCTTGTACTGCCTGCCCTGTATTTTCAGTGTTATGGCTGTGCTCTTGTTTGTATTATAGCAAACCGGGTAGGAGACGGGATAGATGGCGCCTTGGCCCGCATGACACAGGTCAGTGACGGTGGCGGTTTCTTGGATATTGTTCTCGATTTTATTTTTTATGCCAGTGTAGTGCTCGGTTTCGCCCTGGCAAACCCTGAACAAAACGGGCTTGCGGCAGCTCTGCTTCTCTTTTCATTTGTGGGGACCGGGTCGAGTTTTCTGGCCTTTGCGATAATGGCAGAAAGGCGAAGAATCGAGAGCATTACCTACGCCCATAAAGGTATTTATTATCTTGAAGGACTTGCAGAGGCAACAGAAACCATCACCTGTTTTGTTCTGTTTTGCCTGTTTCCTGATTATTTCCCTGTCATTGCCTGCTTCTTTGCAGCCCTGTGTCTCGTTACCACCACGACAAGGGTTGTGGGAGGGTACTTGAGTTTGAAGTAAGGCATGCTATGTTCTTTACTATGGTTTTACGTTTGGTTTTAAGATTGGTTTTTCGGAGTAAGGCATGAGATGATGAAAGATGATACAAGTAAATTTGACCAGTTTATGGTCGTTAAAGGTGACGTTGAAACGGATGCTCCCCTCCTGATAGAAGGAGAGTTACGCGGATCTTTTAAGGGACGAGAACTCATCGTTGGGGAACCTGGCCGTATCGTTGGAGAGGTCAAAGGAGAACGCATTGTCTGTTCAGGTCACATTGAAGGAAATGTAACAACGGGCTCCCTTGCGCTCAAAAAGGGCGGGTGTCAGGTTGGTACAGTGGTGACAGGTAAACTCGAGGTGGAGTCAGGGGCCGTGATTGACTGTGTTTTGCATAGCGGTAACGCTGGAAAGGCCGTTGCTCAACCTTTGGAAATTACAGTTGTTAAGGATACGCAGGTAGATCTTTCAAGGTATCTCAATACATTCTCAGAATCAGATAGACCCTGTTGTATTGAAGTTCCCTGGTCTGAGAGGTTGGAGTTGTACAATCATGTCCTTGATCTCCTGGCCAAAGAAAAGCCACTGATTAAAATTGTTGGAGACAATGGTAGTGGAAAATCAGTATTTGCCAGCAAACTGCTGGCAGAGGCACTGGAACATTATGAACTACTTGAATTAAAAGAGAAGGTAGGTTCAGTCACAACGCTTTTAAAAGAGGTGGCACAAAGCCTTGGTCTTGTGCCGAGTGCTGAACTCACAGGGCAGAGTGAGCTGCTGGCACACATACGAAAAGAACTTTCGCGGCGTGGCGGTGCAGGTGAGAAGGTTGTTCTTGTGATTGATGATGCTGAGACGATGTTTCAGGCGACCATGGAGGGTGTGATTCGTCTATTAAGCGGGGCCTCGGGGGAAGAAGTTGTGAGTGCGGATGAGTATTTACAGATTGTTCTTCTTGGCAAGCCTGAAGTGAAGTCAAACATGGTCGCAACAATACTCGAATATTTTGAGGATGAAACCAATTGTCAGCTCAGTCTTGATCCCTTGTCTATGAAAGATACTGCTGACTATTTACGTCTTGGTTTGCAACTTGCCTCGAAAGGGGAAGATGGTGCGGGGATGTCTCTGCTTCCAAACGAAACGATTAAAGAGGTGCATCTATGCAGTAATGGTTCTATTTCCCAAATTAATTATTTGATGGATCAAGCGCTTAAGAAGGCTCATGTACTCGGTGAACAGTATATTTCTCCAACGCTCATAAAAAACCTGTCTAAGTAGCAGTTTATTAATACCTGATTCCCTTTGTGGGGTGAATATATGAATCCGGTTTGGCAAATGCCAAACCGGATTTTTTTATTTAATAGAGACTACGTTTTATGTCGTGGCGTGTTTTGCTTTCCGTCTCTTGAAAAAATCTGAATGATATCTCCAAATTAAACTGCTCATTTCATTTAAAAATAAAAAACACATAACGAAAATTGATATATAAATACGTAAAGCGTAGAAAAATCATGTTGAAATTATTGTATTCGGAATATATCATAGAGAATGTTGATGTGTGTCTTTCTCGTGCTGAGAGGGGAATCAATTTTGCTTAACCTGTGAGGGGAGTCGTTGTGGAGCTTGATGAAATAAATTTGGCAATCATTAATCATCTTCGGGATGGAAGAATGCCCTATAAAAAAATTGCGGATTCTCTTGGCTTATCTGAAGGAACAATTCGAGCAAGAGTGAAGCGGTTAAAAGAAGAAGGTGTTCTAGATATCACTGCGCTCATCGACCCGGATGCAATGCCGGATCAATCCATTGTCATGGTTGGAGTTAATCTAAAAGATATGGATCTGGTGAAAAAAGGTGAAGAATTCAGCAAGCTCCGTGGGGTGATTTCGGTCTGTGTTGTAACAGGTCGGTTTGATCTGATTCTCACGGTCCTTTTGACAAAGGATTTCAATATGGTCAAGTTTTATACAGAGGAAGTCGCCAAGCTTGAAAATGTCCGCGGGGTTGAGACCTTTGTTGTTTATAAAAGCTTTAATTTAAAGGTCCCTCTACCGGTTATTTGATATTGAGTGTGCATTATTCTACGCGATATAAACGGTCTTTCTAAATGGAGTAATTAATGGAAACGACAAAAAAAACAGTGTTGCATGACTTTCACAGTCAAGCGGGTGCCAATATGGCTCTTTTTGGCAATTATGATATGCCACTCTGGTATAGCACCGGAACGAAGGCAGAGCATCTTACAGTAATTGAAACAGCGGGGATCTTTGATACCAGCCATATGGCTGTGGTCACAGTGAAGGGGAGTGGAGCGAGAAATGTTCTTCAGTACTGCCTCACCAAAGATATGGATAGCTGTATCGGGTTGAAAAAGACACCACTTGTCCCTGGTCGTTGTGTTTACGGCCTGTTTTTAGATGATGGTGGCTTGGTGATTGATGATGCCATTGTCTATAGTCTGGCAGACGAATCGTACATGGTTGTGGTTAATGCTGGTATGGGTGCTGACATTGCCAAACACTTGTCGGGGCAAGGTAAGAATGAAGACGTACAGGTTGAGGACTTAACAGACAAGGTCGGCAAGATGGATATCCAGGGGCCGGACTCAGCGAGGGTGCTCGGGAAAATTATCAAAGACCCGGAGCAACTTTTTGAAAAGATGATGTACTTCTCTTTTAAGGGTGGCTTTGGTTCGTGCGCTGGTACTACAGCGGTACAGCTGCTCGATGGTACTGACATCATGGTTTCACGTACGGGCTATACAGGGGAGTTCGGTTTTGAACTGTTCTGTGACGTGGTCCATCTTACTTCCCTCTGGAACCAGGTTCTTGAGGCGGGGCAGACACATTCTGTCATACCTTGCGGGCTTGCGGCACGGGATTCCCTCCGGGCGGGTGCTGTGCTGCCATTATCCCATCAGGATATTGGCCCATGGCCATTTGCCAACACCCCCTGGTCGTTTGCCATTGCAGAAAAAGATGGTAGCGGAAATTTTACCAAAAAATTCCATGGGGCTGAAGCGTTGGTTGCAAACCGTTGGAATAAACATACCCTTGCCTTTGCCGGTTTTGATCCAAGAAAGATTGGGGCAGATGAGGCAAACTACGTCACAGATGTTGATGGTAACAACATTGGAAAAATCCTCACCTGCACAACTGATATGGCGATAGGTAGGGTTGATGGTGAAATTCAATCCATAGCTGGAAAGACCGGGGCTAAACTCAAGGGACTGTGTTGTGGGTTTGTCCTCTTAGATAAAGAGATGCAAGTGGGAGATGTTGTTCTTCTCACTGACGGTAAAAGAAAGATCAAAGTTGAAATCAGGGCGGATATTCGTCCACAACGAACTGCCAGAAGTGCCATAAGCACTATGGTGGATTAACTTAATGTAAAGAGGTGGGTTGTGAAGGAACTCAGTGAACTGATTTTTGTTGATGGGCTACGTTATACAGAAGACCATGAGTGGGTAAGTGGTGAGGGTGATACCCTTAAGGTAGGAATCACGGATTATGCCCAGGACCAGATGGGGGATATCGTTTTTGTTGAAGCCCCTGAAGTTGGTGATGAGTTGAGTAAGGGCGATGAGTTTGGAACCATTGAGTCTGTAAAAGCCGTATCCGAGTTATATCTGCCCATTGGTGGTGAGGTTGTTGCGGTGAATGAGGATCTCGATGATGGACCCGAGCTTGTAAATGAAGACCCGTATAAGAATTGGCTTATTGAAATCAAACCATCCGATCCAAGTGAGCTAGAGGGTTTGTTAACCCTGGACGCCTACAAGGAGCTACTGAAAGGATAATATCATGCGATACTTGCCTCACACAAGCGATGAAATAGATGCAATGTTAAAGGTTGTCGGGCGCGACCGTCTGGATGAACTCTTCTGTTCGGTTCCTGACGGTTGCCGGTACGATGGAGTGATGGATTTACCTGAGCCCATGAGTGAATGGGAGCTGACCGATCATGCAAGCGAGTTAGCTGAGGCAATGAAAATCAATCATAAGCATAAGGTCTTAATTGGGGCCGGGAGCTATCATCACCATATACCGGCGACAATCCCGGCTCTCATCAGTAGATCAGAGTTTTTAACAGCCTATACACCGTATCAACCGGAGATAGCCCAGGGAACTCTTCAGGGACTCTTTGAATATCAGACTCTTACCGCAAGACTCTTGGGGATGGATGTTGCCAATGCTTCAATCTATGATGGTGCGTCGGCACTTGCAGAAGCACTTCTTATGGGTATTCGTATAGGCAAGAAAAAAAAGAAGGTGGCAATATCAAAAGCAGTGCATCCACATTACCGTGAGGTGGCAAAGACGTATTTGCATCCGACAGAGTATGAACTGATTGAACTACCCTACGGCCCAGATGGAAGAACAAATTTGAGTGGTTTGGCAGAAATTGAAGGCTTGGCAGCAGTTGCCATCCAGTCACCAAACTTTTTTGGGGTGGTTGAAGATCTTGAAAAGCTTGGGGAGGATATCCACGCTGCAGGTGCTCTATTTATCTCAAGTTTTACAGAGCCACTTGCCTATGGTCTCTATAAAAATCCGGGTGAATGTGGTGCTGATATTGTTTGTGGTGAAGGACAGAGTTTTGGTATGCCACGTTCCTTTGGTGGAGCAGGTCTTGGTATGTTTGCCTGTAAAGATAAGTTTACCAGAAATATGCCGGGTCGCTTAGTCGGTGAAACCACCGATGTGGATGGTAAGCGTGGCTTTGTGCTCACACTGTCCACCCGTGAACAGCATATTCGAAGGGAAAAGGCTACTTCAAACATCTGTTCTAACCAAGGTGTCTGCACGCTTATTGCTACCATGTATATGTCATCCCTTGGTGGAACCGGATTGCGCAGTTTGTCAAAGCTTAATTTTGATAAGACGGAATACTTCAAGTCGGCAGTGACAGCAAAGGGTGCTTCAATAGTCTTTGATTCGCCAGGTTTTAACGAAGTTGTGGTCGAGTTTTCCAGCGATTTTAAGCCGGTGTTTGATAGTCTTGTTGAGAAGGGCATTGTGGCAGGGCTTGAACTGGGAAAATATTATCCGGAGCTTGAGGGTAAGTATCTGTTCTGTGTGACAGAGACGATATCAAAAGATGTGATAGATGCAGTTGTTGCGGAGGTGAAATAATGGCCAGTAATCCAGGTACAACCGGACTGATAATGGAGGAACCTCTCCTGTGGGAAAAAGGGAAAAAAGGGCGTTCTGGCATGAGTGTTCCTGTCTCAGATGTTCCTGCTGCAACACCTGAAGCGACGCTTCTGGGAGCGGGACCCGATTTTCCTGATCTCAGTGAAGTGGATGTCGTACGGCACTACACCAGACTCTCCCAATGGAACTTTGGTGTGGATACAGGTATGTATCCCTTAGGGTCCTGCACCATGAAGTATAACCCAAAGATAAATGAGAAATTTGCAGCAACTGCTGAACTGGCGGCGGCCCACCCTATGCTTGCTGATGAATATGTTCAGGGAAACCTGAAGATAATGTATGAGTTGCAGAACTATCTTGGGGCTTTGACTGGTCTTCCTGGAGTTACCTTACAACCGGCAGCAGGTGCCCATGGAGAGCTTACTGGTATGCTCATCTTTGCAGCCTACCATGAAAGTAAAAAATCCAGGAGAACCAAGATCCTTATTCCGGATACTGCCCATGGGACTAACCCTGCGAGTGCTGCTCTTTGTGGCTATAAGCCGGTACCGCTCCCATCCGGACCAAATGGTATCTTGCAGGTTCAGTCTGTAATTGATGCCATGGATGAAGAAACCGCAGGCATCATGATTACCAATCCCAACACTCTGGGACTGTTTGAGACTAACATTCGTGAGATAGCGGATGCGGTTCACGCAAAAGGTGGACTTGTCTATGGTGACGGGGCCAACATGAATGCTGTCATGGGAGTTATTGATGCCAGAAAATGTGGTGTCGATGTCATGCATTTAAATGTGCACAAAACCTTGTCCACTCCCCACGGTGGTGGTGGTCCTGGTGCTGGACCTGTCTGTGTGACCAAGGAGCTGGAAAAATATTTGCCCGTGCCCCGTGCTGTAAAAGTTGGTGATAGTTACGCTTTGGAATATGACTATCCCGATTCTGTTGGCAAGGTGCATGGTTTTCATGGGAACTTTTCTGTACTGTTGCGTACCTATAGTTATATGCGAACCATGGGAGCTGAAAATCTGAAACAGGCCAGCCATTTAGCAGTGCTTAATGCTGCATATATAAAAGAACAGCTAAAGGGAACCCTTAAGCTTGCCTATAACAGACCATGTATGCATGAGGCGGTTTTTTCAGATGAGTGGCAGCAGGAAGATAAAATTACCACCCTTGATATTGCAAAGCGTCTCATCGACCACGGCTATCATCCACCAACCATCTACTTTCCCCTTGTGGTTCATGGAGCAATTATGATTGAACCAACGGAGACTGAGTGTAAGGAAGATATTGATAAGTTTATAGCTGCGGTGAAGGCTGTTGTGGCTGAGGCTAAGACTGATCCTGAACGTCTTAGACAGGCTCCTGTCAATGCTAAGCTGAGAAGGCTTGACGAAACTGCTGCGGCCAGGAGGCCGTGTCTTTGTGGCTGAGACTTCCCATGCAGCATATCTGCTTGATTTAGGTCTCAGTGATTATGCTGAGACCTATCAGCTCCAGCAGGATCTGGTCGCCCAACGGAAAAACGGGGAACTTGCTTCTGACCTCTTTTTAGTGACTGAGCATCCAGCCACCTTTACTCTTGGTAGACGTGGGGGCCGTGAGAACTTAATGGTTTCAGAGGCCTACCTTAAAGAGAATAATATCCCACTTGTCCATATTGAGCGGGGTGGTGATATTACTTTTCATGGAGAGGGGCAGCTGGTTGTCTATCCGATATTTGATCTACGTACATCTCGGATAAAAGTTGCTGATTATGTGGCCCTCCTTGAAGAGGTGATGCTGCAGTTAGCTGCAAAATACAAGGTTATTGCGGGGCGTGATAGTCGTAATAACGGTATTTGGGTGGGAGATAAGAAGCTTGGCAGTGTAGGGATTGCTATTCGCCATGGAATTTCTTTTCACGGGCTCGCTCTTAATGTAAATGTCTCACTGGAACCCTTTTCCTGGGTAAATCCATGTGGGCTTACGGGAGTTGCAATGACAACTCTTGCTACAGAGAGAGGATGTGATATCTTAGTTTCAAGCCTAAAACAGGATTTATCCAGGATCCTGGCATTAGTATTTAAACGTACAATATCTGTTGTTTCGGAGGTACCTCTCAGTGTCACAGTGCAACAATAAAATTCGTGTTGGTAAACCGAAGTGGTTACGTCGTACCCTGCCCACAGGCCCAGAGTATGAAAAAATCCGAAACCTGTTGAATAATCATTCCCTTACTACAGTCTGTCAGGAAGCGAAGTGCCCCAATCAGTTTGAATGTTATGGGGAAGGCACCGCTACCTTTATGATTCTTGGGGAAAAGTGCACGAGAAACTGCAGGTTCTGTGCAGTTGGACATCCTCCTGAATCTCTTCCGGATCCAGAGGAGCCTGAAAGGGTGGCAGAAGCTGTAGCTCTATTGGAGCTTCGTTATGCCGTGGTTACTTCGGTGACAAGGGATGATCTTGCTGATGGCGGGGCGGCTCTTTTTGCAGAGACAATTAAGGCTATTAAAAAGGCACGTCCAGAGACCCTGGTAGAAGTACTTATTCCCGATCTGCAAGGCAATTGGGAAGCACTGGAAACAATTCTTCAGGCTGGGCCTGATGTTCTCAATCATAATGTTGAAACCATTAGCCGTCTCTACCCCGAAGTGCGTCCTCAGGCAATTTATGGCCGGTCTCTTGAATTACTTCAAAAAGTAAAAGAGCTGCAGCCTCAGTTGGTGACCAAGTCAGGCCTGATGGTAGGACTCGGTGAGACTCTTGATGAGCTGTCTGTCACCTGGAGAGATATTCTAAGGTCCGGTACTGATATTTTAACAATTGGTCAATATTTGCAACCCAGTGCGGCTCATCTGGAGGTGCAGCGCTTTATTCCCCCTGAGGAATTTGAAGAATATGCAAAGATGGCTTTAGAAGATGGCTTTGCCGGAGTTGCCTCCGGTGCCTTTGTTCGCTCTTCCTATCAGGCAGAAAAACTGTATCGTAAGGCAGTTCGCGCTTTAGAGCGGAAAAACATCTGAAATTGATAACATACATAGAAGGGGATAGTGGATGAACTATTCCCCTGTAAGTATCAAGTTGTCATCTTGTCGCTCAACCACCTCTTCGGTGAGGAGCAGTTGGACTATCTCCCTTGTGAGTTCTTCACTATTTTTATCTCCCCTTTCAATATGGCTTGCAATAGCCTCCATTGAGGCGACTCCGTTGGAGTCCTTTAACAGTTTTATGGTGGAGAGAAGAAAAAAAACCTTTTTAAACTTTTTACCAAGTATAAAACTGATTCCATAGAGCAGGGCAGCAAGAACTACAGCTATAGAATATTGTCCCTTAGTAACACACGTCGCAATTCCCCATGTGAAAATGCAGATTATCAGAAGAATAACCATGAGTGCGCTTGCGTATCGGAGCTTTAGAGTCATGATTTTTGTGAGAGGAAGACTCCAGACAGGATGAGGAACCCCGCAAAAAATTGGAACAGGGTAAGGGTTTCACCAAGAATCAACCAACCAAGAAGAACAGAAAAGATTGGAATGAGGTTAACGTACATTGCTCCCTTGTTTGCAGGAACACATTTAATGCCGTAGTTAAAAAGGCCATATGCCCCAAGGGTAACAACTGCACCGAGGTACACAATAGCAATTGATGCGGTCTGGTCAAAAGCGTTGGGGATGCTATTTGTTGGAAAAAAGAGTAGGGGGAAATAAAAAAAACAGCCAATAAGAGCCTGGATAGCGGTAAGGAACCATGGAGAGTATCTGTCGGTGAGTGCTTTAAGTGAAATAGTATAGCCAGCGGCACACACCATGGCGAGAAACTCAAGAAAATTGCCAAGTACAGGATTTGGAGCTTCACTACTCGGTGAACTTTCAGCGGTGAGCCAAAGGACTCCAGTAACGGCAAGTACTGCACCAAGCCATGACTTTTTATTCACCCGCTCTTTAAGAAATAGGGCGGCTGTAATCATGACCAAAATGGGTAGCATAGCGGTGATTACACCGGCCTGGGATGCTGTGGTGTTTTCTACAGCTTTCGCTTCAAAAATGAAATAGAGACAGGGTTCACAAAACGCCATGAACAGTATCAGTTTATAGTCACCTTTTCGGTAATGCAGGGAATTGGCAAGTCGTTTACCCACGAGAAGAAAGCAGAGTGAAGCAACCAGCATACGACCGAAAATGACAAACATCGGATCGTATGCGCGAAAGGCAATTTTTAGGGCAATAAAAGAGCTGGACCAGAGGACCATCGCTCCAAGGAGCGCAAGTGTTGGCAGTGGTAGCAGCTTGCTGCCGGAGTTGTGAGTCATGGTCTACACTGGGATGAACAGGTAATCCGGAGTGACTTGGATTACCTGTGATAGGTGTTGTTTCTTAGTTTTTCAGCTCCCACTGGCCTGCGCTGTTTCTGCACGCTGTGGTGTAGGTCTTTTGAGTCTGGCCATCGATGGTTGCAAGAATTTCCGCCTTACGGCAAGGAGTCTGTGGTCGCTGTGGGGACGTGTAGGCAGGTTGTGGTGTTACCTGATATGCGTTGCCGCTATCGGGATTGGTCCAGCTTGAACTCTGACCGGATTGACCAAACTCGTAGGCTTGATTCAATTCTTGCTTATCAAATTTATCCATCTCGTTACCTACGATATAGCCAAGCATGGTACCAACTGCAGCCCCGATAAGGGTTGCTTCGGTGTTTCGTCCAATGGCCTGGCCGATGATGGCTCCACCTGCGGCACCAATTCCAGCACCCTGCGTCCCTTTGCTGAATTGCTGGTTAGCACAGGACGTAAGAGTGAATATAAGTAAAGGTAATAAACAGAGAGCTAGTTTTTTCATTGTACATTCTCCATACTGGGTTTGGGTTAATATGCTCGTAAGACTGTAGCCTATTCAAGGTAAATAGACATCTATTTTTAATAAGATTTTAAAAGATTATTCAACTTCTTCACCATTAAAATCATTGTCAAAATCAGTTGGATTACTGGTTGGATCACTGGTTGGTTTTGGCTGGGACAGTCCTAAATTAGAGAAAAATGGAGGAAGACTTGAGCCATTTTCTTCAACCTGACTCGTCTGTAGAACTTCTGCTGCAGGAATTTCTTCTGGAGCTGCCTGTTGCAGGGAGTCGACATAAAGGCCATCAAAGTCTGCACGTGTAATGTCGTCTCTTCTGGACATGTTATGAGAATCTCTGGAAAGTAGCTTAATATCGTAATTATGAAGAGATTTGGCAAAGGATTGTATGTCAATATCGCCTCCATCTAAGATGTCTTCAGAAAGACTCACTGCGTTGGCGTATGAGGCGAGGATTCTAAGCCCGCTGTTGGTAAAAAGCCAACTGTTTTGGATTCTCCTGGGCGTTGTCTTTAAAAAATCCTGGTTTACTGAAGGCTCTAATTTAATTGCTTGAATCAGTGCATATTTACTGCTGTTTTCTCCTCGTGACCAACGTGATATTTTCTGGAGTTCATCTGGGTTGGAACTTTCAATATAGAGTTTATCTGCAGGATTAAAGGAGAGACGTTCGAGACTGTTTTTGAGCTGCAGACTAACATCCTTGCCCTCTTTATTATAAAACCCGGGTTGCACAAGTGATATTACTGCACCGCTGTTTTTCTGAAAACGATGGTTGAGTGTTTGTATAACATTAAGAATTTCTTCAAGAGTAGATATGCCAAGAGACAAAGCGCTTTGGTCATTTTCAAAAACATTGCTAAGACGCAGCTGACGTAACTCTAAGAGGCTAAAATCTACAGTATAATAGTTGCCGTCTTCCCGGTTTCTGTCAGGAAAAAGATCAGCAACATCTGTTAGCCTGTTGAGTGTTGTATCTCTATAAACGATGAGTTGGTCATCACTGCTCAAATTAACAGGTAGTTCTATAAAATCAGCACCATCTGTTACAGCAACCGTGATGGATACAAGACTGTTCTCGATCAGCTCAGCTCCTCCACCATCCTTTAAGATGGTGATCTTGGTCTCGGCCTTGGTGCTGGCTGGGGCAAAACTGATAATTATAAAAAATATTGAAAAGATGAACCTGCAACTAGTCTTCATGGTGGTATGTAGGTTGAGTGAAATGATAAATAATCCCTCAGAATTCATGAACAAAAATGAGGAGTAGGTTTCTCAGGTGGTAACTATAAAAAAGAGTAGTACAATTACAAGGTGAACATTGTATTGAATATCAAAAGATAAGTCCCTTAAAACTGTCAATTGACGGATAATGTGCAGAATAGACCGGAGCAAGTTTTGAGCTTGGTTTTGCTATATGAATCAAATGTTTAAAGCCATACTCGTGGGCAGAGTCGAGAACTCTTTCTGTGTCATCCACAAAAAGTGTCGTGTTTTTATCAAACCTTTGGATATTCTGAAGTTGTGTCCAGAATTCAACCTGTTCTTTTGCAAAACCTACATCCTGAGAGCAGATGATTTTATCAAAGGCCCCGGCGATATCGATCTTTGCCAGCTTGACAGATAGTGCCTTTGGGTGGGCGTTAGTTACAAGAAAGAGTTCTTTTTCATAACTCTTGGCATGACTTAAAAAATCAATGACATGGGGATGGATATCTACAAGGTGATCAATGTCTTTTTTTAGAGCGCCCACATCTAAACCGAGTCGCTCCGACCAGTAGTCAAGGTCTGTCCATTGCAGTGTGTTTTCAACACTTTTGTATGTGGCAAGGAGTAGCTTACGGCACTCCTCTGGCTCCACCCTGTTTCTTTTCGCATAGACCTCAGGGACATAATGTTCCCAGAAGTAGTCATCATAATATTTATCGAGCAGGGTCCCGTCGAGATCGAGAAAAATCCTATCGATATTCTCCCATATAAACGGCGTATTAAGATTTTTCGTCATGACTTATGTATCGGTTCCTGCAAGTTGATGCAAAGAGTGAAGGGCTTCTGATATTGTAGAAAAAATATGTTCAATGGATGAAAGTTGACCAGGGAACACCAGGCGTCCGTCGGGTGTGAATTTGGGAAAAATCTTTCTTTTTTTGCTGGTGTGTTTTTCAAGGAACTGTAGTGCCAGCTCTGGGGTGAGCGGAGTGTCGTCCATAAAACTAAAGACCACCGAGTCTCTTCCCTGTTCCAGTTTATGTATACGCAGTATCGCCAGGTCCTTTTTAAGGATGACAACCCGGAGAAGGTTGGCGGTTTCATCCGGGATAGGGCCATACCTGTCGATGAGTTCATCCTTCAGATCTTCTAAAACGTCAACAGGAGAAGTGGTAAGGGCCGCTATACGTCTATAGGTAATATAGCGTTGGCTGATATCCGGGATGTAGTTTTCCGGGATATAAGCAGACAGTTGCAGGTTTACCTCCGGATCAATATCTTCCTTAATCTGGCCGGCTTCCCCATGCTGGGCCTGGGCCTTTAAGTCAGCAACTGTTCGCTGGAGAAGATCAAGGTATAGGTCGTAACCTATGGCTGCAATATTTCCACTCTGGGAGACCCCGAGCAGGTTGCCACCACCACGGATCTGGAGATCGCTCATGGCAAGCTTAAAGCCGCCTCCAAGTTCATTACAATCCATAAGGGCACGCAGGCGCTCTTTTGAATCTTTGGTGAGGCTGTCAAGTGAAGGAACCAGCAAGTATGCAAAGGATTGGGTGGTGGATCGTCCGACCCTGCCTCTAAGCTGGTAGATTTCAGCAAGCCCAAGCATGTCAGCTCGGTTGATGATAATGGTGTTGGCTGAAGGGATATCGAGGCCCGATTCAATGATGGTTGTGGCCACCAGTACGTTGACCTTCTTATTCACAAAAGAAACCATGATATCTTCTAGTTCCTTGCCTGCCATTTGACCGTGTGCCACCGCAATTTTAGCATCTGGCACAAGTTCCTGGACCATGGAGGCCATTCGCTGAATGGACTTAACCCTGTTGTGGACAAAAAAGACCTGGCCGCCACGGCGCAGCTCTTTAGTGATTGCCTCCTTGATGACCAGCTCGTCGAAGCGGGCAACAAAGGTTTTCACAGGTTGGCGGTGCTCAGGTGGCGTTGAGATAACAGAGAGGTCACGGATAGAGAGCAGCGACATCTGCAGGGTACGTGGAATAGGAGTGGCTGTGAGGGTCATGATATCAACCTCTGCCCTCAGTTTTTTCAGCTTTTCCTTGTGGGCCACACCAAACCTGTGTTCTTCATCGATAATAAGAAGGCCAAGGTTTTTAAACTGAACATCTTTTGACAGGAGGCGGTGGGTGCCGATGACGATATCAACCTTACCCTCGTTTATATCTCCCAGTAACCTTCGCTGTTCTGCTCCTGTGCGGAATCTGTTGATACAGCCAATGTTTACAGGAAACCCTTTAAGGCGTTCGATAAAGGTCTTGGCGTGCTGTTCTGCCAGTACCGTTGTAGGGACAAGAATTGCGACCTGGTACCCATCTTCAACAACTTTGAAGGCTCCACGTATGGCAACCTCGGTCTTACCGTAGCCAACATCTCCGCAGATAAGCCTGTCCATGGGTTTGTCTGAGGTCAGGTCGTCGATCACATCGTTGATTGAGTTGGCCTGTCCAGGTGTCTCATCAAAGGGAAAGGACTCTTCAAGCTCATGGTAGAGTGGGCCTGGGGCGGAAAACTGGCGCCCTTCTTTAATCTCGCGCTTGGCATAGATGTCGAGCAGCTCCTGGGCCACCTTCCACACCTCTTCTTTTACCTTGGATTTGGTTGTTTTCCACGATTGGGAGCCCAGCTTATCAATCTTGGGGTCCTTATCTGAGAGGCCCTGATATCTTGAAATGAGATTAAGCCTATCCACTGGCAGGTAGAGCTTGTCACCCTCACGGTACTCAATGAGCATGAAGTCTTTTTTTACTGCCTGGAACTCAATGGTGTCGAGGCCACGGTAGATACCAAGACCGTGGTCCCTGTGCACAATGACATCACCCTCGTGTAACTCGGTGAAGCGGACCGGCTCTCCCTTGTTTTTCTTTTTTGATTTGCCGCCAACCCGCATCTCGCCAAAAAGTTCGCTTTCTGAAAGCAGGTGGATCTTAGCCTCAGGAAAGGAAAATCCTTCCGATAGTGGATGGTCGCAGAGGTAGAGAGTATCTGATCTGCCTGATGTGGAAAATTCTTCAAGATTGAGCGGTGAATCAACCAGTTCAACAGAGTGGTTATGTTTACTTAAAAGTTCGGCGAGGTTTTTGGTATGGCGAGAAGATCGACAACAGATGATGACACGGTCTTGCTGGCTCTGCCAATGGACGATCTGGTCTGTCAGTGGGGCAAGTAGTCCAAGTTTTGCTCTTTTAAGTGATATTTCCTGCTTGAGGAGTTGGTGGTTGCTGGTTGTAATTGAGGTTGTCTGTACACCTTGCTCAGGAAAATCACTGATGTTAATTTGAGAAAACGAATTCAGGGCTTTTTCGATTTCGTCTTTATCAAGAAATAGATCAATGGGAGGAAGGGCAGGGGCTCTGTTCTCCCGGGCTGCGAGATAGTTTGTTGCAATGCGCTCTAAGGTGAGCTGCATACTTTGCCGTATTCCCTCAGGGTCTAGAAGAAGGAGTACGCACTCTTTTGGCAGAAAATCAAGAGCGGCTGCACTCTGAATCTTCTGGTTCTGATAGTAGAGAGGAAGGAAAAATTCCATTCCAGCAAAGCGCATGCCCTGGCCGCTTCGCTCCATGAGTCTTGCAGTTTCCTCGCTTTTCCAGTTGTAAGCTTCACCAAGTTCTTCAAAGGTTCTTGCTATTTGTCTTTGCTGTTTTTTATCGCTGCTGAGCAGGATGTCGGTGACTGGTAAGAATATGGCCTGATTGACCTCACCAGTTGATCTTTGGGTGAAGGGATCAAAAGAACGCAGGGAGTCAATGGAGTCACCAAAAAAGTCGAGTCGTAACGGGCCTTCATGGACTTGACCATTTTCCATGGTAAAGGGGGGAGGGAAGATATCAATGATTCCTCCTCTGAGGGAAAAATCACCAATTGACTGGACAAGAGAGACCTTTTCATATCCGAGGTAATTGAGTTGTGCAAGAAGATCGTCCTGATCACAGCTCTCACCCGCTTCAATATATTCTGCGACGTCAGCGAGAAGCTGACTTGGCATAATACGTCTTAGTAGCGCTTCGATGGATGTTATCAGAATAGGGGCTTCACCCTGTCTTAATCGGTATAATGCAGAGAGCCTTTTTGCGGTAATATGCTGATCTGGGGAAAGAGGGGTGTAGGGTGGAATCTCCTGGCCGGGGTAGGTGAGGATTTCTCTGTTGGTAAATAATGTCAGATCATTTTCAAACCCCTGGAGTAGGTGTTCATCCGGCACAATGACGCAACATGGCTGATTTTGACCGATTGCCGCAGTAAGGTGGGCAGGGCTACTGCCGCGCAGTCCTTGTACAGTGGTGGTGGATGATTCCTGTAATGCTGAAACAATAGTATTGTATATCATAAACAAACCCCGGTGAACGGGAAATAAGCCGGGATAAATGCCTCGAAGGTCTTTGCACCTTCGTTTTCTGTTGAACCATGTGTCTGAGTTTGTCTAATGTATGACACAAGTTCAGGGTGAGGCACTAAAATTGCCGGTCATGTGTAAGGCATGACCGGCATAGTATAAAAGTATTGAGATGAGCGGATTAGTGCTGATCCCCGAGTTAGAACGTTCCGCCTACACTGAAATCCCAAACCGATTCATCTTCATCCTCATCCGGGTCGAGGTTATACCCCCAGACGATACGCAGTGGCCCCATGGGGGAGAGCCAGCGAAAACCAAGTCCTGTCGCTTGCTTAATGGAACTGGTTGAATCGAAGAATTCTTCATCGTCGTTCAGTACCTGTCCGGTATCGTAGAAGACAACCCCTTTAATTCCCTGGGAGTCAAGAAGCGGGAAAATAATTTCAGTATTGGTGTACCACATCTTGTCACCACCGATGTCTTCACCGGTATCAGGGTCAGTGGGACTGATGGTCGCGTATTCAAAACCACGGACGGAGTTGAGCCCACCAAGATAAAAACGTTCGTAAACAGGAAGTTTGTCAGTTTCATTTTCAAAGACTTGACCGGCTGCTCCCTTAATATGGAAAACCGTTTTAAGGAACATTGGGAAGTACCAGCTGGTTGAGCCTTCCACTTTAGTAAACTCCGCATCACCGGCTAAAGGACCACCCGCATATTTTACACTGATGGAGTTACGGGAACCTTCCGTGGCGTTGTAACGTAGATTTCTGGTGTCTCGAACGAGAGAGAACTTGAGAGCACTGGTGATATGCAAGTCAACTGAGTTTCTGATAATATATGAAGCATCATCCGAGACATCTGTCAGATCAGTGTCTGTATAACTGTAGTTACCAAATAGTTTCCATTTACCAAAAATAGGATAGCCTATACGAAGACCTCCACCTTTGGAATCCTTGGTGTAATCATCATATTCTCGCTCAGTTTTAAAGAGATCCACACCCCATGAAAGTGCAGAATCATTGAGACTTGGGTTGGTGTAGGCCAAATTATAGAGCGAGCTGGTACTACTGACATTTGCTGAAAGAGACAATGTGTCTCCACGGCCAAGAAAGTTGTTCTCTGAGATTGTACCCATGAGGATGAGTTTATCTTCAGAGCTATACCCCATACCAATACTAAAGGTTCCAGTGCTCTTTTCTTTGACCTGGACAATGACATTCATCCTGTCAGGGTCAGGTGAAGGTTCAGGAGTGATGTTCACTTCCTCGAAAAAACCAAGACGCTGCAAACCCTGGGTACTTGTTCTCAGGGCCTTGGAATCAAACACTCCACCCTCGGCAATTCTCAATTCACGCCGGATGACATTATCACGGGTTCTACTATTTCCGGTAATAGTAATTCGGTTAATATAAACAAGGTTGGCCTTGTCTATATCAAAGAGAATATCCATTCTATTACCGATGGGAGATTTGGTTATACGAGGCCGGATATTTGCAAAAGCATAACCGGATTCGGCGTAATAATCTGTCAACTTGAGGATATCTTCACGGACGGTCTGGCGACTCAACCATTTCTCTTTTCTAATGGAGAGAAGATTGAGGAGTTCATTTTTACCCTTAAGCAGATCTCCTGTGAAATCCACGGTTCCAACACGAAAGCGCGGCCCTTCTGCTATGACAAATTTAATGTAGAGCCATTCCTCTTTCTGGGTGATAACAGGTTCGCCTATTTTGGCCTCTAAGAAGCCGTGGTTATTGTAAAATGCAACTATTCTCTGTCCATCCTGCTCAATCTTATTCATGTCAAGCAGACCTGACTCAGTCAGCCAGGACATGAACCAGCGCTCGCCGGTTTCAATTTCATCAAGCAGGTCGTCATCTTCAAAGGTGGCATTACCCTCAAAAGAGATTTCCTTAATATACACTTCCTTACCTTCGTTAATGGAAAATTCGACAACGGCACCACTGTCATCTGGGTAGCTGATTGTTGATTCCACCTCAGAGTTGTAAAACCCTTTAGTTTTGTACAGTTGCCTAATGGCTTCTTCGGCAAGGTTAATTTTTGCAGGGTTGAGGATAAAGTGTTCTTTAATGTTGGCTGCTTCTTTGACGTCTTCTTCTTTGAGTTCATCAATTCCACTAAAGGTAACTGATTTGATCACCGGTTTTTCAATAACTCGGAATACAACCTTTTTGCCCTTGGGACTATCACTCACGTCAATTTGTACGTTGTTAAAATAGCCCATCTTATAAATGGCTTTCAGGTCAGTACGCAGGGCTTCCTGACTGTATACATCCCCTGGCTTAGTTGTGATTTTTCTCAGGATAGCACCGGAGTCGATACGTTTGTTACCCTCAGGGGCGATTGAACCAATTCTGAAATCCTTATCGAGATAGGTCTCAATTTCCCGGGTAATTTCGCTTAGCATCTTGGGAAGATCATCAAGGGAGTTACCGGTTTTGAAATAGTAGGTAGGACTAGTTGGAGCAAAGAGGTCAAATAGTTTAACGTCCACTGCAACCTGACTGCCGATAATAGTGAGATTACCCGCGGCAATGTTATCAGCCTGGGTCTTGGATGCAATGTTTTGCAGACTGTCTGCTGCTGGTGGCCAACTTTTTGTATAGTCGGCGAGTTTACCGGCATCGCTTCGTGGAAGAAATGAAACCTTTGTATCTTTTGTGCTCAACTGAAGTTTTTCGTCGGCAACTGTTGTCAGTGAACTAACATTCTCGGCACTCTTGACGTTAAGAGGAAGGAAGATTGTTTTTCCTGAACTGGCCCAACTACTTGTGGTCGCTAAAATAAGGGCGCTCAGTAGTATGGAAAAAGAAAAGAAAAATCTTTTCAGATGGCTGCCGGGCAACTGGGGGGTTGGTGAAGTCATGAATAAATTCCTGTGAATGAGATCAAAGACAGTCTGCATCTATAACCTATAAGGTTGTTTCTTTTTGCTGTTTGGAGTGAAAACTCATACTAGTTTGTGCCTTACTCCTGAAAGCCTGTCGTAAAAAACAAGAAACTCAGGAAGTGAATTTGAAATCGTAAGTTCAGTTAAACCACCAAGGCACTTATCCCGTTTATCGGGGTTAGGTAGTTGAGAGTCTTTAGCTATTGAAATCCGACATATTATGCCATGTTTGAGAGTAATTGCAAACTTTGCTGTACCCAATGGACGAAAATTTTCGTAAATTGTATTGTGGAGTACATCTGATCGTTGAAAAACTGGGGTGGAAATCGACTTCTTTTACAAGAGTCGGGTTGTGATTATGTGGGGTAAGCAAATATATGAAGGGTGTCTTGATTTACTATTCCCTCCTGTCTGTCATGTTTGTGGAGTTTCTTCCTGTGGTGATACCAGGGAGTTAATATGCACAGATTGCATGGACGGCCTGAGAATGGTGGGGGATCCGGTTTGTTCTATTTGTGGAATGGAGATCTCTGCAAAAGTGGATGCAAACTATATCTGTGGTGACTGTCTTGTCCGTCCCCCTCCATTTGAGTTGTGTCGTTCTCTTTTTCTGTATGATGATCAGATTCGTAGTTTAATTTCCAGCTTAAAATATCAGAAAGACCTCTCTTCATTACGGGCGATACATCAGCTAGTCCGACTATGTGATTTGAGTGCTTTTGATAGCTGTGATCTTATAGTGCCCGTTCCCCTGCACAGGAAAAGACTTCAGGAGAGGACCTTTAATCAGTCTCTATTGCTTGCAAGGGCATGTTTTGGCAAGAGAGACAAGCGTATCGCAGCGTCCGCTTTACAGCGCACGGTTAACACGGTTCCACAGGTTTCCCTTGATGCCCGGGCAAGAAGAAGAAGCCTGAAAAATGTCTTCAGGACTCATCCTAAAATACCTGTATCGGGTAAGGCTATTTGTTTAATAGATGATGTGTATACTACCGGAACTACTATATCTCAGTGTAGTAGAGCACTTTTACGTGGAGGTGCCGCCTCTGTACGGGGGCTTACCTTCGCGCGAGCAGAAGTGCCACGTCGTGGGAGGAGATAGGTATAGGAAAAATATTAAGAAATAATTTAAAAATTGTTATTCGGCTGAAGCCCGCGTAATGTCGATGTTACAGCACTTTTAGTTGTTCAAAATAGAGATATATTGAGTTATGTTTAGTAATATTGAATAATATTGAGTTTTCGAAATATATTGAATTGTTGATAACTTTGTTGAAAGATGTCTAAATATGCCATATCTCGACAGAAAAAAACAATTGATTCAAATGCTGGAAAATTAAGGGTTGAGGGCTGGTATATTTTTAAACTCAATCAATACGGGGGATCAGGCAGGGTGTGTATGGATGAATCTGAAATGAGAAAAACTTCGTGAAATCGTCTTTGACCAAAAAAAGATATTAGGGTTAATTCACACCACTATTTCACATCGGGTGATTCCACCTGATGCTTCTGCAAATGTTGTAATGATTATACAGTACGTTTTGATATGTGAGGTTTTTCGCAAGAGTGACCTTTTTTGTTGTCTGGAGCGGGTTGATTCATTTGAATCTTGTTTTGTTTTTATGATGAGGGGGCGTTGCTACGC